>NZ_CP109499.1 GCF_036231965.1 Streptomyces sp. NBC_01428 | reverse complement strand
ACGACGCGGCGTCGCTACGCGACGCTTCCCGCGCTACGCGCGGCAATCCGGCTCTGCCGGAATGAGGCAGGGCTCCGCCCTGCCTGCCGGAATCGCTCCGCGATCCGGCGATCCGGCTAACGCCGGATCAGTCGCTGTGCCGGCCTGCTCCGCAGTCCCGCACAGCGACTTGACGTCCACTCCGTGGCCGCCAAAAAGGCGGCTGGCTAGCGGGGAGCTACTCCCAGGAACCTGCTGAATCTCCATGGCTACTCTCCGGGCAAAAGACTTGTCGAGTTGTACGGCCCAACGGTCGGCTGCGGAGGTGAGCGCTTCCAGTACCTCATCGAAACGTCGCCCCCAGCGAGTTGAGCAGACTTCCTCCCATACTGCCCGGAATCGCATTGCCTGCTCCACCACGTTCAGTAGTTCCGCATCGGGTGCGGTCCTGGCCAGCTCGTCCTTCATATCTCTCCCCCTCATGCCGACTGGGTCCATCTTTCACTGCTCCTGTGCGTCACTTTCAAAGCCAGCTTGCTTCTGGGATGATGACTGAGTACCAGCCTTTTCCTTCGAGAGGTATAAAACGTCATCATGAGAGATTCGGGAAGTTCGTCATTTCGTTTCCCTGGATGAAATCTGGGCTAATCCCAGACCGTACCTTTTATTCCGAGAATGTGAGGGGTCGTGTCTCAGATGGAATTGCGTCCCCATCAGGCTGAGGCTGTCGATAACGTCGCTCGTATTCTCGGTGTTCCTCCCGGAGGGCGCATTCCTCCTGACGGTCTGCGTACCCAGGTAATCGCTGCGACCGGATCTGGTAAGACTCTGATCGGTGCGGAGTCCGCGCACCGGCTTTCCGCCCGCCGTGTGTTGGTGTTGGTGCCGACCCTGGACCTGCTGACGCAGATGGCCGGCGCCTGGCGTCGTGCGGGTCGGTGGGGCGCCATGATCGGTGTCTGCTCGCTGCGGGCCGAAGAGAGCCAGGGTCTGCCGTGCACGACGGACCCTGATGAGCTCGTCTCGTGGGTGGCCGGGTTGGAGACAGTCACCGTGTTCGCGACGTATGCCTCGGTCGGTAGGGGCATTCTTCAGCGGGCGCATACGGCTGGTCTGCCGGTGTGGAGTCTGATGGTGGTGGATGAGGCCCATCGCACGAGCGGGGACGGCTTGAAGCCGTGGGCTGCCGTGCACGACCAGGCGCAGCTGCCGGCGGAGCGTCGGCTCTACATGACGGCGACGGCGCGGGTGTGGGAGGCGGAGGGTGAGCGGCCGCGGTTGGTGGCGTCGATGGAGGACGGCTCGCCGGTGTTCGGGCCGGTCGCCTACAAGCTCACCTTGTCGGAGGCGATCAGTCGCGGGATCGTCGCGCCGTACCAGGTGCTGTGCCTAGACATCCGCGATCCTGATCTGTACGCGGCGCTGACCAGTGAGGACACGGGTTCGGATGCGGTGCGTGGCGCTCGCCTAGCGGCAGTGCAGACGGGGTTGATGCACGCGGCAGTGGAGGAACACTTCCGTCGGGTGCTGAGCTTTCACAGTCGGGTGGGTGAGGCGGAGGCGATGGCGGCGTCGGTGCCGGCCACTGCGGCCCGGCTCGCCGAGGAGCAGCCGGATGTCTACCCGCCCGCGGAGCAGGTGTGGGCGGACTGGCTGTACGGCGAGCACGCCCCCGGGCATCGTCAGACGGTGCTGGCCGAATTCGCCTCCGATTATCTTGGTCGTCCTGAATTTGAGGGCCTTGATATGCGGGCCGAGTTTCGCGTTCTATCGTCTGTTCGTGTTCTCGGTGAGGGGGTCGATACGGCCGAGTGTGACGCGGTTCTCTTTTCGGACGCGCGCGGCTCGATGGTCGATATCGTGCAGATGGTGGGGCGTGCCTTGCGGCTGCACCCGGGACGGGGAAAACTGGCTTCTCTGGTGGTTCCGGTGTTCCTCGGGCCGGATGAAGATCCGAATGAATTGCTCACTTCGGATGCCTACTGCACCCTCAGCAAAGTCCTCGGAGCCCTGCGGGCGCACGACGCGGACACGATCGAGGCGCTAGCGGACCCTCGCCTGCGCAACAGCCGTCGGGCGGTCGAACAGGGCGAGGACGGAGGCGAGTTGGGCGAGGACGACGTCGAGGTGGAGGCGGAGCGGGTGTCGTCCCGGGCTGCGGGAGTGCTGCGGTTCACCGAGGAACGTGACCCGGCAGCGCTGACCCAGTTCGTGCAGTTGCGGGTCATCGATCCGGAGGGTGCGTACTGGCGGCGTGGCATCGAGGCCGCAACCCGGTGGCTGCGCGAGACGGAGAGCAGGGAGCTGCGGGTGCCGTTCACGTACGTCACGCCGGAGGACTGGTCCTCGGTCGGTTCGCATCCGCTGGGGGCGTGGATCGCGGATCAGCGGCGCTACTACGCGGCGGGGACGCTGGAGGCTTCGCGGGTCGCGGAGTTGGAGCGGCTGGGCATGGTGTGGTCGGTGCACGCCTCTGCGTGGGATGCCGGCTTGGACGTCGCCCGCTCGTACGCGGCCGTGCACGGGCACTTTCTGCCCGCCGTATCGGTGGTCTGGGACGCGTTCCCGCTCGGGGTGTGGGCCAAGAATCAGCGCGCAGCGGCCCGGAAGGCAGCCGAGAACGCCGAACGCCGTGCCGCTGGGGAAACGGGCCTCTCCTACGCCGGGGAACTCTCTGAGAGCCGTGGGGAGGCTCTGGCGGAGGTCGATCCTGGGTGGTGTCCGGCGTGGGAGATCGGTTGGCAGCGCAGCTACCGGCTCGCTCTCGCCCATGTACGCGCCGGCGGTGAGCTCCCGGGCTTGGGCGGGGAGCTGGTCGTGCAGGGGGAGGATCTGGGGGCGTGGGTCGTCGCGCAGCGGGCCGGCTGGGAGCAACTGATGCCGGCGCAGCGGTTCTTGCTGGAGTCGATCGGGGTGGAGGGGTCGGCTGACGGTGAGGTGGTGGAGTCAGTGCGGCGGACGCAGGACGAGAGGTGGGTGGCCAACCTCGCCGCGGCCCGGCAGTTCCGTGCTCGTGAGGGGCACCTGCGGGTGCCGAGGAAGGTGGTGGAGGTCGTCGACGGCGAACAGATCAAGCTCGGGGCATTCCTCGACAACACCCGTCGTAGGGCGGGCAGGCTCAGCGAACAACGGCGCGCGGCACTCGATGGGCTGGGGATGCGGTGGGCGTGACTGGGTCTCCGTGATCGGCATGTGCGTGGGGGCCCGGCGTGTGGATCGCCGGTCCACACGGCTGCGGTTCCGGATTGCTGATCCGGGATCGGATTTTGGCCGTGGATCGTCAGTGGTGCATCCAGATCTTGCCGCTGGTGTCCTCGTCGTAGCCTTCGCAGCAGGTGCCCACGGCGACGACTTGGGACGTGCCGGGGATGACAGCGAGCCCGGTGATCGAGTGGTCGGAGGCGATGTGTTCGCTCGACCACTTCCGGCCGTCGTAGTGGAAGACCTGGTCGTCTCCGCTCGCGGAGAATGCGGAGACGAAGAGCCCGCCGTGCCCGTCGGCGGCGGCATTGGCGAACTTTCCGGCGATGCCGGAGTCGACCACGCTCACCCACCTGTGCCCGTCCCAGCGCACTGCGATGGGCCCGACGACGCTCCCCGTTCGGCCCGTGCGGCCGACGGCCCAGAGCTGTGTCGGCGACTGTGCGGCGAGACCGCGCAGCTCTCCGGTTGGCCTCGCGACCGCGGGCGGCAACGGCACCGTGCGCCACCTGTGCCCGTCCCAGTGCAGAGTCGCCGGTCGGCCCCGGCTCTCGCCCACGGCCCAGACATCTCCAGGCGACAGGGCATGTATGGCATGCACGCACACCACCGACGGCAGGTCGACGGCCGACCACCCCGCGGCCGTACGGTGCCGGAGGAACGAACGACAGGTGCCGTCACCGCCCGGCCGTCGCGCCGCCACCCACACGTCGCCGGGCCCCGCGATGGTTGCCGCATCGACCAAGGAGTTGGGCTCGCGCCAGGCGAGTGTCCACTGGCGGCCGTTCCACCGTGCCGCCCGGGATTCGGTGCCGGCCGCCACCCCCGCGGCGCCGAAGACCCACACGTCACCGGGCCCCGAGGCTGCGACGACGCGCAGGCTGTTCAGGCCAAGGCGTCCGGGTATCTCGACTCTCGTCCACGTCCCGCCGCGCCATCGCATGACGGCCGGCTCGTCGCTCTCGTCTCCCACGGCCCATGCGTCGTGTGCGCCGGTAGCCGTCACGCCGTACAGGTTCCCGGGGATGTCGGTGTGGCCCACCGGCTGCCACGCCCCGGAGCCGGCCGTCTCGCTCTGATGTGCCGGCGGATGTGTGTCCTTGTCTGTCGAACAACTAGCGACCGTCATCGCCAGGACTGCGCTGATCCCGGCAATCACAAAGCGGCGCACTGGCCGCACCCCCCTCGTCGCCCGACCCTGAAGCGGGATCGTACGAGAGCTGGCAGGTTTCGTCAGTCAGAGCGTCCCAGGTTTTGCGCACGGTCTTTGGCGTCTTCGGGTGGTGGCTTCGTCGATCCTTGCAACCCGTGAACTAAGCCACTGGTAGGGACACTCGTCAAGATCGGGTTCGTCGCTCCAGACCTCTAGCTTGGGTCGGCGACGCCTGGTTGTCGGCTCTCGCGGCAAAAACGACACTGGGCGTCCGCGGGGGGCGTGCGGTGGTGCCGCGGATGCACCACCGCGCGCAAGCCGTCTAGAGAGATTCGGCGGTCGAGGTGGGCGATTCCTCTTCGGCTGGGGTGCCGCGGCCGATCGTCATGGACCAGTGCACGGCAGAAGATGCCTCGACGGACACGACGCCGTTGCGTTCCACGCCTTTGACCGCGACCTGGTTGTAGGTGGTGCTGACTTCGCCGGCCTGGCACTCCAGCGGGAAGGAGATGTGCACGGACTGGACAGCGACCTTGATCTTCCCGGCGCCCTGGCAGCGCACCGCGACGATCAGTGCGTCTCCCTTCTTGCCCTTGGTGAAGGAAAGGGTTGCGTTCCCGGTGGTCGCCTTCTGACGGCCGGCGAGCCTCTCGCCGGCGTCCAGCTCGGGAGGCTGCTGGACCGCGGGCTGTGTGGCACTCGGGGTGGGAGTGGCTTTCGCGGACGGCTCGGACGAACGTGTGGCCGGGGACGCCTTGTTGTCGTCATGCCCGGACGAGCAGCCGGTCAGGGGGACGAGCAGCGTGGCGCACACGAGGATCAGGGCTGCGCGGGTTCGACGTGACACGTCAGTCCTCCCAGATGGCCCAGCCGACGCGGTGGGGCGTGTAGATGGTGACGTTGTGCTTGGCGCCCTTCCCGCAGTTGACATAGGTGTATTGGCTGTAGCCGTAGCTCTTCAAACGGTAGACGCCGTACCGGCCGTACGTTGTCTTGCGGGCGGGGGTGTCCACCGTGATCGCATTGCCGAGCTTCGCGGTGAGGGAGGCGGAGACGGTCACCCCGAACTTCCCGGAGATCTCGATGACCGCCGCGCTGCCCTTGACGTTGAGTTCGCCGGTGTAGGCGATGCCTACCGTGCCGGTCACGTCCGAGGTGAACGTGGACTTGGCGGTGCGTGACGTGCCGTTGTGGTTGGCCTGCTCGGCGCCAACCCCCTTGTGGTAGTCCTTCGACTTGCTGCTGGCCTTGTAGTACCAGCCCTGCTCGCAACCGCGGCTGGAGGGCACCTGGTCGGCGGCGTCGGAGGGAGCTGCGGCGGGAACGTCAGGAGCTCCCTCGGTGAGGTCCGTCTCCTCCGGCTGGGCGGGCGGCGCCGTCGCGACGGTGTCGGCCGGGTCTGTTGTCGGGTCGTCCGCGAACACCGGCCCCGCTCCGGCGAGAACGACAGCAGTCACAGCAGGTACCAGCAAAGCCCTTCGGGGCATGCGCATGACATCTCCTTGGTCAGGGGAAGATTACTGCCCGCGATGATCTCGGCACCGGCAGCTGTCGAGATCTTGGCAGTGCTCTTCGGCGGATGACCAGCTTCCGCCCCATCCCTGAGCAAGACATGAGCTTCGCGAGCACCCTCAGCTGACGCGAGTACCGGGGCTTGGTCCACCTGGCCGGCGGCGATCGTTGAACCCAGGCGACCCGCGCCTTGGACGGCACGGGGATCGTCGGTTGAGGCCGGCGACACGGTGGGGTGGCCCGTCCCGGGTTCCGGGACGGGACGGGCCGGTGCTCGCCCAGGCCCTCAACTCCAGGACCGTGGGCGGGCGACCCCGGCGGTGTCAGCTCGTGGCCGCCGCCTTCGGCGAGTTCTGGTAGGCAGCCACCTGCCATTCCGTTTCCTGGCGGGTCAGGATCCACATGGCGATCGCGCTGCGGTCGGCCGGCACGTGTGTCTCGCCGGAGAAGAGGATGCTCGTCTCGCTGATGACGGCGGCGGCATCCTTGTTGAGGAAGCGGATGTCGAGCACCTTGTTGTTCGTGGTGGAGTCCTTGAGGTAGCTGGTGAAGCCGGCCTGCATGCTCTGCCGGATCTCCTCGCGGGAGGAGCGGTAGGACCCCGGCAGGATCACGCTCGCGTCCTCGGTGTAGTCGGCGACGAACGCGTCCGCGTCATAGGTGTCCCACGCGGCGTAGACGTTCTCGAGGACCTTGAGGATGGCGGTCTCGTCCGCGGTGTGCGTCCGGTTCGTGGTCATGGTTGCTCCTTGCTCGGTCGTACGCGTGCGGGTTGCCGCGGGCTGCGGCGCACCGGGAGCCGGTGCGGCTCCGCAGGTACATACCGGCGCCGGAGTCCCGGCTCATCGCGTACTCCGAACATTTTTTGAGGAGCGCGGGGTGCGCCCTCGCAGAAGCAGTCGGTTTGGTGTGGTCAGGCTTCGATGCGGGGGGCCAGACGGAAGGCTGCGAAGATCTCGGTGTCCTGGAAGACGGTGTTTCTGCTGATCCCGGAAGCGGTGACGGTGAACACCTGGAGTGTGTGGAGTTCGAAGGCGCCGCTGTCGCCGAGGCGGTAGGCGGCCATGCCGGGCTGGCCGTTCGCCGCGACATGGGTCAGGTGCCAGTTGGCGCCTGCCTCGGCGAAGACCCAGTCCATGAACTGCCCGTACTTCTCGGGTCCGGTGAACCAGTTGAGCATCGGCGGCATCTCCATGATGACGTCGTCGCTCAGCAGTTTCTTGAGCCCTTCGACGTCGGCGTCCTGGAACGCTTTCATGTAGCGGTCGACGAGGGCTCGTTGCTCTGCCTGGGAGGGTTCTGCAATCTGCTCCTCGAGGACGCCCGCCTCGTTCAGGCGAGCGCGTGCGCGTTGCAGGGCGCTGTTGACCGAGGCGACCGACGCGTCGAGGACGTCCGCTGCTTCGACGGCGGAGAAGGCGAGGACGTCGCGCAGGATCAGCGCGGCCCGTTGGCGTGCTGAGAGGTGTTGCAGGGCGGCGACGAAGGCGAGCCGTACGCTGCTGGGGTCGATGGCCGTGCCGGTGGGGCTTCCCAGGTGCAGCAGTGAGTCGGGGATCGGCTGGAGCCAGGTGGCTTCGCCTCCGTGGACCAGCGGGTCCGTGGGCAGGCGTTCGGTCACTGTTCCGGCGGGCAGCGGGCGGCGGCGCCGGGTTTCCAGGGCTGTCAGGCATGCGTTGGTGGCGATCCGGTGGAGCCAGGTCCGCAATGCGGCGCGGGACGGGTCGTAGGCGTCCCGGGCCCGCCAGGCTCGCAGATAGGTCTCCTGCACCAGGTCCTCGGCGTCGTGGACCGAGCCGAGGATGCGGTAGCAGTGAGCGAGCAGCTCCTGTCGGAATGGTTCGATCTGACGGTCGAAATCCACCACTGTGGCGCTCCCCCGCGGCCAGTCCCTCGTCCGTGTGCCGGGGACCCTACCGCAGGGGTCTTCGCGGGGGTTTTGGTGGCGTTGCCGGCGGGGTCGAGGGCGGGGCGTCCTCGTGTGTCGGGGGCGAGTGTCGGCCCGGTTTCGGGTTCTAGTGGACGGCTGTCGGGTGCCATTCGCGGTGGAGGAGGCCGAAGATCCAGGAGTCGGAGACGTCGCCGTTGACGACGCAGTCCTCGCGGAGGGTGCCTTCGCGGACGAAGCCGAGCTTGTCCAGGACCCGGGCGGAGGCCAGGTTGCGGGTGTCGGTCTCGGCCTGGACGCGGTTCAGGTCCAGGGCGTCGAACGCCCACCGCAGGACGGCGTGTGCGGTCTCGGTGGCGTAGCCGTGGCCCCATGCGGCGGTGTCGAAGACGTAGCCGAGGGATGCGCTGCGGAAGTCCGGGTTCCAGTTGGTCAGGCCGCACCAGCCGATGAACGCGCCGTCGGAGAGGCGGTCGACGGCCACCCGTGCTCCCGTGCCTTCCTCCTCGATCGTCCGGCATGTTGCGATGAAGCGCTGGGCGCGGGCCGGTTCGGTCCATGGCGGGGAGTCCCAGTAGCGCAGCACGTGGGCGTTGCTGTGGAGCGTGTAGAGCGGTGCCGTGTCGGCGTCGGTGAACGGCCGCAGTCGTAGGCGGGTGGTGTGCAGTTCGGGGGTGGGCAGTGTCATGCGGGGCATCCTGTCGCGTCGTGCTCGCCTCCGGCCATCGGTTTGTCCGGGCGGCCGGGGCGTGTACGTCTCCGGTGGCGCCGGGCGCGTCGTATGGGTGGGGAGTCCGCAGAGCCAGAGTCACGGTCTCCGTGACGGTTGCCTCCGGGGAGGGGACCGTGGCTTGGGTCGGTCAGTCCCTGTGGGGCATGGGGAAATCGCGTTCCAGGACAGAGCGCACTTCGGCGATCTCACGCTTCCATCGGTCACTCTTCAAGGTCTCGTCGTCCCAGATGGCTGCGGGAGCGCCGTCGGGGATGCAGTAGCCGTAGATCTTGTCTGCGACCTCGTCGGTGAAGAGGTTGTCGTAGTGGAATGAGCCTTCGAAGCCGAGCCACGCGATGCCTTCGGCTTTCGTTGAGGCTTTTTGCAGGCACTCTCGCAAGTAGGGGACGACGTCGCGGTCGATGTTGTCGAACGTGAGGTCGTACGACTGAACAATTCCTCGTTGTCCTTCGGGGTCCGGACCGAGCGGATACCGTTTCACGCGGTCCGGCCTCATTGCCGCAACCGTGAAATCGTCTTCTTGGAGCCAGGATTCAGATACCCCGAGTGTGAACAAAATGATGACGGCCGGGCCGCTCCAACTGACGGCTTCTTCGATTTCGTTCACAAGAGTTCTCAGGCCGCGAAGCCGACGTTGGTCACGTACTCGTACTGTCCCCATTGGGAGCCGAGGTCCACGATCTGGTCGATCCAGGCTTCGTCCAGGGCCTGGTCGTCGCCGTCGGCCCAGGCTCGGACGACGGCGTCCCAGTGACGGATGTTCAGGCTGCGGTATTCCACGATCCGTTGGCGCGGGCGGTCGACCTGGGACTGGTTCAGCGGGTGCAGTTCGACTCGGGTGCCGCGGCCTTCGCGGTTGAGGCGGCCTAGGAGATAGCGGGCGACGTTCTGCCGGCGCACCGTCCGGTAGGCGGTCTCGATGCGTTCCAGATTCTTCCTGGAGGGGAGGCGCTTCCCGTCGAGCCAGGCTTTGAGGGTGCGGTCGGTGACCGTGAGGCCTGCTGCGCGGGCGGCCGCGCGGGCGTGGTCGGTGCGGGTCAGGTAGTGCAGGCGGGCCAGCAGGCCCCGCTGTGCCGTGATCGGGGTGGCGATGTAGCCGGCGAGCTTGTCGAGTTGCCGGGCGACGGCTTCGAAGCCCTTGATGCCACGAGCACCGAATTGACCGAAATCGATGTTCCTTTCCGGCACCCTGCTCACTCCTGACTGATCGACGAACCTCCCCTATTCTAGCGGAGTTTGCTTGGAGATAAAGCCATTCCGGGCTGAATACCTGAATGGTTTTATGGGGTCATGTCTCGCGAGAGTTTATGGCCGGCGGGTGAAGGACGAATGGGCGGTGCCGCGTGGGCACCGTCGACGACAGCCTTCGCGATGGCCCGGAGTGTGTGGTGGTCCGCCGAGTTGTGGGCGGGGGCGGTCTCCGCGGCCGGCTAGGCGTGCCGCTCCCCCGTTCCGGCGGCGTCGGGGTGGGCCGCGGTGCGCAGGGCGTGTACGGCGGGTGCGTCGCGGTTGGCCGGAAGCCATGCCAGGCAGGAGACGGAGTTGCCGAGCTCGGGGGAATCCACGTAGGTGAGTCCGGGGCGCGGGTAGAGGCGGCGGGCGGCCGCCGGTAAGAACGTGATGGCTCGTTTCTGCAGGACCGCGAGCACCATGGCTTCGGTGTCGCGGACCACGGGGCCGTAGCGCACGCTGGTTCCGTCCGGGCGTGGGTTGATGGTGAGGTGGTCCCACCACTGGCGGGGCACTTCGGGGGGCATGTTCACCACGGCGCGGTCCGCGATCTGGGCGAGGGTGAGTTCGCTCTCGTGGGCCAGCGGGTCGTCCGCCGGGAGGCAGATCACGCGTGATTCCGTGGCGAGTTCGATGCTCTGGAAGCTGGCGGGCAGGGGGGCGCGCAGGAAGGCGGCGTCGACGGTGCCGTCGGCGAGGGCGTCGAACTGCTCGACGAAGTTCAGGTTGAGGACTTCGACCTCGAGGTGGGGGTGGCGGTTGCGCAGGCGGTCGAGGACGGTTCTCGCGTGGGGCATGGCCGCTTCCGCGCCGAGGGATCCGATGCGCAGTCTGCCGCGGACGGTGCCGGCGTGTGCGTCGCAGACCTGGAGCAGTTTCGCCATCGCGGCGAGTACTTCTGCGGCCTGTTCGGCCAGTGCGTGTCCTGCCGGGGTGAGGGTCAGGGTGCCGGTGCGGCGTTCCAGCAGGGAGAGGTCGAGGCGCTGTTCCAGGGCGCGCATCTGCTGGCTGAGGGCGGGCTGGGAGATGAACATGCGGGCGGCCGCCCGTCCGAAGTGGAGTTCTTCCGCCAGCACGAGGAACAGCCGTAACTGGTGCAGGCTCGGTTCTCGGGCGTCTCGGCGACGCGTGCCCCCGGCGACCATAGAGGGCAGGTTATCGAATCGCTGAGTGTTCCCTTCGGTTCTCGGCCGCTCCGATGTCCGGTGCTCGACCAGAATGGATCAAGGGGTCTGTTGTGCCGTGTGGTTGAGCGCGGTGGCCTCTGTCGTACGGCGAGCACCTCCCCTGCCGGTTGGGACGATATGGGGAGGCGTCATGCTCCGTCTGCATTTCACCGACGACGACTTGAGGAACGTGCGGGTGTCACGGGGGCCGGATCCCCTGTGGGAGATCGTGTGCAGCATCTGCCGATTACAGACGGGTGACGGGCGCGCGGAGTTCGGTGGGTGGCGGGAGGGGGCGCGGGAGAGGATTCGCCGCGACGAGAGGCTGCGGGTGGCGTTGTCGCCGTTGCGTGGTCTGGTGCCCAGCCGCGGTTATATTCCCGACCTTCTCACCCCCGACGCCTCCGGGGATCTGGGGGCGGGGTTGGATGCGGTCGGGGCGACGCCGGCGCGGGTGGTGGCGGAGCAGGTGGGGCGGCTGAACACGGCGCAGGCCGGGCTGCGGGGGCCGGGCGGGGGTCCGCGGGCGGACTCCGTCGATCTGAAGAGAGTCGTGCGGGCGCTTCGTACGTACTTCGATGTTGTGCTGAGGCCTCATCTGCCGCGTATGCGGGGGCAGGTGGGGGTCGATGTCGATCTGCGCTCGGGGGCGCTGCTCGCGGGTGGTGTGCAGGGGCTTCTGGAGAGTCTGGCGCCGTATGCGCGGTGGCGGGATCCGGTTCTCGAGGTGGACTATCCGGTGAGCCGTGACGTGTTGCTGGGGGGCCGGGGGCTGCTTCTCGTTCCCTCGTTCTTCTGCTGGCGGCGTCCGACCGCGCTGGCGGATCCGGATCTGACGCCCACTCTGGTGTATCCGGTGGCCAAGCCGGCCTGGCATCTGGCTCGGGACGGCGGGAGGGGTGCCTCGCGGCTGCTCGGCCGGACGCGTGCCGCGATCCTCCAGGTTCTTGCCGGCCGTGACAGTCGTGGGGGATGTACGTCGACGGACATTGCCCGTGTCGTGGGGATCGCGCAGTCGAGTCTCACGTATCAGATGAGTGCGTTGCGTGACGGGGGTCTGGTCAGTAGCCGCCGGTGCGGGAAGTACGTGGTCCACGCCGTCACGCCGCTTGGGTTGAGGATCCTGGACGGGGCGTGAGGGGTCCGTTTGCGCCGGATCGGGTGTGGGCGCGGCGGCGGTGGCTGAGCTCGCCTGCCGCCGCGTGGGCACTCCTGTCTGATGGTGTTCCGTCCCGGGCCGTGCTGGCCCTGCCTCCCGCTCCAGAGTCCTCAAGCCTCAGCCTGGCCCTGACAACGCTCTGGCGGGGCCGGGCTGGATGTTGAGCGGCCCCGCGGCCGCTCCTCTGCCGCAGCCCTGCGGAACACGGGTCGTACCGGAAGCAGATCCCGCAGCGGGGATGGACAGGAACAGCTCCTGTCCAGGAAAAGTCCCGGACAGGAGCTGCGATGAAGAGCGTGGTAGTGAAGGGCGGTCGCCTACGCGGCGAAAGGCTCCATGAGGCTTCAGCCGAACGATCTTCCTCATGGGCTATAGGTGAGGCCCGGGGACACTGTTCCCTCCACAACCACGCTCTCCACAACACAGACCGGCCTGCAGTCATTCCCGCCGCCGACAGGACCACACGGAGTCCGTATCCGCCGCTGCCGCGGCGCCCGGCTGGGACGGTCAAGCGGCGCGGCAGAGCATCGCCCGGGCGGCTGGTGCCGTGGTCGCGATGTCTGATGGCCGTCCAGGTGCGGGCGAAGGCGGCGGCCGTGGAGTCGGAGGACTGGGTGTGCCGGCGCCAGCTCGCGTGTTTGCCTGCGCAAGAGGTCCATCTGGCTTTCGTTCCTGGAGAGGGCCCGAGACCTCGGCAGGGCCCCATGCCCATAACAGTAACCAGGGCATGGGGCAGTCACAGGAGCTGTCGGACAGCTGATGCAGAGTTCCGCGGTGCTTACACGAAGACGGCGCTGATGTCGCCGCCGAAGTATCCGCTGCCGGCCCATGCCCAAGAGGTGTTCGGGGCGTTGACGATGTTTCCGCCGATCGTGGTGCAGCCCCCCGCGCTGCAGGCTGTGCCGACGACGTAGTAGCGGCCGGTGTTGCAGCTGACTCCGACGGATTTGCCGTCGGAGCTGCGGTAGGTGCTGCAGGTCGTGTTGGCCTGATGCGTTTGAGCGACCGCCGGGGTGGCCAGACCGATCGTGGCCGCGGAAGCGGCGGCGCACAGGGTTGCGACGAGACGTGTCCGGGTTTTCATGGTGGCTGCTGCCTTTCGTGGAGGGATTGCGTTGCGTCTGGTTCCTGTCAGCAGTTCTTGACCCAGTGCACCCAGTACCAGGGAGCGTCCGGGTCCTGGTCGAAGGCGCCCTTGTCGTGCCATTTCGAGACGCCGTAGTCGTCGAGGAAGTTCGCGACCGTGCCGGTGGACTGGTTGTTGATCCAGGAACCGTTCTCCAGCCACGGAATGCGGAAGTTGTAGCAGGCCCACATGTTGATCCTGTCGCCCGTGTACCAGGTGCCCTTCCACGCGCACATGGTGTTGCCCGGGCAGAGCTCGGATGCGGGCTTGTTGGGCGCGTTCACTGTCCGGGCGGTCTCCTGGCCCGGCAGGCTCAGCAGGATCTCCCCGCTGTCGCCGAGGCGGATCTTGTTCACGGCCACCTGGGTGCCGCCCGTCTGCGCGAGATAGACGTCCACGCGCTGCTGCAGTCCGTGTGCCTCAGCGGTGGTCAGACCCAGGCTCTTCGCCTGGCGGGTGAACTCGTCCGGGGCGGCTGTGCTTGCCGCGGTGGCCGCTCCTGTACCGGTCGCGAGCACACAGAGCCCCACAGCAAAGACCGCGATCGCAGCACGCTTCGCCCCGTTTCGCATGAACATGGTCCGCCACCTCCAGAGAACGTCGCAGCGGGTCGGTCGGTCCCGCCGCCCAGAACACTCTCCGCATGCGGGGCCGTCGGCCGCCATGCTTTCGAGGCTCGTCGAAGTGACGACGCCTCGTGACGCTGCTCGAGCAGAGCCGACCGCGCTACGCCCCTCCAGCTCGCGGACGGGGACCACTTGGGCCCGTGACACGATCCCCTCGCCCACCGGACAAGGCTCCAGCCGACACCGCGGCCAAAGCCGGCACCCGCCGCATACACGTTCCCCCGGGATCGCCGGAGTCCGGCCGGCGATCCGGATCCGCACCCGGGGCCCGTGAGGTCAGGCGGCCTGGCAGAGCCGGGCCGGGCCGGCCGGTACGGCCGTGAGGGTATCGGCCGGACCCGGACGGGTTCGATGGCCGCCGACGGGGCCGGGGGTCGCGGCCCGCGCGTGCCCGCGGGCGAAGACGACCAGGCGCAGGACCGTGAAGCGGGCGAGGCCGGCGAGTGCCGAGGCGGTGAGGTAGACGCTCTGCTCGAGCATCGCGCCGGGGGCGGCAACCAGTTGGTGCAGGACGAACGTGGCCGTGCAGGTGAGGGCGAAGGCGGCGGCCGCGGAGCCGGCGGACTGCAGGTGCTGGCGTCCTGTCGCGCGGGTGCCGGCTCCGAAGGAGAAGCGGGCGTGCAGGTCGGTGGCCAGGAGGGTGGACAGGGCGGTGACGAGGGCGTTGGCCAGGCCCCAGGGGATCTGGCTGGCGAGGGCGGCCACGGTGAGGCTGGAGGCGAGTCCTACGGTGCCGCCGAGGAGGGTGAAGCGGGCGAAGGCGGTGATGGCGCCGGGTGCGGCCTGCTGCCGGTTGTGCGTTGTCTTCATGGTCCGGCCCCCTTCGCCGTTGGTCTGCGGAGCGTGTGTTCGCCGGCCTGTGGGGCCCGACGGTTCATTGTTTCTGATGACACAAACGCTACGTTGCATTCATTGTTTTGGCAACGCATTTATTGCCCATGACCTGAGTCATAGCAGGTGGTTGCCGCATTTTCGTTGCAATGATTCCAGCCGTAACGCAACGTCGCTCTGCGGTGTCATTGCAATGGAGCGGCTGTGAATGCTACGCCGGGATCCGGATCGCCCTGCCGGGCCCGTGGCGGGCGGCCCTCGCATGGGCAGGGCGGCGCACTCCGACGGGTGTCGGGGTGCGCCGCCCTGGGGTGGAACGGGTTCGCGGTGTCTGCCTGGCTACTTGGGATCCGCGTTGTACTGGGACTGCGACCAGCGCCAGCCGAGCACGCTCAGGGCCGCGCACCAGAGCAGGGCGATCCACCAGTTGTTGCCGATCTCCGTGCCCAGCAGGAGGCCGCGCAGGGTTTCGATGGCCGGGGTGAAGGGCTGGTAGTGGGCGATCGGCTGGAACCAGCCGGGCATCGAGTCCAGGGGGACGAAGGCGCTGGAGATCAGCGGCAGGAGGATCAGCGGCATGGCGTTGTTGCTGGCCGCTTCGGCGTTGGGGCTGCCGAGGCCCATGCCGACGGCGATCCAGGTGAAGGCGAGGGCGAAGAAGGCGAGGAGGCCGAGGGCGGCGAGCCATTCCAGCACGCCTGCATCGGTGGAGCGGAAGCCCATGGCCACGCCTACGGCGCCGACGAGGATGACGCTGAGGATGGCCTGCAGGACGCTTCCGACGACGTGGCCGAACAGGACGGAGCCGCGGTGGATGGCCATGGTGCGGAAGCGGGCGATGATGCCCTCGTTCATGTCGGTGGCGACCGAGACGGCGGTGCCGACGACGGTGGAGCCGATCGTCATGAGCAGGATGCCGGGGACGATGTAGGCGATGTAGGCGGAGCGGCCGGCGCCGCCGCTCATGGTGTTGCCGAAGATGTAGACGAACAGCAGGAGCAGCATCACGGGGGTGAGCAGCAGGTTGAGGGTGAGGGAGGGGTAGCGGCGGGCGTGGAGGAGGTTGCGGCGCAGCATGGTGGAGGAGTCGCGCACGGCGAGGGAGAGGGAGCTCATCGGACGGTCTCCTTGGGCTGGGCGGGCTGGGTGGGGAGGGTGGTGTTGCCGGTGAGGGCGAAGAAGACGTCGTCCAGGTCGGGTGTGTGGACGGTGAGTTCGTCGGCTTCGATGCCGGCGGTGTCGAGGCGGTCGAGGATGGTGCGCAGTTCGCGCTGGCTGCCGTCGCTGGGGAGTTGGAGGGCGAGGGCTTCGTCGTCGCGGGCGCTGTCGGTGAGGGTGAGGGCGGCTCTCTGGTAGGCGGTGGGGTCGGTGAAGCGCAGGCGGATGTGTCCGCCGGGGATGAGGCGCTTGAGTTCCTCGGCCGTGCCCTCGGCGGCGATCCTCCCGTCGTTCAGGACGGCGATGCGGTCGGCGAGTTCGTCGGCCTCCTCCAGGTACTGCGTGGTGAGGAAGACCGTGGTCCCGCCGGTGACGAGCTCCCGGATGATCTGCCACATGTTGTGCCGCGAGCGCGGGTCCAGACCGGTGGTCGGCTCGTCGAGGAAGATGATCCGCGGGCTGCCCACCAGCGTCATCGCGATGTCCAGACGCCGCTTCATACCGCCCGAGTAGGTCGACGCCGGCTTCCCCGCCGCCTCCACCAGGTCGAAACGCTCCAGGAGTTCGGCCGCCACCCGCCGGCCCTGCGCCTTCGGCAGATGGTGCAGGTCGGCCATCAGGAGCATGTTCTCCTCCCCCGTGATCAGCCCGTCCACCGCCGAGAACTGCCCCGTCACACCGATGACGGCACGCGCTGCCTGCGCGTCAGAGGCCAGGTCGTGACCGCCCACCTGGATCTGCCCGGAACCCGCGTCGGGCGTGATGAGCGTCGAGAGGATCTTCACCGCCGTCGTCTTGCCGGCACCGTTCGGACCCAGCAGGGAGAACACGGTCCCCTCCGGAACCGTCAGGTCGACACCGTCGAGTACGACCTTGTCACCGTAGGACTTGCGCAACCCGTGCGCCGCGATGGCCAGGTTGGTCATGAGGGGGACTCCTTTGAGGCTGCGGGTGGTGAGGGTGTCGTGGGGGCGTCGGGGGTCAGTTGCTGGTGGCGGTGATGTCGCCCTGGGCGGTGGTGGCCCGGATGGTGAGGGCGGGGGCGTGGCCGGTGTTCTTCAGGGCGTTGCTGATGCGGCCGTGGGTGGTGCCGGCGTCGAGGGTGGCGGAGACGCCGGGGGTGGCGCCGATGGTGATGTCGCCGGCTTGGGTGCGCAGGGTGACGGTGCCGCCGGTGGCCTCGGTGACGGTGAGGTCGCCTTTTTGGGTGCTGATGTCGGCGGGTCCGCCGAGGCGGCCCACGGTGATGTCGCCTGCCATGAGGGTCAGGTGGGCGCCGGCGGTCTCGTCGAGTTTGAGGGTGCCCTGGGCGCCTTCGAAGGTGACGTCGCCGAGGCGGCCCACGCCGCGGAAGTCGGCGGCGGCGGTCTTGGCCTCGACGCGGGAGCCGACGGGGAGCTGGATCGTGATCTCGACGGACCCCGAACCGGTGCCGAGGATGCGGTTCTTGGCCGGTGCGGCCTCGATGCGCAGGACACCGTCGCCGTAGACGACCGTGACCTGCTCAGCCGCCTTCACGTCCCGGCTCTTGGCCGCATTCGCCGGCAGGACCTCCACCGTGGCGTCTCCCCGGTCCGCGGCGATGACCTGGATCCGGCCCGCCGGAATGTCGATGACGGCCGAGATGGGGGCGGGCGTGTCGAACTTCTGCATCGTGCTCTCCTTCTCGTGCACCGCGCGCCCCTACGGCGCCCGCGCTTTCCGATGAGGGAAACGCTACGTTGCATTCACGGTTCTGACAACACTGTTGTTGCGCAAGTTGACGTTAACTCCTGGTAGATGCGCGAAAGTTGTTGCAATGGTCTCGCGCATAACGCAACGTCCCGGTACGGAGTTTGTTGCAATGATTGGGGGTGAACGCTATCCATGGACGGCCTGGCGCCGGCAGCGCGGCGGCGGCCGGTGGTGCCGGCAGCGGCCACGACGCCACCGGCCGGTGGCCGGTGGCGTCGTGGCGTTGTCCGGTCGCGTGCTCCTGCCGGTCCGGGACCCAAGGGCCGTGGCTCAGCGGATGAGTTCGCGTTCGCGCCTGGGGCTACGGGACGACGGGAGCGGGCCGGCGGGGCCGTGACCGAGTTGCGCGCCCTCGACGTCCAGGTTGGGCAGCAGTCGGTCGAGCCACTTCGGCAGCCACCAGGCCTTGGTGCCCAACAGGGCGAACAGGGCCGGGACGATGGCCATGCGGACGACGAAGGCGTCGAAGAGCACCGCGGAGGCCAGCGCGAAGCCCATCATCTTGACGAGGTCGTTGTCCTCGGCGATGAAGCCGGAGAAGACGCTGATCATGATGATGGCGGCGGCCGAGACGACGCGGCCGCCGTAGCGGAAGCCGGTGACGACGGCCTCGGCGGGGGTGGCGCCGTGGGTGTAGGCCTCGCGCATGCGGCTGACGAGGAACACCTCGTAGTCCATGGCGAGTCCGAAGACCACGCCGATCATGAGGATGGGCATGGTGCTCACGATGGGGCCGGGCTGGTCGATGCCGAACAGGCCGGCGAGGTGGCCCTGCTGGAAGACCGCGACGACCGCGCCGAGCGCCGCGCCGACCGACAGCAGGAACCCCAGAGCCGCCTTGAACGGGACCAGGAGCGAGCGGAAGACCACCATCAGGAGCAGGAAGGCCAGGCCCACGACGAGGGCGAGGTAGGGCAGCAGCGCCTTGTCCAGGGTGTGGGAGAAGTCGATGATCAGGGCCGTCTGACCGGTGATCAGGATCTCGGAGCCGGTGTCCTTCTCCAGGGCGCCGGCGCTGCCGCGCAGGGAGCGGACCAGGTCCTCGGTCGCGGCCTTGCCCGGGCCGCTGGCGGGGATGACGTTGAAGAGGGCGGTGTCGCCCGCCGGGTTGACGGTGGGCGGGGCGACGGAGGCGACGCCGTCCTGTGCGGCGAAGCGCTGGGCGACCCGCTCGGCCACGGCGGCGGCCTTCGGGGCTTCGACGGTCACGGTGAGCGGGCCGTTGAAGCCGTCGCCGAAGGACGCCGAGAGCATGTCGTAGGCCTTGCGCTGGGTGGTGTCGGTGGCCATCGTGCCCTCGCCGGGCAGGCCCAGGCGCAGGTCGGCGGCGGGCACGGCCAGCGCGCCCAGGCCCACGACGCCGACCAGCAGGACGGCGACCGGGTGGCGCAGGACGTAACCGGCCCAGCGTGCACCGAGGTTGGGGTGGCGCCGGGCCTGCTCGGCCGCCCGCTTGGCCGCCTTGCGCTGCTTTCGGGGTGAGAGGGGCTTGCTGCGGAACGCCGCGCGGTCGCGGCGGCGCAGGACGCGGATCGGGGCGAAGGCGAGCAGGGCGGGGACCAGGGTGGTGGCGATGAGGACGGCCACGGCGACGGTGCCGGCGGCGGCCAGGCCCATCTTGGTCAGGACCGGGATGTTCACCACGCTCAGGCCGGCGAGCGCGACGATGACGGTGAGGCCGGCGAAGACGACGGCGGAGCCTGCGGTGCCGACCGCCCGTCCGGCGGCCTCCTGGCGGTCGTGGCCCTCCAGTTTCTCCGAGCGGTAGCGGGAGACGACGAACAGCGCGTAGTCGATGCCGACCGCCAGGCCCAGCATCATCGCCAGGTTGGAGGTGGTCGCGGACAGGCCGAGTGTGCTGCCCAGGGCGGTGATGGCGCTGATGCCGATGCCGACACCGATGACGGCGGTCAGCAGCGGCATGCCGGCGGCGATCAGGGAACCGAAGGTGAGCAGCAGGACGAGGGCGGAGATCAGGACGCCGATCTTCTCGCCGACGCCGCTCATGGCGGTGTCGACCTTCACCGCGTCACCGCCGGCCTCCACGGTCAGGCCCGCGCTCCGGCCCGAACGCAGGCTCTTGTCCAGCGCGTCGTGCTGGGCGTCGGTGAGTTCGGTGCCGCTCGCCTTGTAGGTGGCGACCGCGTAGGCGGTGGTGCCGTCCTTGCTGACCGCGCCGGTGGTGAACGGGTCGGTGACCCGGGTGACGCCCGGGTTGTCGCCGAGGTCGCCGACGAGGTCGGCGACCGACTTCTTGTTGGCGGTCCCGGTGATCCGCTCCCCTTCGGGGCGCGGACCACGACCCGGGCGCTCGCGCCTTCGGCGCCGGCGGCCGGGAACTTCTCCTCCAGCAGGTCGAAGGCCTTCTGCGACTCGGTGCCCGGCATGGAGAAGGTGTCGGCGGGAGGCGCGGGTGCCGAGGAGGCCGCGAATCCCGCTCCGAAGAGAACCAGCAGCCACAGCAGTACCGTCAGGCCTCGCCTGCGGAACGCGAATCGGCCCAGTCTGTAGAGCAACGTCGCCATGGTGGGGGGCTCCCGTCGGGATCGGATGGCACCAAGACCCGCGCAGGTTAACAAACCGCAGTGGCGGTTTACTTACGTCGGCGGTGATTCTCCGCCACTCCCGGGACGGCCCTCGAGCGTGCCTCCGGCGGCTCTCGAGCGGGCCTCGCGGCACGGCGGAACACGGGCCCCCGCACACCCCCGCACCCCGCGGTGCGCCATCCCTCCCCCGGCCGCGCCCGGCACACGCCTGAGGCGCACACCTGGGGCACCGGGACAGCCTGCCGGAGCGCGCTCGAAGCCTGGTCGAGTCCCGCTCGCCCCCAACGGGAGCCCCGGGTAGGCCTGTTCGGCGGTCTGGGGCACGCCCGTTCGGAGGCCTCGGGCGCGCCCGTTCGGCGGCGCCGGTGGTCCGCGCCGGTGGCGGCGGCAGCGCCGCACGAAGGACGTCCGGATCCGGGCGTCCGACGCGGTACCCGGCGTGCGTCCACGCCGGGCGGGTAGGCGAGGTGTTGATCAGGCCGGCGGTGTCCTGCCGCCCGAAGGGCGCACGCGCGCGGTCCAGGTTCCCTCGTCCATCGCTCAACTATGGCTGTACGGGAGGCGGTTAGCCTTCCGATCATGGCCCGCTCGGCTCCGGGCCGCCGCGCCGGGACGCTCCGACGGGAGGAAGGGCCGGGTCTGCCCGCCTCCCCACACGACAAGGACTGCGTTTGTGAAAGTTCATCACCTGAACTGCGGCACCATGCATCCGCCCGGCGCGCGCCTGGTGTGTCATGTGCTGCTCCTCGAGACCGCCGGCGGTCTGGTCCTCGTCGACTCCGGGTACGGGCTCGACGACATCGCCGATCCCGGGCGCCGGGTGGGGCCGTCCCGGCGTTTCGTGCGGCCCGTGTTCGACGTCGAGGAGACGGCCGTACGGCAGGTCGAGAGGCTCGGGTTCCGCCGCGAGGACGTCCGCCACATCGTGCTGACGCATTTCGACTCCGACCACATCGGGGGGCTGGCCGACTTCCCCGACGCGCAGGTCCACCTCACCGCCGACGAGGCGAGCGGCTCCGTCCACTCCCCCACCTGGCGGGAGCGGATCCGCTACCGGCGGCCGCAGTGGGAGCACGGCGTGAAGCTCGTCGAGCACCGTCCCGACGGTGAGCGGTGGCGCGGTTTCGCGGCGGCGCGTGAACTCGACGCGATCGCGCCCGGGATCGTGCTGATCGCCCTGCCCGGGCACAGCCGGGGGCACGCCGCCGTCGCCGTCGAGTCGGACAGCGGGTGGCTGCTGCACGCCGGGGACGCCTTCTACCATCTGGGCGTCCTGGACCGGCGCTCCCCCGTCCCGCGCACGCTCAGCGGCATGGAGTCCTTCATCGCGTACGACATCAAGCAGGTGCGCGACAACCATGCGCGGCTCGCGGAGCTGTACGAGCGCGGGGAGCCCGATCTGCTCATCGTCAACGCCCACGACCCCGTGCTGTTCGAGCAGGCCCTCGCGCGCGTCTAGCGGGACCGGCGGGGCGGGCCGGCTGCGGGGTCCGTGGCGGGCGGCGGGGCGGGCGCCGGTGTGCGGGGCCGTGGCTTCGGGGTCTGCCGCACGGTCAGTTGTGCCCGGCGTACGTCGCCGGAGAGGAGGCCGACGACGGCGGCGCTCGCGCTGATGCCCGCGCCGATGAGGAACATCGGGGTCACTCCGACCGCGCCGGCCGCCAGTCCGAACAGGGGGAAGACGAGCGGGGCGAGGCCGACGTGGGACAGGGCCAGGACGCCGGCGACGCGGCCCTGGTAGGCGGCGGCCGTGTTGTGCTGGATCAGGGCGATGGACAGGCCTCCGCACACGCCGCCCACCAGTCCGGCGAAGCCGGCGACCGTCGCCGCGCCGGCCACCGTCGGCAGCAGACCGATGGCGCCGATCGCCGCGGAGGCGACGACGAGCGTGCCGACCTGGACCGTTCCGGCGCGCCGGATCCGTCCCATCAGGGACAGGCCCACGGCTCCCAGCCCGGCCCCGACCGCGAACGCGCCGAGGATCCAGCCGATCGAGGAAGCCCCGAAGCCCCGCTCCCCCGCCAGGAGGAACACTCCCACCTGCAGCGGCGCCATGAACCCGATCTCGCTCAGCGCGGTGGCGAGCACGAGCGGTCCCACCAGGCGGTGGCGGCGGATGTAGCGCAGTCCGTCGGCCAGGTCCTGCCAGGGGGTGCCGGGTTCGGCCGCGCCCGGGTCTACCGGCAGGGGCGCGATGCGCACGCCGGCCAGGAGGAGGAGGGAGAACGCGAACAGCACCCCGGCCGTCGCGAAGGCGGCCTCGCCGTGGTGGGCGAGGGCGAACCCGGCCAGGGGCGGGCCCACCGCCTTGCCGATCCGGATCGCCAACTGCCGCATGCCGACGAGGCGGACGACCTCGTCGGGGGCGGTGAGCCGCGGGGGCAGCGCGCCCACCGCCGGCATGAACAGGGCGTCCACCACCCCGAAGACCAGCGCCACCACCACCAGCAGCCAGATCCTGGGTGTGCCGAGCCACAGCACGGCGGCGAGCGCGAGGATCACCGCGGCCCGCAGGGCGTCGGAACCGATGACGACCTTGCGCGGATCGAACCGGTCGGCCACCACACCGCCGAGGAGCATCAGCAGCGCCCTGGGGACGGCACCCACCGCCAGCACCAGGCCGACCTGGGCGGGTCCGGCGAACTGCGCGGCCGCCCAGCCCAGCGCGAGGAAGTAGACGCTGTCGCCCACGATGGACGCGAAGTAGGCGGTCAGCCAGCGCAGCACGTTCGTGTCGCGGTGCGCGGGCCGGGCCGGCCGTGCCGGGCTCCGCCCGGACGCGCCGGGTCCCTCGGACGCGGCGCCGGAGGCATCCGGAGGCGTGCACCTGCCCTTGTCTGCAAGGGCGTTGGACGGGGAGGGAGTGTACGGCTGTTGCAGGCGGGGCTCCGGCTCCGCAGCCGGCGTGGTGGCCGTGCGCGGCGCCGGGCGGGTGCCCGTCCGGTGCGGGGGACCCGCCTCCGGGACGAGGGTGGCGGCGCGGGGCCCGGGGCCGGTGGGCGGGGCGGAGCCGCCGGACCTCGGGAACCCGGCTCTGGCGGCATCGGCATCGGTCACAGCCGGGATCCTCACCTCAATCTCCATACGGGACAAGGGATTCCGGTACGTCCTGGGCCAGGGCTCCACCGGCGTTCCGGCGGAAGCCTCCCCGCCGGACGCGCGTCGGACCGGCGGAGCCGGCGGGTCCCGCGGCCGGATCGCGGCTCAGCCGGTTTCGTCCGGTGTCGTCTCGGGCTTGGTGTAGAGGACCTCGCGGGCCTGTTCCGCGGCGCGGGCGAGGCTCTCGGAGACGTAGTCGAGGAAGCGGGCGATGTTCTCCAGGCGGTTGCCGGCCGGGGTGCCGTGGCCCAGGACGCCGACGCCCTGGCGTGCGGTCTCCACGATCTGGGCGGTGGAGCGGGCGCTGGCCATCATGGACTGGTACCAGACGTCGTCGTCGACGACGTAGCGCTCGCGGCGGCGTTCGTCGCGCTCCCTGCGGACCAGGCCCTGGCTCTCCAGGAACGCGATGGCCTTGGAGATGGACGCCGGGCTGACCTGGAGGCGCTGGACGAGTTCGGCGGCGGTGAGGCTGCCGGAGTCGGTCAGGGTGAGGCAGGCCATCACGCGGGCCATCATCGTGGGCGCGCCCGAGGCCATGAAGACGGTGGTGAGCACCTCTTCGTACTCGCGTACGGCCTGTTCGTGGCGGCCTTGCGGCTGGGGTGTCCTCGCATCCCGGGGGGTGGCCTGCTTGCGGCGGTGGGCGCGGTGTTCGGTGGCCCGGTGGGCGAGGTCGGCGCGGTAGGAGGTGGGGCCGCCGTTGCGCATCACCTCGCGCGTGATGGTGGAGGTCGGGCGGTCCAGGCTTCGGGCGATCTCGGCGTAGGCGAGGCCGTCGGCCAGTCCCAGCGCGATCTGCTGGCGTTCCTGCTGGGTGAGCCTGCCTCCCGGCATCGCGGTCTCCTTCGTCGTGCATGGCGCGTGTTGTCGGGACTATAGCGTTCACATCCAATTCATTGCAACAACAGAAGTCGCGAGTGTTGCGTTAGATATTGAACCATTGCAACAATTTCCGCTCTGCCAGCTGCAGTTATGTGCATGTCGCGCAACGACCCTGTTGCCCGATCAGTGAATGCAACGTAGCTTTTCTGTCATCAGAAACCGCGGGCCGCTGGGGCGCGCGATGCAGGAGAAGGAGAGCACGATGCAGAAGTTCGACTCCCCCGCCCCGATCTCCGCCGTTCTCGACATCCCGGCCGGCCGGGTCCGCCTGGTCGCCGCGGACCGCGCCGACACCGGCGTCGACGTCGTGCCCGCCGACGCCTCCAGGGGCGCCGACGTGAAGGCGGCCGAGCAGATCACCGTCGCCTACGCCGACGGCGTCCTGCGCATCGAGACCCCGCAGGCCAACAGCCGCCTCCTGGGTGCCGGTTCCGGGGCCGTCGAGGTCACCGTCCAGCTCCCCGCCGGCTCCCGCGTCGAGGCGAGGACCGCCGCCGCCGAGATCAGCGGCACCGGACGCCTCGGCGACGTCACCCTCGAATCCGCCCAGGGCACCATCACCCTCGACGAGACCGCGAGCGCCCGCCTCACCCTCGCCGCCGGTGACATCACCGTGCGCCGGGTCGGCGGTTCCGCCGAGATCAGCACCCAGAAGGGCGACCTGACCATCACCGAAGCCGTGCACGGCACCGTCACCCTGCGCACCGAGGCCGGCCACATCACCGTCGGCGCCGCCCACGGCGTCTCCGCCACCCTGGACGCCGGCACCGGATACGGCCGCGTCGACAACGCCCTGAACAACTCCGAGGGCTCCGCCGCAGGCCTCGCCATCCACGCCACCACCGGCTACGGCGACATCACCGCCCGCAGCAACTGAACGGCAGGGGCCCTCGGCGGGCACCCGCCGCAGATCCCCCGGCCCTCATCCGCCGCACGGCAGTCAACGGGCATCCGCCGGGAGACGGATGCCCCACACCTCGCGCAGTGCGTCGCACACCTCGCCGACGGTGGCGCGGGCGCGCAGGGCTTCCCTCATCGGGCGCAGGACGTCGCCGTCGCCCGCCGCCGCCTTCTTCAGCCTGGTGAGTGCGGCGTCCACGTCCCGTTGTTCGCGCCAGGCACGGAGTTTGGCGATGCGTTCGCCCTGCCGCACCGCGGCAGCGGGGTCGGCGGGCGCCGGCCCCTCGGGCCTCTCCCCGTCGAAGGTGACGGAGCCGGTCAGGGGCACGACGTACGCGCCGGGGCCGGTCTCCCGGACCACCCGGCAAGCATCGGCGGCCCACTGCGGAAGCTCGGTACGGCAGTACCGGACGAGGTCCGCGGCCAGCCGCGCGGACGGGCCCGGCGGGAAGATGCGGTCGCCGTCCGGCACGCACTCCCCCGCCCCGCCGTCGTGGAACGTGCCGGACAGCCGGCCGGCCGCCGCTCCCTGCTCCTCGGCGACCAGCTGGTACAGAAGAAGAAGCGGCGCGGCGCACGCGCCGCAGCGCATCGAGGTGACGACTTCCTCCAGCGGGATCCCGGCGAACAGCACCCGCATGTCGTCGATCGAGTCGATCGCCACCCCCGCCCGGCCGACCTCACCGCGCGCCGCCGGCGCGTCGGAGTCGTGCCCCGCGCGGGTCGGCACGTCGAACACCACGGACAGATCCCTCACGCCGGCCGCGATCAGCTTCCTGTGGCGGGCGTTGCACTCGGCCGCGGTGCCGGAAGCGGTGGACGACCACCAGGTGGGCGCACGGTCCGCGCCCGGGTCCGGGTCCGGCGGGTGCACGACACGGGTCGGCGGGTGCGCGGCCGGCTCGCCGAGCCACTGATCCGCCTCCCCTAACCCGAGACGCCGGCCCGCCTCCCCCGGACCCCGGCCGCCCCGCTCCCCCGTCCGCCGGGCCGGGTTGAAGGGCTCGAGAGCCCGCGGACCGTACGCCGGCTCGGTGGGCGGTCGTGGCGCGCCTGTTGCGGTGTGCTCCATGCCATCCCGTTTCTCGGTGCCGCCTCGCGACGGGATCCGGGGTCAGCCGACGACGGTCCAGGTGTCTCCTCCGGCCAGCAGTGCGCCGAGGTCTCCCTTGCCGTTCTGCTCGATGGCCGCGTCGAGCTGGTCGGTCATCTGCGTGTCGTAGACGGGGCGTTCGACGCTGCGGAAGACCCCGATGGGGGTGTGGTGCAGCGTGTCGGGGTCGGCGAGGCGGGACAGGGCGAACGCTGTGGTCGGGGACGCGGTGTGGGCGTCGTGGACCAGGATCCGGTGCCGGGTCTCGTCCGTCACCGGGACCACGACCAGGTCGCCGGTGGCGGGGTCGCGGACGACGCCCTTGGAGTGGTCGGTGCCGAAGGTGATGGGCCGGCCGTGTTCGAGGCGGATGACGGCTTCCTCGGCCTGTTGTTTGTCCTTGAGGACCTCGAAGGCGCCGTCGTTGAAGATGTTGCAGTTCTGGTAGATCTCCACCAGCGCGGTGCCCGGGTGGGCGGCGGCCTGGCGCAGGACGTCGGTGAGGTGCTTGCGGTCGGAGTCGACCGTGCGGGCCACGAACGAGGCCTCCGCGCCGATCGCCAGGGACACCGGGTTGAACGGGGCGTCCAGCGAGCCCATCGGCGTCGACTTGGTGATCTTCCCGACCTCCGAGGTCGGCGAGTACTGGCCCTTGGTCAGACCGTAGATCCGGTTGTTGAACAGCAGGATCTTCAGGTTCACGTTGCGGCGCAGGGCGTGGATGAGGTGGTTGCCGCCGATGGACAGCGCGTCGCCGTCACCGGTGACGACCCACACGGACAAATCCCGCCGCGAGGAGGCCAGACCGGTGGCGATCGCGGGGGCACGCCCGTGGATCGAGTGCATCCCGTAGGTGTTCATGTAGTACGGGAACCGCGAGGAGCAGCCGATCCCGGAGACGAAGACGATGTTCTCCTTCGCCAGCCCCAGCTCCGGCATGAAACCCTGCACGGCCGCCAGGATCGCGTAGTCACCGCAGCCCGGGCACCAGCGCACTTCCTGATCCGACTTGAAGTCCTTCGCCGTCAGCGGTACTTCGGGCCTGGGAATGAGGGTCAGGGCCTCAGCGGGCATCGATGGTCTCCTTCAGCGCGGCGGCGAGCTGCTCGGCCTTGAACGGCATGCCGTTGACCTGGGTGTAGGAGCGGGCGTCCACCAGGTAGGTGGCGCGGATCAGGGTGGCGAGCTGGCCGAGGTTCATCTCGGGGATCACCACCTTGTCGTAGGAGCGAAGGACGTCGCCGAGGTTGCGGGGGAAGGGGTTGAGGTGGCGCAGGTGGGCCTGCGCGATGTGCTCACCGGCCGCGCGGAGCCTGCGGACGGCGGCGGTGACGGGCCCGTACGTCGAGCCCCAGCCCAGGACGAGGGTGGTCGCTTCGCCGGTGAGGTCGTCGACATCGAGGTCGGGGACGTCGATCCCGTCGACTTTGGCCTGGCGGGTGCGGACCATGAACTCGTGGTTGGCGGGGTCGTAGGAGATGTTCCCGCTGCCGTCCTGCTTCTCGATCCCGCCGATCCGGTGCTCGAGCCCCGGCGTTCCAGGCACCGCCCAGGGACGGGCGAGGGTGTGCGGGTCGCGCTTGTAGGGCCAGAAGACTTCCGTGCCGTCGTCCAGGGTGTGGTTGGGGTGCTGGGCGAACTGGACGCGCAGATCGGGGAGTTCGTCCGCCTCGGGGACGCGCCACGGCTCGCTGCCGTTGGCGAGGTAGCCGTCGGAGAGGAGGAAGACCGGGGTGCGGTAGGTGACGGCGATCCGGGCCGCCTCGATGGCCGCGTCGAAGCAGTCCGCGGGGGTGCGCGGGGCGACGATCGGGACCGGGGCTTCGCCGTTGCGGCCGTACATCGCCTGCAACAGGTCGGCCTGCTCCGTCTTGGTCGGCAGACCCGTGGACGGGCCACCGCGCTGGATGTCGATGACCAGCAGCGGCAGTTCGAGCGAGACGGCGAGCCCGATGGTCTCCGACTTCAGCGCCACACCCGGCCCCGACGTCGTCGTGACCGCCAGCGAACCACCGAACGCGGCCCCCAACGCCGCCCCGATCCCCGCGATCTCGTCCTCCGCCTGGAACGTGCGCACACCGAAGTTCTTGTGCCGGCTCAGCTCATGCAGGATGTCCGACGCCGGAGTGATCGGATACGAACCCAGATACAACGGCAGATCCGCCTGCCGCGACGCCGCGACCAGACCGTACGACAGCGCAAGATTCCCCGAGATGTTGCGGTACGTACCCGTCGGGAACGTCTGCGCCGCCGGAGCCACCTCGTAGGAGACCGCGAAATCCTCCGTCGTCTCCCCGAAATTCCAACCAGCCCTGAAAGCCGCCAGGTTCGCCGCCGCGATCTGAGGCTTCTTCGCGAACTTCGTCGCCAGGAACTTCTCCGTACCCTCCGTCGGCCGGTTGTACATCCACGACAACAGTCCCAGCGCGAACATGTTCTTGCTCCGCTCGGCCTCCTTGCGCGAGAGGTCGAACTCCTTCAGCGCCTCCACCGTCATCGTCGTCAACGGCACCGGATGAACGCTGTAACCATCCAGCGAACCGTCCTCCAGCGGACTGGCCGCATACCCGACCTTCTGCATCGCCCGCTTCGTGAACTCGTCCGTGTTCACGATGATCTCCGCACCCCGCGGCACATCCGCCATGTTCGCCTTCAACGCCGCCGGATTCATCGCCACCAGCACATTCGGCGCGTCACCCGGGGTGAGGATGTCGTGGTCGGCGAAATGCAGTTGGAAGCTCGACACACCGGGGAGAGTGCCTGCGGGGGCCCGGATCTCGGCCGGGAAATTCGGCAGCGTCGAGAGGTCGTTGCCGAACGAGGCCGTCTCCGAAGTGAAACGGTCACCGGTGAGCTGCATCCCGTCGCCCGAGTCGCCGGCGAAGCGGATGACGACCCGGTCCAGGCGCCGGACTTCCTTGTCGTACACCCCTGTCGTGGCGGGGGCGGTGGTGTGCACGGACATACGTGTGTCGGCTCCTGTCGGTGCTGGTCCGGCGGGTGCGGGCACGTCGGCGGACACGGGATGCGGTGCAGGGTCGTACGTCTGCGTCGAGATTAGGCAGCGCTGGTGGAGGGGCGCTCGGGCCGTCGTCCAGACGTGAATCGCCCTGCCCGGGCTTTTCGGTGGCGCGGAGAGGGGGTGGAGAGGGATGGGTCACTGGGGCTGGTTGCCGTGTTTGCGGGAGGGCTGGGGGACGTGCTTGGTGCGCAGGACGGCGAGGGCGTCGATCAGGCGGATGCGGGTCTCGGCGGGGTCGATGACGTCGTCGACGAGGCCGCGTTCGGCGGCGTAGTAGGGGTGCATGAGCTGGTCCCGGTATTCCTTGATGTGCTGGGTGCGGGTGGCCTCGGGGTCGTCGGCGGCGGCGATGTCGCGGCGGAAGATGACGCCGGCCGCGGCTTCCGCTCCCATGACGGCGATCTCGTTGCCGGGCCAGGCCAGGGAGAGGTCGGAGCCGATGGAGCGGGAGTCCATGACGATGTAGGCGCCGCCGTAGGCCTTGCGCAGGACGAGCTGGATGCGGGGGACGGTGGCGTTGCAGTAGGCGTAGAGGAGTTTCGCGCCGTGGCGGATGATCCCGTCGTGTTCCTGGCCGACGCCGGGCAGGAAGCCGGGGACGTCGACGAGGGTGACGAGGGGGATGTTGAAGGAGTCGCACATCTGGACGAAGCGGGCTGCTTTCTCGCTGCCCTTGATGTCGAGGGCGCCGGCGAGGTGGGCGGGCTGGTTGGCGACGATGCCGACCGTGTGGCCGTCCAGGCGGGCCAGTGCGCACAGCACGTTGGGGGCCCAGCGTTCGTGGACCTCGAAGAAGTCGCCGTCGTCGACGATCTCGGTGATGACGTGGCGCATGTCGTAGGCGCGGGTGGTGTCGTGGGGCACCAGGTCGCGCAGGGCGGGGGTGCGGCGGGCGGGGTCGTCGGTGCAGGGTTCGGCCGGGGGGTGTTCGCGGTTGTTGGCGGGCAGCAGGCAGAGCAGGTAGCGGACGTCGGTGAGGCAGTCGTCCTCGTCGTCGTAGGTGAAGGAGGCGACGCCGGAGAGGGTGGCGTGGGCGTCGGCGCCGCCCAGTTCCTCGTGGCTGACCTGTTCGCCGGTGACGGCACTGACGACGTCGGGGCCGGTGATGAACATCTGGGCGGTGCCGCGCACCATGAAGACGAAGTCGGTCAGGGCCGGGGAGTAGGCGGCTCCTCCGGCGCAGGGGCCCATCACGACGCTGATCTGCGGGATGATCCCGGAGTTGCGGACGTTGCGCTGGAAGATGCCGCCGTATCCGGCGAGCGCGGTGACGCCTTCCTGGATGCGGGCTCCGGCGCCGTCGCACAGGCCCACGATGGGGGCGCCCGCGGTGGCGGCCATGTCCATGATCTTGTGGATCTTCTCGGCGTGGGCCTCGCCGAGGGAGCCGGCGAAGATGCGGAAGTCGTGGGCGTAGGCGAAGACGGTGCGCCCGTACACGCGGCCCCAGCCGGTGACGACGCCGTCGGTGTGGGGGCGGTGGTCCTCCAGGCCGAAGCCGCTCGCGCGGTGCCGGCGCAGTCCTTCGATCTCGGTGAAGCGGCCGTCGTCGAAGAGGAGCGCGAGGCGTTCGCGGGCGGTGAGTTTGCCCTTGGCGTGCTGGGCGGCGGTGGCCCGTGGACCGGGTCCGTCGCGCAGGGTCTGCCGGAGTGCCTCGAGTTCGGCGAGTGTGCCGCGCCGCTGTCCCGGTGCGTCGTGCGGGGCGGTGATGGGCTCCGCGGGCATGGGTGTTCCCCCTCCGGCCGTCGTGGTGAGCCGCCGACCAGCGTGCGCCGGGGCGCTCGAGGGTGGTTGGAGTGGTGGACGATGTGGCGCGGGGCCGGGTCGTCCTTCGCCGCCGGGGGCCTGTCCCTGCCGTCCTCCTTCGTGAAGGTCAGGGGGTGTCTCGACGGTGAACAGGTCTGTCTGGCCCGTTCTTGGGCGGTGGTGGTGGGGGTTGGGGGCTGTGGTGTTTCTCCACCGGGCTGCGAGCGGTCGTCGAGGGCGGGTCGGCATGCTCGGGCTCGTGAGCTCCGATGCGGCCTGGCGTGAGACGTGAGGAGCTCGGACCGCCCGTCGGCGCTCCCACCCCCCGAGGGTGCCGGCGGGCCGGTCCATCGCGGGCGCGACGCGTATGGGCCCTGCCGCGGGGCGTGCCTGCCCGGGAGGGGCGGGGTGCGCGGTTGCGGGGCGGGTTCGGGCGCACGGAGCCCGACCGCTCGGGCAGGGTTCGATCTGCCGGGCCGGGCGGTCGACGGCCCGTTTCCGGCCGGGACGACCGGCCGGCTCCAGACGAAGGAGACACCGACAGTGGACACCACCTGGTTCCGACGCTTCACCGCCCCGGGCGACGGGCCGCGGCTCGTGTGCTTCCCGCACGCCGGGGGTTCGGCGACGGCGTATCTGCCGCTGGCGCGGACGCTGCCCGCTGACCTCGATGTGGTGTCCGTGCAGTATCCGGGGCGCCAGGACCGCTACCGCGAGGCGCCGTTCACCTCGATCGCCGCGCTCGTCGATGCGGTGGCCGGGCACCTGGCCGAGGAGCTGGAGAAGGATCCCTCACGGCCGTACGCCCTGTTCGGTCACAGCATGGGCGCGCTCGTCGCGTTCGAGACGGCCCGGCTGCTCGCCGCGCGTGAACTGCCTTCCGCGCAGCGGCTGTTCCTGTCCGGTCGGGGCGCGCCGGGCCCGCGGACCAGTGAGCACTATCAGTTCTTCGAGGACGCCGACGTGCTGGCCGAGGTGCGCCGGCTGGGTGGTACCGATCAGGCGATGCTCGACAATGCCGAGGTCATGGAGATGGTGCTGCCGGGGCTGCGGGCCGACTACCGGGCCCTTGGCACCTATCGGTGGCGGGAGGGTGAGCCGCTCGCGGCCCCGATATCGGTGCTGGTCGGGGACAGCGACCCGATGGTGAGTGTCGAGGAGGCCGTGACGTGGCGGGAGCACACCGGGGGCGACTTCGCGCTGAAGGTGTTCTCCGGCGGTCACTTCTATCTGGCCGACCACCTCGGTGGGATCGCCGCGACCGTGACGGAGGGGCTGCTCGCCGGGACGGGCGCCCGCTGACCCGTCCCGGGCCGGACACGTCGGCGGGCCGCGGGACGGGTCCGTGCCCGGGCCCGTGCGCGTGTCCGTGCCCGCGCTCGTGTCCGGGTCGTGCCGTGCTGTGGCTCGATGTGGCTGGTTGACCCTGACCCGGGGTCAGGGTGAACGCTGATCCCATGACCACTTCCCCCACGGCTTCCTGGTCCGGCATGGTTCCCGTCGACGACACGGCGCTGGCCGTCACCGACACGCGCGGCCCCGGCCGGGCCGTCGTCTATCTCAACGGCGCCTACGCCGGCCGGCGGCCCTGGCGGCCCGTCATCGCCGAACTCGGCGCCGGCTGGCGGCACATCACGTTCGACGGGCGGGCCCGCGGCCGCTCGCGCCGGTCGGCGGACTACTCCTTCGAGGCGGCGCTGCGCGACATCGACGCCGTCCTCGGCGCGAGGGGCGTCGACCGGCCGCTGCTGGTCGGCTGGTCCTACGGCGCCTCACTCGCCGTGCACTGGGCCGAGCGCAACCCCGGCCGCGCGCTCGGCGTGGTGTGCGTGGACGGGGCGGTCCCCTACGGTCTGACCGGTGAGGCGGGGCGGGCGCGGATCCGGCGCCTGTTCCGCCGGATGCGGCTGCTGCTGCCGCTGGTGCGGCCCTTCGGGCTGGCCGCGCGGATGAGCGCCGACCGGCACGCCGACGTCAACATCGAGGCCAACGAGATCACCGCGGCCATCGGACCGGTGCTGGACCGGGTGGCGTGCCCGGTGCGTTTCGTCCTCGCCACCGGGGCGAGCCTGGGCGGTCAGGAGGAGGAGATGGAGGAGATGCGGGCCTCGCTGGACCCGGTGCTCGCCCGCAACCGGGACATCCGGGTGAGCGCGAAGGTCGCGAGCAACCACTCCCACATCCTGCGCAAGGATTTCCGGGCGGTGGCCGCGGCGGTCCGTGAGACAGCGGCCGCCCTCGACGGCGGGGCGCGCTGACCTCATGGTGTACGGGCTCACGATCGGGCAGGCGGCGGCGTTCGCCGGTGTCACGGTCAAGGCGGTGCGCCACTACCACCGGCTCGGTCTGGTGGAGGAACCCGGGCGGGACGGTTCGGGCTATCGGCGGTACGGGTCGGCGCAGATGCTGCGGCTGGTGCAGGTGCGGACGCTGGCCGGCGCGGGGGTGCCGCTCGCCGAGATCGCCGGGCTTCTCGACGGGGATCCGGAGGGGTTCGCGGCGGCGCTGGAGGATGTCGAGCGCCGGCTCACCGAGCGGATCGAGGAGCTGATCGCGCGGCGGGCGGTGCTGCACCGGCTGGCCTCCGGGGACCGGCTGCTGCTGCCGGAGCGGGCCTGCGCGGTGCTGGACCGGCTCGCCGGGCTGGGGGTCGGTGCCGCGTACGTGGCGATCCAGCAGGAGGCGCTGGTCCTGGCGCGGGCTCTGGTGCCGGAGGTGTTCGAGAGTTTCCTGCAGCATCTGGAGCACCAGCTGGCCGATCCGCAGTACGTCGAGCTGGTGCGGCGCTGTCAGGACGCGGAGGCGTGGGATGCGGACGATCCGCGGCTCGATGAGCTGGCGGCCGCGCTGGCCGCCAAGGTGCTGGCCCATCGCGAGGAGCTGTCGATGCCGGCGGCGTTCCGGGCCAGGCCCGATGCCGCCACCCGGTACGGGCTGATCAACCATCACCGTGAGGACCAGGCGCCTGCGGCGGTGCGGCTGACGGAGCTGCTGGAGGCGAACCTGCGGGCGGCCGGGGTGGAGGTTCCGCAGCAGTGAGCGCCCCCGGGCGGCTCGGCTGGTGGCCGGCCGCCGGGTCCCGCGGGCGGGGCGGGTCAGGGGTAGGTGTGGAAGCCGCGGCCGGACTTCTTTCCCAGCAGGCCGCCCTCGACCATGCGCAGCAGCAGGGGCGGCGGGGCGTAGAGGGGTTCCTTGTACTCCTCGTACATGGCCCGGGCGATGGAGACGGTGGTGTCCAGGCCGATGAGGTCGGCCAGGCGCAGCGGTCCCATGGGGTGGGAGCAGCCCTGGGTCATGCCCTGGTCGATGGTGTCGGCGTCGGCGAGGCCGGATTCGAGCATGCGGACGGCGCTGAGCAGGTAGGGGAAGAGGAGGGCGTTGACGAGGAAGCCGGCCCGGTCCGGGGAGGTGATGGGTTTCTTGCCCAGGACGTCGCGGACGAAGGTCTCGGCGCGGGTGCTGACCGCCCGGTCGGTGAGGACGGAGTCGATGACTTCGACGAGCGGGAGTACGGGGACGGGGTTGAAGAAGTGCAGGCCCAGGACCTGGGCGGGGCGGCGGGTGGCGGCGGCGAGGCGGGCGATCGGGATGGAGGAGGTGTTGGTCGCCAGGATCGCGTCGGGGTCCTCGACGATCTTGTCGAGGGTGGCGAACAGGTCCTGTTTGAGGGGCTCGTCCTCCTTGACGGCCTCGATCACCAGGTGGCGGTCGGCGAGTTGGCCCAGGTCGCGGGTGAACGAGACGCGGGCCAGGGCTTGGTCGCGGTCGGCGGGGGTGAGTTTGCCCTTGGTGACGCCGCGGTCGAGGGAGGCGGTGAGGCGTCGGGGTGCGGTGTCCAGGGAGGTTTCGGAGAACACCACGACCCGCACGTCCAGGCCTGCTTTGGCGCAGAGTTCGGCGATGCCGGTGCCCATGATGCCGCTGCCGACGACACCGACCCGGTCGATGCCGGTGTCGGTGCTGCCGGTGTTGCCGGTTCTGGTGTCGGTGTGGTGCGTGGTGGTGGTCATGTGGGGTTCCCCCAGGTCAGAAGTGATGCTCCGATCGACATGCCGCCGCCGAACCCGGCGAGGAGCACCAGGTCGCCCGGGTTGAGGGCTCCGCTGCGGTTCGCGTCGTCGAGGGCGACGGGCACGGAGGCGCTGCCGACGTTGCCGTAGCGGATCAGGGTGCGGTGGGTCTGTGCGCCGGCCAGGCCGGTGCGTTCGACGAGGTCGGTGAGCATGACGCCGTTGGCCTGGTGGGGGACGAAGTGGTCGACGGCGGCGATGTCGACGCCGGCCCGGTCGGCGAGGGCGGTCAGGGCGGGCGGGACGTGTTCGGCGACGAAGTCGCGTACGCCGCGGCCGTCCATCCTGAAGTGGTGGCCGCCCTCGGCGAGGGTCTGCGCGGAGGCGGGGTTGCGGCTGCCGCCTGCTTCGACGCGGATGAGGTGGTGGGCGTCGCCGCGGCTGGACAGGTCGCTCGCGATGATGCCGCAGGGGTCCGGGACGGTGCCGACGACGGCAGCTCCGGCGCCGTCGGCGAAGAGGATCGCGGTCCTGCGGTCGGTGAGGTCCAGGATGCGGGAGTACACGTCCGCGCCGATCACCAGGGCGCGGGCGGTGGGGTGTTGGGCGATGAGGCTGTGGGCGAGGGCGAGGGCGTAGACGAAGCCGCTGCACACGACGTTGACGTCGAAGCAGGCCGCGTTCCAGGCGCCCAGTGCGCTTTGGACGAGGTAGGAGGTGGGGGGCTGGGGGAAGTCGCCGGTGGAGGTCGACACGATGACGTAGTCGATCTGATCGGCGTTCAGTCCTGCCTGGTCCAGGGCGCGTTCGGCGGCGAGGGTGGCGAGGTCGGAGGTCGCCTCGTGGGGGGCGGCGTAGCGGCGGGTGCGGATCTGGGTCTTGGCCTCGATCCACTGGGGGGTGACGCCGACGCGTTCGGCGATCTCGTCGTTGGTGACCTCGTGCTTGGGCAGGTAGGAGCCGGTGGAGAGGATGCCGATGCCCACGTCAGGTCCCCTCGGCGGGTGCGGGGTTGGTGCGCAGGGGGTTGAGGCGGGCGGCGCCGATCTTCTCGCGCAGGGCGGGGTCGGTGACGCCGAGTCCTTCCCGGGGGGCCAGGCACAGGACGCCGACCTTTCCGGTGTGGCGGTTGAGCTGGACCAGGCGGGCGGCCTCGCCCACGTCCTTGAGGGGGAACACCGTCGACAGGACCGGGGCGAGGTGTCCCAGGCGGAACAGGCGGTTGCATTCGGCCTGTTCCTGGAGGTTGGCGGCGTGGCTGCCGATGATCCGTTTGAGGTTCATCCACAGGTAGCGGTTGTCGAAGTGGTGGTCGTATCCGGTGCTGGATCCGCAGGTGACGACGGTGCCGCCCTTGCGGACGACGAACACCGAGATGCCGAAGGTGGCGCGGCCGACGTAGTCGAAGACGACGTGCGGGTCCTCGCCGGTCTGGCGGCGGATCTCGCGGCCCAGGCGCTTGCCCAGTTCGATGGTCCGTTCGGGGGTGGGGGCGTCGTCGCCGCCCATGCCGATCTCGTTGCGGTTGATCACGATGTCGCAGCCCAGGCGGCGCAGTGCGGTGGCCTTCGCTTCGGAGCTGACGACGCCGACGGCGATGCCGCCCGCGTTCTTGACCATCTGGACGGCGTACGCGCCGAGTCCGCCGGTGGCGCCCCAGATGAGGACGATGTCGCCCTGTTTGATGCGGGCGCCGTTGTCGCCGACGAGCATCCGGTAGGAGGTGGCGGCGGTCAGCAGGACGCTCGCGGACTCCTCCCAGGTGAGGTGGGCCGGCTTGGGCAGGAGCTGGCTGGCGCGGACGACGGCGTAGTGGGCGAGGCCGCCGAAGTTGGTCTCGTATCCCCAGATCCGCTGGCGGGTGCCGAGCATGGCGTCGGCGTGGGTGGCGGGTTCCTGTTCGTCGACCTGGACGCAGGAGGCGACGACGTGGTCGCCGCTCTTCCAGTGCCGTACGCCTGCCCCGGTCTTGACGACGATGCCGGCGGCGTCGGAGCCGACGACGTGGTGGGGCAGGTCGTGGCGGGCGGCGTGGGCGCCCTCGCGGGCGTGGCGCTTGAGGAAGGCGAAGGTGGGGACGGGTTCGAAGGTCGCCGACCAGACGGTGTTGTAGTTGATGGAGCTGGCCATGACGGCGACGACGACCTCGTCGGGGGCGATGTCGGGCATCGGGACGGGGCCGACGTGCAGGGACTTGCGGACGTCCTTGTCCTCGACGCCGTCGAACATGCCGGCGTCGGCGGCCAGCAGGTGGGCTGCCTGGTAGGTGGCGGGCAGGTCGTGTCGTGCGAGGTCGTGCGGTCCCGCCCCGTCCAGCAGGGCCTGGGTCAAAGCGTCCATGATCGCCTTTCTGGTCCGCTGTGGTCACGGGGGCGGGTGTGCCGTGCGGCACGGGGGTGAGCGCGTCGGGTCCGCGGCGCGGTGGTGGGCGTGCTCACAGGACGGAGCCGTTGCTGGTCCTCCTGCGCAGGCTGGGCCTGCTGGAGCGGGTGAGGTCCTGCCACATGTCGGACAGGCCCATGACGGTGCGGGCGGCGAACAGGCGGCGGATGGAGACTTCCTGGTTGAGTTCGGCGCGGATCAGGCCGACGAGGCGGATGGCGCGCAGCGAGTTGCCGCCGAGGTCGAAGAAGTCCTCGTCGATGCCGACCCGGTCCAGTTCGAGGACGTCGGCGAAGGCCGCGGCCAGGATCTTCTCGGTGTCGTTGCGGGGGGCCTTGTGGGTGTCGTGGTCGGTGACCGGTGTCGGCTCGGGCAGTGCGGTGCGGTCGATGCGTCCGCCGGGGGTCAGCGGCAGCCGGTCGAGGACGGTGAACAGGGCGGGGACCAGGGGTTCGGGCAGCCGGGCGGCGGTGAAGCGGCGCAGTTCGTCGTCCTGGACGGTGCTCGAGGCGTTCGCGGGGACGACGTAGGCGAGGAGCCGGGGGCGGCCGGCGCTGTCGGGGCGGACGGTGACGGCGGACTGGGCGAGGGCGGGGTGCTCGGCCAGGGCTTCCTCGGTCTCGGCGAGTTCGACGCCGGTGCCGCGTAGTTCGGCCCGGGTGCCGGGGCCGCCGACGTGGGTGAGGCGGCCGTCCTCGTCGCGGCGTACGCGGTCCCCGGTGCGGTACATGAGGCTGCCGGGCGGGCCGGCGGGGCAGGGGACGAAGCGGGTGGCGGTGGCGGCGGGGTGGCCCGGGTAGCCGCGGGTCACGCCGGGGCCGGCCACGTACAGCTCTCCGGTGACGCCGGCGGGGACCGGTGCGAGGCCCGGGCCCAGTACGTGCAGGGCGGTGTCGTGGCTCGGGTGGCCGATCGTGCCCGCGGGGGGCAGCGGCTGGTCCGCGCTCACCAGGTGGCGGGCGGCGAACACGGTGCTCTCGGCGCTGCCGTGGCCGGTGACGACGTTCAGGTGGGGGCAGGCCTCGCGGATGCGGCGCAGCGCGGCGGCGGGCGCGCGGTCGCCGCCGGTGACCAGCTGGCGCAGCGGGGCGAGGAGTTCGGGGCGGCGGGCGGCGAGCGCGGTGAGGCGGGCTGCGGGCAGCCACAGGGTGGTGATGGTGTCGGTGCCCCCGATCCGGGCCAGGGTGTCGTCCTCCCGTTCCCCGGGGGGTGTCACGACCACCCGGGCGCCGTTGAGGAGCGGTGTCCACAGTTCGAGGGCGAGGGCCTCGACGGTGTGCGGGCCGTGCCACAGCACGGTGTGCTCGCCGGTCTGGCGCCAGAGGGGGTCGGCCGCGAAGCGGGCCAGGTTGCGGTGGGTGAGGGCGACGGGCGCGCCGGTCCCGCCGTCGAGTGGGGTGTCCGCGACGGCGAACAGGCCGTGCGGGTGGGCGGGGAGCGGGTGGTGCGCCGCCGCGGCGTCGTCGGCGGTGGCCGGGGCGGGGTCGTCGAGGACGATCACGGACAGGTCCGCGACGGCGGGGAGGATGGCGGCGGTCGCCGGGTCGGTGAGCAGGACGCGCGCGAAGGAACGGGCGGCCTGCGTGGTGAGGTCACCGGCCGCGAGGGCGGGGTCCAGGGGCAGCCAGGCGGCGCCGGTCTTCGCGACCGCCAGCAGGGCGACGGCCAGGTCCGCCGAGCGGGGCAGGGCGACCGCCACGACTGTCTCGGCCGCCACCGTGCGGGCGCGCAGGTCGGTGGCCAGCAGGCTTGAGCGGGCGTCCAGTTCGCGGTAGGTGAGGGTCGTGTCCCCGTCGGTGAGGGCGGCGGCGTCGGGGGTGCGTTCGGCCTGCCGCGCGAACAGGTGGGTGACCGTCTCCTGCGCGGCCGGGAGGCGGGGCTCCTGCCGGCGGGCCGCGGTGGGCGTCCGCTCTCCTACGGCGTCGGCGGTCACGTCCAGGGAGCCGACGGGCTGGTCGCCGGCGGCGACCAGGGCGCGGACGTGGGCGATGAGTTCCTCGCCGATGAAGCGCAGTTCGGGGCGGGTGTAGAGGTGTTCGGGGGCGTCGAGGCGGATGAACAGGTCGCTGTCGGCGCTGCCGTCGGTGTAGACGCCGATGGACAGTTCGTCGAAGGTGCCGGTCGTCGCGCCGAAGTAGCGGGCCGGGCTGTCGCCGAAGTGGAGCTGCTGCACGAACTCGACGACGTTCAGGACGACGCCGAAGCTGCCGCGGTCGCTCAGGGTGGTGCCGGCGGCGCGCTGGATGTCGGAGTAGTGGCAGGCGGCGTGGTCGAAGATCTCGTACGTCTCGTCGACGAGCGTGTCGGCGATCTCGGTGAACGTCGCGTTCAGCGGCACCGTGGCGCGGACCGGGACCACGTTGACGGCGAGGCCGGGTGTTCTGCTGGCGACGCCGACGCGGTTGCCGACGGCCAGGGAGAGGAGGAAGTCGGGGCGGTCGCAGCGGTGCCGGACGAACACCGCGGCGGCGGCGGTCAGCATCGTGGACATCCATACGCCCATGGACTGCGCGGTCTCGGTCCAGGTGGCCGCCTCGGCGCGCGGGACGGTCAGGGTGCGGCTGGCCATGCCGATGGCGCCGGCCACCTGTGACCAGCGGTCGGCGCTGCTGAGCGGTTCGGCGAGCGCGGCGCGGGTGGTGTCGGACAGGGCGATGCGCGGGAGGCGGGCGGGCGGCGGCGCGTCGGTCAGGTAGTCGCGCCAGAACGCGGTGTCCTCGGTGAACTGCGGGGAGGCGAGGTAGCGGTCGGACGCGGCGGTGAAGGAGGCGGTGTCCCACTCGTGTTCGAGCGGCGGGACGTTCTCCCCGCGGGCGAGGGCCGTGTAGGCCTCGGCGAGGCGGCGGGAGAGGAGGCCGCCGGCGCCGAAGCCGTCGGATATGAGGTGGTGGTAGGCGATCACCAGGAGGGAGCGGTCCGCGGCGAGTTTCACCACGCCGAGCCGGAACAGCAGGTCCCGTTCCAGGTCGAAGGGCTCGCGCACCAGGTCGGCGAGCGCCTCGCGGGCCGCCTGTTCGGGGTCCGGCTCGGCGGCGAGGTCCAGGAGGAAGGGCCGCCAGTCGCCCAGGGTGCGGGGCACCAGGCGCAGCCCGTCCCCCGCCGTGTCGGTGAAGGTGACGCGCAGCACCTCCGCCTCGCCCATCACGTGCAGGAACGCGGACTCCATGACCGCCGCGTCCAGGTCGCCGGCCACGTCCCACATGGTCAGCGCATGGTTCGGCGTGTCGGAAGCCATTTCCTGTGCCCGCCACAGCCCCTGGTGCGCAGACGACGCGCCGAACGAAGGCATACAGATCAACCCCTCAGCAAACAGGCCCGAATCGGAGGATTTCGCAGATCACCCCCACTGTCGGGGAAGTGACACAGCCGTTCAATGCACCCGGGTGCCCGGCGGGCGGGGGCCGCGGTGGTGCTTGCGGTGTCCCGCCGGCGGGACGCTCCCGCCGGGCGCGGGGGCGCCCGGCGGGGTGGTTCAGCTCGGTTCGCGGGTGGCCAGCAGGGACAGGACGTGGCCGGTGACGCGGCGGGGTGGTTCAGCTCGGTTCGCGGGTGGCCAGCAGGGACAGGACGTGGCCGGTGACGCGGCGGGGTGGTTCAGCTCGGTTCGCGGGTGGCCAGCAGGGACAGGACGTGGCCGGTGACGCGGCGGGGCGAGGGGTGGCGCAGCACCATGTTCGCCCGCAGTTTGAGTCCGGTGGAGGCGGTCAGGCGTTTGCTGAGTTCCGCCGAGAGCAGGGAGTCGAAGCCGAGTTCCTTGAACTCCTGGTCGGGGCCCACGAGTTGGCCGGAGGCGTGTCCGAGGACGACGGCGACCTTCTCCAGGACGTGGTCCAGCAGGACGGCGCCCGCCTCCTTTTCGGGGAGGGCGGCGAGCCGTTGCGGCAGGGGGACGGGCGGCTCGCCGGCGGGCGGTGCGGACGGGGTGTCCTCGGGGGCGGCGGTCTCGGCGGTGGTGGTGCGGGTGGAGTCGAGCCAGTACCGCCGGTGCTGGAAGGCGTAGGTGGGCAGGTCGACCCGGTGGCGGGTCCCGAAGAGGGGGGTGAGGTCCGCCGGGCCGCCCTGGACGTGGAGTTGGGCGAGGTTGGCGACGACGGAGGCGACCTCGTCGCGGTTGCGGCGGATCGAGGACAGGACGAGTGCGTCGTCGAGGTCCTCGACGCTCTCCTGCACCGGGACGGTCAGGACGGGGTGCGGGCTCATCTCGATGAACACGCGGAACCCGTCGTCGGCCACCTTCCGTACCGATGTGGCGAATTGGACCTTTTCGCGGAGGTTGTCGTACCAGTAGCCGGCGTTCAGCCGGGTGGTGTCGATGACCTCGCCGTACAGGGTGGAGCAGAAGGGCACCGTCGATGTCCTGGGGGTCAGGTCGGTGAGCGGGCCCAGCACCTGCTCGCGGACGCGGGTCACGTGGTGGGAGTGGGAGGCGTAGTCGACGGAGATCCTGCGGGCCTGGGTGCCTTCGGCGTTCATCTTCTCGATGAACTCGTCCAGGGCCTCCGGCTCTCCGGAGACCACCACGGAGCGGGGCCCGTTGACGACGGCGACGCTCACCTGGCCGCTCCAGGGCGCGATCTTCTCCTGGACGGTCTGTTCCGGTGCGGCGACCGAGGCCATCGCGCCGTGTCCGATCAGGTCCACCAGTGCCTTGCTGCGCAGGGCCACGATCTTCGTGGCGTCGCGCAGGGACAGTGCGCCGCACACGTGGGCGGCGGCTATCTCGCCCTGGCTGTGGCCGATCACCGCGGCCGGTTCCACGCCCCAGGACCGCCACAGGGCGGCGAGCGACACCATGACGGAGAACAGGGCCGGCTGCAGGACGTCCACCCGGTCCAGTCCCGGTGCGCCGTCGGTGGCGCGCAGCACGTCCAGCAGGGACCAGTCGGTCCACTCGGCGAGGGCCTCGGCGCACGCGTCGAGGCAGTGGGCGAAGGCGGGGAAGGTGTCGTAGAGCCGGCGTCCCATGCCCACCCACTGCGAGCCCTGTCCGGGGAAGACGAAGACGGTGCCGCCGGGGGTGCCCGCGCGGCCGCGGACCACGCCGGGGCTGTCCTGGCCCCGGCTCAGGGAGGTGAGGCCGTCGAGGAGTTCGGCGCGGGTGCGGCCCAGGACGACCGCGCGGTGCTCGAAGCGTGAGCGGCTGGACAGCAGCGACCAGCCGACGGCGGCGAGGTCCACGCCGGTGTCGGCGGCGGTGGCGTCGCGCAGTCTGGCCGCCTGCTGTTCGAGGGCCGCCGCACTCTTGGCGGACACCACCCAGGGCACCAGGCCGCCCGCGACGCCCGCGGCCGGGGCGGGCCCGCTCTGCGCGTCGGCCCGTGCGCCGCGGCCTGGCTGCGGGGCCGGTTCGCTGTGCGGGGCCGGTTCGCTGTCCTCGGGGGCTTCCTCCAGGATCACGTGCACGTTGGTGCCGCTCACGCCGAACGACGACACCCCGGCGCGCCGCGGGCCCTGGGGCTTGTCCCATCGGCGTCCCCGGGTGAGCAGTTCGACGCCGGCCGCGGTCCAGTCCACGTGCGGGGAGGGGGCGTCCACGTGCAGGGTGCGGGGCAGATGGCGGTGGCGGATGGCCTGGACGGCCTTGATGACGGAGGCGACGCCGGCGGCGGCCTGGGCGTGGCCCATGTTCGACTTCAGCGATCCCAGCCACAGGGGCCGGCCCGGCTCGCGGTCCTGGCCGTAGGCGGCCAGCAGGGCGCCCGCCTCGATGGGGTCGCCGAGGACGGTTCCGGTGCCGTGCGCCTCGACCAGGTCGACCTCGCGGGCGCTGACCCGGGCGTTCGCCAGCGCCTTGCGGATGACGTTCTCCTGGGCGCGGCCGTTGGGGGCGGTCAGGCCGTTGCTGGCGCCGTCCTGGTTGACGGCGGAGCCGGCGACGACGGCGAGGACGGGGTGGCCGTTGCGGCGGGCGTCGGACAGTTTCTCCAGCAGGAGCACGCCCACGCCCTCGGCCCAGCCGGTGCCGTCCGCGCCGGCGGCGAAGGACTTGCAGCGGCCGTCGGGGGCCAGGCCCTTCTGGCGGGAGAACTCCACGAACAGTTCGGTCGTCGACATCACCAGGGCGCCGCCCGCCAGCGCCAGGGAGCACTCCCCCGCCCGCAGGGACTGTGCCGCCAGGTGCAGGGCGACCAGGGAGGAGGAGCAGGCGGTGTCCACGGACAGGGCCGGTCCGGTCAGGCCCATCTCGTAGGCGACGCGGCCGGAGGCGACGCTGAGGGTGCTGCCGTGCAGGACGTAGCCCTCCAGGCCGTTCTTCTGCCCTTCCAGGAAGCGGGAGCCGTACTCGGAGGAGCTGACGCCGGTGAACACGCCGACGTCGGTGCCGCGCACGGTGGCGGGGACGATGCCGGCCCGCTCGAAGGCCTCCCAGGAGGTCTCCAGGAGCAGGCGCTGCTGCGGGTCGGTGGCGAGGGCCTCGCGGGGGCTGATGCCGAAGAAGTCCGCGTCGAATCCGGCGACGTCGGACAGGAACCCGCCGTGGCGGACGTAGGAGGTGCCGACGGTGTCGGGGTCGGGGTCGTAGACGTCGCGCCAGCCGCGGTCGGTGGGGAACGCGCCGACGACGTCGCGGCCCTCGTGGATCACCTCCCACAGGTCCTCGGGGCTCGACACGTCTCCGGGGTAGCGGCAGGCCATGGCGACGACGGCGATGGGCTCGCCGTGGCCGGCCTTGAGGGCGTCGTTCTCCTGCCGGAGCCGGTCGCGTTCCTCCAGCAGGGTGCGCAGGGCCCGCTGGACCCGGTCGGCGCCGTCCGCTGTGCGCTCTGCGGGGTTGGTGGTCATGTCCGTCATCTCTCGTCCAGGGCCAGGTCGACCAGTGCTTCCAGGTCCAGGTCCGACAGTTCGTCCGCGCCCGTGTCCGGGTCCGGGTCCGCCGGGTGGGGGCCGGGGTCGGGGGTGAGGGGGTCGGCGCAGGCCAGGATCTGGTCGAGGAGGCCTGCCTCGCGCAGGCGGTCGGGTGTGAGGGTGTGCAGGATCTGCCGGATCCGCGCGTCGGCGGCGGCGTCGGCCTGCGGGTCGGGTTCGGGGCGGAGCAGGCCGACGAGGTGGCGGCCCAGTTCGCGGGGGGTGGGGTAGCTGAAGACGAGGGTGGAGGGCAGGCGCAGTCCGGTCGTGGCGGCGAGCCGGTTGCACAGTTCGACGGCGGTCAGGGAGTCGAAGCCGAGCTGGGTGAAGGCCTGGTCGGCGTCGACGGCGGCGCCGGAGGGGTGTCCCAGGACGATGGCGACCTGGTCGCGGATCCAGTCGGCGGCCGCGGCGTGGGCCTGGTCCTCGGGCAGGGCGGTCAGCCGGCCGGTCAGACCGGCCTCGCCCGCCTGCCGGGGTGTGCCCGCCGCGGGGCGGGGGCGGCCGGCGGTGGCCAGCTCGCGCAGCAGGAGCGGCAGTTCGTCGGCGCTGCGCCGTCGCAGGGCCGCGAGGTCGACGCGGGCCGGGACGAGGACGGGTCTGCCGCTCGCGCGGGCGGCGTCGAACAGGGCCAGTGCCTCGGCGGTGGGCATCGGGGCGATGCCCATGCGGCGCAGCCGGGCGAGGTCGGCGCCGTGCAGGTCCTCGGTCATGGCGCTGCTCTGTTCCCACCAGCCCCAGCACAGTGAGGTGGTGGGCAGACCCGCGGCGTGGCGCTGTGCGGCCAGGGCGTCCAGGAAGGCGTTGGCAGCAGCGTAGTTGGCCTGGCCCGCGGTGCCCAGGGTGCCGGCCAGGGCGGAGAAGTGGATGAACGCCGACAGGGGGCGGTCCTGGGTCAGTTCGTGCAGGTTCAGTGCACCGCCGGCCTTGGCGTCCAGGGCGCGGTCCAGGTGGTCGGGGGTCAGGGACTCGACGGTGGCGTCGGCCAGGACGCCGGCGGCGTGGACGACCGCGGTCAGGGGGCGGCCGCCGGGCAGGCCGGCCAGCAGGGCGGCAACGGCGGTGCGGTCGGTGATGTCGACGGCGGCGACGTGGACGTCGGCGCCCGCCTCTTGGAGGTCGGCGACCAGGGCGGCTGTTCCGTCGGCGGTGCTGCCGCGGCGGCTGGCCAGGACGAGGCTGCGCACCCCGTGTTCGGCCACCAGGTGGCGGGCCATCATCGAGCCCACTCCCCCGGTGCCGCCGGTGATCAGGACGGTGCCGCCGCCGAGGGTGCCGCCGACGTCCAGGACCAGTTTGCCGGTGTGGCGGCCCTGGCTCATCTCGCGGAACGCCGCCCGGGCGTCGCGGACGTCACGGACCGCGACCGGGTTCAGGTGGAGGTGGCCGTCGGTGAACAGGTCCATGACGCAGCGGAACATGTCCTGGAGTGCGTCGGGGCCGGCCTCGTAGAGGTCGAAGGCCTGGTAGCGGACTCCGGGGTGGTCGGCCGCGATCTGCTGGGGGTCGCGGATGTCGGTCTTGCCCATCTCGGTGAAGTGGCCGCCGTGCGGCAGGAGTCGCAGGGAGGCGTCGACGAAGGCGTGGGCCAGGGAGTTCAGGACGACGTCCACGCCGCGGCCGGCGGTGGAGGTGAGGAACTTCGGTGCGAAGTCGAGGTCGCGGGAGGAGGCGAGGTGTTCGTCGTCCAGGCCCAGGGCGCGCAGGGCGGGCCACTTGGCCCGGCCCGCGGTCGCGTAGATCTCGGCGCCGACGTGCCGGGCGAGCTGGACGGCGGCCATGCCGACGCCGCCGGCCGCGGCGTGGATGAGGATCCGCTGCCCCTTCTGGAGCCGGTTGACGTGGAAGAGGGCGTAGTAGGCGGTCAGGAAGGTGGAGGGCACGGAGGCCGCTTCGGCGTAGCTCCACGCGTCGGGGATGGGGGTGAGCAGGCGGTGGTCGGCGACGGCGACGCGGCCGAAGGCGCCGGGGAAGATGCCGGTGACGCGGTCGCCGGGTGCCAGGCGGGTCACGTCGTCGGCGACGTCCAGGACGATGCCGGCGCCTTCGCTGCCCAGGCCCGCGTCCAGTGCGGTGCGGTCCACCAGGCCCAGTGCGATGGTGACGTCGCGGAAGTTGAGGCCGGCGGCCTGGACGGCGATGCGGACCTGTCCGCTCGCCAGGGGTGCCTCCACCTCGGGGCAGGGCACCCAGGTCAGGTTCTCCAGTGTTCCCCTGGTGGGGATGCCCAGGCGGTGCGGGCCGGGGGCCGGGGGGTCGATGCGGTGGGCGGCGGGCGCGGCCGGCGCCAGGCGTGGCAGGAGGACGGTGCCGGCGCGCAGGGCGAGCTGGTCCTCGGCGAGGGTGAGGGCGTCCGGGACGCGGGCCAGGGAGGCCGGGTCGTCGTCGATGTCCAGCAGGCGGAACCGGCCGGGGTGTTCGGTCTGGGCGGAGCGGATCAGGCCCCATACGGACGCGCCGGTCAGGGAGGTGACGTGCTCCCCGGTGCCGGTGTCCTGGGCCAGGCGGGTGCAGATGACCAGGGTGGAGGCGGCGAGGGTCTCCTCGGCGAGGAAGCGCTGGATGTGGCCCAGCGTGTGTCCTGCCGTGTCGCGCAGGGCGGTGAGCGGATCGGCGCCGAGGGAGATGGCGTCGTCCGGGCACAGCACGATGTGTGCGGGGGGCGGGCCGGTGAGGACGTCGTCCAGGCCGGTGTGCGCGGTGGTGCGCCCGTCGACCGCGGTGAGGTGGCCGGCCAGGCCGTCGGGGGTGCCGATGACGGCGTACCGGCCCCCGGTGGCCGGGTCGGCGGGGCGGGCCGGTTCGCCGGCGGCGGGCGGGGCGGGGTGCCACTGCAGTTCGTAGAGCGGCTGGTGGCGGCTGCCGTGGGCGGCGTGGACCTGTTCGGGGCTCGCCGGGCGGAACGTGAGGGCGCGGATGCGGGCGAGGGTGCGGCCGTGTTCGTCGGCGACGGTCACCGCGACGGCGCCTTCGCCGGCCGGGGAGAGGCGGACCTTGACGGTGGGCCCGCAGGTCGCGGTGAGGTCGGCGCCGGACCAGGAGAAGGGCATCCAGCCCTGCTCGCCGGTCACTTCGATGACGCCGCCGGCGACGACCGCGTGCAGGACGGAGTCGAACAGGGCCGGGTGCAGGGCGAAGCCGTCGCCGGCCGAGGTGTCGCCGGAGACGGGCAGGGTGGCCAGCGCGAAGAGGTCGGTGCCGCGGCGCCACACCTCGCGCAGTCCGCGGAAGGTGGGGCCGTAGTCGAAGCCCGCGTCGGCCAGGGAGTCGTAGAGGCCCTCGATGGGCAGCGCGGTGGCGCCGGGCGGCGGCCACACGGCCGGCAGGCCCGCGTCCTGGGCCGCGACGGTGGTGGGCGGGGCCAGCGTTCCCATCGCGTGGCGGGTCCAGCCGCCGGCCGCCGGGTCGGTGTCGGCGCCGTCCGGGCGCGCGTACACGTCCAGGGAGCGGCGGCCGCTCTCGTCCGGGGCCCCGGCGACGAGCCGTACCTGGATCCCGCCCGGGTCGGGCAGGATCAGCGGTACTTCCAGGGAGAGTTCCTCGACGGCGGGGCAGCCGAGGCGGTCGCCGACGGACAGGGCCAGGTCCAGGTAGGCGGTCGCGGGGACGACGGCCGCACCGAACACGCTGTGGTCGGCCAGCCAGGGGTGGGTGCGCAGGGACCACAGGTCGCTGAAGACGCTCTCGCCGGTCGTGGGGTGGTCCAGGACGGCGCCCAGCAGGGGGTGTCCGGGGGCGGTCAGGCCCGCGGCGGCGAGGTCGGGGCTCTGGGTGCCGGCCTGGAAGTCCAGCCAGTAGCGCCGGCGCTGGAAGGCGTAGGTGGGCAGGTCGAGGGTGCGGCGGGGGCCGGACAGGGCGCCGAGGTCGACCGGGTGGCCGTGCACGTGCAGAAGGGCGAGGAGGGTGATCAGGGCCTGGGGTCCGCCGCGGTCGCGGCGGGCCGCGGACAGCACCAGCGCGTCGTCGACGCCCTGGTGGGCGAAGGCCTCCTGGGTCATGCCGGTGAGGGTGGCTCCCGGGCCGACCTCGACGAAGACGCGCGTGCCGGCCGCGCGGGCGCACTCGACGGCGTCGTGGAAGCGGACGGGTGCGCGGACGTGGTCCACCCAGTGGGCGACGGAGGCCAGTTCCTCGGCGGTGGCCTCGCGGCCCAGCCGTGTCGAGACGACGGGGATCGCCGTCGTGCCGGCGGCCAGTCCCGCGACGGCCTGCCCGAACTCGGCGAGGACGGGGTCCATGAGCGGGGAGTGGAAGGCGTGGTCGACGGGGAGGAGTTTCGCCGAGGTGCCGGCGGCGACGAGCTGGTCGCGCAGGGCGTGGACCTCCTCGCGCAGGCCCGAGACCACCACCGACTCCGGGCCGTTGACCGCCGCGATGCCGGTCCGCCCGTAGGGGGCGAGCAGGGGGGCCAGGTGGGCTTCTGTGGCACGGACGGCGAGCATGGCGCCGTGTTCGGTGACCGTCTGCATGATCCGTCCGCGGGCGGCGACCAGGCGGGCGGCGTCGTCCAGGGTGAGGGCGCCGGACACGTGCGCGGCGGCGATCTCGCCGACCGAGTGGCCGATCAGGCGGTCCGGGGCCGGGAGGTGGGCGGTCAGGAGCCGGTAGAGGCTGACCTGCAGGGCGAACAGGGCCGGCTGTGCGACGTCGGTCCGTTCGCGGCCGGCGGGTTCCTCGGCGAGCAGGACGGACCTCAGGTCGACGGGGAGGTGGGCGTCGAAGTGTGCGCAGACCTCGTCGAGGCTGCGGGCGAAGACGGGGAAGGTGGCGTACAGCTGCCGTGCCGCGCCGGCCCAGGGGGAGCCCTGGCCCGGGAACATGAAGGCGGTGCCGCCGGGTTCACCGGCGACGCCGCGCACCACGGCGGCGGACTCCTCGCCCCGGCTGAGTGCTGTGAGGGCGTCGAGGAGTTCGTCGCGGGTGCGGCCCAGGACGACCGCGCGGTGCTCGAAGCGTGCGCGGCTGGCCGCCAGTGACCAGCCGACGTCGGCGAGGTCCGGGGGCGGGCTGCCTGCGGCGGCGAAGTCGCGCAGTCTGCCGGCCTGGGCGCGCAGTGCCTGCTCCGAGCGGGCCGACACCGGCCATGCCGTCACATCGCCCGTGAAGGAGGGCTGCCGGGCGTCGGGCCCGGGTGTCGTCCCGGTGCTGTCGGAGGGCGTGTCCCGTGCGGGGGGTGCGGGTTGTTCCTGGGGGGCCTGTTCGAGGATGAGGTGGGCGTTGGTGCCGCTCGCGCCGAAGCTGGACACCCCGGCCCGGCGGGGCCGTTCGGGTGTGCCGGTCCAGTCGCGGGCCTCGGTGAGGAGCTGTACCGCGCCGGCCGTCCAGTCGACGTGGGTGGAGGGGCGGTCGACGTGCAGGGTGCGGGGCAGTACCCCGTGCCGCATCGCCATGATCATTTTGATGATGCCGCCCACCCCGGCGGCCGCCTGGGTGTGGCCGATGTTCGACTTCAGGGAGCCCAGCCACAGCGGGCGGTCCGCCTCCCGGTCCTGGCCGTAGGTGGCCAGGACCGCCTGGGCCTCGATGGGGTCGCCGAGTGTGGTGCCGGTGCCGTGGGCCTCCACCGCGTCCACGTCGCCCGCCTTGACCCGGGCGTCGGCCAGGGCGGCGCGGATGACGCGCTGCTGGGCCGGGCCGCTGGGTGCGGTCAGTCCGTTGGAGGCGCCGTCCTGGTTGATCGCGGAGCCGCGGATCACCGCCCAGATGCGGCGGCCGTTGCGGCGGGCGTCGGAGAGCCGCTCCAGGACGAGCATGCCGACGCCCTCGGCGAATCCGGTGCCGTCGGCGGCGTCCGCGAACGCCTTGCAGCGGCCGTCCTGGGACAGGCCGCGCTGGCGGGACATCTCCCGGAACACCTGCGGCATCGCCATGACGGTGACGCCGCCGGCCAGCGCGAGGCCGCATTCGTCGTTGCGCAGCGACCGCACCGCCTGGTGCACCGCCACCAGGGAGGAGGAGCAGGCGGTGTCCGTGGAGAGGGCGGGGCCCTGAAGGCCCAGCGCGTAGGAGATCCGGCCCGAGGCCACGCTCAGCAGGGAGCCGGTCTGGGCGTAGCCCGCGATGCTCTCGGGGGTGTCGAAGTGGTTGCCGTATCCGAAGTAGGCGAGGCCGGCGAACACGCCGGTGCTGCTGCCGTGCAGGGTGTGCGGGTCGATGCCGGCGCGTTCCAGGGACTCCCAGGAGGTCTCCAGCAGGAGCCGGTGCTGGGGGTCGGCGGCGAGTGCCTCGCGCGGGTTGATCTCGAAGAAGTCGGCGTCGAAGTCCCCGGCGTCGTAGAGGAATCCGCCCGAGCGGGTGGAGGAGGTGCCGGGCCGGCCGGGGTCCGGGTCGGCGAGGTGCCCGAGGTCCCAGTTGCGGTCCTCGGGGAAGGCGGACACCACGTCCGCGCCCTCGCGCACCAGGTCCCACAGGGCTTCCGGGGAGGTGGCGCCGCCGGGATAGCGGCAGGCGACGCCGACCACCGCGATGGGTTCGGCGGCCGCCTCCGTCACCTCCTTCAGGCGGTTGCGGGTCTCGATCAGTTCGATCGATGTCCGCTTGAGGTAGTCGAGGACGTCGGCGTTGCTGTCGTTGGTCATCGCTCTCCCCTAGCCGAGCTCTTTGTCCAGCAGCGCGAGAAGGTCTCCCGCCGAGGCCGAACTGATCTGGTCGGCGATGCCGACCGGTGATCCGGCGCCCGCCAGTGAACGGACTCGGCCCTGGAGCTCGCCGAGCAGAGTGGAAATGGTGGTCTGGTCCTTGTGTGCGAGGAGCAGGAACGCGTCCTCCAGCCGGGCGCCCAGTTCCTCGATCTCCTGGGCCAGATGACCGGCCGCCGACTCGGGCTCCTGGGCGGGTCCGGGGGCGATGCTCCCGGTGAGGAACTGGGCGAGGGCGCCCGGGGTGGGATGGTCGAACACGAGCGTGGCGGGCAGCTTCAGGCCGGTGACCGCGGAGAGTTTGTTGCGCAGTTCCAGCGCCGTGAGCGAGTCGATCCCCAGGGTGCGGAACGTGGCGGCCGGGCCGATCCGTGTGGTGTCCGGGTGGCCCAGGACGGCCGCGGTCTGTGCCCGGACGGTGTCCAGGAGCAGGGTCTGCGCGTCGGCGGGCGAGAGGCCGGCGAGCTGCTCGGCGAGCGTGGTGCCGGCCGGCTCGGGGCCGGCGGGGCCGTCCGTCGTCGCCGGTGTGCCGGTCAGGGCGCGCAGCAGCGGGGAGACCGGGACGGCGGGTGTGCCGGGGGCGGGGCGGTGCAGGCGGGTGGGCACCAGGACCGGGCGGTGCGCGTGCAGTGCCGCGTCGAAGAGGGCGAGTCCCTGGTCCGTCGACATGGGCTGGATGCCCTGGCGTTGCAGGCGGACGATGTCCGCGTCGGCGAGGTCGGCGCTCATCTCGCTGCGCTGGGACCAAAAGCCCCAGCACAGTGCGGTGGCGGGCAGTCCGGCGGCGGTGCGGGCGTCGGCGAGGGCGTCGAGGAAGGCGTTGGCGGCCGCGTAGTTGGCCTGTCCGGCGGTTCCCAGCACGCCGGCGACGGAGGAGAACAGGACGAACGCGGACAGGTCCAGGTGCCGGGTCAGCTCGTGCAGGTTCCAGGCGCCGTGCGTCTTGGGTGCCAGGACCGCGTCCACGCGGTCCTCGGTGAGGGCCTCGACGACGCCGTCGTCGAGGACACCGGCGCAGTGGATCACCGCGGACAGCGGGTGGCCGGCCGGGCGTGCGGCGATCAGGGCGGCGACCGCGGCGCGGTGGGTGACGTCGCAGGCGACGATCTCCACCTGGGCGCCCGCGGCGGCCAGTTCCTCGTGCAGTTGTGCCGCGCCGGGGGCGTCCGGTCCGCGCCTGCTGGTCAGCAGCAGGCGTCGCACGCCGTGCCGTCGTACGAGGTGGTGGGCCAGCAGCGCGCCCAGGCCGCTGGTGCCGCCGGTGATCAGTACGGTGCCCGATCCGAGCGCGGGTGTGTCCTGTTCGCCGGTGCGGGTGTCGCCGGTGGTGGCGGGGTCGGGCAGGGGGGCCAGCTGCGGGGTGGTCACGGCGCCGGCGCGGATCTTGAGCTGGGCCTCCGCGGTGGCGGCGGCCGCCGGGACCAGGGCGTGCGAGGCGGGCAGGCCGTCGGTGTCGACGAGGGTGAAGCGGCCCGGGTTCTCGGTCTGCGCGGTGCGCAGGAATCCCCAGACCGCGGCGGCCACCGGGTCGGCGGGGGCGCCGGGGCCGTCGCCGAACGCGCCGCGGGTCACCAGGACCAGGCGGGAGGCGGAGAACCGGTCGTCGGCGAGCCAGTCCTTGGCCCGGCCGAGGACGCGGTGCAGGGCCCGCTCGGTGGCGGCCGGAACCTCCGCGTCGCTGCCGGTGCGGGTCTCCGGGTCGTCGAGGGCGGTGATGACGAGCGGGGGTATCTCCCGTCCGGAGGCGGCGAGTTGGGCCGGCGAGGCGAACACGGTGTCGCCCTGTGCGGGAGGGGCGGCGGGCGGGCTGCCGGGTGCGGCGAGGACCGCGTAGGGGCCGGTGGTGGCCGGGACGGGCAGGGGCGTCCAGTCGATCCGGAAGAGGGCGTCGCGGGTGTCGAAGCCCAGCGCGGTCAGCTGTCCCGCGTCCGCCGGGGCCAGGGTCAGGGCGGCGATGGAGGCGACGGGTGTTCCGTGCTGGTCCGCGATGCTCACCGACAGCGTGTCCGGCCCCGCGGGGGCCAGGCGCACGCGCAGCGGGCCGGGGCGGGCGGCACTGACGCGCAGGCCCGTCAGGCGCAGCGGCAGCCAGCCCTCGGGGCGGGTGGTGTCGACGAACTCGCCCAGGCCGACGGGCAGGAGCGCCGCGTGGAGCAGGGCGGGGTCGATCCGGAAACCGGTCCGGCCGGTGCCGTCGGGGGCGGGTTCGACCTCGGCGAACAGGGTCTCGCCCCGGCGCCACACCTTGGTCAGGCCGCGCAGCAGGGGTCCGTGGTGGATGCCGAGGGCGGCGAGGCGGGTGTACTCGTCCTCGAAGGGGACGGGGTCGGCGCCTGTGGGCGGCCACACGGCCAGGCTCTCCGGCACAGGACCGGCCGAGGCGCCGGGGGCCGCCGAGGTGTCGGGGGTGGCGGTGCCCACCGCGTTGCGGGTCCAGCGGGTCTCGCCGTCGGCGCGGGAGTGCACGCTCAGGACGCGGTCCGCGTCGATGACGACGCGCAGGTCGCGTTCGGCGGTGCGGGAGAGCACCAGGGGTGTCTCCAGGGTGAGTTCGCCGACGGCGGGGCAGCCGGCCTTGTCCGCAGCCCATGCCGCGAGTTCGGCCAGCACGGTCGCGGGGACCAGGGCGGCGCCGTGGACGGTGTGCTCGGCGAGCCAGGGGTGGCGTTCCAGCGACAGGCGTCCGCGGGCCGCCACACCGCCGCCGGTGGCGTCGGCGCCTGCGGGCAGGTCGACGACGGCGTCGAGCAGGGGGTGGTCGGAGGTGGACAGGGCGGTGGACTCGCCGGGGGTGTCCAGCCAGTAGCGGCGGCGCTGGAAGGCGTAGGTGGGCAGGTCGGGCGGCGGGCCGTCCTGGCCGGGGAAGGCGGCCTGCCAGGCCACCGGGGTGCCGGCGACGAAGGCTTCGGCGGCCGAGCGGTACAGGCGGGCGAGTCCGCCCTCGCCGCGGCGCAGTGAGCCGACCGCGAAGCCGGTGGCGCCGGGGGTGGTGTCGAGGATCTCCTGGATGTTCATCGTGAGCAGCGGGTGCGGGCTGAGCTCGATGACGGTGCCGGTGGGCTGTTCGGCGGCCAGGCGCCGCATGGCGGCGTGGAAGCGGACGGGTTCGCGCAGGTTGCGGAACCAGTAGGCGCTGTCCAGGGCGGCGGGGTCGATCAGGTCGCCGGTCACCGTGGAGTAGATCGGCACCGTGGTCGGGTGGGGCGTGATGCGGCCCAGGCCGTCGAGGAGCGCGTCGTGGAACTGGTCCATGAGCCGGGAGTGGCCGGGCACGCTGGACTTGACCAGGCGGGCGCGGGCGCCCTGGGCCTCGCAGGCGGCGACCAGTTCCCGTACCGCGGTGCTCTCGCCGGAGACGGTCGTGGAGCCCGGTCCGTTGACCGCGGCGATGCCGACCCGGCCCGCCCACCGCTCCAGCAGTTCAGCCACCCGCTGTTCGGGCAGCAGGATCGCGGCCATGCTGCCCTGTCCGGCGGCGGTGGCCAGCAGCCGGGAGCGCAGGGCGACGATCCTGGCGGCGTCGTCCAGGGTCAGGGCGCCGGCGATGTGGGCGGCGGCGATCTCGCCCTGGGAGTGGCCGATGACCGCGTCGGGTGTCACACCCAGCGAGCGCCACACCTGGGCCAGTGCGACCATCACGGCGAACAGGGCCGGCTGGACGACGTCGATGTCGTCCAGGTCGGCGGCGTCCGGGCCGCCGCACACGGTGTCGATCAGCGGCCAGTCGACATACGGCTCCAGGGCTTTGGCGCAGGCGCGCAGCGCCTGGGCGAAGACCGGGGAGGTCTCCCACAGTTCCCGGCCCATCGCGACCCACTGGGCGCCCTGTCCGGGCAGCACGAAGACGGTGCGGCCGGCCGGTTTCGCGACGCCCGACACCAGGGCGGCGGGGCTGTTGTCCTCGCCGGCGGCGACGGCGGCCAGGGCGGCCAGGAGGTCCTGGCGGCCGGTGCCGATCACCACCTGGCGGTGGTCGAACAGGGAGCGGGTGCTCACCAGGGCGTGTCCGAGGGCGTCGAGCGGCAGACCGGGGGCGGCCGTGAGGCGCTCGTGCAGCAGCCGGGCCTGGCCGCGCAGGGCCTCCGGGGACTTCGCCGACAGCACCCACGGCAGCACACCGCCCGGGGCCGCGGTGGCCGGCGGGGCGGTGGCGGGCGGGGAGGCGGGTGTGCCGGCGGGTGTGCGGGCGGCCGGTACGGCGTCGGGGGCCTGCCCGGCCACACCCGCACCCGTGCCGATACCGACACCGTGGCCGTCACTGCGGCCGTGGTTGTCATGGGGTTGTCCGGTGTCGTGCGGGGGCTGTTCGAGGATGAGGTGGGCGTTGGTGCCGCTGATGCCGAAGCTGGACACCCCGGCCCGGCGGGGCCGCTCGGGCGTGCCGGTCCAGTCGCGGGCCTCGGTGAGCAGTCGCACCGCGCCGGCCGTCCAGTCGACATGGCTGGAGGGGCGGTCGACGTGCAGGGTGCGGGGCAGCACCCCGTGCCGCATCGCCATGACCATCTTGATGATGCCGCCCACCCCGGCCGCCGCCTGGGTGTGGCCGATGTTCGACTTCAGCGACCCCAGCCACAGCGGGCGGTCCGCCTCCCGGTCCTGGCCGTAGGTGGCGAGCAGGGCCTCAGCCTCCATCGGGTCGCCCAGCCGGGTGCCGGTGCCGTGCGCCTCCACCGCGTCCACCGCGGCGGCGGGCAGTGCGGCGTCGGCCAGGGCGGCGCGGATGACGCGCCGCTGCGCCAGTTCGCTGGGCGCGGTCAGCCCGTTGGAGGCGCCGTCCTGGTTGACCGCGGAGCCGCGGATCACCGCCCAGATACGGCGGCCGTTGCGCAGGGCGTCGGAGAGTTTCTCCAGGACCAGGACGCCCGCGCCCTCGGAGAAGCCGGTGCCGTCCGCGGCGTCCGCGAACGCCTTGCACCGGCCGTCCTCGGACAGGCCCCGCTGGCGGGCGAGTTCCACGAACAGGCCCGGCGTGGGCAGCGTGGAGACCCCGCCCGCCAGGGCCAGCGTGCACTCCCCCGAACGCAGGGACCGCACGGCCTGGTGGACGGCGACGAGCGAGGACGAGCAGGCGGTGTCGGTGGACAGGGCCGGGCCCTCCAGCCCCAGGACGTAGGCCACCCGGCCCGAGGCGACGCTGGTGTAGGTGCCGGCGATCGCGAAGCCCTCCACGTCGCCGGCCGCCCCGCCGCCCATCCGCGGGCCGTAGTCGACGGCGTACAGGCCGGTGAACACGCCGGTCGGCGAGCCGCGCAGGCCGGCCGGGTCGATGCCCGCCCGCTCCAGCGCCTCCCAGGAGGTCTCCAGCATGAGGCGCTGCTGGGGGTCCATCGCCAGCGCCTCGCGCGGGCTGATCCCGAAGAACGGCGCGTCGAACTCGGCGAGGCCGTCCAGGAATCCGCCGGTGCGGGTGTACGTCCTGCCGTGTGCCTCGGGGTCCGGGTCGTACAGCGCGTCCAGGTCCCAGCCGCGGTCGCGGGGGAAGTCGCCCATCGCGTCCACGCCGTCGGACACGACGTCCCACAGCCCTTCGGGCGAGGTCACCCCGCCCGGGAAGCGACACCCCACGCCCACGACCGCGATGGGCTCGCGTGCGGACTCCTCCAGCTCGCGCACCCGCTCACGCAGCTCCTGCGCGTCGCCGACGGCGCGTCGCAAGTAGGACCGGAGCTTGTCGACATCCTCCACCAGGGCCTCCCCCAACAGTTGCCAATACGAACGGTGTTGCTACACGTATCCGCGCTCGATCAGCGCGTACAGATCGTCGTCACTGCCGCTCTGCGGCCCGCCCGGCACGTCCGGCACATCCGGGGCCTGCCGCGTCTCCTCGGCCGCCGGCGGCTGCGTGTCCGGCCGCGGGGCGGCGGGCGTCTGCGGCTGCAGCAGGGTGAAGAGGTGGCGGGCGAGCGCGTGCGCGGTGGGGTAGGTGAACGCGACGGTGGCCGGCAGGCGCAGGCCCGCCGCCGCGGCGAGCCGGCCGCGCAGGCCCACCGCCATCGCGGAGTCGAAGCCCAGCGCCTTGAAGGTGTCCTCGGGGCGGGCCGCGATGTCGGCGCCCGTGATGCCCGCGTCCTTGACGCCCAGCAGGGCCGCCGTCTCGGCGCACACCAGGGCCAGTACCGCCGCCTGCGAGGTGAGGTCCGCGGTCCTGGTGCCCGGGGCGGGTGCGGCGGCCGCCGGGATGCCGGGGCCGTCCGGGCCGTCGGGGGCGGTCAGCCAGTACCGGCGGCGCTGGAAGGGGTAGGAGGGCAGGGGGACGGTGCGCGGGCGGTGTCCGGCGAACGCGGGCGTCCAGTTCACCGGCACACCCCGCACGTGGAGTTGGGCCAGGGAGGCCAGCACCGTTGCGGCGCTGCCGTCGCGGCGGTGCAGGGTGCTCGCCAGCAGCGGCGGGGCCACCAGCGTGTCCGCGGCCTCCTCCATCGCCACCTGGAGCACGGGGTGCGGGCTGACCTCGACGAACACCGCGCCGGGTTCGCGCATCAGGGTGTCGACGACGTCGGCGAAGCGGACCTGCGAGCGCAGGTTGTCGTACCAGTAGGAGCCGTCCAGGGTGCGGGTGTCCAGGGCGGTCGCGGTGACCGTGGAGTGGAAGGTGACCGCCGCCTCCCGCGGTGCGATGCCCGCGGTGTCGGCGAGGAGGTGTTCCCGGATGCGTTCGACGTGGTGGGAGTGGGAGGCGTAGTCGACCTTGACCCGTCGCACCCGGACCCCGTCGGCGGCGGCCTCGGCGGCGAACTGGTCGAGTGCCTCGTCGTCCCCGGAGATCACCACGGACGCGGGCCCGTTGACGGCGGCCGTCGACAGCCGGCCCGGCCAGTGCTCCAGCCGTTCCTGGACCCAGGCCCGGGGGGCGGCGACCGCGCTCATCCCGCCGAGTCCGGCCAGTGCCTTCAGCGCCTGGCTGCGCAGGGCGACGACGCGTGCCGCGTCGTCCAGTGTGAGGGCGCCCGAGACGCAGGCCGCGGCGATCTCGCCCTGGGAGTGCCCGATCACGGCGTCGGGGACCACACCGAGGGAGCGCCACAGTTCGGCCAGCGACACCATCATCGCGAACAGGGCCGGCTGGACGACGTCCACCCGCTCCAGCGGGGCGGCCGACGGCGCGCCGGTCACGACGTCCACCAGCGACCAGTCCACGAACGGCTCAAGAGCCTTGGCGCAGGCGTCGATCGAGCGGGCGAAGACCTGTGACTGCGTGTAGAGCTGTCTGCCCATGGCGGGCCACTGGGATCCCTGGCCGGGGAAGACGAAGACGACCGGGCCCCTCGCGCCGCTCGCCGTGCCGCGGACCGTGCGGGCCGCGGCGGCGCCGGCGGCGAGCAGGGCCAGGCCCTCCAGTGCTTCCTGGCGGCTCTCGCCCAGGACCACGGCGCGGTGCTCGAACCGTGCCCGGGTGGCGAGCAGCGAGTGGCCCACGTCGGCGGCGCTGAGCGAGGGGTCGGCGGCCACGTGGTCGCGCAGGCGGGCCGCCTGTTCGGCGAGGGCCTGCGGCGTGCGGGCGGACAGCACCCACGGGAGTGTCCCCAAGCCGCCCGCCGGGCTCATGTCCTCCTCGTTGGCGGGGAGTTGGGGTGCGGGGGCCGGGGTGGGGGCCTGTTCGAGGATGACGTGGGCGTTGGTGCCGCCCATGCCGAACGCGGACACGCCGGCGCGGCGCGGCCGGCCGGGTGTGCCGGGCCAGGGCCGGGGGGCCGAGAGGACCTCGAAGTCGTCGAGGAAGTCGGGGATGGCGGGGTTGGGGGTGCGGAAGTTGAGGCTGGCCACCAGGTGGCCGCGCTCCACGCACAGTGCCGTCTTGACCAGGCCGGTGATGCCCGCGGCCGGCTCCAGGTGTCCGACGTTGGTCTTCACCGAGCCGACGACCAGGGGGCGGCTGCGGCCGCTGTGTTCGGACACCGCGCGCAGGCCGGCGATCTCGGCCGGGTCGCCGAGCCGGGTGCCGGTGCCGTGGGCCTCGACGTAGTCCACGCTGTCGAAGTCGATGTCCGCGCGCCGCAGGGCGGCGCGGATGGCGGCGGCCTGTCCTTCGGGGCTGGGGTCGGGCATCCGGGTCGAGGCTCCGCCGCTGCTCACGCCCCAGCCGCGGACCACGGCGTGGACGGGGTCGCCGTCGGCGACGGCGAGGTCGAGGCGTTTGAGGACGACGAACGCGCCGCCCTCGCCGCGGGCGAAGCCGCCGGCGCGTTCGTCGAAGGTGAAGCAGCGTCCCTCGGGTGACAGGGCGCCCAGGTTCGCCAGGCCGAGTCCCGCCTGCGGGTCGACGATCAGGTGCACGCCGCCGGCGATCGCCATGTCGACGGCGCCGGCGGCGATCCGGTCGCATGCCAGGGCCAGCGACACCAGGGAGGAGGACTGGCCGGAGTCCGCGCACACGCTCAGGCCGCGCACGTCGAACAGGGCGGAGATCCGGTTGGCGATCAGAGCACCGCTGGAGCCGAGCGCGGCGTAGTGGTCGTCACGGTCGGCGCCGGAGAGGGTGCGCAGCAGTTCGTAGCCGGAGGGTGCGCTGCCCACGACGACGTCGATGTCGCGGCCGGCGAGCGCGTGGGCGGGGATGCGGGCGTCCTCGACGGCCTCCCAGGCCAGTTCGAGTCCCAGCCGCTGGGCGGGGTCCATGGCCGCGGCCTCGGCCGCGCCGGTGGTGAAGAAGTCGGTGTCGAAGCCGTCGACGGCGTCGAAGAACGAGCCCGTGGTGAGGGTGTCGGCGTCCGGGTGGCCGGCAGGGAAGGGGCGGGCGTCGGCCGCCCGCTGCGGGGGGAACGTTCCCAGGGTCGACTCGCCCTCGGTCAGCAGGCGCCAGAAGGCGTCCAGGCCGTCGACGCCGGGGAAGCGGCACGACATCCCGATGACGGCGATGGCAGTGGCTGTGCCACTCATACGTATCCCTTCCGGTTGCCTCGGCGCACGGCCCGCGCCGGGCCGCGGCGCGTTCATCGTCCGCGGGCGAGTGTGGTGAGCAGGTCCTGCGGCGCGTCCATGAAGTCGTAGTGGCCGCCCTCGACGACCCGGATCTCGACCGAGTCGGCGTAGTGGCGCCAGCCCTGGAGGTCTTCGAGGCTGACGTCCTCGTCCTGGCTCCAGTGCAGGACGACGACGGGGCAGTCGACGCGGGCGGGTTCGGTGCGCCGGTAGGCGCCTGCGGCGGCGTGGTCGCGCAGCAGGACGAACATGCCCATGTCGATCATGTCGGGGCGGGGTTCGATGCCCCGGCCGCGCAGGAACGTCTCCAGTTCGGTGCGCAGTTCGTCGTCGGTCAGGGAGAGCATCCGGTCGCGGGCGGCCTCGTGGGGGGCGGGCTGGCCCGACACGAACAGGCACTGCGGGGTGGGCAGGCCGAGTTCGGCCAGCAGCAGGACGCTCTCGTAGGCGGGCAGGGCGCCCGCGCAGTGCCCGAAGAACGCGAACGGGGTGTCCAGCAGGGGGGTGAGGGCGTCGACGAGGGAGGCGGCGAGCTGCTCGTAGGTGCCGTAGTGGGGGTGGGCCAGGCGGTTCTCGCGGCCGGGGAACTGCACGGGGCAGACCTCGGCGTCGCCGACGGTGGCCGGCCAGGCGCTGAAGGCGGAGGCCCCGGAGCCGGAGAAGGGCAGGCAGAACAGGCGGGTGGCCGGCCCGCCGGGTACGGGGGGTGCGGGGGGCCGCACGAACCACGGTGAGGGGGCGGTGGCGGGGGCGGCGGTCATGGGGTGGGCCGTTTCTGGGCGGCGATGGGCAGGTGGGTCATGCCGGCGATGAAGTAGGAGCGCAGGTGTTCCGGTTCGCCGGCGAGGTCGAGGGAGGCGAACCGGTCGAGGAGTTCCTCGAAGAAGACGCGCAGGGTCAGGCGGGCCAGCGGTGCGCCGATGCAGAAGTGCGGGCCGAAGCCGAAGGCGACCTGGCGTTTGGCGTTGGGGCGGGTGATGTCGAAGGTGTGCGGGTCGGGGAACTGGGAGGCGTCCCGGTTGGCCGATCCGATCCAGGCGACGACCGCGGCGCCGGCGGGGATGATGCCGCCCGCTATGGGGACGTCGGTGACGGCGTAGCGCATGAAGTTGCAGGCGGCCGAGGTCCAGCGCAGCCCTTCCTCGACGAGGTTGGGGATCAGCGTCGGGTCGGCCTGGGCCTTGTCGAACTGTTCGGGCCGCTCGATGAGGGCCTGCACGGTGCCCGAGACGGTGTGCGGGGTCGTCACGTTGGCGCCCAGCAGGATGCTGTAGCCGTCGAGGGCGATCTCCTCGTCGCTCAGCGGTGCGCCGCCCGGGCGGACGCTCATCAGGTGGTGGAGCAGGCTGTCGTCCTGGTCGCCGGAGGCCCGGCGGCGTTTGACCCACTCGGTGACGTAGGTGACGAGTTCGTGGTGGGAGATGGCCAGGGTGGCGGCCTCGCTGCCCAGTTGGAAGTGCGGGTCCGAGGGGGCGGTGACCATCGCGGTCAGCTGGACGAGTTCGGCCCAGTCCTTGTCCGGGATGCCCAGCAGCGGTCCGGTGACGATCGCCGGGAGGAGCAGGGCGCGCTCGGCGAGGTCGAACACCTCGCCGTCCAGGGCCGGTTCGAGGAAGCGCACCACCGTCCGGCGGATGGAGTCCTCCCAGGAGCGGACGGCGCGGGCGGTGAGCTTGGAGCCCAGCGGCCTGCGGACCTCGGTGTGCCGGGGCGGGTCGGTGGAGGTCATCAGCACGCCGGCGGCGACGTCGTCCTGCCCGAGGTGGGTGGGGACGGTGCCGCGTTCGGAGGTGAACTCGCGGTGGTCGCCCAGGACACGGCACACGTCCTCGTAGCGGGTGACCGACCAGAACTCCCGTCCGTCGGGCAGCACCTGGTGGTGCAGGGGCGCCTTGGCGCGCATCAGGTCCCACACGGGGTGCGGGTCGCCGGACGTGTAGAGGTCCAGGTCGAACAGGTCGACGGCATCGAGGTCGATGTCGCGCGCGGGACCCGGCGTCAGTCTCATGTCCGGGCCCTTTCCCGCTCGATCAGTTCGGCGACGCGGGCCGGGGTCTGGGCCAGGTAGAAGTCGCGGACGGACAGCTGGACGCCGTAGTCCTGCGCCACCCGTTCGATGATCTTGATGCCGGTCAGTGAGTTGCCGCCGAGGGCGAAGAAGTCGTCGTCCCGCCCCACCTCGGGGCAGTTGAGGAGTTCCCCCCACAGCGCGGCGAGTTCGTCCACCAGCGGCACCGGGCCGCCCGAGGGCGCCTCCTGGCGTGGTGCGGTCTCGTCCTGTCCACCTCGCGGGTGGATCACCTGCGGCGCCGATTCCATGGCCGGTTCCTTCCTCCGCCGATCGAAAGTGCCCGCTCGCGTCCGGTGTTTACCTGTCGGGCCGTCACCGTCCGCGCGGCCACCGGGGTCGGGTGTGCTGTCCCGCCGGCGAGACACGTTCGCCGCATGGCCGACTGGAGTGTCACCCGCCGCCGGCCCCGCCCACACCGGGTCCGGCACCGCCCCGGTGGGGGCCGGCCGGTGGGGTTGAGGGTGGACGGGCCGGCCTGCACGCTGCCCGCCGCGCACCGTCCCCGGCCCCTTCCCCGCGCGGGATGCCGCGGGGCGGGGTGTCCCGCCGGCGGGACGGCGCAAGTGCGCCCTGCCGTGCCGCGTGCGGGCGCGGGACCGCGTTGACCGGCCGAGGGCGGGGGCGTGAACGTGAAGGCGACGCAACGACGTCGAAGGCCCAGCGGAATCGAAGGGGGAACGACGTGAGGGACACCGGCATGGACGCCGAGGTGGTGATCGCGGGTGCCGGGCCGACGGGCCTGATGCTCGCCTGCGAGCTGCGGCTGGCGGGCGTCGACGTGATGGTCCTCGAACGGCTCGCGGAGCGTACGGGCGAGTCACGGGCCGGCGGGATCCACTCGCGGACCCTGGAGGTGCTGGACCAGCGCGGTGTCCTGGACCGGTTCCTGGCGGCCGGTGAACTGCAGCCGGTGGGCCACTTCTCCGGCCTCTACCTGGACTTCGAGGAGTCGGAGTCCCGTCACCCCTATCCGCTGATGATCCTGCAGTCCACCATCGAGCGGCTGCTGGAGGAGTGGGCGGGCGAACTCGGCGTGCGGGTGCTGCGCTCCGCCGAGGTCGCCGGGATCCACCAGGACGGGAACGGCGTGAGCGTCCAGGTGGGTGCGGCCGGCCCCGGACAGCGGACGCTGCGCGCCCGCTACCTGGTGGGCTGCGACGGCGGACGCAGCACGGTGCGCAAAATGGCCGGCATCGGCTTCCCCGGCACCGAGGCGACGATGACGGCGCTGATCGGCGACGTCGAACTGCCCGGCCTGCCCGAGGACTACGTGTGGATCCGGCGCTGCGCGGGCGGCGACTTCTCGGCGATCGCCTTCGAGCCCGGCTGGTACCGGGTGATCACCTCCGAGTACGACCGGGTCGCCGACCGTGACGAGGCGCCCAGCTTCGAGCAGCTGCGGGACTCGCTGGTACGGCTCGCCGGCACCGACTACGGCATGCACAGCCCGCGCTGGATCTCCCGGTTCAACGACGCCGCCCGCCAGGCCGACCGCTACCGCCAGGGCCGGGTGCTGCTCGCCGGGGACGCCGCGCACATCCACTTCCCCGCCGGCGGCCAGGGTCTGAACATGGGCGTGCAGGACGCGGTCAACCTGGGGTGGAAGCTGGCCTCGGTGGTGCGCGGCCGGGCTCCGGAGAGCCTGCTGGACAGCTACCACGCCGAGCGTCATCCGGTCGCGGAGCGGGTGCTGAACAATACCCGGGCGCAGTCGGCGCTGGCCCGCCCCGGCCCGCAGTCGGACGCGCTGCGCGAGGTGTTCGGCTCGCTGATGGTCTTCGACGACGTCAACCGGCATCTGCGGCACATGCTCACCGCCCTGGACATCCGCTACCCGGCCGACGACGGGCACCTGCTGTCGGGCCGCCGGGTTCCCGACGCGGACCTCAAGACGGCGGGCGGCATCACCGGTGTCAGCGAACTGCTGCACGCGGGCCGGCCCGTGCTGCTCGATCTGGGCGCGGGCGCGGAGGTGACGGCGGCGGCCGCCGCCTGGGCCGATCGCGTCGACGTCGTCGAGGCGGTCAGCGAGGACGACCACTGGTTCGTGCCCGCCGCCGGTGAGATCCCCGCTCCCGCCGCCCTGCTGATCCGCCCCGACGGCCACGTCGCCTGGGCCACCACTGCGGGCGGCCCCGACCTCGCCGCCCTGCGCAGGGCGCTCACCACCTGGTTCGGGCCCGGCCTGCCGCCCTCCTGAGCGCCCCGCTCCCCCGTCGGGTGACGGCGGCCGTCACGACCCCGCTGAAGGGTCGTGACGGCCGCCGCCGTCGTCGTGCGCGGCCGGCGCGCCGGGGCGGGACCCGGCCCCGCCCCGGACCGACACTCCCCGCCCCCGGCCTCGCGGGCCTGCCGGCCTCCCCGGTCCCCCCGGCCCCGCGGGACTCCGGGTACGCAATCTCCCCTCCCCCCTTCACCTCCCCTCCCCTCCCCCGCTACCGACGACGCCCTCAACTGCCCTGTCTGGCAAGGGAGTTGAGGGCGTCACGGGGTACGGGGCGGGGCTAGTGGCCGTCCCGGGCGGACTGGGCGGACTGGGCGGTGATGGTGTCCAGGATGTCGCGGCCGTGGTCGACGAGGTACATGTGGTCGCCGGGGAACTCCGCGTAGGTGAAGCCGGCGGTGGTGGCGTCCTGCCACTGGCGGGCCTCGGCCGCGGTGACCAGCCCGTCCCAGGCGCCGCGCAGGGAGCAGACCGGCACCGCGAGGGGGGTGTCGGTGGAGGGGACGTAGTTCTCGTGCATCTCGCAGTCGGCCTGCAGGACCGGCAGGATCAGCTCCCGCATCTCCGGGTGGTCCAGGGCCTCGTGCCGAAAACCCGCGAACTCCTCGACGCGGGCGAGGAACTCCTCGTCGGGCAGGCCCGTCGCACGGCGTTCGCGCTGGGTCCAGGGGCCCGGTGAGCCGCTGACGACCAGGCGCTCGACGTGCACGCCGCGGTGGGTGAGCAGGTGGGCGAGTTCGTAGGCGAGGACCGCGCCCAGGCTGTGTCCGAACAGCACGGTGGAGGTGCCCTCGCCGAGGTCGGCGACGATGTCGTCGATGGAGCCCTTGGCCGCCTCGACGACGTTGCGGTACGGCGTGTCCAGGATCCGCCGCTCCCGGCCGGGCAGTTCGACCGAGGTGACGCGCCACCGGCCGGCGGACAGCTCCCGCCAGGGGTGGAAGAACGAGGGTCCTGCTCCCGCGAACGGCACGCACAGCAGCGTGGCCTGCTCCGGGTCTTCCTGCTGTGTCCGGGGTCCGCTCACCGCGGCCCACCCCCATCCGTTCGGTGTGATCGTGTGTCGGTCCGGTGCCGGGCACCGGGCGGCCGGCCGGTCATGCCAGCCGGTCGCGGGCGATCTCGAAGAACTCGGCGACCGGCGCCGGCATGTGCATCTCGTGGTGCGAGGCGTTCATGGTGTGCACGTCCAGGGCGCCCAGGACGTAGGGCCGCCACAGGTGGGCGTAGGAGGTGTCCTCCTGGGCCGCGTTGAAATACAGCACGTCGCCGCGGTAGGCGGGCGATTCGAAGTCCATCATCAGGGCGGCGTTGTTGGCGAGGACCTTCGCCATGGTGTCCAGGAAGCCCTGCCGGCCGCCCAGGCGGATGTACTGGCTGAAGTCGTCCTCGAGTTCGGCCCGGTAGTCGGCGGAGTCCTTGCCGGCGTGGACCTCGCGGAATCCGTGGCCGCCGGGCTGCGCGTCCAGGATCGCCACCAGGGCGACCTGGTGTCCGAGCCGGTCCAGGGCGTCGGCGACGGCCTGGACGACGGTGCCGCCGTAGGACCAGCCGATGAGGTTGTAGGGGCCCTCGGGCTGGGTGCGCAGGATCTGGGTGACGTAGTCGTCGATCATCTCCTTCGCACTGGAGGCGAGGGTGTCCGCGCCGTCGGAGCCGCGGGACTGCAGGGCGTAGGCGGGCCGGTCCTGCAGGTGCGTGACGAAGCTGTAGTAGGCCCAGCCCAGGCCGCCGCCGCCGTGGAAGAACCACACCGGCTTCTTCCCGGTGCCGGGGTCGCTGTTCAGGGGCAGTACGACCGCGAAGGAGTCGGCGTCGTCGGCGGGGACACCGCCGGCGAGCATCAGCGCGGCCAGTTCGGCGACCGTGGGGTACTTGATGATCGTCCTGATGGGGATGTCGATGCCGAACTCGCCGCGGACGCGGACGCTGAGGCGGGTGGCCAGCAGCGAGTGGCCGCCGAGCGCGAAGAACCCGTCGTCGACCCCGACCTGCTCCACGCCCAGCAGCTCGCCGAACAGGGCGCACAGCCGTTCCTCGTAGGAGTTGCGCGGTCCGCTGCCGGTCGCGGCGGCGGCCGTGTCCTCGGCGGGCAGGGCGCGCCGGTCGAGTTTGCCGTTGGAGGTGAGCGGGATGTGCTCCAGGGTGATCAGGGTGGCGGGGACCATGTAGTCGGGCAGGCGTTCGCGCAGGTGGGCGGTGAGCGCGGCGGTGTCCGGTGCGGTGCCGGGTTCGGGGACGACGTAGCCGATCAGGCGTTTGTCGCCGTCGCCGTTCTCGCGGACCAGGACGGCCGCCTCGGCGACGGCGGGGTGGCCGGCCAGGGCGTGTTCGATCTCGCCGAGCTCGATGCGGAAGCCGCGGATCTTCACCTGGGAGTCGGCGCGGCCGACGTACTCCAGCTGTCCGTGCCGGCTGAGGCGGACGAGGTCGCCGCTGCGGTACATGCGCTCGCCGGGCGCGCCGAAGGGGCAGGCGACGAAGCGGGAGGCGGTCAGGCCGGGGCGGCCGTGGTAGCCGCGGGCCAGGCCGTAGCCGGCGACGTACAGTTCGCCGGTCACGCCGGCGGGTACCGGCTTGAGGCCGGCGTCCAGGACGTGGGCGGCGAGGCCGGGGATCGCCGGGCCGATGACGCTGGCGCGGTAGCGGGCGGCGGCGTGCTCGTCGAGGTCGATGCGGGTGACGTGCACGGTGGTCTCGGTGATGCCGTACATGTTCACCAGGAGGGGCGCGTCGTCCGCGTGGCGTTCGTACCAGTCGCCGAGCCGGTTCAGGTCCAGGGCCTCGCCGCCGAACACCACGTAGCGCAGGGCCAGTTCGCGGCCCGGGTGCTGGGCGTCGGCCTGGATGAGCTGGTAGAAGGCGGAGGGGGTCTGGTTGAGGACGGTGACCTGTTCGCGGGCCAGGAGCTGCAGGAAGTCCTCCGGGGAGCGGGAGACGTCGTAGGGGACGACGACCAGGCGGCCGCCGTGCAGCAGCGGGCCCCACAGTTCCCACACGGAGAAGTCGAAGGCGTAGGAGTGGAAGAGGGTCCACACGTCGTCGGCGCCGAAGGCGAAGTCCTGGGCGGCGGTGAGGAGTCCGACGACGTTGCGGTGCGGGACGAGGACGCCCTTGGGGCGGCCGGTCGACCCGGAGGTGTAGATCACGTACGCGGGGTGGTCGGGGCGCAGCGGGCTGCGGCGTTCGGCGTCGGTGAGGTCACCGGCGTCGGCGGTTTCGGTGGGGGCGTCGGGTGTGTCGAGGTGCAGGCGCGGCAGGTGGGGGGCGAGGTCGCGGGCGGCGTGGGTGGTGCTGGTGGTGAGGAGGAGGACGGGGTCGGCGTCCTGGATCAGGTAGGCGATGCGGTCGGCCGGGGAGTCGGGGTCGATGGGCAGGTAGGCGCCGCCGGCCTTGAGGACGGCGAGGATCGCGACGACGAGGTCGGCGGAGCGTTCCAGGCAGATGCCGACCAGGGACTCGGGGCCCACGCCCCGGGTGACGAGGTGGCGGGCGAGGCGGTTGGCGCGGGCGTTGGCCTCGCCGTAGGTGAGGGTGGTGTCCTCGCAGACCACCGCGACGCTGTCGCCGTGCGCGGCCGCCTGGCGTTCGAAGAGGGCGGCCAGGGTGGTGTCCTCGATCGGGGCGCCCGCGGTGGTGGCGTCGGTGAGGCGCTGGTGTTCGCGGGCGTTGAGGACGTCGATGTCGCTGACGCGCAGGGAGGGGTCGGCGGCGAACTGTTCCAGGACGCGGGTGAGGCGGGCGGAGATCTCCTGGGCGGTCTCGCGGTCGAAGAGGTCGGTGGCGTACTGCAGGTCGCCGCGGAGTGCTCCGGCCTCGTCCGTGGTGAGGAAGAAGGTGAGGTCGACCATGGCGGTCTCGGGGATGGCCTGCTCGAAGCGGACGTCGAGGCCGTCGAGTTCGAAGCCGGGCTTCTCGTAGCTCTGCCAGGAGAAGATCACCTGGAAGAGCGGCTGGTAGGCGGCGGAGCGTTCGGGGTTGATGGCCTCGACGATCGCGTCGAAGGGCACGTCCTGGTGCTCGTAGGCGGCCAGCGCCTTGTCGCGTACCTGGGCCAGCAGGCTGGTGAAGGCGGGGTTGTCGGCCAGGTCGGCGCGCAGGACCTGGGTGTTGACGAAGCAGCCGATCAGGTCGGCCAGGGCTTCGTCGGTGCGGCCGGCGATCGGGGAGCCGATCGTCACGTCGTCGCCGCCGCCGAGTTTGCCGAGCAGGACGGCCAGGGCGGCCTGCAGGAGCATCGACATGCTGGTGCCGTGTTCCTTGGCGAGCCGGTGCAGGACGGTGGTCGTGGCGGTGTCGACGTGCAGGGGGACGGTGTCGCCGTGCGAGCCGGCCTCGGCGGGCCGGGGCCGGTCCAGCGGGAGGTTCAGCGGTTGCGGGACGCCGGCGAGTTCCTTGCGCCAGTACTCGACCTGGGCGGCGGCGAGGCTGCCCGCGTCCCTGGGGTCGCCCAGGACCTCGCGCTGCCACAGCGCGTAGTCCTTGTACTGCACGGGCAGCGGCTCCCAGTCGGGTGTGCCGCCCCGGGTGCGGGCGGTGTAGGCGGTGAACAGGTCGCGCATCATCGGGGCGCTGGAGCTGCCGTCGGAGGCGATGTGGTGGATGACCAGGACCAGGACGTGTTCGTTCGGGGAGCAGCGCAGGATGTCGGCGCGCCACGGGAGTTCGGCGGTCAGCTCGAAGCGGTGCGCGACGGCCTCGTCGATGAGGGCGGGCACGTCCGCGGGCGGCACGTCACGCACCCGGACCTGCTGTGCGGTGTCCGTCGCGGCGAGGAGCCGTGAGCAGGGTTCGCCGGCGTCGTCGAGGGCGTACAGGGTGCGCAGGATCTCGTGCCGTTCGGCCACGTCGCGCAGGGCGGCGGTGAGGGCGTCCTGGTCGAGGGGGCCGGTCAGCCGGAACGCCGCCGAGATGTTGTAGGTCGCCGCTCCGCCCTCCAGTTGGTGCAGGAGCCACATGCGGCGTTGGGCGTATGACAGCGGGATCATCGGAACTCCTCCATGGGCAGCCCGGCCATCAGACCGGGAAAAGAGCGGTCTCCTGCGGAGCAGGGTGTGGGCTGATGTGACGTCGAGGCGGAGTACAGCGCTCTGACCAGCGCGTCGGCTTTCCTACAAACGGTGGCGCTAGTTTGTGAGTTGTGACCACTGTCGTGAAGCGGGCGTTCAAGTACCGCTTCTGTCCCACTGATGCGCAGGCAGCCGAGCTGTCGCGCACGTTCGGGTGTGTGCGGAAGGTCTACAACCTGGCGCTGGCCGCGCGGACGCAGGCGTGGACGCGGCAGGAGCGGGTGAACTACAACCAGACCTCGGCGATGTTGACGGCCTGGAAGAGGACCGAGGAACTGGCCTACCTGAACGAGGTGTCGTCGGTTCCGCTGCAGCAGGCCCTGCGGCACCTGCAGGTGGCGTTCACCAACTTCTTCGCCCGCCGGGCGAAGTATCCGAGGTTCAAGTCCCGGAAGAGGTCGCGGAAGTCCGCCGAGTACACGACCAGCGCGTTCCGTTTCCGGGACGGCCGGCTGACGCTCGCGAAGATGCGTGAACCGCTGGACATCGTCTGGTCCAGGCCGCTGCCCGCCGGCGTGTCCCCTTCGACGGTGACGGTCTCCCAGGACTCGGCCGGACGCTGGTTCGTCTCGATGCTGTGCGACGATCCGTCCGTACAGCCCCTGCCCGCAACGGACACGGCCGTGGGTATCGATGTCGGCCTGAACCACCTGCTGACTCTGTCGACCGGCGAAAAGATCACCAATCCGAGGCACGAGCGCCGCGACCGCGCTGCCCTGGCCAGGGCACAGCGCCGACTGGCGAAGAAGGCCTCCGGTGGCGGCGCGAACCGGGCCAAAGCCCGCCGCAGAGTCGCGAAGATCCACGCCCGCATCACCGACCGCCGCCGTGACACCCTGCACAAGCTGACCACTCGACTCGTACGTGAGAACCAAACGCTCGTGATCGAGGACCTGACCGTACGCAACATGGTCAAAAACCGGAACCTGGCCCGAGCCATCTCGGACGCGGGATGGGCAGACTTCCGGAGCCTGCTGGAGTACAAAGCCCGGTGGTACGGGCGCGAGGTGATCGCCGTCGACCGGTGGTTCCCCTCCTCCAAACTGTGCTCCCGCTGCGGCACCCTCAAGAAGCAGATGCCGTTGCATGTCCGTACCTGGACCTGCGACTGCGGCGCGACCCACGACCGGGACGTGAACGCGGCGAAGAACCTGCTGGCCGCCGGACTGGCGGTGACAGCCTGTGGAGCTGGTGTAAGACCTCAACGGAGCACTCCGGGCGGGCAGTCGGCGACGAAGCAGGAAACCCCACGGCGCGAGCCATAGGAATCCCCCTCTTCTATGAGGGGGAGAAGTCAACGTTCACTCCTTTGCGAACATCTGGCGCAGGCTGGGGCGGCGGGGGGCGGCCGATTCCTGGGACCATGTGGCGAGTTCGGCCACGGTGGGCAGGTCGAAGATCGTGCGGATGGGTATTTCGATGCCCATGTCCGCGCGGGCGCGGGCGATGAGGCGGGTGGCGAGCAGGGAGTGTCCGCCGCGTTCGAAGAAGCCGTCGTCGATGCCGACCCGGTCCAGGCCGAGGACTTCGGCGAACAGGGCGGCCAGGGTTTCCTCGCGGGGGGTGCGCGGGGCGCGGTAGGGGGCGCCGGTGTACTCGGGTTCGGGCAGGGCGGCCCGGTCGAGTTTGCCGTTGGGCATCAGCGGCAGCCGCTCCAGCAGGACGACGGCGGAGGGCACCATGTAGTCGGGCAGGTGCTCGGCGGCGAAGCGGCGGATCTCCTGGGCGGTGGTCTCCCGGGCGGGTACGGCGTAGCCGATCAGGCGGGTGGCGGTGCCGGTGCCGCGGGTGATGACGGCGGCCTGGGCGAGGTGCGGGTGGGTGGTGAGGACGGCCTCGATCTCGCCGGGTTCGACGCGGAAGCCGCGCACCTTGACCTGGGCGTCGGAGCGGCCCGCGTACTCCAGCAGGCCCTCGGCGGTGAAGCGGGCGAGGTCGCCGGTGCGGTACATGCGGGCGCCGGGCGCGCCGTGGGGGTCGGGGACGAAGCGGGCGGCGGTCAGGGCGGGGCGGTCGTGGTAGCCGCGGCCGATGGCCCCGCCGACGTACAGTTCGCCGACCGCGCCGGGCGGGACCGGGGTGAGGCCGGGGCCCAGGACGTAGGCGCGCATGTTGGCGAGCGGGGTGCCCAGCGGGATGCTGCCGCCCGCCCCGGTGTCCTGGGGGGTGTCGGTGGCGGTGTGGGTGGTGGCGTAGAACGTCTCGCTCTGGCCGTAGGCGTTGAGGACGCGTATGCCGGGGAAGGCCTGGCGGGTGCGGTCGACGAGGGTGGTGGGCAGGGCTTCGCCGGCGAAGACGACGCTGTCCACCTGGGTGCGGCCGCTGATCCGGTCGAGGAGTTCGGCGAAGGCGGAGGGCACGGTGGAGATGACGCTGCCGCTCCAGTGCTCGCGCTCGGCCAGGACCAGGACGTCGCGGACCAGTTCGACGGTGCCGCCGGTGGCGAGAGTGGTGAAGATCTCGAACGCCGAGACGTCGAAGTTGACCGATGCTCCCGCGAGGAGCCGCTTGCCCGGTCCGAGGCCCAGCCGGTCGGCGAGGTGCAGTACGCCGTTGACGACGCCCGCGTGGGTGATGGCGACGCCCTTGGGCCGGCCGGTGGAGCCGGAGGTGTACATCACGTACGCCAACTGCTGAGTGTGCACGGCCTGTCGGGGTGCGGTGGCGGGCGGGTCGGGCAGGTCGAGGGTGTCGATCAGGACGGTGGGGGCCTCGTGGTCGGGCAGGAGGGCGGAGGTGGCGGTGTCGGTGAGGACGAGGGCGGGCCGGGCGTCGCTGAGGATGGCGGCGAGGCGCTGTCCGGGGTACTTGGGGTCGAGCGGCAGGTAGGCGCCGCCCGCCTTGAGGACGGCGATCAGGGCGATGACCAGGTCCGCGGTGCGGGGCAGCGACAGTGCGACGAGTGACTCCGCTCCCACGCCGTGCTCGGCCAGGTGGTGGGCGAGGCGGTCGGCCCGGCGGTTCAGTTCCTGGTAGGTGAGCGTGGTGTCGTCGGCGACGAGGGCACTCTGGTGGGGGGTGCGGGCCGCCTGCTGTTCGATCAGCGCACTGATGGTGGTGTCGGGGGTGGGGGCGGCGGTGTCGTTGAAGTCGAGAAGGAGCCGCTCGCGTTCGCCGTCGGTGAGGGTGTCGAGGCGGGCGGCGGGCAGGTCGGGGTTGTCCGCGAGCCGGGCCAGGACGCGCACCAGGCGGGCCGCGTAGTCCTCGACGGTGTCGCGGTCGAAGACGGAGCGCGCGTACTGCAGGGTGAGCGCGAGGCGGGGTTCGACCAGTGCCGTCAGGGTGAGCGGGTAGTTGGTGCCGGTGGCGTGGCGCAGGCCGGTGACGGTGAGGCCGCCGGTGGCGTCGCCGGCTGCTTGCAGGCCCTTCTGGTCGACGGGGTAGGACTCGAAGACGACGAGGGTGTCGAAGAGGGCGGGCAGGCCGGTGGGCTGCTGGATGTCGGTGAGGCCCACGTGGTGGTGGTCGGACAGGGCCGCCTGGCGGCTCTGCAGGCCGCTCAGGAGGCCGGCGAGGGTCTCGCCGGGGGCGGGCGCGACGCGGACCGGCAGGGTGTTGATGAACATGCCGACGATCGACTCGACGCCGGTGACCTGGGCCGGGCGGCCCGAGACGGTGGCGCCGAACACCACGTCCCGGCGTCCGGTGAGTTGGCCGATGAGCAGCGCCCAGGCGCCTTGGAGCAGGGTGTTGGCGGTGACGCCCAGGCGGGTGGCGCAGCGGCCCAGTTCGCTCGCCAGCTCGGGCGGGAGGGGGACGTCGACCTCGTCGAGGCCTTCGTCTCCCGTGTCGCCGGCGCCGGGGGCCAGCAGGGTGGGTTCGCTCAGGCCGTCGAGTTCGGCGGCCCAGGCGCGTGCCGAGTCCTGTTCGTCCCTGCGGGCGCGCCAGGTCAGGAAGTCGCCGAAGTCGCGGGGGGCGGGCAGGGCGGCCGCGTCGCCGTCGGACGCGTACAGGAGCAGGAGGTCCTGCAGGAGCAGGGGGGTGGACCAGCCGTCGAAGAGGGCGTGGTGGGCGGTCAGTACCAGTTCGGTGCGGCCGGGTTCCAGGTGGACGAGGGCGATCCGCAGCAGGGGCGGGGTGGTGATGTCGAAGGGGGCGGCCCGGTCCTGGCGGAGGAAGTCCTCGAACGCCGCGGTGCGTTCGGGCAGGGGGTGGGCGGTGAGGTCGAGGTGCTGCCAGGGAAGGGGCACCGTCGTGGGGATCACCTGGAGGGGTTCGCCGTCGGCGCGGTCGAGGAACGCGGCGCGCAGGCCCCTGTGGCGGTCCAGGAGGGCTTGTGCGGCCCGGCGCATGCGCCGGGGGTCGACGGTGCCGCTGAGGTGGAACACCAGTTGCATGCGGTAGGCGTCGAAGGTGGACGTCGCGGCGAGCAGGGTGTGGAAGAGCATTCCGGACTGGGCGGGGGTCACCGGCCACACCTGGTCCAGGGGGCCCAGGCGCTGCTCCCAGGTGTCGATCTGGGGCTGGGACACCTCGGCCAGGGGCACGTCGCTGGGGGTGAGGCCGCCGGCGCCGTCGGTGGTGGTGTGGTGGGCCAGGGCGGTCAGGGCCTTGACCCACAGGTCGGCGAGTTCGGCGACCTGCGGGCGGGTCAGGACGCCGGTGGCGAAGCCGAAGTAGGCGCTCAGTTCGTCGCCTTCGTCGGTGGGTGCGGCGACCGCGTTGATCTCCAGGGCGGACAGGACGGGCATGTCCGGGTCGTCGGCGGCGATCAGGTCCTGGTGGCCGGTGTCGGGGGTGAAGCCGGCGCCCCGCAGGTGTTCGGGCAGGTCGGCGGTGGAGGCGCGGCCCAGGTAGTTGAAGCCGATCTGCGGCTGGGGCAGGGCGGCGAGCACGGGGGCGGTGCGGGGGTTGAGGTGGCGCAGCAGGCCGTGGCCCAGGCCGTTGTCGGGGACTGCCCGCAGGTGTTCCTTGACGGCCTTGAGTGCTGCTCCGGCGGCGGGGCCGCCGGCGAAGGCGTCCGCGAGGTCGAGGCCCGCGAGGTCCAGGCGGACCGGGTACATGGCGGTGAACCAGCCGATGGTGGCGGTCAGGTCGGCGCCGGGGACGAGGTGTTCCTCGCGGCCGTGGCCCTCCAGGCGGACCAGTGTCGCGGGGGCGGGGGTGTCGTGGCGGGCGCGCCAGCGGGCGAGGGCGAGGGCGAGGCCGGTGAGCAGGGCGTCGTCGGCGCCGCCGCGGTACAGGGCGGGCAGGGTGGTCAGCAGGGTGTGGGTGGTGTCGGCGGGGATGCGGACGCGGACGGTGTCGGTGGTGGCGGCGGTGTCCTGGGCGGGGTCGGTGCGGCGGCTTCCCAGGGGTGGTTCGCCGTCGCGGAGGATCTCCTGCCAGTGGGGCAGTTCCGCTTCCCGCTGGGGGGTGTTGGCCGTCTCGGCCAGGGCGTGGGCCCAGCGGCGCAGGGAGGTGGAGGCGGGGGCGGGTGGGGGTTCGAGGCCGTCGCGGACGTGCTGCCAGGCGTCGGCCAGGTCGGGCAGCAGGATCCGCCAGGACACGCCGTCGACGACGAGGTGGTGCAGTACGAGGAGGAGCCGGCCGGGTCCGGTGTCGTCGGTGAGGTGGACGAACTGGGCCATCACGCCGGTGTCGGGGTCCAGTCGGGAGGCGGCGGCGTCGAGTTCGCCCTGCACGGTTGCCGGGTCGTAGGGCCTGCGGTGGAGCAGGGTGGCGGCGTCGACGGTGCCGGGGGGCTCCATGCGCAGGCCGGGCTGGAGGCGGACGAGGCGGGAGCGCAGCACGTCGTGCCGGTCCAGGAGGGTTTGCAGGGTGGCGGTGAGCTGTGCGGGGGTGATGCCGTCGGGCAGGGTCAGCAGGGCGGACATGGAGAACCGGCCGGTGCCCGCGCCGAGGGCCAGGACGTGGGCGGCGGTCGGGGTCAGCGGGGCCCAGCCGACGCCGGCGCCGGGCAGTTCGGCCAGGACCGGTTGCTGCTCGGCGCCGCGGGCCTCGGTCAGTTCGGCGAGCCGGGCGATGGTGCGGTGCTCGAAGATGTCGCGGGTGCTGATCCGCACGCCGCGTGCCGTGGCCCGGGCGACGACCTGGATGGAGCGGATGCTGTCGCCGCCGCTGGTGAAGAAGTCGTCGTCGATGCCGACCCGGGAGGCGGCCAGGACGTCGGCGTACACCTCGGCCAGGATCTGTTCGGTGGCCGTGCGCGGCGGGCGGTGTCCGGCGCTGGTGAACACCGGGGCGGGCAGCGCGGCCCGGTCGATTTTGCCGCTCGCGGTCAGCGGGAGGCGTTCCAGGGTGAGGAGGGCGGCGGGCACCATGTAGTCGGGCAGGTGCCGGGCGGCGAAGCGCCGCACGTCGCTCTCGTCGATGCCGGCCGGCGCGGCGGCCTCCTCGGCGGTGGCCGGGGGCGCCAGGTGGGCGACCAGGCGGGGTCCTGCGGCGGGGTCCTGGTGGACGGTGACGACGGCCTGGCCGACGGCGGGGTGGCGGGCCAGGACGGTCTCGATCTCGGTGGGTTCGATGCGGATGCCGTTGACCTTGACCTGGGTGTCGGCGCGTCCCGCGTAGACGAGGTGGCCGTCCGTGTCCCAGCGGGCCAGGTCGCCGGTGCGGTACATGCGTTCGCCGGGCGCGCCGAAGGGGTCGGGCAGGAAGCGCTGGGCGGTCGCGGCCGGGTTGTCGTGGTAGCCGCGGGCGAGGATTCCGGCGACGTGGAGTTCGCCGATCACGCCGGGCGGGACGGGGGTGAGGTCGGGGCCCAGGACGTGGGTGCGCAGGTTGGCCAGGGGCCTGCCGATGGGCAGCGCCCCGGTGGGGGCGGGCCCGGCCGGCAGGGTGTGGGTGGTGGCGTAGAAGCTTTCGGTCTGTCCGTAGGCGTTGACGATGCGTACGCCGGGCAGCACGGTGCGGGCCTTGTCCACCAGGTCGGCCGTCAGGGCCTCGCCGGCGAGGATCAGGGTGTCCACGGTCAGGCGCAGGCTGCCGGGATGCTGGGTGATGTGGTCCAGGAGGGCGGAGAACACGGCGGGTACGGCGCTGATGGTGGTGCCCGACCAGGCGTCGCGTTCGGCGAGTTCGAGGACGTCGCGGACGATCTCGACGCTCGCTCCGGTGGTGAGGGCGGTGAAGATCTCGAACACGGAGACGTCGAAGTTCACCGAGGTCGCGGCGAGCATCCGCTCCCCCGGTCCGGCGTGGACGGTGCGGCGCAGGTCCGTGATGCCGTTGACGACGCCGGCGTGGGTGACGGCGACGCCCTTGGGGGTGCCGGTCGAGCCGGAGGTGAACATCACGTAGGCGAGGTCGTCCGGCCGTACCCGCACCGCGGGCAGGTGGGGGGCGGGGCCCGTGAGATCGAGGTCGTCGAGGTGCAGGAGGGGCGCCGCGTCCGCGTCGAGGCCCGCTTGGGGGGCGGTGGCGCGGTCGGTGAGCAGCAGGGCGGGCCGGGCGGTGGTGAGCAGGAGGCGGGTGCGGGCGGCCGGGTGCCGGGGGTCGACGGGCAGGTAGGCGGCGCCGGCCTTGAGGACGGCCAGGAGGGCGACGACGAGGTCGGCGGTGCGGGGCAGGGCGACGGCGACCAGCACGTCGGGGCCGGCCCCGTGGGCGCGCAGGTGGGCGGCGAGGCGGCCGGCGCGCTCGTCGAGCTGCCGGTAGGTCAGGGTGGTGGCGGCGTGGATGACGGCGGGGGCGTCGGGGGTGCGGGTGCTCTGCGCGGCGAGGAGTTCGGGCAGCGTCGTGGCGGCGTGGGGGGTGGCGGTGTCGTTGCGGCGGGCCTGGTCCTCGCGTTCGGCGTCGGTGCGCACGTCGAGGGCGGTGAGGGGGGCGTCGGGGGCGGTGACCACGTGGCGCAGGACGCGTACGAAGCGGTCGGCGATGGCGGCGGCCGTGCTCTGGTCGAAGAGTTCGCCGGCGTACTCCAGGCGTCCGTAGGCGCCGCCGTCGGCGTCGGGGACGATGTTGAAGAACAGGTCGAACTTCGCGGAGCGGGTGTCGGCGGCGAGCGGGGTGGCGTTCAGGCCCGGCAGGTGGATCTGCGGCCACACGAACTGCCAGGCCAGCATGGTCTGGAACAGCGGCTGGTAGGAGGTGGCGCGGTCCTGGCCGAGGAGTTCCACCAGGCGTTCGAAGGGCAGGTCCTGGTTGTCGTAGGCGGCGAGTGCCTTCTCCCGTACCTGTTCGAGGAGGTCGGCGAAGGTGGGGGCGGTGGCGAGGTCGGCGCGCAGGACCCAGGTGTTGACGAAGAAGCCGATGAGGTCGTCGAGCTGTTCGTCGGCGCGGCCCTCGATGGGGCTGCCGATCGTCACGTCGTGGCCGCCGCCGAGTTTGTGCAGGAGCAGGGCGAGGGCGGCCTGGGCGGCCATGGGGGCGGTGGCGCCGTGGTCGGCGGCCAGTTTCCCGATGCCGGTGAGGAGTTCGGGTTCCAGGGTGAAGGAGACGTGGCCGCCGTGGTGGCCGGGCAGGGTGGGGCGGGGCCGGTCCAGCGGTAGCTGGACCGGCTGCGGCACGCCGTCGAGTTCGGTGCGCCAGTAGTCGATCTGTGCGGCGGCGACCGACTCGGGGTCGTCCTCGTCGCCCAGGAGCTGGCGCTGCCACAGGGTGTAGTCCTTGTACTGGACGGGCAGCGGCGTCCAGTGCGGGGGCCGGCCCTGGCGGCGGGCGGTGTAGGCGGTGACCAGGTCGGTGAGGAAGGGGGCCATGGAGGCGCCGTCGACGGCGATGTGGTGGAAGACGAACGCGACGACGTGTTCCTGCGGGGCGAGCCGGAAGACGGTGGTGCGCAGCGGGAGTTGCGACTCCAGGTGGAAGCCGGCGCGCAGGACCGTGTCCAGGGCGGCGTCCAGTTCGCCGGGGGTGGTGTCGGTGACGGTGAAGGGCAGGACGGCTTCGTCGGGGGGCAGGATCTGCTGGCCCGGTGTGCCGTCGGCGTCCTCCACGATCAGGGTGCGCAGGGTTTCGTGGCGGGTGGCGACGTCGGTGACGGCGGCGGCCAGTGCGGCGGTGTCGAGGGGGCCCTCCAGGCGGAGCGCGAAGGGGATGTTGTAGGTCGCGGAGGGGCCCTCCAGGCGGTGGAGGAACCACAGCCGGCGTTGGGCGAACGACAGCGGGATCATCGGCTACTCCTGCACAGTCATCTGGCGCAGCTGGGGGCGGTTCGCCCGGCGGGGGCGGTTCTGGTCGGGGGCGGTCAGCTCCGCGATGCGCAGGGCCAGTTGGGCGACGGTCGGGTTGCGGAAGACCATCGTGACCTTGGAGTCGATGCCGAATTCCTTGCGGATGCGGCCGCTGAGGCGGGTGGCGAGCAGGGAGTGTCCGCCGCTGGCGAAGAAGTCGTCGTCGACGCCGATCTGTTCACGGCCCAGCAGGTCGGCGAAGAGCCGGCACAGGGTTTCCTCGCGTTCGTTGGCGGGTGCCCGTCCGCTCGCCGCTTCGCCGTGGTCGGGGGCGGGCAGGGCGGCGCGGTCGAGTTTTCCGCTCGGTGAGGTGGGCAGGGCGGCGAGCGGCACGATCGCGGCGGGGACCATGTACTCGGGCAGGCGTTCGCGCAGCAGAGCCATCAGGGCCGGGACGTCCAGGGTGGTGGGGTCGCTCTTGCCGGCGGGCACCGCGTAGGCGACGAGGCGCTGGTCGCCTACGCGGTCCTCACGGACGATCGCGACGGCCTGGGCGACGGCGGGGTGTTCGGCCAGGACGTGCTCGATCTCGCCGAGTTCGATGCGGAAGCCGCGGATCTTGACCTGGAAGTCGGTGCGGCCGATGTACTGCAGGCGGCCGTCCTCGCCCCAGCGGACGAGGTCGCCGGTGCGGTACATGCGCTCGCCGGGCGCACCGAAGGGGCAGGCCACGAAGCGGGAGGCGGTCAGGTCGGGGCGGCCCTGGTAGCCGCGGGCCAGGCCGTCGCCGGCGATGTACAGCTCGCCCTGCACGCCGCGCGGGGCGGCCTCCAGGCGTGCGGTCAGGACGTAGAGGCGGGTGTTGCCGATGGGGGTTCCGATGGGCGGGACGCCGGTGTCGGGGCCGATGTGGGTGCTGGTCGACCAGATCGTGGTCTCGGTGGGGCCGTAGACGTTGGCGACGTCGGCGGCCTGGGCGGCCAGGGTGCGGGCGAGTTGGGGCGGCAGGGCTTCGCCGCCGACCAGGATGCGCAGGCCGCGGGCGGCGTCGGGTTCCTCCATGAGGAGGATCTGCCAGAAGGCGGGGGTGGCCTGGACGACGGTGACGTGGTGCTCGCGCATCGTCTTCAGGACGGCGGCGGGCTGGGCGATCGTGTCCTTGTCCGCGAGGACGATTCCCGCGCCGCACAGGAGCGGGAGGTACAGCTCGAGGCCGGCGATGTCGAAGGAGACGGTGGTCACGGCGAGGAGCCGGTCGGCGGGGGTGAGCGGGAAGCGGCGGGCCATGGTGGCCAGGAAGTTCGCGAGTCCGCGGTGGGTGACGGTGACGCCCTTGGGCTTTCCGGTCGAGCCGGAGGTGTAGATGACGTAGGCGGCCTGGTCGGGGTGGACGACGGTGGCGAGGGGCGTCGCCGGCTGGGCGGTGAGGTCGTCGGCGGCCGCGGTGAGGGTGTCGGCGTCCAGGACGAGGGCGGGGCGGGAGTCGTCGAGGATGTGGGCGATGCGTGAGGCCGGGTGGTCGGGGTCGACGGGCACGTAGGTGGCGCCGGTCTTCAGGACGGCCAGCAGGGCGATGACGAGGCCGGCGGTGCGGGGCAGGCGGACGGCGACGAGGGATTCGGGTCCCACCCCGCGGCCGGTGAGCCAGTGGGCGAGGCGGTTGGTGTCCTCGTCGAGTTCGCGGTAGGTCAGCGACCGGTCCTCGGCGGTGACGGCGAGCGCGTCGGGGGTGGCCTTCGCGTGCCGGGCCAGGGTGTCCACCAGGCCGGTTTCCAGGGTGGGTTCGGCGGTGTCGTTGACCGTCTCGAGCAGCCAGTCGCGTTCGGTCTCGGCCAGGACGTCGACGGCGCCGAGGCGGGTGTGCGGGTCGGCCAGGAGCTGGTCCAGGACGCGGACGAGGCGGGCGGCGATCTCCTCGGCCGCGGGCCGGTCGTAGAGGTTGTTCTGGTAGTCCAGGGAGAGCCGCAGGTAGGGGTCGGCGGAGTTGAGGGTGAGCGGGTAGTGGGAGCCGGCGAACGGGCGGATCCTGTCGATGGTGAAGCCCGCGGAGGTGTTCGCGTCGACGATGCCCTCACGGTCGATGGGGTAGTTCTCGAAGACGATGAGGGTGTCGAACAGGGCGGGCAGGGCGATGTCGCGCTGGATGTCGGCGAGCCCGTAGTGGTGGTGGTCCAGCAGGGCGGTCTGGCGGTCCTGGAGGTCGGTGATGGCCTCGCCCATGCTGCGCTCGGGCAGGCAGCGCACCCGGGTGGGCAGGGTGTTGATGAACAGGCCGACCATCTCGTCGGAGCCGGGCAGGTCGGCGGGGCGGCCGTTGACGGCGGCGCCGAACACCACGTCCTGCTGTCCGGTCAGCTGGGAGAGCAGGATCGCCCACGCGCCCTGCAGGAGGGTGTTGAGGGTGACGCCGAGCTGGGCGGCGCGGCGGGCCAGTTCGCGTCCCTTGTCGATCGACAGGGGTACCTCGACGCGGCCCAGGGCCGAGGACGTGCCCTTGAGGGCGGCGTTGGGGGCGACCAGGGTCGGCTGGTCGAAGCCCTCCAGTTCGCTCTTCCAGCGTGCGGCGGAGGCCTGCTGGTCCTGCGCGGACAGCCAGGCCAGGTAGTCGCCGTAGCTGCGGGCCGCGGGGAGGTCCTCGGTGCTGGAGTACAGGCGGACCAGGTCGGTGATCACCATCGGTGAGGACCAGCCGTCGAAGAGGGTGTGGTGTGCGGTGACGATGAGTTTCGCCTGCCGGCCTCCGCAGGTGAGCAGGGCGAGGCGGATCAGTGGGGGCCGGGTGGGGTCGAGCTGGTCGGCGCGGTCGGCGGCCAGTGCCTGGTCCAGAGCGGTGTCCTGTGCGGCGGGGTCCTGTCCGCTCAGGTCGTGGTGGTGCCAGGGCAGGGTGACGTGGTCGGCGACGACCTGGACGGGCTCGCCGTTGTCGGTGGCCAGGAACGCGGAGCGCAGGTTGGGGTGGCGGTCCAGGAGGGCCTGGCCGGCGGCCCGCATGCGGGCCGGGTCGACGTGTCCGCTCAGGTGCAGCACGAACTGCATGTGGTAGACGTCGAAGGAGCCGTCGGCGAGGGCCGCCTGGTACTGGATGCCGGACTGTCCCGGGGCCTGCGGCCATACCTCGCTGAGCGGTCCGTAGGTCTGCTCCCAGGCCTCGATCTCGTCCTGGCGGACCGTGACGAGGGGGGCGTCGGAGGGGGTCAGTCCGCCGGCGTCGGGGCGTTGTGCGTGTGCGGCCATGCCGTGCAGCACCTGTACCCACAGGTTCGCGAGGTCGGTGGTCCGCTCGCGGGTGAGGAGTCCGGTGGGGAACATGAACGCGGCCTGCAGCCGGGTCCCCTGGGGGGTGTCGGTGACCAGGGAGTTGACTTCCAGGGCGGACAGGGCGGGCAGGTCCGGGTCGGGCTGCGGGATCAGGTCGGCGGACCAGGAGGCGGGGCCCCATCCGTCGGCGCGCAGGTGTTCGGGCACGTCGGAGGCGGAGATCCGGCCGAGGTAGTTGAACCCGATCTGCGGGGCCCGGTGTTCGGCGAGCTGGCCGGCGGTCTCCGGGTTGAGGTGGCGCAGCAGGCCGTAGCCCAGGCCCTTGTCGGGGACGGTGCGCAGTTGTTCCTTGACCCGCTTGATCGCCTGTCCGGCGGCCGGTCCGCCGGTCAGGGCGTCGGTGACGTCGAGGCCGGACACGTCGACGCGGGCCGGGTACATGCTGGTGAACCAGCCGATGGTGCGGGACAGGTCGGCGCCGGGCACGACGTGGTCCTCGCGGCCGTGGCCCTCCATGCGGACCAGGGTGGGGTGGCCGGTGCCGTTCCAGTGGCCGACGGCCAGGGCGAGGGCGGCGAGCAGGACGTCGGTGCCGGTGGAGTTGAACGCGGCGGGCAGGGTCGTCAGGACGGCTTCGGTGACGTCGGCGGGCAGGTCGATGCGGACGGTGTCCAGGGTGGACATGACGTCGAGGGCCGGGTCGAAGGGGCGGCTGCCCAGCGGGGGGTTGGGTGCTTCGAGCAGGTCGCGCCAGTAGTCGAGTTCGGCTTCGCGCCGCGGTGAGAGGGCCTCGTCCTGGAGGGCGGCGGCCCAGCGGCGGGCGGAGGTGCCCACGGCGGGCAGGTCGGGGGTGCTGCCGGAGCGGACCTGCTGCCAGGCCTCGGCGAGGTCGGACATGAGGATGCGCCAGGAGACGCCGTCGACGACCAGGTGGTGCAGGACCACCAGGAGACGGCCGGTGGTGCCGGGGGTGGGGGCGAACCACACGAAGTCGGCCATGCGGCCGGCCCGCGGGTTCAGGCGGCCGACGGCGTCGTGCAGTTCCTGCTGGGCCGCCTCGAGGAGGGCGGGCTCCTCCCAGCGGCCGTCGCAGTCGACGCGGTGGATCAGGTCGTGGGCGTGGACGCTGCCGGGCGGCGGCACGAGCAGGACCGGTTCGCCGGCGCCGGTGTCGGGCACGAGGCGGGCGCGCAGCAGGTCGTGGCGGTCCAGGACGGCGTCCAGGGTGGCGGCCAGGGTGTCCGCGTCGATGGTGTCGGGCAGGTCCAGGGCCATCGCCATGGCGAAGCGGTCGGTGCCGCCGCCGTGTTCGAAGACGTGCCGGGCGACCGGGGGCAGTGGGAGCTCCCCGACGCCGCCGCCGTCGAGTTCGGCCAGGACGGGTGCCTGATCGCGGTGGGCGCCGGCCGCTTCGGCGAGGCGGGCCGCGGTGCGGCACTCGAAGATCTCGCGGGTGGTCAGGTTCAGGCCGCGGGCGCGGGCGCGGGCCACCACCTGGATGGAGCGCAGGCTGTCGCCGCCGATGGCGAAGAAGTCGTCGTCGATGCCGACGCGTTCGACGCCCAGGACGTCGGCGTAGGCGGCGGCGATGACGGTTTCGGCCTCGGTGCGCGGCCGACGGTAGGTCTCGCCCTGGAACTCGGGTTCGGGCAGCGCGGCGCGGTCGAGTTTGCCGGTCGGTCCCAGCGGCAGGCGGCCCAGCGCGACGAACGCGGAGGGCACCATGTAGTCGGGCAGGCGGGCGGCGACGAACTTGCGCAGTTCGGCGGCCGAGGCGCCGGACTGCACGTCGACGTCGCCGATGCCGCCGGCGCCGTCGTCGCCGACGGCGCCTTCGCCGGTGTGCACCACGTAGGCGACGAGCCGGCGGCCCCCGGAGGGCACGGTGCGGCTGATGACGACAGCCTCACTGATGCCGGGGTGCTGGGTGATGGCGGCTTCGACCTCGGCGGTCTCGATGCGGAAGCCGCGTACCTTGACCTGGCCGTCGCCGCGGCCCACGCACTCCAGGTGGCCGTCGGTGTTCCAGCGGGCCAGGTCGCCGGTGCGGTACATGCGTTCGCCGGCGGGCCCGTAGGGGTCGGCGACATAGCGGTCGGCGGTCAGTGCGGGCCGGCCGTGGTAGCCGCGGCCCAGGCAGCTCCCGGCGACGTACAGCTCGCCGACCACTCCGTGCGGTACGGGGGCGAGGCCGGGGCCCAGGACGTAGGCGCGCATGGCGGGCAGCGGGCTGCCGATGGGGGTGACGTCGCCGTCGGGGAGGTCCTCGGTGGCGGTGAGGGTGAACGTGGTGGCGTAGAAACTCTCGCTCTGCCCGTAGGAGTTGACGATGTTCACGCCGGGCAGTGCCTCGCGGACCTGGCGGACCAGGCGGGCGGGCAGGACGTCGCCGGCGAGGACGACGGTGTCCACGTCGGGGGCCTTGTCGAGGTGGCCGACGAGTTCGCCCAGGACGGAGGGGACGGCGCTGATGATGTGGCCGTCCCAGTGGTCGCGTTCGGCCAGCGCCAGCGCGTTGGGGACGAGTTCGGCGGTGCCGCCGGTGCTCAGGGCGCTGAGGAGTTCGAAGACGGACACGTCGAAGTTGACGGAGGTGCCGGCGAGGATGCGCCGGCCGGGTCCGGCGCCGACGGTGCGGGCCAGGGCGCGGATGCCGTCGACGACGCCCCGGTGGGTGATCGCGGCGCCCTTGGGCGTGCCGGTGGAGCCGGAGGTGTACATGACGTAGGCGAGGTTGCCGGGGGCGGGCGCCGTGCCGTGGGCGGCCCGTTCCTGCGCCGTGCCGGGGGCGCTCCACAGGGCCCGGTCGTCGAGGTGGAGGGCCTCGACGGTGTTGGGCGGCATGTCCTGCCAGGTGGCGGTGTCGGTGACGGCGAAGCGCGGGGCTGCTTCGTCGAGGATGGTGCGGGCGCGGGCGCTGAGGTACTGCGGGTCCATCGGTACGTAGCCGGCGCCGGACTTGAGGATGCCGAGGAGGCCGGCGACGAGGTCCTCGGTGCGGGGCAGGGCGAGCAGGACGAGGTCCTCGGGGCCGGCGCCGCGGCGGGTGAGCTCGCGGGCGATGCGGGTGGCGCGTTCGTCGAGCGCGCGGTAGGTCAGGGTGCGGCCCTGGCACACGAGCGCGGGGGCGTCGGGGGTGCGCCGTACCTGGGCCTCGAACAGGTCGGGGACCGTCTGTCCGCTGCCGTGCGGTGCGGCGGTGGGGGTGGTGAAGGTCAGGAGCTGGTCGCGTTCGCTGTCGTCGAGGACGTCGATGCTGCTGACGCCGCGTGCGGTGTCGGCGGTGAGCCGTGCCAGGACGCGTACGAAGCGGGCGGCGAGGGCGCGGACGGTGTCCTGGTCGAAGAGGTCGGTGGCGTACTCCAGGCGTACCCCGGCGCCGCCGGAGCTGTCCGGGATCATGTTGAAGAACAGGTCGAACTTGGCGGTGCCGGTCTCCAGGGTCTGCGAGGTGACGTCCAGGCCGGCGAAGTGGAGTTCGCCCAGCGGCTCCTGCCAGGCGAGCATCACCTGGAAGAAGGGGTGGTAGGCGGTGGAGCGGTCGGGGTTGAGGCGCTCCACGAGCCGTTCGAAGGGCATGTCCTGGTTGTCGTAGGCGGCCAGTGCCCGTTCGCGGACGCGGTGCAGCAGCTGGAGGAAGGTGGGGTTGCCGGAGAGGTCGACGCGCAGCACCCAGGTGTTGACGAAGAAGCCGACGAGGTCGCGCAGGTCCTCGTCGGTGCGGCCGGCGATCGGTGCGCCCAGGGGGATGTCGTCGCCGCAGCCGAGGTGGTGCAGGAGGACGGCGAGGGCGGACTGCATGACCATGGAGACGGTGGTGTCCTGCTCGGCGGCGAGTTTCTCCACGGCGCGCAGCAGGCCGGGTTCGAGGGGGAACTCGACGAGGTCGCCGCGTGAGCTGACCGTCCGGCGGCGGGGGTGGTCGGTGGGCAGGGCCAGCGGCTGTGCGAGGTCGGCCAGCGCCTGGCGCCAGTAGTCGAGTTGGCGGGCGGCGAGGCTGTCGGGGTCGGACTCCTGGCCCAGCACGTCCTGCTGCCACAGGGTGTAGTCGGCGTACTGCACCGGCAGTGGCTGCCAGCGCGGGGCGTGGTGGTCGCGGCGGGCGGTGTAGGCGGTGGTGAGGTCGCGCAGCAGGGGGCCCAGCGACTCGCCGTCCAGGGCGATGTGGTGGACGACCAGGACCAGGGTGTGGTCGCGGGGTGCGCAGCGCAGCAGGACGGCCCGGATGGGGACGTCGGTGGCCAGGTCGAAGGTCTGCTTGGCCGCCCGGTCGACGGCCGCGTCCCGTGTGCGGGGGGTGACCTCGCTCAGGGGCAGGGTGACCTGCTCGTGTCCGTGGGCCAGGACCTGCTGGTGGGGGACGCCGTCGTCGTCCTCGACGATGACCGTGCGCAGCACCTCGTGCCGGTCGACGACGTCGTGGAGCGCCGCCCGCAGTGCGTCGACGTCCAGTTCGCCGGTCAGCCGCAGGGCGAACGCGCCGTTGTAGGTCGGCGAGGGGCCTTCGAAGCGGTCCACGAACCACAGCCGGCGCTGCGCGAACGACAACGGGATCATCATGTCTCCAAATTCGGCGTTACCAGGGAGCGGGTCGGCAGGTCGTCAGCTCTGGTCGAGCAGGGTCAGCAGTTCGTCGTTGTAGAAGTCGTCGATGGAGCACGCGCCCGACAGGGTGGAGAAGTAGCGGTCGATGTGCTGCTGGTGGCCGACCAGTTTGCGCAGCATGTCGGTGCGGCCCTCGGGCTTGAGTTCGGCGACGTTCAGGGCGCCCTGGTAGTGGTTGAGGGCCTCGTCGCCCAGGCTGTTCTCGTAGCGGCGCAGGGCCGGTTTGAGGGCGGTGTCCTCGTGGAGGTTCTGGCCGATGGCGTCGGTGAGGGTCTGGGCCTGGACGAAGGCTTCGGTGATGCCGCGGGCGGTGATGGAGTCCTTGTGGTTGACGGCGTCGCCGACCAGGACCCAGCCGGGGCCGTAGGCCTTGCGGAAGTAGTTGTCCTGGTGGCCGGTTCCGTAGAGCTGCTCGACGCGCTCGCCGGCCTGCATGCGTTCGTACAGTTCGGGGGCGGTGGTGCGGAAGGCGTCGAGGTAGGCGGGTTCGACGGCTTTGCGGACCTGGCCGAAGTCCTCCTGCGGGAAGTACGCCATGAGCAGGGTGAGGTCGTCGTTGGTGGGCAGGACGCCGATCCAGCGGCCGGTGCGCTCGTAGAGTTCGAAGTCGGAGGGGACGCCTGACCAGTAGCTGTAGTAGGTGCAGGTCATCCGCGGGTGTTCGATGACGTTGGGGGCGCCGGTCTTGCGGGCGACCAGGGAGCGCATGCCGTCCGCGCCGACGACCAGGCGGGCCTGTTCGGTGGTGACGGTGCCGGCGGGGGTGGTGTAGCGCACGCCGGTGACGCGGTCGCCGTCGAAGAGCAGGTCGTTGACCGCGCAGCCCTGCTGGAAGTCCACGCCGGCCGCGACGGCGCCGTCGGCGAGGATCGGGTCGAGGACGTAGCGGCGGGGCGCGTAGGTGGTGCGCAGGCCGTCGATGGGCAGGGAGAAGCCCTCGATGCGTACGCCGGGGCCTTCGTAGCGCTGGTGGGTGATCGGCTGGGCGCCCGAGTCGCGGATCCTGTCCAGCAGGCCCCACCGGTTGAGCAGGGCGATGCCCTGCTGGTGGATGTAGTGCGAGGAGAGGGTGTCCTGGGGGAAGCGCGCTTTCTCCAGGAGCAGGACGCGATAGCCCTGCTGTGCGAAAAGCATGGCCGTCGGCGAACCCGCACAACGGGCACCTATGACTATCACGTCGTACATGGCGCCTCTCTTACCGGATTGTTTTTGGGCACGGTTCGGCCGCGGCCGAACCGTGCCGGGGTGAAAGGGGTGCGCTGTTCGCTGCGGCCGGCCGCAAAAAGAAAAAGAAGGGGGGCGGTGGCCGTGGACGCATTCGAGGCTATCCGGCCCGGGCGGGCGGGATGAAGAGATCCTGCGGGCCGTGAAAGGGCTTGGGCGGAGGGAGTTGAAAAGGGTGCGGGCATGCCGCGGGTGTCCCGCCGGCGGGACGGCCCCCCGTGTCTGCCCGGGGCGGGCGAGGGGGTGGTGGTTACGGGGCGAGGGCGGCCTGGGAGTCGATGTAGGCGGCGATCGACGCCACGGTCGGGTTGAGGAACATCTGGTCCATGGGGACCTCGGCGCCCAGTTCCTCGATGAATGCGCCCTGAATGCTGACCATGATCAGGGACTGGCCGCCCAGGGCGAAGAAGTCGTCGTCCGGCGTGATGTCGTCGCGCTGGAGTTCCCGGCACCAGATGGCGCGGACGCGGTCGGCGGTCATCGCGTTCCTCTCGGTTGTCGTCACGGCCAAGGGCCCTTTCATGCAATGGAGTTGCTGCCGGCGTACGGGGTGCGGCAGACGTCCGCCAGGGCGGCGCGGTCCACTTTTCCGTGCGGGCTCAGCGGAAGGCGCAGGATGTTCGTGAACCGGGACGGCACCATGTTCCGCGGCAGGGTCCACAGCAGGCGGGTGCGCAGATCGTCCTCGGCGAGGTCGTTGCCCAAGGGGACGACGAACGCGTTCAGTTCGGCTTCGCCGCCGTCGTTGTAGGTGACCACCACGGCCGCCTCGCGGACGCCGGTCAGCCGGCCCAGGGCGCGTTCGACGTCGGTGGGGTCGATGCGCATGCCCCGTACCTTGACCTGGGCGTCCATCCGTCCGGCGACGACGAGTTGGCCGCGGTCGTCGATGAGGCCACGGTCCCCCGTGCGGTACAGGCGCAGCGGTGTCCCCTCGACGTCGACGGTCGTGAACTTGGCGTTCTCGGGGCCGCTGCCGCCCAGGTAGCCCGCGCCGACGCCGGCTCCGGAGATGCAGATCTCGCCGTACTGGCCTGCCTGGACCTCGCGCAGGTCGGCGTCCAGGAGGTGGATGACGGTGTTGTGGGCGGGCCGGCCGACCGGGGCGATGTCGTGCTCGCCGGGCCGGTAGTGGGCCAGGTCGTAGGAGGTGGCGACATCGGTGCACTCGGCGACGCCGTACTGGTGCAGCAGGGTGACGGTGGTGCCGGGGCGGCGCGCGAAGCGGGTGAGGCGTTCGCTCTTGAGGGGTTCCCCGCCGAACAGGACGTAGTCGAGGCGGGCGAGTGCGTCGCCGCCACGCGCGTTCTCCCAGTCGACCAGCAGGTACAGGGTGCTGGAGGCGCAGTGCACGACGCGGATGTCGTACTGGGTGAGCATGCGGTGGGCGAGCATGGCGTCGAAGTTGCGGCTGGCCATCAGGTGCTGGGTGGCGCCGCAGAACAGGGGGGTCATCAGGGCGCGCTGGGAGAGATCGAAGCCGAAGGCGGAGACGACCAGGTTGTGGGAGCCGCGGTGCAGGCCGTATTCGAGCTGGAGCCAGTTCATCAGGTTGAACCAGCCCTCGTGGCGGACCGCGGCCAGCTTGGGGGTGCCGGTCGAGCCGGAGGTGAACACCGCGTAGCAGAGGTCGTCGCCGGTGACGTGGACGTCGGGGCCGGTCGCCGGGAGGGTCGCGAGGTGGCCGGCGAGCTGTTCGAGGTCGATGACCTCGGCGCCCGCGGACTCGACCATGGCGGCCGTGGCCGGGGAGGCCACGATCAGGGCGAGGTCGGGTACCTGGCCGAGCAGCAGGTGCAGGCGGGCCGCGGGGTAGGCGGGGTCGAAGGGCACGTAGGCCGCGCCGGCCTTCAGGGTGCCGAGGATGGCGACGATCATGTCGATCGAGTAGTCGAGGCAGATGCCGACCTTCGCGCCGCGGCCGTGGCCGTGTGCGGTGAGAAAGTGCGCGAACCGGTTGGCCCGGGCGTCGAGTTCCGCGTACGTCACCTGCCGGCCGGACCACACGACGGCGAGGGCGTCGGGGGTGGCCCTGGCGTGCTCCTCGAACCGCCGGTGGACGACGGGCGAGGGCGGCAGGGCCACCCGCTTTCCCTGAAGGATCATCAACTGACTCCGATGTGTGCGGTGTCCGGTCGGGCGGTGCGCCCGCGGCACCTGGGCAGGGGGTTCGCCCCGGGCACGCCGGGGCGGTGCGCTCTCAGGCGCTCTGGCGTTCGGCGCTCGCCAGCATCCGGGCCACCCACTTGTCGACGGGCAGTCCGTGGGCGGCGGCGGCCTTGGAGCAGTACTCCAGCTGGCCGACGGACAGCTCGATGGTCAGCGTGGTGACCTTGCTCCCGCCCTGCCCGGCCGTCCGCGGCGACCCGGTGGTGGCGTCCTGCCCGCCGTCGCCGGCGGACTCGGGGAGCTCGGCGTGCTCTCCGCTCTGCACGGCGAGGCTGGCGCGCACCGCGCGGCGCAGTTCGTTGCGCGACCACTTCTGCTGTTCCGCCTTGCGCAGCCAGTAGTCCTGCTCGGGCGGGGAGAGCCGGGTCACCTCGGCGTGGTGGGCGAAGCTGAGGCTGTCGCGCCGCCGGTCGTGCTCGAAACGGCGGGCCACCCAGGCGTAGTTGCGCAGGGTCTGGTAGTCGAGCCCGGTCCGCTCCACGGCCTCCTTGTAGCGCCGCCACCCGTAGGTGGCCTCTCCGTAGATCAGCCAGTCGGCGAGCCACCAGGCCGAGGAGTTCACCAGTTCCCGCAGGTTGGCCCCGATCTGTTCCCAGGACCGTTCGGAGAGATTCTGCGGGAAGACCATTCCCGACTTCTGCACCGTGGCGTGCGTCCCCACGAAGGACAGGACCACATCGCGCTGGGCCGGCTCTCCCGTGGTGTGCGGCCTCGGCTTGTACCTGCTCGCAGTTCTCGCAGCGCCCGTCACAACTTCATCTCCCAACTCGCAGTGTTCGCGCGGTCGTTGACCGCTCCCCCGGCCGTGCCGGGTGCCGGTCGCCGCCGTCGGTCCGGGTCGGCTCGCTCGGTTGCTCGCGTGGGCCGGGACGCGGCAGGCGCGCACCGGCGCCCCCGGGCACCGCGGGGCCCGTCGGCCGGGCCCCGCAATCTGACGCAGTGTCAGCCCAGTTCGGTGGGTGCGGTGTTCAGTCCGCGGCCATGGCTTCGCGCAGGCTCCGCGGGCGCAGGTCGGTCCAGTTCGACTCGACGTACTCCAGGCACTCGGCGCGGGCCGCCTCGCCGAAGACCACACGCCAGCCGGCGGGCACCTCGGCGAACGCCGGCCACAGGGAGTGCTGCTCCTCGTCGTTGACCACAACGTGGAAGCGGCCGTCCTCGTCATCGAAGGGGTTCGTGCTCAACTGGCACCGTCCTTAACCGTCATGAAGGTGACTCGGGATGGGCTGTCGCCGGGCCGGGTGCGAGAGCGCACCGGGCGGCTTCACCGGCCGGTGTTGTCCGGTCGACGGGACACCCGGGCGTCCGGTCGACAGGACACCCGGCGTCGGTGCGACCCCGGCGTTGCCACGACCGTAAGGAGCGGGCCGCCGGCACGACAAGGGCCGCCGCCACGCCGCCCGCCCCGCCCGGGAAAGGGCCCGCACCCGGCCGGGATCCTCTGTACCGGGCCGGGTTCCTGTGCCACGATGCGCGGCCGCCCGCACCCGGGGACGGGTGACCGGAGCGCGGCTGGAGGCCGGGTTCAGAGCGGCTTGACGCCGGGACCGGCATGACGTGGGCCGCGGGGAGTTCGGCAGCGCCGGCCATGGGTGTCCCAGGGGTTCCGGGGCCGCTGTCCCGGGTGTGTTCCATACGGGGGCCGAGGCGCGCGCGGGCGGGGTGCCGGAGGCCGGGAGGGTGCTGCGCGCCAGACGCGGGGCCGGGCGCGGGGCGGGACGCGCGGGAGCGCCGCGTCGCGCGGGAGCGCCGGGCCGGGCAGCGGTGTGGGACCACGGGGCGGGCTCCGGCTCCAGCTCCGGCTCTGGCTCCGGCTCCGGCTCTGGCTCTGGCTCCCGAGCCGGTTCGTCCGCGGGGAAGGTGACGTGCGCGGACGCAGCTGGGCTGAGCCCCTCCCCTGCCGGTGTGGCGCCGGTGCGCTCGGGCCGTGGGCGTCCCACAGGCACGCGGTGCGCCGGCTCGGGCGTGCCGTAAAAGGGTCTCGGCGCAGGGGAGTTCGGCGGGCCTGAGCCGCTCGCGGCCGACCGGGGGCGCGCCGTGCCCGCGCGTCTGCGGGGTGTCTGCCCACGCCGATCCGGGGGGTGTCGCGCCGGGCGGAGCCACGTCGTGGCCGCGGGCCCGGGCGGGGGGGTGCTCGGGGCGGCCGACGCATGTGCCACTGCGGGCCAGGCGGGGGGTTCTGGGGTGCGGCCGGCGCGTGTGCCGCTGCGGGCCGGGCGCGCTCGGGGTCCGCGCTGCGGGGGCCCGTCACGTCGTGTCGGCGGGGTGTCCCCCCACCGTGCGGGTGCTCCCCGCGCCGTGCGGGCGCTGCCCGGAGCACCGGCCCCGGCGGCAGGGACGTACGGCTCCCGACCGTACGAGGGGGTGCGGGGCGCGTTCGGCGCACGGCACCGCGGGCCGGGTGGCGGGCGGGGCCGTGACGCGGAGACCACCGGTGACGGCGCTCGCGGTGCCGCTCCGGGCAAGGACCTCGCACACCGCGCCACGAGAAGGAGGGGCGCAGGGAGGCAGGGGGGCAGGCCCGGTGGACGGGGAGCCCGGGCAGGGTCAGTCGATGCCGCGGACTATGTGCGGTTCGGCGGAGACCGCCGCCTCGTCGTCCGCGCCGGCGAGCCGCAGCGGCGGGGCACCGGCCTGTGCCGTGCCGACGTAGCTGTGGGTGTGGGCGTGGCGCAGTGGCTGGTCGAGTTCTTGCCAGTCGTCGTTCACCGGTTCGTCCCTTCGCCGGACTTCGCTGTCCTGGGCGCAGATTGGCCGATCGGACACCACGGCGTCGAAGGGCGCTCGCGTTCCCTCGGGAGCTGCCCGGGACCGGGACGGTGCAGCCGGTCCATGACGTACGGATGCGAGATCGTCTGCCTCGCGGTACTGGAGCTGGGCGGGAGCGTACGGCAGCCAGGCCCGTGTGGCGTCCGCTCCGGTTCGAGCGGTGGTGGGGACCCCTGGCCTTGTGGGCGGATCCGCAGGTGTCGTACGGGCCTGGCCGGCCGCGTCGCTGGTGCCAACGTCCATCAACCTAGCGATGGTTCGCGCGGCGCCGGTCGAGTCCTGGTCGAGACCCGGGGCGGGTCCTGCCCGGTCTGCGACGCCGGCGGCAGGCGGGCGCGGTGTGCCGGAGCCGGTCGGCTGCGGGGTGGGCGCGGTGTGCCGGAGCCGGTCGGCTGCGGACGCGGCTGCGGGGTGGGTGGGCGCGGTGTGGGTGTGGGTGGCGGAAAGAGGGGCGGGCGCACGGTTCGCGGGGACGGCGAGGCCGGCCGGAGTGCGGGGCCGGTGGCGGGGCGGCCGGGTTGCGGCGCGCCGGGGGCGGGGCGGCCGGTTCGGGGATGCCGGGGTGTCGGTCCGGAGTGGGGGCTGCCCGTCGGCGCCGGTGGCGGCCGAGGGCCAAGGGGGCGAGGGGCTGGTGTGCGGTGGAGGCGGGCGGTCCGGGGGCGGGGGGCGCGGTGTTGTGCCTGAGGCCCGCTCGAGAGCCGCCACAGCCGCGGCACAGGGCGCGCGGTGGCCGGAACACGACGGGCGGGCGCCGTTCTATGGTCCCCGGAACGCGGCCCGATCCGAGGGAGAGCGATGAACAGCACACGACCTGCCCTGCGCCTGTTCGTCCTGCACCATGCGGGCGGCTCGCACCTGCTCTACCGCACCTGGCCCGCCGCTCTGCCCCCGTCGTGGGATGTGCGGCTGCTCGACGCCCCGGGCCACGGGCTGCTCCTGGACAGGGCGCAGATCACCGACGCCGGCCGGCTCGCGGACCATCTGCTGGACGGTATCGAGGCGGAACTGGACGGCCCCTACGCCCTGTTCGGGCACAGCATGGGCGCCCTGCTGACGTACGAGATCACCCGGCGGGCTCTCGCGCGGGGCCTGCCGCTGCCGGTGTGGGCGGGGCTCTCGGCACGGACGGCACCGCAGCCGGGCGGACAGGGTCAGCGCTACCACCAGTTGTCCGACGCCGACCTGCGGGAGCGTCTGAAGCTGCTCGGCGGCACACCCGGTGACGTCTTCGAGGACCCTGATCTGTGGGCCCTGTTCGAGCCGGTCATCCGCGCAGACCTGCGGCTGGTGGAGACCTGGCGGCCCGATCCGGACGCCGTCGTACTGCCGGTGGCGCTGTCCGCGTACGCGGGGGGCGCGGACCGCTCCGCCCCGCCCGCCTCGATGACCGGCTGGGCCCGCCACTTCGAGCGCTTCCTGGGCCTGCGGGTCTTCGACGGCGGCCACTTCTACTTCGCCGGCGATCCCTCGCCGCTGCTGCGCCAGATCCGGCGGGACGCGACCGCCGCGCTCGACGCCGCGACCACGGCCCGCCCCCGCTGACCCCACCCCCCCCCGGCGGGCACAGCACGTGCCCCCGCACTGCGCAGGAACACGTACCCGCACGTCGTACGTCGCACGGACCCCCTGCGCCAGACACGTACCGACAGATGAATGTCAGGAGCCAGAACATGAGGACAGGCAAGAGATCCCGGGCCGGTGCGGTCGGTGTGGCGGCGCTCGCGCTGACGGCGGGTGTGTTCACCGCCCCGGCCCAGGCGGCGCACGACACCGCCCCCGCCCCGGCCGCCCACCAGGCGACCCGGCGGGCACTCGAGGCGGCCGTCGCGGCCGGTGTCCCCGGTGTCACCGCCGCGGCGCGCGACGCCGGCGGGGTGTGGAAGACCGCCGCGGGCGTGGGCAACCTGGCCACGGGTGCCGCGCGCGGCACCGACGACCGGTTCCGCACCGGGAACATCACCGACACCTTCGTCGCGACGGTCCTGCTCCAGATGGAGGCGGAGAAGAAGCTGCGCCTGGACGACAGCGTGGACCGCTACCTGCCGGGCCTGGTCAGCGGCAACGGCAACGACGGCCGTGCGATCACCGTGCGTCAGCTCCTCAACCACACCAGCGGCCTGTTCGACTACGTCTCGGACCCGGCGTACGGGCAGACGTATCTGGCGGGCGAGGGGTACCTGCGCCACCGCTACGACACGCTGACGCCCCTGCTGCGGGTGAAGGTGGCCCTCGCGCACCCGCCGGCGTTCGGACCGGGTGTGCGGCACTGGTTCTCCAACACCAACGATGTCCTGGCCGCCCTCGTGGTGGAGAAGGTCGCCGGCCGCTCCTACGAGGACGAGGTGCGCCGGCGGATCATCGAGCCGCTCCGGCTCACGGCGACGTCGAATCCCGGCGAGCGCACCGGCCTGCCCCGGCCCAGCAGCCGCGGCTACTCCCGGCTGTTCGCCGCGCAGCCGGACCGGGTCGACGACGTGACCGCGGTCAACGGCTCGCAGAACTGGGGCAACGGCGACATCATCTCCAGCGCCGCGGACCTGAACCGCTTCTTCGGGGCGCTGCTGGGCGGAAAGCTGCTGCCGGCGCAGCAGCTGAAGGAACTCAAGACGACCGTCGACAACCCCGACTTCCCCATCTCGTCCTACGGGCTGGGCATCGAGCGGCTCACGCTGGGCTGCGGCATCACCCTCTGGTATCACGACGGCGGCGCAGTGGGGTGGCTGTCGCTGTCCGCCCTGACCGAGGACGGCAGCCACCAGCTGACGTTCAACTACAACAGCAACTGGGGTGCGGAAACGGTCCTGCCCGTCCTGGACGCCGAGTTCTGCCCGGCGCCGTCCGCCGCGCACTGACCCGCCCGGCCGGCCGTGGGTGACGCCATGTCGTCCGGCGGCGGTGCATCGCCCCGCCGGCCGGTCCCGTCGGCGGGGCGATGCACCTCTCCCCCACTTCCCTGGAAGGGCGGGGCAGGGCCGGGGCGACGTCGTAGAGGTGTTCGCCGTGCGGTAGTTCGAGTTCGGCTCCGGTTCCGCTCCAGCCCGCGCTGGAAGAGTCCTCGCCGGTCGTGTGCCACAACCCCCGTTCTCTCACTGGAGGCATGATGGAGCATCAGGCCGGTCGGACCGCGGGGTCGCACGGCGGCCCGGCCACCGCTCTCGCACAGGGCGCGCCGCAGCAGCCGCGCACGGTGGCGACCGGGGCGCGCCGGGGTCAGGTGCTGACGACCCGGGTGGGTCTGCAGATGCCGGAGCTGATGGCGTACGACGAGTGGGAGCGGGCCGGGCGTCAGCTCGCCGATGTCCTCGACTCCTCGTCGTGGTGGCTGGGCGACTGGCTGGTCTACGGCAAGGACCACTACACCGACCGCTACCAGCGCGGGATACGCGCGGTGGGGCTCTCCTACCAGACGCTGCGCAACTACGCCTGGGTGTCGCGGCGTTTTCCGCTCGCGCGGCGCCGGGCCGGCCTGAGTTTCCAGCACCATGCCGAGCTGGCGTCGATGCCGGCCGAGGAGCAGGACCGGTGGCTGGAGCGGGCCGAGCGGCAGCGGTGGACGACCAAGCAGCTGCGCAGTGCGCTGCGTGCCGCGCGCCGCAGCGAGCAGCAGCAGCCGCCGGCCGCGGCGGCGGAGGAGGAGGAGGCCGCTCAGCGTCTGGATCTGCCCGGCAGCCGTCTGCAGTGGTGGCACCGGGCGGCGGAGCAGCTGGGTGTCGATTTCGAGCAGTGGGTGACGGCGACGCTGGACAGCGCGGCCGCGACCGCGCTGCGGGACCCGGACGCACCCGGCGACCACGCAGAGCACCCGCAGCACGGCCAGGACGCCCAGGACGCGCAGCACGCGCAGGACCCGCAGGACGCGTCGGAAGGACAGGACGGGCTTGTGGGGGGCCGGGAGGCGGTGGCCGGGGTCCGGGGTGTCGCGGCACGCGGCCCGGCGGCCGTCTCACCGGCTGTGGCGCCGGGTGGGGGCAGGGGTGAGGGCCGGGAGGGTGCGGCCGGTGGCGGCAGGGCGGTGCGGGTGCGGGCGGTGGCCGTCAGCGCCTGACATCCGGCGCCGCGGCCCCCGGCCGCCTCCTGGTGTTGTTCAGGGAAGCCTGCTCATCAGGCCGGCCGTCTCGCGCTTGTAGGTGCAGGCGCTCTGCCCGAACGACTCCCGGACCCGCTCGCGGACTTCGCCGGGCTGCTCCTGGCTGAGTTTGAACATGCCCTCGGCGCCGGTCACGGTGAAGCGGAACGCTCCCACGGCAGGCGCGATCTTGCGGAAGTAGCCGAGGGAGGCGGTCATGTCCCAGCCGTCGCCGAACCGTCCCTCGAAGGCGCGGACGGTGGACTCCACGACGCCCAGGGTCTCCTGCACCGAGTCGATCTTCTCCACCACGCCCCGCACGTGGACGGCGGTGAAGTTCCACGTCGGGGCGGCCGGGGTCACCTCGTAGACGGTGGGTGAGACGTAGGAGTGCGGGCCGGTGAACGTCAGCAGCAGGACGCTGCCCGACTCCAGTGCCGCCCAGTGCGGGTTCGCCCGGTTCATGTGTCCCAGGAGGGTGGCGCCGGGCAGTTCGCCCGTCCACTCCCCCGAGGTGTCGGGGTCGAAGATGACCGGCAGGTGGGTGGCGAACGGGCCGTCCTCGGGGCGGCCGTTGGCGGCCGCGAGGGCCAGGGGATTGGCGCGGATCAGGTCCACCATCCACGAACTGTCCGGTTCACGGTAGGAGCTGGGCACGAACATGCGGATTCACCCTTTCGGAAAATGGCTCGGAGCATGACGGTGGATCGAAGAGCGGTTTCGGTTCGGGGCGTGGCCGATCGGCGGATCGGATCGCACGCGGGTCCGGTATTGCTCCGGGCATCTCGCCGTCGGCGGTGCCGCGCGGAGTTCTGGAAATGTGCGCCGACCATATCGCCGTCCCGCCGGCAGGACAACGCTTTCCGGATGCCGGGCACTTCGAGAACTTCTCGAACGGTCTTCATGCCATCTTCAAGTTGCCTTTGAGAGGCTCTCCACAGCAACACTGCAGAACGGTCTCTCGGGCCACCGGCCGAGTTTTCCAGACGCAAGCGGGAGAGTTTTCTATGGGCATAACGGGCAGGCGCAGCCAGGAGATCTACGACGTGGTCGGTATCGGGTTCGGCCCGTCCAACCTGTCGCTCGCGATCGCCTTGGAGGAGCACGGGGCGAGCGCTCCGGAGCATCCGGTCACGTCCCATTTCTTCGAGCGGCAGCCTTCGTTCGGCTGGCACCGGAACATGCTGCTGCCGTCGACGACCATGCAGATCTCCTTCCTCAAGGACCTGGCGACCTTCAGGAATCCGATGTCCCGGTTCAGTTTCGTCTCGTATCTGCACGCGGCGAACCGGCTGGTGCAGTTCGTGAACAACCAGGACTTCTTCCCGACCCGCCAGGAGTTCCACCAGTACCTGGAGTGGGCGGCCGCGAGCCTGGGCGACCGGGTCACCTACGGTGCCGAGGTCACCGCGATCCGGCCCGGCACCGAGGGCGGGGTGGCCCGTCCCGACCTCGTCGAGGTCGAGGTCCGCGCGGGTGACGGCACCCTCAGCCGGGTGACCGCCCGCAACGTGGCCATCTCCACGGGCCTGGTGCCGCGGCTGCCGGAGGGGGTGAACGCGGACGAACGGGTGTGGCACAGCTCGCAGTTCCTGGGCCGCTTCCACGAACAGGACCCGGCCGGCCTGAAGAGCGTGGCGGTGGTCGGCGCCGGGCAGAGCGCGGCGGAGATCACCCGGTTCCTCCACGACACGCTGCCGGACGCCCAGGTCAGCGCGGTCATCCCCTCCTACGGCTACTCCGTCGCCGACGACACCCCCTTCGCCAACCAGGTCTTCGACCCCGGCGCGGTCGACGAGTACTACTTCGGCAACGAACAGGCCCAGGACGCGTTCTGGCGCTACCACCGCAACACCAACTACTCGGTGGTCGACGCCGACGTCATCCAGTCCCTCTTCCAGCGGCTGTACGACGAGCAGGTGCGCGGCAGCCGGCGGCTGCATTTCCGCAACCTGACCCGGGTCGCGGAGGTCAAGCGGGCCGGGAACGAGACGCGGGTGCTGTTGCGGTCGCTGCTGGACGACTCGACGGAGGAACTGGCCGTCGACGCCCTGGTGTTCGCCACCGGCTACGACGGCCTGGACCCGGCCCGGCTGCTCGGCGACTTCGACCGGCACTTCCAGCGGGACGCGGCGGGCCGCCACCGGGTGGAGCGCGACTACCGCCTGGTGCCCGCGTCGGATCTGACCTGCGGTGTCTATCTGCAGGGCGGCACCGAGCACAGTCACGGCCTGTCGTCGGCGCTGCTGTCGAACATCGCCGTGCGCAGCGGTGAGATCGCCGACTCGATCGTGCTGGGGCGCACCGAGCGGGAGTTGGAGCACGGCTGCCCGGTGCAGGCCGAACCCTCCACCGTCTGATCCGCGCCCTCCCCCGGGCGGGTGACGCCCGGTCCCCCGGTGCCGCATGCCCGGCACCGGGGACCACGAGCGGAACGCGAGCGGGCCACGAGCGGGCCGCTCGCGGTGTTCGGCTTGTGGTGTTCGGGCACGCCGGTTCGCCGTGCACGGCATCCGCGACCTCGCCGGAACGCCCGCGCGCTCGAACCGTTTCCCGAGCGAAAAAGCGAGCGAAAGACGAGCGAAAGGCGAGAGGAATTCAAGCGGAACGCGAGCGGCCCGCTAGGGACATGCGAGCGGGATCCGTTCCTCCGGTTCACACGACCGAAAAAGGGTGGGGAGAGTGCCCGCAGGAGGATCGGCGGCAGGTGGGGGAACGGCGGATCCGGTTGGCCGGGCGGCATGTCCGGTCACGGAATCGGCGCGGTCCTCGCCGTCCGTTGCGATGCTGCGGGAATTGTTCCGCCCGCGCTCGCGGCGGATACCGGATGCTGTCCTGTCGGCAGGACGTGAGCGCCCTGGGCGGCGGCATGCGGAAAAGAACGAAGAAGCCGCCCGTGTGCGTGTGCCGGCGGGAATCGGCTTCCGCCGGTCCGTGTGCGGCGCGATGATGGCGGCGCGTTCGGCGGGCGGGGCCTTTAGGTGTTCACCTTCCCAACGGGGCGCCGCACGGCCAAGTCCTTTCGTGCCGTCTTCAAGCGCATGTCCACCGGTCTGCGGGGCCCGCCCCCGCGGGCCGGGGCCCTTTACCGAAGGAGTCGTGCCTATGCGTGCCAACCGCCCCGCCGGCGGCCCCGCCTCCCGGCGTGCGAGGTTCTCGTGACCGTCAGCGTGCACCCCGCCCAGGCGATGGCCTCGGCGGTCGGGGAGGCCCTGCCGTGGCTGGCCCGCCACCAGGGCCGCACGATCGTCATCAAACTCGGCGGCCATGCCATGGTCGACGCCGGCCTCACGGCGGCCTTCGCCCGCGACGTCGTCTTCCTGCGCTATGCCGGGCTGCGGCCCGTGGTGGTGCACGGCGGAGGCCCCCAGATCGACGCCGAGCTCGCGCGGCGCGGCCTGCAGCGCGAGTTCAGGGCCGGTCTGCGGGTCACCTCGCCGCCCGCGATGGAGGTGGTGCGGATGGTCCTGGCCGGTCAGGTGCAGCGCGAACTGGTCGGTCTGATCAACCGGTTCGGGCCGCTGGCCGTCGGCATGACCGGCGAGGACGGCGACACCCTCACCTCGGTGCGGCACGTGCCGTGGATCGAGGGGGAACCGGTGGACATCGGCCGGGTCGGTGACATCACGGGGGTGAACACCGGCGTCGTCGAGGGCCTGTTGGCGGACGGCCGGATCCCGGTCGTCTCACCGCTGGCCCGCAGCACCGAGGACGGCCTGGTCCACAACGTCAACGCCGACACCGTCGCCGCCGCCCTGGCGCGGGCGCTTCGGGCGCACGCGCTCGTCATGCTGACGGACGTCGCGGGCCTGTACGCGGGCTGGCCGCACAGCGACGAGGTGATCGAGCAGCTGACGGCCGGCGAGCTGGAGAAGCTCCTGCCCGAACTGAGCGAGGGCATGGTGCCCAAGATGACCGGCTGTCTGCACGCCGTGCGCGGCGGGGTGGGCGCGGCCCGGGTGATCGACGGGCGGGTCCCGCATGCGGTGCTCCTGCAGATGTTCGCCGGACACCGGGCGGGCACGCTCATCGTGGCGGACCCGCACGAGAGTGAGCCCCGTCCGTGAACCACCGACCACGTGAGCCACACCAACAGCAGCGGTGCGGGCGGGTCGCCCGGGCCAGTGGGCCCGTCGGCGGCGCGGACGACACCACGCGAGCGAAGGCGAGGGCCGTGCCCGTGACCGACACCCCCTGGGCTCCCGGCCCGGCCGGCACTCCCCTGCACGCCCTGCCCTCCCCCGGGCCCGTATCCCGCCCGCCCGGCCTCCCGGCCCAGAGCCAGGAGTTGGGGCCGGGGCCGTCGGCGGATCTCACGCCGCAGGGGGCGGCCGAGCTGGCCGTCGCCGCCGAGACCGGCGGCGGCCAGGCCCGCGAACTGTCCCGCCGCCTGGCCCGCTCCCTGTCCCCCGAGGCCCGCCGGATCCTGCTGGACGCCCTGACCGAGGCCGCCCCCGACGACGGGTTCTCCGACGACGGGAACGACGCCGGGGACGGGGACCTGTACGACGCCGGCCGGTACGAGGACGACGAGCTCGGGATCGGGGACGAGGAGGGGGGCGGGGAGGCGTACGCGTACGGCGTGGGGGTGTACGGCAGCGGGGACGGGCTCCTTGGCGGGGTGCCGGGTGCGGCTGCCGTCCGTCGGGCCGGGCTGAGTCTCGTGCCGGGGCGTCCCGAGCCCGGGCCGGGCGCGGTGAGGGTCCGCGCCGGGTCCGGGCGGGGAGCGCCGCCGGGGGTGGTGCGGCTGCGGTTCGCCGACGAGGCGGCGCTCGAGCGTGCGGGGGCCGCCTTCGGCGCGGGCCCGGGCGGGGGTGCGTTCAGTGATCCCGAGACGCTGACCCTGCAGATTCCCGGGGAGGCGGGCACGGAGTCGCTGCGGGCGGTGCTCGGCGTGCTGGACGCGGCGGCGGTCACGGCCGAGTCGCTGACCGTGCACTCGCACGAACTCGACGACGTCTTCTCCGCGTTGACCGGCCTGTCCTGACCACCACGGCCGACTGCACCCCCGCCCCCGCCCCGTCCCGGCTGCCCTGTCCGGGGCGTGGGTGGGAGTGGGCGGGGGCGGGGTGTGCCGCTTCAGGACGGTGCCGCTTCAGGACGGTGCCGGTTCAGGGTGGTGCCGGTTCAGGGTGGTGCCGGTTCAGGGTGGTGCGGGCTCGGGGTGGTGCGGGGTCAGGAGAGGTCGAGGGTGCAGCACTTGACGCTGCCGCCGGCTTTGAGGAGCTCGCCGAGGCTGACGCCGATCGGGTTGAAGCCGCGTTCCTTGAGCCGGCCGATGAGGCCGGTGGCCGCCTGGGGCAGCAGGACGTTGAGGCCGTCGCTGAAGGCGTTGAGGCCGAAGACGGCGGCGTCCTGCGCGTCGGCGAGGACGGCGTCGGGGAACATTGCCCTGAGCACGGCCCGGCTGCCGGGGCTGAAGGCCTGCGGGTAGTACATGATCTCGTCCGCGGAGAGCACCGCGAGCGCGGTGTCCAGGTGGTAGAAGGCGGGGTCGACCAGGGTCAGGCCCGTCACGGGGAGGCCGAAGAACTCCTGGGCCTCGGCGTGGGAGCGGGCGTCGGTGCGAAAGCCGGTGCCGGCCAGCATCCGGCGTCCCACGCGCAGGTAGTCGCCCTCGCCCTCGTTGATGTGCTCGGGCCACAAAAGCTCGCGGTAGCCGTTGCGGGCGAACCAGTCGAGGTAGGCGGGGCCTTCCGCGGTGCGCTCACGGTGGCGGAAGCGGGCGCCGAGGACCTTGCCGTCCACCACGGTGGCGCCGTTGGCGGCGAACACCATGTCCGGGAGCCCGTCGACGGGCTCGACGACCTCGACGGTGTGTCCCAAGGACACGTACAGCTCGCGCAGTTGCTCCCACTGGAGCAGGGCGGTGGCGGTGTCGGTCGGCTTGTCGGGGTTCATCCACGGGTTGATGCTGTAGGTCACGCCGAAGTACTGCGGGCGGCACATGAGCAGACGGTGCGGGGTCGCGGTGCGCTGGGTGCGGGGTGTCTGTTCCTGGAGTGCGGTGCCGGTCGACGGCATGACGGGTCCTCCTGTGTTCTTCGTGGGAGAAGGGTGCGGGCGCGGCGTCGCGGGGTGTGCGGCGCCGGCCCGGCGTGGCCCGGTGGCGGGCCTTCGTACGAGGAAGGTGCGAGGCGGGTGCGGGGCCCGGCCGGTTCCCGGGGTGACCGGGGGGCTCGGGCCGGGGTGGCCGCGTGGCGCACCCGGCGGCCCGGCCGGCCGGTCGGGGACCCCGCCGGACACGGTCGGCGGACTTCGTCAACTCCCCTTCATACAGGGGTTGTTGATGTGCTTGTTCAGGCTAGCGGGGTGGGGCCGGCGGGGGCGCTGCGCTCGATCGGTGTTCAAGCGTTCCCCGGGTGGGGCGGGTCGGGTGTCAGGGCAGGATCGGTGCCGGGTCGGGCAGGGCGATCAGCTGGGGCACGCTGCGGCTCCAGGGGAAGCCGTGGTGGAGCTGGAGCACGGCGGGCGAGCCGGGGTCGACGATCACCGCGACGGCGGCCAGCACGTCGGGGGCCGGTTCCAGTTCCAGGAACCGCCAGCGCGGGGCGCCTTCGCTGTCGTCGTGGGGAGGGGTGAAGCCCAGGACGCCGTTGTCCTCGGCCAGTTCGAAGGCGAACGAGTCGAAGGGCAGGCCAAGGCCCAGGCCGCGGGCCTTGGAGTAGGCCTCCTTGAGTGTCCACAGGCGCAGCACGCGGCGGTCCTGGGGCCGGCCGGGGGGCGCCTTGGCCACCCACTGCTGTTCCGTGGGCGCGAAGGTGTCGACGACGGCGCTCAGGCCGCGGTCGCCGCGGTCCAGACGTTCGACGTCCACACCGATGCGGTGGCGGCGCACCATGCCGAGCAGGTTGTGCCCGTGGGTGTGGGAGAGGTTGAAGTCGAGTTTGCGGCCGCCGCGCAGCAGCCCTTCGGGGGGTTTGCGGAAGAAGGGGCGGCCGCGGGGCGAACGCCAGATCACGGCCTCCGACTCGGGCACGCCCGTCTCCAGGGCCAGCACGCGGCGCACCAGGACGTGCGCGATGAGGTACTGGTGACGGTCGCGTTCGAACAGGAAGCGTTCGGCGAGTTCGCGTTCGGGTGCGTCCAGCCAGGCCCCTGCCAGGATCTGGGCGAACTCGGCGGCGAGTTCCTCGTTGGTGCAGAACCAGAGTTTGACCGGCGGGGCCCGGTCGGGTTCCGCGGGTCCGGCCGGATGGCCGCGGTGCAGGGCGGTGGGCTGCATCAGCTCGACTCCCCCGCTGCACCGGCCCGACCGGCCTCGTCCGCCGGGGCGGCGGTGGGGTGGGTGTCGCCCAGCCACAGCGGACGGCGCAGGAGAGGCGACGGGGGCAGGGGCACCACCATGGCGCCGGCACCGGCGCGCCGCTCCAGGGCGGCCCAGTCGACGGGCAGGCCGGACAGCCACAGCCGCCTCAGCTGCTCCAGCCGCCCGGCGTGCCACAGCGCGGCCAGGTAGTCGCCGGTCTCGGGCACACCGGCGAGGGCGTAGGGGTCGTGCGGGGCCGAGCGCAGGTCGGCGCTGACGATCCCCTCACCCTGCACGTCCTGCACACTCTGCGTGCTGTGCGGTTGGGCCGCGAACCGGGTCAGTGCCGTGTGGAGTCGGGGCAGGTCGCGGACGGTCAGGGCGAGCCGGCAGGGCAGTGCGGCACGGCCCGTGCGCAGGGTCCGGGCCAGCGCGCCGAGTGAGGCCGGCGCGCCCACAGCGGGTGCGGGGGCCGGCTTCGGGCCGGGGGCGGATGCCGGGGTGGCGGGCGCGCCCCCGTCGGGGGTGGTGTCCGGGGCGGTGGGTGGGGTGGTGCGGTCGGCGGGTTCCGTGCCGGCCGGGGCGATCGGCTCGGCGGGTGGGGTGGTGGCGGGGGCGATCCAGTCGGCGAGGCGGGCGGCCAGCGCCGCGAGGTGGGCCGGGGTGGGCGCGGACAGCAGCACGAGTTCCTCACCTGCCGCCGCCTGCTCCGGACCGGACCCCGGCACCCGTGCCGGTACGTGTGCAGGTGTCGGTGCCTGTGCGGGTGCCGGCTGGGTGGTGGGGCCGGTCGGCGGGGGCGGGAACTCCTCGAGGAGGGCTGTGACGCGGGGGCCGTGGGCGGGGGCGAGTTCGACGAGGGCGGTGCGCGGCAGTTCCTGTCCGTGCGGGGTGCGCGGGCGGGGCCAGGCCTTGGCGGCGGGGCGGCCCGGTGCGGGTGCGAGGGTGGCGGTGCGCAGCTGGAGGACGGCGGAGGTCAGGGCCGCGATCCCGGTGGCCGCGCCGGCGTCGCCGATGCGGCGCGCGGTCGTCGCTTCGCTCTCGCGGACGCCGGGGCCGGGGGCGGGCGGGCCGGACTGCCGGGAGGGTGCGGGGGGTCGGGGGCTTGGGCAGGTGGTGTCGCTGAGTACGGCGTGGATGTGGTCGCCGTCGGCGAGGGCCCGGGCGAGGGGCTTGAGGACGAGGGCGCCGGCTCCCTCGCCGGCCGTGTCGCGGGCGCGTGAGGGGTGCAGCAGCAGTTCGACGCCGCCGGCGACGGCCGCGGCGCATTCTCCGCGCCGCAGGGCGCCGACGGCGAGGTGCACGGCGGCGAGTGCGGAGGTGGTGGCGCTGTCGACGGCGTGGGCGGGGCCGCTGAGTCGGAGGCGGGCGGCGAGGCCGGCGGCGAGGTCGCCGTGGCCGGCGGCGGGCATGGGCCGGCCACGGCTCCAGTCCTGGGCGGCGAGCAGGGCGTAGTCGGCGGAGCTCACGCCGGCGAACACGCCCACGGCGCGGGGGCTGCCGTCGGGTCCGGTCAGCCGGTCCAGGCGGGAGCCGGTGCAGCCGGCGTCCTCCAGGGCCTCCCAGACGATCTCCTGGAACAGGCGTGCCTGGGGGTCCATCAGGGCGGCTTCGGCGGGGTCCAGTCCGAAGAACTCCGCGTCGAACTCGGCTGCCCCGGCCAGGAAGTGGCCGCGCAGGCCGGGTTCGAGCAGGGGTCCGCCGGGCCGGTCCAGCGGCCCGGCGCAGGAGGTGTCCCGCCCCTCGCGCAGGTTGTGCCAGTGCAGGTGCAGGTCGGCCGCGCCGGGGTAGCGTCCGGCGATCCCCACCACCGCGTACCGGTCCAGGTCCGCTTCGGGTCCGTCGGCGCCGACGGCACCTGTTTCCCGGATGCGGGCCTCCCCCGCCGGCCGGCCCACCGGGTCGCAGGTGTCCTGTGCCATCGGGGTGGAGGGGTCCTGTGCCGGCCGTGCCGGGGCGGACGGCGTGGTGGGGGCGGGCGCGGGTGTGGTCCGTGCGGGCGCGTGCGGGGGCCGGGCCGGTGCGGCCGGGGCCGGGTGGTTCACCGGGGCAGGCGTCGCCGACCGCGCCTGCCCCGGCGTCGCCTCCCCCGCCGGTGCCGCGTTGCGGGCGAGGCCGGCCGGCGGGGACTGCGTGATGCCGGCCCCGGATCCGGTCGGCCGGTGTGCACCGTGGGCGGGCAACGGCTGCTGCGGGCCCGGGTGCCGGGCGGTGCCGGTGGACATCAGGGCCGTGAGGATGCGGACGGCCTGTGCCCGTTCCAGACGTCCCGCCTTGAAGCGGGTGAGGACTTCGCGTTCGTCCATGAGATCCGCTGTGACGTCCATGGGTTGGCTTCTTCAGTCCCGGTGCGAGAGCTGGCCCAGCGCGTCGTCGATGGACAGCCATCCGGCGCGCACCGCGTCCAGCAGGGCGCCGATGCCCAGCGGGGCGGCTCCCGGCACCGTCACGCCCAGCAGGGCGGGCAGGATCTCGGGGACCTGGTGCGGCGGAGCGGCCGCGACGATGTGCACCGCGAGGCTCACGAGGTCGGGGTGGTCGTAGAGGGTGCCGGCGGGTTCCTGCAGCCCGTAGATCCGGTTGACGGCGGCGACGAACTCCGAGGCGATGACGGAGTCGACACCGAGCAGGGCGAAGGCGGCCTCGGTGTGGATGTCCCAGGGGTCGCAGCACAGGATGCGGGCGAGTTCCTCGCGCAGCGTCTCCAGCACCGGCCCGACCGCGTCGTCGTGCGTCTCCGCCGGCAGGGCGGTGGACGCCATGGGGCGGGCGGGCACGGGATGTCCGCCCGCGGCGGCCGCGGCGTGCGGGAGCACGGTGCGCGCCAGGTGACGGGCCAGAGCGGCGGGCGTGGGGTGGTCGAGCAGGACGTCGGCGCGCACGTCGGTGCCGTAGTGGCCGTTGAGCGCGGCGACGAACTGGACGGACAGCAGCGAGCCGAGGCCCAGCAGCCGGAAGGTCTCCTCCGGGTCGATCCGCTCCGGCGTGATCCGCAGGACGTCGGCGAGGACCACGACGAGTGAGCCGAGCAGCTGCTCGTGCGCCCCATCGGAGGCAGCCGGGCGGGGGAACTGGCTTTCATCGTGCATGACTTGGCTCCAAGGGTTCCGTCCTGCAGGCCGATGGCGGGAACAGCAGCGGTACGTCCCCTCCGCGGACGCCCGCCCGGCCGGGACGGCCGGCCACACCGGCTCCGGATCAACGGTGCGAACCGGTAGTGCCGTCGGGCTTCCTCAAGACCAAACCATACCCGCTGTTTTGGAAGAGTTCCAGGGCTCACCTTGAGACCACCTCAAGGGATCCACCCCCGCAGGTCCGTCTCCAAGTCGCTTCAAATAGGCTTCAATTGGGGCAGCGCGCGTTCAAAAACCAGCAGACCGCGCGCCCTGTTTATGTCTCGCGGCGGGCGGCCGGTCCAGGCGTAACTCCCCGGGTGCCGGATCGAGCCTTACGGGAGGGGCGGTAAACAGGCATGGCGGTCTGTATTGGGATCGGGGGGCGGCCCGGAGGGAAGCCCGGTCGGGGACCCGTCGGGGTGAAGGGGGCCCGGGCCGGGCCTGCCTGAGCCCGCGTCACACCGGCCACGGCCCCGCGCACATCCCGCGCGGTCCCGGCGCACACGGATGCGCCCGCCCCGGTCGGCGGACGACGGGGACGGGCGCGGTGCGCGTCGGCGGAACGATCGCGCGCGTCAGCCGGGTGCGGGCGCCTCGATATCGAGCTCGACCCTGTTCCCGCCGAAATCGGCGATCAGGCGCAGGTCGGCGTTGACGGCCCCGAGGTAGCGCTGAATGGTGGCCAGTTCCAGTTGATGGACCGGGGACCGTTCGATCCGGGAGACGTTCGACTGCTGGATCTTCATCAGGTCCGCCACCTGGACCTGAGTGAGCCCCTGGGACCGGCGCAGTTCAGCGAGAGTCACGGCCCCTCCCGCTGTCGCCGTAGCGGGTGAACCGGCTGGTGTCGATGTGCCACGGGCCGATCTCGACGCTTTTGCCGAACGGGTATTGCCTGTGCGTGGCATAGCTGGGGCCTTCAGGGGCGGCGTAGGGCTCGGTGTGGGCATGGACAGTCCCTGTGCGAGGGTCGACGATCAGATAGTGCGGGATCCCCATGGCCGGGTAGTCGCGGAGCTTTCCCGCGTAGTCGTTCTCCGGGTTCGCCCGCGAGACGACCTCGCAGACCATGAGAACGTCGCCCGGCCGGGCCGGTTCGTCTCGCTCGAGAAGGTCCTCGTGGAACACCATCAGATCGGGGACCCGCCTCACACCCAGCGAAACGTCCTCCAGGTCGGTGTCGCCGTCGGCGAGATACCCCGGGTTCGTCCCGGGAAGCTGGGCCTCCAACTGCACACGCAGGGACCGTACGAGGCCCAGGTGCCGGCCGACGGGGCTCATCATCATGACGATCTGGTCGCCGCTGATCTCAAGCTTCCAGGGTTCACTCTGGGACGCGGCGAGCAGCTGGTCGGCGTACTCACGCATCCGCTGATAGTCCATGCATGAAATATATCCCGAACGGATACGGGGCAGCTCTACGGGCCGCAGCAGAACGGCACCGGTTCTCAGGAGTGTTCTCTCATGCCGGAGGGTCCGAGGCCGGGCTCCGTGGGATGTCAGACGGCATTGCCCGGGGTGCGCCTCTCGCGCGGGTGCTGCTGGGCGGCGTAGACCGCGACGAAGGCGGCCAGGGCGCGCGGGTCGCCGTGCGGGCCCAGCGCGGTGAGCGGCACGCCGGGGCCCGGTCCGCGGGTCAGTGTGCGGTGTGCCTGCAAGGCGGCGGCCATCAGTTCGCTGCGGGGGCGGCGGGCGTGGTCGGGGTGCGTACAGGCCATCGCCAGTGCCTCGGCCCAGGCCCGGGAGGCGTTCTCGTCCCTGCGTGTACGCGCGGCCGGGGCCGGGGCAACGGTCGGGACGGGGGTGGTGGTGGGGGGGGGTGGGGTCCGGCATGGCTGCCTCCTCGGCGTCCGGCTGCTCTCGGCCGGGCCGACTGCCCGGTGCCGTGCGGTGTGCGGTGCGCGGTGAAGTGCAGTGGTGCGGTGGTGCAGTGGTGCGGTGAAGTGCGGCGGCCCGGTGGGGTGCGGGTGTTGGGGAGTGTGGGCCGGGGTGGGGGGTGGTCAGGGGTGGGGGCGGGTGGTTGCGGCGAGGCGGTGGGCGAGGTCGTCGGGGTCGGTGGCGGTGGTGTCGAGGACGACGGCGCGGGGCTGGTGTCCGTCGGCGGCGGCGAGGCGGGCGAGGGTGCAGGCGGCGACGCCGTCTCCGCAGAAGGCGGCCAGGACCGGGCGGCCGGTGCCGGGGCGCAGGTGGGGGGCGAGTGCGTCGTAGGCGGCGCGGGCGGCCGTGGCGGCGTGGGCGCCGCCGGCGGGCAGGGGGGCGAGCAGGAGGAGGTTCTCGGGGCCGGGGTAGGCGCGGGCGATCCGGTCGTAGAAGGCCCGGGTCCTGCCGGGTGCCTGGAGCAGGGCGAGGGTGGCGGCGCGGGGGTGGGCGGGCGGGCGCAGCACGGCGGGCGGGGGTGCGCTCTCCTGCTCCGTGGCGGGGACCGGGCCGGGGGCGGGGTCGGTGCCCAGGTGGGTGAGGAGGGCCAGGACGTCGCCGAGGGTGGTGTCCGGGCCGGCGCCGCGGGGGAGCTCGCGCAGCAGCAGGGCGGCGTGGGCGAGGAGTTCGGTGATCTCGCAGAAGCGTGCCTGGTCGTAGGAGGCGGTCAGCACGAGGCGGTCGCCGCTGTCGTGGTGGGCGGTCAGGGTCAGCGGGTAGGCGGTGTGGGCGCCGAGGGTCTGGGGCGGCTCCACCTCGATGCCGTGGGCGGCGAGTTCGGCGTCCAGTTCGCTCAGGGCGTGCGGCAGGGTCTCGAAGGTGAGCAGGGTGTCGGCGGGCGGGGCGGGGCGGCGTGTCCAGGCGTGGATCTGGCCGGCGGTCACCCATTCGTAGGCGGCCTGGTCCAGGCAGTGGTCGCGCAGGTGGGTCATCAGCTGGGGCACGGTGGCGTGCGGGTCGACCAGGACGGACTGCGGCAGGGGGCCGGCCAGCGCGCCGGGGGTGCGTTCGATGCCCTCGAAGAGGATGCCGCGGCCGGCGGTGGTGGTGGCGAAGCGGACGTGGCAGGGGCCCTCGGCGCGGCCGGCACGGTAGAGGAGCAGGGACCAGACGGCCTGCAGGGCGGTGGACTCGCCGCCGCCCCAGTGGGCGGCCCAGTCGGCGAGGCGGGCGGTCTCCTCCTGGGTCAGGCGCAGCCGGGAGCGGCCCTCGATGCGGTGGGCGGTGTCGGTGAACAGCGGTGGCACGCGCACCGCGTCGGTGTCGTCCGCGCCGGCGTCGGTGTGGGTGAAGAAGTCCTGGGCCGCGGTGGTGTCCTGGGTGGCGAGCCAGGCGGTGTAGTCGCTCATGTCGGGGCGGCGCTGTCCGCCGGGCAGTTCGCCGCCGGCGAGGTAGGCGCGGTAGAACTCGCGGACCAGCAGGCGTACCGACCAGCTGTCGAGCAGGGCGTGGTGGTAGGTGAGCAGGACGCGGGCGGGGCCGGTGCGGGCGAGGTCGGCGGCCTCGTCGCTCTCGCCGCCCAGGAGGGTGACGCGCAGCGGGGCGGGGCGGCGGGGGTCGATGCCGCGGCGCCGGTCGGAGGCGACGAGGGTGTGCCATTCGGCGCTGTCGTGCGGCAGGTGGACGACCTGCGGGTCGGGCCGGTCGTGGACGATCAGGGCGCCTTCGCTCTGGTCGTCGAAGGCGGTGCGCAGCACTGATTCGCGGGCGAACACGGAGTGCCAGGCGGTGGTGAAGCGCGGCACGTCCAGGGGGCCGTGCCAGTCGAAGGAGGCCTGTTCGACCTGGCGGCCGGGTCCGGGGTGGGCGTCGGCGGCGGCCAGGAGTTCGCGTTGCAGCAGGGTCGCGTTCTGGTGGCGGGTGGTGAAGGCGCCGCGGCCGGCGCGGGTGAGGAGGTCGGCCAGGGCGCCGAGGGGGAAGTCGGTCCGCTCGGGGCCGTCCGTGGTGGAGAACCGCACGGTGTGCCGGCCGGGTCCGGGCCGGTCCAGGTCGGTCTTCCAGGCGCGGGCGTCGGGGTGGCGGGCGGTGATGGTGTCGAGGGCGGCCTCGATGCGGGTGGCGGGCAGGGGGCCGCACAGTTCCAGGACGGGGGCGGCGCCGGGTCCCAGGTCCACGACGACGGTGATCGGCTCGCGCTGCGGCAGCCGGGCGAAACGGTTCGTGGTCATCGGCAGTCCGGAGGCACGCGCCGATGAAGCCCCCTCCCCCTCTCCTCACGAGGCGCTGCCCAAGCATGCGGCAGCCCCCCGACAAACCTCTGACACCGCCCTGACATCCCACTCGACCCGGCCCACGCACGATGCGCCCGGCCCACCGAGGGGAAAGCGGAAGGGTGTTGGGGCCCGGTACCGGGGGGCGTGGGCGTAGGGCGTGGGGGCTGGGCGTGGGGCCGGCCTGTACCGGGGCGTGGGCGTGGGGCCCGCCCGGGGGCTGGGGCGTGGGCGCGGGGCCGGATCGCGGGCGGCGCGGTGGGGGTGGCGGTCGCTGCGGTGCCGGCCGAGGTGCGGCGCGGGCGATGCGCTGCCCGCCGGGCCGGGTGCGGGGCCGGACGGTTGGCCGCCGCACGGGGCGGGCGGGTCGCCGGACGGGGCGGGGCAGGTCGCCGGGTGGGGTGGGGTCAGGCGAGGTCGTCGCGGGTGATCCGGCGGTGGGCGGTGCGCCAGGTGCCGTGGGTGCGGACCAGCACGTCCTCCATGACGCACACGTACAGGACCTTGGAGGTCGCGCCGGGGGGTGTGGCGTGGGCGAGGGCGGAGCAGCGGGTGTGCAGGGTGCCGTCGGGCCGGGGCCGGACGTCGAGCATGCCGACCCAGTGGTGCAGGCGGCTGCCGGCCCGTCGCCGGCGATCCGCGGCGGCGCGGGCGTAGTGGGTGAGGCCGGCGCGGGCCCGTAGCGGGGCGGGCAGCAGGGGGAGTTCGACGACGGCGTCCTCGGTGAAGGTGGCCGCCCAGCGTGCTTCGCCGCCGTCGGCGTCGGCGTCGGCGTCGGCGTCGGCGTCGGCGTCGGCGTCGGCGTCGAGGATGCGCATCTGGCGCGCGTAGAACTGCTGCACCTGTGCGTACAGGGCGGCGAACTCTTCTCTGTGCGGGGCGTGTTCGGCGGTCGCCATCAGTTCGACGGTCATGGTCCTCGGTCTCCTTCTGTCCGGTCCTGGACAGTCTTTGAGGCACGGCTCGAGCATCCTTCGAATACTCCTCGAGTGAGGGAGCCGACGGTGGGAGTCACCAGGGGGTGGTGGCGAGCGCTCCCTGCTTCTCGGGTGTGAAGAGCGGGACATGAGGGTGGAGGTGTCTTTGATGTCTGGTGAGCGTGTGCGGCGCCTGCGGCATTCGGCGGAGGTGGCCGCGCCGGCCGAGGTGGTCTACGCCCTGCTCGCGGACGCCGTGCGCAGGCCGCTGTACAGCGCGGGTGTCGTGCATGTGGAGCGCATGGACGCCGAGGGAGACCGGGAGCGGCTGCGGGTGTGGGAGCACGCGGGCGGCCGTGTGCGCTGCTCGCTGTGGGCGCGGGTGGCCCACCCGGGCGAGCGGCGCATCGAGTTCTGGCGGTTGCGCGGCGAGGCGCCGATCGCGTCGTTGGCCGGGCAGTGGAGCGTCTCGGAGGCGGCGGGCGGGCACGGGTGTGTGGTGAGCGTGGTGCACGAGTTCACCGTCGCCGCCGGTTCCCACGGGGCGGAGGCGGTCCGGGCCGCTCTGGCCGCCGGGGACAACGCCCGCAGCGCGCTGCGCAGTGTGCGCAGGATCGCGGAGGGCCGCGGCGGTTCGCGGCAACGGGTGCTGAGGTTCCAGGAGTCGTTGCGCATCGAGGGGCCGGGCGAGGTCGTCTACGACTTCCTCTACCGGGCCGGCGACTGGGCCGGCCGCGTACCGCAGGTGCGGCACGTCGAGCTGAGCGAGGTCTCCCCCGGGATCCAAGCCGTCGACTACCGTCTGCGGCTGCCGGACCACACGGTGCGCGCCACGCGTTCGCTGCGGCTGTGTTTCCCGCACGCCGGGCGCATCGTCTACAAGACGACCACGCCCTGGGCGCCCGTCGCCGCACACACCGGGGAGTGGTCGGTCCTGCCCGACGAACACGGGGTGCGTGTGATCGCCGAACACACGGTGCTCCTCGACGAACACGCCGCCCCGCCGGACGACGCATACGCGATCGACGGCCAGGAGAGCACGGAACCGCCCGGCACCGACACGGCACCGCCCCAGGAGAGCCCGTATGCGCCGCCCGGCCGCAGTGCGACGCATGTCCTCGCCGGGGTGGCGGACTTGAGCGGGCGTCAGGAGCCGGCGCCGGGGCTGATGCCGGGGTCAGGTCTGGGGTCGGGGTCAGATCTGGGGTCGGAGACGGGCCGGGGACAGGGGCGCAGCGCGGACTCGCCTGCTGGGCCGAGGTCGATGCCGAGGCCGGCGCCCAAGGACGGCCGGGGACGGACCGTGCGCGGATCTGCGGGGCAGGGGCAGGGGCCGGTGCCGGAGGGCGGCGGGGTGCGCGGCCCGGAGGACGGCGGGGTGGGCGGCCTGGAGGACGGCAGGTTGGGCGGCCTGGAGGACGGCGGGTTGGGCGAGCGGGTGCGGGATGCCATCGGGCAGACGTCTCGCGCGATCCTCGAACAGGCCGCCCGGCACGCCGAGTCGGCGGTGCAGGCACTGCCACGACGGTAGCGGGGACAGGCCTGTTGAGGCCTTCGGCTCGCGTGCGGCCGGTGTGTGGCGCCCTCCCGGGTGGCGGGTGTGCGGCGCCGTCCCGGGTGGCGGATGCGTGACCGTCCCGGGTGGCGGGTGCGCGCGGCGCCCTCCCGGGTGGCGGATGCGTGACCGTCCCGGGTGGCGGGTGTGCGGCGCCGTCCCGGGTGGCGGGTGCGTGACCGTCCCGGGTGGCGGGTGTGCGGCGCCGTTCCGGGTGGCGGGTGTGCGGCGCCGTTCCGGGTGGCGGGTGCGCGGCCGTCCGGGGGGCCGGTTTCGGCCGGTCCCGGGGTGGGTCAGGTGCCGGTGAGTTCTTCGATCACGGGGGCGAAGGTGTCCATGGCGTTGTCGAGGACCACGATGTAGGACAGGCCGAAGCGTTCGCGTTGTTCGCGCAGTTGCTCGGCGATCTGTTTGACGGTGCCGAAGAGCATCACCGGCAGGGTCAGGCGGTCTTCCTGCGACACCTCGGGGTGGATCTTGGGGAGCCGGTCCGCGGCAGCCCGCCGGTCGTCGGTGACCTCGACGTGGTGGATCAGCACGTTCCGTTCGGCGGGAACGGCGCGGTGGGCGGCGAAGCGTTCGTAGGCGGTGATGCGTTCGTCGAGCTGGGCGGGGGTCAGGGCGTTGAGGATGCCTTTGTCGTAGCCGGCGGTCGCGGTGAAGGCGGCGATGTCGGCGTGCTCGGCCATCAGGCGCAGCAGTCGGTCGCCGTTGCCGCCGATGAGCAGCGGGGGGCGGGGCTGCTGGACGGCGGGCGGGGTGTGTGCGGGATCGCTCAGCAGCCGGTCGAGTTCGCGGACGGTGTGCCGCAGGGCGTCGATGCGGCCGCCGGGCGATAGGAACGCGAGGCGGGCGCGTTCGTGTTCGGCCTGCGCGTAGCCGGCGCCGAGGCCGATCTCGAGCCGGCCGCCGGTCAGGGCGTCGGTGGTGGCCACGTCCCGGGCCAGCAGCGCGGGGTTCCAGAAGCCGGCGTTCAGGACGAAGGTGCCGATCCGGGGGCGTTCGGTGGCGTCCGCCGCGGCCGTCATGGCCGGGAACGGGGAGACCATGCCCAGATGGTCGGGGACCAGGATGACGTCGTAGCCGAGCAGTTCGGCGCGCCGGCACCGGTCCCGCCACTGCGCGCCCCCTGCCGGCTTCAACATGTTCACGCCGAAACGAAACGGCCTGGTCATGTCCCGCCCCCCAACTGTGTTGTTCCGCCTGCGTGTGCCTGGCGCCGGCCTGCTTGTGTGGCGGCTGTCCGCAGGCTTTTGGTGTGTCCGGCGGCGGGTGGCGTGTGCTGTGCCGGGTGCGCCGCCGCGGTGACCCTACCCCAGCGCCGGTGTCGTCAACGGGCCTTCCGGGAGGCTGCTTTGGCCTGTTCGCAGCGGTCGTGGAGGCGAGCCCCGCGCCGCTGAGGCTGATGCTGGTGCTGGTGCTGGTGCTGGTGCCGGTGCCGGTGCTGGTGCCGGTGGGGGTGTCAGGCGGCGTAGAGGTCGAAGGTGGAGGTGCGGCGCTCGCCTGCGGTCACGTCCAGGGCGGGGTCGACGGTGAGCATCATCTGGTGCAGGCGCTGCAGTTGCGGTGAGGGTTCCACACCGAGCTCGTCGATGAGCTGCTTGCGCAGTCTGCGGTACACGTCCAGGGCGGTGGCCTGGCGTCCGGAGCGGTAGAGGGCGACCATCGCCTGGGAGTGCAGGCCCTCGTGCTGGGGGTGACGGGCAATCAGGTCGGTGAGTTCGGCGATGAGTTCGCCGTGCCGGCCCAGGCGCAGGTCGGCGTCGATACGCCGCTCGATGGTGACCAGGCGGGACTCCTTGAGCCGCATGATCTCGATGGAGAGGATGGATCCGGCGCGCACATCGACCAGGGCGGGCCCGTCCCACATGTCCAGGGCGTCCCGCAGGAGGGCGGCGGCCTGGCCGTCCTCGCCCTGTTCGAAGGCGCGCTGTCCGCCGGCGACGAGCTGCTCGTAGCGGTGCAGGTCGACGGCGTCGGCGGGGATCTGCAGGACGTACCCGCCGTGCCGGGTGGCCAGGACCTCCTTGGCGTTGCCGGGGGCGTCGGGTCCCATGGCGGTGCCCAGGTGGCGGCGCAGCTGCAGGACGTAGGTCTGCAGGGTGGTCATGGCGCTCTGCGGCATGTCGGTGCCCCACAGCTCTTCCATGAGGGTGGCCACCGGCACGATCCGGCCGGGATAGAACGCGAACAGGGCAAGGAGCTGGCGCGGCTTGCTCGCGGTGGGCACGATCGAGACACCGTTGACGGTGGCGCTCAAGGGCCCCAGAACCTGGATCTCCACGGTTTCCTCCCCGTACTCCATCGAGTGGCGGCCGTGCCGGCACCCCGTCGTAGTCGCAGGGGGCGGCCTTGGCCTTCGGCACGCTAGACCCGTTTTCGGCCGCCGCCCGGATTGCTGGACCCGCCCTCAAGCAGCCCTCTACACACCCCGCAACCCGCCACCGCACCCACACGCCGCACAGGGACCGCAGGCCGGGTGCGGGCCGAGCCCAGGCCGAGTGCGGGCCGAGTGCGGGCCTGTATCCGGCAGGCCACGGACACGCCGGAGGCGCACCGTGGACGGGCACGGGCGAACCCTGTCGGTCGGGCAGCGGCAGAGCGCGGGCGGACCGTGGGCGACCGTGCGGGCGGACTGCGGGCGGACCGTGCGGGTGGGGGCGGCGGGTGGACCCGTGCGGGCAGAGCCCGGGTGGAGCCGTGCGGGGGGACGGTGGGTGGGTCAGGGGCCGGCCCGTGGGTGGATCAGGGGTCAGGCGCCGGCGGGTCAGGGGCCAAGCCCGGGCGGGTCGGGGGCAAGACGCCGGGGGCAAGGCGCGGGCGGGGCGGGGGCAGACCGCCCAGGTAGGGGCAAGGTGCGGGCGGGTCGGGGGACTTGAGAAGGCGTGCAGGCCGGTTCGAAAGCCGCTGGTGGTGGCGCCCGCCGTGGGCGGGGTGCGGCTATCGTCCGCATTCCCGGCCCGCCGCGACAGGGCACGGCCGGCGGGCGCCGGGGGCGGCTCCGGCCATCGGGCCGGGCCGTTGTGGAGTGACTCGTCGATGGAGTGGCCATGCACAGGACGCAGGAGCCGCGGCTGCGGCTGTTCGTGTTCCACCACGCCGGTGGCTCGCATCTGGCCTACCGCGACTGGCCGGCCCGTTTCCCGGCCGGCTGGCAGGTCCACCTCCCCGACGCGCCGGGCCGCGGCCCCCGGGACGAACGCCCCGCGCTGCACGACACGGACGCCCTCGTCGACCACTACCTGCACACCCTGGGCGACACGCTGACCGGGCCTTTCGCGTTCTTCGGACACAGTCTGGGCGCGGTCGTCGCCTACGAGCTGACCCGCCGCCTGGTCGACGAGGGCCGTACCCCGCCCCGGTGGCTCGGCCTCTCCGCCCGCGACCCCCTCCCCGCCCTCCCCCACCCCAACCCCCGTCCCCACCGAACGGCCAACCCGCCGAACGCCACCGCCACCGGTACCGGTACAACGGGCACAGCGCACCCGCCGTACACACCCGATGCACCCGCCGCGGCCGACACGCCCGACGCGGCCGATGCGACAGGCACGACGGCCTCCGCAGGCACGGCCGTCACGATCAACGCGACGGGGACGGCGTACGGGGCGGGGACGGCGTACGGGGCGGGGACGACGTACGCGACGTGCGCGGCGGGGGCGACGTTCGGGGCGGGCGCGGAGCCGATGCGGGACCCGCAGGGCGCCGCGAGCGCGGGCACCGTGCAGGGCTCCGAGGGCGCCGTGGGCATGGATGGCGTGGCGGGTGTGCCGGATGCCGTTGGTCCGGCGGGTGGGGGGCGGCATCTGCTGTCGGATGGGGAACTGCGCCGCGAGTTGGCGGCGATGGGCGGCACGCCGCCTGCGGTGCTGGATCATCCGCAGTTGTGGGAACTGTTCGCGCCGGTCATCCGCGCGGATCTGCGGATCAACGAGACCTGGCGCCCCCGGCCTGCCGCCGTCCCGCTGCCGGTGCCGCTGTCGGTGTTCGGCGGCCGCCACGACCAGGTCGCCCCGCCCCATCTGCTCGGCGGCTGGGCGCAGACCTGTGAACCCTTCCTGGGGATACGCCTGTTCGAGGGCGGCCACTTCTACTTCCAGGACCGCCTGCCCGAGGTCACCCGGCACATCCAGGAGGACGTACGGCGCGCCCTGCTGTACTCCCCCACCCCGTCCGCCTGTGCGGTGACGTCGTGAATGCCCCCGCCGGCCACGGCACCACCCTGGACACCCCGCCCGTACAGGGTGATCCGGCGGGCCCCCCGGCCGTGCACGGCGCCCCGGCAGACGGCCACGCGGAAACAGACCGCCACAGCCCCACAGGGACTCCGGCCGCTCACGGGCACACGTACGGCGGCCCTACCGGCCTCCCGGCCAGCCGTAGCGCCATGCCGGGCATCCAGGCCGGGCACAGCGCCATGCCGGGCCTCCCGGCCGGGCGCAGGACCGCGGCGGGCGTCCCGGCCGGGGGCAGGGACGCGCCGGGAGTCCGGGCCGGGGACGGCGGGGCGGCGGATGACCCGGCCGGGCCCGGTCACGGCATCCCGGCGGCGGGGCATGGCGTCCCGGCGGGGGTGCGGGCCGCCGGGCAGGGGGCCGGTCATGGGTATGGCGGACCAGGCCCGGTGGACGGTGGGGGCGGTGCGGGCGGGCGGCTCGTGGCGGGCGCCGGGCGGGTGACGGTGAGCGAGTTCCGGCTGCTGGGCCCGGTCACCGTGTGCGACACGGCGGGAGGGGTCATCGCGCCCAGCGGTCCCAAACAGCGGGCGCTGCTGGCCACGCTGGTCCTGCACGCGGGGCAACTGCTGTCCGTGGACCGCCTGGTGGAGGAGTTGTGGGGCAGTGCGCCGCCGGCGAACGCCTCCAACGCCCTGCAGGCCCACGTCGCCCGGCTGCGCCGTCTGCTGCCCGCGCCGGGACATGAGTGGATCAGTACCCTGCCCACCGGCTACCTGCTGGCCCCCGGCCGTGCCTCGACCGACGTGGCCCGCTTCACCCGCCTGTCCGGCCAGGGCCGCGCCGCCCTGCCCCACGACCCCGGCCAGGCGGCACAGCTCCTGCAGCGCGCCCTGTCACTGTGGCGGGGCCCGGCCCTGCAGGACAGCCGCCACGGCCCGCTGTGCACGGCGGAGGCCGACCGTCTCGAGGAACAGCGCCTGACCGCTCTGGAAGCCCTCTACGAGGCGAGCCTGCAGTGCGGGCGCTCCACCGGCATCACCGCCGGCCTGGAACGCCTGAGCGCGGATCATCCACTGCGCGAACGGTTCTACGACCTGCTCATGCTCGCCCTGTACCGGGGCGGCCGGCAGGCGGAGGCCCTGGGCGTCTACGAACGCGCGCGCCGCCACCTGATCACCACCCTGGGCATCGAGCCCGGCCCGGCTCTGCGCGCCCGCCTGGAAGCGATCCTCAACCACTGCCCCACCCTGACCCCACCCCCGCACCAGACCCCGCCCCCGTCCCCGTCCCTGCACCAACGCCCCTCCCCCACCGGCCGATCACACCCCTCAGGCCCTGGCCGTCCCCCGGGCCCGGCCAGGTCCAGGGGAGACCGGACGGACCCGATGGCGCTCCCGGCGCCGGCCTGCGCCGCGGATCCGCCGGCCCTGTCACCTCTGACGGGTCCTGCGGCTTCCGCAACTTCGGCGGGCATGACGGGTCCGGTGGCATCGGCGGGCCTGACGGGTCCGGGGGCTTCGGTAGGCGTTCCGGCGGGTTCTCCAGGCGGAGCCGGGCTGGTGGCGCCGGCGGCGGGAGCGGGTTGCTCGGACGTGACGGGCTCCGCGGGCCCGACGGGCTCTGTGGATCTGACGGACCTGGGAGGTTCGGCCGGGTTCGCAGATCCGGCCGGTGTAGCGGGTTCTGCCGATCTGGCGGGCGAGTTGGCGCACCTGCGGGCCCGGATCGAGGAACTGGCGCGCGATCAGCAGGACTTGCTCCGCAGGATCCAGCGGGAGCAGGCCGTCCACTAACCCGACGGCCGGTCACCACCCGGCCACGACAGGCCCGGTCGGACAGACGGCGCGCGCCTACGAGCGGCCCCGGCACCCGCACGGCGCACAGGGGACGGGCGCTCGACGGACCGTCAGGGGAATACCGGCGGGAGCGTGATGGGCTCGCCCCGGCCCCGGCCCCAGCCCCAGCCCTGGCCCCGGACAGGCGGAGCCGTTGCGCCGCAAGCACAGGACAGGACAGGACAGGACAGACAACAGAAGAGACAGGCGGCGGGCACCGGCAGGCCCCGACGGACATGCGCTCTGCACACACATCAGGGCTGAGGCCGGATCAGACGGGCAACGGGGTCTGCCGGTCCCCCGGGCCTGCCGGTTGGGGACCTGCGGAACGTGCCGGTCTGCAGGTCCGCGGGAGCTGCAGGTCTGCGGGAGATACAGGTCTGCGGGAGCTGCAGGCCTGCGGAGGCTGTTGGTCCGCCGGACCTACCGGTCCGCAAGTCAGTGGTCAGGGCCTGCTGGTCTGCTGGTCTGCTGGTCTGCGAGGGGCTGGCGGTCTGCCGGGTCTGCTGAACCTGCCTATCTGTGGGGGCTGTTGGTCTGGGGCTGGGCGGCTGGGCGGCTGGGCGGCTGGGCGCAGCGCGGCGCCCCGCCTGTCCGGGGCCGGTCTGCGGCGCCTGGGGAGGGGGCGGGGCGAGGGCTGTAGGCAGTGGTGGGGAGAGGTGGGGGCGGGTGGGCCGGATGGCCGGAGCCGGTGCACGGGCGGAGAAGCTGTCGGGGCGGCGGGTTTGTCAGTCGACGCGTACGAGGCGGTCGCGGGAGGCGCCGGCCAGGGCTTCGGGCCGCAGGACGCGGGCGGCGGGGGCGGGTGCCTCGGAGGTCTCCAGGATGGCCCGCTGCAGCCGGCGCAGTCCCGCGGAGGGCTCCAGGCCCAGATCGCGGACCAGTGCCTGACGCAGCCGCTGATACACGCTCAACGCCTCGCCGCGGCGCCCGGAACGGTGCAGGGCCAGCATGAACTGGCCGTGCAGGTTCTCGTGCGTGCGATAGCGGCTCACCAGCACCGTCAGCTCGCCCAGCAGTTCACGGTGGCGGCCCAGCCGAAGGTCCGCCTCGATGCGCTGGTACAGGGCGCACAGCCGGGTCTCCTCCAGGCGGCGGACCTCCATCTCCAGCTGTGCGCCGGTCTGCACGTCCGCGAGCGCCGATCCGCTCCACAGGGACAGTGCCTCACGCAGCAGCCGGGCCGCGCCCGCGAAGTCCTCCGCGTCCATGGCCCGATAGCCCATCCCCGCCAGGCGCTCGAACTTCTGCACGTCGCTCGAACCGCCGCCACCGCGCAGCAGATAGCCGCCCGGCGCCGTCACCAGCACATCCTTCGCCGACACCGACACCGACACCATGTCCTGCGAGGCGGGCTCGAGTTCCGCGGAACGGGCCGCGCCCGCCTGGAGAGCCGCTCCGATCAGTTCCCGCAACTGCAGAATGTAGGTCTGCAGCGTGGTCCGCGCCGAACGCGGCGGCCGCTGGCCCCACAACTCCTCGATCAACAGGTCGACCGGCAGCACCCGGTCCACATGCAAGGCCAGCAACGCGAGCACTTTGCGCGGCTTGGGCGCCGTCGGCATCACCGCGACCCCGTTCACCCGCACACCCAACGGACCCAGAACATCGATATCCACGCCGTATCCCCCTGCTCGTGTGTGGCCTGCATCTCCAGGCAACCCCAGTAAAAAACCAGCACTCCGGTTTGTCAATACCAGACCGGCCATGCTGTTTCTTTACCCTCCCATCCATTCCTCGAGCACCCCTAAAGCCGCAGGGGATCGACCCCCAAGCGCCACAAACCCCCTCACCACCAGCACGATTACCGCCATACGCGACGAAAGCCCCGCCGTCGTATGGCAGTTCTCGAGGGAACCCGGATCTCCAGGGCCTCAATAAACAGCCAACGCGGTCTGTTAGGGGGTCGGGCTCGACCTCACCCCCACACCCCATCGCACCAGCCCCCGGCCGACCGGAACGCGCCAATCCGCCCCCACCACCTGGCAGTCCGCCCTCCCCACGCCCCCGGCGCGCAGCCGCAACGCAGCACCGGCCGGCCCGCCAACCCGGCACGACCCACCACACACCGCCCCGACCGACCACCTGGCCGCCTGGCCGCCCGGCGCACGGTCCCCGGAGCCCAACGCCGCTCGCCGACGGCCTCTCGGCGGTTGCCGGTTGCCGGACAGGGGTCGCCGCGAACGGCGGTACGGGACACGGGAGACAGTGCCTGCCGGCGCCGTGTTCGCGTCTCACGCGCGGACACCCCTGCCGCCGAGCCGAACCGAACCGGACCGGCCCGGCGAGGACCACGGACAGGGAGCAAGCCACTCGCTCCCGTCGGCCGCCCCACCTTCCGCGCTTCGGGACCCGCCCCGCGCCCCGCGCCCGGACACGTCAACGCCGGACCCGGCGGGAGCGGGGCGAGGCAGACCGACCGGGCACCACCCGTTCCCCGCGCCGCTCTTGGCCAGTCGCCGCCCATCCTCACGGTGCAGTCGACGCTCAGGCCCGAACCGCCGCACCCGGGGCCCTCTGATCCGACCCGAGCACGCAGCCGCCGCAGTCAGGCTGTGGCGGCGGCCGCAGGGCAGGGCGCCACAGCTGCCAGTGGACGCGCCAGGCGGACGCGGCAGCGGACTGCGCGAGTGCGGCAGCGGGCTGCGTGGGTGCGGGGCTGCAAAGTACATGCTGCGCTTTTGCCGTAACTCGGGCGCGAAACCGGAGAGTTGGTCTTGACGCGTTCTTAACGGCGCCTCGGTGCGGTGGAGATGACGCCACAGCCGACCCGAGGACGCGGACAAGGGTGGCGGCCCCGGCGGGACCGGTTGCGCAGGGGGCGGCCGGGCGCCGGACGGTGTCCGCCCTTCGGCAGGAAAAGGGGAGGCCGCCCGGGCCGGCTCCCCGGCCGGCGGACCTCTCTTGCGGGGCCGTGCCACCCGCGCCGGTTCGGACTGCCGGGAGGTCTGGGATCATGGCCGGGCAGCACATTGGGGGATGTGGCTCCTGCGGGGGCGGTCCGGTGCGAACCGGCCGTCCTCTTCCCTTCCAGCAAAGAAACCGCCACGCTGGTTTTATAGTTACCTGCACCGTGCAGCAGCCTTCCCCGAGGAGTCCCCCGCATGAAGCAGCAACGTGCCGTCCGCACCCGTGACGCGCTCATCCGCTCCGCGGCCGAGACGTTCGAGAGCCGCGGCTACGTCCAGGCGAAGCTCGCGGAGATCAGCTCCCGTGCCGGGGTGAGCGCGGGCGCCCTGCACTTCCACTTCCCGAACAAGGCAGCGGTGGCCGCCACCGTCGAGTCCACCGCGGCCGCCACCCTGCGCCGCGCGGCCCGGGCGGCGCAGTTGCCGGGCATGAACCCCCTGCAGCGCCTCACCGCCGCCTCCCACGCGCTGGCCGCGGTCCTGCAGGCCGACGTCGTGGCGCGGGCGGGTTTCCATCTCAGCTGCCAGAGACGGCACCGCACGGGAACGGACCTGCGCGCCGAATGGCACACCTGGGTCGGCCGGCAACTGGCCGAGGCCGAATCACAGGGACTGCTCGCCGAGCACGTGCGGGCCCACGATGTCGCGGTCGCGGTCACCGCGGCGACCACCGGCATCGAAGCCATGGCCGGCAGCGACCCGCAATGGCTCTCCCCCGCCGCACTGAGCCGGTTCTGGCACTTCCTCCTGCCCTGCCTCACCCGGCCCGAAGCACTGGCCACACTCCACAACGATCCACAAACACGCACCGCCTGACACCCCACCACCCGGCACCCGGCACCCGGCACCCGGCACCTGGCACCTGGCACCTGGCACAACCCAGACTCGACGCGGCCCCCGCGCCACGGGTCGGCGGGTCGGCCGGTCGGCCGGTCGGCGGGTCGGCCGGTCGGCGGGTCGGCGGGTCGGCGGGTCGGCGGGTCGGCGGGTCGGCGGGGCAGGATCGGAGCGCCGGGCCGGCACGCTTTCGCCCACATCCCTTCGCGTGGCAGAGGCACACGCACCACCGCAGCAGACGGCCCCCGGGCGGCGTGTCCCTTGCCCCCGAACGCCTGGGGCAAGGCAGGGGAAGAGGCAGGAGCCGGGGCGGCACCCCGCCGCTGCCCTCACCGGGGGGAGCAGCGCACCGCCACCGGGCCGCCCCGGCGAGAGAGCGGTTGTCGGCGCGCACCATCACCGCCCGGCCCCGCGGGGGCCCGGCCCACCGCCACCGCCACGCCACCGCCACGCTGCGGCTGCCGCTGCCGCTGCCGGTGAGTCTCGGGGCGGTCGGCGTCACCGCCGCCGAACTGGCCCCGGTACAGGGATGGCCGGCGCGCGCCATGACGGCCCGGCTCCGCCGGGGGCAGAGTCCGGGCCGCTGCCGCACCAGCGGCCCGGCCCGGGGGACGGGGGGCAGCCCACCGCCGCCACTGCTCGTCCGGGACAGCCCACGGCCACCACCGCCCGCTCGCGGGAGGGGGCGGAAGCGTGTGACCGTGCAACCGCGCCCTCGGGGGCGGGAGTTGCCAGGCGCGGGCCCGCCTTCCGGCCGGTCCCGTCCCGGGGTGAGCGGGAGCGGGGCAGGCGGGCGCCACCGGTGTCACCGCCCACCCCTCGAACTCGCGCCGGGGGTGGGGGTCAGTGCGCTGCCGGTGATCCGTCCGGGTGCAGGGCTTCGCGGGCCGGGGGCGGGACGAGGGCGGGCAGGAGCAGTGTCCAGAAGCGGGTCAGGCGGTGCGGTGCCAGCCACAGCGGATCCTGCGCGCCCAGCACTTCGAAGCCGACCGTCGCCGCGACCACGACCGCCGCCGCATCTCCCGGCGACACCCCCGGCGCCAGGGCGCCCCGTGTCCCGGCCGCGGCCAGCGTCTCGTGCACCCAGCCGCTCCACACCCCCCGCAGACTCCCGCCCACTTCCGGCCACCGGCCCGGGCGTTCGCCCCCCGTGCCGCCTTTGCCGGCCACGCGCCCGGCCGGCCCTTCCCCCACAGGGCGTTCACGCGCCGGACGCTGCCCGCCCGCACGGTCCAGGGCGAATCCCGCGCGCAGCACCACATCGTCGGCAAGACCGCGGACGAGGACGTGCGTGGTGTCGATGAGCTGCTGCACTTCCCCCACCCGATCCCCCCGCGCCCCACCCGCCGCGGCGGCCGGGCCGCGGGCCGGGGGTGCGGCTGCGCGTTCGCCCCGCACGCCACGGGCCGCCTGCGTGCGCGCGTCCCCACCCCACCCGCTCCCGCCACCGCCCCCGTTCCGGCTCCCGTCGCCTCCCTCGTTCTCGTTTCCGCTCCCGCTCCCGTTCCCGGTCGCGTGTCCGTTCGTGTCGGCGGGGGTGGTCGCGGGTGCGCCGGTGATCTGCCGCAGCCGTGACAGGGCGGTGCGGGTGACGGCGTCCGCGAGGTCGGCTTTGGTGGCGAAGTGGAAGTAGAGGGCGCCGGCGCTGACCTGCGCCTTCGCGGTGACGGCCGCCAGGGATGTGACCTCCTGGCCGTCCCGGTCGAAGAGGTCCGCGGCCGCCTCGATGAGTGCCTCGCGGGTGCGCACGGCGCGTTCCTGTCGGGTCATCACGGCTCCGTCGATGCACTGGGAGGGGCCGCGCACACACGCGGTCCAAAGATCATCGGGCCTTGTCCTCGAGAACCGCTCGAGGCCGCCCGGCAACCCCCTACAGACCCCCTCCATCCCCCGCCCCGCACCGGCCGGGGCAGGAACCGGGCAAACACCCCCGCCCCCAGCCGGCCCGGACGACGCCGGCAGGCATCACCCGCAGCCCGCCCCGGCCGCCCCGGCCGGCCGGCGCGGACACGCCGGTCAGCAGGCAGCAGCCCATGAGACCGGAAAGGAACACGCGCCCGCCGCCCCGCCCGCGCTAGCGTGGAGCCCGCGCCCAGCACCCGTTCCGGCCCCACCGGCCGGAAGGACACGCTCCATTTCACGCCAGCCGGCAGTGCACCTTCAACGCTAGAAACTAAACCGGTTGGTCTGTATGTTGAGGCATCTGAGGCGCCCGGTCCGGTCCGGCGCATCATCTCGTTGCCACCCAGGGGGATCAGACATGTCCACGAACACGTTCCACCCCGCAACAGGCACCTCGCACCGCATAACCGCCGGCCGGCCGCCGGCCGACACCCGGGCCGCCGCACCCGCCCCGCAACGGCTGACCTGCACGGTGCCCAAGGAGTTCGTCCACCGGGCCGCCCTCGCCGAGGTCCTGCTCACCGGCCGCACCCGCCTCAGCGACAACCGCTTCCAGGTCACCGCCCAGTGGCCCCGCAGCCACAGCTTCTACACCCCCATCGACGGAACCCACCACGACCCCCTGCTCGCCGCAGAAACGATCAGGCAGGTCGGATTCCTCCTCCCCCACGCCGAGTTCGGCGTCCCCATCGGCCACCAGTTCGTCATGCGCACCTTCCACCTGCAGGTCGACCCCGCCCACCTGCACGTCGGCGCGACCCCCGCGGACCTCGACATCGACGTCACCTTCCACGACGTGCGCACCCGCGGCACCACCCACAGCGCCGCCCGCTACGAAGCCGTCATCCGCCGCGCCGGCCACATCGCCGCCACCGGCAGCTTCACCTACACCTGCATCACCCCCCAGGCCTACCGCCGCCTGCGCGGCAACCACGGCCACCTCCACACCCCCCTCACCGCCCCCCTGCCCCCGCAGAACGTGGGACGCCTCTCCCCCACCGACGTCGTCCTGTCCCCCACCACCACCCCCAACACCTGGCAACTACGCGTCGACACCCGCCACCCCGTCCTCTTCGACCACCCCGTCGACCACGCCCCCGGCATGCTCCTCGCCGAAGCCGCCCGCCAGGCAGCCATCGCCGCCACCGGCACCACCACCCCCCTCATCCCCACCGAAATCCACAGCACCTACGACCACTACGTCGAACTCGACACCCCCTGCCACATCCACGCCCGCCCCCTCCCCACCACCACCCCCCACCACCACGTCGACATCACCGCCACCCAGAACGGCAAAGAAATGTTCCACACCACCCTCACCACCACCCCCCTCCCCTAACCCCCACCCCAGGACCCGGCACACGCCCACACCCACGGCACCGCACGGCACCCCGCACCCTGCACCCCGCACCCGCCCACTCCGGCACCCCACCCGCACCCGCACCCAGCCCGGAACCCGGCCTCCCGAGCCCAGAGCCCGGAACGGGGCAACGCGAGGCAGGGCGAGGCAAGGCGAGGCGAGGCGAGGCAAGGCGGAACGGGGCGAGGCAGGGCGAGGCGAGGCGGAACGGGGCGAGGCAGGGCGGGGCGAGGCAGCGCGGGGTGACACAGCACACCAAGCCACCCCGAACACCCGGCACAACACCGCCGGCCCGCCCCACCCCGAAGACCACGAACCCGCAGCCACAAACCGCACCCCGCGCCCCGCGCAAGACCGCAGCACGACAGCCGGCACGAACACGCAGCCGGGGCCGGGGCCGGGGTCGGGGATCAGCACGGGCGCAGGCCAAGGGGCGGGCGCCGGTCCGGACACGAGCCGGGACGGGGACGGCAGTTCAACGCCGACACAAGGCCGAGGCAACCAGGGCAGGGCCCGAGGGCGAGGGCCGGGCACGGAGGGGGCCGGGGCCGGGGTCCGGGGCCGCAGTGCGGGCACGGGCCGGAGGGGGCAGGGGCCGGGGCCTGGGGCGCAGTGCGGGCACCGGACCGGCAGGCGGAGCCCCAGGGGGCGCCAAGAGGGGGGCGGCGGCCAGGCCCGACGCGAAGACGACGGCAGAGGCCAGCGCGCGCGGAGAAGCGAAGCCGCAGGCGGGGTCGAGACCCGGAGGTGAGCCACCGTGCGGACACAACACCAAAGACGGTGGCCAGGCCGGCCATAAAGCGGGGCAGGCACGGGGCCGGCGCGCGGACGTGAGACCGGAGGACCGAGCCAGGGCCGGGCGGGAGGCCGGAACTCCGGGAACACGGGCGGACAAGAAGACGACGCCCAGCACACAGGGAAAGCGACACCCCCTCGGACGCGAAGGCCAACGAACGGGCGCGCACGAACCAGAGCCGCCAAAAAAAGGGGCGGGGCCCAGAGGGCCGGGACGGACACGAAACCGCGGCCCGCCCCGCAACCCAGCACCAGCACCAGCACCAGCACCAGCAGCCGTGTTACCGCGTTGCGCCGCCATGCACACCGTGGGGCTGTCGTGCGGACGGCCGGGGTGGCCGCGGCGGGAGTCGCTCAGCCCGGGCCCGGCGGACGCCAGGCCCTTGGCACGGGAGTGAACTGCCCTTTCCCGTAACGGTGTTCAAGAACGGAGTCGCCCCGTCACACCAACAGACCCACCACCACAACAGGCGCCCCCACCCGGCCACGCCGAGAAGACGGGCGCCTTTTCCCCGTCAGGGTGATTCACGGACAGACCAACGTAGAACCGCCTATACCAACCCTGACACCCAACGAACAGACCCCCGAGCCCGCACCAACCGGCCCCACCCCCTACCCCGCACCACCCCGATCACACCCCCCGCGACCCCACGACACCCCCCACCGAAACCGCTAAGATACAAACCTGACGGTTTCTTTTAAGGGCGCCTCCCCAGGCACCACAACCCCGGAGGCGACACCCCATGGCCAAACAAGACCGCGCCATCCGCACCCGACACACCATCCTCGTCGCCGCAGCCTCCGTCTTCGAAGAACGCGGCTACCAAGCCGCCACCATCACCGACATCCTCACCACCGCCGGCGTCACCAAAGGCGCCCTCTACTTCCACTTCCAATCCAAAGAAGACCTCGCCTACGGCGTCATGGCCGCCCAAGGCCGCCACATGGGCACCGTCCCACCCCGCACCTGCAAAACCCAAGAAGTCGTCGACACCGTCCTCCTCCAAACCTACCGACTCCAAAAAGACCCCATGGTCCGCGCCGGCGTCCGCCTCGCCATGGACCAACAAGCAACCGAACTCGACCGCGGCACCAGCTTCCAAGAATGGAGCCACGGCATGACCACCCTCCTCACCCAAGCCAAACAACAAGGAGAACTCCTCCCCCACATCAACCCCACCGACACCGCCGACCTCCTCGTCGGCGCCTACGCCGGCATCCAAGCCATGTCCCAAGCCATCACCAACTACACCGACCTCGACCACCGCACCACCACCCTCCTCACCCACACCCTCCCCAACATCATCCACCCACCCATCCTCACCACCCTCAACCTCACACCCCAACGCGGAGCCACCACCTACCACGAAATCCAAAACAACCTGAACGAAAACAACAACAACAACGAAGGCAGCGCCGGCGAAGGCAGCAGGGGGAACGGCGTTGGCGACGGCAACGTTGGCGTTGGCCAACCCCAAACCGCCAACTGACCCACCCAGCACACCACCACAGCCGCCCACAAGCTCCCAGCAGCAGCACCTAAGCCCAGACGCACAGAACAGCCCCCGCCTCCGTGCGATCTCAACCCGACCGGCGCTCCCCCGCCACCACCTCGCCCACCACCAGGCAATCAGGCGGCCCCGAACACCCGGAACTCCGAAACCTGCCCCGCAGGCCACCCCGTATTCGCGGTGAAGACGAGCCGCACGTGACGCGTGGCCGTACCCGCAGGAAGAGAGTCAGAGCAGCCGTGTTCCCGGACAACGGGTCGAAGGCGCAGGCCACGGAACCGAGCAGTTGACCGAACGACGCACCGTCGCTACTCCCCTGCACGGACACCGTCCGAGAACGAGCGGCCCAAGCCACGGCCGGAGGCAACGTCAGGACAACACGCCCAACCCCCATCGCGGAACCCAGATCCACCTGCAACCACTGCGGAAACGCGCTGTTGGCACTCTCCCAATACGTGTTCGCGTTCCCGTCCACCGCGTTGCCCGGCACATACGACTGCGTATAACTGCTCGCCGTGACCGGCCGGTCCAGGGCAACGTTGACCGTCGAAGAGCCGCCGGCGCTGGTGGTCGTCGTGACCTGGCTGGACGGCATGGAGACACCACCGGCCGTATCCAAAGCCTGAACATCGAACGTGTAAGACGACGACGCAGCCAGACCCGTCACCGTAAAGGCGGCGACGTTCGCAGCCACGGCGCCGATCGGAGTAGCCGTGCCCCCCACGAATCGGCGAATACGATAACCCGCCACGCCGACGTTGTCCGTGGACGCGCCCCACGCCAGCGTCACGCTCGTATCACTCACCGCGGTGACACGCAGACTCCCCGGGGCGGCGGGAGGCACCGTATCGCCGCCGCCGATGACCGGAGCCGTCGGCCGAACCACAGTGACCGCGATCTGACCCTTGAGCAACCTGCCACCGTCACCCGTAAGCCTCAGGTAGTAGTCGGAGGAACACGCAGTTCCGTCCTCATCGAGGGCAAGGAGACCTGAACCGGTCGGCACCCACACCTGGGACTCGGCAGTCTTGGCGATCTGATTGCCCTCGTTGTACTCGTCGAACATCGAGATGTAGACGCTCGCCACACCGGCCCGACCCATGTTGTAGAACTGCCGCCACATGAAGTCCCGTGGACGCGCTGCCGATCACCCACACCACCAGGCAGAACACAGGGCTGATAATCAATCCCCCACGCCGCACATTCGGCAAGATCGGGCACCGTCGCGACGCTGTAGAAGTTGTCGGCGTCACCGACGCTACCGATCCGGCCCACCATCCACGGCGAGAGCATGTCGAACGCGTGATACACACCGGAAAACCCGGGCCGAGAATCACGATCACCAGTCCGCCACCAGGTCGGCACCCCACCGACCACGTAACAACCCTGCCGCTTGAACCAGTCGACCACATCCAGGCAGGCATCCGGAGTAAAGGGCCGCTGGCCATCGTTGAACCCCAACCCCCAGACACAGACCACCGGCATACCGTTCTGCCGCGCATACGCGAAAGAACCCGCATACTGCCGCATCCTGTTCGTCCAGTCGGCCTTGACCTCCGTCTGCATGGCCGTCCAGTCGGAGACGTCATACATCCGCGTTCCCGGGGACGGGCCGACGGCCGGGAGACGGGCAGGGAACCCGCGGCGGCGGCCCTGGCCGCGAACAACAGGAGCACCCATTGGCGGTGGCGCTGGAAGCGCTCCGCACGTCGGGCGGCCCCCGTCGCGGTCTCGCCGCCGCACTGGCTCGGGAGCACGGTGGCGTCGTGCGCAGCTGGCAGCGCGCCGTGAACGAGGCGCAGGTCCGGTTCGAGCAGGAGAGCGGAGCGGCATCGTCGTGACCGTCGTGGGTGCCGTCGATGGCGGTAGCGCTGTCGGGCGTTGTCCTGGGGACGTCTTCGTCCTTGCGGCCGCTACTCGTCTCCGCCCTGCTTTCCTTCTCTCTTCTTCTTCAACTGGCCCGATAAAGCGGCTCTAGACAAGATGTCAGCGTTCCGACCACGGGCGCGAGTGTGGGTTGAGCTGTGCGGATGCCTGGGTTGGTTTCCGTTGTCGCGCAAGAGATATCGCAAGAGATCTCGCAGGAGATCACGCAAGAGATGTGATGCCCGCAATCTAGGGGATGCCGGGGCTGGCTGGGGGGGCAGGTCGACGGACGCGGCTTCCCCGTCGACGCGGCAAGGGATGGCGTCGATGCCGATGCTGGGGACATTGGGGCGGATGTCGCGGGCCGGCGGGGACTTCCTCGCCTTCACGAGCATCGTCTGTCCCCTCATTTGGGACCGGCGGCTCGCCTGCTGATGTGGGCCCGCACCAGATCGGCCGCCAGGTCGTGACCGTAGTGGGCGGCCATGTCCAAGGGGCTGCGACCGTCGGGGTCCGCGAGCTCCGGGGCAGCGCCGAAGGCCAGCAGCACCGCCGTGAGGTGAACGGTCAGTGGCTCGCCGCTCTGCAGGGATCCGTCGCCCTCGGCATCAATGGCGTGCGTCAGCAAGGTCATGTTGTGGGAGACCTCGTCGGGATCAGCACCGTGCGCCAGCAATCGGGCCAGGGCCTGTGCATCGTCGTGCTCGACCGCGTGGTGAGCGGGTGTCCAGGGTTCCCAGCTGGGTTCCGGCCCCGGTGGCTCAATTGCCGGCATGTTCTCCTCCGTGCATTGCTATGGCGCCGCTCTAGGGGTTCGGCCATGGCGCCTGATCTTGGTGTAGCGGAGAGGGTTTGTCGAGGTGGGACAGCACCTTGATCGTTTTCTCCGTGACGTGTTGCCTATTGGGTCTGGCATGCTGGCTGCGTGAACTAAAAGCCCAGAAAGGACGATGCCGACTTCGGCACACGCGGCGGAAGGGCATCGAGACTCTGGGGCTGGATCGAGCGGTGCAGCTCCTCGGCCGACACGACCAGCCGGTGCGCCTTGGGCGTACCAGTTCGGCGCGGACGAGACCCAGGCTTGCAGAGCGTTCTCGTGAACGGAGCCACCAAACCGCACGACATTCGCGTAGGGAGGGGCGGCGCAGACCGCGGCGCCGTCCAGAGCGGGCTGGAGGAGGCGCGGTGGACCGTCGCAGTGGCGGACCGGGGCGCGTGAGACGCCTGGCCGATGCCGTGCAGGGCACTCCCCGACGGAGGTCTAGTGAAGGGTCAGTCGGCAATGTCGACGCCGAAGCCCCGGGCCAAGGCGGCCAGTTGGTGGTCGTACCCCTGGCCGACCGCGCGGACGCGCCACCCCGGACCACGCCGGTAGACCTCGGCAAGCAACAGCGTCCGTTCGGTGGTCGCGGCGTCCAAGGTGGCCTGGGCCAAGGCTCGCGCGCCGCCGGTTCCCTGGGCGAGGGTGACCTCTATGGCTCCGGCGTAGGCGAACGTCGCGGGTCCGTCGATGGCGGCGGCGATGACGATTTTGCGGACGGCGTCGGGAAGGGAGGTCAGGTCCGCTGTGACGGCTTGTTCACTGGGGCCGTCGGTGGTTAGGCGCACGGTAGAGTCCGGGCTTTCGGGTGCCCCGTAGAAGACGAAGTCCTCGTCGCAGGAGACCTGTTCGTCCTCGTCGAGAACGAAGGCGACGACGTCGATCTCGCAGGTGATCTGATGGCTCCAGTTTGCGGTGACCGTCCAGGTTCCGGCGCCGTCGTGTGCGGTCGGCAGGTCGAGAACGCCGCCGCGGGGAAGGATCCGGGCATCGGCCGGGTCGGTCGTCTCCACCTCTCGGGCGGGGTCCGACGGCGAAGGGAGCGTGGTGAGCCAGTCGGCGTCGTGGACCGGCAATGCGCGTGCCGTGATGTGGGGCATGCGGCGGTCCCCGGCCCCGTCGGCCAAGAGGATCACGTCCGTGACGCCGGCGGAGAGATTGACGGCGGCGGCTCCGCCCAGCTCCGCAATGCGAGTGCGCAGCGCCGACGCGTCGCCGTGGGGGCCGCCCAACACCAGGATCCGGCGTCCGGACAGCGGTGCCACAGTGGCCTGGCGGTCGGTGCGCCGCTGGACGGGGACGGACGACGCCAGCGGCGCCGGGTTCGCGTGGACGATACCGTGCCGCACGTCGGCGAGCAGCCCGAGGAAGACCTCCTCGGTGATCACCGGCACGTCCGCACTGCGTGCGGCACGGAACTTGGCACTGTCGGAGTCGATCTCGTCGGTGACCAGCACGCTGGTGTGACGGCTGACCGAACCCATCACGTTCAGTCCTGCCGCGACGGAGCGCGCGACGAGCTCTTCGCGTGCGGTGCAGGTGTCACCGGTGAAGGCGACCTTCATGCCCTGCACCAGCGGGGCTCCAGGCGCGAGCCGACCGGGGTTACGGTGCGCGCAGGGCGTCTTCGGCACTCGGGGCGGATACCCCGACCCCTGCTTGGGCGGGCACGCCACCACGGGCAGTACAAGGCCCAGCTCCCCCGCCGCGGACAAGGAGCCGCGCAGAATGCCGGCGAGTACCCGGGCGTCGTCCAGGGCGTCGTGCGCCCGCTGCTGTGGCACTCTGTAGTGGGCGGCCAGCGAGGCCAGCTTCAGATCGACAGTCGGCGGCGCGATCCGCCGGTTCAGCGCGAGCGTGCACATCCGCTGCGAGACCGGCAGCCACGAACGGGCCAGGGCGAACTCGCGCGCGAGGAACTCGTAGTCGAACTGGGCGTTGTGCGCCACCATGACCCGGCCGTGCAGCAGTGTCCCCATGTGCTCGGCGACCTCCTCGAACACCGGCGCGCCTCGCAGCCGCTCCCTCGTGAGGCCGTGGATGTGCACCGGGCCGGGATCACAGCCCGGATCCAGCAGCGTGGAGAACTCCTCCACCAGCTCCCCCGCCGTGTCCAGTGTCAGCACCGCCACCGACAAGACCCGGTGCTCGTACGGCCTCAGACCCGAAGTCTCCACGTCCACAACCGCCCACCCCGCAGATCCGGACACGGCGTTGAACACGTCATCGGAAACCGTCACCCCATTCATGCCGGCCAGGATCCCCTGTCCCGCCCCACCGCTCAAAATCCTGCGACCTCGGCATCATCCGAGGGGCCTCAGCCGGTGACGTTCACACCGGGGCTCCCGACGCCCGGAGAGCAGAACATGCCACGGAACACGGCGGCCGCATAGGGCGACCCGAGCTGACCCCGAGGAGTGGGGCGGCAGGACATGCACAGCTCGCGACATCTCCGGTGAGATCAGTCTCCAGTTCGATGCGATGCCGGTTCAGGCCTCACCGCAAGATCTGAGCGGTCCGAGCCGACGAGAGCCAGCTGGGAAACTCCTGCAGCAGCCGGTCGTAGAGGAGATCGTCGCGTACGGTGCGCGGATCACGGCCAGCATGGAAGAAGCCTGCGTTGTCGACGATGCGATGTCTGGGTACGGCCAGGTCGTCGAGCCGGCGGAGAAACGCGAACTCGTTGTCGTCGGGGTCACCGAACCCAATGAACTGCCAGAACAGCGGCAGACGCGCAGCTTTGCACAGGTAGCGTTCAGCGGCGGACTTGCTGGTGGGTCCGCCGTCAGTCTGGAAGATCACCAGGGCTGGGGCGTCACTGCCGGAGGCCAGGTAGTGGTCGATGACCTCGTCCATGGCCCAGTGATAGTTCGTCCGGCCCATGTGGCCGAGGTTCTCGTGCAGTTTGTTGATGCGGCCACGGTGGCCCCCAAGCTTGAGGTCGGTGGATCCATCGACGTCGGTAGAGAAGAACACCACCGGTACCGTGCCGTCGTCATCGAGGTGCGCGGACAAGGAAAGGACCTGTTCACCGAGATGCTGCATGGTGCCGTCCTTGTAGTAGGGCCGCATCGAGCCTGAGCGGTCCAGGACGAGATACACGGCCGCGCGCACCCCCTCGAGACCGTGCGCGCAAACGCTGGACCCGGCCGCCTTGTAGAGGCTCACCAGATCCGGGGCCTGTGCCTCCATCTTGGACAGGCCGATTGCCGGGGCCTTGTTCTGGACCACGTCCATGGCCACCATGCCTCCATCACGCAATGCCCTAATCCTCTCAGTCGAGGCGGTACCCGTCTCCAGCGGACTCGGCCGTGCCGGTGCACGCTCACCCGCCGGCCGCCCGATATAGACGGCCGGTGCACGACAATCGGCACGCTGGTCCCCCTCCCAGCGTGCCGTTGGCCGACTCCCTCAGCGACCAGAAGCGGGGCCAGTGCGGTGCCTAAACGCCCCTGTGAAATCTCTGATCCCGGTTCGTCGAAATCTCGGACTCGGCTGCCAGCTCGCAGATCCTCGAAGTCGGTCAGCTCAGTCCGTTAGTTGCCGTTTTGTAAGCCGCGGCCTGCTTGGGTGTCAGGTAGTGGGACACGCGTACGACCACCGTGCCATGGGCATAGTCGTACTCGGCGAGGGCTGACATCGACTTCGTGACGCTCTGGATGTACTTGGCTCGAGCCTCGGCGTCGGCGGCCGTGGCGAAGGACTCAATGGCGCCACCGCGGCTCACGTCGCCCTTGTCGGTGCCGGTCAGATCGTCTGCGGAGATTCGACTGTCCGAGAAGGTCACCTTCGACGTGTACTGATGGGGGCGGCCTAGTAGTTCATTGGGATCGTTCTCTGCCGTGACCGTGCCGGAGAGCTTCGCCGATGCAACCTTGTTGGCCACCTCAGTGAACGCTCGAGTCGCGTCAAGAGGCTTCACGTTTGAGGTGTCGGATTCGCCAACAGAGTTGCCATCGCCGTCGTTGCTGCAGGCGGTAAGCGCGGTGACGAGCAGCACGGCGAGCACACTCGTTGTGAGGATTCTGTGCATCGCGCGATCATGGCGCATCGGGTGCCCGAATCGAGCTGTTGTGGCGGACTTGTGATGGCAGGTTCGAGCTGTTCGGGTACGCACATGCCGGCCTCACCACGAGCATGGAGGTCTACGTGTTCGCCGCCATAGCTCCCGACGGCCGCTTCCAGCGCATCGCGGAGACCACCTTGATACTCAAGGGAACCGACGCCGACCGCAACCTCGGCAGCGCCCGTTGACCACCCCCACCGGGCTCGGGCGGTGCCGGCGTCAGAGTTGGGGGACGTACGGGGCGAGGCCGACGATGAGGATGGACCGTTCCCCCGGTCCGGGCCCGGAGCCCACCTGGACAGGGCCGACGTAATGGCTGACCCTGTGGTCGTGGACGGCGTAGCCGTCCAGTGGGTCGGTGAGGGTGAACTCGGCGTGGATGTCCGCCCACGGGTCGTCGGGCTGCAGGCCTGCGCTGCCGGGGGTGGCGATGACGTTCTGGCCACCGGTGGCGTTGGTACGGCTGATCAAGTGGGCGAAGGTGAACGTGCCGGCCGAACCCCCGTCCTGGTGCAAGCAGTCGGGGGTGGACACGGCGTTCTGGCTGGGACCGTCGACGCCGAGCCTGATCAGGTGGACACCGGCCCACAGCGGGCGGCTTCCCAGATTCCTCAGCGCCAGGACCTGCTCGATGTCCCAGCGCAGGAGCCGCAGCAGCAGGGCGTTGTCACGCAGCTCCTCGGGGATGTCGGGGAGCACCCGCCGGGTCCGCGGGTACTCAGGGTCCTCCTCGCCCTGGAAGAAGTCGGTGACCGTGCCGTGAACGGGGTCGGGGGTTCCGGGAATCCAGGACAGTTCGTCCTTCCACGGCAGGTACACGGCATGGGAGTAGCGGCGGAACCGATGCGTTCCCGGGGCGTACGGGTCGGGCGGCAGAGCCGCGAAGACCTTCCGGATCCGGGCCAGGTCATCCTCGGCGGAGCCGGCCCGGATTCCGAGGCGTTCGGCGCCGTAGCGGACGAACCCGCGCTCCCGCAGACCGTCCATGTTCCCAGTCTCAACCATCCGTACCTTCCCGACAGCTGGTGACCCAGCTCAGCATCTGACCTGCCATACCGGTCCTCATTCGCCGACCGTTGAGGCGAGAGAGCCGCCCGTTACCGGAGCAGCGCGCCAGTCCCCGCCCGCTCAGACAGGGCGAGGTCCTCCTCGTCGTCCAGCCACATCTCCGTGGACAGCGTCTCGACGATGAACAGGCGCCGGTCGCAGATCCAGAAGCCGTTACCGGGCTGCGACGCAGCTGGGCGGAGAAGGAGATGATGCCGAGCCTACGGCGTCGATGCCGATCACTGAGACGAACCGGTCGAGTTGGGCGGCCATCACCCCCCACGGGCAGGTGAGCGCGTAGAGAGCGCCCTCCCAGATCAGTTTCCGAAACGAGCGGCTCGGCTCGTACAGGGCGGGCGGCGGAGCCGGGCCCGCACCGAGTCCTCAAGGCCCGCGTCGGGGATCCGCCGGAACTCGCTGTTCGCGGTGAACACGTGCCGGGCGTAGTCGGCGCTCTGCAGCAGACCGGGAATGATTGCGGACGACCTCGACCGCGCGGAGCACCGTGGTGCGGTCGGTCTCGGCGACGCCGACCTCCTGACGGGCGAGGTGCCCACCGGCGAGCTGTCGGCGCATCGACCGGTACCGCGTCTCCAACCCGTTCAGCCGACCAACCAGTTCGTCAGCGACGTCCGGCCGGCCCACGGCCTCCGTTGGGGCGTCAGTGGTCCGGTGCGATAGTTGGCGCCGCGCGAGGCGAAGGGCGACCAAAAGGTTCCATGCGGCGGCTGCCACATCGAGTCCCGGTCCGGCGAAGGCAGCGGCGAGCGCGGAGGCGACGGGGTCATCGCCGACTTCGACAAGACGGCTACGGCGACATCGCCGTCGGCACCTCCATCTACTCCAAGCAGCAGGGCCGCGTCAGCGTCTGGTACGGCGCTTCCGCCCGCCCGTCCCTCACCACCCGCCTCACCCAGGCGAGCAGCGGCGTTGCCGGAAGCCCTGAGAACTACGACCATTTCGGCCCACCGGGCACGGCGCCGACAACATCAGGCGTCATGTCTCCTCTCCCTCCGGTGCTCGGCGCCGGAACTCACCCGTCCGCTCGCTGGTATCTCGGGGCATCCTTCGCGCTGCGCGGCGGGGTGCGTGGCCGTCCCGTGGTGGGAGCCTGAGTAGTGCGGCGATCTGGCGCTCCACGCATCACGTGCCGGACCGCCGGGCGTAACCGTCGCCGTTGACGTCGCCCGCCGAGATGCAGGATCGCCGCTGTGGTTAGCGCCGGCAGAACCGGTCGGTTGTTCCGAAGCCGCGGCGGCCGCCTGGGAGACTTGCGTCATGTCGCGGGCGGTGTCTGTCGACTTCGCAACTGGGTCAGCGCTGCAGAAACGGTTAGCCGCTACGTGCCCTCAGAGGGCTATCCGCCAGTCGGGTATGTCTTCGAAGTGGACGTCGTAGCGGTCTTGTTCAGGCACGAGCGAATCGAATTCGGCTTCGCCTCGGCTGATGGCGGCCAGTTGCTCGAAGTAGCCGAACCGCTCGATGCCGGGGCTGAGCACGACAACCACGTCCGCCACCTCGCCCTCCGCCGCCCCGAAGGCGTGCGCCAGGCCCGGCGGGATGATGACAAGGCCGCCCTTTGTCACCGTGATCAGGCTCTCACCGAGGCGGAAGACCATCGTGCCGCCCAACACGTAGAACGCCTCGTGAGAAAGCTTGTGATGGTGTGGAGGCGCACCGTCGGCACCGACGGCAAGAGTCAGCCGGCTGGCGCTCATCACCCCTCCGTCAGCGAGCAGTTCGAACGCGCCGTCCGCGAGTGAGGCCCCAGCCGCCTCGCCGGGTTGCACGACCAACGCAGTGGCCGGGACTTCCATGATGGCTCCCTTGATCGCAGGTATCGCCTCGGGGCATCGAACGCGGCACTCGCGCAGCAGCCGCAGGCGGTCCGGGGGTGGAGGACCGCCAAGGTCGCAGCTACTGACACCGCCAAAGCTGGACCACTTCGAAGGGACCGCGGGGCGACACAATGTCAGGCCAAACGGCTGGCCACGGCCTCCTTGGGCGAGCCGATTCATGGTCGTCGACGGCATGCGTCAGGTGGGTGGAGCTGGTCCCTGCGATCTGTGGCGTCGTCTCTGACCGGTCTATCCTCGCGTCTACTTGAGGATCTCGAGGAGCCTGTCTGCCAAGACGGCCGCGGAGTGGGGGTTCTGTCCGGTGACGAGGTTGCGGTCCTCGACCATGTATGGCTCCCAGATGGGGCCGCGGCTGTAGTCGACGCCCACCTTTTCCTTCAGGTCGTCCTCCAGCAGCCAGGGAGCCCTGGAGGCGAGACCGACGCCTTCTTCCTCTTCGTTGGTGAACCCGGTGACCCGGTAGCCCTTGAAGGGGGACACCCCGTGGATCCGGGTGGCCAGGAGGGACGCGGGGGCGTGACAGACAATCGCCAGCGGGTTGCCCGAGGCGAGTTGCGCCGTCAGTAGCCGGCCGGCGTCGGCGTCGTAAGCCAAGTCTGACATCGGGCCGTGCCCACCGGGCAGGTAGACCGCGTCGTAGTCCTCGAGCCGGACGTCTGAGAGTTTCAGTGGCCGGCGCATCACCTCGGCGGAGCGAATGATTTCTTCGAGTTCGAGTGCGCCGTCCTCACCTCCTGCCATGGAGGGCCGCAGGCTCATCATGTCGACGTTCGGGGTTACGCCGCCAGGTGTCGCGACCACGACCTCGTGGCCGGCTTCCGTGATCGCTTTGTAGGGCATCGCGAATTCTTCAGCCCAGTAGCCGGTCGCGTATCGGGTTCCGTCCTTCAGGACCCAGTAGGTCGCGCCGCTGACGATGAAAAGTACCTTTGCCATCGTTGTCCGCCTCCTCACCCTCGAACAACTTGTTCGGGGGATTACACGGATTCCACCCTAGGTATGACCGCGGTCCAGCGCATGCGGGCGAGTGGGCGAGCCCGCATACGCGGGGTGAAGTAACGAATACTGACAGGCATCTTCCCGGGCGTCGTTGATCAACTGGATTACGCGGTGGTGGTGTTGTGAGTGGTTCCGCATCGACTGACGAGTGTGTAGGTGCTCTAGCGATGTCGGAAATTGGTCCGCGCGCGGTGATAGCAGTCGCTACCGCCGTCGGGAGCACGGCGGAGCAGGGGCCAGATCAAGAGGGCCGGGGGTGTCCCTATGACTTTGGTCAAGGGGCAAGCGGGGTCAGTGGTTGGTAGAAGAAGCCGTCGCGCCTCGATCTGGACGGTCGTGCGGTGCGCCAGCACTCGGTTCTGGGACCCGGGATGGGCGGAGGCGGCGTGTTGCCGGTGATCACATGTGGCGGCCTCCGGTCACTTCCATGACCGTGCCCGTGACGTAGGACGCCAGGCTTGATGCGAGGAAGAGGGCCACCGACGCCACCTCTGACGCCTCGCCGACCCGTTGCATCGGGATCTCGGCCAGTTTGGCTTCCCAGATGGGTGCCGGCATGGCCTCGGTCATCGGTGAGCGGATGAGGCCTGGCGCGATGGCGTTCACTCGTACCCCGTGATGTGCCATCTCCTTGGCCGCAGCCTTGGTGAGGCCGACGATGCCGGCTTTGGCCGCCGAATAGTTGGTCTGGCCGACGAAGCCGACCTTGCCGGAAATGGAGGAGAGGTTCACGACGGCACCGGAGCGTTGTTCACGCATGACGGCGGCGGCCAGGCGCGTGCCGTTCCAGCAACCTTTGAGGTGGACGTCGATCACCTGCTCGAACTGTGCCTCGGTCATTGTGCGCATGGTCGCGTCCCGGGTGATGCCCGCGTTGTTGACCATGACGTCGAGGCTGCCGTACGTGGAGACGCACCGCTGGACCGCGGCCCGGACGTCACCGGCGTCAGTGACGTCGCAGGCCACGACCGTGACGTTGTCCCCCGCGTCGAGGAGTTCGGCAGCGCGACGACCGGCGTCGGCGTCCCGGTCGGCGATGACCACGCGCGCACCCTCGCGCAGGAATGTCTCGACGATCGACAGCCCGATGCCCTGGGCTCCGCCCGTGACGATCGCGGCTCGTTCGCTCAGCAGACTCATCGGTGTACTCCAAGACGGGGAGATGCGGACGGCGCGTGCCCGAACGCGCCGGACTCGAGCCGGGCGAGCGCCTCGGAGAGGTTCGCGTGGTGCACGATCGGTGCGACGAGCAGCAGATGGTCGAGATGGTCGACGTCGAGTCGCAGGGGCGCGAAGCGAGGTCCGGTCAGTTCGAATGCGCCGGTCCGGCGGTGGGCCTCCCGCGAGCCGATGCCGTACGCCGAGTGCAGTGAGTGTCCCGGAGCCGCCGTCAGCAACGTGGTGCCGCGATGGTCCGCGTCGGCGACGAATGTCCGGTCGCGGGTACGTGCCAGGGCGAGGGCATGGCCGAGGAGGGCCGGTTCGATGAGCGGGAGGTCCGCGGGCAGCGCGGCCACGCCGCACCGTGGACGGACCGCCCGCGCCGCCCGCTCACCCCGGGCCAGTGCCTCGTTGAGGCCGGACCCTGGAGCGAGGACATGGTGGACACCGAGGTCTTCGATCGCGGCGAGGTCCCGGGCCCGGTCGAGGACGACGACCACTTCGCAGACCCCGGGAGTCGCGCGTGCGGCTGTCACGGTGTCGCGCAGGAGCGCGCGGGCCACTCGCCGCCGGTCCTGGCCGTCCAGTTCCATCCGGCTTTTCGCCAGCCGGAGATCCTTTTGCGGGACGACGACCGCCCATTGCCACGGCGTCACCGAACGAATCCCACGCTGAGCGGCACGACGCGGTGCACTTCCGTGTCGAACCTGCCTGCGGCTTGCGCTCGTTCGGGGGTGACGAAGCCGTACGTGGTGGTGCGCTGCCGGGTGGGCCGGCCTGCCGCGGCCGCCAGTTCCTTGATCCCGGCGACCGTCTTCATCGAGCCGTTGGTCGATCCGGCCATCCGACTGATCGTCTCCTCCATCAGCGTGCCACCGAGGTCGTTGGCTCCGCCGCGCAGCACCTCCTCGCACTGCTCTGGAGAGAGCTTCACCCAAGAGCACTCGATGTTGTCGATCTGGCCGTGCATGAGCAGCCGCGCCAGGGCGTGTACGGCGCGGTTGTCGCGGCGCGAGGGGCCTGGACGGGCGATGCCCGCCAGATAGATGGGCGAGCTCTGGTGCACGAACGGCAACGGTACGAACTCCGTGAACCCGCCCGTTTCCCGTTGCAGATGAACCAGGGTTCGCATGTGGTCGAGCCAGTGACGCGGCTCGTCGACGTGGCCGTACATCATGGTTGCCGTCGTTCTGATGCCGAGTTCGTGCGCGGTGCGGATGACGCGGAGCCATTCCGCCGCCGGCAGCTTCCCCTTGGTGAGTACCCAGCGAACCTCGTCGTCGAGTATCTCGGCGGCTGTGCCCGGCAGGGAGTCGACGCCCGCGGCGCGTGCCTCGGTCAGCCATTCGGCGACGGAGATCCCCATGCGCGAGGCGCCGCTGATGATCTCCATCGGTGAGAAGGCGTGCAGGTGGATGTCGGGACGGCGTCGCTTGACCTCGCGGGCCAGGTCGAGGTGGACCGTGCTGGGCAGCTCGGGGTCGATACCGCCCTGCATACAGATCTCCGTCGCGCCCACATCCCAGGCCTGCTCGACGCGCTCACCGACCTCGTCGAGGGAGAGGCGGTAGGCGTCCGCGTCGGTGGCTCGCTGGGCGAACGCGCAGAATCGGCAGCCGACGTAGCAGACGTTGCTGAAGTTGATGTTGCGGTTGACCACGTAGGTGACGAGGTCGCCCACGGCCGAGCGGCGGACCTGGTCGGCGAGCAGGCACAGCGCGTCGAGCTCCGGTCCGTCGGCGTACGCCAGTGCCAGTGCCTGCTCCTGGGTGAGGCCGGCCGGGTCGTGCTCGGCCGCGCGCAGGGCTGCGGCCACGTCACCGTCGAGCCGCTCGACGCCGCGGGCCCCGGTCGGTTTGTCGTCGAGTTGCTCGGCCAGCGCCTGCCAGTCGCCGAAGGCGTTGTCGAAGTCGCCGCGTGTGCCGGTCCTGCGACCCTCCTGGTCGATCGCGACGTGGAGGTCGGTGCGTCCGGAGGAAACGACGTCGGCAGTCTCCTGCCAGGGCAGGCCCACCGGGAGGACGTCCGCCGCCAGTCCTGTGGCCGCGTTCGCGAGTGCCTCCAGGTGCGGTAGCACCCGGGCGTCGGCCCAGGGGCTGCCTGCCCGTATGTACTCCGGCTGCACGGCCAGCCGCTCCCGCAGTTCGAAGCCCGCCTCCGCGGTCAGCTCGGCCAGCCTCTCCAACTGGGGCCACGGGCGCTCGGGGTTCACATGGTCCGGGGTCAGCGGCGAGACCCCGCCCCAGTCGTCCACGCCGGCTGCGAGCAGCAGGCGGAGTTCTTCGGCGTCGGTGAGGTTGGGCGGCGCCTGGATCCGCATCCGTGGGCCCAGCAGGACCCGTGCCACCGCGATGACAGCGAGGTACTCCTCCAGATCCGCGTCCGGCGTGGCCATCATGGCCGTGCCGGGTTTGGACCGGAAATTCTGCACGATCACTTCCTGGATCGCGCCGTACTGCCGGGCGAGGCGGCGGAGCTCCAGCAGAGAGTCGACACGGTCGGCAGGACGCTCTCCGATGCCGATCAAGACCCCTGTCGTGAAGGGGATGTTGGTGCGGGAGGCGTCTTCGATGGTTCGCAGCCGTCGTGCCGGTTCCTTGTCCGGTGAACCGTAGTGACAGCCGCCCGGTTCGGCCCACAGCGAGCGCGCGGTGGTTTCCAGCATCAGACCCATCGATCCGGCCACGGGCTTGAGTTTCTGGAGTTCCGCCCAGGACATCACCCCGGGGTTGAGGTGCGGGATCAGCCCGGTCTGCTCAAGGACGAGGATCGCCATCGCGCGGAGGTAGGACAGGGTGTCCTCGTAGCCGCGGGCGTCGAGCCAGTCGCGCGCGGCCTGCCAGCGGTCCTCCGGGCGGTCGCCAAGGGTGAAGAGGACTTCCTTGCAGCCCAGTCGGGCGCCCTCGCGGGCGATGTCCAACACCTGATCGGGGGTGAGGTAGGCCTCCTCCACCCGGCCCGGGGTGGTGGCGAAGGTGCAGTAGTGGCAGCGGTCCCTGCACAGTCGCGTGAGCGGGACGAACACCTTCTTGCTGTACGTCACGACTCCGGGCCGTCCTGCGTCCCCGAGCCCCGCCGACCGGATGGAGGCCGCGATGTCGCACAGCCGGGTGAGGTCTTCTCCCCGCGCTTGGAGCAGGGCGATGGCTTCCTCGCGGTCGATGCTCTTGCCCGCCCGGGCTCTGGCCAGCGCTCGGCGTAGGGATGTGGTGGTCACTGTGGCCTCCTCGCAGGGACGGCGGAGCGCATCAGCCGGCCCTCAGTCCCATGGAGCGGGCGATGAAGTCGAGCTGGACGGACGGTGGGCCGGCGACGACCCGGGCGATGATGCCGTCGGAGTGGTGCATGGGCAGCGTGTGGTCGCGGACGTAGCCGTAGGCGCCCTGGATCTGGATGGCCAGGGCTGATGCCTCGGCGTAGATCTGCCCGGTCAGGAATTTGGCCATGGTGCTCTCCGTCTCGCAGGCGAGGCCGGCGTCGAAGAGTGCGGCCGCGCGCTGTACGGCGCAGCGGGCGGCGTCCATGCGGACGTACATCTCCGCGAGCGGAAGGCTCACTCCCTGGTAGGAGGAGATGCTCCGGCCGAACTGCATGCGCTCGTTGGCGTAGGCGACGGTCATGTCGAGTACCGAGGCAACGCTGCCGAGGAAGCCGGAGCTGATCATGATCCGTTCCAGCACGAGGCGTTCTTTGAGGATCTGCCAGCCCTGTCCCGGTTGGCCGAGCAGTGCGGTGTCGGGCAGCTGGACGTCGTGCAGGAACACCTCATAGATGCCGCTGATGTTGCGGCCCAGTGCCGGCATGCGGCGGACCTCGACGCCCGGGTGGTCGGCCGGGACGAGGAAGACGGCCAGGTCGTCTCGTTTGCGTCCGCTGTCGCCGACCTTGACGAGCAGTTCCATGACCGCTCCCGGCAGTCCGGCGCCCTCGCAGTAGGTCTTCTGGCCGTTGACGACCCAGCCGCCGTCGGTGCGCTCGGCTCTGGTGGTGACGCTCGCGGCGTCCGAGCCCACGTCGGGCTCGCTCACCCCTATCGCGAATCGGCCGTCGCCGCCGAGTACGGGTGCCGAGTAGATCCGCCGCTGGTCGGGGGTCCCCCAACGGGCCAGGTCGCGTATGCCGCTGAAGTTGAGGTTGAGCAGCGCCACGAGGTCCGAACTGGCGCGGCCCACCTCCTCGCACAGGGCGGTGAGCAGGCCAGCGACGTTCTCGACGGGCTCGTCGGCGTCCGTGACCATGTCGTACCAGCCGAGCTTCGCGATCTCGCGGTACAGCTGTTCTGGGTAGGAGCCCTCTTCGTCCCATATCTGGACGTCGCGCTCGGGGGCGCGGCGTGAGAGGAACTTGCGGGCCGTGGCTCGCAGTTCTGCTTGTTCTTCGGTATCCATGAAGGCGCTTGCGCGCATGGTCGTCGCCTTTCTGGGGGGTTCGGGCGGCCGGTTCGGGGCTGGTGTCTCAGGGGAGTTCAGGTGGTGAGCGCAGTGCGAAGGTGGTGGAGAAGGTCGGGGGGCGCGGCCGCGAACCGGTCCGCGAGGTGACGCGCTCGGCTGTGAAGGTCGGGGGCAGTGACGACCTCGACGAGTCCCAGGCGGGCCAGGTCGTCCGCGGTGAGGCGTTCGTCGGCGGCGAGCAGCCGGAACGCGACCGTGGGCCCGACGCGGTCGCGTAGTCGCCGCACTGTCGTGTCCGGGGGAAGAAAGCCCAGACGGAGTTCCGGGAAACGAAAGGTCGCTTCGGGAGCCGCGAGGGTCACCGTCGCGGCTGTGGCCAGGGCCCAGCCCCCGCCGACAGCCGGTCCTTGGACGGCGGCGACGGATGCGGCGAAGGAATCGATGAGGTCGCAGACCTCCTCGATCAGTCGACGGCGCAGGCCAGGCCGGCCGATCGCGGTTCCGTCGTCGGCGCGGATGTCGGCTCCCGCGCAGAAGGCAGTACCCTCCGCCCGCAGCACCAGGACGTCCGCGCCGTGGGCGCGGGCCTCGTCAAGTGCCCCGACCAGCTGCTGGAGCAGCGGGATGTTGAGGGCGTTGCGGGCGCCCGGGCGGTTGAGGGTCACCGTCGCCACGGTGCCGCGCCGCTCCGTCAGGCACAGCGCCGTGGCCTGGTCCGCGTCGCTGTTCACAGGATCTCCGGGAGGATCTTGGAGGTGAGCAGTTCCACTGCTTCCGCCGGATCCGGTCCGACGGGGGCCCCGACGTACGCCTCCGTGAAGCCCGCGCCCCGCGCGTACTGCAGCAGCTCCAGGAGCGCGTCGATGCAGTCGGTCGGCGTGCCCGAGATGATCAGCTGGTCGGCCACCTCCTGGGGCAGCAGCTCGGCGGCCTCGCGCAGACTCACGCCCGCCTTCACGGCCTCCCGTGTCGGCGCGTAGTCGGACTGCTCGAAGCCTGCCCGCTGCAGGCTCTCGTGCGGCTGCTGCGCGACGATCAGCGTGGCCTGCCTGCGCGCCGCGGCAGTGGCTCGGTCGCGGTCCGTGGAGACGGAGACGTTCACGCCGTAGATCCGGGTGAACTCGGCGCGCTCGCCACGCTCCCGGCCGCGTTCGAGGCGATCGAGATTGCTGACCGTGTCGAACTGGCCGCTGCGGAACGCTGCCAGGCTGTGCGCGGGGAAGTTGCTCGCGCAGATGACGCCGTCGGCCAGCTCGCCGGCCATCTCCAGGACCTGGGGTCCCGCGCCGGCGACGATCACCCGCACAGCGGGCTGGTCGACCCAGTCGAGCGAGACGCGCGCCTCCTCGCGCAGGCCAAGGTCCGCGCAGGTGAGGGGGAAGTCGCCCAGCCGGACGCTGTCGCCCCGCCAGAGTGCCCGGCAGATCCTGATGAGTTCCGCGACGCGGCCGACAGGGCTGCGCCGCTCCATCAGCGCGCTCACCAGACCGCCGCCGGTGCCGATCCCCATGCTGACCTGGCGCCCCGGCGGCATGAACTCGGCCAACGTGGCCATCGTGGAGGCCTGTTCCAGTGGGTTGCGGCCGAAAGGGAACGTCACGGCCGTGCCGACACCTGCCCCGGTGCGGGCCGCGATCGCGCCCAGTACGGCGCCCACGCCGCGCGACTGCATCTGGTCCGTGACCCAGATCGTCTCGAAGGTGCGTGCGGCGACCTCGGCGACCTCCACGATGCTCGGTCCGGCGGCCCAGGCGTGTAGCTGAATACCCTTGATCATCGAGAGCCTCAATTCACACTGACGAACTATGTCCACGATGTGGAACAGGTGGAGTATCGATCCACTCCGGTCAAGACCCTGACTGCCTCACGGCTGGTCGTACTCAGCCGCGCTCGAGGCAACGGGCGGGTCCGAGGATCACCTGCGGGCGTCGACGTAGTCGGGCTCCACGAGGTAGGTGCTCTCGATCCTCTCGATCAACGGCCCGTTCGCTTCGGTGCGTTCCTTCAGCGCGATCCACCGCGGATCGGCGCGGAAGGCCTCCCAGAAGGCCTCAGCCACGGCCACGTCGGCGAACGCGCAGAGATATACGATCCGCCGCCGCTCGCCGACGGCGTGCCAAAAGCCACGAAGGTCGAGTCCGACCTGGTCGAAGAGGTCGAGGGTCTCTTCACCGAAGCGGCGGTGCAGGTCCTCGGCGCGATCCGGCAGCGCGACGTACTTGCGCAATTCGAGGATCACGCGGGGATTCCCGAGATCGAGACCCCGGAGCGCGTCTTGTAGCGGCGGTTGATGCCGATGAGCACGGCAGTGAGCGGCTCCAGCTGGCGTGCCAGGCGGAGCGCACCCCCGTCGACACCGGATCGGCCAGTGATCGTCGCGGCGAGAGCGGCGACCTGCTCCTTCGCGTCCCGGTCGTCGCCGACCACCAGGACGTCCTCGTGCTCCAGGGGCCCTTGCGCATCCCACAACGACACCGCGGAGAGGTGGTGGAACGCGCCGACGACGACTGCGTCGGGGACGAGTTGCTGGGTCTGTTCCGCGGCGCTGCCCTCCTCGACGTCCAGCCCGTAGGCGCCGCGCTTGTCGAAGCCCAGCGGGTTGACGCAGCTGATCACCAGCTTCCCGGCGAGGTACGGGGCGAGGTCACGCACCAGCTCCTTGTGACCGTCCCACGGCACCGCGAGCACGACGACCCCGGCCGCTTGGACGGCAGTCGCGTTGCTGAGGCCTCGTACGTGCTCACCCGGCCCGATACGGTCCCGGATCTCCTGCGCGGCCTCCTCGGCGCGCTCGGCCGAGCGCGATCCGATGACGACTTCGCGGCCCGCCCTGGCGAAGTGCAGCGCAAGGCCCTTGCCCTGCGGGCCGGTTCCTCCCACCACAGCGATGGTGTGTCTACCCACGGTCGGTGTTCCTTTCGAAGGGTGCCGTCAGCCGGTCACCGGACAAGCGGCTCGGCGCGAATGCGCCGGGGTACTGGGGATCAGAAGGGGTCAGCCGGCGGCTTCGTCAGCGCCGCTGCGGGAGCGGTCGGCCGGCCACCGTCCGCTGCTGCGGACGGTGACGGCCTCTCCCGCGTTCCGCTCGAAGGGGGCTCACCCGTGAGCGGCGGCGTCCCCCACCAGCTCGACGAAGTGGAAAAGCGTGCCGTCGGGGTCGACGGCGAAGAGAATCCGCCAGCCGTTCACACCGTCCGGACCCATGACGGTCTGCGGCGTGTGCAGGAACTCGACACCGGCGGCGCTCAGCCGGTCGTACTCGCCCTGGATGTCGTCGGTCAGGATCGAGAACCGGCACAGGCCGGGGTTGACGGTGTCGGCGATGGACCGCTCACGCGTCGCCGGGACGTCACGCCACTCGATGATGTCCAGCATCGCCTCATCGGGCGCGTTGTTGAGCCGCATGTGCGCGAAGCGCAGTTTGCTGCCCTTCTCGATCATGAAGGCCCGCGCCAGATTGACGTCGTCGACCACCTTGTCCTGCACGACCTCGAAGCCGACGTGCTGGTAGAACTCGATCGACCGGTCCATGTCGGTGACGTTGATTCCCACATGCCAGAACTTGCGCATGACGATTCCTTCCATCGGTACGTTCTTGGTCGTCGCAGGCCCGGGTGCGGCCGTCCGGGTTCGGGCGGCAAGGGCTGGTGCGACAGGGGGTCTTCGGCGGGGACGCCTTCTCGTGAGGGCGGATTTCGGCAGCACGTTCCTGAGCCCTGGGTCTGCACGCAGCCCTACGTCGAGAGGCGTCGCTCCGTGTCAGTGGCTGTGTGAGGTGAGCCGGCGCCTGAGGAGCTTTCCGGTCTCGTTCCTCGGCAGGGCCGCGACCACCTCGAACTGCCGAGGCCTGGCATGCGGGCCGACCGAGGTGGCCACCAGTTCGCCCAACTGCGCGCGAAGCGGGTCGTCGAGCCCACCGCTCTCGCCGTCGCCCTGGCCCGCGCCCTCGCCCTCGCCCTCGCCCTCGCGCTCGCTGAGCCTGAGGAACACCTTGATGTGCTGGCCGATCTTGTCGTCGGGTATGCCGACTGCCGCGGCCTCCAGAACGCGCGGGTGTTTCACCAGAGCGTCCTCGATCTCCGCCGGCCCGATCCGATAGCCGCGGCTCTTGATGACGTCATCCACGCGACCGAGGTACTCGAACCGCCGCGTGTGTGCGCGCCGGGCCAGGTCTCCTGTGCGATGCCACGTGCCTTCCGGCGGTACCGCACGTGCCGACTCCGCGTCCCACACCCCGAGCAGGGCAACCGGATCGGGGAGTCCCAGAGCGATCTCTCCGACCTCGCCGCGACCCACCTCCTCGCCGTCCTCGCCGAGGAGCGCGATGCGGTGCCCCGGATAGGCCGTTCCCATCGTGTCGTCATCGACGGAGCCCAAGACGGCTGCGTCACCGATGAGCGCGTTCGCCTCGGTCTGCCCGTACGCCTTGTTGACCGCCTGGGCCAGGTGCAGCCGAGCCCACGCCATCTCGGAACGGCCTGCCTGCTCGCCGCCGGTGACGACAGCCCGCAGCCTGCGTTCCGGCGCCCGGCCGTTCGCCTGGAACAGGCGCAGGACCGACGGCGGGAGGAACGCGGTGGAGACACCGCACCGGGCAAAGAGGTCGAGTGCCGCGTCCGGGTCGAAACGCGGCTGGCGCTGCGCGACCACCGGAACACCGAACGACCACGGTACGAGCAGCCCCAGCATGAGGCCGCCGATCCACCCCCAGTCGGCCGTCCCGTAGTAGACGTCGCCCGGCTCGAAGAACTCGAACGCGCAGTCCACACCTGCATGGCCGAGCAGGACTTGGTGGCCGTGGACGATCCCCTTGGGCGGACCGCTGGTCCCCGAGGTGTACATCAGGAGTGCCGGCTGCGTCGGCCCACCGGGGTGGGGAGCCTCGCGGTGCGGCTCGACGGACTGCCCGGCGACGCACTGTCCGTCGACGCCGTCGACCCTCAGGACCATGCGGTCCTCGATCGCGCATCCGGTCGACCTCAAGCGGTCGAGCCCCGGCCCATCCGTGACAAGGACCTTCGCCCCCGAGTCGCCAAGGCGATGGGCCACGGACGCGCCGGCCATGAGCCGGGGAACCGGAACCAGTACGGCCCCGGCGGCCAGCACGCCGAAGACCGTCTGCGCAGCGGTCGGTGAGGGTTCGAGATACATGGCGACGCGGTCACCCGGGTCCACACCACGTGCCTGCAGGACCCCGGCGATGCGCAGCGCGGCACGTTGGACCTCGCCGAAGGTGATCTCGTTCGGTGCGTGCGGTCCGGCGGTGAGCAGGGCCACCGCACTCGGATCGTGGGCGAAGAGCGCGTCCTGGGTGATCGAGTAGTCCGGCGCCGGCGTCCAGCGGGGGACGCCTCGCAGTGCGCGCAGACGGGACACCGCCGGCCCTTCGACGCTGTCCGGCACTAGTCCAGCCGCGCCCATATGCTCTTCTCCTTCGTGAAACTCTCGATCGCGCTCTGACCGAGGTCGCTGCCGTGGCCGCTGTGCCGGAACCCTCTGTACGGCGAGGCGGGGTTGAGTACGCCCCAGCTGTTGATCCACACGTTCCCTGCGTCCAGAGTCCCGGCGAAGCGCAGTGCCCGGCCCACGTCGCGGGTGAAGACACCGGCGGCGAGGCCATAGATCGTGTCGTTCGCCAAGGCCAGCGCCTGCTTCTCGCCTTCGAACGGCAGCACGCCGAGTACGGGTCCGAAGATCTCCTCGCGCGCTATCCGCATGTCCGCGGTGACGTCACCGAACAACGCGGGCCGGTAGAAGAAGCCCTGACCGGGGCGGTCCTGCGGTGTTTCGGTGCTTCCGGACAGCAGGACCGCGCCCTCTTGCACGCCGGAGAGGACGTAGGAGTGGACCGAGTCGCGCTGCACCGCGTTGATGAGCGGGCCGATCTCCGTCTCCGGGTCGAGCGGGTCACCGACCTTGGCGGCCTCCACCCGGGCCTTGACCAGCTCGACGACCTCGTCGTAGATCGGCCTCTCGACCAGTAGCCGGCTGGGCGCGGTGCAGGTCTCGCCCTGGTTGCCGTACATGGCCGTAAAGGCCACGTCGGCGATCGTCTTCGGGGAGGCGTCGGAGAACGCGACCAGGGCGGACTTCCCGCCGAGTTCCAGGGAGGTGGTGATGAGCCGGTCCGCAGCCATCCGGCCTATCTCCTGGCCCACCTCGGTGGACCCGGTGAAGGTGATCTTGCCGACGTGCGCGTTGCGGACGAGCGCGTTTCCGGCAACCGAGCCCCGGCCGGGCAAGACGTTGACCACACCGGCGGGGATTCCCGCCTCCAGCGCCAGCTCACCCAGTGCGACCGGTACGAGCGGGGCGAGTTGGGCGGGCTTGAGGACGATGGCGTTGCCCATGGCCAGGGCGGGTGCGATCTTCCAGATGGTCTGTACGGCAGGGAAGTTCCACGGAGTGATGGCCCCGACCACACCGATCGGCTCGCGCACGGTGTAGTTGAGGAACCGCCCGGGCGCCTGAGTGGTCCGCCCTTCGATCTTCGTCACCAGGCCGGCGAAGTACTCGAGGGTCTCGACCATGATGGGCAGGTCGATCGAGAGCGACTCACGGATGGGCTTGCCCATGTCGCGGGTCTGCAGCTCGGCGAGTTGTTCCTTGTTCGCCTCGATCAGCGCCGCGTAGCGCAGCATCAGGCGCGTTCGTTGGGACGGCCGCATCCGCTGCCACACCGTGGCGCCGGCGCGCGCGGCCTCGACGGCACGGGCGACGTCGTCCGCCGTGGCCTCGGCGACCGTCGCGATGACGGTGCCGTCGGCCGGGTTGACGCTGTCGAAGGTCGCCCCTGTCGAAGCCGAGGCAAGCTGGTCACCGATGACCAGCGGGACATGGGAAGTCAGAGCACGCACGATCGGTCTCCTTCGCTCGGGGGTCAGGGAAGGCGGTGGGCGGTCGGCAGGACGTCCTCGGCGAGTGCCTGGAGTTCCTCCATCGCGGAGTCGAGCGTGGCGTGCTCGAAGGATGTGTCGCAGATGAAGTGAGTGACACCGAGGTCGCCGTACGCCTCGATGGTTTCGGCGTTGTACGGGGCCTTGCGCAGCGGCCTCGCCGTCAGCGTGATCTCGCCCATGTCACGGCCTGCCTCCTCGACGTACCTGCGGAGGGTGGCGAGGTGGCCGGCGTATTCCTCGGGGCCGACCGCCAGCGGATGCCAGCCGTCCCCGATGGCGGCTATGCGGCGCAGTGACGCCTCGCTGTAGCCGGCGAACCAGATCGGGATGGTGCCGCGTACGGGCTTCGGATACATCTTGAAGTCGTGCAGGTTGTAGAACTCGCCGTCGAAGTCCACCTCGTCGTCGGCCCACATCTGCCGCATCGCGTTGACCATCTCGGTCACACGGCGCCCCCGGTCCTTGAAGGGCGCGCCCAGGGCCGCGAACTGTTCCTTCATCCACCCGACGCCGATGGCGACGGACAGCCGGCCCTTGGACAGGACGTCGATGCTCACCAGCGTCTTCGACGTCGGTACCAGTGGCCGCCAGGGAAGGATCAGACAGGAGGTGCCGAGTTCGACGGTCTCCGTAGCCGCCGCCGCCCAGGTCAGGGCCGTCAGGCAGTCCAGGTACGGCGTCTCGGGCGACCAGAGGAACTTGCCGTCCGTCGTGTACGGATAGGGGGTCTCCACCTTTGTGGGCAGCGCCACGTGATCGGTCATCCACAACGAGTCGAAGCCGATCTTCTCCGCGTAGCGGGAGACCTCGCTGATCGCGTCCGGCCCCGCCCACGGTCCGGCGCCGGGGATCCTGATACCAACCTTCATGTGATGCTCCTTCGTCTGAGTTTCGACGTCAGCGGACGACCCGCGCCGCGAGAAGACGCGCGATGTCCTGGTTGTCGTGTCCGAGTTCCGCGAGCAGCTCGGTCGTGTGCTCGCCCAGTGATGTCGGCGGCCGTTCCACACGCCCAGGGGTGTCCGACAACTTGATGGGGATGCCAGGCACTTGGAGTGGGCCGAGGGTGCTGTGCTCGATGTCGACCACCAGGTCGAGCGCACGGATCTGGGGATGTGCCACGGCCTCGTCGTAAGCCAGCACCGGGGCACAGATGATGTTCTGCTCGCTGAGGAGTGTGACGACGTCGTCACGGTCGCGGTCGGCGAACCACGGGGCCACCGCCGCGTCGAGCTCCTCCCGATGGGCCAGTCGGCTCGCGGCCCCAGCGAATCGCTCGTCGTCGAGGAGCCGCTCGTCCACCACCTGCGCCAGTCGTGCGAAGTGACGGTCATTGAAGGCCACCACGTGCACGGATCCGCCGTCCCGTGTCGGGTAGGCGTTGTACGGGGCGTAGAAGGCGCTCGCGTTGCCGACGCGCGACGGCACGTGATCGGCCAGCAGGTACTGACCCAGCCACGGTGTCTGAAGATGGAACAGCGAGCCCATCAGCGATACGGACCCGTCCTGTCCGGCTCCGGTCCGCTGCTTGGCCAGCAGGGCTACCAAGGCCGCGATGGCGATCAGGTAGCCGGCCGCGCTGTCCGCGATGGGCGGGCCCGCCTTGGTGGCCGCGCCGCCCTCGTCGCCGGTGGCGTGCATGAGGCCGGTGAGCGCCTGAGCCACGGGATCCATCGCCGGCCTTCCGGCCAGTGGCCCGCTCTCGCCGTACCCGCTCACGTTGAGGCAGATTAGGTGCGGGTGACGCTTGCGAAGGGCCTCCGGAGTCAGGCCGAACCGTTCCCGCACGCCGGGCAGCATGTTCTCGATCAACACGTCGGCCCCCGCGCACAGTTCGTGAAAGAGCTCCCGCCCGTCCTCGGCGCGTAGGTCCAGTGCGATCGCCCGCTTGTTCCGGTTGACCCCGGAGTACACACCGCTCATACCGTCACGACCTGGCCCGAAGGTTCGAGATTCGTCACCCGTGATGGGCTCCACTTTCACGACGTCCGCACCGAAGTCCGCCAGGATCGACGCGCCCAGCGGGCCCGCCACCATCGTGGCGGCGTCGATCACACGCGTCCCCAGCAGCGCTTTAGCCTGGGCCATCACGGGACCACCTTTGTTCATTATCTCGAACTCAGATCAGCATTGTGGACGACTGTAAGTACGGGTCGCCCTTACGTCAAGAAACCTGTGGCCGGGCCGAGGTCGGCTTTCCCGGGCCGAATCTGGCGTCGGCCGGAACCCGGGAGGTGACCAGAAATCCGAGCCGCAAGCCCATGTCACCGGCGCAGCAAGGCAATCGCCGGACGGACGCTATCGGCCACGTCGAACGGCGTGGCCTGCGAAGGCAGTCGGGCATGACGGGGCCCGGAGGGCAGCGCGACGGCATCGACCGGGTGCATTGACCGGGCGCCCGCGCACCCGCCAACTACCGCTGCGCTCATAACAGTTCAGGCCGATGCGACAGCGCACCGTACCGACAGGAGACCGTGTCCTCACTCACTGTCGGGCGTACGACGGCGTGGTTCGGCAACCTGGGCCAGGCCTCGCGGAGTCCAGCACAGCCTGCCCCGGGCGCCGACTTCAACAGGACCGCGTAGCTCCACACAGGCCATGCCGGGAGCAGTCGGGGCTGGGCGAGAAGGAACCGCCGAGGGACGGAGAAACCTCGGACACGCCCTCAGGAAGTGGCGTCCGCCCTGCCCGGGTCGTTCGGATGGGACTCGACAGCGGTGACGGTCCCGGTCATCCACGGCCACAACGGCAGCGTGTTGAGGACCTTGTCGTACAGTTCAGCCTCGTCGACCGCGCGCCACAGGGCGATGCTGCGCATCTCGCCCACCGGTCGCCAGAGCCGGACCAAGTGGCCCATGGCGATGAGCTCCCGGGCCCGAGCGGCCTCAGCGGTGCGACGCCGGTCCACCTCGGCCGGATCCGTTCCTTCGGGAATCGCGGTGGTGACCTCTACCAAAAACTCTTTCACGAGCCGACCTCTCTGTACTCCTCCGACAATGCGTCGCCACACGCCCGCTGTCGAACACTGCGGGCGGCGACCGCTCAGCCACCCCTGCGGCGACTTGCGTGGGGCCGGGGCTAGGCCACAGCCTGCGTGGTGCGGAAGAAGTCCGATGCGGTGAATGTGGCGGGGACGCCCAGTTCGGCGGCGACCGCGGTGATGGCGGCGTCGCCGACCACGAGGTCGGCTTGGCCGTCGGTGCTGAAGTGCGGGGCTATGAACTTCTCGTAGTGCGCTCGGGCCTCCTCCGGCGTGTGTCCGCCGAGAAAGCCGTGGAGATACCGCTGGGCGATGTCGGGTTCGTTCTGGATCAATCGCAGGGCTCGCCGGTGGGCCCGTACCAGGGCCTGGACCGCCGGGTCGTCCGGACGGATGTACGTGGGGTCGACGGCCACGCCCACGGTGGGAATCTGGAAGTGATCTCCGGCGAAGGCCAACACCTGCCATCCGTTCTCGGCCGCCACCGCCTCCAGGGCCATCGTGTCGCCGACCACCGCTGCGTCGATCGTGCCGTCGCGCAGCCGGCGCAGGTCCATGCCGTAGTTGCCCGGCGAACGGACGACGGAAAGCACGTCGCGGTCCGGGTCGAGTCCGGCCTCGCGCAGGATGATGCGGGCGATGCACCCGGGCCCGGTATGGGCGGGATGCAGCGCCAGCCGTCGACCGGCCAAATCCGCAAGGGAGTTCAGACCCGAGCGGGCGAGGAACCAGAACTGCGGGCGCTGAGTGTTGACGTTCAGCGCGACCCAGGGGATGCCACTGACGAGCCGGGAGAGCAGGGTTCGCCCGAGCCCGATGACAGCGCCACGGCGCAGCCGTTCCGGATCCCAGACACAGCCGTCGCGCAAGGCGACGTGGACGCCTTCGTCCGCGTAGTAGTCCTGTTGGTCGGCGACGTACGCGACGAGTTCCTCGTGCGGGCCACGCCCCACGTAGGCGAGATCGATCGTGTGCATGAGCGTCCTCCTTTCATCTGTCCCATCACCAGGTCGCCCTCCCTCCCGCGGCCGAACCGCGACAGGCAGGGACGACGACGGGCGGGCCCGAGAATGTCGCACCCGGCAAGTCGCCACCGACCGCAGCCGTGACGGAACTCGAGGAATCGCCTACCGACCGGGGAGGGCACGCAACCGGCGGGCGCTCGCGGCAGTTCGACGCACGAGATTCAGGACGCACCGGTCGTCTGTCGCGGCGCCCTCGCCGGCCCAGGCTCAGGCCCAGCGGGGCAGTGTGGACGCCCGAGGACATCCCGTGGTCACAGGTCGCTCGGCGCCCCACAGACTCAACGGCTCGTCACGGTGACGTGCCGCCCCCTGCCACGGGCCAGTCCCGGACCGTCGCCACGGATGCTCGGAACGCCAGCACGCTATGGCGCATCGTCGACGGCGTGGTCCCCGGAGTGGATCGCCCCGAACAGCACCGTATCGACGGTCGCCCGCAGGAGATCGGCCGCAGTCCAGTCGAGTTCACGGGGCAGCTGCGAGGTGAGCAACCGTTCGAGCGCGCCGGAGATGATCGCACTGAGCAGCTCCGGCGGTGCGGGCAGCACCCCTTGCCGGTGACCGTCCACGAGCAACTCGTCGAGCCGGCGGTAGATGACCGCGTCCACCCGCTGTTCCACGTACTCGCGCAACATGGCGTCGCCCCGGCCCAAAGCGAGCTGAGCCGCCCCGAGCTTGTCCAGCTCACTGCCCGCCGCGATCAGGAACCGTTGTATGCGGACGTCCAGCGGTTGCCCCTCGGCGCCCTCCACAGCAGCGATCAGAGAGCGCTCCACAGAGGCGAACTTCCGGTCGAGGACCGCGGCCAGCAGGCTGCGCTTGTCGGGGAAATGGCGGTAGATCGTCTTCTTGCTCATGCCTAGCTCGCGAGCGAGGTCGTCCATACTCACCCGCGGGCAGCCCGGCGCGAAGAAGAGCCGGCCGGCGGCTTCCACGATGAGATCGGCACGCTGCGCGTCATCCGTGGAAACGCCGGAAACTGAATTAGTTTCCATGGACCCGATCCTGCACCCCGTCACCTGCGCCGTCAAGGCACCCGGACCGACTCGGCCGGACCGCCGCACTACCCCCGCACAAAACAGCGCAAGTCATACGAAACCCTGCTCAGACGGCAGATTCTTCCCTCGTTTCAGGGTAGTCAGCCGGCACCTGTCCACCACTGCGGGCAGTGATGGTCCGAGCCGCGAGCACCAGGTACTCCGCCAGCTCCTCGACGTCCTGCGGCGTGAGATCCGCGCCGATGCCCAGCAGAGTGATCAGCAGGCAGGGGTATCCCTCGCGGTCGAAGACCGGGAAACCCGCGACATTGAGTTCAGGACGGTACTCACCGAAGACGGCCCCAAAACCGTTGGCGCGCAGTTCCGCACGACTCGGCCCGTCAGGTCGCACGACCTGCTTCGCGGACTCGTCCCAGGCGGCGATCAGTCGGCTGAGCAGCGGCGCAGTCCGATCGAAGCGAGCCCCTATCTCAATCGTGATCTTGATGTCTTTGCGGCTCTCGATCTTGGCGATCGCCGTGAAGTGCCCGTCGGGCATCGGCTGGATCGCGAGGCACGCCAGCTGTGTCCGCTCGGCGAGCCGCTCCATGTACGGCCGCGCCTCAGTGACCGGCGTGGTGCGGGTCACCGCCGCGATGCCGTACTCCACCAGCAACGGCCCGAGGTTGTAGCGCCGAGTCTCACTGTCGTAGCTGATCAGGCCCTCGGCCACCATCGTCCGAATCAGGTTCGACGCCGTGCTCTTGGCGAGCGAGCAGCTCTTGGCGAGCTCGGTGAGCGTGGCACCACCCACGTTCCGAGCAAGGGTGTCCAGCACCCGGACCGTGCGCGACACCGCCGGTACGAGAGCTCCTCCCCCCTGCTCATCCACATCGTCGTCCAGCGCCCCGCCGTGTTGCCGGGAAAGGCCATTCGCCACGTCTTCCTACCTTCCGGTCTGGGTGTCGTACCCGACCGCATTAAACCTCCCCGCGCTCGCACCCCTCGGACCCGAAGGCGGCCTGGCCACCATCATCGTCAGCGGGGGATCGGGGCCGCGGTGCCGTCGAAGAGGTCCTCGGCGAGGTGTTCAGCATCCGCGCGGCCGCGGGAGAACTCGGGCCAGGGAATGTCGCGATGCCGCGCAATGCGACGGTGCTCGGCCCGTTGGCAGGTCTCACGGCGCATTCGACGGAGGTGCGGAGGGCTCCTGGGATCCCTGGACACAGGCATCATTTCCTCAGTGAGCGTGTCCTTCAAACCAGCTTCCGACGCCAAACGGTCTCTGCACCAGTGAGCGAGGTCCTCGCACATACCTTTAGGGGGAATCACTCCCATCAGCGGTCACGAACGACAGCGAGACCCGCCTATAGGCTCATCGCCTACTCCTCGACGGCGTGGCCGCCCAAACCCGGAACGGAGTCGGAAGCCTTCCCACGAAGCGGGCGCGCGCCGCTGGTCTGTGCACCACCGTTGGGAGACCGGCTGTGGCGACCGCTGCACGGTCTCAGTAGGCGGGCTTACATTGCGTGAGATCTACCGTCCGCCATGGAGGCACGGTATCTGGCTGACCTCTGGAGGGCCGCTCGTCGGACATACGTGAGCCGGACACTATTTCCCGCGGATTCCGGCCTGCGGCCGCGTGCCGCTGGTCCCCTCCCTACCGCAGCCTGCGCACGCACCATACCGGTCTACCGGCAGCCTCTCTTGTACTCACTCCACGTGCCCGGCAGCCTTCGTGGCCAAGCCAAGGGTTGCCGCCCCGCTCCGGGGCTGAAGAGGGCAAACCTTGCCGTCTGCAGTCAGGCGTCAGCCTGGAAGGGGACGACGAACGCCAGGACGGGAAGGCGCTCCCTTGCCGAAGCGTCGGGCGGAGGTCAGCCCATTGCGCACACGGCGGTCCGATAGAGGGCTTCTTCGGCGTCGCCCCAGGACCAGCCGCTCTCCGCCACCAATACGCGCCAGCCGGTGGGGCCGAACCAATACCAGAGCAGGTCGCCCGTCCGCTCGACCGAAAAGGCAGGAGGGGGATCCAGTGTGTGGAGATGGAGTGCGGCTTCCCGCAGTGCGGCCCGGTAGGCCGCAGTCGCCCGTTCCCACAGCGCCTCGCCATCCTCATGGACCGGCAGTGCTTTCCTGATCGCCTCGTGCACGGAGAACTGGCTCTCGTTGCCTACCCGAGTTCCGCGGGCCAGCGCCTGGAGCACCGACTCCCGCGTACGTAGGGCCAGCAGGCCATCCATGGCGTTCTCGTACCCCGATGCTGCTACGCCTTGGTCGACGATGCGATTGAGGATGTCGCCCTTGCTGCCGACACTCGCGAACACGGTCTTTGGGGCAACTCCAGCCGCCGCGGCGATGTCTGCCACGGTCACGCGGCCGTACCCGCGTGCGGCGAACAGGCCGGTGGCCTCGCGAAGGACCAACCGCCGATGGCCGTCACCCAGCCGCCCGTGCACAGCCCGACCAGGACCGAAAAGGTCATGGCGATCATCGTCGCCATTCTTTCCGGGATCGTGGCTTCGCTCGTTGCCTACATGATCGCCCGACACCTCGGCGCTACCGCGCTCGTGGGCGCCGGGTGGTCCGGTGGCTCCTTCGTCGCCGCGCTCGGCGTCGTGCGCGGCATCGAGAAGGAGCTCGGAATCCTGTAGTGCAGGTGAATCACGTTCGGCCCCGGGTCCCGTCACTCCGCGGGACCCGCTGCCAGCCGTCCAGCACCCCGCCCGCGGGACTCGGCCTGGACCACGAGGAGCGAGTGTTCTCGGGCTCACCCTGTCGATGCTGGGCATCGGCAACACTCCCCTGTCCGCGGCCTCCGAACTTGGCGAGCGGCGCCTGGCCATCATCCTGCGCGCGATCACGCGGCTCGCCCGGAACGACACCCTCATAGTGGGTTGGCGCATCTGACCGCCCTCAAGTTCCCGCTACCGATGCGCTCGGCGGTTCACCGGTGGCGGGGCCGACGCCCGCCCATCCTCAGCTTCCAAGCGCAGCGTGAACACATGCGGGTTCAGCATCGGTGCCTCTGCAACAACGCAGACCACTCGTACGCAGACCGGCACACCTCCCATCTCAGCAAGAATCACGGCACGACCGTGAGCATGGAGGTCTACGTGTTCGCCGCCATAGCCCCCGACGGCCGCTTCCAGCGCATCGAGGACCCCACCTTGATGCTCAAGGGAACCGACGCCGGCCCAACCTCGGCAGCGCCAGCACCCCCACCGGGCTCGGACGGTGCGGCGTCAGAGTTGGGGGACGTACGGGGCGAGGCCGACGATGAGGATGGACCGTTCGCCCGGTCCGGGCCCGGAGCCCACCCGGACCGGGCCGACGTAATGGCTGACCCTGTGGTCGTGGACGGCGTAGCCGTCCAGTGGGTCGGTGAGGGTGAACTCGGCGTGGATGTCCGCCCACGGGTCGTCGGGCTGCAGGCCTGCGCTGCCGGGGGTAGCGATGACATTCTGGCCACCGGTGACGTTGGTACGGCTGATCAGGTGGGCGAAGGTGAACGTGCCGGCCGAACCCCCGTCCTGGTGCAAGCAGTCGGGGGTGGACACGGCGTTCTGGCCGGGACCGTCGACGCCGAGCCTGATCAGGTGAACACCGGCCCACAGCGGTCGGCTTCCCAGATCCCTCAGCGCCAGGACCTGCTCGATGTCCCAGCGCAGGAGCCGTAGCAGCAGGGCGTTGCCACGCAGCTCCTCGGGGATGTCGGGGAGCACCCGCCGGGTCCGCGGGTGCGCAGGGTCATCCTCGCCCTGGAAGAAGTCGGTGACCGTGCCGTGAACGGGGTCGGGGGTTCCGGGAATCCAGGACAGTTCGTCCTTCCACGGCAGGTACACGGCATGGGAGTAGCGGCGGAACCGATGCGTTCCCGGGGCGTACGGGTCGGGCGGCAAAGCCGCGAAGACCCTCCGGATCCGAGCCAGGTCATCCTCGGCGGAGCCGGCCCGGATTCCGAGGCGTTCGGCGCCGTAGCGGACGAACCCGCGCTCCCGCAGACCGTCCATGTTCCCAGCCTCAACCATCTGTACCTTCCCGACAGCTGGTGACCCAGCTCAGCATCTGACCTGCCAAACCTGTCCCGTTCGCCGCCCGTTGGGGGGCGAGAGCCGCCCGTGACCGGAGCGGCGAGCCAGTCCCAGGCCCGCTCATACAGGGCGAGGTTCTCCTCGAGGTCCAGCCACATCTCCGTGGACAGCGTCTCGACGATGACCAGGCGCCGGCCGTAGATCCAGAAGCCGTGACCGGGGCTGCGACGCAGTTGGGCGGAGAGGAGATGATGACGAGCCTACGGTGTCGATGCCGATCACTGAGACGGTCGAGTTGTGCAGGTCCCTGAGCGACAGCGACACGCGTTCGCGGATCGGGTCTACGTCGAGAACTTTGGCGCTGATCTCCTGGCCGACGGCGACGACCTCGGAGGGATGGTTGAAGGGGCGCCATGACAGCTCGGGGACATTGATCATCGCTTCGAAGCCGCCGATGTCCACGAAAGTGACCAAGAAATCGGCGATCCGGGTCACCCGGCCGGTGACGATCTCACCTCGGTGAAGAGTCTTGAGGAAGGCCCATTTCCGGGTGCTCGGGGTGGGGTCGATCTCCCAGCGGGCGCGTACCACTCCGTCGCCGTCGGGCACGACGGCGGCGAGCAGCGGGACCCGGTCGTCGGCGTACATGGACAGGATCATCGCGGCGGAAGCGCTGGAGAGGCGGGCGGTGAGCTCCGGGAACTCGTCTTCGTCGGCGGTGGCGCTGCGCATCCGTCCATCTCTGCCCTGCCAGACACACTCGACGTGGCCCTCGGCGGGGAGCGTGGCGAGTACCGCGTCGATGTCGGAGGACAGGTCCGGCCAGATAGCCAGCCGAGCTCGGGGAGCGAGCCCGGCGCGGATCGTGTCGATGTTCTCGGGAGTGAGGCGGTGCCATCGCCCGGAGTTGTAGGCGGGCTGCTCTTCCAGGACCCGGGCGTTGGTCCCCGCCATCGACCAGCGCAACTGAGCCCAGAATTCGTCGTCGGCCGGCCGCTGGGGACCTTCGTCCTCGGCTTCGAACTCGTACGGCGAGGCGTCGATCCGCTCCGGGAACAATCCGAGCGCGCGGGTCCGGGCCACCGCTGTCGCGCAGGGCCGACTGCTGCCGATGTACACGTACTGGTCCCAGCCCACGTGCACGGCGAAGGTGTCCTCCACTTCCAGCCGACACCATGCGCCACCGTCGCGCAGCATGGTCCGTACAAGATCCATCGCGGTGCCGACCGAGACCTCCGCGCCATCGTGGAAACCGTCCGGCCCGGTCGGGAAGGCACTGGCCAGTCCGAAGCCGTCGATCGGTGCCTCCAGCCCGAAGTTCACGAATGGCACTGGGAGGTGCGGCTCGCGGACCGCCAGGCGGTCGATATCGGTGTCCGCGGCGAACGCTTCGATTGCTTGAAGGTAGGCACCCTCGACCTGGCCGTGGTCACTGACCGTGTCCTCGGTGCCCGTGTAGTGGCCGTGTTCGTCACGGTCGGCGGGGTCGTACTTGGTGACGCGATAGACGTAGGGCAGCACGCCCTCATCTTCCAGCATGGTTCGGATGCGACAACGCGCAGTGCCCCTACGTATCGAGGGGGCAAGCACTCAGGCCGCCAACTCCGAGCCGGTGTCGTTCCACATGAAGTCGCTTCTCGGACTGGGACGTGTCCTCACACGCCTGCGGGGCAGTAGCAGCGCCAGGGTCCGGCCACCGACAGACAAGCCAGAGGCGCAATCGCCGATGGAACAGCTACTCGGTTGTCGCCGTCAGGTTGTGCCACGCATGTCCGCAGGCGCCTAGGCAGTACGTGTCGCGGCGGCGAGTATCGGCAACGGCGAACACGGAAACGAGGACACGGAATGCCGTGACGTGTTCGGCGGCAGGGAGGCCGGCGAACCCGTGGCGGGGCGGGTCCATGCAGATCATGACCGAAGGGTTGGCTGTGGGCTTCACCCCGGACCGCGCCACCCCCGCACGGCCGTCAGCAGATGTAATGTGCGCCTGCATGGCATAGCCGGTGACTTCCTGCAGGACCTCCTGCTGCGTTGTCGGCGCGAGGCCGGAGAACCAGCCAACACCCGCGTCCAACGTGCGGAGCCCCTGGGCGATCTCGTTGACGACCAGCTCGGTCTCGCGCCGGAAGGTGCGGCCGTCGTCAGTGCTCGGTTCGGTCATCGCTTGATGATTTCACGATGCCTGGTGTAGGCGAAGGGCCTTGGCTGCCGAACTGTTCGCGTACTTCTCTCGAGCGCACGCGCCTTCTTCAGTCACTGCGCTTGGCCGCGGAGGCGATCACCGACGAGGAAGTCGAAGTCCCCCAGTTCAAACCGTGCCGCCCAGCCCGTTCATTTCCCTCCTTTCGACGGTCGAGGCGCGACCGGCGTCTGGTTGCTGTACCTCGCTGCTGTACGAGAGGAAGGCGTGAGGTACAACTACGCCATGACGACTCGACCGACGCCGGCAATGTGATGGGCTGAAACGGCGATCTTCCTTGCCCTAGCCGCCGCGACTTTCGCCGGATTCAGCGCGCTTCTGGTGGCATCGGTGCCCGAGGTTCGCCACGTCACAGTGGAGGGCGGGGCCTCCGTCGTGCTGATTGCGCTATCCGTCGGCGTCGGCGTCTTCGTGAGTGGCCGGTTCAGGGCATGGGGGCTGCGTCGGCGAGCCGTGTCCTGCACGCAGTCTTGAAAACCGTCGTGGCAGCGATGTCACCGTGGGTTCAAATCCCACACCCACCGCAGGTGAACGGTCACTAACCAGTGGGGAATTGGTCAGAGACCGTGGTCTCTCCAGGACCGTTACCTGCCGCTGTTCCCCATCGTTCCCCGCCTTAGCGGGCACGCAGGGGGCACGCCCGAAACTGGGGAGGACAAGCGATGTTGGTTCGACCAGGCAGTGATCAGTATCCGTCGAGAGATCAGCTTTGCTTCCTGTGCTCGCAGCGATTTGACCGTACTGGCATCGTCGTGATGTGGGCTGGTCCTGGGCACTTCATCTACCTCCACGGCGAACGCTGTGCAACCTCGTTCGTCCTTCGGCTGAGCCGGGACGCTTTGGAGGTCGAACACGCACAGCGGTCGACCGAGGCTCCGGTGGGCTGAGGCCTGCCCGCTGCGATCACTAGTCGAAGAAGTGAAGGGCCGGGTCTGTGACCTGCGACGGCGCAATCGATCAACGCTGCGACCTGCGACTTGGCCGTCGGTGGTTGTCAGCGTTGGTTGTCGTTGAGCGCCCTCCAACGGCCCCGTGACGGCCCGACGCCTATTGGATGCCACCGTCGTTCATGGTGGGCTGGTCGTCAGGGCGGCGTTGTCGTTGCCTGGCCGACCGGAAACCCACCACATGCCCAACGACGTACGCCAAGAAGATCAGTGCTCCAGCGAGCGCGAGCCGCGCCCATGGGTCGTCGTCGATCGCTTTCCATGCCAGCATGATCAACAGGAGGCCCCCCAGCGCCACCTGGAACCACCGCACAATGCCTTGCCGACCCCGCTCGGTCATTGAGCCCCCTCCTCGTTCGGCACATTGGCGGCGGTCGATGGATGCTTAATCACCCCACCGAGGAAGCCAGCGCAGAGCCCCGTGATCATGCGGCGAAGTAAAACAGGCGGCCAACTCATAGCCAAGAGGTTCGGCGCACCTCGGACCTGACATAACCCACCACTCGCCCTGGCTCCCATCCCGTCCGCCGTCGACCCGCACACCGTGGAGCGGGCGTGGTTCAGGTCTCCAGGTGGAGCGCGCCGCTGTACGAACGACCTGGACGCCATGGGCCACGTCCGCTCGGCTCTGCCTGGGTCGATGGTGGACGGGATGGTGCCCACTACGCTTGCCACGATGTGCCCGCGGCCGGGAACGGCGCCCCCTCCCACCCGGTGCCGACCGATCCCCCGCCGGAGGCGTCGTCTGTGACCGTGGGCCGCGAACGTCTCGGGTGCTCGACTCATGACCTCCGGTCCTATCCACAGTGGGCGGGCGTCGGCGCAGCTGGGGCGGAGCGGGCCGAAGGCAGGAGCGGCGCCCCGAGCGGAGCCGGGAGCCCGCCCGGTGGAGCGGAGCGCAGGCGGGTGCTTGATGAAGTAGGGAAAGTTCTATCCTTTCGTTCGCTGCGCTCCGCGCGGTACTCGTCCAACAGGTTGAAGAACATCTCCACCGCAGGCCTGTCGGCTGCTTCGGCTTCGCGCTCGATCTCTGCTGCCCACCCCCGGGCCCGTAACTGGCGGGCCCCGACGGTATTGGGGATTGCCCTCCTGCTGGAGCGCTAGCGGCCGTTGAAGAAGTCGGTGAGGGCGGCAGCGACGGCCTCGGGCTGCTCCTCGGGGATGTAGTGACCGGCGTCGGGCACGATGACGCCGGTCACGTTCTCGGCCCACGGGCTGATGGAGGCCGCCATGTCCGGGATCGAGCCGTGGCTGCTGGAGATTCCGAGGACGGGCGCGGTCAGCCGCCGTTGCCCGAGTGCCGCGTGGTTCTTGCGCGCGGACTCGGCGGCGTCGCGGTAGTAGGCGAGGCCGGCACGCAGGCCGCCATCAACGGCAAGGGCCGCGCCGTAGTGGTCGAGCTCTGCTTCCTCGAACGCGTCGGGCGCGAGGGACTTGGTCTGCAGGAACCAGCTGATGTACTCCCGCTCGCGGCCGGCTATCAGCGTCTCGGGAAGATGGGGCACCACGTGGAACGCGAAGTGCCAGGTCTTGAACGCCAGAGCCGGATCGAGAGAGATCGCTTCCGGCATGGTGATACCGGGAATTCCGGCGTCGAGCAGCGCGACCCCGTGCAGTCGGCTCTCGTAGTTCAGGGCGAGGGAGAAGGCGACCCAGGCGCCGATGTCGTGCCCGGCGAGCCAGTAGTCCCGCACGCCGAGAGCGTTCACAGCGGCCTGGATGTGCGCGGCGACCGTGTGCGTGTCGTAGCTCAGCTCCGGATGCTCGGAATTGCCTTGGCCCGGCCGGTCGATCGCTATGACCCGGAAGCGATCGGCGAGAGCAGGCATGACCTTTCGCCAGGCCCACCACGTCTGCGGGAACCCGGTGAGCAGGACGACGGCCGGTCCGTCCGGCCGACCGCCTTCGACGGCGTGCAGGCGGACGCCGTCGGCGTCGACCCAGCGGTGCGTGAATCCGGCCAGGTCATGCAGAGGCAGGGCGGGGACGGGGTTGGTCATGGGAATCCTCCATCGAGGCGGGTGGACCGTGATTCGACGCTAGCATGTCTTGAACCAATCAGTTCAAGATGGGAGGATGGGCTGCATGGCAGGCAAGAAGCAGTTCGACATGGACACGGTGCTCGACGCCGCGATGATCCAGTTCTGGCGCTCCGGCTACGCCGACACCTCGCTCGACGACCTGTCCCGGGCGACCGGCCTGAACCGCAGCTCGATCTACTCCTCACTCGGCGACAAGGACGCACTCTTCCTCCGCTGCCTGGATCGCTACGCCACGCGCTACGGCGCCAAGTTCAACGCCGCTCTCTCGTGCGCGGCCGCGGACCCCGTCGCCGCCGTCCGCGCGTTCTTCGATGTCACCCTGGGACGCATCGCCGACCCCGCCGTGCCCGACGGATGCCTAATGGCCCAGTCGGTCATGGCGAGTCCGGCGCTGAGCCCAAGCGTCGCAGAGCATGTCAAAGAATTGTTCGGCCAACAGCGCCCGCGCCTGCGCACCGCGCTGAAGGCCGGCGGAATGCCCGACGAGAGCGCCGAGGACTTCGCCGTACACGTAGCGGCCGTAAACCAGTCTCTCGCGGTGATGGGCAGGGCCGGGTCGAGCCCGGAGCAACTCCGGGCGATCGTCGGGGTGACCGTCGACGCGCTCGCGCGGGCGCTGCGCCGATGATCATGAAAAAGACGCTGACTGTTGCCGCCGTTGCCATTGCCGCCCTGGGCCTGGCTTCCCCCGCTTACGCAGATGATCACTCGAACTTCGATGGTCCGGTCGACTCGGCGGACAACTGGGACTTCGCCGCGGGAGTCGTCGCCATCCAGGAAGCAGCCGTAGTTCCGGTTCTCGGCGGCACGCCTGGCTACGTGGGCGACCACGAGAACAACGCCAGCAACGGCAACATCGTCGATCACTCGTAGCCGAGTACCCGGCCCGGAAGTCGGATCAGCACGGCAGCCTCGGGTTGCGCACCCACACAGTGTGCAACCCGAGGAGGAGAAGATCGTTTGCCAGGCATGAACCGTACACACCCAAGGCGGTTGTGGAGCCGCCGCTTCGACTCGATCAGCTCCCGGTCCGCATCGTCCAGGAAGAAGAAGCGCCCGAACTCCGTACGGGACGGCGGCTGCGTTTTGCCGGGAGCGTTCCTTTCACCGCGGCGCGAGCGCTACCTCACCCTCATCGACACGCTCCTGGCCCAGCCCAACGTGTGAAGGTCAGTCGCACACGACTATCGGAATCGTCTTGTAGACCGCCGAGGGACGTACTTGGTCACCAACTGGCCGTCCTCTCAAACCAGATCGTCGCCGACTGGCCCGCGCTCGCGCACCAGATCAACCCAAGGCAGTGGCCGGCGCCCGAGCCTGGGGCTCCCCTCGCCAACCCGGTGGAGTGCCGCCGTCAGACGACCATCCCAAAGGGCAGCCGACAGGTGGGGTCGCTGAAGAAGTGGGTCCAAAGTCCGTCCATGACTTCGCGAGGACGATAGCGCCCGAGGCCTTCCCTGCCGCCCTACCTGCTCGATGCGTTGGGGCGATGTCCTTGGTCTCATCCATGTCCTGGATAGTGCCGATCCAGAATTCGGATTGTGCAGAGTCTGGGCAACGTGACGCACGGCACCGCATAGTCGAGCGAGTCCGCAGACGTCGAGGACCGAGAAATCCGGTCCGTCTTCACTGACCTGCGGCCATTCCATTCGCAGTGTACCGAGCACCTTTCCGTGCTTCGGTGCAGCTGTTCCCGCGCGAAGTTCTCTGGAGCCTCCATGCCCGCTGACGCGCCCCTGCTTCCTGGGAGCCCCGTGGACGACGACCTCGACGCTAGGGTCGCCGACGTGACGGGAGCTGCCCACAAGCTCAGGATCTCTCTGCTCATGACTGGTTCGTGTCTGCCAGTCCTTGGTGCCGTCCTGCTGGCTCCCGTTCTGCCGAAGATGCAGGACCACTTCGAAGGCGCCCGTGGCGCCGAGGCATTGGTGCCGCTGGTGCTGACCATCCCCGCCCTGGCGCTCGCCCTGCTGGCGCCTTTTGCCGGGATCATCGTCGACCGGCTCGGGCGCAGGCGCCTCCTTCTGGTCGCGACCGTGGTGTACGCCCTGTGCGGTACGGCCCCGCTGTGGCTCGACTCGCTGGGAGGGATTCTGGTCAGCCGGGTCCTCGTCGGTGTCTGCGAGGCGGCCATCATGACCTGCTGTACCACGCTCATCGGTGACTTCTACCAAGGTCCTCAGCGGGTGCGGTACCTGTCCCTGCAGACCATGTGCACCGCGGCGTCCGCGACTGTGTTCTTCGTCGTCGGTGGGGCGGCCGGTTCGGCGGGCTGGCGTGTTCCCTTCTGGCTCTACGCGGTGAGTTTGCTCATCGCTCCCCTTATGGCGATTGCTTTGCCGGGGACGGAAAGGAAAAGCGCCTCGGATCGTCAGGCCCGTCCGGTTTCGGAGTACCGCCGCCCGTTCCCCTGGCGCCAGATGCGCTCCACGTGCGCGCTGACCGTCTTCGGAGCGATGGTCTTCTACACAGTGCCGGTGGAGATGTCGTATCTTCTCGACGACCTGGGCGTCACCAGCTCAGGTGTCATCGGCCTCGCCACGGCGGTGGCTAGTGCCGCAACGGTCGTGGGGGTGGTCGCCTTTGCGCGGATGCGTCGTGCGCCGGACGTGGTGCTGTCGCCTGTTCTCGCCGTTTGCTCGCTCGGCTTCGGACTGATGTACCTCGCCGACAGTGCCCCTTTCCTGGTTGTCGGAGCGGTGGTCAACTGCCTCGGCACCGGCATGCTGTTGCCGGCCCTGCTGATCCGGGGGATGTCCCGGCTTGAATTCGCCGACCGGGGACGGGGCACCGGGCTCTGGACGAGTGCGATGTTCGGCGGCACGTTCGTCCTGCCTCTGGTGCTGCTCGGCGTGGAGAAGGCTGTTGGGGCCCTCGCTTCGGCCGTAGGCCTGTTGGGTGCGGCCACCGCGCTGATGGCTGCCGGGTTGCTGTGGGCCCACCGGCGCCAGGCTGCGGGTGGGCTGCTTGGGGACGCGGCACCGGAGCAGTCCGGCTGACGGCGGCCGCTTCCCGGGACAGACCCTTCGTGCTGTGGACCGGGGCTGCCCCCTCCGGCTTTCGCACCGTCTGTCTCCCGTCCGTTGACCTGGGGGAAACACAGCTTTAATGTCGTCAGTACACCAATCATTGGTCTACTGATCATATCGGTGGGGTGCGCTCAATTCCTCTGCGTCTCTTGCCCCGCCCCTCCATGGAGGCCGTATGCCCAGCGTCCTTACACCGCACCTTGCCGTCGTCGGCGGCGGGATCGGCGGGCTCGCTACCGCCCTCGCCATTGCCCGCGCCGGCAGCCGGGTGACCCTTGTCGAGAAGGCAGCGCAGTTCAGCGAGATCGGCGCGGGCCTGCAGCTGGCTCCCAACGCCTCGGCCGCTCTCGCGGAACTCGGCGTGCTCAACGCGGTCCGCGAAAGGGCTGTAGCCCCACCGCGCCTGGTCATGATGGACGCCCTGAGCGGTGACCAGCTCACCTCACTCGACCTGCTCAGCGACTCCTACCGTGAGCGTTTCCAGCACCCCTACCTGGTCACTCACCGCACCGACCTCCACGCCGCCCTGCTGGCCGCCTGTGAGCAGCATCCTCAGGTCAGCCTGCACACGGGGCGCACCGTCCTCGGCGTGGACCAGGACAGCTCCGGAGTGCGGCTGCGGTTCGCGGAATCGCCGGAAGAACTGGCTGCGGACGCAGTGATCGCGGCTGACGGGCTCCACTCCCGTCTGCGGCAGGCCCTTATAGGGGACGGCCCACCCGAGTGTTCACGTTATGTGGCCTTCCGGGGAGCGCTGCCCGCCGAGCGGATGACCGGCCGGATGTCGAAGCATGCGGCTTCGGAAGCCGTCATGGTCTGGGCGGGTCCGCGCATGCATCTGGTGCAGTACCCGGTCCGCCGCGGGGAGCTCTACAACCAGGTGGCCGTGTTCGAGAGCGACAGCTACGCACCCGACTCCGACGACTGGGGCACGGAAGCCGAACTCGAGGAGCGGTTCGCCGGCACGTGCCAGGCCGTGAGGGACGCGCTGCCTCTGGTCTCCCGCGACCGGCGCTGGCCCCTCTACGACAGGGCCCCTGTCGACCAGTGGGTGTACGGGCGGATCGCGCTCCTGGGGGATGCAGCCCATCCGATGCTGCAGTACCTCGCCCAGGGCGCCTGCCAGGCGCTCGAGGACGCCGTCGCGCTAGGCCGCGCGCTGGAGCAGTCGGGCAGCCTGGACGACGCCTTCGCCACGTACGCCTCCCTGCGCAGTCCGCGCGCGGCACGCATCCAGAAGAGCGCGCGCCGCTTCGGGGAGATCTGCCACCTGGAAGGCATGGGAGCCACGCTGCGCAACACGCTGCTCGCATCCCGCTCCCCCGAGAACTTCGACGACATCTCCTGGGTCTGGACCCCGGCCACGGCCGCGGCTCCGGCCCTGTGACGCACCGACAGGACATCAGGAGCAGACCATGACCGAAGATCCCGCCTACAAGGCCCTGGAGAACCTCGGCGCAGCCCCCCTGTGGCGCTTCTACGGGAACCTCTTCCCCGCCGAGCCGCGCAGCCGCGCCGTGCCCTACCGGTGGAGCTGGAAAGACCTGCGCCCCCAACTGCTGCACTTCTCGCAGACGCTGTCGCTCGACGAAGCCGAGCGGCGGGTGCTCATGCTCGTCAACCCAGGTCTCACCGATCCGCCGGCCACGGTCACCACCCTGTACGCGGGGCTGCAGATCATCCTGCCCGGCGATACGGCCCAGGCACACCGGCACACGTCCAACGCCTTCCGGTTCATCCTGGAGGGAACCGGTGCGTGGACCACGGTCAACGGCGAGCGGGTCTTCATGGAACCCGGTGACCTTCTGCTGACACCGGGCTGGCACTGGCACGACCACACACACGAGGGCAGCGAGCCGATGATCTGGCTGGACGCCCTCGACTACCCGCTCGTCAACGCCCTCGAAGCCGGCTTCTACGAGAAGTACCCGCAGCGCCTGCAGCCGGTCACCCGGCCCGACGACGCGGGCAGCAGGCAGTTCCTGCACGGCCGCCTCACCCCCGCTTGGCTGGCCCCGGACGGCCCCAACTCCCCCGTCAGCCGCTACACCTGGTCCGAGACACAGCGCGCGCTGGACGCGATCGCGGACAGCGCCGAGGGCAGCCACGTCGACGGCATCGTCCTGGAGTACACCAACCCGTGGACCGGCGGGCCGGTCATGCCCACCATCGGCTGCCGCGTGCAACGGCTGCGGCCCGGATTCGACGGCGGCGGTCACCAGCACACCGCCTCGACGATCTTCAACGTCGTACACGGTGAGGGCGCCACCATCGTCGACGGCGTGCGGCTGGACTGGGCGCAGCACGACACCTTCGCCGTCCCGGGCTGGGCAACGTACCGGCACGTGAACACCTCCGGCGCCCAGGACGCCGTCCTCTTCTCCTACAGCGACGAACCCGTCATGCGATCGCTGGGCCTCTACCGCGCCCAGAGCGCCGATCCCGGCGCCTGAACCCAGCCCACTGCAATCAACGAAGGAGACGCTGATGCGTCTTGCCCTCTTCAACAAGGGACGACTCGGGTACGTCGACGGATCCGACATCGTCGACGTCACCGAGCAACTCGCTCCATTCGCGGCCTCGCCCTCCGGCGCTCTGCAGCAATACATCGAAGGTGTAGCCCGCGGAGGACAGCCCACGATCGACCTGACGGGCTGCGCACGCCTTCCGCTCTCCGACGCCGTCTTGGAGGCACCCCTCCCCCGGCCGGGGAAGATCGTCGGGGCGCCGGTCAACTACCTCGACCACAAGGCCGAGATGGAGTACACCACCTCCATCGCCGACCTCGGAGTGTTCCTGAAGGCGAACTCCTCGGTGATCGGCCCGGGCCAGGACATCGTGCTGCCCTACAGCGACAAGCGCACGGACCAGGAGGGCGAACTGGGTGTGGTCATCGGCAGGACAGCCCACCGGATCAGCGCCGACCAGGCCTTGGACCACGTCTTCGGATACACCTGCGTCCTCGACATCACAGTGCGCTCCGGAGAGGACCGCTCGACCCGCAAGTCCTTCGACACCTTCACCCCCATCGGGCCCTGGGTCGTGACCACCGACGAGATCCCCGATCCGGACCGGCTGGACCTGCGCTGCGATGTGGCCGGTGCGACCCGCCAGCACACCAGCACGGCTGATCTGATCTTCGGAGTCCGCGAGCTGATCGCCTACACGTCCTCGGTGATGACCTTGCACCCCGGTGACGTGATCGCGACCGGCACCCCGGCCGGTGTCGGGCCGCTCAGCCATGGAGACCGCGTCGTCGTCGAGATCGAGCGGATCGGCCGACTGGAGGTCGGCGTCGACGGCTCGCGGTCCACGCCCTACGACCAGCGGCCCGGTCGCTGAGCGCCGGCCCCCGCCGACGTGGTGCCCCCATAGACTGCCCAGCGACTGACCGCTGCAGGGCGGCACCACGTCGGCACAGGAAGACGGAGACCGTGGCACGCGCACTGGATGTTCACCACTACATCGGGCACCTGATCCGGCGTGCCGAACAAGTGCACACCGCCCTGTGGTCCCAGCATGTCTCACGCGATATCACCTCGCAGCAGTTCGCCGTGCTGAACGCCCTGAGCCGGCAGCCCGGCGTCGACCAGCGCACTCTGGCGCGCCTGACCTCGTTGGACCGTTCCACGGTCAATCAGATGGTGCGCCGCCTGACAGACCAGGGGCACGTCAGCCAGCTGCGCGACACAGCCGATCGCCGCCGGACGCTGCTGGAGCTGACGGCGACGGGAAGCGATCTGCTCGCGGCGCTGATCCCGCCCGCCGAGGCGATCAACGCACAGATCCTGCAGATGCTGCCCGAGGAGCAGCGCGCGGTGACTCTCGACAGTCTGCGCCGGATCGCCCTTCTGGGCGAGGAGACGGCCGGCGACGCATAGCCCGCGCGGCAGGATCCCGCCGCCTCCCCCTTTCCGGGCGGAAGAACGAACCCCTGCAGTCGAGGCCCGTTTACGCAGCGGGCTGGGGTCGGTTCCCCTGGCGAGGGGAGCCGACCCCAGCCCGCCTCCGTCAGTTCAGGGTGCTGTCGGTGAACGCCCGGTCCATGGCCTTGAGCGCGCTGGGTACCGAGGCGGTGCCGGCGAAGAGGTTGTGTATCTGCTGGAAGTGGACCTGCTGGACGGTGGAGTTGGGCCACGTCTGGTCCATGAAGGGGACGGTGGTCCCGTCCTTCTGGCGGCGGGCCACCTCCGCCACCGCTGGATCCGCCTTGAACGTCGCGTTGGGTATCGCCGGAAGGGTGGCGCCCTTGCTGTTGTAGAGATTCTGGCCCCGTGCCGAGGCGAGGAAGTCGACGAAGGCTTTCGCTTCCTTCTCGTGAGCGGGGTGCACGTTGAGGCCGTAGGCCGCCGATACCGCGGCGGGCATCCGGGTCTGCGCCGGATCATCGCTCGCGGGCAGGGCGTGCATGGCCAAAGAGATCCCGGGAGCGGCCGATCTGAGTTCGGCGAGGGCGCTCGCCACCTGGACGACGCCGACGGCCTTTCCGGAGGCGACCTGGTCCAGGCTCTGTTCGTAGGTGGTTGCCAGAGGGTCATGGCTGAAGCACCCGCGCTCGTTCATCTGCAGGTACTTCTGGAGTGCTTCGCGCCAGGGTGACTGCGCGAAGCTGGTGTGGTGCAGCGCCATGTCGGAGGCGAAGTCCGGCTGCGTCGCATACACCGTTCCGGCTGCGAGGGAGTAGGAGACGAGCTGGGTGACCCACGGCGTCTTGTTGCCCAGCGCGAACAGAACCTTGCCGTGTTTCTGGGCCCTGTCGCACAGGTCGAGGACCTGCGTGAACGTCGTCGGCGGGTGTCCCCCGATGCTCTTGAGCGCGCCGGTCGAGTAGATCGCTCCGATCGCGCTGTAGCTGGCCGGGACGATGTCGATGTGGCCGCCGGATCCGGCGACCGACATGACGTCTTCGGGCAGATCCCAGGCGTACCGGTGGAGCGTGAGGTCCTGCAGAAGGTTGCTGTCGGCCAGGGTCGCGGCCGAGGCGGGATTGCCGCTGCCGGGCCACACGGTGAAGACGTCGGGCCCCTTGCCGGCCTTCAGTTGCCGTGGCAGTTGCTTCTGGAGGGCACCGGTGTCGGCGTAGCTGACTTTCACCCGGATGTTTGGATGGCTCTCGCGAAACGCCGTGACGACGGTGCTCATCGCGACCCGGTCGGTGACGTTGGCCATGATGACCAGATTGGTGCCGCTGTGGCCGCTGGAGAGGCAGCCGGTCGCGGTCAGGAGAGCGAGCGCGGCGGCACTCGTGGTCAAGCGTCTGATGAGCGGCACGGGTTGTGCTCCTGGCGGTGGGAATCGCGGAGGGACGGCCCGGTGAGGCAGGCCCGGGCCTCGCGGGCGGCGGGGCCCGGGCCTGCGGGTCAGGAAACGGTGATGGTGCGCTGGGTGGTGATGTCGCGGGAGGAGTGGGCGGTGGCCAGGGTGTAGCTGCCGGGCACCAGGGTCCAGGCGTTGGACTTCCACACGGACAGTTCGGTCGCGGGTATGGAGAGTTCGACGCGGGTGGAGGCCTTGGCGGCGAGGGAGACCTTGCGGAAAGCGACCAGGCGGCGGGGCTCGGCTGCCGCGGCGCTGGGCAGGGTGGCGTAGATCTGTACGACGTCGGTTCCGGTGCGGGTTCCGTTGTTGGTGATGGTGACGGAGAGGGTGACGCGCTGAGTGGTCTTGTCGTAGGAGGCTTCCGGGGAGCCGTGGGCGAAGCTGGTGTAGGACAGGCCGTGTCCGAAGGGGAAGCGCGGTGTCTGGCCCTTGGTGTCGTAGTAGCGGTAGCCGACGGCGGTGCCCTCGTCGTAGCTGACGGTGCCGTTCACGCCGGGGTAGGTCGCGGCGCTGGTGCCGGGTCCCTGGGTGGCGTCCTGCGGGAAGGTGACGGGGAGTCGTCCGGAGGGGTCGGTGTCGCCGAACAGGATGGCTGCGAGCGCGGTGCCGATGCCGCGGCCGCCGTACCAGGCCTGAAGCACTGCGGCCACGTCGCCGGCCCAGGGCATCGCCACGGGGCCGTCGGTGTTGAGGACGACGATGGTGCGCGGGTTGACCGCTGCGACCTGGCTGATCAGCTGGTTCTGGTCGCCGGGCAGATCGAGCCGGCCATGGTCCATGTCCTCGCCGGCGATGCGGTTGACGAAGACGACGGCTGCGTCGGCGCTGCGGGCGGTCGTCACGGCCGCGGGGATGAGCGAGTCGGGCTGCCATCCCAGGGTGAGGCCGCAGGTGCCGGTGTCGGCGGTGGAGTTGGTGTAGGTGACGTCGATCCTGCTGGCCTGACCGGCGGTCAGGTCGGCGGTGCCGTGCAGGGGATAGTCGTAGGGACCGAGGAAGAAGCGGCGGCTGTGGCGGGTGCCCTCGACGACGGTCTTGGAGCCGATCGTGAGCCGGGCCGTTCCGGACGGGAGCAGTGAGAAACGGTGCAGTCCCGTGCTGGAGGAGGTGATGGTGCCGCTCCACTTCGCCGACCAGACGGCCGGGAGGCCGGCCAGCGGGGCCTGGGTGAAGTCGACGTTCTGCACGGTCTGGGTCGCGATGGGGGTGCCGGTCGGCTCGGCGCCGGCGTAGTAGGCCACGTCGAGGCCGGCGGCGCCCTTCGCGGTGCGCAGGGCGGTGGCGGGGACGGTGGTGAGGGGGACGTCGCCCTTGGTGCCCTGGGCGGCGACGACGGTGGTGCTGCCTGCCCGGTTGCGCAGGGCCTGCAGGGGGGTGGTCCAGGTGCCGGGGTCGACGTAGCTGGACCCGGAGATGCCGGTGAAGGTGTCCGTGTCTGCGGGGCCAATGACGGCGATCTTCCCGAGCGATGCGGCCAGCGGGAGGGCCTTGTTGCGGTTGGTCAGCAGGACGGTGGCGCCGGCGGCCGCCGTGTGGGCCAGGTCCTGGTGGGCCTTGGAGCTGACGTTGGCCGCGGGCGTGGGCAGGGGGTGGTCGAAGAGGCCGCCGGCGAACATGGAGATGAGGATGCGCCGGGCGGCGTCGTTGAGGCGGTCGGTGCTCACCGAGCCGTTGGTGAGCTGTCCGGGAGTGAGCTTCACGCCGCCCGGGCCGAGACCGGCCAGGTCCATGCCGGCCTTGGCGGCGGCGACTTGGTCGTCTCCGGCCCAGAAGTCGGGAACGGTGAAGCCCTGGAGACCCAGGTCGTTCTTGAGGAGGGAGAACAGGGCGGGACTCTGACTCGCGAACGTTCCGTTGATCTTCGGATAGGCCATCATGACCGACGCGGTCGGCGACGTCTGCACGATGCGGCGGAAAGGGCCGGTGTGGATCTCGCGGAGGGCTCGGTCGGCGATTTTCGTGTCGGTGGAGAAGCGGTTCGTCTCCTGGGTGTAGCCGGCGAAGTGCTTGACGGTGGGGATGACGTTCTGGCTCTGCATGCCTAGGGTGACCGCGCTGCCGAGCTGCCCGGCCAGGTGGGGGTCCTCGCCCATTCCTTCGGCCTGTCGGCCGAAGTGCCAGGTCCGGGTGATGTCCACCGTCGGCCCCAGCAGGTTGTTGTAGCCCTTGGCGCGGCCTTCGGCTCCGATGGCGGAGCCGATGTCGTGCAGGAGGTCCGCGTCGAAGGTGGCTGCCTGGGCGAGGGGCACGGGGAAGGCGGTGACGCCCTGTTCGCCGCGCAGGCCGGCGGAGGCGTCGGCCATGGTCAGGGCGGGGATTCCCAGCGAGGTGAGGGCGGCGAAGTCGCAGCGGATCAGTGATTCCTTCTGGGCCGCCGTCATCGTGGCGAGGAGGGTGTCCGCCCGGTCTTTGGGCGACCCGGCAGCAAGTGCACGGCCGGTGAGCGCCGGTGAAAGGCCCACCGTGATGGCCGTCAGTGTGGCAGCAGATAGGAACGTTCGTCTGTTCACAGCGGCTCTCCGAAGGTGAGTAGCTGCCGTCCGGCGGTCCCTGGGTTGCGCGCAGTGCTGCGAGTGGCGCAGAGCAGGGGGATCCGCCGTGGTTGGCAGGCGTGTGTCTGCTGCCAGTCAGCAGCGACTCGTGGAAACCGAGCCGTTCACTGCCCGCAGCCGGCCGGGGAATCTGCCGCGTCCCGCGACAATTCCCTCAGCGACGGCGGGCGCCTGCTCCCGGAACGCCTCAGTTAACGAACGGGAAAATATGGGGGGTTGCATTCCCGGTCAACCCGTTGATCCTCATCAGTTCTGACGAGGGGTTTGACCAGGCGTAACGTCTTCGATCCGTGTTGAAAGTTTTCATTTTTGAGGCGTCCGGCGGACGTATTCGGTGCGTTGATGACGGACATTCATGGTGCTGATGCAGGGCGTTCGAGGCTCCTTTGGAGCGGAATTCCGTAGATGCGTTCGGGTTTCCTGAGAAGGGAGTTGGTGTCCTTCTGTGCGCGCCGGCGTCGTCAGGTGCGCGGTGCGGTATTCAGGTCGGCGGCGACGCGCAGGGCTGTTTCGCGGAGCCAGATGTGCGTCGAGTCGTGCGTGTGGACGGGGTGCCACCACAGCGCTTCTTGGAGGGGGACGGTCTCGTACGGCGCCGGCATGACACGGACAGGGGCCAGATCGCGCATGAGGTCGGCCAGCCGTTGCTGGATCAGGGCGATGCGGTTCGTCCCGGCGACCATGAAGGGCAGCAGGGAGAAGCTGTCGACCGACACCTCCACGCGCGGTTCGATGCCCAGCATGCCCAACTGGCGTACAGCGGGAGCGTCGTAGGTCCGCTGGTAGGTGACCCAGGGCAGGGTCGTGAGATGGTCCCGGGTGAGGTGGTCGGCGACCTCGGAGTTGCTGTCGGCGACCAGGAAGACCCACTCGTCGCGGAAGAGATCGGTGCGGGGCATCTCCCCGACCACTCCGTGCGGCATGAACAAGCCGTCGGTGCGGGTGAGCAGGACGCCGAGGTCCTCCACGACGGTCGTCGGGGTCTGCGTGAAGCGGAGCCTGACGTGGGGGGCCTCGGCATGGACGAGGCGTGCCAATGCGGCGCCGAAGACGGCGACCGCGTAGTCCGAGGCCACCAGGGTGAAGGTGCGGCTCTCGGTGGCCGGATCGAAGTCGGCCTGGCTGCTGAAGAGGCGCTCCAGGAGGTCGCAGGCGGTCGAGGTGCGGTCGAGCAGTACCTGGCCGAGGGCGGTCAGTTCGTAGTGCCCGCCGGAGCGGGCGAGCAGGTCGTCGTCGAAGTGCCGGCGCAGCCGGGCCAGAGCCGCGCTCATGGCGGGCTGGGAGAGGCCGACGCGTCTGCCCGCCTGCGTGACGTTGCGTTCTTCCAGCAGGGCTCTGAGGGCGACAACGAGGTTCAGGTCGAGGCTGGAGAGGTTCACGGTCCATTCCTTGGGGCGTCCGTCAAGCTATTTACGGTGTGGATGTTCCGTATCCACACAATCTATTTCCCTGATTGCCGGTGGGGGGTCCAGATTAGTCACATCGCAATCAGGAGGACATGTCAGTGAAACCCGAAGCCGCGTCCGCGCCCTTCTCCGGCCCCTTCGCTCTGGCGACACTTTCGACCGCAGAGCACGACGCGTTCCCGGCGCTGGTGCGCCGCGACGGATCCGTGCTGGATCTGCGCGACGTTCTCGACGCCCCAGAGCTGGCGATGCTCGAGGTGCTGGAGGACTGGCCAGGCGTGTCGCCCCGGCTCTTCGAGCTGGCCGGCCGCCCAGTCGCCGGAGAGCCGCAGGTGGCCGACTTCCGCGTGCACGCTCCGGTCACTCCGCGGCAGGTGCTGCAGTCGGGTGCCAACTACCGCCAGCACGTGATCGACCTGCACGTGGCCCACCGCGACGGCTCGGACGGGCTGTCCGAGGAGGAGGCCCGCGCAGAAGCGGCGAGGATCATGGACCAGCGGGCGGCGGACGACCTGCCCTACGTGTTCATCGGTCTGCCCAGTTCCGTCACCGGGCCCTTCGACGACGTCGTCCTGCCCGCCTGGGCGAAGAAGCCCGACTGGGAGCTGGAGCTGGCCGCCGTCATCGGCCGCCCCGCCTACCAGGTCACGGTCGAGTCGGCGCTGGACCACGTGGCCGGCTACACGATCGCCAACGACCTCACCGACCGCGCGACCGTGTTCCGCCGGGACATGCCGCAGATCGGGACCGACTGGCTGCGCAGCAAGAACGCACCGGGCTTCACCCCGGTGGGGCCCTGGATCGTGCCCGCCCAGTCCCTCGCGGACACCTCCGACCTGCAGGTCACGCTGAAGCTGAACGGCGAGACCATGCAGGACGAGTCGACCAAGGACATGATCTTCTCCGTCGCGCGGCTGGTCTCCTACGCGTCGCAGAACGTGCGGCTGCTGCCCGGTGACTTGGTGCTCACCGGAAGTCCGGCCGGCAACGGGATGCACTGGGGGCGGCTGCTGCGGGACGGCGACGTGATGGACGCCTCCATCACCGGCCTCGGTGCCCAGCGCACGCGATGTGTGGCGGAGGTGACGCCGTGACGCACGATCGCCGCAACCCCGAGGCCGCGATAGCCGAAGCCGCCAAGACGTTCTCCAACTGGGGGCGTTGGGGCGATGACGACCGCCTGGGCACGCTGAACTTCCTCGACGAGGGCAAGCGTCGTCAGGGCGCGGCGCTGGTGCGCCGCGGCGTCAGCTTCTCCCTCGCGCAGCAGTTCAACATGGACGGCCCGCAGCGGGGCTGGCGGCGGCGCACCAATCCCGTGCACACCATGCTGGACACCGGCGCGGACGCCGCCCTGGGCACGCAGGGGCTGCCGCACGGCATCGGCGGCGCCGACGACGTGGTGGCGATGCCTCTGCAGTGCTCGACCCAGTGGGACGGCCTCGGGCACATCTTCGACCACGGCAAGGCCTGGAACGGCCGCCCGGCCGAACTGACGGTGACCTCGGACGGTGACCTCGTCACCGGCATCGAGCACATGGCCTCCCAGATCGCCGGCCGCGGTGTGCTCCTGGACGTCGGCCGCGTGGTGGGCACCGACGGGGAACTCCCGGACGGCTTCGCCATCACCGAGGAACACCTGCAGGCCACTGCCGCCGACCACGGCGTCACGGTCGAGCGGGGCGACATCGTGCTCGTGCGCACCGGCCAGCTGGCCCGGGTGCGGCGCGGCGGGTGGGGCGAGTACGCCGGCGGTCCGGCACCGGGCCTGTCGTTCACGACGGCCGGCTGGCTGCACCGCAGCGAGATCGCCGCCATCGCGACGGACACGTGGGGCTTCGAAGTACGGCCGAACGAGTTCGACGACGCCTTCCAGCCGCTGCACCAGGTGGTCATCCCCAACATGGGGCTCCTCATCGGCGAGATGTGGGACCTGGAGGAACTGGCCCGGGACTGCGCCGAGGACGGCGTGCACGAGTTCTGGCTCGCCGCCCCGCCGCTGCCCATCACCGGGGCCGTCGGCTCCCCGGTCAACCCCATCGCCGTCAAGTAACCACCGGGACAAAGGAGTTCCTCATGCCCACACCTCGCACTGTCCTTGTGATCGGAGGCGGCGCAGCAGGCAACGCCGTGACGATCCTGCTGCGCCGCGCCGGCGTGGCGGTCGACCTGGTCGAAGCCCGCGAGGACTGGAACGCGACCGCAGGATCCGGCATCACCCTCCAGGGCAACGCCCTTCGGGTGCTGCGCGATCTGGGCGTGTGGGAGCAGGTCAGCGCCTCCGGATTCGGTTTCGGCTCCGTCGGTATCACCGCCCCCGACGGCACGGTCCTGCACGTCCAGGACGACATCCGCACCGGCGGCGACGACCTGCCCGCCACGGTCGGTATGCAGCGCCCGCACCTGCAGCAGATCCTCATCGACGCGGTCAGGGCCGGCGGCGCCACCGTCCGGCTCGGAACCACCGCTCACATCGACGGCCAGGACGCCGACGGCGTCGACGTCCGGTTCAGCGACGGCACCGAGGCCCGCTACGACCTGGTCATCGCCGCCGACGGGATGGGCTCGGCAACCCGCGCCGCCATCGGTATCACCGACAAGCCCGAGCCGACCGGCATGGCGATCTGGCGGATCGCCGCACCACGGCCCGCCGACGTCACGCGCACCGACCTCGCCTACGGCGGCCCGGCCTACATCGCCGGATACTGCCCGACCGGCGAGGACACCCTCTACGCGTACGTCGTGGAAGCCAACCGCGACCGCGCGGCCATCCCCGCCGAGTCCTACGCCCAGGAGATGCGGCGGCTGGCCTCCGTCTACGGCGGCGCATGGCCCGCGATCACCGAGCACATCAACGACCCCGCCCAGGTCAACTACACCTGGTTCGACCGGATGCTCGTCGAGGGGGCCTGGCACCGGGGCCGCGTCGTACTGATCGGCGACGCCGCGCACTGCTGCCCACCCACACTCGCCCAGGGAGCCGCGATGTCCCTGGAGGACGCCGCCGTACTCGCCGAACTGCTCACCACCCGGGACACCTGGGACGAGGAGCTGCTGAACGGCTTCTACGAACGCCGTATCCCGCGGGTGCGGGCCGTCGTCGAAGCGTCCGTGCAGCTCGGCCAGTGGCAGCTCGACGGCGTCCGCGATGCCGACGTACCCGGCCTGATGGTCCGCACGATGTCCCAGCTCAAGGAGCTCCCGTGACCCGCACGGTCGATGTGCACGCCCACGTTCTGCTGCCGGAAGTCGAGCAGCTCGTGGCCGGACAGCCCGGTCTCGCCGAAGCGAAGGCACTGGATGCGCGCCGCAACGGGCCACAGGCACTCGCGGTGAGCGGGGCGATGATCGGCGAGCGCATCCGTCTGCTCACCGACGTCCAGGCCCGCCTGCAGGCGATGGACGTCCAGAACGTCGACGTTCAGCTGGTCAGCCCCTCCCCCTCGCACTACCACTACTGGGCAGACGAGGACGTGGCGGAGAAGGTGTACCGGCTCAGCAACGAGGCGGTCGCCGCGCACTGCGCCGCCTCACCCACGCGCCTGCGGGGCCTGGGCCTGGTGCCTCTGCAACACCCCGACCTCGCGGTGAAGGCCCTGGAACACGCCCTTGCAGCCGGGCTGCGGGGCGTGGAGATATCCAGCCACGCCCCCGGCCGTGAACTCTCCGACCCGGCCTACGAGCCGTTGTGGGCCCGCGCGGAGGAGACGGGGGCGGTCCTGTTCCTGCACCCCTTCGGCTGCACCCTCGATGAACGCCTCGACCAGTGGTACCTGTCCAACAGCGTCGGCCAGCCCACCGAGAACGCCGTCGCCCTCTCGCACCTCATCTTCTCCGGCGTCCTCGACCGTCACCCGGGCCTGCGCATCATCGCCGCGCACGGCGGCGGCTACCTGCCCACCCACATCGGGCGCGCCGACCACGCCTGGTCCACCCGGTCCGACGCCGGGGCAGGCTGCGCCCACCTGCCCAGCAGCTACCTCAAGCGGCTCTACTTCGACTCGCTCGTCCACGACCCCCACGTTCTGCGGGAACTGGTCCGCGTCGCCGGAGCCGACCGCGTGCTGCTGGGCTCCGACTTCCCCTTCGACATGGGCGCCGGCGACCCCGTCCAGGCCCTGAGAGCCGCCCGACTGAACACCGCCGACTTCGACGCGGTCCGCGGCGGCACCGCCTCTTCCCTGCTCCGCCTGTCCTGAGGAGGATCCTCATGAACGCTCGCCTGCTCACGCACCTGCGGCACGTCGACCTCGCCGTGCCCGACTACGACAAGCAACTCGACTTCTACAGCGGCGTCTGGGGCCTGACCAAGGTCGCCGAGGACTCCGGGATCTCCTTCCTCGCCGCCGAAGGCTCCCCCGAGCAGTACGTGGTCCGACTGCGCAAGGCGCAGGAGAAGCGCCTGGACCTCATCTCCTACGGCGCCGCACACCCCGCCGACGTGGACACACTCGCCGAGCAGCTCCTCCAGTCCGGCGTCCAGCTGCTCTCCCGGCCCGGAACGGTCACCACACCCGGCGCCGGCTACGGCTTCCGCTTCTTTGACGTGGACGGCCGCACCATCGAGGTCACCGCAGACGTCGAGGCTCGCCGGCATCGCAAGATCGAGGAGAAGGAGTCCATCCCGGTCAAGCTGTCGCACGTGGTCCTGAACTCTCCCGACCTGAACAGGACCCGCGCGTGGTACGAGCGCCATCTCGGCTTCCGCCTGTCGGACACGCTGTCCTCGCCGCACATGGGCGAAGTCATGCACTTCATGCGCATCAGCAACCAGCACCACTCCATGGCGATCGCGCAGGGCCCGCACACCGCCTTGCACCACATCTCCTTCGAGATGCGCGGTATCGACGAGTACATGCGCGGTTCCGGCCGTGTCCTGCGCGCCGGATTCAAGAAGATCTGGGGACCGGGCCGGCACACGGCGGGCGACAACACGTTCACCTACTTCCTCGACCCTCACGGCAACACGGTCGAGTACACGACCGAGCTCGAATGTCTGGACGAGGACACCTGGCACCCGCACGTCTACGACTTCTCCGAGCCTGACGTCGCCGACCAGTGGGGCACCGCGAACCCCATGAACGAGCTCGTCGCCAAGGAGTCGTTCAACGACGTCGACCGCGGCTGCTTCATCGCCCCGCCGGTCTGACCCGCCAAGACCCCGGGGGCGTGGCAGGCCCTGTCCATGCCCTGACCGGAACCCCCGCGTCCCCGGAACCTCCGCATGAAAAGAGCTGCCCATGCGCTTCGTCGCCTTCGAACGTGACGGCTGCACCCGCGCTGCCGTCGCCAGCCCCGACGGGCTCCTGTATCCGCTGCCGGCCGGCCATACCCTGACCGAGGTCATCGCTGCCGGCATCAGCCAGGCCGCTCTGCTTGCCTTGGGGCACGCGGCGCTCGCCGGGCCTGCCGGCCCCCACGTGTCGCAGGTACGGCTGCGGCCTCCGCTCCAGCCCGCCTCGCTGCGGGACTTCGTCACTTTCGAAGAGCACGTCGAGGGGGTACGCCGGTCGGTCAGCGGCGGCAGCGGGATCCCGGAGCAGTGGTTCGCGGCCCCGACGTTCTACTTCAGCAATCCGCACTGCGTCCTTGGCACCGAGGACCCCGTGCCGATGCCACCCGGATCGACCGATCTGGACTACGAGCTGGAGGTCGCCGCCGTGATCGGCCGCGAGGGCAGCGACCTCTCCCCCGATCAGGCCCGCGACCACATCCTCGGCTACACGATCCTCAACGACTGGTCGGCCCGCGACCTGCAGTCCGCGGAGATGACCGTCGGCCTCGGCCCCTGCAAGGGCAAGGACACGGCCAACAGCCTCGGCCCGTGCCTGGTCACCGCCGACGAACTCGAGCCCTACCGCGACAGCGACGGCTTCCTGCGTCTCGCGCTGACCGCCGAGGTCAACGGCGAAGTCATCGGCCGTGACCTGCTGTCCAACATGAGCTGGACCTTCGAGGAGATGGTCGCCTACGCGTCACGCGGCACGCGCGTCATGCCCGGCGACGTCCTCGGATCAGGTACGTGCGGCAACGGAGGCTGCCTGGCCGAACTGTGGGGCGTACGCGGCGAGCAGACTCCCCCGCCGCTCAAGCCCGGCGACACCGTCGCCCTCACCGTCGAAGGCATCGGTGTCCTGGTGAACACCGTTGTGCCGGGAACCGACCCGGTGCCCCTTCCGGCCGGCCGCCGCCGTTCCCGGGCAAGGCCGTGACCGCCGTGCAGTCCAAGCGGCTGCCGGGCAAAGTCATCGTCGTGACCGGCGCTGCACGCGGACAGGGCGCCGAAGAGGCTGCGGTGCTGGCCGCTGAGGGCGCGCACGTCATTGCCACCGACGTCACCGAGGCTGAGGGCGTTCGCCGCCTGGACGTTACGGACAACGACGTCTGGGCCCAGCTGGCCCACGAGCTGCGCACGCAGCACGGTCAGGTCCACGGCTTGGTCAACAACGCCGGCATCACCTGGCGGGCCCGGCTGGGTGACGTCCAGGTAGAGGACTTCGACCGAGTCCACCGCGTCAACGTCACCGGCCCCCTCCTGGCGATGCAGCACCTGGCTCCGCTGATGCAGCCCGGTGCCTCCATCGTCAACGTCGGCTCCTCCGCCGCCCTGACGGCCCACTACCCGGTCGCCTACACCTCCAGCAAATGGGCCCTGCGGGGCTTGTCCCGGACCGCCGCACTGGAGCTCGGACCGCGCGGGATCCGCGTCAACACCGTCCACCCCGGCCACATCGAGACCGAGATGACCGCATCCGCCCTGCCCGAGTTCAAGGAGGCCAACGTCCGGGAGACACCGCTCGGACGCACCGGCACCGCCGGCGAGGTCGCCTCCCTGGTGGCGTTCCTGCTCTCGGACGAAACCTCCTTCATCACGGGTGCCGAGATCCCCGTCGACGGAGGCCTCACCGCCCACGGGGGCGTCAAGTCCATCTCGGATGCCGTCCGGCAGGCGGGCCCCCGATGAAGCGGCTGGAGGGACGGGTCGCGCTGGTCACCGGAACGGGGCACGGCCCGGGCCGCGCCGCAGCCCTGAGGTTCGCCGCCGAAGGGGCCCTCGTCGTCGGCGGCGACCTGGACGAGGCCCAGGCGGCGGAGACCCAACGGCTCATCGCCCGCGACGGCGGCATCGCCCTGAACCCGTGCAAGCTCGACGTGACCGACCAAGCCAGTGTGCACACCTGGGTCACCGAGGCGGTCGCCGCCTTCGGGGCGATCGACGTCCTCTACGCCGGGGCGGAATCGAGCCGGCCCGGTGACATCGAGTTCCAGTCCTACGAGGACTACGTCCTCACCGTCAGGAACCAGTTGGACGCCGTGTGGCTGTGCGCCCGCGCAGTCTGGCCGCACATGACGCTGGGCAGGGCAAGCATCGTCACCGTCGGCTCCGCCACAGCCCTCACCGGCTCCGCCACCCGTGGGATGGGCGCTCACGCAGCAGCGGCCGGCGGGATCGTCGCCCTGTCAGGGCAGCTCGCGGCCGAGGGCGCGGCGTTCGGTATCCGTGTCAACTGCATCAGCCCCGGCGTCATCGACGACGCATCTGCCCCCACCGGCACTCCCAACTCCCCGCCTGCGGTGGAGGAGTACTCCATCCCGTTGGGGCGGGCGGGCAGCCCCGACGACGTCGCGCAGGCCGCCTTGTTCCTCTCCTCGGACGAAGCCTCCTACATCACCGGCGCCCATCTCGTCGTGGACGGCGGCTGGTCAGCCGCCCGGCCCGGCTGAAAGGTCATCTGCATGGACAAGGTCAGCGACTCCGCCACGGCGGCGGTGGCCGACATCGGCGACGGCGCCTCCCTGGCCGTCGGCGGATTCGGACTCAACGGCATCCCCGACACCCTGATCCGCGCGCTGCTGCACCGCGGATCAGCGGACCTGCGGGTGGTGTCCAACAACTGCGGCACGGACGGACACGGACTGGGCATCCTGCTCGAGGCCGGACGGATCAGCCGGGTCACGGGCAGCTACGTCGGAGAGAACAAGGAGTTCGCACGCCAGTACCTCGCGGGCGAGCTGGAGGTCGAGCTCGTCCCGCAGGGCACGCTCGCTGAACGCCTGCGCGCCGGCGGCAGCGGGATCCCCGCCTTTTTCACCCCGGCCGGCGTCGGAACCCAGGTCGCCTCCGGCGGCCTCCCGTGGCGGTATGGCGAAGACGGCTCGGTGCAGTTGGCCTCTCCCGCCAAGGAGACCAGGGACTTCAACGGCCGGCGCTGCGTGCTGGAGCACGGCATCACCACCGACTTCGCCCTGGTGAGGGCATGGCGCGGCGACCGGCACGGAAACCTCGTCTTCCGCAAGGCCGCCGCGAACTTCAACCCCCTGGCCGCGATGGCCGGACGCACCACGATCGCCGAGGTCGAAGAGCTCTGCGAGCCGGGCGACCTTGCCCCCGGCGACGTGCACCTGCCGGGCATCTTCGTCCAGCGCGTCGTCGCCCTGACCGCCGAGCAGGCAACAGCCAAGGCCATCGAGAAGAGGACCGTAAGCGCATGAGCCCCTCCGCAGGCTGGACCCGTGAACAGATGGCCGCCCGAGCGGCCCTGGAACTCACGGACGGTACCTACGTGAACCTGGGCATCGGGCTGCCCACCCTGATCCCCAACTACCTCTCCCCCGACGTGCGTGTCGTTCTCCACTCGGAGAACGGCATTCTGGGGACCGGCCCGTATCCGGCGACCGCGGACGTCGACCCCGATTTGATCAACGCGGGCAAAGAGACCGTCACCGTCCTGCCCGGGGCAAGCTTCTTCAACTCCGCCCTGTCCTTCGGCATGATCCGCGGCGGGCACATCGACGCCGCCGTCCTGGGAGCCATGCAGGTGTCCGCGGCCGGAGACCTCGCCAACTGGATGATCCCCGGGAAGATGGTGAAGGGAATGGGCGGAGCCATGGACCTCGTCCACGGTGCACGCCGGGTCATCGTCTTGATGGAGCACACGGCCAAGGACGGCAGCCCGAAAATCCTTGAGCAGTGCACGCTGCCCCTGACCGGCCAGGCCTGCGTCGACCGGATCATCACCAACCTCGGCGTGCTCGACATCACCCCCGACGGACTGGCGCTCGTGGAGACAGCTCCCGGCGTCACCGTCGAGGAGATTCACCAGCGGACCAAGGCCCGCCTGCTGCTGAACGCTGCTTCGTCGATCTGCTGAGCGGCAACTGCCCTACCTTGTTCGCTCGCCGGGTGCCGACACCGGCGAGCTTGCACTCGCTCACGGGCAAGAGCGGCGCCGTGGTCTTGGGGCGCTGCCGTTTCGATGTCCCCAAGTCCACCGGTACACACGCTCGCTGGCTGACGTCGTTGGACGGCGGTGCCGGGCCCGGGTCAGGTCGGCCCGACACCGCCGCATTCCCCTGCGCCCGCGGGGCGGACAGACAGGGCGCAGGGGAAGTTCGGGTCAGGCGGCCTGGTGAGCGGTGCGGCCGTTGTGCAGGCGGTGATGCCCCGGTCCCACGGTGATCGCGGGACTGTCCGGAAGGTGCACGAGCCCCTGGCATCCCTCCGGGACGGTGACGTCGGCCGTGAGGACATCCCCGGTCAGTCGCCACGAGATCGCGGCTTCCCCGTACGGGGTCCAGTGACGGGCGTTCGCCCAGGTGATCCCTCCTCCGGGACGCGGTGTGAAGGTGAGGGTCCGGTAGCCGGGCCGTGCGGGGGCGAGGCCGCCGACGACGCGGTGCAGCCAGTCGGCTACAGCGCCCAGCGCGTAGTGGTTGAACGAGGTCATGCCACCGGGGTTGAGAGTGCCGTCGGGGCGCAGGCTGTCCCAGCGTTCCCAGATCGTGGTCGCCCCCATGGACACCGTGTAGAGCCAGGAGGGGCATTCGGTCTGCATCAGGAGCTGGTAGGCGACGTCGAGGTGTCCGGTGTCGGTCAGGGCGTCGCAGATGAGCGGAGTGCCGACGAAGCCGGTGGCGATCCGGGCGTCGTCGGCGAGGACGAGCTCGGCGAGCCGGTTGCCGGCGAAGGTGCGCTGCTTGTCGTGGGCGAGCAGGCCGAACATGAGGGCGACGCAATAGGCGGTGGGACTGTCGCTGGTCATGAGCCCCGTGGCGTCGACGTAGCGGCTGCGGAACGCCGCGGCGACCTCGTCGGCCAGGCGGCCGTAGGCATCGGCTGCGTCCTGGTCGCCGAGTTCCGCTGCGGCGTAGGACAGGTGCCGGGCGGAGTGGGCGAAGTAGGCGGTGGCGACGAGGTAGCGGTCGGTGCGCGAGGCGCCGGGATCATCCGGTGGGGCGATGGGGTCGAGCCAGTCCCCCAGTTGGTCTCCGGTCTCCCAGATGCGGTTCTCGCCGGCCTGTCGCTCCAGCAGGTCCACCCAGGAGCGGCCCATCGAGAAGTGGCGGCGCAGCAGTTCCCGGTCTCCAGAGCGCTGATAGAGCACCCACGGGGTGAGGGTGACGACATCTCCCCAGGCCGCGCCGGGCTGGATGGGGGTCCACTGGGGGCCGCCGGGGATGACGGGGACGTACCAGGGGACGGTGCCGTCGGGCAACTGCTCGGCGCCTACGTCGGTGAGCCAGGAGTCGAGCATGCCGGTGACGTCGTAGAGGAAGCTCGCCGTGGGGGCGAAGACCTGGATGTCTCCGGTCCAGCCGAGGCGTTCGTCGCGCTGGGGGCAGTCGGTGGGGATGTCGACGAAGTTGCCGCGCATGCTCCACACGACGTTCTCGTGCAGCCGGTTGATCATGTCGTTGCTGCAGGCGAACCAGCCGGTGCGCTGCATGTCCGTGTGGTAGACGCGGGCGGTGGCGTTCTGGTCGGTGAACTCGCCGTGCCAGCCGCTGATTTCGGCGTAGCGGAAGCCGTGGATGGTGAATCGGGGCTCCCAGGTGAGGGGGCCGCTTCCGTCGAGTATGAGGACGTCTGTGGAGGTGGCGCCGCGCAGCGGGCGTGTGGCGAGTTCGCCGTCCTGGAGGACCTCGGCGTGCCGCAGGGTGATCGTCGTTCCCTCGGGGCCGTCGGCGGTGATGGTGAGGCGGCCGACCAGGTTCTGCCCGAAGTCCAGGAGGTAGCGGCCCTCACCGCGGGAGGTGACGGACAGGGGTGCTACGTCCTCGGTGCAGCGGACCGGGGGTGCCTGTGGGGCGACGAGGGTGTGCGGGTCACGCGAGTGGACGGCGACGGCGCCCCAGCCGTGGTTGCGGTGCTGCGGAGTCGACCAGGCGGGGTCGTGCAGGCGGGCGTCGAAGGTTTCCCCTTCGTAGAGGCCGGCCGTGAGGAGGGGCCCGGGTGCTGCCTGCCAGCGGGTGTCGGTCGGGATGACCGTGCTGGTGCCGTCGGGGTGGGTGATTTCGAGCTGGGCCATGAGGGACTGATCCGTGCCGTAGATGTTGCGGGTGCCGCCGTCGAAACCGATGCGGCCGCGGTACCAGCCGTCGGCGAGGTAGGCGCCGATCGTGTTGGCGCCGTCGGCGAGGTGGCCGGTGACGTCGTAGGTGTAGAACCGCAGTCGCTGTCCGTAGACGGTCCAGCCCGGTGAGAGGGCGTCGTCGCCGACTCGTCTGCCGTTGATCTCGGCTTCGTAGAGGCCGTGCGCGGTGATGTAGAGGCGGGCGCGGGCGACGGGCTTGGTGACGGCGAAGTCCCGGCGCACCTGTGCGGGGCGGCGGTCGCTGTCGGGGTCTTCTTCCCAGGCGGCCCCGATGGGCCGGGCCTGCCAGTCGGCGGCGTCGAGCAGGCCTGCTTCGACGGTCGCGGGCGGTGACCAGGGCGAAGGGTCGTCCTCTGTCGCCCAGATGCGTACCCGTACGGTGACGTGTTCGCGGGATGCCAGCGGGGTGCCGGGCCAGGGGACCAGGTTCTGTCGGGTGCCGTGGATGCGTCCGGTTCGGTGAACGGTGCCGCCGCGGTCGAGTTCGAGTTCGTAGGCGCTCTGGCGTTCACTGCCGGCGGGCAGTTGCCAGGAGATCCGGGGCTCGGGGACACCGATTCCGAGGCCGTCACGCAGGTGCTCGAAGGTGACGGGGGCAGGGTGAAGCGACACGGTGGGGGAACCTTCCATGAGGTGGGCGTGGGGCAACCGGCCGGCCCGGGACGGTTGTCAGCCCTTGACGGCACCTGACGTGAGGCCCTTCATCACCTTCTGGTTGAGGAAGAGGTAGATCAGGAGGGTGCCGAAGACGTTGAGGCAGATGGCCGCGAACAGCGGCCCGTACTGGGTGGCGCCGAAGTCGCCGGTGAAGTTGAGGAGGCCGACCTGGATGGTGCGCAGGTCTTGGCTGTTGGTGAAGGTCAGCGCGATGAGGAGGTCGTTCCAGATGAAGAAGAACTGGACCAGGCCGACGGTGAGGATGGCGTTGCGGACCATGGGGATGCTGATGGTCCAAAAGGCGCGCAGAATGCCGGCGCCGTCGATGGTCGCGGCCTCGAACAGTTCCTGGGGAACGGTCTTGTAGTAGGTCGCCATCATGAAGACGGTGAGCGGTAGGCCGGTGCCGGTGTAGGTGAGGATCAGCGGCCACAGGGTGCCGGACAGGCCGGTCCGGAAGTAGATGGTGAACAGTGGCAGGAGGATCATCTGCGCGGGCACCATCATCCCGGCGAGGAAGATCAGCAGGGTCAGGCTGCGGCCCTTCCAGACCATGATCTGCAGGGCGAAGCCCGCGGCGGTCCCCAGCAGGAGCATCAGGGCGAGGGCCGGCAGTACGGCCAGGAGGCTGTTCTGGATGTACAGGCCGATGTGGCCGGTGGTCCAGGCTTCGCTGTAGTTGCCCCACTCCCAGTGGGTGGGCAGGCTCCATGTGGAGTTGTTGAGGTAGTCGCTGTTGGATTTCAGGGACGTCAGGAACATCCAGACGAGCGGATAGATCTCGGCGATCAGCAGCAGGGCGACGACCACCTTGACCCACAGGCGTCCTCGCTGCCGGCGCGGTCGCCGGCGTGATGGCGTTGGGGATGAGTCCGTCGGGCCACCGTTGCCCGTGGCCGCCTGGATCTTGTGGGGCGTTTCGAGGGCCATGGGGCTCAGTCCTTCGTGAGGTCGCGCCGCGAGACGCGGAAGACGACCAGGGTCACCATCAGGCAGACCACGGTCAGCAGCAGGGCGATGGTGCTTCCGTAGCCGTAGTCGCCGTAGGTGAACGATGTCTGGAACATGTACAGCGTCAGGGGTGAGGTGCTGTTGCCGGGGCCGCCGTTGGTGAGGGCGACGATGGAGTCGAAGGCCTTCAGGGTGCCGTTGACGCTGAAGATCAGGGACGACATGAGGACGGGGAAGGACATCGGCAGGACGATGTGGCGCACGAGCCGCAGCCCCGATGCACCGTCGAGCCGTGCGGACTCGAGTACTTCCTCCGGGATGTCGACGAGGCCGGCGAAGAGCAGCACGGCGTAGAAGCCCAAGGACCGCCAGATGTCCATGATGATCAGTACCCAGAAGGCGTGGCCGGAGCTGCCGAACCAGTCGATGGAGTCGATTCCGATGCTGTTGAGCAGGGAGTTGACCGGGCCGGCCTGGGGTGCGACCTGGAAGAAGTTCTTGAAGAGCAGACCGACGGCGACGGTGGGCAGTACGACGGGGAAGAAGACCAGGGTGCGGACCAGTGCGGAGGCACGTTTGAGGAAGAAGACGTAGAGCAGGGCGAGGAGGTAGCCGGCGACGACCTGGCCGACGGTGACGGTGACCGCGTACTTGGCGGTGAACCACAGGGCGTGGCGGACGTCCGGGTCGGTGAACAGGCGGTGGAAGTTGTCCAGGCCGCTGCCGCTGAACCCGTCGATCGGGTTGCCCTGGGTGAAGCTGTATCCCAGTGACCACACCATCGGGACGAGCATGATCAGGGAGTAGACGAGGAGAGCAGGCCCGATCAGGATGAGAACGGCCCGGCGGTCACCGAGTACGCGGTGCATGGGTGAAGTCCACTTCGTTGGGGGTGACGGGCGGGACGGTTCAGGGGGTGCGGGAGGCTGAACCGTCCGCGCTCGGGCGTCACTTGCTGGACAGCGCGTCCTGGACGGTCTGCATGAACTGCTGGGCGCTCATGCTGCCGTTGATGAGGCTGGCCGCATTGGTCTGGCTGACGGTGGTGGCCTTGGTGCTGAACAGCGCCTCGAACCACAGGACGTTCTGCTTGGACTCGCCGATGGTGGTGCGGACCTTGGCGGTGACCTCGTTGGCGTCCTTGACCGGGGTGTTGGCCTTGAAGCCGGAGATCGAGCCCTGGTCCTTCAGGGCGGTGCTGCCGTAGTTCTTGGCGATGCAGCTGACCCAGTCGCCGACCTTGGAGTCGAAGGACTTCTTGCCGAGGGTCATGGCCAGGCCGACGTTGGAGGGGTACTGGTCGATGGAGCCCTTGCCGCCCGCCACGGCGGGGAAGGGCATGAAGCCGACGTTGTCGGCGCCGATCTTGTTCTGCTTGGGGTCGGCGATGTTGGTCAGCGCCCAGCTGCCCATGTAGAACATGGCGGCCTTGCCGGTGAGGAACTGGTTGAAGGCGGTGTCGTAGTCGATCGAGCCGACGCCCTTGCCGAAGTAGCCCTTCTTGCCGAGGTCGGCGATCTGCTGGGCGGCCTTCACGTACTGCGGGTCGGTGAGCTTGGCCTTGCCGTCCTTGACGTCCTTCAGGGCGTCGGGACCGAGGCTGCGGTAGAGGTAGCCGCTGATGAGGCGGGTCAGGGGCCAGCCCTGCTGTCCGGAGGCGGAGAACGGCTGGATGCCCTTGGCCTTCAGCTTGGCGGACGCCTTGGTGAGCTCGTCCCACGTGGTGGGCTCCTCGAGCCCGTTCGCGGTGAAGATCTTCTTGTTGTAGAAGATGCCCTCGATGTTGTACTCGTACGGCAGCACCTCGACCTTGCCGTCGTACAGGGCCTTGATGGTGGAGATGGCAGCGGGCTGGATCTGGTCCAGGACGCCGAGCTTCTTCAGTTCCGCCTCGATGTCCGCGATCTTGCCGGACTGGTAGAGCTGGTCGGTCAGCGCGGGAGCGTTGCCCGCGGCGAACTGGACCGGAAGGGCACCCTGGCCGGCCAGGAGCTGCAGCTTCTGGTCCAGGCTCGTCTGCGGAACCGTCTCCACCTTCAGCGGGAGCGCCTTGTTCGCGTCGGCGCACTGCCCCTTGGACAGAGTGGTCAGGGCCGTCCTGACCGTCGTGTTCTCGGTGTTGGTCAGGTAACTGAAGTCCTTGGGAGCCGAGGCTGAGCCCCCTCCCGTTCCGCCGCAAGCGGTGGCGAACAGCGCCATGGCGGCCGCGCTCGCGGTCAGGCCCGCCAAGCGGACCTTTCTGGCGGTGGTGGAGTCGGTGTTCACAGCATGCTCCCAGTCATCGTTGAAGCGGAGGACGCACGGCGAAGGCCTGCGGACGGCCGAGGAGGCGAGAACGTTTTGTATAACGTTCTCCACGGCGAAGTGCGCACCACAGTGCACGTCGTCGCAGCCAGCGTCAAGACATTCATCCGTAACATTGCGGAAAGGCCCAACACATCTAGCGGGCGAGGCGCCTTATCGTGTAGACCGTTCCATGAACGAGCTAGGAGTTGCGATGGCAGGGTCGGAACAGATGAAGCGTGTGACCATCACGGACGTCGCCCAGCACGCCGGGGTCTCGACGGCGGCGGTCTCCAAAGTGCTGCGCAACGCCTACGGAGTCAGCGCGGCCATGCAGGAGAAGGTCCGCGCCGCGATGGCGGACCTCAACTACCGTCCCCACGCGGCGGCACGGGGCATGCGGGGCAGGACCTACACGATCGGTGTGCTGCTGGACAACATCCGCAACAGCTTCTTCGCCGACATCCTCGACGGGGTCCAAGGACAGCTCGACAACAGCGAGTACACCGTGATGATCGGCGCCGCCGGATTCGGCGCGGACGCCCAGGGCAAGACCATCCGCTCCATGGTCGATCGCCAGATGGACGGACTCATCCTCATCGCACCGGGCACCAAGCGCAGCGAAGTCCTGCAGACCGCGCAGATCACGCCCACGGTCGTCATCGGCCATCACGACGCCTCCGATGCCCACGACTCGGTCGCCGACGCTGACGCCGCAGGAGCAGGACTCGTCGTCGACCACCTGGTCGGGCTCGGACACCGCAACATCGCCCTGGTTTCCTCCCCCGGCACGCGTGCCAGCCAGTGGCACCACACACCGGAGATCGAGCTGACCAACGGCTACACCGAGGCCATGGAGGCCCACGGCCTCGCAGCCCAGGCCCGCATCAGCAAGACTGCGTACTCCGACGACGGCGGATACAAAGCAGGCATCAGCCTGCTCGCCGGCCCGGAGCGTCCGACGGCGATCATGGCCGGCGCCGACGTCGCCGCCCTGGGCGTCTGGCGAGCCGCGCGCGAGCTGGGACTGCGAGTTCCAGAGGACGTGTCCCTGGTCGGCTACAACAACACCACCTTGGCGGACCTCGCCACCGTCCAGCTGACCAGCGTCGACCAGGCAGGCCACGACATGGGCTCCACAGCCGCCCGCCTGCTCATCGAACGCGTGGAAGGCCGACGCGACCGCGCCGTCCAGGCCACCATGACCCCCCGGCTGATCACCCGCGAAAGCACGTCAGCGCCACGCACCCGTTCCTGACCGCAGCCGAGACGAGAGGACGACATGGCCCGACGGCATGTAGGCATGGTCGACGTCGCCCGGGAAGCCAACGTCTCCTTGGGCACCGTCTCCAACGTCTTCAACCAGCCCGAACGCGTTTCACCCACCACACGCCGGCGCGTGCAGGACGCCATCGACCGCCTGGGATACGTACGTATCGAAAGCGCCCGGATGCTGCGCGGTCGCCCCTCGCGCATTCTGGCGGTCCTCGTCCACGACCTCGCCAATCCCTTCTGCATCGCGCTCGTGCACGGCGCCGAGGCCGCGGCACGCCGAGCCGGCCTCGGCGTCATGGTGTGCAACAGTGCCGGCGACCCGGAGGAGGAAGCTCGCTACGTCGCCATGCTGAGCGAGCACCAGATCCGCGGTGCTCTCATCACGCCGGCAGACAGCGCCGGGCGCTCCCTGAACGCACTCGACGGCAGGGGCATCCCCTTCGTCGTGGTCGACGACTGCAAGACCGGGCGCAGCCAGTGCTCGGTGGCCATCGACGACATCCTTGGCGGCGAACTCGCGGCGGCCCACCTGCTCAAGGCTGGTCACCGGGCGATCCTCTTCGTCGGCGGTCCGAACCATCTGCCCCAGGTCCAGGCCCGATTCCAAGGCGTCGTCAAGGCCCTCGCCCAGGCCCGCATGCCCATCTCCATGCTCGCCGAGCTGGGCTGCGACGAGCTGACCGTGACCGCAGGACGGGACGCCGGGGCCCGCGTACTCGGCTTGCGTGAGCGTCCCACCGCGATTTTGTGCGCCAACGACCTCCTCGCCGTCGGCGTTCTCCAAGCGCTCTTCGAATCAGGTGTCCGCGTCCCCGACGACATCTCTCTGATCGGATACGACGACATCGATCACGCTGCGGCTGCCGCCGTCCCCCTCACCTCCGTACGCCGTCCCGCTCGCCTCATGGGATCAACGGCAGCTTCGCTCCTGATCGCCAAGACGTCGGCGAGCGCTGCAGCCGATCATCACCATCAGCAGATCACTCTCCGGCCTGAGCTCGCTGTCCGAAGATCAACAGCCCCTCTACGCCAGCGGCCAACCGCAGTGACAGGTGCAGTTTCGGGCTGAGCAGGCCAGCGGGGCAGTGCACGGTGCACACAGACAAGGACGACCGTGTTCGCGACACCGAATTCCTACAGATGCCCGCCGTGGTTCTCCTGACCCGTGCATCTCCGACGCCCGCGATGACCACTACGACCTTTGGGAGATCAGCACACCCGCCAACACGGCGTCGGAGTAGGGCCTCCGGGGCAGTGCTTCGGCGGCGAGTGTGCAAGACACGGCCGGGCGCCCGTTCGCAGAAGGTTCACCACGCCGTACTCGGCATCGCCCGACTCAACCGGTCTGCGTGATCAGTGGTCGTACGCCATGACGACCCCCCCTCCCATCTGGACGAAGTCGGGCCGCCTGGAGGGCGACGAGACGAGAATGGGCGTAACTGTTCGATGGCGTCGACCGGTTGGAGGGGGTCCCGTGGCGGTCCCGCTCCCGCGCAACAGTGACGGCCCGTATGCGCTCGGTGATTGGATGGAGCTGTCGAAGAGACCGCCCCGCCTCCACTGGGTGACCATGGGCCAGCTCATATCCGAGATCCAGGCCGCGGCCCGGCGGCGCGGTCTGCGCTCGGGCATCGACGGGGCACGGATCCGCAAGTGGCAGCGAGGCGTCCGGCCGGGCGAGGAATCCCAGATCTACATCGCGAAGCGCTCGGCTGGCTGGCGGACATCGTCCGCGCCGACGACTGGCCGAACTGGATTCTCTGAGAACCAGCGGCCTGGTTCCTCGGCCCCGACAGTTCCGCTCCGTCGAGCCGGGCTGGGAGATCCCAGTATGCGGCGGAAGCAGCAGGCCGACGCAGGCGGAGTGCTCAGGTTGCCGACGTTGATCAAAAGTCGTCGATTGCGCGCAAACTTCCTGCGGGACCGCGGCGGCCGAGGTTGAGGCCCTCGGTGCGCGCACGCGGGGCGGATGTGGGTGATGGCAGGTATGGCCCGCCGTTCGGGGGATGCGGAGGGCCCACCTGTGTTCACCGTCCCACGCTGACCGCAGACCGCGCGTCATCCTGCTCCGCGCGGAGCCCCCATTGCGTCGGCCGCCGGCAGTGGCGGCCGCTGGACCGCCCGACTGCAGGATCGCGGCCAGGCCTGTTCGCTCTCAGTCTGGGAGGGCGTCGCCGAGGCGGAGGCCTGTGCTGACCCCGTAGTCGGCGGGGTTGAAGGCGTCGGTACCCGTGGTGGTGAGGCCACTCGCGGCACCGTGCAGTTGCCGGAGGGCGCCGCTGCCCACGTTGTTGACGACGTTCTCGCCGGGTGCGGGGACGACCAGATCGGCGGTGTCCCTGCCGGTTTGTGGGGCAGCCGAGCGGGCTGAGTCTCCCGCGCAGATACGTTGTCCGGCATGGCCACCCAGATCCTCACCCTGATCGGCGTTCTCATTGGCGCCTTGACGTCCTATCTCGTGACGGCAGCCGCCGAACGGGCGAAGTTCCGGAGGGAGATGACTACGCGATGGGACGAGCGGAAGCTCGACACCTACATCGCGTGCGTGACGTGCATCAAGGAGATCCAACGAACCGCCATGGACGCCGGGCGGGCTCGCGACCAAGGGTTGAATGATTCCGAGGCGTTGCAAGCGATGGAAGCGGGTGAGACCAGGCGATCGATCCTCTTTGAAACCTTCGTTCTGCTAAGCAATGAGAAGGCTGCCACTGCCGCTCACGCCGTCAATCAGCGAACGTGGGAGTTGCTGAGGGCAGCCCGGGAACCCGCAAGCGGCATAGCCGAACTCCGCCCCATTCCCCTCGTGGAGGCGCTCAACGTGCTGCACGAGGCAGCGCGATCAGACCTGATGATATCGAGCGGTGTTCCTACCCGGTGAAGCATCCCGTGCGGCCTCAGGGCTCTCGCACCGCGCGTCGCGCGGAGCGTGCGGAGGCAGTTGGTCAGCCGATGTGGCCGGTGGGCTCTGGCGTCTGGGACTGGGTCGCCGCCAGGCTTGTGAGCCTGAGCCGGTCTTCGGAGGTGCTGCCCGGTTCGGCGGTGTAGAGGGTCGGGTCGCGGACCGCACGCTGGGACATGGGCAGGTCCAGGAACTGGTAGGTCAACTCCAGGTCGCCGATCTCGGGGGGGCGCAGGAGTTTGATGCCGCCGTGGCGGATACGGACGTCGTGGCGGCCCACAGCGTACGAAAGTCGCGGCTGAGGGTCGACAGCTCGCCGATGAGGTCACGCAGGGCCCGGTCGTGCGGCTCACGCCCGGCTTCCGCCGGCTGCCAATGGCCCTTCCGGAGATGGAGGGGGTGACGGCGCCGCCCGTCAGGAACCTGATCCTCACATCCCTTCATAACCCGCCGCATCCGCAGCGAGCAAGGCACCCGAGGGGCAGGTGCCCCGCCGGTGAAGCAGCGTGAGTTCAGGTCTGAGGTCCCCTCCGCAGGTCAACGAAGCCGGTTTCGATGTCGCCGCGGAAGGCAAGGGCTTCGTCGCCGATACCGAGGGCATAGAGCAGGAGGTCGAGTGCCGCGTCGACCTTCGCCTGGGCGCGGCTAACCCGGACGAAGACATCAGGGCCAGGGCTGCCCTCCAGTCGGCTGAGCCCAAAGTCGATCTTCTGAATGCTGAACATCGCCGCATCCACCGCGCCCAGATCCTCCCAACCCCGTTCGATGCTCAACCGCAGCCGCGCGGCCAGACCGTCCAACGACGGAGACAGGCCGGCAACCAGCCGGAAGAGGTAGTCGCCCCACAGCCGCTGCACTTGCTCGCCGTACGGCAACGTCTCGAAAACAAGGGGGTCGTGGCACTGCCGTGTGGTCGTCTCGGCAGAGACGACCACACGGCTCTGCCAAAGCTGACCAAGCGGCAGAGCAGGTTGGATATGGCCAGGTTCGAGTGCGCGCGACGGCGCAGCGCCGGACAGTCCCCGGGGGCCCAACACGCGCCATCGGAGCGTCGGCACCTCGGCGTTCAGTCGGCGGCCAGCAGGTGGGCGGGGGCAATCTGCGCGAGCCTTCGGACGGGCACCGTCAGAGCGGCGCCCACCAGCGCGGTGGCGGCCATCGCGGCCAGCAGCGCGGCGCCGACGAGCGCGACGAAGTGCCCCTCCAGCACGCCGCGCCCCAGTGTCATGACCGCAACCAGACCGACGCCGGCGCCCGACAAGCTGCCCAGGAGAGCGAGTCCGATCCCCTCGTAGAGCGTCAACCGGGCGAGTTCGCGGTTGGTCCACCCCGTTGCCCGCAGGATGGCGAGATCCGCCGCGCGCTCGCGCTGTGACAGGACCAGCACGTCCACGGCTCCTGCCGCGCCGAGCGCCAGCGACAGGGCAACGCTCAGATAGTCGGCGGTCCGGGCCTGAGCGACCACGGCGTTGCCGAGCAGCGATCCTGCCACTTCACCGCGGAAGGCTAGTGTCAGAGCCAGCAGCGTGGTGAATGCGGCGACTCCGAGCGCCAGGCCCGACGCGCCGAGCAGTGTACGGCCGCGCACCCTCAGAAGGTTGACCAGGGCCAGTCCGGCCACCGAGCGCACCGGGCGGGACCTGCGGACCGCCGTCACCGGGGCTTGGACGGCCTGCATGGGGCCCAGACGCGTCGCGAGCCAGGCCGGGATCAGACCCGCGGCCGTGGCCAGCAGCAATGCCACCGGGACAACCATCAGCGACTTGGCACCGGCATCCGGCTGGCCCAGCAGCCGGCCGAGCCCGTACGCGAGCATCGCGCCCACGAAGCCTGCTGCAAGCCCTATCGCGGCCAGTTCACCGAGGACGAGCCGAAGTACCTCGCCGCCGCTCCAGCCGACGCAGCGCAACGTGCCGATCTCGGTGCGGCGGGAGCGCACCGAAGCCAGCGCCGCCTGGCCGAGGAACAGCGCGCAGACGACCAGGACAAGGGTGAAGAGGATGACGCTCTTGGCGTCCACGGCTCTCAGGATCCGCAGGGCCACCCCCTTTTCCACCCAGCGTTCCGTCACCCGCGCCGTGTCGCTGAGTACGACGGTCTGCGGCCGGGGGGAACTGCCGACCGTCACGTCCACCTGAAGCCTGGGGTAAGCGGTGCGGATCTGGCCGGCCACGGCATTGACCCGGGCCCGGGACGCGGCGTCGACGCCTGTCACGCCGGCCACTTTGAGCCTGATCGCGCTGACAGGCGCCTTGTCCTGGAGGCTCGGGACGCGGCGGCTCCTGGTAAGGGCCGTGACCGAGTCCATGGTGGTGAGCATGGTGGGCGGCGGGGTGAGGTAGCCGCCCAAGTTCCGGTCGGGGCGCAGTGGTCGGCCGTTCAGTGCGGTGCGGGTGGGCCGGTCCTCGCCGGTGACCTGTGGCGACTGGTACGTCTCCAGCGGGGCCTGCGAGAGTGGCGAGAAGCCGGGGAGCCTGCTGGTGTCGAAGCGGCCGACGACGTCGAAGTAGGGGGCCTCCAGACGGCCGAAGTCGAGCTCCTGGCATCGTCCCATGCCGTTGCAGAAGGTGGAGGCATGGCTCGTCACCTTCCGGTACTGCGGGCCTGTGTTCTCCTCGGGGACGTTCGCCACCGGTTGCTCGTTCAGGTTGGTCACCCACAGGCCGGGCTTCTGCGGTGCTTGCGGAACCGCGGCCAGGCTGCCGCCCGCCGTCCGCCGATAGGTCACCGGCCCGACCGTCCAGTAGTTGGTGGCGTCCACCCCGAACCGGGGCACCGCTTTCTGGTAGCCCTGGCCGAGGTCCACGCTGACGCGCCCCACGGCTGTGCCGCGCAGGTTCTTGACGAAGGTGTTGGCCGTCGGATTGCCCAGCCGTGAGGGCAGCGTCGCGGGATCTCCGGTGTCGAGGCGCTCTACGGTGGCGTTGATCCTGCCCGCGGTCAGCGCGTGGCTGCTGAGCGCCACCGCTATGTGTGCCTCTCGCTGACCCTGCGGGCTTTTCGAGGGCGGAACCACGTACGGCTTGTCCCGCTCCGCGATCATGCGGCCCGACGTGACGGTGCGGCGCAGGCCCACCAGGCGCTCCTCCGCTGCGGGGTCGACGGCGGACAGCAGCACCGGGTAGGCGACGGGAATGTCGATGGTGGCCTTGCCCTGCCCTGACTGGCAGTTCATCCGCGAGTGCAGGTCGGGGTCGAACGCGGACCTGTCGCTGAGGTCCTCGCCGATCATGCTCTCCTTCATCGGCAGGTCGAGGTTCCACTGCGTCTGCCCGGTCTTGTCGCCGTTGAAGTAGAAGCACACGTTGTACTTGCCGTTCATCATGTACCGCCGGGTGCTCCTGTCGGCCTGTCCCTTCTCCAGGGTTTCGGACTCGAACACGTCGTCGGATGTCCCCGAGGTGATGGGAGAACGCGTGAGGTAGACGTACTGATCGGCGGTGCGATAGGTCTCCAGCCCGGCGGTGAGCGTCGGAGTGATCCGCAGGATCTGCCGGAACGCCTTGCCGTCGAGGAAACGGGAGACATCGACGGAGACGGTGTTGGACACCATCAGGTAGCCGATGTTGGCGACGGGTGCCGCCACGTCGACTCCGGCCAGGCCTCGGATGCGCCGGTACTGGTCCATCGTGATGCCGCCGAAGGTGCCGGACAGGAAGTTCGGCGCGACCAGACCGCTCGACCGCTCCACCTCGGTCTGCGCGTCGGGCGGTCGTACCAGGACGTCGTACGCGGAGCGGGCGTTCTTCGCCACCGTGCCAATGGTGCTCGCCTGACTCGTGTGCACCGTGGAGGTCAGCAGCGTGAAGCTGGTCGCCGCTACGAGGATTCCTGCGGCGAGCGCCATCGCGCGGGTGCGCCGCCGGATGAGCTGCCCGATGATCATCGCTATCACGGGCGCAGCCCTCCCAGGCGGTCGAGCACGTCGGCGGAGGCGGCGATCCGCTGGTTCGAAGTGATCCTGCCGTCCTGCAGACGCACCACCCGGTCCCCGTTCGCCGCGACCTCGGCATCGTGGGTGGCGATGATCATCGTCATGCCGTAACTCTCCCGCAGGGACATCAGCAGGTCGATGATCTCCCGGCCGGTGACACTGTCGAGGTTGCCCGTCGGTTCGTCGGCCAGCAGGAGACCCGGGCGGTTGATCAACGCGCGCGCCACGGCGACCCGTTGTTGCTGCCCTCCCGACAACTCCGCCGGAAGAGCGTCGGCACGCGTGCCCAGACCGACGGCCTCCAAGAGTTCCATACCGCGCTCGCGTCGGTCGAAGTCAACTCTTCGGGGCAGTACCGGGGCCAGCACGTTGTCCAGCACCGTGAGAGCGGGCAGGAGATGGAAGCGCTGAAAGACGAAACCGATGCGTCGGCGATGATCGTCCAGATGCCGGGACAGCAGCTTCTTGCCGTCGATCTCGACGCTCCCTTGGTCCGGCCGGTCCATCCCTCCGGTCACGTGGAGCACCGTGGACTTACCGGATCCGGAGGGACCGGTGAGCACCACCACCTCCCCCGGGGCGACCTCCAAGTCGACCTCGTTCAGGGCAATCAACCCGGGATAGCGCCGACTCACCCCGCGCAACGCTACGTGCACAGCCATAGAAGTTGCCCCCGCTCTCCTGCATTGCCACAATCCACGAGTATGTTGTCACAATGCAGGAGGGATGTGTATGCCGCTTCATCACGCCGTGCTGGCGCTCCTGACGGAGCGTCCGAGCCACGGATACGAGCTCAAGGCGCAGTTCGAGGAGACCATCGGCCCGCAGTGGGGCGGCCTCAACATCGGTCACCTCTACCAGATCCTCGAGCGGCTCGTCCGTGACGGCTACGTGACGCGTTCCCAAGTCGCGCAGGCCGACCGCCCGGACAAGAACCTCTACACGCTCACCTCCGCGGGCAGCGCCGAGCTCGAGACGTGGGCCACCACCGCCTGGGTACGCACCGGCGGCTTTCGCGACGAGATCTTTCTGAAGCTCCTGGCAGCCACCACGCTCGGCGCCGAGGCCCTCGCCACCCTCATCGAGGCCCAGCGGCAGACGTACCTCTCGGAACTCGCGGGCCTCGCCCGCCAACGCCGACTGCACACCGCCGAGCCCTTGGTAGCCCTCCTGATCGACACGGCCATCGCCCACACCAAGACTGACCTCGGCCTACTGGACAGTGCGGAACAACACTTGAGCGCACTGGCCGCGGAACGCAGGAACGAGACAGCGTCGGGGCAGAGCGTGACCGACGCTGAACCGGACGCTGGCCCGCAGGCGGCTTCCTGGCCGAACTCCGCATAACGACAACCCTTTCGGTCCGTTCAACCGAACGGCGATCGCCAGTCGGATGCAGCAAGGACCATTGCTTGCAGAGGCCTCTGTCGCCCCAATGGTCAAAATGACCAGTCGACGATCGACGAGAGGGGCGTGCAGCTGACGAACAGCAGCAAAACGCGCTGGCCGGGTGTCACCGCAGTCGAGCTCATCGGTGGTCCGTAGGCGCTTGATCTGGATCTCCACAGCTATGACGCACACTGGTCTCAGGAATACCTGAGGCATCGACGCCAGATCCTCGACGCGTTGGCGCCGCCGGTCGACGTCGAGCACATCGGATCCACATCTGTGCCCGGCCTGGCCGCCAAGCCGATCGTCGACATCGTCGTCGCGGTGCCCGCCATCACCGCGGAGGAGGACTACCTCGACGGACTGCTGACCGCCGGTTACCAACTACGGGCTCGCGAGCCAGGGCATCGACTCGTGCGCACACCGACTCGCGACGTTTACGCCCGGCAGGGCAGACGCCGATCGTGCTGCGCTGCCGCAAGTGCCGGAACTACCCCGAGCGGAAATGCACGCGGCCCACGTTCCTATACCGGATCGACCGTGCCCTGCCGGTGCGGCCGATGACCCTCGCGCAGGAACGCGCCCTGGACCGAGCGATGGAAGCCCGGCAACGGTGCCCGAAGTGCTGCCGACGGTATTTCCACGTCATCCCGCTGCGCACTCTCGAATCCTGCCTGGAATGCCACGACGGCACGTCCCTGGACCCCGGACCCCGGGCCAGGCCGGCGCTGCCTGGCCGGCTGACGCGCTCTCGTCTGCGGTTCCCGCCTTCGAGGAGGTGCGGCTCGCTGTGGCCTTACGAACTCCCTTGCACGGTCCTACCTTTGAGCCATGGAATCTCAGCGCTCTGGCCCGCTGGCGAAGGTCGTGTTACCCGTGACGGACGGATGGCGGCTGCTGTTCGTCCCCAGCCGGGTCCGCCAGCTGGGGTTCGGGTTCGGCGCGAGCACCGTGGTCCCGGCGGTGGTCGCCGCCCCCCTTTTGCTGGGCGTTCTGCTGGGCGCCGTGATCTCGGGGAGCTCCGTTGCCTGGGGCATTCTGTGGGTCTTCCTGGCGCTCACGGTCGTCGCGATGATCCTGCTCATCGTGGCCACGGTGTGCGTCACGGTGTCCACGACGGTGCGGTGGGTCGAGTTCCGCCCCCGGGGAACTCCGGCCCAGGTCGTGATCGCCCGCTTTCTGCGTTCGTCGACCATGGCGACGGCCGATCTGCAGCGAGTCGTCGTCATCGAGCGACTCTGTCTGGGGCAGCGAAAGTCGATCAAGGTGGTGCTGCATACCCGCGGCGAGACGGTGGAGTGCGAACCGGCGGCCTTCGCGACGCTGGCTCGGGTTGATGCACAGGCGCTGACCAGCTGGTTGACCGAGCAACTCGGCCGGACCCAGGTGGAGGTGGAGCGTCGGACGGAGGTGAAGCGGGACTTCGTGCGTCCGGACGAGTGGTGGACCCCGTCCCACACCGCCGAGCTGTGGCGGGTACCCGTCAGCGAGGTCGACGGCATAGCTGCCCGGCGCCGCGTCGAGAGCTATGGGTACACGCCGCGGGCAGCTTCGATGTACAGCCCTGGCACGTCGGTCACCGTCTACGACCCGGACCGGGCCTACGAGGTCGCCGAAGAACTCCGCGCGGAACGCGCCGCCCGTCAGGCCGCCGACAGCTCGGCAGCCCCTCGCCCGGCCGAGGGCGACGCAACGGATTCCCGTTGACTCGGTCAGGCCGATCCTGACTGGTTCAGAGGCGCACTCCATGAGCGGGCGGATGGCATCGCCTGCGTGGTGACCACGCCGGCCGCGCGGCTCGCTTGGCCGCCCGATGCCCCACGACGACTCGGCTGCCAATTAGGAATTGTGAATGATCGCTCCGTAGGGAATCGACAGCGAGGTCGTCCGTCGGGAGGCATCAGCACACCCCACCGCACGGAGGCACCATGGCCAGGATCTGGGCCGGCATCGACGCAGGCAAAACCCATCACCACTGCGTCGCGATCGACGAGAGCGGCCGTCGGCTGCTGTCCCGGCGCGTCGCCAACGACGAACCCGAACGTCTCCAACTCCTCGCCGACGTCCTGGCCCTGGGCGAGACGGTGACCTGGGGCATCGATCTGACCGACGGCGGAGCCGCCCTCGCCATCACGCTCCTCCTCAATCACGGCCGGCCGGTGCTTTACCTCTCCGGCCGGGCCATCCAACGGGCCTCCGAGGGCTACCGGCGAAAGCAAGACTGGCGCCAAAGACGCCGCCGTCAGCGCCGATCAGGCTCGCACGAGCCTCTACCGGACCCTCAACACGCTCCAAGACCTGCTGAGGTGCTGGACCGGCACCTGCACCACCTGCGGCCGCCCCCTGGAAACCAGCAGACCCAGACCAAGAACCTAACGAAGCACTACTAGTTCGCCGCTAACGGATCAGGCCACGCCCGCCCCGAGCCGTCACACGTCAATCTGAAACCACCAGTTACTGGCAATGAACCCTGAGTCGCCTACCACCCGGCAGGATGCTGCGAATGCGTGTACCTCAGTCGTCGGCGGTTCACGACTGTCACAACACTGTCCGGATTGTTTCTGTCCGGCCCTCACGCTGCTCATTTAGTGATCGTCGCCGTATTCATCATACTGACGGCGGCAGTTGGCGGAGTTAGGGAGTGGACCCTCATGCAGAACAACGACGAGACATCGCCAGAGGCCGGCGATGAACGGCTGGTCGCAAGCAGGTACCGGCTGCTGTCCATACTCGGCGAGGGCGGTATGGGCACCGTGTGGCGGGCCCGCGACCAAGTGCTCCATCGCGACGTCGCCGTCAAAGAGGTCCGTGCCTCCATCGAACTGCCCGTCGAACGCAGCAGGCAGATGCACATCCGGCTGGAACGGGAGGCGTGGGCGGCGGCACGCGTCAACTCCCGTGGAGTCGTCACCGTCCACGACGTGGTGACCTTCGACGACCGGCCGTGGATCGTCATGGAACTCGTCCGCGGCCGCTCCCTCGCCGATGCGATCGGCGCCGAGGGTGCGCTGGCGCCGAGGGAGGTCGCGCGCATCGGCGTCGAGGTCCTCGCGGCCCTGCGCGCGGCCCATAGCGTCGGCGTGCTGCACCGTGACGTGAAACCCGCCAACGTGCTGCTTGCCGAGGAGGGCCGGGTCGTCCTGACCGACTTCGGTATAGCCAGCGTGGAGGGCAGCACCGCGTTGACAATGACCGGTGAGGTCGTTGGATCACCCGAGTACCTCGCCCCCGAGCGGGCGTTGGGCCGGATACCGGGTACCGCCTCCGACCTGTGGTCGCTCGGGGCGTTGCTCTACACGGCCGTACAGGGGCGTTCGCCGTTCCGCCGGACGAGTGCCTTGTCGACCCTGCGCGCCGTCGTGGACGACGAGTTGCCGCCGCCGCACCGGGCCGGTCCGCTCACGGCGGTCATCGAGGGGCTGATGATCAAGGACCCCGAGGGACGGATGGGGGCCGAGGAAGCCATGGGTGAACTCTTGCGGGCGACCCAGGTGTTGACGGCAACGGCCGGGGCGGGGACCGCGGATGCGGAGGTGACCGCGGCTTTGACGGTGCCCACGACGTCGGTGACGGGCGGTGTCACTGCGGCCGTCACCTCGGCGGTGACGGCCGCGGAGAAGACCCCGCCCGCCGAGCAGACGCCGGTCGCCGAGGAGAGTGTTGCTGCGACTGCTCCGACCATGTCGACTGGCCCGACCGCTGCGGTTGAGGTGACGGTGGCTCGGGCTGCGGCCACGCCCTCGCCGCTGGGCACGTTCGGGCCTCCGCCGAACAGCGCGGCGTACGGGTCCGGCGCGGCCACGCCCGTCCCGGCGGCCGACTTCGGGCAGGACGCCAAGTCCGCGCCCCCCTCCGCCCGGCGCGGCCGTCGTAGGACGTATCTGGTGTGGGCTGTGGCGGTCGCCCTCATCCTGTCTGGTGGCGGCATCGCCTACACGGTCATGAACCAGGACGACGACAAGAGCGCCAAGAAGGCCGAAACCACCAGCACTGGCAGCGCGTCCCAACCGGTGTCGGTGGCTGTCACCGGCAACGCCACCTCGTTCGACGGGACCTGCCCAGGCGGAGACGGTGAGGTGCCCTGGTTCACCGCGACGTTCAAGACAGACCGGGCCCCGGTCCAGTTCTCGTACCGGTGGGTGTCCGACAACGGAGCCGTGGTGGACAAGGAGTGGCGGACGCTGGCGTTCCGTGAGGGTGACCCGACGAGCAAGACGGAGACGGTGCGCTTGTCGACCTGGGCTCAGGCTGGCACGTTGAAGAGTGCGATGGCCGTCGAGATCAAGTCACCGTTCGATACGAAGTCCAACCCTGTCCCGTTTTCCATCACTTGCCGGTCGAACGGCGAGTGACAGAGCCCCTGGTCCTTCATAATTGGACCAATCTTTTTTTCCTTAAGGAGTTTCCGTGCTGTCGGTCATCGTGGGACGCACCGGTCCGTTCACCGGTCAGAGCGTGGTTCTCGGAGAAGCCCCGGTGACGTTCGGGCGCAAGAGCGACAACGACGTCATCATCGTCAGCGTCAGCGCTTCCCGCTTCCACGCCGAGATCGTCGCCGACCACGGTACCTACGTCCTCCACGACCGTGGGAGCAGGAACGGCACCTTCGTCAACGAACAGCGCGTCGAGCGGCATGAGTTGCTGCCCGGCGACACCATTCGCATCGGCGACGAGACGTTCCTGTTCGAGACCCAGGAGGCCGTGGAGACGGTCATGGACCTCTCCCAGATGGACCTGCCGCGCGCCAACGCAGCCGTGGACCCAGGAGTCCTCCGAGTCACGGTAACCGGCGGCGGCCCCGTCGGCCTGGCCGTCGCACTGCTGCTGGAGGACGCACTGGCCGGACGGGTCGCGATCACCGTCTACGACGGCCGGTGGATACGCAACGGCACCTCCGTCGTCTGGAAGGACGCCGACCAGGGCAACGTCCGCCGCCAGCAGGTCGTCACCGTCCAGAGCCGGCAGTACCTGGCGCTCACAACCGAGATGCAGACGGCGATGTTCGGCGACACCGGCCAGTATTCGGAGATGTGGCCGCTCGGCCCCGACTCCGTCGACGGACGGCCGCCCCGCAACATACGTATCGCCTACATCGAGGACCAACTGCTCGAACTGGCCAACAGCAAGTCCGCCATCCGGCTCGTGCCCAAGCGGTTCGACATAGCAGAGCAAGAACACCTCATCACCCGCGATCACGTGCTGGTCATCGGCGAGGGCGGCCGCTCCCGCACCCGTGAGCACTTCGCCGGCCGCTTCGGCATGGCGGACGCCTCCATCTACTCCCTCGACGGCGAGCACATCCAGGACATCGTGCTCGGACTCAAGGTCAAGTCCCGTCTTTCGGACCCGATGAGCGTGCTGCTCACCGTGGCGCAGAACCGCTTCCTGCTCAACTCGCTTCGCGGCGAGGGCTTCCTGAACATGCGCCTCACCCGCGAGGAGGCCCGAAACGTCATCGGCATCGACCCGGTGCGGCAGGTCTTCGAAGAGTGCATCGCGGCCCGGCCGTGCGTGATGAGCCGCCACGAGGACAACGAGTTCGTCTGCCCGACCCACGGCACTCTGTTCCTGCCGGCGCTGCTGCGCGGCTCGCCGCTGTGGAAGCGGATCGTGGAAGGGCTGCGGCTGTTCGACGTCCCCGAGGAGGACCTCAGCGCCATCACGTCGTTCCGCCTCGACATGGTCCAGCGCCCGCGATTCACCGCCCAGCTCACCCGCCCGACCGCGGAAGGCCCGGGCACGTACGGGTTCCTCTTGGGGGACGCGGCCAACGCCATCCACTTCTGGCCCGGACGCGGCCTCAACAGCGGCCTGGCCTCCGCCGTCTCGCTGGCCCGCTCCCTCAGCCGGGCCTGGCGCGGACGGCCCCTGCGTGACGCGGACTTCATCCGCCACGAGGCGGCCATGTCGATGCTCCAGTACCGGCACAAGAGCCGCGCCTGGAACGCGATGGTCACCACGGACGAGCGGGGTGTGACCCGGGCGATCAAGGACATCATCGAAGGGAGCATGGAGGCGAGTGTGGCCCCGGTCCCGGCTCCGGGCGTAGCTGGCCGCGCCGGCGCTGCTCCCGCGGGCGCTGATCTGGAGGTCCTGCTGGACCGTATGCGGGCCATCCGTGAGCGGCTGGCGCCCCGTATGCCGGGTCTGCCGGATGACGACGTGCTCCGGGCCCATCTCTCCACTCTGGCGCCCGCGACCCTTCGCACACTCCAGGAGAGCGGTGCCTGGGACACGCTGATCGTCAGCGGCGAGGAAGCCGACATCGACATCTTCTACCAGCAGGACGCCCCGGTGTTCGTCCCGACCACCCCGCAGCAGCCGCAGCCGCTACCGGACCCCCGTAACTCAGCCCTGTTGGGTCCGGCCTGACGGTCCGCCGCCTCAACTGCAAACACCCAACCACTTGGTGCGTGGGCGTTCACGCCGGTCCGCGGCTTGCTCGACGGGAGCAAACGAGCTCACCGTACGGCTCTCATCCGGCCTATCTTGACGGGTGTGCCCGTCACGATAGGCCGCAGTGGGGGCGGGTAGTGGATCCATATCGCTTGCGTCGGCTGGTCCCTGAACAATTTCGCCAGTTGATCGTCAACGCCGTTCCGCTCTGGGCTCATACCGCGGATCTGCCAGGCATCCGCGGTGGCGTCGAGCGTGCGCGAGTGGGCGTGAGCTGGCGAGCTCAAGCAGTGAGCCAGGCCGGTAGTGGTCAAGCTTGCGGGCCGCAACACCCGTCGCCTGCAACAAGATTCGGGACACGGCCCGGCTTCCCGGTCTTCGGTGCGGATGACCAGGATCGGGTGCATCTTTGACCGGGCCACCGACTCCTTGAGGATTCGCAGAGCCGGGAAGATCGCGCCCTCCGGCTCATCCTGCTCATCCCCCGGGACCAGCCCGTCGTCGTCATCCCGGCGCTCCTCGTCGGCGTCCTCGGCAACTCGGGCGTCGGCTGCGGCCGCCGGAGCGGGAGCAGCCACCGAAGGTGCTTCGGAGGCGCCCGCCGGAGCGGGAGCGACGTAGGCGCGCAGGACGGCGGCGAGGCGGTGGCCTTCGGCGATGTCGGGCGTCTGCAGTCCGGCCGCGGCCAGCTCGGTGAGCGGGGGGTGGAGGTCGCCGAGGTCCTTCACGTGCGCGCCGGCGAGCGCGGTGCGCAGCGCCGCGAGAATCCGGGTCACCTCGGCGGGCAGTCCGTTGAGGCATAGCCTGTCCCGTACAGCCTGACCTGCGCTGCCCCTTGTAGGCGAGGCCAGTCCCCCGCGATCAGACAGCGTCATTCCGAGGGAATGCGAAACTCGAACTCTGCACGGTCCCACGGAACGGCGGGCGGATTCGCGAGCACAGTCCCGGTCCGGACCGCGCCGACGCGGTGATAGAAGTCCTCGGCGGGATGATGCGACACAACCTTGAGGCGGTCTAGCCCGGCGGCACGAGCCTCGTTCTTCATGTGCTCGATGAGCCGCCTTCCAATACCCCGCCCCTGCGCCTCGTCGGCGACGAACAACAAGTCGAGCTCCGGCGGAGCAAGGACGAGCGAGTAGAACCCGAGGACCCGGCCTCCCTCGTCCTCGTCGGTGGAGACGGCCACGAAGACGCGGTGGGCCTCGATGTAATCGGGACCGACTCGATAGCCCGCGACTGCGCCTGCGTACTCCCCCTGGTAGGCGCTTGAGCCACGCACGATCCGGGTGAGTCGTTTGGCATCCCGTGCGACAGCCCTCCGAATCGTGATCGGTTGGCTGGTCGGGAAAGTACGTGACCTCATCGGAAGAGTATTTCTCACCCTGGTGCGTGTCTGTTCCGTTGGGGCGTCTCCATCCCCCTCATCAAGCGTGTGGCACGGCCGCTTCGGCATGGTGAAGAGGCTCCGATACGAACAGGCGCGCAGTTGTTCGCACGAACAGGTGATCGTGGCGTCAGAAATTGCGTGAGGCCTGCACGAACACCGATGCTTACGGAGTGCAAGCGACGTGCTGCAGAACGTAGCTGATGCGCACCTGGTCCCTGTCCCATACAGGACCGGGGTGTTGGTCCCACACACATGCATCATCGCAAGGAGATCGTTTCACCATGAACCTGCTCACCGACATCCTCGCCGGCCTCGTCCACTTCGTCGGCTGGCTGGTGTAACTCCGTCGGATACCAGCGCGGCGCTGCCCTCCCGGTCCCACGGGGAGGCGGCGCCGTTGCGTTGTCCGTTTCCTCGCCGACCCGCGTGCTCACCTGTAGACGGACCGCTGCCCGACGCACTTGACCAGCCTCTTACGGAGAAGGTCTTCCGCAGAGGGGCCGGCCGCCGGGCCAGCGCACGCCGCTCGCCGTCCCCGCGTTGCGACTGTGCGGCCCGGCCGGCCTGCGTCTCAGGGTGATCGAACCGGTCCTCGGAGCGGCGCACGTCCTTGAATGCCAGGCAGGTGGGAGCTTTGGTTCATGACCTTTCGACCGGGACCGGACCCGCGACGTTCTTGGCGGCCGGGGCACGCACCGGCCCTGGTGGCGATCCCCGTGGGACTGATCATCGCGGTCTGTGTGGTGGATGTACTGAGTCCCGAGCACATCCATCTCGGTCCGCTACTGGTGGCAGCGCCCGCGATCACGGTCGCGTTCGCCGGAGCCCGGATGACGGCGCTCATGGGAGGCCTCGCAGTGGCCGCCCAGGTGCTGATCGGCGCGATCCGAGGAGACCTGGCCACCGCCAACATCCAGGCCCAGATCGCCGCCCTGATCGTCGTCTCCGTCGTATGCGTCTTCATCTGCGTGGTGCGCGACCGCAGCGAGCGCCAGCTGGAGCAGGTGCGATCGGTGGCCGCGGTCGCGCAGGGTGTGTTGTTGCAGCCGCTGCCCACACACGCCGGCCCGCTGCGCATCGCCGGGATGTACATCCCCGCCGCGGAAGAGGCCGACCTGGGCGGGGACTTGTACGCCGCCGCCCGAACCGCCCACGGCAGCACGCGGCTCCTCATCGGTGACGTCCGCGGCAACGGCCTGGCCGCGATCAACAACTCCGCTCTCCTGCTCGGCGCCTTCCGCGCAGCCGCCCATCGGCAGGCGACCCTCCCCCAGCTCGCCGTCCACCTGGACGCCGCGTTCCGCTGGGACGCCGGCCAATGGCGAGCTCACGAAGACCCGGACACCAACGAGGACTTCGCCACCGCCACGCTGCTCGACATCCCCGACGACGAACCCGTCGTCCACGTCATCACCTGCGGACACCCACCCCCGCTCCTCCTTCGCGGCGGACACCTCACCCCGCTCACCACCGAGGCAAGCCACCTCCCGATCGGATTCGGCGCAACCTTCGGCATCACCTCCTACGAGATCCAGACCTTCCCCTTCGCGGTCGACGACCTCCTGTTGCTCTACACAGACGGTGTCATCGAAGCCCGCAACACAGTCGGCCACTTCTACCCCTTCGCCGAACGAGCCCCGCGATGGACCGGAAACGAACCGGACCAGTTGCTGCGTCACCTGCGAGACGATCTGCGAGCCCACGTTCACGGTCACCTCAACGACGACGCCGCCGTCGTCGCGATCCGCCGCACGATCAACTGATCAGCAGTCGTCGAAGGCATCGCCGAGGCACGCGCGCACGCCGCGGTCGCCCAGCACACCACCGTGGAGCGGATGCCGACCAGCAAGGCGTGGCAAGCAGCCCTCACCGTTCGGCTGGTTCAGTCGGTGGTCCGTGCCAGAGCGAGGACGGGTGTGCGGCGTCCTGCCCGGTCCTGGAAGTCGGCGAAGTAGGGCGTGTGCTCCAACTGCCGGTCCCAGAGGCGTTCCCGCTCGGCGCCGCCGATCTCGGTCGCTGTCACCGCGTAGGTGTCGCTGTCGATTTCAACTCTGGCCGAGGGGTCGGCGAACAGGTTGTGGTACCAGGCCGGGTGCTTCTCTCTTCCGCCGTTGGCGGCGAAGACCACGAGGCGGTGTCCGTCTCGTAGGTAGGTCAACGGGGTCGTGCGCGGTTTCCCGGTGCGGGCGCCTGTGGTGGTCAGCAACAAGAGAGGTACTCCCTCGAAGTCGCCGCCCACGATTCCGCCGGCGCTGCGGAACTCGTCGATGACCGACTGGTTGCGCTGGAGACGCTCCGACATGGATATCGACTCTCCTTCGAGGCGGGGTCAACAAGGGCTTTCCGCCGTCGGTGCGATCAGGGCCCAGCGGGCAGAGCGCAGGTGACTGACGCGCGATGTCACCGAGGGCGGTCCCGTGTGAGGCCCGTCCCCGTGTCTCCGTACCGACAACGCTGGAGGAGTTCTGAGGATCAGAAACCGATCGCTTCGCGCAGGAGCAGGACGGTACCGCGGCCGGGCTGGTGTTCTGCGTTGAGGATGAGGAGACGGTTGACGGCGCTGGGGCGGCCGTACGCTTCCCGGGTGCGGGCGCTCTCCAGGGGGAGGCAGTGATCCTGTACGCGCTGCAGTGCGGTCGTGAGGTCGGGTACCACTTTCTGCGCACCGACGATCCAGATCGCCCGCGCGGCACCGCCGGCGTAGGCGGGCAATTGGCTTCCGCTGCCCGAGGCCACCACGAGGGAGCCTGTTTCGGTGAGAGCCGCAACGCTGCCCACGACCACGTCAGGGCTGGCGAGGAGGCGCCTGATGTCGTCGGCTTGAGTGGCACGGTCCATGGACAGGACACGGGGCTTGATGGCCTCGTACCGCCCGCCCGCGTTGATGTCCTCCTCGATCCCGGACAGGCGGAGCGTCTCGCTGGCGCCGGTGAACACGACGGCGCCCTCCGGGATCAGCTCCTTGACGCGGGTACGAGCGGCGGCGGCGTCATCGAGGATCGCCGCGGTGAAGCCGTGCGCGTTCAGCGCCGCGGTCGCCCGTTCCAGACGCTGGGCGGGTGCCGGGTCGGCGAACGATGGTGTCGGCGACGGAGTAGTCATGACGTTTTGGTCCTTCCTGAACCGCCGGATGATGTCGTCAACCGCCGGATGATGTCGTCTCAGGAGTTCGACAAGACAGGGTGCCCGAGTGTGAGGCGCCGCCTCGCCTCACATTCCGGGTGGCTGTCTTGTCGGGTTGGTGTAGGCAGATATGAACCGAGGGAGGCGTCGGCAACATGACGACCCGATCCGGGCCCGGAGACGGCCCGTCCGATCCGGAACTGGACGCGATCATGCGGGAGCGGCGTCAGCTCATCGCCATCGCCTACCGGCTCCTCGGCTCCCTGGCTGAGGCCGAGGATGCCGCACAGGAGGCCTACACCCGCTGGTACGGCATGTCGCCGCAGGAGCGGGAATCCATCGAATCCCCCGGTGCCTGGCTGACGACGGTCGTGAGCCGCATCTGCCTCAACCAACTCGGCTCCGCCCGCGTCCGGCGGGAGGCCTACGTCGGCGAATGGTTGCCGGAGCCGCTACCGGAACACGCGCGATGGAGCGCCGGGCGTGCCGGAGCCATCCCCGTCGATCCTGCCGAGCACGTCACCCTCGACGAGTCGATCAACCTCGCGTTCCTGGTCGTTCTCGAATCGATGACCCCGGCCGAGCGCGTCGCATTCATCCTTCACGACGTCTTCTGCCACTCCTTCGCGGAGGTGGCCGAGATCGTCGGCCGTACTCCGGCCGCCTGCCGGCAGCTGGCCTCCTCGGCCCGGCGTCGCGTCCGGGCCCAAAGGTCCCCCGCAGTCCCGGCATCCCAACGCGGCGCAATCGTCCGGGAGTTCAAGCAGGCATGGGAAGCGAAGGACATCGACGCTCTCATCGGCCTGCTCGACCCCGACGTCACCGCGACCGCCGACGGCGGCGGACTCGCCCCGACCTTCCCGCACCCCATCCATGGCGGCCCGCAGGTCGCTCGCGCCTGGATCGAGATCGCCTGTCGCCGACCGGGCGACATGGTGTTCCTGGAACGCACGGTCAACGGGCAGCCCGGGCTGGTGGCCGAGTTGGACGGCGCCATCGTGACGGTGTTCGCTTTCGACGTCGCCGACGACCGGATCAAACACATCTGGGTGGTACGCAACCCTGAAAAGCTCCGCCACTGGACGACGCGGTGACACGCGCCCTCACATGATCACCGCCTTTCGGTGACCGGGGGCGTGTGGCCCGCTCTGGGCCACACACCCCCTGTCACAGCGGCAGGCGCGTACCGCAGGCAGCCAAAGCCACGGTCGTCCGGCGCATTCGCTCTCAGGCGCGCCGAGGGAACAGCCAGACCCAGACTGGGCCGCTCTCCTGTCTCCAGTCCCGCCCCGCCGACAGGGCCGCTCGCCCCTCCGAGCGCATACCCTCCGCCAGCATCTCCGCCGCGTCCTGGTACGCCGTTCCCTCAACCTGCGAAACTCCGTACAGGGCGGCTCGCTCTACAGAAGCGCACAACAGATCAGCTGCCGTCTCCACATCCTGGAACTCGGAGGAGGCCTGGGCGATCCCCTCAGCCCCCCATGACATAGCGAACATCCCTCCAGCCTGCACCTCTCCTCATCCGGCCGCCATCGGAGGGCGACAGTGGCCTCTGCGAAGGAACCTCTGGCCGGGTCAGTCCCGCCGGTCAGCATCGCGCTCGGGACGGGAAGACCGACCGAGTCAGATCTGCGCCGTCTCGTCGCCGACGACCTCCCCTACATCCCCCGAACCGCACACCGACGGGCTCGATTCGCGCAGGACAGCCGGACGGTCTGCCCCCGGCCTGCGGGGTGTACGAAGACTGCAGGGCTGCTGGTCCAGGTCTGACCGTCAGTCCCTGTGGATCGCTGGGTCAGGGCAAAGGGTTGGCGCCTTCGATGACCTGCCACCCGGAGGCCAAGGTGCCCGATTTCAGATGCTCAACGCCTTCTCCTCGGAGTGTCACGAACGCGGTGAGGCCCGTGTCCAGTGCTGCCACCCGATGCCCGTAGATGACGGCCTGTGTCAGCGTCAGTTCGATCGCCTGCGCTGAACCGCGGAGCCGGTCGAAGCGGGCACCGCGACGGACCGGTCCTCTCAGGCAGCGCACAGTGACCGTGGCCTGTTCGAGGGACGCGACGACGACCCGGACAATCTGCAGTTCTACGCTGCTGGAATCGCTGCCGGGACGGGGAATCTCACTCACGCGGCTGCCCTCTCTCGCTCGACCAGGGACGCCGTTCTCGAACCGGGCAGGCCCGCGGACAGCCCCGTCGACGCGGTGGTCGTTCACGCGCAGGGCCCGGACCACGACCGGGCCGGCCTCAGTAACCACGGTCCGGGGCACGTGCAGGCCGTTGCGGAGCACCAGCTGCCTCCCGTGATCAGCTGTCTCAGCCACCAACTCGGTTGTGTACTGGTTCACTTCCGCCCTCAAAGCGCCGACCAACACGCGTCGGACCCTCTCTCGGACCATCCCGTTGCTCAAGAAGCCGAACTGGTTGGAACGGTCGTCGGGTACTGCGTTGAGCACGGGCGTGCCTTCCCGACCCGCACAGCGAACGCGGGCCACTCGGTGACCATCACTGGATCACTCCGGAAGGTACGCCTCTCCCGTGGGCTCCTGGAGCCGATCCACAAGTCCCGGGCATTGCTCCTGATCTACAAAGAGGAGCGTCGTGCTCCGCTGAGCTGCTGAATCTGCCTCAGCGGGTAAGGGGTCCGCCTGCTTCGGTGCTGAAACCGGCGGCTGAAGTCGGACATCACTACGGCTATGGGTGCGTTACGGGCAAGGATCGCCGCGGTCGCGTCGGGGATCCCTGCGGGGCGCCGGCCTTCGGCGTAGGCCCGGACCATGGTGCAGCGGCCTTCCTGATCCTGCCTCGCGTATCCGTGCAGCGCGGTGACGAGCCAGTTGACCAGGTACGTGGCGGTGTAGGAGCGGTCGTATGACTGATGCCGGTCGCAGAAATCGGCCTCTTCCGGCGACAGGTCGAAGTCGGACGAAAGGGCGAGGCCGAAGTCCGCGAAGTAGAGACGCCGACCGTCGGTCAGGATGTTCCCGAAGTGGGCGTCGAAGTGCAGGAGACCGCGGCTCTGCATGAACGAGGTGCCGACCTCAAGTTCCCTCTCCACCATGGTGGCGGCCTGGTCGGTGGTCCCGTCCCCTGCTTCGACCTGGACGCCCAGCCACTGGTGCAGGTTCTCCGGAATGTACTCCAGGAACAGTGCGACGCTCGTCGAGGATTGCTGGAGGGCGTGGATTCGGCGGCGCACCTGGGGCGCGTCATCCCAGTATGCGACGGCCCGTTCGACGTCTGCCAGTTCCTTGGACAGCGGCGTGGAGCCCGGCAGCACCCGCCAGTGGTACATCAGGGGGAAGCCCTCGTGTTCTGCTGTGAGAACCCAGTTCGTCGTCATGGTGTGTACGGCGAGCTCGCGCCAGGCTCCCGAACCCGGCGAGCCGATGGTGCCGACGCCGTAATGACAGAAGGCCGGCAGACCGAACAGGTTCGCGGTGGACTGGAGGTGCTCAGGTCGCCTCTCCAAGTCGGTGAGCGATACGCGCTTCACGAAGACCTGAGTGCCGGCGACTTCCAGTAGCGCCGACGTCCCGCCGATGCCGGACCCGAGCGGCAGGGCCGTGTCCAGGAGGTGCTGCAGGGCGTGATCACTGTGTGAGGACAGGGATTCGGACACCGTCTTGTAGGCGGTCAGTCGCGCGTCACGTGACATGTCAGGGCGCTTCACTGTGGTCAGCTCTCGAAGAGGGGTCGGTTCGACCGGGTCCAGGTCGCTCTTCCCCCTCGCTGTCGGCTCGCCCGTCATCTGGCCGACTGCGGGGTCGCCGCGGGAAGTTCGACCGTGATGTGGAGCCCGCCGGTGGTGCGCGGGGTGAGGGTGAGCGTTCCGTCGTGGGCGCGGGTGATGGTGTCGACGATGGCCAGGCCGAGGCCGACGCCCGCGTGGTCGAGGTGGGTGCGTTCGGTGCCGCGCTGGAACGGTTCGGTGAGTGTCGAGACCAGGTGCGGAGTGAGCGGCTCACCCGTGTTGTCGACTGTGAGCACGACGGACTGGGGGCGGACGCTGGTCCTGACCCGCACAGTTCCCTGTCCGGGCAGGTTGTGGACGATCGCGTTGTGGACGAGATTCATGGTCAGTTGGAGCAGGAGCGCCGGCGAGCCGGTCGTGGGCGTGACCTCCCCGCTCGTCTCGATGGTGACACCGTGCTTCTCCGCCAGCGGGAGGAGTGTCTCCGTAGCCTCTTCCGCCATGAGGGACAGGTCGACGGCCTCTCGGGTGAAGGACCGTTGGTTGGCGCGGCTGAGCAGCAGCAGTGCCTCGGTGAGATCGATCGCTCGGGTGTTGACGGCGTACAGGCGGTTGATGAGTTCGCCGGTGTCGCAGTCCGGATCGGTGCGGGCCACTTCGAGCAGTGCTTTGGAGGTGGCGAGCGGGGTGCGCAGCTCGTGCGACGCGTTGGCCGCGAATCTCCGCTGTTCGCCGACGTGGGCTTCGAGCCGTTCGAGCATGCCGTCGAAGACGTCGGCGAGTTCGCGGAACTCGTCCTTGCGGCCCGGTAGCCGGAGCCGGTGCGAGAGCGTTCCGTTCGCAGCCGTGCGGGTGGCGTTGGTGATCCGGGTCAGCGGGGCGAGCATGCGTCCGGCGAGCAGCCACCCTCCCACCAGGCCGAGCACCAGGAGGAACGCCAGTACCGCGGCTGCCCTCGGAGCGAAGACGTGGAGAAGGTTGGACCGGATGGGAAAGACGCCATGGGTGGGGGTGCCGCGGGGAACGATGAGCGCGCGCTCGGGGACGTAACGCAGGAGGAACACCCAGACCGCGGCGAGCAGCAGGACGCCGGCGACCATGAGGAACCCGGCGTAGCTGAGGGTGAGTTTGAGGCGAACGCTCAGCCCGGGCGGCCTATCCACGGGTCTCTCCTTCACGCCCGGTGTGGGATGTCGTTGGGTCGATGCGGTAGCCGACGCCTGCCACCGTGGCGATGATCCAGGGTTCGCCCAGGCGTTTGCGCAGCGCGGAGACCGTGATCCGCACGGCGTTGGTGAACGGGTCCGCGTTCTCGTCCCACGCGCGCTGCAGCAGTTCTTCGGCGCTGACGACACCGCCCTCGGCGGTTGCGAGGACTTCGAGCACGGCGAACTGCTTCCTCGTCAGAGCGACGTAACGGCCGTTGCGGTAGACCTCGCGACGGAACGGGTCCAGGCGCAGCCCCGCGATCTCTCGCACGGGAGGCCTGTTGTGCCCGCGTCGTCGGTCGAGGGCTCTGAGCCTGAGCACCAGTTCCTGGAGTTCGAACGGTTTCGTGAGGTAGTCGTCGGCACCGAGCCCGAACCCGCTGGCCTTGTCGTCGAGACGGTCGGCCGCGGTGAGCATGAGGATCGGCATGCCGCTCCCGGAGGCGACGATGTGCTGGGCGATGTCGTCACCGGAGGGGCCGGGGATGTCGCGGTCGAGGACGGCGATGTCGTAGGTGTTGACGGTCAGCAGGTCCAGTGCGCTGTCGCCGTCACCTGCGATGTCGGCCGCGATCGCTTCCAGGCGGAGACCGTCGCGGATGGCTTCTGCCATATAGGGCTCGTCCTCGACGATCAGCACACGCATACTCTCGATGCTACGAGTCGGTACATATCGTCGGCGTATTGAAAAGCACGTACGTTCCGGCAACATCACCCTGCCTTGACTGGCAGCGAACATCCGGCATCCGGCATCCGGCATCCGGCATCCGGCATCCGGCATCCGGCCAGTGACGACGGTCCCAGCGAGCAGCACAAGTTCGTCGCCCACGGCATGACGGCCTTCTTGGGCGCGGCTCCGGAGACTCCACACGCCACACGCCACCCGGGCCCCGATCCACGACGGCCGCCCGCGGAGCCATGCACACCCGACACGAGACCACGAGACCCGAGGATGCGGCAGTGACCGGCAGCGAGCGAGGACAGACGGTGGCGCAGGTGGTCACGGAGGGGGCCGGGCGGGGCGGCAGCGAGCGCCGGACGCCGGGCGGTGGCGACGGTCCCGCGGACGCCTGCCGGGACAGCGGCGCCGGAGCGTGGCGCGCGCGGATCCGCCGGGCGGCGTGCGCCGTTTCCCGGCCGGAGCCTTGGAAGCGCGGCCTGGTGACCACCGTACTGGCACTGCTGCTGGGCCTCCTCCTGCTGCTGCACGCGAGGATCCCGAACCGGATCGGGAACCTGGGCAGCCTGGTGGAGACCTTCCTGCCGTGGTTCGGGGTGTTCGTTCCCGTGCTGCTGGCCGGGGCGCTGTGGCGCCGCTCCGCCTCGGCGGTCGTCGCACTGCTGTTGCCGGTCCTGGTGTGGCTGAACCTCTTCGGCGGGCTGCTCGGCGACAAGTCCCACCGGGGAGGCGACCTCACGGTCGTCGAGCACAACGTCGGCGCCGGAAATCCCGACCCGCCCGGCACCGCGCGCGACCTGGCCGCCTCCGGGGCGGACGTGCTGGCTCTGGTCGAGCTGACGGAGAAGGCCCGGGGCGCGTACGAGGAGGAGCTGGCGAAGGCCTACAGCTACCACGCGGTGCGGGGCACGGTCGGACTGTGGAGCAAGCTGCCCCTGTCGGACACCCGGCAGGTCGACATCCTGACGGACTACGGGCCCCTGGCGGCGACCAAGCCGGCCGATGCCAGGGCGGCCTATGCCCGGGCGCTGCGCACCATGGTGGCCACGGACCGGGGCCCACTGGCGGTGTATGTGGCCCATCTGGGGTCCGCGCGGGTGAATCCCCGAGTGGGCTTTTGGACGGACACACGGGACAGGAACGCACGGGCACTCGGCAAGGTTCTCTCCGCCGAACGGAACGAGCGGGTGGTCCTGCTCGGCGACCTGAACGGCACCATGGACGATCGCGCGTTCGACGGCATCACCTCACGGATGCGCTCGGCCCAGGACGTGGCCGGGGACGGCTTCGGCTTCACTTGGCCGGCGACGTTCCCGATGGTGCGGATCGACCAGATCATGGTCCGCGGGGTGACGCCGGAGAGTTCGTGGGTGCTACCCGCCGGCCGCAGCGACCATCTGCCGGTCGCGGCCACCATCAGTTGGTGAGCCCTCGCCGGCGGACCGTCCCCGCGGAAAATCAGCCCCCTGATCCGTCCAGGGCCCACCGGGACGGTCCGTTCGGGTCACGGACCGGAGTCGCACTCCAGGTCCTTCGGGTTCACCGCGTCGGCCATCGCCTGCATCCCCTTGTCGTTCGGGTGCAGATGGTCGCCGTTGTCGAAGAACGGCAGGATGCGCTCGGGGTCGTACGGACTGCGGAGGGCCTTGTCGAAGTCGGTCACCGCGTCGAAGGCGCCGCTGTCACGGACGAAGGCGTTCACCTCCTGCCGGACGGTCTCGGCCGCGGGGTCCCACTCGGACCAGCCCTTGAACGGCCCGATGGTCGCTCCGACGACACATGTGCCTGCCGCGTGGGCGCGTTCGATGATCCGCCGGTATCCGGTGATCATGTCCTGTGCGGTCACGCCGGTGTGCGCCTTGATGTCGTTGACGCCCTCGAAGAGGAACACGGTGCGCACGCCGGGGTGGGACAGCACGTCCTGGTCCAGTCGGTTCAGGGCGCTGCGGCCGGCGCCGTCGGCCAGCAACTTGTTCCCTGATATCCCTTCGTTCGCCACTCCGCGCACGGTGGTGACGGTGGAGGTCCGCAGGCGTCGGGCGAGATAGTCCGGCCAGCGGCGGTTGAGGTCCGTGCTGGACTGCCATCCGTCGGTGATGGAGTCCCCGAGGGCGACCACGGCTCCGGTGGCGGAGGGCGCGCGCACGGTCACGGCGTCGAGGTAGAACCACGAGCCGGTGGTTCCGGCCCAGTTCGTGGCGCTCTCCTCGGCGGTGTGGTCGCCTTCCGAGATGTACGACGTCTGCATGGCCATGCCGTGACCGGTGGCGGGGCCGGTCGCGTCGGGACTGTGCAGGCTGATGACGAGGTTGCTCTCGGCTGCGATCCTGCCGGGGAGCGGGTCGCTGTACGCCGTCGCTCCGGCCGGGACGGTGACCGACCGCGCCCCGCCGAACGTGAGCCGTCGGTTGCCGGCGTGGACCAGTCCGGCGCCGGAGGACTGTAATCCGGCGTAGACGCTGTCGAAGGTGACGGGGCGGTCTCCCAGCGCGTTGGAGACCCGCACCCTGAGGTTGTCGCCGCCGACGCTGGTGTGGACGACCAGCCGGTAGCCGCGGTCGGCCACGCCGTCGCCGACCCGGTCGGCCGCCGCTGCCCAGGTGACGACGTCGTGTGTGCCGTTCGCCGCCCGGGCCGTCGTGGACAAGGGCTGCACCACCGTCGCCGCTCCCATGACGGCGGCCAGGGCGACCAGCCTCCCGCGCCGTGCCGCCCTCATCGGGTGAAGTCCCGGATCGTGACGGTCTCGTCCTGTTCGAGCGTCACCGTCCGGGACCTCCCGTCGAAGACCACCGCGGTGGTACGGCCACCTGTGCTGGTCACGCGCAGACGTGTGGGACGGCCGTTCCGCCAGGCAAGATCCACGAGGAAGCCGCCTCGCACCGGGACGCCCTCGACGGATCCCGAGTCGGCCCATGCGGAGGGGAGGGCCGGAAGGAGTTCCAGGTGTCCGGGGCGGGAGTACACCAGCATCTCGATCATGGCCGCCGGGGTGCCGAAGTTCGCGTCGATCTGGAAGATCCCGCGTCCTTGCCCGGCTTCGTAGATGTCGAACAGGTTGAACGCGGTGCCGTTGACGCCGCCGACGGAGGGGCGCAGGTTGGTGGCGATGAGGCGGTAGGCCTTGTCGGCGTTCTTCAGCCGGGCCCAGCACAGTGCGCGCCAGGCGTTGGCCCAGCCGAAGCTGTCCATGCCTCGCGCGGTGAGGAGGGCGGTCGCGCCGGCCACGATGTCCTCGGGGGTGGAGCCGTCGGGGCGGATCCGGTCGCCGGGGAAGAGGCCGACGAGTGGGGACAGGTGGCGGTGGGTGGTCTCGCCGAGGTTCTCGGGCGACATCCACTCCTCCAGCCAGCCGGTCGTGGGGCTGACCTGGGGCAGGTGGAGGCGGTCCCGTAGTCCGCGGATCGTGCGTGCGTGGGTGGAGTCGCGTCCCAACACCCGTGCGGCCTCGGCGTAGTTGCCGAACAGGGCGCACACCAGTTCCTGCGCGTAGGTGATGCCGCGGGCGTCCAGGGGGCCGTGTTCGGGCGACCAGTCGCTGTCGGCGATCAGGACCTCGCGGCCGGTGCCGGGCTCGGTCGTGGTGATCAGCCGGGCCTCCCAGAACTCGCAGGCGCCTTTGAGCAGGGGGTGGATCTTGGCCAGGTACTCCCGCGACCGGGTGTACTCGTAGTGCTCGAACAGGCTGTTGGCGAGCCAGGCGTTTCCCGCCGGGTGCCACCACCAGCCGCCGCCACCGTGGGGGTTGGTGGAGATCGCGACCGTCCAGCCCGCGGTCTTCCCCGTGGAGTTGCGGTACCGGTTGCGCGGGTCGCCGAAGAGGCGGTTCGTCAGTTCGGTCCAGGAGGGCAACTGGGCGAGGCAGTAGTCGGCGAAGGCGTCGAAGCACTGCGACAGACCGGCCCGGTCGGCCATCCAGTAGTTCATCTGCAGGTTGATGTCGGTGTGGTAGTCGCCCATCCAGTCCGGGTCGTTGCCGTCGAGCCACACCCCCTGCAGGCCCATGGGGAGGCTGCCGCGCGAGCCGGAGATCATCAGGTAGCGGCTGTACTGGAGGTAGGCGGCCTCCAGTTCGGGGTCCGGGGTGTCGCTCTCGTACCGGGAGCGCAGCCGCGACCAGGTGTCGAGCGAGCGCTGCCCGTTGCTCGACTTGCCCAAGGAGAGCCGTAGTTGACGGTACAGCGGCTGGTAGTCGGCGACATGGGTGCGCAGAAGGGTGGCGGGCGAGTGGTGTGCGGCGGAGGTGACCTTGGTGCGGGCGAGTTTCTCCGGGTCCAGTGCCGGATCGCGGTAGTGGTGGGCGGCGTCGGGTGCGTAGTTCGTGCCGCCGCTGAGGACGACGGTGAGGTCGGTGCAGCCGGCGAACTCGATGGTCGGACCGCTGACCCGGACTCGGCCGCCGGTGCCGTACGCCTTGATCGCCGCGCCGTACCGCAGGCCGTTGGCGAACGAGGCGCCGAACGACTCGGCGCCGGTGAGTTTCTCGCCGTGGCTGCCGGCGAGGGTGACGGTCCCGGTGTACCGGCCCGCGCCGCTCTGGGTGAAGTGCAGGACGATCGCGTCGTCCGGGCGGCTGGCGAAGAGCTGACGCCGGTAGGTGATGCCGGCATGCACGTAGGAGGTGGTGACGACCGCCCGGTCCAGGTCGAGGGTGCGGCGGTAGCCGGTGACGGCCGACAGGTCGTGGTCGGGGATGTCCACGGTGAGCCGGGCGAGCAGGGTCAGGGAGCCGAAGTCGGCTCGTCCGTAGGGGAATTGGCCGTCGGCGTCGAGGGTGTCGTTGAGGCCACCGGTCCACAGGGTCGCGTCGGTCACGAGGAGCAGTTCGCGGCCCGGGTCGTTGCTCGCGAGGGCGCCGAGGCGACCGTTGCCGATGGGCAGGCCCTGCTCGATCAGGGAGTGTTCGTCGCCGGGGGCCTGCCACCACAGCTGGTCGGCTGCGGTGGCGGCGGCCTGGGGGGTGTCGGCGTTGGGGCGGACGGGCGCGGCGGAGGCGGTGAAGGCGGGCAGTCCGCCGAGTGCCGCGGTGAGTCCGGCGGTCGCGGCCAGCGACAACGCCGTTCTCCTGCTGGGGTGGTCCGGACGTGCGTTCATGGCGGCTCCAGAAGTCGGACAGGTGGCCCGGCCTTTCGGGGGGCCGGGCCACCGGGTGGTGTCAGGAGGACTTCGGTACGTCGATCCGGTCGATGTCGGGGGCGTAGCCCGTGCCGCTGTCGAAGGTGACGGTGTTGGGCCCGGCCTTGAGGGTCACGGGCACGTAGACGCTGTTCACGGTGGCCCAGTCGCCGGTGGAGGGGAACTTATGGCCGGTGGCGCCGCCGCTGTTCGCGGAGACGAGGGCGGAGCGGGCGTCACCGCTGACGTAGGAGACCTTGAGCTGGTACTGGCCCGCCTTCGCGACGATCACGTCGGCGATGGTCAACTTGCCGCCCTGGTACAGGTTTCCGACCTTCTTGGCGCCGGAGCACGCGCCGCAGTCGGCGACGGAGGCGTTGCCGGCGAGGGTGTTTCCGCTCGCCTCGGCCTCGATCGCTGTCCAGGCGAGGGAGCGGCCGTTCGGGGTGACGGTGAAGAGCCGGGAGCCGTGGGCGGGCAGCGCCTCGGTGACGCGGTCGGTGCGCGTGCCGAGGTTCTCGTGGTTCCACAGGTCGCGGACCTTCGCCTTGCCGGTGAAGCCGAGGGTGGAGAAGTCGGCGCTCACGGAGGCGGGGCGGTTGGCGAGGTTGAACAGGGCGACGGTGTAGGTGCCGTCGTGGTTCCTGGCGGCCCACACCTGCTGGGGGTCGGAGGGGGTGACGGGCGCGGCGGGCGGGTTGGGGCCCTGGTCGACGGCGAGGACCTCGGGATTGGTGAGCAGGGAGACGCCGTAGGGGTCGAGCTTCGTCAGATCGTCGCCCGTGTAGAGCGGGGACTTGGCGATGGACCACAGGGTGGCGTAGGTCTGCCGCTCGGCCTTGGTCAGACCGTCCATGTCGCCGTTGCCGACGTCGAGGGAGTCGAGGTCGTTCCAGCCGCCGGGGCCTGCGTGCCGGGTCCAGGCCGGGGTGTCGTCGAAGCGGTCGTCGACGGAGTTCTCCCAGCTCACCAGGGTGTTGCAGTAACACTCGACGTCGGTGTCCACGCGCCAGCCGTTGGAGTACTTCTTCCAGTCGGCGGCGTGGCCGATGTCCAGCGACCAGGATATTTCCAGGTGGACGGGGCGGCCGGCGGCTGCGATGGCCTGGTGCCAGGCGGCGACGTCGGCAACGTTGTCGTAGTTGTCGCCGCTCTTGAAGGAACCGGGGCCGACGCCGTCGAGTTTGAGGAAGTCGAAGCCCCAGTCGGCGAACATCTGTGCCTGGGAGTCGATGTACTTCTGCGCGCACGGATCGGTGAAGTCGAGTTTGTACGCGCTGTCCCAGCCGTTGGTGGTGCGCAGGTCGCCGTAGACGATGTCGGCGGTGGTGCAGCCGGGGGCGTTCCAGATGGGCGCCTTGCCGTCGTCGTACGCCTCCTTCTCCAGACCGACCGGCAGGTAGATGCCCGCCTTCAGGCCCTTGGCGTGGATGTGGTCGGCGACGGCTTTCATGCCCCGCGGGAAGCGGGCGGGGTCGGCCTTCTGCCGGGCGTACTGGTCGAACTCCGGCTTCCAGGCCTTGTCCCGCCACCAGCCGGCGTCGATGTTGACGTGGTCGTATCCGTACTTCTTCAGCTTGGTGGCGAGGGCGTCCGTCTGTTTGAGGACGTTGGCCTCGGTGAGCCAGCTGTAGTCGCCGTCGGGGTTGAGGCCGGGATATTTGGAGGACTGCATGCTCCAGCTCGACCAGCCCATGTAGGGCTTGGCCGCGAGCGGGTCGGTGCTGGTCGTGGTGGGTGCCGCCTCGGCCGTGGTGGGCATCGCCTCGGCGGTGGTGGCGGCGCCGATGGTGCCTGCGCAGAGGGCGAGGGCGGCCACGGTTCTGAGGACGCGTCGGGGCGTGGCGGAGTACGAGGGTGACCGCATGGGTCGGGCCTCCTGAGGTTGCGGTGGGGGTAGGGGCGGCTCAGCCCTTGCCCGAGCCGGTGGTGAGTCCGTCGGGGAACGGGTGGTTCGCGCTGATGAAGGACTGGATGGCGGTCGCGGCGGCGCCGCGTGCCCACTGCTCGAAGGGGAGCGGGCGGGTGTGCACCTCGCACCGGGCGGCGGATCCGAAGGCCGCCGCGGCGAACGCGTCGCGGATCTGGTCGGCGAACAGGTCATAGGCGGCGAGGCCCTCGCCGGAGATGATCACGCGGGCGGGTCCGAGCAGGTTGGCGACGGTGGCGATGCCCTTGCCGATCGCGTCCCCCGCCGCCGCGTAGACGGCTCGGATTCTGTCGTCGCCCCCGTGGGCGAGGTCGATGGCCTGCGCGATGTCGGTGATGTCCGTGCCGGTGACCTCCCGTACACGGGCGAGGATCGCGCCGTCCGCCGCGATCGCCTCCACGCAACCGCGGTTGCCGCAGTGGCAGAGCGGGCCGTCCGGGTCGACGGTGACGTGGCCGATCTCGCCGGCGACGCCGTGCGCGCCGGCGACGACCCTGCCGTGCACCACAAGACCGCAGCCGATGCCGGCGCCCACCGTGACGACGGCGAAGTCCGAGAGTCCGGCGCCGCCGCCGAACCACTGCTCGGCGACGGTGAGGGCACGCACGTCGTTGTCCACCGTGACCGGCAGGCCGCAGGCCAGAAAGGCGCGTTCGGCGAGCGTAACGTCGTGCCAGTCCAGGAAGGGCGAGTAGCGCACGGTTCCCTCGGCGCGGTCCACGTCTCCGGACACGGCGATCCCGAGTCCGAGGACGGGTACGCCGAACTCCTCCGCCTCCGCCAGCAGTTCGCGCACCAGGGCCGCCGCCGCGGCGAGCACGTCCTCCGGCGCGCGACCGCCGAGCGGCAGACGCCGGTGGGCCCTGACCCGGCAGCACAGGTCGGCCAGGACACCGATGACCTCGTCGCCGGTGAACTTCAGACCGACGAAGAAGGCCCGTCCGCCGTCCACCCGCAGCAGGTTGGCGGGCCGGCCGAGTGCGGGGGGCGCCTCCGCGTTGGCGTCCTCCAGGAGGTAGCCGGCTTCCAGCAGGGGCCGGACCGCCTTGGTGACGGCGGCCGGCGACAGGCCGGAACGCCCGGCCGCCTCCAGCCGGGTGAGGGGGCCGTGCACGAGAACCGTGGTGAAGACCTGGGCGGCGGCCGGCGTGTTGGCCGGGAACGTCTCCACAGCGGTGGGCGACTGCATGGCCGGGAACCTATGACTGTTAATTTCCGCTGTCAATGAAAGAAGTCAGATCGGTTGGACGCTGCCGGTGAACCGCCGTTCCGGCTTCATATCTCGTCTCCGCAGCGGGGGTTGACAGTCAATCCAAGGAAGCGCTTGGCTTCGGGGCGCGTTAGCCATCTTCTGGATCGTGAGGCCCATGCCGTCGCTCATCTCCCAGTCTCCGGCCACCGGCGTCTGGCTGCTGACCACTCCACGCACGTCGTACGCCGTGCGGATCGACGAGACCGGATCTCCCTGCCATGTGGCCTGGGGCCCGCGTCTCAGCACCGAGGAGGCGGACGCGCTGGTCGAGCCGGCCAAGGAGCCGCCCAGCAGTTTCGAGGGCCGGCCTACGGTGGGTGAGGAGCTGCCCGTCGACGGAGGAACCCGGTACGGGCCGCCGTCCCTGCAGCTCCGCTACGCCGACGGCTCACGCGGCTTCGCCTGGCTGCCGACGGAACACCAGGTCACGCAGGAGGGCCCCACCGCCGAACTCGTCCTCGGCTTCCGTGACCGCCTCCATCCGGTGCACGTCGCTCTGCACTACCGGGTGCGCGCCGACACGGACGTGATCGAGCGGTGGACCGTGGTGCGCAACGCCGGTGACAGCGCGGTGGAGTTGCTGCGCGCCGACTCGGCGGCGTGGACCCTGCCGCCGCTCGCGGACTATCGCCTCAGCCACGTCACCGGGCAGTGGTCCGCCGAGACCCAGCTGCGTCGGGAACCGGCGCCGTACGGCGAAACGGTGCTGACCAGTCGGCGCGGGATCACCAGCCACCACGCCAACCCCTGGGCCATGCTCGACGACGGGACGGCCGACGAGGACCATGGACGGGTGTGGAGCACGGTCCTCGCGTGGAGCGGGAGCTGGCGACTGACCGTGCAGCGCACCCCGGACGGACGCGCCGGCCTGACCGGCGGCGCGGGACACGACGGTACGCGTGTGCCGCTCGGACCGGGCGAGGAGTACACGACGCCCGTCCTCGCGGGCCTGTGCAGCGACGGCGGCTTCGGCACCACGAGCCGCACCTGGCACGCCTACTTGCGCACCCACGTCCTCCGGCACGCGGACGAGACCGCTCCCGTGCTCTACAACTCGTGGGAGGCCACGGGCTTCGACGTCACCGAGGCCGGCCAACTCGCCCTGGCCGAACGCGCGGCCCGGCTCGGCGTCGAGCTGTACGTCGTGGACGACGGCTGGTTCGGCGCCCGGCGCAGCGACCGGGCCGGACTCGGCGACTGGACACCGGCGCCGGACCGTTTCCCGGCGGGGCTCGGCCCGTTGGCGCGCGCCGTGCACGACCTCGGCATGCGCTTCGGCATCTGGGTGGAACCGGAGATGGTCAACCCCGACAGCGACCTGTACCGTGCCCACCCCGACTGGGTCCTTCACGTGCCCGGCCGCGCCCGTACGGAGATGCGCAATCAACTCGTCCTCAACCTCGCCCGGCAGGACGTGGCCGACTGGGCGTACGACTGGCTGACGCGCCTGGTCGCCGACAACGACCTCGACTTCCTCAAGTGGGACATGAACCGCGCCTTCGGCGAAGCCGGCTGGCCGGACGAACCCGACGGCGGCGACCGCCTCTGGACCCGGTACGTCACCCGTCTCTACGACGTCCTCGACCGACTCCGTGCCGACCACCCCGGACTCCGCATCGAGGCGTGCGGAGGCGGCGGGGGCCGCGTGGATCCGGGGATCCTCGCACGCACCGACCAGGCCTGGACCTCCGACAACACCGACGCGGTGGACCGGCTGGCCATCCAGCACGGGTTCGGCCAGGTGTACCCGGCCCGGGTGATGTCCGCCTGGGTGACCGACGTCCCGAACCAGCTCACCGGGCTCTCGGTCCCCCTCCGGTTCCGCTTCCATGTCGCCTGGGCCGGGCTGCTCGGCATCGGCGGCGACCTGACCCACTGGCCGGAGGAGGACCTGACCGAGGCGGCCGGGCTCGTCGCGGAGTACAAGGAGGTACGGCATCTGGTCCAGCGGGGACGCCAGTTCCGGCTCGGTGAACCGCTCGGCGAAGCCGTCTCGGCCGTGCAGTATCTCGCCGAGGACGCGGGAGAACTCCTGCTGCTCGCCTACCGGCGCAGCCCCCGCCACGGCTCCCCCCGACCGCCCGTCCGACTGCGCGGCCTGCCGCCGGGCACCCGCTACCGGGACGTCGCGTCCGGCCGCGTGCACCACGCGACCGTACTCACCGAGTACGGGCTGGACGTCGACCTGCCGAGCGGCGAGTGGGCCAGCGCCGCGCTGCATCTGGTCCGGGTGCCGGACGGAGGGTGAGCCGGCGCGCACCCGCGCGGTCAGCCGAATCGCGGTCAAGCGGGACAACAGTCAAGCGGGACAGCGGGCCGCTTCGATGGGCGCCCTCCCACAGGCACTCCCCCACAACTGGCGGACAGGTGAGGTCATTCGGAGTCCTGGTGGCCGGCGGGGCAGTCGACCGCAGCACGACACCTGACGACTTATCGGGTGATCCGACCGCCGGTCAGAGCCGGGTGAGTGGCGTCAGTGGTGCCGGCGGGTGATCAGGGCGACGACTCCGTGCTTGCGGAGGTCGCCCGGGCTAGGAGTCGGGAGCCGGATGTCCGACTGAGAGGCCTGCCCGACCATGTTCAAGACCGCGCTGCGGATCGCTTCCGCCGCCTCCCTTCTTGTCGCTTCACTGACGTTCGCCGCTTCCGCGGATGCCGCGACGGATCCCTTCCCGGGGACCCCGGAGCAGATCCGTGACACCGGGCCGTGCGGCCCGACGGGTGGCTACCGGTCCTCCGAGTGGTCTCAGACGACGACGAACCGCGGTCTGCGCTCGCAGGTCGACGTGGCCGCGCTGCGCGAGGGCTGGTACTGGCGCCACGACGTGAACACCCTCTGGCGGGGTGACACCCGTCCGGACCCGCAGGCGATCTTCCGCAGCGGCTTCACGCCTCTCGGCACGGATCTGACGCCGTTGGCGAAGTGGATCATCGGTGGAGGCGGTCAGAACTCCGCGCACCTCAGCACGTCGTGCGACCGGTGGGTGGCCCAGGGCTTCGCCACCGGAGGCGGCAAGGACGGCTGGGTCTACGCGATCCAGGCACCGGGCGGGATCGACGTGAACGCCACGGCCCGGATGACGGGCATCCAGTCGCAGTACCTGTGGAACAAGGAGATCGACTTCCCCGGCGGGGTGCAGGGCAGGTACATCGAGGGCGCGTGCCAGTACCACTGGGCCGGCCAGGACCCCGAGACGAACGCGAACATCTACAAGAACCTGGGCTGCGTCACGAACAAGGACTTCCGCCCCGTCGACAACCGACAGACCGCTCAGGCCGCTCCCTCCCACTGAGCACCGGAGCATGCGCGGCGGGACCGGCCCGAGCACGCCGGTTCGGTCCCGCCGGTCGCCACGAAGCGGGCGCGGGCAGCCGTTCAGGCCGCGGCGCGCTTCAGGCGGACAATGACGGGGGCGCTGAAGGGATCACCGCTCTGGTTCACCTCGACCTGGCCCGCGCCCAGCCACTCGTCGGTGCCGGGCACCCGCTGGATCTCCTCCAGCCACAGTGACTGGTTCGAGGCCGGCCGCGCCCCGGTCGACGTGGGCAGGCGGTGCCGCCCGATCTTCACGCAGTTGCCGTCATCGGTCAGGTACCAGTTGCCGTTCAGGAACAGCCCGTTGTCGTCCCGTCCCACGGGAGTCCGCCAGTCGCATCCGCCGGGCGCGGGATTCTGCTCGGCCCACTTCGACCCGTCCCACCGGAGTTGGATGAACTCGTCCGCGGGTTCGTTGTCGATCTCGCCGTGGTTGAAGCTGTTGCTGCCGTAGGCACGTACGTCATCGCCCGCGAACGCGAAGACATGGAGGAGGCCGGCGCCGGGCTCCGGCGGGAGCGGCTCGTCGAACCGGGCCTGAGGCGTGTCCACCGGCTTCCAGGACACGCCGTCCCAGTGTGCCGAGGCGGGTTGGCTGTAGCGCTCCCCGCCGGCCAGGTCGGTGCCCGGCCCCGTGTCGCGGCCGCCGACCGCCCACACGTCCCTCGGTCCCGCCACGGCGAGGTCCGCCGTGGGGAACGGCAGTCGGCTCGCCGACCACCGGCTGCCGTCCCAGTGCTGGGCGGACTGCTCGCCCACGAGGGTCCAGATGTCGTCCGGGCCTGTCGCCCGGAAGACCCTGGCCTTGCCCGGCGGGGGGTTCGGCACGGCGGACCATCGGATGCCGTCCCACCGTGCCCAGTTCCGATCAGAGCCGCTCGCATCACTCTGCGGTCGCAGCCAGAGCTGGTTCTCCCCGACCTCTTCGAACCTGGGCGGGTAGAGACTGTCGCCCAGCGCGGCGGGGAGGGGCTCCTGCTTCCAGCCCGTGCCGTCGTAGTGCAACAGGTGAGCATTGGCCCGGCCGTTGTTCTCCGTCCCCACCGCCCAGATATCGTCGGCGGCGAGAACAGCTACGTCCTCGAACTTACCGCTGAAGTCGGCTATGTGCTCGAACTCCCACGTCAGGCTGCCTGTTGACGACTCGGCCGAACTGTCCGAAGGCCCGGAACCAGCCGCATCCGCGGAGGCCGTGGCACGGGGATCCCTCGCGTCGTGGCCGGCTTCGCATCCGGAGGCCGTGAGCAGGGTGGCCAGAGCGACGGCGACCGCCGCTCCCCCACGCGTTCTGTTTCCGGTTGATACGAGCATGGTCGCTCCCCCTCGCCGCCCTGTCTGTCTGCCCTCATCCTCACCGACCGCACCGGACGGAGCGCAACCGGTGGGCCGGCTGCCGTACCGATCGACCGACCGCAGGCCGCGTGCCCGTGTGTCCTGGCCGAGTGGTCAGGACACACGGGCACGCGATGGACGGAACCGGTCCGGTGGTGGAGGTTCGCGCTACTCGTGCGGAGGACTCACGTCGGCAGTCTCCAGTTCTGGGCGCCCGATCCGTTGCAGGTGTAGAGCTGGAGTTGAGTGCCGTTGGTCGTGCTGGAGTTGGGATCGTCCAGGCACAGCTTGGACTGAGGGTTGACGAGCGAGCCGTTGGCTCCCGCGGTCCACTGCTGGGCTCCGCTGCCGTTGCACGTCCACAGCTGGATCAGGGTGCCGTTGGTGGTCCCGCTGTGGTCGGCGTCCAGGCATTTGCCCAGCGTCCGGATCGAGCCGTCGCCGGCGACGATCCAGTCCTGCGCGTAGGTGCTGTTGCAGCCCCAGATCTGCGCGTGGGTGCCGTCGGTGGTGGAGGAACCCGCGTCGTCCACGCACAGGTTCGCCGCCACCGCCGAGGTGATGGCCCCGATGCGGGGCGAGGCCGGTGCCGCGGTGTCACCCGCGTAGGAGGGCGGCGCCGCGGAAGCGGCCGTTGCCCAGGACGTGTTGGCACTGGTGCCCAGGGTGTAGTTCAGCGTGCCTCCGGCCGTGATCGCCGTGGTGGGGGCGAAGGCGTTGTTCCACGCGGCGCCGTTCCACGTCGCGGACTGCACATAGGGGGCGTTGTCGGCGGCGCCGTTGCCGTTGATCGTCAGGGTCTTGCCCGACGGAAGCGTGACCACGGCGTGGGTGAACAGGGGCGAGCCCAGGGCGAGATCAGAGGTACCCGGTGTCTCGGGGAACATACCGAGGGCGGACCACACGTACCAGGCGCTCATCGCGCCGAGGTCGTCGTTGCCGTCGGCCAGTCCGGCGGGGGTGTTGGCCCAGATCTGGTCCTGGATCGCCCGTACGGTGCCCTGCGTCTTGTAGGGCTGCCCGGTGTAGTCGTATTCCCAGGGCAGTTCGATGCTGGGCTCGTTGCCGACCCACGCGTAGCCCTTGTCACCGGTGTAGCTGCGCAGCACGGTGTCCAGGTAGTGGTTCATCGCGGTGTTGCCGCCCTTGGCGTGCGCCAGACCACCCACGTTGAACGGAACCATCCCGGTGTAGATCCAGGAGTCGGCCTCGACCATGTCGGTGCCGCTGGTGGGGTCGAAGCCGCCGGTCCAGGAGCCGCCGGCGTTACGGGGTTCGACGAAGCCGGAGGCGGGGTTGAGTACGTTGCGCCAGCCTTGCGCGCGGTTGGCGTAGGTCTTCTGGTGGCCGGTGTCGCCGAGGGCCCCGGCCAGCGCGGAGAGGGCGAAGTCGGCGGTGTTGTACTCCAGTGTCGTGGCGACCGGTCCGTAGAAGTTGCAGCAGCCGTAGGTGCCGTCGTGCGGCATGTAGCCCGGTGAGTCGAGGTAGTTGAGCCCCGGCCGGTCGTTGTTGGCCGAACTCGCCTGTTTGATCATGTCGGCGAGGGCGGTCGTGGTGTCGAAGTCCTTGGCGCCGAAGGCGTAGTAGTCGGCGATGATGGCGTCCGCCGGGTCGCCCACCATGACGTAGGACTCGCCGTTGTTCTCCGACCACTTGGGGAAGACTCCGGTCTGGGCGTAGTCGTCGACCATCGACTGCGCCGTGTCCGAGGCGGCTTGTGGCGCGACGAGTGCTTCGAGTTGGGCCTGCGAGCGGTAGATGTCCCAGCCGGAGTAGTTCGCGTACGCGGCTTTGTGCCCGGTGTCCACGGTGTGGGTTCTGCCGTCGAACCCGTAGTACTGGCCGTTGGTGTCACTGATGACGTTCGGGTGCAGCAGCGAGTGGTAGAGCGCGGTGTAGAAGCTCTGCTGCTGCGCGGTCGTCCCGCCGGCGATCTGGATCTTGCCGAGTGCGCTGTTCCAGGCGTTCTGCGCGGCGGTGCGGGTCGCGTTGAAGTCCCACCCGGAGTTCTCCGCGGCCCGGTTGGCGGTCGCGTTGGCGACGGAGACGTAGGAGATGCCGACCTTGGCCTGCACCACCGGGTTGTTGGTGGTGTTGAAGGTGACGTATCCGTTCGACGCCGCGGCGGTCGGGGTCGCGCCGTCCTTGGCCGCCTTCGGAGCCGTCGCGTTCGGGATCTTGCCGTGGAGCACCGGCTTGTTGGGTTTCTCTGCGGCGTTCTTCGACGCCGTGGCAGGCTTCGACGGGGTGGCGGCCGGCGTCTTCGCGATCGAGGTGCCCTGCGAGGCGAACGGCTGGTCGAAGACCATGTCGAAGTAGACGCTGTAGGTGTTGCCCGCGCCGCAGAAGTGGCCGCTGGTGACCTGCCCGCTCACCTCTGTGCTCGAGACTTTGGTGAACTGCGTCGAGGTGGCGCCGTTCTGACTTCCGGTGAGCTTGAAGATCAGGTTGGCCTGACTGCTCGCCGGGAACGTGAAGCGCGCCATGCCGCTGCGGGTCGTGGTGGTCAGCTCCGTGGTCACCTGATTGTTGAGGGCGACCTTGTACGAGCCTGCCGAAGCCGTCTCGTTGGCGTGCGAGAAAGCGTCCGTCGCACCGGTGTTGACCGTGCCGACCGTGGGCAGCACCGGTATGTCTCCGGCCGCTCCGCAGCCGGGGCCGGCGATGTGGGTGAGGCTGAAGCCGGTGATGGACGAGTCGTTGTACTCGTACCCGCCGCCGGGGGGCCGCGAGGGCGTGTCCGGGCTCCACTGGACCATGCCGAACGGGACGTCGGCGCCGGGGAAGTCGTTGGCCTGGTTCGACGTGCCGATGAACGGGTTGACCACCGTGGCCGGTGAGGTGACGAGCGCGGCCTTCTCGGCCGCCACCGCGGGGGCGCACAGCCCGGCACCGGCCAGTGCCGCAGTGGCGAGCAGAACCGTCAGTCTGGTGCCGCGGGAACTCAACCGCCGTGTCATCACGGGGCTTCTCCTCTGGTCGGGAGCGGAAGCTTGACAACGTTGTCGCACGGACGAGAGCTGACACCTGGCAAGGATCCGAAATTGACAACGTTGTCGCGCACTCACATGAGGCGCCCAGCGATCCGAACGCCTTGAGGGGCCCCCGAAGTTGTGGACCTGGGGGCGCAGACGAGAACTCCCGGCGAAGCTAGCCATAGGGCAGGGGCATGTCAACGCATAGCGCAACGACTTGGCATTCCTTGAACGTTGGCCCGTGAGACTCGCCGGGTATCCCGCCGCGTCCGGCCACCCGACGGCGTACTGCACCGCCACCCTCGACACGGCACGGCGGCGGTGCGGGAGCAACGGGCATACAACAAGCCCCGCCTCCAGTGTTCTGGAGGCGGGGCCGTGAGAGCGCCGGGCAGGCCTTGCACCTGCATCTCCCCGCAGGAAGCGGGACGTCTTTCCTTGGACCACCAACGCGTGTCGCTCCTACCCGAGTTCGGGTGGACCGCTCAAGATCGATGCTAGCGCACCGAGGGGACCCGTTCAAACTCGCGTGCGAAGCGGTGTCCGGAGCCACCGCTCCCCCAACACCCGTCCGCGGCACGGCAAGCGGCTTGCTTCGCCCGGCCGGTCCGCGGGCACCGCGAGGGCGCCCGCCGCCCCGGCGCAGGAGCTCACGCCGGGGCGGCGGGCAGGGGCACCGCGACGTCGGTGCGGCTGGCGCGTGCCGCAGCGACTGTTCCGGTGGGTCGTGGTGGGCGCCGTCGAACCCACCGGTCCCTCCCGCAGTGGCCGCTACCAGCCGACGGCGACCAGCAGCCACTGCGGGCTGCCGTGGGAGATGAAGGAGGACTGTCCCGCCACATCGTCGTAGGGGAAGCCGTAGGCCAGTCCGTTGATGGCGTTGTCGTGCCAGAACTTGGCGTAGTAGTTCGCGGGCGCGGCCTTGTAGTACTGGGCCGGGTCCCCCTGCTGGGAGGCGGGCAGGGTGGCCACGTGACGGTTGAGCGCTGCGCACATGTCGGGGTTGCCGGCCAGGGCGGCCGCGCAGCCGAAGATGTCGGAGGTGGCGGCGTTGACGCCGACGGACTGGGCGTACGAGGTGAAGTAGCTGGCGTTGGCTCCACCGGCCCGGAAGCTCGGGTCGCTGCCGGGGGCGATGATCCGGTACGGGGCCTGCGTCTGGGACAGCACCTTGAACGGGGCGGGAACGGCGTCGGTGAACCGTTGGAACGTCGCCGCGCGGTCTTCGGCGAAGGTCTGCCGGTTCTCGCCGACCTCGGCGTCGTACCCGTCCTTGCTGTGCAGTCGCATGGCCAGCTTGAGGCCGAAGGCGTCGACCCGGGTGGTGTTGCCGTTGAAGACGTTGTTGCCGACGGTGAACTCGATGAAGTCGTAGTAGGCGCTGTTCGGTGAGCCCAGGTAGAAGTACATGCGTCCCGCGGAGTTGGCCGGCATGTCGAGGTAGGGCTGCTCCGCGATGGAGTGGACCTGGCCGTTGAAGCTCCAGTACACCTGGCTGTCGGGGTACTTGCCGTTGGTGCGGTTGAGGATCTTCACCTCCACCGCGTTGTTGGCGGCGGGGATGTCGCTCGTGCTGCCCCAGAAGCCGTCGGGCGGTGTCGTACTGCCGGGGCCGTAGACCTGGAATTCCCAGAGGGAGTAGCCGTAGGGAGTGGCCCGGGCCGTCCCGGAGAGGCGGACGTATCTGCCGCTGCCGGTGATGTTGAGGGTCTGGGTGCCGCCGGTGGCGGTCGTCGTGGAGTACACGGTGGCCCAGGTGTTGGCGTCGGTGGAGGTCTGGATCTGGAAGGACTTGGCGTAGGCGGCTTCCCAGTTCAGGGTGACGCGTGTGAGTTGCTGGACGGATCCGAGGTCGACCTGGAGCCACTGCGGGTCGGCGAACGCCGAGGACCAGCGGGTTCCGGTGTTGCCGTCGACGGCGGCGGCCGCGGGGAAACTTCCGTTCTCCGTCGACGAGGCGGTCGCGGGCCGCCCCTGCGACAGCAGCTGGTCCGCGGCGTGTGCCGGTGAGGGATTCAGGGCGGCGAAGCAGGCGATGAGCAGGACGAGTACCAGGCCAAGGGCGGTGCGCGTACGGGCAGTTGCCTGCGATGGTCTGGAAAGGGGCACGCTGGCGCTGAACTGCATGCGGGTTCTCCTCAAGCCGGGGCGGCGCGGTGGGGGTGGAGCAACTGCAGAGTGAGAGCGCTCTCCCGGGTTGTATCTCCGCTCGTTGCGGGCGTCAACAACTGAAGCCGAATCGACGGGGATTCAGGCTGCGGAGTCGGAACGGGTCTGCCGTGGACACGTGGGACGCCGCTCGCGGATTGGCCTGTTCGGACCTTGATCGGACGGCACGCTCACGCAGCGGGCCCGCGTTCAACACTTGACGAGGCGGGACGACGGGAACCCTCGACTCACATCCGAAGTCCGGTCACACCCGTCGTACGGTCACGCCTGCCGCGGCCAGGGCCTCCGTCTGTTCCTGGGGAGCGTGCGCGTCCGTGACGACCACGTCGAGCGCCGAGACGGGTGCGACGACGGCGAGGGCCGTGCGGGACACCTTGGCGCCCTCGGTCACGGCGATGACGCGACGGGAGGCGGCGATGGCCGCCCGCTTGACCGCGGCGTCGTCCAGGTCGTACGCGGTCAGTCCGTTCACCGCGTCGAGTCCGCAGCACCCGATGAGGGCGGTGTCGAAGCGGAGCGAGGCCAGCGACGCCTCGGTCAGGGGGCCGGTCAGTGCCAGTTCACCCTGCCGCGGCAGGCCGCCCGGGACCAGCAGGGTCAACTGGGGAGCGTCGGTGAGTGCGTTGACGGCGTGCAACGACAGGGGCATCACCGTGATCCGGCGGCCCTTCAGCGCGCGGGCCACTTCGAGGCAGGTCGTCCCACTGTCGAGGACGACGGACTCGCCGTCCGTGATGAGCTGCGCCGCTTCGGCGGCGATGCGCCGCTTGGCCTCGAGGCCGTCGTGGACGCGCATCGAGAACGGCGGCTCGTCACCGCGCAGCAGCAGACTCCGCGCGCCGCCCCGGTACCGCTCCAGCACACCCTGGGCCGCCAGAGCCTCCAGGTCGCGGCGGACGGTCATCTCCGAGGTGCCCGTCAGCTCGGCCAGCTCGGCGACGCCCATGCTGCCTGCCGTCTGCACGGCCTCGGTGATCTGCCTCAGTCGGTCGGTCCCAGCCATGCCCTCGATTAAACACAATGACTGTTCGAAACGCCACCTTTCAAAACAGGTTGTTGTTCGTTACGTTTGAAACGTGGAAAGACATCTGCGGGCCGCCCGGCTGGCCACCTTCACCTATTTCGTCCTGAACGGCTTCCTCATGGGGATGTGGATCGTCCACATCCCCACCATCGAACAGCGCGTCGGGATCGGTCACGCCACACTCGGCTGGCTCCTGCTGCTCCTGGGCGCGGGTGCCTTCGGGGGCATGCAGGCCGTCGGGCCGCTGACCGATCGCTTCGGCGCCCGCACCGTCGTTCCGCTCAGCGCGGCGCTGTGCAGCGCGACGGTCGCGCTGCCCGGTCTGGCCGGGAACGTGTGGACCCTCGGCGCCGCGCTCCTCGCGCTCGGCGTCGGCAACGGCTGCCTGGACGTGAGCATGAACGCGCACGCCGTCCAGGTGGAGCACGCCTACCGGCGCCCCGTGATGTCCGCGTTCCACGCCACCTTCTCCATAGGCGGGGTGTTCGCCGCCCTGGTCGGCGCCAGCACCCTCGGCCGGGGATGGAGTCCCGCGACCACCTTGTCGGCCGTCGCCGCCCTCGGCCTCGCCGCCTCCGTCCTGGCGGCCCCCCTGCTCCTGACCTCGGAGCGGCCACCGGCCCCGGACCTCGCCGCTCCCGCCGCGACAGGGAGGCGCAGGACGCCCCGGCACATCTGGATGCTCGCTGTACTGGCTCTGATGATCATGCTGTGCGAAGGCGTCGCCAACGACTGGAGCACGCTCCACCTGCGCCGGGTCCTGGACGCACCCCCGGCGACGGCCGCCCTCGCGTACGGAGCGTTCGCCACCGCCATGACCGTCGGCCGCCTGCTCGCCGACCGGTTCGCGGCGCGCTACGGCCCCACGGCCATCCTCCGGTACGGGGCGTCCGTCGCCGCTCTCGGACTCGCCGCGGCCGCGCTGTCCGACTGGATCCCCTTGGCGCTGGCCGGCTGGGCGGTGTTCGGAGCGGGGCTGTCAGGCTGTGTCCCGCAGCTCTTCAGCGCCGCCGGACACGCCGATCAGGACGCCGCGGGCGCGAACGTCTCCCGTGTCGCGGGCCTGGGCTACCTCGGCATGCTCGCCGGCCCGGCCGTGATCGGCCCGCTGACCCGGTTCGTCCCCCTCGACGTCACCTTCTTCCTCCCCGTTGCGTTCTGCGTCGTCGCGGCCTGCTCGGCAGGGATCGTCCGCCCGCGCCCGCACGTCTCGGGGCGGGTCGAGCTGGAGACCGCGGGGTGAGGTGATCCCCTCGAGGGGGCTGCTCCCTGGGGCACGCCGGGCGGAGAGCGGTCCGCTTTCACCGTCCGGGCGCCGGCTCCGAGGCACCGGACGTCGGCAGGGCGTGGAGTGCGCCGTGGGAAGCGGTGGCGTAGATCGTGCGGCCGACGGGCGCGTACGTGGTCGCGAGGATCTGGCCGCCGAGATCGAGGCTCTGCAACGAGGAGCCGTCCCGCGCGTCCAGGAGATACAGGCGACCGTTCCAGCCACCGGCGTAGATCGCCGAACCGTCGGTGCACAGCGTGAAGAACTCCTCGCCCTCGACATGCTCCACGCACCAGAGGACCTCGCCGGTGGCGACGGTGCGGCAGTGCACGACACCCGCGGTGTCTCCGATGAACAGCCTGTCGCCGATGCGGAGCGGCGGAGCCACGACCGGTGCGCCGAGTTCCGCCTCCCACAGGGTGGATCCGTCGGCCGCACCCAAGGACCGGAGGCCGCCGTCCGCGTCGGCGACGACGAGCGCCTGCTCCAGGGCCAGGGGTGGGGTGAGCAGGGCGGCGGGAAGCCGTACGGCCTGCTTCCAGCGGACGCCGCCGTTCTCGTCGTCGACCGCGAGGAGTTCGCGTCCTTCCCCGGCCGAGAGGTAGACCTGGCGGGCGTCGGCCGCGACCGGTTCGGCCGGGCCGCCTCCCTCGTCGGTGAGCGGTTCGGTCCGCCACCAGACGCGCCGCGTGACGGCGTCGAAGTGGTGGAGGCAGCCGGTGCTGTCCCCGAGGAACACGCTCTGTCCGCGCAGGAGTACGCGCGCGTCGGTGAGACTTCCCGCGGGGACGGACCACCAGCGGGTACGGGAGCGGGTGTCCCACGACTCCACCCGGCCGCCGGAGTCGCTGATCAGCAACAGGGCTCCTTCCGCGTGGAGTCGGACGGGCGCGGTGAAGTCACGCAGGTGGTCCTCCTGCCTCCCTGTCGCCCCGTCCAGCCAGCGCACGCCACTGTGGTCCGCGACGACCACGCCGCCCTGTTCCGTGGCCACCGCCGTGTGCGGCCACTCCCCCACGTCGGTGCGCCAGCTGCGTCGGCCGGGCCGGAACGGGACCGTCAGGTCCGCAGCGTTGCCGACGCCCGCGAGGAAGCGGCCCAGTTCGGACCGGTAGCCGGCGAGGGTGCGGCCGATGCCGTCCGGGAGCCGCAGCGTGCCGGGCAGGCCGAGGCATCGGGCGACCTCGTCGAGAGCGGGTCGGTCCGCCGGGTCCTCCGCGAGACAGGACCGGATCATCCCGCCGATCGTGTCGTCGGGCAGGCCTGTCAGGTCGGGTGCCGTGCCGGACACACGGCGCATGAGCATCGCGCGCGCGTTGCTCTCGCCGGTGTAGGGCGGGTGCCCGGTGAGTGCGTACAGGACGATCCCGCCGATGCCGAAGACGTCGGTCGCGGCGGTCGTCTTCGCGAGTCCGAGGATCTGCTCGGGTGCGCAGAAGTGGGGATGGCCGATCACCGTGTCGAGGGAGACGGTGACCCGCTGGCCGCGGATGCGCGTCAGCCCGAAGTCGATGATCCAGGGACCGTCGGACGTGAGCAGGACGTTGCCCGGATGCAGGTCGCGGTGCAACAGGCCTTTGCCGTGCGCCGTGTTGAGTGTGTCGACGAGTTCGGCGGCGATGGCGTGCACGCTGTGGCGGGGCAGTGCTCCGCCGTGCGACTCGATGATCTGGTGCAAGGACAGCCCGGGGATGAAGCGCGTGGCCAGGGTGGGGCGGCGTCCGCTCCCGAAGTCGAACGCGAGCAGTTCGGGGATGCGGGCGCCCTTGCACCGGTCGAGGGCCTTGCTCTCCTGGTGGAAGCGCTGCAGGTGCTGGGTGTCGTCGGCGAACTCGGCCTTGAGGAGTTTGACGGCGCCCAACGTGTCGAGTCCGCGGTGCTCCCCGACGGGCCGGCCAAGGTAGACGGTGCCGAACCCGCCCGTGCCCAGCCTGCCCAGGAGGCGGAATCCACCGGCTTCGGCGGGGTCGACGGCCGGGTCCAACGGCTGCACCATGGAGGGTCCTTTCCTGGGTGAGCGGGAGACGTCGTCGCGGCCGCGAGCCGCCGGGCGACCGGCGGTACGGCAGAACCGCGGCCCGTGCCTCGGCCGGCGCGGGGTGGATCTCAGTGCAGGACAACGGCCGGCCGGCTCTGCGTCTCGTGGGAGAAGCCGATCCCGCACAGCACCGTCGACTTGCCGATCTCGCACGTGCCGCTGTCGCGCAGCCGGTCGTCGCCGGGCCTCGGTGCCTCACGGACGCACTGCAGGGCGAGGACGAGCCGGCCTCCTTCGTGCCGGCCCCGCACGGAGATCCGCGCCCGCACGTTTCCGGCGTCGGTCTCCTGGCTGACCTCCCTGCCGCCCAGCAGAATGGTCTGCCGCTCGCCGGAACGCAGATCCGTCACGACCAGCGCCCCGGACAGCTTCGGGTTGCGTCGCTTGTACGAGCGCCAGGCGGCCGCCGCGCCCAGCAGGACGACGAGCAGGATCAACGGGTACAGCCAACCGGGGGTGCGAGCGGGAACGGTGCCCACCAGGTCGACGTCGGTGACGGTGGGCCGGCCCGTGGTGAATTTGGCGTACCCGATCGAGCTGCGCACGGTTCGCGTCCACGGCGAGGAGACCTCCGCGCGGATTCTCACTCCGGCGCGGAAGTCCCGCGTGCCCGGCAGCAGGCCGAACTCGGCGTCCTGGGACCAGGTCAGCGTCGCCTCGACGGTCCGACTCCGTCCGGGACCGATCGTGACCGGCGCGGCCGGAGCGGCGAGACGGACCGTCGCGTCCCCCGCTGCCGCGTCGGCCGTGAGGTCGACGTGCAGCGGGACGTGCCGGGCGTGCGAGGTCAGCGTGACGCGCACGGTCTCGGACCGCTTTCCGGTGCCGCCTCCGGCAGCCAGCGTTGCCTTCCCCCTGCCGTGCCGTTCGAGTCCCTCGCCCTGGACGGAGACGGCGACCTGTTCGCCCTGGTCGGCGCGGAGGACGCTCTCGGCCTTCTCCGCCCGCACCCGTTCCTTGGCGTCGTTGAGCTGCGCGCCCAGGGCCGCGGGGTCGACGGGCAGGATCCGCGGAGCCCCGAAGGCGCTGCCGAGGACTTCGGACACCTGTGTGCCGTCGGCCAGGGGCAGGCCGTAGCCGATGACGTCGCGGTTGGTGCCGAGGGCGTCGTACCGGGCTCTGAGCTGCTTCCACGCGGGCGTGCCGAGGCGGGCGTAGGGGCTGTCGGGTGCGTTGACGGCGCCGTCGGTGAGCATGAGGACCGCTCCGACGGGTGCCGTGCTGCGGTCGAGCTGGTCGGCGGCGACGTTCAGGGCGGCTCCGTGGTCACTGGCCGTCTCCTCGGCAGCGCGCGGGAGTTCCTTGCTGAGCAGCTTGCCGGTCCGGTTCGCCGGGGACATCGGGTGGACGACGCTGGTGGCTCGTCCGAAGGTGACGACGGCCACCTCGTCGGCCGGAGTGAGGGTCTTGAGGAAGGAGCCGAGGCGCTTCTTGACGGTGGAGTACAGCGGCTCTCCGTCGGGGCCCTTGTCCTGCATGGAACTGGAGGTGTCGACGAGGACGACGTACGCCGCGGGGACGTCGTCGACCTTGAGCGACCGGTAGATGCCGTCGCGGGGCAGGGGCTTGTCGGTGGCGGCGGCCGGTGCGGCGCCCGCGGCCGCGAGGGCGCCGGCCGCGGTCAGCAGCAGGGCGAGGCGCGCGGAGGCCCGGATGGTGTGCATGAGATGTCCCCCCAAGGACGTGCGTGGACGGGTTCGGAGTCGGGGTCCTGGCGAGCTCCGGCGCTCCGGAGCGGCGGTCGAGGAAGACCGTCGGAGCGGGATGAGTGCTTACGGGCGGATGTGGGAGGCGCCGGCGTCGAGCCCGCGCAGCCGGTCGATCTCGTGGTCCATCTGCTTCTGTTCGTGGGCCAGGTCCTGTATCTGACGGGCGTTGTCGGCCCGCCGTTTCTTCAGGCAGTCGACGGCGTGGCGGATGTAGGCCTGCCACAGCGCGGGATCGGGCCCTCGGCGGAGGGCCAGTTCGAGTCGGCCGGTCTCCTGGTCCGCCCGGTGCGGGCCGTCCTGCGACGTCCAGGCGTTGCGGTAGGCCGTGAGGATGTCGAGGATCCGTTCACCGACCGGGCCCCGTGCCGCCCAGGACCGCAGGGGGGCGCAGAGTTCGTCGGGGTCGGCGCCCGCACGGTGCGCTTCGAGCAGTCGGGCGGCGAGTGCGCGGCGGTCCTCCGCGGTGTTCCCGACGGCGCGAGCGGTCCGGTGCACCGTGCGCAGGGAGAGGGCCGGCGCCAGTTCCGGTCGGTGGCGGGCGATCCGGTCGAGCCAGCGGGTGTCCTGCTCCGTCTCGTTCCACAGGGGATTCCGGGTCAGCCGCGCCACGGCGTCGACGACCACGAGGTGAGTGGGGGAGCCGGGCCCCTCCAGCAGCCGCAGGGTGAGTTCGCGGCCGGTGCCCTCGGGGCCCTCGCCGGTCTCCGGGTCGACGGAGAGGATCTCGTCCAGCAGGACTTTCACGACCCTGGCCGCGTGTTCGCGGACGAGGGGCGAGTCGAGTTCCGCCTGCAGTGTCGAGGCGTATCCGGCGAGCCGGGTGGTGACGCCGGCCGAGCCGGCCAGCTCCGGTGTGCGGGTGAGGGCGAAGAAGCCCTCCGGCAGCCGGTCGGTGAGCGAGCACAGCATGTCCCAGCGTGCGGCGGTCTCGGCGCGCAGCTGGTACGGCGGGCGGTCCAACGCGCGGTGGAGCTGCGCCTGCGGTGTCGCGTCGGCCGGGTCGGTCGGGGTGCTCCGGCACGCGCAGGCCACGAGTCCTTCGAAGAAGCCGCCCCTGAGGAGGAGGTCGGCGAGTCCGCAGGCTGCGGCCGCCGCCAACAACCGTGTGGCCGGCCCCGGATGGGTCTCGGTCCACTTCTTCGAGAGATCGGCCGTCATGTTCCCGGTCGCCAACAGGTCGTACAGCGGAGTGAGTTCGGGGCTGCCCGGCACGTCGGGCACCGACTCGTCGCAGAGCCAGCGCAGCCAGGCCAGGACCTGCGGGGCCGGGTCGTGCTGGTGCGCGCACACGGCCTGGACGAGCCGTCCCGCCAAGCCCGGGATGCCCAGCAGCTGCGACTGGGTGAAGGCCATCGTGCCGGGGCTGAAGGCGGTGATGGTGGGCAGCAGCCGGTCGACGACGGGGTCCTGCGCGTCCGCCGAGGCGCGTCGCCGTACCTCGTCGACCACGCAGGCCAGGGCGCGGTCGAGTGGATCGCGGCCCTCGCGCGTGTCGGGAGTCGCTTCGCGCAGTGACTCGAACCGGCCGCGGGCGTTGTCGAGTTGTCCGTCGAGCAGGTCGTCCACGAGCTGTTCCCAGAACGCCTGGGACACCTCCGCCTGCGGGAGATGGCGGGCCATGGCGCTCAGGTCGGTGGACCGCCCGGCCAGTTTGGCCGCGGAGAGCACGGCGACGGACTGGGCGTCGAAGACGTCGTGGCGCAGGGCGTCGTCGATCAACTGGTCGTCCACCGTCCGTCCGTGGCGCACCTCCTGCGCGAGAGCCAGCCCCGGGTTGAGCCCGGACAGAATGTGCAGGGCGTCGGCGTGCACGTGCGCCGAGTCCAGGTCGAGGGGTTCGCGGGAGCGGGCGAGATGGGCGACGACGGTCTCGCCTCCGTGGGTGTGCCATGCCTCGATGAGGAGGTCGAAGTAGGAGCGCGCGCCCGGGGACAGCCGGTCGAGGTCGGGGAGGCCGCCGTCCCAGACCAGGCCCGTGACGCCCGGCGACTCGTCGGCGACGCCCCAGTACAGACGCATGGGCACCTGGGATCCCGAGGAGCTGCCGGTCGCGGCGGACAGCGAGGCGCGTACGCCGAAGGGGAGCATCGCGGCGACGCAGTCCAGTACCTGGAGCAGGTCGAGGGGCTTGTAGTCGCGGGCGCCCGTCACCACGACGGGGCCGTCGAGGAGGCAGGCCGCGGCTGCCGCGAGCCAGTGGCTGCCCGCGGTCACCCGGTCGCTGATGGCGCTGCCCACATGGGCGAGGAGCCCGCCGCCGTCTCCGACGGGCAGGTGGACGGGCGCGACGCCGGACGCGGGAACGAACGGGACGGCTTCGACCGCGGCCCTGGCCATGTCGCACCAGCCGAGGGAGAGTTCTCCGATCCGGTCGGTGGGGACGGCGAAGTGGTGGATCCGGTGGATCGTCCGGTTCGTCCGGTCCACGTCTTCGGTGCTGTCCAGCACGTAGATGCCGAGGGTGTCGGTCCCGTCCGGAGTCCGCCCGGGTCCGATGGTGATCCAGGGGAGTTGGTCGCCGCGCGCCGGCGTGCCCGGCGACCAGTGGAGGATCGAGGCGTTGTAGTCGGCGCTCCGGTCGGGCGGATAGGCCGCCAACACCTTGTAGCCGCTGTTGGTCCGGGGCTCCTTGCCCCACAGGGCCCAGTGGGCGGTCAGTCCCGGTGGCATGGCGTGTGGTCTCCTCTCGTGGCGGTGGTGCGGTGCCGGGGGGTCAGGATTGCTGGGGGCCGACGCCCCGCAGGAAGAGGAAGGGTTCGAGGATGTTCACGGGCCGGGGCGGCGCGACGAGCCGTACGTCGTCCTCCACGGGATTCACCAGGGACGGGTTCTCGAAGTCGAAGCCGCGCTCGGGATCGATCCAGAACCCGACGGCCGAGCACACGAAGTACCCGACCCGCTCGGGGGCGAAGTACTGCTCGATCTGTTGCTGGATCTCGCGCAGGCTGCCGTGCGGGAACGCGTGGCACAGTCCGTCGAACAGGCGCTTGGCGTCCATCACTTCGGGCTGTCCGGTGCGGGGGTTGAGGCGGACGTTGCCCTGCTCACAGGCGAAGCGGAACACCCGGTCGTCGTCGAACTTGGCCAGGCAGACGGCGATGCTGTGCGGCAGCTTGTTGCCGTGGCGTTCGCCGCGCATGTTGATCTCGGTGGCCACTCCCCCGAGGACGTCGGTGAAGAAGTCCGCGTTCTGGCGGGCGTCGTCGGCCACGGGTCCCTCGTCGCCGTTGACCTGCCACTCGCGGACGGGGTCCACCACGTACACCATGGCCCGGGCCGTCCCCAGGTCCTTGATGAGCTTGCCCCCCAGTGCCGCACCGGTCTGCGACCGAAGGTCGAACGCCTCGCCCGGCAGGTCCCGGAGCGTCACCTTGAACTCCGTCAGGTCGCGGCGATCGGCACCGCGCCGCCAGCGCTTGCCACCGCCGCGCGCGAACCGTGTTCCGCCGAGGTTTCCGGCCAGCGTGAAGCGCACCGGCCGCTGCTCGGTCAGTGTGGCGGGCGGGAAGGTCCGGTCGCGGTAGAGGGTGTGTGCCAGGTCGCTCAGGAACTTCTGGGAGGCGTGGTCCTCCGGCCACATGTTCCACTCTCCGTACATGGGGTCCTGTACGGCTCGGGACAGCGCGGCGAGGAGCGTCGATTTGCCGCTTCCCATGCCGCCCCAGAGGGTGATCGTCGATTCGGGTGCGGAGGCGTCCTCCGCACCCTGCTGGGCGGCCTCTTTCCGGGAGGCCTTCTCCGAGGCCGTCTTCCCGCCGGACTTGGCCCGCTTCTCGCTCGGGGAGGCCTCCTCCACCTTCTCCATGAAGACGGGCGGCGGGGCCTCGGCCCTGTGCCCGGGGTCGGTGGTGGGCGGGCCCGGAGCCCTGGCCTTGTCGTCGTACGGCGAGGTGGGCGCGGGTACGGGCGGGGCAGGAGAGCCCCCGTTCACCGGCGCGGAGCCGGGGGCGCTCCGGGGGGCGCCGACCGGCGCCTGTACGGGTGCCGGTGGCAGTGCGGCCCGGCCACCCACCAGGGTGGAGGGGTCGAAGACGGCGAACGGTCCCTCACCCGCCCTGTCGCGTCTCTTCCGCTCCGGCCCGTCGTCGCCGTTGCCCTCGGCGCGCTCGTCCTTCATGACCATGGTGGTCTCCCCCAGGTGTCGGCGGCGGTACGGTCCCGCCGCGCGGTTGCTGTGCCGCGCACCCCCCGGTGCGCGCCTACGTCGTGGAGTCGTCAGCCGGCCGCCGCCGGCAGCCAGTCGCCCCCTGCTCCGTCGGACACGACCAACCGGATCGGTGTGCCGTCCTCGGGCAGGCCGAGGGCGGGTGCCGCGACGGCGGAGGCGATGGAACGGGGATCGTGCCCCGCCGCGAAACGCCCCTCGGCGCCGAACAGGTCCCAGGCGCGGTCCGCCCACTGCGCGAGATGCGGCTCGCCCGCCAGCCGGTCCATCCACGTCGGCTCGTCGACGACCGCGACACAGGCGACGCCGTCGTAGTGCCGCACCGACCGCAGCGCGGCCTCCCACTCCAGCCGGTCCGGGCAGATGCGTACCGCCGCGCCGCGCCGGAGCACTCGCGGTGGCCGGTTCCGTGGATGCGGAGGCCGGGAGCCTACGACGAGGAGGACCCGGTGACTCTCCGGGCGCCACGCGTCGCGCCAGTAGGACAGTTCGTGCGGTACGTGTTCGAGGCCGGTGGCGAAGTCGTGCCGCAGCGCGCTTCGGTGCCAGCCGCCGAGTGCCTGTTCGGCGGCCTGCGGATCCGACAGGGCCACCCGGTGGACGAGGGGATCGCTGTGGTGGGGCCGGTCGAGGGGAGCGTGGTCGCGGTACCCGATCAGTCCGATCCGGAGTGTGTCCTCGTCCCCCACGGCGTCCCGTACGGCCGCGACGACGGCCGCCGCTTCCTGGAGCCGCTCCTCCACGGCCACACCTCCGTCGGCCTGGGGCCCCGCGATCTCGACGGCGAGCACCAGGTCGACGGGGCGGGGCCGGGACAGCCTGCGCGGAGTGTGGAGCGCGAGTGCTGCCCATGGCGACGTCTCGGGCTCGTGGCGACCGTCGTACCGGAGCTCCACCCGGTCCGGTGCGGTGAGCCGGTAGCGGAGGACGGCCCGTGCGCCCGGCGGCAGTTCGAGGCGGTCGGCCCGGAGGGACTTCCAGTGCGACGGTGGGTCCTCGGGTCCGGCCGAGACGACCGCGGCGACGCTCTGGCCGGCGGTGGCGCCGCCCGGTGGGGCCGCCACGGACACCCTGGCTTCGGGGCCGCCGTCGTTGTCCGTGGGATCGCTCGGCCTGCTGCCCGCCGGGAACAGCATGCGTCGCACCAGCCCGACCGTGCCGGAGGCGCCGTCGACGTGGGCGCCCGCGAGCCAGACGGAGTGCCGCAGCGGCAGCCCCGCGAAGAGGTCGTCCGGTGTCTCGGGCCAGTGGACGGGCAAGCGCACACGCAGTACCGACTCCTCGGCGGCCCGCAGCACCTCGGCAGCCTGCTCGACGAGTGGCCAGCCGGCGGCTCGTACGACGAGCACGAGAGGCCCGGCCGAAGGTGGAGACCGGCGGGCGAAGGCGCACAGGCGGCTTCCCAGTGAAGCGACGACGTCAACGGACTCGGCGCCGGGTCCGGGGTTCGCCCTGCCGTGCGCAGAGGCCGCCCGGTCGTCCATGGTGGGAAGTCCCGTGTCTGCTGCGGCGGTTCCCCCGGCGAGAAGGAAGAGGCGGAGGAGCCGTGCAGGAGGAAGTCCTTCTCCGGCTGATAAGGCATCGAGCCAATCCGCTTCGGCGAGGTGCCGGATATCCAGCCCGGAGCGATCGTCGTCATAGGAGACACGTGTCATGCGGAGCCGCTCGCAGCCGACCTCCACAATGCGCAGCGACGGACAACGCCCGGATGCCAGGGACGTGAGAATCCAGCCGAGCCCCGACCGTGTGACGCGAGCCCGTTCCGCATCCTGCACGTCGTGCCACGCGCGCAGCCATGCCTGGGGCCCTGGTCTCGAATCCGCCAACAGATCTGTCACAAAGCCCTGTTCAGGGGTCCGCGGAGGCGAGCCGGCCATCACGCGTGCCGCGTCCAGTACGTCGGCGACACGCAACGCGGCACGGAGGTTCCCGCTCTCGTCGTCTCTCCCGGATTCCGCCCGCACGAATTCCCCCCGTCCCGCTGCAATCACCGGTGCGTCAACTGCCCTACGAATAGGCGTTGTTCACCGCGGTCCGGACATGACTGCGCCCTGACCGAGAGCACGCGAGTCTGATCACACAACCCCCGGAGTCCCCACTCCGCTTACGCGTCACACTAATAGTCACGCGAGGGCCATCGCAGCATTTTCGGCAGCATCTCGACGACATTCGGCCAGCTCGATTCCATACCCCGAATTCGAAGCGAACAGAATTCCTAATCAGTCGAACACGCTCTAATTCTCCGGCCTCTACGACCCAGGACCGGCGTCGATTGTCGATTGCCTGCATCGGGACCCACAGAGGGACGCGGGGGGGGACAATGTTCGGCATGACCACTTGAAGAGCGCACCACGTCCGGCGAGGCTGGTCGAAGGTCGGGACGTGGGACACGACCTTCGACGGGGATCAGCGGATCTGTGCGGCGTGCGGGACACCTGTCCACTCGTACCAGTACCGCTCCTACCCGTCCGACTCGGCGATGTTCGAACGATGCGTCGGGCTCGCCTGGTGTTCGGGCTGCCGGATCTACTCCGGCTCGATGGTGCACGTTCCGAGGAAGCGTGTCCTCGTGGACGCGCTGGCCTCGCTGCCCGAGGACGAGCGGGAACGGGTCGGGCGGAGCGAGACCAAGTTGGTCGAGTTCCTGGCCCGCCGCGCCCGGAGCGAGGCCGCACCTCCGGCCTCTTGATCGCCTGCGAACACCTCACGCAGGGACGCCGGCCTCCCTGAATCCAGCCGCATCAGGGAAGCCGTGCCCGCTCTCGGCCTAGACCCCCGCCGAGACCCTCCCGGTCAAGACCGGAGTGGCGGATTCCATCTTCGCGGCCCCGCTCCTCGGAGTCAGCCAGGCGGCGACCGCCTCATCGATGTCGACGAGGTCCCCGGCCGTGTCCGCCGCCCAGGCGATGTAACCGTCCGGGCGCAGCAGCAGGGCGGCACACGGGAGCCCGGGAACGGGTGCCGACCGCACCACGCGCAACGCACCGCGCAACCTCGGCGGCGGAGCCCAGTTCGAGGCCGTGGCCCCGAAGCGCACCAAGGCCATACACCCGTCCGCCAGGAGCCTGATGGCGTCGACGGGCCCGTCGTCCGTGGCCAGTTCGAGGTTGTAGAGGAACCGTCCCTCCCAGAGGGACGGGTACCTCGATCTTGCCGGCAACACCGTGTCCTGCCCGCTGACCATCAGGGCCAGCCGCACCGCCTCGGTGGCGACGTCCGCCGCGGTTCCCGTGGCTGCGGTCAGCTCCGCGAGGGACGCGGGCGTGTTGACCGGTCGCATCAGGTCCACCTGTTTCCGTACCTGCTCCAGCAGGCGGGCCGCGGCCGGCCTGCGCTCCGCGTCATACGAGTCCAGCAGCCCTTCGGCGGCCACCCCCCGCACGGTGAACGCGAGCTTCCATCCGAGGTTCAGGGCGTCGAGCAGGCCTGTGCTCAACCCCTGTGCCCCGATGGGGAAATGAACGTGCGCGGCGTCCCCGACCAGCAGGAGCCGGCCCGAGCGGTAGGACCGGGCGAGGCGGGAGAAGTCACTGAAGCGGCTCAGCGAGCGCGGTTCGTCCATGTCGATGTTCCGGCCCATGACCTTCGACGTCTCACGCTGGAACTCCTCAAGTCCCAACGGGAGCCTGTGATCCGCAGCAGGCGTCAGGCAGTCGACGACCCGCAGATGCCACCGGCCGCCCTTCGTCTCCTTGGCGACGGCCCAGCCGCGCGGGGTGCGATGCCATCCCGGCTCGGGGACTCCCTCCCCCGCGCACCGCACGACCCCCACCATCGCGGCCACGGTCGGGGCGGACTCGTCGACGGGGATCCCGCCGAGGGCCCGTACGGTGCTCCGGGCACCATCGGCCCCGACGACGTACGCGGCCTCGAACTCGCCGCTTCCCCCGGGGTGTTCGGCCGTCACCACGACCGATCGCTCGCCGTGTTCGAGGCCGACCACGCGGTACCCACGCAGCACCAGTGCTCCCGCGGCGCGGGCGCGCTCCTCGAAGTCCCGTTCAAGGACGGCCTGGGGCCGCTTGAGCAGCGGCTCCGGTTCACCGGCCGGGGCGGTCAGCTCCAGACCCCAGAGGCCCGCGAAGTGGAAGAGAGCGGACACCGGCCCCTCGGTCAACGGGAGCGCGGGGGCGGGCAGATACCCCCGGCGCGCCAGGACCTGGGCCGTACGAGCATGCAGGGTGGTCGCCCTGGGACGGCCGGACACCTGGGCCCTCTCCTCCAGCACGACCGTCCGCACCCCGTAGCCGGCCAGTTCGGTCGCGAGCAGCAGCCCCACGGGGCCACCGCCCACGATCACGACATCCGTTCGGACACACTCCATCAACGTCGCCCCCCAGCGGTCACACAACACCGACGTCTTCGTCACCGGACGCACAAAAATATACCGGTCGCCTGGTTGTTTTCTCAGGGCTCCGCAGGGGCCTGTTCCAGCCAACTCGCAACAGCGGACCTCCAGCACCGCTTGACGAAGGGGCCGGGATCTCACGCCGACGGTTCCGCTCAGGTCGTGCCGTCACGGCCTGGCGCCGCGATGCGGTCGAGCCAGCGAACCAGCAGGGCGGTCTCCACGGGTTCGAGGGCTTCGGTTCCGTTCAGGTCCAGTTGAGCGCGGAGGCGGAGGGCAGCGGAACGCAGGCCGTCACCCTCGTCCGCGGTGCTCGACCGGCCGAGCACCCTGGCGAAGACCGCGTCCCTCATCAGGTGGGAGACCGTCGGATCGTCGAACAATGACGGTGTCGCGATCTGGTTGAGCGCGAGGCCGACGTTCGCGGACAGGATCAACTCGGCCGCGATACGGGGATCGACCTTGAGCGCGCCCACCGCCGCACAGCGCACGAGTTCTGCGACGAGCAGGTCGAACACCTGCTTCCGCGCGGTGGAGTGCGACCCCGGCCGGGGGGCGAACATCAGCCGGTAGAGCGCCGGATTCTCCTCGGCGAACGCCATGTGCCCGTCCCAGCCGGCCAGCAGATCGGCGACCGGCTCCTCGGTCCGTTCTTTGGCTGTTTTCAGCGCGGTGTATCGCTCGTAGCCGTGATCCGCCACCGCGTCGAGCAGCCCGCGCTTGTCACCGAAGAGCCGGTAGAGCACCGGCTGCGTCACGCCGACGGCCTCGCAGACGGCACGGGTCGCCACGTCATGGTCCGAGGAGCCCGCCAGTTGCCGCAGGGCGGCTTCGATCATCGCCGCGCGGATCGTCGCGTCCGTATCCATGAGATCAAGGATACGCGTGATGAGTAACGACGTTACGCACGGCGTGGTAGCGTCACCGTATCGCCGATTTCAATATGCAGAATCTTCGATACGCACGGACTGGGGCAGGGAGGGTGCCGCGTCTGCGCGCCGGTTGCGGCGGCGTCGGTCTCACCACCAACGAGGTGGAGCCGACCGCACCGCCCGCGCCGGCCTCCACAGCCGACGGGATCCAAGCCGGTCCCAAAAGTCCACGTCACCCAAACGCCAAGCAGAAAGCAGGAGTTGTCATGCCGTTCGCCAACCTGAAGGTGCCCGCCCACACCCTGACCCCGGAGTCGAAGAAGAAGCTCATCGACGCGGTCACCGCCGCCTACGCGGAGGTCTACGGCGAACGCGCCCGGGCCAACACGCTGGTGGTCATCGACGAGGTGGCTGAGGGCGGTTGGGGCCTGGGCGGGACCGTTCTCACGTCCGAGATGCTCGGTACGAGCTGACCACCGGGAGGTCGGGGCGACAGCGGCCGAGGTCCGGCCTCTGCCTCCCGTCCCGCGTGGCGGCTCCGTTCAGCTCTCCGACACCCAGTCCGGCACCCACGTGCCGGCCGCGCCGTAGCCGGCGTCCGAGGCGGCCAGATGGGTACGAAGGGTGGCCAACGCGGGATGGGGGTTGTCGCGGTGCCACAGGAGGGAGTGCGGGTAGACCGGCATGGGGTCGGTCACCGGGATCATGCGCAGCCCGTAGCCGGCGGGCCAGACGTGGCGGGTGTGCTCGCCCATGAAGGTGGCCAGGGCCGGGGTGTCGGCGATGGTGTCCAGAAGGGCGTCCGAGCCGAAGTTGGGGCCGGTCGCCTCGATGGTGAGACCGAACTCGGCGACCAGGTCGTCGTAGAAGACAGCCCACTCGGTACCAGGGACGATGCCCGGCATCCAGATCCGGTGCCCCACGAGTTGCGCGACGGTGACCGACCGGGCGCCCGCCAGCGCGTGGGCGGGTCCGGTCATCAGCTGAAGCGGCTCGTCCAGCACCCGGACGGATGCGATGTCCGGCGGCAGCGGCTTGTCCGGGACGGCGACGGCGCGGAAGGACGCGTCGATGGTGCCCGAGCGGATGGCGGCGACGGCCGTCTCGATGTCGAACAGCATCACCACGTCGAGTTCGATCTCGGGATGCGCCCGGTGGAAACCGCGCAGCAGGCCCGCCGCCGCGCCGCGCGAGGCGATCACGTCGACGCGCAACGCGCGCCGCACGGTGTGGACCGACGCGAGCGCGCGTTCGGCGACGCGCAGCAGCTCGCGCGCGTGGGGCAGGAACGCCTGGCCGTCGATGGTGAGCTCGGCGCCGCGCGGGGTGCGGGTGAACAACCGCACCCCCAGGTTGCGCTCCAGTACCGCGATGCGTTTCGAGACGGCCTGCTGGGTGATCGCCAGCTCGGCGGCGGCCTCCTGGAACTGCCCCGCGTCGGCGGCGGCGACGAAGGTCCGAACGGTGTCGAGGTCCATTCCGCCACCCTACGTACACAACCAATAGTTGTGAGCGGGTGGTCCCGCGGTTGTTTGATCCAGCGGAAGCCGCCCGCTTTGATGCTCCTGATCGCGCAATGGTTGTACGGGTGGGAAGCGAGGAACTCAGGGCATGAAGAGTGGCCGGCAGCCCCGAAGGCCGTTCGGACGGCTGCTCGGGCAGCGGCTGGGGCGGCCGTTCGGCTGGCTCTGGGGAGCGTACGGAACCAGCGCGCTCGGCACGTGGCTCGCCTTCGGCGCGTTCCCGCTGATCGCCATCCAGGTACTGCACGCCGGCCCGGCCCGGGTCGCCGCGCTCTCCTCCGTGGGAGCGGCGGTGGGTGCGGCGGTGGCGGTGCCGCTCGGCCCGTGGGTGGAGTTCCGCCGCAAGCGGCCGGTGCTGATCACCATGGACCTGGTGCGGTTCGCGGCGCTTCTGACGATCCCGGTCGCCTTCGCGTGCGGTGCGCTCACCTTCGTTCAGCTGTTGCTGGTGTCCGTGGTGGTGGCGGCGGGTGACATCACCTTCCGCGCCGCCTCGGGCGCCTACCTGAAGACGCTGCTGCCGTCGGAGGATCTGCTCGTCGCCAACGCGCGCTTCGAGTCCACGGCCTGGACGACCGCGATCATCGGCCCGCCGCTGGGAGGCGCGGCCATCGGGATCCTCGGCCCGGTGGCCACCGTGGTGGCCGACGCGGTCACCTACCTCCTCTCGGCCCTCGGCATCCGCGCGTCGGGAGCCCGCGAACCCCTGCCCGAACGGCGGGAGGCACGGCGCATGCGGGTCCGCGACCTGCTCGACGGGTGGCGCTACATCCTCGCCGACGGGACCCTGCGCCCGCTGTTCTTCAACACCGCTCTGTTCAACGGCTTGGTGATGGCCACGGAACCGTTGCTCGCCGTCCTCATGCTCAGCCGGCTCGGATACGAGCCGTGGCAGTACGGTCTCGCCTTCGCCGCACCCTCCGTCGGCGGCCTGCTCGGCTCACGTCTGGCCCGGCCGCTCGCCGCCCGGTTCGGTCAGCACCGGATCCTGCGCGGGGCCGGAACACTGCGCGCGATCTGGCCCATCGGGCTGGCCTTCATCGGATCCGGAACCCCGGGACTGCTGCTGGTCATGGGTGTCGAACTCGGGCTGATCTTCTGCTGCGGGGTCTTCAACCCGGTCTACGCGACCTACCGCCTCCAGCGCACCGCGCCCGACCGGGTGGCCCGGACGCTGACGGCGTGGACCGTGACGACGAAGGCGACGACGGCGCTCCTCACCGCGCTCTGGGGAGCACTCGCCGCCCTGCTCGGCCCCCGCACCGCCCTGGCCCTCGCCGGTGTCCTCCTGCTGACGACCCCCCTGCTGCTCCCCCGCCGAGCAGCCGCACCGGTCGACGAGCGGACACCGGAACTCGCGGGTCCCTGACGGCCGGCCACGGAAGGCGCGGCCGTCCGAGGGCTGGGCCGGGCGCGCCCCTTCCCCGGGCCGGGGGTCGGGGAGGGACGCGACGGACGTCCGTCCCGTATCCGGGATGGCGCCGCCCGGATCAGATCGAGCCGACCACCTTGCGCGGGGTCACGCGGACGACGACGCGCTCGGCGTCGTCCTTCGAGGCGGAGTTGAAGTCCGCGTAGTCCTTGCCGGTGTACTTCCGCGACAGTTCGTCGATGAGTTCCTGACCGCCCTCCGTGGTCAGCGTGGCCGTGCCGCGGATCTCGGCGTAGGTGTAGGGCGCGTTCGGCGGGTTGATCATGACGGTGATCCGCGGGTCGTCCCGCAGGTTCTTCTCCTTGCGGCGGCCCACGGTCGTGGAGACCAACAGGTCATCGCCGTCCCGGCCGAGCCAGGTGATCGTCAGCTGCGGACTGCCGTCCGGCTGGATCGTGGCGATGGTGGCGAAGACCGGGTTGTCGTCGATGAGCTTCTTCAGGTCGTCGGAGAGTTCGGCAGACACGGAGCGGGTTCCTTCCCTCGGCTGGTTGCTGTCCCCGGGACAACTGCCCTCGCGGGAGATCAGCAACGGACAGCCTGCACATTCCCCGCCGTGCCCGGCACATCCCGACAACTCGCCGCGCGGGGTTCACCCGTCCGACCCCATCCGGACGTGGCTTCGCCGACCCTGGGGACGCGAGAGAACGGGGGCCGCGGCGGCTCGTGGACGCCGTTCCTGCGCCTGCGGCACTGATCGACGGGCTCGCTCCACACGATCGGATGAACCCCGCCTTCGGCGGCAACCGCATGCCGGGCCCCTTGAGTCACACATCGCACATTCACCGCACCACCTCAGGGGGAACCATGAGCCACCCGCAGCAGCCGCCGCAGCAGCCCGGCTGGGGAGGACCTCAGCAGCCCTACGGACAGCAGCCGCCGTTCCCGCCTCAGCCACCCAAGAAGTCCGGCCGGGGGAAGGTCGTGGGGTTCGGCTGCCTCGGATGTGCCGGAGTGCTCGTAGTCATCGGCATCATCGCCGCGGTCGCCAGTGGCGGCTCGGACTCGACCAAGTCCACGTCGTCCGCTTCGAAGAGCGAGACGTCTTCCGCGGACACGCACAAGAGCAGTGGCCGAAGCGCCGGCAAGAAACAGGGGACGGAGAAGAAGCTCGTCGTCTTCAAAGCGTGGGGCACAGCGCCGGCCGGTGCCCTCGGCCCGCTGGACATCACGTACGGCTCCGACACGGACAGCCGCAAAGGCACCTGGAAGAACGGCAGGTTCGAGACCACTCTGCCCTTCAACGAGGACGCCTTGTACTACTCACTCACCGCACAACTGCAGGGGTCCGGCGACATTCGCTGCTCGGTCACGGTCGCGGGCAACACGAAGAAGGGTCACGCGGCCGGCGGCTACAACATCTGCACCGCACAGCTCAGTTCCGGCCTGTTCGGCGACTGGAAGTAGGGAGGGCTGCCAAAGGGGTCGTTGCAGAGTCGCCTTCCGACCGTTCGCGCCGGTCCGCGGTCGTCGGCTGTTCCCCCGGTTCCACGGCCACCGCGACAGCGCGACTCCGCAGATGGAGCGCCAGGATCTCCACCTCGACCAGGGTGCCGACGAAGCCGGTCGCGGCAAGGCGCGTGGCCGCGACCCGTGCTTCCCCCAGGGACAACCCGTGCAGGGCACGAAGGCTCCGCAGCACGGGCACGAGGCTCGGCGCGTCGCCCGTCAGACGGAGCCGCGTCGGCCCGTGCTCCTGGAGCAACGCCTGTCGAATGCTCTCGGGTGTGACGGGACCTTCACCCTGCTCGCACCAGGCACTCGAGCAGTCCGCGCATCGCCCTTCCACCGTCCAGGAAAGCGTTCCGTGGTCGACGAACTGACCCACGTCGCACGTAGTGGTCCCGGCGCAGTCGGCGCATCGGCCGGAGACTTCGGCTCCCTGGGTGATCACAGGTCTCCTTCGCTTCGTCGGTGCGTCCTGATCGCGACCAGGATTCGCCGGTGGACGCGTACAACCAAATCGCCCCCTCGACGGTCATCCAGTCGTCAGTGGTACGTCCCGTTGTTCACGGAGGCTCGTCAGTGCGCCGTTCTCTCACCATCGCAGTCGCTGTCGCGGCGCTCGTCACGGGTGCCGTGTGCGCCGCCGGCCCGGCCGGGGCTGCTCCGGTGGCGGCTGTGCCGGTCACGGACTTCAACGCCGACGGGTACGCCGACATCGCGGTCGCGGCGCCCGGTGGCACCGTGAACGGCAAGGACGACGCCGGGTACGTCACCGTCCTGTACGGATCCATCGGCGGTGTCGACACCAAGCGCCCCCAGGTGATCAGCCGCGCCTCCGCGGGCATACCCGGTGACGCCGTGAACTACGACTCCTTCGGCCGCGTGAGCGCCGCCCGGGACTTCGACGGCGACGGGTACACCGATCTCGTCGTCGGGTCGGAGAACGGACCGACGATCATCCTGTGGGGCTCGCCCACGGGACTGAAGGACTCCGTGGCACTCTCGCTCCCCCCGCACAACGGCCCGCTGGCCGCCGGTGACATCAACGGTGACGGGCACGCGGACCTGGTCGTCGGCACCGGCCTGGTGGGCGTGGAGTTCGGCCCGATCTCCCGGACCGGCACGTCGTCGGGCCGCACCATCGTCCCCTTCGAGGACGAGGAGGACTCACGCTACGAGTTCATCGTGGGCGACGTGACCGGTGACGGAGCCGACGACATCCTCACCACCCACGGCTTCGAGGACATGGGACACGGCACCCGCCTCTGGAAGGGTGGCAAGGACGGCTCCGTCACCCGTGTGCCGGGAGCGATCACCCCCTCCTCAGGAGGTGTGGTCGCCGACTTCGACCGTGACGGGTTCGGTGACTTCGCCACCTTCAAGTTCGGCACGAGCCAGGAGGACATCACCAACCGCCCCGGTACGGTCGAGATCCGCTACGGCTCGTCCTCCGGCCTCTCCACCCGGACGACGACCATCACGCAGAACACTCCGGGGGTCCCCGGTGTCAACGAGACCGGGGACGAGTTCGGCCTCGCACTGGCAGCGGGCGACGTCACCGGCGACGGCTACCCGGACCTCGCCGTCGGGGTGCCCGGGGAAGACATCGGCAGCACCGACTCGGCGGGCAGCGTCGTGCTCCTCAAGGGCGGGCCCAAGGGGCCGACAGGCAGTGGAGCCCTCGCGTTCTCCCAGTCCACCAGTGGTGTGCCCGGCGCATCGGAGCAGGGCGACCGTTTCGGCGAAGAGGTACAGCTCGCCGACGTCAACGACAACAACCGCGCGGATCTGATCGTCGCCGCCCCGTGGGAGGACGCCCCGAAGGTCGACTCCGGCGCGGCCTGGGTCCTGCGCGGCTCGAAGAACGGCCCGGTCACCAGCAACATCGCGACCTTCAACCCCGCCGGCCTCGGCACGCCGCAGGCGGACGCCCACTTCGGCTCCTCATTCAGCCACTGAGGCCCGCCGGACTCCAGCGCGGCGCTGGGGAACGGGAGCGGAAGCGGGATGTCGAGCCCGGTCCGGTGCGGGCGGCCTGCTGTGCCAACCGCACCGTTTCCGGCCTGTTCCGCATGCTCTCGGGCGCGGGAAGCAGGACCCTCGACGCAGGCCGGACTGCCGTGACACGTACCGGAGTACGTGGTGGTCTGATGCGGTAGGGCCGCGTGCGCCCTGATGTGCCGCGTGCAGTGCGACTTTGCCGAATAAGGCCGAAAGGCGCCCTGTCTCAAAGCTGTACCAGGCACTCACACTCGGAAAATGGCGGTTCTCAACAGTGTCAGCCTGCCTGAATGCCTGTTGTGCTCCTCGAACGGGCCCGACGTTCGTGAGCGGGGACGGATCATTCGCCTGTCCGCCGAACTCTGCGACAGGTGCTGGAACAAGGTCGCCAACGAGCTTGCCCTGAGCGAGGGCGCCACGGCGGCGCCGGAGCCCGCGTTCGACCCGGATGACGTGGATTGGGCCGAGCCGCGTACGTGCCGGCGTTGCAGCGCGCCGGTACGTTGCTGTCCGACCAACTACGACCGTTGGGTCGAACTGGCGACGTTCGAGTTGCCCGCCAAGAAGGTCCCTCCCCCGCACCGTTGGCGCCTGATGCGCCCGCGGGCGGTGAACACCCCGATCCCTGTGGCGACGGTGGCCATCAGGATCGGCGCCATCGACCCGACACCCGGCGAGCCCGTCGTTCCCGCCCATGCGTTCGTGTGCGTGAGACGCGAAGCCTGACGTCAGGTCTGCACCCGCCGTCGGTGATCGACAACTGGTGGAAGACCCGGTTGGAGGCGGCACGTGCTGAAGAGCCGGGGGCAGGACCGGCAGCGAGAGCGGTGAGGCGTACCGCCGACATCCTCCGCGCTGCCTCAGACCCAAGCCCTCGGGCGACGTACGTCAGGCATCAGCGCGATTGCTGCGGCAGGCCCTCAAAGGCTGCCGCAGCAAGACCGCCTCTGGCGCGCGGCACCGTTACCGGCCTCGGGCATCTCCACGTCGCCGTTGCGTCGAGGGCGGCGGCGAGAAGGTCTCCTCTTCGTCTTCCAGTGGCGGCAGCTCGACCGTGTACTGCGGCTGAAGGAAGAGATTCTGGTGCTGTGGTGCGGTCGATGAGCCGGGTGAGATCCGCGTCGGCTGGGCGGAAGCGGAGCCGGGTGAGACAGAGGTCATGCACAACCGTCCGGAGTTGAGGGTCGCGCGGATCCGGGGCTGAGATGACGACCAGCGAAAAGCGGTACAGGCCTGCCCCGTGTGCGCGGTTCCATTAGACCGCATCGAGCGCCACCGAGCGTCCCCGCAGGTCCCCGGCAGCGCGAGGAGAGGGATCCGTAAGCGCCGGCAGGCCCGCGCCGACCGCCCCCGGAACCCGCGCCGGCGTGGCAACAGAACGCGGCGCGCCCCGTTGCCACGCCGGCGCGGGTTCCGGCTGGTGTGCCGCTCCGGTCAGCCGGCTCGACGGGCGACGGCACCGTCCCGCGCCTCCAGCACGTCCTTCCGCGTCACCGCGAGGTAGACGACCATGCCGAGGATGACGGCGAGGAACAGCACACTGGTCACCACCGTGCCGAGGCCGAGGCCTCCGTCGCCGGTCGGCTGCGAGAGGTAGTCGCCCATCGAGGCGCCGAGCGGCCGGGTCAGCACGTACGCGATCCAGAAGCTCCAGACCGCGTTCAGGCCCAGCGTGAAGTGAGCGAGTGCCACGGCGGCGATGGCCAGGGCGAACAGGACGGCGGAGAGCCGGTATCCGAGGTTCATGCGCTCGGCCACGAGGTCGCCTGCCGCTGTTCCCAGGGCGAAGGTGAACAGGACCGCGAGCCAGTAGAAGGCCTCACGGCCGGTGGTGTCGATGCTGTGGATCGACAGCGTTCCCTCGCGCCGGTGCCAGACGACGAAGACGACGGCGAGGGCCAGCGCGAACACCGTGGTGCTGGTCTCCAGCCGGACGCCCATGTTGTCGGTGAGGTTGTCGCTGATGAGCGTGCCGACGACGCTGATGAGGGCCACGGCGAGCCAGTACACGCCGGCGCTGTAGGCCTTCGTACGGAACTGGACCACCAGGACGACCGCCAGCAACGCGCTCATCAGGAGGGACACGCCGGTCAGGCCCAGGCCCGCCTTCTCGTTGAGCAGGTCGGCCGCGGTCTCGCCGACTGTCGTGCACAGCACCTTGATGATCCAGAAGTACGCGGTGACTTCGGGCACCTTGTTCCAGCGCAGCCGGGGTGCCCGCCGGGCGGCGCCCGCGCCCCGCTCGGCCTCGGGTGTCTCGGAGATTTCGTAGGTCATGGAGCCGACGGTGTCAGCGGACACCTGAACGCATCCTGACCGCTTGGTGGCAGCTCCTATGCCGCACCGGCCGTACCGGCTGGCTGCGCGGCGCCTCGTCCACCGTCTCAGCGACGGAGTCCGCGCAGGGCCCGCCCCGCACGTGCCCGCCACGCGGCCCGCCCACGCTGCCAGGCACGCGCCCGACGCGTGGCGGCCAGGCCGGTGAAGAGCTCGTCGTAGGTGAGCGACAGTGCGGCGGGGTCGAAGCGGCGGGCGGAGGCCAGGGCCGCTTCACCCATGCGGCGTCGGTTCGCCGGGTCGGCGATCAGGTCGAGCAGGGCGGCCGCGAGGGCGTGCTCGTCGTTCATGGGGACCAGCAGCCCGTCGACCCCGTCCTCGATGATCTCAGCGGGGCCGAGCGGGCAGTCGGTGGCGACCACCGGAACTCCGCAGCGCATCGCCTCGACGATGGTCATGCCGAACGACTCGGCGTCCGAGGCGCTGGCGACGATGGACGCCTGAGTGAAGGCCGTCTCGATCGGGGAGACGACGCCCATCAGCGTCGCGCGGCCGCCCAGGTCCTGGTCGTCGATCAGCCGTTGCAGCCGTTCCCGGTCGGCGCCGGTGCCGTACAGGCGCAGGCTCCAGTCCGGGTGCTTGGCGGCGACCGTGGAGAACGCCTCGATGAGCAGGTCGAACCGCTTGGCACGCACCAGTCGGCCGGCCGCGGCGATGACCTTGGCGGTGCCGTCCACGGGCGCGACGTCGGGTTCGGGCACACCGTTGGGTATGGCGAGGATCCGCACACCGGGCAGACGCATCCTCGCCCGGTAGACCGTCGCATCGGCCTCGGTCGTGGTGACCACCGCGTCCAGGGCGCGGTAGTGGCGCGCCAGTTGGGCTCGCAGCTTCTTGTTGTGCGTGTCGTGGGTGAGGTGTTCCTGGGCGATCCGCAGCGCGCGGGGCGAACCAAAGCGGGAGAGGTACACGTTGATTCCGGGGCGGGTGCCGATGACGACGTCCGCGTCGCAGTCGCGCAGGTACTCCTCGGCCCGGCGGTCGGTGAGGCGGCTGTACTGCTTGTACCGGCCTTCGGCGGCGGGGAAGACCTCGGCGGGCTGCCGGTGCAGCGGATCGGTCGCGTCGGCCGCCTCCGCGCGGATGTCGACCAGGGGCACGACGGTCACCCGGGGGTCGATCGCGAACCGGGGGCGCGCGCGGTGCCGCAGCAGGGAGACGACGGTCACTTCATGCCGGTCGGCCAGGGCGCCGGCGAGATTGAGGGTGGTGCGGATGGTTCCGCCGATCCCGTAGACGTTGTGGATCAGAAACGTGATCTTCATAGGGGTTCTTTCTGGGCTCCACGAGGTCGGCGGCGACGGCCGGACACTCCTGATCCTGCGGAAGGGAGAGGCAGCCGTCCGAGGACGACCGCGGTCTTCCGACCTTGTCAGCGCCCGCCTGAAAGCTTCCTGAACGCCCGACCGCTCTCAGGGCGACCCTCACCCGGGACGTACGGCGCGACATTTCCCTGCCCGTAGGTCTTACGAGCTGCTCCAGAAGACGGCGGCGAGCCGGATCGTCGGCCGGTCACGGCCCGTCCGGCCACTGCGGCCGTGAACAGCTCGCGATGTCACCCCAGGCACCGCGGCGCGGGGAACTTCCCACCCCTCACCATCGTCTACAGTTCAGTAGACCGTCTACGGAACTGTAGTCGCACGCCGACGTCGTCCCCTCCCGCCGGGCGGCCAACGGAAACGAAGGGCTCCCGAACATGATCACGGACCTGGCCTCGCAGTTGGCCGTCAACGTGCTCGACGCGAAATCTCTGCTCACCGCGTTCGGCGTGATCGGAGTCGGCGTGATCCTGTTCGCCGAGACCGGGCTGCTGATCGGGTTCTTCCTGCCCGGCGACTCCCTGCTGTTCACCGCGGGCCTGCTGTGCACCGGCAGCGCGGACCGCAGCCTGCAACTCTCCCTCGGTCCGCTGCTCGTCGCGGCGGCGGTCGGGGCACTGGCGGGTTCCCAGTGCGGATACGTCCTGGGCAGAAGGGCGGGGGGCGCCCTCCTTGAGCGCAGTCGCTCGACACGTCTCCACGAGGGGGCGAGCCGGGCACAGGAACTGCTCGAGCGGTACGGCTACGCGAAGGCGATCATGCTGGCCCGCTTCGTACCGGTGGTCCGCACGGTGCTGAACCCGATGGCCGGCGCGCTGGGAGTACCGGTGCGGACCTTCACCCTCTGGCAGGTGGTCGGCGGACTCGTCTGGAGCATGGGGCTGGTTCTGGCGGGCTACGCGTTGGGCTCCTCCGTACCGAACGTGGACCGCTATCTGCTGCCCATCGTCGCGGTGATCGTGATCGTGTCGCTGATCCCGCTCGCGTCCGAGGTGTACCGCTCGCGCCGTGCCTCCAAGACCCGGGAGTCCAACGGATGATCCTGGCTCTCGGCGGCTCCTCGATCGACGGTTCCGCCTACACCGACGTGGTGGACCTGGCCCGCGAGTCTCCCTCGTGGCTCGACAGCGCCGTGTCCGCGTGGTCGACGTACGGCCTCGCGCTGTTCGCCCTTCTCATGGCCGTCGGATGGTGGGGAGCCCGGCGCGTGAGCCCCGCGGCGGCGGTGCGCGCGCTGGCCGTGCCGCTCGTCGTCGTCCTCGCCTTCGGGATCGACATGGTGGTGAAGTCGCTGGTACGGGAGGACCGCCCCTGCCGGGGTCTGAGGGTGAGCACGCTGGAGGCGTGCCCCGCGCACGGCGACTGGTCCTTCCCCAGCAACCACGCCGCGATCGCCGCAGCGGCGGCCGTAGCCCTTCTCTTCGTCGGCCGCCGACTCGGCGCCCTCGCCGTGGCGGCCGCCTGCGCGATGGCCGCCGCGCGGGTCTGGGTCGGTGTCCACTACCCGCACGACGCGGTGGCCGGCCTGCTGGTGGGGTCATTGGTGGCGCTCCTCGCCATGTACGCGCTGCGGCGGCTGCCCGAGTCCCTGGCGCCGCGCATCACGGCCACCCGGCTGCGACCGCTGGTGGTGGCGTCATGAAGCGCGGCGATGTGGCCGAGGTCGCCGGAGGCTGCGGCCTGGGCGCCTGGGTCGCTCTCGGCGTCCTGACCATGGTCGTCGTGGGGCATGACGGCATGCCCCTGTTGTGGGACAGCGGCCTGCTCACCTGGTCCGTCCACCACCGGCCCGACGTGGTCGTGGCGCTCGCCCGCGGGATCACCGACACGGGAACCGGCGTCGTTCCCTACGCGCTGGCCGTACTGGCGGGGGTGGTCGCGGGACGCGGCAGACGGCAGCGACTGGTGGCCGCCTCGATCTGCGTGGCCTTCCTGGGGATCGGGCAGGCCCTGCGTTACGGGTTGATGGCGATCGTCGCGCGGCCCCGGCCGCCGAGTCCGGTCTGGGAGACACATGCCTCGGGGTGGGCGTTCCCGTCCGGTCACACCACCACGGCCGCCCTCACGGCAGGGCTGCTCGTCGTCGCCGTGTGCGTGCGCCGGCCTCCCGGCAGAGTCGTCCTCGCCGTGGTCATCGGCGTCTGGGGTGTCCTGGTCGGACTCACGCGGATCTACCTGGGAGTCCACTGGTTCACCGATGTCGTCGGCGGATGGCTGTTCGCCCTGGGATGGCTGGGCCTGTGCCTGGGCGCGACGGCCCGGTGGCTCCCCCGTCGGCTGACCCCCGGTCCGACCGTCACAGAGACACCGCGGAGGGAGGGCCATGCGTCACACGATCCTGATCGTGGAGGACGATCACGCCCTGCGTGACGTCCTGGTGCGCGGACTGCGCGAGGAGGACTTCGACACGATCCCCGCGCCGGACGGCGCCACCGCCCTGCGGCTGGCGACCGACGCCGTCGCCGCCGCGGTCCTCGACGTCGGTCTGCCCGACGCCGACGGGCGGGACGTCTGCCAGGCGATGCGCGCCAACGGATTCGTCTCACCCGTCATCTTCCTGACCGCGCGTCACCGGCTTCCCGACCGGCTGGCCGGATTCTCCGCCGGAGGCGACGACTACCTGCCGAAGCCGTTCCACCTCACGGAGCTGGCGGCCCGGCTGCGCGCGGTCATCAAGCGGACCGCCCCGTCGGCGCCGGCCACCACGGGCGACCTGATGCTGGACGCGGTCCGGCACGTGGTGAGCGTCCGGGGTGTCCGGGTCGAACTGACGCCGACCGAGTTCCGCATCCTGGCCGCGCTGATCGCCGCTTCCGGAGGCATCGTGCGACGTCGTGAGCTCGTCCGGGCGGCCTGGCCCGAAGGCGCCCAGGTGCACGACAACACACTCGACCAGTACCTGACGAGGCTCCGTCGCAAGCTGCGCGCGGCGGGCAGCGACCGGACGATCGGCACGGCCCGCGGCGTCGGGCATCACCTGTCATGAGTCGGGCGAACCACCCGCCGATGCGCGCCGCACGCGACCTGCTGCGCTTCCTGACACCCCGGACACTGCGGGGCCGGCTGTCCCTGGTGGCGCTCACGACGGCCGCCCTGCTGATGACGGTCCTCACGCTGGCCTTCAACGCCGTGGCCCAGCAACGGCTTCAGCACCAGGCGGACGACGAGCTGCGCACGCGCGCGGCGGCTGTCGCCACGACGATCGACACCACGGGCACGACTGTGCGGGTCATGGAGTCGTCCCACGACAACCTGCTGGACACGAACGTGTGGATCTACGCGGGTCCCCGTCTGCTGGAGGCACCGCCGGGCACCGCGAGCCCACTGACGCACGTCGCCGACCGACTGGCGGCACACCCGGGTCGGGTCTGCATCACGACCACGTCCCACCGACCGTTCCGGCTGTGCGCGCTCCCGGTGGCCGGGGGACACAGCGAGGCGACGGTGATCGCCGCTCTGGACCTCTCCCCGTACCGGAGTTCGGCCGACACGCTGCTCCTCGGATCGCTCGCTCTGGACGCCGTCATGCTCGCCTCGACCTACGCGCTCACGCGGCTGGCCGTCGGGCGGGCGCTCCGCCCGGTCCGCGCGATGACCGACCAGGCCGCCCAGTGGAGTGCCGTGGCCTCGGCGGAACGCTTCGGCAGCAAGGGGCATCCCGTCGAACTCACGCGCCTCGGCACGTCGTTGGACTCCCTGCTCGACCGGATCCGTACCCTCCTGCGTCACGAACAGCAGCTCACCGGGGAGCTGTCGCACGAACTCCGTACCCCGCTGAGCCGCATCATCGCCGAACTCGACTGGTGGCAGAGCCGCCCACGTACCGCCGATCAGACCCGCGCCACCCATCAGGTCATCACCGATGCCGCCGTCTCCATGCGCACGATCTGCGACACGCTCCTGGACGACGCCCGCGACGGCTCCCCCGGCACTCCGGGTACAGCCGAATCCCTCACCGCCCTGCGTCGACTGGCCGAGACCTCCTGCCCGCCGGCGCACTTGACGATCGTGGTCGACGGGTCGTGCCCGACGATCGGCGTCGCACCCGCACTCCTCGAACGCATCGTCAGCCCGCTCCTCGCCAACGCGTGCCGCTACGCCCGAGCCAGCGTCACCGTCCGGGTGCACGACACGTCCGACGGCGTACGGATCGAGGTCACCGACGACGGACCGGGCGTGCCGCCCCCGTTCATGCCCCACCTCTTCGAACCCGGCCGCCGGGCCGACCCCGGCGACGGGCACAGCGGCGCGGGTCTGGGACTGCCCCTGGCCAGGCGTCTCGCCCGTTCCGCCGACGGAGATCTGAGATTCGACCACCGGCACACCGCCGGGGCCAGATTCGTCGTGTGTCTGCCCGCGGGATGACCCCGGCACTCCGTCGCCCCCGCACCGGACTCTCCGCCGTCAGGCGGCTTCCTCGACAGGTGCTTCCTCGACGGTGCGGGAGTCGGTGAGGCTCAGAGCGCCGGTGGCCGCGATCAGTCCGACGACGACCGCGAGGACGGCATAGGTGATCCGTTCGCCGTGGAAGAAGGACGCGACGAGGTCGCCGCTCCAGGTTCCGGCGGGGAGCTGGGTGGTGACCAGCGCTGCGATCAGGGTGCCGACGACGGCGGTGCCGACGCTGGAGCCGACCTCCTGTGCGGTGTCGTTCAGGGCGGCGCCGATGGAGGTGCGGTTGCTCGGCATCGCATCGACGAGCGCGACCGCGCAGATCGTCATCACGGTGCGCAGGCCCACGGTCATGAGCACCATGCAGACGGCGATGGCCGCGTACCCGTGGTCGACCCCCCAGGAGAGTCCCGCCAGCGAACCGGCCAGACAGGCCGCCCCCACCAGGCACGCGATGCGGTGGCCGAACCGGCGCCCGAGCCATTCGGACAGCGGAGTCGCGACGAGCATGGTCACGATGATCGGCAGGTTGGCCAGGCCGGCCCGTACCGGGCTCCAGCCGTAGGCGTACTGGAAGTGGAGGATCAGTCCGAACATCACGCTGGCCATCGCGATGGACGTACCGATCTGCGCGATGGTGGCGCCGCGGACGGTGCCGTTCGTGAAGAGCTTCAGGTCCAGCATGGGTGCGGCGCTGCGCCGCTCGTGGAGGATGAACGCCGTCGCCGCCACCACGGCGCCCGCGATCGACGCGAGGGTGATCGAGGAGAGCCAGCCGTGCTCGACACCGCTGGTCAGCGAGTAGCAGGCGAGCCCGATGGCGCTGACGCTCAGGACGGCGCCCGGCACGTCGAGCGCGTCCTTGGTGAGGTCCTCCGGTCGGTCTGCCGGGACGCCGAGCCGCACGCCGATGCAGGCGATCAGCGCGATCGGGGCGTTGACGACCAGCAGCCACTCCCAGCGCACATGGGCCAGCGCGGTGCCGCCGAGCAACGGCCCGAGAACGAAGCCGGACATGCCGACGACGATCATCACCGTCATGGCGCGCATCCGCAGGGCCTTGTCGTCGAACAGGCGGAAGACCAGCGAGTTCGTGATCGGGGCCATGGCCGCGGCGGCGATGCCGAGTGCGGCGCGCAGGGCGATGAGCTCGCCCGCCGTGGTGACCAGGACGACGCACAGGCTCAGCGAGCCGAACACGGCGAGTCCTATGAGCAGCACCCGACGGCGGCCCAGCCGGTCGGCCATCGACCCGGCCGTGAGCAGCAGGCCGCCGAAGGTCAGCGAGTACGCGCCGGTGACCCATTGCAGCGCGGTCGTGCCGCTGCCGAGGTCGCGACCGATCGTGGGCAGCGCGATCGACAAGAGCGTGTTGTCGACCATCTCGACGAAGAACGCCAAGCAGAGGGCGGCCAGCGGAATCCACGCCGCGCGGAGGGAGGGATAGGTGGTGCGTGAGGGTTTTTGCAACGTGGCGGTGGTCATGACGGTCCTCTCGATCGAACGTCGTTCGGCTATCGAACAACGTACGATGCGCTACGATAGAACAACGTTCGATACGACGCAAGACACGACGAGAGGGAAGCCATGGCACGCCTGCAGGACCGCTCCGGTGCGGGACGTCGACGGGCCTCGCACTCGATGGAGTCCGTGCTCACCGAGGCGGTGGCCCTGCTCGACGAGGCCGGCGCCTCGGCTCTGACGTTCCGGGCGCTCGCACAGCGGCTCGGCGGCGGCGTCGCCAGCATCTACTGGTACGTCGCGAGCAAGGACGAACTGCTCGACCTCGCGACCGACCACGTGATGGGCTCGGTGCTGGCCGACGTGGAGAAACTCCCGAGCAGCGACGACCCGATCGACGACCTCCGCGCCATGGCCGTGACGCTCTTCGACGCGATCGTGGACCGGCCCTGGCTGGGCGCGTACTTCATGCGCAACACCAACACCCAGAGCAACTCGCTGCACCTCTACGAGCGGCTCGGCCGGCAGACCCTTCGGCTGGATCTCAGTGCGCACCAGCGGTTTCACGCCGTGTCCGCGATCGTGGGGGTCGTCGTCGGCTCCGCCGTCGACATGGGGCAGGAGCCGCCCGAGGAGATCCTCGACGGCGCGGTGGGCCGCGACGAGTTCCTCGGCCGCTATGCCGCCGCCTGGCGCGAGCTCGACCCCGAGGACTTCCCCTTCGTACGCGAGATCGTCGACGAGTTCGACGGCCATGACGACGTCGACCAGTTCCGCTCCGCACTGGAGCTGACCTTGGCGGGCCTCCGCCTTCAGGCCGGAGCCTGAGACCTCGGCGCGATCGCGCCGGCGGCACGATGGGTTCGTCCCGGGCGGGTACGGCAGGACGCGCCGGGCAGTGCGGCGGGTTCATCCCGTCGGCCCGGCGGGCGTGGTGTGTGGAAATGTACGGGCGAAGACGCCCTACTCGACGCGCTGCTCGGCCGGTTGCGCCAGCCCCTCCGTCCACTTTTCCTCGATGCGGCCGAGCTTCCACACCAGCAGCGCGACGATCCAGGTGGCGAAGAACAGGCCGACGACGACGTAGCCGATGATGTTGAGGTCGAGGCCGGAGATCCAGTCCCAGAAGAAGCCGTGCAGGCCGGCCTTCTCCGCGACCAGGCCGAGCAGTTCGACGGTCCCGATGATGAGGGCGACGGCGACGGACAGGCCCGTGACGGTGAGGTTGTAGTAGACCTTGCGGACGGGCTTGGAGAACGCCCAGCCGTAGGCGAAGTTCATGAACGATCCGTCGATCGTGTCCAGCAGCGCCATCCCCGCCGCGAACAGGACGGGCAGGCAGAGGATCGCGTACCAGGGCAGCCCTGAGGCCGCTCCCGATCCGGCGAGGACCAACAGGGCGATCTCGGTCGCCGTGTCGAAGCCGAGCCCGAAGAGCAGGCCCAGCGGGTACATCTGCCAGGGCTTGGTGATCGACTTCATCAGGCGGCCCAGGATGCGGTTCATGAAGCCGCGGTTGTCGAGCTGCTCCTCCAGCGCCGCCTCGTCGTAATGGCCGGAGCGCATCGCGCGGAACACTTTCCAGATCCCCGCCATGATCAGCAGGTTGATGATCGCGATGACGTAGAGGAAGACCCCCGAGACGGTGGTGCCGATCCAGCCGGTGATGCTGTGCAGCGGGGAGTCGTCGTTCTCCACCGGTCCCGCCAGCGCCTTGACGCCGAGGGAGAGCAGGAAGGCGAGCGCGAAGACGATGCTGGAGTGGCCGAGGGAGAACCAGAACCCGACGGACAGCGGGCGCTGTCCCTCGTTCATCAGCTTCCGAGTGGTGTTGTCGATCGCGGCGATGTGGTCGGCGTCGAAGGCGTGCCGCATCCCCAGGGTGTAGGCGGTGATGCCGATACCGATGCCGAACGTCTTGGTGCCCAGGCTGTAGTGCTCGGGCGCCACGACCGCGAGCAACGTGAACCAGCCGATGACGTGCAGCGCGACGACGAACGCGGCCATCCCGCCGAGACGGGCCCACTCCTTGCGGGTCATCGAGGTACGCAGGCGATGCCATCTCGATCGATCGTTCGCAGCCACACCATCCAGCTTGCTGCAATACGCTCGCAAGTACTACTTGAATGCAGTAAAGCTGAGGTCAGGTTTCGACCGTGGTCGCGACCCCAGTACTCACAGCGCGACCGCGGCCCGGACCAACCCCGCGACCGCCGACGAACGGCTGTGCGGGGGCCAGGCGATCACCGTGGTGACCTCAGGGGCGTCGGGGACCGGCACGGCGGTGAGATCCTCGCCGAGGCCGGCGCACGCCGACTCCGGGACGATCGCGCAGGCCCGGCCGAGGGCGATGAGCTGAGTGAGCTGCGTGTGGTCGCGCACCTGTGGGCCGGGGCCGTCCGCGAAGGCTCCGTCGGGTCGTGGCCAGCGCGGCAGGGGCAGACCGGAGAGGCCGGTGATCTCGTCGATCCGCAGGTGAGGCCGGGTACTGAGGGGATGGCCCGCCGGAAGGATCACGATCTGGCGCTCCGTGTGCAGATCCTCGGTGTCGAATCCGGCCGTGTCGTCGAACGGCCGGTGCAGGAGGGCCACATCGGCCCGGCCGTCGTGCAGGACGCGCGCCTGCTCCCCCGGCCCGCACAGCATCACGTCGACGCGGACCGCGTCGGGTTCGGCCGCGTAGGCGTCGAGGATCTTCGCCAGGAGCTCGCCGGAGGCGCCCGCCTTCGCGGCGAGAACGACGGAGGGGCTGCCGGTCGAAGCGAGGGCGGCCCGCCGCGTTCGACGCTCGGCGGCCTCGACGGCGTCCAGCGCGGCTCCCGCCTCCTGGAGAAGCACCGTCCCCGCGGCGGTCAGGGCGACACCCCGGCTGTCGCGGTCGAGGAGCGTGGCGCCCAGTCGCCGTTCGAGCTGGGCGATGGCCCTGCTCAGCGGAGGTTGGGCGATGCCGAGTCGCTGCGCGGCCCTGCCGAAGTTCAGTTCTTCGGCGACCGCGACGAAGTACCGCAGTTCACGCGTCTCCATCGGGCCAGCCTAGCCCGGTCCGCCTGGGACGATACCCGGGCGGTATCGACGGACACCCGATCGGTCTTGGACAGGCGTCAGGGGCGGGCGAAGCATGGATGCCATGAGTGAAACGAACACCGCCCACCGTCCGCAGGTCGCGCTGGTGACCGGAGCCAACAAGGGGATCGGGTACGAGATCGCAGCGGGGCTCGGTGCCCTGGGCTGGACCGTCGGGGTCGGCGCCCGGAACGAGGAGCGGCGCGAGTCCGCCGTGGAGAAGCTGCGCGCGGCCGGAGCCGACGCGTTCGGCGTTCCGCTGGACGTGACCGACGACGCGAGTGTGACTGCCGCGGCCCGGCTCGTGGAGGAGCAGGCCGGGCGGCTCGACGCGCTCGTCAACAACGCGGGGATCACCGGTGGCGGACCGCAGGACCCCACTACGGTCGATGTCGACCGGGTGCGAGCCGCCGTCGAGACCAACGTGATCGGCGTCATCCGCGTGACGAACGCCCTGCTGCCGCTGCTCCGCCGCTCGCCGTCACCCCGGATCGTCAACGTCTCCAGCAGCGTCGGCTCCCTCACGCTCCAGACGACCCCTGGCGCCGAGGTCGGCCCCGTAGCCGTCGCGTACTCACCGTCCAAGACGTTCCTGAACGCCGTCACGGTGCAGTACGCCAAGGAACTGGCCGACACGAACATCCTCATCAACGCCGTCTGCCCCGGCTACACGGCCACGGACCTCAACGCCTTCCAGGGCGTGCGTACACCGCAGCAGGGAGCCGCCTCCGCGATCCGCCTCGCGACCGTGCCGGACGGCGGACCGACGGGTCACTTCTTCGACGACGAGGGCGAAGTGCCCTGGTAGTGACAGCGATAGCGGTTCCCCGAGCGGCCGGATCGACGTCGTAGTGCGCCGACCGGTCGGGTCAGGTGCCGGATGATTCGCCGGCGGCCGCGGCGCAGTGCGCCTGGTCCGTCGGCCCGGCGGCACGCAGCGGGCGGCCGCCGTGCGGAGCGGCGTGCGCGCGGTGGAGGACGCGCAGCGCGTCGGTCAGTGCCTGCGCCGCGTCGGTCTCCAGCGGAGCGAGATAGGCCGCCTCGGCCTCGGCGCGTGCCAGTTCCGCGTCCCGCAGGCAGGTGACTCCGGCGTCCGTGAGCGTCACCACGTTACGGCGGCGGTCCCGCGCGCTGCGATGGCGTTCCACCAGTCCGCGGCCTTCGAGTTCGTCGATGACGGCCACCATCGTGGTCCGGTCCATGCCGATCGCCGAGGCCAACTCGTTCTGCGAGCGTTCGGCGCCGTCCGCCCCGATCACCGACAGCACGCCCAACTCGCGGGGCAGCACGCCGTACGGCTCCAGCGCCTCGGCCATGAGGGCCGCGAGTTCGAGGTAGGCGTGCTTGACCAGGTACCCCAGCCGCAGCGTGAGGAGGTCGGACAGTTCGGCGTCGTCCGTCATACGAGGTAGCGTATCCTGCTTCTGATAATCAGCGATGCTGACTATCGGTGGTGCTGCGCACTGGCAGCCGCCACACATACGCTTCACGACCTGCGCGGACGAGGCGACGGGGGGAACCGATGCTTCCTTCGTCGCGCCCTCCGTCACCGTCCCACCGCGTGTTCCGGCCCCCTTGCGCCGGAACACGCTCCTCCGTCCCGCGCCGCCTTCGCGGCGCATGCCTCACCAAGGAAGCGACGTCCTCGACATGAGTGACTCCATACCCGCCGGCGCCACCCGGACGGCACCGGGCTCGCCCGCCTCCGCCTCGGCCGAGACGGCCGATCCCCGCCGCTGGTGGGGCCTGGTCGTCATCGCCCTGGCCCAGCTCATGGTGGTCCTCGACGCGACCATCGTGAACATCGCGCTGCCGTCCGCCCAAAAGGCCCTCGACATGTCGGACGGCAACCGTCAGTGGGTCATCACGGCCTACACCCTCGCCTTCGGCGGTCTGCTGCTGCTCGGCGGCCGGGTCGCCGACCTCGTCGGCCGCAAGCGCACGTTCATCGTCGGCCTGATCGGCTTCGCCGCCGCGTCCGCCGTCGGCGGCGCCGCGACCGGCTCCGCGATGCTCTTCGGAGCCCGGGCCGCGCAGGGCGTCTTCGGCGCCCTTCTCGCCCCGTCGGCACTGTCGTTGATGACGACGACCTTCACCGACCCGCGCGAGCGCGGCAAGGCGTTCGGCATCTACGGCGCGCTGGCCGGCGCGGGCGGCGCCGTGGGCCTCCTGCTCGGCGGCATCCTCACCTCGTACCTGAACTGGCGCTGGTGTCTGTACGTCAACATCCCGATCGCCATCGTCGCCGTCATCGGCGCGGTCATCCTGCTGCACGACCGACCCGGCCACAAGGACGTGCGGCTCGACGTGCCCGGCGTGATCCTCGGCTGCGGCGGCCTCATCGCCATCGTGTACGGCTTCTCCGAGGCCGAGCCGCGCGGCTGGGGCGACTCGATGGTCATCTCGCTGCTCGTCGGCGGCGTGCTGCTGCTCGCCCTGTTCGTGCTGTGGCAGTCCCGCGCCAAGTCGCCGCTGCTCCCGCTGCGGATCCTGCGCGACCGCAACCGGGCCGGCTGCTTCCTGACCATGGGCTTCGCCACGATCGGCATGTTCGGCCTGTTCCTGTTCATGACCTACTACCTGCAGGGCATCCTCGGGTACTCCCCCGTCAGGACCGGTCTGGCGTTCCTGCCGATGTCCGCCGCGATCATCATCGGCTCGACGCAGATCTCCGCCCGGCTGCTGTCCCGCGTCCCGGCCCGCGCCCTCATGGTCCCGGGCATGTTCCTGGCCGCCTGCGGTCTGCTCATCCTGACCCAGCTCGGCGTCGACTCGTCGTACGCCACGCATGTGCTGCCCGCCGAGCTCATCATGGGTCTGGGCATGGGGCTCACGTTCATGCCCGTCTTCTCCACGGCGACGCAGGGTATTCGCCCGCAGGACGCCGGTGTCACCTCGGCCATGGTCAACACCTCGCAGCAGGTGGGCGGTTCGCTGGGCACGGCCCTGCTCAACACCATCGCCACCTCCGCCACGTCGACGTACATCGGCAGCCACCTCACCGACCCGTCCCGCAAGGCGCAGGTCGTGGCCGCGGGTGTGGTCCACGGCTACACCCACGCCATCTGGTACGCGGTCGGAGCGATGGTCCTCGCCGGGTGCTCCGCGGCCTTCCTGGTGAACGCCAAGCCCGTCGCCCATGGTGACGCCGCGACGCCGAACGCCGCGCACTGACACCGAGACACCGAGCCGGACGGCTCCGGTCCCGTCACGAGGCGCCGGCAGGGGAACTCCCCGGCCGGCGCCTCCGGCACAGTTCCGACGGGTGCCTCCGCACTGGCGGTGACCCCCGTGACCCGCCGATCCGGCGAACCGTCCGCGATCGACCGCCCGCCCACGGGGCCGCCTCGTCCGCCCGCTGCATGCCGTCGCCCCCTACGTGCATACTCAGGCTGCGCGCACCGGTGTTCGCAAGAAGCAGGAGGTAGGCGATGGTGTCGAAATCGGGGACGGAGCCGCGGAGGGTCACGATCAATGACGTCGCCAGGTCCGCCGGAGTGTCCCGGCAGACCGTGTCGCGGGCTCTCAACGACAAGGACGAGATCGACGGCGACACCAAACAGCGTGTGCTGGACGCCGCTCACGCGCTGGGATACCGGCCGAGCCGGTTCGCCCGGGGTCTGGTGCGCCAGGACACCATGACCGTCGGGCTGGTCATCCCGGATCTGCTCAACCCCTTCTTCACCGAGGTCGCGGCCTCCGCGCTGGAGGCCGCCCGGTCGCGTGGCTGGCATGTCGTCGTGTACGACACCGCCGACCGCGCGGAGGAGGAACGGGGCACGCTCCAGGTGATCAGTTCGCAGGTCGACGCGGTCATCGGCTACTTCAGTTGTCCCGACAGCGAACTGGAGGCGTTCACCCGCGGCATGCCGGTGGTGCTCATCGGCCGGGAGAGCGGGTCCTCGCGGTTCACGTCGATCCGGATCGAGGGGCAGGACGGGGTCCACGCCGCGATCGCGCACCTTGCGGCGAAGGGCCACACGCGGATCGGCATGCTCGACCACCACACCCGGGCCGAACCGAGCATCCGCCACGCGTGGTTCACGTCGGCCACGAGGGCGCACGGGATCGACGCCGGGATGGTGGTCGGCGCGGACCAGACGGCCGACGGCGGCGGCAGGGCCCTCAGGGAGCTGCTCGGGGCCCATCCCGACATCACCGCCGTCTTCACGTTCAACGACATCATCGCGATCGGCGCGCTCCGGGAGGCCCGGCGCCTCGGCAAGAACGTTCCGCGGGATCTGGCGGTCATCGGCTTCGACGGCCTGCAGCTCGGGGCACTTCTGGAGCCCCCGCTCACGAGCGTCGCCCTCGACACGCGGCAACTCGGCGCGCTCGCCGTCGAGCAGGTCGCCCGGCTGCTGTCGGAACCGCGCACGCAGGTGGCCGACGACCTGATCGTGCGTGCCGAACTGCGTTTGAGCGGGTCGGCGTAACCCGTCGGAAACGCGTCCGCATCGTATGTCTTGACGTGGAAGCGCGCCGGAGCGCAGACTTCCGACCACTCCGCATTGCATCGGGCGGGGTATCTCCAGGCCTTCCCGTGAGCGCTCCCGTGAGCGTTCACGGGATCGCTCACAAGCATCCATAGTCAGCTCTTTCGACCACGTCGCCTCGGCAACTCGGCGCTTGCACCGGCACCTTCGCGACGTATGCCTTCCGCCCCCAGGGTGTTCAGCCCGAGGGTTCCGCATCGAGCCGTCTAGCACCGTCGCTAGCCGTTGTCTGGAACGGAAAATATGAGCAGCACACGCACGCGCATCCGCCTTGCCGTCGTCGCCGCGGCCGCCGGCTCCGTCGTCCTCGCCGGATGCTCTTCGTCCGGCCCGTCCGCCGAGTCGTCCGCGAAGTCCTGCGAGCCCGCGAAGGGCAAGGTGACACTCCAGTACTGGAACACGGTTCCCGGTATGGACCAGGTCGTCGCCCTGTGGAACAAGCAGAACCCGGACATCCACGTCGAGACGAAGAACATCTCCAACGACCAGTACGGCACCCTCGGCAACGCCCTCAAGGCGGGCAAGGCGCCGGACCTCGCCCAGGTCGGCTACGACCAGTTGCCCAACCTGCGGACGCAGAACGCCTTCGTGGACGCCTCGGCCTGCTCGGCCGCGAGCGCGGCGAAGTCCAAGTTCGTACCGTGGACCTGGTCGCAGTCCAGCTTCGGGGGCACCGGCGTCTTCGCCCTCCCGCAGGACACCGGTCCGATGGCGCTCTACGTACGCAGCGACCTCTTCAAGAAGCACGGCATCGACATACCGAAGACCTGGGACGCGTACGCGGCCGCCGCCGAGAAGCTGCACAAGGCCGATCCCGACCTCGACATCACGTTCTTCGACCCCAACAACGCCGAGTGGTTCAACGGGCTCGTCTGGCAGAACAAGGCCAAGATGTACGGCTACTCCGGCGACAAGTGGCACGTCACCGTCGCGTCGCAGCAGAGCCGGCAGGTCGCCGACTACTGGCAGAAGCTGATCACCGCCAAGCTCGTGCGCACCGACCTCGCCAACGGTTCGACGCAGATGTACGCCGCGTACCAGAAGAACCAGATCGCCAGTTACGTGGGCGCCGCCTGGGGTTACAGCATGTTCCGCGACAACCTGCCCAAGCAGGCCGGCAAGTGGAGCATCGTCCCGATGCCGACCTGGGGTGCAGACGGCGCGTCCGGCGACTGGGGCGGCTCGACCGTCGCGTTCATGAAGGGCGGCAAGCACCTCTACGAGTCCGCCAAGTTCAACACGTGGCTCACCACCGACCCCGAGGCCCTGGCACTGGAGAACAAGCTGGGCGGCCTGTACCCGGCGGCGAAGGCCGGGCTTCAACTGCCCGCCCTGTCCAAGGGTGTTCCGTACTACAACAACGAGAAGATCTTCGACGTCTTCGCGGACTCGTCCCAGAAGATCGACACCAGCTTCGCGTGGGGCCCCACCCAGAAGACGGTGAACCTGGCGCTCCAGGACGCGATGGCCAAGGCGGCGGCCGGTGACGGCACCCTCGCCGACGCGCTCTCCGCCGCCCAGGCGTCCGCGCTGAAGTCGATGAAGGACCAGGCGATCCCGGTCACGGCAGGCGAGTGAACACGGCATGACCGACCTCGCGACCCGCGCACGCCCGACGCGTGAGGTGCCGTCCACCGGAGGCCGCCGCCGTCGCCTTCCCCAAGGCGGCGGCCCCCGGGCCGGCACCATCACCGCGTTCCTGATCCCCTTCTTCCTCCCGTTCGTGCTGTTCTACCTGGTGCCGGTCGGCTACGCGCTCTGGCAGAGCTTCCGAGCCGTGCACCGCACCGGAGGCCAGTACGGCACCTCCTACACGACGTTCGGCGGGTTCGAGCAGTACCAGAAGGTGTTCGAGAACACCGAGTTCTGGTCGAGCATCGGACGCATCGGGCTCTTCGGCATCGTGCAGGTGCCGGTCATGCTGCTCGTCGCCCTCGTGATGGCACTGCTGCTCGACACTCCCCTGCTGAAGTTCAAGTCCGTCTTCCGCATCACCGCGTTCATGCCGTACGCGGTGCCCGGCGTGATCGCCGCGATCATGTGGTCGTACCTCTACTCACCCCAACTCAGCCCCGTCGTCGACCTGTTCGACAGCCTCGGGCTGCACCCCGACTTCCTCGGTCCGGGCGCGGTCCTGTGGTCGGCGGCGAACGTCTCCACCTGGCTGTGGACCGGCTACAACATGCTCATCATGTACTCGTCCCTGCAGGCGATCCCACGGGAGCTGTACGAGGCCGCCAAGCTCGACGGAGCCGGCAACTGGGCCATCGCCTGGCAGATCAAGGTGCCCATCATCGCGCCGTCGATCGTCCTGACCACGGTGTTCTCGATCATCGGAACGCTTCAGCTGTACGCGGAGCCGGCCGTGCTCCGGCAGATCTCCTCCAACATCTCGAGCACGTTCACACCGAACATGCTCGCGTACGCGGTGGCGTCGGGGAACAACTACCAGCAGGCCGCCGCGATCTCCGTGGTCATCGCCGTCATCACCTTCGTCCTGAGCTTCGGATTCATGCGACTGACCTCGAAGAGGGCCGGCCTGTGAGCAACGCGTCCACACACCGTGAAAGCCGCGTCAGCCGTTCGGCGGCCATGGCCCTGATGCTCCTGCTCGCGGTCTACTTCCTGCTCCCGATCTACTTCCTGATCGTCGCGGCCACCAAGCCGCAGGGCGACCTCGCCTCCACCAACGGGCTGGCGTTCTCGCACTTCAACCTGGTCGACAACCTGCGGGTCCTGTTCACCCGCAGCGACGGCATCTTCGGGCGGTGGGCGGTCAACACCGTCATCTACGCGGTGCTGGGCGCGGCCGTGGGCACGCTCATCTCCGCGCTCTGCGGATACGCCCTGGCCAAGTTCCGCTTCCGTGGGCGGGAGTTCCTCTTCTCCGTCGTCCTCGGCGGTGTCCTCGTACCCACCACCGCGCTGGCGCTGCCGCTGTTCCTGCTGTTCTCGGCGACCGGGATCGTCAACACCTACCTCGCGGTGTTCCTGCCCAGCATCGTCAGCCCGTTCGGCGTCTACCTGGCCCGCATCTTCGCCACGGCCGCCGTGCCCCAGGAACTGATCGAGTCGGCACGCCTGGACGGCGCGGGTGAGTTCCGCACGTTCTTCTCCGTGTCGTTCAAGCTGATGACGCCCGCGCTGGTGACCATCTTCCTGTTCCAGTTCGTGGCCATCTGGAACAACTTCTTCCTGCCGATGGTGATGCTGCAGAAGGAGTCCCTGTTCCCGATCACGCTCGGCCTGTACCAGTGGAACGGTCAGACGGCCCGGGCCCCGCTCCTTCAGCAGTCCGTCATCACCGGCTCGCTGGTGTCGATCGTGCCCGTGATCGTCGTGTTCATCCTCCTCCAGCGGTTCTGGCGCACCGGTCTGGCGGCCGGTTCGCTCAAGTGACCGCAGCCGCCTCCTCCCGCCTCCGCAGGTCAGGCCCGTACAGAAGGTTCTCGCCGTCATGAGCAACTCCGCTGTCTTCGTGCCCCACTTCCACTGGGACCGGGAATGGTACGAGCCGTTCCAGGTGTTCCGGCACCGGCTGGTCACCGCCCTCGACACCGTCCTGGAGACGGCGGAGGCGAACCCCGATTTCCGGTTCACCGTCGACGGGCAGATGGCCGCGGTCGAGGACTACCTGGAGATGCGCCCGGAGAACCGCGACCGCGTGGCGGCCCTGGTCGGGGCGGGACGCCTGGCTGTCGGGCCGTGGCTCATCCTGCTCGACGAGTTCCTCTGCTCGGGCGAGACCATCGTCCGCAACCTGCGGATGGGGTGGTCCGCCGCCGCGGACCTGGGGGGCGCGATGGCCGTCGGCTATCTGCCGGACATGTTCGGTCACGTCGCTCAGATGCCGCAGATCCTCGCGCGTGCCGGCATCGCGCACGCGGCGCTGTGGCGCGGCGTGCCCGGTTCCGTCGACGGCCACGCCTTCCGCTGGCGCGCCCCCGACGGCTCCGAGGTGCGCACCGAGTTCCTCTTCGACGGCTACGACAACGGGCTCGACGTCCTGCTGGTGCCCGACCGGATCGGCCGCGCGCTGAACGACTACGCGGAGATGACGGCCGGCCGCTGGGGCGACGACCCGGTGCTGGCGATGGCGGGCACCGACCACAACGCGCCCGACCCGCAGCTCGCGGCGTGGCTGCGGCAGGCGTCCGGCGAGGGGCGTCCCATCACCGTCGCGACGCTGGACGAGTACCTCCGCGTGCATGTGCGGGACGAGGTGCCGGCCGTCGTCACCGGCGAGTTGCGCAGCCATGTGCGCGGCAACATCCTCCCGGGTGTCCTCTCGGTCCGCCTCGGACTGAAGCAGCGGATGGCTGTCGCCGAGCGCACGGTCGACCACGCGGAACGCATGAACGCCCTGTGGTCCCGGCACGACGACTCGGCGTTCCTCAGCCTCGCCTGGCACAAGATCATCGAGTCGAGCGCACACGACTCGGTCGTCGGTTCCGGCACGGACGAGACGTGCGACCAGGTCGCCGCGCGTCTGGCGGAGGCCGCGCAGACCGCGCGCGCCGTCCGGGACGCGGCACTCGCCGAACCCGCCGCGCTGGTGCCGAGCGACGGCCATCTGGTCGCCAACCCGCTGCCGTTCGAACGCACGGCGCTGGTCGAGGTGAACGTCGTCGCGCCGCCCGAGGGGACGAGCCCGGTGGCGACCTTCGCGGACGGCTCCGAGCACCCGGTGCAGCTGATCTCGCGGGCACCGACGGTTCTCAGCGACGAGCGCATGGACGCCTCACAGGTCGAGCGCGTGCTGCGCCGCATCCACCGCCGCGAGCTGTTCGGCCGGCTCATCGACCACTACGACCTCAGCCCGGGCTCGCTGGTCTTCCATCTCGCGGAGGTCCCCTCCGGCGGGCCGTTCGACCTGCTGATCCTGCGCAAGGAGGTCGCCGCCGCCGCTGCCGCCCATCCGGGTGAGTGGCGGGTGCTGACGCTGGAGGAGGCCCGCGCCACCGCACTCGTTCCCGTCAGGGTTCCTGCCTCCGGGCTGACCTCCTTCCGGGTCGGGACCCGCGAGGAGGCCTCCGTCGCGCCGGGCGCCGACGCGACCCCGGCTGACCCGAATGCGCCCGTGTCGGCGGCGTACGCGCCCGCCGCCGCGACGGGTCGCACCCTGTCCAACGGCCTGGTCACGGTCACCGTCGCCACCGACGGCACGCTGGACATCACCGGGCCCGACGGCACCCTGCTGAGCGGGGTCGGCCGCCTCGTCGACGGGGGTGACCGCGGCGACAGCTACAACTACGCTCCCCCGGCGCACGACGTCCTCGTGCGGGAACCGACGCAGATCACCGTCGACCTCGTCGAGGACGGACCGCTGCGTTCCCGGCTGCGCGTCACCCGGGTGTACGCGTGGCCGGCGGCGCTCTCGGACAACCGCGATCTGCGCGACGAGCGGACCCTGCCGACACCGGTGGAGATGCTCGTCGAGGTGCGCACCGGGGAGCCGTTCGTGCGGCTGTCCACCGCGTTCCTGAACCGGTCCGCGGACCACCGGCTGCGCCTCCACGTACCGCTGCCCGAGCCGGTGGCCACCTCCTCCTCGGCCGGCCAGTTCGCCGTCACCGAGCGCGGGCTCACCGCCGAGGGCGGCTGGGGCGAGCACCCGCTGCCGACCTTCCCCGCCAGTACGTTCGTGTCCGCGGGTCCGGCCAGTGTCCTCCTCGACCACTCCAGCGAGTACGAACTCGTCGACGGCGGATCCGAACTCGCCCTCACCCTGCTGCGCGCGATCGGCTCGATCAGCGTCAACATCCATCCGCTGCGCGACGAGCCCGCCGCGAGCGAGATCCCGGCACCCGGTGCCCAGGACCTGGGCATGCGGATCGAGAACCGCTTCGCCGTCGTCCCGTCGGCCGACGGCTGGCGCGGCGCCGGCGCCGTCGCTCTCGCCGAGGAGTTCCGCAACGACGTGCTCGTCACCCGGGGGACCGCGCCCGCGACCGGTCAGCTGCCGCCCGACGCGACCGGACTGCGTGTCGACGGCCAGGACGTCCTGGTGTCCAGCGTCCGCCGTGTCACCGACGACGCCTCCGGGGCCGGCATCGAGGTGCGCCTGGCCGCGATGCGCGACACCGCGTCCACCGTGCGGGTGACGGGCGCGTTCTCCGAGGCCGTCACCGTGGACCTGCTCGGCCGGCCGATCGCGCGTGCGCAGGCCGAGAACGTCCTCGAACTCGCCCTCGGCGCCTGGGAGATCCGCACGGTCGTCCTCCGTTAGAGGTCCGTCGCGCCACCTCGTAGTCCTGTCGCAGTGACATCAAGAAAGAGTTGTGACCTCTTGTCCACCGAGCTCTCCCCCCATGTCTCCGACGTCACCCCGGGGCACGGCGCGCTGCGTCCGGCGCGCTCGTGGCTGCACTCCGACGCGCCGTCGCTCTCCCTGAACGGGCCCTGGCGGTTCCGTCTCTCGCCCACGGCGTCCGGGCCGGAGGACTTCGCGGCGGACGGCTTCGACGACCAGGGCTGGGACACCATCCCGGTTCCCTCCCACTGGGTGCTGGAGGGTGACGGGGCCCACGGCCGGCCCATCTACACGAACATCCGGTTCCCGTTCCCGATCGATCCGCCGCACGTCCCGGACGAGAACCCGACGGGCGACTACCGCCGGCACTTCGACCTGCCCGCGGGCTGGTCGGACGCCGAGCGGGTACTGCTGCGCTTCGACGGTGTCGAGTCGCTGTTCCGGGTGTGGGTGAACGGCGTCGAGGTCGGCGGCGCGAGCGGGAGCCGGCTCGCCCACGAGTTCGACGTGACCGCGGAGGTCCGCGCGGGCGACAACACCGTCGCGGTGCGCGTGCACCAGTGGTCGGCGGCCAGTTACGTCGAGGACCAGGACCAGTGGTGGCTTCCGGGCATCTTCCGTGACGTCACGCTCCTCGCCCGGCCCGTCGGCGGCATCGAGGACGTCTGGCTGCGGACCGGATACGAGGACGGTCACGGACGGATCGAGGCGGAGGTCACCGCCGAGGCTTCGGCCTTCCCGGTCACCCTGCGGATACCCGAACTCGCCATCGAGCACGTCTGGAACGCGCCGGGCGAGATCACTCCCCTCGACGTCCCCGCTGTGCTGCCCTGGTCGGCCGAAGTACCCCGCCTGTACGAGGCGACCGTGTCCACGGCCGCGGAGAGCGTGGCACTGCGGGTGGGGTTCCGTACCGTCGAGATCCGCGGCGACCTGTTCCTGGTCAACGGGCGACGCGTCGTCTTCCACGGGGTGAACCGCCACGAGACGCATCCGGAGCGGGGCCGTGTCTTCGACGAGGAGCACGCGCGGGAGGACCTGGCCCGCATGAAGCGGTTCAACGTCAACGCCATCCGCACCAGCCACTACCCGCCGCACCCCCGGCTGCTCGACCTGGCGGACGAACTCGGCTTCTGGGTGGTCCTCGAATGCGATCTGGAGACGCACGGCTTCGACCAGGTCGACTGGGTCGGCAACCCGAGTGACGACCCGGCGTGGCGCGAGGTCTGTCTGGACCGCATCCGGCGCACGGTCGAACGGGACAAGAACCACCCCGGCATCGTGATCTGGTCGCTGGGCAACGAAGCGGGTACCGGCGGGAACCTGGCCGCCATGTCGGCATGGGTCCATGCCCGTGACGCGGGCCGGCCGGTGCACTACGAAGGTGACTACACCGGCGAGTACACCGACATCTACTCGCGCATGTACGCGTCGGTCCCGGAGACCGAGCAGATCGGCGCCGACGACGCCCGGTCCCCCCTGCTGAACTGCACCCCCGCGCAGAGCGCCCGACAGCGCGGCAAGCCGTTCCTGCTGTGCGAGTACGCGCACGCGATGGGCAACGGCCCGGGCGCGTTCGACCAGTACGAGGCCCTCGTACGCCGGTATCCGCGCCTGCACGGCGGCTTCGTGTGGGAGTGGCGCGACCACGGCCTCCTCGCCACGGCCGCGGACGGAACGCCGTACTACGCCTACGGGGGCGACTTCGGCGAGGTCGTGCACGACGGCAACTTCGTCATGGACGGCATGCTGTTGAGCAACGACGTGCCCAGCCCGAGTCTGTTCGAGTTCGCGGCCGTCACGCGACCGATCGACTTCGTCTTCGAGGGCGGAAAGGTCGCGGTCACCAACCTGCGTCACACGGCCGACACGGCGGACCTCGGCTTCCGCTGGCGCGTCGAACACGACGGAGTCCCCGTGGCCTCGGGCGAGTTGGCCGTGCCGGTCCTCGCCGCGGGCGAGTCCGGATGGGCACCCGTGCCGCCGGTCCCGGTCGCCTCCGACGCCGAGACGTGGCTGACGATCGAGGCGGCACTGACGAGGCCAACACCGTGGGCACCCGCGGGACATGTGGTCGCGACCGCCCAACTGGACTGCACGGAGCGCCGCGTCGTACCCGCCGTACGGCCCCGGGACGACTGGCGACCGGGCGACGGGAACCTGTCGGTCGGCATCGCCGAGTTCAGCGGTGGTTCCCTCGTGCGCCTTGCCGACCGCCCCGTGACGGGACCGCGCCTGGAACTGTTCCGCGCGCCGACCGACAACGACGAGAGCCCGTCCGACGGGGTCGAGGGAAGCGATGACAGCATCGCCGGTACGTCGAACGCCGACCTGTGGCGTCGCGACGGCCTCGACCGTCTGACCGCACGGCGCGTGCGCGTGGAGCACACCGGGGACGCCCTGCGCACGCTCGACAAGGTCTCCGCGGCGAACTCCGCGGTCTGGGTGATGATGGAGTCCACCTGGTCGCTCGAAGACGGCGAGCTGGAACTGCGCGTCGAGATAGAACCCTCGCGTGGCTGGCGGACGGTGTGGCCCCGGATCGGGATCCGTTTCGAACTCCCCGACGGCGCGGCTCCCGTGGACGGAGCGGAATGGTTCGGCCTGGGCCCGCTGGAGTCCTATCCCGACAGTCTCCGGGCCGCCCGCACAGGCCGTTTCACGGCCACGGTCCGCGACCTCCCGGTCGACTACGCCCGCCCGCAGGAGACCGGCCACCGCTCCGAGCTGCGCCGGCTGACGCTCACCAGTGGTGCCGCCGACGTTCTGCGCATCAGCGCCCTCCCCGACACCCGAGGACGCCGCCCCGGCTTCACCCTCGGACGCCACACCCCCCAGCAGATCGCCCGAGCCGGGCACCCCTTCGAACTCGCCGACTCCACGACGAGCCACCTCGTCATCGACGCGGCCCAACACGGCCTCGGCTCACGGGCCTGCGGCCCGGACGTGTGGCCCGAGTTCGCGCTGCGCCCCGAGTCCCGCACGATCAGGCTGCGCATCGCGGCGGGGTGAGGCGCAAAAGCCTGGCGGCGTCGGGGGTCTCGCCGCGGATGCACCATAAGCACCAGATGCACCACCTTGAAACGCACACCATGGATTCACAGAATCCGCGAACCTGTCCACGGGTTTGAGATCGCCGACACGGAACACACGGAGTCCTGACACAGCCTTTATACGACCAGGTAGGAGACACACATCATGGGCATCATCGCCTGGATACTCATCGGTCTGCTCGCCGGCATCATCGCCAAGGCGCTCATGCCCGGCAAGGACCCGGGCGGCATCATCATCACGATGCTCATCGGTATCGCGGGCGGTCTCCTCGGCGGCTGGCTCGGCAAGGTCATCTTCGGCGTCGACTCCATCGACGGCTTCTTCGACCTCTCCACCTGGATCGCCGCCATCATCGGCTCGCTCATCCTCCTGGCCCTGTACCGGGTCTTCACCGGCAACCGCCGCCACGCCTGACCCCCACCCCGGCACCTTCGGCGAAACGGCTCCGCCCTCCCTATCAGGGGAGGACGGAGCCGCCGCGTTTTGGTCGGTCCTGGGGAGCGGGGGCAGCTGGTGGCGTGACCCGCGCTCCGACGGCGAGGACCTGTGTCCGATACGTGCCGCCGACGGTTTTCAACTGGACTTCGCGGGCTGGTACTTCGAGTGGCTCGCGGCCGCCGAGACTGCCCGAGGCCTGGACCGACGGCAGCAGATCTGATGGCGACCGAAGCAGGTGGGCCAACACCCAGACCGCCGGCCTGACTCGACTCCATGCTCCAGGTGCGTCACGCCGGTTCGACAGGCAGCCACAGCTCACAGGTCGCGGCGCTGTAGTCCTCCGTGATGTCGAGCAACGCGACGATCGAGGGACCCGGCCGGAGACGCCACGGGTTGGACGGGAACCACTCGGTCGCAGTCGCGGCCCAGGCTGTCTGCAGGGCCTGCGGGAACGGTCCGGCGGTGCTGAACACAGCCCACTTCCCGGCCTCCACCTCGATGACGTCGAGGTCGTCCGGAGTCGGCGTGTTCCGGGAGACGGCGACCCCGTGGAGATAGGTCAGTTCGCTTCCCTCCTGGGCGTCCGGGTCGAGGTCGTCGGTGACTTGCAGCAGGCCACTTGGCTCGGTGTTGCCGAGGGCCTTCAGGCGGACATGCGACTCCTGCGGCAGTGCGGCGATGTGCCGCTGGATGTGCGGGTTGATGCCCTGGTGGATGAGCGGGACCCGGGCGGCGTGTCCGACCAGCCGGAACGTGGGGCGGTCTACGAGGCGGGTGTCCATGGGAGTGCTCCCTTCGACGGTCAGGTGGAACCTGAGCTTCGGTTGTGTGCGCAGGGGGCCTCCGTCGCGGCGCACGTCGCTGAGCCCGGCGCCGTGGACCGCACGGAACGCGCGTCCGAATGCCTCGGTCGAGCCGTATCCGTGGCGGACGGCGATACTCAGCAGGTCGTCCTCGGCTCGCACCACATCGGCTGCGGCGACGGTCATACGGCGCCGACGCACGTACTCCGACAGCGGCATGCCAGCCAACGACGAGAACATGCGGCGCAGGTGGTACTCGGTCGTGCCGAGTCCTCCGGCCAGTCCGCGCATGTCGAGCTCCTCGGTGAGGTGCTCCTCCACGAGATCAACGAGCCGGTTGAGTGCCGAGATCATGAGGCCTCCTTTCGCCTTCAACCTTGCCGGGGAGAACCCTGCCCGGACCCGACCGCCGCGGTCCGATCCGATCCGATCATGCGACGGGGCGGACGCCCGAGCCCACGAACCCATGCCCAGGGACCACCGGCTTGAGGTTGGAGACCGAAATCCCGTGCCCCGGTGCCATATGATCCGTCGAATCAAACGCTAGGTCGGAGGATCACGTCGCATGAGTACCAGACCCGACCTGGTCGGGGTCGTCGCGTCGGCTCGGGCACTGGGAACACTGTCCTTGTTCGCCGGGGCGACCGGAGCACTGCCCGTACTGCTCGGCCGCACGCAGGGGATGAGCGGCGCGGCGATCGCTGTTTCGGCAGTGCTGATCTTCGGGTTCCCCTTCGCGTGGTGTGCCGGCCCTCGCCGCGCCTGGTACCGAGAACGACTCGATGCGGCAACGCCGATACCCCCGGGCTACGCGGTGGTTTCACAAAGCGACGAATTTCGACGCGTCACGCATCCGCTGACGAAGGGGCTCGTCGCAGTTCTCGTGGTCGAACTGCTCGTCGCGTTCACAACGGGCGTCCCCATAGGACTGGCGCTGTGCGGCTTCGGCGCGGGCCTGCTCAGTCAGGCTCATTGGCTTGCGCGGCAGGAACGTGCGCGCACCGTTCGGGTCGTCTGCCCGGTTGCCCCCGGCCGGGTCGCCGCGGACGACCCTCACCTCTCTGTGTACCGGGCGGTGCCGTTCTTCACGGATGCGGGCACGCGCCCGCCAACTCAGCCTTGATCAAGGCTGAGTTGGTACGCCGCCTTGCGATTCATCCACGGGTCAGAGCCATGAACACGTGCTCAACCTGGCCATGGAGCGCGGCAATCAGGACAGCGCCCTCGGCCGAGGTGCACTCCATCACCAGGAACCGGTGGTTGAGGCGCCCCTCCCCCTGTGCCGGAGGGCGCATACGCACCGGCCACACGTCCGAGGGCAGCATGAACGGAGAGTCCTGCCGCACTCCCGGCTCCCAGGTCCACCGCCCGGACTCGATGACGAAGTTCCCACGTGTCCATGCAGGTGTGCGTGGGCCTTTCACTATGCACAGGACCTTGATCCGCCGCCCGTCGATGAGGTTGGCGGTGGTGTTGCGCTGCTGCCTGTTGAGGTGGAGGGCCGCCGTCAGCATTCCTCCGAGGAACACACCCAGGGTCGTCAGCACTGCGGTCACGAGCACATCCAGTCAGTAGCCGGCAAGCACCTGCGAGAGTCGCCATGGGACTTCATGCAGCCAGTGCTGCGCGGTCTGCTCATCGCGCGATCGAGCAGTTCTTCCAGGCCTCGGCCAGGGCGTCGGGAATCGCCGGGATGTCTCCGCAGCCGTGGGGGCTGGCGGGGAACCCGTCGCTCCCGACATGGGCCCAGCCGCTGCCGGAGTCGCTGAAGTACTGGGCGGCGCTGCCCTCGTCCTGCATGCCCACGAGCTCCTCGTACGTCGCACCCTCGACCGGCTGGAAGCGGGTGGCCGCGTAGTGGACGGTGCCGCACTGGCCGTAGAAGAAGCCGTGCGGCACCGGCTCGATGTGGGGGAAGTGGACCCTTTGCCGGTAGACCCGGGTCACGGCGGCCTTCACCTCGGCGCTCGCGGTCAGGTTCCGGCAACCGGGGATCGCCGTGCGGGTGTGGCCGGCCCCCGAGGCAGTGGTTTCCCCGGCCCGGACAGGGGCGGCTGAGCCATGCGACGGCCTGGGCGTGCCGACGGAACTCGCTGCGGGAGATGCGTCCGGGGCGGAACCGTCCGCCCGTACGGTCGCGGATGCGGAGACGTGCAGGGAGGAGGCCGCGGGACCTGCGGAAGCACTACTTCCCGATTCCTGACACCCCGCCAGGATCATGATCCCGCCGACGAGCGCCATCACCGACGTATGTCTGACACCGGGCATGACCCGACCCATCCTTGTCTCCCCGGGGAAGCCATGGGCCCACCCCCACACGACCCTGGCTCACGACCCCCTGCCCCGGCCGCGAGCCCTGCCCCATAGAACAGCACGAGCCCGCCGGTAAATCGCGACGAGCGGGATCTCGATTCCGTATAGATGCCCTGGTCGCCGACGCGCGGAAGCCGTCCGTGAGCGCTGGGCAACGCCAATACCTCTTCAGGTACACGTGGCGCACTCCCCAACGCCATCGCCGGGGGTCCCTCGTTTCCGACGAGGACTGGTCCGTCGACGAAAAGTCGGAGTCAACTCACCTCGCTAGAGCTCGTAGTCCCGCGCCAGCGCCTCCCAGGGGATGTCGCGCAGGGCGGGATCAGCGTCCTCGCCCGACGGGACGTCCGGGACGGGTTGGAACCAGATCACGATGAGGGCGGACCGGTGCAGGACCGCGTCGAGCTCAGGAGCGACCGCCGCTGAACGAAAGACGCCGGTGCACACGACGGACGGCAGCACCTCAACCGGGCCGAAGGCGCCGGCGGTCCGCTCCGGGTACTCGCGTAAGGGCGCGACGAGGTGTACCGGTGCGAACGAAAACGCCTGCTCGGCCTCTGCTCGGACGCCCTTCAGCTTCATGTCGTTGATGCGCTTGCACGGGTAGCCCTCCAGCATCCCGCCGTAGGTCGACGACATCCTCAGCTGGGCAAGTTCGACGGTCCGACCGGACGAAAGGACCACGCGGCTCAGCGACATGCCGACTCTCTATGCGCAAGATCCACTCTGGCTCCTTCGATACATGGCCCAACTGTTCACCCCGGCAACCTACTTGCGTCGGCGCAGCGCAGCAGCGCTGAAGAGGTGCCTGCTTCGCTTGAGCAGTTCTGCCACCTCCGCGTCGCCGTACCGCGCATCCGACGTCGGGTTCCAACGCAGTACGGATTGCCCGGCCCGGAACCGCAGCTTCGCGTCCGGGTCCTCCAGCAGACCGACCGCGGCCCGGAGCGCTACGATGCCGCCGCGCGCGTCGAGCAGCCGCAGGGCGCCGACGCGGACGTGCCGCGGCCGCTCGGCGCTCGTGCGCTCCAGGAGCCAGGTGCCTGGCAGGTCCGTGGCACAGGGCAGCAGGGCGAGGACCGTCTCACGGACGACACCTGCGGCGGGGTCGTCCAGGAGCGGCCGCAGCCGGTACGCGTCGGCGCAGTCCAGCGTTCTCAGTCCTGCCACCGCCCTCACCCGCACCGCAGCCACGGGGTGCGTGATCAGAGGCCACAGGAGGGCCGCGTCCCCGCGGTTTCCGCATTCCGCCAGTCCGATGACCGCACCAGGCGTGGACGCGAGGTCGTCCGGTGCCGTGCACCGCTGTCGATACCAGGCCGTCGGATCACCTCCCGCCTGTCGGACGACATAGCGGGCGCAGGCCCGCACGAGGGCGGACCGGTCGGCGAGAAACGTCTCCGCCTGTGCGGCCAGGCCCGTGCGCCGCAGTGCGGTGACACCGGCCGAGCGGGTCCGCGGGTTGCGTGCGGACAGGAGGAGAGCCACGGCCTCCTCCCAGGCGTCCTCATCGTCCAAGACCGAGAGCGCCGCCGTGGCGCACAGGTCCTGCACCACGGTGTCACTGTCCCGGGCGGCGGTGCGGGCCAGCTCGGTGCGATCGAGCAGCCGACGCTCGACGGCCAGTCGGTAGGCGAACCGTCGGACGTCCCGGTCGGAAGAACGGAAGAGAACAGCGAGTTGTCCACGGGACGCCTGGCCCAGGACCTGACTCAGCGCGTCGACACCGAAGGCACCTCTGTCACGGCGGCCGACGCGGAGGATGAGTGGGGCGAGACCGAGGGCAGCATCCATGTCCAGCGCCTCGCGCAGCAGTTGGCGGGCGTGCTCGCGTACCGGTGCGGCCCAGTCCGCGGAACGGATCACGATCAGCGGAAGCAGACCTGAGCGGCCGCCCGATGAACGCACCGCCCGCTCACGGATCCGGCCCACGCGGTGGCACAGGGCGAGTGCGAGGCGTGACTCGTCAAGTCCGTTCAGGTCCGCGGGCAGTGCGGCGTCGTGCTCCCACCGCGGCTGGAACCGCGAACGGTGCCAGGTCGACTCACGGACTCCCGCGTCCAGGGCAAGCCAGGCATCGGGATCGGCGACGGCGAGCACACTCCCGAGCCGCGCCCCTCCCGCAAGACGCACTGCGGCAACTGCCGCACTCTCGATGTCCCCGGACATTCCCACCCCTCCTGCCGGCGTACGGGGTGATCGTAGGACGCGCAGTTCGTACGAGGCGCGGGAATAATCCCCGGCGGCTGACCTGCGTCGTCCCGCGGCCCGATGTGACGGCATGGTGCTGCCCGAAGCGCGGTGCTGCCCGAAGCGCGAGTGCCCGCCTTACCTGGCTAGCCCGTCTCGTCAGGCGACTTCGACGAAGACGGCGGCGGATAGGTCGGGTGCAGTTCGGGCGGCAGTGGCGCGAGCGCGTCGCACAGGGCGGGTGGGAAGGCGGGCTCCTTGCGGCGCACGTCTCCGCAGCCTCCGGCCGAGGTACGGATGATCGGCTCCCAGCCGGACTTCTTCGCGCGGAAGAACCAGCGGTCGCCCAGCCGTGACGAACAGGCCGGGTCCGTCGAGTCGCCGCAGGCCGGTCCCGTGCGCCAGGAGAAGTCGAGCACGAGCCACGTGCCGTCGCAATGCTCCGAGTTCCGGTAGGTGTGCGCAGGGGCGCCCACCGCCATCAGGGCTTGGTCGTACGAGGCGGCCGTGCAGCCGGTGGCCGCCGGTGTACAGCCCAGCTTCCCGCACAGCCGCAGTGCGGGCGGCTCGGCTCCCTCGGCGGTGAAGCGCGTGTAGTTGTCGACGATCACGTCACGGTCGCCCAGCGGCTCGGGCAGCGTGACCCGTGCCGTGCCGGTGCTCTCCTCGGTACATCCGGAGGCCCGGTCCCCCGACGGCGAGGTGAAGGTGACCTGGACCCGCACGAGGTCGGTCACCGGGTCGGTGAGCACAGCCTTGAGCCGGCGAACGCACGCACGGGCGCCGCTGGGCACCTGGGAGGTGAGGAACAGGGTTCGGTGGTCTCCGCCGAGGCGGACTCCGGTGACCGCGGACGGTTGCATCGTGGTCCAGGGGATCGGCTCCCCCGTCGACTGCGAAGGCGGCCTCTCGCCCCCTTGCCCGTACACCTGGTTTCCGCACGCGGTGAGGAGGAGCAGGATCACGGCACCGAGTGTCGCGGCCAGGGGCGCTCGCCGCCTTCCACCTGATTGCCGCACGAGCCCGTCCCCCTCAACACACCGGAATCTCCCGGGCCAATATAGAGGCGCCTCTCGAACAGCCCGCCGTTCAATGCCAGTTCGCTTGCCGACATCGCGCGCGGCTGCTCGAAGGCAGCCGATCCGATCGGTCACTCCGCTGGAGTGCTGGACGACGTCTCGACATGTCCGACCTGGACTGACCGGCCGGCGCCGGACGCGGGCCCTTGCGAGCGCACCGAAGGCGGGTGATGCTCGGTGCCGACTGCCCGACACGGCGGAGGGCCCGGTTGGACGAGGGGACGAAGGCGTGGATGTGTACGAGGCCGTGGACAGTCGTCGGGCGGTGCGGGCGTTCAGTGATGAGCCGGTTCCCGAGGAGGTTCTGCGACGCGTGCTGAACGCGGCGATGCGGGCTCCGTCGAGCGGGAACCTCCAGCCGTGGCACCTCTACGTCGTGACCGGCGAGCCCTTGGCCGAACTGAAGAGGCGCGCGACCCGCAGAGCCCTGGCCGGAGACCCGGGCGACGAGCGCGAGTATCCGATGTACCCGGACGGGCTGACGTCGCCGTATCTGGACCGCTTCTCCGCCGCGGCGGCACAGCGGTACGGAGCACTGGGGATTGAGCGGGACGATCCCGACCGGCCTCGGAAGATCGCCGCTTTGAACTCGGACGCTTTCGGGGCGCCGACTGTCCTGTTCTGCTATCTCGACCGGACGATGGGACCCGGACAGTGGGGCGACGCCGGGATGTACCTCCAGACGGTCATGCTGTTGCTGAGGGCCGAGGGGTTGCACAGCTGCCCCCAGGTGATGTGGACCATGTACCGCAGGACCGTCAGCCGAGTCACCCGGGCCGATGCCGAGCTTGTGCTCTTCTGCGGCATCGCCGTGGGATTTGAGCAAGAGGGCGCGCCACGGCTGCGGACCGGGCGGGCGGACATGGCGGAAACGGTGACCTTCATCGGAGCGTGACCGCTGATCGCCGGGGTCGGCCGGACAGGAACTAGCGCTGCTCGGGGCCGTTGAGGTCGTCCGCCGCCAACTCGACGCATGGAGTGTCGCGTTGGCGCTGCGGAGAGTTCGTCGCGTCCTGTGCTTCGGACGTGCCCGGATTCCTGAGGTCGCGGGCGGCCGCTTCGTCATGGGCGACGTCGGAGGCGAGGACGGCCGTCGTCAGATCGTCTCCCTGCCAGTGCCAGCCGTGCTCGGCCATCGCTTCTCGCGTCCACTCCCGCAGACAGCGCGCGCCCTCCTCGCCACGCTCCATGTCGTGTCCGCCGCCTGAGGCGAACCAGAACAGGAAGGCACCGGCGGCGGGTTTCCCACCGTCGCACGGGCTGCACAGCTGAAGGTGGATCGGTCGGCCGGTGGCGTCGTTCCTCGGCGCGATGCAGCTCACGAGAAGGTCCCCGCCGCAACGGGAACAGGGCGGGAGCCGGTCGGAAGTTTCGAGGCTGTGCACTTCGCTCCGTAAAGGACGATGTCAGGTGTCCGGAGGACCACAGCAGGGGTCCGGCGCCACGCCGGACCCCTGCTCGGGCAACGCGACAGGAAGTGATCCCCTGGGTTCGTGGAGCCCAGGGCCGTCCCGTGCGTTGTCCCGGTCGTCAGCCGCGGACGATGTTCTCCGCCTGGGGGCCCTTCTGGCCCTGCGTGACATCGAAGGTGACGTGCTCGCCCTCGTTCAGCTCCCGGTAGCCGTTGCCCGAGATGTTGGAGTAGTGGGCGAAGACGTCCGGTCCGCCGCCGTCCTGCTCGATGAAGCCGAAGCCCTTTTCGGAGTTGAACCACTTCACAATGCCGCTGGCCATACTGCTGTCCTTCGCATAGCGCCGGGAACTCCCGGCTGATCTGTCCGAGGTGCCCGTCCGTGACCGGCGGACACCCCGCAACTGTTCTACCCCACCCCTCGCGCGGATCCCTCACCCACCCACGCGACCGTGCTGTTGCCACCGAGGTCACTCGGCGTACGGCCTCCGCACCTCAGCCGGCGTACGGCCCCGCAGCACCCGGGTACACATCGGCGCCCTTCGGGTCGGGGCCGTACTCGTTCGGCCCCCGGTTGCCCTCCAGGACCATGAAGATGAAGAGCACGAGCCCGCCGACGAACGGCACGAAGCTGATGAAGAACCAGCCGCCCGAGCGGCCCGTGTCGTGCAGCCGACGGACGAGGACGCCCAGCGACGGCAGGACCACCGCAAGGATGTACGCGGCGTAGAGGACGTACAGAGCCGTCGATTTCGTGGCCGCGGCCAGGCCGACCAGGACCAACGCGATGATGCCGTTGAAGAGAGCGAACATCCAGTACTCCCTCCGTCTGGCCCGGCCCTGGAACGACGCGTACTTCTTGAGGACGTCTGTGTAGTAGTGCATGGATCCCCCCTGCTGGATGGCCGAGCCACCCCGATGGCATGGCCATGTTCTTATGACCAGGGCGCGAAGGTAGACGGCGCGAGCTCCCCTGGTCAAGACCATTCCGGAGCCCCGGGACTCGGCACGCCTTGACACCGTCACCGGCCGAAGCCGACCATCCTCGAGGCGCACACCGGCCGTCGTTCGACGAGAGCGTCGGCGCCGCGACGGCCGCCCGATGACGTCGACGGCAGCGGGACACCGCGTACGACCGCGCGGCCAACGGCGAGAAGACGGGAAACAGGCATGGCCGACACTCGACCCACCACAGCCACGAACTCCCCTTCCCGGTCCGCTGTCGACGACGACACCGGCATGCGTCCCCGGAATCTCGTCGGCGGACAGCGCACCTGCGTATGGATCGCCTCCGCCGACTCCTCCGTCCCCGAACTCGCCTACGAGACCTCGGATCTGCTCCTGGAGGCTCCCAACTGGTCGGCCGACAGCGCCCATTTGCTGCTCAACGGCGACGGCAGGCTGTGGCGGCTGGACCTGGCGGGACAGGGCCCCGAACTCGTGGAGATCCCTCTCCTCGGCGTGCCGCCGGTCAACAACGACCACGTTCTGTCGCCCGACGGCAGGCACGTCTTCCTGTCCGGGATGGACGGGCACCTCTACCGCGCCCCGTCGACCGGCGGCACCGGATCCCGTCTCACCGGCGACGACGGTCTGCTGCACTTCCTGCACGGGGTCAGCCCGGACGGCGACACGCTGGCCTACGTGGCGATACCGCGCAACACGGCAGGAGTCGACGGACGCCTCGCGCTCATGCCCGCGGAGGGCGGTCCGGGCCGGTTCGTGGTCACCGGCACCGGTCATGTCGACGGCCCCGAATTCTCCCCCGACGGCGAGTGGATCCACCTCAACACCGAGGCGTTCGCATCGGTCCCCGGGCATGCGCAGCTCGCCCGGCTTCCCGCCGCGGGCGGCACGTTGGAACGCCTGGTGGCGTCCGACACCGTGGACTGGTTCCCGCACCTGTCCCCCGACGGCCGCTTCGCCACGTACGTGGCCTTCCCGCCCGGCACGCTCGGCCACCCCGAGAACGTCCATGTCGAGGTGCACCTCGTCGCAACCGATGCGTGGGAGACGCCTCTTCGCACCTTCCCGCTCTTCGGGGGCCAGGGCACGCTCAACGTCACCAGCTGGGCGCCCGACAGTCGGCGATTCGCCTTCGTCTCCTATCCCGTGACGGACCACTGAGCGAGGGGTACAGGGAGCACCGCTCACCCCGGTGTCGGTCAGGGTCTGCTCCCGTTACGGTGGCACAGGCGGATCACGCCCTCTGGCCCCGCTCCCGCCCTACAGGTGGGGTGCGGGCGGCAGCGGCGTCGGCGCTCCCGTCTCCGGTGCCGCGCGGAACGCCTCGATCACGTAGGCGGCGAACCGTCGGGAGGCCACGTACCGGGCGGCGCGCGGCGCGTCCTGAAGCCCTCGGTGAGCCATGAGCATGAGGACCAGGTCGTCGACGACGAAGCCGGGGCGGAGCAGGCCGGTCTTCTGGGCGCGTCGGGACAGTTCGGCCACCGCGCGCAGGGTGCGCTCCCGGTCTGCGGCGAAGTCCATCGCTTCGGGGAAGGTCGCCATGAAGGCGTCGGCGAATCCCCTGCTGTGAGCGTGGAGTTCACAGATCCGCTCGATGAGGGTCCGGAATCCACGCCACGCGTCCGGGTCCGCGAGGGCGTCCCGTACGGCCGCGTGACAGGTTCCCCTCTGCTCCGCGAAGGCGTCCACGATCAGCGCCTGTTTCGTCGGGAAGTGCCGGTACAACGTGGCGGGGCCCACGCCTGCCTGCCGCGCGACCTCGCGCAGAGGCGTGCCGAGGCCCTCCTCGCCGAACACCGCGCGAGCCGTCTCCAGGATGCGGGCCCTGTTGTCGCGGGCGTCGGAGCGCGTGGGGTGAGACAAACGGTCGGTCATGGTCTCTCACTTTAGCCAAACGGACGGGGGCGTCCGTTACGGTCCGACGGCGGTCCGCGACCCGACCGTTCACACAGTTGAGGAGCAGAGATGAAAGCCGTCGTGATCAGTAGGTTCGGAGACCCTGACGGTCTGGAAGTCGTGGACCTGCCTGCACCCGTCCCCGCACCGGGCCAGGTGCAGATCACCACGGAGGCCATCGGGGTGGGCGGCGTGGACGCGGTGATCCGCCGCGGCACACTCGCCGCGTACGGCTTCCAGCCAGGCCATCTGCCGGGCAGCGAGGTGGCCGGCAGGGTCACCTCGCTGGGCGAGGGCGTGGACGCCTCCTGGATGGGACGGCGCGTGTGGGCGTTCACCGGGCTGTCCGGCGGATACGCCGAGCAGGCCGTCGCCTCGGTCGAGGACGTCCTGCCGCTGCCGGACGGCCTGTCCGGCGCCGATGCGGTGACGCTCGGCGGCTCCGGTGCGGTCGCCCACTTCGCGCTGGACCGCGCCCGCCTCGCGCCCGGTGAAACGGTGCTCGTTCGTGGGGCGGCGGGCAGCATCGGGATCACCGCCGTCCAGCTTGCCGCCACGGGGGGCGCGGGTGCGGTGGCCGTCACCACCTCGTCGGCGGAACGTGGCGCGCGCCTGCGGGACCTGGGCGCGACCCATGTCCTCGACCGCGCCGGTGACGGCGGCCGGGACGCCCCGTCGGGTTTCGACGTGGTGATCGACGTCGTGGGCGGTACCCACCTTCCCCTGTTCCTGGACAGGTTGAACTCCAACGGCCGGTACATCGCTGTCGGAGTGGTCGGCGGTCAGCCGCCGGCGGACTTCGGCATGCGCTTGATGGACGCCTTCCGCCGGTCGCTGTCGTTCTCCACGTTCAGCTCCGACACCGTGCCCGCCTCCGCACGCCGGGCCGTGCGATCGTCCCAGTTCGCCGCTGCCGCGCGCGGCGACCTGCGCACGGTCGTGCACGACGTCCTGCCGCTGGACCAGGCAGAGCGGGCCCACCGGGACATGGACGCCGGCACGGTGTTCGGCAGGGTCGTCCTGACGCCCTGAAGCGCAGGAGAGGGCCCTTTCAGGGGCCCTCGTCCACGGCGGTTCTCGTCAACCCGCTGTCGCGTAACGGCTCGCGGGACGGGGAAGGCCCAAGTGGCCGCGCAGGGTGGTGGATTCGTAGCGCCGGCGGAAGACCCCTCTGCGCTGCAGCTCCGGAACCAGGCCGCGGGTGATCGCTGTCAGGTCGTGGGGCAGGGTCGCCGGGCGGAGCCGGAAGCCGTCGAGGCCCGCTGAGCGCCAGTCGAGGAGCAGATCGGCGAGTTCGGCGGGGGTGCCGGTGAAGATCTCGGCGTCGGAGGCGAGTCCGGTGCCGGCCGCCTCGTCGAGGCGGGCCTTGCGGCGGGCGGCGGCGCCGGGTTCGTCGTCGATGAGGACGAGCAGGTCCGCGAAGGTCCGTAGCGGCCGTTCCGTCACGTCTCTGCCGGTGCGGACCACCGCTTCGTCGACCTGGGCGAGGATCTTCGCGACGCCGGGCCTGTCGTGCGGGGTGATGTGGACGACGTCGGAGCTGAGGGCCGCGAACTCGTACGGGGTGGAGGCGTGCGCGAGGCTGGCCACCAGGGGCTGTCCCTGGGGAGAGCGCGGGGTGATCGAGGGCCCCTTCACGCTGAAGTTCGCGCCCTGGAAGTCGATGTGGTGGACTTTGTCGCGGTCGATGAACCGGCCGGTGGGCGCGTCCCGTATCTCCGCGTCGTCCTCCCAGCTGTCCCAGAGCCGTCGCGCGGCCTCCACGACCTCGGCGGCCTCCGTGAACAGGTCGCGCAGCCGGGCCGCTATCCGTTCCGAGTCGGTCACGTCCTCGTCGGTGAGCTGGGGGGTGGTGCGACGGCCGAAGTGGGCGGCGTCGGCGGCACGCGACGAGATCTGCGGGCGCCACCCGGCGCGGCCCTTGGCGGCGTGGTCGAGTGTGGCGATGCCGATGGCCAGGTGGAACGGCTCGGTGTGGGTGACGTTCGTGGTCGGGACGAGGCCGATGTGGGTGGTGAGGGGGGCGAGGTGGGCGGCGAGCAGCACCGCGTCCATGCTGCCCCTGACCTGGTCGGTGCGGTCGTCGGGCCGGTGGAAGGCGGCGGACTGGAGTCCGAGGGCGTCCTCGAGGGTGACGAAGTCGAGCAGGCCGCGCTCGGCCTCCGCGACGAGGTCGGCCCAGTACGCGGCGGTGAGGAGTTCGCCTGGCCGGGCGCCTTCCTCGCGCCAGGCGGCCGGGTGCCAGCCGGCGCCGTCGAGCGCGACGGCCAGGTGCAACGGGGCGCCGGGGGTGCCCGTCGGGTCGTCGGCGGGGGTCGTGCCCGTCATGCGGAGGTCTCCTTGTCGTCGCGCGGGGCCGGTCCGCCCCAGCCGGCCGGGCGGGGTGCGCCGGACAGGCCCAGGTGGTCGCGGAGCGTGCTGCCGGTGTAGTCGTCCCGGTGGACGCCCTTCTCCTGGAGCAGGGGCACCACGCGGTCCACGAAGTCGTCCAGGCCGCCGGGGGTGAGGTGGGGGACGAGGACGAAGCCGTCGGCGCCCCCTGTCTGGACGTAGTGGTCGATGGCGTCGGCGACCGTGCGCGGGCTGCCGACGAAGGTCTGACGGCCGCCGACCTCGATGACCAGCTCCCGGATCGACAGGTTCCGCTCCTCGGCGAGCTTGCGCCACTGCCGGGCCGTCTCAGCCCTGCCGTTGCGGAACACGGAGTGCCCCTTCAGGAGGTGGGCGTCGTCCTCGGGCTCGATGTCGGGGAGCGGTCCGTCGGGGTCGTACGCGGACAGGTCGCGGCCCCAGACGGCCTCCAGGTGGGCGATCGCGGTCTGCGGGCTCACCAGTTCACGGCTGATCTCCTCGGCGTAGGCGGCCGCCTCCGCGTCGGTGTCGGCGACGACGGCGTTGGCGGTGGGGAGGATCAGCAGATCGTCGGGCCCACGGCCGTACGGGGCGAGGCGGCGCTTCACGTCCCGGTAGAAGTCCCGTGCCGCGTCGATCCTGCTGTGTTTGCTGAAGATGACCTCGGCGTCGGACGCGGCGAACTCCCGGCCCGCGTCGGACTCTCCGGACTGGATGATCACCGGGTGCCCCTGCGGCCCGGGCGGGGTCGTGAACCGGCCCGCTATGTCGAAGTGTCGGCCCCGATGGGCGAAGCGGCCGGCCCCGGCGGTGGCGAACTCCCCCGTGACGGTGTCGGCCCGCAGGTCGCCCTCGGCCCAGCTGTCCCACAACTGCCGCGCCGTACCGAGGAATTCGGCGGCCCGGGTGTAGCGATCGGGCTCCGGGAGGAAGCCGCCCCGGCGGAAGTTCTCGCCGGTGAAGGCGTCGTAGCTGGTCACCACGTTCCAGGCGGCCCGCCCGCCGCTGAGCCGGTCCAGGGTGGCGAACCTGCGTGCCACCTCGTACGGCTCGTTGAAGGTGGCGTTGACCGTGGCGGCGAGGCCGAGGTGCGTGGTGACGGCGGCCAGGGCGCTGAGCACGGTCAGGTTCTCCGGGCGTCCCGCGATGTCCAGGTCGTAGACATGGCCTTTGTGCTCGCGCAGACGCAGGCCCTCGGCCAGGAAGAAGAAGTCGAACTTGCCGCGTTCGACGGTCTGAGCGAGCCGGATGAACGAGTCGATGGAGATCTGGCTCTCGGAGCGCGGGTCCGACCAGACGGTGACGTTGTGGATGCCGGGCAGCTGGGCTGCGAGGTGCACCTGTTTCTTGCGGGTGGCGGGCACGGCTCGGTCTCCTCCTGCGAGGTCGGACGGCGGGGCGGGATGGTCGCTCTCAGAGCGTGCACGGGCCGGTCGACGTCTGCACAGCTCGACCGGCCCCGCTTCACGAGGTTTTCATGCCGTGGTGACACGCTCCGGCGCCGCCGCGGCGAGGGGCGCCGGAGCTGCGGCCGGGGTGGTGGACAGGGTCGGGGAGACGTACCGCACCTGGTTCTCGAAGGCCACGCCGTGGCTCTTCACGTCGATGGCGATGCGGTCGCCGTCGGCGATACGGAACCCGTCGTGGAAGCTCGCCTCGTCCGCGCCCAGGAGGACGTAGTTGACCAGCCCGGGCCGTCGCACCGCCGGGAACGTGAACAGGTGGTCGGCCATGTCCTGCACCCGGTAGTAGAGGGCGTCGTCGCCGCAGTCGAAGGAGCCCTCCCAGGCGGTCGCGCCGTCCCGGACGATGGTGACCCGCCCCGTCACCGTGCGCGGCGGCGGGCCGAGGAACAGCCAGGGGGTGAGCGCGGTGTCGCACAGCTTGCAGTACGGGTTGTAGCCCGGGTCCTGGCGGTGCAGGCCGATGTCGCACAGGTCGTTGCCGAAGGTGTAGCCCGCGTAGTGCGGCGTGCCCTCGGCGTCGTTCACGTAGACCAGGGCGACCTCGGGTTCCTCGATGAGGGCGACGGGGTGCGCGGGCACGTTCAAGGCCTCGCCCGGCAGGCGCACCCAGTCGCCGAACCCCTTGAAGAACCACTTCGGCGGGGTGAACTCCCCGCCCTCAGGGGCTGTTTCGCCGCCCCACTTCTTCTTGTGGGTACCCATGAAGCCGCTCAGCAGGGCGTTGCCCGTGGCCGCCGGCAACAGCGGTGGCAGCAGCTGCACCTCCGGGTCCCCGGCGGTGACGGTCACGGTCTCGGCGCCCTCGGCGAGGGCGGTTCGCAGGGCGTCCTCCGAACCGTCCGTGGCGATGAACGCGGCGGCCGTCCCGCCGTCCCGCACGCGGTACAGGGTCTGCTGGGCACCGTCCTCGGGACGGCCGAAGCCGACGTGGCGTGCGCCCTTGTACAACGCCTCGAAGAGGACGGGCAGGTGAGGGTGGGACACGGGTGACTCCTCTTGTGCGTGGGTGGGTTGAGACGGATCAGGGGTGAGGGAGAAGCGCGGGCGCCCGCGCGCCCGTCAGGTCGGCGAGCACCTCGCCGACCCGGTCGACCGACTCCCGGATCCAGGGCAGGTCGAGTGGCTCCCCGGCGTCCAGCGCGGCGGTGCGCCGTTCGTGGGTGTCGCCGTAGAAGTGGCTTGTCGCCGCTCGGATCCGCAGGGGGCTGCCGGGCTCCCCGAAGGCGCTCGCGGGAAGGACTCCGACCCCGTGGCGCTCCGAGAGGAGGCCGGCCAGGGCGTCCCCGTCGCGCACACCGTGTGCCTGGGCGAGGTGCTCCCGCAGGGGCTCGAAGTCCGGGTAGAGGTAGCAGGTCGCGGCGACGGGGGCCAACTGCGCGCCTGCGGCTGTGAAACGGGCGGCGACCGCCCGTACGACCTTCTCGTGCAGGCGCCTGCTCGCTGTGATGCGGTCGACGATCTCGGGCGGCTCCGCAAACGCGTACGCGGCCGCCGTCTGCACCGGCGCGGGCGGGCTCGACCAGATCTGGCTGGCGATCGCGACGAGCCGGGTGTGCAGGGCGCGCCCCGCCTCGCTGTCGGGCAGCCGCGCCACTCCCGTCCGCCAGCCGCCGAGCGCCAGGTTCTTGGTCAGGCCGGTGGTGACCACCGTCCGCTCCGGCGCGAACAGGGCCGGGGAGACGGCCGGCGCGGAGGTGTCGTACACCAGATCGCGGTAGATCTCGTCCGAGACCACGACCAGGTCCAGTTCGCGTGCCGCGTCGGCGAGCCGTCGTACGGTGTCGGCGGAGGCGACCGTGCCGGTGGGGTTGTCCGGCGTGGTCACGACCACGGCCCGCGGGTCCCGACCGGCGGCCCGGGCGTCGGCGACCGCCTCGCGCAGCCGGTCCGGGTCGGGGACCCCGCCCTGTCCCGGCAGGATCGGGACGGGGAGGGGCCGCGCCCCCGCCAGCCGTGCCTGCGCCGCGTAGCTGACCCAGCTCGGGACCGGCACGATCACGTCCCCGCCGATGGCGAGGAGCAGCGCGAACAGCAAGGACTTGCTGCCGGGTCCCGCGACGACGAGTCCCGGGTCGATGCCCAGGCCGCGCCGCTCCCAGTACCCCGCAACGGCCTTACGCAGGGCGGGACTTCCGGCGACGGAGCCGTACGCGTTTTCGGCCGCGGCGGCGGCGAGCCGGTCCCTGAGCGCGGGCAGGACGGGCAGCCCGATCTCCCCGCTGGCCATCGGCAGGACCTGCTCCCCGGCCCTGCGGCGTCGGGCCAGGGCCTCGTCGGCGGCGAGGGTCGCCGACATGGGAACCGGTGCGGGGTGGGGCATGACAGCTCCAGCGATCGGGGGTCGGGCGACAGGGGTGAAGTGCCTTCAGAGCACGGGTGATGAGGACGGCGACGGCGACGGCACGGTGTACCGCTCGCGCAGTTCCGCCTTGCGGACCTTGCCGGTCAGCGTCTTCGGAAGCGCGTGAACCAGCTCCAGCCGGTCCGGCAGGAAGCGGCGGTCGTGACCTGCCTCCGCGACCCGGTCCCGTACCTCCTGGAGGGTCGGGCCCCGGCCGTCGCGCGGGACGACGACGGCGACGATCACGTTCCCGGGCCCGGCTGCCGTGTGGCCGGCCGGCGGCTCCAGACCGACCAGCGCGGCTTCGACGGCCTGGGGATGGCTGCCGATCACCGCCTCCAGCTCGGTCATCGGCGCCACCTGGCCGTCCCGCAGGACCGCGTCGCGGGCCCGTCCGATGATGCGGATACCGCCCCTGCCGTCGTCGCGGGCGAGGTCCCCGGTGTCGAACCAGCCGTCCGCGCCGAGCTCGGCCGCGAACGCCTCCGGGCGCCGGTGGTAGCCGAGCGCAAGGGACGCGCCCCGCACCTTGAGGCGGCCCACGGAACCCGGGGTGCCGGAGGCCTCCGGCACCCCGAACTCCGGGGACGTCTCGATGCGGGTCTCCATCGCGTCGATGGCGGTGCCGTTGCTCCGCGCCGCCCACCCTGCCGGGTCCTCGGGCCGGGTGGTGGTCACGGGACCGTTCTCGGACATGCCCCACAGGGAGTGGGCGCGGGCTCCGAGCGTCTCGTGGACCTCGTCGGACAACTCCCGCAGGACCGGGGCCGAGCCGATCACCACGTGCCGCAGCGTGCTCGTGTCGCGCCGCTCGGCCCGCTGGGACGCGGCGACGTCGGCGAGTGTGGCGGGCGGTCCGTACAGGAGGGTCGCTCCGTACCGCTCGACCAGGTCGAGCAGCGCCTCGTTGCGGCGTACGTCCTGGAAGGCGACCGTCCCGCCCAGCATGACGCCGGCGAGGACACCCTGTGCGAACCCCGAGTAGTGGACCAGGGGTGTGGACACGGCCGCCACCCAGTCGTCGCCCGCCCCGAACGCGTCGACGTAGCCGCGTACGGCCGAGTGGACCGTGTTCTGGCTGTGCAGGACACCCTTGGACAGGCCCGTGGTGCCGGAGGTGAAGAGCACCACGAACGGATCGTCCGCGCCGAGGGCCAGCCCGTCCAGTCGGGCGGCGGCGCCCTCATGCTCCTCCCGTTCCTCCGCCACGAAGTGCTCGTGGAAGGGGAGCGCGCCCTCGGGGACCGGGCCGTCGACCACCAACACGTGCTCCAGGGAGGGCAGTTCACCCTGGAGCCGGGTGACGATCTCCGCCAGGGGTGTGTCCGCCCAGGTGGGAAGGGTGACGCACACGCGGGCCCCGGTGAGGCCGAGGCGGTGGCGGAGTTCCTCCTCCGTGCAGATGGGCGAGATGGGGATGATGACGGCGCCGACGCGGATGGAGGCGAAGATCAGCGGCACCATCTCCCATCGGTTGGGGAGCTGTACGGCCACGAAGTCGCCCGGTCGCACGCCGAGTTCGAGGAGGGCCAGGGCGAACCGGTCGGTGAGCCGGTTCAGCTCGGCGTAGTCCAGGGTGTCGGTGCGGGACTCCGCGACGCGCCGGCCCGCGACGGCCAGCCTGCGCGGTCGTAGGGCGGCCTGGCGGTGGAGGTCGTCGAGGAAGGTCTCCTCGCGCCACCAGCCGCGGCGGCGGTACTCGGCGGCGCGCTCCTCCGGGACCGCCCCGGTCGCAGGAGCGGTCCGCTCCCCCGCCGTCGTCCCCGCCCGCGTCGTGACAGGCGTGCTCATCAGCGGTCCTTCCTGCGGGCGGCCAGCAGTTCGGGCAGCGGGTTGCCGGCGCGGGCGGCGGCGATCTCCAGCAGGTCGCGGGTGTTCTGCCGCACCCGGTCACCGACCCAGTCGAAGACCCACGCCTTGCGCGCCTCGGCGGGCAGGTCGAAGGGGACGACCCGGGTGACGGCGAGGGCGGCGGAGGCGGCGCCGCCGATGTTGGCGATCACTCCGGGGACCAGGGCCGCCCCCGAGGCGGCCACCTTCTCCTTGGCGGCCGCGCTGGAGGCCAGGTTGGCGCCCTCCACCACCAGGCCGGCCCGCAGGCGGTGGGTGTTCTCGGCGGTGAGCGCGTACTTCTGCGCCGCGAGGATCAGGATGTCCGCGTCGACGTCCAGCCAGGCGTCGGGTTCGCCGGAGAGCCGGACGCCCTGCGGGAGGCGGCTGCGGTCGATGCGGCCGAACTGGTCGGTGACGGCGACGAGTTCGGCCACCGGCAGCCGGTCGGCGCTGATCGTGCCCTGGACGTCCGCGATACCGACGACGACGTGTCCGCGGTCCTCCAGGAACCGCGCCACCGCCCGGCCCACCGCGCCGAAGCCCTGCACCACGACCCGGGCGGGCTCGGTGCGGCCGCTCGCCTCCAGGGCGGTGATCGCGGCGACTCCGACGCCGTGGCCGGTGGCGTCGATCAGGGGCTCGTAGTACGTACGCCAGTCGATCGGCATGTCCGGGGCGCCGAGCCGGTAGCGGGGGTCGTAGTTCGCCTCGGCGAAGAAGACGGCGCGGTCGGCGGGGGTGACGCCCATGTCGATGCCGAGGTGGATGCCGCCGTGCAGGAGCGGCTTCACCGTACGGCCGAAGGTGCGGAACGTCTCCTCACGGTCGGTGCCGTCGGAGACGATTCCGGCCTTGGCCCCGCCGATGCGCAGCCCTGCCAGGGTGAACTTCTCGGTCATGTCCCGGGCCAGGCCGGCGACCTCCTCCTCGGTCACCCCGGTGGTCATCCGGGTGCCGCCCATGGCCAGACCGTCGACGAGCGTGTCGACGACCACCCAGCCCTTGATCGCGCCGCCGCTGCCGTGGAGGTGGACGGTGAGGGCGGGGTCCTGCGGCTCTTCCAGAGCACTCATGGCGAATTCCTTGCGTCCGGGGTGTGAGGGATCTCGGGGAACAGACGGGTGAGGGGAAGCGGGCGAGGCCGGGGTCACTGGTAGAGCTGGGCGAAGCCGCGCAGGATCTCCAGGCCATCCGTGCGGAACTCCAGATGGGCCTGGGAGCCGAAGACGCGGCCGTCGTCGGAGCGGAGGAACTCGACGGGCGCGTGCTCGGAGCGGCCGATGGTGCGATAGCCCACCGGTGCTTCCTGGAGGTAGAGCGTGTGCCGGTGGAAGACGGTGACCGTCGGCTTCACGTAGGCGAAGAGCGGTTCCTGCGTGTCGACCTGTGCCTCGTAGCCGCCGACCCGCTGCGGCCCTTCCTCCAGGCGGCCGCCGGCCGCGACGGACAGGATCTGCATGCCGCCGCAGATTCCGAAGACCGGCACGTCCGTGGTGGTGACGAGGTCGATCAGCGACTTGTAGTACTCGGTGTCGTACGCGCGCACCTTGGTGCCGCTCAGCACGATCGCCTGGTAGCGGCCGTCCACCCGAGCGGGTACGGACAGGGCGTCGGACGCCTCGGTGTCCGAGCCCAACGCCTCGAACCGGGAACGGAGTTGCTTCAGGGACAGGGTTCCGTTGTTGACGACCAGTACACGGGGCCGCGTCATGCGTTCGCTCCTGACGGGTGAGGGGAGGGCAGCTCGTCGGTGATGACCGTTCCGGTACGGCCGTCCAGCAGCTCGGTGACGGCGGCGCTGCCGATGACGACCCGTTCCACGCCGCGGTCGAGGGCCTCCCCCGCGGCCCGCAGCTTCTTGCGCATGCCGCCCTTCGCGCCCTTGTCGCGGAAGGCGGCGGCGTCCCGGCCGCTGATGAGCCGCACCGGCTCGCCGTCGATCAGGAGGTGGCCCACGTCGGTGACGAGAACCAGGTCGGTGGCGCCGGTGGCGCCGGCGATGGCGGCGGCGGCCCGGTCGGCATCGGTGTTGACCTCCTGGCCCGCCGCGTTCCGCGCGAGCGGGGTGACGAGGTGGGCGTGGCCGGGTCGCAGGCCCTTCAGCGGGGTCACGTCGACGCCGGTGATCGGGCCGACGAGGTTCTCCAGCTCGACGAGTTGCTTCTCCCGCCACCACCAGCGCTCGCCGTCGCCCGCGCTGACCAGTCCGTCGCTGCCGAGCAGCCGTTCCGCGGTGATGCCCCGGTCCGCGAGCCGGCCCAGCACGTCCGCGGCCAGTTCGGCGCTGACGGCCTTGATGTCCTCGATGACCTCGGGCGTGGTCCACCGGCTCTGGTTGCCGTAGCGGTCGCGCAGGATCGCCGACGGCTCGCTGTAGCGGGCGCTGAGCCGCTTGAGCGGCTTGGACCAGCCGTGCACGAGCACCAGCGGGCGGTCCCGGCCGTGGCGGGCCAGGTCGTCCCACCAGCTGCCGTCGAGGTCGTCCAGGCAACTGCCGCCGAGCTTCACGACCGTGGGGGTGAGATGCCGTCCGCTCATGCCGGCATCACCGGCTGCTGCGTCAGCCCGGTCTCCTCAGGCAGGCCGAACCGCAGGTTCGCGGCCTGCACCGCCTGTCCGGCGGCGCCCTTGACGAGGTTGTCGAGAGCGGCGAGCACGACGATCCGGCCGCCCTCCTCGTCGTGAAGGACCGTGACGTCGGCGAAGTTGGAGCCGAGGACGACCTGCGGGTCGGGCACCGGGATCAGCGTCTCGTCGTGCCGTCGCACCCGCACGAACGGGCGTCCCTTGTAGAAGCGCAGGTACGCCCGCGACAGCTCGCGCTGGTCCACCTTGTCGTCGGTGAAGACGTACGAGGAGGTCAGCAGACCGCGCACGTTGGAGACGCCGTACGCCGACATGGACAGGTTGCCGACGGCGCCGGGCTTGCTCCGCTCCAGGAAGTCGGCGACCTCGGCGGCGTGCCGGTGCCCGGTCGGCGAGTACGGGGCGATGGCCCCGGCCCGGAACGGGTGCAGGTCGGAGGTGCGCAGTTGGAGTCCGCCGCCGCTGGAGCCGCTCTTGCCGTCCACCACGACCGTCTTGAGGTCGAGGCCGAGGCCGAGCGTGAGCGGCGCCAGCCCCAGGGTGATCGCGGTGGCGTAGCAGCCGGGCAGCGAGATGAGCGGGGCGTCCTTCAACTGGTCGCCGATCAGCTCGGGTACGCCGTAGACGAAGCGGTCGGCCAGGTCGGTGCGCCGGGCGACCTTCGGGTACCAGCGGTCGTGCAGCTGCGGGGTACGGATGCGGAAGGCGCCGCTGAGGTCGACGACCGCGGGGACGCGGTCGGCGAACCGGGCGGCCAGCTCGGCCGAGGCCGGTGCCGGGGTGGCCAGGAAGAGGACGTCGACCCTGTCCGCGACCTCCTCGGTGACGGGCTCGACGGTCAGGCCCTGGTGGATGCGCAGACCGGGGTGGAGTTCGGAGGGCCGCCTGCCGACGCTGGAGGAACCGCCGAGGAAGGTCAGTTCCAGGTCGGGGTGCTGGGTGATGAGTCGGATGAGTTCGCCGCCGGCGAGCCCGGAGGCACCGACGACTCCTGCACGGATCATGCGAGCAGCTCCTGCACGTAACGGCCGATGGCCGAGGGGATGTCCGCTCCGGTGGCGGCGGCCACCGCGCGGAAGCCGGGCGCGTGGTTGACCTCGTTCACGACGTACCCGTCGGGGGTGTCGAAGAGGTCGACCCCGTAGATCCCGGGTCCGAGGACGTCCACCACGCCGTCGACGATCTTGAGTACGTCGGGGTCGTGGGCGACCGCGCGGTTCTTGTTGCCGAGGGCGGCGTTGTTGCGCCAGTCGCTCCCGCTGCTCTCGAACTCCGCGGCGCCGATCAGTTCGCGCCCGACGACGAAGCAGCGCACCGAACGGCCGCCCAGGTACGGCTCGACCACACTGGCCTGCTCGAAGGCGTGCGCCAGGTCCTCGATGTAGTCGTACACCGAGTGGGCGGTGTCGGCATGGCGGATGAGCGTGACCCGCTTGCCCATACCTCCGAAGACGGGCTTGAGGACGAGGGGCAGCGGCAGTTCGCCGAGCGCCTTGTCGAAGTCCTTGCGGGAGAGCACGAGCCGGTGGTCCGGCACCGGCACGCCCGCCGTGTGCAGCAGGGCGCGCAGGCCGGCCTTGTTCTCGCAGGCGTGGATGGCGCGGGCCGTGTTCAGGGTGGGGATGCCGGCCGCCTCGGCGAGGGTGGCGATCAGTCCGCCGCGGGTGTAGCTGCGGCTGCGGATCAGGAGGGTCTCGTAGCCCCGGACGGCCGGGGCGTCCGGGTGGCCGAGGGAGAGGGATTCGTCGTTGATCCAGTCCAGACGGAGACCGAAGGCAGGCGCCGCCTCGATCAGCAGGCGTTCCTCCCAGGCGATCCGGTCGGCGACGAGCGCGACAGCGCGCTGACCGGCCACGTCACTGACCCCAGTCGCGGAGCTGTACCTCGATCATCTCCAGCGTCAGACGACCGTCCTCGACGGCCTCGACGCGGAGGGTCAGGATGCACTCGGGGCAGGAGAGAGTCTCGCCCTTGGTGACCGGGGGCACGGTCAGGTCGGTCTCGCACTCGGGGCATACGCCGGTCAGGGTGGCGGTGGACATCGGTCAACTCCGTTGGGATGGGCGGGACATACGGGTGCGGTGTTTGTGCGTGCTGGGTGATCGTGCGTGCGGGGTGCTGCTGTGGGTGCGCGCGGTTCAGGTGTGCGCGGGGCGGAAGTCGATCGCGGCCTTGCGGATCGCGTCGCGGTCGAGCGTCGGGCGCCCGTCGCGCTCCTGCCGCTGGGCCAGCCACGGGGTGAAGGCGCCGATGTCGACCTCCAGGCCGGAGTCGGCCAGCGCCCAGGCGACCAGAGCGGTGGTGAGTCGGCTGCGAACACGCAACTCTCGCCTGTTGCCGACGAGTTCGGCGGGCAGTGTCTCGTACGCCTCGGGGTGGTTCAGCTGCCCGGGGAGTTCGTAGGCGAAGGCGTGCGGGGTGGTCGGCCCGGACTGGAAGGCGTCCCCCAGGCCGGCTCCGCCGAGCGCGACCCTCGACAGTTCGGTGAGGTGGCTCAGGTCGAAGCGGGTGTCGCCGTGGATCACGCGCAGCGAGGTGAGCAGCTCGGCCAGCGGGGCGTTGCCCCCACGCTCACCTATGCCGCCGACGGTGGCGGAGATCCATCGGGCGCCGGCCCGGACCGCGGCGAGGGAGTTGGCGACGGCCATGCCCAGCATGTTGTGGGAGTGGATCTCGATCTCGGAGCCGTCGATCGCGACGATGTCCGCGATCACGCCTTCCATCTGCCAGGGGGACAGATAGGCGACGGTCTCCGCGAGCCGGAACCGGTCGGCTCCCGCCGCGAACCCCGCCTCGACGTAGGGGACGAGCCGCTCCTTGGGGGTGCGGGCGCCGTCCTCGCCGCTGAACGTGACGTGGAAGCCGCGCTCCTTGGCCTGGGTGATCGCCGAACGGGCCAAGGTCTGGAGGAACTTGGGGCTGGCGGAGTCGAGCTTCAGCCGTGCGTGTTCCTCGGAGGTGGGGATGGAGTACATGATGTGGCGCACGCCGAGACGCTCGGCCTCGTCGAGGGCCCGCGCGACCTGACGGCGGTCGCGTACGACGAGGAGCGTCATGCTGCGTTCGGGGCCGACGGCCTCGTGGGTGGCGAGGACGAGTTCGGCGTCCTTGGAGTCCGGTCCGGAGACCATGCCCACCTCGACGAGTTCGACGCCCGTGCGCACCAGCAGTTCCGCGATGGTGGCGGCGTCGTCGGAGCCGAACTCGACGCCCGCCATGTGCGCGGAGTCGCGCAGTGTCGCGTCGGATATGCGGGGCGGCCTCTCCAGTTTCTCGAGGCTCTCTGCTTCTGCCATTTCCTTCACTCCTAGTTCCCGAAGGTCCGTGTTTCCGAAGGGGTCCGCGCATCGGAATTCGAGGACACCGGCCTGATCGCCGTTCAACATCCTTCGCGGCCCGGCCCGAAAGAGCAACATCGTCCGTGTCAGGCCTGTGTGGTGAAGTGTCAAGGAGTGTCAAGAAGGAAAGGGATTGCGGAGCGGGTGTGGGTTGCGCGCCAAATATCGGTCAGGGAAGGGACGCTCACGGAATCCAGGTCCTAGCGTGCGGTCATGGATCTCTTCTCGCTGCCCCGGCTGGGGGTCGTCGTCCCGCCGGAAAACCCCACGGCGGAACCCGAGTTCAACCATCTGCTCGGCACCGCGATGAATGTGTACACCTCACGGTTCCCGGTGACACCGGGAGCCGGGCTCAGGGCCATGCTGGAGTCGTACAACGAGGTTCTCCCGGCCCTGCTCGACAGCTTCGGCGAACTGCGCCTGGACGCCACGGTGGTGGCGTGCAGCGCCTCGCACTATCTGCTGGGCCCCGAGGGCGACCGGGCCTTCTGCGACGCGTTGTCCCAGCGCGCCGGCTCCCCCGTACGATCCTCGACGCAGGCGATCCTCGCGGCCTGCGAGACGCTCGGGGTGGACCGCCTGACGCTCGTCTCCCCTTACCAGCCGTGGCTCACCGACACCTCGCGCTCCTTCTGGGAGCGAGCCGGTCTCACGGTCGACGGGGTGGTGCTGGTTCCGGCGCGCACGGATGCGGACGGTGGTGCGCACTACGACCCGTACGAGGTCACGACCAGGACGATCCTGGGGCGGATACGGGAGCGGGAACTGCCCGCCGACACCGCCCTGTTGTTCACGGGCACGGGCATGGGCACCCTCGCCGCGCTGAACGAGCTGGCGCGCCGGGATCCGGGGCGCGCGCTGCTGTCCTCGAACCTCGCGTCGGCCTGGTGGGCGCGTCGGGTGGCGGGTGTCACCGAAGAGGCGCACCACCCCTTGCTGCGGAGGCTGGAGCGCACGTCCGGCCGCGCGTCCGTCCGCACGTAGGCACGCGCGCAGCTCCGCACGGCGTGGCGGAAGGGGCCCGGGAACACGGCCGCGCGTCCCCGGGCTCTCACCGGAGCGGCACTCAGCCGGCGGACGTCTCGGCCATGCGCCAGGCGTGTCCCATGCGGTAGCCGACGCCCCGCACCGTGATGATCCAGCCGCTGGAGCCCAGTTTCGCCCGGAGACTGCTCACGTGCGTGTCGATCGTACGGCTGGTGTGGCCCCAGTTGCTTCCCCAGACCCGGGCCATGAGTTCCTTTCGCGTCACGACGGTTTCGGGGGTCGCGGCCAAGGTGTAGAGCAGCTCGAATTCCTTCGACGTGACACCGACGAGCCGGTTGTGCAGCCGAACTTCACGCAGGCGGGGATCGATATGCAGAGGGCGGAGGGAAATGGCGTCGGGAAGTACCTGCCGCGGTTGGGAACGGCGCAGCACCGCTTCTATTCGGGCGCCGATCTCGCGGAATCCCCAGGTTTTCACCACGCAGTCGTCCGCGCCCGCGTTCAGGGCGAGAACACGGCCCAGAGCGTCGTCGGCGTCGGTGACGGCTATGAGCGCGGTCTCACCGCTGTTCCGCAGCTCTCTGCACAGTTCCAGTCCGTCGATGTCGGGCAACTCCAAGGAGAACAGCAGCAGATCGGCGTCACCGGCCGCGCGCAGTGCACGCTCTCCGGTGCCGACACTGCGAGCCGTGAATCCCTGGCGCCGGAGGTCGCCCACCATGGTCGCGGCGTTCTCGGCGTTCTGCTCGACCACGAGTACCTGTCGCACGTGCCCACCCCTGTTCCTCGGCTTCACGTCAGTTCGAGGCGCCGGCGAGCGCGCCGGCCGGTGCGCGGGGCGGGTCCGGTGGGACGGCTTGTCCGCGGCGGCCGTTCAGGCGTTGGTAGACGTAGGCGGCCGAGGCCATGGTCATGTGATGGTGCCAGCCGGGGAAGGAACGGCCCTCGAAGTCGAGGACGCCGAACCGCTGACCGAGCGCGTTCACGGCGGAGAGCGCCGCGGCGTGGCTCCGGGCCAGCCGGAGGTTCTCCGCCACGCGCCGGTCCGTGAGGGTCGTGAGCCAGTAGCGCGCGGGCCCGCGGCCTTCCGGGTCGGGCCGTTCCAGGATGCGGTACGGACGGGCGTCGGGTTCGTCGGCACCGCCGGGTGCGGGCAGCCCGACGCTGTCCGCGTGGGTGTGGACCGGCACGGCCCTGACGGGGCCGTCGGGGGTCTGCCGCAGGAGCACGTGTGTCTGCCGGCCGTGCCGCGCCTCCATGAGCGTGCTCACCGTCGTGACCAGGGGGGCCTGCCGTCCCGTGACCACCTGCTGGTCCGGGGAGACCTCGCACACCACGTCGGCCCGCAGTCGGGCGAGACCCGCGAGGACCCCCACCACGTCGTCGCACCGGGTGAGGTCCAGTACCCAGGGCAGGCGCGGGAGGTGAGGCTGCTCGGCCAGCTCGGCGGCGTACCGGACGACGTGATCGGCGGCGGTGCGCCCGGCTTCCGCCACGGGGATGCGCGCCCGGCGCCTGCGCTCGCGGTCGGAGTCCCACACTCCGCCGAGCACGAGGCTCCAGGCCACCGGGTAGGACTGGGTGCCCGAGGTGAGGAACAGTCCCAGAGCGCGCTGGCAGTTGACGGTGCGTCCGGTCTCCGCGTCGACGCGCCGGTGCACGCCCGCCGAGTGCTCGCCCCGCTTGGGAATGACGAGTTCGGCGACGGTCCAGGCGTGCGGAGTCGTCCGCGCCGCCACCAGTCGGGTGAGCCGTCGGCGCACCGGGACCCAGTCCCACGGACTGGCGTTGATGAACTGGTGCAGGCCGCGCGCCGCAACCGCGGGTAAGGGGCTGGCCCGGGCGATGCGGCGCAGTGTCTTCTTGCCGGACACATGGATCAGGGCCCACAGATACACCTGGGCCCAACGACGCTGCTCGGGGCGCTGGTTCATCCCGAAGACCTCGTCCATGAACGTCCGCATGCGTGCGCCGTCGTCCGGCGCCCCCGCGCGTATCCCACTCGACGACATCCGACGCCACGCCCCCTCGATACCGGTCACCGCCCGCACCCGAGTGGATGCATGGCACATACGTACGAGGTGAAAGTACCGTTCCGGCCAGGGTTTACCCGGGTCCGCCGTCTACTTTGCGAGATCGCGGGCTGACCTGCGCAAACGCCTCTCGAAGGGCTTTGGGCGGACGGCGCGCGAGGAGCAGGGGAGGCGCTCCACCAGGGGTGAAGCGGTGCGACGGACATGTCAGGTGAAATATTAACAAGTCATGAACTTGCCTCACGTGCCGCACGCGGACACGGATTTCGGCGGCAGCGTCCCGGTGGCCGGGAGAGTGCGCCGCCCGGCGCGGGCCGGTGATCACGGGTGGACGACCGACCGCCGCAGGAACGCTCATGGCTCCTGCGGCCGGTCGTCGCCCCCCCCTCGGCGCTCAGGCGGCCTGGTCCGCCACCGGCTCCTCGGAAGGAGCGACGGGTCGTCGGGCGGGGAAGCCCGCCCGGCGGGCGTACAGGACGACCGCGATCACCGGCAGCAGGAGCAGCAGGACCGTCCAGGGGAAGGACTCGCTGCCGACCACGTCGAGCAGGACGCCTCCGACGATGCCGCCGCCCGCCATTGCCACGTTCCACAACGTCACGAGCATCGCCTGGGCGGAGTCGGCGGACTCGCCTCCAGCGTCCCCGACAGCGGTCTGGAGCAGCGTGGGCACACCGCCCCAGCCCAGACCCCACAGCACCGCGGCGACATAGACGAGTGCGGTGGTGTCGGAGAGGACGGCGAGGAGCGCGGCGGCGAGGGCGACCAGCAGCGCGCCGCCGATCGTGAGGCCGCGCAGCCGTCGGTTGATCTGCGCCCCGACGATCCAGATGCTCGCCAGCGACGCGGCGCCGAAGACGAGGAGCACCAGGCCGGTGCTGCCGCCGAGGCCCAGGTCGTCGAGGTAGGTGGCGATGTACGCGTACAGGATGGTGTGGGCGAGGACGAAGACGAGGGTGACGAAGAGGACCGGAGTCACTCCCGGGATGCGCAGGGTGGGCAGCATCCTGGGCCGCTCGCCGCGTTCCTGTCCGGGGAAGTCCGGGACGGCCGCGGTGATCCACGCCAGGAGCAGCAGGGTGAGCGCCGTCATCGCGAGGAACGCCACGCGCCAGCCGAGCCAGTCGCCGAGGAACGTTCCGGCGGGCACACCGAGGGCGAGCGCGACGGGGATCCCCGCCATGGCGACGGCCATCGCCTTGCCCTGGAGGTGGGCAGGGGCCATGCGCCGCGCGTAGCCGGCGAGCAGGGCCCAGGCGACGCCGGCGGCGACACCGGCGACGAACCGCGCCGCCATGGTGAGTTCGTAGACGGACGACACGGCGGTCACCGTGTTGGCGAGGGCGAAGCCTCCCATGGCGGCGAGGAGCAGTTTCTTGCGTCGCCAGCCCGCGGTGGCGGCGGTGAGCGGGATCGCGGTGAGGGCGGTGCCGATCGCGTAGACGGTGACGGTCTGGCCGGTCGCTGACTCGCTCACATGGAGGTCCCGGCTCATCGCGGGCAGCAGACCGGCGGGGAGGGTCTCGGTCAGGCTGGTGATGAAGACGGCCGTGGCGAGGGCCAGCAGGGCGAACAGCGGGAGTTTCCGCCGTTCCTCGCCTTCACCCTTCGGTTCGGATGCCGCAGCGGCGGGCGCCGTGTCGGGTGCGGTGCTCATGGGATGTGCTCCAGGTTTTCCGGAAGGGGGTGGGGGACGTCGAGGGGCGTGGGGACGGTGAGGGACATGGGGGACGGACGGCGCACGGGGCGGTGGCCGGTTCACGGGAAGGCGAGGCCGCCGTCGACGGGCAGCCGCACGCCCGTGGTGAACGTCGCCTCCGTGGCCAGGAAGAGTGCGGCGCGGGCCACCTCCTCGGCGGCACCGAGACGGCCCAGCGGAGGCAGGGGGACGGCGCCGGCGCCCGGCGCCTCGATACAGCCCGGGGCCACCGCGTTGACGCGGATGCCTCGGGCGACGAGTTCGGTGGCGAGCGCCCGGACGACGTCGGGGCAGGGGGTCGGTGCCGTGAGCACGATCGCGCTGCCGTCCCGGAGATGGGGCAGCAGGGGCCGCGCGGTGGCCACGGCGTCGGAGAACAGGAGGTCGAGGCCGCCTTCCGTGGCGGCCTCGGGACCGGTACCCGCCGGTGCGACGAGCGCTGCTTCGAGGGCGGCCGGGGTGACGACGCGGGCGGCGGAGCCCAGTTCGGCGACCGCGTGGGCGCGCTCGGGTGCGGTGCGGACGGTCAGCAGGACCGTGGCCCCGCCCTCCACGAGCCGCTTCGCGATGGCCAGGCCGATGCCGGTGACCTCGCCGACGACGAGGGCCTTCCTGCCCGCGTACCTGGTCATGTGTGCCGCTCCCTTCGGGGGTGCCCGTTCCTCGCCGGTGCGTGGCGCCTCCCCGAAGACGACTCTGCGCCCGGGCCCTTCGGGGAACCTTCCGGAATCCTTCGGGCCCGCCCGTGGGCGGGCGGCGGCACGGCCCCGGCGAGAGCCGCGGAGGCCGGTTCCCCGGACATGTACGGTGTGACCATGCGGTTTGGGGTGCTCGGGCCACTGATGGTGTGGGACGGCGAGGGCCGGGAGGTCAAGGTCCCCGAGGCCAAGGTCCGGGCTCTGCTGGCGGCCCTTCTCGCGAACGACGCAGGGCCGGTGTCCGCCGACCGGCTCATCGAGGACCTGTGGGGCGACGTGCCCCCGGGCAATCCCCGCGCCGCGCTGCAGGCCAAGGTCTCCCAGCTGCGCCGGGTCGTCGGCCGCGACCGTGTGGTGCGGCAGCCGCCCGGCTACGGGCTGCGGCTCGACGGCGACGACGAGGTGGACGCCGTACGGTTCCGCGCCCTGGTGACCGAGGCCCGCCCCGTCCAGGACCCGCGCACCCGGGCCGCCCTGCTCACCGAAGCACTGAACCTGTGGCGCGGGCCGGCGTACGCGGACTTCGCGGACGACGGCTTCGTACAGGGAACCGCGCAACGCCTGGCGGAGCAACGGCTGTCCGTGCTGGAGGACCAGGCGGAGGCGCGTCTGGAGGCACAGGACCACGCGCTTCTCGCCGGGGAGCTCGCCGACCTCGTGGCACGCCATCCCCTTCGGGAGCGCCTGCGCGCCGTCCAGATGAGGGCGCTGTACGCGGCGGGACGACAGAACGAAGCGCTCGCGTCGTACGACGATCTGAGGTGCCGTCTCGTCGAGGAACTGGGCGTCGACCCGAGCCCCGAACTGGCCGCCCTGCACGGCGCGGTGCTCCGGCAGGACCCCGAGCTGAGCGCGGAGACCTCCCGGAAGGGAGAGCGGGGCCCAGCACCCGAGGTGCGGAACGGCGCGACGAGCTCCACGGCCGCATCCGGTACGGGGCCCGCCGCCTCCGCGCACGCTCCCGGGCCGGGCGCGCACTCGAATCTTCCCGTTCCCCTCACTCCACTCGTCGGCCGCCACGAGGCGCTCGCCCGACTGTCCCAACTCCTCACGGAACAGCGGCTGGTGACCCTCACCGGCCCCGGCGGCGTGGGCAAGACCCGGCTGGCCGTGGCGGCGGCCACGGCCGAGCGGGAGAGTGCCGAGACCGGTCGACCGGCCGACGGGGTATGGCTCGTGGAGTTCTCCGGCATCCGCTCCGGCACCGCGGCGGACCTGGCGCAGGTCCTCGCCGCCACCCTCGGCATCCGGGACGACACCCCTCACTCCCTGCCGGGCACCGGCACCTCGGACGCCTCCCTGCCGCATCGGCTCGCCGCGGCCCTGCGCGACCGGCGCACCCTGCTCGTCCTGGACAACTGCGAGCACGTCATCGACGCGGCCGCCGAACTCACCGAACTGCTTCTGCGCACCGCGCCCGGTCTGCGTGTCCTGGCCACCGGGCAGCAGCCGCTCGGTCTGGCGGGCGAGGCGGTGTTCCTCGTCGAACCCCTGCCGCCCACCGACGCCGTCCGCATGTTCATGGAACGCGCGGCCTCCGCGACCCCCGGTTTCCCGCGCGACCCGCAAGCGCCGGACGAGACCGAGCGGCAGGCCGTCGCCGAGATCTGCGGCCGTCTCGACGGCATCCCGCTCGCGCTGGAACTCGCCGCAACCCGCGTACGGGCCCTGGGAGTGAAGGGGCTGGCGGCCCGGCTCAACGACCGCTTCCGGGTACTGACCTTCGGACAGCGCGGGGCGCCGGCCCGCCAGCAGACCCTGCGGGCGGTCATCGACTGGAGCTGGGAGCTGCTCAGCGCACCCGAACGCATCGTTCTGCGACGCCTCGGCGCGCACAGCGACGGCTGCGACCTGGAAGCCGCCGAAGCGGTCTGCGCGGGTGACGGTGTCGCCCGGGACGAGGTCCTCGACCTCGTCACCCGCCTGGTCGACCGGTCCCTGGTCGTCGTGGTGGAGGGACCCACCGGCCCCCGCTACCGCCTGCTGGAGTCCGTCGCCGCGTACGCGACCGAGCAGCTCCACGAGATGGAGGACTTCACCGCCGTCCGGGACCGTCAACTGCGCCACTACCGGGCCCTCGCCGAACACGCCGAGCCGCATCTGCGAGGCGACGCACAGCAGTTCTGGCTGGCCCGGCTGGACGCCGAGGCCGGCAACCTCCGTACGGCACTCGACGAAGCGTTGCGCCGCGCGGGTGCGGGGGAACCGGAGGAGGCGGTCAGGCTGACCACCGCTCTGGCCTGGTGGTGGCTGTTGCGGGGCCGGCTCAACGAGGCGCGCCGCAGACTCGGTTCGGTCCTGGCCACCACGTCCGGCTCCTCGGCGCCTGCCGAACTCGCTCTGCTGCAGGCGGCGTTCGCCTTGCTCACCGGGGACCCCTCGGCGGTCGCCATTGCGTCGGCGAACCGGTGCACCGGCACGGGAGACGGCCTCGACACCACGAGCGGCCTCGGCACCCGCGCCGAGGCGATCCCCGACCCCGTCCGGCGCTCCCGCGCTCTGTGGCTCTGCGCGTACGGACTGTTCTGTGCGGGTGACACCGCCGAGGGCGACGAGCTGAACACCCGCGCCCTCACCTTGTCCACCGCTGCCGGGGACCAGTGGGGCACTGCTGCCGCGCTCGGGCTGCGAGCGTCCCTGGCACTGGCCTGCGGCGACCTCGCCGGACTCGGCCGCGACGGCCTGCGCAGCGCCCGGCTCTTCCGCGAACTCGGCGACCGCTGGGGCGAGTTGCAGACCGTGTCCCCTCTCGCCGCACTCGCCGAGATCAAGGGAGCCTACGCGGATGCGGAGCGCCGCCAGCACGAAGGGTTGCGGATGGCGCGCGAGTTGGGCCTGGAGGCGGAGGTGTCCGCGCGGCTCTCCGGGCTCGGACGCCTCGCGCTGCTCGCCCGCGACTGGGACCGCGCCCGCAACCTGCACGAACAGGCACGCCGGATCGCCGTCGAGCAGGGCTACAAGTACGGTGAGATCCACTCCGTGATGGGCCTCGCCCTCGGTGCGCGCCGCTCCGGAGACCTCGACGCGGCCGAGACGCATCTGCTGCGGATCCGCGACGGCTACGCCGACGTGTCGTCCCGGGCGGGTGACCACCTGCTCCTCGCCGAACTCGGTTTCACCGCCGAGCTCCGCGGCGACGCGAAGGGGGCGTCGAGGCACCACCTGGAAGGGCTGGAGATCGCCCTGCTCCTTGCCGAACCTCGCGCTCTGGCCCTCTCCCTCGAGGGGCTGGCCGGCGCGGCGGCCCTGCCGGGGCAGGTTGAGGCCGCCGCGTGCGCGGCCGAACTCCTGGGCGCGGCGGCAGCAGCCCGCTCCCGCGCCGGAGCCCCGCTGCCACCCGCCGAACGCGGTGACGTCGACCGCGTCACCGCTGCGGCGCGGAAGGTGCTGGGCGTTTCCGCGTTCACGGAGGCGTACGAGCGTGGCGGTCTGCTGACGGCCGAGGAGGCGATGCGCCACGCCCGCACGGGACTTGACCTGTCGGGGCGGGATGCGGGTTGACCGAACGGGGCTCCTGGCCGTACCGGGCCGGTGGAGCGGACACGGGAACTCCGGGATCGAAAGCCGGCACGGACGTCGCATCAACGACCGGCGGCAATCGAAGGATGCGGAACCTTCGGTTCCAACCTGGGGCGGCGGACAGGACCGGCACGTCCTGGGGATCTCGTCGGCTGACCAGGACGTCTCCCGACCGACCGGGACGTCTCGCCGACCGACTGGGACGTGCGTGGCGTCGACGCCGCGCCACGGGCCACTTGCACCGTGATGTGGACCGTGATGGGGGGGGACCCGCCTCAGAGGCCGGACGGCGGTCGCGCACCTGGAATCCTGATCCGCGAAGGGTGGCTTCGGGTCAGGCGTCGGAGATCGCCGACGACCTGAGGGAAGCGCCCACGACACCGTAGCCGCGGTCCCCGATGGTGAACTCCCCCATCGGCGTCATACCGAAGCCGTCGACATGGACTCTCCACGACGTCCGGTTGGCCAGCTCGATGAAGGCGACCATCGCATCGGCTCGTCCTGACCCCGCCCGGAGGGCCGCCGTGTACAACCCGCGAGCCACCCACTTCCCGCGGTACGCGGTGGCGACCACCACAGGTCCGTAGAACAGCCACGGCGTGGCACGGAGCGGCCGGCCCTGCCATCTCAGGGAGTCCTGGGCGTCCAGGACCGCCTGGGCGGGTGGCGGCGGATCGGTCATGTTGTCCGGGGCGACCAGACCGAGCAGGCCGGCCAGGAGCCCGTCGTCGTCCGCGACGAGAAAGCTCCTGTCCTCGGCCATCGAACGCAGGGTGCCGGCATCGAGGCCGCCCTGGACAAAACCCTGTTGAGCGCGCTCCTGCTCCGTGAGCGCGTCGTAGTGGTGCGCCGCGAACAGTTCGGCCATGGCCGGGGCGTCGGCCGTAACGGCGTAGCGGTAGTCCATGGCACTGGCCTCTCCGTGCGGGCCGGGACGAGTCCCGCCTCGTTCAGCGGGGCTCTCAGTACCGTCCGCCCCGGGCGAGCATATGAGGCCGGAGCCCGTCACGACGGCGGGACGGGCAGGCCTTGAGCCGCGTCAGGAGAGCCAGTCGGTGTAGCGCGTGGCCGCCAGATGAGCGCTCCTGTCGGTGAGGACGTCACCGTCGACCGCGGCGAACATGCCGGCGGCGGGGTCGGTGACGACGGTCCTCGGGTCGCCCTTGTGGGACAGCGTGATGCGGCCCAGCTCGTCCAGGCTGAAGACCTCAGGGCCGCCGATGTTGCGGACGGCGTTCAGCGGGGCGCCCACGGCGACCTCCGCCACGGCGTCGGCCACGTCCTCGGCGGCGATCGGCTGGATGGGCGTGGCGGGCAGACGGACGGTGTCGCCGTCGGCGGTCCAGGACAGGACCGCGTCCATGAACTCCATGAACTGCGTGGCCCGGACGATCGAGTAGGGAAGGGGTCCGGCCTTGAGGACCTCCTCCTGGAGGACCTTGGCGCGGTAGTAGTCCAGCTGCGGCACCTGGTCCACACCGACGATCGAGAGGATGACGAAGTGACGGGCGCCGCCCTTCCGGGACGCGGTCAGGAGGTTGTCCATCGAGGTCTGGAAGAAGGCGAGGGAGGCCTCGTCGAACGTCGGCGAGTTGGTCAGGTTGACGACGACGTCCGCTCCCGCGACCGCCCGGTCGAGTCCCTGGCCGCTGATGACGTCGATGCCGGTGGACTGGGAGTGCGGTACGGCCTCGTGTCCGGCGGCGTTCAGCTTCGTGACGACCTGCGAGCCGATCAACCCGGTTCCGCCGATGACTGCGATCTGCATAGCGCGCCCTTCGTCGATGGGTGGCACAAAACGAGTCAAAGTATGCATCCGCGAAGTGACCCGGAAGCGGTGCCACCCTCGACGGCGGGACGTCGGCTCGACGTCGACGCGTGGGGTCGACCCGACGCGTCGAGAGGAGGAGTCGTAGGCCGGTGACCCCGTACGGGGCACGGAAGCGGTGCCGCCGGTCCGGGCTGTCGCCCGGCACTGGCCGGTGTCCGGCGAGAGGCGGCGCGAGCCGGCGCCGACCGACCGCGAGCATCGCCGCCGATGTGGGTACCCGGACCGACGACAGCTGCGCGAGCGGACGGAACCGGCAGGAGAGCCCGGCCACCAGGCGAGTGCATTTTGAGCGACACCGGCACCCGGCGGGCATCCCTGTACAGATCGGCCCGCGGGATCCGTCCGTACCGACGACGAAGGAGCAACAGCATGGCAAGCGAGCAGTCCGGCACGACCCATCGGCACGGCAGGTCCGTGGCGAGCCCAGTGGCTGAGCGTGCGGGATGGGACGACGTCGACGTGCGGGCGGTGGACACCGTGCGGCTGCTGGCGGCCGACGCGGTACAGAAGGTCGGCAACGGCCACCCCGGTACGGCCATGAGCCTGGCCCCGCTGGCGTACCTGCTGTTCCAGAACGTGATGCGTCATGATCCGAGCGATGACCAGTGGCTGGGGCGGGACCGCTTCGTCCTGTCCTGCGGGCACTCCAGCCTGACCCTCTACATCCAGCTCTACCTCGCCGGCTACGGACTGGAGCTGTCCGACCTGGAGGCGTACCGCACCTGGGACTCGGCCACTCCCGGCCATCCCGAGTACCGGCACACCCGGGGAGTGGAGATCACCACCGGACCGCTGGGGCAGGGGCTGGCGAGCGCCGTGGGGATGGCGATGGGTGCGCGCCGCGAGCGCGGCCTGCTGGACCCGGACGCGGAGCCGGGCAGCAGCCCCTTCGACCACCACGTCTACGTCATCGCTTCCGACGGCGACATGATGGAAGGGATCACGAGCGAGGCCTCCTCGCTCGCGGGACACCAGCAGCTCGGCAACCTGACGGTGTTCTACGACTCCAACCACATCTCGATCGAGGACGACACGGACATCGCCTTCAGCGAGGACGTCCCGGCCCGCTACGCCGCCTACGGCTGGCACGTGCAGACCGTCGACTGGACCGTCACGGGCGAGTACGTCGAGGACGTCGACGCGCTCCTGGCAGCCGTTCTTGCCGCTCGGGAGGAGACGGACCGGCCCTCGCTGATCATGCTGCGCACCCTGATCGGCTGGCCCGCCCCCACGAAGCAGAACACGGGCAAGGCCCACGGATCGGCGCTGGGGGACGAGGAGGTCGCCGGGACGAAGGAGCTGCTCGGGTTCGATCCCGGGCAGGACTTCACCGTCGAACCCGAGGTTCTGGAGCGGACCCGTCAGGTCTCCGAACGCGCCTCCGGGACGCGCGCCGCGTGGGACGAGCAGTTCGCGGCCTGGCGGGCGGCGAACCCCGACCGGGCGAAGCTGCTGGAGCGTCTGCAGGCGCAGCGCCTGCCCGACGGCTGGACCGATGCCCTGCCCGTCTTCCCGGCCGACGAGAAGGGCATGGCCACCCGAGCCGCCTCCGGTGAGGTTCTCAGCGCGCTGGCACCCGTCCTGCCCGAACTGTGGGGCGGCTCGGCCGACTTGGCGGGCAGCAACAACACGACCATGGACGGGGAGCCGTCCTTCGTCCCGGCCAACCGGCAGACCAAGGACTTCAAGGGCGGTCCCTACGGGCGCACCCTGCACTTCGGTATCCGGGAACACGCCATGGGGGCGATCCTCAACGGCATCGCCCTGCAGAGCCTCACCCGCCCCTACGGCGGCACCTTCCTGACCTTCTCGGACTACATGCGCCCCGCCGTGCGCCTGGCCGCGCTGATGAAGCTCCCCGCCACGTACGTGTGGACGCACGACTCCATCGGCCTCGGCGAGGACGGCCCGACCCATCAGCCTGTCGAACACCTCGCCGCGCTGCGGGCCGTCCCGGGCCTGGACGTGGTGCGCCCCGGTGACGCCAACGAGACCGCCGCGTGCTGGGCCGCCATCCTCGAACACAAGGACCGCCCCGCCGCACTGGTCCTGACCCGGCAGAACGTGCCCGTACTGGACCGCGGCGACGGTGCCTACGCGGCGTCGGGTGAGGCCGCCCGGGGTGCGTACGTACTCACCGACGGGGCCGACGGCGGCTCGGAGCCGGACGTCATCCTCATCGCCACGGGGTCCGAAGTGCACATCGCCCTGGAGGCCCGCGAACTGCTGGCGGCCGACGGCCTGGCGGTGCGGGTCGTCTCGATGCCCTGCCAGGAGTGGTTCGCCGCCCAGCCCGTGGCCTACCAGGACGAGGTCCTGCCTCCTTCCGTACGAGCCCGGGTCAGCGTGGAGGCGGCGGTGGGCCAGGGCTGGCGCGAGGTGGTGGGCGACGCCGGACGCATCGTGAGTCTGGAGCACTACGGCGCGTCCGCGGACTACCAGCGCCTGTACTCCGAGTTCGGCATCACCCCCGAGGCGATCGCCGCCGCGGCCCGCGACAGCATCCAGGACGCCGACGGCACCCCCCGCCCCGGCGGCTACCGCCAGACCTACGCCCCGAAGAACGGCGGCACGGGCGACCGCCCCTGACACACCGTTCACGACCCATGAAGAAGGAGTGGGCTCGCGTGCTGTTCAGCTCGACCCTGATCCGCGCGTGAGCCCCCCTCCGTGAGCCCTTGGACAGCAGGGGCCACGAAGTAGCGAGGCTCCACTCAGAGGATGACGCGCATCCCGCCCTCGGCGAGTACGTCCAGGAACGCGGCGACCAGATCGTACGTCTCGCCCTCCGGTGTGACGACGCAAGAGAGATGCTCGCGCGCGACGGCGGAGTCCCGCCAGAGGAGGGTGGAGGGGGCGGTGTAACCGAAGGTGCCGCCGAGACAGTCGTCGAGTGCGTCGAGGTTCCCGCCGAAATAGCCGCCGGGCCCGCTGATGGCCTCCCCGAGTGCCAGGTACAGGCCTGGCTCATCGGTGACATGTCGGCCGTCCAGTTCGTAGACGTGTCCAGCCGCCCGGTCCTGGCACTTGAGCCGACAACCCCGCTCGCGCACCAGGTCGAGCCACGCGCCCCGCCGCCGGGTGTCGAGCCCGGTCCAGACGCCCGCGACGTCCGGCGGCCCGGAGAGCCACTGCTCCCAGACCGGTCGGGCGTAACCCGGTACGGGATCGACTTCTCCACCGAGTTCCAGATCGATAAGGTCCGTCCCGTGGGAGGACGGGCTCCACGCGCGGATCTTGGCGGACAGCATCCGATCGGTGAGCAGTTCGCCCCGACCATCCCGTATCTCCAGCTCGGCCTCCCCCAGGTCCAGCGAGCGGCGGGTGCCCGTGGCCAGTGCCTCTCGCAGCCTGAGACTTGGGGTGAGCCCCCGGAGGACGAGCGGGTGCGGTGCCCGCTCGGGCGGCAGAATCCGGGTGAACTCCTCGCAGGATCCGAGCCATCGGCACTCGTTGTGCAGCCGCACCGGAGCCCTGTATCCCTCAGGCGGGCCGAGATACTCGTCCAGACCGGTGAGCACGTGACTGTCGGTTCCCGGGTGTCGGCCAAGACTCTCCACGTCCTCCAGCATCCAGGCATCCAGCGTCCCGTCTGCCGGCACCAACCACACACACGCACCGACCCAGCCCTCTGCAAGGGGCCCGTCCGAAGTCCAGCCGAAGAGTTCATAGGTCGCCCGAGGCGGGTCACGGAACAGCCCCTCCACCTCGCCGCAGACGCCCCAGACATGGTCGCTCCCGGTGTCCACCAGTGCGTACCGCCCCAGCCTCCGATGGTCAGTGTTCTCAGGCACAGCACGCATCATGCCTGGACGAGAAGGCGGCCGTGAAACCCTTTACCGCCCGGGACGGGTGAACGGCTTCCGCGTGCCGAGCTCCGTGGACGTCCGGGCGCCATGTGGCTGTCGAACGCCCACGGCCGCGTCGGAACAGTCACTGTCCGCGGAACACCTTGTACGGGGCCAGAGTGAGCGTCTGCTCGGCCGCGGTGCGGCCCCCGCCGACCGGGCCTTCCTTGGTGTCCGTCCATGCCCTCGTCGGGGTGGTCTCCGCGGGCCTGGTCGGATTGCCGGACAGCCCTAGGACGAGTCCGCTGTAGCGGTTGACCAGGCGGTACGTGCCGGTTGCCGCGCCCCTCGTGGTCGTGGACGGGACGACGAACCACTGCTGCCCGACCGTGGGGCCGCCCGCCGGCGCGGCGGTCACCGTGGGCTTGGCTCCCCACGCTCGGCCGGCGTCGCTGGTGGCGTCGACGCCGAGGAGCCCGCCGGTGGAGGCGTTGGCGATGCGGTACGAGCCGTCGCCGTTGGAGGTGAACTTCCACCGGCTCGACGGCGAACTGCCGCCCCCGGCAAGGGAGGTGGTCGCCGCGCCGCCGCGCACCTGGGCGAGGAGCCGCCCGGTCCCGCTCGCGATGGTGCAGGTCTTCCCTGAGGCGACGGGAGCGGCGGGGACGCTGGTGTCGACGACCGTCTCGTAGTACTCGCCGTCGGTGCCGTTGGAGCACTGGAACGAGCAGTAACTGCGGAACTTCTTGCCGACGATGGTCGACCCGGTCCGGTTCACCGAGTCGAGCATCCAGCGGTACCAGGAGCCGGTCCGGTAGCCGCCGGTGTCGCCGAGCAGGCGCCACTTCTGGGTGGCGAGGTTGTCGGTCGCGTAGAAGCGCTGCGGCTCGGAGGAGTCCTGCACGACGGCTTCGGGCTGTCCGATGTAGAGGCCCAGATGGGCGTCGTACGCGATGTTCATCGTCAGCAGGTCGGACTTGGCGGGCAGTGTGCCGGCCTTCTGCTGTTCGGCGACGCTGCCGGCGTTACGCGGGTCGTAGTCGTGCCCGACGGCCGTGTAGCCGGTGGGGTGTTCGGCGTCGACGGGCTCCATGTTGCTCTCCAGGCCGCCGAGTCCGGGCTGCGACCAGGCGCCGTCGTACCACTTCTTCCACGAGCCGGGCGCCATCTTCGCGGACATCGGGGCGCGTGCCACGTGGGCGCGGCTGCCGTCGGTCCAGCCTCCGGGGACGCCGCCCTTCGGTATCGCGCGGGAGTTGTAGTAGACGTAGAAGTAACCGGAGGCGGTGTCCACGAACAGGCGGGGGTCACCGTCGCCGTAGTCGTAGGTCTCGTGCGGAAACGCCGCGTCGTCACCTCTGCTGGTGCTGTACGGCGAGGTGAGCACATGACTCTTGAAGTGCCACGTCCGGCCCTGGTCCTTCGAAACGGTGTAGTCGATCGCGTCGTAGTGGAGGCCGTCGCCGAAGGGGCTCGGGGTGAACTCGTTGTGGACGAGGCCGTACCAGTCGCCGCTGTCGGGATCGACCCACACGCCCATCAGGTCGCAGTAGTTCTTCTGCGCGTAGCTCGACGTGTCCGGGGCGTACGTGGACTCGCGGCCGGTGGGGCTGTTGTTGCAGCGCCAGGTGGTGTCGTCGTTGCGATCGCGCGGGTCGGCGGGATTCACGGCGTCGCTCAGCGCCGCGTCACGGGTGGCCGCGTCGAAGTTCGCGCCGGAGTAGAAGGTCCACTCGCGAGGGTCGTCCGCGCCGTACAAGGCGTGGGCCGACTGGTAGTGGAACGAACCGTCCTTGTCGATGTAGGTCGCGGCCGGGCTGTCGTCGGGGTGGGTCCACGCGCCCTTCGCGCCGACGGAGACCGTGAAGGTGGGGGCTTCGGCGGATGCCGGCCGGGTGGTGAAGCCGCCGAGCAGCATCGCGCCGGCGGCGGCCAGCGCGCAGACGGCCTTGGTTCCTGGACGAGCTGGCACAACTGCTCCTCTCATGCCTGAACACGCCGTGTCGACGCGCCTGTTCAGGAGGGGGTGAGACGTCCGGGGGCGGGCGCCGGCGCAGCAGGCCGGGGCCGTCGGACCGTGGGGGTTCGCAGGGCGTTCGTGGAGCCGGTTGATTTAGTTCGACTAGAATCCGAACTAATAGAGAAGCTGTCAAGGACTACGGTGGACCGGGCACGCGAGGATCTCCCCTCAACCCGGTTGCCGGCCGGAGCACTTGTCAGCACGGGAACGACAGCCCACGCACCGTTCGCGGGCCAGGGAGGGACATCGGTGAGCCGCAAGTGACCGAACTCGACATGGTGCGGCCGCACGCCGCCCTCCCGGACGCCACCGGCCCCCGGGACCGCGCGTCCATCCGCCGCACGAACCTCGGGGCGGTGATGGGCCTGCTGCGCGACAGCGGTCCGCGCTCCCGCGCGCAGATAGCGACCGACACCGGCCTGCCCAAACCGACGGTCACCAGCCTCGTCGCCGAACTCGTCGCCCTGCGCCTGGTCCGCGAGGGCCCCGCGCGGCGGGAAGGAGCCGTGGGGCGCCCCGGCACCCTGGTGGAGCTGGACGGTGGCGCCATCTGCGGCGTCGGCGTGGAGATCAGCACCGGCTACGTCCACATCCTCGCCCTGACCCTCGACGGGACACAGGTCTACGAGGACCGGATCTCGCTCGCGGTGAGGGACGAAGGCCCGGACGCGACGCTGGACTTGACGTCCGGTCACCTCGCCGACTGCCTCGCCGCCCTCGACCGCGAGGGCAGGCGCCCGGTCGGACTCACACTCGCCCTGCCCGGCGTCATCGACATGGCGACAGCCACGGTCACCTACGCCCCTGGGATCGGCTGGCGCGACGTGGCCGTCGCCGACGCCCTGCGGACACGCCTCGAGCGGGCCGTCCCGGGGACGCTCCCGCCGATCGCCGTGGACAACGACGCCAAGCTGGCCGCTCTCGCCGAGTACGCGCAGGTCCGCGGCTCCGGTGTGCACGACATGCTGTGCATCACCGGGGAGCGGGGCATCGGGGCCGGCATCGTCAACGACGGCCGACTGCTCCGCGGCGCCGCCGGATTCGCCGGCGAGGTCGGCCACATGCCCCTCGACCCGCAGCGCAACCCCTGCGTCTGTGGTCGCTACGGCTGCTGGCAGACCATGGTCGGCCTGGACGCCATCCTTCGGCTCGCCGCACCCGGCAACGACCCGATCCATGACCCTGACGTCGAACTCGCCACCCGACTGGGTGACTTGCGCCGCCGGGCCGAGGCCGACGATCCACGCACCGTCAGCGCACTGGACCGGGTGGCACATGACCTCGGCCTCGGCCTCGCGCTGCTGGCCGATGTCCTCAATCCCCGACTCGTGATCCTGGGCGGCTACTTCACCCACATCGGTGACCTGTTCCTGGACACCATCCGCGAGAGCGTCCAGGCCCGGGTGATGGCCCCGCAGGCGGGCGGCTGCGAAGTACGCCTTTCCACCCTGGGGTTCACGGCAGCGGCACGCGGCGGGGCCCAGCTCGCACTCGAAGCGGTCTACCGGCGGCCCGCCCTGTCGTCGTAGCACGGAGCGGGGTGGCGAGCCCGGAGACAGCTGTGAACGCCGGCGGACGCTCGGCCTCGGTCACGCCTGGTGCCGGCGGGTGTCGGCGCCCTCGCCCCGATCGCGCCGACGCGCGGGGTCACGCGTGTCGGCACCGGCTGCATGGCACCCTTCCATCAGAGTTCCCGTACGGGCCACGTCGCGCGCACGGTCACATCACCCCGGACGCGCGACAGCCGTCGCATGAGGGAAGGTCTGTGGATGAAACACGGTGACGCTGACAGGCTTCGCGGCTCGACATGCCGGGTGACGAGGAGGTGGAGGTGATGGGGTTCAGCCGTGCCGAGCTGGAGAGTTTCCGAGGCGGGTCGCTGCCCGACCTCCTCGGTCCTCGTACGCGACTGCTGTTCGTGGGTGTCAACCCCGGATTGTCGGCCGTGGCCCTGCAGGCGCCCTTCCCCAGCCGTACCAACCGCTTCTACCCGGCCTTGTACAGGGCGGGCATCACCGACCGGCTGATCGACGCCTCCTCGGGGTTCGTGCCCGGCGACCGGGAATACCTCGTCGAGCGGGGCGTCGGGATCACCGCCCTTGTCCCGAAGGCCACCGCGCGAGCGGACGAACTGGCCGCGGCGGAACTGGTCGCGGGAGCAGAGGCCCTGACCGAGACGATCGAACGCGTCGAACCGCACGTGGTCGCCGTTCTCGGGATCACCGCGTTCCGCGTCGCGTTCGCGATGCCCAAGGCTCGCGTCGGCCGCCAGCCGGACCTGTTCGCCGGCGCACAGCTGTGGGTCGTGCCCAACCCGAGTGGCCTCAACGCCCACTCCTCGCTCGCGGACCTGGCCGTCGCCTACCGCGAGGCCGCTGTCGCCGCCGGAATCGAGCTCGCGCCGACGGCACCGTAGGGCACGCGTCAGCAGCGCGGAAGCGGATTCGTCTCGTCGATGACGTCACTGTCCTTCACGAAGCCCCAGCCGCCGTGGCCGAGGTGAGGAGTGTCGGCGAGCGTGTAGATCCAGCGGTTGGGATGGGGACCGCCGCCGCCGATCGGATCGCCCTCGTACCGGCAGGTGAACCAGTTGGTGTCGGAGTTGAGTTGACTTGCTCCTTGGGCTGAAGCCCGAGGATTCTGGCCTTCTCGACTTGTTGCTGTGCCGCTACGCGGCACGGGCTTGGGTCGGGAGTCCGTGGCTTCCTGTTTCTTCGCGCTGTGCCGGGATTGCTCCTGGTCTTACCGGTGCTCCGCAGGCTGATACCGCCAGTCCGGCGGCCGTCTTCACGTTGATAGCGGCATTGATGTCCCGGTCGTGGACCGTGCCGCACGCGGAACACGTCCACTCCCGGACATGCAAGGGTTTGGGTCCGTCCTTGACGCCGCAGGTCGAGCAGGTCTGGGAGGTCGGCGTGAACCGGTCGATCGTGACCAGGGTGCGACCATACCGGGCCGCTTTGTACTTCAGCATGCTGATGAACGATGCCCATCCGGCGTCGTGCACACTCTTGGCCAGTCTGGTGCGGGCCAGTCCCGCCACCGACAAGTCCTCCACGGCGATCCCTTGGTTCTCGGAGATCAGCCTCGTGGAGAGCTGGTGGTGGAATTCACGGCGGGCGTCAGCAACTGTGGCGTGGGCGCGGGCGACCTTCAGGCGGGCCCTGTCCCGGTTCTTCGAACCCTTCTGCTTGCGGGACAGTTCCCGCTGGGTCTTCTTCAGCTTCTTCTCCGCGCGCCGCAAAAAGCGCGGGGAGTCGATTTTCGTGCCGTCGGAGAGGACCGCGAAGTGGGTGAGGCCGAGGTCGATGCCGATGGTGCGGTCGGTTTCAGGCATCCGGGTCGCGTCGACAGCGGGGTCGGTGTCGATGACGAAGGAGGCGAAGTACCGCCCGGCCGCGTCCTTGATCACGGTGACGGAGGACGGCGTGGTGGGCAGCGTGCGGGACCACTTCACTTTCACCGCACCGACTTTCGGCAGGCTCAGGCGCCCGTTGTCGGTGATGTTCCAGCGGGCGTTGGCGGTGAACCGGATCGACTGCCGGGCGTCTTTGCGGGACTTGAATCGGGGCGGGCCGATCTTGGGGCCTTTGCGATCACCCTTGAGAGAGGCGAAATAGTTGCGGTGGGCGGTCTCGACGTCCCGCAGCGACTGCTGAAGCACCACCGCGGACACCTCACCCAGCCAGGACCGCTCCACCGTCCGCTTCGCCTCGGTAATCAACCTCCTGGACAACTCCCCGGCCGTCGGAAACGGCTGCTCGGCCTTCCGCGCGCCTTCTCGGGCGCGGACCGCATCGTTGAACACGACACGGGCACACCCGAACGCCCTCGCCAACGCCCTCTGTTGGCCGGGGTCCGGGTACAACCGGAAGGAGTACCGGAGCTGCATGACCATCACGCTACACACTTGGGCTATAGCCGATAGACGGAATATCGGAAAGGGTAGGCACTGCGTTTTCGTGATGCACGTCCACCTGCTGGTGAACTTCCCGCCCAAGGTCGCCGTGACCAAACTGGTCAACTCCCTCAAGGGCGTCTCCTCCCGCCGCCTTCGCCTAGAGTTCCCCGACCTGCCACGCCACTACTGCAGGGCCAACAAGCTGTGGTCCGGCTCCTACTTCGCCGGAACCGTCGGCGGCGCCCCGCTCAGCATGGTCAGGCAGTACATCGAACAGCAAAACCGGCCGGTGTGAGCACCGCCCGGCTCCGCCGGGACCAGCCCTCGCGACGCTCCGCACCCCAGGCAAGGGACTTGCGGTATCCGGCTCCGCCGGACCTGAATCCGCGACGCTCCGCGTCGCCACCATCAGATTCGCTTCACCACCGGCCTGAAGGCCGATGCACTGCGAATGGATTCCGGTAGCCGACGGTCTGCCCGCCCACTGGACGCGGATCCCCGGCTTGTTCTCGCACCACCAGTGGCCGTTGAGCGCGTCACCCTCGCAGGTGGACACCGCGGCGTTTCCCGACGGCCGAGCGACCGCCGCGCTTGTCAAGGTGCTGACCAGAAGGAACGCGCAGGCTACGGAGCCCGCGAGACGGCCGCCCCGCGGCAGGGTCTTCATCATGAGCACATCCCGGAAGTCGGTGGCCTTGAGTGCTCCCAACCTCACGGGCCCGGGGTTGAGATGCCATCAATTCCATCAGCGTCGAACAGTCGGGCAGCGACGGTTCGGCCCGCCGCCCTCAAACCTGAACGGACCCACCACGAGCGCGCGGTCGGCGCCCGGGCAGCCTCTGACCACTCCCCCCGTCGCAACAGCCCCGCACAGCATCCGGCCCGTCCGCTCTGTTCGAGCAGTGTTCGCGCGCTGTACGTTTTCTCCGTGTGTCATGGCGGACGGTCGTGAACGCGACGGGGTGCAATCCGATGTTCGGCTGCAATCCTGGGTGCTCACTTCCGTTCTCACTCTGGGTTGCACGCCCGGTGACCCGGACTGACAACGTTGTCTATCGCGGGATCCAACGGTGCGTGCGTATAGCGACGCTGGAGAAGTCACGTGCCGATAAGATCCCATCCCCCCTTCCCCCGGGTGATCCTCGCGAGAACGGGCCGGCGGCCTCGCCGGCCGTTGCGCGCGACCGTCGCCGTGTTGCTCAGCGGAGCTCTCGGCGTCGCCGCGTTGGCGGGTGGCGGAACGGCCGCGGCAGCGCCCGCCGCGGCCTCCTCCTCGGGGGCCGGCGGGACGGACTACACCAGGCTCGTCGACCCGTTCGTGTCGACCGCCGGTGACGACGGCAACGACCTGCCGGGCGCGCAGGCACCGCACGGTCTGGCCAAGGTCAACCCGCTGACCACGCCGGACCGCAACCACACCGGGTACGACCACGACGAGGACCACATCGCCGGGTTCACCGCGACGAACCTCGACGGGGTCGGCGGCTCGGGAGGCGGTGGCGACCTGCTCGTCGTACCGACCTCCGTGCGCTACGACAAGCGGCCCGCGCCGAGCACGTACGCCCACGCCTACAGCCACGACGACGAGACGGCGACACCCGGCTCCTACCAGGTGGGCCTCGGCGCCGTCACCGGTACCGGGTCGTCGGTGCAACAGGACTCCGGCACCATCAAGGCCGAGATGACCGCGACGACGCGCACGGCGCTCGAACGGTACAGCTTCCCCGCCGGGTCGGAGCCCGAACTCGTCCTGGACCTCGCGAACAACTTCACCAGCCGCACCCGTTCGACGATGAAGGCGACGAAGCTCCCCGACGGGACCACCTCGATCTCCGGGCTCGTCGCCGGATCGTTCAACGGCGCCTCGTACCAGCTGTATTACAACGCCACCACCAACGTCCCCGTGACCTCCCTGAAGAGCTGGGGCAGCGACGGCAGGCTGGGCGACGCGACGGTGCAGGACGGGTCCGACACCGGCGCCGTCCTCGGGTTCGACACGTCCAACGGCGACGACGTCGAGCTGCGCATCACGCTGTCGCCGATCAGCGCCGAACAGGCCGCGACCGACCAGCGGAACGAGGTGGGCCACCTCACCTTCGACCAGGCCCGCGCTCGGACGAAGGCGGAGTGGAACACAGCCCTCGGCGCCGTCGACGTGCGCTCCTCGGCGAAGTCCGACCCCGGGTCGACGCTCACCAAGGAGTTCTACACGCACCTGTACCGCATGTACGCGCTGCCGGTGAACGCCACCAGCACCAGCGGGACGTACCGCGGCGCCGACGGGGCGGTGCACACGGCGAACGGCTTCACGTACTACGACGGTTGGTCCACCTGGGACGACTTCCGCAAGTACTCCGTCGAGGCGTACATCGACCCGTCCACCTACCGCGACATGGTGCAGTCGCTGATCGAGCTGTTCGCCGACGCGCGCGCCTCGGGCAAGAGCCTCGGCAGCCTCACCCACTCGGTGCCGACCGTGCGCTGGGAGCGCTCGGCGGTACTGGTCGCCGACGCCCTGTCGAAGGGCTACAAGAACTTCGACCGCCTCGACGAGGCGTACCCGGCGCTGCTGTCGTATTCGGGGTACTACACGGGGGCGCAGCTGCGGCAGGGATACGTCACCGGCGATCCCGGTACGACGGTCCAACGCGGCTACGACCAGTGGGCGTTGTCCGTCATCGCCGGTGCGCTCGGCAAGGAGGACGACGCGAAGAAGCTGCGCGCCCAGTCGACGATGGCGATCGACAACCTCGTGAAGTCGGGCGCCTGGACCGCGGCCGACGGCACGAAGGTCGGTCTGCTCACCCCGCGTGCCGCGGGAGGCGACTGGCAGGCCGCCGACTACGAGAAGTTCGAGGCGGCAGGCCTCTACCAGGGCACGCTCTGGCAGTACCACTGGTACGACGCCTACGACATGGGCGGGCTCATCAAGGCCATGGGCGGCGAGAAGGCCGGCAAGGCGGCGGTCAAGCACATGTTCGGTGAGGACTCCGGTGCCGACGACGGCTCGACGATGCTGCACTCCAACGCCAACGAGATCGACCTGCAGGCCCCGTACCTCTTCAACTACGTCGGTGAGCCCGGCCTGACGCAGAAGTGGGTGCGCGCCATCTACACCGGCACGACCTGGAACCGCTACATCGCGACGGGTTCCACGAACGAAGCCCCCAGTTCCGGCGGCCAGTTCACACCGCCGGTCAAGACCCAGGTCTACAAGCTGTCCCCGAACGGCTTCCTGCCGACCATGGACAACGACGCGGGCACCATGTCGACGATGTTCGTCGGCGCCGCGCTGGGTCTGTTCCCGGTGACCGCTGGTTCCAGCCAGTTCCAGATCGGCAGCCCGTTCTTCGACTCCACGACGATCACCTACGCCAACGGCAAGCGGTTCACGGTGAAGGCCGACGGGGTGTCTCCGAGCACCTACTACGTGCAGAACGCGACCCTGAACGGCAAGCGGTTCGACAACACGTGGCTCGACTACTCCCAGATCATCTCCGGCGGAACCCTGGACTTCACCATGGGCTCCAAGCCGTCCCAGTGGGGCGCCCGCACGGAGCCGGCCTACTCGCTGAACACCGACACGGGTGACAGCGGTACGGGGACCGGCAGGGGCGACACCGTCGTCTCCGCCCGGCCCGCCACGGTCTCCACCACCGCGGACGGGGCCGTCGACGGCAGCATGAAACTCACGCTCTCCGGGCCGGCGTCGTTCGTCGCCCGCAACGGAACCAGCCTGACCAGGACGGGGGCGGCGACCGTGACCGGCCTGCCGGGCGGTGTCACGGCGGACCTGCGGGTCACCGGCTCACACACGGCGACCCTCTCGCTCGACGGCACCACGCAGGTCGACGCGCGCTTCGGCATCACCTTCCAGGACGCGGCCTTCGCGCACGGCGTGCATGCCTCGACGGTGCACGGCACCGGGATATCCCCCACCGACCCGCTCGTCGTCTCCGCGGCCGCGGTGCAGCGCAAGGCCCTCGGTGCACTCGTCGACCAGGCGTCGCTGGTGCGCAGCGGCAACTACGCCGAAGGCTCCTGGACCTTGTTCCGTGCGGCACTCGACCGCGCACGGACCGTTCTCGCGGACAGCACGTCCGCGACGGGCACCATCATGGCCGCGGACGACGCGCTGCAGTCCGCCGTCGACGCCCTCACCATCGACGAGGGCGGCTACGCCGTCCTGCAGGCCGAATCGCCCGACGAGAAGGAAGGCCCCAGCCTCACGAGCGAGAAGAACAACTCGGACGGCAACCTCGGCGGCGTGACCGAGGGAGCGTGGGAGCGCTACACCAAGCTGGACTTCGGCGGCGTCCGCCCCCGCAGCATCTCGGTCCGCTACGCCAACTCGCAGGCGACGAACGCGAAGCCGAGCAGCGTCGACATCCACGCCGGTGCGGCCGACGGTCCCGTCGTCGCCACCGTCCAGCTCCCGGGGACCGGCGGCTGGCAGTACTACTCCACCGTGCAGGCGGCCGTCTCCGACCCGGACGCCCTGCTCGCCGCGTCGAGTGCGACCTTCGTCTTCCACGCCCCCTCCGGCCAGCAGTGGGTGTCGAACTTCGACTGGTACCAGTTCTCGCCGTACGAGGTCTCCTCGTCGCAGACGACCACGCTCGCCACACTGACCGCGGTGAACAGCACCACGACGGGCGGTGGCGCCCCCCCGCTCAACCTCTCGAACGGCATCTTCGAGAACGTGACGAACGGCGCGTGGGCCGAGTGGAAGGACACCGACCTCCGCGACGGCGCCGACACCGTCACCGTTCGCTATGACAAGCCCCAGTCGCGCGCCGCGTCGGACTCGCACATCGAGCTGCACCTCGGCTCGAAGGACGGAACGAAGAGCGTCGAGATCCCCCTCGACTACAGCGGGTCGGGCTGGGGAACCATCGCGACCACCAGCGTGCACCTCGACCCGAGCGTCTTCAGCGGCGTCCAGGACGTGTACGCCGGCTTCGTCTCCAGCACACAGTCGGCGTCCCAGCCGTACGTGGGCAACGTCTACGCGCTGAGCCTGACCCAGGACTCCGCCGCTCCCGTGGGCTTCGACGCCACCGCCTTCCACTCGAACAGCGGCGGCGGGCTCAAGAGCGAGCCGGTCGGCTGGACCGGTTCGGGTTCCACCACCGATCTCGGCGGCACCTACGACGGAGCGTGGCTCGGCTACGGGAACATCGATTTCGGCACCTCCCCCAAGAACGCCGTCACGATCACCTACGCGAACAACTCCGCCCGATGCGGCACCGGTTCGGCCGTGCAGCTCTATCTGGACTCCTTCGACTCGGCCGACCCCGGAACGCCGGACGCGATCGTGCCGCTGCCGGTCACGGGAGCCGCGTGGTCGTCGGGAGGGACCACAAGTCTGCCGCTGCCCAAGGCGATCACAGGCACACACGCCGTCTTCCTGCGGCTGACGACGAACCCCGACTCCTCGCACCCCTACGTCGCGAACCTGGGCCGCGTCACCTTCAACCACGTCGACACACCCGCCGTCACGGACAGGTCCGGCCTGCGCAAGGCGATCGACCAGTACGCGGGCCTCTCCGGCGACGCGGCACGCTACGACACGATCGACTTCGGGGTGTACCGGCGCGAACTCGCCGCCGCCCGCGCCCTCGTCGACGCCGACAGTGCGTCCCAACTCGAGGTCGACACCCGGACCCGCAGCCTCACCCTCGCCGCCAGGCAGCTGGTCCCCTTGCCGAGGCTGCGCCTGGAGGACCTGGTCACGACCGCCTCAGCCCTTCAGGACGCGCGCTACACGGACACCTCGTGGAAGGCCTTCACCACGGCACTCGCCGAGGCGAGGACCGCGGTCGGGAGCGACACGGTCTCGGACGAGACCCTCTCCGCTCGGTACGACACCCTCCACCGCGCCCTGTCCGGGCTCACCACCAGGCCCAGAACGGTGCCGGCCGCGCCTGACGCGGTGTCGGCGACGTCTTCCGGCACGAGCGTGACCGTCGCCTGGGCCCCGCCCGAGGACACGGGTGGCGCACCCGTCACCGGCTACCGGATCGCTCTGAACGACGGGCGCCAGGTCGAGGTCCACGATGCCGAAAGCCGCAGCACGACGTTCACTTGGCTGCGACCGGGTACGTACAGCGCGCGTGTCCGGGCGGTGAACGCCGTCGGCATCTCGTACCCGAGCACGCCCACGGCCCCCGTGGTGACCGGCGGCGGCAAGCCGCAGAGGCCGACCGTGACCGGTGTGGTCACCGGCGGCGAGCAGGTCCGCGTGACCTGGCAGCCGGCCGCCGACGGCGGGTTCCCGATCCTCGGCTACACCGTGGCCCTCGGGGACGGAACCACCGCGCACGTCTCCGCCACGACCCGCACGGCATTGCTCACCACCCCGGTAAAGGCGAGGGCGCACACGGCCATCGTCACGGCGGTCACGGCGGCCGGAACCTCCGACGACTCCACCACGACCCCGCAGCCGAGCACCCGGGCGGATGCCTCCGACCCGGCCTTCGTGTCGTCGCCCTTCCCGGACGAGACGCTCAACGCGGCCTACTCTTCCGACCATTGGCCGGGTACCGGCGACGGGACCGACTACTTCTCGCATCTGCTCAACGGCATCGAGGACCTCGGCCCGGACGTCCTCGGCGCCAACACCAAGGTGCCTCAAGGCAGTGCGCCGACCGCCGAGAACGACCGGATCGCCGTCCGCATCAACAACGCGGCGACACAGAAGGAGGTGGACCGCGCCGAGGTCGACGCGACCAACAGTTCCACCGTCACCATGGCCGACGGACTCGGCTCGCGGCTCGGCCGGATCTACAGCGACGCCCTGAGCGGCGGTCAACTGCCCAAGACCAGCGCGTTGTTCTCCCGTGTCACCAAGGGGCTCGACAAGGTCGACGCGGCGAAGAACCACTACGGCTACCAACGCCCGTACGTACGGCTCGGGTTCGTCGGCGACGGCGGCCGCATCTACGAGTCGCAGGACGGCTCGTACGGGAGTCTCGCCACCAGCGGCTCGTACCCCAGTGGCCACACCTACGGCGGCTACGAGGCCGGCACCGTCCTCGCCACGCTCCTTCCGGAGCTGGCGCCGTCGATCCTGGCGCGCACCTCGGAGTACGGGGACAACCGCATCGTCCTCGGGTTCCACTACCCGCTGGACGTCATGGGCGGCCGGATCTCCGGTCAGGCCACCGTGGCGCACCGTTGGGCGGACCCCGACTTCGCGAAGCTGCTGTTGCAGGCGCACACCGAGATGGAGAACGTACTGCTCGATCAGTGCGAGAAGGAGGGATACGGGGACACGCTCGCGGCCTGCCAGGGCGACGCGTACGCGGGGCTGAGCACGGCGCAGGACGTCGACCTGTACACGCGGCGCCTGACCTACGGGTTCTCCCAGGTGGGCAAGGCGGGGCAGGCCGTCGAGACGCCGTCGGACGCGGCGGCGCTGCTGATCACGGCGTTCCCGGATCTCACCACCGAGCAGCGCACGCAGATCCTGGAGCAGACCGCGACGGATTCCGGGTATCCGCTCGACCTCACGGCGGACGGCCGGGCGAGCTGGCAGCGGATCAACCTGGCGGCGGCGATGGCGGCGCGGGTCGTCGTGGGCGCCGACGGGTCGGTCACGGTGAAGAACTTCTCGGACGCCACCAAGGCCAGTGTCGCCGACGCGAAGGCGATCACTGTCGGAGGTGTCGCGATCGACGGGTTCGATCCGGACGGGTCCACGTACGTCGTCGACTGGCCGAAGCACGCGAGGATCCCGGCCGTCTCCGCCGTACCTGCCCAGGCCGGTGCCCGGGTCAAGGTCACCGACGGCGGTTCGGTCCTGTCCTCGACCGGCTCCCGGTTCACCACCCGCACCATCAAGGTCACCTCGGCGAACGGTTCGGTCACCCGGACCTACACGCTGGGATTCCGGCCCACGGACCGCGACGACCGACCGGTCGCGGCCGGCGGCACCGCCGATGACCGAACCGCCGGAGCGGCCACCCTGTGGGACCCCGCAGGCAGCGGGCCAGGCTCCCCCGGCGGCACCGGACTCTGGTCGCCGGCGACCGAGTGGGCACCGCCCATCAGGCCCTCCGGCACCAAGGGAGGGCAGTGACGGGCGAGTGACGCTCGGCCCCTCTGGACGAACCGACACGGCTCGTCCAGAGGGGCCGTCGCCGCAACGGGGTCAGCTCTTCCCCAACGCCCGTGATCCCGACGGGCACGCGGCGCGCACGCCTTTCCGCGCCGCCGCGACGAGTGTGCGGTCCTTGTCGTGCCACGTCGCGGCCTCGGGCGCTTCGGTGCAGTCCAGCGTGCTGCCGCCGTAGACGCGGAGGCCGACCGCATGCCCCCGGGACGGCGGGACGCCCCCGCGGCAGGTCCGTCTGAAGTCGGCTTCCACCGCCTGCCCGAACTTCAGTTGTACGTAGACCCCGGCCGCGGGCATCGTGTACGACAGGACCGAGCCGTCCGACCTCCCGGGCTCGATCTCCCCCGGCCCGTACAGGATCTTCAGGTCGGTGTACGCCTCGAGCTTCCGCACGACCGCAGCAGGATCGACGTCCGGTCCCTGTTCCACCGTGACCTTCGCCTTCGGGTGCGGCACCGGCTCGGCCGCGTCGGTGAAACCTCCACCGCCCTTGCCGAGGACATGCGGCTCGGAGACGCCCGCCAGAAAGGCGTGTTTCGTGAGCTTAGACCAGGTGTACTTCGCGGCCACGCACCGCGGTGGCTTGGTCGCCCTGGCCGTTCCGGTCGTCCCACTCGCGGCGACACGCGGCCTGGCATCACCCGAGCTGCACGCAGCCGTCCCCGAGAGAAGTGCGCAGACGGCCAGCGCGACAAGCGCCGGCTGCTTGTAGGTCATACTCGGCCCCCCGGTCGACGTACGGCTGCAGCGGTATGGCCCCCGTGTGGATCACGGGTCGCTGAGTGGAAAGCACTCTGCCCGCCCGGAACACCGGCGCACAACGGACTTGAGCTAGCTCTGATGTTGATGACGGCGACGCGCCCAGGAGGAGGTCACGCGTGCCGGGGTCCTGCTCAGCAGGAAGGGGAGCCGTCAGGGGGCCGCCGACGGGGCGCCGCTGCCTGACGGCTCCATCCACCACGGCGGGTTCAGCCCGACGTCGACTCAGACGCCACGCTGCACGAGGCGGGCATAGGCGAACGTCTCACCCGCCCGGGGCGCCCGGGTCCACGACCGCGTGGTGAAGCTGTGGAGGCTGCCTCGGGTCAGGGCGAAGCAGGGGAGGGAGAGCCCGAGTTCGGTGTGCAGCGCCTCCAGCACACGCACTTCTCTGTCCGTCTCCGTGTCCTCCGGGCGGAACAGCCGCGCGGGGTCGAGTCCCTCGGGCAGTGCGCCGGAGAACTGGATCTCCGAGCCCCGCAGGGTGAACGCGTAGAGCTCGTGCCCCTGCTCCGCCACGGACAAGTGAAGGGCGGCCGGGTGGTCACCGGCGGTCGAGCGTCTCGGCTCGCGCCACACCACCACCGCGCGGCCGGACGAAGACGCTGCCTCGGCCGGCGAACGGAACAGTTTGTTCAGGTGGCCGGGGTGACCGTCGAAGGCGAACGCCCAGCCTTCGGCGCAGCGGCCGACGGCCACCTCGGCCCGGTCCTCCCAGAATTCCAGGTCGTCCCGCTCACGGGGCCGGGGGGCCCGCCAGGACACGTCACGTCGATCCGTCGAGGTGCTCAGAACGGAGCCCTCCTCCCCTATCAGTCCGGGAAGCCGGTCCGGTGCGATCCCCTCGACCCACACACAGCGATAGCCGTCGAGCGGACTCCCGCTCACCGCAGGTTCCGCCAACCACGACAGCCCCGGCGGATCGAGATCGGGCACCGGCTCGGGGACGGCACCCGTCTCCCCCGCCCGTGGTGTCGCGAGGATCTCGCGTCCTCGCTCCGGAGTGATCAGGGGTCCCAGGACGGAGTCCGCGAGCAGACCGATCGGGGCGATCAGCAAGGGACCGGGAGCCTCCCACAGCGGGAGCGCGTCCCGCAGGACCCGCCACGCCGCGTCGGTGGCACCCCAGCGGGCTGATTCCCGGGCCTCGGTCACGGCCCGACCCCACGGTCCGGAAGGTGCGTAGTGATGGGTACCGCTCCGCACCGCGCTCAGCAGCGCCTCGGCGGTGGTCCGGTCGACCCCACGGGCACTCATCATCCCGAGCCAGTGGTCATCTCCGCCCAGCCGCCATTCGCCCCTCGCCGGCGCCATGGCTTCCACGAGGAGAACCTCGGCGAGGTAGCGCCGGTCGGCCGCCAAGAAGCCGTAGTCCCGGCGTTCGCGTGGATTCAGCAGATGCCGAATCTGGTTCAGCAGCGTGGCGCTCCGGGGTCGCCCGAAGGAGAACGCCTCCTCGAGGAGAGGCATCGCGTCCTTATGACGTCCACGCAGGACCATGAGACGCGCGGCCTCCACCTGTGCGTCCTGGGCACGGGTGGTCGCGTTCACGAAGTCGGCCCGCTCCACCCGGGCCGAGTGGAAGCCGCGGTACATGGCTTCCATGTACGCCCGGAATGAGGGGTAACGGTCGGGTAGTTCACCGCCCCAGCCCTTGTAGAGGTAGAGCGCCCATTCGCCGTCCTGGTCGCAGTCGCCGGGGTCGAGCAGCGCATGGGACATGTCGGAGTCCGTCTCCAGCCGCAGCGCCCGTCGCCACATCCCGGCCAGCAGGACGTCCTCCTGTCGCGGCTCGTCGCCCAGGAACTCCTCGTACACGGAGGTCAGGTCGTGCGGATCACCGAACCAGTCGATGTCCGCGGCGCCGCCGAGCTGGTAGACCCCGGCCATCTGGTCCACGTGCCAGCCGTCGCTGACGGCGAGGAACTCCCGGTACGAAGGCGGCAGCCGTCGCCCCAGCCGCTCCTCGACCGCGGCGATCGCCGTCTCGTCGGCCCCCGGGCTCCCGAGCGAGGCGGCGGTCTGCTCCTCGTCCCCGTCCGCGGCTTCGCCCGGCACCCACTCCTGCTGCCATCGCCCGAGGAACCCGGACCAGTCGAAAGACTCATCACCCATGGCCCGGATGGTGCCACCCGCCACTGACAACGCCTTCGCCGCAACCGCTCACCAGCCCCGGGCCGTCCTCCCAACACCCTTGCGCAGACGGTCTCTTCGTCCACCGGCGACGGCGACCCGGGAAACTGCCGGGAGAGACGCTTCCGGGAGGACCGGGCCACAGCGATCGTGACGCCGAGCGCGTCGAGACGAACCAGCATCGCGCCCGCGCCGCCCATCACGCAGAATGCGCAGTTCAAGCGGGGTCTCAGGACGGTTCCGCCGCACGAACGGGGGACGCGTGGGCGTCATTGTCGCCTTGGCCGCCGTGTTCGCCGGAGCGATCACGGGATGCCTTCTCGTGCTGCGGCGCAGGGGCGGGACAGGAGAGCGCGGGGCCCTGGAGCGCGGGGCTGCCGGACATGAGCTCGCACGAGCGCTGGGCGGTGCGAACACCACGCATCAGAACTCCGGGTCCTTCGGGACCTGAGTCCGAGCATCCGTCCTCACGGCCGCGTCGGGAGCCGGAAGCCGATCCCCCGTGAGCCCACGTCGCGGGATCGGGTGATCCCAGCATGACGGCTGCCGTTGCCTCGCGTTCCGTGAGGACGGGGGCAGCCCGTCGGGAACGGCACCGCTCTAGGCGACTTCGAGCACGATTTTGCCCCGGATGTGTCCCCGGGCGGCGCGTTCGTGGGCCGCTCGGGCGTCCGCGAGGTCGAAGGTGCTGTCGATCGCGACGCGGACCGTGCCGGTTTCGAGGAGGGCCGCCAGTTCGGCGAGTTGTGCGCCGCTGGAGCGGACCTGGGCGCTCGAGACGGTGACGCCCAGCTTCGTGGTCTCGTCCTCGTCGAACTCCCCGGGGAGCACCGCGAACTGCGCGCCGCCGCGCTTGAGCGTACGCAGGAAGCGCCTGCTGCCGGGGCCACCGACGGTGTCGAGTACCAGGTCGATGTCGTGGACGAGTTCCTCGGGGCGACTCCTGGTGTAGTCGATGAAGCGGTCGGCGCCGAGCTCCCTCAGGAAGGACTCGTGCGTGCCCGATGCCACGGCGATGACGTGGGCGCCCTTCCACTTCGCCAGTTGGAGCGCGAAGTGGCCCACGCCGCCCGCGGCGCCGTTGACGAGGACCGTCGTGTCCGCGTCGAGCGTCGTCGGACGATGCCGCGCCTCCTGGAAGGGCGAGGGGTGGTCGTGCCCGGCCTCGATCAGGAACTGCCACGCCGTCAGCCCCGCCATGGGCGCCCCGGCCGCGTGCACGTGGTCGATGCCCGCGGGCTTGACGGCGAGGTCAGACGCCGGCGCGGCCACGTACTCGGCGTAGGCCCTGCCGTCGAAGCTGGGGAACCGGAGGAGTCCGAAGACCTCGTCGCCGACCGAGAAGCTCTCCACATCCGGGGCGACCGCCTCGACGACACCCGACACGTCGGTTCCCGGAATCACCGGGAGGCCGACAGTCGACTCCGTCTCGCCGGGCATCGTGGTCATCCCGCCCCGCAGGTACCAGTCCGGAGGATTGACGCCGGCCGCGCGGACGCGGACGAGCACCTCACCGGGCGCCGGCTCGGGAACGGGCACCTGCTCGTACCGCAGGACCTCCGGACCGCCGTGCTCGTGGAGCCGGACCGCCCTCATCGTGCGTGCCGCCATCTTTCTCTCCTGCCCGAGTCGGGGGATAGACTTATCCGGATCGGCGATCCACATAAATGGACCACTGGTCCGAATATATGGACCACCGATCCGGATAGTCAAGGAGGACAGATGCGGGCCGACGCCAGGAAGAACCGCGATCACCTGCTCGCCGTAGCGGGCGCCGTCATCGCCGAGCAGGGCGTCGACGCGTCGATGCGCGACATCGCACGGCGGGCCGGCGTCGGGCTCGCGACGCTGCTACGGCACTATCCGACCCGTGAGGCACTGCTCGAGGCACTGCTCCACACGAGCTTCGACGAGCTGACAGCAAAAGCGGGCGAACTCGAGACGTCGAGTTCGCCCGCGGACGCTCTCGTCGCGTGGCTCCGTGACTGCGTGGCGTGGACGACCGAGTACCGGGGCGTGACCGTGCTGATGGCGGCCGCCATCGAGGACACCGAGTCCGCACTCCACGCGTCGTGCGTCACCCTGCGGGCAGCCGGAGCGCGGCTCCTCACCCGCGCGCAGGAGGCGGGCGCGGCGCGGACCGACGTCGACGGCACCGACTTGTTCGCGCTCGTGGCCGCGCTCGCCTGGCTCGGCGACCAGCCCTCGCTCGCGCCGCGCGCCGATCACCTCTTCGATCTCGTCGCGAAGGCGCTCCTGACGAACGCCAGGAGCGCCGGTTCCGTGGGGATGGCGTCCCGGGGTTAGGGGATCACCGTTCCGGGGCCGTTGTCGCCGCTCAGGTTCAGACCGAACAACGCCCTCGTCGCCGGTGCGCCGATGTCCGTCGGGTTCTCCGCGACCGACTTCGAGGCCGTCAGACCGGAGGCGGCGCCGCGCAGCAGCCATATCGCGCCGCCGTTCACGACGGTCCCGAGGTCCTCCCCCGGCGCGCCCGCGATCAGGTCGGCCTTGCCGTCGCCCGTCACGTCGAGCAGCCGGGTCGAACCACCGAACGCGTCACCGGCCTCGGCGACGCCGGGCACGCCCGTCGTGTCCTGATGGAAGGCCTGCGCGCCCGTCCCGGTGAGCCCGCTCCTGCCTCCCTTGAGCAACACCACGGCGCCCGCCTTCTTCTTCGTGCCGATCGCCTCGCCGGGGACCCCGACGGCCAGATCGGGGTATCCGTCACCGTTCACGTCGCCCGCGCTGAGCCGTCCACCGAACTGGTCGCTCTTCTCACTCACCCCGGGCACGCCCGCCGTGTCCTGCGTGATCGTCTTCGTCCGGGTCTGGCTGGGGCCGGCAGATGAGCCGTAGTAGATCTTGACGGTGCCGGGGTCTTCCACGTTCTCGGTGTCGCCGTTGAGGAAGACCCGGGTGGCGAGGTCGGCGTAGCCGTCCTGGTCGAAGTCGGCGACCGCGGTGCTGGACGAGGAGGTCAGCCGCTGCGGGACCGTCGACAGGCCGTCCTTGGTGCCGAGCCAGAGCTTGCCGCCCTCGGCGTGGTTCTCGTAGACGTAGAAGGTCGCGAGGTCCTCGATGCCGTCGCCGTTGAAGTCGCCCGTGGCGGTGGAGTCGATGGTGTTGTCCGTGCTGTACACCTGCAGGCGCTGCTCACGGGCCGGAGCGCCGTCGCGGCCGAGCGGACCGTAGAGCGCGTCGTGGAAGTCGTACGCGTCTTCGCTGTTGCCCATGAACAGGTCGACGTGCCCGTCGCCGTCGAAGTCGCCCGCGGTGATGTCATCGCCGACCTGGGCGTTGGCCGGTGCGCTGACGCGGACCGCGCCCTCGCCGGAGATGCCGGTCCTGCGGCCCCACAGGACGATCACGGATCCGCTGACGTTGGTCTCCGGCTGGTAGTCGCGGGTGACGACGGCCAGATCGGTCAGGCCGTCACCGTCCAGGTCGCGAGGGATCATCGCGTAGCCGAAGACCTCGTTGTCGCCGGAGTCACCGGGCACGCCGGGGGTGTCCTGATGGATGACCGTGGTGCGCGCGGGGTCGAGGCCCTTCGCCGAGCCGTAGCTGATCGTGATGTAGCCGGCCCATGTATGGCCACCGACCTTCGCGCCGGGCGCCGCGACGGCGACGTCCTGGTAGCCGTCGCCGTCGAAGTCCTCGCGCACGGTGGTGGCACGGTCCTCCGCGGACGCGGTGCCCGCGACGATCGGGACGCTGAACGACCCGATCAGGGCGGCGGCCACGGCGGTCGATATGGCGGGTCGGCGGATGCCCACGGTTCCTCCTTGAAGCGCGAGCGACATCGAGACGCGTGCGCGCGGTGGTGATTCACCTCTGAGACACCCGGAAACGGCCGATGGTTGTGCGCTGAACGGCACTTGAACGGACGAACGGCGGGAGGTGCACGACGCGCACCTGGCGACGCGTCTCAGGGGAGCCGCGCGCGGGTCAGGTGCGGGACCGTCTCCACAGTCTTCTTGGCCGCCGACGGGGCCAGGCTCCCGCGGACAGCACGGCCGAGCGGGCGCACGGGCGCCGGTGCGGCCGGTGCCCGAGAGACGAGGAGAGGCGCATGCGCCTGTCTATATTTACCCGTTATGAGAGCTATCGGTTCCGGTGCCAGTCGTTTATTGAGCCGCGCGCGCAAGGAGCCCGTGCTGGTCTCGCCGCTGCTCCTGACCGTTCTCCTCGGTGCCCTCGCCCTGCTGACTCCGCCCGGGGTACCCGTCACGCAGCTGCTCCCGACGGCACCCGCCCTCGCGGCGGCGCTGTGGCCGGTCGGGCCGACCCTGGTCCTCGGACTGGTCTGTCTGCTCGGGGTCACCGTCCACTCCCTGCTCTCGGCGGACCATTCGGTCATGTTCACCGCCGGAGCCATCGGCGCGGTCGCCCTGACCGCCGCCTACGCGAGTCACGTGCGCCTGCAGCGCGAGGCCACGCTCACCGAGGTCAGAACCGTGGCGGACGCCACGCAGCAGGTTCTCCTCCGCCCCGTCCCCCGGCGTCTCGGACCCCTGAAGATCGAGAGCCTGTATCTGACCGCCACACCCCACGCGCGCGTGGGCGGTGACTTCTACGCCGTGGCCGACACCCGATTCGGCATCCGCCTGATCCTCGGAGATGTCCGAGGAAAGGGGCTTCCCGCCCTGGCCGTGGCCGGAGCCATCCTCGGCTCGTTCCGGGAGGCGGCCTACGAGAGCACGGATCTCGCCCGGCTCGCCGAACGCCTCGAAGCCACCCTGCTGCGTGACGACGCGGCCTCTCTGGCCCAGGGAGATCCAGCGGAGCTCTTCGCCACCGCCGTCCTCGCGGAGATCCCCCGCCAGGGGAACACCGCCACCATCCTCAGCTGCGGGCACCCACCACCCCTTCTCGACAGACAGGGTGCCGTCGCCTTCCTCCCGACAGGGGATCCCGCCCCGCCCCTCAACCTCGGCGGCCTGCTCACCACCACGTGCCGCCCCAGCCGGTTCGACTTCCGGCCCGGCGACCAACTGCTTTTCTACACCGACGGCGTGAGCGAGACCCGCGACGCGGCGGGCGCGTTCTTCCCTCTCCTGGCCTGGGCGCAGGACCAGATGACCGCTCCTGCGCGGTCGCCCCTCAACGGCCTCCATCGGGCCCTGCTCAAGCACAGCGGCAACAATCTCAACGACGACATCGCCGCCATCGCCGTCCTGAAGACGAGCTGACCGCACGGTTCAGCCGAGAGGCCACGGCCCGCGGGCAGACCGCGTCGACGGGGCGCGCGGTCACGTCGCGAGCGACGACCCCGTGGGCCGGTGGGGCGGCACGAGGACCACCTTGCCGAGGTTGCGGCGCTGTTCGACGAGGGCGTGCGCCCGGGCGGCCTCGGCGAGGGGGATCTCCTCGTGCACGGCGACACGCAGGGCGCCCGCTTCGTAGAGCCGCCACTGTTCGCGGAGCCGTCGGTCGTACAGTCCGGGCCTGCCGACGGCGATGGCACGCATCTGGAAACCGATCACCGAAGCGCCACGGACAAGGAGTTCGTAGGCGTCCACCGTGCCCCCGCCGGAGCTGAAGGCCACCAGCCGCCCGCCCGTCGCGAGCGCCCGCACAGCAGGGCCGAGAAGGTCGCCGCCGACTCCGTCGAGGATCACGTCGTACGGGCCACCCCAGTCGGAGTCCCCGTACAGAACGACCTCGTCGGCGCCCAAGTCCCTCAGGAAGTCGGCCTTGTCGGCGCTGCTGACGGCGGCCACGACGCGTCCGGCCGCGCCGGCCTTGGCGTACTGGACAGCGAGCACGCCCACCCCACTGGCAGCCGCCGTCACCAGGACCGACTCTCCGGGCCGCACGTGCGCAGCCTCGTAGGCGCCGCGCGCCACCATCCCGCTGCGGACCAGCGCGACGGCCTCGACGGCACCGACGCCGTCCGGGATCCGGGAGACCATCGCGGTGTTCAGCACCGCGAACTCGGCGTAGGCGTCGGCGAAGCACAGTCCGGTGACGCGGTCTCCGACGGCGAAGGAAGTGACCCCGTGACCGAGCGCGGTGATCTCCCCGGCGACCTCGCCTCCGAGGGCGACCGGCTCTTCGGCGTCCCGGAGCTTGCGCACGGCGGGCAGGGTCACGCCGACGGCCCGGGTCCGGATCAGCACTTCCCCGGTTCCCGGTTCGGGACGGCCGACCTCTTCGGCGACCAACGCGGCGAGCCGACCGTCGACCTGGTGGCGAATCCGCAGCACCAGAACCCCCCTCTCCATTCATTGGAGTCCCCAACGATACCGGAAGTCATGGGGAGTTCCAATGAATTCAGGGATAGGGTGAGCCCATGACCGCAGCCCTTGAGCGCATCCAGTCCCTGCCGAGCTGGCTCGTCGGCCGCGTCGCGGCGCGTGCCCGCGGTCTGGTCGCCGAGGCCCTCGCCACCGAAGGCCTGAAGCTCATGCATCACGCGGTGCTGGCGGCCAGTTCCGAGTACGGACCGCTCGCCCAGGCCGAGTTGGGCCGCCGGGTCGCCGTCGACCCCAAGGACGTGGTCGGCATCCTCAACGACCTCCAGCAGGCGGGACTCGTGCTGCGCGCCCCGGATCCGGACGACCGCCGCAAGAACGCCGTCACGATCACACCGAAGGGCGCGGACGTCCTCACCCGCTGTGCGGCGCTGGCCGAAGCGGCCAACGCCGAACTGCTGGCACCGCTCACGCCCGACGAACAGGGCCAGCTGACGGCCCTTCTCACACGGCTTCACGAAGCCCCGTAGACACGGCCTGCCGGGACGGCGGGGTGCGGGCCGCGCGCCCTGGCCCTACCTCCGGCGGCCAAGCCGTCACCCGGGCGCCGTGGGGATGTGGGAGGCGGGAGCGCGCAGCGACGGGAACGCGCGGCGACGGCACGTCGCCGGGGCGGTGCTCAGTCCGACAGGTCCCACAGCAGTCGGTAGTAGCGGATCCGTTCCCGGTCCGGCTCGACGCCATAGGCTTCGAGCAGCGGCTCTTCCCATCCCGGGCCGTAGTTCCACTGCGTGCTCCAGGTGGCCACGGCGAGGTCGGCCCAGCGGTCGGCGACTCCGAGCGTCCCGAGGTCGACGTGTCCGGTCCACCTGCCGTCGTCACCGACCAGGGTGTTGGGAGCGCAGGCGTCGCCGTGGCAGACGACGAGTCGGTCGATGGGCGGGATGTCGGCGAGGACGTCGAAGGCGCGCTCGACGGTGCCGAGGTGCTGGAGGTCGTGATGCCAGTCGGTCGGGTGGATCCGACCCGCCGCCGCCCGTGACCGCGCGCTCTCCAGGCGCCGCTCGGCCGACCAGTCGAACGGGCAGTTCGCCGCGGGCAGCGCGTCGTGAAGCGCCCGCAGCCCGGCGCCGATCGCGCGTACCGCGGTGCCCGGTTCGCGCTTCCAGTGGTCATCGACCGCCATGCGTCCGGGCAGCCCCCGGGTGACGATCCAGGTACCTGTCCCATCGGCGCCCTCGTCGAGCACCAACGGCACGGTGGTGTACCGCACCGCCCAGCGCAGACGTGCCGCCTCGGCCCCGAGGTCGATACCGCTGCCGGTCGGCGTCCACTTCACGAACTGCCGGGCGTCACCCACGCCGACCTGGAACGTCAGCCCGCCGACCTCGTTCTCCCAGACCGCTCGTACGGGCCGACCTGCCGCGAGCGCGGTGACGATCGGGGGTGGCTCGACGGGTCCCTGGGGTGCGGTGGCGATCATGCGTTCATTCTCGCCGGGCGGGTGGCCGCGGGCCGACCGGATGCAGGCGCTGCGGGACAGCGGCGGGGCGGAACCTGCCACAGCGCGACCCTGCTGTGCGCCGCCCATGAATTCCTTCCCGCTCGACTGAGTCAGAGGCGCTCCGCATGCGTACTCCACCACGTCCGCCCCCACCAGGGACGACAACAGATCGGCGGACAAGCCAACGGGTAGGAGAAACGGTGCAGCGCTCGCGGAATGTGATCGGAACCCTCTTTGTGGGCGGCGCTCTCACTCTGACACTCGCCGCCCTCGCGTACCCGGCGATGCTCGGTCTGGACACCGTGTCGACCTCGAACGACCGGATCATCGCCAACACGCAATGGGGCCCGCTGACGGAGGGTGAGCGGGACTTCGTGGTCAAGGTGCGCGCGGCCGGCCTGTGGGAGCACCCCCTCGGCCAGATCGGACTGCAGAAGGGGCAGAGCAAGGCAGTCAAGATCGCGAGCCAGCACCTCGTCGACGGGCACGCGGCCCTGGACACCAGTTGCCGCAAGATCGCTCCGATGCTGAACATCACGCTGCCCAACGTGGCGAGCCCCCAGCAGGAAGGGTTCGTCACCCAGCTCAAGGGAGAGTCGGGGCGGCAGTTCGACGTCGACTTCGCCAACATCCTGCGGATGACGCACGGTTCGATCTTCAACACGATCGCCAAGGTGCGCTCGACCACGAAGAACACCCTGATCCGCGCCCTGGCCGATCAGGCGAACAACACGGTGCTCGACCACATCACCGTGATGGAGAAGACGGGCCTCATCGACTTCGACACCACGGTCTTCAACCAGACCACCCCGCCCAAGCTGCCGCAGTCCGACATGACCCCACCGGCTCCGGCACCCGGCCAGCCCCAGGTCGTCCTCAGCCCGCCGCCCAACCCGACGTCCACGCCGCTCGACCTCAACGCCGCCGTCAACGGCGGCAAGCCGACCATCGGCTGACCCGCTCTGCGGCGTCGCGGTGCGGGTCGGACCTCGAGCGATCGGGGAGTCGACCTGGTAGTCGGCAGGGTCCGTCGGCGTCGGCCGCCGGTCGGGTCGTCGATCGCGGGGGCAGCGAAGCCGCCGCCCCGCGGGGCTTCGACGCGTCGACGGTCGTCACCGGCGGGCCGCCGAAAGCCGTCGAGGCCTCATCAACCGCGGTTGATGAGGCCTCCCGTGCGCAAGGGCGCGTCGTCGGCCGTCGCCCCTCGGCCCCTCGGCCGTTCGCCGGTTATCGGCGACAGGCCTCGGGGACACGACCGCCCCGCTACTTCAGCGCGTGCGCCGCGGCCTGGGCGAGGGTGCTCGCCGCATCGGAACGCTCCGCCTTGGTCGACTTCTTGTCGGCGAGGACCTTGGCGGCAGCGGTGAGTACCTTCTTGCCGGGCCGACGCGCCGACGTACCCGGGGACTGGGCCAGGGCGCTGGCCGCGGCGCTCTTCTCGGACTTCGACCGCTTCTTGGCCCGCACGGTCTTGCCCGCGGCGGAGGCCGGAGCGGACTTGGTCGTCTTGGCGCCTGCCGAGCCCGCCTTGCCGGAGGTCTGGGACAGTGCGCTCGCGGCGGCGGTCCTGCTGCTCTTCGACGTGCCACCCTTGGCGGCACGGCCTGCCGCCGAGGCGGCCTTCGGGTGCGTCGTGCCGGATGCCTTCGTCTTCGCCATGGCGCTCTCCATGCTCGTCCGTCGGTTGTCGTTCCGGCCGAGTACCCGAACTTCCCTGCCTGGAACGGCTGGAGGCCGGACGGTCCGGTAGACGGGCACCGCACGCACAGGCTCCGTCGCCGCGGGCCGCCCTATCCGTGGTGCCCGGGGGCGAGCGGGGTACCGGCCTTGCGGACGACGTCGGCGATCCAGGCCATGGCCTCGGGCACGTCGTAGTTGCCGGCGTGCGGCTGGTTCCAGGCGAGTTGGTAGTTCACGTCCTTCACCTGCTTGTCCGCTTCGAGCGCACGGTCGAGGTTGAGGGAGACGGTGAACGCGGTGTCCCGGTCGCGGGTGCCGTTGCGGACGTACCAGTTCGGCGCGGTGTCGGCGCCGGTGCCGACGAAGTCCATCGGGTCGATCAGGTGGACCTGGTCGTCGACCGTCGTGCTGTTCCTGCTGGTGTACTGGTCCCACGTCAGCCCGGTGTCGTCGATGCCGCTTCCGTCTCCGGGGACGTTGTTGTGATTCCAGCTGTACTCGGTGTAGTTCATGTACTTCTGGGTCGGCGGCCCGAAGAGGTTGGTCTCGGTGCCGCTGGTGGTGTTGCCGTTGACGCCCACGGCGTCGAAGGCGGGCGTCGTCTTGAGAGTGGCCTGCGTGGCGACGAAGGCGAGGTACTTCGCCATGTCGACGGAGAGCACCTTGTCGGTGGTGTTGTCCGCGTCGATCCAGTCGTTCACGTACGACTTCGTGGTGGGCGGACCGCCGGGGCCGCCGCTGGACTGGATCTCGAAGGTGCCGCCCAGAGGCGGGATCGTGTTGGCGGGATCGGCCTTCATGTAGGCCTCCGCCGAGCGCACGACCTCCTGCCTGATCGTGTCCAGCATGTTCGCCGCGGTGAGCCGGGAGCCGTCGGGGTTGCGCAGCCCGAGGCTCTTCTCGTACGCGGGGAACTGGGCCGCGATCGCGGCCGCGTCCGCCGGTGAGGGGTTCTCGCCGGTGGTGCCGCGGGTGGCGAGGATGTTGTACAGCCACTCGTAGGCGCTGTCGGCGTTGCCGAGGTCGGTGATCGGGCAGTAGGCGTTGACCGCGAAGACGTCGTCGCGCAGGGTGCTGTGCCCCTTGGCGTCGATGCCTGCCGCGCCGATCGCGGCAAGGTAGGGGTTGTACTCGGCGCTGTTGCCGGACGCGCCCAGGATCGACGCCAGTGCGCCGCCGCCACTGGTGCCGTTCACGACGATGCGCTCGGCGCTGCCGGGCATGGCCGCGTCGTTGAGGCGGAGGTAGCGGACGGCGGCCTTCGCGTCGACCACCGCGGCAGGGGCTTTGCCGGGAGACGTGCCGTCGGCGCCGACGAGTCCTCGGCTGCGGTTGGCGATGTCGGCGTAGACATAGCCGGCCTTCAGCGCGGCGCCGACGTTGCTCGTCGCGCTGGTGTAGGAGCCGCCGTCGGTGACGCCGGCCTTGAGGTAACTGGCCATCCAGCCGCTGTTGTTCACCGCGAAGTAGATCGGGGCCCGCTGGTCGCCGAAGGCGCTTTCGGGGACGAACACGTTCATGCTCTGGTAGCCGCAGGCCGTGTTGGGGATCGTGGTGCTTCCGCCGCCGGGACCGCCGGGCTGCTGGGCGGCCGCGGCGACCGGATTCGCGACGTAGCAGATCTCCTTGTACCAACGGACGTTCATCGGCCGGCCGTCGACCGAGACGGTGATCGTCGTGTAGGCGGCGGAGTCGAAGGCGAGCGCGGCGTCCTGCGGGTCCGCGCCTTTGACACTCCCCCGCGAGGGGCCCGCTCCGGTGCCTGCCGCGGCGAACGAGGCCGGCACGGGGCCGGAGGCGAGCGCGAGGGCGCCGGCGATCGCCACGACTCTCAGGAGGTCTCTGCGGATCGCGGGGTGTCCCTCGCGCCTGGCCGTCGCTCGGGTCAGTCCGTCGCGTCCGAAGGACGCGGAGGGCCGCTGCATGGAGGTCTCCCCTCGTTGGGCACCAAGTGCTCCGCCGACGCCTTGGGGTCAAGGCCTGAGGGACGCTACAAGATTGTTAACAATATGCCTAGCGATCTGTCCGACAATATTGCCAACATTTACTTCCGCGGACCCTCTCCGCGGACCCTCTCCGCGGACCCTCTCCGCAGACCCTCTCCGCAGACCCTCGCCGCGGATCTCGGCCGGCGGGGATCCCCGTCGGCGGGACTGTCGGCGGGAAGTGCCCGGCGCGAGGGCCGGTCGACCCGTCCGCACGTCTTGATCGTTGCCGGGCCTGCTGATTGATTGGTCGGCATGACCGACCTCGGACCCCTCGCCCGGCCACTTGCCCCGATCAGGACCGGGCGGCTCGTCCTCCGCGAGCCCGAGGCCCGGGACCGCCCGACGTTCATCGAGCTGCTCTCGTCGCCCGAGGTGCACACCTACCTAGGCGGCCCCCGGCAACGTGACGAACTGGAGAGCGAGTTGCCGAAGGTTCCGGAGCGATGGCCCGGGAGCTTCGTCGTGGAGCTCGACGGGTCGATGATCGGCCAGATCCTGCTCAGGAGAGCGACGGAGCATCGCCGTCCGGCCGCCACGGGCAAGGTCGATCTCGGCTATCTGTTCCTGCCGCGGGTGTGGGGATCCGGATACGCCGCCGAGGCGTGCTCGGCGGCACTCGGGTGGATCGCCGAAGCCCTTCCCGGCGAACCGGTGGTGCTCACCACCCAGACCGCCAACCTCGGCTCGATGCGTCTCGCGGCGAAGCTGGGCTTCGCCGAGGTCGAGCGGTTCGAGGCCTGGGGCGCCGAGCAGTGGCTGGGCATGCGGTCCCCGCTCGTACCTACTTGCGGAGGAATCCCGTGTAGTTGTGCTGCTCCACCTGGCTGTTGATCTGCTTGACCGTCTCCAGACCGACACTCACGATGATCAGGACGCTCGTGCCCGTCAGTTGGTTGGCGCCGCCGAAGCTGGCGAAGGCCACCGTCGGAACCAGGGCGATCAGGCCGAGGTAGAGCGATCCCGGCCAGGTCAGCCGGTTGAGGACGTAGCCCAGATATTCGGACGTGGCCCGGCCCGCCCGGATTCCCGGGATGAATCCGCCGGCCTTCTTGATGTTGTCGGCCACTTCCTCCGGGTTGAACGTGATCGCCACGTAGAAGAACGCGAAGAAGACAATCAGGAGGAAATAGGCGGCGATGTAGAAGGGATGGTCCCCGCGGGTGAAATTGCGGGTGATCCACGTCGTCCACCCGGCGGACGAGTCGGCGAACTGCGCGACCAGAGCCGGGATGTAGAGGAGCGATGAAGCGAAGATAACGGGGACCACACCCGCCTGGTTGATTTTCAGCGGGATGTACGTGGCTGTTCCGCCGTAGGATTTACGGCCGATCATCCGCTTCGCGTACTGAACCGGAATGCGGCGCTGCGCCTGCTCCACGAAGACGACCAGACCCACCATGGCGAATCCGATGAGAAGGACCAGGCCGAAGTTGACCCATCCACCGGCGATGGTGCCCTCTTCCTTCACGGTCCACAATGCGCCGGGGAAGGTGGAGGCGATGGAGATGAAGATGAGCATCGACATTCCGTTGCCGATACCGCGTTCCGTGATGAGTTCGCCGAACCACATCACACAGGCGGTCCCCGAAGTGATCGTCAGCACCATCACCACGGTGGTGAAGATCGACTGGTCGGGGACGATGTTGCCGGCCGTCGGACAGTTGGGGAAGAGAGCGCCGCTCCGGGCCGTGGCGACCAGACCCGTGCTCTGGAGGAGGGCGAGCCCGACCGCGAGGTAACGGGTGTACTGCGTGATCTTCCCCTGTCCGGCCGCACCCTCCTTCTTCAGGGCCTCCAGCCGGGGAATCACCACCGTCAGCAGTTGCAGGATGATGCTCGCCGTGATGTACGGCAGGATTCCCAGGGCGAACACGGTGATCTGCAGCAACGCACCACCGCTGAACTGATTCACCAGGCCCAGCAGTCCGGTCCCCTTGGACACGGCACTCACGCACGTCTGGACGTTCTGGTAATCCACGCCGGGGATCGGAACGTGCGACCCGATGCGGTACAGAACGATGATGCCGAGCGTGAAGTACAGCTTCTTACGCAAGTCGGGCGTGCGGAGCACCTGGACGAATACGTTGGGCACGGCTTCCTCCTCCGCCCCCACGCAGGAACGTCAGGGGTGAAAAAAGCAAAGAACAATCGCAGCATAAGAGGAGATTGTCCCCATATGACTGTCGCCTCGCCCGTACGTGTTCGGAATGCCCTGTTCGCCGCAGTAGGCCGACCTGAGGCGATGTCATGCAGCGGCCGACGCCTTTGCGTCATTCCGCCGCCCCTTCCGGAGCAGCGACCGACCGCGGACGTTCCTGGGAATCAGATGTCGGCCGAGCGGACGGCGTCGAGCGCGGACCGACGGCCCGCGCTCGACGCCGTCAGTGTCCCGCGCTCTGCCCGCCGTCGACGTGCGAGATCTCACCGGTGACGAACGGGGCCTGCTCCAGATAGAGGATGGCCCGCACCACGTCGTCCACCTCGCCCATCCGCCGGACCGGGTGCAGCGCCGCCTGCTCGCCGCCGGGGTCGGTCGGGTGCATCGAGGTCCGGATGACACCGAGCGATACGGCGTTCACGCGGATGCCGCGGGTGGCGTACTCGATCGCCAACGACTTGGTGACGGCGTTCAGTCCGCCCTTGCTCAGGGACGCGAGCGCTCCCGTCACCCGCGCGTCGGCGTTGTCGACGAGACTGGTGGAGATGTTCACGACGTGTCCGCCGCCCTCACGGGAGAGCATCGCACCGATCGCGCTCCGGGAGACCTCGAAGAAGCCACGCACGTTCACGCCGACGACGGTCTCGTAGTCCTCGTCGGTGTAGTCGGTGAACGGCTTCGCGACGAACACTCCGGCACAGTTGATCAGGGTGTCGAGGCGGCCGAACCGATCCATCGTCGCCTCGACGATCCGCGCGCCCGCACCGGGCGCGGACACGTCGTCGGCGACGGCCAGCACGTCGGGGTCGTCCGACGGCGGAATCGAGCGGGCGACCGCGGTGACCGCGTAGCCGAGTTGCCGGTAGGCGGTGACCACGCCTGCCCCGATGCCGCGCGAGGCGCCGGTGACGACGGCGACTTTGTGCGTGTTGTCCATACGGGATTCTGGCCCGACAGGGACGTGCGGGTGCGCGATCGCTACGCGTGTCTTCTCCATGAGCAGCCGACTGGTCCCACGAGGTCACGCCACCGGCTCTGCGCGAGGGTGCGGGTGTGGGGCGGGAGACCGGATCCGCGCGTCGTCCAGGACTCCCGGTCCTTCCGCCCGGTCCCCCTTGAGCAGTTCCGCGCGGTCCGCCTTCACCGTGCATCCATCAGCAGGAGCGGTAGGCTGAACAAAGTGGCATTTCGCCCATAGGCGACTCGCTGTCGTCCCGCGGCCCAGACCCCGCCATTTGAAAGGCAGTTGAGTCCGGGCACAGGTCATGCGTCCAGGATCGTCCCTGGCCTGCGTACCGCACATGCCGCAGAGGGATCACCGCGCCACCCGCGCGCCGCCGGAACTGCGTCTGGAGCCATCACATGTCCCACCATCTCGATTCCCCCGCGGCCAGGGCCGATGCCCGGCTGAACATCTCCGACACGTACGTGTTCCGAGGTGACCGCGGAACTGTCCTGGTGATGAACGTCTGCTCCGACTCCGCGGGTCCCGACGCGCCGAAGGGGTTCCACCCCGAGGCCCGCTACGAATTCAAGATCGACAGCACCGGCGACGCCGTCGAGGACCTCGCCTACCGCTTCACCTTCGGGGAGGCTGACGCCGACGGCTCTCAGACGGTCGAGCTGAGCCGCATGGCCGGAGCCGACGCGGCCGACGACTCGGCGGCCGGCACCGTTCTGCTCGCCGGCCGGACGGGCCGGGAGCTCAGCACCGATGCGGGTCTGCGGGTGTGGACCGGTCGGGCCAGCGATCCGTTCTGGATGAATCCGGCCGTCGTGGAGGCGGTCGGCCAGGCCTTCCAGCACGGCACCGACGTCCACGTGCCCGCACCGGATTCCTCCGAGATCACCAGCCTGTTCGCCAACATGAAGGTGCGCTCCATCGTGCTGGAGGTGCCGGATTCCGAGCTCCTGGCCTACACGGGCGGCCAGGACATCGGCGTATGGGGTGTGACGGCGCTGGCCACCGATGCCGGCGGATGGCACCGCATCAACCGGTGCGGACTCCCGATGGTGTCGCCGATCTTCGCGCAGTTCGACGACGAGCTCGCTGAGCTGCTGAACCAGACCCGGCCGGCCGACGACACCCGCGTCCTCACCGGCGCGATCAGCGGCCGCGTCGCCGCGGTCGTCGGCGCCCGCGGCACCACGTCGGATCCCCAGGTCTACGGCCAGGAAGTGGCGGAGCGGCTTCTCCCGGACGTCCTTCCGTACACGGTGGGCACTCCCGCCGTGTTCGGCTTCGCGAAGTTCAACGGCCGGGCGCTCACCGACAACGCGGGTGAGGTCATGTTCTCCCTCGCGACGGACAGCGCCTTGAGCGTGGGACTGGGCAAGGAAGCGGTCGACGCACCCACCACGTCGTCCTTCCCCTACGTGGCTCCGACCGGCTGACGGCCCGATGTCCTCGGCGTACCCGGTCCCGCCTGCGACACGTGCTGCCGTCCGGGGTCCTGGTCGCCGAGGCCCGCGGCAGGGGCCGGCACCAGCGGTGCGGTCACCCCTGAACCGGTGAATCGAGGAATCTGTGTTCACGTCGAACGTGCCAGGACCAGTTGACGGCGGCAGAGCCGTCCTCGGCGAACGGCCTTCAGGTGTCCACCATCGAGCCTGACGCGCACCCCCGGGGATACCGGGCGATGCTTTCCTCCGCCGTGGCGCACCTCAACCCGGCAGCCTTCTCGTTCGTCATGGGCACGGGGATCGTGTCCACGGCGCTGTACGTCAACGGCGCCGGCACCGCTTCGGCGGCACTTCTCTGGGTGGGCATCGCGGGCTTCGCCGTCCTCCTGCCCGCCTACGGTTGGCGGCTGCTGCGCCCGCCCGGGCAGTTCGCCGCCGGTCTCCTCGGACCCCGGTCCTTCGTCTTCCTCACCATCGCCATCGCACCCAACGTCCTGGCCGCACGACTGGTCCCGAGCGGACACACGGCAGTCGCCGAGGCGTTTCTGGCGTTCGGAGCGGCGGTGTGGCTGTTCCTCGGCTACGCGGTTCCCCTGGCACTGATCACCACCACCCGGCGCCGCCCTTCGCTCGACCAGGTGAACGGCACCTGGTTCCTCTGGTCGGTCGGCTCCGACTCGATAGCGGTGGCGGCGGCCTCCCTGGCTCATGTGACCTCGGGCGACCTCCTGCCGGTGGTGGCCGTGGTGTGCTGGGCCATCGCCCTGGTGCAGTACCTGCTGGTCGCCGGGATCGTCCTGGCCAGGCTGCTCGTGCGGCCGGTGGCGCCCGGGGATCTCATGACGTCACTGTGGATCTTCATGGGCGCGGCGGCGATCAGTGTGCTCGCCGGGACGAGGCTGCTCCAACTGCCACCGGACAGCCTGCTCCTCCCCCATGCGGTCCTCACCGGCTGGTCGGTCGTCCTCTGGTCGTTCGCCACCTGGCTGATCCCCCTGCTGCTGGCCCTGGGGGTCTGGCGCCACGGGGTGCGGAGGATTCCGCTGCGTTACGAGTTCGGCTGGTGGAACCTGGTCTTCCCGATCGGCATGTACGGGGTCGCCACGCACGAACTGGGACGCGTGACCGGGACGCCATGGATGACCGCGATGGGCCGTGGGGAGATCTGGGTCGCCGTCGGCGTGTGGGCGGTCGTGATCATCGCCATGGCCGTCGCCGCGGTCCGCCCCCACCTCGGGACCGGCCGTCGACAAGCCGCTTCCCAGCACCTCCCGTAGGCGCAATGTCCTGATCTGCCGCCGATATGGCATTCAAGGCTATCCGCCCGGGCTGCACGGAAAGCATATGGTCGGTTGCCCGACACGGGCGAATGCCCAGCTCCCACAACGGACGTCCGGCGAAGACGAAGCTCGCGAGCACCGCGGGTGACGCGCCGGACTCCGACAGTGCCGGCCGTCGGTCGTTCCGAATTGAGGAAAGAAGGCGATCCACACCGTGGCGTCGCAATCCCGTGCCGCGGAGGCGGCCCCGAAGGGGCTGGACTTCGGCATCAACGAATGGCTCGTGGACGAACAGTACGAGCGCTACCTGCACGACCCGGACTCGGTGGGCCGGACCTGGAGGGAGTTCTTCGCCTCCCCCGTCTCCCTGCCGGCTCAGCGTGCGGAGAGCCACGAGGCACCCGCTCTCGAAGAGTCCGGCGAGTCGGCGATCAAGGCGATCCGCGTCGCCGCACTCATCGACGCCTACCGAGCACGCGGGCACCTGGCGGCCGACACCGACCCGATCTCGGACGGACACGGGACCGCGCAGCCGGATCTCGACATCACGGCGTTCGGACTCCGCGACGACGACCTGGACGAAGCGTTCGCCGTCGACGGGTTCACCGGCCGGACCACCATGACGCTCCGCAGCGCGCTGAACGCTCTGCGGGAGTTCTACTGCCGTTCCGTCGGCACCGAGTACATGCACATCCGCGGCTCCCGGGAACGCCTCTGGGTCCAGCAGCGGACGGAGTCGGCCTCTGCCGGGCCGGACGTCGCCGAACAGCTGCAGATCCTCTACCGGCTGGGCGCGGCAGAAGCCTTCGAGACGTTCCTGCAGACCAAGTACGTGGGCCAGAAGCGGTATTCGCTCGAAGGCGGCGAGTCGGCGATCGTGCTGCTCGACGCCCTGCTGCTGCGCGGTATCCGGCACGGCATGGGCGAAGCCGTCATCGGCATGGCCCACCGAGGCCGGCTCAACGTCCTGGCCAACATCATCGGCAAGTCGTACGCGGACATCTTCCACGAGTTCGAGGACGCCACGGACGTCCGGTCCGTCGAGGGTTCGGGCGACGTGAAGTACCACCTCGGCGCGGAGGGAACCTACCGTGCCCTGGACGGCCGGTCGCTCCCCGTCTCCGTCGTGGCGAACCCCTCGCACCTGGAGGTCGTGGGGCCGGTGGCACAGGGCGTGGTGCGCGCCAAGCAGGACCAGGCCGTGCGTGACGGAGCAGCCGGCTCCGTCCTGCCGATCGTCCTCCACGGCGATGCCGCCTTCGCCGGCCAGGGCGTGGTCTCCGAGACGCTGAACATGTCGCAGCTGCCCGGCTACCGCACCGGGGGGACCGTCCATGTCGTCATCAACAACCAGCTCGGTTTCACGACCTCGCCCGCCGGCGGCCGTTCCAGCACCTACGCCACGGACGTCGCCCGGTCCGTGGACGCGCCGATCTTCCACGTCAACGGCGACGACCCCGAGGCTGTCGTGCGGGTCGCCCGGCTGGCGTTCGACTTTCGGGAGACGTTCCACAAGGACGTGGTCGTCGACCTGATCTGCTATCGGCGCCACGGGCACAGCGAGGTCGACGACCCGTCCATCACGCAGCCGGCGATGTACGACCGGATCAACGACAGGCCTTCGGTGCGCACGTTGTACGCCGAGGCGCTGACAGGCCGGGGAGACATCGGTGAGCGCCAGGTGGAAGGCGCGTTGCGGGACTACCAGGATCACCTCGAGCGGGCCTTCACGGAGACCCGGGCGCTGTCGGCGGCCCGGTCCCCCGCGCCCGAGCACGCCGTGGACGGCCAGAAGGCGGCACCCTCCGCGATGTCCACCGCCATCACTGAGGCCGCGGCCCGGCACATCGTCGCCGCGCAGACCGACACGCCGGAGGGGTTCACCGTCCACTCACGCGTCGCTCCCCAACTCCGGCGGCGTGCGGCGATGTTGGACGAGGGCACCATCGACTGGGCCACCGCGGAGTCACTGGCCATCGGCTCGTTGCTGATGGACGGGGTGCCGGTGCGGCTCGCCGGGCAGGACTCCCGCCGCGGCACGTTCGGGCAGCGGCACGCCGTGCTCACCGACCGGCACACCGGTCTGGAGCACACACCGCTGCGTTCCCTCGGTTCCGGTGCCGCCGAACTCGCGCTCTACGACTCGCCGTTGTCCGAGATGGGCGCGCTGGCCTTCGAGTACGGCTATTCACTGGCGCGGCCCGACGCCCTGGTGCTGTGGGAGGCCCAGTTCGGCGACTTCGCCGACGGAGCCCAGACGGTCATCGACGAGTACATCGCGTCGTCCGAACAGAAGTGGGGTCAGCGCTCCGGTCTGACCCTGTTGCTGCCGCACGGTCTGGAGGGACAGGGCCCCGATCACTCCTCCGGAAGGATCGAGCGATTCCTCCAGCTGTGCGCGCAGGACAACATGACCGTCGCCATGCCCTCCTTGCCGGGCAACTACTTCCATCTGCTGCGCGACCAGGCCCTCGGCCTTCACAAGAAGCCGCTGGTCGTCTTCACTCCGAAGTCGATGCTGCGGTCCAAGGCGGCCGTCTCGGACCTGTCGGAGTTCACCGACGGTGCGTTCCGTGCGGTCGTCCCCGACGACACGGTGGACGCCGGCCGGGTCGAGCGCGTGCTGCTCTGTTCGGGCAAGGTCTTCTTCGACCTGGACGCCCATCGCCGGGAGGCGGACCTGGCGGACACGGCGATCGTCCGGCTTGAGCGGCTCTCTCCCTTCCCGGAGGAGGAGATCGCCAAGGAGCTCGCCCGCTTCCCCGCCGGCGCCGAGGTGCGATGGGTGCAGGAAGAAGCCCGGAACCAGGGGGCATGGTCCTTCGTGGGGCCCCGTCTGGAACGGCTGACCGGCCGGCCTGCGGCGTGTGTCAGCCGTCCCGAGGCACCGGCCCCCGCCGTGGGGTCCGCCCGCCGGCACGCGGGCGAACAGCGGGATCTCGTGCTGTCGGCCTTCGGCTGACCGCGCCGCCGACGGCCACGCGGAGAACCTCCGCCGCACCGTACGACGTATGTGTCCCCCGGCGGGCTCTCCTCGGACCGCGTTCAGAGGAAGGCCCGCTGCCGGTGGCGGCACATCATGCCCCGTACCGCTGACTCGCGTCACGGGGGATGACGGAGGATCAGTCCGCCGCCGACTCCGTCTCCGGTCGATCGTGCACCGGTCGCGGAGGCAGCACTGCGGGCACCAGATCCCGCTCACCCGTGTTCGTCGTCCGGAAACTGGCCCGGAAGGCGGTGGGCGTCACACCCAGGTTCCGCACGAACGCCCTGCGCAGCGACTCGGGTGAGCCGAATCCGGTGCGCCGGGCGATGAGCGGCATGGAGTCGTCACTCGTCTCCAACAGCGCCTGGGCCGCTTCGAGCCGGACCTGTTCGACGTAGCGCGCCGGAGTGGTTCCGACTTCCTCGTGGAAGAGCCGCGTAACATGACGGACGCTGATGCCCGCCCGGGAAGCCATGGCGGCCAGCGTGTGATTGGCCCCCGGATCCTCGGCGACGGCGTCCAGGAGCCGGCGCAGGACGTCCTGGGTCGTGTGCGAGGTCCGCGCGCGGACACTGAACTGGGACTGGCCACCCGGCCGTTGCATGAAGACGACCATGTCCTTGGCGACCGAGCGGGCGACCTCCGCACCGTAGTGTTCTTCCACCAGGGCCAGGGAGAGGTCGATACCGGCGCTGACACCTGCCGACGTCATCATCTTCCCGTCCCGCACGAAGATGGCGTCCGGGTCGACCCGCACAGCCGGATAGCGATTCGCCAGTTGCCGCGAATGCCGCCAGTGCGTGGCAGCACGACGGCCGTTCAACAGCCCGGCCGCGGCCAGCAGGAACGCTCCCGTGCACACCGACGCCGTGCAGCGGCTCTTCTCGTTCAGGCTCCGGACGACATCCAGAAGCGCGTCGTCCTTGATCAGCGATTCCCATTCCGGACCGCCCGGCACGACCAGGACGTCCAGGGGTTCGCGCACGTCGGCCACGGAGAGGTCGGCGCCGAGACGCGTCCCGGCGGAACTCATCACCGCCGAGCCGTCCTCCGAGGCGATCCGCACCCGATAGCGTCCGCCGAACTCGTTGGCCGTCGTGAACACCTCGATGGGGCCCGTCACGTCGAGCAACCGCACCCCTGGGAAGACGAAGACTGTCACCGTGATCGGATCCGCTCCAGGGCGCTTGCGGTTCATCGAAGGCCTCCCGGCAGTCCGCGGCGTGAACACGAGCTCGCTCCGTGGTCGACGCCGGCGAGCAGCACAGCACGGACGTCGCCGTGTGCGCCGACGGCCACACATCAACTATGCGCGCGTGTCCCGTACCGCGGCCACGAGTGATTCGCTCCCTGCTGGGAGGCACAGCCTCTCAGCGGACGTCATCGGGGGTCGACGCCGCATGACAGGGTGGGGCCGGCTCAGCCACCGGACGGGTACGGACGATCGAGTTCGCCGTCCTCTCCACGTCGACGAACCTGGCCCGTCCGGCCGGCGTCAACGTGACCCGTACGTTCCGTCGATCCCTGTCGCCACGCCGGCGATCGACCAGACCCAGGCCCTGCATGCCTCTCAGGAGGTAGGACACCCTGTCTCCCGATTCGCCGAGAAAGGCCCTCAGCTCGGCCACCGGCGCGGAACCGCCCTCTGCCTCGGCGAGGAATCCGAGAGTGAGGTAGTCGAGGAGCGACAGACCGTGCCGCGTCCGCAACGTGCCGTGCAAGTGTCCCAAGGCCCGGAGCGTCAGGAAATCGTCCCGCCCGGTGTTGTCCGCAGGATTCCGGTCAGTCATACGCGTTCCCGAGAGTCGATCCGCCGGCCGCCGAACCACGACCTGACCGCGTAACCCGTTCACCGAGGGTGGCGATCGCCGTCCCGGTGGACGAAAGGCCCTCGGATCAGGACACGGCAAAGGCCCTGGTCGGCGGCCGACCAGGGCCTTCCGATCACTTCCTGTACAGGCAGCCGTGTGAAGGTCCAATTACAATGAATGACGAACGTCGGATTTCATCCGGCTGATTCGACATCTCGCTTTCTCATGGGCGTCCCCCAGCATTTCGGGTTGCCAAGCGGCAGAAGGAGATATCGGTGAACGACTCGTCCGAAGCACGTCTGCCCGCCCTGGGGACGCACCTGACCTACGCTCCCAATCCGAGCCGTGCCGAGACCCGGGAGCAGCTTTCCAGGGCGACGTACGACCTTCTCGTGATCGGCGGCGGCATCCTGGGCATCTCGACCGCCTGGCACGCCGCGCAGTCCGGGTTGCGGGTGGCCCTGGTCGACGCCGGTGACTTCGCCGGCGCCACCTCCTCCGCCTCCTCCAAGCTTCTGCACGGCGGTCTGCGCTACCTGCAGACCGGCGCGGTGAAGCTGGTGGCGGAGAACCACTTCGAGCGCCGTGCGGTCTCCCGTCAGGTGGCCCCCCACCTGGCGAACCCGCTCACCTTCTACCTCCCCGTGTACAAGGGCGGGCCGCACGGCGCGGCGAAGCTCGGAGCGGGCGTCTTCGCCTACTCCGCCCTCTCCGCGTTCGGCGACGGCGTCGGCCACCTGCTCAGCCCCGCCAAGGCCGCGGAGAGCGTGCCCGAGCTGCGCACCGACAACCTCAAGGCCGTCGCCGTGTACGGCGACGACCAGATGAACGACTCCCGGCTCGCCCTGATGACCCTCCGCGCCGCCGTCGAGTCCGGAGCCTCCGTCCTCAACTACGCCGAGGTCACCGGGCTGCGCTTCACGAACGGCCGGGTGACGGGAGCGGAACTCAGGGATCAGCGCTCCGGGGACGAGTTCGGTGTGGACGCCCGTCTGGTGCTGAACGCGACCGGGCCGTGGGTCGACCACCTGCGCAAGCTGGAGGACCCGAACGCCGCTCCCTCCATCCGGCTGTCCAAGGGCGCGCACCTGGTCCTCAAGCGGACCGCACCGTGGAAGGCCGCGCTCGCCACCCCGATCGACAAGTACCGCATCACCTTCGCCCTCCCCTGGGAGGACATGCTCCTGCTCGGCACCACCGACGAGGAGTACGAGGGCGACCCGGGCGACGTCGGGGTCACCGAGAAGGACACGGCACAGATCCTCGACGAAGCGGCTCTGTCCGTGCGGGACGAACAACTGTCCCGAGACCTCATCACTTATGCGTACGCCGGGCTGCGGGTGCTGCCGGGCGGTCCCGGCGACACCTCCAAGGCCAAGCGGGAGACGGTCGTCACCGAGGGCCGCGGCGGCATGCTGTCCGTCGCGGGCGGCAAGTGGACCACCTTCCGGCACATCGGCCGGACGGTGCTCAAGAAGCTGGAGACGCTGCCGGGCCATCCGCTGGGCGAGGGCATCGAGCCGGTCTCCGAGCTGCCGAAGAAGATGCCGCTGCCCGGCATCGCCAACCCGCGCGCCGTCGCACACCGCCTCCTCATCGACCACCCTGCGGACGGCCCCCGTATGGCCGCCGACACCGCGCGGCACCTGTCCACCCACTACGGCTCGCTGGCCTTCGACATCGCCCGCCTCGCGAACGAGAACCCCGAACTCGCCGAGCGCATCCACCCGGACGCCCCGGAGATCTGGGCGCAGGTCGTCTACGCGCGCGACAACGAGTGGGCCGAGACGGCCGACGACGTGCTGCGCCGCCGTACCACCCTGACCATCCGCGGCCTGGCCACGGAGGACATCCGGCACCAGGTGGAGGACCTGCTGCACGCGAATTGACTTGCTCCTCGGGCTGAAGCCCGAGGATTCTGGCCTTCTCGATCGTTGCTGTGCCGCTACGCGGCGGCACGGGCTTGGGTCGGGAATCCGTGGTTTCCTGTTTCTTCGCGCTGTGCCGGGATTGCTCCTGGTCTTACCGGCGCTCCACAGGCTGATACCGCCAGTCCGGCGGCCGTCTTCACGTTGATAGCGGCATTGATGTCCCGGTCGTGGACGGTGCCGCAGGCGGCACACGTCCACTCCCGGACATTGAGAGGCTTGGGCCCGTCCTTGACGCCGCAGGTCGAGCAGGTCTGGGAGGTCGGCGTGAACCGGCCGATCGTGACCAGGGTCCGTCCGTACCGGTCTGCTTTGTATTCCAGCATGCTGATGAACGATGCCCATCCGGCGTCGTGCACACTCTTGGCCAGTCTGGTGCGGGCCAGTCCCGCCACCGACAAGTCCTCCACGGCGATCCCTTGGTTCTCGGAGATCAACTGTGTGGAGAGCTGATGATGGAACTCACGGCGTGCGTCAGCAACTGTGGCGTGGGCGCGGGCGACCTTCAGGCGGGCCTTGGCCCGGTTCTTCGAACCTTTCTGTTTGCGGGACAGTTCCCGCTGGGTCTTCTTCAGCTTCTTCTCCGCGCGCCGCAAAAAGCGCGGGGAGTCGATTTTCGTGCCGTCGGAGAGGACCGCGAAGTGGGTGAGGCCGAGGTCGATGCCGATGGTGCGGTCGGTTTCAGGCATCCGGGTCGCGTCGGCAGCGGGGTCGGTGTCGATGACGAAGGAGGCGAAGTACCGCCCGGCCGCGTCCTTGATCACGGTGGCGGAGGACGGCGTGGTGGGCAGCGTGCGGGACCACTTCACCTTCACCGCACCGACTTTCGGCAGACTCAGGCGCCCGTTGTCGGTGATGTTCCAGCGGGCGTTGGCGGTGAACCGGATCGACTGCCGGGCGTCTTTTCGGGACTTGAAGCGAGGACGCCCGATGCGGGGGCCTTTGCGATTGCCCTTGAGGGAGGCGAAGAAGTTGCGATACGCCCTCTCGACGTCCCGCAGAGACTGCTGAAGCACCACCGCAGAAACCTCACCCAGCCACGACCGCTCCACCGTCCGCTTCGCCTCGGTAATCAGCCTCTTCGACAACTCTGCACCCGTCGGGAACGACTGCTCGGCTTTACGAGCCTCTTCACGGGCGCGGACCGCATCGTTGAACACGACACGGGCGCACCCGAACGCCCTCGCCAACGCTTCCTGTTGGCTGGTGTCCGGGTACAGGCGGAAGGAGTACCGAAGCTGCACAACCATCACGCTACACACTTGGGCTATAGCCGAAGCCCAGAATCCGCTTTCGTGATGCACGTCCACATGGCTTCGCTTCAAAGTTCTGGCACATGGTGTTCACCGATGCCCACGTGAAGCGTATGGAAGAGATCATGCGGTCGGGGCGTACAAACTTCGAGTGTGACCTGGTGGAGTTCAACGGCGAGAACAACCACGTCCACCTGCTGGTGAACTTTCCGCCCAAGGTCGCCGTGAGCAAACTGGTCAACTCCCTCAAGGGCGTCTCCTCCCGCCGCCTTCGCCAGGAGTTCCCCGACCTGGCACGCCACTACTGGAGGGCCAACAAGCTGTGGTCCGCCTCCTCCTTCGCCGGAACCGTCGGCGGCGCCCCGCTCAGCGTGGTCAAGCAGTACATCGAACAGCAAAACCGGCCGGTGTGAGCACCACCCAGCACCGCCGGGACCAGCCCTCGCGACGCTCCGCACCCCAGGCAAAGCCCTTGCGGTATCCGGCTCCGCCGGCCCTGAATCCGCGACGCTCCGCGTCGCCACCATCAGATTCGCTTCACCACCGGCCTGAAGGCCGATGCACTGCGAATGAATTCCGGTAGCCGCGTCGGCCCGGGGCGGCCACGACGCCACCCCGTCCCGGTGTCGAGCCCGGCGTCGTTCCGACCGATGCCGGGCTCAGGGGCGTTGTGCGGGGCGGCGGCCTTCAGGTTGCTCGGGGGCGGGTTCGGGGGCGTGGGCCACGAGCGGCATGCGCTGGGAGCGGGTGGTGGAGACCGTGAGCTGCGTTCCGTCGTGGACGATGGCCAACGGCTCCCCCGATGTGAGGGTGTAGGTGACGGCGGAGGAGTCGATCTCCACGCGAAGACAGCGCCCTCGGGTCTGGACCTTGAACGCCAGACGGCTCAACTGGCCGGGCAGGCGCGGCGCGAAGGTGAGCGTCGCCCCCTTCTGCCGCATGCCGCCGAAGCCGGCGACCAGGGCGAGCCAGGAGCCCGCGAGCGAGGCGATGTGGAGCCCGTCGCGTGTGTTGTTCTCAAGGTCGTCGAGATCCATGAGGGCCGCTTCGCCGAGATAGGCGTAGGCGAGGTCCACGTGTCCGACTTCGGCCGCCATGATGGCCTGACAACAGGCCGAGAGGGACGAGTCGCGGACGGTGAGCGCCTCGTAGTAGGCGAAGTTGCGCCTCTTCTCCTGGTCGCTGAACAGGTCTCCGCACTTGTACATGGCGAGAACGAGGTCTGCCTGTTTCACCACTTGCTTGCGATAGAGATCGAAGTACGGGTAGTGCAGAAGAAGCGGGTACTGGTCCGCCCGCGTTTCTGCGAAGTCCCACTTCTCGTGCCGGGTGAACCCGGCATGCTGTTCGTGGACGTCGAGGTCGGCGTTGTAGGGGATGTGCGTCCGATCGGCCGCCAGGCGCCAGGCAGTTGTCTCCTCCGCGCTGACGCCGAGCGCGGCGGCCTGCTCCGGGTAGCGCTGGACGGCGGCGACGGCGGTCCTCAGATTGGAGCGTGCCATCAGGTTGGTGAAGACGTTGTCGTCGACCAGGGCGCTGTATTCGTCGGGTCCGGTCACACCGTCGATGTGGAACGTCCCGTCGGCGTCGGTCTGGCCGAGGGAGGACCACAGGCGGGCGGTCTCCACCAGGATCTCGACGCCGGTGTCGCGGGCGAAGTCCTCGTCGCCGGTGGCGGACACGTAGGTGGTCACCGCGTCCGCGACGTCCGCGTTGATGTGGAAGGCGGCGGTGCCTGCGGGCCAGTAGGCCGAACACTCGGAGCCGGTCACTGTTCGCCAGGGGAACGTGGCGCCTCGCAGGCCGAGTTGGAGGGCGCGGTCACGGGCCGCGGGGAGGGTGTTCTGTCGCCAGCGCAGGACGTCGGCCACGGCTTCGGGATGTGTGTAGGTGAGCACGGGCAGGACGAACGCCTCCGTGTCCCAGAAGCAGTGCCCGTCGTAGCCGGAGCCGGTCAGGCCCTTCGCCGGGATGGCGCGGCCCTCGCCCCTGGCTCCCGCCTGAAGCGCGTGGAAGAGTCCGAAGCGGACGGCCTGCTGGATCTGCGGGTCGCCGTCGACCTCGACGTCAGCGTGTTCCCAGAAGCCGTCGAGGTACGAACGCTGTTGCGCGAGGAGCTGCTCCCAGCCCGTGCTGCGCGCACCGGCGAGGGCGGCGTCCACCTGGTCGCGCACGCTCGGCAGGGACCGCTCCGCCGACCATCCGTAGGAGACGAACTTGGTCAGCCGCAGTGACTGGCCGGGCGCGACCCGCGAGGTGACGGTGAGCCGGCTGACGTCGGCGTCGCTCTCGCTCGACGTCTGTGTCTCGGCGGGTCCTTCGACGAGGTGGTCGGCCGCGGCGGCGACCCGCAGGCGACTGCGCTCGGTCGTGTGGACGAGGCGCAGCCGCATCCCGGCGGCGAAGTCCTCCTCCGCGACGAGTGGTGCTGTGATCGCCGATGTGGCCCTGGGGTCGCCGGAGCCCTGCGGCAGCGCCTCGTTGGCGACGAGTTCGGACTGGAGGACGAGACGTACCTCGGCGTCCACGGCCTCCACCTCGAAGCGGATGGCAGCGATGGCCCGCTCGGAGAAGGCCACCAGTCGCGTGGACCTCACCCGGACGGTGTGCCCCGATGGAGAGGTCCACTCGCAGACGCGGTGCAGCAGTCCGGAGCGCAGGTCGAGCGTGCGCTCGTGGGAGCGCACGGTGCCGTACCTCAGGTCGAAGGGTTCGTCGTCGACGAGCAGCCGGATGATCTTCCCGTTGGTGACGTTGATGACCGACTGGCCGGACTCGGGATACCCGTACCCGGCCTCCGCGTACGGCAGGGGCCGCAGCTCGTGGACCCCGTTCAGGTAGGAGCCGGGCAGGCCGTGCGGTTCCCCTTCGTCGAGGTTGCCGCGCCATCCGATGTGGCCGTTCGACAGGGCGAAGACGGATTCGCTCTGCGCGAGCATGTCGAGCTGCAGGCCGCGCTCGTGGAGGGACCACGGATCGACGGTGTACGCGGGGTGTGTGATCATCGCGTCTCCCTCAGGGCGCCCAGTCCCTCGACCACGGTGTCGGCGCCGTGCGACCGCAGGTCGGCCGCCTGGTCGGCTCGGTCGACTCCGACGACGTAGCCGAAGTGGCCCGACCGACCGGCCTCCATCCCCGCGAGCGCGTCCTCGAACACCGCGCAGGCCGCAGGAGCGACCCCCAGCTCGTGGGCGGCGGCCAGGAAGGTGTCCGGCGCGGGTTTTCCCGGCAGGCCCCGCGCCTCGGCGACCGTCCCGTCGATGCGTACCTCGAACAGTTCCTCCGCACCGATCGCCCTCAGCATCGCCTGGCAGTTCTTGCTGGAGGAGACGACCGCGGTCCGCAGGGGGACGCCGCGGACGGCTCTGACGTAGTCGAGGGAGTCGTCGTAGGCCTGGACGCCGTCCTGGCGGATCCGTGCGAGCAGCAGTTCGTTCTTGCGTTCCGCGAGGCGCCGGACCGTGTCCGCGTCCGCCGGGTCGCTCGGCGTGCCCTCGGGCAGTTCCACGCCGCGCGAGGCGAGGAAGGTCCGCACCCCGTCCGCGCGGGGCCGACCGTCGACGTATCGGTCGTAGTCGGCCTGATCGAAGGGACGGAATTCCTGACCGAACCGGGCTTTCAGGAACTCGTCGAACATGTCCTTCCACGCCGCCGCGTGCAGACCGGCGGTACGCGTGATCACACCGTCGAGATCAAACAGGCACGCCTGGATTTCGGTGGGCAGGCCGAGGTTCGTCATCAAGCGGTCCTTCCTTGACCCGTCCCCCGCCATGCCTGTCGCCGGCGCCCTTCACCCGCCTGACGCCGGAGGCACCACAAAGGCCGCAGCCTTGCTCACGGCCTGCACACGAGGGGCAGGTCGATGGTCACGGAACCACGGTGACGGGCCAGAGGCCGCGCTTGACCAGGCGGACGGCCATGGAGCCGATGAGTCTGTGCCCGGCGGACTCGGAGGCGCCGACCACGACCGTGTCGGCCTTCAGATCACGGGCTGCCGTCACGAGCCCGTTGTAGGGATCGTCCCGGAACGTGTGGAAGGCCCATCGGACCCCTCCGAGAGCCTGCAGATTCTCGGTCGCTTTCCTGATTTCGCCCGCGACCTCTTCGGCCAGTTCCTCGGTCAACGCGGCGGCGTTCACGCCGGCGGCGACGCTCGCCGCCATGTAGGGCTGAATGTAGACCAGAGCGAGAGTCGAATTCTGTCTGCGTGCGAGGCCCGCGGCATAGGCCGCGGCCCGCCACGAGGATTCGGACCCGTCGACGCCCGCGAGAACGACCCGGGGTCCGTCCGTACCGCGCTCGAACACATCCTGATGCTCGTCAGTCACACAAGAAAGGCTAACTGTTCCCGTCGGCGGAAGCGCTCCGGCAACCTCGAACGGCCGGCCGCGAGCGCCCGGCTCCGGCGTCGTCGGCACACTTGACCCATCAAGGTGATCCCATGGCCTGCGCACTCCGGAATGGGGCCCTTCAGTTGATCATTGGTATTGAATTCGTATCCGTATCGGCAGTCGGAGCATTCCGCCCACAGCGGCGGCACTCCCGCAGGTATGGCGTGTCCCTTCCGACAGACAGGTGCGGCCTGTGCGGTTCAGAAAGAGGCCGGAGCATTTCGACGCCGATCAGGTGGTGGCGGACGCCCCGCCGTCCACGCCTCCCCCGCCGCCTTCTCCGCCCGCGGTGGCTGCGCCGTCCGCGTCCGGCCGCCCCGAACCCGTCTCCGTCGTTCCGTGGGGCATTCGGGTCGGAGCGGAAGTGGGATGGCGTCTGCTCGTCCTGGCGGCCATCCTGTGGGTGCTGATCCGCGTCATCGGCGCCGTCCACCTGATCGTGCTGTCCTTCGCGGCAGCTCTCCTGATCACCGCGCTCCTTCAGCCCACGGTGGCCCGTCTCCAAAAGCATCGGGTACCGAAAGGGCTCGCGACCGTTGCGACGGCCCTCTGCGGGTTCGTCCTCCTGGGCCTGGTCGGATGGTTCGTCGTCTGGCAGGTGATGGACAACGTGGACGACCTCACGGATCAACTGCAGAGCGGCGTCGACGACCTCAAGCACTGGCTCCTCAAGAGCCCGTTCCACATCACCGAGGCCCGGCTCGACCACATCTCCGACAAGCTGGGCGACAGCATCGGGTCCAGCAGCGATCAGCTCACCGCCGCGGGCCTGCACGGAGTCACGGTCCTCGCGGAACTCCTGACCGGGGTCCTGCTGACGGTGTTCTCGACGCTGTTCCTGCTCTACGACGGACCGCGCATCTGGAAATGGGCGCTCAAGTTCGCCCCGGCATCCGCCCGCTCCGCGATCGACGGCGCCGGCCCTCCGGCCTGGCACACGCTCACCGCGTACGTGCACGGCACGGTCATCGTCGCCTTCATCGACGCCGTCTGCATCGGGCTGGGGATCTACATCCTCGGCGTCCCTCTGGCGGTGCCCCTGGCGGTCGTCGTCTTCGCTGCCGCGTTCGTCCCGCTGGTCGGCGCGGTCGCCTCAGGAGCCTTGGCCGTGATCGTCGCCTTCGTCACCCAGGGCGTGTTCACCGCCCTCCTGGTCCTTCTCATCGTCCTCGGCGTTCAGCAGTTGGAAGGGCACGTCCTGCAGCCGTTCATCCTGGGGCGAGCGGTGCGCGTCCACCCCCTCGGCGTCATTCTCTCGGTGGCCGCCGGGGGTCTGATCGCCGGGATCGGGGGCGCGGTGGTGGCCGTGCCTCTGGTGGCCGTGGTCAACACGGTCGCGGGCCACCTACTGCACCGGGACGGCCAGGACCAGCACGACGCCGCGGAGTAGAAGCTCCGCTCGACCCACCCGGCGCCGAGCCCGTGAGCGCAAGCACCTGAGCAGGCCGCAGCCCGCTCGGTGTCGGAGTCCCTCAGTCCTCACCCTGCTCGGCGTCGGGACGTACTCACTCCTCGCGCTCGAACTCCGCCTGAGCCCGCTGCGCGTCCAGTTCGTCCTGCGCGGTGCGGTAGACGTCACGCACCAGACTCCGGACCACCTCGGGGTCGGACGACGTGGAGGCCGTACGAACCCGGTCTTCCCACCCGTCCGCAGCGCCCTGATTCCCATCGTTCCTGGCCATACGACAACCCTAGCCATGGCTTCACGGATCGCCACTCGGCCACCCGCTCCCCTCGGAGCGGAGTCCGGACCTAATTGCTCAGTCAAGTTGCATCGATGTATGCACGAGTAGTATGCGCAACGTCATCCATGGACATGAAGGAGTGAACGGTTGTGACCACCCGGCCGGCCGCCACCCTCCGGTCGCGGTATGTCGAGCAGGCCGCGTCGGACCTGGAGGAGAACCGCCGCCTCCAGAGGGAACTGACCAGCAGGATCTCGGCGTTGCGGCAGGAAGAAGCGATGCTGATGGACATCCTGAGGCTGGCCGAGCGGTACGAGGGCCTGCCGGACCCGTCACCCGTACCCGACCAGACGTCCGTGCCGGACCAGGCGTCCTCGGCGGTGTCCGACACCAAGGGGACGCCGCGTCGGTCCCTGCTCGGGAGTGTTCTGCTGGAGCTTCTCGCCGGCCACGACGAGCCGCGCCTCGCCAAAGAAGTGCGGGAAGAACTCCTGGCGAAGCATCCGGACCGCAGTCCGACCCCTCAGGTCGTCCGCAACACCCTCGAGTCACTGGTGGCGAAGGGCCGCGTCCAGCGGCACAAGCAGCAGCGGGCGGTGCTGTACAGCCTCGCGCAGCGCCCGGAGCTTCGCGTCTCCTCCAGGTCGAAGAACTCCGCCGGACCGAAGAACTCCGACTGACGAACACATCGCGTTCGGAGTTCCTGCGTTTCAACGGCGCTCACCTACCGCGAAGAGGCCGCGCCCACGTCACTCACCGCGAACGCGTCGGGTGGCGCTGCGATCCGCTCAGGTCGGATCAGGTCACAGCCCAAGGTCCAGAGCGAGACAGGAGAACTGGTTCCAGGAGGCTTCAGGGTTGTAGGAGGCGACGCTCGGGCCGTTCGCCGCCTGCTCCTGGACCATCCGGTCGAAGCCGATGCGCTCGGGGAGTTTGCCGAACCGGGCCTGCCGCGCCGCCGCCGCGTCCATCGCACTCTCAGTGTCCACGCTGCTGTCCTCTCCCTTGCTGCCGCCGGGGCCGGCCGATGAACCGACTCCGTCGGCGTCCTGGATGGCCATAACACTGAACCGTCACTCGTCACCTGTCAAGGGAGTGACGCACTGGAGATCCACCCATGGCGTGCGTCTCCGTCCGTCGCGCAACGGGCACCGGTGACGTGCGGCGCCCGCCGAAGGCGAGGAGGGCAGCGCGTTCCTCGTCGCCTCCGGCTGCGCGAACCCCTTGAGCGGCGCATTGCTCACGTTGACCGCCCGCACCTCTTGGTCTGCGCAGGCGATGCCCGGAGGAGGAATCCAACGCGACCGGCGCCGACTGCGGGAATCGTCGAAGCAGTACCCATCTGCCGTGATTCCGGAGCGAATTGGGCCAACATCTGATAACAGTGCGGGACGGGCCTGCCAGTTGACCACGGTTGCCGGGACGAACGCAGGGTGGGTGTGACCGTGCCGGCTCGGTCCCATAAGGTACCTGTGCATCCGGAGGGCGGCTGCCGAACGCCGCGTCCGCTACGGCGAGGCGTGCCCCCGTGGTTCACCTCGTCACCGGACTTGAGGGTGCATCACCTCGGGTTCCGACCAGGAACGCAACCGTGCCTCCAGGCAGTCCGGTTGCGGCTCATCGCGTGACCTGTCACTCGAACCCCACGTAAGGAAATTCGTCTTGCACAAGAGGAACAGACGACTGCGGCTCCCCGTCGTGGTGGCGGCCGGCGCACTGGCCGCAAGCGGCCTGGCCGCGCCGCAGTCCATCGCGTTCGCCGACAGCCGGAGCGGCCCCGCCGCCACCACCCGGCAGCAGGACTTCGCCTCCGCCGCCGCGGAGTTCGACGTTCCCCTCGACGTTCTGCTCGGCGTCGCCTACCAGGAGTCGGCGTGGGAGTCCCACGGTGCGCGGCACAGCACCGATGGCGGCTTCGGACCCATGCACCTCACCGACGTCACCCCGGCCATGATGGCCGGCGGTGGCTCCGGCGCCGCCGGACGCGAGGACCTTGCCTCCCTGGCCTCGAAGCCGGCCCTCCACACGGTGCAGTCCGCCGCGAAGCTGACGGGACTGTCCCCGGACACCCTGCGCACGGACCCCGGGGCGAACATCCGAGGCGGCGCGGCCCTCCTCGCCTCGTACGAGAAGAGGGTCGCCGGCGGCACGCCGACGGACCCGTCCAAGTGGTATGGCGCTGTGGCCCGTTACAGCCAGTCGACGCAGCGACAGGCCGCGGTGGTCTTCGCGGACCGCGTCTTCGGCACCCTCCGCAAGGGCGCCTCCCGCGTGACGCAGGACGGCCAGCGCGTCCGCCTCGGCGCCACCGACTCGGTTCGCCCCGCGGCCGCGCAGGTGGACCGGCTGCACCTGAATTCGGCGGACACGGCGGACACCGAGTGTCCGGCGAGCGTGGTGTGCACGTTCGTGCCCGGCTCCCCGGTGGGTCTCCAGGTGTCCGACCGGCCGGCGAACGGCATCCGGATCGACACCATCGTCATCCACGACCTGGAGTCGACGTACGACGCCGGCGTCAGGGACCTGGCTTCCCCGACCAAGAACGCGGCGACCAACTACGTGATGCGGTCGTCCGACGGCGCGGTGACCCAGATGGTCCCCACCAAGGACATCGCCTTCCACGCGGGCAACTACTCCACGAACATGCACTCTCTCGGCATCGAGCACGAGGGATACGCCGCGAACGGCGCCACCTGGTACACCGAGGCCCAGTACGAGTCCACGGCCGCTCTGGTCCGGTACCTGGCGGAGCGGTTCGACATTCCCCTCGACCGTCAGCACATCATCGGCCATGACAACGTTGCCGGTCCTGCCGACGCGTACGTCTCCGGCATGCACTGGGACCCGGGCAACGCCTGGGACTGGGACCACTTCATGACGCTGCTCGGTCACGCGTACAGCGGTGTGTATCGCGTCCCCGACGTGGGCCAGGTCGTGACCGTCGACCCGACGTTCGCCGACAACGTACAGACCGTGCGGGTCTGCCCGGGCGACGATCCGCTGGACCCCTCGACGCCGTGCACGGACAGGCAGCAGGCGTCGAACTTCGTCTATCTCCGCAAGGCTCCGGACGCGACCGCCCCGCTCTTCGGCGACCAGGCGATCCACGGGAGCGGCGACGGCACGAACCGCATCAGCGACTGGGGCGGCACCGCCCAGTCCGGGCAGCAGTTCGTCGTCGCCGACGTGCAGGGCGACTGGACCGCGATCTGGTTCAGCGGCGCCAAGGTGTGGTTCTACAACCCGGCAGGCGTGAACGCCAAGATCACCTACGGCGTGAAGCTGATCCGCCCGGCAGGCGCCACCTCGGTGGCCGTGTACGGGCAGAGCTACCCGGACGCCTCCGAGTACCCGGCCGGCCTGAGCCCGTCGACGCAGTCCGCGCTGAGCATGTACACCGTCCCAGCAGGCCAGGCGTACGTCGCGACGCAGCCTCCGGTCGTCACCGACGACTACTTCAAGAGCAGCGGCACCGTCGTCCTCGGCGCCAGGAAGATGTACACCATCCAGTACAACCACCGGGTCGTACTCGTCTACGCGAACGACGTGACGGCGACACCGGTGTCCCACCACTGGGAAGACGGGAACTGATCAGAGTCCACACAGTGAGGGGCCGAGCCCGGTGGGTTCGGCCCCTCACCGCGTCGCGGACACCGCGCGGGCCCCGCGCGCCGGAGATCTAGACTGTGGCCATGCCGGACGTGATGCACATCGAACCCCTCGACCGCGACGAGGAGGCGTTCCTGCGGGCCCTGGGCCGCGTGATGGCTCTGCTCCCCCGGGTCGTCGACGCCGACATGCTGGATGAGCACACCATCTCGAGCACCGAGTACCTCGTTCTGGTGCACCTTTCCGAGGCGCCGCACAACCAGATGCGGATGAGTGAACTCGCCAACATGTGCGGGATGTCGCTGAGCGGCATGACGCGGGTGGTGAACCGGCTGCAGGCCCGGTCCCTGGTCGTGCGCGAGAAGTCTCCGGACGACGGCCGGTCCTGGCTCGCCGCTCTCACCGATGCCGGGTGGACCCAGCTGAAGGCCGCGTGGCCGACGAACCTCGCGAGTGTGCGGCACCACGTGTTCTCGCGCCTGGAGGGTTGCGACATCGCCGCCGCCACGGAGGTGCTGCAGCGCATCGCGCCGCTGTGAGGGGCGCCGTCCACCGTGGACAGCCGTTCGGCGCGGGGCAGTTGACGTCTCAACCCGACCGGCCTCACGCGCCGCGTCGCGCGGGCACCCTACGACGTACTCACTTGAGGATTTCGAGCAGCCGGTCGGCCAGGACGGCTGCCGAGTGCGGATTCTGCCCGGTGACGAGGTTGCGGTCCTCGACCATGTACGGCTCCCAGATCGGACCGCGGCTGTAGTCGACGCCCACCTTCTCCTTCAGGTCGTCCTCCAGCAGCCAGGGCGCCCGGGAGGCCAGGCCGACCCCTTCTTCCTCCTCGTTGGTGAATCCGGTGACCCGGTAGCCCTTGAAGGGAGACACGCCGTGGATCCGGGTGGCCAGGAGGGACGCGGGGGCGTGACACACGATCGCCAGCGGGTTGCCCGAGGCGAGTTGGGCCGTCAGCAGACGGCCGGCGTCGGCGTCGAAGGCCAGATCCGACATCGGACCGTGCCCACCCGGCAGGTAGACCGCGTCGTAGTCCTCGAGCCGGACGTCCGACAGCTTCAGTGGCCGACGCATCACCTCCGCTGAACGAATGATCTCCTCCAGCTCCAGGGCTCCGTCCTCACCGCCGGCCATGGAGGGCCGGAGGCTCATCATGTCGACATTCGGTGTCACGCCGCCGGGCGTCGCGACCACGACCTCGTGCCCGGCCTCCGTGATCGCCTTGTAGGGCATCGCGAATTCCTCGGCCCAGTAACCGGTCGCGTAGCGGGTTCCGTCCTTCAACACCCAATACGTGGCACCGCTCACGATGAAAAGTACCTTCGCCATAACCGTCCGCCTCCTCGCCCTCGAACAATCTGCCCGGGGGATTTAGACGCATTCCAGCCTAGGTACGGCCATGGCCCAGCGCATGCCGACGAGGCCCCGAATCCGCACACGCAGCGTGGAATTGCGGTTGCCGAACGAATTCGATCCGACGCGTCTCCACTCAACTTGTCCGCAGCCGGGGGATGTTGTCCCGGCGGACGGAGGGCGGATTCCCGGCTCGGGAGCGAAAAAGGGATCCCGGCCCTCTCCGGGGGGGTGCCCGAATGCGGCCGACGCGCCGGCCGCGTTCGAAGACGCGGACGTGGCGACGCCCATGAGGGGTGACGGCAACGGGCGATCGCCGTCACCTGCTTGACCGGTGACGTCGCCTGTGGCACGGTCAGGTCACACGCGCAGCGGCACCCCACGCCCCCACCGACAGCCCCTGCGACGAGCACGTCGAACTCAGGAACCGCACCCGGAGGACTCCCATGCTCAACAGGCGTACGTTCAACAAGGCGGTCGGCATCGGGACCGGCGCCACCGCGGCCGCCCTGGCCGGTTCTCAGAACAGCGCGAACGCCTCGACCACCGGCCGCGACGGGGGTGGTCCCGCGGCGCCGACCGCGCCCGCGACCACCCCGGGCCCGCACACCTCGTTCGGGCAGCTGAAGCAGATCAAGGCGGGCCTGCTGGACGTCGGTTACGCCGAGGTCGGCCCCGCACACGGCCCCGTGGTCGTGTGCCTGCACGGCTGGCCCTACGACATCCACAGCTTCGTGGACGTCGCTCCCCTGCTCGCCGCCCAGGGCTACCGGGTCATCGTTCCCTACCTGCGTGGGCACGGGACGACGCGCTTCCTGTCCTCCCGCACGTTCCGCAACGCCCAGCAGTCGGCAGTGGCGCTGGACGTCATCGCCCTGCTGGACGCCCTCAAGATCGAACGTGCCCTGCTCGCGGGATTCGACTGGGGCTCTCGGACCGCGGACATCATCGCCGCCCTGTGGCCCGAGCGCGTCAAAGCCCTGGTGTCCGTGAGCGGTTACCTCATCACGAACGTCGAGGCCCAGAAGAAGCCGCTGACACCCCGGGCGGAGTACGCCTGGTGGTACCAGTACTACTTCAGCACCGAGCGGGGCCGCCTGGCCATGGAGGACAAGGGCGACCGGCACGACCTCTGCCGACTCGTCTGGGAGACGGTGTCTCCGACCTGGGCCTTCGACGACGCCACGTTCGAGCGGACGGCCACCGCCTTCGAGAACCCCGACTACGCGGCCATCGTGATCCACAACTACCGCTGGCGGCTCGGCCTCGCGGAAGGCGAACCCCGTTACGACCGCTACGAGAAGGCCCTCGCCACGCGCCCCGTCATCACTGTGCCGACCGTCACCATCGACCCCGAGCGTGATCCGTTCACCGCACCGGGGGACGGCGCCGCCTACCGCGACCGCTTCACGGGCCCGTACGACCATCGGACGCTGACCGGCATCGGCCACAACGTGCCGCAGGAGGCGCCCGCCGCCTTCGCCCGGGCCGTCGTCGACGTGGACCACCTCTGAGCCCACGTGCCGCCCCGCAGCAGACCGCGACATTTACTTGACCCGTCAATCACTGTCTTGCATACTTCGCTAAGCAAGTACTTAGGGCGGTGTGTCGATCAGCCGCTGCTGTCTGCACGAAAGGGTCTTCCCGTGACCAAGATCGGAATCATCATCGGCAGCACCCGGCCGGGTCGCAACGCCGAGGCCGTCGCCCGCTGGGTGCACGAAATCGCCACCGAGCGCACCGACGCCGAGTTCGAGCTCGTCGACCTGCTGGACTACAAGCTGCCCCTTCTGGACGAGGCCTACCCGCCGTCGATGGGCAACTACACCCAGCCGCACACCCAGGCATGGGCCGAGGCGATCGCGTCCTTCGACGGCTACGTCATCGTCACCCCCGAGTACAACCGCACGGTGCCGGGCGCCCTGAAGAACGCCATCGACTTCCTCTACGCCGAGTGGAACAACAAGTCCGTGGGCTTCGTCAGCTACGGCGGCGTCGGCGGCACCCGTGCCGTGGAGCACCTGCGCGGCATAGCGGGCGAGCTGCAACTGGCCGACGTCCGCTCGCAGGTGGCCCTCTCACTGTTCACCGACTTCGAGAACTTCTCCACCTTCACACCGGCCGACATCCAGCGGGACACACTCGTCACCACCCTGGACCAGGTCGTGGCGTGGGCCGACGCTCTCGCTCCCCTGCGGGCCGCCTGACGGACCGAGACGGCCACCGCCGGCCGGCCAGGTATGAGCTGCGAGGCCGACGCACCCTTCCGCGCGTCGGCCTCCACCGGCATGCCTTGGCAGTCACTACAGTCACCTGCCAGACTAGTGATGTGAACCTCGACCACGTCTTCGTCTGCGGGAATCCGGCCCTCGACTTCGCCGCGACCCTGCGCGCCCGGCGATCGGCGCGGTTCGAGATGTTCGCGACGCCGGACAGACTGGACGCCTGGTACACGGAGAGCGGCGTCGTCGATGCCGTCTCCCCTGTTCAGAGCGTCGACGTGGAGCAGGCGAAGGCCCTCCGTGAGGCGATCTACGAGCTGGTCACAGCGCGGCGGCTCGGTGAGGACTTCGGGCACGGGGCTCTCGCCGTGGTCAACAGCGCCGCCCGCAAGTCGCCGGCCGTGCCCCAGCTCGCCCCCTCCGGGCGCTGGACGGCGGCGACCCCCGACGAAGCGCTGTCCACGGTGGCGCGGCTCTCGATCGAGTTGCTGAGCGGGCCGGACGTGCCCCTGCTCAAGGAGTGCGGCAACCCCGAGTGCACACGGACGTACATCGATCGCTCACGCGGGATGCGCCGACAGTGGTGCGGCATGGAGTCCTGCGGCAACAAGATCAAGGCGGCCGCGTACCGCGCCCGCAAGAAGGAGACCGCGCCCGTCTCCGGCTGAGGGGCGGGACGGGCGCCGATCGACCCGTTCGAGGTGGCCGCGTCGCCATCGCTGCGCAGTCGCAGTCGCAGTCGCAGTCGCAGTCGCAGTCGCCAAGGCTTCGCTGTCGCCATCGCTTTGTCGAGTTCATCGACGTACGCATGAGGCGCGGTGAAAACCGGTCGCCCACCGGACCGCTTCACCTGCGTGGCCGGAGCCGGGGCCGTTCCAGGTCAGTGCCGGTGGATCCCCCGCGCGGTGCGCAACGCGGCCATGGCGTCACCGACGGCCGCGATCCGCTCCGGACTCAGCGCGTCGACGAAGACCTCGCGGATCGCTCGCAGGTGCGGCAGCAGGGCCGCCCGGAACGCGTCGGCGCCTTCGGCGGTGAGCACCACCTCCGCACCCCGGCTGTCGGTCGCACACCTGTCCCGGCGAATCAGCCCGCGGCGCTCCATCCGTCCCAGGTGATGCGACAGCCTGCTGCGCTCCCATCCCATGGTCTGCGCCAGCTCGGACGACCGCAGCCTGCGAGCGGCGGCTTCGCTGAGCGCCAGCAGCACCGCGTAGTCGCCCGGCGACAAGGAACACTCCTGCTGCAGCCGGGCGGCCAGCTCGTCATGGAGTGCCTGCGCGGTTTCGACGAAGTCGCGCCAGACCCGTAGCTCCTCGGCGTCGGGATACAGGCTCCGCCGTTCACTCACCACTGGTCGCCTCTTTGTTTGACGTGTCAATCATGTCGAGTGATACTTGCTGAATCAAGCACATGCTACTCCCGCATCTTTCAGGTGGCCCGCCCTCCGGGAACCATCGGAGGAGGACGCCATGACGGCAGCGCCATTCACCTTCGGTCTGAATTCGTTCGGGGAGGTCGCGACGGACGCCGGCCGCGTCCTCGACGACGGCGAGACCGTCCGACTGCTCGTCGAGGAGGCGCGGCACGCCGAGGCCGTGGGGCTGGATGTCTTCAGCGTCGGCGAGCACTACCGACCCGGCCACGTCGACACCGCGGCTCCGGTGCTGCTCTCCGCCATCGCCTCCGCGACCCGGCGCATTCGCCTCGGGACGTCGGTGACCGTACTGAGCACCAACGACCCGGTGCGTCTCTTCCACGACTTCTCCACGCTCGACGCGGTCTCGAACGGCCGCGCCCAGCTCGTCGTGGGCCGCGCCTCGGCGACGGACTCGTTCCCTCTGTTCGGTTACGACGTGAGCGACTACGAAGAGCTCTTCGAGGAGAAGCTCGAACTCCTCATGCGGCTCCAGCGGGAGGACTCGGTGACATGGTCCGGCGCCTTTCGCGCACCGCTGTCCGAGCAGCGCCTGCGCCCCCGGATGCGCGCGGGCGGGATTCCCACCTGGATCGGAGTGGGGGGAAGTCCCAACTCCGTTGTCCGGGCCGCCCGTTACGGCCTCCCCCTCATGCTGGCCGTCATCGGTGGACGCCCGCAGCGCTTCGCCCGTCACGTCGATCTGTACCAGCGTGCTCTGCGGCAGGCCGGGCACGGCGCCCGGCCGATCGGCCAGCACTCCCTGGGATTCGTGGCGGACACCGACGAGGAGGCCGCCGAGACCTGGTGGGAGTACTGGAAACCGGTGGTGGCAGGTCTCGCGCGGGAGCGCGGCTTCTATCCGCCGACCTGGGACGTCTATCGCGAGGAGATCGACCACGGTGCGCTGTTCGTGGGTTCTCCGGACACGGTCGCCCGCAAGATCGCCACGACGGCCCGTGACCTGAACCTGAGCCGCTTCGACCTCAAGTACGACATCATGCATCTCCCCCGTGAGGCCCGCGCCCGCAGCATCGAACTGCTGGGCAGCGAAGTCGCCCCACGTGTGCGAGAACTGCTCACGAAGGAGTCCCGTCATGTCTGATCTCGACTTCGGCCTCGACACGTTCGGCGACGTCCCGGTCGACGACTCCGGTGCGCAGGTCTCCCATGCCCGGGCGATCCGGCAGCTCGTCGACGAGGCGGTTCTGGCCGACGAGATCGGCATCGACGTCCTCGCGGTGGGCGAGCACCATCGCCCCGAGTACGCGGTCTCCACACCGGAAACGGTGCTCGCCGGCATCGCGACGCGTACCCGGCGCCTGCGGTTGTCCTCCGGCGTGACGGTCCTCAGCTCCGACGACCCCGTCCGGGTCTTCCAGCGCTTCGCGACCGTCGACGCCCTCTCCAACGGCCGAGCCGAGGTGATCCTGGGGCGAGGGTCCTTCACGGAGTCGTTCCCCCTCTTCGGCTACGACCTGAGCGACTACGACAAGTTGTTCGAAGAGAAGATCGAGCTCTTCGTGCGACTGCTCGACGAGAAGCCCGTCACCTGGGCGGGCACTCTTCGGGCTCCCCTCGAAGCGGCCGAGGTCTTCCCTCCGACCGAATCCGGTCACCTCCCCACCTGGGTCGGTGTCGGCGGATCTCCCCCGTCGGTCGTCCGGACCGCCCGCTACGGCCTTCCCCTGATGCTCGCGGTCATCGGCGGCTCTCCCACACGCTTCGCGCCCTACATCGACCTCTACCGGAGAGCCGCCGCGCAGTTCGGCACCACCGCACACCCGGTGGGCATGCACTCACCGGGGTTCGTGGCCGACACCGACGAGGAGGCCCGCGAGGTGTACTGGCCCAGCTACCGGATCATCCGCGACCGTATCGGCGCGCTCCGCGGCTGGCCGCCGATCCGCCGCGCGGAGTTCGAAGCCGAGATCGAGCACGGCTCGCTGTACATCGGGGCACCGGAGACGGTCGCGCGCAAGATCGCCCGCGCCGTGGACGAACTCGGCGTGGGCCGCTTCGACCTCATCTACACCGCGGGGGCGCAGCCGATCAGTGCCCGGCTGCGCGCGGTGGAGCTGTACGGCACGAAGGTGATCCCCATGGTCCGCGACATCCTCGCCGGCTGACCGAACGCGACATCCCTGGCCGGCTGACCGAAGGAGAGAGGAACGATGAACACCGAGGACCTGCGCACGATCGGCATTCTGGGCGCCGGAAAAGTAGGGACCGTACTGGCGCGGCTGGCTCTCGCCGCCGGCCACCGCGTGCTGATCGCGGGCTCCGGCGCGGTCGAGGACATCGCTCTCACTGTCGAGGTGCTCGCCCCCGGTGCCCTCGCTGTCGTCGCGGAGGATGCCGCGTCCGGGGCGGACGCCGTGGTCCTGGCGGTCCCCCTCGGCAAATATCGCAGTCTCCCTGTCCAGGCCTTGCGGGGGAAGCTGGTCATCGACGCGATGAACTACTGGTGGGAAGTCGATGGCCTCCGGCGGGACCTCACGGACCCGGCGGTCTCCACCAGCGAGATCGTGCAGGCGTTCTTGCCCGACTCACGCGTGATCAAGGCGTTCAACCACATGGGATACCACGACCTCGAGGACGGAGCCCTGCCCGCCGGAACACCCGGCCGCAAGGCGATCGCGCTCGCCGGCGACGACACGGACGACCTGGCCACCGTCGCGCATCTTGTGGACGCCGTGGGCTTCGACCCCGTGGACGCCGGCCCGCTCTCCGAGGGCGTACGACTGCAACCGGGCACGGAGCCGTTCGGCGCCAATGTCGGAGCCCGCGAGCTACGGGCCATGCTGGACCGCTTCCCGACCACGGAGCACGGCCGGACGGTCCTCGCATCCCGGGCCGCGGGTACGGCACCCCTCGGCATGGCCCGCTGAGCGGCCACGCCGCGTGGGCCCCGTCGAGGCGTCCGGCGCCCGCGTCACCCATCCGGCCCCTTCGTCCCGATCAGGGGGTCCATGCCGGGGCGCGGGTGAGGACGAGCGCCTAGCCTGACAAAGGAGCCAGGGAGGACGGGTCGACTGCCGTGATCTTCAGCATCGGTGACCTGCTGCCCGAGTCCGGTCTGCGGACCGGAGTCGACATGTTGGTGCGCCTGGTGGAGGCGGGCGGCGCCATCATCATCTTCGTCGGCGCGGTCGTCGCGTTCTCCCGCCTGGTCACGGTGGGACTGCGGGAACGCAAGGCCGAGATCTTCGTGTCCGTGCGTCTCACCCTGGGTCGCTTCCTGCTCCTGGGTCTGGAGTTCCAGCTCGCCTCCGACATCTTGCGGACGGCCATCTCCCCGACCTTTCGCGAGATCGGCCAACTGGCCGCGATCGCGGCCATTCGAACGGCGCTCAACTATTTCCTCGGCCGCGAGATCAAGGAGGAGCGCGCTCAGATCGCGGCCGAAGAGACGCCGGCGGAGTCCGGAAAGGACGCGTGACGACAGGCGGGACAGCGGCGCCACAGGTCACATCAGCACTGCTGCTCGAAGTGAAGGTTCTCCCAGCGTCCGGCGGCGATGTCCTGGCGCGTGCCGACCACCAGGTTCAGGGTGAACAGGCCGTGGTCGACGCCGTTCCCGGATATCTGGGCCAGGAGCACCAGACCGTCCTGGTCGGGAGGGACCTGCCACTGGTCCGAGAATCCGCCGATCTGCGCCACGGAGTGGGGCGGGGTACCGGCGTGGGCGCTGTTCACCAGCGCCTCCACGAAACGGTCCAGCACCTCGGCGCCCGCTCCGAGGTCGTCCCCGTCGCTTCCACCAGCACCGTCCAAGAAGGTCCGCACAAGGTCACGTCTGCGCCAGTCGTGGTCGATGGTCAGCCCCGGCACGGGATACAAAAGATGCGGTTCGTACACGACGGTCCTCGGACCGCCACCCACGTTTTCCGGCGACGGTCGCTCCTCGGTCGATCCGTCGGCGGGGACGTGGAGAACCGTGGAATCCTCCGGTTCGTACTCGAATGTCGTGAAGAACAACAGCTGCCCGTCCGAGGGAATTTCGATGTCGAGGAAGTCGCGGGGCAGGGCCGCGCAGTCGACGGCCAGCACGAAGGGATCCGCCGGGCCGCCCCCGTCATCGTCCTCACCCCCGGGTAGCGGAGGCAGGCCGCCGGTCAGTCCGGCCGGCAGGACGTCCTCCCGGTCCGCATCGGGCAGATCGGCCTTCCTCACCAGGAGGACACACGGCCTCAGCAGCCCCGCCAACTCCGTTGCCACGTCGGCTGGAACGCCGTACTCGCTCGCCAGCCCGGTCACGTTCCGCTCGTCGACGTATGCCATGCCGGTGATCGTGCCACGGCCCACCGACACGGAACCGGACCGTCCTCACGAAGAGAGGGCCAGGGAGCGCGCGGTCCGACCCGGCCCGCACGGTCGAACCGCGGGCACGACGCGGTCCCGGACCCACCTTGCTCGTTTCCGGGCGCATCAGGTCCGTAAACGCGTGCTAGAAAAGGGGGACTTCGGCTCTCGTGGCCGACGGCGATCGGCGGTTCGGACAAGAGCGGCCTCCTCAGGGAATCCGTCCCGACAGCCCCGGCACTGTTCGTTCCCTCTGACGTGGTCAGCAGGTACGGCAGCCAGGGCGACCGTGGGGCGGTTTCTCCTGATCACGCTGCCTGCCCAGGCCCTGTCCGGGACCCGAACGGACGGGCGGGCAAAGCCCCCTGTCATGCGAGGAGCCATGATGACGGACCGCTCAACGGCACCGACGACGGTCATCGATCAGCTGGGCGTCAGCGCGGCTCTCGAGCACGCCCGTGCGGGCGTCTACGCCGTCGGGGACTCCGGTCGGATCGTCTGGGTCAACGCGCGCGCTCTCGATCTCCTCCTTCTCGGCGCCGACGACGTGATCGGGTACGACTCCCACGATCTGCTGCACCGGGACGCGCTGGGGCGTCCGGTCCCGCGGGAGAACGGCGGGCTCCGTAAACAGCCGGACCGGCAGGCGGACCGACAGACGGACCGGCAGGCACTGCGGTCGGGCCGCAACTGGTACCCCCGCGGCGACGGCACCCTCCTGCCGGGGCAGTGGTTCTCCCTGCCCTGCGAAGCCAACGACCGAGGCGTGGTCGCCCTGGTGGCCTTCCATCCCGCCGAGGAGTCCGAGCCCGACGCGGCACGGCCCGCACCGTCACCCCGGGCTCTGTCCGAGGGTGAGCGTCTGGCCCTGCTGGCGGACACCACCGCTCAGCTGATCTCCAACGTCGACGTGCACGGTGCCCTGCGCCGGGTGGTGGAACTGATGCTTCCGCGGCTCGCGGACTGGGCCGTCATCGACCTCATCGCCGAGGGGGACGAGGTGACGCGATCGCTGGTCGTCCAGGCCGAGGACTCCGTACTGCGTACCCGCGAGGACCTGCAGGGCCCCATGCCCCCGATCCCCGCCTCCTCCCCCATGCCCTTGTCCGCGGCCCTGCGAGGTGCGGCATCCGCTCTCGCGGGTCCCGAGACCTATGACGGGCCCCCCGACACCGGTATCGCGGTCGAGCAGCGCAGGCTGTTCGAGACGACCGGGATCCAGACCGCGGCCATCGCTCCCATCCGCGGCCCGCACGAGGTGGTCGGTGCCCTCACATTGGGGCGCACCCGACGCGACGAGGCGTTCACCACCGGCGATCTGGCCCTTGTCGAGGACATAGCCCGCCGGATCGGCATCGCCCTGGAGAACGCGCGCCACTACCAGCGTCAACGCCAGATCGCCGCCACCATGCAGCGCTATCTGCTGCCTCAGCTTCCGAAGCTGTCGGGGGTGGAGATGACCACTCGCTATCTGCCGGCCCCGGACGCCTCGCACGTGGGCGGCGACTGGTACGACGCCTTCCCGCTCCCGGCCGGGGACACGGCCCTGGTCATCGGCGACGTGGTCGGCCACGACCTGGAGGCGGCCGCCGGCATGGCGCAACTGCGGAACATGCTCCGCGCCTACACCTGGTCGCAGGACAACCCCCCGCACCGCACCGTGCAGCACCTCGACCAGGCGATGAGGCACATCACCGATGTCCGCATGGCGACGCTCATCCTGGCCCGCCTCGCCTGCGACCCCGCCGGACACTGGATCCTGCGCTGGACCAGCGCGGGCCACCCGCCACCCCTGCTCGTCGACTACGACGGCGTGACGCGCTACCTCCACGAGGGCAACGGGCTCCTCCTCGGCACAGGCACCGACCGCCCGCGCCACGACGCGGAGGCGACCCTGCCGCCGGGATCGACGCTCGTCTTCTACACCGACGGGCTCATCGAGACCCGTGGAGAACTGCTGGACACCGGCCTGCAACGCCTGCGCCGGCACGCCGCGGCGCTCGCCCACCGGCCCCTGAACTCCTTCACCGACCGGCTGCTCGAACGCACCCGTCCGACCGACAACGACGACGACGTCGCCCTGCTCACCATCCGGATCCCGCTCGGCACGCCGTAGGCACGAGGCTCCGCGTCCGACGTTCCGAGTCACGGATCGGCCGTGGGCATCAGGCCGTACCCGTTCAGTTTTCGTCCGGTGCGGCGATGACCTTTCCGTCCTTGTCGAGTGTGTGGGTACGCCAGTACACGTCCCACTTGTCGTCGACCTGCTGCGGCACCTTGCCCGCGGGGTACCGCGCGTAGCCGTCCGACGGCTCCTCCTTGTCCGAGAAGCAGGCGGACCCGGTGCCGCCCACCGACAAGGCGGGATACTCGCCGTTGCCGCAGATGTTCTCCTGGTACCCGAAGCCGGCGCACCCGGTGAGGACCGTGGCTGCTGCCGCGCCCGCGAGGGCAGCGGCGGCGACGACGCGCATCCTTCCGGCGCGGAAGGGGGTTGCGGATCGGTTCGTGCGAGGCATGTTCACGGTGATCTCCCGTCACTTGGTATGCCCCCACCTTCGCCGTCGAGGGCCCGCCGTGCCTTGAGTACCCGTACTCAGAAAAGCTTGGTGTCATGCTCAACACGCCCTGGCGGCCGGGCTCTTCGGTCCGGCATCGGACGCGGCGCCTGGCACTCTGGCGGAGCGAGCAGGGCTGAGCCCACCGGCAGGCTCGTCGACTGCCGGTGGGCGTGTGGTGTTCCGGCGGCTTCTAGAGCTCGGACGCGGTGTCAGGCGTAGCGGTTCTGCGGACGTGCAGAACGCTGCCGTCCAGGGGCAGGGGTGCCTGGCCCACGAGGGTGAGGCCCGCGTCGGCGAACAACTGGGCGTAGTGGTCGGCGCGACGTTCGCGGCCGCCCACGTTGCACATCATGTGCAGGTTCCAGGCGGTGGCGAGGGAGGCCGAGCCATCGGTGGGCAGGACGCGTTCGACGACGAGCAGATCGGCGGTGTCGGGCATCGCGCGGGCGCAGTGGCGCAGGATGTCGAGGCAACGGTCGTCGTCCCAGTCGTGCAGGACGCGGGACAGGACGTAGACGTCGCCGCCCGCCGGGACGTCCGCGAAGTCGCCCGCTCGGAAGGTGCACCGTGCCGCGTGGCCGGCCTCGCCGAGGAGGCGGCGGGCGGTCTCGACGGTGTGCGGGCGCTCCAGCAGAGCGCCGTGCAGGTGGGGGTGTGCGGAAAGGATTCGGCCGAGGAGTTCGCCGTTGCCGCCGGCGATGTCGACGACGGTGGCCCCGTCGGGAGCCTCGGCGAGGACGGGGTGGGCGGGCAGCGGGTCGAACATCCGTGAACCGGCGGCCATCGACCGGTCGAAGAGTTCGGCGAGTTCGGGATCGCGGGCGAAGTGGTCGAAGTGGTTCTCGCCGAAGCGCTCTTCGAAGGCGACCTGTCCCGTGCGCACGGTGTGCCCGAGGCCGGCGAAGGACTCGTAGAACGGTCCTCCGTACATCAGCGCCAGCGACCGCATCGACCCGTCGGCGTCCGCGCGCAGCAGCCTGCCGGTGTCCGTGAGCCGGAATCCGTCCCGGCTCTCGCTCACCACGCCGAGCATGGTGAGGTAGCGCAGCAGGGTGGTCAGGTTCGGCGCGTGGGCTCCGGCGGCGTGCGCGAGTTCCGTCACTCCGACGGCCCGCTCCTCGTGCAGCGCGTCGGCCACCTCCAGTTGTGCGAACGCGGCGAGGGCCTGGGTCGTCCACGCCCCGGTCAGCAGGCGCAGCAGGGCCTCGGCGGGCTGCTGCCTGCGGTGTTCGTCGAGGTGGGCGGCGAGGATGTCCCGGTGGTCCCCGGGGACGTACAGCTCCACGCGGCGGTAGCCGGCCTTGGCCTCGGCGGGCACGGTGAAGTAGAACACCGTGCCGTTCTCGTGCGGGTTGTAGCCGCCGCCTCCGGGGGTGGCGCCGTAGCGCCCGAAGGTCGCGCACAGGCCGCGCAGGACCAGCGGGTCCGGTGCTTCGACCTCGAAGGCGACATGCGCCTCGTGCTGCTGTTCCCGCTCGTGCGCGGCGACGGTTTCGAGGTCGGAACCCGGCGGCACGGTCAGCGCGAACACCTCGACCATGCGCCGCGCCCCGTCCCGGCAGTCCACCGCGGGTCGCAGAATGCCGAGGTCGAGGTGGGCTGCGGACCGCTCGTGCCGTGCGGCCAGGCGTTCGCGGACGACGACGCTGGGCCGCGGTGGCGCGTGGGCGACGAGCCCGCAGTCGGCGAGCAGGGCGTCCAGCGCGGCCGGATCGGGCGGGAAGACGAGGAGTGCGGCGTGCGAGAACTCGCAGCGCTCGGACAGGGTCCGCAGCTCCGGGCCGTCGAGCCCGGGGAGCAGGAGCGGGAGCAGGGTGGCGGTGTCCTGTTCCTTGACGAAGTCGACCGTCGCGCGCAGGCGGGACGTGTCGCCCGACAATGCCGTGATCATTGCGGGGGGATCCTCATTCCGGGGTTCGGTTGTGTGCGTACGGATGTACGCGGGTGCGGAGCTCGAGGGCGGCGGGCCAGGGCGTGTCCGCCGTGCGTGCCAGGCGTCGCCGGGCAGGCGGGACTTCGCGGACACGACCTTGTGGACACGGTCTAGACGCCGACGTAGTGCTCGGCGAACCAGTCCTGATGGCTGCGCGAGGTGCGCAGCGAGGCGAGTCGGGAGCGGCGCAGGGAGTTGTGGAACCCGGACTCGCCGTTCGCGCCGGAGGGGCCGTGCAGCAGGCCGATCATCCAGTGGGAGAACTCCTGCGCACGCCAGATGTGCGTCAGACATCGCGCCGAGTAGGCGTCGAGGCCCTCGGAGTTCCCGGTCGTGAGGTCGTCGACCAGGGCGGGTGCCAGGATCGCCGCTTCGAGGACGGCGAGGTTGGCGCCCTTCGCCGCGGAGGGGCTGATCAGACCGGCGGCGTCGCCCACGAGGAACAGGGCGCCGTGGCGCAGCGGTTCGAGCACGTCGGACTCCAGGTCGACGACGGCCCGTTGCACGAGGGGCCCGCGGCGCAGCGGGCCGTATTCGGGTGCCCGCATCCGCAGTTCCAGTTCGTGCCAGATCCGCTCCTCTGACCAGGCGTCGGCCGGGGTCCCGCGCTCCCACTGGAGGTAGTAGCGGGTGACCTCGCTGGTGCGGGCCATGTGCCCGGCGAACCCGTGCTCGTGCACCGCGTATCCCACGGCGTCCAGGCTGGGCGGTGCCTCGGCGAGCAGACCGAGCCAGGTCACGCCGTGATCGCGTTGGTGGCGAACCGTTCCGGCCGGCAGTGAGCGCCGGGCCGCGCCGTGTCGTCCGTCGCAGCCTGCCACGTACCGCGCCCGCCAGAGGCCGGGCCGCCCGTCGGCCTCGCGCACGGTCACCTCGGGCCGTTCACCGTCGGCGCCGCGTACGGCCACGGCCTCGGTGCCGAAGCGGATCTGTCCGCCGCGTTCCAGGAACCGCGTCAACAGGTCGGTCACCAGGTCCTGTTGGGGGTAGACGGTGTGGCGTTCACCCTGTCCGAGCCCGCTGTAGTCCAGCCGGAACCGGCCGTCCTCGGTGCGGAACTCGCAGGTGCTGTGGGTCTGTCCGTGCCGGTGCAGTCCTTCGGCGAGACCGTGCCGTTCCAGGATCCGCACCGTGTTGGCGGCCAGGAATCCGGCGCGGGCACGTGTCTGCACGTGGGCGCGCTCGGCCCGTTCCAGGATGACGCAGTCGATTCCCTGGTCCACGAGGACGTTGCCGAGCACGAGCCCGGCCGGCCCGGCCCCGAGGACGAGCACATCGGTCGCGCAGTCGTCCGGCTGCCGACAACTCTTTCCGTCTGTCACGGAAAGAGATACTAAGGAGCCTTAAATCCTTGATCACACCGAAATCACCTGAATGCCCGTACGAAGGGAAGAGAGATCATCGGTCCTCGGTGACCTGGATGATCGTCCTGCCGGAGACGCGGCGATCGGGCACGAAGGCGGCGGCCGCCTCGGTGAGGGGGCATACGGCGGCGACCCGGGCGTCGAGACGTCCGTCGCTGATCCGCTGGACGAGGTGCGTGAGACACGCGCGGTCGGGTTCGACGACGAAGAACAGCGCTCGCCCGTCCTTGGGTCGAACGGTGGGTGGCCGGGCGATCGTGACGAGCGTGCCGCCGGGGCGCACGAGCGCTGCCGAGCGGTCGAGGACGTCACCGCCGATCACGTCGAAGACCACGTCGACCTCTCCGGCGTCCTCCAGCCGGTCGTTCTGCAGGTCCAGGAACGCGTGGGCGCCGAGGCCCAGAGCCGTGTCCCGGTCGGCCGCCCGGCCGGTTCCGATCACCCTGGCTCCGGCCTCCCCGGCGAGTTGCACCACCATCGAACCGACGGCCCCCGCGGCGCCGTGAACGAGGATGGTCTGTCCCGTCCTGATCTGCGCGTGGTCGAAGAGGCCCTGCCAGGCGGTCAGTCCCGAGACCGGCAGCGCGGCCGCCACGGTGTGGCTGACGTCCGCGGGCAGCGGGGCGAGATTGCGGGCCTCCACGGCGACGTACTCGGCGAGCGAGCCGTCGCGGGTCCAGTCGGTCAGTCCGAAGACCCGCTGGCCGACCGTGAGACCGGTCGTTCCGTAGCCGAGTTCCGCCACGACCCCCGAGACCTCGTGGCCGGGCACGCTCGGCGCGCGGTCGTGGCCCGCACGGTCGGTCCACGTCGCGGGCCAGTCGAGTTCTCCCCGGGTGAATCCCGCGGCGTGGACCCGCACGATGACGTCGTTCTCCGCCGCGTGGGGGTGGGGGATGTCCGTCAGGGTCAGCCCTTCGACGCCGGCGTCGCGGTTCCCGGCGGTGATGGCTCGCATGTCATGACCTCCTTCGTTCGCGTCAGCTCGGCCACGGCGCGTCGGTGATGCGCTCGACCATGCTGGTACGTCGAAATCCCGGGATGAAGTGTTCGAGCACGTCTGCGTTGACGGTCCCGTACGTGGTGTCCGGGCGGTCCCTCAGACCGTCGACGAATTCCTGCAGGAAATCCCTTTTGAATTCTCCGCGCGGATGGGCGGCGACGATCTCGTCGGCCTGAGCGTCGTCCAGATCCGCCAGGCCCCATCCGACGGCGTCGGTCAGTACACCGTAGTTCGTGGCCGCGATCTCCGCCCCCAGACGGCCGGGAATCCCCGGCGTCGTGTGCAGCGCGATCGCCATCCAGGCCACCTCGGCAGCGCTCGGCGAGAATCCTTGGTCGAGGAGGAACGCGCGGGCATGGTCGGCGCCGTCGAGCTCGAAGCGCTGTTCCTTGGCGGAGTACGGGGACAGCAGTCCGGCGTCGTGGAACATGGCGGAGACGTACAGCAGCTCGGGATCAGGCCGGAGGCCGAGCCTGCGCGCGTGCAGGGAACCGAAGAGGAAGACGCGGCGCGAGTGGTGGTAGATGAGCGGGTTCGTCGTCTCCCGAATGAACGCGGTGGCGGCCGCGACGGCCGCCGTCTGAGGGATTTCCACTCCGGAAATGGTCTCGGTCATGAATGTTCGTGTCTTTCCGTGTGATGCGCCAGGGCACTCCGCTTCGGTCCCGCGGTGCGGTCACTCCGGCCAGGCGGAGTTCTCGATGACGTCGACGAAGTCGGTACGCCGGAATTCCGGGACGAAGTGCTGGAGAACGTCCGCGTTCACCGTGCCGAACGTGGTGTCGGGGCGGTGCCTGAAGCCGTCGGTGAACGCTTCGAGGATCTGCCGCTTGAAGTCCGGCCTCGGATGGGCGGCGGTGACCGCCTCGATCTGTGCTCGCGTGATGTTGGCCAGGCGCAGGCCCAGGACGTCCGTCTCGACGCCCGCGGTGGTCGCCGCGATCTCGGGCGCCATCTTGTAGGGCACCTCTGGCGTGGTGTGCAGGGCGACGGCCGTCCAGACGGTGTCCGCGTCGCTCTCGGACAGACCGTGCGCCAGCAGGAACGCGCGCGCCTGGTCGGCACCGTCCATCTCGAAGCGCTGATCGTCGCCGCGGTAGGGCGGTACCAGGCCCGTGTCGTGGAACAGTGCGGCCACGTACAGCAGTTCAGGGTCGGGGCTGAGCCCCAGCGCGGCCGCCTGGAGGCTGCCGAAGAGGTAGACCCGGCGGGAGTGGTGGAAGATCAGGGCCGGTGTCGTGTCCCGGATGAGGTCGGTGGCGTCCTGCGCGAGCTTGCTGTCGGGGATCGCGACGTCGGCGATGTACTCGGTCATGGCTGCCTTCCCTGGGCGGGGCGGGGGTCCTGTCCCCAGCTTCCGCCGCGCGGGGCCGTCGCGTCCGCGACCGGATGGCCGACATGCCCTCGAAAACGGTCATGCCTCCGCCGGTCGGCTCATCTGCCGGTACGGGCGCGTGACGTCGGCGTGGTGGTCGCGAAGCGCTGCTGGTACTGGGTCGGGGAGAGCCCGAGATGGCGTGCGAAGGCGCGTCGCAGGCTCTCGTAGCTGGGGAAGCCCGAGAGCGAGGCCGCCTCCGTCGCGTTGTGTCCGGCGTCGAGCAGGGCCTTCGCCCGGTCGAACCGGATCAGTTCCACGTACTTCATGGGGGTGGTGTCGAGTTCGGCGCGGAACATGCGGGTCAGATGCCGTGGGCTCACCCGGACGCGCGCCGCCAGAGCTTCCAGGCCGTGGTCCGCCGTCGGATCGGCCTGGACCGCGTCCTGGATCATCCGCAGCACGGGCGTCCGGGGTGCCGGGCCCTGGAGCGAGGCGGAGAACTGGGACTGCCCGCCGGCCCGCTGCATGTACACCACCAGCGAACGCGCGATCTTCCGCGACAGGTCCGGTCCGTGGTCCTGTTCGACCAGGGCGAGGGCGAGGTCGATGCCGGCGGTGACACCGGCGGAGGTGTAGGTGCTGCCGTCCCGGACGAAGATCGCGTCCGGCTCCACCCGCGTCAGCCGGCAGCTACGAGCCAGCGCTGCCGTGTGCTGCCAGTGCGTGGTCGCCCGCTTGCCCTCCAGCAGTCCCGCGGCTCCCAGGACGAACGCCCCGGTACAGACCGACGCGACGCGCTCGGCCCCGGCCGCCAGGGCCTTGGCCGTGGCGGCCAGCGCAGGGTCCACCGGCGCGGCCGGCAGCAGGTCGCCTCCCACCACGAGCAGGGTGTCGAAGGGGTCCGCGGCCGCGGCCTCCACGTCGACGGGCACGCTCATGCCGATGGAGGACCGCACCGGCGCTCCGCCCACCGCGACGATGCTCAGCCGGTACTCGGCGCCGTACCGGTTGGCCTCGCTGAAGACCTCCGCGGGCCCGGACAGGTCCAGCATCTTCATGCCGTCGAACACCAGGACGCCCACGGTGTGCGCTCGGGATGCCATCGCTCCTCGTTCCTTCGCTGCGCCGCTCCCCCGCCGTACTGGTCACGTCTACCAGGAAAGGAGCCCGAAGCGTGCTTCCGAGCGCGAGGGTGTGACGCGCCGGGCGCGTGCCCGGACCCGCACGGCCGTGCCGTCGGACCCGGCTGTCCGGTGGCGGTTCACCGCCGGGCGGCGCGGACTTCGTCGCGGTCCGCCGGCCCGTCCCCGGTCACACCCGGCCGACGGTGTCCTGCTCGTCCAGCGCGTCCTGTCCGTCCACCGCGTCCTCCCGATCGGGGGCGGACGGATCCGACGCGGCCCCGGTTGCGGGAGAGGGCTTGCGCAGGCCGCCCACCAGGCGCGCCACGGGCTCCGTGTAGCGGGCGGTGAGCGGGCCGAGGATCACAAGGATCAGCACGTACGCCGTGGCCAGCGGTCCCAGCGAGGGTTCGATCCCGGCGGTGACCGCGAGCCCGGCGATCACGATGGAGAACTCGCCGCGCGCGACGAGCGTGCCGCCCGCGCGCCATCGCCCCTTGACCGAGACTCCGGCGCGCCTCGCGGCCCAGTAGCCGGTGGCGATCTTCGTCGCCGCGGTGACGACCGCCAGAGCGAGCGCGGGCAGGAACACCGGTGGAATGCTCGACGGGTCGGTGTGCAGGCCGAAGAACACGAAGAACACCGCGGCGAACAGGTCGCGCAGCGGAGCCAGCAGGTTGTGCGCGCCTTCCGCCACCTCGCCGGACAGGGCGATACCGACCAGGAAGGCTCCCACGGCCGCCGACACCTGGAGCTCCTGCGCGAGCCCGGCGACCAGCAGCGTCAGGCCGAGGACCACCAGGAGCAGTTTCTCCGGATCGTCGCTGGAGACGAAGCGTGAGATGTGCCGGCCGTAGCGCACCGCGACCAGCAGGACGAGCCCGGCCACGCCCAGCGCGATCGCCAGCGTGACGCTGCCGGCCGCCAGGGTCGTTCCGGCCAGCAGCGCGGTGACGATCGGCAGATAGACGGCCATGGACAGGTCTTCCAGGACCAGGATGCTGAGGATCACCGGTGTCTCCCGGTTGCCCAGCCGTCCCAGGTCACCGAGGACCTTGGCGATGACTCCGGAGGAGGAGATCCAGGTGACCCCGGCCAGGACCACGGCCGCCACCGGGCCCCAGCCCAGCAGCAGGGCCATCGCGGCCCCGGGCAGGGCGTTGAGCGCGGCGTCGGCCAGCCCGGCCGCGTACTGGGTCTTGAGGTTGGACACCAGGTCGCTGGCCGTGTACTCCAGGCCCAGCATGAGGAGCAGCAGGATCACGCCGATCTCGGCGCCGATCGCCACGAACTCCTCACTGGTGCCGAGCGGGAGGATGCCGCCTTGGCCGAAGGCCAGCCCGGCCAGCAGATACAGAGGGATGGGCGAGAACTGGAAGCGGCCGGCGAACCGGCCCAGCAGTCCGAGGCCGAGGATGATGGCCCCGAACTCGATCAGGAAGGTGGCGGAGGAGTGCATCGCGGCTCACTCCCGTCCGAGGATCGCGGTGGCAGCCTCCACGCCCTCGCGCGTGCCGATCACGATCAACGTGTCCCCGCCGGCCAGCCGGAAGTCCGGCCCGGGCGACGGGATCGCCTCCGCCCGGCGCAGTACCGCCACGATCGACACGCCCGTGTCCGTGCGCATGCGCGTCTCCCCGAGCAACCGCCCGTTCCAGTAGGAGGTGGCGGACAGTTCGCTCCTCTCCGCCACCAGCCCCAGTTCGGTCGTCGACAGCAGACTCGGGCTGTGATGCGCGGGCATCAACGCGCCGATGAGCACCTCCGCCTCCCCTGAGGACAGTCGCACCGACAGCGCGCAGGCGTCCGGGTCGTCCTGGCGGTACGCGCTCAACGTCCGTGAGCCGTCCCGGTGCGCGACGACCGACAGGCGGCGCTGCTCTCGTGTGCTCAGGTCGTAGCGGACCCCGATCCCCGGCAACGGCGTACTGCTCATGCGTGCAGCCCCCACAGCTGCCCTCCCGTCCGTCTGTCTCATTTGACTGTTCCTTTGCGAACCACTGGGTGTCACCATACCCAGCACCGGGGCCGACCCCCGCGGCCCCCTTGGAACGCCAGTGGAACAATCCGTCCTCGGGGTCCACACACAGCAGCAGTCGAACCCACCGGCGTTCCCCTCCCCTTGACGCCGGCGCGGACCGGAAGGAGACGTGACCCATTGATCGAGTGGGTTTCCCTCAGCAACGGCAGCCGGCCCGTGCCCCGGCCCGTGTCCACGTCGCTGGTGTGGGCAACGGCCTTCGTGGGCGCGCTGGTTCTGGTGGTCTTCCTCAACACCACCGTGGGACCGGACCGACCAGGCCTCGCCCTCACGGCGTTGTCCCTGTTCGCCGTCGTCCTCGGCTTCCCCGCCAGCTTCACCGCGGCCCCCGGAACGGCCGTGCTCTGCTGGCTGTTCCTCAACGGCTTCGCCGTGCCGCCCGCCGGCACCTTCAGCTGGATCGGGCACCGCGACACCTTCTGGCTCGCCTGCCTGCTGTCCGCCGCCCTCATCGGGACGACCCTGGCCCGCCTCGCCCATGCCCGGGCCGCCTACCGCACACTCCCCGCGGTCACCGCCGCGGCGACGGAACTCGACGACGAGCCGCGTCTCCCCTGAGCGCCTGCCGCAGCCGAACTCGTCGGCCGGTGCACGGCATCGCGGTCACGGCGCCGGGCCGGATGCCGGGCGCCGCGACCACTCAGGTCGGATCAGGTCATACGGTGCCCGCGCCGCCGAGGTGACGGGCGAAGAACCGGACCGCGCTGTCCGCCTCGAACCGGGGCAACTCCTTGTGCGTGCCGGAGTTCACGTGCAGCGACTTCTCCTTCGAGGCGAAGGCGTCGAACAGCGCGAGTCCCTCCTCGCGCGTGATGTGCTCGTCGTCCCACTGCAGGTCGAACTCGATCGGGACGGTGATCCGCTTCGCCTTCTCGGCCAGGACGTCGGGCCAGTGCTGGCCGAGGACGGCGGCCGTGATCCTGGGTTCGATCGCCACGAGCGGTACGCCGATCGCGGTGCCCATGTTGATGCCCCAGAAGCCGACCGGGCCGTCGGTGCCGATCTCCGGGAGTTCCTGGAGGGCGTCCAGGGCCGCCCGGTACTCGGGTACGGCGATGCGCGCCAGGTGTTCGTTGTAGCGCACGACGACCGGGCCTTCCGGCTCGCCGGCCGCCCGCGCCCGGAACAACTCGGCGATCTCCGCCTCGTCGTGTGCCGTGCGCGGCCGGTCGCCGTGACCCGGCGCGTCGAGGACGGCGACGTGGAAGCCGCAGCCGGACACGAGACGTCGAGCGCGGCCGGACATCGCCGGGTGCTTCTTGTGATTGCCGCCGCCGTGAGCCATGAGGATCAGGGGCGCGCGCTCGGCGGCGCCGGTCGGCGACCAGAGGACTCCGGGGACGTCGCCCACGGTGAAGTCGCGCTCGAGCACGCCGTTCGATGACGACTCGACGGTGAACTGCGGAGGATGCATGCGTGGTGCCTTTCGGGAGTGCCCTGTTGTCGAGGCGCTCCCGGCGACACCTGTGTCAATCGCCCGACCGTGACGAGAGGGGGAGCACCCACATGGATACAGCGTTCATGGGTCTCACCTCCTCGGGACGGTGCCGCGGTCGACGGAAAGGTAACAGCCCGACAGCGCTCGCACCCACCCCTTTTCCGCCGCGTGATCACAGCTCCCTGAACAGCCCCGGCATCCCGGCCCGACCTCCCTGCGCGGAACTCGGGTCGGACCGTCCAGGCCGGCTCGGCGCGGCAACTGTCCAAGACACCAGCATGTTTGTCCATGGAGTCCGATCCGCACGGCTTCGTAGGGTCGAAGACGTCCGCGACCCACCCCACCGGGACCCTCGGGTCGGCAGACGCGGGCGCGGGGATGGGCGCGGCCGCTGTCTCCGCCCCTGTGTTCCGCGCCCTCCGTGCCCCTCCGAAAGGTCCGACTCACCGGTGTCCAGTCAACTGCCCAATGTCATCGTGATTCTGACGGACCAACAGCGGTGGGACACCACCGGTGTCCACGGCAACCCGGCCGACGTCACGCCCGAGTTCGACCGGATCGCCCGTACGGGCACCCATGTGGAGCAGGCCCTCACGCCGCAACCGGTGTGCGCGCCGGCCCGGGCCTCGCTGCAGACCGGCCGGTATCCGACCGCGACCGGGGTGTTCCGCAACGGCATCCCGCTGCCGGCCGGGATGCCCACCATCGCCGAGGTCTTCGGCGCGGCCGGCTACACCACCGGCTACATCGGCAAGTGGCACCTGGCCGCCGGCGCGTCGGGGGACGGCCCCGTAGCACCCGAACGTCGGGGCGGTTACCAACGCTGGCTGGCCAGCGACCTGTTGGAGTACACCTCCGACGCCTACCGGACCGTGTTGTACGGGGAGGACGGTGAGGCGGTGCGCCTGGTCGGTTTCCGTTCGGACGCGCTGGTCGATGCCGCCGTCCGCTTCGTGGCGGACCATCACGACCGGCCGTTCTTCCTCTTCCTGTCCCTGCTGGAGCCCCACCACCAGAACGCCACGGACGACTATCCGGCGCCGGAGGGCTATCGCGAGCGCTACGAGGGCCGTTGGATGCCCGCGGACCTCGCCGCGCTCGCGGCCGCCGCGCCGCACGGTGGTCCCCACCGGCACATGGGCGGCTACCTGGGGCAGATCAAGCGGGTGGACGAGGGGGTGGGTCGACTGCGGGACGCCCTGCGCAGCCTCGATCTGACCGACTCGACCGTCCTCGCGTGGACCGCGGACCACGGCTCGCACTTCCGCACCCGCAACGACGAGTACAAGCGCTCCGCCCACGACGCGTCCGTACGCGTCCCGCTCGCGCTGACCGGACCGGGATTCACCGGCGGCGGACTGATCCGCCGCCCCGTGAGCACGGCGGATCTGATGCCCACGCTGGTGGAGGCCGCCGGGCTCCCCGTTCCCGAGGGTGTCCAGGGCCGGTCCTTCCTCCCCTTGGTCGGCGGCGGAGACGACCCCGGCCGCCCGGAGGAGGTCTTCGTCCAGATCAGCGAGTCCCATGTGGGCCGCGCCGTGCGGACGGACCGGTGGAAGTACGCGGTGGCGGCGCCCGACGGGGACCCCTGGGAGGACTCCGGCGCAGCGCATTACGTCGAGACCGAGCTGTACGACCTGTGGGCCGACCCCCATGAGCTGGACAACCTCGCCGGGCTCGCGTCCCACCGGAAGATCGCCGACAACCTGGGCGAGGCCCTGGTCCGCTGGATGGTCCGCGTCGGCGAAACCCCTCCCGAGATCGAACCCGCTCCGGTTCGCGATGCCGGCGGCCGGCACGTGGACCCGGAAGTCCGGCAACTCCCCTGGGCCGGGCTCCCGTTCGGCCACGGAGCGACCACCGTGCGCCCTGCCGAGTGACCGCGGGCGGTGGCGGTCCAGAGGGCCGCCGTGCGCAGGTCACCCGTCTGTTCGCGCACTGGCGACCCACCCTCACGTTGATACCATGAGCATGGCATCTGACTATCCGCTCGACGTCCGAGCGGTCCGCAGCAGGCACCGTCGGAGTATTCATGGCATCCCACCAGTCGCCGGCCCACCGCTCCCCCGCCAAGCGTCGCGTCAAGCTCGCCACCTCGCTGGCCCTGGCGCTCGCGCTGGCAGGAGCGGCAGGCGTCCAGATCTCGCAGGCCGCGATCATCGACCCGTCGGGCAAGGGCCCCAAGTTCGCGGCGAACACCTGCGCCGACACGACGTTCAGGGCGATGACGGATCCACAGCGGGTCGGCCAGCTCTTCATGGGATCGGTCACGCCGTCCGCGCCTGACAGCAAGCGGATCGCCCTCATGCAGCAGTACCACGTCGGCTCGGTGTTCCTGGCCGGCCGGAGCACGGCCGGGACGAAGGCGACCAAGGCCGTCGTCGACCCTCTGCAGGCCAAGGCGGACACCGCGAAAGGGCATCGTGTGGGGCTCCTGGTCTCGACCGACCAGGAGGGCGGACAGGTGCAGGTGCTGTCCGGCCCCGGGTTCTCGACCATCCCGAGCGCCCTCACGCAGGGAACGTGGACCACGTCGAAACTGCGCAGCGAGGCGGCGGTCTGGGCCAAGGAACTCAAGGCGGCCGGTGTGAACCTGAACCTCGCACCCGTCGCGGACGTGGTACCGGCGAGTCTGGGCAGGGACAACGCGCCGATCGGCCGGTTCGACCGCGAGTTCGGCCACACCGCCGCCACGGTGGCCCCGTACAGCGACGCGTTCCTCGAGGGTTCCACCCAGTCCGGGGTGCTGCCCACGCTGAAGCACTTCCCGGGGCTCGGCTACGTGCGGGGCAACACCGACACCACGGCAGGCGTCGTGGACAGCGTGACGACGAGGAACAGCGCGAGCGTCTCGACGTTCGACTCCGGGATCAAGGCCGGGGCGCCGTTCGTCATGATCTCCTCCGCCACCTACAGCAAGATCGACTCGAAGAACCGCGCGGCGTTCTCCTCGACGGTGATCCAGGGGATGCTCCGCAAGGACCTGGGCTTCAAGGGCGTGGTCATCTCGGACGACCTCGGGAACGCGGTGGCGGTGAAGTCCGTGTCCCCGGGCGACCGGGCGGTCAAGTTCCTGTCGGCCGGCGGCGACGTGGTCCTCACGGTCGAACCGAATCTGATCCCCGCCATGACCAAGGCCGTGCAGAGCCGCATGGCACAGAGCACGACCTTCCGCGACCAGGTGGACCAGAGCGTGCATCGCGTCCTGAACGCCAAGCAGAAGGCGGGCCTGCTGTCCTGCGACTGACCCCGCGCGCCCGTGATGCGACGCGTCGCGCGAGCGCGCGGCGACGGCCACTCCGTAGCGGACAGGTCGTGGTCAGGGTCGTGGACAGCGGGTGACAAGGGGCATGGCGCGCCGAGGCCGGGGGTGGGCGGGCGTGTTCCGGTCCGGCGGGCCGTTGATCATGGGATGGGGAGGGGCGGCATGACGTCGCTGCGGTTCCGTGTGGGGGATGCCGACGACGCCGCGAAGGTGGCGTCGCTGCACGCCGCCAGCTGGCGCAGGCACTATCGCGGGGCCTACGCCGACGCGTTCCTGGACGGGGATGTCGTCGCCGACCGTCATGCCGTGTGGTCGTCGCGGCTCGCCGCACCCGGTGAGCACCTGACGGTCGTCGCCGAGCACGACGCCGAACTCGCGGGATTCGTGCACGTCGTGTTCGACGCCGACGAGCGCTGGGGCAGCCTCGTCGACAACCTGCACGTCGTCCACGGCCGTCAGCGCACCGGGACGGGCACCGCGCTCCTCACCCGGGCCGCGGAGGCCGTCGCCGAACGGGCCACGGGCCCGTCGATGTACCTCTGGGTGCTGGAGCAGAACACCGCCGCCCGGCAGTTCTACCGGGCCCTCGGCGGCATCTGCGTCGAGAAGGCGCCGGTGCCGCCTCCCGGCGGTGTTCCGGCGCGGCTCCATGGCGCCCCCGACATGCTCCGCGTCGCCTGGTCAGGCACCTCGTTCCCGGCGCGGCGCACCGGTCGCTGACCGTCACGGCGGACAGCCTCAGGACGTCCGTCGGCTGCCTCGGCCCGGGCTCCCCTCCTCGTCCCCGTCGGCGACGACGTGTTCAGTCGCCGCGGTGGGTGATGTGGCCGCCGACGGTGGTGAGGCGGACCGGCGCCTCGGCGGTCTCGTCCGCGGGAGCGCAGGCGGGATCCACGCCGAGGGCCGTGAGGTCGGCCCGCAGACCCGGTGCGATCCGACCGGCGTCCTCACCGGCGGCGCGTGCCGCGTGCGAGGTGCAGCCTTCGAGGGCCATCAGCCCGGTGAGTCCCTTCCGGGCACCCGCGGCGCCCTCGGGTGCCTGCGCCGTGGACAGGACCCGGCGGACGTCGTAGTGCGCGATCGGCCAGTCCGAACCGAGCGCGACCACCGCGCCGGCGTCCCGCAGGTCGCGGATGCGCCACGCGCGGGACGCCCGGTCGGAGCCGAGGCGCCTGGACCACTCGTCCGCGTGGTCGCCGCGGGTGTACGCGGTGTGGGGTGGCTGCATCGACGCGGCGACGCCGAGGGCGGCGAAGCGCGGGATCGTGTCGTCGGGCACCGTCTCGATGTGCTCGATCCGGTGCCTGCCCACGCCGCCCGCTCCGAGGGACTCGACCGTGTCCAGGACGTGCCGTACGGCCGCGTCGCCGATGGCGTGGGTGGCGGTTCCGACGCCGGCGTCGTGCAGCCGCTGCACGGCGTCGGAGTAGGCCCGGAGGTCGGGCCAGAAGGCGTCCGTGCCCTGTCCGTGGCAGTCGGCGTGCTCCAGCCAGGCGGTACCGCCCTCGACGGTGCCGTCCATGAAGAACTTGACCCCTCCGACCCGCCAGTGCCGTCCGGCCTCGCTCTGGAGGGCGATCAGCTCGTCCAGACCGTCCTGGTCGGTGCCCGGCATGCACCAGGGCGCGAGGCGCAGGCGCAGGGGCAGTACCGCCTCCTCCTCCACCGATGCGAGGAGCCGTGGTACGTCGCCGTGCCCCAGGTCCATGACGTGCGCGCCGGTCAGTCCGGTGGCCGCCATCCGCGACAGGAGCGCGAGCAGTCCGGTGCGGCGCTCGCCGAAGGAGGGCCTGGGAACGGCGTCGAGCATCAGGTCCATGGCCGCGTGCTCGACGAGGTGACCGGTGGGACGGCCGTCGGCGTCGCAGACGATCTCCGCGCGCTGGGCGAACGTGCGCGGTCCGGTGATCCCGGCGGCCTTCAGCGCGGTCGCGCTGGCCAGGGCGGAGTGTCCGTCGTAGAAGCGGACGAAGGCGGGGGCCCCGCCCAGTTCGGCCTCCACGAGGGCGCGGTCGATCCGCCGGCCCGCGAACACGTTGTGGTCGAGTCCCCAGGCGACGACCCAGCCGTCGGCCCGTGGGGCGTCGCGCAGGGCCGTCCGGAGTTCGTCGAGCGTGCGGACGCCCGACAGGTCGGTGCCGGTCGCCATCTCCAGCCCCCACACGGGGTGGCTGTGCGCGTCGACCAGGCCGGGGACGAGGGTGGCTCCGGTGAGGTCGACGCGCTCCGTTCCCGGACCGCTCCACACGCGGACGATGTCCTCGGTGTCGCCGACGGCCACGATCAGACCGTCCCGGACGGCCACGGCCGTCGCCTCCGGTAGGGCGGGGTCGAGGGTACGGACGTGGGCGCCGGTGAGCAGCAGGTCGGCTTCGGACACGAGTGAGCTCCGTTCGGGTGTGTCGGCGGTGGGGGAAGGCGAGGCACCGGGTCAGGCCGGTACGGCTCCGGCGTGGTCGGCGTCCGGGTCGTCGGCCGGTTCCGCCGCGAAGCGGTCGAAGACGTCGGGCTTGCTGCGCCGCAGCCGTCGGGCGAGCACCAGTCCGAGGACGAAGACCACGGGGGCGACGGACGCGAGGATCGTGTTGACCAGCGAGGACGCTCCGGTGAACAGGTCGAGGTGGGTGCAGACGAGCACGATCGCCACGCCGAGCAGCACGGTCGCCACGGCCGGGGCGACGACCGTGCGCAGGACGCCCTCCTGGTGCGTGATGCGGCGGAAGTAGAAGGGAACGGCGATCGCGGCCAGGAGCTGGAGCAGCATGAGGCCGACCATTCCGGGTGTGTTGACCCACAGCAGCAGTTGGGCGTAGGGGTCGGCACCCGCGGCCCAGAAGGCGAGGACGACGACCGCGCCCAGCACCGTCTGGGCGAGGCCGGCGACGTACGGCGAGCGGTGCCGGGCGTGGACGCGGCCGAAGGCCTTGGGCACCACGCCTTCCTCGGCGAGCGCGAGACCGTAGCGGTTGATCGCGTTGTGGAAGGCCAGCAGTGACGCGAGGACGCTGGTGACGATCAGGATGTGCATCAGGTCGGCTGCCCAGCCGCCGACGAAGGTGCTGATGGCCGAGAAGAACAGTCCGGCCGGGTCGCTGCCGGCCGCGGCCACGACTCCGGCGTCGCCGAACGCCTGGATCACGGTCCAGACGATGAACGCGTAGAACAGCCCGAGGAAGGCGACCGCGATGTACGTCGCGCGGCGCACGGTGCGCCCGGGGTCGCGGGCCTCGCGGCGGTAGATGACGGTCGACTCGAACCCGGTGAAGGCGGCGAACGCGAAGGCGAGTACGGCGGCGGTGCCGGGGACGAACACGTTGTGCGGGGCGAAGGAGGCCATGGACAGGCCGTGTGCGCCGCCCTTGAGCAGGACGCCGCCCGCCAGCAGGACGAGGATGCCGGTCTCGGCGCAGAGCAGGACGCCGAGGAGCCTGGCCCCGAAGTCGATGGACCGGAAGCCGCCGTACCAGATGAGGACGAGCCCGGCGAGGGAGACCGGCAGCCAGGGGATGTCGACGCCGAACAGGGCGTGGAGGGTGTCCTGCGTGGACGTGCCGAGGAGCCCGTAGACGCCGATCTCCATGCCGTTGTAGCCGACCATGGCGAGCAGGGCGGCGCCGATGCCCACGGAGCGGCCGAGGCCTCGGGTGATGAAGGCGTAGAACGCCCCGGCGTTGCGGACGTGGCGGCTCATCGTGGTGAAACCGACGGCGAAGACGGCGAGCGTCACGCCGGCGACGAGATAGCCGACCGGTGCGCCGATGCCGCCCAGCGCGATGGCGAACGGGGCGACGCCCGCCATGACGGTGAGCGGGGCGGCGGCGGACACGACGAAGAAGGCGATGTCGGCGGTACCCAGGGTTCCGGCGCGCAGGGTGGGTACGGCGCCGACGCTGCGGTCGGTGTGGGGCTGCGTCTGCGGTGGGGTTGCGGGCATGCGGAAGGAAGCCCTTCTGGCGGCGGGGAGACGGGGTCCCGCGGACGTCGGTCCCGGGCCCGGAAGCTAAATCTAAAGGCTTTCGGTTTCGGCAATGTAGCCTCCCTCTGGGCATTCGGGAAGACCACATTTTCGGGAGAGCGCGATGGGACGGCCGAGCAAGCCGCTGCTGGACAGGGAGCGGATCACCACGACCGCGCTCGAACTCGTCGACGCGGAGGGCGACTTCAGCGTTCCGAAGATCGCCAGGCGGCTCGGCGTCCAGACGGGATCGGTGTATCACCACGTGGACGGCCGGGACGGCATCGTGGAGCTGCTGCGCGAGCGGGTGGCCGTCGCGATCGACCCGGCTCCGCTGACGGCCGACGCGCAGCCGTGGGACCGGCGGATGGCGGACTGGGCTCGTTCCTACCGCGCGGCCTTCGCCGCTCACCCCAAGGCGATTCCCCTGCTGACCACATCACCCGTCCGGGCGCCGCGCGTCCTGGAGCAGTACGACCTGGCGGCCGGTCTCCTGCTGGAAGCCGGCTTCTCTCTGCCGGACGTGATGCCCGTGATCATCGGTCTGGAGAACGTCGTGCTGGGGTCGGCCCTGGACATGGCCGCGCCGGAGATGATGTGGGAGCTGACCGACGAGACGGCGACACCGCACCTGGCCGCGGCCCTGGCGGCGATGGGCAAGGGCCGCGCCGACGCGGCCTTCGAACTGGCTCTGACCGGCTTTCTGAGCCACGCCCGCTCCCTGCTCCTGCCGTGACGCCCTGATGCCGTCGAGGCACTGACCCGGGTCCCCGTCCGGAGCAGCGCCGGCACAGGTGCCGGCGCTGTCCGGCGGACCGCCGCGCCGGGTCCGTACCCTGGCACCATGCGCATGCGCCCCACACTGAGCTGGACCCCCACCGAGGACCTGCCGCCCGGCACCACGGATCTGCGGCCGGTGACCGACGCCCTGAGCAGCGGTGGGGTGCTGGTGCTCAGCGGGGCCGGCATCTCCACGGAGTCCGGCATCCCGGACTACCGGGGCGAGCACGGGAGCCTGAGCCGGCACACGCCGATGACCTACCAGGAATTCGCCGGGAGCGACCGGGCCCGGCGACGGTACTGGGCGCGCAGTCACCTCGGCTGGCGGACCTTCGGCCGGGCCCACCCCAACGACGGACACCGTGCCGTCGCCGCGTTCGGACGGCACGGACTGCTCTCAGGGCTGATCACCCAGAACGTCGACGGTCTCCACCAGGCCGCGGGCAGCGAGGGTGTCGTGGAACTCCACGGGGGCCTGGACAGAGTCGTGTGCCTCTCCTGCCAGGACGTGAGCGAGCGCCGTGAACTGGCCCGACGGCTGGAGGAGGCCAATCCCGGCTTCGAGCCGCCGGCCGCCATGATCAACCCGGACGGTGACGCCGACCTCACGGACGAGCAGGTCGGCGACTTCCACGTCGTGCCCTGCACGGTCTGCGGCGGGATCCTCAAACCCGACGTCGTGTTCTTCGGCGAGTCCGTGCCCCCGCCGCGCGTCGAAGGCTGCCGTCGGCTGGTCCGCGAGGCGACCTCCCTGCTGGTGCTGGGCTCCTCGCTGACGGTGATGTCCGGCCTGCGATTCGTCCGCCAGGCCGCCCAGGACGGGAAGCCGGTCCTGATCATCAACCGGGACCCGACCCGGGGCGATCCGCACGCCCTCACCCGCGTCGCGCTCCCCCTCGGAACAGCCCTGACCACGGTGGCCGCGCGGCTGGAGATCGCACTCGACGGGACAGCGGCCTGAGCGAGGCCTGAGCGAGCCGGGCCCCTTCGCACCCTGACGCGTCCCGCTGGTCCGCCCGGCCGGCGCGGCAGCCGCGGGCCGGTACCGCCAACAGGCGTCAGGCCCGGCGGCCGACGGATGTCCCGGCTCCACCGTCACCCGTCCGGGTCGGTACCGGACGGCGCGCGTGCGGCACGCGGATCGGTCGGCCCGCGGCCGTGTAGAGAGGAACGTGCACGGGCCTTTCCGCGGTCGGCGCACACGAGGCTCGGGCTTCGGCGGGGCCGGTCGTCGCGTCGGCCGCCCGCGTCGCCGCACGTCCGCCGAGCTGATGGAGACCGAACACGCCCATGAAGACTGTCCATTGGCTCTTCGGCGACCAGTTGGGTCCCCACTTCCTCGCTCCCGGAGAGGGCGGCCCCGACCGCGACGCGTCGGTGCTGATCATCGAGGCGCGTTCGGTCTTCCGGCGTCGGCGTTTCCACCGCGCGAAAGCCCACCTGGTCCTGTCGGCGATGCGGCACCGGGCGGCCGAACTGGGCGACAGGGCCCGCTACATCCGCGCCGACACCTACCGCGAGGGGCTCCGCGAAGCGGTCGGCGGCGTCGGCGGCCGCGGCACGGTGACGGTGCACCATCCGACCTCGCACGCGGCCCTGCGGCTGGTGCGGTCGCTCGACGCCGTCACCGTCCTGCCGGTCCGCGGATTCCTGGTGCCCCATGAGGACTTCGGCGCCTGGGCGGACGGCCTCGGTGGCCGGCGACTGCGGCAGGAGGACTTCTACCGGTGGGTTCGGCGGGGACACGACCTGCTGATGGACGGCGACGCCCCGGCCGGCGGACGCTGGAACCACGACCACGACAACCGCGAACCTCCTCCCCGGAACGCCCCCACCCTCGACGCGCCGGCGCCCTACCGGCCGCGGGAGGACGCCATCGACGAGGAGGTCCGGCACGACCTGGACCGGTGGGAGAGCAGCGGGGAGGTGCGGTTCGTCGGACGGGACGGCCCCCGCGGGTTCCCCGCCTCGCGACGTGAGGCGCTGGCGGCGCTCAGGCGATTCGTGGAGCACCGCCTCACCGGCTTCGGCGCGTACGAGGACGCGATGCTGGCGGCGGATCCGGTGATGAGCCACAGCCTGCTGTCGTCGTCACTGAACCTCGGTCTGCTGGATCCGGCCGAGTGCGTCGAGGCCGCGGAGGACGCCTGGCGGTCCGGACGGGCGCCGATCAACAGCGTGGAGGGATTCGTCCGGCAGATCGCCGGCTGGCGCGAGTACGTCTGGCAGCTCTACTGGCGCTTCGGTGACGACTACCGGGACAGCAACGCGCTGCGGCACCACACGCCGCTCCCCGACTGGTTCCTCGATCTCGACGCCGACGCCGTGACCGCCAGCTGTCTGGCGACGACCCTCGCCCAGGTCCGCGACACCGGCTGGACCCACCACATCCCGCGGCTGATGCTGCTCGGCAGTTACGCCCTCCAGCGCGGCTGGGATCCGCGGGCGGTCACGGACTGGTTCCACCGCTGCTTCGTCGACGGCTACGACTGGGTCATGCTGCCCAACGTCGTCGGGATGTCCCAGTACGCCGACGGCGGGCGGATGACCACCAAGCCCTACACCTCCGGCGGCGCGTACGTGCACCGCATGAGCGACCTGTGCACGGGGTGCGCCTACCGTCCGACGGAACGCGTGGGGGAACGTGCCTGTCCGTTCACCACCGGCTACTGGGCCTTTCTGCACCGGCATCGGCAACGGCTGTCCGGCAACAACCGGATGAGCCAGGCGGTTCGCGGGCTCGACCGGCTCGGCGACCTGGACGCACTGCTGCGGCAGGCGCGGGACGGCGGCGATGCCGTGCCCTGACCGGCGTGGGTGGGGGCGTGCTCCGCGTAGGGTCGCGGTATGGCCGACGAACAGGTGCAGGGCACGAGAAGAGGGCCGGGTCGACCTCGCCAGGAGCACGTCACCCGGGCCGTCCTCGACGCCGTCGTCGACCTGGTGGCGGCGGAGGGCATGAGCGCCCTCACGATGGATGCCGTGGCGACGCGTGCCGGGGTGAGCAAGCCGGCCATGTACCGGCGCTGGCCCACGAAGCAGGATCTGCTCATCGCGGCCACGGAGTCCCGCATCGGATCGCTGAACGTGCCCGACATGGGGGATTTCCGGGCGGAGTTGCGTGCCGTGCTGACGGCGCGGATGGAGGCGTACCGGCAGCCGGGGATCGCCCGCCTGGTGGCCGGGGTGATCGGGTCGGCCGCCGAGGAGGGCGCCGAGCCCAGCGCCTATCGCGCCTACACGGCCCGCGTCACCAGCGAGACGCGTCACCTGCTGGAGCGCGGTGTCGCCCGCGGTGATGTGCGGGCCGATGTGGATGTGGCGGCCGCCACGACCTTGGTGGCGTCGTCGCTGCTGTTCCGGATGATCGGCGAACTGCGGCTGCCGGACGGGGCCTTCGTCGAGTCGGTGGTGGAACTGATCGGCCGGGCGGTCTGCGTCCAGCCGTGAGGTCCGCCCTCACACCTGCCTGAGCACGTCCGCCCGTGGGCCGGGAGGCAATACGGCCGGGCGGGAGGCGGTACGCCTGTGCCGGGACCCGGGCCGCCTCTCCGCGTACCGGCGACGACGATCCACGCACCCCTGACCGTCCGCCCCGCCGCGCTCTCCCCACGCCCGGGCCGACGGCTACGCCCCGGAACCCGTGCGCGAAAACCACACGTCCAGCCCCCTTGTCCTGCCGCACATCAATAACGATACTGCCGGTTACGTAATCACGTTCGTCGCGAGGAGGACTCCCATGCACGACGTCGCCACGGCCCAGGTGGCCCACCCCCGGCCGGTCCTGGACAAGCCCCTGATGCACTACGGACGCCGGACCCTGGAGCGACTCGCCCCCGGCGCCGCACCGACCGTGTTCGAGCTCCTCCGCGTGGAGCCGCTCACCCCGCACTTCGGCGCCGTCCTCGGCGGAGTCGACCTGACACGGCCGATCACGGACCGGCTCGCCGCGGAACTGCGCCAGGCGCTGCTCGAATGGAAGGTGGTCTTCTTCCGCGGACAGCACGGCTTCACCCCCGAGCACCAGCTCGCGCTCTCCGCCGTCTGGGGCCGGCCCGAGATCAACCCCTTCTTCGCCAGGACCGGGACCGAGGGCATCTCACGCCTCGCCAAGGACGCGAAGGCCGCCGGGAACAAGAACATCTGGCACAGCGACCACTCGTTCATGGCCAACCCGTCACTGGGCGCCGTCCTGCGCGCCGTGGAGGTGCCGGCCGCGGGCGGCGACACCATGTGGGCCGACATGGCGGCCGCGTACGACAACCTCCCCGGCGATCTGAAGGCGCGGATCGAGGACCTCACCGCGGTCCACGACTGGGAGGCGAGCTGGGGCGCCCTGATGAACGACGAACAGAAGGCCGCGTTCCGCTCCACCTGGCCGCAGGTCGAGCACCCGGTCGTGGTGCGGCACCCGCGCAGCGGCCGCAGGACCCTGTACGTCAACGAGCCGTTCACGCGCCGCATCACGGGCCTGTCCGAGGCCGAGAACCGTGAACTGCTCGACATCCTCGTCCTTCAGGCACGCATCCCCGAGTTCCAGGTGCGCTTCCGCTGGGAGCCCGACTCCATCGCGATCTGGGACAACATCGCCACCCAGCACTACGCGGTCAACGACTACTTCCCGCAGCGCCGGGTGATGGAGCGCATCGCCATCGCCGGGGTCCCGCTGTCCTGAGCCCGCCGGGCCCACCATCACCTCACGGAGTCGCCATGACCGCGGTACCGACCCTGCCCCACCTCCCGACGGACGGAGGCCGATCCACCGGCGGCGGCAGCCGGCGCGCCTGGACGGTGACCGCACTGCTCGTGGTCTTCATGATGGTCAACTTCGCGGACAAGTCCGTCCTCGGCCTGGCCGCGGACGAGATCCGCGACGATCTCCATCTGAGTGCCACCCGGTTCGGACTGGCCAACGGCGCGTTCTTCCTGCTGTTCTCCGTGGCCGCGATCGCCGTCGGGCTGGCCGCCGACCGGGTGTCGCCGAAACTGCTGCTCCTGGTGATGGCCCTGCTGTGGTCCGTCGCCCAGGTCCCCGCGGCGCTCGGCGGCGGCCTCGGCGTCCTGATCGCCTCACGGGTTCTTCTCGGCGCGGCGGAGGGCCCCGCCTTCCCCGTCGCCCAACAGGCCACTCTGGCCTGGTTCCCGGATCACCGGCGCAATCTGCCGGGCGCGCTGATCACCCTCGGGGTGACGCTCGGCGTGATCGTCTCGGCACCCGGCCTGTCCTGGGTGATCCAACACCACGGCTGGCGGGCCGCGTTGTGGGTGCTGGCCGGTGCCGGCCTGGTCTGGGCCGCCGTGTGGAAGGCGCTCGGGGCGGACGCAGGAAGCCGTGGTGCCACAACGCCCACGCGGTCGGAGGCGGACACCCGAGGCGCGGTTCCGTACCGGCGGATCTTCGCCAGCCGTACCTGGATCGGCGTCACGAGCGCCTATTTCAGCAGCTACTGGGCCGTGGCCCTGATGCTGGTCTGGCTGCCGTCCTACCTGCGCAACGCCCTCGGCTACTCGGCCGGTGAGGCCGGCACCCTCGTCGTCGCTCCGTGGACCATCGGAGCCGTCGCCCTGCTCGCGCAGGCCGGCATCACCGGACGCCTGATGCGTCGGGGCGTCCCAAGTCGCCGTGCGCGGGGCTGGGTCGGCGGAACCCTGCTCGGACTCGGCGCCCTCTGCTGCCTGGCACTTCCCCTGGTCGACAGCGCGGGCGCCAAGACGGCACTGGTCGCCGTCGGCTTCGGGCTCGGCGGCTCCTACGCCACCGTCGCCGCGACCACCGTCGCCGAACTCGCCCCGCCCTCGCGTGCCGGCGGCGCCCTGGGCGGCATGAACGCCGTGGTGACGACGGCCGGCCTCGCCGCACCCGCCGTCGTGGGCGCACTCGTCGACGCCCGGGGAACCGCCGGCTACGAAACCGCCATGGTCCTGTCCGGGCTGCTTCTCGCCCTCGGCGCCGCCGCATCCTTCCTGCTCGTCGACCCCGTGCGCGACACTGCCCGTATGCACGACTGACCGGACCCGACCGATTCCGTCGCACCTGTTCCCGCACCCCCCACCGAAGGAGTTGCCCCCTTGAGCACCGCACCCGCGCTCGACACCGCCCAACTCGACCTCGCGGTCGGCGAACTGCGCGCGCACGCCGACTCCTGGACGGCCACCTCCCTGGCGGAGCGCATCGGCCTGCTGGAACGGATGCTGCCGCGCATCGGTGCCGAGGCCCCCGCGATGGTCGCCGCCGCGGCCCGCGCGAAGGGCTACGACGAACGGTCGGAATGGGCCACCGAGGACTGGGCGTCGGCCCCCTGGGCGCTCGCCCAGACCGTGAGCGCCTACCTGCACGTGCTGCGGCGCCTGCACGCCGGGAAGGACCCGGTCACCGCCGCACAGGCCCGTACGCACAACGACCGCACGGTGGTACGGGTGTTCCCCGCCACCGCCTCCGACCGCCTGCTCCTCAACGGGTTCACAGCCGACGTGTGGACGGTGCCCGGCACCTCCCGGGAGCAGGTCCTTGAACGGGCCGCGGGCGAGTACCGCGGACGGGCCGGCCGCCCCGCCGTCGCTCTCGTGCTCGGCGCCGGCAACATCGCGGCCATCACCCCGCTCGACATCCTGCACAAGCTCTACGCGGAGGGGCAGGTCGTCATCGCCAAGATGAACCCGGTCAACGCCTACCTCCGCCCCCACTTCGAGTCGGTGTTCGGCGAGTTCGTGGAACGAGGGCTGGTCCGCTTCGTCGACGGAGGCCAGGAGGAAGGAGCCCATCTGACCCGGCACGAGGGCATCGACGCCATTCATGTCACCGGCAGCGAACGCACCCACGACGCCATCGTGTGGGGCACCGACGAACAGGCCCCGGAACGCCGCAGCGCCAACACGCCGCTCAACACCAAGCCGTTCACCAGCGAGTTGGGCGGCATCAGCCCCTGCATCGTGACACCGGGCCCGTGGAGCGCGGCCGACTTCCGCTTCCAGGCCGAACACATCGTCACCAGCAAACTCAACAACTCCGGCCACAACTGCGTGGCCAGCCAGATCCTGCTCGTCCCCCGCGACTGGGACGGCACGGAGCGTCTGCTGGCCGAGATCCGTCAGGTCATGCGTCGGCTCCCCGCGCGGGGCGACTACTACCCCGGCGCCGAGACGCGCCTGAGCGCGGTCATGGTGGCCCACCCGGAGGCCGAGACCTACGGCGACGGCGCCTGTCGCGTGCTGGTCCCGGACGTCACCGACCCCGACGACCCGATGCTGACGGACGAGGTGTTCGCCAGCGCCCTGGGCGTCGTGCGCCTGCCCGGGGCCGACGCTCCCGAGTTCCTCGCGGCGGCAACGGAGTTCGCCAACGAGAAACTGCCCGGCACCCTGGGCGCCACCCTTCTCGTCCACCCCAGGACCGAGCGCGCGCACCGCGCCGCCGTGGACGGCGCCGTCACCGCGCTGCGCTACGGCACCCTCGGCGTCAACTGCTGGTCGGCCTTCGGCTTCCTCCTCGGTCACACCCCCTGGGGCGCCCACCCCGGCCACACACCCCAGGACATCGGCAGCGGCATCGGTTTCGTCCACAACACGTTCATGCTCGAAGACATCGAGAAGACCGTGCTGCGCGCCCCCTTCGCGCCCGCGCCCCGGGGACTGTTCACCGGCTCCCCCTCCCTGTCACCCCGCCCGCCGTACTACGTCACCAACCGCACCGGACGCACCACCCTGCGGCGCCTCACGGCGTACACGACGGACCCCGGATGGAGCCGCCTGCCGTCGATCTTCGCGTCGGCACTGCGTGGCTGAGGGAGGGTTCGGGGCGGGGCCGCACGTCGCGGCCCCGCCCGTACGCCATTTCGCTTCCGTGTCCCGGGTGCGGTACGAAGTCGCAGTGAAGGATCAGACCGCGCCCTCGACCGTCCGTGTGTTCATCGCGCTCGCCCCGCCCGACCGGGCGAAGGAGGAGCTGGCCGCGGCGCTCGGCCCCGCCTACGTCTCGCACCCGGAGATGCGGTGGAACCGGATCGAGGACTGGCACATCACCCTGGCGTTCCTGGGAGAACTGCCCGCCGACACGGTCCCCGATCTGCGGCCGCCGCTGGCCGAGCTCGCGGCGAAGCGTCCGTCGCCCGCTCTGGCCCTGCGCGGCAGCGGCACGTTCGACGATCGCCTGCTGTGGAGCGGGATCGACGGAGATCTCACCGAACTGCACGAACTCGCCGCCGACGTCCGTACCGCCGTACGCAACCGCGGGATCGAATTCGAGGAGCGTCCGCTCCGCCCGCACCTGACGCTGGCCCGCGCCCGCAGGGGAGACCACACCTCGGTGCGCGAGATCGCGCAGGGGATCACCGGCTTCACCGGCCGTCGATGGTCCGCCGAGCGACTGCACCTGGTCGGAAGCAACGCGGTCCGCAGTCAAGGGCCTGTCCACTACCGCGACATCGAGGCCTGGCCACTCGGCGGCACGGGTGGGGCCCCCGCCACTCCCTGAGGGATCACGTCAACACGCCTGCGCAGCCTGCGGGGAGCGGGACGACAACCCGGGTGCGGGCGGCCAGGTGGTGCTGACAAACTCCTGGCATGCCGATCATCGACGTCTCGCCAGCAGTGTCCGTCGCGTACGAGACGTTCGGTGATCCCTCCGATCCCGCGGTCCTGCTCGTGATGGGTTTCAGCGCCCAGATGATCGCCTGGGACGACGGCTTCTGCCGCGCGCTCGCCGAGCGTGGCCGGTACGTGATCAGGTACGACAACCGGGACTGCGGGCTGTCCACGAAGTTCGACGATCATCCCGTCGACGTGGGCCGGTTCATCGGCGCGGTGAGTTCGGGGGACATCGCGGCCGCCGTCGCGATGGTGCCGTACACGCTGCGGGACATGGCGGACGACGGCCTCGGCCTGCTCACCGCGCTCGGCATCGAGCGGGCCCATGTCGTCGGATCGTCGATGGGCGGCATGATCGCCCAGACCATGGCCATCAGCCGGCCGGAGCGCGTGCTGAGCCTGACGTCGATGATGTCCTCGACCGGCGAGCCCGAGTACGGCCGGCCGAGCGCCGAAGCCCAGGCCGTGCTCTCCGGCCCGAAGCCCTCGGACCGCGAGGGACACGTCGCGGCGGCCGAGCGCGAACTGGTGTGGGCCTCCAAGCGGTACGGCAACGCGGCCGCGCTGCGGGACCTGGCCGCACGGAGCTTCGACCGCTCCTCCTACCGGGCCGGCGTCGGGCGACAGCTCGGCGCGATGATCCTCGCCGGCTCCCGGGCCGACGGCCTCCGCGCTCTCGATCTGCCGGCCCTGGTGATCCACGGCCTGGACGACACCCTCATCGACCCCAGCGGCGGACGGCGCACCGCCGACCTCATCCCCGGATCGATCCTCCTCCTGGTCCCCGACATGGGCCACGACCGCCCGCGCGAGCTGTGGCCCACCCTGATCGATGCCCTGGCCGACCACACGGGCTGATGGACGCACGCCTCGCATATCACCAGGCGTCGTTCACCCGATGCGGTGAGTTAGTTTTTGGCCGGCACGGGGCAAGATCGAGCAGGCCGTGTGCAAGGCGCGGCCGTCTGCACGTAGTCACAGAGGATGCACAGATGGCAACAGGTGTCGTGAAGTGGTTCAACTCGGAGAAGGGCTTCGGCTTCATCCAGCAGGATGACGGCGGTCCCGACGTGTTCGTGCACTTCTCCGCGATCCAGACGACCGGCTTCAAGGAGCTGGCCGAGGGCGCCAAGGTGGAGTACGACGTCAACCAGGGCCCCAAGGGGCCGCAGGCCGAGCAAGTGGTGCCCGTCTGATTCCGCTCCACCGAGGGGGCGCACCCGCCCCACGCGCACGAGGGCCATCTGCCGCCGGTCGGAGGCAGGTGGCCCTCGTGCCGTCGAAGGACAGGGCCGCCAGGACGCTCCGAGCTTCGCGGCGTGTCCCCGCGCGCGACCATGTCGACGCGCGGACCGCCCGTCGGCCGGACCGAGCTCAGCCGGGCAGGGCGCTGATCTCGCCACCGTCGGCGAAGAGAGTGGCGCCGTTGACGTAACTGCTGGCGGGGCCCACCAGGAACATCACGATCTCGGCAATCTCACGCGGGTCACCCGCCCGGCCTCGCGCGTTGACCCGATCCAACGCCTCCATCTGGTCGCCGAGCATGGCCGCGGTGCCCTCCGTGCGGACGGGTCCGGGCGAGACGGCGTTGACGCGCACGCCGTGCGGGCCGAACTCGGTCGCCCAGTACCGGGTGAGGATCTCGACGCCCGCTTTGGACGCCGCGTAGGCCCCTCCGACTGGCGCCGGCATACGTGCCGCGCTGGAACTGACGGTCACGATCGCCCCGTGCCCCCGCCGGGCCATCCCGGGGGCGAGTGCGCCGACGAGCAGGAACGGGGCACGCGTGTTGACCGCCGCCTGCCGGTCGAAGCTCGCGGCATCGGTCGCGGCGGTCGGCGCGAACTCGTAGAGACCGGCGTTGTTCACGAGGATGTCCACGCTCCCCGCCTCGGCCGCCAGTCGGGCCACATCGTCCGCATCCGCCAGATCGGCGACGACGAACCGGGCCGCTCCGCCCTGCTGCTCGATCTCCTTCACGAGGGACTCCCCACGGTCCCGGTCCCGCCCGTGGACGACGACCTCGGCTCCTCGCTCGGCCAGGCTCCGCGCCACAGCCCTGCCGATCCCCGACGTCGCCCCGGTCACCAGCGCCGTCCTGCCCCGCAGTGTGTCCATGTCATACATGGCGATCCTCGATCTCTGTCTCGCATGAGTAGCGGTCCGCTGCGGCCCGTCGCGTCGTCCGATCGCGGCCGCATCCTCAAACCACTATGCGCTACAGATGTTCTGCTAGCAAGAACATCTGTAGCCCAGCACAGAGTGCTAGATTGGCGACATGAGTGCTACCAGGGGCGGCAGCAAGGGCACGCGACGGTCCACCGCGGACGAGGACATCACCCTCGACACCGACCTCGGCTGGGCCATCCGCATGGTCTCGTCGGCCTTTCGACGGGTGGCCACCGAGTCGGTGGCCGAGCTTCCGGGCGGGCCGCGCGGATATCTGGTCCTCGTCGCACTGGCCGCGGGCGAGCCCCCTACGCAGCTGGCCCTCGCCCAGCAGGTCAGCCTCGACCGCACGGTGATGACGTATCTCCTGGACGATCTGGAGGCCCGGGAACTCATCGAACGGCGGCCCGATCCGCGTGACCGGCGCGCACGCCAGGTCGTGATCACCGACAAGGGACGCGACGAGCTGGGCCGTGCCCGGCGCGGCCTGGCCACAGCCGAGGGGCGCCTGCTGGCGGATCTCGACGAGTCGGACGCCGCCTCCCTGCGCACCCTGCTGACACGCGTCGCTCACACCGCGCAGAACGCCGCTCTCGGCCCCGACGAACGCTGCTAGGGCCGAGGTCCACGTGCCGGACACCGCTGCCGCGCAGGCCGAGTGCCGTCCGGACTCCGCACCCGAGCCGTCGTCCGGCCGCCGGGGAAAGAAAAATTCGGAGCCGTGTCGATCCGGGCGTCGTCCGTTCGACGTGCTGGTGTGGGGCTCTCCGCCCCGCGCGAGCACGCGACGCGACCTGACGAGGAGATCACGTGGATCAGCTGCTGAAAGTCATGAACTTCAACATCTCGAGTGACGGAATCGGGGCCGGTGAGGACCAGACCCTCGAGCGCCCCTTCGGCCTCCCCCATCCCGAACGGCTCTTCTCCTGGGCCGGCGCCACGGCGAGCTGGCCCATGCGCTCCGATCCCGGAGGCAGCCGTGGCCTGGACGACTACTTCACGCGGGACTTCGCGCACAACATCGGCGCCGAGATCATGGGCCGCAACAAGTTCGGCCCTCAGCGCGGGCCGTGGGAGGACCACGACTGGCGCGGCTGGTGGGGTGACGAGCCCCCGTTCCACACGCCGGTGTTCGTCCTGACCCACCACGAGCGCCCTTCCATCACGCTGTCCGACACCACGTTCCACTTCGTCGACGGTGACCCGGCCACCGTTCTCGAACAGGCGCGGGAGGCGGCCCAGGGCAAGGACGTCCGGCTCGGCGGTGGGGTCTCCACGGTCCGGCAGTTCCTCGACGCCGACCTCGTCGACACCCTTCACGTGGCGGTCTCGCCGCTGAAGCTCGGGGCCGGTCTCCGCCTCTGGGATTCGCCCGAGGACCTGCTCGACCGGTTCCACCTCGACGTCGTGCCCAGCCCGAGCGGGGTGGTGCACCACCTGTTCTGGCGGCGCTGACACAGGACGGGGGCCGCAGCCTTTCCGCTCCTCCCCCGGTGCCGCCCCTCCCGTCGCCGCCCGCACGTGTGCGGCCGGAAGTCCGAACGCGGTGCGGCGAGGGGTGGAGCCGGGCGACGGCGGCCGGGCGCGGCAGCCGTAAATCGCTGGCGCGGCCGCCCGCCGCGGTGGAGGATCCCGAGAGTCCGGGGCACCTGCGAGCGCCCGTCCCGCCTGACAGGTGGTCGTGATGACCGTTGCCGAACCGGAGACATCCGGGCCCCAGCCCGAGGTTCGCGCGACGGTGGGAGGGCTGCGCGGCGTCTGGGAGTCCGGCACGGCGGTCTTTCGTGGCATCCCGTTCGCCGAGCCCCCGGTCCACGGTCTGCGTCTCGCCGCGCCGCGACCCGTACGCGGCTGGAGCGGCGTGCGCGAGGCACTGGCGTACGGCCCGCCTCCCCCGCAGGGCGGCCACTTCGGCATGGACGCGTCCTCGCGGGAGGCACCGGGTGACGACTGGCTGACGATCAACGTCTGGTCGCCCGATCCCGCCCCGGGCGCGGGACTGCCGGTGATGGTGTGGATCCACGGCGGTGCCTATGTGATCGGCACGTCCGGCCTCCCCGAGTACGACGGTGGCCGGCTCGCGCGCGACGGTGTCGTCGTGGTGACGTTCAACTACCGGGTGGGGATCGAGGGCTTCGCGCAGATCGAAGGGGCCCCTTCCAACCGGGGACTGCTCGACCAGATCGCCGCCCTCACCTGGGTGCGTGACAACATCCGGGCCTTCGGCGGCGACCCGGACCAGGTGACGGTCTTCGGTCAGTCCGCGGGCGCGGGGTCCGTCGCCGCGCTGCTGGCGATGGACCGTGCGGCCGGACTGTTCCGCCGGGCCGTCGTGCAGAGTGCGACGGGCACGCTCTTCACGCCGGACCTCGCTGCCGACATCACCGCCGCCTGCGCGGCGGAGCTGGGGCTGCGGCCCACGGTGGACGAGCTGTCCGCCGTCGCCCCGCGCGAGCTGTCCGTCGCCGCCGACGCGGTCGGCGCCAAGTTGGAGCAGTGGGACCGTCGTTGGGGCCTTGCCGCATACCGGTCGATCGTGTTCTCTCCGGTCGTCGACGGTGAGGTCCTGACCGTCACGCCGTGGCAGGCCCTCGCGGACGGCGCCGGGCGCGACATCGAACTCCTGGTCGGCCACACTCGTGACGAGCAGCGTCTGTTCACCGCCGTCAGCGGCCTCCTCGGCGAGGTGGGCGAGGCGCAGGCGGAGACCGCCCTCGCCAAGCTGGCCCCCGGCGCGGACGGCGCTCGCCGCTATCGCGAGGCCTTCCCGGCGGGGCGCCCCGACGAGCTGTACGAACTGGTCCATTCCGACTGGCTGTTCCGCATGCCGTCGCTCCACCTCGCCGAGGCGCAGACCACGGCCGGCGGGCGGGCGCACGTCTACGAGCTGACCTGGCCGGCCCCCGGCATGGGAGGTGTTCTCGGTGCCTGCCACGGCCTCGACGTGCCCCTCGTCTTCGGCAACCTGGATCGCGGACAGACCGCTCTGCTGATCGGCGAGGCGCCCTCCCCCGAGGCCGAGGCGCTGTCCGCGCGCATGCGCACCGCATGGACCTCGTTCGCGGCCCACGGCGATCCCGGCTGGCCGGCGTACGACGCGCGTCAGCGGCTCGTCCAGCGCCTCGACACGGAGTCCGCTGTCCTCGCCTACCCGGAGGAGTCGTCCCGCCGGATCTGGCGGGACCACACGTTCCCGCCCCTCCCCCTCGTCGGCGACTGAGCCCGTCGGACGACGGAACCGCGGCTCGCCACGGTCGACCGGTACGTCGGCATGCCGGTCGGGCTGATGAACCGAACCGGCGGGCACCGAGTCACGCCGCCTCGACGGGGACGAGAGCGGCCGACGGTCAGGCGTGCCGAGCCGGTCGCAGCCCGTCCGCGATGAGGTCGAGATGCCGGGCGGTCTGTTCGGGGCGGATGCCCGAGACGGCGGCAAGAGAGACGCCGAGCAGCAGCGTGGTGAGGTCGTCGGGCGTGACGTCGGCACGGAGGGAGCCGTCCCGCGCGCCGGCCAGGAGCAGCGTCTCCACCGCTTCGACGATGCGTTCACGGGTGGGGATCACGGGCATCCTCCCCGCCGTGGGACCGGTGCGCGGGTCCCGGTACATGGCGTGCTTGGTCGCGGCGAAGGCGATGTAGCGGTCCATCCAGGCCCGTAGCGCGGCCGGCGGGGGAAGTTCTTCCAGAAGCCGGGTCGCACAGGCGGCGACCTGGTCGAGTTCGTTCGCGAAGACGGCCTCCACCAGTGCGTCCCGGGTGGGGAAGTTGCGGTAGAGCGTCGCGATGCCCACGCCGGCCTGTTTGGCGACGGTCTCCAGGGCCACCGGTTCCGTCGCGGACGTGAACGCGGCCCGGGCAGCCTCGATGATCTTGTCGCGGTTGCGGCGCGCGTCGGCGCGGGGTGCGCGCGGCGCCCCGGGTTCCGGCGTGCCGGGGTTTCCGTCGGCGGAAGAAGCGTGCGCAGACAAAGTGGAGGATCCCTCCGTATGTGTTACGGTCGACATGGCGGAGGATTCCTCCACTTAGACCATGCTCTCACGCCTCTCCGAGGACGGACATCCCATGACCTCTCCCGCCCCGATCCCCTCGTCCCCCACCACGGCCACCGGTGTTCCGCGGGCCGGCGGCCCGGGCCGGCTCGGCGACCTCGTCGTCTCCCGTGTCGGTTTCGGAGCGATGCAGCTCCCGCGGCTGCGCGACGACCGCGCCGGCGCCCTCGCGATCCTGCGCCGCGTGGTCGAGCTGGGTGTCGACCACATCGACACCGCGCAGTTCTACGGCGACGGCTACTCCAACGACCTGATCCGCGAAGCGATCCGCCCCGAGGACGGCGTCACCGTCGTGAGCAAGGTGGGAGCCACACCCGACGCGGGCGGCCCGCTTCCGCTCCGCTACGCCCAGCACCCCGACGAGCTGCGCGCCGACGTCGAGGCCAACCTCAAGAGCCTCGGGCTCGACACGATTCCCCTCGTCAACCTGCGCCGCCCGACCACCAGCGGCTTCGGCCTGACGGTCACGCCCGACCAGGTCGTCGACCTCGACGACCAGCTCGCCGTGATGACCGAGCTGCGGGACGAGGGAAAGATCGGCGCCATCGGTCTGAGCACCGTCGGACTCGACGACCTGAAGCGGGCTCTGCCGGCCGGGATCGCCTGTGTGCAGAACGCGTACAGCCTGTTGGCCCGCGAGGACGAGGACCTGGTGCGGACCTGCGCCGCCGAGGACATCGCCTGGGTACCGTACTTCCCGCTCGGCAGCGCGTTCCCCGGTCTCCCCAAGGTGTCCGAGCACCCCGTGGTCAAGGAGATCGCCGACTCCCTCGGCGCCACTGCGGCCCAGGTCGGACTGGCCTGGCTCCTCCACCACACCCCCAACACGCTCCTCATCCCGGGCACCGCCGACGCCTCCCACCTGGCGGCCAACGTCGCCGCCGGAGCCGTCGTGCTCGACGCCTCCGCCCTCGCCGCGCTCGACGCGGTCACCGCGAGCTGACACAGGCGCCCGACTGCCGCACGGCCGGACCGGCTTCGCGCGGACCATCGCACGAGGCCGGTCCGCGTACGGTGCGGGCTCCGCACGACCCGTGGCCGTGGCGCGTGGCGCTCACCGTGCCGGACGGACGGCGCCCGACCGGTGGGCGGTGCGGGAACCGCTCGGCACATCCGCTCGCGGCCCTGTCGAGCCGCGGCTCGACAGACGGCGGGCGAAGTGGTGCGCACCTCACGCCTACGCGTTCTCGTCGCCCACGGCGAGGATGGCGCGGCTCGCCGCGAAGAGCCGGGCGCAGCGGCGCGTCATGGCTTCGGGCGACTGTTCCGGATGATTGGCCCACCAGCGGACCAGCGCCGTACACAGGCCCCGCCAGGCGTACTTGAGCGCGTCGGCGTCGAGCGGGTCGCCGACTCCGGCCCCCTGGAGGAGCTCGGCCGTGCCGATCGCGGCGAGGTCGTCGACGGCTCCGCGGTAGTACGCCGCGCGTCGGGCGGCGGCACTCCCGGGCGGCAGCGTGCCGTCGTAGAGGACGAACCACGCCTCGCGCCGCCCGTCGAGGGCGGCGAACAGGGCGCCCATGACGCGCAAGGGGGTGGATGCCGCATCCGTGGTGGCGTGTCCGGCCATCGCGTCGCGGATCGCGTCCAGCAGACCGTCACCGACCGGGTCCAGGCACGCGAGATACAGCTCTTCCTTGCTCCCGAAGTAGTGGTGCACCAGCGGCTTCGTGACGCCGACGCGGGCCGCGACCGCGGCCACGGTGGTGGCCTCGTACCCGTTGCGGCCGAACTCCGCGGTCGCGACGGCGAGCACCTGGCGTTCCCGCGCGGCCCTGGGGACGCCCTTGGTACCGGCCTTCGAAGGGAGCGTTGTCATGGTCCGGATATTACCCTAGGGTAATTTTCCATTGGGTCAATTCTCCGGACCTCACTGGGAGCACACGCATGTCCGCCACTCCGTCCGGCCCCGGTCCGTCCCGCACGCGCTCCTGGTGGGGCTGGGGTTACGTCGACGCCCACCCGGACGACGCCGAATGCCTCGCCCTGGGCGCCCTGCTCCCCGGCACCCTGGCCCGCCCCCTCCCGATACCCCGGGTCTCCGACCTGGCCGTCGGCCGCCCCGCCGTGGCTCCGCCGCCCTCCCTCGCCCACCTGGTGAACGCCGATCCGGACGTACGCGCCGCACACGCGATGGGCAAGGCCTACCGCGACGTCGTCCGGGCCCTCCGGGGCCGTCCCGGGCGGATCCCCGATCTGGTCGCCCGGCCGACCGACGACCACGAGGTCGTCGACCTGCTGGACTGGGCCGGCGAGCGGGGCGTCGCCGTCGTCCCCTTCGGCGGCGGCTCCTCGGTCGTCGGCGGCGTGGAGTACCGCGGCGACGCCCACGGCGCGGTGCTCTCGCTCGACCTGACCTCGATGGACCGGGTCCTGGAGATCGACACCGTCAGCCGCTCGGCACGGATCCAGGCCGGCGCCCTCGGGCCCGTCCTGGAGGGCCAGTTGCGACCCCACGGGCTCACCCTGCGGCACTTCCCGCAGAGCTTCGAGTTCTCCACTCTCGGCGGCTGGCTGGCCACCCGGGCGGGCGGTCACTACGCCACCGGCCGCACCCACATCGACGACTTCGTGCAGTCGATGAACGTCGTCGCACCCGCCGGAGTCAGCACCTCGTGGCGTCTGCCCGCGTCCGGCGCGGGACCGTCGCCCGACCGCCTGTTCCTCGGCTCGGAGGGCACGCTCGGTGTCATCACCGAAGCGTGGATGAGGCTCCAGGAACGGCCACGGCACAAGGCCTCCACGTCCGTGGCCTTTGCCGACCTCCAGCAGGCGCTGGACGCGGTGCGCGCCGTCGCCCAGTCCGACCTCGCCCCGGCCAACTGCCGCCTCCTCGACCCCGGTGAGGCCCTTCTGTCCGGCGCCTCACGCGACGGCTCGGCCGTCCTCGTCCTCGGTTTCGAGTCCGCGACCGCGCCCGTCGACGACCGGCTCGCCGCCGCGCTCGACATGGCCCACGCCCACGGAGGCCGGGGCGGAACAACGACCGCGGACCGCGCGTCGAGGCCCGATTCGGCCGTGGGCGCCTGGCGGTCGGCGTTCCTGCGCATGCCGTACCTCCGCGACGGACTGGCCCGGATGGGTGCCGTCGTCGAGACCTTCGAGACCGCCGCCACCTGGGACAGGATTCCCGCACTGATCGACGCCGTCCGCACCGAGGTCGGTGCCGCCGCCGTCAAGGCGACCGGCCATCCCGCCACCGTCAACTGCCGCCTGACCCATGTCTATCCCGACGGTGCGGCGCCCTACTTCACCGTGGCCGTCGCCGGTCGGCCCGGCGAGGAGATCGAGGTCTGGGACGACATCAAGGCGGTCGCCGGCGACGTACTACACCGCCACGGCGCGACCATCACCCACCATCACGCAGTGGGCCGCGACCACCGCCCCGCCTACGACCGCCAGCGTCCGGAACCCTTCGCGACGGTGCTCCGAGCAGCCAAGGAGGCGTTGGACCCTCACCACATCCTCAATCCGGGTGTTCTGATCGACTGACCGTGCGGCGACGGACGACCCGGGACGGGGACGCCGACCGGCCGAACCACCCCCTCACACCGCTGCCTTCGGCGGGCGGCGTCCGGCGGGCCGGTGAAACGTCTCGCGTACGCACCATGTCCCTGCGAAGATCTGCGGGTGTATCGCATACGTCGCCGGGGCGCGGCTCTGATCGTTCTGCTGCTCGCGGCCTTCCTCCCGTCCACGGTGACAGCACAAGCCGCCACCTCGGCCGTCGAGTTGAGGGTGCCGCACACGGCCTACCTGACCAAGCGAGGTGTGAGCCCCAGCGGGGGCGTCCGTCTGTGGCTCGCCCCGCAGCCGGGGGCGGGACGGGCCGCGCAGACCGACGTGACCCTGACGGTCGACGCGTCAGGCCTGGAGGGCATCGCCCGTCTGCGCACCCGCCGTGCCTGCGGAGAGCACGCCTTCGGCACGACCGACGTCGTCCGGTGCACGCTCGGCACCCTCACACGCGGCAAGGACAACTACCCGGACGGGATCTACATCGAAGCCGTCGAGGGCGTCCGCCGTGGCAGTCACGGCACGATCCGCTACACCTTCAGCGCGCCCGGCACCGAGGACGCGGTCTTCGAGACGGACGTCTGGATCGAAGGCCCCGACCTTCGCGCACGGGTGGAGAAGCCTCGTACGGGAGACACGGCGGGCGAGACCTTCAGCTTCACCCCACGGATCCGCAACGCGGGCAGGTTCCCGGCCCAGGGCTTCGGCGTGAAGTTCGCCGCCGCACAGGTCACCTTCCCGGTGCAGTACAGCAATTGCCGGTACGCCGCGGAAGGACCCGGGCTCTACGCGGACTGCTGGTTCGACCAACCGCTGGCGCCCGGGCAGGCGTACGAGTTCACCGCGCCCGTCTCCGTCGGCATACCGGACACGATGGTGAACGGCAGCTTCAGCTACGACCCGTATCTCCAGGGGATGACGGGGAACGCGGAGGAGGATCCCGGCGCCACCGGGACCGACCCCGCCCTGCGGCAGGGCACGGGACCGGAGTTGAGGGTGCGCCCCATCGACGCCGGCGCCGGCTCGTTCGTCGACAAGTACAACCTCGGCGAGATCCGGATGCACACCTCGCAGACCACCGACCTGCGGGTGAGCGCCGAGGCCGTGGTGGGCACGACCGGAAGCACGGACGAGGCCACGTTCCGGGTAGACAACGCCGGACCGGGCCGTATCTCGGGGACGGTGCTGCGCATCACCGTCCCGGAAGGCCTGAGCGTGGTCCGGCCCACACCGCCGCCGGACCCCGACAACGAGTCGGAGTGGCAGTGGGAATGCGCCGCTGCCGGCAAGCGTGTCTACACCTGCAGACCTCCGAATCCGTTGGAGCCCGGCGACACCTGGCAGACGACGCTGGAGTTCCGCATCGACCGGCGGGTACGCGGGGCCGAGGGGCTCCTGGAAGCGATACAGGATGCGAAGCGGCCCGTGAACGACCCGCACAAGGCGGACAACACGGCTTCCTTCGCCGTGCGTTCCACGGGCGGTCCACTCGTCGAGCCGTCCGAGCCGAGCGCGCGATCGCTCGCGGCCTCCACGGGGCGGGACGGCGACGACGACGGCTCCCACCTCATGATGGTCCTGGCGCTCGGTGCGTGCCTTGTCGGTGGCGCCCTGGTTCTCGGGCTTCGCGCGAGGTCGGTCCGCCGCAGGGCCGACGCCGACGGCCCGGGCGAGGACAGCAACTGACGGACGCGGGGCGGTCCGCGTCCCCGCCGTGCCCCGCGGCGTCCGGCCGTTCGCGGAGACATTGTCGGAGCCCCGTCCTACAGTCGAATGCATGGCACTCTCACGTGAAGAACGCGAAGCCTTCCTGGCCCAGCCGCACGTCGCCACGCTCGGCGTCGCCGCCGGGGAGGACCGTGGACCGTTGCTGGTACCGATCTGGTACGACTACGAGCCCGGCGGGATGCCCTGGATCCTCACCGGCGCTGACTCCCGCAAGATGAAGCTGATCAAGGCGGCCGGCAGTTTCAGTCTGCTCGTGCAACGCGTCGAGCCCACTCCTCGCTATGTCTCCGTCGAAGGTCCCGTCGCCGAGGTCACCGAACCCGCCGCGGGCGTGCACCGCGAACTCGCCGCCCGCTATCTGTCCGGCGAGGCGCTCGACAAGTACACGGCATGGGCCGAGTCCCAACTCGACGACCACGTGGTGGTCCGGATGCGTCCGACGCACTGGACGGGCACCGACCTCGGCTCGATCGGCTGACACACCTGGGACGCGCATCCCCAGCCGGTACGGCGGCACCGCATCCTCGGAGACGCGTGCCGGGCCCGCTACATCGGGCCCGGCACGCGTCTTCGAGCGAGGTCACCTCCTTGGTCACCCCGTGACGTCGTCCGGCCTGTCTCAGTCGCTGGTCAGCGTTCCGCCGTACTTCAGCGCGCTCGACGGCGACGGCAGTCCGAGCTTCGCGGGGGTGAACACGGACGAGCCGTCGGGAGAGGCTGCCGGAAGCACCCAGACTCCACCGGATCCGGTGTTCTCGCCGGGTGAGCCGACCGCGATGTCCGTCGCGCCGTCGTGGTCGTAGTCGCCCGTCGCGACCGCGGCCCCGAACGCGTCGCCCGCCTCCGCGGCGCCGGGAACACCCGGGGTGTTCTGCTGGTAGGCCACCGAACGGGCCTCGCCGTGCGCGTCGACGAGTCCGGTCGGACCGCCCAGGAGCAGGGTCGCGGCGCCCGCCTGCGCGCGGCTGCCGATGGCCTCGCCCGGGGCACCGGCGATCAGGTCGTCGCGGCCGTCGCCGTCGACGTCGGCCGCGACGAGCGCCGCACCGAAGTGGTCGGCGGCCTCGGCGACGCCCCGCACGCCGGCGGTGTCCTGGTTGAGGGTCTGCTGGCGGTAGCCGAAGTTATAGGGAATGCCGGCGCCGTAGTGGATGTGGATGCCGCCGCCCTCGGCGAGTTCCTCCGGGCCGCAGGGGTCGTCGATGTTCTCGTCGGCTATCTCCCGGCACTCGCCGAGGGCGAGGTCGTCGTGGCCGTCCCCGTCGAAGTCACCTGCGGCCAGCGCGGAGACGCCGGCGTTGTCGGTGTTCCAGAAGTTGGCGAGCGACTTCTCCTCGGGGGACCAGCTCCACAGGCGTACGTGGGACTGGGTGAACGGGGCCGTGGACCAGTACCCCGTGGCGAGGTCGGGGACTCCGTCGTCACTGCCGTCGAAGTCGCCGGCCGCCAGGACGGGCGCGCGTCCGCCCATGGCGCCGGTGAACACGGTGGTCGCGGGACCGCCGCCCTGCTTGAGCACGACCTTGTCGGTCGCGCCGATCGCGACGTCCGTGGTGCCGTCGCCGGTGAAGTCGGCGGCCAGCAGGGATTTTCCGTAGGCGGCCGAGGACGCGGGACCGTTCAGGACGGTGGCGCCGGTACCCAGGCCACCGTGCACGCCGTACAGGACGGAGACGGTGCCCGCGTCGGCGCCGACTCCGTCGATGTCCTCACCGGGGACGCCGATGACCACGTCCGCCCGACCGTCGCCGTTCACGTCGGCCACGGACACCGCGGCGCCGAACCGGTCGCCCTTCTCGGGGGTGCCGGGGATACCGGGTCTCGCCTGGGTGATCCGGGTGTCGCCTCGCGTTCCGAGCCCTTTCGCCCCGCCCCAGACGATGTCGACATATCCGGCCTTGGCCTTTCCGTCGACGGCGCCGTCCGGCACTCCGACGGCGAGGTCGGCGAAGCCGTCGCCGTCGAAGTCACTGGCGAACGCCTTCGGGACCGCCGCGCTCGCGGGCGGGGCGAGGATCGGACCAGCGGTGGCCGAAACGGCGACCGTCACTGCTATGGCGTACGTCCGTATGCGCACGGGGGCTCCAACTCGGTTCGCAGACACAGGGGGCACTCCTGTGACAGCCGAGAGGGGGCTGAGGTTGTGCGGGGATTGCCGCGGGGTTCACCTCTGGTTCACGGGCCGGGAGGGCCGCAGCGGCAGGGCGGGCTCAGCTGTCTCCGGCTTCCCGTGCCGCCTGCTCCAGTCGGTCCCGGTAGCGCTCCCATTCCGCCTGGTCGCCGTCCGGAACGTTGCCACCGCCCTTCTTGTCGCCGACGGACCCGTCCACGAGCTCGCGCACGATGTCGGCGTGACCGGCGTGTCGTTGGGTCTCCGCCAGGACCCGCACGACGACGTGATGCAGCGTCACCTCGCTGCGCTCCGCCGGCCACCAGGGGATCCGGCCGACCGCGTCCAGCGTCAGTGAGGCGATCGTGGCGTTCGAGTGCTCCCACGCTCGTCGGTACAGGCCGACGATCTGCTCACGCGACTCCTGCGGAGTCGCCCACATGTCGGCGTTGAGTTCGGCGTCCTCCGTGTACCACCACGCCGGCGGCTCCTCGTCGAAGAACGGCCGCCCGAAGGTGTCCCCGAAGTAGCCCAACTCCACGCCCGCGAGGTGTTTGACCAGGCCCAGCAGGTTCGTCCCCGTCGGTGTGAGGGGGCGCCGGACGTCGTACTCCCCCAGCCCCTCCACCTTCCACACCAAGGAGTCCCGGGCTTCCTGCAAGTAGCGGAGCAGATCGGCTTTGGCGTCGTGATCCATCATGCCGGGCAGTCTCGCACCCGGCGCCGACATCGACGTCGGCTTCGACCTCGGCCGGCGTCCGGGGCGGCCTCGCCTTCAGGAGATGGGGAGCACGGGGCGCTCACGTCTCTCGGTTCCCGCGCCGAGCCGCCAGGTTGCCGGCCAACAGCACCACCCACAGCAGCACCTGGAGCGAGCTCCACACGATGCTCGCGGCGCCGGCACCGTCCGTGATCCGCAGGACCAGGAGTCCGACACTGATACAGAGCAGCGGCCCGTACACCCACGGCCCCCACCGTGCACCCGGCCGCGCCCACGCGGGCACGGTGCGGCCGTGCGAACGTTCCAGCATGTGCGTCTCCCCTCGACGAACCCCCCTCACAGGTGCCCCCGGGCCGGCCTCGTAGACGCAGCCTTCGCGACAAGGCCGCCCAGCGCGCCCATGGTTGAGATCACCGCCCGTCGGACCACCGAGGCGGAACAACGGACGGTGGAGCGCCCCTAGGCAGTCACCGGCCCGGAACACTCCACCGCCCGTCAGAAATCGCGTGCCACGCCCCGCCCACCGCGGCCGTGGGCATCCACGGCCTACGGTGACGGTTCAGGTACGGCTAGCGGCGCGCGTCGTGGTGGCGGCGCCCCCACGAGGCGTCGTCGACGAAGCGGCGGTGGTCGTTGCGCAGCGTCGCGGTGTCGGCGTGGTTGTCCCAGACGTAGTTGCGCCGGTCCTGGAACACGTCACGGCGGGTGTCGTGGCCGACTCCGGTGTGGACGCGGACCGTCGAGCGGCCGTCGAGGCGGTAGTGGTGGAAGGTGTAGGTGCGGCCGTCCCGGGCGGAGAGGGTCCAGCCGTCCAGGTTGACGGCCTGCCGGGTGTTGTTGGTGATCTCCACCCACTCCTGGTTGAGGGAGCGGTTGGAGCGGTCCTCACGACCCGGGGAGTCGTACTGCACTCGGCTGATCTCGACACTCTGCCGGTGCGGGCGGTGGTCGGCGGCGGACGCCGGCACCGCGATGGCCGCGGTCACGGCCGCGGTGGTCAGCGCGGCAGCGGTCAGACGGCGGGCAGTCACGGATACGGTCACAGGTTCCCCCTGCATCGTGCGGGCACAGCCGGCAGGAATACGGGCCGGTCGTGCGGCGTGCGGGTGGCGGTCGGTCGACCGCGCATTCACACCTTGCCCACCACATCGCCGCGATGTGAACGAGACGTGGAGCGCGTTTCCGTTCAACTACATTTCCGTGACGCTTGATTGCAGCGTCCATCTAAGTCGTGTAGGCACCAGGTTGACGCCCGCGTGGCCGACGATCCGTTGCCACCGCCGGTCACGGGTCCACTTTCGCCAGGTCCCGCCACCCCGGCCGTCATTTCATCGTCACCCGAAAGTGGGTAACAGCCGTGTGACGCGACCGAGTCCGGATCACCGCGGACAGCAGAAGGCCCTGCCCCCACCATGGGGGACAGGGCCTTCACAGAGCGCCGGGCAGGCCTTGCACCTGCATCTCCCCACAGGAAGTGGGGCGTCTTTCCTTGGACCACCGACGCATCGTGAACCTGCGGGCTTCCGCCGTTCAGCTCAAGATCCACTGTACCAGCCGCCTCACGGTGCACGAACTACGGGTGCACCGACCCCAAGAGCACCGGAAGGGCGGGCAGTCCGGCCCTGTACCGCGTCAACGACGGCCCGCCTCGCCGTGCACCTCGTCCAAGAAGTCAACGAGAACGCGGGCGAACCGTTCCGGGCACTCCAGCGATGCGTGATGACCGGCTCCCTCGATGGCGACGGTCCGCCCGTGCGGGACGACCCCCATCAGAGCGGTGACGGTCTCCAGGCATGCGGGTGCGTCCAGGGTGCCGTTGACGGCCAGGACCGGCACGGCGATGCCCTCGGCCCGCGCGGGCACGTCGGACACCGCGACGGTGCGGTCCGGCTCGTCCGGGGTGTGCTTGACGAGCGTGCGGGTCGCCATCTCCCGCAGGTGTCGCACCACTTCGGCGTCGAGATCCTCAGGGGTTCGGGAGGGGCCCGCCGCCCAGTGGGCCAGGCCGTCCAGCCAGCCGGAGATGTCACCGACAGCCAGCGCCTTCGCCTGGGCTTCCTGCCGGGCCGCCGACCAGGGGTCCTCCATGCGGGGCTCACCCAGACCTCGGCCGCTCACCACCAACGCCGCTACGAGATAGGGATGTTCGAGGGCGGTGTCGATGGCGATGAGCGCGCCCATCGAGACGCCGACCAGCACCGCCGGAGCCGCGAGGTCGAGGTGGTCCAGCAGAGCGGCGAGGTCGTCGGTCTGACGGAACGGCCTGCTCGCGTTCGCGGACCAGCCGTGACCTCGGGCGTCGGGCGCGACGACCCGGTAACCGTGCTCGACCAGGCGGGGAACCAGGTTGTCGAACTCGGTGTGGTCCGCGAACCCCGCGTGCAGCAGGACCAGCGGCCGGCCCGAGCGGGGCCCCTCGTCGCGATAGGCGAGGAGGCCGTCCTCCGACGCGAAGGTGTCGAACGCGGGCACGGGCCGTGCGGGCTGGACGCGATGCGTGGTCTCAGTCATGACAACCAAGGTGTCATAGCGATGCCATCATGACAACCCGAGTGTCATGATGGGAGCGTGACCGATGCTTCCCGCCCCCTCGCTCCCGACGAACTCCCCGAGCGGCTCATGGAGGTCTTCGCTCTGGTCGGGCCGCTCTACCGGCGCGTCCAGCGCAAGATCGAGCAGGACGCCGCGCCGGACCTGTCCGCCGGCATCCGCGCCGTGCTGGATCTCCTGCGTGAGCACGGACCGATGACCGTCCCCCAGATGGGCCGGGCCCAGTCGCTCAGCCGCCAGTTCGTCCAGCGGATGGTCAACGAGGCCGCAGCACGCCACCTCGTCGAGACCATCCCGAATCCCGCACACCAGCGCTCCTCGCTGATCCGGCTGACCGCCCACGGCCACACCGCGATCACCGAGGTGACCACCCGCGAGCACGAACTCCTGCGTCGGACCGGCGGCGACCTCACCGGCGCCGACGTCGACGCGTGCCTCCACGTACTGGGCCGGATGCTGGAGCTCTTCGACGACGTCGACCTCGCCCGGACGGACCCGCCACGGTGAGCTGAGCCGGAGCCATACGGACGGATCCGAACTTTTTTCGGTCTCCAGCGAACTTTTCCGCTCAGTCGCTCATCGGACCTCGTGTACGGCACCACAGGGCGACGCGGGTGCGGCGTACGGCCCGCGTCGACGAACACGAGTGGAGAGCATGCTCATGAGCGACCGCCACAGCACCGCCGACCAGACCGGCGTCTCCGGTTCCACGGGGGACAGCCGCCCGGACCGCCGGCTGCGCCGTGCCGCCCTCGCGGCGGCCGCCGCCGCCGCGCTCGGCCTCACCGGAGCGGGGGTCGCTCAGGCGGCGGGCGGCAGCGGCGCCGGTGCCGCGAAGGCCACACCGACCTGTGCCGCCTCGGCGCTCAAGGGGACCTTCGGCGAGAAGCTGGCCGGCGGCATGAATCACCAGGGCGTCGTCGTGAGGCTTCGCAATCTCAGCGGCACCACCTGTGCGCTGCGCGGGTTCCCGGGGCTGGGCCTGGAGAACGGGGCGCACAGGACGCTGTCGTCCCACACGCACTGGGGAGACACCTGGTACGCCGCCGACCCGGGAACCAAGACCCTCACGCTCAAGGACGGCGAGAGCGCCGAAGCGGTCGTCTCCTGGACGCACGCCAACACCGGCACGTCCCAGGCGGTTCACGCGGCCTACCTCGAGATCACGCCGCCCGCCGCCACCCGGCACAAGACCCTCGCCTTCCCCGAATGGGTCGACCACGGCGACCTGAGCGTCACCGCGCTCGCCAAGCACATCGACGTCACCGGCTGACCGCTCCCGGTACGGTGCCCCGCCGACGCACGCAGCGCTCAGGGCGAGGTCCCTCCGGAACACGGCAGCGCGGGGCCGCCCTCCCGAAGGGCGACCCCGCGCTGTTCCGTGCCGTGCCGGTCTACTCGACGTTGATCTTGAACGTGCTGGTGGTGTTACGGATGTCCTGGGCGTTGCCGCTCATCCGCAAGTTGCGGAAGGTCGCTTCGCCCACCGCGGGGCCCTGACCGGGCTCGGGGAGCTCGTTGGCCCAGATACCCCACCCGGACTTGGCGTCGAACGCGTCTCCGCTCTTCTTGGAGTTGGTGATGGAGATGTCGGTGAAGATGGTGTCCTTGACCGGGAACTGCGGCTGGCCGCCGACGTAGTTGGTCTGGAACATGACGCCTCCGTAGGTGGAGTCGTCGATGTCGACGTCGTTGACCCGGATGCCCTGGAACACCTTCGAGGCGGAGAAGGCCCAGATGGCGGGGAAGACCTGCGAGCCCCAGAAGTGGCCGCCCGTCCTCTCAAGGGAGACGTTCTCGATCGTCGTGGGGTCGGTCCCGAAGCCGTTCATCGGGTAGCCGAAGTCCAGCGAGGAGATCGTGATGCCGGAGTACACCAGGGTGTCCGCCACGCGGATGTTGCGGAAGGTGTTGTTGTATCCGCCGTAGACGGCGATACCGGCCGCTCGCCAGGTGAGGGTCGAGGTGAGGTTCTCGTAGAGGTTGTTCTTCTCGTCCGCGCCGCCGGAGTCGATCGCCGAGAAGAGCGCGAAACTGTCGTCGCCCGTGGCCCGGGCGTCGTTGTTGACGACGTGGTTGTCCGTGGAGCCGTTCGTCATGTTGATGCCGTCGGCGAACGTGTCACGGATACGGGAGTTCTTGATGGTCACACTGTCGGTGTTGGCGCCCCAGTAGAGGCACACCATGTGCTCGACCCAGACGTTGTCGATGGTGATGTTGGAGACGTTGGAGAAGTCGAACACCTTGCCCGGGCCGTCGATCCGGGACGTGTAGTTGCCGAAGTAGGTGAATCCGGCGAACGTCGAGCCGTTCGCGGTCGCCTCGGCCCGGAAGCCGATGTCGGTGTTCTCCTGCGAGGACGGGGCGTGGAAGCGGGTGAACCACGGCCCGGCTCCGACGACCTTGACGGCCTTGCCGTAGACCTGGAACTTGCTGGCGGTCTCGTAGTCGCCGGCCGGCAGGTAGACGCCGACGAGCTTGCCCGTGGTGTCCATACGGACCTTGTCGAGCGCGTTCTGCACGTCCTGGTGCGTGAAGCCGGCGGGGACCGCGTAGGCGGCGGGGTCCGGGTTCGCGGCGGCGGTGGCCTGCTCGGTGTTGACGAAGTCGATGGCGTAGGTGGAGGTGTTGGCGGCGTCCTTCTGCAGCCGGATCTTGGAACCGGCCGGCACGGTCTTGCCGAGCAGCAGGTTCGCCTCGTCGTAGATGTGGCGCGGGGCGCCGGAGCCGGGCGAGTTGCCGGGCGCGGTCTCACTGCCGTACAGCCAGGCGTACTGCGAGGTGAGGTCGATGGCCTTGAGGAACTGGCCGTCCACGTAGACGTTGAGCGTGGTGTTGGTGCCGTCCGGGATCGAGAAGCGTGTCACCAGGGTGTTGGCGGCCGCGCGGGTGGTCCACTCGACGTACTGGCCGGTCCCGCTCAGGGTCACCGCCTTGCGGCCGCTCGCCTCGCCTGCGATGTCGCCGACGGTCCGGTTCGGGCCGACGACCTTGGCACCGCCACCGACCGTGCCGTCCTCCGCCTCGTACATGTCGTACGGCATGTCGGCGCCGCGGCCGACGAACAGGGCCTGGCTGGTGGTGTTGTTGGTGCGCTTGACCGGGAGTTCGTTGGCGTCGTCGGCGATGACGGTCTTGACGGTGTACTTGCCGTTGACGGCCGTCCACGAGCCGAGGCTGACCGGTGCGGTCGTCTGGCCCGCGACGATGGCGCCGCTGTAGGAACCGGTGAGCGTCTTGACCGTGGCGCCCTTGGAGTCCAGGACCGTCAGGGTGACGCCGTGGGCGCCCGCCGCGGAGGCGATGCTGCCCTGGTTCTTGATCGCGACGGTGAACTTGACGTCGTCACCGGCCGAGGCGCTGGAAGGGCTCCAGGCGACGGGGGCGGCGACCAGGTCGGAGCTGGAGACGGGCTTGACGACGAGGGCGTCGGAGCGGGTGAAGACGTTGTTCGCGTCGTTCTGCTCGATAACCTTGTTCGACGGGTCCACCTCGGCGCCGACGGAGTAACTGCCCGCGTCCCGGGCGCCGATGCTCGCGGTGACCGTCTTCGTCTCGCCCGCGGCGAGCGCCGGGACGTCCGCCGTGGCGACCTTCGTTCCCCCGAGGGTGAAGTTCAGGTCGGTGGCCTTGGACGCCTTGCTGCCGCTGTTGGTGACGGTCGCGGTGAGGCTGATCGCGTCCGACTCGACGGGAGCCGCCGGTGAGTTCGTGATGCCGGTGACCTTGAGGTCCGGGTTGGCGGCGGGGGTGCCGATGACCTGGAACTCGGCGACCTGCGCGCCCGGGGCGCCGGTGTTGGAGGTGACCTTGAGCTGGATGTCGGCGGCGGAGCCGGAGACCGGGATGGTCACGGTGTTGCCGCTCGCGGGGTTGAACGTGTAGTCCTTCGCCGCGGCGAGGCTGGTGAAGGCCGTCGCGTCCTGGTCGCGGCCGAGGACCTGGATGTTCTCTGTGCGCGTGGCCCACGCCGAGTCCGGGCTGAGCTTCACGACGACCTGGCTCAGGTCGGCGTTGGCACCCAGCTTGGTGGTGAGGGTGGCCGGGTAGGCGCCGCCGCCGCTCTCCCAATAGGTGCTCGTCGAGCCGTCGTTGGCGTTGGCCGCGACGAACGTGAAGGTCGACGAGGAGGCGTCGATGGGCTTGCCCTGGGCGAGGTTGGAGCCGCCGCCGGCGGAGCCGGTCCGCGTGACGCTGTTGCTCGCCGTGGACGTGTTCCCGGCGGCGTCCTTCGCCTTGACGTAGTAGGTGACGGTGGCCGCCGCGGACGGCGTGTCGGTGTACGTCAGGACGTCACCCGCGACGGACTTGACGACCTGGTCGTTGGCGTAGACGTCGTAGCCGGTGACCTTGACGTTGTCGCTCGACGCCTGCCAGGTGAGCTTCACGTCGCTGCCGGACTGCGTGTAGGCGAGGTTGCCCGGCGCGGTGGGCGCCTGGGTGTCGCCGCCCGATCCCTTGCGGGTGACGCTGTTGCTGTTGGCGGAGACGTTGCCCGCCGCGTCCTTGGCCCGCACGAAGTAGGTGATGTCGGAGCCGGCCGGCTGCGTGTCCGTGTACGTCAGGACGTTCCCGGCGACGCTCGCGCGGAGCTGGCCGTTGGCGTAGACGTCGTACCCGGTGACGGCCGTGTCGTCGGTCGCCGCGCTCCAGTTGAGTTTGATCTGCCCGGTGGCCGGCTCGGTGTAGCTCAGGTTCGAGGGCGCGGTGGGGGCCTGGGTGTCGCCGGTCGCGGGTCCGTAGACCTCCAGCTCGGACAACTGCCCTGCCGGCCATGCGGTGTTGGCGGTGACCAGCACACGTACGTAGCGCGTGGTGGTGGTGTCGAGGCTGATGGTCGCCGACTGGTCGGTGCCGCTGTCGAAGGTGTACGCCTTCGACGCCGTGAGGTCGGTGAAGTTCTGGTTGTCGGTGGAGCCCTGGATCTTGAGCGTCTGGCTGCGGCTCGGCCATCCGCTGGGCAGCCGCAGGGCCACCTGGTTCACCTTGACCGAGGAGCCGAGGTCGACCTGGATCCACTGCGGAAAGGCGTTGTTCTTGCTCTCCCAGTAGGTGGCCCGGTTGCCGTCACCCGCGTTGGCCGCGCCGTAGACGTCGGCGTGGCCGCTCTCGGTGAAGGGCTTGCCCTGGGCGAGGTTGGGGGTCGACGCGGCGGCCGTGAGCACCTGCATCTCGGCGAGCTGGGCGGTGGAGGCGACCGAGTTGTCGCTGAAGTCGGCGCGGACGTACCGGGCGAGGGTCGCGGGGAAGGAGACCTTCACGGTGTTGTCGTTGCCGGGGCTGAAGACGTACCGCGCCGACGACTTGAGCGTGGCGAAGCTCTTCCCGTCGGCGCTGCCCTGCAGCGCGAGCGTCTGCTTGCGGGTCTGCCAGTGCTCGGGCAGCCGGAGCACGACCTGGCGGACGCGCTGGGTGCGCCCGAGGTCGGTCTGCACCCACTGGGCGGACTTCTTTCCGGCCTGCCAGTAGGTGTCGAGGTCGCCGTCGGTGACGTTGGCGGCGGCGTGGGCGTCACGGGCGCTGCCGGCCTTGGTCGGGGCGTCCGCGGCGGTGTTGGGACCACCGGCCGCGGTGGCGCCTACGGCGGGCAGGCCTAGAACCATGACCGTCGAGGCGAGCACAGCGGTCGCTGCGCGTCGTCTCCACGATCTCGGCTTGTATCGAGTCATGCGGGGTCACTCCCTGCGGAGGTTCGCGCGCCGGAGGGGCGGCGAGGTCGGCTCGTTCCTGGGCAGAGCGATGGCGCGGTTCGACGGGCGGGACGGTTGAAGCGGTCGCCCCTGGAGCTGTGCGCGCCCCCCAAGGAGGACGCACACGCAGGTTCTTGCAATGTTTCATCGCAATATTGCAGAGCAATGCGAGTCCGTCTACGGTCCGTGCGGCACAAGTTTCACCGGGCGCACGGGCGTCTCGACCACGGAAGCGTGACGTGCGTGGCTTCGAACCAGCGGGGATAAAAACGAACAGGAAGCCGCCGACAGCACGTGACGGAAGGAGCCGCGGGGGGAGGACTCCAACTCCCGCATCACGTCGGCCATATGACCTGTCGACAGCATTTCGGTCGGATGGGACGGTCGAGCACCCCTTGGACTACCCTCCCCCGGCACCCACTCTCACGCGTGCCGCCCCGGGACGTTCGAGCCCACCCGCAAGCGAACGCAATTCACGCAATTTCTTGCGTAGACGTAGGGCGTTCAAGGGGTCGATCTCCGCGTCGACCACACGCAAACGGTTGCGCGCCTTCCGGCACGCGAAAGCCGCCTCACCGGAGTGAGGCGGCTTTCGACCGCTGGGCAACCGTCGTGTCAACGCGCCGGAACGTAGGCCTGCTTCAGCGCGCAGGTCCACACCACGGGCTTCGCGTCACCGAGGACGTCGGCCGCGTCTCCGCCGACCGATCCGTTGTCGGATGCGGCGTACGCGTGGGACGCCCCGTCGGCGGCCGGACGCGGAAGGGCGAGCGCGGGTCCGCTGCCGGGCCGGTCGGCGGACGCGGAGGGACGCTGCACGTGACGGCGGACTCGGCGGTGGTGGCGCCCCACGCCCCTCTCCCCCGTTCGGAGCAGTGGCCCGGCGATCAGGCGGGCAGAACACCGCCACGCCCGGACGGCCAAGGGCGCCGGACCATCCGGCTGCCGCCGGCCCCGTACCGGCGACCCCGTGCGCCACACCTGCGCACCTGCGCGGTTGACGGTCGTGGGGCCCCCGGCCACGGTAGGGATGTGGAGCCCCGCGGGGCGGCGAGCGGAGCACCGCGCATGGTGCGGGGGTGCCCGTGGTGGCGTCGTGGGTGTGCACGCCCTGCGTCCGGAGCCGCGGTTCCCCCTGTCGTCGCAGGACATGACCTTCCGCCCGAGCGCAAGGGACCCCAGCCATGACCGAGGCCCGACCCGACCGACCCGGAGCAGACCGGCAGGACCGGCGGTCCGCCTCCTCGCCCGGGGCGTTCCCGCCGCATCGCGTGGACGGGCGTCCCGGCGGCCTGCCGGGGCCGGTGCCGGATCTGCGGCGGATCGGGATCGCGCCGGACCACTGGTACCCCGTGGCGACCTCGCGGAAGGTGCGGCGCAACCGTACGTTCGCGACGGCGTTCGCCGGGCAGCGGATCGCGCTGTACCGGGGGCGCAGCGGGACCGTCCACGCGCTGGAGGACCGCTGCGCCCACCGTCAGGTGCCGCTGAGCATGGGCGTGGTCGAAGGCGACATCCTCCGGTGCTGCTACCACGCCTGGGCCTACCGGGGCGACGGCCGCATCTCGCAGATTCCCTATCTGCCGAAGGGGTGTGAGCGGCCGCCGCGCGGTGTGCGTTCCTATCCGGTGCGCGAGGCGTACGGCCTGGTGTTCGTGTTCCCGGGCGACCCCGACCTGGCGGAGGCGGCGCCGTTCCCTCGGCTGCCCGAGTACCACTCGCCCGCGCACCGGACGATGACGTTCTCGCGTACGGTGCGCTGCCACTACTCGTTCATGCACGAGAACCTGCTCGACATGAACCACCAGTTCCTGCACCGGAGTGTGCTCGGCAGGATCCGGCCCGAACTGCTCGGCTACGAGGCGGGGCCCCGGCACGTCGAGGCCCGGTATCTGTTCGTGCCCGCCGGGGGCCGCAAGGACCGGGGCGCGGGTCTGCTGTCGGCGGAGGGGGTCGGCGGGCGGGACACGCCCGACGTCATCACCATCCGCACCGAGTACCCGTACCAGACGCTGCGGGGTGTGCCCGAGGGCACGGATCTCCCGGCGTTCTCGCTGTGGGCGGCCTACGTTCCCGAGGACGCGGAGCAGCGGCTCAATCACGCGTACGGCCTGCTGACGATCGCGAAGCCGCCGGTCCCGGGGGCGATGCACCTCGCGTGGCCGCTCATCCGGCGTTTCACGGAGCGTGTGTTCGCCCAGGACAGGACGGCGGTCGAGGCGGAACAGCGTGCCTGGGACGAACAGGGCGAGGACCGCAACCACGAGGTGTTCCCGCTCATCCTCGACCTCCGCGACGTACTGCGCAGCAACGGTGTGCCGCTGGGTTCGGACGTGAAGTCCGGCTGCACGCCGTGCGGACTCGCGACGCCGGCGCACCGGGCGGGGGTCGCGAACGGTGCCGCCGCGGCGCGGCCGGCCACTCCGGCCGCCGAGGGTGCGGCCGAGTAGTCCTCCGCGGCTCAGGCGTTGTGGACGGGGGTCTCCTGGCCTGTCACGGGCTTGCCTTCCGTGATGATCTCGGACCGTCGCTGGCCGCGGTCCATGAGACCGCCCGCGAAGGCGAGGCCGAGACCGGCCAGGGCGAGGGCCGCGCCGACCAGGTTGGGGGACGCCCAGCCCCAGCCCGCGGAGATGACCAGCCCGCCGAGCCAGGCGCCGCCGGCGTTGGCCAGGTTGAACGCGGAGTGGTTCGAGGCCGCCGCCATGGTCGGGGCGTTCTTCGCCTTGGCCATGAGGAGCATCTGGACGGGCGTGGTGATGAGGGATCCCATCGCGCCGATGAAGGTGATGGTGAGCAGCGCGGGAACGGTGCTGTGCACCGTGAAGTAGAACGTCACCAGGCCCGCGGTGAGCAGGATGAGCCCGGCGTAGAGCGTCGGACGCAGGGCACGGTCGGTGAGCGGTCCGGCGATCAGTGTCCCGAGCGTCATGCCGACGCCGTAGAGCGCGAGGACCCAGGTGATCGACGTGCCGGAGATGCCGGTCAGGTGCGTGAGCATCGGCACGAGGTAGCTGTAGACGGCGAAGAACCCGCCGAATCCGACGACGGCGGTGATCAGGCCCATCGCGACCTGCCGGTTGCCCATGGCCCGTAGTTCGTGGCGGATGCCGGACTGCTGTCCACGAGGCTGGTGCGGGACGAAGGCGGCCAGGGCCGCCAGGGCTATGAGGCCGATGACCCCGACGGCGCCGTACGCGGACCGCCAGCCCAGGTGCTGGCCGAGGGCGGTGACGAGGGGCACCCCGACGATGTTGGCGACGGTGAGGCCGAGGAACATCTTCGAGACCGCTCGTGCCGCACGGTCGGGGGCGACCAGGCGGGAGGCGACGACGGCACCGACACCGAACAGGGCGCCGTGCGGCAGCCCCGCGAGGAAGCGGGCGGCGAAGAGGGTACCGAAGGTGGGAGCGAGCGCGGAGGCGACGTTGCCGATCACGAACAGGCCGGTCAGGAGCAGCAGCAGCCGCTTGTGCGGGATGCGCGCGCCGATGCCCGTCAGGATCGGAGCGCCCACGACGACGCCGAGCGCGTACGCCGAGACGACGTTGCCGGCCTGCGGTACGGACACGTCGATTCCGTCGGCGATCTGGGGCAGCAGCCCCATCGTGGCGAACTCGGTCGTGCCGATGCCGAACGCGACGACGGCCAGGGCCAGCAGAGCCAGGGGCATGGTGCGGGGAAACCTTTCGAGGACAGCGGGCAGGGGACGTGGGAGCGGTCAGGACGGAGATCGCTGACGGTTCCCGGGTCCGGTCGTGCCGAGCACCATTGCCCGGAGCACCTCTGGGACCAGTGTGAGGCCCCCAGGCGTGCAGCAATGCCAAAGCCCCGTACATTCCAAGATCGACCTGTGGAACGCGGCGGATCGTCGGGCATCCCGTCGCCTCGCGCCGCCCCTGCCCTGGGCGCGGGGCGTCGTGCATGCCATGATCCCTACTCGGCGGTAATTTCGTGTCCGATCGGTCGGGAGGCGTGCAGTGACCCGTGTGTTCACCGTGAGCAGCAGCATCATCGTCGACGGCGTGTCGCCCGAGGCCGCCTTCCGGGCGGTGAGCAGCCCGGCGGACATGGGCCGCTGGAGTCCGGAGAACCGGGGCACGACGGCCGGGTCCCCGGCCGGTCCGGCCGCCCTGGGCACCACCTTCGTCGGACGCAACAAGCGCGGGATGTTCCGGTGGGTCACCCGGTGCAAAGTCACGGCGGCGGATCCGGGAAGCCGCTTCGCGTTCCGCGTCTGCGCGATCGGTGTCGGCAGCCCCCGGCTGCGGGCTCCGATCGCGACGTGGGAGTACCGCTTCGAGGCGGTCGACGGCGGTACCCGGGTGACGGAGACGTGGACCGACGACCGCCGGACGTGGCCGGCGTTCGTGGCCCGCGCCTTCGACTGGGTCGTCACGTCGGGCAGGACGTTCGCCGCCTTCCAGGCACGCAACATCGAGATCACGCTGCGCAACCTGAAGCGCGAGCTGGAGCACGACCGGGTGGCGTGAGCGGCCGGATGCCCTGAGCCGCTCGCGGTGAGCGGCTCCCCTCCCGTCCCCTCCGCCCGCTCCCCGGCCTACTGTCCTCCGAGCCCCGTGGTGGCGACGGACTTGACGATCTGCCGCTGGAAGAAGAGGAAGACCAGCACCAGAGGCAGCGCGGCGACGACGGCCGAGGCCATGGTCTGGGCGTACTGGAGTCCGTACGCGTTCTTCACCGAGGTGATGCCGACCGGGAGCGTCATCAGGGACGGGTCGGAGGTGGAGATGAACGGCCACAGGAAGTTGTTCCAGGCGCCGATGAACACGAAGATCGAGACGGCGGCGAGCATGGGCCGCGACAGCGGCAGCAGGACGGACCAGAAGATGCGCCAGGGGCCCGCCCCGTCGATGCGCGCCGCCTCCTCCAGCTCCCTGGGGAGCGAGTCGAAGTGCTTCTTCAGGATGAAGACCATGATCGGTGCCACGGTCTGGGGCAGGATCACCGCGGCGTAGGTGTCGCTCAGGTTCAGCGTGAGCATCTGCTGGAACCAGGGGACGATCAGCAGTTGCGGCGGCACCAGCATCGAGGCGACGGTGACGGCGAAGAGGGCGCGGCGTCCCGTGAACAGGGTGCGGGAGAAGGCGTACCCGGCCATCGCGGACACGGCGACGGTGATGACGGTGACGGCCGCCGAGATGAAGAGGCTGTTGAACATCCACAGGGGCAGGTCGCCCCGGGTGATCACGTCGGTGAAGCGGTCCAGGGTGAATCCGGAACCGGGCCAGAACCAGTGGACCGGGTCGCTGGCGTCCTGTTCCGACTTGAAGGCGGTCAGCAGCGCCCAGGCCATGGGCAGCAGCCATACGAGGGCCAGCACGCCGAGGACGACGAGGGCGAGGACACGGGTCGTGCGGCTCTCGCCGAGGGTGAGGGGCCGGCCTTCGCGTGGTGCCGTACGACGCTCGGCCGGCCGCCTGCGCGGTGCGCCGGGACGGGCGGTGTCCGGACTCGTCCTCGGTGGCCCGGCGGGCAGTTCGGTGGTGGCCATGATCACTTCTCCCGGCGGCGGAGGGCAGCGAACTGCGCTGCGGAGGCGAGCAGGACGAGGGCGAAGAAGATGTAGCTGATCGCCGAGGCGTAACCGAGCCGGTAGCCGGTGAATCCGACGTCGTACATGTACTCGATGACCGGTCGGGTGGAGTTGTTCGGACCGCCCTTGGTGAGCAGGTAGATCTGGTCGAAGACCTTCAGCGAGGCGAGGATCTGGAGGACGGTGATCACGCCGGTGATACGCCCGAGCTGGGGCAGCGTGATCGACCACAGACGGCGCCAGGCACCGGCGCCGTCGATGGCGGCCGCCTCGTACAGGTGGTCAGGGATGGACTGCAGGGCGGCGAGGTAGAGCAGGAAGTTGAAGCCGACCGTCCACCAGAGCGTGGTGAGGACGATCGCCCACAGGGCCACCGACTCGTCGCTCAGCCAGGCGTATCCGTCCAGTCCGAGGACGCCGAGGAGATGGTTGTAGAGCCCGAGGTCGGGCTGGTAGAGCCACATCCACAGCAGGCTCACGACGCCGACCGGCAGCAGGTAGGGGGCGAAGAACGCCAGCCGCCACACCCACTGGCCGGGCAGGCCGGTGTGCACGAGCAGCGCCATGCCGAGCGCCACGGCGACGAGAGGGACGGTCGAGACCAGGGTGAACAGCAGCGTGTGACCGAGCGAGCGCCACATCTCGGCGTCCTGGAGTGCCTCGCTGAAGTTGTCCGCACCGATGAACGAGGGACTGTGCGCCGACAGCGACGTGTCGGTCAGGCTCATCCACAGCCCCTGCACCAGCGGCCAGACCATGAAGAGGCCGAACAGGACGAGGAAGGGGAGCGCGAAGAGCAGGCCCGGCGGAACGGAACGGCGTGCGGGGCGGGCGGAGGTGCGGGGTGGAACGGTGGGAGAGGACATCGTTGTGCCTCCTGCGCGGGCGGATCGGCCGGTGTCAGGCCGGGCTGGGCTTCGAGAGGAAGGTGTTGAGACGGCGCACCATCGCGCGGGCCGCGCGGTCGGGCGCGAGGCCGTCGAGCATGGCCTGCTGGAGGACCTGCGACATGGCGTTCTGGAAGTCGGAGCCGGCGCCCGCGAACCACACGGGCGGGTCCAGGACGACGTGGTTCTGGGCGGCGACGTAGTGGGACTGGGGTCGCAGCCGGCCGTAGTCCGCGGTGCGGGTGACGGGGCTGTACGCCGGGATGTGGCCGGCGGTCGCCCACACCCGGGAGGCCTTGAGGAGCGCGGCCACGGCTCGCTGGGTGCGCCTGCGGTGGGCCGGGTCGGCGTTCGGGCGGCGGGGCAGGACGAAGGAGTGCGAGTCGGCGTAGACGGCGGGGGTGCCGAACACGGTGGGGAAGGGGGCCGCTTCGACGTTCTTGTCGGCCGCGCGGAAGGTGCCCAGTTCCCATTCGCCGGACAGGATCATCGCGGTCTGCCGGTTGGCGAAGGCCGCGATCGCGGAGGGGTAGTCGAGCCGGTGCGGATTGGTCCTGCCGTCGACGAGCTTGGCCATGAAGGCGATGACTTCGGCCATGCGGTCCTCGTCGACCTCGGCGGGACCGCCCTCGGGAAGCTCGAAGCGGCCCCCGGTCTGCTGGTAGAGGCCGTAGAACAGCCGCCACCCCTGCGAGGCGTCGGTGACGTAGCCGAAGGCGATGCCCTGTTTGCCGGAGGCCTTGGCGAGTTCGCGCCCGGCCGCCAGGAAGCGGTCGGGTGACGAGAAGGCGTCCATGTCCAGGGTGCCGTCGGCGGTGACCAGACCGGCTTTCCGGGCGGGTTCGGGGTGGTAGAAGACGATGAAGGGGTGGGTGTCGAGCGGGATCGCGTAGGTCCGGTTCCGGTACTGGGTGCGGGCCCACACCGCCTCGGCGAAGTCGTCCTGGCTCACGCCGAATTCGGCGAGGGTGTCCAGGTCCCACGGGTCGAGGAGGCCGGTGGGCGCGTAGCCGGCGAGCCGGGACATGTGGGCGATGGCCGCGTCGGGGCCTCGGCCGCCGGCCGAGGCCATGGCCAGCTTGGTGTAGTAGGGCGATCCCCACTCGAGGACGGTCCGGTCGATGCGGGTGCCCGGCATGTCGGGCTTCCCGGCGTCGACCATGGTGTTGAACAGTCCGCCGTCGGCGCCGCTGAACAGGTCCCAGAGGCGCACGGTCGTGTCGTCGGCGGCCAGCGCGGAGCCGCAGCCGCTCAGCGCACTGCCGGCGGCCAGCGCTCCCGCGGAGGCGAGTGAGGCGGTGAGGAGGCGGCGCCGGGAGAGACGGGCGCCGTTGCCGGGGTTCGGGGGGAGATCGCTCATGAGCCCTCCTTACATCGTTATAAAAGCAGGGAGCGGTCAGGACCGGTGCCTGACCGGAGACAGGGGGTTCAGCGGCGTTCGAAGGCCGCGGCGCGCCGCTGGGCGTCCCGCAGGAGGGTGGTGTCGACCTTCTCGGAGCGGTCGAAGGCGTAGACGCCGTTGCGCTCCTGGAAGACGTCCGTGAGTTGCGTGTAGCAGTACCCGAACATGTCCGGGTCGTCGAGGAGCACGTCCACGAGTCCGGTGAACCGGGAGGTGAACTCCGCTGCGGTGCGCGGTCGTTCGCCGTAGCCCCAGGAGTCGCCGGTCTCGTTGCCGGCCGCGGTCGCGACCGCCTGCGGGTCCCACCAGATGCCGCCGAACTCACTGCAGAAGTAGGGCTGTCCGCGATACGGCAGGGACCATGCGGCCTGGTCGGGACCGGTGTTGAGGTAGGGCTCGTCCTCGGCGAGACCGCCCATGATCTTGGCGAAAGCCTCCGGGTCCTGCTCGTAGCAGTGGGAGTCGTAGACGTCCGTCTCGGCGACGCGGTGGGCGTAGCCGGAGGCGTCGACGACCGGGCGGGTGGTGTCCATCGCCTTGGTGGCGAGGTACATCGCCCGGGTCACGTCGTCGAGCTGGGTGATGCGGTCGTGCAGGTGCTGGTAGGTCTCGTTGAGCGGGCACCAGCCGATGATCGAGGGGTGCGAGTAGTCGCGTTCCAGCGCTTCCAGCCACTGGGCGGTGTACGAGGCGGTGGGCTGCTGGTTGTCGTCGCGCACACCCGTCTCGCAGCCCCAGTCGCCGAACTCGCCCCAGACCAGGTAGCCGAGGCGGTCGGCGTGGTGGAGGAAACGCTCCTCGAAGACCTTCTGGTGCAGGCGGGCGCCGTTGAATCCGGCGGCCAGGCCGAGCTCGATGTCGCGGACGAGGGCCTCGTCGGAGGGTGCGGTCATCAGGCCGTCGGGGTAGTAGCCCTGGTCCAGGACGAGCCGCTGGAACACGGGCTCCCCGTTGATCAGCACCTGCTTGCCCCGCAGGGCGACGGAGCGCAGTCCGGCGTAGGAGTCGGCGGCGTCGACCAACGACCCCTCGGCGTCGACGAGTTCGAGGCGCAGGTCGTACAGGTGCGGGTCCGCAGGGGACCACGGACGGACGGCGTCGGCCGGCACGGTGAGCGTGAGGCGCGGGCACAGGTCCAGATCGGCGCGCGCCTCGGCCCGTACGACCTCGGCCCCGGCGCTCGTGAGCACGGCCCGCACGCGGTGGCCCGGGAGGTTGGCGGTGACGGGGAGTTCCAGGTGGAAGGCGCCCGAACCGAGGTCGGGGGTGATGCGCGGCCGCTTGAGCCGGGCGGCGCGGGGCACCGGCTCCATCCACACCGTCTGCCAGATGCCGGTGGTACGGGTGTAGTGGCAGTGGGTGTTGGCGTACCAGGTCGCCTGCTTGCCGCGGGCCTGGGGACCGTGCCGGGTGTCGCGGGCCCGGACCACGACGGTCGCCTCGGTGCCGGGTGCGGCGACGCCGTCGAGGTCGGCGGTGAAGGGGGTGAAGCCGCCGCGGTGGCGGGCCACTTCGGTGCCGTTGACCCAGACGGTCGTGTCGTGGTCGACGGCCTGGAAGTGCAGCAGCACGCGGGCGTCGCCCCACTGCTCGGGTATCCGGACGGTGCGGCGGTACCAGACGGCTTCCATGAAGTCCGTGTCGCCGATTCCGGACAGTTCCGACTCGGGGCAGAACGGCACGGTGATCGCGTCCGTCAGGTCACGCTCGCGCAGGCCGCGTTCGAGACCCGAGTCCGACCGGTCGATCTCGAACTGCCACCTGCCGTTGAGGTTCAGCCAGTCCGTGCGGGCGAACTGGGGCCGGGGGTACTCGGGACGCGGAACGTCCTGGGGCTGGGGAGAACTCATGTGCGTCTCGCTTCGTGCCGGCGATCGTTGCGGCGCCTATGCCACCATGCGATTACATCGATGTAAATACCCTGGGCGAAGCGAGCCCCGACGCGGGACCCCCTTCGTGAGGCCGGATACGATCGCCGGGGGCTGAGGAGGACACAGGTGGCGGCAAGGGTCAGGATCAAGGACGTCGCGGCGCACGCGGGGGTCTCGCCCAAGACCGTGTCCAACGTGATCAACGACTTCGAACACGTCTCGCCCGAGACGCGGGCCGCCGTACGCGAGTCGATCGAGGAACTGGGATACCGCGTCAACATCGCGGGCCGCCAACTGCGGCGCGGCCGTTCGGGAATGATCACTCTGGCCGTGCCCGAGCTGGACGTCGCCTACTTCTCCGAGCTGGCCAAACACGTGATGGCCGCGGCCGACCGCAGGGGCTGCACGGTCCTCATCCACGCGACGGGCAGTCGCAGGGACCGCGAGCTGTCGGCGCTGAACGGCTTCGACGCCCAGTTCACCGACGGCGTCATCCTCAGCGCCCTGACCCTGCGCCAGCGCGACCTCGACCACCACGAGAAGCACCTGCCCGTCGTGCTGCTCGGCGAGCGGCACACCCCCGGCAGCCTGGACCACGTGGGCATCGACAACATCGCCGCCGCCCGCGAGGCCACCGCCCACCTGCTCGCCCGAGGGCGCCGGCGGATCGCCGTGGTCGGCGGATCGCTGCGCGGCCGGCAGGGCACCGACCGGCTGCGCACCATCGGCTACGCCGAGGCCCTGAAAGCCGCCGGCCTGCCGTTCGACGGTGATCTCGTCGCTCCGGTGGACGCTTTCCACTGGCTCGACGGAGCGCGCGCCGCGGCCCAGCTGGTCGAGCGCCCCGAGCGGCCGGACGCACTCCTGTGTCTCAACGACCACCTGGCTCTCGGCGCGGTACGCGCACTTCACGACCGAGGGCTGCGGGTGCCGGACGACATCGACGTGGTCGGCTTCGACGACATCGAGGCGTCGCGGTACAGCATCCCGACGATCACGACGGTGGCCCCCGACAAGGAGGGCATCGCCCGGGCGGCGGTCGATCTGCTCCTCGACCGCATCGAGCGGCCCGACATGGGCACGGGATCGGCGGAGCACGTCGCCCGACATCAGCTGATCGTGCGGGAGAGTTCGGGCGGATGAGGGAGCCGTCCGGGACGCCGAACACCTCCGCACGAACCGTTTACATCGATTACATCGGAGTCCTGCGGATCGGCCGCCACTCCCCCGTGACGGCCGACCGCGTCGGGTGTCCGGAGATCAGGGTCGGCGACGGCGACGTAGCGTCCTGGGCCACTGGACGACACCGGCCGGGGCCGGCGACGGGATTCGAACCCGCGTTGCTCTCTTGACAGGAGAAGTAGCCGTTGCCTGCGCACCCGGACGACGTCACCGTAACGTGAGGGGTCCAGCGGACGCACGCCGATAAACGCCAACGGTGGTCGGGCCGGCCGGACATGGATCGCCGTCCCGACCGACGGCCTCTCGACGGTGAGACCAAGTGGTACGTCCCCGCACGGTGAAGAGGCGTGTCCGAGGGGAAGGAAGGACCCATGCCCCTCAGGAGACGTGACTGGCTGCTCTTCACGGGATGGGCGCTGACCGGAGCGGCCTACCTGCTGGCACTGCTGAGCGTGCTCTCGATCGGGCTCTTCATCCTGCCGGTTCCACTGATCGCCACCATCGTGCTCGCGACGCGCCATGACGCTTGGCGGGGCCTGCCGGGTCTGGTGTCGAGTGCGAGCCTGCCGCTGTTCCTCCTCGGCTACCTCAACCGACACGGCCCCGGCACCTACTGCACCACCTCGACGTACGGCGGCAGCTGCACCGAGGGCCTGCTCGACCCGCGGATACTGCTGGCCGTCGGCGCACTCGTCCTGGTCGGCGGAGTGACGCTGTTCCTCGTGACCCGGCGCCGAACGGCGGTCGTCCCGGCTCCACCTCACCTCCCATAGCCGCGGCCTACTGGCCGGGCGGGCCTGGTTGTAACGTTGCCGGGTGGCGACGAGCAAGGAATACAGGCAGCTGGGCGAGGCGGCGTGGTCCTGGGTACTGGACCAGGTGCGCGAGGACGAGGGCCCATGGTTCCCCGAGACGGTGTCCGGGGACCGGCGGGACGCGACACCGGCGAAGGACCGCGACTCGCTCTACTCCGGGATCGCGGGCCTGGCGCCGGTACTGGCGGAGATCGCGCAGCACCGTGACCTGAACGAGCGGGAACGAGCCCTGGCCGACGGGATCGTGACGAGGCTGTCCGCGCAGGCGAAGGGCCGCGTCGAGCCGTCCCTGTACGACGGGCTGGCCGGCGACGCCACGGCGTTGAAACTGCTCGCCCCCGGCGAGGAATCCATCGCCCTTCGGCGGCTGGACGACCTGACGACCCCCGACGGCTGGAAGACGACCGTCGGTTTCGAACCGGGCTCCGACGCCCCGCTGAACGACATCATCATGGGGTCCGCGGGTGTCGTCATGACGGCCGTCTGGGCCGGGGGCGAGTTCGCCGACGCGATCGCGACGACCGGCGGCGAGGCACTGCTGCGCGCGGCCGACCGCACGGAGGCGGGGCTGGACTGGGGCATCGCGCCGACCACACCGTCGCGGGCGCCGAACTACTCCCACGGCACCGCCGGGGTGGCCGCCGCGCTGGCCGTGGCGGGTGCTTCACTCGGCCGGGCGGACTTCGTCGAGGCCGCGGTCGAGGGCGCCCGGCACGTCCTGTCGGTGGGCCTGCTCGACGACGACGGCTTCATCGTCCCGCACACCATCCCGCCGTCGAAGCGGGAGGTGGAGCCGCTCACGTACACCTGGTGCCACGGTCCGGCCGGCACCTCGCACCTGTTCTCGGCCCTCTCGTACGCCGGTGTCACGGACGTGGCCGGCTTCCCGGTCGACGAGTTGCGCCGGCGTTGTCTGACCTCCCTCCTCACATCGGGGGTGCCCGAACGGCTCCGCCCCGGGTTCTGGGACAACGACGGCCGCTGCTGCGGAACGGCGGGCGTCGGCGACGTCCTCCTGGACGCCGCGCAGGACAGCGCGGGCACGGAGTTGTCGGAGACGCTCCTGCTGGGAGCCCGCACGATGGGCGACGCTCTCGTGGAGCGGGCGATCCAGGACGCGTCGGGTGCCCGCTGGCGGTTCCTGGAGTACCGCGACGACGACCCCCTGCTGCCGCCCGGTACCGCGTGGATGCAGGGGGCGTCGGGCATCGCCGCCTACCTGCTGCGGCTCGCCCGGTTCATCGGGACCGGCCCGAAGTCTCCTGTCGTGGACCGCCCGGACCAGTGGTGGGCCGTGCCGGCCGGCGTGCGTGTGACGGCTTCGTGAGTCGCGGGGCGGACCGCGGGGCCCCTTGTCAGGGTCTCCCGGAGGCGATCGAGGAGGAACAGGTGCAGCTGCGCAACGTCACGCCGGACGACGTCGAGGCGTATGTCCGGATGCGGTGCGATCCCGCGATGATGACCGACCTCGGCGGACCGCTCCCGGCGGACGGCATGGCCGACAAGGTCCGCAGGGACGCCGAACAGGCCGCGGCCGACCGGGAGTGGATCAGGATGATCGTTCCCGACGCGGGCGACCCCGGCGTCGTGGCGGGATCGGTGGCCCTCTGGTCGCACGACGGCGAGGACGGGCCGATCTCCGAGATCGGCTGGATGGTCCTGCCCGAGTTCCAGGGACGGGGTCTGGGCAAGCGCGCCGTCCGCGTCCTCCTGGAGCAGGCACGGGACCAGGACCGCTGGGGCAGGGTGCACGCCTTTCCGGCGACCCGGAACGCGGCCTCGAACGGCGTCTGCCGCTCCGTCGGTTTCCGGCTCCTCACCCAGGTCGAGGTGGAGTTCGCGGGGCGCGTCATCCAGTCCAACCACTGGGTCATCGATCCCGGCAGGGACCTGCCGGCCTGAGGACGGTGACGCGACGGCGAGCCGGCCAGTCCGCTGAGCCGCGCGGCAGGTCCCGGACGACACCGCGCGGGCAACCGCCCGGCTGGTCAGCGATCGCGCCTCGTATGTCTTGGACATGGCGGTGCTGTGGGTCGACGCGAGCCGCGGGCCTGACCGGTGAGGTCAGGAGGCCGACGGTTCAGTCCTCCCGGGCCGTGCGCAGCAACTGGGCCGCCAGCACGACGCCTCCCGCCGCCGCGCCCACCGCGCCGGCGGCCAGGAAGCCGTGGGAGGCGCGCCAGGACAGTACCGACCAGCGGGACTGCGCGGACAGGACGGAGCCCGTGCTGAGCCACGAGCCCGCCGAGATCAGCGACAGGGACGAGCCGATCGACCCGAAGGACAGAGCGCTCCCGATCGACCCCACCGACAGGGCCGAGCCGACCGATCCCACGGACAGCACCGACCCAACCGAGCCGATGGACAGGACGGAGTCCTGCGACCACAACGACAGCACCGAACCGGAGGAGCCACGACCGACCGACCGTGCGGACAGTTTTGTCATGAGGTCATCCTGCCCGAAAGCCGTCGTCCACGGTCACTTCTCGACCGTTCGCCGCCGGCGGGGAGTCCGGCGCCCCTGCCTCAGCCGTCGGCCGCGTAGAGGTCCGCCTTCTCGTAGTTGGCCAGGGCCAGGCCGAGGGCGAAGAAGGTCGGCGCCCACTCCCCCACGAAGATGCCCCAGCGGTCGGCCCGTTCGATGTTCTCCTGCTTGTTGGACGCCAGCCAGGAGACGAGCGACAGGCCGATGGAGCCGAAGGCCGCCACATAGGCGTGTTCGCTCTGGACGCCCGCTTCGTGCAGCTTCTTGACGATCATGATGTTCCTCTCGTCACCGATCGGCGCCCTCTTTGGGCGCGATGTAACCCTTTTCGCGCGACAGGGTGTCGATGGATGCGGAGGACGGACACGGGCCCCTGGACTCGGGCTTCCTCGTGCCTACCAGTGCTTGCCCGCGCTTACCGGTACTTGCTCGTGCTTACTGGTACTTGCTCGTGCTTCCGCGCTACGAACGCGGTGCGGCCTCGCTGATGTCGTCGTGCAGGTGGCCCATCAGCTCGCCCATCTCGCGGACGTCGGCGTTCGGGTTCTCGGCGTCCCGGGCGGCGCGGCGCAGCCAGTCCGCGGTCGTCAGGGCGAGCGCGGTGGCGTCCTCCTGGCGGTTGTCACCCAGGAGTTCCTCGATCCGGAACGCGAGACCGCCGAGGGTCTCGTCGTTGGTCTCCGGGGTCAGGTAGCCGCGGAGCCCGGTGGGATAGGGGTTCTGGGACCTGGCGTGTCGCACCGCGTCGAGGACGGCGCTGTCCTCGCTGTACTGGTCGAGGTGACCCAGCAGGACGTAGATCCGTGCCGTCAACCGGGGCAGGCCCGGCTGGTGGTCGAGCCAGGCCATCAGCTGCGGCTGGCCGCCGAGGTGGTCGACGAGCGGGGTCAGCGCCTCGACCGACTTGGTGGGCATGTCCCAGTGGTGCGGGAGCAGCTCGGCCACCTCGTCGGCGAGCGCCACCTCGTCCTCGGTGCTGATCGTGCCGACGGTGAACGCGGCGACCTTCGCGTTGTCCAGGACGAACCCGTCCGGCGTCGGCCTGGCGGCGCGCGTCGAGACGCCGTGCCGCCGGTGCAGAAGCTCACCGACACTCTTGAGGAGCGGCTTGTCGTGCACGAGACCTCCTGATGAACGCTCCCGAGTGCCGGTCGCCGCGTGCGCGGTGGACGATCCGGCGGCCTCCACGACGCCGCCGACCCCTGCTCCGCGTCGGCACCACCACCGTGCCGTCCGGTCACGAGGCCCGCGCGCCCGGTGGGCCGAACGAGTGGGCCGAACGAGTACGGACGCCCGGCACCGGAGAGCCGGATTCCCCGGTCCGGGCCCGCGATCGCCGTGGCGGGGCGCCGGACCCGGTCGTGCGGACCACCGGACCGGTCGTCGACGATCGGCGCGCTGGGGAGGCGGCCCGCCCGGGCCCGACGGAGCATGGGGGGACGGAAACCGCCGAGCAGTGACGGGAGTGCGCAGGTGGGTGGAGGGCGGGAGCGGCGCGGCTCAGAGGAGTACGACGAGGTGCGCCAGGTCGAGGCGCTCAACCGGATGGCGGGCCCCGTCGGTGACGGATCGGGTGATCCGTCGGACCGTCTGCGCGGCCGTGAGGCCGATCTCCTGGTGGGACACGCGCTCGCGCGGGCCGAGACGTTGCGCGAGACGCTGGCCCTCGTCCCCCGGCTGGCCGACGCGTCGCTGCCGTTGCGCAGCCAGTTGGTCCTGCGGTCGGACCGCGAGCGGCTGCACTGCGTGGCGCAGCTCGGATTCACCGACTGCGGGGCCGACGACTTCCGGGTCACTCTTGGCAGCGATCACCCGGCGGCGCAGGCCGTCCGGACGGGGCGGCCCGTCTTCCTCTCCTCGTCGGACGAGTACCGGACCCGGTTCCCCGTCGGACAGTCCTGCGAGCAGAAGGGCCACGAGGCCTGGGCCTATCTGCCGCTGACCACCTACGGACAGGTCACCGGCGTTTGGGTGGCCGGGTTCAGCGCCCCGCTGGAGATGACCGAGGGGGCCCGCGCGCTGCTGGCCACCGTGGCCCGCCTGCTCGGCCAGAGCATCGAGCGCACGTACACCGACGAGGCCGATCTGGCCCTCTCGCAGAGCCTGCGCAGCAGCATGAGCCGTATCGGCCCCGGCGTGGACGGCCTCACCGTCGCCGCACGGTACGTCCCCACCGGCGGCGGTCTGATGGTCGGCGGTGACTGGTTCGACAGCCTCAGCCTGCCCAACGGGCGCCTGGGCCTGGTGATCGGTGACGTCCAGGGGCACGACGTGCACGCCGCGGGGCTGATGTCCCAGTTGCGTACGGCGATCCACGCCTACGCGGCCGAGGGGCACGGGCCCGACGCCGTCCTGGTGAGGGCCTCGCAGTTCCTCGCGGCGCTGGACGAGGACCGTTTCGCCACCTGCATCTACATGGAGGCGGACCCGGCCACCGGCACCCTGCGCATCGCCCGCGCCGGGCACCCGCACCCCGTCCTGCGGCTCCCGGACGGAACCTGCCTGCTCAAGCACCTGGGCGGCGGGCTTCCCCTGGGGCTGAATCTCGGGGAGGACGACTATCCGGTGAACGTCCTCACTTTGAACGAGGGCGAGGTGCTCATGCTGTGCACCGACGGTCTGATCGAGACCGGCGGTCACGACATGTACTCGGGCTGGCTCCGGGTACGCAACGCCCTCTCCCCCGGTTCGTCCGAGGACCTCGACGGCATGGCGGACCGTCTGCTGAACGCGGTCGTCGCCCCCCAGGAACCGGGAGATCACCCGCAGCACGCGTCGCTCACCGAGGACGACATCGCTCTGCTCCTGCTCCGCCGCGACGCGGGCGAGCCGGGGGTCGCCCCGCCCGAGCGCCGGCTCTTCCTCACCCTCGAACAGGACCAGGCCCGTGGCCTGTCCGAAGCCCGGATGGAGCTCCAGGGTCTGCTCCACGACTGGGCGAGTCCCGACCAGGTCGACACGGCCGTCCTGCTCACCTCCGAGCTCCTCGGCAATGTCCTGGTCCACACCGAGCAGGCCGCCGTCCTGCGGGCCGAGATCAGTGGCTCGCCGGAGCACCGCCGGCTGCGCGTGGAGGTCACCGACCGCAGCGACGACGTCCCTCACCGGCGCGCGCCCGGCGAGCTCTCCTCCTCGGGCCGCGGCCTGGTCCTCCTCGATCTGCTGGCCCACCAGTGGAACGTCCGCCCGGAGCCTGAGGGCAAGACCGTGTGGTTCGAACTCGACGAGGACCGGCCCGACCTCCCTGCCTGACCGGCGCGGACTACGCCTGCTGGAGTGCGGGCTCCGGTTCCACCTGCTGCGCGAGGGCCGGCTTCGGGCCCGGTGTCGCGTCCCAGAGGCCGGTGATCCGGACGTAGAGGTGGATCACGGAGCCGGTCGCCAGGAGGAGAAGGGGGCCGGACACGAAGGGGTGCCGGGCCATGTCCAGTGGCAGGAAGCGGTACGACAGGAGGAGCGCGGTGAACACGATCGCCCCGTAGGTGACGAACTGGGCTCCGGCGCGTTCCCAGCCACGGTCGAAGGAGCGCATCGCCGCCTCGACGGTGAGCGCGAACACCACCCCGGCCAGGAGGTCCGCGCCGTAGTGGTAACCGAATCCCAGCGTGGCGGTGAGTGTGGCGACCAGCCAGAAGGCGCCCACCCAGCGCATGACGCGCGGTGCCTTGCGCGAGTGGATGAAGAGCGTGGTGGCCCAGGCCGTGTGCAGGCTGGGCATGCAGTTGCGCGGGGTGATCTCGTCGAACGGGACCGCGTGCAGCGCTCCGAGCGGCGGCGCCGTGTTCGGCCACAGGTCGGCCACCGCCCACGGCCCGCCCTCGGCGCTGTAGGCGAAGACCGGACCGACCACCGGGAAGATCATGTAGATGGCCGGGCCGAGCAGCCCGATGACCAGGAACGTGCGCACCAGGTGATGGCCCGGGAAGCCGCGGTCGGCGGCGACGTTGCGCAGCTGGTACAGCCCGAAGAGGGCCGCGGCCAGGGGAAGCTGACCGTAGACCGCGTTCAGGACGTGGGTGCCGATCGGGTCGGTGGCCGCGACCAGGCGGCCCACCAGCCATGAGGGGTTGCCCAGCGCGTGATCGGCGGTCGCCACGTACGGATCGAGCACCGCGTGCCGTGTCTTCGACGTGATGAGCAGCCAGGTGTCACCCGTCTTGTGGCCCCCCACGAGGAGCAGGCCCAGCCCGACGCCCTTCAGCAGCAGGGCACGTTCCCGGCCGGTGCGGCGTACGACCGCGACGACCGCGCAGCCCAGCAGCACCCACAGCGCACCGCTGCCGAAGTTCAGGTCGGCGCCGACCACCCAGCGCACCAGCGTGAGGACGACGTCGATACCGATGGCCGCCCCGGCCGCGACGAACCGTTCCCGCCAGGAGAGCACCACCATCATCAGCGCCAGGCCGGCGTACAGCAGCGGTCCCGAGTGCGGGGCGAGGACGAACTCCCGCCCCAGGTTGGTGATCGGCCCGGGCTCGCCGTACCGCCGCGCGACGATCTCCAGCGCGATGAGGAAGCCCAGGACCGCCACGCCCGCCGCGGCCCACAGAACCGGCTGGGGCCGACGCCGTACGGCGGACACGATGCTGCTGCTTGCTCGCGAGGGCTTTCGCGATGTTCCTGATATCAACTGTTTTGGCCGATGTGTTGGGTGCTGGTCATCCGGGCTCACCCTTCTGGCCAGACCGCAAGGTGTTCTGGTGAAGGTCGGGCGATCAGGACGATCACCGTGAGACCGATGATGTTATCGGAGCGGTGCCGGCGGGTTTCGGCGCTCACACCGGAGGCGGAGGCCGAGCGTTACCGCCTCCCGACGCTCTGCGGCCCCAACGGATTGCTGCCACCCTGAGAGACGGCGGATCTTCACTGCTCAGGGAGTTCTCATGGCATGGACGGACAGGGCGGCCACGGGAGGTCGGCGCGGGGAGTTCGGGACGTGAGCGGCGCTCCGGTCTCCGAGGGCGACTACGGCAAGGACCTGTTCGAACCGGAGCACCCCGAGGAAGCGGAACGGATCGACGCGGCCGCGCTCGTGTACGACCCGGTCACCGTTCGTCGGCTGCTCGCCCTGGGCACGGCGCGGGGCGGACGCTGCCTGGAGGTGGGAGCCGGGACCGGCACCGTCCTGCGGTGGCTCCTGGACGAGGCGGGCGCCGGCGAGGTGGTCGCCCTGGACCGGGACACCAGTGGCCTCGGCTCCCTGGCCGACGCACGCCTGCGGGTGGTCACCGCGGATCTCCGGGACGAGGCTCTGGACCTGGGCGGCTTCGACCTGATTCACGCCCGGTTCGTGCTCATGCACCTCCCCGAACGCCGCCGGCTCATCGCTCGGCTCGCGGAGTGGCTGAACCCGGGCGGGTGGCTCGTGCTCGGCGACGCCGTGGAGATGCCGAACGTCCTGGACCCGGGGTCGGCCTACCGCCGGACCATGGACGCCATGTGGCAGGCGCTGAGGACGACCATCGGCACCGACACGTCCACCGTCCCCGCCTATCCGCACTTCCTGCGCGAGGAGGGCCTCCGGCGGGTCGCCGGAGAGCTCGTCTGCCCGCCGCTGGTCGCCGACCGCCCCCTGGCCCGCTTCTGGTCCGAGACATGGAACAGGATGCGGCCCGCCCTGGTGGAGACAGGCCTCGTCGACTCCGCCGTCGTCGACGAGGCCCTCGCCTACCTGGCATCCCCCGACCTGGCCGAGTTCGGACCGGGTATGGCGATGGCGTGGGGACAGAAGCCGTGAGGCCTGGGTACCCGGGCGTCCCGAACACACTGCACCCCCAGCGAGAAGAGATCTGCCCCATGACCATCACACGCGTTCTCGCGGTCGCCCCGGTGAGTGACATCGAGCGGGCGGTGGCCTGGTACGAACGGCTGCTGGGACGGCCCGCCGACCTGCGGCCCATGCCCGGGCTCGCGGACTGGCACCTCACCTCCACCGGCTGGATCCAGGTGTTCCAGGACCCCGAACACGCCGGTTCGACGCTGCTCAACCTGAACGTGGACGACCTCGACCAGGCTCTCGCCGACCTCGCGGCACGCGGTCTCACGGCCGGGACGGTCCAGCCCGGAGCACAGACCGTACGATTCGCCGCGCTCCACGACCCCGACGGCAACCGGATCACGCTGATCGAGAATCCGGTGGAGTGACCACCACCGCCTCCTGGCCGTTCCCCCGCAGTCCGCGCGGGAGTCGGGGGGCGAACGGTCAGACCGGGCGGAACTGCGGGCCGTACGTCTCCTGGGAGCCGGGGATCCGCATCTCCATCAGCTCCACGGCGGGAGACTCCAGCCTGCCCATGGCCCGCACCGCCGCGGTCAGACTGCTCGCGCCACCGTCGGCCCACGCGGCGTCGAGCGAATCCAGCACACCGGCGTACGCGCTGTCGAAGGCGCCGATGAGTCGCCCGGCATCGTCGGGCGGACTGTCCCAGCCGCCGGCCGGCACCCTGGCCATGGGCCGGGCGTCGGGGAAGGGCACGACCGGTCCGCTGTACCGCCAGCCGTCGTCCTCCTCGCGCAGCTGCCGGCCGTGGTAGATCTCGGCGAACGCGTAGTAGTGGGCCACATGATCGTCGCCAGGGGCGTCCGCGGGTGAGCTGGAGGTGCCTTCGCCCTGTTCACGGATGATGTCGATGGCGTGTTCGACGTCATCGAGCGTCCTCACAGGGTTGAGGTCGTCCTCGCCGACCCGCTGCTGCAACTGCCGGGCCGTGGACAGCTCGGGCGTCGCCGACCGGAACGTCTTCAGCAGCTCCCCGTAGAAGGTGCCGATGCTGAGCGAGTCGTCGCCGCTCTCCGTGAGCGGCGCGGCGGGAGCCTCGATGGCCATCATGACGTCGTGCACGAACGGCTTGGTCAGTCCCGAGAGGTAGACGTCGAGCCCGGGGTGCACTCCGCCCGGCAGCGGGCCGGGGTAGAGGGGCGCCGCCGCGTGGATGTCCGGTCGGCCGCCCACCGCGACGAGCAGGTTGCAGACGACTCCGAGGTGGAACATCTCGTCGAGCACCACGCGCCGGATCAGCTGGGCGACCTCGCTCTTGCGGTCGTTGATGGACCACCAGGCGCACAGATAGGGCGGGATGGTCGAGAACTCGACCGCGACGGCGATCTGCAGGGCCTCCTGGAGCCAGCCGTCGCGACGGTTCTTCAGCGGTACGGCGAGCAGGCGCTCCGCCGGCCCGCGGTCGGGGGTGGGGAGTCGTCCCGGGGCCGACCGCTCGGAGGCGTGGGCGACGGTGGACGCCGCCACCGGCGCGGTCGCCGCCAGAGCGGCGGACGCGAGGAAACTCCGACGCCTGAGCGCGGTGGCCGCCGGTTCCTCGGGGGATCTCTTCGTCTCCGTCACCGCAGCCTCCACGTTCGCCCGACACGGGCTCACCCGTGGACCGGGCGGCCACTGACGATCATGAAGCTAACAGCCGGGTCGCACCTTCCCGGAGCGCACGGACCGCGTGGCGCGCACTCCCCCACAGACAGCCCAGCGGCAGAGGGCTGAGGGGCTTCTGCGGGTGTCCGCTCGCACGGCCGCCGTCACGGTCTCGAAGCCGTGCCGCTCGCACGGAGCCCGGCCGCACCTCAGGATGGAGTGAGGACCAGGAACCGGGCGTCGCGGTCCCGACAGGTCGGAAGCCGCATGGTTCCCGGTTCAGGTAGTTTCCTCATGACAACTGATGGGGTTCGGGGCGGGTGTCCAGGCCCCCCGACGCGGCTCGGAGGAAGAAGCGGGTCATGCCGGAAGAACCCGAGCAGACGGAGCAGGGCATACCCGGGACGACCGGCTCCCCGGACGTCGACGGCTGGCCCAGGGAGCTGCACAGCCTCTGGATGGCGGCGAACGGCGTCCAGGACGTCACCGATCTCGCCCACCTGGTGTACCGGGCCCTGCTGACCCAGCCCGGCGCCGTCGTCGCGGCCGGTGCGCGGTGGAACGCCGAGGGACTGATCTACACCCGGACGCTCACGACGGGCATGGCCGCGCCCGACACCCGTCGACCGGCGGCCGGTGAGCGCTGGGCCGTCTCCGAAACGCTCCGGCGGCGCGGTGCCGCCGCCGTCGAGGGCCCCGTGATCGTCGAGCACGGCGCTCCGACACTGGACGCCGTGCTCGGGTCCGGCGACTCCCGGAACGTGTTCGGCGACGCCGTCACGGTCCTGGAGTGCGTCTTCCCGCTCGGTGCCGACCGGGCGGCGCTGTGGGTGGGCCTGGACGCGCCTCCGGAGAACCTCCCGCTTCTGCGGGCACGCCTGGAACAGGTCGCGGAGATTCTGATGGTGAGCAACCATCGCCTGCTGGTCCACCGGGCTCATGAACGCCGGCAGGTCGAGGACGCCTTCCTGGCCGAGGCGTCGCTCCAGATGGACTCCAGCCTGGACGTCGAGGAGACGCTGCGCCGGGTCGCGCGTCTCGCCGTCCCGGCGATGGCGGAGGGCTGCGTCGTCCATCTCTTCGGAGCGGACGGCAGGCTCGCGCCGGTGGCGTGGGCCCATGTGGCGGCACCCGCCCAGGAGTGGCTGGCGGACGTGTCACTGAACGACGCATGGCTCGGCAAGGCGCTGCGCGCCGCTTCGGAGCAGGTCGAGGGCGCGCTGCTGCGCGGCGCGGATCTGTCCGGCGGCCCGTTCGGCCCCGGCTCCGAGGGGCACGGCGCCGCTGTCCGCGTCCTGAGCATCAGTCCGCTGCGTGCCAGGGGGCGCGCCCTCGGCACCCTGACCTTCCTGCACCACGGATCCGACGACGTCGAGAACCTGCGCATGCTCGGCGACCTCGCCGGCCGGGCGGCGCTGGCGATCGACACGAGCACGCTCTACGAGCAACGGCGCCGCCACGTGGAGATCCTCCAGCGGCATCTGCTGCCCCGGGCCCTGCCCGAGGTGCCGGGGCTGATCCTGAGCAGCGCGTACGAGGTGGCCGACGAGTCCCTGGAGGTCGGCGGCGACTTCTACGACGCCGTCGTCACCGGAGACGGCCGGCTCGCCCTGATCATCGGGGACGTGTGCGGTCGTGGGGCCGAGGCCGCGGCGCTGACCGGTCTGGCGCGGCACACCCTCCGCACGCTCCTGGAGGACGGGACTCCGCCGGGTCAGGCGCTGACGCGGCTGAACCGTGCGCTCATCGCGGAGCGGAGCTCCCGGTTCGTCACCGCGCTCGTGGCGGTGCTGACCCCCGCGCCGGACGGCTGGGACGTCGAACTGGCCAATGCCGGACACCCGAGACCGCTGGTGCGCAGCGCCGACGGCGAGGTGGTCGAGGAGCTCACGGCGGGGGGCGTCCTGCTCGGTGTGCTCGCCCGGTCCACGTACGAGCCCCTGCGTCTGGGGCTGAGCCGGGGCGAGTCCCTGGTGCTGTTCACGGACGGGCTCCTCGAAGCGCGCGGCGCGGACGGCACCTTCTTCGAGGAACAGCTCGCCGCGGCGGTGCGCAGCAGCGGCGGGGGACCGTCCGCGTCCGACCGGTTGATCTCCCTGGCCTCGGAGTTCCGCGCCACCGGGGACGACGACACGGCCGTACTGATCGCCGAGGTGAAGGAATGACCATGGGGCACGCGGACGAGGACGGCCGACGGGTCGACAACCAGTGGATCCTCGTGGTGGAGGACTCCGCCGAGGACGCCGAGGCCATCGAGCGGGCGCTGAACCGCACGCATCCGGATCTGCGGCTGGAGTTCACCGACCGTGGCGAGGGAGTCGCCGAACGACTCCTGGACGCGGCCGAACTGCCCGGCCTCGTACTGCTGGACCTCAACATGCCGGGTCCGAGCGGGCATTCCGTGCTCAGCACGATCCGCAGTCATCCGCAGCTCGCGGAGGTCACCCTGATCGTGTTCACGTCGTCGACGGCGCCCGCCGAGGTCGACGCCTGCTACGCGGCGGGCGCCGACAGCTACATCTACAAGCCGGTGAACTTCGCGCTCTTCCGCACCGTCCTCAAGGGGGCGATCGACTACTGGCAGCAGACGAAGGCTCAGGCGGAGCCGGACGCCGCCGGGCCCGGGTCGCCGAGCGTGAAGTAGAACGCCGTTCCCCGCCCCGGTTCGCTCTCCAGCCACAGGCGTCCGCCGTGGCGTTCGACGATCCGTTTCACGACGGCGAGCCCCACGCCGGTTCCGCCGCCGTACTCGGCCGGTCCGTGCAGCCGTCGGAACAGGTCGAAGACCTCGCTCTGCCGGCCGGGCGGGATGCCGATTCCGTTGTCCCGTACCAGGACGGCCTGTTCGCGTCCCGCGCCGTCCTGCGTGGGTACGGTCGCCACGGCGATCTCGACGGTGCGGTCGGGGCGGTCGGCGGCGTACTTGGCCGCGTTCACCAGCAGGTTGACGAGGATCTCGTAGAGCCGGTCGGGATCGGCCCGGACCCGGCCGAGGGTGGCGGGGCGTACGACCGTGACGTGTTCGTCCGCGAGGCGCGGTCCTGCCACCTCCAGGGCGGCGTCGACCACGTCGTCCAGCGGAACGTCGGTGCGTTGCACGCCGCCACGGCCCAACCGGGCATAGTGCAGCAGGGAGTTCAGGAGTTCGTCCATGCGGCCGGCCAGTCGCTGCATGGTCTCCAGCCGCCGGACACTGGTCGCGTCGAGGTCGTCCGCCGCGTCCTCCAGGGTGAAGGTGGCGGCGTTCGAGATGCCGCGCAGCGGTTCCTTGAGGTCGTGGGCCGCCGCGTGGGCGAAGGAGTCCAGGTCCACGTTGATCATGCGGAGTTCGTCGTTGAGACGGCCCAGTTCGTTCGCGTGGCGCAGGACGAGGCCGGTGAGCAGGCGCCACATCTCCAGTGCCGCCGACTGGTCCTGGGCGGTCCACGGCAGGCTACGGCCGCGCATGACGGAGCGGAACACCGCGCCCGAGCCCCGGGGCGTGAGGCGCTCCCCGCGGGGACCGACACGGACCGGCGCCGCGGGGTCGGCCGCCCATTCACGGGGCATCGGCCGCTCCGCGCGGGTCCACGCGAGGAACTCGCCCGACCTGCCGAGGGCGACCATCAGCAGGCCCGCGACCCCGTCCGGCTCGGCGATCGGCCCGCGCTCGGCCTCGGCCTCGGCCTCGGAGTCGGTGCCGGTGCCTGTGTCTGTGTCTGTGCCTGTGTCTGTATCCGTGTCGGCGAGGAGTTCCGGCAGCCGGTCCGTGGCCCACACCGTGCCGGGCGTCATCAGGGCGGCACGACGGCCCAGTTCGGAAGCGAGCCGGTCGGGCAGCGGCAGTCCGGCGGTGACCAGCCGGCCGGAGCGGGCGAGAGCCACCCCGTCGGCGTTCGTCAGTCCGCGGAAGGCCTCCTCGTGGCGCAGCAGTGACGCTTCGACATCGGCGTCCAGAAGTTCGGCGACGGCGCCCGCGCGGGCCCCGGAGCGGGCGAAACCGTCGGCCCGCTCGCGCTCCTCGATCGCGGCCAGTTGCAGGGAGAAGGCGGCGCCGAACAGTTCGCAGGCGGAGCGGACCTCCGGTGCCAGGACCTTGGGGTCGGCGCCGTGGCAGGCGATGAGGCCCCACAGCCTGCCTTCCCGCATGACCGACACGGACATGGACGAGCGCACCCGGATGTTGCGCAGGTACTCCAGATGGAACTCGGAGACCGTGCGCAGCGCGGCGCCCGAGAGGTCCAGGGGCAGTCCTGTGCTCTGCCGGACCTGGGGGTGGAGGCGGACGGTCGGGTCGTCCACGTCGGTGATGACCCGGATCCAGTTGTCCTGGTAGAGGCGACGGGCCTGCGGGGGGATGTCGGTGGCCGGGAACCAGAGTCCGAGCCACGGCTCCCAGGCGTCCGTGACCTCCTCGGCCACGACCTCACCGGGCCCGTCCGGGCCGTCGAAACGGTAGGCCACCACGCGGTCGAAGCCCGTCAGCGACCGGATCTCCTTCACGGCGGTGCGACAGCCGTCCGTGACCGTCGTTGCCGACCGCAGCCGGGCCAGCGCCCGGCGGACGCCCTGGTAGAAGCCGGAGAAGAGGAACGCCTGCCGCTCGTCGCGGGGCTCGAACTCCAGCACCAGCAGCTCGCCGCTGCGGTGGACGGACAGGTCGAAGGTGCCGCGCGACGAGCCCGTGCCGGCCGTCACCGGCAGGGCCGCGGAGGGGGCGTCGGCACCGCTCGTCGCCTCCAGTGCCTCGTTCCAGTCGTCGGGCTCCACGACCCGGGTGACAGGACCGCCGACGAGGTCCTCGGCCGGCACCCCGAGCAGCGGGCCCGTGTTCGCCGCCGCGGTGTCGACCAGGCCGGTCGCCGCGTCGACGGCGAGGAGGGTGCCGTACGACTGGACACCGCCCAGGAGATGGATCGGCTCGCGGACGCACTCCGACAGGTCGAATCCGCCCGGTACCGCCTGCTCCGCCGCCCGTGCGCGCCGCGACAGCCAGTCATCCCCCACGGGACCGCACCTCCACTTGAGCTGATCGTTCCCGCGCATCCTCCCCCACCGGCCCGCGGACGGCACGTGCGACACCGCCCCGGTGCGGACCCGGGCTCACGGGCGGGGATTCCGGTTCCGGTGCGGCAGGTGGTCCCGGACGGCGGTGCGCGGCGGAGATCACGGCCGACACGGACGATCAACCGACCTGCTCCCGGGGCCAGTTGATTCCGGCCGGCCGAACTCCGCCGCGGCAGGGACCCAAAATTCACCTGGTATACCAAGGACTCGAAAAGATAACGATCACCGTGAACAGGCCTGGGTGCAATATCCCTATTCGCACGGGACATTCACGCCACACTTGCCCACAACGTCGTGGTCGTCCAATCGGTGAAACGACGCTCCGGTATACCGTGTCGCCCCAACAGCGCCGCCCGACCGGGCGCGCATCCCGCCATTCGTGAAGGAGGTGTGGTCCCGTGCGTCGCCTACCCATCGCGCTCGCGGCGGCCGCATTGCTGACGTTCGCCACCGGTTGCGGCTCACTGTCGCCGCCCGGTGAGAACACCGCCGCCGCGCCCCGACTCGTCGACGCGCGGCCGGTCCGTGACGGCGGCATCGCGGTGATCGGGCTCAAGTCCGATCCGGACAAGCTCGACCCCAGCCTCACCGGCACGCTGGTGGCGCGGACGGTGTTCACGTCCATGTGCGAGCAGCTCTACGACGTCGACCGGCACAACCGGTTCGTCCCCCAACTCGCCGCTTCGCTGCCGAAGATCAGCGACGGCGGCCGTACGTTCACGTTCGACGTGCGCCGTGACGCGCGGTTCAGCGACGGGGCGAAGCTCGACGCGGAGGCCGTGAAGACCTCCCTGGAGCGTCATCTGCACCTGCGTGGATCCGGCCGGGCGTCGGAGATCGACTCGGTGCAGAAGGTCGACACCGTCGGCCCGTACACCGTGCGTCTCACGCTCAAGCACCCGGACACCCCGCTGCTCGGACGGCTGGCCAACACGGCGGGGCTCATCATGTCGCCGAAGGCGATCGCGAAGTACGGCAGCGACTTCGCCGCGCATCCGTCGTGCGTCGGCCCGTTCAAGTACGTCAAGCGGGTCATCGGGGACCGGATCGAGCTGACGAAGGACCCGCTGTACTACGACGCGGACAAGGTCCATCTCGACGGCGTGGTCTACAAGACCATCACCGACGGCAACATCCGTCTGGCCAACCTGCGTTCCGGCGATGTGCAGATCGGCGACCAGATGGGGCCGGTCGAGGTGCGCAGCGGTATGGGCGACAAGACCCTGCAACTGCTCAACACGCCCTCGCTCGGCTACATGGCCGTCACGCTCAACGTCGGCAACGCGCAGGGCATCGACCGGAAGCCCGGCCGGGTGAACACGCCCTTCGCGCGCGACGTGCGGGTCCGTGAGGCGTTCGACCTCTCGCTGGACCGCGCCCTCATCAACAAGATCGTCTTCCAGGACATGTACGAGCCCGCGTGCGGGCCGGTGCCGCCGGGGACGCCACTCAGCACTCCGGTGACCTGCCCCGGGCGCGATGTCGGCAAGGCCAAGCGCCTGTTGAAAGCGGCCGGGGTCAGGACGCCCGTCCCGCTGGAGCTGATGATCAACACGACGCCGGAGGACAACCGGCTCGGCCAGGTCATCCAGGCGATGGCCAAGGACGCCGGTTTCGACGTGCGGCTGCGGCCCACCGAGTTCGCCACCGGGCTCACCCGCACGCTGGCCGGCGACTTCCAGGCGCGGACCGGCGGCTGGGGCGGGCAGCCCGACCCGGCCGGCAACATCGACAGCCTCGTCGGCACCACCGGCAGCAACAACCAGGGCAAGCTCTCCGACCCGGAGGTCGACCGGCTCATCGAGGCCGGGCGCAGCACCGCCGACCCGGCGAAGCGGCGCGACATCTACCGGAAGCTCACCGCCGCCATCAACCGCCAACACGCGGTGATCTACCTCTACCGGAACATCAACTACGCCGTCGCGTCCAAGGACATCAGCGGCATAGCGCTCTCCGGCGACGGGCTCATCAGGGTCAAGGAGGCCGGTTACGTGAAGGGAGGCCAGGGATGAACCCCGTCGTCAGACTTCTGACGTCCTACCCGGGCAGGCGCATCGGCCAGGCGCTGCTCACCATGGTGCTCGTCAGCATCACGGTGTTCGCCGGTGTCCGTGCTATGCCCGGCGACACCGCGCAGGCCCTGGCCGGCGAGCAGACCTCCCCGGAGGTCCTCTCCGCCATCCGCGAGGAGTACGGGCTCGACCACAACATCGCGGTCCAGTACTGGGACTACGTACGGCACGCCGTCACCGGGGACTTCGGTACCTCCGCCCGCAGCGGTCTGCCGGTCCTCGACTCGATCCTGGACGCCCTGCCCATCACGCTCGAACTCGCCGCCCTGGCGCTGCTCCTGGCGGTCGTGCTCGGGATCGGTGCCGGTGTGGTCGCCGCGGTCCGGCGCGGCAGGCCGGAGGAGTGGCTGGCGAACGCTGTGGCTCTGCTGGGCATGTCGGTGCCGACGTTCTGGCTCGGCATGCTGCTGGTCCTCACGTTCGCGATCGCCGTGCCGGTGTTCGCGGCCTCGGGCTTCGTCCCGTTCGGTGAGGACCCGGTCGAGAACCTGAGCCGCCTGGTGCTTCCCGCGATCGTCCTCGGCTCGGGCCTGGCCGCCGTCGTCATGCGGCAGACCCGCGCGGCGATGCTCGACGCGATGTCCTCGGACTACGTCCGCACGGCCCGTGCGAAGGGCCTGTCGCAGCGGTCCGTCATCGGCACGCACGCGCTCCGGAACTCGCTGGTCACGGTCATCACGGTGCTCGGCCTCCAGCTCGGCCAGCTCATCTCGGGCGCGGTCGTGACCGAGCAGGTCTTCGTCCTGCCCGGCTTCGGCAAGCTCACGATCGACGCCGTCTTCACCCGTGACTACGCGATGGTGCAGGGCGTCGTGCTCTTCACCTCCGGCGCGTACATCCTGATCAACCTGCTGGTCGACCTCCTGTACTCGGTGATCGACCCGCGCATCCGGCTGGGAGGCTCCCGATGACCACCGTCAACTCTCCCGCCCTGCCGCGGCCTTCGGGCCCGGCACCGGACGACGCCCGTGCGGGGGGCTTGGCCGGCCGGACCGCCGAGCGGATCGGCGCCGGCTGGCGCAGGCTCCGGCGCAACAAGCTGGCCCTCGTCGGGGCGGTCCTCGCGGCCGTCTTCGTCCTGGTCGCCGTCTTCTCGTCGCTGATCGCCCCGTACGACCCGTCGCGGCCGGACTTCGACCTGGCGCTGGCGCCGCCCAGCTGGGCGCACTGGCTGGGCACCGACGACCTCGGACGCGACCAGTTGTCCCGGGTCCTGGTCGGTGTCACCGCGTCGATGCAGGTCGGCGTGGTCTCCGTGGCGCTGGCCTTCGCGGTCGCCGTGCCGCTGGGACTGCTCGCCGGGTACTACGGGCGGTTCGCCGACTCCGTGGTGTCGCGGCTCACCGACACCATGCTGGCCTTCCCGTTCCTGGTGCTCGCGGTCGGTCTCGCCGCGGTGCTCGGCCCGTCCCTGGAGAACGCCACGATCGCCATCGGCATCTCGCAGATACCGGCGATCGTCCGGATCACCCGGGCCGAGACCTTGCGGCTCAAGCATCTGGACTACGTCGCCGCGGCCGTCGCCAACGGAGGCGGTGACCGCACGGTCCTCTTCCGGCACGTGCTGCCCAACGCGACCTCGGCGCTCATCGTCCAGGCCACGGTCGGCGTCCCGACCGCGATCATCGGCGAGGCGGTCCTCAGCTTCCTCGGCCTGGGCGTACAGCCGCCCTCGCCGTCCCTCGGCGTGATGCTCTCCAGTGCTCAGCCGTTCATCGCCACCGCCCCCTGGATGGCCGTCTTCCCCGGGCTCGTCATCGTGCTGGCGACCCTGGCGTTCAACCTGCTCGGCGACGGCGTCCGCGACATCCTCGACCCCCGTGGAGGTTCCCGGTGACTCCCACCGCACCATCCGCCGCACCGGCGGCAGTCGCCCGCTATGGCGGCCCACCGGTCCTCAGTGTCCGCGACCTGACCGTCTCCTTCCACGGCCCGGAGTCCACCGTGCACGCCGTGGACGGGGTCTCCTACGACCTGGCCGCCGGTGAAGTGCTCGCCGTGGTCGGCGAATCCGGCTGTGGCAAGTCCGTCACGTCCATGGCGGTCATGGGCCTGCTCCCGCCGACCGCGCGGGTCGGCGGCTCCATCACCCTGGACGGCAAGGAGCTGGTCGGTGCCGGTGAACGCACCCTCCGCTCCCTGCGCGGACGACGGCTCTCCATGATCTTCCAGGAGCCGATGACCTCGCTGAACCCGGTACTGACCGTGGGACGCCAGATCTCCGAGGTACTGGTCCGCCATCAGGGACTCGGCCGCAAGGAGGCCCGGGCCCGCGCCGTCGAACTCCTCGACCTGGTCGGCATCCCCGCGCCCGACCGGCGGGTGGACGAGTACCCGCACCAGCTCTCGGGCGGGATGCGCCAGCGCGTGATGATCGCCATCGCGGTCGCCTGCGACCCGGCCGTCCTCATCGCCGACGAGCCGACGACCGCACTGGACGTCACCGTGCAGGCGGGCATCCTCGACGTGCTCAAGTCGCTGCGGGACCGGCTCGGCACCGCCATCGTCCTCATCACCCACGATCTCGGCGTGGTGGCGGAGACCGCCGACCGCGTCCTGGTCATGTACGCCGGGCGGCCTGTCGAACAGGCCACGGTGGACGAGCTGTTCGCGGCACCCCGGCACCCCTACACCCGCGGACTGCTCGGTGCCGTCCTCCGGCCCGGCAGCCGTACCGCCGAGGGGCGGGCCCGGCTCAACGAGATCCCCGGTCTGGTGCCGGACCTGCGCGAGCAGCCGGACGCCTGCGGGTTCGCACCGCGCTGCGCCTTCGCCGAGGACGACTGCCGCACGGGGCGCCCCGCACTGCGCACCGTCGCCGGCACCCACCGGATCGCCTGCCACCACCCGGCCCCGGCCGTACCGTCCCCCGACTCCGAGGAGGCCGCCCGATGACCGGACCCGACGACGTGCACGTCACCCCGGTGCTGGACGTCCGCGACCTGCGGCGCCACTTCGCCTCGCCGACCGGCACGGTCCGCGCCGTCGACGGGGTGTCCCTGACGATCGGACCCGGTGAAGTCGTCGGCTTGGTCGGCGAGTCCGGCAGCGGTAAGTCGACGGTGGGCCGCTGCGTGGTGCGCCTCGACGAGCCGACCGACGGTCAGGTCGTCATCGACGGAACCGACGTGACGACGCTGTCCGCCCGTGCGATGCGGCCCCTGCGCCGCAATGTGCACCTGGTCTTCCAGGATCCGTCCTCGTCACTCAATCCCCGTATGACCATCCGCCAGATCATCACGGAGCCGATCCGGTTGCACGGTCTCGCGGGGCGGGCGGAGGCCACGCGCCGGGTCGACGAGCTGCTGCGCCGGGTGGGGCTGCGCCCCGAACTGGCGGACCGGAAACCCCATCAGCTCTCGGGCGGCCAGCGGCAGCGGGTGTCCATCGCGCGGGCGCTGGCGGTGGAACCGATGCTGCTCGTCGCGGACGAACCGACGTCCGCGCTCGACGTGTCGGTACAGGCGTCCGTCCTCAACCTGCTCGCGGACCTCCAGCGCGAGCGCGGTTTCGGCTGCCTGTTCATCACGCACGACCTGGCGGCCGTGGAGTATCTGGCGGACCGGATCGCCGTGATGTACCTCGGACGGATCGTCGAACAGGCGCCCGCCGCCGAGCTGTTCGCCGACCCCAAGCACCCCTACACGCAGGCCCTGTTGTCCGCGGCACCGGTTCCGGACCCGGAGGAGCAGCGTGGGCGGACCCGGATCCTGCTGGGCGGCGATCTGCCGAGTCCGCTCGACCCGCCGCCCGGCTGTCACTTCCACACCCGCTGTCCGCTCGCGACGGACCGCTGCCGTACCGAGGCACCGGAACTGCGCACCCTGCCGCCTGCGGAGGACGGCGGCGTCCCCCGCCAGGTCGCCTGCCATCTCGTGGCTGAGGACGGCACCGCGCCGGACGCGACACACGTCCCGGTGACGGCAGGCGTCTGAAGCATCCTGCGGGCGGCTGTCCCTGACAGTTCGTCAAGCTCCGTGCCGGGAAGAGGTTTCCCGGCACGGAGCTTCGTCGTTCCGTCCTTCGGATCGCGCCCAGGCCGGTCGTTGGTGACGATGCTCCACGCGTCCGCGCTCAAGGGCCCGCTCGCGGAGGCCTCTTCGCCGAGGGGACACGCGTTCGGGCCGGACCGCGCGGTGCGGTCCGGCCCGAACGAGCGGGTGGGCGGCTCAGCCGACGAGACGCAGCTGGTCCGCGACGACCCGTCCCGCCTGCACGACCGTGCGGTCGGTGCCCCGGTCCATGACGGCGGCGGCCACGCTGTCACCGTCGACGAGGACGAGGTCGGCCGCGTCCCCGACCCCGACACCGGGCCGGTCGGCCGTGGACGTCAGCCGCTCCAGCGACGGGTCCAGGATCGCGGCGCCGCCCCGGCTCGCGACCGCCCAGCAGTGCTCGATCAGCTCGTCCGGCCGGTAGCGGTTGGTGAACGCCAGCTGCCACGTGCGGTCGAGCATGTCGCCGTTGCCGTACGGCGACCAGTAGTCGCGCTGGCCGTCCTCGCCGAGACCGACCCGGACGCCGGCCCGGGTCAGGTCGGCCAGCGGCAGGGCGTTCTGCTGCTGCGCGGGGGCGATCGTGGCCATCGAGACGTCCAGCTCGGCGAACTCCTCGATGAGGCGCCGGGTCGTCGCCTCGTCCACGGTGCCGAGCTCGTACGCGTGGGAGAGCGTCACCTTGCCCTGCATGCCGAGGGCACGGGTGCGCTCCAGAATCAGGTCGGTGCTGAACACGCCCAGGTGGCCCGGCTCGTGGAGGTGGATGTCGACGGGGGCCTGATGCCGTTCGGCGAGCCCGAAGACGATGTCGAGGTGGCGGACCGGGTCGCGGTCCAGGGTGCACGGGTCGATGCCGCCGACGACCGCGGCCCCCGAGGAGAGCGCCTGGTCCATCAGGTCCGGCACCCCCTTCTCCAGGAGGAGGCCCGCCTGCGGGAACGCCATGATCTCGACGTCGGCGCGGTCCTTGTGCGCCTCCTTCGCGGCGAGGACGCCCTCGAAGCGCTCCAGTCCGCTGTCGGCGTCGATCTGCGCGTAGCTGCGCACCCGTGTGGTGCCGCGCTCGATCATGCGGCCCAGCAGGGCGGTCGCGCGCTCGGCGACCGGCGGGTCCTCCCGCCAGTGGTCGCGGTCGTTCATGGTCAGGCCCCACACGCCGGGCTTGCCGGTGTGCGGGCGGAACGGCAGGCCGATCCGGTTGGAGTCCAGGTGGCAGTGGACGTCGGAGAAGGAGGGCATGGCCAGGCGGCCGCGGCCGTCGACGCTCGTGCCGTCGTCCGTGCGGGCCGGGTCGTGCGGCAGGATCGCGGAGATCCGGGCGTCGCGGATCTCTATGTCACTGGCCTCCCCGCCCCAGGGGCGGACGTTCCTGATCAGCATGGGTGGGTCGTACTCCTTGCGGTTGGTGCCGTGAGTGACGGTGGTCGGGGGGCCGGCCGACGCAGGTGCCTCAGTCGGCCGGCAGGACGTCGGCGAGCGTGGCGAGGGAGGGCGCCCGGCCCATCTCGATGTGCGTGTAGGCGAGGGCGGCGGCGAGATCCGGCTTGCCTTCGGTGATCGCCGCACAGATGTCCTGGTGTTCGGAGCACTGGACGCTCTGGTCACGGTCGCCGGTGAGGGTGAACACCCACTGCACGAGTCCCAGGGAGGGCTGGAGAGTCGTCTGCAGCAACCGGTTCCCGGTGAGCGCCACGATCTCCGCGTGCAGGGCGGTGTTCGCGCCGGGGATCTCGTGCACGTCGGCCCGGCGGGTGGCGTCCTCCGCGACCGTCATCAGTTCGCTCAGCCGGGCGGTACTGGCGCCCGCCGCGCTGACCTGCGCCGCGCGCCGGGTGGCGAACACCTCGAGGCTCAGCCGCAGATCGAACAGCTCGTCCACGTCACGGAGGGTCAGCCGGCGCACCGACGCGCCCTTGCCGGGCGAGAGTTCGACGAGTCCGTCCGCCGCCAGGCGGGACAGCGCCTCGCGCACGGGCACGCGGGAGAAGCCGAGCGCTTCGGAGAGGTCGCGCTCACGCAGCCGGGAGCCCGGCGGGTGGGTGCCGTCGAGGATGGCGGCGCGCAGGGTCCGCTCGGCGCGGTCGACGTGCGAGACACCGTTGTCCGGATGGGTGGTCACCGTGGCACTCCTCCAACGCGGGACAAGGGGACGGGAACAGGGCCGCCACCCGCGGTCGGTCGCTCCCGGAGGCCCGGGGCGAGCGGACACGCGGCGCTCCTCGGCCGTGCGTCACGGGGACCCTAGCATTTGGCATACCAGTAGGGTTGCGGATCACCGGAATGCTGGCTGCTTTGCCCTCGATCACCCGCTATCTACCGTCGGGCAGGAACCCCGTCGAGGAATTCGGTATACCGCGATCTCCGATCCCGCGGCCTGCCGATCATCCAGCCAAACTGCGCAGGTAAACTGGACAACCTGGGCTGTCGATCCTAGGCTGGGAGCCATGAGTGACGATCGTGGGCTGTCGCCTTCAGCCGTCCGCGCCTCGCAGTCGGTCCGAGGAGTCATCGGGCGCCTGCGCCGCCGCATCCGCGCCGCCGGGAGCACCGAGGACCTCAGCCTCACCCAGGCGTCGGTGCTGGCCCGCCTGACGGACGACCAAGGGCTCACGACCAGTGACCTCGCGGTCTCCGAGGGGATGCGCCACCAGTCGATGGCGTCCACGGTCGGCGCCCTGGCGGTCCGGGGCCTGGTGGAACGACGCCGCGACCCCGGTGACGGCCGGCGTCTGCTGATCGCGCTCACCGACGAGGGGCGCCGACGAGCCGAGGCGGGCAGACAGGCGCGCGGCGAGTGGCTCGCCGCCGAACTGCAGATGAAGTGCACCGAGAAGGAGCGCCAGACCGTGATAGCGGCGATGGCCGTACTGGAGCGTCTCGTCAGTGACTGAGCAGACCGCCGCCGCACCCGGCGACACCAGGAAGGCAGGCTTCGACCGCCGGCTCCTCCCCCCGATGATGCTGGGGTCGGTCCTGAACCCGATCAACTCCACCATCATCGCCGTGGCGCTCGTCCCCATCGGCGTGGCGTTCGGGGCCCCGGCCTCGCAGACCGCCTGGCTGGTCTCGGCCCTCTATCTGGCCACCGCCCTCGGTCAGCCGATCGTCGGCCGCCTCATCGACCTCTTCGGCCCCCGTCGCCTCTTCCTCCTCAGCACCAGCCTCGTCGGCATCGCCGGCGTCGTCGGCACCCTCGCCCCGAACCTCGGCGTCCTCATCGCCGCACGGGTCCTGCTCGGTTTCGGCACCTGTGCCGGATACCCCGCCGCCATGGCCCTGGTGCGCAGCGAGGCCGAGCGAACCGGACAGGACAGTCCCGCGGGCGTCCTGACCACACTGGCGGTCACCAACCAGACAATCGCCGTGGTCGGGCCGCTGCTGGGCGGCCTGCTGATCGGACTGGGCGGCTGGCGCTCCACGTTCGCGCTCAACATCCCCCTCGCCGTGGTCGCCGTCGTGCTCGGCCGGCTGCGGCTCCCCAAGCAGCCGCACACACGGACGGCCGGGCGGGGCGGCCTGGCCTCGCAGGTCGACCTGCCGGGGATGGGCCTGTTCGCGGCCATGCTCTTCTCGCTGCTGCTGTTCCTGATGAACCTGCGGGCCGGCGACTGGTACCTGCCGGTGATCACCGTCGCCGCCGCCGTCGGCTTCACACTGCGGGAGCTGCGCGCGAAGACACCGTTCATCGACCTCCGCGTCCTCGGCGGCAACGCCCCGCTGCTGGCCACGTACGGGCGGGCCCTGGTGGCCTACATCGTGTCGTACGCCTTCCTCTACGGATTCACCCAGTGGACGGAGGAGAGTTACGGACTCTCGCCGTTCCACGCGGGACTGGTGCAGATCCCGATGTTCCTCGTGGGGATAGGTGTCTCCGTGACCGTCGGCCGGCGCGGCGGGGTCCTCGGCAAGCTCCTGCTCGGGGGCGTCGGCCAGATCGCCGCCTGCGCGTTGATGCTGACCCTCACCGCGGCGAGCCCGATCTGGGCGCTGGTCCTGCTCGCGGTCGTCTTCGGCGTGCCGCAGGGGTCCAACAGTCTGGCCCTGCAGAACTCCGTCTACTTCCAGGCCGACCCCGAGCGCACCGGCTCCTCCGCCGGACTGCTGCGCACCTTCGCCTACATGGGGTCGATGATCGCGTCCTCGGCCACCGCAGCGTCCTTCGGGGAGCGTGCCAGTACCGAGGGAATGCACCACCTCGCCTGGATCATGCTCGGCGCGGGCGTGCTGTATCTGCTCATCACCGTCTTCGACCGGAGCCTGCGCCGGGTCTCGGTCGACCGGGACGGTTCTTCGTCCTCCCCGGCGTCCTCATAGGGGCGCACGGCACACCCCGCGCGGGAGTTCACTCCCGCCCCCCCGTGGAGATCACCCGCGTCCCGTGCCCGCGAGCCGACGCATCCCGAACCGCGTACCCGCGCGTCCCGAACCACGTATCCGTCGCGAAAGGCAGAACCGTGTCCCGCACCGCCCTTCTCTCCATGGACCTCCAGCTCAACCACATCGCGCACGTCCCCGACGGCTATCTGCCGGACGCGGTCCGGGCACTCGAGACGGCGCGCGCCGCCGAGGTCCCCGTCATCCATGTCGCCCTGCGACTCCGCCCGGGTCACGTCGACGTCCACGCCGACAACAAGATCTTCGGCGCGCTGCCGCTCCACCTCTTCACCGCCGACGACCCGGGTGCCGCCATCCACCCGGACGTCGCTCCCCGCGGCGACGAGATCCTCGTGCACAAGAACCGCGTCAGCGCCTTCTCGGGCAACAACCTCCGTCAGATCCTCGCGGTGCGGGGAATCGACCACCTCGTCCTGGCCGGCATCGCCACCAGCGGCATCGTGCTGTCCACCGCCCTGGAGGCGGCGGACCTGGACTACCGCGTCACGGTCCTGTCCGACGCCTGCGCCGACCGCGACGCAGACCTGCACACGACCCTGCTCACCAAGGTCATCGGCCGCCGCTGCGAGGTCATGACGACGAGCGCATGGGCCGACACGCTCAAGGCCTCGGCCTGACAGGCGGCGCTCTCGCCGGGGTGGCCGTCGCACGCGCCGGTGCCCGCCTCCGTTCGAAGAGGCGGGCACGGAAAGCGTGTTGGTCCCGGGAGGCGGGCCGCGGCCTCAGACCTCGGTCGAGTCCTTCACGTACGGCGGCGTGACCGGTCGCACCGGTGCGGCCACCGGTGCGGGAGCGGCTTCGCTGAGGCCGTACCGCCCGTGCAGGGTGCGCAGGAACGGCGGCGCGTACCAGGCCGAGCGGCCGAGCAGGCGCATCGCGGCGGGTACGAGGATGCCGCGCACGGCGACAGCGTCGATGAGGATGGCCAGTCCACTGCCCAGGCCGAACATCTGCATGAAGCTGAGCCGGGCCGTACCGAACGCGAAGAAGCTCACCGCGAGGAGACAGGCCGCCGCGCTGACGATCCGTCCGGTGTGGCCGAGCCCGTCGGCGACGGCGGACTCGGTGTCGTGGCCCGCGTCGTGGAGTTCCTTGATCCGGCTGGTGACGAACACCTCGTAGTCCATGGAGAGGCCGAAGGCGATGCAGAACATCAGCACCGTCATCGACACCTCCATCGGCTGTGCCGTGAAGCCGAGCGGGGACGACAGATGGCCGTCCTGGAAGATCCAGGTCATCACCCCGAGCGTCGCTCCCAGGCTGAGCAGGTTGAGGACCAGGGCGCGCAGGGGCTGCACGACGCTGCCGGTGAACAGGAAGAGCAGGACGAAGGTGGTGAGGGCGACCAGGGCCACGGCGAGCGGCAGCCGGTCGGCGATGGACGCCTTGGAGTCGACCAGCACGGCGTCGGTCCCGCCCACCAGGGGGTGGGTCCCCTCCGGCGGCGTGAGCGAGCGCACCTCACCGACCAGCCGCTGCGCCCGCGGCGACTTCGGCGGCAGGGTGGTCACCACGTTGATCCGCTGCGCGTCCGGGCGGCCGAGCGCGGGGTTGCCGGGGCCGGTCGCCGTGGACCGGCCGTCGCCGTAGACGCCCGTGCCCGCTTCGACGCGGGCGACGCCCTCGAGACCGGAGAGCGCGACCGCGTAGGTCTCCAACGGGCGCTTGCCGAGGGGCTCGTCGATGACGACGTGGAGGGCCGCGTCGTCGTTGCCGCCGAACTTCTCCGTCAGCACCGAGGCGACCCGGCGGCTCTCGGCGCTCTCGGGCAGCACGCGCTCGTCCGGCGTGCCGAAGGAGATTCCCAGCAGCGGGCTCGCGGCCAGCAGCAGGACCGCGAGGACGGGCAGGGCGGTCAGCGCCGGCCGCCGCATGACGGTGCGGGCGATCCGGCCCCACAGAGGCGGCCTGCTGCCCGTGGGCCGGGTCCTCGCCCAGGGCATCCGCGCGCTGTTGACGCGGTGCCCGAGGACGACGAGCAGCGCGGGCATCACGAACAGGGTGCTGAGCGCCGCGATGGCGACGACGCCGACCCCGGCGTAGCCGAAGGAGCGGAGGAAGTACTGCGGGAACACCAGGAGGGCGCCGAGTGCGGCGGCCACGGTCGCGGCGGAGAACGCGATGGTCCGGCCGGCGGTGCTCACCGTCCGCCGGACGGCGTCGTCCACGCTCGCGCCCGTCGCGAGCTGTTCGCGGAAGCGGCTGACCATGAGCAGCGCGTAGTCGATGCCGAGGCCGAGACCGAGGGCGGTGGTCAGGTTGATCGCGAACACGGAGACGTCGGTGACACTGCCGAGGAGGAACAGCCAGGCGAAGGTTCCGACGATCGCGGTGAGTCCGATCACCAGGGGCAGCAGGGCCGCGACCACGCTGCCGAACACGACGATGAGCAGCAGGAGGGTGAGCGGCACCGCGATGGACTCGGCCAGCACCAGGTCCTGGCCGGACTGTTCGCCCATCTCGCTGGTCACGGCCGCGCCTCCGCCGGCCCGGACGGTCAGAGCGCCCTTGTACGGTCCGGCGTAGGTGTCGATGACCCGCTTGGCGTTCTCGTCCCGCTCGGTGCCGTCTCCCGCCACATGGGCGAGAACCATCGCCTCGCGGCCGTCCGCGGAGCGGAGACCGGGACTGTCCGTGTCCCAGTACGAGATCACGTTCCCCAGATCGGGTTCCTTCTTCAGGTCGGCCACCAGGGCCCGGCCGCTCCGCTGTGCGGCCGGGGCGTCGACGCCTCCCGAGGATGCCCCGACGAGCAGGACGAGGTTGGTCTCCCCGCCGAACTTCTCGTCGATGACCTGCCCGGCGCGACTGGACGAGGAGGCGGGGTCGTCGTATCCACCGCCCATCAGCTTCCCGAACGCGCCGGCGCCGGCGACCCCCATGAGGACCAACGCCGCGACGGCGACGACGAGGACGATCCGGGAGCGGCGGATCACCAGTTCGGCTATGCGTTCAAACACGGACGGTCTCCTTCGTGACCCGGCGTCAGAAGACTTCGGGCAGGCGGCATCGAGGCGGGAGGGCTCGGCTCGGCACCCCGCGGCGGCACATGGATCCGGCAGGGCGGACGCGACGACGCGGATGCCGTCGCCCTGACGACGTTAGGGAGACGGCGGAGTCTTTGGCAGTGTCAGATTTTTCTGACGGTTCACAACCTCACGCCACGGAGAGCGAGTTGATGTCGTACGGTCGTGACATGACGGTCGGCGAACTCGCGACAGCCCCGCCCTCCCTCCGTGAGCGGCGCCGGGCGGCGGCCACCCGGGAGATCCTGGAGGCGGCCGAGCGCCAGATCGCGGAACACGGGCCCGCCGCCCTGTCCCTGCGTGCGGTGGCCCGGAGTCTGGGCATGACCGTGCAGGCGCTCTACCACTACTTCCCGAGCCGGGACGATCTCGTCACCGAGCTCATCGTCAGGGCGTACGACGCGCTGGCCGAGGCCGTGCAGAGCGCGGTCGACGCCACCGCGGGCGACACGGCCCGGGAGGGCGTGGTCATCGCGGCCGAGGGGTACCGCCGTTGGGCCATCGACCACCCCGAGCGGTTCCAACTCCTTTACGGGACACCGCTGCGGTACTACGCGGCACCCGCCGAGGGAACGACCACGAGGGCGGCGCGCCGGATGAGCGCCATCTTCGAGCGGGAGTTGTTCGCCGGCTTCTCCGCGGCGCAGCTCGCCGCCGCCGACACCGGCGGCCTCTCCCCCTCGGCCCTGGCCTACCTGGACGGGTTGCCGCCGACCGGCCGGGACGAACTGCCGCCTCCCGCGACCGCCCTTGTCCTGAGCGCGTGGGGCCACCTGCACGGCCAGGTCGTCCTGGAGGTCTTCGGGCACACCGCGTTCCTCGGCGACCACCAGGCCGAGATCTTCCGGATGGCCATGCGGAACCTGGTCCAGAACATCCGCGACCGGATCCCGGCCACCCTGTCGACGAGCGGAGACGGCACGGGGGAAACCGCGCTTCCGGGTTAGGAGTGCGGCCCTTCGGGCGCCCCCCAGGGCTGTTCGAGGGTCGCCTTCAGCGCTGCGACGGCGTCCTCGCCGATGCGGGCGGCGAGTGTGCGCTCCAGTTGTCCGACCATGGCTTCCGCCCGTTCGTGCGCGGTCCGGCCCTTGGCCGTCCGCAGGATCAGCCGCCGGCGTGCGGACTCGGGGTCCGGGTTCTGTTCGAGCAGGCCGACCGCGATGAGGCTGTGGACCGCCTGGTGCGCCGTCTGCCGTGTGACACCCATGCGCCGGGCCAGCTCGGCCACCGTCGTGCCCTGCTCGTCGAGGACCGCGAAGACGTTCAGCTGGGTCGCGGTGACGGGATCCACGTCCTCCGCCTCCAGTGCCGCGAGCAGTCCCTCGTCGAACCACCGACGTGCGGCGCCCAGCAACTGCGGCAGGTTCCGGCCTCCGGCACCCATGCGTTCCTCGTCTCCCCGCGGGCCACGGCACGGGTCTTGCGCCTCCCGGACCGACATGTCAGGGTACCTTACATTCATGTCAGGCACCCTGACATCGGCTGCCGGTTCCGAGGAGATCGCATGACCTTCGAGTACGCCACCCGATACCGCCCGGCCTCGCACATCCCGCCGGAACCGGGAAAGCCGTACTTCATCGAGAAGGGCATGGGCGACCGGGCCCACCTCTTCACCGACCTGTTCACCGTGTACGCCGGCGGCGAGCAGACGGAGAACACCTTCAACTTCTTCACGTGCGAGGGCCCCAAGGGCGACGTCATCCCGGCCCACATGCACGCCGACACGTACGAGGTGTTCTTCGTGACGGACGGGGCGGTCCGGCTCTACGTCGAGGAGCCGAACGGGACGCAGCACACCAAGCTGCTCACCAGTGGGGACTTCGGTTTCGTCCCCAAGAACTGCCCCCACGCCTATCGCATCGAGCGCAACGGCAGCCGCATCGTCGGCGTCGCCTCGGGGCCCTCGGGCACCTTCGAGCGCTTCTTCGAGAACCTGGGCACGCCCACGGAGTCGCTCGGGCTCCCCCAGGACCCCTACGTCCCCGAGCCGCAGAAGTTCGGCACCGTGCCCCAGCAGTACGACGTCCGGTTCCTGCCCCAGCACCAGTGGCAGGTCTGATGCCCGCGCCGGACCTCCGCTCGGTGATCGCGGCGCCGCACCCCGACCTCGCGCCGCTCCCGCCATCGGCGCCGGTCGGCGACGGGGTACGGCTGTACCGCGGCGTCCCCTACGCCGAGGTGCCCGGAGCCCGCCCCCTCGAACTCGACCTGTGGCTCCCTGCGGGTCCTGGGCCGCATCCGCTGGTTCTCCTCGTCCATGGCGGCGCCTGGCGCAGGGGGCATCGCGGGGACATGGGCCACCGCTTGCGTTCCTGGGAGCCGAGCCCGTTCGCCCGCATCGCCGCCTCGGGGTGCGCGGTCGCCTCGGTCGACTACCGGCTCAGCGGCGAGGCCGTCTTCCCGGCCCAACTCGACGACCTGCGCGGCGCTTTCCACTGGCTGTCGGCACGCTCCGGCGAGCTCGCCCTCGACACCGCGAGGACGGTGGTGTGGGGCGAGTCCGCCGGTGGCCACCTCGCCGCGCTGCTCGCCCTGGCGGACGACGTGCGCGGCATCGTCGGTGCCGTCGTCTGGTACGCGCCGACCGACCTCAGCCCGGACGCGGACAACCCGGACAGCCCGGAGGCGCTGCTGCTCGGCGCCGCCCCCTCCGAGGTTCCGGACCGCGCCGCCCTGGCAAGCCCGCTCCGGCAGGTCCGCCCGGGAGCACCCCCCTTCTTCCTCGCGCACGGGGAGAGCGACTCCATGGTCGGCGCCGAGCACGCGACGCGACTGGCCGCCCGGCTCGCGGAGGTGGGGACGCCGGTCGAGCTGCGGCTGGTGCCGGGTGCCGACCACGTCTGGTACGGCCTTCCCGAGAGCCAGGTCGAGGAGGTGTTCACCGCCTCGCTCCGCTGGGCCCGCGAACGAGCCGGCCGCTGAACGACGGCGTCCGCGGCGGCGGAGGTACGCGGTGGACCGCACCGGAGGCACGGAATGCGGGCCGCACTGGAGGCACGGAGTGCGGACCGCATCCGGGGGGGGGTGGACCACCTCAACAGGCCGGTCGCCGGCGCCTGTCGACCCGTCGTCACGGCCTCGCCGAGCCTCGGGACGGCGCGGTGCCGCGGCGCCGAGTCGGCTGCGCCGCCGACGGCCGTCCCGAGTCCGCCCGGTGAAGGTTCCGCGCCGCGCGTGAAGAGATCCGCGCATGATCCGGCATCCGGCGGCAAGGTGAACCGGAACCGGTCGGAGCGATGGCTGAGGAGGTATCAACAAGCCTACCCAGCAGCCGCGTTGGCGTCGAATTCGGTCAAAGGGGTCGCGATCCGGAGGCCATGTCGCAGTGATAGCATTCCCGCGTCTTCGACCTTGATCAACTCGGCTCGCGTGGTGGTCCGAGGTCGGCCTGCTCTTCGTGTAACAGCGGTCATGCAGTTAGCGGATGTGTCGCGGGTCCTTTCGGGGTGTATCTGGTGATGCCTGCATGCCACGCACCAGGAAAGGTTTCCATGAATAAAGACACGCTCATATGGTGTCTGGCTGCGGCAGCGGTGGTCGCCGTCGGCGCAGCCGTGGTCCTCGTCATCCGCAACAAGGCCCTGGGGGCCAGGAGGAAGCAGGTCGAGGCGGCGCTCACCGCGCAGTTGAGCGAATCCGAGGGCAAACTCGGCCACTCGCGCGCGGAGTTGCAGAAGTTCAGCGACGAACAGGCCGCCGTCATCCAGGAGGCCGAGCGGTCGGCCGAGGAGAGCACCAAGGCCGTCCTCAAGGGTGCGGCCCGCTTCCTGCAGAGCCTCGCCGCCGAGCAGACGACGCTCCTCGACGGCATCCAGCGCAAGTACGGCGGACACGCGGTCCTCTCCGACCTGCTGGACGTCAACCACGCCAACGCGCAGATGGCCCGCAAGGCCCAGGGCATCGCGGTCATGTGCGGCGCGCCGCTCGGCCGCCGCAACCAGCCCGCCAGCGTGTACGACGTCGTGCGCAGCGCGCAGGGACAGATCCGTAACTTCCACCGCGTCCAGATCATGCAGCAGAGCGGCATCGCGCTGAAGGCGTCCGCGGTGGCGCCCGTCGCCCTCGCGGTGGCCGAGCTGCTTGACAACGCTGCCAGCTTCTCGCAGCACGACGCACCGATCGAGGTGACGTTCCAGCGGGTCCAGAGCAACCTGTGCATCGTCATCGACGACGCCGGCGTGAGCATGAGCGACGAAGACCGGCAGAGGGCGACGACGCTGCTGTCCGGCGAATCCGTCCCGCGCCTGTCGGAGCTGGGCACCCAGCCGAAGTTCGGCTTCCCGGTGGTCGGCCTGATCGCCCGTCAGTACGGCTTCAAGGTGGACGTCACCGGGATCTCCCGGTACGGCGGCGTCCGGGCCGTCGTCCTGCTGCCCGAGGAGTTGTGGACCGTGGAGGAGACCCCGCCGACGCCGAAGGAGGCTCCCGTCACGAGGATCCGCCGGGTCGAGAGCCGCGAGGAGCAGCAGCCCGCGACACGCACGCTGCACGGTCTGCCGAAGCGGGCCGACCGTCAGGAGCCCGTCGCGAGCCTCACCGACGAGACGGACACCCCGGCGGCGCGGACGCCCCGCAGGACCGCCCGCGGCTCCGGCGGTCTCGGCGCCCTCCAGCGTGGCACGCTCTCCGGCCGCGACCTCGCAGTTCCCTCGCCCGAAGGGTCCGAAGACGCATGACCACAGACATGTCGTGGATGGTCCGGGACATCGTGGACAACGTTCCCCGGGCACGGCACGCCGTGGTGCTGTCCGCGGACGGCATCCCCCGCGGGTCCACGGACGGCCTGACGCCCAAGGACGTCAGGACCATCTCCGCCGCCATGGCCGGCATGCAGTCGCTGAGCCGGGCCACCGCACACTTCGCCGGACCGGCCGACGAGCGGCGCTGGAACCAGACGGTCATCGAGTTCTCCCACGGGTGGATCTTCCTGATCGGCGCGGGACAGGGCGCCTACCTGGCCGCGGCCGCGGAACCCGACGTCGACCTGCAGCAGATCTCGTTCCGTATGCACCGGCTCGTCGCCCGGCTGGGCGACAACCTCACCTCGCCGCCCCGGGTGACCGCCGGTGACGCCCGGCGCGACGAGGCCGCGAGGCTGCGGGAGGAGGCCGGCGCGTCGGGGTTCGTGCTCGCCGGGCTGGACCAGGCCATCGCCGACGTGCCGGGCGCCCGGCACGCCGTACTCCTCGGATCGGACGGGCTCCCGCGGGGCGCGACCTCCGGGATGAGCAAGGACCTCGCGGACACGATCTCCGCGGCCATGACGGGCATTCACGCCTACAGCCGTGTCACCTCGCAGTTCGCGGGTGGCCTGGAGGACGCCGAGTGGCGTCAGACGGTCATCGAGTTCCAGCACGGCTGGATCTTCCTGATCGCGGCCGGTGACGGCGCGTTCCTCGCCGCGTCGGCCGATCACGACTGCGACATCGAAGAGTTCACCGCACGTCTCGAGGACGCCGTTCCCACACTGCTCGCGAACCGGGCACCCCAGGGAGAGAGGGCCGACGATGCATGACGGACCGGACGACGAACTGGAACTGACGGCGCCCTTAGTCCCCCTGTTCGTGATCACGGGCGGACGTGAGCTTCCCGCGGACCACGAGTACGAGCACACCACCCTGGTCACCGCCCACGAGGACGCGACCGGCGCGGCACCCGTGCTGTCCCCCGAGGCACGCAAGGTGCTGGACCTCGTCGCGGACGGGTTCCTGTCCGTGGCCGAGGTGTCGGGCCACACGCACCTGCCGATCGGCATCGTGCGCATCCTGCTGGCGCAGTTGGAGGAGAACGGCCTCATCCTCGTGAGGAAGCCCGTGCCCCGCGCCGAGCGTGTCGACCGCGAACTGCTCAGCGCCGTGCTCGACGGCCTGCGAACCCGATTCGGAGCGTGACTCGTGTATCTGGATCCAGCCGTCTCCAACTCCGTGAAGATACTCATCGTCGGGCACTTCGGGGTGGGCAAGACCACCTGCATCGGCAGCATCTCCGAGATCGAGCCGCTGCAGACCGAGGAGGAGATCACCGAGGCGAGCGAGGGCTTCGACGACCTGTCGGGGACCCCGGACAAGACGACCACCACGGTCGCCATGGACTTCGGCCGGCTCACCCTCAGCGAGGAGCTCGTCCTCTACCTCTTCGGGACCCCCGGACAGGAACGCTTCAAGGAGATGTGGGAGGAGCTGTCCCGGGGTGCGCTGGGTGCCCTGGTTCTGGTCGACCCCACGCGGCTCCACGAGAGTTTCGCCATCCTGGACCTGGTCGAGCGGTTCGGGCTGACGTACGCCGTCGGTGTCAACCGCTTCGACAACACACCGGACTACCCGCTCGACGAAGTACGCGAGGCCCTCAACCTCTCCGAGGCGACTCCCATCGTGCACTGCGACGTCCGTGACGAGCAGTCCTCCGCGCAGGCGCTCATCGCCCTCGTCACCCACCTCATGACAGTCCTCGGCTAGGAGACACGCAATGCAGCAGCCCTTCAACGCGCCGGGCATACCGCCTGGTTGCCCCGCACACGGGAACGTCCAGCTGTTCGGCCCGGAGTTCGGCTCCGATCCCGAGGCCCACTACGCGGAGCTGCGCGCGGCCGGTCCCAGCGCGCCCGTCGACATCGCTCCGGGTGTCGAGGTCGAGCTGGTCACCAGTTACGACGCGAGCCTGTACATCCTGCAGAACCCGGCCTGGTTCGTCCGCGACTCGCGTCGCTGGAACGCGCTCAACGAGGGGCGGGTCCCGGCGGACAGCCCGGCGCTGCCGATGATGGGCTACCGGCCCAACGCCCTGTTCAGCGACGGCGCCGCGCACGCCCGTCTCCGGCAGGCCGTCACCGACAGCCTGGCCACCGTCAACGAACTCCAGCTCATCCGGCAGGTGCAGCAGTCCGCCGACTACCTCATCAGCCGGTTCAGCACCGAACTCCGCGGCCAGGCCGAGCTGATGGCGGACTACGCCCAGCCGCTCCCGCTGCTGGTCTTCAGCGACCTGTTCGGCTGTCCGCCCGAGATCGGCGACCGTGTCATCGTCGGGATCAGCGGCATCTTCGAGGGCACTCCCGGCGCGGACGAGGTGCTGGGCGGAGCGCTCGCCGAGCTGATCGCCCTCAAGCACCGGCAGCCCGGCGAGGACCTGACGACCCGTCTGATGAAGCATCCCGCGGGTCTGACCGACGAGGAGGTCCTGCACCAGCTCGTCACCCTGCTCTCCGGTGGCACCGCGCCGCTCGCGGCCGCCATCGGGACCAGCAGCGCGCTGTACCTCGGCGAGGAGTGGCAGGCCGGCCTCCCCATCGAGGACGCCGTCGTCCAGACGCTGTGGAACTACGCGCCGATCGCCAACTACGCGGCCCACTACCCGACGCAGGACGTCGAGCTGGGCGGCAGGACGCTCCGCGCCAACGACCCCGTGCTCATCTCCTTCGCGGCCGCCAACACCGACCCGAAGCTGACCGAGCACCGCGAGCAGCTCAGCGGCAAGGCGCACCTCGCCTTCGGCGCGGGACCCCACGCCTGTCCCGCCAAGGACCCGGCGTTCATGATCGCGGTCACGGCCGTGGAGTCGCTGCTCAACCGGCTCCCCGACGTCGAGCTGCGTGTCCCCTTCAAGGACCTCTCCTGGGTGCCCGCGCCCTGGAGCCGCTCCCTGGTGACCGTCCCGATCCGCTTCACCCCGCGCCAGGTCCCCTCCGCCGCGGCCCAGCAGGGCCACTCCCTGCCCGCCCAGGCGACGCAGACGTCCGCGTCGGCCCAGCAGGCCTCCGGCGCCCCCGCGGGCCGTCCTGCCGCGCACGCGGCGCCGCAGCACAAGGGAGGACTCTTCAGCCGCTTCCTGGCGTGGACGCGAGGCGAGTGACGTAGGTAACCCTAAGAGACCAGAGTGTTATTGGATGCTTCAATCACCCCGCGGGTATGCATGGCGGCGTTTGCTCAGAAAGGAGCCGCCACCGTGGGGATTGCCACGACACCGTCCACCGACCGCCGGACAGCCGTCGCTCTCTTCTCCCGCCTGCGGACAGCAGAGGGCCAAGCCGATCCCTTTCCGATCTACACGGAACTCCGGTCGAGGGGCGGGGTGAGCCCCGCACCCTGGGGAGGCTTCCTCGTCACCGGTTTCGCCGCCTGCGACCGGATCCTGCGCAGCTCCGACTGGCTGGAGCCGGACAGGAACTGGCGCGAGAGCCAGGGACCGCGCACCCGCTGGAGCGCCTCCTCCTCACGCGAGATAGGCCGCACCCTGCCGGCGCTCAACCCGCCGGAACACACCAGGGTGCGGCGAGCGGCAGGCAGTTTCGACCGGGGAACCATCGAGCAGATCGGTCGCACGGTGAGCCGGGTGACCGACTCGCTCATCGACACCCTCGAAGAGCGACTGCGCCACGGCGAGGCGGACTTCGCCGCCCTGGTCAGCGAGGAACTGCCGATCGCCGCCATCGGCGACTGGCTTCGGCTGCCGCCCGCGGACTGGCCACGCCTGCGCGAACTGACCCACGACCAGGTCTTCACCCAGGAACTGCTGCCCTCCGCCAGCCAGTTGGCGCAGTCCGACGCCGCCATGGCCGAACTGCGCTCCTATCTCACGGAAGTGGTGCGCCACCGGCGCCGCCATCCGGGCGAGGATCCCGTGTCCCGGTGGATCACCACCTGGGACGGCATAGAACCGGACCAGGAGAAGGCGGACGAAGCCGTCTATCTGCTGGTCCTGTTCATGCTGCTGGCCGCGCTGGAGACCACCTCCACGCTGCTGTCCACCATGACGCTCCTGCTCCTCGAACATCCCGAGCGGTGGGACATGGTCGCCGCGGACCCCGACATCGTGCCCGCGTTCGTGGAGGAGGCCCTGCGCTACGACTCACCCACGCACGTGATCAGCAGGGTCGCGGCACAGGACTGCGTCCTGGACGGTGTCGAGATCCACGCGAACGACATGGTCCATCTGATGGTGGGAGCGGCCCACCGGGACCCGGCCAAGCACCCCGACCCCGACCGCTTCGACCCCCTGCGCAAACCGGCCCACCTCGCCTTCAGCGGAGGCATCCACTACTGCCTCGGCGCCCCGCTGGCCCGTCTGGAGGCCCAGACCCTTCTCCGCCAACTCGTCGGACGCCTGCCACGCCTCACCCTCGTGCGGCGCCCGCAGAGGGCACCCCGTGTCGCCTTCCGTCGTCTGCTGAACCTGGACGTCGCCCTCGCATGAACGACATACTTCCCGCTCTTCCGGAGCACTCCCCCGGCTCCATCGGCACCGTGCAGGACGGACCCGTCCTGCACGTGCGCCTCAACCCCTCGCACCAGGACGACACGCTGGGCGTCGGCGTCCTCGACGACCTGACGGCCCTGCTCGACGAGTTGCACGACCGGCCGGACGTCCGCGTCGTGGTCCTCTCCTCCCTGGGCGAGGACTTCTGTCTGGGAGCCGACCGCACGGAATACCTGGCCGCGCTCGACGCGGACCCGACCGGCGCCACCATGCGCAGGATCGCCGACAAGGCCCAACGGCTGTGCCGGGCGCTGGAGAACACCCACGCCGTCACCGTCGCCCGGCTGCACGGCAAGGTCGTCGGAGCGGGTCTCGCCCTCGCCGCGTACTGCGATCTGCGCGTCGGCGCCGACACCTGCCGGTTCCGCATGCCGGAGGTCGGCCTCGGCCTGCCCCCGGCCTGGGGAGGGGCCATGGGGCGCCTCGTGTCCGAGGCCGGTGTCGCGCGGATCCGCGAACTCATGCTCACCTGCGAGGTGTTCGACGCGTCCACCGCCCACCGGCTCGGGCTGCTCCACAAGGTCGCCCCGGTCGACGAGCTGGACCGGACCGTCGCGGCCTGGACCAGGCCGCTCGTCCGACGGTCCCCCGAGAGTCTCGTCCTGACGAAGCGCATGCTCACCGGTTTCTCGCAGGCGTCCCGCACCGCCGACGTCTCCCTCCTCGACGCCCACCTCCTGACCGCCCACCTCACCCGGCCGCAGAGCCGCGACCTGACGGCTCTCTGAGCGGCACACCCTGCCCTGTGCGGAACCGGACCGCCGCACGGGCAGCGCCCCCACGAAGGGCGGGCCGGGCCCCTCACCCCCGCGATCAGGCGGCGGCGGCCGTCTCGGCATGCGTGATCCCCCCGGAGCTGGTTCGCTGGAGAGCGGGGCGTTTCACGCATGCACGAGGGAGATGCCATGAGCACCTATCGAGTCGCGGAGGTCCGGACCGCGAACGGTCCGTTCGAGATCGCCGAACGGGAGGTGCCCAAGCCGGGCCCCGGGCACGTACGCGTACGCGTCGAGGCCTGCGGGATCTGCCACAGCGACGCCTTCTTCATCAGCGCCGGGCTGCCCGGCGTGACCTTCCCGCTCGTCGCCGGCCATGAGATCGCCGGGCGGATCGAGGAGGTCGGCGAAGGCGTCTACGAGGGCTGGACGACGGGCGAGCGCGTCGGCGTGGGCTGGTTCGGCGGAAGCTGCCTCCACTGCAGGCCGTGCCGTCAGGGCGACTTCATCGTCTGCGAGAACCTCAAGGTCCCCGGCTGGAGTTACGACGGCGGGTTCGCCGAGTCCGTGATCGTGCCCCAGGACGCGCTGGCGCGGATCCCGGACGGACTGTCCTTCACGGAGGCGGCGCCTCTCGGCTGCGCGGGCGTGACCGTCTACAACAGCCTGCGGCGCAGCTCGGCCCGCCCCGGTGACCTGGTCGCCGTGCTCGGACTCGGCGGTCTCGGGCATCTGGGCGTCCAGTACGCGGTCGCCATGGGCTTCGAGACCGTGGTCGTCGCGCGCGGCGGCGCCAAGGCGGAACTGGCCGAACAGCTCGGAGCGCACCACTACATCGACAGCACCGCCGGTTCGCCCTCCGAGGCGTTGCAGGCGCTCGGCGGTGCCAAGGCCGTGCTGTCCACCGCCGCGAGTTCCCAGGCGACCTCGGCCGTCATCGACGGACTGCTGCCCCGTGGTGAACTCATCGTGGTGGGCGCGGACATGTCGTCCCTGGACGTCACTCCCACCCAACTCCTCATCCCGGGCAGGATCGTTCGCGGTCATCCGTCCGGCACGTCGCAGGACGTCGAGGACGCGATGGGTTTCAGCGCGCTCTTCGGGATCCGGCCGATGATCGAGACCGTGCCGCTGGACGGAGTGGGTGACGCCTATCAGCGGATGCTGTCCGGTGACGCCCGGTTCCGCATGGTCGTGACCATGTCCTGAAGGACGGGACGAACGTGTCCGGCCGGCCCACGCCACTCCCGGCGGCGGGCCGCGCACCGGTAGCCTTCGGCCTCATGATGCGCGCCTGGTTCCTGCCTCTGCTGTTGGTGCTCGTCGGCTCGCTGGCGGCGACCGGGTCGGCCCTGCGCGGGAGTCCTGGCCTCGGGGTCGTCCTCCTGCTGGTGTTCGTGCTGCTCGGGGCCGTGCACTCGCCTCTGGCCTTCCCCCGGTCGGTCGGTGCCCTCGAAGCGCAGCGCCGGAGCGCGGTCGACGGCCGGCCGGTCGTCTTCTGGCGGGCGGGATGCTCGTACTGTCTGCGGTTGCGCATGCGGCTGGGCCGTGACTCCCGTCAGGTCCACTGGGTGGACATCTGGCGCGATCCCGCGGGCGCGGAGGTGGTGCGGGCGGCCAACGACGGCAACGAGACCGTTCCTACGGTCCTCGTCGCGGGCCGCCCTCACGTCAACCCGGACCCGGAGTGGGTGCGCGCGCAGATCACCTCCGCACCGCGCTAGGCGAGGCCAAGGCTGCCGATCGCGGTGAACGGCCCTCCTCGGCGGGGTCCGTGCCGATCGCTCACTCACTCCTCCCGCAGGTTGAGGACCAGGTCGCGCGGCAGGCCGTGCGTGTCGTGCAGGTAGTGGAAGTCCTCGTCCCCCAGCGGGCCTTGGAAGCGGAGGCGGGCCAGGAGTTGCCGGCCGCGCTCCATGAGACGGCCGAACCGGCGCTCCTCGTCCAGCAGGACCTGCCGGACCTCGCCGGGATCCACGTCCTGACGGAAGTGATCGAGGGTGTGGAGCAGCAGTTCGTCCGGCAGGTCGCCGAGTGTGCGGGACGGTTCGTCCCGCCACAGGGTGGTGAGCACCCGGCGCACGAGGCGGCGCAGTACGTAGCCCTGGCCCGTGGCGGACGGGCGCACGCCGTCGCCGACGACCACGACGGACGAGCGCAAATGGTCGACGACCAGGCGGAGCGAGGGTTCGTCCAGCGGCCACAGGGACGGTACGAGGCGGCGCCAGGGTTCGAAGACGTCGCAGTCGAAGACGGACGACTTCCCCTGGAGCAGGCAGGCGAGCCGTTCCAGGCCGAGTCCGGTGTCGACGCTGCGGTGGGGAAGCGGCACGAGGGATCCGTCCTCGAGCCGGCGATGGCGCATCATCACGTGGTTCCACACCTCGACCCAGCGATCGTCACAAGTGGGCGTCGAGCGGGGAGGCGTGTCCCCGCTCCACAGGAAGATCTCCGAGTCGGGGCCGCACGGCCCGACCGGTCCGTTGGACCACCAGTTGTCCTCGACGGTGAGTTCCACGGGGACTCCGCGTTCCTGCCACAGCCCGAGGGAGTCCGTGTCCGGCCCGGTCTGCTCGTCACCGGCGAAGACAGTGGCGTACAGCAGGCTCGGATCGATCCCCAGCCCCTCGGTGAGCAGCCGGTGTCCCCAGTCGAGGCTCTGCGGCCCCTCGTAGTCGCCGAGCGACCAGGAGCCGAGCATCTCGAAGACCGTCAGGTGGGTGTCGTCGCCGACCTCTTCCAGGTCTGTGGTCCGCAGACAGCGCTGCACGTTGACCAGTCGTCTGCCGAGCGGATGAGGCCGGCCCAGCAGATACGGGGTGAGGGGGTGCATGCCCGAGGTGGTGAACAGCACCGGGCCGCCGCTCGGCGGCAGCAGGGTCGAGCCGGTGACGCGGCGATGACCGCGCTCCTCGAAGTACTCGACGAACGTGCGGACGATCTGCTCCGTTTGCATGACGGGGTCTCCTTGGCAGCGATGCGGGGAGGCACCGGACAACGGGTCCGCCGGGACGACACCGGGGCAGGAGAGCCTGAACGCCACGGAACCACCGACGGGCCGTTTCCGGTCGCCGGTGGAAGGGGGAAGGTCAGACGGCGGCAACCGGCGAGCTGGTCGCTCGCGCGGTTGCGGTGATGGTGCGGCCGGTGACGTTCATGGGCCGACCGTAACGGCCCCGAGGGCACGTCAGCACGCGGATTTCCCGCCGCGCGCGGCGCGCCCGCCGCCGCGTGAACCACCCTGCTCGTCGCCGGCCCAGGGCACGCCGCAGCCTGTCGCCGGGTCCGGAGCATCGCACCGGCGCTGCGTTCTCCATATTTCCTATCGATTTACTAGGAATATATTGACGGCCCGCCCGTCGACTGCGCAGGATGATGTACATGCCCTCTATGCAGCTACGACTCGTACGTCGTCGGCATATCGACTTTGGCCGCGTCGCCGGCGCCGGCTGCTGTCGCGCCTAGGGCACCGCTTCCGACGCACACGCTCGGCCGCGACCCCGGTTCGAACGGACCACGACGCGGCCCCGGCTCTCGCGCGCACCCCTGATGCGGCGCCTTCGCACAGCGATTCCTCACCGGGTCCCCGAGCGGGACGTCTGCCGTCCCTCTCCCCCCGTTCGGCGTCCCCACCGGGACGGTCCTGTCGGCCGGGCCAAGGATCGCCACCGCAGGGGAGCGGCGTGGGCCGCGTGCACGCATCACCCGATCCGCATGAGCCCCACCACCACATCGTGTCGCCGAACTTGAGGAGACCATCGCCATGGGCCCCGCCACCGCGCCGTCCGGAGCCGAGCCGGAGTCCGACGGAACCGGGCCCGGTCGCGCCCACTGGCTGCACGTCGCCCGCGAGACGGCCGACGACCTGGCCACGGACGCGGTGGCGAGGGAGCAGGCCGGGAAGATCCCGTTCGACGAGGTGTCCCGCCTGCGGGAGTCGGGGCTGCTGGCGCTGCTCGTGCCGGCGGAGTCCGGGGGCGGGGCCGGGGACTGGTCCACGGCCTATGCCGTGGTCCGGGAGATCGCCGCAGCCGACGGCGCGATCGGTCAACTGCTCGGCTGTCACTACTTCCTGTCCTGGAGCGCCCGGCACTTCGCCCAGTCCGCCGCCGTCACCCCGCAGCCCCAGCCGCACCGCAGAACTGCGGCCCAGCACAAGTCGGCCGGCGAGCAGGCGTGTTGGGCGGGCGGGTTCGCCCGGCAGGAACCGTCGCCGACCCTGGCGCGGAAGGGTGGCCACTACGTTCTCAACGGCCGGCAGAGGTACGCCACCGGTGTCCTCGTGGCCGACCGGCTGGCCGTCCGGGCGGAGCGGGCCGACACGGGCGAACCCCTCGCCGTCGCCGTCGACCCCGCCCATCACGGTGTGCGGATCGACGCCGACGCCGACACCTTCGGCCAGCGGCTCGCCGCCGGAGGCAGTGTGGAGTTCGACAACGTTCCCGTCCCCGCCCGCGACGTACTCGGCTCACTGTCCGCGGACGAGGACGTCCTGTCGCCCCTGACGGCCCTTTCCTCCCCGGTCGGACGCCTGGTCTCCGTCCAGCTCCTGCTCGGCATGGCCGAGGGTGTGCTCGCCGAGGCGCGCGAGTACAGCAGAGCGGGCCACTCCGTCTGGCACCCCGCCTGGCCGGTCGGCTCGCCGCAGGACCCTCACGTGCTGACGGCCTTCGGGGAACTCACCGTCCTCGTACGCTCCGCGTCCGCGCTGGCCGCCCAGGCGCTGGACGCCGTGCACGTCGGTCTGGCGCGCGGGGAGGACCTCACCTACGACGAGTGCGCGGAGGTCTCCGCCCTGGTGGCCATGGCCGAGGCCGCCGCCTCCAGGGCGGCGCAGGAGTCCACCGCCCGCGCCCTCGACATCGTCGGCCCCCGCGCGGCCTCCGCACGCCTCGGCTTCGACCGCTTCTGGCGCAACGTCCGGACCCACACGCTGCACGAACCGGTCGCCCACCGGGTCCGCGACGTCGGCGACTACTTCCTGAACGGCGCCCACCCGCCGTTCGCCCTGCCCTTCTGACCGAGAAACTCCGTGGCACCGCCCGACCGGCGGGACGCGCACGGCGACGACCAGGACCGCGGGGACAACCCCCGAGGCCATACGGGATAATGCACCCATGCGGATTTCAGCCAGGGCGGACTACGCGATCCGTGCCGCGCTCCAGCTCACCGCGTCCCGGGACGGCGGCCCGATCAAGGCCGAGGCCATCGCGGACGCCCAGGACATCCCGCACAAGTTCCTCGAAGGCATCCTGAACGACATGCGCCGAGGCGGCCTCGTACTGAGCCGGCGCGGCGGCAACGGCGGCTACCGTCTGGCCAAGGCGGCGGAGTCCATCACCATCGCCGACGTCATCCGTACGGTGGACGGCCCCCTGGTCTCCGTACGCGGGGTCCGCCCGCCGGAGCTGACCTACACCGGCCCCGCCGAGTCGCTGCTGCCCCTGTGGATCGCCCTGCGTTCCAACGTGCGTGAGATCCTGGAGGGCGTATCCCTCGCCGACGTCGCGTCGGCCCAACTGCCCGCCAGCGTCTCGGCGTTGACCACCGCACCGGACGCCTGGGTCAATCCCTGAGCCGACACGGCAGGCAGGGCGTACAGAACTGTGCGGGCCGGCTCAGCGGGCACGAGCAGTGGCGGGCCGACGGGTGATCGTTCGCGCAGATGTGCTCGTGGAGACGCGCCCGAACCGCGACCTATCGTGAGGACACGTCTGAGGCGCCGTCAGACAGGGGCGCCGTCTGCGCCCGTGGGACGGTCGCGGCGGGCGGTTCGTGGTTCGGTTCGGCGTCGGAGGAGGCCGCTCATGGCCAGTGCGTTTCAGGAGCGAAAGCTCAGAGGGATGTTCGCCGCGTTCGACGCGGACGGCGACGGCTATCTGCGCGAGGACGACTTCGCGGCGCTCGTCGGCCGTTGGAGCCGCCTCCCGGGAGTGGAGCCCGGGACCCAGTTGCGTACGCGGGTGGAGACACTGCTGATGGGCTGGTGGGCGGCCCTGCTGCAAGCCGGTGACGCCAACGGGGACGGCAGGGTCGACATGAGGGAACTGCTGTCCCTCGTCGACCAGTTGCCCGCGATGGCCGACGCCGTCACCGCGACCGCCGACACGGTCTTCGACGCCGTCGACACCAACGGGGACGGCCGGATCTCACCGGAGGAGCACCGTCGCCTCGTCGAGACCTGGAACGGGCTGCCCGTCGACATGACAGGCGTCTTCGAGCTCCTCGACCTGAACGGCGACGGCCACCTCAGCCGCGAGGAGTTCGCGTCGCTCTGGCGCCAGTTCTGGATCAGCGACGACCCGAAGGAACCGGGCAACTGGCTCTGCGGCCGCATCCCGGCCTGACCTCGGCACCCATTGCCGGCCCGGTCGCACCCGGAGCCCCGCGGCCGTCCGGCCGCGGGGCTCCGGGTGTCACGGTGTCGCTCAGCGGCGCGTCAGGGACTGGCGCAGCACGTCGTACACGTGGGTGTTGGGGTGCTTGCCGGTGAAGCGGTCCGACAGGGGGCCCACCGCCGTCACCGGTACGTCGACTCCGGTGTGACCGGACGTGGTCCAGTCGATGTAGAACTTCTTCTCGCTGCCGCGGATGCCGAAGGGGCCGTCCTCGGCGGAGACTCCGGTGCCGGACTCGTCGGCCGCGTCCGACTCCTCGACGGCCAGGCCGCCGGTCTCGTGGTCACCGGTGATGACCAGCAGGGTGTCGGGGTGCGTGGCGACGTAGGCGCGGGCCACGGCGACGGTCTTCTCGAGTTCCTGCATGGACTGCAGGACACGGGCGCCGTTGTTGGCGTGGGCGAACTCGTCCACACCCTCCTCCTCGACCATGAGGAAGAAGCCCTTCTTGTTCTTGTCCAGCGTTCCCAGGGCCTTGCTGGTCATGGTCGAGAGACCGACCACCGGGCTGTACACGTCGCCCTGGCCCTCGGAGCGCTGCTGGAACATCTCCTCGTTGGCGAAGAGACCGAGGAGCTTGCCGTTCTTGGCCCGGCTGAGCTGGTCCGCGCTGTTGACGTACGAGTAGCCGGCCTTCTTGGCCTTCTTGATCAGGTCGCCCTTGGTGCCCTTGCTGGCCTCGGACGGATCCTCCACGGGCTGGTCCTTGAAGGCGCCGGCGCTGCCCGCGGGCAGCCACCAGTCCTCGCCGCCGCCGAGGATGACGTCGGGCTTGGACACCTCGATGTACTGACGGGCGATCTCGTCCTGCGCCGAACGGTTGGCGGTGTTCGAGAAGAACGCCGCCGGTGACGCGTCGGTGACCTGCGCGGTGGTGACCAGGCCGGTGGCCTTCCCGGCCGCCTTCGCCTGCTGGCCGAGCGTGGCGAGCGGGTTGCCGTCCACGTCGACACTGATCGCGCCGTTGTAGGTCTTCTCGCCCGTGGCCCACGCCGTCGCCGCGGCGGCCGAGTCGGTGACGACGGCCTTCGGGTCATCCGGCTCGGTGGTCAGCTGTCCCGAGACGGGCAGCTTGTCCATGGCGAGCTGACCCCCCAGACCGGCGAGGTGCAGGCGAGCGGCCTGGCGCGTGGCGGCGCCCATGCCGTCACCGTTGATGAAGATGACGTTCTTCGCGGTCGGGGTCTTGGCCTTGGCCGTGGCCTGCGGAGCCGAGGCCGACGCGCCCAGCGTCGGGTTGACCACCATCGTCACCACCGCGGCCGCGACTGCGGCGGCCGAGGGAGCGGCGAACCGACGAGCCCTACGAGCATCCAGGGACACAACGTCCTCCGTTACTGTTTTTGCCCATTGCTTGACCGCGAACATAGGTTTCCATGGGGGTCGATTGACCAAGAACAGGTGACCAGTACACGTCGAATTCTCCAGCGGGAGGTGAAGACGTGCGCCCACTTGTCCGGACAGGTCGGTGGGCGACGGAGCCCGCCCTCCCCGCCGCGCGCGCCCACAGCACACGCCCTCCGTGGGCGGAGCCGTCGACCACGACGCACCGGCCACCCCTCGGCAGGCAGCCGCGACACCGAAACCCGCCAAAGCGCTTTGGGTGGTTTGCGCCTTATATCTTGGATCGGTGTCGAATGTACCGAGATGGGTTCTTCTCTCGTCGGGGTGTGCCCCCGTTCTGTTCACCGCGGGCTGGGTCCTCGGGGCCCATCTGGTGGGGCCCGCCTACGACCCGGTCACGCAGACGATCAGCGTCCTCGCGGCTTACGGCGAGTCGGGCTTCTGGGTGATGACCGGCGCGCTGCTCGCGCTGGGCATCTGCCATCTCCTGACCGCCTGGGGACTGCGGTCGGTGGCCGTACCCGGCCGGCTGGCGTTGGCCGGCGGCGGAGTCACGGCGCTGGTGCTGGCCCTGCTCCCCGCCCCGATCAGCGGGGGTTCGCTGCGCCACGGCACGGCGGCCGCCATCGGGTTCGCGCTCCTGGCGCTGTGGCCCGTCCTGTCCGCGGACGGCAGGGAATCCGCGCCCTGGGCCCTCAGACGCGTCCCGTCGATCACGGCCACGGCGGTCATGGTGGCCGGAGCGGCATGGTTCCTCGTCGAGACCCAGCGCCACGGGGACCTCGGCATCGCCGAGCGCTTCGTGACAGGTGTTCAGTCCCTGTGGCCGTTCGTGGTCGTGGCCTCGTGCCTGCGCCACGCGAAGGTTCCGCAGGAGACACGGGTCTGACGCGGACGCCCGTTCCGGTCGCACTCCCCGGAACAAAAAGAGACCCCGTCCCGCACAGGCGGAACGGGGTCTTCACAGAGCGCCGGGCAGGCCTTGCACCTGCATCTCCCCGCAGGAAGCGGGACGTCTTTCCTTGGACCACCAACGCATCGTGAGCCGGGGCGACTTCCGCCGGCCCGCTCAAGATCAATCATACTGTAAGCCAGCCGCCCACCCCGCGCCACCCGAGCCCGTCCACCCGTTCCCCCGCGTCGCACAAGAAAGTCTCTCCTGGTCCGCGCGCCCTCCACCGGACGAGGCTGCGGCACAATGACCGCGTGCTCATGGCTCGCCGGGCGACCGCCGCGGTACACCGTGAGACGAGGGGGCGGCGGCATGGTGCTGTGGCAGGGGAACAACTTCACCGTGGACGGACGCGAGCCGACCACCGCGGAGGAGTACTATCGGATCGGCCTCCGCTGCTGGCACGACGACCGGTACCGGAACGCCGCGACGCACTTCCTGGGAGCGGCGGCCGACGTCGGCCACGAGGCCGCGGTCGAACTCCTGGGGCACATCGACTACGTGCAGGGGCGCTTCGCGAGCGCCGTGCCACACCTGCGGCGGAGCAGCGGTTCGCCCCGCGCCGCCTACTACCTCGCCTGCCTCCACCAGCGCGGTTGTCCCGAGGCCGGCATCGGGCAGTCGTACGACGAGGCGGGCCGCTGGTTTCGGGCCGCGGCGCGGTCGGGTGAGCCCGAGGCCATGCTCGCCCTCGGCGACCTGTATCTCGAACGCCTGTTGCCGGTGACCGGGACACCGGCCGAGCACGCCCTGGAGCAGTTCCTCGCCGCCGCCGCACGCGGTCACCCCTACGGCCAGTACCGAGCCGCCGAGATCTACCGCACCCTGTACCAGGACTCCGAACGCGCCACCGCGCTCTACCGGGCCTGCGTGGACAATCCGCTGACCGGACGGCACGCGCTCGGGTCGATGATGACGCTGCAGAGTCAGGCACACCTGCGGGAGGTCTCGGCGACCACGGCCGCCCGGCTCCAGCAGCAGCGGCGTGACGCCACCCATCCCGCCGAACGACGGGACGACTTCTACTGAGATCCGCGCACCGGTCGGGGCGTGCGCGCGAGCCCCGGTCCACTGTGGCGCGGAGCGCCTCGTGCCGGCCCTCCCGCATGCGCGGCGGTCAGCCGCACGCGAGCACCCACAGGAAGGCCTCGGCCGCCCGTACGAGATGTTCCGTCTCCTCGATCTGGGTGCGCAGCGCCGCCGGTACGTGACAGAGCTCCCAGGTGCCCGGATCCGCGGGCACCCGCGGCTCAGCCGCCCACAGGTGCTCGATCTCCTCGGTGCCGGCCCGCAGCAGGGCGAACGCGGCGGCCGTGGCCGACAGCGCCGTCGCCAGCGGGCTCGGGGTGGACCCGTCCTCGCCCGGCAGCGAGTCCGCGGCGGTGGACAGCGCGAGGGCGAGGTGGAGCAAGCGACGTGCCCGGGCGGGCCAGTCGGGCGCCGGGGGCCTCGACAGGGCTGTCTCGGCCGCCGGTTCACGGTCCAGGCGGATTCGCCCCGCGATCGCCCGTTCCCGCGCTGTCGGCTGCCACGTGCCCTGATCGCGCAGGTCGTCCGCCCGCCGCATGGCCCGCCGCGCCAGGGCCAGCGCCGCCGGCCAGTCACCGCCGTCCCAGTCCGGCATCGCCCGCAGTTCCCGGACGCGTCCACCGACCGACATCCGCCCGGCCGTGCGGGGAGGGGACTGCGCCGATCCGTCCGCGACGTGGGCCCGCAGGATCCGGCCGATCGCCGCCACCGATTCGGGACTGCCGACGGCGATCCCGCCGCGACGCGCCTGGTCGGGCAAGGGGCCCGCGGCCGACGGCACGACTCCCGGTTCCTCGCAGTACCGTACGGCGTCGGTCAGCAGGACCTGGTCGACCAGCACGCCGGTCTCGTGGGCGAGCCTCCACAGCACCAGGCCCGTCGTGTTCTCGTCGCTGCCGCTCCCCCACGGCCACTTCACTCGTGGGGCCGTTCGCACCAGCGGCCGATCGGGCACCGGCGCGCCGAAGCCGGCAGTGCGCTCGGTGTGCCAGGCGACCAGCACGTCCGCCTGAAGTCGCGCACGTTCCCAGGCACCGCAGCCGTACGCGGCCCGATGCGCCGACTCCCACCGCGCCCCGTTCATGTCCACGTCGTCGCTCACGTCGTCGCTCACGGGCGAACCGTAGCGGGCCGCGGCAGCGAAGATCCCGGCAGCCCATGAGGATGCGGCTACCGGGATCCGTCGAGCGGAACTGCTCGCGTCGGCCCTACTTGGACTTGGGCTTGACGGCGTCCTTGGCCTTCTCCTTGGCCGAGCGCAGGTCGCCCTTGGACTCCTCGGCGCGCCCCTCCGCCTTCAGGGACTCGTTGCCCACCGCACCGCCGACGACCTTCTTGGCCTTGCCCTTGGCCTGCTCGCCCTTGGCCTGAGCCTTCTCGTCCGCAGCCACAACCACTCACACCCTGTCCTTCTCGCGAATTGATTCCTCTGCTGGGTCACCCGGCAGCGGGTCCTCAAACACGGAACCGGCGAAGATGGCGAATGCAATCTTCGTCACATCGCGTTCCATAGGAGGTGGATAAAGAAGATCGGGGAGTGGAGATCGATTCGACATGTCACCTGACCTGCTGGAACGGTCGACGGGTGCGGTCCTTCGGTCGACGTTCAGGAGGAGATGTCGAAATTCTCGAAGCGCGTGTGTGGAGTCCGGGACCCCGGGCACTCGACGCTCCGAGGAAACGTCATCGACTTGCGTTGACGCTTGTACGACTCCGTTGTTTCTTCTTGCGGAGTGTCGAGGAATTCTGATGAGGGAGCCGTTTTATGAGTGACAACATCTGGGGCTACCAGCCGACCACCGGTTACACCGCGGGCACCGACCTGATCGGATTCAAGGTCGAGGCGACCGACGGCAGCATCGGGAAGGTCGACAAGCACTCGGACGACGTCAACTCTTCGTACCTCGTCGTCGACACCGGCGTGTGGATCTTCGGCAAGCACGTGCTGCTTCCGGCCGGCACCGTCCAGACGGTCGACCAGGCCGAGCGGAAGATCTTCGTCGCGCTCACCAAGGACCAGATCAAGAACTCTCCGGAGTTCGACAAGGACAAGCACGTCGGCGACTCCGGCTATCACGAGCAGGTCGGCGAGTACTACCAGACCCACCGCGCCTGACCGCACAGCGCCGTCCCGGAAGGGGGCCGACCGGAGTCACTCCGGTCGGCCCCCTTCTTCCTGTGCGGGCCCACGTCCGTGGGGAGGGAACGCCGGTACGGCCTGCGCGGCGGCGTTCCCCGCACGCTCAGCCCTGCGCCAGCTCCGCCACCGGCTGCCACTTCTCCCACCCGGCGAGACGCTGCTCGTAGTCGGCCTTGGCGATGCCCAGCGGTGCCGAGCCGAAGAAGCAGCGCAGCGGCGGCTCGTCGGCGTCCACGATCTCCAGGACGGCCGAGGCGGACGCGGTCGGATCGCCCGGCGTGCCGACCCTCTTGCGCCGCTGCTCCTGCACCTCCTTGTGGAAGTCGGCGTACGCGGGCAGCGGCTCGGACGTGCTCGACGAGGAGCCCGCCCAGTCCGTGGCGAACCCGCCGGGCTCGATCAGCGTGACCTTGATCCCGAACGGCGCCACTTCCTGTGCCAGCGCCTGGCTCATGCCTTCGAGCGCCCACTTCGACGCGTGGTAGATGCCGACCAGCGGGAAGGCACTGATGCCTCCGATGGAGGAGACCTGAAGGATGTGTCCGCTGCCCTGCTCGCGCAGGATCGGCAGGGCGGCCTGGGAGACCCACAGGGCGCCGAACAGGTTGGTCTCCAGCTGCGCGCGGGCCTCCGCCTCGGTGAGCTCCTCGATCAGTCCGAAGTGGCCGTAGCCGGCGTTGTTGACCACCACGTCCAGGCGCCCGAACCGCTCGTGCGCCTGCTGGACCGCGGCGAAGTCGGCGTCACGGTCCGTGACGTCGAGTCGCAGGGGCAGTAGCCGTTCTCCGTACTTCTCGCGAAGATCGCCCAGCGTGGACAGGTCGCGCGCCGTCGCGGCCACCGAGTCTCCGCGTTCCAGCGCGGCGATGGCCCACTCCCTGCCGAAACCGCGTGAGGCACCGGTGATGAACCAGATCTTCTGCGTCATGGTGTGCTCCTCAAGGAAAGACGTCCCCGTACGATCATCGCGTCACGGTGTTTCTCGCACCAGCCAACACCTTCGAGTGGGCTCGAAGGCAACTTCGGCACTCCTGCGTGCGGCCTGCGCCGTCGTTCGGGAGCAGCGTCCGGGAGAACGGCGAAATCCCCTCGACGGGCAGCCCGGCGACGACCATGATCGGCACTTGTGACGACGTCCGAGCAGTTCCTGGTCCGCGCCGCTGCCCGCAACAACGCCGAATGGTGCGCGGCCATGAGCCGGTCCCACGGCCTGACGAGCGCGTTCGCGCCCGGTGTCTGGACGGCTCCCGAACGCACACCGTTGTTCTACCCCGACGCGGTGACGCTGGAGCCCGGTGCCGACCCCGCGGGACTGGTGGCGCGGATCGACACCCGTACGTCCGGCGCGTCCGTCAAGGACAGTTTCGCCGACCTCGATCTCGGCCGGTTCGGGTTCCAGGTCCTGTTCGAGGCCCGGTGGATCCATCGTGCGGCGGGCGCACCGGCCGTCGTGTCGGGTCTCGCGCCGGATGTCGCGGCCGACTCCGCCACCCTGCGGGCCTGGGCGCTCGCCTGGGACGACGGGGACGGCAACGAGGGCCTCTTCCGGCCGGAACTGCTCGACGACCCCGCCACCGCGGTCCTCGTCGGGCGCTCCGCCGACGGCCGGGTGGTGGCCGGAGCGGTGGCGAGCCGTGGTGACGACGTGGTCGGCGTCTCGAACGTCTTCGCCCACGAGGGCGGCCCCGACGCGGCCTGGTCCTTCGCGCTCACCGCGACCCACCGCCTGTTCCCCGCGCTCCCCGTGGTCGGCTACGAGCACGGGGAGGACCTGACGGCGGCCGTGCGCCACGGCTTCGAACCGATCGGCCCGCTACGGATCTGGCTGCACCAGCCGTGACCGATGATGTCGAAGGGCCGCGACCCGGTCCTTCCGGCCACGTCCGCGGGGCGTCTGTCCCCGCCGCGGACCTCGTGGTTGACCTTCACCTTGGGTGAGGCCACAGCATCGGTGAGGCCGGGCGAGGTGCCCGGTTCGAGGAGGAAACGAGCATGGGGTTGCTGACCATCGGGGCGTTCGCGAAGGCGTCCCGGCTCTCGCCGAAGGCACTGCGGCTCTACGACGAACTGGGACTGCTCCGGCCGGCGCACGTCGACCCGGTGACCGGCTACCGGCTCTACGCGCCGGACCAGTTGGACCTGGCACGGCTGGTCGCGTGGCTCCGGCGGCTGGGAATGCCCCTGGCCCGCATCCGGCACGTGTGCGCGCTGGAGCCCTCAGAGGCGGTGCCGGAGCTCCGGCGGTACTGGGCCGAAGTCGAGGCCGACACCGCGGCCCGGCGCGATCTCGCCTCCTTCCTCGTCGACCACCTGTCACGGAAGGACCCTGCCATGTCCGCCGACACCCCGTCCCTGGGCATCCGTTACGCCGCCCTGTCCGACACCGGCCTCATCCGGGAGAGCAACCAGGACACCGCGTACGCCGGCTCCCGGCTGCTCGCGGTCGCCGACGGCTTCGGCCGTGCGGGCGCCACGGCCGGCGCCGCCGCCGTCGAGGCCCTCAAGCCCCTCGAAACCGCGGGTTTCGCCGCGGGAGACCTCCTCAACGTCCTCGAAGAGGCCGTCGCGGAGGCCACGTCGGCCGTCGCCGGCGCCACCGGTTCGTCCCCCGCGGAGTCCGGCACCACGCTCACCGCGATGCTCTGGACGGGCTCGCAGCTGGCCCTCGTCCACATCGGCGACTCCCGCGCCCATCTCCTGCGCGACGGCGAGCTGTTCCAGATCACGCACGACCACACGGTGGTCCAGTCGATGGTGGACGACGGGCGCATCACCCCGGAGGAAGCGGTCTCGCACCCGCAGCGGGCCCTGCTGCTCCGGGCCCTGGGTCACGGGACCCACGGCACGCCCGACGTGCGCCTGCACGACGCCCGGCCGGGTGACCGCTATCTGCTCTGTTCCGACGGGCTGTCCACCGTGGTGGAGATCGGTGAGGTGCGCCGGGTCCTCACCGAGGTGACCGATCCCGACGAGGCGGTCCGCGAACTCGTCGGTCTCGCCAACGGGTTCGGCGGCCCCGACAACGTCAGTTGCGTGGTCGCCGACGTCGTGGAGGGCCAGTCGTAGAGGCGGACCGGGGAGGGACGAGGCGGCCGGTCGGTCTCACGAGAGCGACCGGCCGCCTCTTCGTGGGGCCCGCGTGGCTCCGCACCTCCGGCCGTCTCGGCAGGCGGGCGGGGTCGTCTCATGTGCGAGGCCATGGCAACACACAGGTGGCGGATGCGACGCAGGTCCCGACGGCCCCCGCCGGAGGGGCTAGCTTGGGGACGCGGGTCCGGCACAAAGTCCGGCCATGAGTTTTTTGTCCCCCACCCCGACTCCACCTGTGAGGCGTTTCGTCATGAGCCTGAGCATCCGCAACCAGATTCCCGGCACCGTCACCGCTGTCACCACCGGCGAGGTCATGGCGACCGTCAAGGTGCGCCTGGACGGAGGCCAGGACCTCACGGCGGCGATCACGCTGGAGGCCGTCAAGGACCTGGGACTCGCCGAGGGGTCGCCGGTGCGCGCCATGATGAAGTCGACCGAGGTGGCGATCGCCACGGGTCCTGTCGAGGGCCTGTCCATCCGCAATCAACTGCCCGGCACGGTCAGTGATGTCGCCACGGGCGGGGCGATGGCCACGGTCAAGGTCACGGTCGACGGGGGCGAACTGACGGCGGCGATCACCAAGGACGCGGTCACCGACCTGTCGCTGGCGCCCGGTTCGTCGGTGGTCGCCCTCATCAAGTCGACCGAGGTGTCCCTCGCGACCGCCTGACGCGGGCCGGGGCAGCCGGTGCCGGTGGCGTCCCTGAGACGATGACCGGCCACGGTCCGGTGCGCCGCCTCCCGGTGGGAGCGTCGAGCGGTCCGGCGCCGGAGCGGGGCGGAGGTCCGCCAGGAGCGGACTCCGTCGAAACGCCGGTGCGGGCCTGCGCCTCACAGCAGGTGAGCATCCGCGCCGCACGGGGAAGGCGGTCGTCACCGTACACCGGCGACGAAAGGACACCCGCGTGGCCAGAGACCGGCACAGCACCGTCGAGGCCGCGGCCGACCGGACCCGGCGTGTCCCTCCCGGCCAGCACCATGTGAACGGCTGGCCGGTCTCGCACTACGGGCCTGTCCCCCGCTTCCGCCCCGAGCGCTGGAACCTCCGGGTCTTCGGCGCCACCAGGGGCGGCGTCGACCGCAGTTGGACCTTCGAGGAACTGACCACCCTGCCGCACACGACGGTGATCGCCGATCTCCACTGCGCCTCCGGGCCGACCTCCACCGACCACGAGTGGTACGGAATCCCCGCCGCGGCCCTCCTGGAGCTGGTGCCGCCCGCACCTGAGGTCACGCACATCATGACGTGGGCCGAGTACGGCTATACGTCCAACGTCCGGCTGTCCGACTTCACGGCACCCCAGACCCTGTTGGCCACACACCACGACGACGAACCCCTCACCGCCGAGCACGGGTTCCCGCTGCGTCTCGTCGTGCCGCACCTGTACGGCTACAAGAGCACCAAGTGGCTCCGCGCCGTGGAGTACCTCACCGAGGACCGCCGAGGTTTCTGGGAGGACCGCGGCTACCACACCATCGGTGACCCCTGGCAGGAGCAGCGCTACGCCCACCAGGAGGCGGACGGCGACGGGGCGCGACCGCACGTCTGAACAGCCCACCCCGGGCGCCCAACACCCGTACGGGGTAGGCGAGTTCAAGGACCGGATCGGCGCGGTTCCGTGCCGAAGGCCGGCCTGGGGGAGGATGGCGTGCGTGCCGAACAAGCCGAACGCCCCGGAGACCATCGAGCTGACCGAGGACGAACTCCGCGCGATCACGGGGTACGCCGCCGACTGTGCGTCCCCGGTGCTGACCCTCTTCGAACGGGACCTTCCCTCCGACACCCGCCCGCGTGACGCCGTCGACGCGGCCCGCGTCTTCGCCGCGGGCGGACCGCGCACCGGCGCTCTGCGGCAGAGCGCCTGGGCGGCGTTCAAGGCGGCCCGCGAGCCGTCCCTCTCCCCCGCGGCGGCCGACGCGGCTCGTGCGGCGAGCCATGCCGCTGCCGCCGCCTATCTGCACCCCAGGGCGAGCGCTCATCAGGTGAAGCACGTCCTGGGCGCCGCGGCTCACGCGGCGAGGGCGGAAGAACTCGCGTCGGCAGCGGGCACCGATGGCACGGCCGTCGGCGCGGGGGCCCTCGCACGGGCTCGCGATCACGCCCCGGCCGCGGTCAGGACCGTGCTGGGCCGCCTGCCGGTCGCGCCGCCCGGAGGCGGGCCGGTCGGCGCACTCGTCCGGGCTCTCGACGCGGCGCTCCGCACCTGAACGTGGCGCTGCGGCGGGATCCCGCCGCGGAACACCTACGCGGTGCCGGGCTTCCCGAACGCTCGTCTGCCGTGCACGAGGAACTCCCGTACCGACGCGTTGTCCGAACCCCTCCAGACCAGGGCGAGCAAGGCGGGTGCCTCGACGTCGTCGATGGTCCGGGCGGTGAGCCGGTCGCGGTGGTCGGCGGCCATCGAGGCGCTGAGGACGGCGACGCCGAGCCCGCGGGCGGCGAGGTCGACGATGGCGTCCGCGGCGCTGGCCTGGAGCGCGATCGCCGGCTGGAGGCCCTGTGCGGCGCAGGCGCGGTCGAGGACCGTCCGCAGGCCCGTGCCGGCCGGCATGCACACGATGGGGTGGTCGGTCAGGTCGCGCAGCGTCACCCGGCGCCGTTCCGCGAGCGGATGTCCGTGCGGGACGGCTGCGACGAGCCGCTCGCTGATGATGGTCAGCGTGTCGAGTCCGTCGGGGGCGGCGGTCGCGGTGCCGACCAGGGCCAGATCGACGACGCCGGCTCGTACCTGTTCGAGCAGCCGGTCGGAGGTGTCCTCCAGGAGGGAGATGTCGACGCCGGGGTGGGCCTCGTGGAACGCGGCGAGGGCGTCGAACAGCGGGGCGATCGTGCAGCCGGTGACCATGCCGACGGTCAGCCGGCCCCGGATGAGCCCGGTCACCTGCCCCACCGCTTGGCCGACCGCCTCGGCCGCCGCGAGGGCAGCGCGGGCAGGTCCGAGTGCGGCCTTTCCCGCGACGGTGAGGGTGGCGGTGCGTCCCGTGCGGTCGAAGAGCTCGGCACCGAGCTCACGCTCCAGCCGGCGGATCTGGGCGCTGACACCGGACTGGCTGATGTGGACGCGCTCGGCCGCCCGCGTGAAGTTCCGCTCCTCGGCGACCGCGACGAAGTACTCCAGCTGCCTCAGGTCCATGACTGGAAATTCTAGCTCCGAGCACATCCATCTGTTGGACTTCTGATCGCCGAGAACCCACGCTGGAGAGACACCGGACGCCACGAGAAGCGGAGAATCCCATGCCGGAGCATGCGAAGGCCCTGCGGCCCGAGGACCTCACACGGCTGTTCGTCGAACGGTCCAACGCCGGTGACGCGGCCGGAGTCGCCGCCCTGTACGAGGAGGGCGCCGTGATGGCCTACCCGCCGGGCGAGTTCACGGTGGGGCGTGAGGCGATCCGCGCACTGTGGGAGAAGGTGCTGGCCGGTGGCCCGCGCTTCGAGCCGGAGCAGCCGCTGCCGACGCTCGTCGGCGGCGACATCGCACTGACCTCGACGCCGCCGAGGGACGGGGCCGGCGCGCGGGCCCAGGTCGTCCGCCGTCAGCCGGACGGAAGCTGGCTGCGCCTGCTGGACCAGCCCGAGTTCGCCCCACCGGCCCGGTAGGGCGGGTGCCCGCGAGGTCCCGGCGCGACCCGCGGGCGTCGGGCGGGCGCGTCGGAGCCGGGTTCGCCCGCCGGATCGGCGGTCAGTCGCGGCGGCGGGCGACGTACACGGTGTTCGCCGCGGTCCCGCCCTGGAGCGGATTGTCGAAGTCGACCACGTGGGCGGCCGTGTCCGTGAAGACCTGGGCGAGGACCGTGCCGAACTGCTCGTCCGGCGGATCGTTCGACCACAGCGCGAACACGCCCCCGGGATGCAGCAGGTCGGCCAGGGCCGTCAGACCGGGCACACCGTAGAGCGCGGCGTGGCTGGGGTGCAGCACATGACGCGGCGAGTGGTCCACGTCGAGGAGGATCGCGTGGAACCGGCGGCCGGGGTTCTCCGGGTCCAGCCCATGAGGGGCGCCGTCGGCCCCGCTGTCCGTGTCCTCCGCGACACCGGTGTCCTCCGGCGACGCTGGGGCGCCGGTCCCGGAACCGCCGGTGACCATGGCGAAGAAGTCGCCGCGCACCAGGCGGCAGCGCGGGTCCGTCGACAGTCCCGTGCCGAGCGGTACGAGTCCGCGCCGGTGCCAGTCGATCACTTGCGGCAGGGCGTCGACGACGACCAGGGAACGCACTCGGGGGTCGTCCAGCGCCGTCCGGGCGGTGTATCCGAGGCCGAGGCCGCCGACGACGACGTCGAGCGGGCCCTCGGCCAGTTCCGCCAGGCCGAGCCGGGTCAGTTCGACCTCGCCCTCGGTGAAGAGACTGGACATCAGGTACTCGTCGCCGAGCTTCACCTCGTACACGTCCTCCCCCGACGAGGGATCGCGTCGGCGGCGGAGGCTGATCTCGCCCATCGGGGTGGGCTGCCAGTCGAGTTCCTGGAAACGTGCGCTCATCCGGTGTCCTGCTCCCCGTCGAAGGTCCACTGCCGCGAGCGGGTTGAGGTACGCCGCAGGAAGGCACCGTACCGGCAGGTCAGGGCCGGATGCTCACGGGGACCCCCGAGGGGTGCTCCTCGGGTGGAGCGGTCGCACGCCCGTACGTACCTTGCCGGCCGCGCGGAACGCCCCGGCCCGGACCGGTGTCGCAGTTTGTTTGGGTTGATGCGCATCCGAGTTATTCATGTCGTATGAGCACTCTCGACTATGCCGACAGGTCCGACTTCGACGACGCCGAGCGGGGTTTCGTCGCCGCTCTGGAACCGGCGGTCATCCGTGCCGAGGACGGCCGGGTGGTCTGGGACGGCGACGCGTACGCGTTCCTGGACGCGGAATGTCCGGACACCGCGCACCCGAGCCTGTGGCGGCAGAGCCAGCTGTGCAACAAGCAGGGCCTCTTCGAGGTGACCGAAGGCATCTACCAGGTCCGGAACCTGGACCTGTCGAACATGACGCTGGTCGAGGGCGACACGGGTGTCATCGTCATCGATCCGCTGATCTCGGCCGAGAACGCGGCCGCCGCGCTGGCGCTCTACCGCGCGCACCGGGGAGAGCGCCCGGTCACGGGGCTCATCTACACGCACTCGCACGGTGACCACTTCGGCGGCTCGCGCGGCGTCCTGCCGCACGGCCACGCGCCGGTGCCGGTGATCGCCCCGGCGGGTTTCCTGGAGCACGCCGTCGCGGAGAACGTGTACGCGGGCGGCGCGATGACCCGCCGGGCCGTCTACATGTACGGCGCCGAACTGGACAAGGGGCCCGCCGGGCAGATCAGCGCGGGGCTCGGCATGACGACGTCCAAGGGCACCATCACCCTCGTACCGCCGACGCTCGACATCACGCACACCGGTCAGGAGGAGACCGTCGACAGTGTGCGGATCGTCTTCCAGATGACGCCGGACACCGAGGCGCCCTCGGAGATGAACTTCTACTTCCCGGACCGGCGGGCCCTGTGCATGGCGGAGAACGCCACGCACAACATGCACAACATCCTGACCCTGCGCGGCGCGGTCGTGCGGGACACCCGGATCTGGGCGCACTACCTCAACGAGGCGATCGCCCTGTTCGCCGACCGGGCGGACGTGGCGTTCGCATCGCACCACTGGCCGACCTGGGGCCGTGACCGGATCGTCGAACACCTCGCCGGGCAGCGGGACATGTGGGCCTATCTGCACGACCAGACCCTGCGCATGACCAACCAGGGGCTGACCGGGACCGAGATCGCCGAGCGGATCGAGCTGCCGCCGGCCGTCGCGAACCGGTGGGCCAACCGCGGCTACTACGGTTCGGTCAGCCACAACTCCAAGGCCATCTACCAGCGCTACATGGGCTGGTTCGACGGGAACCCCGCGCATCTGTGGGAGCACCCGCCGACCGAGCTGGCCCAGCGCTTCGCCGCCGACTACGGCGGTGTCCCCGCGCTCGTCGCCAAGGGCCGGGAGTACGCCTCGGCGGGCGACCTGCGTTTCGCGGCGACCCTCCTCGGACACGCGGTCTTCGCCGCACCGGACGACCCGGACGCCAAGGAGACCCTCGCGGGTGTGTACGAGCGGCTCGGTCACGGCTGCGAGAACGGTCCGTGGCGGAACTTCTACCTGATGGGCGCGCAGGAACTGCGGGGCAGCGTCGCGCACACCGCGCTGGAGACGACGAACCCCGAGATGGCCATGGCGCTGACGGTCGACATGCTCATCGACTCCCTCGCCATCCGCGTCGACGGTCCGCGTGCCTGGGACGAGAGACTCACCATGACGTGGCACCTCACCGACGAGGGACGGACCTGGCAGATCCAGTTGTCCAACGGGGCGCTCACGTACCGCAGTGCCGAGACCGCGACCGGTGGGGCGGGTTCGGCGCCGTCGGCCGATCTCACGCTGACGCTGACGAAGCCGCAACTGCTCGCGCTCCTCGCGGGCAAGGGGTTGGACGGCGTACAGGTCGAGGGCGACCCCCAGGTCCTCACCACGCTCGTCGGTCTGCTCGACACTCCGGACCCCGACTTCCCCATCGTCACCCCCTGAGCGTGCCGGCCGCACGCCGCCCGACCGCCGCGCCCGCTGCGGGCGCGGCGGTCGGGTCCGGAGACCGCAGCGCCTCGTCCCAGCCGACCGGGGGAATCCTGTGAGCGCGACACAACTGGCCCTGGGAACCGTCGGCTTCGGGTCGTTCGAGTTCACCGGCGGCGGCACCCTGATCAACCTCGTGGCGGCGACCACGAACGCGCTCAACGGAGCCCTGCTCGCCCGTCGGCCCGACCACTACAAGAACTTCACCGTGATCGGCATCCTGCTCATGGCGCTGCTCGGCGGGATCGGTGGCGGAGTGAGCCGGGACGTCCTGGTGGGCCGCGTGCCGGCCGCACTCACGAACTCGTCGTACATCACGCTCTGCCTGATCGCCGGGGTCATCGGTCATCTTCTGGCCTACGACAAGGGACAGTTGTTCCGGGAGGGGCTCTTCCAGTTCGTCACCTCGTTCGCCCTGCCCTGGTACGCCATCGTCGGCGCGCAGACGGGCGTGGAGGTGGGTCTGCCGGTTCTGGGATCGCTGGCCCTCGCCGTGGTCGGCCCGACCGCGGGGCGGTTCCTCATCGACGTGTCGTGCGGTGTGCCGCCGAAGCAGTTCGTGCGCGGGGAGTGGTTCGTCGCCATCGCCGCGCTCACCGGTGCGGTCTGGATCGTCCTGGACCAGGCGGGACTGCCCCGCGCCGCGAGCGCGCCCCTGGCGTTCCTGGTCGGTTTCACCGTCCGGCTCACCGCGCTCTACCGCGGCTGGGAGGAACCGCTGGCCGCCGAGCCGGCGGGTGTGTACCGGCACGACGACGGACGTCCGCTGCTCGGCCGCAAGATCGCCGGCAAGTCCGCGCGCGAGATGCGGCTGCTCGGCCTGACCGTGGAGCCCGATCCGGATGCCGAGGCGCGTGCGGCCGGCCCACCGCGCGGCTCCGGCGCGGGCCGACCGTAGTTCGGCGTAGAAGGCGTCGGTATCAGGCCGTCGTCCCGGCTCGTGCGGCGCCGCGTTCCGCGAGGACCGTCGCGCGGAACTCCGCGACGACCGGCCGCAGATCGACGCGGTGCCAGGCGGCCCACAGCTGGATGGACCCTTCGTACCAGGGCAGTTCGCGGACGGCGACACCGTCGGAGGTGCCGCGGACCATGCTCCGCTGGATGAGCGCGAGGCCGAGGCCGGAGGCGACCAGGCCGAGTGCGGTGAGGGGGTCGGCCGCGTCGAGTCGGATGTCCGGGGTGAAGCCGGAGGCGACGCAGGACGCGACGAACGTGTCGCGCCACGCCGGGTCCTGGGCGTCGCCGACCGCGATCCACGGCTGCCCGTCGAGCGCCTCGGGGGTCAGGTCGTCCTGCTCCGCGAGAGGGTGTCCCGCGGGCAGCACCAGGAGCAGTGGGTCCCGGAGCAGGGGCGCCGCGTCCAGGTCCTGATCGTCGTCGCCGGGCGGGGTGCGGACGAGGGCGATGTCCAGGCTGCGCTGGCGCAGGCCCTCGAACTGCGCGGCCGACTCCTGGTCGTAGAGAGCGACATGGATGCCGGGGCGGTCCTCGCGCAGGGCCCGCAGGGCGGAGGGCAGGACGCCGGTGTGCATCGCGTCGGCGACGTAACCGATGCACAGGCCGCCCTCCTCGCCCCGGCCGAGGCGCCGGCCCAGGTTCTCCAGTCGGTCCGCGTGCCGCAGCAGGGCACGCGCCTCGGTCAGGAAAACCCTGCCGTCGGAGGTGAGCCGGATGCGCTGCTGGCTGCGTTCGAACAGGGTGAGTCCCAGGTTCTTCTCCAGCTGGGCGATCTGCCGGCTGAGCGGCGACTGGGAGATGTGCAGGCGCTCGGCGGCACGGCCGACGTGTTCGTCCTCGGCCACGGCGACGAAGTAGCGCAGTTGTCGCAGGTCAAGCATGTAGGACCTCGGAGGACTCAAGTGTGTCCGAGCAAGTCTTGGACAGTCTCATGTAGGGATCCTAACCTCGAACACGCAAGGCCGACGGATCGGCCATCCGGCCCCTTATCCGTCCGAACCACCATCACGAGGATTCCTTCATGAGCATCACGTCGCTTCTGCCCGGAGCGCTCGGTTTCGGCACCGCACCGCTCGGCAACATGTTCCGCGCCATCCCCGACGAGGAGGCCGCGGCCACCGTCGAAGCTGCCTGGGACCAGGGCATCCGCTACTTCGACACCGCGCCCTTCTACGGGGCGGGCCTTTCCGAGCTGCGGCTCGGCGAGGTACTGGCGCGGCACCCGCGCGAGGACTTCGTCCTCAGCACGAAGGTCGGCCGCGTGATCCTCGACGAGACCGAGGACCCGGCCGCGCGCGATCTCGGCGAGAAGGGCGGCCTCTTCGAACACGGCCGGCCGAACAAGATGGTGAACGACTACTCCGCCGACGCCACCCTGCGGTCCGTCGAGGACAGCCTGAAGCGCCTGCGGACCGACCGCCTCGACATCGTGTGGGTGCACGACGTCGCCCAGGACTTCTACGGGGACGAGTGGCTCGCGGCCTACGAGAGCGCCCGCACCGGCGCCTTCCGCGTGCTGCAGAAGCTGCGCGAGGAGGGGGTCATCAAGGCCTGGGGCCTGGGCGTGAACCGGGTGGAGCCGCTGGAGCTCACCCTGGACCTGGACGAGCCGAAGCCCGACGCGTTCCTGCTGGCCGGCCGGTACACGCTGCTCGATCACGACCGAGCCCTCCAGCGTCTCCTGCCGTCCGCCGCCGAGCAGGGCGTCGACGTCGTGGTCGGCGGCCCGTACAGCTCCGGCATCCTCGCCGGCGGCACGCACTTCGAGTACCAGCAGGCTCCCGCGCACATCGTCGAGAAGGTGGAGCGCATCAAGGCGGTGGCCCGGCGGCACGGCGTCGGCATCAAGGCCGCCGCACTGCAGTTCTCCCTCGCCCACCCGGCGACGGCCGCCGCGATCCCGGGCGCGACCAGGCCGAGCCGCATCGCCGAGGACGTGGCGGCCCTCGGTGAGAGCATCCCGGCCGGATTCTGGGCCGAGCTGCGCGCGCAGCGCCTGATGGCCCAGGACGCTCCCGTGCCCGTAACCGCCGCCTGACCCTCGCCACCCCCCACGCTTCGAAGGAGACTCCCGTGGCCACGACCACCGCGTCCGTCGACATCGACGTCGCACCCGACCGCGTCTGGCAGCTCGTCGGCGGCTTCGGCTCGCTGCCCGACTGGCTTCCCTACATCCCCGTCAGCGAGCTGAGCGAGGGCGGTCGGGTACGCCGCCTGGAGAACGAGGACGGTGAGGTGATCGTCGAACGCCTCCAGGCCTTCGACGACGAGCACCGCACCTACAGCTACTCGATCCTGCGGGCCCCGTTCCCGGTCACCGGCTACCGGTCGACGCTCACCGTGCACGAGAGTGCCGAGCCGGGCAGGGCCCGCGTGGAGTGGTCCGGCTCCTTCACCCCCGACGGCATCAGTGACGCCGACGCGGTGACGCTGTTCCACGGCATCTACACCCAGGGGCTGGACGCGCTCGTCCAGACCCTCGCCTCCGCCCCGGCGACCCGGTAGGCAGAAGACCGCCCCGGACAGGAACCGACTCCGCCGGAACAGCGGAAAGCCCCCGTAACGGCAGCGCGTGCCGGTACGGGGGCTTCGGTCCGACTCAGGCCTGCGCGCGCTTCGGCAGCCGCCAGTTCGGGCGGACGAAGTGGCAGGTGTACCCGTCGGGGTAGCGCTGGAGGTAGTCCTGGTGCTCCGGCTCCGCCTCCCAGAACGGACCGGCCGGCACGACCTCGGTCACGACCTTGCCGGGCCACAGACCGGAGGCGTCGACGTCGGCGATGGTGTCCTCGGCGACACGCTTCTGCTCGTCGTCGAAGTAGTAGATCGCGGACCGGTAGCTGAGACCGATGTCGTTGCCCTGGCGGTTCTTCGTGGACGGGTCGTGGATCTGGAAGAAGTACTCCAGGATCGTCCGGTAGTCGGTCTTCGTGGGGTCGAAGGTGATCTCGATCGCCTCGGCGTGCGTGCCGTGGTTCCGGTACGTCGCGTTCGGGACGTCGCCCCCGCTGTAGCCCACCCGCGTGTCCAGGACACCCGGGAACGTCCTGATCAGCTCCTCCACGCCCCAGAAGCAGCCGCCCGCCAGCAGGGCCTTCTCCTCGTTCCGGCTCATCGCACACACCCTTCTTCGGTCTTCTCGTCAGGCTCGCACAGCTGTCGTCGCACGCACCCCCGGCGGTCGCTCTCCCCCACCGCCGCGACGACACGGCCACCGCTCTGCACAAGGCTTCGGAGCCGCACGAAATTCCCGGTCGGAGCCCCGGAGCGCCGTCTCCGGACCCCACGGACGACCCGACGGGACCGTCGCCCGACGCCGGAGCGATAACGATCGTGCAAGTTTCAATAACTACCGCCGGTAAGGCCTTGCTGACAGTGGCTGACAAAGGGCTCAATGTCCTTCCTCATAGGCAAAAAGGATCAGGGAGCGGATGAACGGCACGATCGACGGCTTCAGCTACGGGCTCGTCACACCGGTGGCGGCCTTCGTCATGGCCTGCGTGGGATCGGCACTCGGACTGCGCTGCGTGGTCCGCACGATCCACCATGAGCCCGGCTGGCGGACGGGCTGGCTCGCACTCGGAGCGGCTTCGCTCGGCTGCGGGATCTGGACGATGCACTTCATCGCCATGACCGGCTTCTCCGTACAGCAGACATCCATCACCTACGACATACCTCTCACCGTCCTCAGCCTGGTCGTGGCGATCGTCGTGGTCTCGGCGGGCGTCTTCATCGTCGGCAGCCGCGGCGCCACGCGGGCCTCCCTCGCGGTGGGCGGCAGCATCACCGGTATCGGCGTCGCGACCATGCACTACCTCGGCATGTTCGCCATGCAGCTCAACGGCGACCTCCGGTACGACACGGTCACCGTGGCGCTGTCCCTGGTCATCGCCCTGGTGGCGGCCACGGCGGCACTGTGGGCCGCCGTCTCCGTCCAGGGGTTCCTGCGTTCCCTCGGAGCCAGCCTCGTCATGGGACTGGCGGTCACCGGCATGCACTACACCGGCATGGCCGCGGTGAGTGTCCACCTGCACGACACGTCCACGCAGGTCGCGAACGGCCAGTCCGGCGCCTCGCTCCTGCTGCCGATGCTGATCGGCCCGGTCATCTTCCTCATCCTCGCCGGGGCGATCGTCATGTTCGACCCGGTCCTGATCCTCGGCCAGGGCGAGTGGAACAAGTCCGCCGGCGGTCGCTCCGGGTCCACGGGCGGCAACGGCCCCGGCTCCCCCGTCGCCCCCGACCGCGAGGACCTCTTCGCCTCGCACGACGGCCGCCGACCGGGCGGCCGGTAGCAAGCAGCCCGACGGCCGGTCACCCCAGACCCCGGTGAACCGGCTTCGCTCCGTCTCCTCCGCCCCGACCACCCGCCCACCGTGCGGCTCCGGGACCACGGACGATCCGGGGCGCGACGATCTTGGGGCTAGGGTGCGCGCCATGACCTCACTGGCGCTGCGCGGCACGACGATCCACTACGACGACTCCGGCCGGGCCGACGGGCTCCCCGTGCTGCTGATCCACGGGCACCCCTTCAACCGGACCCTGTGGGCACCCCAGGTGACCGCCCTCGTGGCCGCCGGACACCGAGTCGTCACCCCTGACCTGCGCGGCTACGGCGACAGCGGGGTCGAAGAGGGTTCCGTGCACCTCGACGCCTTCGCCGACGACCTCGTCGGGCTGCTCGACCACCTCGGCATCGACCGGGCCGTGGTCGGCGGGGTGTCGATGGGCGGCCAGATCGCCATGGAGATGCAACGGAGTCACGCCGGACGGGTGCGCGCCCTCGTCCTGTCGGACACCTCGGCGCCGGCCGAGACGGACGAGGGGAAGGCCGTCCGCAACCGGATGGCGGACCGGCTCCTGGCCGAGGGGATGGGCGGTTACGCCGACGAGGTCATCGGCAAGATGCTCGCCGCGTACAACGTCACCGCGATGCCCGACGTGGCCGCTCGCGTGCTCGCCATGATGCGTTCCACGGATCCCCGGGGCGCCGCGGCGGCTCTGCGCGGCCGGGCCGAGCGTCCCGACTACCGCGCCACGCTCGCCGCCGTCCGGTCCCCAGTCCTGATCGTCGTCGGAGCCGACGACGTGTTCACACCGGTCGCCGACGCCGAGGCCCTCCACGCCCTCGTCCCGCACGCGGTCCTGACCGTGGTCGACGGCGCCGGCCACCTGCCCGGCGCGGAACAGCCCGACCTTTTCAACAGCGCCCTGCTGGACTTCCTGACAACTCGGGTGGCCACCGCCGGGTGAGCGCGACTGCCGGAGGAACGAGCCCGGCTCAAGGGCGTACGCGTACGTGAGCAGGTGGGCGAAGTAGGCGGTGGCGCCGAAGTGGGTGCTGGCACCGCCGTGTCGAGCGAGGCGGGAACGTCGTTCCGGCGGACGACGGACCACGGCCCGAGATGTCAGGGCGTCCGCATGGGTATCTGGAACCACATGGTCTTGCCGGTGGCGGTGCGCGTGCTGCCCCAGGATTCGGCGAGGAGGTCGAGGAGTTCCGTGCCCCGGCCGCTTTCCGCGTCGGCGTCGACGACGCGGCGCACGGGGCCGGTGGGGTCGGTGTCCTCCACCTCGCACCGCAGGTGCGGGCCACGTCCGCACAGGTTCAGCCGCAGCGGGCCGCGCGTGTGCCGCAGTGCGTTGGTGACGAGTTCACTGACCAGGAGTTCGGCGGTGTCGGTGAGCTCTTCCAGCTTCCAGTCGTCCAGCTGCGCCGTGACCAGGCGGCGGGCCCGGCCGGCCGACGTCAGTTCGCGCGGCAGGGGCCAGGAGGCGTCCCAGGCGGTGGCGCAGCCGCGCGGGGCGTCGAGCGGGCGCAGGGGTTCGAGGGTGCGGGACCAGAGAGCCTGGTTCCGGGTGATCCACGAGCTCGGCCGCGCCTTCGCGGGCCTGTCCGGATCCTGTGCGGGGACCCCTCCGCTCTCGCCGACCGTCTCCTGGGATCGGAGACGGGAGAACCGGCCGAAGCGTCCGCGACGGGAGACCGTCGCGGGGCCGATGGCCCAGGGGGCCATGAGAATCAGTCCCTTCTGAACTGCTGGCTGCCGCGGCCACCCGGGCCGCGGAGATCCACCGCCGGCGGAGCCGGGATGAAGCGGAGGACGCCTGTGCGTGGCCTGCGCCACGACTACGGATATACATGTAGCGCCCGCTACGGTAAATATTCGTATCAACAGTATTTAACCAGACATACGGAAACTGTCAGGTCCTCTCTCCAGATCTCCGGGAAACCCGATGCCGCGCCCTCCTGACCAGGCAAAACGGCGAGACCTCCTGGACCAGGTCCGGGATCACCTGGTCCGCAACGGTCTGGCCGGTCTCTCCCTGCGCCCCCTCGCCCGGGCCCTGGGCACCAGTGACCGCATGCTGCTCTACTACTTCGGGACGAAGGAGCGCATGGTCGCCGAGGCCCTCGCACTCGACGAGCGACGGCCCCTCCGGCAGGCCCAGGAGCTGCTCGCGGACGCGGGCTCCCCCGGGGACCCGAGCAGGGTCCGCCGCTTCATGGAGGAGATCTGGCAGCGCTTCGGCAGGCCCGATCTGCGCGCCGCGCTCCCCCTGTACGTGGAGATCATGGCCGCCAGCGTGCTCCACTCCGACCGGTACGGACCCGTGATGCGCGCCGTGCTCGCCGAGTGGACCGCGCTGCTCGCCTCCGCCTTCCGGGACCTCGGCATGGCCGAGGAACGGGCACGGGCGGAGGCCGACCTCCTGGTCGACGCGTGTCTCGGCCTGCTCATCGCGCCGCTGGGCGACGGCGACTGGGCCCGGGCCGACGCGGCTTTCCACACCCTCCTCGACCGTCTCGAACCCGCGTGGCGCATCCCCTGACGGCAACGCGCACGGCCGCACCCGGCGGGCGAGGGCGGTCTCCCCGGCCGGGATCACCGTCCTCACCGGCCGGGACACGCCGTACGGGGCGTCCGGGGAGCGTCACATCTTGGCGCCGAAGTCCTGCGTCCACCACGGGCCGCCCGCGCCCTTGTGCACGCCGACGCCGATGTTCTTGAACGAGCAGTTGAGGATGTTCGCCCGATGGCCAGGGCTGTTCATCCAGGAGTCCATCACCGACTCCGGGGTCTGCTGGCCCCGGGCGATGTTCTCGCCGTACGTGGACCAGCGGTAGCCCGCGGCGGTGATGCGCTGGCCGGGGTCCTCGCCGTCGGGGTTGCTGTGGTCGAAGAAGTCACGGGCCGCCATGTCCTCGGAGTGGTCCAGCGCCGCTTCCTCCAGGTCCGCGTTCTCGGTGAGCGGACCACAGCGGGCGGCGGCGCGTTCCTCGTTCACCAGCGAGACCACCTGGGCCACGGTGCCCGACGGGGCCGCCTGGGCCCTCGGAGTGGCGGAGGCTCGGCGGGTCGGCGGTGCCGCTGACGGGGAGGCGGGCACGCTCGGCACGGCGCGACGGTCGGTCTTGGACGGCTTCGGCCGGGCCGACCTCGACGCGGAGGGTGACGGCGACGCGGACGGGGAAGTCGACGCCGAGGGCGAGGCCGAGATGCCGTCGGCGCCCGGCGCCGAGAGGTCCATGACGGGGTCGCCCGCGGTACGCGCGGCGGTGGCTCCCTCGTTCGGGGTCCCGGAGTCGATCGCGAAGTACCAGAGGCCCCCGCCCGCCACACAGGCGGCGACGACGGCGCCGCCGACCGCCCGGCGCCTCACCCGACGGCGCCGGCGCGCTTCCAGGCGCGACGCCGATCCACCGCCGCGAGGGGCACGGTGCCCGGCGCCGCCGGCGTGCGAGCCGCGGTCGCCTCCGGCGTCCCGCAGCCGGGACGCCGATGCGGCGGCGACCATCCCGTCCGGGCCGGGCCGCAGCGCCGCGAGCAGTCCGGGGGAGGCCGCGATGAGGGCCAGGCCGGCCAGCAGTCCCTCGGCGGGCATCAGCCCGTTCCACAGTCCTGAGCAGCGGACGCAGCCACGCGCGTGCCGGGCTATTCGCTTGCGCCACAGCGCCGAGGGCCGGCCGTTCCAGGAGCCGAGCAGCCCGTTCAGTTCCGAACAGGGCGGCTGCGCGTCGAGGGCCCGTACGACCACCCGAGCCGTCTCCAGCTGCGCCTTCATGCGCTGCACCTGGACCGCCGCGTGCTGTGGGGACAGCTCCAGTGCCTCGGCGACCTCGGCGCGGGTCAGTTCTCCGGCGCACTCCAGCCACCACAGGGAGAGCACCGCACGGTCGTCGGGCTCCAGCCAGCGCGTGGCGAGCGCGGTCTCCTGGCGCTGGCCGGACAGCTGGAGCTGCCACATGGTGAGGTCCACGAAGTCGGCGCCCGGGTCCGCGAGGTGTTCGGCCTCCTCGACGCCGCCAGGGGCGAGCTGGCGGTCCTGCCAGTGGGCGCGCACCTGGTTCATCGCGATCGCCACGAGCCAGGAGCGGAAGTTCTCCGGAGAGCGCAGCCCGTCGAGGCCGTCCAGGGCGCGGAGCATGGTGTTCTGCACGACGTCGTCCACGTCGACCGAGCCGTTCAGCGCGCGTCCGACGACGTTGTAGACCAGGGGGAGATAGGCGCCGACCAGGGCGTCCTGAGCCTCCGAGTCGCCCGCTCGGGCGGCAGTGACCAGTGCCGCCGGGTCCACCCCGTGCTGTCTCCTCATGAAAACTTCCCTGTCCTCGACTCCGAACGATGCTGCCGTCACATGGGAGACCGCCCCCAGAGCCCCGGATAACAGTTCTTCGGGGACTCGTTCCGGCAGACACTCGCCGCCTCGGCCCACCGCCCGCAATGGAGAAGGTCACATCCGGCCGCCTCGTCGAGAAAGGGCGGGTGGGTATGGCGTCCTTGCCCGGATTGCACCACGGTCCGGCGCCGTTCGGCGTCCGCTGGGCCGCCGTTCGGCGGACACGAGGCGTGGCCGTCCGGACGACCGTTCGCGTCCTCGGGCCGGGGTCCGCCGGAGGGCACGGCCCGGACGGAACGGCCGAGGTCCCGTGCCCGGACCGTGCCCGGGCCGGGCCCGGGAGGCGCCGGGTCCGCCGCTGGTAAAATGGGGTCACGCTTCGACGTCGCCGGGGCCCGTACCCAGGGGTACGGGCCCCGGAGTGTTTCGGGCGTCGGACTGAGGAAGGTTCCCCATGAACGCGAAGCCTCCGGCTTCTGGACGGCACCGCACCGGCGACCACCGGCCGGTGACAGCACCGCAGGGCGAGGTCGCGACGCCGGAGACGGTCTCCCCCGGTCTGCCGCCGGTCACGTCCTTCGACGAGCTCGGACTGCCGCCGGAGCTGCTGACGACGTTGACCGGCCTCGGGGTGACGGAGCCCTTCCCGGTCCAGGCGGCGACGCTGCCGAACGCGCTCGCCGGGCGGGACGTACTCGGCCGGGCCCGCACCGGTTCCGGCAAGACGCTGGCGTTCGGGCTCGCCCTGCTCGCCCGGACGGCGGGACGGCGGGCGGAGCCCAAGCAGCCGCTGGCACTGGTGCTGGTTCCGACGCGGGAACTCGCCCAGCAGGTGGACGACGCCCTCGCACCGTACGCGCAGGCGCTGGACCTGCGGCTGACGACCGTGGTCGGCGGGCTCTCCATCAACCGGCAGACAGCGGCGCTGCGCACCGGCGTCGAGGTGCTCGTCGCGACACCGGGCCGCCTCGCGGACCTGATGTCACGCCGGGACTGTTACCTCAACCAGGTGCGGATCGCGGTGCTGGACGAGGCCGACCAGATGTGCGACCTGGGGTTCCTGCCACAGGTGTCGAAGATCCTGGAGCAGGTGCACCCCGACGGGCAGCGCCTGCTGTTCTCGGCCACCCTCGACCGCAACGTCGACCAGCTCGTCCGCGAGCACCTGCACGACCCCGTTCTCGCCTCCGTCGACAGGATGGCCGCCTCGGTCACCACGATGGAACACCACGTGCTGAACATCCACGCCTCCGACAAGTACGCGACGGCGACCGAGATCGCCGCACGGGACGGCCGGGTGCTGATGTTCCTGGACACCAAGGCCGGTGTGGACCAGTTCACCCGTCACCTTCGGGCGAGCGGCATCAGGGCCTCCGCCCTGCACAGCGGGAAGTCGCAGCCGCAGCGCACCCACACGCTCGGCCAGTTCAAGGACGGTGAGATCACCGTCCTCGTCGCCACGAACGTCGCGGCGCGGGGCATCCACATCGACGACCTGGACCTCGTGGTCAATGTCGACCCGCCGGCCGACGCCAAGGACTACCTGCACCGGGGCGGGCGCACCGCGCGGGCAGGCGAGTCCGGACGGGTGGTCACCCTGGTCACGCAGAACCAGCGACGCGACGTGAACCGGATGATGTCCGAAGCCGGGATCCGGCCGACCGTCACCCAGGTCCGTTCGGGAGAGTCGGCGCTGTCCGAGATCACCGGCGCCAAGCGCCCGCCGACCCCGCCGAAGGGCACCGGCAACGCGGCGTTCCGCGGCATGGGCACCCGCCCGGGGCGCCCGGCGAAGGAGACCCGCAAGGCAGCCGACGCCCGGAAGGCGGCGGAGGCCCGCGCGGCGGCCCGGGTGCGCAAGAGCCGCTGACCCGCGTCCCGCGCCGCTGCCACTGCCACTGCCGCTGCCGCTGCCGCTGCCGCCACGAAAGACGCAGCGCGTCGTCGGGCCCGATCCCCGCGCCGGAGGCGGTGTTCTCCTCCGGCGCCGCACGGTTCGCGCTGCACTAGCCGCCGTCGCGGAGCGGGGTGAAGAGCGGGGACGCGGGCGGGAGCGTCCCGTTCCCGGTGGGGCCGACCTGTTCGCCGATCCGTGCGGCGGCGCCGGGGACGAAGGGCGCGAGCTCGTCGGCCAGAAGACGGCACGCCGCCACCAGCGCGGCGAGGACGTCGTCCAGGCGCCTGCCCGCCGCGTGGTCTCCGCGCCCCTCTGCGCGCGCCAGTTCCCACGGGCGCACGGTGTCGACGCAGCGGTTCGCGGCTTCCACGATCTCCCACACGGCGCTCACGGCCCGACGGAAGTCGTAGTCCTCCAGGGCGGCGTCGACCCGGCCGGGGGCTCTTCGGCACACGCCGTCCAGCGGCTCCACCCCGGGTTCGACACCGCTGGGAGAGGGGACCGTCCCGGCACGGTACCGGTGGACCATGGTCACGACACGATGGACGAGGTTGCCCAGCCCGCCGGCGAAGTCCGCGTTGGCGCGGGCGGTCAGCCGTTCCGGGGTGAAGTCGGCGTCCCCGACCCGGGGCACGTCCCGCAGCAGCCACCAGCGGACGGCGTCGGTGCCGTACGCGTCGGTGAGCGCGACCGGGTCGACGGTGTCCGGACCGGATTTGCTGATCTTGCGGCCGCCGACCGTGAGGTAGTCGTGGACCAGGACGTCCGTGGGCAGCGGCAGTCCGGCCGACAGCAGGATCGCCGGCCAGTACACGGCGTGGAAGCGCACGACACCCTTGCCCGCCAGGTGCACGCGGCGTCCGTCTCCCGCCCACCACCGCCCGTACGCGGCCTCGTCGGTGCCGTAGCCGAGGCTGGTGACGTAGTTGCCGAGGGCGTCCCACCAGACGTAGACCACCTGGCCGGGGTCGTCGGGCACGGGGATGCCCCAGCCGCGGGCGCGGGCCTGCGAGCGGGAGACGGAGAAGTCGTGCAGGCCGCTCTCGATCAGGGCGAGGACCTCGTTGCGGCGGACGGCGGGTTCGACGCGCAACACCCCGTCGCTGACCAGCCGGTGGAGTCGGTCGGCATGGCGCGACAGACGGAAGAACCAGTTCTCCTCGGCGACGCGTCGGGGCTCGGTGCCGTGCTCGGCGCAGCGGCCCCCGACCAGTTCACCGGGGGTGTAGAACTGCTCGCAGCCGACGCAGTACAGGCCCTCGTACTCCTTGCGGTAGAGGTCGCCCGCGGCGGCGCAGCGGCGCCACAGCCGTTCCACGCCGACCCGGTGGCGGGGGTCGCTGCTGGTGCGGATGAAGTCGTCCAGCGAGAGGTCGAGCGGGGCGCTCAGGGCGGCGAACGCGTCGGCGTTGCGGTCGACCAGCACCCGCACGTCGACGCCCTCGGCCTCGGCGGCGAGGACGTTCTTGAGGGAGTTGTCGTCGGTGCCGCTGAGGAGGCGGACCTCGCTCCCTCTTCGGCGCCAGTGGCGGGCCAGCGTGTCCGCCTGGACGAGTTCCAGGGCGAAGCCCAGGTGGGGGCGGGAGTTGACGTACGGGATGGTCGTCGTGACGTAGTGGCGTGATGCGGTCATCGGTCCTCCTACCGGGATGGGCCGATCCGCAGCACATGTCGGGGCCCCTTCCCGGGGCCTCGGAATGCGGTACGCGTCCGTGCTCAGCAGCCCCGCGTGCGGGGCATCATCCGGTGCTGGCGCGAAGGCGTGATCATGGCGGCGATGCTAGCAACGGGGGTTCGGCGGGGGCACGCGGTTTTCCGCCTCCCGGCCGGACGTGACGGGAACCCGGGTGCCCGTCCGTCCGCGGACGGGCCGCGCTGTCGACGCACGGAGAGCCGTCGGCCAGGCTCCTCGGCGCACGTGGCGCCGTGTCGGCCCCGGCCGCCCGGGCACGACCGACACTCCCCGATCGCCGCCGTCACGAGGAGACCACCCCTCGTCCGTCGATTATTTGCGGCTCTCTGTATCAATCTTGCGCACGTTCATAGACTTCCCTTGCCGTCGCTTCTAGCCTTCTTGCGTCCGCTCACCCCACGAGCCCTGAGGACGCACGCCTGTGAATTCATCCCCCAATGGCAGACCCCTGCGCCGAGGACTGGCGGCCACCGTGTCGCTGGCGCTCGCCGCGGCCGGCACGGTCGTGGCCGTGGCGCTCGCTCCCAACGCCGTCGCGGCGGGAGTGCCGGCTCCTTCCCCGGTCGGCATATCCGGCCGCGGCGCAACCGTCCCGTTCAAGGAACAGGAGGCCGAATACGCCGCCACCAACGGCACCCTCATCGGACCGGACCGGCTCTACGGCCACCTCCCCTCGGAGGCGTCGGGCCGGCAGGCGGTGACGCTGGACGCGACGGGTGAGTACGTCGAGTTCACGCTGACCGCCCCGGCCAACGCGATGTCGTTCCGCTACTCGCTGCCCGACAACTCCGCGGGCACCGGCCGCGACGCGAGCCTCGACCTGAAGGTCAACGGCACGCAGCTCAAGAGCATCCCGGTGACCTCGAAGTACAGCTGGTACTACGGCGGTTATCCGTTCAACAACAACCCGGGCGACACCAACCCCCATCACTTCTACGACGAGACCCGCACCCTCCTCGGCTCGACGCTGCCGGCCGGGACCAAGGTGCGCCTCCAGGTGTCGTCCACCAGTGACTCACCGACGTTCACCATCGACCTCGCCGACTTCGAGCAGGTGGGCGCGCCCATCGCCAAGCCGTCCGGAGCGCTGGACGTCGTCAGCGACTTCGGCGCCGACCCGACCGGTGCCGCCGACTCGACCGCCAAGATCCAGGCGGCCGTGGACGCGGGCAAGGCGCAGGGCAAGACCGTGTACATCCCCCAGGGCACCTTCCAGGTCCGCGACCACATCGTCGTCGATCAGGTGACGCTCGCCGGCGCGGGTCCCTGGTACAGCGTCCTGACCGGCCGTGACCCGGTGAACCGGTCGAAGGCCGTGGGCGTCTACGGCAAGTACGCCAACCAGGGCGGCAGCAAGAACGTCACGCTCAAGGACTTCGCCATCCTCGGGGACATCCGCGAGCGCGTCGACGACGACCAGGTGAACGCCATCGGCGGCGCGCTGTCCAACTCCACGGTCGACAACGTGTGGATGCAGCACACCAAGTGCGGCGCCTGGATGGACGGCCCGATGGACAACTTCACCATCAAGAACAGCCGCATCCTGGACCAGACCGCGGACGGCGTGAACTTCCACATGGGGGTCACCAACTCCACGGTCACCAACACGTTCGTACGGAACACCGGTGACGACGGCCTGGCGATGTGGGCGGAGAGCGTCCCCAACGTCAAGAACAAGTTCACCTTCAACACGGTGATCCTGCCGATCCTCGCCAACAACATCGTCACGTACGGCGGCAAGGACATCACCATCTCCGACAACGTGATGGCGGACACCATCACCAACGGCGGCGGGCTGCACGTCGCCAACCGCTATCCCGGCGTCAACTCCGGTCAGGGCACGGCCGTTTCGGGTACCACCACGGCCGCCCGCAACACCCTGATCCGGACCGGCAACAACGACTACAACTGGCAGTTCGGTGTCGGCGCGGTCTGGTTCAGCGGGCTCAACGAAGCCCTGGACGCGACGATCAACATCACGGACAGCGAGATCCTCGACAGCTCCTACGCCGCCATCATGAACATCGAGGGGGCGACGAAGGGCCTGCACTTCGAGAACGTCCGGATCGACGGGGCGGGCACCTACGCGCTGCAGATCCAGGCGACGGGCACGGCCTCCTTCACCAACGTCACGGCCACGCACATCGCCCAGTCCAACCCGATCCACAACTGCGTCGGCCCCGGCTTCGTGATCACGCGCGGCGCCGGCAACAGCGGCTGGTACGCGGACCCGCCGGCCTGCACCGGCAACTGGCCCGCACCGCAGTGGACGAACGGCGGGGTACCCGGCGGAGGCACCACGCCGCCGACCGACCCGCCCACCGATCCTCCGACGGACCCGCCGACCGACCCGCCCACGGACCCGACCGTCAACCTCGCCAAGAACCGGCCGGTCACCGAGACGAGTCACACCGACGTCTACCCCGCCTCCAAGGCCGTGGACGGCAACGCGGACACCTACTGGGAGAGCGCCAACAACGCCTTCCCGCAGTCCGTCACCGTCGACCTCGGCGCCGCCAAGGCCGTCAAGCGCGTCGTGCTCAAGCTGCCCCCGGCGACCGCCTGGGCCACGCGCACCCAGACCCTGAGCGTGCTCGGCAGTACCGACAGCTCCACGTTCAGCACGCTGAAGTCGTCGGCGGGATACACGTTCAACCCGTCGAGCGGCAACGCCGTGACCGTCAACCTGACCGGAACTCCGACCCGCTACCTCCGGGTGACCTTCACCGGCAACACCGGCTGGCCCGCGGGACAACTGTCCGAACTGGAGGCCTACACCGGCTGACCGTCCCCGTTCCGCCCATCGATTCCTGGCGGCCCCGCACCGGACCTGACCCGGAGCAGGGTCGCCAGGCCATGTCCCCGGGGTGGTCAGCGCCGGCGCAACGCCGGGTCGAGCAGGGCCGGCGGGGTGTCGAACTTCTCGTGCGCCGCGAGGTCGGTCCCCGGGGCCACGATCGCGTCGATCGCGTCCAGCACGTCCGCGGAGAGCACGGTGTCCGCGGCGGCGAGTTGCGCGTTCAGGTGGTCCGTCGTGCGGGGGCCGACGAGCGCACTCGTCACGGCGGGATGCGCGGTGACGAAGCCCAGCGCCAGCTGGATCAGGGTCAGTCCCGCCTCGTCGGCGACCACCGCGAGCCGTTCCACGGCGTCGAGGCGCGCCCGGTTGGAGGGGACGGAGAGGTCGAAGCGCTGCGGCATGGCCGCCGAGCGGCTGGTGGTGATCTCCCGGCCCGCGCGGACCGCCCCCGACAGCCAGCCCGAGGCCAGCGGGCTCCAGACCAGGACGCCGAGACCGTACTCCTCGGTGACGGGCAGGACGTGGGCCTCGACGCCGCGTTGCAGGATCGAGTAACTGGGCTGCTCGGTGACGTACCGGCCGAGCCGGTGTTCACGGGCGGCCCACTGCGCCTGGACGACGCGGTGCGCGGGGAAGGTGGAGGAGCCGAAGTACCTGATCTTTCCGGCGCGTTGCAGATCGGTCAGGGCCGACAGCGTCTCCTCGTCGGAGGTCTCCGGGTCCCACCGGTGGATCTGGTAGAGGTCGACGTGGTCGACGCCGAGCCGGCGCAGGCTGTTGTCCAGCTCGGTGACCAGCCAACGGCGTGAACTGCCGCGATGGTTGGGATCGTCCCCCATGGGCAGGCCGGCCTTCGTGGCGAGCACGATGTCGTCCCGGCGCCCGGCGATGGCTTTGCCGACCATCTCCTCCGACTCCCCGCCTCCGTACATGTCGGCCGTGTCGATGAGGTTGATCCCGCCCTCCAGGGCGGCGTCGACGACGGCGGTGGCCTCGTCCTGCGTGGTGCGCCCGATGCGGCCGAAGTTCATCGCGCCGAGCGCGAGCGAGCTGACCTGCACGCCGGTACGGCCCAAGGTGCGGTACTGCATGACCTGACTCCTCGATCGCTGTGAAGCGTGTGTCACTGCGTGGCTTGGTCGACGGGCCCCCGGTCTGCCATCATGAGCAAACGGAACCCCGTCCCGTTTGACGATACGGAACGGCGTCCCGCTTAGCAAGCCGATCCGGAACGGTGTCCCGTTCCGGTGGTCGACAGCGAAGGGAACGGCGCGGATGAACGACAGCGACGAGAGCGCGGGGCGAGCGCCCCGGGCCAAGCGCGCCGACGCCCGGCGGAATCAGGAGTCCCTCCTCGACGCGGCGGCGGCGATCTTCGCGGAGTCCGGCGTGGAGGCGCCCGTACGCGATGTCGCCGCGCGGGCCGGTGTCGGGACGGCCACCATCTACCGGCACTTCCCCACCCGGGCGGACCTCATCATCGCCGTCTACCGCCACCAGGTCGAGGCGTGCGCCGAGGCCGGTCCGGCCCTTCTGGCCGCCGGCCCGTCCCCCTACGCGGCGCTCACCCGGTGGATCGACCTCTTCGTCGACTTCCTCGTCACCAAGCACGGCCTCGCGGCGGTTCTCCAGCCCGACAACACAGCCTTCGACGGGCTGCACACCTACTTCCTCGACCGACTCCTGCCCGTGTGCACCCAACTCCTCGACGCGGCCGCCGACTCCGGCGAGATCCGCCCGGACCTGAAGGCCTACGAGCTGATGCGCGGCGTCGGGAACCTGTGCATCGGCGCGGGCAACGACCCGCGCTACGACGCGCGACGACTGGTCACCCTCCTGATCGCGGGCCTGCGCCGAGGCGAGTGAGCGGGCCCGACCGGAGCGCCGGAGGTCCCGCACGGCCCGGACACCGCCGCCGAGCGCTGCGCACCGTCATGCCGCCCGGGCACGGCGACCCCTTCACCGGCGACCTCCGCACGGTCACCGCGCGGGCGCGGCAGGCCGGCATCCGCTGAACGCCGACCCGGACGGGGCCCCGCGACGGCATCGAAGCCGTCGCGGGACCCCTTACGCGGGTACGGGGTCGGGCGTCAGCCGTGCGAGACGGTCAGACCGTAGAAGCCGACCCGCGCGCCCTTCGTCGTGCTGTCGGACGACGACTGGTTGTAGGAGCCCGCCTTGAAGTACTGCTTGTACGGGAAGAACGACGACGGAATCGGGTAGTGCGTCGTGCTGCCGTTGACGGTCAGGTCGATGGTGTTCCCGCCGGACACGGCGATGGTGTAGGTCCACGTCTTGCCGACGGACACGTGCCCCACCGTGTGGGTCGTCTGCCCGCCCGAGGGGGAGTTCTCGGTGCCGACGACGATGTCGCCGCTGGAGCGGTAGTAGAGCTCCACCAGCGGCTTCGTGGACGAGCCGCCCGAGCCGAGGTGGATCTGGCCGACGCACACGTTGGACGTCACCGACACCACCCGCAGTGTCGCGCTCAGCCGGTGACTGCCGCCGAGCGACCAGTCCGCCGCGCTGCCGCTGCGGTTCATCTCCCGCAGCTCGGAGCGCGCGTAGTTGGAGTTCGGTGTGGTGACGCCCTTCTCCGGCGCCCAGAACGTCATCGCTCCGTCGCGGGTGTCGGTGTAGAAGTACGAGTCCTGGAAGCCGTTCGCCCCCTGCAGCCGGGACGAGGAGATCGTGGTCGGCGAGCCCGGCGAGCCCACCGGCTCCTGCAACTGCCAGACGGACAGGTCGAAGTTGCCGCCGGGCGCGACCTTGGGGTCGGCCGCGCCCGCGTCGGCCGTGCCGAGCACGGTCACCGCGGTGACGACACCGGCGACGGTCATCGCCGCGAGGATCCTGGAACGAGACATGTTGACGTCCTTCGTCGATCGTCGGGAACTGAGGGCGGTGCGGTGGATCGGCCCACCGGGGCGGCCCGTCCTGACGGGGTCCGCCGAAAGGGAGCGCCCGACATCCGACAGCGGCACCGCCACGGCAAGTCCGCGACGCGCGGCGGACGTTCGAGTATGTGGCTGCCTCTTCAAGATGACGATCACGGCCTTTCGTCTGGTCGTGCCGAGCAGACGGTGGGGGGAGGCATCGTTCAGGTAGGTGAACTTTAAGTTCACCTGTGAACTACGCGTGTCGCGACGGTAAAGGTCTGAACCACAGCCGTCAAGAGGTCGCGTCGGCACGGCCCCCACGGAGAAGCCGCCGGCATCGCCTTCACTCCGGGCGTCCAACGGCCCGCGGACAACGGGCTGTTGTGCGGGTCGGGCAACGGCCCGGGAGAGACGACGGACACGGACGCGCGGCGCACGGCACCGCCGCGCGCCGTGCCTCCTCGGTTTCCCCTCCGCATCCTGGATCTCTGTAGCCTGGATCGCGTGTACACGACGCGAATGACGGGGCGCGTGAACGCCTCCCGAGCTGCTGTCTACCGGGCCCTGCTGGACAGGGACGCGGTCGCGCTGTGGCGGGCACCGCACGACATGCGCACCGAGGTGGACACCTTCGACGCCCGTGAGGGCGGCGCGTTCCGGGTGTCACTCACTTACGAAGCGCCGGACGCCACCGGCAAATCGGCGGGGCGCACCGACACGTATCACGGCCGCTTCGCTCAACTCGTGCCCGACGAGCGGGTGGTGGAGGTGCTCGAGTTCGAGACGGCGGATCCCGCGTTGCGCGGCGAGATGGTCGTCACCACACAGCTCACCGAGGTCGACGGCGGCACCGAGGTCGTCATCGTGCACGAAGGAGTGCCGGACGCGGTTCCGGCCGCGGACAACGAGACCGGAACGCGTATGGCGCTGGACAACCTGGCGCGGCTGGTCGAGTCCGGGTACTGAGCGACCGGGTCACGGACGCGTGAGCACCGCCAGTTGCCGGGTGGCCCGGGTCATCGCGACGTAGCGGTCGACGGCCCCCTCGACGCCCTCGCCGAACGCGTCCGGGTCGACGAGGACGACCAGGTCGAACTCGAGGCCCTTCGACAGCTCGGGAGTGAGCGAGCGGACGCGGGCCGTCGGCCGGAACGCGGGGTCGCCGATGACGCAGGCGACGCCCTCGTCGTGCGCGGCCAGCCACGCGTCGAGGATCGCGTCCCTCTCATCGACGGATCCGTGGACGACGGGGATGCCGCTGCGGCGTACGGAGGTCGGCACGTTGGCGTCCGGGAGCACAGCGCGGACGACCGGCTCGGCCTCCGCCATCACCTCCTCCGGCGTGCGGTAGTTGATGCTCAGGGAGGCCACCTCGACCCGGTCGAGCCCGATCCGTTCGAGGCGTTCCCGCCACGACTCGGTGAAGCCGTGTCTGGCCTGCGCCCGGTCGCCGACGACGGTGAAGCTCCGCGAGGGACAGCGGAGCAGCAGCATCTGCCATTCGGCGTCGGTGAGTTCCTGGGCCTCGTCCACGACGACGTGCGCGAACGGGCCGGCGAGCGGGGACGGGTCGGTGCCGGGCAACGCCGCCTCGTCGATGAGGGACTCCTGGAGGTCCCGTCCGCGCAGCATCCCCATCGCGCCCTCGCTCTCGTCGATCACGACGTTCTGGAGCAGGCTGTCGATGACGTCGGCCCGGCGCGCGCGCTCGGCGGCGACGGAGGCCGCGTGCCGCTGTCTGCGGGCCGACGCCTCGGGGTCGCCCAGCCGTTGACGTGCGGCGTCCAGGAGCGGCAGGTCGGAGGTCGTCCAGGCGTGGGCGTCCGCGCGCTGCAGCTTCCGTACGTCGTCGGGGCCGAGCCGGGGCGCGCACATCCGCAGGTAGGCGGGCACGGACCAGAGGTCCCCGACGAGGTCGGCGGGTTCGATGATCGGCCAGGCTCGGTGGAGGGTTCCCACCAGTTCCTCGTCGTGGCGCAGGGCCCTGCCGAACAGGTCGGGCGCGATGTCGTCGTCGTGCTTGTCCAGCAGGATCGTGAGCAGTTCCTCCCAGATCTGGTCGCGCGCCTCGTTGTGCGGAACCCCGGGGCCGGGTGCTTCGAACGCCTCGGCCCAGTCGTCGGCGCTCAGCCGGACGTCGGCCCAGGGCGTGGAGACCGTCATGCCCCGGGTGGGCGGAGTCTCGTAGAACCGGGCGGCCCGTTCGATCGCCTTCACCATGTCGGAGGAGGACTTCAGGAGGGCGACGTCGGGGTCGGTCTCGGCCGTCGCGGAGGCGCCCTCGGGCACCAGGTCGCGCAGGGTGCAGATCTGCACGCCCTCCTCGCCGAGGCTCGGGAGTACGTCGGCGACGTAGGCCAGGTAGGGCTGGTGCGGGCCGACGAACAGGACACCGCCGCGGCGATGCCGGCCGAGCCGCGGGTCCGCGTGGAGAAGGTAGGCGGACCGGTGCAGCGCGACGACGGTCTTTCCCGTGCCGGGGCCGCCGTCGACGACGAGCGCGCCGGGTGATCCGGCGCGGATGACGGCGTCCTGGTCCGCCTGGATGGTAGCGAGCACGTCCCGCATCCGGTCCGACCGGTTGGCGCCGAGGCTCGCGATGAAGGCGGACTGGTCGTCGAGCGCCGCGTGCCGGTCCAGTCCGTCGGCGGCGAACACCTCGTCCCAGTAGTCGCTGATCCGGCCGTGCGTCCAGCGGTACCGGCGACGGCTCGTCAGCCCCATCGGGTTGGCGTGGGTGGCCGCGAAGAACGGCTCCGCGGCCGGTGAGCGCCAGTCGGTGAGCAGGCGGCGACCCGTGCTGTCGGTGAGGCCGAGGCGTCCGATGTACAGGGGTTCGGCGTCGTCGGCGCCGACGGTGTGGCCGAGGCACAGGTCGATGCCGAAGCGTCGCAGGGCACGCAGCCGGCCGGTCAGCCGGTGGATCTCGGCGTCGCGTTCCATCGCCTCCCGGCCGATGCCGCCGGGTTCCCTGCGCAGGGCGTCGAGGCGGTCGGAGAGTTCCTGGACGGTATGTTCGAGGCTGTCCGCGACGGCCGCGAAGTGCCGCTCGTCGGCGGCGATCAGCGCCGGTTCGGCCTTGGGGGCGAGCTGCCCGGGCAGGGCGAACGCACTGGTGGTCATCGGCGTCATCACGTCAGCTCCGTTCCCGGGCGACCGCGCCCGCTCCGTACGGCCGCACGCACGGCGACACCGGGCTCGCGCCCGCGCCGCGCGGCGGTGCCCACGGTGCGCCTCCCGTCCCGGCTGCGGCGCCGGCGCGCCACCCCTCCACCACCACACACGAACGCACTGAGTGAATCTCCCGTTTCCGCAGGTCCCTGGGCTTGCCGGGAGATTCTGCGGCACCGAGGGGGCCTTGCCGCAAGCCCCCCTGTGCGCTATAAGTTGAGAGTGGCAAGAGGTGTGGTGTCCCTCTTCGCCCCTCCCCCTCGTCGTCCGTCCACCTCAGGTGTGCGCCCCGGACCTCACTCATCCTCGATGGACGAACTGACGCTCGCGCCAGGTCTGTTGGGGCGCCGCGCGGGAGCGGTCACGGCCGACGAGACCCAGCAGGAAACCGGCCGGGATGGTGATGAGCCCCGGTGTCTGGAGCGGGAACCAATGCAGGTCGTGGTCGGGGAAGACCGCGGTCGGTATGCCCGAGACGGCAGGCGAACCCGTCAGCAGCAGCACGATCAACGGCAGGGTCCCGTAGACCGTCCAGCGCACCCCGGTGGCCGTGTGGCCCGGCAGGAACAGCGCGTACAGCAGGACCGGCGCCAGCACCGAGGCCGCGACGGTGAACGACAGCGAGATGAGCGTGAGCCTGCCCCGGTCGGCGAGGACCGCGGAGAGCACCACCGCCGCCGCGCCCACCAGGACGATGGCCACCCGCGCGCGCCGGATCTCCCTGGCCTGCGAGCCGGCCCCGGCGCCGTGCGCCGGCCGGTTCCGGAAGTCACGGGCGAGGCTGGAGGCGGCGGCCAGGGTGATGCCCGCGACGGCCGCGAGGGTGGTCGCGAACACGGCGCAGGCGACGATCGCGAAGAGCATGCTGTGCCGGACGACGCCGTCGGCCGGGTCGAGCGCCCCCGTCACCATGAGCAGGGCCGTCGAGCCTCCCGGGTCGGCCGCCCGCAGCGCGTCCCCGCCGATCAGGGCGCAGGCCCCCAGCCCGGCGACGACGACTCCGGCGCAGACCGCCGCGACGGGGCCCACGGCCCAGCCGAGGGCCCGCCGTGCGGTGCGGGCGTCGCGCAGCGGGTGGAGGCGCATGGTGATGTGCGGCAGACAGGCGGCGCCGACCAGCAGGGTCGCCTGGAAGCTGATCAGGTCGAGGCGCCCGGCGAGGGACGGCCCGAAGTGGCGCCCCGGCCGGGCGTAGGCGGCGCCCGCCCCGGAGTGCTTCCTGGCGGCGTCGAACAGGGCTGATGGTGACCATCCGAACCGGGCGAGGACAATTCCCGCCACCAGCACCACGGCGGTCAGGGTCACGCCGACCTTGAGGATCTGTACGTAGCCGGTCCCGCGCATCCCGCCGAACGCGGCGTAGCAGACCATGAGGGCGCCGCCGGCCACCGTGCATCCGGTGAGCGCCCCGTCGGGGAGGCCGAACATGGCCGCCATGATGTGTCCGGCGGTGCCGAGCTGCACCAGGAGCAGCGGGGTGAGGACGACGAGGGTCGCCACGCCGAGGGCGCGCCGTACCGAGGGATCCCCGAGCCGGTCGGCGAGGAAGTCCCCGAGTGTGAACACCCCGCTCCGGCGCAGGGGTTCGCCCAGGGTGCGCAGGACCAGACAGAGCGATACGACGGTGGCGCCGGCGAAGAGCATGCCGTCGGCGCCGTCGAGGGCGACCGAGCCGGTGGTGCTGAGCAGGGTGGCGGCCGAGATGTAGTCACCGGCGATGGCGAGGCCGCCGCCGACCGGTCCGAAGGCAGCGCTGCCGCCCGCGTAGAAGTGCTCGGGGTCGTCCAGGTCGGCCGCCGCGAGCCCGCACAGCAGGAGGGACACGGCGACGAAGCCCAGGAAGACCACGACGGCCAGCGACTGCCCGTCGCCCCCGCTCACGGTCTGCGCTCCCGTCCCGAGAGGACGTCCTGCACAGGACACGCGTCCGCCGACGGTGTCGGAACTGATGATCGGGATGCGGGAGACATGCCGGGCATGGCATCAGCCGCCCGCCGCCGCGTACAGGGGGCGGAGTGTTCGCAATGCAGTCGCACAGCGGAAGAGGAGCGGTGCTGTGAGACGGCACAGCGTCACGGGTCCTCGAACGCGTGAAGCCCGCGGAAGTCCTCGGGGTCCTAGGCCCCCAAGGGGTCCTACTGGGACCTACTGGGTCCTAGGGAAGGATCGAGTCGACGTAGCCGCCGTCGACCCGGACCGCGCCACCCGTGGTGGCGGACGCCTGCTCCGAGCTGAGGTAGACCACGAGGTTCGCGATCTCCTCGGGTTCGATCAGCCGTTGCAGCAGGGACTGGGGGCGGTACTCGCGCATGAACGTGCGCTGCGCCTCGTCCCACGGCAGGTCCCGGTCCACCAGCTCGTAGACGAAGTCCTCGACGCCGCCCGTGTGGGTCGGTCCCGCGATGACGGAGTTGACGGTGACGCCCGTGCCCGCCGCCTCCTTGGCGAATCCCCTGCTCACCGCCAGCAGAGCCGTCTTGGACATGCCGTAGTGGATCATCTCGGCCGGGATGACGACCGCGGAGTCGCTGGCGATGTACTGCACCCGGCCGAAGCCCCGGTCCATCATGCCCGGCAGGTACATGCGGGTGAGCCGGACGGCGGCGAGGACGTTGATCTCGAAGTAGCGCCGCCATTCGTCGTCGCTGATCTCCAGAGCCGGCTTGGAGCCGAAGATGCCGAGGTTGTTCACCAGGATGTCCACCTCGGGGAGGACCTCCTGGGCTCGGGCGGCCCCCTCCTCCGTACCCAGGTCGGCGGCCACGGCGACGAGGTCGGCCCGAGGCGCTTCCTTCCGAGCCTGCGCGACCGCTTCCTCCACCCGGCCGGGGTCGCGCCCGTTGACCCCGACGCGGGCACCGGCCCGCGCGAGTCCTAGGGCGATCGCCGCGCCGATCCCCTGCGTCGAGCCGGTGACGAGCGCGGTCCGTCCTTCGAGATTCAGCTCCATCAGATCACCACTTCGTCGACTGCCTGCCGGTCGGGATGCTGCTCGTGACACGCCGGGACCGTGGCCGCGGGCCCTGTTCGATCATCACGGACGGGACGGGTACCCGCACGGCGTGCGGCTCACGCCGCCGGTGCTGTGACCGCGGCACGACGGGGAGACGCGGGTCACATCCAGCGATGTCACAGGGGGCCGGGCTGCCTCGTCTCGGGGGTACAGCCACTGACGACCAGGGAGAAGGCCACCATGGAAGCGCGACTGAACTACTTCGCCAACCCGACCGCCGGCACGTCCCTCAAGTACTTCATGTCGGCGGGCAGGTCGCTCAAGAACTCCCCGTTGCCGTCCGCGACACAGGAGCTGGTGGCCCTGCGCGTGAGCCAGATCAACGGGTGCGCCGTCTGCATCGACATGCACACCAAGGATGCCGCCACCGCGGGCGAGAGCGCGGTGCGGCTGAACCTCGTCGCGGCGTGGCGGGAGGCCACGGTCTTCACCGAGGCCGAGCGGGCCGCACTGGACCTGGCGGAGCAGGGGACCCGGGTCGCGGACGCGGCCACGGGTGTCAGTGACGAGGTGTGGTCGACCGCCGCCAAGCACTACGACGAGGACCAGCTCACCGCCCTGGTGATCCTGGTCGCGTTCATGAACTCGGTGAACCGGCTGAACGTCATCACGCGGCAGCCGGCCGGCGCCTACGAGCCCGGACAGTTCCACTGACGGAACCGGCAGCCCCGCCCCGGGCCCGTCGCTACGCTGGCCTGCCGACGGGTCCGGACGATCACCGGAAGTCGCCCGCTCCCGGCCGGCACGGCCCGGCGGCAGGAGCTTCGGACATGAGGGAGCCGACGTGCGCAAGGTCGAGGAGTTCGAGGAACTGCGGCCGCTGCTGTTCTCGATCGCCTACCGGATCCTCGGCAGCGTGAGCGAGGCCGAGGACGCCGTCCAGGAGTCGTGGCTCCGCTACGACGGTTCCGCCACCCGCCCCACGTCGGCCAAGGCGTTCCTGTCCGCGACGGTGACGCGGATCGCGATCGACGTCCTGCGCTCGGCCCGGATGCGGCGGGAGGCCTACGTGGGTCCGTGGTTCCCCGAGCCGCTGCTGAGCGATCCGTACGAGGACCCGGAGCGCTCGGTGGAACTGGCGGACTCGGTGTCGGTGGCGGCGCTGCTCCTGCTGGAACGGCTCAGCCCCCTGGAACGCTCCGTCTTCGTGCTGCGGGACGTGTTCGCCTTCGAGTTCGACGAGATCGCGCGGGCGGTGGGACGTTCGGAGGCGGCCTGCCGGCAGTTGCTCGTCCGGGCACGGCGGCACATGGCGGACGGGCGGCCCCGGTTCGCGGCGGACCGTGAGCAGCGGCAGGAGCTGGCGGCGCGGTTCTTCGACGCGTTGAAGGACGGCGACGTGGGCTCGCTGCGGAACATGCTGGCGGCCGACGTCCAGCTGGTCGGGGACGGCGGCGGCAAGGCACCGCAGTTGTCCCGGGCCGTCGTCGGGGCCGAGAACGTGGCCCGGTTGCTGGCCTCCGTCTACCCTCACATGGCCCTGATCGACGTGACGTTCGAGGTGCACGAGGTGAACGGCCAGCCGGGCGCGGTCTTCCGGACGCGGGACGGCGATGTCCTGCACACCATGGCCCTCGACGTGGTCGACGGCCGGATCCTGACGATTCGCTCGGTGATCAATCCCGACAAGCTCGGCCACCTCGGGCCGGTCGCGGACGCCTGGGCGGTCGACCGCGAGGTGAAGGACGCGCGGCGGCGGACGAGTTGAGACCGGGACGGTCCGGGGTCGTCCGGCGCCGCGCGTGAGCCGCCGACGTGTGGGGGCGGGCGCGCCCCGGACGCGTCACAGGACGTCGGACCACCGTCCCCGCCGGGACGTTGATCCATCGGAATGATTCGCGGGCGCCGCAGGGTGAACGACGAGGCGATGCGCCCCGCCTCGACCGTGGCGGCCCTCCGTACTCACTAGCGTCGCCTCTTGTGTCGATGAGCTATGCCTTTGTGAACCTGAAACCCGGAGTGGGCAAGACGACGAGCGCGGTGTGGTTGGCTCACGCACTGCACGAGTCGGGCTACTCCCCCCTGCTGGTGGACAGCGACCCCGCGTCCTCGGCGCTGCGGTGGAGCGAACTGGCGGGCGGCTTCCCGTTCCCGGTCTTCTCCCTGCCCGTGGGCGACGTGCACCGACGGGTGAACGACTTCCTCGGCGACCGGCGTGCCGTGGTCTTCGACGCCCCGCAGATGGAGGACCACGCCCACATCGCGCGGAGCATCATGCGGTACGCGAGCGAGTGGATCGTGCCGGTCACCCCCTCCCCCATCGAGCTGGACCGGATGGCGCCGATCGGCGGCGAGATGGGCGACGTCCAGTCGCTGCGCGCCCAGCCGGCCCGCTCCGCCGTGCTCCTGAACCGTACGAACCGCCCCGACGCCACGCGGACCGGGCCCGACGCCGATGCCCGTGAGGCGCTCACCGAGCGGGGCTTCGACGTGCTGTCCACCCACATTCCACGGCTCGACCTGTACGCCCAGTCGTTCGGCAGCCCTGTGGAGGTCAAGGGCTCGGCGTACATGGACCTCGCGGACGAACTCATCAAGCGTCAGGAATCGCAGTGAACCAGCGCAGGGACACCTACCGGGCCGCCTTGCAGCGGGATACGGACACCGCCGCACCGCGCCAGGCCGCCACACCGCCCCACGCGTCGGTCACACGCCTCGATCTGCGGTACGTACGCGTCACGATCGAACTCGACCCCGCCGTTCCGCGGGAGGTGACGCGATGGGTGGGGCCTCCGGTGTCCGCCCTGATGCGCGTCGGCGCGGCCGTGCTGCGCCCGCTCACCGGTACCGCCTGACCGGTCGCCCAGTCCCTCCCCCGGCAGACGCAGAACGGGCCGCGTGCGGAACGCGGCCCGTTTGCCGTCTCCACGGACCGCCTCTACGATGAGGGAAATATAATTTAGCTCGCGAGATAAATAGTCTCGCGCCTCGCCTCTTCGAGGAGCCTCATGAGCGGTCTGCACGGAAACCACGACCTGGGACACACCGTCGCCGGATGGACGGGGACGGCCGTCGCCGTCCTCGGCTTCTGCGTCACGGGCGCGGCCTTGACGCAGGGGTCGTCGGCCGGCATCGCCGTCGGAGCCGCGGTGATCGTCGCGGCCGCGCTGGTCACGTGGGTGCTGCACCTCGGTGGGTGGGGCAAGCCGAGCGGTCCCCGACCCGTCGGTGAACAGAACTGGCGCACGAAGGACCGGGCGGCGGCGGAGGGGCGGCACCCCGGCTGCCTCGGATGCCGTCTGGCCGGCCGGTCGGGAGCGCGCCGCTCGGCGACACAGAGGAGCGTGCCGTTTCCCGCCGCGCGGGCCTCGGAGCAGGGCGAACCGTCCCGATCCGCCGTTCCGGCGGCCGTGTCGGCGGCGGTACGGGGCGACGGTGGGCGCTGAAACCGACCCGCTATGGGCGGAGCCGCCCCGCGTCCACGCCCGACCGTGACGCCCTCAGGTCCGGGCGGCCGAGGAACCCTCGCCCCGGGGAGCGTCCCTGATGTCGTCGAGGCTCTCCTGCATCACGGTCCGGGCCTTGCCGAACCAGTCGGCCAGCACGGCCACCTCGTCGGCCGTGTAGTCGGCGAAGAGCAGACGCAGTCGCTCGTAGAACGGGCCGTACACCTCCAGGATGCGAGCCTGCGCCGACTCGTCCATCACGACCCAGACGCGCCGACGGTCCTTCAGGTCGCTTTCCCTGCGGATGAAACGGGCCTTCTCCAGCCGGTTGAGCACACCCGTCACGGCGCCGGTGCTCAGCCGGGCCCGCGCGGCCAGGTCGCTGGCGCCGAGCGACCGGCCGGCCATGGACGACTCGATCACGAACCCGAGGCAGGTCAGGTCGGTGACGTTGAGCCCGAGCCGTCCGGCGATGTCCTGCTGGCCGAACTGCGCGAGCGCGATCAGGCGGTCCATCTCGAACAACGCCTGGTCAGCGGTCGCCTCGGGACGCGCCTTGCCCTCCATGCATCACCTATGACCCACGACATCACCACGCCAAGCCGCATCGGACAGGACAAACCCTAGCGTTCATCCGTCCGGGCCTCGGACCATGGCGTGGGCTCGACGCACGGCGGAGCGGGCCGGTCGGCCCGCCCGGGGGCTCGGCGCCGTCGGCCGGCTCAGGATGCCGACGGCCGGGCCGGCGTTCAGGTCTCCAGGGGGTGGCCGCCGTCGCCCTCGACCACGACACGGTCCACGCCCGGCTCGTCGGCCCGCTCGACCATCGTGACGTCGATCTCGCCGTCGCCGGTGGTGTCGAACTGGTAGAGGTCGGCCTTGCCGTCGCCCGTGGTGTCGGTCATCCAGACGTCGGTCTTGCCGTCGCCGTTGGTGTCGGCGCTGAGGAGGACGTTGTGCTCGTCGCCCTGGGTCTCGACCGCTTCCTGCGTACCCTCATTCGTCTCCATGACCGCCGGTTGCCCCGGCCCGGGGGTCCGAAACAACGGGCCCTCGCGCCTGTCGCCGACCACCCGGCCCACCTCTCGCGGCGGGCGGACCGACGGGAACAGGTCGGGCGCGGTCACCCTGCCAGGAACTCGGTCAGCAGGCGGTTCAGTTCGGCCGGCCGTTCCGTCGGGAGGGAGTGGTGGGACGCCTCCGGGAGGACGGCGACGCGTGCGTCGGGCAGGAGCCTTCCGGCTTCCGCGGCCACCCGGCGTGCGGTGTGGGCACGGCTGCGCCCGGCCGCCACAACCAGCGTGGGCACGGTGCACGCCCGTACGTCCCGTGCACGGGGGCGGCGCATCGCGACGAGCTTCGACCGGTGCGCGGTGGCGGTGGCGCCGAGGAACGTCCGCCAGGCGGGTTCCTCGGGGACACCGCCGGTCTCCCACGCGTGGAAGGCCTGGACGCGCTCGGCGGTGGGGCGCAGCAGCATCGGCAGTGCTCGGAGCAGGTATGCGGGGTTCATCCCGGCGAAGCACTGGGTGGGGTCGAGCAGTGCGAGCCGGCGGAGCCTCCGCGGGGCGTGCACCGCGTAGTTGAGGGCGATCCAGGCGCCGTAGGAGTGGCCGCACAAGTCCGCCCCGTCCAGGGCGAGTTCGTCGAAGAGTGCGTCGAGCCATGCCGTCAGGTCGCGGACGCCGCGCAGCGGTGCCCCGTCGTGCCGGCTGCGGCCGATGTCGCCCATGAGGTCGGGCGCGTGGACGCGATGCGTGGCGGCGAGGGCCCCGACCGTGGCGAACCACACCACGGAGGTGGTGCCGCCGCCGGGCAGCAGCACCAGCGGGGGGCCGTCCTCGGGACCGGCGATCTGGACCCGGGTCGTCCCGTACGGGGACGGCACGTCGACGCTGTCGACGGGCACGGGCCACCGCCGCAGGACGGTGTCGTACGCGGTACGGAATCCGTTCTCGCCATCCATGATCGCCGCCTATGATTGCTCGACCAACGATAGTCTCGACGGTCAAGATATTATCATCGGGAGGGATGTCATGGACGATCGTGACCCGGAACTCCAACTCGTTCATCTGCTGCGCGCCGTCGCGGTCGAACTCGATCTGTTCGCCGGCGAGTTCGCCGGGCTGCACGGACTGCACGCCACCGACGTACGGGCGCTGATCCACCTGCTGGACGCCGCGCGCGCAGACACACCCGCGACGCCGGGATGGCTCGGTGCGCAGCTCGGGGTGAACTCGGCGTCGACCACCGCGCTGGTCGACCGGCTGGAGCGGCTGGACCTGGTCCGCCGGGAACGCGACACGACCGACCGCCGCCGGGTCCTGCTGACGGTCACCGACGGAGCCGTGACCCTGGGCTGGTCGTTCTTCGGCCCGCTGATCGCGGAGATGGTCGCCTCGATGCGGTCCTTCGACGACCGGGACCTCACTGTCGTCCGACGCTTCCTGCTGACCATGCGCGATGTCGCCGCGGCGGGTCGACGGAGTCAGCGGACGGGCGGGACGAGCGGTGAGGAATAGGGTGTGGCGGGCCCTGGCCCGTACTCCGTCGGGGGTGTCTCAGACCGACGCCGGGGGCGCGGTGCGGACCGGCGGGTTGCGGCGGAAGGTCTCCGCGACCGTTGTGTTCACGACCACGACGACCGCCAGGACGATCGCGGCGACATGGTGTCCCAGCTCGTAGAGGGCCACCGCGCTGCCGCCCAGCACCAGCGCCTTCACCAGCAGCACATAGGGCAGCGCCGGCCTCAGCCTGGCCTTCGGAGCGGCGAACAGGCCCCACAGGGCGATGGCCGCCAGCGGGACGCCCACGCCGAGGGCGACGCGGAGCACCACGTTCTCTCCGGTGCTGAATCCCCACCAGCTCAGGAGGGCCAGGGCGGCCAGTTCCAGCAGGAATGCCAGGACTTCGTTGGCGGCGAACCACCACGGTCCGGGCAGGAGGGCGGGCTCGGGGTCCTTCGGCATGACGTCCTCTCGACGTGCTCGGCGGTGCCAGCATGGCAGGAGACGGCGCGTGACGTGCGCGTTCGCCGAACCAGGTCAGGACGCCCGGGCGCTCCGGTGCTCCGTCCGTCGGGCAAGATGGGGTCCATGACCGAGATCCGCACCCCCCGCCTGCTTCTCCGCCGCTGGTACGACGACGACCTCGCCCCCATGGCGGAGATCAACGCGGACCCCCAGGTCATGCGCTGGGTCGACGACGGCGCGGTCCTCGGCCTCGATGACACGGCCGAGGCGATCGAGCGGTGGGAGGACGAGTGGGACGAGGAGGGCTTCGGGCTGTTCGCGGTCGAGCTGCTCGCCTCGGGTGAGCTCGTCGGCTTCGCCGGACTGTCCGTGCCCGAGTTCCTGCCGGAGGTGGCGTCCGACGTGGCGATCAGCTGGCGGCTCGGCACCCCGTTCTGGGGGCAGGGCTACGCGTCCGAAGCCGCCCACGCCACGCTGGAGTTCGCGCTCCAGGACCGCAACCTCGACCGGGTCATCAGCATCAACCGCGTGGGCAACGAAGCGTCGGAGAACGTCGTCCGCAAGCTCGGCATGAAGCTGGAGCGGGAGGCGGTGCACCCGGAGTACGACTTCCCTTTGAGCGTCCACTCCATCGACCTGACCGAGTTCCAGGCCTGACGGGGACCCGGCGCTCCCCCGACGGATCCGCCCGTCCTGTCAGGCGTTCGCCGGTGCCGGTCGCCGGAACAGATAGATCCCGGCGACGGAGACCAGAACCGCCATGCAGGCGATGAAGACCAGGCCCGCCCCCTCCAGCCCGATGGGGCCCACCAGCAGACCCACCCCGATCACCGGCAGCGAGATTCCCGTGTAGGCGACCACGAACAGGGTGGAGATGACGGCCGCCCGCTGGTCCGCCGGGGATGCGCCCGCCACGGTGGACAGCGCCCCGCGGAACGCCAGTCCCTGACCGGCCCCGCCGACCAGGGCGCTGAGCACCACGAGCACCATCAGGTCCCAGCGCAGAGCGCCCGCGAGCAGCGCCAGCCCGGCGAGGAGTGCGGCGCAGCCCAGCGGGAGCGACCGGGTGGGTCCGACCCGGCCGACGGCGAGCTGACCCGCGGTCGAGGCGAAGAAGGCAAGAGCGACGACCAGCCCGGTCACCGCGTGGTTGGTCACGTTCAGGGACTCCGCGAGGAACGCCGGGCTGACCGAGGTGAACACCCCGAAGAGCGCGAACCCCACGAACGCGGCGATGGCGGGCGGTCCGAACACCGCCCGCACCTCCCGGGGCAGGCGGGGCCGGTGCGGTCGCAGGCTGCTGAGCGGGCTGCGCTCCCCCACGGTCTCCCGGAGCCACAGCACGACGGCGACAGAGCAGGCCACCAGGGCGAGGTGCACGATGAACGGCAGGTACAGAGGCCAGGGGGCGAACTGTGCGAGCAGCCCGGCGAGCAGCGGCCCGCAGCCCAGTCCGCCCATGTTCGCGGCGGTCGCCACGAAGGTGGCCCTGGCCGAGCCGCCGCGGGGTGCCAGTTCCATCACGTAGGCCGTGGCGGCTCCGGTGAACAGGCCTGCGGACAGACCGGACATCAGCCGACCCGCGTAGAGCCAGCCCAGGCCGGTGGCGCACAGGAAGCAGACGGCGCTCAGCGCGGCGAAGCCGAGACCGCACAGCAGGACGGGACGTCTGCCGACCGCGTCGGAGGCGTTGCCCGCCAGGAGCAGCACACCGATGACTCCGAAGGCGTACACCGCGTAGACCACGGTGACCATCAGCTCGGAGAAGTCGAACTTGTCCTGGTAGAGGCCGTACAGGGGAGTGGGCAGGGTGGTGCCGGCCATGCACACGGCGAACACGGCACCACCGAGCAGGCACGCACGCCACCCTGGGCGATCATCACCTTCCATGCCGCCGACACTAACCGTGCCGACGCGCGTCGGCCCCGCCCGACGTGCCGGGCGGGGTCGAGCGGCCGTGCACGAGGCGCGTGGTGCGCGTCCCGGCACACGGTCCGCCTCCCCCCGTACCGGAGGCGGACCGTGCCGGGTGGCCCGGCGGTGGGTCGGGGCGGGACGCACACGGGGAGGTGTGTGCGCCCCGTCCGTCAGGGGCAGCCGGCGGGTGTCGGCTGCGACGCGTCGTGGATCAGCGCGGTGTGGGCGGCCTTCAGGCGTTTCACATCGGGCTTGACCACCTTGCGGTCGTAGGTGACGAGTCCGTTCAACTCGCCCTCCACATCGGATATCTGGGTGTAGACGGCGCCGTTGCCTCCCTTGCAGGCGAGCTGGTGCACCTCGTCGAGCCGGGCCAGGTAGTCGTCGGTGTACGTCGAGGGGTCGACGTCCACGTAGGACTGCTGGACCGACCAGGCGTGTCCGGGTACCGCGAGGCCGAGGCCGCCGTACTCACCGCTGACCAGCGCCCGTTTCCCGTCCGGATTCGGCGGGAGTGCCGGGCTCGGGTAGCCGTGCTCGTCGATGATGTCGCCGGTGCCTCCGTCGACGCCGAGGTTGATGCCCGACATGGAGTTGACGAGACGGGTCGGGTCCCAGGACTTGGCCTGGTCGGCGATACGGGCCTCGTCGTACTGGCCCCAGCCCTCGTTGAAGGTCACCCACATGACGACCGACGGGCTGCTGATGTGCTCGTCGATCATCTGCTTCATCTCGCGCTCGTACTCGGCGCGGGACGCGGCGTCCGGATTCACTCCGGCGGTCATGGCGGGCATGTCCTGCCAGACCATCAGGCCGAGCCGGTCCGCCCAGTAGAACCAGCGGTCGGGTTCCACCTTGATGTGCTTGCGGACCGCGTTGAAGCCCATCTCCTTGTGCATCTTCAGGTCGTACGCCAGTGCCTCGTCGGTCGGCGCGGTGTGCAGGCCGTCGGGCCAGAAGCCCTGGTCGAGGGTGGCCATCATGAAGACGGGTTTGCCGTTGAGGACGGTGCGCGGGGTCCCGTTCACCTGCTCCACGGCGATGGACCGCATGCCGAAGTAGCTGCCCACGCGATCCGCTCCCACGGCGACCTTCAGGTCGTAGAGGAACGGGTCGTCCGGCGACCACAGATGCGGGTCGGTGATCTTCAGAGTGAGCGGCTGTCCGGTACGGCCGGTCACCGTGGCGACCTTGCGGTGTCCGGCGTACGCGGTCGCGGAGACCGGCAGTCCGTCCTTGACGCCCTGGGGCTCGACGGTGAGCCGGCTGTTCTTCACGTCGGGGGTGAGCTTGAGCGAGTCGACGTGGTCGGTGGCCACCGGCTCCATCCACACCGTCTGCCAGATGCCGGAGGACGGGGTGTACCAGATGCCGCTGGGGTCGAGGCGCTGCTTGCCGACCGGCGGGTTCTCGCCGCCCTGCGCGTCGGTGGGGTCGTAGACCCCGACGATCAGCTCCTGGGTGCGGCCGGGCTTCAGCGCGGCGGTGACGTCGGCGCTGAACTTGTCGTAGCCGCCCTGGTGTTCGGTGACCCTGGTGCCGTTGACATAGACCTCGGCGCGCCAGTCGACGGCGCCGAAGTTGAGCTGGAGGTGCTTTCCGGAGCCGATCCTCCAGTCCGACGGGACCGTGAAGGTGCGGCGGTACCACATACGGTCCTCGTGCCGTTCGATGCCGGAGAGCTGGGACTCCACGGGGTAGGGCACGAGGATCTTCTCGGCGAGGTTCTTGCCCACGGGCGGCTTGTCGCCCGAGTCCGCGGCCGCGAACTGCCACGAGCCGTTCAGGTTGCGCCAGTTGTCCCGGGTCAGCTGCGGACGGGGGTATTCGGGAAGGGCGTTGCCCGGCCCGACGCCGTCCGCCCACTTCGTGCGCAGCTGGTACGTGGAGTGGTTGGGGCCGCTGCTCCAGAAGGCGTTGACAACGTTGCCGTCCTTGCCGGAGAGGCCGCCCTTTCCGTCGTAGCGCAGGTCGGCGGTGCCGCGGGCCGTGCCGGTCTTGTTGCCGACGACGGGTTCCTTCAGACCGACGATCAGGGACTTGGGGTCGGCGGGGTCGAGTTTCGCCGTGGACAGCGGCCACGTGGCGCCGCCGATGACGGCCTCGACGTGGTCGGTGAGGCCGGCCGGAGGTGCGGTCAGGGCCTGGGCGAAGTCGAGACGCAGGGTGCGCCCGTCCTTCTCGACCGTGGTCGCGACGGCACCGTCGTAGGCGTAGCCGTCGGGCAGCCGGAGAGCCGACTGGGGCACGGCGGCCTTGGTGCCGCCCGGCGGGGTCCAGCGCAGGTGGAGGTTGGAGCCGCCGAAGTGCTCGAAGTACTCGACCTTGATGTCGTAGGCCTGTCCGGCGGTCAGGTCGACGGGCTGGGAGGTCTGTTCCTTGTCCCAGTCGTCGACCCAGTGGTCGATGGCGAGGTGTCCGTCGATCCACACCCGGAAACCGTTGTCGCCGATGACCGAGAAGGTGTGGGCGCCGGTCTTCTCCGGCACGATACGACCGGTCCAGCGGACGTTGACGTCGTCCGACTGGCCGGTCGCGAAGGCGAGTCGCGGCTCCAGGTTGTCGAAGTCGAGGTTGGTGTCGAGGCCGGTGGCCTTGAGCTCGTGGAAGTCGAAGGCGCCGGGGGCGGACTGGGTGTAGTACTCGCCCTTCAGGCCGTGGACCTCCACGGGGTCGTCGGCGGCTGTGGCGGCGGGGACGGCCGTGAGGCCGGCCATGCCGAGCAGCACGGCGAAGAGGAGTGTCAGATGAGTTCGGAGTCTGCTGATGCGCACGGATCCTCCTTGGCTGAGGAAGGGTGGCGGCTCGTTGCTTCAGTCTGTACAACGTTGGAAGGAACGGGAGTTGGCATCACAGCACGGGTCCCGGCCGCTGTCCAGGGTCATGACAAACACCCAGGTGGCTGCGGCGCACATCGATGAAGAGGAGATCCCTTGCGGGTCAGCCTGAAGGACGTCGCCGAGCGGGCCGGCGTCTCGATCAAGACGGTTTCGAACGTCGTGAACAACTATCCGCACGTCACCCCGGCCATGCGGGCCCGGGTCCAGGAGGCCATCGACGAGCTGGGCTACCGGCCGAACCTCACCGCCCGCCACCTGCGCAAAGGCCGCACGGGCATCATCGCCCTCGCCGTTCCCGAGCTGGGCAACCCGTACTTCGCGGAGCTGGCGGGAGCCGTCATCGACGCGGCCGCCGAGCACGAGTTCACCGTGCTTCTCGACCACACGCGCGGCGACCGCGAGCAGGAGGTGCTGGTCAGTCAGGGCTTCCGGGCCAACGTCATCGACGGCCTGATCCTCAGCCCGCTGGAGCTGGAGGCGGAGGACCTGCGGTCGCGGACCGACGACGTCCCGCTCGTCCTGCTCGGCGAGCGGGAGTACGAACTGCCCTACGACCACATCGCCATCGACAACGTGGCCGCGGCGCGGAGTGCGGTACGCCATCTGCTGAGCCGCGGACGCTCACGGATCGCCTACCTGGGCGCCCGCACCGACTCGGCGAACCAGCCGGCTCATCTGCGGCTCGCGGGCTGGCGCGAGGAGCTGATGGAGGCGGGGATTCCGGCACCGGACGACCTGGTCGTGCCGGTCGGCGGCTGGGACCGGGACGAGGGCGCGCGGGGCATGGCCCACCTGCTGGATTCCGGGGTGCGTCCGGACGCGGTCTTCGCGTACAACGACCTGGTCGCGATCGGTGCGATGCGAGTGCTGCACGAACGCGGGCTGCGGGTGCCGTGGGACGTGGCGGTGGTCGGATTCGACGACATCGAGGAGGGCCGGTTCGGCGCCGTCACCCTGACGACGATCTCGCCGGACAAGCAGGCGATCGCGCGGATGGCGGTGGCCTCGCTGCTGCGCAGTCTGTCGGGCCGGACGGAGCCCGGCGGACGTGAACTGACCGCGGATTTCAGGCTGGTGGAACGCGAGAGCACGCTGGGCCGACGCTGACGGGATTTCGGAAGGAGGGCTTTACAGCCCTCTTCCAACGATGTAAAAACCTCCCCGGAACGCCAAGTACGCAGAGTTGACCGCAAGAGCCGATCATCCCCGGGAGCGCAATCAGCGCCGGGGCCGCGCCGTTTGGGGACTCCATGAAGCCGCTCACACCTCGCCATCGCACCGCCGCAAGGACCCTTCTCGCCACCGGCCTCATCACGAGCCTCGCGCTCGTCTCCGGATGCGCGAAGTCGGAGGACGACAAGTCCGACTCGGACAAGGGCTCCGCGAGCCAGGACGGCCAGGGGCAGGTCGTCGCCTCGCCGTCGACGGGTTCGGGCCCGACCTGCACCATCGACGCCTACGGCGCGAAGAAGATCGGCCTGAAGTCGGCCACCGTCGGCTTCTCCCAGTCCGAGAAGGAGGCCAACCCCTTCCGGATCGCCGAGACGGCGTCCATCAAGGCCGAGGCGAAGAAGCAGGGCGTGAAGCTCCTGACGGCCAACGCCCAGTCGCAGTTCTCCAAGCAGATCAGCGACGTCCAGGACCTCATCGCCAAGGGCGCCGACCTGCTGGTCATCGCGCCGCTCAACTCGGACGGCTGGGAGCCGGTGCTGCGTTCGGCGTCCGCCAAGCACATCCCGATCGTCACGATCGACCGCAAGATCAACGCCACCGCGTGCAAGGACTACGTGAGCTTCATCGGCTCCGACTTCCTGGAACAGGGCAAGCGGGCCGCGGACCAGATGATCGAGTCGACCGGCGGCAAGGGCGAGATCGCCATCCTGCTGGGCGCCGCGGGCAACAACGTGACGACCGAGCGCACCAAGGGCTTCGAGGACCGCATCAAGGAGAAGGCCCCCGGCCTGAAGATCGTCTTCAAGCAGACCGGTGACTTCGCCCGGGAGAAGGGCCAGTCGGTCACCGAGAACCTCATCCAGTCGAAGCCCGGCATCACCGGCATCTACGCCGAGAACGACGAGATGGGCCTCGGCGCGGTCAACGCCCTCAAGGGCGCGGGCAAGCAGCCGGGCAAGGTGAAGATCGTGACGGTCGACGGGACGCGCAACGCCGTCCAGGGCATCGTCGACGGCTGGATCGACGGGGTCGTCGAGTCCAACCCGCGCTTCGGTCCGCTCGCCTTCCAGACGCTGGACACCTTCACCAAGGGCGAGAAGGTCTCCCAGGACATCGTCATCCAGGACAGCGCGTACACCAAGGACAACGCCAAGGCCGACCTGGGCAAGGCCTTCTGACATGTTGTCGGTTGCCGGTCTGTCCAAGACCTTCCCCGGCGTCAAGGCCCTGTCCCAGGTGGACTTCACGGCCCGCGCCGGGGAGGTGCACGCGCTCATCGGAGAGAACGGCGCGGGCAAGTCGACCCTCATCAAGGTCCTCACCGGCGTGTACCAGCCGGACGAGGGCGAGGTGACGTACGACGGCGCCCCGGTCCGCTTCGCCACGCCGCTCCAGGCGCAGCACGCGGGCATCTCCACGATCTACCAGGAGGTCAACCTCGTCCCGCTGATGACCGTGGCGCGCAACCTGTTCCTCGGCCGCGAGCCCCGGAACAGGCTGGGTCTGATCGACTTCCGGCGCATGCACCGGGAGGCCGGCGCGGCGCTCCGCGATCTCGGAATCCGGGTGGACGTGCGGCGCCCGCTGCGCGAACTGGGCGTCGGCGCGCAGCAGATGGTCGCGCTCGCCCGCGCCGTCTCCGTCGACGCCCGCGTGGTCATCATGGACGAACCGACCTCCTCGCTCGAACCACGCGAGGTCCGCACCCTGTTCGGCGTGATCCGGATGCTGCGCGAGCGGGGCATCGCGGTGATCTACGTCAGTCACCGGCTCGACGAGTTGTACGAGATCTGCGACGCGGTCACCGTGCTGCGCGACGGCAAGGTCGTACACACGGGTCCCATCGCCGAACTCGACCGGCTCCGGCTGGTGGCGCTGATGCTGGGCCGGGAGATCTCGGACGTACGGGAGGAAGGGCTGACCAAGTTCGCCGGCGGTCACGACACGGAGGCCGAACCGGTCCTCCGCGCAACTGGCCTGACGGTCCGCCACCAACTGGACGGGGTGTCGGTGTCGGTGCGCCCCGGAGAGGTGGTGGGGCTCGGCGGGCTGCTCGGTTCCGGCCGCAGCGAGACCGCCAAGGCCATCGCGGGGGCACTGCCCACCGACTCCGGTCAGGTCGAGGTGGCGGGGGCCCGGATTCGCACCGGGTCGACCCCCGCCGCCATCCGCGCGGGCATCAGCCTGCTGCCCGAGGACCGCAAGGCCGAGGGCATCGTGCCGGGCCTGTCGGTCCGCGAGAACATCGCGCTCGCCGCCCTTCCCGGGCTGTCCCGCTTCGGTCTGGTCGACGAGGCCCGGATCGACCGGATCGTCGACACCTTCGTCAAACGGCTGCGCATCAAGGCGGCGAGCCCGCACCAGAAGGTCGGCGAACTCTCCGGCGGCAACCAGCAGAAGGTGCTGCTGGCCCGCTGGCTGGCCATGCAGCCGAAGGTCCTGCTGCTGGACGAGCCGACCCGCGGCATCGACGTGGGCGCCAAGGCGGAAGTGCAGAAACTGATCGACGAACTCGCCGACGACGGACTCGCCGTCCTGCTCATCTCCTCCGATCCGGAGGAACTGATCGAGGGCAGTGACCGGGTGATCGTCCTCAAGGACGGCGCGGTGGTGGAGGAGCTGACCGGCGACGCCGTCACCGAGGACCGGCTGATGCGCGCCATCGCCGCGGCGCCCGCCGCCACCGCTGTCGGCACCGGCCCAGGAGGCCACGATGACTGACCTGACGCTCGGCCGGCCGGCCGTCGACCGCGACCGTCTGCTGCACCTCCTCCAGGAGTACGGCGTCTACCTGGGCGTCGTGGTCCTGCTGCTGGTGAACACCGTCTTCACCCCGCACTTCCTGTCCACGGAGAACTTCCGCACGCAGGCGGTCCAGGTCGCCCCGGTGCTGATCGTGGCCCTCGGCATGGCGCTGGCGATCGGCAGCGAGGGCGTCGACCTGGCGGTGGGCTCGGTGATGGCCCTGTCCACCTCGCTGCTGTCCCTCTATCTCGGGTACGGGCCCTGGCTCGCCATCCTGCTCGCCCTGGTGGGCGGGGTCGTCGTGGGGGTGGCCAGCGGATCGCTCATCGCGTTCGTGGGCGTGCAGCCGATCGTCGCGACCCTCGCGCTGATGGTCGCCGGGCGGGGGCTCGCCCTGGTGCTCCTCCCCCAGCTCAAGGACGTCCGCGACCCGACCATGGCGGACCTCGGCTCGGGCGCCGTGCTGGGCGTTCCGTACCTCGTGCTGATCGCGGCGGCCCTCGCGCTGCTCGTCGCGTTCGTCGTGCGCCGCACCACGTTCGGCCGCCAGCTCCTGGCGATCGGGGACAGCCGCCCGGCGGCCAAGCTCGCCGGACTGCCGGTACGGCGCGTCCTGATCCTCGTGTACGTCTGCTCGGGAGTCCTCGCCGCGATCGCGGGCGTGCTGGCCACCGCGCGGCTGACCGCGAGCGATCCGACGTCGCTCGGCAACCTGATGGAACTCTCCGCGATCACCGCGGTCGTCGTCGGCGGCACCCCGCTGAGCGGCGGCCGGGTCCGGATCGGCGGCACGGTCGCCGGCGCCGTCCTGATCCAGTTGCTCACCACGACGCTCATCAAGCACGATCTGCCGCCGTCGTGGACCCAGATCGCCCAGGCCGTGGTGATCGTCCTCGCCGTCTACGCGGCACGGGAACGAGGAAAGCGATGACGACCGACGTGGACACTCCGGTGAGCGACAGGACCACGACCGACGAGGAGCCGCTGGGGGCGACCCGCTCGGAGCGGCTCAGCGCCCTCGCCCAGCAGCACGGCGCACTGGTCACCCTGATCGTGGCCATGATCGCCGCGTCCCTGAGCTTCGACACCTTCCTGACGTCGGACAACCTGGAGAACATGGCGCTCTCCTCGGCGTTCCTCGCGGTGGTCGCGCTGGGCATGACCTTCGTCATCGTCACCGGGGGCATCGACCTGTCGGTGGGCTCGCTCTTCGCGCTCGGCGGAGTGCTGGCGGCCTGGGGATCGCAGTACGGGACGCTGGTCGCGCTGCTCCTCCCGCTGGCCGTCTGCGGACTGATCGGTCTGGTCAACGGACTGCTGATCGCCCGTTCGCGACTGGCTCCCTTCATCGTCACGCTCGCGTCCATGCTGGGCGCCCGGGGCATCCTGCTCTCGGTCACCGACGAGGGCTCCCAGACCTATCTGGTGGACAAGGGGTCCTTCTTCGCGAAGCTCGGCCAGGGCACCTTCCTCGGCATCGGTGTCCCCGTGTACATCACGTTGGCCCTGTTCGTACTGGGCGCGGTCGTGCTCCGGCGCACCCGCTTCGGGCAGTACGTGTACGCGGTCGGCGGGAACGAGGACGCGGCGGCGCTGATGGGCGCCCCCGTGGCCCGTACGAAGATCTCCGTCTACATGATCTCGGGACTGTGTGCCGGGCTCGCCGGGGCGCTCAACGCGGCCTGGCTGGTGTCGGGCGTGACGATCCTCGGTTCCGGCATGGAACTGGAGGCGATCTCCGCGGTCGTCATCGGCGGGACGCTGCTCACCGGAGGGTTCGGCTTCATCAGTGGCTCCCTGGTCGGCGTGCTGCTGCTGAAGGTCATCCAGAACGTCATCAACCAGATCGGCTCCCTCGACTCGGCCTACCAACAGGTGGTCAGCGGGGCATTCCTGGCCGTCGTCGTGATCGCGCAGACCTGGCTGGGGCGCAGGCGTCGGGTGCTCTGAGGGTGTGTCGCAGTACCCCGGCCGGCGCGGGCGCGGCAGGCGGGAGTACGGGCGCGTCGGCCGGACGGGCGTCCGCGGTGGTCACCGCGGACGCCTGTCCGCCGTCGATGCCGGCTCAGGTCCTCGTCATGGCCACGCGCCAGGCCCGGATGCCCACCTCGTCCAGGGTGATCTCGATCGTCGCCGGCTCGATGACGTCGATCCGCAGCGCGCCCTCGAACGCCTCCGTGATGTCGTCGCGCGACAGCCGGTGCGGGCCCCTGCGGCCGGACTCCGGCTCCCGGTCGCTGAAGCAGAGCATGAAGTAACGCCCGCCCGGGCGCAGGGTCTCGTGCAGTCCACCGGTGAAGGCGGGGCGGTCGTCCGGGGCGAGGAGGTGGAACAGCCCGGAGTCGAGCACGGTGTCGAACCGCTCGCCCAGATCGGTGAGCCGACGGGCGTCGTGGTGCAGGAACCGCACGGCGGCCCCGCGTCGCTGTGCCTTGTCCTCGGCGGTCCGCAGTGCCGTGGCGGCGAGGTCGATGCCGGTGACGTCGAGGCCGAGGCCGGCGCACATGAGGGCGTGTTCGCCCGTTCCGCAGCCGACGTCCAGCACTCGTCCCCGGATGGCGCCCGACCGGGCGAGATCGAGGAAGGCCGGCTGCGGGCGCCCGATCTCCCAGGGCGGTCGGACGGCGTACAGATCGTCCAGTTCCTGCCAGGGGTTGGGTACTTCGGGGTCTTCGGGCGGTGGCTGTGCGGTCATGCGAGCGGCCTTCCACCGCTACCGCCGCCCGGCTCCGGTCCGACGCGTGTCACGGCAGCGCTCCGGCGGCCGACTCTACGCCGAGGGGGCTCGTCATGCCGGTCGTGACCGTCGGCCGGGGTGAGGCGTCGCGTGCGCGGGGAGCGGACGTCGGCTCAGGGTGCGGGTGCCCGGCAGGCGGGTATCGCTACGGGGGCCACGTCGCTGCCGGTCAGGTGCCGGTGGCCGGGCCGAGGTGGTCCCGCAACCGGTCGCAGACCCGCTCCACGTCGGGCACCGGAGGCAGTTCGCCCGCCTCACCCATGGCGAGTTGCAGCGCGGGCCCGTAGGTGTCGAAACGGTCCATGTTCGCGCGGGTGACCGGCTGGACGACGAAGTGGATGTGTCCCGGTGCCCCGCCGACGTGCGACCACAGGCACACGTACACCTGTTCAGGATCCATGACCGTGGTGACGGCGGCGCTGACGCGCTGGAGCAGGGGGCCCAGTTCGGCGGATTCCGCCGCGGTCAACTCGGCGACGTGCAGCACGTGCCGCGTCGGCTTCACGACGACGGTTCCCAGGCCGAAGGGGCCGACACAGTGCTCGACCGCCCAGGCGTCCGTACGCAGGACGGTGCCGCCCGGCAGTGGGGTGTCGCCCGTCATCAGGTCGCACGCGAGACAGCCGCGCACCGGTCCGGGCTCCTCGCCCCACCGTGCTTCGACCATCCCGTACCCGGCCTTTCGTGCCTGGTCACGTGCATGGTTGCCGGCCGGGCACGGTGTCTCGGGCGTGAACGCTCCGTGAGACACCGTGCCGGTGTCGTGCCGGGATCAGGCGGGGGTGATGTTCTCCGCCTGGGGGCCCTTCTGGCCCTGCGTGATGTCGAACGTCACGGCCTGGCCCTCCTGGAGCTCACGGAAGCCGGTGGCGTTGATGTTGGAGTAGTGGGCGAAGACGTCGGGGCCGCCCCCGTCCTGCGCGATGAAACCGAAGCCCTTTTCGGCGTTGAACCACTTGACGGTTCCGCTGGCCATGCCAATGCCTCTCAATTCAATGACGGATCCGCACCACGCGGACCCGGAGGTGGTCGTCCTGGTCCTCGGGCACTGCACAGCAAAACGCCCGCACCAAAGCGCGGGCGAGGACTGCGAACCACGACATCTGCGGGAGACGTTACACGGAGACTTCACCCCTCACCAGAGAGCAAGGACCCTCAGGTGAAACAGTGTTGCCCGGGGTTACGGACATTTCGGCGTGAGCCGCCACAGGAACCGCGGACGCGCCCGTACGCCCGAACGGGGAAGACCCGCACCGGGGGGTGCGGGTCTTCCGGGGCGAGGCCGCCGACCGGGATCCGGTCCGGTGGGCACGGGGCCTGGCAGAGCCCCGACGGCGTCGGACGGTGTCCGTGGGCGGCCTCGCGGCCAGGGGGTGGTCAGCGCCCGTCGTGACCGCGGCCGCGGTCGTGGTCGTGACCGTGCTCCTGGCCACGGCCGGTGTTGCGGTCGTGGTCGCGGCCGGTGTTGCGGTCGTGGTCTCGACCGTGGTCCTGGCCGCGGCCGTTGTCCCGGTCGTGGTCACGGTCGTGGCGCTGACCCCAGGAGACGCTGTCGACGAAGCGTCCGTGGTCGGTCTTCAGCGTCGCGACGTCGGAGCGGTTGTCCCACACCTCACGGCGGCGGTCCTGGAACAGGTCCTTCGCGGTGTCGTGGCCGACTCCGGTGTGGACGCGGACGGTGGAACGGGCCGCCAGGCGGTAGTGACGGAACGTGTAGCGGTTGCCGTCCCGGTCGGAGAGGGTCCAGCCGTTCAGGCTGACGGCGCGCCACGTGGAGTTGGTGACCTCCACCCACTCGCCGTTCAGCGAACCGTTCGAGCGGTTGTCGACGCCGGGTGCGTCGCTCTGCACCCGGCTGATGGCGACGGGCGACCGCTCGGCACGCGGCCCCGGGGCGGCGGAGGCCGACACCGCGGCCGAGCCGACCAGGGCGCCGGCGGCCAGTGCCGCGGCCACCAGACGGCGGACCGGGACAGACGTGTAAACAGACATGAACGCTCCTCAAGGTGCGAGAGCCGGTCACGCCTCGCGGCATCACCCCTGGAGAAGGGCGGAGTCGAAGGTGCGACCTGTGCGAATCCCGGCCCTGTCGGCCGAGGACCCACAACTTCCTCCTCGCACCCCCCGCACGACGGGCGACACGGGAGTGCTGTTACCAATTGCGCACATATCGGTTACAGAAGACTGCATCGTCAATTTATGCACTGAATAAGGATGAATAACCCACTCCGGGCGTCAACTCCCGTACACCTCACGTCATCCGGTCGTCGCCGGGTCGGGCCGCTCCCCCAACCCCGTCGGGCCGCCACCCGAAAGTGGGTAACAGCCCCGGCGCCGCCGCCGGGCGCCAACAGCCGGTGTCAGCCCACCGCCTGCTTCACGAGGGCCTCGATACGCTTCTCCACCGCGTCCGTCACGTCGGTGAGGGCGAAGGCGGATGCCCACATCGGCCCGTCGTCCAGCTTCGCCTGGTCGCTGAATCCGAGCGTCGCGTAGCGGGCCTTGAACTTCTCCGCACTCTGGAAGAAGCACACGACCTTGCCGTCCAGGGCGTAGGCGGGCATGCCGTACCAGAGCTTCGGCGCGAGGACGGGAGCGCTCCTCGTGACGACGGCGTGGACGCGTTCGGCCATGACCCGGTCGGCGTCCGGCATTTCGGCGATCTTCGCGAGCACGTCCCGCAACGCCTCGGCGGCCTTGTCCGCGCTCGATCCCCGGCGCGCCGCCTTCTTCAGCTCCTGGGCGTGATCCTTCATCGCGGCCCGCTCCTCGGCCGTGAATCCCTCGTGCTTGCCGCTTTCGGTAGCGCTCATGGCAGATCTTCCCCTTGAGAATCCGACGAGGCGGGCTCGTGGGCGTCCGTCGTGCCGACGCACCACCGCTCCGGTAACGACACGCAGCGTGCCGATCGAGACTGAATACTGTTCGCCGCGACGGCCGTTGTCAACGGCACGAGGCGTGTCGATAGAGTGCCGGTATGAGTGACACGCCTGCCACACCACGGCGCCGCGGCCCCGTCCGCACCGAGGCGCTGCTCAAAGCGACCCTCGACCTCGCGACGGAGGTGGGCTACGCGGGCCTGAGCATCGAGGCGGTCGGGCGACGGGCCGGCGTCGGAAAACACACGATCTACCGGCGCTGGCCCTCGAAGGCGGCCCTGCTGCTCGACGCGCTCAGCCGGGTGTGGACGAGCGACCTGGACTACCGCGACACGGGGGACGTCCGCGCGGATCTCCGGGAGCAGTTCCTGCGTTCCGGACAGGCCCTCTCCAGCCCTCCGATCGGCCCGGTGTACCGAGCGGTGATCGCCGAGGCCCAGGCCGACGCCCGTCTGCGGGAGACGCTGCACGAACGGTTCCTGGTCACCGTGGAGCGGAGCACGCTCGACCGGATCACTCGCGCTCAGCACACGGGCGAACTCAGCCCGGGAGAGGACCTGGAGTTCGCGGCCGAGGTGCTGTGCGGCGCCCTGTACTACCGCAGTCTGCTGTCGGCCCGACCGATCGACGAGGCCGCGGTCGACGGCCTGCTGGACATGTTCATGGCCGCCTACGGGACGGCGGGCCGGGCGCCCGGTGGCGCGTAGCGGCCCCGTCTGCCGCCGACTTGGACACGGGAGGCGTCATGCGGCCCGGGCGAGCGGCGTCGGAACACCGCTTCGGTGGCGTCGGGCCCAGCGGACGGCGAACGGCGCGGACAGTCCCGTCAGCGCGAACAGCAGTCCCACGACGTACCAGCCGGGGCGGCCCCAGGTGATGCAGAGCGCGATGAGGAGACCCGGGCCGACGGCCTCGGCGAGGCCCGCACCCAGGCCGAAGACCCCCAGGTACTGGCCGGTGGCGTGGGGCGGTGCGAGGGCGAAGGACACTTCGAACCCGGCCGCGGAGTGCCACAGTTCGCCGAGCGTGTGGACGACCACGGCGGCGATGAGCAGGGTCGCGGCGGCCCATCCCGGCACCCCTGCGGCCATCGGGACCATCGAGCAGGAGACGAGGAACGCCACCCCGGCCCGGCAGTAGGCACGACCGCCCGCTGTCGGGGAGTCGACGCCGCGGCCGGCCCGTACCTGGAGGGCCACGACCATGACCGTGCCGGTGAGCATGGTGCCGGAGATGAGCCAGTGCGGGGCCTCGGTGGCGCCGACCAGCCAGAGCGGGATGGCGACGGTGAGCACCTTGAACTGGATGGCCATGACGCCGTCCACGGCGGTGAGCAGCAGATAGGGGCGGTCCCGCAGGGCGCTCCGGCGGGGTCCGTCGAGGGGCTCGGCGACGGGTGCGACCGGCGGGAGGAGGGACAGGAGCGCGGCGGCGACCAGGAAGGCGAGGGCGTTCCCGACGACCATGAGCTGATACGCGGTGAGGGTGCCCACCTGCACGACCCAGCCCGCGACCAGGGCGCCGAGGGAGACGCCGACGTTGGTCACGGCGCGGAGGTAGGCTCGGAACTCCTGCGGCCGCTTCCCGCCGTGGTGCCTGATGAGCGGGGAGCGCGCGGCCGTTCCCGCGGCTTTCGCCCCGGTGGCCGCGCAGACGGCGAGCACGAACGGCCAGAAGCTGTCCGCCAGGACGAAGGCGGCCGTGCTCAGGGCCTGGATCAGAAGGGTGGCGATGTACACACCGCGCGCTCCGCACCGGTCCGCCAGATGCCCCACCGCGACACCCAGGGCCAGCGCGACGCCCCCCGCGATGCCGAGTCCGAGTCCCACCCGGCCGGCGGGCAGGTGGACGGCCTGCGTGAAGTACAGGACGCCGGCGGTCAGGTAGAGGCCGCTGCCGACGGTGTAGACGAGGTTCGAGGACGCGAGGACGCGCTGGGGTCCGGTGTCCGGGATCAGGCGGGGCATGGCGGAACTCCACGTCACGGGGCGAGGAAGTGCTGCGGGTAAGGACCCCTAGAGCTTGTTGCATATTACTTGCAAGAGCAAGAGGGTCGCTGCCAATGGAGCGATGCCTGCGCCCGTTCCTGTCCGGCCGAGCCGTTCGCGCGACACCAACGGGAGCGCATCGTCCGACACCAACGGGAGCGAATCGTCCGGAAATTGCGACGCTCGGGTGCGCCGTCGGGGGGGGGCGGACGCGGTCGGACGGCGCCGGGGGAAGTGCCCACGCGGCGGCATACCCTCTGTCGCCGCTCGCCGACTGAACGTACGCTGACAAGTTCTGGAACGTCGGGCGTGATTGACGGGGGGAACGTCATGTCCTGGGATCAGCACGGATCAGGTGACCACTTCGTGGTTCCACCGATGCCGACGGCACCGCCACCCGCTCCGGCGGACCCGTGGCGGGCCGTCGCGGTGGCGCTCCTCAATCTCTCGGGGCTCGGGCTCGGTTACGCCGTCCTGCGGCGCTGGCTGCTGATGGCCGTGTGCTGGGTCGCGACGGCCGTCCTGCTCCTCGTGGCCCTGCCCGCGGACCCGGACGGTGTCCCGGGCTCGGCGGTCGTCATCTATGTCCTCTTCCTGCTGCTCGCCGCCGCTCACGGCGCCTCGGTCGGCCTGCGGACGCGCTTGGCCCTGTTGCCGAGTGCCCTGATCGCCGCGGTGCTCGGCCTCGTGCTGCTGGCCGTCCCGGCCGGCGGGGCCGTCCTGTACGGCGACGCGCGGGACGAAGCCACCGAACAGATGCTGCTGGACCGGCTGGAGCGGGCCGACCATCTGGTCGAGCAGTCCGGGAAGCAGCCGTTCCGGACGGTCGAGGCCGACTACCGCCGCGCCCTCGCCGCCTACGACGGGCTCAGCGACGACCACCCGGACTCACGCGCGGCCCAGCAGGTCCCGGACCGGCTCAAGACGTACTACGCCACGGTCGCCACGCCCTACGGGCAGAAGGACTACTGCGCCGCCGTAGCTCCGTTGGAGTACCTCCGTACGGTCCCCCGCACGATCGCCAGGAACAAGCTGGGCGACCTGACCACCTGGCCCGACGACCGGCTGGCCACGTCGCTCTACACCTGCGCGGCGACGTCGCTCGGTGCCGGGGCGGGCGACTGGACGACGCAGTTCGGCGAACTCCTGTCGACGTTCCCCGAGTCCGAGCAGGCGGGCAGGGTGGAGCCCGCGGTGCGGGACGCGGTCGACAAGGCGGTCAAGTCGGTGGGCGGTGACGACCCCTGTGCGGCGGTCGCCCGGCTGGAGACCCTCGGTACGCAGGTGCGGGGGCTGCACGGCGAGCAGGCCGGGCTGGACGACGCCTTCGGCAAGGACGCCGACAGGGCGGCGCGGAGCGCGAGTTCGGGTACGTACACCTGCGGGGTGGACCAGTACAAGGAGGCGAAGTACACCGAGGCCGTCGCCACGATGAACGCCTTCGCCAAGAGCAATCCGCACGACAGGAACCGGGCGCGCGCGCGGAAGATCGCCATCGCCGCCGAGGTGGCCCAGACGGTACCCGCCGCCGGCAAGCGGCTGCCGGGCACCGGCTCGGGGGGCAGTATCGCCGTGACCGTCAAGAACGACAGCCCCGACGACATCACGGTCCTCTACACCGGACCCGTGACCGGCAGCTTCACCCTCAAGGCCTGCGGGAAGTGCTCCGCCTACTCGCTCGGCAGCACCATCGCCATCGGCTTCAAACCGTGCAGCGACAGCGGCAGGAACTACCCCCACAGGACCATCCGCCTCCCCGTCGGCACGACCTACTTCGTCCACAAGTCCCACGCCGGAACAGGCAGGACGCCGGCCTCGGACACGGCGAAGCTGCGACCGGGGTACGTGTACACGGAGTGCGCGTACACGACGAGTTACGGGTATTGAGTCCGGCGCCCACCGGCCTCGGGCTCCTCACGTCTCAGTGTCTCCGTTCCCTCAGGGCTGTCGCCAGGCCCGTCGCGAGGTGGTGCAGGACCGACGGGACCGGGGTGTCCGCGGCGGTGGACGCGGCACGGACCGTGGCTCGGGTCTGGGAGGACGGGAACGTGGCCGTGTAGGCGGCGGGGTCGGCGGTGGCGTACGCCTGGGACAGGGCCGGAGTGAGGGCGTCCGCGTGGGCGGTCGCGAACGCCTCGGCGTTCGCGGTCGTGCTGAGGCGGGCGTACGTGTGCCCGTACTCGTCGGCTTCGGTGCCGGTCCGGCCGTTCGCCAGGGCGTAGTCGCGGGCGTTGGCGTGCGCCTCGGCGTAGGCGGCCGCCTGCGGATAGGCCCTGCGGTAGGTGGCCAGGAGCACCGGGTGGAGGCCGGCGGCCCAGACGGCTGCCGGAGCGAGGGTGCCCTCGGCGGCGCGCAGGTGGAGGTCGATCAGTGGCCCCACCGGTGTGCGGGCCCGTGTGGTCTGGTCGCCGCCGGTCGGATCGCCGGCCGCCAGCAGGGGCAGGGTGGTCCGGGCGTACCAGTGGTGAAGTGCTCGGAGACCTCCGAGCCGGAGGGCATCCGCGGTGGGGACGAGGACCTCGTCCGTCGCGAGTCCCTCCCGCAGGGCCGAGGTCAGTTGTTCGGTCCAGTGCGGTGGGGTCACGGGAGCGGGTGCCTCCCCGGAACCGGCGGCGGCCGGTTTCGCTGTCGTCCCGGGTGGTGCGGTGGCGGGCGTCGTGTTCATGGACGGTGTCCCTCGGTCCGGGAAGGCGTACGCGGTCGATCGGTCGGGGGGCTTCAGGCCTGGGGACGGGTGCCGTTGATGGCGACGCGGCGGCCGTAGCGGCTGTGCGGGAAGTAGTCCCAGACCGCGTGGTGCTGCACGCAGCGGTTGTCCCAGAACACGAGGGTGCGCGGCTGCCAGCGGACGCGGCACTGCAGGAGCGGGGTGCGGGCGATGTGCGCGTAGAGCATGTCCAGGAGGGCCGTGCTCTCGGAGCGTGACAGCTGGGTGATGTGCGACGTGTAGGGGCCGTTGACGAAGAGCAGCTTGCGGCCGGTGTCGGCGTGGCGGACGACGACGGGGTGTTCGGTCCGCGGGACGTCGTACTCGGGCGGGATGGGCTGCCCCATCCAGGGCAGCGCGCCGTCGTGCACGGCGGTCAGACCGTCAAGGAAAGTGCGCATGGCCGGGGACAGCAGCTCGTAGGCGAGGTGCATGTTCGCGAACAGGGTGTCGCCGCCGCTGCCGCCCTCCGGGACGGTCGTGATGTGCAGCATGGATCCGAGGGACGGCTCGGCGTCGGCGGTGCCGTCCGCGTGCCATCCGTTGCCGGCGACGGCGCGGGACTCCTTCGTCGCCCTGATCTCCAGTATGTGCGGGTCGCTGCCCTCCTCCGGGAGCGCGACCGGGTGGAGTTCGCCGAAGAGGGCGGCGAAGCGCTTGTGCCGTTCGGTGGTGAGGTCCTGGTCGCGGAAGACGAGGACGTGATGGTCGAGGAACGCGGCGCGGATCTCCTTCTCCTGCTGCGGGGTGAGTTCCTCGTTCAGGTCGACGCCGGACACCTCCGCGCCGATGAGCGGGGTGATCGTGTCGACGGTGATCGTCTCGTAGGGCTCGGCGGGGCGGGTGGTGATCCGCTCGACGGCTTCGAGTGCGTACGGGTCCATGGTGTCCTCGCTGGTGGTCGGGGGTGGGCGATGGGGAGGAGAGGCGGAGGGGGCGGAGTCACACGCCCCGGTCGAGCAGTGCGGCGACGACGAGGCGGCCGAAGGCGAGGCTGCCGTGGATGGTGTCGTCGGGTTCGCAGAACGCGGGGCGTTGCAGGCCGTCGGCGGAGGCCACGTGGGCACGGAGATCGACGGTCTCGACTCCCCGGGCGCGCAGTTCCTCGTGGAGGACGTCCTGTGCCGCGAAGAAGACCCGGGGGTCCGCCATGCCGGGCACGCGTTGCGGGGGCAGCAGGGCGAGCGTGCGCAGTCCGAGGGCGGCGGCACGGTCGTAGAACGCCAACGCACCGCGGGCGGTGGCACGTACGAGGTCGCCGAAGAGGGCGCTCGTGAGGAACCCGGGCGTGTACGCGCCTTCGGTGTCGCGGTGCACGGACCAGTTGGCCGCCGTGGCGACGGTGTGGACGCTCAGGCCGAAGGTGCACACCAAGGGCACGGTGAGCCGCCCGAGCGCCCGGGTGTCGAGCGTGTCGAGGAACCCCCGGTACAGGCGTTCGGCCTCGGCGTCACGGAAGGTGATGTCGTCCGCGCCGCGCGGGTCGAAGAACGGTCCGAGGAAGTCCCGTCCGGAGCCGGTCGGGCCGCCGGCGAAGGGCAGGCCGGCCGCGCGCGCCGCCCGGCCGACGGCTCCGGCGTGCGAGTCACCGAGCAGGAGGAACCGAGCCCGGCCCGTAGTAGTCGAGTACGGCGTCGTCACACCCTTGCTCCTCTCCACCGTGGCTGGGCGGGGCCGGCACGGTGGCCGGGCGGTCGTGGCGCGGCCCTTCGCCGGAGCGCCGTCCGGTGGTTCCCGCGAAGAAGTGGCTCATCACGAAGGCCACCCCGTCGGGGGTGACGGTGCGCAGGTTCGGTTCGTAGGACATCGCCCGGTAGGGGAATCCGGTGACGATCTCGTACGACGGGAAGTAGTCGACGTGGTCGTGCTCGTCGGCGAGTTGGCCGGCTGCGGCTCGCAGGACGGACTTGGAGTGGGTGGTGGCGACCAGGGCGTGCCGCCCCGTGGCGGTCGCGGTGAGCGGGACCGGCGACACGGTGAGGAGCGTCCGGAGGCGGGGGTTGACGCCGCGCGCCATGCCCAGCGCGGCGCTCAGGTCGTCGGTGACCTCCGCCACCGTGTGGTTGCGCAGGACGTGCCGGGCGGGATCGTAGGTGCCGCCGACGGTGCCCGGGCACATCGGCAGGACGGTGTCGGTCCCGGTGTCCCACCAGGCCTCGGTGAGACCCAGGGTGAAGACGAGGACGCGGGCCGTCGTCAGCGCGGCACGGATGGCGGCGAGGGTCACCGAGCGGGCGGCGCGGGCTTCCTCCAAGGAGGTGAACCCGCCCGGCTGAAGTGCCGGGCGGTAGGGGTCGATCAGTCCCTTCTCGGACGTCCACCAGTCTTCGGGAGGCTTCTCCTCGTCCAGGGCCCAGGCGATCCACTGGCGCAGGGCGGCCGCGGTGTAGATGTTGCCGGTGCGGAAGGAGAAGCGGCGGTAGCCTCGCTGCTCGCGCTCGGCCGGGGTCAGTCCGGGAGGCGGGAGTTCGGCGTCGTACCAGTGCATGCCCTCGGCGAGCAGGGCCGGACCGATGTGCCGGGCGAAGCAGGAGCCGGCGGTGACCACCGGATCGTCCTGTCCGATAGGGAACTTGGGGCTCCACAGGTCGGCGATGTCCTGCGGGGCGGGTTCTGCGACGGCCGTCCGCCAGAACGAGCGGGCCGGCAGTCGGGTGTACGGGTGTGCCACAGGGAGGTCTCCTCGGCTGCCGGGGTCAGGAACTGGCGGCGGGGGCGGGGTGCTCGGGGACGCCGGGCGGGGGATCGGGCAACGGAGCGGAAGCGGTGAGGTCGCCCGCGATGACCTCGGCCACCGCGCGCACGTGGGGGTCGGCGACGAGTTCGTAGTGCGTGACGGGAACGTGGTGGGTGCGGAACGCGGCGGGCAGACGGGGCTCCCACTCGGCGGCGGTCGACGGCGCCGCCATCGCCACCGGCAGTTCCCCGACGGGCTGTTGGGCGAGCCAGAGCGAGCCGGGGGTCCTCGTCAGGCGGGGCAGCCGGTGCCCGGCCAGGGCGGCGAGGTTGGCCCGGCAGCACTGGGCGAGCCGTTCGGCGTAGGCCCTGCCCTGTTCGGTGAGGGCGTGGTCGGCGCGGTTGCCGCGGAGTTCGAGGGCGAACACGGCCGCCACCTGTTCCTCGTCGACCGTGGGACGCGCGGCCGGGTCGGGGGACGGCGGATCGAGCAGGTAGAGGGCGCCGGGGGCTTCACCGGCCTCTTCCGCGAGGGCCGCCATCGTGAGCGCGGTCCATGCCCCGAACGACCATCCCGCGAGCCGCAGTTGTCGTCCCGCCGCGGGGAACTCCCGTCGGACGGCGGCGAGGTACTGGGCGGCGCGTTCGGTGAGGGACCAGTCGGGCGCGTCCGGGGCGGACAGTGCCGGGTCGGCGATCAGACAGACCGTCAGCCGGTCGGGCAGGGCGGAGACGAGGGCGCGGTATGCCTGGATGTCGCCCCCGACGGGGTGGACGAGGCAGAGCACGCCCGGGCCCGTTCCGCGCTGCCAGACGTCGACCGCCACCGCGTGGGTACGGGGTGCCGGCCGGACGGCCGTGAGGTGGCCCAGGATCTCGTTCAAGGTGACCCGGTGGGTGAGCCGGGACAGGTCCAGGTCGGTGCCGTAGAGCCGTTTCACCTCGTCCAGGAGCTCCAGCAGGGTCAGGGAGTCGGCGCCGAGGTCGTACAGCGGGGCGGCCTCGTCCAGGGTGTCCAGGCCGAGCAGGGAACGGGTCGCCTCCCGCAGCGCGGCTGCCGGGTCGCCGTCGGGGGACTCGGCTCGGGTGTGGGTGATCGGTGTACCGGGCTCCGGGCCGGGTTCGGACCGCGGGTCCGCGCCGGTGGCCGGGGTGGTGTCGGGGACGGCTTCGTAGAAGCGGACGGCCTCGGCCAGGTCGGTGGTGCAGACGAGGAGTTGGGGGAGTTGTAGCTCCATCGCCCGGTCGAACACATCCACGCCCTCCGCCGGGGTGAGCGCGACGTCGAGGTGCGCCCGGTGGCGTGCGTCCCGCACTCGGGCGTCGTGCGCCATGCCGACCTCGCGCCAGGCGTCCCAGGCGACGACGGTTCGTGCGGTGCCGTCGTCGCCGCTCGTGTGGTGGGCGAAGCCGTCGAGGAGGCCATTGGCGCCGGCGTAGTCGAACTGTCCGATCCCGCCCAGCTCGGCTGCCATGGAGGAGCAGTAGACGACCGTGCCGGGCCGGTGCGTGGCGATGAGCCGCTCGGTCAGCAGGGCGCCCCGGAGTTTGGCCGCGATGCCCCGGCGGGCGGCTGCCGCGTCCCGCCGCACGAGGAGCGTTCCGTGCGCGGTGCCCGCCGCGTGGACGACGCCGGTCAGCCCGTCGAGCCGGGGGCCGAGGCGGGCGGCGATGGCGTCCAGGGACTCCTCGGCCAGGTCCGCTCGCACACAGGTGACGCGGTCCCGCCAGGCGGCGAGCGCCGCGGGCAGTTCGCCTCTGCGCGACAGGAGCACGACCCGGGTGTCCGGTTCCCGCAGGATGCGCGCGGCGAGCGTGCTGCCGATCCCCCCGGTGCCGCCCAGGACGAGGTGCGTGCCGGGCTGCGGCCGGGCCGGGGATCCGTGCCCCGGCAGGCCGTCGGACGGCGTCTCGGTCACGGGCAGGCGTACCGGCTGCCACCAGTGCCCGTCGCGCAGCGCGAGGCGGGGCCCGGTGGGCGCGGTGTCGGCGAGGAGCGCGGTCAACCGGTCCGCCCAGTGGCCGGGTTCGGCGTCCGGGAGGTCCACCCACCGTACGGTCAGGCCGAGTTCCTGACGGGGCGCTTCGCTCGCCGCTGCCGTCAGAGCGAGTTCGGGCCGCCCGGTGGGGCCTGCCACGGGCTGGACGGCATGCGTCAGCACCCACGGCCGGGGTCGTACGTCCGGGGGGACGTCCGCCAGTGCCGTGCACAGGGCGGCGACCGTGTCGAGGCACGCGTGAACGGCGGCGTCGACGGTGGACTCGTCGACCGGACCCCGCACGGCGAGGGGCAGGGTGTGCAGCCAGTCGGTGTGCGCGCCGGTTTCGCGGCTCACGTCAGCGATGATGCGGCCGAGTTGTCCGGCGTCGGAGGGATCGGCGCGGTACGTGTCCGGCCCGAGGCGGGCGAAGGCGGGTCCCGCCTCGACGCGCACCACGCGTGCTCCGCCCCGGCCCGGAGCCGCCCAGGCGCTCCACTCCGTCGCCGCGTCGCCGACCACGACCACGGTGCGTGCTGCGGCGGGAGCGGGCCCGGTGCGGGCCCGGCGCGTCCGGACCCAGTGCTTCTGGTGCAGCCACCGGTCGGCGGGCAGCCGTTGCGGGAACCCGGGCCCCTCCGGGTTCCCGGAGCGGCGGAGGTCGTAGTCGGTGAGGTCGAAGGACGGGGGCGGGAAGTCCCAGGGGGCCGGGACGGGGTGCTCCCGCCAGTTCACGGGACGGCCGGCGCACCAGGCGTCCGCCAGTTCCTCCGGTGTCGCCCGACGGGCGTCCACGTGTTCACCCCGCGTCCGGGGGACGGCGACGGGCTCCACGGTGCGCAGCCAGTCGACGGCCGCGTGCACGTCGGGGAGCAGGCGGGCCGCCCGGTGGTCGAGTGCGGGGCGTCCGCTCCGCAGATGGCGTACGACCTGCTCGTAGCGGTCGGGGTGGGCGGCCAGGTGGTCGGCCGCTCGGCGGGCGTCCGCTCGGAGCGCCGGCGCACTGTGCGCGGACAGCGCCAGGAGCGGCACGAACGCGTGCGCTTCAGGGGTGTCGGCCCGGAGGGGTTCGGCACCCCCGGACCCCGTCCTCACAGCGTCGGACGCGGATCCAAGGTGCCGTGCGGCAAAGGGAGTTGCGCGGTCCTGCGCCCGTACGTCCGTCGGGACCGCCTCCGTCGCGAACGTCAGGTCCCCGGTCCCGGCGCGGTCGGCCCTGTCCGTGGAGCCTTCGGCCGCGCCGGGCGGGGCCTCCTCGACCAGGACGTGGGCGTTGGTCCCGCCGATGCCGAAGCTGCTGACGGCGGCGAGGCGCGGTCCCGCCGACCGCCAGGGCTCCGCGGTCACCGGGACGCGGAAGGCCGTGGCGTCGATCTCGGGGTTGAGCCGGTCGAAGTCGGCGGTCGGGGGGATCGTCGCGTGGTGCACGGCGAGGACCGCACGGACGAGACCCGTCACGCCCGCGGCGGCGCCCAGGTGACCGATCTGGCTCTTCACCGACGACACGGCGATCCGGTGCCCCCGCGGCACGTCGTACGCGTCCTGGAGAGCGCCCGCCTCGACGGGGTCACCGAGGCGGGTGCCCGTGCCGTGGGCCTCGACGTAGCCGACGTCGGCGCCCCGGCGTCCCGCGCGGCGCAGTGCGGTCCGGACGGCCGCGCGCTGCCCGGACAGGGACGGCGCGCTGTAACCGAGCTTGTCCGCGCCGTCGTTGTTCACGGCGGAGCCGGTGACGAGGGCGTAGACGGTGTCGCCGTCGCGGCGGGCCAGGCTCAGTGGTTTCAGGACGACGACCGCCGCCCCGCTGCCTCCGACGGTGCCGCCCGCGTCGGCGCTGAAGGCCCGGCAGTGGCCGTCCGGGGAGAAGATGTGCTGGGGGCGGTAGGTGTAGCCGTCGGTGAGTTCCGCGTCGACCAGCACTCCCCCGGCGAGCATGATCTCGGCGTCGCCCTGGCGGAGCAGCTGGGCGGCGAGGTGGACGCCGACCAGGGAGCTGGAACAGGCCGTCTGGACGCTGAACGCGGGCCCGGTCAGGCCGAGATGGTAGGCGGCCTTGGTCGCGAGGAAGTCCTTCTCGTGGTGCAGGGCGAGCCGGAAGCTGTCGGGGAGGTCGTCGGGCCCGGCTTCCCGGATCAGCCGCTGGAAGTAGGTGTTCTCGCCGCAGGCGGCGATCAGTCCGACCTGTCGCCCGGCGGGGTCGGCGATGCCCGCGTGGGCGAGGGCCTCCACGCAGACCATGAGCATCTGGCGCTGCTGCGGGTCCATCAGCCGTGCTTCGTGCGGGCTGATGGTGAAGCGCGCGGGGTCGAAGGCCAGCGGACGGTCGGACTGGCTGCGTGCGCCGACCCGGCCGGCGGGGGCGGTGAAGTGCTCCACCCCGCGTCGGCCGGAGGTGACCAGGTCCCAGAAGGCCGCGAGGTCGGGGGCGCCGGGCAGCCGCACGGCCATGCCGACGACGGCGACGGGCTCCACCGACGGCTCCGTGTCGCCGGGCCGGGGTGCGCGGACGGCGGCGCGTGGTCCGGCGTCGATGGCGTCCTGGGAGGGGGTCTCGGAGCCGGGTGCGGCGGCGGTGACCGGAGTCGGGTCCTCGGGATGTGAGGTCTCCGCCGGCTCCACGGGCGCGGAGGACGGGGTGGGACGGGTGAGGGCCGCGGCCAGGGACCGGACGGTGACGTGCTCGAACAGGTCGGCCATACGGAAGGACAACCCGGCCTCCGTGGTGCAGTGGAGGTGGAACCGCATCAGGTCGAGGCTGCCGGCACCGGCGTCGAAGTAGTGCTGTTCCGGCGCGGGCCGCCTGCCGGTGACGACGGCGAACAGCTCGGTGAGCCGGGCCTCCAGAGGTGACAGCGAACCGTCGGACGCGCCGGTGGCGCCCAGGTCGACTCCGTCCGCGGTGAGCGCGGCCGCCCGGTCGAGCTTGCCGCTCGGGGTTCGCGGCAGCGCCTGCAGCCGGCGGACGCGCCCCAGCCGGACGTGGGCGGGCAGCAGTTCACCGAGGTGGCGGTCCAGGTCCGCTGGGTCGGGGTCGGGGCCGCGGCACTCCAGGCAGGCGACGAGCCGGCCGTGGTCGGCGACGGCGACGGCGACCGCGTTCGTGACGCCGGGGTACTGGAGCAACGCGGCCTCGACCTGGCCGAGTTCGAGCCGGTGTCCGCTGAGTTTGATCTGTGCGTCCTCCCGCCCGGCGTAGTGCAGCAGGCCCTGTGCGTCGAAGCGCGCCAGGTCGCCGGTGCGGTAGAGGGTGCCGCCGTCGGGACCGGTGGTGAAGCGGTCACGGTTGAGTCCGGGATCACCGAGGTAGCACGGGGCGGCCATGGGGCCGCCGACGAGGAGACGGCCCGTGACACCGGGTGGGACGGGGTGGTCCTCCGCGTCCACGACATGCAGTTCGGCGTGCGCGACCGGGCGGCCGATGGCGGGCCTGGTCGGCCAGGTGGCCGGGTCGCCGCTCAGGCACAGGCCGCTGACCACATGGGTCTCGGTGGGGCCGTAGTGGTTGAACAGGCGGGCGTTGTCGAGCCCGGCGAACCACTGGCGGATGGCGTCGGTGCAGACCAGTTGCTCCCCCGCGGTGACGACCTCGCGCAGCCGCGCGGGGAACCGCCCGCTGCGGACGGCGTGCTCGGCGAGGAGCTGCAGCGCCACGTAGGGCAGGAACAGACGCTCCACCCCGTCGGTGTCGAGCCGTTCCAGCAGGGTGGCGAGGTCCTGTCGCCAGGCGGGTTCCACCAGGCGGAGCAGGCCGCCGGTGCAGAGCGTCGTGAAGATCTCCTGGAAGGAGACGTCGAAGGACAGCATGGAGAACTGCTGGGTGACGGCGGGTCCCGCGGGGCCCGCCTCGCGCTGCTGCCAGGCGATGAGGTTGCACAGGGTCCGGTCGGGGACCTGGACACCCTTGGGGACACCGGTGGAGCCGGAGGTGAACAGGGTGTACAGCGGCCGTGTCGCCGGGCGGGGCACGGTGTCGGGTCCGGCGGGCGGCAGGTCGGTGAGGACGAGCGGAAACCGGGGCAGGCCCGTCGGGGCGACGGCGTCCAGGGCAGGGGCCGTGTGCGGAGCGTGCAGGACGCAGAGTGGCTGCGCCTGCCGCAGGACGTGCCGGAGCAGCGCGGGCGGGTAGGCCGGGTCGAGCGGGACGACCGTCAGGTTGAGGCGGGTGCAGGCGAGCAGGGCGACGACGTGCTCGGGGGACGGATCCAGGTAGAGGGCGACGCTCGCGGGAGCGGCCGGGTCGGCGGGCAGGGGGTGCAGGCGGCCGATCTCGGCGGCCAACGAGGATGCTGCGGCGTCGAGTTGGGCGTAGCTCAGGGTCGCCGTGCCGTGCGCGAGGGCCGGCGCGTCCGGGGTGTGCCGGACCTGGCGGGCGAAGCCCTCCGCGATGCTGGGGAACTCCTGCGGCAGCGCGCCGCCCCGGGCGGTCGCGGCGGCGCCGGTCCGCCAGGGTGCGACGAGGTCGGCCACCGTCCGGTCCGGCAGGTGGGTGAACCCGTCCAGAGCCGTGCGGAACAGCCGGGCCACGGCGTCCACGCGGTCGGCGGGCACGCGTGCGGGGTCGTACTCCCACAGGCACTGGAGGCCGGAGCCGTCCTCGACGACGGACAGGGTCAGAGCACACTTGGCGGCGGGTGGCTCGGTCCATCGCGGGCGCAGCGTGCAGCCCGGCAGACGCAGTGCGTCGAACTCGGTGTTCTCCAGGACGAAGAGGTAGTCGAAGAGGGGGCCTCCGGTGCGGAAGGCGTGGTCGTCCAGGACGTCGGCGAGGGCGATGTCCTGTCCGTCGAGAACGGTGGCCGCGCTGGTGGCGTGCTCGTGCAACTGGGCCCGCAGGCCTCGCCGCGGGGCGGTGTGCAGGGGCAGCAGCACGGTGTTGGCGAACATGCCGACGGTGTCGGCGAACTCGGGACGCGGACGACTCGCGACGGGTGTGGCGACAAGGGGGCGGCTCTGCCCGGTGACGCCGTAGAGGGCGCAGGCGAAGGCGGAGAGCAGCAGGTGGAACCTGGTCACGCCCTGGTGTGCCGCCCAGCGGTCCAGCTGGGCGGCGCGCGCCGGGTCGACGGACGTCCGGATCAGACGGGCGGCGGCACCGCCGCCGGCGGGTACGGGGTCGAGCGGGGGCGAGACTTCGGGCGTGGCGCGGTAGTGCTCGGCCAGGCGTCCGCGCTTCCGCCGGTAGGCGGCGCTGGTGCGCCATTCGTGCTGCCAGGCGGCGAAGTCGAGCGTGGTGACGGCGGGTTCGCTGACGACTGGTTCGGTGGCGGTGTCCGCGAGCGTGCCGTCGAGGGCGGCCGTGTACGCGGCGGTGAGGTCGCGGAACAGCAGGCTGAGCGACCAGCCGTCGACGGCGATGTGGTGCAGGTGGAGCAGGAGCGTTCCGCCGTCCGTGTCGGGCAGGAAGGCGGCGCGCAGCATGCGCGGGTCGGCGAGGTCGAATCCGGGCGCGAAGAACCGCTCGGCGGCCTCCTGCCGTCCCTCCCCCGCCCGTTCGTCCGCGGGCCGCCACGGGTCGTAGGGCTCGGCGGTCTCCTGGACGAGTCCCGTCGGACCGACGGTCAGACGGGTGCGCAAGGCGGGGTGTCGGACCACCAGGGAGCGGAGGGCGTGCCGGAGCGCGGCGGGGTCGGGCGTGCCCCGGACCTGGAAGGTGAGCGGGACGTCGTAGGAGCGGTCCTGCGGGTCGCGCTGGCGCAGCAGCCAGAGTCGCTGCTGTTCGCTGGTCGCGGGGGCGCTGCGCAGGCCGGGCGTCGTGCGGACCGGCGGATGGACGCCCGCGGCGGCGTCGGCGCGGTGCACCGCTTCGGCGATGGTGGCGAAGTCGGCGCGCAGGAGCAGGTCGTGGGGCAGGTCCGCGCCGTGGTGTTCCAGGAGGGCGAAGCGGAGGCGGAGGGCCGCGAGGGAGTCGCCGCCGCTGGATATCCAGCGGTCGGACGGCGTCAGACCGTGTACGCCGAGGACGTCCTCGGCCAGGTCCAGTACGGTCCGCTGTTCCGGCGTGACGGGTGACTCCGTCGGGCGTTCCGCGCGCCAGGGTGTGCCGCGCTCGCGCAGCAGGCGTTCGGCGTCCACCTTTCCGTTGGCGTTCAGAGGCAGCTCCCCCACGAGGTAGGTGTGATGGGGGCGCATGTAGGCGGGGAGGGCGGTGTCGAGGTGGAGTTCGTAGGCCTCGTAGGGCAGTTCGGCGTCGGGGACGAGGAAGGCGAGGAGTTCGTTGCGGCCGCTGTCGTCGCGCCGGGTGCACACGTAGGCGTGGCGTACGGCGGGATGGGTCATGATGCCGCGCTCGACCTCGCCCGGTTCGATGCGGAAGCCGCGCACCTTGACCTGGCGGTCGGCCCGTCCGACGTACGTCACCAGGCCGTTCTCGTCGACGCGGACGAGGTCGCCGGTGCGGTACCAGCGAGTGTCGTCGTCGCCGGCCGGCAGGGGGGCGAAGCTCCGGGCCGTCTCCTCGGGCAGGTTGCGGTAGCCGAGCGCCAACGCCGCTCCCGCCAGGACGAGTTCGGCGGTCTCGCCCGCCCGGGCCAGGGTGCCGGCGGCGGTCACGGTGGCGCACCGGGTGCCGGCCAGGGGGGTGCCGATGGGGACGTCGTCGCCGTGGAAGTCGCGGGGTACGGCGAAGCACAGGGCGAAGGTGGTCGTCTCGGTGGGGCCGTACACGTTGTGCAGGACCGTGCGGGCTCCCGGGTTGGCCCGGTACCAGCCCCGGAGGATCCCGGCGTCGACGCGCTCGCCGCCGACGAGGACCTGTCGGGTGGTGGCGAAGCAGTCGGGGACCTGGTCGACGACCGCGTTGAACAGCGCGACGGTGATGAAGACCGTGTCCACGGCGCGGTCGCGGAGGACCTGGGCGAGTGCGGACGGCTCGTGGACCACTCCATCGTCGAGGACGACACAGGTGCCGCCGGTGAGCAGGGGGGTCCACACCTCGAAGCTGAGGGCGTCGAAGGCGGGGTTGGCGAGACAGGCGTAACGGTCGCCGGGCTCGATGCCGATGTAGCCGGGCCGCGCGAGCCGGAGGACGCCCTCGTCGGTGGCCTCGACACCCTTGGGACGGCCGGTGGTTCCCGACGTGTAGAAGAGGAAGGCGGTCGGCGCGCCGGTGCCCGTGGCGCTCTCGTCGCCGGTGTCGGCCGCCGGCACCTGTGACACCGGTCCCGCCGCCACGAGAGTGTCGGCGGTGAGCCCGGCCAGGTGGTCGGGCACGGTGTGCGGGGTGTTGTCGTGGACGACGGCGACCGCGCCCGAGTCGTCGAGGATGTGGCCGCGCCTGTCCGCCGGGCTGAGCCGGTCCAGGGGGACGACGGTGCATCCGTGGCGGCGGATGCCCAGCATGACGCAGACGAGCTGCCAGGAGCGGGGCAGGGCCACCGCGACGGCCTGTCCCGCCAGGATGCCGGCGCCGCGCAGTCGGGCGGCGACCCGGTCGGCGATGGCGTCGAGTTCGGCGTAGTCCAGGAGACGGTCGCCGTCCTCGACGGCGGGTGCGGAGGGTGTGCGGGCCGCCTGCGCGCGAACGGAGTCGGCGAGGAGGGAGAGGCCGGCGTGGGTCATCGTCGCTCCCCCGCCGCCTGCCGGCCGACGCCGATCGGCTCGGCGGGTGCGCCCGCGTGGTGGGCGAGTTCGGCGCCGAGGACGTCCGCGACCAGGCCCGCCTCGGCCTTCTCCAGCATCTCCCAGTGGTCGCAGGGCACGGGTTCGACCCGGAAGTGACCCTGGGCGCGCCTCTCCCAGAAGTCCCGGACGTCCGCGTGACGGGGCGTGTCGCTGCCGTCGCCGACGGCCTGGGCCAGCACGAGCCGGGTCGGCGAGGGGTGTGGCAGATGGTCGCGCGCGGTGGCGCGGTTGTGGTTGTAGATGCGGTGGTACCGCTCGACCTGGGCGTCGTCGATTCCGGGGTACATGCCGTTGAACCGCACGAGTTTGTCGCGGAACTCGGCCATGTCGACGGACTCGATGGCGGCGCGTTCGGCGGGGTCGTCGGTGGCCTGGGTGTCGAGGAGGACGACGCTGACGTCGGTGCGGCCGGCGCGGGCCGTCAGACGGCCCATCTCGTGGGCGACGAGGCCTCCGTAGGAGAGGCCGGTGAGGACGAGGGGTCCGTCGTCGTACGGGGCGAGGAGGGCGAGGTACGCCTCGGCCATGGCCTCGACGCTCGGCAGCAGGTCCTCGCCGGGGTTCACGCCCGGTGACTGGATGCCGTACAGGCCGGCCGTCTCGGGGAGTCGCGCGGCGAGGGTCAGGTAGCAGAAGGCGGTGCCGCCTGCGGGATGGACGCAGACGACGCGCGCAGTGCCCGCGGCGCCGGGGGTTCCGGGCCGGAACTCGACGAGGCTGCCGGGTGCCTCGGACGCCCGGCCCTCGCGCAGGGTGCCGGCGAGTGCCTCGATGGTGGGCCGGAGCATGACGTCCGCGACCGGCACGCGGATGCCGAACTCCTCGGTGACGGCGTGGGCCATCTTGATGGCCGCCAGTGAGGTTCCGCCGAGTTCGAAGAAGTCGTCGCCGATGCCGATGTCGGGGTGCAGCAGGATGTCCCGCCATATGCGGTACAGGCCGTGTTCGACGTGGTCGCGCGGGCTGCCGGTGTTCACCTGGTCGTTCCGGTGGGCGCGGGCGAGGTCGAGCAGGGCGCGGCGGTCGACCTTGCCGCTGTGGTTGAGCGGCAGGTCCGGGAGGTCGAGGACGACCGCGGGGATCATGTGGTCGGGCAGGTGCCGGGTGAGCGCGGTCCGCCAGGGCTGGGCATCTGCCCGCGCCCCGGGCGTGGCGGCGACGGCGGCGACCAGGCGCGGCCCGCCCGGCGCGTCGCGGTCGGTGAGCACGACGGCCTCCCTGACGCCGTCCAGGGCGAGCAGCGCCGCCTCGATCTCGGCGGGTTCGATACGGAAGCCGCGCAGCTTCACCTGGTCGTCGGCGCGCCCCACGTAGTGCAGGTCTCCGTCGGGGAGCCGTCGGGCCAGGTCTCCGGTGCGGTAGAGGCGTTCGCCCGGGAGGTACGGGTCGGGCAGGAACCGTTCCTCGGTGAGGTCGGGCCGGTTGAGGTAGCCGCGGGCCAGGCAGGCGCCACCCAGGTACACCTCGCCGACGGTGCCCGACGGTACGGGCTGCAGGTGGGCGTCGAGCAGGCGGAGCCGCGTGTTGCGCAGGGGGCGGCCCAGCGGGCTCTGCCGGTCCAGCGGGCGCGGGTCGTAGTGGGCGGTGCTGTACAGCGTCGCCTCGGTGGGCCCGTAGCCGAAGCACACCTTGAGGCCGGGCAGGTGACGGGTGAGCCGGTGGAGGGTGGCCTCGGGGAGTGACTCGATGCCGGTGAGCAGGGTGCGCAGCCGCAGGCCGGAGAGGCGTGTGGCGGGGTCCTCGTCGAGCCAGCGGACGTACGCGGGTGGCAGGAAGGCCTGGACGATCCGGTGCTCGCGCAGCCACGTCACGAGCGACTCGGGGTCGCCGCGGAGTTCCTCGGGGACGATGTGCAGACTGGCGCCCGTGGTGAGCGGCAGCAGCAGTTCGTGCACGGAGGCGTCGAAGCCGATGCTGGACCAGGCGGATCCGGCGTCGGCGGGCCCGCTGCCCATCCGCTCCTGCCATGTGTCGAAGAGGTTGAGCACGCTGCGGTGCTCGACGGCGACGCCCTTCGGGCGGCCCGTGGAGCCGGACGTGTAGATGACGTAGGCCAGCATGTCCTGGGCTCGCGGTACGGCCGGCGGCGCGTCGCAGAGCGCGCCCTGGGTCTCGATGGCGGTGAGGGCCGACCATCCCCGGGTCCGCACGTGTTCGAGACTGTCGGTCAGCACCAGGGGGCATGCGGCGTCCTCGACCATGCCGTCGAGGCGGGTCTGCGGCTGGGCGGGGTCGAGCGGAAGGTAGGCGGCGCCGGCCTTGAGGATGCCGAGCACGCCGACGACGAGGTCGACCGTGCGTCCGGTGTGCAGCCCGACCACGTCGCCGGGGCCGACGGAGCGGTCCGCGAGTGCGTGGGCCAGCCGGTTCGCCCTGCGGTCGAGTGTCGCGTAGTCGGTGGTCCCCCGGGTGCAGACGACGGCCGCTTCGTGGGGGCGGCGGCGGGCCTGCGTCTCGAAGAGGTCGGTGAGGGCGGAGGCGGCGAGTGGGGAGCCGGGCGCGATGGGGCCGGGGAGCGGGGACGCGGACGTCTTGCTGCGGGTATCGGCGACCGCGCGGGGGGACTCGCCCTCGGCGAGGAGCAGGTCACGGTCCTCCGGGCTCATCAGGTCGAGCGTGCCGATGTGCTGTTCGGGGCGGTGGGCCAGGTCGGTGAGCAGGCGTCGGAGCTGGTCCGCGTGGCGTCGGACGGTGGCCTCGTCGAACAGGGCGGTGGCGAAGTCGAGATGCCCGGCGAGGCCCCCCGCGGACTCGGTGACGGACAGCGCGAGGTCGAACTTGGCGGGCGCGTACGGGATGGGCAGCGGCTCGACGGTGACGCCGTTCAGCCGCAGCAGGCCGGAGCGGTCGGGAACCCACGCCAGCATCGTCTGGAACAGCGGCGCGTGGGCCGCGCTCCGGGGTGGGTTGACGATCTCCACGACCCGCTCGAAGGGCAGCGCCTGATGATCGAGGGCGCCGCGCACGACGGACCGGGTCCGGGTGAGGGCCTCGGCGCCGGACGGTCCTCCGGACAGATCGACGCGCAGCGCCAGGGAGTTGGCGAAGAAGCCGATCAGGGACCGGGCGACGGGATCACGGCGGTTCGCCACGGGACTGCCGACAACGATGTCGGTCTGTCCGGAGAGCCGCGCCAGCAGAATCGACCAGCCGGTCAGGACGGCGACGAAGAGGGTGGCGCCGTGGCTGCGCGCGAGGGTCCGCAGGGCCGCCGTGTCCTCCGGTCCGAGACGGAACTCGACGCGTCCACCGTCGTGTTGCTGCTCGGCGGGACGGGAGCGGTCGGTGGGTAGTTCCAGCAGGGGTGGCGCGTCCTCCAGGGTCCGGCGCCAGTAGTCCTCCTGGGCGCCGAGCGTGCCGTCGGCCACCGAGGCCCGTTCGGCGACCGCGTGGTCGGCGTACTGGACGGTGAGGGGTGGCAGCGGGTCGTCACCATCGGCCCTGAACGCCTCGTACAGGGAGCCGAGTTCGCGCATCATGACGTTCATCGACCAGCCGTCGTAGATGCTGTGGTGGAACGTCAGGAGCAGCACATGGCGGTCGGCCTCCAACGTCACCAGGCAGCCTCGGCCGAGGGGCCCGGCCTCCAGGTCGAAGGGGGCGCACGCCTCGGCCTCCCGCAGGGCGGCCAGAGCCTTCGACGCGTCGGGGGCCCCGGTGAGGTCGGTGCGGAGCAGAGCGAACCCGGTGGTGGGCGGCTCGACGCACTGCCGGAGCTCGCCGTCGACGGTCACCAGCCGGGTGCGCAGCGTCTCGTGGCGGGCGACCAGGGCGTCGAGGGACCGGCCGAACGCGTCGGCGTCCAGGGGTCCTTCGAGCTGGAAGGCGAGCGCCTCGTTGTAGGCCTCGTTCGCGCCCGGCAATTGCGCCAGGAACCAGAGCCGTTGCTGGGCGAAGGACGCGTCCCGCATACGAGATCGGGGTTCCTCGGCATTCCCGCGGGAAAGGCCGGTATTCCGCGGGGCGGGAGCATGCTGGATTGCGTGGGGGGTTTTCTGCACTGCCGAAACCTGGCCTTCCCATGGTGGGGAACGGACGGCGTCGTTCGACCGGACGGACGGGTTCACCGTTCCGGGAGCCGGAAAGCACGGACGACCGTGATGAGCCGGTGGGAATGGAGGGCGGAAAGGGCGGGGCGGGCGGCGACGGTGCCGCCACCCGGCTGCTGGAGGAGAGTGGTCACGCCGATCTGGCGGACATAAAGGGGGAAAGAGTGACGAACTTGGGTCCGGGATCCCCGCAGACGGGCTCGCGGTGGCGCGGATACCGGATCTACGGTGCGGGTGGCCCGGAATCCTGATGGACGGTCAGGAAATACTGTCCCGCGCGATCGGCGCTGCGCACGTTGACTCCCTCGGCTTCACACTGAACAGACGAAATCACATTCCGGCGAGCTCTCGGGGAACTCCCGAAGCGCACCGTGATCATCGATCAGCCGCTCGATCGATGTCAATGTCCTTCAGGGCAAGCCGCCTTGACCGCGCGGCCCCTTCCGGGGCTTCATTCGTGCGGTGACCAGGTGATTCGGATCGGAATTGATCGCACGTAACGAAGTGCGCGACAGGGCGGCGGAGTTGGGAGGGAACGCCCGCTTTCTCAGGGTTGTGCAGGGTGCGGGCGGTCCCGGTTCGTCAGGGGTGCACAGGCGGCAGTCCGGCCCACGGGTCCTCGATGTTCGGGTGGCGGGCGTCGCCGCGTGCTCCTCCTGAAACACCCTGGCCCGCAACGTCAGTGGAGCGGCCTCGGCTTCGCCGTCGAACCGGGTGATGCGGTCCCGTCCACCGGCACCCTTGGACACGTCGTGCAGAGGCGCCGCCTCGCGGAGCCGGCACCCCTGCACGGATCCGTCTCAGGACAAGCGTGCTTCCGCGTACGGCACCAGCCGGACGGGGCCGACCAGTCCGTGGTCCTGGCGGGCCGTGCCGCCGAAGACGGTCGGCTGGGCGACCCGGAGGCGGTTGATCAGCGGAGTCGCGACCTCCACCTCGATCACGTTGGCGCCGCGGTGCAGCAGGCCGGGGGCGAGGTCGACGACCGGGTGCAGCCGGCTGACCGGGGGCAGGCGGCGGCCGTTGACGGTGACCCGGCAGGTGTCGCCGACCTGGCCGAGTTCCAGCCGGGCGCCATGGCCGGACGTCCAGTCGGAGGGGAGGTCCACGGTGGTGCGATAGCGGCCGATGCCCGCGCTGTCGGCGAGTTCGGGGATCGCCGACCAGGGCAGCAGAGCGTCGAGGGCGACCGAGACGGAGACGTGCTCCGTGCGGGTGGCACTGCTGCCGGGGCGCCAGTCGTCCACGTCCAGCCGCCAACGCGTCGGGGTGACGACGGCCGGCACGGACCGGACGGTCGTGGAGACGGGCCGGCCGCGGTCCAGCCGGGTCGTATAGGTGCCGGGCGCGCTCACCCGGACCGCCAGACCCGCTGCGGTGAAGAGGGCCTGATCGGCGTCGGTTTCGACGACGCCCGGCAGGGAGCCGTGCCGGTCGCCGAAGAGTCCGGTGCGACCCAGGGCGATGATCGTCGACTCCCCCGGTTGCAGCGTGATCCGGACGGTGAAGTCGTCGCCGTCCCGCGTGTAGTGCGCGAGCCGGACGGCCTCGCCCGACCACGGGTCGAGCAGATAGGGAACCGAACTGCCCGAGCCCGTGCGGCGCAGGGTGACCTCGTGGTCGATGGCGGCGACGGGCGGCTTGACCGTCTCCGCGTGCTTGCCGTTGCAGAAGTAGTAGAAGTCCGCCTCGGCGGTGGCGCGGTGGGCGTTGAGGAGGGTGGACGACGTGGCGTACCGGGCGTCCGCCGTGACGCCGAGCCGGGACAACGCGTCACCGACGGCCGCCTTGTCGCTGACGAGCGCGACGTTCGAGAGGGCCAGCAACCGGCCCAGGACGTCGCGGAGTTCGGTGGTCTCGCCGTCGGTGGGCACTCCGGGTGTCAGCCCCTGGTCGAAGGCGCCGAGCAGGACGACGGGCAGTCCGGCCCGGGCCAGCGCGAGGATCTTGCGCGCGTCGTCGACCGACAGGGTGGGCGTGGAGCCGTAGAAGAAGTCGCCCTCGACGAACAGGGCCTTGTAGGCGGGCCCTTCCGGTGCGAGGCGGCCCCGCCGGACGGTCGCGGCGGGCAGGTCGAGCAGGGGCCCGCTGAGGAACTGGTGGCTCCATCCGAGGGGGATGCCGGTCGCGGTGAACCAGGAGGCGCCGATGCCGGTGGCGGTGTATCCGGTCTGCCGGAAGATCGCCACGTCCGCGCGCGCCGTGCCGCTCTGCAGCACCCGGTGCAGCCGCCCGAGGTAGCCGGCGATGTCGGGGACGTGCTTCCAGGTGGGCTGGCGCGGTCCCCACGACTCCCCGTATCCGGCGGTGCCGTTGTACGGGCTGAAGGCCGCGAACCCGGGCCAGGCCACCTGGGGCGCGGTGGCGTACGAGAAGCCGTGCAGGACCGTCTGGTTGACGCCGGCCGCGTAGGCGCCGCCCATGGTGCGCAGGAACCGGTCCCAGGTCGTGCTGTAGGCGGTGCCGTTGTAGGCGCCCGCCTCGCAGGACAGGATCGTGTGGCCGGCCATGTCGCGGCCGCCCGCGAGACAGCGGTAGTCGTCGAGGTTCTTGAAGCCGAGGGACTCGCCCTCGGGGATGTCGAGCAGGGCCGCCGAGGCGATCGCGTCCGTCTGGAGACCGTACGGCTGTGAGCGCAGACGCATGCCCAGGGAGTGGGCCCAGTCCCGCAGGGCGCCGAGGTGATGCCGGTTGAAGAGCCCGGAGACGGTCTCCCAGAAGTCGTGCCGGATCTGCCGGGTCAGCTGGGCCTCGAAGGCGAAGACCTGGTTGCTCTTGTCCAGGACCAGGGCGGGCAGGTAGGGCAGCAGGGGGCGTCCGGTGTGCTGCTCGAAGGCCTCGGGGAGCCCCGACGTCCAGGTCAGTCCGTCGGTCTCCAGTTCCACGGAGTCCTCGAAGAACGCTCCGCCCGCGGCCCGCAGCAGGCGCCGCAGGGAGGAGGTCAGGATCATGCGGTCCCAGAAGTCGGTCACCGCGCCGGTGCCCGCGGCACTGAAGTGGTCGACGACGTACGCCGCCGGTGACGCGTGCGGTCCCGACTCGGGTTGCTGGGCCGAGCCGCGCTGCCAGTACGAGATCAGGACCCAGTCGCCGTCGCCGGGGGCCGTCCAGGACAGGACGCCGTCGGTGACGAGAGCGGTGAGGTCCCGGACGCTGTCCAGGTCCAGGCCCGTCTCCTTGCGCGTGGAGTTCGCGGGGTCGACGCGGGCGGCCTGCACGGCGACGAGCGTCTGGCGGGTGACACCGGACTCGGGCCCGTGGACGGCGGCGGGAACGGGCCCTTCGTAGGCGGCACCGGCGGCCAGCGCGAGCCGCCCGTAGGCGAGTTCCTGCGCGGCCACGTCGTCGTCGGGCGTCACACCGGGGACCGCGACGGGCCAACTCGGGCCGAGCGTCAGGTCGATGGTCACCCCGCGCCGGGCGGCTCGGCTCAACGCGGCCTCGACACCGTCCCGCCAGGGTCTGCTGCCCCATCCGTGGTGTTCGGTGTCCAGCAGGGACTTGTCCTTGATGCTGTGGTGGACGGCGGCGATCTCCATGCCGCCGAAGCCCGCGTCGGCGATCTGGTCGATCTCGCGGGCGATCTCGTCCGGGTCGACCAGCCCGTCGGGCCACCACCAGCGGAACTTGGGGCGCACCGAGCGCGGCGGGTTCGCGAACCAGTCGGCCGTGGTCCCGAGGCCGGCCCCCGCCGACCCGGGCGTCGGCGCCGCCCCGGCCCTGCCGCCCGTGACGGCCGGGGCGGCGGAGGCCACTCCGGGAAGCGCGCTCAGGACCGTTGCCCCGAGCCCGGCAGCCAGTGCCGTACGCCGGGCCGGTCCGCTGCGTCGCGGCGTGCGTTCATCCATGGTGCGCCCCAAGTCCGGGAGAAGATCGGGTGATTGAATCGTTTCAATGCGTATCGACGCCGGAACGCTAAGCCTGCGATTCGGCCACGGTCAAGAGATCGGCCACGATCACCTCCGGCACATCCGGGATCGAGGAGGACGGACACATCCGGATCCAGGCGGACGGCATACGCGATGAGGCGGCCGGAGGAGTCACCCCGATCGAGAGACCGCCGCGACCGCGCGGCGCGGAGCAGGCTCCGAGTGCGACAGCCCGCCGGTTCCGCAGCCCGCCTGATCCGCAGCCCGCTCGCTCCGAGGTCCGCCGGTCCCGAGGTCCGCCGGCCCCGCGACTCCAGGGCCCAGCGTGCCCCGGGCACACCTGACGCCCGGCACGCGGCACGCCGCGTACCCCCGCACCCCCGCACCCCCGCACCCCCGCACCCCCGCACCCCCGCACCCCCGCACCCCCGCACCCCCGCACCCCCGCACCCCCGCACCGGAGCGAACCCCGACCCGCCGCGCACCCCATACCGGAGGAGACCGCCGACTCGCCGTGCCCACCAGGCACGTTCGTGTCGGCAGACCCGCCGGAGCCCGACGCACGGGAGCGTTCCCGCCGCACACCCGGATCGTGACGGTTCGCGGCGCGTCGCCGCATTTGGGGAGTTGGCCCGTGACGCCCCGGTACGCAACGAGGAGGGGGCGGCCGGTACGTCGCCTCCGCCGATCTCTTTGCGGGGCGACCGCACACGGCGTGGGCCGGGCGGTTCCGTCGTCCGGCCACCTCACCTGCCGGCGGCGCACCCCGTGAAGTCCGGTCGCCCGTGACGCACTTGAGGGGACGCGGAGGCAAACGGGGTCACGCCTGTCCGCCAACCCTCACGGCACGCACCACCTCGGGGCGCCACCATCCCCGTCACCGGGTGATCGCCCACCCCTTGACCCCGGCCTGTTCGCCTCTTAAAGTCCTCGCACCTTTTGAGGTACATCGATTAACCAGTCGTTAACCGCTTGGTTGGAGACAACCGCTGTGCGCTCTTCGCTGACCCGGCGCGGCCTTCTCGCCGCCGGCTCCGGCCTGGCTACGGCCGCCGCCCTGCCCGCCCTGTCCGGCTGCTCGTCACTGGCCTCGGCGGACTCCGATCCGGACACCCTCGTCATCCACACCCAGCTCGGCACGACCGCGCCGGGCTCTCCCACCTATCTGTCGGCCCTGGACCGGTTCCGCGAGGAGAACCCCGGGCTGAAGGTCAAGAACCTCGTCAACGGCGACGACCTCGGCCAGGTCTACGAGACCTCGCGGCTGGCCCGTAAAGAGGCCGACGTCGTCATGGTCAACCTCTACGACAAGACGCTGGCCTGGACGGACGTCGACGCGACCGTGGACGTGGCGCCGTACCTGGACTCGTGGGGGCTGCGCGAGCGCGTCCTGCCCACCGCGCTGTCCGCCTGGACCGACGGCAAGCACCGGCTGCGGGCCTTCCCGTACTTCGCCACGAACTGGCCGGTCGCCTACAACCGCGCGCTGCTCGACCGGGCCGGCGTCGACGAGATACCCACCACGGGCGACCAGCTCGTCGCCGCCGCCCGCAAGCTGCGGGCCAAGGGAATCGCGCCGGTCACCGTCGGCGGCAACGACTGGACCGGGCAGAAGCTCCTGGCCCAGATCATCCAGACGTTCCTCTCCCAGGACGAGGCGCGGCACGTGTACACGGCCGGCGACTTCTCGGGCCGGGGCGCCCGCGAGGGCATCCAGTACTTCGTGGACCTGCGGGACGCGGGCGTGTTCGCGGACAAGGCCCAGGGGCTGACGTCCGACTCCATGACCACGCAGTACAACACCCGGTCCGCGGCGATCCAGTCGGCGATGTCCTCCGCCCTGGCGAAGGTGCCCGAGGACGTGGCACGGCACACCGAGGTGGGCGGCTGGCCGCTCGCCGAGCGGTCGGCCCACGAACATCCCACGATCATCCGCGCCTTCACCCTCATCGGCTTCTGGATCAGCCCGAACGGCGTCCGCAAGATCGAGCACGTGGAGAAGTTCCTCCGGTTCATGTACCGGCAGGACACCGTGGCGCGCTTCGTGAAGGAGAGCGGCCGCGACATGGCGTTGCGCACGGACGCCGTCAGCGGCGACTTCCCCCTGGTCGCGGCGGCGCAGCGGCTCGGCTCCGAGGTGAGTCAGGTGCTGCTGCCCGACGTGTACGTGCCGCCGGCCGCGGCGCAGCCGCTGATCACCGCGACCAGTACGTCGTTCACGCGCGGCACGAGTGCGGCACGGGTCCGCGCCACGCTCGAAGCCGCGTACCGGTCCGCATGAGCCGGCCGCCCGCCTCCATCGTTTCCGCCGAGCAGTCCCCGGGAGTCACCGCATGACGACGCTGACGACGACACCGGACGGTACGGCGGCCCGCCGCCCCGCACCGCCCGCCCCTCCTGCCGCGGCGGGACGTGCCACCCGGCAGGGCGGCACCGTGCTCGCCGTGCCCGCGCTGGTCTGGTACCTCGTGTTCATGGTCGGGCCGATGCTCGCCATCTTCGTGATCGCCGCACTGCGCTGGCCGGGCATGCTCCAGCCGGTCTCGTTCGCCGGGCTGGACAACGTCCGTACGGTGTTCGCCGATCCGGTCTTCTGGGACGCCACCCGCAACACCGCGGTCCAGCTCGCCGTCGCGCTGCCGGTGATGATCGTGTGCGCGTACATGCTGGGCTACTACGTGGCACAACGGCCGCCCGGGCACCGGGTGATCCGCTACCTGCTGTTCATACCCGGGCTGATCTCGACCCCGGCGAAGGCGATGGTCTTCTACGCGGCCCTGTCGCCGGACGGCCTGGCCAACGGCGCGTTGCAGGGGATGGGGCTCGGTTCGCTGACCGACGCGTGGCTGGCGTCGCCGTCGACGGCACTCGGGTGTCTGATCGCCCTGGACATCTGGGGCGGTATCGGCTTCACCGCGGTGCTGTTCGCGGCCCGGCTGGGCAGTGTGCCCGACGAGCTGGGCGAGGCCGCCCAGCTGGACGGAGCGGGTCACTGGCGCACCATGTGGGCGGTCCACTTCCCCGTGATCCGTGACTACGTGGGGGTCGTGACGATGCTCCAGTTCCTGTGGACGCTGTTCGGCTCGGCGCAGCACGTGCTCCTGCTGACCCAGGGCGGTCCGGGGACCTCGTCCACGACCCTGTCGTTCCTCGTCTACCAGAAGGCGTTCATCGCGGCGGACCTCGGCTACAGCCAGACCGTCGGTGTCGTCCTCTTCCTCGCCGGGCTCGTCGGCCTTCTGGCGATCCGCCGCGTCTTCCGCCAGACCTACTGAATCGGAGCAGCACAGAATGAAGCTCGGCAAGCGCTGGCTCCCGGCTCACGTCCTGGTGTGGACGTACGCGGTGCTGCTGGTCATCCCGCTCTACTACTTCCTCGCGTCGGCGTTCAAGACGAACGACGAGATCTTCGCGCATCCCCTGGCGCCTCCCACGTCGCTGGGTCTCGGCAACTTCCGGACCGCCTTCGAGAGCGCCGACCTGGGTCTGTCGGTCGTCAACTCGGCCGTGGTGACGCTGTTCTCGCTCGCCCTGACCCTGCTGCTCGCCGTGCCGGCCGCGTTCGCGATCGCCCGGTCGACGGGGCGTTCGGCCGCGGTGATCGAGCGGGTCTTCTCGCTGGGATTTCTCATTCCCACGTTCGCCGCGCTGTTCCCGACGTTCCTGCTCGCGGCGGCGACCGGGCTGTTCCACACCCGGACGTTCATGGTGCTGTTCCTGCCGGCGACCGCGATGCCGCTGTCCGTGGTGATCCTCGTCCAGTTCATGCGGACGATCCCCCGGGAGATGGAGGAGGCCGCGCGGCTGGACGGGGCCTCGACGTTCGCCGTGCTCCGGCACATCTACACGCCGATGTGTCTGCCCGGTATCGCCACCGTGCTGCTGCTGAACTTCCTGACCTTCTGGAACGAGTACCTGTACTCGCTGGTCATCATCGGCCCCGACCCCTCGCAGCGCACGGTCCAGGTCGCGCTGCCCACGCTGAAGTCGATCACCGGCACGGACTACGGGGTGCTGACGGCGGGCACCGTCCTGACGCTGATCCCGGTCTGGGTCGTCTACACGGTCCTCCAGAAGCGTATGCAGCAGGCTCTGGTCAGCGGGGCGGTGAAGATGTGAGCGCGTCCACCGAGGAGACGGGACGGCGTCCCACCATCAAGGCCGTCGCGGCGGCGGCCGGTGTGTCGACCGCCGCGGTCTCCCAGGCCTTCAACCACAAGGGCCGCCTCTCGGAGGCGACGCGGCGCCGGATCCTCGACGCGGCCCTGGAACTGGGGTGGTCCCCCAGCGCCCCCGCCGCCGCCCTGCGCAACGCCCGGACGCGCAGCCTCGCCCTGGTGGTCCGGCGGCCCACCGACGTGCTGGGCGCGGACCCGCACTTCAGCGAGCTGATCACCGGCATAGAGGGCGAACTCGCGCCGCGCGGCTACGGGTTGCTGCTGCACCTGGTGAGCGGACCGCAGGAGGAGCACGCCCTGTACGAGCGGCTCGCCGCCGAGGGCCGGGTGGACGGCGCGGTGCTCACCGACGCCCGCGACAACGACGCCCGCCCCGCGCTGTTGGCGCGGCTGAGACTGCCGGCGGTCCTGCTCGGATCGCCGGACGGCCGGGCCGTCGTGCCCCGGGTCGGCCTGCTCGACCAGGGGGCGGGGATCGAGGAGGTCGTCGCCCATCTGCTGGGGCTCGGGCACCGGCGGGTCGCGTATGTCGCGGGACCCGCGGAACTCCAGCACACCCGGCTGCGCGGGGCCGCCTTCGAGACGGCGCTGCGCGCGGCGGGGCTGCGGCCCTTCGCCGTCCTGCACACCGACTTCACCGAGCGGTCGGCGGTCGCGGCGACGCAGGCCCTGCTCGACGCCGGCGGCCGCCCCACCGCCGTCGTCTACGCCAACGACTCGATGGCCGTCTGCGGCATCGGCACCGCGCAGCGCGCCGGGCTGATCGTGCCGCGCGACCTGTCGGTCGTCGGCTACGACAACCTGCCGCTCGGCCGCTGGCTGCACCCCCGCCTGACCACGGTGGACCAGCGGGTCCAGGAGGTCGGCGCGGCGGCCGCCCGCATGCTGCTCGCCCTGTGCGGCGAGGAGGTCGAGGACACCCCGCTGACGGGCCGCCCCCGGCTGGTGGTCCGCGAGTCCACCGGGCCCGCGCCCGCCGGCTGACAGCACCACCACGCTGCGCCGCCTCCGGGCGGCGGAGCCGCACCACGCACCCGCAACCATTGAGAAGGACCATGCGACGCCACAGCGCCCAGCTCACCCACGACTCCACCGTCCTGCCCTGGCTCGGTGCCAACTTCTGGTCCCGCACCGGCGGTCCGCTGATGTGGCGGAACTACGACCCGAAGACGGTCCGTGAGGAACTCGGTGTGCTCCGCGACCACGGGCTGACGATGACCCGGTCGTTCTTCTACTGGCCGGACTTCCACCCCGAGCCGCACACGATCGACGACGAACTCTGCGAGCGCTTCGAGGACTTCCTCGACGCCCACCAGGAGGCGGGCATGGGGACCGTGCCCACGTTCATCGTCGGGCACATGTCCGGAGAGAACTGGGACCCGGTCTGGCGGGGCGGCCGTGATCTGTACGAGGACGTCTGGATGGTCGGCCGCCAGGCGTGGTTCGTGTCGCGGATGGCCCGCCGCTTCAAGGACCACCCGGCGGTCACCGGCTGGCTGATCACCAACGAGATGCCCGGCTACGGACGCGTCTACCAGGTGGACCCGCCCTCCTCGGACGTGGTGACGGCGTGGGCGCAGGCGATGTGCAACGCGGTGCGCGCCACGGGCGCCACCCAGCCGGTGTCCCTGGGCGACGGCGCCTGGGGCATCGAGGTGACCGGTCGCGACAACGGCTTCTCGCTGCGGGACACCGCCGAGTACGTCGACTTCGTGGGCCCGCACGTGTACCGCTCGGACACCGACCGGCCGCGCCAGCACTACCGGGCCGCGTTCGAGTGCGAGCTGGCCGCGGTGACCGGACAGCCCGTCGTGCTGGAGGAGTTCGGGCTCTCCACGGACACGGTCTCGGCGCGCAACGCGGGCGTCTACTACCGCCAGACCCTGCACAACTCGCTGCTCGGCGGAGCCACCGGCTGGATCGCCTGGAACAACACCGACTACGACGACCTCTGGGACCAGTCCCCCTACGACCACCACCCCTTCGAGATGCACTTCGGCATCACCGACTCCACCGGCGCCCCCAAGGAGCCGCTGCGCGAGATCGCCGCCTTCGCCGACGTGCTGCGCGCCGTGGACTTCGCCGGCTGCGCCCGCGCGGACGCGGACACCGCGCTGGTCGTGCCCGCCTTCCTGGAACGCGGATACCCCTACAGCCGGCCCGCCGACCGGCCGCTCATCTTCACGTCCCTGCACCAGAGTTACGTCACCGCGCGCGCCGCGGACCTGCCCGTGGCGTTCACCCGCGAGGCCGACCGCCTGCCCGGGGACGCGTCGCTCTACCTGCTGCCGGCCACCCGCCAGCTCACCACCCGCACCCGCCGGGAACTCGCCCGACGGGCCGCGGCGGGCGCCACCGTGTACCTGTCGTTCTGCTCGGGCGAGCACCCCGCGACCCGCGGCCCCTGGTTCGACGACCTCGACGGACTGTTCGGCGTGGAGCTCCAGCTGTCGTACGGGGTGGCCGAACCGATCCTCGACGACGTGCTGGAGATGACGTTCACCGAGGACTTCGGGGGTCTGCGCGCGGGCGAGGTGCTGCGGCTGCCGGTGGCCGGGAACGAGGACAGCCGCGCCTACCTGCCCGTCGAGGCGCGCGGCGCCCGGGTCGTCGCCGTGGACGCGCACGGCCGACCCGCCCTGCTGGTGAACGAGACCGGTGCGGGCCGCACGGTCCTCGCCACCTATCCGCTGGAGCACATGGCCGCCCGCACTCCGCACGCGAACCCGGACGCGACACACCGCCTGTACGCGGCGCTGGCGGAGGTGGCGGGGGTGGACCGTCCGGTCACGGTCGCCGATCCGCACGTCGCGGCGGACGTCCTCGCGCACACCGACGGGCGACGTTTCGTCTGGCTCGTCAGCCAGAGCCCCGAGCCGCTCACCGTGGCCCCCGTCGCCGACGGCACACTGCACGACCTGCGGTCCGGCGCCCAGGTGTCGGACGTGACGATCGACGGCTACGGCGTCACGGTCCTGGAACTGCGATGACCTCTCCCTCGTACCGCGAACCGTTGTACCGCGATCCGTCGGCGCCGGTGGCGGACCGTGTCCGCGACCTGCTGGGACGGATGACGCCGACGGAGAAGATCGGCCAGGTCAACCAGCGCCTGTACGGTTGGCACGCGTACGAGCGCACCCCGGACGGACACCGGCTCGCGGACACCTTCCGCGACGAGGTGAGCGCCTTCGGCGGCATGGGCGCGCTGTACGGGCTCCAGCGCGCCGACCCGTGGTCCGGGGTCGGTTTCGAGGACGGTCTCGACGCGCGCGACGGTGCCCGCATGGCCCAGGCGGTGCAGCGGCACGTCCGGGAGAACACGCGGCTCGGCATTCCGGTGCTGCTGGTCGAGGAGATGCCGCACGGACATCAGGCCCTCGACGGGACGGTGCTGCCGGTGAACCTGGCGGTGGGTGCCACCTGGGATCCGCCGTTGTACGCGGAGGCGGTGGCCGGCGCCGCCGCGGAACTGCGGGCCCGGGGTGCGCACCTGGCCCTGGTCTCCGCCCTCGACGTGGTGCGGGACCCGCGCTGGGGGCGCACCGAGGAGTGCTTCACGGAGGACCCGTACCTCGCGGCGCGGATGACCGAGGCGCTGGTCGAGGGCGCCCGCGCGTCCGGGATCGGCGTGGTGCTCAAGCATTTCGCGGGGCAGGGCGCCTCGGTCGGGGGGCGCAACAGCGCCGCCACGGAGCTGGGGGCCCGGGAGCTGCACGAGATCCATCTGGCAGCGGCCCGGGCCGGTGTGTCGGCGGGCGCGGCCGGGGTGATGGCCGCCTACAACGAGTTCGACGGTCTGCCCTGTGTCGCGAACCGGTATCTGCTGACCGAACTACTGCGTGACCGCTGGGGGTTCGAGGGCGTCGTCATGGCGGACGGCGGCGCGATCGACCGGCTGGTCCGGCTCACCGGTGACCCGGTGGCCGCGGCGGCCCGCGCGCTCGATGCCGGCTGTGATCTGAGCCTGTGGGACGCTTCGTTCGCGCGTCTCGCCGAGGCCCTGGACCGGGGTCTGGTCGCGGAGGAGCGGCTCGACGCGGCGGTGTCGCGGGTGCTGTCGCTGAAGTTCCGGCTGGGCCTGTTCGAGGACGAACCGTCGGGCGCGGTGGAATCGAGTCGCGTGCGCGTCGGTTCCGCCCTCAAGCGGCAGGCGGACGAGGGCAGTTCGGCCGGACCGGGTGATTGCCTCCGCCCGAGCGTCCCGACGGGTCCGGACGGCGTGGCCGAAGGGGTCGGTCCGGCCGACGGGGCCGCCCCGGTCGGTCCGGCCGGTCCGGGTGAGCGCATCGCCCGTGCTTCGGTCACCCTGCTCGTGCACGAGGGCGACGTCCTGCCCCTGTCCCCCGGCACGCGGCGGATCGCCGTGCTCGGCCCGAACGCCGATGTCGTCGCCCCCCTGCTCGGTGACTACACGGCACCGCAGCGGCCGGGCACCGGGGTCTCGGTCCTCCAGGGCATCCGCGCGGCGGCCTCGCCGGGCACCGAGATCGCGCATGCCGAGGGATGCGCCCTGGTGGGGGACGACGTCTCGGGGGTGGCCTCGGCCGCCGCGCTCGCGTCGGCCGCCGAGGTCGCGGTGCTCGTCCTGGGCGGGTCGAGCGCCCGCTCCGGGGACACCGTCTTCGACTCCAACGGCGCGGCGCTCACCGGGTCCGGGCCGCCCTCCGGCATGACCTGCGGCGAGGGCGTCGACCTCGCGGACCTGTCGCTCCCGACCGGTCAACGGGCGCTGCTGGACGCCGTGTCCGCGTCGGGAACGCCCGTCGTGGTGGTCCTGGTGCAGGGCCGCCCGCACGCGGTGCCGGCTCCCCGGAGCGGCGCGTGGGCGCTGCTGAGCGCCTGGTACCCGGGTCCTCTGGGTGGCCGGGCGGTGGCCGACGTGCTGTTCGGCAACGCCGAGCCCCGGGGCCGGCTGCCGGTGTCGGTGCCGCGGTCCGCCGCGCACCTGCCCGTGTTCTACAACGGCAAGGACCACCGGTACCGCGGCTACGTCGACCAGAGCGCCGAGGCGGAGTACGCGTTCGGCCACGGCCTGTCGTACACCACCGTCGTCTACGGCGCGCCCCGGCTGTCCCGGGACCGGGTCACCGCCGATGCGCCGCGGCTCGTCTGCCGGGTCGCGGTCCGCAACACGGGTGCCCGGCCGGCCCACGAGACGGTGCAGCTGTACGTGCGGAGGCTGTCCGGCGGCACGGCGTGGCCGCGGGTCCGGGAGCTGCGCGGTTTCGTGGCGCTCGACATCGCGCCGGGGACCGAGGCGGAGGCGGAGTTCGAGATCGGCCCCGACACGCTGGCCTCGGTCGGCCCGGACCATGAACGCGTGGTGGAGGCGGGGGTGGTCACCCTGGAGACGGGGCCCGCCTCCGACAGCACCCAGGGGGTTCGGCTGGAGATCGACGGCGGAGCGCGGTCGGCGGGTGGGGCGGAATCGGCGGCGGGAGGTCCGGCCCGGTGACTACCACTGGTACGGGAGGTACTTCCCGTCGAGGGTGATGACGACGCGGTCACCCGCGGGGTCGGGAACGCGGCGGACGTCGAGACGGAAGTTGATGGCGCTCATGATGCCGTCGCCGCACTGCTCGTGGATCAGTTCCTTGATGGTGGGCCCGTAGACCTGGACCACCTCGTAGAGGCGGTAGATCGTCGGGTCCACGGGGACGGCCGCGTCCAGGGCGCCCCGCGTCGGCTGGAGCTGGAAGGCGAGGGCCGCGTCGTCACCGAGTTCGAGGAGTGCCGCGGCCGTCGCCGCCGAGTCCTTGTCCATCGGGTGCTGGCCGAGCAGGGCGGCCGTGGTCCAGGCGAGCGGTTTGCCGACGGCCTCGGCCAGTTGCGCCCAGGTGACTCCGGTCCTCACCTTGGCCTGTCGGACGGCTTCGGCCGCTTCGTGCTTGCTCAGCATGCATGTCTCCGTTCCCGGACCGCGCTCCTCGCGACACGCGGCCCAGCGTAGGAGATCGCGATCTGCCGGACAATGGCACGCCGCGACGGGGGACTTCGAGAGACGCGGTCACACCAACTCGCCCTGCCCGCAGACGACTTACTGCCATCCGGGGGGCCAGTCCGGCTCGCGGTCAGGCCTCGGTCACCCGCGTCCGTCGAGGCCCCGCAGCGCCGACTCCGCCGCGCGCAGGTGTCGTTCGACCGGGCCGAACGAGATCAGCCCGCTGCCGGCACCCGCGTACTCCCCCGCCGCGCGGGCGAGTTCGTCCCTGGAGCGCCGCAGGACACCCTCGTGTCCGACGGCCGAGGCCGCCCGGGCGAGCAGACACCACAGGGCCTCCTGGAGCAGATCGCGCGGGGGTCTGGGGACGGAGTCGAGCGCCCGGCGGGCCTGCTCGGTCTCGCCCTCGCCCGCAAGGAGCAGCGGCCGCACCCACGGTTCGTACGCGCCGGGGTCGACGGGCTCGAACGTTCCGGAGCGGGGGAGGTCGTCGCCGCGCATCACCGGGACCAGGGCGACCAGCGCGGGTGCGCCGTGGGCGAGGCCGGGCATGCCGCAGTCCGCCGTGGCGGCGAGCGCCCGCGCGTAGAGCGGCCGGGCCGCTTCCCAGCCGTCGGTCTCGCAGGTGCGCAGGGACCGGTACCACGAGGTGAACACCCGTGCCAGCGGACGTTCATGACGGTGCGCCAGGCTATCGACCGCGTCGGCCTCCTCGTCGGCGGCCGTGAGCCGGCCCAGCGCGCCGAGCGCCTGGAGGCGTACGAGGCGACCCAGGATCTCGTGGCTGGGCAGACCGTGTCCTGCGGCGAGGGTGGTCAGTTCGTCGCCGAGGGCCGCGCGCCGCGCGGCCAGGCCGCAGCTGCCGAAAGCCTGCATGAACGCTCCGTTCAGGGCGAAGGCCAGCAGGGCCGGGTCACCCAGAGCGCGGGCCAGCCGGACCGCCTCCTCGGCGGAGCGTTCGGCGCGGGTCCGCCAGGGTTCGGCCGCCGGCTCCGCACCGGCGAACGGGAGCGGCCCGTCGGCGGCCGCGTCGCCGCGCGACTCCACCGCCACGACCGACAGCAGCCGTGCCCGGAGCGCGGGCGGCGCGTCCGGCCCGAGTTCCGCCGCGCTGCGGGCGGCGGCCCGCACCAGCGTCGCGGCCTCGCCCGGGTCGTCCGCGCGGGTCCACACCGCTGGCACGTCGTAGGAGCCGATGACGCGGGCGGTCAGGTCCGCGTCGCCGGTGGCGCCCGCAGCCGCGACGACGGCTCCGCGGTGCTCACCGGCCTCCATCAGGCCCTCCGCCCCGGTCACGGCCAGTTCACGCAGCAGGCCTGCGGTGGCGTGCAGCCGCGCCCGCGACCGGGCCGGCACGGACCGCTCCCACGCGGCGGCCGCCCGCCCCCACACCCCGTCGGCCGTCCCCGAGCCGGCCGGGTCCGCGGTCCGGGCGTCCGTCGCGCCCTTCAGGATGCGTTCCTCCGCCCGGGTCAGGGCCGGCCCGGGGTCCATCCCGAGTTCGTCGGCGAGGGTCTCCCGGGCGCGTCGCAGCACGGCCAGCGCGTCGCCGCGCCGCCCGGAGCGGTCGAGGGCGGTGGCCAGCAGGACCCAGCCGTCCTCCCTCCAGGGGTGTGCCGTGACGTGGGACTCCAGGTCCGGTACGGCCTCACGTGCGGCCCCCGTGGCGATCAGCGCGTCCGCCCGCCCCTCGACCGCCCGGAGCCGCAGTGACTCCAGCCTCGCCCGCTCCGGCGCGGCCCAGCGCGCCCGCGGGAAGTCGGCGAGCGCGGGCCCTCGCCACAGGGCGAGCGCCTCGTTCCACACGGCGGCCGCGCTGTGCGGGGCGGCGGCGCCGGCCCGCGCCACCGCTTCCTCGAACCGTCCCGCGTCCACCGCGTCGCGGCTCGCCCGCAGCACGTATCCGGGGCCCTGGGTGACGAGCAGCGACGGCGGCCGGTTCGCGGGGCGCCCGGGTTCCAGGGCGCGGCGGAGCGCGGCGACGAAGGTGCGTACGGCTCCGACGGCACCCTTGGGCGGCTCGTCCTCCCAGAGATCGGCGACGAGCCGGTCGACCGGGACGACGTGGTTGCGGGCGACCAGGAGTCTGCCCAGCACCTCGCGGTGGCGCGGGGCACCGAGCGGCATCGGGGTTCCCTCGTCGTCCCAGGCGGCCACCGGCCCCAGCAGTCCGAACTGCACACCCACCGCACGGCCCTTCCGCGAGCCCGTGGCCCCGGGGCCCGGAACTCGCTCATCGATCGCTGATCCGGCGCCCGCAGCATGGACGACGTCCGGGAGATCCCGGACGGACCGGAGACCGGCGGACCGGGCCGATCGGCGCGGGACGCGTCCCTGACCTGCCGTCCGGGGCCGGGCCTCCACCCTGCCACGAGTACCTGGAGCTGTTGTGACACCCCTGAGCATCCCCGGATTCGCCCAGCACCGCGTGCGGGTCGACGACGGTGTCTCCCTGCACGCGGCGGTCGGCGGCAGCGGGTCGCCGGTCGTGCTGCTGCACGGCTTTCCGCAGACGCACCTCATGTGGCGGCACGTCGCCGCCGATCTCGCCGCCGACCACACGGTCGTCTGTCCCGACCTGCGCGGCTACGGAGCCAGTGACAAGCCCGCCGAGACCGGTCCCGAGGTGTACTCCAAGCGCACCATGGCCAGGGACGTCGTCCGCCTGGCGGCGGAGCTCGGGCACGAGCGCTTCGACCTGGTCGGCCACGACCGCGGCGCCCTCGTCGCCTTCCGCGCCGCCCTGGACCATCCGAGGGCGGTGACCCGCGTCGCCGTCCTGGACGTCCTGCCGACCCTCGACATGTGGGACGCGCTGCACGGCGTGTCCGCCGCGGTCGCCTTCCACCTCTATCTGATGGCTCAGCCGCCCGGCCTGCCCGAGCGGATGATCGAGGGCGCGCCCGACGCGTTCTTCGGCCACTTCCTCGACGTGTGGGCCAACGATCCGCGCGCGGTCCCCTCCGGCGTCCGCCGCCACTACCTCGACGCCTGCGCCGCGGCGGTGCCGTCGATCGTCGCCGACTACCGCGCCTCCGCCGGGGTCGACATCGACCACGACAGCGCCGACCGGGCCGCCGGGAACCGGCTGGCCATGCCCGTGACCGTGCTCCAGCAGGACTGGGGTGCCACGCTCGGCTTCCACGCCGAGCAGCTCTGGAGCGCCTGGGCGCCGGACCTGCGCCACCGCACGGTGGACTGCGGGCACTTCATGGCGGAGGAGGACCCCGGGCTGATCGGCGCCGAGATCCGCGCGCTCGGCGAGCGCTGACCCCCGCTCACCCGCACGCCCCCGTCAGGCCGTGGCGGGAGGATCCTGCGGCACGAAGCCCAGGTCGACGGGGGTCGCGGGCGGGCCGTCGCGCCGTACGGCCGCGAGCAGGTCCGGAAGCTGCGGCGGCCACAACGGCTCGACGGCCGCCGACAACTCGTCCGGCGTCCACCACCTCCCGCGGAGGATCCCGTCGGCGGCGTGCGCCGAGCCGAGTTCGCCGGTCAGGTCCCGGCGGGGGCCGTGGGTGAGAAAGATGTGTTCGTGCTGCCGCACGGGGACGCCGATCCTGGTGAAGTCGTGTTCCCACAGGCACAACAGCGTCCCGTCGAGAGGGATGTCGTCCCAGCCGGTCTCCTCGCGGAGCTCGCGCCGGGCGGCCTGAAGCGGTGTCTCGCCGGGGTCCAGCCCGCCGCCGGGCAGCGCCCAGTGGACGCCGACCTCCACGTTGTCGTACCGGAACATGAACACGGCACCGGCGGGATCCAGCACCACAACTCTGGCCGCCTGCCTGGGAGTCCGCATCGCCTCACAGTGTCAGAGCGACGGGGCCGTGTCGATCGACGGGTGAACGACCTCGACCTATACACTTAGGTGAGGCTAACCTAAAATTGCACGGGTGGATGAAGTGACCGACACCGAAGCCCGGTTGGCGGCCTGGGCCGACGACGTCCTGGCCCACCTCGACGCACGGGACCGGCTCGACCAAGAGCTCCTCGCGGCACTCGGGCGCGAACCGAACCTGCGCGAGGAGACCCTGACCCGCAGGGCGGAGGCCGTGCGGGCGGCCGCTCTGGGGATCGACGCCGCCGGATGCGCCGCGGCCGCCGGGGTCCCCGAACGCCTGCTGCTCAACTGGCGTGCCTCGGACCCCTTGTTCGCGGAGGCCATGACCGCGGCGACCGCCCTGAGCCGGTCGCACGGGCACAGCGGGGAGAAGCCCCTCCCCCTGACCCCGCTCGAACTGCGCACGCTGCTCACCGTCATCCGCGCCGGGGCCGCGGTGGGCGCCGCAGCCGCACGCGTCGGGGTGTCGCGCCGTCGACTGGACGAGGCGCGCAGGCGGCGTCCGGAGGTGAACGCACTCGTCCTCGCGGCACGCCGCGCCCGGGCACCGAAGTCCGCGCGCCGGAGCGGATCCTCGTACGGACACGGGTATCGGCTCCTTCAGGTCGACGGCGATCCGGCCATCGGATAGCCGCCGCTCGCGGCACCCGAACGGCGCCGGGACGCCCGGCCCTCACACCTCGTCGGCTTCGCGCACGCGGCGGCCGACGTCGTGCGCGCCACCGACCGGATGCCGCGCGAGCTGCTGGCCGGCAGGACCTCACAGGGCCCGCGAGTGTGCCCGGTTCAGGAGCAGGGGCGGCCCGGATAGTCGTCGCTCTCCGGTACGCCCGCGGCGCGCATCCTGCCGAGGACCTCACGCAGGACCGCCTCGTCGTCGATGCCGAGCGGGCCGTTGACGTCCCGGTCGAAGACCAGCGTCTCCGACGCGGTGTGCCAGATCACCCACCTCAACGGGTCCGGTGACTCCCCCAACTCCGCGTGGGGATCGGTGCCGTGGGTCCGTACGCTCATGCCGTCGCCTCCACTGTGTCCTGGCCCGCGACGTACGTCGCGACCACCTCGATGTCGCCGATGCGCGAGACCTCCACCGACCGCGGATCGTCCGCGAGCACGGCCAGGTCGGCCCACTTCCCCGGCGTCAGACTGCCCAGGCTGTCCTCCCAGCGGCAGGCGAAGGCCCCGGCGACGGTGTACGCGCGCAACGCCTCGTCCACCGTGACGCCCTCGTCCGGGCCGATCGTCCGGCCCGATCCGGAGGCCCGCTCGACCATGAACTGCACGGCCCGCAGCGGTGATCCGTCGGTGACGGGCCGGTCGGAGCTGCCGACCAGCGTGATGCCATGGTCCAGGAAGCCCCTCCCCCGGTAGAGCCAGGGGGCCCGGCCCGCTCCCATGATCGCGGCGTAGTCGTCGCCGAAGGAGCGCAGGAAGTTCGGCTGGACCACGGCGATCACCCCGAGCCGGGCGAACCGCTCCAGTTGGTCGGGCCGGATCAGGCCCGCGTGCTCGACGCGGTGCCGTGCGTCCGTACGGGGCCGGAGGCGCTGGGCGTGTTCCAGCGCGTCCAGGGCGACATCGGCCGCCCGGTCCCCGATGGCGTGGACGGCGAGCTGCCACCCCGCGAGGTGTCCGTCGACGATGGTCGCGGCGAGCACCTCGGGATCCTCCTGCAACCGGCCCGCGTGGTCGAGGCCTTCGTAGGGTTCGCGCAGGGCGGCGGTGCGCGCCATCATGCCGCCGTCGGTGTAGATCTTGAGCGCTCCCACGGACAGCCACGCGTCACCGAACCCGGTGCGCAGGCCGAGGTCGAGGGCGCGCGGGATGCCGTCGGACGGGTGAGCGGTCACCTCGTGCAACCGGTCGGCGGGATGCCGTCGGACGGGTGAGCGGTCACCTCGTGCAACCGGTCGGCGGGATGCCGTCGGACGGGTGAGCGGTCACCTCGTGCAACCGGTCGGCGGGATGCCGTCGGACGGGTGAGCGGTCACCTCGTGCAACCGGTCGGCGGCCACCATCAGCTGCACCCGCAGCGGCAAGGCACCCTGTTCGCGGGCGAGTTGGTAGGCGCCGAGCTCGACAGGACTGTGGCCGAACAGCGCGCCGCCGATCCCGGCCTCGGCGACGGCGGTCACCCCCTCCGCGAGACACTGCCGGGCGGCCCGGCCGATCGCGCCCGCGAGTTCCTGCTGGGAGTGGGGCAGCCGCAGGGCCCGGGCCGCGCCCATCGCCCCCTCGGCGAGGAAGCCGTCCTCGTGCTCGATGCCGGCCGGGAGCAGGTCGAGGACGGCGGTACTGACCACGCATCCGTGACCCGAGTCGTGCATCAGGAACACTTTGCGCCCGGCGCCGGCCTTGTCGAGTTCCACGGCCCTCAGATGGCGCCCCAGGGCCCGCTGGTCGTATCCCGCGAGATGGACCCATCCGTCGACGGGGACCTGCGCGGCGACCCCGGCGACAATGGTGAGCGCCTCCTCCACGGTGGTGCACGACGCGATGCTCGGCGTGCCCGACTTGAGTCCGGTCCAGGCCAGGTGGACGTGGCTGTCGATGAACCCGGGCAGCACGGTGGCCCCTTGGAGGTCGACCACGCGACGCGCCGGCAGCGAGGTCACCTCCTCGTCCAGGCCCACGATCCGGCCCCGCCAGATGCCGAGGTCATGGGCGACGGGCCGGTCGGGGTCCATGGTGACGAACCGCGCGTTCGTCAGTCGCGTACAGAGCATCGCCGGGTCAGCCCTTCCGCCGCATGCTCTCCACGAGGCTCTTGGGGCGCATGTCCGTCCAGTTGCTCTCGATGTGGTCCAGGCACTCGCGGCGCGGGCCGGGGCCGTGCACCACGGTCCAGCCGGCGGGCACGTCGACGAAGTCGGGCCACAGGCTGTACTGGCCCTCGTCATTGACGAGCACGCGGTAGAGGCCCTCGGGGTTCTCGAACGGGTTGGTCATCAGATCTTCCTCACGGTCTCTTGGATCGGTCGTGATCGGTCGGGATCGGTCGGTGGGCGTTGTCGGTGACGGAGACGCCCGACCGGGGCCGGAGCGTCGGGGTGGCAGGGGGAGGCGCTCGGTCAGGGCGCCTCCGCGGTGTCGGCGGGCCGCTGTCCGGCGCCCGGTGCGCCGGCGCGGGTCACGAGGGCCCGCAGGGCGCGGAACCAGGTCTCCGCCAGGTCCTGGACCGACGCCTCGGGCAGGACGCCGGGGGCGAAGGTCCAGTGGGCGGAGAGTTCGGGCCCGGTGGGGAGGTCCTCGGTCAGGGCGTTGACGGTCAGGGCGTGGGACAGCGGCATCTCCGGATCGCCGTCCAGGTCGGCGGCGTCGTCCTCGGGGGCGTACGACCAGTCGGTGGCCTCGGGGACACCGAACCGTCCCATGTAGTTGAACTCGACCTGCGGCGAGCCGAGTCGGGCCAGCGCGGGGCCGGTGGCCGGGTTGAGGTGGCGCAGCAGACCGTGTCCCACGCCGGCGGCGGGCAGGGCGGCGAGGTGGTCGCGGACGCGTGCCAGGGCCGTGTCGAGCGCGGGTCCGCCCGCGAGGGCGTCGGCCAGGTCGACGGGGCCCGGGTCGAGCCGTACGGGAACGACGCTGGTGAACCAGCCGACGGTGCGGGACAGGTCGGCGTTGCCGGCGAGTTCCTCCTCGCGGCCGTGGCCCTCCAGGTCCACGAGCACCCCGCCGGTGCCGTCGCCGTCCTCGCCGCGCCGGGTGCGCCAGTCGGCGACGGCCACCGCGAGGGCGGTCAGCAGGACGTCGTTGACGGTCGCGCCGAGGGCGCTCGGTACCCGGCCCAGCAACGGCGCGGTGACGTCGGCGGGCAGGGTGAGGGACAGGTTCCGCGCGGTGGCGGTGACGTCGAGCCGGGCGTCGAGCGGGCGAGTGGCGGGCAGTGGAGGGGCGTCGGCCAGGATCGCGGTCCACAGCGGGAGTTCGTCCTCGCGGGCCGGGTCGGCGGCCCGTTCGGTGAGCAGCCGTGACCAGCGGCGGAACGACAGGTCGACGGGGGCGAGGGCCGGGGTGCGGCCCTCGGTGGCGTCCTGCCAGGCGGCGGCGAGGTCCGGCAGCAGGATGCGCCAGGACACGCCGTCGACGACCAGGTGGTGGACGAGCAGGAGCAGTCGTCCGGGGGCGCCGGGCCCGGCGTCGAACCAGACGCCCTGCACCATGCGCCCGGCGTCCGGGTCGAGCCGGTCCTGCGCGGCGCGGGCGTGCCGGCTCACCGTGGCGCGCAGGGCGGTCTCGTCGGCGCCCACGACGTCGGCCCGGACGAGCCAGGAGGCCGCGTCGACACTGCCGGGCGCGGGTACCTGGAGCGACCATGTCTCGGCGCCGTCGGTGGTGGCCCGCTCCAGGCGCGACCGCAGCAGGTCGTGCCGGTCGGTCACGGCCTGGAGAACCATGTGGAGTGTGGCCAGGTCCAAGGTGGCGGGCGTCTGGACGAACGCCGCCTGGTGGTAGCCGGCCATCGGGCCGCCGAGTTCGCGCAGCGCGTGCATGATCGGGGTCAGGGGCACGGTACCCGAGCCGTCGTCGTGCGCCGGACGGCCGGCGTCCGGGCCCGTCTCGACGGCGACGGCAGCCAGTGCGGCGACCGTACGGTGCTGGAAGACATGGCGCGGGGTGATCCGCAGTCCGGCGGCGCGCGCCCTGCTGACGAGCTGCATGGCGACGATGCTGTCGCCGCCGAGGGCGAAGAAGTCGTCCTCGGCGCCGGTCTCGGGGAGCCCGAGGACGTCGGCGAAGTGGGCGCACAGCGTGCGTTCCAGGGCGGTCTCCGGTCCCCTGCCGCCGGCCGCGCGGGTGAACTCGGGTGCGGGCAGGGCCTTGCGGTCGAGTTTGCCGTTGGCGAGCAGCGGCAGTCCGTCGAGGACCAGGACGGCGGCCGGAACCATGTAGTCCGGGAGCGCGGCGGCGACGTGGGCGCGCAGGGCGGCCGGGTCCGGGGTGGGGGCGCCCTCGGCGGGCACGACGTAGGCGGCCAGTTGCTTCATCCGGGGGCGGTCCTCGCGTGCGACGACGACGACCTGTCCGACCTGCTCGTGTGCGTCGAGTACGGCCTCGATCTCGGCGAGTTCGACACGGAAGCCGCGGATCTTGACCTGGTCGTCGGCGCGTCCGAGGTAGTCGAGCTGTCCGTCCTCGTTCCAGCGGGCGAGGTCGCCGGTGCGGTACATCCGGGTGCCGGGCGGACCGAAGGGGTCGGCGACGAACCGGTCGGCGGTGAGGTCCGGGCGCCCGAGGTAGCCGCGGGCCAGTCCCTGCCCGGCGAGGTACAACTCGCCGGGGACGCCGGGCAGTACGGGGCGCAGTGCGGCGTCCAGGACGTAGGCGCGGGTGTTGCCGACCGGGCGGCCGACGAGCGGTCGGTCGCTCTCGCCGACACGGGCGGCGAGCGCGTCGACGGTGGCTTCGGTGGGCCCGTAGAGGTTGAACGCGGTGGTGGACTTCAGGGCGGCCAGCTCGCTCCAGAGGGCGTCGGGCACGGCCTCGCCGCCGACGCCGACGACCGCGAGCGGGCACTCGCCGTCCTTGATCAGGCCGGTGTCGGCCATCTGGGCGAGGAACGACGGTGTGACCTCGATGAAGTCCAGCTCCTCGGAGCGGATCGCCGCGGCGGTCAGTTCGGGGTCGCGCCGGGTCTCGTCGTCGAGGATGTGCAGGGCGTGCCCGTCGAGCAGCCACAGCTGTGGCTGCCAGGAGGCGTCGAAGGAGAACGACCAGGCGTGGCCGACACGGAGCCGGCGCCGGCCGGTGGTCTCCTTGGCGAGGTCGTGCAGGCTGCGCCGGTGGCTGTGGAAGAGGTTGACGACGCTGCGGTGGCAGACGACGACTCCCTTGGGGCGGCCGGTGGAGCCGGAGGTGTAGATGACGTAGGCCGGGTGGTCCGGGTCCGGCTCCGACGGCAGGTCGCCGGTGGGCTGGGCGGCCGTCCGGGCGACGGTGTCCGCCGCGTCCAGTGCCAGCCGGGGCACGTCGCTGTCCGGGAGGTGCGGGGCCAGGGCCTCGGTGGTGAGGACGAGGCGGGGCCGGGCGTCGTCGAGCATGGCGAGCGCGCGTTCGGCGGGGAGGTCCGCGTCGACCGGGAGGTAGGCCGCGCCCGCCTTCATCACCGCGAGGATCGCGAGCAGGAAGTCCGCCGTGCGTGGCAGGGACAGGGCGACGATCTGCTCGGGTCCCGCGCCGTGTTCGGCCAGTACCCGGGCGAGCCGGTTGGCGCGCTCGTTCAGTTCGGCGAAGGTCCAGGTGACGGGGCCCGCGACGACGGCGATCGCGTCGGGTGCCTCGGCCGCCCGCGCCTCGAAGAGGGCGGGGACGGTCGCCGGCGTGCCGGGGGCGACGGGCAGGGCGGTGTCGTTCCAGGTCTCCAGGACGGTGTCACGGTCGTGCGGGGTGAGGAGGTCGACGCGGCCGAGGGGCTGGTCGGCGTCGGTGGTCATCGCCTCGAAGAGGCGCACCATCGCGGCGCAGATCCGCTCGACCAGCGCCGGAGCGAACAGGTCGGTCCGGTACTCGGCGGTGAGGGTGAGCCGCTCCGCGGGCTCGACGGCCCAGGTGAACGGGTAGTGCGTCGAGTCCTGGTGGTCGCGCGTCTCGGTGCGCAGCCCGTCGTCGGCACCGAGCCCGGGTCCGTCGGCGGCGGGATAGGACTCGAAGACGACGAGGCTGTCGAACAACTCGCCCAGACCGGCCTGTCGTTGGATGTCGGACAGTCCGACGTGCTGATGGGCGATCAGCTGCGACTGCTCGTCCTGGAGGCGGTCGAGGAACGCGGTCGCCGGCTCCCGGTCGTCGACCCGGACCCGTACGGGCACGGTGTTGATGAACAGCCCGATCATCGACTCGACCCCGGCGAGTTCCGGTGGCCGCCCGGAGACGGTGGCGCCGAAGACGACGTCCGTGCGTCCGGTGAGCCGGGACAGGAGCACACTCCAGGCACCCTGGACCAGGGTGTTGAGAGTGAGGCCGCGTGCGCGGGCCAGGGTGGTGAGGGCGTCGGTCAGGTCGCGGGTGAGCAGGGTGGTGCGGGTCGCGGGCACCGCCGGGGTGCGGTTGGGGTCGGCGGCGACGAGATGGGTGGGCTCCTCCAGCCCGTCGAGCGCCCGGCTCCACGCGGCGGCGGAAGCCTCGGCGTCCTGGCGGCCGAGCCAGGCGAGGTAGTCGCGGTACGGGGCCGGGGCGGGGAGTTCCCTGCCCGCGTACAGCTCGGACAGTTCGCGGGTCACCTGGGGCACGGACCAGCCGTCGAGGAGCAGGTGCTGGTGGGACAGGACCAGTCGGTGCGCCTCGGGGCCGACCTTGACCAGCATCAGACGCAGGAGCGGCGGCTCCGCGGGGTCGAAGCGGCGGCGCTCCTGGGCGAGGCAGCGGGTCCACCGCTCGTCGCGGGTGTTCTCGTCCGTTTCGGAGAGGTCGACATGGCGCCAGGGCAGCACGACCGTGCGGGGCACGACGGCGACGGGACGGCCCGAGATGAGGTAGCGGAAGCCGGCGCGCAGATGGCCGTGCCGGTCGAGCAGTGCCTGCCCGGCGCGGCGGAGCCGTTCGGTGTCGAGCGGGCCTTCGAGGTCCTGGGAGACCTGCACGGTGTAGACGTCGGGTCCGTCGTCGCCCGAGTCGAAGGCCGCGTGGAACAGCAGGCCCGCCTGGAGCGGCGACAGGGGCAGCACCTCGGCGGCACCGAGCGCGGACAGTTCGGCGCGCTCCTCGTCGGTGAGGGCGGTGAACAGTTCGGCGTCGGAGGAGGCGTTCGAGGCGCCCTCCAGGTCGGCGGCGACGGCGGCCAGCGCGGCGGCCGTCTTGTGCCGGAACACATCGCGCGGGCTGATCGCGAGGCCGGCGGCCCGCGCCCTCGCGACGAGCTGCATGGCCACGATGCTGTCGCCGCCCAGACTGAAGAAGTCGTCCTCGACACCGACCCGTTCCAGACCGAGGACGTCGGCGACCAGGACGCACAGGGCCTCCTCGCGCTGGGTGCGCGGCAGGGTGTCCGTGGTGGCGGCCGCGAAGTCGGGCGCGGGAAGGGCCTTCCGGTCCAGTTTGCCGTTCGGCGTGAGCGGCAGCGCGTCGAGCGGGACGACGGCGGCCGGGACCATGTGCTCGGGCAGTACGGCGGCGGTGTGGGTGCGCAGCTCCGCCGGGTCGGGTGTGCGCCCCGGGGCCGGGACGACGTAGGCGACCAGCCGCTGTTCGCGGGCGACGACGCAGGCGTGGGCGACCGTGTCGTGACGGGTGAGGGCGGCTTCGATCTCGCCGGGTTCGACGCGGAACCCGCGGATCTTGACCTGGTCGTCGGTGCGTCCGAGGTAGTCGACCTCACCGGCGACGGTCCAGCGGACGAGGTCGCCGGTGCGGTACATGCGGGTGCCGGGCGCGCCGTACGGGTCGGCGACGAAACGCTCGGCGGACAGGCCCGGACGGTCGAGGTATCCGCGGGCGAGCTGGACGCCCGCCAGGTACAGCTCCCCGGCCACGCCGGGCGGTACGGGGCGCAGGGCGTCGTCCAGGACGTACAGGCGCGTGTTCCAGACCGGGCGTCCGATCGGGACGGTTCCCGCGCCCGGCACCACGTGGGCGGCGGTGACGTCGACGGATGCCTCGGTCGGGCCGTACAGGTTGTGCAGTTCGGCGGGGAGCAGGGCGTGGAGGCGGTCGGCCAGGTCGGCGGGCAGGACCTCGCCGCTGCACAGGACACGGCGCAGCCCGGTGCAGCCGGCGGCCGCGGGTTCGTCGAGGAAGGCGCGGAGCATCGAAGGGACGAAGTGGGCGGTGGTGACGGCCTGTTCCTGGATCAGCGTGGCGAGGTAGGCCGGGTCCTTGTGTCCCTCCGGGCGGGCGACGACGAGGGTGGCCCCGGTGATCAGGGGCCAGAAGAACTCCCACACCGACACGTCGAAGCCGGCGGGGGTCTTCTGCAGGACGCGGTCGGCGCCGGTCAGCGCGTACGTCTCCTGCATCCACAGCAGCCGGTTGACGATCCCCTCGTGCGGCACCACCACGCCCTTGGGGCGGCCCGTGGAGCCGGAGGTGTAGATGACGTAGGCCGGATGCAACGGGTCGTAGGACAACGGCAGTTCGGCCTCGGGACCGTCGGGCAGGGCACCGTCGACGACGTACACCGGGCGGGTGTCCTCCAGCATGAGGGCGAGGCGCTCCGGCGGGTGGTCCGCGTCGAGCGGCAGATAGGCCGCGCCGGTGCGGTGGACCGCGAGGAGGGCGACGACGAGGTCCGCGGAACGCGGCAGCGCGACCGCCACCGTGCGTTCGGGTCCGGCGCCCAGACCGGCGAGGACGCGGGCGGCGCGTTCGACCCGCTCGTCCAACTCGGCGTAGGTGAGGCGCTGTTCGCCGAAGACCAGCGCGGGCGCGTCGGGTGTCCGGGCGGCCTGGGCGCGGAAGAGTTCCGGCAGGGTCGTCGGCGGGACCTGGTGCGCGGTGTCGTTCCACCGCTCGACGACGAGCGCGCGCTCGGGTTCGTCCAGCAGGTCCAGGTCCCGGATCGGACGGCCGGGGTCGGCGGCGACCTGGTCCAGCAGCCGGACCAGTCGCCGCCCGAGCCGTTCGGCGGTGCCGTGGTCGAAGAGGTCGGCGCTGTACTCGATCCAGCCCTGGATGCCCGCGCCCTCGCCCTGTTCGACGAAGTCGAAGCTGAGGTCGAACTTGGCGCTCCGCTGTCCGAGCGGTTCGCGTCGGACGGTCAGGCCGGGCAGGTCCGGGGTGCTGCCGGGCTCGCCGAGGTGGACGACCATCACCTGGAAGAGCGGGTGCCGGGCCAGCGAGCGCTGCGGGTTCAGCGCCTCGACGAGCCTTTCGAAGGGCAGGTCCTGGTGCTCGTAGGCCGCGAGGTCGGTCTCGCGCACGCGGCGCAGGAGTTCGGTGAAGCCGGGGGCGCCGGACAGGTCGGTGCGCAGCACCAGTGAGTTGACGAAGAAGCCGACCATGCCCTCCAGTCCCTCGTCGGCACGGCCCGAGACGGGTGCGCCGAGCGGGATGTCGTCGCCCGCGCCGTGCCGGTGCAGCAGGGCGGCCACGGCGGCCTGGACGACCATGAACATGCTGGCGCCCTCCGCGCGGGCAAGGTCGCGCAGGGCCCGTTCCAGTTCCGGCGAGAGGGTGAAACCGACGGTGCCGCCGGCGTGGCCGGACTCGCGGGGGCGCGGACGGTCGGTGGGCAGCACGAGTTCCTCGGGCAGGCCGCGCAGCCGCTCGGTCCAGTGGGCGAGCAGGTCGGCGCCGTCGGCCGCGAGGAGTTCCTCCTGCCAGAGGGTGTAGTCGGCGTAGGTGGCCGGGAGCGGGGCCCAGTCGGGCGCGTGCCCGGCGGTGCGGGCCGCGTAGGCGGTGCTCAGGTCGGCGAGCAGCGGCCGGTCGGACCATTCGTCGGTGGCGATGTGGTGGAGCACGAGCAGCAGGACGTGCTCGTCCGGTCCGGTCTCGGCCAGGGTGGCGCGCAGGGGTGGTTCGGTGGCCAGGTCGAAGGGCCGGGCCGCGGTCTCGGCGAGACGGTCGGCGGGTTCGGTGGCGATGGTGACCCGCGCCTGCGCGGAGTCGAGGATGTGCTGGTGGGGCAGGCCGTCGGCGTCGGCGGGGAAGACCGTGCGCAGGGTGGCGTGCCGGGCGACGAGGTCGCCCAGCGCCGCTTCGAGGGCGGGGCGGTCGAGCGTGCCGGTGAGCCGCCAGGCGGTGGGGATGTTGTAGGCGGGGGTGGCGCCGTCCACCTGGTGGAGCAGCCACAGGCGGCGCTGGGCGGAGGACAGGGGCAGCCGCTCGGGGCGGCTCCGGTGGGCGGTGAGGGCCGGACGGTCGGCGTTCACCGCCTCGTCCAGGTGGGCGGCGAGGCGGGCCACGGTCGGCGCGTCGAAGACCGTGCGCAGGGACAGCTCGGCGTCCAGGGCGGCGCGGATCCGGCTGACCAGGCGCATGGCGAGCAGCGAGTGGCCGCCGAGTGCGAAGAAGTCGTCGTCGATGCCGACGCGGTCCACGCCGAGGACGGCGGCGAATTGTTCGCAGAGCACCTCCTCGCGCGGGGTGCGCGGCAGGCGGCCGCCGATGGCCTCGGTGAGGTCGGGTGCGGGCAGGGCGGCGCGGTCCAGCTTGCCGTTGATCGTGCGGGGCAGCGCGGGGAGGGGGACGAAGGCCGCGGGCAGCATGTGCTCGGGCAGTCCGGCCGCGAGGTGGGCGCGCAGCTCCGCCGGGTCCGTGGTGACGGACGCGGCGGGGACGACGTAGGCGACGAGCCGTGGTGTGCCGGGGGTGTCCTCGCGGACGACGACGGCCGCGGCGGCGACCGACGGGTGGGTGGTGACGGCGGACTCGATCTCGCCGAGTTCGATGCGGAAGCCGCGCAGCTTGACCTGTTCGTCGGCTCGGCCGAGGAACTCCAGGGTGCCGTCGGACCGCCGCCGGGCGAGGTCGCCGGTGCGGTACATGCGGGTGCCGGGCGCGCCGTACGGGTCGGCGGTGAAGCGTTCGGCGGTGAGGGCGGGGCGGCCGAGATAGCCGCGGGCCAGGCCCTCGCCCGCGAGGTACAGCTCGCCGGGAACCCCCACGGGTGTGGGGCGCAGCCGGTCGTCGAGGACATGGGCGCGGATGTTGTCGAGCGGCGCGGCCCAGGCGGCGCGGCCGGTTCCGCCGCCGTGCCAGCCGTAGGCGTCCACGGCGCACTCGGTGGGCCCGTACAGGTCGTGCGCGGCGGTGCCGGGAAGGGCGTCGAGCCGCTGCCACAGGGCGGGCGGGGTGGCTTCTCCGCCGACGGCGAGGACGGCGGGGACCCGGCTGCCGGGGGCGAGGAATCCGTGGTGGAGCAGTTCGCGCAGATAGGTCGGGGTGAGGTCGACGAAGTCGATGCGGCGGTCGTCCAGCAGCGCGAGCAGGGCTGCCGGGTCGAGCAGTGTGGCTTCGTCGGCGATGTGCAGTTCGTGTCCGGCGAGCAGCCAGAGCAGCGGTTCCCAGGATCCGTCGAAGCTGAAGGAGGCGGCGTGGACGGCGCGCAGGACGGCGCGGCCGGTGTCCTCGACGGCGGGTGCGATCAGGTCGCGCAGGTGGGAGGCGAACAGGTTGCCGAGTCCGCGGTGGGTGCCGACGACGCCCTTGGGGGTGCCGGTGGAGCCCGAGGTGTAGATGGTGTACGCGGCGGCCTGGGGGTGGCAGCCGGCGGCAGGGGTTGCGTCTGCGGACGGCAACGGGCCGTCGAGGAGGAGCCGTTCGAGCCCGGCCCGTCCGGGAATCCGGTCCGTCAGGTCCGCGGTGGTCAGCAGGCAGACCGGTGCCGCGTCACCGAGCATGAACTCCAGGCGGTGGGCGGGGTGTTCGGGGTCGAGAGGCAGATAGGCGGCGCCCGCGCGGAGCACCCCGAGGATCGCGGGCACCATCGCGTGCCGGGGCAGCGCCAGGGCCACCACGGCGCTTTCGCCGGCGCCGTGCGCGAGCAGCAGGGCGGCCACGGCGTCGACGCGGGCGGACAGTTCGGCGAAGGTGAGGGATCCGGCGGCGGTGACCAGGGCGGTCCGGTCGGGGTGTGCCGTGACCGTGGCGGCGAGGAGTTCGGGTACGGACCGCGTCTCCACCGGGTGGGCGGTGTCGTTCCAGGCGCCGGTGGCGGCCGAGCGTTCGCCCTCCGTGCGGAGGTCGAACGACGTGAGCGGCAGGTCGGGGGCGTCGGCGGTCCGGCGCAGCAGCAGCAGGAGCCGTTCGGCGAGGAGTGCGGCGGTGTCCGGGTCCACCAGATCGGTGGCGTACTCCAGCAGCAGGGCCACTCGTCCGCCGGTGCCCTCGTCGACGAAGGTGAAGTCGAGGTCGAACTTGGCCGTGCCGGTGTCCATGTCGGTCCACTCGGTGGGCAGGCCCAGCAGGTCGGGGTCGCCGTCGGGACGGTAGTGGTAGCCGAGCATGACCTGGAAGAGCGGGTTGCGGCCGGCCACGCGGGGCGGGTTGAGGGCTTCCACGACCCGGTCGAAGGGGAGGTCCTGGTGCTCGAAGGCCGCGAGGTCGGATTCCTTCACCCGCGCCACAAGTTGACGGAACGTCAGGTTCGGTCCGGACAGGTCGGTGCGCAGGACGAGCGTGTTGACGAAGAAACCGACGAGGTCGTCGAGCGCGCTGTCGGTGCGGCCCGCGATGGGTGCGCCGAGCGGGATGTCGTCGCCCGCGCCCAGCCGGTGCAGCAGTGCGGCGGTGGCGGCCTGGAACAGCATGAACATGCTGGTGCCGGTCGCTCCGGCCAGTGCCCTGAGTGCCTCGCCGACCTCGCCGGACAGTTCCCGGCGCAGGGTGGCCCCGCGTCCGGTGGGCTCGGCGGGGCGCGGCCGGTCCAGAGGAAGGACCAGCTCCTCGGGCAGGCCGCGCAGGGCCCGGGTCCAGTGGTCGAGCTGCCGCTCGCCGACCTGTTCCAGGAGGTCGGCCTGCCAGAGCGTGTAGTCGGCGTACTGCACGGGCAGCGGCGCGAGGCCGGGCTCGGCGCCGGAGGTCCGGGCCGTGTACGCGGCGTCGAGGTCGGCGAGGAACGGCCGGTCGGACCACTCGTCGGTGACGATGTGGTGCAGCACGAGGGCGACCACGCAGTCGTCGTACGAGCCGCCGGCCGTGGCGTCCGTGTCGCCGTCCGGCCGCGGACCGGGACGGGAGGCATCCGCGGCACCCGTGTCCGGCGTGTCCGGCGTGATGCGGAACACCGTGGCCCGCAGCGGGAGTTCGGTCGCCAGGTCGAAGGGGTCGCGCTGGGCGGCCTCGATCAGCGCGGGCAGTTCGGCCTCCGCGCAGTCGGTCACGGTGAACGGGAAGCGTGCCTCGCCGGCTGCGAGGATGCGCTGGTGGGGTTCGCCGTCCTGCTCCCCGAAAACCGTGCGGAGCGACTCGTGGCGGGCCACCACGTCGTGCAGGGCCCGGCGCAGCACCGTGATGTCGAGCGTGCCGCGCAGCCGGAAGACGAGCGGGAAGTTGTAGGCGACTCCACCGCCGGTGATCCGCTCCACCAGCCACAGGCGGCGCTGGGCGGCGGAGAGCGGGATGCGGTCGGGCCGGTCGGTGACGGGCGTGACGGCCGGGCGGGCGGGCCGGCCGCTGTCCGCGCGGGCGGCGAGCAGTTCGGGGGTGGGCGCCTCGAAGAGGTCGCGGATCGCCAGTTCGGCGCCCAGCTCGGTGCGGGCACGGCTGATCAGCCGGGTGGCGAGCAGGGAGTGGCCGCCCAGGTCGAAGAAGGCGTCCTCGGCGCCGACTTCGGGCAGGCCGAGCACCTCGGCGAACAGGCGGCAGAGCACCTCCTCCTGCGGGGTGCGCGGGCCGCGTCCGGTACCGAGCGCGACGGCGGGCTCCGCTTCGGGCAGCGCGCGGACGTCCAGCTTTCCGTTGTCGTTCATGGGCAGCCGGTCGAGGGTGACAAACGCGGCCGGGACCATGTAGTCGGGCAGCTGTGTCTTCAGGTCCTCGCGGACCCGCCGGACGAGGGCGTCCGCGTCACGGGCGGCCGTCGGGGCGTTGGCGTACGGCGGCTCGCCGCCGCCCGGCCGGTACAGTCCGGCGGTCACCCGGGCGTGCCGGGCCGCTCCGCCCGATCGGGTGCGGCCCTCGTCCTCGCCCGCGCGATCGTCCGACGTCTCCTTGACGAACACCGCCTCGTAGTGGCCGAGTTCACGCGACCAGGTGGTGAGCACCCAGTATCCGAGGGAGGCGCCCAGCGCGTGCAGTTCCTCGGGGTCCACTCCCCCGCCGGTGATCGTGCCGCCGGGGTGGCGTCCCTGGTCGAGAGCGCGCTGCGCGGCCAGTTCTCCGGCCGTACGCGCGTCCGGCACTCCGGTGACCCGGAGGCACTCCGGGTTCTCCTCCCGCAGCCGTGTCCCGACGACGCCGGCGGTGGACCAGCCGACGCTCGGGGCCGCCCCGAGGTCGAGCGGATCGGCTCCCTCGCGGTAGAGGACGGCGTCATAGCGGTGCCGGGTGAGTTCGTTGTGGTGGTGTCCGCGCTTGGTGCGCAGGTCGACGCCGTGTCCGAGGGTGGTGAAGTAGTCCGGGTCGACGAGGAGTTCCTTCTCCAGCCGCAGACCGCGCTCGGCGGCCTTCCGCACGGCCTCGGGGTCGGCGTCGTCCGTCGCGCGGGTGAGCTGGATCGCGGTGTGGAAGGTGCGGGCGAGCCGCGGGTTGCGGACGTCGCCGACGAACAGGGCGCCGCCGGGCCGCAGCAGACGCATGGCGCCCTCGACGACGTCGGTGAGGTAGTCGATGTCGGGGAAGTACTGGACGACGGAGTTGATGACGACGGTGTCGAAGAAGTCCTCGGGCAGTCCGTCGGTGTCGTGGGCGGGTGCGCACCGCAGCTCGACCTTCGCCGCCAACTCGGGGTCGCGCAGCAGGTCCTCGCCGAGCTTGCGGATCACCGGGGCGGCGAAGTCGGTGGCCCAGTAGGCCTCGGCGTCGGGTGCCAGCCGGGACAGCAGCAGACCGGAGCCGACGCCGATCTCCAGGACGCGGCGGGGGCGCAGTGCGCGGATGCGGGCGACGGTTTGCTCACGCCAGTCGCTCATCTCCTCGAAGGGGATGGGCCGTCCGTCGTAACTGCTGTCCCATCCGGCGTAGTCCTCGGTGAAGAGGGCGGTGCTGATGCGCTCGTACTCGTCGGAGTAGACGTCCTGCCACTCCCCGACGTGTGCCGCGGCGACGGACCGCTGTTCCTCGCCGGAGCGTTCGGCGGGCACGACGTAGCCGATGAGGCGCTGGGTGCCGGGGGCGGTCGCGTCGTCGCGTGCGACGACGGCGGCCTGGGCGACGCCGGGGTGCTGGGCGAGGGCGGTCTCGATCTCGCCGAGTTCCACGCGGTAGCCGCGGATCTTGACCTGGTCGTCGGTGCGGCCGAGGAAGTCGAGGTTGCCGTCGGCGCCGCGGCGGACGAGGTCGCCGGTGCGGTACATGCGCTCGCCGGGTTCTCCGAAGGGGTCGGCGACGAAGCGCTCGGCGGTCAGTCCCGCCCGGTCGAGGTAGCCGCGGGCCAGCCCGATCCCGGCGATGTACAGCTCGCCGGGCACACCCTCGGGCACCGGCCGCAGCCAGGCGTCGAGGATGTGGGCCCGGGTGCCGCGGATGGGGCGGCCGACCGTCGGGGTGGCGCTGTCGAGGGTGCCGCCGCCGAGCGTGTTGATCGTGTACTCGGTCGGGCCGTACAGGTTGTAGCCGTAGGTGCCGTCGGTGTCCCGGAGCCGGTTCCAGACCGTCTCCGAGACCGCCTCGCCGCCGAGCAGCACGAGCGGCGGCCGGTGCCCCTCCAACAGGCCCTGCTCCATGAGGAGATGGGCGTACGTGGGGGTCACGTTCACGACGTCGACGCGGTGCGTGTCGCAGTACGCGACGAGCGCCTCGGCGTCGCGCCGCAGCTCCTCGTCGCAGATGTGCACCTCGTGTCCCTCGACCAGCCAGAGCAGCTCCTCCCACGACATGTCGAAGGCGAAGGAGACCGTGTGGGCGATCCGCAGGCGCCGGCCGCCGGCCGAGGCGATGGCGGGGGCGAAGATCTCCTTCTGGTGGTTGAGCTGCATGTTCGTCAGTCCGCGGTACGGCGTGACGACGCCCTTGGGCCGGCCGGTGGAACCGGAGGTGTAGATGACGTAGGCCGGGTGTTCCAGGCTGAACCCCCGCCGGGCGAACTCGGCCGGCAGGGAGGCCAGTTCGTCGGCCACGGCGGGGTCGTCCAGCAGGACGCGGGCGGTGTCGGGCGCGGCCGCGGTGAGGCGGGCGGAGACCGCGGCGGTGGACAGCAGCAGGACGGGCCGGGCGTCGTCGAGCATCGTCGCGAGCCGGTCGTCCGGGTGATCGAGTTCGAGCGGCAGGTACGCGGCGCCCGTGCGCAGGACGGCGAACAGGGCGACGACCATGTCCAGTGAGCGGGGCAGGCCGAGGGCGACGACCTGTTCGGGCGCGGCACCGCGGGCCAGCAGGAGCTGGGCCGTGCGGTTGATGCGCGTGTCCAGTTCGGCGTACGTGAGGGTGGTGTCGCCGAAGACGAGGGCGACGGCGTCGGGGGTCGCGGCGGCCTGGGTGGCGAGCAGGTCGGCGACGGTGTCCTCGGGCACCGGGACGCGGCTCGCCGCGTTCTCCCGGGTGAGCGCCGCGTGCTCGGCGGGCAGGAGCGGGTCGAGGCTCCCCACGGGGGCGTCCAGGTCGTCGCCCAGCCGTTCGAGCAGCAGTGTGAAGCGGTCGAGGAGCGCCTCGGCCCGCGGGCGGTCCACCACGTCGGGCCGGTGGGCCAGCATGACCTGGATGTGGTGCCCGGGTGTGACGACGAGGTTCACCGGGTAGTGCGTGGCGTCCACGTTGGCGACGGCGGTGGCGCCGTGGCGCTCGGCCAGTTCGGCGAGCCTTTCCTCGGTGTCGCTGTTGCGCAGCACGAAGAGGGTGTCGAACAGCCGCCGGTGACCGGTCTCGGCCTGGAGGACACCAAGTCCCAGGTACTCGTGGGGCATCACCGCGAGGCGTTCGTCCTGGATCCGGCGCAGCAGGTCGAGGACCGGCTCGGCGGGGTCGTAGGCGATGCGGGCGGGGACGGTGTTGAGGAACATGCCGATGACGTGCTCGATGTCCGGCACCTCGCTCGGGCGGCCGGCGACGGTGGTGCCGAAGACGACGTCGGTGCGTCCGGTGGCGGAGGCGAGGGTCAGGCCCCAGGCGGCGGTCAGCACCGAGTTGAGGGTGAGGCCGTGCCGCCGGGCGGCGTCCCGCAGCCGTTCGCCGAGTTCCGGCGCGAGGACCGCGTCGAGGCGTTCCGGGATGTCCGGTTCGAGGCCCTCGTCGGTGGCGGCGAGGAGCGTGGGCTCGTCCAGTCCGGCGAGCGCGGTGCGCCAGGCGCCGGTCGCGACCTCGGTGTCCTGCGCCTCCAGCCAGGTCAGATAGTCGCGGTACGAGCCGGGCGCGGGCAGTCCGGCCGGTTCGCCGCCGGACGCGTACAGGGCGAAGAGCTGGTCGAGGAAGACCCAGGCCGACCAGCCGTCCCACAGCAGGAGGTGACGGCCGACGATCAGGCGGTCGCCGCGGCCGGCGCCGAGCCGGACGATGAGCATGCGGAAGAGCAGCGGGCGGGTCAGCTCGAAGCGCCGGGTGCGTTCGGCGTCCATCAACTCGGCCAGCCGGACGTCCTGTTCGGCGGCGGCCAGGCCCGAGAGGTCGACCTCTTCGAGGGGGATCCGCGGGTCGCGGACGATGAACTGCACCGGCTGGCGCAGTCCGTCGCTGGTGAATCCGGCGCGCAGGCTCGGGTGGCGCTCCAGCAGTACCCGCACCGCGGTCCGCAGTCGCTCCGCGTCGAGCGGGGTCGCGAAGTCGAAGGACTCGTGGACGGTGTAGACGTCCAGTGCGCCGTCGTCGTACGTGGAGTGGAAGAAGAGGCCTTCCTGGAGCGGGGCCAGCGGCCAGATGTCCTCGACCGGTCCGGGGCTGAGCCGGTGGACGCGCTCGGTCTCCTCGGCGGTGAGGGCGAAGGCGGAGCGCAGCGCGCGGGCGGGCTCGGCGCTGCCGGCCGCCGCGGCGAGCGCGGCGGGCGTGCGGTGTTCGAAGACGTCGCGGGGGTTCAGCTCAAGGCCGGCCCGGCGGGCTCGGCTGGAGACGCCGATGGAGGAGATGCTGTCGCCGCCGAGCAGGAAGAAGTCGTCGTCGATGCCGACCTCGTCGAGCCTGAGGACCGCCGCGAAGATCTCGGTGAGGGCGCGTTCGCGCTCGTCGCGCGGGGCGCGTGCCTCCGTCCGTACCGTGCGCGGGGCGGGCAGCGCGGCCCGGTCGAGCTTTCCGCTCGGCGTCAGCGGCAGGGCGTCCAGGACGACGCACGCGCCGGGCACCATGGGCGCGGGGAGTGACGCGGCGAGCGCGGCCAGCAGACCGGAGGGGTCGGCGGCGGCACCGCGGGCGGGGACGACGTAGGCGACGAGGGTGGTGCCGGCGACGGTGACGGCGGCCTGCGCGACGGCGGGCTCGCGGTTCAACGCGGCCTCGATCTCGCCGAGTTCGACGCGGTTGCCGCGGACCTTGACCTGCCGGTCGGTGCGCCCCAGGTACTCGATGACGCCGTCGGCGCGGCGGCGCACCAGGTCGCCGGTGCGGTACATGCGGGTGCCGGGTCCGCCGTAGGGGTCGGCGACGAAGCGCTCGGCGGTCAGGGCGGGGCGGGCGTGGTAGCCCCGCGCCAACTGGACTCCCGTCAGGTACAGCTCGCCGGGGACACCTGCCGGAACCGGGCGCAGGCAGCTGTCGAGCACCCGGAGTCCGGTGTTCCAGACGGGGCGGCCGATGGGCACGGTGGTGTCGGGTGTGCCGTCGAAGCGGTGGTGGGTGACGTCGACGGCGGCCTCGGTGGGCCCGTACAGGTTGTGCAGGGGTACGCCGGTGAGGTCGTGCCAGCGGGCAGCGGCCGCGCCGGGCAGGGCCTCACCGCTGCTGAACACCTGGCGCAAGGAGGCCGCCCAGCCGGGATCGGCGGTGATCTCCTCGGACTGGAGGAAGGCTTCCAGCATCGAGGGCACGAAGTGCAGGGCGGTGACGCCCCGTTCACGGATGAGGCCGGCGAGGTAGGCGGGGTCGCGGTGGCCGTCGGGCCGGGCGAGCACGACGGCGGCGCCCTCGCACAGCGCCCAGAAGAACTCCCAGACGCTGACGTCGAAGCTCGCCGGGGTCTTCTGGAGTACGCGGTCGTCGGCGGTGAGGCCGTACTGGCCCTGCATCCAGGCGAGGCGGTTGACGACGGCCCGGTGGGTGACGACGACGCCCTTGGGCAGGCCGGTGGAGCCGGAGGTGTAGATCAGGTAGGCCGGGTCGTCGGGGCCCGCCGGTACCGCCGGGCCCACGGGGGTCGCTCCGGCGGGGGCGTCGACGAGCAGCTCGGTGAGTCCGGGCACCGACGGCAGACGGGGGGCCGTGCCGGTGGTGGTGACGACCGTGGTGGCCCCGGAGTCGGTGAGCATGTGGGCGACGCGGTCGGCCGGGTAGTCCACGTCGACGGGGAGGTAGGCGGCGCCGGACTTGAGCACGCCGAGCAGGGCGACCATGAGGTCGGCGGAGCGCGGCACCGCGACCGCGACGACGGCGTCCGGCGCGGCGCCGCGGGCGCGCAGCCGGCTCGCCAGCTCGGCCGCCCTGAGGTCGAGTTCGCGGTAGCTGAGGGTCTCGTCCTCGCAGACGACCGCGAGGGCGTCGGGGGTGCGGGCGACCTGGGCCTCGAAGGCGGCGGCGAGCGTGAGGTCCGGGACGTGGACGCGGGGGCCGGACGGGTGCGCCTCGGCCAGCTCCGGCGCCGACAGCAGGCCGAGGGCGGCGACGGGCTGTCCCGGGTCGGCGGCGAACGCTCCCAGGATGCGGGTGAGCCGGTCCGCGATGCGCCGCACGGCCTCGGTGTCGAGGCGCCGGGCGTGGTGCTTGAGGCGCAGGTCGAGGCGGCGGCCCGGCTTGACGACGAGGGCGAGCGGATAGTGGACGGTGTCCAGGAAGTCGTGGCCGGTGAGGTGGAGTGTGCCGGACGGGTCGGTGAGCCCGGTGGCCGCCGGGTAGTTCTCGAAGACGACGAGGGTGTCGAAGAGTTCTCCGCTGCCCGCGTGGCCGGCGAGCCGCTGGATCTCGGCGAGGCCGAGATGCTGGTGGCCGAGGAGCCGGGACTGCTCGTCCTGGAGGCGGCCGAGCAGCGTGGCGAGGGTGTCGGCCGGCTCCCAGCGGAACCGGGTGGGCAGCGTGTTGATGAAGAGGCCGACCATGGACTCGATGCCCTCGACCTCGGCGTCGCGGCCGGAGACCGTGGTGCCGAACACGACGTCCTGCCCGGCGGTGAGCCGGCCGAGCAGCAGCCCCCAGGCGCCCTGCACGACGGTGCCGAGTGTGACGCCCAGTTCGCGCGCGCGGGCCGTCAGCCGGGCGGTGACCTGTTCGGAGAGCTCCACACGGACCTGGGCGGGTTCGACGGGGCGGCCGTCGGCGGGCGCGTCGACGAGACGGGTGGGTTCCTCGATCCCGGCCAGCGCGGTGCGCCATCCCTCGCGGGCCGCGTCGGCGTCCGCTCCGGCCAGCGCCCGCAGATGCGCGCTGTAGGGCGCGACCTCGGGCAGGGCGGCCGGGGAGTCTCCGTAGGAGGCCATCAGTTCCCGGTGCAGCACGGGCAGGGACCAGCCGTCAGCAACGATGTGATGAAAGGTGAGCAGCAGCCTGCTGCGGCCCCCGGCGAGGCGGACGAGCGCGCAGCGCATCAGCGGCGGCCGGGCGAGGTCGAAACGGCGGGCGCGCTCGTCGGCCGCCACGGCGTCGGCGAGCGGGGCGGCGACCTCCGCGTCCTGGGCGGAGAGGTCCACCTCGCGCCAGGGGAGCTCCACTCCGGTGGCGACGATCTGCACGGGCCTGCCGTCGGGGAGGGGGCGGAAGCAGGAGCGGAGCGGGGCGTGGCGGTCCAGGACGCGCTGGGCGGCCCGGCGCAGCAGGCCGGTGTCGACGGGTCCTGCCAGGTCGAGGGCCTGCTGCACGACGTAGGTGTCGGGGCCGTTGCCGTCGACGACGGAGTGGAAGTAGAGGCCTTCCTGGAGCGGGCTCAGCGGGAGTGTGTCCTCGACGGCGAGGGGGTGCTCGCCCTGGAGGGCGTCATGGTCGCTCCCGGTCAGGTCGAGCAGCGGCGCGTCGTCCGCCTCCGCCGTGCGGTCCGTCCGCTCGACGGCGGCCTCGGCGAGCGCGGCGACGGTGCGGTGCCGGAAGACGTCGCGGGAGCTGAGACGCAGTCCCGTCCTGCGGGCGCGGACGAGGAGCTGGATGGCGGTGATGCTGTCGCCGCCGAGGGCGAAGAAGTCGTCGTCGATGGTGACCGCGTCCAGGCCCAGCACATCGGCGTAGGCGGCGCACAGCGACTCCTCGCGGGCGTCCCGCGGCGGGCGACCCGAGCTGAGGGCGGCGTAGTCGGGGGCGGGCAGCGCGGCGGCGTCGAGTTTGCCGCTGGGGGTGACCGGGAGGCGGTCGAGGGCGACGAGCGCCGCGGGCACCATGTACTCGGGGAGCTGTCCGGCGACGTACGAACGCAGGTTCTTCATCAGGGAGTTGACGTCGCGGAAGGGTGCGGGCCGGTTGGCCCGCGGGACGGTGCCTGCGGGCTCGTAGTGTCCGGCGAGCGGGGTCCCGTCGGGGGCGATCAGGACATCGAGGCTGCCGTCGGTGGCGGTGCCGTTCCAGGTGACGACGACCTGGTGGCCGTGCCGGGCGCCGAGCGTGTGGAAGGCCTCCGGGTCGGGGGCGTCGGCGGGCGCGGGGGTGCGGCTGCTGTCGTCGAGGGCCGTCAGGGCGGCCAGGTCCTCCGTGAGACGGGCGTTGGGCACACCGGTGACGCGGAGCGGGGTCCGGCGGTCGGCGATCAGCGCGTCGAGGGCGTCGAGCCCGCGCAGTTCGGACCACGCGACGGCGTGCGACGGCGCGGTGGCGGTGCGGGCGTCCGGTCCTGCCGTCGTGGCGGCTGTGGACCGCTTGCGCAGCACGACGTCGTAGCGGTACCGGGTCAGTTCGTTGTGGTGGCTGCCGCGCTTGACGCGGATGTCGGCGTCGAAGCCGTCGAGTGCGGCGAAGAAGTCGGGGTCCAGGAGGAGTTCGCTCTCCCACGCCATGGACCGTTCCACCGCGGTGCGCAGGGCCTTGCGGTCCTGGGGGCCGGTGGCACGGCGGGTCTCCACGGCGGCGCGCAGGCAGCCCAGCAGGCGGGTGTTGCGGACGTCGCCGACGAAGACGCTGCCGCCCGGGGCGAGGAGTTCTCCCGCGGCGCGGAGCACGTCGGCGAGGTAGTCGGCGCCGGGGAAGTACTGCGCGACGGAGTTGAGGACGATCGTGTCGAAGTGGTCGCGGGGCAGGCCGGTGGTGTCGTGGGCGGGGCGGGCGTCGAGCCGGACCCGGTCGGCGAGGCCGTCCACCGCCTCCACCTGGGTCCGCAGGGCGCGAACCGCCTCCTCGGAGAGGTCGGTGCCCCGGTACTCGACGCAGTCGGGTGCCACGCGGGAGAGGATCAGTCCGCTGCCGACACCGATCTCCAGGACGCGGCGGGGGGCCAGTTCACCGATGCGGGTGATGGTCGCCTCGCGCCACTCCCGCATCTCCTCGACGGGGATGGGCAGTCCGTCGTACATGCTGTTCCAGCCCGCGAAGTTCTCGCGGAAGGCGGCGGACGGGCCGGCCTCGGCCGCGACGGTGTCGCGGTCGCCCTCGGAACCCGCCGCGGAGTAGAGGAGTTCGTGGAGGTCCTTCCACTCCTGGACCTGCTCGCTGCCGTCGCCTCCCGTTCCGGTCTCCAGGGAGGGCACGACGTAGGCGGCGAGTCTGCGGTCGCCGGGCCGGTCCTCGCGGATGACGACGGCGGCCTGGTCGACCGCGGGGTGGGCGCGGAGCACGGACTCGATCTCGCCGGGTTCGACACGGAAGCCGCGGATCTTCACCTGGGCGTCGGCGCGCCCGAGGAACTCCAGGCGTCCGTCGGACTTCCAGCGTACGAGGTCGCCGGTGCGGTAGAGACGTTCGCCGGGCGCCCCGAAGGGGTCGGCGACGAAGCGCTCGGCCGTCAGGTCGGGCCGTCCGAGATAGCCGCGGGCCAGTCCGGCGCCGCCGAGGTACAGCTCGCCCGCGACACCGGCCGGGACGGGCTTCAGCCGGGCGTCCAGGACATAGGCGCGGGTCCCCGGGTCGGGGACACCGATGGGCACGATGGTGCCGGCAGGGGTGTCGGGGTCGCACAGGCCGAGGGTGGAGTTGGTGGTGGCCTCGGTGGGGCCGTACGCGTTGAACATCATCCTGCCGCGCGCGTACCGGCCGACGAGTTCGGGCGAGACGCGCTCGGTGCCCGCCAGCAGGGTGGCGGGCGGGAGTTCGACGTCCTCGGGCATCGCGGCGAGCAGCGCCGGCGGGAGGATCATGAAGGTGATGCCGTGGGCGTGGGCGTGGTCGGCGAGCGGCGCGCCGGGCACCCGCAGTTCGGTGGGGACGACGACGAGCCGGCCGCCGGAGAGCAGGCCGAGGCACAGGTCCCAGAAGGCGACGTCGAAGCTCGGTGAGGCGAACTGGAGGACCCTGCTGTGCGGTCCGATCCCGAACCGCTCGGTCTGGGTGGCCACCAGTTTGGCGACGCCGGCATGGGAGAGCACCACGCCCTTGGGGCGGCCGGTGGATCCGGAGGTGTAGATGACGTAGGCCGCGCCGGTGGTCTCCAGTGGTCCGCGGTCGGCGGTCCCCGGGTCGTGGACCGGGTTCGCGGCCAACTCCCTTGCGGTGGACGGTTCGTCGAGGACGACCCGGTCCATGCCCGGGCAGGGAGGGATGTCGTCGGTCACGTCCGCGGTGGTGATCAGGCAGGCGGGACGGGCGTCGGCCAGCATGTACGCGATGCGGTCGGCCGGGTAGTCGGTGTCGACGGGGAGATAGGCGGCCCCCGCCTTGAGCACCGCGACCTCGGCGATGATCAGTTCGGCGGAGCGGGGCACCGCCAGCGCCACGACGCGCTCCGGTCCGGCCCCCCGCGCGATCAGGATGTGGGCCAGACGGTTGGCGTGCTCGTCGAGTTCGGCGTACGTCAGCCGGGTGTCCTCGAAGACGAGCGCGACGGCGTCCGGGCGCAGGCGGACCTGTTCGGCGAACATCTCCGGCCAGGTGCGGACGGGCACGTCGTGGCCGGTGTCGTTCCACTCCTCCAGGACGCGGTGGCGCTCCTCGGCGCCGAGCAGCTCGAGTTCGCCGACGGGCGTGTGGGGCCGTGCGAGGGCGTCGGCCAGCAGCGTCGTGAAGTGGCCGGCGACGCGGTGCGCCGTGCTGTCCTCGAAGAGGTCGTGACGGTAGGTCAGGCGCACTTCTCCCGGGGCTGTTTCGAGTGTCAGGTCCAGCGGGGCGCCGGTTCGGCCGGCCGGCGTCGCCTCCTGGTCCGCCGTCGCGGCCGGATTCGTGCGGAACTCCGTGTTGAACAGGAGGCCGCCGCCGCGGGTGGGCTCCGGGTGCAACTGCGCTACGAGCGCGGGGAGTTCGACGTGATGGGCGCGCGCCTCCGTGATCGCGGCGGCCACCCGCTCGACCAGCGTGGAGAAGTCGGTGCCGCCGTCGAACCCGACCCGGAGCGGAAGTCCGTCGTACCCGACGGTGATGTCGCGCGCTCCGCCGTAGCGGTGCAGCAGGGCGACGAAGGCGGACAGCAGGGTCGCCTCGTCGGCCGTGCCCGCCTGGGCCCGGCTCACGACACGGCGCTCGCCGCCCGGACCGGCCGGGTAGGGGAAGTCGACGGGCAGGGCGGCCTCTTGGGGAAGCGGGTCGAGCCGCCGGCGCCAGTAGGCCGCCGCCGCACCGTCGTCGACGCCAGACACACGATCTTCGATACCGGACACAGGTGACCGTGCCTTCCGAATGCGCGGAACCGGCTCAAGCCGGAGGACCGCGGCCATACTAAGGTAAGGATTACCTAACCAAAAGGCCCTGGTCTCGGCGATCGTCGAGTTGCCCACTACGATTAAGGCCTGCCTAACCTAAGGGAGTTGGCCGTTGGAGACCGCAAGGTGACCGGGGGCAAGCACATCCGCCCGGTCCTTCTCGTGGCGTCGCTGGGCACGGTGCTGATCGTGCTCTGTCTGCTGTCGATCGCCGTCGGCGCGGCCGGCATCCCGTTGGACGAGGTGGTCCGGGCACTGTTCGGCCACGCGCCCAGCCGACTGGTCGACAACATCGTCTGGACCGCCCGCGTCCCCCGGACCACGCTGGGACTCGCCGCCGGTGCCGCACTGGGCCTGGCGGGCGGGCTGATGCAGGCGCTGACGCGCAACCCGCTCGCCGACCCGGGCGTCCTCGGTGTGAGCGCCGGCGCCTCCTTCGCCATCGTGGTGGCCGTGGGAGTCTTCGGGTTCGGGTCGTTCTACGGATACGTCTGGTTCGCCTTCGCCGGGGCCCTTGCGGCCAGCGTGCTGGTGTACGTCCTCGGAAGGCTGGGCCGGTCCGGCCTGACCCCGGTGAAACTGGCGCTCGCCGGAATCGCCGTGACCTCGATGCTGTCCTCCCTGACGAGCGCGATCGCGCTCACCGACCCGGACGCACTGGACCGCTACCGCTTCTGGTCCGCGGGCTCCATGGCCGACCAGGACGCCGCCACCGTCTGGCGGATCCTGCCCTTCCTCGCGGTGGGCACACTGCTGGCGCTGGCCTGCGCACCGGCGCTCAACAGCCTCGCCCTCGGGGACGACGTGGCGGCCTCGCTCGGGCGCCGACTGGGTCTGGTCCGGCTCCAGGGGGTCGCCGCGGTCACCCTCCTCACCGGCGCGGCCGTCGCCGTGATCGGCCCCGTCGTCTTCGTCGGACTCGTCGTGCCGCACATCGCCCGGGTGCTCGCCCGCTCCGCGGGCCTCGGCCCCGACCACCGCTGGCTGCTGCCCCTGTCGGCGGTGCTGGCCCCGTGCCTGCTGCTGACCGCGGACATCGTCGGGCGGATCGTCGCCCGGCCCACCGAGGTCCAGGCCGGGGTGATCGTCGCCTTCATCGGAGGCCCGTTCTTCATCGCCCTGGTCCGACGCCAGCGCCTGGCGGAGGTGTGACATGACGAAGCCGGCCGTACGGACCCTCGACTCCCGGCCCGGGAAGGCGTCTTCGCCCCCGACGCATCTCCCCTCGGCGTTCCGCGCCTACCGTCTCGCCGTCCCGCCCGTGTCGGGGATCGTGCGGCCCCGGCTCGTCGCCCTGTGTCTGGTTCTCGGCGTCGGCGCCTTCCTGCTGTTCTGCTGGGGCCTGACGATCGGCGACTATCCGATCGCCTTCACGGACGTCGTACGCGCCCTGGGCGGTGCCGGCGATCCCGGCACCGTGCTCGTCGTCCAGGACCTCCGGCTGCCGCGGGCCCTCGTCGGCCTCTTGGCCGGTGTCGCGTTCGGCGTCTCGGGCGCGCTGTTCCAGACGATGACCCGCAACCCGCTGGCCAGCCCCGACATGATCGGCCTCACCCAGGGAGCGGGCACCGCCGTGGTGGCGGGACTCGTGCTCGGCTGGGACGCCGGTCTCGGCACCCAGACGCTCGGCCTGGTCGGGGCCCTGGCCACGGCCCTGCTCGTCTACCTGCTGGCCTGGCGGCGCGGCACCACCGGCTACCGGATCATCCTGGTCGGCATCGGCGTCTCCTGGATGTGCGCGAGCGCGACCGACTACCTGATGGCCAAGGGCGGACGCTTCGAGGCGCAGGCCGCCCTCGGCTGGCTGGTGGGCAACCTCAACGGCCGCACCTGGGACGAGACCCGCCCCCTCGCCGCCGCCCTGGCGGTCCTGCTCCCGGCCTCGCTGCTGCTCGGCCGGCTGCTGCGCACGCTCCAGCTCGGCGACGACGTCGCCACCGGCCTCGGCACCCGGGTCCAGTCCGTCCGCCTCGCCGTCCTGCTCACCGGCGTCGGTCTGATCGCGTTCGCCACGGCGGCGGCCGGCCCGGTGGCCTTCGTCGCGCTCGCCGCCCCGCAGATCGCACAGCGCCTGGCCCGAACCGCCTGGCCGCCCACTGTCGCCTCCGGACTCACCGGCGCCCTCGTGGTGCTCGGCAGCGACCTCATCGCCCGCACGCTCATCTCCGGCACGGAACTCCCGGTCGGCATCGTCACCGGCGTCCTCGGCGCGCCGATCCTGCTCTGGCTGCTCGTCCGCGCCAACCGCGCGGGCTCAGGAGGTTGATCCCATGTCGGCTCGTCCCACGTCGGCCGATCCCCTGTCGGTGACGTCCCCGCCCTCCGACCGAACACCGGGCGCGGGCCCGGACCTGCGGGCGAACGGCCTGCGACTGGGCTACGACAGCCGGACGGTCGTCGACGAACTGGATCTCGTCGTGCCGCCCGGCCGGATCACCGCGATCGTCGGCGCCAACGCCTGCGGCAAGTCCACCCTGCTGCGCGCGCTGGCCCGGCTGATGGCACCGCGCGCGGGAACGGTCGAGCTGGACGGGCGGGCGCTGCACTCCATGCCGTCCAGGGAACTCGCGCAGCGGCTCGGCATCCTGCCGCAGAGTCCCGTCGCACCCGAGGGCCTGACCGTCATCGACCTGGTCAACCGGGGCCGTTCGCCGCACCAGACCTGGTGGCGGCAGTGGTCGCGGGCGGACGAGCAGGCCGTACGGCAGGCACTGGCCGCCACCGGCATGACCGACCTCGCGGACCGTCCGGTCGACGAGCTGTCCGGCGGGCAGCGTCAGCGCGCCTGGATCGCCATGGCGGTCGCGCAGGGGACCGAGGTGCTGCTCCTCGACGAACCCACCACCTATCTGGACCTGGCCCACCAGATCGACGTGCTGGACCTGATCACCGATCTCAACCGCCGGGAGCACCGGACGATCGTGATGGTGCTCCACGACCTCAACCAGGCCTGCCGGTACGCCGATCACGTCGTCGCCATGAAGTCGGGACGGATCGTGGCCGAGGGCTCCCCCGCCGAGGTCATCACGGTGGAGACCGTCGAGGACGTCTTCGATCTCAACTGCCGCATCACCACGGACCCGGTGAGCGACACCCCGCTGGTCATCCCGATGGGACGGCACCACGGAGCCCCCGCCCTGGAGCGCGTCGCGCAGGGCGCCGACTGAGGGCACCCCTCCCCCGCCGAGGGGGCCTGCGCGGATGTCCGGCCGCGCGGGGCATCCCGCCTCGCGCGACCGGTCCTCGCAGGCCCGGTCGGGCCCTTACGGCGTGCGGTCCGGCACGATCGTCGTGCCGATCCCGCGGCGCCCCGACAGACCGTCGAGCAGGGCGTGCGGCGCCCGGCCGTCGAGCACCCGGGCCGCTCCCACTCCGGCGCGCACGGCCCGCAGACACGCCTCCATCTTGGGCACCATCCCGCCGCCGAGCCGCGGCAGCAGACCCTCCAGTTCGACCGCGGTCATCCGGTCGACGACCCGTTCGCTGTCCGGCCAGTCCGCGTAGAGGCCCGGCACGTCGGTCAGGACGACCAGCGCGTCGGCTCCGAGCGCGGCGGCGACCGCTCCGGCGGCCGTGTCCGCGTTCACGTTGTAGACCTGGCCGTCCTCGCCCCGGCCCACGGACGAGACCACCGGAATGTGCCGGTGCTCCAACAGCAGTCCGAGAACAGCGGTGTTGACCCGCGTCACGTCGCCGACGAGGCCGATGTCCACGCGCTCACCGCCCACGTCGGCGAATCGCTTGACGGCGGTGAGCGTGCGCGCGTCCTCGCCGCTGAGCCCGACGGCGTACGGCCCGTCCTCGTTGAGCAGTCCGACCAGTTCCTTCTGGACCTTGCCGGAGAGCACCATCCGCACCACGTCCATGGTCTCGGGCGTGGTGACCCGAAGCCCGTTCAGGAAGGCGGACTTGAGGCCGAGGCGGTCCAGGTGGGCGCCGATCTGCGGGCCGCCGCCGTGCACCACGACGGTCCGCACACCCCTGCTGCGCAGGGCGAGGACGTCCTGCGCGAAGGCCCGCCGCAGCGGCTCGTCGGCCATCGCGTGGCCGCCGTACTTCACGACGACCGTGCGGCCTTCCGGGGTTTCCCGGCGCTCCTCCGGCGCGGCCCGGTCGACGAGCCCGAGCGGGCCGCTCACGGACGAGCGGTGAGGTAGCCGCCCATGGTCCGGAAGTAGTCGGTGGCCGCGTGCTCGGTGCCGTCCTCGGTGCGCACCCGCCGGACGAGCAGCCCGCGCAGCCGGCCGTTGCGGGCCTCCGCGCCGGCGACGACCACGATCCCGTCCCCCTCGCGGATGAAGATCCGCCCCGGGGTGCCGCCGTAGCAGCCCCGCGACACCGACGCCTCGACGATGCGCAGGCGTTCGCCCCGGTGGTGGGTGAAGGCGTTGGGATACGGGTCGGACTGGGCGCGCACCAGCCGTTCGAGGTCCTCGGCGGGCCAGGTCCAGTCGATCCGGCTGTCCTCGAGCGAGCGCTTGTGGAAGAAGCTGGCGCGGCTGCGGTCCTGCGGTATCCAGTGGGCCCGGCCGGACGCGATCAGGTCGAGGGACTCGGTCACCACGGGGGTGATCAGGTCCACGGTGCGGTGGAACAGGTCGGTCACGGTGTCGGCGGGGCCGACCGGGACCGCCCGCTGCAACAGCACGTCCCCGGCGTCCAGTTCGGCGTTCATGCGGTGCGCGGTGACACCGACCTCGCGCTCGCCGTTGATCAGCGCCCAGATGAGGGGCGAGAAGCCCGCGTAGGCCGGCAGCAGGGAGTCGTGGACGTTGAGCGTGCCGTGCGGGGGGAGGTCGAAGACCTCCGGCGGCAGCACGGTGCGCCAGTTGTTGGCGACGATGATGTCGGGCTCGGCGTCCCGCAGGGCGGCGAGGAGTTCCGGGTCGTCGGGCCGGTTGCGCAGCAGTACCGGGATGCCGTGCTTCTCGGCGAGGTCGGCCACGGAGTCGTCCCAGATCTTCTCGTAGGCGTGCTCGCTCTTGGGGTGGGTGACCGCCAGAACCACCTCGTGGTCGGACTCCAGCAGAGCCTGGAGCGTGCGATGCCCCCAGGTCTGGTAGCCGAACATGACGACCCGCATAGTCGATCCTCTCTTGGAGACCACCATTGCAAGGTAAGGCTAACCTTATTTACCATCAGGGGCGCCCAAGGGAAGGGAAGTTGCGGTGAACGCACTGCACGACGAACCTGACGCCATACATGACGTGATCGGGATCGGTTTCGGACCGTCAAATCTCGCACTGGCCATCGCCATTGAGGAGCACAACGCCGGGGCATCGACCGAGGACCGGATCCGCGCGGAGTTTCTGGAGCGTCAGCCCTCCTTCGGCTGGCACCGCGGCATGCTGATCGACGACGCGACGATGCAGGTGTCCTTCCTCAAGGACCTCGTCACGATGCGGAACCCGACCAGCGACTTCACCTTCCTCTGCTTCCTGCGGGAACGCGGCAGGCTGGTGGACTTCCTCAACGCGAAGACCCTCTTCCCGTTGCGGATCGAGTTCCACGAGTACTTCGAGTGGGCCGCGGCCCGGCTCGCGCACCTCGTGGGCTACGACTGCGAGGTGCTCTCCGTGGAGCCGGTGACGTCGGACGACGGCGAGGTCCGCTGGTTCGACGTGACGAGCCGGGTGCCAGGATCACCGGAGCGCACGGTGACCCGGCGGGCCCGCAACATCTCGGTCGCCGTCGGACTGGAGCCTCATCTGCCGCCCGGTACCGCACTGTCGGACCGTGTCTGGCACAACAGCGAACTCGTTCCGCGGGTGGCCGAGTTGACCAGCACGGGCGCACCGGTGGGCCGCATTCTGGTGCTCGGGGCCGGGCAGAGCGGCGCCGAGGCCGTCGACTACCTGCACCGGTCCTTCCCGGACACGGAGATCTGCGCCGTCTTCGCCAAGTACGGCTACACCCCGGCCGACGACAGCCCGTTCGCCAACAGGATCTTCGACCCGGAGGCGGTGGACGTCTACTTCCGGTCCGCCCCGGAGGTGAAGCAGTCACTGGTCGACTACCACCGCAGCACCAACTACTCGGTGGTCGACATGGATCTCATCGAGTCGCTGTACGCCACCATGTACCGCGAGAAGGTCCTCGGGCGGGAACGGCTGCGCCTGCGCAACGTCTCCCGCATCCGCGACGTACAGGCCCGCGAGGACCGGTTGGACGTCACGGTGGAGTATCTCCCCACCGGAGAACGGGAGATCATCTCCTCGGACCTGCTCGTCCACGCCACCGGTTACCGCCCCCGGGACCTGGACGCGCTGCTGGGCCGGGCAGCGAAGCTCTGCCTGCGCGACGACAAGGACGCCGTCCTGGTCGGCCGGGACCACCGGGTCGAGTTCACGTCCGAGGTGACGGCCGGCATCTATGTGCAGGGGGCGACCGAGCACACGCACGGTCTCACCTCGACCCTGCTGTCGACCACGGCCGTGCGTTCGGGCGAGATCCTCGACTCGCTGCTCGCCCACCGGGCGGACGACACGGCCGCGCGGACCGACGACGCCGCCCGAACCGTCGTGTAGACACGGGCAGTTGGGATCAGGAGGGACGGCATCGCCCTGCGCGCCGTCCCTCCTGCCGGGGGGACGGTCCTTGTCGCCCGGACACCGGCCCGGCAGTTCAAACTTAAGGTAGCCTCACCTAAGTTTCGATGTCCTTTCCCGGAGGGGTATGGATGAGTGCTGCACATCCGTCGGGGCGTGGCGTCCTGAGGGAATCGGTCACGGGACAACGCGGACGGGTGGCGCTCAGTGCCCTCTTCGGTTCCGGGCACCAGATCGGCGAGGCCCTCGTCCCCGCCCTCATCGGCGTCGTCATCGACCGCGCCGTCACCGGCTCCGACACCGGCGCCCTCGTCCTGTGGCTCGGGGTCCTGGCCGCGGTCTACGCAGGACTGGCCCTGAGCTTCCGGATCGGCGCGTGGTCGGGCGAACTCGCCGCCGTCCGTGCCGAACACTCCTTGCGTATCACCCTCATTCGCCGGGTCCTGCACCCCGGCGGCGGCGCCGAGAAGGGCAGGCTCCCCGGCGCGCTGGCCAGCATCGCGACCGAGGACGCCAAGCGGGTCGGAGCCGTCAACATGGCCCTCACGCTGGGGATCGCCGCACTGGTGGGCATCGCGACCTGCGCGATCGTGCTGTTGCGGACCTCGGTCACCCTCGGCCTCGTCGTCCTGGTGGGCACTCCGGTACTGCTGTGGCTCGGCCACCTGCTGAGCAAGCCGCTGGAGACCCGGAGCGAGGCCGAGCAGGAACAGGCCGCACATGCCTCGGCCGTCGCCGCCGACCTGGTGGCCGGTCTGCGCGTCCTCAAGGGCATCGGAGGCGAGTCGGCGGCCATCGAACGCTACCGCGCCACCAGCCGCGACTCCCTGCGTGCCACCCTGCGTGCCGCCCGGGCGCAGGCCTTCCAGAGCGGCATGGTCCTCGCCCTGACCGGCTGCCTGATCGCCGCCGTCGCCCTGGTCGGCGGACGGCTGGCAGCGGAAGGCACCATCAGCCTCGGCCAGTTGGTCTCGGCGGTCGGCCTCGCCCTCTTCCTCATCGGCCCCCTGGAAGTCCTCGCCTGGGTCAACGCCGAACTCGCCCAGGGCCGCGCCTCGGCGACCCGGATCGCGGAGGTGCTGGCCGGCGCGCCCGCCGTCACCGCCGGCGGCAGTCCGCTGCCGAGCCCGGTGCGGGGCGCCGTACGGCTGACCGGAGTACGGCACGGCGGGCTGCGGGGCGTCGACCTCGACATCGTCCCCGGCGAACTCCTCGGGGTGGTCGCGACCGACCCCGCCCACGCCGCCGATCTGCTGCGCTGTCTGAGCCGCCAGGCCGACCCCGACGCCGGATCGGTCGAACTGGACGGGGTGTCCCTGCGCGACCTGGACCCGGCCGGGATCCGTACGGCCGTCCTCGTCGCCGAACACGACGCGGACCTCTTCGAGGGCACCGTCCGCGGCAACGTGACCGCCGCCGCCCCCGAGGCCGCGCCGCCCGAACCGGCGATGAGCGCGGCCGGGGTGACCCAGGTGTCCGAGACGCTGCCGGACGGCGAGCACACCGCGGTCAGCGAACAGGGCCGCTCCCTGTCGGGCGGCCAGCGCCAACGAGTGGCCCTCGCCCGCGCGTTGGCGGCGGACCGGCCGGTCCTCGTGGTCCACGAACCGACCACGGCGGTCGACACGGTGACCGAGGCCCGCATCGCGTCCGGCATCCGCGACATCCGCGAGGGGCGCACCACCGTCCTCGTGACGACGAGCCCCGCCCTCCTCGCGGTCACCGACCGGGTGGCGCTCCTCCACGACGGCCGGGTCACGGACACCGCTCCGCACGCCGAGCTGGTGCGGCGCCACGCGATCTACCGCTCGGCGGTGCTGGCGTGAGCGGCACCCCGGCGGACCGGAACGAGGAAGCGATGACCGCCCGAGAACTCCTTCCCACCGCGACCCCGGCGAGGACACGCGCCGCCGTGCGCGAACTGACGTGCCCCTACAGCAGGTTGGCGCTCGGCTCCCTCGTGACGATGGTCGCGGCCACCGCGGTGGGACTGCTCGTCCAGCCGCTGCTCGGACACATGGTGGACGTCGTGGCCGACCGGCGGCCGCCCGGGGATCTCACCCTCCCGGTCGTCCTGCTGGTCGTGGTCGCCCTCGTCCAGGGCGGCACCACCGCGCTCGGGCTCTCCCTGGTGTCACGGCTCGGCGAGAGCGTGCTCGCCCGGCTGCGCGAACTGTTCGTGGACCGGGCGCTGCGCCTGCCCCTGGAGCAGGTCGAGAAGGCCGGCACGGGAGACCTCACCGCCCGTGTCACCCGGGACGTGGCCCGGGTGGGCGAGGCCGTCCGCTCCGCGCTGCCGGAGCTCGCCCGCTCGGTCCTGGCCATCGTGCTCACCCTGGCGGCGATGGCCGCGCTCGACTGGCGTTTCCTGCTCGCCGCCCTCGTCGCCGTACCCGTCCAGGCGCACACCGCGCGCTGGTACCTGCGCAACGCCGTGCCGCTGTACGCCCGCGAGCGCATCGCGACCGGCGCCCAGCAGCAGCAGTTGCTCGACACCATCTCCGGCGCCGGCACCGTACGGGCGTACCGGCTGGAGGAGGAGCACACCGGGCACGTCACCGAACGCTCCTCCGCCGCGGTGGAGTTGACGATGCGCGGGGTCAAACTGGTGCTGCGCTTCTACAACCGGCTGCACATCGCGGAGTACTCGGGGCTCGCCGCCGTCCTCGTCACCGGGTTCCTGCTGGTGCGCGCCGGATCCGTGTCCATCGGCACGGCGACCGCCGCCGCGCTGTACTTCCACAGCCTGTTCACGCCGGTGAACTCCGCCCTGGTGCTCCTCGACGACGCCCAGACCGCCACCGCCGCGCTCAACCGACTCGTCGGGGTCGCGGACCCCGCGCCCGTCGAGGCCGGACCGGCGGCCGCCGTTCCCGGGCAGCCGGGCCCCGCCGACGACGGACCCGGCACGGTCACCGTGACCGGCCTCCACCACGCCTACACGCCCGGAAGGCCCGTCCTGCGGGACGTGAGCCTGACGCTACGCGCCGGGGAACGGGTGGCCCTGGTGGGCCCCAGCGGCGCGGGCAAGACGACGCTCGCCAAACTCATCGCGGGCGTGCACCGGCCGACCGCCGGTTCGGTCCGGCTGGCCGGCTCCGGCCTCCCCGACGACAGGCTCCGGGTCGCGCTGGTGACCCAGGAGACCCACGTCTTCGCGGGGCCGCTCGCCGCGGACCTGCGGCTGGCCCGGGCCGCGGCCACCGACGAGGACCTGCGCACCGCGCTGGCCGTCGTCGAGGCGCTCGACTGGGTCGAGGCCCTGCCCGAGGGCCTCGGCACGGTCGTCGGCGAGGGCGGCCACCGCCTCACCCCCGCCCAGGTGCAGCAACTCGCCCTGGCCCGCCTGGTCCTGGCCGACCCGCCGGTGGCCGTGCTCGACGAGGCGACGGCCGAGGCCGGCAGCACCGGCGCCCGCCTCCTGGAGAAGGCCGCCGCCCGGGCCGTCGAGGGCCGGACGGCCCTCGTCGTCGCCCACCGCCTCACGCAGGCCGCCGCCGCGGACCGGATCGTCGTCATGGAGGACGGCCGGATCGTCGAGAGCGGCCACCACGACGAGCTGTGCGCGGCCGACGGCACCTACGCCTCGCTCTGGCAGGCCTGGTCCGGGACGCGCGCGACGCCCGAACACCCCCCGCACACCCTCACCGCTCCGACCCTGAAGGACCACTGATGCTCGGCTCCCTGAGAGGCACCCGGCTCGCCGCGGCGCTCGCCTCGGCCCTCCTGCTCTTCGGCACCGTCGCGGCCTGCGGCTCCTCGGACGGCTCCGGAGCCGGTTCCGAGAAGCCCGCCGCCGCGAACAAGGCCTTTCCCGTCACCATCGCCCACAAGTACGGCAGCACCACCGTCAAGGCCGAGCCCCGGCGGATCGTCACGGTCGGTCTGACCGACCAGGACTCCGTGCTGGCCCTCGGCAAGGTGCCCGTCGGCACCACGGAATGGCTCGGCGGCTACAAGGGCGCCATCGGTCCCTGGGCCACCGACAAGCTCGGGGACGCCACGACCCCCACCGTCCTGAAGGACACCGGCACCGGCCCGCAGACCGAGAAGATCGCGGCCCTGCACCCGGACCTGATCCTCGCGGTCTACGGCGGCCTCACGAAGGCGCAGTACACCACCCTGTCGAAGTTCGCCCCCGTGGTGGCCCAGCCGAAGGAGTACAACGACTTCGGTGTGCCCTGGCAGAAGCAGACCGAGATCATCGGCAAGGCGCTCGGCCAGGAGGCCAGGGCCACCTCGGTGGTGAACGCGGTCGAGGCCGACTTCAAGGCCGCCGCAGCGAAGAACCCGGCGTTCGCCAAGTCCAAGGGCGTCGTGGCCACACCGTACGAGGGCACCTTCGTGTTCGGCAGCCAGGACCCCCGTTCGCGCGTCCTGACCGACCTCGGCTTCACCCTCCCCAGCGATCTCGACAAGGTCATCGGGGACGAGTTCGGCGCCAACATCAGCAAGGAGCGCACCGACCTGCTGGACACCGACGCGATCGTCTGGATCGCCGGGAACCCGGCCGAGGACGAGGCCAAGCTGCACAAGGACGCCCTGTACGGCGACCTGAAGGTGGCGCGGCAGCAGCGTGAGGTCTACATCAAGGAGAGCAGCGACTACGGCAACTCCGTCTCCTTCGTGACGGTGCTCAGCCTGCCGTACATGCTCGACCGGCTGGTGCCCCAGCTGGCCGCCGCCGTCGACGGCGACCCCGCGACGAAGGTGCCGGCCCCCGCCGCGTGACCCCTTCCGACCCGGATGTCCCACCCGGGCCGGGCGCACGGTCCGCCGTGCTCCCGGCCCCGGCCCGTACCGCTGCCGGGCACCCGCCCGGACCCCTGAGATCTGGATCACCGAAGCCAAGAGGCCAAGGTCACAGGCGCCGCCTCTGCTGCCGCTCGAGAACTCTGGCCTAGCATCCGAGCATGACAGTCCTGCCCAATGACGGGCTCGCGCTGGCCGCCGAGTTCCCGTCCGCGACCCATGACCAGTGGCAGCTCCTGGTGGAGGGCGTGCTGCGCAAGTCGGGCAAGGAGGTCTCGGGCGCGTCTGCCGAGGACGCGCTGTCGACCTCCTTGGAGGACGGGCTCCGCACCAAGCCCCTGTACACCGCGCGCGACGCGGCTCCCGATCCCGGCCTTCCCGGATTCACCCCCTTCGTGCGGGCGGCCCGCCCCGAGGGGAGCACCGCCGGGGGCTGGGACGTACGTCAGCGGCACACCGCCGGCGACAACGCGCTGGTGCTCGGCGACCTGGAGAACGGCGTCACCTCGTTGTGGCTGGCCGTCGGCGAGGGCGGCATCCCCCTCGGCTCGCTCGGCCCCGTGCTGGACGGCGTCTATCTCGACCTGGCGCCGGTCGTCCTCGACGCGGGCCGTGACACCGAGGCCGCGGCGGCGGAACTGCTGCGGCTGTACGAAGAGCGGGGTGTGGCTCCGGGTGCGGTCCGGGGCAACCTCGGTGCCGACCCGCTCGGCCACGAGGCCCGCACGGGCACACCGACGGACATCGCCCCGGTCGCTGCCCTCGCGCGGCGGTGCGCCGAGGACTACCCCGGGCTGCGGGCGCTGACCGTGGACGCGCTGCCGTACCACGAGGCCGGCGGATCGGCCGCGCAGGAGCTGGGCGCCTCCCTGGCGACCGGCATCGCCTACCTCCGGGAGCTGACCCGGGCCGGCCTGAGCGTCGAACAGGCCTGCGCACAGCTGGAGTTCCGTTACGCGGCGACCGCCGACCAGTTCCTGACCATCGCCAAGCTCCGGGCGGCGCGCCGCCTGTGGGCGCGGGTCGCCGAGGTGAGCGGGGCGCCGGCCGCGGGCGCGCAGGTGCAGCACGCCGTGACGTCGCCGGTGATGATGTCGCGCCGCGACCCGTGGGTGAACATGCTGCGGACGACCATCGCCACGCTGGCCGCGGGTGTCGGCGGCGCGGACGCGGTCACCGTGCTCCCCTTCGACCACGCCCTCGGTCTGCCCGACGCGTTCGCGCGCCGCATCGCGCGCAACACCTCGACGATCCTCATGGAGGAGTCGCACCTGTCCCGGGTCATCGACCCCGCGGGCGGCTCCTGGTACGTGGAACGGCTGACCGACGAACTCGCGGGCGCGGCCTGGGAGTTCTTCCGTTCGATCGAGCAGGACGGCGGTCAGGCCGCCGCGCTGCGCTCGGGCCGGATCGGTGACGAACTGGCGAAGACCTGGGCGGCGCGCTCGGCGAAGCTCGCCACGCGACGTGAACCCGTCACCGGTGTCAGCGAGTTCCCGCATCTCGCCGAACGCCTGGTCGAACGCGCACCGGCCCCCGCCCCGCCGTCGGGCGGCCTGCCCCGGGTCCGGCGCGACGAGGCGTACGAGGCGCTGCGGGCCCGCTCCGACGCGCACCTCGCCGCCACCGGGTCCCGGCCCCGCGTCTACCTGGCCACCATCGGCCCCGCCGCCGCTCACTCCGCGCGGTCCACGTTCGTCTCGAACCTGTTCCAGGCCGGCGGCGTCGAGCCGGTCACGGACGGCACGTTCGAGGACAGCGGGGCCACGGAGGCCTGCCTGTGCTCCAGCGACGCGCTCTACGAGGAGCAGGCCGCGAGCACGGCCGAGGCCCTCGCGGCGGCGGGGGCCCGGCACGTGTTCCTCGCCGGCCGTCCCGGGCAGTACCCGGGCGTCGACTCCTACGTCTTCGCGGGCTGCGACGCCGTCGCCGTCCTCTCCGCCACGCTCGACCGCATGGGAGTGTCCTGATGGGAATCCCCGACTTCTCCGGGATCGAACTGGGGACACCCACCGCCGACGGCACCGCCGAGGAGTGGAGCGCCGCCGCGGCGAAGGCCACCGGCGGCGAGGCGCTCTGGGAGACCCCGGAGGGCATCGCGGTCAAGCCGCTGTACACCGGGCGGGACACCGAGGGCCTGGACTTCCTCGACACCTACCCGGGGGTCGCGCCGTACCTGCGCGGCCCGTACCCGACGATGTACGTCAACCAGCCGTGGACGATCCGCCAGTACGCGGGTTTCTCCACGGCCGAGGAGTCGAACGCCTTCTACCGCCGCAACCTGGCGGCAGGCCAGAAGGGCCTGTCGATCGCCTTCGACCTGCCCACGCACCGGGGTTACGACAGCGACCACCCGCGCGTGACGGGCGACGTCGGCATGGCGGGCGTGGCCATCGACTCGATCTACGACATGCGGCAGCTCTTCGACGGCATCCCGCTGGACAGGATGACCGTGTCGATGACGATGAACGGCGCCGTGCTGCCCGTTCTCGCTCTGTACATCGTGGCGGCCGAGGAACAGGGCGTACCGCCCGAGAAGCTCGCCGGGACCATCCAGAACGACATCCTCAAGGAGTTCATGGTCCGCAACACCTACATCTATCCGCCGAAGCCGTCGATGCGGATCATCTCCGACATCTTCGCGTACACCTCGCAGCGGATGCCGCGCTACAACTCCATCTCCATCTCCGGGTACCACATCCAGGAGGCGGGGGCGACGGCCGACCTGGAGCTGGCGTACACGCTCGCCGACGGCGTGGAGTACATCCGGGCCGGCCGCGAAGCGGGCCTGGACGTCGACGCGTTCGCGCCGCGCCTGTCCTTCTTCTGGGCGATCGGCATGAACTTCTTCATGGAGGTCGCCAAGCTGCGGGCGGCGCGCCTGCTGTGGGCCAAGCTCGTCAGGCAGTTCGACCCGCAGAACTCCAAGTCCCTCTCCCTGCGCACCCATTCGCAGACCTCCGGCTGGTCGCTGACCGCGCAGGACGTGTTCAACAACGTGACACGTACGTGTGTGGAGGCGATGGCCGCCACCCAGGGACACACGCAGTCGCTGCACACCAACGCCCTCGACGAGGCGCTGGCCCTGCCGACCGACTTCTCCGCGCGGATCGCCCGCAACACGCAGTTGCTGCTCCAGCAGGAGTCCGGCACGACCCGGGTCATCGACCCGTGGGGCGGCAGCGCGTACATCGAGAAGCTGACGTACGACCTCGCGCGCCGGGCCTGGCAGCACATCGAGGAGGTCGAGGCGGCGGGCGGCATGGCGCAGGCCATCGACGCCGGCATCCCCAAGCTCCGGATCGAGGAGGCGGCGGCCCGTACCCAGGCCCGGATCGACTCCGGCCGCCAGCCGGTCATCGGCGTCAACAAGTACCGGGTCGAGACCGACGAGAAGATCGACGTCCTCAAGGTCGACAACTCCTCCGTGCGCACGCAGCAGATCGAGAAGCTGCGGCGGCTGCGGGCGGAGCGAGACGAGGGCGCGTGCCAGGACGCGCTCGACGCGCTGACGCGCGCGGCCGGCGGTGAGGGCAACCTGCTGGAGCTGGCGGTGCGCGCCGCACGCGCCAAGGCGACGGTCGGCGAGATCTCCGACGCGCTGGAGAAGGTGTACGGGCGGCACGCGGGCCAGATCCGTACGATCTCCGGGGTGTACCGCAACGAAGCAGGGGAGTCCCCGTCCGTGGACCGCACGCGCACGTTGGTGGACGCGTTCGAGGAGGCCGAGGGCCGTCGCCCGCGCATCCTGGTGGCCAAGATGGGCCAGGACGGTCACGACCGCGGCCAGAAGGTCATCGCCACCGCGTTCGCCGACCTCGGCTTCGACGTCGATGTCGGCCCGCTGTTCCAGACGCCCGCCGAGGTGGCGCGCCAGGCGGTGGAGGCGGACGTGCACATCGTGGGTGTCTCGTCGCTGGCCGCGGGGCATCTCACGCTCGTTCCGGCGCTGCGCGAGGAGCTGGCGTCGGAGGGCCGTGAGGACATCATGATCGTGGTCGGCGGGGTGATCCCGCCGCAGGACGTTCCGACGCTGCTGGAGATGGGCGCGGCGGCCGTGTTCCCGCCCGGCACGGTGATCCCGGACGCGGCCTACGACCTCGTCCGGCGGCTCGGGACGGACCTCGGGCACGAGCTGTGATCGCGCTCGACACCTACGTCAAGGGCGTCCTCGAGGGAAGGCGGGCGCTGGTCGCCCGCGCGATCACCCTCGTGGAGTCCACCCGCCCCCAGCACCGGGCGCTGGCGCAGGAGTTGCTGACCGAGCTGCTCCCGCACAGCGGCAGGGCGCGGCGGATCGGGATCAGCGGGGTTCCGGGTGTCGGCAAGTCGACGTTCATCGACGCGTTCGGCACGATGCTGACCTCGCTCGGCCACCGGGTCGCGGTGCTCGCCGTCGACCCGTCGTCGAGCCGTACCGGCGGCTCGATCCTCGGCGACAAGACGCGGATGGAGCGGCTGGCCGTGGACCCGGACGCGTTCATCCGACCCTCCCCCACCGCCGGCACGCTCGGCGGGGTCGCCAAGGCGACCCGGGAGTCGATCGTGGTGATGGAGGCGGCGGGATACGACATCGTGCTCGTGGAGACGGTCGGGGTCGGACAGTCGGAGACCGCCGTCGCGAACATGGTCGACTCCTTCCTGCTGCTGACGCTGGCCCGCACCGGGGACCAGTTGCAGGGCATCAAGAAGGGTGTCCTGGAGCTGGCCGACGTGATCGCGGTCAACAAGGCGGACGGACCGCACACCCGCGACGCCCAGTCCGCGGCCCGTGAACTGGCCGGTGCGCTGCGGCTGATGCACGGCAAGGACGCGGCCTGGACGCCGCCCGTGCTCAGTTGCAGCGCCCGTGAGGGTGCGGGCCTGGACACCGTGTGGGACCGGCTGGAGCAGCACCGCACGCTGCTCGACTCGTCCGGCCGGCTGGCGGACAAGCGGCGTGACCAACAGGTCGACTGGACCTGGACGATGGTCCGTGACGAGCTTCTCGGCCGGCTGCACGCCGATCCGGAGGTCCGTGCACTGGCCCCGGACCTCGAACGGCAGGTGCGCGAGGGGTCGTTGACGGCGACCCTCGCCGCGGAGCGGATCCTGAGGACCTTCCGGGGCGGAGACCGTTAGCGGCGGGGACGGGAGCGGGCCTGTCGGGCCGCGGGACCGGGCCGGCGTTTCCCGCGCAGGGCGCGGAGTGAGGTTCGCGGGGCCTCGGCGGCCCCCGGGTACGCGCGGTGCCGCGGGAACGTGAAGGGCCCCCGGCCGGTGCCGGGGGCCCTTCACGTTGCCAGGGGTCTCAGCCGGCGGCCGGGACGGACTGCCCGGAACCGACGGCTGCGGGCTTCGGGTTCAGCAGGCGCTCGGCCAACTCACCGAAGACCAGGCCGAATCCGCCCCACAGTGCGGCCTGGATGGCCAGGGCCGAGAGGCGGAACCGCCACAGGAGGGTGGCCGGGAAGTCCGCGGGCACCTCGTTGACGACGGGCAGGAACTCGTAGGCCAGGCCGATCACGACGGCGAAGGCCACGACCGCGACGATCGTCGCGTTCCAGTTGCCGGTCCTCGGGGCGAGGCGCTTGCCGAGGAGGGTGGCGGCGACGGCCAGCAGCACGCTGAGGACCATCATCAGGAAGTACAGGGTGGTCCGCTTGCCGATGGTGTCGGGGTCGCCGACCGACGGCGGGTTGGCCGGGTACTTCAGGAACGGCACGACGTAGACGGCGAGCAGCGCGCAGCCCGAGAGGAGCAGCGCGGTCGCGCGCGCTCCGAACCGGCCCACGCGGCCGAGGGCGAAGCAGTAGGCGAGCGCGGCGATGCCGCCGAAGGCGATCCCGTAGAGCAGCACACCGGTGGCCAGGCCGGCGGTGGACTGCAGGCTGCGCGAGACGAGTTCGACCTCGTGCCCATGGGCGTGCGCGTGCGCTTCCTCGAAGCCGATGGCGCTGTCGACGCTCGGTTCACCGAGGAAGTAGGCGACCACCAGCGCGAGCACGCCGGCCGCGAGGCCGGCGAGCATGCCGCGGACGAGCAGGTTTCTTACCGTTGCGGAGTTCATGAGTGTGCTCTGTCCCTCGCGTCAGTGGCAGGGGAAGCCGAGCAGGTGGCGGGCGTCGTGAACCCACTCGTGGACGTTCTCGCCCGAGACGACGGCGGTGGCGCCCTGTTCCGCGCCGACGAAGTAGAGCAGGACCAGCATCAGGATGCCGAAGAAGACCGCCCAGGGAGCGATCGCCTTCAACGGCAGCTTGGCGGGCACTACGGGGGTGGTGGCTGTCGGCGGAGCGACGGTCTGCGCCATGGCAGGACCTCCTCGGGAGTTCGCGTCCCATCTCGGTGGTGCACTGGATGACGTCTACGGGTCTGACTTGCGAGGTGTCCAGCGTGCTGGAGCGTCTCGTTCACAGTGGCGCGACCGTGCCGGATTTCCCACCGGCTTCCGTCCTGACGTCATCGTTATCGGACCGACCGTACCGCGTGGCGGGTACATGGCCAAGACCGCGCCACCTGGCGTGATCTTCCTCTCGCACCAGGTGGCCGGTCCGCGGGGGCGGTGCGTCAACGGCGCGCCCGGCCACGGAGGTCGACGGGAGGCGTCAGCCGCCGGCCCCGCCCGTGTCCGGGCCGATGCCGGGTACCACGAGCCCGAGTTCGCGTTCGCCGAGCGGCGCGAAGAAGCGCTCGACGTCCGCGTCGGTCACCTCGGCGAGAGTCGCCGGGGTCCAGTGCGGGTCGCGGTCCTTGTCGATGATCTGTGCCCGGACGCCCTCCACCAGGTCGGGAGCGGCCAGGAACGCGCAGGAGACGCGGTACTCCTGGTTCAGGACGCTTTCCAGCGGACCCGCCCGACGGGCCCGGCGCAGCGAGGCCAGGGTGACCTTCAGCGCGGTGGGCGAGCGGCTGAGCAGCGTCTCGGCCGCCTCCTTGGCGGCGGGGTCCCCGAAGGCTTCCAGCCGCCGGAGGATCTCGTCCACGGTGTCGGCCGCGTAGCTGGTGTCGATCCACGCACGGCAGTCCGTCAGCCGGGCGGGGGGCGGCAGCTGGGTGTGGCGGGTCAGGGCCTCCCGCACGGACCGGTCCGCCAGGTCGGCGAGGAACGCGGGGAGAGCGGCGGAGGGGACGAAGTGGTCGGCGAGGCCGCACAGCACGGCGTCGCCCGCGGTGACCGACGTGCCGGTCAGGGCGAGATGGGTGCCCAGTTCGCCGGGGGCGTGGGCGAGCAGGTAGGTGCCTCCGACATCGGGGACGAAGCCGATGCCGGTCTCCGGCATGGCGATCCGCGAGCGCTCGGTGACGATCCGGACGCTGCCGTGCGCGGAGATGCCGACACCGCCGCCCATCACGATGCCGTCCATGACGGCCACGTAGGGCTTGGGGTAGCGGGCGATGCGGGCGTTGAGGTGGTACTCGTCGCGCCAGAACGCCGCGGAGGCGGTGCCGTCCCCGTCGCGCGCGTCGTCGTGGACGACGCGGATGTCGCCGCCCGCGCACAGGCCCCGGTCTCCGGCGCCGGTGATGACGACCGTCTCGACGGCCGGATCGTGCTCCCAGGCGGTGAGGGCCCGGTCGACGAGGTGCACCATCTCGTGGTTCAGGGCGTTCAGCGCCCGCGGCCGGTTGAGGGTGATGTGGGCGGCCCGTCCCTCGGTGCGCACCAGGACGGACGGCTCGGTGGCGTGTTCGTCGGTGCCGGTCATCCGCGGACCTCCGTCGGGCCGTTGGCCACGCTGTCGTGCATGATCTCGTTCGTTCCTTCCGGGGCCGGGTGCAGAGCACAGCTCGGTGACGATCTTCTCAGCGCCCGTGCCGGCAGGGGGAGCCGGTGCCTTCGAGCGGGTGCGGGGTCTGTCGGCTCCGGGTAGCCGGACGCCGACAGACCTCGGGCAGGCGCGGGTCGGACCCCGGTTGTTCAGCGCTTCTCCACCGTGCGCAGATACGCGCCCAGCCGGGCGACGGCCGACGGATTGCGGGGGCTCTCGACGAGGTCGACGTAGTCGAGGACGAAGACGCGCCGGTTCTTGACGGCCGAGACCCCGCGGAGCGGCGGGTGGTTCAGCAGGAACTTCTTCTTCTGCTCGGCGCTCGTGTCCCCGTAGTCGCAGATCACGATCACGTCCGGGTCGCGCTCGACGACGGTCTCCCAGCCGACGGTGGTCCAGGAGTCCTGGACGTCGTGCATGACGTTGACGCCACCGGCCTCGCTGATGATCTGCTCCGGGGCGGCGTAGCGGCCAGCCGTGAAGGGGGTGTCCTGGCCGCTGTCGTAGAGGAAGACCTCCGGCCGGTCCGCGCCCTCGGGTGCCTGCGCCCGGACGTCGGCGATCCGCTTCTTGAAGCCGGCGACCAGTGCGGCGGCCCGGTCCTCGACGCCGAACAGCTTCCCGAGGTTGGTGAGGTCGGTGTAGAGCGCTTCGAGGGGCGGCATGATGCCGCGGGCGGATCCCGAACGGCCGTTGTGGCAGGACTCGGTGAGGACGTAGGAGGGGATGCCGAGCTTCTTCAGGGCGTCGGGCGTGAAGCCGTCCTCCTCGCGGAAGCCGTAGTTCCAGCCGGCGAAGACGAGGTCGGCGCGGGCGGCGAGGACGTTCTCCTTGGTGAGCTGATCCTTGGAGAGCCACTTCACCTTCTCGTAGCCCTCCTTCCAGGGCACGCCGGTCAGGTCGCCCTTGTCGTCGGGCATGGCGAACCCGGCCATGCGGTCCTCCAGGCCGAGCGCGAACATGATCTCGGTGATGCCGACGTCGTTGGTGACCACCCGGCGCGGCACCCGGTCGTAGGTGACCTGGCGGCCGCAGTTGGTGAGGGTGACGGCCGGGGACCGCGCGTCGTCGGCCGTCTCGACGTTCGCGCCGCAGCCGGAGGCCGTGACGGTGGCGGTGAGACAGAGGGCGGCAATGAGCGTTCTGCGCACGGGTGTTCCTCAGGGGGTGGTCGGAAGGAGGTCGAAGAGGAGCTGGACGGCGCCGGTGACCGGGTGCCGTACGGGGTGGGCGCGGACGCCGAACACGTCGGCGAGCAGCTCGGGCCGGAGTACGTCGAGCGGCGGACCCGACGCGACGATCCGGCCGTCCGCGATCACGTACAGGAGGTCGCAGTGGGCGGCGGCGAGATTCAGGTCGTGGAGCGCCGCCAGCACGGTGAGGCCGCTCGCCCGGACCAGGGCGAGGACGTCCAACTGGTGGGCGATGTCGAGGTGGTTGGTGGGCTCGTCGAGGACGAGGACCTGGGGTCGCTGGGCGAGAGCGCGGGCGATGAGGACGCGCTGTTTCTCGCCGCCGGACAAGGCCAGGAACCCGCGGTCGGCGAGATGGGCGACGCCCGTGCGGTCCATGGCTCCGGCGCAGATCGCCCGGTCGTCGGCGGCCGTCCGGTTCCGGTGCGGGTGCCGTCCCATGCCGACGACTTCGGCGACGGTGAAGTCGAACTCGGCGGAGGACTCCTGCGGCAGCGCGGCCAGCAGTCGCGCCGCCGCCCGCGCGTCCATGCCGTGCAGGTCGTCGCCGTTCAGCCGGACCGCTCCCCCGGCGGGCCGCAGCGCGCGGTAGACGCACCTCAACAGGGTTGATTTACCGCTGCCGTTGGGGCCGACGAGGCCGACGAACGTCCCGCTGTCCACGGTGAGACGGATGTCGTCGAGGAGCCGCACGGTGCCCGCGTCCGCCGAGAGTCCCTCGATGTCGAGTCGCATCAGTGGCCCCCGAACGCGTAGCCGCCGCGCCGCATGAGGAGCAGGAACGCGGGCACGCCGACCACGGCGGTGATCACGCCGACCGGCAGCTCCGCCGGGGCGAGCAGCAGGCGGGAGAGGACGTCGGCCCACACGAGCAGGACCGCGCCGGCCAGGGGTGCGACGGCGAGCACCCGCCGGTGGTCGGCGCCCACCAGCATCCGTACGACGTGCGGCACCATCAGCCCGACGAACCCGACGGCGCCGCTGACGGCGACGACGGTGCCGGTCACCGCGGCCGTGACCAGGAACAGTTCCCCGCGGAGCCGCGCCGGCCGGACGCCGAGCGCGGCGGACGTCTCGTCCCCCATGGCTAGGGCGTTGAGCGGCTCGGCCCTGAGCCTGAGCCACACCCAGCCGACCGTCACGGTCAGCGCGGCGACGGGGATCTGTGCCCAGGTCGCCCCGCCCAGGCTGCCGAGCAGCCACATCATCGCCGACCGTGCCGCCTCGCCGCGTGCGGCACCGAACACCATGAGCGTGGTGAGCGCCTCGAAGCCGTAGGCCAGGGCGGTCCCGGTGAGGATCAGCCGCAGCGGGGTGAGGCCGTGCGGCGACCGTGCCACCGCGTAGACGAGGACCATGGCCGCGAGGGCGGAGGCGAACGCCGACACGGACAGCGCCCACACGCCCAGCCCCGCGAACGCGCCGAGCAGGATGACGGCGTTGGCGCCCACCGCCGCGCCGGAGGAGATGCCGAGGACGAAGGGGTCGGCGAGCGCGTTGCGGACCATGGCCTGCACGGCCACGCCGACCGTCGCGAGCCCGGCTCCGACCACCGCGCCGAGCACCACCCGTGGGAGCCGGATCTCCGTGACGATGGTGTAGGCGGCGGCGTCCGGGGCGTACACGGTGCCGCCGGTGGCACCGGCCCACAGGAGGCGCAGGACCGCGGTCGTCCCGATCCCGGTCGCGCCCAGCGCGACGCCGCAGACGAGGGAGATCAGGAGCACGACCGCGAGGCAGCCGAGGAGCGGCGTCAGCGGCATGCGGCCGGGGGCTCTGTCCCGGGTCCGGCCGGGTCCGGGTATCGGAGTCGTCGTGGTGGTGCGCACGGGGCGGTCCTTCGCCTGGGGCCGCCTGGTGAACCGAGGCAGGAGAACAGCCCGTACAGCGCGCCGGCCGTGCGGTCCCCTGTCGCATTCCACGGCGAGCAGTCAACGGGTCGCGTGCTCCCCGCGGGCGATCGGACTCGCGTGACGGACCATCAGGTCGCCACGCACACCGTTGCGGGTCAGCGCCGGACTCTCACCGGACTTCCCCCGCGGGAGGCTCGGCGAGCGTAACAGGCGGGGCCCTCGGCGCTTCGACGCCGTCGACGCCGGACCGTGCCGCGCGGGCGCGCGGCGACGGTGGGCACGGTCCGACGGACGGGTCCCGTCAGGCCTCGCCCTCGGCGCGCAGGACGTACAGCTCCGGCAGGTTGACCACGATCGCCTCCTGCGTGCTCCGGGCGATGACGACGACGGCCTCGTCCGCCGGGTCGGGGTTCTCCTCGCGGTGCGGCACGAACGGGGGCACGAAGATGTAGTCGCCCGGCGAGGTGCGCAGCCGGATCTCCTCGGGCTGCGGGCCGGCGTCGTCGAGGAACACGAACTCGGGGTGTCCGCTCACGACGTAGATGGCCGTCTCGGACGCACCGTGATGGTGGTCGGAGGACGCGGTCGAGGGGGCGACGTGGGTCTGGCCCATCCACAGCTTCTCGGAGCCCACCGTGGTGCCGCTGACGGCGGCGAACCGGCGCATGCCGCCGGACTGCGCGGTGTCGCCGTCGAGCGCGTCGGCACGGATGTGGTGCAGGCGGGTGCGCAACGGGGACGGCGACTCCCCCGCACGGTCCGTGAGATGGGGGTGGAAACCTTCACCGGGGGTCGTCAGCGGCTGGCTCATGGGGGGCGACGCTAGAGCCGTCCGGAAAAGGATGTCAAGAGGTGTCCATTGTCCTTCACCTGCGGCAATGTTCCCGCAATGTAGGTGAGGAAGCGGTGGAAGCCCGCGCGCCCGGCGCCCTGTCGGGCATCATGGCCCCATGCATATCTCCGCGAAGGCGGACTACGCCACACGGGCGCTGCTGGAGCTCGCCCGCGAACCGGCCAGACCGCTCACCTGCGAGGCCATCGCCTCCTCGCAGCACATCCCGTTCCGGTTCCTGAAGTCCGTCGTCGGCGAACTGCGCAGGGCGGGGCTGGTGCGCAGCCAGCGTGGCTGCGAGGGCGGGTACTGGCTGGGCCGACCGGCCGGCGAAGTCACGCTGCTGGACGTCGTACGCGCTGTGGACGGCGAGTTGATCACGCTGCGGGGTGAGCCGTTGGCCGGACTGGACTATCCCGGGCCCGCCGCCGGACTGCCCGGGGTGTGGCGGCAGATCGAGGCGGACGCCGCGGCGGTGCTCGGCGGGACGACCTTGGCCGCGCTGCTGCCCGCCGAGCCGGCCGAACGGCTCAGCCACCAGGGAGCCGCGTGACGGCCGCGCCCGAGGCCGGGGTGCGGGCCGTGCGACAACCGGGGGTGGAGGTGGTCGAGTACACGGACCCGCTGTGTCCGTGGGCCTGGGGTTCGGAGCCGGTGTTCCGCCGGCTGCGCGCCGGGCTTGCGGGCCGCGTCCGCTGGCGCCGCGTGCACTGCCTGCTCTTCGACCTCGACGACGACCCGCCGCCCGATCCGGCGGCGGAGACCGCCTGGTACGCGCGCTACGTCGAGGACGTCTGTACGCACACGGGAGCCCCGAGGCCCGTCCGGCTGAGCCGCGTCGCGGCGAGTTCCTGGCCGTCCTCGCTGGTCGCCAAGGCCGCCGAGCGGCAGGGCGCCGAGGTGGCCGACCGGGTGCTGCGGCGGCTGCGGGAGAGCGTCTTCGTCCTGGGCGAACCGGCGGACACCATGCCGCTCGCGCTGTCGGCGGTACGGGGCGTGCCCGGCCTGGACCATGAACTGCTGGCCGCCGGCGCGGCCTCGGCCGAGGTGCTGGACGCGGTGCGCGCCGACCACGCCGAGGCGCGTCGTCCGGTGCGCGAGGTGCTGTCCGTGCCCGGCGGATCGCCGCACCCCGGCGCCGCGAAGGAGACCGCGGACGGGGGCCACCGGTACGCGCTGCCGACCCTGCTGATCCGTACTCCGACGGCGTTCCGGGTCGTACCGGGCTGGCGGCCTTACGAGCAGTACGCGGCCGCCGTCGCCGAGTTGAGCCCGGGACCGCCGGCGGACTCCGAACGGCAGCCTCCTGCCCAGGCACTCGCCCGGTACCGGAGCCTCACCGGCCCGGAGGGCCACCTGCTGGCCGACGGTCCGTGGCCCCCCGCGGAGGCGGTCCGTGTCGACACCGGCAACGGCCCGTTGTGGCTGCATCCGGAGGAGGCCGCGGTACACCCCGCCCGCCGCGCAGGCCCGCTCCCGGCGTCCTGACAGGCTTCTGATCAGGGGTCAGAGACGTCCCGCCCAATGAGACACCAATTGGTGTCCATTGACAGCCGCCGAGCGCGGCCCCCAGGATGTGCCCATGCTCACGACGCATCCCGGCGTGGAGTGCCGCTACGTGGACCTGCGGCGCACCTGCAGCGCTCTCTGTCGCTGACCGCCCGCCCACCGCGGCCCCCAGGCGCCTGACGCCGCTCTCCTCGGCACCGGCACCGGTCTCCCACCGGTTCGCCGCCCGACGCCCGTCATCGCGCGCCGCCCCCGCAGCGCCTCGTCGTTCTCCCTCCCTCGGCCTTCCGGCCGCCCCTCTCGCGATCCGCCGACGCCTCACGCCCTGAGCGCGGCATGCCTCCGTGCGCACCGACGCCACGCCGGCATGCCCGTCCGGGCTGCGCGGAGCCGGTGAGGGGCGTGCCGTCCTCGCTCCCGTTCCGGTGCCCCGGCGCGGACGGGAGCCCTCGCAGAAAGAACGAACAGATGTCCGGACGACTCACGCCCGAAAGCCCCGCGACAGGACTCCGCTCCGCCCGACCCGCCCGGCTCCGTGCCGCGGCCCTGGGGACCGCCCTCGCCGCCGTGCTCGTCCCCGCGCTCAGCGCCTGCGGCGGTGAGGCGGCGTCGGCCGGCGGCGGGGCGGCCGCGCTGAAGTGGACCTCCTCCTACTTCCCCACCCACTGGGACCCGGTCGTCGGCGGCAGCGGCGCCCAGTTCCGTGAACTCGCCCTCGTGTACGCCTCGTTGACGAGGACCGACAAGGACGGCAAGGCCGTCCCGGATCTTGCCAAGAGCTGGGAGTACAACGCCGAGGGGGACGTGATCACCTTCCATCTGCGCCCCGGGCTGAAGTTCAGCGACGGGACGCCGGTCGACGGTTCCGCGGTGAAGACGGCGATCGAACGGGCCAAGAAGCAGAAGAACTCGGCCCTCTTCGGCGACCTGACCTCCATCAGGTCGGTGCAGGCCAAGGGACTCGACGCGGTGCTCCGGCTGAGTCAGGTCGACTACCAGATACCCCAACTGCTCGGCGAGCGCGTCCTGCAGATCGCCAGCCCCAAGGCGTCCGCCTCGCCCGACAAGCTGGACCAGAACCCGGTGGGCGCGGGTCCGTTCATCGTCACCCAGCTCGTGCCGGGCACGAAGGCGGTCCTGAAGAAGAACCCCGACTACTGGGACGCCAAGAACATCCACATCGACAACGTCGAACTGACCTCCGCGCCCGACGCCTCCACCGTCGTCTCGGGACTGCAGACCGGCGTCTACAACTTCGCCGACATCGCGCCCAGTCAGGCCGACGCGGCCAAGAAGGCCGGCCTCGACGTGTTCGTGCAGCCCGGATTCAACGCGTCCAACATCAGCCTGAACGTGAACAAGGCACCGTTCGACAACGACAAGGTCGTCGACGCCGTGCGGTACGCGGTCGACCGTCAGGAGTTCGTCGACAAGCTGACGTTCGGCTACGGCTCAGTGACCAACCAGCCCTTCCCGAAGGGGTATGTGGCCTTCGATCCGCAGTCGGAGAACGCCTACGCCTACGATCCCGCGAAGTCGAAGAAGCTGCTGGCCGAGGCCGGCTACCACGCCGGGGACATCAAGCTGAACCTGGTCATCCCGGCCGAGGACCCGCAGGCCGAGATCGTCCAGGCGCAGTTGGCGAAGGTCGGCATCAAGGTCACCATCAAGATCGACAAGAACTGGGCCACCCCGTTCTTCGCGAAGGACCTGACGTTCTCGCTGTACGGGACGACGGGGCGGGACTCCGCCGCGCAGACCCTCACCGCGCACTTCGGCCCGGACGGGCCGCTCAACCTCAGCACCCCCTACGAGCCCACCGGGTTCGAGGCGGCCATCGCCAAGGTGCGGCAGACCCCGCTCGACTCCGCCGACTACACGAAGGTCCTCCAGGCGGCGACCCGGGCGGGGCTCAAGAGCAAGGCGCTCGTCTTCACGTACTCCTCGCCCAACCTCATCGCCAAGAGCAAGTCCATCTCGGGCCTGCCGAAGAACCCGGCCCACATCGACTGGACCGGCGTGACCATCTCCGGCAACTGACCGCCGTCCACCCCAGAGAGGAGGCACTCCATGACGACGACGGAGGCACCGGCCCCGCCCGACGTCCGTCTTCCCGCCGCCGCGGCCAGGACACGGCACACCGTCTTCCGTGTCCTGGTCACCCTCGCCCGGTCGGTCGCGATCTTCGTGCCCGTCTTCCTCGTCGCGACGTTCGTGACGTTCGCGCTGCGGTCGCTGAGCGGGCTCAGCCCGGCGCGCATCCAGCTCGGCGAGGAGGCGACGCCCGAGGCGGTCGCCCGGGTCGAGGCCCAGTGGGGCCTCGACCGGCCGTTCCTGGTCCAGTACGCGGACTGGTTCGGCGGCGTGCTGCACGGGCAGCTCGGAACGAGCTGGACCAACGGCGCCGACATCTCGACCCTCATCGGCCTCGGCCTGGGCGTGAGCCTGTCGGTGGCGACCTTCGCCCTGCTCATCGGCGTGGTCGCCGGTTTCGCCCTCGGCACGATCGCGGCGCTGCGCCGCACCACCTGGGTGGACCGGGCGATCACCGGGTTCGTCACGGTCATCTCGGTGATGCCGGCCTTCGTCGTCGGGATCGTGCTGGTCGCGGTCTTCGCGGTGGGACTGCACCTGCTCCCGTCGGCCGGATACGTGCCGGCGGAGCAGGGGTTCGGGCCGTGGCTCGCCCACATCACCCTGCCCGCGATCGCGCTCAGCTTCGACGTCGTCGCCGACGTGGCCCGCCAGTTGCGGAGCAGTCTCATCGCGGCCTACCGCGAGAACTACGTGACGGGCGCCGTGGTCCGGGGGCTGAGTCCCCGCCGGATCTTCTTCGGCCACGTACTGCGCAACGGGCTCGGACCGGCGCTCGCGACGCTCGGCCTGAAGTTCCCCGCACTCGTCGGTGCCTCCGTCGTGACGGAGTGGATCTTCGGGCTGCAGGGCTTCGGACGGTTCGCCAACGACTCCGCGCAGGCCGGCGACGTACCGGCCGTGCAGGGCGTCCTCGTGGTGTCGATCGTCCTGGTCGTCGTCTTCAACCTGATCGTCAACCTGGTGCTGGCGCGCGTCACGCCGGCCTCGCAGCGGGGGGTGTGACCATGGTGCGCCGCGTCCTCGCCCTCACCTCCGGCCGGATCGCCGTGGCCGTTCTCGTCGCGGTCGCCCTGCTGGCCCTGCTCGGGCCGCTGCTGGCCCCGCAGAACCCCCTGGCCACCAGCGACCACACGCTGGCCGCCGCCTCGGGGGCCCACTGGCTGGGAACCGACTACCTCGGCCGTGACGTGCTCAGCCGACTCCTCGACGGCTCACGCGTCAGCGTCCTCGGTGCCCTGGAGGTCGCCCTCACGGCACTCGCCATCGGCGCCGTCCCGGGCATCCTGTCGGTCCACCTCGGCCGGGCCTTCGAGTGGATCACCCTCCGGCTCGCCGACACTCTCGTCGCCCTCCCGTTCCTGCTGTTCGCCGTCGCCGTGATCGCGCTGCTCGGCAACGGCCTCACCCAGGCGATGCTGGTCACGGGCGCGCTGGTGTCCCCGCTGTTCTACCGGGTGGCCCGCGCCGCGACCCTGTCCGTCGCACGCTCCCCCTACGTGGAGGCGGCGCTCATCTCCGGCGCGTCCATCGGCTGGGTCGTGCGCCGTCACGTGTGGGCCAAGGTGCTGCCGCCCATCGCGGTCGCCCTCGCCCAGACCATCGGCGTCGGGTTCGTCATCGTGTCGAGCCTGACCTTCCTCGGCATCGGCGTCCAGCCGCCGGCCCCGACCTGGGGCGGTCTCCTCGCCTCGGACCTCGGCTACCTCAGTCACCAGCCGTGGGCGCCGGCCGTACCGGCCCTGCTGATCATGGTCACCGTCTGGGCCTGCAACCTTCTCGCCGACGCGATCCGCGACGTCTCCGGCGAGGCGGGCCGCGCGCTGGTCAACCGACGCAAGGCCCGCGCGAACCGCCGCCGCGACGCCGACCCCGCCCCCGTAGGAGGTGTGCGATGACCGCCCTGTCCGAGAAACTCCTGCCCGACGCCGAGGAGATCACCGGGCCCGACCCGGTTCCCCCGGCCGAACCGCCCGCGCCCGTACTCGCCGTGCGCGACGTCCGGATCGGCGACCTGGCCGGCGACCGGGAGATCGTGCACGGCGTGAGCTTCACGCTCACCCCGGGCAGGGCCGTCGGCATCGTCGGCGAGTCCGGCAGCGGCAAGACGCTCACCTGCCGTGCCGCGCTGGGCATCCTGCCCGCCCACTTCGAGATCACCGGCGGCTCGGTGGAGATCGACGGCGAAGACATCGCCGGTCTGTCCCCGGCCCGCTGGACGGAACTGCGCGGTGCGACGATCAGCGCGGTCTTCCAGGACCCCGCGTCGTACCTCAACCCGTCGATCCGGGTGGGCGCGCAGATCGCCGAGGTCGTGCGGGTCAAGAACGGCCTGAAGCGGCGGGCCGCGCACCGCCGCGCGGTGGAACTGCTGCGCGCGGTCCACCTGCGGGATCCGGAACTGGTCCACGGCCAGTACCCGCACGAGTTGTCCGGCGGCATGCTCCAGCGGGTCCTCATCGCGGCGGCGATCGCCGCGGACCCGAGGATCCTCATCGCCGACGAGGCGACCACGGCGCTCGACGTGACGGTCCAGGCCGAGATCCTCGACCTGCTGGCCGACCTGCGGGAACGGACCGGCCTGGCGCTCGTCGTCGTCTCCCACGACCTCGCCGTGGTGGCCCAGTTGTGCGACGAGGTCCTCGTCATGCACCAGGGCGAGGTGGTCGAGCAGGGGCCGACCCACGACGTCCTCCACCACCCGCGGCACGCCTACACCCGGCTGCTGATCGCCGAGCACGAGCAGTACGGCCTCGACACGTTCCTCGCGCCCCGGGAGGACGCATGAGCACCACCGACGCCGTCACCGTCGAGCCGTCCCCGGCGGTCACCGCTCCCGACGCGCCGACGCGCCCCGTGCTGGCGGTCAGGAAGCTGGAGGTCCACTACGGGCAGCGCCGGCGGCGTCGCCGCGCCCTGCACGGCGTCAGCCTCGACGTCACGGCCGGTGAGACGGTCGGCATCATCGGAGAGACGGGCTCGGGCAAGTCCACCCTGGCGCGGGCGGTACTGGGCCTCGTGCGCGCCTCCGGCGGGTCCGTCGTCGTCGACGGCGAGGACGTCACCTCGCACAGCCCCCGCCAGTGGCGCGCCCTGCGCCGCCGTGGTGTCGTCCAGTACGTCTTCCAGGACCCGCTCCGCAGTCTCGACCCGGACCTCACGGTCGAGACCTCGCTCGCCGAGCCCCTGCTCGTCGCGGGCGTGCCCCGCGACGAGGCCGCGCGCCGGGTGCGCGCGTTCCTCTCCCGGGTCCGTCTCTCCGAGGACCTGCTCGACCGGCTCCCCGGCGAACTGTCCGGCGGCCAGCGCCAACGCGTCGCGGTGGCACGGGCGTTGGTCACCGAGCCGCGACTCGTCATCCTCGACGAGCCGGTCAGCGCGCTGGACTCCGCGAACCGCGTCCAGATCCTGCAGATCCTCAAGGAGCTCCGCGACGACGGCGTGGCCCTCGTCTTCATCTCCCACGACCTCGGTTCCGTCGCCGCCGTCGCCGACCGTGTGGCGGTGCTCTACCAGGGCGAACTGGTCGAGGTCGGCCCGGTCCGCGACGTCATCACCCGGCCCCGGCACGCCTACACCCGCCTGCTCGTCCGCTCCGCGCCCACCCTGCACTCCGCGCCGGCCGACCGGGCCGAACGCGAGGCCCTGCGCGCCGCGCTTCTGCACTCCTGACCCGCCACCGACCCGACAGACAGGAACCCGACACCATGCCCCGCACGATCCACCTCGCCCTGCACCCCTACGGCGTCGGCGGCCCCGGCCAGCACGGCCTGTGGAAGGACCCGCGCGTCGCGAAGAACTCCAGCATCGACATCGACTACTACATCCGGCTGGCGAAGGCGGGCGAACACGCCCTGTTCGACGCCCTGTTCATCGTCGACAGCCAGTTCATCAACTCCACCTACCCGGCGCACTACCTCAACCGCCTGGAACCGCTCACCCTGTTGTCGGCGGTGGCCACCCACACCCGGCACATCGGGCTGGTGGGCACGGCGAGTTCGACGTACAACTCGCCGTTCAACCTGGCCCGCCGGTTCGCCTCCCTCGACCACATCAGCGGCGGCCGGGCCGGCTGGAACGTCGTCACGAGCTTCGACACCGGCACGTCCCGCAACTTCGGGCTCGACGAACACCTCGACTACAGCACGCGCTACGGCCGCGCCCTGGAGTTCGTGCGCGTCGCCCGGGGCCTGTGGGACTCCTACGAGGAGGACGCGTTCCCCGCCGACGTGGACCGGGGCGTCTTCCTCGACCCGGCCAAGCTGCACGCGCTCGACCACGTGGGCGAGCACTTCAAGGTGGCCGGCCCGCTGAACCTCTCCCGCTCCCCGCAGGGCCAGCCCGTGATCTTCCAGGCCGGGGTCTCCGAAGAGGGACGCGACCTCGCGGCGCAGGTCGCCGAGGGCATCTACGCGCCGGGCGGCACTCTCCAGCAGGCCCAGGAGTACTACGCGGACATCAAGAAGCGCACCGCCTCCTACGGCCGCGACCCCGAGCACATCAAGATCTTCATCCACGGGGGTCCGGTCGTCGCCGCCACGGACGAGGCCGCCCGGCGCCGGGAGCGGGAGATCTTCGAGGAGGACAACGACTTCGAGCGCAACCTCGCCCTGCTCGGCCGCTCCTTCGGCGCCTACGACTTCAGCGTGCACGACCTGGACGCGCCGTTCCCCGACGTCGCCCACCTCGCCGAGAAGGGCGGCCGCACCGGAGCGGCCAGGCTCATCGAGCGGGCCCGGGAACAGAACCTGACCCTGCGTCAAGTGGCGGACTCGGTGAACCAGTTCCGCACCTCGCCGTTCGTCGGGGCGCCGCAGACCGTCGCCGACACCATCGAGGAGTGGTTCGACGCCGGCACCTTCGACGGCATCAACCTCGCCTTCCGCACCGAGGACGAGCTGAACCTCTTCGTCGACGGCGTCGTCCCGATCCTCCAGAAGCGCGGACTGTTCCGCACCGAGTACGCGGCCGACACCCTGCGCGGCAATCTCGGCCTGCCCGTCCCGGCCAACAGCAACACGCGCGAGCCGCAGCTCGTGAACGACTAGGACCCGTCGGCTGTCGTCCCGCGCCGCGTCCGGAGCGGTGGAACACACCGGACCACCACCCCGCACCGTCCCGCGGCGCCCCTTCCGCCTTCTCTCCTTGCGGACCCGTCGTCCGGCGGCCCTCCCGGCCACCGGACGACGGGTGCCCGACACCGAAAGGCATCACCTCATGACGAGCGAGCGACCACGCTTCCGGCTCGGCTTCCTCACCCATGTCCAGGGACGCGACCAGGACATCGCCCGCACCTACCGCAACGCCCAGGAACTGTTCGTCGTGGCGGACGAGTTGGGCTTCGACGTCGGCTGGGTCGCCCAGCACCACGTCGCCCTCGGAGGCGGCGGGCTGTCCTCACCCTGGACCTTCCTCGCGCACGCCGCCGCGCGCACCACCCGGATCCGCCTCGGCACGGCCATCACCGTCCTCCCGCTGGAGGATCCCGTCCGGCTCGCCGAGGACGTCGCCACCGTCGACGCGCTCAGCGGCGGCCGTGTCGAGATCGGCGTCGGCAGCGGGACGAGCGGCCTGGAGTACGCCGCCTTCGGCAAGGACGTCAGCCGCAAGCGGGAACTGACCAGCGAGAACCTGGACGTCCTGCGCCGGGCGCTGTCCCGGGACGACGTGGGAACGCCGGGCTTCCGTATCCAGCCGCGGCCCGCCGACTTCACCGACCGGGTGTGGCAGGGCGTGTTCAGCGCCCAGGGCGCGGAGTACGCCGCGAGCCGCGGCTCCCACCTCCTGCTCAACCGGGCCGCCTACGGATACGACGCCCCCACCGACGAGGTGCAGCGCCCCTGGGCGGACGCCTACCTCGCCGCGTGGGACCGGCCGCACCGACCGCGCATCGGCCTCTCGCGTTTCGTCTTCCCCGCCAAGGACCGGCGCACGGCGCTCCGCGCGATCGGCGACGACGTCCACCGGGCGGCGCTGCGCATGGCGGAGAACGGCGCCTTCCCCAAGGGGCTCGACGCGGACGAGGCGCTGCGCCGCTTCCACACCTTCTACGGCCATCCCGACGAGATCGTCGAGAGCCTGCGCCAGGAGAAGGTCCTGCCCGTGGCGACCGACCTGATCACCCAGTTCAACCCCGCCGTGCCCGACCACGACGCCGCCGTACGCGCCCTCGAACTCATCGCGACCGAGGTGGCGCCCGCTCTCGGCTGGCAGCCCGCGCGCACGGCCGAACCCGCATCCGCAGGAGTGTGAGATGACCCAGTACAGCGACCACCACGGGCCCGAGGGCCTGCTGATCCGCGGCACGATCATCGTGGTGCCCGGCCGTGGCGAGACCCGGGACACGTACACGCGCTTCGCCCGGCGGCTCGCCGCCGACGCCTACCGCGTCCGGGTGATCGACGCGCCCGTCCTCGACGCGGGGGACCCGGACGGCTCGCTGACCGGCCTGGCCGAGCGGCTCACGGACGCGATCGGGGGCACCGCCTCCGACGACGGAGTGGCCCTGCCGGTCGTGCTCGTCGGGTCGGACACCGGGGCCGCGGCGCTCGCCGCGCTCCTCGGCCGGACCGGTACGGGGCCGGCCCCGGAGCCCGCCGCGCTGGTCCTCGCCGGTCTCCCCGGCCCCACCGCCGAGTCCGCCGCCGGGATCGGCACCTGGGACGACGAGCTCGACGTGCGCACCTCGTGCCCGACGCACCGGGGGACGCTCTCCCAGGACGCCGGGGTACGGCGCGGGTCGCTGGGCGACGCCGTTCCGGACGCGGTGCTCGGCGCGGCGTACGCGAGCGAGACCGGCGTGCCCACCCTGCTTCTCGCCGGTGACGCCGACCCGCTGGCCGACCACGAGGCGCTCGCCCGTGCCGCGAAGTCGCTGCCCCGGGCCCGTCTCTCGGTCGTCCACGGTGCGCACCACGACGTCCTCAACGACCTGCAGCACCGTTCGGTCGCCGCCGAGGTCGTCACGTTCCTCGAAGCGCTGCGCAACGACCTGCGGCCGCTGGTCGCCGTGCGGTCGAGCGCCTGGTGACGTCCCACCGCCCCTCGCCGCATCCGAACCCCGACCCGGAAGGCCCGCCATGGCTGTGATTCTGTCCGTCTCCGGAAGTCCCTCCCCCACCTCCCGCACCACACGTCTGCTGCGTCACCTGGACGAACGGCTCCGCCTCCAGGGACACGAGGTGATCCCGTTGGAGGTCCGGACCCTGCCCGCCCAGGCCCTGCTCGGCGCCGACTTCCGGCACCCGGCGATCGTCGAGGCGACGGCGCAGTTCGAGCGCGCGGACGGCGTGGTCATCGGCACACCCGTCTACAAGGCCGCCTACTCGGGCCTGCTGAAGTCGCTCCTCGACCTGCTCCCGCAGTACGCGCTGACCGGCAAGACGGTGCTGCCGCTGGCCACCGGAGGCAGCACCGCCCATGTCCTCGCCATCGACTACGCGTTGCGTCCGGTGCTGAGTTCCATGGGTGCCTCGCACATCGTCCCCGGCTGGTTCACCCTCGACAAGGACATCGTCGTCGGCGAGGACGGCACACCGGCGGTCGCGCTCGCCGCGGCCCAGGCCCTGGAGCAGGTGACGGACCACTTCTCCGCCGCGCTCGGAGGACGGACGACGGTCCTGGCGTCGACCGGCTGACGGCGGTCGTGCCGGCGCACCGCCCGGACCCGGCGACGGGCGGTGCCGCACCACCGCCGTCGCGCCGCCGGGTCCGGCCGGTCACCGCTGCCGCCAACTCCCCTTGGGACGGACGACCTTCATCCGGTCCCCGAAGGTCGCGATCCGCTGGTGTGCCGTGACCAACTGTGGTTACCTGACTGCATGACCGTGCTCGTGACCCGCCGCCACGTCGACTACGTGCGTGTCACCACCACGGCGTGTCGTGCCGTGAGCTGACGCTCCGCTCCGCGCCCGATCGCCTTCTCCTCCCCTTTCCCGGCACCGCACTTCGCCTTGCCCTGCGCGCCTTCAGGGCATCACGCGCACGGCCGCCGTGCGTCCGCCCGCACCTCCGCCCGCGCCCATCCGCGCACCCGTGCGCCTCCGTACCCGTACACCGCACAAGGGAGAACCATGAGCCGCCCCATCGACTCCGTGACCGCGGGGCACACCCCCGACGAAGCGCCCGGTCCCGACACGTCCGCCTGGTCGTTCGAGACCAGGCAGATCCACGCCGGTGCCGTGCCCGATCCGACGACGGGTGCGCGGGCGGTGCCGATCTACCAGACCAGCTCGTTCGTCTTCCGCGACACCCAGCACGCGGCGGACCTGTTCGCGCTGGCCGAGCCGGGCAACATCTACACCCGCATCCACAACCCGACCCAGGACGTCTTCGAGCAGCGCGTGGCGGCGCTGGAGGGCGGGGTCGCGGCGGTGGCACTCGCCTCCGGGCAGGCCGCGGAGACCCTCGCCATCCTCACGCTGGCGTCCGCCGGGGACCACATCGTCTCCAGTACGTCGCTGTACGGCGGCACGTACAACCTGTTCCGCCACACACTCCCCCGGTTCGGCATCGAGGTGTCGTTCGTCGACGACCCGGACGACGCGGAGGCGTGGCGTGCCGCGATCAGGCCGAACACCAAGGCCCTGTTCGCGGAGACGCTCGGCAACCCGCGCGGCAACGTGCTCGACGTACGGGCCGTGGCGGACGTCGCGCACGGGGCGGGCGTCCCGTTGATCGTGGACAACACCGTGCCGACGCCGTATCTGCTGCGGCCCCTCGAGCACGGGGCCGACATCGTCGTCCACTCGGCGACCAAGTTCCTCGGCGGACACGGCACCACCATCGCCGGTGTCGTCGTCGACGGCGGCACCTTCGACTTCGGTGCGCACGCGGACCGCTTCCCGGACTTCACCGAGCCGGACCCCAGCTACCACGGGCTGCGGTACTGGCCGGCGCTCGGCCCCGGCGCCTTCGCGGTCAAGCTGCGGGTGCAGTTGCTGCGGGACATCGGCCCGGCGCTCTCGCCGCACTCCGCGTTCCTGCTCCTCCAGGGCGTGGAGACGCTGAGCCTGCGCATCGAGCGGCACTCCTCGAACGCCCAGGCGCTGGCCGAGTGGCTGGAGCAGCGCGACGAGGTGGCCGCCGTGCACTACCCCGGACTGCCGTCCAACCGGTGGTACGAAGCGGGGCAGCGCTATCTGCCGCGCGGAGCGGGCGCGGTCCTCGCGTTCGAGCTGCGGGACGGCGTCGAGGCCGGGAAGCGGTTCGTGGACGCCGTCGAGCTGTTCAGCCATCTGGCGAACATCGGGGACGTCCGCAGCCTGATCATCCACCCGGCCTCGACGACCCACAGTCAGCTGGACGAGGCGCAGCTGGCGGCGACCGGTACCTCGCCGGGGCTGGTGCGGCTGTCGGTGGGCATCGAGAACCTGGTCGACCTCAAGGCGGATCTGGAGGCAGGCTTCCGCGCGGCGAAGGGTGCGTCCTGAACGCCGAGGTCGCTCCGTCCGCCGATCCCCTCCCGCCGGCCTCCGGGGGCCGGCGGGAGGGCGACCCGCCCGGACAGCGCAAGTGGCACCTCCGCGACAAGGCGCTGTCCTTGGAGGCGGGCGGTGAACTGCCGGACGTGCGGCTGGCGTTCGAGACCTGGGGGCGGCTCGCGCCGGACGGGTCCAATGCCGTGCTGGTGCTGCACGCGCTCACCGGCGACAGCCATGTCGCCGGACCGGCCGGGCCCGGTCACCCGACGCCCGGCTGGTGGGACGCTCTGGTCGGGCCCGGTCGCGCCCTGGACCCGGACCGCTGGTTCGTCGTCGCGCCGAACGTGCTCGGCGGCTGTCAGGGGAGCACCGGTCCGTCCTCGGCCGGCCCGGCAGGCCCGCCGTGGGGGGGCGCGTTCCCCTTTCTGACCCAGCGCGACCAGGTGGCGGCGGAAGCCGGACTCGCCGACGCGCTCGGTGTCGGCCGTTGGGCGCTGGTGATCGGCGGTTCCATGGGCGGCATGCGCGCCCTGGAGTGGGCGGTGTCGTACCCGGACCGCACGGACGCGCTACTGCTGCTGGCCACCACGGCGGCGGCGAGCGCGGAGCAGATCGCCTGGGCCGACATCCAGACGCGGGCGATCCGGAGCGACCCGAACTGGCGGGGCGGCGACTATCACGGTGCCGGGCCGGGTCGGGGACCACACGCGGGCCTGGGCCTGGCCCGCCGCCTCGCCCACGTCACGTACCGCAGCGAGCCCGAGCTGGCGGTCCGCTTCGGGCGTGCCCCGCAGGCCGCGGAGGACCCGTGGGAGGGTGGCCGCTACCAGGTTCAGTCCTATCTGGACCACCATGCCGCCAAGCTGGTGCGCCGCTTCGACGCGGGCAGCTATGTGACGCTGTCGGAGGCCATGAACAGTCACGACGTCGGGCGCGGCCGTGGCGGCATCCGTGCGGCGCTCGGCCTGGTCACGGCGAGGACGCTGGTCGCCGGCGTCGACTCCGACCGGCTCTACCCGCCGTCCCAGCAGGCCGAGGTGGCGGCGGGCATCTCCACGGCGGACCGGCCGCGGGTGATCGAGTCCCCTTACGGGCACGACGGCTTCCTCATCGAGGTGGAGCAGGTCTCCGCACTCGTCCGCGAACTGACGGGCTGACGGCAGGGCGGCCGGGCGGACGATCCGCCCGGCCGCCGCCCGGCGGCGGTTCACCGCGTGCGCCACTCCTCGGCCAGCAGTGCGTACGACCGCACCCGGTCCGCGTGGTCGTGGGTGATCGTGGTGATCAGCAACTCGTCGGCCCCCGTGGCCTCCTGGAGCTGGGCCAGTCGGTCCGCCACCCGGCCCGGGGATCCGACGAACTGGGTGTCGAGGCGGTCCTGGACCAGCGCGCGGTCGGCTGCGGACCAGACGTGGGCGCGCGCCTCGTCCGGGGTGGGGAACGGGATGGCCCCCTCGGCGTTGCGGATGCTGCGGACCCAGAGGCCGTAGCCGGTGGCGAGCTCACGGGCTCGCGCGTCGTCCTCGGCGACCACCACGTCCGCGGACACGCTGACGTACGGCTTGTCGAGGACGTCGGACGGCCGGAACGCGGCGCGGTAGCCCTCGGCCGCCTCCAGCACGGTCGCCGGGCTGACGTGGTAGTTCGCCGCGAACCGGAGGCCGTTGCGGCCGGCGACCTCGGCGCTCACGCCGCCGCTGCTGCCCAGGATCCACAGCTGCAGATCCGCGCCCTCGCCCGGGACGACGTGCGCCTCGGCACCGTCGGCCGACCGGTAGGTGCCGGCGAGGAGGGCGAGGACGTCGTCGATCTGCTCGCCGTACTCCTGCGACACCGCTTTCGGCTGCTGCAGCAGGGTGCGCTGCAGGGCCACCCGCGGTGATCCGAGAAGGTGCTCGAACGAGAAACGGGGCGGGATGCGCAGCCCGTTGGGAGTGAGCCCGTCGACGACGGGCGTGGTGGTCGGCCGGGCGGCGGCGCCACCCGGAGGGGCCCCGCCCGAGCGGCCGAGCCCCAGGTCGAGACGCCCGGGATGCAACGCGTCGATCAGGCCGAAGTCCTCGACCGTGGACAGGGCGGTGCGGTGGCCGAGCTGGACGGCTCCGGAACCGAGTCTGATGGTCGAGGTCGCCGACGCCGTCAGGGCGAGGAGGACCGCGGGCGACGTGCCGGCGACGCCCGGGTTGAGATGGTGCTCGGCGAACCAGTAGCGGGCGTACCCGAGTTCCTCGGCCCGGCGGGCCAGGTCGACGGAGTTGCGGAGCGCCTCGGTGGCGGTGGAGCCGGACGGGATCGGGACCAGGTCGAGGACGCCGAGAGGGATGTCGGACATGACGGTTCGGGCTCCTCAGTGGTCGGCGGGCACAGGGTGGCGGGTGGGCGGCGCGAGGACCGGTCCCCAGGTGAACGGGGGATCGGGGATCTCGCGGCGCAGCACCGGTGCCACGTCCGACTGGAAGAGTTCCAGCGCCGTGCGATGCTGACGATTCGTCAGTCCACCCGCGTCGGCGTGCAGATGCAGCACGCTGTGCCCGAACTGCTCGTGGTAGCGGTGCACCTTCTCGATGATCTGCTGGGGACTGCCGATCAGCGCCGAGCTGCGCTCCACGAAGTCCTCCAGGGTGGGGAACACGGGCTCCAGACCCAGACGTCGCTGGAACGCGAGGTTGCCTTCGAACACGGGCCGGTAGTCGGCGAGTGCCTCCTGGGAGGTCCGCGCCGCGTAGAAGCCCGCGGTGCCGGCGCCAACCGCGATGGCGGCCGGGTCGTGGCCGTAGTGCACCCAGCGTTCGCGGTAGTGGCGGATCAACTCGGCGTAGGGCTCGATGGTGTTGGTGACGTTGGCGGAGAAGAGCGGGTCGCCGTACCGGGCGGCCAGGTCGACCGACTCCTTGCTGGTGGCGCTGCCGTGCCAGACGCGGACGGGCTGCTGGAGCGGTCGCGGCCACACCTCGGCCTCGTGGAGCTCCGGGCGGAAGCGGGTCGCCGCGGTGACCTTGTCCTGCCGCCAGATGCGCCGGAACACCTCGTAGCTCTCGGCGTTGCGGTCCCACTGGTCGTCGGTCGTGACCCGGAACAGCTCCCGCTGCGCCGCGCCGTTCCCCTTTCCGACGATCAGCTCCAGGCGCCCGCCCGACAGATGGTCCAGCGTCGCGTAGTCCTCGTACGCGCGGACCGGGTCGAGGAGGCTGAGGGTGGTGACCGCCGTGAACAGCCGGATGCGCGAGGTGAGCGCGGCGATGTGGCTCAGCACCACCGGCGGGGAGGACGAGATGAACGGACGCTCGTGGCGCTCCCCCACTCCGAACCCGTCGAATCCCAGTTCCTCGGCGAGCAGCGCGTTGTCGATCACCTCGCGGAAGCGGTCGTTGGTCGGCTTCTTGACGCCGGTCACGGGATGCGGAGCGTGCACGATCAGGGTGATCGCCAGGAACTTCATGACGCGGCCCGGTCGGTCCGCGCCCCGGCGTCGGGGTGGGCGAGGCCGAGGTGGTCCCGCAGGGTGCGGCCCTCGTACGCGGTGCGGTAGACGCCGCGTTCCTGGAGGAGCGGGACGACGCTGTCCGCGAAGGAGTCCAGGCCGCCGGGTGTGATGTGCGGGACGAGGATGAAGCCGTCGGAGGCGTCGGCCTGGACGAAGTCGTTGATGGTCTCGGCGACGGTGGCCGGGGTGCCGACGAACGCCTGCCGGTTTCCGGTCTCGATGACGAGGTCGCGGATGGACCAGTTGTTGGCGGCCGCCCGCTCACGCCACTCACGGGCGGTGGCCAGCGGGTCACGGTACATCCGGACCTGCGCGCGGCCCCGGGCGATGGTGTGTTCGCCGAGGTCCGGGTCGATGTCGGGCAGCGGACCGTCCGGGTCGTACGAGGACAGGTCGCGGTTCCAGACGAACTCGAGGTGCTTGATGGCGGTGGCGCCGCTGACCTGCGCGCGCCGTATCTCACGGGCGTGCTCCTCGGCCTCGGCGTCGGTGTCCCCGAGGACGAAGGTCGCGGCGGGCAGGATCAGCAGCTCGTCGTGGCGTCGCCCGTACCGCGCGAGGCGTCCCTTGACGTCGGTGTAGAAGGCCTGGCCCTCCTTGAGGGTGGCGTAGCGGCTGAAGATGGCGTCGGCGCCGGCGGCGGCGAACTCGCGGCCCTCCTCGGAGTCCCCTGCCTGGAAGATCACCGGGCGGCCCTGCGGGGAGCGCGGGACGTTGAACTGGCCCTCGATGTCGAAGTGCCGGCCCTGGTGGACGAAGGCTCCGGCCTTGGCGTCGTCGAGGAAGGTGCCGCTCTCCTGGTCGGCGACGATCTCGTCGCCGTGCCAGGAGTCGAAGAGTTCGTTCGCCGTGGCCAGGAACTCCTTGGCGCGGGAGTACCGCTCGTCCTGGGGCAGGAAGCCACCGCGGCGGAAGTTCTCGCCGGTGAAGGCGTCCCAGGAGGTGACGACGTTCCAGGCGGCCCGGCCGTCGGAGAGGTGGTCGAGGCTGGCGAACTGGCGGGCCACCTCGTAGGGCTCGTTGAAGGTGGAGTTGATGGTGCCGGTCAGGCCGAGGTGTTCGGTGACGGCCGCGAGCGCGGTCAGGATGGCGAAGGTGTCGGGGCGTCCGACGACGTCCAGGTCGTAGATCTTGCCGCCCTGTTCCCGCAGGCGCAGACCTTCGGCGAGGAACAGGAAGTCGAACTTGGCGCGCTCGGCGGTCCGCGCGAACTGGGCGAACGAGCTGAACTCGATGTGGCTGCCGGCCTCGGGGTCGCTCCACACGGTGGTGTTGTTGACGCCGGGGAAGTGCGCCGCGAGGTGGATCTGCTTGAGCGGCTTGCTCATGGTCGGGGGGTCCTTCCGGCTCAGGCGGTGGTGGCGGCGAAGCGGTTCGCGGGGCGGGCGAGCCCGAGCAGTCCGCGCAGGGTGTCGGCTTCGTAGGCGGTCCGGAAGACTCCCCGGCGCTGGAGTTCGGGCACGAGGCCGCGGGTGATCGCGGGGAGGTCGTGTCCCAGGACGGCGGGGCGCAGCCGGAAGCCGGAGAGCCCCGCGGCGGCCAGCTCCTGGAGGAGGTCGGCGAGCTGGGCGGGTGTCCCGGCGAAGATCCGGGCGTCGCTGGTGTACGGCTCCCCCGCCGACGCGTCCAGCCGTTCCCGGCGGGCCTGGGCGGCGCCCGGATCGTCGTCGAGGAAGACCACCAGGTCGCCGAAGACGTGCACGGTGTCGTCGGCGCGGCCGGCCGCGGCCTGTTCGGCGCGGATCTCCTGGACGATGGCGCGGGCCTGGCCGGCGTCGTGCGGGGTGACGTAGCCGATGTCCGCGGACCTCGCGACCAGCCGGTACGGGACCGTCGCGTGGGCCAGGGCGGTGACGACCGGCTGGCCCTGGGGCGGGCGGGGGGTGATCGAGGGGCCCTTGACGCTGAAGTGCCGGCCCTCGAAGTCGATGTAGTGCAGCTTGTCGCGGTCGATGAAGCGGCCGGTGGCCACGTCGCGGATCTCGGCGTCGTCCTCCCAGCTGTCCCACAGCCTGCGGACGGCCTCGACGTGGTCGGCGGCCTCGTCGAAGAGGTCGGTCACCACCTCCTGCACGGCGGGGGTGTCGTACTCCTCGAACCGGATCGCGGGGATCGTGCGGCGGCCGAAGTGGGCGGCCTCGTTCTGGCGGGCGCTGACCTGGACGCGGAGACCGGCGCGGCCGGTGCTCACGTAGTCGAGGGTGGCGATCGCCTTGGAGATGTGGAAGGGCTCCGTGTGGGTGGCGACGACGGTCGGTACGACGCCTATGTGGTGGGTCAGGGGCGCGATGCGCGACGCGATGAGGACGGCGTCGAGGCGGCCGCGGACCTGGTCGGTGCGGCCGTCCGGTTCGGTGGGCGAGGAGGACTGGAGGCCGAGGCCGTCCTCGATGGTCACGAAGTCGAGGAGGCCGCGCTCGGCCTCGGTGACCAGGTCGGTCCAGTAGGCGGCGGTGAGCAGTTCGCGGGGGCGGGCGACCGGCTCGCGCCAGGCGGCCGGATGCCAGCCCGCGCCGTCCAGCGCGACGGCGAGGTGCAGAGGAGTGGGTGACGGGGACACGGGGGTGCCTTCCTGATCGACCGTACGAGGAAGCCCGTCCCGGCGGAGCGGGACGTGGCTGCGGGGGAACGGGTCAGGGGCGACAGAGCGCGCCGGCGACCCGCAGCAGATCGATGTGCGGCCGGCCGTACAGGTGCAGGCGGCGGGGCGTGAGCGGTCTCGGCGCGCGGCGGTGGCTCAGGCGACGCACCCGCCTCACCTCCGCCCTCCCGCCCCGGTGCTCCGGGACACCTGGTCCGCCCGGCCCTCGCGGGTCCCGGGTGGGGCGCCACGTGGTCCTGGACAAGCACAACCGCACGGCTATGCCTTTTCTTCCGGCTGCCCGGGGCCTTCGTGCCCGTTCCGGGTCTTCCGAGGGGCGCCGGGCGAGCGCACGAGGACGAACCGTGTCCGGCGGCGCAGGGTGAAACCGATCGACTCGTAGAGGCGGATGGCGTTCGTGTTGTCGGCGGCGGCGTGCAGGAAGGGGATGTCGCCGCGGTCCCTGATGCCGGCCGCGACCGCGCGGACCAGGCGGGTCGCGAGACCCTGTCCGCGGTGGTCGGGATGCGTGCACACCGCGCTGATCTCGGTCCAGCCCGGCGGGCGCAGGCGTTCGCCGGCCAGGGCGATCAGGCGTCCTTCCTTCCGGATGCCGAGGTAGGTGCCGAGTTCGACGGTGCGGGGCAGGAAGGGGCCGGGCCGGGTGAGGGCGATGAGGCCGAGCATCTCGGGCACGTCCGCGGGTCCCAGCCGTACCGCTTCCGGAGCGGGCGCGGTGTCCAGTCCGGTCGCGATCAACTGGACCCCGTAGCCGCTCTGTTCGGTCGTCCAGCCGTCGGGCACGGTCTGGACCGCGGTGACCGGGGTGACCGTGCCGGGGCCGACGAGTTCGGCGAGATCGTCCCAGGAGCGGGGGTCGCCGGGATCGGCGAGGGCGGTGAACGGGGACACGTCGACGGGATAGCGGGCGGCTCGGCCCAGGCGTTCGGCGAGGTGTGCGTGCGGACCGGTCAGCGCGGCCCAGGCCGCGTTGTCCAGGATGTGCGGTGCGGTCGGGCTCGGGGAGGGGGCGGGGTGGACGCTGGTGGACATGACGGTGCGGGTCTCCGTATCGGGAAAGCGGCCGGACGCGCCCCGGGACCCCGCCGCGTGGCGGCGGAGTCCCCTGAGGTGGGCGGTGGTTCAGGAGTTGCTGAGGGGCAGACCGGGCGGGTTGACCTGGGAGGTGTCCACGGCCTCGTTGGAGAGGTTCCAGGCGGCCAGCCACTTGGCGTACTGGCCGTTCTTGACGAGGTGGTTGATGGCGTCGGCGAGCGGCTTGGCGAGCCCGCTGTCCTTCTTGGCGGTGGCCGCGATCAGACCCTGGAGGGACTCCCCCGCACCGGAGAACGTGCCCGCGTTGCGTGTCGGGTTGGGCGTCTTGGCGGTCTGGGTGACGTGGTAGGCGATGCCGGGGTTGGGGCCGAAGGACACGTCGATCTTTCCGCTGGACAGGGCCAGGGCGGTGGCGTTGTTGTCCTGGTAGTACTTGACGTTGAGCTTCTTGCCCTCCTTGGCGAGCTTCGCCTTCCATTCGAGGAGGATCTTCTCCTGGTTGGTGCCGGCGCTCACCGCGACGGTCTTGCCCGCCAGGTTCCGGTAGTCGCCGCCGAAGTTCCAGGTGCTCTTCTTCTGGACCTCGAAGCCGAGGTTGTCCTGCCGGTAGGAGGCGAACTCGTACTTCTTCTTGCGCTCCTCGGTGTCGGTGACGTTGGAGAAGGCGACGTCGACCTTGCCGCTGTCGATCCCGACGAAGAGGTTCTCCCACGTCGAGTTCTTCACCTCCGGTTCGAGTCCGAGGACCGCGGCGACCAGCCGGCCGAGGTCGGGTTCGGCGCCGGTGAGGGTCTTCTGGTCCCCGCCCACGTAGGCGAGCGGCGCGAATCCGGCGGGCAGCGCGCCGACGCCGATCCTCAACGTGCCGCTCTTGGCGACAGACTTGGGCAGTTCCGCGCTGATCGACTTCACCTCGGACACCTTCAACTTCGTCTCCTTGGCGGCGCCGTTGGAGAGCGCGCCGACGGTGACCGATCCGGCCGAGGCGCCCTGGGTCCGGGTCGCCGCGTCGCTGTCACCCCCGCACGCGGCGAGCCCGGCGGCGAGGGAGGCGACGGCCGCGGTGGCGGTGACGCCGCGAAGAACTCTGCTGTTCGAGGGGAGGGTGCGCATGACTGTCCTTGTCGGGTGGGTGCGGTGAGGGTGTGGGGGCGCGGTCCCGGCGGGTCCGCGGCATGAGGTGGGCGTGTCGTTCGGACCGGCGGGCCCTGCGGGGGCTCGCGCCGACAGGTGGTCGCCCGGTGACCGGCGTCGGGGCACGGGCGGGGTCGCGTGGGCCTGTCAGAGGACCTTGCTCAGGAAGTCCCTGGTGCGTTCCTGCCGAGGGCGGTCCAGCACCTGTGCGGGCGGCCCCTGTTCGACGATGCGTCCGCCGTCCATGAAGACGACGCGGTCGGCGATCTCGCGGGCGAAGCCGATCTCGTGGGTGACGATGACGAGGGTGGTGCCGCTCCTGGCCAGATCCTTGATGACGGCGAGCACCTCGCCGACCAGTTCGGGGTCGAGCGCGGACGTCGGCTCGTCGAAGAGGATGACCCCGGGCCGCAGGGCGAGCGCCCGGGCGATGGCCACCCGCTGCTGCTGCCCGCCCGACAACTGCCTCGGGTACGCGCCGGACTTGTCCGCCAGTCCCACGCGGGCGAGCAGCTCGCGGGCCAGCTGCTGGGCCTCGGGCTTGGACAGCTTGCCGGTCGCCACCGGTGCGGCGGCCACGTTGTCCAGCACGGTCAGGTGCGGGAAGAGGTTGAAGTTCTGGAAGACGAACCCGATACGGCTGCGCTGGCCGAGAATGACGCGCTCGCTCAGTTCCTTGAGACGCTCGCCGTGCCGGCGGACCCCGATGAGCTCGCCGTTCAGGCTGACATGACCGGCTTCCGGCTTCTCCAGGTGGTTGATGACCCGCAGGAGCGTCGACTTGCCCGACCCCGAGGGTCCGAGGATGACCGTGACCTCGCCGGGCCGAACGGTCAACTCCACTCCGTCCAGGACCTGGTGGGCGCCGTACCACTTGTGCACGTCGTGCACCTCGACCGCGGCGGGCCGGATCTCCAACGCTCCGATCGCCTCTGCGGTCGAGGCCGCTTCCGCCGCCGCGTCCTGAGCGGCCGTCGTCGTCCTCACCGTCGTCGTACGCGCTTCGCCGCTCATGTCGCCGTCTCCCTGCGGAGTCGGGCCCGCGTGTCACGCAGGCCGTTCCGTACCTTCTGCAGCGGGGTCGGCGGCAGGGTGCGCAGCGCGCCCCTCGAGTAGTGCCGCTCGACGTAGAACTGGATGACGGACACGACGCTGGTCAGGATCAGGTACCAGGCGGTGGCGACCAGGAGCAGCGGCACGATGTCGCCGGGATAGGTGCTGCCCATGCTCTGCACGGAACCGAAGAGGTCCAGCAGGGAGACGTAGAAGACCAGGGAGGTGCCCTTGATCAGGCCGATCAGCTGGTTGACGTAGTTGGGGGTGATGGAGCGCAGTGCCTGCGGGAAGACGATCCTCGCGAACTGGTACCGCTTCGGCAGGCCCAGCGCGGAGGCCGCCTCGTGCTGGCCCTGGTCGACCGAGAGGAGGCCGCCGCGTACCACTTCGGAGGCGTACGCCGCTTCGTTGAGGCTGAGGCCGATGACGGCGACGGCCATGTCGGTGGCGAGCCGGGACTCGTCGAAGGAGAAGAAGGCCGGCCCGAACGGCACTCCGACACTCAGCGTCTTGTACAGGGCGCTGAAGTTGTACAGGAACAGCAGGACGACGATGAGCGGCACCGAGCGGAAGAGCCAGGTGTAGACCCAGCTCACGGCGCGGAGCACCGGACTCGGCGAGAGCCGGGCGAGCGCCAGCAGGATGCCGCCCAGCAGGCCCAACACCGCGCTGTACACGGCGACTTCGAGAGTGATGAGCAGACCGTCGAGGATCGTCGGGCGCAGGAACCAGTACTGGAAGCGGTCCCACTGGTAGAAGGGGTTGGTCACCAGGCCGTGGGCGGCCTGGGCCACCAGGACGAGCACGACGGCCGTGATGATCCAGCGGCCGGGACGCCGGAGCGGTAGGACGCGCTGAGCCGTCAGGGGCTTCGGCGCGGCGGGGACGTCGGAACGGGGGATCACCTCGGCGGGCGGCGCTGATCCGGAGGACACAGCTATGCTCGGAGATTCACTCATGGAGAGCTCCAGCGGATTCGGACACCCCGGACCACGGCGAGCGGCAGCGTGATGTGGAGCCGTGAGGGCTCAGCACATGACGGGACACGGGCGCACGGGGAACGGGGGCTGGACGGAGAGGGGGACACCGCGACAGCGGTGGTCGTCAGAGACGCGGAAGAAGAACCGTCAGCCTTGGCGGAGGGTGCGACACATGCCCGTACACAGTGCGCTGTTGACGCGCAGCAGGTCGACGGAGCGGTCCGCGCACAGCACGTCGCGGCCGAGGCGCCGCCATGCGGCCGTCCCGTCAGCTGCGTACATCGCCGTCACCATCACTTCTCCGGCCCTGGGGCATCTCGTTGTGGGCCGCACGTTAGGCCCGGCCGGAAAAGAATGTCAATGCGGGTGCCCACCAGGTGAGACCGCGTCACCCGCCTTCTTGACGGCGCCGCGGGGCGCATCGAGACTGGCATGGACGGTCACGATTGTCAGCGCCCACGGCGCGGGTTCGCCCGCTCCTGTGGTCATCGGCCCCGGCTCGCTGACAGGCAACCCTTCCACCGCGACGGGGTGCCCCGGGTGACGACCGGGTCCCGCCGGTGCGGTGGGGCAAGCGTGGTCTCGCGTTCCGCGAGCCCCGGAGGTGGGACCGGTGAGAATGCCGAGGAACGACCTGACGAGGCGCCTGCACATCGATCTGTTGCGCGTCTCCAGCGCCTACTGATCCGCTGCCGGCCCGTTTCGGTCCTGGCCCGCGCGCTCGGCGCGGTCGCTTCGCCTTCAGCCGCTCATCGCCCATGCCCACAAGGCGGCGATGGCTTCCTCGTTCCCCCTAGGGAGAGTCATGCCCGAGACAGCTTCGCGCGGTTCCAGCACAGCCGGATCCCGTCCCTGCGGCCAGAGTACGACCACCCGCACCGGTGATGGAGACGACCCCTTCGCCCCGGCCGGCGGCCGGGGTCCGTCGCCTTCGGCCGCCCGCTCCCAGGCGTCCGCACCGCCCCTCCCCCGCGCCGCCCACAGCCGCATCGGAGTCGGTCTGGCCGGCGGTTTCTACCCGGCGCCGCACCGCTACGAGGTGTATCTGGCGGCGAGTTGTCCGCGCTCGCTGCGCATCTCCATCACCCTCGGCCTGCTGGGACTGACGAACTCGGTCGCCACGACGCTGCTCACCCACCCCGCCGGAACACCCGACGCCTTCGCCTCGCTGCGCCGCGCCTACGAGGCCACCGAGCACCACTACGACGGACCGTTCACGGCACCCGCGCTCTGCGACCGCTGGACCGGACGCATCGTCAGCAACGACACCTCCGACATCCTCCGCGATCTCACGGGCCTGCCGTCCGGACACGCGGCGGGCCACGCACCCACCCTGCTCCCGCCGTCCCTGAGCGCCGACATCGAGGCCCTTCGGGATCTTCTCGACCGGGACGTCACGCCGTCCGCGCGCCCCGCGGACCGCGCGGCGGCACTGGACCTCCTGGACTGCCAACTCACCCATGCCACCTATGTGTTGGGCGACAGCCTGACGGCCGCCGACGTGGATGCGTGGGTGGCTCTCTCCCAGCTCTCCCCGGCCGGGGCCCTGTGCGCACACCCGCGCCTGCGCGACTACGTCCACCGTCTCGGCGAGCTGCCCGCCTTCCGGACCGGGCACGACGGGGTGAGCGCCGCGGCCTGAGCCCCGGCCCCGCGGGGGAACGGGCCGACGTGCGCACGGCTCCCGCCGACGACCGCCGCGCACGGCATCCCGCGGGCCCGCGCACCTCGCCACGCGGGCCCGCGGTAACGGCAGCAGCCGCCCCACGCGTCAGCCGGCCGTCTCCTCGTCCGTCTCGCACTCCGCGGCCCGGGGCGCGGGCAGCGGCGCCCGGGGTGGGTCGACGGGGGCGCGGAGGGTGCGTACCTGCGGCGACAGCAGGGTGGCCGCCGTGGCCAGGACGATCAGGACGGCACACCCCGCCAGGGCCCTGTCCGTCCCCACGGCGGTGGCGACGGGCCCGGCCACGAGCAGTCCGAGCGGTGCGAGAGCCAGGGAGCCGAACCAGTCGTAGGAGCTGACGCGGGAGAGCACCTGCTCCGGGATCTCCCGCTGGATGGTGGTGGCCCACAGGACGCCGAAGACGTCCGACGTGACGCCGGTGCCGAACATGGCCCCGGCGATCAGCCAGACCGGCGCCGCCACGCTGAGCAGGGCGATCGGCACGGCGGCCGGAAAGGTGCACAGGACGGCCACCAGGAGGGGGCGGCGCACGCGGACCCGGGCGGCGAGTCCCGCGCCGGCGACGGTGCCGACGGCCTGCGCCGCCACGATGACCGACCAGCCCCTCGCTCCGCCGAAGTGCCGCTCGGCCGTCAGCGGGCCGAGGACACCGACGTTGGCGTTGAGTGCCGCGACGACCACCGCGTACTGCGCCACCACGGCCCACAGCCACTGCCGGGACGAGAACTCCCGCCAGCCCTCCCGCAGATCGGCCCATCCCGACGTCCGGCCGCGTGGCCTCACGGTCACCCGCAGCCGGGCGGTCAGCAGCGCGCTGACGACGAACGACGCGGCGTTGAGCGCGAGCGCCCACCCCGGGCCGACCAGCGCGACCGTCACCCCCGACAGGGCGAGGCCCAGCAGCAGGGAGCTGTTGGTGGCCACCCGCAGCAGTCCGTTGGCCCGTTGCAGCCGGTCCCGCGGGACGACGAGCGGCACCATGCCGTCCATCGCCGGCGCGAACAGCGCCGACGCGGTTCCGGCGGCCACCGCCAGCAGACACATGGCCGTCAGGGGCGCGTGTCCGGTGAGCACCATCGCCGCGAGTCCGGCGTAGGCCCCCGCGCCGACGGCGTCCGCGAGGACCATCAGCCGCGAGCGCGACATCCGGTCCGCGATCACTCCGCCCATGAGGATGAACGCCAGTTGGGGCACGGCCTGGCACGCGAGGACCAGCGACAGCCGCCCCGGGCTCGCTCCGGGCAGCGCCAGCACCGCGAACGCGAGCGCCACGCGCGCGAAGCCGTTGCCGAGCACGGAGACCACCCGTGCGGAGGCGAGCAGGAGGAACCGCCGGTCGCGCCACACCGTCGATGCACCAAGAGAGACCGTCACGGCCAGGCACCCTAGAGCCCCCCGGCCGCGGAGCGACGTGATCCGGCCAGTCGCGCTATTCCGCGACCATGCCGCAGCCCAGTCCGGACCCCGGGCTCACGGGGCCGCTCCGGGCGGCGGTCGTCAGGGCGCCGGCGCCCGCGAGGGGGGCGGGTGCCGGGTCCACCGGGTCCTGAACCGTGGGCTTGCGGAGCAGCAGCAGGGCCGCGTCGTCGTGGAGCCGTCCCCCGACGTGCGCCTGCAGTTCGGCGTCGAGGGCGTCGAGGGTGGCCGCCGGCTCGTCGCAGACGTGCCGGGCGAGGCCTTCGGCGAGGGGATAGAACGCCCGGCCGTGGTCACGGGCTTCGGTGACCCCGTCGGTGTAGAGGAGGAGCTGGTCCCCGTCGGCCAGGGGGAGCACCTGGAGGCTGGGCGTCTCGCCCGTCAGTCCCCGCAGTCCGAGCGGCGGCGCCGGGTTCGTGGGCTCGACGGACGACACGTGTCCGGAGGCCCGGACGTGCAGCGGCGGCGCGTGTCCGCAGTTGACGACCTCCAGCCGGCCCGATTCCGGGTAGCCGGCGACGACGGCGGTGACGAAGTCGTCGTACCCGAGGTTGCGGGCCAGGCTCCGCTCGATCCGGCCGACCACGGCGAGGAGGTCGGGTTCGTCGTAGGCGGCCTCGCGGAAGATGCCGAGCACCAGCGCCGCGGTGCCCACGGCGGGCAGCCCCTTTCCCCGGACATCGCCGATGATCATCCGGACGCCGTAGGGCGTGGGGACGAGCGCGTAGAGGTCTCCGCCGATCCGGGCCTCGGCCGCGGCGGCACTGTAGCGGACGGCCACCTGGAAAGGCCCGACGTTCGACGGGATGGGTGCGAGGACTGCGTGCTGCGCGGCCTCGGCGACCGAACGGACCGCCGCGAGCACCCGCTCGCGGCGCCACCGGAGGGCGCTGGTCAGGGCGCTCGCGACGGTGACGGCGGCCAGGGCGGAGAGGACCGCCGCCTGCTCGACACCGTGGACCCCGCCCTGGAGGCCCAGCAGTGCGGCGAGGGTCCCCGCGAGGAGACCGACGCAGAGGACACCGCGCGGCCGGCTGGTGGCGGCGGCCAGCGCGGGACCCGCGGCCAACAGAGAGAGCCAGACCACGCTCGTGCCGGCGGTCAGGTCGACGAGCGCCACGGTGACGACCACGAGCAGGGGAAGCGTGGGGGTGCCGAGGGCGACACGGGCGGCGGCGCGCTGACCGCCCGCCGCCGCTCCGGTACCGAGAATGTGGTTCCTGCGCGTACGTTTCCGTCCGTGTTCGCCGACGTACTCTCGGTCCTGACTCATATCCGGGCGCAGTCCTCACCTAGATTCTTCCTGAAATGTCCGTTTCATCTAGGAAATACGTTCGAGGTAAGCACCGCAAGGAGCGGGATTTCAGATAGTGAGCGACAGTCCTCGCGTCACCCGGTTCGCCGTGGGGACGAGCCGCGTCAGCACCTCCCGGATCCGGGGCAGCCGATCCGCCGGAAGCGAGACGCCGAGCGAGCCGAGTGTGTCCCCGCTGTAGACGGGCACGGCGACACACACGGTACCGAGGGCGTACTCCTCCAGGTCCGTGACCGCGGGGGCCACGGGCGACGAGGCGAGCCGGCGCAGCAGCTCCGGCCGGCTGGTGATGGTGCGGGGGGTGAGGTCCGCGAGGGTGTGCCGGGCGAGGTAGTCGTTACGGGTCTCCTCGTCCATCTCGCGCAGGACGGACTTGCCGAGCGCGGTGGCGTGTCCCGCGTCCTCGAAACCGACCCAGAGGTCCACCCGGGGCGCCCGGGGACCGTCGACGATCTCCGCGACCCGGATCTCACCGTCCTCGTAGAAGGTGAGGTAGGCGGCGCTCGCGAGCTCGTCGCGCAGCGCGGCGAGCGTGGGGCGGACCCGGCCGAGAAGTTCCTGTCCGCGGCCTCTGGTGTGCAGCGTGCGCACCTTGTCGCCGAGGATGAACCCGCCGTCGTCGAGTTTGCGGACGTATCCGTCGTGGACCAGCGTCCGCAGCAGGTGGTAGGCGGTGGCCAGCGGCAGACCGGTCTCGCGCGCCAGCTGTTTCGCGGGCGCGCCGTTCTCGTGCGCGCTCACCGCCTCCATGAGGCGGAAGGCCCGCTGGACGGAGGTGATGAGCGTCGGCCCGTCGCGAGCTCCCATGTGACCAGGGTGCGCCGAGGTCACGGGACCGGCAAGGCGCGGGGCCGGAGCACGGTCCCGGTGGGCCTCGCGGACTCAGGGGCGGGCCGCCCCTCCGGGGGCCAGTCCGGTGCCGCCGAGGCGGGTGAGCAGGTCGGCGAGCCGCCCCGTGTCGTCCTCGGTCCAGGCGGGTCCGGCGAAGACGTCGTGGGCCACGTGATCGGCGGTGGCGCGCATCTCCGCCAGCCGTTCCCGGCCGGTGTCGGTCAGCGCCGCGTAGGCGACGCGGGCGTCCCGCGCGTCGGCGTCGCGTCGTACGAGTCCGATGCGCTCCAGGGGCACGAGCCCCCGGGTGACACCGGAGGCGGTCAGGCCCAGCGCCTCGGCCAGATCCACCCGGCGCATCCGGTCGCCCGGCGCCTGGGACAGCCGCAGCAGGAGCGTGAAATCGGCGAGGCTCACACCGTGCAGCCCGCTCAGACGCGCGTCGAACCGCTTCACCAGGGCGGCCTGCGCCCGCATCAGGCGCAGGGCCGCGTCCAGTCCGGTACTCATTGACACCTCCTTGACTACTCAAGCATAGCTATGCGCGAAAGCGTCGGGGAGGTGCAGGGATCAGGGGGTGGTGTTCCGGGCGATCTCCCGTCGCTGCCGCTTGCCGAGGGGGGCCTGGGAGAGGTCCTCGCCCTGGGCCTTGAGGCGCTTGAAACCGTAGCCGCGGCCGGTGAGCCAGGCCGTCGCGGCGGTCTCGGCCCGTTCGACGGCGTCCAGGATGTCCTCCTCGGCCTCTCCCCCGTCCAGGAAGCGAAAGGTGAACGCCGGGCGGGCGGCCAGGTCGTAGCTGAGGTGCCCCTCGGCGGTGAAGGCCGCCTGGAGGACGTCGTGCTGCGCCGCCTCGGCGAGGAGTTCGGCGCGTTGCTCGGCGCTGAGTCCGTCGAAGACTCCGCGAACGGTGATCCGGAAGGTACGTGTGGTCATCCGCGCAGCCTAACGAGCGGGGTCCGGCCGACTCCACCGGGTTTGCGGCGCCGCCGGACCGCCTCGGCCCCCACCCCCACCGCACAGGCGGGGACCGGAGAGGGGTCGCCCCGGTCCTCACCCGTGGTCAGGCGTGCTCAGCGGTGGTGGCAGTCCCAGTGGGCCTTGACCCACTGGTGGTCCCAGTGACCGGGGACGTAGACCCACTGGTTCTTCCAGTCGTGACTGTGATGTCCCTGGTGCCAGCCGCCGTGGCTGTCACGGTAGCCCTGGTGCCAGGTGTCGTGGTTGACCCACTTCTTGACCCAGTGACCAGGAACCCACTTCTTCTCCCAGTGGCCCTTCTTCCACTCGCAGCGGTCGTGGTGGCCGTGGTGGTCACCGGTGACCACTGAAGGCGCGGACGTCGGTGTCGGAGCTGCGGCGGCGACACCGGACATGCCGAGCGCGGCACCACCGGCCAGCAGGCCTGTCGCGGCGGCACCGGCCAGCAGGCGCCGGGTGCTGATGCGTGCGGTCATCGGACTCACCTCCCTCGTAAGCGTCATCGGCGTGCACAACGCGAGCCGACGTCACGGGCGTTCACACCCTGCGGAGCGATGCGACCCGCGGCTCACGATGTGCGGGACATGAGGTATTCGGAGCCGTAAAAGGTATGTATGAGGATAGACCCGTAGAAGTTTCCGGGCGGCCCCAGGGTCGCCACCCCGGGACGACCGCCGCCCCGGGGCCGTACCGGAGAGCGCGACGGTCATACGCGGGGCGGCGCGGCTACGAATAGAGGGTGGCGACGGACACCGGCCCAGCGGCCCTCGGGCTGCGGAAACGGTCTCCGGGCCGGAGAGTCGGACCGACGAGAAGGAAGCTACGGACGGAATCTGGGAGCGATGTCGAAGAGCGGCCAGGACGGACACGGTGCGCCGCGGCGATCGTCGGCCGAGGCATGGCTCGACGCCCGGCTCAAGCGGGCCGCGACGGGTGATCACGACGCCTTCGCCGACGTCTACGACACGCTCGCCCGCCCGGTGAAGGGTCTGATCTGCCGTGTACTGCGGGACGAGGCGCAGGCGGAGGAGGTGACGCAGGACGTGATGGTGGAGATCTGGCGGACGGCCGACCGTTACCGCCCCGAACTCGGAGCCGCCCGCGCCTGGGTCCTCGCCCTGGCCCACCGGCGGGCCGTGGACCGGGTCCGGCACGCGCAGGCCAGCACGGCCCGCGAGCAGCGCAGCGCACTGCTGGCCGAGGACCGCCCCTTCGACGAGGTCGCCGAGACGGTCGAGCGGCACGAGGACCGCCGGCACGTCCGGCACTGCCTCGCCGCCCTGGAACGGCATCAACGCGTGCCGCTGGTGCTCGCCTACTACCAGGGCATGACGTACCTGGAGGTGGCCGCGTGTCTGGCCACCCCGGCCGGCACCGTGAAGTCCCGGATGCGTTCCGGGCTGCGGCAGCTCCGCAAGTGTCTGGAGGCCAGGTCATGACCGCCGAGGACCAGCACCAGCTCGTCGGCGCGTACGTCCTGCACGCCCTGCCGCCGGACGAGGAGGCGGCGTTCGACAACCACCTCGCCGACTGCGCGGCCTGCCGGGAGGAGGTGGCGGAACTGTCGGCCGTCACCCTCGAACTCGCCTCGGGTCACGAGGCGGAACCCTCCCCCGAGTTGCGCGGGCGCGTCCTCGACCGGATCACCCGGACCCGGCAGGAGCACATCGCGGCCCCCGGCCCGAACGGCCGTCGCGGCCGGGTCCTGCGGGTGGCGCTCGCCGCGTGCCTCGCCGTCGCCGCCGCGCTCGGCGGCGTCGCCGTGTGGCAGCACCAGCAGGCCGACGAGGCCCGGACGGCGGCGTCGCGCGAGCAGGCGAGGACGGCCGCCGTCACCGACATCGTCACCGCCGGGGACGCCACGATCACGACGCAGAAGCTGGACGACGGCGGCGACATCAGCGTCGTGGCCTCCCGGACGCAGGGCCGCGCGGCGGTCGTCGCCGCGGACCTTCCGCACCTCGGGAAGGACAGGGTCTACGAACTCTGGTACGCGGCGAAGACCGGCGACCTGCGCCCGGCGGGCCTGCTGCCCGGTTCGGGCGGCGGCCACGCCCAGGTGCTCCGCGGCTCCCTGGAGGACGTCGCGGCCGTGGGGATCACGGCCGAGCCCGCGGGCGGATCGGAACAGCCGACCAGCGAGCCGCTCGGCATCGTCACGGTGCCCGCCTGACCCACCCCTTCCACCGCGCGTCCGACGGCGGCTCGAGCGGCCGCTCGACGCCCCGACCTGGGCGCACTTCGCGCATCACACGGAGCATCAGAACGCGATATTTCCCTTTTGATGCGGTTAGCTCTTGATCATCCTATGCTGATGTGAGGGAGGGCTCTGGTGGCAGTAGTCGGCCGGTCCTGAACCGGCGGGAAGCGGGCTTCCATGGCTGAGCGGTTTAAAAGGCTGGGGATAATCGGCGAGATGTCGGCCGAGTTCCTCGGCACGATGATTCTCATCCTCTTCGGGTGCGGCGTGGTGGCCCAAGTGGTCGCCGGCGGCGCGCTCACCACGCCACCGGGCGGTCTGGGCGACCACGACAGCATCGCCTGGGCCTGGGGCATCGGCGTCACCATGGGTGTCTACGTCGCGGCACGTATCAGTGGCGCGCACCTCAACCCCGCGGTGACTCTCGCGCTGGCCACCTTCAAGGGGTTCCCCTGGAAGAAGGTGGCGCCCTACATGGTGGCGCAGACGATCGGCGCCTTCGTGGCGGCCCTCATCGTGCGCTGGAACTACACGGACGCGCTGGCGAAGGCGGACCCCGGACACACCATCAAGACCCAGGGCGTGTTCTCGACCCTGCCGGCCAACGGCAACCCGAACCTGCCGGTCCACGAGTGGGGCGCGTTCCGCGACCAGATCATCGGCACGGCCATTCTGCTGCTGGTGATCCTGGCCATCACGGACCTGCTCAACACGCCTCCCGGGGCGAACCTGGGCCCGTTCATCACCGGTCTGCTCGTGGTGGGCATCGGTATGGCCTGGGGCACCCTCGCGGGCTACGCGATCAACCCGGCACGTGACTTCGGTCCCCGTCTCGCGAGCTTCATCACGGGATACGGGGGAGCCTGGCGAGATCAGTACGGGAACATCTACTTCTGGGTGCCGATCATCGGCCCCCTGATCGGTGGACTGGTCGGCGCGGGCATGTACAAGCTCTTCATCGGCAGGTTCCTGCCGTCGGCGGAGCCCGAGCCCGCGGGACGTATCCCGGTCTCCGAGCAGCCCAAGCCCTGACACCCAGAACTGAGGCGGCACTCCATGGCTGACTTCGTGGGCGCGGTGGACCAAGGCACCACCAGCACCCGATTCATGATCTTCGACCACGCCGGCAACGAGGTGGCGAAGCATCAGCTGGAACACGCACAGATCCTCCCGCGCTCCGGATGGGTCGAGCACGACCCGGTGGAGATCTGGGAACGCACCAACTCGGTGATCCAGAACGCCCTGCGGCACGGCGGCCTGTCCGCCGAGGACCTGGCGGCGATCGGCATCACCAACCAGCGCGAGACCACCGTCGTGTGGGACCCGCGCAACGGACGTCCCTACTACAACGCCATCGTCTGGCAGGACACCCGCACCGACTCCATAGCCGCCGGCCTCGACCGCTCCGGCAAGGGCGACGTCATCCGGCGCAAGGCGGGCCTGCCTCCGGCGACGTACTTCTCCGGCGGCAAGATCCAGTGGATCCTGGAGAACGTCGACGGCGTCCGCGAGGCGGCGGAGCAGGGCAACGCCATCTTCGGCAACACCGACGCCTGGGTCCTGTGGAACCTGACGGGCGGCCCCGACGGCGGCATCCACGCCACCGACGTGACCAACGCCAGCCGCACCATGCTCATGGACCTGGAAACGCTGGACTGGGACGACGAGTTGCTGGGGTTCTTCGGGATCCCGCGGGCCATGCTGCCCAGCATCAACCCGTCCTCCTCCGCCGAGGCCTACGGCACGACGCGGACCTCCCGGCCCCTGCGGGCGTCCATCCCCATCGCGGGCGTGCTCGGCGACCAGCAGGCGGCCACCGTCGGACAGGTCTGCTACGCCCCCGGCGAGGCCAAGAACACCTACGGCACCGGCAACTTCCTGGTCCTCAACACCGGGACGGAGCTGGTCCGTTCGGAGCACGGCCTGCTGACCACCGTGGCCTACCAGTTCGGTGACAGCCCCGCGGTCTACGCCCTGGAGGGGTCGATCGCGGTCACCGGCTCGGCCGTGCAGTGGCTGCGCGACCAGATGAAGATCATCAGCGACGCGGCCGAGAGCGAGACGCTCGCCCGCACCGTCGAGGACAACGGCGGGATGTACTTCGTCCCGGCGTTCTCGGGCCTGTTCGCCCCCTACTGGCGCTCCGACGCCCGGGGAGCGATCGTGGGCCTCGCCCGCTACAACGACAGCGGCCACCTGGCCCGGGCGACCCTGGAAGCCATCTGCTACCAGAGCCGCGACGTCGTCGAGGCGATGGAGCAGGACTCCGGGGTGCACCTCGACGTGCTGAAGGTCGACGGCGGCGTTACCGCCAACGACCTGTGCATGCAGATCCAGGCCGACGTGCTCGGCGTACCGGTCAGCCGGCCCGTGGTCGCGGAGACCACCGCGCTCGGCGCCGCGTACGCGGCGGGCCTGGCCACCGGGTTCTGGTCCGACACGGACGAGCTGCGCACCCACTGGCAGGAGTCCAAGCGCTGGGAGCCCCAGTGGTCGGAGGACCAGCGCCAGGAAGGGTACGCGGGCTGGAAGAAGGCGGTGGAGCGCACACTCGACTGGGCGAAGGTCGAATAGACCCGCCGGCCGGTCCCGCACCTCATGCAGGGTCGCGAGGTTCAGCCCCTGACGCGTTCCACGTCAGGGGCTGAACGCTGCGCCGGGCCTGCCCCACCGGGAATTCCCGGCGCCGTCCGGCGCCCGGTCCCCGCGCGGCGGGACGCCCGGCGAGGACGGACCACGTACCGAATGATCACCCCCGGTCACGCCCCCACCGCCGCGGGCTCTCTATGCTCGGGGACGACCATTTGAAATTCAGAGGAGCAGAGCAATGAGCGAGAACGTCTTTTTCGAGGTCACGGCCGACGGCGAGCCGATGGGCCGTATCGAGTTCAAACTCTTCGACGACGTCGTCCCGAAGACGGCCCAGAACTTCCGTGAGCTGGCCACCGGCGTGCACGGCTACGGCTACAAGGGCTCGCCGTTCCACCGGGTCATCCCGGACTTCATGCTCCAGGGCGGCGACTTCACCCGCCAGAACGGCACCGGCGGCAAGAGCATCTACGGTGAGAAGTTCGCCGACGAGAACTTCACGCTGAAGCACACCAAGCCGGGCCAGCTGTCGATGGCCAACGCGGGTCCGAACACCAACGGCTCGCAGTTCTTCATCACCACGATCGTCACCGACTGGCTGGACAACAAGCACGTCGTCTTCGGCGAGGTCGTCGAGGGCATGGACGTCGTCAAGGCGATCGAGGCGCTCGGCAGCAGGTCCGGAGACACGAAGAAGAAGCTCGTCATCTCCGACTCCGGCACCGTCTGAGCGGTCCGGCGACCTGGGGTCACCCACGGACGAGTGCCGAAGGGGGCGGTGGTACCACCACCGCCCCCTTCGGGCGTCCTCGGCCCGGAAGTTCCGCGGCCGGCACCCCGGGCACCACGCACGCCTCAGGTGACGGTCCCCATCCCCTGAGCTCCCCGGCTGGAAAGAGTTCGGCCTGATTGGTGGCCGGATCTCGTCCTCCGCACGGTCGGACCCCCTCCGGTGGGTAGCCCTAGCCAGACGCCGAGGCGCGCGAGGGTTGGGGGGAGCTGGCCCGAGTGACATCGAGGGGGAGAACACCCGGGAAGGGCCTGTCGGGACGGGCACGGCGACGCTCGACGATCCGGCGGCTGCGGGCGGAGGGGCGATACGGTCCCGGGCTGCGCGAGGTGCTGCCGGCGCTGGCCGGAGTCGTCGTCGTCCTCTGCGCGGTCGCGGCCGGACTGGCCGTGGGGTACCGCGTGGCCGGCGCTGCCGTACCCCTCGGCGCCCTGGCCCTCCTCGCCGTTCTCGGCCCGGCCCTGGTGCGCCGGCACCGGCCACTGGCCCGGCGGCGGCTCGGTTTCTACACCGCCGAGGAGCTGGCGGAGCTGGACGCCCAGGGGCTGGCCCTGGCCGTGTCGCGGATGCTGCGCCGCGACGGCTGGCGGGTGCTCCCCGCGCCACGGGTCCAGGACCGTCCGCATGTCCGCGCGCGGGACGGCCTGGGGCAGCGTGTCGAGGTGGCGTTCCGGCCCGTGGCCGAGCCGCTGCCCGACGAGGACCCACCCGCGTCCGCCCGTCCCGGGCGCAGGGACCTGGCCGGCGCCCCGCTCCGGCTCGTGGTGCACCGCGGCGCCTTCAGCCGCCGGGACGTCCAGTGGGCACGCCGGCAGGGCGGTGTTCGTCTCATCGACGGTTCCTGTCTCACACGGTGGGCCCACGGCACCCCGTTGCACGAACTGGGCGAGTCCCCGTGAGGGCGCGTCCGCATCCCCGCCGCCTCCCGCGGGCCCCTCCCCCGGCCCACGCTCCGCCGCCGCGGAAGGCATCCGCCGGGACGCCCCAGCACTCACTCACGGCCCTCGGACCACAGCGGTTTCATCGACGACATCCGAGGTCAGCGGCATGGACGTAGTCCGACCAGGTACTTGAAGGAAAGCCCTTCGCACTGGCCGACGGGCCGAATAGCGTGCGAGGACCCGAGCCGCGCCCACCCGTCCCGCGGTCCATGTACGCCGGGCCCGCACCCCCACGAGGAGACCGGCATGTCGTACGACAGTTCCGCCGCCCGCCCCGCGCGACAGCTCCACGGACAGCACGACGACGACGCCACCCTCCCCGTCCGTCTCGTCCCGGACACCGGTGAACAGCCCCTGCGCGACGCGGCGTTACCCCGGGCCTGGACCGGGCACCACCGCGATCTGCGCATCCTGCGGCGCGCCTACCGCAGGCAGCGGCGGGTGACCACGTTCGCGGTGCTCGGCTACTTCACCCTGTTCCTCGGGCTCTCCGCGGGAGCCCCCGGCCTCATGGAACGGCCGGCCGTCGGCGGTCTCTCCGTGGGCCTGCTCCTCGCCCTCTCCCAGATACCCGCGACCTGGCTCGCCGTGCTGCTCTACGAGGGCACCGCCCGCCGCTACGTCGACCCGCTCGCCCGCCGTGTGAACCGCAGTGTCCCCTGGGCCGGCGGCGAGCAGGAGCGGGAGCGATGAGCCCCTTCACGGGCGCCACCCAGTCCTGGTCCCTCGTCGCCTTCAGCATCGCCGTCACGGTGACCCTGCTGCTGTGCGTGCTCACCGGCCCCGACAGCGACGACCTCGCCGAGTTCTACACCGGATACCGCTCGCTGTCCCCGCTGCGCAACGGTCTCGCCATCGCCGGCGACTACATCTCGGCCGCGACCGTGCTGACCGTGGGCGGAGTGATCGCCCTGTGCGGCTACGACGGTGTCGTCCTCGCCCTCAGCACGCTGCTGTCCCTGCTGGTGCTGATGTTCCTGCTGGCCGAACCCCTGCGGAACACGGGCAAGTTCACGATGGGAGACGTGCTCGCGCGGCGCATGCCCGGGCGGGCCGTGCGCATCACGGCGTGCGCCGTCACGATCGCCGCCCTCGTCCCGATGATGCTCGTCCAGCTCGCCAGCACGGGGCAGTTGCTGGCCTTCATCCTGGGCTTCTCCGACAGCTCCATGAAGACCGGCTGCATCGTGGGCGTCGGCACCCTGATGATCACCTACGCGGCGATCGGCGGGATGCGCGGCACGGCGTTGATACAACTGCTGAAGATGGTCGTGCTCCTCGGCTCCGGGATCGTCGTCGCCGTCCTGATGCTCGGTCAGTTCCACTGGGATCCGGGCGCGTTGTTCAACGCGGCGGCGAAGCGCAGCGGGGCGCCCCACGCGTTCCTGCACGGCGGGCTCCAGTTCGCCGGTGGCCCCCATCCCCGGCTCGACATGATCAGTACGCAGTTCGCCATCGTCCTGGGCGGTGCCTGCCTGCCGCACGTGACGATGCGCATGTTCACCGCGAACAGCGCCCGGCAGGTGCGGCGTTCGATGTCGTGGGCGGTGTCGTCGGTCGCCCTGTTCGTGATGGTCGCCAGTGTCATCGGCATCGGTGCGACGGCTCTGATCGGCCGGTCCCACATCGCCGCCGCGGACCCGCGGGGGCACACGGCGTATCTCCTGGGTTCCCGCGCCGCGTTCGGCCCCGTGGTGTCCCGGGCCGAGACCCTGGTGTTCACGACCGTCACGACGGCGATCTTCCTCACCCTGCTCGCGTCCGTCGCCGGGATGACGCTCGCCTGTGCCAACTCACTGGCCCACGACGTCTTCGCGGGGCGGAAGGCCGCGCTGTCCCCGCAGCGCGAGACGGCGTTCGCCCGCGGCTCCGCCCTGGTCGTCGGCGCACCGGTGATCGCGCTCGCGGTCCTCGTCCAGCACCGGAGCCTGCAGCCGCTCGCCACCATGTCGTTCTGCGTGGGCGCCTCGGCGATCGCCCCCGCCCTCGTCTACAGCCTCTTCTGGCGCCGCTTCACCCGCGCCGGTCTGCTCAGCACGCTCATCGGCGGCACGCTCGCCGTTCTGGTCCTGATGCCGGGCACCCGCCTGGTGTCGGGCTCCCCCACGGCCGCCTTTCCCACGGCGGACTTCAACTGGTTCCCCTTCACCACGACCGGCCTGGTGTCCATCCCGCTGGGCTTCGCCTTCGGCTGGCTGGGCAGCATGCTCTCCGGCCGCCGCGCCGCGGACCGGGAACGCCAGGTGTACGAGGGGGTCGAGAGCCTGATCCTCGCGGGCCCCCGGCGGAAGGCGGCGCCCACGCGGGCGGACGGCGGGTGACCGGCGTGACGGGACGGCCGACGGGGACCGGGAACCTCAGACGTCCCGGTCCGGCAGCCCGTCCGGGTCCCCGTCCCCGCCGATCGCGTAGGTGTCCTTGACCTTCACCTCCGCGACGCCGCGGCCCTCGGGGAACACCGCACGCCAGTCGCCGATCACGTGCAGTTCGTCGGTGCCCATCGCGCGGACCACCATGAGGCCCTCGTCGTAGGCCCGGTACGCCTTCATCCAGAGGTTCGCGAAGGCCTGCGAGCGGATGAGGTGCATCCAGTCGGGCCGGTAGAGCTCCCGGTTGTAGTTCGACTCCCCCATCGTGGAGACGAACTTGGAGTACATCGCCTTCACGTACTCCAGCGTCACCCCGTCGTCGTCGGCGATCGCCCGGTCCCGGGCGTCCTTGAGCGCGACGCGGAACTTCTCCAGCAGGCCCTCGGTCGCGCCCGAGGTGAACGACTCGTGGATCTCGGGGGGATCGCACAGGCCGTACGCCGGTCCCGAGAGACGCAGCAGCAGGCGCAGCGTGGGTTCGGTGACCCACAGCGGGCCCGGTTCGTCGCGGTTGCCGAGCGGGTTCGGCAGGACCGCGTCGTGGGCCCAGGCGGGAGGTGTGATCAGATGCACGCCGGCGCGCCGACGGTCGTGCTCCGGTGACGTCGAGTGCTCCAACTGTCCGATCGGGAGATGGGTCTTGAGCGCCGACAGATAGGCGCCGTTGACGTCGAGCGCGGTGACCTCGTGCGCCCCGGCCGGGAGTTCACCCCGGGTCCACTTGGGCCGGGCCTCCCAGATGTGGTCGGCGCCCCGAGCGCTCTGCTTGCGCAGGACGTCGGGGATCCAGGGGTGGGCCACCACGTCGTAGCGGCCGCCCTTGCGCGTCTCGTCGAGCAGCGCCATCGCGTCCGGGATGGCCCGCTTCACCAGCGCGGCGGTGGCCGCCTCCACATCGCCGGTCGCGGCGGCGAGTTCGGCCGCCACGGTCCTGCCGATCACGTCGGGTGCGTCGGCGGCCTGCGCGCGTCGGCCGACCGGCACCACCCTGGTCGGCCTCACCGGACGCCCGGGGACGCTCCGGCCGGCCGGCTGTTCGCGCGGCGTCCGCGCGGCCGTCCGTTCCGCCGTGACGGGACGGGACTGCGGCTGCGGCTGCGGCTGCGGCTGCGGCTGCGGCTGCGGCTGCGGTGACGGTGCGGGCGCCCCGCACTGGGCGGGGTCGAGGTGCTGGGGGAATCCGGCGACCTGGTGTCCGGCCGGCTGCCCGCAGAGCACGCAGGGACGCGGCTGCGGGAGTGCCTCGACATCGTCGGCGGGATCGTCGGCCGCCCCTTGCTCCACGCCTCCGTCGTCTCCGGTGCCGCCGCCGTCGTGGTCGTCCCGCGAGTCGCCGGGGCCGGTCTCCGTGCCCCGGCCCGCCACGTCGTCGGCTTCCTCGTCCTGCGCGGCCCGGTCCAGGAGTTTGGCGCGCGCTCCCTCGAGGAAGTACGCGTACTTCTCGCGGACCTCGCCGCTCGGGTCCCGTCCGGCCTCCCAGCCGCCGACCGTGGACGGGCCGACCCCGAGCGCCCTGGCCACCTGGGCACGGGAGAGGTTCACGCCCTCCCGCAGGGCCCTGCGCTCCTCGGTGCCGGGCAGCGGTACCTCCTGCCGGGCGGCGGCGAGCAGGGCGTCGATCGTCTCGAAATCCGTCATCGCGTCGATTCCTCCCGCGCCAGGGGGCGGACCACGGCGGGACGCCGGCCCGGGGACCGGCGTCGGCCCTCGGGCAGCGCCTCGGAGGCCCGCGTCGGTCCGGACAGCAGGTCCAGCACGTCGATGCCGAAGTGGGCGGCCACGGCGTCGCAGTCGTCCAGGCTCCACGCGGCCGCGCCGGACTGACGGCGGCTCACCTGGGCCTGGCTCACGCCCAGCGCCGTGGCGAGGTCGGTCTGCGACTCACCGGTCGCGTGCAGGAGCGTGGCCACCGCCGACCGGACCCGCTCCGCCAAGGTCATCCGCATACCGTGGAATCTAACACTCGGATCCCATGCTCTATACGTAATGAGCATGTCTGGATCAAGAGACCGAGAGGAACCCGGCACCCATCCGCGCGCAGCCCGCTCGCGTCCGACTCCCTCCCCGCACTCGACCATCAGCGCTCACTCGTCGGTCACATTCGATCAACAGAGGGTGCGGGGAAAGTCGTTTCGGTGCTCCTTCCGCCAGTCCCGAAAGAACTCGGCTGGCCACCGGAGACGGTCCGTAGGGTCCGGAGCACCGACGGGCCGGAAATCCCCCGGCCGCGCGGTGACCAGGAGGGGACATCGGGATGGCGAATGTGGAGGTCTCCCTCAAGGAGACGATGACGTCGATCGAAGGCGCGCTGGGCGCCGCTCTCGTCGACTACACGAGCGGTATGGCGCTGGGCACGCTGGGGGGCGGCAACGACCTCGACCTGAACATCGCGGCGGCGGGCAACACCGACGTGATCCGGGCGAAGATGCGGACGATGGAGCACCTCGGCCTCAAGAGCGAGATCGAGGACGTACTGATCACGCTGGAGAACCAGTACCACGTGATCCGGCCGGTCAAGGGCCGTGAGGGCAATGGCCTGTTCCTGTACCTGGTGCTCAACAAGGCGACCTCCAACCTCGCCATGGCCCGCCACAAGCTCGCACGCATCGAGGCGGAGCTGGAGGTCTAGCCGGCGGACCTCTCCGCACCTCCGCACGCCCACGACTTGAAGACTTCTTCAATTGGGTACATCCAGATCAGGTCAATCCCCTGGGTGTGCGGAGGCGGAGCCGCGAGGATCGGTCCGTACGTCACCGCGCGTGGCGGCGCGTGAACAGCCGCCGCGCCAACGGGAGAAGCAACCCGTCCGAGGCGGCAGGGAGCGAACGATTGACCAGGCAGGTTCCCCTCTACCAGGCCAAGGCCGAGTTCTTCCGCATGCTCGGGCACCCCGTGCGCATCCGGGTGCTGGAGCTGCTGCAGAGTGGTCCCGTCTCGGTGCGCGACCTGCTGAGCGAGATAGAGATCGAACCGTCCAACCTGTCCCAGCAGTTGGCCGTACTGCGCCGCTCGGGGATCGTGGTCTCCATCCGTGAGGGCTCGACCGTGAGTTACGCGCTGGCCGGCGGAGACGTCGCCGAGCTGCTGCGCGCCGCCCGTCGCATCCTCACCGAACTGCTGTCAGGGCAGACCGAGTTGCTGGCCGAGTTGCGTCAGGCCGACCGCGACCCCGGACTGCCGGCCGGGCCGCTCCCGACGGCGCTGGTGCCCAGTCCGTCACCCCGCCCCGCCCCCGCGGTGCGCGGACACTGACGGGTATCCACCGGACGCGCCGGTGACGGCGCCCGGTGCGGGCATCAAACCTTCCAGGACCGCAGCTGATCGGCGACCGTGCCGATGGACAGGCGCGTGTCGCGGATCTTGCGCACGAGGTCGGACAGCGCGCCGTACGGCGGGTCGATGCCCTCGCCCGACTGGTCCATGTACTGGGCGGCGACGAACGCCGCGAACAGGCTGTTGCGGTGCGGGAGCGGCTCCAGCCGGACGACGGTGTGCATCAGCGCGGCCGCGCGCCAGGCGGCGTCCGGGTCGGCCGAGGCGAGGGTCGGCAGCTTGGTCCGGTGACGGGCCACGGCCGCGACGAGCGCCGAATAGTCCGAGACGGACATGTCCTCGTCGTCGAGGGCGGCTTCCTGGACGTCGAGCAGCCACGCGACGTCGACGTAGAGATGCATCAGGCGGCCGCGGCCCCGTCGCGCTCGGCCGGTGGCACCTCGTCGGGGAACGCCTCGTCGAACTCCTCGCGCAGCCGGTCGGCCCACGCGGCGGCACCGGAGACGAACTGACGGCGCTGCATCTCACGCACCCCGAGGTCGTGCAGGTACTGCTTCAGGCTCTTGCCCTCGGCCGCTGCGGCCGCCCGCACGCCTTCGAGCTCGGCCTCGGTGAAGGACACATTCAGTGACGGCATGACCCGATGGTACCTAGTAGGTGCCTGGAGGGCGAGAGCCGGTGTCCCGGGGAGGCCGGAGCGGCACGCGCGAGGGCCGCCGGGCGACCGCCGGGCGGGTTGCGGACGCCGGGACGGGAGTCGGTTCGGGAGTCGGGACGGGGGCTCCGCGAGGGGGCGTTGTCAGTGGCGGCAGGCAGGATGACCTGCATGACAACTCCTGTTGCAGTGATCGTGGACGCCGTCGCCTACGCGCAGGCCGTCGAGGACGCCACCAAGGCCTCGGCCGCCTACTACGAGGGGGGCACGTCCGTGCTGGACGACGACGCCTACGACCGGCTGGTGCGGGGGATCGCCGCCTGGGAGGCGGAGCATCCGGAGGCGGTTCTCCCGGACTCGCCGACCGGAAAGGTGGCCGGCGGGGCCGTCGAGGGGGACGTCCCGCACACGGTCGCGATGCTGAGCCTGGACAACGTGTTCTCGCCGGAGGAGTTCACCGCCTGGACCGCGTCGTTGACCCGTCGGATCGGTCACGAGGCGGAGGCGTTCAGCGTCGAACCCAAGCTGGACGGTCTCGCGATCGCGGCGCGCTACGAGCAGGGCCGGCTCACCCGGCTGATCACCCGCGGGGACGGGACGGCCGGGGAGGACGTCTCGCACGCGATCGGCACCGTCGAAGGCCTGCCGGACGCGCTCACCGAACCGGTCACGGTGGAGGTGCGGGGCGAAGTCCTCATGACCACTGCCCAGTTCGAGCACGCCAACGAGGTGCGCACCGCCCACGGCGGGCAGCCGTTCGCGAACCCGCGCAACGCCGCGGCGGGCACCCTGCGTGCCAAGGACCGCGCCTACACCGTCCCGATGACGTTCTTCGGGTACGGCCTGCTGCCGACGGCCGCGACGCAGGCCCCGACGGCCGGGGAGCTGGAGGACCTCAGGCACAGCGACCTGATGCGGCGGGCCGCCGAGCTCGGCGTGAACACCACGGCGGGCACGGCCGTCCCGGGGATCACCGCCGCGACGGCCGATGAGGTCCTGGCCCGCGTCCAGGAGATCGCGGCGCTGCGCGCTGAACTGCCGTTCGGAATCGACGGGATCGTCATCAAGGCGGACCTGGCCGCGGACCAGCGGGCCGCCGGATCGGGCACCCGCGCACCGCGCTGGGCGATCGCCTACAAACTGCCGGCCGTCGAGAAGATCACCCGCCTGCTGGAGGTGGAGTGGAACGTGGGCCGCACCGGCATCATCGCCCCGCGCGCCGTCCTGGAGCCGGTCGAGATCGACGGCTCGACCATCACCTACGCCACGCTGCACAACCCGGCGGACATCACCCGCCGCGACCTGCGGCTGGGCGACCACGTCATGGTGCACCGCGCGGGCGACGTCATCCCGCGCATCGAGGCGCCCGTCGCCCACCTGCGCACGGGCGAGGAACAGCCGATCGTCTTCCCCGAGGTGTGCCCGCGCTGCGGCTCCGCCATCGACACCAGCGAGCAGCGCTGGCGTTGCGAGCAGGGCCGCATGTGCCATCTGGTCGCCGCCCTCTCGTACGCCGCGGGACGCGACCAGCTCGACATCGAAGGGCTCGGCCACACCCGGGTCGTCCAGCTCGTCGACGCGGGTCTGGTCGGCGATCTGGCGGACCTGTTCACCCTGACCCGTGAGCAGCTCCTCGGTCTGGAGCGCATGGGCGAGACCAGCACGGACAACCTCCTCGCGGCGATCGGGACGGCCAAGGGCCGGCCGTTGTCGCGGGTGCTGTGCGCGCTCGGCGTCCGGGGCACGGGCCGCTCCATGTCCCGTCGGATCGCCCGGTACTTCGCCACCATGGATCACGTCCGTGCCGCCGACGCGGAGGCGATGCAGCGGGTGGACGGCATCGGCACGGAGAAGGCGCCGTCCATCGTCGCCGAACTCGCCGAGCTGGCGCGGCTCATCGACAAGCTCGCCGCCGCCGGGGTCAACATGACCGAACCCGGCGCCACCCCGCCCGTCGCGGCGGACGAGACGGAACCGGGCGCGGAGGGCGCCGAGCAGGCCGGAGGACCACTGGCGGGGATGACCGTGGTGGTCACGGGGGCGATGACCGGCGCGCTGGAAAAGCTCAGCCGCAACCAGATGAACGAACTCGTCGAGCGCGCGGGCGGCCGTTCCTCCTCCAGCGTCTCGAAGAAGACCAGCCTGGTCGTCGCCGGGGAGGGCGCGGGTTCCAAGCGCGCCAAGGCCGAGACCCTCGGGATCAGACTCGCCGGCCCGGAGGAGTTCGCGACGCTGGTCGCCGACTACCTGAGCCGGGACGACGCGTAGCGGCCGTCAGCCGATCCGTCGTTCCAGCACCTGTCCCGGCCAGGTCCCGGAGAGGAAGCTGTCGGTGGGGGTGAACCCGTTGCGCTCGTAGTAGGCGACCAGGTCACCTCCGCCGCCCGCCCAGCAGTCGACCCGGAGCAGGGAGACGCCCGCCCGCCGGGTCTCCTCGACGGCATGGGACAGGAGCGCCGCCCCGATGCCCCGGCCGGCGTTCCGGCGGTCGGAGACGAGCAGGCGCACATACCGCTCGGGCTCGTCCGCGGGCTTGATCATCGGCATCTGCGGACTGGGCCCGGAGTCCAGCACCAGGGTTCCGACCGGGGTGCCGTCCAGCTCCGCGATGTAGGGGGCGTACTCGGTGGTGTACCGCCGTACCCGCTCCACACCGCCCGACGTGCGCGAGTACGGGACGGTGCCCCACTGCTCGGTGTTCCCGCGGCTGTTCATCCAGGCCACCGCGGCGTCGAGCATGTCCAGGATGACCGGCGCGTCGTCCGGGCCGCCCGGCCGGATCCGTAGGTCGTGCGTGCTGTCGTTCACGGGCGAAAGCCTAGGCAACCGTCGCCTCGGGCACGAGAGGCGGCCCTCAGGCGCACGAAGGGCACAACCCCCGGTAGGTGACCTCGACGGCGGCCACCGCGAAGCCGAAGCGCTCCGTCGCCGGAAGGTCGGACAGCGGGTTCCCGGTCGGGTGGACGTCGCGGACGGTGCCGCAGCCGGAGCACACGAGGTGCTGGTGCGGGTGGTGCGCGTTCGGGTCGTAGCGCTTGGCCCGGCCGTCGGTGGAGACCTCGATGACCTCTCCCAGGGAGACCAGCTCCCCCAGCGCGTTGTAGACGGTCGCGCGGGAGATCTCGGGCAGCCGCTCCGCCGCACGCGCGTGCACCTCGTCGGCCGTGAGATGCACATGATCGCCGTCGAGGACCTCGGCGACGACGCGCCGCTGCGAGGTCATCCGCCAGCCACGCCCGCGCAGTCGCTCCAGCAGGTCACTCATGTCGGTTCACCTTTTCGGGTTCGGTGGGATGCCGCAGTTTATCGGTGCGGATCCGGGATCCGATCGAATATGGGATTGGCGTCCTTCTTGACTTGGACTCTGTCCATCGTAGGATCGGTTTCGGCGCCAGCCAAGGGACAGGACGACTCCAGTACGGGCAGGAGAGACAGACATGCCGGGACCACCGTCGCGGGACTGCGCGGCGCGGGTCTGCACGTGACGACCGCCCAGGGCGCGAAGCCGCACTCCGCCCCACGTCGCACACGGCCCTCCGTCCGCTCACCGCGGCAGGACGCGTGCCCCGCACCGGACCGGTTCCGCCGGCCCGCCGCCCGGGGTGTGCCGCGTCCCGCCCGTCGGCCGTGCGGTCGGCGAGGCCCCCTGTCCGTCTCCGTCCCACCCGCACGCCCTGCCCGTCGGCCCCATCGACGGTTCCGGGCGCGCCTCCCCTGGCCGCCGCCCTCAACGCTTCACCCCCCTCAGTTCCTGAGCACCGAGATCCGCCCCGTCCGGAAGGATTCCCATGTCTGAGAACCACGATGCGATCGTCACAGACCCGAAATCGGAAGAGGCCGGAGGTGGCTGCCCCGTCGCGCACGGCCGCGCCGCGCACCCGACCCAGGGCGGCGGCAACCGTCAGTGGTGGCCGGAGCGCCTCAACCTGAAGATCCTTGCGAAGAACCCCGCCGTGGCGAACCCGCTGGGTGAGCGGTTCGACTACGCCGCCGCGTTCCAGGGCCTCGACCTGGCGGCCGTGAAGCAGGACATCGCCGAGGTGCTCACCACCTCGCAGGACTGGTGGCCCGCCGACTTCGGCCACTACGGCCCCTTCATGATCCGTATGGCGTGGCACAGCGCGGGCACCTACCGCATCAGCGACGGCCGCGGCGGTGCCGGTGCCGGCCAGCAGCGCTTCGCCCCGCTCAACAGCTGGCCGGACAACGGCAACCTCGACAAGGCCCGCCGTCTGCTGTGGCCCGTGAAGAAGAAGTACGGCCAGAGCCTCTCCTGGGCCGACCTCATGATCCTCACCGGCAACGTCGCCCTGGAGCAGATGGGCTTCGACACCTTCGGCTTCGCCGGCGGCCGCGAGGACGTCTGGGAGTCCGAGGAGGACGTGTACTGGGGCCCGGAGACCACCTGGCTCGGCGACGAGCGCTACACGGGCGACCGCGAGCTGGAGAACCCGCTCGGCGCCGTCCAGATGGGCCTCATCTACGTCAACCCCGAGGGCCCCAACGGCAACCCGGACCCGCTCGCCGCGGCCCGCGACATCCGTGAGACGTTCCGCCGCATGGCGATGAACGACGAGGAGACGGTCGCCCTGATCGCGGGCGGTCACACCTTCGGCAAGACCCACGGCGCCGGCCCGGCGGACAACGTCGGCGACGACCCCGAGGCCGCCCCCATCGAGGCGCAGGGCCTCGGCTGGAAGAGCAGCTACCGCACCGGCAAGGGCGCGGACGCGATCACCTCCGGCCTGGAGGTCACCTGGACCACCACGCCCACGCAGTGGAGCAACGGCTTCTTCGACAACCTCTTCGGCTACGAGTGGGAGCTGACCCAGAGCCCCGCCGGCGCCAACCAGTGGAAGCCGAAGGACGGCGCGGGCGAGGGCACCGTCCCGGACGCCCATGACGCGTCGAAGAAGATCGCCCCGTCGATGCTCACGACGGACCTGTCGCTGCGCTTCGACCCGATCTACGAGCCCATCTCGCGGCGCTTCCACGAGAACCCCGCGGAGTTCGCGGACGCCTTCGCCCGCGCCTGGTACAAGCTGACCCACCGCGACATGGGCCCGAAGTCCCTCTACCTCGGCGCCGAGGTGCCGCAGGAGACGCTGCTGTGGCAGGACCCGCTGCCCGCGGCGGAGGGTGCGGCCATCGGCGCCGAGGACGTCACCGCTCTCAAGGCGAAGCTCCTCGACTCCGGCCTGACCGTGGCGGAGCTGGTCTCCACCGCGTGGGCGTCGGCCTCGACGTACCGCGGCAGCGACAAGCGCGGCGGCGCCAACGGCGCGCGCATCCGTCTGGAGCCGCAGCGCGGCTGGGCGGCCAACGACCCCGACCAGCTGGCCTCGGTGCTGCGCACCCTGGAGGGCGTCCAGCGTGAGTTCAACGCCGGCGGCAAGCACGTCTCGCTGGCCGACCTGATCGTCCTCGGCGGCGTCGCGGCCGTCGAGAAGGCCGCCAAGGACGCCGGTCACGACGTCCAGGTGCCCTTCACGCCGGGCCGGGTCGACGCGACGGACGAGCACACCGACGCGGAGTCGTTCGCCGCGCTGGAGCCGGCCGCCGACGGTTTCCGCAACTACCTCGGCAAGGGCAACCGCCTGCCGGCCGAGTACCTGCTGCTCGACCGCGCGAACCTGCTGACCCTGAGCGCCCCGGAGCTGACGGTCCTCGTCGGTGGCCTGCGCGCCCTCGGTGCCACGCAGGGACAGTCGGCGCACGGTGTCCTCACCGAGACCCCGGGCAGGCTGACGAACGACTTCTTCGTCAACCTGCTCGACCTGGGCACGACCTGGACGGCGACGTCCGAGGACGCGACCACCTTCGAGGCCCGCGACGCCTCGGGCCAGGTCAAGTGGACCGGTACGCGCGCCGACCTGGTCTTCGGCTCGAACTCCGAGCTGCGCGCGCTCGCCGAGGTCTACGCGAGCGACGACGCGAAGGAGAAGTTCGTGAAGGACTTCGTCTCCGCGTGGGACAAGGTCATGAACCTCGACCGGTTCGACCTGGTCTGACGACCGCGGTAGAACGTCTGCCGTCCGCGGCTGAACGTCCGGGGTCCGCGGTCTGAGCACCGATGACCGCCGTCCGACGACCGCCGTCAGGGCCGGCCTCCTTCGGGGGCCGGCCCTGACGTGTGCCCGGCCCCCGAAGGAGGCCGGCGGCTGCGGGGTCGCGGAGCCGCCGCTCAGGCGCCGGTCGCGGGGCACCCCCTAGGCTGGCCGTCATGAGCGCACACTTTGACGTGGTGGTCCTGGGCGCCGGCCCGGGTGGATATGTCGCGGCGATCCGGGCGGCCCAGCTCGGACTCAGTACGGCGGTCGTCGAGGAGAAGTACTGGGGCGGTGTGTGCCTGAACGTGGGGTGCATCCCGTCGAAGGCGCTGCTGCGCAACGCGGAACTGGCCCACATCTTCACCCAGGAGGCCAAGACGTTCGGCATCCGTGTGGACGGCGAGGTGACCTTCGACTACGGCCCCGCCTTCACCCGTAGCCGCAAGGTGGCGGACGGCCGCGTCAAGGGCGTCCACTACCTGATGAAGAAGAACAAGATCACCCAGTTCGACGGGCGCGGCACCTTCTCGGACGACCGCACCCTCCAGGTCGCCCTCACCGACGGCGGCACGGAGACGGTCACGTTCGACCACTGCGTCATCGCCGCGGGCGCCACCACCCGGCTGCTCCCGGGAACGTCACTGAGCGAGCGCGTGGTGACGTACGAGGAGCAGATCCTGTCGGAGACCCTCCCGGAGAGCATCATCATCGCCGGGGCGGGCGCCATCGGCGTCGAGTTCGCGTACGTGCTGCACAACTACGGCGTCGAGGTCACCCTCGTCGAGTTCCTCGACCGGATCGTTCCGCTGGAGGACGAGGAGGTCTCCGCCGAACTGGCCCGGCGCTACAAGCGGCTCGGCATCAACGTGCTGACGTCCACCCGGGTGGAGGCCATCGACGACTCCGGTGACGCGGTCAAGGTCATGGTGACCACCGGCGGCCAGCGGCAGACGCTGGAGGCCGGCAAGGTGCTCCAGGCGATCGGGTTCCAGCCCCGGGTGGAGGGCTACGGCCTGGAGAACACCGGGGTCGAGCTGACCGAGCGCGGCGCGATCGACATCGACGGCAGGGGCCGCACGAACGTGCCGCACATCTTCGCGATCGGGGACGTGACGGCGAAGCTGATGCTCGCGCACGCGGCCGAGTCGATGGGCATCGTGGCGGCCGAGACGATCGCCGACGCGGAGACGATGGAACTCGACTACGTGATGATCCCGCGGGCCACCTACTGCCAGCCGCAGATCGCCAGCTTCGGCTGGACCGAGGCGCAGGCCCGCGAGCGGGGCTTCGACGTCCAGGTGGCGAAGTTCCCGTTCACGGCGAACGGCAAGGCGCACGGCCTCGGCGAGACCGCGGGCTTCGTCAAGATCCTCTCCGACGCACGGTACGGGGAGCTCCTCGGCGCCCACCTGATCGGCCCCGAAGTCACCGAGCTGCTGCCGGAGTTGACGCTGGCCCAGCAGTGGGACCTCACCGTTCACGAGGTCGCCCGCAATGTGCACGGGCACCCGACGCTCGGCGAGGCGGTCAAGGAGGCCGTGCACGGACTCGCCGGGCACATGATCAACATGTGAGGACTGCCGCCCGTTCCCCGGGCGCTCTCCCCGGCGCGTGCCGCCTGTCCACGAGGCGGATGGCGCGAACAACAAGGTGTCGGGTGCATCTAGTGTGCGGGGTACGCCGACCGCAGAGGAGAGCCCGGTGATGGGTGAGGTGCCGACCGAGGAACCAGCCGGTCTCCGAGAGGCGGTCGTCGCGCTCCGCGAGGTGAGCGTGCACCGTCACACGACGGGCCAGGTGATCCTTTCGGAGATCGACTGGACGGTGCGGTCCGGTGAGCACTGGGCGCTGCTCGGGGCCAACGGCGCGGGCAAGACGACGCTGCTGCGGCTCCTCGGCGCCCTGATGCACCCGACGACCGGGACCGTCGAGGTGCTCGGGTTCCGGCTGGGCCGTGTCGATGTGCGGGAGCTGCGCGCCCGCATCGGCCATGTGAGCACGGCGCCGCGGGTGCCGCAGGACGTCACCGCCCACACGGTCGTGCTGACGGGTCACACCGGCACGGTGCAGCCGCTGTGGCGGAAGTACGACGACACGGTGCGCCGGCGTGCCGACGAGCTGCTGGCCGAGCTGGACATCAAGGAGCTGGCCGACCGGCCGTACGGTGTCTGCTCGGGTGGGCAGCGGGCCCGTGTCCTGATCGCCAGGGCACTGATGGCCGACCCGTCCCTGCTGCTTCTCGACGAGCCGTTCAACGCACTGGACCTGCCGTCCCGCGAGGATCTCGTGGACGCGATGCAGCGGCTGGCCGAGAGCCGTCCGGGCCTCGCGACGGTGACGGTGACCCACCATCTCGAGGAGCTCTCCCCGGCCGTCAGTCACACCCTGCTGCTGCGGGAGGGGCGCGTCCTCGCCCGCGGTTCCGTGGACGAGACCCTGACCGACAGCTGGCTGACCAGCTGCTTCGGCCGCCCCATCACGGTGGCCCGGCACGACGGTCGGTGGGCGGCCTACTCCGGTCGCCCCGGCGGCCGCTGACGGACCGTCGGGATCGCGCGGCCGGGGACGGTCGCCGCGGCGGATCGTCCCGCCGGTGTGTGGCGACGGCGCTCATGGGCATGATCGGACGAGGGCTCCCGCGTGCGCGTGTGTGCGAATGGGGGCGCATCAAGAACCGGGGTGAGCCCTGTACGCGCCCCCTGCCGTGCGGCGAAAATGCGCCTGTCGAGGGTCATGTGGCCGAGACATCGCCCACCCCGCCGCCAAGTCACCAGGAAAGCAGGTCGGCTGCCGTGCTGTTGCGACTGCCCACGTCCGTGTCCGAAGCACAGGAGTGCATGGCCGAGGGGGCGGTGCCGATAGGCGGCGCGACGCTGGTGTGGGCCGGCTGGCAACGGGACGGTTTCCCCGAGCTGGCGATGTCGCTGCGCGATCTCCCGGAGGCCAACACGATCGGGGACGGGACGCTGGGTGCGGCCGTGGTGCTGCACCGGATCGACGACCGCCTGCCGGAGGTGCTGCGCCGGGCCGCGGCCACCGTCGGCACCGGGGCGGTACGCAGGACGGCCACCGTCGGCGGCAATCTCGTCGGCAGCTCGTTGCGCTGCCTGCTGCCCGGGGCGCTCGTCCTGGACGCGCGCGCGGTCATTCTGGAGCAGGACGGGGTCCGCGAGACCGATCTGGCGGAGGTCATCGCCAAGCGCCACCTCCTGCTCGGCCTGCGCTGGAGCGCTTCGACGGCCAGCAGCTACCACAAGTCGGAGGGCGCGGCGGGCGGGGCACCGCCCCTCGTCGTGGCCGCCGCCCTGCACCCCGCAGCCGACGGACGGCGCCTCCTGCGCGTCGCCGTGCGCGACGGGTACGAGGTGCTCGGCGACAGCATCCTGTGCGACACGGACGCGGACTCCGTCCTCGGCACACTGCGCAACGGCGATCTGGGCCAACTGCCGTCCGACGCCTGGGACATCATGAGGCGGCAGACCACCGACCTGCTGGCCCGCGGCGCGGAGTGACGGGTCGACGAGGAAGGCCCGGCGGGCGTCGCGTCCGGGGACGGCGTTCCGGCCGGGCCGTCACGATCGTGGGCTACTCCCCTGCCGGGCCGCCGACCGTGGCGGGAACCGGGGCCGCGCGCCAGTAGCCGAGAGCGTGCACCCGGCGGCGGGGCACGTTCAGCTCCTTGCGGACGTGGGCGGCGAGGTTGCGCGTGGTCGTGGTGTCGCAGGTGATCCAGACATACGGGTCGGGTTCGTCGCGGAGGAGGTCGGGAAGCTCGGCCTTCACCCGCTCGACGAGGTGTGCGCCGTCGTCGAGGCGGGGCACCGGACGCAGCTCGTGCCGGACCGGGTCCACTGCACACGGGAGACCGCCGGGGTCCCCCTCGAACCAGATCGTGGCGGGCGCCGAACCCAGCGCACCGAGCAGGGAGTTGAGGGCGGGCAGCGCGGCCGGGTCGACGACGGCGAAGAGGTGGGACGGCGCGGGCGCGGGTTCCTCGAAGTCCGTTCCCTGGACCGTGGCCTCGATCGTGTCCCCGGGGCGCGCGCCGCGCGCCCAGTCGCTGGCGCGCCCTTCGTGCAGCGCGAACTCGAGAGCGAAGGTGCCCGTCACCGGGTCCGGGGAGACCAGCGTGTACGCCCGCTGATGAGGCCGGCCCGCATCGGCGAACCACAGGCGGACCCACATGGTCGGGTGGACGCCGGTCGCGGCGAGCAGCCCCCCGTCGGCGACCCGCAGGCGCCGGTAGAGCGGTGCCACCTCCTCCACGTCCGTCACTGTGAGGACGAAGTCCCTGGCCCTCAGCAGTTTGAGGACCGCACCCTCCCAACCACGTCGCTGTCCCATCCACCCTCTCCCCTCCGAAAACGATCTCTTGGCGATATTAGGCAAGCCTAACCTAATATGAGCTGCCCCCGGTCACGACGGACCGGCCCGCACAAGGAGATCCATGTCTGACATATGCGCCCCCATCCGGCCGTTCGTGCACGAGGAGCACGTCCCCGGCGCCGGCGTCTTCCGCGTCCTGCCCCTCGACCCCACCGCCGACTGCGCGACGATCCACGCGTGGGCGAGCCAGGAGCGTGCCGCGTTCTGGGGCATGAACGAGTTGACGGTGGACCAGATCACCGCGATCTACGGCGAGTTGGAAGAGCTGACGACCCACCACGCCTTCATGGTGGAGAAAGACGGTGAGCCGGTCGCCCTGCTGCAGACCTACGACCCGGAGGCGGACCGCGTCGGCGAGTGCTACGAGGCCCGCCCCGGGGACATCGGCATCCACCTGCTGCTGGCGCCCGCGGGCCCGGAGGGAAGTCACGCGGGCTGGACGGCATCGCTGTCCGCCGTGATCGCCGCGTTCGTGCTGCGCGGGCTCGACCGGCGGCGCGTCGTCACCGATCCCGACGTCCGCAACCAGAAGGCCATCAGCAGACTGCTCAGACAGGGGTTCGCGATCGGGCCCGTGGTCGTCCTGCCCGAGGTCGACCTGCCGGAGGTTCATCTCCCCGAGAAGCACGCCCAGTTGGCCTTCCTGCCGCGCGAGTTCGTCTTCCCCGACGGTTCCTGAGGCACGGGCCGACCCGTCGGCTCGGGAGTCGCACCGGCCCGCCACCCGTGGCGCCGCAGCGCCCGCGCAGGGAATTCAACAGGGCTCACCGTCTCGCACGGATCGGCGGGCGCGGGTACCGGCGGGCCCGTCGGGGAAGGATCCGCGCCGCATCCTCACCGAGGTGCTGACCTGTGTATTCGCGGCGTATCACTCACGGGTGCGCCGCCGGGCGACACCGTCTTCACATCGACCGCCGTGGCCCGGCGGAATTCATCGGCGTGGAAATCTGCGCGCCGGCTGCCGAGTCTGGTTCCAGGCACCGGGATCCGCCCGGACCGCTCGGACGAAGGACAGAGGCCATGCCCTCCACGCGCGCCCAAACCGCCGGCCCGGCGCCGGCCGCACGCCACCATCTGGTCCTGGTGGTCACCTGCCTGGCCCTCGGCACGGTGGTCGCCGCCATGGCCTCGCTGAACGTGGCCCTGCCCGACCTCGCCCGCGAGACCCACGCCACGCAGACGCAGTTGTCCTGGATCATCGACTCCTACAGCCTCGTCTTCGCCTCGCTGCTGCTTCCGGCCGGCGCGCTCGGAGACCGTTTCGGCCGCAGGCGGGCCCTCCTCGCGGGGCTCACCCTCTTCGGAGCGGGATCGGCAGCGGCGTCCCTCACCACCGACCCCTCGACGCTGATCGCCCTGCGCGGGGTGCTGGGCGTGGGTGCGGCCCTGGTCATGCCGGCCACGCTCTCCACCATCACCAGCACGTTCCCCCGCGCCCAGCGGGCACAGGCGGTCAGCGTCTGGGCGGCGGTCGCCGGCGCCAGCGCGCTGGTCGGACTGTTCGCCACCGGCGCCCTGCTGGAGGGCTGGTCGTGGCGCTCGGTGTTCCTGCTGAACGTGGCCCTGGCCCTGGTCGCGCTGATCGGGACCCTGCTCTTCGTACCCGAGTCCGCGGAGCCGCAGCAGCCCCGCCTCGACATCGGGGGTGCCCTCCTCGCCGTCGCCGGTCTGGTCGCGCTCGTCTACTCGGTGATCGAGGCGCCGACCCGCGGATGGGCCGACCCGGTCACGCTCGGCGGCATCGGCCTCGGTCTGGTGGTACTGGCCGGCTTCGTGCTCTTCGAGCTGCGCCGCGCCAACCCGCTGCTGGACCCCCGGCTGTTCCGCAACCACCACTTCGCCGCCGGTTCGCTGTCGATCATGCTTCAGTTCTTCGTCTTCTTCGGCTTCATCTTCGTGATGATGCAGTACCTCCAACTGGTCCGCGGGGACAGCGCGTTGATGGCCGCGACCTCGATGCTGCCGATGGCCCTGACGATGGTGCCGGTCTCGCGTGCGACGCCGCGGCTGGTGGCCCGGTTCGGTTTCCGCAGGCCGTGGGTGGCAGGCCTGGTGGGCGTCGCCGGCGGGATGGGCGTGCTCTCCCTGCTCGACGCGTCCAGCCCGTACTGGCTCATCGCGACCGGTCTCGTGCCGCTGGGCGCCGGAATGGGGCTGGCCATGACCCCGGCCACGACGTCCATCACGGACGCCCTGCCGCGCTCCCTGCAGAACGTCGGGTCCGCGATGAACGACCTGGCGCGTGAGCTGGGCGGGGCCCTCGGGATCGCCGTCCTCGGCAGCCTGCTGAGCGCCGCCTACCGTGACCACCTGAGCCTGCCGGGCCTGCCGGACCACGTGGCGGACGCGGCCCGCTCCTCCCTCGCGGCCGCCCACGCCATCGGCGGCCCGGTCTCCGACCACGCGACGACCGCCTTCGTCGACGGCATGCACGTCGCGCTCCTGGGCGCCGCCGCCGCGGCGGTGCTGGCCGCGGTCACCGTCGCACTGCTGCTCCGTTCCGCCCCGCTCCAGAAGCCGTTCGACGACGACGAGGTGACCGACGTGACGGGTCCGGCCGACACCGAGGAGCAGGAGCAGCCCGCGTACCGGTGAATCCCACGGGTCGGGGCCGGGAGGTCTCCGCACCCCGGGACAGACGCCCGGACCGGCGCCCCGCATCGAGCGGGGCGCCGGTTCCGTCGTGTACGCGCCCACGCTCACCCGTCCTTCGAGAGCCTCGACCGGTCGCGTGCGCGTCGGAGCGGCGCGTACGACGGGCGCGCGACCAGGCGGGTCAGGGGCGGGCCGCCGGTGGCCGGGCCGGACGGCTGCGGGGCGCCTGGCGACCGGGGCCGCGCAGCGCCTGGCGCAGCTGCGGGCTCACGAATCGGACGACCTCTTCGACGCTCATGGACACGATCGGCTCCAGGCGCAGCAGATAGCGCGTGGCGATGAGCCCGCCGATCACCGCGGTGAACGAGGCGGCGCGCTGCCGGGCGTCCCGGCCGGGCACGAGACCCGCGATGCGTTCCACGATCTCCCGCTCGACGGCTTCCTTGACCAGCTCACCGAAGCCGTCGTCGTCGATCGCGCTCTTCAGCATCGCGAGCAGCGGCGGCCCCGACACCGGGTCGTCCCAGACGGCGAGGACCTGGTGCAGGACCCGTTCGGGAAACGTGCTCAGGTCCCCGTCCTCGGCGACCTGCGCGAGGATCTCGGCCGGGTTCGCGCCGAGGGCCAAGGCGGCTCCGAACAGGCCCTTCTTGGAGCCGAAGTAGTAGCTGATCAGGGCGAGATCGACCCCGGCCTCACCGGCGACGGAGCGCAGCGTGACCGCGTGATAGCCGTCCTCCAGGAAGCGTCGCCGTGCGACGTCGAGGATCACCGCCCGGGTGTCCGGGCTGCCCGGCCTGCGTCCACGCTGCGGCCCGGATCCATTCGTCACGGATGAATTCTAGGGTCCGTGCCGCTGCCCCGATACGCCGGTCAAGCAGCGGATTCGACCGGTGTGAAGCTCTCCGGAACGATTCTCACGAAATGATGTCGTTCATCCATATGAGTGGTGCATCACACATCGGGGCCGTAGCGTCGGGGCAGAGACGGAAGCCGGTGATCACCTGCCGGCGACCGAACGACAGTCGTCCCGCACGGAGCACACATATGCGCAGCAGCACAGCGAGAACAGCAATCACCCTCTGCGCGGCCGCCTCGCTCGCCGCGGTCATGGGTACCGCCTCGGCAGCTCCGCAGGCCCCCGGGGCCGTACGGGCTCCGCAGCCGAAGCGGTCGGCGCCCGTCCTCGTCGACTGCCTCTGGAAGCCGGACGTCCGCCCGACGAACTTCATCCTGGCCTGCGGCGACGGGAACAGCCGGCTCGTCTCGCTGCACTGGTCGCACTGGAACCAGAGTTCGGCGGAGGCCCGGGGCGTCAATGTGGTGAACGACTGCAAGCCGTACTGCGCGGCGGGCAGGTTCCACTCGTACCCCGTCGTCGTGAAGCTGGATCATCCGCAGTCGTGGAAGAAGAACCCGCACCAGCGGCACTACACGCAGATGACGCTGGTGTACACCCACGACCGCCCCGCGGGATTCGACCGCACGGTCAGTTATCCGCTCTGGAACTGACGTCGCGGAACTGACGTCGGCCCGCCGCCCGGCCACCCGCGCGACGCTCCGACCGCGGGCTCGTGGACCCGCCGGGATCGCCTCCGAGGACGGCCGACGGGCCGGACACAGCGGCGGTCCCGGCCCCACCCGAAGCCCGTGACCCGAAAATCAGGGCAAACTGGACGCGTGGGCAACCGGCGCATGTCAGTGGGCAGCCTCGTGGAGCAACCGACGGGCCGCGGCCTGGTGGCGATCCCGCTGGCGTTGATCGTCGTGATCGCGGTCGTGGACATCCGCTCGCCCGCCGACGTGCATCTCGGCCCGTTGCTGGTCATCGCGCCCACGCTCACGGCGTCGTTCGCCGGCCCTCTCCTGACGGCGCTGGTCGGGCTCCTGGCCGTGGTCGCCCAGGTCGTCATCGCCGTGTTCCACGGCGGCCTGACCACCACCAACCACATGGCGCAGATCATCGCGCTGATCGTGCTCTCCGCGCTGGTGGTGTTCGTGTGCCACGTACGGGAGCGGCGGGCGCGTGAGCTGGTGCGGGCCCGGTCGGTGGCCGAGACGGCCCAGCGCGTCCTGCTGCGGCCGCCCCCACGCCGGATCGGCCCGCTGCGCACGACCTGGCTGTATCTGGCGGCCGAGGACGACACACAGATCGGCGGCGACCTGTTCGCCGTCACCCGGGCCGCCGGCGCGTCCACCCGCGTGATCATCGGTGACGTGCGGGGCAAAGGGCTGGCCGCCATCGGCGAGGCCTCGGTGGTGCTGGGCGCTTTCCGCGAGGGGGCCCACCGGTACGCGACCCTGCCGGAACTGACGGCGGCCCTGGAGGTGAGCGTGTGCCGTGACCTGGACGAGGTGGCCGACACCGAGCACGATCCCGGCGAGCACTTCACCACCGCCCTCGTCCTCGACATCCCCGACACCGACGCCGAGGTCGGGATGATCAACTGCGGCCATCCCCCGCCGCTGCTCCTGCGCGACCGCGAGGTCACGGTCCTGAACGCCCAGCACCCGGTCCCGCCGCTGGGCATGTGCGAGCTGCCCGCCGCGAGCCATCACACCGATCCGTTCACCTTCGAAGCCGGTGACCTGCTGCTGCTCTACACCGACGGCGTGATCGAGGCCCGGTCACCGAGCGGCGCCTTCTACCCCCTGGCCGAGCGGCTCGCGTCGTTCCCCGCCTCCGGTCCCGACACCCTGCTGCGGCGCATCCACGACGACCTGGTCCGCCACATCGGCGACGAGCCGGCCGACGACGCCGCCCTCCTCGTCATCGAACGCACCACCGCCCACCACCTGCGGCTCCCCCATCGCGGGCAGCACGCGGAAGGATCGCCGCCGCGGTCCGACGACACGTCCTGACCGAGCAGACCGGGCGACTCGGGTCGAGTGGCGGGGCCGGACGCCGCGGGGCCACGATGGAGGAAGAGCTGCTCGGCGGCGGGGACGAACGACGGGAGGCGCCCGTGGCGCACATCTTCGGAACCGACGTGCTCGTCGCGGGCGCCGGCCCGGTGGGCCTCACCGCGGCCGTGGAACTGCGCCGGCGCGGTGTGCGCTGCCGGATCGTCGACCCGCTGCCGGCCCGCCGGCCGTACGCGAAGGCCGTGGGCATCCAGCCCCGCACCCTGGAGATCTGGGACCACATCGGGCTCGCCCGCACGGTTCTCGAAGCGGCGGTGCCCATGTACGGGCAGCTCGCGTACGTCGACGGAGTCGAGCAGCCCCGGATCGACCTCGTGCTCCCGCCCGAGGTGCCGTACGGATTCGCCGCGCTGCCGCAGTACGAGACGGAACGCATCCTCGACGAGTTCCTCCAGCGGTTCGGGACGACGGTCGAGCGCGGCACCGGACTGGTCTCGTTCGACCAGGACCTCGACGGGGTGACGGTCGCGCTGCGGTCGGCGTCCGGCGTCGAGGAGGAGGTCAGGGCGCGGTACCTGGTGGGCTGCGACGGCGCGCACAGCACCGTCCGCAAGCAGTTGGGGCTCACGTTCGAGGGCAGCGCCTTCCCGGAGGAGTACATGCTCGGCGACGTGGAGGTCGACTGGGACCTCCCGCAGGGGTACGGCGTGCGCGCCATGCACCACGACGCCGCCGGCGCCGTGGACGATCTGCTGGTCTGCATCCCGCTGCCGGGCCGGGGCCGTTACCGGATGTCGATGAGGGTGCCGCCCGAACTCTCCGCCGCGGCAAGGCAGTCGGAACCGTCCGACGACATCGCCCACGGGCTGGAGGGCGGCACGGGTCCGGCCCTCTCCGACATCCAGGCCGTCCTGGACCGGCTCTCCCCCCGGCCCACCACCGCGTCCGCACTGCGCTGGTCCTCCGTGTTCCGCATCAGCCATCGGATCGTCGACCGGTACGGCGACGGGCGCGTCTTCGTGGCGGGCGACGCGGCGCACATCCACCCGCCGACCGGCGCCCAGGGCATGAACACCGGTATCCAGGACGCCTGGAACCTGGCCTGGAAACTCGCCCTCGCGATCGAGGGCGGCACGCATTCCAGCCTGCTCGCCGCGAGTTACGACGCCGAGCGGCGGCCGGTCGGCGAGGAGGTCGTGGAGCGCACGGTCCGGCACGCGGGCCAGGGCATCCAGGCCGACCCGAGCGACCCGGCCACCCTGATGCTGCGCGAGGCCCAGCTCCTCGTCGGCTACCGCGGCAGCCCGATCGTCGACCCGGAGTCCCCGGGTCCCGCCCCGCAGCCGGGCGACCGCGCGCCCGACTGCGCCGGTCTCGCGGCACCCGTCGCGACCTATCCGCTGCGCCTGTACGACGTTCTGCGCGACCGCGAGCACGTGCTGCTCCTGTACGGCGACACGGACCGGGACGGCGACGGTGTCGGCCAACTCGTCGATCTCGCCCGCGATCTCACCCGCGACCGCGTCGACGTCTGCGTCATCCTCCCGTCCGAGGCCCGGCCCGACGCCGGGGGCCCGCCCGTCTACGTCGACACACTCGGCGAGTTCGCCCGCCTCTACGCGGTGCCGGACCGGGCGACGGCGTTCCTGATCCGCCCGGACGGCTATCTCGCCGCCCGCCTCTGCCCACCCACGGTGTCCGGGCTTACGGCGGCCCTGGCGCGCCCCTTCGCCCCGCCGGGCCACGCGTAGCGCGGACGCGGTCCGTTCGGAGCCGCATCAACAGCAGCGACCCGGGGGCCCGGTCGGGCGAACGCGGACGGGCCCCGTCACTCCGTCAACCGGGCCGCGAGGGTCGCTCCGAGTTCCCAGCAGGCCTCGATGTCGGCCTTGCCCGGTTCGCCGGTCACCGTCACGGCGTCGGCGGCACGCCGCCAGCCGAGGCCCGTGGTGATCGTCTCGATGCCGCGCACCGCGCCGGTGACGTCGTTGCCGCCGTGCACGTAGTACCCGAAGGGCCGCCCGGCCGTCGTGTCCAGACACGGGTAGTAGACCTGGTCGAAGAAGTGCTTCAGCGCACCCGACATGTAGCCGAGGTTCGCCGGGGTGCCGAGGAGGCAGGCGTCGGCGTCGAGCACATCCGAGGCGGTCGCACTCAGCGCGGCTCGCCGCACCACCCGTACACCCTCGATCTCGGGAGCGGTCGCCCCGGAGACCACGGCTTCGAACAGGACCTGGCAGTTGGGCGAGGGGGTGTGATGGACGATCAACAAGGTAGCCACCCCCGCACCTTGCCGCCCCGCCCTCCCCACCGCAAGCACCACCGGGACACCTGGCCCCGCCGGACCGACACAGACCGCCTGCTACGCTGAACACCGAGCCCACACCGAACATCCGGTGCAGGGCCCGGCGTTGGTGGTCCAAGGAAAGACGCCCCGCTTCCTGCGGGGAAATGCAGGTGCAAGGCCTGCCCGGCGCTCCCCACACACCGCCCTCGGTTCTCCGGGGGCGGTGTTCTTGCATGCGCGTCGGGGGCCGGCGCGAACGGGTGCCGGGAAAGTCGATTCCCTTCCGACCCGCGGCTCGGCGAGCATGAGGGCGTGACCGCCTCCCCCGCCGCCGGAGAACCACCCGAGCATCTGCGCTTCGCGCGGTACCTCAGCGCACTTGAGACCGTCCCGGAGAACGAAGAAGCCCGGCTGATCGTCGAGGTGTTGCGCGACACGGATGCCCGGATGGCGAGTAGCGCCGTGGTCCGTCATCTGGACCGGCGTGCCGCCGCGTTGCTGACCGGTGACCGGTTCGCCGCCTGGGTGCATTTCATGACCGGTCTCACAGACGAACAGCCCTTCCTCCGTCGCCGACTGGACGAATGGACCCGGCTCAGGACCGTCGTGCTCGACCAGGCGTGGACCGCCGAGGAACTGACCACCGGCTCCGACTGGTTGCAGCGCGCCGTCGTGGACACGCCGACCGCGGTCCCGCCCGAGGCCCTCCGCCTGCTGGCCGAACGCGGACGGACGCGCCGGGTGCGTGCGGCGGCGAGGACACGACTGTCGCGTGTGGCCACACACGACAGAGGGCCCCGCACCAATGGTGCCGGACCCTCTGTCTTCGAGTAGCGGGGACAGGATTTGAACCTGCGACCTCTGGGTTATGAGCCCAGCGAGCTACCGAGCTGCTCCACCCCGCGTCGTTGAACTCAACCCTACGCCATGTTTCGCGGCTTCAAGACCATGATCGATCTCAGGCTCGGGGAGTGGGCGTGGGCGGTGCTTCCGTGCGCGGGCGGGCCGAGGGTTCGGTCAGGCGGGTCAGCCAGGTTCTGGTGGCCCGGGGTGTGCGGAGGTGGACGACCTTCAGAGGGGTCGGGCGGGGCGCCTCGCAGCGGGCAGCGATGTCGGATCTGCGGGTCGCGTACTGCGACCAGGCCCACCACACCGGGTGCTCGGCATCGAACCACGAGCCGAACGTCTCCACGTTGCCGCCGAAGACCCGGCGCCGGAGCAGGGTGCGGGCCGCCGACCTGCGCAGCACCCGTCGCATGACCACCGTACGGGGATGGTCCAGCCAGACGACGGTGTCGGCACGTTCCCACAGCAGGTCGCGCACGCTCGGGTGGCCGATAGAGTCGATCACCCAGGCCGGCCCCTCGCTGAGGCGCGACACGTCGTCGGCCAGGCGGGGGTTCTCCTGCCAGCCGGGCCCCGTGATGGCCAGGGCGTCCATCTCGTGGAACGGAATGCCCAGCCGTCCGGAGACGGCCCGCGCCAAGGTCGTCTTGCCGGCGCCGGTACTTCCCACGACCAGGATTCTTCGCATACTCGATCTTCACCGCACAGGTCGGTGCCGGGCAAGATCCCCGGAGGCAGCGACAAGCACCACGGCCCGCACCGCCCAGCCGTCTCTACGGCGGGCCGGCACAGGCCGGGGCGCTCCACCACGTCTCACACATCGGTGGGCAGACCGCTCACCTCGGCGATGCCGCGCAGTTCCTCGTCCTGGCGGTGGCGCTCACCGATGAAGTCGGCGATCTCCTTGCACCGCTCGGGATCGTCGGCCGTACCCGAGTCCGTCACGACCCGGACGACACCGATCTCCTCGGTCTCCAGCTCGACGATCCGGTTGTCCAGGCGGCCCGTCACAGCCACCGCGACCACGAGGGAGGCCTCGTCACGGACCTCCTGCGGGACGTCGTCGGCGTCTTCGCCGTCCAGGTTCAGTTCGATCGCTCCAGCCCTCTCCTCCCTGATCGCTTCGAGTACGGGCTCGACCATGCGCAGCAAGAGCGCGTAGTCCGCCGGAGCCATGCGCAGGCGGAGCATTTCGAGGTACAGGTCGAGGGGCCGGTCATCCGGTGCCTGCTCTGATGCGTCCATGGAGCTTCGCCTTCCCCAATGTGGACGACATGATCGCGTCTCACCCCAGGATGCTGTGAATCGGCGCACACCGCTGGTCGAGATCGCCTCCCGGGGCACTTCTGAGGGGGCTTGTTCCCAGCGTGGGCCGGGCACAAGCCCCCTCAGGACTCATTCGTACGACCGGGCGTCCGGTGTATCTCAGGCCGCTTCCGTCAGGACTCGTCCGTCGTTCTCGCCGGACGTCGGTGTCAGAGGGCGCCCCGCCTGATCCTGCGGAGCAGGACGAATCCGGCGATCACGAAGATCCCGCCGATCGCGGCCGGCCACAGCTGCGCACCGGTGTCGGCGAGCCCGCCGCCCGCGACGGCCTGCGGTTCGGTCTGCGAGGCTGCCGACGGAGCGGATCCGGCAACCGGTGCGGTCGACGCGGCCGTCCCCACGTCGCCCGAGCCGTCGTCCGAGTCGTCGTGCGAGCCACCGGCCCCGGCGGCGTGACCCGACGAGGTGACATCGGCCTTGGGTTCCGCGTCGATCGGCGACGCGTTGTCGTCGCCGGCCGGCTCGGTGCCCTGGGTGCCGGCCGGGGGCTCCGCGGTCTGACCGCCGTCGTCGTCACCGGGGGCCTGGCCGCCGTTGTCGTCGGACGGGTCGTCGGCGGTGGGTGCCGGCTGCTCCGAGGGCTCCTCGGAGGCGTTCGGGGGCTCCGCGCTCTCCGAGGGGTTCGGGGGCTCGGCGCTCTTCGACGGCTCCTGCGGCTTGCCCGTCTCCTCGGGGTCCTGGGAGTTGTCGTCACCCGCGCCGACCCCGCACTTCCGGCCCTGGTTGATGCAGTCGACCGCGTCCTTCATCAGGCCGTCGTCGAAGACGTTGATGAAGTCGCCGTGGTCGGTGACCGGCTTGTGCAGCTGCTCCGGGAAGGAGTCCACCGCGAACAGCGGCGACGTACGGCCACCGTCCTTCAGGCTCGGCGCGTCCACGTCGTAGACGATGCGCTGCACCAGTTGCGGGATGGCCTTGAATCCGCCGGGGCAGTTGCCCTCGGCGTCCTGGAACGCCACGTGGGTGCGGTGGTTGGCGCTGTCGATGTTCGCGCCGTCCCAGCAGCTCTGGAACCTGAACGTGCGGACCACGTCGCTGCCCTGGGGGCAGACCGGGTACTTGTCCTTCAACTGCCGGTCCTCGAAGCCGGTGCAGCTCCAGGAGGCGTTGGCGTTCGCGGTGCCGTTGACGAAGGCCTTGGCGTCACCGGTGATGATGCGCAGCAGCCGCGGCATGGCGGTGACCTTGCCGCGCGCGTTGCCCACGAAGGTCAGCGTGACCTGCTTGGGCGTGACGATCTCACCGGCGTTGCCCTCCGTGCCGCCGCCCGCCGCGTCGGCGTCGCGTTCGCGGGTGCCGTTCTGGAGACGCACCACCGGCCAGTAGTAGGTGGACTTGTCGCCCTTGTCCTGGCAGGTGGTGTCGGCCTTGGCCAGGTCGTCGTCACTGGCGAAGGCGTTGTTGGACTGGTTGCCGACGTAGTCGTGGAAGTGGTGGGCGCCGTTGGTGACGCCGGGAGCCACGATCACGTTGTCCGAGTTGAACAGCCCGTTCGCGTTCACACCGCAGCTCGTGACGAACTCGCCGGTGGAGGCGCCGTTCTGGGCCCGCGGGGTCTGCGCGGCGGGCTGGACGGAGTTGATGTCGGCGAAGTCCGCGACCACGGGGCCGTTCCCGGCCGGCGCGTCGCCGCCGCCCTGCTGACCGTCCTGACCCTGGGCGCCCTGGTCCTGCCCGGCCTGCCCTTCCTGTCCCTGGTCCTGCCCGCCGCTCTGGTCACCGTTCTCGTCCGCGCCGCTCTGGTCGCCGCTGGAGCGAAGGGTGCAGGCGGCCAGGTCGTCGAGTCCCTCGGGGCGGTCGCCCGCGGCGTCGACGGCGGTGACGATGCGGCCGATCGACTCGGACCGCTTCTCCTTCAACGGGTTCATGACCGCGTCGGCGCCGTTGTCGCCGTTCTGCTCCATCTGCGCTCCGTCGGAGCGGAGTTGCTGATAGGCCTCGGCGATCTGCTGGTCCAGCGTGGCGAGTTCCTTGTCGACGTCGCCCTTCGCCGCGTCGGGGACGGTCGTCAACTTGTCGCCGACGTCGGGGCAGTCGATGGTGGCCGCTCCGGCCGACAGGACATGACTGCCGGCGCCCTGCGCGCCTCCACCCCCGCCGCTCTCGGTGGCCGAGGCGTAGACGTTGACGGCGACGAGCCCGCCCCCGCCCAGAATCAGCGCGACTGCTGCAGAGGTTGCGCGTCGTGCGCCCGTGGGGCGTCTGCGCCTGTTGCGTCCCAAGGAAATGCTCCTACGCGTCGTGGTCGGCCCCGCCTGAAAATCCCCCAGCCCTATACGCGAGGGGGCGGCGATGTGTTCAGCCGTCCCGCGAATTCACAGCAACCCCGTACGGAGCAACGGTCCGAGACGTCGCCGCGATCACCCCCCGGGGAGGCGCCCACCGGGCGTACCGCACCCGCCCGACGGCCGCCCGCGAACCGCCCGTGGACGCTCCGCGCTTGCACCGGCCGCCGAGCAATGGCCTGATGGGAACACTGCACCACCCCTGGGTCGTGGCCGAGGCCGAGCCGGTGGGACAGGGTCGCATGCTCCGCCGTCTCCACCGTGGGCACGACCAGGGCCACGGCAGGAGGCGGGTGAAGCAGGTGGCGGGAGTCGCGCACGACTACGCGGGCGTGTTCCACGCGCTGCCCGGCATGGTCGCCCTGCTCACCCCCGAACTGGTCTACGTCGACGCCAACGACGACTATCTGAACAGTTCCGGCCGTTCCCGTGAGCAGTTGGTGGGGCGGTATCTGTTCGACGTGTTCCCCGACCGGCCGGACGATCCGGCGTCCGACGGGGTCCGCAACCTCGAGGCGTCGCTGCGCCGCGTGGTGGAGACCGGGCAGCGCGACACGATGGCCCTCCAGCGCTACGACGTGGAGTCCCTGGAGCGGCCGGGTGTCTGGCAGGAGCGGTACTGGAGTCCGGTCAACGCTCCCCTGCTCGACGAGGACGGCACCGTGGTGCTGCTCGTCCACCGGGTGGAGGAGGTCACCGAGCTGATCCGGGCCCGGGGCAGGCGGACCGATGCCGACCGGGGACGTTTCCTGGAGGCCGAGCTGTTCAGCCGCGCCCGGGAACTCCAGGAGATCAACGAGCGTCTGCGGCGGGCCCACGCCCGCGAGCGCGAGGTCGCCCTCGCCCTCCAGGACGCGCTGCTGCCGGCCGCGCACTACATGGGCCCGCACCGGGCCGCCGTGCGCTACCGGCCGGCCACCAGCGCTCTCAACGTGTGCGGCGACTGGTACGACCTGGTGGACCTCACCGACGGCCGGATGGCGATCGCCGTGGGCGACGTCGTCGGCCACGGACTGTCGGCCGCCTGCGTCATGGGCCAGCTGCGCAGCGCCCTCAGTGCCGCGTCACGCGCTTCGAGCAGCCCCGCCCGGGCCCTTGAAGTGCTCGGCCTGTACGCGCGTTCCGTGCAGGGCGCCGAGTCCACCACGGCGGTGACCGTCCGCGCCGACTGGGAGAGCCACTCCCTCACCTACAGCAGCGCCGGGCATCTCCCGCCGCTCCTGCTGCGCGGCGACGGACGGGTGGAGTTCCTGGACCGGGCGACCGATCCGCCGCTCGGGGCCCGGCCGGACCACGTGGCGCGGCCCGAGGCCACCACCGACTTCGCCGAGGGCGACACGCTGGTCCTGTACACCGACGGTCTGGTCGAGCGCCGCGGGGAGGACATCGACGTGGGGCTCGGGCGTCTCGCCGCCTCCCTGTCCGACCACCGGGCCGACGAACCCGAGGTGCTCGCCGACGCGCTGCTGTCGGAGCTGCTTCCGCCCGGCGGTGCCACGGACGACACCGCCCTGGTGATCCTGCGCCTCTGAGCGGGCCGCCGGGGAGATCGGGCGACGGGGCTCAGTGGCTGCCGGTGAGTTCGCCGCTCAGCGTGCCGTGGATGCGGGCGCTGTGCTCGTTCAGGCCGGTGATCCGGACGTTCTTCCCGCGCTGGGCGTACTTGGCCTCGATCGTGTCCAGGGCCGCGACCGAGGAGGCGTCCCAGACGTGGGTGGCGGACAGGTCGATCACGACCTCGCCGGGGTCGTTCGCGTAGTCGAAGCGGGTGACGAGTTCGTTGGCGGAGGCGAAGAAGAGTTCGCCGGTGACCCGGTAGACGACGCTCGTGCCGTCGGGGTCGGTGACCGAGGTGACGTCGGCGACGTGGGCGACCCGCTTGGCGAAGATCACCACGGCGGTGACGGAACCGACGACCACCCCGATGGCGAGGTTGTGGGTGGCCACCACGCAGACGACCGTGACGGCCATGACGGTGATCTCCCCCGCCGGCATCCGCTTCAACGTCCTCGGCGCGACGGAGTGCCAGTCGAAGGTGGCGACCGACACCATGACCATGACGGCGACCAGCGCGGCCATCGGGATGTCGGAGACGACGGGGCCGAAGACGACGCAGAGCACCATCAGGAACGTTCCGGCCAGGAACGTGGACAAGCGGGTGCGGGCGCCGGAGACCTTGACGTTGATCATCGTCTGGCCGATCATCGCGCAGCCGCCCATGCCGCCGAAGAACCCGGTGACGATGTTGGCGATGCCCTGGCCCACGGACTCCCGGGTCTTGTCGGACCGCGTGTCGGTGATCTCGTCGACGAGCTGGGCCGTCATGAGCGACTCCATCAGGCCGACCAGCGCCATGGCGAGGGCGTAGGGCGCGATCGTCGTGAGGGTGTCGAGCGTGAAGGGCACGTCCGGCAGGCCGGGGACCGGAAGCGAGGAGGGCAGGTCGCCGCGGTCGCCGACGGTGGGCACCGCGATGCCGGCCGCGAGCGTGATCACCGTCAGCACGACGATGGAGACCAGCGGCGCCGGGACCACCTTCGTGATCCTCGGGAAGAGGACCATCAGCGCGAGGCCGGCGGCGGCCAGCGGGTAGACCGCCCAGGGCACGTCCGTCAGCTCCGGCACCTGCGCCAGGAAGATGAGGATCGCGAGGGAGTTGACGAAGCCGACCATCACGCTGCGCGGGACGAACCGCATCAGCTTGGCGACTCCGAGCGCGCCCAGCACGATCTGGAGGACACCGGCGAGGATCACGGCGGCGACGAGGTACCCGAAGCCGTGCTCCCGGTTCAGCGGAGCGATGACCAGGGCGACCGCGCCCGTCGCCGCCGAGATCATCGCCCGGCGTCCGCCGACGACGGAGATCGTCACGGCCATGGTGAACGAGGCGAACAGGCCGACGGCCGGGTCGACCCCGGCGATGATCGAGAACGAGATCGCCTCGGGGATGAGCGCGAGCCCGACGACCAGACCGGCCAGCACCTCGGTGCGCCAGACCTTCGGATCGGAGAGCCAGGCGGGGGCGGGCGGGCGCAGCCGGGAGGCCGCGGACAGCGGTGAGAACATGCAACCGTTTCCGTGTCGGGCGCCCGCGCCCAGACCCTGGACACACCGCGCGTCGTGCTCATCGTCCCGTCGCGCTCGGTCTCCGGGGGACGTGGCGTCCTCGGTGCGTTCCACACCGGCGCAGTGGCTGCCGGGAGGTGGGGCGACGGGACGCCTGCCGGGCGTCGTTGCCCGAAGTCCGTGCCGTCGCCGGCCGGAGGCACCCGGACCGTCGGGCCGACCGCCGCGCACGCCGAGCGGCGCGTCCGGCACGCGAAGACTCTAGCCTGACGCGGGCGACGGCGTGCCGCGGCTCCGGCGGCGCCCGAACTCCCTTTGCGTACGGGTCGGCTCGACCCTGAACTGCCGGTCGCCGACCGTCCCCGGGGCGTCCATGCCTTCGTGACGGCGCGGGCCCGACGGACCCGCGCCGGCGTCGTGGGACCGGCGGCCCGGACCCCGGGTGCCGCTACGGCCGCGCCGGTGAGGTCCTGGTGAGGAGGACGCGGCCGCTCGCGCCCGCGAACAGCAGACCCGCCACCATGCAGACCAGTGAGAGGGCCGGCCCGGAGTGCCAGTCGACGGCCGAGGCGCGGCAGGCGAGGACGACGGTCACGGTGACGGCGGTGCACGGCAGCGCGATCAACGCGGCTCCGGTGCGGGTGAGGTCGTCCTCGGCGAGGGCACCGAGGACACCGACTCCGAGGGCGAGCGCCCACACGCCGAGTGCCTGGGCGTCCGCACGGTTGGTGGCCCAGGGCACGAATCCGCCCCAGAAGCCCGGCCGGGTCAGCAGCCCCGCGCCGATGCCTAGCCAGGCCGACCCGAGCACGGCCAGGGCCGGTTTCGACCATCCGGGGAGGGGCGCCGTACTCGGTCCGATCGGCCGGGCGGGGGCGAGGTACTGCCACGCCAGGGCGACGAGGGCGAACACACTGAGCACGCCGAGGACGAACAGCCAGCCCAGGCTGAACAGGACGGGCACGACGGAACCGCCGCGTGCGATGTAGAGGTGCCCGGCGTCGAGCAGGCTCACCGAGAAGAGGCCCACGAGGACGATCGCCAGCGGCAGGACGAGCGTGCGGACCTCGTGCCAGGCCCGGGCCCGGCTCACGGCGAACAGTCCCGGCGCGGTGCCGAGCATCGCCGCGCCGATCAGTCCCGGCGTGAGCGACTCGGGCGAACTCCAGGCGCCGAAGACGTGTCCGGTGAGGCCGACGGCCATGAGGAGCCCGCCGACGAGGACGCTCACCACGGCCACGGTGGTGGCCAGCATCGCCACCCCCGCGGTGAGCGGCCGTCCGCCCCCGGCCGGAGAAGCGGGGGCGCTCTCCCCGGCGCTGTCCGGAACCTCGCCCCGTGCGACCGCGGGATGCGGGGACTTGGCGACGGCCGGTTCCGCCCCCGTCTCACCGGTCGCGCCCGTCGGGTCCGCTGCGGACCGTGGGTTTCGCGGATCCTCCTCGGTGTCGTCGTGGCGGGGCAGATCTGATGCGTTGGCCATGGGGTTCCGTTTCCGGACGGGTCGATGAGGACGGGGTCGGGCCGGGGCGGACCGGCGTCGGGTACGGGGCAGGTCCGGGGCGAGGTCGGGTACGACCGGCGTGCGGCGCCGGTTCCGGGCGCGTACGGGCCTGCGTACCGCTTGCCGCTAGGAGACGGGCGACGAGAGGCGGGGCGCCGTGGCGCGCGCGGGCGCGGCCCGCTTGAGGACCTCCCGGGCGTACATGACGCGGAGGCTGACCACGAGGGTCGCCGTGGTCGCCAGCGCGCCGCAGCCGATCGCCGCTCCCGCCGAGACGGCCGTGAGCCGGTCGAGGCCCAGCGTCCGTTCGAAGAGCGGTGCGGCGGCCGCCGACAGCACCGGTGCCAGGCACAGGGCCGTCCAGTGCAGCCGCCACTCCTCCCGGGCCCAGGGGCGGCCCTCACGGCCGGTGCGCAGGGCGCAGGAGGCCATGACCGCGTAGGTGACGGCGTACGGCAGGAGATACGCGAGCAGCAGCCGGCGTCCGGGGGTTCCGAAGTCCAGGCCGGCGCGGACGATCCAGGTGAGGGCGACCGCTCCGGCGAGGTGGGCGACGGCCAGGACGGGCAGCGGGGCCCAGGACCGGGACATGCCGGAGATCTTCCGGCGCCGGTCCAGGGAGCGCGAGGCGATGAGGGCGCCGAAGGCGACCACCGAGCCGAGGTGCATGGTGGCCGCGCGGTTGATCTCCACCATGGAGAGGCCGGGCATGATCATGGGCAGGCCGCCCCACTCGAACCGCAGCAGGGGCGCCGTCAGCAGGAAGCCGTAGCAGAGCAGCATCCAGCGCTGGTGCAGGTCCGGATAGCCGGCGACGGCGGAGAGCACGCCGAACGTCACGCTCAGGACGGTGCCCACCAGGATGGTGGCGAGCACGATCCAGAAGGCGGCCCCGCTGAACGCGTCCTCGGGCGCGGTCCGCGCCAGGTACAGCGCGGCGCCGGCCATCGACGCGTAAACGGTGACGGCGAAGACCACCCCGAGGACGCGGTGCAGCCGGGTCCGCCGCCGCACGGCGGTGAGCACCTGCAACGGCCCGAGGAGCATGAGGAGGCCGCCGAGGACGGAGTGCACGATCAGCGGCAGGAGGCTGTGGCGGTACGGCTCGATCCGGGTGGCGAGGGCGTCCGCCACGTAGCGGGGCGAGACCACGCGCCCGAGGATCCACTCGCCGAACGCCGGTGCGCCGGGTCGCGCGTACGGCCACAGCTCGGTCATCGCGATGGGCGCGTAGCCCACGCACACCGCCGAGACGGCGATGACGGCTGCACGGCGCCAGGTGGTGCCCGTCGGACGACGCACGGCGACTCCCTGCTCGTGGTCGCGGACCGACCATCGATAGTCTCGTTTGGACTATCGAGACGGTAGGGCCGCCCGGGCGCCGGGGTCAACGGTCTGTCGCGTCCTCGTCCCGCCGCTGCACCCATTGCCAGAAGTCGACCATCATGCGCTCGTACCGGATGCCGAATTCCAGAGCGTCGCGCTGCCCCCGGGTCAGCAGCTCCCCGACGCTCTCCGCCAGCACCTCGTAGTCGCCGAGCGTCCGGACGTGCTCGTCCAGCTGAACTGGCCCGAGCAGGTCCGGCCGGCCGCCGAACCAGAGCTTGAGGATGCCGCGCTCCCGGGCCTCGACCGGGACGAAGGCGGTGTCGTCCAGCCAGTCCCGCAGCGCGGCCCTGCCCTCGTCGGTCAGCGTGAGCACCCGGCGGTTGCGGCCGCTCTCCTGGCGCACCTGTGCGAGAAGGCCTGCCTCCAGGAGGCGGTCGCACTGCGCGTACACCTGGGCGTGCGGAACGGACCAGAAGGGCGCCACCGTGCGCGCCGCCTCACCCTTGACGTCGTACGCGCTGGCCTCGCCGAGCTTGTCGATGACGCCGAGCACGAGGAACGAGGCGGTGGTCAACCGAGCATCAGCCATGGGCCCGACCGTATCGCCACCCGAACACCGCGCGGCACACCCGTGAGGACGCCGCGGAGGGCGCCCGACGCGAAGAACGCGCGGGTGACCGTCACAATGCGGGGTATACGGGCGATCACACTGCCGACCGCACTCAGGCCCGCGGGGCACGCACGCTAGGAGTTCTTGTGACCACCTACGTCATCACCGTTCCCGGGACGTTCGTCCACGGCGTCTCGGACTCCTCCCGCGCAGACGTGGAACGCAGGCTGCGCCCCCAGGACCCGCAGAACACGGACCTGGGCGAGACGGAGGAACTGAGCCTGCTGACCGTGGACGAGAACCACACGTTCTCGGTCCGGCTGGAGGTCGAGGCCGCGGACCGGCGCACCGCCGAGGCGGAGGCGGTACGCCTCGTCTCCGGGGCGCTGCGCGAGAGCGGCCTCTCCGAGAACGACGCTCCGCTGGGGCCGGCCGCCGTCACGGGAATCGACAGCGAGTTCTGACTCCGACGGGGCCGGAGAGGCCCGGAACGTCGGCGGGACCGGCGGCCACGGCATCACCGTGGCCGCCGGTCCCGCCGTCACTCAGACCGGCCGTACGACGCTGTGGATCGCCGCCTGCCCTGCGTGCTGGACGGATTCCTCGGTGATCCGCCCTCCGGGGCTGGGCGCGTGGACCATCATGCCGTCGCCGACGTAGAGGCCCACGTGGCTCAGGTCCCCGTGGAAGAAGATCAGGTCGCCCGGCTGGACCCCGGCCAGGGCGACGGCCGGTCCGATCCGCGCCTGGTCGGACGTCGACCGCGGCAGCAGCACGCCGGCGCTGCGCCAGGCGGCCTGGGTCAGGCCGGAGGGGTCGTACGAGCCGGGCCCGGACGCTCCCCACACGCACGGTCTGCCGACCTGGGCGCGGGCGAACGCGACGGCCTCGGCGGCCCGGGTGTCGTACCCGGCGACCGACGGCACCGCGACCGCAGCCATGCTCCCCGTGTCGTACCCGGCGACCGGCGGCACCGCGACAGCGGCCATGCTCCCCGTGTCGTACTCGGCGACCGGCGGCACCGCGACAGCGGCCATGCTCCCCGTGTCGTACCCGGTGACCGGCGGCACCGCGAGGGCGGGGATGCTTCCGGTGTCGTACCCGGGGTTCGGATCGGCGGACCAGGGGGCGCCGGGCGCCGGCTGGTTCACGGGTTCCGGCCACGACGGGTACCGGCTGTCGTCGACGGCCGGGGCCACCGGCTGGGCCGGGGCGGACCACATCTCCTGCGGCGGCAGGTACTCGACGGCCGCAACCGGCAGCGGGGCATTCTCGACCTGCGAGTACCCGGCCTCGACCGCCGGCCACGCGGCACCGGCCACGGACGGGTACGCGGCCGTCGCGGCCGGTACCTGCGCGTTCCGGGCCGGCCAGTACGGGTCCGCGGGGGCGGCCGTCTCCGCGGGCGGCAGTGCAAGGGGCGGGTACGCGACCGGCGCCGCCACGCTCCGCCGCGCGTTGTGCCGGGTCAGCAGGTCCTGCGCGGCGGCCAGTTTGCGCCGGGCGCGGTCCTTGCGGAACCGCGGGGAGGACGTGTCGGCGGCGGGCGTGGGTCCGCTCACCACCGGAAGGGGCCCGGTGGCCGGGGCGCCGCCGTCCGGCACCGCGAGGGCGCGCCCGGTCGTCGGCCCGGACACCGGGCCGGCGGTCAGTTCGAGGACGGGACGGGCGGTGAGTTCCGCGACCGGCGCCGCGACAGGGCCGGCCGTCAGTTCCCGTACGGGAGCAGCCGTCAACTCGGCTACAGCGCGGACGTCTTGGGCGGGAAGCTCCATGGGGCGTCCGGCGCCCCCGCCGGACCGGGCGGTCCCGCGCCCTCGGTCGGGCTGCCGGTCCACGGGCAGTACGGCCGCGACCGTGGGTCCCAGCCGGGAACGCGCGCCGTCGAACCACTGGCGCATGAGATCGCTCTGGGCGGCATCGACACCCCCGCGCTGTTCCACGGCCGGGCCCTGGTCGGTGAGCCGTCGGGCCACGGCGCGCCGGTCGCCCTGCCGGGAGGAGAGGCCGGCCAGGGCGCGGGTGGCGTTGAAGTTGCCGGTGTCGTCCTCGGCCCGGTCGTAGAGGGATGCGAGCCGTCGGCGGACTTCGTCGCCGCTGGGCTCGGTGCGTTCCGGCGCCATGGGGATGGCACTCCTTCCGTCGTCCGCCTACCGGGTTAGCTGTCGGGTTCGGGCGGACGGTTCCGGAAGGTATGCCCTACGGCCCTTGCCCCGTAAGGCAGTTGGCCGATTCACCCCAGGTTCGGTGGGTCCCCGGCTCCGGCTGCCACGAGGACGGGCCGGACTCGGCGGAGGCCGCACCGCCCGGCGAGCGTTCGCCGGAGGGAGTCGGGCGGCCTGGTCGTCAACCTAGCGAGGTTGTGACCTCCGTGTGAAGATCCACGTCCCAGATGTCCGATACATTTTCGTGACCTTCGTCGCATCGCCCCGCTGTGCGACCACGGGAGCACACCCCGTGCGCGAACAGGCCGTCGGGAAGACCGCGTTCGGCGGTGCGGGCCCGTCGCGAGTTCGCGTCCGCCCCCGCTCCCTCCATCACATCTCCACGGTGGGCCGGGACTTCCGGTCGGCGCGAGCAGGCCGTTCGAGGTACGAAAAGAACTGGCGTTCCCTGACGGCTCGTTCGACATCGTCGGCTGTCGTTGGTCATGCCGTGACCGGTTCTGGCCGACCCGGCCGGATCACCACCGCGTCGGCGGCGCGGCCCTACCGTCGAGGCAAGGAAGGCCCGCGGAAGGCCCTGAGAGCGAGTCGAGGATCCCCACGTGCACGATGCACCGATCTATGCCCAACTGATCTCCGAACGCGGCGACATACCGACGCTCGTCCGGAGCGAAGCCCGGCGGCTGCAGCGCGACTTCGAGTGGATCCTCAGCTGGGATCCGTCCACGGGCGGTCCGCTTCCCGGGTCCGCCCCGCGCGTCACGGCCGGCTCGCGTCGCTCCTTCGCCCCCGGTCCGGATCCCGCGGACCGGCTGGATTCCGCCTAGTTCATGCCCGGTGAAAGCCGCCTCCCGCCCGGTCGGGCGCGGGTCTAGAGGACGCCGGGTTCGCCGTTCGGCCCCTCGGCGGGAAGCCGCTCGTCCGGGCCGTCGGCGCGGGACACCAGACCGGCGACCGCCGAGCCCGTGGCCTCGTGCCAGGTCCGCGCGCGCCGCAGCATCGCGTGGTCACCGCCCGCGACCCGTACGGCGCTCGCGGAGGATCCTTCCTTCGCGGCCCGGCGCACCAGGGCGAAGGACGACGCGGGCTCGGTGATCCGGTCCCGGTCGCCGTGCAGCACGATCACCCGCTTGTCCCGCAGATGGGCCACCGGCTCGCCCGTCGGACACCAGGGCGCCAGGGCGACCACGGCCCTCACCTGGGGCGCGGCGGCGGCGCGCAGGGCTGCGCGGCCTCCCATCGAGTGACCGACCAGCACCACCGGCACGTCCCCCACCAGATCGGTGAGTTCGGCGAGGGCCCGGTGGACGTCGGCGACCGGATCGGCGGCTGCTCCGTTCCAGCCGCGTACGCGGTAGCGCACCTGCCCGACGAAGACGTCCTCGTCCGGCACGGCCCGGGTGACGGCGCGCACGAAGGGCCGCATCCGCAGCCCCGAGACGTGCCAGGGCCGGGAGGGCGCCCGACTGTCCGCCCTGCCGCCGTGCAGGATCAGCACCGCGGCCCGTGCCGGACCCGCGTCCCCGCCCGTGAGCCGGTGCGGCACCAGCGCCGTCAGCGTCCGGGCCGCCCCGGGACGCAGTCCGTCGCGGGCGGACATCCGCGCAGAGCCTCGCATGACACCTCTTCACCGTCGGAGCGTTCTCGACGCCCCACCCTAGGCCGACGAGGGATCGTGCCGCCGGTCACTGGATATCCGGAGCCGACGCGCGGACGGTTTGGTGGAGCCGCCGCCCGCCGGGCCCGCGCGAGGCGCCATCCCGGGAAGGGGCACGTGCCTCTTCCGTCCCGCAGCCGGATCAGGGGCTCCGGCCGGTCGCGGTCAGGCGCGTGCCACCGCATGAACCCGCCCCCGGTCGTCCCTGTCCAGCTCGACCGGAGGCGGGCGGTCGGTGGACCTACGCCTTCCTCACATCGTCCGGACCGGGTACGGCGACCGGACCGGGACTCCCGTGGGCCTTCGAGGCGGGTCGTCGGTGCGGTCTCACTCGGCTCCGCCGGGGCGGCCGCCGTAGCCGCTGCGCCACTCCTGGTAGAGCCGCCACAGGCGCTCGGCGCGCGGGCAGCGGCCCGATTCGCGCAGACACGTGCGGCAGTTGCCCACATGGCCGATGTACGCGGCCTCGGGACTCTCTCGCCCCGGTTGCGGATTCGTCATGGCCCTCGGCACCTGTCGGTGCGACGTGCACGAACGCGACGTCGCTACTGATGCCGTACTTCCGTGCCGGATCGCCCGGCGGATGCACCCGCCGGGGCCCAATGTCGTTCTGTCCGGCCCGACTTCGGCCGGTGCGCCCGCCGGTTCAGTCGAACAGGCCGACGTCCACCGCCACGCCGTCCGGCTCGTCGGACGCGGGTCTGCGGACGAGCAGGCCGTCCACCGCGAAGTCCATCTCCGCGACGTCGGGAGCGGGCGGCGGGTGGTAACGCCCGCCGCACACCGACAGGTTGACGATGAGATAGGCCTCCCAGTGTCGGCCCACCCCGCGCCGGTCGGCGAAGGCGCGGACGCCGTTCACCCACCACACGACCCGGTGGGCGCCGAACTCGACCACGAGGTCCACCCGGGCACCGGGCCGGACCGCCTCGTCCCGGTAGTAGTGATGGGCGCTCCGGACGTGGTTGGAGAGTTCGAGCAGGTCGGGGTTGTCCGGGTGGTACTCGAAGACGTCGATCTCCTGTCCGCCGTCCCGCCACGTCCAGATGGCCGGCCACGCACCGAGCGCCGTGGGCAGCCTGATCCGGGCCTCCAGCACGTCCCCCGTGCGGACCATGAACGCGTCCTCGCTGCCCTCGGTGGTGAGCAGCCCCGCGTCCCACGCACCGTCGGAGCGTCGGGTCGCGCGGAAGACTCCCGTACGGCAGTAGGCCGGGTCGGTCACGAGGTGGTCGAGCTTGTCGTCGCCCGGGTTGACCGGGCCACCGTCGGGATAGGCCCACGAGCGGCCGGCGACCCATTGGCGGGTGGAGGCGAAATCCGCGGTGAAGACGACATCGGACACCCGGGGCTCCTCGGCGACAGCGTTCGTGTTCGAGCCAGGTTCTCCCCCGGGAGCCCCGGCTCACACGCCGTTCGCGTGGACCTTGCCGGCAAACAACCCTTGGGAGTGAACGACAACGGCCCCCTCCATAGCGTCGCGGGCCCTAAGGCGTGTCCGGCCAGGCGTCGCGCTCGGCGAGCCGGAGGATCAGGGCGGCGATGTTCCAGGCGTCGTCCTCACCCCGGTGATGCCGTCCCTCCAGGGGCAGTTCGGCGATCCGCAGTGCCTGCGCCATGCCCGGCCGTTTGCGCAGTCGGTGGGCGGCGGTGAAGGCGGCCTTGGCGTTCGTGTGCCGGTGGCCGAACGGGTAGCGCGTGCCGGTGGCGGCGCACTGGCGGGTGAACTGGTGGCGGTCGTAGTCGCCCCAACTCGCCCAGGGCCGCTCCCCCGCGCGGTGCAGCGCGGCCAACTCACGGCAGGCGTCGGCGAATCCGACCCCCTGGTCGACCTCGTCCTGGGTCAGCCCCGTCAGCTCCGTGCAGAAGGCGCTGACGGTGGACCGGGCGGGCCGCACCAGCAGTCGGTGCTTCTCGCGTCGTACGCCCTGCTCCAGATCGACGACCGTCAGACCGATCTCGATGATCTCGCTCACGGCGCCGGGCGGTGGCTGCCCCTCCCAGCAGGTCGCCTCGACGTCGACGACGTTCAACAGTCCCCCGGTCATGTCCATGCAGGTGAGGCTAGGGGGTGCCGGTCGGCGGGTCACCGGGTTTTCGGATGGCCCGCGGCCGGCCGACGGACGGGTCAGGGACGCGGCCAGGGCCGTCCGCCGATGCGCTCGATGTCGGCGTTGAAGCGGCGCAGGTAGGACGCGAAGGCGGCGATGTCCGACTCCGGCCAGTCGGCCATGACACGGTCCAGGGAGCTGATGAGCTGCTGCCGCTCCTGGTCCAGGAGGCGTGAACCCTCCTCCGTGATGCGGAACTTGCGGGCCATGCCGCCGTCGGGGTCGGGGATGCGGTCGACGAGCCCGGCCCGCATCGCGGCCGCGGTCTGCCGGTTGAGGGTGGAGGCGTCGAGCCCGAAGGCGTCGCTCAGTTCACCGATCGACATGGGCCCCTGGACCCGGATGCGGCTGAGCAGGACGTACGCGCTGCGCTCCAGGACACCGTCCTTGGTCCGGCCGCCCTTCTGGTGCATCAGGCCGTGACGGCTCAGCAGCATCTGCTCGTACTCGACCTCGTGGGTGGGCCTGACCATCGCGCCTGTCGCCTCCGGCTGTCGCACGGACCGCGCGTCACACGTATAGGCACGGCCCGCGACCATGGTCCCACATCTGCATGCATGAGCCACATCACATGCGCAATACATACGACGTGTACGATGCACATCCCTTGCCCCGCAGGCAGTCACCCCGAGACACACCGAGACACCCGAGGAGTCCCTCATGGACGCCCCCCAGCCCACCGCCCGAGCGAGCGGTGTGATCGCCACACTCGCCTTCGCCGGCACCGTGGCGGCGATCATGCAGACGCTGGTCACTCCGCTCATCGCCGAGCTGCCGCAGATCCTGCACACCACCCCCGCGAACAGCGCCTGGGTGATCACCGTGACGCTGCTCGTCGCCGCCGTCTGCGTCCCGGTCTCCGGCCGGCTGGGCGACCTGCTCGGCAAGCGGCGGATGCTGCTCGCCTGTTCCGTCCCGCTCGTGGTCGGCTCGGTCGTCTGCGCCCTGTCCTCGTCCGTCACGCCGATGATCGTCGGGCGCGGCCTGCAGGGCATGGGCATGGGCATGGTGCCGCTGGGCATCGCCCTGCTGCGCGACGTCGTACCCGCGGAGAAGCTGAGCTCGTCGATCGCGCTGGTCAGCGCCTCGATGGGCATCGGCGGCGGCCTGGGCCTGCCCATCTCCGCCGCGGTCGCGCAGTACGCGAACTGGCGTGTGCTCTTCTGGGGTTCCGCGGTTCTCGCCGTCGTCATCGGGACACTGATCTGGTTCCTCATCCCCGACGTGCCGGCCAGTGCCAAGGGTCAGCGCTTCGACGCCCTCGGGGCGCTCGGGCTGGGCGTCGGCCTGGTGTGCCTGCTCCTCGGCGTCTCCAAGGGCGCCGACTGGGGCTGGGGATCCGCCACGACGCTCGGACTCCTCGTCGGCGCCGTCGTGGTCCTGGTCGCCTGGGGCGCCTGGGAACTGCGCACCCGGGACCCGCTGGTCGACCTGCGCACGACGGGCCGCCCCCGCGTCCTGCTGACCAACGTCGCCTCGATCTTCGTCGGGTTCGGCATGTACGCCAGCATGCTGATCATCCCGCAGCTGCTCCAGTTCCCCGAGGCCACCGGCTACGGCCTCGGGCAGTCGATGCTCGCGGCCGGCCTGTGGATGGCGCCGGGCGGCATCATGATGATGATCGTCTCCCCCTTCGGCGGGAAGCTCACCGACGCCCGCGGCCCGAAGTTCACCCTGGTCTGCGGTGTCCTGATCATCGCCCTCGGCTACGGCCTGTCGCTGGCCCTGATGAGCACGGCCTGGGGTCTCATGCTCGTCGGCATGGTCGTCAGCAGCGGGGTCGGACTCGCCTACGGCTCCATGCCCGCGCTCATCATGAGTTCCGTGCCCCTCTCCGAGACCGCCGCGGCCAACGGCTTCAACACCCTCATGCGCTCGCTCGGCACCTCGGTCGGCTCGGCGGTCGTCGGCGTCGTCCTCGCGCAGATGACGACCACCGCGGGCGGCTACACCTTCACCTCCGAGAACGGTTTCCGCACCGGGCTCGTCGTCGGCGGCTGCGTCGCCCTGGTCGCCGCGGCGATCGCGGCCGTCATCCCGGCGGTCCGTGCCACGGCCGGTACCGACACGGCGGACCCGACGGCCGCGCCCGAGGTGACCGCCGCCGCGCGCTGACACCGCGGACCGACAGGCGGTCCGCACCTGTCTCGGCGGGCGGCCGTCGCCCGACCGCCTCGCCCGAACCGGTGTTCCCGGACGCGAGCGCCGTACGTCCTTCCCGGAGACCGACGGAAGGCCGTACGGCGCTCGCGTCCGTCAACTCCCTTTCGGCGCACGCCCCTACGCGACCACCGTGGACCTGCCGAGATACGTGAGCGGTCCCGGGTCTGCGACGGGTATCTCGTGGAAGTCGAGCCGGTCGTAGAACGCCCGGGCCGCCTTGTTCGCGGTGACCATGCCGAGATGGACGGCGGGCACCCCGCGGTCGTGCAGCGCGGTCAGCAGGGTGTGCATCAACGCCCTTCCATGACCGCGGCGTTGATACTCCGGCAGCAGGTCGATGTGCAGGTGCGCGGGATACGCGGCCAGTTCGGCAAGGACCATGCGTTCGGGGGTGTGCAGCAGCCCGACCATCTCCTCGGCGGGCGAGCGCGGCACCCCCGTGAGCGGCGGATAGCGATGCGTGACCCGCGGGATCCAGGACTCCCGGAACCGCGCGACGAACGCCGCGGTGTCCGCCGTACCGATGACGTAGCCCACCGCCCGTCCGCCGCCGTCGTCGAGGACGAAGGCGAGGTCGGGCTCCAGATGGCAGTAGGGCTCCGCGAAGATCGCCGGCATCAGCCCCTCGTCCGGGAACAGGGCACGTGAGTCCCCTCCCTCGTCCGCGGTGCTCACACAGACGTCGGCGACGGCGGACCGGTCGGCGGGCCGGTAGGGACGAATGCTCGGCGATGCGCTCATGCACGGCATGGTGGCGCCTTGGGAGCGCTCCCACAAGAGGCGGGACACCGCCCGCCCGGACCTACGGCCGCCACCCGCTCGGATGTACGGCGGCCGCTCCTCCGCGGACGCAGCGGACGCGACGGACGCGACGGACGCGCGGCAGCCGTGCGACGACGGCTGCCGCGCGCCGGACACGTCCGGTCGTCTCCGGCCGGACGCGAGCCCAGGACCTCAGAACCGCAGGACCGGTGCCTGGCTCTCCACCAGTTCGGCGGCCTCCTCCGGAGTGCCCACGGCGGGCGGCGATCCGGCCAGCGGCTGCCGAGCAGTCTCCTTCATGCAGGCCACCGCGACGATGCCGACGAGGGCCGCCCCCATCGCGTAGTAGGCGGGCATCAGTTCGCTTCCCGTCACCGAGATGAGCGCGGTGATCACCAGCGGGGTCGTCCCGCCGAAGAGGGAGGCCGAGAGGTTGTAGCCGACCGAGAGGGAGCCGTAGCGGACCTGGGTCGGGAACAGCGCGGGCAGGGCCGCCGACATCGTGCCGAGCATGCAGACCAGCGAGAGCCCCAGCATCAGCATGCCGACCGACACCGCCACCAGGCTGCCCTGCTGGACCAGCAGGAAGGCCGGGACGGACAGGACCAGGAAGCCGAGCATGCCGGCCATGAGCAGCGGCTTGCGGCCGAAGCGGTCGGAGAGCTTGCCGACCTGGCTGATGATCAGCATGAGCACCACCATGGTGGCGATCAGGATGAGCAGCCCGTGCGTCTCGCTGTAGCCCATCTCGTCGGACAGGTAGGTCGGCATGTACGACAGCAGCATGTAGTCGGTGATGTTGTAGGCGCCGACCAGACAGATGCACAGGATGAGCGTCGGCCAGTAGTCGCGGAAGATCTTCGCGAGGTCTCCCTTGGCGGTCGTCTCCACGGCGGAGGCGGCGTCGGAGGCCTTGTGCGCGGACTCGCCCTCCAGTTTCCGGAACGCGGGCGTCTCGTCGAGGCGCAGTCGCAGATAGAGACCGACGAGACCGATCGGCCCCGCCACCAGGAACGGCACGCGCCAGCCCCAGGACTCCATGCCGTCGCTGCCCAGCGCGGAGGTCAGCACCGTGACCAGGCCGGCCGCGCCCACGTACCCGGCGAGCGTGCCCAGCTCCAGGAAGCTGCCGAAGAAGCCGCGGCGCCGGTCCGGCGCGTACTCGGCGATGAACGTGGAGGCACCGCCGTACTCGCCGCCCGTGGAGAAGCCCTGCACGAGACGGAACAGGATCAGCAGGACCGGGGCCCAGAAACCGATGGTGGCGTACGAGGGGATCAGCCCGATGGCGAAGGTGCCGACCGCCATCATGATCATGGTGACGGCCAGTACCTTCTTGCGGCCGATCCGGTCGCCCATGGGCCCGAAGACCATGCCGCCGAGCGGGCGGACCAGGAAGGACACGGCAAAGGTCGCGAACGACGACAGCAGCTGGACGGTGCCGTTCCCGGACGGGAAGAAGACGTGTCCGATGGTGACGGCGAGGTAGCTGTAGATGCCGAAGTCGAACCACTCCATGGCGTTGCCGAGCGACGCCGCCTTCACCGCGCGCTTGACCGCCGCCTCGTCCGTGACCGTGATGTCGGTCCGCCGCAGCGGGGGATTCCTGCGCCTCCGTACGGCTCTGAACAGCGTGCGATGACGCTTGACCGCCTCCGGATCGACAGGGTTCGTCTCGGTGACCGCCATGAAGCGTCCTCTCTGCCTTCTGTGTCTTCTCTGCTCTGAGCCCAGGAGATGTCCAGAGGCTCGTTTACTCGTTCGTGGCAGATGCAAACAGATTCATGACAAGGATGATCTTCGTCACGCGCCGGCCCGGGGTCCGGCGCCGTGTCCTCGCCGTGTCCTCGCCGGGCGCTCGCTCGTTCACCGGCCATGTCACCAGCTGATCCGATCAACGGGCCGAAAGCCGTCGGTCCCCAGCACACGGCGGTTCCGACCGGCCGGGACCGGCACCGCCCCGACGCCTCCGCGGCACCGGTCGTCCGACGGTCCGAGGGCCCCGGAGCGCCGCCTGCCCCGGACCGGTCCGCCGGCGCCGCCGCCGCTGCCGCCAACCGATGGTGCACCGTGATCTTCTGACCGGCGCCCTTTCGGCACCCTCATCGCGCTTCTCGGCGATCCGGCCTCCGGACGGACTGCGTGGCCCGTGTCGGGCGGGGAGACTCGACGTATGACACCGGACGACGCGACGGCACAGGGCTGGGTGGTGGCGCCCGACGGCGGACGACCGCAAGGACGGAGCTGCTCCCACCGGGAGCAGGCCGTGCCCGGGACAGGCCTCCCGGGCACGGAAGGGTGCGCGGAGTGCCTCGCCCGGGGCGGCACCTGGGTCCATCTGCGCGCCTGTCTGACCTGCGGCCATGTCGGCTGCTGCGACAGTTCGCGGGGGCAGCACGCCCACGCCCACCACGAGCGGTCCGGCCACCCGCTCGTCCGGTCGGTGGAGCCGGGCGAGACCTGGGCGTGGTGCTACGAGGACGAGGTCTTCCTGCGGCCCAGGCCGTGAGGAGTCCCCGTGCGCTGCCGACCGCCGCCGCCCCCGGATCCCGGCGGCGCGCGATCGGCCTCCGCCGGACGGAACTCGGTCGGCCGTGTCCCACGGCCGGCGCGGAGGGTCGGTGGGGCAACGCGGACCGTGCGACCCGCGCATGCCATGCTGGAGTTCCGGATCATGACGCGGGAGCGGGGAAAAGCGCAGCGTGAGGACAGTGACCAAGCCGAGTCGGGCGGGGATCTGGGACCGGTACGCGGCCTCCGACCCGGGGTTGCTGCGGCTGATGGCCGGCCTCCGGACCGTCGGTGCCATCGCGTTGGCGCTCGCCGTCCTGAGCCTGCTCGGCGCCGATGTCACTCACATGGTGGCCGGTGCGATGACCGCGATGGTCGGCACGTTCGCGATCAAGGAGAAGCAGCGCGGCGACCAGGCCCGCACCCTCCTCCTCGGGCTGCCCGTCGCCATCGTCGCGATGACGCTCGGCGCGTGGCTGAACCACCATGTCGTCGCGGGTGACCTCTTCTTCGTCGCACTCATCTTCACGGCGGTCTACAGTCGCCGGTTCGGCGACCGCGGGTGGGCGCTCGGGCTCATCGGGTTCCAGATCTACTTCGTCTCGCTGTTCGTCGGCGTCACCTTCTCCACGCTCCCCGGACTGGTCGCGACGCTCGCCGTCGCCTTCGTCTGCAGTGCCGTCGTCCGCTTCGGGCTCGTCGTCGAGACACCCGAACGCGTCCTGCTGCGGCTGCGCGAGGCGTTCCGGGCGCGACTCGCCCAACTGGTGTCCGCGCAGATCGACCTCCTCGACGCCACTCCCGACCGGGCCGAGAAGGCGCTGGAGGACGTGCGGCAGAACACCGCGCGGCTGCACGAGAGCGCGATGATGATCCAGGGCCGTCTGGAGGAGGGCACGAGCGACAGCACCGTCGCCTCGCTGCTCCAGCGCCGGGTTGCCGACGCGGAGATCTCCGCTGAGCGGCTCGGTGTCCTCATCCTCACCGCGCGCAGCGCCGAGCGGGCCGACACCCTCACCCTGCACCTGCCGGACGCGCCGCTGCCCGCGCCGGGCGACCGGCTGCTGCCGCAGCACGACACGACCGCGGTCCTGCGGCGCGACCTCGACGCGCTCCGGATGCTCGTCGCCCGACCGGTCTCCGGTGAGCGCGGCACCGGTGTGGCCCAGGTCCGCAACCGCCTGCTCGGCTACCGGGACGAGGAGAACCTGCCGCGCGCCTCGGCCGCCGTGCAGGACGTGTTCCGCGGTATCGGCGAGGCGGCGCGCTCCGTGCTCGGTCTGCGGCTGGCGCTCGACGGGCCCCAGGACGAGTCGGACGACTCGCCGGAGACGACACGTTCGCGCGAGGAGCTGGACGCCGAGGAAGTCGCCATCGCGGGCGCCGAGGAGGCCGAGGAGGACGAGTCGGCGCGCAAGGGTCTGCAGCGGCCGACGACGCGCGCGGCGGTGCAGGTCTCGGTCGGTTCGGCGCTCGCCATCGTCGGCGGGGAGTTCCTGTCCAGCCAGCGCTGGTACTGGGCGGTGCTGACCTGCTGGGTCGTCTTCCTCAACACGTCGTCGACCGGGGAGATCCTGGTCAAGGGCTACCGCCGGCTGCTCGGGACCGTACTCGGCGTGGTCGCGGGTGTCGGACTGGCCGGTGTGGTGGGTGACCACACCTGGATCGCGTTCACGCTGGTGCTGCTGTTCATCTTCGCGATGTTCTTCACCGCCCCGCTGTCGTACGCCCTGATGTCGTTCTTCGTGACGGCGATGCTGGGACTGCTGTACACGCTGCTCAACACCTACAGCGCCTCGGTGCTCTTCCTGCGGATCGAGGAGACGGCGCTCGGCGCCGCCTGCGGGGTGGTCGCGGCGGCCCTGGTGCTGCCGGTGCCCACGGACCGGCGTACCGACGAGCTCCTCGCCACCGTGCTGACCCGGCTCGGGGACGTGAGCAGCGCGGCGGTCGACCAGTTGAGCGGTGGGGTGGCGCTCGATCTGCTCGACAAGGCGCGTGACCTCGACACGGCGCTGGAGGATCTGCGGTCCTCCACGCAGCCGTTGACGCACCCGATCACCCCGCTCCGGGCCCGTCGCCAGACCGCCCGCTATCTCGTCGCCCTGCTGGAGACCTGCGCGTACCACGCCCGGTCGCTGGCGGCGACGGCCGAACTCCTGCCCTACAGCCGGACGGTGGCGGCCGACCCGCGGCTCAAGCTCGCCGGCCGGCGCATCAGCCACAACATCGACGTCCTCGTCGCGCGGGTCGAGGACGAGAGCGCCGACGGGGTCGCGGAGACGGGTGCGAGTCTCGCCTCGATGCTGGAGCCGGACGCGCCGGGTCTCCCGCGCCACGACCGTGTCACCGGCCGGGTCCTGCGCCATCTCCAGCGTCTGGACGAGGGGGTGATCGGTCTGGCCCGCCCGCTCGGCGTGCAGGTCGCCACGCCCGAGAAGACGTCGCCGCGCAGTACCGCGCCGTAGCCCCCGCGGGGCGTCCGTTCAGCCGACGTTCCAGAGGAACCGGTGCGTGTGGATCCCGAAGTACGGGAACGACTGCACCTGGCGGACCCCTTCGACCGGCCGCACGACGTCGTTGACGAAGTCCAGCAGCTCGCGCGGGCCCGCGCAGACGACCTCGGCGAACAGGTCGAAGCCGCCCGAGGTCAGCACCGAGTAGACCACCTCGGTCCGTTCGGCGAGCGTGTCGGCGACGGCTCGTGGATCCCCGTCGACGCCGATGCCGAGCAGAGCCATCGCCTGACCGCCCATGCCCATCGGGTCGGTGACGCCGACAACCTGCACCGCCTGGGAGTCGAGCAGGCGTTGCAGCCGCTGGCGGGCGGCGGACGCCGACAGGCCGACCTTCGGGCCGAGTTCGGCGTAGGCGATACGGCCGTCGATCTGCAGTTCGCGCAGGATGGCCTTGTCGATCTCGTCCACGCGGTTCCTTTCCGTCCGGCTCGCAGGGGGTGAACGGCGGCGTTCAGCCGGCCAGTTCGGCGAGCGCGCCGGCGAAGACCTCGGTGTGCAGGTCGACGTCCCGCTCGGTGGTGTCGGGGCACATCAGCGCCATGTTGTGGAAGGGGGTGAGGAGGATGCCCCGGTTGGCGAGGTACAGGTGGAGGAAGTCCTCGAGTTCCGTGTCGGCGGCGGCCGCCGACGCGGTGCCGGTGCGCGGCGCGGGGTCGGCGAACCGGTACTCGGTACGGGCGCCGAGGCGGCTCACCGACCACGGGAGCTCCCACCGCTCGATACCCGCGCGCACCCCGGCCTCGAACCGCTCGGAGAGCGTCGCCATGGCGGCGAACGCCCCGTCGGTGAGGACGTGTTCGAGGGTGGCCCGCATCGCGGCGACGGAGAGGGCGTTCCCGGCGAGGGTGCCGCCGACCCCGCCCATGTCGATCAGGTCGAGGTCGGCGCGGCCCAGCAGTTGTTCGGCGAGGTCGGCCGAGAGGCCGTAGGCCCCGGCCGGGATGCCCCCGCCGATCGCCTTGCCGATGGTGAGGATGTCCGGCTCCAGGTCCCAGGCCGCGGTGCAGCCGCCCGGTCCGGCGGAGAAGGTGTGCGTCTCGTCGTTGATGAGGAGGGTGCCGTAGCGGCGGGTGAGCTCGCGGACCCCCTCCAGGTAGCCCGGTTCGGGCAGGACGATGCCGATGTTGGTGAGCGCGGGCTCCATGAGGACGGCGGCGACGTCTCCGTGGGCGAGTTCGCGCTCCAGCTGGGCGAGGTCGTTGAACTCGGCGACGCGGCTGGTGAGGGTGACGTCGCAGGGTGCGCCGACGTTGCCGGGGCGGGCGGTGCCCTGTCCGTCGGGGCCGACCACGATCAGCGATTCGTCGACACTGCCGTGGTAGCTGTAGCTGTTCACGAGGATCTTGGGGCGTCCGGTGACGGCCCGCGCGAGCCGTATCGACCAGCGGTTGGCGTCGGTCGCGGTGAGCGCGAAACTCCAGCGGGCGAGTCCGAAGCGGCGGGTCAGCTCGGCGCCGACCCACTCCGCCTCCTCGGTGGGCAGCATCGCGGTCGCGCCACCGCTCTCGGCGAAGCGGCGCTGCACGGCCTCGGCCACCACGGCCGGGGAGTGTCCGGCCATCGCGCCGGTGTCGCCGAGGCAGAAGTCGACGTACTCGTGACCGTCGATGTCCGTGACGCGGGCGCCGCGTGCCGTGTCCAGGTACCGCGGAAAGGCTCCCGCCGTCTTGTTCATCCAGGTCATCGGGACCCTGCCGAACAGATGCTCGGCCCGTTCGTAGGCGGCCTTGGAGCGCGGGTTGCGGCGCTCGGCCTCGGCGCTCTCCCGGGCCAGGAGCTGCTGCAGACGGGTGCGGTCCATCGAGGGGCTCCTTCGGTCCGGTGAACGAATACGGCGATGCTACGAAGGGATACGCCACCGGATCAAGGCCCGACGACGGATTCGATTGCGACTGCACGCGAATCGATCGTCGCACGGACCCACGCAGGTCCGTCCGATCCCTCGTGCTCGGGGCAGCCGAATGGGCACGGGTGACGGGCGCAGGGCACGCGACCACCCGCGCCCCGTCACCCGTGCCCGTTCCCGGTGGAGCCGTTCCTCAGGTGGTGTTCCGCCGCGTGGCGGACGGTGTGCCCTCGCGCGCGCCCGGCGCCAGCGCGGTCAGCGTGCGTTCGCCTGCCGGATCGCCGTCGGTGGCGGGGACGAGGGCGATCTCGTCCAGACCCGCAGCGGCGTAGGCGGCGATCCGGGCCTCGACGGCGGCGAGGTCGCCCACCAGGCCGACCGTGGTCGCGGCCTCCCGCGGGAGCTTGGCGAGCAGTGCCTCCCGGTCGGCGCCGGACCGCGCCTGTTCGACCGACTCGCCGAAGCCTGCCGTGGTGAACATGTCGCTGTAGCCCGGCACCGTCAGGTAGCCGACGACGCTGCCCAGGATCTGGCGGACCGACTCCGGCTCGGGGTCGACCGCCGCGGGCAGCCACGCGGCGAGCCGTGGCGGTGTCCGGCCGACGCGCTCGGCGGCGGCGAGCTTGGCGCGCAGTGCGGCGACCTGCTCGGGTGAGACGACGTCGAGGAGCATCCGGTCCGCGTGTTCGGCGGCCGCCGCGATCGCCCGGTCGCCGAAGGCGGCCACGGTGAGCGGGCCGCCCGGCGGCCGCTGCCGGCGGCGGAAGGAGCTGCCGGGCATGATCGGCTCGCCGGGCTCACCGTGCAGAAGGGCGCGGACAGCTTCCGCGGACCGGGCGAGTTCGGCGGCCGGCCGGGTCCGGGGCCTGCCGTGCACCCCTTCGACGACCCGCTTGCTGGAGGTCCCGAGGGCGACGCCGACCGGGCGGCCGATCACGGCCGCGGCCGACGCGGCGCCCCGGGCGATGGTGAGGGGGTCCCGGACCGAGACCGGCACGGGTCCGGCCGTCACGGAGACGCGCTCCGTGACGTGTCCGACGGCTGCGGCGAGTACGAACGAGTCCCAGGTGGGCCCCTCCCCCGCCCACACCTCGTCGTACCCGAGCCGGTCGGCGACCGTCGCGACCCTCAGGGGTTCCTCCACCGGGCTGTCGTCCTCTCGCGCTGCGGCGACCACGCTGATCTTCATGCCGGTCACCGTAGTCAGGCCCGGAGCGAGGACAACAGGGCACCCCGCGAGCGGACTTGTGCGGGCGGAACGCGCGTGGGCTACCGCGAGGCCTCCGGCGCCCACACCCGGTCCGCGTAGTCGAGGAAGTTCGTGCCGAGGATCTTCTCGATGCGCCCGGAACTGTAACCCCGCTGCTCCAGGAGGCGGATCAGGTCGCGGAACTGGTCGACTCCGCGGAGGTCGAGCACGAACGGCAGCGTGTCGTCCCGCTCTCCCGCCGCGCCGACGCCGGCCTCGCGCCGCAGGGCCACGTGTTCGGCGAGGTGCGCGCGGTAGGCGTCGAGGTCGTCGATGGAGGTGACCGTGCCGTCGGTGCCGATGCCGACGTGGTCCTCACCGCACACGTTCACCGCGTGGACGATGTGCTCGACGACGTCGGCGGCGCTCGCGTGGCCGGACGGGTTCAGGAACGGCATGAAGTAGATGCCCACGAAGCCGCCGCGCGAGGCCACCAGGCGCAGTTCCTCGTCCGTCTTGTTGCGGGGCAGGTCGGCGAGGGCGCGGCAGCCGGTGTGGTTGATCGACACGGGGAGCCGGGCGGTCTTGGCGGCCTCCAGGCAGGTGCGTTCACCGCTGTGGGAGAGGTCCACCATGAGGTGGTACTCGTCGAGGGCCTCGACGAGACCGCGGCCGAAGTCGGTCAGGCCCCGGTTCTCGGGAGCCATCGAGCCGTCGCCGATGTGGTTGGCCTGGTTGTACGTGAGCTGGACGACCCGTACGCCGCGCTCGGCGAAGGTGGCGACGCGGCTCGTGTCGTTCCCGACGGCGACCGCGTTCTGGAAACCGTAGATGACACCGACCCGCCCTTCCCGCCGGGCGCGGTGGACGTCGGCGACCGTACGGACCTTGAGGAGGTCCGCCGCATGGTCGCGGATGATCCCGTCCCAGACGTCGATCTCGTGCAGCGTGTGCTCGTACGGGGGCAGGTCCCCCATGGTGTAGCCGAGGGTGATGTTGACGGCGGTGAGACCCGAGGCGTGGGCGTCGGCCAGGGTGCGCGCGTCGATGGTCAGTTGCTCGCTGGACGGGTTCAACTCGGCTGCCGCCTCGGCCGACCCGGGAGCGTTCGGGTTGTCGAGCTGTCCGAGCGCGTTGACGATCAGGGGAAGGGTGGTCATCGGGTCTCCTCGGCGCGGTGGGTCGGTCCGGGCTCTTCGGCCTCGGGGGACGGGACGGCGGCGGTCCGCCGCGCGCCGGAGTCGGTGCCGTCGAAGGCACGGCGCTCGAAGCGGTGGCCGCGTTTGACGGTCAGCGTGACGCTCCGCAGGTTCTCGATGTCCCGCAGCGGATCGGCCGCCAGGACAACGAAGTTGGCGAGCTTTCCCGCTTCGACGCTGCCCATGACGTCCTCGGCTCCCGCGCTGCGGGCACCGATGAGTGTGGCCGAGCGGAGCACCTCGGCGGGTGTCATGCCGCAGCGGCGCACGAGGAAGGACAGCTCCTCGAAGAGCGCCGGGAAGGGCTCCTCGGGGTCGGTCTCGTAGTCCGTGCCGGTCGCGATGTCGACGCCGGCCCGGTGGGCCTGCGCGGTGAGGACGGCGGCGAGTTCGGTGTTGGCCGCGGCCCGCTCGGCGTCCGCGGGGCCGTCGCCCGCGAGGGCCTCGCTCGCCCACATGCCGGCGGTGGCGTCGAGGACGGTCCCGCGCCGCCGCATCAGGGCGAACAGTTCCTCGATGCGCGGGTCGTCGCCGGCGGCGAACCTCTCGTACGCGACACGGGGTTTGTGCTTGTAGCTCGTGAGGGGTTCGTCCGTGCCCTCGAAGGCGAGCAGGGTGACGTGCGAGACGCTGTCCGCGCCGGCTTCGACGATCTCGCCGGGCGAGGCCGGGAAGACGGTCGCGTGGGCCCAGACGGGAACGCCCTGCCGGTGCGCCTCGGCGGTGATGGCGGCGACGGTGGTGTGGTCGAGGTCCGCGTACACCTTGATCGCGACGGCGTGGGTGCCGCGGGCCAGAGCGACCGCCAGGGGCAGATCGGTGTCCTTCGTGATCGCCTGCATCCACGGCACGGCGCCGGGCGTCTCGCCCTGGGACACCTGGTGGGTGCGCGGGTCGTCGAAGAAGCCGGGGCCCGCCATGAGCGCGGCGTACCGGATGTCGGGACCGGGGATCTCGCCGACGAGCGTCGCCCGCGCCAGGTCACCGACCTGGCGCAGGTCGTCGGCCATGTCACGGATGGCGGTGACGCCGCTGTACACGAGCCGACGCAGCACGGCCTCCGCCGCGGGGCGGTCGGGCGGCGTCGCGATGTGCTGGTGCGCGTCGATCAGTCCGGGCACCACGAAGCCGCCGTCGAGGTCGAAGACCCGCGCGTCGGCGGGCAGTTCGGCCGCGATCGCGGCGTCGTCGCCGACCGCGCGGACGACCTGGCCGTCGACCACGATCGACGTGCCGGGCCGCGCGGGACGCCCGGTCCCGTCGAACAGCGTCGCGCCGCGGTACACCGCGACGGTTCCCTCCACCGCGGGCGCGTGCGGGGCCGGTGCGCCCGGAACCTCGTCCGTCATCTTCACCTCGTCATAGCTGTGCCTGAACCGCGTCGCGGCCGGACTCCCGTCCAGCCGGTCGACACCCGTCCGGATCTTGTTACGGTGTGCGTAACAGGCGTATCGTCTTCCGCAACATGCGTTACCGTACGCTCGCATCCGACGGCATCACAAGGAGGGGCCGGAATTGCCCGCAGAGACACGGACCGCGGTGGACAAGGCCCTCGACCTCGTCGAGGCCGTGGCGCGCGCGGACCGGCCGCCGCGCCTCACCGACCTGGCCGAGGAGGTCGGTCTGCACCGGGCGACGGCCTACCGGGTGCTCGTCGACCTGGTCCGGCGCGGCTGGGTGCTGCGGGCGGGCGACCGCTATCTGCCCGGCACGGCCGTCCTGCGGTTGTCGTCCTCGGCCGCCAGGAACTCGCTCGGCGCGCTCGCCCGGCCGGTGCTCGACAGGCTGTCCGAGCGCACCGGCATGATGGTCAACCTCCAGGTGCCGGAGGCCGACCGGTCCCGTGTGATCGACGTCGTACGCCCCGACCGCCTGGCGATGATCAGCCGGCTGATGGGCGAGGCCCTGCCCGTGCACCGGTTCGCCGGCCCGCTCGCCCTGGTCGCCGCCCTCGAACCGGCCGACCGCGCCCCCTATCTGCGGACCGCCGAAGCGGACGGTCACCCGCTGGACGGGCCCGACGGGCTGCTGGCCGACGTCGAACGGACCGCACGCACAGGGTTCGCCGTCGAGTACGGGCGCAACGAACAGCCCGTCGCCTCGCTCGGCCGCGCGGTCGTCACGCGTCCGGGCGCGCCGGTCTGCGCCGTGACCCTGGTCGGTCTGGGCGCGGAGATCGACGAGAACCGTCTTTGCCTGCTCCAGGAGTTGCTGCGCGAGGCGACGGACGAACTGGGCCGGATCCTCTCCGGTCCCGGATCACCCGCTCCGTCCTCACCGTCCGCCGCTGTGCCCACGGCTTCCGCGCCACCCTCGATCGACGCGGCGCGTGCCGCCTCCGAGAGTCCGACGGCCGGAGAACACCGTGCCGGCGGCCTGCACGTCACCGACCCGACCGAGTCGGCGACCGCGACACCGTCCCCCTCCTCCTCTCCCTCCCCTGAAGGCCAGTCATGAGCGAGATCCGGTTCCTGGACGGCGCGCAGACACGGGCCGCGCTCGATCCTCGGCGGGTGATGGACGCCGTGGCGACGGCCTTGATCGCCGTCGGCCGGGACGAGGTCTCCGCGCCGCCACGGATCGCGGCGCACGCTCCGGGCGGTCTGCTCGGCGCCATGCCCGGTCACGTGCCCGGCCTCGGGCTCGCCGCCAAACTCGTCTCCGTGTTCGCCGACCCCGAGCGCCCCGGGCGCAGCAGTCACCTCGGCGTCGTCGCGCTGTTCGACGCGGTGGACGGCCGCCCGCTGGCCCTGATGGACGCCGAACCCCTCACCGAGATCCGCACCGCGGCGAGCGCGACGATCAGCGCCCGCGCCCTGGCCCGCCCGGACGGGAGCCCGGTGGCCGTCGTCGGAACCGGCGCCCAGGCACGGGCCCAGGTGACCCTGCTCGCGGCGCTCGACCCGAAGACCCCCGTGCGGGTGGCCGGCCGTGACCCCGAGCGGGTGGCGAGCGCGGCGGCGCTGCACCCCGCGGGCCGGGCCGCGCGGAGTATCGAGGACGCCGTCCGCGGGGCCGGAACGGTGTTCTGCTGTACCGGAGCCGTGCGACCGGTGGTCGACCGGGACTGGCTCGCCGTCGGCGCGCACATCAGCTCGGTGGGCGGCTCCCACGGTCCGGAACTGGACGCGGCGACCGTCCGCGACGCCACGCTCTTCGCGGAATGGTCCGGAGCCGCCACGACGCGACCGCCGTCCGGCGCACACGAGTTGCAGGGCCTTCCGGCCGAGCGGCCGGTGACACCGCTCGGCGCGGTCCTCGCCGGTGACCTCCCCGGCCGCCGCGACGACGTCGAGCTCACGCTCTTCAAGTCGACCGGGCACGCCGCGCTCGATGTCGCGGCGGCCCACGTCGCGCACGCCGTCGCGGTCGCGGAGGGGTGGGGCACCCGGCTCAGCCTGTAGGCGCCTGACGCAGGGGGCGGCGTCCGAGGGTGTGTGTGCAAACCGACGCACGCTGTGCGGGCGGTCGACAGGGCCTGGTGCAGCGGGATGTTCAACCGGCCCGGCGGCGACGGGTGTCCGGTGCGGGGCCGGTCCGCTCGGCGCGCACCTCGGCGAGGATCGCCTCCCACACCCGTGCGGGAGGGCTCACCAGAGGTTCGGGGGGAAGGCCGCCGCGGGCCGCCGCGTCGACGCGCTCGAAGGCCCGGACGCGGTCGCGGCAGGAGGCGCACCGGTGGAGGTGGTCCAGCATCCCGGGCGGCCACGGTGTGCGCGCCCCGTCGAGAACGTGCTGGGCGAGGTCCGCGGGCGGGAGATGGCCCGACAGCCCGGCGCCGCTCATGTGCCACCTCTTCACCTGCTGGATCCGCCGCGCGGACGTCGCCGGCACCTGGGTCCCCTGGCGCGAGAAGCGGCTCGCGGCCGGAAACCCGGACCGTGACATCCGTCCTTCGCCCCTGCTTCGGGGCCCGCCGTCCCGTCGGATGCACCGACCCTGCACGACGTTCATCCTGCGCACCGCCGCACGTGCTCCGCTCCCGGATTCACGGACAGCAGGACCTCGGGCGGGACGGTGACGCGGGCCGGCGCCACCTCACCCGCGCAACCCGTCCTCCCGGGCGTCCTGGAGGCAGCGGCTCAGGCCGTGCAGCCCGCGGCGGGCGTGACTCTTGACCGTTCCCAGCGGCAGGCCGGTGACCTGGGCGATCTGGGTCTGGGTGAGGTCGTCGTAGAAGGCGAGGCTGAGCACCCGCCGCTGCGCCGGGGGGAGCTTCGACAGCTCGTGGCCGACCAGCACCCGGTCCAGGACCGCGTCCGGCTCGCCCGACCGGTCATGGGTGCGCAGCGCCATCACGGCACCGGCGGCCGCCACCAGGTCGGCGCGACGGGTGCGGGCCGACAGCGCGTCCGCGATCTTGCGCCGGGTGATCCCGACGAACCAGGCCGCGAGGGCACCGCGCTCGGGCGCGTACCCGGCCCTCCCCCGCCAGGCGGCCAGGAACACCACCTGGCTGACGTCCTCCGCCTCGGCCGCGTCTCCCAGGGACCGCCGGGCCAGGGTGTACACCAGCCGGCCCCAGCGGTGGTAGGCGGCGGCGAGCGCCAGCTCGTCGCCGCGGACGAACGCGGCGGCGAGTTCCTCGTCGTCGAGCGACTCCTGTACCGGAGGCGTCCAGGGAGAGCCGTACGGCGGCTGCTCGGTGGTCTGCTGTGCGGTCATGGCGACTGCTCCTCGGACCGTGTGGCGGCGTCCCGCCTCCGGTCCTGCGGCCGTTCCTCGTGGCAGCACCGTCCCGAAGGCGTCGGGCGTACCGGTCGCGCGGCGTGAATCCGCGGTTCCGGCTCTGCCACCATCCGCAATATCGATGCACTCGGGCAACTTGCATCGACTCTGCATCGCATTGCTCTGCGCAGGCCTTCCGGCCTTCGCACCGTCCGCGCCTCACGTCCCGGGAAGGACCGTCGGGGTACCGAACCGCACCGGCACACCGGGGGCGTACAGCACACTGAACGGCTCCTCGCACGGCTCGGACAGGCCGGCCGCCGCGATGAGCGAGTCCTCCCAGTCGAGCAGGGCGCAGCGGCGGAACGTCCACGCCGGATGGGTGTTCGGCAGGTAGTACGACCTCCCGAAGGCCCGTCCGTGCAGTCCCCAGCGGTTGGTCAGGAACTCCTCGACCGGGTCGGGGGCGACGGGGTCGGTGCCGACGTCGAGCCACACCCGCGCCCGGGCCTCGGGCGCCCCGCGGCGGCTGGTGCGGTACAGCAGGCGGGTGTCGAACCACTGGCTGCGGATGCGCGACCACCGGTAGGGAAGCCGGAACGACGCGTCGGCCGCCAGTACGGGCAGCAGCCGGTCGCACTCCAGTGAACGGAACACCACACCGCGGCGCCCCTGGGCGTCCCTGCTGTAGAGCCGGACGTTGATCTCGTCGAAGGAGCCCACATACGGGACGGCCGGGGTGCCGCCGACGGCGAGATCACGCAACCGGAAGAAGACCAGCCCGACGTACGTACGGCCGTTGAGCAGGTCGGGGACGGTTCCGGGCGGCAGCAGCCCGGCCACCTGGAAGGGGTCCGCCGGCCAGTGCAGGAACACCAGGTCGCGCCAGTTCTGCCGGAACAGCGTCCGCCGTACCTGTCTCGGCGCGAGCGGCGTGACCGGCTCCACGGGACGCGCGGTCCGGTGGTGCTGTCGGGACACTCCACGGGTGGACACGTGACTCCCCGTCCGCCCCGGCTACCGGGCCGTGCCGGAGGTCGCGCCACCGCTCGGCCACCCCGACCGGGCACCGCCGAGCACGCCGGTCGCCCCGGTCGCCCCGGTCGCTCCGAGCAATCCGGCCACCAGCATCCGCGCACCCCAGATCCGCATGCCGTACCTCCCGCGGCCCGGTTCGGTTCTCCGGGCGGTCCAGTTCGTCTGCCTATTCGGCCCGTGATCGACGCCCGGATGCGGCGGTGAGGGGCGCCCTCCGCGGACGGGCGGGGCAGCCGTGGGCTCGCCGCATGCGCGGGCGCAGGTCGGTGGTGACCGCGCCCGTCAGGGGTCGTGACGCCCCGAGGCGGCGCGGAGTCTCAGGGCACGGCGCTCGGCCGCCGTCGTGCCGCCCCAGACCCCGTCGTACTCGGCGTTCAGCAGGGCCCAGCTCGCGCAGGCGCTGAGCACCGGGCAGCGGTGGCAGACCGCGCGGGCCTGCTCGATCTGTCCTCTGGACAGGCCGTCCTCACCGAGGGGGAAGAAGAGTTCCGGATCCTCGGTGCGACAGGCCGCCGATTCACGCCAGTTCATGACTCATCCGGTCCTCCGCCGGTCGCCGCGCGCTCGCGGGCAGGTCGTCTCCGCGGTGCTCCTGGCACCGCCGGACCCGGCAGAGGTAGGCATCAATCTAGGCTTTCCCGGCGAATTCGGCCATGCTGGGGAGTGCCTCGGCCGGTTCCCGTGACGGGCCGGAACTCGCCGTCACGGGCTGCATCCGACCGGTCGCGCCCCGGCGAATGCACCGGGGGTGGGTCCGCCGCGCGACGCGGGCCGCCCGGAGGACGACACGGAGGGAGGCCGCCCGTCCCATGAGAGTCACCGGACCGGACACCGCCGGAGTACGGGAGCGGCTGGGCAGCGCGCTCTTCGCCCGCGTCGCGGGTCCCGAGGGGCCGAAGAACCGCGCCCGGATCCACGACACGCCAGGACCCCGCTGGTTCGGCCCGGACCGGCCCATCCGCACGGTGCACGGGGACGCGTCCATGTTCATCGGCGGCCTCTCCGCCCTGCTGCTCCAGTCGCTCCACCCCCTCGCCATGGCCGCCGTGTCCGCCCACTCGGGATTCCGCGGAGACCCGTGGGGACGCCTCCAGCGCACGAGCACCTTCCTCGCCACGACGACGTACGGGACCGCGGAGAGCGCCCAGGAGGCGTGCGAGCGGGTGCGCGCCGTCCACGAGCGGGTCCGCGGCACGACCTCGGAGGGCACGCCGTACCACGCGGCGGATCCCCATCTGCTCGCCTGGGTGCACGTCGCGGAGGTCGACAGCTTTCTGCGCGCACACCAGCGGTACGGCGTACGCCCGTTGACCGATGAGGGATGCGACGGCTACGTCGCCGACACCGCACGCGTCGCCACCGCGCTGGGCGTGGCGGACCCACCGACGAACCGCGCCGAACTCGCCGAGCGGCTGGACTCCTACCGCGGCGAGGTGCGTGCCACCCCGGAGGCCCGGGAGGCCGCCCGGTTCCTCCTGCTGAACCCGCCGGTGCCGCTGGCCGTACGCCTCCCGTACGGGGTCCTCGCGGCGAACGCGGTGTCCCTGCTGCCCTCCTGGGCCGCCGCCGAACTGCGGCTGCCCCGGCTGCCGTTGGTCGACACGGTGTGCGTCCGTCCGCTCGGCTGCGCCGTCACCTCGGTCGTCCGCTGGGCGATGGCGCCGTCGCGCCCGGCCGGGTCCGCCCCGGCGTCCGCCGCGTGAACCGCGACCGTGACGGTGTGCCCGCCCGGGCCCACCGTTCCCTCCCGTACCGAACCCGGGGACCGAGTCGGCGAAGTCCGTGCCGTGGAGGACCCAAGGCCGAAAGACTGTCCGCGTGTTGAGAAACCTGCCGTCCGTCCCGCCCGACTTCGTCGGACGGGGGGCCGAACTCGCCCATCTCGCCAAGGCGTTGCACGAACACCGCGTCGTCACCCTGACCGGGGCCGGCGGCGTGGGCAAGAGCCGTCTGGCCCTTCACGCGGCGGACCAGCACCTCGGCTCCAGCGGGGGCGGGGCCGCCTGGGCCGACCTCTGGCCCCTGCAGGACGACCGTCTGCTCGTCGCCACCGTGGCCGACGCGGTGGACTTCTCCGACCACACCACGAACATGGCGATGGACTCCCTGGCCGACTGGCTGGCCGGCAAGGACGTCCTGCTCGTACTGGACTCCTGCGAGCACCTGGTCGGCCCGTGCCGACGCATGGTGGCCCGCCTGGTGCTCTCCTGCCCCCGGCTGACCGTCCTCGCGACCAGCAGGGAACCGCTCGGCGTGCCCGGTGAACACGTCGTCGCCGTCGACCCGTTGCCGCCCTCGACGGACGCCGTCGAGATGTTCTGCCGACGGGCCGCGGCCGCGGGCACCCCGGTGTCGGCCCCGGCGGACATGGTGACCGTCGCCCGGCTGTGCCAGCGGCTCGAAGGGATGCCCCTGGCCCTGGAACTGATCGCGGGTCAGCTGACGCAGCGCACGGTCGCGGAGGTCGACCTGGAACTGGGCCTGCGACTGGACATCGCCGCCGACACCGTCCTCACCGGGCCCCCGCGGCATCGCGCCGTGCGCACCACGATCGGCTGGAGCCACGAGCTGTGCACGCCCGCCGAACGTCTGTTGTGGGCCCGGATGTCGGTGTTCCGGGACGGCGTCGACGCGGACACGGCACGCACCGTGTGCGCCGGTGGCCCACTCGCGGCGGAGGACGTCGACCGGGCCCTTGAGGGCCTGCTGAGGAAATCGGTCCTGACACGCCTCGGCGACACCCACCGGATGCTCGACACCGTCCGGGAGTACGGCACCATGTGGCTCGAACACCTCGGCGAGAGCACCGAGTTGGCGCGACGGCACGCGGACCACTTCCTGACGATGGCCCGCGCGTCCCACGACAACTGGCTGGGCGAACGGCAGGCCCACTGGTACGCCCGCCTGGACGCGGCGCACACCGATCTGTGCGCGGCGCTCGACCACCTCCTCGACGACCGGCCCGACACGGCCCTCGACCTGATCGGACTGCTCGGCTTCCCGTGGAGCTGCTGCGGCCATCTGCGGGAGGCCTCCGCCTATCTGGAGGACGCCCTGGCCCTGTCCGACGCCTCCGGCCCGGAACGAACACGGGCCCTGTGGGCGCTGGGCGTGAACCGTGCACTGCGCGGCGAGCACGAGGCGGCCCGCCGGCTCGCCGAGTTCTGCCAACGGCGCGCGGACCTCCAGGACGATGTCGAGGGGACGCTGCACGCCACGTATCTGCTGGGCCTGGCCCACCTCCTCCAGGGCCGGCCCATGACGGCCAGACATCACGTGGACGGCGCTCTGCGGGGCGCCGGCGGAACCGCGTTCACCTCGGCGGGACATCTCCTGTGTCACCTGGTGCGGGTCTTCGCCCTGACGGCCGAGGGGCTGCTCGACGACGCGCGCCGGGAGGCGGAGGAACTGCGGAGCGGCTGCGTGCGGCGCGGCGAGTGGTGGACCCGCTCGTACGCCGACTACCAGTTGGCGCTCATCTCCCTCTTCGCCGACCGCGCCGAGGACGCCTCCGCCCACGCCCTGTCGATGCTGGACGGCAAGCGCCGGATCGGGGACAGCTTCGGCCTGGCGCTGGGCCTGGACCTGCTGGCCTCCGCACTGGCGGCGCAGGGCGCGGGAGAGTGGGCGGTCGCCGCGTTCGGTGCCGGTGAGACGTACTGGAGCGCGGTGGGCCATCCGCAGCGCGGCACGCCCGAACTCGGGCCGGTCCGCGAACGCTACGAGCACACGGCCCGTGCCCTGCTGGGCGACGACGGGTACGAGGAGGCGCTGCTGCGCTCCGCGCTCTCCGACCCCGAAGCGGTGCTGCGCCACCTGCTCGACAGTTCCGGCCGGGGGTCCTGAGGGCGGGCCGCCGTCCGGCGAGCGGCTCCGGCGCCTGCCCGGGGCGAATCCGTGCGGCCCGTGCGCCACCCCGGACACGGGGAGCCCCGCCGCCGCGAAGATGCGCCCTCACCCGTTCGGGCGGACGGTGGAGAGATGGCACATCCACTCGTACCACCAGGAGAGACCCCGCCCGCCGAGGGCTCCATCGCGGAGGCGCACCAGGAGCGGCCGGACGGCGGGATCTGGGAACACCCCTATTTCTGGCTCGGGCTGATCGTCATCGGCTCACTGATCGTCGCCGCCTTCTTCGTGGCCAGGATCAGCGGCCTCTGACCCGGCGCACACGTCCTCCCCGCGGAGCCCTCGCGCTCCGCGGGGAGGACGTTCTGCCGTACCGGGGCGGGTGCGGCGGTCCCGGCGCACCCGCAGGCCCGGGCCGGACTCCCACCGTGCACGACACGTACCCCGGCCGCCGGTCGGGCCGGTCTCCCCGTCGACGCGTCCCTCGCCGCACACCGGTGCCCGTCGCTGCATCCGTCCCGCGTCCTCGGAGGGAAGGAGGGGTGAGCCCGGCGGACCAGCCGGTCCCTGACGGCTTCGGAAGCGAGGCGAGCCCCTGTCATGACCCGCTGCCGCCGTGCGCCGGAGCCCGCCGGCCCGAACCGGGCCGCACCCGTGAACCGCCGCGCGCCCGTCGAGCCCGACATGGTCCAGGGGGTCGGCGCATGGAGCTGAGCGCCCGCGCGGACGACGCGGACACCGAGAGCGGCGAAGGCGCCGACGCGGGAGTGACCACCGGCTTCCTGGCCAGGAAGCTCGGGGTGTCACCGACCACCCTGCGGTCCTGGGACCGTCGGTACGGGCTGGGTCCCGCCGTGCGCCCCGACGGGCGGCATCGGCGCTGGTCCCCCGACGACGTCGCCATGGTCCAGGAGATGTGCCGGCTCACGGCGGTCGGTCTGCCCCCCGCCGAGGCCGCGCGCACCGCGAAGGAGACGGCCCGGGGCGGGGCCCCCGGCTCCCCCGTCGCGCTCGCGCGGCCACCGGCCGGCGTCCGCTTCCCGGAACGGCCGTCGGCGACACCCCCGCGGGAGCGGCCCAAGGCCTCGCGGTCCCCCTCCGGACTGCCGCTAGGCGACGTGCGCCAGGAATGCCGGGGACTCGCACGCGCCGCCGTGCGCCTGGACGCCTCCGCCATCCAGGAGCAGTTGACGGCGGCGGTGCGAGCGCACGGTCTGGCCAAGGCGTGGGAGGAGGTCATGGTGCCCACGCTGCGCGCGGTGGGCCGCAAGTGGGAGTCGTCGGGCGACCAGTACGTCGAGGTCGAACACCTCCTGTCCTGGCACGTCTCCGCCACCCTGCGGCACGTGTACGTGGCCGCGGCGGGCCACGGACGCGACGACGCCACCTCGCCCGTGCTGCTCGCCTGTCTTCCCGGCGAGCCGCACACCCTGCCGCTGGAGGCGCTCAACGCGGCGCTGGCGGAACGCGGGATCCCGGTCCTCATGCTCGGCGGTGCCGTGCCGCCGGAGGCACTGATGACGGCGTTCCACCGCGTCGGTCCCTCGGCGGTGGTCCTGTGGTCGCAGTCGTCGGGCACGGCCAACCTGCCGCTGGCCCGGCACATCGCCGCCACCCGCTGGGGCGTCCGCGGTGCGCGGACCCAGAGCCAGGTCCTGCTGAGCGGACCCGGCTGGGGCAGGCAGTCGGGTCCGGGCCTCCTCCGCCCCCGCCACCTGGCCGACGCGCTGCGCCTGATCGGCGCCCCGGAGCACTGACCCGGCCCGGGGCACCACGGTCCGCGCCGCTGCGCCCCCCTCGGCGGCAGCACTTGTCCCGCGCCGCGCTACGACCCCAGGAACGCGGCGAGGCCCTCCAACAGCCGTGCCACGTCGTCCTTGTCGTTGTACGGCGACAGGCCGACACGCAGTCCGCCCGTGTCACCGAGCCCGAGGTGCCGCGACGCCTCCAGCGCGTAGAACGATCCCGCGGGCGCGTGCACACCCCGGTCCGCCAGGAACCGGTAGGCGTCGGCCGTGTCCCGGTCCTCGAACGTCAGCAGCAGCGTGGGCGTGCGGTCGGCGGCGCGGGAGTGGACGATCACGCCGGGCAGCGCGTCCAGCCCCGCCTCCACCTCCTCGCGCAGCGCGTCCTCGTGGCGTCCGACGGCCGCGAAGGCGGACCGGAGGCGGTCCCTGCGTCCCCCCGTCGTCTCCGGTGCGAGACCGGCGAGGAGGTCGACGGCGGCCGTGGTGCCCGCCAGGACCTCGTAGGGCAGCGTGCCGAGTTCGAAGCGCTCGGGCACGGCGTCGGTGGACGGCAGCAGCTTGTCCGGGCGCAGCCCCTCCAGCAGGCGGGGGGAGGCGGCCAGGACACCGTGGTGCGGGCCGAGGAACTTGTAGGGCGAGCAGACGAAGAGGTCGGCGCCGAGCCGTTCGAGGTCCACGAACGCGTGGGCGGCGTAGTGCACTCCGTCCACGTGGAGCAGGGCCCGCGGGCGGCGGTGGACGAGCTCGGCGATCGCGGCGACGTCGGGGACCGTGCCGATCAGGTTCGACGCGGCGGTCACGGCGACGAGCCGGGTGCGGTCGGTCAGCAGCTCGCCCACGGCCGCGGGCGGGAGTTCGCCCGTCGCCGGATCGAAGTCCGCCCAGCGCACCTCGGCCCCGGCCCGCTCCGCCGCCTGGATCCAGGGCCGGATGTTCGCGTCGTGGTCGAGCCGGCTGACCACGACCTCGTCTCCGGGCGCCCAGTCCTTCGCGAGAGTGTGCGCGAAGTCGTACGTGAGCTGGGTGGCGCTGCGCCCGAAGACGACGCCGGAGGGGTCGCCGCCCACCAGGTCGGCCATCGCCTCCCGGAACGCGCGCACACAGGTCTCCGCGTTCGCCTCTCCGGGCGTCAGCCGGCCCCTGATCGAGAGCGGGCCCGTGAGCGCGTCGGAGATCGCCCGGGCGACCCGGGCGGGGGTCTGCGTTCCGCCCGGGCCGTCGAAGTGGGCGATGCCCGACTGCAGGGCGGGGATCTCGGCGCGCAGCGCGCCGACGTCGAAGGTCACTCGGGCTCCTCACGGTCGGCGTCGCGCCCCGCGGCCGGCCGGACCCGGGCCTTGCTCGGGCGGGCCGGTCCGGTGTCCGGACGGGGCACACGGTGTCCGACGATCATCGCAGGACGGGCCGCGGACGGGGAGGGCGCCTCCGCCGCGGGGACGGGCGTGCCGAGACGTTCACCAACCACGCGTGCCCGGGCCGCCCTTGAACGGTCCGCGGATCTCCGCGGTGATCCACCCGCCGTAGAAGTCGCCCTCCTGTGCCGTGACCGGCTCGCCGTCGACCGTGCACCGGTCGACGCGCGTGGGGTAGAAGGCGACGTGCCCGGCGAGCGAGGCGTACGCCGGCACCGGCTCGGGGTAGCTCCACGCGGCGCCCGGGCTCACGTCGGTGCCGACGGCGAGGTCCCAGTACACCGCGGGCCCCTTCCACTCGCACCAACTGCGTTCCGTGGTGGGTCGGAGCAGGTCGGTGCGCACGTCGTCCGGGGGCAGGTAGAAGACCGGAGGATGGCTGGTCTCCAGGACCCGCAGGGCTCGGGTGGTCTCCGCGATCCGCGTTCCCGCCCACTCGACGACGACCAGGCGTTCGTCCCGTTCCGTCGCCGGGGGACGCGGATAGTCCCACACCGATTCGGGGCTCCGGTGTCCGTGCGGTGCCATGACCACTCCTGTCCGATCCTGTGCGAGGCGGATCGCCGCACCCGTCCTGTCCGGCCGGTCGGCATTCATGAGGACTTCGGGGATCACCGTGACCGCGGATGCGCGGCCCGGCGGGAGCCGGGCCGCGCGGCCTGCCGCAGCACGACGAACGGCTCGGGGCCGGCGTCCGGATGGTCCGGTGCCGGCCCCGAGCCGTGAGTCGTCGGTGCGCTGCGGGAGTACGGGCTCCTCAGGCGTGTCGGTGCGAACGACGGTTGCCCGTCAGCACCCGGTACAGAATCAGCAGGATCAGCGAGCCGACGATGGCGGCGATCCACGTCGACACCTCGAAGAAGCCGTCGACCGAGTCGACGTTGAAGATGACCTTGCCCAGCCAGCCGCCCAGCAGGCCACCGGCGATACCGATCAGCATGGTGATGATGATGCCGCCCGGGTCCTTGCCCGGCAGGAGCAGCTTGGCGATGGCACCGGCAAGCAACCCGATCAGAATCCAAGCGATGATGCCCACAGTTCCTCCACCGTCCGTACAGGATGTGATGTCCTCAGTCCGTGTGCGCCGAACGGGCCGACACAAACCTTCGAAACTCAAACTGTTGCCTTCTGGTCGGCTGTCGCGGCCTCGCTCAGTTCGGCCGCGAACTGAGCGCCGGCCAGCAGCGCGAGGTTGGACAGCCACAACCAGACCAGGAAGACGACGAGTCCCGCGAGCGAGCCGTAGAGCCTGCTGTAGGTGCCGAACACGGAGGCGTACACGGCGAATCCGGCGGAGACGACCAGCCACAGGAACGCCGCCAGCATGCCGCCGGGCAGGCTGTAGCGGCGTCGACGGGCCACCACCGGGCCCGTGTGGAAGACGACGACGACCAACAGGGCGACCAGGCACAGCAACAGGGGCCAGCGGAGCACGCCCCAGGCCACGGCCACCTGTCCGTCGAGGCCGAACACCCGGCCCGTGGCCTCGGCCACCGGGCCCGTCAGCAGCAGCACGAGCGCGCTCACGACGAGGAGACCGAGCAGCGCCAGCGCGGTCAGCACCAGGCGGTGCGCGGTGCGCCAGACCGAACGGCGGTCCGCCACGTCGTGCATCCGGTGCAGGGCGCGGCGGAACACGGCGAGGTAGCTGGAAGCCGACCAGAGCGCGCTGGCCGACCCCGCGACGAGCAGGGTCCAGGCCGCCGACCGCTGCCGCAGCATCTCCCCCAGCGCCTGGTGCAGTTCCGCACCCGACTGGGCGGGCGCGTACGCCGTGACGTGGGCGATGAACTGCTCCGCGGTGTCGGGACTGATCAGACCGAAGGCCACGACCATGACGAGCATCGCGGGCAGGACGGCCAGGATCGCGTAGTACGTCAGGGCGGCGGCCCAGTCCGAGACGTCGTCGTTCCACATCGACACCGGGGTGCGGCGCAGCGCCGGCCACCACAGGCCGGGACGGGGGCGAGGCAGCCGAGCGGGCCGCACGGTGTCGATGGCGCTGTTGGGCCCTGACTCAGCGGACATGCGCGGTCCGGTGGGATCGGCTGCTGATCCGTACGTGGGTGAGGACCCGGCACGGTGCGGCCGCGGCCCGTGCTTCCTCGATGAGCGCGGCCAGGGTCAAGAGAACTCCGTTCGGTGCGGTGTCCGGGGCGAGCCGGACGTGGGCGCGTACGTACAGCCGTCCGCGGCCGGCACGGACGGCGACGCGGCTGTGGGCGACGCCGGGGACGGCGGACGTGCGCCGGGTGAGCAGGTCGGCGAGCGCGCGGGTGCGCAGGACGGCGCCGCGCGAGGTGAGGGTCAGGCGCGGGCGGGTCCCGCCGCTGATCCGGCTCGCCGCCCACAGGAGGCAGAGGAGGGAGGCGGGGGCCGTCACGGCGACGAGGGCGGGAACCCACCAGGTGTGGTCGCGCAGTTCGGCCACCTGCCGGGCGGAGACCCACACGGTGTCGGTGTCCGTCCTCGGCCACCACCCCGGCATCCGGTCCGCCACGGACGCGCCGGCGGTCGCCGACCAGATGCCGGCCGACAGCAGGACGAGTCCCGCCGCGGCCAGTGCGGCACGGTTGACCGTGCCGGACGGGTGTTCCATCACGCCTCGCTTCCGGCGGGCCGGGCGGTCTCGGAGCGGGCCGGCGGGTCCGCCGGCCCGAGCCCGTCGAGCCGCGGCTCCGCTGAGGGGTGTTCCACGGATCGCGGTCCCGCAAGCGTGGGTCCCCCGGTCGTGGGTGCCGGGGACCGCGGTGCGTGCGGCCCGGGTGCACCCGTCCGGGATTCATCGGGCCGAGATCCCGTCGGCCGGGATTCCGGCGACCCGGGTCCGGAACCGGGTGGCTGCCAGGTCGGAGCCGGCCGCACCGTCACGCGCAGGCGGGGAGCCCGGCGCAACGCGCAGGCGTCCATGGCCCGGTGGGCCACGGCCACGGCTGCCTCGGTCGTGGCGTCCCGTTCGCCGAAGGCCAGTGCGACCCGGACTCGGGCGCGCCTGCGTCCGACGCGTACCCGGACCGTGCCGGCCCCGGGCACGTCCGCGACGGCGTCACGGATCACCGAGGCCACCGCCGTGCGGTCCACCGCGGCGTGCAGGCCGGGCGAGTCGGCGCCCAGCAGGCCTCGTCGGCCCGGTGTCAGAGCGAGCACGCACAGCCAGAGGCCGGCGGCCGCGAGGACGATACCGAAGGCGACCGGCAGGTCCGCGGGACCGCGCCGTTCCAGCGTGTCCAGCAGGTCTGTCCGCCAGGCGGCGGCCGGGTGCCCGGCGGCATGGACCCGCAGCACGTCGACCGCGGCGGCGCCGCAGACGAGGGCCGCCGCGAGAGCGAGTCCCACGACCGGGACGCGCCGCGCCGACCACGGGCGCCGCGGTGCGCGGCCGGAGGCGGGGGGCTTCGCGAGCGTGGGCGCGGACGGTCGGGCCGGACCGGTGAGTCCGGTCACGGTGACCCGCGCGGGCTCGAGACGCAGTCCGGTGAGCCGGCCGGTCCGGTCCGTCACGTGCCGCTCGACGCGCTCGGCGGTCGACGCGAGCGGCACCGGGTAAGGGAGGGTGACGCCGAGGGAGACCACGGCCCGCCGCCCCCGTACGGAGGCGGAGCCGCGCGCCGACGGACGCGCGAAGCCCGGGAGGGCCTCGGCGGCCGCGCGCTCGGCGATCTTGCGTACGGCCTTCTCCGAGACGGTGGTGGTGCCGCGCACCGCCGCGTCCGTCATCGGTTCCTCCGCTCGAAGAGGTCCCGGAGGTCCTCACGACGGACCCCGCCCTCCAGATAGCGGCCCACGCCGTATCCGACCGCGCCGAGTGCCGCCACCAGCAGGAACGCGCCGAAGCCGCCGAAGTAGCCGGCGTACGCCAGGGCCATTCCCACGAACATGCCGACGATTGCTCTGCTCATTCCTCACCTCTCACCGCCGGTCTGGCCGGCGTCCTCGGCCGCGCGTTCGTCACGGGCCGATCGGGGCTCTCATTCCACGCGCGAGTCCCCGTACGCCTCCTCACCGTCGTCCTCCGGAAGATGCACGTCGTTGACCGTGACGTTCACCTCCACGACCTCCAGGCCGGTGATGCGCTCCACGGCGGCGACGACGTTCTCGCGCACGTCCCGCGCGACGTCGGTGATGGGCACCCCGTACTCGACCACCAGGTCGAGGTCGATCGCGGTCTGGCGCTCGCCGACCTCGACCTTCACCCCGCGGCCGACGTTCGGGCGTCCGCCGGGCACACGGTCGCGTACCGCACCGATCGTGCGGGACAGCCCGCCGCCCATGTCGTACACACCGGGGATCTCACGCGCGGCGATCCCGGCGATCTTCACGACGACGACATCGGCGATGGACGTCTTGCCCCGGCTGTCGGCCGGTGTGCCCGCGCCGGACTGGCCACCGCTCAGGGTGGTGGATCCGGTGGCCCCGGCACCGCCCGCCACACGCGCCGACGGCGCCGGTTCGGGACGGGAGGGGACGGTCTCGCGGCGGGACTCGGGTCCCGCCTGCTGGGTCGTCATGACGATCTCCCATTTCACTCGGGGTGAACTGCCTTCTCCACGACAGACCCGCCCCGGGCCGTTCTGTTACGCGGCCCGACCACGTTCTTTTTCCGGAGTACGTCCTCCTCCGCAGGAGAGGAGGACGGAACGGGTGCATCCGCGCGCGCCGCGGGTGCGTAACAGGGAACCGCGCAGGCGTGTCCAACCCGCAGAGGCAAGCGAGAGGAGCCACCGAGTGCCGGGGGCCCAGAGTCAGATCACCCAGCCGGAGGACGTCGCGGCCGACGACGCCCTGCTGGCCACACGGGCGGCCGAGGGCGACGAGGAGGCGTTCGAGTCGCTCGTACGCCGCCATGCCCCGCGGCTGGTGGGGCTGGCGGCGCGGCTGCTGGGCAGCCGTTCGGAGGCCGAGGACGCCGTGCAGGACGCCTTCGTCAACGCGTGGCGCAAGCTGCCCGAGTTCCAGGGCCGCTCCTCCTTCGGCACCTGGATGTACCGGATCGTCACCCACCGCTGCCTCAACGTGCTGCGCGCCCGGCGGCAGGAGAGCGGCCTCGACACGGTCGCGGAGGTCGCCGCTCCCGAGCACGTCGCCTCGCCGGCCCGGCTGGCGGAGTCCCGGGCGGCGCTGGGCGAGCTGCAGACCGCGCTCGCGGACCTGTCGGCGGAGCAGCGCACCTGCTGGGTGCTGCGCGAACTGGACGGCCGGTCCTACGAGTTCATCGCGGACACCGTCGGGATCAGCCAACAGGCGGTCCGCGCCCGTGTCTTCCGCGCACGACACCGACTGACACAAGCGATGGGGGCGTGGCGATGACCCACCACTCCGGTCCGCCGGAACGCCGGCTCGGATCCGACGAGGACGACGAACTGCTGCCCTGCGGCCGTCCGCTCGCCGAGGTCTGGGAGATCGCGGAGGATCCCACCCGTGCCGACGCCCACGGGGAGGGGTGCCCGCACTGCGGCCGGGCCCTCGACGAGTGGACGCGGCTGGAGTCCCTCGTCGGCGGTCTCCGCGACGAGACGGACACCGTCGCCTCGTACGACGCCACGCCGCTGACGCGCCGGGTGATGGACGTGGTCCGGGTCGAGCTGCGGCCCGGCAGGCCCCTCCCGCTGGGTGATCCCGCCGAGGACCTCTGGATCATGGAAGCGGTCGCGGCCCGCACGCTCCGCACCGCGGGGGAGACGGTGGCCGGGGTCCGCGCGGGCTCGTGCCGGATCGTGCCCCGCACCCCGTCGACGCCGGGCGGTTCGGCCGGGGTGGACGTGCGGCTGGACATCGTCGCCCCGGTGGACGCCGCGCTGGAGCACCTCGCCGAGCGGGTGAGGGAGCGGGTGCTCGACGTGGCGCGCGGCCGCCTGGGGATGGACGTGACGGCCGTGGACATCCGTATCACCGATCTGACGGGCCCCGTGGCCGACGTCGAGGAAGGCCAGGACCGATGACGCGGTACGCCGTGCACGACACGTTGACGGAGGCACTGGCGCGGACGGTCCTGGAGGTCTCGGGGGTCGCCTTCCTCAAGCCGGGCCTCGGCGATCTGCTGCGCTCACGCACGGGTGCGGGGGCCGGTCGTTCCGCCGGGCACACGGCGGGGGTCCGGGTCACCCGCCGCGACGAGTCCGAGCCGTGGGAGGTGGACGTCCGGATCGTGGCGCGCAAGGAGCGCCGCACCGTGGACGTCGCCCGCGCCACTCGCCGGGCGCTGGAGGAGTCACTGGCGACGCTGCTCCCGGACAGCAAGGCCTCGGTACGGGTCACCGTCACCGGACTCGTGTAGCGGTGCCGGCCTGTCCCACCCGGGCAGGTGCAAGAGCCCCCGGAATGCCGGGACATGGCGCATGGGGACATCGCAAATTGGAGACATCGCGACGTCGAGACACGGGGACAGGGAGTGACCGGGACGGACGCGTGTCCCGGTCACTCCCCTTTCCTGCCCGCCACAGGAAACCCCTGGCGGCCCCGCGGCCGTCTCCCGCGGGGCCGGCGATGCGCCGCGTCAGCTCTTGGGCATCAGGACCGTGTCGATGATGTACACGTTGGCATTGGCGGTCTTCACATTGCCGCACACCACCTTGGCGGAATCGTTCACGGTGTACGACTCCCCCGAACCGCTGGTCGTCAGCTTGCTCTTCTCCAGCGTGTCGAAGGAACCCTTCTCCAGATCCTTCGGCGCCAGCTTCTGGCCCACGACGTGGTAGGTCAGAATCTTCGTCAGCTGGGCCTTGTCGGCCAGAACCTTGTCGAGGGTCGCCTTCGGAATCTTCGCGAACGCGTCGTTCGTGGGTGCGAACACGGTGATGTTCTCCGCGTTGTTCAGCGTGTCCACCAGACCGGCCTTCTTCACGGCCGTCACCAGCGTCGACAGCGCCGGGTTGTTCGAAGCGGCGGTCGCCACCGGGTCCTTGGCCATGCCGTCGAAGGATCCCGCGCCGTTCTTCGGGACCGAGGCGCACCCCGGGCCGAACGGCTGGTCCGAGCTGCCCGCCATGCCCGACGAACCGGTGGAGGCGTCGTCCGAGGCCGGCGCGGAGGCCGAGGCCTTCGCCGAACTCGACGCGTCGCTGTCCTTGCTGTCGCTGGAACAGGCCGTCAGGGCGATCGGCAGTACAGCGGCAGTGGCGAAGGCCACCGCGACGTGACGGATACGCATGCTCATGAGGTTCTCCTGTCGGAACGAAAGCAGCATTCGCGGCGTCGGCCTGCAAATGCCGTGGTTTTCGAGCGGAAATACGGTGGAGAACGAAAGGGCGGTCCTCGGAGAGGCACCTGCCGCGCGCCCGGGGGCGGTTGTCGAACTCCTCGTTTCTCGGCTCACACGGGGAATCCGGCGCCGGGGCGGCCTTGGATTGGTCGGAGTTCGCTCAATCACCGATTCGAGGGAAATTCATTACGGGACCAATCCGGAACGCGAGCAGCTTCGGACAAGGCGCCCACACACCTCACTTGGGCGGCCGGGCCCCAACGCATCGAAGCCGCGGCACGATGGCCGCGGCTCCAGGACAGGGGACGGAATCGGTTCAGCCGAGGGGGACGAACACCCGGATCGACTTCCCGCCGCCCGGGCAGGGTTCGATGGTGATGTCGCGGGAGAGCCGGATGATCAGAGGCCATCCGTACCCGTTCGCCTGGCGGTGCTGCGGGATCTCCCCGGTGCCGTAGGCGTGGATGGGGACGACGTCGCTGCGGTCACGCACCTCCAGCCGCACACCGCCGTCGCTCAGGGCCGCCTCGAACCCGGCGAGCCCGTCACCGTGCCGGATCGCGTTCGTAACCAGTTCCGAGACGACGAGCAACAGGTCGATGACCGCTTCCTGTTTCACGCCGCCCGCCGGGCCTCCCCGGTGTTCGTGCAGGACCGTCTGAACATGACGGCGCGCGGTCGCGGCGCTGGTGACGGCGGGTTCGGCCGCGGGCGGACGAGCGGTCGGCTCGGCGAGGGAGACGCGTTGTGAGGCCTCGTCCGGATGCGTCGTGCCGCTGTCCGGGAACCCGGACTCCCCCGGACCACCTGCTCCCACGCTCCCGTCGGCCGCGGGAGGGCGGTTGGCCGGGGTCATCGCTCGCTCGCCGTGTCCGGGAGCTCCAGCGCTTCCTGGACACTGCCGGCGAGGACGAAGAAGCCCTCGGTCCCTGTCACGTCGAACAGCCTCCGAACGATGTCACTGAACGGCCCGCAGACCACCATGAGTGTGCCCGAGGCCCGGTGGGCGCGCTGTGCTTCGAGGAGCACGTGCAGGATCGACGAGTCCGCGAAGGCCGTCCCGGAGAGGTCGACCACCGTGCGGGCCGAGCCGACACGCTCCGCGAGATCGAGCGCCTCCTCGAGTTGGCACGCGGTCTCGTAGTCGATGTCGCCACCCACGCGCACGACGAAGGCGTCTTGGGCCGCCCCGTGCGTCACGGTGGCCTCCAACCCGTCGGGCATCTGAACACTCTTTCTCGTCTGCTCTTGCAAGGGCGCCCCTCGGGCCGGACGTCACGGTCCGCGCCGGTCCCCCGTGCCTTTCGGCACGGGGGCCGCTCATGGATGCGGGGCCGCGGACCCCGGCCCTCGCACCCTCGGCCGTCGTCTGACGGCGACTCACGCGGGCTGCCTCGGCGGCAGACTCCGGTAGTAGCTACCGACGCTGGAGAGGTAGGTCGGGTCGAGCGTCTCCCGGTCGGTCTTGAAAATCGGCGCCGACTTGATCTCCTCGCGGCTGCACGCCACGGTGATCTTCTGCGACTCGGTGTCGATGCCGGCGACCACGCCCACGGGAACCAGCACGCTCTTCCCGAACACCCACACCCCGGTGTCGACGACAAGGTGCCGCATCCCGGCGTCGTCCACCTGCCGGTCCACATGCCCTACGGTCCCGTCGGTGGCCTCGACGCTGTAGCCCGCAAGTTCATGCACCTCGGGGTGGTTGAACTCCGGTGCGTACGACCAGATTCTGTCGACGGTCATGTCGTCCTCCTTCAGCTCGCCGGTCCGCCCTGCCGTCCACGCACTCAGGGGCGTACGCGGCAGGGAGCAGCCCAGAAGGCGGGCATCCGCCTCCGTGCCGCCCTCTGAACTGCAAATACCCTGCTATCCGGTCTGCATTCGGTGGAATTTCTTTGCGAATCGCGGCTCTTGGCGTCGCATGCCCCCGAGGGCCGGCGGCGCCGCGGTCTTCAGCCCGTTCCGGGGTGTTGCTCGCCGTTCCGCACGTCGCAGGGTGCCGTGAGGTAGTCGAGGGTCCCGGTGATCTCGAGCAGCCGTTCCAGATGCGGAGGGCGCTCGTCCAGGTGGAGGCGCACGTGGGCGGCGTCGGTACGACGCCGGATCATCAACAGCGCCGACAGTCCCATCGAGTCGATCCCGTGGAGCCCGGCGAAAACGAGGCGCAGGTCGAGGACGCGCCCCTCGGGGGTGTTCCGGACGGTGAGGTTCTGGTCGACGGTGCTCATCAGCTCGTCGCAGGTCTCATGGTCGAGGTCTCCGCGGACGTGGACCACCAGATCGGTGGTCTCGGCCTCGACGGTGAGAGTGAAGGAGCGTGGATACGAAGTCGTCATGCGGGCTTTCCGGGGCCGGGGATCGTGAGGGCCGGCGCTCTTCGGGTACGGAGCGCCTCCCGGGCGCGGGCCGGCGTGCGGCAGGCGCGCGGGAAATCCTTGAGCTGGAGGGCCAGCAGGTCGAGCGCGGGGTCGAGGCTCCGGGCGGGCACACGGCGCGCGGCGAGGCTCGCGCCGGTCCACACGATGAACCCGGCGAACAGGTCATCGTCGGCCATGGAGAGGGACGTCCCCAGGAAATCGACGATGTGCGAAGGTCCTCGGCGGTACGCCGGTGGTGCTCCTCGGTGTAGCGGCGCATCGGCGGGAAGCGGATCTCCAGCTCCGTGAGGGTCGTCTTGACGAGCTGGTGCGCCGACCGGACGACCACCATGTACTCCTGGTCGGCCAGGTGCGGCAGGCCGTCCACCGTCTGGTGTGCCGCCATCGGGTCGGGACGCAGCGGTCACGCGGTGTACCTGCCCCTGGTGTGGCCGTTCACCGCACTCAGGTGCGCGTGGTGGGGGGCGGTGACCGCGACGGCCGCCATGTCGTCGTGGAGCCCGCGGCCGACCCACTGCGCGGCGAACAGCTGGACGTGTTCGACCACGGCCTCGGCCGGCATGCCCGCGCACTGGGTGAGCACGTTCTCCAGGCGCTGGACGCCGAAGAGTTCGTCTCCCAACGGTCCTCCCCTCGCCTCGGTGATGCCGTCCGTGAAGAACAGGCAGGTCTCGCCGGGCGCCAGTTCGACGTGGGCCGTGGTGGAGCTGATCTCCCAGAACGCGCCAACCAGTGTCCCCCGGGTCCTCGCCTGCTCGACCAGGCCGTCGGCACGCACGATCAGCGGCGGCGGGTGGCCCGCGCTGGTGACGCGCAGGTGGACCGTACCGCCGCGGCGGACGACGGAGGCGATGGCGAGGGTGGCGAAGCGGGTGTGGTGGGAGTTCATCAACGCGCCGTTGAGCAGGCCGAGCAGCCGCTGATGGTCCGCGGCCAGCGGCAGGAGCGCCTGCACGGTGTTGCGGATCTTGCCCGTCAGTACGGCGGCTTCCAGGCCCTTGCCGCACACGTCGCCGAGGACGACGAGGGACTCCTGCCCTTCGTCGGTACCGGGGTGCACGTCGTAGAAGTCGCCGCCGACACGCTCGGTCTGGCCCGCCGGACGGTACGTCCCGGCGAACTGCACACCGTGCACGCCGTGCAGTTGGGGCGGCAGCAGTTCGCGCATGAGGGTCGTGGTGATGGCCGCCTGCTCGGCGTACATACGGGCCGCCGACATGGCGGCGCCCGCGCGTGCGGCGAAGAGTCGGGCGAAGATCTCCTCGCTCTCCGTGAACGCGGCGTGGTGGCTGGAGCGGAGCAGGATCAGCGCGCCCGCCGGCGCCCCGTGGCCGGGCAGCGGTGTCACGACGGCGGAGCCGACCGGTTCGGTGAAACTGTCGGGGACGATCCATCCGGGGACTCCGGCCGGGTCGATCCAGCGGGAGGGCACGGGCGGGAATCCGCGCAGGGCGTCACTGAGACCGGGCAGTTGGCCGAGGTCCTCCTGCACCGTGCGGTGCTCCACGGCGCCGTCCGGCCCGCAGAAGGTGAGGGGCACCTTGCGTCCGCGCGAGGGGGCGACGATCACGGCGGCGTCGGCGAGGTGTTCGGCGGCCAGGCGGGCCGTGACCTCCATGCACCGCTCGACGTTCAGCGAGGAGAGGAGGGCGCTGGAGGCGCCGGCCAGGAAGGCGGTGCGTTCGCGCTCGCTCCTGAGGGCGTCCTCGGCGAGGCGCCGGTCGGTGTCGTCGACCAGCCACCACATGACGTCGCCGTCCTCGGTGCAGGTGGGGTGCGCCTCGAACGTACGGTCGCCGACACCACCGCTCGCGGCGGGAGCGGGACCGGTGCGCCGGGGGCCGGGGATGTCGGTCCGCAGCCGGGTCTGCGCGTCGGCCAGCCATTCGGGGACGACGTCCCGCAGCGGCGCTCCGGTGACGGCACCCGGGAAGAGGGCGGCCGCCGCGACGTTCAGGTCGATCACTGTGCCGGATGGGTCCGCGACCACCACGGGGTAGGGGGCGGAGCCCCACGTGGCGCCGAGGCCGACGCTCCGCGGGTTGGCAGGAGGCTGCTGGGAAGTGTCCACAAGCAAGGGCTCGCGTCTGCGGGCCCACCACCTTTCCGGACGACAGATTGTTTCCGTCCGACAACCATCTCGCGGCCGCTCCGTGCACGGCAAGCCGCTCGGGCGATGTCACACGAACAGGGGACACCCGGGCCGGGGTTCCGTCGCGTCGGCGTCGACGGAACCCCGCCCGAGGGGCGTCACCGGCGGCGGCTGCGCGTGGCCCAGCCGCTGCCCACGCCGGCGACGTGCAGGGCCAGCAGAGCGAGACCGATGAGCATGACGTTCGTCGAGGTGAACACGTCGTTCGTCGATATGTCCGCCGCGTTGATGAGGAACGAAATGAAAAACAGTACGGCGGCAACGATGCCGAGCATGAGGTCTCCCTGTGTCGAAGTGGTGGAGACCGGATGCCCAGCGGATGCGACTCGACACTCTGTCGGGTGCCGATTCCGCTGCATCCGCCGGGCCGCCCCGCCCGGAAGACAGGAGGACCCGCCGCATTCCGTACAACATGCCCTCCGACGACCGCGCAAGGGAGTTCCGATGATCGAGGTCGAGCGCACACTCACGCTGCAGCACCCCCTGCCCGACGTGGTGGCGTACCTGGCGGATTTCGCGCACACGGAGGAGTGGGACCCGGGAACGGTGAGCTGCCGTCCGGCCCGGGCGGGTGCCGCCGTCGCCAAGGGATCGGAGTGGCAGAACGTCTCGGAGTTCCGCGGGCGGCGCACCGAACTCCTCTACCGGCTGGTCCGTTTCGAGGACCGGCGGCTGACCTTCGTCGGGCGGAACCGGACGGCCACCTCGACGGACGACATGACCTTCGGCGAGGAGGACGGCGGGACCCGCCTCACCTACCGGGCCCGTATCGAGTTCCGTGGAGTGGCCCGGCTGGCGTCCCCGTTCCTCCGCAAGGAGTTCGAGCGGCTGGGGGACGAGGTGGTCCGGCGGATGCCGGAGGCCGTGGACGGTCACCTCGGCGCCGAGGGGCGGCCGGCCCGTTGATCACCCGTTCGCCGTTTTCCCGTACCGCCGGTGCAACCGACCGGCCGCCTCCATCGGAATAAAGGGGCAAAGCTCAGGTTACGGGCATCGCGCGCATGCCCTCTCCCGGTACGCGAAGGGACGTCACATGAAGCTCCAGGACGAACTGCCGGTCGATCACCAGCTCGGTGCCGTGTACCGCTGGGGTGCGGCCTTCTGCGGTGTGGTGCTGCTCGTGTTCGGCAGCCTCGGCTTCGCCGACGAACTCAGCCCGTTCACCACGGACGGGAACACCGTCGCGGGCCTCTCCAGCAACGGCGCGCTCAGCCTGATCTCCGTCCTGGTCGGCGTCGCGCTGATCGCCGGCGGCTTCATCGGCGGGAACGTCGCCTCCGGCCTCAACATGGTGGTCGGAACGCTGTTCCTGCTCAGCGGATTCGTGCACATCTTCATCCTCGACCGGCCCGCCAACGTCCTCGGTTTCGGCATGACCAACGTCATCTTCAGCTTCGTGATGGGGCTGGTGATCCTGACGTTCGGCATGTACGGGCGCGTGTCGAGCAAGCTGCCGCACGACAACCCGTACTGGCAGCGGCGCCATCCGCGCGAGGCCGCGCGGGAGTCCCTGGCCCGGCGCAGGCAGCCCGCCGGGGCCGGCTCCCTTCCCGCGGGCGGCTCGCGGCCGGCCCTCGACGGACGGACCGGCGCACCCGGTCGGCACGGCACGGGCTGAACCGCTCGGCGGCCGAGCAACACGACACGAAGGGGCGCTCCCCCGGACGGAAATCCGGGGGAGCGCCCCTCTCAGGCGCCCGCTCTAGGAAGCGGCCCCGGCGGAGGCCCGTACGCCGTCACGCGTCACCGTGCCTTCCACCGGACCGGTCGCCCGCCACACGCTCTCGTCGCCCTCGGCCAGTCCGAGTTCGGCCAGGCCCTTCAGGTGGCCGAGCACGGTGGAACGCTGGAAGCCCACGGTCGCGCTCAGTTCACCCACCTCGGCTCCGCCCGTACCGGCTTCGGCCAGCCGCTCCCAGGTCCGCACGGCGTGCCGGCTCAGGCCGCTCTCGCTGACCCTCCGCGACACGACGCCGGCCCTCTCGCCGGTGCTGTCCTGCCCGGGGATCGGAGCACTGGCCCGTGCCGCCCCGGCGTTGCGGGGGGCGGCCTGCTCCTGCACTGCGCGCGGTGATCTCCTCGGTCCGACCGGACGCGGCGTCATGTTCACCTTGCGGTGCCTACGGCCCTTGCGGTGTCGGCTCATCGATTCCTCATCTCCGCCTCGACGATGCTCACAGGAGGAGAACGAGCGGGACCCGACAAGGTAGTTCAGCCGTTCGAAGGACAGGGCCGCGCGGACATCGCCCGGCCTGACCCGGCGACGACGGGGTAAGCGGGCCTGCAGAAGCCCGACCCCCGCACCGGAAGGAATGCCATGCCAGGAATGGTGCAGCGTCTCAAGGAGTTCGCCAGGAGTCCCCAGGGACGACGTACGGCCGAGGAGATTCGGCGTGCCGCGGCGGATCCCCGGCGTCGGGCCCAGGCACAGCGGCTCTTCGGCAAGCTGCGCGGCCGTCACTGACACCGGCGGCACGGCCGCGCCGAACCCCGGTCTTTGCGACGATCGGGGTTCGAGGTGCGTCGAATCGAGCATCCGGGGTAGCCAGGCCTCCTATACCCATGTTCTTACGTAGGAGGTAACCGTGTCCGCAGAGCTGGAACCGCTGTCCATCGATGTGACGCTGCCCCGTGAAGACGCCGTGCTGTTGACCGTCGAGGGTTCGCTGGACATCGACACGGCCACGGAGCTGCAGCATCACCTGGCGAACCAGTTCCATCACGGACGCCGCCGGTTCCTGATCGACCTGTCCGCGGTCCCGTTCATGGACTCCTCCGGCATGAACGTCCTGCTGCGGAGTTACCAGGAGGCGCGCAACGTGTCGGGCAGCGTGCACGTCATCGCGCCGACGCCCGCGGTACGGCGGGTTCTCGACCTCACCGGAGTCAGCCTTACGGTGTCGGTGTCGGAGACCCTAGACGAGGCGCTGACGCTGGTGGACTCGTTGCAGGAGGAGGAAGAGCGGACGGGAACGCCGGCGCCCTGATCCGGCCGGTCCCCTTCGGCCGAACTGTTCGACCCGACGACGACGCGGTGGGGCGGACCCTTTCGGGTCCGCCCCACCGCGTCGTCGTTTTCGTTGTCGCCGCTTCTCAGCCGCGCGGACCGGGCACGGCCGTCCCCTGGCCGGTCAACGCTCCTGCCTCCGTGTGCGTCCGTGCCATCGGCGCGGGGACCGTCGTCCTGCCGTTCGTCGCGACGGCGGTCGGACCACCGCTCGCCACCAGCGCGCTCTTGTCGGTCTCCCGCCGGTTGCCTCCGGCCGCGAGCATGGCGTCGGCCGCGACGACGGCGTCATGGACACCGGTCTTCCCCGTCATCACGCAGAGGGTGTACGTGACGTCCTCCAGCCGACGCGCCGTCTCCAGCGTCTCCTTCTCGGCATAGGCGATCTTCAGAGCCGCGTAACGCGTCAGCAGTCTCCGGACAACCTTCGGGTCGGGCACGAGCACAGCGAGGGCTCCTCTCTCTATTTTCCGACCGTGTGCCCGGTGAGGGCCGATTCATTCACAACAGGGGCCCCTCACAACCTCTTTGGCCCAACGCTTTCTCCGTGGCCGTATCCCGTCACAAGGGATACGTGTAGGGCGCAGGTGTGACCTGGAGGAACTCGGGCACTCGACAGTCCGGGCACGTCCCGTGGCCCTCGTGGCCACCGGTCCGCAGGCAGTCGCACCGGAACCGCCAGGCCGGCGGACCCCTGCGCCCCCGAGAACCACGCGAAGAACCCGCGAGAAACCTGTGCGGAAGGAATGGAACATGGCGACGTCCACGACACCGAAGTACACCGTCCCCGGCATCAGCACGCACGACGGCGGCCGGATCATCGACGTGCTGGGCAGGCGCCTGCACGCTCTCAACGACCTTTCGCTGACCCTGAAGCACATTCACTGGAATGTGGTGGGTCCGCATTTCATCGCCGTTCACGAAATGCTCGATCCCCAGGTGGACCGCGTCCGTGAGATGGCCGACGACGCCGCCGAGCGGATCTCGGCGCTGGGCGGCGTGCCGCACGGTACGCCGGGCGCCCTCGTCGCCGAACGGACCTGGGACGACTACAGCGTGGGCCGCGCCGACGCCATCGCCCATCTCGGTGCCCTCGACCTCGTCTACACGGGCATCGTCGAGGACCACCGTGCGGCCGTCTCCGAGGTCGGCAAGATCGACCCGGTCACCGAGGACCTGCTCATCGAACAGCTGCGTTCGCTCGAACAGTTCCAGTGGTTCGTCCGCGCGCACCTGGAGAGCTCCGGCGGGTCCCTGTCCCAGCGCGACGCCCACACGGAGCAGGACGCCGCGCGATCGGCCGCCCGGTAACGGCGGGAGCGAGCGGCGGCGCGCCGCGACCCGAGAAGGGCCCGGACCGAGAACGGTCCGGGCCCTTCTTTCTCTCCTGCGACGTTCTCTCGTGCGACCTCCTCCCGTGCGACCTACTTTCGTGCGACCGCTCAGCCGCGCGCGATGCAGCTTCGTACGGTCGTGCCGGAGGCCCCCGTGTGGACACGGACGAGGTCCGAGACGACGTGCACGAGGAACAGGCCGCGTCCGCCGATCTGCTCGGGACGCAGGGGGCGGCGGCCGGCCAGCGGATCGTTCAGCCGTCCCCCGTCCTGGACCTCGCACACGATCTGCTCGCTCTCGGCCCAGATCCGCAGGGTGCCCGAACCGCCGCCGTGCACGACGCTGTTGGTCGTGAGTTCCGCGACGACGAGATTCAGGTCCTGGAGGCGGGCCGATGTCATACCGAGTTCCCGGGCCGCGCTCGTCGCGACATCACGGACGGCCGGCAGGCCTGCCGCGTCGAACCGGACGGTGGCCGCTCCCGGCGGATGGCGCAGCGTCTCGTTGCAGCGCTCCAGCACCGCGTCCGGATCGAAGGCGGGGCTGACACGCTCCTGTCCGTCGCTGATGACGACGGGGTGGGTGGCGTGCGCGTCGGCGATCACCTCGGCGGAGAGGGCCCGCGCGTCGTACGGGCAGAGAATCGTTACGTCATGTCCGTCGAACGCGCGGTTGATCAGAGCCTCGTGCTGGAGGCAGGCCGGGTACTCCGCGGCCGTACGCCCGTGCCACACGGGTTCGCCGATGATCCGGACCCGCCGCCCCCGGTGGGTGTCGGTGAACCGCCGCAGCACGGAGGGGATGATGCGGCCGGGGTTCCGGCCGTCCCGGGTCATGTCGATCCAGCGGACGTCGTCGCCCACCGGTCCGAGCGCACGTCGGATCAGGTCCAGCCGGCGGGTCGGCACGGCCACCGCCACCGGTTCCGCGGCCGCTACGCCCTCCGCGACGAAGCGCGTCGTCGCCTCCACGTATTCACGGTCACCGCGATAGAGGAGTGCCGGGTGGACGAAGGATTCGTCGCACGGCGCCGTCGGCGTCACGACCCGGCCTCCGGGCCCCCGTCGGTTGCGCGCCGGGCCGGTCCGGTCCTTCGGCGCGCCGCGGCGGATCCCGTCCGTCCGCCGTCCCGTTGCCACTCGTTCTCCACCGACTCACCTCGCCGACCGTTCTGCGTGACCGTCCCGGCCGACCCGGGTAGCGCCGCGTGGCCCGGGCCGTCTCGGCCGCGCCTGATCCTCACTTGCCCCGCTTTGCCCGCCGGAACCTTCCGGGCCTCCGTTCGAGCAGTGATACGCCGGAGTGCATCCGAACGGTTCCACCGGCCCGAAGATGTCCCGCCCCGGGGCCGGTCGGGATGCCCCGGACACGGATCTGAAGAAAGTTTCGAGTCGGGGGGCATGAGTGGTGTGATGCAGGGCAGACGGGCCCTGGCATCAATTCCTTCGAACGATTTGGGGTGGGCGGCATGACAGCCGTGACGGCAGCGAAGGCAACGCACACGGCGCAGCTGGCAGCGACGACGGTGGAGAGCACGCTCCCGCAGATCGCCGAGCCGCTGAAGGTCAGCCCGAAGGACGCGCGTGAACTGTCCCGTCAGTTCTTCGACCGCCTCACGGTGCTCGAAGAGGGCACCCACGAATACCAGTACGCGCGCAACACCCTCATCGAGATGAACCTCTCCCTCGTCCGGTACGCGGCGGCGCGCTTCCGTAGTCGCAGCCAGGGCGAGATGGAGGACATCGTCCAGGTCGGCACGATCGGGCTCATCAAGGCCATCGACCGGTTCGAGCTGACCCGCGAGGTCGAGTTCACCTCCTTCGCCGTGCCCTACATCGTCGGTGAGATCAAGCGCTTCTTCCGTGACACCAGCTGGGCCGTGCACGTGCCGCGCCGTCTTCAGGAGGCCCGCGTCGAGCTCGCCAAGGCGACGGAGGAGCTGCGCACCCGCCTCGGCCGCACCCCCACCACGCGCGAGCTCTCCGAGCTGATGTCCCTGTCCGAGGAAGAGGTCATCGAGGCCCGCAAGGCGTCGAACGGCTACAACTCCTCCTCGCTCGACGCCGCGCTGACCGCCGACGGCGGCGCCGACGGCGAGGCCGTGCTCGCGGACTTCCTCGGTGAGGACGACCCGTCGCTGGAGCTGGTCGAGGACTTCAACTCGCTGGCCCCGCTCATCGCCGAGCTGGACGACCGCCAGCGCCGCATCATCCACATGCGTTTCGTCGAGGAGCGCACCCAGGCCCAGATCGGTGAGGAGCTCGGCATCTCGCAGATGCACGTCTCCCGGCTGATCACCCGCATCATCAAGCGGCTCCGCACGGGCCTGCTGGACCCCTCGATCGCCTGACCCTCCCCCTCTTCACACCCGGTTCGACGGTCCCGTCGTTCCCCGCCAGGACTCCGGTCCGGTGTGGGGCGGCGGGACCTCGCCGTGTGCGGGTCCGCCTCTCCGGACGGAGAGGGTCCTGTGTGTCCCCTTCGCGCGCTCCTATTCCTGCTCCCGGCAACATTTTCCGGCTGCCGAAGAGTTATCTCTCACGCTTTGTTCACGACCTGCGTTCTGGGTTAGCCTGCGGCGTATTTTCTTGGCGGGACGACCCGCGATCCGCCGGAATTTCCACGGACAGGTGTGGGGCCGCCGTGGGCCCGGCGTGGTTCCGAGTTCCGTGACGCGGGACTCCAGGGGAGCGGAACGAGGGTGGGCATGACCAGGGCAGCGAGCGGGACGTCCGTACGGACCCCGGGCGAGCAGGAGTTGCGCCAGTTGCTGGCCGGCCTCACCGCCGTGCGCGACGGCGACTTCGGCACCCGGCTCCCCGACGAGGCCGGCGGCCTCCTCGGGGACATCGCGACCGTGTTCAACGGCATGGTCGACCAGCTGTCGGTGTTCACCTCGGAAGTCACCCGGGTGGCCCGGGAGGTGGGTACCGAGGGCACACTCGGCGGGCAGGCGGAGGTGCCGGGTGTCTCCGGTACGTGGGCCGATCTCACCGACTCCGTCAACGCCATGGCGGGCAACCTCACCACCCAGGTCCGTGACATCGCCCAGGTGGCCACGGCGGTCGCCAAGGGCGACCTGTCGCAGAAGATCGACGTTCCGGCGCGCGGCGAGATCCTCCAGCTGAAGGAGACCGTCAACACGATGGTCGACCAGCTCTCCGCGTTCGCCGACGAGGTGACCCGCGTCGCCCGTGAGGTCGGCACCGACGGACGTCTCGGCGGCCAGGCCCAGGTGCCCGGCGTCGGAGGTGTCTGGCGCGACCTCACCGACTCCGTCAACTTCATGGCCGGCAACCTCACCGCCCAGGTCCGCAACGTCGCGCAGGTCACGACGGCGGTGGCGCAGGGCGACCTGTCGCAGAAGATCACCGTCGACGCCCGCGGCGAGATCCTCGAACTCAAGAACACCATCAACACGATGGTCGACCAGCTCTCCGCGTTCGCCGACGAGGTCACCCGCGTCGCCCGTGAGGTCGGCACCGACGGACGCCTCGGCGGCCAGGCCGACGTCAAGGGGGTCAAGGGCACCTGGCGGGACCTCACCGACTCCGTCAACTTCATGGCCGGCAACCTCACCGCCCAGGTCCGCTCGATCGCCCAGGTGGCCACCGCCGTGGCCAAGGGCGACCTGTCGCAGAAGATCACCGTCGACGCCCGCGGCGAGATCCTCGAACTCAAGGAGACCATCAACACGATGGTCGAGCAGCTCTCGGCGTTCGCCGACGAGGTGACCCGGGTGGCCCGTGAGGTCGGCACGGCCGGCAACCTGGGCGGCCAGGCCACCGTGCGGGGCGTCTCCGGCACGTGGAAGGACCTCACCGACAACGTCAACGTGATGGCGTCGAACCTGACCGGTCAGGTCCGCTCCATCGCGCAGGTGGCCACCGCCGTGGCCCGCGGCGACCTGTCGCAGAAGATCACCGTGGAGGCGAAGGGCGAGGTCGCCGCCCTCGCCGACGTCATCAACACGATGGTCGACACCCTGTCCGCGTTCGCCGACGAGGTGACCCGCGTCGCCCGTGAGGTCGGCACCGAGGGGCGCCTCGGCGGCCAGGCGCACGTACCGAACGTGGCGGGCACCTGGAAGGACCTCACCGACAACGTCAACTCGATGGCCAACAACCTCACCGGCCAGGTGCGCAACATCGCCCTGGTGACGACGGCCGTGGCCAAGGGCGACCTGTCCAAGAAGATCGACGTCGACGCGCGCGGCGAGATCCTCGAACTCAAGACGACCATCAACACGATGGTGGACCAGCTCTCCGCGTTCGCGGCGGAGGTCACCCGAGTGGCCCGCGAGGTCGGCAGCGAGGGCCGGCTCGGCGGCCAGGCGGAGGTGGAGGGCGTCTCGGGCACGTGGAAGCGGCTGACCGAGAACGTGAACGAGCTCGCCGGCAACCTCACGCGGCAGGTCCGCGCGATCGCCGAGGTCACCAGCGCCGTCGCCGAGGGCGACCTGACCCGGTCCATCACCGTCGAGGCCTCGGGCGAGGTCGCCGATCTGAAGGACAACATCAACTCCATGGTGGAGTCGCTGCGTGAGACCACGCGCGCCAACCAGGAGCAGGACTGGCTCAAGACGAACCTGGCGCGGATCTCCGGCTTGATGCAGGGCTATCGCGACCTGGACGTCGTCGCCGACCTCATCATGGACGAACTCACCCCGCTGGTCGCCGCGCAGTACGGCGCGTTCTACCTGGCCGAGGAGACGGCCAAGGGCACGGAGCTGCGGCTCGTCGGCTCGTACGGCTATCCCGACGAGGACGGGCGGCCCACCCGGATCCCGCTCGGCCGTTCCCTCGTCGGCCAGGCCGCGCGCAGCCGCCGCGCCATCACCGTCGACGACGTGCCGCCGGGCTACGTCACCATCTCCTCCGGCCTCGGACGGACGGCACCGACCGCTCTCGTGGTGCTTCCCATCGTCGTCGAGGAGCAGGTGCTCGGCGTCATCGAGCTGGCCTCGGTGACGCGCTTCACGCAGGGGCACCGGACCTTCCTGGAACAGCTGATGGAGACCATCGGCGTCAACGTCAGTACGATCGTCGCCAACGCCCGCACCGACGAGCTGCTCGGCGAGTCGCAGCGGCTGACCGCCGAACTGCAGGCCCGCTCCGAGGAGTTGCAGGTCCAGCAGGACGAACTCCAGCGGTCCAACGCGGAGCTGGAGGACAAGGCCTCCCTGCTGGCGACCCAGAACCGCGACATCGAGGCGAAGAACCTGCAGATCGAGCAGGCGCGGCAGGAACTGGAGGCGCGGGCGCAACAGCTGTCCCTGGCCTCGAAGTACAAGTCCGAGTTCCTCGCGAACATGAGCCACGAACTGCGGACCCCGCTCAACAGCCTGCTCATCCTCGCCCAGTTGCTGGCGCAGAACCCCTCGCGCAACCTCACACCGAAGCAGGTCGAGTACGCCGGGATCATCCACTCCGCGGGCTCCGACCTGCTCCAGCTGATCAACGACATCCTCGACCTGTCCAAGGTCGAGGCGGGAAAGATGGACGTCACCCCCGAACGGGTCCCGCTGCGCCAGCTCCTGGAGTACGTCGAGGCCACCTTCCGGCCCATGACGTCGCAGAAGAGCCTGGACTTCACGGTCAGCACCGCGCCCGGCGCCCCCGTCGACCTCCTCACCGACGACTCCCGGCTGCGTCAGGTGCTGCGCAACCTGCTGTCGAACGCGGTGAAGTTCACCGAGCGCGGGCGCGTCGAGCTGCGGATCGAACCCGCGGCGGACCAGGAGATCCCGCCGGGCGTCCGGCACGGCGGGACCGTGGCCGCCTTCCGCGTCAAGGACACCGGCATCGGCATCCCCGAGCAGCAGCTGGAGACGATCTTCGGCGCCTTCCAGCAGGCCGACGGCACGACCAGCCGCAAGTACGGCGGGACCGGGCTGGGGCTGTCCATCACCCGGGAGATCGCCCATCTGCTGGGCGGCGCGGTCACCGTCGACAGCGTGCCGGGGCAGGGCAGCACGTTCACCCTCTTCCTGCCGGTCGCCCGGCCCGAGTTCGAGGCGCTGCTGGCCGGCGGCCGGAAGCCCGAGGGGGGACCCGACGCCTTGGCGCCCGCGGAGACCCGGCACGCGATCGCCGGTTCGGCCGGCCCGGCCCGTTCCCGCAGGCGCCGTCTGCTGGTCGTCGAGGACCGGCCGCGGGGGCTGCTGACGCTGGTCGCGGAGAGCGCGGTCGGGGACGTGGCGCGCAGCCGTGACGAGGGCGCCGCACGCGAGTCCGTCGACGTCGTCACCGTCGTCGGGGCACAGGAGGCAGCGAGCGCGCTGGCCGCCGAGCCGTGGCACTGCGTCGTCCTCGAACTCGGCCCGCCGGGCGGGGAGACGGCCCGCTTCCTCGAAGCCGTCGAGGGCGACTCCGCTCTCGCGACGGTACCGGTCCTCGTCCACAACGGCAGCCGGGTGGACCTCGCGCAGGAACAGGCGCTGCAGTCCCGCTCCGGCGCCCGGTCCCTGGAGTTCCTGTCCAGCCTGGACGAGTTGCGCGAACGCATCGCCCTGCACCTGTCCGCCGAACAGCCGGGCGACGTGGTGCCGCTGGTGCGCGCCGAGGAGGCACGGCGGCAGCCCGCGCAGCCGATCGACGACGCGTTCCGCGGCCGTACGGTGCTGGTCGTCGACGACGACGCCCGCAACCTCTTCGCGCTCAGCGGCATTCTGGAGCTGCACGGCTTCCAGGTGCTGCACGCGGAGAACGGCAGGAAGGGCATCGAGACGCTGCTGGCCCGGCCCGAGATCGCGTTGATCCTGATGGACGTGATGATGCCCGAGATGGACGGGTACGCGGCGACGGCCGAGATCCGGAAGATGCCGCGCTACGCCGGCCTGCCGATCATCGCGGTGACCGCGAAGGCCATGCCGGGAGACCGCGAGAAGAGCCTCCTGTCGGGGGCCAGCGACCATGTCACCAAGCCGGTCGACACCGATGACCTCATCGCCTGTGTCCACCGCTGGCTCGGAGAGTGACATGGCGTCCGGCACCGACAGCCGCTGCCGGTCGGCGGGGGAACCCCCCGCGCCGGCGCCCCTCCCCCGCGCCCTCGGGCGTCCCCGCCGAGGAGCAGTCGCACGGTGAACAGTCCTGAACCGACCGGCGCCGACGTCGACGAAGTGTCCGGCACATCGGAGACAGAACGGGCGCAGGACCCGGCGGACACGGGCAGTCCCTCGCCCGTCGGCAGGCTGGCGGCCACGGTCGAGCGGCTGCGCCATGAGGTGCGGGCGGCCCACCTGGAGGCCGACGGACGGGCGCTGATCGAGCTGGCCAAGGGCATCCTGGTCGAGCGGTTGGGCTGCGGCCCCGCCCAGGCGGCCCGTCAGCTGGCCGAGTTGGCCGGGCAGGCGAGGGTGCCGCAGCTCCAGCTCGCCGTCGAGATCATCAACCAGGCCGCGCACGACCGGCTCTCCGAGGTGACCAGCACCTTCCTCGCCGTCACGGCCGCGCGCGCGTCCGACGACGACTCCCCCGCGGTGCGGCTGCGCGCGGCGGAGAGCGGCGCCCTGGCCGCGAACGACACCCAGGCCGTCGCCGACTCCCTGCTCCAGCACGCGCTGGCCCCGCTCGGGGCCGTCGCCGTCGCCATCTGGGCGGCCGCCGCGGACGGTTCACTGTCCCTGGCGGGCAGCGCGGGGTTCCCGGCCGACGAGGCCGGACGCTGGCGCTATGTGCCACCGGGCGTGGCGACGATGGCGCGCCGGGCGCTGACCGAGCGGTCCACCCAGTGGGCCACCGCGCTGTCCGGCACCGGACTGCCCTCCATCGGGCACGCGGACCGTCCGGACGGCGGACGGGTGGCCGTCCCCGCCGGTTCCGGGGGCCGGGTCCACGGCGTGCTCGAAATCGCCTGGCCCTCCCCGCTGGCACCTCAGCCCCCGCAGGTCGTGCGGCAGGTCGAGGCGCTGGCGGAGCTGTGCTCGCACACGCTGGAGACGCACGTGCCGCCGGGCGAGGACCGCGAGGCGCGCGGAACGACCGAGGTCGCCGAACTGGTCGACCTGGTCGACGGGTTGCACGATCCCGCTCTCGTGCTGGTGCCGTACCTGGACGACCGGGGGCGGCTGGCCGACTTCCGTATCCGTCATGTGAACAGCCGGTTCCTCGACCCGGCGGGCCGGCCCCGGGGAAGTGTCCAGGGCGCGCTGCTGCTGGAGGCCTACCCGATGGCGGCCGGGGACAGCGAGCTGTTCCAGTGCATCGAGCGGGTGCATGCCACCGGGGAGCCGTTCCGGGCCCGCCGGATGGACCTCACGGCGCTGGTCGACCAGGTGCCGCTGTCGTCGGTGGCCGACATCAGCGTCAGCCGGCACGGCGGGGCACTGCTGTTCATCTGGCGTATCGAGGACGAGGCTGCGCGGCTGGCGAGCCTGCTCCAGCACGCCCAACGGCTCGGCAGGATCGGCGGGTTCGAGGAGAACCTGCTGACCGGCGAGACCATCTGGAACGACACCCTCTTCGACCTGTACGGCCGCTCCCCCTCGGCCGGGCCGGTGCCGTTGGAGGAGCTGTCCACGCACACGCATCCGGACGACGCCGTGACCATCGGCCGTTTCCTGCGGACGGTCCTGCACCACAGGCGGCCCGCGTCGGCCGCGTTCCGGCTGCAGCGGCCCGACGGGGTCACCCGGCACATCCGGATGGTGGCCGAGCCGGTGCTCGACGCCGAGGACCGGCTGTTCGTCGTCCGCGGCGCCTACCAGGACATCTCGGCCCAGCACTGGACCGAGGTCGCCCTGGCCGTCACCCGCGACCAGCTCGCCCACACCGAGCAGCAGGCCCACGAACGCAACCGGCTGACCCTCCAGCTGCAGCACGCGATCATGCCGCCCACCCAGGCTCCGCTGCGGGCGCCGGGGCTCCGCGTGGCGGTCCGCTACCGCCCCGCGGAGACCGAGCAGCTCGTCGGCGGCGACTGGTACGACGCCGTCGTCCTGCCCTCCGGTCTCGTCCTGCTGTGCGTCGGGGACGTCGCGGGACACGGCATAGAGGCCGCCACCAGCATGGTGGTGCTGCGCAACGCACTGCGCGGACTGGCCGTGACGGGTGCCGGACCGGGCCAGCTGCTGTCGTGGCTCAACGCCGTGGCGCACCATCTGACCGGCGGGGTCACCGCCACGGCGGTGTGCGGCATCTACGATCCGCGCCGCCGTGTGCTGCGCTGGGCCCGGGCGGGGCATCTGCCGCCGGTGCTGGTCCGTGACGCGGACGCGTCCCCGCTCCCGCTGATCAAGGGCATCCTGCTCGGTGCCGTGCCCGAGGCGACGTTCGAGGAGGACGAGGTGCAACTCGCCGTCCACGACACGCTGTTGATGTTCACGGACGGTCTGATCGAGCGGCGCGACCGCTCGGTGGAGGTGTCGCTGCGCCAACTGCTGCAGGCCGCGCGGACGACCTCCCGGACCCTGGACCACCAGCTCGACCGGCTGCTGACGTACAGCAGGTCCGACACGGACGACGACACGTGCATCGTCGGAATCCAGGTGGAGGGGACAGACCCCGGGGACGGCGCGGAGAAGCCGGGGGACGAGGCCGACGGGTCCGGAGGTGCCGTCGGCTGACGGGCGCCGTCCGGGACCGGAGAAGAGAGGCGGCCCCGCCGACAGCCGGGGGGGGGTGACTGCCTGCGGGGCCGCGAAGCTCGGGTCCGCCAGGGGGGATGGCGTCCTCAAGCTGTCTCAGGATGCTGGTGCCCCGCTCTCAGCGCTGTATGCACACGAGTTTCCGCGCTTCTTTCCCCCGGATGGAGCAGCATGGCGCGGCCGGTGCGGGTACTAGGGAGGTCTCCGTCCGTCCTTCCCCAGGGGCCTGTCTTGATCACATCCGTGCGCCGAACGCTCGTCATGCAGCTCGTCACCGAGACCACCGGGCGTTCCCCCGTCATGGCTCACCTCGCGTATCGCGCCGACGACCCGTTCGCCGTCACCATGACCTTCAGTCACGACGGCCTGGTGCTCGCCCGGTGGCGGCTCGACCGCGAGATGCTGGCCGAGGGGATCGAGCGTCCGGTCGGCGAGGGGGACGTGCGCATCGGTCCGCGGGCCACCGGCATCTGGCGGGAGGTGCGGCTGGAGTTCTTCGGCCGCCCCCACTCCGACGGCGGGCGGCAGCACGCGGTGGTCGTCGGGTGGGCCCCCGCGGTCCTGTCGTTCCTGGACGAGACCCACCGGATCGTCGCACCCGGCGAGGAACGCGTCTCCCTCGACGGGTTCCTCGCGGAGGTCATCGCCGGCAGCTGAGGCGATCCGGGGGCCGCCTGCCGGAGCGTGGTCCCCGTCGGCCTCCCGGCGCCGCGACCGCCGGAGCGCCGTGGGCGGCGGCGCGACGACCGGTCAGTGGGCGAGTTCCCCCACGTGCGGCACCACGCGGGTCAGCCGCAGGACACCCCACAGGACGAGCCCGGCTCCGGCCAGTTCGGGCAGCAGCCACCAACCGGTGCGGATGGTCTCGCCGAAGAGGAAGACGCCGAGGAACAGACTCACCGTCGCGTCGCCGATCGTGAGGGCGGGCTGCGAGGCGGCCAACGGGCCCGCCTGGAGCGCGTTCTCCAGCAGCAGCACGGCGCCGATTCCGGTGACGACGAATCCGTACGTCTGCCACACGCTCAGGAAGGCGACGAAGCCGTCGTCCTCCAGCGTGCCGACGGCCGACTTCAGGAGCGCGGCGGTCAGGGCGTTACTGATGGCCGAGGCCGATCCCAGCACGGCGGCGCGGAACAGCGGCGGTCGTCCGGGGCGTGAGACCGCGACGGCGACGGCGACCGCCGAGAGGCACAGGATCAGCATCGGGATCCAGCGGGCCATGGGGGCGGAGGTGTCCGCTCCCGACGGGTCGGCGGCGACGAGGACCACACCGAGACCGGCCACCACTCCCGCGACAGCCCACCAGCCCGCGCGCGGAAGGCTGCGGTGCAGCAGCGGAATGGCGATCATCAGGGCGAACGGAAGCTCCAGGATGAACAGGGGCTGGACCAGGGACAGGGGTCCGTTCACCAGCGCGAGGGCCTGGAAGAGCGCCGCTCCGGCCACGCCGGCGATGCCGATCAGCCAGGCGGGCTGCCGGGCGAGTTCCAGGATGAGCCGCAGTCCACCGCCCTCGGGGACACGGGCGGCCGCCTTGCGCTGGAACGCCGTTCCCATGGCGTTGCTGGCGGCTCCCAGCAGGGCGAACAGTACGGCCAGCGCTATCACCCCTCCACCATGCCCCGGGACGGCGGACCGTGGCATCCCGGGCACGCCGGTCGGACGGCCGCCCACCGAAAGCTCCCCGTGCGCTCACCAGGCGCTCCCCGGCGCCCCCCCCGGGACCTCTTGCGGAGCGGATACGGGCCGGGGACAGGGCCGGCGGGATGTGCTGGGGAAGCAGGCACGCACCGCTTCGTGTCCGCGGGCCGCGCACGCCCCGGCCGGGCGATGACGGTTCGCGCTGTCTTCCCCGACCGCGCGGGCTGTCGACCGGAACCGATGTCGTCAGTGAGGACGCCGTTCACCATGAGCGAGGAGGCAGAGTTCCCGGTCGCCGCCGGGAGCGCCCCGGAGCCGGAGGCCGACTCCGCCGTCCTCCTCGCACCACGAGCGGCCGCTGCCCGGCTTCAGCCCGGCCCAGCTCCGGGCGCTGGAGACCAGTGGCGTCATGGTGGGCCGATGGCTCTCCCGGCACCGGCGGACCGTCGTCCTCGACGCGCTGGCCCATCTGCACACGGCGGCCACCGCTCAGCGCTGAGCGGTGGCCTCGGGACGGCGTGTCACCCGCCGGGAGGGATCAGGGCCGGGCTGAACCGGCGCAGGAGCAGGCGACCCGCCCGGTCGCCGCCCTCCCGTGGTCCCCGCCGTCGGCGTACGCCGTCCGCGGCGGGCCCGTGGTGACCATGAGGTGGACGAAGGTCAGCCACACACCGGCCGCGACGGCCGCGAGGCGGAGCCTGCGTCGGCGGGCCGCCGACACCGGGTCGGGTCCGCCTGCGACCGGCAGGCCCGCCGGCCTCCTGGCCGGCTCCGTGAGCGGCGGGGTCGACAGGATCACGGTCGCGGGCGGTGGAGTCGCCGGGCGGGACGCCGACGCGTTGCGTGGCGGCGGAGTGAGCGCCCTCACCGGTGACGGGGCCGGGGCCGGGGCGACCGGGGTCCCCTCCTTCGGCGGGGCCGAGGCTCTCTTCCTCGGCGGAGCCGGGGTTCGCTTCTTCTGCGGGGCCGGGTCCGCGAGCGCCGCGGGGGCGAGACCCTGGGCCAGGCCGCTGAGGAACGCCGCGTAGGCGGCCCGGCGCCGGCCCGTGGGCGTGGTGCGGCCCGCCTCCCAGGAACGGACCGTCGCCGGAGTCACCCCGAACGCGGTCGCCACCTGCCGTTCGGACAGGTGCCAGGAGCGCCGCAGCCGGGCCCTGGCCTCGGGCGCCGGGAGAGGGGACATCCCGTCGCGGCGGCGCGGGTGGGACGGCATGGGATGCGACGGGTGCGCGAGGAGGTCGGTCGTCATGACCGTAGGACAACCGCACTCCAGGTCATGTGACTGTCTGTTCGCGCGGTCCACCCGTCCGCAGTAGCCGGCGGAGGGTGGCCCCCTGTGGTCCACTCCGGCGCCGAGTCGTCAGTCGACGGTGACGACCACGGAGTGCCGGCCGCTGGCGCCGTCCGGAATCGTCTGGGTGCGCTTCGCCGTCTGCACCCGGCCCGTACGGTCGGTGGCCCGCACGGTGAGGGTGTGGCCACCGCTCGTGGCCTGCCAGGGGAACGACCACTGCCGCCAGGTGTCGACGGTGTCCTCGGACGCCAGGCGCGCCTCCTGCCACGCTCCGTCGTCGACCCGCACCTCGACCTTGTCGATCCCCCGGTGCTGCGCCCAGGCGACCCCGGCGACCATGACGGTGCCCGCCTTCGGCCGCGCGAAGGGCTTCGGCGTGTCGATGCGCGACTCGGTCTTGATCGGTGCCCTGCGCGCCCACTTCCGCTTCACCCAGTACGGGTCGTAGGCGTCGAAGGTGGTCAGCTCGATGTCCTTGATCCACTTGCACGCCGACACGTAGCCGTAGAGGCCCGGGACGAGCATCCGTACCGGGAAGCCGTGCTCAAAGGGCAGCGGCTGCCCGTTCATGCCCACGGCGAGCATCGCGTCCCGGCCGTCCATCACGTCGTCCACGGGACTGCCGATCGTCATGCCGTCCACCGAGCGGGCCACCAGCTGATCGGCGGGACCGCCCTTGGACGGCGGCCGGACACCGCATTCGGCGAGGAGGTCGGCGAGCCGCACTCCGATCCAGCGGGCGTTTCCGACGTAGGGGCCGCCGACCTCGTTGGAGACGCAGGTCAGCGTGATGTTCCGCTCGATCAGCTCGCGCCGGAGCAGGTCGTCGAACGTGAAGGTCGTCGGGCGGGTGACGCCCTTGCCGTGGATCCTCAGCCGCCAGGCGTTCGCGTCGACCTTGGGGACCACCAGGGCCGTGTCGACGCGGTAGAAGTCGCCGTTCGGTGTCACGAAGGGGCTGATCCCGGGGACGCGGAGCTGCGCGCCCCCGGGGATGGGCCTGGCCCGGGAGGACGCGGCCGGCAGCACCAGTTTGTCGCGCGAGGCGACCGCGTCCTGGCCGCGGTTGCCGTTCAGCGAACGGCCCAAGGCTCCCGCTCCGGCCGAGGCCGCGGCCGCCGCGGTGGCCGCGATGATGAATCCGCGCCGGTCCCAGCCGGACTCCCTCGACGCGACGGCCGGGGCGGCAGCTCCGCCGGTCGTCGTGGAGTGGTTCTCGTCCGGCTGGGGGTCCGGCGCGGAGGGTGCCGGCCGGGCGACGGAGAGCCGTCCGACCAGCACGTACAGGAGGGCGGCGCCACACAGTGCCCCGACCACCGACGGCAGCGCGTCGGTCCAGCTCGTGGAGTCGGGGCGGCTGAGCGCGGCGGCACCGCCGATGACACCGAAGAGGAGCACGCCCGCCGCTCCGGCGCGGCGATGACGGACGGCGAAAGCACCGAGCACGCCCGCGAACAGGGCGAGGACGACCAGGATGCCGAGCTGGAGGACGAGCTTGTCGTTCGTGCCGAAATGCCGGATCGCCCAGTCCTTCACCGCGGGCGGCGTGCGGTCGATGGCCGCGCCCCCCACGGCGACGATCGGACCCGCTTCCGGCCGCACGAGCGCGGAAACCAGTTCGGCCATGGCGAGGGCGGCGAATCCGGCGAGAAATCCGCTCAGCGCACCGAGCGGGTAGCGCACCCAATTCTTCCGCGCATTCCGGTCCTTCTGTCCTGTCATCACGAGAGGAATCCGATTCCGGCGGCCCCGCGGATTGGTCCGGACGGGAAATTCACCTCGTACGACCATTTCCCCTGGGCCCGTCGGCGAGGGCGCCCCTGCGTCCGGACGGCCGCACCGGCCCGGTCCGGCCTCTCACGCGCGAAAGCCCAGCAGCGCCACGGGCGTCGAGGTGGGGTGGCGCGAACCCCCGGCGGGTTCGACGCTGACGCCCATTCCCGAGGCCGCGCCGATGTCTCCGTCGAGGACCACGGTGACGGGGTCGCGGGAGGCGTGGACGAGGCCGGCGGGCCGCATCACCCCGGCGTCGTTGAACCAGAGTTCGTACACACGTCCCCGCCCCGGTGAGGGGACCGTGTCGGCGGTGAGCAGGGCCCGGTCCACCTGGTGCGAGACGACCACGCGGGCGGTCGCGTCACCGGTCAGCGGCAGGGACTGGGTCTGCGCGTCCGGGGCGGCCAACAGGGCGGTGACGAGGGCCAGTCGGTGTTCGGCCCGGGCCTGTTCGGTACCGGCGCGCCGGTTCTGCAGGACGCTCCCGCCGCCGAACGCGAGGGCGGCGGCGACACAGGCCGCGAGGGTCCATCGCGCGGCGCGGTGCGAGCGTCCGGTGAGGGCCGGGATCCTCGTCCGCAGCACATGGCCCGGGACCTGTCGTGTTCCTTCGACACGCGTCAGCACGTCCTGTCTGAACTGCCCCCGCGGGCGCACCGTCGCGGCCGCGGCGAGACGGGCCGCGGTCTCCCGGAGCTCCTCCGCCTCAGTCGTGCAGATCGCGCAGGAGCCCAGGTGCCGCTCGAACGCGGTTCGTTCGGCGGGGTCCAGGGCGTCGAGCGCGTAGGCCCCCATCAGCAGATGCGGGTCGTTTCTCATGACGACGTCCGGGAGAGGACGGCGAAACGGAGACGCCCGGCGAACGCGGGGCGATCGGGCTCCGTTCCGGCCGGGAATGCACCTGCGAGAATTCCACGCGACATTCGGAGTCCTTTCCCGGCACACAGCCCATCGCCGGTAATCCGCAGCCGAGGCGTCCGCGGATTGGTGTGCGATTCCTCACCGTCCGGGTGAAGCTCCCCGCGCCGGGCACCCGAGGGGTGGAGCCCCGTCACCCCCATCCCCGTGGTGGCGGGGCTTCGCGCGCCCTCCCGGTGGACGTGTCCACCCGGACCGCCCGAGCGGACCGTGCGGCCGACCGGAATGCGCGGCCGTCCGGAATGGAGGAGCGTGGTGGCATAAGGAGGAGTGCCATGGCCACGAAGGCCGCGCCCGGTGAACGGGACGCTACGGACCGGAGCTGGCTGCGCGGCTCACCCCCTCCGCGCTGGGTACGGCTGCTTCCGATCGCCCTGCTGGTCGGCGTCTGCGTCGCCGAACTCACCACCAGTCACGAGTTGGACATCGGGTTCCTGCTCGGCGCCATCCCCTCGCTCGCCGTCCTGTCCTACGGTCCGGTGGGGACCGCGGCGTTCGGCGTGATCGTCGTGATCCTGCTGAACATCCCCGCCATCCAGCTCAACCGTCCCGGCAACACCGACCTCGTGACCATCGTCTTCATCGCGTTGCTCAGCGTGCTCGTGGCCCTGGTCCGCAGTCGCAGGGAACAGCACCTCGTCACCGTGCGGTCGGTGGCGGAGGCCGCCCAGCTCGCCGTGCTGCCCCCGCTGCCCGACCGGGTCGGACGGGTGCGCTGTGTGGGGCTGTACCGGCCGGCGCAGCGGGAGACGCTGGTCGGCGGCGACTTCTTCGACGTGCGCGACGGCCCCTTCGGGGTCCGGGCCGTGATGGGTGACGTACAGGGGCACGGGCTGTCCGCGGTGGGGACGGTCGCGTCGCTCCTCGGGGCGTTCCGGGAGACCGTCCTCGACCGGCGCGACCTCGTCGAGGCCGCGGCCCGGCTCGACCGCCGACTGGTGGTGGACTCGTCGGGGTCCGAGCACGCGGAGATGTTCGCGACCGTGCTGCTGCTGGAGTTCTCGCCCTCGGCGGACAGGGTGCGGCTGGTGTCCTGCGGACATCCGCGTCCGCTGCTGCTGCGCGGCGCGAAGGCCCTGGAACTCGACAGCGAGCCGGGGCCGCCGGTCGGCACGGGCTTCTTCGAGCTGTCCCCTCCCGAGTGCCGCACCGTCGAGCTGGAGCCCGGCGACCGGCTGTTCCTGGCGTCGGACGGTGTCAGCGAGAGCCGCGATCGGTCCGGTGCCTTCTACCCCTTGCCGGACCGCCTCACGACCTTCGCCGACGAGCCCGCGGACGCCCTCCCCGAGCGCGTGTGGAAGGACCTCACCGCCTTCTGCCCCTCGATCCGCGACGACGTGACGATGCTGGTCCTGGCACCGGTGCCGGGCGAGGGCGTGTGACGGGACGACGGCCCTCCTGCCGGCCGGGCCGAACCGCTCCCGACCCCCGCCCGCTCCCGCTCCCGCTCCCGCTCAGCGTGCCGCGTTCGCCGCGATGTCGCGTGCGGCGATGTAGCCGAACGTCATCGCCGGGCCGATCGTGGAGCCCGCGCCCGCGTAGCTGTGGCCCATGACGGCGGCGCTGGCGTTGCCCGCCGCGTACAGGCCGGGGATCGGTGTGCCGTCGGGGCGCAGGACGCGGGCGCGGGCGTCCGTGCGCAGGCCGCCCTTGGTGCCGAGGTCGCCCGGGACGATCCTGAAGGCGTGGAACGGGGGCAGCCACAGCGGGGCGAGGCAGGAGCTGGGGTGGACGGCGGGGTCGGTGTAGTAGTGGTCGTAGGCGCTGTCGCCCCGGTGGAAGTCGGGGTCCCTGCCGTTCAGGGCCTGGCTGTTGAAGCGGTTGACCGTGGCGCGGAGGGCGGCGGCGGGGACGCCGATCCGGCCGGCGAGCGCGTCGAGGGTCCACTCCTTGTACGCGGCACCGGAGGTGTACCAGGAGTCGGGGAACGGGAACGTGGGCGCGACGTCCTTGAACAGGTAGCGGTTGCGGTAGTTCTGGTCGACGACCAGCCAGGCCGGGATGTCCGGCGCGCTCGCGTTCCGCTCGTACATGGTGTGCACGACGTCGCTGTAGGGCCCGGCCTCGTTGACGAAGCGCGCTCCTGCCGCGTTCACCAGCAGGCCGCCGGGCAGGGTGCGTTCGGCGAGGCAGAAGTAGGGCTCACCGGGGAGCGGGATCGCGGGTCCCCACCACGCGTCGTCCATGAGGTCGAGGGCTGCTCCGGCTCGCCGCCCCGCCTGGATGCCGTCACCGGTGTTCTCCTTGGCCCCCACCGTCCAGTCGGTCCCGATGGGCTGCCGCTGGTACTGGGCGCGCATCGCGGCGTTGTGCTCGAAGCCGCCCGATCCGACGACGACGGCGCGCCTGGCCCGTACGAGGCCGGCCGCGCCGTCCCGGGTGACGACGGCGCCGGTGACGGCGCCGTTCTCGATGAACAGGTCGGACAGCGGGGTGTTGAGCCACACCGGAACCTGGGCGGCGAGCAGTCCGGCGCGCAGGCCGGCCGCCAGGGACTGGCCCATCGTGAGCGGTTTCTGGCCGAGCAGCGCGGCCTTGGTCCCTCGGGCGAGGCACGTCGTGGCGACGGCCGCGCCCTTCGCGCTCACGGCGGCGAGGGTGAGCCACTTGTAGTCGGCGCTGAAGACGACCATGCCGGCCGGGACGGCCATGTACGCCGGGTTCAGCCGGGCGAGTTCGGCGCCGAGGATGTTCCCGTCGAGCTGGTCGGGTTCCATGGAGCGGCCGGCCGGAAGGCCGCCCGGCAGCTCGGGGTAGTAGTCGCTGTACCCCTCCATCCAGCGGAAGCGCAGCGGGCTGTTGGCCATGACGAACGAGATCATGGCGGGCCCCTGGCCGAGGAAGGCCGCCTGCCGGTCGGCGGAGACGTCCGGTCCGACGACGGCCGCGAGGTAGGCGGCGGCCTTGGCCGGGGTGTCGGGGACCCCGGCGGCGAGGATCACCTGGTTGTTGGGGATCCAGATGCCCGCGCCCGAGCGGGCGGCCGAGCCTCCGAAGGTGGCCGCCTTCTCCACGACGACGCAGCTCAGACCCTGTTTCGCGGCGGTCAGCGCGGCCGTCATGCCCGCAGCTCCGGATCCGACCACGACGACGTCGTAGGTGCCGAGGGCGGGCAGGTCGGCCGCCGTGGCGCCGGTGGCCGTGGCGAGTCCGGTGGCGAGCGCGAGTCCGGTTCCCGTGGCCGCGCCGAGCACACGGCGCCGTGACGGGCGAGACACGGGGGCGGGGTCGGCAGGTCTGGCGGGGTAGGTGTGCGAGGACATGGCAGGTCGCTCCAGCAGGGCGGGGGAAGGTGGGGGTGTTGCGTGTTCCGGAGGCCGACAAGCCCCCGCCGTACCGGTTCTGATGCAGCGTCAGGAATTTCGCGCAAGGGTCTTGTGAAGTCAAGAGCGAACGGACCGGGCCCCGGCGGACCACCCAAGATCGGACACAAGTTACCAACTGGTATGTAGTGACTTAACAAGCCAGTAACAGTAGAACGTGTTCCCACTCATCCCAGAGTGAGGAGCGTCACATGAGTGACATCAACCAGCCCAGCAAGGATTCCAGAGGTGTCTCGCGCCGACGATTCATTGCTGGAACAGGTTCTATTCTTGGGGCCGTGAGCCTCGCCGGACGCGCCGTCGCGGCCCCGGCGCCGACCGTCACGGCCGCCGCCTCCATCCCCTCCGGAGCACACGTCCCCGTCCTGGTGATCGGCACCGGATACGGCGGCTCCGTCGCCGCCCTGAGGCTCGCCCAGGCGGGCGTCGACGTGCAGATGGTCGAGATGGGCATGGCCTGGGACACCCCCGGCTCGGACGGCAAGATCTTCGCCAACACGACCAGCCCGGACTACCGTTCGTACTGGCTGCGCACCAAGACCAAACAGCCCCTGAGCAACTTCCTCGGCTTCCCCATCGACCGGTCCATCCCCCGCTACACGGGAATCCTGGACGCCGAGGAGATGGGGCAGATCATCGTGTACCAGGGCCGCGGCGTGGGCGGCGGCTCGCTGGTCAACGGCGGTATGGCGGTCACCCCCAAGCGGGAGAACTTCGGCGCCGTCCTGCCGTCCGTGAACGCCGACGAGATGTACTCGACGTACTACCCCCGCGCCAACGCGAACCTCGGTGTGGGACTGGTGGACCCGGCGTGGTTCGACACGACCGACTGCTACCAGTACGCCCGGGTCGGCCGTAAGCAGGCCCAGCGTTCGGGCTTCCCGTTCGTGTTCGTGCCCGACGTGTACGACTGGGACTACATGAAGCAGGAGGCCGCCGGCACCGCGCCCAAGTCGGCGCTCGCGGCGGAGATCCTCTACGGCAACAACTACGGCAAGAAGTCCCTGCAGAAGACCTATCTCGCCCAGGCCAGGGCGACCGGAAAGGTCACCATCTCCCCGCTGCACAAGGTCACTTCGGTCTCCCCCGCGGCGGGCGGCGGTTACACCGTCCTGATCGACGAGCTCAACACCAACGGTGACGCGACGGCCTCCAAGACGGTCACCGCGGACCGGGTGTTCTTCGCCGCCGGAAGCGTCGGCACCAGCAAGCTCCTGGTCAAGCTGAAGGCGACCGGGGCACTGCCCTCCCTCAACGGCGAGATCGGGCAGGGCTGGGGCGACAACGGCAACGTCATGTGCGGCCGGGCCAACCACATCTGGGACCCGACCGGTTCGCTCCAGTCGAGCATCCCCTGCGGCGGCATCGACAACTGGGCCGCGGGCGGCGCGTTCGCCGAGGTCGCGCCCCTGCCCACCGGCATCGAGACCTTCGCGTCGTTCTACCTGTCCATCACCAAGAACCCCAACCGCGCCCAGTTCAGCTGGAACGCGGCCACGGGCAACGTCGACCTGAACTGGCAGACCGCCTGGAAGCAGCCCGCCATCGACATGGCGAAGTCCATCTTCGACAAGATCAACAAGAAGGAGGGCACGATCTACCGGACCGACCTCTTCGGCACGTACAAGATCTGGGGCGACCACCTCACGTACCACCCGCTCGGTGGTGCCGTCCTCAACAAGGCGACCGACAACTACGGCCGCCTCCAGGGCTATGCGGGCCTGTACGTGATCGACGGCGCGCTCATCCCGGGCAACACCAGCGTCAACCCGTTCGTCACCATCACCGCGCTCGCCGAACGCAACATCGAGAAGATCATCGCCACCGACCTCTAGGGCCTCCACGCCCTGGGACCGGCCGACATCCGCCCGAGACGGTCCGGGCCGCCCGAGCGGCCCGGGTCTCCTCCGTGCGTCGGCCGCCTCAGTGCGTCGGCAGCACGCACACGCTGTCGAGGCCCAGCACGTGGTTGAGCCGGCCGAACGCCAGCCACGAGCCGATGCTCATGCTCAGCTCCACGATCTCCCGCTGGCTGTAGCACGCGGTCATCCGGCCCCAGAACTCCTCGTCCAGACCGTGGTGGTCCAGGGCGTACCGCTCGGCGTACTCGGCGGCCAGCCTGGTCCGCTCGTCGAACGCGTCGGTGGTACGCCACCCGGTCACGGCGTCCGCGAACTCCTCCTCGACCTTCAGGCCGTCCCGCTCGGTGCGCCAGTCGAGGCAGAACATGCAGCCGTTGATCTGCGCGACGCGCAGCCGCGCCGCCTCGAACTCGCGCAGCCCCAGCGTCGTGTGGGCGTACACCGACAGCGAGAAGTTCGCAGCCGCCATACCGATACCGGGGACCATGTCCCCCCACACGTACCCGATCGGCTCCTGCCCCTCGGGGATGTCGATGTGCATGGTCATGGTCGTCACTTCCTTCCGAGTCGGCCGACTGCCGGTCGCAGCGGGACGTCGAGTGCGTCGTAGAGGCCGGGCTCCGCGTCCACGAGCCAGTCGACGGCGCCGACCAGCCGGCCGACGGCGGTGGCGTTCCCGCCCGCGGAACGGTTCTCGCCCTCGTCGGTCGCCTCGACGGTGACCTCGATCCGCGGGCGGCCCTCGATGATCACGCGGTGGGCCCCGTCGCCGTCGGGCGGCGTCGGCCAGTCCGGCGCGCAGGACGCGTGGATGCGGGTGACGTGCTCGATGACGATGAGGGGCTCGCCGTCGACGATCCCCTGCACCTCGAAGCGCACGGCGCCCTGCGTGCCGGCCGCGAACTCCCCCATCGTGCGGGTGGTCACCGTCGTCGCCAGCGGACGACGTTCCAACGTCTCGCGGATCTCGTCGAGTTCGACGCCGAGGGCGCGCGCCATCAGCCGTATCTGGCCGCCCCACACCATCGTCGGGATCGACGGGGCGAGCATCAGCGGCTCGTAGTCCATCGGCTGTCCCATACCGACCAGGTGGCGGACGGACTCCTCCTGTTCATAGGTGGAGTAGTCGAAGATCTCCTGGCAGCGGATGGCGTCGATCGTCGTGCCGAGGCCGCTGATCAGCAGGGGCAGCACGTCGTTGCCCCAGCCGGGGTCGACACCGGAGACGAACAGGGAGCCGCCGCCGTCCGCGATGGCGGCGAGCATCGGCTCCCGGAACTCCGGCGGCGCGTTGCGCTGGTCGTAGAGCGGATAGAGAGCGGGGGTGACGACGACCGCGCCGGCCCGGATCGCCCGGGCGATGTCGGCGAGCGCCTCGTCGGGCCGGATGTCGCCGGATGCCGCGTAGACCACGGCTCCCGGGCCCTGGGTGAGGGCGGCGTCGATGTCGTCGGTCGCGGCGAGGCCGAGGCCGTGGTCGAGCCCGGCGAGGTCGCCCGCGTCGCGGCCGACCTTCCCGGGATCGTGGACGAGCACCGCCGCGAGTTTCAGCTTCGGGTGGGCCTCGACGGCGCGGATGGCCGCGCGGCCGACATTGCCGGTACCCCAGACCACCGTGGAAATCATGCGCGGAGGGTAGCGAGCCGACCGCGAGGTTCCCATAGCCGTGACCGGGGAAAAGATTCCGGCCCCGGACGGGCACGCCCCGGGGGCCGGGCGGGCCCGGACCGGCCGGGGCGACAGGACCTAAGCTCGGGTGCATGGCCAAGTACTTCGACGTGCACCCGGACAACCCGCAGCGCCGCATCATCAGCCAGGCGGTGGAGATCGTCCGCAGCGGTGGACTGATCGTCTACCCGACGGACTCGTGCTTCGCGCTCGGCTGCGCGCTCGGCAACAAGGACGGCATCGACCGCATCCGTTCGATCCGCCAGCTCGACGAGCGGCACCACTTCACGCTGATGTGCGAGGACTTCGCGCAGCTCGGGCACTTCGTACGGATCGACAACGCGGTCTTCCGGACGGTCAAGGCGGCGACGCCCGGCAGCTACACGTTCATCCTGCCCGCGACGAAGGAGGCCCCGCGCCGGCTGCTGCACCCGAAGAAGAAGACGGTCGGCGTGCGCATCCCCGACCACGTCGTCGCGCAGGCGATCCTCGCCGAGCTCGGTGAGCCGCTGCTGTCGAGCACGCTGCTCCTGCCGGAGGAGGACAAGCCGCTCACCCAGGGCTGGGAGATCAAGGACCGGCTCGATCACGTGGTGGACGCCGTGATCGACTCCGGCGACTGCGGTACGGAGCCGACGACCGTCGTCGACTTCTCCTCCGGGGAGCCCGAGATCGTACGGCTGGGCGCGGGCGACCCGTCACGGTTCGAGTAGGCGGGGAAACGGATCCGCGCCGTGGGTCGTCCTCGCGGAGGACCCACGGCGCGGTCGCCGTCGTTCAGGCGGTGCCGGTGGTGCCGGTCAGCTGGTCGTCAGGGCGGTGTCGTCCACGACGAAGCTGGTCTGGAGCGAGGAGTCCTCGACGCCGCTGAACTTCAGCGCGACGGTGGAGCCGGCGAAGGAGGACAGGTCGAAGGTCTTCTGGACGTAGCCGGTGGCCTTGTTGAGGTTCGAGTAGGTCGCCAGCGTGGTGGAGCCGGCCGTGACGGTGAGCTTGTCGTACGCGGTGCTGGTGGTCGTCTCGGCCGTGTCGATGTGCAGGTAGAAGGTGAGCGTCGCCTTGCAGCCGCTCGGCACGGCCACCGACTGGGACAGCGTGTCGGTGTGGGTCGAGCCGTAGCCGTCCAGCCAGGCCTTGTAGGAACCGCCGTGTGCCGCCTGGCCGGTGTCGGTCGTGATGACTCCGCTGCTGGCGGTCCAGGTGGTGTTGCCGGACTCGAAGCCGGGGTTGCCGAGCAGCTGCTTGGCGGTGCAGGTGCCTCCGCCGCCCGACGAACTCACCGTCCAGGTGAACGTCGCGGTGCCGGTGGCACCGGTGCTGTCCGTGACGGTGACGGTGGTGCTGTACGTCCCCGCGGTCGTCGGCGTGCCGGTCACGGCGCCCGTCGAGCCGTTGATCGACAGACCGGCCGGCAGACCGGACGCCGCGTAGGTGAGAGAGCCGCTGTTGGTGCTGCTCGCCGCGATCTGCAGGCTCACCGCGGTGCCGACGGTGGCCGACTGGCTGCCCGGGTTGGTGACGGTCACTCCGCTCGTGGGCGGGGTGACGTGGCTGCCCACGTTGATGCCGGCGAAGGCGTTGGCCACCCCGGCGTACTGGGCCGAGCCGGAGCCGTAGAGCGCGGTCGCGGCGTTCAGCGCGGCGGTGCGGGCACTGGCGTAGTTGGTGCTGGACGTCATGTACGTCGTCAGCGCCTTGTACCAGATCTGGAGGGCCGCGGCCCGGCCGATGCCGGCGACGGCGACACCGTCGGAGGTCGGGCTGTTGTAGGTGACACCGTTGATGACCTTGGTGCCGCTGCCCTCGGAGAGGAGGTAGAACATGTGGTTCGCGGGGCCCGAGGAGTAGTGGACGTCCAGGTTGCCGACGCCGGAGTACCAGCTGTCCGCCGAGCCGCCGTCCTTGCTGGGCTTGTCCATGTAGCGCAGCGGCGTGCCGTCGCCGTTGATGTTGATCTTCTCGCCGATGAGGTAGTCGCCCACGTCGGAGGAGTTCGCCGCGTAGAACTCGACGCCCGTGCCGAAGATGTCGGAGGTCGCCTCGTTGAGCCCGCCGGACTCACCGGAGTACTCCAGGCCGGCGGTGTTGGAGGTGACACCGTGGCTCATCTCGTGGCCTGCCACGTCCAGCGAGGTCAGCGCGTGGGTGCCGCCGGAGCCGTCGCCGTAGGTCATGCAGAAGCAGCTGTCGTCCCAGAAGGCGTTGACGTACGCCGAGCTGTAGTGGACGCGGGAGTAGGCCGCGACGCCGTTGTTCTTGATGCCGCTGCGCCCGAAGGTGTTCTTGTAGAAGTCCCAGGTCATCTGGGCGCCGTAGGCCGCGTCGGCGCCGGCGGTCTGGGTGTTGGAGCCGGCGCCGGTTCCCCAGGTGTCGTCGGCGTCCGTCATCAGGGTGCCGGTCCCGGAGGTGGCGTTGTTGAGGCTGTAGGTCTTGTGGCCGCCACGCGTGCTGTCGGTCAGCTGGTAGGTCGAGCCGGACAGCGTGGTGTTCAGCGTCACGGTGCCGCTGTACTGGGTGTTGCCGGTGCCGGTCTGGACGCCTTCGTACCGGCTGAGTTCCTTGCCGGTGGTCGCGTCCGTGACGACGTGCAGCTTGCTGGGCGTGCCGTCGTCCTGGAGCCCGCTGACCACGGTCTCCCAGGCGAGGCGCGGGGTGCCGGTGCCGGCCCAGATCACCTTGCGGGCGCTGTCGGCCGCGGGCTTCTGCGCCTTGAGCGCCTTGGCGGCCTTCAGGGCCTGGGCGCCCGCGGCGGTCCTGGTGAACGACGCGGTGGTGGTGGCGACCTTGATGGTGTGCTTGTTGTTGAAGGTCGTGCCGACCGTTCCGGTGGCCCGGGAGGCGGGCGGGGTGTGGACGACCACGTCGCCGCCGAGCACCGGGAGTCCGGCGTAGGTGCGCTCGTAACGGGTGTGCAGGGTGCCGTCGTTGTCCTTGACGACGTCCTTGACGACCAGCTTCTCCTTCGGGCCGAGACCGAGGAGACCGGCGGTGTCCGTCGTCCGCTGCGACGCCTTCGTCAGCAGGGCGGTGTGCTGGGCGGGGGAAAGCTTCGCTTCCAGCCCCCCGGTGCGCAGGGGGGTGGTGTGGGGGGCGGGGTCGGCGGCTGCCGGGACCGTCTGTATGCCGACGGCCAGGAAAGCGGCGGTGGCCACCAGGGCTCCGGCCGCGGTCGCCTGACGGGGGATACGTCTCACTCGTACTCCTACTGCTTCGGCCGCGGTCGGCGGCCGGTGACAGACCGGGCAGACGGGTGTGCTGTCCGGGACGAGCTGAGCAGGGGCGTGCGGGAACGCGACCGTGGGCAGGTCGGACGCGACCTGCCGTACAGGTGGGGGAAGGATTGCACTGTTGACCGATGCATGACATCGCCTCGCCACCGATCGAGGGTTATCCCTACGCCGCGGTGAGGGAACACCCTGCCGGCCGCCGTGCCGCCGCACGTCACCGGCGTCCTCGCGCCCCGCGTCCCGCCGGGCCGCGATGATCGTCCCGTCGTTTAATGAGGGCGTCGGAGGGTCCTCTTCCCCCGGGAGCAACGCATGTCGGCGACGCAGGCCACTTCAGGGGGCGGGCAGGACAAGCCCGGAACGCTACGGCGGCTGGGAGAGTGGTGTGCCCGCCACTTCGTGATCGTGATCGTGGCCTGGCTGGTCGTCCTGGCCGTGCTGCAGGTGCTGAACCGCTCGTTCGGCGGAGAGTACTCGGACAACTTCACCCTCCCCGGAGTGCAGTCCACGAAGGGCGTGGACGTCCTCAAGGAGCACGACCCGGCAGCCGGCGGCTACAGCAGCCAGGTCGTGCTGCGGGACACGCAGAAGCCGCTGACGTCGCTCAGTTCCCAGATGAACCAGACGGTCGGCGATCTGCAGAAGCTGCCGCACGTGCTGGCGGCGCAGAACCCGCTGCCGCCGCCGGGCTCGCAGTCGTCGGGTCAGTCCCAGCAGCCGAACGTCGGACCGCTGTCCGACGACGGGAAGACGGCGTACATCACCGTCCGCTTCGACGTGCAGCCCTCGACGCTCGGCGACGATTACCTCCACGGCGTCGACAGCGCCGTGAAGCCGCTTCGGTCGGCCGGTGTCGACGTCGAGTACGGCGGTCCGCTGGGTGAGCTGGCCCGCCCCGCGGCCAACGACCGGATCAGCGAGGCGATCGGCTTCGCGGTGGCGATCGTCGTCCTGCTCGTCGGCTTCGGCAGTGTGATCGCCGCCGGTCTGCCGCTGGTGACCGCGCTGATCAGCGTGGTCGGCGGTCTGGCCTGTCTGGGCCTGCTGGCCGCCGCGTTCACCTTCGCGACCGTGTCACCGACCCTCGCCACCATGATCGGACTCGGCGTCGGCATCGACTACGCCCTGTTCCTGATCACACGTCACCGGCAGAACCTCATCGACGGCATCGATCCCGTGCACGCGGCGGGACGGGCGACCGCGACCAGCGGCCGGGCGGTCCTCGTCTCGGGGTGCACCGTCATCATCGCCCTGGCCGGGCTGTCCGTCTCCGGCGTCTCCTTCATCAGCAAGCTGGGCCTCGCGGCGGCCGTCACGGTCGTCTCGGCCGTGGCCGGCGCGCTCACCATCGTCCCGGCCCTGCTCGGCCTCATCGGCCGGCACATGGACCGCTACCACCTGCGCAGGCCCGTCGCGGAGACGGACGCCGATCCCGGTCAGCCCGCACACGGCACCTGGCACCGCTACGCCCAGCGGGTGGAGCGACGCCCCTGGTGGTTCCTCACCGGCGGTGTGATCACGGTCGTGGTGCTGGCCATTCCGCTGTTCTCCATCCAGCTCGGGCACATCGGGGACGGCGCGGACCCGACGTCCTTCACCGACCGGCGGGCGTACGACATCATGTCGAACGCCTTCGGACCCGGCTCCAACGGGCCGCTGACCGTGGTCATCGACCAGACCGACGTGCCGTCCGACCAGCGTTCGGCGCTGGCGTCGAACGCGAAGAAGGCCCTCACCGGCGTGCCCGGCGCGGCCACCGTCACCCCGCTCACCGCCACCCAGGACGGCGACGTCCTGGTGGGCACCGTCTTCTCCAAGCAGTCCCCGCAGGACCAGGTGACCACCGACCTGACGAACCACCTGGTCGACGACACCCTCCCGCAGGCCGTGTCCGGCACCGTCGCCAAGGGCTATGTCACCGGGACCACGGCGGCCCAGGTCGACTTCCGTGACATCGTCGCGAGCAGACTGCCGCTGATCATCGCCGTGGTCGTCGCCCTCGCCTTCATCATCATCCTGATCGTCTTCCGCGGACTGCTCGTCGCGCTCAAGGCGGCGGTGCTCAACGTCCTGTCCATCGCCGCCTCCTACGGGGTCGTCGTCGCCGTCTTCCAGTGGGGCTGGGGCGGGCCGTCGCTCGGGGTGGCGGGCAAGGTGCCCATCGAGAGCTACGTGCCGATGATGATGTTCGCGATCATCTTCGGGCTCAGCATGGACTACGAGATCTTCCTGCTGTCGCGGGTCCGCGAGGCCTGGCTGCGCACCGGTGACGCCAAGGCGAGCGTCGCGCACGCCCTGGAGATCACCGCACGGGTGATCACCTGCGCCGCCCTCATCATGGTCAGCGTCTTCGCCGCCTTCATCCTGAGCGACAACATCGTCGTCAAGATGCTCGGACTCGGACTCGCCGTGAGCGTGCTGATCGACGCGACCGTCGTACGACTGCTGCTCGTTCCGGCCGTGATGACACTGCTCGGCGCCCACGCCTGGTGGACGCCCCGGTGGCTCGACCGGATCCTGCCGCACATCGACACCGAGGGCGAACCCGCACCGCACGCCGCGGATCGGGCACGTCCACCGGCCGACGGGTGACACCGGTCGCGTGATCGTCGAGCGCGCGTACGCCCATCTCCCCGCCGGGCCCGGCCCGCAGGACGGCGTCGACCGGACCGGCTGGCCCTGGTCGGTGCCGTGTGTCCGGCAACTGCTCGACGAGGGCCTGCGGTTCACGGCGCCGGTGACCTTCCTGGTCGGGGAGAACGGGTCCGGGAAGTCGACGCTGGTCGAGGCGCTCGCGGAGGGGTTCGGCCTCGACTCCTACGGCGGTTCGCACGACTGGCGCTACGCCTCCGCCCGCGAGAAGTCGGCGCTCGGCGAGCGCATCCGGTTCGACGCGGCGCCCCGAGGCCGGCGCATGGCCACGAGCTGGGCGGCCCGCAAGGGCTTCTTCCTGAGAGCCGAGACCGCGCTGGACGCGCTCGGCAGGGAAGGACTCGCGCCCGAGTCGGTCAGCCACGGAGAGGGCTTCCTCGCCGCGTTCCGGGGGAAGTTCACGCAGGCGGGGCTCTACGTCCTGGACGAGCCGGAGGCCGCGCTCTCCTTCTCCTCGTGCCTCGAACTCGTCGGGCACATCGACCGGCTGGCGAAGGAGGGCGGCCAGGTCGTCTGCGCCACCCACTCCCCTCTCCTGACGGCGCTGCCGGGCGCGGACATCGTCGAGGTCGGGGACCACGGCATGCGCGGGGTCGACTGGGCAGAACTGGACCTCGTGAACCACTGGCGCCACTATCTCGCCGACCCACGGGCCTATCTGCGGCACATCGTCGAACCCTGACGGCGGCCCCGTCCCGCCGTCGGCCGGGCCGTCCACCGGGACGACGGGGGCGCGGACGGAGGGCGCGGGCGGCGGAAGGCGGGCGGGGGCGGCGGACGGCGGGCGCGGAAAATCCTGGTGCCGCGTACCGGACGCATCCCTAGCATGGTCCGGTGACCCACCTCGAACCGCTCCGCCCGGACCACGCCGCCGCACTGCTCGCCTTCGAGCGGGAGAACCGCGCCTACTTCGCGGCGTCGATCCCCGACCGCGGCGACGCCTTCTTCGCCGGCTTCGACGCCCTTCACCGTGAGCGGCTGGCCGAACAGGCGGCCGGCCTGTGCTTCTTCCACCTCGTGGTGGACGACACGGGCGCGGTGCTGGGCCGTGTGAACCTGGTCGACGTGGCGGAGGGCTCGGCGGACCTCGGATACCGGGTCGCCGAACGGGCGGCCGGGCGCGGACTCGCCACGGCCGCGGTGCGGGAGGTCTGCCGGCTGGCCGCGACCGCGTACGGACTGCGCACCCTGCGGGCCGCCGCGACCGTCGACAACGCGGCCTCCCTGGCCGTGCTGGCCCGCACGGGCTTCCTGCCCGCCGGTGACCTCGTCCTCAACGGCCGTCCGGCACTCCGCTTCACGCTCGCCCTCCCGTCGGCGGGCCGCGCGGCCCCCGGGGAGGACGGGATCAGGCCATCGGTTCGGCGGCCGGGTTGATCGGTGTCTGGTAGGCACCGCTGGCCAGCATGCGCACCTCGCCCACCGGGCTGATCTCGGCGCGCAGGATGCCGGTGGGATCGCTGTACACGGGATGGCCGCCCGGACCCTTGGCCTCCGTCCGTTCGACGATCACCTGGTCCGTGACCATGCGCGCGTCCGGTCCGGGATGGGTGAAGGTCAGCCGGTAGCGGTCCACGGTCTTCATGCAGGCCTCCCGCGCCGAAGCGGCAAAGTAGACAAAAGGGATACGTGTCCATGATGCCGCCAGATGTCCGCGAGAGCAGCGCCGCTCCCGCCGACCGGGCTCCGGGACGTCCGTCCGGCCGCAACGCCGGGTGCTCACTGTGGGTGACGCCCCTCGCCACCAGCCGCCGGGCAGTGTAGACATAGCACATGGTCGGACTATTGGGTCGAACCCGGGCTCAGTCGACCCGCCGCCACAGCACAGCGCACCGACAGCGTGGGTCACACGAAGGCAAGCACCGACGCGGCCCGTCCAGCGGGCTCCGCTCCGCACTCGGCGGGCGCAGCGTCGCCGGACAGGTCTTCGTGCTGCAAGTGGTCATCGTGCTGCTCCTGGTCGTCGCCGCGGTGGTCGCCCTCGTGCTCCAGGTGCGGCACGACAGCACGCAGGAGGCCCGCGGCCGGTCACTCGCCGTGGCCGAGACCTTCGCCAACGCTCCGGGCACCCGCGCGGCGCTCAGCGCCCCGAACCCGACCGCGCTGCTGCAGCCCAGCGCCGAGGCGGCCCGCAAGGCGTCGAAGGTCGACTTCATCGTCGTCCTGAACACCGACGCGATCCGCTACACCCATCCCAAGCCGGACCGGATCGGGAAGAAGTTCGTCGGGACGACCGCACCCGTCCTCGCCGGGCACTCCATCACCGAACAGGTCAACGGGACCATCGGACCGCTCGTCCAGGCCACCGTCCCCATCAAGGCACCCGACGGCAAGGTCGTCGGCATGGTGTCGGCGGGCATCACCACGGCGAACGTCGGCGGCGCCGCCGACCGCCAGCTGCCCCTCGTGCTGGGCGCCGCCGGGGTGGCGCTCGCGCTGGCCACCGCGAGCACGGCGCTCGTGACCCGGCGGCTGCTGCGCCAGACCCACGGCCTCGGCCCGTACGAGATGACCCGGATGTACGAACACCACGACGCGGTGCTGCACTCCGTACGGGAGGGGGTGATCATCGTCGGCGGCGAGGGGCAGCTGCTGCTCGCCAACGACGAGGCGAACCGCCTGCTCGACCTGCCCCCGGACGCCGAGGCGCGGAGTGTCGAGGAACTCGGCCTCGACGCGGACACCGCGGAGCTGCTCGCCTCCGGACGCGTCGCGACGGACGAGGTGCACCTGGTCGGCGACCGTCTGCTGGCCATCAACCAGCGGCCGACCGATCTGCGGGGCGGCCCGGCGGGCAGCGTCGCCACACTGCGTGACTCGACCGAACTGCGCGCGCTCTCCGGCCGCGCCGAGACGGCCCGCGAACGCCTCAAACTCCTCTACGACGCCGGAGTCGGCATCGGGACCGGCCTGGACGTCACGCGCACGGCCGAGGAACTGGCGGAGGTCGCCGTTCCGCGGTTCGCGGACTTCGTCACCGTGGACCTGGCCGACGCGGTGCTGAGCGGACAGGACCCGGACACGGGCACCGGTCTGCGCCGCACGGCCTCCGGCGGCATCCGCAAGGACGCGCCGCTGTACCCGGTCGGCGAGCACATCGGGTTCATCCCCTCCTCGCCGCAGGCCCACAGCCTGCGCACCGGCGAGGCCGTCGTGGAGCCCGCCCTCGGGGGCGCCCCCGGGTGGCTGGACCAGGACCGCGCGCGCACGGCGCAGATCCTGGAGTACGGGATTCACTCCCTGATCACCGTCCCGCTGCGGGTGGGGCCGATGGTCATGGGAGTGGTGAACTTCTGGCGCTCCGAGAAGCCGGAGCCCTTCGACGCCGAGGACGTCACCCTCGCCGAGGAACTGGTGGCCCGCGCCGCGGTGTCCATCGACAACGCACGGCGTTACACCCGCGAGCACACGATGGCCGTGACGCTCCAGCGGAGTCTGCTGCCGCGCAGCCTGCCGGAGCAGAGCGCCCTCGACCTCGCCTACCGCTATCTGCCCGCGCAGGCGGGCGTCGGCGGTGACTGGTTCGACGTGCTGCCGCTGCCCGGCGCGCGGGTCGCCCTGGTCGTGGGGGACGTCGTGGGGCACGGACTGCTCGCCGCGGCGACGATGGGGCGACTGCGCACGGCGGTCCACAACTTCTCCTCGCTCGACCTGCCGCCCGACGAGCTGCTGGGCCTCCTGGACGAGCTGGTCGGCCGTATCGACCAGGACGAGCTGCCCGAGGGCGGTACGGCCGCGGTCACCGGAGCCACCTGCCTCTACGCCGTCTACGACCCCACGACCCGCCGCTGCACGTTCGCCCGGGCCGGGCATCCGCCGCCCGCGGTGGTCCGTCCCGACGGCAGCGTGGAGTTCGCCGACGTGCCCGCGGGGCCGCCCCTCGGTCTCGGCGGACTGCCGTTCGAGACGGCGGAGCTGGAGCTGGCGGAGGGCAGCCGGCTCGTGCTCTACACGGACGGCCTGGTCGAGGACCGGGAGCGCGACATCGACGTCGGTCTCGAAATGCTGCGCACCGCGCTGACCGGCGCCGACCGTTCCCCGGAGGACACCTGTCAGGCCGTGCTGGAGGCCATGCTGCCGGCCCGTCCGAGCGACGACATCGCTGTGATCGTCGCCCGTACCCACGCGCTGGGTCCCGACCGGATCGCGGAGTGGCACGTGCCGTCCGAGCCCGCCGCCGTCGGTGAGGTGCGTGCCGCCGTCACCCGGCGCCTGACGGAGTGGGGACTGGACGAGATGGCCTTCACCACGGAGCTGATCCTGAGCGAGCTGGTGACCAACGCCATCCGCTACGGCAACGGTCACATCGGGGTCCGCGTGCTGTACGACCGCACCCTGATCTGCGAGGTCCTCGACGGCAGCAGCACCTCGCCGCACCTGCGGTACGCGGCCTCGACGGACGAGGGCGGGCGCGGCCTGTTCCTGGTCTCCCAGATGGCCGACCGCTGGGGCACCCGCTACACCCCCGAGGGCAAGGTGATCTGGGCGGAGCAGCCCCTGCCCTGACGGCGGCCGTCGGGGCGGCGAGGAGGACTGCTGGTGAGGACGGCCGGTGAGCCGGCCGGACGCCACCGGAGCGGCGCGCGAAAGGGCCGGGCCCGGATGACCGGGCCCGGCCGGGAACGGCTGCGCGTCAGCCGGGTGGCCCCGGCCCCTCACCGGAGTCCCGTGTGTGCGCCGTACCGCTCACGCCCTCGCCGGCGCCGGAACCCTCGGCCGGCACGAGGGAGGCCGCGCCGCCCTGGAGGCGCTCCAGGTCGGAGGGGCGCACCTGGATGACGATCAGGGCGACGAGGGCCGCGAAGACGGCGAAGGCGGCCGCGGCGACGAAGGAACCCGAGATGCCGGAGGTCAGCACCTGGTCGCTGAACGGCTTCGGGAGCTGTCCCGTTCTGCGGAACTCCAGCCGCTGCGCCGGGTTCGCGGTCGAAAGGAACTTCTTGACCTGGTCCGTGGCCTCGTTGCGGCTCGCCGTGCCGAAGACGGTGACCAGCACCGACAGGCCGAGGGAGCCGCCCACCTGCTGGGTGGCGTTGAGGATGCCGGAGGCGGCGCCCGCGTCCTTCGGTGCCACTCCGGACACCGCCATCAGCGTCAGCGACACGAACTGGAGGCCCATGCCGAAGCCGAAGACGATCGTGGGGCCGAGGATGCTGCCGAGATAGGTGCTGTTGACGTCGGTGAGCGTCAGCCAGCCGAGGCCCGCGGCGGCCAGGATCGCGCCCACGGCCATGAAGGGTTTGGGTCCCCAGCGGGGCAGCAGGTTGGAGGCGAAGCCCGCGCCGATCGCGATGACCACGCTCACCGGCAGGAAGGCGAAGCCGGCCTTGAGCGGGCTGAATCCGAGGATGTTCTGCACGAAGAGGGTCAGGAAGAAGAACATCCCGAAGATGGCCGCGGAGAGGCTCAGCATCATCGCGTAGACGCCCGCTCTGTTGCGGTCGCGGAACATCCACAGCGGCGTGATGGGCTGTCTCGACCGGCGTTCGACGGCGATGAACGCGATCAGGAACACCACGGCCGCGCCGAAGGCGCCGAGCGTGATGGGGTCGCTCCAGCCCTCCTCCGAGGCCCGGATGAAGCCGTAGACCAGTAGCACCATGCCCAGCGTCGACGTGAGGGCGCCGAGGAGGTCGAAGTGGCCCGGGTGGCGCTCGGACTCCCTGATGAAGCGGGGGGTGGCGAGCACGATCAGCAGGCCGATGGGGATGTTGACGAAGAAGACCCATCGCCAGTCGAGCCATTCGACGAGGATGCCGCCCGCGAGCAGCCCGATCGCGCTGCCGCCCGCGGACACGGCGGCGAACACCCCGAACGCCCGGTTGCGTTCGGGCCCTTCGCGGAAGGTCGTGGTGATGAGGGACAGCGCGGTCGGCGAGGCGATGGCTCCTCCGACGCCCTGGAGCGAGCGTGCGGCGAGCAACTGCCAGGAGTCCTGGGAGAGTCCGCCGAGCAGGGACGCGAACACGAAGAGCAGGACGCCGAACATGAACATGCGGCGGCGTCCGAGGATGTCCCCGGACCGCCCGCCGAGCAGCAGCAGACCGCCGAAGGTCAGCGTGTACGCGTTGATGACCCAGGACAGGTTCTCGGTGGAGAACCCGAGGGCCGTCTGGATGTGCGGCAGCGCGATGTTCACGATGGTGATGTCGAGGACCACCATCAACTGGCACGAGGCGATGACGAGAAGGGCGATGCCGCTTCCTCTGCCCCGCTGCGGAGAGTCGGCGGACTCGGAGGATGTCACGTGATCGGCCGTCATGGAGAGGGCCCCGCATCTAGGGTCGGCGACGAACGTGCATGGTCACCCAACCGACGTTATGCCCGACCGCCCGACCCCACCAATCGATCTTCGTATCCGCCCGGAGACCCCGTCTCACCTGGCCAGTCGCCCCAGCAGGGAGGAGGCGGACAGGATGCCGAGGGCCGCGGCCAGGACGAGGACGCCGTAGTCGAGTGCCAGGTGCGCGTGGGTGCCGAGCAGCAGCCCGCGCAGCGCGTCGACCTGATAGCTGAGCGGGTTGACCTTGCTGATGACCTGGAGCCAGCCCGGCATGACCGCCACGGGGTAGAGCGCGTTGGAGCCGAAGAACAGCGGCATCGTGATGGCCTGTCCGATGCCCATGAGCCGGTCGCGGGTGAGAACGATGCCGGCGATCGTCATCGAGAGGCATGAGAAGAACGCCGAGCCGAGGATGACGGCCACCGCCACCCCGAGCAGCCGCAGCGGGTTCCAGGTCAGGGCCACGCCGAGCAGCGCGGCGATCACCACGACGACCACGGCCTGGATGAGCGCCTTCACCCCGGCGGCGAACGCCTTGCCGGTGATGAGCGCGGAGCGGGGCGTGGGCGTGACGAGGAGCTTGGTGAGGATGCCGGCGTCCCGCTCCCAAATGATCATGATGCCGTAGAAGATGGCGATGAACATCGCGGACTGGGCGATGATCCCGGGCGCCAGGTAGTCGAGGTAGGGGATGCCGCCGGTGGGGATGGCGTGGATGCGGGTGAAGGTCTCCCCGAAGATGAGCAGCCACAGGGCGGGCTGGATCGCCCGCGTGTACAGCTCGGTCCGGTCGTGCCGGAGCTTCTGGAGTTCGACCGCGCACATCGCGGCGACCCGGGCGGGCAGCACCCGCCAGCCCGTACGGGCCCGGGGCGGGACCACGAGCAGGTCGAGGTTCGTGAGCGGGGGCGCTTCAGCCGACACGGGAAGCGGTGCGGCGGGTGCTTCGGACATCCCTGAATTCTCCTGAACGGTCGTCGAGTCCACTGCCGGCGATGTCCCGGAACACGTCCTCCAGCGTGGGCAGTTCGCCGTCCCCGGTGGTTCCGCGGCGTTCGCCGAGGCCCTTCCTGAGCTGTTCCGGGGTGCCGAGGGCGCGGACGCGTCCGCGGTGCATCAGCGCGACCCGGTCGCAGTACTGGTCGGCCTCGTCCATGTAGTGGGTCGTCACGAGGACGGTCATGCCGGTGGCGGCGCGCACGGCGTTGATGTGCTCCCACACGCTGGTGCGGGCGATCGGGTCGAGACCGATGGTCGGCTCGTCGAGGATCAGCAGCCGGGGTGCGCTGACCAGCGCCTGGGCCAGCTCCAGACGGCGGACCATGCCTCCGGAGTACGTCTTGGCGAGCCGGTCGGCGGCATCGGTGAGGTCGACCGCGGTGAGCGCCTGCTCGACCCGGGCGGCGCGCTCACGGCGGGAGACGTCGAAGACACGGGCGAACAGTTCGACGTTCTCCCTGCCGGTGAGCCCGGAGTCGGCGGACAACTGCTGCGGGACGTAGCCCAACAGGCGACGTACGGACATCTGTTCCCGCGTGGCGTCGTGCCCGAAGACGCGGACCCTGCCGGCCGGGACGGGCAGGAGGGTGGTGATGCAGCGGATGGCGGTCGTCTTGCCCGCGCCGTTGGGTCCGAGCAGGCCGAACACCTCGCCGTCGCGCACGTCGAGATCGAGGCCGTCGACCGCGGTGGTCTCGCCGAAGGCGTAGACGAGCCCGGAGCACGACACGGCGTTCGGCGCGGCGGTCGTCCCGTCGGCCGCCCCGGTCGCCGGCGCCGTGCCCGCGGCCTCGGCCTCGGCAGGTGCCGCTTCCCCGGCGGCCGCCCTGCCGTCCCGCCGTGCGGGCTCCGCCGGTCCGCTCTCGTACCGTGTCATGACTCCTCGGCCTCCTCGTGCAGGTTCGCCGCCAGCTGGTGCAGGGCCGGCAGGGCGGCTTCCAGGGCCGCGCGCTCGGCGGGGTCGAGCCGGTCGACCTGGCGGCGCACCAGCACCGCGCGCCGCTGCCGCCAGTCACGCAGCCGGGTGTCGGCGGCGGGGGTGGTCAGCAGCCGGGCGGCCCGTCGGTCGGCCGGATCGGTCTCCCGGATCAGATAGCCGTCCCGGACCAGCTGGTTGACCAGCGTCGAGACCGAGTTGCCCGCCAGGTACAGCTCTTTGGCCGCCTCGGACACGCCGAGACCGGGCCGCTCGGCGACCAGCCGCAGCAGGTCGATCTCGGCGCCGCGCAGCTGCGGCCCGTCCGTGCCGCCGCGCAGCCGCCGTCTGATCAGCCGCTGCAGTCCGGCCAGGGCGTCCGACAGTGCCTCGGGGAAATTCTCCGGCTCCTGTTCCACGTCTTCGAGATTAGCTCTGTGTCAGAGGCATTTCGGGAAAGGGAGGGTCAAGAGGCGGCAAGCAGTGGACACCAGCCGTCCCGTGCGCCGGAGCGGGCGCCGCGCCCCGGGAGCGCGCGCCGCGTGACCCGGAACACTGCGTCCGGAAGGGCGCCCGGCGCCGAAGCCGAAGGTGTGCAGCCCGATTCGGGGGGTAACCGTTGACCTGCTCACCGGCGTCACCGACGCCGGACGATTCCCGACGGATCAGTGTCCTTTGGAGGTAGACGTGCCGGCCGAACCAGCTCCTGTGTCCATCGAGGTGACCCCGTACGGCGACGGCATCGCCCTGGTCACCGTCGCCGGGGAGCTGGACGTCGAGACGGCTCCCGAGCTGCGGAACCGGCTGGCCGACCAGATACGGGCGGGCCGCCGGCATCTGCTGCTCGACCTGTCCGAGGTCCCCTTCATGGACTCCTCCGGCATCAACGCGCTCCTGAAGGCGCACGACGAGGCCGGCCGCGCCGGCGGGAGCGTGTGCCTCGTGTCGCCCGCCCCGATGGTCCGCCGCGTCCTGGATCTCACCGGTGTCAGCCTCACGATCGCGTCGCTGGACGGCGTCGAAGCGGCACTCGCGCACGTGGGCGAGGGGACCTCGCCCCACTAGGCCTGTCGGTTCGCCCGAACCCCGTGCGGTCGCGGACCTCGCACCCGTACCCCGCACCGACCCCGTCGACCTGCGAAGAAGGACGTGAGACCGAGATCGTGCGAGCGATAGTTGCCATTTGACAACTATGGACGTGAGGCAACAAAGTGAGCGCCCCCGAAGAGCGGAGAGGAGCCGAGATGGCGCAGTGCGTGAGCGATGCGGAGCCCGGGCGGCTCGCGCATCGCGCGAGCCCGCGGCCGTCGGCCCCCGGCCCGGCCCGGCCCGCGGCTCAGGCCGTACGGACGGCCGGCGCGTCGTCCTCGTGGAGCTGGGCGGCCGCCGTCGCGCAGAAGGCCGCGAGGCCCTCCGCGAGCGCGGTCCGCTGCGCGGCCGGCATCTGGGCGAGCACCGCCTCCACGGCGCGCTCGCGCCGCGCGCGCAGCTCCGTGAGGAAGATCCGCCCGCGTGCGCTCAGGAACAGACGCAGCTCCCGGCGGCTGGTGGCGCTCGGCGCCCGCTCGATGAACCCCACGGCCTGGAGGCGGTCGCAGAGTCGGCTCGTCGAGGGCGGCGTGGAGCCGAGCGCGTCGGCGAGCGTCCGCAGGTTGATGCCTTCGTCGTGCTCCAGGATGAACAGCACGCGCAGCTGGGAGGCGGAGACCGGAGCCGTCGAGGCCCTCCCCCACAGGATCTCCAGCAGCTCGGCGGCCTCGGAGGTCACGCGAGCCACCTCACCGGGCTGTGGACGCGGGCCGGAGGAAGTCACGGTTTCACTCTCCCAGTCTTCTCGGGCACTGTCAGCCTGTCGGGGGCAAGGACAGGAGCAAAACACCTGTCAGGGGCTGGGACAGGAACAAAGCAGTAAATACCGGGTCCCTCGTATGCCGGTCCGGCTTCCCGGAGCTCGGACCCGGCATCGTACTAGTCGAAGAATGGCGTATCCGACATCGTGAACAGATTCGTGGCCGCGGAGCGGGCCTTGCGCACCGCGGCTCCCCACCAACTCCTCGACGCCGTCCGTGCCGTCCTGTGCGATCGGTACACGGCCGAATCCGTCGAGCTCTTCATGGCGGACTACGGTCTGACCGTCCTCCAGCCCGTGTCGGTGCTTCCGCACACCCTGGAACCGATCCCGGTGCACAGCAGCCCCGAGGGGCGGGCCTTCGGGGCCCAGGAGCCCTTCGTCGAGGAGCGCACCGGCCGGCGGGTACGCGCGCACCTCCCGGTGACGGTGCGCGGCGACCGGCTCGGCGTCCTGTCCGTCACGCTGCCCTCCGAGGCGTGTGACGAGGAGACGCTCGCCGAGCTGTCCGAAGTCGCGGAGGTCCTGGCCCACGAGGTGCTCGTGGCCGAGCGGGACACCGACCTGTATCTGCAGGCGCGCCGCAAGGACCGGCTGACACTCGCCGCCGAGATGCAGTGGCAGCTGCTGCCGGGCCGCTCCTGCGCCCGGCCCGAGTACGAGCTCGGCGCGCAGCTGGAGCCCGCCTACGCGATCTTCGGCGACAACTTCGACTGGTCGGCGAGCGCCGACCGGCTGCTCCTGTACATCACCAACGGCATGGGCGAGGGGATCGAGGCCTCGCTGCTCACGAACCTCGGGATCAACGCGCTGCGCAACGCGCGCCGTGCGGGGATCTCCCTGCAGGATCAGGCGGCCCTCGCCGACCAGGCGATCTACGCCCAGTACCGGGGCACCTCGCACCTGTCCGTGCTGATGCTCGACTTCGAGCTGTCGACCGGCCGGCTGCGGGTGATCGACGCGGGCTCGCCGCAGATGCTGCGGCTGCGGGGCAGGTCGGTCGAGCGGATCGGCTTCGAGGCCCAGCTGCCCCTCGGGATGTTCGAGGAGACCGACTACTTCGTGCAGGAGTTCCAGGTGGAGCCCGGCGACCGGCTCCTGTTCGTCAGTGACGGCGTGCACGCCGTCGCCGGCCCTGGCGGGGAGGCGTACGGGGAGAAGGCCCTCGCGATGGCGATCACCTCCACCCAGCTGCTGCCCGCGACGGAGGTGCCCCGTGCCGTGCTCCGCGAGCTCACCGGACACCGTGGCAGGCCCAAGCCGGAGGACGACGCCCTCGTGGTGTGCCTCGACTGGCACGGGCCGCAGGCGGCGGAGTAGGGCCGCGGGCCTCGCGCCGGCCGAGCGGTCGGGCGCCCGCCCGGTGGGCCGCTGACGTCGAGCGGGTGTCGGCCGCGATCGGGCCATCGCTACAGTTGCCGTACGACAAGAGATCATGCCCGGGCGGGAACACGCTCGTCGGCGCGGCGCACGGACGAAGGAGACGAACACGTGGCGGACCATCAGGCGGCGGTGCAGCAGGAGTCGGCGGCTCAGGAGGTCGGTGAGTTCCTGCGCAGGCGCCGTGAGCAGATCGCCCAGCGCTGGGCCGACGAGGCGCTGTTCCGCACCGTCTTCACCGTCTCGCGGGACGAGGCGGTGGAGGCCGGCCGGTCCGTCGTGGAAGCGCTCGCCGCGGTCGCCGCCGCGGGCCGCGTCGAGGACCTCGGGGCCGGCGGGTTCGCCACCGTGCGCGACCAGTTGGGGCGCATGGCCGCCTCCCGGGCGCGGACCGGCGCCACGTCCGCACAGATCGCCGACGAGGTGGCGGCACTGCGGCCCGCCGCGTCCGAGCTGCTGAGCGCGGATCTCGCCGACGGCTCCCGGGAGCGGGCCGAGGTGTGCGCGGTCACCCTCACCGCGCTCCTGGGCACCCTCCGCCTGGTCGTGCTGGAGACCACCCTCAGTGCCGGGCAGGAGCTCATCGACCGCCAGCGCCTCCAGTTGCTGGAGGTGGCCACGCCCGTGATCAAGCTGTGGACCGGCGTGGTCGCCGTCCCCCTCATCGGGACCCTCGACAGCGCCCGCAGCCAGGTCGTGATGGAGAGCCTGCTCGACGCGGTCGTCGCCCAGCAGGCCCGCTTCGCCATCCTGGACATCACGGGCGTGCCGACCGTGGACTCGCTGGTGGCCCAGCACCTCATGAAGACCGTCGCCGCCGCCCGCCTGATGGGCGCCGAGTGCATCGTCTCGGGCATCCGGCCCGCGATCGCGCAGACCATCGTCCACCTCGGCATCGACCTGGGCGAGGTCGTCACCCGCGCCAGCCTCGCCGACGCTCTCGCGTACGCCCTCAATCGCCAGGGCATCGCGATCGTCGACCAGGACCGCACCGGCCCGAGCGCGCGGTGAACGGCCCGATCGCCGGGCCCGCGGGCGCCCACGTCCCCGTACTGAAGCTCGGTGACGTCCTCCTGGTGACGTTGCAGGGCGATCTGCACGACGAGGCGGCCGAGCGGCTGCAGCGGGACATAGGCGAGGCCATCGCCGCCAGTTCGGTCACCGGTGTCGTCATCGACATCTCCGGGGTGGAGATCGTCGACTCCTTCCTGGGGCGGGTGTTCGCGGAGGTCGCGGCGCACGCCAGACTGCTCGCGGCGCAGACCGTCGTCGCGGGCATGCGGCCCGCCGTCGCCATCACCCTGGTGGAACTGGGCCTCACCCTGCCCGGGTTGCGCACCGCGCTCGATGCCGAGGAGGCCATGCGCCTGCTCACCGCGGCGCCGACGGCCCTTCACCACGGTCCAGCACGCCAGGAGCGCCCGTGACGGAGACTTCCGGCCGCGTCACCGCCTGCCTGCCGATCCGGACCGACATGGATCTCGCGTGGGTGCGCCAGCACGTGCGTCAGGCGGCCGCAGAACTCGGTTTCGGACTCGTGGACCAGACCAAGCTCGTGACCGCCGCCAGTGAACTCGCCCGCAACACGCTGGTCCACGGCGGAGGCGGTCAGGTCGAGTCCACCGTCCTGCAGACCGGGGCGGCACGGGGACTGCGCCTGACCTTCGCCGACCAGGGGCCCGGCATCACCGACATCGAGCGCGCGCTCGGCGACGGTTACACCTCGGGCGGCGGCCTCGGCCTCGGTCTCGGCGGAGCGCGCCGGCTGGTGCACGAGTTCTCCATCGACAGCCGTCCGGGAGAGGGCACCGCGGTGACCGTTATCTGCTGGACCGCCGGTCCCCCACCGCCCCGCCGGGAGAGCCGATGACGCGTGTCTGGGACGTTCCCGTCCACGACTCCACCCGGGTCCGGGACGTCCGGGTGGCCGCCGAGGCGGCCGCCGAGCACACCGGGCTCAGCCGCGACCGTACGGCCGTCGCCGCGCTCGTCGCGACGGAACTGGCGACCAACCTGCTCAAGCACGGGGGCGGCGGGCAGATACTGATCGACATGGTGGACGCCGACCTCGCGCTGCCCGGAACGGGCCGCGGCCCGGCCCTCCAGATCGCCGCGATCGACCACGGGCCGGGCATCGCCGACCTCACCTCCGCCTCGCGCGACGGTTTCTCGACGACCGCCTCGCTCGGCGCGGGGCTCGGCACCTGCCGCCGTATCGCCGACCACTTCGAGGTGCACTCCGTGCCCGGGCAGGGCACCGTCGCCCTGGCGCGGGTGCACGCCGCGCGCAGGGACCGGGCGGGACACCGCGTCCCGGAGGCCGGCGCCGCGGTGCGGGCCGGCGGGATCAACATCCCGCTGGCCGCCGCCGACCACTCCGGCGACGCCTGGGCCTGCGTCCGCGCCGGCGACCACGTCACGCTGCTCCTCGCGGACGGGCTCGGCCACGGCGAGGCCGCCGCGAAGGCGTCCGGGGCGGCCGTGGAGCACCTGCACCTGTTCGCCCACCTGCCTCCGGCGGAACTGCTCGGGCAACTGCACACGGGGCTGCGCGACACCCGGGGAGCGGCGGTCGCGGTGGCGCGGCTCGACCTGGCCACCGGCCACCTCGACTTCGCGGGGATCGGCAACATCGGGGCCCGCCTGCTGACCGGGGACACCTGGCGGCCGCTGCTGTCCCACCCGGGCATCGTGGGCGCGCACCGGCCGGCGCGGCTGCCGCAGTGCCGGGTGCCGTGGACGTCCGACAGCCTCCTCGTCCTGCACAGCGACGGGCTGCCCAGCCGCTGGGCCCCGCCCGCCGTGGGTCCGCCGACCGCCTGGGACCCCGCGGTCACCGCCGCGGTGATCGTGCGGGACTCCAGCAGTGCCGCCCGTCCGGTGCGGGACGACACCACCGTGGCCGTGCTGACCCCGACCCCGCAGGATCGCCGCCCATGACCGACACCTGGAAGATCGCCACGGTCGACGACGCCGCGCGCGCCCGTATCGCCGCCGCACGGCTCGCGGCGGCGCACGGCGTGTCCACGGTGGAGCGCACCCGTCTGGTCACCGCCCTGAGCGCCCAGCTGCGGCAGTCCCTGGTCAAGGGCGGCAGCTGGGTCATGACCCTGCACGGCACGCCCCCCTCGGCGGACGGCGGTCCCGGCAGGATCACCGTCGCCCTCGCCGCTGTGGCCAACGGCTCGGCGGGCAAGCCGAGTTGGCAGGCGAGCGTCGCCGTGGAGGAGCCCGGGCGCGGCGAGAGCGCGGCGCGGGTGCCGCGGGACCGCAAGGCGTTCGCCGACGCCCTGCTCAGCGCGGACGAGGACACCTCACGGATCCTGGACAGGCTCAGCGAGCAGGAGCAACTGGTCTCCTTCCACCGGGAGGAGCTGCACCAGACCAACCAGGGTGTTCTCGCGCTGCACGCGGAACTCGACGCGGCCGGCCTGGTGCAGCGCGAGCTGTTCGCCGCCGAGCGCGCCGCCCGCACGGAGGCGGAGAGCGCCCGGCGCCGGCTGACGTTCCTCGCCGACGCCAGCGCGGCCCTGACGGCCTCGCTCAACCACGAGGAGATCCTCGACCGGCTGCCCCAGCTGCTCGTCCCCGGCTACGCCCGGAGCGTCGAGGTATGGCTGCTCGACGACGACGTCCGCAAGCGGTCCCCCCGCCCGGCCGCCGCCGTCGCCGCGGCCCGCACCGGCCGTCCGCAGTACGCCGCGGACCGTCCGGGCGGTCTGCCCGGGGTCGACGACCTGCCGCCCTCGGCGCTCCGCCCCGACCAGCCGCTGCTGTGCATCCCGCTGCCGACCCGGCACGCCCCGCTGGGGGTGCTGACGCTGACACCGCCCGAGGATCCGTGGGGGCCGGACGACGCCGTCATGCTCGTCGAACTCGCCCGCAGAGCCGGCACCGCGATCGACCACGCCCAGCGGTTCGAGCACAATCGCGACATCGCCGAGACCCTGCAGCGCGCGCTGCTCACCGACCTGCCCACGACACCGGGCCTCGGTCTGGCCGCCCGCTACCTGCCGGCCACCCACGGGCTGAACATCGGCGGCGACTGGTACGACGCCTTCAAGCAGCCGGACGGGGGCCTGGTCGCCGTCATGGGCGACGTGACGGGCCACGGACTGCGGGCCGCCGTCATGATGAGCCAGCTGCGCACCGCCCTGCGGGCGTACGCGGTGGACGGCGGCACGCCGGGTCAGCTCCTCACCCGGCTGCACGTGTTCCTGCACCATCTCCAGCCCGACCTGTACGCCACGGCCGTCATCGCCCGCTTCCACCCGGACGAGTCCACCGTCACCTGGGCCGCCGCGGGGCACCCGCCGCCCGTGCTGCGCACTCCCGGCGGGGGTGTGCGCGTCCTGGACGCCAAACCCGGCGCGATGCTCGGCATCCCGCTGCATCAGGAGATCCGCGACCACACGGCCGAGCTCCCGCCGGGTTCCACCCTCGCTCTCTACACCGACGGTCTGGTGGAGCGGCGGGCCGAAGGCATCGACCCGGGCATCCGACGGCTGGCGGAGGCGCTCGGCGCGCAGCGCGCGGCGGACCTGGACCGCGATCTGGAGGGCGCCGCCGACCGGATCCTGGACCCGATGCTCCGTGACTCGCAGCGGGACGACGACGTCTGTCTGCTCCTGTGCCACGTCGGTGACACCGGGGCGCACCCGGGTCCCGGGCGATCGACCGCCTGACGTCCCGCGCCCGCGACGGGGCACCGGGCGGGGACCCGGGGCGCGTTTTCGCGCTACGCGCCGGGCGGGAACTCGGCGGAGGACGTCCGGCGTGCCCCCTGGAAGGCCCGCAGTCCCTCCTCGAACGACCTCCGCTGGAGCGGGGTCATGCCCGCGAGGACGGCCGCGAGGATCTGGGCCCGCCGTTCGCCGATCTCCGTGAGGACCGTGCTGCCCAGCGGTGTGAGCAGCAGGTGCAGGGCACGCCGGTTGCCCGGATGCGGCACGCGGCGCAGCAGGCCCGCGGCCTCCAGCCGGTCGCAGAGGCGGCTGGCGGCGGGAAGCGCGATGCCCACGCGCTCGGCCAGGCCGGTGAGGGTGAGTTCGTGCCGCTGCCCCACGGCCCTGAGGGCTTTCAGCTGGTGCGCGGAGAGCCGGGGGACGACCGTCTGCCCGGCCGAGATCCACAGCTCCACCAGTTCCTCGACGGCGTCGGCCGTCCGTCCGGCGACCGCCTCGGGACGGTGGCCGGGCGCCGCCGCGCGGTTCAGGTCCCCGTCATCCACCACGGGTCATCACGTGCTCCCCGCGAACCCGGGCGCGGCCGGCGCACCGCACGGACGGTCGGCGATCTCGTCTGCACGTGATCGCTCGCCCCACGGATGGGGAGCTCTGCCGCCGGCGGGGCGAACTCGGTCGCGGGCGACGGTCGGCGCTGGATCGCGGATGATGCTCGTTCCTCGGAATCGTCAGAATTGCACGACGGCGTGCACGGTCTTGCCGTCCGGGCGGGAGAGAACGGTCAGCTCGGAGCAGAGGCGGCGCACGAGCGGCCAGCCGAAGCCGCCCTTTCCGCTGAGATCGAACCGGCGCTGACGCGGCGGCTCGGGGTCGTCGTCGGAGACGGAGATCCCGACGCCGTGGCCCATGTCCCGCAGGTCCACGCTGCAGTTCCGCCCGCGTGCGTGGCGCACCACGTTCGTCACCAGTTCCGAGACCACGAGGCTGACGGCCTCGGCGGCCTCGCGCGGCACCTGCCGGGGCAGGCTGCCGAGAAACGCCCGGGCCATCCCCCTGGCGTGCACGGCGGCCTCCGGGCTTCTCTCCAGGCTCGCACCGGACACGGAACAGACGTCGGAGGGCTGTTCTACGGTGGTCATCCATCAGCTCCCTTGACGTGCTTCCCGTCCGTACGCCGAGGACGCGGCGCCACTCCGTTTCGGACCGGGGTGTGGGGCGGGCTGTCCCCCTTATTCCCGAACCCCCCGATGCCATGTCACGGCTTCACGCACCTTCACAACGCGATCACAGGTAACAGGCCGGCGGGCTGCCGGGACAGCGCGTGCCGGACCGGACACGCGGGGGCCGCCGAGGAGTGGCGCGGCGTTTCGGGGGCACCTGTGATCGCGTCGCGAACGCCCAAGGGCGTCCCGCGACGTCGCTCCCGTGGCGGGCGAAGGGGCCGGGCGACCCCGAAGACCGACACGGTCGAGCGGGAGGGGTGGTGGCCCGTGCGGGCAGGTCCCGGACAGGGTCACCACTCCCCCACACCTCTTCACACCGCCCGGGGTGAGGAGGCGGTACACGGCACGGACAACAGGAGACGGTGGATGTCCCAGACCATCACGGCACGCGTCGAGGGGAACGGGCCGGTGGATCCGGCGGAGGCGGTGCGGCGCAAGCAGCGGCTCCGAAGACGACTGGAGCGGCTCATCGGCATCGCCGCGACCGAGGGGAACGAACTCCTGCCGCTGCGCAACGGCGACCGGATCTTCGCCGCGATGCTCGACGCGGTGCGGTCCGCGGAGCACACCATCGACATGATGACCTTCGTCTACTGGCGGGGGCAGATAGCCCGCGACTTCGCGGCCGCGCTCGCCGACCAGGCCCGCGCGGGGGTGCGCGTACGGCTGCTGCTCGACGGCTTCGGGGCGAAGCGGATCGAGGGGGAGCTGCTGGAGTCCATGACCTCCGCCGGTGTGCAGGTGGCGTGGTTCCGCAAGCCGCTGTGGCTCTCGCCGCTCAAGCAGAACCACCGCTGTCACCGCAAGGCGCTGGTCATCGACGAACACGTCGCGTTCACCGGAGGCGTGGGGATCGCCGAGGAGTGGTGCGGGGACGCGCGCGGACCGTCCGAGTGGCGGGACACGCACGTCCAGGTGCGAGGGCCGGCGGTGGACGGCATCGCCGCCGCGTTCGCGCAGAACTGGGCGGAGTGCCACGACGAGCTGTTCGACGACCGTGACCGGTTCACCGAGCAGGCCCAGCCGGGCACCGCGACCGTCCAGGTGGTGCGCGGGTCGGCCAGTTTCGGCTGGCAGGACATGCAGACCCTCATCCGCGTGGTGCTCGACTCCGCCGAGGAGCGGTTCCGGCTGTCCACGGCCTACTTCGCACCCGACGCGTACTTCGTGGACCTGTTGTGCGCGACCGCGCGCCGCGGGGTGCGGGTGGAGATCCTGCTGCCGGGTCCGCACACCGACCAGCGCGCCTGCCAGCTCGCCGGCCAGCACTACTACGACGCGCTGCTGGCCGCCGGTGTGGAGATCCGCCAGTACCAGCCGACGATGCTGCACACCAAGATCATGACCGTGGACGGGGTGGCGTCCCTGATCGGGTCCACCAACTTCAACCGCCGGTCGATGGAACACGACGAGGAGGTCATGCTCGCGGTGCTGGACGAGTCGTTCACCGCGGCCCTCGACGCTGACTTCGACGAGGACCGGGAGCAGGCCGTGACGATCGAGCCGGGCCGCTGGCGGCGCCGGTCCCCGCTCCAGCGGGCCAAGGAGCTGGCGGTCGCCCCCCTGCGCCGCTTCCTCTAGCCGCTCTCCGCCGATGGAGCCGCGCCGCCCCGGTCGGCGATCCGGAAGGGGTACGTACGGGACCGTCGCGGCCGTACGGCCCGGCAGTGCTGCCGGGCCGTACGGGTCAGGTGGGACGCTCGCCGGTCTCGCAGACCTTGCGGGCGATCTCGCGGAGCTTGATGTTGTGGTCCTGGGACGCCTTCTTCAGGACGTTGAAGGCGTTGTCCTCGCTGAGGCCGTGGCGTTCCATGAGGATGCCCATCGCCTCACCGATCTCGTGGCGGGTCTCCAGCGCGTGCGAGAGCTGCTGGTGCGTCCGGGCCGCGGACAGGGCCACCGCCGCGTGCGAGGCGAGTATCCAGCCGGCGCGCTGGGCCGTCTCGTCGAACATGTTCGGCCGGTGCGAGTACACGTTGAGGGCGCCGAGCTCGTCGTCCTCGGTGAACAGCAGGAAGCCCATCATGCTGCCCATGCCGAGCTTCCTCAGCTCGGGGGCGAAGCGGGACCACTTCTCGTGCGGCTGCCGCAGGTCCTCGATGGCGTACAGCTGCTGCCGCTCGGTGACCGCGTCGAAGCACGGCCCCTCCCGCAGGTCCTGCTGGATCCGGTCCGCCATGCGGACGACGTCGCTGGTCGCGGCCAGTGCGCTGACCTCGCCGCGCCGGACGGTGAGGATGCCCGCCTCGTCGCAGCCGTTGATCAGCACGCTCGCGTGCTCCACGATCCGGTCCAGGGTGCCCTTGACGGAGTCCTGTGCGAGCAGGTCGCGTGCCATGTCCGCCAAGGCGACGGCAAACTTCTCCCAGACGTCGCCGGACTCCTGCACCATGGGCCACCTGCTCATTCGTCGAATCGCAACCGCCGTTCACCCGGGGTTCCATCTTGCCACCCCGGCGCGCCCCCCGCGCCGGTCGGGTGCAAGAGGACGGGCCGCGTGCGGCTTTCCCGCGGGCCTGAGCGCCGCAGCCGGGGCCGGACTTTTTCGGCATCCACGGGATCTTTGCACGCCCGGCCCGTTTCACAGGGGCGATCACTGGTGACCCGAGAGAGGACCGAACACCGGAGAACGCATCCGCTACAGCCACAGGAGGCCCGCAATGGACAACTGGCGTGATTCCGCGGCTTGCCGCAGCGTCGACCCCGACCTGTTCTTCCCGATCGGCAACACCGGCCCCGCCGTGCTGCAGATCCAGGAGGCGAAGGCCGTGTGCGAGGGCTGCCCGGTCCGCGAGGCGTGCCTGGACTGGGCGCTGGAGTCGGGCCAGAGCGTGGGTGTCTGGGGCGGTACGAGCGAGACCGAGCGGCGTTCGCTGGCTCGCCGCCGGGCACGCCGCCGTACGCAGGACGCCTCGGCCTAGCCGGAACAGCGGGGAGAGACCGGGTCCTCGGAACAGGACCGGGTACGGATCCAGGTGGCCCGGTCGCGACAGAGCGCAAGACGTACCGCCGACGAGATCCGAACGAAGGGCGCGATGGAAATCGATCCGAGCGGGAACAAGAAGCCGTCATACGAGGAGTTCGGGACGCTCACCACCGCGTTCGGCGGCGAGCTGCGCAACGTGACCGACGCGCGGCTGGCCGCGGACGGCTATCTGCGCGCCCTGGCCCGGACGGCGCCACCCTCGGCGGAGGAGCACTGGGACGACATCCTGCTGGTGGTCACCGAGCTGGCCGCCAACACGATCCAGTACGCTCCCGGCCCCTTCGAGCTGCTCATGCGCCCCACCTTCGACGGTGTGCACGTGACCGTGCGCGACGGCAGCACCACCCGGCCCGCCCCCCGCCGCTTCCGCCCCTCGGAGGGTGGGGGCGGCATCGGGTGGCATCTCGTCAACGCCCTGTGCGACCAGGTCAGTGTGATCGTGCGGCCCGACGGCAAGGACATCCACGCCTTCCTGCCCTGGTGAGAAAGGCCGTGGAGGGAACCGTCGACGGACTCGGAGGTGTCCTTTCCCTCGAACAGGGCACACGGGTCCGGTGAAGGAACCGGTCCCCCCACACGATCAAGGTGACGCATTGAGCACGGAACACGAGCCGTCCGGACAGGAGCACGCGGCCTGGGAGCGGGTCCGCGACGCCGCCACGGGGATGAACCACCACCAGGCGAAGGCGGCCTGCGAAGAGGCCGAACGGGCGGCCGAGGACGGTACGGCCGACGAGCGGCAGTCGCTCGCGGCGCGGGCGGAACTGGACGAGTGGGAGCGGATCACCGACACGCTCTCCGACCACGCCGGGTCGTACGACCCCGCCACGGACCCCTTCGTCCAGGGGCAGCTCACCGCCCGGGCCAACCGCGCGCAGGCAGCCGCGCGACGCCGCTGAACCAGCTCCGCCCGCGTTGTCAGTGCGCTGCGGAACAATGCCGAGCAGCGAGAACGTCACCGCCCCGGGCGATGCGTGATCCGACCCGTCCGTCGAAAGGCCGCATCTTCATGACGCTCACCCCGCACCCCCGTACCGCGCCGCGAGGCCCGATCGGAGGATGGTGACCATGCTGCGGCCGCTCCCCCGGACCCGTACCCCGCTCAGCGCCGGCGGGGCCGAGGTGCTGCGTCTGATAACCGAGCGGCGGTTCGCGGTCCGCCTCACCGTGCACGCGAACGGCCGTCGCCGGTACGGCTACTGGATGCCCCTCGATCCCCGCACGGGACGCGGCGGCTGCTACGTCGCCCTGCCCACCGGCGAGTGCGACGCGCTGCACGCGGCGGGCCGGATCGTGCTGGGGGACGCGCTGGTCGACCCCGCCAAGACCACCTACCAGGTCCAGGCGGCGGCCCGCCCCTCGGCCACGGTCACGAGCGCGCCGCGGAGGTCCTCCGCGTCCTCCCACGCCCTGACGGCCTGAGCCGTCGACACCGCGGCCCTCCTTGCGACGGCCTGTCCTTCCGACGGCCCGTCGTTCCGGGGCCCACCCGAGTTCAGACCCTCACAGCGGACGGTGCGAGCGGCACCACTGCGGTGATCCGCTTGCCTCCCGCCCGCAGCGGCGCGACGGCCACGTCGCTGGCGAGCCTGCAGACGATCATCCAGCCGTGCCCGCCCACCCGCAGCCGTCCCGTGTCGTCGAACCGCCCGGCCGACGCGGGGCGTCGATCGCTGCGGTCGCTCACCGACAGCCGCACCTCCCGCTCGGTCGGCGTCACCTCGAACCCGGTGACACCGCCGCCGTGCAGCATCGCGTTGCTGACCAGTTCCGAGGCGACGAGCAGCGCGTCACCGACGGCGTCCTCGTCGGCCCACGAGGGATCCCCGGACCGCGCCGCGAGGGCGCGCCGGACCGCCTGCCGCGCGTCGGCCGGGCTCTCGGGCCCCGTCGAGGTCATGTGCCGCGCCACAGCCACCGTGTCGGTGGACGACCTCTGGTACTCCCCGCACATTCTTCGCTCCACCTCTCCTGCCGGAAATACTCAGGGCCCGTCGCGCAATACACACGACGGGCCCTGTCGAATTGGCCGTCATCAGTGCCGAAATGCGTCCTTGGCCTTTTCCTTGGCCTGCCGGGCGTCGCCCTTGGACTGTTCGATCCTGCCCTCGGCGGTCATGCGTTCATTGCCGACCGCACGTCCGACGGTCTCCTTGGCCTTGCCCTTCGCCTTTTCGATCCTGGCGCGGGTCCTGTCGCTCTCGGCCATGGCAGTTCACGTCCTCACTGCTCGACAATGCGATTCATTACTACGGCTGACCGTGAATCGATGACCCAAACCCGGAGACCTCCGCATTCCGCGGACTTCGCCCGGCCGGGGGACCGACGCCCTCCCTGGGCGCGGGCCGTGCTCCTTCTTCGGACACCGCGGGAATCACGTCGCTGACCGACTCCACGGCCAAGTGGCACGCAATCGACGCTTCCCGCCCGCACCATGGCCACTTACCCTCCAGTAATATCGCGCGACAGGCCCCCTGAGGAGGAACCGTGCCACGGTCCGAACGCTCACCCTTGTTGCTCGCAGGCCTCTTGGCCTCCGCGGGCGTCGCCCACTTCGCCGTGCCCCGGCAGTTCGACGCCACCGTCCCGCGCGTTCTGCCAGGAGCGGCGCGGACCTGGACGCGGGTGAGCGGAGTGGTCGAGTTCGCCCTCGCGGCCGGGGTGGCGCTGCCGCGCACCCGCCGGGTCGCGGCCCTGGCCACCGCCGCCTTCTTCGTCGGGGTCTTTCCCGCGAACGTGCAGATGGCCGTGGACTGGCGGAACCGTCCGGCGCCGCTCAAGGCGGCCGCCCTCGCGCGGCTCCCGCTCCAGGTGCCGCTGGTGATGTGGGCGCGTGGCGTCGCGCGCGCCGGGGAGGGACGGTCATGACGACACGGGTGAACGTGGGCGACACCGTCGAGGACTTCACGCTGCCGGACGAGACCGGCACGAACCGGAGCCTGTCCGAACTGCTGGGCGAGGGCCCCGTGGTGCTGTTCTTCTACCCCGCCGCCCTCACCAGCGGCTGCACCGCCGAGGCCTGCCACTTCCGGGACCTGGCCACGGAGTTCACCGGCGCGGGCGCCAGGCCGGTCGGCATCAGCGGCGACGCGGTGGACCGGCAGAAGGAGTTCACCGACCGTCACACGCTCGGCTTCCCGCTGCTGTCGGACGTCGACGGCACCGTACGGGAGCGGTTCGGGGTGAAGCGCGGTTTCTCGCTGGCCCCGACGAAGCGGGTCACCTTCGTCATCGCGCAGGACCGCACCGTCCTGGAGGTGGTCCGCAGCGAACTGCGCATGAGCGCCCACGCCGACCGCGCTCTCGCGGCTCTGCGCGACCACAAGGGCTGAGCCCCGGCCCACGGCGCGGGTCGGCGAACTGCCGGTCCAGGTTTGGCGTGTCGTGACGTGTGAACGGACCCCGCCCCTATGCGGATGGAGGGTGGGGCCCGTTCACTGTGCCTCATTCTGGACACCCGGCACGCTCCGCCACCAGGGAGTGCGACGCGTCGGCTGCGCGACACGGCGCACACCCCGTGTGTGCGGCGCGCCTCCCGTGTGCGGCGGCCGCCTTCCGTTCGAGGCGCCCTGTCGGGTGCCCGGGCCACCGGTCATGCTGGACCCGACACGGACAGGACGATCAACGGAGCCACCATGACGGACCAGGTCACACGTCTCGAAGTGAAGCCGGCGGCGGGACACATCGGCGCCGAGATCACGGGAGTCGACCTGGCGGAGGAGTTGCCGGACGAGGTGGTCGCCGCGATCCGGGCGGCCGTGCTGCGCTGGAAGGTGGTGTTCTTCCGCGGCCAGCGGCTCGACCACACCACTCAGGTCGCGTTCGCCCGGCGCTTCGGCGAGCCGGTCCGCCTGCGTTCCCGTGGCAGCGCCTCCCCGAAGGACTTCCCCGAGGTCGAGACGACGGCCGACCGCCTCGAACTGGGCGGGCGGTACGGCATGGACCACGAGGAATGGCTGCGGCGCCGCCGCCACTCGCTGCTGCGCGGCTGGCACTGCGACCACGGCGCCCGGGTCGACCCGCCGGCCGCGACGATCCTGCGGGCCGAGACCGTACCGCCGTACGGCGGTGACACGACCTGGTCGAATCTGGCCGCCGCGTACGCGGGTCTGTCCGCCCCCGTCCGTGCCTTCGTGGACGGGTTGCGCGCCGAGCACCGGCTGGGCGTCGGATACCAGACGCGCCCCGGCGAGGACGCGTACGCGCGTCATCTGCTCGACCGGCAGGTCGCCACCGAGCATCCGCTGGTACGGGTGCACCCCGAGACGGGTGAGCGGGTCCTGTTCGTGAACGGCTACTACGTCGAGCAGATCCTGGACGTGTCCCGGCCGGAGAGCCGGGCGATCCTGGACATGCTGCTGGAGCAGGCCGTCCGGCCCGAGTACACGGTGCGCTTCCGGTGGGAGCCGGGAAGTGTGGCCTTCTGGGACAACCGGGCGACCATCCATCTGGCGCCGAGCGACACCGCCCACGTCGACCACCCCCGGGTCATGCACCGGGTGATGCTGGCCGGTGACGTCCCGGAGGGGGTCGATGGGAAGCCGTCGGTGCCGATCACCGGCAGCGAGCCCGGGCGCTGGTGAGCCCGGGCCGGCCGGCGACGGCGGAGCGTCAGAAGACGCCCTGTCCGGGGACCAGGACTCCGCGCGGGTCGTAGGTGTGGCGGGCGGTGGCGAGCCGGCGCCATTCGGGTCCGAAGTGCTCGCGCCAGTCCGCGGTGCCGAAGGGGACGGAACCGACCGGGTAGTGGGTGCCGCCGGCCGCGTGGACCGTCTCGTACGCGGCGCGGTTGGCGGCGAGGAGCCGGTCGACGGTCGTGGTGTCGTCGGGCGGGGTGGTGCGCAGGACGGCCAGCAGATAGGGCACCGGGTCGTCGGGCGTGCGCAGCAGCGAGGTGTGCAGGTTCTTCCGCAGCACCGGGTACAGCAGGACGACACCGGGTCCGAGGTCCGCCGGGGTGAGGTCCTCCAGCAGGGACGCGGTAAGCGTGGCGGCCGAGCGGCCCGGCAGCCACAGGTTCAGCCAGGGGTGGGCGAACGCCCAGAGGCCGGCCTCCTTGAGGGCGGCGACGCTCGCCGCGAGCCGGTCGAGGAAGTCGTAGTAGGGGAGGTCGCTCGTCTGGACCCCGGCCGGGTCGTGGCGCAGTCCGCGCAGCAGCACCGTGTCGTCGGGGGCGGGTCCGACGGGCGGGCCGTAGGCGACGGCTTCGATGAGGTAGCCGTTGAAGGCGCCGTCGGCGTCGGGGGTCACCTGGCCCTCGACGTAGTCGAACCGGCCCTCCTGGACCAACAGCCGCTGGTCGTCGAGGAAGGTGCGCAGGTCCGTGTACGGGAGCAGGTAGTGGCGTACGGCCCGGGGCGCGGGCACCAGGCGCAGCGTGGCGCCGACGATGATCGCGCACTGGCCGAGTCCGCCGAGCACGGCGAGGAACAGGTCCCGGCGTTCGGTCGGTGAGCAGCGGACGAGGTCTCCGGCGCCGGTGACGACCTGGAGCTCGCGCACGTTGTCGACCTGGGCGCCCTGCTGGTGGGTCTGGCCGCCGACGCCGCCGACCGACAGCGTTCCGCCGACGGAGAGTTCGAGGTAGTCGGTGAAGGTGGGCGGGGTCAGCCCGTGGGCCAGCGTGGCCTTGACGACGTCGCTCCACTTGGCGCCCGCGCCGACGGTCACGGCCTTGCTGCCGCGCCCGACCGGACCGATGTCCGCGAGCGGGCTCGTCTCGATGACCAGACCGCCGTCGACCTGGGCCTGCCCCTGCGTGGCGTGCCCCTGGCCGCGCGGGGCGACGGACAGCTTGTGCTGGTTGCAGAAACGGACCATCGCGACGATGTCCTGGACCGAACCCGGCCGGAGCACCGCGAGCGGGCGCCGGTGGACGATGTGGCCGAAGTCGTCGGAGGCGGAGGCGAGGGACGCGTCGTCGGTGCGCACGCTCCCGTCGAGCCGGGGCAGGCGGGCGAGCGGGCGGCCGGTGTCGGTGGCCGCCCAGCTCCGGGTGAAGGGATCGAACCCGATGACGGCGGCGCCGGCGGCGAGGCCGTGCAGTGCGGTACGTCGCGAGGGTTTCCGGGGCATGCGCTCCTCCTGGGGCGGCCGCGTCTGACGATCAACTTGCGCAGAGTGTAGGGGACTTGGGCGACTCAGGAGCCTGTTGTTTCGATCGAGGTCCTTGGGGTGCCGAGTACGGCGAGGTGCGTGAGGTGCGTGGGGTACGCGCGTACCGGGCGGGGAACGACGCGGCCGCCGCCCCGGGAGGGACGGCGGCCGCTGTCAGGCGGTGGGCCCGCGGATCACGTCCGACGCGCCGATCACGACCGTCCCCGTCGAAGCGGGAGTCGCGGTCGTCCCCGCAACGCTCGGAGGGCCGTGACACGGCGGTGGCCGCCGTGGCGGAACGCGGACTTCAGGTCAGGAGGACGAACCGCCCTCCGTGCCGTCCTCCTTCTCCGGGCGGGAGAAGCCCGGGAGTTCGAGCCGGCCGCTCGACTGCTCGGCGCCCTGGCCGTTCTGGCCGCTCAGGTTCTGGCGGACCGAGTCGAGGATCGTCAGGCCCTGCGCCACCAGGCCGGCCGCTATCTCGCCGAGGCCGTCGGCGCCGTTGAGGACGTTGACGTTCGCTCCGGCGAGACCGCCCGCCGCCTCCTTCACGATGAGGGGGAGCTGGTCGATCAGCATCCGGTCGAGCGCGACCCGGTCGTGCGAGGCGGCCGCCTCGGCCTGGATCTTCATGCGCTCGGCGTCGGCGATGGCGAGCACCTTGATGCGCTCGGCCTCGGCCTCGGCCGGCCGGACGATCTCGGCGACCAGCTGCTGCTGGCGCAACTGGGCGGCGCGCTCGGCGAGTTCGGTCTGCGCCGCGAGCACCTCCTGCTGGGCGTGGGCCTGGGCGAGCGGGCCGGCCTGAGCGGCCTGCGCCTGCGCCCGGTCCACCTCCGCCGAGTACTCGGCCTGCACGATCGCGGTCTGCCGGGCGTACTCGGCCTGGTTGCGCGCCGCGACCTGCTGGGCCTCGACGGAGGCCTGCGTGGCCTGCGCCTGGGCGATCTGGGCCTGGCGCTGGATGGCGGCCTTGTGGGGCGCCGACATCGCGTCGATGTAGCCGGTGTCACCGTCGTCGATCGACTGGATCTGGAGCGAGTCGACGATCAGGCCGATCTTCGCCATCTCCAGCTTCGAGGTGTCCAGGACCTCGGCGGCGAGCTTCTGCCGCTCGGTGACGATCTCCTCGACCGTCATCGAGCCGATGATGGACCGCAGATGCCCCGCGAAGATGCGGCCCGTCAGGATCGACATCTGGTCCTGGTCGGACAGGAACCGCTGCCCGGCGTTGATGATGCTCTCGGTGTCGTTGCCGACCTTGAACGCGATCACGGCACGGACGTGCAGCGAGATGCCCTGCCTGGTCACACAGGTCTCGGTGACCTCGGACTCGCACATCGACAGCGTCAGGAAGCGGGTCTTGCGGAAGACCGGCAGCACGAACTTGCCGTGCCCCGTCACCACGCGGAACGGCGCGCCCCCCAGTCCCCGCCTGCCACCCGAGATCAACATCGCCTCATCGGGAGCGGGAACGCGATAACCGAACATACTTCTCCTCCTCAGCCTGCGCCGACGGCGTCGCCGTCGAGCGCGTCCAGCGGATCCGTCCACCGGATGACGTCGACCTCACGGCATCCTCGGGACTCGATCACGAGCACGGTCGCCCCGATCGGAAGGGGCTCCCGAGACCAGGCGAGGAAGGTCTCGGATCCGCCTCTCACTCGCACCAGGATCTCGCCGGGACCGGCGGATCCACGTGTGCCGATGAGCAGTTCCCCCGTGCAGCCGATCACGGCTTCGTCCTGCACCACAGCCGGCCACCCCCCCATCACTCTGAATCTGCCTCTGACGATAGACCTACCCCGTTCGGGCGCGTACGCCCCCCTTCGCCCCCGGAGGAGGCCCGAGGGGGTACGCGCCCGCTCCGTCACCGAAGTGTGGGCTCAACTCCTGGTGAAGCGGTAGGTCTTGCTGTCGGTCAGAACACAGAAGCCCGGTGACACGACGATCACGCGCAGGGTGGCGGTCCGCCGGTCGTAGTCGATGCCCTCGGCCTCGAAGGTGCCCGAGCAGGAGCTGCGCAGCGGCAGTTGGCGCAGCGCGGTGACATGGCCCGTCACGTCCGCGGTGCCGTTCGGCTCGGCGGTCAGGTCGATCTGGAGGAGCGGTTTGGTGATGCCGAAGAGGGTGCCGGCCGGGTCGTCGGACGAGCACAGCAGCCGGGTGGACGTGACGAAGTCGCAGCCCTGTACGTCCCGTACGCCGTGGTCGAGGTGGACGGTGGAGGCCTGCGGGAGGTTCGCCCCGGGCGAGGTGGCCGGGTTGACCCCGGGGGTGGGGAACACCAGCAGCCGGTCCATCGTGCCGTACTCGCCGGAGACCATCCACGATCCGCCCGGCGTGACGGCGACGAACGAGTTGTTCGGCGCCTCGCCCGCGCCGAGCGCGTGCACGTACTCCGACCAGGCGCCGCCCGGTGCCTGCACCCGGAACATCTTGGAAGTGCCGGAGTCGCTCTGGTAGGGCTCGATGTAATGCCCGTCGGAGGAGGTGTCGGGGTCGCCGACGTGGTTCCAGCCGCGGCTGCTCACCCCGACGGGGATCGTGCCGATGCCGGTGTAGCGGTTGGGGCTGTTCGCGGGCACCTCGACGGAGGCGAGACCCTGGCTCTCGGTCAGCGGGTCGGCGCGGTCCGATCCCACCTCGTTCCAGGTGTCGGCGGCCGTCGCGGGCGCGCCGGTGACGACGGAGAGGACGGCGGCCGTGGCGAGTGTGACGAGACCGGCCAGGACCGGGTGACAACGTTGCCGTGCGGTCGTGCGCATCAGGTCTGCTCCTCGGTGGGGGGTGACTGGTCGGCGCACAGTCTGACCCCGCCGGGATAGGCATGTACAGACCAAGGTGATGGACGTCGGGCAACGACTGACCGCACGGGAGGAGTTCACCGGGAACGACGAGGAGCCGACGGGAGACACCCGCCGGCTCCTGCCGTGCGCCGGGCAGGGACGGACCCTGCCCGGCGGACCGCGATCGTCAGTCGTTCTCGCAGTAGTTGCCGAGCGCCGGGTTCAGCAGCCCCACCACGTTCACCGTGTTGCCACAGACGTTGAGGTCGAGGTCCACGGGGATCTGGACGACATTGCCGGACAGGACGCCGGGGCTGTTCGCCGCGACACCGACCGCGTCGGGACCGGGGTCGGCGGCGGCGGTCCCGGCGGTGGCCAGCAGGGCGGCACTGGCGAGTCCGGCGGCTGCCATCAGACGAATACGCATTCCAAGCTCCTTCGGTGTGGGGGTGCGAGCTCCTCCACCATCACCTCCGGAAGCGGCGAGGGACATCGCAGTTCGGCCGAACGGGGGGCAGCTCCGTCACGGCCGCCCGCGGGCCGGGAGGGCCACGGGCGCGTCGCGCGGGGTGTACGGAATGCCCGTAGCGTGAGAGACAGATCAGGCGGAACAGGGAGAGACCATGTCAACGAGCCAGCCCGACGCGTCCGTACCCCCCGAGGACCGGGCGACCCCCGACGCGCTGCTGCACACCGGGACCGAGGGGCCCGTGACGGCCGAGGATCTGGTGCTCGCCGCCGGCCGCGACGTCACGCCCGAGAACCTCGCCTGGGCGGAGCGCAAGCTCGAGAAGGAGGGTCCGGCGGCGCTCGACAAGCTGCTGCCCTAGGCACCCGTCCGGCGGCGCCGCCGGTGTGCGCGTGACGGCTCGGCCGGCTCCCCTGCGAGGGAGCCGGCCGAGCCGCTGCCCGTCGGGCCGACGGGTCAGGAGGCGGGGCACTCCTTCCAGGCGAGGTGGTAGACGGTGCTGATGTCACCGTCCGTCGAGTCCATGGTCATGAAACTGCTGCTGCCGGGCGTCGAGGTGCCCGCGTTGACACGCAGTTCCGTGTTGATGTTGAAGTTGCGCTGAACTCCGCAGGGGGCCCAGACCAGTTGGGACCACTCCGTGGTGTCCGTGGTCTGCCAGTTGTCGTCGTAGGGGCCACGGAAGGGGTGGGTGATGGCGGCCGTGCTGGAGGACCCCTGGAAGTAGTACGAGGCCTTCTCCGTACTGGCGGCGCCGCGCTGCAGCGAGGCGAACCCGCGGTAGTCGGCGCTGGCGACGGCGTAGGTGAAGCCCTGGGGGACGTGGACGATCAGGTTGAGCTGACAGTTCCTGCGGAACGCGGTCGGGTCGGCGTTGCCCCCGACCTGGGCGAGGTACTCGCTGTAGGTCACCGTGAAAGCGGTGTTGTCGGGAGAGACAGCGACGGCGGCGGTGCCCTGGGGGCAGCCCGAGCCGTTCACCGTGGCGACCTTGATGACGATCTTGTCCGGGGGCGGGTCGACGATCCCGGAGGACGGGTCCGACAGGGGGAGCGCCGCGGCGAACAGGGCGGCGATCGCGCCACCCAGAAAAAGCCCACCAGCCATGGTGTTCCAATCCGTTGCGTCGGTGTTCCGGCGGCGGCACGGAGGTGCGCCGCGGTGAAAGGGGGGTGCGGTCCCCCGTACGTAGGGGGGACCGTCGCGGACCGTTGCGCTGGACACGTCCGGCTCCTTTGAGCATGCACATGACATGACGGCATGCGCAGCCCGCCCCCGATTGTGAAGGAGCCGTGAAGCCCGGGGAGCGACCGAATCGTATGGAGGGCGGGCCGGGGCGGACAGGACGAACTCCGGCCATTCGGCACCCGCCGTTCACACCTGGCGCGACGGGGGCCGAAAGACGACGGGCCCGTGCGAATCGCCCGCCCCCTCCTCGCGCCGCGCACGCCCCTGCGACACTGAGGCCCATGGATCCACGACACCTGAGACTGGGCCGCCGTCGCATATGGATGAGCAGTGCCGTCTGCTTTCTGGTGCTCGGGCCGATCGGCTGGTTCCTCGGTGGCTGGGTCCCGTTCACGATCCTTGCCGTCGCCCTCGTCGCGGCCACGGCGGTCTCGCACCGTCGGGCCTCCAGCTGGCTGGCGCCCGCCGTCGCGAAGGGCCAGTCGGAGAGCCGGCGGGACGTCGCCACCTTCTGCGTGGTGATAGCGGTGAGCGGTTACGCGCAGCCGCCCGTGCGGCCCGCCCCCTCCCCCGCGGACCTTGCCGCGCTGCGCCTGGAGGCGTACCGGGCCGCCGCGGACGACGACCTGGCGGAGGAGCTGCGCCTTCTCGCGGCCGACGCCCTGTCCGCCGCGGACCGGGCCCACGACGAGGACGGTCCCGCGGGCTGGCGGACGGCACGGGCGAGCGCGGAGCGACTGGCGCACGCCGCCCAGGAGGGCAACCCGTACGTACGGAAGCTGCTCATCCAGTGGGTCGAGGGCAACCCGGCCGGCGACCGCTGACCGTCCGCGCGCCCGCCGCGCACGATCTCAGGGACGCTCGAAGAACTGGATCACTCCCCCGGCCGAGAAGCAGAGCGCTCCGGCGAGGGTCCCCCAGTTGGCGATGTCGATGTTCACGAGGCTGCCCGTCTCGGGGCGGGTGAAGGCGGCCAGCGCCGAGACGAGGAAGAGCACCGAGCCCAGCTGGTTGATCGCGACGATCCACCAGCCCACCTCGTGGGCGAGCACACGCGGACGGCCGTGACAGACCTCCACCAGCGCGAGGTGCCCGGAGACCAGGAACAGCGCACAGCCGACGAGGTCGGGGGCCCAGATCAGCCGGTTCACCTGCTGTACCGACAGGCCCTGCAGCAGCGAGTCCAGCAGGTTGACGCCGAACACGAGTGTTCCGACGAACAGCACGAAGGTGCTCAGCCAGTCGATCCGTCCGGGCTCGTAGCTCCACCATCTCCAGCGGCGCCCGGCGAGGACACCCGCCGTGCTGTCCTGGCGTGGGGCGTTGACCGCCTGCAGCAGGGAGGCGTAGCCGCCGGTGTTGAAGAAGAGGCCGCCGACGAAGTAGATCCAGGCGCCCGAGGAGCCGTGCGATCCGTACTGGGCCACTCCGGCGCCGAGGGCGAACAGGGCACCGCCGACCGTGAACGCGGTGGCCGCGACAGTGTTCAGTCTGCGCAGCCGGCCGATCGACACGGTGTCCGCCCGCCGGGAACGGGCCGCCGTCTCTCCCGGTTCACGGACGCTGAGCAGGCCCCGCTTGCGCGCCCGCCGCGACTCCCAGACGGCCGTCCGCCCGTCCATGAGACGCCAGGTCAGCCGGGTGGTGAACGGCCCCGCCCCTTCGGAGCGCGCTTCGGTTCGGCTCATCAGCCGACCCTAGCCGGGCAGATCGGAGCACACCGGTCGCCCGGCATCGTGTCGCCGGGTGGGCCGCGTCGGCCGAGGTGACCGGAGCCGAGCCGTCAGGGGCTGCTTCAGGACTCCGCTTCGCGCCGGAGGAAGTTGCTCACCTGACAGGCCAGGCTGTCCCGGGCCGTGTCGGGGCGGGTGTCCCCTTCGAGGACCTCGTCGTTCTCGACGCCGCCGGCCCACAGGAAGCGCTCGGCCCACTCGTCGTCCACCTTGAGCGCCACCTGGATGTCCACGCGGTGCAGCGCGGTGTCGGGTCCCGCGGCGAAGAGGACCGCCGTGGCCCGCCGCAGCGGATAGACGTCGAAGCCCTCGATGAACTGCGAGTTCCGCCAGTCGAGGAAGGCGCTCTCACCGTCGGGGCCGACGCGGATGTCGATCTGGCCGTCTTCGAGGTGGATGCCGAAATGCTCGGTGGTGCGGTTCTCGACGGTCACCCGGAACCGGAAGTAGGTGAGGTCGTCGGCGGCGTCGTCCCGCCCCCGCGGGGGCTCCGCCTTCTCCACCCCGTGGACGCGGACACGCAGGCCGGCATGCTCGTCGTACTCCTGCCAGTCCCCGACCACGTTCGGCTCGCGCACAGTTCACCTCTCCACTTCAGAGAGTTGTTCCTATCTGTGCCCTCAACGACGTGTCAAATGAGCCGGACACCCTGTGGCCAGGTATTTCGCTTTCCTTGATCAGCGATCAAGCCGTGCCCAGCCAGAACGTTTCCGCGTCACCCGGGAGGGCTAATTCCGCGCGTGCTGCACATCACGTTTCCCGGGCGTCACGCCGGCTCGATGTTCTGGTTGAGGCGGAACAGGTTGTGGGGATCCCGGTCGGCCTTCACCCGGGCCAGCCGGTCGTAGTTGCCGCGGTAGGCGGCCCGCACCCTCTCCTGCCCCTCGTTCATCATCATGTTCACGTACGCGCCGCCCGCGGAGTACGGGTGGAGCGCGTCGGAGTACTCGACGCTCCACCGTTCGACGAGACCGGCGTTGGCCGGGTCGGAGTCCACCCCCGCGAAGACCGAGGCCCAGCGGCTGTCGCGGTAGCTCCAGGCGGTGTCCTCGGCGGCGTGGTCGTGGACGGCGCCGTCGATCGGGTAGAGGTGCATGGTCGACTTCCAGGTCGGCGGTTCGGAGCCGAACCGCGCGTGCACGGTGACGGCCTCGTCGGGGATCTCGTCGACGAAGTCGGCGCGCCAGTACCACTGGTCGCCTGGCGGGTAGACGCCGTCGAACGCGGACTGCAGCGCGGGGAACGGCATCGGGGCCGGGCCGTGCAGCAGGGGCGCGGGCAGCGCGTCGAGCAGGGGCGCCATCGCCCGGGCGGCCGCGTCGGTGTCCTCGCCGAGGTGGCACCAGACCACGCCGCAGACCTTCCGCAGATGGGTCTCCTCCGGGAACGGCGGTCCCGGCGGGACCGAGCCGAACAGGAAGAAGGCGCCCAGCTCGCGCGGGGCGTCGGGGAGGAAGTCGCGGTACGCGGTGAGGACCTCGGCGCCGAGTTCGGCCGGCCAGAAGGTGGGCCCGGCGACGACCGTGTCCACCTCGTGCAGCCGGAACAGGAAGGAGGTCACGACGCCGAAGTTGCCGCCACCGCCCCGGATCGCCCAGAAGAGGTCGGCGTTCTCGTCGGCGCTCGCCCGGACATGCTCGCCGCTCGCGAGGACGAGGTCGGCCTCCAGCAGGTTGTCGATGGTCAGGCCGTATTTGCGGCTGAGGTGGCCGAGGCCGCCGCCGAGCGTGATGCCGGCGACGCCCGTGGTGGAGATGATGCCGCTCGGTGTGGCCAGCCCGTGTTCGTTGGTGGCCCGGTCGACCTCGCCCCAGACACAGCCGCCGCCGACGCGCACCGTCCGTGCGGCCGGGTCGACCTCGATGTCCTTGAGCGGGGAGAGGTCGAGCACCACCCCGTCGTCACAGGTGCCGAGGCCCGCGCCGTGGTGGCCGCCGCCCCGGACCGCGAGCGGGAGCGCGTGGTCCCGGGCGAAGCCGATCACCCGGGCGACGTCCTCGGGACCGGTGCAGCGCGCCACCAGGGCGGGCCGCCGGTCGATCATCCCGTTGTAGACGGCACGGGCCTCGTCGTAACCGGAGTCGTCGGGACCGATCAGCTGCCCCTCGAAACCGGAGAGTTCCTTGCGCGCCGCTTCTGCCGGCGTCATGGCCATGTGGGTTCACCGCATCCGGGGACCGCTCGGGGTTGCGGTGCCGGTCCCTGGGCCCGTCGCCGGTCCCGCCGATGGGTCCGATGCGCCCGTTCCAGCCCGATTCACGACCAGCCTACGCCCGACCTCCGGTCCTGGGCGGTCGGGACAGCAGCACGAGACCGCGGGCCTCGACCCGGACGTCGGTGCCCGCCTTGCGTTCCGACTCGTCCGGCACGCCCAGGGGGTCGGCGGTGTCGATCCGCGCCGCCCACCGCTCGCCGTACGTGGCGTCGGGCAGGCGGAAGACGACGGGCTCCCAGTGGCTGTTCAGCAGGAGCAGGAAGGAGTCGTCGACCACCCGGCCGCCGCGCGGGTCGGTCTCGGCGATCGCGTCGCCGTTGAGGAAGGCCGCGACGGCGTGGGCGTCGGAGCGGGTCCAGTCCTCGTCGGTCATCTCGCGGGCGTCGGGGCGCAGCCACATCAGGTCGGGCAGCGGCTGGCCCTCGTGCGTCACCGTGTCCCCGAGGAAGAACCGGCGGCGGCGCAGGACGGGATGGGCGGCGCGCAGGGCGATGGCACGCCGGGTGAACTCCATGAGGTCCCGCTGCTCGTCGGTGAGGCTCCAGTCGATCCAGGAGATCTCGTTGTCCTGGCAGTAGGCGTTGTTGTTGCCGCGCTGGGTGCGGCCGAGTTCGTCGCCGTGGGAGATCATCGGGACGCCCTGGGAGAGCAGCAGGGTGGCGAGGAGGTTGCGCTGCTGCCGGCCGCGCAGTTCGAGGACGCCCTCGTCGTCGGTGGGGCCCTCCGCGCCGCAGTTCCAGGACCGGTTGTCGTTGTCGCCGTCGCGGTTGCCCTCGCCGTTGGCGTCGTTGTGCTTGTCGTTGAAGGAGACCAGGTCGCGCAGGGTGAACCCGTCGTGCGCGGTGACGAAGTTGATGCCGGCGCGCGGCCGTCGGCGGTCGTGCCGGTAGAGGTCGGAGGATCCGGTCAGCCGGGAGGCGAACTCGCCGAGGGTGTGGTCGCCGGAACGCCAGAAGTCCCGCACGCAGTCACGGTACTTGCCGTTCCACTCCGACCACAGGGGCGGGAAGTTCCCGACCTGGTAGCCGCCGTCGCCCACGTCCCAGGGCTCGGCGATGAGTTTCACGCGGCCGACCACCGGGTCCTGCTGGATCAGGTCGAAGAACGCCGAGAGCCGGTCCACCTCGTGGAACTGCCGGGCCAGGGTGGCCGCCAGGTCGAAGCGGAAGCCGTCCACGTGCATCTCGGTGACCCAGTAGCGCAGCGAGTCCATGATCAGCTGGAGCACGTTGGGGTGCCGCATCAGCAGGCTGTTCCCGGTGCCGGTGGTGTCGTAGTAGTGCGCCCGGTCGCCCTCCACCAGGCGGTAGTAGGCGGCGTTGTCGATGCCGCGGAAGGAGAGGGTGGGGCCGTTCTCGTTGCCTTCGGCGGTGTGGTTGTAGACGACGTCGAGGATCACTTCGAGGCCGGCCGCGTGCAGTGCCTTGACCATCGACTTGAACTCGGCGACCTGCTCGCCCCGGGTGCCGTGGGCCGCATACGCGTTGTGCGGCGCGAAGAAGCCGATCGTGTTGTACCCCCAGTGGTTCGACAGGCCGCGGTCGCGCAGGAAACCGTCCTGGGCGAACTGGTGCACCGGCATCAGCTCGACCGCCGTCACCCCGAGCGAGGTCAGGTGCTCGATGGCGGCGGGGTGGGCCAGGCCCGCGTAGGTACCGCGGAGTTCCTCGGGCACCCCGGGGTGCGTCCGGGTCAGGCCGCGCACATGGGCCTCGTAGATCACCGTCTCGGCGTAGGGGCGCAGCGGTGGCCGGTCGTCGCCCCAGTCGAAGGCGCTGTCGGTGACCACGCCGAGCAGGGTGTGGCCCGCGCTGTCGGCGGAGGACGGGCCGCCGGGATCGTGCTCGAAGAGGGAGGGATCGTTGTCGGCCTGCCCGTCGACCGCCTTGGCGTACGGGTCGAGCAGCAGCTTCGCCGGGTTGCACCGGTGGCCCGCGGCCGGGTCCCAGGGGCCGTGCACCCGATAGGCGTAACGCTGCCCGGGGCCGACGCCCGGGAGGTAGGCATGCCACACGAAGCCGTCGACCTCGGTGAGCGGGACCGTCCGGACGTCGTCGAGCGCGTCGATCAGGACGAGATCGACGCGCTCGGCGACTTCGGTGAACAGGGCGAAGTTGGTTCCTTCGCCGTCGTATGTCGCCCCCAGCGGGTAGGGGCGCCCGTTCCAGGTGGTGAGCACGTGATCACCGTACGGTGGGCACGACCGCCTGTCCTGGCGGGTTCATCCGCGGGCGGCGACCGCCTCGCTGTCGTCGCGGGCGGTGGACAGGGCGGTCTCCGGCAGCACGAGGTACCGGGGCGTCCGCCGCGCCTCGCGCAGGCTGGGGGCCGGCAGCGGCGGGTCCAGCGGGGCGTGTTCGGCCGCGCGGGCACGCCACGAGAACCAGATGATCTTGCCGCCGACGTCGGTGGCACAGCCGCCCCAGCCGTCGCTCAGCGCGGCGATCTGGGCAAGACATCCCTGGGGCGCGTTGTGCGGACGGATGTCCTGACTGTTGTCCGAGACGGCGGCGATGAGTCGCTGGCCGTTCCACCACATCTCGATGGTCGTGTTCTTGTCCGTGGCGTGCTGCTCGATCGTGCGAAGCAGCGCTTCGGCACAGTGGCAGACGGACTCGACGAGATTCTCCAGGTTCCAGTACCGGAGGTGTGCGGCCAGAATGCGCTTGACCTGTCCGACCCTTTCGGGGCTGAGCTCCACGTCGAGGTGGTAGTAGCAGGGAACTGCGGCTTTCATCGTCGTTTGCTCCTCACCGGCGAGGCTCTCGCCCCTTCCCGGATCCCTGTGGGACCGGGCCCCGAACACGAAGCGTGAGCAGTGATCGCTCCTGAGTCACTCCCAGAGTGGGAGTGCTACTCCATACGTGCAACTCGAGAGCGGCCGGGACCGTCGCGCGCGGCGCCGCCGTAGTTGAAGAACCAACAAGACGCTCGGTGCCCGTACAGGCACCATGAGTGAGGGTGTCGGTGCGTGACGGACCGGCTCCCCTTCGCGTGCGGCCCTCACTCGCCTCCCGGGCGAGCCGTGCGCGGTCGAGAGATCGGGAAGGTGACCAGCGTGATGCTGCTGCCTGCCAAATCCGAGGTCGCCCGGCATCTGGAGCGGTACCGGGCCTGGGAACGTCTGCATCTGGCGACCCCCGCCGACCACGTGGTGCGGGGGAATTTCGAGAACACCGGCTACACCCTGTGCGTCCTGATGGGGAAGCGCTGCGCGCGCGAGGCGGCGGACGCCGCCGAGGTCTACATCCAGGACGTTCCGGCACGGATCTGAAGGACGGTCACAAGGACCGCACACGACAGGGATCCTCGGCGGCGAGCGTGACGCGTCGGGCCCAGAAACCGCGGAGGCGAGACCCATGGACGCGCACACGGACACCGGCCGTATCCCCGTCGTGGACGTGCGGCCGGTCGTCGATTGCGGCAGGCGGCCCGCCAAGGCCGTCGCCGGTGAGACGTTCCAGGTCACCGCCACGCTCTTCGGCGAGGGTCATGACGTGGTCGGCGCCGATGTCGTCCTGTGCGATCCCGAAGGCCGCCCGGGCCCGTGGACCCCGATGCGCGAACTGGCCCCCGGCACCGACCGCTGGGGCGCCGACGTCACCCCGACGGCCACCGGCCGCTGGACGTATCAGGTGGAGGCGTGGAGCGACCCGGTGACCGGGTGGCGGCGCGCCGCGGAGATCAAGGTTCCCGCCGGGCTCGACGTCGGTCTCGTCCTGGAGGAGGGCGCCGCGCTGTACGAGCGGGCCGCCGCCGGGATCCCCGAGGGCGCGGGCCGGGACAGCGTGCGGGCCGCCGCCGACGCCTTGCGCGACGACTCCCGCACGCCCGCCGACCGGCTCGCGGCGGCTCTCCGCCCGGAGGTGGACGCCGCTCTCGCCGGCCACCCGCTGCGCGAACGGCTCACCCGTTCGCTCCCGTTGCCGTTGCTGGTGGAGCGGGAGCGGGCGTTGTACGGCTCCTGGTACGAGTTCTTCCCGCGCTCGGAGTCCGGGCAGTTGGATCCGCCGGTGCACGGCACGTTCCGCACCGCGGCCGAACGGCTGCCCGCCATCGCGGAGATGGGCTTCGACGTCGTCTACCTCCCGCCGATCCATCCCATCGGCACCACCTTCCGCAAGGGTCCCGACAACACCCTGTCCGCCGCCCCCGAGGACGTCGGCGTGCCCTGGGCGATCGGCTCCCCCGAGGGCGGCCACGACGCGATCCACCCCGACCTGGGCACCCTGGAGGACTTCGACGCCTTCGTGGCCCGGGCCGCCTCGCTGAACCTGGAGATCGCGCTCGACTTCGCGCTCCAGTGCTCGCCGGACCACCCGTGGGTGGAGAAGCACCCGGAGTGGTTCCACCACCGCTCCGACGGCACGATCGCCTACGCGGAGAACCCGCCGAAGAAGTACCAGGACATCTACCCGATCGCCTTCGACAAGGACATGCCGGGCCTGGTCACCGAGACGGTCCGGGTGCTGCGGCACTGGATGGACCACGGCGTCCGCATCTTCCGCGTCGACAACCCGCACACCAAGCCCGTCGTCTTCTGGGAGCGGATCATCGCGGAGATCAACGCGACCGACCCCGACGTGATCTTCCTCGCCGAGGCGTTCACCCGGCCCGCGGTCATGCGGCGCCTCGCCGAGGTCGGCTTCCAGCAGTCGTACACCTACTTCACCTGGCGCAACACCAAGCAGGAACTGACGGAGTACCTCACGGAGCTGTCCGGTGAGGCGGCCGCGCACATGCGGCCCAACTTCTTCGCCAACACCCCCGACATCCTGCCCGGCTATCTCCAGCACGGCGGCCGGCCGGCCTTCGAGGTCCGGGCCGTGCTCGCCGCGACCCTCTCGCCGACGTGGGGCGTGTACGCGGGGTACGAGCTGTGCGAGAACGCCGTGGCCCGGGAGGGCGGCGAGGACTACCTCCACTCGGAGAAGTACCAACTGCGCCCGCGCGACTGGACCGCCGCCGACCGCGACGGCCGCACCATCGCCCCCCTCATCACGCGGCTCAACCGGATCCGGCGCGATCACCCGGCCCTGCGCGCACTGCGGAACCTCCACTTCCACGAAGCCGACAACGACTCCCTGATCGCGTACAGCAAGCGTTCGGGTGACGACACGGTGGTCGTCGTGGCGAACCTGGACCCCCACCACACCCGGCAGGCGACAGTGTCCTTGGACATGCCGCGCCTCGGTCTGAGCCGGGACGCGCGCGTGCCGGTGCGCGACGAGCTCACCGGCGAGACCTACAACTGGGGCAGGTCCAACTTTGTGCGCCTGGGTCCGGGCGGCGCACACGTCTTCACTGTCGGCCCGGCACCGCGGATCGGAGGGTCCCCCGCATGATGGTCAATGAGCCCGTCCCGGATACGTTCGAGGACACCCCGGCCAAGGACCGCGATCCCGAGTGGTTCAAGCGCGCCGTCTTCTACGAGGTCCTGGTGCGCTCGTTCCAGGACAGCAACGGCGACGGCGTCGGAGACCTCAAAGGCCTCACCGCCAAACTCGACTACCTGCAATGGCTGGGCGTCGACTGCCTGTGGCTGCCCCCCTTCTTCAAGTCCCCCCTGCGCGACGGCGGCTACGACGTCTCCGACTACACCGCCGTCCTGCCCGAGTTCGGCGACCTCGCCGACTTCGTGGAGTTCGTCGACGCCGCCCACCAACGCGGCATGCGCGTCATCATCGACTTCGTCATGAACCACACCAGCGACCAGCACCCGTGGTTCCAGGAGTCCCGCGCCAACCCCGACGGCCCCTACGGCGACTACTACGTCTGGGCCGACGACGACAAGCAGTACCAGGACGCCCGGATCATCTTCGTCGACACCGAAGCCTCCAACTGGACCTTCGACCCGGTCCGCAAGCAGTACTACTGGCACCGCTTCTTCTCCCACCAGCCCGACCTCAACTACGAGAACCCGAAGGTCCAGGAGGACATCCTGGCGGCCCTGCGGTTCTGGCTCGATCTGGGGATCGACGGGTTCCGGCTGGACGCCGTGCCGTACCTGTACCAGCAGGAGGGCACGAACTGCGAGAACCTGCCGGCCACGCACCAGTTCCTCAAGCGGGTCAGGACCGACATCGACACGCACTATCCGGACACGGTGCTGCTGGCGGAGGCGAACCAGTGGCCCGAGGACGTCGTCGACTACCTCGGCGACTTCCCCTCCGGCGGCGACGAGTGCCACATGGCGTTCCACTTCCCCGTCATGCCCCGCATCTTCATGGCCGTGCGGCGTGAGTCCCGCTACCCCGTCTCGGAGATCCTCGCCAAGACACCCGCGATCCCGAGCAACTGCCAGTGGGGCATCTTCCTGCGCAACCACGACGAGCTCACCCTCGAAATGGTCACGGACGAAGAACGCGACTACATGTACGCCGAATACGCCAAGGACCCGCGCATGCGGGCCAACATCGGCATCCGCCGCCGCCTGGCCCCGCTGCTCGACAACGACCGCAACCAGATCGAACTCTTCACCGCCCTGCTGCTCTCCCTGCCCGGCAGCCCGATCCTCTACTACGGGGACGAGATCGGCATGGGCGACAACATCTGGCTCGGCGACCGCGACGCCGTGCGCACCCCCATGCAGTGGACCCCCGACCGCAACGCCGGATTCTCCTCCAGCGACCCCGGCCGCCTGTTCCTGCCCACGATCATGGACCCCGTCTACGGCTACCAGGTCACCAACGTCGAAGCGTCGATGTCCTCGCCCTCCTCGCTGCTGCACTGGACCCGCCGCATGATCGAGATCCGCAAACAGAACCCCGCCTTCGGACTCGGCTCCTACACCGAACTCCAGTCCTCGAACCCCGCCGTGTTCGCCTTCCTGCGCGAGGCCCCCTCCAACGAGGACGGAACGGACGACCTCGTCCTGTGCGTCCACAACTTCTCCCGCTTCGCCCAGCCCACCGAACTCGACCTCCGCGAGTTCACCGGCCGCCACCCCGTCGAACTCATCGGCGGCGTCCGCTTCCCCGCCATCGGCGAACTCCCCTACCTGCTCACCCTCGCCGGACACGGCTTCTACTGGTTCCGGCTGCGCAACGGGGCCGCCCCCGTCGGCGCGAAGCGCTCGTGAAGCCGTGCAGCCCACAGCCCGCCCGCACCTGAAAGGACGTGTCGCCATGGCGAAGACCGCTCTGCACCGTCCGAGCGGCCTCGGTCCCGCTCCGCTGCTCACCTCGCTCGCCGAGATGCTGCGCGCCTGGCTGCCGCGGCAGCGCTGGTTCGCCGGCAAGGGCAGACCCGTCACGGACCTGACGCTGGTGTCGTCGACCGAGCTGTACCCGGGGTGCCTGCATCTGCTCGTCCGCACCGAACACCTGGGGTCGCCCGCCCACAGCGGTGCCGGCACTCCCCCGGCCGAGGACTGCTACCAACTGCTCCTCGGCGTACGGAAGGTCCTGCCCCCGCAGCTCGCGCACGCCTTCATCGGCCGGGCGAGCACCGGTCCGCTGGCCGAACTGACCGTGTACGACGCCTTCCACGACCCCAAGGCGGCGGGGCTCCTGCTGGAGCGCCTGCGCGTCCCGGGCTCGGCGGGCCCGCTGTGCTTCGAGCGCGATCCGCGCGTCACGGTGCCGGGCGGTCTCGCACCGCGGCTGCTCGACGCGGAGCAGTCCAACTCCTCTCTGGTGTACGGGGACGCGTTCATACTGAAGGTCTTCCGGCGCGTCCAGCCCGGCATCAACCCGGACCTGGAGGTGCCGCGGGCGCTGGCCCGCCAGGGTTGCACCCGGGTCCCCCCGCCCGCGGCCTGGTTCCGTACCTCGGAGCCGCAGGACGCCACCCTCGGTGTCCTCCAGCCCTACCTGCGCGACGCCGCCGACGGCTGGACGCTCGCCCTCGCCTCGCTCACCTCGGAGAACGACTTCACCGAGGAGGCGTACGAACTGGGACGGGCGACCGCGGAGGTGCATCTCGCGCTGGCCACGGCGTTCCCCCTCGACCCGCCGAGCCCGGGCGGCAACAAGCGGCTCGCGGACGCGATGCACGAGCGGCTCGACGCGGCGGTCCGGTCCGTGTCCGAACTCCAGCCCCATGCCGAAGGGCTGCGGTCCGCCTTCGACGCCCTCGCCGGTCTGGACTCCGCCGTCCGCCCCGCCCAGCGCATCCACGGCGACCTCCACCTCGGCCAGGTCCTGCGGGCCGGACAGCGGTGGTCGGTGATCGACTTCGAGGGTGAACCCGCCCGTCCGATCAGCGAACGCCGGCGTGTCCAGTCCCCCGTCCGCGATGTGGCGGGCATGCTGCGCTCCTTCGACTACGCGGCCCGTTCCCGTCAGCCGTGGCGCCCCGAGTGGGCGGACCGCTGCCGGGAGGCCTTCTGCGCGGGCTACGCCGTCGCCGCGGCCTGGGACCCGCGGGAGGAACCCGAACTGCTCCGCGCGTACGAGACGGACCGCGCCGTGTACGAGGTGCTCTACGAAGCCCGCCACCGTCCCGACTGGCTGGCCGTCCCGATGGCGGCGGTCGGACGACTCGCCACCGCCCGTTCCTGACCACCACCCCCGAGCCCCCTTCCGAGAACCGATCCCCCTCACCCCCCACTCCGAGAGGCCCGAGCCGTGACAGTCCGCTCCGCAACCCCCCGCGTACGGCCCGCCAAGCCCGCCGCCCCGCCGGCGCAGCCCAGCGCCGCGCTGGACCCCACGGACCGGGGACGGCTGCTGTCCGGCTCCCATCACGATCCGCACGCGCTGCTCGGGGCCCATCCCGTAACGGGCGGTGTGCTGTTCCGTGCCCTGCGGCCGTACGCCCAGGGTGTGTCGGTCGTGGTGGACGGGCGCCGTACCGCGCTCGACGACCTGGGTGACGGGCTGTTCGGGGCGGTGCTGCGGCTCGACGCGATTCCCGCGTACACGCTGGTGGTGACGTACGGGGACACCGAGTTCGAGACCGAGGACCCCTACCGGTTCCTGCCCGCTCTCGGGGAGATGGACCTGCACCTGATCGGTGAGGGCCGGCACGAGGAGCTGTGGAAGGCGCTCGGCGCGGAGCCGATGACCCACGAGGGCGTCGCCGGAACACGGTTCACGGTGTGGGCGCCGAACGCGCAGGGGGTGCGGGTCTGCGGGAACTTCTGCCACTGGGACGGTGCCTCGGGATTCCCGATGCGCTCGCTCGGTTCGTCCGGCGTGTGGGAGGTGTTCCTGCCCGGGATCGGCGAGGGCGAGCTGTACAAGTACGACATCACGCGCCCGGACGGGTCCCGCACGCTGCGCGCCGACCCGATGGCCCGCCGGACGGAGGTTCCGCCGGCGACGTCCTCGATCGTGACCCGGTCGACGCACACGTGGCAGGACTCCGCGTGGATGGACGCCCGGGCGAAGCGCCGTCCGCTGCACGAGGCGCCGTTCTCGGTCTACGAGGTGCATCTGGCGTCCTGGCGGCCGGGGTTGACCTACCGCCAGCTCGCCGAGCAGCTTCCGGCCTATGTGACGGACCTGGGCTTCACGCACGTCGAGCTGATGCCGGTCGCCGAGCATCCCTTCGGCGGCTCGTGGGGCTACCAGATCACCGGCTTCTACGCGCCGACCGCGCGGCTGGGCTCCCCCGACGACTTCAAGTACCTGGTCGACGCGCTCCACCAGGCCGGCATCGGTGTGCTGATGGACTGGGTGCCTGCGCACTTCCCGCGCGACAACTGGGCGCTCGCCGCCTTCGACGGACGCCCGCTGTACGAGCACCCGGACCCGCAGCGCGCCGACCACCCCGACTGGGGAACCCTGGAGTTCGACTACGGCCGCCGCGAGGTCCGCAACTTCCTCGTCGCCAACGCCACCTACTGGTGCGAGGAGTTCCACATCGACGGCCTCCGCGTCGACGCGGTGGCCTCCATGCTCTACCTCGACTACTCCCGCGAGGACGGGCAGTGGAGCCCCAACGAGTTCGGCGGCCGGGACAATCCCGACGCGGTGGCGTTCCTCCAGGAGATGAACGCCACCGTCTACCGCCGCAACCCCGGCGTCGTCACCATGGCGGAGGAGTCGACGGCCTGGGACGGGGTCACCCGCCCGACCTCCGAGGGCGGGCTCGGTTTCGGGCTGAAATGGAACATGGGCTGGATGCACGACTCGCTGGAGTACATCCAGCACGAGCCGATCCACCGGAAGTACCACCACAACGAGATGACGTTCTCGATGGTGTACGCCTACAGCGAGAACTACGTGCTGCCGATCTCTCACGACGAGGTCGTCCACGGCAAGCAGTCACTCGTCTCCAAGATGCCCGGCGACTGGTGGCAGCAGCGCGCCAACCTGCGCGCCTACCTGGCCTTCATGTGGGCCCACCCCGGCAAGCAACTCCTCTTCATGGGGCAGGAGTTCGCGCAGGGCGGCGAATGGAAGGAGGCCGAGGGGCCGAACTGGTGGCTCCTCGACCCCGCCTACGGCGCCGAGGCCGACCACCGGGGCGTGCAGGATCTCGTCCGCGACCTGAACAAGGAGTACCGCGCCGACCCGGCCCTGTGGGAGCGCGACACCGATCCTTCGGGGTTCAGGTGGGTGATGGGGGACGCGGCCGACGACAACGTGTTCGCGTTCCTGCGGCACGCCGCCGACGGCACGCCCCTCCTCGCCGTCTCGCACCTCTCCCCCGCCGTACGCCACAACTACCGCCTCGGCGTCCCCGAGGACATCCCCGCCTGGCACGAGGTCCTCAACACCGACGCCCTGCGCTACGGCGGCAGCGACGTCACCAACCCCGAGCCGGTGAAGGCCGAGGCGATCGGCATGCACGGCCGTCCGACGAGCATCGAACTGACGCTGCCGCCGCTGGCGACGGTGTGGCTGCGGCCGGCCTGAGCCGACCGCGGCGACGCCCCGGGAAGCCCGTCTCTCAGGAAGAGGCGGGCTTTCCCGATGTGTGGAGCCAGGTGTGGAAGAGGCCCGAGAGGTCCTTGCCGGACTCCCGCTCGGACAGCCGGACGAACTGGGCCGTCGTGCCGTGCCCATCACGGTGACCGGTGGCCCAGCAGCGCAGGATGCGGAAGAACGCGCGGTCGCCGACGGCGGTGCGCAGCGCGTGCAGGGCCATGGCACCGCGGGCGTAGACGGGCGTCTCGAAGATGTGCTCGCCGCTGCCGGGGTCGGCGGGCGGGAACGCCCACAGGTCCTTGTCCGCCGGGGTGGCGTACAGCGCGTCAAAGGTCTGCTGGGCGCTCTTGCCGCCGTGCTGCTCGGTGTAGAGCCACTCCGCGTACGTGGCGAAGCCCTCGTTGAGCCAGATGTCCTTCCACTTCGTCAGGGAGACGGAGTCGCCGAACCACTGGTGGGCGCTCTCGTGGACGAGGGTGCCGAGATCGGGCGCCGCGTCGTAGACGGGCCGTGTCTGGGTCTCCAGGGCGTAGCCGACCTGTGGGGCCCGGTCGACGATGGCGCCGGCGGCCCGGAACGGGTAGGGGCCGAAGAGCTTGCTCTCCCAGGCGAGGACGGACGGCAGCTTCTTCAGGACCGGCGCGGCGTCGGCCGCCTCCCGGGGGTCGACGGCGTTGTAGACCTTGAGGCCGTCCCGGGTGGTGTACTGCTCGACCTTGAACGTGCCGACGGTCGCCGTGGCGAGGTAGGCCGCCATCGGCTCGGACTGCCGCCAGCGGAAGGTGGTCCGACCGTGGCTGGTCCGCTGTCCGAGCAGCACCCCGTTGGCGACGGCGGTCCGGCCCTGCGGAACCGTCAGGGTGAAGTCGTAGGAGGCCTTGTCGGTGGGGTGGCTGTTCGCGGGGAACCACGTCATCGCGCCCTGCGGTTCGCCCGCCACGAAGGCGCCGTCGTCCGTGGGGATCCAGCCGTCGGGCGAGCCGTCCGGGTCCGTGACGGGCCGGGGCGTGCCGGCGTAGGTGACGGTGACGCGGAACTCCTGGCCCGCGTGGAGGGCCTTGCGCGGGGTGACGACGAGTTCCTGTCCGGTACGCCGGAAGGACGCCCGCGTGCGGTCGACGGTGACACCGGTGACCTTCAGGCCGCTGAGGTCGAGGTCGAAGCGGGTCAGCCGCTGCGTGGCACGGGCGGTGACGACCGCCGTGCCGTCGAGGTGCCGGGTCGCCGGGTCGTAGCCGAGGGTCAGGCCGTAGTGGCGGACGTCGTAGCCGCCGTTGCCCGAGAGGGGGAAGTACGGGTCGCCCGCGCCCGCGGAGCCCGCGGTCCCGGCCGCCGTGGCGGGTCCGGCGGCGGTGAGCAGTGCGGCGAGCGCGACGGGGACGGCCGCGACGACGGCTTCGCGGCGCAGGACGGTCGTACGTCGTGCGGGCTGCTGCGGGCGTGGTCTCACGTGCGCTCCTCCGGTTCGACGGTGATCATCGCGCACAGCCTATGAGTCTCCGCGGCCGCTGCACCTTTCGATCGGGTCAAGTCGCGTCCGACCGACCCGTCCCGGCCGTCCCCCTGGCCGGACGGCGGGCCGGCGTGATGAAGTCGGTCCACGCGTCCGAAGATCCGGTGCCCGGCCGCCGTCACGGCCGGGCACCCGCTCCGTCGGCGCCGCCGTAGGCCGACGGCATGTCAGGCCCGGTACACCGCAGAGGAGATGCTCGTGAGCGGTACGTCGTCCACCTGGACCCAGGCCCCCGTGAGGGTGGGGCTCGTCGGCGCGGGGCCCTGGGCGCGGGCCGTGCACGCCCGGGTGCTCGCCGCCGGGCCGGAGACGCGGCTGACGTCGGTGTGGGCGCGCCGGCCGGAGGCCGCCCGGGAGACGGCCGAGCCGTACGGTGCCGCGGTGGCCGCGTCCTTCGAGGACCTGCTCGACAGCTGCGAGGCGGTCGCCTTCTCAGTGCCGCCCGCCGTTCAGGCCGAACTCGCCCTGCGGGCCGCGGAGGCGGGCAAGGCTCTCCTCCTGGAGAAGCCCCTGGCGCTCGATCTGCCGTCGGCGCGGCGGCTCGTGGACGCCATCGACGCGGCGGGCGTCGTCTCCCAGCTCGTCCTGACCAACCGCTACCACCCGGCCACACGGCGGTTCCTCGACGAGGCGCGGGCCCTCGACGTGTCGGGGGCCCGGTCCTGCATGCTGGGCGGCGCCTTCCTGGGCGGTGACTTCGCGACGCCGTGGCGCCTGGAGCACGGCGCGCTGCTCGACATCGGGCCGCATCTGCTCGATCTGCTGGACGCAGCGCTCGGGCCGGTCGTCCGGGTCCGCGGCGTGGGTGATCCGCGCCGCTGGGTCGAGCTGACCTGCGAGCACGAGGGTGGCGCGGTCAGCCAGGCCTCGCTGTCGGGGTCGGTCGAGGTCGAGCGCGGCATCACCCGGATCGAACTGTTCGGCCGGCATCCGGAACTGGTCTTCGACGGTGGGGCGCTCGACCACGAGGAGTCCTGGCCCGTGCTGCGCCGCGAGTTCGCCACGGCGGTGCGGTCGGGGCGGTCCGGCGAACTCGACGCCCACCGGGGGCTGCGGCTGCAGACGCTGATCACCCAGGCACTGGAGGGCTGAGGCCCCCGGGGGACGGGTGCGGGGCGGGGCCGTTCAGGGGAAAGGGGCGACGGGCCGGCGTGTGCGGCCGGCGGTGTGTCGACACAACAGCTGTGAACCTGCCGCTGATCGCCCCCATGCTCGCGACCCCCGGAACGCTGCCGTCCCAGGGACAGGACATGCGCTGGGCCTACGAGACGAAGCACGACGGCCAGCGCGCGGTGGTGTATCTGCCCGGCGACGGCAGTGTGCGGTTGCGGGCCCGGTCGGGCGAGGACATCACCGCGGCCTACCCGGAACTGCGCGCCCTCGGCGGTGTCCTCGGCACGACGCCGGCCGTCCTGGACGGTGAGGTGCTGGTCCTGGACGAACAGGGCCGCGGCGACTTCCAGTTGCTGCAGTCCCGGATGGGCCTCGCCGGGTCGCCGGGAAAGGCGCTCCGGCTCGCGGAACGGGCGCCCGCCCATCTGGTCGTGTTCGACGTGCTCCGGCTCGGGGACGATCGGACGGGGCTGCGCTACGAGGTGCGGCGGCGGACGCTGGAGGAGCTGGCGCTGGAGGGGCCGTTCTGGTCGACGCCGGCGGCGCTGGTGGGCCACGGCGAACTGGCGCTCCGGGCGACGCGGGAGAACGGTCTGGAGGGGCTGGTCTGCAAGCGGCTGGACTCCGTGTACGAGCCGGGGACACGTTCACGGTCCTGGATCAAGATCCGCAACATGCGCACGGCCGATGTCGTCGTGGGCGGCTGGGTTCCCGGACGGGGCCGTCTGTCGGGGCTGCCCGGCGCGGTGCTCGTGGGGCAGCGCGCCGCCGGGAGGCTGCGCTACGTCGGAAGCGTGGGCACCGGCTGGAACGCGGCGGAGCGCACCGAACTGGCCCGGCTGCTGGGGGCCTCGGGGACGGACCGCTGCCCTTTCGACACGGTCCCGCGCGCGGCCGAGGCACGCTGGGTGCTGCCGCGGCTGGTGGGCGAGGTCCGCTACAGCACCCGTACCCGCGCGGGCCTGCTGCGCCAGCCGTCCTGGTTGCGGCTGCGCCCCGACCTCACTCCCGAGGAGTCGGCGGCGGATCTGCCGTAGGCGGCGCACCGGTCCCGCCGGTTCACGGCGCACGAAGGAGCCGGCCGCTCGCAGGCGGTCGGCTCCTCGAGTGTCCCGGCTCAGGTTCTGCCGGGCCCGCCGCTGCCGAAGGATCCGCTCGATCCCGGTTGCCAGCGCTTGCGATGCTGGTCGTCGGCGTGCTTGGTGCTGGAGGAGTGCATGTTGTAGGGCATCAGCCGTTCACTCTCGTCGGCCGCGTGCGGGACCTCGTCGGGTTCCCTCATCTCCCGCTCCTCGTGGACCGCTCCACCCTCGGGCAGGTGGGGCTGCTCCTCGGCGGTCGGTGGGGCCGATTCCTGGCCCCGCACCCTGATGCCCATCCGGACCGCCCAGACGAGGGCGGCCACGATGACCAGGCCACCGACGAAGGCGGCGACCACGTTGGTCGTCGAATTCGCCAGGATCACTTCTTGGCTCGCGATGTACATGATGGTCGCGTACCCCCAATGCAAGGGGAAATCTGCGTACTGATCCGTCAGCGACGGCCATCCCATTATATTCCGGATCATTTCGGGCACCGCCACCCGTTCACGCGGGACGGTGCGCCACAGCCCCGAACATCGTCACCGACATGTGCAGGCCGCCCTTCCGGGCCGCCTCCGCGAGCTCCTCGTAGAGGCCGTCCCGCTGAGCCTCGCCGAGCAGGCCGCGGCGTATCGCGGACTCGGCCATCATCCGGATCAGCGGCCACGCCACGGAGGTGTGGTCCTGGAGCAGCGCCTGCGAGCCCCGGTCGTCGATCACCAGTCCGGCGGCCGTCAGCCGGCCCACCAGCTTGCGTCCCGAGTACGGGTCGGCCGCCGCGGACAGCGCGCCGGAGGTGAGCGCGGCGACCGTCTCGGGGTCGCCGGGGTGCAGGATCGTGGTGGCCCAGTCGGTGTCCAGCAGGGCGACACGACCGCCGGGACGCAGCACGCGGGCGATCTCGACGACGGCCTTCTCCGGCTCGGCGAGGTGCTGGAGCACCCGCTCGCACCACACGACGTCGACGGTGGAGTCGGGCAGCGGCAGGGACAGGGCGTCCCCGTCGGCGAAGCGTGCCGAGCTGCCGGCCTCGGCTGCCCGCTGCTCGGCGACGGCCCGCAGTCCGGGGTTCGGTTCGAGGCCGAGGACCCTGCCCTGGGGACCGACCGCGGCCGCGAGGTTCCGGGTCTGCGAGCCGGTCCCGGCGCCGATGTCGAGGGCCCGCTCACCGGGGCGGACGGCCAGGGCCGAGTGGGCCCAGGAGCGCAGCCTGTGCACGCCGTTGTTGACGTCCTGGGCATCCAGGGCACCGACCAGACGGGCCGTGCTGTCCACGCTGATGTTGGGCGCGTGGAATTCCGAAGTGGGTCGCGTGTCCCGCATGGCGGTCACTCTAGAACCACCTTGGTCGTTTCCGTATTCAGATTGTGTAACGCCTCAAGGCCGGGGTCACGAAGGCCAGGACGAGCACCGCGACGACCACCAGGGCGCCGCCTCCCGCGACCGCGGCCTGCGCGCCGAACAGTGATCCGGCCGTGCCGTGCAGGACGTCGGCGACGCGCGGGCCGCCCACGACGACGACGGTGAAGACGCCCTGGAGCCGGCCGCGCATCTCGTCGGTGGCGGCGGACAGCAGGATCGCCCCGCGGAAGACCATCGAGACCATGTCCGCCACACCGGCCAGGGCGAGGAAGACCACCGCGAACCAGAGGCTGTCGCTGAGCCCGAACCCGGCGATGGCCGCTCCCCAGGCGGCGACGGAGGCGATGACCATCAGGCCGTGCCGCCGGGCGCGGGAGAACGTGCCGGACAGCAGTCCGCCGAGGACCGCGCCGATGGGGACCGCCGCGAACAGCAGGCCGAGTGCCAGTCCCTCGCCGTACGGGGCGTACGTCTCGGCGGCGAGCTGCGGGAACAGGGCGCGGGGCATGCCGAGGACCATGGCGATGATGTCGGCGAGGAAGGACAGCAGCAGCACCTTGTGCAGGGCGATGTAACGGAAGCCGGCGGCGACCTCGCGCCAGCCGGCCCGTCGTGAGCCGGCGCCGGTGAGCGGGGGCAGGGCGGGCAGTCTGGCGACCGCCCACACGGTGACGCACAGGGCGAGGGCGTCGATCAGATACAGCTCGGGCAGCCCGATGAGCGGGATGAGGGCACCCGCCAGCATCGGGCCGGCCACCGAGCCGGTCTGCATGACGGTCGATCCGAGCGCGTTGGCGGCGGGGAGTTCGTCCGCGGGCACGAGCCGGGCGATGGAGGCGCTGCGCGCCGGGGAGTTGAGCCCGAAGAAAGCCTGCTGGAGGGCGAGCAGGACCATCAGGACGGGTACCGACTCCAGGCCGGTGACGGCCTGGACCCAGAAGAGCAGCGACGTGACGGCTATGCCGCAGTTGGTGATGAGCAGGAGCTTGCGGCGGTCCATGCTGTCGGCGACGGCGCCGCCCCACAGGGCGAAGAACACCAGCGGCAGCAGTCCGGCGAGGCTCGCGTACCCCACCCACGCCGAGGAGCCGGTGATGTCGTAGATCTGCTTGGGCACGGCGACCGCGGTGAGCTGGCTGCCGACGGCGGTGACGGCGGTCGACGACCACAGCCGGCGGTAGGCGGGGCGCCGCAGCGGCCGGGTGTCCATGGCCCACCGGCGCCATCCGGTCCGCCCCGGCTGCTCCGTGGTCCCGGCCTCGGCGTCCTGCGGCGCGGCGGCGCTGTCCGTGTTGCTCTTGCTCGTGTCCACGCTCGTCCTGGTTGCTTGATACATCTTTCGATTCAGGGATCACTATGGCCGAGCGCGAGCACCGCGTGTCCCCCGGGGGACCGGATTGGTGCGCAAGGTCCCCAAAGGTCTGAATCGAACAGCCGGGGGCGGGCCGGACGGCGACGGCGTACGGCTGTTCAGGCGCCGGCGAGCAGCGTGGCGCCCATCGCGATCATCGTGACGGCGACCAGGCCGTCCAGCACCCGCCAGGCCGTGGGCCGGGCCAGCGGGCGGCTGAGCAGCCGGGCGCCGAACCCGAGGGCGGCGAACCAGCACAGGCTCGCGAACGCCGCTCCCAGAGCGAACGTCCAGCGCAGCTGACCGCGGTCGGCGGCCAGCGAGCCGAGCAGGAACACCGTGTCCAGGTACACGTGCGGGTTCAGCCAGGTCAGGGCGAGGCAGGTGAGGACGGCGCGACGCCACGAGGGCGCGGATCCGGTCGCTGCGCGCAGTGCCGAGGGCCGCAGGACCCGCCGGGCGGCAAGGACTCCGTAGACGACGAGGAAGCCGCCGCCGACCAGGCCGACCACGGTGAGCGCGGCGGGCCAGGCCACCACCAGCGCGCCGACACCGCCGACACCGAGGGCGATGAGGGCCGCGTCGGACACGGCGCAGATGCCCACCACCGCGAGGACCGCGTCCCGGCGGATGCCCTGGCGCAGGACTAAGGCGTTCTGCGCGCCGATGGCGACGATGAGGGAGAGACCGGAGCCGAATCCGGCGACCGCTGCGGTGAGGGCGTCTGTCATGCCGTCGACGCTAGAAAGCAGATCGTCGGGAGTACAGCTAAAGATTCTTACGTATCATTAGCGCTCGTGATGACGGAACTGCCGCTGGACCATGTCCGCACCCTTCTCGCCGTGATCGACGAGGGCACCTTCGACGCGGCGGCGGCAGCGCTCCATGTGACGCCCTCGGCGGTGAGCCAGCGCGTCAAGTCACTCGAACAGCGCACCGGCCGGGTGCTGCTCATGCGGACGAAGCCGGTGCGGCCGACGGAGTCCGGCGAGATCGTCGTCCGGTTCGCCCGTCAACTGGCCCGGCTGGAGGGCCGGGCGCAGGCCGAGCTGGGCATGCCGGGCTCCGGGGAGCCCACCCGGCTGTCGATCGCGGTGAACGCCGACTCGCTGGCGACCTGGTTCCTGCCGGCGCTCACCCGCCTGCCGCACGGGCTGCGGCTCTGCTTCGAGCTGCGCCGCGAGGACGAGGACCACACGGCCGCGCTGCTGCGCGAAGGAGCGGTGATGGCGGCCGTGACGTCGTCGCCCGACCCGGTGGCGGGCTGCTCGGTCCGCGCGCTGGGGCGGCTGCGGTATCTGCCGGTGGCGGCCCCCGCGTACGCCGAGGAGTGGCTCGGCACCCGGGCCGGCACGCCGCTGCACGAGGGGATCGCCGCGGCCCCGGTGGTGGCCTTCGACCGGAACGACGACTTCCAGGACGACTTCGTCCGCTCCCTCACCGGCGGCGGGGCGGGGACGCTGCGCCACTTCGTCCCCACCTCTGAGGGGTTCGTCGCGTCCGTGGCGGCCGGGATGGGCTGGGGCATGGTGCCGGAGGTCCAGGCGCGGCCGCTGCTGGCCGACGGACGGCTGATCCACCTGCTGCCGGGGCGGAGCGTGGACGTGCCACTGTTCTGGCAGCAGTGGAAGCTCGACTTCCCCGCGCTCGGCGCGATGGCCGAGGCCGTGGCGGCCGTCGCCGCCGAGACGCTGGAGCAGGCTCCGCCCGGATGAATCACCGGCTTCCGAACGGGTTCCGGACCGCGCGCGACCCGGTATCTTCGCGCTGAGCACATCCGGGCACGACCGGAATGCGCGGGTCCCGGCCCGGTGCCGCGGGCGGCACCGAGGTGCGGTCAGGGACCTGGGAGGCGCATTCTTGCTGTGTTACCCACCTGGTGGCGGGCGGACGAGGGCAGATCGATGACAGGGAGCGCCGAACGCGAGGACCGGGCTCCTGACGCCCTGGCCAGCCTGCTCGGTGACGCGGTCACGGACGCGATCCGCGCGGCGCGCGGCTTCGCCGGCGGCGTCTACCTGCGGTCCAATACCCCCGGCCTGCTGCGTCTCGCGGTGCTCGCCGGACTGCCGGGGCCGCTCTTCCGGCCCTGGTGGCGCATGCACGTGGAACGGCCCTTCCCGGTCGCCGACGCCCACCGGCTCGGGGTGGAGGTCCTGCTCGCGGACCCGACGGAGACGATGCGCCGCTACCCGCAGCTCGCGGCGGGCCTGCCGTTCCGGTTCGGATCGCTGTACGTCCCGGTGGTGGGCGGCACGACCCCCTACGGCGTCCTCACCTGCCTGCGCCCCCCGGCCTCGGACGCCACCGAGGTCCTGCCGGACCGGGACCGGATGACGGCCGTCGCGGAGGAACTGGGAGCGGCGCTGGCGGTGCTGGCCAAGGACGGGCATCCGGTGATGTGGGACGCCGAGCCTCTGTGCGCGCGCCCACCGGCCGAGGGCCCCTCCTCCCGGACCGTCGGCGGCTTCACCTGGGACCCGGGCACCAACAGGGTGATCGCCGACGACGCCCTGTGGGCGCTGCTCGGGACCCGGCACGAAGCGTTCCCCGGCACGCCCGAGGCGCTCGCGGACGCGGTCGCCCACGACGAACCCCGGCTGCTGCTGGCCGCGCTGCGCGAGACGGCGGCGGGCCGCCCGCCGCCCCACCCGCTGCCCGTACGCACCGGCAGCGGCGGGCTGCGGCTGCTCGACCTGTGGCCGTCGGGCGGGACGGGCGGGACGCCGTACCGCGTCAGCGGTGTACTCGTCGACCCGGGTCCGGGACCCGCCGCGGGCGGGGCGGCCGACGAGCTCCCGGAGGGGGTCTTCTCCGTGGACCGGCTCGGGCTGATCACCTACGCCAATCCGCGCGCCGCGGAACTGCTCGGCCGTCCGCGCGCCGAACTGGTGGGGCGGCCGCTGTGGGACGCGGTGCCGTGGATGGCCCGCCCCGCGTACGAGGATCACCTGCGGGGCGCGCTGCTCTCCGCGGACCCGGTGCACTTCCGCGCCCGCGGCCCGCTGACCAACGACGCCGGGAGCGCTCCGGGCATCACGGGCGGCGAGACCTGGCTGAGCCTGTCCCTCTATCCCGGTCCCCGCGGTCTGACCTGCAAGGTGGTGCCGCTCGGCCGGGCCGCGGAGACCACCGGCAACTCCCCGTTCGGGACCGAGCACCCGCGCTCGGCGCCGCCCGCCCCCGACGAGCACGAGTCCGGCACCGCGGCCACGGCGCCGTTGTACAGGCCCATCGTCCTCGCCATCGCCCTGGCGGAGGCGGTCACCGCGCGCCAGGTGTCCGAGGTCGTGATGCGTGAGCTGCTCCCGGCGTTCGGCAGCCGCCGTCTGGCGATCTACCTGCTCCAGGACCGGCGTCTCTACCTGGCCTGGGAGACGGGCTTCCCGCAGGGGTTCCTCGCTCCCTTCGACGGTGTCGGCCTGGACGCCCGGCTGCCCGGCGTCGAGACGCTCACCAGTGGCCGTCCGCTCTTCTTCGAGTCGATGCAGCAGATGGCCGCCGCCTATCCGGGCATCGCCCTCGACGCCAAGGTCGGTGCCCGGGCGTTCCTGCCACTGATCGCCTCCGGGCGTCCGGTCGGCTCCTGCATCCTCGGCTTCGACCGGCCCCGCGACTTCAGTACCGAGGAACGGACGGTCCTGACCGCGCTCGCCGGTCTGATCGCGCAGTCCCTGGAGCGGGCGCGGCGCTACGACACCGAGGCGGCACTCGCGCGCGGACTCCAGGAGGCCCTGCTGCCGCACCGGTTGTCGGCGCACCCGATGGTGCAGACGGCCGGCCGGTATCTGCCCGGCACGGTCGGCATGGAGGTGGGCGGCGACTGGTACGACGTCGTGGAGGCCGGCGACGGTCTCGCGCTGGTCATCGGCGACGTACAGGGCCACGGCGTCCAGGCGGCCGCCACCATGGGCCAACTCCGCAGCGCCGTCAGGGCGTTCGCGCTCGGGGACCATGCCCCGGACGAGGTGATGAGCGGCACCAACCGGCTGCTCATCGACCTCGACCCGGGCCAGTTCGCGAGTTGCTGCTACGTCCGGGTCGACCCGCTCACCGGTGTCGCCCGCGCGGCGCGCGCCGGGCATCCGCAGCCGCTGCTGCGCCATCCCGACGGGCGCACCGAGGTCCTCGACCTGCCGGGCGGGGTGGTTCTCGGCGTCGATCCGCGGGCCGTGTACCCCGTGACGGAGCTGATGCTGGAACCCGAGGCGGTGCTGGCCCTGTACACGGACGGTCTGGTCGAGCAGCCGGGCGCGGACATCGACGACGGTGTCGAGGCGCTGCGCGCGACGCTCGCCGGGGCGGGCTCGCCGCAGCGGTTCCGCCCCGGCGGCCACTCGCTGTCGCACGCCGCCGACCTGCTCACCGCCGAGGCCCGGCGGGCGCACGCCCGCCCCGACGACATCGCCCTGCTCCTCACCACCCGCCGCGCACCCCGCGACGGCGACGGTCCGGGCTTCGTGTAGCAGCGCCCGGGCACGGCGGCTCCGGTCAGTGGGCCTCGTCCAGGCGAGCCCGCTGGTCCGGGGTCAGTTCCAGGTCCACCGCCGCGAGGTTCTCCTCCAGCTGGGCCACCGAGGAGGCACCCGCCAGCGGGATCACGGGCAGTTCGGCGCCGATCTGCCAGGCCAGCACCACTTGGTTGAGGGTCGCGTCCGCCTCCTTGGCCACCTCGCGCAGCACCGCCAGCCGGGCGGCCGTGCCGGGGTGGTCGTAGTCGGAGGGCAGGGGCTTGTCCGGCCGGCCGTACGCTCCGCCGAGCAGGGGCGAGTACGCGACGAGGGTCAGGCCGGGTTCGGCGCCGAGATAGCTGAGGAGTTCACCGGTCGCGGCGCCGAGGCCACCCTCGGGGAAGAGTCCGCTGGGCACGTCGGAGCGGGGGCGGAGCAGGCTGTGGTGGTACTGGAGAACCTCGTAGCCGGGCAGTCCGGCCGCCGTGGCGAGGGCACGGGCCCGTTCCACGCGCCACACCGCGTGGTTGCTCACCCCGAGCAGTCCGACGCTTCCCTCGGCGACGAGCCCGGCGAACGCCTCGACCGTCTCCCGGGGTTCGACCCCGCGGTCCTCGATGTGCGCGTAGAGCAGGTCGATCCTGTCGACGCCGAGGCGTTCCCTGCTCCGCTCGGCCGCCTCGCGGATCACCGCGGCAGAGAGTCCCTCGGGGTTGTCGACGAAGCCGGTTCCGGGGGCCAGGGGGCGCGCGCCGAGTTTGGTGGCGAGGACGATCTCGTCGCCGATGCCGCGGCTGCGCCGCCAGCGGCCGAGGAGTTCCTCGCTCTGGCCGCCCTGTCCTCCGTCGGTCCAGTAGGCGTAGTTGTCGGACGTGTCGATGAAGGTGCCGCCGGCCTCGACGTACCGGTCGAGTACGGCGAAGGACGTCTTCTCGTCGGTCAGCGAGCCGAAGAGCATCGCGCCGAGTGCGAGCACGCTCACCTCGCGACGGGTCGCGGGGTCGCTGCCGATGGTGCGGTACCGCATGGGTTCCCCTCCCGTTCGGGCCCGAAGTCCTCGGGCCCGAACGGGAGTCTGGGGCTTGGAGTGCTCTTCAGGTCAAGCCCTCTTGAACGGGCCCTCCAGAGCGGCCCACTGCAACAGCATGATCGTCTTGGCGTCGGCGATCTCTCCGGTGCGGACCATGGACAGTGCCTCGCGGAAGGGCAGTTCGACCGTCTCGATGTCCTCGCCCTCCTCGTCGAGGCCCCCGCCCTCGTGGGTGCGGGTGGACGGGCCGTAGGAGGCGGCGTAGAAGCTCACCCGTTCGGTGACCGAGCCGGGGCTCATGTAGACGTCGAAGACGTGCTCGACCGTGCCGACGGTGTGCCCGGTCTCCTCGACGACCTCGCGGCGCACGGCCTGTTCGGGGTGCTCGTCCGCCTCGTCGAGGAGGCCGCCCGGGGTCTCGATCAGCATGCCGTCCGGATGCCCGTTGACATAGACGGGGTAGCGGAACTGCCGGGTCAGCAGCACGGTTTCGCGGTCGGCGTCGAAGAGCAGCAGGGTGGCGCCGTTGCCCCGGTCGTGGGTCTCGCGCTCCTGGGTGCTCCAGGTCCCGTCGGCGAGCTGGAGGTCGAAGGTGGTGCTGCGCTCCACGTACCAGTGGCAGGACAGGAGTTGCACGTCGCGGATCTTGACCCGGGGGTTGCCGGTCAGGTCGCGGCCCACCTGGTCGAGTCCGGTGCGGCCCCTGCGGTCCGGGGTGTCGATGCCCGCGGTCATCGCGCGCCGGCCCGGTGGGAGCGGGAGATGTCGTTCATGGGGCCTGTCTACCATCCCGACAGCAAGATCCCTGCCCCAGTCGGGCCTCGCCCGTTTAGGCTCACGGCATGGAACAGACGGAGATCATCCTGCGCGCCATCGGCGTGCTCACCGAGACCAACGCCATGGTGCGCAGGATCGCCCAGGACGAGGAGGCCGGCGTCGAGGGGGCGGAGAACAACCTGGGCGCGCTCGTCACCGAGGTGTTCCCCCGGGTCGAGGTGCCCGGCGACGCCGGCCCGGCGGAGGCCGGGCAGGCGGTCGCGGACGCCTATCTCCCCGCCGCCATCTCGCTGGTGGGGGCCTTCGCGTTCCTCTTCTCCGAACTCGCCGACCTCCACGACTCCGGCAGGACCGAGGTCAGCACGGCCGATCTGCTCCAGGATCTGGCGCTACGGATGTCCCGGGCCGGGAACGAGTAGCCGGCGCGCCCGGCCGTCGCGCCGTCTCCCACGGGCCGAGGGTGCGAGGGCGGGACGAGGGTGCCGGGTCGGAACGAGGGCGCCAGGGCGGGACGAACCGGGCCTGAGGTGCCGGCCCGCGCAGGAACGACGTCCGGCTCGGCGCGGCGCGGTGACTCCGGCTCCGGCTCCGGCGGACCGGAGCCGTTCCTGACATACCGTCAGGAGTGCGGAACCACCGCCACGGGACACGGCGCGTGGTGCATCACCGCGTGGGCCACGGAACCGATGCGCCCGCCCACCGGGGACCTCTCGGCGCGGCGCCCGACGACCATCAGCTGGGCCCGGTCGGAGAGGGACAGCAGCACCTGGCCCGCGCTGCCCATCTCCACGTGCTCGGTGACGGCCACGTCGGGATAGCGCTCCCGCCAGGGCTGGAGTGCCTCGTCGAGGGCCTTGCGCTCGTACGGTTCCAGTCCGCCGGCCTCGTCGAGCAGCCGCAGCGAGGCGGGGCTGTAGGCGAACACCGGAGGCAGGCTCCACGCCCGTACGGCCCGCACCGCGGCTCCCCGGGCCGCCGCGGTCTCGAACGCGAACCGGAGCCCCGGCGCGCTGTCGTCGGGGCCGCCCTGCTGGCCCACGACGATCTCCCGGCCCCCGGCCTCACCTTCCGGGCGGTCCTCCGTGCGCACGAGCACCACCGGCCCGGGCGACCGTGCGATCACCTGCTGGCCGACGGAGCCGAGCAGGAAACCGACGAACGCGCCGTATCCGCGCGAGCCGAGGACCAGGACACCCTCCGGGCCGGCGACGCGCAGGAGCGCCTCCACAGCCTCGCCATCGAGCACCTCGGCCGTCACCCGCAGACCCTCGTGCCGGTCGGTCACCGTGCGGGCCGCGTCCTCGACCATGCCGCGCGCCCAGCGCTCCTGGTCCTCGCGGTCGCCCCCGCCGACCATGTCGTGCGGCGGCCAGTGCCAGGCGTACACGACCCTCAGGGGCAGATCCCGGCGGACCGCCTCCCTGGCCGCCCAGCCCAGCGCCGCCCGGCTCTCGGGGGATCCGTCCACGCCCACGGTGATCGGGTCGGTCATACGCCTGCCTTCCGTCGCCGGCCCGCGCGCGCGGCCGGTGGCTCTTTCGTCCTGACCGGACCAGTGTCCGGCACCCACCCCGGCAGACCGGGGTGAGGCGGCCCCGCGTGGCACGGCGGTACCGCGCTCCGGCCCGGCGGGTCTCAGGCCGAGGCGCGGACCACGATCTCCGGGTCGAAGATCAGCGACGTGGGCTCGGTGCGTACGCCCCGGATGTGCTCGTCGAGCAGCCGGGCCATGGCCGCCGCCATCTCCTCCACCGGCTGGCGCACGGTGGTCAGCGGCGGCCGGCAGGTCACCGCCACGCTGGAGTCGTCGAACCCCACGACCGCCACGTCGTCCGGCACCTGCCGGCCCTGTTCCCGCAGCACCTGGCACACGCCCTGCGCCATCAGGTCGTTCGCGGCGAACACCCCGTCCACGTCCGGGTGTTCGGACAGCAGCCCGGACATGGCGGCCATTCCGCTGTCCAGCGTGAACCCGCCCTCCGCGACGGGGACGTACGGGTGACCCCGGCGGGCCATGGTGTCGCGGAACCCGGCGAGCCGGTCCTGGCTCGCGGCCACCCCGAGGGGCCCGGTGACGGTGACGATCCGGCGGCAGCCCCGGTTCAGCAGGTGTTCGGCGGCGAGGCGCGCGCCGTCCCGGTGGGCGAGGTCGACATAGCTGAGCGGAACGGGCCGGGTGGGGCGGGCGAAGAGGACGGCGGGCAGACCCGCACCGGCGAGCAGCGCGGGCAGCGGGTCGTCGGCGTGGGTGGAGACGACGAGCGCGCCGTCGGCACTCCCCTGCCGCAGGTCGGTCAGCACCTGGTTCCTGGTCTCCGCGGACTCGGCGAACATCAGCAGGGGATGCATCGACCGCGGACGCAGGTATCCCACGACACCGCTGACGACCCGTCCGAAGAAGGGGTCCGCGAACACCCGTGCGGCGAAGGCGTTCTGCTCCTCCCCCGGGGTGTCACCGGCGCCGGACACGATCAGGGCCACCGTCTGGCTGCGGCGGGTCACGAGCGATCTGGCGGCCCGGTTGGGCGCGTAGCCGGTCCGCTCGATGGCCTCGCGCACCACTTCCTGAATTCCGGGGTCGACGTTGCGGACACCGTTGATGACCCGGGAAACGGTCGCGCGGGAGACTCCGGCCTCCCGCGCGACATCCTCCAGCGTGGGAGCCTGTCTGCTCATGGCGGCACCCTAACCGTCCGGCCCCGCCTCGGGATAGAGCGCTCTCCGCGACCGCCGGGGGCTCAGCCCGAGGCCCGGACCAGGGTGACGGCGGTCAGCGGGAGCGATCCGGCGGAGCGGCCCGCCAGCACCCGGTAGGGCCCCGGCCGGGTGCGCCAGGCGTGCTCGTCCTCGTCCCAGTGCCGCAGTGCGCGGCCCGGGATCCGCACCACCGCCGTCGTCCGCTCCCCCGGTGCGGCGTGGACGGCCGTGTAGCCCGCGAGCCAGCGTTCCGGGCGCTCCAGGGGGCCGGGGGGGCCGGCGAGGTAGACCTGGACGACCTCGCGTCCGGGACGCCCGCCCGTGTTGCGCAGCCCGATCCGCACGGTGAAGGACTCGCCGGCCACCAGGTCGTCGGGGACGTCGAGCGCCTCGTACGCCCACGTCGTGTAGCCGAGCCCGTGTCCGAACCAGTAGGCGGGGGTGCGGTGGTGGCGGGCCCAGGCGCGGTAGCCGATGTGCAGGCCCTCGTCGTAGTCGAGGCGGCCGTCGGCGGGTTCGGTACGGGTGACCGGGGCGTCGGCGAGCGTGGCCGCCCAGGTGGTGGGCAGCCGGCCACCGGGTTCGGCGTGCCCGAACAGCACGTCGGCCAGCCCGGCGCCGCCCTCCTGTCCGGGGAACCAGGTCAGCAGGACGGCACCGGCCTGCGCGCGCCAGGGGAGTTCGACGGGGCCCCCGCTGTTGACGACGACGACCGTGTGCGGGTTCGCGGCGGTCACCGCCCGCACCAGGTCGTCCTGTCGGCCGCCGAGCCCGAGGTCGGTCCGGTCGTACCCCTCGGACTCGCCGTGCTCGGTGGTGCCGACGACCACGATCGCGGCGTCCGCGCGCCGGGCGGCCACCGCGGCCTCGGCCAGCGCCGCCCGGTCGTCGGGGCGCGGTGGGGCCGCGGTCACCACGGTGGCCCGGCCGGTGCCGGGGGCGAGTTCGCGGCGCGCCGTCACCCGCACCGCATGTCCGGAGGTGAGGGGGACGCGCACGCAGTGGACGGGCGGGTTCACGTGGACGACGGCGGGGTCGTCCGTCTCCCTCGCGAACTCCCCGTCCAGGACGACGTGTTCGTCGACGGTCACGCTCATCCGGCCGAATCCGCCGACGCCGATCGTCCACGGCCCCGTCGTTCCCGGGAGCAGCAGGGCGGTGATCTCGACGGTGCGCGCACCCGGGAGCTCGGGGGGTTCCAACTGGCGTCCGCTGAGCCGGTGTTCGGAGTGCAGTTCGTTCCCCGAGGCGTCCAGCAGGCGGAGTCGCACTCCGGGGGTGTCCGTCGTGGGATCGGAGCACAGGTCGGGGGCGAGGGGCGGCGCCGGTGCGTCGGTCGACGGGCCGGGTACGTGGACGACGCGGGTGCCGTCGCCCAGGGCCGCCCTGATCCCGTCGAGCGGGGTGACGACATGCCGCGGGAAGACGCCGGCGCTCCCGCCGCCCTGCGTACGGGGCAGCGCCGCGTGCGCACCGATCACGGCGACCGTGCGCAGCCGGGCGGGGTCGAGCGGGAGGACGTAGCGGTTGTGCAGCAGGACGGCGCTCGCGGCGACGGCCCGGCGCAGCAGGTCCCGGGCGTCCCGGTCGAACCCCTCGGCCGCGCCCGCCGTTTCGGCATCGACATCGCCACCGCCAGTGAAGGCGGCACCATGACGGGTGGGAGCCTCGGCGCCCTCCGCAACGCCCGCCCGTGCGCGCGGGCCGGACGTCCCCAGGACGCGATCCGGGGCTCCGCCCCTAGGACCGGACCCGGTGGCGGTCCGCGTTCCGGCGTCGGCATAGGCACCAGCACCAGCACCAGCGGGCACCCCGGAAGCGCTGTGAGCACCTGCGGGTCCGAGAGTCCCGGGTCCGCCCCGAGCCAGGGCGTCGGCGTCTGTGTCGGTGTGGGAGTGGGAGTGGGTGTCGGCATCTTCTGGGCGGGCGGCCTCCTCCGAGGCGTCCACGCGGGCGTCGGCGCCGACGGAGGTGTCGGCACGGGCCGCCGCGCGCTCCGGCGGTTCCCCGAGCGCCCCGCACGCCGCCGCGAGCGTCAGCAGCCGGCGCACCTTGTCGTCGACGGCCGACACCGGGACGCGTCCGTCCTCCACGGCCCGCACCAGCGCGGCTCCCCAGGGACTGTCGGGTCCCGGCATGGCAAGGTCGAGGCCGGCGCGGCCGGCCGGGTCGCCGTCGCGCAGCGCACCCCAGTCGGAGACCACCACGCCGGCGAACCCCCATTCCCGCTTCAGGGGGTCGGTGAGCAGCGGACTGGCGTTCATCGTGGTGCCGTTGACGCCGTTGTACCCGGCCATGACGACCCGGACGCCGGCCTCGACGGCCGCCTCGAACGGCGCCAGGTAGACCTCCCGCAGCACCCGCTCGGACACGCGGACGTCGACGGTCAGCCGGTCGGTCTCGGAGTCGTTGGCCACGTAGTGCTTGGCCGTGGCGGCCACCCCGTGCGCCTGGATGCCGCGGACGAGCGCGGCGCCGGTGCGGCCGGTGAGTTCGGGGTCCTCGGAGAAGCATTCGAAGTGCCGTCCCCCCAGCGGGGTGCGGTGCAGGTTGAGGGTCGGCGCCAGGACCACGTCGACGTCCTTGCGGCGCGCCTCGGCGGCGAGCAGGCCGCCGAGGCGTTCCACGAACCGTTCGTCCCACAGTGCTCCGAGTGCCGATGCCGAGGGCAGCAGCAAGGAGGGATCGCGCTCGTCCCAGGACTGTCCCCGCACACCGGCGGGGCCGTCCGACAGGACCATCTCCCGCAGTCCCAGGGCCGGTTCGGCCCGGGTGCGCCAGGTGGTCGCGCCGGTCAGCAGCCGGACCTTCTCGCGGAGGGTCAGTTTGCCGAGGAGCCGTTCGCGTTCCGCCTCGTCGTCCGTCATCTCCATGTGTCCGGCCTCATTCCTGAGAGAGCGCTCTCCCGTTGGTGTCCGACTCAGTTGTAGACGCCGAACTCGTACAGCGAATAGCCCCATCCGGTGCCTCGCGCCGTTCCGTTGACCCGGACGTAGCGTCCGGTGCCGGAGACGTCGAGGTCGTCGACGCCGCCGTTGCCGTCGGTGACGCTGCGGACGGTGGTCCAGTTCTGCCCGTCGTCCGAGGTCTGGACGGTGTACGCCTTGGCGTACGAGGTCTCCCAGACGAGTTGGACGTGCCGGAACGAGGTGCGGCTGCCGAGGTCGACGCGGAGCCACTGGGGGTCGCTCCAGTCACTGGCCCAGCGGGTGGTGAGGTTGCCGTCGACGGCGCCCGCGGCGGTGCAGGGGCAGTCACCGCCGCCCGCCTGCGCCGAGGAGGCCGTGGCCGGCTTGCCGCGGGCGATGTTCGTACCGCTCGGGACGGGCGGTACGACACGGAAGGAGCGGGTCTCGACGCCGACGTTGCCCTTGCCGTCCTTGGCCTTGACGTAGATCTTCCAGACGCCGGGCTTGTCCGGCGCGGTCACCCTGAGCCGGCCGCCGCCGAGGTTGGTGGCGGGCAGCGTGACGAGCTGCTTGCTCTGGTCGATGTAGTTGCTGTTGTCCTGCACCTCGTACGTGATCGGGTCGCCGTCGGGGTCGGTGGCCTTCACCGCGAGGGTGAGGTCGCCCCCGGCGGGCACCTTGGCGGCATCGCCCTCGACGGTCAGGTCGGAGATGACCGGCGGGGTGTTGTCGTGGGAGGTGTCCGCCCCGTACGCCTTCTTCACGGCGTAGTACGACAGCCGCTTCTCACCCGCGGGGAGCAGGTTGAACCAGATGCCGCCGAAGTCGTACTCCGTGCCGTAGTGGAACATCGTGGCGCCGAGCGCGACGCCCTTGTGTCCGGTGATGCAGTTCCACGCCCGGGTGTATCCGTCGGCCTTGGCCCGGTCGGTGGGCTCGGCGGGGACGCCGTTCGCGTCGTCCGGCACCTCCCACTCGCCCGCGGGACCGGTCTCGGTGACGATGTAGGGCTTCGTGTAACCGCCCTGCTGCCAGGCCGCCTTGACGTCACAGACCGCGTTGTAGGCGTTCACGGCGTAGAGGTCGAGGTCGGGGGCGTTCTTCTTGTAGTACGGCCAGGCGCCGACCCACGCGTCGGTCGAGGTGACCGGGTGGTTGGGGTCGACGGCGTGGATCTTCTTCGTGATGTCGTTGACGAGAGTCGTGTACGCGTTGCGCTGGCGCTCCAGCTCGTCACCGCTGTAGCAGTTCTGCAGGCCGAGCACGGATTCGTTGCCGACGTTCCACATCAGGACACCGGGGTTGTCCTTGTAGGTGGCCGCCCACTGCGGGAACTCGCTGAGGACCTGGTTCTTGTAGGCCGTGTCCGTCAGGTAGTTGACGCAGCCGCCGCTGCCGGGCCCGCCGCCGGGCTGCAGCCAGAAGCCGGCGATCACCTTGATGCCCTGGGCGGCGGCCGCGTCGAAGAGCGGCTTGCTGGACGCGTCGGTGCCCCAGGTGCGGATGGTGTTGACGCCCATGGACTTCAGGTCGGGCATGTAGCGCGGGGCGTCGCTGACGGACGGCCCCCAGGTGAGGCCCTTGATCTGGTACGGGCTGCCGTCGACGGTCAGTTGCCAGTTGCCCTGCGAGCCGGTGACCTTGACGACGCTGCCGGCGGCGTGCGCGGGCTGGGAGGGCAGCGCGACGAGAGCTCCCGCGGCGAGCAGGCCCGCGGTGAGGGGCGCCGTGACGCGGCGCCGGGTGGTACGGGATGCGGTCATGAGTGTCCGTCCGGTGTGCGGGTGAGGGGGGAGGAGCAGGGGGTCGGGCGGTGGGGTCCCGCCGGCCGGGGCCATGTACCGGCCGGCGGGAGTGCCGGCGTCAGGGAAGCCGGTAGTTCGCGTCGAGCGCCGCGCCCGCCTCGGGGTGGGTCTGGTCGTAGCCGCGGGCGTCGCACTGGAGGCCGCCGACGACACAGTGGTCGACGAGCGCCTTGAGCGTCGGCGCGTCCCAGGCGTTGAAGAAGTCGTAGTGGAAGGAGTAGCCGGCGCCGCTCGCCAGTTTCACCTTGGACATGTCGCCGTTGACCGGGAAGGCCATCTTGAACTCGATCATGGGCAGGGCGACGGGGTGGTCGTCCGGGCAGATGTTGTTGTTCGTGCCGGGGTTGACCACCGGATACGCCATGTGGCTCTGGTGGTTGGGAGTGTCCAGGTACTTGCCGTCCCAGCAACTGGGCGCCTGGAAGCGGATGTTGAGCTGGACGTCGGCCCTGTTCGGGCACTGCGCGGGGAAGTCGACGTTGAAGAAGCTGTCGCCGCACTCCCAGCCCTCCACGAAACCGCGGTGGTTGCGGAAGTCGGCCGCCGACTGCAGGGGGCTGCCGACGACGAAGCGCAGTCCCTTCGGGAAGGGCCGCACGCTGGTGTAGTCGGTGACCCCGGCCTTGTAGTAGATGACCTGGGGGCCCACCGGAAGCACGGGTGTGCTGCCGTTGAGCAGGGTCGGCATCCAGTAGGCCGACTTGTCACCGGGGGCCTTGCAGGTGGTCCCGCCGGAGTCGAGCGAGGCGGTGGTGCTGGCCGCGTTCGTGGTGGTGTTGCCCATGAAGGTGTGGTCGTGCGACTTGCCCGGCTGGCCGGGGTAGACGATCGGGTCGTCCGGCCGGGTGTGGGACACCGAACAGTTCGCCTGGAACTCGTGGAAGTACCGGTGCGTCGGCTCCGCCTTGGAGGGGACGACCCCGGTCACCGGCGGGTTCGCCGGGATGTATCCGTCGCCGTCCGGGTCCTCGGGCGAGGCGAGCGTCGAGGCGGGCATCGCGTGCCCGGTGTGGACGGTGGCCGAACCGGCCACCGAGGTTGCCGCGCCCGATGCCGGGTCGGCGCTCATCGCCACGCCGGCCAGGCCGAGCGTGGTGAGGACCAGTGCGCTGGACATCAGGATTCCTGAGACGATCTTCGATCTCCGTGCCATGGAGACCTCCTGCCACGTCGATGGGGACGGTGGGGGCCGGGCGACCCGCGGACGAAGTGCGGTCCGGGGCCGCCCGCGTGACGGTCCATCACATGTGCCGAGGAAACTGGGAGAGCGCTCTCCCGTCGAGGAGTGTTGTGGCGGTTGCGCAAGGGTGTCAAGGGAGCTGACGGAGAATCACTGCGTGCGATGCACGCATCTCTTGAACGCACCAGGACGCCGGGAAACCGCCCCCAAGTCCCCTTAAAGACTCATCAAGTGTGGCAAATTCAGGCCGAGTTGACGGTCCAGTCGGCAACAACATGCGGTACTCCGGTCACAACTCTTGACGCGTCGTTCACCTGGATGAAGCATGCATCGGCAAGAGAGCGCTCCCCCAACCTCCCACCGTTCACTTCCTGAACCAGGAGAGTCGCCCCCCATGTCGCACACCCCCACGGACACCCCGGACTCCGGCCGCTCCTCCGTCGCGCGCCGCACCGTTCTCGGAGCGATGGCCGCCGCCGCGGCGACGCCCGGGATCCTCGCCCTGTCCTCCCCCGCGTCCGCCGCGCCGGCCCCGCAGGCGGCCGCCCTGCCCGGCGGCGGTGACCTCGGCCCCAACGTCATCGTCTTCGACCCGTCGACGGCGGGCATCCAGGCCAGGCTCGACCAGATCTTCAAGCAGCAGGAGACCGCCCAGTTCGGCACGGGCCGCTACGCGCTCCTGTTCAAGCCGGGTACGTACAACGGGCTCAACGCCCAGCTCGGCTTCTACACCTCGATCGCGGGCCTCGGTCTGTCCCCGGACGACACGTCGATCAACGGCGACGTGACCGTCGACGCCGGCTGGTTCAACGGCAACGCCACCCAGAACTTCTGGCGTTCGGCGGAGAACCTCGCCCTCACCCCGGTCAACGGCACCAACCGCTGGGCGGTCGCGCAGGCGGCGCCGTTCCGCCGGATGCACGTGCGGGGCGGCCTCAACCTCGCCCCGAACGGCTACGGATGGGCCAGCGGCGGCTACATCGCCGACAGCAGGATCGACGGTTCGGTCGGCCCCTACTCGCAGCAGCAGTGGTACACCCGTGACAGTTCGGTGGGCGGCTGGTCCAACGCCGTCTGGAACATGGTGTTCTCCGGTGTCCAGGGCGCGCCCGCGCAGTCCTTCCCGAACCCGCCGTACACCACGCTCGACACCACCCCGGTCTCCCGGGAGAAGCCGTTCCTGTACCTCAACGGCAGCGAGTACCGGGTGTTCCTGCCGGAGAAGCGCACCAACGCGCGCGGCGTCACCTGGGGCAGCGGCACGCCGCGCGGCACGTCGCTGCCGCTCAGCCAGTTCTACGTGGCCAAGCCCGGCGTCACCGCCGCCACCCTGAACGCGGCGCTCACCCAGGGGCTCCACCTTCTGCTGACCCCGGGCATCTACCACCTGGACCAGCCGATCCAGGTCAACCGCGCGGGCACCGTGGTCCTCGGGCTCGGCTACGCCACGCTCATCCCGGACAACGGCGTCACCGCCCTGCGGACGGCCGACGTCGACGGTGTCCGGCTCGCCGGATTCCTGATCGACGCCGGGCCCGTCAACTCCAACACGCTCCTGGAAGTGGGCCCGACGGGCGCCTCGGCGGACCACTCGGCCAACCCGACCACCGTGCAGGACGTGTTCGTGCGCATCGGCGGGGCCGGCGCGGGCAAGGCGACGACCAGCATGGTCATCAACAGCCGCCACACGATCATCGACCACACCTGGGTGTGGCGGGCCGACCACGGCACCGGCGTCGGCTGGGACACCAACCGGGCCGACTACGGCATCCGCGTCAACGGCTCCGACGTCCTCGCCACCGGGCTGTTCGTCGAACACTTCAACAAGTACGACGTCCAGTGGTTCGGTGAGCGGGGCCGCACCATCTTCTTCCAGAACGAGAAGGCCTACGACGCCCCGAACCAGGCGGCCATCCAGAACGGCAGCATCAAGGGGTACGCGGCCTACAAGGTGGCCGACTCCGTGACCACGCACGAGGGCTGGGGTCTGGGCAGCTACTGCTACTACAACGTCGACCCGACGATCGTGCAGCACCACGGCTTCGCGGCGCCGAACAAGCCGGGCGTGAAGTTCCACGACCTGCTGGTCGTCTCGCTGGGCGGGGCCGGACAGTACGAGCGGGTCATCAACGACACGGGGGCACCCACGTCGGGCACCTCCACCGTGCCGTCCACGGTGGTCTCCTACCCCTGACGGTTCCCGCCCGCGGCGCACCGCCGGGACCCGTCCTCCCGCTGAGGAGGACGGGTCCCGGCGGTGGACGGCCGGCCGTGGTGCGGCCGCCGCGGGTTCAGTAGCGCTGGGCCTTCGCGAGCACGGGGGTGAGCTGGGGCTCCGCGGGCTGCCGGCTGACCACGACCGGCTGCGCGCGCTTGCCCGGTTCGAGGTTCTCCTTGCCGACGTAGCGGGTCTCCACGACTTTCCCGTCGGGGTTCTTGAAGTCGACCTGGACGGCGTACGACGCCTTCTGGCCGGTCGTGTTGGTGATGGTGACGACCACGGCGCGCAGACCGCCGGTCTCCCCGGTGGGCAGGCCGGTCATGCTGACGTCGGAGGTCGCGTTGCCGGCGCCCTTGACGTCCTTCAGCTGCTTCTGGGCGGTGACCGCGGCGCGCTCGGTGTCGGCGTTGACCGACGCGGCGAACTCCGAGGCCCGGGCCGACACGGAGGCGGCCGCGGACGACGCCCGGCCGCTCGCGGACTCGATGATCGAGGAGGCGGCGGAGGCGATCGCGGAGGGCGGTGTCCCCGTGAAGTCGGAGGCGTTCGGCGGGGTGGGATTGGCCGAGGCTGCCCCGCTGTCGTTGTCGCTGTCCGAACTGCACGAGACCAGGAGGGACCCGCACGCGATCGCGGCCAGCAGGGCAGCGATACGCCGTGGTCCGCCTCGGCCGGGGGTTGCGCGTCTGCTCATGGGGTTCGCCTCTTCCTGCCGTACGGGGCACGGGGGCTCGTCGGCTCGTCCACTTCCGTTCGTACGGACTCCCTCATGCTCCGTGCCGTGCGCGGTGGCGGCGAACCACGGGCGCCCATTGGGGTGGCGCGGGGATCTCAGCGGCCGTGTCCCGTGCGGTCGAGCCACGCCTGCGACACCGCCAGGGCCGCCGCCATGATGCTCAGCTGCGGGTTGACCTCCGGGCAGGCCGGCAGGACCGAGCCGTCCGCGACGAGTACGCCGTGGACACCGCGCAGCCGCCCCTCGGGGTCGGCGGGAGCGCGCCCGGGGTCGGCGCCCGCGGCCACGGTGCCGGTCGGGTGGAACGCCGACAGGCGCAGATCGCGGGGCCCCACGCCCGCGAGGAGGTCGTCGAGCGCGTCTAGCGAGCGGGCCCGGGGCGCGCTCGCGACACCGGTGAGGACCTCCTCGGCGCCCGCGGCGAACAGCAGACGGCCCATGGCGCGGACGGCTGTCATCAGCCGGTCCGCGTCGCGCGGGTCGAGGGCGTAGCCGACCACGGTGCGGTCGCGGCCCATGACCCGGCCGGAGGGGCGGTCGGCGATCATGGCGCCGAGGGTCGCGAGGTGGTCGGCGCCCTCCAGTTCGCGCCGCAGTTCGCGGCCGAGGCCCGGCAGGACGAAGCTGCCCATGCCCGGCGGGCTCGCGGTCGCCTCGACGAGGACACCGCGGTCGTGGAGTTCCTCGACGCCGACGCTCTGCAGGACGCCGCGCGAGGCCGTGACGGGTTCGGCGAAGCGTCCGGCGACGCTGGTGGCCGGGTGGACGCTGAGGTTGCGGCCGAGGCGGGGGTGCCCGCCGAGACCGGAGCGGCGCAGCAGCGCCGGCGTGTGGAGTGTCCCGGCCGCGGCCACGACGAGGGGCGCGAGGATCTCCAGTTCGCTGCCGTCGGCCCGGCGGGCCAGCACCCCCGCGGCGCGGGGTCCGCCCGGCACGTCGCGGTCCAGCAGGACGCGGTGGGCGCGCACCCCGGTGACGATCCGGGCGCCCGCGGCGCAGGCGTCGGGCAGGACGGAGAGCTGGACGCTCTGTTTCGCGCCGGTCGGGCAGCCCACCACGCACTGGCACGAGCCTTTGCAGCCGGGCGCGTTGCGGCGCAGGGGCGCGGCCCGCCAGCCGAGTCGTTCGGCGCCGGCGAGGGCGAGCAGGCCGTTGGTGCCGAGGACGTCGAGGGGTTGCGGCGCCACCCGGAGGGTGTGTTCCACCTCGTCGAGGAGGGGCCCGAACCCGTCGGCGAGCGCGAAGCCGAACGTGCCGCTCCAGCGGGCCAGGACGTGGTCCGGAGTCCGGTAGCAGGTACCGGAGTTGACGACGGTGGTGCCGCCGACCGCGCGGCCGACCGGCAGCAGCAGCGGCGGGTTGCCGAGGGCGACGGTGGCGCCGCCGTCCCGGTACAGCTCGGCGAACCGGTCGAGGGGTGCCCGGCGTCCGAAGGAGGCCGTGGAGTGGTGCTCGCCCTCCTCCAGGACCACCACGTCGAGTCCGGCGCGGGCGAGGGTCCGGGCGGCCATGGCGCCGCCCGCGCCGGAGCCGACGACGATCACGTCGGCGGTGCTCCGGGCGGGCCAGTCACCGGCCGGGGTGCAGTCGAGCGGCGGGTCCGGCGGCGCCGCGGGTGGCGTGGGCGCGGGGCCGGCCATCATCCGTTCGGTGCCGGCGGCGAGCAGTACGGGAACCTTGAGGACGTCGAGGAGCGGGGCGAGCCGGGGGTGCGCGGCGAGGGAGCCGAGGAGGTCCTCGCGTTCACCGGGCGCGAGGGCGGTGAGGCGTCTGCCGGTGCGCAGGACGGTGTAGGTCTCCAGGGCGGCGACGGCGGTGCGGACGCCGGCGCGGGCGGGCCGGGGCAGGCCGGCGAGGACCGAGTCGAGGCGGTTCGGTACGCGGGCGGGCCAGTCGGCGTCGCCCGTGTCGGCGAGGAGCGCGGCGACGAGTCCCTCGGCGGTCATCGGTCGCCCGCCTCGGCGTGCGCGGTGCCGTCGAGTTCCCAGGTCGCCTCGGGCCGCCAGCGCCCCCACCAGCGTTCCAGCACGATACGGGCGTCGGCCGACTCGCTGTTGCGGCACACCGCGGGGGCTCCGTCCGGGTCGCGGTAGGTGAGGGTGAGGGTCCGCTCGGGGGGCTGTTCCACCTGAACGCGGATGCGGCGCAGGGCCGTTCGTCCGGTGACCGTCCACGCGGGCAGGCCGAACGCGGCGCGGAAGCGTCCGAGGCCGAGCCAGCCGACGGCGGAGCGTTCGGGGCGCCGGGGCCAGGTCCGGCCGTGCCGGCGCAGCCGCAGGAAGACGAGCGGGGGCAGCCGGCGCAGGGCGGGCCGGGTGGACACGGCCGCGACGATCTCCAGCACGTCGCCGTCGCCGAGGTCGGCGTGCAGCCAGGTCCACCGGTGGGCGTTGCCGTGCCCGTAGATCCGGGCCGACGCTCCGGGCGCGCCGCGCAGGGTGAGGGTCGTGCCGCCGTACGTGAACGTGCCGTCGTAGGTGGCGCGGGCGGCCGGGAGCATCTGGGCCGCGGGGAGCAGGGGCCGGTTCCAGGACCAGCGGGGGAAGGTGAACAGCGCTGCCGCCTGCGGTCGTTCGTCGAGATTCCAGTGGAAGTCGCCGGCGGTGCCGCTCAGGCGTCCCGCCGTGCTGCTCACCCCGTCGGCGGCGAAGCCGTCCGTCGGCCGGGTCCAGGGGACGGGTCCGAAGCGGGCGTGCGTGACCTCGCCGGCGCGGGGGAAGGCGGCGACCCAGCCGTGCGCGACGGGTGCGGATCCGTCCGTGGGTGCGGTGAGTTCGTGGTGCACCCACACGCCGGTGCCGGTGTCGGGGTCGGTGAGGGTGGTGTACCAGACCTCGGTGCGGCCCGGAGTTCCGTTCCAGCGGGGGGCCGTGTGCCGCTCGGGGCGCTCGCAACGGGGGAAGCGGAAGCCGAGCAGGAACGGGGCGAGGCCGGTGGCGGCGGGGAAGCGCAGGACTCCTTCGCCTGCTCGCGCGTCGCCGTCGTACAGCGTGAAGGGCAGCACCGTCATCGAGGTGAACGGGTGGCGCGGGGTCACGGACTTCCAGCCGTCCAGGGTGAGACGGCGGCCGTCGAGGGTGAACGCGAGCCGGTAGCGGATGCGTCGGCGGGCGATCGGTGAGATCTCCAACTCGCCCGTGGCGCCCGGGTCGTCGGTGTGTCCGACGACCCGGACGCGGCCGGTGAGCCGGGCGTTCGTCGTCCGGTGCGGGAGGAGGACCCGGTCGGCGTCGGCCCGCAGGTCGAGGCGCATGCGCCGCTCGCCGGGGTCGCCGTCGAGGCGGACCGTGCCGAGCATGGTCTCGGTGAACACGGTGCCCCTCACGCGAGGCCGTCCAGCATGATGCGCTCGGTCTCCCGCAGATAGGCGGCGGCCGCCGCGTGGGCCCGGGTGGCGTCCCCGCCGGTGACCGCCTCGACCACCGGCACCAGGCGGTCGTGCGCCGCCCGGGGATCGGTGAAGGGGCCCTTCAGGAGCGAGCGGACGGGCAGGTAGGCGTTGAAGAGGGTGTTGGTCAGCAGGACGTAGACACGGTTGCCGGTGGCCCGGGCCAGGGCCCGGTGCACCTCGATGTCGGCGAGCTGTACCGCGTCGGCGCCGTCGGCCCCGCGGACGGCGTCGAGCAGTGCGGTCAGTTCGGCGCGCTGGGCGCGGGTGCCCCGGACGGCGGCCCGCTCGGCTATCAAGGCGCCGATGCCGCGACGGACCTCGAAGACCTCGCGCACCCATCCGGCGTCGTGCCGGACCAGCATCGGCAGCAGATCCGCCCCACCGAGCCGGGCGTAGTCCCGCACCCGGGTCCCGACGCCGTGTCTGGTCTCCAGCAGCCCGGCCTGGACGAGCCGGCCGAAGGCGTGCTTGAGCGTGGTGCGCGTGACGCCGTACCCGTCGGCGAGCCGTCGCTCCGGGGGCAGGTAACTCCCGGCCGGGTGGCGGCCGTCGAGGATGTCCGTGCGCAGTCGGTCCTCCAGGACGTCGACGATCGTCTCGCGGGGCAGAGCCTCCACGATTCCCCCTTCGGGCAGTGGCTGAGTGGATGAGCCACTGAACCAGTGGACCGCCCGCAAGGTCAACCCCACGCGTGAGGAACCCACTTGCCCGGTCCGTACGCGAACTCCGGTGGCTGTGTGGCGGGTTGGACCGGACCAACTTTGTGTGAATCGTTGACATGTACGCCGTCCGGCGCAATTCTGAGAGCGCTCTCAAACGGATACGGACGAGCCGCGTCCGCCGACATCCACCTCGCTGAACCCCCACATCAAGGAGGCAGAGAGTGCGCGCGACATCCAGATGGACGACCTGGGCCCTGGCCGCTGCCACGCTCACGACGACCCTGCTCACCTTCGGCACACCCTCCCGTGCCGAGGCGGCGGTCCCCGCGACCATCCCCCTCACGTTCACGAACAACTCGGGCCGCAACGAACCCGTCTACATCTACGACCTCGGCACCCAGCTCTCGACGGGACAGCAGGGCTGGGCCGACGCCGGCGGCGCTTTCCACGCCTGGCCGGCGGGCGGCAACCCGCCGACCCCCGCGCCCGACGCGTCGATCGTGGGCCCGGCCAACGGGCAGACGAAGACGATCCAGTTGCCCAAGTTCTCCGGGCGGCTCTACTTCTCGTTCGGGCAGAAGCTCGACTTCCGCGTGACCACCGGCGGTCTCGTGCAGCCGGCCGTGCAGAATCCGAGCGACCCGAACCACAACATCCTCTTCAACTGGTCCGAGTACACGCTCAACGACTCCGGCCTGTGGATCAACAGCACCCAGGTCGACATGTTCTCCGCCCCGTACGCCGTCGGCGTCAAGGCGGCCGACGGGACCACGAAGACCACCGGGCACCTCAAGGCGGGCGGATACACCGGCTTCTTCAACGCGCTGCGGAGCCAGCCGGGCGGCTGGGCGAACCTGATCCAGACCCGGTCCGACGGCACCGTGCTGCGGGCGCTCGCCCCGGGGCACGGCATCGAGGGGGGCGCGCTTCCGGCCACCGTGATGGACGACTACGTCAACCGCGTGTGGCAGAAGTACAGCTCCTCGACGCTGACGGTGACACCGTTCGGCGACCAGCCGAACACGAAGTACTTCGGCCGGGTCTCCGGCAACGTCATGAACTTCACCAACAGCTCCGGCGCCGTCGTCACCAGCTTCCAGAAGCCCGACTCGGACAGCATCTTCGGCTGCTACAAGAAGCTCGACGCACCCAACGACCTGGTGCGGGGCCCCATTTCCCGCACCCTGTGCGCGGGCTTCAACCGCTCGACGCTGCTGACCAATCCCAACCAGCCGGACGCCAACTCCGCGAACTTCTACGCGGACTCGGTGACCAACCAGTACGCCCGCAAGATCCACGCGCAGATGGCCGACGGCAAGGCCTACGCGTTCGCCTTCGACGACGTCGGCAACTACGAGTCCCTCGTCCACGACGGCAACCCGCAGCAGGCCTACGTGACGCTGGACCCCTTCAGCTGACCGACGCACGGGGGCGGGACGGGGCGGGTGCCGGGACAGGGCACCCGCCCCGTCTCCCCGTGCCGCCCCTACTCACCGCCGGGCCGGGCCGGCCGGGGAGCGAGACTGCGGTCCACCAGGTCGCGCCAGCCGGACTCCAGGCGCTCCAGAGGCATTCCGCGCTGCCGGGTGAGATGGCTGACGAGCACCGGGTCCAGGTAGCCCATCAGAGTCTGGGCGACCAGTTCGACATCCGCGCCCGAGCCCGCCTGGCGCAGCAGCATGCAGACGTGCATCAGCCGCACCCGGTACGGCGCGGACGTGAAACGGCGGCTCGCGTCGGGCTCGGCGGCGAGGTACAGGTCGAGCTGCTCGGAGGTCTGGCGCAGGGTGCGGCAGCCGAAGGCGCGCAGCCGCTCCGCCGGTGAGGCACCGGGCCCCAGGGGCGCCGGGCCGGTCATGAAGGCGGCCTGGAAGCGCTGCTCGGTGTGGTCGAGCAGGGCCATCAGCAGGCCGGTGCGGTCGCCGAAGCGCCGGAAGACGGTCCCCTTGCCCACCGCCGCCGCGGTGGCGACGGCCTCCATCGTGAGCCGGTCCACTCCCTGCTCCTCGACCAGGCGGGCGGCGGCCTCCAGGAGCCGCGCGCGGTTGCGGGCCGCGTCGGCGCGCAGCGGGGCGGCGCCGGGGGCGGTCAGCTCCATCAGAACGGGCTCGTCGGACGGGTCCTGTCGCTTCGGGAACGGTGGGAGTGGCGTGGACATGAACCCAGCGTAACGGCAATCGGGGCCAACTGGACTGCGGTCCGCTTCGGTGATAGACCTGTAAGCGGACCTCGGTCCGGTTTGTTGCCGCAGTGTTTCAGCGTTTCCAGTATCGGGAGATATCCATGTCCGTTCGCATCCTCGCGCTCGTCGGCAGCCTGCGCGCCGGTTCCCACAACCGTCAGCTCGCCGAGGCGGCCGTGAAGCTCGCCCCGGAGGGTGCCGAGGTCGACCTCTTCGAGGGCCTCGCCGAGATCCCCTTCTACAACGAGGACATCGACGTCGAGGGCGATGTTCCCCCCGCCGCGGCCCGGCTGCGTGAGGTGGCCGGCTCCGCCGACGCCTTCCTGCTCTTCTCCCCCGAGTACAACGGCACCATCCCGGCCGTGCTGAAGAACGCCATCGACTGGCTGTCCCGTCCCTACGGCGCCGGCGCCTTCACCGGCAAGCCGGTCGTCGTGGTCGGCACCGCGTACGGCCAGTTCGGCGGCGTGTGGGCGCAGGACGAGGCCCGCAAGGCCGTGGGCATCGCCGGCGGCACCGTCCTCGAGGACGTCAAGCTCTCCGTCCCCGGCTCCGTGGTCCGCTTCGCGGAGACGCACCCGGCCGACGACGCGGAGGTCGCCGCCCAGATCGCCGAGGTCGTGAACCGTCTGCACAGCCACGTCGGCGCGGTCGAGGTCGCCTGACAACTCGCTGGTGGGCCGGTCCGGTTGATCCGGGCCGGCCCTCGGCATGTCGCGGCTCGGTCACCACGCGTCCCAAGATCGCCACGACCCTGGCGGAGCGGCGGCCTCCGCGACAGGATGCCCGCATGAAGAGTGATCTCTTTTCCAGTGACCACATGGTGCAGCCCGCCGTCGCGGCGGGCATGACGCTGCAGAACGCCAAATCCATCAAGTACGCCGTCCAGGGGGAGATGTTCGCGCGCCAGGGCGCGATGGTCGCCTACCGGGGCAGCCTCCAGTTCGAGCGCAAGGGCCAGGGCGTGGGCGGCATGCTCAAGCGTGCCGTCACCGGTGAGGGGCTTCCGCTGATGGCCGTCCGCGGGCAGGGCGAGGCCTGGTTCGCGCACGAGGCGCAGAACTGTTTCATCGTGGGCATCGAGCCGGGCGACGTCTTCACGGTCAACGGCCGCAACGTTTTGTGTTTCGACGCCACGCTGTCGTACGACATCAAGACCGTGAAGGGTGCGGGCATCACCGGCGGTGGCCTGTTCAACAGTGTCTTCACCGGCCACGGCGACCTGGGCCTGATATGCGAGGGCAACCCTCTGGTCATTCCCGTCACGCAGCAGCAGCCGGTGTTCGTCGACACGGACGCCGTCGTCGGCTGGACCGCTCACCTGCGGACCTCCCTGCACCGGTCGCAGTCCATCGGCTCGATGATCCGCGGGGGATCCGGCGAGGCGGTGCAGCTGAAGCTGGAGGGCGAGGGCTATGTGGTCGTCCGGCCCAGTGAGGTGACTCCCCAGAAGCAGCAGCAACACTGACCGACAGCGGTCCGGGAAGCGGGAGTCGGGGGTGTCACGCCGTGTCGGCGTGGCACCCCCGGCCCGTGGGCCCGTCCCGTCAGTGCTTCGCGGCGGGGGTGTTGGCCGCGGTGACGTTCACCGCCGCCCAGGCCCTGCCCACCGCCTTGTACTCGGTGCCGGTCGACCCGTACAGGTCCGCGGCGGCCTTGAGCGTGGCCTTGCGCGCGTCATGGAAGTCGGTCGTCGAGACCATGTAGCGGGTCAGCGCCCGGTAGAAGACGGCCGTCGCCTTGGTCCGGCCGATGCCGGTCACGCGGGAACCGTCGTACGTCGGCGAGTCGTAGGTCACGCCGCCGATCGTCTTGCGTCCGCTGCCCTCGGCGAGCAGGTAGTACGCGTGCGAGGAGACACCGGAACCGGCGTGCACCTCGGTGTCGTAGGCGGCGGGCGACCAGTAGTCGACGGCCTCCTCCAGCAGATCCAGGGACGGGTGGTCCAGGCGGCGCAGGAACTTCTGCGCGAGGCCCAGTTTCTCGCCCACCAGGTAGTTCGGCGGGTTCTTCGGGTTCTTGGCCGCGAACTCGACGTTCGAGCCGAAGATGTCGGCCAGCGACTCGTTGAGGGAGCCCGCCTCGCCGTACTGGTTGCCCTCGTCGTCCACGCGGGTGGGTTCGAGCGCCGCGGTCGCGTCGACGACTCCGTGGGTCAGCTCGTGGCCGGTGACGTCGAGGACGACGAGCGGCTTCTTGAAGAACTGGCCGTCGCCGTCGCCGTACAGCATGCAGCCGCAGGTCGAGTCCCAGAACGCGTTGCCGACCTTGTTGCCGAAGTGGACCATCCCGCGGGCGCCGGCGCTGTTGTTCTTGATGCCCTTGCGGCCGAAGGTCTTCTTGTAGAAGTCCAGGGTCTTGGTGATGCCGTACTGCGCGTCCACCGCGGCGCTGGCCCGGGAGGCGGTGGTGCCGGTGCCCCACTTGTTGTCGCCGTCGGTGATCTTCTTGCCCCGCGCGAAGGACTCCAGTTCCTGTCCCCTGGCGTCCCGGGTCTCGGTGTTCCACCGGGTCGGGTCCTTGAGGACATAGCTGGTCCGGGCGGTCCGGGTGGTGGTCAGCGCCACCTTCCCGGCGAAGAGCGAGGCGCCGCTTCCGGTCGCCGTCGCCGGGTAGTGGCCCGCTCGCGCGGCGCTCGTGAGGCCCGGGAGTCCGGCGGCGAGACCGGTCTGCGGGGTGGCGCTGCCGCCCCGTTCGCGCAGGGTGTCGGCCAGGGAAGGCGAGATGAACTCGTCGTTGTCCGGGATGCTGCTGCGGATCCTGCCGGTGTGGGCGTCCACGACGACCGTGCGGGAGCCGCCGGCCTCCGTGGTGCCGCTGTCCGTCACGGTCACCTGGTAGGCGAGGGCGGCGGCGCCCTCGCGGGCGTCCACGACGAGTCGGGCGGCACCCGCGTCGCCCCGGGCCTCGTCGGCCGCCTTCCGCTCCGCCTGCTGGGGCGTCAGTTCCGCCCGTACGGTGGCGGGCTCGACCGGATGACCGGCGGCCCGGGTCACGCCCAGGTACTGCGACCGGTCCCCGAGGTGCACGACCAGGTCGCCGCCGAGGACCGGCAGGCCCTGGTGGGCGCGGACGAACCGCACGTGCTGCTTGCCGTCGGGGTCCGTCATCACGTCCTTGGCCCGCAGGGTGTCGCCCTGGGCCACCCCGGTGTCGTCCGCGTGGGCGAAGGCGGCCGCCCTGGCCGCCGCCACCGGCGACGAGGACGCGGCCGCCGCGCGGGCGGGAGCGTCGGGCACGGCCGCGAGGGCGGGGCCCGGAAGCGTGGCGGCCGTCGTCACGGCGACGGCTATGGCCACGCGGCGTATGTGGGGTCTACGCACTGAGTTCCTTCGGTACGGGGCGGCCGGCGACGCCAACCGCCCGGTGACACGGCGCCGTTCGGCGCCGCGGGGGCCTGTCGGGCCCCGAGTGACCACCGGCCGACGTGCCCGCCGGTGCGTCGACCGGACAGATGTGACCGACCAGGAACCGGTTGCCTGCCGGGACCTGCCGGACGGCTGATGTGACCCATGTCGCACGGGGGACGAGACACACGGCACAGCACGGCACGGCCGAGGGCCCGGCCGGTCGGGCAGGTACGGACGGCGTGCTCAGCTATCGATGGCTCCGGAGCCGCCCGAGTCCTCAGACCGTCCGCCCGGCCAACGCCGAGAGCAGGGTGCCCAGTTCGCCGACGGGGCCGGGTGCGAGTCGCAGGGCCGTCAGACGCGTCCGCGCTTCGGCGAGGTGGCGTCGGGTCTCGTGTTCGGCCCGGGTGCGTCCCCCGGCCCGCTCGACGAGGGCCGCCGCGCGACGAGCGCCGTCGCTGTCGAGGGCGCCCGGGGCGGTGAGGAGTTCGGCGAGTTCGCCGCCTCCCGGCGCCGCGCCGAGGGCGGCCAGGACCGGCAGCGTCTTCTTCCCCTGGCGCAGATCGCCATGGACCGGCTTGCCGGTGCGCTCCGGCTCGCCCCAGATGCCCAGCACGTCGTCCGCGATCTGGAACGCGACGCCCAAGTGCCGTCCGATGAGGTCGAGTTCATTTGCCGTGTGGTCGGGAGCACCCGCCAGCCGCGCGCCGAGCGCGAGCGCGCAGCCGAGCAGCGCACCCGTCTTGCGCTCGGCCATCGTCACGTACTCCCCCGCGCGGACCGCCTCCGGCCCGGTCCAGGGTCGCTGCGCGAAGAGCAGGTCGTCGGCCTGGCCGCCGACCAGGTCGCCGAGGGCGGTGGTCAACTGCCGTACGGCAGGGCCCGCGTGGGGCGTGACGGCGAGGGTCTCGATGCCCAGGGCGAACAGCGCGTCGCCCGCGAGCACGGCGGGCCCGGTGCCGTATGCCTTCCAGAGCGCGGGGCGGCCGCGGCGCAGCGCGTCGCCGTCCATGATGTCGTCGTGGAGCAGCGAGAACGTGTGGACGAGCTCCACCGCCACGGCTCCCGGCACGCCCGCCGACCCCGGCCCGGACACCGCCTCGGCACCGAGCACCGCCAGCGCCTGTCGGATCCCCTTGCCCCGGCCGGGGCCGGCGGCCGCGCCGTCGGCCTCGCGGAGGCCCAGCGTGTAGCGGGCCATCTCCGCGACCCAGGGGTGCAGTCCGTCGATCGCGTCCGTCAGGGCGGGCGCGGTGAGGTCGCGGCAGCGACGCAGGATGGACGGGGCGTCGGGTGATGCCGTACCGGTGCGGGGCCCGGCCGCGGCCGGTGACGCGGTGGCTGTCACGGCCGGGGTCCCGGGCGCTGTCACCGGCACAGCCGGTGTCGTTGCCGTTGGCACGGCCGGAGTCGCGGTGGCCGTCGTGGGCCGGCGCAGGGCCATCGGTGTCATCGTGCCGCCTCCGCTCCGGCGCGCTCCGGTGCCAACCCGAGTTCCGTGCGGGCCCGTTCGACCATCTGCCGGGCGTGCCGCAGACCGATGCCGTCCAGGACGTCGGCCAACTCGGCGAGTTCGGCGGCGGTTTCGTCGCGGTCCCGGCCCAGTCGGGCCAGCGACTTGGCGAGGCCCAGCCGGGACAGCGCCCGTCCGCGTGGCTCGCTCATCTCCTCGAACTCGGCGAGCGCCTGGGCGTAGAGGTCGCGGGCCTCGGTGTAACGGCCCGCACGGTAGAGGACGTTGCCGCGCATCTTGTGGTTGTAGGCGAGGGCGCCGGAGAGCTTCATGGCGCGGCAGGACGCCTCCGCCTCGGTCAGCAGCTCCAGGGCGCGTTCGGTGTCTCCGTCGCGCACGGAGACGATGTCCGCGAGGCCGCGCAGTGCCCAGGCGTGGCCGCGCCGGTCCTCGGCGCCGGCGGCTATGCCGGCCGCCTCCTCGAAGAGGGCGTACGCGGTGTCGTACGCGCCGGTGTTGCGGTGGATCTGGGCGATGCCCTCCAGGGCCCACACCGTGTGGCGGGCCTCGCCGCGCTTGCGGGCCTCGGCCAGGAGCTGTTCGTGGAGGGTGGTCACCGCCTCGTAGTCGCCCTGGATGCGGCCGGTCTCGGCCATGCCGGCCAGGGAGTAGCCGCGCACCACGATGTCCCCGGACGTGCCGCCGAGTTCGGCGGCGAGCCGCAGCAGCCGCCACGCCAGCGGGAACGCGCCGCGCTGCCGGGCCAGCGTTCCGCCGCTCCACAGCGCCCACGCCATCGCGGCACCGTCGCCGGCGTCACGCGCCGTGCGGTAACTCGCCTTCCACGCGCGGTCCGCGTCCGCCACCTGCCCGAGCCTGCGGTGCGCCTCGGCGACCGCGAGCCCCGATCGGGCGGCCTCGGTGCGCTCCCCCGCGCGCTCGGCGGCGCGCAGTTGCTCGGTCCCCGCCGCGAGGACGTCGGTCAGTGAGGAGTTCACGGACAGGGTGGTCAGAGCGCCCTGGTACTCCGGGGCGAAGGCCTTGCCGTACATGAATGCCTTTCCGTCTGCCACCGTCCGGCCGCGGTCGGTGCGGCCCGGAGGTGTGCTGTAGCTGGCTGTCGTGCGGCGCTGACGTTGGAACATCCCGGATCCTCGACGTACACACGGCATGTATACGCAAGGTGTATAGTTCGTCCGGTTTCCATGCGTGAATTCCCGCTCGATGGTGATGGCGGTGTCCGCCGCTCGTTGCCGATCAAGACGACGAACGGGTTCGCGGGGTTGCCTCCCGACCCGAATCACGTTGCGAGGGAGCCCGAACGGGCCGCAGGATGACGGCGGTCCACCTCCTCGCGACGGAAAGCAGGCACGGATGTCCGCAGGCCCGATGCACGCCGACGAGGCACCGATCGACGGTCCGCTCGTACGGCGGCTGCTGGCCGCTCAGTTCCCGCGGTGGGCCCGACTGCCGCTCAGGCGCGTCGAGTCGGCCGGAACCGTCAACGCCCTCTACCGGCTCGGCGACGACCTGGCCGTGCGGCTCCCCCGCGTGCCGGGCGGTGCCGAGGACGTGGCCAAGGAGGCGACCTGGCTGCCCCGGCTCGCTCCGCTCCTCCCCGTCCCCGTACCGGAGATCATCGGTCTCGGTACCGCGGCCGAGGGCTACCCGTGGCAGTGGAGCGTGTTGCGGTGGATCGACGGCGAACTGCCCGTCGCGGGCGCCCTGTCCGACGCGCGGGGCCTGGCGGCCGACCTCGGCGCCTTCGTCGCCGCGCTGCGCCGGGCCGGTCTTCCGGACGGCCCACCCGCCTACCGCGGTGACCCCTTGAAGACCGTGGACGCCGAGACGCGCTCGGCGATCGAGGAGTTGCGGGGGGCGATCGACACCGGCGAGGCGACGGCGGCCTGGGAGGAAGCCCTCGCGGCACCGGTGTGGACGGGGCCGCCCGTCTGGCTCCACTCGGACCTGATGCCGATGAACCTCCTGACCCGCGCGGGCCGCCTCGCGGCCGTCATCGACTTCGGCACGCTCGGCACCGGCGATCCCGCCTGTGACCTCGTCCCGGCCTGGAATCTGCTTCCCCCGGAAGCGCGGAGCGTCTTCCGGGACACTGCGGGCGCCGACGACGCCCTGTGGGCGCGGGGCCGCGGCTGGGCCCTGTCCATGGCCCTGATCCAACTGCCGTACTACCGCACGACGAACCCGGTGATGGCGGCCAACGCCGAGCACGTGATCCGGGCGGTGCTGACGGAGCGCCGGTCCGGCTAGCGGGTGCCGTCCGGTTCCCGCTCAGTCCACCAGAGCCTGGGTCCCGAGGACGCCGAGGAGGGCGACGCGTTCGGCGTCCCGCGTGCCGGGCTCGACCGTGTAGACCATGATCCGCAGGTCGTTGCCGGCGACGCCCAGCACGTCGCAGTCCAGCGTCACCGCCCCCACCTGCGGATGGTCGACGGTCTTGCGCGCGGCCTCGTGGTGGGCGACGGCACCGGAGTCCCACAGCTCCGCGAACCGGTCGCTGGACGCCCGCAGGTCGGCGATCAGCCGGCGCAGGCCCTGGTCCGCCGGATAGCGGCTCACCGTCACGCGCAGATCCGCCGCGAGCGTCGCCTCGAAGGTCCGCCGTTCCTCCGGCGTGTGGCGGACGCGGCTGCCGGGGCCGACGAAGTTGCGCCAGACGCCGTTGCGTTCGTTCCCGCGCCACCCCGAGGGGTCGCCCAGCAGGGCGGCGTAGAGCGGGTTGGCCAGCAGCAGGTTCCACGCCGCGTCGTACACCGCGACGGGTGTCCCCGCCAGCCGGTCCAGCATCCGGTGGACGCCCGGTGTGATGTGGGTGGGCACCATGCCGCGGCCCGGCGGGACGAGTCCCGCCACCTGGAAGAGGTGCTCGCGCTCCGTCGCGGACACCCGCAGCGCCCGCCCGAGGGCTTCGACGACCTGCTCCGAGGGGTTGGCGGCCCGGCCCTGTTCCAGCCGGGTGATGTAGTCGACCGAGATCCCCGCGAGGAGGGCCAGCTCCTCGCGGCGCAGGCCCGCGGCGCGCCGGTGGCCGCCGCCCGGCAGCCCCGCCGCCTCCGGGGAGACCCGGTCGCGCCAGAGCCGTACCGTCCGCCCGAACTCGGTGCTCGCCATGCCCTCAACTGTGCACCCCGGCGCGGTCGGGTGCCTGGTACTGGGAGTCCCAGGAAGGCGGGACGCCTGGCTGTCCGCACCACGCCGACCGATGCTGGATCCATGACCACCACATTGATCACCGGAGCGAACAAGGGTCTCGGCTTCGAGACCGCCCGCCGACTCGTCGCGGCGGGCCACACCGTCTACGTGGGCAGCCGCGACGCGGAGCGGGGGCGCCGCGCCGCCGGGGAACTGGGGGCGCGTCCCCTCCTCATCGACATCACCGACGACGCGTCCGTCGCCGCGGCGGCGAAGACCGTCGAGGCCGAGGGCGGCCTGGACGTCCTGATCAACAACGCCGGTATCGAGGGGCGCGGCGAGGGCAACGGCGTGATCGGTGCCGCCGACACGACCGCGGACACGATGCGCGAGCTGTTCGAGACGAACGTCTTCGGTCTGGTCCGCGTCACCCACGCCTTCCTGCCGCTCCTCCGGCGGTCCGCCGCCCCCGTCATGGTGAACGTCAGCAGTGGCCTGGCCTCGCTGACGGGGATGAGCGACGCCGCCTCGCCGGGCCACTTCTACCCGGGCATCGCGTACCCGGCGTCCAAGACGAGCGTCAACATGATCACCGTGCAGTACGCGAAGGCGTTCCCCGACATCCGGATCAACGCCGTGGAACCCGGCTTCACGGCCACCGACCTGAACGGCAACACCGGGGTCCAGACCGTGCAGCAGGGCGCCGAGATCATCGTCCGTATGGCACGCCTCGGCCAGGACGGCCCGACCGGCGGCTACTTCGACGCGCAGGGCCCGCTCCCCTGGTGACATTCGCACCTCCGACGGGCCGCCGCGGGCACCCGGACCACCGGGGTCCGCGGCGGCCGAGGCGGCTGCGGATCCCGCGTGATCCACGCGCTGTCACGGCCGGCACCGCCGGGCCCCACCACCTCAATGGAACACGTATTCGAATACAGGGGTACGCTGGCCGTATGGCCACGCACCTCCAGGGCTCGCTCTTCGACCAGACGGACGAGCTGCACCTGGGTCCGCTGAACGGGACGCGCCGCACCACGCTGGGTGCCGGCGCCTGGATCGACCTGCTGCCGGGCTGGCTCGGCGGGGCGGACGAGTTGTTCGCCCGGCTCTCCGCCGAGGTGCCGTGGCGGGCCGAACGCCGCCAGATGTACGAGCAGGTGGTCGACGTCCCCCGGCTGCTCTCGTACTACCGGGCGGGCGACGCGCTGCCGCATCCGGTCCTCGACGAGGCACGCGACGCGCTGTCCGCCCACTACGCCGGAGAACTCGGCGAGCCCTTCACCACGGCGGGCCTCTGCTACTACCGGGACGGCCGCGACAGCGTGGCCTGGCACGGGGACCGGATCGGCCGGGGCGCGCGGGAGGACACGATGGTCGCCATCCTCTCCGTGGGCGCACCGCGCGACCTGCTGCTGAGGCCCCGGGGCGGCGGCGGGACCGTGCGGCGGCCGCTGGGCCACGGCGACCTCGTCGTGATGGGCGGTTCCTGCCAGCGCACCTGGGAGCACGCGATCCCCAAGTCGGCGCGCGCGACCGGCCCCCGCATCAGCATCCAGTTCCGGCCCACCGGCGTGAACTGACCCGGCGCCGCCCGGGCCCGGTCCCTCAGGGGGCGAGCTGGGCCTGCACCGCCGGCGCGTACCGGTCGACGATGGCGTCGACGGAGGTGGCCCGCAGATGGGTGCCGCGCGCGATGCCGTACATCACGCCGAGGCCGAGCAGGGTGCTCACGGCGAGTTCGGCGCGCAGGCCGGCGCCCGGTCCGCTCAGCCGCTCCGCGAGACGCTCACTGACCTGGGTACGGAAGTTGGCGCGCAGTATGTCGCCCTGCTCCCCCTGGAGCGGGGCGAAGACGATCCGCAGGACGGGGTCGGCGCCCCGTTGCGTCTGGCCTTCGAGGAGGTGGCGGACCATGTGCCGGCCCAGCTCCTCCAGGGGGGCGTCGAGCAGGGCGTCGGCGTCGGACTCGAAGGACATCACGCGGGCGAACAGCGCGTCCTTGTTGCCGAAGTACTTCAGGATCAGCGGCGCGCTCACCCCGGCCCGGTCGGCGACCGCCTTGAGCGTGATGTCCGCGTGGGCGTGCCGGGCGAGCAGATACCGGGCCGCGCGCAGGATGGCCGCCCTGCTGGCCTCGGCGTCACGGCGGGGCGCCGCGGGGGCGGCGACCGCGTCCCCGGCCGGCGTCCCGGCGGCCGGCTGGTCGCCGGGGCCGCCCGGGACGGTCGCGGGCGCGGTGAGACCGGTGGGGGGCGTGGTCACGGTGCTCAGGCTCCTTCGAGGGCCTCGTCGCGGGACGCGCCGGTACGGCTGCCGGTACGCGGGGTCACGCGCGAGGCGGGGTCGGTGGGGATCGACAGGGCGGCCGCGCAGGCCACCAGTGCGACCGTACCCGCCATGACGAAGGCCAGCAGATAGCCGTGCAGCGTCGGTATCGGGGCACCGGCGACGAGGCTCGTGTGGTGGACCAGTACGGCGGCCACCGCGGCGCTGCACACCGCCTGCCCGATCGTGCGCATCAGGACGTTGACGCCGTTGGCGGACGCGGTCTGGCCCGCCGGAACGGCGCGCAGGATGAGGGTCGGCAGGGCGGAGTACGCGAACGTGGTGCCGATCGCGCAGACCGTGGCTCCGATGATGATCATCCACAGGTCGCGGCTGTCCAGGATGCGTATCGCGTAGCCGGAGGCGATGATCGCGGTGCCGAGGGCCAGCGTGACGCGTGGGCCGCGGGCCGCCGAGATGCGTGCCGAGACGGGCGACAGGAAGAGCATGGTCACTCCGCCGGGCAGCAGGCACAGGCCGGTCGCCACGATGGACAGCCCCAGTCCGTAGCCGGTGGCCTCGGGTGCCTGCACGAGCTGGGCCGTGACCAGGGAGTTGCCGTAGAAGGCGAACCCGGTGAGCAGGGCGGCGATGTGGGGCAGGGCGACGCGCGGACGGGCGGCCAGCCTCAGGTCGACGAGGGGGCTCACGGCCCGCAGCTGCTGCCGCACCCACACGGTGAGGATCACGGCACAGGCGGCGAACAGTCCGAGGATGCTCGGACTGGTCCAGCCCCAGGTGCCGCCCTGCGACACGGCGAGGAGCAGGCACACCAGACCGGCGGCCAGACCCATCGCGCCCAGGGTGTCGAAACGGCCGGGCTCGCGCACCGGGGACTCGCGCACCGCCCACCAGGCGAGCGTGAGTCCGACGACGCCGAGGGCGGTCGTGGCCCAGAACATCACGTGCCAGTTCGCGTACTGGACGATGAGGGCGGCGAGCGGGAGACCGAGTGCCGCGCCGATGCCGACCGTGGAGCTCATCAGGGCGACGGCGGAACCGGTGCGCTCGGGCGGCAGTTCGTCCCGCAGGATGCTGATCGACAGGGGTACGACGGCCGCCGCCGCGCCCTGGAGCGCCCGCGCCACGATCAGGATGCCGATGTCCGAGGTGAGCGCGCACATCAGCGAGCCGACCGTCATCAGCCCGAGGGCCATCAGCAGGACGCGCCGCTTGCCGTACATGTCACCGGCGCGGCCGAGGACGGGGGTCAGTACCGCTCCGGAGAGGAGGGTCGCGGTGACCATCCAGGAGACCGCGCCCGCGGAGGCGCCGGTGAGCCGGGGAAGGTCGGGCAGCAGCGGGACGACCACCGTCTGCATGACGGCCATCAGGATCCCGCCGAACGCGAGGACGGGAATCGCGAGCCGCTCGCGCAGAGCCGCCATGAACACTCCAGGAGTAGGCATGAAAAAGGGGTGAATGACAATTCACCTTACCGGTGAATTGTCATTCACCCCAAGCCGTGCCGTCCCTTACACAGCGAAAGGAGGGCCGTCCCTGCCGGGACGGCCCTCCTCCTCGGCCGCCGCGCCGGCCCCCGCGCCGCCCTATCGGTGCGAGCGGGCCTGCACGCTCCGCGCCACCTTGGGCCCGAGCCAGCGCTTGAAGCGGCGCAGCGCCTCCAGCCGTCCGGCCGCGCGGTCGATCCGGTAGTACAGCTGCGGAGGGATGTAAGGCAGCAGCGGCGAGTGCCGCTGGCCGAGCAGCGCGAACATCTGGGCCGGTGGCAGACGGATGTAGCGCGGCAGGTTCTCGTACCACTGGGCGCTGTGCCGGGCGGCGCTCTGCACCGGCAGGAGTTCCGCCCTGCGCTCACGCCCGTAGGCGTCGAGGGCGGTCTCCAGGTCCGCGTGCCCCTTCAGCGCGCGGGCCAGCGCGATGGCGTCCTCCAGGGCGAGGGTGGTGCCCGCGCCGATGGAGTAGTGGGTGGTGTGCGCGGCGTCGCCGAGCAGGACGAGGTTGCCGCGGTGCCAGGTGCGGTTCGTCAGGGTCCGGAAGGTGAGCCACTGGGCGGCGCCGTCCGGCTGCGCCCGGCCGATCAGTCCGTGCCCGTCGAGCAGGTCGGCGAAGAGTTTCTCCAGGAGGGCGAGACCGTCGGCCTCGCTCGCCGCGTCGAGCCCGAGGCCGGTCCAGGTCTCCGAGGAGCATTCGACGACGAGCGTGCTGTGGTCGTCGCCGAACCGGTAGGCGTAGCACCACACCCAGCCGTGGTCCGTCTCCACGAAGGAGAAGGTGAAGGAGTCGAAGACCCGGGTGGTGCCGAGCCAGACGTAGTAGTTGCTCCCGACGGCGGTCTCCGTGCCGAAGTGATCGGCATGGCGCTCGCGCAGGGCACTGTTGACGCCGTCCCCGGCGACGACGAGGTCGGCGTCGGGCAGCTCGTCGGGGGTGATCTCCCGTTCGTACTCGACGCGCACGCCGAGCGATCGGGCTCGCTCGGCGAGCAGGTCGAGCATCCGGCGGCGGCCGATGCCGAATCCCTCGTCGCCGGGGTGCACGGTCGTCCGGTCGCCGACGTGGGCGACTCCGTCGTTCCAGCAGACCGAGTTCTCGCGGACGGCGAGGGCGGACACGGGGTCGCCCTCGCGCAGTTTGTCGAGCAGGCCCGCCCAGTAGGTCACGCCCCAGCCGTACGTGGATCCGGCCGGGTTCCGCTCATGGACGGTGATGTCATGGGACGGATCCTGGAGCTTCATCAGGATCGAGAAGTACAGGCTTGCGGGTCCGCCACCGACGCACGCGATCTTCACGCGCACTCCCCTATGTTGCACAAAGCGGTCAATTGATCACGAAGAGTAGCAGGGCTCGGCGCACCGGGAGTTCACGCCAGTTCACGGGGGTGATCGCCGCCACTCGGCGCCGCCCGCGACAGCAAGATCACCGACAACGGGCCGGTCCGCCGCAGGATTTGCGTCGACGCCGCGTCGCGAGCTCCCGCGACAGCAAGATCATCTTCGTTCAATCTTGCACGACATGTACATGAATGTCCGGATCGCAGCCAACCGACATTCGGCGATTTCTCCCGCTGTTTGACGATCCGATAGGCATACCGGGTCAGCAACTCAGCCCATTCCAGGAGGAGTCCGCATGCCGGAACTCACCCGCCGCCGCGCCCTCGGGGCGGCCGCCGCCCTCGCCACGGCCGCCGGGGCCCAGGCCCTCACCGCCTCGCCGGCGTCCGCGTCCCCCACGAGGACGACGGCCGACGAGCACCACCACGGCGGACCCGAGGTCTTCGACGAGGTCTTCCGGGGGCGCCGGATAGAAGGCCGTCCGGTCACCGGGGGCGGCCACCACCACGGCGGCGGATACGCCGTGTTCATCGACGGCGTGGAACTGCACGTGATGAGCAACGCCGACGGCAGCTGGATCAGCGTCGTCAGTCACTACGACCCCGTGCCGACCCCGCATGCCGCAGCCCGCGCCGCCGTCGTCGAGCTGCAGGGGGCACCGCTCGTGCCCTTCGCCGCCAACTGAACCACCCAGCAAGCAGATCGTGGAGTTCCGCACATGACCGTACGAAAGAACCAGGCGAGCCTGACCACGGACGAGAAGCGGCGTCTCGTCGACGCGCTGGTCCAGCTCAAACGCAGTGGCCGGTACGACGCCTTCGTCACGACGCACAACGCCTTCATCCTCGGCGACACCGACAACGGCGAGCGCACCGGCCACCGTTCACCGTCGTTCCTGCCCTGGCACCGCAGATTCCTGCTGGAGTTCGAGCGGGCCCTGCAGTCCGTGGACGCCTCGGTGGCGCTGCCGTACTGGGACTGGACCGCCGACCGCACCACGCGCTCCTCACTGTGGGCGCCCGACTTCCTCGGGGGCACCGGGCGCAGCCTCGACGGCCGGGTGATGGACGGCCCGTTCGCCGCCGCGGCGGGCAACTGGCCGGTCTCCGTACGCGTGGACACCCGGACCTATCTGCGCAGGTCGCTGGGGACCGGGGTGCGTGAGCTGCCCACCCGCGCCGAGGTCGAGTCGGTGCTGTCGATGGCGACGTACGACATGGCGCCCTGGAACAGTGCCTCGGACGGTTTCCGCAACCACCTGGAGGGGTGGCGGGGCGTCAATCTGCACAACCGGGTGCACGTCTGGGTGGGCGGGCAGATGGGCACCGGCGTCTCCCCGAACGACCCGGTGTTCTGGCTCCACCACGCCTACATCGACAAACTGTGGGCGCGGTGGCAGCGCCTGCACCCGGACTCCGGGTACGTACCGGTCGCGGGCACGCCGAACGTCGTCGACCTGAACGAGACGATGAAGCCGTGGAACGACGTGCGGCCCTCGGACCTGCTGGACCACACGGCGTTCTACACGTTCGACACGGACTGACGCCGGGCCGCCGTCAGGCGTTGCCGGCCGCCTCGGCGCGGCACTCCGGGTGGCCCCAGCCCTGGTCGTTCTTCGCGATGGTCTCGCCCGCGGCGTAGGAACGCCCGCAGAGGCAGCGGCCGGGGAACTTCGCCTTGAGGGTGCGGGCCGACGCGCCCTGCCGGGGCGTCTTGGCGGCGGGCCGACGGCGGGCCGGCGCGGAGGAGACGGGGGTGTCGGGCGACGCCGGCGGCTCCGCGGAGCCGAGGTCGCTTCCCGCGGGCTGCTGCACGACGGCGGCCTGGCTGGCGGCACGGTCGGCGAAGTCGTTCAGCCGGTCGCCGTCGACCTGGTGGGCGGGGACGTAGCGGAACTCCACGCTGCGGCCGGTGAGCAGTTCGTCGATGCGGGCGACGAGTTCCTGGTTGGCGACGGGCTTGCCGGCCGCCGTCTTCCAGCCCTTGCGCTTCCAGCCGGGCAGCCAGGTCGTGACCGCCTTCATCGCGTACTGGGAGTCCATCCGGATCTCCAGCGGGACATCGGGCGCGACCGCCGTCAACAGGCGTTCCAACGCCGTCAGTTCGGCGACGTTGTTGGTGGCCGTGCCGAGCGGGCCCGCCTCCCAGCGGGTCGGGGTCTCGTCCCCGTCGGCGACGACCCAGGCCCATGCGGCAGGGCCCGGGTTTCCCTTCGAGGCCCCGTCACAGGCGGCCACAACACGTTCAGGCATGGCCCCGATCATGCCACGCCCGGGCGGTGCCCCCGCGCACGGGCAGCGGGCTCAAGGCAGCGCCGGGTGGCCAGCGCCGGCCAGCAGGCGCAGGCCGAGCGGCGTGGCCGCGTGCAGCACGTACTTCCCGTCGCGGTGGCTGGCCACGAGCCCTCCGTCGCGCAGGACACCGATCTGGTAGCTGACGCTGGGCATCGCGATGCCGATGGCCTGGGCGACGTCGGAGGTGGTGCGGGACCCGCCGAAGGCGACCTCGGTGAGGACGGCGGTCCGGGTGCGGCCCAGCAGGCGTTCGACACCGCCCTCCGCGTTCCGCGCCATGGTCAGCGGCACCTTCTCCACCGGGTAGACCAGCACGGGATCGAGGCCGGGGTCGGCCAGCGCGGTCGGGCGGCGCCAGCAGAAGAACGAGGGGACGAGGAGCAGTCCGCGTCCCTCCAGGTACAGGTCGCGCTCGGTGGGATAGTCCACTTCGAGGACCGGGGCCCGCCAGTGGGCCATCGGGCGGAGTCCCTCCAGGAGTGCCTGTGTGCCGCCGTCCAGGACGGTCCGGGAACGCGCGTCGACATCGTTGCCGACGGCGGTGCGGATGTGCGTCCAGTACGGCTGGAGGAGGGTCCGGAAGTAGGCGGAGAGCGCCGCTGTCAGAGACGTGCGGGTGTCACCGCCGGGACGGCCGAGCGAGGTCGTCCAGGACGGCAGCGGGCGGGAGTCGGCGAGCCGGGTCAGGTCGCGGGTCAGCCGGTGGCGCGGGGTTCCGTGCAACGCGTCGAGGCCGGCCTGCAGTCCCCCGCCGGTGACCGGCGGGGTGAGGAAGTCCGGGATGTATCCGGCCGACGGGATCAGGGCCCGTAAGGGACGCAGCGCGCGGCCCGCGAGCGCGTCCGTGGCGAGGCGGTCGCGGGCCGCGCGCCGCCAGTGCCCGAAGTCCAGCGGTCCTTCTCCGGTCTCCAGTCGGCAGACGCTGCAGACCAGTTCCCACAAGGGATCGGGCTGCCGGGCGACGCGTACGTTCTGCAGGTCCTGTGAGGTGAAGTGGATGCGCAGCATGCGGACTCTTTCGCTCGCCGTCCTGGTGGGGGGTCCGGCCGCCCGGAGGCGGCACGGTCACAAGGAGGGACGATTACCGCATGCGTGTGGTTGCCCACGCGGACGAAAGCGTCAGGACACGTCCGTCATCCCGGGCATCTCACCCTGGGTCGTGGACATGTCGATCACGGAGAACGACGCGCCCTGCGGGTCGCTGATCGCCGCGAACCGGCCGAAGGGACTGTCCATGGGACCGAACCGCAGGACACCGCCGCGCGCGGTCGCCCGGGCCACCGCCTCGTCGCAGTCGTCGACGCCGAAGTACACGTTGACGTACGGCGGCACCTCGGGCGGGAAGTCGTCCGTCATCTTCATCCGTCCGAGGACGGGGTTGCCCTCCAGGCTGAAGACGCGGAAGTCGACGTTGTCGTCCTCCACCTGCTGGGCGGCGAAGGGGAAGACGGCGGGGAAGAACGGGTCGGACTTGCCGGGGTCGCGGGTGAAGACCTCGGCCCAGGCGTACGCGCCCGGCTCGCCGATCTTCTCGAAGCCCTCGTGGACGCCCCCCTGCCAGACGCCGAAGACCGCACCGCTGGGGTCGCGGGCCAGCGTCATGGTGCCGAAGTCGCCGACCTGCATCGGCTCCATGAGCACCTCGCCGCCGTTGGCCTTGATCTTCTCGGCGGTCGCGGCCGCGTCCGGGGAGGCGAGGTACAGGCACCAGGCGGACTGGCCCTCCTGCCCGGGCATCGGCGGCACGACGGCGGCCACCGCCTTGCCGTCGGAGAAGGCCTGCGTGTAGTTGCCGTACTCCGAGGACGCCTCGCCGAACGTCCAGCCGAGCACATCACCGTAGAAACTCTTGGCCCCCTCGACATCGCTGAACATCGCGTCCGCCCAACAGGGCGTTCCTTCAGGCTGTACGGCCATGACCAGTACCTTCTCCGGTTCGGTGAACGGTTCCGTTGTTCACGCTAGCCAGGCTTCGCGCGGGTCGCGCGCCGAGCGACGGGTGCCGCCACGCCCTTCGGCCGGGCGGGCGGGCGCGGCGCGGCGCCGCCGGTGTGCGGCGGCGGCACCCGGCCCGGGCGGTCCGCGCCGGAGCCGGGTCCCGGACGCGGGTGTACCCGCCGGCCGGCCTGGGGAGAGAGCGCTTGCTCCCTACTCGGCCACTGGAGGGGACCACCGCCGATGGCGTCGTCCGAGAAACCGCTCGACCACCGTTACCGGGACGAGCATCCGATCCGCACCCTCGCCTATCTGTTCCGCGCCGACCGTGGCCGGCTCGCGGCGGCGTTCCTCGTCTTCACCGTCAAGCACAGCCCGCTGTGGCTGCTGCCGCTGATCACCGCGACCATCATCGACACCGTCGTGCAGCACGAGCCGGTCACCCGGATCTGGGCGAGCGCCGGGGGCATCCTGTTCATCCTCCTGGTCAACATCCCGATGCACCTGCTGTACGTACGGCTGCTCTACGGCAGCGTGCGCCGCATGGGAACGGACCTGCGCTCGGCGCTGTGCACCCGGATGCAGCAGTTGTCCATCGGCTACCACTCGCGGGTCAGCGCGGGCGTCCTGCAGGCCAAGGTGATCCGCGACGTGGAGACCGTGGAGCAGATGGTGCAGCAGACCGCCGAGACGGGGCTCGGCGCGCTCACCGTCCTCACGGGCGGGCTCGTCGTGATCGCCGTGCGCACACCGGAGTTCGTGCCGGTCTTCCTGTGCGTGGTGCCGGTCGCCGCCCTGCTCGTGGCCCGGCTGCGGACGCGGCTGCGCACCCAGAACGAGCACTTCCGGCACGAGGTCGAGCATCTGTCGTCGCGCGTGACGGAGATGACCCGGCTGATACCGGTCACCCGGGCCCACGGTCTGGAGGGGAAGGCGCTGCGCCGGGTGGACGGCACGCTGCGCCAGGTGCTCAGTTCCGGGCTGCGCCTCGACCTGCTCAACGGCCGGTTCGCGTCCCTGGCCTGGGTGTTCCTGAACGCTGTCGGGGTCCTCTTCCTGACGGGCGCGGCGCTGGTGTCGTACTACGGGTACGGGAGTGTGACGCCCGGCGACGTGGTGATGCTCAGCGCCTTCCTGACCACGCTCACCACGTCCACGACGACCCTCGCGGGGCTCGCGCCGGTCATCACCAAGGGCCTGGAGTCGGTGCGTTCGGTCGGCGAGGTGCTCCAGGCGCCCGAACTGGAGGACAACGAGGGCAAGTCGGAGGTCGGCTCGGTGCGCGGTGAGGTGGCGTTCGAGGGGGTGGGCCACACCTATGCGGAGGGTCCGGGACGCGAGCACGAGGAAGGGCGGCCCGCCGTACGGGACTTCACCCTCAGGGTCGCTCCCGGGGAGACCGTCGCGCTGGTGGGCGCCTCGGGCGCGGGCAAGTCCACGGTGCTCAACCTGGCCATCGGGTTCATCCGTCCCACCTCGGGCCGGCTGCTGCTCGACGGCACCGACATGGCCGGCCTGGACCTGCGCACCTACCGGCGGTTCGTGTCGGTCGTGCCGCAGGAGTCGATCCTCTTCGACGGGACGGTCCGCGAGAACGTCGCCTACGGCATGGACGACGCCGGTGACGACGCGGTGCGCACGGCTCTGCGCGACGCCAACGCGCTGGAGTTCGTGGACCGGCTGCCGCAGGGCCTCGACACCCTGGTGGGCGAGCACGGGGCCCGGCTGTCCGGGGGCCAGCGGCAGCGGCTGGCCATCGCGCGGGCGCTGATCCGCGATCCCCGGGTCCTCATCCTGAACGAGGCGACCTCCGCGCTCGACACCCGTTCCGAGGCGCTCGTCCAGCAGGCGCTGGCGCGGCTGCTGCGGGGCCGCACCACGTTCGTCGTGGCGCACCGCCTGTCCACCGTCCAGGGCGCCGACCGCATCGTGGTCATGGACGACGGGGCGATCCGGGAGATCGGTTCGCACGAGGAGCTGATCCGACGGGGTGGCGCGTACACGGCGCTGCACTCGGGACAACTCGCCTGACCCGCGCGGGGGCGCCGTCCGCCGGCGCCCCCGGTCCGGGCCGACGCGGCGGCTGCCGGGGTTCCCGGGCCGCGGCTACTCCCCCGCGTAGGCCTTCTCCAGGGCCGCGAGGTCGAGCTTGGACATCTGGAGCATCGCCCGGGTCGTGCGGGTGGCCTTCTGCGGGTCCGGGTCGGCGATGAGGTCGATGAGCCGGGCGGGGACGACCTGCCAGGACAGGCCGTACTTGTCCTTGACCCAGCCGCAGGGGCCCGCCTCGCCGCCGTCGCCGACGAACCTGTTCCAGTAGTGGTCGACCTCCTCCTGGTCGGCGCAGTGGATCTGGAAGGAGATCGCCTCGTCGAACGTGAACTGGGGTCCGCCGTTGATCGCGACGAACTTCTGGCCGTTGGCCACGAACTCGGCGGCCAGCACGGACCCAGCGGGACCGGGCCCCGCCTCGGTGTAGCGGCCGATCCTGCCGAGTTCGGAGTTCTTGAACACCGAGACGTAGTAATGGGCGGCCTCCTCGGCCTGGCCGTCGAACCACAGACTCGTGGTGAAACCGTCGGCGGGCATGCGTACCTCCTCGGGCGGGAAAACGTCGTCACCACTGTCGACCGGTCCGCGTCCGAAAACTCATCTGCCGCGCGGCCACGCGTTCACCCGGGACACGAACGGGCGCCTCGCCCACCGGCCGCCACCGCCCGTCACGGCCGCAGGCGGTGCGCCATCGGAGCCCGACGTGGGAAAACCTCTTGCCGGACGGGTCTCGGCCGGCGTTAGCATCCGCGGACATGAACCTCACCGACACCCCCGGCGACCCCGGCCTCCCCGCGCTCCCCGCGCTCCGTCCCTTCCGCCTCGACATCCCGCAGAGCGACCTGGACGACCTGCACCAGCGCCTCGACCGCACCCGCTGGCCCGACGAACTCCCCGGGGTCGGCTGGGCCTACGGAGTTCCCCGGGACTATCTCCGGGAACTCGTCCGGTACTGGCGGCACGACTACGACTGGCGGGCGGCCGAGGCCCGTCTCAACGCATGGCCCCAGTTCACCACCGAGATCGACGGGGCCCGCCTGCACTTCGCGCACATCCGGTCACCGGAGGCCGACGCGACACCCTTGATCATCACGCACGGCTGGCCCGGATCGATCGTCGAATTCACGGACATCGTCGGGCCGTTGACCGATCCCCGCGCACACGGCGGCGATCCGGCCGACGCCTTCCACCTGGTGCTGCCGAGCATCCCCGGATTCGGGCTCTCCGGGCCGACCCGCGACACCGGCTGGGAGTTCACCCGGGTCGCCGCCGCCTTCGCCACCCTCATGGAACGCCTGGGCTACCGGCGCTACGGCGCGCAGGGCGGCGACTGGGGCGGGGCCGTCTCACGCGAGCTGGGGCGGGCCCACCCCGATCGGCTGATCGGCGTCCACCTCAACCTGCTGCCCGGCTCGTCCGCCACGACGGAACCGACCCCCGGGGAACTCGCCGCGCTCAGCCCCGAGGAACGCGAGCGCACACGCGCGTCCTGGCGTCGGGGCCAGGACTGGAACCGCGAGGAGGGCGGCTACGCGGCGATCCAGGCGACCCGGCCCCAGACGCTCGCCTACGCCCTCACCGACTCGCCGGTCGGCCAACTCGCCTGGATCGCCGAGAAGTTCCGGCAGTGGACGGACTCGGGCGACCGCCCGGAGGACGCAGTGGACCGGGACCTGCTGCTCACCGACGTGATGCTGTACTGGCTGACCGGCACGGCCGGTTCGTCCGCGCGGATCTACTACGAGCGGGCCCACGCGGACTACTGGGGCAGGCCGCCCGAGCCGTCGGTCGCACCGACCGCCCTCGCCGTCTTCCCCGAGGAGAACTTCGTCCCGCTGCGGCATGTCGCCGAGCGGACGGACCGGATCGTCCGCTGGACCGAGTTCGACCGGGGCGGCCACTTCGCCGCGATGGAGGAGCCGGACCTCCTCGTCGCGGACGTCCGGGCGTTCTTCCGCGCGCTGCGCGCGACCTCCTGATCGGCGGGTGCCCGGCCGCCCGGACGGGGCCCTGACCGGCTGACGCGTGGGCCGTGCCGTGCGGCTCTGCCCTCGGCGAATCTGCCGTGGGCCGAGAAACGGGCTCCGGGGGCGCGGGCGGGTCAAGAGTGGAGTGAGCGGCGAAGCGCGTCGCGTCACGACCAGCACGACCAGGAGGAACCATGACGCCACTCGTCACCGGCCGGTCCCCGGCCCTCGCCCCGCGGGCCGAGGAGGGCGACACCCCCGCCACCCGCTTCGACGACCATCTGGCCGCGCAGTTGTTGGGTCAGCGGATCGTCTTCCTCGGCACCCAGGTCGACGAGGTCTCCGCGAACCGGGTCTGCGCCCAGCTGCTCCTGCTGTCCGCGGAGGACGCCCGCACCGACATCGCCCTGTACATCAACAGCCCGGGTGGTTCGGTGACAGCGGGGCTCGCCATCTACGACACCATGCGGCTCATCCCGAACGACGTCTCGACCCTCGTCATGGGATTCGCGGCAAGCATGGGGCAGTTCCTGCTCAGCGTGGGGACGCACGGCAAGCGGTTCGCGCTGCCGAACGCGCGGATCATGATGCACCAGCCCTCCGCGGGCATCGGCGGCACCACCGCCGACATCGAGATCCAGGCGCAGAACCTGGAGTTCACGAAGCAGGCGATCGAGCGGATCACCGCGGAGCACACCGGCCAGAGCGAGGAGACGATCTCGCGGGACGGCGACCGCGACCGCTGGTTCACGGCCGAACAGGCCAGGGAGTACGGCATGGTGGACCGGGTGGTGGAGTCCCTCGAGGACGTCCGCCCGGCCGCGTCGCGACGACGGATGGGGCTCTGACATGGGGACGTACACGATTCCGAACGTCGTCGAGCGGACCCCGCAGGGCGAGCGGTCGTACGACGTGTTCAGCCGGCTGCTGTCCGAGCGGATCATCTTTCTCGGCACGGAGATCGACGACGGGGTCGCCAACGTCGTCATCGCGCAACTCCTCCATCTGGAGTCGGCGAGCCCGGAGAGCGAGATCGCCATCTACATCAACTCGCCGGGTGGATCGTTCACTTCGCTCATGGCGATCTACGACACGATGACGTTCGTGCAGGCGCCGATCTCCACGTTCTGTGTCGGGCAGGCCGCCTCGACGGCCGCGGTGCTGCTGGCCGGGGGCGATCCCGGACGGCGGTTCGTGCTGGAGCACGCGCGCGTCCTGCTCGGTCAGCCGGCGAGCGGCGGGCGCCAGGGCACGGTGTCCGACCTCAGTCTCCAGGCCAAGGAGATGCTCCGGATCCGCTCGCAGGTCGAGGAGGTCCTGGCGCGCCACACGCACCACGACCCCGCCACACTGCGGGCGGACATGGACCGCGACAAGTTCTTCACCGCGTTCGAGGCGGTGGAGTACGGGCTCGCGGACGAGGTGCTGAGCCGCCGGCTCGCCCTGGTCTGACCCCGGGACGCCCCGGGGCCCGGGCCCCGGACGTCAGGCGGCGATGCACATGCCGTCGTGTCGGGAGGTCGGGGCGGAGCGGCCCCGGCCGGACACGGCCCCGGGAGCCGGGAGGCGGGTCAACTCCCGCTGGGCCAGCGACAGCAGATCGGTGAGGCCGAGGCCGAGGGCGCGCGCCGCGGCCGCGAGGACCTCGGAGGACGCCTCCTTGCGGCCGCGCTCCAGCTCCGAGAGATAGGGCATGGAGATACGGGCCGCGTCGGCCACGTCCTTGAGCGTGCGCTCCTGCGCCAGTCGCTCGCGGCGCAGGACGTCGCCGACGAGGTCGCGCCAGAGCGGCTCCTTGGCCGGCGGCCCCGACGGGACGGGCCGCGGCGCGTGGAGCGGCCAGGGCTCCCGGGGTGTCCTGACCGGGGCGTCGGCCGTGGCCGGGGTCCGGGAAGGCCCCGTGGCTCCGGCGCCGTTCGGGGTCCTGGCCGCAGCCGGACGCAGCGGGATGACGCGGGCTTCGTTCGGCACGTGGTCGCTCACCCCTCCAGCCTAGGAGTGCCGGCCCGCAGGGGAAGGGCTAGGCGTTGCGCTCTCGGTGAATCCGGTGCTCCGTCGGGCCTTTCGGTACCCGGCGAGCCGCTCCGGGCGCCGGGGCGGGCCACCTCTCACAGCTCCGGGAAGCCGCCCGATGCCCTCGGCGCCCCGCCTGTCGTGGTGGACGACGAGAGGCCGGAGGAGGCCGACGAGGAGTGGGTGGTCAGGTCGTCGGAGGCCGAGCCGGAGGCCGGTGCGGACTGCGTCGCCGTGGACGGGGGCTCGCTGGACGGGGTCTTCGGCGCCTCGGAGGACGGGGACGACGAGGGCGTCGAGGGTGACGAACTGCCCGGTGAGGCGGACGACGGCGGGCACGAGTCCCCCGGGCCGCACGGGGACGCGGACGTCGACTCGCTCACCGACGGCGAGGGACTCTCCGGCGGGCGGGTCTTCTCGTCGCGGTGGGTGTCGGCGCCCTTGTGCCGGGCGATCCACTCGTTGCTGTCGGGGTCGAAGATGACGAACACGTCGATGACCGTCTTCGAGGGCGCGACGACCACGACGTTCTGCGGCCGGTAGCCCGGCCAGCTGTCACCGGTCGGCTTCGGCGTGCCCTTCTGCGGAACGGGCGCGAGCAGCGGGTTGCCGCAGGCGCAGCGCACCCGGGGCACCCCGTGCGCGTCCACCAGGACGGCCGTCCCGGCCTGGAGGACGGCCTGGTAGGCGGTGGGGGCGCCGGCCCGGTAGCCGTGGTTGGTGACGCGGGTGTCCATGCGCAGCTGTACGGGCGTCAGGGAGCGCAGATAGGCGGGGACCGCGGACGGCTGGATGCCCTCCACGGAGGCGAACGCCTTGTTCTTCGCCGGGTCCGCGTCGAGGGCGCTGATCTGCTTCTCCACGTCGCAACTGGCGACGTTCCGGGTACCGCCGTAGAGGCCGGGCGCGGAGCCGCTCACCGCGCGGGTCACGTTCGCGGGTTCCGAAGAGCCCGAGGCGGTCGGTGTCTGCGGTTCGGTGGAACTGTCCTGCGCGGTCGACTCGGTGAACGGGTCGGGCCCCGTCTTGTCGGCGGCCTGGAGGAAGACCTCGCTGCCGGCGTTCTGGGTCTTGCCCGTTCCCCCGCCGCCGCTGCCGCCGTCACTGCCGGTGAAGACGATGCCGAGGATCACCGCCGCCGCGACGACCCCGGTGATGAGCGCGATGCGCGGTGCCGACTTCCACCAGGGCCGGTCGGGTCCGCCGCCCTTGCCGCTGCCGTCCGGCCCGGGAGTGCCGTCGCCCGGTCCGGACGGACCGCTCGCACCGCCGGCTCCCGAGTCGCCCGGTCCGTGCCCGCCCGATCCCGGACCGCCCGCTCCACCGCCGGATCCGGAGGCGCCGCTGGGCGGGCCGGACGGCGGGGTGTCGCTGGGCTGCGTGGGGGTCGGCTCGGAGGGACCTGGCTGCGAGGGGCCCGACAGCGGCCCCGAGGGAGGACCGGTGGGGCGGCCGGAGGACGGCGGTTCGACGCTCACGAGCTCCTCTTCCCGGGTGGAGGGGGCGCCACGACACCCAGCTGATATGTGCCGTTGTGCACCTGCTTGTTCCACGACGAACCCATTGTGTGCTCCGGTCCCGCGGCGCCCGCAAGCCGACGCGGTCGGCCCTCCCGAGGGGCGGAGCGCGCCACCGCTGCTTAGCGTGGCACCGTGAGCCACCAGACGCCGTCCGACCAGCCAGTCGACCGCAGAGCCGCGCGTCCGGCCGCCCGACACGGATGGCTGCAGGCGCTCGTGGCCGTGCTGGCGGGTGTGATCGCCATGGGGGTGGTCGCCGCGCTCGGCCTGTGGGCCTCCGGCGCCACCGACCTTCCCGACAACGCCTATCCGCGGGTGATCGCCGCGACGGTCGTGACCGCGGTCGGTGGCACGATCACGTTCACCGGGGACGCCGGGGCGATCGCCGACACCAAGGCCGGCCTGACGGTGATTCCGCTGTCGGTGACCCTGGTCGGAGCACTCGTCCTCGCGGCGGGGTTCCTGCGGCCGCTGCGGCACCGCGCCGTCGCCGGGACGACGGAACTGGCCGGTTGGGCCGGACGGATCGCCCTTCTGTGGGTACTCGCCCTGGTGGGTCTCGCCCTCGCGGCCCGCCAGGACTTCACCGTGTCCCTCGGCGACGGCACCATCGGGGCGATCGGCGACCTGTTCGGCGCGACACCGAAGGTCGGCTTCGAGGCGGAGACGGGCCCGACCATCGGGTTCGGGCTGCTGTGGCTGGTGGGCGTGTTCGTGATCGCCCTCCTCGTCTCGCGCGGCGCTCCGCTGCCCGCCCGCCTGCTGCGTTTCCAGGAGTCCGTGCGCCCGGCCGCGTACGCCATGGTGGTCCTGCTGCTCACCTGCGTCGGTATCGGCGTGGTCGTCGGCTTGGTGGTCGCGGCGACGCGCGGGCATGTGTCCGAGACCTTCGCCGTGCTGCTCCTCGGACTGCCGAACCTCGTCTGGCTCGCGTTCACCATCGGGCTGGGCGCCACCTGGAACGGGCGCGTGGACGGACCGTTCGGCCTGCCGATGCCGCGGTTGCTCGACGAGGTGCTGCGCACCCCGGACGTCTCGACGCTCAACCTGCACAGCCTGGCCGAGCACGACGGCCGCGTCTGGTGGCTGGTCGTGGTCGACGCGGTGCTGCTGCTCGGCGCGGCGTTCCTGATGGCGGCCCGCTCACCGGCCCGGATGCGGGCCTGGCAGCACGCGGTGCACATGGCGGTCGCGCTGGCGCTCACCGTCCTCATGATCTGTCTCGTCGGGCGGCTCTCGGCGCATTACGGCCTGTCGATCCTCGGTCTCGGTGACATCGGCGGCGGTCTGAACGGGGAGATCTTCCTCAAGCCGCAGGTGTGGGGCGCCCTCGGGTTCGCCGTGCTGTGGGGGCTCGTCGCCGGTCTCCTCGGCGCGCTCCTGGCCAAGCGGGTCCGCCGCAGGGGTGAGGTCGCACCCCGCTGACACCGTCGCGGATGCGCAGGTTCCATACCGCCGGACGGGTGGCGGGCCTTGGGCGACGGCCGGTTGCCGGCCGACGGTTGCCGGCGGATGGGTCAGGAGCGGAACACCGGCCTCGCCCACTCCGGCGGTTCCGGAGGCGGCCCGGGTGGGCCGCCCGTGGAGGGAGCCCCGGCGTGGGCACGCGGCCTCGCATCGTCACCGGTCGGCCCGCCGTGAGCGGCGATCCGCAGCGCGCTCACGAAGGTGAGACAGGAGTCGTAGCGGTCGTCGGGGCTCTTGGCCAGCGCCTTCGCGAGGACGGCGTCGACGCCGACCGGGATGTCGGGCCGCTTCGTGGTCAGGGCCGGCGGCTCGTCGTACTGGTGGGCCCACAGCAGCGCCATGTCGTCGTCGCGCTGGAACGGCGGGCGGCCGGCCATCGTCTCGTAGACGACGCACCCGAGGCTGTACACGTCGCAGCGTCCGTCGACGGGCTTGCCGGAGATCTGTTCCGGCGCCACGTAGTCGAGGGTGCCGACGAACTGCCCCACGCTCGTGAACCCGGTCAGCGACAACGACTTCTTCGTCAGCCCGAAGTCCGTGAGGTAGACGTGCTCCGGGTGGTCGCTGTCGGTGCCCTGCGCGACCAGGATGTTGCCGGGTTTCACGTCCCGGTGGACGAGTCCGTGGTCGTGTGCCGCGTCGAGCGCCGAGGCCACCTGGAGCCCGATCCGGGCGGCCACCGTCACGGACAACGGCCCCTCGCGGTCGAGGAGATGACGCAGGTCGCGGCCGGCGACGTAGCGCATGGCGATGTAGAGGACGCCGTCGGTCTCGCCCGCCTCGAAGACCGGCACGATGTGCGGATGGTCGATCGCCGCGGCCACGCGCGACTCGTGGGTGAACCGGCCGCGGAAGGTGTCGTTGCGGGCGAGTTCGGGGGCGAGGAGCTTGAGGGCGACCGTGCGGTCCAGGCGCAGGTCCTTGGCCTGGTACACGACGGCCATCCCGCCTCGGCCGATCTCCCGCTCGATGCGGTAGTCCGCGATCCGCCGCCCGATCAGGTCGGACGGCCTTCCCGCGAACGGGCTGGTCTCGCGGCGGGACCCCTCGTCGTCCATCAGCCGTCACCGCCCGCGCGCCGTCCGCCGGCCATCAGGGCCGGCCGCCGTCGTCGTCGAAGGTGACCACGCGGGTGGGTTCGTGCCCGCCGGGCGCCGCATCCGGCACGGCTCTGGTCTCCTCCTCCTCACGCTCCCGGATCCGCCGCTCACGCTCCTGGTCCGCGGTACGTACGCGGCCGGCACCGTGGTCATCGCCCCGCGCGCGCTCGGGCTCCCCGCCCCGGTCCGCGCGCCGCGTGGGCGCAGGGTCCGGGCCCCGGTACTCATCCGGCGCGGGCTCAGCTTCCTGCCCCACGAGCCGCGTGGCCTCCGGCTCCCGGTCTTGCCCCTGATCCAGCTCGTCCCGGCCCACGAGCCGCGTCGGCTCGGGCTCCCGGTCCGGCTCGCGGTCCCGGTGCTCGCCCGACGTGGGCTCAGGCTCCTGGCCCACGAGCCGCGTGGCCTCGGGCTCCCGGTCCTGGTTCCGGTCCGGCTCGCCGTCCCGGTGCCCGTCCGGCGCGGGCTCAGGCTCCTCGCCCACGAGCCGCGTGGCCTCCGGCTCTCGGTCTTGACTGCGGTCGGCCCCGGGTCCCCGGCCCACGAGCCGCGTCGGCTCGGGCTCCCGGTCCGGCTCGCGGTCCCGGTGCTCGCCCGACGTGGGCTCAGGCTCCTGGCCCACGAGCCGCGTGGCCTCGGGCTCCCGGTCCTGGTTCCGGTCCGGCTCGCCGTCCCGGTGCCCGTCCGGCGCGGGCTCAGCTTCCTGCCCCACGAGCCGCGTCGACTCGGGCTCCCGGCCTTGCTCGCGGTCCCGGTGCCCGTCCGGCGCGGGCTCAGGCTCATGGCCCACGAGCCGCGTCGGCTCAGGCTCCTCGCCCACGAGCCGCGTGGCCTCGGGCTCCCGGCTCTGGTTCCGGTCCGGCTCACGTCGGGCGGCAGCGGCCCGTTCGGGGTCGGCGTCCCGTCCCTGGTCCCGTTCGCCGCCGGGTGTCCGATGGCCGGCTCGCGGCCCGGTGCTCGGCGGGTCGCCCCGGCCCGGATTCGCCGGCCGGGGCTCGGGGGCCGGCTCGGGTGGGATCGGCGGGGACGTGGTCGGGGTGCGCTCGGCAGCGAACGTGCTGAGCCGTGCCCCGTCGCAGTACACCCACCGCTCGTGTGCGCCGTCGTACAGCCACATCGACTCTCCGTCGACGACGACACCGATCCGCCGCCCCTGCGTCCGGGCGCGGAAGGCCTCCCCGTCGGTCTGTCCGGCGGCCAGTTCCTCGGCGGCCCTGCGGTACTCCGTGAGCGCTTCCTCCATCCGCGCCAGCAGCGGGCGCGGATCGGCGGTCCGCGCCGGCGGCCCGCTCGCGTCGGGCGGCACCTGGGGTACGCCGATGAGCAACCGTCCGTCGACCCAGGCGGACCACCCGTTGGCGCAGACCACCCGCCCCCAGTCGCCGAGCCGGTCGACGAGCTGGACGGGGAGCAGGGCGTCGAGCGCGACGGTGGGCCGGGAGGGGTCCGGTGTCTCCCAGGCGGGCAGCCCGTCCTGCGGCACGACATGCGTGGGGCGGAAGGCGGGGCTCGTCATCGGCGCCTACTTCCGCATGACGGCGGGTTCGTGCCGCCGCAGCAGTCGGGCCACCAGGTAGCCGAAGAGGACGGAGAGCACGACGAGCATGCCCATGTTGAGCAGCCAGACGCCCGTCGAGTGCTTGAACAGGGGGTCGCCGGTCAGCTCGCCGGGGACGATCCGGGAGAGGCCGATGGTCCCCGCCATCGCGCCCAGGGCCCATCGCGAGGGCACCAGCCAGGCCAACTGCTCGATGCCGGGGACGCCGTGCAGCTTCAGGAGCGCCCCGCAGAACACCACCTGGACGATGGCGAGCAGCACCAGCAGCGGCATCGTCACCTCCTCCTTGCGCACCAGGGCGGAGACGAGGAGGCCCAGCATCATCGCGGTGAAGGCGAGCAGGGCCACCGCCAGGGTGATCTCCACGAGCGGGGGCATCAGGACCCCTTCACCACCGGGCGCGTTGAGGTCGACGCCGAACAGGGCGACGAGCGTGAGCACGACGGCCTGGAGCACGGTGATGGTGCCGAGCACGACGACCTTGGACATCAGGTACGCCGATCTGGACAGGCCGACGGCCCGTTCCCGCTGGTAGATGACGCGTTCCTTGACCAGTTCGCGGACCGCGTTGGCCGCGCCGGTCAGGACTCCGCCGACGCACAGGATGAGCAGCGCGTTCATCGCCGTCTCCTGCGTCAGCTTGCCGCCGGCCAGGGCTCGGGCCATCGCGCCCATCACGAAGGGAAGCGCGATCATGATGGCGAGGAACGTGCGGTCGGCGCCGAGCGCCGCGGCGTAACGGCGGACCAGGGTGCGCAGTTGGGAGCCCCAGCTCTGGGCCTTGGGCGGCGGCCCGACCACGGCGCCACCGGTGTCCTCCGCGCGGCGCGGCTGTGAGCTGGAGTTGTCGATGTACTGGCGGTGGAACGGCGAGTCACGGTACTCCGTCGCCCAGTCCCGGTCCGTGTCGCGCTCGAAGGCCTCGAAGGCCTCGGGCCACTGCCGGTAGCCGAAGAAGGCGAGGGTGTCGTCCGGCGGCCCGTAGTAGGCGACCTTGCCGCCGGGCGCGAGCACCAGGAGACGGTCGCAGACGTCGAGGCTGAGCACGCTGTGGGTGACGACGATGACCGTGCGGCCGTCGTCCGCGAGCCCGCGCAGCATGTGCATCACCGAGCGGTCCATGCCGGGGTCGAGGCCGGAGGTGGGCTCGTCGAGGAAGAGCAGGGACGGCTTCGTCAGCAGTTCCAGGGCGACGCTGACCCGCTTGCGCTGGCCGCCGGACAGGCTGTGGATGGGCTGGTCGGCGCGTTGTTCCAGGCCCAGTTCGCCGATCACCTCGTCGACCCGTGCGCGGCGTTCGGCCTTCGCGGTGTCCTGCGGGAAGCGCAGTTCGGCGGCGTACCCGAGAGCCCGGCGGACGGTGAGCTGGGCGTGCAGGATGTCGTCCTGCGGGACGAGGCCGATGCGCTGGCGCAGTTCGGCGTAGTCGCGGTAGAGGTCGCGCCCGTCGTAGAGGACGGTGCCGTGGTCGGCGGGCCGCTGTCCGGTCAGCGCGTTCAGGAGGGTCGACTTGCCCGCACCGCTCGGGCCGACGACCGCAAGGAGGCATTTCTCGCCGACGGGAAACGACACATCGTCGAGAAGCGTCTTGCGGCCCCGGTCGACCTCGACGGTGAGGTCCTGCACGTCGAGGGAGACTTCGCCGCTGTCGACGTACTCCTGGAGTTCGTCGCCGACGAGACAGAAGGCGGAGTGACCTATACCCACGATGTCACCCGGAGTGACCGGAGCGCGGGCGACGGGCTGTCCGTTGAGGAACGTGCCGTTGTGGCTGCCGAGGTCGACGATCTCGTACGTGCCGTCGGGGCGGGCCAGCAGTTCGGCGTGGTTCCGGGAGACGATGAGGTCGTCGACGACGAGGTCGTTGTCGCCGCCGCGGCCGATCCGGACGGTGCGGGACGGCAGCGGGCGCACGGTCGTGGGCTGCCGGAAGGTGCCGGTGGCAGCGGGTGCGGACACGACGGAGGGGCGTTCCTCCACGGGCGGCGGGCGGCCCACGAGGACGGCCCGCGGACCGTCGGCGGGACTGCCGAAACGGATCACGCTGCCGGGCCCGACGCCCCATTCGTGGATGCGCCGGCCGTCGGCGTACGTGCCGTTCGTGCTGTTCTCGTCCTCCAGCGTCCAGTGGCCGGAGTCGGGGCGCAGTACGGCGTGGTGCCACGAGACGCGGACGTCGTCGATCACGACGTCGCAGAGGGGGTCACGGCCGACGTGGTAGTCGTGGCCCGGGCTCATGACCGTCGAGCCCGTCTCGGTTTCGAGGACGAGTTCGGGAGCGGTCGCCGCGACGGACCTCGTTGCCATGTCTGAATTCTAGCGATTCGCCCCCGTGTGCGCCTGCTCTGTGCGGGCCGGCGGGACCGCACGGAGGGTCAGGCGGCGGAGACGCCGAGCGCGGCGGCGGTGCGGTGCATGCGCAGCGCGTCCACCGACTCGGCGAGCAGTTCGTACTCGGTGGTGTCGTCGCTGGTGAAGACGCGGACGAGTTTCCCGGCCGCCAACTCCTCTGCCACCAGCTCCTGTTGGGACGTGTCACCGCACCAGGCGCGGAGCATGGTGGGGACGTCCGGAACGCTGTCGCCCACGGGCGCGATCGAGTTGGGCGGGAACGTGGGATCCTCGGGCTGCGGGTCGAGCCGTTCGGCCATCCAGGCCGCCCGGTCCCGCATCCACCACAGGGCGAGGGCCAGCGTGGGGGCGCGATACGTGCCGAGGGGTACACCGACGCGCTGACCTCCGCATACTCCGTACGCGGTGACGTGGCACAGGAATTCGTCGTGCACGATCGTTCCCCCATAGGCGTCGCTCGTCGCCGGTCCGGCCTCGCTTTCAGTGCGGCTCATGTGCAGTGCACCGTGAGGGTGCGAGGGCGTGGCTGAATCGCCCTGTTACTTGAGTATCGCCACTACTGACACTCTGTCACCATGTGATTCCAGCCAGTCTCTTGGCATATTCAGCGCAGCTCTTGGCCGAAACGGCACCGCGCTCCTGCGGCCGGTGCGGCGGCCTGCGGGCGGGCCATGACCCGCGAGGTAATCGACGCCCCCGGCGGCACCGGCCAGGGTGGTCGCAACGCGTCCCGGAGCGGCACGAAGGCCCGGGCAGCGGATCCCGACCATGCATACGTTCCTCGATGGAGGCTGGTTCATCATGTCCGCGAACTCCGACCGCTACGAGACCGCCGTCACCCGCTACCTGGAGGCCTGGAACACCCGCGAGCCCGAGGCGCTGGCCAAGGCGGTCGCCGCCGCCTGGACCGCGGACGGCCGCTACACCGACCCGCTCGCGGACGTCGGCGGGCGGGAGCAGATCGCGGCCGTGATCGCCGCGGCGCACGAGCAGTTCCCCGGATTCGCGTTCCGGCTGCTCGGCACGGTCGACGGGCACCACGACACGGCGCGCTTCGGCTGGGAGCTGGTCGCCGAGGCCGACGGTTCCGCGCCCGTCGCCGGCTTCGACGTCGTCGTCCTGGACGAGGAGGACCGGATCCGCAGTGTGCACGGTTTCCTGGACCGCGTACCGGCCTGAGCCGCCGCACGACGGCGTGGCCGCGGGCGCGGAGAGCGACCCTGCGGCCTCCCGCGATGAGTTTTCGCCGGTCCGGTGGTCCCTTGAGGAGAGGACCATCGGACCGGGAGGACCCATGAGCACGGTGAGCAAGGTCGACGCGGAGTTCACGGCGGTGTTGCGGAAGAGCCCCGAGAAGGGCGGCTGGACCTATGTCGTCTGGCCCGAGTCCGTGGCGTTCTTCGGGACCCGCGGACTGGTCAAGGTCGGCGGCACGATCGACGGCACGCCGTTCCGCAGTTCGTTCATGGCGCTCGGCGACGGCACCCACAAGCTGCCGGTCAGGGCCGACGTGCGCAAGGCGATCGGGAAGGAGGAGGGCGACACCGTGACCGTGCGCCTGGAGGAGCGGCTCACCGCGTAGGGGCAGGGACCACGGTGTCCGCACCTGCGGTACCGGCGCGGGCGGCGTCCCGGTACCGCCGGGGGGCGACGCCGGTGGTGCGTTTGAAGGCGTTGCTGAACGCGCTCTCGGAGGTGTAGCCGACCTGCTGCGCGAGCGTCCCGACGGGGGTGCCGCCTTCCCGCAGGGCGCGTGCGGCGAGAGTCATCCGCCAGTTCAGCAGGTAGGTCAGGGGCGGTACCCCGACGGCCGCCTTGAAGCGGACGGCGAACGTGGTCCGGGACATCGCCGCCGCCCGGGCGAGTTCCTCCAGCTGCCACGGGCGTCCCGGATCGGCGTGCAGGAGACGCAGGGCCGGGGCGAGGCCGTCGTCGGCCAGCCCGCGCAGCCAGCCCGCCGGCAGGCCGGGCGTGCCGTCGAGGCAGACCCGCAACACCTGGACGAGGACGAGCTGGGCCAGCTGGTCCGCGGCGAAGTCGGCGCCCGCCCGGTGCGCGGTCATCTCCGCGAGGAGCTGCCCGACGAGCCAGCTCAGGACCGGCGCCTCGGCCGCCGAGGCGCGCAGCCGCAGCAGCGGCGGCAGGGCCGAGCGCAGCAGGTCGCCGCTGTCCCGGCTCAGGTCGATGTGGCCGGAGACGGCCACGAAGTCGTCCCCGTCACCGAGCTGCGCCATGCGGCTGCCGGGATCCACGGTCACGTCGGCCGCGCGCACCGGCTCCAGTCCGGGATCGCTGCACAGGACGTACGAGCGCCGTCCGTCGGTGACGACGACGTCGCCCGCCTCGATCCGCAGGACCTCTCCGTCGTCCTCGGTGACCAGCAGACAGCTGCCCCGGACGACCGCGTTGATCTTGAGCTTGTCCCGTCCCCTCAGCCGGACGGACCAGTCGCCTCCGGCCGTGAAGCCACCGGAGAAGACACAGCGGGCGTCGGCCACCGCCAGGGCGTCGGAGAGGGGATCGGCAGACATGACGGAACTATCGCGCAAGTATTGCGGACTCTCAAGTATTCATCGTCCCGATCGGCGGATCTACGGTGGACGGGACAGCTCGGAGAACGCCCATGCGAGGAGACGTCCCATGACCACCGCACAACAGCCCCTGCACTCCGGCTTCGGCCCCGCGTCCACCGCGGAGGAGGTCGCCGCGGGCGTCGATCTGACCGGCCGGGTCGCGATCGTCACCGGTGGCTACTCCGGCATCGGCCTGGAGACGGTCCGCGTCCTGCGTGCGGCCGGGGCCGAGGTCGTCGTACCGGCCCGGGACACCGCGCGGGCCGCCGCCGCGCTGGAGGGGATCGACGGGGTCGAGGTCGCGGCGATGGACCTGATCGACCCGGTGTCGGTGGACGCCTTCGCCGACGGGTTCCTCGCCTCCGGGCGGCCCCTGCACCTGCTCGTGGCGAGCGCCGGGATCATGGCGACGCCGTTGACCCGGGACGCGCGGGGGTACGAGGCGCAGTTCGCGACCAACCACCTGGGCCACTTCCAGCTGGTGTCCCGGGTGCGGCCCGCCCTGCGCGCGGCCGGCGGCTCCCGCGTGGTCGTGGTGTCCTCGCGCGGCCACCGCTTCTCCCCCGTCGACCTCGACGACCCGAACTTCGAGCACACCCCCTACGAGCCGTTCGTCGCGTACGGGAGGTCGAAGTCCGCCAACGCCCTGTTCGCCGTCGAGCTGGACCGGCGCGGCCGGGCGGACGGCGTGCGGGCCTTCGCCGTGCACCCCGGCACCATCGTCGACACCGGGCTGGCGAAGCACCTCTCCGAGGACGCGCTCCGGGCCGCCGGTGCCGTCGAGGAGGACGGCACGCCCGTACGGGACAGCGCCCGCCAGCTGAAGACCGTCCCGCAGGGCGCGGCGACCACCGTGTGGTGCGCGACCAGTCCCGCACTGGAGGGTCTGGGCGGGGTCTACTGCGAGAACTGCGACATCAGCCCGCTCGTGCCCGAGGCGGACCGCGAGGCCTGGCTGCGCGACGAGAAGGCGCCGGCCGGCGTCCTCGCGTACGCCGTCGACCCGGAGCAGGCCGCCCGGCTCTGGGAGCTCAGCGAGCGCTTGACGGCCCGCTGAACGCCGAGGGCCGGATGGCCCGGCCCCAGCCGGACCGCGGGCCGGCCGTGCGGCCGCCTCTCCCGGCTCCGGGTGCTACTGCTTGACCACCTCGTCGATCCGGGCCAGCTCGTCCTCGCCGAACTCCAGGTTGCCGATGGCCGCGACACTGTCCTCCAGCTGCCGCGGGCTGCTCGCGCCGATCAGGGCCGAGGTCACCCGGCCGCCGCGCAGCACCCAGGCGAGGGCCAGCTGGGCCAGCGACTGGCCGCGCGAGGCGGCGATCTCGTTCAGGGTGCGCAGCCGGCCCACGAGCTCCTCGGTGACCGTGTCCGCGCTCAGGAACGGGCTGTCGCTCGCGGCCCGCGAGTCCTCCGGGATGCCGTCCAGGTAGCGGCCGGTGAGCAGCCCCTGCTCCAGCGGCGAGTAGGCGATGGAACCCACCCGCAGCTCGTCGAGGGTGTCGAGCAGGCCCTCGTCCTCGGGACGCCGGTCGAGCATCGAGTAGCGCGGCTGGTGGATGAGCAGCGGGGTGCCCAGCTCGGCCAGGATGCGGGCGGCCTCCCGGGTCTGCTCGGCCGAGTAGTTGGAGACCCCGACGTACAGCGCCTTGCCCTGCTGGACCGCCGAGTGCAGCGCGCCCATCGTCTCCTCCAGGGGAGTCTCCGGGTCGGGGCGGTGCGAGTAGAAGATGTCGACGTAGTCCAGGCCGAGGCGGCCGAGGCTCTGGTCGAGGGACGACAGCAGGTACTTGCGGGAGCCCCATTCGCCGTACGGGCCCGGCCACATCAGGTAGCCGGCCTTCGTGGAGACGATCAGCTCGTCGCGGTGGTGCGTGAAGTCGGCCTTGAGGGCGTCACCGAGGGCGGACTCGGCGGCCCCGGGCGGCGGCCCGTAGTTGTTGGCCAGGTCGAAGTGGGTGACGCCCAGGTCGAAGGCCCGGCGCAGGATCGCGCGCTGGGTCTCCGCCGGCCGGTCCGGGCCGAAGTTGTGCCACAGGCCGAGCGACAGCGCGGGCAGCTTCAGACCACTGCGTCCGGTGCGCCGGTAGGGCATGTCCGCGTAGCGGTCGGGGTCGGGGGTGTACAACGCGCACTCCTGGGGGCCGGGGAAACAGGCCTCCACTCTCGCGCGCTCCCCGGGCATCGGTCCAACAGGAGGATCGGATGGGATTGACCGCTCCGGTCGCTCAATCGCGCCGGCCCGCGGCCCGGAGGGTCGGTCCGCAGCGGTCCGGGAGCGGTCCGGGAGCGACCCTCCGGGCCGTCTACCCTTGTGCCCCATGGAACTGCGTCACCTACAGCACTTCGTCGCCGTCGCCGAGGACCAGCACTTCACCCGGGCGGCCGAGCGGCTGATGGTGTCGCAGTCGGGTCTGTCGTCGTCGATCCGCGCGCTGGAGCGCGAGCTCCAGGCACCCCTCTTCGTCCGCACCACCCGCCGGGTCACCCTCACGGAGGCCGGGCGTGCGCTGCTCGTCGAGGCGGAGCGGATCCTCGCCCAGGTCCGCTCGGCGCACGACGCGGTGGCCGCCGTACAGGGTGTCCTGCGCGGCACGCTCTCGCTGGGTACCGAGCAGTGCATCGCGGGCGTGCACTGCGCCACCCTGCTCGCCGCCTTCCGGCGGCGGCACCCGGACGTCGAGATCCGGCTCCGTCAGGCGGGTTCCGAGGCGCTGGCCGAGGAGGTCGCGGCGGGCCGTCTCGACCTGGCGTTCGCGGTGCGGACCCGGGCCGACTCCGACCAGTTGCGGTCCGTGCCGCTGACGAGCGAGCCGATGACCGTGCTGTGCCACCCGGAGCACGGCCTCGCGACGGCCGCCGTGGTGACGCCCGAGGAACTGGGCGGGGAGGACTTCGTCGACTTCCATCCCGACTGGGGTCCGCGGCGCACCACGGACGCGGCGTTCGCGGCGGCCGGTGTGCAGCGGACGGTGGCCCTGGAGGTCAACGACGTGCACAGCCTCCTGGAGCTCGTCCACGAGGGCCTCGGCATCGCCGTCGTACCACGCCACTTCGGCCTCAAGCGCGAGGCCGAGGGCCTCACCGCCCTGCCGTTCAAGGGCACCTTGGAGACGTCGTACGAGACGGTCGCCATGCTGCCGCCGCCGGAGGCGACCAGCCCCGCCGCCCGCGCCCTCATGGCACTTCTCGACACCGCCGGGCAGGGGGCCTGACCCCACCCGGGTCCGGGCCCCGGCACTCCTGACCCGCCGCTGTCGCCGCAGCGGTCCCGTGGACGGCCGCCGCTGTCGCCGCAGCAGTCCCGTGGACGACCTCGACGAACTGCCTGACAGGAGTGCGGGTACGTCGGGAACGACCGGCACTCCTCCTCGCGGGCCGCGGCTCCGGCGGGCCCTACGACACGGGCACCACGTCGGCGAACGGAGGACGACCGACCCCGCCCACGACCGGGACCGCACCCGTGTCCTCGATGACCGGCCTCGGGAATTCCCCTGCCCGCACGCGGAATTGGCGTCCCGGCGGCACCGGTACGCCCGCACCGCGGCGACCGCCGGCATGACGCGCGGAGCCGTGTGCAGCCGGGCTTCCACGGGAGCCGTATCCCGGACGCGTGAACGGCGGGAGGGCCGGGCGCCCCACGGATCCACGGCTCCCGCTCTTCCGGGCGCAGAGGCGGGCCCGATGCGCGATGGTGGAGCCATGCATGCAAAGGACATCCTCATCGACGCGTTCGGCCGCATCCAGGAAGAAGTCCACGCCACCGTCGAGGGCCTCCAGCCGGAGGACCTCAACGCCCGTCCCGGCGAGACGGCCAACTCGATCTCCTGGCTGGTCTGGCATCTCACCCGCGTCCAGGACGACCATGTCGCCGACGCCGCCGGAACCGAGCAGGTCTGGCTGACCGGGGACTGGTCGAAGCGGTTCGGGCTCGACCTGCCCCGCGGGGACACCGGATACGGTCACACCGCCGCGAAGGTCGCCCGGGTCCGGGTGGAGTCGGGCGACCTGCTGACCGGCTACCACGACGCCGTCCACGAGCGGACCCTGGAGTTCATCGGCGGCCTGGCCGCCAAGGACCTGGAGCGCGTCGTGGACGAGCGCTGGGACCCGGCGGTCACCCTGGGCGTGCGCCTGGTCAGCGTCCTGTCCGACGATCTCCAGCACGTCGGACAGGCCGCCTACGTCCGCGGTCTGGTTCAGCGGGCGTAGCCCGGGAGCACGACGTCCTCGATGAGCGCCCTGCGCTCGTCGTACGGGATGAAGGCGCTCTTGACCGCGTTCACCGTGACCGTGCGCAGGTCGTCGATGCCCCAGCCCGCCTCCGCGACGAGCAGCGCCATCTCGCGCGTCATCGTCGTGCCCGACACCAGACGGTTGTCGGTGTTGAGGGTGACCCGGAAGCCCAGGTCGCGCAGCGCGGTGATGGGGTGCTCGGCGATGGAACGGGCCGCGCCCGTCTGGAGGTTGGAGGTGGGGCACATCTCCAGGGCGACACGGCGGTCGCGGACCCAGCCGGCGAGCCGGCCGAGCTTGCCGTCCACGATGTCCTCGGTGATGCGCACGCCGTGGCCGATGCGCTGGGCGCCGCACACCTGGAGCGCCTGATGGATGCTCGGCAGGCCGTGCGCCTCACCGGCGTGGATGGTGAACGGGACGCTCTCGCCCCGCAGGTGCTCGAACGCGGCGAGGTGGTCGGCCGGCGGGAAGCCGTCCTCGGCGCCCGCGATGTCGAAGCCGACGACCCCGGCGTCCCGGAACGCCACGGCGAGGTCGGCGATCTCCCGCGTGCGGTCGAACATCCGCATGCCGCACAGCAGCGTGCCGACCCGGACCGGGGTGCCGGCCGCCGCGGCCTTGGCCATACCGGCCGCGAGGCCCTCCTGCACGGTCTCGACGACCTCGGGCAGGGTCAGCCCGCCGTTCACCATCAGCTCGGGCGCGTAGCGCACCTCTCCGTAGACGACGCCGTCCTCGGCGAGGTCGAGGACGTACTCCTCGGCCGTGCGCAGCAGCCCCTCGCGGGACTGCATCACTGCGAGGGTGTGCTCGAAGGTGGCTATGTAGCGCACCAGGTCGCCGGAGTTGGCGGCCTCGTAGTACCAGTCGGCCAGTTCCTGCGGGTCCGTGGTCGGCAGGGTGTGCCCGACGGTCTCCGCGAGCTCGACCAGGGTGGCCGGGCGCAGACCGCCGTCGAGGTGGTCGTGCAGCACCGCCTTGGGCAGCCTGCGGATGGTGTCGATGTCGATGCGGGGCGCGGTCATGTGCGGTGTTCCTCGGAAGGTCGTTCGGAGCGGAAGGGTGCGAGAGGTACGGGAGGGCCGGGGACGCGCCGGAAGCGAGTCAGCCGGCGGGCTGGAGCAGGTCCCAGCGATTGCCGTACAGGTCCTGGAAGACGGCCACCGACCCGTACGGCTCGTGGCGGGGTTCCTCCAGGAAGGTCACCCCGGCGGCGAGCATCCGGGCGTGGTCCCGGGCGAAGTCGTCGGTGTGCAGGAAGAAGCCGACGCGGCCGCCCGTCTGGTCGCCAACCCGGCCGCGCTGCGCCTCGTTCTTGGCGCGGGCCAGCAGCAGCCCGGTGCCTCCGGCGTCGGTCCCGGGTTCGACGACGACCCAGCGGGATCCGTCCGGCCGCGGGCTGTCCTCGGCCAGGCGGAAACCGAGGGCTTCGGTGTAGTGGCGGATCGCCTCGTCGTAGTCGTCGACGACGAGGGTGACCAGGGCGATGCGTCGCATGGGACCTCTCCAGGGTTATACGTAACACGTAGCGTACGGCATCCCGTCAAGCACACCGGAGCCCGGTTGCTGCGGACCACCCTTCTCCGGGACGCGGCGCGCCGCCCCGCGCCGGCCCTCCCGTGCGGGGCGGGGGCGGGTGGCGTGGACGCGCATGGCAGGGTGGTGATCGACTCGGGGCCGGTCCGCCGTGCCCCGCCCGACGCCGTCCCCCCACGGGAGTTGAGTGACATGTCCGAGCTGCCGCAGCCGACCGGATCCCCGGCCCACCAGAACGTGACGTTCCCCAGCGCGGGAGGCACCGCGCACGGTTACCTGGCGCTGCCCCCGTCGGGGAGCGGCCCGGGCGTGATCGTGATCCAGGAGTGGTGGGGTCTGACCGACCACATCGCCGACGTGACCGACCGGCTGGCGGCCGAGGGCTTCGTGGCGCTCGCCCCGGACCTGTACGGCGGCAACGTCGCGCACGACAGCGAGGAGGCGTTCCGGATGATGCAGGAGCTGCCCGTCGCACGCGGTGTGGAGCTGCTCTCCGGGGCGGTCGACCATCTGCTGGGACTGCCCGAGGTCACCTCGGACACCGTGGCCTCGGTGGGCTTCTGCATGGGCGGCGGCTTCGTCCTGCAACAGGCGGCGGCGGACCCCCGGGTGAGCGCGGCCGTGCCGTTCTACGGCGTGATCCAGGGCGAGTTGCCCGACTTCTCAGGCCTCACGGCGCGGATCCTCGGCCACTACGGCGAAGAGGACAACTCCATCCCCCTGGAGAACCTGGACCGGCTCCGCGAGGCGATCGAGGCCCAGTCGGGCATCGTCCCCGACCTGCGCGTCTACCCGGCCGGGCACGCCTTCTTCAACGACCGCCGGCCGAGCCACGACGCGAAGTCGGCGGAGCAGGCGTGGACGAGCACGCTGGCCTTCCTGCACGAGCGGCTGGGCTAACAGCCGGGACGGCGCCCCGCACCCCGAGCCGGGCCCCGCGCGAAGGCCCCCGCGCGGGTGCGGGCTCCGGACGTACTTCTCGGCGACATCCTTTCCGTGCACGGGAGTTACCTGACAGTAATCGCCGATGATTTGATGTGCGGCGCCACTCAAGCCCCCCTCACCCTCAGGGAGACCCAGTGCCGCACTTCTCACTGCGCCGTGCGCAGTGCGCAGCCACCCTCGTTCTGTCGCTGACCGCCGCGGGCCTCGCCGGGGCCTCGCCCGCGTCGGCGGCCGGGGCCCCGACGCCCTCGATGAAGGTGCTCACGTACAACGTCTTCCTCATGAGCAAGAACCTCTACCCCAACTGGGGCCAGGACCACCGGGCCGCCGAGATCCCGAAGACCTCGTTCTTCCGCGGGAACGACGTCGTGGTGCTGGAGGAGGCCTTCGACAACTCGGCGTCGGACGCGCTGAAGAGCGCGGCGGCTGCCGAGTACCCGTACCAGACCCCCGTGGTGGGCCGGAGCAGGAGCGGCTGGGACGCGACCGGCGGGGCGTACTCCGCCACGACGCCCGAGGACGGCGGGGTCACCGTGCTGAGCAAGTGGCCGGTGCTGCGCAAGGAGCAGTACGTCTACAAGGACGCGTGCGGCTCCGACTGGTGGTCCAACAAGGGCTTCGCCTATGTGGTGTTGAACGTGAACGGGACCAAGGTGCACGTGATCGGCACGCACGCGCAGTCGACGGACTCCGGATGCGCCGCGGGGGAGGCGGCGTCGATGCGCAGCCGCCAGTTCAAGGCGATCGACGCCTTCCTGGACGCCAAGAACATTCCGGCGGACGAACAGGTGCTGGTGGCGGGCGACATGAACGTCGACTCACGGAGTCCCGAGTACGCCTCGATGCTCGCGGACGCGGACCTGGTGGGCGCGGACGCGCGGACCGGCCACCCGTACTCCTTCGACACCCTGCAGAACTCGATCGCCCTCGACCGGTACCCGGACGACCCCCGCGAGGACCTGGACTACGTCCTCCACCGCACGGGGCACGCACGCCCCGCCGGATGGGCGAACGAGGTCGTCAAGGAGCAGTGCGCGCCCTGGACGGTGTCCAGTTGGGGCACCGACTCCACGTACACGAACCTCTCGGACCACAATCCCCTGAGGGCCTCCGCCGGCTGAGTCGACCGACTCCGCGAGCCTTCGGGCGCCGCCCCAGCGTCCTCGTCCCCGCGTCCGTGTGCGGGGGCGGGGACAGGAGCCCGGCCTCAGGCCTCGGCCTGCGACGCGTCGAGACGGGCGAGTTCCGCGTCCGTCAGGCGCAGCGCGCCCGCCGCGATGTTCTCGGCCAGGTGGTCCGGATTGCCCGTGCCGGGGATGGCGAGCACGTTCGGTCCCTGCCGGAGGGTCCAGGCGATGCGGATCTGTGCGGGGGTTGCGTCGTGCGCCGCGGCGACGGCGCGCACCTCGGCGTCCGTCGCGTCGGCCTTCCGGCCCAGCTCGCCGCCCTTGCCCGCGATGGCGTAGAACGGGACGAAGGCGATGCCGAGTTCGCCGCAGGCCCGCAGGAGGGCGTCGTTCTCCGGCGAGGTGCCGCCGAGTCCGTACCGGTTCTGCACGGACACCACGGGGGCGATGGCGCGGGCCTCGTCGAGGTGGGCGACGCCGACGTCGGAGATGCCGAGGTGTCGGATCATCCCGGCGTCGCGCAGTTCGGCGAGCGCCCCGAAGTGCTCGGCGATGGAGTCCTGTCGCATGCGGCGGAGGTACACCAGGTCCAGGTGGTCGCGGCCGAGCTGCCGCAGGTTCTCCTCGACGTGGGCGCGGAGTTGGTCGGGGCGGGCCGAGGTGCCCCACTCCCCCGCGTAGTCCCGGAAGGGCCCGACCTTGGTGGCGACGACCAGGTCGTCGGCGTACGGCGACAGCGCGCTGTTGATCAGCTCGTTCGCGGAGCGCAGCGAGGAGAAGTAGAAGGCGGCGGTGTCGATGTGGTTCACGCCCATGTCGACCGCCTGCCGCAGCACGGCGATCGAGCGGTCGCGGTCGCTCGGCGTCCCGTGGTGGAAGGCCGCGCTGCCCGTCAGTCGCATCGCGCCGAAGCCGATGCGGTGGACGGTGAGGTCGCCCAGTGTCCAGGTGCCCGCGGCGGACGCGGTGATCGTTTCTGCGGTCATCGCGGCAGTCTCGCACACGCCCTGGAGGGGCCCGTTCGGGAAGGGTTCACTGCTCAGGGCACACACGGCGGGGGCGGGCCGGTGCGGCTCCGGCCGACTCGGGCGGTGCCCGCCGGCGCCCGTACCCGCACGCACGCCCGGGACAGCGACGCCCCCGAAGTGGCCTCCGGTGGGCGCGAGTTCGGGTGACCCGGGTGACCCGGGTTCAGATGGTACCGGGCCTCAGGTGGTACCGGGGCGGGTGATTCGTGCGGCGAAGCCCGCGATGTCGGCGACCACGCGTTCCGGCTGTTCCCAGTGGACGGCGTGGCCCGTGTTCTCGTACGGGAGGAACTCGGCTCCGTGGACGGCGTCCAGGATGATCCGCTGGTCGTCGCGGGTCAGGAAGCGGTCCTGTTCGCCCCAGATGACGAGGGTGGGCACCAGGATGCCCGCGAGGGTCGCGCCGAGATCGGCGTCGAGGAGACCGCGCCCGGTCTCCTGCCAGACGTGGGCCGGGAGCTTGAGGCCCTCCTCGATCATCGTCTCGACGAATCCGCGGGCGAGCGGTGCCGCGGTCGCGCCGGTGACGAACTCCTCGACGAACGCGCGGGGCACGGGGTCCGCGAGCCCGTCCAGACTCTTGCGCCACGCGTCGGCCGCGGGGTGGTCCGCGAGGGTCCCGGGGACACCGAGCAGGACGAGTCCGGCGATACGGTCGGGATGGCTGCCGGCGACGATCCGCGCGGGTATGCCGCCGGTGGACGCCGCCACGAGTACGGCGCGCGGGATGTCGGCGGCGTCGAGGAAGGCCACCAGGTCGGCCGCGAAGTCGTCGGGAGTGTAGCCGTCGGCCGGGCGGCCGGCGTCGCCGTGGCCCCGCTGCGTGGGCGCGTACCCGTGCAAGGACGGCGGCAGCCGCCGCAGGAGGGGCTCGAAGGACCACCAGGAGTCGCCGAGACCGTGCACGAAGACGACGGGCGTACCGCTGGGGTACCCGGCTTCGGCGTACGGAAGGGTCAGTCCCTCGTTCACCTGCGCGGACTTCAGGGAGATCACGGTCACGGCGCGCTGCCTCCTTCCGCCCGGCCACCCGGGTCCGGGAACCCGGGAACGGAGAGCGGGCGGCGATCACCTCCGACAGTACCGACGGGAGGCGCCCGGCGCGCTGCGGGTGGCCCGACCGGGGGCCGGAGGAGCGGCGGGCGCGGGCACGGGCGGTTCCCGCGCCGCCCGGCCGTCGCGCGCGAGCGGGGCATCCGTCGGCCGGTCGCCCGGTGCTGTCCGCGCTGTCCGGGCTGTCGGGGTTGTCGGAGCTGTCGGGAACGGCGCCGGGGGAAGGAGCGCAGGTCCGCCATACACAGGAGCGCGGGGATGGGGTTAGTGTGTCCGTCGTACCGGACACGGGGTGCCCCGTCCGAGGGCTGAGATCACACCCGTCGAACCTGAACCAGTTCGTACTGGCGGAGGGATGTCTTTCATGCCATTGGCGCATGTTTCCGGCGGGCTGCCCGCCGACAGCCGGCCGGCCGTCTTCGACGGGTCGATGCCCGCGGCCCCCGGCGACCTGCGGGTGGAGGGACACGGCATCGAGCCGGTCCCCGAGAGCAACCGGTACGGCGGGCCCTGGCGCCTGTTCACCGTGTGGTTCGCCCCCAACCTGACGATGACGGGCGTGTTCACCGGCACCATCGGCATCGCGCTCGGTCTGGACTTCCGCACCGCCCTCGCGGCCGTCGTCCTCGGGACCGTGGTCGGGGCGCTGCCCACCGCCTACCTGAGCACCTGGGGCGGTCTCACCGGAACCGGTCAACTCCCGCTCGCACGGCTCGCGTTCGGCCGGGCGGTGGTGCTCCCCGGGCTGCTCCAGTGGCTGTCCTCGGTGGCCTGGGACGCGCTGATCGGGCTGTTCGGCGGGGACGCGCTGGCACGGTTGTGCGGCTGGCCGTTCTGGGTCGGCGTGCTCGTGATGATGGCGGCGCAGGGGGCTCTCGGTGTCCTCGGCTACGAGGCCATCCACCGCCTGCAGATCGTCATGACGTTCGTCCTCGCGGTCGCGTTCGCCGTGATCGCGTGGCGGATGCTGGACGGGGTCCATCCCGCCGCGACCGGCTCCGCGACCGGCGCGGACCACATGGGGGCGTTCGTGCTCACCAGCACCATCGCGCTCAGCCTGTCGCTGTCCTGGGCCCCGTACGCCAGTGACTTCAGCCGTTATCTGCCGCGCACCACCTCCCGGCCGCGGATGTTCTGGTGCACTCTGCTCGGACTCGTCGTGTCCTTCGTCGCCGTGCAGGCCCTCGGTCTGTGGGGCGCGTCCGTGCTGACCGACCAGACGGCCGCGGGTGTCGAGGAGTTGCTGGGCGGCGGGGTGGCGGGCGCGTTCGGGCTGCTCGCCGTCGCGCTGGCGGCGGTGTGCAGCAACGCGATGAACGACTACAGCGGTTCACTCGCCCTGCAGACCCTGGGGGTACGGATCCCGCGGCCGGTGGCGGCCGCGCTGGCAGCGGCGCTCGGGTTCCCGCTCGTGCTGTGGATGCACGCGGCGGACACCACCGCCCGCTTCCAGAACGTCCTGCTGTTCGTGGGCTACTGGATCCCCGGGTTCGTCGCGATCGTCGTCGTCGACTGGATCGCCCGGGCACGCGAGCGTGCCGGTGCCCCCGTCGACCTCGCCGTCGAGACCGCCCGCCGGTTCCCCGCGTGGCCGTCCCTGCTGGCCTTCGTCGCCGCGTTCGGCGCGGCCGTTCCGTTCATGGACACCGGCCTGTACGTGGGTCCGGTGGCCGACGCGCTGCACGGCGCCGACCTCTCCTACTACGTGGCCTTCCTCGTCGCCCTCGCCCTCTACACACCCCTGCGACTGCGCCGCCGCGCCTAGGGCGTGTCCAGAGGACCTCGGGCCGTCGAACCGGGTGTCCCGCAGGTCGTAGCGCTCCTTGCCGTACCCCGAGAGGAACCTCGTATGACCACGCCGCCCCGCGTTCTGACGATCGCCGGATCCGACTCCGGTGGAGGCGCCGGAATCCAGGCCGACCTGAAGACGATGCTGGCGCTCGGCGCCCACGGGATGAGTGTGCTCACGGCGGTGACCGCGCAGAACTCCGTCGGTGTGCAGGGGGCTTGGGAGTTGTCCGAGGACGCGGTGCGCGCCCAGTACCGCAGCGTCGTCGACGACATCGGCGTGCAGGCCGTCAAGACGGGCATGCTGTCGTCGCCCGGCCTCGTCACGACGGTGGCCGAACTCCTGGCGGACGTGGGAGTGCCGGTCGTCGTCGACCCGGTGAGTGTCTCCAAGCACGGGCACCGGCTGCTGGCCGACGACGCGCTCGACGCCGTACGGAACCGGCTGTTGCCGCGCGCGACGGTGGCCACCCCGAACCTCGACGAGGTGGCCCAGCTCACCGGTCTGAAGGTGACGGACGAGGAGGGTATGCGGCGGGCCGCCGACCGCCTCCTCGCGTACGGCCCGCGCTGGGTGCTGGTGAAGGGCGGTCATCTGCCGGGGGAGGCCGTCGACCTGCTCACCGACGGGACGGCGGAGCACTGGCTGCACGCGCCCCGCCACGACAACCGGCATACGCACGGCACCGGTTGCACCCTCGCGTCGGCCGTCGCGGTCGGCCTGGCCGAGGGTCTGGCGGTTCCGGACGCCGTGCGGCGGGCCAAGGACTACGTGACCGCGGCGATCGAGGCGGGATTCCCGCTCGGGTCGGGCATCGGACCGGTGGACCACGGATGGGCGCTGCGCGGGGACGCGTGACGGGCGTCCTCCGCGCGTGAGGCTCGCCGACCGGCCGCCGGTACCGGTCCTGACCCGGCCGGACGGCAGCGGCTCCGACGTGACGTGCGCCCCGGGCCGACGGTGAACACCCGCGTGCCTGGCGCGTGTTGGGCGCCCGTCGGGGGCGCTCGAACCCGGTCTCTTCCCCGCGCAGGGAGTGAGCCGGGCTCCCCCGCGCGCGACGGGTCGTCGGGCCGCACCCCCGTACCGGACTCTCGGCGTCCTGTACCGGCCGGGCCCCGCGGTGAACATCACGGCCCCCGCCGTGCGTACTGATCGGCACAGCGACAGTCGTCTGCTCGCCCGTCAGGTACGCGGGGACGCAGATCCGGATCCAAGGAGCACACCATGAAGGCGACCGCGCAGATCGGCGTCACAGGGCTCGCCGTGATGGGCCGCAACCTGGCCCGCAACTTCGCCCGGAACGGCTACACCGTCGCCGTCCACAACCGCACGCCCGCCCGGACCAAGGCGTTGATCGAGGAGTTCGGGCACGAGGGGGCCTTCGTGCCCGCCGAGTCGGCCGAGGAGTTCGTCGCGGCGCTGGAACGCCCCCGCCGCCTGATGATCATGGTGCAGGCGGGTGCGGCCACCGACGCCGTCATCGACGAGTTCGCGCCGCTCCTCGAGGACGGCGACATGATCATCGACGGCGGCAACGCGCACTTCACCGACACCCGTCGCCGTGAGCAGTCGCTGCGCGAGCGCGGCATCCACTTCGTCGGCGCCGGGGTGTCCGGCGGCGAGGAGGGTGCCCTGCACGGGCCGAGCATCATGCCCGGCGGTTCACCGGAGTCGTACGCCTCGCTCGGCCCGATGTTCGAGACGATCAGCGCCAAGGTGGACGGTGAACCCTGTGCCACCCACATCGGCACGGACGGTGCCGGCCACTTCGTGAAGATGGTCCACAACGGTATCGAGTACGCCGACATGCAGCTGATCGGCGAGGCCTACGACCTGCTCCGCCGGGTGGGCGGTTACACGCCGGCGCAGATCGCGGAGATCTTCCGGCGCTGGAACAGGGGCCGCCTCGACTCGTACCTGATCGAGATCACCGCCGAGGTCCTCGCGCACAAGGACGCCGCCACCGGGGAGCCGTTCGTGGACGTCGTGGTCGACGCCGCGGGGCAGAAGGGCACCGGCCGCTGGACGGTGCAGACCGCCCTGGACCTCGGCTCGCCGGTCACCGCCATCGCCCAGGCGACCTTCGCGCGGGCCGCCTCCAGCCAGGCCGGGCTGCGCGCCGCCTACCGCGACCTGCCCGGCGGCACCCACTGGGACCTGTCGGCGACGGAGGCGGAGCGGTTCACCAGCCAGGTCGAACACGCCCTGTACGCCTCGAAGTTGATCGCCTACGACCAGGGCTGGAAGATGATCCTGGACGCCGCCGCGGAGTACGGCTGGGACATCGACCTCGGTGAGGTGGCGAAGATCTGGCGCGGCGGATGCATCGTCCGGGCCGCGTTCCTCGACCGGATCCGGGCCGCCTACGCCGTCGATCCGGGCCTGGTCAGCCTGCTCTCGGACGCGGGTTTCGCCACCGAGATCAAGGACGCGCAGGTGCCGTGGCGCGAGGTCGTCGCCACGGCCACCCGCAGGGGCGTCCCGGTGCCCGCCTTCTCCGCCGCCCTGTCGTACTACGACACCCTGCGCGCCGACCGGCTGCCCGCCGCGCTCACCCAGGGCCAGCGCGACTTCTTCGGCGCCCACACCTACCGGCGCACCGACCGCGAGGGCAGCTTCCACACACTGTGGGGGGAGAGCTCGCGGGGAGAGACCGAGGTGCTCTGAACCCGGCCGCCGACGTGCCGGTACGCAGTCGGCCGGACCCCTTCACCGGGGCGTCCGGCCGGCTGCGCCGTGCGCGTCCCGGCGCCAGTTCGCGCGCCGCCCCTCCCGCGACCACGGGCTCGGGCGGCGGACTCGGACTCGGGCGGCGAGGCACTCGTACGGTGCCCCGGGCCCTCGGCCGCGGGCGGTCCGCGAGGACGGAGCGGCGGCCCCGTGAGAACGTGACCGGTGAAGACGGCGACCCCGCACCGTGTCCGGCGGGACGAGGATCACCGTCTCCGGGCGAGAGGGCGACATCGTGAGCGACAAGGTCGAGACGACACCGCGGGACCACCCCGGCCGGGATCTGTCCTGGCCGTGGTTCCTGGTCGTGGTGATCGTCTACGCGGGCGTCATCCAAGGCCTGGGGCAGCTCGTCGGCGTGGACACCAGCGGCTCCGACAGCCAGTTCCCCACCGCCGAGTCCATCGTCCGCAACGCGCTGATCCCCATCGGGGCGTCGATCGTCTTCGCCGCCGGCGTCGTCACCTGGCTGGGCTGGTGGCGCGAGGTCCTCCACTACCGTGTGCCGGTGCGGCGCTGGGTGCGCTGGGTGCCGATCTCCATGATCGCCGTCGCGCTGATCGGTGTGAACTACGCGCACCTCGCCGACCAGAGCGCCTCCCTCGTGGTCTGCCTGCTGGTGCTCGGCGTGTTCGTCGGCGTCGGCGAGGAGCTCATGTTCCGTGGCATCGGCGTCCACGTCTTCAGCCGCGCCGGATTCTCCGAGGGCAAGATCGCCCTCTACTCGTCGGTCGTCTTCGGCCTGGTGCACATCAGCAACGCCTTCGGCGAAGGAGCACAGGCCCTCGTGCAGGCTCTCGTCGTCTCCACGTCGGGCTACTTCTTCTACCTGTGCCTGCGCGTCCGCGGCACCCTGCTGCTGCCCATGCTCGTGCACGGCCTGTGGGACACCAGCCTGATCTCGAACCTGGTGGGCGACAGCCCTCAGGCGTCCCTGGGCATGGTCCTCGTCATCGTCCTCCAGGTCGTCCTGATCGTCGTCCTGGCCGTCAGGCGCCGGAGCGTCGAGCCCGCGTCCGGGAACCCCGTGCCGCCCGCCGAGACGCCCGCAACCGGGGCCTGACCGGGCCCGATGCCGCCGCGCCCGGCCGCCCGGTCCGCCTTCGCGGGCCGGGCGTCCCCCGTCCCCGCTCGCGCCCGCACCGATCCGCTTGCACTGTTGGGGGTGTAGCTAGGAGGTGCGGTGCCATGCGCGGAGCACAGGGAGCACAGGGTGCAAGGCAGTGGTGCTGGCGCTGGCGGAGGAATCCGTTGCGGCGCCGGGACGACCTCGTCGAGGCGTGGATCGTGCTGATCGTCTGGACGGTGATCGTGCTGGGTGGCGCGCTGGCCGGCCTGATGACGGCCCGCGCCGCCGGCGAGTCCTTCGACCGCCTGCGCAACGACCGGCATCCCGTCCCGGCCGTGCTGGTGGACAGCACCGGCTCGAACGTGGCGTCCGGTGAGGGCTCGGGCTACGAACAGGTCCGGGCCGGGGTCCGGTGGACCGCTCCCGACGGCACGCCCCGGACCGGCCGTGCCCTGGTGGACGCCGGGCACAAAGCCGGCTCGAACGTCGTGATCTGGATGAACGGCAAGGGACAGCTCACCGGTGCCCCGCCCACCACCAGCGCCGCGGCCACCGAGGCGGGCCTGCTGGGCGCGGGCGCGGCGGTGGCGCTCGGCGGCGTGGCGCTCGCCGCCGGCGGATTCGCCCGCTGGCGGCTCGACCAGCGGCGCTACGACCGGTGGGCACGCGAGTGGGAGCGGCTCGGGCCGCAGTGGGGACACAAGACACCGTGACGGATGTCCGGCCGCACCCCACCGCCGACCCTCTCCCCTCCCCCACCTCCTGCATCTCCTGAGCTGCGCGCGCCTGCCGCCTCTCCGCTCCGGCCGGCCCCCTGGCCGCGTTCCGAGGTTCCGCTCGTTCCGCTGCTTCCGCTCAGCCGCTCCAGGTCCAGTCCGCGACCTCGGGCAGGTCGGTGCCGTGCTCACGGATCCAGACGTGGTGGCGGGAGCGGGCGTCCTCCATCCGCTGGCGCACGGTGGCGGCGCGGACCCCGAGACCGGGCACACGGTCGATGACGTCCATGACGAGCCGGTAGCGGTCCAGGTCGTTGCGCACGACCATGTCGAACGGCGTCGTCGTGGTGCCCATCTCCTTGTAGCCGCGCACATGAAGGTTCGCGTGGCCGCTGCGCCGGTAGGCGAGACGGTGGATGAGCCAGGGATAGCCGTGGTACGCGAAGATCACCGGCTTGTCCGCGGTGAACAGCCCGTCGTACTCGAAGTCGCTCATGCCGTGCGGGTGTTCCTCACGCGGCAGCAACCGGGTCATGTCCACGACGTTGACGACCCGGAAGGAGACCTCGGGCAGATGGCGCCGGAGCAGGTCGGCGGCTGCCAGGACCTCCTGGGTGGGGACGTCTCCCGCGCAGGCGAGGACGACCTCCGGTTCGCGCTCGACACCGGGTGAGCCCGCCCACTCCCAGATACCGGCGCCCCGCGCGCAGTGGTCGCGGGCCTGGTCCATGGACAGCCAGTCGAAGCAGGGCTGCTTCCCCGCGACGACGACGTTCACGTAGTCGCGGCTGCGCAGCACATGGTCCGCCACGGACAGCAGGGTGTTGGCGTCCGGCGGCAGGTAGACGCGCACGACCTCCGGGCTCTTGTTCAGGACGTGGTCGACGAACCCGGGGTCCTGGTGCGAGAAGCCGTTGTGGTCCTGGCGCCAGACGTGCGACGTCAGCAGGTAGTTGAGGGAGGCGATGGGACGGCGCCAGGCCAACTCACGCGATGTCTTCAGCCACTTGATGTGCTGGTTGACCATCGAGTCGACGATGTGCACGAACGCCTCGTAGCAGGAGAACAGCCCGTGCCGGCCCGTGAGGAGGTAACCCTCCAGCCAGCCCTGGCAGGTGTGCTCCGAGAGGATCTCCATGACCCGGCCGTGGCGGTCGAGGTGCTCGTCCACCGGGAGGGTCTCGGCCTGCCAGGCCTTGCCGCTGGCCGCGTAGACGGCGTCCAGGCGGTTGGAGGCGGTCTCGTCGGGACCCACCAGGCGGAAGTCGCGGCGGTCCGTGGTCTCCCGCATGACGTGTTCGAGGAGGTCGCCGAGCACCCGGGTCGGCTCGTGCAGCGTGACACCCGGCTTGTCGACGGGAACGGCGAAGCGCTCCAGGGGCGGCAGCGGCAGATCGCGGACGAGGAGGCCGCCGTTGGCGTGCGGGGTGGCGCCGAGCCGCCGGTCGCCCTCGGGCACGCAGGCCAGCACGTCGGCGACCGGACGCCCCTCGTCATCGAACAGTTCCTCGGGCCGGTAGGAACGCAGCCACTCCTCCAACTGCCGCAGATGTTCCGGGTTCTCACGCACCGCGGAGAGGGGGACCTGGTGGGCGCGCCAGGTGCCCTCGACGGGTTCGCCGTCGACCACGGCGGGGCCGGTCCAGCCCTTCGGGGTGCGGAGCACGATCATGGGCCAGCGGGCCCGCTCGGTCACGCCCTCCTCGCGGGCCGTGCGCTGGAGGACGGCGATCCGGTCGAGGGCCCGGTCGAACGCCCCGGCCATGGCGCGGTGCACCTCGGCGGGGTCGTCGCCCGTGACGTGGATCGGGTCGTGGCCGTATCCGCGCAGCAGCTCGTCGAGCTCCTCCTCGGGGAGCCGGGCGAGCACGGTCGGGTTGGCGATCTTGTAGCCGTTGAGGTGCAGGACCGGCAGGACCGCGCCGTCGTTGACCGGGTCGAGGAACTTGTTGGAGTGCCAGGCCGCCGCCAAGGGCCCGGTCTCCGCCTCACCGTCACCGATGACACAGGTGACCAGCAGATCCGGGTTGTCGAAGGCGGCACCGTAGGCGTGGGCCAAGGAGTAGCCCAGCTCGCCGCCCTCGTGGATCGAACCCGGTGTCTCCGGCGCGACATGGCTCGGCACGCCGCCGGGGAACGAGAACTGCCGGAAGAGCTTCCCCATGCCCTCGGCGTCGCGGGACACGGAGGGGTACGTCTGGCTGTAGGTGCCTTCCAGCCAGGAGTTCGCCAGCACGGCCGGCCCCCCGTGACCCGGCCCCCACACGCACAGCGCGTCGATCCCCCGTGCCTTGATCACCCGGTTGAGGTGGGTGTGGACCAGGTTCAGGCCGGGGGACGTACCCCAGTGGCCGAGGAGGCGGGGCTTGATGTGGTCGGGGGTGAGGGGCTCGGTGAGGAGCGGGTTCGCGAGCAGGTAGATCTGGCCCACGGCAAGGTAGTTGGCGGCCCGCCAGTGGGCGTCGAGGATGCGGAGTTCGTCGTCGGTCGGTGCGGTGCTGTCCTGGTGTTCGGCCTCGGGCATCGTGACTCCGTACGTCATCGGGCTGGGGCGGCGAGCAGGTCATCGGGGGTGCACGTCGGCGGGCGGGGCGGCACGGGCGTACGCGGGCGGGTGGAGCGGGCGGTGCCGGCACCGGTCGGTTCGGGTGAGCGGAAGCCGTCGGTCGACTCGCCGACCCGGTCGGGGCACGGGACGTGGGGAACCCCGGGGTGCGGCCCGTCGGCGGTGCGCACGGTGACCACCTCGGCCAGGTCCTGCCGGGTTCCCACGGAGGAACCGGTCACACGGGTGCGGTTCGGGACGGCGTCGACGATCGGGGCCGGGATCGTGCCGTGCGCCGCCACGGCGACGAACTCGACCCTACCGCCCTGCCGCGACCCGGGGCAGACCGCCGAAGGGGCCGCCCCGTTCACCGTGAGCGACGGCCCGGCGAGTGCCGCGCCATCGCGTCGGAGCGCCCGGCCGGGGACACGGTCCTCGTGCGGCACGAACGCCGGACTCGGCCCGACCGGCCGGTCGCGGCGCGTGGCGGGCAGGTCGGTGGGGCACGGTTGGAAGGCGTCCACCCGGACGCGGACCTGACGCGGACCCGGCTCGGCGAAGGCGACGGCGCCGATATCGGGGTCAGGGTGGGAGTCGGGGTCGATGGTGAGGCGGTCCACGATGACCGGCGGTTCACCGGACGCCCGGACGACTGCTGCCTTCATCGAAGCCTCTCCTCGCGCGCGCCGGTCCCCTCAACACGGTGCCCGCAACGGCGGCGATCCGCAGCGCGATACCGCCGAACAGGGCCCGCCCGATCCCGGGCGGGCCCTGCGGTGGAGGGAGCGGTGGCCGCTCAGACCAGCGGCTTCTCCAGTACGGCCTTGCGGTGGCTGAACGTGTCGATCGAGTACCGGCCGTGGTAGCTGCCCATGCCGCTCTCGCCGACGCCCCCGAACGGGAGGTCGGAGACGGTCAGGTGGGCGAGCGGCAGTCCGAAGCCGAGGCCGCCGGAGGAGGTCTCGGCGGCGATCCGCTCCCGTGTGGTGTCCGACTCGGTGAACACGTACAGGGCGAGCGGCTTGTCGCGGTCGTTGATGAAGCCGATGGCCTCGTCGAGGTCCGCCACGGTCACGACGGGCAGGATGGGGCCGAAGATCTCCTCCCCCATGACGGGGGACTTCGGGTCGACGTCGGCGAGGACGGTCGGCGCGATGTACTTCGCGGCGCGGTCGCTGGCGCCGCCGGTGACGGTGCGGCCGGAGCCGAGCAGTCCGGTGAGCCGGTCGAAGTGCCGCTCGTTGACGATCCGCCCGAACGCGGCGGACTCCTTCGGCTCCGGGCCGAAGAGCGTCGTCACGGCCTCGGCGAGCCTCGGCTCCAGCGCGCGGGCGGTCTCCGGGTCGGTGAGGACGTAGTCGGGCGCCACGCAGGTCTGCCCGGCGTTGAGGAACTTGCCGCGCACGAGCCGGTCGGCGACGACGGCCAGGTCGGTGTCGCGGTCGACGAACGCCGGTGACTTGCCGCCGAGTTCGAGGGCGACCGGGGTGAGGTGCTCGGCGGCGGCACGCATGACGATGCGTCCGACCGTGCCGTTGCCGGTGTAGAAGATCTGGTCGAAACGCTCGGCCAGCAGGGCCGTCGTCTCGGGGACGCCGCCCTCGACGACGGCCACCGCGTCGGTGTCGAGGTACTGCGGGAGGAGCCGGGCGAGGGCCGTGGAGGTGGCCGGCGCGAGTTCGCTGGGCTTGGCGACCACCGCGTTGCCCGCGGCCAGCGCTCCGAGCACCGGGGTGAGCAGGAGCTGGACCGGATAGTTCCAGGGGGCGATCACGAGGACGACTCCCAGCGGGTCGTACCGCGTCCAGGCCGTGGCGTCCGCGCCGAGGTGCGCGGGGACGGGCGCCGGTTCGGGCAGCAGCCAGCCGTCGAGGTGCTCCAGGGTGTGGTCGATCTCGCGGACGGTGAAGTCGATCTCGGTACGGAAGGCCTCCGCGGAGCTCTTGCCGAGGTCCTCGTGGAGCGCGGCGGCCAGCTCCTCGCCGTGCGCGGTGAGCAGCTCGCGCAGCCGGCCCAGCTGCTCCGTGCGCCAGGCGATCGGCTGGGTGCGGCCGGAGCGGAAGGTGGCGCGCAGCCGGGCGACGGTGGCGGCGGGCTCTTCGGTGGTCGAGTGGTTCACGGTGCCTCGCTGGTCGGGGCGCGGCCCGGGGGCCGGACGCGCCGGTGCTCCGCAGCCGGCGGGGAACACCGACCACAGCTGGATGTATATGCCAACCTTTCACGGAGCGTGCGCATTCCGGGCTCCCACCACTACTTTCCGCGACGATCCGCTTCAGAGCGTGCTGCGGGCGCCCGTCGCGTCGAGCGTCCGCGCCAGCCGCTCCAGCAGGGAGCGCAGCAGCGCGTCGTCCCCGTCGTCCAGCACCGGCCATCGCGCCCGGACCTCGCGGTCGACGCGCCGCCAGTACGTCACGCCTCGCGGGGTGAGGTGGGCGAGCACGCGGCGGCGGTCGTGCGGATCGATCCGCCGGTAGACGAGGTTCTGGTCGACGAGATGGTCGATCAGCTTGGTGAGGGTGGCCGGGGGCAGGAAGACGGCCTCGGCGACGGCGGTCATGGGGTGGCCCGCGCCGTCGGAGAGCAGGACGAGCACCCGCCAGGCGTCGAGGGAGCAGCCGTCCTCGTCCAGGACGGACCGCAGGCGCCGCGCGGCGAGGCGCTCGGCGCGCGTCAGCAGGTGCATCAGGTCCTGGGGCTGACGCGGCGATGGGGTCGGCATCCTGCTCCTCGCTCCCGTGGGGTGTACATGCTACGAGACGGATTGGAGTTCACCGCGAGGAGCCGGAATCATGACGCCATGTTCCGGCCCACCTCACCCGTGCCCGAGTGGTTCACGGCAGACGACTCCGTGTTCGGGGTGGCACTCGTCCTCCCGTTGCATGGACCCGCGGGCATGTTCGGGCCCACCTGCGAGTCGTGCGCGCAACTGGCGGCGGAGGAGGTCAACAGGGCGGGCGGGGTGCTCGGCAGGGAGCTGCGCCTGCTGCCGGTGGACGGCGGCGGCCCCCCGCGTGAAGTCGCCGACCACGTCGAGGCGTTGGTGGACGTGGGAGCGGTCCAGGGCGTGACCGGCTGGCACATCTCGTCGGTGCGCCAGGCGCTCGCGCCCAGGATCGCGCACCGCGTCCCCTACGTGTACACCGCGCTGTACGAGGGCGGCGAGCGGACGGCCGGCGTCTTCCTCACCAGTGAGACACCGCGCGACCAACTCCGCCCGGCCATGCGCCTGCTGGCACGCGAACGGGGACTGCGCCGCTGGTTCGTGGTGGGCAACGACTATGTGTGGCCGCGCCGTACGGCCCGGGCCGCCCACGGGTACGCCCGCGAGTCCGGGGGCAGCGTGCGAGGCGAGGTGTATCTGCCGCTGGGCACGCACGACTTCGGGGCGGTCCTGCGCCGCATCGAGCACACGGAGGCGGACGGTGTCGTCGTGCTGCTGGTCGGGAGTGACGCGGTGCGCTTCAACCGGGCGTTCGCCGCCGCGGGACTCGACGCGCGCTGCGTCAGGCTGAGCACACTGATGGACGAGAACATGCTGATGGCCAGCGGACCTTCGGCGACCTCCGACCTCTACAGCACGGCCGGGTTCTTCGCCTCGCTGGCCAACCGGGACACCCTCGACTTCCACGGGCAGTACGCCGACCGGTTCGGGAGCGAGGCGCCGGCCCTCGGCAGTCTCGGCGAATCCTGTTACGAGGGCGTGCTGTTGCTGGCCGCGCTGATCGGCCGGGCGCGCTCCCTCGACGTGTCCGCGATCGGCGCCGCGGCCGAGAACGTGTCGTACGAGGGACCGCGCGGACTGCTGCATCTGAGGGACGGTCACGTACGCCAACGGATCTATCTGGCGCGGGCGGAGGGGCTGGACTTCGACGTGGTCGCCGAGCTCGACGTCCACGGGCCCCGCTCTTGACAGCCCGTCACCTCCGCCAAGATACTTCCCGCAGGAACTAATCAGAATGCCTTGGGCACATCATGAATTCGGCTGCCGAATTCCGCCCGGGGCATTTTCTGTTGTCCCGGGCGTTCCTCGCCGAACCCTGTCTGAGAGCGGGAAGATACGGCCGGGAAAGTACGGTGAAACACCTTGGAAACAGGGTGACTTGAGGCTGTGGACCGCACTTCAGGAGGTTGTCTCCTCCACAGCCCGAGGGGGTTCTATTGTCCAGCGGTACCCGTATTCTGCGACGTCGGATGGCAGCCGGCGCCGCCGCACTCGCGGCCGTCGTCGCGCTCTCCGCCTGCGGCGCCAAGACCGACGCGGGCGGCACGTCCGACAAGGCCGCGCAGGCGGACGTCGGGGGCGACACCGTCAAGGTGGGCCTGCTCAACTCGCTGTCGGGCACGATGGCGATCAGTGAGGTGACCGTCCGCGACTCGCTGAAGCTGGCCATCGACGAGATCAACGCCTCGGGCGGGGTGCTCGGCAAGAAGATCAGGCCGATCAGCGAGGACGGCGCCTCGGACTGGCCGACCTTCGCCGAGAAGGCCAGCAAGCTGATCAGGGAGGACCGGGTCGCGGCCACCTTCGGCTGCTGGACCTCCGCGAGCCGCAAGGCGGTCAAGCCGGTCTTCGAGAAGAACAAGTCGCTGCTCTTCTACCCCGTGCAGTACGAGGGGCTCGAACAGTCGCCGTACATCTTCTACACGGGCGCGACCACCAACCAGCAGATCGTGCCGGCCCTCGACTACCTCAAGTCCCAGGGCAAGAAGCGGATCTACCTGGTGGGCAGCGACTACGTCTTCCCGCGTACCGCCAACAAGGAGATCAAGGCGTACGCGAAGGCCAACGGCATGACGGTGCTCGGTGAGGACTACGCGCCGCTCGGCTCCACCGAGTTCAGCACGATCGCCAACAAGGTGAAGGCGTCGAAGGCGGACGCGGTCTTCAACACCCTGAACGGCGACTCGAACGTGGCCTTCTTCAAGGAGTACAAGTCCGCCGGTCTGACGGCCAAGGGCATGCCGGTCGTCTCGGTGTCGATCGCCGAGGAGGAGGTCAAGTCGATCGGCGCGCAGTATCTGGCGGGCCAGCTGACGGCCTGGAACTACTACCAGACGACCGCGGGGGCGGCGAACACCAAGTTCGTCAAGGCGTACAAGGCCAGGTACGGCAAGGACAAGCCGACCAGCGACCCGATGGAGGCCGCCTACACCTCGGTCTACCTGTGGAAGGCGATGGTCGAGAAGGCGCAGTCCTTCGACCCCGAGAAGGTGAAGGCCGCCTCCGACGGCATCACCTTCGACGCGCCCGAGGGCAAGGTCACCGTCGACGGCGCCACCCAGCACATCTACAAGACGGCCCGCATCGGCAGGATCGGCTCCGACGGGCTGATCGAGCAGGTCTGGGACTCCGGCAAGCCGATCAAGCCGGACCCCTACCTGAAGGGGTACGACTGGGCCTCCGGCCTCTCCTGACCACCCGTCGCGCGGGGGCCTCGGCGCCGAGGCCCCCGCGTCCCGACTCCCCGGAGCCGCCGTATGACCGTGATCCTCGGGCAGTTGTTCACCGGCGTCAGCATCGGTGCCGTCCTGCTCCTCATCGCGCTCGGCCTCTCACTCACCTTCGGCCAGATGAATGTCATCAACATGGCCCACGGCGAGTTCATCATGGCCGGCGCCTACACCACGTATGTCCTGCAGAAGTCCATTTCGAGCGCGGGAATGTCGCTCCTCGTCGCGCTGCCCGTCGCCTTTGTCGTGTCGGGCGCACTCGGGGCGCTGCTGGAATGGCTACTGATCCGCCGCCTCTATCTGCGCCCCCTCGACACGCTTCTCGTCACCTGGGGTGTCTCCCTGATGCTCCAGCAACTCGCCCGTGACATTTTCGGGGCGCCCAATGTGCAGACCCGGGCGCCCGACGTGCTCACCGGGAACATCACGGTCGTCGGCGGCGACGACCCGCTCACCTTCGCCAACAGCCGGCTGTTCATCCTCGCGCTGGCGGTGGCGGCCGTCGTGGCGCTGTCCCTGACCCTGCGGCTGACCCCGCTCGGGCGGCGGATCCGCGCGGTGGTGCAGAACCGGGACCTGGCGGAGGTGTCCGGCATCTCCACGGCGCGGGTGGACCGCACCGCCTTCTTCATCGGCTCGGGCCTCGCGGGGGTCGCCGGGGTCGCGCTGACCCTGGTCGGTCCGATTGGGCCGACGATGGGCACCAACGTCATCATCGACGCCTTCCTGGTGATCGTGGTCGGCGGCATCGGGCAGCTGCGGGGCAGCGTGATCGTCGCCTTCGTACTGGGCGCGCTGCAGTCGGTCCTGGAGTACTCGACGACCGTGAGCGTCGCGAAGGTGCTGGTCCTCGTGGCCATCGTCGCGTTCCTCCAGTGGCGGCCGCAGGGCCTGTACACGCTGCGCACGAGGAGTCTCGTATGACCACCACCACTCCCCTCCCCCCGAAGACGGAACGACCGCCGGCCGTCCGGCGCCGTTTCGCCGCCGCCCGTCCGGCGGCGGGGTTCGCCGTGGCGGCCCTGGTGCTCTTCGCCGGCGCCCCGCTCGCGCTGTCCGACTTCCGGCTCGGGCTGCTCGCCAAGTACCTGTGCACCGCGATGGTCGCGGTCGGCATCTGTCTGGCCTGGGGGCGCGGCGGTCTGCTGACGCTCGGCCAGGGGGTCTTCTTCGGGCTGGGCGGCTACGCCATGGCCATGCACCTGAAGATCGCGGACGCCGGCCCCGGCAACCTCCCCGACTTCATGCAGCTGTACGGCAGCGCCACCGAACTCCCCTGGTGGTGGCGGCCGTTCGCGAACCCGGTGTTCGCCGTCGCGGCGACGGTGCTGCTGCCCATGGCGGTCGCGGCGATCCTCGGCTCGTTCATCTTCCGGCGCCGCGTCAAGGGGGCCTACTTCGCGATCCTCAGCCAGGCGCTCGCCGCGGCGTTCGCGATCTGGCTGGTCGGCCAGCAGGCCACGACCGGAGGCACCAACGGACTGACCGACATCCAGGGCTTCTTCGGCTACGACCTCGACGACCCGGTCAACCAGCGGATGGTGTACTTCGTCATCGCCGCCGTGCTGCTCCTGCTGATCGCCCTGGCCCGCCAGCTGTTGCACAGCCGCTACGGCGAACTCCTGGTCGCCGTACGGGACTCGGAGGAGCGGGTGCGCTTCCTCGGCTACGACCCGGCCAACGTCAAACTCGTGGCGTACGTCGTCGCCGCGGGCATGGCCGGTCTCGCGGGCGCGCTGTTCGTACCCGCCGTCGGCATCATCTCCCCCGCCCTCGTCGGCATCGTGCCGTCCATCGAGCTGGTCATCGGCGCGGCGGTCGGCGGGCGGGCCAGCCTCACGGGCGCGGTCCTCGGCGCGATCGGTGTCGCCTGGGCGAAGACGGCCCTGTCGGAGGAGTTCCCCGCGGGCTGGACCTACTTCCAGGGACTGCTGTTCATCGTCGCCCTGGCGTTCCTGCCGGGCGGCCTCGCCTCGCTGGCCGCGGTCGTCAAGCGGGGCCGCGCGGGCCGACGACTCGCTGGAGACACGGCATGACCGACATCAGGGGCAACGAGCCGGCGGGGCTGGAGATCCGGCAACTGCGCGTGAGCTTCGACGGGTTCACCGCCGTCGACGGAGTGGATCTGGACGTCCGGCCCGGCGATCTGCGCTTCCTGATCGGGCCGAACGGCGCCGGCAAGACGACTCTGGTCGACGCGGTCACGGGACTGGTGCGCGCCTCGGGCTCGGTGCGCTTCGGGGGCACCGACATCCTCGGGCGCAGCGTGCACCGGATCGCCCGCTCGGGCATCGGCCGCACTTTCCAGACGGCCACCGTGTTCGAGGAACTGACCGTGCTGCAGAACCTGGACATCGCGGCGGGCGCGGGCCGGGGCGCCCTGACCATGCTGCGTCGCCGCAGGGGGGTGCCGGAGCCGGTGGCCCGCGCGCTGGAGACGGTGGGCCTGAGCGGTCTCGCCGACAGTACGGCGGGGACGCTCGCGCACGGTCAGAAGCAGTGGCTGGAGATCGGCATGCTGCTGGTGCAGGACGTCCGGCTGTTGCTGCTGGACGAACCCGTCGCGGGCATGAGCCACGACGAACGGCAGGCCACCGGCGAGCTGTTGCGGCGCATCAGCGAGGAACGCACCGTCGTCGTCATCGAGCACGACATGGACTTCATGCGCTCCTTCGCGCGCAGCGTCAGCGTGCTGCACGCGGGCCGGGTGCTGAGCGAGGGAACCGTGGCCCAGGTCCAGGCGGACCCGAGGGTGCAGGAGGTCTACCTCGGACACCCGGCCGCCGGACCCGCCCCGGCGGCGGAGGCTCCCGCCGCGACCGTGTCCGCACCGAGTGCCGTACAGGAGGCGTGATGCTGGAGATCGACACCGTCCACGTCGGATACCACCGCAGTCTCGTGCTGCACGGCGTCTCCGTCGAGGTGCCGCGCAACGGGGTGGCCGCCGTGCTCGGCCACAACGGGGCCGGCAAGAGCACGCTGCTGCGGGCCGCCGTCGGACTGCTGGGCCCGCAGAGCGGCACGGTCCGCCTCGACGGCGAGGACATCACCCGCCGTACGCCGCACGAGCGGGTGGCGCGCGGGATGGCGTACGTCCCCCAGGGCCAGCAGGTCTTCCCGCACCTCACCACCGCGGAGAACCTCCAGCTCGTCGCGGACGGACGGCGGCGCGGCAGGGAGGCCGTCGCCGAGGCCCTGGACCTGTTCCCCGCGCTGCGCACGCTCTCGGGCCGCCGCGCGGGGCTGCTGTCCGGCGGCCAGCGACAGCAACTGGCCATCGCCCGTGCCCTGGTGACGGAGCCTCGGGTCCTGCTCCTCGACGAGCCGACCGAGGGCATCCAGCCCTCGGTGGTCACCGAGATCGAGCAGACGATCCTCTCCTTGGCGGCCCGGGGCGGTCTGTCGGTGCTGCTGGTCGAGCAGCACGTGGGTTTCGCGATGCGGGCCGCGCAGCGCTACTACGTCCTGGAGGCGGGCCGGGTGACCTCGTCCGGAGAAGGCGGCCGGGACGCGGAGCGGTCGGTGCGGGAGGCGCTCAGCGTGTGAGCGTCGGGGCCGCCCGTGCGAGAGGCGCCCGCTGCGGCGCCGCCGGTCAACGCGTGCCCCCGCGGTCAGCTCTTCGCGAGGGCGGCCCGGACCCGTTCGAGGTGCGCGCGCTCCGGCGCGCTCTCGGTCAGCGCGACGGCGGCGTCGTACGCCTCGACGGCCTCGCCGGTGCGGCCGAGCCGGCGCAGCAGATCCGCTCGTACGGCGTGGAAGGCGGGGTAGCCGGCGAGGTCGAGGTCCTCGACGAGGGCGAGGGCGGTCCCGGGTCCCTCGGTCTCGGCCACGGCGACGGCGCGGTTGAGGGCGACGACGGGGCTGGGGGCGAGGGCCATGAGCTGGTCGTAGAGGCGGCGGATCTGGTCCCAGTCGGTGGCGGCCGCGGTCGGCGCGTCGCTGTGCACGGCGTTGACGGCGGCCTGGATCTGATAGGGCCCGGGCCGGTTGCGGCGCAGACAGCGGCGCACCAGGTCCTGTCCCTCGGCGATCAGGCCACGGTCCCAGCGGGAGCGGTCCTGGTCGGCGAGGAGGACCAGGTCGCCGTCGCCGCTCGTGCGGGCGGGCCGCCGGGCCTCGATGAGCAGCATCAGGGCCAGCAGGCCGAGTGCCTCCGGCTCGTCCGGCATGAGCTCGACGAGGAGGCGTCCGAGCCGCACCGCCTCCGTGCAGAGGTCGGCGCGGCCGCCGTACCCCTCGTTGAAGACGAGGTAGACGACGGCGAGGACCCCGTCGACCCGGTCCGGAAGGTCGGCGTCGCGGGGGATGCGGTAGGGGATGCCCGCGTCGCGGATCTTGGCCTTGGCGCGGACGATCCGCTGGGCCATCGTGGCTTCGGGGACGAGGAAGGCGCGCGCGATCTGCGGCGTGGTGAGGCCGCCCAGGAGCCGCAGGGTGAGGGCCACCTGGGCCTGGGGGGCGAGCGCCGGGTGGCAGCAGGTGAAGATCAGACGGAGCCGGTCGTCGCGCACGGGACCCTCCTCCGCGGGTTCGTCCGGTGCGTGCAGCCGGACCGCCTCGGCGTGCCGGGCCTCTCGTGAGGACTCGCGGCGGAGCCGGTCGACGGCGCGGTTGCGCGCGGTGGTGATGATCCAGCCGGCCGGGCTCGGCGGTGTGCCGGTCTCCGGCCACTTCGCGACCGCCGTGGTGAAGGCGTCCTGGACCGCCTCCTCGGCGAGGTCGATGTCCCCGAGGAGGCGGATGAGGACGGAGACCGCCCGGCCGTACTCGGCGCGGAAGACGGCCTCGATCCCGGCGGCGTCGGTGGTCATCGGTCGTCGGCCTCGTGCATGAACGGGCGGACCTCGATGGGCAGGGTGGTCGCGAGGGTCGCCTTGCGGCCCCAGGTGAGCGCCGCGTCCAGGTCCGGCGCCTTGATCAGACAGATGCCGCCCAGGTACTCCTTGCTCTCGGTGTACGGCCCGTCGGTGACCAGCACGTCGCCGTCCCGGGCGCGCAGCACGGTCGCGGTCTCCGGGCCGTTCAGCCCCCCGGCGAACACCCAGGCCCCGGCCTCGCGCAGCTCCGTGTGGAACACCTCCAGGTTGTGCATGATCTCCTGCATGATCTCGGGCGCGGGCGGCTCGCCCTGCGGCTGCATCACGCTCAGCAGGTAGTACTTCATGATGTGTCCTCCTCGATGCTCACTCGGTCGGTGTCTCACTGACTACACGAACGGGAGGGCGCCGGATCGACACACGCCACGACGACAGCGGGAGATTTCTTCGATGACCGCCACACCGCATCCGCTCGTCACCGCCGCCCGCAGACTCGCGGCCGACGTGCTGGTGCCCCGCGCGGAGCGGGTGGACCAGGACGGCGTGCCCGTGAGCAGTGTCGAGGCGGTCAAGGCGTCCGGGCTTCTCGGGGTGAGCGCCCCCGTGGCGTACGGCGGGTCGGCGGCGCCTCCCGCTGTGGTGCGGGAGACCGCGGAGATCCTGGCCGGGGCGTGCTGCTCGACGTGGTTCGTGCAGACCCAGCACCACACGCCGGTGGCGACCCTGGCGCAGGCCGACCTCGGCCTGCCCGTACGGGAGCGGCTGCTCGGTCCGCTCGCGCGCGGCGAGCTGCTGTCCGGAGTGGCGTACGCGCAGCTCCGCGCCCATCCGCGGGTGCCGGTACGGGTCACCGCGGAGCGCGGTGGCCTGCGCTTCCACGGGACGGTCCCCTGGTACTCGGGCTGGGGGCTCAACGACGTCATGCTGCTCGCCGGGGTGACCGACGCCGACGAAGCCCTGTTCGCGTTCACCGAGGCGCGCGAGCAGCCGGGACTGCGGGCGTCCGCCCCGATGCGGCTCGCCGCGCTCTCCGCGTCCCGCACCGTCTCCCTGGAGCTGGACGGGCTGTGGGTGCCCGAGGAGGCGGTGGCGCTGCGCGTCCCGTACGCGTCCTGGGCGGCCGGCGACCGGCCGAAGAACACGAACGCCTCGCCGGCCGTGTTCGGGGTGACGTCGGCGGCGATCGGCCTGCTGGAGGGCGACCCCGCGGCCAAGGGGACCGCGGAGGTGCTGCGGGCACGTCTGGAGGAGGTGCGGCGGCAGGCGTACGCGCTCGCCGACCACCCGGTGCCGACGGAACGGATCGACGAGCGGCTGGTGTGCAAGACACGGGCGTACGACGTGATGCGGGCGGCGACCACGGCGGCGGTCGTGGCCGGCGGCGGGCGGGCGATGGACCTAAGCAGCCCCGCACAGCGGCTGGCACGCGAGGGGATGTTCCTGCTGGTGCAGGGGCAGACGGCCGAGGTGCGCACGGCACACCTCGACGCGCTGGGAACGCCCTGATCGCCCGGGCCCCCGGTGCTCCCGGCTCGACCTGTGCTGCCGGCTCGACCTGTTCTGCCGGTTGTCCCGATGGGCTCAGCTCGTGAAGGGCACCTGTGCGGACGGGGCCGGGCCGGTCGCGAACGGATGGTGCCAGCGGCCCCGCGCGGCGAGGCGGGGCAGTACGCCCTCGCCGAACCAGTAGGCCTCCTCGAGGTGCGGGTAGCCGGAGAGCACGAACTCGTCGATGCCCAGGGCGTGGTACTCCTCGATGCGGTCGGCGACCTCGTCGTGGCTGCCGACCAGGGCGGTGCCGGCACCGCCGCGCACCAGGCCGATGCCGGCCCACAGGTTGGGGTGGATCTCCAGGCCGTCGCGGCCGCCGCCGTGCAGCGCGAGCATGCGCCGCTGGCCCTCCGACTCGCTGCGGGCCAGCCCCTCCTGGACGGACTTCACCGTCGCGGGGTCGAAGCCGTCGAGGAGCCGTCCCGCCTCCGCCCACGCCTGTTCGGAGGTGTCGCGGGTGATCACGTGCAGGCGGATGCCGAAGCGCAGGGTCCGCCCCTCCCGTTCGGCGAGCCCGCGGATCCAGGCGATCTTCTCGGCGACCTGCGCGGGCGGTTCGCCCCAGGTGAGGTAGACGTCCGCGTACCGGGCGGCGACCTCGCCGGCGGCGGGTGAGGAACCGCCGAAGTAGACCTCGGGCACGGGGTCGGGGACCCGGGCGAGCCGTGCGTCCTCGACGCGGAGGTGCTCGCCGGCCAGGTCGACGGTCTTGCCGTCCCACAGGTCCCGGACGATCGAGAGGAACTCGCCGGTACGGCGGTAGCGGGCGTCCTTGTCGAGGAAGTCGCCGTAGGCACGCTGTTCGTGGCTCTCTCCGCCGGTGACCACGTTCAGCAGCAGCCGTCCGCCGGTCTGGCGCTGGTAGGTGGAGGCCATCTGCGCGGCGAGCGTGGGCGACACGAAGCCCGGCCGGAACGCCACGAGGAACTTCAGGCGCTCCGTGTTCTGGCTGACCATCGCGGTGGTGAGCCAGGCGTCCTCGCACCAGGCCCCGGTCGGTGTGAGGGCGCCGGTGAACCCCAGGTCCTCGGCGGCGCGGGCGATCTGGCTGAGATAGGCCACCGTCGGCGGGCGGTCCTGTCCGGAGACGGTGGCGGGCGTGCCGTGGCCGCCGCCGACGACATGGCGGCTGTCTCCGTTGGTGGGCAGGAACCAGTGGAAGGTGAGGGACACGGCGGGTGTTCTCCGATCGTGGGGGGGGGCGGGCGGCGGTGCCGCGGGGCGGGGTGGGTCGGGTCAGAGCAGGCCGTGCCGCGGAGGCCTGGTGCCGTTCAGGACGTGGCGACCGAGGTGCTGGATCTTCCAGCGGGCGGGGTCGTGGAGCGTGTGGGTGCGGGCGTCGCGCCAGTACCGGTGCAGGTTGAGGGAGTCGAGGGCGGCGCGGGTGCCGGCGACCTCGAAGAGCGCGTCGGCCACCAGGACGGCGGTGGCCGTGGTGTGGGCCTTCGCGGCGGCCACGGCGAGGGACGCCTCGGCGGCCGAGGCATCCGTCAGCTCGTCGCGGGCCGCGTCGACCGCGCGGGCCGCGACACCGAGCAGTGCCTCCGACGCCCTTACCTGGAGATCGAGTTCGCCGAAGCGCTGGATGAGCAGCGGGTCCTCGGCGGCCGTGTCGACGCCGCTCTCGAACCACGGTCGGCTCTTCGTGCGCACGAACTCCGCGGCCTCGGCGAGGGCGCCCCCGGCGATCCCCGCGTCGATGGCCGCGTGCAGCAACTGGGCTACCGCGCCGTGCAGTTGCGGCCCCTGGAAGGTGAGGTGGTGGGGCACCACGCGGTCGGCGGGGACGGTCACGGCGTCGAGGCGGACGGTGCCGCTGGCCGTGGTGCGCTGCCCCATGCCGTCCCAGTCGTCGACGACGGTGAGCCCGTCGGCGTCCCGGGGGACGTAGGCGACGTACAGGTTGCCGTCCTCGGCGCGGGCCAGCACGGGGATCCAGTCGGCGAACAGCGCTCCGGTCGAGTAGTGCTTGACGCCGGTCAGTTCGTGGGAGCCGTCCGGGAGCGGCAGCAGCCGCGTGCGGATGTCCTGGACGTGCCGGGTACCGGCCTCGGACTGCGCGTTGCCGAAGCGCCGGCCCTCCAGGACCTCGCCGAAGAAGAACTTCCGCTGCTCGGTGGTGCCCTGCCGGCGCAGCACGTTCACGTACACGAAGTGGTTCTGCGGGATCTGGGCGAGGCTGGCGTCGGCCGAGGCCAGCAGCCGGAAGACCTCGGCGAGGGTCTCCTGCCGGACGTCCGCTCCGCCGTGGTCCGCGGGCACGGTGACGCCGAGCAGACCGGAGGCGGAGAGCTGTTCCAACTCGGCGTACGGCAGGCGCCGTTCGGCGTCGCGCAGCGGGGCTTCGGTCCGGAACGCCTCCGCGAGTCCCGCGGCGACGGCGAGGGCTTCGGCGTCGTCGGCGATCACGTGGGCGGTCACGGACGTCATCCGGCCGCGGCGAGCAGCGGGGTGCGGCCGAGGGCCACCGAGAACTGGTCCACCACCTGCGCCAGCGCCTCGGCGGTGCCGGGCGCCACGGTGACGGTCCCGTCCGGTGCCGTGGTGATGTCCTTGTCGAGCGTGAACCAGCCCTGGACGATGTGGGTCGCGCCCATGGAGTTGAGGACCGGGCGCAGCGCGTAGTCCAGGGCGAGCACGTGGGCCGTGCTGCCGCCGGTGACCAGCGGCAGGACAGTCTTGCCGGCGAGGGCGTACTGCGGCAGGAGGTCGAGCAGGGCCTTGAGGACGCCGGAGTAGGCGGCCTTGTAGACGGGGGTGCCGATGACCACGCCGTCGGCACGGTCGAACAGCGCGGCCGCCTCCACGACGGCGGGGTGCCGGAAGTCCGCTCCGAGCAGGGCCTCGGCCGGGATCGTGCGGACGTCGAGGGGGATCACCTCGTGCCCCTGTGCGGTGAGGCGGGCGTCGAGGTGACGCAGGAGCTTGGCGGTGCGGGACGAGGCGGAGGGACTGCCGGAGACGGACAGGACGGTGGCCATGGGTCCTCATTCCAAGGGGAGTTCGCGGTGGCGGGCGACCGGGAGCGACGGGCAGGGGGCGGGCACGGGCCGTGCGTGCGCCGCCGGACGGACGGCGAACTCCGTTGTCCGGCCGCATCGTTGGGCCACCGGTCCGGCGTGACCGGGGCATGCTGGAGGAAGGGCCGGGGAGTTCGGCGGAAGGACGGTCGGGGCACGGCGGGGACGGGCAGGGGATGTCCCGGGGCGCGGAGGGAGGGCCGGCGCGGGGAGGACGGTCCGTGCGAAGGGGATCCTGCTGTCGGGACCGTCAGACGTCGCGACGACAGAAGGAGCTGGAGACACGCGCAAGGTCGACATGGCGTCGCCGCGTGAGGTCCAGTCGCATCATCATGACGCCGATCGTCGCAGCCTCCGCTCGGGGCAGTCAAGGAACGGCGGGCAGGTCTCGCATCGCGGACCGGTTCCGCGGGGACCACGAGCCGTCCGGCCGCCATGCCGCGTGAGCTGCGCCGACCCGGACGACGGGACGGGACGGGCCGCGTCGCGTCACGGGGGTCGCCGGCGATACCGGAGGGCGGCTCCCCCTCACTGCTCTCCCCGTCGGCGCCTCCCCCCTCGGACCGGTCGTCGACCGCCCTGCCCGGCCTCCCGGCCTGAGGCTCCGGCATCCCTCCGGGAGCAGGTCCGGACACCGGCTCCGGACCGCCGTCCTGTGACCATCCGAAGAGTCACTCGTTTGACGGAGCGGCGTGACACGACGTCAGCTCCTTCGGAAGGCATTCGTTCCATGCCCATCCCCTCGCTACCGCGTGCGGTCCTCCGCGGCAGGACAGCACTCGACCGGGCCGAGACCGCCCTCGTCGAGGACTACAGCGACCTGGTGCGCCTCGCGTACCTGACGCTGCCTCCCTCGCTGAACAGACATCGCCGCATCCTCGTCGCCCACTCGCTGGTGCAGCGCTCGCTGCCGGGTCCCCGGGAACGGTTCCCCGGGCCGCACGTGCCGACGCCCCGCGGCACGGCCCGCCGGTCCGTCGCGGAGAACGACCGGCTGCGCGCCGCGGTCCTGCGCTCGGCGATCGCGTACGGGCGTTCACCGCGCGGCTGGCCCCGCCGTCTGCCGCCGCCCCGCACGCTGCTCCCCGCTCTGCCGGTCGTGTGGGGGCTGCGGCTGTTCCCCCGCGCGGGCGGTGCGGAGGAGATCGCGCTGGGCCAGGCCCTGTCGGGCTCGACGGCCGCCGGGCGGGCCGCCTTCGTCCTGCGCAGCGTGGACGGACGGACCGAATCGGCGATCCGGACCCTGCTGCGGGCCGCCGGTGTCGCCGATCCCGAGGGAGCCCTGCGGTCCGCCGCACGGCTCGGTGACACGGCCGGCAAGGCCGCGCGGACGCTGCTCAGGTCGCGGGAGTTCGACGCCTGCACCGTGCAGACCGCTCCCACCGACCTGCTCCGCCGCCGGCGCCGCTTCCGCGTCCTGTGGGGCGCCCTGTCCGTCGTCGTGCTCTCCGGGGTGCTGCTGGTGGTCTCGCTGCCCGGCTCCGGCCCGTCGTCCGGCGGGCGCGTCCCGGCGGGCGTGTCGCTGCCCGGCCCGGCGGACCTCGTCCGTACGCCGTCGGACTCCTGGGCCGACACCTCCCGGGTGGACTTCACCGCGTGGCCCGCCCGCGGGGCGCGCGCCGACGACCAGGATCTGCTGCGCCGGGCGTTGTCGGCCTGGGGCCGGCCCGGCCGGGCCGTGCGGGTCTCGACGACGGCGACCACGTCCATGGACCCGCCGCCACAGGCACCCCGGCTCCTGTACGCGGGGAACGTGGACGGCGACGCCGTGGTGCTGCTGCACGACGGACAGCGGGTGGTGCGGTACAGCGAGCCCGTCGAAGGCCGCGGGCGCGACACGCTGGCTCTCGCGCGGACCGACGACGCGGACGTGACGACGGCCGCCGCCCTGGTCGTCGGGCGCGGTCCACGGGGGACCCGGTTCCTGCTGGCTCCCTGGATCGCCGAGGCGCAGACCCGCGACCTGATGCGTCCCGACTCCCCCGCCCGCCCGGTGGACGTCGCTCGGGACGGGGTGACCGAGCCTCTGTCCGCCCCGTCGGGGGGCGCGGCCTGCGACCGGCGGCCGGTGCTCCAACTGCGGTCCTCCGAGCGCATCGTGGAGAAGCACGCGTTCCTGCTGACCGACCTGGGCGAGCTGTCGCCCGTGCATCTGACGTACACACCGCTGCCCGGTCACGGAACGCCTCCGGCGCGTCAGCCCCGGGAGGCGACGGGCACCCCGGCGCTGATCGCATGGGCGCACATGGCGTGCGGGCTGGAGAAGCTGCGGGGCAGCGGGGTCCGCGAGGTCAACGCCTGGGACTTCGCCGAGCAGGATCTGCCGGAGAACGGCGGGCACGCGGTGTGGGCCTGTGCGCGGGCCGGCACCTGGCGCGGTCCCGGGGACGTGCGGGTGCTGCTGCGGCTGCCGTCGTCCTCACCGTCCGCTCCGGCCCGGGAGGTCGCGCGGGCCCGGTCCACCGCGGCCTGCAGCCGGTTCGGCCAGCACGTGGTGGCGGACGCCCACTGGCGTTCGAGCGCGGGTCACTGGTACCTGCTCGCCGCGGGCAGCCGGGCCGTCACCGGGATCGAGGTGACCGGTGCGGTCAGGGCCCGGCAGGACGGCCGCACGCTCGCGGTGCGGGCTCCGGAGGGCGCGCGTCCCGGCCTGACCGCCCGTCTGGAGAACGGCTCCTCACTGACGCCGGTCGGTGACGGGGCGAGCCGTTGACCAGGCCCGGCCCCGCGCGGCGGGGTTCAGTCCTCTTCCCCGAGCGGGACGACCACGAGGAAGGCGTCCGAGTTCAGGTCCATCACGACCGTCGCCGGCAGTCCTTCGGTGCGGCGCCGGGCCGCGTACTCCTCAGCCGACCACGATCCGCGAGGAGCCCCCGCGGGAAATCGTTCCAGCACCTTTGTCCCCATAGCGGCAGGCACCTCCACCTCTGACCTCGGACCCGGAGCGACGGGTCCCGTGGAATGCGCTTGCCCGCGTTTCTCCGAGACATGTCATGTCTGTTCACCGCCGGAGGCGGACGTCGATCAGATGCTCGGTCGAACACGGGATCTGCCCGCCCCGCGCGGTCGGCGCGGGGCGGGCCCGGGTCACACCCGGACGTGCTCGCCCTGGTCGGGCACCGGCGCCGGTTCGCGGCTCAGCGTCCCCGGCCACCACGCACGGCGGCCGATGTCGCGGACGAGCGCGGGCACCAGCAGCGAGCGCACCACCAGGGTGTCGAGCAGGACGCCGAACGCGACGATGAAGGCGATCTGCACGAGGAAGGCCAGCGGGATGACGCCGAGGGCCGCGAAGGTCGCGGCGAGGACGACACCCGCCGAGGTGATCACCCCACCGGTGGCGACGAGCCCGCGCAGCACTCCCTGGCGCACTCCGTGCCGCAGCGACTCCTCGCGGACCCGGGACATCAGGAAGATGTTGTAGTCCACACCGAGGGCGACGAGGAACACGAAGCCGTACAGCGGTACGGAGGCGTCGGTGCCGCTGAACCCGAAGACGTGCCGGAACACGAGCGACGAAATACCCAGTGTCGCGGCGAAGTTGAGCGCCACCGTGGCCACCAGCAGGAGCGGCATCAGCAGGGAGCGCAGCAGGCCCGCCAGAATCACCAGGATGATGGCGAGGACCACGGGCACGATGAGGGTGCGGTCCCGTTCGGCGGTCTGCCGGGTGTCGTACTGCTGGGCCGTGTATCCGCCCACGAGCGCGTCGGCGTCCGGAACGGCGTGGACGGCGTCCCGCAGCCGGGCGACGGTGCTCTTGGCCGCGTCGCTGTCGGCGGCGGCCCGCAGGGTGACGTCGACCCGCACCCGGCCGTCGACGACCTTGGGGTCTCCCCCGCCGGGCCGTCCGGACTCCGTCACCGCGGCGGCCGAGGCGACGCCGTCCGTGCCGCGCGCCGCGGTGATCACCTGGGAGAGGCGGTCCGCGCCGGCGATGATCACGGCGGGGTTCCCCGAGCCGCCGGGGAAGTGCTCCGAGAGCGTCCGCTGGGCGGAGACGGACGGCGCGTCGTCGACGAAGATCTCGTCGAGGGGAACGCCCTTCGCGGTGAGGGTGGGGGCGAAGGCCGCGCAGGCGAGGAGGCCCGCGAGGGCGATCGCCCAGACCTTGCGGGGTGCGCGGTCCACCAGGTCGGCGACCCGGCGCCAGACTCCGCTGCCCGCCCCGGCGTCCCCGGTCGGGCGGGGACGGGCCGGCCAGTAGGCGGCGCGGCCGAGGAGGACCAGGACGGCCGGCAGGAAGGTGAGGGTGCTGAGCACGGCGCAGACGACGCCGATGGCGCCGACCGGGCCGAGCGCCCGGTTGTTCGTCAGGTCGCTGAGCAGCAGGGCCAGCAGGCCGAGGGCGACCGTCCCCGCGCTCGCGACGATCGCGCCCCACGACTGCCGCAACGCCGCCCGGACGGCGGTGAACCGGTCGTCGTGCAGGGCCAGTTCCTCGCGGAAGCGGGCGGTGAACAGGAGCGCGTAGTCGGTCGCCGCGCCGATCACGAGGATGGAGAGGATGCCCTGCACCTGACCGTCGACCCGGACGACGTCGTGGTCGGCGAGGACGTAGACGACGGCGCACGCCAGACCGAGCGCGAACACCGCGCCGAGGATGATGACGAACGGCAGCAGCACGCTGCGGTACACGAGCAGCAGGATGACCAGCACGGTCGCGAGGGCCACGCCGAGCAGCAGGCCGTCGATGCCGGCGAAGGCGTCGGAGAGGTCGGCCTGGCTGGCGGCGGGCCCGGCGATGCGTGCCGTCGTTCCCGGGACGCGGTCGGTGGCGGTCCGGACGCGGTCGAGGGTGTCGGGCAGTTTGTCGCCGAGATCCGGCCGGAGCTGGACGACGCCCTCCAGCGCCTTGCCGTCGCCCGACGGCAGCGCGGGAGACACCTGGCCGACGACGCCGGGCGTGCCGGCGAGGGAGGCGAGCGCGCGGGTGGCGGCGGCCTGGCGCTCGCCCCGGACCGACCCCGCGCCGTCCACCGTCCACACGACGATCGCGGGCAGGGTCTCGTCCTGCTGGAAGGCCCGCTGCTCGGAGACCACCTTGGTGGACTCGGCGCTGCGCGGCAGGAAGGCGGCCTGGTCGTTGGTGGCGACCTCGCCCAGCTTCCCGGCGTAGGGGCCGAGGGTGCCTCCGATTCCGAGCCAGGCGACGAGCAGGACGACGGGGATCAGCCACAGGGCCCGTCGTGGGGTGATGGACATCGTTCTCCAGGTGTCACGGCAGCACGGCGGTCGGCGTACAGGTGTCCAGGTATCTCAACGACAAACAATCTCAATCATTGAGCTATCTCGGGGCCAGATCGTAGACCACGGCTGTGCTTCCGGGGACGGCGCCCGTCCGGATGCGGCGGGCGTCCGGCAGTTCCCACCCGTCGGCGTGACCGGCCCGGCCGGCGTCAGCGCCCGGGGGACCGCACGCCGGAGAGCTGTTCGTTCATGGCCGTCAGGAACCGCAGGACCACCGACAGTTCGTCCTCGCTGAAGCCCGACCGGACGCTCGCGGTGACCTCGGCGAGCGGCCGGAAGTGGGCGCGGGCGGCCGACTTGGCGTCGGGGACCCAGTGCAGGTGGACCACTCTGCGGTCCGCGCTCTCCCTGACGCGCCGGATGTGGCCCGCCCGTTCGAGCCGGTCCAGGCACGCCGTGACGGCACCCGAGGTGAGCCCGAGGTGCTCCCTGAGCCGGCCGGGCGTGAGCGGTTCGGGGGCGTCGAGGATCGCGGCGAGCGCCTGGACGTCCGTGGCGTGCAGTCCGTGTTCGCCGGCGAAGCCGTGCACGACGCGGTTGACCTCGCCGTTCATCCGGCGGAGCTGCACGGCGAAGGCCTGGAGGTCCGCCGGCGCCGCGCGCTCGCCCTGCGGTCCCCCGGCGGGGTCCGGCTCACCCGTCCGGTCGTCGGAGTCGTCTGGTCTGGGCACATGGTCAGCCTATAGAGGCCGGCGGTGCGTCCCTCGTACGGCCGCCCCTGCCGGGAGGGCCCGTCCGGCGCATCCGGGGGCGGGGTCCGCGTGGAAGGGATCAGGAGGGGGGAACGGACAGGGCGACGGCGGCGAGCGACGGAGGATCCATGAGCGAGGACGACACCCGCACCGGACTGCGGTGTCTGGTGACCGGTGCCACCGGCTACATCGGCGGACGGCTGGTCCCGGAGCTGCTGGCCGAAGGGCACCAGGTGCGCTGTCTGGCCCGCTCCCCCGACAAGCTCCGCGACTACCCCTGGGCGGGCGAGGCCGAGGTGGTGCGCGGGGACGTCACGGACGCCGAGTCCGTCGGCGACGCGATGCGGGAGATCGACGTCGCCTACTACCTCGTGCACGCGCTCGGCTCGGGCCGCGACTTCGAGGAGACCGACCGCCGAGCGGCCCGGATCTTCGGCGAGCAGGCCAAGGCGGCGGGCGTCCGGCGCATCGTCTACCTGGGCGGCCTCACCCCTGTGGGCGTGCCGGAGGAGGAACTGTCACCGCACCTCAGGTCGCGCGCGGAGGTCGGCCGCATCCTGCTGAACTCGGGTGTCCCGACCACGGTGCTGCGCGCCGCGGTGATCATCGGCTCCGGCTCCGTCTCGTTCGAGATGCTGCGCTACCTCACCGAGCGGCTGCCGGTGATGGTGACGCCGAGCTGGGTCAGCACCCGGATCCAGCCGATGGGCGTGCGCGACGTGCTGCGCACCCTGGTCGGCAGCGCCACGATGCCCGCCGAGGTCAACCGCGCGTTCGACATCGGGGGCCCCGACGTCCTGACGTACCTGGAGATGATGCGCCGGTACGCGACGATCGCCCGGTTGCCCCGCAGGCTCATCTTCCCGGTACCGGTGCTCACTCCGCGGCTGTCCAGCCACTGGGTCGGCCTGGTCACCCCGGTGCCCGCGTCCATCGCGAAGCCGCTCACCGAGTCGCTGCGCCACGAGGTCGTGTGCCACGAGCACGACATCGCCCGCTACGTGCCCGATCCGCCCGGCCGGCCGATCGGCTTCGACGCGTCGGTGGCCCTCGCACTCCAGCGGGTACGGGACGCGCAGGTCACCACGCGCTGGTCGTCGGCCTCCTACCCCGGCACGTCCAGCGACCCGCTGCCCACCGACCCGGACTGGGCCGGCGGCAGTCTGTACACCGACCGCAGGGAGATGACCGTCGACGCCTCGCCGGAGGCACTGTGGCGGGTGATCGAGGGCATCGGCGGTGACAACGGCTGGTACTCCTTCCCGCTCGCCTGGGCCGTGCGCGGCTGGCTCGACCGGGCCGTGGGCGGGGTGGGCCTGCGCCGCGGCCGCCGGGACGCGAACCGGCTGCGGGTGGGCGACTCGCTCGACTTCTGGCGGGTCGAGGAGATCGAGCCCGGCCATCTGCTGCGGCTGCGCGCCGAGATGAGGCTGCCGGGCCTCGCCTGGCTGGAGATGTACGCGGAGAAGGACGACGCCGGGCGCACCCGCTACCGGCAGCGGGCCCTGTTCCATCCGCACGGTCTGCTCGGCCACCTGTACTGGTGGAGCGTCTCGCCCTTCCACTCCGTCGTGTTCGGCGGCATGGCCCGCAACATCGCCAAGGCCGCCGCCAAGAACGCGCCCAGGGGGGTGAAGGAACCCGCCTTCACCCGCTGAGCACGCATCCGGCGGAGCCGGCCGAGCAGAAGCAGATCGACGCCGTCCCCTCGCAGCCCTGCACCGGAGCAACGCCATGACCCTCTCGATCGTCCTGTTCACCTCGGACCTGCGCCTGCACGACCACCCGCCGCTGCGGGCGGCGCTCGACGGTTCCGACGCGGTGGTACCGCTGTTCGTGCGTGACGAGGCCGTGGCGGACGCCGGGTTCACCGCCCCCAACCGGATGGCGTTCCTCGCCGACTGCCTGACCGATCTGGACGCGGGGCTGCGCGAGCGCGGCGGACGGCTGGTGGTGCGCTCCGGTGACGTGGTGGCCGAGGTGTGCAAGGTGGTCGCCGAGGCCGACGCGGACGAGGTGCACATGGCGGCGGGCGTCAGCGGCTACGCGCACCGCCGGGAGGAACGGCTGCGTGCGGCGCTGGAGGCCGAGGGCTGCCGTCTGCACGTCCACGAGACGGTGATCACCGCGGTCGCGCCCGGCGCGGTCACTCCGGCGTCCTCGGACCACTTCGCCGTCTTCACGCCGTACCACCGGCAGTGGGCGCGGCAGCCGCTCCGGGACGCGGTCGCCGCTCCCCGGGACGTCCGGGTGCCGGACGGCGTCGGCTCGGAGGAGATCCCGGCCCGCTCCGGCGTGTCCGGAGTGTCCCCCTCGCTCGCGGCCGGTGGGGAGACGGAGGGCAGGAAGCGCGTCTCGGCCTGGCTGCGGAACGGGATCGGGGCCTACGAGGACCGTCACGACGACATGCCCGGCGACGCGACATCCCGGCTCTCCCCCTTCGTCCACTTCGGCGCCCTCTCGCCGGTCGAGCTGGTGCATCGGTCGGCCGCGGCGGGCGGCCCGGGCGCCGAGGCGTTCGTACGGCAGCTCGCCTGGCGCGACTTCCACCACCAGGTGCTGGCCGTACGGCCCGACGCGTCGGCCACCGACTACCGCACCAAGCACGACCGTTGGCGTTCGGAGGACGCGGCGCACGACGACATCGAGGCGTGGCGGGAGGGCCGCACCGGATATCCGGTGGTGGACGCGGGGATGCGCCAACTGCGCCAGGAGGGCTGGATGCACAACCGGGCCAGGCTGCTCACCGCGAGCTTTCTCGTCAAGACGCTGTACGTGGACTGGCGTATCGGCGCCCGGCACTTCCTGAGTCTGCTGGTGGACGGTGACGTCGCCAACAACCAGCTCAACTGGCAGTGGATGGCGGGCACGGGCACGGACAGCCGGCCCAACCGCGTGCTGAACCCGGTGACCCAGGCCAAGCGCTACGACCCGGACGGCGACTACGTGCGGCGCTGGGTGCCGGAGTTGGCGGGCCTGGAGGGGCGTGCCGTGCACGAGCCGTGGAAGCTCCAGGGCCTGGACCGGGCGGCCTTCGACTATCCGGACCCGATCGTCGAACTGCCCGAGGGGCTGGCCCGGTTCAGGGAAGGCCGCGGCCTGACGGACTGAGGGCCCGGGCCGTCGGCTCCTCGCGGCGTCGACGCGCGGACCCGGCCCCGGTCGCGAGCGGGTGCCCACCGGACGACGCGCCGGACGACACGCGTGCGGCGCGCGGTCGGCCCCGGGGCGGCATGACGGCGGGGCGCGCAGGGGCCGGGGATCCTTTACTCTCCGTAGAGATTTCTGCCGGGTGTGCGGCCGTACTGGTGGGCGTCCGAACCACTCGTACCGGATCCGTCAGCACCGGATCCATCGCGCGGCGGGCCGGAGCACGCCGCTCCGGACGCCGCCCCGGCCGCCAGGAGGCTCCATGCGCATCGCCCGGAACGCGGGAACACTCTTCGTGACCGGCGCGTTGACCCTGACCCTCGCCGCGCTCGCCTACCCGGCCATGCTGGGCGTGCAGACCACGTCCAGCGCCTCGACACGGATCATCGCGAACCCGCCGTCGGGTCCGCTGACCGAGGCCGACCGCGACTTCGTCGTCAAGGTGCGCGCGGCCGGCCTGTGGGAGTATCCCGTGGGTCAACTGGCCCTGGAGAAAGGGACCATTCCGTCGGTGCGCACGGCGGGCCGGCATCTCGTCGCGGGCCACGCGGGGCTCGACGCGGCCTGTCGCAGGATCGCCCAGCAGCTGGGCATCACGCTGCCCAACAAGCCGTCGCCCCAACAACAGGGATTCGTCGCGACGTTGAGCGGGGACAGCGGCAAGAAGTTCGACAGCGACCTCGCCAACATCCTGCGGGTGACGCACGGTCAGATCTTCTCGGTCATCGCGAAGGTCCGCGCCACGACCGAGAACACGCTGGTGCGCCAGCTCGCCAACCAGGCCAACTCCACGGTGCTGGACCACATCACGGTGATGGAGAAGACCGGTCTGGTGAACTTCGAGCAGGTGATCGTCCAGGAGACGACCGACCCGAAGCTGCCGAAGAACAACCTGACGCCTCCCCCGCCGCAGCCCGGCGAGCCGACGGTCGTGCTGACACCTCCGCCGGGCGGGTCCTCGGGCGGGGCGAAGCCGTCGCCGACGCCGACGGTGGGATGAATCGAGGCGTGCGCGGGCGCCCTTGGGGACCTCGCACGCGCCGGTGACCGGCGGGCTCAGCCCGCGGCCAGACTCGCCAGCGTGGTGAGCGCGTCACGCAGTCCCGGGGGCCGGAGCATCCCCTGCTCCTGCCGCCCGGCCCAGCCGGGCCCGCCCAGGAGGACGACGGGGTTGCGGCGGGCGCCCTTGACGCCCCAGCTGGTGGCTGCGATGTGCCGGGCCAGTGGGCGGTCGGCGGTGGAGCGCGTCTGCGACCACAGCACGACGGCCAGCGGGCCCAGCCTGCGTACGGCGGCGGTCAACGCCTCCGGGGGCACCGCCGGACCGAACATCCGGGTGGGCAGGCCCTGTTCGACCAGTCCGGCGTGGAGTGCCTCCAGCGGCAGACAGTGCTGCTCACCGGGGACGCACGCCAGCACGACCGGTCCGGCCGCGGACCTGTCCGGACCGGGCGGGTCCGTCGGGCCCGACGGGCCGGTCGCGCGGTGCAGCACCCGGGAGATGTGCCAGGACAGCAGGTGCTCCACCTCGACGTAACGGTCGCCGGCGGACTCCCACTTGCGTCCGACCGCGTGCAGGGTCGGCACCATCACCTCCTCCCAGCCGACGACCACGCCGTGCCGCTCGACGAGCGCGGTCAGCTGGTCGTCCACGGAGGGCGCGTCGAGGCGTACGGCAGCGCGCGCCAGCCCTTTGCACTCCTGCCGGGCGTCACCGAGCGGCAGCGGGCCGGCCGCCTTCGAGCGGGGCCGGTACTCGTCCGTCGGCGGCTTCGCCTCGGCCGGAGTCGGGTCGGCACCCTCCTTCGCGGCCCTGGCCGCCTCGGCGGGCGGCACGCCGGCGGAGGTCAGCCGGCACATCTCCTCCAGCATCGCGACGTCCTGCGGTGTCCAGCGGCGGTGCCGTCCGTCGGAGCGGACCGCGGGTCCCACGCCGTAGCGGCGGTCCCAGGAGCGCAGGGTGGTGGGTGACACGCCGAGCCGGCGCGCCAGCGCGCCCGTGGTGACGCCCGCGTCGGCGGACACGGCGCCCGCTCCCCGTTCCTGATCCGACCGGCTCTCACCCATACGGCCGACTATACGACGCAGAAACGATGCGAGTTGTCGCTTCTGTCCAACGGTTCACACGATGGGGTGTCGGGGCCCGGAGCAGGAGGTGCCCGGAGCGAGGAGCGTGCCATGAGCGCAGATGCGACCGCCGCACAGTGGTCTGCCGGGCCTGCCGGGCCTGCCGGCCCGGGCACGGACGCGGACCTGGCGCGCGCCGTCGTCGAGGGCGACGAGACCGCTCTCGCCGCCGTCTACCGGCGCTGGTCGCCCCTGGTGCACACCCTCGCCCGGCGCTCGCTGGGCGACACGCGCGAGGCGGAGGACGTCACGCAGCAGGTGTTCCTCGCCGTGTGGCGGGGCGGCCGGGGCTTTCGTCCGGACCGTGGAACGCTGGCCGGCTGGCTCGTGGGCATCACCCGGCGGAAGATCGCCGACGCCCTGTCCGCGCGGACCCGCCGCACGGAGCTGGTCGGCGCGGCCGGTGCCCTGCTGGCCCTGTCCGACGAGGGGCGATCCCGTCCCGAGGCGGTACTGGACCGTGTGCTCGTGCGGCACGAACTGTCCAAGCTGCCCCCTGCCCAGCGCGAAGTGCTGCACCTCGCGTTCTACGAGGACCTCACACAGACGCAGATCGCCCGGCGGACCGGCTGGCCCCTGGGCACGGTCAAGAGCCACGCGCGCCGCGGTCTGCACCAGCTGCGGCACTGCCTGCCGTCGCCGGCGGAGGTCTGACCACCGGGCTCGTGCGACGGTTGCTCCGGCCCGTGGTCCCGCGGGCCGGCCGCTCGGCGTCGCGCCGGCCGCCGACCCGTCCGGAACTTTCCCGGCCGGGGGGCAATCCGTGGGCCGACCGGCTTCGGATCACCTGCGAATCAACAGCGCGTCCTGGAGGACCACACCGTGAAGGAAGCCGTGGAGATCGGGAGAAACCCGTCTGCGGAGCCGGATCTGCCGGAACTGATGGCCCGGGTCGCCCGGGGCGACCAGCAGGCCTTCGCCTCGCTGTACGACGTCGTGGCGGGCCCCGTCCTCGGCATCGTGCGCCGGGTGCTGCGCGACCGGGCCCAGTCCGAGGAGGTCGCCCAGGAGGTCCTGGTGGAGGCGTGGCGCACGGCCGCCCGCTACCGGCCCGAACGGGGCTCGGTGATGAACTGGGTCCTCACCCTCGCCCACCAGCGGGCCGTGGACCGGGTCCGGTCGGTCGAGGCGTCGGCGGCCCGCGAGCACAAGGCCGCGCTGCTCGACAGGACGCCCGAGTACGACGAGGTCACCGAACAGGTCGAGGCCCGTCTCGAACGGGAGCAGGTCCGGCGCTGTCTGCGCACGCTCACCGAGTTGCAGCGCCAGTCGGTGACCCTGGCCTACTACCGCGGGCTGACCTACCGGGAGGTGGCGGAGCTGCTGGCGCTCCCCCTCGGCACCGTCAAGACGCGCCTGCGCGACGGTCTGATCCGACTGCGTGACTGCCTGGGGGTGACGGCGTGACCACGGTCGACCTGCACACACTGACCGGCGCGTACGCGCTGCACGCCCTGGCCGACGACGAGCGCGAACTGTTCGAGCGGCACGCCGAGGACTGCGAATCCTGCGCCCTGGAGGTCCGTGAGCTGACGGCCGCCGCCGCGCGGCTGGGCATGGCGGTCACCGAGACGCCCGCTCCGGCGCTCAAGGAGACCGTGATGCGGCGCATCACCACCGTCCGGCAGGAGGCGCCGCGTACCGTTCCGGTCGCCGCTCCCCGGCGGACGGCCGGCCGTGGACGCCGTCCCGCACGGTGGGCGCTCGCCGCCTGCCTGGCCGCGGCGGCCGGGCTCGGCGGTACGGCGGTGTGGCAGCACGACCGCGCGGAGGACGCGCGGCAGCAGGCGCGGCAGGCCGAGCGGCGGACGAACGACGTGGCCGCGGTGATCGCCGCGCCCGACGCGAAGTCGCGTACGGCGACGCTGGCCGACGGGGCGCGGGGCACGGTCGTGGTGTCGCAGAGCCGGGACCAGGCGGTGTTCGTCGCCGCGGGGATGGCGAAGCCGCCGACCGGCAAGGTCTACCAGCTGTGGTTCAACGACGGGGGGACCATGCGGTCCGCCGGTCTGATGGACCCGGCCCGTACGACGGAGGCGGTGCTGATGAAGGGCTCCGTGGACGACGCGTCCGGGATGGGGATCACCGTGGAACCGGCCGGTGGGTCCGCCGAGCCCACCTCCGATCCCGTCGCCCTGCTGAACTTCCCCGCCTGAGCGGTCGTCCCCCCAGGCTTTCGGGGGAGGGGACGAACGGCTGAGACGCGTCGCCCCGCCGGGTCCAACCCGGCGGGGCGACGCGTTTCCCGCAGACGTGTTTCCCGCAGGGGGTCAGCGGCGCGGCTTCGGCGGCAGAGGGAAGAAGCCGCTGGTCCGGGCCACGTACTCGGCGAAGCCGGGACGCTGCGCCATGTGCCGTTCCAGCATGGGCTTGCCGCTGCCCTTGGTGAGCAGGTAGCTCATCACCAGCGGGGACACCACGGACACGGCCGCGGCGGCGCCGCTGTCGCAGGTGAACAGGAACAGGCCCCACCAGACGCAGAAGTCGCCGAAGTAGTTGGGGTGCCGGGTCCAGCTCCACAGGCCACGGTCCATGACCTTGCCCTTGTTGGCCGGGTCCCGCTTGAACCGGGCGAGCTGGGCGTCGCCCACCGCCTCGAAGAACAGACCGCACACCCAGAGCGCCACGCCCGCCCAGGCGAATCCCGTCACGGGCCCCGGTACGTACTGCGCCGCCTGGACGGGCAGCGACACCAGCCACACCAGGGCGCCCTGCAGGAGGTACACCATGCGCAGGGCGTAGAGGTCACGGTTGCCGGGGGCCTTGGCGAGCATCGCGTCGTAGCGCGGATCCTCGCCGTGTCCCCGTCCGCGGCGCGCGATGTGCGCGGCCAGTCGCAGCCCCCACACCGCGGTGAGGGCCGTGACCAGCACACGTCGTACGTCGTCGCCCTCACCCGCGGACGCCGCGAAGGAGACCAGGGCCACCGCGGTGAACCCGATCCCCCAGGCGACGTCCACGATGCGGTGCAGGCCCTTGCGTACGGCGACCGCGAACGTGACCAGCATGACGGCGAACGCGGCGCCGGCCGCGAACCCGAGGTTCTGGGCGAACGCCGCCCAGGGGAAGCCGCTCATCGCTCGTCCGTCTCCGCGTACCAGGTGTGCGGGACGGCCGGCATCCCGGCCGCCCCGTCGGGTGTGGGCCGCACGCTGAGGATCTGGTCCACGCCCATGCGGCGCTCCTCGAAGGCGAGCGCCCCGCCGACGAGGTACAGCCGCCACACGCGGGCGGTCTCCTCACCGACGAGCCGCACGAAGTCGTCCCACCGCTCCTCCAGGGTGCGGTGCCAGGCGGCGACGGTGCGCACGTAGTGCTCGCGCAGCGATTCCACGGAGCGCACTTCGAGTCCGGCGCCCTCCAGGAGTCCGACGGTCTCCCCGAGCGGCCGCATGTGCATGTCGGGGGCGATGTACGCCTCGATGAACGCGCCGCCGCCCGGGGCGACCGATCCCCGGGACATCTGCTGCACGAGGACCCGCCCCTGGGGACGGACCAGACGGCGCAGGGCGGCGGCGAAGGCGGGGTACTCGGCGTCGCCGACGTGCTCGCCCATCTCGACCGTGGCGACCGCGTCGTAGGCGCCGCCCTCGATGTCCCGGTAGTCCTGGCACACCACGTCGACGAGGTGCTCCAGCCCGCGCTCGCGGACCTGCTCGCGGACGTACGCGGCCTGCTCGGCGGCCAGTGTGACGGCGGTGACCTGGGTCTTGTACTCCTCGGCCGCGTAGAGCGTGAGGGATCCCCAGCCGCACCCGATGTCGAGGAGCCGGGCTCCCGGCACGAGGGCGAGCTTGCGGCAGATCAGTTCCAGCTTGGCGCGCTGGGCGTCGGCGGGCCCGAAGCCGGGGTCCTCGCTCGTCCAGTAGCCGCTGGAGTAGGCCATGGTCTCGTCGAGGAGGAGGCGGTAGAACGCGTTCGACAGGTCGTAGTGGTGGCTGACGGCGGCCCGGTCGCGGGACCTGCTGTGCAGGCCGCCGCGCAGGCGGGCCTGGGAGGCGGGCGTGGGCGGCCGGGGGCCGACGGCTCCGAGGCGTACGGCGGCGCCGACGGCCTGGACCCGGTCGGCGAGGCCGATCCGGGGGGCGTGCAGGCCGCGTTCGCGGGCGGCCGCCCACATCACGCGCAGCGCCACGGCGAGGTCGCCGTCGACGTCGAGTTCGCGGGTGACGTAGGCCTGCGCGAGGCCGAGTTCGCCGGGCTGCCAGAGCAGCCGCCGCAGGGCGCGTCGCGAGCGCACCACGACGACGGGGGTGTCCGGCGGGCCGGCCTCGCTGCCGTCCCAGGCGCGCACCCGCAGCGGGAGGGGGCCGCCGAGCGCCTCCTCGGCCAGGGCGGCGAGCCGTTGGGCGGCGCCGCGGCGGACGGCGCGGGCGGCGGGCGCGGTGCTCATGGGGTGGGGACCTCCTTGGTGAACAGGTACTGCTGGACGTCGAGATAGCCGGAGCGGAACCCGGCCTCGGAGTAGGCGAGGTAGAAGGTCCACATGCGGCGGAAGGTCTCGTCGAAGCCGAGGGCGGCGACCTCGTCGGCCCGCTCCGTGAACCGCTCGCGCCACAGGCGCAGGGTCTCCGCGTAGTGGGCTCCGAAGGCGTCCCTGCGGGTGGTGCGCAGGGTGGTGTGCTCGCGGGTCACGTCCTCCACGGCTTCCACGGAGGGCAGCAGCCCGCCGGGGAAGATGTACTTCTGGATCCAGGTGAAGGTGTCGCGGGAGGCGCGCATCCGGTCGTGCGGCATGGTGATCGCCTGGAGGGCGACGCGGCCGCCGGGGACGAGCAGGGTGTCGAGGGCGGCGAAGTAGGTGGGCCAGAACTCCTCGCCCACGGCCTCGATCATCTCGACGCTGACCACGGCGTCGTAGGTCCCCACGGCCTCGCGGTAGTCGCACAGTTCGATGGCGACGCGGTCGTCGAGCCCGGCCTCGCGGACGCGTTGCCGGGCCAGGTCGCGTTGTTCGCGGGACAGGGTGAGCGAGGTGACGTGGGCTCCGCGTCCGGCGGCTCGGATGGCCAACTCGCCCCACCCCGTGCCGATTTCGAGGAGGCGGGTGCCGGGTCCGACCTCGGCGAGGTCGAGCAGTCGGTCGATCTTGCGGTGCTGGGCGGCGGGGAGGAGGTCCCAGGTGGCGGGGAAGCCGCGGAAGAGCGCGGCGGAGTAGCTGAGGGTGTCGTCCAGGAAGAGCGCGAACAGCTCGTTGGACAGGTCGTAGTGGCGGCTGATGTTGTCGCGGGCGCCGGTGGGGGTGTTGCGCTGGACGTCGGGCCGGCGCAGCGCCCAGAGTCCCCGCAGCTTCTGGAGGGGGGCCGGGATCAGTCCGGCCGCGTTCCCGGCGAGCACGGTGAGCGCGGCGACCAGGTCGGGCGCGTCCCACTCCCCCGCCATGTAGGACTCGCCGAAGCCGATGAGTCCCTGGGTTCCGATCCGGGCGTGGAAGGCGGCCGGGTCGTGGATGTCGATGACCGGGCCGCCGAGGCCGACGCGGGTTCCGTCGGCGAACCGGGCCTGCAGGGGCAGGCGTTCGAATGCTCGGCGCAGGACGGCGCGGGTGACGGCGGTGCGGGCGCGCGAGGCGTCCGGTCGCGTCACCACGTCCGGCCAGCTGACCGGGTCGGTGTCCTGTCGTGGCGTCTCGACGGGGCAGGACTCGGCTGTCCTCATTTCACGTTCTCCTGGGTTCGACGAGGGGTGCGGGGCTGCACGGGCAGTCCCCGCAGATAGAGGCGGACGCCGTGCAGCCGGATGGCGGCGGACACGGCGACGGTGGACCAGGGGTGGCGCAGCGCCTGACGCAGCAGCGCGCCGACGGTGGCCGCCCGGCGCGTTCCGCGTACGGTCGCGGTGAAGGGGCGGGTTCCCTCGCGTTCCAGATGTACCGTCAGGTTCAGCCGGTTGTCGGGTTCGGGCAGCCGCATCCGGTACGCGCCGTCGACGGGGAAGAACGGCGAGACGTAGAACTCCTTGCGGGTCCGTGCGGTGTCGCTGCCGTCGGGGTGGAGCAGGTAGGTGTGCCGTTCGCCGTACGTGTTGTGGACCTCGGCGACGACACAGCGCTGGGTGCCGTCCGGGTCGTGGCACCAGTACAGGGTCAGCGGGTTGAAGACGTGGCCGAGGACGCGGGCGTGGGCGAGCATCGTCACGTCGCCGCCGAGCAGGTCGATGCCGTGCGACGCGAGGTACCGGTCCAGGCCGGCGCGGATGGTCGGCTGGTCCCCGTCGAAGTGGTCACGGGCGTCGAACCGGGCCAACGGCCTGAGCAGCAGGGGGAGTTCCGGCGGACGGTCGGGGTCGGTCAGCCACATGTAGGTGCGGTGGCGCAGCGCGTACCGGCGGGGCGCGGTCCGTATGTGGGCGACCGTGCAGGGGTAGAGGGCGGGGGCCGCGGTCACCAGGTCACCCCCAGTGCGGCGGCCGCCTCGACTCCGGAGCGGCAGCCGTCCTCGTGGAAGCCCCAGCCGTGGTAGGCCCCGGCGTAGGCGGTCACGTGGCTGTTGAGGCCCGGGAGCCGGCGCTGTGCCGCGACCGACTCGGGGGTGTACACGGGGTGTTCGTACTCCATGCGGGCCAGCACCCGGGTCGGGTCGACCCGGTCGCCGCCGCCCAGGGTGACGACGTACGTCTCGGGTGCGTCGAGCCGCTGGAGGCGGTTCATGTCGTAGCTCACCCGGACGCGGTCCGCTCCGGCGTCGCAGTCGGGCATCAGGTAGTTCCAGGAGGCGCGTGCTCCGCGGGCGCGCGGCAGCAGGGTGGTGTCGGTGTGCAGGAGGGTGGCGTTGCGCGAGTAGCGGAACGCGCCGAGCACCTCGCGCTCCGCCTCGCTGGGGTCGGCGAGCAGCCGCAGTGCCTGGTCGGGGTGGACGGCGATGACGACGGAGTCGTACGAGGCGGTGGTGCCGTCCTCGGTGGTGATGTCGACTCCGTCGGCGTGCCGGCGGACGGCCCGGACGGGGGCGGAGGTGTGCACGGCGTCGAGCTGCTTGGCGAGCCGGTCGACGTAGGAGCGGGAGCCGCCGGTCACCGTGCGCCAGACCGGTGAGTCGCGCACCGAGAGCATGCCGTGGTGGTCCATGAAGCGGAACAGGTAGGCGGCGGGGTAGCGGCGGGCGGTGGCGGCGTCGCAGGACCAGACCGCGGAGACCAGCGGGGTCATGAAGTGCCGGGTGAAGTAGGCGGAGAAGCGGTGCCGGACCAGGAACTCGCCCAGGGTGAGGGTGTCCTCGCCGTCCTCGGTGCCCTCGGCGAGCAGCCGGCGGGCGGCGCGGTGGAAGGCCGGCACCTCGGTGAGCATGCGCAGGTAGGGACCGCGGAGCGCGTTGCCGGGCCGGGGGAAGAGTCCGGCGGGGCCGCGCGCGCCCGCGTACTCCAGGCCGCAGCCCTCGCACCGTACGGACATGCTCATCTCGGACTCCTGGGTGGCGACGCCCAGTTCGGCGAACAGCCGCAGGAGGTTGGGGTAGGTGCGGTGGTTGTGCACGATGAACCCGGAGTCGACGCGGTGCACCCGGCCGTCGGAGGAGGCGAGGTCGTGGGTGTGCGCGTGGCCGCCGAGCCGGTCGTCCGCCTCGTAGACCGCCACGGACCGCGTCCGGCTCAGCACGTGCGCGGCGGTGAGGCCGGCCACTCCCCCGCCGATCACGGCCGTGCGTCCCGCCTCTCGCCGTCCGGCGCGCCCCGCGTCGCCGCCAGAAGCGTCTGCGGACCTGTCCATCGTCGTTTCCTCCCACCCGGCTCCCTCGTCAGAGCTCTCGGTGGTATTCCGAAGCTGGGCCCTCCACGGATTGCCTCGGGCGCGATCTTCCAAAAATCGGGTGAGCGGATGCCGGAAGGCGGTACGGGAGGGCGTCGGAGCCGGGTGGGGAGGCCCGCCCGCGGGACCGGCTCCGGGACGGCTCCGACGGCGGATCCCACCCGCGCCGACGCGCCGCGGATCCGGTTCAGCCGGTGTACCTGGCCAGCTCCCAGGGGTCGTGGGCGCTGAAGACCTCGACCTCGCCGGCGTGCAGCCGCACGAGTTCCCGCAACCGGGCGTGGTTGCCGAGCCGCAGGGGCCGGTCCACTTCGGTGATCTGCTGGAGGAGGTCCGTTCCGGGATGGCCCTCGGGACGGTCGGGGTCGATCTCGCCATGGAAGTAGTAGGCGTCTCCGCAGTGCAGGAGCCGGCGCCCGCCGTCCTGGACGGCTATCGCGCTGTGGCCGCGGGTGTGCCCGCCGAGCGGCACGAGCAGGATCTCGGCGTCCATCCCCTCCAGCGGACGGACCGCGTCGAATCCGAACCAGGGGTCCCCCGCGGGCCGCGCGTACGTGACCCAGTGCGGGCGGTGGGCCCACTGGACCGGGCGGTAGCGGACACGGTCCTCGGGGTGGGCCCCGGGTGCCCCCATCGCCGCGTGGTGCTCCGCCTCGCTCAGGTGGACCTTGGCCCAGGGGAAGTCGGCGAGTCCGCCGGCGTGGTCGAGGTCGAGATGGCTCAGCACGATGTGCCGGACGTCCTCCGGGCGGAAGCCCAGGGCGGTGACCTGGTGCAGAGCGGTCTCGGTGGGGTCCAGGACCGGTCGGGCGCGGCTGAGGAAGTCCGCCCCGAGGTTCTCCTCGGGGCGCGCCACGTCGGCCGTGCCGATCCCGCTCTCGACGAGGACGAGCCCGTCGCGGTCGGTCTCGACCAGCAGGCAGTGGCAGACGGCGGGCAGGCTCCCCTCCGCACGGTCGATCGTGCGCAGGGAGCCGCAGTTGAGATGGTGGATCTTCACGATGAGTCCCTTCGGGGTCGCGGATGCCGTCGGCGGAGCGGGGCGGGTGGCAGGGCCCGGCAGGATCACCGGGCGAGGAGCCCGCGGGCCGGCCCATCGCCGATCCGATATAGATGACGAACGTTCGTTAGCTAAAAGCGAACGGTCGTGAGGTTAAGCTGTCCGCATGAGCCCCCGCAAGTCCGTCGCCGAAACCGCCGCCACCCGCGACCGGATCCTCGGGAGCGCCTTGGCCCTGGCCTCGGTCGAGGGCCTCGAAGGCCTCACGATCGGACGTCTCGCCACCGGCCTGGGCATGAGCAAGGCCGGGGTGATCGGCCACTTCGGCAGCAAGGAGGCGCTCCAGCTCGCCACGCTGGACACGGCGGTCGAGCGGTTCCGGCTGCGGGTGCCGGGGCGGGCCGTCGGCGCGCGGCCCGGCACGGAGCGGCTCGCGCGCGCCTTCGACGAGTGGATCTCCTACATGGCCGAGGACGAGGGCCACGGGGGCTGCTTCCTGACCTCGGTGGCGAGCGAGTTCGACGGCCGACCCGGGCCGGTCCGGGACGCGGTCCTCGCCGCGCTGACCGCGTGGACGGCGTACGTCACGGCGGAACTGGACACCGCCATCAGGACCGGACAGCTGCCCGAGCGGACCGATGTGGACCAGCTCGTCTTCGAGCTGGGCGGAGCGATCCTGGCGGCCGATCAGGCGATCCAGCTGCACCGCGACCCTCAAGCACCGACCCGCGCGCGTCGCGCGATCGCCCGTCTGCTCATCGCCGTCTGACGGCGCCCATGGGGAGGCCACGCGCGAGGACCCGGGACGCGTCGAACGGGGCGGTCCGGCGGAGGCGACGTGCGCCCGGTCCGGTCTCTTTCTCCTTTCGTAGCCGACATCCCTACACATAAGGGAGAAATAAGAGCAGACTGGCGGGTATGCGGTCCTGACCGCTCGCCCCTCGGGCACGGTCGGGCCGTGGAGATCGGATCGGACCAGATCGGAGGAGACGAGTCATGGCCAACGTCTCGCATCACACCGGCGACATCACCGGCCACCCCGACGCATCGGAGATGCGTGCCCGGTACGACCGCGTGATGGGCGGCCGCGACGTCGCGCTGGTGGACGGGCCGGTGTTCCTGCTCGGCCTGTACTGCGCCGTGTCACCGTGGATCCTGCACTACACGTCGAGCCAGCCCGCGCTGGCGACGCACAACCTGATCATGGGCATCGCCATCGCGGTACTCGCGCTCGGGTTCACCGTCACACCCGAGCGGATGTACGGCCTGAGCTGGGCGATCTGCGCGATGGGCGCGTGGATGATCATCTCGCCGTGGATCGTCGGCACCAGCCCGGACACCGGTGTGGTGGTCAACAGCATCATCGTCGGCGCGATCGCCGTCGCCCTCGGAGCGGTCTGCGCGCTGACGGCGACCAGAGGCGCCCGGAGGTAGCACTCCCCCGGCTCACGAGACGGAACCAGGAAGGGAGAGTCCGTCCTGCCGGCCCGCCGAAGCGCGGGCCGGCCGTCGCGCCCGCACCCGTCCCCGCCGGACCCGTGCGGGCCTGCCGGTGCCGCGGGCGAGGTCAGTTGACACCCCGGTCGTGCCCCTCCCAATACGGCCGGCGCAGCTTGTACTTCTGGAGTTTTCCGGTGGCGGTCCGCGCCAGCCTGTCCCGGAACTCGACCGAGGTCGGCGCCTTGAACCCGGCGAGACGCTCCTTGCAGTACTGGATCAGCTCGTCCTCGGTCGCCGCCGCGTCGGGCGCGAGCACCACCAGGGCCATGACGGTCTCGCCCCACTTCTCGTGGGGTACGCCGATCACCGCGACCTCGGCGACGGCGGGATGGCTGAAGAGCGTGTCCTCCACCTCGATGGAGGAGACGTTCTCACCCCCGGTGATGATCACGTCCTTCTTGCGGTCACTGATCGTGAGATAGCCGTCCTCGCCGATCGATCCACCGTCCCCGGTGTGGAACCAGCCGTCGGCCAGGGCCCGTTCGGTCTCCTCGGGCTGCTCCCAGTAGCCCTCCAGGACGACGTTCGAGCGCGCGAGGATCTCGTCGTCCGCGGAGGTGCGCAGGGTGACGCCCAGGGCCGGGGCACCGGCTCGCACCAGCTTCTCCGCCCGCGCCTGCGGGGGGAGTTCGTCCCACTCGGACCGCGCACGGTTGACGGTGAGCAGCGGCGAGGTCTCGGTGAGGCCGTAGATCTGGATGAATTCCCAGCCCAGTTCGGACTCGACGCGGGCGACGGTCTTCGTGGGCGGCGGAGCCCCGGCGACGATGATGCGGACCCGGTCGCGGCCGGGGATCTCTCCCTCCCAGGAACCGGCGGCGGCCAGCACCGCGTTGACGACGGCGGGCGCGGCGCACATCACGGTCACGCCGTGCTCCGCCACCCGGCGCAGGATCTCCGCCCCGTCGACCTTGCGCAGGACGACCTGGGGAACGCCCAGGCCCGCCATCGCGAAGGGCATCCCCCACCCGTTCGCGTGGAACATCGGCAGGGTGTGCAGATACACGTCACGGTCGGTGACACCGGCGTGCAGGGCGAAGGTCGTGGCGTTGATCCAGATGTTGCGGTGGGTGATCTGGACGCCCTTGGGCCGGGCGGTCGTGCCGCTGGTGTAGTTGATCGTCGCGGTGGCGTTCTCGTCGGCCTCCCACGGTGCCGGTTCCGTGCCGAAGCGGTACAGCTCGGCGTCCGCCGCGGCACCGAGGGTGAACCGGTGCTTGCAGGCGACGCCCTCGAAACGGTCGGCGAGTTCGGGGTCGACGAGCAGGACGCTCGCCCCCGAGTGCTCGACGACGTAGCTCACCTCGTCCGCCGTCAGACGGAAGTTGACCGGCACGAGGACCCGGCCGTGGCCGCTGACGCCGAAGAACGAGGTGAGGAGCCGGGCGCTGTTGGGCGAGACGACGGCGACGCGCGCGCCGTGCGGGACGCCGAGCGCGTCGAGCCCGGCCGCCTGCGCTCGGGCCAGCTCCCCGACACGGCGGTACGTCAGTCCCTCCCAGACCTCGGCCGGCTGGTCGGGTTCGTCGACGACGCCGACACGGTCGCCGTACACGGTGACGGCGCGGTCCAGGAAATCACGGGCCCCCAAAGGGACGAACATCACGGCCTCCCGACGATCCGAACAAGTCCAGGGTCCATCCTGGCCATGCCTCCCCGCATCCGGACAGCCCCGGGCGGCTCCCGGTCCCGGTGCCGTGCGGCGCGAGGCACCCTTGGCCGCCACCGCCCGACGCGTAAGGATCGTCCGATGAACAGCCGACCGACGTTCCACTTCCCCGGACCGCTGCGCATCGACGGCCTGGGACTGCTGCTCCGCGAATGGTCCGACGACGACGTGGCGGATCTCGTCGCCCTCTACGACGATCCCGAGATCGACCGGTGGACTCCGGTCGCCTCGCCCTTCGACACCGCCGCGGCGCTCGCCTATCTCGCGGCCGCCGAGCAGAAGAGCGCCGAGGGGCGGGCCGTACAGCTGGCCATCACCACGGACGGGGAGCTGCCCCGGGGGGAGATCCTGCTGTTCCCCGGTTCGGGCGACGATCGTGACGTCGAGCTCGCGTACGGGGTGGGGGCAGCCCACCGGGGCCGGGGGCTCGCGACCCGCGCGGTCCGGCTGGCCGTGGACTTCGCGCACCGGCACGTCGGCGGCCGCCGCGTCGTTCTGTGCATCGAGGACGGAAACGCGGCGAGCGAAGGGGTCGCCCGGTCGGCGGGGTTCGTCCTGGCCGACGACGACCCGGTGGTCCGTACGGCGAAGGGACGCGATGTCGTCCTGCGTACCTGGAGCCGTTCCGGCGACGGCGAGGGTCCGTTCGGGTGACGGTCCGCGGGGACGGCGGTCCCGCCGAGCTCGGGCCCAGGCCGGACGCGGAGCCTCAGCTGCTCGTGCCGGCCCGACAAGCGGCCCGGGGAGTTCTTGTCGGCGTAGCCGTAGATGGTGAGCCGGCCGACGAGGGCGATGAGGCTCGGCAGCGGGTGGAGCGACATCCGGTACGGACGCCGCAGTCCCGGCTGCCGCCGGCACAGCACCGACAGGGCGACGATCTGGGCGAGCCCCTGGAGGCGAGACTCTGCGCGCCCTGACGCCGCTGCGCCCGAAGCTCGTACCGGGGCGGCTCGGCGAGGACGCGGTCCTGCTGGGGGCGGTGGCCATGGCGCTGGGCACGGCCCGCGATGTCGTGTTCGAGCGCCGTTCGACCCCCTGAGGGCCGGCCTGAGCGAGGGGCCGGGCGCCGATCGGCCCTGGGGTCGGGTCCGGTGCCGGACCCGGCCCCAGGACGTGCCGGTGTCCGCTCAACTCACGGTGAGTACCGTGTCGTCGAGGACGAACGACGTCTGCAGCGTGGAGCCCTCCGTCCCGGTGAACCTGACGCCGACCGTCTGTCCGGCGTACGGGGTACCGAGGCTGAAGGTCCGCTGGGTGAAGCCCGAGGCCGCGTTCAGGTTCGAGTACGTGGCGAGGGTCGCCAGCACGGTGCCGGAGCTGTTGACGACCTGGGCCTTGAGGGTGTCGTACGCGGTGCTCGTGGTGGTCTCGGCCGTGTCGACGTGGAGGTAGAAGCTCAGCGTGGCGGAGCAGCCGGACGGGATCGTGACCGACTGGGAGAGCGTGTCGGTGTTGGCCGAGCCGTAGCCGTTCAGCCAGGCCTTGTAGGAGCCCGTACGGGCCGCCTCGCCGGAGCTGTCGGTGATCACGCCACTGGTCGCGGTCCAGGACGTCGCGCCGGACTCGAAGCCCTGGTTGGCCAGCAGTTGGGCGGCCGTGCAGGTCCCGCCGCCTCCTCCCCCGCCGCCGCTGCCGGTCCCGGCGAGCCAGTCGGTGGCGTTGAGGGCGAGCGCGGCGTTGGTGGCGCCGGTGTCGTTCCAGCCGTCGTAGAGCGTGTTGCCGGACTGTCCGGTGCCGTCGTCGATCGGTGAACTGTCGCCCCAGAACGCGACCTTGCCGCTGCCGAAGGTGCTGGTCGCGAAGAACGCGCCGGTGTTTCCTGAGTATCCGGTGCGGTACAGCAGGCCCTTGACGGCCGCGTTGTCGGCGGGCTTGAGGGTGACCGTCGTCCCGCTCGCGATGAGGCTCTTGGTGACGGTGCCGTGCGCGCCGTGCAGGATCGGGTTGGTGCTGTCGCTTGTCGCGGCGGGGTGGTCCGAGGAGATGCTCAGCGAGTCGATGGAGAAGCCGAACGGATCGGTGCTGTCGACACTGTTGTTGCTCATCAGGTCGTTGAGGACCTCGACCGCGTCGTAGCCGTCGTTGTTGCGGTCGGCCCCGGTGTGGTCGGAGATCATGAACAGGCCGCCGCCGTTCTTGACGAAGGTCATGATGGCGGTCTTCTCGGCGGTGGTGAAGAGCGTGTTGGGTTCGGGCAGGACCAGTTCGTCGACGTTCGACAGGTCGTTCGCGGCCGTGCCGCCGTAGGTGAGGCTCGATCCCGAAGGCAGCGTCCTGAGGCTGTAGTCGCCCGTCTTCTGCAGGGCGACGCCCCACGAGGACAGGGCCCCGGTCCAGTCGGTCTCGGCGGACGGGGTGGAGTCCTGGCCGAGGGGGTCGGGCTGGCTGGTGGAGATGATCCAGTCGGCGTTGCCCGCGGTCTCGGCATGGCCGTTGTCGAAGAGGACGCGGTGCGGGGTGGCCGCGTGGGCGGGGGTGCCGGCCGCCGCCTGGACGGCGACACCCGTGACGAGCAGTCCGAACACGGCGAGTGCCGTGGTGATGCGGGGGGATCTTCCGAGTCCGAGCATCCTGCAAACCTCCGTCGGGGTGGGGAGAGGCCGTGCGGGCGCCAAGTCTGCGCGCGTAGAACGGTAGTTGACCGTCACCGGCACGGCAGGCGTTTGAACGGTACATGACTACCTGTTGGGTCGCCGGGAGCGTCGGCGGCACTGTGACACGGCACCCGGCCCGGAGCGGACTGGCTCCCACCCGCGGAGGGCAGATACATGAGTGCGGGCGACCGACCGGGAGGGCGGAGATGGAGATCTCAGGCATCATCAGTGCCATCGTCATCGGCATCATCATCGGAATACTGGGCCGGCTCGTCGTGCCGGGCCGACAGCGCATCGGCATCCTGCTGACCATCGTGGTCGGCATCGTGGCCGCGTTCATCGGGTCGGGCGTGGCCGCCGCGTTCGGTGTCGCCGACACCAAGGGCGTCGACTGGATCGAGTGGCTCATCCAGATCGGCCTCGCGGCCGTCGGTGTCGCGGCCCTGGACCGGACGAGGTCGCGCCGCTGAGCGGACCCCACCGTCGCGGCGGGAGCCCGCGCGGTCCCGGCGGACCGGCCATCGCCCGCCGGGGCGCCCGTGCGGGCTCCCGTCAATTCCGTTGCGGAGCGCTCCGCCGTGCGGCTACGTTCTGCGGGCTTCCCACCCGCACGCCCGACACCCGGAGCGACCTTGCCGCCACGCATCACCCCGTTGACCGATCCCGAAGACACGGCGTCGAGCCGTCGGCTCGCCTGGCTGGCCTCGGACGCCGAAGGAGCGCCGCTGGGCTCGGCGTTCGTCCGGCTGTTCGACACAGAGGGTCAGCGGCACCTCGCCGAGCTGGAGATCACCGTGCACCCCGCCGAGCGGCGCCACGGCGTGGGCGGCGCCCTCCTGGAAGCCGCGACGGCGGCGGCACGGGCCGACGGGCGCAGGTCACTGGTCGCCCAGGCCACGACCGGCTCCCCCGGTGACCTCTTCCTCGCCGCACAGGGCTTCCGCAGGGTGCTGGCGCTGACGTACGCGCGGCTCCCGCTGCCGGAGCTCGACCTCACGCGGATCGACGGGATCGTCGAACGCCCGCATCCGGGTTACGAGTTGACGCACTGGGACGGGGTGGTTCCGCCGGAGCTCGCGGCCGGCTTCGCCGTGTCGCGGCGGGCGATGGACGACATGCCGATGGAGGAGACCGACTACGGGACCGTCGCCTGGGACGTGGACCGGGTCGTGGCCGTGGCCGAGGCCGTCCTCCGGCGCGGGGAGGCCCTGCAGACGGTGGCGGTGCTGGACCGCGCGGACGGTTCGGTCGTCGGGTTCTCGGAGCTCGTGGTGCCCGGCGACGGCCGGGGCGACGCTCAGCACTACGGGACGGGCGTCCTGCCCGAGCACCGGGGCCGCGGTCTCGGTCGGTGGATGAAGGCGCAGTCGATCCGGCTGGCCCGTGAGCGCCATCCGGAACTCTCCGGCCTGCTCACGGACACGGCCGACAGCAACGCGCCGATGCTCGCGATCAACGACGCCCTCGGCTACCGGCCGACGCACCGCGCCGTGGAGTATCAGCGGGATCTCTGACGTGCCCCCGGGCCGACCGCGCCAGTCACCCGAAGCCGGGTCCCGGCGAGGTGGGCGACGCCGGCCTGCGCGGAGGCCGGCCCGGTTCAGGCCGCCGCCCTGAGCGCGGCGAGGCCGTCCCTGCTCGACGCGTGCCGGGGCGTCCAGGCCAGCTCGCGCTCCGCCTTCGCCGAGGACACCCGCAGCGTCGTCCGCATCGTCACGTGCGCGTACGACAGGGGCCGCATCGTCCACACCGGTACGGTCAGCGGCTTCGGCAGGCCGAACTCCTCGGCCACGGCCCGGACATGGGCGGCGAAGCCGAACGGGGTCCGGTCGGTGACGTTGTACGCCTCCCCCGGGCGGCCGCGGTCCACGGCGGCGGCCACCGCTCGTGCCGCGTCGGCCAGGTCGACCCACGGCAGCACCCGGCCGTGGTCGTCGGCCACGGGGAGCTGCCGCCGGCGCAGCATGGGGAGCAGGGCGTCCGTGCCGCCGGCGCCGTAGAAGAGGCCGAAGCGGAGGGCGATCCCCTCCATGTCGGACGCGCCGAAGGTGAGTTGTTCCTTGATGCGCATGGCGGCGATGTGCTGTTCCAGCGCGGCGGTGGTGCCCGGAGGGCCGAAGGGATCGTCCTCGGTGAGGACGTGGGCTCCGTGATCGCCGCATCCGTAGCCGAAGACCATCGACTCGGCGATGATCCGGCGGGCGCCGGTGGCTCGGGCGGCCTCGACGAGGTGGGCGGTGCCGTCGACCCGGAGGGCGTCGGTGGCTCGCATGTCACGGTGGCGCAGGGGCGGCTTGCCGAGGGCGGTCGCGGCCAGGATCACCGTGTCGTAGTGCCGTCCGTCGACGGCGCGCAGCGTCGCCTCGCGGTCCAGGACGTCGGCGCGGACGTCGTTGGCCGGGCCCCGGCCGAGGCCGGTGACCGTGTGGCCCGCCTCGGTCAGGCCGCGGGTGATGTGCCGGCCGAGGACGCCGCTCGCGCCGGCCAGGAGGATGTTCTGGTGCGTGGTCATGCCGGTGCGACGGACCGCGGGGGCCGGGATGTGACATCGGCGCCCCGCCGCTCCCGCGCACCGCGCCGGGTGTCACCCCTCGTACACGTACGGTGTCGTCGTGGTGAGCGGCTGGAAGCCGAGTCGGGCGAGAATGGGCCGGCTCTGGCTGGAGGCGTCGACCTGGACGTAGCGGTAGCCGCGGTCCGCCGCGACGCGGGCGCGGTGGGCGACCAGGGCGCGGTAGATGCCGCGGCCGCGCCAGGCCTCGACGGTGCCGCCGCCCCACAGTCCGGCGAACCGCGCTCCGGGCAGGAGTTCCATGCGGGCGGCGCTGACGGGGACGTCCCCGGCGAGCGCCACGACGGCGACCACGGTGTCCGCGTCGCCGGTGAGCTGGGCGAGCAGTTGGTGCCGCAGGCGGGTGCCGTCCGTCCCGAAGGCCTGCTGGTGGACCTCGGCCACGAGTTCCACCCCGGCGCGGTCGGTGACGGGCAACAGGCGTACACCCTCAGGCGGTTCGGCGTCGAGGGTCAGATCGCCCAGCTCGGCGATCATCAGCGTCTCCTCGGGCTGCGCGGTGAAGCCCGCGGCCTGCAGCCGCCTACCGAGGTCCTCGGGCCGGTCGTGCCCGTACAGCTTCCACTCGAACTCCAGGCCGAGGCCGGTGAAGTGGCGTATCTGCTCGGCGACGGCCGCGTCGGCGTTCGTCCCGTCGAGGTCGGACCAGATCACCCCGTTCCAGCCGCCCTCGGCCCCGATCTGGCGCACCACCCGCCCGGCCCGCTCGATCCGGGCGCCCGGCGCGTCGGGGCGTGCCGTCTCCCGCATGTCCCGGTCGAACAGGGCAAGTACCGCTACGTGATCCATGGACTCACTCCAGCACCCCGGGTCGTCCGGGGCAACGGAGATTGTGGGCGGCGGCCCTGACGGAGAGGCCCTGAGCTCCCGTGCGGCCCCGGCCGGAGGACGCCGGTGCCCGGGCGGACCCCTCCTCGGGTTCCGCCCGGGCACCTTGCCCCCGTGGGCCGCGGCCAGCAGGTGCTTGCCCGCATGGGCCGCGGTCAGCCGGTGGCGGTCAGTTCCTGGTGCGGTGCGGTGCTGGGCGGCGTCGTCCTGACGCGGCGCAGGCCGGTCAGGCTGACGAACACCAGCGAGAAGACACCGGCGGCGGCGAAGGCGGTGAAGCCGGCGGTGGTCGAGCCGGTGGCGAGGAGCTGCCCGCCGAGCCAGGGGCCGAAGACGGCGCCGAAGCGGCCCATGCCGGAGGTCCAGCCGACCGCGGTGGCACGGTTGTCGTCCTCGGAGCGGTGCGCCACCGTCGCGTAGATCATCGCCTGGGCGCTGAAGAGGAACAGGCCGGTCAGGAAGACGACGGTGTAGGTGAGCGGCAGCGGCATCCTGAAGCTCAGGGAGTAGATGCCGACGGCGGTGGCGCCGAACCAGACGGCGGAGATGAGTGAGCCGCCGAACCGGTCGGTGAGCCGGCCGCCGATCAGCATGCCGACGATGCCGCCGAGGTTGATGACGATGACGAAGCCGATGGAGGAACCGAGGTTGTAGCCGTTGGCCTTCATCAGCGAGGGCAGCCACTGCGAGACGCCGTAGACGAGGAGGAGGCCGCCGAAGGAGGCGAGCCAGAAGAACAGGGTCTCGATCCACTGGCCGCCGCGGAAGAGGGCGGTGAGGGCGCCGAAGCGATCGGCGGCGGCCTGGCGTTCCCTGTCCCGGACGGCGAGGTCGACGCCGTAGCGGTCGGCGAGGGCGCGGGCCTCCTCGGTGCGGCCCTTGGCCTGGAGGAAGGCCATCGACTCGGGCAGGAACCTGACGGCCAGCGGAACGCCGACGAACAGCGGTATCACGCAGATCCAGAACGAGACCCGCCAGTCGCCCGTCCCGAGCGCGACGAATCCGGCGACGATGCCGCCTGCCTGGTGGGCCGTCATCAGGGAGCCCACGATCAGGGCGCGGTGACCTCGCGGGGCGTACTCGGTGACCATCGTGATCGCGCTGGGCAGCAGGCCGCCGAGACCGAGGCCCGCGAGGAAGCGCCCGAGGCTGAAGACGCCCAGGCCGCCCGCCGAGGCACAGACGGCGGAGGCCAGGGAGAACACCGCGGTCGACGCGACGATCGTCTTCTTGCGTCCGACCCAGTCGCTGACGGTTCCGGAGGACAGGGCCCCGATCAGCATGCCGAAGGTGGCGTAGGAACCGACGTCGCCGGCTTTGCCGGGGTCGATGCCGAGCGCCTTCGCCTCCAGCATGTGCGGCAGCACGGAACCGTAGATGAACATGTCGAGGCCGTCGAAGAGGACGACCAGCCAGCAGAGGCCGACGACCAGTGCGGCCATTCTGCTGCCGCCGCGCGCGGGCAGGGCGAGGGAGGAGGACATCGTTGTTTCCTCTCGTCCAGGAGGTGTGGGCCCTGGAAGGGGATCGGGGATGCGGGTCGGCGCGGCTCGTGCGGCTGACCCGGCGATGCGCTAGACGCTAAGGAGTGAACCCCCGAGTGTCAACGTTTTTGTCAACAATCCTGAGGGGAATCAGGCCACCGTCGCGACCGTGTCATGAAGAGCTGAGAGGCAGGTGAAACGGGCACGGGCGGCACACAGTTCGGTGCCGCCCGTACACCTGCACTGGCCGGTTCTGCTCGCTCTAAGTTTCGATCAACGCATGGCTGCCCCGGCGGTCCGCGCACGACGGCCGACGGCCGACGGGGAGGACCCCCTGGTCGTGCCCGACGGCGGACCCCTGGTCGTGGCCGACGGCCGGTCCGGGCCGGCTCGGGTTCCGGCTCCGGCTCCGGCTCCGGGTCCGGGTCAGTCGATGGGCGGGGTTCCGTGGGTGTGGAAGGACTCGATGGTCTTCAGCCCCCAGGCCTGCCCCTTCTTCCGCTCGTTCTCGGTCCAGGTCACCAGAGGCCAGTCGGGGGCGAGGACGAGCCGGGTGAGCGGGTTGCACAACTCGACGCGATTGCCGCCGGGTTCGTAGACGTAGAGGAAGAACGTCTGCTGGATGGCGTGCTTGTGCGGGCCCGTCTCGATGAACACGCCGGTGTCCAGGGCGAGATCGGCGGCGCGGAGGATGTCCTCACGGGTGTCGGTGGCGAAGGCGATGTGGTGCAGCCGTCCGTTCGACCCCGTCCAGTCCTCCGTGTAGACCACGTCGTACGACTTGCTGTTGAAGGTCAGCCACTGCGCGGCGATCCTGCCGCTGTCGAGCTGGATCTGCTCGGTCGGCCGGGCCCCGAGCGCGTCCCGCACGAAGTCGCCGCAGGCCGCCACGTCGGCGGCGAGGAAGTTGACGTGGTCCAGGCGTCGCACTCCGACGCCGTGCCCCGGCTTGGCCTGGGGCTGGTTCTTCAGGCCCGGCTTCAGATGGTCCGGCGCGCGATACCACTCGCTCTCCCAGTACAGGGCGACTTCGTGGCCGTCGGGGTCGGTGGTGACGAAGACGGGACCGATGCCCGGCTCGTCGTCGGTCCAGCGGCCCTCGCGCCCGGTGCTCTCGATCTCCTTGACCCGGCGCAGGAGGGCCTCCTCGCTGGAGGCACGCAGGGCGGTGCGGCGGATGCCCGAGGTGGAGTGGGCGGTGAGGGTCAGGCTGTGGTGCTCGTAGTCGTCCCAGGTCCGCAGGTAGACGGAGTCGCCGGAGCGGCCGTTCTCGGTCAGGCCGAGGTAGTCCGTGAAGAACCGGACGCTCGCGTCCAGGTCGGGGGTGAGCAGTTCGACGTGCCCGAGGTGGGCGATGTCGCCGAGCGGCGGGGCCATGGGGCCTCCTCAGGGTTGGTGTGCGGCTCCGGCCGGCCGGGGGAAGACCGTGCCGTCGAAGATCTTGCGTGCGGTGCGGACGACCGCGGTGCGCCGGGCCTCGGGGACGCCTCCGGGGCCGTACGCGAGTCCGGACTCGATGTCGAGGAATCCGGTCGGGTGCTCGATCCGCAGCCGGTCCCCGCGCTCGGGCAGCCGTGCCACGGTTCGGCCGACGCCGCCCTCCACGCGCAGCCCCGCGGCGACGCTCGCGGCGCCGAGGACACCGATGGAGGTGTGGCAGCGCACCGGGATGAACGTGCGGGTGCTCACCACTCCCCCGGCACGCGGCGGCGCCAGGAGCGTCACCTTGGGCACGGAGGCGTTCTCGACGTCCCCGAGGCCCATCAGCCTGCCCGCCTCCAGGCGGATCGCGCGGACCCGGTCGGCCAGGGCGAGATCCTCCTCCAGGTCCCCGGGGGTCTCGTACCCGGTGACGTCCAGCGCGGACGCGGCGACGAGCACGGTGGGCATCCCGTTGTCCACGCACGTCACGGCGGTGCCGGCGACGGTGTCGCGGGCGTGTCCGGTGGGCAGCAACGGGCCGCTCCGCCGCGGGAACTCGACGACCACCGGGGCGGCGGTCCCCGGCACCCCGGAGATCTCCGCCGAGCCCGTGTAGACGACGCGTCCGCCCTCGGTGGGAAAGCTCACGACGGCCAGGTCCCCGGAGTTGAGCATGCGGATCCGTACCGAGGTGCGCTCCCGGCCCGGTTCGACGAGTCCGCGCTCGACGGCGAACGGGCCGACGCCGGCGAGGAGGTTGCCGCAGTTCTGACGGTCCGACACCTCGGCCCGTTCGACGCCTACTTGGAGGAACAGGTAGTCGATGTCCGCTGCGGGGTCCTCGGACACCGAGACGACGGCCACCTTGCTGGTCAGCGGGTGCGCGCCGCCGAGGCCGTCGATCTGGCGCGGGTCGGGGCTGCCCATCACGCGCAGCAGCAGGTCGTCGCGCTCGGCCGGTTCCGCGGGGAGGTCCCCGGCCACGAAGTAGGCGCCCTTGGAGGTGCCGCCGCGCAGGAGCATGCAGCGCAGTTCCTCGGGTCCGCTCACGGCGCGGCTCCATCCCGGACGTGCGCGTCGTAGGGCGTGTAGGTGACGCCGAGGCGGGCCAGGGTGTCGCGCAATCCGTAGCGGTCCAGACCGAGTTCGCCTTCCTGGAAGGCGGCACGGGCCAGTGCCTCCTTGCGCTCGCGGGCCTCGGACGCCTCGGCGGTGCGGCGGGCGTCCGCGCGGGGTACGCACACCACGCCGTCGTCGTCGGCGAGGATGACGTCGCCGGGCCGGACGATCTGGCCGCCGAGGACGACGGGGACGTTGACGGAGCCGCCGGTCGCCTTCACCGTGCCCTGCGGGCTGACCGCGGCGGCCCAGGCGGGGAAGCCCATCGCGCGCAGTTCGGCGGTGTCGCGGACGCCGGCGTCGATGACCAGGCCGCGCACGCCGCGCCGTTGGAGCGCGGTGGCGAACAGTTCGCCGAACATGCCGTCCGTGGACGGGGACGTGGTGGTGACCACGAGGACGTCCCCGTCACCGCACTGCTCCACCGCGGCGTGGATCATGAGGTTGTCGCCGGGCCAGGAGAGGACCGTGACCGCGGTGCCGGCGACGCGGATGCCCTGCTGGACGGGGCGCAGCCGGGTGCCGAGCAGGCCGGTTCGGCCCATCGCCTCGTGCACGGTGGCGGTGCCGTACGCGGCGATCGCCTCGACGTCCTTCGGGTCCGCCTTCGGCGGGCCGGTGACGATCACGCCGCTCATGCCAGCTCCTTCGCGATCTGCGGATAGGGGCGCATGAACGCCTCGGCCATGGTCCGGTGGGCGAGGCCCAGGTTGGGGCCGGCGTTGCGCTTGAGCTGCACCCCGCGGCGTACGGCGAGGTCGGTGTAGTAGTCCCACAGGTGCTGCTGGGCGCCGAGGCACTCCATCGCCCGGCGTTTGGTCTCCCACACCTCGGTGATGTCGAGCAGCACTTCGGGCCGGAAGCCGCTCATCTCGGGCTGGTGCGGTTCGAAGTAGAAGACGGGCGGGGCTCCGATGATCTCGCCCTCGCCGGGGTAGCCGATGGCCTGGGCGAGGACGCGGGCCTCCAGTGCCATGCGGTGGGCCGCCGGGTGGTCACCGTTGTACGGGTCCTCGGCGGGGTGGGTGAGGACGACGTCGGGCTGGGTCGCGCGGTAGACCGCCACCAGCCGGTCGGTGAGTTCGGCGGTGGGGGTCAGCGGGTAGTCGCCCGCGTCGAAGAACTGGACCTCGGCCCCGAGGGTGGCGGCGGCCTTCTCCGCCTCCTCGCGGCGTATCGCCTTGATCTCGTCGAGGTTCCGGCCGGCGCGCCAGGCCTTGGCGGACTCACCGCGCTCGCCGAAGGTGAGGCAGGCGATGGTGACTTTCTCGCTCCGGGAGGTGGCCAGGGCGATGGCGCCGCCGGCCCGCCACACGAAGTCTCCGGCGTGCGCGGTGACGACCAGGGTCGACCGGGCGGGGGGTGTGCTCGGCCCGGGGGGTGCCGAGGGTTCGGGGGAGGCGGGCGCGTCGCCGTGGGTCATGGCAGAGATCTCCTTGGTGGACAGGTGCGTGCCCGCCTCGGATGTCCGTCGTGCCCGCGCGTCGGCGCGCGGGACGTCAGTCGCGCAGCGCTTGGATCACGCTGCCGAGGTGGGCGCGGACGGCCGCTTCGGCCGCCTGCGGGTTCCTGGCGCCGATCGCCTCGATCATGGCCAGGTGTTCACTCAGGGACTGCTGCGCACGACCGGGACGCAGGGCCAACTGGAAGCGATGGCGCACCAGTTGTGCATTGAGCCGTTCCAGGAGCTCGACGGCCGTCCGCTGGCCGGAGAACTCCCTGATCCGGGCGTGTACTTCGTGGTTCAGCTCGGAGTAGGTCACGGGCTCGCCGTCGGCGACCGCCTTGGACATCGCCGCTCCCAGTTCGGCCAGTTCGGCCAGCTGGTCGTCGGTCGCCGCGACGGCCGCCTTGGCCGCGCAGAGTCCTTCGAGTGCCATCCGGCATTCGGTGATGGCGACCGCCTCCTCGACGGTCACGACCCGGACCCGCGATCCGCGGTTGCGGATGCGCTCGACCAGCCCCTCCGTCTCCAGCTCGATCAGCGCCGCCCGGGTACTGGCCCGGGTGACTCCGAACTGCTCGGCGAGTTCGTTCTCCACCAGCCGCTGGGCCGGTGCCATCTCTCCGCGCAGAATCGCCTGCCGCAACTGCACCAACGCGTGCTGCTTGGCCTGCTCGCCGGTGCCTGGACGGGCTTCCTTCTGCATTGCGCCCTCCCTGAGTGAGTGCCTGTCGAACGTAAATCTAGACCAACAAGATTGTCAACAATTTTGTTCGGCATCTTGCCGACACGTCTCGCCGACCCCGCGTTCCCAGGAACGACCCGAAGCGCGACCCCAGGAACGCTCGGGGAACGACCACGAAGGACGCGGCCTCGGCAGGGGGCCGCCCGTCGTCGACGCGTTCCACGTCCCGCCGCACGGCACCCCGCAGCGCGAGGACGCCCCAACTCCAGCGGCGACCCGGCCGGTTGGCGGCCCGAGCCGCCCGGGTGGCCCCAGGTTCCCCGTGCGGACCCGGTCTGTTGAGCAGCGGAAACGTCTCGTACGGTGACTCTCGGCGGCCTGGGGCGACGCGTCCGACGGCCGCCGCACACCCGCCCGCGAGAGATCACGGGCGGGACCGCTCGCCCTCCTCGCGAAAGGCCTCCCCCTCGTGCCGGTCGACTCCCCGCGCGGTCTCCCTCGTACGACGACGGTCGGTGCCGCCCGATCGCGGCCGTGCGCCCTCGTCGTCTGCCGGGGGTGCTGCTGCGGCGACCCGGGCAAGTTCCCGGACATCGACCACGTCCGGCAGCTCGCGCGGCTGCGCGCCGGGGCGGAGGCGTCCGGCGGGCGGTTCACCGTGCGGACGACGGACTGCCTGGGCCCCTGCGACCAGGCGAACGTCGTCGTGGTGCAACCCTCGGCGGCGGGACGGCGAAGCGGCGGCCGGCCGACCTGGGTGGGCTTCGCCACGGACGACGGCTGCACGGACGACCTGCTGGCCTGGGCCGCCGCGGGCGGACCAGGGACAGCCCCGCCGCCGGCCGCCCTGGAGCTGCAGTTCGTCGACCCACCACGTGCCGAACGGACCCGGGGGCGGCGTTGAACGGACACCGGCCCGCGCGGGTCCGCCCGGGTTCGCTTCTCGACTCCGTCCGACCACGGGCCGGTTGACGTCGGCGCCAGGCGTGAACCGCTTCTCGGGACGGGGGCGTCGCCGGAGCGACGCCCCCGCCTTCACTCACCGGGCCGCGACCCCCGTGGAGGGCAGCGGGCCCGGCGCCGGTGCCAGCCCGGTGGGCCGGGTCGAGAAGACACCCCGGCCCTGGGTCCGGCTGCGCAACCGGGTCGCGTAGCCGAAGAGTTCGGCCAACGGCACGGTGGCGGTGAGCACCGCCGTGCCGCCGCGGGTGAGGGACCCCGTGACCCGGCCGCGCCGGGCCGCGAGGTCGCCGAGCACTCCGCCGACCGCGTCCTCGGGCACGGTCACCGTGACCTCGACGACCGGTTCCAGCAACCGCATGGCGCAGGCGCGCAGTGCCGCGCGGAGGCCCAGCCGGCCCGCCGCGCGGAACGCCATCTCCGACGAGTCCTTGGCATGGGTCGACCCGTCGGTGAGCGTGACCCGCAGCCCGGTCACCGGGTGACCGCCGAGGGGACCCTCGGCGAGCGCGTCCCGGCAGCCGGCCTCCACGGCACGGACGAACTCCTGCGGCACCCGTCCGCCGACCACGGCCGACCGGAACACGAAGCCCGCCGCGCTCCCCTCGGCGCAGTCCACGGCAGGGGTGCCGAGCGGCTCGACATCGAGCACGACATGGGCGAACTGCCCCGCGCCGCCGTCCTGTTTGACGTGCCGGTACACCAGACCGGACACCCCGCGCGCCACCGTCTCGCGGTAGGCGACGCGCGGCCGCCCGACGACGACGTCCAGCCCGTGAGCGCGCCGGACCTTCTCCACCGCGACCTCCAGATGCAGTTCTCCCATACCGGACAGCAGTGTCTGCCCGGTCTCCGCGTCGGTACGGACGACCAGCGAGGGGTCCTCCTCGACCAGCCGGGTCAGGGCCGACACCAGGCGGCCGGTCCCGGTGTTCGTGCGCGCCTCGACCGCGACGGACACGACGGGATCCGCGACCACGGGCGGTTCGAGGAGCAGCGGCGCCGCCGGGTCGCAGAGGGTCGCCCCGGCGCGGGCGGACTTCGGCCCGATCACCGCGACGATGTCACCGGCCACCGCGCTCTCCAGTTCCGCGTGGCGGTCGGCGCGGACCCGCAGGATCCGTCCGACGCGCTCGGTGCGTCCCGTACCCACGTCGGTCACCGCCTGTCCTTTCTCCAGCGTGCCCGCGTAGACCCGCAGGTACGTCATCCGTCCGGTCGCCGTGGCGTTCACCTTGAACACCAGCCCGGCGAACGGGGCTTCGGGGTCGGCCGCCCGTTCCTCCTCCACACCGCCGCGCGTGCCGCGTACGGCGGGCACGTCGAGCGGCGAGGGCAGATAAGCCACCACCGCGTCCAGCAGGGGTTCGATCCCCCGGTTGCGGTAGGCCGAGCCGCACAGCACGACGACACCCTCGCCGGTCCGGGTCAGGTCGCGCAGGGCGGTGGCCAGGGTCTCGGCGGAGACCGTGGACCGGGTGCAGAACTCCTCCAGAGCCGCCGGGTGGAGATCCGCCACCGCTTCCTCCAGGAGCCGGCGGCGTCGGTGTGCCTCCTCGGTCAGCGCCTCGGGCACCGGCCCCTCCTCGGCCGACCCGGCGTCGTCGGCCCACACGTGGGCGCGCATCCGGAGCAGGTCGACCACACCGGTGAAGCCGTCCTCGGTGCCGATCGGCAACTGGACGACCAGGGGCGCCGGATGGAGCCGTTCGCGGATCGACGCGACCGCCGCGTCGAGGTCGGCGCCGGCCCGGTCCAGCTTGTTCACGAAGGCGATCCTCGGAACGTTGTGCCGGTCGGCCCGTCGCCACACCGACTCGCTCTGCGGCTCCACGCCGGCGACGGCGTCGAACACCGCGACGGCGCCGTCGAGCACGCGGAGCGAGCGCTCCACCTCGTCGGAGAAGTCGACGTGGCCCGGGGTGTCGATCAGGTTGATGCGGTGGCCGTCCCAGGCGCAGCTGACGGCGGCGGCGAAGATGGTGATGCCGCGGTCGCGTTCCTGGGGGTCGAAGTCGGTGACGGTGGTGCCGTCGTGGACCTCGCCGCGTCGGTGGGTCGTACCGGTGGCATAGAGGATCCGTTCGGTGACGGTGGTCTTCCCGGCGTCGACGTGGGCGAGGATGCCCAGGTTGCGGACGGCGGTCAGGGAGTCGGTGAGGTGTCGGTGCAGGTGGGTACGCACGGCCCTTGGCCTTTCGGACGATCCGGAGCGGGTCGGCGCGATTCCCGTACGACATGCCGGTGAACAGGCGGTTGAGAGCTCCTGCCCGCAGGGACGCGGCGACCGGGTGTGCGGTCGCCGCCGTGCGGGGCGGAGGTCAGGGAGTCGTCACGGGCGTCCGGTTCCGGCCGCGCGGCCGGTTCCGGGCTCCCGGAGACACGAGGATCACCTCGAACTGTGACCGGGGAACGACGACAGCGGTGCGGTGACGCATGACCCGTCTCCCCTCGTCGGTCACGACACGCGGCGCCAGGAGGGCGGCGCGTGATTCCGTGGCGAGTGTAGGGAGTCGGGCCCCGGCGGCGCACCGCCTTTTCGCCCTACCGCCCCGTCCGGTCCCGATCGCGGTCCTGCCCAGCCGTCCGCCGGGGGACGCGGTCCGCCGTCACCGGATTCCGGCGTGCCGCCTCAAGTGCCGCGCGCGGGACGCTCGTTCGGCGCCCCCCGTCGGGCCGGGTCCACCCGGGTCCGGGGCCTCGCGATACGTTCGACCCGTCCCGGCCCTCCGGTCGGGCGGCACGTCGTCAACATCGGGATGGTCATGCGCGAGGAAGCGATCGTCGAGGCAGCCGCCGGAGTCCATCTGGTGCACGGCAGCGACACGAACTGGGTGGTGCTGAGCGAGGGCGACGCGGTCACCCTGATCGACACGGGGTATCCCGGCGACCGCCAGGATCTGCTGGCGTCGCTGGCGGCCCTCGGCCACCGGCCCGAGGCCGTGACCGCCGTCCTCGTCACGCACGCGCACACCGATCACCTCGGTTCCGCCGAGTTCCTGAGCGGCTCGTTCGGGACGCCCGTTCTGCTGCACGAGGACGAAGTGCCGCACGCGCGGCGCGAGTTCCTCCACCAGGTGAGCATCGGCGAGGTGATGCGCCAGGCGTGGCGTCCCGGTGTGCTGCCCTGGGCGGTGCGCGCACTGCGCTCCGGCGGAAAGGCGGACGTCCGCATGGCGAAGCCGGAGGCGTTCCCCGGGGCGGGCCCGCTCGATCTGCCCGGCCGCCCCGTTCCCGTGCACACGCCCGGTCACACTCCGGGCCACTGCGTCTACCACCTGCCGGACGCGGGTGTCCTGATCTCCGGCGACGCGCTGGTCAGCGGTCATCCGACGTCGCGGGCCCGCGGCCCGCAGCTGCTGCACGAGATGTTCGACACCGAACGCGCCACCGCCCTCGACTCGCTGCGTCACATCGAGCGGCTGGAGGCCGACGTCCTGCTGCCGGGGCACGGTCCCGTGCACCACGGCCCGGTCGGTGAGGCGGCCCGGCGCGCACGGGAACTCGCCGGCTGACCGGCGCGGGCCCCCGACACCCTGCCGCCGGGGGCCGCTCCGGGCGGCGGGAGCTAGCCGAGTTCCAACGTGGTGACGCCGTGGACGCGGTCCACCGCGAAGGGCCGGACCGGGCCGGTGTACATGCGGGCCGTCTCGAACGAAGGCGTGAGGCCCAGCTTCTCGACGAGGGCGACCGCCGGGGCGTTGGTCTCCGGTACGTCGACGGCGAGCGCTCTCCCGTCGGCCTCGGCGGCCAGGGCGGCGAAGAGGGCCCGGGCGTCGTCGGCGGTGTCCGCGAACAGGGGGCCGACGCGCAGCGCCTCACGTGCCGGCCTGAGCACGGCGTAGCCGGTCGGCCGGCCGTCGTCGGCGTGCCGTACGAAGGTGCGGTGGCCGGGGGTGGTCAGCCATGAGGTCAGGAACGCCGGCCGGTCCGCGGGGGTGCACGACCCGTCGTACGCGATGATCGCGGTGTGGTCGGCGGGCCCGGCCTGTCGTACTCCCGGTGACTTCTCCCCGGGGAGCACCACGCCGCCGAACCGGACGGTGCGGTGGGCGAGTTCGAACCCCGACTTGCGGTAGTTGTCCTGCTGCGCGACCACTCCGTCGAGGCCGACGGTGCGGCCTCCCGCGTGGGCGAGCGCGGCCTTCCAGGTGGCGAGGCCGTAGCCGTGGCCTCGTAGATCGGGGCGGACGAGGTAGAAGCCCAGGAAGGCGTAGTCCGCACCGTAGTTGACCACCGAGATGGCCGAGACCGGCTCCCCGTCGACCCGCCCGACGAAGAACCCGTCGGGGTCCTGGGCGAAGAAGCTCGCGCTGTCGGACAGCCCCGGATTCCATCCCTCGTCCGCCGCCCAGCCGGTGACCACCGTCCAGTCGGCGGGCGAGGCCTGGGCGACGACGAGGCCGTCGGGTCCCGGAGAGGTCATGGAGGCGCTCCAATGCGTGGGGGTCACGGAGTGCGCCCGCCGGACGCACGCGCTGCATCCTTGCCGATCTCCGTGCCGACGGCAGCGACGAGCCCCCCGGACGCGACGGGATTCGGCCAGCGTTCCGGACGGCCGGCACGGCGGTGCGCCGGCGGAGCGGCGCTCCGGGAAGGGGCACGTGGCGAGTACGACGCGTACCCGGACCAGGCTCGGAGGCACGCCGGGCCAGGGCGGAGACAAGCGGGAGGCCCCGCCGGTCACCCGTCCGGTGGGGCCTCCTGTCCGCGGTCGGTCGGGTCAGCGCACCGCGGCGGGGCGGAACCGGCGGAACATGACCGCGCCGCCGAGCAGCATGGCCGCGCTCGCCACGACGGCGGGCAGCGTCCCGTCCGCACCGGTGTGGGCGAGGGTGGCCTCGGAGTCACCCATGGTCCGCAGCTCGCCCGGCACGGCGGGCTCGGGGTGCTCGACGGGCGGGGCGACGGACGGCCTCGGAGCCGGGTTCACGGGCCGCGAGGGCTCGGGCCGCTCGCCCGAGGTGTTGGTGGACTCGTTCCCGACGGAGGCGTTGCCGAGGCCGACCACGTTTACGGAGTTGCCGCTCACGTTCACGGGGAGCTGCACCGGCAGCTGCAGACCGTTGCCGGAAAGCAGGCCCGGCGAGCCCTCCGCGCCTCCGTGCGCGACCGCGCCACCCCTGTTCCCTCCGACGGCCCCGCCCGCGTGGCGGCCGCCCGTGTCACCCTGCGCGACCGGGGGGACGCTCCGCCGGCTGCCGGAGGAACGAGTGGCGGCACCGCTGCCGTCGCTCTGGTTGGCACAGCGGTTGCCGGCGGCCGGGTTGAGCAGGCCGACGACGTTCACCGTGTTCCCGCACACGTTCACCGGAACGTGCACCGGGAGCTGGACGGTGTTGCCGGAGATCGCCCCGGGCGATCCGGCCGAGGCACCGTCCGCGCCCGCGTCGGCGTGGGCCGGCATGGCCGCGGCCAGCGCCCCCGAGGCGGCGGCCGCGGCGATCAAACCATTTCGGGTCACCCGTTTCATAGGTTCACTGCCTTCCAGACAAGGTCACGGGCACTCACCCGCACTGCCTAAAACGCACAAGACCCATCCGAGTTATGGCTAAACGGTCTTTCACCTCATCGAGTGTCAGACATATCGAACTGCCATGGTGACCCGAACGAGGGAGGGGGTGACGCAGAGTAGGGCACGCCGAGTGGTCCCGCGCGCCCGGCGGGCCGGACGAGTCCGCCCGGAGGCGTGCCTCCACGGCCGCGCCTATCGTGATCCGGGGGGTACGCCGGTCCACCGCAGGGCGACCCTGGAGGCTTGCATGCTGTCCATGCACCAACGCTGCGCGGTCGTGGGAACCGCGACCGCGACGCTGACGCTGCTGGCGGCGGGTCTGCCGACGACGGCGACCGCCGAGGATCCCGACCTGTCCCGGTTCTACCGGCAGAAGGTCACCTGGGCGGCCTGCGAGGGCGAGGGGATGCCCAAGGATCTGCAGTGCGGCAAGGTCACCGTGCCCCTCGACTACGAGAAGCCGGACGGCGGCACCCTGGACCTGGCCCTGGCCCGCTACCGGGCGACGGGTTCCTCTCGCGGCTCGGTGCTGCTGAACTTCGGCGGGCCCGGTGGGGCCGGGATACCCCAACTCGCCTTGGGCGGGAAAGAGTTCATGGGCCTGACCAACGGCTACGACGTGGTGACCTTCGACCCGCGCGGGGTCGGGCGCTCCTCGCCGGTGAGCTGCGGCGAGGGCGTCGACGACATATCCCAGGCCACGGACGACAGTGCGGAGGGCACCGACAGCGCCTCGGTGCGGTCGGCGCTCAAAGCGGTGAAGAAGGCCGCCGAGGAGTGCGCACAGCACTCGGGTGCCGTCCTCCCCCACATCGGCACGGTCAACGCCTCCCGCGACATGGACATCATGCGGCAGGCCCTCGGCGACAAGAAGCTCAACTACCTCGGCTTCTCGTACGGGACCCGGCTCGGCGCGGTGTACGCGGCCCAGTTCCCCAAGAAGACGGGCCGGATGGTGCTCGACGGCGTCGACACCCTCACCGAGCCGGTCGCCGAACAGGGCCTGGCCGGCGCCGAGGGACAGCAGACGGCGCTCGACGACTTCATCACATGGTGCACACAGAACATGGCCTGTCCGTTCGGGCAGGACGCGCGCAGCGCCCGCGAGCAGGTCGTCCAGCTCGTCGACTCGCTCGACGACGAGCCCGTGCCGTCGGACTACGGCCAGGAGTTCTCCGGGCAGGACCTGGTGGGGTCGATCAGCCAGGCCCTGTACAGCAAGGAGATGTGGCCCTCCCTCGAACAGGCGCTGGGCCTGCTGGTGCAGGACGGCGACACCCACGGCCTCACCCAGCTCTCCGGCGGCGCCTCGCTGCCCGACGTGTCGGCGCCGGTCCGGAACAAGGACGGCAGGCCGGAGAAGGAGAAGGACGGCGGCCGGGAGAACGCGCGGGACCAGCAGAAGCACGGCGGACTCGTGGACGACGAGGAAGTCCCGCTCGACAACCTGCCGGCCGCCCTGATGGCGATCAACTGCGCCGACGACCCCGACCGTCCCAGCGCCGACGAGATCACCCGGGACATGGGCAAGCTGCGCGCGGCGTACGAGGAGGCGTCCCCGGTCTTCGGTCAGTACCGGCTCACCCAGGTGCTGATGTGCTACGGCCGGGCCAGGGGCACCGACTACATCCGCGACGACGTCCGCGACGTGAACACCTCGAAGATGCTGCTCGTCGGCACCCGCGGGGACCCGGCGACCCCGTACCGCTGGACGGAGGAGACCGCCAAGCGGCTCGGCTCCGCGGCGGTCGTGCTGGACAACAAGGGCGAGGGGCACACCGGATACGCCTCCTCGAAGTGCGTGCACCAGAAGGTCGACGACTACCTGCTGTACGGCTCCCTGCCGGACAGCGGCAGCTCCTGCGGCCCGGAGGACACGGACGACTGACGCCCGGCGGCGGCCCGCGGGCAGGCAGGGCGCCGGCGGTGCCGTGCGGGCCGGCCGCACCCCGAACGGCCCAGGCACCCCCGGCTTCCTGCCCGTGCCCGGCTCGGACGCCGGGCACGGGCACGGACGCGGGACCGGGGAGCGGTCACACGCCGACACACGGCGACACACGCGGACACGCACGGGGAACAAGTCGGGTACAACCTCTCGTACCCGCCGAAGGTCACACTGGGCAGGCACCGGCCTGACCGGCCCGACTGCCGGACGCGCCGCACCCGCACGTGACCACAACAGGGGGAACACCACCGATGCGTATCCGACCCGCCCTCGCCGTACCCGGCATCGCCGCCGCGCTGCTTCTCGCAGCCTCCGGAACCAGCGCGACGGCCGCGCCCTCCGGCCCGGCCGGCATCCCCTCACAGAAGGCCGCCGCGCCCGCGACATGCGCGGCGAAAGCCCTCCGCCTGCGGGCGGAGCAGTCGGCGGACCCGCGTGTCCTGCACGTCCGCGTCACCAACCGTTCGGCCCGCGCGTGCACGGTCGACCGCATCCCCACCGTCACCTTCGGCGATCTCGACGGCGCCGCCCTGCCGAAGCCCGCCGGGGAGAGCGGTCCGTACCGGCTCGCCGGGGGCCGGAGCGCCTACGCGTCCGTGCTGACGATCGCCGACCGTGCCGATCCGGAGGCGCGCCGGGTCCGTTCGGTCACCGTCTCGGCCGACCCCTCGCTCGCCGGCCGGTCCTTCACGGCACGTGAGCTGGGCGCCGGTGCCACCGTCCGGGTGTGGGAGCCCGTGACGACGTGGTGGAAGCCGTCCGCGGCCGCCGCAGACAGGGCACTCGGACTCCGCTGACCCGACGGGCCGGCCGTGCGCGGGCGCCCGCGCACGGCTGAAGGACGCGTCCGTCCGTGGCCGTCGGCCCCGGCACCCGCGTGATCGGCGGGTCTCCTCGGTCGGCGGCTTTCGCCCCCATGGGTTTGACTCGGGGGGTGCGCCGGATGCTCTCTCTGCTCCTCGTCGCCCTCGGTGCGGCCGGGGCGCTGCTCCTGGTGGGCGCCGTCTCGGCGTGGTGGTGGTGCGCGGCGGTCCCGCTGCTGGCACTGACCGCGCTCGGCGGCTGGGACCTGACGCAGCGCCGTCACTCCGTGCTGCGCAACTATCCGCTGCTCGGCCATCTGCGCTTCCTCCTGGAGGCGCTGCGCCCCGAACTCCAGCAGTACTTCGTCGAGCGGAACTTCGACGGGCGGCCCTACGACCGTGAGGTCCGCACCATCGTCTACGAGCGGGCCAAGGGGGCCGAGGCCGAGGAGCCGTTCGGCACGGAGCGTGACGTGTACGAGGACGGCTACGAGTTCCTGGAGCCGTCGATGCGCCCGGTCGAGGTGCCCGAGGAGCCGCCCGTCGTCCGGGTCGGCGGCCCAGACTGCACGCAGCCCTACGACATGGCCCTGCTCAACGTCTCCGCGATGAGCTTCGGCGCCCTCTCGGCGAACGCGATCCTGGCCCTCAACAGGGGCGCGGCGCTGGGGGGTTTCGCGCACGACACGGGCGAGGGCGGTCTGTCCGACCACCATCTGCGGGGCGGCGGCGACCTCGTCTGGGAGATCGGCACCGGGTACTTCGGGTGCCGTACGGCCGAAGGGGACTTCGAGGCGCGGGAGTTCGCGGACAAGGCCGCGCTGCCCGAGGTGAAGTGCGTGTCGCTGAAGCTCTCCCAGGGGGCGAAGCCGGGGATCGGCGGTGTGCTGCCCGGGGCGAAGGTGAACGCGGAGATCGCGCGGGCGCGCGGTGTCCCCGAGGGCGGGACCGTGGTGTCGCCGCCGTACCACCGGGTCTTCTCGACGCCCCGTGAGCTGGTGCGGTTCATCGCGCGGATGCGGGAGCTCGCCGGCGGCAAGCCGACCGGCTTCAAGCTCTGCGTCGGATCCAGGCGGCAGTTCCTGGCCGTCTGCAAGGCGATGCTCGCCGAGGGGGTGACGCCCGACTTCATCGTCGTGGACGGCTCGGAGGGCGGCACGGGGGCGGCGCCCCTGGAGTTCGCCGACAACATCGGCACGCCGCTGACCGAAGGGCTGATCACGGTGCACAACGCGCTGGTCGGCACCGGCCTGCGCGACCGGATCCGGATCGGCGCGAGCGGGAAGGTCGCCACCGGGTCGGACATCGTCAAGCGTCTCCTGCAGGGCGCCGACTACACGAACGCGGCCCGCGCCATGATGTTCGCGGTCGGCTGCCTCCAGGCCCAGCGGTGCCACACCAACACCTGTCCCGTCGGGGTGGCGACCCAGGACCCGCGCCGGGTGCGCGCGCTGGACGTGGCCGACAAGTCCGAGCGGGTGCACCGCTACCAGCGTGCCACCGTGCGCAGCGCGAGCCAGATCATGGCCGCGATGGGCGTCCGTGATCCGGGCGAGCTGACACCCCACCACCTGCTCCGCCGCATCGGACCGACGACCGTACGGACCTACGCGGAGCTGTACGAGTGGCTGGCGCCCGGGGTCCTGCTGGCCGAGCCTCCGCTGTCGTGGGACGCGGACTGGGCGGCCGCCGACCCGGACGCCTTCTGACGTCGTCCGTCCGGCCTGCGGACACCGTCGTCCACCGTTCGGCGACGCGGGGCGACCTCGGCGGCGGCGTCCGGCCTCTCGTACGGGACGTACGACCGGATGCACCAAATGCCCGATCCGCTGATCGGTCCTATGGTGCTCGTATGGAGCACGCACTGAGCCCTGCCGCCCTGACCGAGCTGCGCCGTCCGCGGCCCTATCCGGCGGTGTCGGTGCTGACACCGACCCACCGCCGCGAGCCCGACAACGCCCAGGACCCGGTGCGGCTGCGCAATGTCGTGGCCGAGGCGAGGAAACAGCTGGAGGCCGACCCGGCGGTCACCCGCGAACTGCGGGCGGACGTCGTCGGGCAGTTGGACCGGGCCGTCGCCGAGATCGACCTGTCCCACGCCGAGGACGGTCTGGTGATCTTCGCGGCGCCCGGTGAGCACCAGGTGTGGTCGCTGGCCCGCTCCGTGCCCGAGCGGGTCGTCCTGTCGGACACCTTCCTGACCCGCAATCTCGTCGCGGCGCAGGCGGCGGAGCGTCCCTTCTGGGTGCTCTCGGTCTCCGCCGACCGCGTCACCCTCTGGAACGGCGGAGCCGACCGGGTCTCCGAGGAGCACCGCGGAGGTTTCCCGCTGACGCGGAGCCTGGAGGACCCGGACGCCGAGCGCAAGGAGCGGATCGGCGATCTGCCGAGCACCTTCCGCGACGAGCACACCCGGCAGTTCCTGCGGGACGCGGACACGGCGATGAGCGAGGTCCTGCGCGAGCACCCGCGGCCGCTGTACGTGACCGGTGACATCCCCGCGCTGTCGCTGCTCGACGAGATCGGCACGGTCACCAAGGAGGGCGCGCACATCGCGCACGGCGGTCTGGCGAACGGGTCGCCGGACGCCGTGTGGCAGGCGGTCCGTCCGATGATCGCCGCGCAGGCACGGAAGTCCGCCGACGAGGTCGCGAGGGAACTGGACTCGGCGCGCGGCCGCAAGGAGTTCGCCGCCGGGGTCGACGAGGTGTGGCAGCACGCGGCCGACGGCCGGATCAGGCTGCTCGCCGTCGAGGAGAACTTCCGCGCCACGGTCCGCGACGACGGGGACCATCTGGTCCCGGCCGCGGGCGGTGACCTCGACGCGCGGGACGACATCGTCGACGAGATCGTCGAACGCTGCCTGGAGACGGGCGCCGATGTCCGGTTCGTCCCCGACGGGGGCCTGGGTGACGCGAAAGGCGTCGCCGGGGTGCTGCGTTATTGATCTCTCCGGCCGACAATCGGATCGCGGGGAGAAACGATCCGAGCAGTCGTCGGAGAGGTGCGCAACGCGTGAGTGAGCTGTTGGGTGTGGCGGTACTGGGTGCCGGACACATGGGAGCCGACCACATTCGTCGACTCGACCGGGCCGTGAGCGGCGCCCGGGTGGCCGCCGTGGCGGATCCCGACACGGCACGGGCCGACGAGGCCGTGGCGGGCGTCGACGGGGTGTCGGTGCACGCCGAGGCGGAGGCTGCCCTCGACGCGCCGGGTGTCGACGCCGTACTGATCGCCTCCCCCGGTCCCGCGCACGAGGAGGCACTGCTCGCGGCGTTCGCGCGCGGACTGCCGGTGCTCTGCGAGAAGCCGCTGGTGCCGGACTCCGCGGGCGCCCTGCGGGTGGTGGAGGCGGAACTCCGGCTCGGGCGGCGGCTGGCGCAGGTCGGGTTCATGCGCCGGTACGACGCCGAGTACGAGCGCCTCAAGTCGCTGCTGGACAGCGGGCGGCTCGGCCGTCCGCTGATGCTCCACTGCACGCACCGCAACGTCGCCTCACCGCCCCCTTTCACCTCGGCGATGCTGGTCAACAGTTCCGTCTCGCACGAGATCGACGTGGCGCGCTGGCTGCTCGGCCAGGAGCTGACGGCGGTGACCGTGCTCCGTCCCCGGCCCACGTCGAACGCCCCCGAGGGGCTGCTCGACCCGCAGTTCGTGGTGTTCGAGACCTCCGGCGGCGCGCTGGTCGACGTGGAGATCTTCGTGAACTCGGGGTTCGGCTACCAGGTGGCGTGCGAGGCGGTCTGCGAGGCGGGGAGCGCCCGCGTCGGCGACGAGCGCACGATGTCCGTGACCACGGCCGCAGGCCGGTCCGAGGAGGTGGCCCGGGACTACCTCGTGCGCTTCGCCGACGCCTACGACCGCGAGGTGCGGGCGTGGGTGGACGCCACCCGGGCCGGCCGGGTCACCGGGCCCGGCGTCTGGGACGGGTACGCGGCGTCCGCCGTCGCCGAGGCGGGAGTCCGGGCGCTGGAGCACGGCGGCCGGGTGGCCGTCGACCTCGCTCCGCGCCCGGAGCTGTACGCGTGACGGACTGATCAGCCGCTGACGCTCGCGGCGCCGGTCTCGATGTGCCCGGTGAACCGGCGCGACCACGTCGTGTCGGAGTCGAGCGTCACGGTGAAGTCGTACCAGCCGTTCTGGTAGGCGACCGCGTTGAAGAAGTCCTCCGCCGAGGCGCCCGCGGCGACGGTGTACGTCCAGGGGCCGTCGCCGCGGTAGTGGGTGGAGGTCACGGTGAACTTCACCGACGCGGCGGAGGAGTTGGCCATCCTGAGGTAGAGGGCCGTCTTCCCGGTGCCGGGCTCGGTCGCGTACCGGGAGGTGACCTCGGCGGACTTGCCCGCCTTCGTGGCGTCTCCCTTGAAGCGGCGCAGGAAGCGGTTGGGGCCGACCATCGAGAAGTCGTACGTGCCGTCGCCGTACCCGGTGCCGATGTTGAAGGAGTCGGCGGCGGTCCCGCCCGCGTCCACGGTGTACTGCCAGGGCGTGGTGTCGCGGTAGGCGTTCGGGTGGAGCGAGAAGTGCGCGGCCCGCTTGGCGGGAGTGCCCTGGTTGGCCATCGTGAACCAGGCGAGGATCTTGCCCGCGGCCCCGAACTCCAGGTGGTCCAGATAGCCGTTGGGCTGGTAGGGCAGGGCGCGGGCGGGCCGGGTGCCGGACTCCTGGACGGGCATCGCGTTGGTGGCGGGCACCGGGTTGGGCAGCGGGCCGCAGGTGGCCATGCCGATGACGCTCGTGGCGGGCAGCGCGGGGGTGCCGTGGACGGGGTTCGCGAAGTCGAAGACGCCGGTCAGGTCGCCGGTGACCCTGCGCCGCCAGGCACTGATGTTGGGGCAGGCCGCCGGCTTGCCGAGCGCGCCGGTCCAGGTCTCCAGGAAACGCAGCACCGAGGTGTGGTCGAAGACCTCGGAGGAGACCCAGCCGCCGCGGGTCCAGGGCGAGACGACGAGCAGCGGAACGCGGAAACCGAGACCGTACGGGACACCGTTGAGGAACTCCCCCGCGGTGCCGGCGGGCGGCGCGGGCGGCGGCACGTGGTCGAAGAAGCCGTCGTTCTCGTCGTAGTTGAGGAACAGGACGGTGGAGTCGAAGACGTCGGAGTCCGCGGCGAGGGCCTTGTACACCAGGTCGACGAAGTGGGCGCCGTCGCCGGGCGGGGCGTAGGGGTGCTCCGAGAAGGCCTGGTTGGCGACGACCCAGGACACCTGCGGCAGGGTGCCGGCGAGCACGTCGGCCTTGATGGCCGCGGCGATGTCGTCGGGCGTGGAGCCGGTGACCCTCGGGACGGACGCCATGCCGCGGCCGTACAGGGGGTCGCCGGCCTTGGCCGCGGCGAACTTCTTGAAGTAGGCGCAGCCGTTGTCGCCGTAGTTGTCCTGGGCGTTCTGGTAGACCTTCCAGGTCACTCCCGCCGCTTGCAACGCCTCGGCGTAGTTCTGCCAGGTGAGTCCGGACTCGTCGCCGCCGTCGTAGCTGGAGCCGTCGACCTTGCCGCTCCACAGGTAGGTGCGGTTGGGGCCGGTGGCGCTGAGCGTGGAGCAGAAGTAGGCGTCGCAGATCGTGTAGGCGTCGGCGAGGGCGTACTGGAAGGGGATGTCGGTGCGGTCCAGGTAGCCGAGCGAGCGGACGTTGCCGACTCCCGAGACCCAGTTGTCGAGCCGCCCCTTGTTCCAGGCGGAGTGCTGGGAGGTCCAGGAGTGCGGGAGGTCGCCGTTGCACTGGGCGAGGGTCGCGCCGTCGGCGCCACCGGCCGCCGGTGTGGAGCTGAGCTTCCAGGGGTACTGCCGGCCGGTGCCGTTCGGCTGCTCGAAGACCGGGTGTCCGCCGGACAGGGTGATGCCGCTGCGGTCGTCGAAGCCGCGGACGCCCCTGAGGCGTCCGAAGTAGTGGTCGAAGCTGCGGTTCTCCTGCATGAGGACGACGACGTGCCGTACGTCCGTGATGGTGCCGGTGGCGGTCGCCGCGGTGGTCGCGGCCGCCGCGGGTCGTGCTCCGACGGCCATCGTGGTCCCGGCCGCCACGGATGCGCCGAGCCCCACCAAGCCTCTTCGGCTGATCGGTGTCATTCGCCCGCCCTCGTCACTGAGTGGAGTGCCCCTGTGGCACACCGCGCGCAAGCGTGCACCGGGTGATCGTCGAAGGCCATGGCGGTGCGGTGAGAGGTGGGTGAACAGCGGCGGAAGCTGTGCGTGGATCCCCCGGACCGAGCCAGGACTCTGTTATCCCTTATTGCATGCGTGATAACATCTAACACACCTGCCCACCCGAGACGAAGAGGCGATGACATGGCCGCAGACACCCGGACCGGGACGGGCCCGCGCGACCGGTTCCGCGCACAGGTGCGGCAGGAGGTGAAGACCGCGGCACTGCGCCAGCTGGCCGAGGGCGGCCCGGAGGCCCTGTCGCTCAACGCGATCGCCAAGCAGCTGGGCATGACGGGCCCCGCGCTCTACCGTTACTTCACCAATCGCGACAGCCTCCTGACCGAGTTGGTCATCGACGCCTACGCCGACCTGACCTCGGCCCTCGCCGGCGCGGCCGAGTCGGCCCGGGGCGACGCGGCCACCCGCATCGAGGAGCTGGTCCGGGCGTACCGCGCCTGGGCGCTGGCCCAGCCGCACCGCTACCGCCTGCTGTTCCGGGCCCCTCTCCAGGGCTACGACGCCCAGTCGTCCCGCCTCGTCGAGGCCGCCCAGCCCGCCATGACCGTGCTCCTGGAGGCCGTGGGCGCGCTGGCGGAGTCCGGGACCGAGGTGCCGCGGGGCCCGGCGGCCGAGTTCAGGGCCTGGATGGAGCGGCACACCTTCGAGGACGTGCCGGAGGCCGTGGCCATGCGGTCCACCATGCTCTGGGCACAGCTGCACGGTCTGGTCGGCCTGGAGATCGAGGACAACTTCACCTCGATGGGGATCGATCCCTCCTTTCTCTACGAGACCGCGGTGACCGACTTCCTGCGTTCGCTCTGAGTCGGTCGCGCACAGGCGACGGACCCTCGCGCGGGCACACGACGGGCCCGTCCGGAACGCGTGATGCGGCAGGCGAACACGTGACGTACGGGACTCGCACAAACGACCCTCGAACAGGCGATTGAGAAACCCGTTCGGGTCCACCGGTCTGGGCTCAAGTCGCGTACTCTGTCTACGACTTGGCCTGTCGAGTGGCTACCGCATCGGGACCGGTCGCCCGCTCCGGGAGGACTGCGGCATATACCAGAAGCACCACCGTATCGGGTGTTGCCAAATCCCTTACAGCGCGTCGCGGGCTGTGCGACAGTCGTAACGGTCCTTCCGTCAGGCCAGGTTGTACCGTCCCCGCATCGGAGTACGTCATGCCTCCCCATCTCTCTGCGGACCGCCCAGCCGCCCAGCCACCGCAGCCCGGCTCGGTCGACGCGCTCATCTCGCAGACGCGTCGCCTGCGCGGTGAGGTGGACGCCGTCCGGCGTGAGGCACCCGCCGACGGCGAGGACGTACAGGGACGCTGGCAGCGCGCGCTGTGCACGCTGGCACTGCACCAACTGAACGACCTGGACGAGCACTTGGCGCAGCTCCGGGAAGGACCACCGGCGGCGCCGGCCCGGCCTCCCGCCCTCGCCGCCTCCGCGCCACCGGCCGCTCCGGCACCTCCCCGGCGCGGCTCGCTGCTGAGCCGGGTCGGCAGCGCCGAGTGGAACCTGCTGACGGACGAAGCGAGTTGGTCCGGGGAGCTCTACCAGATCCTCGGACGAGACGCCGCGGCTCCCCCGCTCACCCTCGACGAACTGCCGTCCCTGGTCTTCGACGAGGACCGGCCGATGCTGACGACGATGGTCACGGACTGCCTCATCGACGCCAAACCCATCGACGGGGAGTTCCGCATCGTCCGGCCCGACGGCGGCCTGCGCACGGTGCACATGATGGGTGAGCCCGTGCTGGGCGCCGACGGCAGCACCGCCGCGATGTGGGCCGTGCTGCGTGACGTCAGCGAACTGCGCAGCAGCCAGCGGACCGTGACCGAGACCCGTGACTCGCTGGAACGGGAACAACAGGCCGCCGAGGCCGAGCACCGGCTCGCGGCCGATCTGCAGGAGGCCGTACCGCCCCCCTGGCGCGGATCGTTGCGGTTCCCGCGCCGGGGCCCCCGGACGCTCGACCTCGCCGCCCACCGTCTCCCCGCCTCACCCGGCGCCCCGACCGGCGGCGACTGGTACGACGCACTCGAACTGCCCGACGGCGACACACTGTTGAGTGTCGGCGACCTCTCCGGTCACGGGGTGGCGGCGACCTCGGGCATGGCGATGATGCTGGGAGCCCTGCGCGGCATGGCCGTGGCGGGCACCCAGCCCGGTCAGCTCCTCTCCTGGCTCGACCACCTGATCGACCCCACCGTCCAGCCGGTCCTCGGCAGCGCCCTCTGCTGCCGCTACCGGCCCGAGACCCGCACCCTCACCTGGGCACAGGCCGGACATCCCGCCCCCCTGCTGTTCCGCGACGGGACGGGGCGCGCGCTGACCCCGCCGGAGGGCGTCCTGCTCGGCGCCACCCCCGGCGCCCCCTACGGGCAGGCCGAGGAGACCCTCCAGCAGGGCGACGTACTGGTCCTGCACACCGGCGCACTGGTCCCACGACGACCGGAGTCCTCCCGCCCCGGCGCCACCGGGAGCGAGGCCGGATCGGAGGCCGTCCGACGCCTGCTCGGCCTGGCCCCGGACTTCGACAGGGCCCCCACGGCCCAGGACTGTGTACGGCTGGTCATCGAGGAGTTCGGCGAGAGCGCGCGCACGGACGACGCCCGCGTACTCGTCGTCGGAATCGGTTCCCGACCGGCCGATTCCTGACCCGTCGGTCCCCTGCCCGCCCGTGGCTGCCCCGAGTTCCCGCGTGTCGGCTCCTCGTCACGCCCTCATCACGGGTGACGGCCGGCGCGACCCGGATTCTCCGGCCGGGCCCTGCTCCTCAGGCCCGCGCGCTGTTGCCGCCCCGGGGCTTCGACGCCATCTTGGGCAGCGCGAGCTTGATCTCCTCACGCAGGTCACTGATCTTCGGATAGCTGGAGTACTGCCCGGTGAGCCGGTACATCTCGCGCAACCGGTCCCAGGTGCGGTGGGAGGAGTTGGATCCCATCGACGTCAGGGCCAGTCGCGCGTACCGGTCTGCCTGTTCGGGGTCGTCGGCGATGAAGCAGGCCGACGCCAGCGAGATGTGGTCGAAGATCTTCGACCGGTCCCGCCCCGACTCCCGCAGTTTCAAGGCCTCCTTGGCGTGCCGCTGCGCCGTCGCCGCCGCCGCCGGCTCGTGCTCGGCGAGGGTGCGGTAGGCGAGCGCCTGCATGCCGTGCATGTCGGCCTCGTCGAACAACTGCATCCAGCTCGGCGGAGGCACGTCACCGCGGTCGGAGACGAACAGCTCCTCCGCCACGCCGAGGGTGCGCCGCATCGCCTGGCCCTTGCCCATCGACGCCTGTGCCCAGGCCTCGATGGTGTGGAGCATGGCCCGGGTGCGCGGCAGGACCTCGTCGCCCCAACCGGACTTGGCGAGCTTCATCAGGTCCAGGGCGTCGTCCGGCCGGCCCAGGTGCACCATCTGGCGGGCCGCCCGCGAGAGCGCCTCGCCGGCCCGGGGCCGGTCACCGCCCTCCCTGGCCGCGTGCGTGGCGATGATGAAGTACTTCTGGGCCGTGGGTTCCAGACCGACGTCGTGCGACATCCAGCCCGCGAGGACGGCGAGGTTGGCGGCGACGCCCCACAGGCGCCGCTGGAGATGGTCGGGGTGACGGTAGGAGAGCATGCCTCCCACCTCGTTGAGCTGGCCCACGACGGCCTTGCGTTGCAGCCCGCCACCGCGGGAGGCGTCCCAGGCCCGGAACACCTCGACGGAGCGCTCCAGTTCCTCGATCTCCTGCGACCCGATGGGGGCGGCCTCGTAGCGGTCGAACCCAGCGGGGTCGGCGTGCAGAGGATCGTCGAACTGCGGAGCGTCGGCCGTGAGGGCCGGATCGGTGCGAAGCCAGTCGTGCATGGCGGAGCTGAGTACTGATCCCGCGGCGAGCGCGGCACCCGCGCCCACCAAGCCGCGTCGGTTGAGCATGAGGTCCATTCCCGTGAATTCGGTGAGGACCGCGGCGGTTCGCTCGGGCGCCCATGGCATTCCGTCGGGATGTTCCACACTCCCGCCGCCCTGCCGTTTCCCCGCGCGCCCGTGCCTGACCAGACCGAGGTCCTCGATGGTCACGACACGGCCGAGACGCTCGGTGAACAGAGCCGCCAGCACCCGCGGCACCGGATCGCGCGGGATCTCTCCCATGTCGATCCACCGCCGCACCCGCGAGGTGTCGGTCGACAGCTGGGGGTGGCCCATGGCCGCCGCCTGCCGGTTGACCATTCTCGCGAGTTCGCCCTTGGACCAGCCGGCCAGGCCGAACAGGTCCGCGAGGCGGGTGTTGGGTTGTCCGTTCACGTCAAGCCCCCAGGTTCTCGGCTGATTTCGACAGTAACCGCCTGTCAGTTGCTGAGCGACTATTCGCCAGGGTTCGCCAGGGTGCGCCAGATGGTGTGCCAGTGGACGTCGGGTGTCAGGTAGGAATGCGCCACCCCGACCCGGTTGCCGCAGGGCCATTCCCCAGGATGAACCCCAGGGACGACCGGGCGGGGAGCGCAGCAACTTGCAGGCACACGAAGGGATCTGTTTCGCCCATGTACACAGCATCGTCCTCCGTGTCCGCTCCGCCCCGGTCGTTGCACTCCCGCCCGGTGGGCAGCGGCCCTTACCTCGACCCCGCGCGTCAGGCGGCTCCCGTACTCGGGGCCGGCCGGGCGCGGCGCGTGCCGGGGCTCGGCACCCAACCGCTCAGCGGGAGACTCGACTTGTCCGGCCCTCAGGGCGTCCAGTTGCGCGCGGCCATCGCGTCGGTGCACCGGATCTGTCCGGAGTTCGCTCCGGTCCAGGTGCTCAGGCGCAGCGGACGCTCCGTGCTCCTCGTCGGTACGACGGGACGCAGCACGGCCGTCGCCAAGTGTTTACTGGACCACTCCCCCGTCTGGGCCGAGCGGATCCGGCACGAAATAGCTGCTTACCGCTCGTTCGTCCGGCACCGCCCGCCCGTGCGGGTGCCCCGGCTGATCGCGGCGGACCCGGAGAACTGCACCCTGGTGATCGAGCGGATGCCCGGCCGGGTCGCGGCGCTCCAGCGGCACCCGGTCGAGGCCCCGCCCCGCGCGGACATCCGGGCGGCGCTGGGCGCCATCTGCCGGCTGAACGCCTGGCGGCCGCCGGCCGGTACGTTCAACGCCCCGCTGGACTACGCGGAGCGGATCTCCCGCTTCCACGAACTGGGCCTGCTCACGGACCGGGACATGGGAGACCTCCAGAAGCTCGTGCACGGCATCGCCGCCTCCTCGGGGCGCCAGGGCATGGGCCAGTTCTGCCACGGCGACGCCCTCCTGTCGAACGTCCTGCTCTCACCGGCCGGTCCAGTGCTGGTGGACTGGGAGCAAGCGGGCTGGTATCTGCCGGGCTACGACCTGGCGACCCTGTGGGCCGTCCTCGGCGACGCCCCCGTGGCGCGCCGTCAGATCAGCCAGCTCGCCCAGTCGGCGGGACCGGCGGCCCGGGACGCGTTCCTGGTCAACCTGATGCTCGTCCTGACCCGTGAGATCCGTACCTACGAGACGGCCGTGCAGCGTTCCCTGCACGACCCGGCCCCGGCCGCACCGGGCCAGACCCCGCCGGCCGCCGCGCCGTCCGGCGAGGAACAGCGGCTGCTGCTCAGGCGGCTGCACGACGACTGCCAGATGGCCCGTCGGGCCGTACGCGCGGCGGTCGGCACTCGCTGACCGGGGACGAGGGCCCGCGGAGCGCACCGCAAGGTGGCGCACCGCGGGCCCTCGGCATGTCCGGGCCTGCCGCTGTTCGGGTCATTGGTCCACGCCACTGATGCCGTGCAGGCGAGAGGGCCACCGCCGCGGAAACCTCCTCGCTCGGCGCTGACATGGGAAATCGCCTCGTCCTGCGCATGATTGACGGATCGTCCGGAAGCCGGTAGCACTGACGCGTTCGGCCCGCACGCCCCACCGCGCTCGACCGTCCCAGGAGGCTGCATTGCACCGGTCCGCCACCGACCCCAACGCCGGACACAGACGCGCCCGAAGGACAGCGGGGACCGTCGCCTCGGCGGCGCTGCTGCTGCCGTTGCTGGGCGCCGCTCCCGCGAGTTCCGCCGCCGAGGTGCCCGAGGCCGCAGGGCTGCAGCGGGCCTTCGCCACCGCGGCCGGCGAGTACCACGTACCGCAGAGCGTGCTGCTCGCCGTGTCCTATCTGCAGTCCCGCTGGGACACGCACTCCGGTGCCCCGAGCGTCAGCGGCGGCTACGGCCCCATGCACCTGACCGACGCCCGGACGGCGATCGCCGGGTCGCCGCACCACAGCGACGGCACGGAGGACGCCCGCGGCGACAGCTCGCGTCCGGCGCTGCTGCCGGACACGAAGGTACCCACGGACGCCGAACTCCCGGCACGGCTCAAGACGTTGACGAAGGCGGCCGGTCTCACCGGGCTCTCCGCGGAGCGACTGCGCTCGGACGCGGCGGCGAACGTCGAGGGCGGCGCCGCCCTGCTCGCCGCCGCACAGCAGGGCCTGGGCCGGCCGCTGAGCGCGGACCCGGCCGACTGGTACGGCGCGGTCGCGCGCTTCTCGGGGGCCGACGACAGCTCCACGGCGGCGACGTACGCCGACGACGTGTACGCGGTGCTGCGGAGCGGTGAGTCGCGCACGACGGACTCCGGTCAGCGGGTCGCGCTCGCGGCGCAGCCGAAGCTGAGCCCGGACACGGCGCAGCTGCGCGGCGCCGGGCTGCGGACGGCCTCCGCCGACGGCACCGAGTGCCCGAGGACGGTGTCGTGCGAGTGGATCCCGGCTCCGTACGAGGAGTTCGGGGACGGCGACTACGGCAACCACGACCTGGGCGACCGGCCGGCGTCGGAGAGCATCAAGTACATCGTCATCCACGACACGGAGGGGACCTGGGACGGGGTGCTGAACCTCGTCCAGGACCCGACCTACGTGTCGTGGAACTACACGCTGCGCTCGACCGACGGTCACATCGCCCAGCATGTGAAGGCCAAGGACGTGGCCTGGCACGCGGGCAACTGGTACGTGAACGCGAAGTCGATCGGTCTGGAGCACGAGGGCTTCCTCACCTCGCCGGACGCCTGGTACACCGAGGAGATGTACCGGGCCTCGGCGCGCCTCGTGCGGTACCTGTCCGCGAAGTACGCGATCCCGCTGGACCGGCAGCACGTCCTCGGTCACGACAACGTGCCGGGACCGACCACGTCGACGATCCCGGGCATGCACACGGACCCGGGCCCGTACTGGGACTGGCAGCACTACTTCACCCTGCTCGGGCACCCCTTCCACCGCACGCTCGCGAAGAGCGGCTCGCTGGTGACGGTGCTGCCCGACTTCGCGAAGAACCAGCCGGTGTACACGGGCTGCGTCACGAAGGACGTGCCCTGTGCCACGCACGGCTCCAGCGAGGTGCGGCTCTACTCCCAGCCGGACGAGACCTCACCGCTGATCAAGGACGTCGGCCTCTATCCGAGCGGTGCGGCCTCGACGATCGACGTGAACGACCTGGCCTCGCGCGTCTCCACCGGACAGCGCTACGCGGTGGCCGAGCGTGCCGGTGACTGGACGGCGATCTGGTACCTGGGACAGAAGGCCTGGTTCAAGAACCCGAAGAAGCAGCCGACCGCGGTGACGGCGTCGGGCCCGGTCGTGACGCCCAAGGCGGGTCTCACCGAGGTCCCGGTGTACGGGAGGGCGTACCCGGAGGCGGCGGCCTACCCGGCGGGCGTTCCCGTCCAGGCGGTCTCACCGCTGCCCTACAAGATCCTCGCGGGCCAGCGGTACGCGGCCGGTGACAAGGTGCCGGGCGAGTACTTCTTCTCCCCGACCTTCGACACGACGGGGCACAAGGTCGTGATCGGCAAGGACATGTACTACGAGATCCAGTACGGACACCGGGTGGAGTTCGTGCGGGCCGCGGACGTCGACCTGATCCGGTAGCCGTATCCGTCGTTCTGTCCATCCTTCCGGGGCCGGGTCCGCGCGTGCGGGCCCGGCCCCGGTGTTCTCCCGACGGTGATGACCGGGGCAACCGACCAGGGAATGTGCCCGCGAGGTCAGGTTCGGCCGGGCTCGGGCCAGTAAACGACATGTCGCCCCCTCGGGGGTCCGCGTGCGCTGGGATGGGCCGAATCACACCAAGCGGCACATCTGGGGCGGACATGGGCGACTTCGTCAAAGGGACTTCAACGCGTCCCGCCGATACGGCGGACCCGGGGCGGTGCCAGTGCGGCGGCGATCCGCCCGGCACCGTGCCGGCCGGTGCGGAGGAACGGTTCCGTGGGCTCCTGGAGGCGGCGCCGGACGCGATGGTCATCGTCGACGACACCGGCACCATCCGCCTCGTCAACGCCCAGACCGAAGCCCTCTTCGGCTACCGACGCGAGGAACTCCTCGGCCACCCCGTCGAACTCCTCGTCCCCGGCCGCTTCCGCGCCCACCACACCCTGCACCGCGACGGATACGCCGCCAACCGACAGGTCCGCCCCATGGGCGCCGAACTCGAACTCCACGGCCTCCGCAAGAACGGCACCGAGTTCCCCGTCGAGATCAGCCTCAGCCCCCTCGAAACCGCCGACGGCCTCCTCGTCTCCGCCGCCGTCCGCGACGTCAGCGACCGCAAGGCCGCGGAGGAACGGTTCCGTGGACTGCTGGAGGCGGCGCCGGACGCGATGGTCATCGTCGACGACACCGGCACCATCCGCCTCGTCAACGCCCAGACCGAAGCCCTCTTCGGCTACCGACGCGAGGAACTCCTCGGCCACCCCGTCGAACTCCTCGTCCCCGGCCGCTTCCGCGCCCACCACACCCTGCACCGCGACGGATACGCCGCCAACCGACAGGTCCGCCCCATGGGCGCCGAACTCGAACTCCACGGCCTCCGCAAGAACGGCACCGAGTTCCCCGTCGAGATCAGCCTCAGCCCCCTCGAAACCGCCGACGGCCTCCTCGTCTCCGCCGCCGTCCGCGACGTCAGCGACCGCAAGCGCGCCGAGGCCCGGATCAACGAACTGGCCGGCCTGGTGGAGTCGTCGCAGGACGCGATCCTCGCCAAGACCCTCGACGGCGAGATCACCTACTGGAACGCGGCGGCCCAGCGGCTCTACGGCTACACACGGGCCGAGGTGATGGGCCGGCACGTGTCGCTGCTGGCCACCACCGAACGACGGGAGGAGATCGACACGTTGCTGGACCGGTTGCGCCGCGGCGAGAAGGTCGAGCACTTCGAGACGCTGCGGCTGACCCGCTCGGGCGACCTGCTGGACGTCGACATCACGCTGTGGCCGACGCGCGCCCCGGACGGCTCGGTCGTCGGCGCGTGTGCCATCGTCCGGGACATCAGCGACCGCAAGAAGGCGGAGGAGGAACTGACGTTCCTCTACGAGCAGCAGCGGCACATCGCGCTGACGCTCCAGCGCAGCCTCATGGGCACGCCGCCCGCGATCCCGGGGCTGACCACCGCGAGCCGCTACCGGCCCGCCACGCAGGGGGCGGGGGTGGGCGGCGACTGGTTCGACCTGATCCCGCTGGGCGCCGGCCGGGTCGGTGTGCTGATCGGCGACGTGATGGGCCGCGGCCTGGAGGCCGCCGCGGTGATGGGGCAGTTGCGGTCTGCGGCGCACGCGCTCGCCAAGACGGGGATGCAGCCGCGGCAGCTGATGCAGTCCCTGGAGACGGTCGTCGGCGATCTTGACGTGCCCGACCAGCTGGTGACCTGCTGCTACGTGGTGATCTCGGCGGACGCCGGAGAGGTGACGGTCTGCTCGGCGGGCCATCTGCCGACCCTGGTGGCCTTGCCGGGCAGCGGCGCCCACCAGCTGGAGGCCCCGGTGAACGCGCCCCTCGGCGTCGGTGACGTCCTCTACGAGCAGGCCACCGCGGTGATACCTCCGGGGGCCACGCTCGTCCTGTACACCGACGGTCTCATCGAGACGCCCGGCACCGACATCGAGGACCAGCTCGGCCGGCTGACCGCGACCCTGGCGGACCTGTTCGCCGGCGCGCCCGATCTGGAGGTGACGGCGGACCGGGTGCTGGCGGCGCTGCTGCCGGACGCGGAGGGGCACAACGACGACGTGACCCTGCTCCTCACCCGGCTGCCCGACGCGCCCCTGGCCACGGCCGCCATCGACCTGCCGCCCGTGCCCGAGTCCGTGCCGGAGGGCCGCGCCTTCCTCAGCAAGGCACTGACCTCGTGGGACTGCGCGCCGACCGCGGACGACGCCCGGCTGCTGCTGTCGGAGATCCTCACCAACGCCGTCCAGCACGCGCACGGGCCCATCGGCCTGCACGTGTGCCGCACCACCACGGAGCTGACCGTGGAGATCAGCGACCACAGCACCCACCTTCCGCGGCCCCGGGCGGCCACGGAGGACGAGGAGTCGGGACGGGGGCTGATCCTGGTGCGCGCACTCGCCGACGACTGGGGCGTACGGCCGACGGAGGCGGGCAAGACGACGTGGTTCACCCTCAAGCTGTGACGCCGGAGGGGGTGTTCGGCCTCAGCCCTGCTGGAAGAGCTCCGCGGGCAGCGGCTTGAGCAGCGCGTAGAGGTCGTCGGTGATCGGGCGGTCCCAGGCCGCGATGGTCACCAGGACGTTGTCGCTGCGGTCGAACTGGACGCAGGAGATACGCGTCTCGGAGAGCTTCAGCCGGCGCACGATGAGCAGGTTGTCGCCCTGCATCACCGGCATGTCCTCGGCGCCGGTGACGGTGACCTCCTCGTCGTTCTCCAGCGCGATCAACAGCTGGGCCACCTCAAAGGGGACCTCGCCCTCGGCGACGTCGCGGGCCGGGGAGCCCTCCGGAAGGTTGCCGATGATCATCGCGGGGCCGCGGCCGCCGAAGAGGTCGTACCGCAGGAAGACGCCCTGGCAGCTGCCGTCGGGAGCGGGCAGCAGGCCCGCGCCGAGGTTGCCCGGCCAGTCGCCCGGGTCCATGGCCAGAACGTCGAAGTCGGGCCCGGCGGGCGTGGCGCTGCGGCGGCGGAGGAAGGACATGCCGCAATGGTACGTGCCCGGGGGGCGCACCGGGTCCCGTGGGCGCCGCCCGCTCGGACCCGGGAGGGACGCCTCCCGTCGCCGGGCGGACCGCGGTTTCCGGCGGCACCGCACGGCGCCGCGCGGGAGCTCCCACCGGACGCCGCCGCCTCGGGTCGCGGCCGGTCCCCCCGCCCGCCGTGCGCGTCAGGACGTGGCCTGCTCCCGGAGGGCGGCGGCGAGCCCCGTGCGGTCCGTTCCGACCTTGCGGTAGACGGCCGACAGCAGCCGGACGACGGCCTGCTCGTCGATGCGCAGTTCCTTCGCGACCTGGGCCGGGGTCCGATCCGTCGCGGTCAGTGCGGCGGCGGCACGCTCGCGGGCGGTCAGGGTGTCCGTCTCGGTGCTGTGCAGGCGGCGGGGTCGCAGTCCCGCGTTCGCCAGCTCCTCACGGGCCGCGCCGACCAGCCCGTCGGCACCGCACTGGACGGCCGCGTCAAGGCCTCGGTAGAGGTGCTCGGCGGCTTCCCTGGGGCGTCCCGCGCGACGCAGTTCGGTCCCGAGGTCGACCAGCGCGCGGGCCAGTTCGTACGCGGCCGGGGAGCGCTCCAGGTGGCCGACCGACTCTTCGAGCAGGCCGACACGGTCCGGAACCGGGGAGACCTCCGCTGCCGCGCGCAGCGCCTGGCCGATCGCCGAGGACGCGCCGTACTGACGGGCCCGCTGCACCGCGTCGAGGGCCGTGGCGACGGCACGCTCGGGGGCGGCATGGCTCTCGGCGCGGGCGAGGTGGAGCTGCCAGGGACACCAGGAGGGGTTGCGCATGCCGCGTTCGTCGAGCCGGCTGCCCGCGGAGGCGAGCTCGACGGCCGCCTCCTTGGCGAGGCCGCGGGCGAGCAGGAGTTCGCCGTACACGGTCTGGGCGTCCGGGAAGGTGACGGCGGCCGGGAAGGGCGCGCGCAGCGCGTAGTGCTCGCCGGCGCGGGTGGCCTCGTCGACCCGGCCGCGGGCCAGCAGGACCTGGACGAGCGTGCCCACCGCGTACCAGTGGACGGGGGTCCCGGGCCCGACGCGTTCGGCGAGCCGGAGGCCGGCGCGGACGAAGTCCTCCGCCTCGGCGAGGCGGCCGCGGCGGAAGCGGACGTAGCCGAGGATCGTGTAGCCGAAGGAGAGATGGGCGCCGTGCCAGCCCTGGGTCTCGAAGTCGGCGATGCCGGTGGCGAAGAGCTCCTCCGTGCGGCCCGGCCGGTCGGCGTACATGAAAGTCATCGCGACCAGCACCGGGACCTCGAAACCGCGGTCGGCCTCGGCCCAGCCCAGGCCGCCGGCGAGGGCTCGTTCGGCGTGGTGGAGGGCGACCGGGGCGGGTTCGCCGCGCAGGGTGGCGTCCCAGGCGCGCAGCCCGATGACGTAGCGCTCGGTGAGGTCACGGCCGGTGAGCCGGTCGGCGAGCCGGGCCAGCCGGCGGGAGCGGGCGGGCGAGTCGGGCTCGTCGGCGCGGAAGGCGTCCCACATGAACTGCTCGGACTGCATGCGCAGCCGTACCCGGGCGTCGCCGGTGACGTGGATCTGGCCGTCGAGGGTCTCGGATGCCTCGGCGAGCCGGTCGCTGTGCGCGAGGACCTGGGAGAGGCGGTAGACGATGTTGTGGCGCAGTTCGGGGTCGGCGATGGGTTCTTCGAGTGCCGCGCGCAGGTGGTTGACCGTGTTCGCCGGCTCGGTGAGCAGGGAGGCGCAGCCCAGTTCGTACAGGACGGCGGCCCGCTCGGCGGGGGGCGGCGGTTCGCGCAGGGCGCGGGCGAGACAGCGGCGGGCGGCGTCGGGGGCTCCGGCGCGCTGGGTCTCGCGGGCCGCGGCGCGCAGCTGCTGGACGATCCAGGTGTCGCCGTCGGGGTGGGTCTCCATGAGGTGGCGCGCGGCGGCGGCCGGGCCGAGTCCTTCGTCGATCACGCACCAGGCGGCCTGGCCGTGCAGGGCGACGCGCACGGCGCCGGGGATGTCGCGGTAGACGGCGGTGGCGATGAGCGGGTGGACGAACTCCAGGGGGTCGGCGCCGGTGAGGATGCGGGCGGTGCGCAGGGCGTCCGCCGCGTCGGCGGCCTCCTCGGAACCGAGTCCGGCGACGGCGGCGGCGAGCGCGGGCCGGATCTCCGTGCCGAGGACGGCGCAGGCCCAGGCGAAGCGGACGGTCGCGGTGCCGAGGCGTTCGAGGCGGGCGATGAGGCCGCTGCCCTTGACGGCGGCGGCGAGGTCCCGCAGCAGGTGCGCGCCGTCCTCGGTCGGGTTCAGTCCCCGGTCGCGGACCTTGGCGGTCAGCTCGACGGCCTCGAAGGGGTTGCCCGCGGTGACCGCCCAGCACTCGCGGCAGAACGCGTCGTCGGCCTGGATGCCGAGGTCCTCGCGGACGAGCCGGGCGACGGCCGCCGCGCTGAGCGGTTCGAGCCCGATGGGCCGCTGGCCGGCACGGCCGGGCAGGCTCCTGAACGCCTCGGCGTGTTCGGGCAGTTCGTCGGGCCGGTAGGCGACGACGACGAGCAGCGGGAGTTGGTCGGCGCGGGGTGCGAACGCGGCGAGCCAGCTGAGGGATTCGGCGTCGGCCCAGTGCGCGTCGTCCAGGACGAGCACCATCGGGGCGCGCTGCACGGCGAGGTGGGTGAGGACCCAGTCGAGGCCCGCGCGCAGTCCCTGCTGGTCGGGCGGGGCGCCTTCGGAGGGGGCGCAGAGGCCGAGTGCGGGGCCCACGATCGCGTACCAACTGCCCAGTGTCGCGCGGAGTTCGGCGTCGGAAAGGCCGGCGAACTCCGGCTGGAGGAGCTGGCGGGCGACGTGGAAGGCGACGCGCTGCTCCTGCTCGCCGCCGCGCGCGCTCAGGACGGTGCATCCCTTGGCGGCGGAGCGGCGGCGCACCTCGGTGAGGAGGGTCGTCTTGCCGATGCCGGCGTGGCCCGCGAAGGACAGCAGCGCCCCGCGGGAACGGCCGGGCGGCTCCCCGGTGTTCCTGTGCGGCCCGGCGAGGTCGCTCAACGCCTCGTCCACGGCGGACAGTTCGCTCTCGCGCTCGAAGAGCGTACGACGGCCACGCAGGCTGCGCTGCCCCATGATCACCCCCTGATCACGGTCGCGCCCGCGCGGCGATGCGGATGCGTACCGTGACCTCCAGGCACCTCAGCGTACGCCGGGATCATCGGTGGGGCAGCCTGTTCGAGCGCTCCTGCTCAGGGAACCTTTCCGCGGTCGCACGCGGGCGGCGCGAGGGAGACGCGCGGCCGGGTGCGGGCGCGGCGGGAGCGTCCTCCGCCTCTCCCCGCCGGGGTCCGGGGACGGGGAGGACAGGGTCCGGCGGTGTCGGTTCAGGTGAGGTCGAACTCGCCCTCACGGGCGCCCGACACGAACGCCCCCCACTCGGCGGGGGTGAAGATCAGGGAAGGGCTCTGCGGGCGGCCGCTGTTGCGCATCGCGATGAAGCCCTCGACGAAGGCGATCTGGACATCTCCCCGCCCTCGGCTGCTGGACTGCCACTCGGCCTTGCTGAGGTCCAGCTCCGGCTTGTCCCAGCCCGCGAGCGGGTGTTGCTCGATGGTGCTCTCGGCCACGTCCGTGCTCCTCCCGGTTCGTCGTCCGCGGCCAGCCTAGCGATCGGTCCGGGTGGCGGACAGGCCACGTGAGGGGGACGGTTTCAGGATGCGGGCGGCGCGGCGCCGACCAGCCACATGGAGAAGAACTGTGATCCGCCTCCGTAGGCGTGCCCGAGGACCCGTCGTGCCCCGTCGACCTGGTGCTCTCCTGCCTGGCCACGGACCTGAAGTGCCGCTTCGGCGAAGCGGATCATGCCGGAGGCGCCGATGGGGTTGGTGGACAGGACGCCGCCCGACATGTTGACGGGGAGATCGCCCTCCAGTTCGGTCACCCCCGATTCGGTGAGTTTCCATCCCTCGCCCTCGTCGGCGAAGCCGAGGTTCTCCAGCCACATGGGTTCGTACCAGGAGAACGGCACGTACATCTCGACGGCGTCGATGTCCCGGCGGGGGTCCGCTATCCCGGCCTGCCGGTACACGTCGGCCGCGCAGTCCTTGCCGGCCTGCGGGGACACGAAGTCCTTGCCGGCGAAGAGGGTGGGTTCGCTGCGCATCGCGCCGCCGTGCATCCAGGCGGGCGGCCGGGGCGAACGGGCCGCTCCGGCGCGGTCGGTGAGGATCATGGCGCACGCGCCGTCGGAGGACGGGCAGGTCTCCGAGTAGCGGATCGGGTCCCAGAGCATCGGTGACGCCTGGACCTTCTCCAGGGTGATGTCGTGCTCGTGGAGGTGCGCGTACGGGTTCTTCAGGGCGTTGCGGCGGTCCTTGTAGGCGACGAGCGAGCCGACCGTGTCGGGGGCTCCGGTGCGCCGCATGTAGGCGCGCACGTGCGGGGCGAAGAAGCCGCCGGCGCCGGCGAGGAGGGGCTGCTGGAAGGGGACGGGGAGGGACAGGCCCCACATGGCGTTCGACTCGGACTGCTTTTCGAAGGCGAGGGTGAGGACGGTGCCGTGGACGCGGGCGGCGACGAGGTTGGCGGCGACGAGGGCGGTCGACCCGCCGACGGACCCGGCGGTGTGCACCCGCAGCATCGGTTTGCCCACCGCGCCGAGGGCGTCGGCGAGGTAGAGCTCGGGCATCATGACGCCCTCGAAGAAGTCGGGTGCCTTCCCGATCACCACGGCGTCGATGTCGACCCAGGTCAGCTCGGCGTCGTCGAGGGCGCGTCGGGCGGCCTCGCGGACGAGGCCCGCGATGGACACGTCCTGGCGCGCCGCCACGTGCTTGGTCTGGCCGATGCCTACGACGGCCACGGGCTCCTTGCTCATCGGACGTCCCCTTCGAGTACGGCGACCAGGTTCTGCTGGAGGCAGGGGCCGGAGGTGGCGTGGGCGAGTGCCCGGTCGGACTCCCCGCGATGGACGCGCGCGGCGGCCTCGCCGATGCGGATCAGCCCGGCCGCCATGACGGGGTTGGCGGCGAGCGGACCCCCCGACGGGTTGACGCACACGCTGTCGCCGAGCCGCAGCGCCTTGCGCAGCACCACCTCCTGGGAGGTGAAGGGTGCGTGCAACTCGGCGGTGTCGACGGGCCGTTCGAAGGCTCCGGCGCGTTCCGCCGCGAGCCGGGTGGACGGGGAGTCGGTCAGGTCGCGCACGCCGAGCGAGTGCGCCTCGACACGGTGGTCGATGCCCCGGATCCAGGCGGGTCGTTCGCACAGGTCACGGGCCCGTTCGCCGGCGGCGAGGATCACGGCCGCGGCTCCGTCGCCGATGGGCGGGCAGTCCCCGGTGCGCAGCGGCCGGACGAGGTAGTCGCCCTGCGGGACCGGACCGCGCAGCTGGGCGTGGGCGTTGGTGCGCGCGTCGGCGCGGCTGCGGGCGGCGACGCCGGCGAGCGCGGGCTCGTCGGTCTCGCCCGCGTCGATGAGCGCCTGTGCCTGGAGCGCGGCGAGCGCGACGGAGTCGGGCCACAGCGGGGCCACGTAGTACGGGTCGAGCTGCCGGGTCAGGACGTCGCGCACGGAGCCGGGCGAGGACTTGCCGTAGGCGTACACGAGCGCGGTGTCGGCGTCGCCGGTGAGCAGTTTCGTCCACGCCTCGTACAGGGCCCAGGCGCCGTCCATCTCCACGTGCGACTCGGAGATCGGCGGCCAGGCCCCCACCCCGTCGAGCGCCATGGTGAAGGAGAAGGCGCGGCCGGCGAGGTAGTCGCTGGAGCCGGAGCAGGTGAAGCCGATGTCCGCGGTGCGCAGGCCCGTCCGGTCGAGGACGTCGTGCAGCACCGGGAGGAGCATCTCCACCTCGGAGTGCTCGTCGGAGGTGCGCCGGTGGTCGGTCTGCCCGAAGGCGACGACGGCGATGTCCCTGGTGGGCCGCATCTACAGCATCTCCTTGTACGTCTCGTAGTCCGCGTCGGGTTCGCCGGTGGGCCGGTAGTGGTCGGGGTGGCGGCCGCCCTCCGCCCACACGGGTTCGACCCGCAGCCCCATCCGCACCTCGTCGTAGGGGATGCCGCCGATCCGGCCGTGCAGTGCGAGTCCGGCCCCGTCGAGGGCGATGTGCGCGTAGACGTAGGGCACTTCGATGTCGAGGTTCTTCGCCTTGATGTTGACGATGCAGTACGTGGTGACGGTGCCGCGCGGGCCGACCTCGACCTGTTCGGAGGTGGCCAGGCCGCAGGTGGGGCAGGCGCCCCGGGGCGGGACGTACACCTTGTGGCAGGACGGGCAGCGTTCGCCGACGGTGCGCCGTTCGGAGAGGTTCTCGATGTAGGCGGTCTGGGCGCGGCCCGGGGAGTAGACGTAGTCGAGGCGGGCGGCCGCGACGATTCCGGTCACCGGGTTCTCGAACCGGCCGTCGTGGCCGGTGGGTTCACCGGGCCCGCCGTCGTACGGTTCGAAGCAGGCGATGTCGGTGATGGCGCCGGAGCGTTCGGGGGCCCAGCGGACGCGGACGCGCATCCCGGTGCGGACGGCGTCGGGGCCGGGGGCGTCGAGGGCGTGCAGCAGGGCGGTGTCGGCGCCGTCCAGCCGGACGAGGACCCAGGCGAACGGGGTGTCCAGGGGCTGGCCGCGGCGGGGTTCGTGGTTCCAGGCCCAGGTGGTGACCGTGCCGGTGGGGGCGACCTCGACGAGGTCGCGTATCTCCTCGGCGGTGACCGGGTCGTACTCGACGGGCGGGACGAGGGTGCGTCCGTCGGTGGTCCGTACCCCGAGGACGACGCGTTCGCGCAGGCCGGTGAGGAAGGCGCTCTGCACGGGGCCGAGCGAGCGGGTGAAGGGGAACTCGACGACGAGGGGGGCTTTGAGGACTTCGGGCATCCCGGATCTCTCCTTCGGAGGTCGGACGCGCCGCGTCCGCGAGCGGCTCGGCGCGGGAGGCGGGCCGGGGCGCCGTGCCAGGCGCCGCGGCCCCGGACTGATCCGATCGGCACCCCCTAGGCGCGCCGGTAGACGGGCGGGCGCTTCTCGGCGAAGGCCCGGGAGCCCTCCTTGGCGTCGGCGGTGTCGAAGACCGGCCAGCCGCGCCGCAGTTCGGCGGCGAGGCCGTCGGACTCGGTGAGTTCGGCGGCCTCGTACACGGACGCCTTGACGGCCTCGACGGCGAGCGGGCCGCAGGCGTTGATCTGTTCGGCGACGGCGAGGGCCTCGGTGAGGGCGGTTCCCTCGGGCACGACCCGGCCGACGAGCCCGATGTCGGCCGCTTCCCGCGCGGAGTAGGCGCGCCCGGTGAGGAGCATTTCGAGGGCGTGGGTGCGCGGGATCTGGCGTGGCAGCCGGACGGTCGAGCCGCCGATCGGGAACAGGCCGCGCCTGACCTCGAAGAGCCCGAAGGTCGCGGAGGCGCCGGCCACCCGGATGTCGGTGCCCTGGAGGATCTCGGTGCCGCCCGCGACGCAGTACCCCTCGACGGCGGCGATCACCGGTTTCCGGGGGCGGTGATGGCGCAGCATGGCCTTCCAGTGGAGGTCGGGATCGGCCTTGAGCCGGTCCCGGTACTGCTCGCCCTCCATGCCCTTCCCGGCCAGTGCCTTGAGGTCCATCCCGGCGCAGAAGGTGCCCCCGGCGCCGGTGAGCACGATCGAGCGGACCGTGTCGTCCTCGTCGGCCTCGACCCAGCCGTCGTACAGGCCGACCAGCATCGGCAGTGAGAGCGCGTTCTTGGCCTCGGGCCTGTTGAGCGTGAGCACCAGTGTGGCGCCTTCGCGCTGCACGGTGAGGTGTTCCGTCCCACCCATAGCCGTCCTCCCGTCTCGGATGCGAGAACAGGTTGCAGGAGGCGTGCGACCAGTACAAGGGTTTTCTGACACTCAGTCAGATTTCTTCTGCCGCGGCCCTTCACAGTTCGGTCGGGCTTTGCTCTGATGACCGTCGGGCCGAGGCCCGCCCAGTGACGGACGGACGTACACGGTCAGGAGGAACGGTGGAGTACAACCTTGCCGACCTGTTCGAGTCGGTCGTCGACGTGGTCCCGGACCGCGAGGCGCTCGTGTACGTCGACCATCCCGGCACGGGCGCGGAACGGCGCCTGACGTACGCCGAGCTGGACGCGGCGGCGAACCGTCTCGCGCACCATCTGATCGACAGCGGTATCCGCCCCGGGGAACACCTCGGCCTCCACCTCTACAACGGCGTCGAATACCTCCAGACCGTCCTGGCCTGCCTGAAGGCGAGGGTGGTGCCGGTCAACGTCAACTACCGCTACGTGGAGGAGGAGCTGGCCTACCTGTACCAGGACGCGGATCTCGTGGCGCTGGTCTTCGACGCGGAGTTCACCGACCGGGTGGCGGCGGCGCGGCCGCGTGCCGCGCGGCTGCGGCACCTCGTCCGGGTGGGCGCTCCCGCCGGGGGGCCCGACGGGGCGAGCACGCCGGACGTGGTGGAGTTCGCCGCCGCGGCGGCGGCCGGATCATCGGAGCGCGGCTTCCCCGCCCGGTCGGCGGACGACCAGTTCATCATCTACACCGGCGGCACGACGGGCATGCCGAAGGGGGTGATGTGGCGGCAGGAGGACCTGTTCTTCGCGGGGCTCGGCGGAGGCGCGCCGACCGGCGAGCCGGTCGCCCGGCCGGAGGAACTCGCCGAGCGTGTGGCGGCGGGCGGCGCGGGCATCACGTTCTTCCCCACTCCCCCGCTGATGCACGGCACGTCGACGCTCACGGCGTTCATCGCCTTCAACTTCGGCCAACGCGTGGTGATCCACCGCAAGTTCGCGCCCGAGGAGGTCCTGCGCACCATCGAGCGGGAGAAGGTCACCAGTGTGTCCCTGGTCGGCGACGCGATGCTGCGCCCGCTGATCGACGCGCTGAGCGGTCCTCTGAAGGGCACGGACTGCTCCTCCCTGTTCAGCGTGTCCTCGTCCGGGGCGATCATGTCGGACACGGTGCGCGAGCAGTTCCAGTCCCTCGTGCCGAACGTGATGCTGCTCAACAACTTCGGGTCGTCCGAGTCGGGTTTCAACGGCACCGCGACACCGGACTCCGGCCCGGAGCGCGGCTTCCGGATCCGCGTCAACTCCCGTACGCAGGTGGTCGACCCGGCGACGTACGAGCCTGTCGCGGTGGGCGAGCCGGGCCGGGTCGCCCAGCGCGGCCATGTGCCGCTCGGCTACTACAACGACCCCGGCAAGACCGCCGAGACCTTCTTCCGGCGGGGCGAGGAACGGTGGGTGCTGCTCGGTGACATGGCCACCGTCGACGAGGAGGGCATCGTCACCGTGCTCGGCCGCGGCTCGCAGTGCATCAACACCGGGGGCGAGAAGGTGTATCCCGAAGAGGTCGAGCAGGCCCTCAAGTCGCATCCGGACGTGTACGACGCCCTGGTCGCCGGAGTGCCCGACCCTCGGTGGGGCAACCACGTGGCGGCGGTCGTGCAGCTGCGCACGGGCGCGCCGCTCCCCTCGCTCGACGACATCCAGGCCCACTGCCGTGGCCACCTCGCGGGCTACAAGATCCCGCGCCAGCTCGTGATCGCCGACTCGATCCAGCGCTCCCCCAGCGGCAAGGCGGACTACCGCTGGGCCCGGTCGGTCGCCGCCGACGCGGCCCACTGACCGGACCCCCGGAGACCTGGCGAACTCTTTGCCCGGCACGGACGCCGCAGGTTGAACGGTGGGTGAAGATCAGCCGTACGGATGATGGCACCCCTGCCCTGCCCCGGGGCGTGGTCGGTCGTGTCATCACGGGGCCCGTACGGAAGGACCATCGGCGTGTCGCACACCACGCGCTCCAGTCGACTCCCGGAGCAACCCCGGCCGGACCAGGACGCGGGCCCCGGCCCGGAGTCCGGCGGGGCGGGCGGAACACCCGCGGGCGCTGCCCCGGACACCCCCGCCGACACGGACACGCCTCCGACCGACCCGGACGTACCGGACGTCGACGCCTCCGAGGACGCCGCGGCGGACTCCGTATCCGACGGTCCCGCGCGCCCGGGCGATGACGAGGACAGGGCCCCGGACCAGGAGGGCGCACCCGGTCAGGACGCGGATGCCGTCGAGAGCCCGGACGCCACACCGCGGCCGGACCACGGCGGGGACACCGAGACGGACACGGAGCCGAAGAACCGGGAACCGTCCGCCACCCCGGAGGCAGAGGCCGCCGCCCCGGAAGAGGCTGTCACTCCACAGGAGACTGTCACTCCAGAGGGGGCCGTCACTCCAGAAGAGGCCGTCGCTCCGGAGGAGGCCGGTGCCGTCGCCGGACCGCCCGCGCCGCCCGCACGAAGCGGCCGGGGTGGCTGGCGGGTGTCCCACCCCCGCGTGGCGCGAGGGGTGACCGTCGGGACGACCGTTCTCGCCGGCGTCCTCGTGCTCTTCGCCCTCGTCGTGCCGAACCGGCTCGACCGCCTCAGTGTCGCCGCCTTCCTGCGGATCCCTGCGGAAGGGGTGCTCCTCGCGGCGCTGCTGCTGGCACTCCCGCCGAGGCCGCGGCGGATCGTGTCCTACGTCGTGGGCGCCCTGCTCGGTCTGCTGACCGTCCTCAAGCTCGTGGACATGGGCTTCTACTCCGTCCTGGTCCGGCCGTTCGACCTGGTGCTGGACTGGAGCCTGTTCGGCAACGCGGCGGACTGGGTGCGGGAGTCGTTCGGCCGGACCGGCGAGGTGGTGGCGCTGATCGCGGTCGTCGCGCTCGTCGTCGCGCTGCTCGTGCTGATGACCCTCGCCGTCGCCCGGCTCACCGACGTCATGGTCCGCAACCGGCCCGTCGCCGGCCGAACGGTCCTCGTCCTCGGTACCGCCTGGATCACCTGCGTGACGCTCGGCGTGCAGTTCACCGGCGTCCCCGTCGCCTCGCAGATCGACGCGAGGATCGTCCAGAACCGGGTGCGTCAGGTGCAGGCGGGCCTGCACGACGGCGAGGTCTTCGAACGGCAGGCCTCGGTCGACGCGTTCGCCGACACCCCGCCCGACCAGTTGCTGACCGGACTGCGCGGCAAGGACGTCCTGTTCACGTTCATCGAGAGCTACGGCCGGACGGCGATCGACGACCCGGCGATGTCCCGGCAGATCGACACCGCCCTCACCCAGGGGAACGACCGGCTGAAGTCGGCCGGGTTCTCCTCGCGCAGCGGCTGGCTGCGCTCTCCCGTCACGGGCGCCGGCAGCTGGCTGGCCCACTCCACCTTCCTGTCCGGTCTGTGGATCAAGAACCAGCAGCGGTACCGGAGTCTGACCACCAGCGACCGCTCCACCCTCACCAGCTACTTCCGCAAGACGGGCGCCTGGCGCACCGTCGGCATCGTGCCGGGTGTCCGACGGGCGTGGCCCGAGGGCAGGTTCTTCGGCCTCGACCACATCTACGACTCCGAGCACCTCGGCTACAAGGGCCCGTACTTCAGCTGGACGCCCGTGCCCGACCAGTTCAGCCTGGAGGCTTTCGAGCGGCTGGAGCACGGCAAGAAGGACCGCGGGCCGATGATGGCGGAGATCATCCTGGCCTCGAGTCACAACCCCTGGGCGCCCGTCGCCCACATGATCGACTGGAACGACCTCGGCGACGGGTCGGTGTTCGAGAAGGTCAAGAAGGAGGGCAAGGACCCCAAGGAGGTCTGGAAGAACCCGGAGAGCGTTCGCACGGAGTACCGGCGGGCCATCGAGTACTCGCTGCACAGCCTCACCGAGTACGTCGAGAAGTACGGCGACAAGAACACCGTGCTCGTGTTCCTCGGCGACCACCAGCCCGTCCCGACGGTCACCGCGGGCAGCACCAGCCGCGACGTCCCCGTGACGATCGTCGCGCACGACCCGAAGGTGCTGGACCGGGTCTCCGACTGGGGCTGGACGGACGGCCTGAAGCCGGCCGACAACGCGCCGGAGTGGCGCATGGACACGTTCCGGGACCGCTTCCTCACGGCGTTCGGCCCGCACCCGGAGGGCTCCGCCGCCACGGCGTCGAAGCCCTGACCCCCTTGACCGCGCCGGTGGCCGTCCCCCGCCCCGGCGCGGTCCTGCGCGTGTGCGCCGAGGTCAGCGCCAGTCCGGTGTGCCCGCGGCGGGTGACCGGAGGGTCTCGATGGCGGCCCGCGTCTCCCGCATGACGGCGACGACGCGGGCCTCGTGCTCCGCGGTGAGCCGGGCCACCGGGACCGAGCAGCTGATGGCGTCGGCGGCCGGTGTGTCGTAGCGCAGGGCGAAACCGAAGCCCACGATGCCGGTCACCGTCTCCTCGCGGTCGACGGAGTAGCCGCGCTCCCGCACGCCGGCCAGATCGGCGAGCAGGTCGGCGCGGAGTGTGTGGGTGCCGGCCGTGAGGGCGGCCAGCGGCTCGGCGGGCAGGGGCAGGTCACCGTCGGGGCGCTCGGCGAGCAGGGCCTTGCCGAGCGCGGTGGCGTGCGCCGGGACGCGGCGGCCGACGCGGTTGATGGTGCGCGCGTACTCGTGCGATTCCCGGGTGGCGAGGTAGACGACGTCGCCACCGTCGAGCCGGCCGAGGTGGAGGGTCTCGCCGAGTGCCTCGGAGGCCTCGTCGAGGTGGGGGCGGGCCGCGCGGACCCGGCGGTCGCTGTCCAGGTAGCTGGTGCCCGTGAGCAGGGCACGGATGCCGATGCCGTACAGCGAGCCGGTGGTGTCGGAGCGCACCCAGCCGCAGTCGACGAGGGTCTGCAGCAGTTGGTACATGCTGCTGCGCGGCACGTCGAGCGCCCCGGCCAGTTCGTCGAGACGCGCCGGCCGGTCGCCGCGGTCGGCGAGCAGTTCCAGCAGCGCGACGGTGCGGGCCGCCGACTTCACTCCGCGCACTCCTGGGCTCTCCGGCATGGCGCCCATCGTAAATCCGTGCCGCCTCCCATATTGACCGGAGCGATTCACGAACCTAATCTCTGTTCTCATACATAGACGTCATCTGCATACGGGGATGAGCATCATGGCAGGGTTCGACGCGCGGACGGAGCACGTGGTCCAGCGGCTGCGGGAGGGCATGGCGCACGGCGTGCTGTCGTTCCCGCTCACCAGCTTCACCGGCGACGGCGATCTGGACCCGGAGTCCTACCGGGCTTATCTGGCACGCCAGTTGGCCACCGGACCCGGCGCCGTGTTCCCCGCCTGCGGGACCGGCGAGTTCAGCGCGCTGGACGAGGACGAGTACCGCTCGGTGGTCACCGACACGGTCGCGGTCGCGGACGGCCGGCTGCCGGTGGTCGCCGGCGTCGGATACGGCTGGGCGCAGGCGCTGCGGTTCGCCCGGATCGCCGAGGAGGCCGGCGCGGACGCCCTGCTGGTGCTGCCGCACTATCTCGTCGAGGCGCCCGAGGAGGGGCTGGTCGAGCAGCTGCGCCGGATCGCCGCGGGCACCCGACTGCCCCTGATCGCGTACCAGCGCGGGCCGGTCGCCTTCACCCCCGGGGGTCTGCGCGCCATCGCGGAGATCCCCACTGTCGTCGGGCTCAAGGACGGGCACAGCGACCTCGACCGGCTCCAGCGCCTCACCCTCGCCGCGCCCGACGGATTCCTCTTCTTCAACGGGGCGGCCACCGCCGAGATCCAGGCCCGCGCCTACGCCACCGTCGGCGTCCCCGCCTACTCGTCGGCCGTGCACGCCTTCGCCCCCGAGATCGCCGACGCCTGCTTCGCCGCCCTGCGCGCGGGCGACGACGCGACGGTGAACAAACTGCTGCGCGACTTCTACGTCCCGTTCGTCGCCCTGCGCGACCGGGTGCCCGGGTACGCGGTCTCGCTGGTCAAGGCCGCGGCCCGGCTGCGCGGTCTGCCGGTCGGCCCGGTGCGCGCACCCCTCACCGACCCGGGACCGGCGGACCTCGCCGAACTGGAGCACGTCCTCGACACCGGCCTGGCGCTCGTGGGAGCGGTACGCCGGGCCGCCTGACGCGTCGCACCGCCCGGTCGGCGCCCTCGTGGTCGAGTGGGCCTCGACGCCCTCCCCCGGGGTCGCCGGTCGCGGTCCCCCTCGTACACAAGGACTTTGATGAGCAGTCAGCAGCCGACCGTCACCGAGTTCTCCGTCTATCCCGTCGCGGGGCGGGACTGCATGGAGCTGAACCTCTCGGGTGCCCACGGGCCCTATTTCACCCGCAACGTGGTCGTGCTCAAGGACTCCGAGGGGCGGACCGGACTCGGCGAGGTGCCCGGCGGGGAGCGGATCACCCGGACGCTCCGCGACGCCGAGCCCCTCGTGCTCGGTGCGAAGGTGGGCGACTTCCAGCGGGTGCTGCGTGCCATCGGGGACCGGTTCGGCGACCGGGACGCCGGCGGGCGCGGTGCCCAGACCTTCGACCTGCGGACGACGGTGCACGCCGTCACCGCCGTCGAGTCGGCGCTGCTCGACCTGCTCGGCCAGCATCTCGACGTGCCGGTGGCCGCCCTGCTCGGCGACGGCCAACAACGCTCTTCCGTCAGGGTGCTGGGCTATCTCTTCTACGTCGGGGATGCCGATCGCACGGACCTGGAGTACGTGCGGGAGCCCGACGCGGACGTGGACTGGTACCGCCTGCGGCACGAGGAGGCGCTCACCCCGGAGGCCGTCGTCCGGCAGGCAGAGGCGGCCCACGAGCTGTACGGCTTCCGCGACTTCAAGCTCAAGGGCGGCGTCCTGGAGGGTGGGGAGGAGGTCCGGGCCGTCCGCGCGCTCAAGGACCGCTTCCCCGAGGCCCGGATCACGCTCGACCCGAACGGCGCCTGGTCGCTGCGCGAGGCGGTCGAGCTGTGCGCGCCCCTCGTCGGCACGCTCGCCTACGCGGAGGACCCCTGCGGCGCCGAGGACGGCTATTCCGGCCGGGAGGTCCTGGCCGAGTTCCGCCGGGCCACGGGGCTGCCCACGGCGACCAACATGATCGCCACGGACTGGCGGCAGCTGACCCACGCCCTGGCCCTCCAGTCGGTCTCCATCCCGCTGGCCGACCCGCACTTCTGGACGATGCGGGGCTCGGTGCGCGTCGCCCAGCTGTGCAACGCGATGGGGCTGACCTGGGGCTGCCACTCCAACAACCACTTCGACATCTCACTCGCCATGGTCACCCACTGCGGCGCCGCCGCCCCCGGCCCGTACAACGCCCTCGACACGCACTGGATCTGGCAGGAGGGCCTGGAGCGGCTCACGGTCGCGCCGCCGCGGATCGTCGACGGCGAGATCGCGGTGCCCGACGCCCCCGGGCTGGGCCTCCGGCTCGACATGGACCGGCTGCTGGCGGCGCACGAGCTGTACCGGACGAAGGCGCTCGGGGCGCGTGACGACGCCGTCGGCATGCGTCATCTCGTCCCCGGCTGGGAGTTCGACCCGAAACGCCCCTGCCTGGTGCGTTGAGGGCCTCCTCACCACCCCGCTCCGGGAAAAACCGCCGACGGACCCCTTGCACGGACGCGGCTCCACCTGAATTACTGATCCGGAACAGCACGACCGAATGATCGGTCGTCCGGAATGGCATGGTTGGTGAGGGAGAAGTGGCGATGACGGACTCCACGGATCCGAAGGGCCTGCTCGACGCGGGCGAGCGGCTCGACGCGGAGGGACTGCGCTCGCTCCAGCTGGAGCGGCTGCGCGCGTCACTGCGGCACGCGTACGAGAACGTGCCCTTCTACCGGGAGTCGTTCGACAAGGCGGGCCTGCGCCCCGACGACTGCCGCTCGCTGGCCGACCTGTCCCGCTTCCCCTTCACGGTCAAGGCGGACCTGCGCGCGAACTACCCGTACGGGATGTTCGCCGTGCCGCAGGACCGCATCCGTCGGCTGCACGCGTCGAGCGGGACGACCGGTCGGCCCACCGTCGTGGGGTACACGGAGAACGACCTGTCCATGTGGTCGGACATGGTGGCGCGTTCGATCCGCGCGGCGGGCGGGCGTCCCGGCGACATCGTCCATGTCGCCTACGGGTACGGCCTGTTCACCGGCGGACTCGGCGCGCACTACGGCGCCGAACGCCTCGGCTGCACGGTGATCCCCGCGTCCGGCGGCATGACGGCACGTCAGGTCCAGCTGATCCAGGACCTGAAGCCCCGGATCATCATGGTGACGCCGTCGTACATGCTGACCCTCCTCGACGAGTTCGAACGGCAGGGCGTGGACCCGCGGAGCACCTCGCTGCGGGTCGGGATCTTCGGGGCCGAGCCGTGGACCGAGGAGATGCGGCGCGAGATCGAGGAGCGGTTCGCGATCGACGCGGTGGACATCTACGGCCTCTCCGAGGTGATCGGTCCCGGCGTCGCCCAGGAGTGCGTGGAGACCAAGGACGGTCTGCACGTCTGGGAGGACCACTTCTACCCGGAGGTCGTCGACCCGATCACCGGAGAGCTGCTCCCCGACGGCGCGGAGGGCGAGCTGGTGTTCACCTCGCTGACCAAGGAGGCCATGCCGGTGATCCGTTACCGGACGCGGGACCTGACCCGGCTGCTGCCGGGCACGGCCCGGGTCTTCCGCCGGATGGAGAAGATCACCGGCCGCAGCGACGACATGGTGATCCTGCGCGGGGTCAATCTGTTCCCGACGCAGATCGAGGAGATCGTGCTGCGGACACCGGGGGTCGCCCCGCACTTCCAGCTCCGGCTGACCCGCGAGGGCCGCATGGACGCGCTGACCGTGCGCGCGGAGGCCCGCTCCGGCGCGACCCCCGAACAGCGCGAGGCCGCCGCCCGGACGATCGGCAGGGCCATCAAGGACGGCATCGGCGTCTCCGCGGACGTGGAGATCGTCGAACCGGAGTCGCTGGAACGGTCGGTGGGCAAGCTGAAGCGGATCGTCGACCTGCGCCGGCGTCCGTGAGAGGGCTCGGCGCTCCGGCGGACCGCTGATCGCCCGCCGCTCCCCGCCGGAGACGAAGCCCGCTCGCGGGTCCGATGGGCCCCTGATCCTGCCGGTACGGCTACGGAGCAGGGAAGACGAGGCGCAGACCGTGCGCCTTCGCGGCCCGGCGGAGGGCCGGGAGCAGGTTCGCGCGCAGGGTGCGGACCTCGGCGGCGTGGTCGGCGAGGAAGCGGGCACGCAGCCGCAGGCGGGCCGGTTCGCGGACGGCCTCGACGGGGCGCATGCAGTCCGCGTAGGCGCTGCCGAGGGCGCGTTCGACGGAGGGCAGCCGGTCGGCGGGGGTGGTCTGTTGCCGCGCGTCGGCGAGGGCGAAGAAACCGTTCTCGTCGCGGACCCGGATCCCGCGTCGGGCGAGGCAGCCCGGCAGGGTGCGCAGGGCGCGCAGCACGGCGGGGTCGTGGCGCAGGGGGACGAGGGTGCCGAACCACTGGCCCTGGAGGGCGGCGTAGGTGTCGCGCAGCGCGGTGGCGGCCGCCGTCCCCTCGGTCACGCAGCGGCGCACGACGGCGGTGTCGCCGGCATCACCGGCGCCGCCCCTCTTCCCCCTCCCGGCTCCGCTCCCCTTCTCCTTCCCGTCGTCGCTCCCCCGTCCGATGAGACGCTCGCTCCCCTTCCCGGACCGCGCCCCGGTGTCGGTCCGCACGGGGCCGGGCGTGACGACGGGCACCGCGGCGCTCCCGCTCATTCCGTGCCGGGTGACGAAGTCCAGGTCGGGGAGTTCGTAGTACCGGATGAACGTGACCGGATCCTGCGTCGGGGGCTCGGTCCCGTGATCGTGGGCGCACGACGCCGCGACGGCGCGGGCCTCCTGCCGGACGAAGACGTCGAGGCCCTGGGTCCAGCGGGTCTCGGCGCCGGTGGCGGGCAGCACCATGCGGACCGGGTCGTCCGGCAGTGCGGCGCTGAGACGGGCGGCGGACACCGGTGCGGGCGGGGTGGGGTCCGCGGTCGGGGCGGGGTCCGCCGCACAGGCCGCGGTGACCAGGGCGGCGATGGCTGCGAAGGTGACGCGCAGCGTGGCCGGGCGCCGGAGGGGGCTCGGGATCTGCCACCGCGCCCCGGTACGGGGCCGGTCCCGGTGTCGGGCCGGGAACCGGTGCTGGTCGGCCGGGTGGACCATCCGCATCACTCCCCCATCTCTCTCCACTCGCCCCTCCCCCTGGTCCGCCCCGGGCGGGGGTGCCATCGGCGTGAGCCGACGGCACCCCCGTGGCGCGTGGAACCGGGCGGCGGACGATCGGCCCCCGGTCAGTGCGTGATCTTGACGGAGTCGCCGCCGTCGAGCTGGCTCGCCACCGTGAACGGTGTGTTGTCCGAGACGTCGGTGCACAGCCAGTACGTGGAGTCGTTGACGCTGTGACTGCCGTCGGAGGCCCAGACGTAGCCCTTGCTGCAGGTGTGCCAGACACCGCTGGAGTTGCGCAGCCGGCCGGCGTAGTAGTCCCCGTACGGGGAGGTCGAGTCGTCGGAGTAGGTGAGGTTGAGGTCGCCACAGCTGCTCGTGGCCGACTTGTTGCGGACGGTTCCGACGCCCTGGTTGGCCCCGGTGGTGAGCGTCGAGGTCACGCAGGCCTGCGGAGCGGCGGAGGCCGCGGGAGCGAACGTCAGACAGGTCGCTGCGGAGACGAGTGCGAACGCGCCGGCGGCGATGGCTCTGGTCATGCTTCCCCTTTTCGGTCTTCCGGTCTTCGGCCGAGCCCACACACGCGTGGACGGGACCGCGGTTCCGGACGGGCGGTGGCGCCGCGTCCGGGGTGCACGCCGCAGACGCTCGCAGAGCGGGCCCCTGCGGACCACGGCGTTCGACCGTCCTCGAAAGTGCCCGGCCAGGCGGCGGACTCCCTTGCTCCAGCGGTGCCCGAGCGAACGGTGGGTCCGGTGGGGCCGCCGGGACACGCTGCGCCTGCCGCGGACGCTGTCATGACCGAAAGTCGACGCTTGTGGCCGACGAGCCTCCCGGTGCCGCCGTTGTCCGGCGGAGCACCGCCGCACCCAGCGGCGTGAGCGTGTGGAGCACGATGTTGTGCCACCGCCGACTGGTGATCAGACCCGCGTCGCGCAGCACGGTGGTGTGGTGCGTGGCGGTGGAGGGCGAGACCCCGAGGAAACGTGCCAGTTCCGAGGTGGTGGCGCCGACGGCCAGGGACCGCAGGGCGGCGGCCCGGGTCCCGCCCAGCAGCGCGGCGAGCGGGGCGTCCGCGGGCGGGGCGGCGGCGGGTGGCCGGGAGTCGGCGAGGGGGTAGACGAGCACCGGAGGCAGGGCGCCGTCGGCCATCGAGATCGGTAACTGCCAGCAGAAGTAGGACGGGACGAGGCGCAGTCCGCGACCGTCGAGATACAGGTCGCGGTCCTCCACGTAGTCGACGTGCAGCACCGGGGAGTGCCAGCGCATGACCGGCGACAGCCCGGCGAGCAGCCCGTCGATGCCCGAGTCGAGGGTCCGCCGTGCCCACAGGGCGCGCTCCCCGGCGATCGCGGCGCAGACGCGGTCGTGGTGAGGTGCGATGACCGCTTCGTGGTACGCGCGCATGGCCCTGACGAGCTCTTCACGGGTGCCGCGCTCCACCAGCCGGGGAGCCCACGGCGGGGCCGCGCCCAGCCGGTCGAGTCTGCTCACCTCCCGGGCGACGCGGGCGGGCGGCGTGTCGACGATCGCGGCAAGTCCCCTGTCCAGCCCGTCGACCGCCTCGTACGGGGTGAGGCAGTCGGGGAAGTACGACGCGCGGGGCAGGACCGGGATGAGAAGGCGCCGGACCGCCGCGCCGAGTCCGGTGCCCGCGAGGGTGTCCCGGGTGGTGCGGTACCAGTCCGCGTACGCCCAGCGTCCGCGGGTGGTCTGGAGGCGGTGCAGGCTGCAGGCGATCTCCCAGAGCGGGTCGGGTGTGCCCGCCACCCGGAGGCGGGTGAAGTCCTCGTGCGTGAAGTGGATGCGCAGCACGGAATCCGCCCCCGATTCGACTGTGGTCCGGCTCGGGGGCGACATGGGCGTCATCCGCCGGAGGGATCGGAACCTGCCGTCCACCCGGATCCCCCTCGGAAGCCCCGATGCCCCCTGCGACCCATCCGACGGCGAGAGGGTTGTACGGACTTCCGTGCCCCTAACTCCCTTGCACCGTATGCCACTTACCGCCGACGAGGAGGTCGGGGCCCACCGCCGGGGAGGCTCGCACGACCGGGGCGGCGGCTCGCAGCTCTCTCACCAGGGCGCGCACGACGGCGGATGCGGCCAGTTCGGTGGTGGTGACGTAGCCGATCCGGCGTGTCGGACGCCGCGGGCCCAGATCGGTGATCGCGACGGAGTCCGGTGCTCCGACCAGGGAGAGCGCGGGCATGATCGCCATACCGTGCCCCCCGCTCACCAGGGAGAGCACCGCACCGTCGTCCTCGGCCTCGACGGTCGCCTTCGGGATCCAGTCCTGCGCGGCCCACCAGTCGCGGGTTCCCGAGCCGCAGTTCTCGGCCCAGTCGACCAGCGGCAGGGCGCGCGGGGACCGGTGGCCCGTCGCGTGCACGAGGGCATACGGCTCTTCGAGGAGTTCCCTGGTGACCAGGCCCGGTGGAAGCGGGACGGAGCCGCCCAGTGTGGCGATGGCCAAGTCGGCCTTCCCGTCGACGACTTCGCCCGCGGTGCCGCGCCCCAGCTCGCGGACGATCCGCACCCGTGGCTCGATCCCGGGGTGTCGGGCGCGCAGTCTCCCGAGGACGTCCGGCAGGAGGTGGAGTGCCGCGCTGCGGAACGCCGCGATCCGCAGTTCCCCCCGCGCGGTGTCGGGCCGGGCCGCGTCGCGTGCCTCGGCGGTCAGGACGTCCAGCAGGCGCAGGACGCGGCGGGCGTGGGCGACGGCCCGCTCGCCGGCGGGGGTGGGGCGGGCTCCGGCGCGGCCGCGTTCGAAGAGGACGGCACCGATCTTGCGTTCGCTGCCACGCACCGAGTGGGAGACGGCGGACTGGGTCGTGCCGAGTGTGCCGGCGGCGGCCGAGAAGGCGCCGGTGTCCGCGACCGCCACCAGGACGCGCAGTTCCTGCGGGAGGAGATCGGAGTCGGTCGTGCGGGCCACGGGGCGCTCACCTCATGTATGAGAACTGCTCATGGATCGGTGCGTCGCATGAGGCCAACGGGCTGCCCGCGAGGGGCATTCCCGCCCTACGGTCCGGGCATGAACGAGACCGCGCTCACCGTGCACCAGACCGCCCGCCCCCACGGCTTTCCCACCGCCGGGCACTTCGCCTTCGTCGCGTCCCCGTTTCCGGCCCCCGCGGCCGGCAGCGCGCTCGTGGAGAACCTCTACTGGTCCGTCGACCCGTACCACCGCGAGATGATGGACGACGTGCCCGGCGGCTTCGCGCTCGGCGTACCGCTGGAGGGCCGCTCCATCGGACGGGTGATCGCCTCGCGCACTCCCCTGCTGACCGAGGGCGAGATCGTGTTCCACCGGCGGGGCTGGCGCACCCACGCGGTCGTCACCCCCGAGGAGGTCCGACGGCTGCCCCGCTTCGACGGGGTCCCGCCGACCGCGTACCTGAGCGTCCTCGGCGGCACCGGCCTGACCGCCTACGTGGGCCTGACCCGGATCGCGCGGCTGCGGGAAGGAGAGGACCTGTTCGTGTCGGCCGCCGCGGGCGGGGTCGGCACGGCGAGCGGACGGTTCGCCCGGCTGCTGGGCGCCGGACGGCTCGTGGGCAGCGCGGGCTCGGCCGCGAAGGCCGCCCACCTGATGAAGGAGGTGGGCTTCGACGCGGCCTTCGACTATCACGACGGGCCCGCGGCCGTCCTGCTCGGCGAGGCCGCGGCGGACGGCATCGACGTGTTCGTCGACAACGTCGGCGGCGAGCAACTGGCCGCTGCCGTGGGCGTGCTGCGCACGTTCGGGCGCGTCGTCCGCGTCGGCACGATCAGCCAGTACAACACCCCCGACGCGCCGCCCCCGCGCTTCGACTACGCGGACATCGTGGAGAAGAGCATCCGCATGGAGGGCTTCCTGGTCAGCAACCACCTGGATCTGCAGGAGGAGTTGTACGCGTTCGCGGTGCCGCATCTGCAGAGCGGCCGACTCGTTCCGGACGAGACGGTCGTCGACGGGTTCGAGCACATCGTGGAGGCGTTCCTGGGCATGCTGCGCGGGGAGAACACCGGCAAGATCATCGTGCGGGACCGCACGCAGGTCCCGTCCCCGAACTGACCCCCCGGCTCGCGGTGCCGTGGATCCCCGGTGCCGGGTCAGGACCCCCAGCGGTCGCGCAGTTCGCGCTTGAGGATCTTCCCGCTGGCGTTGCGGGGCAGTTCGTCCACGAAGAGGACCCGCTTGGGCGCCTTGAAGTGAGGGAGCTTCTCCCGCGCGTGGGCGACGAGTTCGGCCTCGGAGACGTCGCCGCGCCGCACGACGACCGCGGTGACGGCCTCGATCCAGCGCTCGTCGGGGAGCCCGATCACCGCGACCTCGGCGACCTGCTCGTGGGTGTAGAGGGCGTCCTCGACCTGGCGTGAGGCGACCAGTACGCCACCGGAGTTGATGACGTCCTTCACCCGGTCCACGACGGTGAAGTAGCCGTCGGCGTCCCGCACGGCGAGGTCGCCCGAGTGGAACCAGCCGTCACGGAACGCGTCCGCCGTCTCCTCGGGCTTGTCCCAGTAGCCGTCGCACAACTGCGGTGAACGGTAGACGACTTCACCGGGTGTCCCGTCCGGTACGTCCTTGCCGTCCTCGTCGACCACCCGTGCGTCCACGAAGAGGACCGGACGTCCGCAGGAATCCATGCGGCCCTTGTGCTCGTCGGGGGCGAGGACGGTGGCGAGGGGGCCGATCTCGCTCTGCCCGAAGCAGTTGTAGAAGGCGAGCTTCGGCAGCCGCTCGCGCAGCCGCTCCAGGACGGGCACCGGCATGATCGAGGCGCCGTAGTACGCCTTGCGCAGTCCGCTCAGGTCGCGGTCGGCGAAGTCGGGGCGGTTGGACAGGCCGATCCACACGGTGGGCGGGGCGAACAGGCTGTCGGCGCGGCCCGCCTCGATCAGGTCGAAGAGCTGCCCGGGGTCCGGCGCGTCGAGGATGGTGTTCGTCGCGCCGATCGCGAGGTACGGCAGCAGGAACACGTGCATCTGCGCCGAGTGGTACAGCGGCAGCGCGTGGACGGGGAGGTCCCCGGCGCTCAGGTCGAGGGCGGTGATCGCGCTCAGGTACTCGTGGACGAGGGCCCGGTGCGTCATCATCGCGCCCTTGGGCAGCGCGGTGGTGCCCGAGGTGTAGAGCAGCTGCACGAGCGTGTCCCCGCGCGGCTCGTCCCCGTCGTACGGCGGGGCGGTGTCCAGGCGGGCGAGGAGCGAGTCGTCGGCGTCGCGCAGCGGCAGGGTCCGTACGCCGTCGGGCAGTCGCCCGGCGAGGTCGGGGTCGGTCAGCACAAGGGCGCTGCCCGACTGCCCGACGATGTAGGCGAGGTCGTCGCCGGTCAGGTTCTGGTTCACCGGCACGTGCACGAGGCCGGCGCGGGCGCAGGCGAGGAAACCGATGAGGTAGGCGTCCGAGTTGTGCCCGTAGGCGCCGACCCGGTCGCCGGGGGCCAGCCCCTCGCCGAGCAGCACGGTCGCCGCGCGGGAGACGGCCTCGTCGAGTTCCGCGTACGTCCAGGAGCGCTCGCGGTAGTCGACCGCGCGTCGCGCCGGAGTCCGCCGGGCACTGCGCCGCAGCACCCCGTCCACCGTACTGCCGTGTCCAGGCGTCATGACACGTGATCCTCGATCCACACAACGGGGAGGTCAAGTACCGGAACGCCCCGGCGGGGGCCGGCCGCGGCGCGCGACCGTCCCGCTCTCCTCACAACGCCCGTGTCCTGCCCTCCCAGTACGGCTCCCGCAGGCGTCGTTTGTAGAGCTTTCCGTTGGGGTCGCGGGGCATCGTTTCGACGAAGTCGACGCTCTTGGGGCGTTTGTAGCCGGCGAGGAGGGTCGCGCAGTGGGTGAGGACGGCCTCGGCGAGGGCGGGGCCGGGTTCGTGGCCGGGGGCGGGTTCGATCACGGCCTTGACCTCCTCGCCCCACTCGTCGTGCGGGATGCCGAAGGCCGCGGCGTCGGCCACCGCGGGGTGGGCGAGCAGGGCGGACTCGATCTCGGCCGGGTAGATGTTCACGCCGCCCGAGATGATCATGTCGATCTTGCGGTCGCGCAGGAAGAGATAGCCGTCCTCGTCGAGGTAGCCCAGGTCCCCCACGGTGAAGAAGTCACCGATCCGGTTCTTCCGCGTCTTGCCCTCGTCCTTGTGGTAGGAGAACCCGCCGGTGCTCATCTTCAGGTAGACGGTGCCGAGTTCACCGGGCGGCAGCCGGTTCCCGTCGTCGTCGAAGACGGCGAGCTCGCTGATGGGCCACGCCTTGCCGACGGTGCCGGGCTTCTTCAGCCAGTCCTCGGCCGTCGCGAAGGCGCCGCCGCCCTCGCTGGCCGCGTAGTACTCCTCCACGCTCCGGCCCCACCATTCGATCATGGCGCGCTTCACATGGTCGGGGCAGGGGGCCGCCCCGTGGATGGCGTGCCGCATCGAGGAGACGTCGTAACGTGCCCGGGCCTCCTCGGGGAGGGCCAGCAGCCGGTGGAACTGGGTCGGCACCATATGGGTGTGGGTGCACCGGTGTACGTCGATGACCCGCAGCATCTCCTCCGGCGTCCACTTGTCCATCAGGACCAGCCGGTGTCCGATGTGCAGGGACGCGCCCGCGAACTGGAGCACCGCGGTGTGGTACAGCGGCGAACAGACGAGGTGCACGTTGTCGTCGAAGGGGCGGATGCCGAAGATCGCCAGGAAGCCGCCGAGGTAGGACTCCTCGGGGAGCTTGCCGGGCAGCGGGCGCCGGATGCCGCGCGGGCGGCCGGTGGTCCCGGAGGTGTAGTTCATGACCCAGCCGAGCGTGCGGTCGTCCGGTGCCGACTCCGGCTGCCCGTCGAGGAGTTCGGCGTAGGGGCGGAAGCCGTCGATCGCGCCGACGGCGTAGCGCCGGTCACCGGGCAGCTTCGCCTCGTCGGCCGCGTGCCGGGCCGCGTCGGCGAACCGTTCGTGGGCGATGAGGACCTTGGCGCCGGAGTCGGAGACGATCCAGGCGATCTCCGGGCCGACGAGGTGGTGGTTGACGGGCACGAGGTAGAGGCCGCCCTGCGAGGCGGCGAGGTAGGCGACGAAGAACTCGACGCCGTTCGGGAGGACGACCGCGAACGCGTCGCCGCGAGTGAGACCCGCGGCGCGCAGTCCGTGGACGAGCCGGTTGGAGGCGGCGTGCAGGCGTCCCGCGGTCCACTCCTCGCCGGTGGGGGTGACGAGGACGACGCGGTCGGGGTCGGCCGCGGCCTGGGCCCAGAAACCGTTGGGGGCGGTGCTCATGCGTGGTCCTCCCTGCCGGCGATGCGGTTGATGCGGTCCACGGCGCGCTCGAAGCCGCGGGTCAGGTCGTCGAAGACCTCCTGGACGGCGCGTTCGCTGTTCATGCGGCCGACGATCTGCCCGACCGGTGTGCCGAGCAGCGGCTCCACCTCGTACTTCTGGATGCGCGAGACCGCGTCGGCGACCAGGAGTCCCTGGAGCGGCATGGGCAGCGTGCCGGGGCCGTTCGGGTCGTCCCAGGCGTCGGTCCATTCGGTGCGCAGCTGGCGCGCCGGCTTTCCGGTCAGGGCCCGCGAGCGCACGGTGTCCCCGGATCCGGCAGCGAGGAGCTTGCGGGTGACGCCGGGCGCGTGCAGGTCGGCCTCGGTGACGGTCAGCCAGATCGAGCCGAGCCAGACACCCTGGGCACCGAGACTGAGCGCGGCGGCCACCTGTTGTCCGCTGCCGATGCCGCCGGCGGCGAGGACGGGCAACGGGTCGACGGCGTCGACGACTTCGGGCGTGAGCACCATCGAGGCGATCTCCCCGGTGTGCCCGCCCGCCTCGTAGCCCTGCGCGACGACGATGTCGATGCCGGCCTCGGCGTGCTTGCGGGCGTGCCGGGCGCTGCCGGCGAGGGCCGCGACGAGGACTCCCTGGGCGTGCGCCCGCTCGATGACGTCGGCGGGCGGTGAGCCGAGCGCGTTGGCCAGCAGTCTGATGGGGTGCTCGAAGGCGACGTCGAGCTGGCCCCGGGCGACCTCTTCCATCCACCCGGTGATGCGCCAGCCGGACACCTCGCCTTCGGCGAGTTCGGGCACGCCGTACTTGGCGAGGGTGTCCTTGACGTACTGGCGGTGTCCCTCGGGGATCATCGCCTCGACCTCGGCCTCGCTGACCCCCTCGACCTTCTTCGCGGGCATGACGACGTCGAGTCCGTAGGGCCTGCCGTCGATGTGCGCCTCGATCCAGTCGAGGTCGCGTTCGAGTTCGTCCGGGGCGGTGTAGCGGACCGCGCCGAGCACGCCGAGTCCGCCGGCGCGGCTGATGGCCGCGGCGACGGCGGGGAACGGCGTGAAGCCGAAGATGGCGTGCTCGATTCCCAGTCTCTTGCTCAGCTCCGTCTGCATGGCCGCAGGATGCCGCAGACCTCCGGCCGAAGGAAGAGTTTTTCTGATGCCCCGTCAGATTTTCGGACCTGGACGCTCCCGTCGCGGCGGGGTTGACACACCGGCACCTGACGGGAAACTTTCACTCGGCACGGCAGATCCAGAAAGATACTTTCAGGCGGCCCGAGCGGGAGGATCCCCGATGACCGAAGGCGCGAAGAACGGACCGGCACAGGCACGCTACAGAACCGGCGGCGGACTGACACGTCGTCAATGGGGCGCGGGTGTCCTGGCGGTGGGCGGTGCGCTGGCTCTCGGCCCGTTCCCGGCGGGGCCCGCGGCGGCCGCGACGGCTGACGGCAGACGGACCCTGCGGCACGGCACCCCGGAACAGGCCGGCCTGCTCGCCGGCCCCCTGCGCCAACTGGTCACGGACGCCGAGGCGTTCCTCGGACCCTCGCCCCGGCACCCGTGGTTCGCCGGTGCCGTCCTGCTCGCCGGGCGCGGCTCCACCGTGGCCCTGCACCAGCCGATCGGCAAGGCCGTGCGGTACGCGGGCTACGACGAGAGCACCGACTCCGGCGTGGAGTTCCCCGCCGACGAGCAGATCGCGGCGACCCGCGACACGGTCTACGACCTCGCGTCGGTCTCCAAGCTCTTCACGTCGATCCTCGCCGTGCAGCAGATCGAACGGGGCACCCTGGAGCTGGAGGCCACCGTCGCCTCGTACCTCCCGCAGTTCGCGGGCGGCGGCAAGCAGGACGTGACGATTCGTCAACTCCTGACGCACACCTCGGGGTTCCGCTCCTGGATCCCCCTCTACAACGCGCCGACCCGGGAGGGGAAGCTCCAGCTCGTCTGGGACGAGGCGCTCCTCAACCCGCCCGGCACGGCCTACCTCTACTCCGACCTGAACCTCATCTCGCTCCAGCTGGTCCTGGAGAAGCTGACCGGCCGGACTCTCGACGTCCTCCTGCGCGACGAGATCACCGGCCCGCTCGGCATGGACCGCACGCGCTACAACCCGCCCGCCTCCTGGAAGCCCCGGATCGCGGCCACCGAGGACGCCCGGCTGCCCTGGTCGGGACTGGACCGCGGGCTGGTGTGGGGCGAGGTCCACGACGAGAACGCGTACTCCCTCGGCGGAGTCGCCGGTCACGCCGGTGTCTTCTCCTGCGCCTGGGACCTGGCGGTCCTCGGCCGGACCCTGCTCAACGGAGGCGCCTACGGCAGGGCCCGCATCCTGCGCCCGGAGACGGTGGACCTGATGTTCACCGACTTCAACACCGCCTTCCCGGGCGACGAACACGGCCTGGGCTTCGAGCTCTACCAGCACTGGTACATGGGCGCGATGGCGACGCCGCGCACGGCGGGCCACACCGGCTTCACGGGAACCTCGATCGTGCTCGACCCGACGACCGACTCGTTCCTGATCGTGCTCGGCAACTCCGTCCACCCCGTGCGCACCTGGCGGTCCGGCTCCGCTCCCCGGGTCGCCGCCGGCACCGACATGGCGCGTGCCGTCGCGGTGCGTCCCGCGTCCGGCCGTACGTCCTGGTTCGCCGGGACCGCGAGCGCCACGACGGCGACCCTGACGCTGCCCCCGCTCGACACCACCGGCGGTCCCGCCCGCCTCGGCTGCGCCCTGTGGTGGGACACGGAGCCCGGCTCCGACCCGCTCGTCCTCGAGGCGTCCACCGACGGCGGCGTGAGCTGGAGGCCCGTCCCGTTCACGACCCGGCACGGCTCCGAGGACCCGCGGGAGCATCCGGCGGGCACGGCCACCGGCTGGTCGGGGCGGGTGTGGCACCGGCTCGGCGCGGAGCTGCCGGCCGACCCCGCGCTCGCCCTGCGCTGGCGGTACACGACGGACACGCTGTACGTCGGCCGGGGCGTCTACGTCGACGCCCTGCGGGTGGTCTCGGGCAGGCGCGTCGTCTTCGACGAGAGCCGCCCCGCCGACGCCGCGCGCATCACACCGGCGGGCTGGGTGGCCTCCCGGGACTGACACGTGCTCCACCGGTCGACGCCGGTTCCGCCCCCGCCCGGCCTGCGGGAGGGCGGAGGACGGAACCGGCCGGCCGCCGGCTAACCGGCCGCGCCCAGGGCCTCCAGCACGGCCTTCGCGGCGTTGTGGCCCGGCACCCCGCTCACCCCGCCGCCCCGCACCGCGCCCGCCCCGCACAGCATCACGTTGGCGTGCCGCGTCTCGACGCCCCAACGGCCGGTGCCCTCCTGCGCGTACGGGAAGGCGAGGTCACGGTGGAAGATGTTGCCGCCCGGCAGGCGCAGGTCGCGCTCCAGGTCCAGCGGCGTCTTCGCCTCGATGCACGGCCTGCCGTCCGCGTCGGTGGCCAGACAGTCCGCGAGCGGCTCGGCGAGGTGCGTCTCCAGCTGTGCCAGCGTCGACTTCAGCAGCTCGTCCCGTACGCCGTCGTTGTCGCGCTCGAAGAGCCGGGCCGGCGTGTGCAGTCCGAAGAGGGTGAGCGTCTGGTACCCCTGCTCGGCCAGGTCCCGGCCGAGGATGCTCGGGTCGGTGAGCGAGTGGCAGTAGATCTCCGAGGGCGGCGCGGCGGGCAGTTCGCCGGACGCGGCCTGCGCGTGCGCGGCGGCGAGCTGTTCGTACCCCTCGGCGATGTGGAAGGTCCCGGAGAACGCCTCGCGCGGGTCGACGGAGGTGTCTCGCAGCCGCGGCAGTCGCTTCAGCAGCATGTTCACCTTGAGCTGCGCGCCCTCGGCGGGGGCCGGCGGTTCGTCGCCGGTGAGCCGCGCGAGCTCCTGCGGCGAGGCGTTCACCAGGACGTGGCGGGCCGCGACGACGCCCTCTCCGTCGGCCGTGCGGTAGCCGATCTCGGCGGACCGGCCGTCGGTGTCGATGCGCAGCACCTCGTGCCCGGTGGCGATCACCGCGCCGGCGCCGCGGGCCGCGCCGGCGATCGCGTCGGTGAGCGCGCCCATGCCCCCGACGGGTACGTCCCAGGCGCCGGTCCCGCCGCCGATCACGTGGTAGAGGAAGCAGCGGTTCTGGCGCAGCGACGGATCGTGGGCGTCGGCGAAGGTGCCGATGAGCGCGTCGGTCAGGACGACGCCGCGGACGAGGTCGTCGGTGAAGTACTCCTCGACGGCGGCGCCGACGGGCTCCTCGAAGAGGATGCGCCAGGCCTCCTCGTCGTCGACGCGGGCCCGCAGCTCCTCCCGGGTCGGCAGGGGCTCGGTGAGGGTGGGGAACACGTTCCGGGCGACCCGTCCGGTCAGCGCGTAGAAGCGCTGCCACGCCTCGTACTCGCGGTTCGAACCGGTCAGTCGGGCGAAGGCCTCGCGGGTACGGCGCTCGCCCCCGCCGACGAGCAGTCCCGTGGGCCGTCCGTCCCGTTCGACGGGCGTGTACGAGGAGACCGTGCGGCCGCGGACGCGGAAGTCGAGGCCGAGGTCCCGCACGATCTTCCGGGGCAGCAGGCTCACCAGGTACGAGTAGCGCGAAAGACGCGCGTCGACTCCGGCGAACGGCCGGGTGGACACGGCGGCGCCGCCGGTGTTCCCCAGCCGCTCCAGCACCAGCACGGACTGTCCGGCCCGGGCCAGGTAGGCGGCGGCGACGAGTCCGTTGTGGCCCCCGCCGACGATCACGGTGTCGTATCCCTCGTGTGCAGGCATGGTTCTTCGTAGCACGTGATGATCTACGTCGGCCAGGGGTACGCGGCAGGCGGCGGGCGGCCGGTCGAGCGGGCAGGGGCGCCCCTGGGGTGCGCTCCCGCAGGTCCGGACCGGGTCCGGGCCCGGAGGCGTGGAGGGCACGCCCCGGACACGACCGGACCGTCAGGAGAGGCCGCTGCGGTGTCCTGCGGCCGCCCGCTGCTGCCGCAGCACGGCCACGCGTCGGTACAGCTCCGCGGCCTCCTGGCGGTGGCCCAACTGCTCCAGGCAGTGCGCCTCGTCGTTGCGGCTGGCCAGGGTGTCGGGGTGGTCGGGGCCCAGCACCTGCTCGCGGGCGGTCGCGACGCGACGGTACTCGGTGAGGGCGTCGGCCCAGCGGCCGAGCCAGCCGAGGCCGACGGCGACCTCGCGGCGGCTGACGAGGGTGTCGGGGTGGTCCGCGCCGAGGACCCGCTCGCGCAGCGCGCACACGTCGCGGGACTCGGCGAGCGCCTCCTCCCAGCGGGCCATGCGGCCGAGGTTCACGCCGAGGCCGTGGCGGGCGCGCAGGGTCTCGGGGTGGTCGGGGCCGTGCGCACGGGTGCGGTCGTCGACGAGCGCTCTGTAGAGGTCGAGGGCCTGGGCGCTGCGGCCGAGCCGGCCGAGGCTGATACCGACCTCGTAGCGGGCGGCGAGGGTGTCCGGGTGGTCTGGGCCGAGCGCCCGGGAGCGGCTCTCCGCGACCTCCCGGTAGGTCTGCAGCGCCTCGGTCCAGCGTCCCAACTGGCCGAGTGCGTAGCCGACTTCGAAGCGGGTGACGAGCGTGTCGGGATGCGTCGCGCCGAGCACGCGGCCCCGGGCGGCGGCGACCTCGCCGGCCATGCGGTACGAGTCCTCCAGGCGTCCGAGCCGGCTGAGGTTGAAGGCGAGGTTGTGGCGGCAGCGCAGGGTGTCCGGATGGTCGGCGCCCATGACGCGTTCGCGGACGGCGAGCACCGACGTGTACGCCTGGTGGGCCTCGAAGTGGCGGCCCAACTGGCCCAGCACGTAAGCCATTTCCTGCCGGGCGGCGAGGGTGTCGGGATGATCGGCGCCGAGCACGCGCTCGCGGGACTGCGCGACCCGGGCGTACTCGCCGAGCGCCTCGGCGGGGCGGCCGGTGCGGCTGAGGGTGAAGCCGACCTCGTAGTGGCTGGTGAGCGTGTCGGGGTGGTCGGGCCCCAGGAGGTGCTCGCGTTCGGCGGCGACGGAGCGGTGGACCTCGCCCGCCTCGGCCCACCGGCCGCGCCGTCCGAGGCTCAGTCCGGAGTCGTGCCGCCCGGCGAGGGCGGTGAGCGACTCCTTCGACGGTGCGGGTCGTTCGGCGGCGGACCGCCGCGATGTCACGGTGGTCGAGGGGCGGGCGATCCACTCGCCGGTCAGTCCGGCCGAGGGGTCCGGCGGAGTGGTGCGCAGTCCCGCGCCGGTGGCCTTGTGGCCGGTCGTCATGCCCTCGGTCCAGGACGGCAGCCGTGACGCGTGCGAGGACTGCTCCTCGCCCGACGGGGTGGCGGAACGGAACGACCGCTGTGCCGAGGAGGACGGCCCGACGGCGGGGGTGACGACCGTCGGCACGTACCGGGGTGTGCCGCGCCCGGCGTCGATCCGGTGGGCGAGTTCCCGGGCGTCCCGCGGGCGCTGCCCGGGCTCCTTCGCGAGCAGGTCGAGGATGATCAGCTCCAGGTACTCCGGCAGTTCCGCGCGGTGGCGGCGGGGTGGCTCGGGCACGGTGTCGCGGTGGCCGACCAGGATGGACCAGGCGTCCTCCAGGTCGAACGGCGGTGCCCCGGTGGCTATTTCGTAGAGCACGCAGCCGAACGAGTAGAGGTCGCTGCGCTCGTCGACCTCCGAACCGCTGATCTGCTCCGGTGACATGTAGTGCGGGGTGCCCATCGCGATGCCGGTGCCGGTGAGCCGTGAGGTGAACCCGATGTCGTGCCCGAGCCGGGCGATACCGAAGTCGCAGATCTTCACGGTGCCGTCGTTCAGCCGCATGATGTTCGCCGGCTTCAGATCCCGGTGCACGATGCCCTGCCGGTGGGTGTAGTCGAGCGCGGCGGTCACCTGTCCGGCGATGTCGATCACCTCGTCGACGGCGAGGGGGCGGTGCTCGTTCTCCTCCAGTGCCTGGCCGAGGTTGAGTCCCTCCAGCAGTTCCATCACCAGATACAGCAGGCCGTCGGCCTCACCGAAGTCGTGGACTACGGTCACCCCGCGGTGCTGGAGGGCGGCCGCCACCCGCGCCTCGCGCCGGAACCGCTCCCGCAGCACGCCGGTGAAGGCCTGGTCGTGGTGCGGGCCGAGCGGTTTGAGGCACTTGACGGCCACGTGGCGTCCCAGCGACTCGTCGCGCGCCCGCCACACCTCGCCCATGCCGCCGCGCCCGATGAGATCCAGCAGCCGGTACCGGCCCTGGATCAGCCTGCTCTCCGCCATCGCGTGTGATCGCCCCCGTCACTCACTGCTCGACCCCGGGCCCTCCCCCGGGCCCTCCCCCGGGCCCCGTCCAGTATGGCGAGCCGTCAGCCGACTTTGTACGCGGCAGGGCGGGAGCCGGGGCCGAGCCGTGACACGGCCGAGAGAATGTGCTTGGGCGGGAGTTGCCAGCGCAGCGTCGCGGGAACGAGGCGCAGTGTGGTGCCCGTGGTGCGCAGGCTCCTGGTGCCCGCGGCGGGCGGCGGGGCCGGCCGGCCGTACAGCGCGTGGGCGTACGGCGGCAGCGCGCCGTACGCGAGCCGCGCCACGCGCCGCCACAGCAGGGCGCGCGCCGGCACGAGCAGCGGGTGGACGGGGGGACGCGTGAGGAAGTCGTCCACGTCACGGGCCTCCGTGCCCGCGGCCAGTTCGGGGAGCGTCTTCTCGAAGTAGGCGGCCAGTTCTGCCTGGTCCGCCGGGACTCCTGCGGGGTCGAGCCCGACGAGGCGGGCTCCGACGCGGTTCTCCGCGACGTACCGGTCGGCCTGGGCGTCCGTGAGGCGGAATCCGGAGCGGCGCAGCACATGGAGGTAGGAGTCGATCTCGGCGCAGTGCACCCACAGCAGCAGCTCCGGCTCGTCGACCCGGTACGGCTCACCGGTCTCCGGGTCGGTGACGGTCAGCCTGCGATGGATCCCGCGCACCCGGGCGCCGGCCTTCTCCGCTGCGGCGGTCGTGCCGTACGTGGTCGTCCCGACGAAGTGGGCGGTGCGCATCAGGCGGCCCCAGGCGTCGCGCCGGAAGTCCGAATTCTGGAAGACGCCCCGTACGGCGCGGGGGTGCAGCGCCTGGAGGTAGAGCGCACGGATCCCGGCGACCCACATCATGGGGTCGCCGTGCAGCTGCCAGGTGACCGAGCCGGGTCCGAAGAGGCCGGGGTCGCCGCGTCCGTCGGGCTCCATCGGGTCAGGTGTGCCCAGGATCCACGGGCGGCACACACGAGGCATCCCCGACCTGCGGTGATGGCCGACCGGCTCTCACCGGGGTCCCGCGTCCGGGACCGGTGACGGCGGGGGTGCCGGGGTGAGTCGCAGGGACAGCACGTAGGAGACCACCACCGAGACGATCACGAGCGGCATCACGGTGATGCCCTGCGTGCCGAGCAGCAGCGTGGCCAGGAGGACGGCCGTCATCGGCAGTTTCAGCATCGCGACGCACATCGCTCCGACGCCCATCGCGAAGCCGGACGTCACGTCCAGGCCGGGGAGATGGGCCATGGCCAGGCCGCCGGCGGCGCCCACGAACATGGACGGGAAGACCGGTCCGCCGCGGAAGGCGCCGAGGGAGAGGCTGTAGGCGAGCGCCTTGCAGACCACGAGGATCACCAGGGTGCCCGCCGTGTAGCCGGCCTGGTCCGCCAGCAGCGGGCCCAGCGCGCTCTGTCCGGAGTACATCACTCCGGACGCCGCCCTGCCGGTCCACTCCGCGTAGACCAAGGCCACCACGCCCACCAGCACGCCGGCCAGGACGGTGAGCGGAACGCGTCGGCGATCGACGTGGGCCTGCAGGAGGAGCGCGGGCCGGCGGATGGCGGCGCCGAGCAGGGCGGCGGCCACGCCGATGGCGACCGCCCAGCCGAAGCCGGCGACGTCGGGGCGGCCGGCCGCCGGCACGTGGGCGATGACCAGGGAGTACGTCCCCAGACCTGTCCAGGACCCCAGTCCGGTGAAGATCAGTGCGCCGACCCCGGCCGCGAGCAGCCCGGGGACCAGGACGACCCCCATCATCACGCCGCCGATGCCCGCGGCCTCCATCAGGAGGAACGCGCCGAGCAAGGGGGAGCCGAGCAAGGTGCTCACCGCCGCGAAACTCCCCGCCGCGCCCAGCACGGCGATCGCGTTCGGCTGCACGTCTCGTTTCAGGGCCCGGATCGAGAGCACGGCCAGGCCACCGCCGAGGGCGATGAGCGGCGCCTCGGGCCCGAGGACCACTCCGGCGCTCAAGGACGCCACCGCGGCGAGTGCGACCGAGGGAAGTTCGGCCGCTGAAGGCGCTCCTTTGGCCACGAGGCCCTCGGCCGGTTTGTGTCCCCCCTCCCCCGGCAGGTAGCGGATGCTCAGCGCCACCAGGAGTCCGGCCAGGGCGAGCAGCGGGATCGGCCACCACGAGGGGGTCCCGTCGAAGCCCAGGCCGCGCGGCAGATCGGTGTAGGTGAGCGACTGGAGCTCGGAGACGAGTGCGAGGAACCCGAAGGCCGCGGCGGAGATCGGGATGCCGAGGAGCGCCGCGATGACGAGCAGGACCGCGTACTTGCGGCTGCGGACCAGGGCGAACGGATCCGGTGGTGTCGTGCCCGGCGATCCGACGGGAGTGGCCGACATCCTCATGGTCTCCTCAGCGTCGGAAGCCGTCCGGTCACGTCGGCCGACAGGCCTCAGGCGTTCTTACCACCGCGTCGCCGCGTGCCGGCCGCGCCGGGTCCGTGGCCGCCCGGCGATTCCCCGAATGCCGTTCCGACGGCCCAGCCCGGCCCCCGCGGTCACCGCTCCTCGGCAGCACGGACCACCCCTCGGCGTGTGCCGGTGGGCCTGGGGGGATGCGGGTGCTCCGTGCTTCGTCGGCTCGGCCGACGGCGGGGTTCAGAGCTCCCGGGCCGGCCAGTCCAGCAGCCGCGCTCCGATCACCGCGGTCTGCAGCATGTAGCGGTGGGCGGGGTCGGCCGGGTTGGCGCCGGTGAGCTTGTGGATGCGTTCCAGGCGGTAGGTCAGGGCGCGCACACTCAGCGTCAGACGCCGGGCGGCCTCCGCGGCGACGCAGCCGCACTCGAAGTACGCGGTCAGGGTGTCCAGGAGAACCTGTGCGCCGCCGCGGGCGGTCCTGAGCGGTCCGAGCGCGTCGAGCACGAGGTCGGCCATGGCCTGGCGGTCGCGGGTCAGGACCGGATAGACCAGCAGGTCCGCGGCGCGCAGAACCGGATCGTCGAGGCCGAGCCGCTCCGCCAGTTCGAGGGCGTTGAGGGCTTCCTCGTAGGACTGGACGACGCCGCCGGGGCCGGGCTGCGGCCGGCCGATGGCGACACGGCCGCCGTCGGTGGCCCCGTGCGCCTGCTTGGCGAAATAGGCGAGGACGTCGTCCTGGTGGCCGGGGGCGATGCACAGCAGCCGCCCGTCCTTGGTGGTGAGGAGGATGTCGCGGTCGCCGAACCGGCCGATGAGCGCGCGTTCGACCTGCTGCGCCACCGCGTCGCCCTCGTCGTAGGCGGCCGGCCCTTCGGCGACGGCGACGGCGTGCGCGTGCGCGAGCCGCAGCCCGAAGCGCACGGCACGTTCGGCGAGGCGGCCCAGGTCGCTGCGTCCGTAGAGGAGATCGTCGATGAACTCGCGGCGGGCCGCCTCTTCCTGGCGTACGGCCTGGCGCTGGGCGCGTTCGTAGCCCTCGGCGAAGGCGTCTATCACCTGCTGCACCGCTCCGAGCGCGGTGTCGGTTGAGCCGCCGTTCGTCTGAGGCCAGGCGGCACGAGCGGCGGTCAGGTGTTCGCTGATGAGACTGCGCAACCCGTGGCCGGCGTCCGCGGCCTGCTCCCCGAGGGCGCGCCGGGACTCGATCTCGTCGCGGGTGAGACGTCGCCCGGTGACGGAGACGTCGGCCAGGATCTCGGCATAGCCGTGCAGATGATGCACGGGATTTCCCCGCTCGGTCACGTCGTCCCCCGCATCTTGACGCGCCGATGACGGATTCTTGACGCCTCACCGGCATGGAGACCTTAATGAACGCTGCCGGGAATCGGCAATGCGCGCAGTCGCATCCGCCGTGCACCATGACGTCCGGGGAGCACTGCGGAGGGTTCCGATGCCGGACACCGGCAGATGGTGTCCGGCACGGGATCCGGAAGGAGCGGTGCGCCGCCGGACCGCGCGGCGTGCGGCGCTGTGCCCCGGCCCGCCCGGCGACACCCGCCCGGTGGATCACTCGGTCGGCCGAGCCTGCCCGTGGCACGGACGGGCAGGCGCACCAGCACGTACCCGTGTGTCCATCCTCCGGACGACGGTGACGGCAGGGGTGGGTGCCGCGGTCAACCCCGAGACGGTTGCGGTGCCCACCTTCTGATCCCCTTTCAGCCGGGCCGGGCGTGCCGGGTGCCTTCAGGACCCCTTTACGGTCTGCGCCCGCTGCGACAGCCGGCCGACGCCTCGACCGGCGTCGTGGCGGTGGCGGTCAGGCCGCGGTGGCACACGCCGTGGCGATGGCGGTATCGGCGCGGGCGTGGACCACCAGGCCACCACCATCAGCGGTGGCCCGACCCTGCAGGGCCCGACGGGCGGGAGCGCTGGGTGTCGCCACCGACATCAAGGTCCGCAGGTGCCTGCACCGATGATGGGCTTCCGCGACGGCTTCGATCACCGCACCGGTCACGGTACGGCCCAGGACGACGACCGCGGGGTTGGGAGCGTGCACGTGGATCAGGTCGCTGATCAGGGCCGCCAGATCCTCGTCCCGGGGACCGGAGTCGTCCTCCACGGTGAGGACGAGCACACCGCTCTCAAGGGCGTGAGACAACATGGTCCCCTCCCTCCCGAACCGTCCGGTCACCCGGGTGTCCCCGCACCGGCTCCGCCCTCGGCGGGCCGGCACGGTGCTGGTCGCGGATCGCCTCTTCCAGGGCGATCCGAAGTCCCAGGTTCAGGTCGCCGGTGGGGGCCCAGACCGTGAGCAGTTCGGCAAGACGGTCCTGCGCGATGCCCGTGCGCCGGGAAACCTCGGACAGGACGGTCCCGGCCTGTCCCGCATCGAGCCGTCCCAAGGCCATCACCACACCCGTGGCCCGCTCGACCACGGCCTGCTGTGTCCCCTGTCGCAGCGGCTGTCCCGGCTGCGGGATCTGCCCATTCTCCGGGCGGCCCGTGGGCTGTTCGCCGTGACCGAGGGTCAACAGCTGACTCATCTGGGCCTGTCTCCTTGACTGCCTCTTTTCCCGCGTCACTGGGCCAGGGCCCCCTTGCGGACGCGGGCGCAGCTGCGGGAGATGAGGCGGGAGACGTGCATCTGGGAGATGCCGAGCTTCTCGCCGATGCGGCTTTGCGTCATGTCCTCGAAGAAGCGCATGTAGAGGACGGCCCGCTCCCGCTCGGGAAGCCGGCGCAGTTCCTTGGCCGCCGCCTCACGGTCGACGATGGTGTCGAAGGAGGAGTCGGTACTGCCCAGGGTGTCGCCGAGGCTGTAACCGTCGTCGGCGGCCCCTGTCTCGGCGTCCAGCGAGAGGGTGCTGAAGCTCTCCATGGCCTCCAGCCCGTCGTGGACCTCTTCTTCCGTCAGGCGGGTGTGAGCGGCGATCTCCGCGGAGGTCGGCTCGGCGGCGCCGGGCCGCTGGCTCAGCTCCCGGCGTGCCAGCCGTACGCGGTTGCGCAGGTCCTGGACGCGGCGCGGGACACGTACGGCCCACATCCGGTCACGGAAGTGACGTTTCACCTCGCCGGTGATCGTCGGGATCGCATAGCTCTCGAAGGCGCCCCGGACCGGATCGAAACGGTCGACGGCCTTCACCAGACCCAGGGCGGCGACCTGACGCAGGTCGTCGATGGCTTCCCCGCGGTCACGGAACCGGCCGGCAAGCCGGTGTGCCATGGGCAGCCAGAGACGCACCAGTTCGTCGCGCACCGTGTCCCGCTCCGGCCCGTCGTCCAGCTCCACCAGCCGGGCGAAGAGCGCGTCGGTCTCTGGCGAGTCGTCGTAACCGCGGTCGGCGGAAACGGATTCGGCGGTCCGGGGTACAGAAACGGCGTCGGTGTGCGGGTGGTCTGCGGTGCTTTCGGTCGGCACGCGGGATCCCTCCTGAACAGCATGTCCGGGCGATCCGCAGGATCAACGAGCGCGGGCCCGGACGAGAGTGATGGGCCACCGCACGGAGGGAGCTGCGCGGACCGGCGAAGGACATCGCGGCCGCGGGTCTCCTCCGCTCGGCACGCGCCTCCGGTCCGAAGCACACAACCCCGCCTGCCCCGTGCCCACTCCCGCAAACAACCACGCCCGGCCGAAGGGCCACGCCGTGGGCCGGCTGGACACCAGACTCTCCATCAGCACCCGGTGCCGTCCGAGGGCGTCGGCCGATCCGCTAGCGCCGCACCCGGGGCATCCCCAGTCCGATCCAGGCGATGATCTCCCGCTGGATCTCGTTGTTCCCGCCGCCGAAGGTGAAGATCACCGCGGAGCGGTAGCCGCGTTCGAGTTCGCCGTGCAGGACGGCTCCGGCCGAGCCCTCCTTGAGGACGCCGGGCACGGCGACGATCTCCATGAGCGCGGCGTAGGCGTCCCGGCGGGCCTCCGAGCCGTAGACCTTGACGGCGGAGGCGTCCTGCGGGGTGAGGGTGCCGTGCTGGACGGCGTTCACCATCTGCCAGTTCATGAGCTTCATGGCGTCGAGGCGCGTGTGCGTGCGGGCGAGGCCGCGGCGCACCCAGGGGAGGTCGACGACGCGGCGGCCGTCACCGAGCTTGGTCTCCATGGCCCAGCGCTGGACGTCGTGCAGGGCGCGGATGGCCATGGTGCCGTGCGCGGCGAGGGTGACGCGCTCGTGGTTGAGCTGGTTGGTGATCAGCCGCCAGCCCTGGTTCTCCCGGCCGACCCGGCGCGTGGCGGGGACGCGGATGTTCTCGTAGTAGCTCGCGGTGGTGTCGTGCGAGGCGAGCGTGTTGATGAGTGTGCAGGAGTAGCCGGGGTCGGAGGTCGGGACGAGGAGCATGGTGATGCCCTTGTGGGGCGGGGCGTCGGGGTCGGTGCGGACGGCGAGCCACACCCAGTCGGCGGTGTCTCCGTTGGTGGTCCAGATCTTCTGGCCGTCGACGGTGTAGTGGCCGGTCTCCTCGTCGCCCTCCCGGACGGCCTTGGTCCTGAGCGCGGCGAGGTCGGTTCCGGCGTCGGGTTCGCTGTAGCCGATCGCGAAGTCGAGTTCGCCGGAGAGGATGCGCGGCAGGAAGTAGGCCTTCTGCTCGTCGGTGCCGAACTGCATGATCGTGGGTCCGACGGTGTTCAGGGCCATCAGCGGCAGCGGTACGCCCGCCTGGGCGGCCTCGTCGAAGAAGATGAACTGTTCCATCGGGCTCAGGCCGCGCCCGCCGTACTCCTCGGGCCAGCCGACGCCCAGCCAGCCGTCCGTGCCGAGCCGCCGGACGGTCTCGCGGTAGAAGCGTTTCTGGGCCGCCGGATCGCCGTAGCGCGCGTAGGCGTTGTCCGGCACCAGTTCGGCGAAGTAGTCCCGCAGTTCGGTCCGCAACCGCTGCTGCTCCGGCGTGTATTCGAGATGCACGGTGCCTCCTTGCCTTCCCGGGCCCGACCTGACGGCGCACACGGTAGAACGTGTTCCACAAATGGGGAATGGTGATGACGCGGGCACCTGGTCCGGGGGCGAGGGGGAGCGCGCGGCGGGTTCGGGGCGGTGGGCCTTAGGGTGGCGCGACCGGGTGCGGCGGGCCCGTCGGCAGGCCGGGGGCGATTCCCGTACAGGACAGGGCTCTTGCGTCCGCAGGGGTCCGAGGACGCGTGAGAGTGATGGCATGACGAGCCGAGTGACGCTGATCTCAGCGGCGATCAGTGAGGCGCTGCGCGAGGCCCGCTTCGACGACGGGAGTCCGGTGGACGCCTCGGGTCTGCGGGCGGCGGGAGCGGTGGCCGACGCGGGTGCCGTGCCGGCCGGGGACCGGCTGTGGGTCTCCCCCAGCGTGCGCTGCCGGCAGACCGCGGGGGCGCTCGGTCTCGACGACGCCGTCGACGTGCCGGAGCTGGCCGGGCTGGAGGTGGGCCGCTGGCGCGGGGCGACGCTGGGCGAGGTGAGCGCGGCGGAGCCGGAGGCGGTCGCGCGCTGGCTCGCGGATCCGGCGTCGGCGCCGCACGGCGGGGAGTCGGTGCGGGCGTTCTGCGACCGGGTGGCCTGGTGCCTGGAGCGGGCCGCCGAGCAGGACGGCAGGATCGTCGCGGTGGTGGAGCCGGAGGTCGTACGGGCCCTGTTGGTACGGGCGTTGGGCGCGCCGGAGGCGGCGTTCTGGCGAGTGGACGTGGCGCCGCTCACCGCCACGGAGTTCAGCGGGCGGGCCGGCCGCTGGAACGTCCGTGCGGGGCGCCCGCTGGAGGAACGGGCCTGAGCCGGCGCGGCCGCGCGGTCAGCTCAGGGTGGCGAGGAAGTCCGCGCAGGCCTGCGCGCACTCGCGGCAGGTCTTGGCCGAGCCCTCCGCGCCGGGGAACCCGTCGAAGACCTCCGCGCACTCCAGGCAGACGTCACGGCACCACTCCAGCTGGGCCCGGACGTCCCGCTCGTCCTGTCCGACCTGCCGGGACAGCATGTGGCAGGTCGCCTCGCAGACCTCCGCGCACAGCACGCCCTTGCGCCGCACCAGAGCCTGCTCCTCGGGCCCGTCCGGATTCATGAGGCTCGCGCGCAGCGCGCAGGCCCGGGCGCACTGGCTGCAGGCCTGGGCGCAGACGAAGCGGTCCTCCAGGAAGCGGAAGAGCTCCTGCTGGGATGTAGTGGAAGTCACAACTACCGTGTAGCCGCCGGGAGTCGGTTCAAACGGCGCGGGAGGGACGCCTCACGCGCCGGCCGCCTCCCGTGAGATCTGCTCGAACTCCGCGCCCATCGCGGCGGAGAGCGCCTGAGCCGCCGACAACGGCCGCACCATGACCATGAGTTCGTCGATCCGGCCGTCCTCGTCGAAGTGCAGGAAGTCGCAGCCGTTGATCTCCTTGTCGCCCACCTTGGCGGTGAAGACGAGCGCGTGGTCACGGCCGTCGGCCCCGGCGATCTCCCGGACGTAGCGGAAGTCGCTGAAGACGCGCCAGACGCCTCGGAGGATGGCCGCGGTGATCGGCTTGCCCGGGTAGGGCTTGAAGGCGACGGGGCTGGTGAACACGACGTCGTCGGCCAGCAGCTCCTCGACAGCGGCGAGGTCCCCGGCCTCCACGGCCTTGCGGAACGCGTTCATCACGCCCACCTCTCATACGCAACTAATTGAATAGGTGCGCATAAGATTAGTCGTGCCGGTGTATGCCGTCTAGCCTTGGGGGATGGCATTGCGACACGCGGTACTGGCCGCGCTCCTGGAGGGTGAGGCGTCGGGGTACGACCTGGCCAAGGGATTCGACGCCTCGGTGGCCAACTTCTGGATGGCGACCCCGCAGCAGCTGTACCGCGAGCTGGACCGCATGGAGTCCGACGGGCTCATCGAGGCCCGGCTGGTGCGCCAGGAGCGCCGGCCCAACAAGCGGGTGTTCTCCCTGACCGCGACGGGCCTGGACACGCTGGCCGCCTTCACCGCGGCGCCCGCGCGGCCCACCGCCCTGCGCGACGAGCTGATGGTCAAGGTGTACGCCCTCGACGAGGGGGACGCCGACGCCGTACGGACGGCGATCGCCGAGCGGCTGGAGGGGGCCCGGGCCAAGCTGGCGCACTACGACCGGATCGGCGACCGCCTGCTCGACGGGCGGACCGAGGAGGCGTATCTGGCCACCGCCGAACGCGTCGGCCCGTACCTCACTCTCCAGGGGGGACGCGCCTTCGAGCAGGCGAACATCGCCTGGGCGGAACAGGCGCTGCTGGTCCTGGAACACCGCACGCCCGTGCCGCGGTAGGCCGGCCGTACCGGGGCGGGACACGCGGTACGGCCGGCTGCACCCCGGTTGGTCTCCCGCGTCCGGCCCGCCTACGGTCGAGGAGGCAACCGCCCCCCGACGATCCGTGTGCGGAGCACCTGGACGGGTAGCCGGAACCCCGGCCCGACAGGGTCCGCACACCCGGAAGGACGCACCATGTCGAAGATCCTTTTTGTGATGACCGGCGCCGATCACTGGACGCTCGCCGACGGCACCCGGCACCCCACCGGTTTCTGGGCCGAGGAGGCCGCGGCTCCGTACGAGGCCTTCAGGGCCGCCGGTCACGACGTCGTCGTCGCCACGCCGGGCGGGGTCGAGCCGACGATGGACCAGGGCAGCCTGGCGCCCGAGTTCAACGGCGGCCAGGAGGGCTCCGACCGGGTCGCGCGCACCGTCGCGTCCATGAGCGAACTCAAGCACCCGGTCAAGCTGTCCGACGTGGATCTCGACGACTACGCCGCCGTGTTCTACCCGGGCGGCCACGGTCCGATGGAGGACCTGTCGGTCGACGCCGAATCGGGCGGGCTGCTCACCGCGGCGCTGGAGTCGGGCAAGCCGCTCGGCGTCGTGTGCCACGGTCCGGCGGCCCTGCTGGCCGCGACCCGGGACGACGGCTCCAACGCGTTCGCGGGCTACCGGGTCACGGCGTTCACCAACGCCGAGGAGACCCAGGCGGGTTTCGCGGACAAGGCCGCGTGGCTGCTCCAGGACCGGCTCGTCGACGCCGGCGTCGACTTCCAGGAGGGCGAGGCGTGGGCCCCGAAGGTCGTCGTCGACCGGAATCTCGTGACCGGCCAGAACCCCGCCTCCGCCGCCCCGCTCGCCACGGAGCTGCTGAAGAAGCTGGGCTGAGCGCATGACGGCCGGCCGGTCGTGGAAGACCCTCGGCGACCGCTGACACACCCTGGACGGCGCGGCCGTGCGCCACGGGTGCCGGACCGGTCCGAGGAAGGGGCAGGCGTGATGCGTACGCTCGGTGTCGCCGTCGTGGGGTTCGGCTGGATGGGCCGGGTGCACACCCGGGCCTACGCGCGCGTGCCGCACCATTTCCCCGATCTCGCCCTGCGGCCCACGCTGGTGGCCGTGGCCGACGAGGTGCCCGGCCGGGCCGAGGAGGCGGCGGAGCGCTACGGCTTCGCCACCGTCGCCCGCGACTGGCGCGAGCTCCTCGCCGACCCCCGGGTCGAGGCCGTGAGCGTGACCGCGCCGAACTTCCTGCACCGCGAGATCGGCACGGCGGTGGCGGAGGCCGGCCGGCACCTCTGGATCGAGAAGCCGGTGGGACGGGACGCCGACGACGCCCGGGCGGTCGCCGACGCGGTCGCGGCGGCCGGGGTCCGGGGCGCGGTCGGCTTCAACTACCGTTGCGCGCCCGCCGTGGTGGCGGCCCGTGAGCTGATCGCCTCCGGCGAGCTCGGCGACGTCACGCACGCGCGCGTGCGGCTCCTCAGCGACTACGCGGCGCATCCGGAGTCGGCGCTCACCTGGCGCTTCGAACGGGAGCGGGGCGGCAGCGGGGTCCTCGGCGACCTGGCGTCGCACGGTGTCGACCTGGCCCGTTTCCTGCTCGGCGAGATCGAGGCACTGGTGGCGGACACCGCGGTGTTCGTGCCGCGGCGGCCCCGTCCCGCCGGGGCCACGGCGGGCCACACCCGCGCGGCGGGCGGTGACCTCGGGCCGGTGGAGAACGAGGACTACGTCAACTGCCTGCTGCGTTTCGCCTCCGGGGCGCGCGGTGTCCTGGAGGCGTGCCGGGTCTCGGTGGGCGAGCAGAACAACTACGGCTTCGAGGTGCACGGCACGAAGGGCGCGGTGTTCTGGGACTTCCGCCGCATGGGCGAACTGGGGGTCGGCCGCGGAACCGGCTACCAGGACCAGCCGGTCGACACCGTGTACGTCGGTCCTGGTGCCGGGGAGTACGGCGCCTTCCAGCCGGGCGCGGCGAACAGCATGGGCTACGACGACCTCAAGGTCATCGAGGCGTACACCTTCCTGCGGTCCATCGCGGACGGCGTGTCCCACGGCGCCACGCCGGACGACGCCGTCCGCAGCGCGACGGCGCTCGACGCGATGGCACGGTCCGCGGCGTCGGGCGGCTGGGTCGCGGTCGGCGGGTGAAGGCGCGCGGGCAGTCGGAGCGCCTGGGGCGTCGTCAGCCGGCGCGTGGCCGTGCTCATCACGACCTTTCGGGAGCGGTGTAGAGGGGCAGGCGGGGGTCGACGGGCTGTTCGGGCCAGGTGGCGCGGATCCAGGCGTGGTCGGGGTGGTCGCGGATCAGCCAGGCACGGTCGGGATCGGGGCCCGCCATGACGTTGAGGTAGTACATGTGGTGGCCCGGCACGGCCATCGACGGGCCGTGCCAGCCGTCCGGGATGAGCACCACGTCGCCGTCGCGCACCTCGGCGAGGACGTCGGTCCCGGTGCCGTGGCCGGAGGGCGAGACCCGCTGGTAGCCGAGGCCGGGGACGCCCTCGTGCGGGGCGAACTCGAAGTAGTAGATCTCCTCCAGCTCGGACTCCTCGCCGGGCCGGTGCTCGTCGTGCTTGTGCGGCGGGAAGGACGACCAGTTGCCGCCCGGTGTGATCACCTCGACGGCGATGAGCCGGTCGCAGTCGAGGACCCCCGCCGCGCCGAAGTTGTTGACCTGCCGCGAGCAGTTGCCGGTGCCGCGCAGCTCGACCGGGACGGAGGACGCGGGCACGTGGCGGGCGGGCAGCCGGCGGTCGCAGCGGGCGCCGGTGAGCGCGAACCGGCCGCCGTCACGGGAGGCGACCACGACCTCGGCGTCGCGCGGAACGTACGCGAAGTCGGTCACGCCCTCGAACACACCGGTCCGCCCGGCCAGCGGGAAGGTCTCGCCCTCCACGACGACGGTGCAGCCGCCCGCGAGCGGCAGGACGATCCATTCGCTGTCGCCGGTGGCGAACGTGTGCCGGCCGCCGGGCGGCAGCTCCAGCACCCGCAGCGACGAGTGGGCCCAGCCGGCCGACGCGGGCGAGACGTCGACGGCGTGGACGTCGGTGCCGGTCGTCCCGGCGGGCAGATGGTGCGTGGTGGTCATCGGGTGGCTCCTGTACGGGTGTGCGCGCCGGGTCGTGGACGGGTGTGCTGCGGCTCGGTCGGGACGCGGTGGACGGTGACTCCCTCCCGGGGTGGGGGCGTTCGCGGGGCTCCGCGGGCGGGGCGGATCCGGTGCGGATCGGTGCGGCGCCCGGGATACCCGTACCCGCTTTCACGCGAAGGGCGTACGGGCGTGAAGGACGTACCGGCGTGCGGAGCGGACCGACCGGGACGTTCAGAGCAGGCCGACCGCGGTGTCGACCGCCGTCTCCACGTCGCCCTCGGCCGGGTAGAGCAGCGAGCGGCCGACGACCATGCCCTGGACGGTGGGGAGCCGCAGCGCCTTGCGCCATCTCTCGTAGGCCCCCTCCTGGTCCCGGCCGACCTCGCCACCGAGCAGGACGGCGGGCAGGGTGGAGGTCTCGAGGACCTGGGCCATGGCGTCGGGGTCGCGGGTGACCGGCAGTTTGAGCCAGGTGTACGCGGAGGTGCCGCCGAGCCCCGACGCGATGGCGATGGAGCGGGTCACGGCCTCCGCGCCGAGGTCGTTGCGGAATCCGCCCGGCTCCCGGCGGGATATGAACGGCTCGACGAACAGCGGCAGTCGGCGCGACGCCATGGCGTCGACGGCGCCGGCGGCGGTGCCCAGGGTCCGCAGTGAGCCGGCGTCGTCGTAGTCGATACGCAGCAGGAGCTTGCCGGCGTCGAAACGGAGCCGTTCGATGTCCTCGGGGCGGTGGCCGGTGAAGCGGTCGTCCATCTCGAAGGAGGCTCCGGCGAGTCCGCCCCGGTTCAGGGAACCCATCACGACCCTGTCCTCCAGGACGCCGAGCAGCAGCAGGTCCTCCAGGATGTCGGCGGTGGCGAGCACGCCGTCGACGCCGGGCCGGGACAGCGCGACGCAGAGCCGTTCGAGGAGGTCGGCACGGTTGGCCATGGCGAGCCGGCGGTCTCCGACGCCGAGGGCGCCGCGTGCCGGGTGGTCGGCGGCCACGATCATCAGACGCCCGGTGGGTCCGACGAGGGGGCGGCGGGTCCGGCGGGCTGCCGCTTCGGCGATGGCCTCGGGGTGGCGGGCGCGCACCCTGACGAGGTCGGGGATGGTGATGCTCACGTCGGGCTCCGTTCGGGGTGGGCGTCGGTCAGCCCGTTCGCACGCCCCTCGGCACCGGTCCGGGGCAGGGCCGGCCCGGGCCGTCGTGACGCTCCCGATGTGAGGGCGCGGGCAACGGGGCGCCCGGTGGATCCAGGTCTAGGACCCGTGGCTCCCCACTGTCAAGACTTTGTACGGACATTCGGACCTGCTTCTGAAATGATGTCTTAACAAAGTCTTGACAGCCGGGTGCTCCAGGGGCTTGTATCCCGTCCCAACGAACCGCCGCTCCACCGGCTCACGCCCGGACCTCGCCGTCCGGGTCCCGTACGGGCCCCGCTCCCGGCGCCGCCCCGTTCCCTTTCCCCGGCCGCACAGTGAGGTGCTGGAAAGATGGATCGCACGCCCCACCCCCGTTCACGGAGAATCGCCCCCCTCGTGGCCCTGGCCGCCGCGTCCGCCCTGCTGGCCGCCGGCTGCTCCAGCGGTTCGGGGGGCAAGAAGGCCGAGGAGAGCGCGGACGGTGCCGCCGCGGGGAAGGCCAACACCCCTGCGATGAAAGTGGCTCTGATCACCCATCAGGGACCAGGGGACACGTTCTGGGACATCGTCCGCAAGGGGGCGGAGGCCGCCGCCGCCAAGGACAACATCAAGCTCGTCTACTCCGCCGACCCGAACGCCGGCAGCCAGGCGAACCTCGTCCAGAACGCGATCGACCAGAAGGTCGACGGCATCGCGATCACCCTCGCCAAGCCGGGCGCCATGAAGTCCGTGGTGGGCAAGGCGACATCGGCCGGCATACCGGTCGTGGGACTCAACTCCGGTGTCAGCGACTGGAAGCAGCTCGGGCTGATGGAGTTCTTCGGCCAGGACGAGACCGTCGCGGGCGAGGCACTCGGCAAGCGGCTGAACTCCGAGGGCGCCAAGAAGGCCGTCTGCGTGGTCCACGAGCAGGGCAACGTCGGGCTCACCCAGCGCTGCGACGGCATGAAGAAGACGTTCGGCGGGAAGACCGAGACGCTCTACGTCAACGGCACCGACATGCCGTCCGTGAAGTCGACCATCACGGCCAAGCTCAAGCAGGACACGGCGATCGACTACGTCGTCACACTCGGCGCCCCCTACGCCCTGACCGCCGTGCAGTCGGTCGGTGACGCCGGCAGCAAGGCGAAGATCGCCACCTTCGACCTCAACAAGGAACTCACCGGCGCCATCAGCAAGGGCACCATCCAGTTCGCCGTCGACCAGCAGCCCTATCTGCAGGGCTACTTGGCGGTGGACTCGCTGTGGCTCTACAAGAACAACGGCAACTACAGCGGTGGCGGGGAGCAGCCGACCCTGACCGGTCCGGCCTTCGTCGACAAGAACAACGCCGACTCCGTGGCCAGGTTCGCCACGAAGGGCACCAGGTGATGAGCGCCCGGCAGGCCGAACCGGTGGTGAGCGCGCCGCCGGATCCCGGCCCCCCGCGGACCGCGGGACGAGGAGCACCACGCCCCCTCACCCTGCGGCTGCTCGCCCGGCCCGAGGTCGGGGTCTTCCTCGGCGCGGCGGCGGTGTTCGTCTTCTTCCTGATCGCGGCGCCGCCGGTGCGCTCGGGCGCCTCGATGGCGACCGTGCTCTACCAGTCGTCGACGATCGGCATCATGGCCCTGCCCGTCGCCCTGCTGATGATCGGCGGCGAGTTCGACCTGTCGTCCGGCGTCGCGGTGATCACCTCGGCGCTGACCGCGAGCATGCTCAGCTATCAACTCACCATGAACATATGGGTGGGTGTGATCGTCGCGCTCGTCGCCTCGCTCGCGATCGGGGCGTTCAACGGCTGGATGATGGTCCGCACCGGACTGCCGAGCTTCCTCGTCACGCTCGGCACGTTCCTCATCCTTCAGGGGGTGAACCTCGCCGTCACCAAGCTGGTCACCGGCAACGTCGCGACCGACGACATCAGCACCATGGACGGCTTCGGCCAGGCCAGGAGGATCTTCGCCTCGTCCTTCGACGTCGGCGGCGTACAGGTGAAGATCACCGTCGTCTGGTGGCTGGTCTTCGCCGCGCTGGCCACCTGGGTACTGCTGCGCACCAAGTACGGCAACTGGGTCTTCGCGGTCGGCGGCGACCAGGACAGTGCCCGCGCGGTCGGCGTCCCGGTGACCTTCACCAAGATCACACTCTTCATGACCGTCGGGTTCGGCGCCTGGTTCGTCGGCATGCACCAGCTGTTCTCCTTCAACACCGTGCAGTCCGGCGAGGGCGTCGGCCAGGAACTGATCTACATCGCCGCCGCCGTGATCGGCGGGTGCCTGCTCACCGGCGGCTACGGCTCGGCGATCGGGCCGGTCTTCGGCGCCTTCATGTTCGGCATGGTGAACCAGGGCATCGTGTACGCCGGTTGGAACCCCGACTGGTTCAAGGCCTTCCTCGGCGTGATGCTGCTCGGCGCCACGCTCGTCAATCTGCTGGTCCGCCGCACGGCGACCCGGAGGTGAAGCGGCCCATGACAGCCGACGGACCAGAGGCACCGGGCACGGTCCTCCCGAAGACCCCGAGGAAGGACGGCGCCGGCGCGATCGTCGAACTGCGCGGAGCCGGCAAGTCGTACGGCAACATCCGTGCCCTGCACGGGGTTTCCCTGACCGTCCACCCCGGCCGGGTGACCTGCGTCCTCGGAGACAACGGCGCCGGCAAGTCCACCCTCATCAAGATCGTCTCCGGACTGCACCGGCACACGGAGGGCGAGTTCCTCGTGGACGGCACGGCGGTGCGCTTCGGCACCCCGCGCGAGGCGCTCGCCAAGGGCATCGCGACCGTCTACCAGGACCTGGCGACGGTTCCGTTGATGCCGGTGTGGCGGAACTTCTTCCTCGGCTCCGAGCTGACGAAGGGCCCGTGGCCCGTGCGGCGTCTCGACATCGCGCGGATGAAGCGGACCGCGGACGAGGAACTGCGCACCATGGGGATCGATCTCGACGATCTCGACCAGCCGATCGGCACGCTCTCCGGCGGCCAGCGCCAGTCCGTGGCGATCGCGCGGGCGGTCCACTTCGGCGCACGCGTCCTCATCCTCGACGAGCCGACCGCCGCGCTCGGGGTCAAGCAGTCCGGTGTCGTCCTGAAGTACATCGCGGCGGCCCGGGAGCGGGGCCTCGGCGTCATCTTCATCACGCACAACCCGCACCACGCCTACATGGTCGGCGACCATTTCAGCGTTCTGCGCCTCGGCACCCTCGAACTCAGCGCGGCCCGCAGCGAGGTGAGCCTGGAGGACCTCACCCACCACATGGCGGGAGGCAGCGAACTCGCGGCCCTCAAGCACGAGTTGGCACAAGTGCGCGGGGTCGACGTGGCGGGGCTGCCGGAGGCCGACGACCTGCGCACGCCGTCCGCCGCGCCGGACGAACCCGCCTGAACCCGCCTGAGACACGGGCGCCCCCGTCCCCGGGCTGGGGGGGCGCCCGTCAGGGGGAGACGGCGTGGACGATCAGGGACGCCAGCTCGGCGTAGGCCTCGGCGTCGTTCAGTCCCGTGCGCGCGGCCACCTCGCCGCGCTGGATCTCCTGCATGGTCGCGGCGACGACCTCGCCGACGAAGGCGGCGTGGACGTCGCGGAAGGCTCCGGCGGTGACGCCGTCCGCGATCAGCTGCCGGATCCTGGCCGCGGCGAGGCGCGTGTTGGCCTCGTAGACCTCGCGCGCCGGCTGGAATCCGGCCATGTCGTCGAGGAACTGCCGGGACAGCGGCCTCAGCTGCTGCGCGACCGCGCTGAGGTACACCACCACGCGCTCGGAGGGCGCGGAGGTGTCGGCGACCTGCTTCTCGACGGACTGGGCGGCCTCGCGGAAGTAGTGCTTCACGGCCTCGCGCACCAACTCCTGCTTACTGCCCGCCAGTTGGTACAGCGTGGTCTTCGAGCAGCGCAGCCGCTCGGTCAGCTCGTCGAGCGTGAAGGCCGCGAACCCCTCCGCCACCAGCAGCGCGACGAGCCGTTCCAACAGGTCGGTCTGACGCGCGGTGCGGCGAGGGGACGGCATGATCTCAGCCTAACCGCTCCACCCCGAGGGCAACCGTCACCCCTGAGCGGGGACGACCGGGCACGGCATGCGCCGACCCGGCGGACCCGGCGGACCCGGCGGACCCGGCGGACCCGGCGGACCCGGCGAGGAGCCTCCGCGATCCGGTGACGACGGGATCGAGGCGGGACGCACCCGTCCACCCCGACCCTCGGCGCCCACCGCACGGAATCCGCCTCCCGACACGCGGGCGCGGTCACCCATGGCCGAGCGGTACCAAAAACGATACTCTTGTATCGCCTGGAGTATCAAAATCCCGCAGCGCGGGACCGCACCCCCCGAGGACGTCCCATGCCCGCGACCCGCACGCTCCCCTCACCGGAAGCCGTCGACCTGATCGCCCTGACGCGCGAGCTCGCCGAGAAGGAGCTGGCCCCGCGTGTCGCCGAGGCGGAGGCCGAGGCACGCTTCCCCCGTGACGTCTTCCGCACGCTCGGACAGGCCGGACTGCTGAGCCTGCCGTACCCCGAGGAGCACGGCGGCGGCGACCAGCCGTACGAGGTCTACCTCCAGGTGCTGGAGGAGATCGCCGCCGTGTGGGCGAGCGTGGCCGTCGGCATCTCGGTGCACGCGCTGTCCTGCTACGCGCTGGCCGCGTTCGGCACCGAGGAGCAGAAGAAGGAGTGGCTGCCCGACATGCTCGGCGGCGAGCTGCTCGGCGCCTACTGCCTGTCCGAGGCCCACGCAGGCTCCGACCCGGGAGCGATGCGCACGCGCGCCGTACGGGACGGCGACGCCTACGTGCTGAACGGCGCCAAGGCGTGGACGACCCACGGCGGCCACGCGGACTTCTACACGGTCATGGCGCGTACGTCGGACTCCGGCTCGCACGCCATCTCGTGCTTCCTCGTCCCCGCCGACACACCGGGCGTGGTGGCCGATCCCCCGGAGCAGAAGATGGGCCTGACCGGGTCCGCGACCGCCACGGTCCGCTTCGAGAACGCCCGGGTCCCCGCGAGCCGCCGGCTCGGCGAGGAGGGCGAGGGCCTGCGGATCGCCTTCGCCGGACTGGACTGCGGACGGCTCGGCATCGCCGCGGTGGCCACGGGTCTCTCCCAGGGCGCGCTCGACCACGCCCTGCGCTACTCGCGGGAGCGGGAGACCTTCGGCCGGCCGATCATCGAGCACCAGGGCCTCGCCTTCGTCCTCGCCGACATGGCCGCGGCGGTCCAGGCCTCCCGGGCCACCACGCTGGCGGCCGCCCGGCTCAAGGACGAGGGCCTGCCCTTCCAGTCCGAGGCCTCGATCGCCAAGCTCATCGCGACGGACAACGCCATGAAGGTCACCACCGACGCGGTCCAGGTGCTGGGCGGCGCGGGCTACACCCGCGACTTCCCGGTCGAGCGCTACATGCGCGAGGCCAAGGTGATGCAGATCTTCGAGGGCACCAACCAGATCCAGCGCCTGATCATCGGCCGCGGCCTGAAGGAGAGCGAACGCGGCACCCTCCAGGTGCGCAACGCGACGAAGTAGGGACCGGTCCGGACGACTGGCCCGCGCGCGCCGGACGCGTCTCACGCGCCGGATGCGAAGACGGGGCACCGGAAGCGTGCCGGACCGATGCCGGGGTGCGCCGCGTGCACCGAAGGACGTCCGCGCACGTGACCATCGCCGCCCGAGCGCCGATACTTCCGAGGGTGAGCTCCTCGCACCGCCGATCCGCTCGCCGGCCGGGACGACCGGCCGGTCGGGCGCGTTCGCGGCGGGCGGGGCCGGTCGTCTCCGGCCCGCGTCGGCCCGAGCGGGGCCGCGCCGCGGCCGCCGACCGACGGACCCGCCCCAAACGTGGGCATTATGGGAGAAGGAGCCCAGCGACTCTTCTCACCAGGAGGTTCCCATGAAGATGCTCATCAACGTGGCGGAGACGGTGGTCGCGGACGCGCTGCGGGGCATGGCGGCCGCCCATCCCGAGCTGACGGTGGACGTAGAGAACCGCGTGATCGTCCGCCGGGACGCCCCGGTCGCGGGAAAGGTGGGCCTCGTCTCCGGCGGCGGTTCCGGGCACGAGCCGCTGCACGGGGGGTTCGTGGGACCCGGCATGCTGTCCGCGGCCTGTCCCGGCGAGGTCTTCACGTCACCGGTGCCGGACCAGATGCTGCGGGCCGCGGCGGCCGTGAACAGCGGCGCCGGAGTGCTCTTCATCGTGAAGAACTACACCGGTGACGTCCTGAACTTCGACATGGCGGCCGAGCTGGCCGAGGACGAGGGCATCCAGATCGCCAAGGTGCTCGTCAACGACGACGTGGCGGTCACCGACAGCCTGTACACGGCCGGCCGTCGCGGCACGGGCGCCACCCTGTTCGTCGAGAAGATCGCCGGCGCCGCCGCCGAGGAGGGCGCCCCTCTCGACCGCGTCCAGGCACTGGCCACGCAGGTCAACGAGAACTCGCGCAGTTTCGGCGTCGCCCTCGCCGCCTGCACGACCCCGGCCAAGGGCAGCCCGACCTTCGACCTGCCGGCCGGGGAGCTGGAGCTCGGCGTCGGCATCCACGGCGAGCCGGGACGGGAACGGCGCGCGATGATGACCTCGCGGGAGATCGCCGACTTCTCCGTGCAGGCGATCCTGGAGGACCTCACGCCGCGCAACCCGGTGCTGGTCCTGGTGAACGGCATGGGCGCCACTCCCCTGCTGGAGCTGTACGGCTTCAACGCCGAGGTGCAGCGCGTCCTGACGGAGCGCGGCGTCGCGGTGGCCCGCACGCTGGTCGGCAACTACGTGACCTCGCTGGACATGGCCGGTGCCTCGGTGACGCTGTGCCAGGTCGACGAGGAGCTGCTGCGCCTGTGGGACGCACCGGTGAAGACGCCGGGCCTGCGCTGGGGCGTGTGAACGCGGTCAACACGCAGTCGGCCGTCACCGGAGGTCAACCGGCCGGCTCCAGGTCACTTTCCGTACCACGCAAGGAGATTCCGTGCTCGACGCCGATTTCTTCCGCCGTTGGATGACGGCGACCGCCGCGTCCGTGGACCGCGAGGCAGAGCGGCTCACCGACCTGGACTCGCCGATCGGTGACGCCGACCACGGCAGCAACCTGCAGCGCGGGTTCGTCGCCGTGGTGGCCACGCTGGAGAAGGAGGCCCCGGACACCCCCGGCGGAGTGCTCACACTGGCCGGCAGGCAGCTGATCTCGACGGTCGGCGGCGCGTCCGGGCCGCTGTACGGAACGCTGCTGCGCCGGACCGGCAAGGCGCTGGGTGACGCCGGCGAGGTCAGCGAGGAACAGCTCGCGGACGCGTTGCGCGCGGGCGTCGACGCGGTCATGGCGCTGGGCGGAGCCGCGCCCGGCGACAAGACCATGATCGACGCCCTCGTTCCCGCGGTCGACGCGCTGGGCGAGTCGTTCGGGGCGGCGAAGACGGCGGCCGAGGAGGGTGCGGTGGCGACGACGCCGCTCCAGGCCCGCAAGGGCCGGGCGAGCTACCTGGGCGAGCGCAGCATCGGCCATCAGGACCCGGGCGCGACGTCCTCGTCGCTCCTGATCGGAGCACTCGTGGAGGCGGCCGGTGAGTGACACCGCGAACACCTCCGGGACCACGGGATCGCTCGTGGGCATCGTGCTGGTCTCGCACAGTGCCGCCGTCGCGTCGTCCGTCGCCGAACTGGCGACGGGCCTGGCCGGTGGCGGCACGACTGCTCCCGTCGCCGCGGCGGGCGGCACGACGGACGGCGGTCTCGGCACCAGTTCGGAACTCATCGCCGCGGCGGCCGCCTCCGTGGACGGGGGCGCCGGCGTGGCCGTGCTCATGGACCTGGGCAGCGCCGTGCTGACGGTCAAGGCGCTGCTCGCCGAAGGCGACGAACTCCCCGACAACACCCGCCTGGTGGACGCCCCGTTCGTCGAGGGCGCGGTGGCGGCTGTGGTCACGGCGTCGGCGGGCGGCGACCTCGCCGCGGTGGAGGCGGCGGCAGCGGAGGCGTACGGCTACCGCAAGGAGTGAGGACGGCTCGCCCCGGAGAGTCCGAGGTGTCCCGGCAGCCGCGACGGAGCCCACCGTCGCGACTGTCGCCGTGTCCGGCGATTCGGCGCCCCGGGTCAGGAGATCCCTCGCGCCACCACGCCGAGGGCCGACCGGACGGTCGCGGTCACCTCGGAGTGCGTGCTCGCGAGGCTGGACCCGTCGGCGTCGGTGCGCCAGGCGTCGTGTTCCACCGCCGCGCGCAGCGCCGCGTTGAGCATGGCCGCCTGGATCTCCGAGCGCAGGTCCACGGCGGTGAGCCCGGCCCGGTCGGCGAGGGCGCGGGCGAATGCCGGTTCGGCGTCGTCGTGGGCCTGGAGCCAGACGGCCCGCAGTCCGGGTTCGGTGCGGGTGAGCCGCAGCAGTGCGCGGACCCTCGGCAACTGCGGGAGCGGCATCAGGCCCTCGCCGCTCGTGGCGCGTTCCAGTGCGTCCTCCAGCGGGCCGCCCTCGGGCCAGGCCCGCAGGGCCGCGGCGATCGCGTCGATCCCGGCGGCGAACAGCGGGCTGACGCAGCTCTCCTTGCTCGGGAAGTAGCGCCACAGGGTCCGCGACGAGACGCCGACGGCCTGGGCGATCTGCTCCCCGGTGGTGGCGGTGACGCCCTGGTCGACGAAGAGTTCCACCGCCGCACGGGCGATCTCCTGGCGGAACGCGGCCCTGCGCTCGTCGGTGAGCGGTGGCCGGCCGGTGCGGCCGCGCCCCCGTCCCGCGTGTTCGCCGTTCGAACCGTCCGACACCGCTGACTCCTCGGATCCGCGTCCGCCGCCCGGGGCCGGGAGCGGGGCCCGAGTCTAGCGATCTCCCCGCCGCCTCCCGGACTTTCTGTCATTCAGCGACATTAAGTCGTACTGTTACCGCGCGGCACCTCCGCCGCACCCTCGTACGTACCTCAGGGAGAACGTCATGACCACCACGGGACCGGACGGCCGCAGCGTCATCGTCACGGGCGCGGGCTCGGGCATCGGCCGTGCCGCCGCGCTCGCGTTCGCGGCCCACGGGGCGCGTGTGGTCGTGGCCGATCTGAACCCCGAGGGTGCCGCGGCCGTCGTGGCGGAGATCGAGGCGGCGGGCGGCACCGCCGTGCCGGTCACGGGCGACCTGAGTGAACAGGCCGTCGTCGACCGCGTGACGGCCACGGCGGTGGAGCGGTTCGGGGGCGTCGACGTGCTGGTGAACAACGCCGGGATCATGGACCGCATGTCGGCGGTGGCCGAGGTGAGCGACGCGGAGTGGGAGCGGGTGATCCGGGTCAACCTGACGGCCCCCTTCCTGCTGGCCCGCTCCGTACTGCCGCACATGCTGGCCGCGGGCCGGGGTGCCATCGTGAACACCGCCTCCGAGGCGAGCCTGCGCGGGAGCGCCGCCGGAGCCGCTTACACCGCCTCGAAGCACGGCGTCGTGGGGCTCACCAAGTCGCTGGCCGTGATGTACCGGGACCAGGGCATCCGCACCAACGCGGTCGCCCCGGGCGGCACCAGGACCGCGATCACCGTGGACGTCGAGGCGGGCGCCCACGGGCCGGCCGCCCTCGCCCCGTACATGGGCAACGTCGGCAGGGCCGCCGAGGCCGAGGAGCAGGCGGCCGCCATCGTGTTCCTGGCCTCGGACGCCGCGAGCAACATCAACGGCGTGATCCTCCCCGTGGACAACGGCTGGGCCGCCGTCTGACGACCCGTCCGCCCCGGACACCGCCCACCGACCGACGAGCCCATCGCCGCGAGGAGCGACGTCATGAGGATCAACACCTCTCACCAAGCTGCCGGTTGGGATGCACTGGTGAACTCAGCCGCCGCTCACGAACGTCCGGGCCAGCCGCTCCCCCGCCGTCACCGCCGCGGCGTGGTCCTCGATGGGTGAGACCCGGGAGTTCTTGAAGACGATGTAGGTGACACCGGACGGGGTGCCGCCACCGCGCGGGTCGGGGCGGATCCCGAGGGCCTTGGCCGTCGCGTACGAGGCCTCACCGATGATGTCGCTCGGGCCGGTGTCGCCGACGACGGCGTACTGGACGCGGTCGCGGTAGATCACGGCGGCGACCGAGCCGGCTCCGATGCCGTGGTCCCGGTGGTTCCAGATGCCGCTGGCCGCCGGGACGACGATGTAGGGCAGGGTCTCGGCGCTCAGGTAGCGGCCGTCGGACTGCTGGAAGGCCGTGCTGTCGGAGAAGAGCGGGTCGGTGCGGTCGTTGCACAGGCCGCCCGGCCTGCCGTCGCAGTCGATGTCCATGTCGGCCTTCCAGAAGACGGCGCTCCCGGTGCCGCAGACCGGGATCTCGGCGGGGGTGCCGTCGTCCGTGCGGTAGCGCCCCCTGGAGACGGCGGCGCAGTCGCGCGTCTTCGCCAGCAGGTCGGCGGCCCCGACGGCGCCCTCCCGGACCGCGGGGGCTCGGCTGCCGGAGGGGCCGGCCGCGGGGGCCGAGGGCAGCGCCGCCGGGGCGGAGGCGAGCAGGGCGGCGGCGGCCGCGGCCAGCGTCAGCGACTGGACACGCACGATGGGAGACCCTCTCCTGGGGGACACGGAGTCACCTGCCCCAATGTGGTGGGCCTCTGACGGTGCGTCCACCGGAGGGGGGCCGGACGATGCACGCGCGCCCTCGGATCCGAGGTGGCGGATCAGGGGCGTGGCGGCAGGTTCCCGGCGGGAGCCGCACGGCCGAGGGCCCGAGCCGCAGAGGGCTCCGGCCACTCGACCGCACGCGCCGGCGCGGGATCAGCGACGACAGCGGGTCCGCGCCGTGGGCAGGAACTCCCCTGATAGCGGGGCGAGTTCAGGCCGCGTCAAGGATCAGCATACGTACCTCCGCCACGCTCCGGCCATCGACCCGTCACCCCTCTTGATGTGGCCGCGTCAGCCGTGTCTTATAGGTACAGACCAATCCCGTCGAGGGAAGGCGACCCCGTGCGAGGCGTTCCCCCCACCGTCCTGCGCGTGCTGGTGTGCGGCGCGCTGTTCGTGCTCTCCTCCTGCGGATGGGGCGCGCCGTCGGCGGAGCAGGGCGAGCGGCTGCCCGCGGCGCCGCTCGGCGTGACCGCCGCGGCGGGCAGCGCGACCAGCGTGCACGTCATGTGGAACCTGGCCACCGAGGACCCGCCCGTCACCCACTACGCGGTGTACCGCGGCAACACCGTGGTCGACGAGGTCCCCGGCTCGGAGCACATGGTGGACGTCACCCGGCTCGAACCGTCCACCGCCTACGTCTTCACGGTCCGGGCGCGGAACGCCGCGGGGGCCCTCGGGCCGGCGAGCAAACGGGTGCGGGCCACCACCCCGGCCGCGGTCGCGGCCGACCGCACGCCGCCCACCCGCCCCGGCGGGCCGCACGGCAAGGCGGTCGGCAGCCGGGCGGTCCAGCTGTCGTGGACCCGGTCGACGGACAAGGGCGGCGTGGCCTCGTACGACGTCTACCAGGGCACGTCGAAGATCCACAGCGTCGGCGGCGCGCAGACGGCGACCGTGGTCACGGGACTGCGGCCCGGCACGGCCTACGCCTTCACCGTGCGCGCCCGCGACGCGGCGGACAACACCTCGCCGGCGAGCGAGACCGTCCGGCTCACCACCGCGCCGGGTTCCGACGACGGCAGGAGCACGGCGCCGAGCGCCTTCCGCGCGACGACCCACCGGGCGGACGGGGCGTACTACATCGACCTGGCCTGGATCGCGCCCGCGGTGGACGGGGTGATCAGCGAGTACCAGATCCATCTCGACGGGCACGCCGCGACCTCGCTCGTCTGGGGTGGCAACCCGCCCCACGGCACCGCCACCTACAGCTTCTACGTGGGCCGGGAGGCCGGCGCGGCCCACCGGGTCCGCCTCAGGGCGAAGCTGCCCGACGGCACCTGGGGCGGCTTCTCCGCGGAGCGCTCCGTGACGACCGGGAGCTGAGACCCGCGCACCACCCCGGCGGGTGCGGATCTTCGCCGGGCGGCCGGGGCGGAAACACCCTCCGCGGTCCGCCGGACGATGGAATCCGTCACCTGCCCGGTCCCCGCCCGCGTGCGGGCCGGGCCCGGGGCGCTTTTGCTCTCCCTGAGGCAGCACGGGCCTTCCGATCCTCGGCGGCGCATGGGAAGTACCGCCAACCGTGCCGCTGGAGGGCAGTTCCTATGCGTACCACTCAGACACTTCTCCGTTCGGGCCTGACCGTGGCCGCCGCCGCTGCGCTTCCGCTCACCCTGGCCGCTCCTGCGGCCGTCGCATGGGGTTCCGGGATCTCGGTGAGCACCAGCGGTACCTCGGTCTCGGTCACCACCAGCGCCTGTCCGAGCAACGGCAGCAGCTTCGGCAACGCGTCGCTGCTCTCCAGCGGACAGGCCAACTTCGCGCAGGGGCGGCAGATGTCGCTCACGGGCACCAGCACCAGTCAGTCCGCGTCCTGGACGGGCGTGGGCGCCGGCACGTACACGGTCATCGTGGTGTGCGGGGACGGCTCGACGGCGGGCACCCAGTCCATCATCGTCTCGGCCCCCTCGACCCCCACGATCTCGGCGACCGCCTCGGCCTCGCCGTCACGCGGCGTCATGGGCGGTCTCGGCGGTGCCGTGAAGGACTACGGCACGGTCACCGTCGCCGGAGGCGCGGCCCTGGTCGTGACCGGCACGGTGGCGGCGGCCTGGTTCCTGCGCCGCCGCTCCAAGCCCCACCGCCTCTGACCGGACTCCGAGGTCCACGGCACCGGGCGACCGCCCCGCCGGCTCACGTCGCCGGCGGTCGTCCGGGCCTGCCGTCGCCCGGACGGCGGGCCTCAGGCCCCGTCCAGCTCGGCGAACTCCTCGATCGCGTGGGTCAGCCACTGGGTCCAGAAGGTCTCCAGGTCGATGCCCGCGCGCAGGACGAGGTGGCGCAGCCGGTCCTCGGGAGTGTCCTTTCCCGGCGGGAAGTCCCGCTCCTGGATCTCCTCGTACTCGGCCAACTGGGTCCGGTGCAGGGCGAGATGGCGGCGCAGGTCCGCCTCGACGCCCTCGGTGCCGACGACGGCCGCGGCGCGCAGCCGCAGCAGCATGGTGTCGCGCAGCGGTTTGGGGTCCTGCGAGACGGCCGTCCACCGGGCGAGTTCGGCGCGGCCCGCGGGCAGGACCTCGTAGCTCTTCTTCTGGCCCCGGGCCGGCTGTTCCGAGGGCAGCTCCCGGATGTAGCCCTCCGCCTCCAGCTTTCCCAGCTCGCGATAGATCTGCTGGTGCGTCGCCGACCAGAAGTAGCCGATCGACCTGTCGAACCGCCGGGTCAGCCCGAGGCCCGACGAGGGCTTCTCGAGCAGGGCGGTGAGGATCGCGTGCGGGAGTGACATGGGGTCATCCTAGGGAGCGCCCGGGACACCGCCCGACGGCCGGCCGTGCGCCGCGGCACACCGCGCAAGGGACTCGCCCCGGCGGAACTCGGTGAGTCCGCCGGGGCGAGTCCGGGCGTCCCCGCGCGGCCACCGGGATGTCCGCGGTGGCCGCGCGAAGCCGCGGGTCAGCGCGTGAAGGTGACGCGCTGCTCCTTGAAGGCGCCGCAGTTGGAGCCGGAGATCTGGGTGTACACGTTCTTGATCTGACCGCCCCAGTCGATGCAGTGACCCTTGCCGTACACGTACGTCGGTCCGGCGTACGACGTGAACTGCCCGTAGTCGTCGTCGCCCACGCCCGTGTCGGAGACGTAGACCCACGCGGACATGTCCACGGCGGTGCCGGGGCTGTTGCGGATGGTCGTGACGCAGTTCTTGCCGTTGGACGCGTTGTACGTCAGGTAGACGGTGCCCTGGGACCCGATGGCGGCCGAGTTCACCGTCTTGTACGCGCTGCCACAGACCTTCTGCGGTGTGGTGTTGGGCGCGGCCGAGGCGGGCGCCGCCAGTGCGGTCGAGGCCCCCATCAGCAGCGCGGCCGAGGCACCGGCCACCAGGACGGAACGGTTGAATCGCATATTTCCCCCTTGTGATCTTTGGAGGCGTTTGCTCCTGCCTGGTGTGACCCGTGGCACTCCAAAACAGTTGTGCGTCTCCACGAAAGAGGCGCGAACGGAACCCCGTCTGCTGGAAGAGCCCCGGAACGCGAGGGCGACTACAGTGCCGCCGCCAGTTCCGTGCCCTGCTTGATGGCGCGCTTCGCGTCCAGTTCGGCGGCCACGTCGGCGCCACCGATGAGGTGCACGCCCCGGCCGGTGGCGCGCAGCTCCTCGTAGAGGTCGCGGCGCGGGTCCTGCCCGGTGCACAGCACGATGGTGTCGACCTCCAGGACCTGGCTGTGTCCGTCGACGGTGACGTGCAGTCCTGCGTCGTCGATCCGGTCGTACCGGACACCCGGGACCATGGTGACGCCCCGGTGCTTCAGTTCGGTGCGGTGGATCCAGCCGGTGGTCTTGCCGAGTCCCGCCCCGACCTTGGTGGCCTTGCGCTGGAGGAGGTGGACGGTGCGCGGCGGGGCGGGCCGCTCGGGGGCGGTGAGGCCGCCGGCCGCCCGGTAGTCCATGTCGACGCCCCAGCTGCGGAAGTACGTCGCCGGGTCCTCGCTCGCCTTGTCGCCGCTGTCGGTGAGGTATTCGGCGACGTCGAAACCGATGCCGCCGGCGCCGAGGATCGCGACGCGGTCGCCGACGTGGACGTCGTCGCGCAGCACGTCGAGGTAGCCGACGACGCTCGGGTGATCGACGCCCGGGATCTCGGGAGTGCGCGGGCTGACGCCGGTGGCGACGACGACCTCATCGTAGGGCTCCAGGGTGTCGGCGGTGGCCCGGGTGTTCAACCGGACGTCCACGCCGTGCAGTTCGAGCTGGGTGCGGAAGTAGCGGATCGTCTCGTCGAACTCCTGCTTGCCGGGGACCTTGCGGGCCACGTTGAGCTGACCGCCGATCTCGGCCGCCGCGTCGAACAGGGTGACGTCGTGGCCGCGTTCGGCGGCGCTGACGGCGCAGGCGAGGCCGGCGGGTCCGGCGCCGACGACGGCGACGCGCTTGCGCAGCCGGGTCGGCGCGAGGACGAGTTCCGTCTCGTGGCAGGCGCGCGGGTTGACCAGGCAGGAGGTGATCTTGCCGCTGAAGGTGTGGTCGAGGCAGGCCTGGTTGCACCCGATGCAGGTGTTGATGGCGTCCGGGCGCCCCGCCTCGGCCTTGGCGACGAAGTCGGGGTCCGCGAGCATCGGACGGGCCAGCGAGACCATGTCGGCGTGCCCGTCGGCGAGCAACTGCTCGGCGATCTCGGGTGTGTTGATGCGGTTGGTGGTGACGAGGGGGATCCCGACGGAACCCATGACCTTCTTGGTCACCCAGGCGTACGCGCCGCGCGGCACCGAGGTCGCGATGGTGGGGATGCGGGCCTCGTGCCAGCCGACGCCGGTGTTGATGATCGTCGCTCCGGCGGCCTCGACGGCGCGGGCGAGGGTGATGACCTCGTCGAGCGTGGAACCGCCGGGCACAAGGTCGAGCATCGACAGACGGTAGATGATGATGAAGTCGTCGCCGACGGCCTCGCGCACGCGGCGGACGATCTCGACCGGGAAGCGCATCCGGTTCTCGTACGAGCCGCCCCAGCGGTCCTCGCGCCGGTTGGTCTGCAGCGCGATGAACTCGTTGATGAGGTAGCCCTCGGAGCCCATGATCTCGACGCCGTCGTAGCCCGCGCGGCGGGCGAGGCGGGCGGCGCGCGCGTAGTCGTCGATGGTCCGCTCGATGTCCGCGTCGTTGAGTTCGTTCGGCGGGAACGGGCTGATCGGGGCCTGGAGGGGGCTCGGGGCGACCAGGTCCTGGTGGTAGGCGTAGCGCCCGAAGTGCAGGATCTGCATCGCGATCTTCCCGCCCTCGCGGTGCACCGCGGCGGTGATCCCGGCGTGCTGCTCCGCCTCGGCCTCGGTGGTCAGCTTGGCGCCGCCCTCGTACGGCCGGCCCGCGTCGTTCGGGGCGATGCCGCCGGTGACGATCAGGCCGACACCTCCGCGCGCGCGGGCGGCGTAGAACTCCGCCATGCGTTCGAAGCCGCGCTCGGCCTCCTCCAGGCCCACATGCATGGAGCCCATGAGCACGCGGTTGGGCAGGGTGGTGAAGCCCAGGTCGAGCGGGTTCAGCAGGTGCGGGTAACGGCTCATGGGCCCCTCCGTGGGCGGTGTCGTACGTCTGTTGTAGACGACGCGACACGCATTGTGCAACTAGTTGCACAATGAGGAGGGTCACTCGGCCGCCGGACGGTCGGGACCTGGCCGGGGAGCGCTTCGGGCGGTTCGTTCAGCCCAGGGCGACCCGGGCCACGAGGTCCGCGACCACCTCGGGCCGGTCGATCATCACCAGGTGGCCGGCGTCGGGGACGTCGACGAGCGACACCGCGGGACTGGCTTCGAGCCCGGCCCGCTCCGCCGGCGCGAGGTCCACGTCGTCGTGGTCGCCGCGCACGACCCAGGCGGGCACCCCGGAGTCACGGAGCCGGTCGACGAGGGAGCCGTGCCGGTCGAGATACGCGAAGTAGTGCCGGACCGCCTTGCGGCAGAAGGTGGGATCGTTCCTCTCGAACTCGGCGGTGAGCGCCTCACGGCGCTCCTCCGGCAGATGGCCGGCCATCGCACGGGGCGTCAGTTTCAGGAGCCCCGACCAGGTCAGCGCACCGACGCCGGGAACCCGTCCGAGGGTGTCGGCGATCGCCAGCGCCTTGTCCTCGTCGGACGCCGAGAAGGCCGGGGACAGCAGGACGACGGGGCCGGCGAAGTGCCCGCCGGCCGCCATCTCCAGGGCGATGTTGGCACCGAGGCTGTGGCCGACGACGACGTCGCAGCCACGCTCGGCGGCCAGGGTGCCCGCCAGCGCCGCGTAGTTCTCCATCGAGAGGTCCGCAGGCGGGGTGGTGCCCGCGTGGCCGGGGAGGGTCGCCGCCAGCAGCCGCACCGGCGCGGAGGCGAGCGGAGGCGCGGCCATGAGGTCGTCGTAGAACGCGGCGCTGCACAGCGCGCCGGCCAGCAGCAGCACCCGGGTGGGCGCGTCGGCCGGCCCGGACTCCTCGATCTCCCATGCGTCGAACCGCTCGGGGGCACTGCTCATGTCCGGTCCTCCCTCTGGCCTCCACGGTCAGAGGGAGTGTGGCGCGTGAGGCGGCCCGAACGGCCGATCAGGGTCCGAACGCGGCATGTCGCGCGCCGCTCCCCCGACGGTCAGGGCTTCAGGCTCGACCGTCAGGGCTTCACACCGATCACGACGTGGGCCCAGCCCTCCTCCGACACGGCGAGCCGGGCGATCAGGCCGGCGCGGGCGAAGGCCTCCACGGCGGTGGCGGCCTGGCGTTCACTCGTCTCGACCAGGAGACACCCGCCAGGGGCGAGCCAGCGCGGCGCGCCCTCGGCGACGCGGCGCACGAGGTCGAGTCCGTCCGCTCCTCCGTCGAGCGCGACCAGGGGTTCGTGGTCCCGGGCCTCCGCCGGGAGCAGCCCCACCTCGTCGGTGGGCACGTACGGCACGTTGGCGGCCAGGACGTCGACGCGCCCGCGCAGGGTGTCGGGCAGGGCCGAGAACAGGTCGCCCTCGTGCACCCGGCCGGCGAACGGCGCGACATTGCGGCGGGCGCAGTGGACGGCGGCCGGATCGATGTCGGAGGCGTGCAGTTCGAGCTCGTCGAGGGACGCGGCCAGCGCGGCGCCGACCGCACCCGAACCGCAGCACAGGTCCACCACGACCGAGGCGCCGGGCGCGAGCGCCACCGCCTGCTCGACGAGGAACTCGGTGCGGCGGCGGGGTACGAAGACACCGGGTTCGAGCGTGATGCGCAGGCCGCGGAACTCCGCCCAGCCGAGGACGTGTTCGAGGGGAAGTCCGGCAACGCGGCGGTCCACCATCGCGACGGCCTCGGCCGGTGTACGGGCGGTGGTGAGAATCAGCTCCGCCTCGTCCTCGGCGAAGACACAGCCGGCGGAGCGGAGAGCGGCGACCACGGAGTCCGTGGCGTGGGACGAGGGCGCGGAACCGGGACCATCAGGAGACAGAGGCATGAAGCCGAGGGCCTTTCGACGAACCGAAGGGCGCTCTCGCGGTCACCTGGAGACGGTGACCCGGTCGCTCACGGAGGAGAGCACCCGACCTGACACAGCGGTAATGGGTCTCACCTCCTCGGCAACTCGTCCGGCGGCGACGGTCCGCGGCCGGGACGGCCACCTTACAGGAGCGATCGGCACGCGAACGATCAGACGCCGACCGACTCCTCCAGCTCCTCCAACTCCTCCTCCTGGCTGTCCGCCGTGCGGGGCGCCGACGGCTCCGGCCGCTGCGTCCGCTCCGGTACGACGGGGCCCTGTGCGGCATGCCGGCCGCGCGACCGCTCGACGACACCGGCGACGGCTGTCACCACCAGGCCGGCCGACAGCCAGCCCACGAGCGTCCCCACGTTGCCGGAGAGCCCGTCGCCGTCGAAGTAGAGGAGACTGCGCACGCCCTCGACGAAGCCGGCGCCGTTCCAGAAGGAATGCAGGGTGCCGAAGAAGCCGTTCTGGAGCTCCGGCCGGAACAGGCCGCCGGAGCTGGTGAAGTTGAGCATCACGAACAGCACCATCATCGCGAGCGTGGTCCACCGCTTGAGGAAGGTGTGGAGTCCGACGCCGACGAAGAGGATGCCGGCGGAGTAGAGCCAGCTCATCGCCCAGACGGCGGTGAGGTCGTGGTGCGCGAGGTGGAAGACCGGACCGGCGAGCGCCGCGCCGATGCCGCTCACCACGGCGGAGACCCCGACGGCGAGCAACACCCGTACGCGCAGGGCCAGTCCGGTGCCCGCGGCGCCGAGCGCGGCGACGGAGGCGTAGGAGCCGATGCTGAGCGCGATCAGCAGGAAGAACAGGCCCTGCCCGGTGGGGTCGTCGTCGACGGGTGCGGCGACGTCGGTGACCTTCAGGGGCAGCCCCTGCTGCGCGGCGACCGGCGTGAAGACCTGCTCGACGGCGGTGGCACCCATGTCGGAGGCGGCCGTGGCGACGACCAGTTCGGGCGCCTTGGCGCTCGGCACGTACGCGCCCGTGATGTCACGGGACCTGAGGAGGTCCACGGCCCGGTCGCGGTCGGTGACGGTGCGGACGTCGAGCTTGTCGCCGGCCCGGTCCTTGACCGTCTGCGCGAAGGCCTTGGTCTCGGGCCCGCTGCCGACCACGGCGACGGGAAGGTGGTGGGGCTCCGGCGTCACGAACGCACCCATGTAGGCCAGCCCCATGCCGAGACACATCAGCAACGGGGTGACCAGGTGCGTGAGCACATGGCGCAGGGCCGGTGAGCGCAGTTCGGTGAGCACGCGCACTCCTTTGGTTGGCATATACAACTCTCTATCCAGTTGTACTATACAACCAGGACTGGGAAGGGAGGTCCCGCGATGGCATCCGAAGCCTCCGATGAGAGCGTTGTCACCACCGGGACGCCGTCCACGACGGACGGCGGGGCACAGGACGGCCCGGCGGCGGGCGGCACGACGGCCGACGCGGCGGTCGAGACCATCCAGCGCGAGATGACCGTGTTCGCCCGGCGGGCCCGCGCCTCGGCGGGCCGCATGCACCCCGAGCTGTCCCTGGTCTCGTACACCCTGCTCGGGCATCTGGAGGAGGTCGGCGGCTGCCGGGCCACCGACCTCGCCGCGCACTACGCGCTCGACAAGTCGACGGTGAGCCGGCAGGTGGCGGCGCTGGAGCGGGCCGGGCTCATCGAGCGGCGCACGGACCCCGAGGACCACCGTGTCCAGGTGCTGCATCTGACCGGCACGGGCACCGAGATCCTCGCGCAGGTCACCCGCAGCCGCCGGGTCGCGTTCCGGGAGCGGCTGACGGGCTGGCCCGAGGAGGACCTCGCCCGCTTCGCCGCCTATCTGCTGCGTTACAACGCCACGGGCACGGACCTGGCCGCACCGGGCGGACCGGCCGGCGGGCCGCCCGGCCGCTGAGCCGACGGCCGCGCGGCCGGTCCTGGTTCAAAGGCCGAGGGTCACCCCACGCCCACGGTCCGCCCGTCGTCCAGGTGCTCGGGCACGCGTGCGGCCAGGAACCGGGTCGGACGGCGGAGCCGGAAGCCCAGGGACTCGTAGAGCCGGATGGCGTTGGTGTTGCCCGCGCCGGTGTGCAGGAAGGGCGTCTCGCCGCGCTCGCGGATGCCGTGCGCGACGGCCAGGATCAGCCGCCCCGCCAGACCCCTGCCCCGGTGGGCGGGGTCGGTGCAGACCGCGCTGATCTCGGTCCAGCCCGGCGGATGCAGCCGCTCCCCCGCCATCGCGACCAGGGCACCCTCGTGGCGAATGCCGAGGTAGGTGCCGAGTTCGACGGTGCGGGGCAGGAACGGGCCGGGCCGGGTGCGCTCCACCAGGTCGAGCATCTCGGGGACGTCGGCGGGGCCGAGGAGCACCGCCTCGGGGTCCGGCGCCGCCGCGAGCCCGTCGTCGACGAGCTGGACGCCCTCGATGCTGAACGTCACCTCCCAGCCCTCCGGCGTCGCTCCGACGTAACCGGCGAGGGGGGCCTCACCTCCCGGGCCCACCAGGGCCGCCAGGTCCGCCCAGTCGTCGGCATCGGGTTCGTCCGGGAGGGCCAGCCAGGGCGACACGTCCACCGGGTACCGCAGGACGCGGCCGCGCCGTTCGGCGAAGTGGGCGTGCGGGCCGGTGAGGGAGCCGAGCGCCGGGTTGTCGAGGGGGTGCGTGCTCACGCGGCCACCTCGATCACGATCTTGCCGCGGGCGTGCCCGTCCTCGACGGCGCGCAGTGCCTCGCCGGCGCGGTCGAGCGGGAACGTCCGGGTGACGAAGGGCCGCAACGTGCCGTCGGCGGCGAGCCGGCCCACCTCGTCGAGCACGGCCGCCGTACGCGCCCGTTCGACTCCGGTGCCGCCCAACTTCGCGACCGTCTCCCGGTCGGCGCCGGTGATCAGTTTCGTGACGTCGTCCAGCACGGACGCCGCCTCTTCCAGCGTCTCTCCCCCGACGAGGTCGAACACGCCGTCCACGCCGTCCGGCTCCGCGGCGCGCAGCCGCTCCGCGAGGCCGGGCCCCGACGGGACGTGCGCCGCGCCGAGCGACTCGACGAAGTCCTTCTTGCCCGCGCTCGCGACCCCGACGACACGCAGCCCCGCGTCCCGCGCGATCTGCACAGCGGCCACCCCCACTCCACCGCCCGCTCCGGTGATCAGCAGGGTGGCGCCCTCGGGAAGGCCGAGCTGACGGATGCCGTCGTACGCGGTCGCCGCCGCGACGGGCAGCGCCGCCGCGTCCGTGAACGACAGGCCGGCGGGCTTGCGGGCGGTGACGGCGACGGGCAGCAGGGCGTACTCGGCGTATCCGCCGTCCACCGGGTTGCCGAAGACCTCGTCCCCGACGGCGAACCCGGTCACGCCGGCGCCGGTCTCCACGACGACTCCCGCGGCCTCGTTGCCGAAGACGGCGGGCAGCGGGCGCGGCTCGCCGCCGGGGCGGCGGTGACCGGTGCGCTGCTTCCAGTCGACGGGGTTCACGCCGGCGGCGCGCACCGCGACGAGGACCTCGCCGGGTCCGGGGCTCGGCCGGTCCCGCTCCACCAGGGCCTCGGCCTCCGGGCCCCCGTAGCGGGTGAAGACGTACGCCTTGGGCATCTGCTCCCTCACTCTCCCTCGCTGTCGTCACCGGTCGCCGCGGTCCGCTCACCCGGTGTGGGTGTACGGGCCACCGGAGTCGGCTTCAGCAGCAAGGATGATCGCGGCGCGGCTATTCCCGGCCGCCGGGAGAGTTCATACGGCCGCAATGATCAGCACGCCGCCGGGACGCGCCGCGAGGAGGGGCGGCGGGCCCGCTCACGTCCCGAGCGGGCGCCGGCGAGGGCTTCAGGCGTGCGGAACGATCACGACCGGGCAGGTGACGTGGTGGATCAGGGTCTGTACGGCGTGGCCCAGGCGCTTGCCCGCGCGGTGGCCGACCACCAGCAGCCCGGCCCCGGCGCAGGCGCTCAGGAGGTGGTGGCCGGGGCGTCCGTGGACGACCTGCTCCGCGACCGGCGTGTCCGGGAACCGGCGGCGCCACGGCCGCAGGACGCCGGCCAGGGTGTGCCGCCGGGCGTCCTCCTCGTCGGGCGCGTCACCGGGCGGACCGGCGCTCGTGGCGTCGTCCCGCGTGAGCGGCGTCCAGGCGTGCACCACGTGCAGGGGAGCCCCGCGGACGGCCGCGGTGTCGAAGGCGTGGCCGATCAACTGGTCGGCGGGGCGCTCCAGGCCGAGGCCGAGGACCACGGGACGGTAGGCCGCGGCGCTCGGGGAGGCACCCGCGGGGACGGGAACCCGTTCGTCCCCGGGGAGTTCACCCGCGGGCACGAGGACCACCGGGCGTTCGGCGCCCGCGGCGACGGCCAGGGCGACGGAGCCGGCCGGGAAGCCGGCGGCGCCCGTGTGGTCGGTGTGGCCGCGGGAGCCGAGCACGAGCGTCTGCGACACGGCGGCCGCCTCGATGAGCGCGGGGACGGCCGCCCTCTCGGCGCCCCGCGCGACGATGTCCAACGCCGGGTGGGCGTAGGAGAGCTGGATGGCCGCGCGGTCGAGCGGGGACCTCGTCCGGCCGGCCGGCACGTCGACGTCCGGGACGCGCACGGGCACGTGCGGCCGTGGACTCGCGTGCAGCAGGCGCAGCGGGAGCCGGCGGCGTCCGGCTTCGCGGGCCGCCCAGTCGGCCGCGTCCAGACTGGCTCGCGATCCGTCGATCCCCACGGTGATGGTGCGGGTGCCGGGGTTCATTCTGCTGCCTCTCGTCTCTCGTCGTTCGAGGTGGCCGGTCGGCGGCCCTCGCACCGGAGTTGGGCGCATGACCCGGCCCGCCGACGGGCAGGTGTATCCGGCCGACGGCGGGGCAGCCGGGTTGCACCGGGTGTCTCGGCGGAGGCGGCCGGAGTCACGTCATCGGGGCTCCTGTTCGCCGACGCAGTGGTATGCGGGTTCCACGGCGGGCGCGGATCAGTCGTACGGCGCCGGAAATCGGCGCGGCGATGGACTTCCGGCACCGGGCGCGATAGGCCGGGAGAGGCCTTCCGGCGCGGTGCGGGATCTGTTCGGCCGGCGTCCGTGGCGGCGCACGGCAGTGAGGAGGGGACATGCGAACCCGGGTGCTCGGCTGGCGCTGGCGGCGCAACTCCCTGAGGCGCCGGTCCGACGTCGTCGAGGCATGGTGCGTGCTGGTCGTCGGCGTCCTGCTGCTGGTCGGCGCGCCGCTGGCCGGGGCGGCGGCGGGATGGTGGACGTACGACGTGGCCCACGCCGAGGCGACCGCGCAGCGCGCCACGCTGCACCGGGTCCGGGCCGTCCTCGTGGACGACACACCGGCGGCGGTGCCCGCGACGCCGGGGGGCATCCAGCGTTCCTTCCCCGCCCTGGTCCGCTGGACCGCGACGGACGGACAGGTGCGGACGGACCTCGTGCGGGTGCCCTCGGGCGTGCGGGGCGGTGCGCGCATCGACGTCTGGACGGACACCCGGGGCCGGATCGTGCGCGCGCCGTCGAGTACGTCCGTGATCTGGCAACGTGCCCTGGCCGTAGGCCTGTTCACCGCCCTGGGTACGGTCCTCGCCCTCCTTGTCACCCGGCTCTGCGTGCGCCGGTCCGTCGATCGCCGACGGCTCGACCAGTGGGCGCGCGACTGGGCACTGACCGAACCCGGGTGGACGCGGCGCACGGCCTGACCTGTGGCTCCCGGAGGCCCGAGCCGGGCAGGACCGGCAGGAGTGCCGCCTCCCGGGAGAAGCCGTGGCGGGCCCTGGAGGCCGCACGTACGGTGTGATCACCCGCACCCCGTACGGCGAAAGGTGGTCCTCGATGGCCTTGTTCGACCTCCCCCTCGACGAACTCCGCTCCTACCGCAGCGCGTCCGTGGAGCCCGAGGACTTCGACGCCTTCTGGGCCAGGACGCTCCAGGAGGCGAGGGAGCACGAACTCGCCGCGCGTTTCGAGCCGGTGGAGACCCCGCTCACGACCGTGCGGACCTTCGACGTCACGTTCGCCGGGTTCGGCGGGCATCCGGTCAAGGGCTGGCTGACCGTGCCGTCCCGGGCGGACGCACCGCTGCCGACGGTCGTCGAGTTCGTCGGGTACGGCGGCGGGCGCGGGCTCGCGCACACCCACCTGCTGTGGGCCTCGGCCGGATACGCGCACTTCGTGATGGACACCCGGGGCCAGGCCAGCGCCTGGGGCGGCGGCGGGACTCCGGACCCGGTGGGCAGTGCTCCCGCCTTCCCGGGCTTCATGACACGCGGGGTCGAGGACCCCGAGACGTACTACTACCGCCGCCTGTTCACCGACGCGGTGCGGGCCGTGGAGGCGGCCCGTTCGCATCCGCTGGTCGACCGGGCGCGGGTCGCGGCGCTCGGCGGCAGCCAGGGCGGTGGCATCGCGATCGCGGCCGGGGGGCTCGTGCCGGACCTCGCCGCGGTGCTGCCCGACGTGCCGTTCCTGTGCGACTTCCCGCGGGCCACGGTGGTCACGGACCGCTCGCCGTACCGGGAGATCGGCAACTACCTGAAGACCCATCGCGGGCGCACCGGGCAGGTGTTGCGCACGCTGTCGTACTTCGACGGGGTGCACTTCGCCGCACGCGGCCGGGCGCCCGCGCTGTTCTCGGTGGCCCTGGAGGACCAGACCTGCCCGCCGTCGACGGTCTTCGCCGCGTACAACTCCTGGGCGGCCGGCGAGAAGCGGATCGAGGTGTACGACTTCAACGACCACGAGGGCGGCGGCCCCTACCAGCAGGCGGCCCAGCTCGACTGGCTCCCCGCACACATCTGAACCGGGCGCGGGGACGGACGCCGCGGCCGGGGCGGCGTCCGTCCGTCGCGCGTCTTCCCTCCAGTCCGACCAGTCGGTACGTTCAACGGGCCCTGACCTCTTCCCGGTTGACCCGCGGACACCCCTCGGAGAACTCATGCCCCAGCCGGTCCCCCCGATCGACGGCCACTGCGATCCCCGCTTCTCGGCGGTACGGACCGCGTTCGAGGAGAACTTCCGCGACCGCGACGAGCTGGGCGCCGCCGTGTCCGTGAGGCTCGGCGGGGAGACCGTGGTGGACCTGTGGGGCGGCTGGGCCGACGCGGCCCGCACCCGCGCGTGGGAGCGGGAGACGCTGGTCAACGTCTGGTCGACCTCGAAGGGGCCGACCGCGCTGTGCGCCCACCTCCTCGCCGACCGGGGACTCCTGGACCTCGACGCCCCGGTGGCCGCGTACTGGCCGGAGTTCGCGGCGGCGGGCAAGCAGGACGTCCTCGTACGGCATCTGCTGTCGCACCGGGCCGGGCTGTCGGGGCTGCGCGAGCCGCACTCGTTCGCGCAGCTCTGCGACTGGGAGCTGACGGTGGGGCGGCTCGCCGCGCAGGAACCGTGGTGGGAGCCCGGGACCCGGTCCGGCTATCACGCGCTGACGTTCGGGTTCCTGGTCGGCGAGGTGGTACGGCGGGTGTCGGGGCTGCTGCCCGGCGCGTTCCTGGAGCGGGAGGTGACGGGGCCGCTCGGGATCGACTTCACGATCGGGCTGCCCGAGAAGGAGGCCGGGCGAGCGGCGGAGCTGGTGCATCCGCGGGCCGCCTCCGGCAGTGAACAGGCCGCGGTTCTCTCCCAGTTGGCGCCCGCTGCGCTGGCGGCCCTCACCAACCCGGCGGTCGGCGCCGCCGAGGCGAACACCGCGCGCTGGCGGGCGGCCGAGATACCGGCCGCCAACGGCCACGGCACGGCCCGGGCGGTCGCCGCGCTGTACGGGATCTTCGCGTCACAGGGCGCCCACGGCTCCCGGCAGGTGCTGACCCCGGCGACGGCCGAGCGGGTGCGCGAGGGACAGGGCGGCTGCGTCGACCTGGTGCTGGGCGCCGGGTTCGCGCACGAGACGGAGGTGGGGCTCGGGCTGTGGCTGAGCGGGGCCAACGGCTCGTACGGTCCGAACCCGAGGGCTTTCGGACACGACGGGTTCGGGGGCTCCTGCGGGCTCGCCGACCCGGAGGCGGGGGTGTCCCTGGGGTACGTGATGAACCGCATGGGCCCGCACATCGCAGACGACCCAAGGAAGTCCGCCCTTGTCGACGCGCTGTACAACGCGCTCGGAGGGTCTCCCGAGCGGTCCGGCGACGCGGACTGAAACCGGCCGAAGTCTCCGGCCGCCCTTTCCAAGTGGTTTAGACCAATGCTAGATGTGGTGGCGCAATGAGCCCGTACGGCTACGTCGAGTCACCACACAGGAGGCGCGGACATGGCCCGCACCACCCACACGTCCGACCACGAACCGCTCTACGCACGCGTCGCCACGCAGTTGCTCGGCGAGCTGCGCGACGGGTCCGTTCCGCCCGGCGAACGCCTCCCGGCGGAGCGGGAGTTGGCCAACCGGTTCGGCGTCAGCCGGGAGACCGTACGGCAGGCCCTGCAGTTGCTGCGGCGCAGCGGCCAGGTCTCCACCGACCGGCGCGGCAGCCACGCGACCCTGTCCGGGGGGCCCGCCGAACCCGTACCGTCCCTCGATTTCCCTGTCGGAGCGCACACCGGTCAGCCCTGCGCGCGCCGCCGGACCTCGGTGACCTGGGAGGCTCCCCCGCCCGAGCACGCCAAGGCCCTCGGACTCGCCCCGCGGCGCGCCACGTTGGTCCACCGCTACGAGTCGGCCGCCCCGGACGGCAGCGGGCTGCGGACGGCCGTCACGTCCTTCTCCGCGATCGCCGTGTCCGAGGTCGAGGAGCTGGCCCGCTACCGCGACCGCGCGGACGGCCACGCCTCGGCCCAGCTGTCGCGCGCCTACGACTGGATGCGCAAGGCGGGCCTGACCCTGCACCACCGGGACGCCATCACCCGCCTCCCCCAGTCCGTCCGGGTCACCCGGCAGGTGCACGACCAGTACGACCGCCCGCTGGAGATCACCGACCTCACCGTGGACGCCCAACAGGACGCCCTCGTCTACGAGTTCACGCTGCCGGCCGCCTGATGGACCGCGGGTTCCCGGGGCCCTCGCCCCGGGGACCCGTCGCGCCGGGCCGGGTGGCCACGACCATCCGGGCCCGCGGGGCGCCGTCCTTCCGGCGGCCGAACTCGGGCAGCGCGTGCAGTTCCGTCCGGAACCCGGCCCGCGCCAGCTCGCGCCGCACGTCCGCGAGCCGGAACTCCCGGTAGTACATGACGAACGGGGGACGCAGGACGGCGTTGCGCACCCGCATCACCGAGTCGAAGCCGAGCAGTGCCCAGTACCAGGGCGAGCCGATCCGCGGCGGCGCGGCGACCGGGAAGGCGAAGCGTCCGCCGGGGCGCAGCGCCGTATGGACCCCGGCGAACAGGTCCGGCAGTTCGTGCGGAAGGAAGTGTCCGAACGCCCCGAAGCTCACGACCAGGTCGAACGCGGACCCGAAGGGCAGGGCGCGGGCGTCACCGCGCACCCAGGAGACCGCGGGCGAACCGGCGCCCGGTGCCGCCCCGGACGGAGGGGCCTCGGCGGCGAGCCGTCGGCGTCCGACCGTGAGCATCCCGGCGCTGATGTCGACGCCGGCCACGCGGTCACGGCACAGCTCCCGCAGGACCTCCATGCCCGCCCCGGTTCCGCAGCACAGGTCGAGTCCCGCGGCGAACGGCCCCAGCGGTTCCAGCGCCCGCCCCACCGCGTCGAGGATCGTGTCCGGCGTCCGGAACGGTGTGTGGTCGAACGTGGGCGCCAGCAGGTCGTAGCCGTGCTCGACGGACGAGAGGGCCTGCACGGTCAGTTCACGGAGGGTGGGACCTTGCGGGGAGAACATCTCGCCGAGCATAGAGCCACCGGGGCCGGGGCGCGGCGCTCGTCGGACAGGGTCAGCCCCCGAGGCGCAGTCCGGCGAGCCAGACGTCCGGGACCCCGGGATCAGGGCGCCCCGGCTCCCCGGCCGGGTCAGACGGGAGGGTGGCACCGGCGCGAAGCCGGTCGCGGCGTGCGAACCGCGCGCGGAGGCTGATCCGGCCGTCGGGGCGCGGTCCGGTCGGTGGGGTGGTGGTCGGCGATGTGGTCATCGGGTCCTCCTGGGGCGTCGGGTGGTCGGTGCCGACACCTCCCGGCCGACAGCGCGCGAGGTGTCCTCACCCCACCGACGAAGGGGCCCTAGGCGGATCGACACTCGGCGAGCCGTTTCTCCAGGAAGCGTCGCTCGGCCGCGTTCTCCACGAGGTCCAGCGCCCGCTCGTAGGCCGTGAGGGCCTCCTTCGTCCGCCCGTCGCGGCGCAGCAGGTCCGCGCGGGTGGCGGGAAGGAGGTGGTAGTCGGCCAGCTCGCCCTCCTCCTCCAGTTCGGCGACCAGCGCGAGTCCGGCGTCGGCTCCGTCGGCCATGCCCACGGCGACGGCGCGGTTGAGCCGGACGACGGCGGAGGGGACGAAGCGCCGGAGTTCGCCGTACAGGGCCGCGATGTCGGCCCAGTCGGTGTCGCCGGCCGCCGCGGCGGTGGTGTGACAGGCGGCGATGGCGGCCTGGATCTGGTACGGGCCGGGGCGCCCCCGGCGCAGGACGGCCTCCAGGAGGGCCGCGCCCTCGTCGATCTCGGCCCGGTCCCAGGCGGCGCGGTCCTGGTCCTCCAGGGTGACGAGGTCGCCCGCCGCGTCGACGCGCGTGTCGCGCCGGGCGTCGTGCAGCAGCAACAGGGCGAGCAGGCCGAGGACTTCGGGCTCGTCGGGCATCAGCCGGGCCAGGACGCGGGCGAGCCGGATCGCCTCGGCGCACAGGCCGGCGCGGACCAGGTCGGCGCCGGTGCTGGCCGCGTACCCCTCGTTGAACAGCAGGTACACCACGCCGAGGACGCCGGTGGTGCGCTCGGGCAGCAGATGCGCGGGCGGTACGCGGTACGGGATGCCCGCGTTGCGGATCTTGCGTTTGGCGCGCACCAGCCGCTGGGCCATGGTCGCCTCGGGGACGAGGAAGGCCCGCGCGATCTCGGGTGTGGTCAGCCCGGCCAGGGTGCGCAGGGTGAGCGCCACCCGGGCCTCGATGGGCAGCGCCGGGTGGCAGCAGGTGAAGATCAGCCGGAGCCGGTCGTCCTGGACTCCGCTGTCGTCCTCGGACTCCGGGTCGCGGGGTCCGTCGTCGCGTGCCAGCACCGCCACCTCCCGCAGTTTCTGCGCGCCGACGGCCTCCCGGCGCAGTACGTCCAGGGCACGGTGGCGCGCGGTCGTGGTCAGCCAGGCGCCGGGGCGGCGCGGCACCCCGTCGCGCCGCCACCGGTCGAGGGCCTGGGCGAAGGCGTCCTGAGCGCACTCCTCCGCGAGGTCCCAGTCGCCGGTCACCCGGATGAGGGTGGCGACGACCTGGCCCCATTCCTCGTGGAAGGCGGCGGCGACCGCCTTCTCGACGTCCTCGTTCACTCCCAGACCGGCCGTACCTCCACCGATCCGCCGCCGAGCGCGGCCGGATGGCGGGAGGCGAGGGAGATGGCCTCGTCGAGGTCGGCGACGTCGATGATGTCGATGCCCGCGACGTACTCCTTCGATTCGACGAACGGCCCGTCGCTGAGCAGGACTTCGTCGCCCTGGACGCGGACCGTGGTGGCGTCCGCGGCCGGCCGCAGCCGGGCGCCGCCCTTGACGATGTCGCGGGTGCGGACCTCGTCGATGTACGACAGGAAGCGGGGGTCTTCGGCGAGCTCCTCGGGGCTGAGCTCCTCGCCGCCGACGGGCGTGCAGATGAACAGGGCGTACTTCATGACCGGTCCTCCTCGGCTCCGCGGGCGGTGCCGGCCGGTACCGACCTGTGCTGGTGGACGATCTGCCAGCGGTCGCCGGCCTCCCGGTAGCCCGTGGTGACGCGTTCCGTGGTGTCCAGTGTCCCGCCGTCGGCGAGCGTGGCGCGCGTCCGCACCAGCGCGTGGCTGAAGGCGATGCTCTCGTCGACGCGGAGGCGGTAGTCGGACACCTCGCGCTCGACGGGCCCGGTGATCGTCGAGAACCGGAGTTCCTCGGCCTTGCGGAGGGCGTCGATCCCGCTCTGTTCCTGGCCGCTCTCGGGGTGGAAGACGTCGACGTCCGGGGCGTAGCAGGCCATCGCGCGCTCGACGTCGCGCTCGCGGGCGGCCTCGGTCAGCTCCGCCTCGAGGCGGCGGATCGCGGTCTCGGCCTCCTCCTCGTCCCAGAACGCGCGGACCTCCATGGCGCCGACGGACGCGACCGGGTGCTTCGCGGCGGCCGCGACGGCCTCCTCCAGGGTGGCGCAGTCGAGGACGTCGAAGCCGGCGATGTACTCCTTGGTCTCGGCGAACGGGCCGTCGGTGCGCAGTACTTCGCCGTCGCGGACGCGGACGGTGACCGCGTCGGCCGGCGGCCGCAGCCGGTGGCCGTGCAGCCGTACCTCGTGCTCGACGCTCAGTTCCTCCACCCAGGGTTCGACGGGCGCCGTGCCCGACCAGTCGGCGGTGTCGTCGCCGCAGACGAGCAGCATGTACTTCATGGTTCCTCCAGGTGCTCAGGGGCTTCCTACACCCCACCGACGAACGGGGTCACGGCGAATCGACAGGGGCCGCGAAGTTTTTTCCTCCCCCACCGACGGACCGGCGAAGCCGCAGGTCAGGGGCAGGCGACGCCCGGCCGGACCGGAAGGGCACGGACGCTGTTCCCCACGAAGCTGGCGTGCCGGGTCAGGTCCCCCTCGGGCACGGCGAGGTCGAGGTCCGGGAAGCGGGTGAAGAGCCGACGCAGGGCGATGGTGGCCTCCATCCGGGCGAGCGGGGCGCCGAGGCAGTAGTGGGCGCCGTGCCCGAGGGAGAGGTGGCGCACGGCGCCGGTCCGGCGGGCGCGGGTGACGTCGAAGCGGTCGGCGTCCGCTCCGTGCGCGGCCGGGTCGCGTCCGGCGGCCGAGTATCCGGCGAGGACCGGGGTGCCCCGGGGGATGACGGTGCCGTCGAGGGTCAGGTCCCGTACGGGGTAGCGGAACGGGAAGTAGCTCACCGGCGCGTCCCAGCGCAGCGTCTCCTCGACGACGTCCGCCCAGTCCGCCTCGCCCCGCAGCACCGACTCCAGCTGGTCCCGGTGCCCGCAGAGCGCCCGTACTGCGTTGGTGATCAGGTTCAGGGTGGTCTCGTGCCCGGCGATGATCATGAGGACGAGGGTGCCGATGAGTTCCTGCTGGCTGAGCCGGTCGCCGTCCTCGTCCCGGGCGGCGATCAGCGCGCTGGTGAGGTCGTCGCCGGGGTTCTCGGCACGTGCGGCCGCCACCGCGGCGAGCACGGCGACGAGTTCGCGGTTCGCGGCGACGACCTGCTCGGGGCCGATGTCGGTGGCGACGACCTGGTTGGACAGGTGGTGGAGCCGGTCGAGGTACGCGGCCTCCACTCCGAGGAGTTCACCGATGACGCCCATCGGCAGCGGCAGCGCGAAGTGCCGGCGCAGGTCGGCCACTCCCCCGCCGTCCCGGGCCGCCGCGTCCAGGTCGTCGAGCAGACCGTCCGTCAGGTCCACGATCCGGGGCCGCAGTTGTTCCACCCGACGGGTGGTGAAGGCCTTGCTGACCAGGGAGCGCAGCCGCCGGTGGTCGTCACCGTCCGCCGTCGTCATTCCCTGCACGGTGGCGAAGGTCAGCAGCGGCCACCCGGCGGTGACGTGTCCTTCGCGCAGCGCGGTGAAGTGCTCGGCCCCCTTGGCGACATCGGGGTGGGCGAGGAACTCACGCAGCGCTTCGTGTCCGAGCACCGCCGCGCCCTCCACCTCGCCGGGCAGCAGCACCGTCGCGACGGCGCCGCGCGCGAGCAGCCGCGCGTTGTCGGCGTGCGGACAGCCGCCGGCGGGGTCCGGGCGGTGCGGCGTGCGGGCCGGGTTGTCCACCGGGTTCTCCTTGCTGCGGGCCGAGTTGACGGTCGCACGACACCGTCGGCGTCCTGCGAGGACCGATTGTGTCCGCTCGGAGCAGCGCGCGCAGCACCTCCGGGAAGGCTTTCGGGCGCGCGGGGAACCCGCGTCCGGGATTCGGCCGGAAAGGGTCAGCTGTCGAGGTCGTCGGCGAAGTGCCGGAAACCGTGCCGGTCCCGGTGCATGCCCCAGAGGGTCTCCGCGAGCGCGTCCGGGTCCTTGCGGGGGTGTCCGGGGCTGATGGCGCCGGGGATGATCAGCTGTCCGACGTGGATGCCGTCGGGGGCGAGGGTGTCGTGCAGCAGATGGCCGTACGCGCTCTCCGCGGCGAACGCGATCGACGTGCCCGCGCGCTCGGGGTGCGGGATCACCGCGCTGCCGCCGTTGACGAACAGGACGGTGCCGCGGCCGAGGGAGCGCATCCCGGGCAGCACCTGGCGTACGGCGGTCACGGGCCCGTAGAGGGAGAACTCGATCGGTCCGACGAGGTCGTCGGGGCGGGTCTCCAGGACCGGCCGCATGAAGTCGGGGTGCGGAATCGGGCTGTACTGCAGTACCTCGACGGGTCCCAGCGCCTCGGGCACGGCGTCCAGCGCCGCGGCGAGCGCCTTCGGGTCGCGTACGTCGGCGGCGAAGCCCCGCGCCGTGAGGCCCGCGTCCGCGAGCTCGGCGGCCAGTGCGTCCACCCGCTCCTGGTCGCGCGAGACGAGGGCGATGCCGAAGCCCTCGCGGCCGAACCGCCGGGCGACGGCCGTGCCGAGTCCGGGGCCTGCTCCGATGACGGCGATCGTGGTCATGTCCTCACCTCGGGTGATCTGTGCGGATCGAAGGGGGCGGCGGGTTGCTCGAAGGTGGCCAGTTCAGCGTAGGTGCGCCGGCGCCGGACCGACACCGCGGAATAGGTGGAACCACCGGCGCGTTGATACCTTTGAACGCCGCCCGCCGAGAGGCGGTCACTGTCGGGCCCGCCACACCGGTGGTACGGTAGCCCCAGCACTTGTGTAAGCCTCTTCGTCAAGGCGCCGGTGCCGGTTCATTTCCTTCTCGCTGACACGCCGTCGATTCCGACCGCGGACCAGCTTCTCGCACCACCTCCCGTGCACGACCTGGGACGCGTTCCCGTCGTACCCGAGGTGATGCTCCCGCCGCCCCGAGGCGCGCCCCGCGCCCTCCCTTCCGCGGCTTCTCCCCCCTTCCTTCCGCATGTCCCATGCGTCCCGTCCCCGAGAGGACACCCCATGACCACCACACTCGAACGCCCCCCTGTACAGGAGCAGCCCCGGACCCAGACCGCCACCGGTGTCCTCGACATCGACGGCAACGGGAAGGGGCACCTGCGCTCCGCCGACTGCCTGCCCTCGTCCGCCGACCTCCAGGTCTCCCCCGCGCTCGTCCGCCGACACGGCCTGCGCAAGGGCGACACCGTCGAAGGCGTACGCGGCGGGCCCCGCACCCTCACCGAGATCCAGCGCGTGAACGGCCGCTCCCCCGAAGAGCTGCGCCACCGCCCGCACTTCCGCGACCTCACCCCGCTCCACCCGCGTGACCGGCTGCGCCTCGAACACCCGGCGAGCGGAGCCGCCGGACGGGTCGTCGATCTGTTCGCCCCCGTCGGCAAGGGCCAGCGCGGCCTGATCGTCGCGCCGCCCAGGACGGGCAAGACGGTCCTGCTCCAGCAGATCGCCGCCGCCGTCGCCGGCAACCACCCCGAATGCCACCTGATGGTGGTGCTGCTCGACGAGCGGCCCGAGGAGGTCACCGACATGCGGCGTTCCGTGCGCGGCGAGGTCTTCGCCTCCACCTTCGACCAGACGCCCCGGCAGCACATCGCGCTCGCCGAACTCGTCGTCGAACGGGCCAAGCGGCTCGTCGAGGCGGGCCAGGACGTCGTGATCCTGCTCGACTCCCTCACCCGGCTGTGCCGCGCCCACAACAACGCGGCCTCCGCCGGCGGCCGCACCCTCAGCGGCGGTGTCGACGCCGCCGCGCTCCAGGGCCCCAAGCGGCTGTTCGGCGCCGCACGCCTCGCCGAGGAGGGCGGCTCCCTCACCATCCTCGCCACCGCCCTGGTCGAGACCGGCTCCCGCGCCGACGAGTACTTCTTCGAAGAGCTGAAGGGCACCGGCAACATGGAGCTCCGGCTCGACCGGACCCTGGCCTCCCGCCGCGTCTTCCCCGCCGTCGACATCAACCCGTCCGGCACCCGCCGCGAGGAACTGCTCCTTCCCGCCGCCGAGTTGCACACCGTACGCGGACTGCGCCGCGCCCTGCAGACCCGGGACGGCCAGACCTCCCTGGAGACCCTCCTGGAGCGCCTGCGTGCCACGCCCGACAACGCGGCCTTCCTGCGACACGTGCAGCCCACCCTGCGCTCCTGACCTCTCCCGTTGCGGCATCCGGGTGCTCGGCGCCGTCGCTCGGCCCGGGCAGCCCGGCGTGTCGTGCCTCCGTTCCTACGTTTGCGGTATGACCATCGGATTCTCATTCCGGACTGCCGCCTCTCGTTCCGCGGTCTCCCGCGTCGCCGCCCGCTGTTCCGCCCTCTGCGTGGCCGGCGCGCTGGCCGTCACGCCGGGGCAGGCCGCCGCCCTGTCCGGTGCGGACCCGGGGACACCGCGACCCACGGTCGCCCCGCCCTCGTCGCTCTACCAGGAGGGGACCCAGGCACGGCTGAGGACCGGCGCCCCCGCCGTTCCCGAGGACATCTCCGCGCTGTCCTGGCTGGTCGCCGACGCCCGTACCGGGGACGTGCTCGCCGCCCACGACGCCCACCGGGCGCTGCCGCCGGCCAGCACCCTCAAGACGCTCTTCGCGCTCACCGTCCTCCCGAGCCTGCCCGGAGGCATCCGGCACACCGTCACCGAGCGCGAGCTGGAGGGCATCGGCCCGGGCAGCAGTATGGTCGGTGTCGCCGAGGGAAACACCTACCGCGTCGCGGACCTGTGGCGCGGGGTCTTCCTCAACTCCGGCAACGACGCCGTCCACGTCCTCGCCTCGATGAACGGCGGCTGGACGAGCACGGCCACCCAGATGCAGGCGAAGGCCCGCGCCCTCGGCGCCCGCGACACCCACGTGGTGTCGCCCGACGGCTACGACACGCCGGGGCAGGTGTCGTCGGCATACGACCTGGCGGTCTTCGGCCGCGCCGGGCTGCGCAACGCCGACTTCGCCCGGTACTGCGCGACGGTCGACTCCATGTTCCCGGGCAACGGCTCCCCGTACGGGATCCAGAACACCAACAGGCTGCTGACCGGCGCCGACGGTGTGGCGCGCTACCCGGGCATGATCGGCATCAAGAACGGCTACACCACCAACGCGGGCAACACCCTCGTCGCCGCCGCGCGGCACGGCGGGCGCACCCTCGTGGTCACCGTGATGAACCCTCAGGCGGGCGGCGGGTTCACCGTGTACGAGGAGGCGCGCTCGCTGCTCGACTGGGGCTTCGCGGCCGCCGGCCACGTCGATCCCGTGGGCACCCTGCTCGACACCCGGTCCGTGCCGGCGGCCGGTCCCGCGGCGCGTCCCGTGGCCGCCGCGGTCCCGGACGACGAGGGGCTCGGGTGGCCGGGGGCCGCGGGCATCGCCGGCGCCGCCGTCCTGGGCGCCGTGAGTGTCGCCCTCGCCCTGCGGCTCAAGGCGGCCCGGGGGCCGCGCGCCTGACCTGGGGCACGTCGTTCGGGTCGGCTCCGCTCGGGGACGCGGGGTCCGCCGCCTCACGGTGCCGCCGCGTCACCCGAGCACGTCGTCCGCCCGGGAGACGCTCCGCCGGACGACGTGCCCCCACGGCCGGAGGAACGAGGGCGGCTGCCCGGCCAGTACCGGTCCGAACGGCCTCCCCCACCGGCAACCACGCCAGCAGCCCCAGCGTGATCCACGTATAGATGTTGCTGCCGAGGAAGCCGTCGAGCCCGGACGCGTCGTCGAACCACAGCCAGACGACGCTGCTGCACAGCACCCCGTACAGGGCCGCCGCGATCCGGAGCCTGCGGTGGCGCAGCAGCACGGCGAAGGACGGCAGCAGCCAGACCAGGTGGTGCACCCACGTGATCGGGCTGACCAGGCAGGCGGCGAGGCCGGTGAGGGCGAACGCGGCGGCCCAGTCGTCGGCCGCCAGGGCGCGCGAGGTCCGCCACGCCCACACGCACAGGACCAGCAGGACGGCCGTCGCCCAGAGGGCCCGGCTCGGTTCCCCCGGTGCGGCGAGCCGCGCCAGCACACCCTGCACCGACTGGTTGGAGACATAGGCGAGTCGGCCGACCCGGCCCGTGTCCCACAGGGCGTCGGTCCAGTAGAAGCGCGAGGCGTCCGGTGCCGCCCAGGCGGCCAGGCCGGTGGCCGCCCCGGCGACGGCCGTGGCGACCCCGGCGGCGCGCCGGCGGCGGCCGAGCAGCAGCAGCGCGATGAACAGCGCGGGGGTGAGCTTGATCGCGGCGGCGAGGCCGATGCCGACACCGGCCCAGCGACCGTGCCCACGCGCCAGCAGCCGCGCGTCGGCGAGCACGAGGGCCAGCAGCACCAGGTTGACCTGCCCGAAGCTGAACGTGTCGCGGAGCGGCTCGAACAGGGGCAGCAGACAGGCCGTCAGGGCGAGCCCGAACCAGCCGTGGCGGCGCAGCGCGGGCCCGACCAGGAATCCGACCACGACCGCGAGGGCCGCCAGGTTGAGCAGCAGCGCGAGGACGATCGCGGTGCGCAGTCCGACCAGCGCCATGGGCAGCATGCCGAGGGCCGCGAACGGCGGATAGGTGAAGCCGTACGTCGTGCCCGGCACCCGGTAGTCGTAGATCCGGCCGCCGTGGTGGATCCAGGCGTCGACCGTGCCGTAGTAGACACGCAGGTCGAACCAGTCGCGCAGCAGCGGCACCGTGGCCGTGAACACCCCGACCGTCACCGCCAGGAGGAGCACGAGGACGAGCCGTCGGCGGTCGGTGCTCGGCAGCGCCGTCGCGCCGTCGGCGCCCCGCGCTTCGCCGGTGTGCCCGCGCGCCGCGTACCGCCCTCGCACCCTGCTTCGGACCGTTCCGCCGCGCGGGGACTTCGTCGTGCCGTCGGCGGTCATGCCGTTCGCTCCCGTACCGGTGACTGCGGCCGGGCCGCCTGGTGGGCCTGGCAGAGGACGACGAGGGCGAGGACGCCCCCGGAGACGGCGAGGATCACCTGTTCCACGTCGGCCGGGGCGCCGCTCGGCAGCACCGTGAGGGCGAGCACGGCGCTGGCGGCGGCGACCCGGGTCCGCACCGATCCGGTGGGCGCCGCCGCGGCGATCAGGAACAGGCCCCACAGCGCGTACCAGGGCCGGACCGCCGGTCCGAACACCGCGACGGCGGCCAGGCTGAGGCCGAGCGCGTAGACGGGCCCCGGCCGCAGCCGCAGCCATATGAACAGCAGCAGGGCTGCGGTGACGAGGAGTCCGGCGGCGTGCCAGGCGGGCAGGGCGAACGGTGCGAGCCCGCTGCCCAGTTGGTCGAGGGCGGCGCCGGTGACGCGGCCCAGGAGGCTGGTGGGCGACCAGTTGTGCGGGGAGACGGGGGTCTTCAGGGCGGCGATCCAGCCGTACCCGGTCCCCGCGGCCGCCGTCGCGGCCACGGTCGTGGCGGCGGCCGCCGTCGCGGTGGTCACGGTGTACCGCAGCACCGCCCGGGGTCCCCGCCCGCGCGAGCGCAGGGCGACGACTGCCACCAGGCCGAGCGCCGCGGGCGCCTTGACCAGGGCGGCGAGCGTGATCAGGACGACCCCGAGGACGGGCCACCGGCCGCGCGCGGCCACCAGACCGACGCCGAGGAGGCCGAGCATGATGGCGTCGTTGTGCGCGCCGGCCACCAGATGCAGGAGGACCAGCGGGTTGAGGGCGCCGAGCCACAGCGCGGCGGCCGGATCGGCGCCGCTGTGCCGGGCGAGGCGGGGCAGCGCCGCCGCCATCAGGGCGACGCCGAGCAGCGCGATCAGGCGCATGCCGAGCAGTCCCGCCGGCAGCTGACCGCGGGTCAGGGCCGACAGGACGGAGGCGACGACGAGGAAGACCGGTCCGTACGGCGTCGCCGTCTGCTGCCAGACGGGCGCCACCTCGTCGGCGAGCGGTCCGCCGAGCTGCGCGGGCCCGTACGCGTACACGTCGATGTGGGCGTCGACCATCGCGCCCTGCGCGAGGTAGCTGTAGACGTCCCGGCTGAACAGGGGTGGCGCGAGCAGCAGCGGTGCCGCCCAGACGGCGAGGACGAGCAACAGGGAACGCGGGGTGGGCGGTTCGGGCCCGCGGACGACTCCGCCGAGCAGCACCCAGGCCGCTATCAGCAGGACGACGCCGAAGTACACGCCGACGAGGCCCAGTACGGCCTGCACCGAGCCGGGGGCGAGGAAGTCGTGGGCGGGCAGCGCCCCGGCGGTCTCGCCGCCCAGCGCGAGGAAGGCGGTACCGGCCAGGCCGAGTGCCTGACAGCGACGGAGATCGACGGGGAAACCCATGGCCAACACTCGGTCAGCGTGTCAACGCCGAGTGGCCGGAAGGCGACGCGGCGCTCTCCTGACGGGGTCGGACGCGTGACCTCCCTGTGCCCGGCGTCGCGGCCGGGGCACTGGACGGACGCCGGGGTCGGGGCCGGCGCCCGGAGCACGTCTAGAACACCGACACTCCGGTGAGGGTGGTGAAGCGGTCCAGGGCTGCCACGCCCGCGACCGAGTTGCCGCGTTCGTCGAGTCCCGGGCTCCAGACGCAGAGCGTGCAGCGGCCCGGCACCACGGCGATGATCCCGCCGCCCACCCCGCTCTTGCCGGGCAGCCCCACCCGGTACGCGAAGTCGCCCGCCGCGTCGTACGTCCCGCAGGTCAGCATGATCGCGTTGATCTGCTTGGCCTGGCTCTGGGTGAGCAGCCGGCTGCCGTCGGCACGGATGCCGTGCCGGGCGAGGAAACCGGTGGCCAGGGCGAGGTCGGCACAGGACGCGGCGATCGAGCACTGGAGGAAGTACTGCTCCAGGAGCACCGGGACCTGGTTGTCGATGTTGCCGTACGACGCCATGAAGTGGCCGAGTGCGGCGTTGCGGTCGCCGTTCGCGGCCTCGGACGCGGCGATGTCCTGGTCGAAGGCGAGACCGGGGTTGCCGCTCTCGGCTTGCAGGAACTCCAGCAGCGCGCCGGCCGCGTCGCCGGTCCGGGTCTGCAGCCGGTCGGTGACGACGAGGGCGCCCGCGTTGATGAAGGGGTTGCGGGGGATGCCGTTCTCGTACTCCAGCTGGACGAGGGAGTTGAACGGGTTGCCGGAGGGTTCGCGCCCGACGTGGTCCCACAGAGCGTCGCCCTCACGTGCCAGGTCGAGGGCGAGGGTGAAGACCTTGGTGATGGACTGCGTGGAGAACGGCTCCCGCCAGTCCCCCACGCCGTACACCGTGCCGTCGAGTTCGGCGACGGCCATGCCGAAGCGGCGCGGGTCGCAGGCGGCCAGCGCCGGGATGTAGTCGGCGGGCCGGCCGCGTCCGGGCGTCTGGGCGACCTCGGTGGCGATCCGCTCCAGCACGGGCTGGAACGTCAGCGACGACGGATACGACGATTCCCCAGGCATGATCACCATTGTGCGGCCCTCCCGGTCGTGCGGCTCGTCCCGGAACCGATGTCTTCCTCCGGGGCGGGACCGGACGGGACCTGGCGGGGCGGGGCCGGACGCCCCGGCCCGCCCTCCTCAGACGTGGGCCACCGCGCCCAGCGGGTCGAGGGCCCGGACGGGACGGATGTGCCCGACCACCGCGCCGCCGCCGAGGAGCGGCGCCCCGGCGAAGGCGGTCAGGGCCGCCGGGTCGACCCCGGCCCGGGCGAGCGCCGCGGCGGCCACCGGGACGCGTGCCCGGTCGGCGCCGTCGGCGATCTTCACGGCGACGGCGCGGCCGTCCGGCAGCGCCGCGACCTGCACGCCCTCGAACCCGTCCTTGGCGACGAGTCCCGGGACGGCGCGCATGAGGGCCGCCACGTCGCGGCCCTCCCCCGAGACCATCTCGGCGTGCTCGCGCATCGCGCGGGCCACCCGTGCCTCGGGGGTGCCCGGCGCGGCTCCCGCGATCCGGACGACGGCGCGGGCGAGGCCGTGCAGCGAGACGGAGAACAGGGGCGCGCCGCAGCCGTCGACGGTGACCTGGGCGACGGCCTGACCGGTGAGGTCCTCGACGGTCTCGGCGACGGCCCGCTGGAGCGGGTGCTCCGGGTCGAGGTAGTCGTCGAGCGTCCAGTCGTTCAGGCGGGCGGTGTACAGCATGGCCGCGTGCTTGCCGGAGCAGTTCTGGGCGAGCCGGGAGGCGGGCCGCCCGGCTCGGGTCCAGGCCTCCCGGACGGCGGGGCCGTAGGGCAGGTCGGGGGTGTTGCGCAGCCGGTCCTCGGTCAGTCCGGCCCGCTCCAGGATGCGGCGGGCTCCGGCGAGGTGCCGCTCCTCCCCGGAGTGGCTCGCGGCGGCCAGGGCGAGCAGTTCACCGTCGAGCGGCAGCCCGGCGCGCAGCATGGCGACGGCCTGTACGGGCTTGAGCGCGGAGCGCGGGTAGAAGGCGGCCTCGATGTCGCCGAGCTGGAGGTCCACGCCGCCGTCGGCGGCCAGGACGACGACCGAGCCGTAGTGGATGCCCTCGATGACGCCGCCGCGGACGAGCTGGGCGACGGGTGCGTGCAGGGGCTCGCGGATGACGGGCGCCGCCGCGGAGCGCGGGCCGCCGTAGGCCAGGGCCGGGTTCACGCCTGGGCCCCGTTCCGTATCCGGGTGCGCGGGGTGCGCGCGGGGCCGTCCTGGTTTCGGGTGTGCTCGCTCATGACTCGGGGCGGCCTTTCGTGGGGGTGTCCGCGCGCTCGGGGCGCACGATGGAGGCGAGGGTGGTCTCCACGCGGTCCAGGTGGTGGGCCATCGCGTCGACGGCGTCGTGTTCGCTGCCGGCGGCGAGCGCTTCGAGGATCGCCCGGTGTTCGCGGTCGGACTGTTCGCGCCGGCCGCCCAGTTCGTCCAGGAACGCCGACTGCCGTGCGAGCGCGTCCCGGATCTCCTCGATGACGCGGCGGAAGACGGGGTTCTGCGAGGCCTCGGCGACGGTGATGTGGAAGACGGTGTCCATGGCGACCCAGGCCGTGGTGTCGGTCTCGCGCTCCATCCGGTCGAGCAGCCGCGTGAGCCGGTCGAGGTCCTCCGGGGTGCGGCGCAGGGCGGCGTAGCCGGCGACGGGGAGTTCGACGTGGCGGCGCACCTCCAGCAGGTCGCCCGCCGTGTAGTCGCCGAAGGTGGGGTCCTGGACCGTGGCGGCGACGACGAAGGTGCCCTTGCCGGTACGGGACACGGTCAGGCCCATCGCCTGGAGGGCCCGCAGCGCCTCGCGGAGCACCGGGCGGCTCACTTCGAGGCGGCGGCAGAGCTCCGCCTCGGAGGGGAGCTTGTCGCCGACGGCGTGGTCGCCGCGCTCGATGGCGTCGCGGAGGTGGGTGAGCACCGCTTCCATCGCGCTGACGCGCCGCGGCACCGGACCACCTGTCTGGCTGTCTGACAGGTTCACGCGGATGATCCTCCGGATGGGTGAGGCACGTGTCAAACCGGGCACGGCACGCACCAGGGGGCGCGCGGCCCTCTGCTCGGCCTCGCGCCCCCTGGGAGCGGCTCCTGCATGCCCTGGGACGGCGCTTCGCGCGGCGCCCCGGGTGGTGGTCTCAGCTGTCGAGGACTCCGGCGCCCAGCAGGCCGAGGAGCGCCACGCCGATGATGATCCGGTAGATCACGAAGGCGTTGAAGGAGTGCTTGGCGACGAACTTCAGGAGCCAGGCGATGGAGCCGTAGGCGACCACGAACGACACGACGGTGCCGGCGACGAGCGGGGCGGCGCCCACCCCGGTGCCGAGGGCGTCCTTCAGCTCGTAGAGACCGGCGCCGGTGAGGGCCGGGATGCCGAGGAAGAAGGAGAGCCGGGTGGCGGCGACGCGGTCCAGGTCGAGGATGAGCGCGGTCGACATGGTGGCGCCGGAGCGCGAGAAGCCGGGGAAGAGCAGGGCGAGGATCTGCGAGCTGCCCACCAGCATGGCGTCCTTGAACGAGGTGTCGTCCTCACCGCGCTTGTGGCGGCCCATCTGGTCCGCCGCCCACATCACGCCACTGCCGGCGATCAGCGATCCCGCGACCACCCACAACGAGGCGAGCGGGCCCTCGATCAGGGGCTTGGCCGCGAGACCCACGATCACGATCGGGATGGTCGCGTAGATCACCCACCAGGCGAACTTGTAGTCGTGGCTGGTCCGCTGCTCCTTGTCCCGCAGCCCGCGGCCCCAGGCGGAGACGATCCGGACGATGTCCTTGAAGAAGTACACGAGCACGGCCGCGATCGCGCCGACCTGGATGACCGCGGAGAATCCGACGACGGCATCGTCGTCGACGGGGATCCCCATCAGGCCCTCGGTGATCTTGAGGTGGCCGGTCGAGGAGACGGGGAGGAATTCGGTCACCCCCTCGACGACTCCGAGGACGACGGCCTGACCGACGTTGATGACGCTCATGGGATCCAGTTCTGAGGAGATGGACGACAGTGCTGTAGACAGCGCAGGAGACAGTGTTGCCTACGCACGGCGCAGCACGGTACCTACGTCCACACCGCGTGCGCGAACGCGACCCCGGCGAACGCGGCGCCGAGGCCCGCCGTCACGCTGACGATCACGTTGGCGGCGGCGTAGAACGCGGCCCCTGTCTCAGTCAGCCTCAGCGTCTCGTAGGAGAACGTCGAGTACGTGGTCAGGGCCCCGCACAGGCCTGTGCCGACCAGGAGTTGCAGGTGGTCCGAGGCGTGTCCGGCCGAGGCGGCGCCGGTCAGCAGGCCGAGCACCAGGCAGCCCGCCACATTGACGACGAGGGTGCCCCAGGGGAACAGGGTGTCGTGTCTCACCTGCACCGCGCGGTCGGTCAGATAGCGCAGGGGTGCGCCGACCGCCGCGCCGAGGACCACCAGCAGCCAGTTCACAACCAGTTCTCACCTTCGTCAGCCGCGCCGCCACCGGTTTCCGGGTGCTCCTGTCCGGGTGTGCCGCCCCGTCCCGCGTACCGGATGACCTCGCAGGCGTCGAGGATCACGAGTCCCTCGGTGACGAGTTCGTCGAGTTGGGGCAGGAAGGCCCGGACGCGTTCCTCGGTGTCCACGACGATCACCGCGACCGGGAGGTCCTCGCTCATCGACAGCAGCCGTGAGGTGTGGATCAGGGAGGAGGCGCCGAAACCCTCGATGCCCCGGAAGACGCTGGCGCCCGCGAGCCCCGCCGCGTGGGCCCGGTGCACGATCTCCGCGTAGAGCGGCTTGCGGTGCCAGGTGTCGTTCTCGCCGATGAAGATCGTCACCCGCAGGGCGCTGCCTGTCAGCCTCGTCATCGCTGCCTCCGTGCCAGGGCGCGCCGGGTCGCCGTCACGGCCAGCCACACCGCCGTGAGCGCCGCGAACAGGGTCGCGGCGAGATAGCCGAGACCGACGCCGGGACGGCCGTCGTCGACCAGTTTCTGGATGTCGACGGCATAGGTCGAGAAGGTGGTGAAGCCGCCGAGCACGCCGGTGCCGAAGAAGGGGCGGACGAGGCGGTGCGCCGCCCACACGTCGGTGATCAGCACCATGAAGACGCCGATCACCGCGCAGCCGACGACATTGACGGTGAAGGTGGTCCAGGGGAAGGTGCCGGCGGGCGTGGGCCACAGCTCGCCCGCGCCGTAGCGGGCGGTGGCGCCGACGGCGCCGCCGAGGGCGACCACCGCGACGACGGATCCCTGGCCGCGCCAGGGGGAGGCGCTGCGCGCGGGGGCGCGGACCGGGCTGCCGGACTCGTCGACGCGGTCGGGGTGCGGGACCGTCATGTTCCTCGTGCTCCTACTCGCCGGGCCGGTGCGGGCGCACGGCATCGCAAGCAGGGACCGTCGGCGGCGCGACTGCCGCGGTTCGGGTACGGCGGGCCCCACCGCCGCGCCGCGACACAAGATCGCGGCCGGTGAAAAGCGTACCGCCGTGCGCGCGGACGGCGCACGCGCGCCTCGCCCCCGGCCCGGTCGGCTCTCGCGCGGCCGGGCCGGGCTCGCCGACCGGTCCGTACCGGGTTCAGCCCGGGGTACCGGGCAGGTCGCAGACCGCGAGACCGGGCTCCCAGATGCTGCCGAGGACCAGCCGGCCGTCGGACTCGCAGGCACTGGTCACCATGCGGAACCGGGAGCGGCGGCCCTCCAGGTGGTGCAGGACACGGCCCTCGTCGTCGACGGCCAGGACGCCGGTCGTACGGGGCGGCCGGAACGGAGCGCGGACGGCGATCCGGGCGGCGGTGCGGCGCACGGCGGGACCCCGGCGGTGCAGGAGTTCCAGGGCGCCGACGCGGGGTCCGGCGAGTGCCACCCAGATCGGGCCGCCGGGGGCGCGCCAGAGGTTGTCCGGCTGACCGGGCAGGTCGTCGAGGAAGGTCTCGCCGCGCCCCTGCCGTGGCCCGGTGAGCCAGTAGCGGGTGAGACGGCACGCGCCCGTCTCCGCGACGACGAGGAAGGACTCGTCACCGGCGACGGCGAGGCCGTTCGCGAACTGCAGCCCGTCCAGCAGCACTTCGGGTTCCTTCTCGCCCGGCGCGAGGCGCAGCAGGCGGCCGGTTCCGGTGTGCTCGACGAGGTCGCCGATCCAGTGCGCGAGGGGGTAGTTCCGGCTGGAGACGGTGAAGAGGACGGTGCCGTCGGCGAGGGCGACCACGTTGCTGCAGAAGCGCAGCGGCCTGCCCGCGACGGTGTCGGCGAGGACGCGGACCACTCCGTCGTCGAGCCCGATCCGCAGCAGTCCTCGTTCGGCGTCGCACACCAGCAGGGCGTTGTCCGGGAGGAGTTCGAGGCCCAGCGGTCTGCCGCCGGTCTCGGCGAGGACGCGGACTCCGGCGCGGTCGGCGTCGCCGGGCCGCTCCACCCGGACGATGCGGCCGTCCTCCAGGCCGGTCAGCACCCCGCCGCGGTGGTCGGCCACCACGTCCTCGGGGCCGCGGCCGCCGAGCGGCACGAGACGCCGGGGCACGAGGGCGGTGGGGCGTGCGGCGGCGGACGTCCGGTCCACGCGGCTACCAGCCTTTCTCGAAGAAGTGGCTGACCTCGGCGATGCGGTACTCGTCGCGCCGGTAGTAGGTCCGCCGTCTGACCTTCTTGGCGCGCAGCAGACCGACCCCGGTGAGGAGGTCGAGGTGGGTGCGCGCCACGGCCCGGCTGACGCCCAGCTTGTGGGCGAGGGACTCGGGGCTCACGCCGTCCTCGACGAGGTCGCCGTGCCGCTGCCGCGGGAAGTGCTCCGCGGGGTCGCGCAGCCATTCCAGGATGTCCAGCCGATGCCCGTTGTCGGGAACCTTCAGCATCTCGTCCCCCTCCGTCGTGACGGTCTCCCGCTACTCTCCCGCAGCCCGGAGCGGCCCGCACGGCCTTCGGCGAGCCTGGCCGGACCCGCACGGCGGCGGAACGCACGGGGTCCGGCCGCACCGGCGGCCGGACCCTCGCGTTCAGCGGTGGCCGAAGAGGGACATGGCCGGAAGGGCCTTGTCGTCGAAGCCGAACAGGGCCTGGTTCTCCCAGCCGTTGCCGGAGGCGGGGTCGGCCGGGTCCCAGCCGTTCCCGGCGACCGCCGTCCAGGTGGCCTCCCAGTAGAAGACGCCGAGGCCGCGGCCGTTCGGAACGGCCTCCACGATGTTCATGACGTCGCGCAGCCAGGCGGACTGCCCGGCGGTCGTGGCCGGATAGCCGGCGACCAGTTCACCGGTCGTGTCGATCTGGTTGACGAGCGCGTCGTCGCTGTCCAGCCGGAACGGGTAGGCCGTCTCGGCGAGGAACACCGGCTTGGCGTAGCGGGCGGCGGCGTCGTCCAGGGTCGTCTGGAAGGCGTCGAGCGAGCCGTGCCAGTAGCCGTAGTAGGAGAGGCCGATGGCGTCGAACTTCACGCCGTTGGACACCGCGTTGTCGAACCACCAGCGGGTTCCGGTGAGATCGCCGCCCTGGGCGAGGTGGAGGCCCACGACGGTGGAGGCGCTGACCGCCTTGGCCGCGGAGTAGCCGGAGTTGAGGAGGCCGGCGAGCTGCGGCCAGTTGTCCGTGGAGCCCTCGGACCAGAGCATGCCGCCGTTGATCTCGTTGCCGATCTGCACCATGTCGGCCGTGGTGCCCTGCGCCTTCAGGGAGTTGAGCACGTCGTACGTGTGGTTGTAGACGTCCGTCTTGAGCTGGCCGTACGAATGCCCCGCCCAGGCGGCCGGTTTGGTCTGCTTGCCGGGGTCCGCCCACGTGTCCGAGTAGTGGAAGTCGACCAGAAGTTTCATGCCCCGCGCCTTGACGCGCTTGGCCATGGCGAGGACGCGTGCCTTGTTGTTGTAGCCGTCGGCCGGGTTCACCCAGACCTTGAGGCGGGCGTAGTTCATTCCCGAGGAGCTGAGGATGGCGAGCGCGTCCCCGGCCGTGCCGGATCCGGTGCGGTAGATCCCGCCGAGGGCCTCGCTCTTGGCGAGGGAGGAGATGTCGGAGCCCTTGACGGACAGTCCGGCGGTGCCGGCGGTGAAGGTCAGGTCGTCGACGTTGATCCAGTTTCCGGCGTTGGCGTCGGAGACCACGCTGATCGTGCACTGGCCGCCGGTCACGGCGACGGGCACGACCAGGTGGATCCATCCGCCGGCGGAGACCGGCAGGTCGGTGCGCCGTTCGCTGGCGCCGCAGTTCCTGAGGGCGAGGTAGGCGGAGTTCTGCCCGCCTCCCGAGCGCACCCAGGCGGTGAGCCGGTAGTTCCCGTTGGTGAGTCCCGAGAGGTACTGGTAGGTCTCGACCTTGTACGCGGCGGCGGAGTAGTGGGTGAGGCGGTAACTCCCGCCGTGTCCCCCGGCTTCGACGTAGGAGGCGCCGGTGTCGCCGTACTCCGACCAGCCGTTCGGTGTCGCCGCGCCGGCTCCGTCCGCCTCGAATCCGGCGTTGGTCAGGGTGCTCGCCGCGTGCGCGGACTGCGCGGGGAGGGCGGTGAGCGCGAGTCCGGCCGCGAGCGGTATCAGCAGGGCTCTGAGGGTGCGTCTGGGATGGAACATCATCGTCCGTCGTCCCTTCGACGTGGTGGGGAGAGATGCCCCCTGCCTGGGGGCCGTTCCCTCCGCCCGCGGCTTGGTGGCTCGCGCGGGCGGAGGGGATCGGTGGGCCGTCGGGCTCCTGGCCGGACGGCGCGGGTCGGCGGTCGGCGGTCGGCCGTCGTCGGCGGTGAACGCGTCTCCGCCGACGGCCCGGGCGGGGCCTGCGCGGGGATCGCGCCGAGCGGTGCGGGCGAGCGGCCCGGGCCGGTCGCCGACCGGCTCAGGCGTCGAGCCGTACGACCCGTACCGTGCCCGCCGGGACGGCGAGGCGGCCGGCGGCGCGTTCGCCCGTGAGGAGTTCGGTGCCGTGCGCGTCCAGCGTGACCTTGGCGTCGGAGCCGGTGTGGTTGACGGCGAAGACGAACGTGCCCGACTCACCGGTACGGCGCACCACTTCGACGTCGCGGGGCAGGTCGGCGCGCGGTGCGATGCGCGCGTCGTCGGCGGCGGAGGCGATGAACGTGTCCAGGCCCTCGGCTCCGAGGCGTGTCGACACGTACCAGGCGGAGCCGGCGCCGAGGGCGTGACGGGTCACGGCGGGGTGCCCGGCGGTGAGGCCGTCGGCGTACGTCCAGACGGTCTCCGCGCCGCGCGGCACCACGAACTCGGTCCACACGTCGCCGGTGAGTTCGCGGCCGTCGGGACCGGTGATGCGGACCCGGTCGCCCCCGAGCAGCGGGGAGAACTCCTCCACGGTCAGGCCGAGTACGTCCCGCAGGGCTCCGGGGCACGGGCCGGCGTGCACGGCGTCGTGCTCGTCGACGATGCCGGAGAAGTAGGAGACGAGCAGGGTGCCGCCGCTCTCGACGTACCTGCGGACGTTCTCCCCCGCGGCCTCGGTCATGAGGTAGAGAGCGGGGACGACGACAAGGGGATAGGCCGACAAGTCGCTTTCCGGGTGGGCGAAGTCGACGGTGAGGTGCCGGTCGTAGAGGGCCTCGTAGAACGTGTCGGCGCGTTCGCGGGCGTCGTGGTCCTCGCTGGGCCGCCACTGGAGGTTCTGCGCCCACCAGGAGTGCCAGTCCCACAGCACGGCCACGTCGGCGACCGTCCGCGTCCCCGCCACGGGGGCCAACGCGCCGACGGACGAGCCGAGTTCGACGACCTCGCGCCAGACCCGGGAGTCGGTGCCGGCATGCGGGAGCATCGAGGAGTGGAACTTCTCGGCGCCGCGCCGGGACTGCCGCCACTGGAAGAACAGGGCCCCTTCGGAGCCGCGGGCCACGTGGGACAGGGAGTTGCGGGCCATCTGGCCGGGCGCCTTGGCGGGGTTGCGGGGCTGCCAGTTGACACCCGAGGTCGAGTGTTCGAGGAGGAGCCAGGGGGCGCCGCCCGCGACGGAGCGGGTGAGGTCCGCGGCCATCGCGAGGTTGACGTGGGTGCGGCGGCCGTCGGTCATCAGGTAGTGGTCGTTGGTGACGAGGTCGACCTCGCGGCCCCACGCCCAGTAGTCGACGGAGTCGCACTGGCTGAGAGCCGTCATGAAGTTGGTGGTGACGGGGACGCCCGGGGCGAGACGGTGCAGGATGTCCCGCTCGGCGACGAAGTTCTCGCGCATGGTGGCGTCGGCGAACCGGCGGTAGTCCAGGGCCTGGGCCGGATTGCCCACGGTCGGGGTCACGCGCGGCGGGTCGACCTGGTCGAAGCCGGTGTAGCGCTGGCCCCAGAAGGCGGTTCCCCAGGCCTCGTTGAGGGCGTCGACGGTGCCGTGGGTGTCCGCGAGCCAGCGACGGAAGTGCGCGGCGCAGGAGGCGCAGTAGCAGGCCGAGACGGGGACGCCGTACTCGTTGTGGACGTGCCACAGGGCGAGCGCGGGGTGGTCGGCGTACCGGGTGGCGAGCTGTGTCGTGATGGAGGCGGCGGCGGCACGGTAATGGGTGTTGCTGTGGCAGATGGCGCCGCGTGAGCCGAAGGCGTGGCGGGTGCCGTCGGCGGTGACCGGCAGCGCCTCGGGGTGCTCGCGGTAGAACCAGGCGGGCGGCGCGACGGTGGGGGTGCCGAGGTCCACCCGTACGCCGTTCTCGTGCAGCAGGTCGAGCACGCGGTCGAGCCAGCCGAACTCGTAGGTGCCCGGGGCCGGTTCGAGCAGCGCCCAGGAGAAGATCCCGACGCTCACCATCGTGACGCCCGCCTCGCGCATCAGCCGGACGTCCTCGGACCAGACGGCCTCCGGCCACTGCTCGGGGTTGTAGTCCCCACCGAAGGCGAGCCCGGTGCGGCTCAGGGGGTTGGTCTCCGGCATCGGATCTCTCCCGTTTAATCGATCATTTGGGAACGTGCACACACGCCATCAGGAGCGTGAGGCCAACATAACCGCACAGCAACAACCATTGACAAGTGTCCGGGATGTTTCTCTACTGTGAACGCTCACAGAAGCACGGAGCGCATACCGCGCACCAACAGGGCAGGCCTTCGCGGCAGGCGGAGGCCCAGGTCAGGGGAGAACGATCCATGCCCATCACGAAGCACAGCCGCCTCGCGGCCGGCACCGTCGCCGTCGTCCTCGGCGCCGCCTCGCTCACCGCCTGCGGCTCGTCCGACGACGACAAGAGCGCAGATTCGTCCGGTCCCGTGTCGCTGACGTACTGGACGTGGGCGCCGGGCATGGACAAGGTCGTCGACCTCTGGAACAAGGGGCCCGGCAAGCAGCAGCGGATCTCCGTCACCGTGAAGAAGCAGGCGTCGGGCGACACGCTCGTCACCAAGATCCTCACGGCGCACAAGGCGAAGAAGGCGCCGGACCTCGTCCAGGCCGAGTACCAGGCGCTGCCGACGCTGGTCAGCAATGACGCGCTCGCCGACATAGCGGGCGACGCGAAGGACGCCAAGGACAAGTTCGCCGAGGGTGTCTGGCAGCAGACGACGCTCGGGACGGACGCGGTCTACGCGATCCCGCAGGACATCGGCCCGATGATGTTCTACTACCGCGCCGACCTCTTCAAGAAGTACGGGCTGACCGTCCCGGCCACCTGGGAGCAGTTCGCCGAGACCGCCCGCGCCCTGAAGAAGAAGGCACCGGACAAGGCCCTCACCACGTTCTCCGCCAACGACTCCGGTCTCTTCGCGGGTCTCGCCCAGCAGGCGGGCGCCAAGTGGTGGACCACCTCCGGCGACAAGTGGAAGGTCGGGATCGACGACGCGGCCACCGAGAAGGTCGCCGACTTCTGGGGCGGCCTCGTCAAGGAGGGCGCGATCGACAACCAGCCGATGTACCAGCCGGCCTGGAACAAGGCGCTCAACACCGGCAAGCAGATCGCCTGGGTGAGCGCGGTGTGGGCGCCCGGCACGCTGACCACCGCCGCCCCGGACACCAAGGGCAAGTGGGCGATGGCCCCGCTGCCGCAGTGGACGGACGGCGGGAACACCACGGGCAGTTGGGGCGGCTCCTCCACCGCCGTCACCACGGACTCGCCGCACCGGACGGCCGCCGCGACGTTCGCCGCCTGGCTGAACACGGACCCGAAGGCGGTGGCGGCGCTGGCCAAGGAGAGCGGTATCTACCCGGCCTCGACGAGCGCCCAGACCGGGGACGCGTTCGCCCAGCCGCCGGCGTTCTTCTCCAACCAGCCGGACTTCTACACCAAGGCCGCGGAGATCGCGAAGAACACCGCTCCGTCCGCGTGGGGCCCGAACGTGAACGTCGCCTACACGTCCTTCAACGACGCGTTCGGCGCCGCCGCGAAGAACAGGTCCGACTTCGGGGACGCCCTGAAGACCATGCAGGACACCACGGTGGCCGACCTGAAGAAGCAGGGCTTCGGGGTCGCTCCGTGACCACCGCACGCCGGAGGCCGTACGGGGTCAAGGGGGCCCCGTACGGTTTTCTCCTCCCCGCCGCCGTCCTCTTCGTCCTGTTCTTCGCGCTGCCCATCGGCTACGCCCTCTGGCTGAGCCTGCACAAGGTCGAGGTCAAGGGCCTCGGCCTCGGCTCCGGCGCCCGCAAGGAGGTGTGGGCGGGCCTGCGCAACTACACGGACGCCCTCACCGACAGCGAACTGCTCCACGGCGCGCTGCGCGTGGCCGGCTACGGAGCCATCGTGGTCCCGGTGATGCTCGGCCTCGCGCTGCTCTTCGCGCTGATGCTCGACGCCGACAAGGTCCGGCTCGCCCCGTTCACCCGGCTCGCGATCTTCCTGCCGTACGCCATCCCGGGCGTCGTCGCCGCGCTGCTCTGGGGGTTCCTGTACCTCCCCGACGTCAGCCCCTTCTACTTCGTCCTCGACAAGCTGGGGATGCCGCAGCCGAACCTGCTGGACGGCGGTCCGCTGTACGTGGCGCTGTCGAACATCGCGGTCTGGGGCGGCACCGGCTTCAACATGATCGTCATCTACACCGCGCTCCAGGCCATCCCCGTCGAGGTGCACGAGGCGGCCCGGCTGGACGGCGCGACACCCCTGCAGATCGCGTGGCGGATCAAGATCCCGATGGTGGCCCCCTCCCTGGTGCTCACCTTCTTCTTCTCGATCATCGCCACCCTCCAGGTGTTCAGCGAGCCGACCACGCTCAAGCCCCTCACCAACTCCGTCTCCACGACGTGGAGTCCGCTGATGAAGGTCTACCGGGACGCCTTCGGCGCGGGCGACATCTACGCGGCCGCCGCCGAGGCGGTGATCATCGCGGTGGTGACACTGGTGCTGTCCTTCGGCTTCCTGCGCGCCGCGAACTCCCGTACCCAGCAGGAGGAAGCACGATGAGCACGCTCGCCGTCCGCAAGGCCGCGCCGGCCGCGGGGACGACCCCCGGCACCGCCCAGGGACCGCCCCGGCGCGGCCGGATCGCCCTGGTCCCGACCCTCACCCTGCTGCTCGGCGCCCTCTACTGCCTGCTCCCCGTCGCCTGGGTCCTGATCGCGGCCACCAAGTCGGGCCGTGAACTGTTCTCGACGTTCACGTTCCTGCCCGGCACCGGCTTCACGCAGAACGTCACGGACCTCAACGCCTACCGCGACGGCATCTACTGGACGTGGATGGGCAACTCCGCCCTGTACGCCGGTCTCGGCGCCCTCCTGTCCACGGCCGTCTCGGCGGTCAGCGGCTACGCCCTCGCGATCTACCGCTTCCGCGGCCGGGAGACCATCTTCAGCGTGCTGATGGCCGGCGTGCTGATGCCCCCGGTGATCCTCGCGATCCCCCAGTACCTGCTGATGGCCAAGGCCGACCTGACCGACTCGTACGCCTCCGTGCTGCTCCCCCTCGTCCTCTCCCCGTACGGCGTGTACCTGGCCAGGATCTACGCCTCGGCGGCCGTGCCCGGTGACGTGGTGGAGGCCGGCCGGATGGACGGGGCCGGCGAATGGCGCATCTTCGTCCGGGTCGCCCTGCCGATGATGGTGCCCGGGCTCGTGACCGTGTTCCTGTTCCAGTTCGTCGCCGTGTGGAACAACTTCCTGCTCCCGTACATCATGCTCAGCGACGACGAGAAGTTCCCGATCACGCTCGGCCTGTTCACCCTCCTCGAACAGGGCTCCAACACCCCGGCGCTGTACACCCTGGTGATCACCGGCGCCCTGCTCGCGATCGTCCCGCTGGTCGCCCTGTTCCTGGTGATCCAGCGCTTCTGGAGCCTCGACCTGCTGTCCGGAGCCGTAAAGTCATGACCATGAGCAACACGGGGGGCCGGCGCCGGCCGCCGACGATCCACGACGTCGCCCGCGAGGCCGGTGTGTCACGGGGCACCGTCTCGCGCGTGCTCAACGGCGGCCACTACGTGAGTCCGGCGGCGCAGGAGGCGGTCAACGCCGCCATCCGCAGGACGGGCTACGTCGTGAACCGGCATGCCCGCTCGCTGATCACCGGCCGTTCGGACTCGGTCGGTTTCCTGCTGACCGAGCCGCAGGAGCGCTTCTTCGAGGACCCGAACTTCAACGTCCTGCTGCGCGGCTGCACCCACGCGCTCGCCGCGCACGACGTCCCGCTCCTGCTGATGCTCGCCGGCACCGAGGACGAGCGACGGCGCATCACGCGCTACATCACCGCGGGCCACGTCGACGGGGTGCTGCTGGTCTCCAGCCACTCCGGGGACCCGGTCGCCGAGGAACTGCGTGAGGCGGGCGTACCACTGGTCGCGTGCGGCAAGCCCATCGGCATGGGCTCCAAGGTGAGTTACGTCGCCGCGGACGACCGGGACGGCGCCCGGGACATGGTCCGGCACCTGCTCTCCCTCGGGCGGCGCCGGATCGGCATGGTCACCGGGCCCCTGGACACGCCGGGCGGCGTGGAGCGCCTGGCCGGCTACCGGGAGGTGCTGGCCGAGGCGGGCGTCGAGGCCGACGACCGGCTGATCGCCTCCGGCGACTACAGCCGGGCGAGCGGCGAGGCGGGAGCCGTTCGGCTCCTGGAGCGCGCACCGGACGTGGACGCCGTGTTCGTCGCCTCCGACCTGATGGCCCAGGGGGTGCTGGCCGCGCTGCACAAGGCCGGCCGCCGGGTCCCCGAGGACGTGTCGGTCGGCGGCTTCGACGACTCCCTCGCCGCGACGGCCGCCACCCCGGCCCTCACGACGATCCGCCAGCCGTGGGACCGCATCAGCGCCGAGATGGTGCGCGTGCTGCTCGCGCAGATCGGCGGCGAGGATCCCGCGGCGGTGATCCTCCCGACGGAGCTGATCCGGCGGGAGTCCGCCTGAGGCGGGGTGTTCGGGAGCCCGCCTGGGGCGAGCCGTGGGGCGGTCCGTCACTCCGGATCTCCCGGCCCCCGCCCGGGTCCCTCCCCCCGCCGCTCCGGTGTCTTTTCTCCCGGGCGGCGGTACCGGTCAGGATTCGAGAAGCCATCGGCCGGCCCCCCGGCCTAGCGTGAAGGGACCGCCGGAACAGCCGACGGGACCGGCCGACCCGGCCGCCACGCACACGGAGGACTCGCCATGACCGCCGGACTCAAGACCGTCATCTACCCCGTCAAGGACATCGCGAAGGCGAAGGCGCTGTTCACCGCGCTGCTCGGGGTGGAGCCGTACGTCGACGAGCCGTACTACGTCGGATTCAAGGACGCCGGCCAGGACGTCGGCCTGGACCCGAGCGGCCACTCCAAGGGGATGACCGGGCCGGTGCCGTACTGGCACGTCGACGACATCAAGAAGACGCTGTCGGACCTGCTCTCGGCCGGCGCCGAGACGCTCCAGGACGTCCAGGACGTGGGCGGCGGCCGGCTCATCGCGTCGGTCAAGGACGCGGAGGGCAACCAGGTCGGGCTGATCCAGGACACCGCCGCGTAGCCACCGCCGTGCGGGCCCGGGGCGTGCGAACCGCCCCCGGGCTCGCGGCCGCCGGCGCACGGGTCCCGGGCCACGGCCGAACTGGATGCGAATGCACTAGTTGCACAGTCAATGAATGGTCCGATCTCCAGTACCATTCGGTTATGGCAACGCAGACGCCCGATGCCCGGCTGGAGGACCAGTGGCGGGACATCCTCTCGGTGCACGCCCGCACGATGTGCGAGATCGACCGCGCCCTGCACCCGCACGGCCTCGGAGCCAGTGACTTCGAGGTCCTGGACATCCTCGCCTCGGGCGCCGTGTCGGAGCCCGGCGAGCACTGCCGGGTGCAGAACATCGCGGGCCGGGTCCATCTCAGCCAGAGCGCGCTGTCGCGGCTCATCGGACGTCTGGAGAAGGACGGCCTGGTCGAGCGCACCGTCTGCGAGGAGGACCGCCGCGGGGTCTGGGTCGCCCTCACCGGGAAGGGCCGTGACCTGCACGCCGAGGTGCTCCCCCTGCAGCGGTCCGTGCTCGCCCGCATGCTGCGGGACTGACCCGCTCCACCCCGGTGTCGCCGGGTGGCCGCAGGATCCCGGCGTTCAGCCGAGCGGGCGGGCCAGCAGTGTGCGGACGCCCTCCGAGCTGAGGGTCAGACCGTGCGGCGAGCTGGCGTCGATCGTCAGGGCGAGATCGCCCGTCGGCCACTGCGAGGCGAGGGCGCCGAGCGGCACGAGGCGGTAGCGGGAGACCGACGGAAGCAGCTCGGCCATCTCCAGTTCGGAGGTGAAGACCGGCACCACCTGTTCGCCGCCCGGCTGGTCCAGGACGGGCAGCGCGACGGCCGTCGGGTCGGCGACGTCCGCGTCCGTGACGTCGTCCGGGACGGGGACCAGTACGTCACTGCCGGCGAGGGTGTTCAGCGCCGCGGTGTCCTGGGTGTTCTCGGCGAGCGTGTTCAGTGCCTCCTGGGCGGGGGTCGCCTCGGCCGCGGTGGGGTGGTGGTTGTTCTGGGGGGTGTCCATGGAAGATCCCTCGTTCGTGGTCGGTGGGTGGCCACCCGGGCGGGTCGCGGTCTTCCCGGGTGCAACGACCGTCGCGTACCCATCGCACACCACGCCATTCATCCTGGCCCCGACCCATCCGGAATCGGGTGCGCCGATCAGGCCGGTCTCGTGGTCGCCCCGGGCGTCCGACACCCGGGGTGACCACGGCCGCAGCCCCACGGACCGTCCACCGGTCCGGAGTGCGGGCTACTTCAGATAGGGCCCGTCGGCGCCGATCTTGCCGGGACCGTTCAGGACGTACACCCGCAGGTTCCCCTTGCCGGGCGCCGCCACGGACAGGGTGCCGCCGGAGACGGTCTTCACGTCCCCGGTGACGGCGTCCGTGTACGTGCCGTTCGGTATGCCGGTGTAGGTGGCCCCGCCGGTGACCGTGACCAGGGCGAAGCTGTCGGTCGAACCGCTGGTGTAGCGCCGCTTGAAGGCCATCGATCCGGTGATCCCGTCGGTGGAGTACTGACCCGACTGGAGGGCCGGGATCGCCCGGCGGATCCGGTTGAGCCGCTGGAGGTGCTTGACCAGCGGCTGGGCGAGCGTGGTGGCGACCTCACCGCTCGCGGAGGCGACCGTCCCGAAGTCGGAGGCCGTCACACCGCCCGCGAGGTGGTCCCCGTAGTAGGCGCGTCCGGTGCCGGCCAGCGGGCAGGTCGGCCCGCAGTCGATCTGCTTGCCCTTCTGGAACTCGATCTCCGATCCGTAGTACAGCGTGGGGATGCCTCGGAAGGTCCACATCAGGGCCATGTTCTCGGCCCAGGCGTCGGTGCCGCCGCTGTAGCGGGTGCTCGACTTGTTCGGCCCGTAGTCGTGGCTGTCGACGTACACGACGTTGTACGTGGCGTCGTTGACGGAGTCGTCGGAGTCCTTGCCGTTGTTGTAGGCGTTCTGCGCGTCACCGAAGTTCATGTGCATGCGCATGTCAATGATGTTCATCCCGGAGAACTGGCTGCGGTCCGGAGTGTGGTAACTGTTCCCGTTCAGGAAGGCGTTGGCGGAGGTCGGCTGGTTCCCGGTGCCGAGCTGCTCCTCGTAGTCGTACTGCTCGATCGCCGCCTTCTCGTCGTCGGCGCTGTACTCCTTGCGTTCCTTCCAGGTGAAGAACTGCGCGGAGTGGTTCACCGAGCCGCGGTTCCACTTGTCGTTGACGAAGGCGCCCACCTCACCGAAGACGAAGAAGTTCTTCGCCGCGTCCGCGCCGAACCGCTGGGTGACCCGGTCGTGGATGGCCGGGAGGAAGCGGCGGTTCCAGGTGACGCGCGGAATGTGGACGGCCGTGTCGACGCGGAAGCCGTCGACGCCCATGTCGATGTACTTGTCGTAGGCGCCGATCAGATAGTTCTGGACGGTGGCGTTCTCGGTGTTGAAGTCGGCGAGGTCCTCGTGCAGCCAGCACGAACGGGAGTCCTCTCCCTCCCAGTTGCCGATCCAGCACTGGTGGTAGTACGCCTTGGGGAACATGCCCGACGTGGGGCTCGGCCACTGGCAGTTGTAGAGCGTGTACCCCTCGGGGCTCTTGCCTCCGGTGGGTTTGCCCCAGTTGAGGCAGGTGTTGCCGGAGGGCTCGGCGGTCGACCACAGGTCGCCGTTGTAGTACGACTTCCCGGACTTGGGCTCGACGGTCAGGCCGTCGTAGTCGAATCCCGCGTTCTTCTCGTCGTAGTACCAGCTCCACTGCGTGTCGCGCACGCCGTAGACGGTCGGCGTGAACAGGCCCTTGGCGCCCCAGCGCGAGCTGTGGTTGTAGACCACGTCCTGGTAGATCTTCATACCCTTGGCGTGGGCCGCGTTGATCAGGTCCTGGTAGGAGGCGCCGGCGGACTCCAGGCGGGGATCGACCTTGTAGAAGTCGTAGCCGTGATAGCCGTGGTAGTCGTAGTCCGAGCGGTTGAGTACGACCGGCGTGATCCAGACGGCGGAGAAGCCGAGCGCCTTGATGTAGTCGAGTTTGTCGACGAGGCCCTTGAAGTCGCCGCGGAACATGGGGTCGTTGTTCGCCGCGTTGCCCGACGTGACGTCCTGGCTGCCGCCGCGGTCGTTGGACGTGTCGCCGTCGTAGAAGCGGGCCGTGAGCACGAAGTAGATCGGGTCCTTGCGCGGGTCGGTGCCGAGCGGGGTTCCCGCGGCCGGCGCGGGAGCCTTCTCACCCGTCGTGACGGGGGCCGCGGAGGAGGCGGGCGAGGTGTTCCCCGCGGCGTCGACGGCCTTCACCGTGTAGGTGTAGGTGGTCTTCTCCGCCAGTCCCGTGTCGGACCAGACCGTCGAGCCGACGTCGGTGACGACGGTTCCCTCGGTGCCGCCGGTCCGCGTGAGCTGGTACTTCGTCACGGCGGTGTCGTCGGTGGCGGGCTTCCAGCTCACCACGACCGAGGTGCCGGTGGCGCTCGCCGTGACCCCGGTGGGCGTGGTCGGTGCCTGGGTGTCGGGCGCCTGGGCCGCGCACGGATCGGCGGCTCCGGCCGTGACGGTCCGGTCTTTCACCGTCGTGGTGCCCGAACCGAGCGCGTAGTCGCCGCCGTTGTTGTTGTCCCAGACGCCGTTGCCGTTGTTGAAGGCCGCCTTGAGCGTGGTGGCCGTGCCGAGGTCGACGGTCCTCTTCCACCAGCCGGTACAGGCGGACTCCATGCCGACGCCGGGAACCGTGGTCCAGGAGCCGCCGGTGGGCGCGTAGTGGAGGTTGGCCGTGCTCCAGCCGGACGTGGCGGTCGAGTAGTAGACGGTGGCCTGGTTGCCGGTGCCGGTCCCGGTGTCGGCGCACGGATCGCTGTGGGCGACCACGCCGTCCTTGACGGTGACGGTCCCGGTGCCCAGCGCGTAGTTGGTGCCGCCGTTGTTGTCCCAGGTCCCGCTTCCGTTGTTGAAGGTGGCCTGCAGCCCGGCGGCCGAGCCGAGGTCGACGGTCTCCTTCACCCAGTCCGTGCAGGCCGTCTCCATCCGGACGCCGGGCGCGGTGGTCCACGAGCCGCCGTCGGGGGCGTAGTGCAGATAGGTGGCGGGCCAGTTCTTGGTCTTCGTGTAGTAGAAGACCGTCGTCGTGGCCGAGGCGGCGGACGTCCCCTCCAGGGGGGTGGAGTCCGCGTCCGGTGTGGCGGTCGCGAAGATCCCGGTCACGGCGGCGAACGCCACCAGCGGTCGCAGCAGGCGGTGTCGGTGTCTGCGTCTCATGGGGCGGTCTCCAATGCGGGCCGGGGGCGAGGAGTTGCATTGCAAGAACAACCGGCAAGTTCCTGAAAGGCCTTGCGGGCGGAAGCTACAGGGACATGACAGCGACGTAAAGACATCGCACAGCGTCCGGAACGCAGGGTGAAAACGGACCAGTGATGGTGACCGACGCCCACGCGCCCGCCGGGGCGTCGCGCCTAGCGTGTGCGCATGCCGATGCAACCCTGGTTCACCGACGCCAAGCTGGGCATCTTCCTCCACTACGGGATCTACGCCGTGGACGGCGTGGCCGAGTCCTGGTCCTTCTACACGGGCGAGGTCACCCACGAGCGGTACATGAAACAGCTCGACGGCTTCACCGCTTCGCACTACGACCCGCGGGCCTGGGCGGACCTCTTCGCCCGCGCCGGCGCCCGCTACGCCGTGCTCACCGCCCGGCACCACGACGGTGTCGCCCTGTGGGACACCGCCCACCACAACCTGGACGTCGCACGGGACACCCCCGCCGGACGTGACCTGATCGGCGGTTTCGCGGACGCCCTGCGCGCCCGCGACCTCAAGGTGGGCCTCTACTACTCGCACTCCGACTGGAACCACCCCGACTACCCGAGCCTGCGGCCCGTACAGCCGGGCGACGTGCCGCCCAGCCGCTTCTCACACGCCGAACCCGGTGCGGAGGACCCGGCGGCCTGGGAGCGCTACCTGGCCTACCGCGACGGCCAGGTCGGCGAACTCGTCGACCGCTTCCGCCCCGACCTGCTGTGGTTCGACGGCGAGTGGGAGCGCACCGAGGAGCAGTGGCGGATGCGCGAACTCGCCGACCTGATCGTCGCGGGCAACCCGGACACCGTCCTCAACGCCCGGATGCTCAGCCACGGCGACTACGCCACTCCGGAACAGGGGGTCCCGCTCCGGGCGCCCGACGGACCGTGGGAGCTGTGCCTGACCGTCAACGGCTCCTGGGGACACCGGCCGGACGACCGCGACTTCAAGTCCGTCGGCCAGTTGGTGCGGTACTTCACGGAGACCATCGGGCTGGGCGGCAACCTGCTGCTCGCCGTCGGCCCCCGCGAGGACGGGACGATCCCCCCGGAACAGACCGAGCGTCTGGAGGGGCTCGGCGCGTGGATCGCGCGGCACGCCGAAGCCGTCTACGGCACCGTCGCCGGACTGCCCGCCGGGCACCACTACGGTCCGAGCACCCTCTCCGCCGACCGCCGCACCCTGTACCTCGTGTGTTTCGACGCGCCCCGGGAGGCGGTGTCGGTCCGCGGCCTGCGGAACGCGGTGCGCCGGGTGACCGTCCTCGGCACCGGCGGCGAACTCGGCCATCGCGTGACCGGTGGCCTGCACGCGGTCCCCGGTGTGACCTGGATCGACGCTCCCGCCGCGGAGGACCTGGACACCCACGCGACGGTGCTGGCCGTCGAGTTGGACGGCGAGCTGGACCTCTACCGGGGCTCGGGACGCGGCTGACGACGGGGAGGCGTACGAGGCCGCGGCGTCCCGGCGCCTCACCGCAAGGTCAAGATTTCCCCTGGTACGGGCCATGTCGACGGCCCCGGTGAGACGCGCGGGCCCGACCGGCGTATTCACGGTGGAGGGGCGAGCGCAGCCGGCGGGCCCCTCCCGACCGGAGGTAGCGCACGCGTGACCATCACCCGACCTGCCCCGCCGCCGGTGCATCCGCACGACGACCCGGAGCAGTCGCCCCGGCAGGGCTGGCACGTCAGTTCCCCCCTGGCCCTGACCATGCTCCTGCTGCTGGTCGTCGCGGCGCAGGGACCGGTCCGGCGGGCGCTGTCCGCGCCGGTCATGCAGAGCTGGATGACGGTGTTCGTGGCCGTGGTCGTCCAGGCGCTCCCGTTCCTGGTCCTCGGTGTGCTGCTGTCGGCGGTCATCGCGGTGTTCGTCCCGCCGTCGTTCTTCGCCCGGGCACTGCCGAAGCGTCCGGCGCTCGCGGTCCCGGTCGCCGGGCTGGCCGGGGCGGTGCTGCCGGGCTGCGAGTGCGCCTCCGTCCCGGTGGCCGGCGCGCTGGTGCGGCGCGGGGTCACCCCGGCGGCGGCTCTCGCGTTCCTGCTGTCCGCGCCGGCGATCAACCCGATCGTCCTGACGGCCACCGCCGTCGCCTTCCCCCGCGACCCGGAGATGGTCCTCGCCCGCTTCGTGGCCAGTCTGCTCGTGGCCTGCGCCATGGGCTGGCTGTGGCAGCGGCTCGGTCGCGCCGACTGGTTGCGCCCGCCGGAGCGGCCCGCGCACGAAGGCCTCGGCAGAGGAGCCGCGTTCTGGGGGTCGGTCCGGCACGACGTGATGCACGCGGGCGGCTTCCTCGTGCTCGGCGCGATGGCCGCCGCGACACTCAAGTCCGTCGTACCGGCGAGCTGGCTGCACGCCGCGGCCGGGAATCCGGTGGTGTCGGTGCTCGCCCTCGCGGTCCTGGCCGTCCTCCTGTCGATCTGCTCGGAGGCCGACGCCTTCGTGGTGGCCTCCCTGACGCAGTTCTCCTTCACCGCGAAGCTGGCGTTCCTCGTGGTCGGGCCGATGATCGACCTGAAGCTGTTCGCGATGCAGGTGGGAACCTTCGGGCGCGGCTTCGCGACCCGGTTCGCGCCCACCACCTTCGCCCTCGCGATCCTCGTGTCCGTACTGGTCGGGGCGGTGCTGCTGTGAACCGGCAGGCGCAGGCCGCGGTGCTGTTCCTGGTCGGCGCGGCGGTGCTGCACGCCGGCGCGACGGATCTCTATCTCCGGTACGTCAAGGCGGGGTTGCGGCCGTTGCTGCTCGCGGCCGGCGTGGTGCTGATCGTCACGGCGCTCGCCACGGTCGGGTACGAGGTGCGCGAGCGGCGGACCGCGTCCGGGACGTCCGGGAGCGCGGGGGGAGACGGTCACGCGCATCCGCATCGCGAGCCGCGCATCTCCTGGCTCCTGGTCCTGCCGCTGCTGGCACTCATCCTCGTCGCCCCGCCCGCGCTCGGCTCGTACAGCGCGATGCGTACGGGCACGGCGCTGCAGGCGCCCTTCGGATACCCCGCGCTGCCCGCGGGCGACCCGGTGCCGCTGGGCCTGGTCGATTACGCGGGCCGGGCGGCGTACGGGCACGGGCACACGCTCGGCGACCGGCGGGTCAGGATCACCGGGTTCGTCGCCCTCGACCACGCGGGCACCCCGTATCTCGTCCGCATGGCCCTCAACTGCTGTGCCGCCGACGCCCAGCCGGTCAAGATCGGGCTGTCCGGACGGATCCCGCCCGTGCTCCAGCCCGACGCCTGGCTGGAGGTGACCGGCACCTACAGCGGCAGGCGGACGAAGGATCCCGTGAACGGCGGCATCATCCCGTTCCTCGACGTGAGCACCGCGCGACCGGTCCCGGCGCCGCGTGATCCGTACGACGAGAGCTGGAACAACTGACCCCGCTCCCCCGCCTGTTCGCTCAGGCCGCCGGATCCGGCAGATAGCTCGCCAGGCCGCGCAGGATGATCTCCAGGCCGATGTCGAAGCGCTCGTCGGAGGAGTCCGTCACCATGACCCCGGCCAGAGCGCGCAGATGGGGGAAGTCGGCGGCGGGCAGGGACGCGAAGTAGTTCTGCATCTCGTCGGCCATCTCACGCCAGTCGGGCCGGGCCGGGGAGGAGGTGCCGGCGCTCTGCTGCGCGGCCCGGTCCCGCCACATGCCCTCCTCCAGCACGAACCCGTCGATGTACGTCGAGATGAGGTCACCGGCCTCCGCCGCGATGCGGTCGGGCAGTCCGGCGGTACGGAACACGGCGAGCAACGCCTCGACGTGCGGGAGCAGTTCGGCGGTGAAGGGCACGTGGGCCATGGAGATCCTCGCCATGTCCCGGTGCGACAGCAGGCGTCGGCGCCCCGCGCGGGCGTACTCCCGTACCTCCTCCTGCCAGCGTTCCGGATCGGCCTCGGGCGGCTCGAAGCCGTCGAAGAGCCGGGTGTACATGAGCTCCAGGAGGTCGTCCTTGGAACTGACGTGGGCGTAGAGGGCGGAGACCGTGACCCCCAGCTCGGCGGCCACCTGGCGCATCGACAGGCCGTCGAGCCCCTGGCGGTCCAGCACGGTGAAGGCGGCTTCGACGACGCGCTCGCGTGACAGCGGTGTGCGCGCGGGGGTGACGCGGGCACGGGCCGGGCGCTCGCGCTCCCAGGGGGACGGCGGGGGCTGTTCGGGGGTGCCGGCGGCCGCGTCGCTCATGAGGACAGTCTAGGCGCCGGGAGAGCGGTGTTCTCTCCGGGTGAGCAGTGTTCTCCCGGAGATACGCGATATATCTTGTCCACGCTTTCCAGTTGCGCTATATCTTAATGAACGCCGTTCTCTCGGTGAGCACCGTTCTGCTAAGGTGAACAGTGTTCTCCGGTGTCCGGTCGCCCTTCCCCGCGCCCGCCAGGGAGCCAGGGAGTCGCCTTCCGTCCGCCCCGCCGCGCGCGCCGATCGTCTCCGCGCGGTCCCTCTTCGAGGAGTTCCGATGTCCACCACCGGTGTCGCGTCCGCCGAGACGCCCATCGACTCACCAGCGCCCTACCGTTGGCGCTGGGCTGCGCTCTTCGTGATCCTCGCGGCCGAGGTGATGGACCTCCTCGACGCCGTCGTCACGAACATCGCGGGCCCCTCCATGCGGGCCGATCTCGGAGGCGGAGCCTCCACACTGCAGTGGCTGGCCGCCGCGTACACCCTGTCGATGGCGGTCGGGCTGGTCACCGGCGGACGGCTCGGCGACATCCACGGGCGCCGTCGGATGTTCCTGGTGGGAGCCGCCGGGTTCACGCTGGGTTCGCTGCTCTGCGCCATATCCGTGTCTCCGGAGATGCTGATCGGCGCGCGCGTCGTGCAGGGCCTGTTCGGCGCGGTGATGCTGCCTCAGGGCCTCGGCATGATCAAGGAGATGTTCCCGCCGAAGGAGTCGCAGAAGGCCTTCGGCCTGTTCGGTCCGGTCATGGGTCTGTCCGCGGTGTGCGGGCCGATCCTGGCGGGCTGGCTGGTCGACGCCGACTACTTCGGCACCGGCTGGCGCATGATCTTCCTGATCAACCTTCCGCTGGGTGCCGCCGCGATCGCCGGCGCCCTGCGCTACCTGCCGAAGGGCCGTTCCGAGACCAAACCGCGCCTCGACATCCCCGGCATGCTCCTGGTCTCCCTGGGCGCGCTGCTCATCATCTTCCCGCTGGTCCAGGGCCGTGAGTACGACTGGCCCCTGTGGACGTTCGCGATGATGGCCGCCTCCGTCGTCGTCTTCGCGGTCTTCGCCCGGTACGAGTCGCACCGCAGCAGCTCCGGACAGGACCCGCTCGTCGTCCCCAGCCTCTTCCGCAAGCGCGGCTTCAGCGGCGGCATGATCCTCGGGCTCGTCTTCTTCTCGACGATGCAGGGCTTCATGCTGGTGTTCAACCTGTACACCCAGATCGGCCTCGGCTACTCGCCGCTCAAGGCCGGCCTGGTGATGGTGCCCTGGTCGGGCGGCATGATCGTCGGCTTCGGACTCGCGCAGGGCGTCGTCCGGTTCGGACGGGCCGTGCTGCAGGCGGGCGCGCTGGTCATGGCGCTCGGCGTGTTCGGCGTCTGGCTGACCCTCGACCAGGCGGGATCCGGCGTCGGCCCCTGGCAGCTGCTGCCGTCGCTGCTCGTCACCGGCATCGGGATGGGCCTGCTCATGGCGCCGTTCTTCGACATCGTCCTCGCCAGCGTCGAGCAGCACGAGACGGGTTCGGCGTCCGGCACGATGACCGCGGTGCAGCAACTCGGCGGCGCCTTCGGCGTGGCCATCCTCGGCACCGTGTTCTTCGGCCTGCTGGGCGGCGGGATCGCCACCGCCGTCGACCACCGCTCGGACGACCTTCGTGGCCGGCTCACCGCGGCGCACGTCGCGCCCGCCGCGCAGGACCGCATCGTGGCAGACCTGCGCCGCTGCGCCGCCGACCGGGCCACCGCCAAGGACCCGTCCGCGACTCCGGCGTCCTGCGCCCTCCTGACGAAGGAGACCCGGTCCGCGGTGACCTCGTCCGAGGCGGGCGCCCGTGTGCCCGCCGCGCTGGAGGCGACCGCGTCGTCGGCCTTCCGCAGCGGCTTCGGCTCGGTCATGCAGACGGTGCTCTGGATCGTCGACGGCATGCTCGCCCTGACGTTCCTGCTCGCGTTCCTCCTGCCGCGCCGTGCCCGCCCCGAGGAGTCCGCCGGTCACTGAACCGACCGGACGGCAGGACGGACGGGACGGACGGAGACCTCTTCGGAGGGCTGCGTCCGTCCCGTCCGCTGTGGTCGTGCGGCACGCGGTCCGGATGTCCCGGCCGCGCACCGGCCCGCCGCCCGCAGGGCACGACCGGGCCCTCCTCGCTTGCGACGCCGAGCGCGTGCCCTCCCGCCGGCCCCATCGCCCGGACTCCGGGGCCGGGGCCGCCGCGCCCCTCGCGCGTCCCGTTCCCGCGACGCACGGTGGGTGCGCGGCACTGCCCCCCGGCTTCCGGCGTCCGACACCGTTCACCCCGGTCAGGTCCGGGCTGGATGCGCCGCGTAGCGTTCGAGCAGGCAGAACGGCGCGGGCGGGAGCCCGCCAGCGGGACCACGCACCGCCGGCCGCTCGGCACCCCGCCCGGACGCACCTGCCGTCACCCGACCCGCACCCTCCCGGAAGGACGAGCCCCTTGCTCACGTCGTACGCGGACCACTTCGACACGCCTGCCGGATATCTCGACTTCGCACGGTTCGGGCCGCCCTCGCGTGACGTCGTCGCCGCGACCGCCCGGGCGATGGAGGAGTCCGCCCGCGCCGACCACACCACCGTGGACGGCCTGATGCGCGCGGAGGTGGTCGCGCGGGACACGGCCGCCCGGCTCGCCGGGACCGACGGCCGGCACACGGTGCTCCTGCCGAACGCCTCCACCGGGCTGTTCCACGCCGCTCTCGGGATCCGCGAGGGCGTGGTCCTCACCCCGCGCTCCGACTTCCCCGCCAACCACTATCCGTGGCGGCGCAGCGCCGACCTGGGCCGGGCGACGCCGCGTTGGCTCGATCCCGCGAACGGCGGGGGTGTCACCCCCGACCTGGTCCGGGCCGCGCTGACCGACGACGTCGTCGCCCTGTCCGTCAGCGCCGTCGACTTCCGTACCGGCTTCCGTGCCGACCTCGCGGCGCTGCGCGAGGCGATCGGACCGGACCGGCTGCTCATCGTGGACGCCATCCAGGCGTTCGGGGTGGCGCGGATGGCGTGGGACGCCGCCGATGTCGTGGTCGCGGGCGGCCAGAAGTGGCTGCGCGCGGGCTGGGCCACCGGTTTCGCCGCGCTGTCCGATCGCGCGCTGGAGTCCCTGGAGCCGGTGCTCACCGGCTGGACGGGAGTCGAGGACGTCGGCGTCTTCGACGGGACGGAGCACGTGCCCGCCGGGGACGCGCGCCGGTGGTCGATCACCAACCTCAGCCCGGTGACGGCCGCCGCCTTCGCGACCGCTCTCGGCCTCGTCGAGCGGTACACGGTCGCGGCGATCGAGGCCGCGATCGCCCTGCGGGTCGCCGAGTTGGCCGAGGCCGTCGAGGAGCACGGCGGTCGCGTCCTCTCCCCCGCCGACCCGGCACGGCGTGCGGGCGTCCTCACCTTCACGATGCCGGACCACGATCCCGCCGTCGTCGCGAAGGCGCTGCACGCGGAGGGTGTCACGCCGACGGTGCGCGCCGACTCCCTCCGGTTCTCCCCGCACGCCTCGACACCGCCGGAGGCCCGCGCACGGGTGGCCGCCGCCCTGGCGTCGCTGCGCGACTGAACGCGGCGGGCCCGTGACCGGAACGGATCGCCCGGCGGGGCGAGAATCAGTACGGTCGCCTCCGTTCCGTGCATAGACTCGAGCCGCTACTCGGCCCGTGATCCCCGGCCGCTCGCGTCGACGACGAGGTCGGCATCCAGGTCCTCCTCGTGGGCGCCCGCCACGACGCGTACTCCCGTGACGCGCCCGGCGTCGCCCAGCAGCGCCAACGCTTCGCCCTGGCGCACCGTGAGCCGGCCGGGCAGGACGTGGTGCGGCTGCGGACCCAGCCGTTCCGTCGCGGACACGACGGCCCACTGCGCCGAGTCGGCCCCGGCTGCCGACGGCGGCGGACGGGCCGGCGTCAGGTCGCGGGCTCGAACCAGGTCGGCCCGTCGAGCAGGGCCTGCTTGATCCTGAGGAGGGCGTGCTCGTTCAGCTCCGGCAGGGAGTCCACGGCGAACCAGCCGACCTGGAGCGACTCGTCGTCATTGACGCGGGCCTCACCGCCGACGGCGCGGCAGCGGAAGGTGGTGTCCATGAACTGGCAGACGTCGCCGTTGTCGAAGGTGATCTGCTCGCCCGCCTGGACCAGGACGACGCGCTCGACCTCGATGTGCACGGCCGTCTCCTCGTACACCTCGCGCACGGCGCACGCGGCGGGCTGCTCACCCGGCTCCGGCATACCGGAGATGAGGGCCCACCGGCCGTTGTCGGAACGCTGCCCGAGCAGCACTCTGCCCTCGTCGTCGAAGACGACGGTGCTCACGCCGGGGAGCCAGAGGAGCTGGTGGCCGGCGGAGGCCCGGATCGCGAGGATGAAGTCGGGAGTAGCCATGGCCCCGACCCTAACCGCGCTCCCGGGCTCTCCCGGAGGCGCCCCGGATCAGCGCTGCGCGGCGGTGTTCCGCCGGGCGCGCAGCACCGTCGCGGCGCCCCATCCGAGACCGCCGGCGGCGACCAGCACCAGGAGCATCTCCGGGACGATCCCGAGCTTCGTGGCCGGGGTCTGGGAGGAGCGCAGCGGCACCTTCTGGACCAGGGAGTCGGCGACGAACATGCCGGTCTTCTGGGTGATCCGCCCGTCCGGCATGATCACGGCGCTGACGCCGCTCGTGACGGGCACGGTGACGGTACGGCTGTGCTCGACGGCCCGGACACGGGACATGGCGAGCTGCTGGTAGGTCATCTCGCTGCGGTCGAAGGTGGCGTTGTTGCTGGGCACCGAGATGATCTGGGCGCCGTCGGTCACGGTGCTGCGCACGGCCCAGTCGAAGGCCGCCTCGTAGCAGGTGACCAGGCCGACGCGGGTGCCGTTCATGGTGAAGACGCCCGCCTCGGTGCCCCGGCTGAAGTCCTGGCGGACCATGGTCGTCCAGTCCTTGTTGATGGCGCCGAGCAGCGACCGCATCGGCAGGTACTCGCCGAAGGGCTGGATCTGCCGCTTGTCGTACGTGTCCTGCGGACCCTTGACCGGGTCCCAGAGGATCTGCTCGTTGTAGAGCTTGCCGTCGCGTTCGACGACCCCGCCGACCGAGATGGGGGCGCCGATCGCGCGGGCCGCCTCGTCGATCACGGCGCGGGCGTCGGCGTTGGCGAAGGGGTCGATGTCGGAGGAGTTCTCGGGCCACAGGACCAGTTGGGGCCGGGCGACCTTGCCCGCCTTGACCTCGGCGGCCAGCCGCTCCGTCTCCCGCACGTGGTGGTCGAGGACCGCCCGCCGCTGGGAGTTGAAGTCCAGCCCGGCGCGCGGGACGTTGCCCTGGATGAGCGCGACGGTCGCGGTGCCGTCCTCGGCCTTGTCGCTGACCAGGGTGCGCGCGGCCAGCGCTCCGACGACGGGGACGGCGACGCTCAGCAGGGCCGCGGCCGCCGCGCCCCGGCGCAGGACCCGGGTGCCGCGGGCCTCGACGGCGAGCCGGACGAGTTCGTAGAGGCCGAATCCGCAGAGCACGACGGCGAAGCCGAGGACCGGGGTGCCGCCGAGCGCGGCGAGGGGCAGGAAGACGCCGTCGGCCTGGCCGAACGCGATCTTCCCCCAGGGGAACCCGCCGAAGGGAGCACGCGCGCGTGCCGCCTCCCCGGCGATCCAGACGGCCGCGGCCCACACCGGCCACCCGGGCAGCCGGGAGACAAGGCCGATGCCGGCGCCGACGAGCGCGACGTACACCGCCTCCACCACGACGAGCGCGATCCACGGGCCGGGACCGACCTCGACGCCCGTCCACACCAGCAGGGGCAGCAGGAATCCGAGGCCGAACAGGTAGCCGAGGCCGAGAGAGGCCTTCCAGGAGCGGCCGCGCAGGGTCCAGCCGAAGACCGCGAAGGCGGGCAGGGCCAGCCACCACAGCGTCCGTGGCGGGAAGCTGACGTACAGCAGTACTCCGGAGAGCGCCGCGGCGGCGGCCGGGACGAGACGGCGGACCAGAGCGGCCCCGCGCGAGGCGGGCGCGGCCTGGGGTTCGAGCTGTTCCGGCTCGTCTACGGTGGTTGCGGTGGCGGTCACTCCGGGAGTGTACGGCGGCTGACCTGGGGGCCGACAGCTCGGTCCGCCGGGGCCCAGGGGGTGGGACAGCGCTCCGCGGACGGCCGCGCCGTCGGGTGCAGCAACGTTCCTGCACAACTTCTCCCCAAAGCGGCACATCACCCGTTACGGTGTGCCCGAGCCTCTGACGTGCGGCCTGTCCCGGTGACGGCGCCCGAGGTCCGACGACGCCGGGGGGCGACGGGGTGGGTTCCACGGGGACGGCGTCCGCGACGGACGCCTCGGCCACGGGTGAGAGACGCAGCGGGTCCGACGCGGCGGGCATGGCCGTTCTCGCGGCCTGTGCGGCCTGGTCGCTCATCACGGCCGCCGCGCACGACGGCCGGCCCGAGGGTGTGCTGCTCGCGGTGCTCGCCGTGACCGCGGGCTACGCCTCGGGACGGATCCTCGGCGTGCTCCTGCCGGTCGCCGCGCCCTGCGCGGGAGCGCTCACCGGTCTCGGCCTCGCCATCGCCACACCCGGCCCGCAGATCAGCCTGCACCTCGGTCACAGCGGAGCGACCGCCGCGCTGCTGACCCTCTCCTCCGGTGCCGCCTGCTGCGCCGCCTGGGCGGCCCGCCCGCCCGTCCTGCGGCTCGTGCTCCACCTGCTGGCGGCGGTGATCGCGGTGACGGCGGCACTGCTCGGTTCGATCACCGGTCTCGTCACCTGTACCGGGGTCCTGCTGTGCTCGCTCGCCGCCGCACGGGTACGCCGTCGCGCGGTCGGCCTCGGGGGGTTCGCGGCCGCGGCCGTGGTGGTGACCGGGGCCGCCTGGGCGATCGGCGAGGACGCGCTGCCCGAAGGGCCGACGGCCGCGCTCCAGGGCCGGCTCACCGGCCACCGGATGCTGCTCTGGCAGGACGCGCTGCGCATGGTCCGGGCCGATCCCGTGCTGGGCGTCGGACCGGGGCGGTACGGCGATCTCAGTCCCACGGTCGCCCGCTCGCTGCTGCCGGACGGCAAAGCCCACTCCGCCCCCCTCCAGCAGGCGGCGGAGCAGGGGCTGATCGGCGCGGCCCTGCTCGCGGCGGCGTTCTGCTGGATGCTCTACGCGCTCCTGCGCAGCCCGCGCTCCACGCCCATCGCACTCACGGCGGGCGCGGCGCTAATGGCACTGGCGGTGATCGCGTCGATCGGCAACGCGCTCAGTTTCATGACGGTCACGGCCGGGGCCGGACTGCTCGCGGGCCTCGCCACCGCCCGCCCGCTCGGCTCCCAGGAACCGGACGACTCCGTCGGCGCGATCCCGTGTCCGGCGGATGCGCCGGAACCCTGAGCACCTCGGCAGGGCGTCAGCGCACCGCGCCGGGTGCGCCGGGCCTCAGGTGGTCGCGGATGATCCGAACCGCCGCTTCCGCGTTGTCCACGGTGATGGTGAAGGTGTGGCCGTCGCCCAGGCGCAGCACGACGCCCTCGCCGCGGCGGACGATGACGGCGGTTCCCTGCTCGGGTCGCCATCGGTAGCCCCAGCCGCCCCACTGGCGCGGGGTGACCTGGGGAGCGAAGTCGGCGCCGACCACGGTCGACAGGGGGATGCGGCGCCGCGGGAGCCCTATGTGACCGCACCGGACTTCCAGGCAGTCCTTGTCCACCTTCACGGCGACATGCACGAACGCAAGCGTGCCGAACAGGATGAGCAGTCCGGCTGCGATGCAGCCGACCACGGACATGATCAGCGGGGCGGTGCCCGAGGTCCAGCCGGAGTCGACCGCCAGCTCGATCCCGAGAGCCAGACAGGCCACACCGCCGAGGGCGGGCAGCAACTGGACGCGGTTCCTCGCGCGACCGGTCCAGAGCTCCGGCAGCGGGATGGTTTTGCCGTGGGGGTGGTCCCTCATACGTATGAGACTACTCAGGTTCCGCTGAGCGGGCACCGGGTCGCGGAGCGTTACTCCCCCGGGTGGGCGATCCGCCCGTCGACGGCTTCGTCATGGTGACGGCGCGTGCCGGTACCGGGGGTGTGCACCCGGGCACCACCGGTGTCCGGGGCGTGTGCCCATCAGGTCCGCGGCATAGATGTGCGCGCGGACCCGGCGCGGCAGCCGTCACTCAGTGTGCCGGGCTGACTTCCGCGAGGATGCGGCCTTCCTCATAGGCGAGGGCGGTCGCGGGCAGGGCGCCCTCCTGGCCGGACAGCAGCACCGTGACCGTGGAGCGGGCGGGCGCCGCGGGGTCGGGCCGGGCGCCGATCCGGCGCAGCGCCTGCGCGGCGACTGCGCCGGCCGAGCCGTGCAGGACGAGGGGCGGGAGGTCCGGGCGCTGCAGGGCCGCGCGGATGCGTTCGGCGACCAGTTCGTAGTGGGTGCAGCCGAGGACGACGGCTCGCACGTCCTCGGGGGTGCGCGCCGCCGCGGCGGCGATCGCCGCGTCGACGGCCGCTTCGTCGGCGTGCTCCACCGCGTCCGCGAGTCCGGGGCAGGCGACCTCGGTGACCTCGACGTCCCCGGCGAACTCCTCGATGAGTCCGCGCTGGTAGGGGCTGCCGGTGGTGGCGGGCGTGGCCCAGATCGCGACGGGTCCGCCGCCCGCGGCGGCGGGCTTGATCGCGGGGACGGTGCCGATGACGGGCACGTCCGGCTCCAGTCGGGCGCGCAACGCCGGCAGGGCGCGGACCGAGGCGGTGTTGCAGGCGACGATCAGGGCGGCGGGCCGGTGCAGTGCGGCGGCCTCGGCGACGGCCAGGGCGCGGGCGGTGACGTCCTCCGGGGTGCGCGGTCCCCACGGCATGCTGCCGGGGTCCGAGGAGAGGACGAGATCGGCGTCGGGCCGCAGTCGACGCACCGCCGCGGCAGCAGCGAGCAGGCCGATTCCGGAGTCCATGAGCGCGATCTTCACCCGGTCACCATAGACGATCCGCCCCGGACGCCTTCCGCCGTGGGGCAGACTGCGGCGGGTGGACGCCCTCGTGTGGATCGCCGTCGGATCGCTGTTCGCGTGGCTGTGGCTGCTGCTCGGCCAGGGCTTCTTCTGGCGTACGGACGTCCGGCTGCCGGCGCGCGAGGCGCCGGCCGAGTGGCCCTTCGTCTGTGTCGTGGTGCCGGCCCGGGACGAGGGCGGCGTGCTGCCCGAGAGCCTGCCCTCGCTCCTCGCCCAGGACTATCCGGGACGGGCCGAGGTGTTCCTCGTCGACGACGGCAGTTCGGACGGCACCGGAGAGCTGGCCCTCGAACTGGCGCGGCGGCACGGCGGCCTGCCGCTCACCGTCGGCTCGCCGGGCGAACCTCCGGCGGGCTGGACCGGCAAGCTGTGGGCCGTGCGCCACGGCATCGGCCTGGCCCGCGCGCGGGGTCCCGAGTACCTCCTGCTGACGGACGCGGACATCGCGCACGAACCGGGAAGCCTGCGGGAGTTGGTGGCGGCCGCCCGCACCGGGGGCTTCGACCTGGTCTCGCTCATGGCCCGGCTGCGCGTGGAGAGCGTGGGGGAACGCCTCGTGGTGCCGGCGTTCGTCTACTTCTTCGCTCAGCTCTATCCGTTCCGCCGGATCGCCGTGGACGGGTCGCGGACGGCGGCCGCGGCGGGCGGCTGCGTGCTGCTGCGCGCGGACGCCGCCGAACGGGCGCGGATCCCGGACGCGATCCGGCACGCCGTCATCGACGACGTGGCACTCGCCAAGGCGGTCAAGCGCGGCGGCGGCCGGATCTGGCTCGGCCTCGCCGACCGGGTGGACAGCGTGCGCCCGTACCCGCGGCTGCGCGATCTGTGGCGCATGGTCTCGCGCAGCGCGTACGCGCAGCTGCGGCACAGTCCGACGCTGCTCGCCGGTACGGTCGCCGGACTGGCGCTGGTGTACCTCGTGCCGCCGGTCGCCCTGCTGGCGGGACTCGTCACGGGCGTCGACCGGGCCGCGGCGGCCGGAGGGCTCGCCTGGGCCCTGATGGCGGCGACATACCTGCCGATGCTCCGCTACTACCGGCAGTCCCCGTGGCTCGCTCCGCTGCTGCCGGTGACGGCGTTCCTCTATCTCCTGATGACGGTCGACTCGGCGGTGCAGCACTACAGGGGACGCGGGGCCGCCTGGAAGGGCCGCACCTACGCGCGGCCCGACACCGCCCTCGACGAGGGCTGACGGACGTCCGGACGGCGCCGCGGGCGTTCACTTCCGGCCGGGTGTCCAGTTCATGCCCCAGCCGTAGACGTGGTCGATGGTGCGCTGCGGGCTGACACCGCGCTCGGGGACCAGGTACCGGGCCTCGCGCTGGACGACCAGGTCGCTGCCGTTGCTGGAGATGAGGGCGAGCGCGCAGACGGTGGAGGGGACCGTGCACTCGTCGAGGGAGAAGTCGATCGGGGCGCCGTTCAGCGGCTGGAGCGTCACCGTGGCGTGCAGGTCGGCGAAGGAGCGGGCGCCCTCGTAGATGGTCACGAAGATGAGGATGCGGCGGAAGTCCTGCTTGTGGTCGAGGTTGATGCTGAGGTTCTCGCCGGTGTCCACGGCTCCGGTGCGGTCGTCGCCGTCGAGGTGGATGTACGGCGGCTGGTGGAGTGCGCCGAAGGCGTTGCCCAGGGCCTGGACGACTCCCTTGCGTCCGTCGCTCAGTTCGTAGAGGGCGCACAGGTCGAGGTCGAGGTCCGCGTGCATGGCGACGGCCCGGCCGCGCTTGCTGCCCCACCCCGAGAACTGCTTGCGCACCTGCCAGTTGAGGTTCACGCGCAGGGCGCCGGACGTGCCGCCCTGCTTGCTGAGCGAGACGGAGGGCGCCTCCTTGGTCAGCGTCACCTTGGTGAGACGGACCGGCGCCGGAGGGGCCGCGGGCTGCCACGGGTTCGCGGGCGGTGCCTGCGGTGGGGGCATGGTCACGGGCGGGGCGACCGGGGGAGGCACGGTGACCGGCGGAGCCACGGGAGGCGGCGGTCCCTGCACCCGGGTGGCGGGCGAGGGCGGGGCGGGTGCCGGGGCGGCGTGCTGCGGCTCGTCCACGGTGATGCCGTAGTCGGTGGCCAGTCCTTCGAGACCGCTGCCGTAGCCCTGTCCGACGGCACGGAACTTCCAGGCGCCCTGGCGGCGGTAGAACTCACCGAGCACGAAGGCGGTCTCCACGGTCGCGTCGGCACTGTCGAAACGGGCGACCTCCGTGCCGTCGCGCGCGTCGAGCACCCGGATGTACAGGCCGGGGACGCGTCCGAAGGAGCCGCCGTCCGCGGAGGCGGCCAGGACCACCTTCTCGATCACCGGCTCCAGCCGCGGCAGGTCGACGAGCAGAGCGTCGGTCACCTGGCCCTCAGCGGTCCGCTTGCCCTCGTGGCGCACGGCGCCCGAGGTGTGCGCGGGCTGGTTGTAGAAGACGAAGTCGCCGTCCGAGCGGACCTTGCCGTTCACCAGCAGCAGCGCGGAGGCGTCCGCGTCGGGCACCCCGGGGCCCGGTCGCCAGCCCAGCTCCACCCGCAGCGTGCTCGTCGGGACAGGAACATTGGATCCCTTGGACATGCTCATGTGCGCCCCCATCGCGTGTCTCCGCACCGGGTCCGAGGCCCGCACGGCCCCCCGGCTCCGTTCCCGCCCAACCTAATCCCCCGGCCCGCCGAACTCCCCCGACTCGGACCGGAAGATCCCCGGCCGACCGGCGGTAACCCGCAAGGAACTCGCCCTTTACACGATCTGAACCCTCTTTGGCGTCCTTTTTTGCCGAGTTCGCTCGCATTGGGGATCCCGCGTCACCGCGCACACGGAAAACAACCCGCTTATCGGTCTCCCCAACCAGCACATCGTGGGCTTAACTTATGTGCCATGACCTCCCCCCGCTCCACCTATGGCGGCGGTTACTACTCCGCCTTCCAGGACACCCCGATCTACGACTCCCTCGTCGCCGAGCGGGGTACCCCTCAGATCGCCCCGATCCGCGTTCCCTCCGCGTACGACTCGGGCAGCCACCTCCCCGCACTGCCGTCCGCTCTGCCCGCACTGCCGGCCGGTCCCTCGCACCAGGCCTCCTCGTACGGATACCAGCAGGCCCAGCAGCCCGCTCCGCTGCACCAGGCCCCCGCTCCGTACATCCCGCAGCAGGCGGGCGCCCCGCGCGGCTACCCCGGCCAGCAGCCGCAGCAGCCGCGTCCCATGTCGGGCAACACCGGTTACGAGGCGATGCGGCCCGCCGCTCCGCGCCCCGCGCCGACCCCGTACCAGGACCCGTACAACAACGGTCAGCAGTACCGCGGCTACTGACCCCTTCGCGCCGGATGGTCGGTGCCTCCTGGCACCATGGCGGTCATGGGGAACGCGGTACTGCACTCGATTCACGTCCATCCGGTCAAGGCGTTCCGGGCCCGGTCGCCCAGGGAGGCCCTGGTGGAGCCCTGGGGGCTGGCCGGAGACCGACGCTGGGTCCTGATCGACGCCGGGGGAAAGGTCGTCACACAGCGCGAGCAGCCGCGTATGGCGCTGGCCGCCGCCGAGATCCTCTCGGACGGCGGTCTTCGTCTGTCCGCCGAGGGCAGCGCTCCGGTGACCGTTCCCGTGCCCGACCCCGTGGGCACGACGACCGTCGAGATCTTCGGCGCCAAGGTGGAGGCGGTGCTCGCCGATGCCGCCGCCCACGCCTGGTGCAGTGCCCGTCTCGGCGCCGACGTGCGTCTGGCCCACATGGACGACCCCGCCGTCCGCCGCCCCGTGGACCCGCTGTTCGCGCGGCCGGGCGAGACGGTCAGCTTCGCCGACGGCTATCCGCTCCTCGTCACCACGCTGGGCTCGCTCGACGCCCTCAACGCGTTGATCGCGCGGGGCGACCACCCCGACGAGGGCCCCCTCCCGATGACCCGCTTCCGGCCGAACGCCGTCGTCTCGGGCACCGACGCCTGGGCCGAGGACGACTGGTCCCGTATCGCCATCGGGGACGTCACCTTCCGCGTCGCCAAACCGTGCGGGAGATGCGTCGTGACCACGACCGACCAGGACACCGCCGTGCGCGGCAAGGAGCCCCTGCGCACACTCGCGCGCCACCGGCGTTTCGCGGGCAAGCTGGTCTTCGGGCAGAATCTGGTGCCCGAGTCCCGCGGAACACTGCACGTCGGCGACCCGGTCACGATCCTCGAATAGCCCGCGCGGGCCCGTTGCCCGGAGGCCGGGCGCACGGGGAACCCCGGGCGCGGGCAGGATCGTTGAAGGCATGCGGGACGGTCACGGAGGCCTCGGCGGAGAGGTGATGTCACTCTCTCTTCCCCGGCCGTGGGCGTGAACGGCTCCGCGGGGGGTTATCACGGACGCGGAAGGGGGTGCGGGACGGTGCGTTCACTCATCGGACTCTGGCGCTGGCGGCACAACCCGCTGCGCCGCACGACGGATCTCGTCGAGGCCTGGCTCGCCCTGGCCACCCTGGTGATCCTCGTCGTCGGAGCGCCCTTCGCCGGAGCGGCCGTCGGCGCCTCGGCGGAGCACGCGCTGCAGCAGGCCGTCCGGCATCAGCGCGCCGACCGCCACGTGGTGGCGGCCACCGTCGTCAGGACACTCTCCCGGGGACCCCTGCAGTCCGACCCCGAGACGTCGACGGCGCGGGACGTCCGCACCCGGGTGATGGCCTCCTGGACGGCGCCGGACGGCACACGGCAGCGCGGTGTCGTGATCACCCTTCTCAAGTCACCCCGTGCGGGCGCCCACTTCGCGCTCTGGACCGACCGGCACGGCCGCCTGGTGGGCCGCCCGCTGGACGGTGCCACCGCCACGACGCACGCCGTCCTGGCCGGTTTCGGCGCGGCCGTCCTGACGGCGGGATGCGTGGAGTGCGGCAGACGGATGATCGTCTGGCACCTGGTCCGCCGGCGGTACGCGCACTGGGACCGGGCCTGGGACAAGGCCGGTCCCGACTGGGGCAAGGCGGACACCGGCAGCTGACGGCCCGCCGTCAGCGGTCAACCGCCCCTGTCCGCGCACGCTACGGTGGACCGGCCGCGCTGACCCGCACCGTCATGAGAGGCTGTCCGGCAGGAGCCGGAATCCCCGCCGACGGGGTATCAGCACGGCCTCGCAGGACCCGCGTACGACGAGGTGGGGGCACGACAGCGCCATGGCACAGGGCACGGTCCAGGTGACGCACACCGGAACCTCGCGGTGGCGGCGCCGCACGGGTGAGTACGCATCGCTGGCCGCCGCCCTGGAAGCCGCGGCCGACGGCGACGTGCTCACCGTCGCTCCCGGCACCTACCGCGAGAACCTGGTGGTGGAGCGGGCGGTGACGCTCCGCGGCCCCGAGGGATCGCCCGGCTCGGTGCGCATCGCCCCGGTCGACGGCGTGCCGCTGACCGTCCGCGCCTCCGCCGTGGTGCAGGACCTGCACGTGGAGGGCCAGGACTCGGCGGCGCCCGCGCTGCTCGTCGAGGAGGGCACGCCCGAGCTGCTCGACGTGCGGATCGTCACGCGCTCCGCGGCCGGGATCGAGGTGCGCGGCGGTGCCCGCCCGACCGTGCGCCGCTGCACCGTCGACAATCCCGGAGGCGTCGGCATCGCCGTACTGGACGGCGGCGGCGGGGTGTTCGAGGAGTGCGAGGTCGTCGCGGCCGGTCAGTCGGGCGTCCTGGTCCGCGGGGGCGCGCATCCGCGCCTCGAGCGCTGCCGGGTGCACCACACCTCCGGTGCCGGTCTGTCGGTGACGGGCGAGAACTCGTCGCTGGAGGCGGTGGGTTGCGAGGTGTACGAGGTCAAGGGCTCCGGCGTGCAGGTCACCGCCCGGGCCACGGCCCACCTCACGGACTGCGATGTGCACCGGACCACCGCGGACGGCGTCACCCTGGACACGGACGCGGTCCTCACCCTCGCCGACTGCCGCATCCACGACATCCCGGAGAACGCGGTCGACCTGCGGTCCCGCTCCGTGCTGACCCTGACGCGCACCACCGTGCGGCAGTTCGGGCGCAACGGCCTGTCGGTCTGGGACCCGGGCACCCGTGTCGACGCCAACCAGTGCGAGATCTTCGACAGCACCGGCGACTACCCCGCGGTGTGGGTGAGCGACGGTGCGACGGCGGTGCTCGACTCGTGCCGGGTGCACGACGTGCCGGACGCGTTGTTCGTCCTCGACCGCGGTTCGCGCGCGGACGTCGTCGACAGCGACATCTCACAGGTGCGCAACACGGCGGTGTCGGTGAGCGACGGCGCCACGGCGCAGCTCGACGACTGCCGTATCAGGGACGCCGCGACAGGGGCCTGGTTCCGTGACCACGGCAGCGGCGGCACGCTCTCCGGCTGCACGGTGGACGGCACCCAGACCGGCGTGATCGTCACCAAGGGCGCCGATCCGACGATCGAGCGCTGCACGGTGACCTCGCCCGCCGAGGCCGGCTTCTACGTGTCGGCCGACGGCCGGGGCAGTTTCCTCAACTGCCGTGTGGCGGACAGCGGGGGCTACGGCTTCCATGTGATCGACGGCTGCCGTGCGACCCTGCGCAAGTGCCGCACGGAGCGCTGCGCGCGCGGAGGTTACGAGTTCGCGGAAGGCGGCGCAGCCGGCTCGGGCCCGGTCGTCGAGGACTGCACGAGCGACGAGAGCACCGGCCTGCGTGCCCCGGCGCACGAGACCGCCGTCGAGACGTCGCGCCCGTCGACCAGTCTGAGCGGGGCGATCCCCGGCCAGCGCACCACCGAGCGGGAGCCGCCGGCCACCGAGACCGAGGCCACCCCGCAGGCCCGCGCCTCGAAGGCGGTCCTCGGTGAACTCGACGCGCTGGTCGGCCTGGAGAACGTCAAGCGCGAGGTGCGGGCGCTCACCGACATGATCGAGGTGGGCCGGCGCCGGCAGCAGGCGGGGCTGAAGGCGGCGTCCGCCCGCCGGCATCTCGTCTTCACCGGCTCCCCCGGTACCGGCAAGACGACCGTGGCCCGGCTGTACGGCGAGATCCTCGCCTCGCTGGGTGTGCTGGAGAAGGGACATCTCGTCGAGGTGTCCCGGGTGGACCTCGTCGGCGAGCACATCGGGTCGACCGCGATCCGTACCCAGGAGGCGTTCGACCGGGCGCGCGGCGGCGTGCTGTTCATCGACGAGGCGTACGCGCTGTCGCCGGAGGACTCGGGCCGCGACTTCGGGCGTGAGGCGATCGACACCCTGGTGAAGCTGATGGAGGACCACCGGGAGGCGGTGGTGGTGATCGTCGCGGGGTACACCGTCGAGATGGAGCGGTTCCTGTCGGTCAACCCCGGTGTGGCGTCGCGCTTCTCACGGACCATCACCTTCAACGACTATCTCCCCGACGAGCTGTTGCGCATCGTGGAGCAGCAGGCCGAGGAGCACGAGTACCGGCTCGGCCCGGGTGCGGCCGAGGCGCTCCTGAAGTACTTCACGGCGATTCCCAAGGGCGCGGCGTTCGGCAACGGCCGCACGGCCCGGCAGACGTTCGAGGCGATGGTGGAGCGGCACGCGGGCCGGGTCGCCCAGCTGGACGAGCCGAGCACGGACGATCTGACACTGCTCTACTCCGAGGATCTGCCGGAGCTGTCCTGAGCGATCCCGTGCGGGCGCTGGCCGGGGACCTCGGTCCGCAGCCGCGCGAGCAGCAGTTCGCGCTCGGCGGCGAAGGCCGGGTCCGCCTGATAGTCGGAGTGGCCGAGGATCGGTGCGGGCAGCGGCTGCCGTGCCGTGCGGCCGTAGGCGAGCGGGTCCTTCAGGGGTTCGTGGTCGACCTCGGGGCCGCAGTCGCCGGGCAGCCGGACGGGTCCGCCGATCGGGTCGGTCGGGCGGTACAGATTGCGCCAGCAGGCGACCTCGCGGTGCAGTGAGGCGAGGGCGGAGGGCCCGAAGTGGGCCGGGAACCAGCGCCCGTAGAGGCGCTCCAGCGGGGAGCCGTAGGTGAGCAGGGCGATCCGCCGACGGGTCGCGGGCCGCAGTTGCCAGGCCGCTGCGGCGGCCAGCACACTGCCCTGGGAGTGTCCGGAGAGCACGAGCCGGCCGCCGGTGGCGCGGGTCCAGGTGGCCATGCGCCAGGTGAGGTCGGGCACGGCGCGCTCGGCGTAGCAGGGTGGCGCGAAGGGGTGGGCGGCGCGCGGCCAGAAGGTGCCGACGTCCCAGAGGATGCCGATGGTGCGGCGGGCGGCGGGGTCCTTGTAGGCGCGGCGGCCCCAGGTGACGAAGAGTATGAAGCCGAGCCCGATCAGCCAGGAACCGAGTGCCTGGGCGGTCTCGGCCGCGCCGTGGACGACGCCGTACGTCCCTCGCGCGGCCTCGCTCGGGGCGTCGCCGGTGGCGAACGCGCCGGCCACGGCGCCCGCTCCGAGCAGGAGCGTCGCGAAGGAGACGACGCCGACCATCAACGGCGCGCGGTCGGTGAGGCCGGCCATCGCGCGGGTGCTCGCGATGCGGCGGGTGCGGGTGGTGTCCTTGGGTTCCCCCGGGTAGTCGCGTTCGACGGCGTTCATCTCGCGGCGCCGCAGCATCCAGGTGCGGCGGCCGAGGCGGGCGACGACGGCGAACAGGACGAGGAGGAGCGGCGGGATCGCGGAGGCCTGCCAGGTGAGCAGGACGGGCGGGCCGGGGATCGAGTGCCGGGTTCCGTCGAGCCAGTCGGCGACGCGCTGGGAGACGCCTCCGGACATCACACCGCCCAGGGCGCAGGCGAGCATGGCGACGGCGGGTCCGGCGAAGCCGTGCATCGCGGTGCGGGTGTCGACCGGGGCGTCCGGCCTGCCCGGGGTGCCCCAGGTCGCGGGGTTCGTGCGGTACAGGAAGTGGGCCACGAGGCCGAGCCCGATGACGAGCAGACCCTGGACGAGGGCGAGGCCGCCGAACGTGGCGTCGCCGGGGAGGCGTCCGGTCGCGTGCCACTCGGGGCGTGACCAGCCGGCGTAGACCAGGGCGAGGGCGAGCAGCAGGATCGCGCCCTGGGGCAGCAGGCGGACCAGTGTCCGGTCGCGCCCCCGGTCGATGCGGTTCTCGCTGCGGCCCCGGCGGCAGACCACCCAGAGCACAACGGCCGCCGCCAGCACGAGGGTTGTGTTCAGGAGGGTGCCCAGCACGTTCAGTGCGCCGGGTCCGCCCGGTCCGCGGTCGTGGCGTGAGGCGGAGGCGGTCACGGCCGCGGCGACGGTGAGGAATCCGGCTGCGGTGTGCGCGGCGCGCAGCCGGGCCACCAGGCGGCGCCCGTACCAGAAGCCGGGGCGGCCGAGTCCGGTGCCGTCGGTCTCCTCGTCGGGTTCGGCCTGGCGGGACATCGGCTGCTGGGACTCGTACGCGCTCCAGGTGCGGTGGGAGAGGTACCAGAGGACCGCGGTGAGCGCGGCGGGGACGAGGGCGGCCAGGGCGAGGCGGCGGCCCGGCTGGCTCCACCAGCCGGCGTCGGGGCGGTCCGGTGAGAGGAATCCAAGCCAGGAGTGGTTGCGGACGCAGGCGCGGGTGCCGGCGCACTGCCAGGCGGCCAGGTCGAGGGCCACCTCGCAGGCGGCGGCGACCAGTAGGACGGTGAGGGTGAGCCCGGCGAGCCGGACGAGCAGGCCGTACAGGCGCACCGTGCGCGGGCGGTGGTGGGAGGCCGGGCGCATCCAGTGCGCGAGGTTGACCACCATGAACGGGAGCAGCAAAAGCCACAGGGCGCGGGCGCCGTTGCCGGAGGTGAGGTTGCACCACACGTACGCCTCGCGCACGGGGCCGCCGCGGTGGGTCTCCGGGTGTTCCTCGGCGTCGGCGTCGTCCGCGCGGCGGAAGACGGCGGCGGTCGCGTCGCCGGTGACGCGGACGGTCCGCGGATCGTCCAGCATGTCCTCGGGGGTGGCGCCCCCCACGCCGTGGACGAGGAGTTCCAGCGCCATGCCGTCCGCGTCGGGCCGGGGTAACGCCCGTCCGTTCTCCCCGTCGGCGGTCTGTTCCGGCGCGTGTTCCACTGTTCCGCACTCCCCCGGGCAACGTGTGCCACATCTGTCATGTTCAGGCACAAGGATCGCGGCTGGGCGGCGCCGGGCACAGCCGAACGCGCGGAATCTCCCCGATACGTGTGAAAGCGACGGCTCAGGAGGGCCGGAACGGGCGTGCGGGCAGTGGCGCGACTGACGGTGTCCCGTGCGAGGATGGGACCTCCTCCAGACCTCGGACAAGGAGAATGTCCACGTGGGAGTGGGTTCGGACGGAGTGTCGGGCAGGCAGCGGCGAAAGGACCGAAGCGGTCGTGAGTGAGAATCAGAACCTCCTCGCGGAGCAGCGTCGCGCCCTGATCCTCGACGAGGTGCGCCGCCGCGGCGGCGTCCGTGTGAACGAACTGACGCGCAAGCTCGGTGTGTCCGACATGACGGTCCGCCGCGATCTCGACGCGCTGGCCCGTCAGGGTGCCGTCGAGAAGGTGCACGGCGGCGCGGTCCCGGTGGCCGAGGCGAGCACGCACGAGCCGGGTTTCGAGGCCAAGTCGGGTCTGGAGCTGACCGCGAAGGAGGACATCGCGCGGGCGGCGGCGGACCTGGTCGCGCCCGGGTCGGCGATCGCGCTCTCCGGCGGTACGACGACGTACGCGCTGGCCCATCGGCTCCTGGACGTCCCGGACCTGACGGTGGTCACCAACTCGGTGCGGGTGGCGGACGTGTTCCACTCGGCGCAGCGCACGTCGGGCCAGCGGCAGGGCGGCGCCACGGTGGTCCTCACGGGCGGGGTCCGCACGCCGTCCGACTCGCTCGTCGGGCCGGTGGCCGATCAGGCCATCGCGACCCTGCACTTCGACGTCCTCTTCCTCGGGGTGCACGGCATATCGCTGGAGGCGGGTCTGTCGACGCCGAACCTCGCGGAGGCGGAGACCAACCGGCGGCTGGTGCAGTCCGCGCGGCGGGTCGTCGTGGTCGCCGACCACACCAAGTGGGGCACGGTGGGCCTGAGTTCGTTCGCCGCCCTGGAGCAGGTCGACACGCTCGTCACCGACGGGGGTCTTCCGGCCGGCGCCCGGTCGGAGATAGCGGAGCATCTGCGGCGGCTGGTCGTGGCCGGTGAGCCCGAGGACGATACAGACATCTGACGGGCCGCCAGCTAGGGTGGCGCTGCCCGCGCCGCCGGAGCTGTCGCGGTGCCGGGCGCCGAGGTCATCGATCGCTGCCGACCGGGACTGGTTCCCGCTGGGGGTTCGCTCATGGCACGCCGTCTGCGTCCGGTAGGAGCCGACTTCGTCGAGACCGCTCCGGTGCGTCTGGTGTTCGCCCGGGAGGTGGCCGCCGCCCCGGAGGCGGTCTTCCGGGCGCTCGCCGAGGACGTCTCCGGCTGGAGCGAATGGTTCTCGTCGGTGACGCTGGCCCGGCCCACCGCCGACGGCACGGGCCGCGAGGTGCGGCTGCGGGGCGGCACGCGGTTCGAGGAGACGGTCCTGGTCGCCGAGGCGCCCCGGATATACGCGTACCGGGTGGATGTCACGAACGCGCCGGGGATGCGGGCGCTCGTCGAGGAGTGGCGGCTGACGCCCGCCGGCCGGGGCACGTGTGTGCAGTGGACCTTCGCCGCCGACGGGTCGGCGCTGTTCCGTGGGGGCCTCACCGTGGGGCGGGCCGGTCTGGGCCGTGCCTTCCGCGGCGCGGTGACGGCCCTGGACCGGCGTCTGGCGCCGGCCCCCGCCTGAACTCCGGCCCCGCGCGGGTCAGTCCGGCCAGACGCCGGTGCGCAGCAGGCTGCTGATCGCCTCGGTGTACGGGGCGATGTCCAGGCCCTGCTCCTCCAGCCACGTGTCCGAGTAGTACTTGTCGAGGTAGCGGTCGCCCGGGTCGCAGAGCAGGGTCACCACGCTGCCCCTGCGCCCCGCCGCCACCATCTCGGCGACGATCTTCAGGGCGCTCCACAGGCCGGTTCCGGTCGAACCTCCCGCCTTGCGGCCGATGGCCTGTTCCAGCGCGCGCACGGCGGCGACGCTGGCGGCGTCGGGGACCTTCATCATGCGGTCGACGGCACCCGGCACGAAGCTCGGTTCCATGCGCGGCCGGCCGATGCCCTCGATGCGTGAGCCGCAGTCGCAGGTGACGTCCGGGTCGCCGGTGGTCCAGCCCTCGAAGAAACAGGAGTTCTCGGGGTCGGCGACGCAGATGCGGGTGTCCGCCTGCATGTAGTGGACGTAGCGCGCGAGGGTGGCCGAGGTGCCACCGGTGCCGGCCGTGGCGACGATCCACGCGGGTTCGGGGAACCGCTCCAACTCCAGCTGGCGGAAGATGGATTCGGCGATGTTGTTGTTGCCGCGCCAGTCCGTGGCGCGTTCCGCGTAGGTGAACTGGTCCATGTAGTGACCGCCGGTCTCGACCGCGAGGGCGGCTGCCTCCTCGTACATCCGGCGCGAGTCGTCCACGAAGTGGCACCGGCCGCCGTGGAACTCGATGAGGCGGCACTTCTCGGGGCTCGTGGTGCGGGGCATGACGGCGATGAAGGGCACGCCGATGAGCCCCGCGAAGTAGGCCTCGGAGACGGCGGTGGAACCGCTGGACGCCTCGATCACCGGGCGGTCCGGGCGGATCCATCCGTTGCACAGGCCGTACAGGAACAGGGAGCGGGCGAGGCGGTGCTTGAGGCTGCCGGTGGGGTGGGTCGACTCGTCCTTCAGGTACAGGTCGATGCCCCACGCCTCGGGCAGCGGGAAGCGGAGCAGGTGGGTGTCCGCCGAGCGGTTGGCGTCGGCCTGGACCTTGCGGACGGCCTCTTTGAGCCAGCTCCGGTACCCCTCGTCGGTACGGTCGACGTCGAGGGTCTCACCGGTCCGGATCTGCTGGGGTGTGCTCACGGCAGGGCTCCTCACGCCTGGTGCCGACGCCGCTTGAACTGGTCGGACTCTTCGATCATAAACACCTTCCGCACGCTTCTCACCTGCATAAACACACCTTTGGGCGCCCCAAAGGCACCCCTGGGTACGGCGCGCGGGCGCCGGTGAGGGGGGCGCATACCGGCCTTTGCGCCCGGCGCCCCGACCGCCTCGCCATGCGCACTGGTGCTGGGCGCCGCCTGCGGGCAGACTGCCCCACGGGGCGATCGCCCCCGGCGGACGGACAGCGGGAATCACGACAGGCACAGCCGCGGCGCACAAGGGGGCGGAGCAGCATGGGGGAGCCGGAGTTCACGGCCACGGGCGTACGGATCGGGAAGCGGCTGCGTTCGCTCACCCGGGCCGGACAGGTCCGGATCAGCGACGGCCGGCTGCAGTTGCTCACCAGCTACGGCAGTGAGATCGACAGTGCCCCCGTGCAGGCGGTGCGCGCGTCGAAGCCCTGGTTCGCACACGAGGACCGGGCGTCGGCGGACGTCAACGGCACCCGCTATTCGCTCACCCTCGGCGAGCACGATCCCGCCCCTGGAAAGCCGGGGCCGCCTTCGGCGCGCCGCTTCATCGAAGCGGTCCGCAGGGCGGCGGGACACGGCCGCTGAGGCGGTCCACGACGGCTCGGAAGGCACCGCGAGTTGCAGGACGGCGCCCCCTGGGTCACTCTGATGTCACTTCACTACTCTGGGTCAACCGGCGATAACGCTGCGAACCAGCCCGCCGGTCACCACAGCGGGCGGCCGTTCCACTCAGCCGCCCCGCTGGATCCGATCTCCGTCTTCTTCCGGACCTCAATTCGGGGAGTCGCAGCCGTGATCAGCCAGCCAAGCAGGCATTGCACGGTGGAGCTCCAAGCCCTGCCGTCGCGGATCGGCCAGGTCCGCAGAATCGTCTCTGCACAGTTGCGTTACTGGCATCTGGACCCCTTGATAGACCGGGCCGCGCTCGGAGTCACCGAGCTGCTCACCAACGTGCACCTGCACGCCCAACCCGACAAAGAGTGCACCGTGGAGATCGAGCTGCTGCTCGACACGCTCACGGTCTCGGTCCGCGACCACGACCCGCGGCTTCCCGAGGTGCGGGAGGCGGACACCGGCGCCACCTGCGGACGCGGCCTCGCCATGGTCGCCGCGGTCAGCGAGAACTGGGGCGCGCGGCCCGACGGCGAGTCGGGCAAGGTCGTCTGGTTCACGCTTCCGGCGAAGGCGCCCGTGGTGGCGTCCACGCTCCGCTCGCCGTACGAGATCTCCCGCGAGGCCCCGCTGCGGCAGACCGTCGACGTGCTTCGGCCGGAACACGCTCCCGCCCGGTCGGCCGTTGCCGGCTGACCGGGCGGTGACCCCCGTCGCGTACGCCGCTCCCCCGAGGGCGTCGTACGGGTCCGGAGGGCTCACTCGGTGGCGATGGCGCGCAGTACGTCCAGTCGCGCCGCCCGCCGAGCCGGACGCAGGCCCGCGAGGCCCCCGGCGCCGAGGCCCACCAGGGCCACCACCACGAGCCGGAGCGGCGGTACCGCGAAGGCGAACGCGGTGTCGGACGCCCCCTCGGAGGCCTCGACCAGCACCCAGCCCAGGAAGGCGCCGAGGGCGATACCGCCCGCCGTGCCGAACGCGGCGACGAGGACCGACTCCCAGCGGACCATGGCGCGAAGCTGCGCCCGGGTCTGCCCGACGGCCCGCAGCAGTCCGATCTCCCGGGTGCGCTCGTGCATCGCGAGCGTCAGCGTGTTGGCGATGCCCAGCAGGGCGATGAGGACCGCGAGGGCGAGCAGCGCGTAGACCAGGGTGAGCATCATGTCGATGCCGCCCGCGGAGGACTGCGCGTAGGCGTCGCGGGTCTGCACCTCGGGGTTGCCGTAGCGCTCGGCGACCTGTCGTACGGCGGCCCTGCCCTGCGCCGTGCTCACTCCGTCCTTCAGGGAGACGGCCACGAGCCTGTCGGAGTCCTGCGTGCGGTGCGGGGCCCAGGCCGCGCGGGTGATGACGTACTCGCCCGCGAGTTCCGACTGTCCGTAGACGGCGCGGACGGTGAAGTCCTGGCTGCGGCCGTCGGTGAAGGTGAGCCGGGCCGTGTCGCCGGTCACCAGATGCTGCCGGTCGGCCTCCTTACGGGTGATGGCGATGCCGTCGGCGCCGAGCGCGCTCAACGAGCCCTGCACATGGCCGAGATCGAAGACCCTGCCGAGCGTGACCGGATCCGTCACCGTCAACGCCTGTCCGCTGCCGTTGACTTCGGCGACGCCCTTCCCGAGCCCGACGGCGTCCTTGACCACCGGTACCCGCGCCACGGCGGGGGCCAGCCGGGGGCTCAGCCCGCTGCCTCCGGCGCCGAACGAGGGCGCGCTGACGGCGATGTCGCCCGCGAAGGAACGGGACACCGTCCGGTCCATGGTGGCCTTGAGCGAGGCGCCGAACACGGTGAACAGCGAGACGACGGCGACGCCGATCATCAGGGCGCCGGCCGTGGCCGCCGTGCGGCGGGGGCTGCGCAGCGCGTTGCGCCGGGCGAGTCCACCGGTGACACCGCGCAGCCGGGCGACGGGTGCGCCGAGGACGCGCACCGCGGTGGCGGACGCGACGGGTCCGAGGACCACGAAGGCGGCGAGGGCGAGCAGCGCGCCGAGGCCGGCGAGCCAGAGGGACGGGGTCAGCAGGACGCCGGTCAGGGTGACGGCCACGGCGAGGGCCGCCAGTCCCCCGCCGGTGATCGCGCGTGCGCGGGAGGCGCCGGACTCGTCGACGGCGGTCTCCCGCAGGGCGGCGAGCGGCGCGGTGCGTCCGGCCCGGGCGGCGGGCAGCAGCGCGGAGACGAGGCAGACGACGACGCCGACGACGAGGGGCAGCAGCATGGACAGGCCGCTGACCACCAAGTCGCCCTCCGGGAAGGGGAATCCGATGGCCGGGAACAGCGCCTGGAGTCCGGCCGCGATCCCGACGCCACCGGCGAGTCCGACGGCGGAGGCCGTCACGGCGACGACGGTCGCCTCGGCCAGGGTCGAGGCGGTGACCTGTCGGCGCGAGGCGCCGAGGGCACGCAACAGCGCGTTCTCGCGGATGCGTTGGGCGACGACGATGGCGAAGGTGTTGTGGATGGAGAAGGTCGCCACGAGGAGCGCGATCCCGGAGAAGACGAGCAGCAGCGTGGTGAAGATCGTCAGGAACCGGCTGGAGATCATCTCGGTGTTCTCCTGCGCGGACTCCTGTCCGGTGATGGCCTCGACTCCCTTGGGCAGCACGGGAGTCAGGGCGGAGACGAGTTCGCCCTGGCCGACTCCCGGGCCGGCCCGCACGCGGATGCTCGCGGCCTGGCCCGGCTTCGGGGTGAGGTACTTCTCGGCGTCGGCCCGCGTCATGCCGGTGAACGTCACCTGCGCCATGCCGTCCTCGCCGCCGAAGGTCGCGAGGCCCACGACGGTCACGCGGACGGGGTCGGGGGTGCGCAGGACCGTCGTGTCGCCGATCCGCAGACCGCCCTTCTTCGCGGCGCCCCGGTTGACGACGACCTCGCCGGTCCGCGCGGGCGCCCGTCCCTCGGCGAGCCGGTAGGCGTTGAGTCGCGGGTCGTCGATCCAGTTGCCCGCGAGGGTCGGCGGACCCTGCCCGCCGATGGGCTTGCCGTCGGCGCCCACCAGTTGACCCGCGCCCTGGATGTCGGGCACCGCGGCGGCGACGCCGGGAACCCGCTCGATCGTCCGCACCAGGTCGGTGCCGACGGGACTGCGCACGCCCTGGTTCTCCCCCGGCGCGGTGATGGTCCCGGCGCTGCGGACGACGGCGTCGGTGCCCCGGGTCGCGTTGCCGAACATCGTGTCGAACCCGGCGCGCAGGGTGTCGCCCATGACGAGCGTGCCGGCCAGGAACGCGACGCCCAGGAACACCGCGAAGAACGTGCCGGCGAAGCGACGCCGGTGGGCGCGCAGTGACGAGACGCTGAGGCGCAGGGCGGCGTTCATACCGACGCCGCCGTTCCGTCGAGGGCCTTCATACGGTCGAGGACCCGGTCGGCCGTCGGGTTCTCCATCCGGTCGACCAGGCGTCCGTCGGCGAGGAAGACCACCTCGTCGGCGTGCGCGGCGGCGACCGGGTCGTGGGTGACCATGACGACCGTGCGGCCGGTCCGGCGCACCGTCCGGCCGAGGAGGTTCAGGACCTCGCCGCCGGAGCGGGAGTCGAGGTTGCCGGTGGGTTCGTCGGCGAAGACGACATCGGGCCGGCCGGCGAACGCCCGCGCCACGGCCACCCGTTGCTGCTGTCCGCCGGAGAGCTGGCTCGGGCGGTGGTGCAGCCGGTCGCGGAGGCCGACGACGTCGACGAGCGAGTCGATCCACTCGCGGGAGCCGCCGGTGCCCGCGAGGTCCAGGGGCAGGGTGATGTTCTCCGCGACGGTGAGGGTCGGGATCAGGTTGAAGGCCTGGAAGACGAATCCGACGCGGTCGCGGCGCAGCAAGGTCAGGCGGCGGTCGTCGAGGGTGCCGATCTCGGTGTCGCCGATGTGGGCGGTTCCGGAGGTGAGCGTGTCGAGGCCCGCGGCGCAGTGCATGAGGGTGGACTTGCCGGACCCGGACGGGCCCATGATCGCGGTGAAGCGGCCGGCCGGGAAGCCGACGCTCACCCCGTCGAGGGCCCGTACGGCCGTGTCCCCGCTGCCGTAGACCTTCACGGCCTCGGTGACCCGGGCCGCGTCGCGGGCGGTGGAGCCGGCGGTCATGCCGCACCGCCCTTGCCGGTGCGGCCGAACTGCTCGTCGAGGACGGACAGCCGGCGCCAGTACTCGTCCTCGTCGATCTCCCCGGACGCGAAGCGCCGGCCGAGCACGGCGATCGGTGCGTCGCCCGTCGGGCGGGGATCACCGGGGCCGAAGCCGCCCATGGCCCGCCACGGTCCACGGCGGCCACGCCAGGCGGTGCGTCGCAGGACGGTCACGGCGCCGATCACGACGGCCGCCCAGATCAGCGGGAAGAACAGGATCCACGGGCCGGGTCCGCCGTCCCAGTTCGCCAGGGTCTGCATCTTTGGTCATCTCCTCGGTGGGACCGCGCTGTCACGCGGGATCTGCTGATGCTTCGAGACTCGCTCCCCGAGGGGGTCCGGGTCGTCGTACGGCCAGCGGCCGTCCGCGTACCTCCCCGGGAGTACGCGCGGCGCCGGCCGCTGCTCCGCAGGGCTGCCGCCCGGGCCGGGACCGGCGGGTTCACCCTCCGCTCTCGACCTCTGTACCTACTGGTATGTACAGTGACGGCATGGACACTGCGGACCGTTTGATCGAGTCCACGCGCGAGTTGCTGTGGGAGCGCGGTTACGTGGGCACCAGCCCCAAGGCGATCCTGGAGCGCGCCGGGGCCGGGCAGGGCAGCATGTACCACCACTTCCGCGGCAAGCCCGACCTGGCGCTCGCGGCGATCCGCCGCACGGCGGCCGAGATGCGGGCCGCCGCCGAGACCGTGCTCGCCCCGCCCGGCTCCCCGTACGAGCGCGTCGAGGCCTATCTGCGGCGTGAACGCGACGTGCTGCGCGGCTGTCCCGTGGGACGGCTCACGATGGATCCGGACGTGATGGCCGACGCCGCGCTGCGCGCACCGGTCGACGAGACGCTCGACTGGCTGCGCGGGCGGCTGGCCGCGCTCGTCGAAGAGGGCAAGGAGCAGGGGCAGTTCGCGCCAGGGCTCGACGCCGGTGACATCGCCGCGACGATCCTCGCGACCGTCCAGGGCGGCTATGTGCTGGCCCGCGCCTCGGGTTCCCCGGCCGCCTTCGACGCCGGGGTGCGCGGGCTGCTCGCTCTGCTGGCCCCGGCCGCCTCCGGTTCCGCGCACGGATAGGAACTCCGCCATGCACGCGATGCAGTACGAGATCACGCTTCCCGCGGACTACGACATGACGGTCGTCCGCGACCGCGTCGCCCGGGTCGGCCATCTGCTCGACGCCTGGGACGGCCTCGGGTTCAAGGCGTATCTGATGCGCGAACGCGGGGTCGGCGGCTCCCCGGTGAACCAGTACGCGCCGTTCTACCTGTGGAACACCACCGAGGGCATGAACTCCTTCCTCTGGGGTGGCGCGTTCCAGGGCTTGGTGAACGATTTCGGGCGCCCTGTCGTCCAGCACTGGACCGGCCTCGCCCACGAGGAGGGCGGCGCCGCCGGCTCGGCGCCCGTGGCCGCGGTCCGGAGCCGTCGGCCCGTGGCCGAGGGGACGGACCTGTCGGAGGTGATGGCGGAGGCGGTGCGCGAGACCACGAGGCTCGCGTCCCTGGACGGGGTGGTGAGCGCGGCGGCCGCCGTCGATCCGCGGCACTGGGAGATCGTCCACTTCTCGCTCTGGGCCGCCGGCGCCTCCCCCAGGGCGGCCGGTGAGGTCTTCCAGGTGCTTCATCTCTCCCGGCCGGAGCGGGAGTCGCTCCCCCGGGGCCGGCAGTGGTGAGCCCGGCCGCCACCGTCCGTACGGTGCTCGGGGACCTGCCGCCCGAGGCCCTCGGGGTGTGCGACGCCCACGACCACCTCTTCTTCGGCAGCCCTCGGCTGCCGGGCCAGGAACTGCGGGACGCGTCCGCCGCCCGCGCCGAGCTGGCCGCGTTCCGCGAACAGGGCGGCGCGGCCGTGGTCCAGTGGACGCCGTACGGGCTGGGCAGGCGCGCCGCCGATCTGCCGCTGATCTCGCGCGACACCGGGGTGCACGTCGTGGCGGCGACCGGACTCCACCAAGCCGCCCACTACGAGACGGAGTTGCTGCGGCGACTGCGCCGCGACCCTGCGGCCCTCTTCGTCTCCGAACTCACCGCGGGCATCGGCACGTCCGGTGTCCGCGCCGGGCTGATCAAGGTGGCGGGCGCCTTCCACGCGGTGGACGCGCACGCCCGGTGGACGATGACGGCGGCGGCCGAGGCCCACCACGCGACCGGTGCGCCGATCGCGGTCCACCTGGAGCTGGGGACCGCCGCCCTCGACGTACTCGACCTGCTGTGCGGGGAATTGACGGTGCCGCCGGACCGGGTGATCCTGGGACATCTGAACCGATCCCCGGACCTCGTGGTCCAGCGCGAGGCCGCCGGGGCGGGCGCCTTCCTGGCGTTCGACGGTCCCTCCCGCGCCAACCACGCCACCGACTGGCGCATGCCGGACGCCGTACGGGCCTTGGCCGACGCCGGGTTCGGGGAACGCCTGTTGCTCGGGGGCGACACCACGACCGCGGCAGCCCGGTCGGTGAACGGCGGCCCGGGACTGCCGTATCTGCTGCGCCGCGTCCGCCCCCGGCTCGAACACGCCCTGGGGAAGGACCTGGTGGACCGGATCCTCACCGGCAATCCGGCCCGCGCCTTCGGCGTGGCCTGGCGTTCCTGAGACGGGACGGCGTCCGGGCCGTCAGGCGGACGGAGCGGTCGGAGCGGTCAGGCGGCCGGAGCGGTCAGCGGGTCGTCCAGGACGGGCTGCCACGCCAGCTCGGCCGCGCCCACCAGGCTGTTGTGGTCCAGGGTGCAGGCCAGGATCGGCACCACACCGCTGCGGCCCCACAGGCTGCGGTCGGCGACGACGGCACGCAGCCGGTCGGGGTCGGCGTCCAGCAGGCTGCGGTGGAGTCCGCCGAGGATGATGCGGTCCGGGTTGAGGATGTTGACGAGGCCCGCGAGCCCGAGGCCGAGCCGGTCGATGAGCGCCTCGGTCGCACGGCGCACGGACGGATCGGCGTACTCGTCGCGGATCAGTTCGTTGGACTGCTGGAGCAGCGACACCTCGGGGCCGGGTGCACGTCCCGCGGCGGTGAGGAAGGCCAGTGGGTCGGCCTCGACGTCGAGGCAGCCGCGGCTTCCGCAGTAGCAGGGGCGCCCCTCGGGATTCACGGTGAGGTGACCCACTTCGAGGGCGAGCCCCGAACTGCCGGTGTGCAGGCGGCCGTCGAGCACGAGCGCGCCGCCGACGCCGCGGTGTCCGGTGGCCACGCACAGCAGGTCGCGGGCGCCGCGGCCCGCTCCGTGCCGGTGTTCGGCGAGCGCGGCGAGGTTGACGTCGTTGGCGGCGAACGCGGGTCCCTCGATGCCCGCCGCGCGCACCCGCTCGGCGAAGATCTGCCGGACCGGGGCTCCGGCGGGCCACGCGAGGTGCAGCGGGTTGAGGGCGAGTCCCTCGGGTTCGGCGACGGCGGAGGGCACCGCGAGTCCCGCGCCGACGCAGCGGCGGCCGGTCGCCCGGAGCAGGTCGGCGCCGGCCTCGACGACCGAGCCGAGCACCTTCGCCGGGTCGGCGTCGACGGCCTCGCAGCCGGGCGCGGTGGCGACGATCCGGCCGCCGAGGCCGACCAGCGCGGCGCGGAACCCGTCGGCGTGCACCTGGGCGGCGAGCGCGACGGGCCCGTCCTCGGCGACCTCCAGGCGGTGCGAGGGGCGTCCCTGGGAGCCGGCGGCGGCACCGGGCCGGGCGTCGACGCGGATGAGCCCCAGCGCCTCCAGTTCGGCGGCCACCGCGCCCGCGGTCGCCCTCGTGACGCCGAGTTCGGCGGTGAGCACGGCACGCGTCGGCGCACGCCCGGTGTGCACGAGCTCCAGGGCCGGTCCGAGCGCCCCGCGCCCCCGGTCGAGCCGTGTCCGCGTGTTCCCGTCCCCCGCCGTCCGGGGGCCCGCCTTGCCGTTCATGAGGGTGAGTCTCCCATGATCCGCTCCCGCGGTGGCCCGGCCGGTCGGGTCGGCCCGTGCGGGGCGCGGGACCGGACCGCGCCGGACGTCGCGTCCGCTCCGCGCCGCGCCGCCCGTCCGCCAGGTGGCCGGCGCCACGGCGCGAGTACCGCTCAGAACCCGCCGGCCCGGAGCGTGACGTTCAGCCGTCCGGTCAGCCCCAACTCGGGCGGCGCCGTGCCGCCGTACACCCGTGGCACACCGTGGAACGCGAGCCGTGACGGGCCACCGAACACGAACAGGTCACCGCTGCGCAGCTCGACGTCCGTGTAGGGCCGCGTCCGGGACTCCGTGTTCCCGAACCGGAAGACGCAGGTGTCACCGAGACTGAGGGAGACCACCGGGGCGTCGGACGACTCGTCGCCGTCCTGGTGCATGCCCATACGGGCGTCGGCGTCGTAGAAGTTGATCAGCGCGATGTCGTACGCGGCCCCGCCGGCGCCGGGATCGCCGCCGAGGGCGTCCAGGGCCGCCGCGCGGGCCAGCTCGCCGAGTTCGTCGGGGAACGGCTTCACCGGGGAGCCGTCACCGTCGACGACCGTGCGGGCGTACCCGTACGGGTACCAGTGCCAGCCGAGGCAGACCTGCCGGGAGGTCATCATGCCGCCCCCGGGGGTCCGGACCCTGCGCAGGCCGGCGGGTGGCCGTGCCCAGGCGCGGCAGTCCTCCAGGAGCCGGCGCTGACGGTCCGCGTCCAGCCAGTCCGGGAGGTGGACCGCGCCGGGCGCGATCTCCCGACGGCTGCGGGGGAAGAGCTCCGCGTCCATCGACATGCCTCCATCCTCGCGCACCCCCGTCGACCTGTGTCGCTTAGCCTTGACCCACGATGACCGACCGTATGACCACCCCCTGGGGCGACCACGAGCTCGCCCGCTTTCCCGAGGACCCCCGCGATCCCCTGCGCGCGTGGGACGCCGCCGACACCTATCTGCTCCGGCACCTCGCGGAGAGCGGGACCGACCTGACGGGTTCGGTCGTGATCGTCGGCGACCGGTGGGGCGCGCTCACCACCGCGCTGTCCGACGCCGGGCCGACGCAGATCACCGACTCCCACCTGGCGCACCAGGCGACCAGGGCGAACCTGGCGCGGGCCGGTGCCGACGCGTCGCCGGTCCGGCTGCTCACCACCCAGGACCCGCCTCCGGGGCGGATCGACGTGCTGCTGGTCCGGGTGCCGAAGAGCCTCGCCCTGCTGGAGGACCAGCTGAACCGGCTGGCGCCCGCGGTGCACGAAGGGACCGTCGTGGTCGGCACCGGGATGGTCAAGGAGATCCACACCTCCACGCTCCGGCTGTTCGAGCGGATCCTCGGCCCCACCCGCACCTCGCTGGCCGAGAAGAAGGCCCGGCTCATCTTCTGCACCCCGCTGCCGGGGATCGCCCGGGAGGCGAACCCCTGGCCGTTGAGCTACCGGCTCCCCGAGGACATCGGGATCGTCTCGGGACGCACGGTCGTCAATCACGCGGGCGTGTTCTGCGCCGACCGTCTCGACATCGGCACCCGCTTCCTGCTCCAGCACCTGCCGCGCAGCCGGGGCCCGGAGCGGGTCGTCGACCTGGGCTGCGGGAACGGGGTGGTCGGTACGGCGCTGGCGCTGGCGAACCCGGAAGCCGACGTGCTCTTCGTCGACGAGTCGTACCAGGCGGTCGCGTCGGCGGAGGCGACGTACCGGGCGAACGCGGGCGGTACCGCCGAGTTCCGTGTCGCCGACGGTCTGGCGGGCGTCCCCGCCGGGAGCGTCGATCTCGTCGTGAACAACCCGCCGTTCCACTCCCACCAGGCGACGACGGACACGACCGCCCGGCGGATGTTCTCGGACGCCCGCGACGCGCTGCGGCCCGGCGGCGAGCTGTGGGTGGTCGGCAACCGCCACCTCGACTACCACCTGAAGCTGCGACGGCTCTTCGGCAACAGCGAACTGGTCGCCGGGGACGCGAAGTTCGTGATCCTGCGGGCCGTCAGGAAGGACGTCAGCCGGTAGCGCCGCGCAGGACCCGGGGCGGGGCGCCCAGTTCGCGCCTGCACGCCTTGTTGAACGCCTGGAGGTCGGGGATGCCGACGGCGGCGGCCACGGCCGGGATGGAGAGGGTCGAGGCGCGCAGCAGGTGGTGGGCCCGCTCGAGTCTGCGGCGGCGGATGTACGCGACGACGGTGCCGCCGGTCTCGGCGCGGAACAGCCGGGTGAGGTGGTTGTGGGAGACCCCCGCCGCGCGCGCGACCTCCGGGATGGTCAGCGGGGCAGCGAGACGGGCCTCGATGTGGGCGATGGCGGTGCCGACGGCGGGGTGCGGCCCGGGTCGTGCCGCAGCGGCGGGCGCGAGGTCGGCGACGCGCCACAGTGCGGCCCAGATCTCCGCCCGGGACCGGTCGGGCTGCGCCGGGGCGGCCGCGACCGCGCTCAGCAACAACGCCGACAGCAGCGGAAGTTCGGGGCCGGCGTCCTGCACGACGGGAACGGTCCGGGGCGGGCCGGTGGGGGTGATGCGCAGGTGCGCGTAGAGGTGCTCGGAGCGGCCCCGGTAGCGGAACCGGACCGTGGCGCCGGGCGGCACGAGGCTGACCCGGCCGGGCCGGACGACGTGCGCCGTGCCGTCGACGGTCAGCTCGGCCTCGTACTGGTAGAGGTGCAGCTGCCACAGCTCCGGCAGCCGGAACACGTCCGTGGCACTCGCGACACCATGCACGCCGACGCCGACACCGGCCACACCGGGCGGCTCACGGAGGTACAGCTCCGTCTCGCGCACGGGGGAAAAGTACCAGGGGTGGTCCGGACCGCCCGGGGCGGTGTCGGGCGTGGACCTCACCCGCACCGCCCGACGGTCGCCCGTTTCACCGCGTAAGGGGCGATCACGCATCGTGCGATGGCAGTCGACGCTGTTCCTCTCCGACCGAACCGGTGCACTTTCCGATCTCCGGTGAACATGGACTCGCGCGAACATAGGGTGAGTTCGCCCACTCATTGCAAAGTCCATGACAACTAGGGGAATCATGTCACGCCGTGCTGTCGTCATCGGGGGGAGCGTGGCCGGGATGCTCGCCGCCGCGGCCCTGTCCAGGTCCGTGGACGAGGTGATCGTCGTCGACCGGGACGAACTCCCGGACGGGCCACGGCCGCGCAGGCGACTCCCGCAGGCCCGGCACGCGCACATTCTGCTGCCCAGCGGCCGCGCGGCCATCGAGGAACTCCTTCCCGGAGCCGACATCCGCAAGAGGCTGCTCGCGGCGGGCGCCCGCGAGCAGTCCCTCACCGGCATGCTGGGCCTCGGCCCGCAGGGCTGGTTCCGGCGCTGGCCGCAGGTGACCGACGAGCTGCTGTTGACCTGCTGCAGCCGCGACCTGCTCGACTGGACGGTCCGCGACGCCGTTCTGAGCACCACCGGGGTCACGGTGCGCCAAGGCGAAGCGGTGGCGCTGCTGGGCGACGCCGGGCGCGTCACGGGGATACGCGTGGTGGCGGGCGCCGGCGAGGAGGACCTCGACGCCGACCTCGTCGTCGACGCGAGCGGCCGGGGATCACGGGCCGAGCAGTGGCTCGAGACGCTCGGGGTGACGGGCACACCCAGCGACGACGTCGACTCGGGTCTCGTCTACGCCAGCCGTGTCTTCCGTATCCCGCCGGGTGCGGAGACCATCCCGTTGACGCAGGTCGGAGCCGACCCCGTCGACAACCTGCCGGGACGCTCGGGGAACCTCGTGCCGATCGAGGACAACCGCTGGCTGGTCAGTCTCGGAGGCACCCGGGGCGGCGAACCGACCACGGATCCCGAGGAGTTCACGCGCTTCGCCCTGGAGCTGCGGCATCCGCTCATCGGGCAGCTCATCTCGCGCGCCGAACCCCTGGGCGAGGTGTCCCTCAGCCGCAGTACCCGCAACCGGCGCCGTAGCTTCGAGAAGGCTGCGCTGCCCGAGGGTCTGGTCGTTCTCGGCGATGCCGTCGCGACGTACAACCCCGTCTACGGACAGGGCATGTCCGTCGCCGCGCTCGGCGCGCTGGCCCTGAGTCACCGGCTGCGGGACGGCGACGTCACCGCGCCCGGGTTCGCCCGCGGAGTCCAGCGCGACGCCGCCCGGTCCGTCGGGGCCGCCTACGCGTTGAGCACCTCGCAGGACCAGTGGTTCCCGGACGTCGTGGGCAAGGCTCCGACGTTCGTGGACCGGATCCTCAGCCGCTACATGGGGCGGATGGCGCGCGTGGCCACCACCTCGTACGAGGTGTCCGCCGCCATGTGCGCGGTCACCACGCTGCAGGCCGACGCGAGCCGTCTCGTCCATCCGCGTCTTCTGCTCGCCACCCTCAAGGGACCGGTCCTGGAGCCTCTGTCGGGACCGCCGCTGACGCCCGAGGAGAGCGCCTTCCTCGACGGCGCCGACACCTCCGGCGCCTGACGGCGAGGCGCCGTGCCGGGTTCCCGACGCGGCGCCTCCCGCCCGGACCCCTGCGAACCGCCGGTCGGACCGGGCCGGTTCAGGGCTGCCGCACCGCGGTCCTGCGTGACTGGACCGCCGCGTCGACGATGGGGGTGCGCACCGCCCTGGACAGGCTCAGCAACGACGGCTGCCCCGTGTCCAGGGCCCCCGTCCCCGCGCCGGACGGCCTCATGAAGGCGCTCACGGACACCACCACGTCGATGTCGCCGACCGTGATGCCGACCGTGCCGGTCTCCGCGGCGCGCGACGGGGCCTCGGCCAGCGCGGCGACGGCGACCATCGCGGCCATGCCGATGACCTCGGCGTCGGCGGCACGGAGTCCGGCGGCGAGCGCCTCCCGGTAGGCCCGCCGCCTGACCTGGTCGTCGAGTTGACCGGCGAGCCGCTTGAGACCGTCCCGGATGGCCGTCTCCCGGGCGGTGAGCCGCAGATCGACGTCGCCGACGGTCCGCCACGACAGGGGCGCGACAAAGCGCCGGCCACCGGTGGGTCCGGCCAGCAGCCGGAACAGCGGGCGCAGTCGTACGAAGGTGATGGCCGAGTCGACGCGCGGTCCGACGACGGGCAGGATGTAGCCGGCCGACACCAGGCACGCGCCGACCGCGACCAGGGGTGCGACGCTGGTGCTGAGTCCGTCCCAACGGTGTCCGAGCCAATGAGCCGTCAGCGCCACGAACTTGACGACACCGTAGGCACTGGTGAAGAGCCAGCCCACGACGAGCAGGGCCAACGACCTGCGGGCCCACCGTCTGACCTGCCGGGTCCAGCGCCAGCACAGCACGGTCGTCGTCACTGCGGCCACCAGATGGGCCGCCAGGTAGAGCACGATCATCTCGCGGATGAACGGCGTCGCGGCGTAGTAGGTGTCGAAGTCCGCGCGGCGCTCGACGGGGGTGTCGCCCAGCGCGAACAGCACGCCCTGGGCCGCGATCACCCCCAGATAACTGAACAGCCAGGCCCGGGCGGTGCGACGGACGCGGACCGGGTCGGTACCCCGCCAGTGCACGATGAGGATGAGGGACGCCGCGCTGAAGGCGGTCACCGTCGCATAGGCAAGCGGCGCGGCGACGTTGGGTATCCCCGTCAGCCCGTTGACCAGGGCCACGGTGGGCGGCGCGCCGAGCACGAAGCAGAGTCCCGACAGGAAGATGACGGCGCAGAAGGACTGCTTGAGAGGGTCTCCCCTGTGACGCCACAGGTCGGGCAGTTGAGCCGCCAGTCCCGTCCAGAGGACGGCGGCGGCGAAGTAGTAGATCAGTCCGCTCACGTCAGCCCACAGACCCTGGCCGTGCGGAACCTTCGCGCGCCCCGCGATCCAACGCACACCCGGCCGGGGCCGGTTCACCGCCGCCACCGGCGCACGGGCGTCCCGCGCACCGCTCCGAGGTGCGGAAACCAGCCACGCGCCCGCCGTTCGACGCCGCGGTCACGCGCCGGGCCCGGTGTCGGCTCGGACCTCTACGAATCACCGCCAACTCCTGCTCCTCGCGTCAACGGGGCATCGGGACGCCTGCCCGGAAGGCCTCCGGAAGGGTGCCTCACGCGCGAGCCTGCCGTGCCCTTTCGGCCTTCTCTCATACTTGTTCACACTAGCCACGTTGTCACCCGTGCGAACGGTCGCCTGCGGAACTCGGTCCGGCCCGGGGACGGGAAAGGGCCTCCCGCGCGGCTCGTGGTGATCGTCACCCGAGCGGCGGGAGGCCCTGCTTCGCGGTCGTCGCCCGTCAGGACGACGTGCTTCGGCTACCGATCGGTGGCACCTCGCAGCACGCCGATGAGTCCGGCCACCGTCCGCGCCATGGCCTCCCGCCCCACACTGAGGTACTTCCGCGAGTCCACGGCCTCGGGATGCGCGGCGAGGAACTCCCGGACGGCGGCGGTCATCGCGATGTTCAGGGCGGTGCCGACGTTGACCTTGGCGATGCCGCCCTCGACGGCCGCCCGCAGTTCACCGTCCGGCACCCCCGACGATCCGTGCAGGACGAGCGGGACGCCAAGCGACGCGCTCAACCGCTTGAGCAGGCCGTGGTCGAGAGCGGCCGTGCGGGTGGTCATCGCGTGCGAACTGCCGATGGCCACCGCGAGGGCGTCCACCCCCGAGTCGCCGACGAAGGCGCGGGCCTCGCCGGGCTCCGTACGGGCGCCGGGCGCGTGAGCGTCGCGCGGCGGTTCACCGTTCTTTCCGCCGACCTCACCCAACTCGGCCTCGATCCACAGCCCTTGGGCGTGGGCCCAGTCGGCGGCGGCGCGGGTCGCGGTGAGGTTCTCCTCGTACGGCAGGCGGGAGGCGTCGTACATCACGGAGCTGAATCCCGCGCCGGCCGCCTGCCGCAACAGGTCGTCGCTCTGCACGTGGTCGAGGTGCAACGCGACCGGAACCGCGGCGCGTTCGGCGGCGGCGCTGGCCGCCCGGGCCAGTGGGAGCAGCCGGCCGTAGCGGTAGGTGACGACGTTCTCGCTGACCTGGAGGACGACGGGCGCGCCGGCCGACTCGGCTCCCGCGATGACGGCCTCGACGTGTTCCAGGGTGATGACGTTGAACGCGGCGACGGCGGTCCGCGCCGCCGCGGCCCGGGCGACCAGCTCACCGGTAGCTGCGAGGGGCACAACTCCTCCTTCTCTATGGATGGGTGAGCGGGCGTCAGTTGCTGAGGATCACCGAGCGGGTGAGGTGGCGCGGCTGGTCGGGGTCGAGGCCCTTGGCGGCGGCGACGGCCACGGCGAGGCGCTGGGCGCGGACGAGTTCGGCGAGCGGGTCGAGTCCACCGCCGACCCACAGCGCGCCGGTCTCGCGGACCTGTTCGGCCAGCCCGTCGGGGGCCTCGCCGAACATCCAGGTGGCGGTGCCGCGGGTGGTGACGCTGATGGGGCCGTGGCGGTACTCCATGGCCGGGTAGGCCTCGGTCCAGGCGAGGGACGCCTCCCGCATCTTGAGCCCGGCCTCGTTCGCGAGGCCCACGGTCCAGCCGCGGCCGAGGAAGGTGAACTGGGCGCAGTCGACGAGCCCTTCGGGCAACGGCGTCTCCAGCGCGGTGCGCGCGTCGGCCACGACGGCGTCCGTGTGCAGACCGAGGTGGGCCCGGAGCAGGGTGAGCGCGGTCGTGGCGAACCGTGTCTGCACGACGGACCGCTCGTCGGCGAAGTCGAGCACGACGATGTCGTCGGCCGCCTCCATCACCGGGGTGTGCGGGTCGGCGGTGACGGCCGTCGTCCGGGTGTGTCCGCGCAGGCGTCCGAGGAGCTCCAGCACCTCGGTGGTCGTCCCGGAACGGGTGAGGGCGACCACGCGGTCGTACGAGCGGCCCTGCGGGTACTCCGAGGCGGCGAAGGCGTCCGTCTCGCCCTGCCCGGACCCTTCGCGCAGCGCGGCCACGGCCTGCGCCATGAAGAAGGAGGTGCCGCAGCCCACGATGGCGACCCGCTCCCCCGCCGCGGGCAGCGCGGCCCCGTGTCCGGCGGCCTCTTCGGCGGCGCGGATCCAGCACTCGGGCTGACTGCTCAGCTCGTCCTCGACATGGGTCATGCGGTACCCCTCCCACAGATGCTTGTTCTTGCAAGATATAGCGAGTTTTCGAGCACAATCAAGCATTCGAGGTGAGGTGGGGTGCGCTAGGGTCGCGGAGGAACGAGCAAGGGAGAGGCGGATGTCGCGCGACGCCCGTTGGAAGACGCTGCTGGACCTGCTGGTGGAGCGGGGCCGCCTCGACGTCGAGGAGGCCGCGACCCGGCTGGAGGTGTCGGCGGCGACCATCCGGCGCGACTTCGACCAGCTCGCGGAACAGCAGATGCTCGTACGCACCCGGGGCGGCGCGGTCGTCCACGGGGTCTCGTACGAACTGCCCCTGCGCTACAAGACGGCCCGGCACGCCTCCGAGAAGGAGCGTGTCGCCAAGGCGGTGGCCGGCCTCGTCGCTCCGGGCGAGGCCGTCGGGCTGACCGGCGGCACGACCACGACCGAGGTGGCCCGCGCCCTGGCGGTACGTCCGGATCTGGCGTCGGGCTCCCCCGCGCTCACCGTCGTCACGAACGCCCTGAACATCGCGAACGAACTGGCGGTGCGCCCCCAGTTCAAGATCGTGGTCACGGGCGGTGTGGCCAGACCCCAGTCCTACGAACTCATCGGGCCTCTCGCCGACGGTGTGCTCGGGCAGATCACCCTCGATGTCGCGGTGCTCGGCGTGGTCGCCTTCGACGCCGTCCACGGTGCCGCCGCGCACGACGAGGCCGAGGCCGCGATCAACCGCCTGCTGTGCGAACGCGCGGAGCGCGTGATCGTCGCCGCCGACTCCAGCAAGCTCGGCCGGCGCGCGTTCGCCCGCATCTGCGCGGCCGAGGCGGTGGGCACGCTGGTCACCGACGCCTCGGTGGCTCCGGCGACGGTGCGCCAGTTCGAGGAGGCGGGCGTCGAGGTCGTCACGGTCTGACGTACGGGACCGCCACCGCCTCGCCCGACCCGACGCCCCGGCCTCCGCCGGCACTCCGGAGACGCGGGACGCGCACCCGGACGGTCCGCGCCGCGCCCGCGTGCGGAGGCAGCCTCGGCACGAAGGCCTCGGCGCCCCCGCTCCGATGGTCCTGTTCCCGGGCCGCCTGGTCAGTCCGCCGGGGGGCCGGCGCCGGGCCGGGCGCGCCCCGAGGCGCGCAGGTTGCCCACCGTCTTGAGCAGCCGGTCGGCCGGGTCGCGCAGCTCGGGATGGGCGAGAACCGTGTTCCGCAGGCCCCGCACGGGCCGGCGCCACAGCCGGTGCGCCGCCGCCACCGGGTGGGGGCGGTGGGCGAAGCCCTCGGCCACGCGCAGCTCGCGGGTCTTCAGCCAGTCCTTGTACTCCTTGTCCCCGCGCCCCAGGTCCAGGACGCTGACGCCGTTCCGGCCGGCCGCCTCGGCGGTCCGCAGGTGCATCATCAGGCCGGGCGAATAGCGGTGGAACTCGGGGTCGTACGCCGTGAACCAGGCCGCGAGGACACTGCGGGACCTCGGTCCGAAGTGGGCGGCGACCGGCCGGTCCCCGGCGTAGAGGACGGACAGCACACCGGTGAAGTGCTCCTCGCGGACGTCGAAGAGATGGTCCACCAGGTCCACGATCCAGGGGCGTGCGAACCGGTCCATCCGTCCGGTCCTGCGGTACTGGGCGGACTTCCAGCGCATGAGCGTGCGCAGCATCCGGGGGTCGCGCTCGTCGAAGACGAACCGCACCTCGCCCACGTCGCGGGCGAGCCGCCGTTCCTTCTTCAAGGTCGTCTTGGCCTGGCCCGGGTACGCGCTGCGCAGCCACTCCGGATAGCCGCTGTCCCCCGGCTTCAGATCGACGACCGGGGAGGCGAACGTTCCCGTGACGAACCGGCCGAACGGCTTCTGCTCCTCGACGAGATGATCGAACTCGAAGACGGACAACCCGCAGGCGCGCAGCACCTCCTGGACGTCCCACGTGATCCCCGGTCGGTGCACCAGGGCCTGGCAGTCGGAGAGTCCGAGGCCGACGGCTCTGCCGGCGCCGAGGACGTTGCGCTCGTAGGGCAGGAAGCCGACGGGCTCCCCTCCCTCGTGCAGGACGGCGACCTGGGCGCCCTTCCGGAACCTGCCGACCCCGGTCGCGAACTCCGGTGCCAGGAAAGGATTCGCGTACTCGGGCGACTCGTCCATCGCCCGGTGCCAGGCCTCGCGCAGCGGGACGCTCAGGCCGTCGAGTCTGTGGTTCGTGATCTCCACCTCAGATCAACCGCCCTTCCGTGGGTGCTGCGAGAGACGTGCCGGTCACAACACAGGCCGTCGGGGCGTGTGGATCTTCGTTGATGGATCGCATGGGCGACAGCTCCCCCCATGACGCGCTGTCCGCGTCCTGCCACTTTTCCGATGTCCGCCGATCCGCGCCGCACTGCGCCTCGCCCCCCGGTCGAGCGCCGAGATCCGAATGCGATCGGCAGGGCTCAAACGTCGCGAAACAGTACGCACGCTGTCAAGGGTGCCTACCACAACGAAAGGGTCCAGGACGGAAGGCGAGGACCTTCCGCACCCGGCGACCCGACGTCACGGGTACACCGGCGGGCCGCCGGAGCGCCGGCCGGCGGGTTCACGAACGCCGGCCGGAGTCCCGGGTTCCGCCCGGGTGGACACCGCGTGAACGATCACCCCGAGGGGGCGGGTTAGCATATGAGCGCCACCTAGCTCGAAAGATGATTCTGTGACTGTCAACGACGACGCGTTCACCAACTGGAAGACTCGCGAAGAGATAGCGGAGTCGATGATCCCGATCATCGGCCGGCTGCACCGGGAGCAGGACGTCACGATCCTCCTGCACAGCCGCTCCCTGGTGAACAAGTCAGTGGTCAGCATCCTCAAGACCCACCGCTTCGCCCGGCAGATCGCCGGGGAGGAGCTCTCGGTCACCGACACGCTGCCGTTCCTGCGGACGCTCAGCACGCTCGACCTCGGCCCCTCGCAGATCGACCTCGGGATGCTCGCGGCGACCTACCGGGCGGACGAGCGCGGCCTGTCCGTCGAGGAGTTCACCGCCGAGGCGGTCTCCGGCGCCACGGGCGACAACAAGATCGAGCGCCGCGAGGGCCGCGACGTCGTCCTCTACGGCTTCGGCCGGATCGGCCGGCTCCTCGCCCGCCTGCTCATCGAGAAGACCGGCTCCGGCAACGGGCTGCGGCTGCGTGCCGTCGTCGTGCGCCGCGGCGGCGCCCAGGACATCGTCAAGCGCGCCTCGCTGCTGCGCCGCGACTCCATCCACGGCCAGTTCCAGGGCACGATCACCGTCGACGAGGCGAACAGCACGATCATCGCCAACGGCAACGAGATCAAGGTCATCTACGCCGACGACCCGTCCCAGGTGGACTACACGGCGTACGGCATCCGCGACGCCATCCTGATCGACAACACCGGCAAGTGGCGCGACCGCGAGGGCCTCTCGAACCACCTGCGTCCCGGCATCGACAAGGTCGTGCTGACCGCGCCCGGCAAGGGCGACGTCCCGAACATCGTGCACGGCGTCAACCACGACATGATCAAGCCGGACGAGCAGATCCTGTCCTGCGCCTCCTGCACGACCAACGCGATCGTGCCGCCGCTGAAGGCGATGGCGGACGAGTACGGCGTCCTGCGCGGCCACGTGGAGACGGTCCACTCGTTCACCAACGACCAGAACCTGCTGGACAATTACCACAGCTCGGACCGACGGGGCCGCTCCGCGCCGCTCAACATGGTCATCACGGAGACCGGCGCCGCCTCGGCGGTCGCCAAGGCACTGCCCGACCTCGACGCCCCGATCACCGGCAGCTCGATCCGCGTGCCGGTTCCGGACGTGTCGATCGCGATCCTGAGCCTGCGCCTGGGCCGCGAGACGACCCGCGAGGAGGTCCTCGACCACCTCCGTGACGTCTCGCTGACCTCGCCGCTCAAGCGCCAGATCGACTTCACCAACGCGCCCGACGCGGTGTCGAGCGACTTCATCGGCTCGCGTCACGCCTCGATCGTCGACGCGGGCGCCACCAAGGTGGACGGCGACAACGCGATCCTCTACCTCTGGTACGACAACGAGTTCGGCTACTCCTGCCAGGTCATCCGCGTGGTGCAGCACGTGTCCGGGGTGGAGTACCCGACGTACCCGGCTCCGGCGGCCTGACCCCGCCGGCGGGACCGCGGTTCGCCGTCCGGACAGGTGGGACGGCGAACCGCGGACTTCCGGGCGCGGGGAGCGGGAGCCCGTGCTCCGTCCAAGGCCCCCTGATCCGCGGAACGGCGTCCGCGGACCGCGGCACGGAGTGCCGTCTCCGTCGCCGCCCCTCTTCTTCCCTTGCTCTCGGCGGAGCACCGGCCTAACGTGAGTTTGTGCCGCTAATAAACAAAACCCGTCCGCACAGTGTCGTGCCGGATCCCACCCTCACCGGCCTCCGCGTCGCGATCACCACGTTCTTCGCCCTCGACGGATTCGTCTTCGCCGGATGGGTCGTACGGATTCCCGCCGTGAAGGAGCAGACCGGCGCCTCGGCCAGTGCGCTCGGCCTCGCCCTGCTCGGTGTCTCCGCCGGGGCCGTCGTGACGATGGTCTTCACCGGGCAGCTCTGCCGGCGTTACGGCAGCCGCCCCGTCACCCTCGCCTGCGCCGTCCTGCTCTGCCTCAGCGTCGTCCTGCCGCCGCTGACCCACTCGGCGGCCGCACTGGCCGCCGTGCTCCTCGTGTTCGGCATGGCCTACGGCGGGATCAACGTCGCCATGAACAGCGCGGCCGTCGATCTCGTGGCGGCGCTGCGGCGCCCGGTGATGCCCAGCTTCCACGCCGCGTTCAGCCTGGGCGGCATGATCGGGGCGGGACTCGGCGGGCTGGTCGCCGCCCATCTGTCCCCGACGCGCCACCTGCTGGCCCTCGCCCTCATCGGCCTGCTCGTGATCGCCCTCGCCGGGCCCGCCCTGCTGCGCCACGACATGCCCGTCCCTCCGGACCGGCCCCGGAGCGACGACAGGGCGGCCCCCCGGCGCCTGGAAGGCCGCACCCGGGGCCTCGTCGTCGTGTTCGGCCTCATCGCCCTGTGCACGGCGTACGGCGAGGGCGCGCTCGCGGACTGGGGCGCGCTCCACCTGGAGCAGGACCTGGAGGCCCACCCGGGGATCGCGGCCGCCGGCTACTCCTGCTTCGCCCTCGCCATGACGATCGGCCGGCTGAGCGGGACGACGCTGCTCGAACGGCTCGGCCGCACCCGCACGCTCGTGGCGGGCGGCACGACGGCCGCGCTCGGCATGCTGCTCGGCGCGCTCGCCCCCTCCGTAGGGGTGGCGCTGCTCGGCTTCGCCGTCACCGGCCTGGGCCTCGCCAACATCTTCCCCGTCGCGATCGAACGGGCCGGCGCCCTCGCCGGGGCGAGCGGTATCGCCGTCGCCTCCACCCTCGGCTACGGGGGCATGCTGCTCGGACCGCCCGCGATCGGATTCATGGCCGACTGGTACTCCCTGCCGACGGCGCTGACCAGTGTCGCCGTGCTCGCCGCGGTGGCCGCGCTGATCGGATTCGCCACGCGCCGGGCCGCCACGGGGTGAACACCCCCGCAGCCGGGCCTTCCCGACGCGGCACCCCGCCGCATGTCCTCCACCGCCTCCCCCGGCCGCGGTCGATCGTGCAGACTCGCCGCATGAAGACTGCCGAGCACGTGGAAACCCTGGACCGGGAGGGCCGGTTGCTGCGCGCCGCCGCCGAGGCGGCGGGCGTCGACGCGGAGGTGGTGACCTGCCCCGGGTGGCGGATCAGGGATCTGGTGCGGCACACCGGCATGGTCCACCGCTGGGCCACCGCGTTCGTCGCCGAGGGCCACACCTCGTACCGGCCCGACGGCGGCCTGCCGGAACTGGACGGCGACGATCTCCTGGCCTGGTTCCGCGAGGGACACGGCCGCCTCGTGGAGACACTGGCCGGGGCCTCACCGGACCTCAGGTGCTGGAGCTTTCTGCCGGCACCCTCCGGTCCCGCCTTCTGGGCCCGCCGTCAGGCGCACGAGACCACCGTGCACCGGATCGACGCCGAGTCGGCCCGGAGCGGTGAACGGGAGCCGGTCGCGGCGGAGTTCGCGGTCGACGGCATCGACGAGCTGCTGCGCGGCTTTCACGGGCGCCCGACGAGCAGGGTGCGCAGCGAGGAGCCACGGGTGCTGCGCGTGACGGCCACCGACATGCCGGGAGCCGTGTGGACCGTACGGCTGTCGGATCAGGCACCGGTGAACGACCGTGCCGAGTCCGCGGCGGACGCACCGCCCGCCGACTGCGAGGTGGCGGGACCGGCCGACCTCCTCTATCTCGCCCTGTGGAACCGCGCGCCGTTCCCGCACGTGACCGGCGATACCTCAGTCGCCGCGCTCTGGCGGGAGACGTCCGGGATCACCTGGAACTGACGACGCCGGTACGAGGCCGCTCAGGGACCGGGCGTCCGGCGATGCCCCGGTTCCGCGCTCCGGTTCCGATCCCAATTCCGGCGCCAATTCCGGCTCCGGCTCCGGCTCCGGGCGATCGGTACCGAGCCGACTTCAGGGGCAGAGACGGGTCCGCGCGGCAGCCGCAGGGGCCGCAGGGCCGGCGGCCAGCATGCGCGTGAGGACGGCACGCTGCAACGGAAGCACGTCACCGTGGAGTTGGCGCCCTCGGGCGGTGAGGCAGACGCGCACGCCCCGCCTGTCCTCCGCGCACATCCCCCGCGTCACGAGGCCGTCCTTCTCCAGACGTCCGATCAGGCGCGACAGCGCGCTCTGGCTCAGGTGGACCCGCTCGGAGATCTCCTGGACGCGGTAGGAGGAACCGCCGTCCGACGCGGCGCACCCGGCCAGGACGTCGAGGACCTCGAAGTCACTGGCACCCAGACCGTGCCGGTGCAGTTCGCGGTCGAGCTCGCACAGCGTGCGGGCATGCACCGCGAGGATGTCGCGCCACTGGTCCACGAGCCCTTGCTCGGCATTCGTCGCCGCCATGGCCGCACCGTAGCAAACGATCCACTTTGTTGCATCGTCATTAAATGCATTTGCATTGAATGCGCGTGCATGTAATCTCTGACCTCATGACCTCTCCGCTCACCCGTCCCACACCCCAGGACCGCTGGACTCCCCGGCTGTGGGGAACCCTGCTCGTGCTCTGCGCGGCGATGTTCCTGGACGCCCTCGACGTGTCGATGGTCGGCGTCGCCCTGCCGTCCATCGGTTCGGAACTGCACCTCTCCACCTCGACGCTCCAGTGGATCGTCAGCGGCTACATCCTGGGATACGGCGGACTGCTCCTCCTCGGCGGACGCGCCGCCGACCTGCTCGGCCGCCGCCAGGTCTTCCTGGTGGCCCTGGCCGTCTTCGCGCTCGCGTCGGTGCTCGGCGGACTCGTCGACTCGGGACCGCTGCTCATCGCCAGCCGCTTCATCAAGGGCCTGAGCGCCGCTTTCACCGCTCCCGCGGGGCTGTCGATCATCACCACGACCTTCGCCGAGGGCCCGCTGCGCAACCGCGCGCTGTCCATCTACACCACCTGCGCGGCCACCGGCTTCTCCATGGGCCTCGTCCTGTCCGGCCTGCTCACCGAGGCGAGCTGGCGGCTGACCATGCTGCTGCCCGCGCCGATCGCCCTCGTCGCCCTGTTCGTGGGCCTGAAGCTCATCCCGCGCAGCGACCGCGAGAAGAACCACGGCGGCTACGACATCCCGGGCGCCGTCCTCGGCACGGCCTCGATGCTGCTGCTCGTCTTCACCGTCGTCCAGGCCCCCGAGGCCGGCTGGGGATCGGCCCGCACGCTGCTCTCCTTCGCCGCCGTCGCCGTTCTGCTCAGCGCCTTCGTCGGCGTCGAGCGGCGCAGCCCGAGCCCGCTGATCCGGCTGGGCGTGCTGCGTTCCGGCAGCCAGGTCCGGGCCCAGCTCGGCGCGATGGCGTTCTTCGGCTCGTACGTCGGCTTCCAGTTCCTGGTGACCCTGTACATGCAGTCGCTGCTCGGCTGGTCGGCCCTGCACACCGCGCTGGCGTTCCTGCCGGCCGGGGCTCTGGTGGCGCTGTCCTCCACCAAGGTGGGCGCGGTCGTCGACCGGTTCGGCACTCCCCGCCTCATCGCGACGGGCTTCGCCCTGATGGTCGCGGGCTACGCGCTGTTCCTCCGCGTCGACCTCCACCCCGTCTACGCGGCGGTCATCCTGCCGACCATGCTGCTGATCGGCGCCGCCTGCGCCCTGGTCTTCCCGTCCCTCAACATCCAGGCGACCAACGGGGTCGACGACCACGAGCAGGGCATGGTCTCTGGTCTCCTGAACACCTCCGTGCAGGTCGGCGGCGCGATCTTCCTCGCCGTCGTCACGGCGGCCGTCACCGCGAACTCCTCGGAGGGGTCATCGCCCCAGGCGGTCCTGGACAGCTACCGTCCCGGCCTGATGGTGGTGACCGGCATCGCTCTCGCGGGGCTGCTGATCACCCTGCCGGGCCTGCGCACCCGGCGTCCGCGGGAGTCCGTCGTCGTCGCCCGCTCCCTGCCGAGCACGACGGAGCAGGAGCGCGTGCCCGTCCGCGACTAGGACGAGCGAGACCGTCCGACCCGCGGTGCCCGGTGGAGCCTTGCCCCACCGGGCACCGCACGGTTGACTCAGGAGATGGACAACGACGGGAATCCCAGGGACCACGACCGCGGCGCCAGGGACGGCACGGGCGGGCGGCGCGGTCAGGCCGAGCGGGACGCCGTCACCGTCGAGATCGGATACGCCCTGGCCAGCGCAGCGTTCGTCGCCGCCGTCGCCTTCGGGGTCGTCGCCGGACCCGCCCTCTTCCTGGACCTGTCGCGGGACACCGTCCGCATGCTCGTGACCGCGGGCGGCGGCCTGGCCGCCGCCGTCTTCGCCCTCCGGGTGGCCACGGTGCTGTTCCGCTTCAACGGCGGGAACCCGGCCGCTCAGCCGAGCCAGCCCGGGCGCACCAGGCCCGACTCGTAGGCGAGGACGACCAGTTGGGCGCGGTCGCGGGCGCCCAGCTTCACCATCGTGCGGCTGACGTGGGTCTTGGCCGTGAGGGGGCTGACGACCAGGCGCCGCGCGATCTCGTCGTTCGAGAGGCCGATGCCCACGAGCGCCATCACCTCCCTTTCCCGGTCGGTGAGTTCGGCGAGCGAGGCGGCCGACTCGGGTTCCTTCGAGCGGGCCGCGAACTCGGCGATCAGCCGCCGCGTCACTCCCGGCGACAGCAGGGCGTCGCCGCCGACCACCGCCCGTACGGCGCGCAGGAGTTCCTCGGGCTCGGTGTCCTTGACGAGGAAGCCGGAGGCGCCGGAACGGATCGCCTCGAAGACGTACTCGTCGAGTTCGAAGGTGGTGAGCATGACCACCTTCACGTCCCCCAGGCCGGCGTCACCGGTGATGCGACGGGTCGCGGCGAGGCCGTCCAGGACGGGCATCCGGATGTCCATCAGGACGACGTCGGGGCGCAGTTCACGCACGGAGCGCACCGCCTCCGCACCGTCGGCGGCCTCCCCGGCCACCTCGATGTCCGGTTGCGCGTCGAGCAGCGCCTTGAACCCGGCCCGGACCAACGACTGGTCGTCGGCGAGCAGTACGCGGATCACCGGTCCTCCTTGGCCTTCCACGGCAGCACCGCCAGCACACGGAACCCTCCGTCGTCGCGCGGTCCCGCCTCGATCGTGCCACCGAGCGCCGCCGCCCGCTCCCGCATCCCGGCGAGCCCGTTGCCGCTGCCGCCCGCGTCCACGCCGGTGGCCGGCCCGTCGTCGTCGATCAGGAGCCGCAGCAGGCCCCCGGCGTGATCGAGCCGGACACGCGCGCGGCGCGACCCCGAGTGCCGTACGACGTTGGTGAGCGCCTCCTGGACGATGCGGAACGCGGCCAGGTCGGTACCGGGGGCCGACGCGGGGGCCTCCCCCCGGACCTCGACCGTCAGCCCGGCGCGCGCCGCCTGCTCGACCAGTTCGGGCAGCCGGTCGAGTCCGGGCGCCGGGGTGCGCGGTGCCTCACCCGGCGCGCGCAGGGTGTCGAGCACTTGACGCACCTCGCCGAGGGCCTCCTTGCTGGCCGCCTTGATGGTGGTGAGCGCGGTCCGCGCCTGCTCGGGGTCGGAGTCGAGGAGGGCGAGACCCACGCCGGCCTGGACGTTGATGACCGAGATGCTGTGGGCGAGGACGTCATGCAGTTCCCGGGCGATCCGCAGCCGCTCCTCGTCCGCGCGGCGCCGGGCGGCCTGCGCCCGTTCGGCCCGTTCACGGGACCACTGCTCACGGCGTACCCGGACCAGTTCCGACAGCGCGACGACCGCCACTACCCAGGTCGCTACGCCGACCTCCTGCATCCAGGACGGCGGACGGTCACCCGTCGGCGGCAACCAGCGGTAGAGCCAGTGGGACACCAGCAGATGCCCCGCCCAGAGCAGCCCGATCGCGGTCCAGGCGGCCCGTCGGTGACCCGCGACGACCGCGCTGAAGCAGCCCACGGCGACCGGCAGGAAGACCGGCCCGTAGGGGTAGCCCGCGGCGACGTAGACCAAGGCGACCGTGGCCGTGCCGAACGCGACCGCCACCGGGTACCGCTGCCGCCAGAGCAGCAGCCCCGAACCCGTCAGCAGCAGCACCCGCGCGAAGACGTCGAGTCCGAGCCGGTCGCCGTGCTGGGCGTGGGCGGCGAAGGTCGAACCGAGCAGCACGAAGGCGGTCAGCAGCAGCGTGGAGCGCCACGGCCACCGCGTGCCGTGCTCCTCCTCGCTCCAGCGGTCCCAGCCGGGCGGCCCGTACCGCCGCCACGGCGGACCGCCCCCCGTCGGGGCCACGGGCGTGCGCTGCTCTTCCATGACCGTCACGCTAGACGGCCGGGCACGCGCCCGGCGTCCGCCGGGCGAGGTGATCACCCGTACTCCCCCGGGAGTACGACACGGAACCCGACGGGAGCGCGGTGGGCGCGCACCCCGGCGGGCGCCGGGCCGGTGTCGGGTACGGCCTGGACCGCCCGTTCCGCCGTGCCGGGCGGTTCAGACGGCGCTGCCCGGCTCCGGATGGACGAGCCCCACGTCGTGCGCGAGCCTCCCCACCGCCTGCCGGAAGAACGGCTCGCGGTCCTCGACGACACGGTTGAACTGGCCGAACAGCTCGAACCCGATCAACCCGTAGAGCTGCGCCCAAGCGGCCACCAGCGGCACGATCACATCGGGCGGCAGGTCGGGCGCGAGATCCGCCGACATCCGCCGCGCCTCGGCCGTCAGGTCCGCGGCCAGCGCGGACCGCGCCACGCCCTTGCCGCGGTACGCGTCCCGCACCACGCCGATCAGCAGCAGCCCGACCCGGGCTGCGGCCGGCACGGTCTCCTGCGGCGCGACGTAGCCGGGGACGGGCGAGCCGTAGATGAGCGCGTACTCGTGCGGATGCGCCAGCGCCCACCGGCGGGCCGCCAGACACACGGCGATCCAGCGGGCCCGGGGTCCGGCCTCGGCGACGGCGGCGTGCGCGGACTCGGCGGCCTCGCCGAGGGAGTTGTAGGCGTCGATGATGAGGGCCGTGAGCAGGTCGTCGCGGCTGGGGAAGTAGCGGTAGAGCGCCGAGGAGACCATCCCGAGTTCGCGGGCCACGGCCCGCAGGGAGAGCTTCGCGGCGCCGTCCGCGGCGAGCTGTCTGCGCGCCTCGTCCTTGATGGCCGCCGTGACCTCGATCCTGGCTCGGGCGCGTGCCCCTCGTGCGGTACTCATGAGGGGCAGTCTCCCACGTTTTCAGAGCAGTGCACACAAACGAGAGCAGCGCTCCGCGATGAGAGCGACGCTCCCGATCGGAACAGGTGCTCCAAAACGAGAGCGGTGAACAAATACGAGAGCAGTGCTCTTGCTTTTGGGCACCCATCTCCGGCAGACTTACCTCAAGCGAGAGCAGTGCTCACAAAAGAGAGCGGCGCTCCCACCACGGATCTCAAGGGGTCACCGTGTCGACACATGTCCAGAAGCCCGGCTGGTTCACCGTCAACATCCTCAACCGCACCGTGGCCTGGACGACCAGGCGGGGCCTCAGCGTCTGGGGTTCGCGGGTGCTGGCCGTCCGGGGCCGCAAGAGCGGCGAGTGGCGCACGACGCCGGTCAACCTGCTCACCGTGGACGGGAAGCAGTACCTCGTGGCCCCCCGCGGTCACGTCCAGTGGACGCACAACATGCGGGCGGCCGGCGGCGGCGAGCTGCGCCTCGGCAAGAAGGTGGAGGCCTTCACCGCCGTCGAGGTCGCCGACGACGACAAGGTCCCGCTGCTGCGCGCCTACCTCAAGCGCTGGAAGGCCGAGGTCGGGGTGTTCTTCGGCGGCGTCGGTCCCGACTCGTCCGACGAGGAGCTGCGCCGCATCGCCCCCGACCACCCCGTCTTCCGGATCGCGGTCGGGAGCTGACGCCGGCCGACGCGCCTATCCCTCCGCGCCCTTGGGCTCCACGCCCTGCGGTTCGCCGTCCTGGCCGTCGGCGTCCTTGGGGTCCGCGTCCTTGGCCTCCGCGATCTGCGGCGCCCGGTCGAGAGCGGTCAGGGCACGCCCGACCATGGGGCGCGACCGCACGATCTCGCCCAGCGTCGTGGAGCCGCGGGTGATCCCCGTGAAGGCCTTCCACACCGGGCGGATCCCGGTGAGACCCGCGTGGAACACGCCGGGACGGCGCTCGAAGGCGGCGAGCAGACGCTTGCCGACGCTCATCTCGACGCCGAGACCCGCCTTGATCGCGAACGCGTAGTTCAGGGCCTGGCGCCGGGCGTCGACGGCGTCGTGCGCCTCGGCGATCCGCACCGCCCACTCCCCCGCGAGCCGGCCGGAGCGCAGCGCGAACGAGATGCCCTCACGGGTCCACGGTTCGAGCAGTCCCGCCGCGTCGCCGCAGACGAGCACCCGGCCGCGCGACAGCGGCGAGTCGTCGGCGCGGCAGCGCGTCAAGTGACCGGAGGAGATGGACGGTTCGAACCCGGCGAGGCCGAGCCGGGCGATGAAGTCCTCCAAGTACCGCTTGGTGGCCGCTCCTTCACCGCGGGCGGAGATGACGCCGACGGTGAGGGTGTCCCCCTTCGGGAAGACCCATCCGTAGCTTCCGGGCATGGGGCCCCAGTCGATCAGGACGCGGCCCCTCCAGTCCTCGGCGACCGTCTCCGGCACCGGGATCTCGGCCTCCAGGCCGAGGTCGACCTGATCGAGCTTCACCCCTACGTGTGCCCCTATGCGGCTGGCGCTTCCGTCGGCGCCGACCACCGCGCGCGCCAGGACGGTCTCGCCGCCCTGCAGGACCACGGCGACGGTGCGCCGGTCCGGCACGGCCGAGCCGTGCTGCTCGACGCGGGACACCGTGGCCCCGGTGCGCAGTTCGGCGCCCGCCTTCTGGGCGTACTCGACGAGTTGCTGGTCGAACTCGGGCCGGTTGATCAGCCCGAACAGCATCTGCCGGGATCGCCGCGTACGGGCGAACCTGCCGTCCATCGAGAAGGTGACCGCGTGCACCCGGTCCTTGAACGGCAGCTCGAAGCCGGGTGGCAGGGCGTCCCGGGAAGGACCGATGATGCCGCCGCCGCATGTTTTGTAGCGGGGCAGTTCGGCTTTCTCCAGGAGCAGGACGCTGCGTCCCGCGACCGCTGCCGCGTAGGCGGCCGAAGCGCCCGCGGGCCCCGCGCCGACGACTACGACGTCCCACACCTGCTGCCCGTCGTCCGCCGCACGCCGCACGTCGTCCGCCGAAGAGTTCTCGCTGCTCACGTTGGTCTACTGCTCCCAGTCCAGCCGTCTGCCGCACCTGTCCCCCGCATCCTACGGCGGGCATCGCCGCAGGCCACTGTGGGAGGATCGGCAGCGCACCCGTCCCGCACACCGGGACGTGTGCACGCATCACCGATCACTTGTACACAGAAGTACAACGTCGCACCTACGAGGAGCGTGCCCATGTCGTCGAATCCGGTCGCCGAGACCGTCGCCTCGCTCATGCCCCGGGCGAAGGCGGAGCTCACCGAGCTGGTGGCCTTCAAGTCGGTGGCGGACTTCGACCAGTATCCGAGGAGCGAGAGCGAGGGAGCGGCGAACTGGATCGCCGACGCGCTGCGTTCCGAGGGCTTCGAGGACGTGGCGCTGCTGGACACCCCGGACGGCACCCAGTCCGTGTACGGCTTCCTGCCGGGCCCCGACGGCGCCAAAACGGTTCTGCTGTACGCGCACTACGACGTGCAGCCGCCGCTGGACGAAGCGGCCTGGGCGACCCCGCCGTTCGACCTGGTGGAACGTGACGGCCGTTGGTACGGGCGGGGCAGCGCCGACTGCAAGGGCGGGGTCATCATGCACCTGCTGGCGCTGCGCGCGCTGAAGGCGAACGGCGGCGTGCCGGTGCACGTCAAGGTGATCGTCGAGGGTTCCGAGGAGCAGGGCACCGGCGGTCTGGAGCGGTACGCCGAGGAGCACCCGGAGCTGCTCACCGCCGACACCATCGTCATCGGCGACGCGGGCAACTTCCGGGCGGGTCTCCCGACGGTCACGGCGACGCTGCGCGGCATGACCCTCGTACGGGTTCAGGTGGACACCCTGGAAGGGAACCTGCACTCGGGACAGTTCGGCGGTGCGGCACCCGACGCGCTGGCCGCGCTGATCCGGCTGCTGGACTCGCTGCGGGACCGGGACGGCTCGACGACCGTCGACGGTCTGGACGCCGCGTCCGTGTGGGACGGCCTGCAGTACGAGGACCAGGCGTTCCGTGAGGACGCCAAGGTGCTCGACGGGGTGGAGCTGATCGGCTCCGGCACCGTCGCCGACCGCCTCTGGGCGCGTCCGAGCGTGACCGTCCTCGGGATCGACTGCCCGCCGGTCGTGGGCGCGACGCCCTCCGTGCAGGCGGGTGCCAGGGCGCTGGTCAGCCTGCGGGTGCCGCCGGGCGTGGACGCCGGCGAGGCGACGAAGCTGCTCCAGGCGCACATCGAGGCGCACACGCCGTGGGGCGCGCGCGTCACCACGGAGCAGATCGGCCAGGGCCAGGCGTTCCGGGCCGACACCTCCAGCCCGGCGTACGCGTCGATGGCCGCGGCCATGGCCGTCGCCTATCCGGGCCAGGAGATGCAGTCCTCGGGCATGGGCGGCTCGATCCCGCTGTGCAACACCCTCGCCTCGCTGTATCCGGAGACGGAGATCCTGCTCATCGGCCTGAGCGAGCCGGAGGCGCAGATCCACGCGGTGAACGAGAGCGTCTCCCCGGACGAGCTGGAGCGCCTGTCGGTCTCCGAGGCGCTGTTCCTGCAGAACTACGCGGCGAGCTGAGCCACACGAACTGCGCGGCGCAGCCGAGCACGCGCCGAGACGGAGGGCCCGCACCGCACGGTGCGGGCCCTCTCGGTCTCCTCGGCCCGTCGCCCGACCGGAACCGGACCGGCGCACCACGCCGACCGGCCTCGGACGAGCCGCCGTTGCCGGGTGTCCGACGGTGTCGCGGCACCGCTCGGCACCCGGACGAGCCGCCTCCGCCGCTCCGCCGTCGGTCTGCGGCAGGGCGGGACGCTCATGGCAGCCCGGCCGGGGTGTCGGGCCGGGGCCGTCGGTGCGGCGGTGTCAGCCGAGGGGGATGCCGGCCTCCAGGTAGAGCGCGGCGCCGCGTTCGCGGGCGCGCAGGGCCCAGCGGAGCCGTTCGTAGCGGACGGGCGGCAGGAGGTCGGCGGCCTCCTGTTCGGTGACGAAGCGCCACTCGCGGAGTTCGGGGCCCGGCAACAGCAGCCCCCGCGCGGCCTGTTCGTCGAGGCGGCCACCGTCGAAGAGGAGCCGCAGGCCGCCGTAGCCGGGGGGTGCGGGGGATTCCCAGTCGATGACGAGGAGCGTGGGTACCTCGTCCAGGACGAGGCCGGTCTCCTCGGTGACCTCGCGCATCCCGGCGCGTGCCGGGGCCTCTCCGGCCTCGACGACCCCGCCGGGGAACTCCCAGCCGGCCTTGTACGTGGGATCGACGAGCAGGAAGCGGTCGTGCTCGTCGAAGAGGAGCACTCCGGCGGCGACCGTCTCGGCGGTGGGTTCCGGGGTCTGCACGATGTCGCACACGGGCGCGTCCCCGCCGCGGACGGCGTCGGCGATGCGGACGGCGGTGTCGTACGGGGTGAGCGCGCTGGTGTCCACGGGGTGGGCGTCGGCGGTGAGCCAGCCGAGCGCGGCCCGGTAGGGCTCGATGTGGTCGTAGGACCACTGCCGCACACGCGTCTCGCCGTCGGGCTCCGGGGACACCTCGCGCCCGGCTATTCGCTCGCGCAGGATCGTTTCCGCCGGGGCGAGGAGCACGTGGTGCACCGGAATGCGGCGGGCGGCGAGTCCGCCGAAGATCTCGTCCCGGTACTCCTGGCGGAGCAGGGTCATGGGGACGACGAGGACACCTCCCAGCTCGGCGAGCATCGCGGCGGCCGTGTCGACCACGAGCCGGCGCCAGATCGGCAGGTCCTGGAAGTCGCCGACCTCGGCGAGGTGTTTGGCGGGGAGCAGGTGCGTGAGTGCGCCCCCGACGACCTCGGGGTCGAAGAGCGTGCTGTTCGGGATCAGCTCGATCAGTTCCCGTGCGGTGGCGGTCTTTCCCGCACCGAACGCACCGTTGATCCAGACGATCACGATTCCCCCTCTTCTGTTGGCCCCCTGAGGCTTGCCCGCTCCACCCTGCCACGGAAACCAGCCGCTGATGAGGGGGCACCTACGGCGTGGCGCCGGTGTCCCCGTGCTGGGGACACCGGCGCCTGGGGTCGGGGTGTTCAGCTGTTCGTGCCGCCCAGGGCCCCTTCGTCGACCGCCAGGCTGTCGCTGCCGACGGTGTGGTCGACGGCGCTGAGCGTGTCGTTGACGTTGAGGTCGCTCAGGGCGTCCGCGTCCACGGCGTGCGACGGGGTGATCGCCGCGACGACGAACCCGGTGGCGAGGGAGGCGATGGCGAGCATGCTGCGCTTCTTCATGCCCGGTTCAACTCCGAAGGCGGGGAGGGGGTCACGGGTGGATCACCTTCCTCGTCCCGACCCGGTGGCGATCGGTGCGCGCCCTCGGCTCATCGAGTGATGCGATCACACACCTTCCAACAGAGTCCGACAGGTCCTACCGTAAACGCGCACCATTGTCGCGGACATGAAGACACCCCATCTGTCGCGAGTTCGGAGGAACGTAACGATGCGTCACCTTCACACCCGCACCACCCCCACACCCCCCGGAACCGGCACGGCCCGCACCGTACGTGCGCCGCACCCGGGCCGTACCAGAGTGGCCGGAGCACTGGCCGCAGGCCTGTTGTGCGCGGCCGGCCTCACCACGCCCGCGCTCGCCGCGCCGGGCGGCGCCACCGCGGCGGTCCCCGCCGTGCGTACCGTCTCCCCCACCTCCGCGGACGGGCTCGCCCTCACCCCGCCGATGGGCTTCAACAACTGGAACTCCACGCACTGCCGGGCCGAGTTCGACCAGGACATGGTCGAGGGCATCGCCGACCTCTTCGTGGAGAAGGGGCTCAAGGACGCGGGCTACCAGTACGTCAACCTCGACGACTGCTGGGCGCTGCCGTCCCGGGACGCGGACGGCAAGCTCGTCCCGGACCCCGAGCGGTTCCCGGGCGGGATCAAGGCCGTCGCCGACTACGTGCACTCCAAGGGCCTCAAGCTGGGCATCTACACCAGCGCCGGCACCAAGACCTGCGACAGCGTCGGGTTTCCCGGCGCCCTCGGCCACGAGTACAGCGACGCGCGGCAGTTCGCGGACTGGGGCGTCGACTACCTCAAGTACGACAACTGCAACAACCAGGGCGTGGACGCGCGATCGCGGTACACGACCATGCGGGACGCACTGCGGGCCACGGGCCGGCCCATCGTCTACAGCATCTGCGAATGGGGCGAGAACAAGCCCTGGGAGTGGGCCTCCGACGTCGGGCATCTGTGGCGCACGACCGGCGACATCAGCGACAGCTGGGGCTCGATGCTCTCGATCCTCAAGCAGAACCTGCCGCTCGCCCCGTACGCCGGACCGGGGCACTGGAACGACCCGGACATGCTGGAGGTCGGCAACGGCGGGATGACGGACACGGAGTACCGATCGCACTTCTCGATGTGGTCGGTCATGGCGGCGCCCCTGCTCATCGGCTCCGACCTGCGCACCGCCTCCGCCGCGACCTTCGACATCCTCGGCAACAAGGAGGTCGTCGCGGTCGACCAGGACCCGCTGGGCAAGCAGGGGTCGGTCGTCTCCTCGACGGACGGGCGCTGGGTCGTCGCCAAGGAGATGCGGGACGGCAGCCGCACGGTGGCGCTGTTCAACGAGTCGGGCACCGCGCAGCGCATCGCGACGACCGCGGCCGCCGTCGGCCTGCCCGGCGCGGACGCCTACACACTGCGCGATCTGTGGCGGCACCGCAGTTCCAACACGGCGGGCACGATCGCGGCCACCGTCCCGGCGCACGGCACCGTCCTCGTCCGGGTCTCCGCGGACCCCGCGTGGGCCAAGAACCCGCCCGCCGTCGAACTGGGCCTGGAGGGAAGCCCGTTGGTCGAGGCGGGCAGGACGGCCACACTGACGTCCGCGGTGACCGACCTCGGGCGCACCTCCGCCACCCGGGTGGCGGTGACGCTGCGCGGCCCGGCCGGCTGGACGGTCGCCGCGACGGGACCGACGACCGCGGCCTCGCTCCCCACCGGGCGCTCCCTGCGGACGACGTGGCGGGTGACCGCGCCCGCGGGGACGGCCGCCGGATCGTACGACCTCGCGCTGAAGGCCGTCTACCGCTCGCCGACCGGGATCACCGCCGACGCCGAACTTCCGGTGCGGGCCTCCGTGGTGGTGGCTCCCCCGGCGGGCACGTCCCCGCTCGGGGACCTGCCCTGGCTCTCGACGACCAACGGCTGGGGGCCGGTCGAGCGCGACACGAGCAACGGTGAGGAGGGCTCGGGCGACGGGGGGACCCTCACCATCGGCGGCGTGCCGTACGCCCGAGGACTGGGCGTGCACGCCGGGAGCACGGTCGAGTACTACACCGGCACGGCCTGCGAGCGCGTCACCGCCGATGTCGGGCTCGACGACGAGAAGGGCGCCAAGGGCACGGTCGCCTTCGAGATCTGGGCGGACGGGACGAAGGTCGCTTCCACCGGCGTCCTGACCAACGCGATGCCGGCACAGGCCCTCACCGCCGACGTGACCGGCGCCCAGGTGGTCCGCCTGGTCGTCACGGACGGCGGTGACGGCATCGACTCGGACCACGCGGACTGGGCCGACGCGAAGCTCAGTTGCTGACGCCCGTCGCCCTGTCCGGTCCGACTCCCTTGCGGGACGGGTGTCGTGGTCCCGGTCACCGGGACCACGACGGTCAGACGCGGGCCTCGGCCGCGCTCGCCTTCCGGGTGAGCGCGGCCGAGGCGGCGCCGACCAGACCGGCGTCCGTGCCCATGAGCGCGGGCGCCACGGTCAGCCGCTGGACGAAGGAGAGCGTCGCGTAGTCGGCCAGCGCCCTGCGCAGCGGGGTGAACAGCACGTCGCCGGCCTTGCCGACGCCGCCGCCGATCACCGCGATGTCGATCTCCACGAGGGTCGCGGTCGCCGCGATGCCCGCGGCGAGGGCCTGGGCGGCCCGCTCGAAGGACGCCACGGCCACCGGGTCGCCCGCACGGGCCGCCTCGGCCACCGCCGCGGCCGAGGTGTCACCGTCGGGTCCGGGCTGCCAGCCGCCCTCCATCGCGCGGCGGGCGATGTTCGGGCCGCTCGCGATGCGCTCGACGCAGCCGCGCGAGCCGCAGGGGCAGAGATCGCCGTCCAGGTCGACGCTGATATGCCCGATGTGGCCGGCGTTGCCGGTGGGACCGGGGTGCAGCCGGCCGTTCAGCACGAGGCCGCCGCCCACGCCGGTGGACACCACCATGCACAACGCGTTGTCGTGACCGCGGGCGGCGCCCTGCCAGTGCTCGGCCGCGGTGATGGCGACGCCGTCGCCGATCAGCTCGACGGGCAGCCCTCCGGCGGCCTTGGCGGCCCGCTCGACCAGCGGGTAGCCGCGCCAGCCCGGGACGTTCACGGGGCTCACCGTGCCGGCCGAGGCGTCGACCGGGCCCGCGCTGCCGATACCGAGGGCGCCGGCCCTGCTCCACAGCGGGGAGTCGGACAGCTCGCCGATCACGTCCTCGACGGCACGCATCACGGTGTCGCCGTCCTCCTGCGCGGGCGTCGCGCGCTGCGCGCGCACCAGGATCCGGCCGTGGCCGTCCACCAGCGCTCCGGCGATCTTGGTGCCGCCGATGTCGAGCGCGGCCACGAGGTCGGTGTGCATCAGAGTCAGATCTCCCATGGGGTGTCGTGACGGGCCCGCCGCGCCGCGGGTCCGGGTGCCTGTTTCCGGCCGAAAACGGAGCAGGATCGGGCCCCGTCGTACGCCGCGCGGCAGGCGTCCGCGGACGACGGGAACCGTGCGCCCTGGGGAAGACGCAGGCCGGAGATTGCGGTGGACAGTGTCTCCCGCATCTGACAACGTTGTCCAGGCTCTATGCTCGACGCCACATCCTCATACAACCCCATGGACCTACGCATCCCCGTGGACGACAGGACAGGACAGCACATCGTGGCCGAGACCGCCCGCCGATCCGAGAACCGCTACGGCAATCGTCCGACCATGAAGGACGTGGCGGCGCGTGCGGGAGTCGGCCTGAAGACGGTCTCCCGCGTGGTGAACGGCGAGCCCGGCGTCACCCCCGACACCGAGCGGCGCGTCCAGGAGGCCATCGACGCCCTGGGCTTCCGGCGCAACGACAGCGCCCGGGTGCTCCGCAAGGGCCGCACCGCCAGCATCGGTCTCGTCCTGGAGGACCTCGCCGACCCCTTCTACGGGCCGCTGAGCCGCGCGGTCGAGGAGGTGGCCCGGGCCCACGGCGCCCTGCTGATCAACGGTTCCAGCGCCGAGGACCCGGACCGCGAGCAGGAACTGGTCCTCGCCCTGTGCGCGCGACGCGTGGACGGGCTGGTCGTCATCCCGGCCGGTGACGACCACCGCTATCTGGAGCCGGAGATAAAGGCGGGCGTCGCCACGGTCTTCGTGGACCGCCCCGCCGGGAGGATCGACGCCGACGTCGTCCTGTCCGACAGCTTCGGCGGCGCACGGGACGGCGTCGCCCACCTCATCGCGCACGGACACCGCAGCATCGGCTTCATCGGCGACATGCCGCGCATCCACACGGCCGCCGAGCGTCTGCGGGGCTACCGGGCCGCCATGGAGGACGCCGGGATAGTCGTCGAGGACGACTGGATGTCCCTCGGCGTCACCGACCCGCAGCGGGTGCGCGAGGCGGCCGAGACGATGCTCTCCGGCCCCTCCCCCGTCACCGCCGTCTTCGCCGGCAACAACCGTGTCACCGTGACCGTCGTCCGCGTGATCGCCGAACGCGGCCGTCCCGTGGCGCTCGTCGGTTTCGACGACATCGAGCTCGCCGACCTCCTGGAACCGGGCGTCACGGTCGTCGCCCAGGACGCCGCCGCCCTCGGCCGCACCGCGGCGGAACGCCTCTTCCGCCAGCTCGACGGCACCCTGCTCGCCCCGGAGCGCATCGAACTCCCGACCCGCCTCATCACCCGCGGCTCGGGCGAACTGCGGCCCGCGCGCTGAGGACGACGGCGCGGAACCGGGCACACCGAAGGCGCGCCACCTCCCGGGAGGTGGCGCGCCTTCGGTGTGAACAGCCCTCAGGTGGGCGGCCGACCCCGTGCACCGGGGCCCGTCGCCTACTGGCCCGAGATCGTCAGGTCCCCCCGCCGCGGTGACGCGAAGGCCTCCAGGTCGGCCCGGGTCTGGCCGGTCGCGCGGGCCACCTCGGCGATGTCGAGGGCGCCGCAGTCGAGGCCGCGCAGCAGGTAGCCGCTGAGGGCCTTGGCGGTGGCGGGCTCGTCCATCACGTCGCCCTCCGCGTGGTTGGCGTAGCGGGCCAGGCGACCGGCGGCCTGTTCGAAGCCCTCCCGGTAGAAGGCGAACACGGCGGCGTAGCGGGTGGGGATGTGGCCGGGGTGCATGTCCCAGCCCTGGTAGTAGGCGCGGGCCAGGGCGCGACGGGTGAGGCCGTAGTGCAGGCGCCAGGCGTCGTGCACCTTCTGGGTGGTGCCGACGGGCAGCACGTTGGTGGAGCCGTCGGAGACGCGGACGCCGGTGCCCGCTGCGGCGACCTGCATGATCGCCTTGGCGTGGTCGGCGGCCGGGTGGTCGCTGGCCTGGTAGGCGGCGGAGACGCCGAGGCAGGCGCTGTAGTCGAAGGTGCCGTAGTGCAGGCCCGTGGCGCGGCCCTCGGCGGCCTGGATCATCCGGGCGACGGTCGCGGTGCCGTCGGTGGCGAGGATGGACTGGCTGGTCTCGATCTGGATCTCGAAGCCGATCCGGCCGGGCTCCAGGCCGCGCGCCTTCTCGAACTGCTCCAGGAGCCGGACCATCGCGGTGACCTGCTCGGGGTACGTCACCTTGGGCAGGGTGAGGACCAGTCCCTCGGGCAGGCCGCCGGCCTCCATCAGGCCCGTCAGGAAGATGTCGAGGGTGCGGATGCCCCGGTCGCGGACCGGCGCCTCCATGCACTTCATGCGGATGCCCATGTAGGGGGCGGCGGTGCCGTTCTCGTAGGCCTCGGCGATCAGCCGGGCGGCGCGGGCCGCCGTGGCGTCCTCCTCGGCGTCCGGGCGCGGTCCGTAGCCGTCCTCGAAGTCGACGCGCAGGTCCTCGACGGGTTCGCGCTCCAGCTTGGCGCGGACGCGGTCGTACACGGGCCCGGCGAGTTCGTCGGACAGGCCGAGGACCGCGGCGAAGGAGGCGGCGTCGGGGGCGTGTTCGTCGAGCGCCGCGAGGGCGCGGTCGCCCCAGGTGCGCAGGGTGTCGGCGGCGAACGCGTCGCCGGGGACGTACACGGTGTGGACGGGCTGGCGGGTGCCGGGGTCCCCGGGGTAGCGGCGCTCCAGTTCGGCGTCGACCGGGGCGAGGGAGGCGCTGATCTCCTCGCTGACGGCTCCCGCGAGGCTCGTCGTCACCTTCTCCTGCTGGCCCTGACCCATTCCACACCCTCCTGTTTTCCGCACTACGGAATCAACAATCCGTAGAGCGAAGTTATCCGGCGAGCTTCTCGCGGGTCAACACCCTCTTGGATCCTGGGACACGGCCGCGGCCCGCGTACCCGGCCTCCCCAGGATGCACCGAGGCCCCCGGGACCGGCGCGCGGTCACGGGGGCCTCGTGGAGCACGGAGCGATCAGCCCTTGCGGGACTTGATCTCCTCGGTGAGCTGCGGGACGACCTCGAAGAGGTCACCGACGACGCCGTAGTCGACGAGGTCGAAGATCGGCGCCTCGGCGTCCTTGTTGATCGCGACGATCGTCTTCGACGTCTGCATGCCCGCGCGGTGCTGGATCGCGCCGGAGATGCCGGAGGCGATGTACAGCTGCGGCGAGACGGACTTGCCGGTCTGGCCCACCTGGTTGGTGTGCGGGTACCAGCCGGCGTCGACCGCGGCACGCGAGGCGCCCACGGCGGCACCGAGCGAGTCGGCGAGGCCCTCGATGACCGAGAAGTTCTCCGCGCCGTTGACGCCACGGCCGCCGGAGACGACGATCGCGGCCTCGGTCAGCTCGGGACGGCCGGTCGACTCGCGCGGGGTGCGCGAGGTGACCTTGGTGCCGGTGGCCTTGTCGGAGAACGAGACCGCGAGGGCCTCGACGGTGCCGGCGGCCGGGGCGGCCTCCACGGCGGCCGAGTTCGGCTTGACCGTGATGACCGGAGTGCCCTTGGAGATGCGGGACTTGGTGGTGTACGAGGCGGCGAACGCCGACTGCGTGGCGACCGGGCCCTCGGCGCCGGCCTCCAGGTCGACGGCGTCCGTGATGATGCCGGAACCGATGCGGACCGCGAGGCGGGCCGCGATCTCCTTGCCCTCGGCGGAGGACGGGACGAGCACGGCGGCCGGGGAAACGGCCTCGTACGCGGCCTGGAGCGCGTCGACCTTCGGTACGACGAGGTAGTCGGCGTACTCGGCGGCGTCGTGCGTGAGGACCTTCACCGCGCCGTGCTCGGCGAGCGCGGCGGCGGTGTTCTCGGCACCGGAGCCGAGGGCGACGGCGACGGGTTCGCCGATGCGGCGGGCCAGCGTCAGCAGTTCCAGGGTGGGCTTGCGGACGGCACCGTCCACGTGGTCGACATAGACGAGAACTTCAGCCATGGGGATGCTCTCCTGCGGATTACGAAGTCTGAGGGGCGGTAAGCGGGGTGGGCCTCGGCCGTTGTGCCGGTCCGGGGACGCGCCCCGGACCCACGGCGACTAGATGAACTTCTGGCCCGCGAGGAACTCGGCGAGCTGCTTGCCGCCCTCGCCCTCGTCCTTGACGATCGTGCCCGCGGTGCGCGCGGGGCGAGCGGTGGCGCTGTCGACCTTGGTCCAGGCGCCTTCGAGACCGACCTCGTCCGCCTCGAGCTCCAGGTCCGACAGGTCCCAGGACTCCACCGGCTTCTTCTTCGCGGCCATGATGCCCTTGAAGGACGGGTAACGCGCCTCGCCCGACTGGTCGGTCACCGACACGACCGCGGGGAGGGAGGCCTCCAGCGACTCGGAGGCGGTGTCGCCGTCACGGCGGCCCTTGACCACGCCGTCCTCGACCGACACCTCGGAGAGCAGCGTGACCTGCGGGACACCGAGACGCTCGGCCAGCAGCGCCGGCACGATGCCCATCGTGCCGTCGGTGGACGCCATGCCGGAGATGACCAGGTCGTAGCCGGCCTTCTCGATGGCCTTGGCCAGCACCAGGGAGGTGCCGACGGCGTCGGTGCCGTGCAGGTCGTCGTCCTCCACGTGGATGGCCTTGTCGGCACCCATGGACAGCGCCTTGCGCAGGGCGTCCTTGGCATCCTCGGGGCCGACGGTCAGCACGGTGATCTCGGCGTCGTCCGCGTCGTCGGCGATCTGCAGCGCCTGCTCGACGGCGTACTCGTCGAGTTCGGACAGCAGGCCGTCCACGTCGTCACGGTCGACGGTCAGGTCATCGGCGAAGTGCCGGTCGCCAGTGGCGTCGGGCACGTACTTCACAGTGACAACGATCCTCAAGCTCACGCCGGCTCTCCTACTGCATCGTCATTTCTGGGCTGCCTTCTTTCAGGCAGCATAGGCGCCTGAAGCGGGCGATCCCGGTCGGGGCGGCCCGCGCTCCGAACGAAATATTACTCGCCAGTACATCCATTGGGTGCCCACTAAGCAAGCGCTTTGAACTGTGACCTTCGCAACGCTGTGTAACCGATGAGGAGTACCGGCGAGTAGCCCCGGCCCCGCCTCAGTCGCGCAGGCCGTTGAAACGACCCTGGTGGTACAGGAGCGGGCCGCCCTCGCCGGAGGCGTCGCCGAGCACGACCTCCGCCAGCACGATCCGGTGGTCCCCGGCAGGCACCCGCGCCACGACCCGGCATACCAGCCAGGCCAGCACGTCGTCGAGGACGGGAACTTCCTCGGGGCCCTTACGCCAACGGGTGGGCGCGCCGAACCGGTCGGCCCCGCTCAGCGCGAAGGTCGCGGCGAGGTCCTGCTGGTGCTCGCCGAGTATGTGGACGCCGACATGCTCGGACTCCGCGACCGCGGGCCAGCTGGAGGCGCCGGTGCCGATGCCGAAGGAGACCACCGGGGGTTCGGCGGAGACAGAGGTGAGCGAGGTGGCCGTGAAGCCGACGGGGCCCCGCGGACCGGTGGCGGTGATCACCGCCACTCCGGCGGCGTGCCGGCGGAAGACGGAGCGGAGCAGATCCGGGGAGGCGAGGCGGGCGGTGCCGAGGCCGGGCGTGGCCGACATGGAGTTGTCCTTCTGCGAGGGCTGACGTGGAAATCCCACCGCCCGGGCGGAGCCGGGTGCGGGGAGGGGTCCTTGGCTGCTCAACAGCCCGGACAGCGCCCACTCGCGGTGCGGGCCGGATCCACTGGGAGGCGCTCGTGGAGAAGGAGTTCCGGGGGCATACGGTCAGGCTGACGATAGGTGGTGCGTGCAGTCAAGTGCGCACGGGTATCTGCGAGATGCCTCACCATGATCGCCACCGTTCAGACAGCCTCTCCCAGCGCGGCGATGACGTCCGCCTTGCGCGGCTGTCCCGTCGCGCGCCGCACGATCCGGCCGTCCGCGTCGAGGACGAGCACGGTGGGCGTCTTGAGGATGCCGAGATCGCGTACGAGGTCGAGGTGGTCCTCGGCGTCGATCTCCACGTGCGACACGCCGGGGACCATGTCGGCCACCTCGCCGAGGACCCGCCGGGTCGCCCGGCAGGGGGAGCAGAAGGCGCTGGAGAACTGCACGAGCGTGGCCCGTTCGCCGAGCCCCTCCCCCAACTCCGCCGCGCCGAGCTGCTTTCCGTCGTCGCGCCCGCGCACTGTCACCCTCCCGCTCCGCCGCCGATGCAGCACTCCGTACACGCTCGCCAGCGCGAGCACCGCCAGGCACACCACAAGTCCGGTCATCACATGCACAAGCATTCATGAGACCGCATTGATTCCCGGCGTCGAGCACTGCCCGGCATACGGAATCCTTGAATCATGGACATTGATGTGAGGGGACCGCGTTTCGGCGCGGTCGTGACGACGGTCGTCCTGGCAGCCACGCTCATCACCGGGAGCACCTGGCTGCTGGCGTGGCAGACGCTGGCGTTCGCGCTGGGCGCCTCGGGCGGCGTGGCGCGCTCGCCGTACGGCTGGCTCTTCCGGAAGGTGGTGCGGCCGCGACTCGGACCGCCGAAAGAGTTCGAGGCGCCGGAGCCGCCGCAGTTCGCGCAGGCGGTCGGACTCGTCTTCTCGGTGGTCGGACTGATCGGCTTCACCGCCGGCCCGCAGTGGCTCGGTCTCGCCGCGACCGGGTGCGCGCTCGCGGCGGCGTTTCTCAATGCGGCGTTCGGGTACTGCCTGGGGTGCGAGATGTACCTGCTCGTACGGCGCGTGAGGGTACGCGCGGAGTAAAGGCAGGTTAAAACCCCGAGGTGGATCAAGTGCGCGACGTGACAAGGATCTCGCGGTTCTCCGGCACCAGGACTGGCCACCCGTCCGTTCTTCGGGCACGATCTGCGCAATGCCGTAAACCTACGGCTGCGTAACTTTCCCGCCGGGAGACCCCTTCCCAGGCAGAGAGAAGGGTCCACCCCGTCCATGGCAGAGCTTGTCTACCGTCCCGTCGTCGCCTTCGCCCAGACGCTGTTCAAGGCCTGGGACCTCAAGATCGACTGCCAGGGATCGGAGAACATTCCGCGCTCGGGCGGCGCCGTGCTGGTCAGCAACCACATCAGCTACCTGGACTTCATCTTCGACGGGCTGGCCGCCCTGCCGCAGAAGCGCCTGGTGCGCTTCATGGCCAAGGAGTCGGTGTTCCGGCACAGGATCTCCGGGCCGCTGATGCGGGGCATGAAGCACATCCCCGTGGACCGCGAGAAGGGCGAGACGGCCTACCAGCACGCGCTGGAGTCGCTGCGCGCCGGTGAGATCATCGGCGTCTTCCCCGAGGCGACCATCTCGCAGTCCTTCACTCTGAAGAGCTTCAAGTCGGGTGCCGCGCGCATGGCCCAGGAGGCCGGCGTCCCCCTCATTCCCATGGCTCTGTGGGGCACGCAGCGGCTGTGGACCAAGGGGCACCCGCGCAACTTCAAGCGCAGCCACACCCCGATCACCATCCGGGTCGGCGAGCCGGTGGAAGCCCCGCAGGACCAGTACGCGGGCGCCATCACCCGGCGACTGCGCGAGCGGGTCCAGGAGTTGCTCGAAGCGGCGCAGCGCGCCTATCCCGTACGCCCCAAGGGGCCGGACGACACCTGGTGGATGCCCGCCCATCTCGGCGGGACCGCGCCGACCCCCGAAGAGGTGCGCGCGGCCGAGGCCCGCTGACGGTTCTCCCGCCCGGCGCGCCCGCCGCGCGCCGAGGCGTCACTCCGGGGCGTGGACGGTGATCCGCGCCCCGGGGCTGAACTTCGCCAGCAGCTCGGCGAGTTCCGCACCCGCGCTCTCGACGTCCGCGACGGGCATCGGAGCCAGGCTCTCCAGCAGGAAGACGGCCGAGGCCGACTGCTCGGTGAGCCGGGTGCGCGGTCCCTGGCGCCAGTTCCAGCGGCGGCAGGTGACGCCGGTGTCGTCGCGCCAGACCACTTCGCCCGCGTCGGGGTGCTCGACGGTCTCCTCGCCTCCCGCGACGGTCACGAAGTCCTCGTCGCCGGTGGCCCGCACGAGGCGCATCGCACCCCGGATGTGGTCGGTGTCCTCACCGCCGACCGGGATCAGGTGGGCCACGCTGATCGCGTTGTAGACGTCCACGAGGACGTTGATCCGCGGGAGGCCGGCGTCCGAGAGGGCGCGTTTGGCCAGCGCCTCGGCGGAGTTGCGGGTACGGGAGGGCTTGGAGCCGAACGCCGTGTACGTCTCCCGCCAGGCGGCCATGTGCGCGTCCTCGTGCGGAGGCCGTCCCCCCAGACGCTCGGCCAGCCGACGAGCGGCGTCGTCGAGCAGCGCCGAAGTGGCGTCCGTGCTCGGGCCGTTCACCAGGCCGTCCGCCTCCACGACGACGTGGGTGAATCCGGGCGCGAGCGCGCGCACCTCGTCGGACACGGTGAGCGTGAGAGTCATCGTCGGCCTTGCCTCAGAGTGCGGTGGGAAGGGTCCGCCACAGGGACGGCCGGTCCGGGGCGGCCTTCAGGACGCCGAGCACGGCCGGGTGAGGTTCAGCGTACAACACCGGATAGTCCAGCTCATTGGACTCGGGATCGGGCGTGAAGGCCAGCCGTTCGCCGTCCAGGGAGAAGCGGGCGTCCACGCCGGGCTTGTTGCCGCGGGGGTCCTGGCGGTGCCAGGCGCCGTGGAAGCGGACGGCGACGAGTCCGTGCACCTCGCCGAGCCGCTGGTAGCAGAACGCCGTCGGGATGTCCTCGGCGCGCAGCAGGGCCGCCAGCGCGTAAGCCTTGGCGTAGCAGATGCCGGTGCGCCGCTCCAGGACGTCGGAGGCGCGCCAGGTGACCCGCGTATCGCCCGCGTCCTGCGAGTGCGGGATGGTGTCGCGCACGAACTCGAACGCCGAACGCGCATAGGCATACGAGTCGTCCGCTCCGGCGGCGAGTCGCGCCGCCGTCGCGCGGACGAGCGGATGATGATGGTCGACGACCTCGTCAGCGGCCAGATACGCGGACAGGTCGCTGGTTTCCTGGATCAGCTCCATAGCCGCAGAGCATAGGAAAGCGATCACCCGGGAGTCAATGCATTTCCGGATGACCGCATACCTATGCAGTTCGAAAGAGCGTGGGATCGGCCCGGCTAGCGCTGGGCCATCTCCTCCTTGAGCGCGGCGACGAAGCCGTCGACGTCGTCCTCGGTGGTGTCGAAGGCGCACATCCAGCGGACGTCGCCGGCCGCCTCGTCCCAGAAGTAGAAGCGGAAGCGCTTCTGGAGACGCTCGGTCACCTCGTGCGGCAGGCGGGCGAAGACCGCGTTGGCCTGCACCGGGTGGAGGATCTCCACCCCGTGCACCGCGCGGACGCCCTCGGCGAGTCGCTGGGCCATCTCGTTGGCGTGCCGGGCGTTGCGCAGCCACAGGTCCTTGGCGAGCAGCGCCTCCAACTGCACGGAGACGAACCGCATCTTGGAGGCGAGCTGCATCGACAGCTTGCGCAGGTGCTTCATGTGGCGGACGGAGTCGTGGTTGATGACGACCACCGCCTCGCCGAACAGCGCGCCGTTCTTGGTGCCGCCGAGCGAGAGGATGTCGACGCCGACCGCGTTGGTGAACGTCCGCATGGGGACGTCCAGGGAGGCCGCCGCGTTGGATATCCGGGAACCGTCCAGGTGCACCCGCATGCCGTGCGCGTGGGCGTGGTCGCAGATCGCCCGGATCTCCTCTGGCGTGTACAGCGTGCCCAGTTCGGTGCTCTGGGTGATCGAGACGACCTGCGGCATCGCGCGGTGCTCGTCGTCCCAGCCGTACGCCTGCCGGTCGATCAGTTCGGGGGTGAGCTTGCCGTCGGGCGTGGGCACCGTGAGCAGCTTGAGGCCGCCCATGCGCTCGGGGGCGCCGCCCTCGTCGACGTTGATGTGCGCGCTCTCCGCGCAGATCACCGCACCCCAGCGATCGGTGACCGCCTGGAGGGCGACCACGTTGGCCCCGGTGCCGTTGAAGACCGGGAAGGCCTCCGCGCCGGCACCGAAGTGGCTGCGGATGATGCCCTGGAAGTGCTCCGTGTAGTCGTCCTCGCCGTACGCGACCTGGTGCCCGCCGTTGGCCACGGCGAGCGCGGCGAGCACCTCGGGGTGGGCCCCCGCGTAGTTGTCACTGGCGAAACCGCGGACGGCCGGGTCGTGATGACGCCGGGCGTCGGTCTTCGGAGGGTTCACGGCTTCTCGGTCAGCCACAGACGGTTTCCGTTCACTTCGGCGGCGGGCCGGCTCCAGACGTCGACGATGGACTCGGCCAGGTCCTTGACGTCCGTGAAGCCCGCGAACTTCGCGTTCGGTCGCTCGGCGCGCATCGCGTCGTGCACCAACGCCTTCACCACCAGGATGGCAGCAGCGGACGTCGCGCCCTCGGCGCCCTCGGCGATTCCGGCCTTGCGGAAGTAGTCCGCCATGGCGAGCGTCCACGCCTCGGCGGCGGCCTTGGCCGCGGAGTACGCGGCGTTCCCCGCGGTGGGGTTGCTCGCGCCGGCGGCGCTGATCAGGACGTACCGGCCGCGCTCGCTGCTCTGCAGGGCCTCGTGGAAGGCGAGGGTGGTGTGCTGCACGGTACGGATGAGCAGCAGTTCGAGCAGGTCCCAGTCGTCGAGGACCGTCTTGGTGAAGGTCTCGCTGCCCCGCCAGCCACCGACGAGGTGGACGAGGCCGTCCACCCGGCCGAAGTCCTTCTGGATGCGGGTGGCCCAGTCACGGGTCGACTGCAGTTCCAGCAGATCCACGGTGTCCCCGACGACGGTGGAGCCGCCGTGGGCGTAGCTGGCGGCGTCGACGGCCTCGGCCAGCCGCTCCGCGTCGTTGTCCGCGCCGATGACGGTCGCGCCGGCCTCGGCGAGCCGGAGCAGTGCCGCCCGGCCGGCGGGTCCACCCGCTCCGGCCACCGCGATCACCGCACCGCTGAGAGCCCCGTTCCCCATGGTCTTCGCCTCCTGAGCAATGATCTCGGTACCGCGGTCGGTCACGCGGCGATCCGCTCGGAGTCTGCCGCCGTGATGCCCTTGGTCGAGGCGATCACGTTCTTCAGCTTCTTGGCGAGCGCCTCATAGAACATGCTCAGGGGAAACTCGTCCGGAAGCACGTCGTCCACCAGCTTGCGCGGCGGCTGGGACAGGTCCAGGGCGTCCGGACCCTTGGCCCAGCGGGAGCCGGGGTGCGGTGCGAGGTACGTGGAGACCAGCTCGTAGGCCTTGAACCAGTGGACGAGCTTCGGGCGGTCGATGCCGGCCCGGTAGAGGTCCTCGATCTCGCCGCACAGCTCGTTGGTGACCTGCGGGGCGCGCTGCCAGTCGATGTGCAGCTTGTTGTCGGTCCAGCGGACGACGTCGTGCTTGTGCAGGTAGGCGAAGAGGAGCTGGCCGCCGAGCCCGTCGTAGTTGCGGACGCGGTCGCCGGTGACCGGGAAGCGGAACATCCGGTCGAAGAGGACGGCGTACTGCACGTCACGGCCGTGCTGGTTGCCCTCGGCCTCCAGCTTCACGGCCTCCTTGAAGGCGGTGAGGTCGCAGCGCAGCTCCTCCAGGCCGTACATCCAGAACGGCTGGCGCTGCTTGATCATGAAGGGGTCGAAGGGCAGGTCGCCGTGGCTGTGGGTGCGGTCGTGGACCATGTCCCACAGGACGAAGGCCTGCTCGCAGCGCTCCTGGTCGTCCACCATGGCCGCGATGTCCTCGGGCAGCTCGAGGCTCAGGAGGTCGACGGCGGCGTCGGTGACGGCGCGGAAGCGGGCGGCCTCGCGGTCGCAGAAGATGCCGCCCCAGGAGAAGCGCTCGGGCGCCTCACGGACCGCGATGGTCTCCGGGAAGAGCACCGCGGAGTTCGTGTCGTACCCCGCGGTGAAGTCCTCGAAGGTGATGCCGCAGAACAGCGGGTTGTCGTAGCGCGTGCGCTCCAGCTCGGCCAGCCAGTCCGGCCACACCATGCGCAGGACGACCGCCTCGAAGTTGCGGTCCGGGTTGCCGTTCTGCGTGTACATGGGGAAGACGACCATGTGCTGCAGACCGTCCTCGCGGGCCGCGGCGGGCTGGAAGGCCAGCAGCGAGTCCAGGAAGTCGGGCACGTGGAACCCGGCGTCGGCCCAGCGGCGCAGGTCCTTCACGAGGGCCTCGTGGTACGCCACGTCGTGCGGCAGCAGCGGAGAGAGCCGCTCGATCGCGTCTATCGCGCGGCGGACGGCCAGGTCGACGTCCGAGGCGTCGGGCGCGTCGTCCGCGTCGAAGTCGATGGAGCCGTCCTTCGACTGCCAGGGCCGGATCTCCTCGACGGCATCCTTGAGCACGGGCCATGCCGGGTGCTCCACCACCCTGGCGACGGGAGGAACCCGATCCTCCACACCCACCTGCACAAGCATTTCCGTCATGTCCCACCCTCCACAGGAGAACCTCGCGTATGGACACCGTATGTATACGAGGTTCCTTCCCGCAAGGGGGAATCCGAGAGATTATCCTGCGCAGCTCTACCTTCACCGCTCTTTTTCCTGTCCGACACGACAAAGACGGCCGCATGCGCCTCGGCCTTCCGGCGGCTGCGCGGGCCTCGGCCGGACACCGCGCGCCGAGCCGAACTCTCCGGCGGGGCAAGGGAGTCGGGGGGCGTGGGGTGGGCCTCCCGGGGGCGCGCGGGGCCGGCCGCGGCAGGACGTGACCGGTGCTCCGGTGAGCCGTCCGCGGATCGGGGCAGGGTCTCCCCGTCCGACACCCTCATTGCCCGGCGCAGGAACGGGTACATCGCACAGTCAGGCCATTAGGCTGCGGCCTTGCCGCGTGGGCGTCCCCGTCGGAACCACGCGCGAGCCGAGCCGCCGTCGACGGAAGCGAGTCGCATCTTGAACTTCCTCACCATCGGTCACCGCGGAGTGATGGGCGTCGAACCCGAGAACACTCTCCGTTCCTTCACCGCCGCGCAGAACGCCGGCCTCGACCTGATCGAACTCGATCTGCACCTGAGCAAGGACGGCGCCCTCGTCGTCATGCACGATGCCGACGTGGACCGTACGACCGACGGCTCGGGGCCGATCGCCGAGAAGACCCTCGCGGAGCTGCGCGCGCTGGACGCCGGGCACGGCGAGCGCGTTCCGGTCTTCGAAGAGGTGCTGGACGCCGTCAGCTCGCCGTTGCAGGCCGAGATCAAGGATGTCGCGGCGGCTCGGGCGCTGGCCGAGGTCATGCAGCGGCGCGACCTGGTCGGCCGGGTGGAGGTGTCGTCGTTCCACGACGAGGCGGTCGCCGAGATCACCCGGCTCGTGCCGGGCGTCCGCACGGCGCTGATCGCCAGCCGCTTCGGCGTCGACGTGGTGGACCGCGCCGTGGAGGTCGGCTCCGAGACTGTCTGCCTCAACATCCGCAGGCTGAGTCTGGAGGTCGTCGAGAGGGCCCGCGAGGCCGAGCTGCGGATCATCGGCTGGGTGGTCAACACCCAGGACCACCTGCGGCTGGTGCGCGCCCTGGAGCTGGACGGCGCGACCACCGACTACCCCGAGATCAAACGCACCGGCCGCTTCACCGCGTGAGGCACGGGCCGCGGACCCGCCGTCGGACGGCCTCCGGGGTCCGCCCGAGCCGGACGGCATCGCCCTAGGCGAGGGGCTTGACCAGCAGTTCGAAGCGCAGGTCGTCACGCTTCGGGACACCGAAGCGCTCATCGCCGTACGGGAACGGGGTCATCCGTCCCGTACGGCGGTAGCCGCGCCGCTCGTACCAGGCGATGAGGTCCTCGCGCACGGAGATCACCGTCATGTGCATCTCGGTGACGCCCCAGTTCTCGCGGGCCGTGCGCTCCGCCTCGGCGATGATCACCTTGCCGAGGCCGCCGCCCTGGAGCGCCGGGCTGACCGCGAACATGCCGAAGTAGGCGTGGTCACCGCGGTGCTGCAACTGGCAGCAGGCGACGACCGTGCCGTCCCGCTCGACCGTCAGGAGCCGGCTGTCGGGCGACTTGATGACGCCGAGGACACCCTCGGGGTCGATGCGCTGCCCCTCCAGGATGTCGGCCTCCGTGGTCCAGCCGGCCCTACTGGAGTCCCCCCGGTAGGCCGATTCGATCAGCGCGACCAGGACGTCCACGTCCCCGTCCGTGGCGTCGCGGAAGGTCAGGTCGGTGGAGACGGTTTCCATGGAGTGGTTCTCCGTTCGGTGGCGCGGTTCGAGCACACCTGAGCGTAACCCGCCCCTATGATCCCGCTGCATGGTGCACGTACTGAGCAGCCGCGTCCTTCTGCGCCCCACCGACCCCGAGCGCTCACGCGCCTTCTACGGCGAACGTCTCGGGCTGGCCCTCTACCGCGAGTTCGGTACGGGACCCGAGCGCGGGACCGTCTACTTCCTCGGCGGCGGCTTCCTGGAGGTCGCCGGGCGGTCCGAGACACCGCCCTCCCCCGCGCTGAAACTGTGGCTCCAGGTCGCCGACGCGGCGGCGGCCCACGAGGAGCTGGTGGCCGCCGGCGTCGAGGTGGTGCGGCCTCCGGTGCGCGAGCCGTGGGGGCTGATCGAGATGTGGATCGCGGATCCGGACGGAACGGAGATCGTGCTCGTCGAGACGCCGGCCGACCATCCGCTCCGGTACCGCCCCTGAGGCCCGCGGGGGTGACTGCCGTCGCGCGGCGGCGTCAGGCGCGCGGCAGACCCAGGCGCCCTTCGAGCTGACCGAGCAACTCCCCGAGGAGTCCGGCCAGTTCACGTTGGCGTTCGGCGTCGATGCCGGACAGGACCGTGGTCTCGTAGGCGAGCTGGTCGGGGAGGACGCCGTCGACGAGGTCGCGCCCCGCGTCCGTCAGCCGGACGTGCGCGACCCGGCGGTCCCGGGTGTCGCCGCGGCGCTCGACCAGTCCGCGCTCGCTCAGCGCCTTGAGCCGCTTGGTGACGGCGGCGCCCGAGGAGAACGTCTCGCGGGCGATGTCGCCGGGGGTCAGCTCGTGCCCGGTGCGGCGCAGTGTGCCGAGCACGTCGAACTCGGGGCGGGTGAGCCCCGCCCGGCGCAGCGGCGCGTCCTCGGCCTGCTGGAGGAGCGCCGCACAGCGGTTGACGCGCCCGATGACCTCCATGGGGCCCGTGTCGAGCTCCGGCCGCACCGTCTGCCACTGGCGCACGACGGCGGCCACCGTGTCGACGGGTACCGGCGGCGGCCCGGCCACCGGATCACCGTCCGCCGTGCTCCGTCCGTCCGCTGTCGTCATGCCTGTGCGCCCTCCCGGCCGTGCAGTCCCTGGCGTCGTACCGTCGCGGCGAGCGTACGGTGTCCGGCCTGTTCGGCCCGCATCACGCGCTCCTCGGGCAGGGCGCGCTGCCACCACTCGCCGGCCGCCGCGTCGGCCGCGGCCCGCAGGTCCACCACGGCGGAGGCGAGACCGCGGCGGGCCGACTCCAGGGCCCCGGGGCCGGGGCGCTCAGCGGCCACCAGTCCGTCGGCGTGTTCCCGGGCGCGCTCCACGGCCGAGAGGGCGTCCTCGATCCGGTCACCGGCCCGCCGGTTGGTGACGGCGATCGCGGCGACGAGGCCGACCAGCGCGCCGACGAGGGTGTCCACGACCCGGTCGGTCATCAGCTCGGCGGGCTGCTGCGCGCGGGCGAACTCGGTGATCAACAGGGCCATGGGCGTCACGCAGACGCTGCCCAGCCAGTAGTTCCGGCCGATGACCGCCTCCGCGCCGAAGTTCAGCGCGAGACAGCACAGCACCAGGGCCGCCCCGCCGACGTGGGCGAGCGGGACGAGGGCGGCGAAGGCGAGCACGCCGACGAGGTTGCCGACCACGCGCTGCACACCCCGGCTCCAGGTCAGGGTGACGTTGGCCTGGTAGAGCGAGGCTGCGGTGACCAGCGCCCAGTAGGGGCGGCCGACACCGAGGGCGAGCGAGACGTAGCCGGCGAGGGCGCAGCCGACGGCCGTGCGCAGGGCGATCGGGGCGAGCGGGCCGAGGCGGTCGCGCAGCGGGCGTTCCCCGAAGGCGAGGGCCGCTTCCACGCCGAGGAGTTCGTCGGCCGCGTCTCCGAGGCCGTCCGTGCGCGGCACCGGACCGGTGCCGGACAGGTCGCGGGCGAGGCCGCGCAACCGCTCGGAGTCGGTGTCGGCGGGAGCGGCGAGCGCGACCTCGGCGCGGACGACGAGCCGTTCGAGGGCACGGCGGGGTGCCGAGCGCGCCCCGGTCGACAGCAGCGACTGCCACGCCGCGTGCACGGCGGCGGCACCGGCGGCGCGGGCCCGGGCGTCGCCGGGGCTCTGGGCGTATGCCGCCGCCGCGTTCAGCGCGTGCGCCGTGGCACGCCGTTCGGGACCGTGCGGGCGGACGAGTCCGGGGGCCATGCCGACGATCCAGGCCCAGACTCCCGCGGCCGCGCCCAGCGCGAGGTGCCCGGGCACCTGACCGAGGTGCTGGGGCACGAACAGGGAGGCCGAGGAGATGAACGCGAGGACCACGTGCCCGGGCGGGCCGACGCGGGTCGCGTCGCACAGCGTCTTCTGGGTGGCGGCCAGCAGCGCGCCGACGGTCACCAGCACGGCGGTGTTCGTGGTGAGCGAGGCCGTGACGAGCGCGACTCCCAGCCCGCCGAGCATTCCGAGCACCACCCACGCGAGGACGCGGGCCCGGGCGGCGTACGGGCGGTTGTGGGCGTAGAGCGCGCACAGGGACCCGGCCATCGTGTACATCGCGAGATCCAGGCGCCCGAGGGCCAAGAGCGTGAGGTTCGGCGGAGCGACCGCGACGACGACGCTGAGGGCGGGCTTGAACCAGATGTCCGAGGGCCTGCCGAGACGCAGGACACCGGCGAGCGGAAGGCGGGGGACGCGCGACGGGGTGGGGCGGGGTGCACTGCTCATCCCATAACCTTAACAGGTGTTTTACTTGTAAATCATTTGGCGGACGACCGCCGTCCTCTTTTCTCCCGACGCCGGTCTCACCGGGTCCGTCCGGTGCCCCGGGCCGCGCCGAGGCGATCGGGGCAGGCCGGTGCACCCCCTGCGCGCTCCCCCTCGTACACCCTTGCGCTTGCTTGCGCCCCGACCGGCCTGGGCATGCCCTGACCGACCAAGCGCCCAGCCGACCGACCGTCCCTCCACCCCCACCCCCACACCCATCCATCCATCCATCCGACGCTGTGCCGCGATGTCCGCCGTCGCGCCGCCCGGCATCGGGTGTCCTTCGTCCGTCGCGTGTCGGCATCGCCGAGCGGGGAGGCTCCACGGTGTACGAACCGGCTTCGCCCGGCTGGCTGCTCGTCGCCCTGTGCGCGGCCACCGGGGCGTACTGCCTGCTGCGGATGCGCAGCCCCGTCGAGGAACAGCGGCACACCGCCGGCGCCGAGGCGCTCATGGGGTTCGGCATGGCCGCGATGGCCGTACCGGCCGCGGTGGTGGCCCCGCCGCGCTGGGCCTGGCTCGTCTACGTGACCGTGTTCGGTGCCGCCGCCCTGCGGGGCCTCTGGACCGCGCGGAGCAGCCCGCATCAGCTGCACCATCTGATGGGCGCGGTCGCCATGGTCTACATGGCCGCCGTGATGACCTTCGCGCCGGCCCACCACGCGCACGGCCACGGCGGCGCGGGTGTCCCGCTCCTCACCGGAGCGCTTCTCCTCTACTTCACCGGCTACGTCCTCCGGTCGGGTGTCCGTCTTCTGCCCCTGACGGCCGCCGGTGGTGGGGGTGCCGGTCCCGGCATCGGCGGCCCCCGGAGCGGTTCGGGTGCCGAGGCGTGGGGCGCGCGGCGTGCCGTCCGGTGGGGGGACCGGCCCGAGCTCTCGCAGGCCTGCCGTCTGTCGATGGGCATCGCGATGCTGGCGATGCTGGTCACGCTCTGAGCGGCGGGTCCTGGGGGCGGTCCGGGGCCGCACGAAACCGTGGCGTACGTCACTTGCCGTCGCCGACCGTATCCAGCGGCAACGCCCCGCTCATAGGCTTCGGCCCATGATGGTCCCCGCGGCACTGTTGCTGCTCGGCGCCCTGGTCGCCGTGGTCGCTCCGCGACTGCTTGCCCGGGCGGACTGGCCGGACCGAGAACCGGTGGTCGCCCTGTGGGTCTGGCAGTGCGTGGTGGCGGCGGTCCTGCTGTGCTGCGTCCTGTCGATGACCCTCTCCGCGGCCGCCGCCTGGGCCGCAGTGCGCGGGCACGTCTTCGACGGCGCACCGGCCCCTGTCGTGGACGCCTACGCACTCGGCGCGGGCAGCCCCTGGGCCGCGACGACCGCGGTGGCCCTCGCCTGCGGTGGCGCCTGGACCGCGGCGATGCTGGCTCGGGAGATCTTCCGGGCTCGGCACAGGCGCCGGCAGAGCCGACGTCAACTCCTCGTGCGGGCGCCGCTGTTGCCCGGAGAGGAGCCCGGTGCGGATCGTCTCGTCGTGCTGGAGGGGGAGCGTCCCGATGCCTGGTGGCTGCCCGGTACCGCCCCTCAACTGGTCATCACCACGGCCGCGTTGCGTCGCCTGAAGGGGCGTCAGCTGGACGCCGTGCTGGCTCACGAGCAGGGGCACGCACGGGCTCGCCACGACTGGTTGCTGCACTGTTCGGGGGCGTTGGCGAACGGGTTCCCGCAGGTGCCGGTGTTCGCGGCGTTCCGCGACGAGATGCACCGGCTGGTGGAGCTCGCCGCGGACGATGTCGCGTCGCGCCGCTTCGGGCGCCTGACGATCGCGCTCGCCCTGGTCGAACTCAACGAGGACCGCGGGGTGTTCGGGCCGTGCCCGACCCCCGGGGCGCATGTCCCCCAGCGCGTGGACCGCCTCCTCACGCCGCGTCACCGGCTCACGGCGACCCGTCGCCTCCAGCTGACGGCGGCCGCCGCGTTGGTGCCGGTGATTCCGGTGCTGGTGGCGTTCGTCCCGGGGCTTCGGGCGCTGGGGTAGTCCGCCCTCCCGCACTCGGAGGACTCAGTCCCCCCGGCGTTTGAGGAGCGGGGTCCGGGACGGAGCCCCGGGGACGGGAAGGGTCGGGGCTGAGGGGGCACAGGAAGGGCTGGGGGTGGCCGGCCGAGGGTGCGCGGTGATCCCGGAGCAGAGTGGCTCCGCCCGACGCCGCGCGTCGAGGCGAGGGCCGAGCGGCGTCCGTCGGCGAGGATCGGCACATGCCCCTCCCGCCCGGCCCCCCGACCCGCACAGCACTGATCACGGCGGCAGCACTGACCCCACCCGCGGTGGCCCTGCTCCTCCTGGTCGCCCTCTCGTGGAGGCCCCTCATGACCCTGGACGAGAACATCGCCCGCACCACCCACAGGTGGGCGGTCGAGTCACCGGGCGTCACGCACGCGTGCCGGATCCTGACGGACTGGGTGTGGGACCCCTGGGCCATGCGGGCGCTGTGCGCGGTGGCCGTGGTCCGGCTGGTCCGGCGCCACGCGGCCTGGGGGCTCGCGCTGTGGCTGGTGGCCACGTGCGCGCTCGGCACGCTGTTGCAGCAGGGGCTGAAGTGGGCGGTCGGACGCCCCCGGCCCGTCTGGCCCGACCCGGTCGACTCCGCCCACTACGCCGCCTTCCCCTCCGGGCACGCCCTGACAGCCACCGTCGTGTGCGGCCTGCTGCTGTGGCTGCTCAACCGCTACGACGCCGGACGCGCCGTGCGGCGCACCGCACTGGCCCTGGCCGTCGTCAGTGTCGTGGGGGTCGGCCTGACCCGTGTCTGGCTCGGGGTGCACTGGCCCTCCGACGTGGTGGGCGGCTGGCTCGTCGGAGCCCTCGTCGTGGCCCTTGCCGTGACCGCCTACGGGCGGTGGGGCGACCGGGGGCCCCTTGACCGGTGGGGACGGCGCCCCGAAGGATTCCCCCCATGACCTTCAAGGGTGTGCTGTTCGACTTCTCCGGGACCCTCTTCCGTATCGAGTCCGCGGCCTCCTGGCTGCGTGCGGCCCTCGCTGAGGCCGGGCACGAACTGTCCGAGGAGGAACTGGCGCGCACCGCACGGGAACTGGAGTCGGCGGGCGCGCTCCCCGGTGGCGCCAGGCCGACCGTGCCGGTGCCGGCCCACCTCGACGCCGTGTGGGCCGCCCGCGACCGGAGCGCCGCCGAGCACAGGGCGGCTTTCACCGGTCTCTCCCGGCTGGTGCCCCTGCCCGGGCGCGATCTGCACGACGCCCTGTACGAACGTCACATGGCGCCCGCCGCCTGGACCCCCTACGCGGACGCGGCGGACGTGCTGGGCACGCTGCGCGAGCGAGGTGTCGCGGTGGGCGTGGTCAGCAACATCGGCTGGGATCTGCGCCCCGTGTTCCGCGCGCACGGCCTCGACCCGTACGTGGGGGCCTATGCGCTGTCGTACGAGCACGGCATCCAGAAGCCGGATCCCCGGCTCTTCGCGGTCGCCTGCTCCGCGCTCGGCGTCGCCCCCGAGGACACCCTGATGGTCGGCGACGACCGGCGGGCCGACGGCGGTGCGGCGGCGCTGGGCTGCGCCGTGCGCTTCGTCGACCACCTGCCCGTCGCGGACCGCCCGGACGGGCTCCGGGCGGTGCTCGGCCCGGCGCACTGACGGGCCACGCGGGAACCCGGGCTCAGCCCAGATAGCCCTCGACCTGCGACGACGGCCTCGACTGTGCTTCGTCCGGGTTCTCGCCGAACTCGGACTTGGCGCGCCGCTGGCGCAGCAGGTCCCAGCACTGGTCGAGCTCGCGCTCCAGGTCCGAGAGGCGCGCGTGCTCCGTGGAGCTGTCGATCTCGCCCGCGGCCACGGCGTCGCGCAGCCGTCGCTCGTCGTCCACCATCGCCGTGATCCTGCTCAGGATCTGCTCTTGGTCCATGTCCGTACGCCTCCTCAGGGCTCCAGGCCACTCTATGGAGGACGCGCGGGCTCGGCGAGCGATAGAAGTGGCCCCGGGCGACCTTCACGGGCGGCACGCGTCCGACCTGGGGCGATCCGCCGCGCAATGGATCACTCTCGGGCTTGATCGGCCAGCGATGGTCAAGCTTGCGCCAACACGGGTCAAATGACCCTAAATGCGGGAGACGTGGCTAGGTTGGCGCCTCCACCGCACTCTCATGAGGTCCCTTTGAAGACAGCACTCTGGATCCTCCTCGCCGGGCTGCTCACGTACGTCACCGGCGCCGCTCTGTACAACACCGCCCTCAGCCGTGACAGGGAATCCCTCGTCGGCAATGTGCTGCTGAGCCTGTCCATGGGCTGGTACATGGTCGGCAGTTGGCGGCGGGTACTCCGCGCCACGCGCGGCGCCGGGCCCGCCGAGGAGGAGGCGACCCCCGTCCCGGCGCAGACCGCTCCCGCGATGCAGGAGGTCGGTTCATGAGGGCACCGACGGCACGGCGCGGTTCGCTGCCGCGTCCGACCTGAGGCGATCCCCCGCGTCGCCCCAGGTCGGCGACAGCCCGGAAGCGACCCGCGGAGGGCCTCGGTCCGGACGCGTTGAGTATAGTTGGCTGGCAGCCAGTCAACGCAGGAGTTACAGCATGTCCCCGCGAAGCGCCTCGGTCAATGAAGAGTTGCGGCGGCGTTCCCGGGAGCGGCTGCTCCAGGCCGCCGTGGAGCTGGTCAGCGAGCGCGGCTACGACGCGACGACGCTCGGGGACATCGCCGACCGGGCGGGATCGGCCCGCGGACTGGTGTCGTACTACTTCCCCGGCAAGCGACAGCTCCTCCAGTCGGCCGTGCACCGGCTGATGCACCGCACGCTGGAGGAGGCACTCGAGCGGGAGCCGCGCAGCGAGGACGGCCGGGAGCGGATGGCGCGGGCCATCGACGCGATCCTCGGCCTCACCCGTGACCAGCCGGTCCTCATGCGCCAGCACATGGCCGGACTGCTCCACGCCGAGGGGTTCGTCCAGTGCCCGGAGCAGCGCCGGCTCTCCGAACTGCTCGGGGAGACCGTCGCCGCGTACGGCTCGACGCAGGTCACGGCGGACTACCCGATGCTGCGGGCGCTGCTCATGGGTGCGGTCTACGCGGCGCTGGTGCCGGGCGTGCCGATGCAGGTCCCGGTGCTGCGGGCGGAGTTGTTCAAACGGTACCGGCTGGAGTGGGAGTTGGGGGTTCCGCCCGACGCCGAGACATCGGGCGGAACCCCCGGGACGGATCTGTCACGCTTCTTCGAGACGGGTCCGGAGCCGGAGGACGATCAGTCGAAGTAGTCCGGCTGCGTCTGGACGTTGAGCTCGCGCAGGTGGACCCGTCGGGCCGCGTCCGTCCGTCGGTCGCTCAGCTTCAGCACGTCGAAGCCTTTGGCGATGTCGTTCGAGTAGATGTAGCCGTTGTAGTAGTACGCGGACCAGGAGCCGCCGACCTGCAGGGTGTCGGTGGACAGCGGGCCGCGCTCGAAGTAGGCGATCTCCTTCGGCTTCGCCGAGTTCGTGAAGTCCCAGACGGAGACGCCTCCCTGGTACCACGCCTGGACCATGAGGTCCTTGCCCTTGACCGGGATCAGCGAGCCGTTGTGGGCCACGCAGTTCTCGGTGTCGGCCTGGTGGCGGGGGATCTTGTAGTAGCTCCGGAAGACGAGCTTGCGGTGGTCCCCCCTGCCGACGATGTCGTAGATGCCGTCGGCGCCGCGGTCGGGGCCGGTCGCCTCGTTGCAGGTGGCCGCTCCGCCGCCGCCCAGCTCGTCGGTGAACACGACCTTGTCGGCCTTCTGGTTGAAGGTCGCCGAGTGCCAGAACGCGAAGTTCACGTTGTCCTGGACCCGGTCGATGACCTTCGGGTGCTCCGGGTCCTCGATGGAGAACAGGATGCCGTCGCCCATGCACGCGCCGGCGGCCAGGTCCTTCGACGGCAGGACCGTGATGTCGTGGCAGCCGGTCGTCTTGGAGACACCCGGGTTGGTGGGCGAGCCCGGGTTGCCGCCTCCGTCGGGTCCCTCGCCCGGGAAGAGCACGGGGAAGTTCACCACGGCCGCCTTCTCGGGTGCCTGGCGCGGGACCTTGATGACCGAGATGCCGTCGTGCGGCGGTTGGCAGTCGGGGAAGGTGGCGCTCGGCGAGTACGACGAGACGTAGACGTAGACGTTCTTGCGCTCGGGCACCAGCGAGTGGGTGTGCGAGCCGCAGGCGGTCTCGACGGCGGCGACGTACTTGGGGTTCGCCTTGTCGCTGATGTCGAAGATCTTCATGCCCTCCCACGACGACTTCTCGGTCGCGGGCTGTGTCGTGCTGGCACACGAGTTGTCGCTGCGCGAGGAGTCGGTGGACAGGAAGAGCAGGTCACCCGAGACGGACACGTCGTTCTGCGAGCCGGGGCAGAGGACCTGAGCGACGGTCTTCGGCGCCTTCGGGTCGCTGATGTCGAAGACGCGGAACCCGTCGTAGTTGCCGGCGAAGGCGTACGTGCCCTGGAAGGCCAGGTCCGAGTTGAGGCCGGTGAAGGCCTCCTTGGGGACGTTGGCGAGATGTTCGATGTTGTCGGAGTGGACGACCTCGTCGGTGCCGGGTATCTCGCCGCTCGCGATCGCCGCTCGCGCCGCGGCGGCTTCGCTGCCGGAAACCTGCTCCCGCGTGGTGGGGGTGTCCCCGGGGTCGGGGGTGGCGGACGCCGGGACTGCTGTGAACAACGCGGCCAGGAGTCCGGCCGCAGCCACGGCGACTCCCAGTTTTCTGCGCCGCGTTCGGGGGTGGTTCAACAGGGTCACTGTGTTCTCCCTTGTAGCCGTTCGCAGTCGAACGGTTCACGGACCCCTGAAGTATCGTCCTCACCATGTACAGATCAACAGATGGCAACGTACTCGTCATGAACGTTTTTGATCAGTCACGTTCGGAAGCGTGTGAGGACGGTCATCAACACCCGTGAGATGTCCGCCGATTCGTGTGCCGCAGGAGGTCGCCGTGCTCGCTGGTCATGCGCCCCGTACGTCCCTGGTCGTGGCTTCACTGGCCGTCGCCGCACTCGCGCTCGCGGGCTGCGACTCCGGCTCCGACACCAAGTCCGCCTCGGCGGGCGGGCCTTCGGTGATCGCGCCCGGCAAGCCGGGTGAGGCGGCGGAGACCCTGTCCGCGAAGGAGGCGGACGAACGGCGCTCCGACGACGACACCCCCAACGCCGCCGACCTCGCCTACGCGCGGATGATGATCACCCACCACACCCAGGCCCTGCGGATGACCGAACTCGCCCCGGACAGGGCCGAGTCGGGCGCCGTGCGGCGGATCGCCGGGCGGATCGCCGCCGCGCAGGGCCCGGAGATCGCCACCATGAAGAGCTGGCTGAAGGCGCACGACGGAGCCGGCGCGGGCCCGGGACACGATCACGCGGACATGCCCGGCATGGCGACGAAGGCGCAGCTCGCGGAATTGCGCGCGGCCGACGGCCGCGCTTTCGACCGGCTCTTCCTCCGGCTGATGATCAGCCATCACGACGGCGCGATCACCATGGCCACGGACGTGAAGGCACAGGGCAACAACATCCAGATCGAGGAGATGGCCGACGACGTGATCGCGCAGCAGACGAGCGAGATCAGCCGGATGCGCGCGATGTCCTGATCGCCGCGCCCCTGCGCTCCGCCGGTGTCAGCGGCGGATGTGGCGCGGCGTCAGCAGCCCCGCGTCCCGTGCCCCGGCGATCAGGCGCAGGGACTTGCGGCGACTGTGACCGGTGGCGTCCATCACCGCGAGCACCGGGTCCACACCCTCCTCCTGGGCGGCGCGGTACGCGTCGGCGATCAGCTGACGGCCCTCGGCGCCACGCGGCCAGGCCGGCCGTGCCCTGCGCGCCTGCCCCTCCTCCCCCGGATCGCCGTCGGCGCCGAGCCTGCTTCCGCAGGCCTCGAACAGCGGCTCCTCGATCCAGTCGGCGACCGTCGCGAGGTCGTCGAGGGAGAGGGGCGGCTCGGCCCGTACGTCCTCGACCGAAAGTCCCCCCTCCGCCAGCACGGCGAGCAGGTCGACGGCGGCACCGTCGGCGAACGCCAGCCGGACGTGGAACCAGGAGGTGGCGGTCTCGCCCTCCCGGACCTCCCAGGCGGGCCACACCGACACGGCGCTGTCCGCGCGGCACCGGTCGGACAGATTAAGGAACGATGCTTCTAGCACATACGGAACGTAACCGCATCATCACATTCCATACGAACGGACACGCGCGCCTCTGCCCCGCGCAGCACCCTGTCAGCGGAGCACCGGCGGTGCGATCCTGGAAGGACCAGCGCTCTCACGTCCGCGATCTTCCTGATCCCTCGGGTGAGGAGTTCCGCCGTGCTCCATGTCGCCGTCGTCGGCTCGGGACCCAGCGGGGTCTACAGCGCGCAAGGCCTTGTCCGACGGAGCGGTCCGCCCGACGTCCGGGTCGACGTCCTGGACCGGCTGCCCTGTCCGTACGGCCTGGTGCGCTACGGGGTCGCCCCCGACCACGAGAAGATCAAGTCGCTGCAGAACAACCTGCGGGGCGTCCTGGAGGACGAGCGGGTGCGGTTCCTCGGCGGTGTCCGGATCGGCCCGGGCGGGATCCCCGTGTCACGGCTGCGGGAGCTCTACCACGCCGTCGTGTACTGCGTGGGCGCCGCCACCGACCGGCGTCTCGGCGTGCCCGGCGAGGATCTTCCCGGCAGTCGGTCGGCCACCGAGTTCGTGTCCTGGTACAGCGCGCACCCGGACGCGGCGGTCGAGGGATTCGTCCGGGACGTGCGCTCGGCCGTGGTCATCGGCGTCGGGAACGTCGCCGTGGACGTGACCCGGATCCTGGCGCGCGGCGCACCCGAACTGAGCCGCACGGACATCCCGGAGGCGGCGCTCGCCGCGCTGGCGGCCGGCGCGGTCACGGACATCAGCATGGTCGGGCGACGCGGCCCGTCGCAGGCCCGGTTCACGACCAAGGAGCTGCGCGAGCTGGGGACCCTGCCCGATGCCGACGTGGTCGTGGATCCGGCGGAGTTGGCGCTGGACCCGGCCTACCTCGACCCGTCCGGCCTGCCCGCGGCACAGCGGCGCAACGTGGAGGTGCTGCGGGGCTGGGCGGAGGCGGCGCCGCTCGGCCGGCCCCGTCGCATCCGCCCGCGGTTCTTCCTGCGTCCCGTCGAACTCCTCGCGGACGGCGGGCGCGTGGGAGCGGTGCGCTTCGAACGGACGGTGCCGGACGGGTCGGGCGGGGTCACCGGAACCGGCCGGTTCGAGGAGATCGAGGCGCAGTTGGTGCTGCGTTCGGTGGGCTACCGGGGCGTTCCCCTCGACGGCCTGCCCTTCGACCCCCTGCTCGGTACGGTGCCGAACCTGGCCGGAAGGGTCCTACGGGACGGTGCGGTCGTTCCGGGTGAGTACGTGGCGGGCTGGATCAAGCGCGGCCCGACGGGCGTCATCGGAACGAACCGGCCCTGTGCCAAGGAGACGGTGACCTCACTGCTGGAGGACGCCCCCGTTCTCGTCCGGCGGAAGGTCGCGGAGGACCCCCTCGAAGCCCTGCGGGCGGCGGGCGTACGGCCGGTGGAGTGGGCGGGGTGGCAGGCGATCGAGCGGGCCGAGGCAGAGCTCGGCGCGCGGCTCGGCCGGGGCGTGGTGAAACTGCCCGACTGGGACGCGCTGTGGGCGGCGGCGCGGGCCGCGAGCATCTGACGGGCCGCGCGCCGCTCCGGGGTCCGCGAACCGCGCGGGGGCCGTACCGGCCCGGGTCTCGGCCGGTTCGCGACCCATGACACACACCGGCAACAGACCGGAAATCAACAAACTGTTCAAGGCGCCTACGGTCTCGTGCTGTCCGGGCGTGCGCGTGTCGTGCGGACGCCCCCTCTCCCCGCAGCTTCTGGAGTGCCCATGGCAACCACCGCTCCCGTGCATCCCGTCGACGAGGTCCCACCCGTCCGCCAGTTGGCCGCCTTCGGGCTCCAGCACGTGCTCGCGATGTACGCGGGCGCGGTGGCCGTGCCGCTGATCGTGGGCGGCGCGATGAAGCTGTCGCCCGCCGACCTGGCGTATCTGATCACCGCGGACCTGCTCGTGTGCGGTATCGCGACGCTGATCCAGTGCGTGGGCTTCTGGCGCTTCGGGGTGCGGCTGCCCATCATGCAGGGCTGCACCTTCGCCGCCGTCTCGCCGATGGTGCTCATCGGGACGACGGGCGGCGGGCTGCCGGCGATCTACGGGTCGGTGATCGTGGCGGGCCTCGCGATCGTCCTGCTCGCCCCGGTCTTCGGACGACTGTTGCGCTTCTTCCCGCCGCTCGTCACCGGCACGGTCATCCTGATCATCGGCGTCTCGCTGCTGCCGGTCGCGGGCAACTGGGCCGCGGGCGGTGCCGGCGCGAAGGACTTCGGGGAGCCGAAGAACCTCGCCCTCGCCGGGTTCGTCCTGGCCGTGGTCCTCGGCGTTCAGCGGTTCGCGCCCGCGTTCCTGAGCCGGATCGCCGTCCTCGTCGGCATCGCCGTGGGCCTCGCGGTGGCGGTGCCGTTCGGGTTCACGGACTTCGGCGGGGTCGGGGACGCCGACTGGGTGGGCATCAGCACACCGTTCCACTTCGGGGCGCCGTCGTTCCACGCCTCGGCGATCGTGTCGATGCTGGTCGTGGCGCTGGTGACGATGACCGAGACCACCGGTGACTTCATCGCGGTGGGCGAGATGACCGAACGGCCCATCGAGCCGCGCACCCTCGCGGACGGCCTCCGGGCCGACGGCCTGTCCACGGTCCTCGGCGGTGTCTTCAACACGTTCCCCTACACGGCGTTCGCACAGAACGTGGGCCTGGTGGGCATGACGCGGGTGCGCAGCCGGTGGGTGGTCGCCGCGGCGGGCGGCATCCTCGTCGTGCTCGGCCTGCTGCCGAAGCTGGGTGCCGTGGTCGCCGCGATACCGGCGCCCCTGCTCGGCGGGGCGGGTCTGGTGATGTTCGGGACGGTCGCCGCGAGCGGACTGCGTACGCTCGCGGCGGTGGACTTCAAGGACAACCACAACCTGACCGTGGTGGCCGTCTCGGTCGCGATCGGCGTGCTGCCGGTCGGTGTGCCCGGGGTCTACGCCCGGTTCCCCGACTGGTTCCAGACGGTCATGAACAGCGGCATCAGCGCGGGCTGCCTCACGGCGATCGCCCTGAACCTGCTGTTCAACCACCTTCCCGGCAGGGAGAGTCGGCCGGCGACGGAAGCGGAGCCGGAGGCGGCCTCAGCGCCCGCCTAGCCGATCCGACTGGCGGGCCGCCGCCTCCAGGACGCGGCCGAGGAGTCCGGGGAACAGGGCCTCCAGGTCGTCCGCGCGCAGCCCGTTCATCTTCGCCGTGCCGCGATAGACCTGCCGGATCACGCCGCTCTCCCGGAGGACCCGGAAGTGATGCGTGGTCGTGGACTTGGTGACCGGCAGCACGAAGTGCGAACAGGAGAGCTCGCCGCCGTCGGCGGCGAGCTCCCGCACGACCTGGAGCCGCATCGGGTCCGAGAGTGCGTGCAGCACGGACTCCAGCCGGATCTGCTCGCACGCGGGATGCGGCAGATCGCGGCCGCTGGGGGCGGGGGCGGCGGTCGTCACGGCGGCTCCACATCGTCCGGGGACTCGGGCCGGGTACGGGTTCCGTTCCCGGAGCCTCATAGTACGAGAGTCGTCGTAGTTTGACACTCGCCGTACTACGCGGCCTATCGTGCGAGCCGTACCCCGGCCCCGCGACGAATGGAGTCCGCCGTGAACGCGCTCTTCGAGCCCTACACCCTGCGCGACGTCACCCTCCCCAACCGGGTCTGGATGCCGCCGATGTGCCAGTACTCGGCGGCCCCGGAAGGCCCCTCCGCGGGCGCCCCGAACGACTGGCACTTCGCCCACTACGCGGCACGCGCCACCGGCGGAACGGGACTGATCGTCGTCGAGGCGACGGCCGTCTCGCCCGAGGGCCGGATCTCCCCGTACGACCTGGGCATCTGGAACGACACCCAGGTCGAGGCGTTCCGCCGGATCACGGGGTTCCTCGCGGCCCAGGGCACGGTCCCCGCGATCCAGCTCGGACACGGCGGGCGCAAGGCCTCGACCGACCGGCCCTGGAAGGGCGGCGCGCCGGTCGGTCCGGACGCGCACGGCTGGACGGCGCTCGCACCGAGCCCCCTTCCCTTCGACGAGGGGCATCCGGTCCCGGACGAGCTGACGGTCGCGGGGATCCACGAGATCGTCGGGCAGTTCGCGGACGCGGCACGGCGCGCGCTCGCGGCCGGTTTCGAGATCGTCGAGATCCACGGCGCCCACGGCTACCTCGTCAACGAGTTCCTCTCCCCGCACTCCAACCACCGCACCGACGCGTACGGCGGCTCGTACGAGAACCGGACCCGGTTCGCGCTCGAGGTCGTGGACGCGGTGCGGGAGGTCTGGCCCGACGGCAAGCCGCTGTTCTTCCGCGTCTCGGCGACGGACTGGCTGGAGGACACCGGCTGGAGCGCGGACGACACCGTTCGCTTCGCACGCACCCTGCACGAGCACGGGGTGGATCTGCTCGACGTCTCGACGGGCGGGAACGCGCCGGGTGTCCGCATCCCCGTCGGTCCGGGCTACCAAGTGCCTTTCGCCGCCCGGGTGAAGAAGGAGACGCCGCTCGCCGTCGCGGCGGTCGGCCTCATCACCGGGGTCGAGCAGGCCGAGAAGATCGTCGCCAACGGCGAGGCCGACGCGGTGCTGCTGGGTCGCGAGCTGCTGCGCAACCCGTCCTTCGCGCGGCTCGCCGCACGCGAACTCGGCGCGGAGGTGCACGTGCCGGAGCAGTACCACCGCTCCGTGTGACACCGCCGGCCGCGAACTCCCTCTGCCGTGGCTCCTGTTGGCATCGCGCCCGACACGCCGGTGCGTGACGGGCGCGACCCCGGGTACCCGGCGGAACACAATGGGAACAAGGCCACGCCGGGGCGACCCTACGTGCTGTAGGTTCCCCCGGGGAAAGCGTCGTACGTCAGGGGGAACCTGTGAGGGAACGTGACGCCGGACGCACGGGACGTGGTCCGGCGTCCGTGCTGGCACTGCTCGTGCCGAGTCTGGGGATCGCCGCGGTGGGCGTGTACCACCTGTGCGGATTCGACCTGCACGCCCTGCACGGACGCCCTCACCTCGGCGACGGCCTCACCATGGCCGGGGTGATCACGGCCCTCGTCGCGGCGGGTGCGGCGCTCGGCGACCTCGTGTGGTGGGCCACCACCCGCGGCCGTCCGGCCCTCGGCGAGGGCGGGGACCCGTGCCCGGGCGGGCAGTTGAAGAACACGGGGCGCAACTGACGGACGACGGGCGGGGCGATTCACACCACTCCCTTACCACCTCGGGCCCCTCCTACGTGGCGACAACCTTCCTCTTCCCTACACCATGTAGTGTTCCGCCCTCTGCTCGCACCGGTTCGCCCGGCCGCTCCCCAAGGTGATGCTCCACGGTGTCCGTACAACAGTCAGTGCCCGTCAAGGAACAGCGGACCTCCGGCGCGCGTCAGGGGGTGGCGCCGCCTGAACGGACGGGCGCCGGGCTCCGGCGCCGGGCCGCCGCCTCCACCGTCTGGTATCTGAGGCTGCTCGCGCTGCTCAACGTGTTCGCGGTGGTCTCGCTGCCGTTCGGTGAGGAGGTCCACGAGCACAACGCGGGCGAGTTCTTCACTCCGTACCTGGCCACCGCCGGTCTCGTCTCGGCGGCGCTCGCCCTCTTCCTCGCGCTCGTGATGCGGCGCCGCAAACGCGCCGCGTGGATCTTCAACATGCTGTTGGCGGGACCCCTCCTCGTGCTCTACGGGGTGGCCCTGAGCCAGGAGCGCTACCGGCAGCACTGGTTCAACTGGCTCTCGGTGCTGCTCACCGCCCTCTTCGTCGGCGCCCTGGTGCTGGGCCGCAGGGAGTTCCACGCCGTGGGGGACCGTTCGAACCCGCGCCTCGCCCTGGCCGTCGGCGCCGGTGGGCTCCTCGTCAGTGCCGCACTCGGCACCGCGCTCGTGAGCGCCACCAACCGTGTGACGGGTACGCCGCTGAGCGACCGCATCGCGTACACCCTGCTCCGCGGCGTCAGCGTCGGCCCGCTCGCCGACCGCTTCGACACCGTCGCGGCCCCGGGCTGGGCTGACGTCCTCGTCAACGCCCTCATGGCCGGCACCTTCCTGCTGGTGCTCTACGCCTGCTTCCGCTCCCCGCGCGGGCTCGAACTCCTCGGTGAACAGGACGAGACGCGTCTGCGGGACCTGCTGGCACGGCACGGGGAGCGGGATTCGCTCGGCTACTTCGCGCTGCGGCGCGGCAAGGCGGTCATCTGGTCGCCGAGCGGCAAGGCGGCGATCGCGTACGGCGTCGTCGGCGGCGTGACCCTCGCCTCCGGCGATCCGATCGGCGACCCGGAGGCGTGGCCCGGCGCGATCGAGGCATGGCTCAGGGAGGCGCGGCGGCACGCGTGGACGCCCGCGGTGATGGGCGCGAGCGAGGAGGCCGGGACCGTGTACGCCCGGCACGGCCTGGACGCGCTGGAGCTCGGGGACGAAGCCGTCGTGGACCGCGCCGACTTCACCCTGGAGGGCCGCGCGATGCGGGGCGTCCGGCAGGCGCACAACCGGGTCCGGCGGGCGGGACACACGGTCCGGGTCCGGCGGCACGAGGACATCCCCGACGCCGAGATGGCCGCCCTGACCGACCTGGCGGACCAGTGGCGCGATGGGGAGACCGAGCGCGGCTTCTCGATGGCGCTCGGCCGGCTGGGGGACGCCGCCGACGGACGGTGCGTGATGCTGGAGTGCCGGGACGGGGACGGGGTGCCCCGGGCCGTTCTGAGCTTCGTGCCCTGGGGCGTACGAGGGCTGTCCCTCGACCTGATGCGCCGCGACCGGAACTCCGACAACGGGCTGATGGAGTTCATGGTGATCGAACTCCTGCGGCGGGCCGAGGAGATCGGGGTCGACCGGGTGTCCCTGAACTTCGCGATGTTCCGGTCCGTCTTCGAGCGCGGGACACGGCTGGGCGCGGGACCCGTGCTGCGGCTGTGGTGCTCGGTGCTGACGTTCCTCTCGCGCTGGTGGCAGCTCGAGTCCCTCTACCGGGCCAACGCCAAGTACCGGCCGGTCTGGGAACCCCGCTATCTGCTCTTCGAGAAGAGCGCCGATCTCCCCCGGATCGGCATCGCCGCGGCGCGCGCCGAGGGCTTCCTCGCTCCGCCCGCGCTCCCCCGGTTCCCCGCGCGACGGACGGAACGCCCCGGCCGACCGTCGTAAAGCGGCCTTTATCGCGGGAGTTGGCCGGGTTGTCACGGTCGACGTGGCGGCGCCCGGGCGTCACTGTCAGTGCCGTGGTGCACACTCGCGATCATTGGCCGTACGCCTGGGGAGGACGCCGTGTTCAGGGGGATCGACGAGGTCGACTGGGCCTCGATGGAGCATGCCTACGGAAGCGCCGCGGACGTGCCGGAGCTGCTGCGGGGCCTGGCCTCGCGGCACCCCCATGAGCGGGAGGCGGCGCTCGACGGGATGTACGGGGCGGTGCACCACCAGGGCGATGTGTACGACTCGACGCTCGCGTGCGTCCCCTTCCTCTTCGGCCTCGTCCGGCACCCCGGGCTTCCGGACCGTGGCGGCATCGTGGAGCTGCTCGCCAGCATCGGCGGCGGGGACGTCGACGACGCGCCCGCGGAGCCCGACGGCGAGGGGTCCGGCCGTCCCGGTGGCGACGAGCACCCGGGCGGCTCGGACACGGAGGATCGGGCGGACGACAACTACACCGTGGCGCGGACCGCGGTCCGGTCGGGTGCGGCGGTCTTCCTCGACCTCGTGACGGACGCGGACCCCGAGGTGCGCCGCGCCGTACCGACGCCGCTCGTACGGTTCTCCGAGGCACCGGGCCGTGTACTGCCGCTGCTGATACGGCAGTTGACGGACGAGCACGACGAGGGCGTCCGCCTCGCTCTGGTCGAGGGCCTCGGACTGTTCGCCCGGCTGCACCCCGGCCTCTCCGCCCCGGCCGTCGACCTGCTGGCGACGCTCTGCGCCCCACCGCACGAACCGGGGCTGCGGCTCGCCGCGCTCGGGCAGCTGGCCCTGTGCGCCCCCGACCGGCTGCCGGCCGACCTCGTGAGCACGGTCGTGGAACTCCTCCACACGAGGTCGCGGCACTTCCGGCCGTCCGGGGAACCCACCCGGACGTCCACGGACACGCTCCTCGGCCGGCTGCGTCGCATGCGTCCCGCGGACGAGCAGGGCGCCCAGCTGCTCCGGACGCTGCACAGCGCACTGGGGGCCCGCACCGGCGACCGGATCGCCCTGCTCGAGGGGCAGTTGAGTAGCGCGGACACGGCCGACCGGTGCAACGCCGTCTGGATGTCGGCGGGACTGTTCCGCGAATGGCGGGCCGCCTACGCGGAGCCGGTCGCCCTGATCGGTGAGCAACTGGACTCGGACGAGGAGCGGTTGCGGCAGGCCGCCGTGTCCGTCCTGGAGTTCCTCTTCGGCCTGGCGGAACCGGCGGCCGACCGTCTCGCCGCCCTCGTGGCGTCGGACCAGGACTCCTGGGGGCGCGGCAGGGCCACGCTGGGCGGTCCGCTCCGGGCGCTCGCCCGGACGGGGGACCCGCGCGCGGTCCCGCCGCTCACCGAGGTCCTGCGGCACCGAGTCGTTCCGAACGAGACCGGTTACACCGTCCGGCACCTCGGCCCGGCCGCCCTCCCCCTGGCACCGCTGCTGCGGGAGCGACTGGCCGACGTGCCCCTGGACGACGCCGACACGTTCGGCCGGGCCGCCCCCCTGCTGTCCGCCCTCGGTGCCCTGCGGTACGCCGCCGCCGTCCCGGAGGTGCTGCGGCTGTTGCAGGGCGCACCCCGCGATCTGCGCCTGCGGGACTCCCTCGTGGAGGCCCTGACCGAGGCGCTCGTCGCGTTCGGGCCGGCCGCCCGGGAGGCGATCCCCGCGCTGCGGGGGCTGCTGAGCGGCGAGAGCGCGGTGGCCGCCGCCGCCGCGCTCTGGTCCGTCGAGGGTGACGCGGAGGCCGTCCTCCCTCCGCTGCTGCGAGCGCTGGGCCCGCCGGGATCCGCGGGTGGCTCCCGGCCGGCCGTCTCGGCCCTGGCCCGCATGGGCTCCAGCGCCGGCGTCGCTCTTCCCCGGCTGCGGAGCCTGACGGACTCCGCCGACCTGTGGGAGCGGACGGCGGCGGCCTGTGCCGTCTGGGACATCGGCGCCGACCCGGAGCCGGTCCTGCCCGTGTTCCGCGACGCCTGGCGGCAGAACCCGTACGCCCGTGGCACCATCACCGCCTGCCTCGTCCGCATGGGTGACGCCGGCAGCCCGGCCCACGACCTGGTCGCCACGGAACTGGCCGCCCCACGCCGCCACCGGGCCCGCTCCGGCGGCTACGGCAGCCATGACGTCCTGGAGGACGAGACCTTGCTGCGGGACTGTCGCAGGGTGCTGGAGGGCGCGTAGGCCGCAGCGGGCTTGGTGCGCCGGCGCAGTCACTGTGCGGACGGGGGGGCGCCGCCTCGGTGACCGTGCGGACGGGGGCGGGTGGGTGGCAGCCCACAAGGGCCGACCGGGGGCGTGGCCGCCTCTGCGGGCGGGGCGCGCTGCCCGACGGACCGCGTACGGGCCGGCGGCTGCGACAGCCCTGCTGAGCAGGCGTCGACGGCGCGCCTGGGGTCGTCGCGGAGAGACCGGCGGGCCGTCGGCCCTTTGGGCAGGGGGGTGCCCTCCGGCCGGCCCAGGTGAGCGGCCGTCGGGGGTGCGGCGACCGCTGGGGTGAGAGAAGCGGGTGCCGTGGCCGTCGTGAGCCGGGGTCGGCAGCCCGCAGTCGGGTTGGCGGCACGCCGGGGCCCGACGCCAGGAGCGGCCGTGCGCGCGGGGTTCGACGGCGTGCTGGGCACCGCGGGACGGAGAGGGCAGACCCTGTCCATGGAGTGGCGCCGCAGAACCTGCGAGATGCGGGGCCTGGGACGACGCGACCGTCCCGGTCAGCTGGTCATGCGGCCCCAGAGCGGGCCGATCCGTTGCCATTCGGCGTCCCACTGCTCCATGCGGCGCCGTTCCAGGCGGGCGCGGACGAGCCGGCCGGTGACGAAGGGGATGCCCGCCGCGCTGACGCCGACGAGGGCGCCGACCAGGGACGCCCGGACGCGGGCCTGGGCGACGGTGGCAGGTCGGCCGACCAGACGGCCCTCAGGATCGGTCCACACGGCCACCGGGGTGCCCGCCGCGCTGCCCGCCGGGACGCGGACCTGTCCGGAGCGGGGCGCGCCGTCCTCCGTGGTCCAGCGGGCCTTCGCCCACACGACACGGGCGCCTGACCTGGTCGCGCTCGCCGGTGGTACGTCCTCGGTGAGCCGGGCGGTCGCGGAGTGCCAGGCCGCCCGCTGCCGGGCCAGACCGTCCTCGACCGCCTGGGTGGCCGCGAGACCGGTGACCACGCCGCCGAACACGGTGAACACCCAGGCGGCCAGGAGGACCCAGCCCTCCAGGGCATCGCTGCGCCGCCGCAGCGGGTTGCCTCGCCACCGCCACAGCCACCTCTTCGGACCACGGAACGCCGCCATCAAGGGCATCCTCCTCACCGCCGTGCCGACCCGCCACATCTCCCTCCCTTACGCGCCCGCTCCCCACGGTGCTCACGTGTTCGGGCCCGCTCGTCGGTCCCGGGACCGCCAGGCCGCACGGAGAGCCTTCTCCGGACCGGCCTCCGGGGTCCTCAGCGGTGACGCCGACGCGCCCCGTCCGACCAGCGCGAACCAGCGAGTCGCCGGTCGTTGTCAGTGCCGCGGTGCAGACTGGCCGGTGACGCAGACGACAAGGTCGCGGAGGTGACCGGACATGGTCGACGTGCTTCTCACCGTGGGCACACGCAAGGGCCTCTTCATCGGCCGCCGGCACTCCGGTGTCTGGGCGTTCGACGAGAGTCCGTACTTCAACGCGCAGGCCGTGTACTCGGTCGCGATCGACACCCGGGGGAATCGGCCGCGGCTGCTGGCGGGCGGGGACAGCGCCCACTGGGGTCCCTCCGTGTTCCACTCGGACGACCTCGGCCGGAGCTGGACCGAACCGGCCCGTCCGGCGGTGCGGTTCCCCAAGGAGACGGGCGCGTCCCTGGAGCGCGTCTGGCAGCTGCATCCGGCGGCGGCCGAGCCCGACGTGGTGTACGCGGGGACGGAGCCGGCCGCGCTGTACCGGTCCACGGACCGGGGCGAGTCCTTCGAACTCGTCCGTCCCCTCTGGGAGCACCCGACCCGTTCCCGGTGGGTGCCCGGCGGCGGCGGTGAGGGGCTGCACACGATCCTGACCGACGAGCGCGACCCGAAGGCGATCACGGTCGCCGTCTCGACGGCAGGCGTGTTCCGCACCGGCGACGGCGGCGCGAGCTGGGAGCCCGCCAACTCCGGTGTCTCCGCGGTCTTCCTGCCGGACCCCGATCCGGAGTTCGGGCAGTGCGTGCACAAGGTCGCGCGCGACGCCGCGGACCCCGACCGCCTCTACCTCCAGAACCACTGGGGTGTGTACCGCAGTGACGACGCGGGCGGACGGTGGACCGACATCGGCGCCGGCCTGCCGTCGACGTTCGGATTCGCCGCGGCGACCCATCCGCACCGGGGCGACACGGCGTACGTCTTCCCCATCAACGCGGACGCCGACCGGGTGCCGGCCGGCCGGAGATGCCGCGTCTTCCGGACCTCGGACGCGGGACGGAGCTGGGAGCCGCTCACGGCGGGCCTGCCCACGGGGGACCACTACGGCACGGTGCTGCGCGACGCCCTGTGCACGGACGACGCCGACCCGGCCGGTGTGTACTTCGGCAATCGCAACGGCGAGGTCTACGCGTCCGCGGACGACGGCGACTCCTGGGCGCAGCTCGCCTCGCACCTGCCGGACGTCCTGTGCGTCCGCGCGGCGGTCCTGGCCTGACGTCGGGCCGTCCGCGGTTCCGGGAGACCTCAACGCCCCACGGGCAGAGGCATCTTGTCCGGCGAAGGCCCGATGTGCCGGTGAAACGGTCATCCGTGATCGGCGGACGGCACCGGTTGATCTCCGTCGTGGGTGCGGCAGTAGGGTGACGCCGTGGCACCACGACCGTTGCATGAAATCGTCGAACCGGGCTGGGCGAAAGCCCTCGAACCCGTCGCCGGACGGATCGCCGAGATGGGCGACTTCCTGCGCGCGGAGATCGCCGCGGGACGCACCTATCTACCGGCCGGCGCGAACGTCCTGCGGGCGTTCCAGCAGCCCTTCGACGAGGTGCGCGTCCTCATCGTCGGGCAGGACCCGTACCCGACACCGGGACACGCGGTGGGCCTGTCGTTCTCGGTGGCCCCGGACGTGCGTCCGCTGCCGCCGAGCCTGATCAACATCTACCGCGAGCTGACCACCGACCTGGGGCTGCCGCAGCCGTCCGACGGCGACCTCACCCCGTGGACGCGGCAGGGCGTGCTGTTGCTCAACAGGGCGCTCACCACGGCTCCCCGCAGCCCGGCCGCCCACCGCGGCAAGGGCTGGGAGGAGGTCACCGAGCAGGCGATCCGGGCGCTGGCCGCCCGCGGGCGCCCGCTGGTGTCCGTCCTGTGGGGCCGCGACGCCCGCAACCTCCGCCCTCTGCTGGGTGATCTGCCGTCGGTGGAGTCCTCGCACCCCTCCCCCATGTCGGCCGACCGCGGCTTCTTCGGGTCCCGCCCCTTCAGCCGCGCCAACGACCTGCTGGTCAGGCAGGGCGCCCAGCCGGTGGACTGGCGTCTGCCGTGACCCCCGGCGCCGGAGGCGAGACGCGCCAGGACGCTCCGGGCCCCTCCGTCGTGCTGGCGGTGGACTCGGGCGGTTCCGGGCTGCGCGCGGTCCTCGCGGCGCACGGGACGGCGTACGACGCCGGGACCACCGCAGGTCGAGAAGGGCTGACGGCCGCCGAACCGATCGCGCTGAGTGACCCCCTGACCTCCGGGGAACCGGTCCGCACCGGGCCGCGGGGCATCTCGGCCGCCCATCTGCTGGAGCAACTGCTGCCGATGGCGGGCCGGCTGATGGACGACGCCGGCGCCGTGCGGCTCGGGGCGGTGGCCGTCGGCGCGGCGGGCCTGGCGACGCTCGGTGACGAGCTGCGGGACGAGCTTCCCGCCGCTCTGGAGCGTGAACTCGGCGTACGGCGGCTCGCGTTGGTGGCCGACGCGGTGACCGCGTACACCGGCGCTCTCGGCCCGCGGGCCGGTGCGGTGATCGCCGCGGGCACCGGCATGATCGCGATCGGGACCGACCTCACGTCGTGGCGCAGGGCCGACGGCTGGGGCCATCTGCTCGGCGACTGCGGCGGGGGCGCCTGGATCGGGCGAGCGGGCCTGGAGGCTGCTCTGCGGGCCTTCGACGGGCGGCAGGGCGGTTCGCCGGAGCTGCTGGCCGGGGCCGAGGAGGTGTTCGGGCCGATGTCCGAGCTGCCGGGCCGTCTGTACCCGCGTACCGACCGGCCGGCCGTGCTCGCCTCCTTCGCCCCGCAGGTCGCCGCCCGCGCCGGGAGCGACCCGGTGGCCGCGGACATCCTGCGGTCCGCCGCACGGCACATGGCCGAGTCGGCGGCGGCCGCCTGCCCGCCCGACGGCGAGCCGCTCCTCGCGCTCACCGGAGGTCTGTTCAGGATGGGCGAGCCGCTTCTCGCGCCGCTGCGCGAGGAGTTGGCCGCGCGGGTGCCGCACGCGCGGCTGGTGGCCGCCGCGGGGGACCCGCTCGACGGGGCGCTGCGGATCGCCGTCGCCCTGGCGGACGGCAGGCTCACACTCCCCCAGGACGACCGGATGTTGTACGTGGTGGCTGAAAAGCCCTATCCGGAAATCGATGCTCTGAATTCGGCGTAGGACCGACAAGGCGATGAGTACCGATCACTTCTGATCGGTACGTAACTCATCAGACAAAAGCGGACGGATACCGCTCACCTGCACCCTCCCCGAACAGGGGAACCCGAGAAGCCAGTAACATGCGGCGCCATGAGCTCCCCCACTGGGCCCGCGTCCGGCCTGCCAGTACGAATGCCGCGACCCCGCCAGCCCGGACGGCACCGCCGTCCGGAGCCCCTGGCGGCTCCCGAGGGCGCGCCCGCGCTCCTCCTCGCGGTGCCGGGCACCCCCAGCGCCGCCACGCGCAGCCTCGCCGAGGAGGTCGTGAGCATCGCGCGCTCCGAGCTCCCCGGCCTCGACGCCCGTATCGGGTACCTGGACGGGGACGACGAGTTCCCCACGCTGCAGTCCGCGCTGGTCCACGCCTCCGAGGAGCGCGCCGCGCGCTTCGAGCAGGCCCGTGCCGCCGGTTCCGACGTGGCCGAGCCCGACGGCCCGGTCGCCATCGTCGTGCCGCTGCTCGCCGGTCCGGACAACGCGCTGCTGCGCCGCGTCCGCCAGGCGGTCATGGAGAGCCGTGTCGCGGCCGAACTGACCGATGTCCTCGGCCCGCACCCGCTGCTCGCCGAGGCGCTGCACGTGCGGCTCTCCGAGGCCGGTCTGGCCCGCGCCGACCGCGCGCGCCTGTTCACCGTGGCGACCGCCGCGGACGGTATCGTGCTCGCCGCGGTGGGCGGCGAGGAGGCCGTTCAGGCAGCCGGCATCACCGGCATGCTGCTCGCCGCGCGGCTCGCGGTGCCCGTGATGGCGGCGGCCCTCGACGAGGAGGGCTCGATCGCGGCCGTCGCCGAGGAACTGCGCAACTCCGGTTCGCAGCAGCTCGCGCTGGCCCCGTACCTGATCGGCCCGGAGCTGGACTCCGGTCTGCTCGAAGCGGCGGCCAAGGAGGCCGGCTGCCACGCCGCCGAGGCCCTCGGCCCGTACCCGGCGATCGGCAAGCTCGCGCTGGCCCAGTACACGTCGGCGCTGGGCATCGCCCCGCCGCAGACCCAGGGTGCGCCGGTCCGCTGACCAGGGCGCCCCGACCGTGGGCCCCCGACCCGGACGGCGCGTCCGGGTCGTACGGAAAGGGCCCGCTCCTGTGACAGGAGCGGGCCCTTTCCGTGTGCGGGGCGCCTGGCGTCGTCCGACGCCGGATGCCGTCGGTGCTCTGCGCGCCCGGTAGGCGCACTCAGGCGAGACGGTCGCCGTCGTCCCGCACGAAGGGCCGTGACCGTGGCGCTGTCGGTGCCTAGGCCCGGCACCCACGGGAGCCGCGGCGACGCGGTCGCTCAGCCGAACACCACGCAGGACGCGGCGGGCGCCTCGACCGACCCACCGCGGCGCGGCACGCCCGTGTCCGGGTCCACGACGAACCAGGTCACGTCGCCGGAGCGCTCGTTGGCGGCGTACAGGAAGCGGCCCGAGGGATCGACGGTCAGCGCGCGGGGCCAGACGCCGCCACAGGGCACCGTGGCGACCAGTCGGAGTCCCTCGCCCACCGCGTCGGGCGTGAGGACGGAGACGACGTCCTGGCCACGTGTGGCGGTCCACACGAAGCGGCCGTCGGGCGAGACGGCGATGCCCGACGGGAACGCGTCACCGTCCGGGACACCGGTCAGCACCGGCGTCTCGCCGACCGGCCGCAGCGAGCCCTCGGCGGCATCCCAGCGGCAGACCGTGACGGTCGGGGCGAGTTCGTTGAGGACGTAGGCGTGTTCGCCGCCGGGGTGGAAGGCGAGGTGGCGCGGCCCGGAACCGGGGCGCAGGGCGATCTCGCGGTGCACGGTGAGTTCGCCGCCGTCGAGGGCGCAGACACGGACGGAGTCCGTGCCGAGGTCCACGCTGACCGCCCAGCGGCCGGTGGGGTCGGGCTGCACCTGGTGGGCGTGCGGGCCCTGTTGGCGGGGCGTGTGCGGTCCCGAACCGGTGTGGCGGAGCACGCTGGACGCGGCCCCGGCGAGACCGCCGCCGGGACGCACGGGCAGGACGGAGACGCTGCCGGAGCCGTAGTTGGCGGTCAGCACGTGTCCGTCGAAGACGCTCAGGTGCGTGGGGCCACTGCCGCCGATCCGGGTCGGCGGGCCGGTCAGTTCCGGTTTGTCGGCGTGCACGCGGTAGGCGGCCACGGCACCGTCGGCCGTCTCGCTGACGGCGTAGAGGTGGTCCCCGGCAGGAGACAGGGCCAGGTACGAGGGGTCGGGGACTCCGTCGACCGCGCTCAGGACGGTCAGCGCGCCATTGTCCGGGTCCACGGCCGCGGTGAGGACACCGCGACCTCCCGCCGCCGTGAACGAGCCGATGTACGCCCTCTGTTGCCGCCTGCCGCCGCCTGTCACAGCTGTCCCCTCTCGGTCCCGCCTGCTCGGGGGCGACGGTAGCAGCCGGGGTCCTGCGGTCTAGACCAGGGCCGGTGTACGGGCACCGATGGCCGCCAGGCCTCACGCCGGCCGCGTGCACGAACGCGTCGGCCCGCGCCTCCGCGGGGGCGGTGTCCTTCGCCTCCGCGTGGTCCGGCCGTGTCCGGGCACCCGGAGGCCGAGGCGCTTCGGACGTCCCGCGTCACAAGTCGCCCGCGCCCCGGGCTCGTTCGAGTGCCTCCGGGTGGTGCACGTAGGCCGGGTTCCGTTCGACGGTCTCATAGGTGCGATGGAAGACCGGCGTGGCACTGGCGGAGATCGGCGGCACGATCCACGACCACTCGGCGCCCACCCGGCGGCCCTTCCGTTCCTCGCGGCCCAGGTGCGTGAGGAAGCGCCGGGACTCGGTGTGGTGGTCGGTGACCGTGACCCCGGCGCTGTCGAAGGAGTGCAGGACGGAACGGTTCAGCTCGACCAGGGCGCGGTCCTTCCACAGGGAGCGGTCGGTACGGGTGTCGAGGCCGAGGCGTTCGGCGACGACGGGCAGCAGGTCGTAGCGGTCGGTGTCGGCGAGGTTGCGGGCGCCGATCTCGGTGCCCATGTACCAGCCGTTGAACGGCGCGGCGGGGTAGCAGATGCCGCCGATCTCCAGGCACATGTCGGAGAGGGCGGGCACCGCGTGCCAGCGCAGGCCGAGGGAGGGCCACCAGGCGTGCTCCGGGTGCGTGAGATCGACTTCGAGGACCGCGTCCTCGGGCAGCTCGAACCAGCGCGGCCGGGCACCGGCGTCCTGGACCAGCAGCGGCAGGACGTCGAAGGGGGTGCCGGGGCCGCCGGGCCAGCCGAGCCGGCGGGCGGCGTCGGTGAGGCCGGTGTTGCGCGGGTCGCCGGTCACGCCGCCGTCGGGACGCGGGTACCCGGCGTACCGGACGAGCTGTTCGTTCCAGATCCTGGGGGCCGGCCGGTCCGGCGCGTCGGGCGCGAAGACGGTGATGAGGGCCCGGATGCGGCCGTCACGGGTGGCTTCGCGCAGGTGCTCCGCGCACTCCTCCGCGACCCCCTGTGCGTCCCGCACGTCCCTGCGGTCGCGCACCGTCAGCGAGTTCCAGTACAGCCGGCCGATGCAGCGGTTGGCGTTGCGCCAGGCGACCCGCGCGCCGAAGACCAGTTCGCCCGTGGTGTGCCGGTAGGTCCCCGTGTCCGCGATCTCCGCACGCACGGCGGCGAGACGGCCGGCCGGATCGCCGAGACGCTCCTCGGTGTGGTGCAGGACCACGAACTCACCGGCGGCGCGGAGCAGTTCGTGGAAGCCGGGGTCCGGCCGCTCCGGAACGGGAGCCGGACCGGGAGCCGGATCGGCGCGGTGCGTGCCCGTGCGCGCTCCCGGGGCGGTCCGGCCGTCCCCGGCGACGGGACAGCTCCGGTCGTCGTGCGCGGGGGCACCGGGGACCAGGCGACCCCGGAGCCCGGGGAGCGGCGGAGGCGGCACGGCGCCCGGGCCGGTCAGCAGCCGCGCCACGGCGTCGAGCCGCGCGTGCAGGGTGCGGGTGCCGGTGGCCGCGCCGGGGTGGCGGGCGTCCAGCGGGACGACCGACACGGAGGCACCCTCCGTCCGTGGCGCGTCGACGGGGACTCCCGGGTCGTCGGCGTATCTGAGGCGTTCCAGCCAGCCGCCCGGCCCCTCGCCGCCACCGGTCGGGGGCAGCCCGTCCGTGACGTCCCCGGCAGCCGCCGCGCCTCCGGTGCCCGCGTCCGTTCCCCTCGGGCCGTCCGCGCCACCGGTGTCCGTAACCCTCCGGCCGTCCGCCCCGCCGGTGCCCCCGTCGATCGGGCCGTCCGCGCCGCGCTCTTCGTGTCTGGTCCCGCGCGGGAAGTCGCGCATGGTGCCGCCCCCAAGAGATCCGCCCGCGGGGCCACTCCGGCACGGCCCGCGGTGTCCGTGCGTCCGATGGCCGCGGAGTTACCCGGCGGGAGTGTTGATCCACCCTGTACGTGGCCGGTAAATCTGCCCCATTCCGGGCATCGGTGTCCACCGAAACGGGACAGAACGCGGGACGGCGACGGGCGAGGGGGCGTCAGGCGCCGACGAGCCGGGAGCCGCGCAACGGCGTCGCCAGGTCGACGAGTGCCCGCTCCAGGCCATGGAGATGGGCGAGCGCCTGCTCGGCCCCGGGATGGTGTCCGGTAGCGCCGTGGTGAGCGTCCAGCGCGCCGCCCGGCACGGCGCCGACCAGGGCTTCCATCGCGGTCTCGACCCGTCGGCAGGCCGCCGTGAGGCGGGCGTCGTGGGAGGCGTCCGGATCGGCGGCGACGGCGGCGAGACCGCGTACCTCGCGGGCGCAGTCGTCGAGCAGGGCGAGGACCGCACGGGCTCGTGCCCGGCGTTCGCGCATGGGGTTGAGCGGGTGAACGAGGGGCGCGAGGGACAGCCGTACGCGCCCCAGGAGTGCTTCGAGCTCCCCCGCACGCGGCGCGGGGTCCGCCTGGGCGTCGCCCGCGAGGCGCCGGGCCGCCGCCGCGGTGCACCCGTGCACGGCGTGCAGGGCCCGCTCGATCCACCGGTCGGTCACGGCATGGGTCGTGATCGGCAGGACGAAGGCCACCGCGAGGGCCGCGCCGAGCGCGCCGACGGCGGTCTCGGCGAACCGGAGCCCGAGCAGACCCGGGTGCAGCACACCGAGCAGTCCGTACAGCAGACCGGCCATGACGGTGACGAAGAACATCATCCAGCTGTACGAGAGAGCCGCCGTGTAGAAGATCCCGAAGACGCACACGGCGACGAGCGCGGCGGTGGGCGCCGGCGCGCCGTGCAGCGGTACGGCGACCAGGAGCCCCGCCCCGATCCCGGCGACCGTGCCGACGACCCGCCGGAAGCCGCGGACCAGGGTCTCGCCGCGCGAGGCCGTGTTCACGAAGATCCACCAGGCGGTGCCGACGGCCCAGTACCAGCGGTCGTGCGAGAGCAACTGACCGGCGACGAGCGCGAAGGCGCAGGCCGCCGTCGCCTGGAAGGCCTGACGGGTGGCGGGGCGGGCGAGGCCGCGTCCGTCCAGCGGTACCGGCGCCGCGGGCAGGGGGGTGCGCCGCTCCACGCACCAGGCGCCGAAGCGCACCGCCGAGGACGCCGCGAGCGACAGCGCGACGGCCGCGTACAGCTGCGGGAGCTGGCCCGGGACGGCGTGCAGGAACTGCGTGGCGAAGAACATCATGAACGCGAAGATGCCGAGCGCGTGTCCGCGCGGTCCCCAGCGGCGGGCGTGGACCCCGGCGAAGACGACGGCGAGCCAGCTCGCGTCGCGCAGCGTCGGCGTGCCCTGCAGCGCGGTGGCGAGCGCCAGGACCGGCAGGCCGACGACCGGGAGCAGAGCGGTCGTGCCGGCCTGCCCGCGGACCGTCGGGTCACCGACGGTGAACAGGGCGAGGAGCGCCGCGAGTCCGCCGGTGACGGACGCGGGGAGCGAGAGCCCGGCCAGCTCGCACAGGGTCACCGCCAGGCCGATCCCGAGGACCGCCCGGAGCGAGACCCGCAGCCGGAACAGTCCCGGATCCGGAGCCATGAACATCTTCTTCACCGTCGGCCGCCCGCCCCCCACTTCGCCCTTCCGCACCGGTTCGACAGGCACGTCCGCGCATACGAAAGGCGCCGCGGGTCCGGTACGGCGACCTTGCCGTCCGGCGCTGCGCAGCGCCATGAATACGCACAAGGTAAGCAGGAGCGTGCGCCTGGCTCAACCGGCTCGCCCATGACTGGACCATTGGTACAGTGGCGCACGATCGTTGTCGGCCACAGAGAGGCCAACGGACCATGGCCGTGGACAAGCTGGACACCCGCATCCTGCGCCTGCTGCTGGAGCAGCCACGCACCAGCGTGCGCGAGTACGCCCGCATCCTCGGCGTCGCCCGCGGCACGCTCCAGGCCCGCCTGGACCGGCTGGAGCGGGACGGAGTGATCACCGGGACCGCACCGGCGCTCTCCCCCGCGGCCCTCGGGCACCCGGTGCTCGCCTTCGTGCACATCGAAGTCACGCAGGGCCATCTCGACGACGTGGGTGACGCCCTCGCCACCGTGCCGGAGATCATCGAGGCGTTCTCGATCACCGGTGGCGGTGATCTGATCACCCGCGTCGCCGCCCGCGACAACGCCCACCTGGAGGACGTGATCCAGTCCCTGATCAGCCTGCCCGGCGTGGTGCGCACCCGTACCGAGGTGACGCTGCGCGAGCGCGTCCCGCACCGGCTGCTGCCGCTGGTCGAGTCGATCGGGCGGGAAGCCGAGGGCTGAGGCGTGAGGGGGGCCACGACGGCCGGGAGGCGGTTGGCATCCTGGACCGCATGAGCGCTCTCGGCAGGATCTCGGTCATCTTCGATCTCGACGGAACGCTCGTGGACAGCGAACCGAACTACTTCGAAGCCGGACGTCAGACCCTCGCCGGGCAGGGGGTCACGGACTTCACCTGGGCCGACCACGAGCGGTACGTCGGTGTCAGCACCCGGGAGACCCTGGCGCTCTGGAGGGAGCGCTACGGACTGACGGCACCGCTCGACGACCTGCTGGCCGAGAAGAACCGCCGCTATCTGGAGCTGGCCCGCGCCTCCACACACGTCTATCCAGAGATGCGCGGGTTCGTGGAACTGCTGGCCGCCGAGGGCGTCCCGATGGCCGTGGCCTCGGGTTCCTCTCCCGAGGCGATCGCGGCGATCCTCACCGGGACGGGGCTGGCCGCTCTCGTGACGACCGCCGTCTCGGCCGACGAGGTCGCGCACGGCAAGCCCGCCCCCGACGTCTTCCTGGAGGCGGCACGCCGGCTCGGCGCCGATCCGTCCGGCTGCGTGGTCCTGGAGGACGCCGCACCGGGGGCGACCGCGGCACGCGCGGCCGGCATGCGCTGCGTCGCCGTTCCCTACGTCGCCGCGCAGGCCGGCGACCCCGCCTTCGCCGAGGCCGACCTCCTCTTCCGGGGCGGCCAGAGCGCGTTCACGGCACGCGCCGCGTACGACTGGCTCGCGGCCGAGGTCGCACGGTCCTGAGCGGGCGGGCCGTCCGACGGCGCACGGTCCTGAGCAGGCGGCCCGTCCGACGGCACGCGGCCCTGAGCAGGCGGCCCGTCCGACGGCGCACGGTCCTGGGACGGCGGCCCCTCCGAGGTCGCCGCGAGGGGATCTTCCAGCCCTTGTCCGTCGGCACTCGCGCAGAGTCGGTGCCCGCCTGACGGGCGCCGGCCGGGACCGGCACACGCACGGGCGGCGCCCGCTGTCGGTCCATGCGCGCACGGTCGGCGCCGTCTACCGGTCGGCGCCCGCAGGATGTGCGTCCGCCGGGTCCGCCCCGCCTCCCCGTCGGGCCAGGGCCGGCACGTCCGCCCGCTGGACGGGTCAGCGGCGGACGAGCACGGCGTGGGTGGCGGTGGGCGAACCGACGAGTTCGGCGACCCGGTAGCCGTCGATCCCGTCGCCGAGGTTGTCGAACAGGCGCTCGCCGCGACCCAGCAGCCGCGGGAGGACGGCGAGGTGCATCTCGTCGACGAGACCGGCGCGCAGGTACTGCTGGACGGTGGACGGGCCGCCGCCGATCCGGACGTCCTTGCCCGCCGCCGCCTCGACGGCGCGGGCGAGGACCGTCTCGACGGGCTCGTCGGTGAAGTGGAAGGTCGTCCCGCCCTCCATCGTGACGGAGGGCCGCAGGTGGTGCGTGTGCACGAACACGTCGTGGTGGAAGGGCGGGTCGGCCCCCCACCAGCCCGTCCAGGACTCGTCCTCCCAGGGTCCGCGCCGGGGCCCGAACATGTTGCGGCCCATGATCGTCGCGCCGATGTTCTCCTCGCCGCGTGCCACGTACTCGACGTCGACGCCGCCCTTGCCGTCCGCCAGATCGCGCAGCGCGGCGAACATCCAATCGTGCATCCCGTCGAAGCCCTCGCCGAGCGGGTGCTCCAGCCGCTGGTGGGGACCGGCGGCGTAGCCGTCCAGCGAGACGGTGATGTCGTGTACGCGCAGCTTCGCCATGGCGTGCTCCCGAGGTCGTCGTTCTCCGCTCTCACCCGGGCGTCGAACGGGAGGGGGCCGGATCGACAGCCGGATGCGGAAAGTTCGCAATCGATGGCGCCCGGCCCGCCGTGCGCGGGGCGATCACCGGGCCGGGCCCGGTGGTGCGCGGCTTCCGTCAGCGCGCCGCCGAGGGCGGCGGCAGGCGCAGCCCGGCGAGGTCCGGCGGGATGGGGCTGTCGGGGCGGAAGAACGGAGCGGCTTCCGCGTCGGCGGCGGTGGCCGGCGCGTCGGTCAGCCGGAACCGCTCCCGCAGCCGGCCGTAGAAGTCGGTCGGTCGCAGCCGGATGAGGCGGACCCGCTGCGGGGCCCGGAAGACCCCGATCCAGTCGCCCGGATCGACGACGCCGCGCAGTTGGCCGTCGATGCTGACGGCGGCCTGACCCGAGTGGGGCAGCACCCGCAGGGCGACGGGCTCGTCCGGCGCGGCCACCACGCTGCGGTTGAAGGTCATGTGGGGGGCGATCGGCGTGAACACCACCGCGTCCATGTGCGGGGAGAGCACGGGACCGCCGGCGGCGAAGCTGTACGCCGTCGATCCGGTGGGCGTGGCGACGGCGAAGGCGTCCGCGGAGTAGGAGGCCAGTCGCCGTCCGGCGATGTAGACGCCGACGCTGACCTGGCGGTCCCGGGCCAGCTTCTCGAGGACGACGTCGTTCAGGGCCATGACGTCCAGGGCGACCCCCCAGCCGTCCCCCTCGGTCGTCTCGGGCCGGACCAGGGGCGGCGGCAGCGCGGGGCCACGCCCGTAGTGGAGCAGGGCCTCCATGCCCGCGGGGATCTCCAGGGCCCGGGACGCGCGCATGGTGAGGGTCATGCGCTCCTCGACCACCGCGTGGCCGTCGTGGACGGAGTCGAGCGCCTCGGTCACCTCGGCCGCGGGCACCTCGGTGAGGAAGCCGACCTTGCCGAGGTCGACGCCCAGCACACTGGCGTCGCTCTTGAGGGCGATGCGGGCGCCACGGAGGAAGGTGCCGTCGCCGCCGAGCGTGACGACGAGGTCCGGGTTTCCGGCCGCTTCGGCCTCCGCCCGGCCGCCTCGGCGCTGGTGGTCCTTGGCCCACACGTCGATCTCGGTGCACCGGATGCCGCGCGCCGCGCACCAGTCGTGCACGGCGCGGGCGGCGTCGTCGGCCTCCGTCCGTCCCTGGTGGACGACCAGTCCGACACGGCGTACGGCCACGACAACCTCCGGGTCCGGGACTGAACACGATCCTTCCACGAATTACGCATTCCGGTACGGGGAGGCGGCGCTCGGGGGATTCCGGGGCCCGGGACGGAATGCGGCACCCGAAGACGAGTGGAGACGCGGCTGACCGTGCGCTCGGCCCTCAACTTCGTTGACCGTGAGTCAACTTCAGCCACTCTGGCATCCGACCGAACATTGAACGACTATCGTTCCGAATTGACGTCTCCTGAGCGACTGTTTCGGCTCGGAGATCTCGTCACGGCCATTTTCGGTCGGATAGCGCAATCACTCGATCGACCCCTTGGAAGGTACTTTCGTGATCAACAGCAATCACGGGACTGATTACGAGAGCATGCGGCTCGATCGCACCGGTCAGGCGAACGCCTTCGACTCCATCGGCGACCGCTACGACGAGGCCTTCCCGCACAAGGAGGGCCAGGTCGCGGCCGGCACCTGGCTGGTCGAGTCGCTCGCCGCCGGGTCGCGCGTGCTGGACCTGGGGTGCGGAACGGGGGTACCGACCGCGCGCCAGCTGGCGGACGCCGGCCTGGAGGTCACGGGCATCGACCTGTCGCCCGGCATGGTGAAGCTCGCCGGCGAGTCCGTCCCCGAGGGCACGTTCCACCAGGCCGACATCGCGGACCTGCGGCCGGGCGGCCCCCGCGACCTCGGCCGCTTCGACGCGGTCGCCGCCTTCTTCTCGCTGCTGATGCTGCCCCGCGCCGAGATTCCTCTCGCGCTGCGGACGATCCGTCATCTGCTCGTCCCCGGGGGCCTGTTCGCCCTGTCGATGGTCGAGGCCGACGTGGACAACTTCGCCATCCCGTTCCTGGGGAACACGATCAGGGTGTCCGGCTATCTGCGGGAGGACCTGCACAAGGTCGTCGAGGCGGCCGGTTTCGAGATCGTCGACGAGACCTCGTACACGTACGCCCCCTCGGTGGCCGACGTCCCGCCGGAGGAGCAGGTCTTCCTCTGCTGCCGGCGGAGCGACTGAGGAGGCCGGTCCGAGCCGCGGACCGCGCACCCACCGGACGGGACAGATCGCGTGACCGAGCACCACATCGCCCATGAGGGCACTCCCCTGCCGCACGGCCTTCCCTCGTCCGCCGCGGTGTCCGTCGCACCTGCCGTGGCGGCGGCCGGGACGCCCGTCGCCCCGACGGGTCCGCCCGGCGTGACGACCGGCCCGGTGGCCACGGTGACCGAGGACGGCCTGCCGCAGACGGACCGTCTGCGGTACCTCGACGTGGCGACACGGCGGATCGCCCGCGGGATGGACCTCGACGAGACGCTCCGGGAGCTGCGACGGGCCGCCGTCCCCGCGTTCGCCGACGCCATCCACATCCATCTCGACGACCCGCTGCCGGTGGGGGCGGAACGGCCGGCCGCACCCGTCGTGCTGCGCCTGCACGGCGGCGAGGTCCCCGGCCCGCCGGCCACCGGGAACGCGCCGGGGGCTCCGCCCGTCGACGGCCCTTCGGCACCCGTCCTCCCGGAGGTCGCCGAGCGAGTGGAGCCGGCCGGCGGCGGGCGTCTCGCGGAACTGCTGCTGGACGGACGTCCCGCCTTCGGGGACGCACCCGGGAACGCGTCCGCCGTCGACGAACTGCTCGCATCCGGCGGTCACCCGCCCGGCCCGCTGGCGCCGGGCCACCGCCTGATCATCGCCCCGCTGCACGGCAGCCATCACGTCATGGGCACGGTCGTGCTGCTCCGGTGCGCCGACCGCCCGGCGTTCACCGGGGACGACCTGCTCGTCGCCTCGCAACTGGCCACCCACACCGCGCTCGGGGTGCAGAAGGCGGTGATGTACGGCCACGAGGCCGCCGTGGCGGACACGCTGCAGCACACCATGCTCCCGTCGTCGCTGCCCGAACCCACCGGCGTACGGCTGGCCAGCCGCTATCTGCCCGCCTCGAAGACCGCCCAGGTCGGCGGCGACTGGTACGACGCGATCCCGCTGCCCGGCAACCGGGTCGCGCTCGTCGTCGGCGACGTCATGGGGCACTCCATGACGTCCGCCGCGATCATGGGCCAGCTCCGCACCATCGTGCAGACCCTCGCCGGCCTCGACCTGCCGCCCCACGAGGTGCTGCACCATCTCGACGAGCAGGCCCAGCGGCTCGGCAGCGATCACATGGCGACCTGTCTCTACGCCATCTACGACCCGATATCGCATCGCCTGCTGATGGCCAACGCCGGACATCCGCCCGCCGTGCTGCTGCACGAGGACGGCCGTGCCGAGGTGCTGGACGTCCCGCCCGGCGCCCCGATCGGTGTCGGAGGTGTCGTCTTCGAGTCGGTGGAGATGGCCGCGCCCACCGGGGCGACCCTGGTGCTGTACACGGACGGGCTGGTCGAGTCGCGCACCACCGACGTGGGGAGCGGCGTGGAGGAGCTGCGGCTCCGCCTGCAGACCACCGCCACCGGGCCCGCCTCGCTGGAGACACTGTGCGACCACGTCCTCGGGACGCTCGGCCCGGGCACCCGGGACGACGACATCGCCCTGCTCACCGCCCGGTTCGAGGGCTTCCCGCCGGACAGCGTCGCCTACTGGTACCTGGCCCCTCATCCGATGACCGCGGGCCAGGCGCGCCGGCTGATCCGCAGGGCCCTGCGGCGCTGGGGTCTGGACGCCCTGCTCGACACGACGGAGCTGATGGTCAGCGAGGTGGTGACGAACGCCGTGCGCTTCGCCTCGCGGCCGATCTCGCTGCGGCTGCTGCGCACCGAGGTGCTGCGCTGCGAGGTGACCGACGACTCGCCGCTGGTGCCCCGGATGCGGGAGGCCGCGCCGGGCGACGAGTGCGGCCGCGGTCTGTTCCTGGTCGACCAGCTCGCCCTGCGGTGGGGTGCGACGAGGGTGAGCAGCGGCAAGGTCGTCTGGTTCGAGCAGAAGATCCCCGCGAAGTAGCCGCGTGCGCCCGCGTGTTCACGGGAGTGGGCAAACCATCACCGGTTCCGGCCACGGCTCGTCCCGCCGCCGCCCGACGTCGTCACCGGAGCGTCCGCGTGTCCTTCCCGGGTCCCCGCGCGGCCGGCTCGTCGGGGGCCGCCGGATCGTCGTACGGGGATCGTAGGACAATGATCACCAGCGTGCCGGTGGAGCCCAGCGGGGCCGGGCACGGTCCACGAAGGAGTCGAGGGTGAGCGACACGGCAGCCGAAGCGACGGACCGGCGGGTCTTCGTCGACAAGCAGAGTCCGAAGGCCTATCACGCGCTGGTCGAGACGTCCGAGGCCGTGCGGGCCGTCGCCGCCGAAGCGGGCCTGGACCGGGTGCTGGTGGAGCTGGTCAACCTGCGGGTGTCCCAGATCAACGGCTGCGCCTTCTGCCTGGACGTGCACACCAGGGCGGCGCTGCGGGCCGGTGACTCCGCCCGGCGGCTCGGTGTCCTGGCCGCGTGGCGCGAGACCGAGCTGTTCACGGACCGGGAGCGTGCGGCGCTGGCCCTCGCCGAGGCGACCACCGAGCCCGCGAACGGCGGCGCGCAGGACACCGCCTACGCCGCGGCGCGACGGGTCCTGTCGGACGACGAGATCTCCGCGGTGATCTGGGTGGCGATCACCATCAACGCCTTCAACAGGGTCTCCGTGCTGAGTCGGCACCCGGTGCGCCCCACGCCTTGACCACACGCGGCACGCTCATCTCCGTTCGAGATGACTGACATCCCGAACCATCGCATCCGGTGAGGAAGATCGAGGCGCGGCCGGGCGCTTGTGCCCTGTGACGGCTTCGAAGGGGATGCCGTCACCGCACGGCGTTCCCACCCGAGCCGGGCTTCCCGGCCCACCTTTCGAGAAGGTGCACATGTCCGCATCGTCCGACGTCCGGACCTCCCGCCGCTCCGCACCGGCGCAGGCCGCCTCCGGCGTGCCCGGCCGGCTGGTCGCGCTGCTGGCCGTCGCCTCCGGGATGACGGTCGCCAACCTCTACTACGCCCAGCCCCTGCTCTCCTCGCTGAGCGACGTCTTCCACATCGGCACCTCGACGGCCGGAGCGCTCATCACGCTCACGCAGGTCGGCTACGTCCTCGGCATGCTGTTCCTGGTCCCGCTCGGCGACCGCCTGGAGAAGCGGAACCTGATCACCGCTCTGCTCACGGTCACCACGCTGGCACTGGTGGCGGCGGGTCTCGCGACCAGCTTCCCCATGCTGCTGATCGCCTCACTGGTCGCCGGAGCCACCTCGGTCGTCGCCCAGATCCTGGTGCCGTTCGCCGCGAGCCTCGCGCCCGACCATGCCCGCGGCCGCGTCGTCGGCCGCGTGATGAGCGGTCTGCTCACCGGCATCCTGCTCTCCCGCACCCTGAGCAGCCTCGTCTCCGACGTGGCCGGCTGGCGGGTCGTCTTCCTCGGCTCCGCCGGTTTGATGGCACTCCTGGCCGTGGCACTGCGGGTGGCCCTGCCCGAGCACGCCCCCACCACGACGATCCCCTACCACCACGTTCTGCGCTCCACGCTCCGTCTGGTGCGCACCCACCCGGTGCTGCTGCGCCGGGGGCTCTACCAGGCGGCGATGTTCGGAGCGTTCAGCGCCTTCTGGACGACGGTCTCCTTCGTGCTGACCGGTCCCCGCTTCCACTACTCCCCTGTCGGGGTGGGTGTGTTCGCCCTGGTCGGTGCCGCGGGCGCGGCGGTCGCCCCCTTCGCGGGCCGGTGGGCCGACCGAGGCCTGGTCCGTCCGATGACGGGCGCCGCGTTCGTGGCCGCCGCGCTGGCCTTCGCGGTCGCGGGCTTCGGCGGGCACAGCGTCGTCCTGATCGCCGTGGCGGCGATCCTGATCGACATGGCCGTGCAGACCACGCTGATCCTCGGCCAGCACACGATCTACCAGCTCGACGCGGGCGCGCGGGCCCGGCTCAACAGCGCTTTCATCGCCACGTTCTTCGTGGGCGGCGCGCTCGGTTCGCAGCTCGGATCGGTCGTCTACCACGCCGGCGGCTGGACGGCCCTGACACTCCTGGGCGCTGCGCTTCCTCTGCTGGCGCTCCTCTACTGGACCACGGAGCGCGGCCACCGCACGACGAGTTGAGCAGGCATGACGTGGCGTCATATGAGGTCGCGTACGGACGCGTTGGAGCCGACGGTCCCTGAGGGCCGTCGGCTCCACGCGTGCCGGTGAGGAGGAACGGGCCGGTGCCGTCTCGTGCCGTCTCAGCCGAGGAAACTCAGCCGGACCTGACGGTTCGGGTTGTCCTTGTTCGTGTCGACGAGACACACCGACTGCCATGTGCCCAGCTCCAGACTCCCGTCCACCACCGGCAGGGTGGCGTGCGGCGGGACGATCGCCGGAAGGACGTGGTCCCGGCCGTGGCCGGGGCTGCCGTGGCGGTGCTGCCAGCGGTCGTCGGCGGGGAGCAGGGTGTGCAGCGCGGCAAGGAGGTCGTCGTCGCTGCCCGCGCCGGTCTCGATGACGGCGATCCCGGCGGTGGCGTGGGGCACGAAGATGTTCAGGAGACCGTCGCGGCCCGCCGCGACCTCACGGAGGAAGGCCTCGCAGTCGCGGGTCAGGTCGACGACCGTCTCGGACGATCCGGAGGAGACGTTCAGGACGTGCGTGGTGAAGGCATCGGACATGTTCCAATCCTCTCCCATACGCCGGATTCCGCACCCGACCGACCGCCCGCGCAGTGATACGCGGGGTCCATTCCGCGAGACACCGTTGACCGCGCACCAACAAGCTGGCTAGTTTCTGCCGCATGTTGCGTTCAGCCCTGCTCACCACGCGCGGTCACATCGACCTGCTGCGGGTGGCCTCCGCCGCGTGTCGCCGCGGCTGCTGACGACCTTGCCTCTCTAGCACCGCAGCGCTCTCGCGCCCCGCCCCACCCGCACGTCCGGCTCTCCCGTGTCCGCACGCCGAGCCGCCGACGTGTCGGGGTTCCGGCGTACCCCCTTCCGGACGCTCTCCTCCTCCCGTGGAGCCTTCATGAGCATCAGTCACGCCCCGCCCGGCTCGTCCGGGCCGGATATGTCGCCCATATCCAAGGACGGCCCCTCGGACCAAGCCGCGAACGGACCGGCCCACGCGGCACCCGAGCTCGAACCCATCGTTCCCGCCTCCACCCGGCGCGCCCGCGTGCCGCGCTGGCTGCGTCGCACCTCCGGACCTCTCCTGCTGCTCGCCCTGTGGCAACTCCTGAGCAGCACAGGGGTGTTGACCCCCGACGTCCTCGCGTCTCCGGGCACCATCGCCCGGGTCGGCCGAGACCTGATCACGGACGGTTCGCTGCCCGGGGCGATGGGCGTCTCCCTGCAACGCGTCGCCGTCGGCCTCCTCCTCGGCACCCTCGTCGGCACCGGACTCGCCCTGGTCTCGGGGCTGTTCCGCATCGGCGAGGACCTGGTGGACGCCTCCGTGCAGATGCTGCGGACGGTGCCCTTCGTCGGCCTCATCCCGCTGTTCATCATCTGGTTCGGCATCGGCGAGACCCCGAAGGTCGCGATCATCACCCTCGGGGTGTCGTTCCCGCTGTATCTGAACGTCTACGCCGGCATCCGCGGCGTCGACTCCCAGCTCATCGAGGCGGGTGAGTCCCTCGGCCTGTCCCGGTGGGGACTCGTGCGGCACGTGATCCTGCCGGGTGCGCTGCCCGGCGCGATGACGGGACTGCGCTACTCGCTCGGCATCGCCTGGCTCGCACTGGTCTTCGCTGAGCAGATCAACGCCGACGCCGGTATCGGCTTCCTGATGGTCCAGGCGCGCGACTTCCTGCGGACCGACGTGATCGTGGTCTGCCTGATCGTCTACGCCTTCCTCGGCCTGCTCGCCGACTTCGTCGTCCGTACCCTCGAAAGGCTGTTGCTGCAATGGCGACCGACGTTCACGGGCCGGTGAGCCCCGAGGCGACCCCGGCTGTACGGGTCGAGGGCCTCACCCGCTCCTTCGACGGCCGGGCCGTCATCGATCACCTCCGACTCGACGTGCGGCCGGGCGAGTTCGTGGCCCTCCTCGGACGCAGTGGCTGCGGCAAGTCGACGCTGCTGCGCATCCTCGCCGGACTCGACCGCGACATCGAGGGCACTGTCCTGGTTCCGCGCCGCAAGGCGGTGGCGTTCCAGTCGCCCCGGCTGATGCCGTGGAAGAAGGTGTGGCGCAACGTGCTGCTCGGGCTGCCCGGGAAGCCCGGCCGCGCACAGGCCGAGCGTGCGCTGACCGAGGTCGGTCTCACCCACCGCTCGGACGCCTGGCCCAAGACACTGTCCGGCGGTGAGGCGCAGCGCGCGTCGCTGGCCCGGGCCCTGGTCCGCGAACCCGACCTGCTGCTGCTCGACGAGCCGTTCGGCGCACTCGACGCCCTGACCCGCATCAAGGCGCAGCGGCTCGTCGGCGAGCTGTGGCAACGCAGGGGCTGCGCCGTCCTGTTGGTGACCCATGACGTCGAGGAGGCCGTGCTGCTGGCCGACCGTGTCCTGGTGATGGACGACGGCGTCATCGCCTACGAGACCCGCGTCGACCTGGAACGCCCCCGCGACATCGCCGATCCCCGGTTCGCCGCACTCCGGGCCGGGCTGCTGGAACGGCTCGGCGTCGACACCGCCGCCGAGGCCGCCTGAATCCGGCCGTCCCGCCCGCCGGTCCACCTCATTTCGCCCCACCGGCCGGCACGCCCGTTCACCGCACCTCGCTTCACCACACCTCGCTTCACCTCGCTCACCTCACTTCGGTTCACCCACCTCCACGAACGGAACCTCATGCGACGACGTCCCGTCCCCGCCGCCCTGCTGCTGCCCCTGACCCTGCTGCTCGCGGCCTGCGGCGGAAACTCCGCGGCCGAGACCAGCACGGGTTCCGGAACCGACGGCAAGGGCTCCCTCACGCTCAACGTCGGTGACCAGAAGGGCGGTTCCGAGGCGGTTCTCCGGGCCGCCGGTGAGCTCAAGGACCTCGACTACACGATCAAATGGTCGACGTTCACCTCCGGCCCACCGCTCCTGGAGGCCGTCAACGCCAAGGCCGTCGACATCGGCGGCGTCGGCAACACGCCGCCCGTCTTCGCGGCCGGGGCGCACTCGAAGATCTCAGTGGTGGCCGCCTGGCACGGCAACTCCCAGGGCGAGGCCATCCTCGTACCGAAGGGCTCGACGCTGCGGAAGCCCGAGGAGCTGAAGGGCAAGTCCATCGCCGTGGCGCAGGGTTCGTCCGCGCACTACCAGCTGATCGCCTCGCTCAAGAAGGCCGGGCTCACTCCGGCCGACGTCAAGGTGAAGTACCTGCAGCCGGCCGACGCGCTGGCCGCGTTCACCAGCGGCAGGGTGGACGCGTGGGCGGTGTGGGACCCGTACACCTCGCAGGTGTTGCAGGCGAAGCAGGGGCGGATCCTGGCCGACGGCGAGGGGGTCGTCAACGGGCTCAGTTTCCAGGTCGCGGCGCCCGGCGCGCTGCGGGACAAGAAGAAGACGGCGGCCGTCAGGGACTATCTGGAGCGGCTGCGCCGCGCCCAGGACTGGGTCTACGAGCACCCGGACGCGTGGGCGAAGGTGTGGGCGAAGGACACCGGCCTGCCGTACGAGGTGGCGCTCGCGTCGGTGAAGCGGACCAACGCGAGCCGCATCGCGGTCGCGGTCGACAAGCCGCTGATCGCCTCCGAACAGGCCATCGCCGACACCTTCACCGGTCTGAAACTGCTGCCGGGCAAGGTCGACTTCAGTGGTTTCGTGGACCCCCGGTTCAACGGTGACCTGCCGGCGTCGACCACCGCTCCCCGTGTCTTCAAGGAGTCCTGATGACCGTTCACCTGCACTGGTTCCTGCCGACGGGCGGCGACGGCCGGACCCTGGTGGACCGGCACGCCTACACCGGCAACACCCTCGACCGGTCACGCCGGCCGAGCGGTGTGCGCGCGCCGGACATCGAGTACCTGGCCCAGATCGCCAAGGCGGCCGAGCAGTTGGGCTTCGAGGCGGTGCTCACCCCGACCGGCACCTGGTGCGAGGACGCCTGGCTGACGACGGTGGCGCTCGCCCAGCACACCGAGCGGCTGAAGTTCCTGGTGGCGTTCCGGCCGGGTGTCATCTCGCCGACGCTCGCGGCCCAGATGGCGGCCACGTACCAGCGGGTGACGCGCGGGCGGCTGCTCCTGAACGTCGTCACCGGCGGCGACTCGGCCGAACAGCGGCGTTTCGGGGACCACCTCGGGCACGACCAGCGGTACGCCCGGACGGACGAGTTCCTCTCGGTCGTCCGCGGGGTGTGGAGCGGGCAGCCGTACGACTTCGACGGCGTTCACTACCAGGTCGAGGGCGGTCTGACGGCGCTGCCGCCCGACCCGCTCCCGGAGGTCTTCTTCGGCGGCTCCTCGGCCGCGGCGGGGCCGGTCGCGGCCCGGCACGCGGACGTCTACCTCACGTGGGGCGAGACCCCGGCCCAGGTGAAGGAGAAGACGGACTGGATCCGCGGTCTCGCCGAGCGCGAGGGGCGCACGGTCCGGTTCGGCATCCGGCTGCACACGATCTCGCGGGACTCGTCGGCCGAGGCGTGGGCGACCGCGAACCGGCTGCTCGACGATCTCGACGGGGACACCGTCGCGGCCGCGCAGGCGGCGCTCGGGCGGAGCGAGTCGGTGGGCCAGCAGCGGATGCTGGCGCTGCACGGCGGTTCCCGCGACGGCCTGGAGATCTCGCCGAATCTGTGGGCGGGCGTCGGCCTGGTGCGCGGCGGCGCGGGCACGGCCCTGGTGGGCAGCCACGCCGAGGTCGCCGACCGGATCGAGGAGTACCACGCGCTGGGTGTCGAGCACTTCGTGCTCTCGGGATATCCGCACCTGGAGGAGGCGTACTGGTTCGGGGAAGGCGTGATCCCCGAGCTGGCGACGCGGGGGCTGCTGTCGGCCGCGACGGAGGCCGGCCCAGGCGGTGGTGCGCCGCTGCTCGTGGCCGGCGGCCGGTGACACCGGCCCCGTCGGGTGGCTCACACCGGGCCGCCCGGCGGGAAGATCCCGGAGCCCGGCCCGGTTGGTAGAAGCGTGAACGACACAGGGGTACGCGCGCGTGAGGTCGATGTGGTCGTGGTCGGCGCGGGCCAGGCCGGCCTGTCCAGCGCCTACCACCTGCGGCGTAGCGGCTACGAGCCCGAGCGCGACTTCGTCGTCCTCGACCACGCGCCGCGCCCGGGTGGCGCCTGGCAGTTCCGGTGGCCGTCGCTGACGTTCGGCAAGGTGCACGGGATGCACGAGCTGCCGGGGATGGAGCTCACGGACGCCGACCCGGACCGCCCCTCGGCGGAGGTCGTCGGGGAGTGCTTCGACGCCTACGAACGCGCCTTCGACCTGCGGGTGCGGCGCCCCGTGGACGTCACGGCGGTCCGGGAGGGGTCCGCCGGCCGGCTGCTCGTGGAGACGGACGACGGGGCGTGGTCCGCGCGGGCTCTGATCAACGCGACCGGCACCTGGGACCGGCCGTTCTGGCCGCGCTATCCGGGCCAGGAGACCTTCCGCGGACGGCAGTTGCACACGGCGCAGTACCCGGGCCCGGAGGAGTTCGCCCAGCGGCACGTGGTGGTCGTGGGCGGTGGTGCGTCGGGCACTCAGCATCTGATGGAGATCGCGGCGTACGCCGCCGCGACCACGTGGGTGACCCGGCGCCCTCCGGTCTTCCGGGAGGGTCCCTTCACGGAGGAGTTCGGGCGGGCCGCGGTCGCGCTGGTGGACGAACGCGTACGGCAGGGGCTTCCGCCCCGCAGCGTGGTCTCCGTGACCGGGCTGCCGCTGAACGACGCGATCCGGCAGGGTCTGGCCGACGGAGTGCTCGACCGGCGTCCGATGTTCGACCGGATCACCCCGGACGGGGTGGAGTGGGCGGACGGACAGCGGGTGGAGGCCGACGTGATCCTCTGGGCGACCGGTTTCCGGGCCGCCATCGACCATCTGGCTCCGCTGCGCCTGAGGGAGCCGGGCGGCGGCATCCGCGTCGAGGGGACCCGGGTGGTCGCCGATCCGCGCATCCATCTGGTCGGCTACGGGCCGTCCGCGAGCACGATCGGCGCCAACCGGGCCGGGCGGGCCGCGGTGCGGGACATCAGGAGGCTGACGGCGGCCTCGGCGGCCCCCGTGTGATGTCCCGTGCGGCGGTCCGCGTGGCCCGGTGCGACGCGCCGGTCCCCGCGGCGCTCGGCGTGCGGGTCAGCGGGCGGCCGACGCGGAGGCGGAGGCTGCCGGGGAGGCTGAGGCGGCCGGGGAGGCGCTCTTGCGGCTCTGGTTCCGGTTGAACTCGGCGACGTTGCGCTGGTGCTCCTCGTAGCTGGCCGTGAAGCGGGTGTCGCCCGGCTTGACCGTGACGAAGTACAGCCAGTCGCCGGCGGGCGGGTTGATCGCGACGCGCATCGCCTCCTCGCCGGGGTTGGCGATCGGCGTGGGCGGCAGCCCCATGCGCTGGTAGGAGTTGTAGGGGCTGTTGAGCCGGGTGTCCTTCTGCGTGGTGTTCAGCGTGGAGCGGTTCATCGCGTAGTTGATCGTGGAGTCCATCTGCAGCGGCATGCCGCGTTCCAGGCGGTTGAAGATGACCCGGGCCACCTTGCCCATGTCCGCGGGGGTCGCCGCCTCCGACTGGACGATGCTCGCGATGGTGACGGCCTGGTAGACGTTCATCGCGTTGCGCTGGGCTCCCGCGGCGACCGGCGCTCCGTTGAACTTCTTGTTCGCGGTGTCGACCATGAAGGTGAGCAGCGACTCGGGCGTCGACTTCTTGCCGAGCGGATACGTCGCCGGGAAGAGATAGCCCTCGGGATTGCCCTCGGCGTCGTTGGGAAGCTTCAGGTTCGCCTTGGCGAGGGACTTCTTCGTGGTGCCCGCGGGCATCCGCAGGGCCTTGTCGACGGCTGTGTAGACCTGGCCGGAGCGCCAGCCCTCCGGGATGACCAGGGCCTTGGGGGCCTCGTCCTGGTCCCTTCCCATGCTGAGCAGCGGCACCGCCACGGCGGTGGCCGCCACGACGGCTCCGGTCGCGATGAGGGCGACCCGGCCCCGGCGCGTCAGTCGAATCGTGCTCCGTGGCGGAGTGTTCATCTGCATGACGGGCACGTTAACCCGCTAATGCACACAAACCCGGCATATCGTCATCTTGTCGGCTCCAGTTGGGCGTCCCGGTCCACGAGGGCGGCGTAGCGGCCGCCCTGCTCCAGGAGTTCCTCGTGCGTTCCGCGCTCGACCGCGCGGCCGGAGTCGAGGACCACGATCTGATCGGCGCCACGGATCGTGGACAGCCGGTGGGCGATGGTGATCGTGGTGCGGTTGGCCGACAGGGAGTCGATGGCCTCCTGCACGGCGTGCTCCGTACGGGTGTCCAGCGCACTGGTCGCCTCGTCGAGAACGAGCACGGGCGGGTCGCGCAGGATGGTGCGGGCGATGGCGAGGCGCTGCTTCTCGCCGCCGGAGAATCGGTGGCCCCGTTCGCCGACGACCGTGTCGTACCCGTCGGGCAGTGCGGCGATGTGGTCGTGGATCTGGGCCGCGCGCGCCGCCGTGTGCAGCTCCTCGTCGGTGGCGTCGGGCTTGGCGAACCTCAGGTTCTCCGCGACCGAGGCATGGAAGAGGTAGGTCTCCTGCGAGACGACGCCGACCGCGCGGGCCAGGGTGTCGAAGTCGAGGTCGCGCACGTCCACCCCGTCCAGGGTCACGCGGCCGCCGGTGACGTCGTACAGGCGCGGCACCAGGTAACTGAGCGTGGACTTGCCGGAGCCGGTCGGCCCGACGACGGCGAGGCTGCCGCCGGCCGGGACGGTGACGTCGATGGCGTCGAGGATCGGGGCGCCCTTGTCGTCGTAGCGGAACTCGACGTCCTCGAAGCGGATCTCCCCCTTGACCTGGTCGAGGTGGACCGGACGCTCGGGCTCCGTGATGTCGATCGGCAGGTCGAGATACTCGAAGATGCGCTGGAAGAGCGCCAGGGAGGTCTGGATCTGCACACCGGTGGACAGCAGGCTGACCGTCGGCCGGAACAGGCCCTGCTGGAGGGAGACGAAGGCGACGAGGGTGCCGATCGAGATGGTCGGCCCGCCGAGCTGGAGGGCGACGCCCGCGGTCCAGTAGATGAAGGCGGGCATGGCGGCCATGACGATGCCGATGACGGACATGCGCCAGCGTCCCGCCATGTTCGACCGCACTTCGAGGTCGACCAGCCCCTCGGACTCGTCGGCGAAGGACTTCGTCAGCGAGTCCGACCGGCCCATGGTGCGGCCGAGGAGGATGCCGCTGACGGAGAGCGACTCGGTGACGGTGGCGGCCATCGCGGCCATCTGCTTCTGCCGCTGGGTGGTGATCCGCTTGCGTTCGTTGCCGACACGGCGGCTGATCCAGACGAAGACCGGGAGCAGGAGCAGCGAGACCACGGTCAGGCGCCAGTCCAGGGCGACCATGGCGACGATGGTCGCGATCACGCTGGTGAGGTTCGAGACCAGGGAGGTCGCGGTGGAGGTGACGGTGGCCTGCATGCCGCCGATGTCGTTGGCGATGCGGGACTGGACCTCGCCCGTGCGCGTCCTGGTGAAGAAGGCCAGCGACATGCGCTGGAGCCGGCCGTAGACGGCGGTGCGCAGGTCGTGCATCACGCGCTGGCCGACGGTCGTGGAGATCAGGGTCTGCAGGACGCCGAAGACACCGCTCAGGACGGCGCTGAGGATCATGCCGAGCGCGAGAAGGCTCAGCAGGCCCGTGCGGCCCTGCGGGATGGCGGTGTCCAGGATCGCCTTCAGCAGGAAGGGCGTGGCCACGGACACGAGGGACGCGGCGCCGACCAGCAGGCCGACGATCGCGAGGCGGCCCCGGTAGGGGCGGAAGAGGCTCAGGATGCGCCGCACCTGCCGGGGCTGTTCCTTGTCGGCAGGTGGCGGGCTCCACGTGATGTGTTCGGGAGGCAATGGACTCCTAGGGAAACGGGACTGTGGGAAGCACGGGACCACGGGTCCATGCTGCACGCGAGGACCACGGGCGCACCGTGAGGATCCGGCGATTGACGGAGCCTAGCTCATTGTTACCTATACTCACAATGAACCGCATCCTGATATTGTTCCCGCATGACCACCCCCGATGCCGACGGCCTGCTCGCCGAGCAGTTGCTGCGCCTCACGCGGCGCGTGCACCGCATCCAGAAGCGCCATCTGGAGCAGCGCGAGCTGGGCATCACACCGGCCCAGTCGCGCCTGCTGCGCACCCTCGCGCACTACAGCTCACCGCCTCGGATGGCCGATCTCGCCGAGCGCCTCGAAGTGGTGCCGCGGGCCGTGACCACCCTGGTGGACGCCCTGGAGTCCGGTGGGAAGGTGCGCCGGGTCCCGGATCCCACCAACCGGCGCGTGATCCGCATCGAGGTCACGGACGAGGGCCGCTCCGCCCTGCGGGAGCTGCGTGCCGCGCGCCGTGGCGCCGCGGAGGAGATCCTGGCTCCATTGACGGACGAGCAGCGTGAGGTGCTCGGCGGACTGCTGGACACCTTGGTGGACGGAGTGCCGAGGGCCGAGCATCCCTGCTGACGCGGCTCGGCGCCCGAGGTCGGCGCCGGAGTTGTCGGGCACGGGTGCGGTGCCGGGACGGTTCGGCCGCGGCGGCGCCGCCGGGAGGTCCGGCGGAGCGGTCCGGCGGAAACACTGACGTCGGTGGCGCCGCGAGTCCGTCACGGGCGCCCTCACCCGGTCGTCCGGTGAGCCCGTGAGGAGTGGTGCGCGATGCCCCTGCTGGAGCCCGACCCCGAGGCCCTGCGCCCCGACGCGCGTCCCGGGGCGCCCGCGCCCGACCGGGTCCCCGAGGACCGCGCCGGAGGCACCCCCGAGCCCCTTCGCGGCGAGCTGATCGCCCTGCTAGGCGCCGACAAGGTGCTCACCGGGATATCCGACCTGGTGCGCTACGCCTCCGACGCCAGCCCGTACCGCTTCCTGCCCCGGGTCGTCGTGGTCCCCGAGGACATCGACGACGTCTCGGCCGTCCTCTCGTACGCGCACGGCAAGGGCCGCGAGGTCGTGTTCCGTGCGGCGGGCACCTCGCTCAACGGCCAGGCGCAGGGCGAGGACATCCTCGTCGACGTGCGCCGCCACTGGACCGGCGTCGAGGTCCTCGACGGCGGCGCGCGGGCCCGCATCGCACCGGGTACGACGATCGCCCGCGTCAACGCGGCGCTCGCCCGCCACGGGCGCGTGCTCGGCCCCGATCCGGCGAGCGCGGTCGCCTGCACGGTCGGCGGGGTGGTCGCGAACAACGCCTCCGGCATGACGGCGGGGATCCATCGCAACTCCTACCGCACCCTTGCCTCGCTCACGTTCGTCCTGCCGTCGGGCACCGTCGTGGACACGGCCCAGCCCGATGCGGACGAGCAGCTCGCGCACGCCGAACCGGACCTGTGCGCCGGGCTCCTGCGTCTCAAGGCGGAGATCGAGTCCGACGCGGCCCTGACGGCCCGCATCCGCGCCAAGTACGCGATCAAGAACACCAACGGCTACCGCCTCGACGCCTTCCTCGACGGCTCCACACCGGTCGAGATCCTGCGGGGCCTGATGGTCGGCTCGCAGGGCACGTTCGGCTTCATCTCGGAAGTCGTCCTCGACACCCTGCCCCTGGAGCAGCGGGTCACGGCGGGGCTGTTCTTCTTCGGCTCGCTGACCGCCGCGGCCGCCGCCGTTCCCCTGTTCACCGCCGCGGGCGCCTCGGCCGTCGAGCTGATGGACGGCAACACCCTGCGTGCCTCGGTGAGCGTCGAGGGCGTGCCCGGCGACTGGGCGGACCTGCCCGGGCCGACGACCGCGCTGCTCGTCGAGTTCCGCGCCGCGGACGAGGCCGCGCAGGAGGCGTACGAGGAGAAGGCGCGCGCGGTGCTGGAGGGACTGACGACGGTCTCCCCGGTGGCGTCGGTGACGAACTCCCTCACCCGCGACCGGACGACCGTCGCCGGGTACTGGAAGGCGCGCAAGGCGTTCGTCACGGCGGTCGGCGGGGCGCGGCCGTCCGGTACGACCCTGATCACGGAGGACTTCGCGGTGCCGCCGGAGCGGCTCGCGGAGGCCTGCGAGGCACTCCTCGACCTCCAGACCCGGCACGGTTTCGACGCGGCGGTCGCGGGCCACGCCGCGCACGGCAACCTGCACTTCCTGCTGGCCTTCGACGCGTCCCGCGAGGACGACGTGGAGCGGTACGCCGCGTTCATGGACGCGTTCTGCCGGCTCACCGTCGAGCGTTTCGACGGCTCACTGAAGGCCGAACACGCCACCGGCCGCAACATCGCGCCCTTCCTGGAGCTCGAATGGGGGCCGGTGGCGACGGACTTGATGTGGCGGACGAAGCAACTGATCGATCCGGACGGGGTGCTCGCGCCCCGCGTCGTCCTCGACCGTGATCCGCGGGCGCACCTGCGGGGACTGAAGACCATCCCGCGCATCGAGGCCATCGCCGACCCGTGCATCGAGTGCGGCTTCTGCGAACCGACCTGTCCCAGCCAGGACCTGACGACCACACCGCGCCAACGGATCGTGCTGCGCCGGGAGATGATGCGCCAGCCCGACGGCTCACCGGTCGAGGACAGTCTCCTGGACGCCTACGGGTACGACGCCGTGGACACCTGCGCCGGCGACTCGACCTGCGGACTCGCCTGTCCCCTCGGCATCGACACGGGCGCCCTGATGAAGGACTTCCGGCGCGCGCGTCACTCGCCGCGCGAGGAGCGCGTGGCGGCGCTGGCCGCGCGGAACTTCCGGGCGCTCGAAGCCTCGGCGCGGCTGGCCGTCGCCATCGCGGACCGGGTCGGCGACCGGCGGGTGGGCGCCGCGACACGGATGGCGCGCAAGGCCGTACGGCCGGACCTCGTGCCCGAGTGGCTGCCCCGGATGCCCGGGGCGGCGCCCGCGTCCCTGCCGGACACCGCGCGGGTGGGGGCCGTCGCCGTCTACTACCCGGCCTGCGTCAACCGCATCTTCGGCAGCCCCGGAGACGTGTCGCTCGCGCAGGCCGTCGTCGCGGTCTCCGAGCGCGCGGGCCGACCGGTCTGGATCCCGGACGACGTGAAGGGCACGTGCTGCGCGACGATCTGGCACTCCAAGGGGTACGACGCGGGCAACGCCGTCATGGCCAACCGGATCGTCGAGGCCGCCTGGGGCTGGACCGCGGGCGGGCGGCTGCCGCTCGTCGTGGACGCCTCGTCCTGCACGCTCGGCATCGCGCGCGAGGTCGTGCCTCACCTGACCCCCGACAACAGGGAGTTGCACGCCGCACTGACGGTGGTCGACTCCCTGGTGTGGGCGGCGGAGGAACTGCTCCCCCACCTCACCGTGCGCCGCACCGTCGGCTCCGCGGTGCTCCATCCGACCTGCTCCATGCGGCACTTGGGCGACGAGGAACAACTGCGTGCGGTGGCCGAGGCCTGCGCCGCGGAGGTGGTCGTACCGGACGACGCCGGGTGCTGCGCCTTCGCGGGCGACCGCGGCATGCTCCACCGGGAACTCACCGAGTCGGCCACCCACGAGGAGGCGGCGTTCGTGGCCTCCCGCACCTTCGACGCGCATCTGTCGGCGAACCGCATGTGCGAGGTGGGGATGGACCACACGACGGGCCGCGGATACTACTCCGCGCTGCTGGAACTGGAGCGCGCGACCCGTGACCCCGCCGACGGCGGCGCGTCGGCCCGCTAGGCCTTGAGGTCCGCCTTGTCGCCCATGACCACGACCGGGTGCTGATCGGGGTCGAGCGTGCGCAGCAGGTATTCCATACCGGACTTGGGCAGGCTCACGCAGGCCGAGGTGCCGCTCCCGTGGTCCAGGTGGAGCCAGATGCCGCCGCCCTTCTCGTCACCCCAGGGGCGGGTGCCGTCGTCCGGCGGATTGCCCTTGAGGCGGTTGTAGTCGATGGCGATGACGTAGTCGAAGTCGTGCCAGTGCGACTTCGCCCAGTAGTGCGGTGCCTGGAAGTCCTCCGACTGCGTGTACGGCAGCCGGGCGCCCGGGTCGTCGAGCACGCCGCCCGCGTCGCTGAGCGTGTACACACCCACGGGACTGCGCTTGTCGTCCTCGTGGTGGTCGGTCGTCCAGCCCTTCTTGCCGTTGTGCGCGGCCCAGCTGATGGTCTTCTTCCAGTTCTTGCCGGACTTCGTGTACAGCACGGCGGTGGAGGTCGCCGAGTCCTTGCCCTCGCCGTAGACCGCCAGCACCTGCCCGGAGTCGGACGGGATCTTGTTCTGGAGCCGGTCACCCACGTCCGGGATGCGGGTCGGGTCCGCGGGGGGAGCGCTGGTGCGGGCCGCCTGTCCGGCCGATCCCGCGTTCCCCTTCACGTCCTTCGCCCCGCCGTCCGCCGAGCCACCACAGGCCGCGAGACCGACGGCGAGGGTCCCGCAGGTCACTGCGGCGAGCCCCGTACGCATCGCACCGTTCATTCGCATGCCGTCCATCCTCGCACCACGTAGCTGACGAATCGTCCTCTCCCGCTCCCCGGCCAGTCGCGGCCGATCAGGCCGGATCCATGCTCCCGGCCGGAAAATCGTTTGCCTTCCACCACGTTACGACGCGAACCTTTCACGGTTTGTTGCCGGTCTCCGCGACCGAATGCCACCGGTCTCCACGACCGGGGTGCGCCGCTCTCCACGACCGGCGGGTTGCCGGAGATCGGCGGCTCCTCCTCGCCCGCCTGACACGAGCCACTGGGACGTCATGCAGATCCAAGACCTTCCGTATCCCGACCCGGGTGTGCCGGACGCCCGCTCGGGTCCCCGATTCCTGTGGTGGCTCGGCCGGAATCAGCTGGGCGGACAGTTCAAGGCGCTGGCGTGGGGCCTGCTGCACTTCGTGGCTGTCTCCGCCCTGCCGTTCTGTGTGGGTATGGCCGTCCAGGCGGTCATCGACCGCTCCGGCACCCGGCTCGCCCTGACCGGTGGGCTCATGGCGCTGTGCGGCGCCGGCATCGCCCTCGGCGAGACCATGCTGCACCGCACCGCGGTCACCAACTGGATCACCGCGGCCGCGCGCGTCCAGCAACTGCTGGCCCGCAGGACCGCCCTGCTGGGCTCGGCGTTGACACGGCGCGTCGCGGCGGGCGAGGTGGTCGCCGTGTCGACCGGCGACGTCGAGAAGATCGGCTGGTTCGTCGAGGCGGTGTCCCGGTTCACGGCGGCCGCCCTGACGGTGGTGCTGGTCTGCGTCGGCCTGGTCGTCTACCAGCCGGCGCTCGGCGTCATCGTCGCCGTCGGCGTGCCGGTCCTCGCCCTCGCCGTGCTGCCCCTCCTGCCCCGCGCCACCGGACGGGCCGACGTCCAGCGGGAGAAGGCGGGGCGCGCCACCGAACTGGCCTCCGACACCGTCGCGGGCCTGCGGGTCCTGCGCGGCATCGGCGGCGAGGAACTCTTCCTCGACCGCTACCGCCGCGCCTCCCAGGAAGTCCGCCACGCCGCCGTACGCAGCGCCCGCATGTGGTCCCTGATCGCCGCGATCCAGGTACTGCTGCCGGGTCTGCTGATGATCGCCGTCGTCTGGCGCGGCGTGCTGCTGGCCCGCGACGGACGGATCGAGGTCGGTGAACTCGTCACCGTGTACAGCGCCGTCATGCTGCTCACCTATCCTCTGCGGCACTTCGAGGAGATCGCGATGGCCTGGTCGTTCTCGCGCCCGTCCGCCAAACGGGCCGCACGCGTCCTGGCCCTCGACCGCGCCATGGACAGTGACGGCTCACGCGCCGCGCAGACGCCGTCCGGTGATCTGTACGACCCGGCGACCGGTCTGCTCGCTCCGGCCGGCCGGCTGACCGCCGTGGTGTGCGGCGACCCGGACGTGGCGGGCCTGCTCGCCGAGCGCCTCGGCGGCCATCCGTCCGAGCGGACCGCCGAGGCCGGCGTCGAGGGGGTCGCGTCAGGCGGCTCGGTACTCCTCGGGAACGTGCCGCTGGACGAGCTGCCCCTCGACTCCGCACGCACCGCCGTCCTCGTCCAGGACAAGGACCCGGTGCTGCTGTCCGGCTCCCTGCGGGAACTGCTCGACGTGCCTGCCTCGGGGCTCGTCAGTGCCGCCTCGGCGCTGGAGGCCGCGCAGTGCGGTGACGTGCTGGACGCCCTCACCCAGGGTTCGCTGGATGCCGAGGACCCGATGGACGCACGCATCACCGAGCGCGGACGGTCCCTGTCGGGCGGCCAGCGCCAGCGACTCGCGCTGGCCCGGTCGCTGATCACCGACCCGGAGGTGCTCGTCCTGGACGAACCGACGTCCGCGGTCGACTCACACACCGAGGCCCGGATCGCCGAGGGGCTGCGGTCCCTGCGGGCCGGGCGGACGACGGTCGTGTTCACCTCCTCGCCGCTGCTCCTCGACCACGCGGACCGGGTGGTCCTCGTCCACGAGGGCCGGGTCGCCGCGGTCGGAGCGCACCGCCGACTGGTGCGCGACGAGCCGCTGTACCGGGCCGTGGTGACGCGGGAGACGGAGGAGGAGGCCGCCACCGAGGCCGCCGCACGGACCTCCCTGGGCGATGTGACCCCCGACGACGAAGCCGTGCTGAACGGCGTACTGGAAGAAATCGAGGAGACCGCATGATTGGCGTGGCGCCCCCGGCGTACGACCCGGCCGCCCCGACGACGGCGACCACCCTGCCCGTCGGCGCGCCCGCCACCGTACGCGCCTACGTGACCGACCTGTTCCGACGTCACCGCACGGCGTTCCTCCTGCTGGTCGGCGTCAACACCGTGGCCGTCGTGGCCTCGATGGCCGGGCCCTATCTGCTGGGCGCGGTCGTCGAACGGGTGACGGACCACACGCGTGACCTCCATCTGGGGCGCACCGCCGCCCTGTTCGTCGTCGCGCTCGTCGTCCAGGCCGTGTTCGTGCGGCAGGTGCGTCTGCGCGGTGCCGTGCTGGGCGAGCGCATGCTGGCCGACCTGCGCGAGGACTTCCTCGTACGGTCGGTCGGGCTGCCGCCCGGCGTACTGGAACGCGCCGGGACGGGCGATCTGCTGTCGCGCATCACCACCGACATCGACCGGCTCGCCAATGCCATGCGGGAGGCCGTTCCGCAGCTGGCCATCGGTGTGGTGTGGGCGGCACTGCTGCTCGGCGGACTCACCGTCACGGCACCGGCGCTCGCACCCGCGGTCCTGATCGCCGTCCCGCTGCTGGTCGTGGGCTGCCGCTGGTACTTCAAGCGGGCACCGGCCGCCTACCGGTCGGAGGCCGCGGGCTACGCGGCCGTCGCCGCCGTCCTCGCCGAGACCGTCGACGCCGGACGCACGGTCGAGTCCCACCGGCTGGGCAGGCGTCGCATCGACCTCTCGGACCGCCGCGTGAAGGAATGGACGGCGTGGGAGCGGTACACGCTCTGGCTGCGGTCCGTGCTCTTCCCCGTCGTCAACATCACCCATGTGACGGTGCTCTGCTCGGTCCTGATGGTCGGCGGGGTCTTCGCCCTCCACGGCTGGATCGGGGTGGGCCAGCTGACGACGGGCGCGCTCATCGCGCAGATGCTCGTCGACCCGGTGGGACTGGTCCTGCGCTGGTACGACGAGCTGCAGGTCGCCCAGGTCTCGCTGGCCCGTCTCGTCGGTGTCCGGGACATCGAGCCCGCCGCGAGCGATCCCGGCGTGGCACCGGACGGGCGTGACGTCCACGCGGACGGGGTCCACTTCGGCTACCGGGCCGGCGTCGACGTGCTCCGTGACGTCACCCTGGCCGTCCCGCCCGGGACCCGGGTCGCGCTCGTCGGCCCGTCCGGCGCGGGCAAGTCCACGCTGGGCCGGCTGCTCGCCGGGATCTACGCACCCCGGGAAGGCCGGATCACCCTCGGCGGCGCGGAACTGTCCCGGATGCCCGCCGAAGAGGTCCGCTCCCACGTGGCCCTCGTCAACCAGGAGCACCACGTCTTCGTGGGTTCCCTGCGCGACAACCTGCTGCTGGCCGTCCCGCGCGCCCGGCAGGGTCCGGCCGCGGGCACGCCCGCGGCCGCTCCTGTCGACTCCGCCGACGTCGACGCCTCCGTCGAGGCCCGTTTGTGGGCGGCCCTCGGAGCGGTGGACGCCGACGGCTGGGCCCGGGCGCTGGACGACGGCCTGGACACCGAGGTGGGGTCGGGCGGGTTCGCGCTCACACCCGCGCAGGCCCAGCAGATCGCCCTCGCCCGGCTGGTGCTCGCGGACCCGCACACGCTGGTCCTGGACGAGGCGACCTCGCTGCTGGACCCTCGTGCGGCGCGCCATCTGGAACGTTCCCTGGCCCGGGTCCTGGACGGCCGCACCGTCATCGCGATCGCACACCGGCTGCACACGGCCCATGACGCGGATGTCATCGCCGTCGTCGAGAACGGCCGGATCAGCGAGCTGGGCAGCCACGACCAGCTGGTCGCCGCCGACGGCGCCTACGCGGCCCTGTGGCGGTCCTGGCACGGGTGAGTCGGGGGCTGGCGAGTGGGGGGCCGGCCAGTCGGGGGTGAGTGAGTCGGGCGCGGGCAGCCCGCGGGGTTGGGCAGCGGCCCGCCCCGGGGTGGCTGCGGGCGCTCCGGCGTCGGCAGGTCGTGGCCCGGCGGAGCGGGCCACGCCGGGGTGGGCCTGCCTCACCCGCGTGCGGCACGGACGGGACGCGCGGCACGGAAGTGAACGGCCCGGGCGCCACGGACCGGGGCGATCCTCCCGGCGTCGGCCGCCCGGGCACCCGGCGTCCCGATTCGGGGCGGGAGCGGGACCCCACCTGCCTTCGAAGGCCTGCTGCGACCTGTGGCTGACCCCGTCGACGGCCCCCGTTGCACCCCAGGTCCGCCCCTGTGGCGTTGCGCGGTGCCGAAGGGGGGTGGAAGGCTGGATGTGGACACCCGCTCGGGGGACCCCCGGGAACCACCCGGTTCGCGTGGGGCGACAGCCGTGTCCCGTGGCCCGAGTGCCCGTCGTCGGTTTCGGCGGCGCCGGTCCCGTCCGCACCCCCTGGAGGTACTCGTGGACAGCGCCGACGGTTGGGGAGACGAGGTCTACCAGCCCGACGGATCCGAGGTACAGGACGACGCGGGGCTGCTCGACGCGGAGGACACTCTCACCACCGACGGCGTCGACGATCCCCTGGACCGCGGCTGGTCCCCGCCCGAGCGGCCCTGGGCGGTGGAGCACCAGGGCGTGACCGCGTCGGAGGCCGTCGCCGGCGAGACCCTTGACGAGCGCCTCGCCGAGGAGCTGCCCGACGTCGCCGCGTCGGACGGCGACGGCATCGGTGACTGCGAGGACACCGACGGCGAGCCCCTCGACGACGAGGTCGGCGACCGTCGCTCGGGCCGTCTGGTGGCACCGGACGAGGGGGCGCACGAGGATGAGGAGAGCGGGCTCATCGCGACGGACATCGGTATCGACGGCGCCGCGGCCTCGGCCGAGGAGGCCGCCATGCACATCGTCGACGAGGACTCCGTGTCCGGCTGACCGACGCCCGGCCCAGGTCACTGCCCCGAAGGAGCATCCATGCAGCAGGACAAGCAGCCCGACTACCACGCCGTGGTCTTCCGCGACCGCAGCGCCGGCTACGCCTTCCTCACCCGGTCCACCGCCACGAGCGAGCGCACCATCGAGTGGGACGACGGGGAGACCTATCCGGTCGTGGACGTGGAGATCTCCTCGGAGAGCCACCCGTTCTACACGGGTAAGGCCCGCACCGTGGACTCCGAGGGCCGCGTCGCCCAGTTCGAGCGTCGGTACGGAGGCGGCGGACAGGGTTCCGACGGAGCCGGGAACGCCTGAGCCGTGCCGGCCTCCCGAGGGAGTCCGGCTCAGATGAAGTTCATCGCGGCCGCGCAGCCCACGCCGCCCAGCAGCATGAAGGCGGGCATCAGCACCTTGAGCTCGACCCAGCTGCCGGCGCGGAACCGCATCACCTTGGGCGGCCCGATCGGGTACCACCGCTTGCGACCGACCGGGATGGGCCACAGGATCGGGCAGCCGGACACCGTGAGCGCGTCCCCGATGTCGTGAACGAGCGCGCCGAGGACGATCGGCAGGCCGAGCCACAGGTACTCCTGGCCGGGCGAGGTGAACAGCCAGTCCGAGCCGTTGCCCGGCTTGTCCAGAATTCCGGCGAGGATCCAGGCGCTCGTCGCGGCGAGGAGCCAGACCAGCACGTCGCTGCTGGACCCGCGGGCGGCCCGCCACAGCAGGCCCTCGATGGCGAGGACCATGTGGACGAAGAGGAGGGCGAGGACGGCCCAGCGGCCGCCGGTGATCGCCAGCACTGAGGCGCCGGCGCCTATGAGCACGGCCCACAGCCAGGTGTGCGTCAGTGTGCGGTGGCCGCCGGAGCGTCGGGGGTCGCCCTGCTTCCTGGTGCCCTTGTAGACGGCGTACGACAGCTTGTCGACAATCTCGCACAGGCCCCTCGATACGGGTCCGAAGGCGCGCGAGATGGTGGCCGCCTTGTGGTCGAGGTCCGGGGCGAGCGCGGCACCGGCGCAGATCAGCGCGCCGACCAGGAGGACCGGCCAGGGCATGGTGTGACCGGCCGCGGCGGCGGCCGCTCCGACGCCGAGCCAGGCCGCGGCTCCCGACAGTGAGTGTGCTGGTCCCATCATGGCCGTTCCCCGCCCCATTCCTCTTGTGCCGCTGCCCAGTTGCCCGTGCGCGCTGACGCGTCGTCGGCGACACAGCGTAGCGTTCGTGATCATCGGACCGGCATCCGATTCCCCCATAGCGTGCGTCGGCAGGCAAGATGGGTGCGTGACCCTCATCGATCAGCTGCCGCAGACCGCAGACCCCGACGCCCTTTACGAAGCCTTCGAGTCGTGGGCCGGGGAACGCGGTCTCACGCTCTACCCCCACCAGGAGGAGGCGCTGATCGAGGTGGTCTCGGGGGCGAATGTGATCGTCTCCACGCCCACCGGCTCGGGCAAGAGCATGATCGCCGCGGGCGCCCACTTCGCCGCGCTCGCCCGGGACGAGGTCACCTTCTACACCGCGCCCATCAAGGCGCTGGTCTCGGAGAAGTTCTTCGAGCTGTGCAAGATGTTCGGCACCGAGAACGTCGGCATGCTCACCGGTGACGCGTCCGTGAACGCCGACGCCCCGGTCATCTGCTGCACGGCCGAGGTGCTCGCCTCCATCGCGCTGCGGGACGGCAAGCAGGCCGATGTGGGCCAGGTCGTCATGGACGAGTTCCATTTCTACGCCGAGGGCGACCGCGGCTGGGCCTGGCAGATCCCGATCCTGGAACTCCCCCAGGCGCAGTTCATCCTGATGTCGGCGACGCTCGGTGACGTCTCGATGTTCGAGAAGGACCTCACGCGCCGCACCGGGCGTCCCACCTCGGTGGTCCGGTCCGCGACCCGGCCGGTCCCGCTCTCCTACGAGTACGTCCTCACTCCGCTGACGGAGACGCTCACCGAGCTGCTCGCCACGAAGCAGGCCCCGGTCTACATCGTGCACTTCACTCAGGCGCAGGCCGTGGAGCGGGCGCAGGCGCTGATGAGCATCAACATGTGCACGCGTGAGGAGAAGGACCAGATCGCCGCACTGATCGGCAACTTCCGCTTCACCACCAAGTTCGGCCAGAACCTCTCGCGTTACGTCCGGCACGGCATCGGTGTGCACCACGCCGGCATGCTGCCCAAGTACCGGCGCCTGGTGGAGAAGCTGGCCCAGGCCGGTCTTCTGAAGGTCATCTGTGGCACGGACACGCTCGGGGTGGGCGTCAACGTCCCCATCCGCACCGTGCTGTTCACCGCGCTCACGAAGTACGACGGCACCCGGGTCCGGACGCTGCGGGCGCGCGAGTTCCACCAGATCGCCGGACGCGCCGGGCGTGCGGGCTTCGACACGGCGGGCTACGTCGTCGCGCAGGCGCCGGAGCACGTCATCGAGAACGAGAAGTCGCTCGCGAAGGCGGGCGACGACCCGAAGAAGCGCCGCAAGGTGGTGCGCAAGAAGGCTCCCGAGGGCTTCGTCGGGTGGACGGACAGCACCTTCGAGAAGCTCATCGCCGCCGATCCCGAGCCGCTGACCTCGCGCTTCCGGGTCACGCACACGATGCTGCTGTCGGTGATCGCACGGCCCGGCAACGCCTTCGACGCGATGCGCCATCTCCTCGAGGACAACCACGAGCCGCGCAAGCAGCAGCTCCGGCACATCCGGCGGGCGATCGCGATCTACCGCTCGCTCCTCGACGGCGGCATCGTCGAGAAGCTCGACGAGCCCGACCCGACCGGCCGCATCGTGCGCCTCACCGTCGACCTTCAGCAGGACTTCGCGCTCAACCAGCCCCTGTCGACGTTCGCGCTCGCCGCGTTCGACCTTCTGGAGCCCGAATCGCCGTCCTACGCCCTCGACATGGTCTCGGTCGTGGAGTCCACGCTGGACGATCCGCGACAGATCCTCGCGGCGCAGCAGAACAAGGCCCGTGGCGAGGCCGTGGCCGCGATGAAGGCCGACGGTGTGGAGTACGAGGAGCGCATGGAGCGGCTCCAGGACGTGTCGTACCCCAAGCCCATGGAGGAGCTGCTCTTCCACGCGTACAACGTGTACCGCAAGAGCCACCCGTGGGTCGGTGACCATCCTCTGTCGCCGAAGTCCATCATCCGCGACATGTACGAACGGGCCATGACCTTCACGGAGTTCGTGTCCTTCTACGAACTCGCCCGCACCGAGGGCATCGTGCTGCGCTACCTGGCGAGTGCCTACAAGGCGCTCGAGCACACCGTCCCGGACGACCTGAAGTCCGAGGATCTGGAGGACCTGATCGCCTGGCTGGGCGAGATGGTGCGCCAGGTCGACTCCAGCCTTCTCGACGAGTGGGAGCAGCTCGCCAATCCCGAGGTGATGACGGCGGAGGAGGCGCAGGAGAAGGCCGACCAGGTCAAGCCGGTCACGGCGAACGCCCGCGCTTTCCGTGTCCTCGTCCGCAACGCGATGTTCCGCAGGGTGGAACTGGCGGCGCTCGACCACGTCCACGAACTCGGCGAGCTGGACGCCGACGCCGGCTGGGACGCCGACGCGTGGGGCGACGCGATGGACAAGTACTGGGACGAGTACGAGGACCTCGGCACCGGTCCCGACGCTCGCGGCCCGAAGCTGCTGTCGATCGTCGAGGAGCCGCAGAACGGTCTGTGGCGTGTCCGGCAGACCTTCGCCGATCCGAACGGCGATCACGACTGGGGCATCAGTGCGGAGGTCGACCTGGTGGCCTCCGACGCGGAAGGCCGTGCCATCGTCAAGGTCACCGACGTCGGCCAGCTGTGAGCACGGGAGAGAACCACGGATGACGAATCCTGCCGAGAGACTCGTCGACCTGCTCGACCTGGAGCAGATCGAGGTCAACATCTTCCGGGGCCGGAGCCCGCAGGAGTCCCTCCAGCGGGTCTTCGGCGGACAGGTGGCGGGCCAGGCGCTGGTGGCCGCCGGCCGCACGACCGAGGGCGACCGGCCGGTGCACTCGCTGCACGCGTACTTCCTGCGCCCGGGCCGACCGGGTGTGCCGATCGTGTACCAGGTCGAACGGGTGCGGGACGGGCGGTCGTTCACCACGCGCCGGGTCACCGCGGTGCAGCAGGGCCGCACGATCTTCAATCTCACCGCCTCCTTTCACAAGCCTGAGGAAGGGAGCTTCGAGCACCAGCTGCCGCCGGCCCGTGAGGTCCCGGACCCCGAGTCCCTGCCGACGGTGTCGCAGGAGATCAAGGAGCATCTGGGGGCTCTGCCCGAAGCGTTGGAGCGCATGGCGCGGCGTCAGCCGTTCGACATCCGCTATGTGGACCGGCTGCGTTGGACGCCCGAGGAGACGAAGGACGCCGAGCCGCGCAGCGCGGTGTGGATGCGTGCCGTCGGCCCGCTGGGCGACGACCCGCTCGTGCACACCTGTGCTCTCACCTACGCGAGCGACATGACGCTCCTGGACGCCGTCCGGATCCCGGTGGAACCGCTGTGGGGTCCGCGTGGCTTCGACATGGCGTCGCTGGATCACGCCATGTGGTTCCACCGGCCGTTCCGTGCGGACGAGTGGTTCCTCTACGACCAGGAGTCCCCCATCGCGACGGGCGGACGCGGGCTGGCCCGCGGCCGCATCTACGACCAGGAGGGGCACCTGCTCGTCTCGGTCGTACAGGAAGGCCTGTTCAGGGCGCTGTAGGCAGGTCCGCGTCCGCGTTCCTGCGGCGCAGCCACCCGAGGAGCCTCCGCGAGCGGGCGACGTCCGGCGCGTCGGTGGCGTCGGTCGTACGGGCGGGTGCCGGTGGCCGGTTCCGGGGAGTGGCCGGCATCGGCGGGACCGAGGACACGCTGGGCCGGGGCGCGGGCCGGTCCTCCCGTGCCTCGGAGAGGGTCTGGCGCAGGTCGGCCCGGAGCCACCCGATCTCGTCGGGATCGTCCGCCGTCATGATGCGCTCGGCGATCAGTGCCGAGGGCGAGTCCGGAGCCGCGCTGGAAGCCCGGTCGGGCCGGAGACGGTTGAGGTAGGCACGCTCGTGGGGGTCCCGTGCGACCTCGGCGACCGCAGCGGGGTCGAGCAACGACGCCACGACGGCGGCACGAGCCCAGGGGTCCTCGGACTGCCGGAGCTGGAAACCCAGGTGGCGTCCGCGCCAGTTGCGGGGCCGGAGATCGACGCCTTCTTCGAGCTGACCGCGGAGTCCTTCGGGCGTCCGGCCCTTCATCAACGGGGCGTGCTTCTCGTCGGCGGCGAACTGCCGCAATTCTTCGGCGAGATACAGCCAGACGATCGCCCTGTATCGGTTCAGATAGAACTTGACGGGCACCACGAGGCCCAGGCGTGCGAGGCGGGTGAACCGGGTGGTCGTCATACCCATGAGCGCGGCGCCCTCCGTGGTGCCGACCGCCTTCACCCGCTCGTGCAGGGTCTCGGGGAATCCGGCCTCGGAACGCAGGCGGTCGATCTCGGCGCGGGCGACCCTGCGTCCCCCACCTCCCTCGTCGGGGAGGGTACGCACGCAGCCGAGGTGCACGGCCAGGTCGAACTCTCCGCGCCTGAGCTCCAGTTCTCGCGCGGCGCGGCCGAGCGACGTGGTGGCGGACTGGGTGATGGTGCTGCCGGCGGTCATGACGGTTCTCCCCCGTGGAGTCGGATGCTCGCGCCGTGTGCGCTCGCCTCGGAAAAAACCGTATCCGGCCGGACGGACATCGCGTCGAGCCTGTGGAAAACTCTGACCGCGACGACGTAGCAGCAGGTCAGAGGTCTGTGGCGGGCCTGCTGCCCGGCAGTCGCGCGTCCACGCCGAGGTGCTCGCCGACCCGGTTCACCAGCAACGTCATCTCGTACGCGACCTGGCCGATGTCCGCCTCGGCACCGCTGAGGACGCACAGACAGCTGCCCGCGCCGGCCGCGGTGACGAAGAGCACGGCGTCGTCGAACTCGACCATCGTCTGCCGTACGTGCCCGGCGCCGAAGTGGCGTCCGGAGCCCTTGGCGAGGCTGTGCAGTCCCGACGAGACGGCGGCGAGGTGTTCGGCGTCCTCGCGTCGCAGCCCCGTACTCGCGCCGGTCACCAGCCCGTCGTTCGAGAGCACGAGGGCGTGCCGGACGTGCTCGACCCGCTGGGTGAGGTCGTCCAGCAGCCAGCCAAGTCCCGTGTTCTGTGCCATGATCCGGTCTCCCCGTGTGTCGTTTCCCCCCGACCGGAGGATTCGCCCAGCAAGCCTTCCCCACTGCCGCCCTCCGGGCAAGGAGGATGGGCGGCATGGCAGAGAAGATGACCGACGAGCAGTGGCGAGCGTTCGTCTCGCAGGGAACCCGCACGGGGAAGTTGTCCACCGTCCGGGCCGACGGCAGTCCGCACGTGGCACCGATCTGGTTCGTGCTGGACGGCGAGGACCTGGTGTTCAACACCGCGAAGGACAGCGTGAAGGGAAAGAACCTGGCGCGGGACGGCCGGGTCGCCCTGTGCGTGGACGACGACCGGCCGCCCTTCGCCTTCGTGGTGCTGGAGGGCCGGGCCGTGTTGTCGGAGGATGTCGACGATCTGCGGCACTGGGCCGCCCGGATCGGCGGCCGCTACATGGGCGAGGACCGCGCCGAGGAGTTCGGCAGGCGCAACGGCGTACCCGGTGAACTGCTCGTCCGCCTGCGGATCGAGAAGGTCCTGGCCTTCGCCGCCGTGGCCGACTGAGCGGTCACGACCCGGACAACAGGAGCGGCCGGCCTCAGCCGACCGAGTCGAGGAGCCGGGCGGTGTGGACCCGCCCGGCATACTCGACGAGCCGGATCAGCACCTCCTTGCCGGAGTCGCGATCGCGGGCGTCGCAGAGCACGACCGGCGTGCCCCGGTCGAGGTCGAGGGCGCGAGAGACGTCCTGAGCGCCGTATGCGCGTGCGTCGGCGAAGCAGTTGACGGCCACCACGAACGGGATGTGCCGGTGCTCGAAGTAGTCGACTGCCGGGAAGCAGTCCTCCAGCCGTCGGGTGTCCGCGAGGACGACCGCGCCCAGGGCGCCCGTCGACAACTCGTCCCACAGGAACCAGAAGCGGTCCTGGCCCGGCGTCCCGAACAGGTAGAGCGAGAGGCCCGACCTGATGGTGATGCGCCCGAAGTCCATGGCGACGGTGGTGGTGACCTTCTGGTCCACTCCGCCGGTGTCGTCCACCGACTGGCCGGCCTCGCTCAGCAGTTCCTCGGTTCGCAGCGGCCGGATCTCGCTGACGGCGCCCACCAGGGTGGTCTTTCCCACGCCGAATCCGCCGGCGACCAGTATCTTCAACGCCAGGGCGGAGGTGTCGCCACCCGAGGCGTCGGAGTTCTCGGAGACCATCGATCACTTCTCTCGGGAGTGTCGACCACCGTCGACGTCGGTACCTCTGGGTCATCTAGAGCGCCCTCAGTCCCTCGATCACCTCGCGGAGGATGCGCTCGTCGGGTAGTTGTGCGGGCGGTACGGGGCGGCTGACGGTGACGCAGCCGCGGTCCAGCAGGTCTCCCAGCAGCACCCTGACCACGCCCAGCGGAAGATCGGCGTCGGCGGCCAGTTCGGCGACGGACTGGGTTTCGGTACGGCACAGTTCGATCAGGGTCCGGTGTTCCGGTCCCAAGGAGGTGTCGTCGTCGGCCCCGGGGGCGCCCTCGTCGAGCGAGACCAGGGCGATCAGATCGAAGTGCACCCCGGTGGGGCCCGACTGGGTGCGGCCGCCCGTCATCGCGTAGGGACGGACGAGAGGCCCCGCCTCCTGGTCGTACCACTGGCTCTCGGGCTGTGTCGGGGCGCTCGGCGTGTCGTCGGTCATCTGCTGCCGTCCTCGGTCAGCCCGCGACGGGCGGCTGTGCGGCGGCGCGCGCGGGCGTGCGGAGGTGCTCGCCGACCCGCTTGACCAGGAGTGCCATCTCGTAGGCCACGAGGCCGATGTCCGCGGTGACCGCGGTCAGGACGGCGAGGCACGACCCGTCTCCCGCCGCGGCAACGAAGAGGAAGCCGTCGTCCATCTCCACCATCGTCTGGCGCACCCCGCCGACCCCGAAGTGGCGCCCCGCTCCCTTCGCCAGGCTGTGGAATCCGGAGGCGACGGCGGCGAGGTGTTCGGCGTCCTCGCGCCGCAGACCGGTGGACGCGCCCACCGCCAGGCCGTCGTTCGACAGCACCACGGCGTGTCGCACGTCGGCCGCACGCAGCACCATGTCGTCCAGCAGCCAGTCGAGCTCGCCGGAGGGCTGGGTGGGTCTCGTGCTCGGATCCTGGATCATGCGGAGTCTCCTTCGCTGCTGTCGCGGCCCGCTGCGGCATCGGGGGGCGCGGGGACGCCGGGTGACGTGCCGCCGCCTCGTATCCAGCCGTCCCGGTAGGCGGTCATCCGCGCGCGTACGCGTTCGGGTGTGCGTTCGTCGTCCGTCGCGGACGGCGGTGGCTCGGCCGTCTCCGAAGCGCGCTGTCCGCGCAGTTGAGGTGCCAGGTGTGCCTGGCGTACCCGCCGTGGGAGTTCCTCGGAGGTCTCGGTCTCGTCGGCCGGGCGGTGCAGGCGGAGTGTCGCGACCTTGGGCGGTGGGGTCTCGCGTGAGCCGGTCACGGGGCCTTGGGGCGCCGCTGCCACCGGCGGTACCAGTGCGGGGCGTTCGCCGGCTGTTCGGACGGCGTCCTGCTCCGGGACGGACGCCACGCGCGCGTACTCCCTTTCCACCGGCCTGCCGGTTTCGGCTTGGGCGGTCGATCGTTCCCTCGGGCCGCCGTCCAGGAGGGTGGTGGGCAGCAGAACCACCGCGGTGGTGCCTCCGTAGGGCGAGGTCCGCAGCTGCACCTTGATGTTGTGCCGGGCGGAGAGTCTGCTGACCACGAAGAGGCCGAGCCGGTCGCTGTCGAACAGATCGAGCGCCTCGGACTGCTCGATGCGGTGATTGGCCTGGGCGAGTGTCTCCTTGCCCATGCCGAGGCCCCGGTCCTCGACCTCGATCACGTAGCCGTTGCCGACGGGTTCGCCGGTGATCCGGACGCGAGTGTGGGGCGGCGAGAACTGGGCGGCGTTCTCCACGACCTCCGCGAGGAGGTGGGTCAGGTCGGCGACCGCGGTCCCGATCACGGCAGCGTCGGGAAGCTGGCGCACCTCCACGCGCGCGTAGTCCTCGACTTCCGAGACGGCCGCCCGGACCACGTCGGTCAGCGAGACCGGCATCCGCCAGGCGCGGCCGGGTGCGGCTCCGGAGAGGATGATCAGGCTCTCCGCGTGACGTCTCATCCTGGTGGTGAGGTGGTCGAGGCGGAACAGGTCGCTCAGCTCGTCGGGGTCGTCCGACCTGCGCTCCATGGTGTCCAGGAGGTTCAGCTGACGGTGCACGAGTACCTGGCTGCGCCGGGCGAGGTTGACGAAGACTCCGGAGATCCCGCCGGCCAGTTCCGCGCGTTCGACGGCGGCGTGCAGAGCGGCTCGGTGCACGGTGTTGAGCGCTTCCGCGACCTGGCCCGTCTCGTCGTCCGAGGGCTTTCCGAGGGGCGCTTCGGCACGCACGTCGACCGCTTCACCGGCCCGGAGCCGGCGCATGGCCTCGGGAAGTTTCCTGCGCGCGATGTCCAGGGCGCTGTCGCGGAGGCTGACCAGTTCGACGACGAGGTCGCGGCCGATGCGCACGGAGATGATCAGGGAGGCGATCCCCGCGGCGAGTCCGAAGAGGACCGCCGCGCCCGCGGGCGTGAACAGTGCCCGCCCGAACGGGTCCGCCCGGTCCGCGACGGCCGCTTCGGTCGCGATCGTCCGCATACCGTCCTGCACCCGTGCGTGCGCGATGTCCCAGGCCGATTCCGGCGCTGCCTCGACGGCCTTGGTGCCCGGGCGGGCGGCCAGCACCTTGTCCTCGACCGTGCTCACGTCCAGGTAGGCGGCCCCCCGGGCCAGGTCCGTCCAAGCCCCGCGTTCGGGTCCTCGTAGATCCACCATGGCGGCATCCGTCAGAGCGCGGCGTGTGTCGACCGCGCCCGTGAAGAGGCGGAGCCGCTCACCGTCGAGGGTTCCGGCGAGCCGGGCCCCGCCGAGGACGGCGTCCTCCTGGGCGAGGGCTTCACCGGCCCGGGCGAACTCGAGCAGCACGCGCGCGTCGGAACTCATTCCCGCTTCGTCGACGCCGGAAAGCGCGCCCTCGACCCCGAAGGCGGTCGCAATGGCCTTCGTGTAGCGGTCGTACGCCTCGTCCCAGCCGGTGCGCCGGTCCAGTACGGACGTGCGGAGCGAGGTCAGACTCCCCGCGTCGGTGACGAAGGCGTCGAGCCGTTGGGTGGCCGCCGCGGGGAGGTCGGCGCCGTCGGCGACGGTGTGGTCGTCGCCGAGGCGGAGTTTCCCGACGGCGCGGTCGGTCTGCCGGGAGAGGTTCCTGAACTCGGTCGACCGCGCCGCGGCGGGGTCGGTCGCGTAGCCGACCGCGGCCGCACGTTCCGCCTGGAGCGCGGCGACAGCGGCGTCGACGGGAGCGCGCACGGTGGTGTCCACGCGTTGCAGTTGACGCAGCCGTGCGACGTCCTGAGCGGTGCCGACTGTGGCGAACGCCCACAACGCGAGCAGCGAGACGACCGGCACCATCAACAGGCTGACGACTTTGGCCCGCACGGTGCGGGGCCGAAGGTGCCATCCCTCAAGGGGAAGGCGGGTCGGCGCCACAGCGTCGGCGGCGGACACGTCGAACTCGGGGCGCTCGTCCGCCGGCGGGCCCGCGTGGGCCCGGCGGCCGCGGGCCCGTGGTGGCGGCTGGGCACCGGCTGTGGTGGATCTGCGGGATGTACGCATGGCCTCCTCGATCGGAGAGTCGGGGCGGCCCTTCACGGCCGGATGCTGCCGGGCCCACCGTCAGCGGGCGATGCTCTCGACCCGTCGCCGGATCGACGCGGACGCCTCGGGGCGTTCGGACATCGGGGAGAGCGCGACGAATGCCGCGGTGAGGAAGAGGTAGGACCCGAGGCCGACGGCGAGGGGGAAGATGAACTGCATCGCCGTGGCCCCGGGCAGGGTGCCCGCGGCAGGGTGGACGCTCACGCTCACCGCCGTCATCCCGGTGTAGTGCATGCTGCTCACCGCTCCGCCCATGACGAGGGAGGCGACGGTGACCGCGACGGGCGACCTGGTGGAGAGCGCCGCCCACAGGGCGGCGGTCGCCGCCAGGACCGCCAGTACGACGGAGAGTCCGACGATTGCGGGGTCGTAGTGCACCTGGCCGTGGAGGCGCAGGGCCGCCATACCGAGGTAGTGCATGCTCGCGACGCCGAGCCCGGTGGTGAGCCCGCCGATGACGAACGCACGGCGCCGGTCGCGTCCGTAGCCGACGGCGAAGAGTCCGGCGCTCACGAACGCCATCGCGACGAGCAGGCTCAGGACGGTCAACGGCACGTTGTAGCGGATCTCCGTGCCGGTGACGCCGAAGCCGAGCATCGCCACGAAGTGCATCGTCCAGATGCCGCTGCCGATCGCGGATGCGGCGGCGAGGAGCCAGTTGCGGCGCGACGAGCCGGTGGATCCGAGCGCGCGGACCGCGCAGCGCAGGCCGAGGGCGGCGCCGATGGAGGCCATCACGTACGACAGCACGGGGGTCAGCCAGCCGAAGGCGGCGTGGTCCAGGTGTCCCATGGCCCAGGGACGCTAGTCGGCGCGCAGGGACACAAAGGGGGCGCATTTCGAAAGCTGCTGCAATATGGCGAAGGCGTGCGCCTCAGCGATCGCGTCGAGTTCGAACGTGTGCACCGCGTCGTCCTTCGTGTCGGTGAGGGATCATGCGGCACATGAGCGACGACCACACACACGTCCAGGAGTTCTTCGGCGCCCGCGCGGCCGACTGGGACACGCGGTTCCCCGACGACGGCCCCGCGTACGAGGCGGCGGTGTCCGACATGGGGCTGCGCCCGGGTGACCGGGTGCTCGACGCGGGCTGCGGAACCGGACGCGCGCTGCCGCCGCTGAAGGCCGTCGTGGGCGCCTCCGGCGTGGTTGTCGGGGCCGATCTGACCTGGGCCATGCTGGAGGCCGCCGTGCGGGCCGGACGCGACCGCGACGGACGCCTGCTGCTGACCGATGTCGCCGCCCTGCCGCTGCGTTCGGAGTCACTGGACGCGGTGTTCGCGGCCGGTCTCGTGGCTCACCTGCCGAACCCTGCCGAGAATCTGAGGGAGTTGGCGCGCGTGGTGCGACCCGGCGGCAGGCTGGCGCTGTTCCATCCGATCGGGCGGGCAGCCCTCGCGGCGCGCCAGGTTCGGCAGCTCACCCCGGAGGACCTGCGTGCGGAGTCCAACCTTGGCCCCCTGCTCGCCGATTCGGGCTGGGACATGACCTCGTACGCCGACGAGGACGCCCGCTTCCTGGCGCTCGCCGTGCGCAGGGGCTGAGCGGCGCTCTGGATCCGCAGCCGGCGGTCAGTGCGTACCGGCGAGAACGGCGGCGAAGACGTCGGGGTTGTCGAACATGATGTTGTGACCCGCGCCCGGCACGGCCACGACCCGCACGCCCGCCTCCTCCAGTGCCTGTGCGCCGGGGAGTTCGCCGCTGAGTTCGCCCTGAAGGTAGACGCGGTCGACGGCCAGCCCGGTGAGCATCCGACGCATCGTCGGGACCGTGCCGTGCTGGAGTGCCAGCGCGGTGCGGTGCAGGGCACGCGGGTCGGCGAGGCGCATGGTCGCGGCCCAGGAGGCCCCCACCTTCTCGAGCACGCGCGCGTGGCCGCCGTTCTCCACGAAGTCGTCCTCCTCGTACGCGGCGATACCGCTGTCGCCCGTCGTGCCCGGCGGGTACGGGTCGAGGTTGGCCTCGACGAGGACGAGCCGTGAGACGAGGTCGGGCCGCCGGTGTGCGAGCACGACGGCGACCGCGCCCCCCATGCTGTGCGCGACGAGTTCCGCCCCGCTGACGTCGGCGCCGTCCAAGGCCGCGGCGAGAGCAGCCGCGTGATCCTCCAACGTGTAGCCGAACCCCGCCGGCCGGTCACTGACGCCGTGTCCCGGCAGGTCGACGAACAACGTTCTGCGGCCCGCGAGTTCGGGTCGGGCGGCGATGTGGGCGTAGTAGACCGTCGAGGCCGCCCCCAGACCGTGCACATACACGCGTGCGGGCCCCGTCCCCGGCGCCTCGATCCACCGGATCAGGCTTCCCTCGCTGTCGAACTCGGCCTGCCTCATCGGACCCTCCCCGTCACTGCTTGTCGCTCTTCCGTTCGGAGCATACCTCGGATCCGATGTATCAATGAAGCGATGTACCACGAGGGTGCGGGAGGATGAGGTCATGCTGGAGCTGGCCATCCTCGGATTTCTCTGCGACACCCCGCTGCACGGCTATGAGCTGCGCAAGCGCATCACCGCCCTGACGGGGCACGTGAAGCCAGTGGCGGAGAGCACGCTGTATCCCGCCATCAAGCGACTGGAGAACGCGGGCCTGCTGGAACGCACCACGCAGCCCGGTTCCGTGGCCGCGCCTCGTCACGTCCTGACGCTCACCGAGGAGGGTGGTCGCGAGCTGCGCCGCCGGCTCGCGGAACCGGCCGGGCGGGACATCAGTGACGAGAACAGGTGGTTCTCGGTGCTTGCCTTCCTGAGGCATCTGGAGGACCCGTCGGCGCAGGCGACGGTGCTGCGCCGCCGGCTCGCGTTCCTGGAGGAGCCGGCGAGCTTCTTCTACGACGGTGAGCGACCGGTGCGGGCCGAAGAGTTGGACGACCCTTTCCGGCGAGGCATCCTCACCATCGCTCGGGCCACCAGCGATGCCGAACTGGCGTGGCTGCGGGCCACCCTCGACTCACTGGACGCCGCGGGCGGGTGAGACCGGGCAGGCGCGCACACCCGGAACCGGGCAGGTCCCGCTTCACCGGGCCGCGCCCCCTTCTGTCACCGCGCCTCCAACTCTACGTTGAGTAGTGGCAGATGAACGCTTGGCGACGACGATCGAGCACGGGAAGGCGGCTGGATGTCAGGCATGTTCGACAGGATCCGCACGATGGCAGGCAGGAAGACGCAGGAACAGCGCGGTGGGGTCGGTCCCGCTGCGGCCCGCGAGGGCGGCAAGCGCGGCCACAACCTTTTCGAAGCGGCCTCGGCGTACGTCTCCGCGTGCGCCGAGGACGATCAGGAGCGGATCGACGAGGCGGCCTCCTGGGTGTCGCCCGAGGCGCTCTCCTTCGGGGTGACCGAACTGGCCTGCCGGGCGGTCATCGCCCTCGCCCGGGAACGCGACGAGTCGCCCGGGACGGTCACACGCTCGCTGCTCGGACTCCCCGCCGCCTGACACGGCCGGCCGCGCCGGGGGCGTTTCGCCCCTGTCCAGACGGATAACTGCAGCTCCGCATGTGTTTCAGGCCCGTGACAAGCGCCTTCCGGTCGCATTAGGGTGCGCCGACAGATGGACCGATCGGGAGGCTGGGATGGCCGGGACGGACGAAGAAGCCGTCACCACCGTGGACGAGGAAGCCGTCGCCACCGTGGACGACGACGCGCTGTATGTACTGACGGCGGTGCTGCTGACACCGGCGAAGTTCCCCAGCGTGCTGGGGGACGACTATCCCGAGGCCTGTGCGACACTCGGCCTCGCGCCACTCGCCGAGGGATACGGCCTGGTGCTCGGCCAGGACGGGGAGGGCGCGCGGTGGACCGTCGTCATCGACGACGTGTCCCTGGTCGCCGTGGCCATTGCCTCCTGGGACTGCGGGATGGAGCACGAGCTGTCGCCGGACGAGCGGACGGTGGTCGCCGCGCTGCCCGGCTGGCCCCTCGAAGTGGCTGTCGCGGCCCCGGGCATCCCGGCCCCGCACGATCCGTCGACCGACCCCACGGAACGCCCTCCGCTGACCCCTCCGGACACCACCACCTGGGGGCCCGCGCAGCGGCGTCTGGGCGCCGACGAGATCGCTCTCCAGTGGGCGATGTGGCGGGACCAGATCGACGACGGCGAATTCGCGTCCACGGATGGCGCGGAACAGTCCGGCGACGACGAGATGCAGACCGAGGCCACCGGAGACGCCGAAGGTGATCCGGCCGGGCCGGAGAAGCTCGGTGACGGCGAGGAACGCACGGCGGTCCGCCGCGTCCTGGCCGAGGCGCGCTCCTACGTGGACGCCCCTCCCCCGTTGGGCCGCGTGCGCTCGTCGTTCGCCACGGGAGACGCCCGGACCCTGCGCGCCGACGGTCCGGGCTGGTCACTGGTCGCCAGGACGGACGACATCGCGTTCGTCCTCCTCGACGACGAGCCGGGCGAGGTCCTGCCCGTGGGGCGCGGCCCGGAGCTGCCCGGCCTCCTTGAGGCCCTCGACAAGATGGCGGTACGCCCGAGCTGAGCGACGGCGCCACCAGGAGACCTGGTGACGCCGTCCTCGTCAGTCCTCCGCCGCCCCGGTCCGCCGACCCTCGCCAGTGCCGGCGAACGGAGGCCCGGCGCCCCTCAGCGGCCGATCTCCTTGCGCGTGACGCGGCGCAGCCTGCGCCGCTGCGAGGGGTCCAGGGCCAGGTACGCGGCCGCCGGAACGCCCAGCACGATCAGGAAGGCGGCCCACCAGGGCAGCCAGATCAACAGGATCAGGCCGACCGCCACACCCCCTGCGGCGATCTTCGCGTTCTTCGACATGTCTGTCGCCTCCTCCGCGGCTGCTGCCGCTCTCTGTCGTGAGAACGGGTCCCTGCGTCCCACGGTTCCGGACCGCGACCCTGATACGTCCCTGAGGTACGCCCCTTACTCGACCCTGAGGGGCTCCCCGACCTCGTACATGTGGCGCAGGGCCTGCCGGTAGGAGTCGACGAGCCCGGTCTCAGCGTAGGGAATACCCACCTCGGCGCAGTACGCGCGCACCAGAGGCTGGGCTCGGCGCAGGTGCGGGCGGGGCATGCTGGGGAACAGATGGTGCTCGATCTGGTAGTTGAGACCGCCGAGGAACCAGTCCGTGAGGACGCCGCCCCGGACGTTGCGCGAGGTGAGGACCTGTCGGCGCAGATGCCCCCAACGCTCGCCGTCCGGGTCGGGCATCTCCATGCCCTTGTGGTTGGGCGCGAAGGACATCCCCAGGTGCAGCCCGAACAGTGCCTGGTGAAGGGCCGCGAAGGCCAGCGCCTTGCCCGGGGACAGGACGGTGAACAGCAGTGCCGCGTAGGCGACGACATGCGTGACGAGCAGCAGGGCCTCCACGGCACGCTCGCGTGGCGGCTGCCGGCGAAGGTCCTGGAATCCGTGGATCTTCAGGGCGATGCCTTCGAGGAGGGTCAGCGGGAAGAATAGCCAGGCCTGGTTACGGGTGAGCCAGCGCCGGAATCCGGTCCGCTCGTGTGCCTGGCCGCTGGTGAAGACCAGGACGTCTGCGAGGACGTCGGGGTCCTTGTCGACGTGGTTGGGGTTGGCGTGGTGCCGGTTGTGTTTGTCGTTCCACCAGGCGTAGCTCATACCGAGGAGCAGGTTGCCGTGGACCAGGCCGATGGCGCGGCCGACCGCTTTGTCACCGGTGATCTGGGAGTGGCCCGCGTCGTGGCCTATGAACGCCGTCCGGGCACCCAGGACGGCGAGCAACGGCGCGAGGAGCAGGGTCCACCAGGAGTCTCCGATGAGGGCGACGCCGGTGACCACGGCGGCCAGGCTCAGCAGGTTCACGACGATCTCGCGTGCGTACCAGCCATGACGCCGGTCCAGCAGTCCACGTTCCTTGACCTCGCGCAGGAGGGGTGCGAAATCGCTGCCGGGTGCAGCCCTCGCGCTCTCCCTCGGGGCGGGTTCTGCGAGGACGGCGGCGGTCTGGGCCATGGCGGGTCTCCGGTCTCTCGGGGAGCGGGCCGACCTGATCTCTCAGGAAGTGGGCTGACCTGATGAAACGTACGAATCGGTGGCCTCCGGCGGCCATGGCGCGACCACCCCGTTCCGTGCGGGGCTTTCCCCCGGCCTCCCAGGGGGGTGGCACCCCTCTCGGGAACTCGGGGCATCACTCTTCGCGGGGCCGCGGTCTCGCGCGGTCAGGCCGTGCCCGTCCGCACCCGTCGTGCTGTACTCTCGGCGACTCGACTCAGTAGTCAAATTTGATGAATCCGAGGGATACGTCATCGCTGTGCAGAGGATTCCCGCGGTCGACGCCGCCGAGATCTCCGAACTGGCCCGCTGCTGCGCCGTGTTCGTACCCGCCGATCCGCCGCGCTCGGGCAGCGTCGCGTTCTGGTGCCCGGACGGCGAGTCGCCCCCGTCGGTGACCTCCGGCTCGGTCGGCGACCTGACGGTTGCCCTGCCCATGGGGGATGAAGTCGAGACCGTCTCGGTGCCCGCGGTGCTGCTGCCGGTGCGGGCCGCCCTGCCGGTCCTCACGCGCGCGCGTGCCGCGGCGCAGGCGCACCGGTCGATTGCGTTCTGGGGTGCTGCCGGTGTGCTCGCCCTCCAGTTCGCCGCGCGCGGGCTCCTGCTGCCGGGAGTGACGGCCGACGACCACGACGCCTGGCGCGCCGGCCCGCTGAGCGCACGGGACCTGGAGCGCGTCCGTGAACTGGCCGCGGCGATGCCCCCGGAGGCACACGCCGTGCCGACGCGGGCCCTTTCCAGGGTGGCGGACGAGGACCCGGAAACCACGGACACTCCCGGCCGTCCGGGGGACGGCATCGTGGCACCCTCGCGACTGGCCGATCCCGAAGGGCTCGTTCGGGCCTTCCTGGACGCCGTCGCCGATGCCCTGCCGCGCTCCCCTGCGGCGGCACTGGCAGCGGGCGGCCCGGCGTTCGCGGCGCCGGAACCCCGGCCAGTGCCGCAGCATCGTGCCTGGACCGCGGAGGTCGCGGAGACGCACGAGGCCGACGTGCGTATCTCACTGCGCGTCGAGGCACCGACCCTCGCGTCGACCGGGCCGGAAGATCCTTCGCCGGTCTTCCGGGCCGTGGTCCAGCTGCACAGCGCGCACGACCCCGCCCTCGTGGCGGACGCCGCAAGCGTGTGGGCGGGTTCCTCACCGTTCGGCCCACGCGCGCGGATGACCGCCCTGCTCGCCCTCCGCCGTGCCGCGAAGAGCTGGCCGCCGCTGGCTCCGCTGCTGTCGGCCGCGGTTCCGGACGCGGTCGAACTCGCCGACGAGGAGGTCGGCGAACTCCTCGGAGCGGGCGGGCGGCTTCTGGCGCTCGCCGGTGTCGACGTGCACTGGCCCAAGGAACTGGTGCGGAAGGTGACCGCCCGCGCGATCGTCGGCCCTCACGCCCTCGCGGACGGCCCGCACGAGGGGCCGGCCGGCGACGAGGGATCACGCGACAGGACGGTCTCGGACGTGCCGTCCTTCCTGTCGGCGGACGCGTTGCTCTCGTTCGACTGGCGGTTCGCGCTCGGCGACCAGCAGCTCACACGACAGGAACTGGACCGGCTGGCCGAGGCGAAGCGGCCCATGGTGCGGCTGCGCGACCAGTGGGTTCTCGTCGACCCCGAGGAGGTCCGCCGGGCGCGGGAACGCCGGGACCGCAAGGTCACGCCGGTCGAGGCGCTGAGCGCCGCTCTGACGGGCTCCGCCGAGGTGGACGGCCACCGGGTCGACGTGGAGCCCACGGGATGGCTGGCGACCCTGCGGGAGCGGCTGACCGACCCCGAGGCGCAGCAGCCGGTCGGGCAGCCCGCGGAGCTGCGTGCCACGCTGCGCGACTACCAGTCGCGCGGCCTCAACTGGCTGGCCCGGATGACCTCTCTGGGACTGGGCGGCTGCCTGGCCGACGACATGGGTCTCGGCAAGACGATCACCCTGATCGCCCTGCACCTCCACCGGCAGGCGGACGCGTCGGCCGCGGGCCCCACACTGGTGGTCTGTCCGGCCTCCCTGCTGGGCAACTGGCAGCGGGAGATCGAACGCTTCGCCCCCGGCACTCCGGTACGCCGCTTCCATGGTGCCCGGCGGAGCCTGGAAGGCCTGTCCGAAGGCGAGTTCGTCCTCACGACGTACGGCACGATGCGGCTCGACGCGCCCCGGCTCGGCCAGGTGCCCTGGGGTCTGGTGGTGGCGGACGAGGCCCAGCACGTCAAGAACCCCTACTCGGCGACCGCACGGGCGCTGCGCACCATCGGCGCGCGCGCACGCGTGGCGCTCACCGGCACTCCCGTCGAGAACAACCTCTCCGAGCTGTGGGCGATCCTGGACTGGACGACACCGGGTCTGCTCGGCCGGCTCGGCACCTTCCGCAGCCGTTACGCGCAGGCTGTCGAGGGCGGTCAGGACCCCGGGGCCGCCGACCGGCTCGCCCGGCTGGTCCGGCCGTTCCTGCTGCGCCGTCGCAAGTCGGACCCGGGCATCGCACCCGAGCTGCCGCCGAAGACCGAGACCGACCGCGCCGTGTCCCTCACCCCGGAACAGGCCGGCCTGTACGAGGCCGTGGTCCGCGAGACCCTCGCGGAGATCGCCGCCGCCGACAGCATGGCCCGGCGCGGTCTGATCGTGAAGCTGCTCACCGGGCTCAAGCAGATCTGCAACCACCCCGCCCAGTTCCTCAAGGAGGGGCGGCCCAGGATTCCCGGCCGGTCGGGCAAGTTGGAACTGCTGGACGAACTCCTCGACACCATCCTCTCGGAGGGGGCGAGCGTGCTGGTCTTCACCCAGTACGTGCGGATGGCACGCCTCATCGAGCGCCATCTGGCGGAGCGCGGGGTGACGACGCAGTTCCTCCACGGCGGAACGCCCGTCCCGCAACGCGAGGCGATGGTGGAACGCTTCCAGGAGGGCGGGATCCCGGTCTTCCTGCTGTCGTTGAAGGCCGCCGGCACCGGGCTCAACCTGACGCGCGCGGAGCACGTCGTGCACTACGACCGCTGGTGGAACCCCGCCGTCGAGGCACAGGCCACGGACCGCGCGTACCGCATCGGCCAGAACCGGCCCGTGCAGGTGCACCGCATCATCACCGAGGGGACCATCGAGGACCGCATCGCCGACATGCTGCGTCGCAAACAGCGGTTGGCGGACGCCGTCCTGAGCGCGGGTGAAGGAGCGCTCACCGAGCTGACCGACGCGGAACTGGCCGACCTGGTGGAGTTGCGAGGGGGCGCACGATGACGGATCGGGACGAGGAGCGCACGTTCGGAGCGCTGCCGCCCACGCGCGGGCGGAGCTTCGCACAGACGTGGTGGGGCCGGGCCTGGCTGCGTGCCCTGGAGGACGCGGCGTTGGACTCCGGGCAGGTGAAGACGGGCCGCAGGCTGGCACGCGCGGGAGCGGTGGGCGCGGTCTCCGTACGGCCCGGACGCGTCACGGCGGTCGTCGAGGACCGCGACGGAACCGCTCACCGGGCGGACGTTCTGCTGCACGAACTGTCGCAGGAGCACTGGGATCTCTTCCTGGACATGGCCGCCGAGCGGTCCGGACACGTCGCCGCGCTGCTCGACCGCGACATGCCTCCCCACCTCGTCGAGGACGCGGCGGCCGCGGGCGTCGAACTCCTGCCGGGGCTCGGCGATCTGGACGCGGAGTGCGAGTGCGGCGCCTGGGACCACTGCGGCCACACCGCCGCCCTCTGCTACCAGGTGGCGTTGCTGCTCGACGAGGACCCGTTCGTCCTGCTGCTGTTGCGGGGGCGGGGTGAGCGCGCGCTCCTGGAAGCCCTCCAGGGACGCGTGGCGCAGCCCTCGGACGATCCTGGCGACACGGAGGGAGGGGTGGACGCCCTGGAGGCCTATGCGGCGGGCGACATCCTTCCGCCTCTTCCGACCGACCCGGAGTGGCCCGAACAGCCCGGGACTCCGCCGTCCCTGGAGACCGAGGGCACACCGACTGCCGGAGTCGACCCCGTCGCCCTGGAGTTCATCGCTCGCGCGGCGGCTCAGGAGGCGCACCTGCTGCTCGCCGAGGCGTTCGGCCGCGCACCCGGGGGGCGCAGCACCGCACCGGAGGCGTTGTCCCTCGTCCAGGATGCCGTTCGGCTGGCGGCGTGCGACCCGCCGGAGGGGGTCGCGGAGCGGCTGGCCGGTGGCTCGTGTCGGGAACGCGAGGAACTGGCTCTCGCGGTAAGGGCCTGGCGGTACGGCGGTGTCTGCGCGCTCTCGGTCCTGGACGACGCGTGGGACGTCGAGGCGGAGTCCCTGTCACGCGCGCGTGCGGCTCTGCACACCGCCTGGGACGAGGACGAGCGGCCCCGGCTGCGGGCGGACCGCAATCGCTGGACCGCGGTCGCCAGAGGCACGCAGCTCCGTCTCGGCCGGGACGGCAGATGGTGGCCCTACCGCAAGGAACGGGGCCATTGGGCTCCGGCGGGGCCGGCCACGCCCGACCCGGCCACCGCGCTCGCGATCGCCGAGGAAGACCCGACGACTGGTTGACGGCCGCCGTTCACCTCGCTGTCGGACTTCGTTAGACGCCGGGGCCGACTCTGGCCGCTGTCAACGAACCTGTTTCCCAGGAGGCTCCATGTCCCCGCGCGCTGCCGGCAGACGCCCCATCCACCGGTCCGTCGCCGCCGGCGTGCCGCTCGCTCTGCTGGCGGCCTTCGCGGTGGCCGGCAGGGCGAACGCGACGTCGGGGCCGGCGCAGCCGAGGGTGACGCACACCGCGGCCCTCGGCGACCTCCCTCTGGGGACGTTCAGCAACGGGCTGCTGCCCGGGACGGTGGACAACGACCGGGGCGTCGACCTCGGCGGCATCGGCAGCGACATCTACCCGACCGGCCGCAAGGGCGAGTTCTGGACGGTCACCGACCGTGGGCCCAACGGCCAGATCAAGGTGGACGGCGCCAAGCGCCGGACGTTCCCGGTGCCGGGCTTCGACCCGGCGATCGTGAGGATCCGGGTGACCGGCGGGGCGGTGAAGGTGATCGACGCGATCCCGATCACCACGTCGTCCGGCAAGCCGGTCACCGGGCTCTCCAACCAGGCGGGACGCGACGAGGCGCCGTACTCCTTCGACGCGCAGACCCCGCTGCCGTACAACCCGAACGGCGTGGACACCGAGGGCATCGTACGGGCGGCGGACGGGTCGTTCTGGCTCGTCGACGAGTACGGTCCGTCGCTGCTCCACGTCTCCGCGCGCGGGAAGGTGCTCACGCGTTACGTCCCCAAGGGACTGCACCTGACCGGCACGGACTACCCCGTGGTGGAGGCGCTGCCCGCGATTCTGCTGCACCGGAAGATCAACCGCGGTCTCGAAGGGCTCACGCAACTCCCGGGCGGCGACCTGGTGATGGCGCTGCAGAGCCCGCTCTCGCTGCCGGACGGCGACGCGGGCGACACGTCCCGCACGACCCGGCTGCTGCGCTTCTCGCCCGGGAAGCGCTCCGTGACGGCCGAGTACGCGTACCGCTTCGATCCGGTGAACGTGGTGGACCCGAGCGAGGACGACACGTCCGAGCTGAAGATCTCCTCCGTGGTGGCGGTCGGCCCCGACCGGCTGCTCGTCGAGGAGCGCACCGACAAGTCCGCTCGCCTGCACGAGGTGCGGCTGACACGTCGTGCGGACATCCTGGGCGGCCCGTACGACCGCGACACCACGTCTCCGTCGCTGGAGCAGCTCGACGATCCGGCCGCCGCCGGTGTTCCGGTGCTGGGCAAGCGTCTGATCGTCGACCTGGGAACGGTTGCTGGGGTTCCCGGCAAGATCGAGGGCGTCGCGCGCGTGGACCGCGACACGCTCGCCCTCATCAACGACAACGACTTCGGGATGACGGACGGGTCGGGCGCGTTCGACGGGCAGGGCCGGCTCGTGGACAGCGGTATCGAGACGACGGTCACCTACGTGCGGCTGCCCCGCCGCATCTGATCGCGTGTCATTCGATCTCGGTACGCGCGCGTGGACGATGGACAGCGACCACGCGCGCGTGCCGTTCGCCCGAACGGCGCGGTGACGGTCCTCACTTGAGCCGCGCGGTGAGTCTGCCGGGCCCCTTGCCGACGGTCGCGGCCAGGCTGCAGGCGACGTTGTCGATACCGATCTTGTAGCTGCCGATGTCGGGGTACTGCACGAGTGTGTTGCGCACCGTGCCCGCCGCCTGAGCCGCCGCCTTGCGCTCCAGCGGCGCCTTGCAGAGGGCCGACGCGGCCTTCTTGAGCGCGGCGTCCGTCGTATAGGTGCCGTTGAGTTCGGCGATCTTCACCACTTCGGCGTCGTGCGGCTCGGTACACGAGCGTTTCGCCGCCTGGCCGGGAAGGGCGGCGTCCGTGTCGAAACAGTCGCCCTTCCGCAGCATGTAGTACGGCACTTCGTCGGCCGCGAGGGTCGGAACGAGCGACTCGAGGCCACTGGGGACGAGGTCCGTGGGCAGATCGGTGGGAAGCGACGGCACGACGCTGGGCAGGGTTGTGGGCAGGTTCGTGGGGAGCGAGGGCAGCCCGGACGGAAGGCTCAGGGACGGACTAGGTGAACTCGCCGTGCTCTCGGTCGGCGCCTTCTTGTCGTCCCCACCGCCACCGCCGGCGGCCACGGCAACAGCGACGACGACCCCGACGACGACGATCACCGCGATGACGATGAGCACCGTGTTGCGCCGCCGCCCTCCCCGGTGGCCTCCGGGGCCGCCGGGCGGTCCCGGCGGTGGTGGCGGCCAGCTCCCGCCTCCCTGCCCCGGCGGCCAGTCACCCTGGGACGGTGGTCCGAAGCCTCCCGAAGGAGGTCCGCCACCGCTGCCGGGGGAAGATCCGTGGCCGCCGGAAGGCGGTCCGTATCCGCCCGAGGAGGGTGGTCCGTATCCGCCCGAGGAGGGTGGCCCGTAGCCTCCGGAGACCGGGGGCCCGTAGCCCCCTGGCGGCGCGCCCGGGCCATCACTCCCGTGAGGAGCAGCGCCGGGCGACCGTGGGGGCTGAGAGGGTAAGGGCGGCATGGCCATACCGTCAAGAGTCGCCGCGAACCGGTCACCGCGCGACCCCTGCGCGGAAGTTGATACGGACTCATGCCATGGACCGCATCATTCCGGCGTATTCGAGGACGGCGGCCGGCTCGCCTCCGCCGTCCCGGCACGGGTCCACCGGACTTGGACCCGTGCCCTTCGGAACTCCGGTCAGGCCCGCGCGCCGAGGAGATGGTCCATGGCGAGCTGGTCCAGCTGCTCGAACGCCATCCCACGCACGGCCGCCGCCTCGACGTCGAAGTCCTCGAACGCCCCACGGTCGGCGAGCAGCGCCTGCAGACCGTCCGCCGCGGTGGGCTGCGCCAGTTCGTCCAGGCGCGAGGCACGCAGCGCCGCCCGGACCTCGGGGTCGGCACGGAAGGCAGCCGAACGCTCCCGCAGGATCAGGTAGTTGCGCATACAGCCGGCCGCCGACGCCCAGACCCCTTCGAGGTCCTCGGTCCGCGGGGGCTTGAAGTCGAAGTGCTTCGGACCGGCGTAACCGGCGCTCTCCAGCAGGTCGACCAGCCAGAAGGCGGATCGCAGGTCACCCGCTCCGAACCGCAGGTCCTGGTCGTACTTGATGCCCGTCTGACCGTTCAGGTCGATGTGGAAGAGCTTGCCCGCCCACAGGGCCTGCGCGATGCCGTGCGGGAAGTTCAGTCCGGCCATCTGCTCGTGTCCGACCTCCGGGTTCACGCCGTACAGCTCGGGTCGCTCCAGGCGCTCGATGAACGCCAGGGCGTGTCCGACGGTGGGCAGCAGGATGTCGCCGCGCGGCTCGTTCGGCTTGGGCTCGATCGCGAACTTGATGTCGTAGCCCTGGGAGATCACGTACTCGCCGAGGAGGTCGAAAGCCTCCTTCATGCGGTCGAGCGCCACACGTACGTCCTTGGCCGCACCGGACTCCGCCCCCTCCCGGCCGCCCCAGGCGACGTACGTCTCGGCGCCGAGTTCGACCGCCAGGTCGACGTTGCGGATGGTCTTGCGCAGGGCGTAGCGACGCACGTCACGATCGTTCGCGGTGAACGCGCCGTCCTTGAAGACGGGGTGGGTGAACAGGTTGGTCGTGGCCATCGGGACCTTGAGGCCGGTGGCGTCCAGGGTCTGCCTGAAGCGCTTGATGTGCGACTCGCGCTCGCTGTCCGAGGATCCGAAGGGGATCAGGTCGTCGTCGTGGAAGGTCACTCCGTAGGCGCCGAGCTCGGCCAGGCGCTGCACCGACTCGACCGGGTCGAGGGCGCGCCGGGTGGCGTCGCCGAACGGGTCCCTTCCCTGCCAGCCGACGGTCCACAGGCCGAAGGTGAACCTGTCCTCGGGGGTGGGCTGGTAGTTCATGTCGCGGCTCCTTGTTAGCTCCGACTATTTCGTCATGGCGGTTTACAAATTAGTATGCGAACGCATCTCTGGGAAGAGACGACGTACGAAACCTGGTCGTGGCGGGCCGGGACACCGTGCGAAACCGGGCCGCGCCGGCCCGGGCAACCCCGCAACCAGGACAGATCCCGCAGAGCAGCGGAAGAGGGAGAGCCCGATGTCAGCAGCCGAGGGTCCGCTCGTCGTCGGGGTGGACACGTCCACCCAGTCCACCAAGGCCCTGGTCGTGGACGCGTCGACCGGACAGGTGGTGGCGAGCGGACAGGCGCCGCACACCGTGTCCACCGGGGCGGGACGCGAGAGCGACCCCCGTCAGTGGTGGGACGCTCTGCGTGCGGCTCTGCACCAGTGCGGTACCGCTGCGCACGAGGCCGCCGCGGTGTCGATCGGTGGCCAGCAGCACGGCCTCGTGACCCTCGACGCCCACGGCGAACCGGTACGCCCCGCACTTCTCTGGAACGACGTACGCTCCGCGCCGCAGGCACGCCGGCTCGTCGAGGAGCTCGGCGGCCCGAAGTCCTGGGCCGAACGCACGGGCAGTGTGCCCGCCGCGTCCTTCACCGCCACCAAGTGGGCCTGGCTCGCCGAGCACGAGCCGGAGGCCGTCCGGGCGACGACGGCCGTCCGTCTGCCGCACGACTACCTCACCGAGCGCCTCACGGGCGAGGGCACCACCGATCGCGGTGACGCGTCGGGCACGGGCTGGTGGTCCTCGGGCAGCGAGGCGTACGACGAGGAGGTCCTCGCCCACATCGGACTCGACCCGGCTCTGCTCCCCCGCGTCGTCCGGCCCGGCGAGGTCGCCGGCACGGTGCACGCCGGAGGTGATCTCCCCTTCTCCAGGGGGACCCTCGTGGCCGCCGGGACCGGCGACAACGCGGCAGCGGCCCTCGGCCTGGGCCTGCGTCCCGGGGCGCCGGTGGTGAGCCTCGGCACCTCGGGCACGGTGTACGCCGTCTCGACCCGCCGGCCCTCCGATCCGACGGGCACGGTGGCAGGGTTCGCGGACGCCCGCGGCGACTGGCTCCCGTTGGCCTGCACACTCAACTGCACCCTGGCCGTCGACCGGATCGCCGCTCTGCTCGGCCTCGACCGCGAGGCGGTCGAACCGGGTGGCACGGTCACACTGCTGCCCTATCTGGACGGCGAGCGCACACCCAATCTGCCGAACGCCTCGGGCCTGCTGCACGGCCTCCGGCACGACACGACGGGCGGCCAACTGCTCCAGGCCGCGTACGACGGAGCGGTGCACTCCCTGCTGGACGCCCTGGACCTGGTTCTGGACGCCGACGCCGATCGTTCGGCGCCCTTGCTGCTGATCGGCGGCGGAGCACGGGGGACGGCCTGGCAGCAGACCGTACGACGGCTGTCCGGCCGCCCGGTGCAGGTCCCCGAGGCGAGGGAACTGGTCGCGCTGGGCGCCGCCGCACAGGCGGCCGGCCTGCTCACGGGCGAGGACCCGGCGGCGGTCGCGCGGCGCTGGGGCACCGACCGGGGACCCGTCCTCGACGCCATGGAGCGGGACGAGGACACGCTCGCGAGGATCACCGGGGTACTCTCCGACGCGGCCCCACTGTTCGAACGGGGGCCGAACGGAAACGGAAACTGACCGGAACCGACGCGAGCCGCCCGCGCCAAAACCCGCTCTCACGTGCGCGTCTCTCGGAGAGCGCACACCCGGCCGGGCGCCGGCCGGGAACCCGCCGACCGCTACGTCGCCCGATGACCGGTACGGCGAGAGGGCGCCCCAGTGGGCGGGCACCGACAGGGGCCGGCAGGACCGGTCGGACGAGGATTGACGGAGGCATGACCGCACCGCTGCACGAGGCCAGTCCGAACGGTTCCGGCCGACGCCTGCCCGACACCCAGCAGGGCATGCGCCGCCGCAACCTCTCCCGGGTCATGTACACCGTCAGCACCGAGGGGCCGCTGTCGCGCGCCGCTGTGGCCTCGCACATCGGTCTGACCCGGGCAGCCGTGTCGACGCTGGTCGACGAACTGATCCGGGCCGGGCTCCTCGAGGAACTGGGCCCCGAACGGCCCGGCAGGGTGGGGCGCCCCGGATCCGCGCTCGCCGTCAGCGGGCACGGCCCGGCCGGAATCGGCGCAGAGGTCGGCGTCGACCACCTCGCCGTGTGCGCGGTCGACCTGCGCGGCGCCGTCCGGGCACGTGCGGTGCGCCACGGACCGAACCGTGGCCGGGCCGCCGAGCAGGTGACCCGAGAGCTGACGAAGCTGGTCCGCCAGGTCGTCACCGAGGCCGAACAGGACGGGCTGTGGGCGGCGGGCCTCGCCGTCGCCGTCCCCGGACTCGTGGCACGGGACGGACGGACCGTGGTCCGCGCCCCCAACCTGGACTGGCACGACACGGACCTCGGCGCCCTGCTCCCTTTCGACATGCCCCTGACGGTCGACAACGAGGCGAACTTCGGCGGTCTCGCGGAACTCTGGCTCGGTGACGCGACCCCGCGCGACTTCCTGCACGTGTCGGCGGAGATCGGCATCGGTGCGGCGGTACTCGTGGACGGGCGGCTGCTGCGCGGGACCCGCGGGTTCGCGGGGGAACTGGGGCACGTACCGGTGCGCCCGGAGGGGCCCGAGTGTCCGTGCGGCGGGCGCGGGTGCCTCGAACAGTACGCCGGCGAGGAGGCCGTCCTGCGCGCCGCCGGCCTGGAACCGGGCGAGGACCAGGTCGGGCTCCTGTCCGACCGTGCCGCCTCCGGCGATGCGGACGTACGACGCGCTCTGAGCGACGCCGGGACCGCTCTCGGGATCGCCCTGACCGGGGCGGTGAACCTGCTGGACCCGCAGACGGTCGTGCTGGGCGGCGCGCTCGCCGGCCTCGCGCCTTGGCTGCTCCCCTCGCTGCGGAGCGAGTTGGCACGGCGCACCGCGGGACCGGCCTGCCCCGTGTCCGTGTCCCGGCTGGGATCCGAGGGACCCCTGCTGGGCGCCGCGCATTCCGTGGTGCGGGCCGTGCTCGACGATCCGGCGGGAGCGGTCGGGCGCGCGTAGCGGGCCGGCTCCGGCACACTCGACAACCCGCGGGAGCGGTCGGGCTCTCGCAGCAGACCCGCTTCGGCACGCGGCGGTACAGCGGGCCACCGGACGGTCCCCGTTCCCCGTCCGCATCGTCGCGGACCACCGCGCGGATTCCGTTCCCTCCTACGAGTGATCGTCGTATCCACAGTTCTCGGGTTGTCCACCGAGTCACGCCACGGTCCTCCTGCCCAACCGGCAAGCGTCGTACGGTGATTCACGCGAGGCGCAGCCATCCGGCCGACGCCTCGGGACCGGAGCGAATCGGGGGATTCACATGACGCCGGCGAGGAATGCAGAGCCGCGGAACGAAGCGATCGGTCCGTTCGGACCACCTCCTGCGGCACAGAGGCGACGTGTCCGGACCCGTTGGGTCGCGCATGCCCGGCGGGCCGTGCGTGTCGTGATACTGATCTTCCTGCCGCGCCGTCACGCCAGGCGAACGGCCGAGGCCGCCCGCTTCCACCTCGACCGGCCGACCCCGGCAGCGGCCTCGGACCACCGGCACCCCGGACACCCCGGACACCCCAGCGACGAAAGGCCAGTACTCCATGGAGAGAGCACGGTCGTTCCCGAGCCGGCGGCGGCTGCTCAAGGGCGCAGCCCTCGCCGCCCTCCCTTACGCGTTACTCCCCGAGGCCAGGGCGACGGCCCAGACCGCGGCCGTCGACTATCCGGGTGCGGAGTGGGCTGCGGCGACCTCCTCCAATTACACGGCGTCCGACCGACCGAACACCTACGACCTCGACTACGTGATCATCCACGTGACGCAGGCGACGTACGCCGACACCCTGTCGATCTTCCGGAATCCCGCGAAGAAGGTGTCCGCGCACTACGTCGTGCGCTCCGCCGACGGCCATGTCGCCCAGTGCGTCCGGGAACACAACGTCGCCTGGCACGCGGGGAACTGGGACTACAACACCAGAAGCATCGGTATCGAGCACGAGGGCTGGGTGGACAAGCCCGCCTACTTCACGAACGCGCTCTACGAGGAGTCGGCCAAGCTGACCGCCGCGATCTGCGACCAGTACGGCATCCCGAAGGACCGAGCCCACATCCTCGGCCACTACCAGGTGCCGGGTTCCGACCACACCGACCCGGGGCCCAACTGGGACTGGACGCGCTACATCAGGCTCGTCAACTTCGCCTGATCGGGGCCCTGCGGAGTCCCGTCGCGGAGACTCCATGCGGCCGCGGGCGGAAGCGGAACGTCACACGGGTTGTCGATGCCCGCACGGGGAGTGACGATGGACCCAGCCGCATCGCCTTCCGGGAGGCCGAGTTGATCGATCCTTGGGTGGCCCTGGAACCGGGAGCCGACCCCGTCGAGCGGGTTCGGTCACTGCGCCGCGCCTACGAGTCCTTCACCGAGGCGGGAACGGTGCCGCGGCCCGTGCGGTCCGTGGTGGCGGACTCGTGGCGTCGGTCGGCGCGGGCCGGCGTCGTCCCGGACGGCACGGCGAGCGTCGAGCTGACGGACGGGGATCTCGGTTCCTACCGGGCCGAGCACCCGCTGGCCCGGGTGATGCCGCTGTTCCGTGAACTGATGGGCACGTTCGCGTCGGACGGGGAGCACCTGCTCGCGGTGTGCGACGCGCAGGGCCGGCTCCTGTGGGTCGAGGGCCACCCGGGAACACGCAAGCAGGCCGGCCGGATGAACTTCGTGCCGGGCGCCCTCTGGTCGGAGGCGGCCGCGGGGACGAACGCGCCCGGTACGGCGGTCGCCGTCGACCACCCCGTGCAGGTCTTCGCGGCGGAGCACTTCATCCGGCGGGTCCAGCCATGGACGTGCGCGGCCGCTCCGGTGCACGATCCGCGGACCGGGCGGGTCATCGGCGCGGTCGACATCACCGGCGGGGACGAGCTGGCGCACCCGCACAGCCTCGCCTTCGTACAGGCGGTGGCGCGCGCCGCGGAGTCCCATCTGGCCCTCCTCTCACCGCCGCGGACCGTGACGGACGGCCCTCTCGAACTGACCGTTCTGGGACGGGACGAGGCCCAACTCGTCGTGGACGGACGCAAGACCAGGCTGAGCCGCAGACACAGCGAGATCCTCGTGCTGCTGGCCCGGCATCCGGAGGGCCTCACCGGCGACGAGCTGCTGTGCGGGCTGTACGAGGACGAGTCGGTGACGCCGGTGACACTGCGCGCGGAGCTGGCCCGGCTGCGCCGCCTCCTCGGTCCGGGTCTGCTGGAATCCCGGCCCTACCGGCTGACCCGCCCGGTCGAGTCCGACGTGACGGTGGTGGAGCGGCGGCTCGGGACGGGGGCGGTCACGGCAGCCGTCGCGGCGTACGCCGGTCCGTTGCTGCCGGGGTCCACGGCACCGGCGGTCGTGCGGCTGCGGCGCAGACTGGCCGACGGGCTGCGGACGGCGCTCATCGCCCGGCGGGACCCGGATCTGCTGGCCGACTGGGCCCGTTCGCCGTGGGGGGAGGACGACCTCGACGTCTGGCGGGCACTGTCGTCGGTACGGCCGGCGCCGGCCGTACGGTCGCGGCTGGAGGAGTTGGAGTCGGAGCAGGCCGTACCCGTGGGCTGGGCACGGCAGCGCCGGGGCGGCCGTATGCGACCGGAGCCGCGCTGACGGGCCGGCCGCCTCCCCACCTGCGGGTCCACGTGCGGGGCGAGGAGGGCTCTCGGGACCGCGCAACGTCGTTGCAACGTCGGGGTTTCTAGCCTCGCGGCGAGAGCTGCCCAACGGCGGGCAGCGCTTCTCCGGGAGGCAGACCAGCATGACCCGTTACGCGGCGCCCGGCAGCGAAGGCGCGATCGTCTCCTACGAGGCGCGGTATGACCACTTCATCGGCGGGGAGTACGTTCCGCCGGCTCGCGGGCAGTACTTCGAGAACCCGAGTCCGCTGAACGGGCAGCCGTTCACCGAGGTCGCCCGAGGGACGGCGGAGGACGTGGAACGCGCGCTGGACGCGGCACACGCGGCAGCCCCCGCCTGGGGCCGCACCTCGGTGACAGCGCGCGCCGACATCCTGCTCAAGATCGCCGACCGGATGGAGGCGAACCTGGAGAAGCTGGCCGTCGCCGAGAGCTGGGAGAACGGCAAGCCGGTCCGCGAGACCCTGGCGGCCGACATCCCGCTCGCGATCGACCACTTCCGCTACTTCGCGGGGGCGGCCCGGGCCCAGGAGGGCTCCGTCGGCGAGATCGACGAGGACACCGTCGCGTACCACTTCCATGAGCCGCTCGGTGTGGTCGCGCAGATCATCCCGTGGAACTTCCCCATCCTGATGGCGGTGTGGAAGCTCGCTCCGGCGCTGGCGGCGGGCAACGCGGTGGTCATCAAGCCTGCCGAACAGACGCCGGCATCCATCCACTACTGGATGAGCCTCATCTCGGACCTCCTCCCGCCAGGCGTGGTCAACATCGTGAACGGCTTCGGCGTGGAGGCCGGCAAGCCGCTCGCGTCCAGCCCTCGCGTGGCGAAGGTCGCGTTCACGGGCGAGACCACGACGGGGCGGCTGATCATGCAGTACGCCTCGGAGAACATCAAGCCGGTCACGCTGGAGCTCGGCGGCAAGTCCCCGAACATCTTCTTCGACGACGTCTGGGCGGAGAACGACGACTTCCGCGACAAGGCCCTTGAGGGCTTCACCATGTTCGCGCTCAACCAGGGCGAGGTCTGCACCTGTCCCTCGCGGGCTCTCATCCAGCGCGGCCACTACCGGGAGTTCATGGAGGCGGCGGTCGCCCGCACCGAACTCATCAAGCCGGGCAACCCGCTCGACACGGACACGATGATCGGCGCCCAGGCGTCCAACGACCAGTTGGAGAAGATCCTCTCCTACCTGGACATCGGCCGTCAGGAGGGCGCGAAGGTGCTCACCGGCGGGGAGCGCATCGAGCACGACGGCGAGTTGAAGGGCGGTTACTACGTCCAGCCGACGATCTTCGAGGGCGACAACCGCATGCGGATCTTCCAGGAGGAGATCTTCGGTCCGGTCGTGTCGGTGACGTCGTTCGACGACTTCGACGACGCCATCAAGCTCGCGAACGACACGCTCTACGGCCTCGGGGCCGGCGTGTGGACCCGGGACATCAACACCGCCTACCGCGCGGGCCGTTCCATCCAGGCCGGCCGCGTCTGGACGAACTGCTACCACGCCTACCCGGCACACGCGGCCTTCGGCGGCTACAAGCAGTCGGGCATCGGCCGCGAGAACCACAAGATGATGCTGGAGCACTACCAGCAGACGAAAAACCTGCTGGTGTCGTACTCGCCGAAGAAGCTGGGCTTCTTCTAGACACGAGCGACAGGGCGCCTGACCTGGGCTGTCACCCGTCAGGCGTCCTTCGCTGAGCCCGCTCTCCATCGAGCCCGGCTTGGGCACCAACTCCCCTTCCTCGTACGATTGCGCCCCTCCTGACCAGTGCTTCCAGACCGGTCACGAACGCCCGCACCCAGGTGCTGCCGTAGGCGGCACCATGCCCGACCAGCGACGTCGACGCCGACGTTTGGGCGTGGCTCTGCTGCCCCCGTGTGAATCGGGCCTGACTCGGGCCTGACGGGATGGCCATGGCTGTTTCGGACCGCCGAGCTTCTTCTCGCCCGTCGTTGATCAGCTCGCTGACGCCTCCGTGACCCCACGCGAAGCGCCCTCGGTGCGCGGTCATGGGGCGGCACGGGTGGGTCCCGTCCGTGACGGTCGTGAGGCGTCGGCGAGGTCGGCTCCGGTGGCCGCGTCACGCCGGGAGTGGGTGACACCGTGCCAGTCCAAGCACATGACGGTCGCGTCGTCCTGCAGGTGGCCGTCGTTGGCATCGACGATCGCGGCGATGAGGGTGCGAGCGGCCTCGCGGGGATGCAGCACGCGGGTCCGCACCATCAGCTCGGACAGATCGACACTGTGCGCGTTGCGCTCCAGCATGCCGTCGGTGAGCATCACCAGCCGGTCACCAGGCCGCAGGTCGAGCGACTGTACGCGGTAGGTACGCGGGCCGGGGAAGCCGAACGGTGTATCGACCTTCGGCGTGACTTCCTCCACCCGACCGTCCCGCATACGCAGGGGCCAGGGGTGGCCGGCGTTGACGAACTCGGTCGTGCCGTCGAGCAGGCTGATGCGCAGGAGCTGGCCGGTGGCGTAACCCTTGTGGCCGTGGTCGTGCATGGCCTGGTCGGCCTGGCGGGCCTGTTCGGCGAGATCGGCGCCGGCCCGCCGCGCCCGGCGCAGGGCGCCCACCAGGAGGGTGGCCAGCAGCGCGGCGTCGACATCGTGACCCATCGCGTCGGTGACCGAGAGCTGGACGGTGTCCCGGTCGATCACGTAGTCGAAGGTGTCACCCCCGACATGGTCCGCCGGCTCCAGCGCCCCCGCCACGGCGAACTGCGCCGCCTCACACGCCAGCGACGCCGGGAGCAGCCGGTGCTGGATCTCCGCGGCCAAGCTCAACGGCGTGGTACGGCGGCCCCACTGGTAGACGTCGGTGAAGGACCGGTTGGCGATGACGATGTACGCCAACGCGTGGGCCGTCTCGCCGATCTCCCGCATCATCTCCGCGTCGGGTGCCCCAGGCAGAAACAGTTCGAGCAGACCGATGGCGTCCCCACGGTTGGTCACCGGCGCGACGACTCGCACCAGGGAAGCCTGGCCCTGACTCACGCTCTCCACGCTCGGCCGCTGGGTGCGGATCACGTCGTCGTACGGGGTTCCCCGCAACGGGATACGCCGGGCGGGTTCATCGGTATCGACGCTGCCCGCCGTCCCCAGGCGCACGACCGAGCTGCCGGTGAAGTCGGTCATGAGGAAGGACACCGACGCGGCCCCGAGGTTCTCCCTGAGCATCCGCGCGACCACGTCGAGCGACTCCACCGGCGCGGCGGCCTCCGCCGCCTCCAGCGTCCCCGCCAAACTCATCGCCCTGACCTGGCCCCTGTCGCCCTGGGGAGGACCAGAAATCTGATCTGCGTTCGGCCGTCTTGCGGTCACCACGGTCCCTCACTGCTCGACGACGGTGAGACGGGATGAACGATGTCGCACAAACCGGGTTCCGGACGCGTCGTCTTCCACCGTGTCGACACGGGACGACCGGGCCCGCTCCCTCTCCCAGTATGCGCGCGTCGAGGTCGCCGGTCCTTGCGGTCGAGTGGCGAGCCCGGCGTCCGTGAGGAGCAGAACAACGCCTGCTCGCGTCCCGTTGTGTCGGTACAGGCGTCTCTCCCCTACCGACCAACAGTTTCTGCAGACCCACGAAGTCTTCGACCGGTGCAGCTCTCATCGGTACACAGCGGGCGTCCATCCGCTTTCGCTATCGCAACCAGATGGACGACGATTGAGAGACGGAGGCAGAGGTACTCGAGTTTCACGGCATATCGGAAGCCACCAGTGCGGCGATCACCTACCGAGTAGCGCTCCATGCGCAGGGTGGCCAGGCGCCGGGGACGAAAGCGGCGCTCCACGCGCGGCGAAAGCGGCGCCGGCCTCACTGTCAGTGAAAGGAAGCATCGTGAGTGCGATGCCACAGAGCGAACACGGCGTTGCCCGTCGTAGTGGATCGGGCGGCCTCTGCGACGTTCTGGAACTCATTCTCGACCGCGGACTTGTCATCGACGCGTTCACCCGGGACCAGACGAACACCCGGAAGGACGGCGAAAGCGACGCCTCGGAAAGGGACAAGGCGGGAGCTGCGGCCATCCGACCGCGTCGGCACCCCGCGCGACGCGCCTTGCGAACCGTTTCTCGCGAGGAGGACTCCGCAGACCGCGGGGTGACCGTCTACACGTACGCCCTGACGCTCAGGGACCATCCACTGCGGCTCGACGGCCTCAGCGGCGTGGGTGCCCCACCGACCCCCCTGCGCACGGTGCTCGCCGGCCCTCTCTGCGCCGTGGTGAGTGACGTCTCCGAGGAACCGCATCCCACGGAACGGGACATCGGCGCCCATCACGACGTCCAGCAACGTTTGATGGAGAGCGGTGTCGTCCTCCCCCTCCGCTTCGGCGCCACAGCCCTGGACGACGACGACGCCGTCCGCTCCGCCTTGGAGGAACACGCGGATGACTACGCGGAGAGGCTGCGCCGACTGGACGGGTGTGTCGAGTACAGCCTCAAGGCGGCACAGGAAGCCAGGCAGCCCCATGATCACATCCGGGACGGCGAAGCCGACTCCGAAGCGGGTTCCCGGCCGGGCGAGTTGGGCGTGCCGGACGCGCGGCCCCGCCTGCAGGCACTGGCGTCCGGCGTGACCGAGGCGTTCCGCCCGTTCACCCGGGAGGTCAAGCCCGGCGCACCGAGCGGCGAGGACTTCCTCAACGTCTCGTTTCTTGTGTCGAGCGACCAGGACGAACTCTTCATCGCCTCCGAGATGAGCCTCGCCCACCAGATGGGCGAGGACTTCGACTTCCGGCTGCACGGCCCGCTTCCGCCGTACAGCTTCGCCTAGGGCCGGCGCATCACGCGGGACGCGGCCCCGCGGGCAAACGCGCGGAGCCGCCCTTCGGGACACCGTCAGGTTCGGGGCAGAAGCGTTCCCAGCGGGCCGAGGTCGAGATTGAGATCCTCGGGGTTCACACCGTGCTGTGCGCAGAGCTCGGTCATGCGTTGATCGAGCAGCATCAGCGTCGTCCCGATCTCGTCGGCCTGCTCATCGCTCAGGTCACCCTGCTCGATTCGGCGGATCGCCTGCCGTTCCATCAGCTGCCGGAGCAGCTCGACCACGGTGAGCACCAGCGCCACCAGATCGCGTCCCATCTGGTCACGGTCGAGGTCCAGTCGCGGGGTCGTCACAGCGGCCCGCTGTCTGCCCAGGGGGCCGGGACACGTTCGTTGACGGATGACAGCAGGGCGTGGAGCGAAATCCGTACCAACGGCACGTCGGCAATGGCGATGACCAGGTCCCCACTGACCACCACGCCTGTTGCCAGAACACGATCCAGGAGGTCGACGAGCGGCACGCCGATGGGCCCGTTCAATGGACCTGGGCTGTCCCAGGAAACCGGGTTGTGCGTCACGGCCTACACCTCGCCGACGAAGGAGTAGGGCACCCAGGGTCCGGACAGCTCGATCTCCGCGCCGGTACGTTCCCGCAGTGTTCGGGTCAGCAGCGCGAGCTCTTCGGAGCGGTGTTCCGCCACGAGATAGGTGGCGTTGAGGATCTGGACCCTCCGGTCCGTCGACGGCTGAGGGTGCGGTCGAAGCCTGCGGGACACGGTGGCGAGCCGCCCGACCTGCTCATCCACCGTCTCGGCCGTCCTCAGAGCATCTTCCTGACTCCGCTCACGAAGCCTTTGCGCACCGCGCTTGCGCTCCAGGTACGCGAGGCCCGCTCCTGCCGCCGGGCGCGCTCGGTCCGTTGGGACGACCGGCCGACCGGTGCGCCGGTCCGCGTCGTCCGTGGCAGCCGTAGCAGCCGTAGCAGCCGTAGCAGCCGTAGCAGCCGTAGCAGCCGTAGCAGCCGTAGCAGCCGGGGGTGCGTACACCTTCACACCCCATTCGGCGTGGTGAGCGATCCGTTTCAGCGCGGCGCGGAACCGATCCGTCTCCTTCGCCAGAGCCTCCCGGACCCGTTCATCCGCGTGATAGACCGTCGCCATCGGCAGCGGAACGGTGGGGCAGGCAGCCGCGACCGCCGAGACGACGTCATGGTGCGCGCGTGCGTATCGTTCGAGTTCCCGCTGGTCCGACAGACGGCTCTGCCAGGCTTCGTCGGTGAAGTCACGGGCTCGGACGGTCTGGACGATCGCTGTGAAGGAGTCCAGCGCCAGCAGCCTGACAGGCGCCTCGTGCGTCACTCCGGGCAGGCCGGCGCAGGACGACGGGTCCGGGTCGCGGCAGACGGCGAACACATAGGTGGCGTTGGCGTCGGGACCCTCAGCGTCGTGCTGCCTCATGTACGTCGGCTCTCCTCGATCGTCGCTGGTTGATCTTTCAGACGGTGCACACCGTCCGGCGGCGTCCCTACTCCTCCGCCGTCCCGGACTCGAGCGCCCGGAGACGCTCACGCAGTTCGCGGTTCTCCTCGTGCAGGGCGTCGCGAGAAGCACGGGAGCTGAGGGCAGGATCGGACTCCCACCAGTCGATTCCGGCCTTCTTCGCCGTATCGACGGATGCCACGAACAGGCGGAGCCGAATGGTGAGCAGTTCGATGTCGAGGAGGTCGATCTTGATGTCTCCGGCGATCACGATGCCCTTGTCCAGGACGCGTTCGAGGATGTCGGCGAGGTTGTTCGCCTGAGGCCCGGAGGCGGGATACTGCTCCTGCCGAAAGTCGACATCAGTCACTGACGTCGCCTCCGTCCGCGCTTCGGCGGCGCTGCGTCCTCGTCCTCATCCTCGGCTTCTTCCTCTTCTTCCTCTTCTTCCTCTTCTTCCTCGGGCTCGTCCTCGCCGTCGTAGGCCTCCTCCGCTTCCTCGTCCTCTTCCTCTTCCTCTTCGTCCTCCGGCTCTTCTCCGTCCTCGGGCTCGTCCTCGTCCTCGTCCTCGTCCTCGTAAGCGTCGTCGGCGCTCTCCTCGGACTCGTCCTCGGGCTCGTCGCCCTCCGACTCCTCCTGCTGCGCCTCTTCTTCCTCCACGGCGTCCTCATGCGAGACCACGACTTCCCCGTCGCGGATCTCGCCTCGCCAGCCTTCGGGTTCCTCGGTGGCGAGCGTGACGTACCGCTGGAAGTTCTTGAAGTCGAGGCGTACGCGGCGGCCTTGAGCACGCCAGAGGTTGCCGGTCTTCTCGAAGAACCCGGCCGGGTAGTACTCCATGACCAGGACGACGCGCGTCAGCGTGGGGGTCAGTTCGTGGAAGCTGACCGCCCCGCGGGTGGTGCCCTTGGCGCCTTCGGAGGTCCACACGATGCGGTCGTCGGGGATCTGCTCCTGGACAGACGCCTTGAAGCTGCGTGTCGACGGTCCGACCTTCACCTTCCAGTCACTCTCGAGCTCGTCGCCCTTCGAGACGTCCTGGACGCCTTTCGCGAAGCTGCTGAACTGGTCGTACTGCGTCCAGTAGTCGTAGGCGTCCCGCAGAGGTACTCCGATGTCGAGAACCTCGTCGATGTTCATGACCTTGCCGCCGCTGGACTTCCGTTTCCCCTTGCCACCACCTCCCCCGAAGGCGCTTTTCGCCTTGTCGACCACGTTGTCCTTGACGCCCTTGGCCTTCTCCGAGACAAAGGCTTTCACCGGCGAGTCACCCTGAAGGATGCGTGATCCGATCGCGGGAAGGGAGCCTCCGTTGTCGGCTGCGTCCGTCAGTTGTCCGGTGAGGTCGGTCAGTTTCCCCCCGGCCTTCTCGGCAAGGTGCTCCACTTGCTTGGACAGGAACTTCGTCAGCTCTTCGCGAATCTGGTCCACACCCGATGCCTCGGCGGGCTGGTCGCTTTCCGTCTTGGCCATAGCGGTCTACCTCCGACGACTGGCGCTCTTGGATGCGGTCCGCTTGGACGCCGCCGTCTTCTTGGCTGCTGTCTTCTTCGCGGGAGCGGTCTTCTTCGCCGCCGTCTTCTTCGCCGGCGCCTTCTTGGCGGGTGTCTTCTTGGCCGGCGCCTTCTTCGCGGCCGCCTTCTTGGCCGGCGCCTTCTTCGCAGCCGCCTTCTTGGCAGGAGCAGCCTTCTTGGCAGGAGCAGCCTTCTTGGCAGGAGCGGTCTTCTTGGCAGGAGCGGTCTTCTTCGCCGCCGACTTCTTCGCCGGCGCCGACTTGCGGCCTGCGGCCTTCCCCTGCGACCCGGAGTCGCTCTCTTCGCGCTGGGGAGCAGCCCTCCGCCGACGCGGCTTGGGCTCTGGCTCCTCCTCCGGCTCTTCTTCCTCTTCTTCCTCGTCCTCGTCCTCTTCGTCCTCTTCCTCTTCCTCTTCCTCAGGCTCCTCCTCTTCCTCGTACTCGCCCTCCGGCTCCTCGTCCTCCTCGTCCTCCTCCTCTTCCTCTTCTTCCTCGTCCTCGTACTCCCCCTCCGGTTCGCCGTCCTCCTCTTCCTCGTCCTCCTCTTCCTCCTCGTCGTACTCGGCGTCCTCGTCCTCCGGGTACTCCTCTTCGTCCTCTTCCTCGTCCGGCTTCGCGCCGATCAGCGCCGTGCGCTCACTGATGGCACCGGCAAGCGTCCCCATGCTGCGTTCGGCCGCGGCGGCCATGGCCTTGCGGCCCGCCTCCAGCACCTCTCCGCGCAACTGCTCCTGCAACTCGGCCACCTGCGGGATCTCTGTCAGACGGCGCATGCCTTCGGCCGCCAACTGACGCGGCTCCAGGCCGAATCGACGGCCGGCCAGGTAGGTAGCGATGGAGAGGGCCATCCGGCCCTTCTTGGTACGGCCCAGCACGTAACCGCCCACTACAGCGGCGGCAAGAGCCACCTTGTCCTTCTCGTCCATGAGTGCGTCACCTTCGATCCGTCGGTGTGGAACGGAGTCGGGCGGCATGGAGCCGGTCGAGCAGCCGTTCCTCTTCTCGTTCGAACTCCTCCAGGCTGATGGCGCCGTCCTCAAGTTCCTGGTTCAGGACGGCCAGCTGCGTACGGAGCACTCCTGGATCGTGCAGCTCACGCTCCGCTGCGTCATTGAGCTTCTCCGCCACCCAGACGACGCCCCGGACGGGTGCGATGGGCAGGGTGAGGAGTCCACTGATGAGGCCCATCTCAGACTCCAGCCGTTCGGACGGGGACACGGTCCGCGGAGACGAAGCTGTAGCAGGGCAGTGGCCCCGAAAGGCGCAGTTGCAGCCGGTTCCGGTGTTCGTGGGCCATGTTTCGCGCCAGCGTCAGGAAGGCTTCGCTGTCTGCTCGGGGCACGAGGAACGAGGTGTTCAGAACGCAACCCTGGACGTCGGGGCCCTGGGCCACCGCTCTCGCCCGGGGGGCGAGCTCCTGCAGAACGTGCCGACCCGCGTCGAGGGCCCGGCTGTCCAGGGCCGCCGCGACGGCTTCCCCCAGCCGCAGGCTGGCTTCGTACCCCGGCTGCCGACGCAGACTGTCCCGCAGGCGGCGTACGTTCTTGTCCTCGGTGACGACGCTCGCCAGCGCGTCCTGCGCGGGCAGCACCTTGACGTTCACCTCGATCGCGTTCGCGAGGCGCTCCAGCACCACCAGGTGGTCCGCCTCGCGGGCCGCCAGCTGGCTGCGGATCGTCTCTTCGTCCGAGGCAACCATTCCGAAGCGCATCGGAAGGACCGGACCCCGGGCCGAGAGCCGCAGCAGAAGGTCCTGGTGGGCCAGCAGGTCACGGCGCCTGGCGCGCAACTTGGACGGGGCGTCACTGATGACCGCCGCCACCCGTCCCTGCCGGATCGACCGTACGGGCGCCGCGGGGCTGCCGACGCCCGACGTACCGGACGGCAGCGGCCTTCCCGCGCGAGTGATGGCGTAGACGTAGAGACCGGCGTCGTCGCTCACGACTCACGCCTCCGCGGAGCGTCGGCGGCGGCCGGCACTGCTGCTGCGGACCGGAGGGCGACGCTTCCTCGGGTGCTCCCGGTGTTCCTCCTCGTCCTCGTCGGGCTCGTCGGCGTCGTCGTCCCTGCCTCCGACGGCCTTGAGGACCGTGTCGCCGACACTGTGTGCGGCCTCGCGCACCTTGCGTTTGCCCATGGACTTGGCGGCGCCTGCCGCACCCCCGCCCAGCAGTTCCGGGATGGTCGTGCTGCCGGAGTCCCGCTCCAGGTCGAGGCGGTTGCATGCCTCGGCGAAACGCAGATAGGTGTCGACACTCGCCACCACGATGCGTGCGTCGATCTTGAGGATCTCGATGCCGACCAGGGAGACCCGGACGAACACGTCGATCACCATGCCCCGGTCAAGGATGAGCTCGAGCACGTCGTACAACGTGCCCGCGCGAGGTGGGCAAGCCACTACCTCGTCGGAGTAGGTGGTCGCGGACATGGAACGTCCTTCCGGTCGTCGGGAGACTGGGTCAGTCGTCGGCGGATCCCCGCCGGTAGCGGCGGACCCGGTGGTACTCCACGAGTTCGCCGTCCTGGTCGATCCGGACTTCGTACGAGGCCAGCAGGCTCGTCGTGTCCGGGATGCGCGGCAGCTCCAGCACGTCCACGACGACACGCCAGCCGTCGTCCTCCCGTCCGACGGCCGTGACGCCCTCGGTCGGGTGGCCGATCAGGCCCTCGAGGCTCCGGGAGGCAGCACGAGCAGCGGATTCGGCTCCTTTCACGGCCCGTGGGCGGCGCGCGGTGGCCGTCGAGGATTTCTTTGCGCGAGGGCGACGCTCTTCTGCCATGGGGTTAAGTCTTGTGCATATCCGACATACCGCACCTCGGGAAGGGCCATCAGGCATCGGCGGAGGCAGGCGATACCCGCATCTCGTCGTGCACACAGAGGTCGGGCCGCCCGGCCATCGAGGGGCTGAGAGCGGACGCATGCCGCAGTCGGGCGGCCGGCCGATGTCCGGGCGGCTGGGAGATCGGCCTGCACCGCGGTGGGACGGAGCTGTCATGACGGGTACGCGTTCTCCATGAACCCACCTCTCTCCCCCATCTCGGATGAATCCAGAAGCCCCTTCAGCCCGTCCCCGCCGTCAGAGGCGTGGCTGACCGCCTTGGGCCGTATCGAGCGCTCGACCGTGGCGGACCCGGCCATCCGGGCTCTTCAGCGCGGAATCCGCTCTCTTCCTCTGGGCGACGTACGCGATCTCCTGCGCGGCAGGCCGCTGGGGCACCCGGTGCATCCCGTCCTGGTGCAGGTACCGATCGGTTGCTGGCTGTCGGCCGCCGTGCTCGACGTCGTGCCGAAGCCTGCCGTCCGGAGCGCGCCCACCATCCTCACGGCCGTCGGCCTCGCCGGCATCGCCCCCGCCGCCGTCTCCGGCTGGACCGACTGGGCCGATCTGCCGCCCGAACAGGCCCGGGTCGGACTGGCCCACGCGGTCACCAACGTGGCGGCGGTGGCCCTCTACACCGGATCCCTGGCTGCCCGGCTACGTGGCCGCTCCGCGAAGGGGAAGCTGTGGTCGCTGGCCGGCCTGACAGCGATCGCCGTCAGCGGCGCCTTGGGCGGGCACGTCGCCTACCGGAGGGCCATCGGCGGGGCCTAGCGAAGCGCCCTGGATCCAGGCGCCGCGCCGGAGTGCAGGGTCACCTCGTCTGCGCGCACGCGATGCGGGTACTCGAGGCTCCTTCGACGAGCGAGGTGAGAACACGTGACACACACGTCAAGCCGATCGAACCTGGATGGCCTGTCCGCACTGGTCACCGGTGGGTCCAGAGGGCTGGGACTGCTGTTGGCCGCACGTCTGGCACAGCGCAGCTGCCAGGTCACCGTGGCGGCTCGCGACGAGGACGAACTGCGACGCGGCGCCGAATGGGTCGCAGAGAAGACCGGGAGAAGCGTCTCCACGGCGGTGTGCGACGTCCGTGACCGGAACGCGGTGGAGTCGATGGTCCGGCAGGCCGAGGCGCGGCGCGGCAGGCTGGACGTCGTCGTCGCCAATGCGGGGGTCATCCAGGTCGCTCCGGTCGAATCGCTCGACAACGAGGCTTTCGAAGACGCCATGGCCAGCATCTTCGGTGGCACCGTGAACACGGCCATGGCGGCCCTTCCGCACCTGCGCATGAGCGAGGCAGGAGGCCGCCTGTGCCTCATCGGTTCCGTCGGCGGGCTGCTCGCGGTTCCGCACCTGCTCCCCTACTCATGCGCCAAGGCCGCCGTCGGTGCACTGGGCGAGGGACTGCGCGCCGAGACGGCCGGCCAGGGCCTCAGCGTGACGACGGTCCATCCCGGCCTGATGCGCACCGGCTCGCATCTCCAGGCCGAATTCGGCGGCCGGTCGTCCAAGGAGTTCGCCTGGTTCTCCGCTCTGTCCGGAGCACCCGTGATCTCCATGGACGCCGAACGCGCGGCGGAGCGCATCGTCCAGGCCCTGGAGAAGCGCCGGACCCGCGTGGTGCTCACCCCTGCGGCACGGGTCGCGTCGGTGGCGCACGGCGTGGCGCCGGTCACGGTCACCCGGCTCAGCGGACTCGCTGCCCGGCTTCTCCCTCGGTCCCCGTCGGCGGACGGCACCGTCGGCGAGTCCGCGGACGACGGAATGGCGCAAGGGCACGCCATCGATCGCCCGGCCACCTCGTGGACGGAAAAGGCCCGTCGGCTGGGCAGCGGCCTCAACGACCGGGCGGCACGCCGCTACAACCAACGGATTCCGGGGCCGCCCACCAGCGCATGACGACGTGACGCCGTCGGCCGGTCAGCCGTGTCGCGGACACCGCGAACAACCTGCTTCCATGCAGCGGCAAAGGGACCTGACCCGGTGGTTCTCTGTCAGGTGCCCTTGACGCCCACCGTTTCGCTCAACCGCGTCAGCAGCCCGCGTCCGCGATGACGAAGTAGCCCGGGGAGGTCTCCTTCAGGGTGTGGGTGACGGCGACGTTGTACAGGCCCATGTTCTGGGCGGAGCCGTTGGCGTAGGTGTAGCCGCCGCTCTGGTGGGCGCGGCCGGCCTGCACCTGCTGGTAGTTGTTGCCGGTGTAGCACCTGGGTACGGAGCCTGTCGTCGTCGCCGTGACGGACCCTGAGGTCGCGCCGACGGCCCCGGAGGAATCGACGGCGGCGACGGTGTACCCGTAGGAGGTCCCGGCCGAGAGGCCGTCGTCGGTGTAGGTGGTCCCCGTGGTGGAGGCCACCTTGGTGCCGCCGCGGTAGACGTTGTAGGTGGTGGCGCCGCTCACGGAGGTCCACGACAGCGAGGCGGCCGTGTCCGTGGTGCCGGTCACCTTGAGGCCGGACGGGGCGGGCAGCGAACCGGTGCCTCCCTGGTCACCGCTGCCGTCGAGGCCCCAGAACTTCGCCGTGTGGTAGCTGGAGCAGATGGAGTTGAGGTAGTACGTCCCCGTGCTGCCGCACTGGTCGGCTCCCGAGCCGGGGTTCACGGCGAGGCCGTGCGTCATACCGGAGACGGAGAACAGGGCGACGGCGGGCTTGCCGGTGCTGTCGTCGTAGATGCTCTCGGTGGTGCCGCCGGTCAGGTTCCGGGTACTGGACGCGGTCTGCCCGATGCCCCAGACGTCGGTCCACTGGTCGCGCAGTTCGGTGCCGTTGACGGGGGCGACGGTGGTGTCGGAGGAGCCCTGCCAGATGGCGACCCGCGGCCAGGGGCCCGTATAGCCCGGGTAGGAGGTGCGGACCTTGTCACCCCATTGCTTCGGGGTGAGGTTCTGGTCGCTGTACTGGCAGCCCGAGGCGGCGGCCTGCGTGGTGGCGCACTGCGCGGGGAGACCGGAGTCGACCGATCCGCCGGCGAACACGTCCGGGTAGTCGGCGAGGAGGTCCGCGGTCATCCCGCCGCCGGCGGACAGCCCGGTGACGAAGACGCGGCTGCGGTCCGATCCGTACTGTGCCGCGGCGGTGTCCACCATCTGCTTGATCGAGGCCGCCTCGCCCTTGGCCCGGGTGTCCTTGGCCGCGTCGAACCAACTGAAGCAGGACAGGCTGTTGTTGGCCGAGCCGGTCTGCGGGTACACCACGGCGAAGCCCCACAGGTCGGCGTACTTCTGCCAGCCGGAGTGGGCGTGGTAGTCGCTCGCGGACTGGGTGCAGCCGTGCAGGGCGACCACCAGCGGTGCGTCGGCGGGAAGGGTGGACGGGGCGTACTCGTACATCGCCAGGTTGCCGGGGTTCGAGCCGAAGGCGGTGACCTGCTGGAGGGTGCCCGCGGCGGCCGCGCTCGACGCGGCAGGGCCGACGACGCCCAGGCCGGCGACGACGGCGCCCAGTGCTGCGGCCGACGCGCAGCGCCGGAGGAATCCACGCCAGGTGGAGTGAAGCATGATGCGGCTCCGATGAGTGATGGGGAGGGTGGGGTCGGGTGGGGTGGGGTGATTTGGGGTGAGTGGGGGCGGGGACGCGGCGCGGTGCCGGTGGTCCCACCCCGCCGGGTCGCGCCCCGCACCCGTTCCTTCGGCCGGTCTCCGCGGCACGTGTCCGCGGCCGGCCCGCTGTCGTACCGACGTGCTGGAAGCGGACCGTACGACCGGCGCACGGCGCCGCGACATGTGAGGGACAGCCAGGACCGCGCTACCCGGCGTGGCTCGTCCACCCATGGTGTCGGCGGTGACGCTGTGACATGACCCGGGCCGGGCGGGACGAACCGGCCGGAGCAACCGCGCCCGTGCGGTGGTTCAGACGGGCGGGCGCTCAGACGGGCGGGTGGACGATGTCCGGGCACGGCCCGCCGTCATCACGTGGTGTTGGGGTCCATTCCCCGGCGCGAAAGTATGTCGGCGACCCACATGTCTGGCGGCGTGGTTCCTCCCTACCGTGGTCCGCCATGGACAGCACCAAGAGCTCCGACGAGGGCTCACCTCAGCATCACGGGCCCGGTGACACCGCCGCGTCCGGTCTGGCGTCGACCGGCTTCCTCACCGGCCGCAAAGTGCTGGTCACCGGTGCCGCCAGCGGGATCGGCCGGGCCTGCGCCGACGGCTTCGCCGCGGCCGGCGCCGAGGTCTACGTGGTGGACCGGGCCGGCGAGGCGGCCAAGGAGGTGGCGGAGGCGATCGGTGGCACGGCCGTCGTGGCCGACCTCTCCGAGGCCGAGGCCGTGGACGCGCTGCCGGACGACGCCGACATCGTGGTCAACAACGCGGGCCTGCAGCATGTCGCCCCTCTGCACGAGTTCCCCCCCGAGCGCTTCGCGCTGATCCAGCGGGTCATGGTGGAAGCGCCGTTCCGCATCCTGCGCCGCACGCTGCCCCACATGTACGCGCGGGGGTGGGGCAGGGTCGTCAACATCTCGTCCGTGCACGGCCTTCGGGCCAGCGCCTACAAGTCGGCGTACGTCACGGCGAAGCACGCGCTGGAGGGCCTGAGCAAGGTGGTGGCCCTGGAAGGCGCCCCGCACGGCGTGACCAGCAACTGCATCAGTCCGGGTTACGTCCGTACCCCGCTGGTCGAGGAGCAGATCGCCCAACAGGCGCTCGCCCACGGCATTCCGGCCGCGGACGTGGTGGACCAGGTCTTCCTGGACCGCACCGCGATCAAGCGTCTCATCGAACCGCCCGAGGTCGCCGAGGCGGCCCTGTGGCTGTGCACCGAACGCAGCGCCTACATCACCGGCACGTCGATCCCCCTGGACGGCGGCTGGACGGCCCACTGACCGCGCACCACATCGGCTCACCCGCGGCCGATGACGGTTCCCGCCGCGGCGGCGGTCCGAACGGCACTTCCCTCGCCGTCGCCTCGCACCGAACAGACTCCCCGGGCCCGTTCCCTTCGTCCCCAGCGTCGACCGGGCCCGGTGGTTCCGCTCCCCTCCCCATCCCGAAAACGGTGACAACCATGCCCAGCGCTCACAACGCCGTGAACGACCCAGGCACATCCGCGACGCCAGGCGGTCTGCGCAAGATCGTCGCGGCCAGCCTGATCGGCACCACCATCGAGTGGTACGACTACTTCCTGTACGGTTCGGCCGCCGCCCTGGTCTTCGGCCGGGTGTTCTTCCCGGAGTCGGACCCGCTGACCGGCACCCTGCTGTCCTTCCTCACCTACGCCATCGGTTTCGCCGCCCGCCCGATCGGCGCCGTGGTCTTCGGTCACTTCGGCGACCGCCTCGGACGCAAGAAGCTCCTGGTCGTCAGCCTGCTGATGATGGGCCTGTCCACCGCGCTGATCGGCTGTGTCCCCGGCTACGACACCATCGGCGTCGCGGCTCCCCTGCTGCTGACCACCCTGCGGCTGGTCCAGGGCTTCGCCCTCGGTGGCGAGTGGGGTGGCGCCGTGCTGCTGGTCTCCGAGCACGGGGACGCCAACAGGCGCGGTTTCTGGGCATCGTGGCCGCAGGCCGGCGCACCGGCAGGCAACCTGATCGCCGTCGGAGTGCTCTCCCTGATGACCACCGTGCTGAGCGACGAGGCGTTCAACTCCTGGGGCTGGCGCGTGCCGTTCCTGCTCTCGGCCGTCCTCGTCATGATCGGTCTGTGGATCCGGCTGTCCGTCGACGAGTCCCCGCTGTTCAAGGAGGCCCTCGCGAAGTCGGAGCGGCGCAAGGCGGAACAGCGGTCCGAGCAGCCGCCGTTCGTCGCGGTCGTGCGCCACCACTGGCGGGACATCCTGGTCGCGATGGGCGCGCGGATGGCCGAGAACATCTCGTACTACGTGATCACCGCGTTCGTCCTGACCTACTGCGTCAGCCATCTCGAGATCGACAAGCAGACGTCGCTCAACGCCGTGCTGATCGGCTCGGCCGTGCAGTTCTGCCTGATCCCGCTGTTCGGCGCGCTCTCGGACCGGATCGGCCGGAAGCCGGTGTACCTGGTGGGGGCGGTCGGCGTGGGCCTGTGGTCGTGGGCCTTCTTCGCCCTGCTGGACACCCGGTCCTTCCCCGCGCTCGTGCTGGCCGTCACCGTCGGACTGGTCTTCCACAGCGCCATGTACGCACCTCAGGCGGCGTTCTTCTCGGAGCTGTTCGCCACCCGGATGCGCTACACGGGCGCCTCGATCGGGGCGCAGCTGTCCTCCGTCGCGGCCGGCGCACCCGCCCCGCTGATCGCGACCGCGCTGCTGAGCTCCTACGGCAACGCCACCCCGATCTCGGTGTACGTCGGTCTGGCCGCGGTGGTCACGGTGATCGCCGTCGTGGCCGCCCGGGAGACCCGCGGCAGGGATCTCTCGGCCATCGAGCCGGACGACACCGTGGCGCGGCCCGTCCCGGAACAGCAGCCGGCCGCGTCCGCCTGACCGTCCGGCACCGCTCACCCGACGAGGGTCGGTGTCCTCCCGCCGGGGGACACTGGCCCTCGCCGGGCGTTCCCTCCCGGGCCGTAACCCGACTCCACCGTCCACCGACTCCACCCATCACCGACCACCTCACTCCTCACTCCTCCCACCGACTCGCAACGGTTGCCCGCCCATGTCGCACACGCCCCAGTCCCCCGCCCGTCATCTGCGCCGGCTGCTCGAACTCCTCGCCGCGGGCGCCCCCGCCGAAGAACTCGGGACCGTCGCCGCCGAGGCGCGCCGCAACGGTGCCACGGCCGAGGATCTCGCGGAGGTGGAGCAGGCCACCGAAGCGGCGCTGCGCGTGCACAGCACGCTGAGGCAACACCGGCGCCGGGAAGCCGAGTTGACCGCGCTCTTCGACACCGCCGGTGACCTGGCGGCCCTGCGCGACCTCGACGCGGTGCTGCGCTCCATCGTCCGGCGGGCCCGGATGCTGCTGGGCACCGACACGGCCTACCTCACGCTGCCCGACGAGGAGGCCGGAGACACCTTCATGCGGGTCACCGACGGCTCGGTGTCCGAACTCTTCCAGAACCTCCGCCTGCAACTGGGCGAGGGGCTCGGCGGTCTGGTCGCGCAGACCGCCCGCCCCTACGCCACTCCGGACTACCGCACCGACGACCGCTTCCTGCACACCGGCAGCATCGACGCCGGAGTCCTGGACGAAGGCCTGGTCGCGATCCTCGGCGTGCCGCTGCTGCTGGGGTCGGGAAGCGGCGGCCAGGTCATCGGGGCGCTCTTCGCGGCGGACCGCACGCCCCGCACCTTCGCACCGGACGAGGTCGCGCTGCTCTGCTCGCTGGCCGACCACGCCGCCATCGCCATCGACACCGCCAAGGCCATGGCCGACGCACGGATCGCGCTGGCCGAACTGGCCGAGGCCAACGCCGTGATCGGCGAGCACTCCGCCGCCATCCAGCGTGCCGAGGAGTCCCATGACCGGCTCACCGATCTCGTCCTGCGGGGCGGCGACGTGGCCGACGTGGCCGACGCCGTGGCCGGCCTGCTGAAGGGGGACGTCGCGGTCCACGACGGTTCCGGCCGGCCGCTCACGGCGGTCGGCGCGCACGGCGGCGCCGCGTCCGGCGACGGGGGTGGCGCGCCCGGGGGCGGGGAGGACGGCGGTGGCGCGGCGGAGGCGGCGGACCTGGTCGCGGCGGCGAAGAGCTCACGCGCAGCGGCCCGCGCGGTGTTCCGTGACGGGCGGTGGGTCTGCGCGATGCTGGCGGGGCAGGAACTGCTGGGCTGTCTGGTCCTGTACGGGCGTCCGGATCTCGACGGCCCCGACCAGCGTCTCTTCGAGCGGAGCAGCGTCGTGACCTCCCTGTTGCTCCTGCTGAGGCGGTCGGTCGCGGAGACCGAGAACCGGGTCCGGGGAGACCTGATCACCGATCTGCTCACCGCGCCCGATCGTGACCCGGCCGGCCTGGTGGCCCGGGGTCGGCGCCTCGGCTTCGACCTCGACCGTCCGCACATCCTGCTGGCCGCCCGGACCGGCGGTGAGGCACGGGACCGGCTCGCCGACGCGGCCGTGCAGTACCTCTTCGGGGGCGGAGGTGTCAGCGCGGAGCACGAGGAGGCCGTGGTGCTGCTGCTTCCCCCCGGTGGCGCTGGTCCGGGGGAGGCGGCCCGCCTCGCCGCCGGGCAGCTCGGCCAACTGGTGGGCTCACCGGTCACGGTGGCCGGCGCCGGACCGGCGGCCGGGCCGCGGGCGATCGCCGACGCGCACACGGAAGGCGTGCGCTGTCTGCGTGCCCTGCGCGTGCTCGGCCGTGCGGGGCAGGGGGCGAGCGTCGCCGAACTCGGCTTCCTCGGCGTGCTGTTGGGCGACCATCATGACGTGGACGGCTTCGTCACCACGGCCCTCGGACCGCTGCTGGAGTACGACGCCCAGCGCGGGACCCAGCTGGTGCGCACGCTGCGCGCCTACTTCGACTGCGGCGGAAGCCTGACCCGGGCCAAGGAGGACCTGCACGTGCACGTGAACACGGTCGTGCAGCGTCTGGACCGGGTCCAGGCACTCCTCGGCCCCGGCTGGAACACTCCCGAACAAGCACTGGAACTCCAACTCGCCCTGCGTCTGCACCTCCTGTCCGGCGCCTGACGGCCGGCGGCACACTCCGGAGCGGCCGTGGGTCGACCCCACCACTCCCCCGTGCACCGCGCGGACGGTAGCCGCACGGTCACCTTGACGACATGTCGACCCGCCCGTCCGTTCCCGGGTCGGCGGCCGCGTCCAGCAGGTGCTGTGCCACGACCCGGGCGCCTTCGTCGCCGATGAGGATCGTGTAGTGGTTGGTCCCGGTGACGAGGCGCGGGCGGACCCGTTCGGGGTCGAGGCCCGCCGCGGCGAGCCGCCGCTCGTCGTACAGTCCCTGCGGCTCGTCCATCAGTCCGCGCTCGGCCCACAGCAGTACCGCGGGCCGGGGTAGCCGGCGCACCGCGCCCGACACCTCCTCGCGGAACTGGTCGACGCCGTCGACGCGGACCGCCTCCAGGCTGCAGGCGGAGCGCAGTTCGGGCTCCTCCCCCACGAGATCGCGCTGGACGTAGGCGTCCACCCACGGCGACCAGCAGTCGGCGAAGGCGGGATGCCGCCGCCAGAAGGCGCGGTAGGCCTCGCGGTCCGGGAACGTCGCCGACAGCCTCCGCATGGCAGGGCCGATCACCGCGGTGAGCAGCTCGTCGGGGTTCAGCCCGGCCGGGACGGGGAAGCCCACCCCGCCGTCCACCAGCAGCAGGGCCGTCGTCAGGTGCGGGTGCCGCACCGCGGTCAGGGCCGCGGTGAAGGCTCCCATCGAGTGGCCGGTCAACACGACCTTTCCCAGGCCCAGTTCGTCCACCACAGCGGCCATGTCGTCGGCGTGCGCGGCGATGCCGTACGGGCCGGGCAAGCGCCCGCTGCGACCCCGCCCCCGCAGGTCCGGCGCCACCAGGGTCATCCGTCCGGCCAGATGGTGGGCGACGCGCGCCCAGCTCAGGCCGTTGGCCGTGATGCCGTGCAGCGCGAGAGCCACCGGCGCTGCGGGATCGCCGGCGGGCCAACGCGACACGGCCAGTTCGCCGCCGCGCACCGGCACCCGCAGTTCCTCGCGTGCCGGTGCGTCCCCGTCCTTCCGGACGACGGCGTCGTCCCGGGGAGCGTCGCTCATGCCGTGACCGCCTCCTCCGAGCCGGAGGGGGCACGGGTCGTACGGGCCGCACGCAGCCGCGCCGGCAGTCGCACCACGCCGCCGGGCAACAGGTAGATCGCCGCGACGAACAGCGCCCCGAGCAGGAACAGCGGCTGTGAGAGCGGCGCCCGCACCACGGCGGGCAGGGCGGTGACCGTGTCCGAGCCGGCCAGGTCGCCGAGCCGATGGTCGGCCCAGGTGTAGAGGATGCCGCCGATCATGGGACCCCATCGGGTTCCCGAACCGCCGAGCACCACCATCACCAGCAGGGAGAGGGTGAAGTCGGAGGTGGTCGTCTGCGGAGTGGCGCCGCCTGTCAGCAGCAGGTACACGATGCCGCCGAGCGCGGCCAGGGTGCCGGCCAGGACGAAGGCGGCCAGCTTGAAGCCGTACGGACGCAGGCCCAGTACCTCCACCCGGCGTTCGTTCTCCTTGATGCCCTCCCAGACCCTGCCGACGGGCGAGCGGACCGCCCACTGCACGACGGCCAGCACGAGGACGAGGTAGGCCAGGGCGATCCAGTACAGGCCGGCGGTGTGCTGGATGCCCACCAGCGAGGCGGGCAGCCCGTCGGCGGGCGCCGCCCTGCCCTCCTCACCGCCGGTGAAGCCGCCGGGGTCGCGCTGCACGAGAATCGAGCCGGCCTGGGCGAAGGCCAGGGTCACCATGGAGAACGCGATGCCGCCGACCCTGAGACCGACCGCGCCCAGCAGGACGGAAAGGGCCGCACCCGCGAGGAGTCCCAGCAGCGCGGACACGGCGAACGGCAGGCCCGCTTCGAGCATCACGATGTCGGTGACGTACATGCCGGCGGCGAAGTACAGCGCGTGCCCGAAGGAGAGCAGACCAGTACGCCCGAGCAGCAGGTCGTACCCGGTGGCCAGCGCGCCGAACACCAGGCACAGAGCCAGCAGTTGAAGGTTGCCGGGGCTGCCGATCGGACCTTCGAGCAGGACCGGCAGAGGCAGCGCGCTGAAGGGGACGGTCAGGAGGATCGCCAGCAGCAGGGCGGGCCACCAGCGGACGGCACGCCGTAGTCGGGCGGCTCCGGCGGTACCGCTTCCGTCCTCCGCGCGGGCCCGTCGGCCACGGGGCTGGGTGACGATGGTCATGCGAGCCTCCCGGTGAGCCCTCGCGGCCGGACGAGCAGCAGGGCGGCGAGCAGGACGACGACGGCGAGGTCGCCGAGTCCGGCGGTGGTGTAGTAGTTGGCGAACTGCTGGACGAGGCCCACGGCCACCGAGGCGAGTGCGGCGCCGGTGAGCGAGCCCATGCCGCCGGTCACGACGACCACGAAGGCGAAGATCAGCAGGGAGGTGCCTTGTTCGGGGTCCACGGAGCCGAAGTAGAGGCCGCCGAGGGCACCCCCGAGGGCCGCCGCCCCTCCGCCGATGGCGAAGACCAGGGAGAAGGCGCGCCGCACGTCGATACCGAGTGCGGTGACCATCGCCCGGTCCTCCACTCCCGCGCGGACGACGAGTCCGTGCCGGGTGCGGCCGAGGAACAGCCGGAGCGCGGTCAGCACCAGCAGCGCGGCGGCGATCAGTACCAGGCGGTTGAGCGGTACTTCGGCGCCGAGCAGGCCGAAGGTGCCGGAGAGTGCCTCCGGTCCGGGGAAGGGCCGGGCGTCGGACCCCCAGATCGCGGACAGCAGCGCCGGGACGGCCAGACCCACGCCCACCGTCGCGAGGATCTGTTCGCGCGGTCGCGTGTACAGCGGGCGGATCACGGCGAGTTCGAGCAGGACGGCGGCGACGGTGCCCACCGCGGTGCCGAAGGCGACGGCGAGCGCGAACCCGGCCCCGCCCGGTCCGGCTCCGGGCAGGTGGCCGGACGCGGCCCACCAGGTGCCGTAGGCGCCGACGGACAGCAGGGCGCCGTGGGCGAAGTTGAGCACGTCCATCAGACCGAAGATCAGCGACAGTCCGGAGGCGACCAGGAAGTACAGGGCGCCCAGGCCGAGGCCGGTGAAGGTGAGCAGTACGACCGTGGGCATCAGGCGTCCGCCTCCGGGAGTCCGGCGGCGGGACGCGCCGCGCTGTGAAAGGACGGACGGACGGGCACCTTCACGGTGCCGCCGTGACCGCCGCGGTCGCTGGAGTCGCCGTGACCGCCATGGTGGCCGTGACCGCCATGATGGCCGTGACCGTCATGGTCGGCGATGCCGCCGGGGCCCGCGCTGCCGACACCGAGCAGCCGACGGGCCGCCTCGGCGTCGGCGAGGAGGTCGTCGGTGGAGCCCCGGTGCGCCGTGCGCCCGTCGGCGAGGACGACGCAGGTGCGGGCGAGGCGGCGCACCACGGCGAGGTTCTGTTCCACGAGCAGCACGGGCACCGCCTCGGCTGCGCGCTCGATCGCCTGGGCGACCTCGGTGACCACCTTGGGCGCCAGCCCCTTGGTGGGTTCGTCGGCGATGATCAGCCGGTTGCCGTTGAGCAGGGTCCGGGCGATGGCGACCATCTGCTGCTGTCCGCCGGACAGCGTGCCGGCGGCCTGCCGCGCACGGCGCCTCAGCTCGGGGAACAGTTCGTGCACCAGGTCGTAGTCCGGTTCGCCCGCACCGGACCGCTCGGCGAGGCGCAGGTTCTCGGCCACGGTGAGAGCGGCGAAGACTCCGCGGTCCTCGGGCGCGTAACCGACGCCCCGGCGCACCAGGGCGTGTGTGGCCAGGCGCACGGTCTCCTCCCCGGCCAGCAGCACGCTTCCGGTGCGCGGAACGAGGCCGAGAATGCCGCGCACCGTGGTCGTCTTGCCGGCTCCGTTGCGGCCCAGCAGCGCCGTGGTGCCCGTGGCGGCGACCTCCAGGTCGACGCCGTGCAGGATGTGCCCGCCACCGATCACGACCCGCAGGCCACGTACGGCCAGCAGGGGCGCCGGGGTCACAACCCCTCCCCGAGGTAGGCCTGTTGGACGGTGGGGTCGGCCATGACGGCCTGCGGCGTGTCCAGCGCGAGGAGCGTGCCGTGGTGCATCACGGCCACCCGGTCGGCCAGTTCCAGCAGGACGTCCATGTGGTGCTCGACCATGAGCACGGTGCGTCCCTCCTCCTTGTGCAGCGAGCGGATGAGCGCAGTCAGCGCGGGAACCTCCTCGGCACTCACGCCCGCCATCGGTTCGTCCAGCAGCATCAGCCGGGGCTCGCCGACGAGCAGGACCGCGAGTTCGAGCTTGCGTTTCTCGCCGTGCGAGAGAGCCTCGGCGCAGGACTCGGCGCGGTGGGCGAGCTGGGTGCGGGCGAGGACCCGGTCGACCAGTTCCGGGTAGGTGCCGGCACGGCGCCAGACACGGTACGAACGGCCCTCGGCGGCCTGGGCCGCGAGCCGCACGTGGTCGGCGACCGTCATCCCCGGCCACAGGCTGGAGGTCTGGAAGGTGCGCCCGAGACCGCGCCGGGCCCGGGCGTAGGCGGCTTCCGTGGTGACGTCGCGGCCGTCCAGTTCGATCGTGCCCCGGGAGACCGGGCCGATCCCGCTGATCAGGTTGAACAGGGACGTCTTGCCGGCGCCGTTGGGCCCGATGAAGGCGAGGAACTCGCCCGGTCGGACGTCGAAGGAGACGGAGTCGACGATCGTCGCTCCGCCGACCGTCCAGCCGATGTCGCGCAGCCGGAGCACCGGCGCCGCGACGGTGGGGGCCTCCGGGGCCGCGACGGTGGGGGCCGCCCGGCCGCCCGGGGCGTCGGCGGCGCCCGCCGATGTCGTGTTCGAGGAGGACATCCGCTCAGCCCGCCGTGCCGGCGGCCGGGGGTGCGACCTCGGTGCCCGGGATGCTGTCGGTCAGTTCGGGCCGGACGGCGCTGCCGTGGCCCTTGAGCCGGGCGGTGAACATCGGCTGCAGCAGGGCGTGGTCCTCGGCGCGGACCTGCTCCCTGCCCTTGGGCCCGTCGAAACTCCAGCCCTCCAGCGCCCTGGCCATGGCCGCGGTGTCGGTGGCGCTGCCGGACTCGATCGCGTGGACGATCATCTGGGCGGCCGTGAAGCCGTCCGGGCTGAACAGGTCGGGGGTGCCGCCCGCCTTCGTGATGCCGTCGAGCATGGCCTTCTCGACCGGGTTGCCGCCTCCGGCGCCCGGGAAGTAGTGCGCGAGGAAGGCGACCTTGGAGCCGGCCGATCCGAAGACCGGGTAGGAGGCGGTGCCCGCGAGGCCGGTGACGACCTTGCTCGCGTCGAGCACACCCTGCTGGCTCAGCGCGGTCCACAGGGCGGGGGCGTTGGAGCCCGCCCAGGCGACGAACACCAGGTCGGGCTTCCCTGCTCCGGTCCGGCGGGCGAAGGGTGTCAGGTCGGTGGCGCTCGGCGGGGCCAGCACCGAACCGACATGCGCGCCCTTCCTGCCGAGGACGGCCTTCACCGCGGCCACGTTGGCCTGCCCGAACGCCGAGTTCTGCGCGAGCACGGTGACCTTCTTGCCCCGGGCGTCGCCGAGCAGGGTGCCGGCGGTGAGGATGTCCTGGTACGACTGCCGGCCCGAGCGGAAGGTGTAGGCGTTGACGCCGGTGACCGCGTCGGTGGCGGCCGGACCGCTGAGGTAGAGCACCTTGTTCTGTGCGGCCAACGGCGCCACCTGCAGCGCCACACCCGAGTCGGTGGTTCCGGCGAGGACCTTGTACCCCTTGCCGACCAGGGACTTGGCCGCGGCGACGGCCTTCGCCGGGTCGCCCGCGTCGTCCCGTTCGGTGACCTCGATGGGATGGCCGCCGGCCTTGTTCGTCCCGTGCGTGGCGTAGGCCAGCCCCGCCTTGAAGCCCTCCTCGTACTGCTTGCCGTAGGCGGCCAGGAGACCACTGCGTGAGTAGACGAGCCCCACCTTCACGGCGGCGGCCTTGCCGCCCGAGCCGGCGGACGCGGTACCGGCGGTGCCGGCCGAGGAGCACCCCGCGGCCAGGGCGCCGACGGCGAGGAGGGCGAGTGCGCGCAGGGATCTGCTGCTGAAGGTGTCCGTGAGGCTGGAACGCATGACGATCGGCTCCTGACGGGATGTCGCCGCCTCCGCGGGGGTTCCGCCGGCCTTGTCCAGGGCGGCAGACCGGTCCACGACGACGGGCGTGCTGCGTGATGGCCGGAACCCTAGGAGCGCCGTACGACGGGCGGCATGTCGTCCGTCACCGCTCTTTGCCGCCCCGTCATGGCACCGGCCCACATGGCCCGGGACCGACGGTGCGGGCAAAGCTGAGGAGCACCCCGTCCCGGCCGCGTTGTCGTGGGCGGGGCGGGCCGACGAACGGAACGGACCCCTGTGAGGAAGGAATCGGCATGGACAAAGTGGTGACCGCTGCCGCGCGGGCAGTGGCGGACATCCCCGACGGGGCGACCCTCGCGGTCGGCGGTTTCGGCCTGTGCGGCATCCCGTCGACGCTGATCGCGGCGCTCTCCGCCACGAGCGTGTCCGGCCTGCGGATCGTGTCCAACAACTGCGGTGTGGACGACTGGGGACTCGGTCTGCTCCTGCGGGCCGGCCGTATCGCCCGGATGACCTCCTCCTACGTGGGGGAGAACAAGGAGTTCGCCCGTCAGTACCTGTCCGGTGAACTGGAGGTGGAGCTGACACCGCAGGGCACTCTCGCCGAACGGCTGCGGGCCGGCGGTACCGGAGTGCCCGCGTTCTACACCCCGGCCGGCGTGGGGACCCAGGTCGAGGAGGGCGGCCTGCCGTGGCGGCACACCCCGGACGGCGGCGTCGCGCTGGCCTCTCCGCCCAAGGAGACACGGGAGTTCGGTGGCCGCCGCTATCTGCTGGAGGAGGCCATCAGCACCGACTTCGCGCTGGTACGGGCGGAGGTCGCCGACCGGCACGGAAACTGCGTCTTCCACGCGGCGGCCCGCAACTTCAACCCGCTGTGCGCGATGGCGGGACGGGTGACCGTCGTGGAGGCCGAACGCATCGTCGAGGCCGGTGCACTGCCGCCGGACGCCGTCCATCTGCCCGGCGTGTACGTGGACCGGGTCGTCGCCGTCGACGCCTCGCTGGACAAGCGCGTCGAGCGCCGCACGGTGCGCCCTGCGCGCGGTCGCGCGGAAGCGGCCGTACCCCCCGACGGAGCAGACGACCGGGGCGCCGGGGCAGTCACCTCACGCACCGAAGCAGACGAACGGGGCGCCCAGGCCGTCGTCCCGCCCGCCGAAGCAGACAACCGGGGCGCCGAGGCCGTTGTCCCGCCCGCCGACTCCGAGGAGAAGTGACCATGCCGCTCGACCGCGACCAGCTCGCCGCCCGCGCAGCCCGGGAGTTGCGCGACGGCCAGTACGTCAACCTGGGCATCGGCCTGCCCACCCTGATCCCCAGTCACCTGCCGGCCGGGGTACACGTGGTGCTGCACTCGGAGAACGGCATTCTCGGCGTGGGTCCCTACCCGTACGACGGCGAGGAGCACCCCGATCTGATCAACGCCGGCAAGGAGACGGTGACCACCCTCCCCGGTACCGCCTATTTCGATTCGGCCCTCTCCTTCGGCATGATCCGGGCCGGCCGGATCGACGTCTCCGTGCTCGGGGCGATGCAGGTGTCGGCCCGCGGCGACCTCGCCAACTGGATGATCCCGGGGAAGATGGTCAAGGGCATGGGCGGTGCGATGGACCTCGTCCACGGTGCTCGCCGGTTGCTGGTCGTGATGGAGCACACCGCCAAGGACGGCAGTCCCAAGGTGGTCGAGGAGTTGAGCCTTCCGGCCACGGGGCGTCGGGTGGTGGACCGGGTCATCACCGATCTGGCCGTCATCGACATCACGTCCGAGGGGCTGCGACTGGTCGAGACCGCTCCGGGTGTCACCGTGCGGGAGGTCCTGGCGGCGACCGACGCCACGCTCCTGGTCGATGAGGGCCTGGAAGATCCCGCACCCGCGCCCGCGGCCCCTGCACCCGCACCCGCACCCGCCTGAGCCGATCCGGCCGAGGGACGGCGTCCGGAACCCCGGCCCGCGCCACGGCCGGCTCCGATGCTTCGGGTCAGCACCCGCTGCGTTTGGGGGTGAACTCCATGCGGACCGACTTGTCCGTGCCGATGGCGGCGTCGTAGGTGGCCCTGCTGACCTGGTACCAGACGTCGTCCTGCTTCGCGTGGCCGCCGAGATCGTCCAGGCTCACACACCACCGCTCCGGCCGGAGCACGCGCGTGTAGGTCTCGGTGCCGCTGCGGACCTGCCTGCAGGTCTTGGACCGCTCGGTGGAGTACCAGGTACGGGTGCGCCGCTTGGTGCCCGACCCGGAACTCTTCGTGTGCTTGACCCGCCGCGTGGCCGTGGTGCACTTCCTGGTCATGTGCGGCCGGGTGGCCCGGGTCGTCTTCGCGGCGAGGTGGCGGATCTCGTCACGGAGGCCGAAGACGATCGCGTCCGTGGTGGTCGCCGGGTCCGGCCGGGACTTCTCGGCGCCGCTCCCGCTGCCCTGGTCGACGCCGGCCGGGCGGTCCGTACCCTGGTCGCGGGCGTCACTGCCGCTGCCGCACGCGCCGAGGCCGGATATCAGAACCGCCACCACCGCGGCCGTCACAAGTCGCTTGAACATGTCTTCCTCTGTGATCAACGGCCCGCGGCACAACGGCGGTCGGCCGCTTTCCCCGGTTCGTACGTGGCCCGGTCGGCCGATCGAGCGCATCCTCGGCCGCGGGGGAACAACGGCCTCGGGGCCGCAGTTGATCACAGTATGACTTCCGAGACACGCGAGGCATTCGGACGGATCGGCATCTGGAGCGGCGCCCTGCACGCGTCGCGGGTGGACGAGGCGGGCAGGGCGGCGATCGTCGAAGCCGTCGCCGAGCTCGAAGACCTGGGGTACGGCACGCTGTGGATGGGAGGCAGCCCCTCCCCCGAGGACGCGGCGGCCCTCGTCGCCGCCACCCGCAGGGTCACCGTGGCCACCGGCATCCTGAGCATCTGGGAACACGGAGCCGAGGAGGTGGCGGCCCGTGTCGCGGCGATCGACGCGAGCGCGCGGGGGCGTTTCGTCCTCGGCCTCGGCGTCAGCCACGACAAGTTGGCCCCGCAGTACGCGAAGCCGTACAGCGCGATGGTGGACTATCTCGACGCCCTCGACGAGGCGGCGCAGCCCGTGGACGGTGGACACCGGGTTCTCGCGGCCCTCGGCCCGAAGATGCTGCGGCTCGCGGCCGATCGGTCGCTGGGAGCCCACCCGTATCTCGTCACCGCCGAGCACACGGCGGAGGCGCGCGAGGCGCTCGGGCCCGACGCACTGCTCGCGCCCGAGCTGTCCGTCGTCCTCGACCCCGACCTCGACCGGGCGCGCACGACCGCACGGGGCATGCTGGAGACGTACCTCCAACTGCCCAACTACACCAACAACCTGCTGCGTCTGGGCTTCACGGAGAGCGACTTCGAGGACGGCGGCAGCGCTCGCCTCCTCGACGCGCTCTTCGCCCTCGGCGACGCCGAGCGGGTGGGGGCCCGCGCCCAGGAGTACTTCGACGCCGGCGCCGATCACATCGCGTTCCAGGCGCTGACCGCGAGCGAGGGGCGCGCCGGCCTGCCCCGGGCGGCCTGGCGCGAGCTGGCCTCGGTCTTCGCCGACCGGCTCTAGCGGGTCGTCCGGCGGACGCCACGCCGGCACCGCCCGCAGCCCGCAGCCCGCAGCCCGCAGCCCGCAGTGACGGATGTCGGGAGACGGGTGCGGGCGACGGGCGACGGGCGACGGGTGGAATTCTCTTCACCCGGCGCCCGCACCCCCTCACGCGGTCGCGTCGGGCGGTCGCGTCATGCGGTCGCGGGCCCGCCCGCCGCGCCTGCCCCGGCCGGTGCGCGGAGACGATAGGGCCCGTTCGCACTTACCTGCGGGCTCCGCGGCGGTCACCATGGGAGAGGCAGTTTGGCCACCTTTTGGCCGGATTCAGCCCCTTTCCCAGGAGGGCTCATGGACGCCCCGACCGCGACGACGACCGATCCCGTCGCCCAGGACGACGCGCAGGACCCGACCGACCCCACCGTTCACATCCTCTGGATCAACGCCGGGCTGAGCTGCGACGGGGACTCCGTGTCACTGACCGCCGCGACCCAGCCGAGCATCGAGGAGCTGGCGCTCGGCGCCCTGCCGGGACTGCCCAAGGTGGCGGTGCACTGGCCGCTGATCGACTTCGAGTGCGGCCCCGTGGAGGGCGCCGACAATTTCGTCGAGTGGTTCTTCAAGGCCGACCGCGGGGAGCTGGAGCCCTTCGTGCTGGTCGTCGAGGGGTCCATCCCGAACGAGCGGGTCAAGCCCGAGGGCTACTGGTGCGGCTTCGGGGACGACCCGGAGACGGGTCAGCCGATCACCACCAGTGAGTGGCTGGACCGGCTCACACCGAAGGCGCTCGCCGTCGTGGCCATCGGCACCTGCGCGACGTACGGCGGGATCCACGCGATGGCCGGCAACCCGACCGGGGCGATGGGCGTGCCGGACTACCTGGGCTGGGAGTGGAAGTCGAAGGCGGGCATCCCCATCGTCTGCATCCCGGGCTGCCCGGTGCACCCGGACAACGCCTCGGAGACCCTGCTCTATCTGCTCTACCAGGCGGCGGGCGCGGCGCCCATGATCCCGCTGGACGAGGAACTGCGCCCGACCTGGCTCTTCGGTGCCACGGTGCACGAGGGCTGCGACCGCGCCGGCTACTACGAGCAGGGACAGTTCGCCACCGAGTACGGATCCCCCGAGTGCCTGGTCAAGCTCGGCTGCTGGGGTCCCGTGGTGAAGTGCAACGTGCCCAAGCGCGGCTGGATCAACGGCGTGGGCGGCTGCCCGAACGTCGGCGGGATCTGCATCGCCTGCACCATGCCGGGCTTCCCCGACAAGTTCATGCCGTTCATGGACGAACCGCCGGGCGGCCACGTGTCCGCGACGGCGAGCGGTATCTACGGCTCGGTCGTGCGGCGGCTGCGGCACATCACCGAGAAGACCGTCGAGAAGGAACCCAAGTGGCGTGGGAAGGGCGAGAAGCTCACGACCGGCTACAAGGCCCCGTGGTGACCGCGGTCATCCGCTGAGCAGGACACCCGACAGGAAGGCGGCGCGGCACCATGGCGACGGCGACGAACAAGCCGGCCGGTGACGGCCTCACGGAGATGTCGTGGGACCCGATCACCCGCATCGTGGGCAGTCTCGGCATCCACACCAAGATCGACTTCAAGGCGAAGCGGGTCGCGGAGTGCTACAGCACCTCGTCGGTCTTCCGTGGGTACAGCGTGTTCATGCGCGGCAAGGACCCGCGCGACGCGCACTTCATCACCAGCCGGATCTGCGGGATCTGCGGCGACAACCACGCCACCTGCTCGGTGTACGCGCAGAACATGGCGTACGGGGTGGCGCCCCCGGCCCTCGGCGAGTGGATCATCAACCTCGGTGAGGCCGCGGAGTACATGTTCGACCACAACATCTTCCAGGAGAACCTGGTCGGCGTGGACTACTGCGAGCGGATGGTCCGCGAGACCAACCCCGGCGTGCTCGAACTCGCCGAGCGCACCGAAGCCCCGCACGCCGCCGACCACGGCTACCGGACGATCGCCGACATCATGCGCTCGCTCAACCCGCTGGAGGGCGAGTTCTACCGCGAGGCCCTTCAAGTCAGCCGCTACACACGGGAGATGTTCTGCCTGATGGAGGGCCGCCACGTGCACCCCTCCACGCTCTACCCGGGCGGGGTCGGCACGGTCGCGACGATCCAGCTCTTCACCGACTACCTGACCCGGCTCACCCGCTACGTGGAGTTCATGAAGCGCGTCGTCCCGCTCCACGACGACCTCTTCGACTTCTTCTACGAGGCACTGCCCGGCTACGAGGAGGTCGGCCGGCGCCGGGTGCTGCTCGGCTGCTGGGGCGCGCTCAACGACCCGGAGCACTGCGACTTCCAGTACGCGCACATGGAGGACTGGGGCCGGCGGATGTTCGTCACCCCGGGAGTCATCGTCGACGGCAAGCTCGTCACCAACAGCCTGGTGGACATCAACCTCGGCATCCGCATCCTGCTCGGCAGCTCGTACTACGAGGACTGGGCGGGCATGGGGAAGTTCGTCGAGCGGGACCCGCTGGGCAACCCTGTGGACGAGCGGCACCCGTGGAACCAGCACACCATCCCGGCGCCGCAGAAGCGCGACTTCGACGACAAGTACAGCTGGGTCATGTCACCGCGCTGGTTCGACGGCAAGGACCACCTCGCCCTGGACACCGGCGGCGGCCCGATCGCCCGGCTGTGGTCCACGGCCCTGTCCGGGCTCGTCGACATCGGCTACATCAAGGCCACCGGGCACAGCGTGCAGATCAACCTGCCGCGCACCATGACCAAGCCGGAGATGGCCCTGGAGTGGAAGATCCCGCAGTGGAGCAACGCCCTGGAACGCAACAGGGCCCGCACCTACTTCCAGGCGTACGCCGCCGCGGCCGCCCTCTACTTCGCCGAGCAGGCGATGGAGGAGATCCGCGCCGGCCGCACCCAGACCTGGGAGAAGTTCGACGTGCCGGACGAGTCGATCGGCTGCGGCTTCACCGAGGCCGTGCGGGGCGTGCTGTCCCACCACATGGTGATCAGGGACGGCAAGATCGCCAACTACCACCCGTATCCGCCGACGCCGTGGAACGGCAGCGTGCGCGACAGCTACGGAACACCGGGTCCGTACGAGGACGCGGTGCAGAACACCCCCATCTTCGAGGAGAACCCGCCCGAGACCTTCAAGGGCATCGACATCATGCGGGCCGTCCGCAGCTTCGACCCCTGTCTGCCGTGCGGCGTGCACATGTACGTCGGCGGCGGGCGGACCGTCGAGGAGACGCACATGCCGACCGGGCTGAGCGGACTGGCGGTCTGACCTTCCTCAGGAGAGGTGCTTGCCGATGGCCGGACAGGAGACGGGTGCGCGCATCGAGGCGCTGCTCGACGAACTGGCACAGCAGGCGGGACCGGAGGCACGCGACACCGCGGACGAACTGGTGCGCTCTCTGGTGGAGTTCTACGGCGAGGGCCTGGAACGTGCGGTACGGCTGCTGGGCGCCGCGCCGCACGGCGCGGACCCGCTCGCCGTGCTCACCGCCGACGAACTGGTCAGCGACCTGCTGATCCTGCACGACCTGCATCCCGAGGACACCGCGACCCGGGTGGGCCGGGCCCTCGACAAGGTCCGGCCCTATCTCGGCTCGCACGCGGGCGACGTCGAGGTGGCCGGGCTCGACCTGGAGGCCGCGGACGGCCCGACGCTGCGGCTGAGACTGCGCGGCAGCTGCGACGGCTGTCCCTCCTCCACCCAGACCGTGCGCTGGACCATCGAGGAGGCGGTCGCCCGGATCGCCCCCGAGGTCGCGCACATCGAGGTCGAGGGCGTGACCGAGGAGGAGGCGCAGCCGGCCCTGCTCCAGATCCTCCCGCATCCCCCGGACGACGCGCCGGCCGCCGCGGGCCCACCGGAGCGTGCGGACGGCGAGGCCCACTGGTACCTCCTGGGTCCCGGCGCACTGCCCTCGGGCGAACCGTCCACCGGCGTCACCGAGGTGTCCGGCCGCGCCCTGCTCCTGGTCCGGCTGCCGGGCCGGTTGCTCGCCTACCGCGACCGCTGCCCGGTGTGTGCCGCGAGCCTCGCCCCCGCGGTGCTCGACGGCGAGTCGCTGCGCTGCGCGGAGTGCGCCGCCACGTTCGACGTGCACCGGGCGGGACGGGGCGACCGGGCCCACCTGGAGCCCGTGCCGCTGCTGGAGGAGGACGGCGAGGTACGGGTGGCGTTGCCCGGCGAGCTGCTGGGGGCGGGACCGTGACCGCCGACGTGCTGAAGCAGTTCACCCGCCGGCCGCCCCCGGCCGGTGAGCGCTGCGACCTGTGCGGTGAGCCGCTGCCGGCCGAGCACCGGCATCTCGTCGACACCACGCGGCGGTCCCTGAAGTGCGCCTGTCCGCCCTGCCACCTGCTGTTCACCCGGCCCGGGGCGGGGCAGGGCCGCTTCCGGGCCGTCCCCGCCCGGTACCTCACCGATCCCGGGTTCGAACTGGAGGAGACGGACTGGAACCGGTTGCAGATCCCCGTCGCGCTCGCCTTCTTCTTCCGCAACTCCGGCCTCGACCGGCTCGCGGCCTTCTACCCCAGTCCGGCGGGCGCCACCGAGAGCGAACTGGACCCGCGGACCTGGGACGCGGTCCTCGGGCGCAGCCGGCTCGCCGACCTCCTCGAACCGGACGTGGAGGCACTGCTGCTGCACCACGAGCGCGGCACCCCGGTGACGTGCACGCTCGTTCCGGTCGACGTCTGCTACGAACTCGTCGGACGGATGCGCCTGCACTGGAAGGGCTTCGACGGCGGTGCGGAGGCACGCGCCGACATCGCGGAGTTCTTCGATCGGATCACGGCGGCCGCCCGGCCCCTGGAGCCGGACCGCTCGACGGCCGCCGGTTCCGGATCGCCCTCCCCGGCGGAGTCCGGGACCACGGGCACGCCCTCCGGGGGGACTCCGTGACCGATCTCCGCTTCACCTGCACGGGTGTGCGCCCCGAACCCTTCGGCGCCGGGCCCACGCTGCTCTTCGGGCTGCGCATCGAGGAGGCCGACCACCAGCCGGTGCACGCCGTCGCGCTGCGCTGCCAGATCCGTATCGAGCCGGCGGGACGCGCGTACGACCCGGACGAAGTCGGCATGCTGGGCGATCTGTTCGGCGAGCCGGACCGCTGGAGCAGCACCCTCAAGCCCCTCCAGTTCGCCCACGCCTCCATCACCGTGCCGGGGTTCACCGGCGCGACGGAAGTCGACCTCCCGGTGCCGTGCACCTATGACACGGAGGTTGCCTCGGCCTCGTACTTCCGGGCGCTGTCCCGCGGGGAGATCCCCCTGCTGCTGCTCTTCTCCGGCACGGTGTTCACCGGCCGCGACGGATTCCGGGCCGAGCCGGTGCCCTGGCACAAGGAGACCGCGTACCGGATGCCGGTGGACGTGTGGCGGAACATGATCGAGCAGTACTTCCCCAACTCGGGCTGGCTGCGCGTCCGGCTCGACGTACTGGACGCGCTGCGGCGCTACCGGTCCTCGCGGGCGCTGCCCTCCTGGGAGCGGGTCTTCGAGGAACTCCTCGCGAGCACCGAGGCGAAGGGGGTCGAGTGAGATGAGGAACCCGCTGGAGTACGGCTTCGAGCAGGCCCGCGCGGTGGCGGACGCGGTGCTGTTCGAGGGGTACGTCCTCTACCCGTACCGCGCGTCGGCCGCGAAGAACCAACTGCGCTGGCAGTTCGGCGTCCTGGTGCCGCCGGCCTGGACTGCCACCACCGGGGAACACGCCGTCCAGCGCACCGAATGCCTGCTGGAGCCACGCGACGGCGACCGGCTCCACGCCGAACTGCGCTTCCTGCACGTCCGGCGGCGCACGGTCGAACGGCTCGACCCGGACGGCGGCTACACCGAGGTGCCGGAACTGGAGCTGCCCGACCGGGTGTTGGTCCCCTGGGACGAAGGACACGAGGAGCGCGTCCTGGTCCACGAGACCTTTGCCGAACTGACGGGAGATCAGGCCGCCGCGCACGCCGTGCGGTTCGACCTGCCGGCCGCCGTCGAGCACGAACCGGTGACCGACGCCGAGGGCCGGACGGTCGGCCGGCTGGTGCGGCACCGACAGCGGCTGACCGGTGAACTGCGGCCGCGGACCGAGGAGTTGCCCGGCCCCTACCGGGTGCTGCGGCTGACGGTGAGCGTGCACAACACCACCGCCGCGGACGAGGACGCCGGGAGCGACCGGGAGACGGCCCTCACCCACAGCATGATCGGCGCCCATCTGCTGCTCGGTGTGCCCGGCGGACGGTTCCTGTCACTGACCGATCCGCCCGAGTGGGCCCGGCCGCTCGTCGCGGGCTGCTCGAACGACCACACCTGGCCGGTGCTCGCGGGACCGCCCGGCACCGAGGACGTCCTGCTCTCCTCGCCGATCATCCTGGAGGACCACCCCGCCGTCGCCGACGAGAGCCCGGGCCCCCTCTACGACGCCACCGAGATCGACGAGATCCTCTCCCTGCGCACGGCCGCCCTCACCGAGCGGGAGAAGCGCGAGGCCCGCGGCACGGACGCACGCGCCGCGGAGGTCATCGACCTCGTCGACGACATGCCGGAGGCCGTCCGGGAACGCCTGCACGGGGCGATCCGGGGCCTGCGCGACATCACCGGAGAAGACCCTCCGGGCGAGCCGCCGGCCGGGGCGGACAGCGGGCTGACCCTGCCGGAGGGCCCCGGGCACCCCTGGTGGGACCCGACGCGGGACCCCGACGGCCCGGAGGTCCCGGACGGCGTGGTCATCGACGGCGCGACGGTACGGGCCGGCAGCCGGGTCCGGCTCACACCCGGCGCCCGCCGCTCCGACGCCCAGGACTCCTTCCTCGTCGGCCGGCACGCCACGGTCGAGGCCGTGGTCGGCGACCTCGACGGCGAGACCCACCTCGCCGTCGTCGTGGACGACGACCCCGGCACCGACCTGCGGCGCGCCCAGGGCCGCTTCCTCTACTTCAAGCCCGACGAGGTGGCTCCCCTCGGGGACCGGCCGCGGGACGGGAAGGAGGCGGCGCCATGAGCGGCACCGGATCCACGGAACCGCACGGCGCGGCCGCGCCCGACGACACCGGGCAGGTCCTGGTGGCCGGGGTGGGCAACGTGTTCCTCCAGGACGACGGTTTCGGCGTCGAGACCGTACGGCGCCTCTCCGCCCGCATGCCCGAACTCCCGCCCGGCGTCGAGCTGATGGACGTCGGCATCCGCGGGGTGCACCTCGCCTACCGGCTGCTGGAGGGCTACCGCACCCTCGTCCTGGTGGACCTCGTCGGCCGGGGCGGCACACCGGGCACGCTCTACACGATCGACGTCGGCCCGGAGCCGCCCGCGGAGCGGCCCGCACCGGGCCCGCTCGACACCCACGCGATGGACCCGGCCACCGTGCTGGCGCTGCTGCACGACCTGCACGCCGGGGCGGGCGGCACCCTTCCCGACGAGGTGTACGTCATCGGCTGCGAGCCCGGCGCGACGGACGAGGGCATGGGTCTGACGCCCCCGGTCGCCGCGGTCGTGGACGCCGCCGCCGACCTGGTGCTGGACCTGGTGCGCCGCGACAGCGCCGTACCGCAGAGAGGCTGACGACGATGGAGGCAGGCATGGAATGGCAATGGGTCGGCGTGGCCGCGGGACTGGTGGTGGCCTACGGGCTCGCCCGGAACCTGTCGGACATCCGCCGCTACTTGCGCATGCGGCGCATGTGATCCGGCGTGCGCGCGTGATCGGGCGAACCGCCGCCGGCGGCACCCGGGCCCTGGCCCCCGCGGCCCGGCCGGCCGGCGACGCCGTCGAGCTGCACGTACCGCTCCAGGAAGAGGTGCAGGGTGCCGTGGAGGTCACCGAGGCGGACGAACCACAGCGCGAGGTTCATGGCGCCCTGCTGGGTGATCGCGTAGACCCGGCGGGCGGGACCGCTCTCCGAGGCGTGCCAGTGCGAGGTGACCTCACCGCTGCTCTCCATGCCCCGCAGCAGCCGGTACACGTGGGCCGGGTCGGCCTCGGCGCAGCCGAAGGCGCCCAGGCGCTGAACGAGCTCGTAACCGTGGCCTTGGCGTTCGGCCAGCAGCAGGAGCAGCACCGGGGTCAGCAGGGCGCGTCGCTCGACCTCGTGGCCAGTCATCGTCTTCTCAGAGTAGCCAGCGGTGCGCTCGCCACCCACCCGGGAGCGGCACTCGGGGGGCCGTCGGTCACAGGGGGTGACGGCCGTGCATGAGCTGTCGATTGCCGTGGCCGTCGTCGAGCAGGTCGAGGAGGCCGTGCGGGACCAGGGACGTGCGGTGGCGTCCCTGACCCTGCGGATCGGCGAGCTCGCCGGGGTGGTGCCCGAGGCACTGGACTTCGCGTTCGCCCTGGCGACGGAGGGGACCGTGCTGGCGGGGGCCCGGCTGCTGATCGACACGGTCGAGGGTCGGGGGCGGTGCGAGGGCTGCGGCCGCGAGGCACCGACCGGGATGCCGCCGGTGCTCTGGTGCACCGGGTGCGGGGCGACGCTGACCCTGCTCGGTGGCCGGGAACTGGAGATCGTCCGGGTGGTGCTCGCCGACGGGCCGCCGGGCGCCGAGAGCGCGGAGGACGGGCCGCGGCCCGCGGTGGCCGGGCTGCCGACACGCGACGAGGAGGCGGGCCATGTGCCGCACCGTTGATCTGCATCAGGCCGTGCTGGCGAGGAACGACGAGAACGCGCTGGCGCTGCGGGGCTACCTGGGTGACCGTGGCACGGTCGCGGTCAATCTGCTCTCCAGTCCGGGCAGCGGCAAGACGGCGCTGCTCGAACAGCTGCTGGCGCGGGCGGTGGCGGCCGGTGTCCCGGCCGCGGCCGTGACCGCCGACCTGGCGACGGAGAACGACGCGACCCGGCTGGCCCGATCGGGCGCCCCGGTCCGGCAGATCCTCACCGACGGGCTGTGCCACCTGGAGGCGGGCATGCTCCGGCGGCGGCTGGAGGGCTGGATGCCCGAGGGCACCCGGCTGCTGTTCGTCGAGAACGTCGGCAACCTCGTGTGCCCCGCCTCCTACGACCTCGGCGAGACGCTGCGCATCGCGCTCGCGTCGGTGACCGAGGGCGAGGACAAGCCGGTGAAGTACCCGACGGCCTTCGGCCTCGCCCAGCTGGTGGTGATCACCAAGACGGACATCGCGGACGCCGTCGGCTTCGACCGGGAGGCGTTCCTGCGCGGGGTCGAGCAGGTCAACCCCGGAGTGCCGGTCCTGGAGACCTCGGCCCGTACCGGTGTGGGTGTGGACGCGCTGCTGGCCCACGTCCTGCGCGCCGCGGACGGCGAGGAGGCGCACGTGCCCGTCCTGGCCCGGGAGCACGAGCGGTACCTGGACAGTCACGACCACGGCGACGGAACCGGCCCGCACGTCCACGACGGCGATCACGGTCACGGCGACGGGCGGGGACCCTCGTCCGGCGGGCGAGGCCGGCACGACGACGTACCCGGGGCGGCACCCGTCCCGGCCGAGACAGGGGGAAACGCGCCGTGACGGGGATCCCGGGACGCGAGCGCCGGCACGTCACCGTGAAGGGCGTCGTGCAGGGCGTGGGCTTCCGGCCGTTCGTCTACACCCTCGCCGAGGAGTACGGCCTGTCCGGCTGGGTCACCAACAACGCGGCCGGTGTCGAGGCCGAGGTGGAGGGCCCGGCGGCCGCCGTGGCCGCGTTCTGCGCCCGGATCGGGACCCGGCCGCCGCCGCTCGCGGTGGTCGAGTCCGTCGAGGAACGTGCCCTGCCCCTGGAGAACGACGGCTCCGTGTTCACCATCCGCCCCTCCTCCGGCGGCCCGGGCCGCACGCTGGTCTCCCCCGACACCGCCACCTGCGACGCCTGCATGAGCGAGCTGGCCGACCCCGCCGACCGGCGTCACCGTCACCCGTTCATCACCTGCACGCACTGCGGCCCCCGCTTCACCGTCGTGACGGCGCTGCCGTACGACCGGGCCAACACCACCATGGCGGACTTCCCGATGTGCGCGGACTGCGCCCGTGAGTACGCCGACCCGGCCGACCGGCGCTTCCACGCCCAGCCAATCGCCTGCCATGCCTGCGGCCCCCGGCTCACCCTGCGCACCGGACCCGGCGACCTCCGCGCGCCGCGCGACGCCGAGGCCCTGGCGGAGGCGCGTCGGCTGCTCGCCGACGGTGCCGTGCTGGCGGTCAAGGGGATCGGCGGCTACCACCTGGCCTGCGACGCGGGCGACCCCGCGGCCGTCCGCGCCCTGCGCAAACGCAAGAACCGGGGCGGCAAGCCCTTCGCGGTGCTCGCCGACTCGCCGGAGACCGTGCGGCGCCTCGCCCATCTCGGCCCCGCCGAGGAGGAACTGCTGCTCGGGCCGCGCAAACCGGTGGTCCTGCTGCGGCGCCGGGACACCGCGTCCGAGGCCGTCGCGCCGGGCGTCGCCCCGGGCAGCCCCGACCTCGGCTTCCTGCTCCCGTACACGCCGGTGCACCGGCTGCTGCTCGGTCTACCCGGTGATCCACCGGGCCCCACCGTCCTCGTCATGACCAGCGGGAACCGCGCGGGCGAACCCATCGTGACCGACGACGAGGAGGCGCTGACCCGGCTGGCGGGGCTGGCCGACGCCTGGCTCACGCACGACCGCCCCGTGCACGTGCCCTGCGACGACTCGGTGGTCCGGGTCTGCGCGGGCGCCGAACTGCCGGTGCGCCGGTCGCGCGGCTACGCCCCCTTCCCGGTCGCGCTGCCGGTCCCGGTGCTGCCCGCGCTGGCCGTGGGCGGCGACCTGAAGAACACCTTCTGCGCCGGCGACGGCCGCTACGCCTGGCTGTCCGCGCACGTCGGGGACATGGACGACCTCGCCACGCTGACCGCCTTCGAACGGGCAACGGGGCACCTGACGGACCTCACCGGCGTCGCACCGCGGCTGCTGGTAGCCGACCGGCATCCCGGATACCGCTCCGCGCAGTGGGCGGTGCGCACCGCCGCGGCACGCGGGCTGCCGCTGCGCCGCGTGCAGCACCACCACGCGCATGTCGCCTCCTGCATGGCCGAACACGGCCTCGACGGCTCGGCGCCGGTGATCGGCGTGGCCTTCGACGGGACGGGTTACGGGGACGACGGCACGGTGTGGGGCGGTGAGGTGCTGCTCGCCGACTACGACGGATACCGGCGGTTCGCCCATCTGGGATACGTGCCGCTGCCGGGCGGCGACGCGGCGGTGCGCAATCCGTACCGGATGACGCTGTCCCATCTGCGGGCGGCCGACCTGCCCTGGACGGAGGAGCTGCCGTGCGCCGCCGCCGCGACGCCCGAGGAGCGCCGGCTGCTCGCACGGCAGCTGGAGCGTGAGCTCAACTGTGTGCCCACCTCCAGCATGGGCCGCCTGTTCGACGCGGTGTCCTCGCTCGCCGGGGTCTGCCACCGGGTCGAGTACGAGGCGCAGGCGGCGATGGAGCTGGAGAACGCGGCGCTGGGCGACCTGACCGGCCCGCTCGCCGACGACGAGCGCGACGACGCGTACCGGTTCATCCTGAGAACGAGCCGCCAGGACCCCGCGGCGCCTCTGATCGCCGATCCGGGACCGGTTCTGGCCGCCGCCGCGGCGGACGTCCTCGGCGGTGTGACGGCCGGGCCGGTGGCCCGCCGGTTCCACCGGGCGGTGATCGCCCTGGTCCAGGAGGTGTGCGCGGTGGCACGAGACCGCACCGGAATCCGCACGGTGGCCCTGAGCGGCGGGGTGTTCTGCAACGCGCTGCTCACCGAGGGCTGTGCCGCCGTCCTCGAACGGGACGGCTTCACCGTACTGCGGCACCGCAGGGTTCCCCCCAACGACGGCGGTCTTGCCCTCGGGCAGCTGATCGTCGCCGCCCGAGCACAGGACTAGCGAGGAGCGCGTCATGTGTCTGGCCGTACCCGGCCGAGTGCTGGAGATCGAGGAACGCGACGCGACGCGGATGGCCAAGGTGGACTTCGGCGGCGTCGTCAAGGACGTGTGTCTGGAGTACGTGCCGGACATGCGGGTCGGGGACTACGCCATCGTCCACGTCGGGTTCGCCCTGCAGCGGCTGGACGAGGAGTCGGCGAAACAGACCCTGGAACTGTTCGAGAACCTCGGGGTGCTGGAGGAGGAGTTCGGCGACGCGTGGGGCAAGGCGGCCCGGGACGCGGGCGCCGAACGTCCCTCCGGAACCGGACTGCCGCCCACGGACGGCGTCGAGAAGGAGGCGCGGCCATGAAGTACCTGGACGAGTTCAGCGACCCGGTCCTCGCCAAACGGCTCTTCGACGACATCAGAGCCATCACCACGCGGCCCTGGGCGCTCATGGAGGTCTGCGGCGGTCAGACGCACTCGATCATCCGGCACGGCATCGACCAGCTCCTGCCCGAGGAGATCGAGCTGATCCACGGACCGGGCTGCCCGGTCTGCGTGACCCCGCTGGAGATCATCGACAAGGCGCTGGAGATCGCCTCCCGGCCCGACGTGATCTTCTGCTCGTTCGGCGACATGCTGCGGGTGCCGGGCAGCGGACGCGACCTGTTCAAGGTCAAGAGCGAGGGCGCGGACGTACGGGTCGTCTACTCGCCGCTGGACGCGTTGAAGATCGCGCAGGAGAACCCCGACCGGCAGGTCGTGTTCTTCGGCATCGGCTTCGAGACGACGGCGCCGCCCAACGCGATGACCGTCTACCAGGCGAAGAAGCTGGGCATCTCCAACTTCAGCCTGCTGGTCTCGCACGTCCGGGTCCCCCCGGCCATCGACGCGATCATGCGCTCGCCGGACTGCCGGGTCCAGGGCTTCCTCGCCGCCGGGCACGTGTGCACGGTGATGGGCATGGCCGAGTACCCCGAACTCGCCGAGGAGCACGGGGTGCCGATCGTGGTGACCGGGTTCGAGCCGCTCGACATCCTGGAGGGCATCCGGCGCGCGGTACGGCAGCTGGAGGCGGGCGAGCACACCGTGGAGAACGCCTATCCGCGGGCCGTGCAGGCGGAGGGCAGTCCCGCGGCCAAGGCCATGCTGGCGGACGTGTTCGAGGTGACCGACCGGGCCTGGCGCGGGATCGGCATGATCCCGGCGAGCGGCTGGCGCCTCTCGCCCAAGTACCGCGCGTACGACGCCGAGCACCGCTTCTCGGTGACCGGCATCGACACGCAGGAGTCGACCGTCTGCCGCAGTGGCGAGGTGCTCCAGGGATTCATCAAGCCGAACGAGTGCGCCGCGTTCGGGAAGGAGTGCACGCCGCGCAATCCGCTGGGCGCGACGATGGTCTCCAGTGAGGGCGCGTGTGCCGCGTACTACCTCTACCGGCGGCTGGAGACCCCGGACAAGGAGGCGAGTTCCGTTGGCTGACTCCGCGTCGGCTCCGGTCGACTTCTCGTCCTGGACCTGCCCCGCGCCGCTGCGCGACCACGACAGGATCGTCATGGGACACGGCGGGGGCGGCACGCTCTCCGCCGAGCTGGTGGAGCACCTGTTCGCGCCCGCCTTCGGCAGTGACGTGCTCGCCGAGCTGGGCGACTCGGCGCACCTGGACCTGGGCGGCGCCCGCCTCGCCTTCTCCACCGACTCCTTCGTCGTCCGGCCGTTGTTCTTCCCCGGCGGCAGCATCGGGGACCTGGCCGTGAACGGCACGGTGAACGACCTGGCCATGGCGGGGGCCGTGCCCGCCTATCTGTCCTGCGGGTTCATCCTCGAAGAGGGCATCGAGCTGTCCGTCGTGGGCCGGGTGGCCGAGGCCCTCGGCGAGGCGGCGCGCACCGCGGGCGTGGTCGTCGCGACCGGCGACACCAAGGTGGTCGACGCGGGGCACGGTGACGGCATCTTCATCAACACCGCCGGGATCGGCCTGATCCAGGACGGCGTCGACATCCGCCCGCAACGTGCGGCGCCCGGTGACGTGGTCCTGGTCAGCGGGCCGATCGGGGTGCACGGCGTGGCCATCATGAGTGTGCGGGAGGGGCTGGAGTTCGGTGTCGAGATCCAGAGCGACACCGCCTCGCTGGCCGGGCTCGTCGCGGACATGCTGGCGGCCTGCCGTGACCTCCATGTGCTGCGGGACCCGACCCGGGGCGGTCTGGCCACCTCCCTGAACGAGATCGCCGCGGCGTCGGGCGTCGGCATCGCGCTCGACGAACGGTCGCTGCCGATCCCGGACACGGTCGCCAACGCCTGCGCCTTCCTCGGCCTCGACCCGATGTACGTGGCCAACGAGGGCAAACTGGTGGCGTTCGTGCCGCCCGAGCACGCCGACGCCGTCCTCGATGCGATGCGCGCGCATCCGCTGGGCAAGGAGTCCGTGGTGATCGGCCAGTGCGTTCCCGACCACCCCGGCATGGTCGTCGCGGCCACCGGCCTGGGCGGCACCCGCGTGGTCGACATGCCGCTCGGCGAACAACTGCCGCGCATCTGCTGACCGGACACACCCCACTCCCCCGTCCCCGTCCCCGCGCGGAACGCCCCCGACCGCGCACCTCCGGACCGGCCCCGGTGACGAACCGCCTCGCGCGGGCGCACCGGGGCCGGCCCTTCGTGCGCCCGGGTGCAACCCCGTCGCAACGTCCCGGGTGGTGTGCTGGTCGACGCCCCGCGCCGGCGCTCGCCCGACGCGCGGTCCCGCACCCTGCGGGAGAGCCGTGAGGCCCGAGCCGTGACACCCGACGGGACGTACCGATGGACGACGACAAGGACGACGACGTCGCGCGCGTGGGGCTGACCCCCGCCGCCGCCGATCTGCTGCGACGCCTGCACGGTCTGCACGGGCCCCTGATGTTCCACCAGTCGGGCGGCTGCTGCGACGGCAGCGCGCCGATGTGCTACCCGGCCGGCGAGTTCCGCACCGGCGGCTCGGACGTGCTGCTGGCCGAGCTGGAGGTCGAGGGCGTCGAGGAACCGGTGACGTTCTGGATGTCGAAGAGCCAGTACGACCTGTGGGCCCACACCCGCCTCACCGTCGACGTCGTGCCGGGCCGGGGCAGCGGCTTCTCCCTCGAAGCACCCGAAGGAGTGCGTTTTCTGATCCGTTCCCGGGTCGTCGGCCGCTAGCCACCGGCCCGGGCACCGTCCTCTGGTGCAATCCCCCTGAGTCCTGGGAAAGTTGACGAGACATCAGGGGGCACGGTGACGCGTCGCGACGCACGGTTCAGATCGGCACTGACGGTCTTCACGGCATGCGGAGCGCTGGCCGGTGCAGCCCTGGTGGGGGCGGCACCGGCCAGCGGCGCGGAGGACACCGGGACCATCGCGCCCGGTGTCGAGTACAGCGAGCTGGACATCCCCGCCGCGAAGGGTGTGGCCCACGCGCACGTCCTGACCGTCGACCTGCGCAATCCCCATGTGCGGGTCGACCTGCTGCACCCGGGAGCCGTGGCGTCGCGGGAGCCCGTGTCCCGGCTGGCCGGCGGACAAGGAGCGGTGGCCGGTGTCAACGGCGACTTCTTCAACATCGAGGAGTCCCAGCACCCGGGTGTCGAGGCCACGGGTGCGACCGTCGGGCCCGCGATCGCGAGCGGTCACGCCCTCAAGGCCGCGGTCCCGGACGGCCAGCGGTTCGGGCCCGCGCTGCCGCCCGGCACCCACACGAACGACGTGTTCGGGGTCGGCGTCGACCGCCGGGCGCGGCTGGACGGACTGGATCTCGCCGGATCGGTCCGCAGCGAGGACGGCACCTGGCCGCTCGGCGGATTCAACCAGTACGCGCTCCCGGTCGGCTCCGTGGGCGCGTTCACCTCCGACTGGGGCGCCGTCTCCCGGCTGCGCGCCACCTGCGGGACGGACACCGAGCGGGCCGCGCCGTGCAGCTCCGACACCTACGAGGTGACGGTCCGGGACGGTCGGGTCGCGTCCGTCGCCGACACCCCGGGCGGTGGCGGCATCGCACCGGGCACGACGGTCCTGGTGGGGCGCGAGGCGGGCGCCCGGTCGTTGCGGAAGCTGTCGGTCGGCGAGCACGTGCTCGTGCGGCACAGGCTGGTCGCCGGGTCGTCCCGGGTGCCGTACCGCTTCGCGGTGGGCGGCTATCCGATGATGACCGGCGGTGTGCCCCTGCCGGGCCTGGACGACAGGACCTCGGCCGTACGGACCGCGGTGGGCTTCTCCGACCACGGGCACCGGCTGCAACTCCTCGCCCTCGACGGTGCCCCGGAGTTCCGCGGCGGGCTCACCATCGCCGAAGTGACCGCCGCGATGCGCAGGGTGGGATCCGAGGACGCCTTCAGCCTGGACGGCGGCGGGTCCACCACGATGGTCGCCCGGCAGCCGGGCTCCGACACCGTCAGTGTCCTCAACCATCCGACCGGCGGCGCGGAGCGCCCCGTACCGAACGGCATCGGGGTGTTCTCCCGCCCGTGACACGCCGTCACGCCGGTGGCTCCGGGGCGGCCCGCAAGGGCACGCCCCGGAGTGTCACGGCGTGAGACTGCCGACGATGTCCGCGGTGGCGGTGAGTCCGCTGTGGATCGTCGGCGCCATGCTCGTGCTGGCCAGCAGGAACCCCAGCAGGGCGCAGACGAGTGCGTGGGAGAACTTCAGCCCGTTGCGCAGGAAGATCACCGCCAGCACCAGGAGCAGCAGCACCGCAGAGATGGAAATGGCCATCGTCAACCTCCTCCGCCACGTCCGCTTCGCGGCGTTCGGCCGCAAGTGTGGCCCAGCGGGGAGTTCGTCCGGGCGGCTGACGTGTCCGCCGAACGAGTGGTCTTCTACGTGCGGTCGTGGGCGTCCAGGAACTCCTGGAGACCGCCCAGGTCATCGGTGTTGAGGTAGTCGACGTCGGCGGCGAGCAGTTCGCGCCACAGGGCTTCGCGTTCCGGGCCCGCGACGTCGGGAGTCGCCCAGAACCTGACCTTCTGCCGGTTCCGGTGCGCGGTGGCCGTGATGGTGCGCAGCTTGGCCCGTTCGACGGCCGGGAAGGGTCCCGCGCCCAGCCAGCTGAAGTTGAGTGTCCAGTTGTCGCTGATCAGCGGGACGAAGGAGGCGGGCGCGGCGCTGCCGAGGTCGGCGAGCCTGCCGTCGTAGAACGCGTGCCGGACGGTCTGCGCCTCCATGGGGCCCCGGGCGGCGCGGTCCCCGGAGACGACGGCGGTGACGGGCCCGGGACGCGTCCGGCCGTGCGCGTACGTCGTGAACAGGTGCCGGTGGCGGCGCAGTTGGCGGTCGAGTTCGAGGTAGGTCGAGGCCCCCTCGGTCTTGATGTCGACGAGGAGTTGCAGCGGGGTGCGGTGTCCCCGGTAGACCGAGCCGTGCTGCGCGCGGACGCGGGCGGCCAGCGGGGCGAGGTAGAGGGATTCGAGGGTGCGGGTGGGGTCGAGGTCCACCGGGTCGTGGGCGACGAGGAGTTGGCCCTCGACGAGGTAGATGTCGGCCTCGACGCTGCCGAAGCGGTGGTCGAGGGCGTCGAGGAGGGGGCGTGGGTGGTCGTAGTCGTTGTGGGCGTGTGCGCGCCACAGGGGACGGGTGCGCGGCTTCGCGTCGGCGGCCAGGGCCCGGGACGCGGGTAACGCGACCGAGCCGGCGAGGGCGGCGCCGAGGGTGCCGAGGGCTCTGCGGCGGGTGGTGAGGGCCATGCTCTGCCTCCCTTGAGGGGTGCCGTACGGGACCTCAGGGAGTATGCGGTCCGGCAGTGGTCAGGAAACCCTGCCGTTGCGGGAGTTGGCCGGACTGCCGTGGGGTGTTCACCTCACCGGATCCGGGCGTTCCGCCGCGTACCGCGCGGCCGGTGACGCCCCGTCGTCCGGCGCGGCCGGTTCCTTCGGACGGAGGACGGGCGCACGGGAGAGGCCCGCCCCGAGCGGGGGCGGGCCTCTCCGGACTGGTCTCGGATTCCTCTCGGAACCGGCACCCGGGCCGAGGGCAGGGCCGGGTCGGGCGGGGTCGGTTCAGGGGGCCTGGAGGTCGACCAGTTCCGCCAGTGCGGCGCGGTGTGCGCCCGCCGTGCCGTACGCGATCGAGTCGGCTTTGGCGCGCTTCAGGTACAGGTGCGCCGGGTGCTCCCATGTCATGCCGATCCCGCCGTGCAGCTGGAGGGCCTCCTCCGCCGCGTGGACGGCGGCGGGGGCCGCGTAGGCCTGGGCGACGGCCACGGCGATGTCGCCGTCGGAGCTTCCGGTGGCCAGCGCGTCGGCCGCGTTCCTGGCTGCGGCACGGGTGTTGACGACCTCCAGCCACACCTGGGCCAGCCGGTGCTTGAGCGCCTGGAAGCCGCCCACCGGCCGGTTGAACTGCTTGCGCTCCTTGAGGTAACGGACGGTCTCCGTCAACGACCAGTCGGCGAGGCCGAGTTGCTCGGAGGCGAGCAGTCCGGCACCGGCCCGCAGCGCGCGCCGGACCGCGCTCGGCGCGTCGTCGGTGAGCAGTCGTGCCGGTGCCCCCTCGAACGTGACACGGGCGAGCGGCCTGGTCGGGTCGAGGCAGACCTGCGGGGTGACCGTGACGGCGTCCGCGTCGACCGCGTACAGCCCGCCGTCGTCGGCCGGGACGAGCAGGACGTGGGCGGCGGCCGCGTCCGCGATGCCCGTCAACTCGCCGTGCAGCGCGCCGTCTTCCAGCCGGACGGCGCGAAGGGCGGCGCCGGGCCCGCTGCTGAGCGGGACGGCGAGGGCGCCCACCGTACGGCCGGAGGCGAGGGCGGTGAGCAGCTCGGCCGCGTCGGCTCCCGTGCAGGCCAGCAGCGCCTCGGTGGCGACGACGGCGCTCGTCAGATAGGGAACGGGCGCGACCGCGCGGCCCAGTTCCTCCAGGACCACGGCGGCCTCGCGGTGGGTGGCGCCCTGTCCGCCCTGCTCCTCGGGCACCAGGAGTCCGGCGAGGCCCATGCCGTCGGCGAGGGCCTTCCACAGTTCGGGGTCGTGCGGGGTGGCGGACTCGCCGCGGGTGATGACGTCGGCCGCGGCGCAGCGGTCGGTGAGGAGGTCGCGGACGGCGGCGCGCAGCGCCTCTTCCTCCTCCGTGTAGAGCAGATCGGGCTCGGTGCTCACCTGGCTCATCGGGCGAGGTCCTTCCATGCGACGTCCTTGTCGGTGCGCGGCTCGGACGGCAGGCCGAGGACGCGTTCGGCGACGATGTTCAGCAGGACCTCGCTGGTCCCGCCCTCGATGCTGTTGCCCTTGGAGCGGAGGTAGCGGTATCCGGCGTCCCGGCCGGTGAAGTCGACCAGTTCCGGTCGGCGCATCGTCCAGTCCTCGTACAGGAGGCCTTCCTCGCCGAGGAGTTCGACCTCCAGTCCGCTGATCTCCTGGTTGAGCCGGGCGAAGCCGAGCTTCATGCCGGAGCCCTCGTGTCCCGGCTGGCCCTGGGCGAGCTGCTGGCGCAGGCGTTCGCCGGAGAGCCGGGCGACCTCGGCCTCGACCCACAACTTCAGGAGGCGCTGGTGCGTGTCGTGGGTGCGCAGTTCGGGCCGTTCGCGCCAGGTCTTCGAGACCGGGCCGATCATGCCGCCCTCGCGCGGGATGCGCATGCCGCCGATGGACACGCGCTCGTTCATCAGCGTGGTCTGCGCGACCCGCCAGCCGTCGCCGACCTCGCCGAGGCGGTGCGCGTCGGGGATGCGGACGTCGGTGAGGAAGACCTCGTTGAACTCGGCCTCGCCGGTGATCTGGCGCAGCGGCCGCACTTCGACGCCGGGGTCGCTCATGTCGCAGATGAAGTACGTGATGCCCCGGTGCTTGGGCACGTCCGGGTCGGTGCGGGCGATGAGGATGGCCCAGCGGGCGAGGTGGGCGCTGGACGTCCACACCTTCTGCCCGTTGATCACCCAGTCGCCGCCACCCTCGGCCGCGTCGGCGTCGGTGCGGACGGCGCGGGTGCCGAGCGCGGCGAGGTCCGAGCCGGCGCCGGGCTCGCTGAACAGCTGGCACCACACCTCCTCGCCGACCCACAGGGGCCGCAGGAAGCGCCGCTTCTGCTCCTCGGTGCCGAAGCCGAGGATCGTCGGCGCGGCCATGCCGAGGCCGATGCCGATGCGCCGGGGGTCGTTGTCGGGCGCGCCCGCGGCGGCCAGTTCGGCGTCGACCACGGCCTGGAGGCGGCGGGGTGCGCCGAGTCCGCCGAGGCCCTCGGGGTAGTGCACCCAGGCGAGTCCGGCGTCGAAGCGGGCCTTGAGGAAGTCCAGACGTTCCGTCTCGGCGGGCGGGTGCGCGGCCAGCAACTCCTGGGTGCGGCGGCGCAGTTCGGCTGCGTCGGTCATGCGGCGGCTCCGTTCTCCAGTGCGGGCACCACGGCGATCCGTCCGGTGGTGACCCCGTCGGCGACCCGCTGCACGGCGGCGGCGGCCCCGCTCAGCGGTACCCGCTCGCTCACCAGCGGCTTGATCGCGCCGCGGGTGGCCAGCTCGGTGAGCTGTTCGTGGCAGTGCTGGACGAGCTTCGGGTTCTTGGTGTTGTACAGGCCCCAGTGCAGGCCGAGGATCGCGTAGTTCTTCACGAGGGCGTGGTTGAGGGCCGGGCTCGGGATGCTGCCGCTCGCGAAGCCGACGACGACGATCCGGCCCTCGAAGGCGACGACCTTGGTGGACTGGGTGTAGGCGTCGCCGCCGACCGGGTCGTAGATCACGTCCGCGCCGCGTCCGCCGGTCGCCTCCTTGACCGCGCCGATGACGTCCTCGGCGCGCCGGTCGATGACGACGTCACAGCCCAGTTCCCGTGCCACGGCGACCTTGTCGGCGCCGCCGACGACGCCGATGACGGTCGCGCCGGCCGCCTTGCCGAGCTGTACGGCCGCGCTGCCGACCCCGCCGGCCGCGGCGTGCACGAGCAGCGTCTCGCCGGCCTCCAGGCGGGCGCGGCGGTGCAGGCCGAACCAGCCCGTCTGGTAGCCGATGTGCAGGGCGGCGGCCTCGGCGTCGTCGAGGGCGTCGGGGGCCGGCAGCAGGGCCGCGGCGTCCGCGAGCGCGTACTCGGCGAAGCCGCCGTACGGCAGCACGGGGTTGGCGATCACCCGGCGTCCGTCCTCGGTCTCGCCGCAGATCTCCACGCCGGGCGTGAACGGCAGCGGCGGCCTGACCTGGTACTGGCCGCGGCACAGCAGCGCGTCCGGGAAGTTGATGTTGGCGGCGCGGACCGTGAGCAGGACCTGGCCGTCACCGGGCGTCGGCCGGTCCACCTCCTGGAGGCGCATCGCCTCCGCGGGCTCGCCGTTCTGGTGCACTTGCCATGCCTGCATGCGGGGCCTCCAGGGGACTGCGTCGTCTGACCGGGGTCGATCGCATACTAAGCGGTCGCTTGCCCACCTGGGAACAGGGGGCGCCCGTCGTCTTCGCCACTCCCAGGTGGAGCAGTCCCCGCGGTCAGATCTCCTGGCCGCGCACCTTCGGCCGGGCCCGCACGTGCATCCGCTCCCCCTGCGGCCCGAACAGGCTCAGGAACTCGACGGGCCCCTCCCCCGTCGACCCGAACCAGTGCGGCACCCGTGTGTCGAACTCTGCCGCCTCCCCGGGACCGAGCACCACGTCGTGCTCGCCGAGCACCAGGCGCAGCCGCCCGGACATCACGTACAGCCACTCGTAGCCCTCGTGGGTCCGCGGGTCCGGGGTCATGGAACGCTGCGGTTCGAGCACCTTGTAGGCCTGGAGGCCGCCGGGCTGGCGGGTCAGCGGCCAGTGCGTGCGGCCTCCCCGCACGATGGGCTCGGCCCGCACCCGCGGGTCGCCGACGGGCGGGGCACCGACCAGTTCGTCGAGCGGGACCTGGTGCGCCCGCGCGATGGGCAGCAGCAGCTCCAGGCTGGGCTTGCGCAGACCCGACTCCAGCCGCGACAGCGTGCTCACCGAGATGCCGGTCGCCTCGGACAGCCCGGCCAGCGTGGCCCCGCGGTCCTTGCGGATCCGGCGCAGCCGGGGGCCCACCTCGGCCAGTACCTCGTCCGTCCCCGCGTCCCCGGTCGCGCCCGGCCTGATCCCGTCGCTCGTCCCCGTGGACGTCTCCTCGCTCATCCCCACATTGCAGAATCGGCAAAGCCATTTGTCAATCCGTCGACGATCGGCGACGTTCGGGGCGGAGGTGGTCACCATGACCGAGACATACGAAGTGGTCGTCGTCGGCGGCGGCACGGCCGGACTGTCGGCCGCCCTGGTCCTCGGCCGGGCCCGGCGCCGCACCCTCGTCGTCGACGCGGGCGAACCGCGCAACGCGCCCGCCGCGCACCTGCAGGGATATCTGACGCGGGACGGCATGCCGCCCGCGGCGTTCCTCGCCGAGGGCCGCCGGGAGGTCGAGGGCTACGGGGTGGAGATCGCCCGTGACCACGCGGTGGACGTGGTCCGCGACGGCACCGGGGAGTTCGACGTGACGCTCGGGTCCGGGCGGGCCGTCCACGCGCGTCGGCTGATCGTCACCACGGGCCTGGCCGACGAACTGCCCGCCGTGCCCGGCGTCGCCGAGCGCTTCGGGCGCGATGTGCTGCACTGCCCTTACTGCCACGGCTGGGAGGTCCGCGACGAGGCCTTCGGCGTGCTGGCCACGACGCCGATGAGCGTGCACCAGGCGCTGATGGTGACCCAGTGGTCGAAGGACGTCACGCTGTTCCTGCACACCGTCGCGGAGGACGAGCTCGGCGACGAGGACCTGCGCCGTCTGGCCGCCGCCGGGGTCACCGTGGTGCCGGGCGAGGTCGCGGAGCTGGTGGTGGACGCCGACCGGCTCACCGGCGTCCGTCTCGCCGACGGGTCCACACACGCCCGCTCGGCGCTGTTCGTCGCTCCCCGGGCCGTGCCGCGGACCGGCCTGCTCGAACGACTGGGCGCCGAGCTGACCGAGACCCCGTTCGGCTCCTATCCGGTGATCGATCCGACCGGCCTGACGAGCGTGCCCGGCGCCTGGGCCGCGGGCAACGCCGCCGGCTTCGCCGAGCAGGTCGTGAACGCGGCGAGCGGCGGCTACCGCGCGGCGGCCACCCTCAACGGCGAACTGCTCTTCACCGACCTGGACGCGGCCGTGGCACGGGGGCGGTAGGCGCCCGCGCCGCACGGACAACGCCCGGCCGCGGCAGCGCGAGGTCACCGGCCCGCCCCCGTACGGGTGTGAACCCGGCGTCCGCGTTGCACCATGGCTGCATGCTGCTGAGCCGGCTCGCCCATGTGTCCCAGGAGGTCGCCGCCACCTCGGCGCGGTCCCGGAAGACCGCTCTGCTCGCGGAGCTGTTCCGGGACGCCGAGCCGGACGACGTGCCGATCGTGATCCCGTATCTGGCGGGCCGGCTGCCGCAGGGCCGGCTCGGCATCGGCTGGAGGGTGCTGAGCTACCGGGTCCCGCCGGCCACCGAGCCCACCCTCACCGTGCGCGAGGTCGACGCCCGCCTCAGCGCTCTCGGCCAGGTGTCCGGCACCGGCTCACAGGCCGAACGGGCCCGACTGGTCGGTGAGTTGATGGGGGCGGCCACCGAGGAGGAGCAGCGCTTCCTGTTCGGGCTGCTCACCGGGGAGGTGCGCCAGGGGGCCTTGGACGCGGTCGCCGTGGAGGGGCTCGCCCAGGCGACCGGCGCACCCGCCGGGGACGTACGGCGCGCGGTGATGCTCGCCGGTTCGCTCCGGACGGTCGCGCGAGCCCTGCTCGCCGACGGTCCGGAGGCGTTGTCCGGGTTCCGGCTCACGGTCGGCCGGCCGGTGCTGCCGATGCTGGCGCACAGCGCCGCGTCGGTGTCCGAGGCGGTCGGCAAGCTCGGCGCCTGCGTGGTGGAGGAGAAACTCGACGGCATCCGGGTGCAGGTGCACCGCGACGGCGAGGATGTGCGCGTCTACACCCGGACGCTCGACGACATCACCGACCGACTCCCTGAACTGACCGCTGCCGCACGGGAGTTGCGCGGCGAGCGGTTCATCCTGGACGGCGAGGTGATCGCGCTGGACGAGCGGGGCCGGCCGCGCTCCTTCCAGGAGACGGCGGGACGCGTGGGGTCCCGCGTGGACGTGGCGACGGCCGCGAAGGCCGTGCCCGTCTCCCCCGTCTTCTTCGACGCCCTCTCGGTGGACGGCCGGGACCTGCTGGACCTGCCGTTCACGGAACGGCACACGGAGCTGGCCCGTCTCGTGCCGGAACCGATGCGGGTCCGGCGGACGCCGGTGGCGGGACCGGAGGACGCCGCCGACGGCGAGCGCTTCCTCGCCGACTCGCTGGCGCGCGGCCACGAGGGGGTCGTGGTGAAGGCGCTCGACGCCCCCTACAGCGCGGGCCGGCGCGGCGCCTCCTGGCTGAAGGTCAAGCCCGTGCACACCCTCGACCTGGTGGTCCTCGCGGCCGAGTGGGGGCACGGCCGGCGCACCGGCAGGCTCTCCAACCTGCACCTGGGCGCCCGCACCGGCGACGGCGCCTTCGCCATGCTCGGCAAGACCTTCAAGGGCATGACCGACGCGATGCTCACCTGGCAGACCGAACGGCTCCGGGAACTGGCGGTGGAGGACGACGGGCACGTGGTGACCGTACGGCCCGAACTGGTCGTGGAGATCGCCTACGACGGTCTGCAGCGGTCCACGCGCTATCCGGCCGGCGTCACCCTGCGCTTCGCACGGGTCGTCCGCTACCGCGAGGACAAGCGCCCGGCCGACGCCGACACGGTCGACACCCTGCTCGCCGCCCACCCGGAGGTGACGGCGTGAGCGGCGGCAGGGCCAAGCGGAGTGCGGGCCTGCTGCTGTTCCGGCGCACCGGGCACGGCATCGAGGTCCTCCTCGGCCACATGGGCGGCCCCTTCTTCGCACGGCGGGACGCCGGGGCCTGGACGGTCCCCAAGGGCGAGTACGAACCCGACGAGACCGCCTGGGACGCGGCCCGCCGCGAGTTCCGCGAGGAGCTGGGGCTGCCGCCGCCCGACGGCGAGGCCGTCACGCTCGGTGAGGTCACCCAGACGAACGGCAAGGTCGTCACGGCCTGGGCGATCGAGGCGGATCTGGATCCGGCGGCCGTGGTGCCCGGCACCTTCGCCATGGAATGGCCGCCGAAATCGGGCCGCCACCAGGAGTTTCCCGAACTGGACCGGGTGGAGTGGATGACCCCGGACCGGGCCCGGACGCTCATCGTGTCCGCCCAGGCGACGTTTCTCGACCGGCTGGTGGAGCACTCGGCCTGAGAGTCGGCGTTCGGCCACGTGCGCCGGCTCGCCCAGCAGCCCTCCGCGTTGCGCCGGACCCCGCCGCGCGGGAGGGTCGGACAACAGCCCGCTCTCAGGAGGTCGGCCCATGGCCATCGCGACGGTGAACCCGGCGAACGGCGAGACGCTCAAGACGTACGACGCGCTCGGCGCCGAGGAGATCGAGCGCAGGCTCGCCGCCGCCGAGGCCACGTTCCGCTCGTATCGCACGACCTCGTTCGCCGAGCGGGCGCGGCTGATGCACCGGGCCGCCGAACTCCTGGAGCAGGACCAGGACGAGATCGGCCGGGTGATGACGGTCGAGATGGGCAAGCCCGTCAAGCAGGCCCGCGCGGAGGCAGCCAAGTGCGCCAAGGCGATGCACTGGTACGCCGACCGCGCCGAGGGACTGCTCGCCGACGAGCACCCGGACGCGGCGGACGCGAAGGACTCCGGCGCGTCCCGCGTCCTCGTGCGCTACCGGCCGCTCGGCCCGGTGCTCGCCGTGATGCCGTGGAACTTCCCGCTCTGGCAGGTGGTCCGGTTCGCGGCGCCCGCTCTCATGGCGGGCAACGTGGGCCTGCTCAAGCACGCGTCGAACGTGCCGCAGACCGCGCTCTACCTGGAGGACCTGTTCCGCAGGGCGGGCTTCCCCGAGGGCTGCTTCCAGACGCTGCTGATCGGCTCGGGAGCGGTCGAGGACATCCTGCGCGACCCGCGCGTGAAGGCGGCCACGCTGACCGGCAGCGAACCGGCGGGCCGGGCGGTCGCCTCGGTGGCCGGCGACGAGGTGAAGAAGACGGTGCTGGAGCTGGGCGGCAGCGACCCGTACGTCGTGATGCCGTCCGCCGACGTCGAGCGGGCCGCGCGGACCGCCGTGACCGCCCGCGTGCAGAACAACGGGCAGTCCTGCATCGCCGCCAAGCGGTTCATCGTGCACACCGACGTGTTCGACACCTTCGCGGAGCACTTCGCCGACGGGATGCGGGCCCTCAAGGTCGGCGATCCGCTCGAAGAGGACACCGAGGTGGGGCCGCTCTCGACCGAGCAGGGCCGCACCGACCTGGAGGAGCTCGTCGACGACGCGGTGGAGAACGGCGCGACCGTGCTGTGCGGCGGCGAACGCCCCGACGGGTTCTCGGACGGGTGGTACTACGCGCCGACCGTGCTGACCGACATCACTCCCGAGATGCGCATCCACCAGGAGGAGACGTTCGGGCCGGTCGCCACGCTCTACCGGGCGGCCGACCTGGACGAGGCGGTCGCCATCGCCAACGACACCCCGTTCGGGCTGAGCTCGAACGTGTGGACGCGTGACGAGGCCGAGGTGGAGCGGTTCGTGCGGGACATCGAGGCCGGCGGCGTCTTTTTCAACGGGATGACGGCCTCGCACCCGGCGTTCCCCTTCGGCGGGGAGAAGCGGTCCGGCTACGGACGTGAGCTGTCGGAGCACGGAATCCGCGAGTTCTGCAACATCACCACCGTATGGCACGGAGCGTGAGCGTTCCGGAGCTACGATCCCCTCTGTGAACCGCGAAGTGACCCTCCCCCTGATCGTCGACGACCGCGGCACGTTGCAGGTGGCGGCCGCCGACGTCAGCAAGCTGCTGCGCACGGTGGGCGGCCGGTGGCTGCACCTGGTGGAGGCCGGCCAGGACGGGCTCGACGAGGACACGGTGGCCGCGCTCACCATCGAGCTGGCCAAGCTGGCCGACCGGATCGACGTCGCCTGCATCGCGCACAGCAGCGGTCCGACCGGCGACTGACCGCCCGCCCGGACGGCGCGGGCACCGCGGCCCGCCGGACCGTCGCCGGGCGGGCCGTTCCTCGGCCCCCGGCCGCCCGGCCTCCCTCGCCTCCGCCTAGCGGATCGGCATGCCCGACAGCGTCCGGGCGATCACCAGACGCTGGATCTCGCTGGTGCCTTCGAAGATCGTGTAGATCGCGGCGTCGCGGTGCATGCGCTCCACCGGGTACTCCCGGGTGTAGCCGTTGCCCCCGAGGATCTGGATCGCCTGGCCGGTGACCTTCTTCGCCGTCTCGCTGGCGAACAGCTTCGACATCGAGCCCTCGGCGGCGGTGAACCGCTTGCCGTTGATCGCCATCCAGGACGCCCGCCACACCAGCAGCCGCGCGGCGTCGATCGACGTGCGCATGTCGGCGAGCTGGAAGGCGACGCCCTGGTTGTCGATGATCGGGCGGCCGAACTGCTCGCGCGTCTTGGCGTAGTCGAGGGCGACCTCGTACGCGGCCCGGGCGGTGCCGACGGCCATCGCGCCGACGGCGGGACGGCTGGCCTCGAAGGTGGCCATCGCCGCGTTCTTCACCCGCTCGCCGCCCGTCCTGGCCCGCTCACGCGCCCGGGCGAGACGCTCGTCGAGCTTGTCCTTGCCGCCGAGCAGGCAGGAGCCGGGGATCCGCACGTTCTCCAGGACGACCTCGGCGGTGTGCGAGGCGCGGATGCCGTGCTTCTTGAACTTCTGGCCCTGGGAGAGGCCGGGGGTGCCGGGCGGCACGATGAAGGAGGCGTGGCCCTTGGAGCCGAGCTCGGGGTCGACGGCCGCGACGACGACGTGGACGTTGGCGATACCGCCGTTGGTCGCCCAGGTCTTCGTGCCGTTCAGGACCCACTCGTCCTTGGCCTCGTCGTAGACGGCGCGCGTGCGCAGCGAGGCGACGTCGGAGCCCGCGTCGGGCTCGGAGGAGCAGAAGGCCGCGACCTTGACGTCGTTGGCGTCGCCGTACATCTGGGGTATCCAGGTGCCGATCTGCTCCTCGGTGCCGTTGGCGAGGACGCCCACGGCGGCGAGGCCGGTGCCGACGATGGACAGGGCGATGCCGGCGTCGCCCCAGAACAGCTCCTCCATGGCCATGGGGATGCCGAGACCGGTGGGGTCGAAGTACTGCTGGGCGTAGAAGTCCAGGGAGTAGATGCCGACCTTCGCGGCCTCCTGGATGACCGGCCAGGGAGTCTCTTCGCGCTCGTCCCATTCGGCGGCCGCGGGGCGGATGACATCGGCGGCGAAGCCGTGCAGCCAGTCCCGGACCTCCTTCTGTTCGTCGTTGAGCTCCATGGTGAACTCGGCCATGTCCCCTCCAGCGCTGCACTGATATGTTACTTGCGGTAACTCCGAGTCTGTTACCGCTCAGTAGGAAAAGTCAACTCCCGGGTCCGGCTCGGCAGCCCGTTCGATCCCCGTGCGCCGAACAGTGTTAGTTTGCGCAGGCGTCACCGAATCACCACGGGTGGGGAGAGCACATGGACACCACACAGCGGACCGACCAGCAGAGGTCCGCGGACCGCCGCCGGCGCGAGCTGCTGGAGGCCGCGGACAGAGTGGTGCTCCGCGACGGCCCCGGGGCCTCCATGAACGCCATCGCCGCCGAGGCCGGCATCACCAAGCCCATCCTGTACCGCCACTTCGGCGACAAGGGCGGCCTGTACGCCGCGCTCGCCAAGCGGCACACGGACGCGCTCCTCGGAGCGCTGCGGGCGGCACTGGACGCTCCGGCCGGCCGGCGTGAGCGCGTCGAGGCGACGCTCGACACCTACCTGGCGGCCATCGAGGCCCGCCCCCAGGTGTACCGCTTCCTCATGCATCCGTCGGAGGGCGGCCAGCCGGGCGACCCGGGCTTCGATGTCGGCAAGTACTCCGCGCCGGTGCTGCGCCGCATGGGCGAGGAACTGGCCGAGGTCATCGAGGAGCGGGTGGACCTCGGTCCCGGCAGCCAGCAGCTCGCGCGGGTCTGGGGCCACGGGATCGTCGGCATGATGCACGCGGCCGGCGACTGGTGGCTCGGCGAACGGCCCTGCACGCGCGCCGAGTTGGTGCGCAGCCTGGCCGACCTGCTGTGGGGCCGGCTCGCCGCCGCGGGCGACCGCGTGGGCGGCCCCGGCTTCTGACTCCGCCTCACCCGCCCCAGGACGCCCGGCCCACCTGACGCAGGATCCGCTTCCTGCGCCATCCGGTGAGCCGGTCGGCGTACACCAGGCCGTCGAGGTGGTCGCACTCGTGCTGGAGGCAGCGGGCGAACCAGCCGGTGCCCTCGACGGTCACGGGCTCGCCGGTGAGCGTGACCCCCTCGACAACGGCACGGTCGAAGCGCTCGGTGCCGGCCTCCAGACCCGGCAGCGAGAGGCAGCCCTCGGGCCCGCGCAGCACCACACCGTCCGCCGCGACGAGCCGAGGATTCACCACATACCCGACATGGCGGACATCGTCGTCGTCGGGACAGTCGTATACGAAGACGCGGAGTCCCAGGCCGATCTGGTTCGCGGCGAGACCGACGCCCTCGGCCGCGTACATCGTCGCGAACATGTCCTCGACGAGGGACGCGAGTTGGGGACCGAAGTCGGTGATCTCCGCGCAGGCCGTGCGCAGCACGGGGTCGCCGAGCAGAGTGAGGGGCCGGACGCGCCCGTGGGTGCCCGGGATGGAGCTCTGTCGCATGGCGGCAAGGGTACGGTCCTGGGAGGCGCGCGCATGTCGCGCGGGCACCCAGGTGGTGCCGCGATTCGGGCACGTGAGTGGATCTCGATAGGCTGAGGCCCACACGGTGCCGGGGGCAGGGGCGCGGCGCGTACGCAAGGAGGATCGAGAAACGATGTCAGGCAACTCGGACCCGCTGACGCCGCGGGCCAAGCTGGCCGTGACGGCGGGCAAGGCGGCGGCGGCCGTCTCGCGAGCCGCCGGACGCGGCAGCGGATCGGTGATCGGCGGCCGGGTGGCTCTCAAGCTCGACCCCGACCTGCTGGCGAGGCTGGCCACGCACCTGGACGTGATCCTGGTGTCGGCGACCAACGGCAAGACCACCACGACCCGGCTGATCGCGGAGGCACTGGGCGCCGCGGGCCCGGTCGTGTCCAACGCGCTCGGCGCCAACATGCCCGCGGGCATCACCTCGGCGCTCGCCGGTGGTTCGGACGCCAAGTTCGCGGTCATCGAGGTCGACGAGAAGTACCTCTCGGGCGTGGCCCGGGACACGGACCCGAAGTGCATCGCGCTGCTGAACCTCTCGCGCGACCAGCTCGACCGGGCCGCCGAGACCCGGATGATGGCCGAGCACTGGCGTGAGGGGCTCGCCGGTTCCAAGGCCGTCGTGGTCGCCAACGCGGACGACCCGCTGGTCGTCTGGGCCGCCTCCTCCTCGCCGAACGTCATGTGGGTGGCGGCCGGTCAGATGTGGAAGGACGACGCCTGGTCCTGCCCGTCCTGCGGCGGTGTGATGCAGCGCCCCGGCGACGACTGGTTCTGCGGGGACTGCGGTTTCCGCCGGCCGACGCCGACCTGGGCCCTGTCCGGGGACCACGTGCTCGACCCGCACGGCTCCGCCTGGCCGATCCACCTCCAGCTGCCGGGCCGTGCCAACAAGGCGAACGCCGCCTCGTCGGCCGCCGTCGCCGCCGTCTTCGGGGTGCCCCCGCAGGTGGCCCTGGAGCGCATGTACCAGGTGCAGGCCGTCGCCGGACGCTACGACGTGGTGCAGTTCATGCAGCGCGACCTGCGTCTGCTGCTCGCCAAGAACCCGGCGGGCTGGCTGGAGACGTTCTCGCTGATCGACCCGCCGCCGACCCCGGTCATCCTGTCGGTGAACGCGCGCGGCGCCGACGGCACGGACACGTCCTGGCTGTGGGACGTCGACTACACCCGCCTGACCGGGCACCCGATCTTCGTCCTCGGCGACCGCAAGCTGGACCTCGCCGTACGCCTCGAAGTCGCCAACCAGCAGTTCCAGGTATGCGAGAACCTCGACCAGGCCGTGCAGATGGCTCCGCCCGGACGCATCGAGGTCATCGCCAACTACACCGCTTTCCAGGACTTGAGGCGTCGTGTCGGCAACTGAGCCACGGAGGACGAAGAGAATGAGTGACAACAGCCTGCGTCTGGTGTGGATCTATCCGGACCTGCTGAGCACCTACGGCGACCAGGGCAACGCCCTCGTCGTGGAGCGCAGGGCCCGCCAGCGCGGCCTCGACGTGGCCCGTCTCGACGTGCGCAGCGACCAGCCGATCCCCACCTCCGGTGACATCTACCTCATCGGCGGCGGCGAGGACCGTCCGCAGCGGCTCGCGGCGGAGCGGCTGCGCCGCGACGGCGGTCTGCACCGCGCGGTGGGCAACGGCGCGATCGTCTTCTCGGTGTGCGCCGGCTACCAGATCCTCGGGCACGAGTTCATCAACGACCTCGGCCAGCGCGAGCCGGGCCTCGGCCTGCTCGACGTGGTCTCCACCCGGGGCGAGGGCGAGCGGTGCGTCGGCGACGTGCTCGCGGACATCGACCCGCGGCTCGGCCTGCCCCAGCTGACCGGCTTCGAGAACCACCAGGGCGTCACCCACCTCGGCCCCACGGCCCGCCCGTTCGCGAACGTGCGGCTCGGCAAGGGCAACGGCACGGGGGACGGCACGGAGGGCGCGTACAACGACACCGTGTTCGGTACGTACATGCACGGGCCCGTCCTCGCGCGCAATCCGCTGATCGCCGACCTGCTGCTGAAGCTGGCGCTCGACGTGAACGCGCTGCCGCCGATCGACGACCGCTGGTACGAGGCGCTGCGCTCCGAGCGCATCGCGGCGGCCACCCAGCCCGCCTAGGCGCACCGGCCCGCCGGACGGCGGGCCGGCCGAGAGGAACCGTTCCGTGGAGGAACGGTTCCTCTCGGCGTTTCCGGGGCTGTGGGGCCGGCGCCGTCCCGGGGCCCGTCTGACACGGCTCCCGCACAGGTGAGCGGGCACGTCCAGCTGGCGGACGCACGGTGCGGTTCCGCCCCCTCCCGCCGGTAGGGTGGCGGGAATCCTGCCGGACAACGTGGTCCGGTCCCCGGACCACGTTGAGAAGGTATTTCGGGCTATGCGCATTGGTGTCCTCACGTCCGGCGGCGACTGCCCCGGCCTGAACGCCGTCATCCGGTCCGTCGTACACCGTGCCGTCGTCGACCACGGCGACGAGGTCATCGGCTTCCGCGACGGCTGGAAGGGACTGCTGGAGTGCGACTACCTCAAGCTCGACCTCGACGCGGTGAGCGGCATCCTGGCTCGCGGCGGCACCATGCTCGGCTCCTCCCGGGTCCAGCCCGCGCATCTGCGTGACGGTGTGGAGCGGGCCCGCGGGCACGTCGAGGAGCTCGGGCTCGACGCGATCATCCCGATCGGCGGCGAGGGCACGCTCAAGGCCGCCCGGCTGCTGTCGGACGCCGGCCTGCCGATCGTCGGCGTACCAAAGACCATCGACAACGACATCGCCGTCACGGACGTCACCTTCGGCTTCGACACGGCCGTCGGTGTCGCGACCGAGGCCCTCGACCGGCTGAAGACCACCGCCGAGTCGCACCAGCGTGTGCTGATCGTGGAGGTCATGGGCCGCCACACCGGCTGGATCGCGCTGCACTCCGGCATGGCGGCGGGCGCGCACGCCATCGTCGTACCGGAACGGCCCTTCGACATCGAGGAGCTGGCCGCGAAGGTCGGCGAACGGTTCGCGGCCGGCAAGCGCTTCGCCATCGTCGTCGCCGCCGAGGGCGCCAAGCCCCGCGAGGGCTCCATGGAGTACGACGAGGGCGGCAAGGACGTCTACGGCCACGAGCGCTTCGCGGGTATCGCCCGGCAGCTCTCCATCGAGCTGGAGGAGCGGCTCGGCAAGGAGGCCCGGCCGGTCATCCTCGGACACGTGCAGCGCGGCGGCACGCCGACGGCCTACGACCGCGTCCTCGCGACCCGGTTCGGCTGGCACGCGGTGGAGGCCGTGCACCGCGGCGAGTTCGGGAACATGACCGCGCTGCGCGGGACCGACATCGTGATGGTGTCGCTCGCGGAGGCGGTGGAGACCCTCAAGACGGTCCCCGACGAGCGCTACGCCGAGGCGGAGTGCGTGCTCTGAGACGTACCCATCTGGAACTGCCCCCGGTCGCGAGCGCGGCCGGGGGCAGTTCTAGTCTGGTGCGGACAGACAGCGCACAACCCTCCCGCAGTGCCGTAAAAGGACCCTGGGAGGCACCCCCAGAAACAGGAGCCGGTGGATGGATCACAGCGGGCACGGCATGACCATGGATCTGCCGCCGTTCACGCTGGGACGGGGGCTCACGTGGTCCACGGACCCGTTCTTCCTCGTCGCGTGTCTGCTCGGGCTCGCACTGTACGGCTGGGGCGTGGTGCGACTGGCGCGGCGCGGGGACAGCTGGTCGTGGGGCCGGACCGTCTCCTTCGTCATCGGTGTGCTGACCGTCCTGCTCATGATGTGCACCCGGCTGAACGACTACGGCATGGTCATGTTCAGCGTGCACATGGTGCAGCACATGGTCATCAGCATGCTGTCGCCGATCCTGATCCTGCTCGGCGCTCCGATCACGCTGGCCCTTCGGGCACTGCCGGTGGCGGCGAAGCGCGGCAGCAAGGGGCCGCGTGAACTGCTGCTGATGTTCCTGCACAGCCGGTTCATGCGGATCATCACCCACCCCGCGTTCACCATCCCGCTGTTCATCGCGAGCCTGTACGCGCTGTACTTCTCCCCGATCTTCGACTTCCTGATGGGCTCCAGGACGGGCCACATCGCGATGATGTGCCACTTCCTCGCGGTCGGGCTGGTGTTCTTCTGGCCGATCATGGGCGTCGACCCCGGCCCGCACCGTCCGGGTTATCTGATGCGGATGCTGGAGCTGTTCGCGGGCATGCCGTTCCACGCGTTCTTCGGCATCGCGCTGATGATGGCCTCGCAGCCGATGGTCGAGACGTACGAGAACCCGCCCGCCTCCCTCCGTATCGACGCGCTCGCCGACCAGACCGCCGCGGGCGGGATCGCCTGGGCGTTCAGCGAGATCCCCTCCGTGCTCGTGCTGCTCGCCCTGCTCTTCCAGTGGTACGGCTCCGAGCAGCGGCAGGCCAAGCGCCAGGACCGGGCCGCGGACCGTGACGGTGACAAGGAGCTGGAGGCGTACAACGCCTATCTGGCCTCGCTCGACGCACGCAGTCGCTGACCGGCGCCGGGCGCGGGAAGGCCTCCCGCCCCTGGCGAACCGCGTCCCTCCGGGTGAAAATGGCACCGAAGGCCACGGTCCGCGCTGCGGACCCGCCTGGAGGAGGGTGTCACGATGCCCGGTACGACGAAGACGATGGGGGTGCTCACCGTGGGCGGGCTCGTCATGGTGACGGCCTACACGGTGGCACTGGGCAGCAACGGCTGGCTGTGGTTCGGCTGGGTCGTGCTCGGTCTGATCACGCTGGGGATGGTGGTCTCCCACGCCTGACCCCGGCGCGGCGCACCCGGCCCCCGTGCGTCCCGGTCACTGCCGGGCGCGCCGGGCCGCCGAGTGGACGCCCGGCTGGTACTTGGGCAGCCTCGCGGTGATCTTCATGCCCGCGCCCTCGGCGGTCTCGATGACCAGGCCGTGGTCGTCGCCGTAGACCTGCCGCAGCCGCTCGTCGACGTTGGAGAGGCCGATCCCGCCGGAGGGCCCGACCTCGCCGGACAGGATGCGGCGCAACCGGTCGGGGTCCATGCCGACCCCGTTGTCCTCGATGACGACGAGGGCCTCGGCTCCCGCGTCCTGGGCCGTGATGCTGATGTGGCTCTTGTCGGTCTTGCCCTCCAGACCGTGCTTGACGGCGTTCTCCACCAGCGGCTGGAGACAGAGGAAGGGCAGCGCCACCGGCAGCACCTCGGGCGCGATCTGCAGGGTGACGGAGAGCCGCTCGCCGAAGCGGGCCCGGACGAGCGCCAGGTAGTGGTCGATCGCGTGGAGCTCGTCCGCGAGCGTGGTGAAGTCGCCGTGCCGGCGGAACGAGTAGCGGGTGAAGTCGGCGAACTCCAGGAGCAGCTCGCGGGCGCGCTCCGGGTCGGTGCGCACGAACGAGGCGATCACCGCGAGCGAGTTGAAGATGAAGTGCGGGGATATCTGGGCGCGCAGGGCCCTGATCTCGGCCTCGATGAGCCGGGTCCGGGACTGGTCGAGGTCGGCCAGCTCCAGCTGGACGGAGACCCAGCGCGCGACCTCGCCGGCCGCGCGCACGAGGACGGCCGACTCGCGGGGCGCGCAGACGACGAGCGCTCCGTGCACCCGTTCCTCGACGGTGAGCGGGGCGACGACGGCCCAGCGGAGCGTGCAGGCGGGTTCCTCGCAGTGCAGCCGGAAGGCCTCGCCGCGGCCGGTGTCCAGCGGGCCGCCGAGCCGTTCCATGATCTCCGCGCGGTGGTGGGAACCGACGCCGTCCCAGGCGAGGACCGTCTCCTGGTCGGTGAGGCAGAGCGCGTCGGTGCCGAGCAGGGTGCGCAGCCGCCGCGCGGAGCGGCGGGCCGTCTCCTCCGTGAGACCGGCGCGCAGCGGCGGCGCGGCGAGCGAGGCGGTGTGCAGGGTCTGGAAGGTGGCGTGCTCGACGGGCGTACCGAGGCCGCCGAGGTTCTGCGGCCGGGCGGTGCGTCTGCCGAGCCAGAACCCCGCGGCCAGGAGCGGCAGCGCCGCGACGCAGAGGCCGGCGAGGAACCCGCTCACCGTCCCGCCGCCTCGGTGAGTTCCTCCGGGAGGTGGAAGCGGGCGAGGATCGCGGCCGTCCCCGCCGGTACGCGGGCGGCGGTGGCCAGGGACACGAGCACCATGGTGACGAAGCCGAGCGGCACGGACCAGAGGGCCGGCCAGGCGAGCAGGGCGTGCAGCGAGCCGGAGCGCGGATAGCCGGCCATGGTGGCGCCGACGGCGACGAGGGCGGCGCCGCCGCCGACGAGCATCCCGGCGGCGGCGCCGGGCGGGGTGAGCCGCCGCCACCAGATGCCGAGGACGAGGAGCGGGCAGAACGAGGACGCGGACACGGCGAACGCGAGGCCGACCGCGTCGGCGACGGGCAGCCCGCCGACCAGCACGCTCGCGGCGAGCGGGACGGCCATCGCGAGGACGGTGCCCAGCCGGAAGTGCCGTACGCCGCGGGAGGGCAGCACGTCCTGGGTGAGCACCCCGGCGACCGCCATCGTCAGTCCGGAGGCCGTGGACAGGAACGCGGCGAAGGCTCCGCCCGCGACGAGTGCGCCCAGCAGGTTCCCGCCGGCTCCGCCGAGCATCCGGTCGGGCAGCAGGAGCACGGCGGCGTCCGCGTCGCCGCTGAGGCTGAGTTCGGGGGTGTACAGCCGGCCGAGCGCTCCGTAGACGGGCGGCAGCAGGTAGAAGGCGCCGATGAGGCCGAGTACGGCGACGGTGGTGCGGCGGGCGGCGACCCCGTGCGGGCTCGTGTAGAAGCGGACGACGACGTGGGGCAGGCCCATGGTGCCGAGGAAGGTGGCGAGGATCAGTCCGTACGTCGCGTAGAGGGGGCGTTCCTCGCGTCCGGCCGCGAGCGAGGTCGACATCCCGCCGTTGCTGCCGCGGTCCGCCGCGGGGACCGGGGCGCCGCGGTCGAAGGTCAGCCGGGTGCCGCGCTCGACGTGGTGGGTGCCGGCCGGCAGGCGAAGGCGTGTGGCGTCGTAGCGGTGGCCGTCCACGGTGCCGGTCGCGGTGACGGTGAGCGGCCGGGACAGGGTCAGGTCGACGGTGTCGTCGATCCGGACGAGGCGCTGCTCACGGAAGGTCGGCGGCTCGTCGAAGGCGTGACGGGGCGCGCCGTGCGCCTGCCAGGCGAGGACGAGGAAGAGCGCCGGGACGAGCAGGGCGGTGAGCTTGAGCCAGTACTGGAAGGCCTGCACGAAGGTGATGCTGCGCATACCGCCCGCGGCGACGGTGGCGACCACGACGACGGCCACCAGGACGCCGCCGAACCAGTCGGGCGCGTCCGTCATCACGGCCAGCGTCAGCCCCGCGCCCTGGAGTTGGGGCAGCAGGTACAGCCAGCCGACGCCGACGACGAACGCGCCGGCGAGCCGCCGCACCGCCTGCGATCCGAGGCGCGCCTCCGCGAAGTCCGGCAGCGTGTAGGCGCCGGAGCGGCGCAGCGGTGCCGCGACGAACAGGAGCAGGACGAGGTAGCCCGCGGTGTAGCCGACGGGGTACCAGAGCATGTCGGGTCCCTGGACGAGGACCAGTCCGGCGATGCCGAGGAAGGAGGCGGCGGAGAGGTACTCGCCGCTGATCGCGGCGGCGTTGAGGCGGGGGCCGACGGTGCGGGAGGCGACGTAGAAGTCCGAGGTGGTCCGGGAGATGCGCAGGCCGAAGGCGCCGACGAGGACGGTCGCGACGACGACGAGGGCGACCGCGGGGACGGCGTAGTTCTGGTTCACGGGTCAGCGGTCCTCGACGAGCCGCACGAAGTCGCGCTCGTTGCGTTCGGCCCGCCGGACGTACCAGCGGGCGAGCAGGACCAGCGGCGGGTAGACGCAGAAGCCGAGGACGGCCCACTCCAGACCGGCGCGGTCCGGCATCGCGGCGAAGAACAGCGGCAGCGGCGCGACGAGTAGGACCAGGACGGCGAACACGGCCAGCGCTACCCGGAGTTGACTGCGCATCAGGGATCGGACGTAGGTGTGGCCGAGGGTGGTCTGTTCGTCGATCTCGGTCCGCGGCCGGTAGTAGCCGGACGTCCGGCCGGCGCGCCGGGGTGCTCCGGTGACGACCACGCGGCGTTCGGCGGGATCCTGCGGCACGCCGTCCTCCTCAGCTCGTGGTCCGGCGCAGCAGCAGGTCGCGCAGTTGTCGCGCGTGGCGGCGGCTGACCTGGAGTTCGACGGAGTCGACGAGGACGCTGACGGTGCCCGCGTCCAGGCGGAGTTCGGCTATGTGGCGCAGGGCGACGAGGTGGCGGCGGTGGATGCGGACGAAGCCGCGGGAGCGCCAGCGTTCTTCGAGGGTGGACAGCGGGATGCGCACCAGGTGGCTGCCCTGCGCGGTGTGCAGCCGGGCGTAGTCACCGTGGGCCTCGACGTGGGTGATGTCGTCGACGGCCACGAAGCGGGTGATGCCGCCGAGTTCGACGGACAGGTGGTCGGGGTCGGGTTCGTGGACGGGGATCCGCGGTGCGGTGTCGCGGAGTTGGGCCGCCCGGCGGATCGCCTCGGCGAGCCGTTCGCGCCGTACGGGCTTGAGGACGTAGTCGACGGCCTTGAGGTCGAAGGCCTGGACGGCGAAGCCCTCGTGGGCGGTGACGAACACGACGAGCGGCGGTTGCGCGAACCCGCCGAGCAGCCGGGCCAGGTCGAGTCCGTCGAGGCCCGGCATGTGGATGTCGAGGAAGACGACGTCGATCGCCTCGGGGCCGCCCGGCCCCGACTCCAGGGCGCGGTTGATGCGGCGCAGTGCCTCGGTCGCGTCGCCGGCTCCCTCGGCGCTGCCGATCCGGGGATCGGCGTTGAGGAGGTACAGGAGTTCCTCCAGGGAGGGTTGTTCGTCGTCGACGGCGAGGGCGCGCAGCATGAGAGTGGAGTGTAGGAGCGATTCACGCGGCTGGACACGTGCGGGACGTGGCCGTCGTACCCGGCGGGGTGGTGCCCGCCGCTGGATACAGTGCCGCCATGAACAGCAAGCCCGCGATGTTCGACGACCTCGACCGCAAGATCATCACCGCTCTGATGGCCAACGCCCGGACGAGCTTCGCGGAGATCGGCGCGGCGATCGGGCTGTCCGCCACGGCGGTCAAGCGACGCGTGGACCGGCTGCGCGAGACGGGCGTGATCACCGGATTCACCGCCACGGTGAAACCGGTCGCGCTCGGCTGGCGCACGGAGGCGTACGTCGAGGTGTACTGCGAGGGGGCGGCCCCGCCGCGGCGGCTGGCGGAGGTGGTGCGCAACCATCCGGAGATCACCGCGGCGATGACGGTGACCGGGGGCGCGGACGCGCTGCTGCACGTGCGGGCGGTGGACGTGGAGCACTTCGAGGAGGTGCTGGAGCGCATCCGGGTGGAACCGTTCATCCGGAAGACGATCAGCTACATGGTGCTGTCCCACCTGCTGCCCGAGGCTCCGGAGGCGGGGGCGACCCACGCGGCCCCGGACGACGCAGGAAACGTGCGCTGACCCAGTCGATCACGCAGCGATGGTGCGCGTACACGCAGCTCTCATCGCTTGTCGCCCGTATCCCCCGTTTCCTACCGTTGAGGTATCCACCCAGCCGACACCGCAGGAAGCGGAGGGACCCCTCTGTGCCCGACAGCCGTGTGCCGCGCCCCCGGCGCTTTCTCGTCTGCGAACCCAGACACTTCGCCGTTCAGTACGCGATCAATCCCTGGATGCATCCCGACACCCCCGTGGATGTGGATCTCGCGCGCGACCAGTGGAAGGCGCTGATCAGCGCCTACCGCGCGCACGGCCACTCCGTCGACTCCGTCGAGCCGGTCGTCGGCCTGCCCGACATGGTCTTCGCCGCGAACTCCGCGCTCGTCATCGCGGGCCGGGTCTTCGGCTCGTACTTCCACGCGCCGGAGCGGCGCCCCGAGTCCACCGCCTACGACACCTGGTTCAAGACGGCCGGGTTCGACGTCTACCGTCCCGAGGCGGTCTGCGAGGGCGAGGGCGACCTCGTCCCGACCCGCCACTACGTCCTGGCGGGCACCGGCTTCCGTACGACGCCCGAGGCCCATCGCGAGGTCCAGGAGTTCTTCGGCGTCCCGGTGATCACGCTGCGTCTGACGGACCCGCGGTTCTACCACCTGGACACCGCGCTGTTCGTCCTGGACGACGAGAACATCGCCTACTACCCGGAGGCCTTCTCGCCCGGCAGCCGCGAGGTGCTGGCCCGGCTGTTCCCGGACGCGGTGGTGGCGACCCGCGAGGACGCCTTCGCCTTCGGCCTCAACTCCGTGTCCGACGGCCGCCACGTCTTCATCGCCCCGCGCGCCGAGGCCCTGGCCGGTCAGCTCGACCGGCACGGCTACGTTCCCGTCCCCGTCGACCTCTCGGAGTTCCAGAAGGCCGGCGGCGGCATCAAGTGCTGCACTCAGGAGATCCGTTCATGACCGCTCCCGCCCGTGTGAGTACCCCCGCCGTCGACGGTACGCGCGGCTCCGCCGAACTGATGCGTGCCGAGGCGCCCGTCCTGGCGCACAACTACCACCCGCTGCCCGTGGTCGTCGCGCGCGCCGAGGGGGCCTGGGTCGAGGACGTCGAGGGCCGGCGTTACCTCGACATGCTGGCCGGCTACTCCGCCCTCAACTTCGGTCACCGCAATCCGGTGCTGATCGAGGCGGCGCACCGCCAGCTCGACCGGCTGACCCTCACCTCACGGGCGTTCCACAACGACCGGCTGGCCGGATTCGCCGAGTCGCTGGCCGAGTTGACCGGCCAGGACATGGTGCTGCCGATGAACACCGGCGCGGAGGCGGTGGAGAGCGCCATCAAGCTGGCGCGCAAGTGGGCGTACGAGGTGAAGGGTGTCGAGCCCGGCCGCGCCACGATCGTGGTGGCCGCGGACAACTTCCACGGCCGGACGACCACCATCGTCAGCTTCTCGACGGACGAGACGGCGCGGGCCGGCTTCGGCCCCTTCACGCCCGGTTTCCGGGTCGTGCCGTACAACGACCTGGCCGCGCTGGAGGCGGCGATCGACGAGACCACGGCCGCGGTCCTCATCGAACCCATCCAGGGCGAGGCCGGTGTGGTCATCCCGGACGACGGCTATCTCGCCGGTGTCCGCGACCTCACGCACCGTACCAACTGCCTCTTCGTCGCGGACGAGATCCAGTCGGGCCTCGGCCGGACGGGGACCACCCTGGCGGTGGACCACGAGTCCGTCGTCCCGGACCTGGTGCTGCTCGGCAAGGCCCTGGGCGGCGGCATCGTGCCCGTCTCCGCGGTCGTCGGGCGCCGGGACGTCATGGAGGTGCTGCGGCCCGGCGAGCACGGCTCCACGTTCGGCGGCAACCCGCTCGCCGCCGCGGTCGGCTCCGCGGTGGTCGGCCTGCTGAGGACCGGGGCGCACCAGCGCCGGGCGGCCGCGCTGGGCGTCCTCCTGCGGGACGGTCTGACGACGCTGGTGGGCCGGGGGGTCGTGGGCTTCCGCTCGCGCGGGCTGTGGGCGGGCGTCGACATCGACCCGTCCATCGGCACGGGCCGTGAGATCAGCCAGGCGCTGATGGGCGAGGGGATCCTCGTGAAGGACACCCATGGCTCGACCATCCGTCTGGCACCGCCTCTCACCATCACGGAGGACGAACTCGGGACGGCTCTCGGGGCCCTGGAGAAGGTACTGACGCAAGGGGTCTGATACCGGCCAAGGGGCCACAGAGGGTGACCCCGAAGCGGTTACGCCCGGCGACGGCCGCGCCTACACTGATCGCTCCCCCGGGGAAATGAGGAGCGCTCCAGTGTTCTATTACGTGCTCAAGTACGTTCTTCTTGGTCCGCTGTTGAGACTGGTCTTCCGGCCTCGGATCGAGGGCCTCGAGCACGTACCGTCGTCGGGCGCGGCCATCGTGGCCGGCAATCATCTGTCGTTCGCGGACCACTTCCTGATGCCGGCGATCCTGAAGCGCCGGATCACCTTCCTCGCGAAGGCCGAGTACTTCACGGGGCCGGGGATCAAGGGCCGGCTGACGGCCGCGTTCTTCCGCAGCGCGGGGCAGATCCCGGTCGACCGCTCCGGCAAGGAGGCCGGACAGGCCGCGATCCGCGAGGGCCTCGGCGTCCTCGCCAAGGACGAGCTGCTCGGCATCTACCCGGAGGGCACCCGGTCGCACGACGGCCGCCTCTACAAGGGCAAGGTCGGCGTGGCGGTGATGGCGCTGCGCGCCGAGGCACCCGTGATCCCCTGCGCGATGATCGGCACGTTCGAGGCGCAGCCCCCGGGCCGGAAGCTTCCGCGGATCCACCCGGTGGCGATCCGCTTCGGCGAGCCCCTCGACTTCTCGCGTTACGCCGGGATGGAGAACGAGAAGACGGTCCTGCGCGCCATCACCGACGAGATCATGTACGCCATCCTCACCCTCTCCGAGCAGGAGTACGTCGACCGGTACGCGGCCGACGTCAAGAAGGAGGCGGCCGCGAAGGCGGAGTCGCGGCGCCCGTTCCGCCGCACGCCGTCGAGTTGAGCGGCACCGGCGATCGGCCGGGACGTACGTGAAGGGGGGCGGCCGGTCGGAACCGGCCGCCCCCTCATGTCGCGGGTGTTACGGCTGCGGGGTGGCGTGCGGCGTGCACGTCACGTCGGCCGCGTCCGTCTTCCCGGTGAGCAGGTAGGAGTCCACCCGTCCGTTGATGCAGGGGTTGAGCAGACCGGTCACACCGTGCGAACCGGCGCCCTTCTCCGTGATGAGGCGGGAGCCCTTGAAGCGCTTGTGCAGTTCGACGGCACCCGCGTACGGCGTGGCGGCGTCGTTCGTGGACTGCACGATCAGGACGGCCGGCAGGCCCTTGCCGGTCGTGACCTCGACCGGCGTCTGCTGCTTGACCGGCCAGGTGGCGCACGGCAGGTTCATCCACGCGTTGGCCCACGTCAGGAACGGGTAGTCCTTGTGCAGCCGGGAGTTGTCCCGGTCCCACTTCCGCCAGCTGGTCGGCCACTTGGCGTCGGTGCACTCGACGGCCGTGTAGACGGCGTTGCCGTTCTCCGCGGAGGCGTTGCCCGCGGTGTCGGACAGGTCGGGCGCGGCGGCGTCCACGATCGCCTGGGTGTCACCGGCGACCACCTTGCTGAACACCGTGGCGACCGGTACCCACGAGGAGTCGTAGTACGGGGCGCTCTGGAAGAAGGAGATCAGCTCGGCGGGGCCGACGACTCCGCCCAGGGGGCTCTTCTTCGCGGCGGCGCGCAGCTTCAGCCACTGGTTCTGGACCTTGGCGCGGGTGTCACCGAGGTGGAAGGCGGCGTCGTTCTTGGCGACCCAGTCCTCCCAGTCCTTCCAGCGGCCCTCGAAGGCCACGTCCTGGCCGAGGTTGGCCTCGTACCAGATGTTCTCGCGCGCGGGGTTGACGACGCTGTCGACGACCATGCGGCGCACGTGGCCCGGGAAGAGGGTGCCGTAGACGGCGCCGAGGTAGGTGCCGTACGAGACGCCCAGGTAGTTGAGCTTCTTCTCACCGAGCGCGGCGCGGATGACGTCCAGGTCGCGGGCGGTGTTGGGGGTGGTCATCTGCTGGAGCACGGCCTTGCCGCTGCGTTCGGCGCAGCCGTCGGCGTACTCGGCGGCCAGCTTGCGCTGGGCGCGCTTGTCGGCCTCGCTGTCCGGGACCGGGTCCGCCTTGGGCGCCTTCACGAACTCCTGCGGGTCGATGCAGGAGATCGGGGCGGAGTGGCCGACACCGCGGGGGTCGAAGCCCACGAAGTCGTAGGCCTTCGAGGTGTTCACCCAGAGCGGGTTCTTGCCGGTGACCCGGGTCGGGAAGCGCATGCCCGAGCCGCCGGGGCCGCCCGGGTTGTAGACGAGGGCGCCCTGGCGCTCCTCTTTCGTCCCGGTGCTGCCGATCCGGTCGACGGCGAGCTTGATCTGCTTGCCGTGCGGGTGTGCGTAGTCCAGCGGCACGCTGACCCAGCCGCACTGGATGGGCTTCACCAAGCCCCAGTCGGCGGGGCAGTCCTGCCAGTCGATCCCCGCCTTGGCGGCCCGGTCCGCGGCGACGGCGGCACCGCGCTGCTCGCGGCTCTGCCCGTGGCTCCAGCCGTGACGCGAGTCGGCGGTGGCCGACGGGGCCGCCACGGCTCCGGCTATCAGGGTCGCCGTGACGAGCACGCCGGCCGAACCGAACGCCGTCACCCGCTTCGTCGGTCTCTTGGACCTCAAGTGGGACCTCCCCGTACATCGTTGCGATTGGTACGGGGATCCTTGCTGCTGTGAGGTCCCTGAGAACAGATGTGACCGGCGTTCTTTACCATTCCGATAGCCGGTACGCGGTGCTCCGTTGAGCGGTGAGGTTGGCGCGAACCCGCCTTTCTCCAGCGGTTTCTGACGTCACGTGAGGTCGCGCAGCGCCTCGTCCATGATCCGCCGCAGCAGCAGGGCGTCGGGGGCGAGCGCGGTGACGAGCACGGCGGGCCCGGCGAGCGGGGTGAGAGCGGCGTACTCCCCCAGCAGGCGCGCGGGCGGCGGTTCCTCCTCGAACTCCGGTCGTACGACGACGAGCTGGCCGAGAGCCCGGCGCCCCGCGAGGACGGCGGGCCCGTCCCAGCCTCCCGGCGCGCCGGGGCCGCACGCCAGTTCCTGGTCCAGCAGGGTCCGTCCGTCGTGGCGCACGGTGAGCCTGCTGGTGAGGCGTCCCGGGTCCTCGCCGACCCGCCCGAGGACCTGCTCCTCCCGGAAGACGAGCCGGGCGCCGCGCCGCAGGTCGATGCGTGAGACGACGGACAGCTCACTGCCGCCCGCGGAGATCAACTGCTCGGGGAGCCAGTGCAGTTCACCGTCCTCGGCAACGTCGAGGCGCACGTCGTAGCGGGCCTCGCCCCCGGCCTGTCCGGGCAGGGCGATGGTGGCGGCGGCCGACCCGACCCGCAGGTGCGCGTCCGGTCCCACCCGTGCCTCCACGGTGAGGTGGTCGCCGCCGAGCGGTCCGCTCATCGCGCCGACCAGCGTCACCCGCGCCTCGGTTCCGCTGCTGCGGGTGCGGCGCAGGGCGAGCGGGCCCTCGCCGTCGAGCACCGGCAGTGCCGTCCCGCCCCGGCCGTCGGCCCGGGCCTCGATCCGTGCGGTGGCGCGCACGCCCTGGGTGGTCATGCCGTCCATGCGGCGAGCCGGCCGCGCACCCAGCCGGCGACGTCCGCGACGCCGGCCTCGGTCCGCAACGACTGGAAGACGACGGGGAGTTCGTCGCGCTGGGCCTTGGCGTCGGCGGCCATGCGTCCGAGGTCGGAGCCGACGTAGGGCGCCAGGTCGGTCTTGTTCACCACGAGCAGGTCGGCGGTGGTGACGCCCGGTCCGCCCTTGCGCGGGATGTCGTCCCCGCCCGCGACGTCGATGACGAAGATCTGCGCGTCGACGAGTCCCTTCGAGAAGGTCGCCGTGAGGTTGTCGCCGCCGGACTCGACGAGGATCAGGTCCAGCGGTCCGACCTCGTCCTCCAGGTCCTCGACCGCTTCGAGGTTCGCGGAGATGTCGTCGCGGATCGCGGTGTGCGGGCAGGCACCCGTCTCCACGGCGGTGATGCGCTCGGGCGGCAGGACCGCCTCGCGCAGCAGGAACTCGGCGTCCTCACGGGTGTAGATGTCGTTGGTGACGACGGCGAGGGACAGTTCGTCGCGCAGGGCGCGGCAGAGGGCGGCGACGGTGGCGGTCTTGCCCGATCCGACGGGTCCGCCGAGTCCGATGCGCAGGGCACGTCGGTGGCCGTCGGGCCGGTGGGCATCGGCGCTGATCGCGGCGGGGCCGTCGTGGGAGTGGCCGAGATGCATGTCAGGTCTCCGGTTTCTTCCGGTCCGCTTCGGTTCGGTTCGGTCTGTCCGGCGCCGGCCGGTCAGACGGTCCGGGCCGGGACGGGGTGCGGGTGCGAGGGGCTCTCCCGGTGGCGGTGGTCCGTCGGCGGCGACGGCGCGGGTCTCCGGGAGTGGTGCGGGGACGACTGTGTCCAGTGGTGGCCATTCGCCGCAGGGCGACGGGGACGGCCGTGTCCGATGGCGGCCGTCCTCCGCGGGGCGGCTTCCGTGCGGCACGCGTTCGGCTAGGACGCGAAGAGGCGGACGGGCCAGGCGGCGTGCGCCTCCGCGCTGATCTCCAGCAGGGGTGCCGAGGCGGCGGGGAGTGCCTCGACCCCTTCGTCGAGGACCCGCCGTGCCGCGCTCGCCGCCGCGTGCGCGACGACGTCCAGCTCCGGTGTCAGCCGGGCCAGGACAGCCGTGGCCTCGAACGGGTCGAGGCTCAGCAGCCGCACCGTCGCGGACGCGGGCCCGCTGACGCACTCGTACGCGGAGCAGTACGCGGCGTCCTCGGGTCCGAGTCCGGCCGCCCGTGCCGCCACTCCGAGGACGACCGGCTGGTGGGCTCCCTTGGGGAACTCCTTGGCCAGCTGGTCGAGTTCGGCGCAGGGCCAGGTGGCGCGGGCTGCCCTCATGAGCTGCCGCCCCAGCCTGCGCGCGACGCCTCGCAGGGCGAGGGAGGGGGTTCTGGCGTCGGCGGCGGCGTCCAGTGCCGCGGGGTCACCGCCGAGCGCGGCCGCCGCGGCCAGTGAGGCCGCGACGAGTCCGGTCGTGTGCAGCCGGCCCCGGCAGAACTCCTCCAGGCCCGCCGCCCCGGTGATCCGCCCGGCCTTCACGGCGGCCTCGGCCCCGCCGGAGTGCGCGTGCCCTCCGGCGGGGAACCGGCCGTCGGCCAGGACGAGCAGTGCTGCGCGGGACATCAGAAGAGGAAGTAACGCTGGGCCATGGGCAGTTCGGCGGCCGGAGTCGCCTCGACGAGTTCGCCGTCGATGTGCACGGCGAAGCTGTCGGGGTCGATCCGTACCTGTGGCCGTGCATCGTTCTCCCGCATGTCGGCCTTGGTGACCGCCCGGGTGGAGTCGATGGCCACGAACCGCTTGCCGAGCGAGAGCCGTTCCGGCAGCCCGTCCTCGATGGCGAGCGGCGCCACGAAGTTGAACGAGTTCGCCGCCGGCGCCCGCCCGATCGCCCCGAACATCGGGCGGGGCAGGATCGGCTGCGGCGTCGGGATCGACGCGTTGGCGTCGCCCATCTGCGCGTAGGCGATCATTCCGCCCTTGATGACGAGGTGCGGCTTGACCCCGAAGAACGCGGGCTCCCACAGCACCAGGTCGGCGAGCTTGCCGGTCTCGACGGAGCCGATCTCCCGTGCGAGGCCCTGCGCGAGCGCCGGGTTGATGGTGTATTTGGCGACATAGCGACGGACCCGGTGGTTGTCCGCGCCGCTGTCTCCGGGCAGCGCGCCACGGCGTCGCTTCATCACGTGGGCGGTCTGCCAGGTCCGCATGATCACCTCGCCGACCCGTCCCATGGCCTGGGAGTCGGAGGAGATGATCGAGATGGCGCCGAGGTCGTGCAGTATGTCCTCGGCGCCGATGGTCGACGGCCGGATGCGGGACTCGGCGAAGGCCAGGTCCTCGGGCACCGCCGGGTTCAGGTGGTGGCACACCATCAGCATGTCGAGGTGTTCCTCGGCGGTGTTGACGGTGTAGGGCCGGGTCGGGTTGGTCGAACTGGGAAGCACGTACGACTCGGAGACCACGGACATGATGTCCGGCGCGTGCCCGCCGCCCGCGCCCTCGGTGTGGTACGCGTGGATGCCGCGCCCGCCGATCGCGGCGAGGGTGTCGGCGACGAACCCCGCCTCGTTGAGGGTGTCGGTGTGGATGGCGACCTGGATGCCCGTGCGGTCCGCCACCGTGAGGGCGGCGTCGATCGCGGCGGGCGTCGAGCCCCAGTCCTCGTGGATCTTCAGGCCGAGCGCGCCGCCCCGGATCTGCGACAGCATCGCGTCCTGCGAGACGGTGTTGCCCTTGCCGAGCAGACCGAAGTTGAGGGGGTAGCCCTCCATCGCCTCCAGCATCCGGGCCAGGTGCCAGGGGCCGGGCGTCACGGTGGTGGCCTTGGAGCCCTCCGCGGGTCCGGTGCCGCCGCCGACGAGGGTGGTGATGCCGGAGGCGAGCGCCTCGTCGGCGATCTGCGGGCAGATCAGATGGACGTGCGCGTCGATGGCGCCCGCGGTCAGGATGCGCCCGTTGCCCGCGATGATCTCGGTCTCCGGGCCGATCACCAGATCGGGGTGGACCCCGTCCATGGTGTCGGGGTTGCCCGCCTTGCCGATGCCGGTGATCCGGCCGTCGCGGATACCGACGTCGGCCTTGACGATCCCCCAGTGATCGATGATCACGACCCCGGTGACGACCGTGTCCGGGGTGCCGTCGGCGCGCGTCGCGCGCGACTGGCCCATGGACTCGCGGATGACCTTTCCGCCGCCGAACACCGCCTCGTCGCCGGCGAGTCCGGGGCCGCCCGAGCGGTCCTCCTCGATCTCGACCAGCAGATCGGTGTCGGCGAGGCGGATGCGGTCGCCGGTGGTGGGGCCGAACAGGTCGGCGTACTGGGCGCGCGAGATCTCAGGCATCGAGGGCACCTCCGGTCTCGCCGCGCAGACCGGGCACCACGCGGGCGCCGGCGAGCGGGACGAGTTCGACGTCGACGGGGATTCCGGGCTCGAAGCGCACGGCGGTGCCCGCGGCGGCGTTGAGCCGCTTGCCGCGTGCGGCGCCGCGGTCGAAGTCCAGTCCGGGGTTGGCCTCGGCGAAGTGGTAGTGGGAGCCGACCTGGACGGGGCGGTCGGCGGCGTTCAGGACGGTCAGGCGGGTGACCTCGCGGCCCTCGTTGTAGAGGACGGGCCCGTCGGCGAAGAGGATCTCTCCGGGAATCATGGCGCGTGCTCCCCCGTCAGACGATCGGGTCGTGGACGGTGACGAGCTTGGTCCCGTCGGGGAACGTCGCCTCGACCTGGACGTCGTGGATCATCTCGGGGATGCCCTCCATGACGTCGTCACGGGTGAGGATCTTGCGTCCGGAGGACATCAGCTCGGCGACGGTGCGGCCGTCCCGGGCGCCTTCCAGGATGTGCGACGTGATCAGTGCGATCGCTTCCGGATGGTTCAGTCTCACTCCGCGGGCCCGGCGCTTCTCGGCGACGTCGGCGGCCACGTGGATCAGCAGCCTCTCCTGCTCGTGCGGGGTCAGTTGCACGGCTTCCCACCTCACAGTCCTCGCTCCGGACCGTGCGGGGCCCGGGGTGCCGCAACCATCGCGACGAGATAGATGTAACACACCGACACTTATCGCGTTCTTGGCGAATCCGGGCACAAGAACCCCTGGCGGCGTGGATCGGCAGGTTAGTTGGACGGAGTTTCAACTACGTTAACCAGTCCTTGATCCACTCATGACCGGCTCCTGGGCGGCCGCATACCCGGTTCGCGACGCCACCTCGGCGGCGTCACCTCCGGGCAGGGATCGGACGGCAGGCACCGCCATCATGGCCGCCGGGCCACGGCTGCGCGGGGTACGACACCAGGGCGTGAGCGACGGACCGTATACGGCGGGGGCGCTGAACGCGGCGCCGCGGGGGCCACGCGCAGAGCCGGGTGCCCCGTACCGAAGTACGGGGCACCCGGCTCACGATGCGGGGTCGACCAACCGTCGTGCGGTCAGGAGGCGTTGGGCCCCCGGTGCTCGGCGGCGATGCCGAACCGCCGGCGCTCGCGGGACGCGGAGGCCACCTCACGGGCGCCGGACAGGGAACCGACCGCCGGCTCGTCGGCGGAACCGTGGAGTTCTTCGAGGCGTTCGAGGTCGGCGGCGGAGACGAGGGCGACGAGCGGCTTCCCGTGCCGTGTCACGACGACGCGCTCGCCGCCGTAGACGACGCGGTTGATCAGTTCGGCCAGCTCGGCCCTGGCTCGGGTCACCGGAATCTCGTAGGCCATGGGCCCAGCTTAGACCGGTCGCAGCGGCGTCCGGGGAGCGTCGGATCGGCCCGGAAGGCGGCACGAGGCGCGCCCGGAACGGCTGCCCCGCCGCCTGACAAGGCCCTTTCGCTCTCGGCAGGGACCCCTTCCCGATTGACGTACGCCCTGTACATTTTTTACAGACGTCGATCCATCGATCGCGAGGAGGCGTGCCCATGCAGCGCCCGTCCGCCCGCCACGTCCTGACCGACCGCACCGAACACCCCGGCGCGGGACACCGGATGCCGGATCCGTACGCGAGGCCGCTCGACGAGCGGATCGTGCTCCTCGGGACGCCCATCGACGACACGTCGGCGAACGCCGTGACGGCGCGGTTCACGCACCTCGAACACCGCGACCCCGACCGGGGCATCTCGCCGTCCATCGACGCGCCCGGCGCACCCGGCGCGAGGTGAGCGGCCGATGATCCCCGACCTCCCGCCGCTGCCCGCGCTGACCCGCGCGGAGGCCGAGCTGATCGACCGCTATCTGGACGTGGTCGACCTCGTCGGCCGGATCAATCCCGCGCACCCCGGCGACACCTACCGAGCGCTGCGCGCCGCCCAGGCACTGGCCGCCAAGGCGACGGCCCTGCGGGACGCGCTCGCGCTCATGCACCAGCGGGGCGAGAGCGAGGTGCACGCGCCGACGCTGGCTCAGGCCCTGCGCGTACTGGACGGTGAGCGGCGCACCACGCGGGTCACGATCCCTCCCGTGTCCGGCAGTTGAGGCACCCCCGCCCGGGTCCGGCGCGCACCGCGCCACCGGACTGTCCGCACCGCGACTCAAACGCACCAGATGGTGTACCCCCTGATGGCGTAGGAATCAGTCCTTTCTCGGACCCCTCCGACTTGCGCAACACGAAGGACAGAAAGGCGGAATGAGGGGTTCCGGTGCAGGTGCGGGGGTCGCCCGTGTCCCCAACACCCCCTCGAACAGAGGGGTGTCCACCCGAACGGGTGAGTGGTGAGTAAGCCCACAAAACACCGGTTCCACTCGGATTTTCGGACGTTCATGGGTGAAGATCCCTTCCGACGACAAGCCCCCGCCACAGCGGCGGGGCGGTCCGGGCGGACGCCGAGTCCTGCCGCCGCCCGGATGCCCGGTCGACAGAAGTGGATCGGCAGGAGTGGAGGACCCAGCACGACGGTCCGCCGGAGCAGCATTCCGCGCGGTCCTTGGGGTGAAGCCGCAGCAGCGGCCGGGCAACTTCGCCAGCCCGAATCCGACAGGTCATCCTTCACAGGCGGCTGACGAAGGGTTGCGCATGACTGCGCTCAATCGTGTCCCGTCGCTGTGGACCAGGGCCGGTACGGCCTCGGCCCTCACCATCGCCGCCGTCGGCGGCAGCCTCGTGGTCCCTGGTGTCGCACCCGACGCCCAGGCGGCCACGACCGCGACGAAGGCACTCCAGGTCGCGGCCTCGAAGCACGGCGCCCCGTACAAGTACGGCGCCACGGGACCGCACCGCTTCGACTGCTCCGGGCTCACGCTCTACTCGTTCAAGAAGGCGGGCAAGAAGCTGCCTCGAACGGCCGCGGCGCAGTACAACAAGACGCACCATGTCTCCGCCTCGCACCGCAAGGCCGGGGACCTCGTGTTCTTCCACTCGGGCCGGAGTGTTTACCACGTCGGCATCTACGCCGGGAAGGGAAAGATCTGGCACTCCCCGAAGACCGGGGAAGTGGTGAAGCTCCAGAAGATCTGGACACGGAGCGTCTGGTACGGGCGGGTCAGCTGACCTGACTCCGGGCGGCGGCGGGGGTCGCCGCCCGGGCACCACCTCGGTCCGGCCGCCACTTTCGGTGCGCCGCCTCCGTCCGGCCGTTGCCCGAAAGGACGGCGACCGTCCCCGCCACGCGCCGGCAGCGCCCGGCTCAGCCCCTCAGCGGCTCCAGGAGCAGCACGAGGCCGAGCACGGTGAGCGCTCCGCCTGTGACGGCCTCCACGGCGCGTGCGGCCCGCGGCCGGCGCAGCCACCGCCCCAGCCGGTCCACGAGCAGCGCGACCGCGGGGAACCACACCAGGGCCAGGACGACCACGATCAGCGCGAGGAGCAGCGTCCGCGGCATCGCGGGGCTGCCCGCCGGCACGAACTGTGGCAGCAGGCTCAGAAAGGTGATCGGCGCCTTCGGGTTGAGGGCGTTGGTGACGAAGCCCTGCCGCAGCGGTCGGGCAGCCGTGCCCGTCCCGGCCGGCACCGCCGCCCCGTGCGCCTCCTTTCCGGACCCCTTCCCGTCGTCGGCCGAGGCCGTGACCGTCCCCGGTCCGGTCCCGTCGGCCGGGCGCGGCCGCCCGAGCGCGCGCACGGTGCGCAGGCCCAGGTAGAGCACGTAGGCGCCACCGAGCAGCTGGAACGTCCGAAACAGCGCGGGGACGGCGGTGAGGACCGCGGCCACCCCGGCGACGGCCAGCGCCGTGTGCAGGAGCAGCCCGCCCGCGATGCCGAGGGCGCACGCGACTCCGGCCCGGCGTGAGACGAGGGCGTTGCGTACGACGACGGTGAAGTCGGCTCCGGGCATGGCGACCATGCCGGCGGCCACCCCGGTGAAGGCGAAGAGCTGTGCGTCCATGCCACCAGGTTCACCCGCAGGGGCCTTCAGCAGGTATGTCGAATATCCTGGGTTCTCCTTAAGCATTCGTTTAGACCCCGGAGAGGGGTCACCTCGGGCCGGACCGTCCGGGGCGGCCCCTCGACAAGGTCCGGAAGTGGTCCCTGGGCCCAGGAGCGGCACATGTACGACCCGACGCGGCTGGCGGCGCTGGTGGCGGTCGCCGAAGCGGGCTCGATCACCCGGGCCGCCGAACGGCTCGGGTACACGCCACCCGCGCTCTCCCAGCAGGTGGCGAAGCTGGAGCGGGAGGCGGGCGCGGCACTGCTGGTGCGGTCGCACCGCGGGACGCGGCTCACCGGCGCCGGCGAGCTGCTGGTGGCGCGAGCGCGGCGGGTGCTCGACGAGATGGAGCTGGCCCGGCACGAACTGGCGCGGCTGGCGGGCCTGTCGGGCGGGACGCTGCGGCTCGGCACCTTCCAGACGGCGGGCATCCATCTGCTGCCGCCCGTGCTCAGCGCGTTCCGCCGGGCTCATCCGGACGTGGAGCTGGCGGTCGCCGACTACGAGCCTCCGCACGGGATCGCGGCGGTCGCGGCCGGGGAGGTGGACCTGGCCCTCACGCACACCTATGAGCCCGCACCGCGTGTACCGCTGCCCTCGTCCGTCGCCGTGGAGGCGGTGCTGGTCGAGGAGTTGGTGCTGGTGACGGCGCCCGGTCACGTGCTCGCGGCCGGTTCCGGGCGATTGCCCCTCGCGGACCTCGCGGGCCAGCCGCTGATCAGCATGGCGCCGGACCACCCACCGCGGCAAGCCGTGGAGGCCGCGCTCGCCCGCGCCGGAGCCACCCCCGCCGTGCTCGTCGAGACGCCGGGCTACGCCCTGGTGTGCGCGCTGGTCAGTGCCGGGCTCGGGGTCGCGGTGGTACCGGAGATGGTGGCGTCGACCGCCGCGACTCCGGTGGGGACGCGGCTGCTCGACCCGGGAGACCTGCGGCGCACGATCTCGGTCGTCCACCGCGCCGAGGGGGCCACGCCCGCCGCCGACGCGTTCCGCGCCCTGCTGCGCGGCGCGTTCGGCCGCGTCGGCCGCGGGCACCCCTACGGAAACCGGCCGGAGGCGTAGGTCCGCGCGGTCCGTGCGCACCGTCGCACCTGGGTGTCGTGCCCGCGCTGGGCGTCGCGGTGTGCGGCCTCTCCTCCAACGACCGGTCGCCCGGCCGGGGATGGGATCCTCGCGGCGCGCTACGCCTCGGGCGGTGCCCCGGCCGCGATCGGCCGGACCGGTGCCGTCCAGGGGAGTTCGATGGAGACCGTCTTGCCTCCCTCGCGGGTGGCGCGGACGCTGAGCCTGCCGCCGCACTCGTTGGCGAGCCAGCGGATGATCACCATGCCGCGGCCGTTGTCCTGCTGGACCGCCGCGGGGAGCCGCTTCGGGAAGCGAGGATGGCTGTCGGTGACGCCGATCCGCAGGCGCTCCTCCCGGTCGAGACACACGTCGACCGTGAAGGTGGGCGACTGCCCGAAGGTGTGCTGAACGGCGTTGGTGGCCAGTTCGGACACGATCAGGCGGACGGTCTCACCGACTTCGGCGTCGCCGGGCAGGCCCCATTCGGCCAGCACTTCCGCGACGAATTTACGGGCCACGGAAACCGAGACGGCTTCGCTCGGCAGAGTGACGGCTGCTTCCTGGTGATCTGCCATGGCGAGGTCGTCCCTTTCCCACGGGACCGGAGTCCGACACGGAGCGGATGGTTCGAGTACGGTCCCGGACTGGTGCTTGCGCCAGACTGCCATTACCGGGCCGGTCGCGGGTGCGATCCACCGAGTAATGCATATATCTGTCGCTCGATGCGGTGAACTCTGCGTCCGCAGAACGTATTCGGACGGCTTGGAAGGAGTAAGGAGAACGGCCATGCAGCACGGTCCCGCGGTACGCCGCCGCAAGCTCGGCGCCGAACTGCGCGCGCTGCGCGCGGGCACGGGCCTCACGAGCGGCCAGGCGGCCCGCCTGCTCGGCTGGCACCAGTCGAAGGTGAGCCGCATCGAGACCGGAACCAGCGGGGTGAAACCGGCCGACGTCGAGCGCCTGTTGGACGCCTACGCGGTCCAGGATCCCGAACTGCGCGAGCTTCTGGTCGTGTTGGCGGGATCCGAGGGGAACGGCCGGCACCACTGGTGGCACGCGTACCGGGGGGTCCTGCCGCCCGCCTACCGCGACTTCATCAGTCTGGAGTCGGGCGCGAGGGGGATGCGCACCCTGGAGACGTCCGTCGTACCGGGGCTGTTGCAGACGCCCGACTACGCCCGCGCGGTGACGCGGGCCGCCGTGGACGGTCTGGAGGAGAGCAAGCTCGACACCCTGGTCGAGGTGCGGCTGGCCCGGCAGGACGTGCTGCGCGCCGATCCCCCGCTGGAGCTGTGCGCGGTGCTCGACGAGGCGGTCCTGCGACGGGAGGTGGGCGGTCCCGAGGTGATGGCCCGCCAGCTGGACCGGCTGTGCGAGGCCGCGGCGCTCCCCCAAGTCCGGCTCCAGGTGCTGCCGTTCGCCGCCGGAGCGCACATCGGGATCACCGGGCCTTTCGTTATCTTCTCATTTCCGAACACAACTGATCTGGATGTGGTTGTTCTCGACCACTTGACGAGTAGCCTCTACCTCGAACGGAAAGAAGACCTCCAGGCCTATACGGAGGCCTTCAACACCCTTCAGTTCCACGCCCTTTCGCCCGAGGACTCGTTGGACTACATCGCCGGGATAGGTGACGGCGCGTAAGGAGGCACCCCCATTGTCTGCATCGCCTCGGTACGTACCCTCCAGCACTGCACTGCGCGACGTGCGATGGCTGCGCAGCAGCCGCAGCACGGGAATGAACAACTGCGTCGAGACGGCGCGCCCCGGCTCCGGACCGTGGTCCGGGACGGTCGCGGTGCGCGATTCCAAGAATCCGGCAGGCCCCGCCCTGCTGTTCGCCCCTGCCGCCTGGGAGGGGTTCATCACCGGCCTGGCCTGACCGCGGGCCGGTTCACCGGGTGCGGCTGATCACGTCCACCGCGTGCTCGATCTGCTCCTCGGAGAGGTCCGCGCGGGCCGTCAGCCGCAGCCTCGACACACCGTCGGGCACCGACGGGGGACGGAAGCAGCCGACGGCGAGGCCCGCCTCGCGGCAGTCGGCGGCCCAGCTCAGGGCCCGTTCGGGGGACGGTGCCCTGACGGAGACGACGGCGGCGTCCGGTCGTACCGCCGACAGCCCCTCGGCCGTCAGCCGGGTGTGCAGCGCCGTGGCCACCGCGCGCGCCCTCGCCGCCCGCTCCGGTTCCTCGCGCAGCAGTCGCAGCGCGGCCAGCGCCGCTCCCACCGCCGCCGGCGCGAGACCGGTGTCGAAGATGAAGGTGCGCGCCGAGTTGACGAGATGGTCGATCACCGCCGCCGGACCGAGGACGGCTCCGCCCTGGCTGCCGAGCGACTTCGACAGCGTGACCGTCACGACGACGTCCGGGTTCCCGGCGAGTCCCGCAGCGTGCGGGGCACCCCGGCCGCCGTCGCCGAGGACACCGAGCCCGTGCGCGTCGTCGAGGACCAGCCCGGCCCCGTACTCCCGGCAGGCGAGGGCGAGTTCGGCGAGCGGTGCCGCGTCCCCGTCGACCGAGAAGACCGTGTCGGAGACGGCGACGGCCGGCCCCTCGTGCGTGCCGAGGGCCTTGCGCACACCGGCGGGATCCGTGTGCCCCACCACCTGGGTGGTGCCGCGGGCGAGCCGGCAGCCGTCGATCAGTGAGGCGTGGTTGCCCGCGTCCGAGACGACGAGCGAGCCGTGCGGCGCGAGGGCGGTGACGGCGGCGAGGTTGGCCGCGTAGCCGGAGGAGAGGACGAGCGCGGACTCGAAGCCGCAGAAGTCGGCCAGTTCGCGTTCCAGTTCGGTGTGGAGTTCGGTGGTGCCGGTGACGAGCCGGGAACCGGTCGCGCCGCCGCCCCAGGTGCGCGCCGCCTGCGCCGCACCGGCCGTGACCCGCGGGTGGCGGGCCAGACCGAGGTAGTCGTTGCTCGCGAGATCGAGCAGCGGCGAGTCGGCGGGGCGCGGGCGCAGGGTCCGTACGAGACCGGCGGCGCGGCGCGCCGCGGCCTGCTCGTCGATCCAGCCGAACGCCATGTGTCCTCCGGACCGTCGTGGCGGGTGTTTTGTAGGCAGTGCACAGACCCTAGCGGCCGGACCAGCCGCCCAGGATGTGGCAATACCCACACGTCGAACCCACTCTGTTGTCCGATCTCTCCTTGGCCGGGACCGGTCGTATACGCCAGGATCGGACCTCATGGACCTGCTGAACACGCTGGTGGACAAGGGGCTTCGGCGCGAGCTGCCGACCCGCGAGGAGGCGCTGGCCGTACTGGCCACGTCCGACGACGACGTGCTCGACGTGGTGGCCGCGGCCGGCAAGGTGCGCCGCCGCTGGTTCGGCCGACGGGTGAAACTGAACTATCTGGTCAACCTGAAGTCAGGCCTGTGCCCGGAGGACTGCTCGTACTGCTCGCAGCGCCTCGGGTCCCAGGCCGGGATCCTGAAGTACAGCTGGCTGAAGCCCGACGAGGCCTCCCGGGCCGCGGCGGCGGGGCTCGCCGGGGGCGCCAAGCGGGTGTGCCTGGTGGCCAGCGGCCGCGGGCCGACGGACCGTGACGTGGAGCGGGTCTCCGACACGATCAAGGCCATCAAGGACCAGAACGAGGGCGTCGAGGTGTGTGCCTGCCTCGGTCTGCTCTCCGACGGCCAGGCCGAGCGGCTCCGCGAGGCCGGTGCGGACGCGTACAACCACAACCTGAACACGTCCAAGGGGACGTACGGGGAGATCACGACCACGCACACGTACGCCGACCGGGTCGACACGGTCCAGAAGGCGCACGCGGCGGGGCTGTCCGCCTGCTCGGGTCTGATCGCGGGCATGGGCGAGGCGGACGAGGACCTCGTCGACGTCGTGTTCGCGCTGCGCGCTCTCGACCCCGACTCCGTCCCGGTGAACTTCCTGATCCCGTTCGAGGGCACCCCGCTCGCCAAGGAGTGGAACCTCACCCCGCAGCGGTGCCTGCGCATCCTCGCCATGGTCCGGTTCGTGTGCCCGGACGTCGAGGTCCGGATCGCCGGCGGCCGCGAGGTGCATCTGCGCACCCTCCAGCCGCTCGCCCTGCACCTCGCCAACTCGATCTTCCTCGGTGACTACCTCACCAGCGAGGGCCAGGCGGGCAAGGCGGACCTGGACATGATCGCGGACGCGGGCTTCGAGGTGGAGAACGCGGGCGAGGTGACCCTGCCGGAGCACCGTGCGGCGGCGGGCGGCTGCGGTGCGCACGCGTCGGCCGGGGACACGGCGTCCGAGGGCGCCGGGTGCGGGTCGCACGCCGAGGCCGGCTGTGGATCGCACGCGGGTGGCGGCTGCGGGTCCCACGAGGGCGGGGGCGCGTGCGGCTCGGTCCCTGCGCCCTCCGTCGAGGCGGCAGGCGCGGAGGCCGCGGGTGCGCAGGAGGCGGGCTCGCGGACGCCGGGCGCGGAAGCGGTGCCCGCGGGTGCCAGGACCGACCTCGTCGCCGTCCGCCGCCGTGGTGCCGGAACGGACCTCGCGCCCAATGCCTGACCTGTCCGTGCGGGAGCTGCTCGACCTCGACCGGCGGCACGTCTGGCATCCGTACGGGCCGATGCCCGGCCGCCAGGAGCCGCTGGTCGTGGAGTCGGCGAGCGGGGTCCGGCTGCGACTGGCCGGCGGTGCGGGTGAGCTGATCGACGGGATGTCGTCCTGGTGGTCGGCGATCCACGGCTACGGCCATCCGGTCCTCGACGAGGCGGCGCGCGGCCAGCTGGACCGGATGAGCCACGTGATGTTCGGCGGACTCACCCACGAGCCCGCCGTACGGCTCGCTAAGCGGCTGGTCGACATCTCTCCGGACGGCCTGGAACACGTCTTCCTGGCCGACTCCGGCTCCGTGTCCGTCGAGGTCGCCGTCAAGATGTGCCTCCAGTACTGGCGTTCGCTCGGCCGCCCGGCCAAGCAGCGCCTGCTGACCTGGCGCGGCGGCTACCACGGGGACACCTGGCAGCCCATGTCGGTGTGCGACCCCGAGGGCGGGATGCACGAGCTGTGGCAGGGCGTGCTCCACCGCCAGGTCTTCGCCGACGCGCCTCCCGCCGAGTACGACGCGTCGTACGCCGAGCGGCTGCGCGAGCTGATCGGCGCGCACGCCGACGAGCTGGCCGCGGTGATCGTCGAGCCGGTGGTGCAGGGCGCGGGCGGCATGCGGTTCCACTCCCCCGCGTATCTGCGGGTGCTGCGAGAGGCGTGCGACGCGCACGACGTGCTGCTGGTCTTCGACGAGATCGCCACCGGCTTCGGCCGGACGGGCGAGCTGTTCGCGGCGGACCACGCGGGGGTGACACCGGACGTGATGTGCGTCGGCAAAGCGCTGACCGGCGGTTATCTGACGATGGCCGCGACGCTGTGCACCGCGCGGGTGGCCGAGGGCATCTCGCGCGGCGAGGTCCCGGTACTCGCCCACGGCCCGACGTTCATGGGCAACCCGCTGGCGGCGGCGGTGGCGTGCGCGTCGGTCGACCTGCTGCTCGGCCAGGACTGGCGGACCGAGGTGAAGCGGATCGGGACGGGACTGCGGGACGGGCTCGCGGAGGCCGCGGCCCTGCCGGGCGTGCGGGACGTGCGGGTGCTCGGCGCGATCGGAGTCGTCCAGCTCGATCACGAGGTGGACATGAAGGCGGCGACGGCGGCCGCAGTGCGCGAGGGCGTGTGGCTGCGGCCGTTCCGCGACCTCGTCTACACGATGCCGCCGTACGTCACGGGTGACAGGGACGTCGAACGGATCGCGCGCGCCGTGTGCGCGGCGGCGCGGGAGGGTTGAGATGCCGGTACTGGTGATCACGGGAACGGGCACGGAGGTCGGCAAGACGGTCGTCACGGCCGCCGTCGCCGCCACGGCGCTCACGGCCGGACGGTCGGTGGCCGTGCTCAAGCCGGCACAGACCGGTGTGGCACCGCAGGAGCGGGGCGACGCCGACGAGGCGGCGCGGCTCGCGGGCGCGGTCACGACGCTCGAACTCGGCCGCTACCCGGAGCCGTTGGCGCCGGCGACCGCCGCCCGGCGGGCCGGCCTCACGCCGGTGCCGCCGCGGGATGTCGCCGAGGCCGCCGCCAAACTGGCCACCGAGCACGACCTGGTGCTCGTCGAGGGCGCGGGCGGCCTCCTCGTCCGCTTCGACGACGAGGACGGCACGCTGGCGGACGCGGCCCGGATGCTCGACGCGCCCGTGCTGGTCGTGACGCCGGCCGGGCTCGGCACGCTCAACACGACGGAACTGACGGCCCGTGAACTGCGAGGCCGCGAGCTGGAGTTCGCCGGTGTCGTCATCGGCAGCTGGCCGGACGCGCCGGATCTGGCGATGCGCTGCAACCTCGCCGACCTGCCGGCGGTGTGCGGTGCGCCGCTGCTGGGCGCGGTCCCGGCGGGAGCGGGGGGCCTGGCGCCCGCCGACTTCCGTACAGGCGCGCCGGGTTGGCTGGATCCGCGACTGGGCGGACGGTGGAACGCGGACGTCTTCGCCGCGGCCAACGGCGCCTGAGCCGTCCCGGCCGGGGGGACGCGCGGGCACCCACGGCGATCGCCTCCGCCGGGACACCGGCCTGGCCGGCGTCCCGGCGCGCGGGCGCGGTGGGAGCGGGCGGGCCGTCCGGCGCGTGCGGCGGACCCTGCGGGGGGACAATCCCGGTAAGACCCGTCCTCCCGGGAGGTCCGTCATGCCGTTCAAGCCGTTGCGTCCGGCCGGCTCCGGCAAGGTGACGGCGGACGCCGTGCACCATCCGGTGTTCGCCCGTTCCTACGCCCGCCTCAGCGTCGGCGCCGAGACGCGGATGGGCATGGGCCGGATGCGCGACCGGCTGCTCGCCGGGCTGTCCGGCCGGGTCATCGAGATCGGCGCGGGCAACGGGCTGAACTTCGCGCACTATCCGGGCACCGTGTCGGAGGTCGTGGCCATCGAACCCGAGCGGCTGCTGCGGCAGTTGGCGGTGGAGGCGGCGCTGCGCTGCGAGGTGCCCGTCGATGTGGCGCCGGGTGCGGCGGAGGCCCTGCCGGTGAAGAGCGAGGCGTACGACGCGGCGGTGCTGTCGCTGGTGCTGTGCAGCGTGCGGGACGTGCCGAGGACCCTCGCCGAGGTGCGGCGGGTGCTGCGCCCCGGCGGCACGGTGCGGTTCTTCGAGCACGGCAGCGGCGGCGGACCGGTGATGCGGTCGACGCAGCGAGGCCTGGACCGCACGGTGTGGCCCCGGCTGGCCGGCGGTTGCCACCTGTCCCGCGACACGGTCTCCGCACTGCGCGACGCCGGCTTCGAGCTGGGGCCGTACCGCAGGCTGTTCATGCCCGAGAAGGGGATGAGGCTGCCCACCTCGTACTGCGTCCTGGGCACCGCCTACCGGCCCATGGACTAGGGGGCCGGGGACGCGTATCCCGACTACAGGCTCCAGCGGCGCAGCTCGTGCGCGATCTCGTGCACGGTGGCGTCACCGCTCTTCACCAGGCGGGCCAGCTCCCGCACCTGTTCGGGCGAGGTGACGACCTTCAGGCCGCTGGCGACGAGATAGGCGTACGCGACGGCCGAGGCGAACATCGCGTTGGAACGCTCGAGCGCCGGGACATGCAGCAGGAGCTGGAGGAGCGCGGCGGCGCGGGTGTGCGGACTGTCGTAGACGGGGATGCCGAAGATCTCCGCCTCGTGCCGGCTGACGGCGGCGACGAGGGCTCCCCAGTCGGTGACCTGGGGATCTCCGGGGGTTTTCTGTTCGGCGATCATGAGGAGCCAGGCAAGATCGACTCTGAGACTGCTCAAGGGATCAACGACGACCTTCGCGGGTGCCTTCACGGTCCGAGCCGAACTCCTCGGCGAACACGGACTCGTACTGCTTCATGAAATCGGCGGCGGCGTCCACGAACGTGTGGCCGACCTCCCCGGTGTCCTGCCGGACCAGCTCCTCGATGTAGCGGTTCACGCTCATCCCCCGTTCCAGGGCTCGCTCACGGGCGGCTCGGGCCGTGCCCTCGTCCACCCGGACGTTCAGCTGAGTCTTCGCCATCCTTCGAAGCTAGCGCGGAACCGCTAGCACCGGCAAGGGGGCCTGCCCCTCCAGAAGCCCGGGACGGCTGCCGTCGCCGCCACCGGCCCGGCGAACGCGGGTGGAGAGTGCCCCTTACATCCGTGCCCGGGACGCGACCTGGGGCGGAGACCACCCGGCACTCCAGGGGGATACCGGGTGTGCCCTCCGTCACACTACGCTCGGGCGCGACGAGGGATTCGGGACGTCGAACACGGAGGAGGCGGCCTTGTCCACAGCTGCTGCGGAGCAGGCACCCGGCCGCGCGGAGGGGGACGGGATCGCCGCCCGCGCCCGCGGTCTGACGAAGGCGTACGGCTCGGGCGAGACCGCGGTGCTCGCCCTCGACTCGGTCGACGTGGACATCGCGCGGGGCCGGTTCACCGCCGTGATGGGCCCCTCGGGCTCCGGGAAGTCCACCCTCATGCACTGCCTGGCCGGGCTCGACACCGTCTCGGCCGGACAGGTCTGGCTGGGCGACACGGAGATCACCGGGCTGAAGGACCGTGAACTGACACGGCTGCGCCGGGACCGGATCGGCTTCATGTTCCAGTCGTTCAACCTGATCCCGACACTGAACGCGGCGGAGAACATCACGCTGCCCATGGACATCGCGGGCCAGAAGCCCGACCGGCAGTGGCTGGACCAGGTCATCGACACGCTGGGACTGCGGGACCGGCTGAAGCACCGGCCCGCCCAGCTGTCCGGCGGCCAGCAGCAGCGCGTGGCCTGTGCGCGGGCGCTCGCCTCCCGGCCGGAGCTGATCTTCGCCGACGAGCCGACCGGCAACCTGGACTCCCGCGCCGGGCTCGAGGTCCTCGGCTTCCTGCGCGAGGCCGTCGACGAACTGGGCCAGACCGTCGTCATGGTCACGCACGACCCGGGCGCGGCCGCCCACTCCGACCTGGTGCTCTTCCTCGCGGACGGGCGGATCGTGGACGAGACGCAGCGGCCGACCGCGGAGGCGGTGCTGGAGCGGATGAAGCGCTTCGACACGGTCCGCGTGACCTACGACGGCCGCGAACCCGGGGGCACCCCGGCGGACGCCGGCGGGTCCGGCGGCATCCCGGCCCCGGGCGGGCCCGGTGGGACGCCTCGCGCGGGCGGCACCACCGAGGGCCCTCCCCCGACCGCCTCGGGCAGCGGCTCCGCCACGGCCGGCTCCGCCGACGTGACCCTCGACAAGGACTGAGGCGGCTGTGCTCAAGGCGACCCTGCGGAGCTTTCTCGCGCACAAGGGCCGGCTGCTCCTGTCTGCGCTCGCCATCGTGCTGTCGGTGGCGTTCGTCGCGGGCAGCCTCATCTTCTCGGACACGGTGACCCGCACGTTCGACCGGCTCTTCGCCTCCACCTCCGCGGATGTGACCGTGGAGCCGAGGAACGACCTGAACGCGCAGCTGCCGACCGGCGCCACCGAGACCGTGCCGGCATCGCTCGCGGACCGGATCGCGAAGGTCGAGGGAGTCGCCGCGGCCCGGATCGACGCCTCGGTCGAGAACGCCCCGGTCGTGGACAGCGCGCACCGGTCCGTCGGCCCGACGACCGGCGCCCCCACCATCGTCACGGACTGGCAGGTCACCGACCGCAGTCCGGTGAAGCTGACCTCCGGACACGCGCCCCAGGGCGACGGCGAGGCGCTGCTCGACGCGGACACCGCCGACAAGAAGCATCTCGGCATCGGGGACACGCTCACCGTGCAGGCGCAGCCCGGGTCGTTCGAGGTGCGGATCGTCGGGATCGCGACCTTCACCACCACGAACCCCGGTGCCGCACTGGTCTTCCTCGACACCGCGACCGCGCAGACGAAGCTCCTCGGATCCACCGGCGTCGCCACGAGCATCTCCGTGGACGCGACGAAGGGCGTCGGCGACGCGACGGTCAAGCAGCGGATCGCCGCCGAGCTGGGCGCCGGCAGGTACGACGTGAAGACGGCCGACGAGCAGGCCGAGTCGTCGGCCGAGCAGCTCGGCGGTTTCCTGGACATCATCAAGTACGTGATGCTCGGCTTCGCCGGGATAGCCGTGCTCGTCGGCATCTTCCTGATCGTCAACACGTTCTCCATGCTGATCGCCCAACGCACCCGCGAACTGGGCCTGTTGAGGGCGCTCGGCGCGGACCGCCGCCAGGTGCGCCGGTCGGTGCTCACCGAGGCGCTGCTCCTCGGCCTGGTCGGTTCGACCCTCGGCCTCGCCGCGGGGATCGGGCTCGCGGTCGGTCTGATCAAGCTGATGACCGCGTTCGGCATGAACCTGAAGTCCACGGAGATGGTGATCGGCTGGCCGACACCCGTGGCGGCGTACGTCGTCGGGGTGGGTGTCACGTTCGTCGCCGCGTATCTGCCCGCCCGGCGCGCGGCGACCGTCTCGCCGATGGCGGCCCTCGCCGACGCCGAGGTCGCCGGGGTCGGGAAGCCGTTGCGGACGCGGGCCGTCGTGGGCCTGGTCGTCGGGGCGGCCGGAGCGGCGGCGCTCGCCGGATGCGCGGCCGCGTCGAAGACGTCGACGTCCGCCTCGCTGCTGGGACTCGGTGTCGTCCTGACGCTGATCGCCACGGTGATCGCCGGGCCGCTGCTGGTCCGGCCGGTGATCCGGGTCCTCGGAGGCGCCTTCCCGGCGCTCTTCGGCTCGGTCGGCCGGATGAGCCAGCGCAACGCCCTGCGCAATCCGCGCCGCACCGGCGCCACCGCCGCCGCGCTCATGGTGGGGCTCGCCCTGGTGGGCGGGATGTCGGTGGCCAGCGCCTCCATGAGCAAGTCCTTCGACAGCCAGATCGACAAGACGCTCGGCTCCGACTTCGTGCTGCAGAACGACAACTTCGTTCCGTTCTCCAAGGAGTTGACGGACAAGGTGCGCGCCACCGAGGGCGTGGGGCTCGTCGTCCGGCAGCGGTTCACGCCGATCGCGGTCCGGTTGCCGGACGGCAGGCGCATCGAGACGTCCGCTGCGGCCTACGACCAGCGGCTCGACGACGTCGCCCACATCACGTACGCGCGGGGCGACACCGCGGCGGCACTCGCGGACGGACGCATCGCCATGGACGCGACGTTCGCCGAGGACCACGGCGTCCGGGTGGGCAGCACGATTCCCGTCGAGTTCCCGGCCGGCCGCAGGGCCGACCTGACGGTGGGCGCGCTCACCGACCAGGCGGGCAGCGGCGGGTTCGGTATGCAGGGCGGGCTCGTCGTCGGCTTCGGCACGGTCGAGAAGTACGTGCCCGGCGGGCAGGACTCCGCGCTGTACGTGAACGCGAGCCCGGGCACCGACGCGGACCGGTTGCGCCCACGTCTGGAGAAGACCCTCGACCCGTACCCCCAGGTACAGGTCCGCGACCAGGCCGACTACAAGAAGCTGGTGCACGACCAGATCGCCGTGCTGCTCTACCTCGTGTACGCCCTGCTCGGGCTCGCCATCGTCATCGCGGTGCTCGGTGTCGTGAACACCCTCGCCCTGTCGGTGGTCGAGCGGACCCGCGAGATCGGGCTGCTGCGGGCCATCGGGCTCGGCCGCCGTCAGCTGCGCCGGATGATCCGGCTGGAATCGGTGGTCATCGCCGTGTTCGGGGCCGTGCTCGGTCTGGCGCTGGGGCTCGTCTGGGGCGTGTGCGTCCAGCGGGTGCTCGCTCTCCAGGGGATGGAGGAACTGGCCGTCCCCTGGACGACGATCGTGGCGGTCGTGGTCGGCTCGGCGCTCGTCGGCGTCGTCGCCGCACTGCTCCCGGCGCTGCGGGCGTCCCGAATGAACGTCCTCGCGGCCATCGCCCACGAGTGACCGCCGTGCCGACGGCCGACCGGGGTCTCCTCGCGCACCGGTCGGCCGCCCACCGGTGGCCGACAGCCGTCCGGATGGTGGAATCCGGTGCCACGGCACGGCCCGCGTGATGGGATCGGCCCATGACCGACCTGCGGATACGGGCCGCCGCGCCCGAGGACCTGGACACGGTGCTCGCCTTCTGGAGGACGGCCGCCGAGGGCACGAGCATCAGCGACGACCGCGACGGCGTAGAGCGGCTGCTCGCCCGGGACCCCGGGGCCCTGCTCCTCGCGGAACGGGACGGGGAACTGGCCGGCACGGTGATCGCCGGCTTCGACGGCTGGCGCTGCCATCTGTACCGGCTGGCGGTGCATCCGGACCGGCGACGGCTCGGCATCGGCTCGGCGCTGCTCGCCGCCGCGGAGGAACGTTTCGTACGGCTCGGCGGGCGGCGCGGGGACGCGATGGTGCTGCGGCGGAACGAGTCGGCCCACCACGCCTGGCGCGCCGCCGGGTACGCGCCCGAGGAGCACTGGCGGCGCTGGGTGAAGCCGCTCGGCGCGTAGCGGGTGTCGTCCGGACCGGTCGGGGGAACCGGACTGGTCCCAGCGACACTCCCCTGGTTCCTTGTCAGGTACGGGGGCCACCAAGGAGAACGCTTTGCTCTTCCTTTACCCTTGGTGGACACTCCGTCCTCCTACGAAAGGTGTGAGCGTCCGCCCATGGGCGAACCTCCCAGTACCCGGCGCCGTGCTCGTCACGGTGGCCGCGGACATCGCGCGATCCCCCCGACCCTGGCCGATCATGGGACGGAGGTGACCCGATGACCGAAGTTCTCCTGCTGCTGGTGGCCGTTCTGCTCTCGCTGGCCTGCGGCGCCTTCGTGGCGGCGGAGTTCTCGCTGACCACGGTCGAGCGCAGCGAACTCGAACGTGCCGTGGAGCGCGGCGAGCGGGGCGCCTCGGGTGCCCTCAAGGCCGTACGCAACCTCACCTTCCAGCTGTCCGGCGCCCAGCTCGGCATCACCGTGACCAACCTGGTCGTCGGCATGCTCTCCGAGTCCTCGATCGCCAAGCTGATCGCGGGCCCCCTGGAGTCGATCGGCGTTCCGGCCTCCGCGTCGCGTTCGGTGGCCCTGGTCATCGGTACGGCGCTCTCGACCCTCTTCCTGATGGTCGTGGGCGAGCTGGTGCCGAAGAACTGGGCGATCTCCACGCCGCTGGCCGTGGCCAAGCGCGTGGCGACGCCGCAGCGCTGGTTCAGCGCGGCCTTCCGTCCGTTCATCGCGCACCTCAACAACACGGCCAACCACGTCGTGCGGCGTTTCGGCCTCGAACCCGCCGAGGAGCTGGCCTCCGCGCGCGGGCCGCAGGAGCTGGTGGCGCTCGCCCGGCACTCCGCGAAGGAGGGCGCGCTGGAGGCGGACACCGCCGAGCTGTTCGTGCGCACCCTGAACCTCGCCGACCTGACCGCGGAGAACGTGATGACGCCGCGCGTCCAGGTCATCGCCCTGGACATGCAGGCGACCTGCGAGGACGTGGCGAACGCGACCCGGGCGACCGGCCTGTCCCGCTTCCCCGTCTACCAGGACAGCCTCGACGAGGTCGTCGGTGTGGCCCACATCAAGGACGTCCTCACGGTCCCCGCCGAGGAGCGGACCCAGACTCCCGTCGCCCGGATCATGCGGGAGACGCTGCTCGTGCCGGAGTCGCTGACCGTCGACCGCCTGCTGGACCGGCTGGCCGGCAAGCGCACGATGGCCGTGGTCATCGACGAGTACGGCGGTACCGCCGGTGTCGCCACGCTGGAGGACATCGTCGAGGAGGTCGTCGGCGAGGTCCGTGACGAGCACGATCCGCACGAGACGCCCGACATCGCGCCGGTCGGCACGGACGACTCCGGCCGGACGCTGTACTCGGCCGACGGGTCCGCCCGTACGGACCAGCTCGCCCGGGTCGGACTGCGGGTGCCCGACGGTCCGTACGAGACCCTGGCCGGTTTCGTCGCGGCCGAGCTGGGCCGCATCCCCGCCGAGGGGGACGCCGTCGAGGCCACCGGCTGGCGGCTCGACGTGGTGGACGCCTCGGGACGACGGGCCGCCCGCGTGCTGCTGCACGCGCCGCACGACGCCGAGGAGACCGCGCGATGACCGCCGTACAACTGCTGATCGGGCTCGCGACGCTCGTCGTGAACGGCTTCTTCGTGGGCGGCGAGTTCGCGCTGATCTCGGTGCGCCGCAGCCAGATCGAGCCGCACGCGGAGCAGGGCGACCGACGCGCACGCAGCGTGCTGTGGGGTCTCGAGCACGTCTCCGCGCTCCTCGCCACGGCCCAGCTGGGTATCACGCTGTGCACCCTGGTGCTCGGCATCGTGGCCGAACCCGCGATCGCGCATCTGCTGGAGCCGGTGTTCCACGCAGTGGGCGTGCCCTCCGGCGCCGGCCACGCCGTCTCCTTCGTCATCGCGCTCAGCCTGGCGACGTATCTGCACATGCTGCTCGGTGAGATGGTGCCGAAGAACGTGGCGCTCGCCGAACCGGTGCGGACGGCGCTGCTGCTCGGACCGCCGCTGGTCGCCCTCTCACGCGCCCTGCGTCCGGTGATCTTCACCGTCAACGCCTTCGCGAACGGACTGCTGAAGCTGTTGCGGGTGGAGACCAAGGACGAGGTCGTGGCGACCTTCTCGGACGACGAGCTGGCCCGCCTCGTGAAGGACTCCGGCGCCGCCGGGCTCATCGACGACCGGGCCCAGGAGCGCCTGCACGACGCTCTGGAGCTGGGTCGTCGGCCCGTGCACGACGTCGTGCTCCCGGTGGAACGGGTCGTCTACGCGCATGCGGGCATCACGCCCGAGGAGCTGGAGCGGCTGTCCGCCGAATCGGGCTTCTCCCGTTTCCCGGTCGTCGACGACGGCCGTCGCATCCTCGGGTATCTGCACGTCAAGGACGCGCTGGACGCCACCCCGCGCGACGTGCCGTTCCGGGTGGAGGACATGCGGCTCATCGCCCGGGTCCGGGAGAGCACTCCCCTGGACGACGTCCTGACGGCCATGCGCCGCAGCCGGACGCACCTCGCGGCGGTGATGGGCAGCGACGGACGCCTCGCGGGCCTGGTGACCATGGAGGACGTCCTGCGGGAGCTGTTCGGACAGCCGGTCTAGGAGTCGCGCTTCCGGTCCAGGAGTCGGACTCCCGGTCTCGGAGTCGCGCTTCCGGTCTCGGAGCGGATGCCGGTGCCCGGCGGACGGCTGTCGTCCGCCGGGCACCGGTGTGCGGCGGGCCGGCCCAAGGGGTCGGCTCCCGCGGTGGTGGACCCGACCGACCGTTGAGTATGTGTTCGGGTTACCATCTTTCCCGCCATGCAGACGAATGCCACCTACACCAGTCTTGTCGCGGTCGGCGACTCCTTCACCGAGGGCATGTCGGACCTGTTGCCCGACGGTTCCTACCGGGGCTGGGCCGACCTCCTCGCGGCCCGGATGGCGGCCCGCGCCCCCGGTTTCCGCTACGCCAACCTCGCGGTGCGCGGCAAGCTGATCGGGCAGATCGTCGCCGAGCAGGTCGATGTCGCCGCCGCCATGCGTCCCGACGTGATCACGCTCGTCGGCGGCCTGAACGACACCCTGCGGCCCAAGGTCGACATGGGACGCGTCCGGGGTCTCCTGGAGGAGGCCGTGGAACGGCTCGCCCCTGCCTGCGAACAACTCGTCCTGATGCGCAGCCCGGCGCGCAACGGCCCGGTGCTCGAACGCTTCCGTCCGCGCATGGAGGAGTTGTTCGTCGTCGTCGACGACCTTGCGAAGCGGCACGGAGCGCTGGTGGTCGACCTCTACGGGGCGCCCTCGCTCGCGGACCCGCGCATGTGGGACGTGGACCGGCTGCACCTGACCGCCGAGGGACACCGCAGGGTCGCCGAGGCCGTGTGGCAGACGCTCGGATACGACGGCGAGGACCAGGAGTGGCGCACCCCCATGGGGCCGACGACCCTGCCCGGCTTCGTCTCCCGCCGCACCGCGGACGCCCGCTTCGCCCGGCAGCATCTGCTGCCGTGGATCGGCCGGCGCCTGACGGGCCGCTCGTCCGGCGACGGCCTCCCGGCGAAGCGCCCGGACCTGCTGCCGTACGAGGGTCCTGTCACGGGAAGCCATGGCACGGAGTCCGTGCACGGGAGCTGAATCCGTACCCCCCGGGGATCGCTCCACGGGACACCGGGCCGGAGGAACGGCACGGGCGGGCGCGTGAACGAAGGGCGCCGCTGCCGGGGCATCCACGGTACGGCCGGTCCTGTCACGCGCGGTTCGCGGACGGCTTCCGCCGTGCCTCTCCGTCGAGCGGCACGGCGGCCATGCTCCGCATGACAGGCAAGCTACCGCCTCGCGCCGTGGCCTCCACAGGGCGCACGGGGGGGCGCTCGACGGCGCGACGCCCTCCGACGGCGCGTGGGGAAGCGCTCCCGGGCACTACGGCTGGGCCCGGCGTGAGCACCGGGCCCAGCCGACGACCCCTTCAGCTTTGCGGAGCATGGAAAGGAGCCGTCCCACCACCCGGATCGGATGGCGAGCAACGGGCCGGCCGGGAACCCGGCCGGGTTCAGCATCCAAGCACTCATGCGGGGACCTGAGAAGTACGCCCCCCGGCGCCACGGGGCCGACGGGCCGCAGCGGGGTCGCCCGGGCGAACGGCGGAGCGACGGACTCGTACCTTTTCACCCTGTCGCACCATTCGTGGACGGATCAGGGCCGATGTGCCCCACCGACGCCACCCCGTCACCGCGCGGCCGAGGGAGAGAACCGGCCATGACGAAGGCGTTCGCCTACAGCCCTCGGGGGAGGTTCTGGGCCAGGTGCAGTACGGCGTTCCGACGACCAGGTGGACACGTGACCGTGCTTCCTCTGGTGCAGCGGTGCCGGTGGGCACAGGTGAGAAACAGTCACCCCAAGCGGAGACCTCGCGGCTGGGCTGGCTGGTTTACGCCGCTCGGCTACCCGTCTCCCCCGTCGGTGCCCGCGGTGGGCGGGGCGGCGGGAGCCAGCGGTCCGTGGGCCATGACGATGGCGGCCAGCGGGTACGGCGGACCGGCGGTGCCGCGCAGGACCAGCAGCGGCATGCCGCGTTCGTCCTGTCGCCGTCCGAGCGAGAGCCAGACGCGGTCGGACCGGTCGGTCTGCCCCACGCCGAGGTCGTAGATCCGCCCCCAGAGGTAGAAGGGGTCGGCTGCGGCGTCGCTGGCCTCCTGGAGAAGTTCGGGGACACCGTGGGCGGTGAGGTGGACCGCGACGCCGTCGAGGGTCCCGGCGGCCACCTGCGCGTGTCCGGCCGTCCTGGTGCGTACGTTGCGGGCCGCGCCGATCGCGTCGAGCCAGTACTCCCAGTCGGCCAGACAGGTCGCCTTGATGGCCACGGTGACGCGCTCGCCGTCCGCGGTGATCCGCATGGCCTCCAGGCGGGCGAGGTGGTCCGACTGGAGGGTCGCGGCGACGGAGACCGCGCGGGCGGAGGCGGTGTCCCATCCGGCGGTGCGGGACCGCGCTGCCGCCGGGCGCACCCGGGGCACCTGTCCGTCCACCGGTTCGGGCACCGGTTCGGGCACCGGTGCGACAGCGAGTCCGTGCACACGGTCGGCTCGGGACGCGGTCTCCAGCGCGGCGGCCTCTTCGCGGCCGGCCGCGATCTCGTGTCCGCGCAGCGCCTCGGGTGCGGCGGCCACCGCGTATCCGTGCGCGGCCTCGTGTCCGGCGGAGCCCTCGGCCCCGTCCTCGCCGGGGCTTCCCTGGCCGACCCCGTTTCGGGTCCCGTTCTCGATCCATTTCTCGCGGCCCTTCCGGTGCCCGCCGCCGTAGCCGATCTCGGGCACCCCCGCGACACCGGATTCATGGCCGTACTCGCGCCGGTGTCGGTGCTCGTGATCGTGTTCGCCTTCCCGCCCGCCTTCGCCCTCGGCCTCGCCCTCGGCGGAGGGACGCCCCGCACCGCGGTCGGCGAGGTGCAGGACGATGGCGCCACGCGCACCCGGGACGAGGGGCAGCGCCGCCGGGCCGCGGTCGTGCCGGGGTTCGGGTTCCTCGCCGCCCGGCAGCAGCCCCCGGCGGTTCAACGCGGTGGCGATCCGCATCGCGACCTCGCTGGGGTATCCGCAGTCCTCGACGATCGTGTCCACGGCCACCCGATAGGGCTCCGGGCCGTTGCGCCAGGCCTCGACCTGGGTCCGCAGCCGTTCGAGGACTCCGGCGCCCCCGACCTCCACGAGCCGTCCCTGCGCCTCCAGTTCGGCGACGAACTCCCGCGCGAAAGCGCCGAGTTGATCGGCGAGATCCGCTTCCACCGCCGTCCGGCCCCCGGGCGCGGGGGTCATGCCGCCACACCCAGGAACTCGCTGCGCAGCTTGGCCAGGGCCCGGAACTGCAGGGTCTTCACCGCGCCCTCGGTCCGCGCCATGTGCCGGGCGGTCTCCAGGACCGACAGCTCCATGAGGAAGCGCCGGGTGAGGACTTCGCGCTGGGGCGGCCGGAGTTGGCCGAGCGCCTGGCGCAACAGCTCCTCGTCCAGGCCGATCAGCACGGTGTCCTCGGTGCTGACGGTGAGATCCTCGTCGAAGCCGAGCATGTCCTCGACGACGAACTCCCGCCGCTGTGCGCTCTTGCAGTGGTCGATGACCTTGTTGCGCGCGATGGTGATCAGCCAGCCCACGAACCCGACACCGCGGTAGGTGAACGTGCCTCGTTTCATCCAGGCGTTGAGGAAGGTCTCGCCCGTGATGTCCTCGGCGACCTGCCGGTTGCGCACGCGACGCTGTACATAGGCGAGCACCGCGGGGTGGTGCAGTGCGTAGAGCTCCCCGAACGCGTCCCGGTCGCCCGCGAGGGCGCGGGCGATCAGGGCCGGTTCTCTGGTGTTGGACCGCGGTGTGGCGGCCTTAGCCTCGGCGATCAAGGCCTACTCCGTTCATGAGTGGATGAACTGTGGTGGGCGGGTGCGCTGACGGTCTGCCGGGCGGCGGATGGTGTGACGGTGTGTTCCGGCCGTGGCCGGCTCCGGGCGCGTGTGCGGCCCGGGCCTCGTGAGCGAGGTTCGTGCGGTCGCGCGGTGCCCCCGCCGCCGCCTCGCAGGTCCGCACCGTGATCGAGCGGACGCCGAGGCGGGGCGCAGAGGTCCCCACGACCAGGACTTGCATACGTGCGACTAACTCACAGTCATGCAACATATGCAACTTGCGTACACGTACGCAAGTTGCTTCGCGGTACAGCCGCACGACTTTTTGGCCTGAACTGGCGTACGAACAGCGCCCCTTGGCCTGTCGCGACGAGATCGCTCCAACTGACCTGCGACGATAAGCGCGTGCAAGTCGTGTGCAAGTTGCATACGTGCGCGCTACTCTCCGGGCATGCGGAGCATGGAAGAGTCCCCCCACGAGTCCCGCGGTGAGCGACAAGCTCTCGCAAGGAGGGTTGGCGAGTACCTCACGAAAGCCGCGACCGCGGCCGGGTACGACGTCCGCCCACGAGCCGGCGGCCGGGCCCAACTGGCCGTCTCGATCGGAGTGAGCCTGACGACGATCAGCAGAACACTGGAGGGGAAGACGCTTCCCCTCCCCTCACAACTGACGACATGGGCGTCGGTGCTCGGTCTCGACCAACGGGAGATGTTGGTCAACAGCGGCATGCTTTCCCCGGAACACGGGCCTCAGCCGACGATCCGGAGGGTGGCCTCGGCGTCACTCACGCCGGAGGAGGCCATGGACGCGTGGGGAATCACCGATTACAGAATCCGCACGATGCTCAACGGGAACATCGTCCAGGCGATCGAGCTCCAGAAAGACCTCGACGCAGGCGACGACCGGGGGGCCACGGCAAGGGGGTAACGAAACGTGGCGTACAGACTGGCAATCGCGTCCACCGCCAGCTGCACAGCCGGCGGGACATTCGTGGGCGAGGGCGTCTGGCAGCGTACGTGGGAACTGGCGGCCGTCGGGGGCACGCTCCTGACCGTGGGCGTCGCGGGGCTGCTGGCCGCCCTGCTGCGCCACACGCTCAGCCAGGTCGAGGCCCGCACACGGCGCGACCTCGGCGTGCTGGCGGAGCACCGGAGGCGTCTTGAGCTGGACATGCAGATGCGCGAAACGGACCTGTCCCGGCGCGAGCGGGCCCTGGCCCGCAGCACCACCATCACGGCGATGCGGCTCGCGAGTCACGCCAGGGCGGTCGACCAGTCGCGCAACGAGAACGCGGCGCTGCGCGCCAGGAACGCGCAGCTGATGGAGGAGATCGAGGAGGTCAACGACGAGCGGAACCAGCTGATCACCACCGAACTCAGCCTGGCCCGCGACCGTTTCACCACCAAGACGTACGGGGGTCTGCGCGCGGTGGTCGGCAGTGATCAGCCCCATCCGGACCCGCACGCGCGAGCGGGTTACGAGACCCGACCACCGCGCTCGGGATCATGAGTCCGGAGGTTGCCGTCCAGGGATCATGAGGCCCGACCCGCGGTACGGGAGCGGCTCTGTTCAGCCGGTATGCTCCGTACACGTGACTGCCGCGCCTGCAAAGCCCCGTATCCCCAACGTCCTCGCCGGACGCTACGCCTCCGCCGAGCTCGCCACGCTCTGGTCCCCCGAGCAGAAGGTGAAGCTGGAGCGTCAGCTCTGGCTCGCCGTGCTGCGCGCACAGAAGGACCTCGGGATCGAGGTGCCGGACGCCGCCGTCGCCGACTACGAGCGCGTCCTCGACCAGGTCGACCTCGCCTCCATCGCCGAGCGCGAGAAGGTCACCCGGCACGACGTGAAGGCCCGCATCGAGGAGTTCAACGACCTCGCCGGGCACGAGCACGTCCACAAGGGCATGACGTCCCGCGACCTCACGGAGAACGTCGAGCAGCTGCAGATCCGCCTCTCGCTGGAGCTGATGCGCGACCGCACGGTCGCCGTCCTCGCCCGGCTGGGCAGGCTCTCCGGCGAGTACGCCGAGCTGGTCATGGCGGGCCGCTCGCACAACGTGGCCGCGCAGGCCACCACCCTGGGCAAGCGTTTCGCGACGGCCGCCGACGAGCTGCTCGTCGCGTACGGCCGCCTCGAGGAGCTGCTCGGCCACTACCCGCTGCGCGGCATCAAGGGTCCCGTCGGCACGGCGCAGGACATGCTGGACCTGCTCGGCGGCGACGCGGCCAAGCTCGCGGACCTGGAGCAGCGGATCGCCGGGCACCTGGGCTTCTCGCAGGCCTTCACCTCCGTCGGCCAGGTCTACCCGCGCTCCCTGGACTACGAGGTCGTGACCGCGCTGGTGCAGCTGGCCGCCGCCCCGTCCTCGACCGCCAAGACGATCCGGCTGATGGCCGGGCACGAGCTGGTCACCGAGGGCTTCAAGCCCGGCCAGGTCGGCTCCTCGGCGATGCCGCACAAGATGAACACCCGCTCCTGCGAGCGTGTCAACGGCCTCATGGTCATCCTGCGCGGGTACGCGTCGATGACGGGCGAGCTGGCGGGCGACCAGTGGAACGAGGGCGACGTGTCGTGCTCGGTGGTGCGCCGCGTCGCGCTGCCGGACGCGTTCTTCGCGCTGGACGGTCTGCTGGAGACCTTCCTGACCGTCCTCGACGAGTTCGGCGCGTTCCCGGCCGTCGTCGCCCGTGAGCTGGACCGCTACCTCCCGTTCCTCGCGACGACCAAGGTCCTGATGGGCGCGGTGCGCGCCGGCGTCGGCCGCGAGGTCGCCCACGAGGCGATCAAGGAGAACGCGGTCGCCTCCGCCCTCGCGATGCGCGAGCAGGGCACGGAGCGCAACGAACTGCTCGACAAGCTCGCCGCGGACGAGCGCATCCCGCTGGACCGTGCGCAGCTGGACGAGCTGATGGCCGACAAGCTGTCGTTCACCGGCGCCGCCGCCGACCAGGTCGCCGCCGTGGTGGCCCGCGTCGACGAGATCCTGAAGCAGCACCCGGAGGCCGCCGGCTACACGCCGGGGGCGATCCTCTGACGCGGCTCACCCCCGCGGACCTGGAGGCCGCCCGCGACCGGCTCGTGCCGGATGTCGTCGCGGACGGCCTCTCGGTGCTTTTCTGCGGCATCAACCCGGGCCTGATGACGGCTGCCACGGGCCATCACTTCGCCCGGCCGGGCAACCGGTTCTGGCCCGTGCTGCACCTGTCCGGGTTCACACCGCGGCTCATGAAGCCCGCCGAGCAGGAAGAACTGCTCTCCTACGGGCTGGGCATCACCAATGTGGTGGCGCGGGCGACCGCCCGGGCCGACGAACTGAGCGCCGAGGAGTACCGCGAGGGCGGCCGGCTGCTCGCCGAGCGGGTGGCACGGCTGCGCCCCACGTGGCTGGCGGTGGTCGGTGTGACCGCGTACCGGGCGGCCTTCGACGACCGGAAGGCGCGCATCGGCCCTCAGGAGCGGACCATCGGGTCGAGCCGGGTGTGGGTGCTGCCCAACCCCAGCGGGCTCAACGCGCACTGGACCGCCGCGACGATGGCCGAGGAGTACGGCCGTCTGCGGTCGGCCGCCGAGGCCTCCTGAGTCACGGCGGGTCCGTCACGGTGACCAGGGCCAGGAGCTGGAACGGCAGTTCGCGGCCCCACCGCCCTATGCCGAGGGCGATCCAGCGCTCGCAGCCGTCCGGTCTCCAGAGGTGCAGGTCCGGCACGCGAGAGCTCAGGTCACCCCAGGGCTCCGGTATGTCCTCACCGCTCGTCGACCGCTCGAGGACACTCGCCAGGCTGACGCATTGCGGAGGGCCCCACCGCCCGGTGAGCAGCTGCGACAGTCCGTCCCGCTCGGCCTCGAACTGCTCCTCCGTCTCCGCGCGCGTCGCGCCGTCCGTGTCCCAGAAGTCCTCGCTCGTCACTAACTCGGCCACGTGGTACCCGGGTCCGGCGGTTCCGTCGGCGGAGCGGCCGTGCTCCGCGGGGAACTCCTCGGAGCACAGCCGGTCGATCGTGGCGAGATGCTGTGCGATGGTCATGGCCTCCAGTAAAGCGCCCGGCACTGACAATTGGCGGGGCGTCAGAGGACCGTCGGGGGTCAGGCGTCCCGGCGCCGGACGCTCCGGGCTCCGGCGCCGAGCGCGGCGGCGGTCCACAGAGCGGTCACCCCGAGACCGGTCCAGGGACCGAGCGTGCCGTCCTGCGTCCGGTGCAGGACCAGTTGGCCGGCCTTGTCCGGGAGGAGGCCCGCCACGCTTCCCGACGCTCCGCCGACGACGAAGGACACGATCAGCAGGAACGGGATCAGCATGCTCAACGTGGCGACTCCGCTGCGCAGTACGGCCGTCAGGCCCGCCGCGAGCAGCGCCATCAGGGTCAGGTAGAGCGCGCAGCCGACGACCGCGCGGACCTTCTCCGCAAGACCGAGGCCGTCCGCCCGGGCACCGAGCACGGACGTCCCCACGAGCAGTCCGGTGACTCCGGTGACCAGGCCGACGACGAGGACGGGGGTGGCGATCGCCACCGCTTTCGCGCGATACCAGCGCCCTCGGTCGGGAACCGCAGCCAGCGACAACCGCAGTGCTCCGTCCCGGTATTCGGCCGCCATCGCCTGCGTGCCGAAGGTGATGGCGGCGATCTGTCCGAAGCTCACTCCGAAGAGAGCCGAGAACAGCGGGTCGAAGTCCGGGCCCCTGGAGTCGTCGAGTCCGGCGAGCGCGGAGAAGGCCACGGTGGTGAGGAGGACGGCGAGCAGGGCGAGGACGAGCGGACGCAGGGTGCGGATCTTGATCCACTCGGCGCGGAGGGCGGGCGCGAAGCCCCCGGGACGGCGCGCGGGGGTGGCGTCCGGTTCGGTCAGGCCCATGGTCGCGGCGGTGTCCGTCATGGTCAGGCCTCCTGGTGCTGCGTCGGAGTGGTGCCGAACTCGGTCTCGGCGGCGGTCAGATCGAGGTAGGCCTGTTCCAGGGTGCCTTCCTGCGCGGCGAGTTCCAGGATCGGGAGGCCGGAGGCCGAGGCGAGGTGTCCGATGTCGTCCACCCGCACGTCCAGGGCGGTCCACAGCCCGTCCTCGCCCTCGGCGGCCTCGATGCCGTGCCGGGCGAGCAGGTCTCCGAGGGCGGCGGCGTCCGTGCTGCGCACGCGCACCCGGGGCCGCACGCGCGCGTGGATGAACTCCCGCATGGGCAGGTGGGCGAGGAGCCGTCCCCGGCCGAGGACGACCAACTGGTCGGCGAAGGAGGCGGTCTCGTTCATGAGGTGGCTGGAGACGAGGACGGTGCGCCCCTCCCCGGCCAGGCGGCGCAGCAACTCCCGGATCCAGATGATCCCTTCCGGGTCGAGACCGTTCGACGGCTCGTCGAGGAGTACCACCGGCGGGTCACCGAGGAGCGCCGCCGCGATGCCCAGACGCTGACGCATCCCCAGGGAGTACGTCCTCACCCGGCGCCGGGCGACGGACGCGATCCCGGCCTCCTCCAGCACGTCGTCCACCCGGCGTTCGGGGATGCGGTTGGTGGCGGCGAGCGCCCGCAGGTGGTCCCGGGCGGTCCGCGATCCGTGCGCGGCCCCTGCGTCGAGCAGGGCGCCCACCTGCCGGAGCGGTTCGTCGAGGGACGCGTAGACGCGGCCGCCGACGGTGGCGGTGCCGGAGGTCGGCCGGTCCAGGCCCAGCACGAGCCGCATGGTGGTGGACTTCCCGGCGCCGTTGGGGCCGAGGAATCCGGTGACACGCCCCGGGAGGACGCTGAAGGTCAGATGGTCCACGGCGCGCCTGCCGCCGTACTCCTTGGTCAGTTCGTGGACGTCGATGCTGGTCATGGGTTCAGCGTGGCGGTGACCCGCGGGCCGCCGCCTCCCCCGTCGGCGGGGACGGTCTCCCCCGGGCGGGGGAGGTTCGTCGTCGGTGCCCGCTGACACGATGTGCGCATGGCCCGCTTTCTGCGCCCGCTGCTGTGGGGGACGACGTACACGCGCTTGCTGCACCTGTGGGTGCCGATGCTGTTCGTCAGCGTGTGGCTTTTCATCGACGTGTCGAAGCCCTGGGTGCCCGCGGTTCTGATCGTGCCGCTGGGCCTTGTCCCGGCCGTCCGGCGGGGCGAGGGCGTGCAGGCGCGGTACATGCTGGCGCCGGGCCGGCGGGGCGGCGAGGACCCGGCGTTCTCGGTGGCTCCCTCGGCCGGTCCGCGGGACCGGTGGCGGACGGTGCTGTGGCTGGAGGCGCGGCTCCTGCTGGGCTGGTCGACCTGCGCCGCCACCGTCTGGCTGCCCGTCCTCGCGTTCGACCTCTGCAGAGCGGCGGCCGGTCACCGGCCGTCCGGCGACCCCGTGGTGTCGCTGCTGGACCCGCACTGGAGCTGCGCCCTGCTGGTCCCGCTGCCCCTGCTCGCGCTGTACGGCGCGGTCGTCGGACTCGGTGAGCTGGTCACGGTCCTCGCGCGCGGACTCCTGGGGCCCTCCCCCGCCGAGCGCCTCGCCGCCCTGGAGGAGCGCACCGAGCAGCTCCTGGAGCGCAATCGCATCGCCCGCGAACTCCACGACTCCATCGGCCACGCCCTGACCGTCGCGGTCGTCCAGGCCGGCGCGGCCCGGGCGGCGAAGGACCCCGCGTTCACCGACCGGGCCCTGGTGGCCATCGAGGAGACGGGACGCGCGGCCCTGGAGGACCTGGAGCGGGTCCTCGGCGTGCTGCGCGAGGCGGAGCGTCCGGCGAGCGGTCGCCCGACGCTGGCCGACGCCGACCGGCTGCTGGAGTCGGCCCGGGCCTCGGGAGCGACGGTGGACGCCGAGGTGAGCGGCCCGCTGGGGACCGTGCCCGGTCCGGTGTCGAGGGAGGGCTACCGCATCCTCCAGGAGTCGCTCACGAACGTGCTGCGGCACGCGGGGAGTGTCCCGGTGCGGGTCCGTATAGAGGTGCGTGACGGCACGCTCGCCCTGGAGGTCCGCAACCCGCTGCCGGCCGGCCTGTCCGGGCCCGCGCGGGGCAGCGGCCTGCGGGGCATGCGCGAGCGGGCCGCGCTGCTGGGCGGCCGCGCGAGAACGGGCCCGCACGGGGGTGACTGGCAGGTGCACGCCGAGCTGCCGGTGAGTTGATCTACGCTGGCCCGATGCCGGTCACCGTTCTCCTCGTCGACGACGAACCCCTCGTACGCGCGGGCCTGCGTGCCGTGCTGGAGGCGGAGTCCGACATCGAGGTCGTCGGTGAGGCGGCCGACGGTGCCGCGGTGATCCCGCTGGTCCGGCGGTTACGGCCCGACGTGGTCGCCATGGACGTCCGGATGCCGCTGCTCGACGGCATCGAGGCCACGCGCGCGGTGCTGCGGACCGTCGCCGATCCGCCGAAGATCCTCGTGGTGACGACGTTCGAGAACGACGAGTACGTCTACGAGGCGCTGCGCGCGGGCGCCGACGGGTTCCTCCTGAAGCGGGCGTGCCCGGCGGAGATCGTGCACGCCGTGCGGCTGGTCGCCGAGGGCGAGTCCCTGCTGTTCCCCTCCTCCGTGCGGCAGTTGGCGGCCGCCTACGGGGACGCCGCGGGGAATCCGGCGGCGCGGGCGGTCATGGAGCGGGCCGCGCTCACCGAGCGGGAGGCCCAGGTGCTGCGGCTGATGGCCGGAGGTCTGTCGAACGCGGAGATCGCCGCGCGGCTCGTCGTGGGCACGGAGACGGTCAAGTCCCACGTCAGCGCCGTACTGGCGAAGCTGGGCGCCCGGGACCGTACGCAGGCGGTCATCGCGGCGTACGAGTCGGGCTTCGTGGCACCGGGCTGAGGAGGACTCGTGAGGACGAAATGGTCCCCGGCACTCGCCGGGGTCCCCCGCGCCGAGTACGATCCGGCCAACACGCGCACAAGCTGGGAGGATGGACGTTGGGGCAGTTGACCGGCGGGGATCCCTCTCTGCTGCGACGGATCAATTCCGCGGTGGTGCTGCACGCCCTGCGTGCCACGGACTGCGCGACCCTCACCGAGGTCACCCGGGTGACGGGGCTGTCGCGGCCCACGGTCGAGGGCGTCGTCGAGGGACTCATCGAGAACGGACTCGTCGTCGAGCAGGCGGCCGAGGAAGGTGCCACGCGCCGTCAGGGGCGCCCGGCGCGTCGGTACCGGTTCCGGGCCGAGGCGGGGCACCTGCTGGGCCTGGAGATCGGCCCGCACCGTGTCGCCGCGCTCCTCGCGGACCTGGACGGCCGTGTCATGGGCGCGATGGCCAAGGACGTGGACGAGACGGCGTCCGCCGACGAGCGGCTGGAACGGCTGCGGATCGCGGTCGCCGAGCTGCTGCGCCGGGCCGGTGTGGCCCGCAGTTCCCTGCGGGCGGTGGGGGTGGGCAGCCCCGGCATCGTGGAGGCCGACGGCACCGTGCGGCTCGGCACCGCGCTGCCGGAGTGGACGGGCCTGCCGCTGGGCGAACGGCTGAGCCGTTCCTTCAAATGCCCGGTACTGGTGGAGAACGACGCCAACGCGGCGGCGGTGGCCGAGCACTGGAAGGGTGTGGCGACCGAGACCGACGACGTCGTGTTCGTCCTCGCGGGGCTGAGCCCGGGCGCCGGCTCGCTGATCGGCGGGCGGCTGCACCGGGGGTACGGCGGGGCGGCCGGTGAGATCGGCGCGCTGCATCTGCTGGGCCGCGACGTCACGCCCGAGACCCTGCTGTCGACGACGGACGAGCCGCTGCACCCGCTCGACGAGCAGGCGGTCGCCAAGGTCTTCGCGCTGGCCAAGGACGGCGACCAGCGGGCACGCGCCGCGATGGAACGGTTCATCCAGCGGCTCGTGCACGACGTGGCCGCGCTCGCCCTCGCCCTCGACCCGGAGCTGGTCGTCATCGGCGGCTGGGCGGCGGGCCTGGACGGCGTACTGGAGCCGCTGCGGCGCGAGTTGGCGCGCTACTGTCTGCGCCCGCCCAAGGTCGCCCTCTCCCTGCTGGGCGAGGCGGCCGTCGCGACCGGCGCCCTGCGCCTGGCCCTGGACCACGTCGAGGAGCAGCTCTTCGCCGTGGAGGGAACGGTGACGGCCCGCCGCTGACCCGGGGTCCGCGCACCTCGTGCGGACGGCGGCGGGGAAACGGCTCGCGCCCCGGAGGAGTCCGGGGCGCGGAGCGGGTGACACGGTGCGGCTCGACGGGGCACGAGGCCCCGGCCGGGCGGCTCAGGAGGCGCGGCGTTCCGGGTCGTGGTGGATCTCCACGCCGCCGGAGACGCCGAAGGTGAGCCGGCAGGTGTCCGCACGGTAGGTGGCCACGGAGACCGCCGCGGTGCGTCCGCCGGCGAAGAAGCGGGTCGTGACGACGAGGACCGGCGCGCCGGGCAGGCGGTCGAGTTCGCGGGCGTCGTCCGCGCGGGCCGAGCCCAGCTCCACGGCGCGGTCCTGGCCCTCCAGCTCCAGACGCTGCAGTTCGCGCAGCACCGCACGCGCGCGGGCGGCACCGGAGGGCGCGTCGATGGCGGACAGGTCCGGCACCGAGGACGCCGGGACGTAGAGGAGTTCGGCGGCGACGGGCTGACCGTGCGTCACGCGGGACCGGCGCACCGTGTGCACGAGCTCGCCCTCGGCGGCCTCCAGGAAGCCGGCCACCGGCGCGGGCGGTGCGGCGACGACACAGTCGGCGGCCTGCCAGGCGTCCCCCGCCGCCCCCGGCCACACGTGCTGTTCGTTGCCGACGGCCACGCCCACGCGCGGCGGGGCGACCGTGGTGCCCACGCCCCGGCGGCGCTGCAGTCGGCCTTCGAGTTCGAGCTGTTCGAGCGCCTGGCGCAGCGTGGCCCGGGCGACGCCGAACCGGGCCGCGAGGTCACGTTCGTTGGGCAGGATCTCGCCCACGGTGAACTCGGAGTCCAGCGCCTCGCTGAGCACGGTCTTGAGATGCCAGTACTTCGGTTCCGGCACCGATTCCAACTGCGTGGTCCCCACCCTGTGCCTCCGCAATCGCCGTGTCCCGGCGGCGTTTTAGCGCCCTTGTTTATTAAAGGTTCCTGCACTATCCCTGCGACCATAGGGCCGCCCCCACCCTTGGTCAAGACCAATCCTCGATCCTTGGGGAACCCACAGGCGCGTTGCAGCACAGCGTTCACGGGGCGTTCGCGCTGGGCGACGTTCGCGACACAACGCCGAAAGCCCCCGGCCAGGTGGGCGGGGGCTTTCGCTGTACTGCGGTCAAGCGGAGGGCGATGCGGAACCGGTGTCGCGGGCGGACGGGGCCGGGCTCGCGGCGGGCTGTCCGCCGGGGAGCGACACGAGTTTCTCCGGGTTGCGGATGACGTAGACGCACCTGATGCGCCCGTCGGCGACGTCCAGTTGGAAGACGGTGTCCGGTTTCCCGGCGGACAGCGCGATCGCCGCGACACCGCCGTTGAGTTCGAGGAAGCGGAACGAGAGGTCGGGCACACCCTTGCGGCCGGCGCCGACGATGAACCGGCTGATCTTGTCGGCGGTGTCGAGCACGCGCAGCGGCGCCTTGGAGAGGCCTCCGCTGTCGCCGATCAGACGCGCGTCCGGCGCCAGCAGGGACATCAGGCCCTCCAGGTCGCCTTCCACGGCCGCCGCGAGGAACCGTTCGGTGAGATCCCTGCGTTCGGCCGGGTCGACCTCGTAGCGCGGCCGACGCTCCTCGACGTGCTTGCGGGCCCGCCCGGCGAGTTGGCGCACCGCCGGTTCACCGCGGTCGAGGACGGCCGCGATGTCGGCGTAGGGGTAACCGAACGCCTCCCGGAGGACGAACACCGCGCGTTCCAGGGGCGAGAGGGACTCCAGGACGACGAGGACGGCCAGCGAGACGGTGTCGGCGAGGACGGCGCGTTCGGCGCTGTCCTCCACGGTGGCCGCGAAGTCGGTGACGTACGGCTCGGGGAGCCACGGTCCGACGTAGGCCTCGTGGCGCGACTGGATCTGGCGGAGCCGGTCGATGGCGAGGCGGGTGGTGACGCGGACGAGGTAGCCACGTGGTTCGCGCACGTCGGACCGGTCGGCGGCGGACCAGCGCAGCCAGGCCTCCTGGACCACGTCCTCGGCGTCGGCCACCCGCCCGAGCATGCGGTACGCCACGCCGGTCAGGACGGGCCGGTGCTCTTCGAACACGTCGGTCGCGATGTCGGTTGCCACCGGTCCATCCCACCCGACGCTCCTCTTCCTGTCCAGGCGGAACCGCCGCCGTGATCGGCCCGGGCGGGGTCGTGTGGCGGCCTCGTGCGGTTGATGACGAGTGGGGGCTACCCGTCGGTAGCAGTTGCTGACAAGCTGTCTATGAGTCAGTCCTTCCCCGCGTCCCAGACGAGGAGCAGCACCATGTCCGACACGGTCTCCTTCAGCGTCCCCTCCCCGCACGGCCCGAGGACGGTCACGCTGTCCTACGCGCGCGTGGGCACCGGTGAACCGCTGCTCCTGCTGCACGGGATCGGACACCACCGGCAGGCCTGGGACCCGGTCATTCCGCTGATCGCGGCCGAACGGGACGTCATCGCCGTCGACCTTCCCGGTTTCGGCGCGTCCCCGGCACTTCCCGACGGGCTCACGCACGACCTGTCGACGGTGGTGCCGGTGCTCGGCGCACTGTGTGAGGCACTGGGGATCGAGCGCCCGCACGTCGCCGGCAACTCGCTGGGCGGGCTGCTGGCCCTGGAACTGGGCCGCGAGAAACTCGTACGGTCTGTCACGACCTTCTCGCCGGCAGGCTTCTGGTCGCCGGTCGAGCGGAGGTACGCGTTCGGAGTGCTGCTCGCCATGCGCCAGGCGGCACGGCGCATGCCCCTTCCGGTCATCGAGCGACTCTCCCGTTCGGCCGCCGGACGGACGGTGCTGACCAGCAGCATCTACGCCCACCCCGCCCGCCGTTCACCCGAGGCGGTCGTCGCCGAGACCCTCGCGCTGGCCCATGCGGAGGCGTTCACCGAGACCCTGCGGGCGGGGACGACCGTCCAGTTCACCGACGACATCCCCGCGCTGCCCGTCACCGTGGCCTGGGGCACCCGTGACCGGCTGCTGGTGCGCCGCCAGGGTGTCCGGGCCAAGCAGATCATTCCGCGCGCGCGGCTGGTGCGGCTGCCCGGCTGCGGCCACGTCCCCATGAACGACGACCCGGCGCTCGTCGCCCGCGTCCTGCTCGACGGCAGCCGCTGACGTGCTCGGCTCCTCTCCCCTGCCGTCACCCTGACGCCGCCCGCCGCCACCGCCCCGCACGACCGTCCTGGCCCCCGGACCTCCGCCCCGCCGCGCGGCGGCGGGTGCGACGCGCCGGGCGGCGAGTGGCCCCAACGCCCCTGACCCGAGGGCCACTCCGGCGGCGACCAGCGCGCTGCCGACGGCCTGGGCCGACCCGTAGGAGCCGGTTCCGACGAGGGGGGCGGTGGCGGCCGCCGCGACGGGGATGAGACCGGAGAAGAGCGTGGCGCGCTCGGCACCGATCCGCTGCACGCCCATGTACCAGCAGACGAAGCCGACGACGGTGACCACCACCGCCTGCCAGACCAGCGCGGTCGCCTCCGTGGCGTCCGGCAGCCGCAGCCAGTCCCGGCCGTCGGCGATCAGCCCGGCCGCCGCCGACTCGACGGCGGCGACCCCGCACACGGTGGCCGACAGCAGTCGTGGCCCGAGCGGGCGCAGCACCGGCACGGCGAGCACGGCGAAGCCGACCTCACCGGCCAGCGCGCCGGCCGAGTAGGCGATCCCGGCGGCGTCGGTGCGTCCCCAGCCCTGGACCGCGAAGGCCCCGAGGGCGACGAGCGAGGCTCCGTACAGCACGCGCCGCCGCGGACGGCGCCCCTCCTGGAGGGGCACGAGAACGGCCACGACGACCGGGGCGCAGCCCACGAGGACGCCCGGGACCGCGGGCTCCGCCGTGCGCTCGGCGGCGAGCACGGCGAGGTTGAAGCCGACCATGCCGACGGCCGCGACCAGCGCGAGACGCGTCCACTGGCGGGCGCCGAGCAGGCGCAGCGGGGCGGTTCCGCGCCCGCCGAGCAGGGGCAGCAGCAGGAGGCAGGCGAGGCCGTAGCGGAGGAACTGGCCGCCCGCGTACGGGTAGTCGCCGAGGAGGCTGTTGGCGGTGAAGGAACCGCCGACGAGGACACAGGCCAGGGCGACGAGCAGGGTGCCGCGGGTGGTGGTGGCGTTCATGACGGTGACGCTATGAGGGGACGTGGTCCGGTTTAAGGTCCACTTCCATGACGTCATCGGGGACCAATCACGGCGGGCCGCCGGAACCCGCTCCGTCCGGTGCGGCACCGTGGGCGGCGGCCTGGGAGCTGCTCCTGCCCGCCGCGGCCGCACCGGCACGCGCGCGGGGACGCGCGCTCCAGGAAGCGCTGCGCGAGGCCGTCCGCTCCGGGCGGCTCGCCCCGGACACCCGGCTGCCGTCCAGCCGTGAACTGGCCGGTGACCTCGGGGTGTCCCGGGGCCTGGTCACGGAGGCGTACGAGCAGCTGGGCTCGGAGGGGTATCTGCGGAGCGGCCGGGGAGCGGGCACCTGGGTCGGCGGCGCGGCGCGGGCGGTCGCCCCGCGCGCGCGGGACCACTCCCCGCGGCCGACGGGCGTGCGGGCCGACTTCGTGGCGGGCACGCCCGACCTGTCGCTCTTCCCGCGTGCCGCGTGGGCCGCCGCGCACCGCGGTGTGCTGGCCGAACTGTCCCACGAGGCACTGGGATATCCGGATCCGCGTGGCCTGCCCGCGCTGCGGACCGCTCTCGCCGCGCTGCTCGGCCGCCGCCGGGGCGTGGTCGCCGATCCCGACCGCGTCGTCGTGGTCTCCGGCGTGGCGCAGGCGATGACGCTGCTCGGATTCGTCCTGCACGCGCGCGGGGGACGTCGTGTCGGCGTCGAGAACCCCGGAAGTCCGGAGCACGGAGCACTGTTCGCCTCGGCCGGCCTCGACACCGTACCGCTGCCCCTGGACGGCGAGGGGCTCGCCGTGGATCCGCTCCGGATCTCGGGGGTACGCGCCGTGGTGACGACGCCGGCGCATCAGTTCCCCACCGGCATCGCGTACTCGGCGCGGCGCCGCGCCGAACTCCTCGACTGGGCCCGCCAGGTGGACGGGCTGGTGATCGAGGACGACTACGACGGCGACTTCCGCTACGACCGCGCCCCGGTGGGCGCGCTCCAGGGACTCGACCCCGAGCACGTCGCGTACACCGGTTCGGTCAGCAAGTCGCTCGCTCCGGGGCTGCGGCTCGGCTGGCTGCTGGTCCCCGCGTCCCACGTGGAGGAGGTCGTCGAGCGGAAACGGACCATGGACCTCGGCAACCCCGTCCTCGACCAGGCGCTCCTGGCCCGGTTCGTCGAGCGGGGCGACTACGACCGGCAGCTGCGCCGCTGCCAACGCGCCTACCGGGAACGGCGGGACGCGCTGGTGACGGCCTTGGACGAGCACTTCCCCGGAACGCGGGTGTCCGGCATCGCGGCGGGCCTGCACGCCGTCGCCGCGCTCCCGGACCGGTACGGACCACAGGAACGTTTCCTGGAGCGGGCGGCGACGGCGGGCGTGGTGGTCCGCCCGGCGGCCCACTACGGAGAGGCCGTCCGCGACGGTGTGCGACTGGTCCTGGGGTACGCGCATCTGCCGCCCGCGCGGATACGCGACGGCGTCCGTCTGATGGCCGAGGCCCAGGGCGACGCGGGTGGCGGTGGGACGGAGCGGTGAGCACCGGCGCCGTCGCCGAGGGCCCCGAGGTGTCTGTCGTACGGGTCGGCCGGCCGGTCCGCCTCCGCGCCCTTTCCCGTCCTCTCAGGGAGAGTTGTTCACCTCTGGTTTCCGTGTGCGCTGCGGCGCACCAGTAGGTGTGGCAGTCCACACCGGCCGAATCCGTCCCCCGGAGGCGCCTTCATGTCGCACCGCCCGCTCAGTTCCCTTCCCGCCCGACGCAGCGTGCTGCGCGGCTCGCTCGCCGCGTCGGCGGCCCTGGCTCTGCCCACCGCCCTCGGCTCGGCACCGGCCTTCGCCCGGTCGGGCCGGCCGAGAGCGGGCTGGGGTGTCCAGGCCGGTGACGTGACCGCCGACTCCGGGCTCGTCTGGGTCCGCTCCGACCGGCCGGCCCGGATGATCGTCGAGACCTCGGCCACCGAGTCGTTCCGCAGCCCGCACCGTTGGCACGGGCCGTTGCTCGGGCCGGACACGGACTTCACCGGGACCACGCGGCTGCGGGGACTGCCCTCCGGCGAGCAGATCCACTACCGCGTCCTGCTCGCCGACCCCGACGACCCGCGACGCACCGGCGAACCGGTGGCCGGAACGTTCCGTACCACCCCGCGCGGCCGGCGCGGCGGGGTCCGCTTCCTGTGGTCGGGGGACCTGGCGGGGCAGGGCTGGGGCATCAACCCCGACATCGGCGGCTACCGCATCTACGACGCGATGGCCCGACTTGACCCGGACTTCTTCCTCTGCAGCGGCGACAACATCTACGCGGACGGCCCCCTCACCGCCACGGCCGCGCTCCCCGACGGCAGCACCTGGCGGAACATCACGACCGAGGAGAAGTCCAAGGTCGCGGAGTCGCTGGCGGAGTTCCGCGGCAACTTCCGCTACAACCTGCTGGATGACAACCTCCGGCGATTCAACGCCCAGGTGCCGTCGATCGTCCAGTGGGACGACCACGAGGTGCGCAACAACTGGTACCCGGGAGAGGTGATCGCGAGCACCGACACGCGGTACACCGAGAAGAGCGTCGACGTGCTGGCCGGCCGGGCGCGTCGGGCGTTCAGCGAGTACTTCCCCGTCTCGACGCTGCCGCCGGGCCGCCGTGACGGCCGCGTGTACCGGGTCATGCGGCACGGCCCGCTGCTGGACGTGTTCGTGCTCGACATGCGTACCTACCGCAACGCGAACTCGCCCGACGACCAGACCACGGACCCGCAGGGCATCCTCGGCGCCGAACAGCTGGAGTGGCTGAAGCGCGAACTGTCCCGTTCCCGCGCGGTGTGGAAGGTGATCGCCGCGGACATGCCGATCGGTCTCGTCGTGCCCGACACCACGGAGGGGAAGCCGAACATCGAGGCCGTGGCGCAGGGCGACCCGGGCCTGCCGCTGGGGCGTGAACTGCAGATCGCGGAACTGCTGCGGTTCGTCAAGCACATGCGGATCACGGGCACGGTCTGGCTGACCGCCGACGTGCACCACACCTCCGCCCAGCACTACCAGCCCTCACGGGCCGCGTTCACCGACTTCGAGCCGTTCTGGGAGTTCGTCTCCGGCCCGCTCAACGCCGGCGCCTTCCCGGCGAGCGCCCTGGACGGCACGTTCGGACCGGAGCGGGTGTTCGTGAAGGCGCCGACCGCCTCGAACGTCTCGCCCGCCGGCGGCTACCAGTTCTTCGGCGAGGTGGACATCGACGGCGGAAGCGGTGAGCTGACGGTGAGGTTGCGCGAGCAGGACGGGACCGCGCTGTTCACGCAGCGACTCCAGCCGGGTCGCGTGGGGCAGTAGGGAACCAAGAGGCCGCCGGGACCGGACGGCGCGGGGCCGAGCGGTACGCGCCCGCCGTGACCGCGCCGGGCGTTCGGATCCCGTACCCTCGAAGGGTCCGCCGCGCACCGGAGTCATCCCCCGGTGCGCGGCTCCCCGAGGCCCCCGAAACTGCCGCGACCGGTCAAGTCCTCGCAGGTCAGCACCGGTTGTCAGTGGTCGCCTCTACGGTTTTTCCATGACGCGATCTTTGCAGGCCGTGGCCTACACCCGACCCTCCGCGCTGGAATCCGCACCGGGCGGGCGGCGCCTGGGACTTGAGACCTCGCGGGGTGCGACGCCCGCGGGGATCGAGGACCATCCACGGTTCTTCACCGGCTTCCTGACGTCGCCTCAGGTAGCGGCCGCGGGCCTGCTGTCGGTGGCGGACGTCGCGTCCGCCCGGTACTACCAGCGGGAGCTGCGCGCGTCACTGGACCCGGTGGTGACGGGGAACGGGGACCGGCTCCGCTTCGAGTCCTTCTCCGGCTGCGGCGGGGTGTACGCCCGGCTGGACGTGCTGGACACGGGCCTGGACGGCGGCGAGGTCGGGCACGGGACGACCAACGTCGACGTCAACAACCCGCTGCGTGAGGCACTGTCCCGGATCGGCGGGGACGACCCGCTGCATCTCCGGGTCGGCCCCGACGAGATGGCCGTGACCACGTTGGACGGCCCGGTCGTCGAGAAGAAGGTGCCGCTGCCCGACCGCTGGCTGCGGGGGTTCGCCGAGGCCCAGGTGATCGCGGCGGGCTTCGATCTGCGCGCCGAGCTGCCCGCCGCGGAGGCGGTGCGGTTCCTGCGTTCCCTGCCGCGCGGCACCGCACGCGGGGCCTCCGGCGGACCTCGATGGGTGGTGCCGGCCGGCCGGAGTCTGCGTCCGACGACCCGTCCGGTCCCCGGCGCCGTCTGCCTGCCCGGCCCGGAGCGGCTGATCGCCCTCCAGCGGGTGCTGCGCCATGCCACGGCCCTGCGGGTGTACGGCCCGCCGGTCACCGGGGACGCCGTCGCGGCGGGCGCCTGGGAAGCGGTGCTGCCGGGCATGCGGCTCACCCTCACGCTCTCGCCGGACGCCTCACGCGGTTTCTCCGGGGAGGGCGGGGTGCTGGACGCGCTGGCCACCGACGAAGCCGCCGAGGACGCCGAGTTGATCGCTGTCCTGCTGGCCTGGGAGCCACGGGTCGACGTGGGCGACCTGGCCGCCTCGTCCGGTCTGACCGCCGAGCGGGTGCGGGCCGCGCTGGTCCGGCTGGGCACGTCGGGCCGCGTCGGGTACGACACCGCGGAAGCGGCCTACTTCCACCGCGAACTGCCGTACGACGCGGGGCGGGTGGAGCGGCACAACCCGCGGCTGCGCTCGGCACGGGCGCTGGTCGCCGCGGGCGCGGTCGCCCTGGACGGCGGCCTCGGCACGGTGACCGCCGACGACGGGCACGTGCACCGCGTCCGCGACACCGCCGGGACATTGAGCTGCTCCTGCCTCTGGTGGGCGAAGTATCGCGGGGGACGCGGCCCCTGCAAGCACGCGCTGGCCGTACGGATGGTACGGCGGGGCGCACGGGGCGGCCGCACGGAGGAGTCGGCTCCGGCCGGTGCGCGAAGCGAGGGGTTCGCGGGAATCCAGGTCGACGGGGGCGAGGGACGATGAGCGGCGAGGCACTGCTGAAGGCGGTACGGGCGGGGGCGACGGTGCAGGCCGTCGGTCTTCTGGACGGGATGACGGACGGTGAACGCCGGGCCGCTCTGCCCGCCTTGAAGGATCTGCGCAAGGAGTTGCGGGCGGCGCCGTGGAACGCCGAATCCCGGACGGCGTATCCCGCGCTGCACGCGGCGGGGGCGGCCTGTCACACGGGTGCAGCGGCGGCGGCCGCCTGGATCGCCGGAGCGGACATGCGCTGGTCCCAGGCCTCCCCCGGTGTCCTCCTGCATGTGCTGGGCGACCGGGAGTCGGACTGGCTCGCCGACGTCACCCAGCGGCTGGCCGACCGGCCGGTGGCGTCCGGGATCCCGTTCGCGCTGCTCTCGGGGCTGGTGAGGCTGTCCGGCAGCGCGACCCCGACGACCGACGCCTACGTCCGGGGCTGGTTCGAGAACATCGGCGCCGCGTGGCAGGGCACCGGCTCCGTGGCCGAGCGGCTGCGGCAGGACCCGGACACGGCGAGGATGGTCACGGCCTTCTTCGAGTCGCCGCAGGCGGCGGGGGAGATCGCCTGGCGGTTCGGCGACGGCCCGGGCAGTTGGTACAACGCGCTGGCGACGGTGACGCGGGAGGGCGTCCTCGACCGGAAGGTCATGGTGGACGCCTGTGTGGCGCGGTTGCTGCGGGGTGGCCCGGTCGCCGACCATCGCGTGTTCCTGCGCCTGTTGACGTGCCTGGCTCCCACCCGGGACGAGGAGCGGGAGCGAACCGCCGACTGGACGGCGCTGGCCTGCGGGGCCACCTCGGCCGTAGCCGGGCACGCCCAGTCGGTCCTCGCCTCGCTCGCCCTGGACGGCGAGTTGACGTCCGGTCAGCTGGCGGAGCTGTCCTCGGGCGTGCTCTTCAGGACCGAGAAGAAGCTGGTCCGGGCGCAGCTCGTCCTCCTCGGAAAGGTCCTCAGGCGCGATCCCACCGCGCCGGAGGTGCTGCTGCCCGCGGTGGCGCAGGCGTTCGGGCACGAGGACACGGACCTGCAGGAGCGCGCCCTGAAGCTGGTGGAGCGCCACCTCCCCGCCCTGCCCCCGGCAGGCGGCGCCCGCGAGCAGCTCAGCGAGCTCGCGGCCGATCTGAGCCCGGGGCTGCGCCTTCGGGCCCGGCGGCTCCTGGGCGACGAGGCGCTGGACTCCGTGTCCGTTGTCGAGGACGAGATCCTGCCGGCCGTTCCCGAGCGGCTACGGCTGGCGGCGGCGCCGGAATCGGCGGCCGAACTGGCCGAGGAGGTCGGCGCGCTGCTCGTCTCCGGTGGCGACGTGGCCGCGTTCGAGCGTGCCCTGGACGGACTGGTCCGTCACGCCCATCGCGACCGGGAGGGTCTGAAAGCGGCACTCGACCCGGTGGTCGCGCACCGCTGGTGGAAGGACGCCGCATCGTGGCACTCCACGGGGAACGGACCGTTCGGCCTGTCGCCGCACGGCCTGGACGTCGTCGTCGCGGCGGTGTTCGAGGCGGTCGGGATGCACACGCTGCACGCCGCCGTCCAGCAGGGCAGCACGGAGGCGAACTGCCGGCACAGCGGCCCTGCCACGGCCTTCGAGGCCCGCCTGTGGGAGGTGGCGTACCGCATCCGCACCGAGCCCCTGCCGTTCCTGCTGGCCACTCCCACCTGGGGCACCGGACTCCTGGAGGCCGACGAGCTGGTCGCCCGCCTCGCCGAGTACCGCAGGCTCGACACCCGGCCGGGAGCGGCCGACTTCGCCCAGGCCCTGCTGCGCGTCCGGCGCGACGACCCGGCGACGACGGCGGCAGCCGCGGCGCGGGCGCGGGCCCTCGGCAGTCCGGAGGGATACCGGCTGGCCCAGTGGCTCACTTCCGAGGCACCCCCGCCGCCCGCGATCCGGCGGCGGACTTCGGGCACCCGCGTCCTCGTCGAGATCGGTGAACTGGAGGAGATCCAGGGCCTGTTCCCTCCGGAGTTCCGGTTGCTGGGCCGTCCCTTCGCCCTGTTCAAGCACCGTTGGTACTGCCGCCACTGGGACACCGGAGACCGGCAGCACTGGCTGGCCGTCGTCCCGGGGCGGCGGGAGCTTCTGGCGGCGCGCCTGCTGCACGACATCAGCACCGTCGCCGTGGACGAGAGCCGTGGTGAGGCCGCGGTCCTGCCGCTCCTCGCCGAGGCCGACGGCACGGCCGGCGAGGCGCTGCACCTGGCCGTCGCGTACGGCCTGGCGGCGCGTCATCCGGAGGACCGGCTCGCCGCCGTGGACGCGCTACTGGTCCTCGCCGCGCGGGGACACCTGGACGCGGGGCGGCTCGGCTCGGATCTCGGGGAGCTGGTGGAGCGAGGGGCCGTGAAGCCGTCCCGGCTGGCGGAGTCGATACGGACGGCGGCGGCCACGGGTGCGTACTCCACCGTGTGGTCCGTGCTGCGCGTCCTGCTGCCGCGCCTGCTGTCCGCGCTCGCGGTGGACCCGTCGTCGGGCGCCGGTCCGGTGCGCGGGCTCGGCGACCTGCTGGCCGTCGCCGCCGACTGCGCCGAGAGGTCCGGGGCGCGCGGCGCTCTCGACCATCTGTCGCGGGCCGCCGAGCGGCGCGGCTCGTCCCGAGTGGTCGTGCAGGCGCGCCGTCTGCGGACGGCGCTGGCGCAGGAGACCGCGGCCTGACGGAGGGGCGCCCGGAGCCGGAATCCGCACCCGCACCGTGTGCGTGCCCTGATCGGGCACGCACAGCCGCGCGCACGTTCGAGGTAAAGATCCTCAAAAAAGAACTACAAAAGGGACAGAGTGACACTTAACCGATCAGTCACAAAGCGTTCGTGATCACGCAACACCGTTCCTTCACAGTGTCGGTATGACTCCAGACATGTCTGATGTGACGCGTGCGAAGCACGGACGCCCCGTCCACCACTGGCGACGCGATGTCGTCGAACTCGCCGCGCTCTTCACGGCCGTGGCGGTCGCCGACGGTGTGGCCAACCTGATCGGGCACGGGCCGGACGGCCCCGCCCTGCTGGCGATCTCGGCGGTGCTCCTGGTCGCCACGGCCGGATTCCACACATGGTGGGCACGCCGCCACGGTCACGCACCGCCGACGGGCGATACCGGCACCCGGCCCCTCGCCGAACGGCGAGCGGCCGGGCCGTCCGACGAACAGGAGCAGCACGCGGGTCCCGGCAGGCCGGAGGCCGCGGCCGGGGAGACCGTGCTGTGGCGCATGCGCACGACGGTCGAGGACGCCCCGGGTTCGCTGGCCAGGCTGTGCGCCGCCCTCGCCCACCGGCAGGTCGACATCCTGAGCCTGCAGACGCACCCCCTGGCGGACGGCACGGTGGACGAACTCCTGCTGCGCGCGCCCGCCGAGCTGGCCGCGTCCGAGATCACCCGTGACGTGGCACGGGCCGGCGGCAGCGCCACCTGGATCGAGCGGGCGGACGCCCACGACCTCGTGGACGCACCGACCCGGGTGCTGGGACTGGCCACCCGTACCGCCCTCGACGCCTCCGAACTTCCCCTCGCGCTCCGGCAGTTGCTCGGCCGGTGCACCATCCGCTCGCTGCCCGCCAAGTCGCCCCTCTCGGGACGGGCGGCGGAGGGAGCTCCCGTCGAGGGGGCGCTGGAGGGCACGGTGATGCGGCTGCGGGCGCCCGAGGGCGGAGTCATCACGGTGGAGCGGCCGTACCTGCCCTTCACCCCCACCGAGTTCGCGCGGGCGCGGGCGCTGGTGGAACTGGACGCGCGGCTCGGTCCGCGGATCCCCGGCGGCAGGGACCTGCTGACGCTTCCGCAGGGCAACGCGATCACCGTGCGGCGCGCCGACCTCTCCGACGTCGAGGCGGCCAAGGCGATGCACGAGCGCTGCTCGCCGCGCACGCTGGGCATGCGGTATCACGGCCCGGTCGGTGACGCCGACCGCTATCTCAACCACCTGCTCAGCCCCAGCTTCGGCCGCACCCTCGCCGTGCAGACGGCGTCGGGCCGGATCGTCGGACTCGGCCACCTCCTCTGGGACGGCGACGAGACGGAGGTCGCCCTCCTCGTCGAGGACGAGTGGCAGCGACGCGGCATCGGGACCGAACTGATCGGCCGCCTGGTGACGATGGCGGTGGAGGCCGGCTGCGAGAGCGTGTACGCCGTCACGCAGGCCTCCAACACCGGCATGGTCGCCGCGATGCGCAGTCTGGGACTCCCTCTCGACTACCAGATCGAGGAGGGCACCCTCGTCATCACCGCCCGTCTGGAGACGACGCCGGTGACCACCTCGCTGCTGCCGTACGAGCAGGGTGTCGGCGAGGGCCAGGAGCAGCACGGGACGCGAGCGGTCCGGGACTGACCCGCGAGCCGGTGAACGGGCGTGCCCGTTCACCGGCGGGGCGAAGGCGGCGGGCGGCACCACCCACCGGGGGGCTCGCCACCGCCTCGCCCGTCCCCCGCACCCGAGCCCCGGCGCTCCCCCGCACCCGCTCCCCGCCCCCCTCAGCCGCCGCTCGTGAACCCCAGCGCGCCGTCCAGGTCGGACCACAGGTCGTCGACGTCCTCCAGGCCCACCGACAGGCGCAACAGCCGGTCGCTGACGCCCGCGTCATGGCGGTCCTCGGTGGGCACGATGCGGTGGCTGATGGATGCCGGGTGCTGGATGAGGCTGTCCACACTGCCGAGGCTCACCGCCGGGGTGATGAGCCGGACCCCGGCGATGACGTCGTGCGGGTCGCCGTGCACCTCGAACGCGATCATGGCGCCGCCGATGCGCGGGTAGTGGACGCGGGCCACGCGCGGGTCGTCGGCCAGTCGGCGGGCGAGTTCGGCGGCGTTCGAGGAGGCGGCCCGGACCCGTACCGGCAGGGTCGACAGGCCGCGGAGCAGCAGATAGCCGGCCAGCGGGTGCAGGACACCGCCCGTCGCGAACCGCACCTGGCGCAGCCCGCGCGCGAACTCCTCGTCGCACGCCACCACGCCGGCCATGACGTCGCCGTGTCCGCCGAGGTACTTGGTGGCGCTGTGCAGGACCAGCCGCGCGCCCTGTTCGACGGGGCGTTGGAGCACGGGGGTGGCGAAGGTGTTGTCGGCGAGGAGCGGGACGGACCCGCAGGCGTGCGCGACGGCCCGGAGGTCGAGTTCGGCGAGCGTCGGGTTGGCGGGCGACTCGACCATCACGAGGCCCGTGTCCGGACGCAGCGCGTCGGCGATGCCGGCCGGGTCGACCCAGGTGACCTCGGAGCCGAGGAGCCCCGCCGTGAGCAGGTGGTCGCTGCACCCGTACAGGGGCCGGACGGCGACGACATGGCGCAGGCCCATCGCGTTCCGTACCAGCAGCACGGCGCTGAGTGCGGCCATGCCGCTCGCGAAGGCGACCGCGCTCTCGGTGCCTTCGAGGCGCGCGAGGGCCGTCTCGAAGCGGGCCACGGTCGGGTTGCCGAGGCGCCCGTAGACGGGCGGGCCCTCGGGTTCGGCGCCCTCGGCGGCGAACGCGTCGATGCGGGCCGCCTCCCCGCGGCTGTCGTACGAGGGATAGGTGGTGGACAGGTCGATCGGGGCCGCGTGCAGCCCGAGGGCGGCCAGATCCTCCCGGCCGGCGTGCACGGCCTCGGTGGCGAGGGCCCGGGGGCGGGCGACGGAAGCGGCGCCGGTTCCCCGCCGGTCGTCGCGGGCGTCGGCGTCGTACGCGTCTGCGGTGTCGTACACAACGGAGTCCATGGGAGGAAGCCTGAACACCCGACGGGGTTCGGGCGCCGCATCCCGTGTTACGTTCGCGCCATGGCCGATTCCGTCGTACTCGATCCGGTCGATCTTCATCTGCTGCGGCTGTTGCAGAACGACGCCCGGACGACGTACCGGGATCTCGCGGCACAGGTGGGTGTCGCGCCCTCGACCTGTCTGGACCGCGTGACGCGGCTGCGGCGGGCGGGGGTCATTCTCGGCCATCAGCTGCGGCTGGACCCGGCGAAGCTGGGGCGGGGTCTCGAAGCCCTGCTGTCCGTGCAGGTCCGGCCGCACCGGCGGGAGTTGGTGGGCCCGTTCGTGGACCGGATCAGGCTGCTGCCGGAGTCCCGGACCGTCTTCCACCTCACCGGCCCGGACGACTACCTCATCCACGTCGCGGTCGCGGACATGGCGGATCTTCAGCGGCTGGTGCTCGACGAGTTCACCTCCCAACGCGAAGTGGCTCGCGTCGAGACGCGGTTGATCTTCCAGCAGTGGGACTGCGGACCGCTGCTGCCCCCGGCCCCGGCAGGGTCGTCACCGGCGGCGAAATCCGGTTGATGCGGTGACCGGACCGGCGGACCGGGGCTGACGCGGCGGCCGTCCCCGTACGAGGATGGCCGCATGTCACAGACGAAGAAGCCGCTGCCCCGCGAGGTCGCCGACGCGTACGTCGACGAGCTCACCGCCCTCGATCCGGTCCTCGGTACCTATCTCGGGGTTCCGGAGAGCTACGGCAGGCTCCCCGACACCTCGCCCGCCGGCCAGGAGGCCGTCGCCGAACTGGCGCGCGTCACGCTCGCCCGGCTCGACGAGGCCGAGCGGCAGCCCGGAGCGGAGCGTGACATCGAGCGCCGCTGCGGCCGACTCCTGCGGGAGCGGCTCACCGCCGAACTCGCGGTCCACGACGCCGGCGAGGGCCTGCGGGCGGTCGGCAACCTGCACACCCCGGTGCATTCGGTGCGGCAGGTCTTCACGCTGACGCCGACCGGGACGGACGAGGACTGGGCCACCGTCGCCCAGCGGCTGCGGGCGGTACCGGCCGCGCTCACCGGCTACCGCGAGTCGCTCGCCCTCGGCCTGGACCGCAAGCTGTACGCCGCCCCGCGCCCGGCCGCCACGTTCATCGAGCAGCTCACCGAGTGGTCGGACACGGACGGGCAGGGGCGCGGCTGGTTCGAGGACTTCGTCTCGGCGGGCCCGGCGTCGCTGCGCGAGGAGCTGGACACGGCGGCGCGGACCGCGACGGAGGCGCTGCTCTCCCTGCGGGACTGGATGCGCGACGTGTACGCGCCGACGATCGAGGGCGGGTCCGAGACGGTGGGCCGCGAACGGTACGCGCGGCTCGCGCGCTACTTCAACGGCACGGATCTCGACCTGGACGAGGCGTACGCGTACGGCTGGGCCGAGTACCACCGGCTGCTCGCCGAGATGAGGACGGAGGCCGAGAAGATCCTGCCCGGCGCGTCGACCCCGTGGGTGGCGCTCGCGCACCTCGACGAGCACGGCCGGCACATCGAGGGCGTCGACGAGGTCCAGGCCTGGCTCCAGGGGCTGATGGACGAGGCGATCACGGCCCTGGACGGCACCCACTTCGAACTGGCCGAGCAGGTCAAGCGGGTGGAGTCGCGCATCGCCCCGCCCGGCAGCGCCGCCGCCCCCTACTACACGGCCCCCTCGCAGGACTTCTCGCGCCCGGGCCGCACCTGGCTGCCCACGATGGGCGCGACCCGCTTCCCGGTCTACGATCTCGTGTCGACCTGGTACCACGAGGGCGTGCCCGGCCATCACCTGCAGCTCGCCCAGTGGGTGCACGTGGTCGATGACCTGTCCCGCTACCAGTCCGGCGTCGGCCGGGTCAGCGCCAACTGCGAGGGCTGGGCGCTGTACGCGGAGCGCCTGATGGACGAACTGGGGTTCCTCACGGACGCGGAGCAGCGGCTCGGCTACCTCGACGCGCAGATGATGCGGGCCGCCCGCGTGATCATCGACATCGGGATGCACCTGGGGCTGGAGATCCCGGCCGACGCGCCGTTCCACCCGGGCGAGCGCTGGACGCCGGACCTGGCGCAGGAGTTCTTCGGTGCGCACAGCAGTCGTCCCTCGGACTTCGTGGAGAGCGAGCTGACCCGCTACCTCACGATGCCCGGGCAGGCCATCGGCTACAAGATCGGCGAGCGCGCCTGGCTGTTGGGCCGCGAGAACGCGAAGCGGCGCCACGGTGACGCCTTCGACGCCAAGGCGTGGCACATGGCCGCCCTGTCGCTGGGGTCGCTCGGACTGGACGATCTGGTGGAGGAGCTGTCCCGGCTCTGACCGCGGCGTGCGGGGCGGCCCTGCCGGCGAGGGCCGCTCCGCACCACGCGTCAGTGCGCGAGCCGACGCAGCTGGACGAGCCCCACCCATGTCTCGGGGCCCGGCTCGACATGGGCCGCGCGGACCCCGTACCGGCCCGGCGCGAGGGCCACCTTCAGGTGGTCGGTGCGCTCGGAGGCCGGGCCGGGCCACGCGGCGTCGAAGAGGACGACGGGGCCGGGCACGTTCCACTGCACCTCCGGATCCCACACGGCCGTCGCGAGGGCCGCCGGGACGACGGCGAGGAGTTCGTCCTCGGACTCGGCGGCGCTCCACCGTACGAAGACGCCGTGCTCGGGGAGGTAGGAGGTCGAGGCGGGTTCGTCGCCGAGGACCAGGGCTCTGGAGTCGCCGACGGGTACGAGCCCGATGAAGCCCTCGACATCGCAGGCCCGGTCGTAGTCGGAGGACATCTCGTCGCCGTCCGCCCCCGACCAGAACGGCAGGACCGCTTCCGGGATCGCTATGAGCGGCCCGCCGCCCGACTCCACCCACTCGACCGCACCGGGCTCCGCGTATCTGACCATGGGCAGAAGCTACACGGCGCCCGCCGGCATCCGTTCGGCAGGCGCCCCGAAGCCGCCCGGTACCGCGCCGGTGATGCCTTGAACGTCCAATTGGCGCCCCTCAGGCCCTTGTTGGGACACTCAGCAACCGCAGTCGTCCGTGTCCACGGGTGATGTCAACGGGTCGGCGGCGCGGCGCTCCCGCCCCTGCCAGGTCTCGAACTCGAAGCCCTCGCGCGCCCAGTACTCGAAGCCACCGAGCATCTCCTTGACCTGGTAGCCCAGTTCGGCGAGGGCGAGCGCCGCACGGGTTCCGCCGTTGCAGCCGGGGCCCCAGCAGTACGTGACGACGGGCACCGACCGGTCGAGCAGGTGCCCGGCCTGCTCGGGGATGAGAGCGGTCGGCAGGTGGACCGCGCCGGGAACGTGTCCCTGGTCCCAGGACGCGGTGGAGCGGGAGTCGAGAACGACGAATCCGGGGTCCCCGCCGGCGGAGAGGGCCGCCGCCACGTCGGACACGTCCGCGTGGAAGGCGAGGCTCGCCCCGAAGTAGGCCGCCGCGACGGCCGGCGAGGCGGGCGCGACCCGCAGAACGGGGTTCGCCGGTGTGGCCTCCGGAGTCGCAGCGGTCTCGGTTGCCGTGCCGGCAGTGGTGACAGTCATGGTCTGGCCTTCCACCCGTGTCCCGCCGGCCCGGTGCCGCCGTCGCCACCCCGGTACGTGTGCCGCACCGGTCCCGCGGGACTTCCTGACCAGAAATCTACGGTCGTCGATCGCCGTCCTGAAGCGACGATCCACGGCATCGCTCTTGATCCGCCGGGGATTCGGCTGGTATGCATCAACAGTGACCGCGTATTCCCCGGACGCCACCGACTGGCGCATCCTCGACGTCCTCCAGCGGGAGGGCCGAGCCAGCTTCGCCGACCTGGCCCGTGCCGTCTCCATGTCCGCGAGCGCCGTCACCGAGCGGGTGCGGCGCCTGGAGGAGGCGGGCGTCATCCAGGGGTACGCGGCCGTCGTCGCGCCGGAGAGTCTGGGGATGCCGATCCTCGCCTTCGTGCGGCTCCGGTATCCGAACGGCAACTACAAGCCGTTCCACGACCTCGTCGAGGCGACGCCCGAGATTCTCGAGGCCCATCACGTGACCGGCGACGACTGCTTCGTCATCAAGGTCGCGGCGCGTTCGATGACCCACCTGGAGACGGTGGCGGGCAAGATCGGCACGCTGGGCTCGGTGACGACGAGCGTCGTCTACTCCTCGCCGCTGCCCCGCCGCCCGCTGGGCCACTGACGCCGACGCGGTGGACGCGACGGCCGGGTCGGCCGGGTCGGCCGCTGACGCGAACGGGCGTGGAAAGGCGCCGGGACGGCAGGCAGGTGTCAGCCTCGGCGCCGCCCGCTGGAGGTCCCGCCCGGCGTCGCCGGCCTCACGGCCCGGTGAGCGCCCCGCTCACCCCTCGCCGCCCCGCTGCCGCACGACCGACCCCGTCCTCCCCTTCACCACTTCCAGCTGGGCGTGGATGCGACGGCGCAGGTCGGCGACATGGCTGACGATGCCGACGCTGCGGTCGCGCTCGCGCAGCGAGTCGAGGACGTCGAGGACCTCGTCGAGGGTCTGGTCGTCGAGGCTGCCGAAGCCCTCGTCGATGAAGAGCGTGTCGAGCCGGACCCCGCCGGCCTCGTCGGTCACGACGTCCGCGAGACCGAGGGCGAGGGCGAGGGAGGCGAAGAACGTCTCGCCGCCCGACAGGGTCGCCGTGTCGCGCTCGCGTCCGGTCCACGCGTCCACGACGTGCAGCCCGAGCCCGCTGCGGCCCCGGCCGGCGCGGTCGTCGGAGTGCACCAGGGTGTAGCGCCCGGAGGACATGCGCTGCAGCCGTACGGTCGCGGCGGCGGCGACCTGCTCCAGGCGGGCGGCGAGGACGTACGACTCCAGGCGCATCCTGCGTTCGTTGTCCGCCGACGTGCCCGCGGCGAGACCGGCCAGCCCGGCCACCCGGTCGTACTCCGCGCGCAGCGGGGCGAGCCGGACCACTCCCCTGACGGCCCGGGCGGAGAGGCCGTCCAGCTCCGTGCAGCGGCGAGCCGCCGCGTCCTGCGTCGAGGCGGCCTCCCGCAGGCGCCGGTCGGCGGCTTCGGCGGCCCGCTCGGCGGCGGGCAGCTCCGCCGGCGGGCGGCGGGCGGCGTCCGCCGTGTCGGCCTCGGCGAGCACGGCACGGACCGCGGACTCCTCGAACTGCCACGCGTCGAGCCGCCGTTGGAGATCGCGGTGGGCCTCGTCGTCGAGCAGCGCGTCGGCTGCGGCCCGGGGGGTCTCGAACCCGGCGCGGAAGGCGGCGTCGGCGAGTCGCGCGTCGGCGTCCTTCAGGCGCTGCGCGGTGTCCTCGAACGCGCGGGCGCAGTCCGCCGCCTCGGTGAGGAGCGCGGCCTGCCGCTCCAGCTGGGCGGCCCGCACGGTCACGCTCACGGCGGCAGCGCGCGCCTGCTCCAACTCCTCTTCCAGTGCGGCCTTCTCGCGGTCGAGGGCGTCCCTGAGCGAGGCGCGTGAGGCGACCCGGCGGGAGGCTTCCTGCTGGGAGGCCAGCCGCTGCCGGTGTTCCCGCTCGGCCTGTTCGCGCGCCTCGCGAGCCGCGTGCAGCCCGGAGGCCGCTCCGCGTGCCTGGTCGAGGAGCCGCTCCAGTTCCTCTGCCTCTTCGGCGAGTTGCCCGGTCGGTGCGTCTCCGGCCTCGGCCGTGGCGGCGGCCAGGGCCTCGCGGACGACACCGAGGCGCCGCTCCGCCTCGGCCCGCTCCTCGTCGGCGCGCTGGTAGGCGGCGAGGGCACGCTCCTCCGTCTCGCGGTCGACGTGTCCGGCGATCTTCCGCGCGGGGGCGGGGTGTTCGGTGGCGCCGCAGACGGCGCAGGCCTCTCCGTCGACGAGGCCGGCCGCAAGTTCGGCGGCGATGCCCTGGAGGCGCTGCTCCTTCAGGTCGAGCCACCGGGTGCGGGCCTCGGTGGCCGTCTCGCGCGCGGTGAGGGTCCGCTCGTGGGCGTCCTCGGTGTCCCGGGCGAACGCGTCGCGCTCGCGGGCCGCACCGAGCCGCTTGATCGCGGGGTCGCGCTGCACGCCGAGCTGTTCCGCGCGGGAGGCGGCGTCCTGCGCGGCCTCGATCCGCGCCTCGATGTCCGCGCGCAGGTTCTCCCAGTCGGCCAGCCAGCTCTCGGTGTCCTGGAGGACGTCCTCGTCGGCCCGCTCCTGGCGGTCCAGAGCGGCGCGCTCCGTGCCGAGCTCGGTGAGGCGGCGCTCGGCGCGGCGTGCCGACGCGAGGCCGCCGAGCTCCTCGGCGGCCTTGCGTGCGGCGGCGGCCAGCCCCGGGGCTCCGGCCCCGGCGAACGTCTCCGGCAGCTCCGCCCGCGCGCGGGTCTCCGCGTCGGCCGCCCGCCGGTGCTCGGCCTCGGCCGCCTCGCGCAGGTCGAGCGCGGGAGCGACGGCCTCTGCCTTGCGGGCGCGCTCCATCCGCGTCCGGGCGTCGCGGTGGGCGTCGGCGCGGTCCTCCAGGCGCGCGGCCCGCTCCCGTGCTTCGGTGAACCGGCGCTGCAGCCGGTCCACTTCACGTACCTCGTCCAGTGCACGGTCCGCCTCCGCCTGCGCCGACTCGGCGGCCCGGCGCGCGCAGTGGGCGATGGTCGACCGCTCGCGCGCGGTGCTGCGGGCCACCGCCGCCCAGGCGAGCACGGACTCGGCGAGACCCGGATCCCCCGGGTCCAGGTCGGGGAACGGAACCTCGGTGATGTCCCCCGCCTCCTGGTGCATGCGGTGCGCGTCGGCGAGCAGCGCGGCGTCTCCGGACCGCACCTCGGCCTCGGTGGCCCGGCGCCGCTCGGCGAGGCGCTTCTCCACCTCCGCGAACCGGTGGGTGTCGAAGAGCCGGCCGAGCAGCTTGCCGCGGGCCTCGGCGTCGGCGCGCAGGAAACGCGCGAAGTCTCCCTGGGGCAGCAGCACGACCTGGCAGAACTGCTCACGGCTCATGCCGAGCAGTTGGGTGATCTCCTCGCCGATCTCCTGGTGGGAGCGGCTGAGGTCCGTCCACGCGCCGGCGGCGGAGTCGTAGGCGCGCAGCCAGCTCTGCGCCTTCTCGGTCGTGGTGCCGGTGCCGCGCTTCTTGGGGCGCGCCCAGGGCGGTTGCCGGGTGACCTCCAGGCGCCTTCCGGCGACGGTGAGTTCGAGGCGGACCTCGGTGCGGGTGGCGGGGGCCGCGTGGTCGCTGCGCAGGCCGAGGCCCTGACCGCTCTGCCGGGCGCCGGGGACCGCGCCGTACAGCGCGAAGCAGACGGCGTCGAGGACGGAGGTCTTGCCGGCGCCCGTCGGGCCGTGCAGCAGGAAGAGTCCGGCGGCGGACAGCTCGTCGAAGTCGACCCGCTGGGTGCCGCCGAAGGGGCCGAAGGCGGTGATGTCCAGGCGGTGCAGCCTCATCGGGTCCTCTCGATGTCCGGGCGTGCGGTCCCAGGGGGGTGCGGCGGGCGGGGTGTCACCGGGCGGTCTCCCGTACGGTCTCGTCGGCGCGGACGGCGTCGAACGCGTCCCGCAGCACGGCCTGTTCGCTCGGGTCGGGGCCCGCCCCGCGCACGTGCGCGACGAAGTCCTCGGCGATCTCCTGCTCGCTGCGGCCGGCGAGGCGCCGCGCGTACGAGACGTCGGGGTCCTGAGGAGCGCGCTCGGGGTCGAAGACGAGGCTGAGCGTGTGCGGGAAGCGCTCGGTCAGCCGGGCCATGGGATCGGCGGGCCGCACCGGGTCGGTGAGGGTGGCCTCGACCCAGGCGTCCTCGTGACGCGCCAGGGCCGGGTCGGCGAGCAGGTCCTCCAGGTGGCCGCGGACGCGGGCGAGGCCGCGTGGCACGGGGCAGTCGATCCGCTCCGCGTCCAGGGAGCCGTCGGGCCCGAGGTCCACCAGCCACATGGTCTTGCGGTGGTCGGCCTCCGAGAAGGAGTACGGGAGGGGGGAGCCCGAGTAGCGCACGCGCTCGCTGATGGTCTGGCTGCCGTGCAGATGGCCGAGGGCGGTGTAGTCGACGCCGTCGAAGACCCCGGCGGGCACGGAGGCGACCCCGCCGACGGTGATGTCCCGCTCGCTGTCGCTCACCGCGCCGCCGGTGACGAAGGCGTGGGCGAGGACGACGGAGCGGGTACCCGGCGCGCGCATGGCGAGGTCGGCGCGGACCCGGTCCATGGCGGCGGCCAGCACGGCTTCGTGGCCCGGCTTGTCCACGCCGAACTCGTCCTTCACGAGGGCCGGTTCGAGGTAGGGCAGGCCGTAGAAGGCGACGTCGCCGTGGCCGTCGGTGAGCACCACGGGCGTGCCGCAGGCCGTGGCGTCGGTCCGCAGGTGGATGCCCGCCCGGTCGATGAGCCCGGCACCGACGCCGAGGCGTCGCGCGGAGTCGTGGTTGCCGGAGATCATGATCGTGGGCACGCCGAGGTCGGCCAGCCGGTGCAGGGCGTCGTCGAAGAGCTGGACGGCGGCGAGCGGCGGGACGGCACGGTCGTACACGTCTCCCGAGACGACCACGGCGTCCGCCTCGCGCTCGCGGGCGGTGCCGACGAGATGGCCGATGAACCCGGCCTGGGCGTCGAGCATGTTCACCCGGTGGAACGCCCGGCCCAGATGCCAGTCGGAAGTGTGCAGGAGCCTCATGATCCCCGAAGGGTAACGGCCGGGTCTGACATCACGGGCGGTTACTCCCGTATCAGCCCGTCATGAACGCAAGGGAGTTGACCGTTTCGTCCGGTTCGCCCTGCCTGTCACACGTCTCCGTAGGCCTCTCCGCCCAGCTCGAACCCGGCCGCCCCCGCGGTCGCGTCGGCCAGCCAGGCGCGGAACGCGTCCACGTCGGCGTCCGGCAGCCCGATCTCGATGGTGACCGCCTCGCCGTAACGAACATCACGCACCTCGCGCCCGGTGGAGCGGAGATCGTTCTCCACCTTGCCGGCCCGCTGGTGGTCGACGGTGACGGTCGCCAGCCGGAACCGGCGCCGGGTGATGGTGCCCAGTTCGTCCAGCGCTTCGCCCACCGAGCCGCCGTACGCCCTGATCAGTCCACCGGCGCCGAGCTTGATCCCGCCGTAGTAGCGGGTGACGACGGCGACGACGTACCGCATGTCGCGGCGCAGCAGCATCTGGAGCATGGGGACGCCCGCGGTGCCGCCCGGTTCGCCGTCGTCGCTCGCCTTCTGCACGGCCGCGTCGGCCCCGATGACGTAGGCGGAGCAGTTGTGGCTCGCGTCGGCGTGCCGCTTGCGGACGGCGGCGATGAAGTCCTGGGCCTCCTGCTCGGTGGCGGCCGGGGCGAGGGCGCACAGGAAGCGGGAGCGGTTGATCTCGGTCTCGTGCACACCCGCGCGGGCCACGGTGCGGTACTCGTCCTGCATCGTCCCAGCGTATGCGCTGTACGCGCGCGTGCCCGACGGCGGTGCCGCCCGACCGGCACCGGAGGGTCGGGGCCGGCCGGCGACCGGCCGGCCCCGCGGATCAGGCTTTCTTGCCGCGTGGCACGGCGACGTCCGTCAGCAGTGCCGTGCCGGGCGCCAGTTCGTGCCAGCCCGCGGCGTGCCAGACGAGGACCGCGACGGCCGACGTCGGGTACTTCGTCCTGACCTGGTCCAGTGTGTCGTCGAATCCGTCACCGGCGAGTGTGAGGATCAGTTCCTCGAGCCCGGGGTTGTGTCCGATCAGCAGCAACGTCCTCACCCGTTCGGGGACTTCGCGTACCGCTTCGAGCAGCTCGGGTACGTCCGCCGCGTACAGCCGTTCGTCGACCCGTACCGGCGGCGGCGTGCCCCACTGGTCGGCCGCGAGTTCCCAGGTCCGCCGGGCGCGTACGGCGGTGGAGCAGAGCGCGAGGTCGGGGATCCAGTCGGCTTCGGCCAGCGCGCGTCCGGCCGCGGGCGCGTCCCGCAGTCCGCGCGGCGCGAGAGGGCGCTCATGGTCGGGGACTCCGGCCGGGTAGGCGGACTTCGCGTGCCGCAGCACGACGAGTCTGCGCCGCGGGCCCGCCTGGGCGCGCCGGTTCACCACGCCGAACCGATCTCGCGGGTGAGTTCCAGGCCGAGCAGCCGGTCGGCGTAGGCGTAGGACTCGAAGCGCGCTCCCTCCGCGAGGTCCGACGTCTCGATCCACCCCAGCACGTCCAGGACGGCGGGGACGTCCAGGTCGTCCTCCCAGGCGGTGCGCAGCCGCAGGCGTACGGCGTCGGGGACGGCCTTGGACGGCCGGGTGGCCCAGGCTGCGACGGCGGCGCGCCGGCGCTTGAGGGTGCTCTCGGCGTCCGCCAGGGCCGCCGCGTCGAGACGGAGGGGCCGGTCCCTGGGGGGTGTGAGCAGCGCCAGGCGCAGGACGGTGGGGTCGGCGGGTGCGGGAACCGGGCCGCCGTCGGTGTCGACGGGCGCCACCTCGAACCGGACGGCGTCCGTCGCCGTTCCGCCCGCGGCGCACACCTCGACCGTCTGGGATGCCGCCGGTCCCGTTCCGGTGTCGTGATGCTCCTCGAAGGGCCGGATGCCGAGTCCGGCAGCGCTCTCCCTCAGCCTGTCCGCGTCGGCAGGATCCTCGGCCGACGTCAGGGTCGACCACACGGGGTTGCTGCCGACCTCCAGGGCCCGTACCAGGACGTCGGCGCAGACCAGCACCCGCAGCGCCGTGGTGTCGAACGCGTCCACGCGCGCGTGGACCCGGACCAGGCCGCGGCGGGCGCGGGCGGCGTCGATGAGTTCGCCCGTACGGGCGTCGAGGATACGGAGCACGGGCTGAGCCTAGGCCGGTGGGCGGCCGGGCGCGGGGAGGTCGGCGCCATTCCGGACGGGCACTCCCGCCCGCGCGACCCAAGGGTGCCCGGGTCGCGCCGCCTTCGCCGGTTCTCCGCCCGCCCGGCGGCGACGTCGGCGAACCGCCGGGAACCGACGGGAATCACCGCGTGACGCGAGCCGTTGTGCCTGGTGAGCGGCCGGAGGGCCGAGCATCCATGTCAGGGACCACGAGGAGGCCGAGCGTGTACGGCGACCAGGCAACGATCCGCAAGATCCTCACCGAGCTGGGCGACACCTGGGCGATCGTCGGGCTCTCCTCGAACCAGCACCGCGCGGCCTACGGCGTGGCCGACGTCCTCCAGCGCTTCGGCAAGCGGATCGTGCCGGTGCACCCCAAGGCCGAGACGGTCCACGGGGAGAAGGGGTACGCGTCGCTGGCGGACATCCCCTTCGAGGTCGATGTCGTCGACGTCTTCGTCAACAGCGGGCTGGCCGGTCCGGTCGCGGACGAGGCCGTCACCATCGGGGCCAAGGGCGTGTGGTTCCAGCTGGACGTGATCGACGAGGGCGCCTACGAACGGACGCGCGCCGCCGGGCTCGACATGGTGATGGACCGCTGCCCCGCGATCGAGATCCCGCGTCTCGGCTGAACCGGCGGAGCACGACCGCCCGGGCACCGTCCGGACGGCCTTGCGCGCAAACGCCGTTGACGGCGGGCCGCCCGGGCGGTCTCCTGTTCCGGTGCCCACACTGCGTATCGAGAAGCCTGCCGACGACGCCCGTCTCAGGGACTGGCAGCACGTCCACAACGTGATCGTGCCGCCCGCCGCCCTGTCGCTCGACGAGGTGCGCGAGCGGGTCCGGCGCTACCGTCTGGAGGTCGCGTACGTGGGTGACGTCCTGGTGGGCTGCACGACCGTGCGCCCGCCGGCCGGGGACGGCGGGACCGCGACCGTCATCGCGCGCGTGCTGGCCGAGCACCGCGGACAGGGCTTCGGCGAGGAGCTGTACGCCCGCGGCCTGGCCGAGGCCCGGGCGCTGGGTGCCGAGACGATCGAGACGGTGGTGCTCGCGGCCAACGAGGCGGGCCTGCGCTTCGCCCGACACCACGGGTTCGTGGAGTCCGACCGGTACGTCCTGCCTGGCGAGTCGGCGGAGTGGGTCGATCTCCGCCTGGCCCAGGGCCCGTTCCCCGCCTTCACTCCACCCCTTCCTCACGCAGACAGGTCCGGCAGGTCCGGAGCGTCCTGAGGAGACCCCATCCGCTCACTCCTGACGGCCGAGGAAACCCTCGACCGTGTCCGTGAAAAGTCGCGGTTCGTCGAGCCACGGGAAGTGCCCGGCCCCCGGCAGGACGGCCGTCTCGGCCCGCGCGAAGAGGTCCGCGACGGTCGCGGCGACGCGTGGCAGCGGGCCGCTGTCCAGCGCGCCCGGGACGAGCAGCACCCGCACGTCCCAGGCGGCCACCACGGCCCGGGCCGCCGCGGGCCGGAAGGCGTCCGGTGTCGCGTAGCGGTCGGCGGCCTCCTCGTTCGTCTGGTCGAGGTCGGTCGCCGCGTGGGCGCGTGCGGCCGCGTCCCAACGGCCGTAGAAGAACGGGGTGGCCGCGTCGAAGTCGGCATCGCTCGCGGTGCCGGCCCAGATCCGCCCGTACGCCGCGTGCGCACCCTCGAACCACGGTTCCCGCGCGCGGAGCGCCGCCCCCTCCGCCCGGTGCTCCGGCGTGAAGTCGACACCGAGGGCCCGCGCCCGAGCGGCGACGAGCGTGAGGGAGCGGACGCGCTCGGGGTGCCGGACGGCGTACAGCAGGGCCAGGTCGCCGCCCGCCGAGTGCGCGAGCAGATCGACCCGGTCGAGTCCGAGGTGCGCCCGGAACGCCTCCACGTCGTCGACCTGGCGGTCGCAGCGGTACGTCGCCGGGTCGGCCGGACGGTCCGAGGCGCCGGTGCCCCGCAGGTCGAGCAGGCACAGCCGGCGGTGACGGGCCAGCCCTCCGAGGTCGCCGAGGTAGGCGGAGGCGCGCATCGGCCCACCGGGCAGACAGAGCAGCGGCGGGACCTCGCCCCTGCCGTGGTGGGCGAGTCGGGTTCCGTCGGATGCGGCGAAGGTCGGCATGGCCGTCATCCTGAACAGGGCGTCCGCTGCCGGGCAAGCGGTTTGACGGATCATCAGCGATGTCCGCGTGGCCGGGCGCCGTCCGATACGTCGTGAACACACGTCCATCTCGACTCGGCCATGCGTGCGCTTTGCCTCCGGTTCGCCCGGCGTACGCCTCCGATTGCTTTCATCGAGGGATGGACCACATCACGTTCCTCGTGGCGGTCGTCATCGTCACGGCTCTGGCCTTCGATTTCACCAACGGGTTCCATGACACGGCGAACGCGATGGCCACGTCCATCGCCACCGGCGCCCTCAAGCCCAGAACCGCCGTCCTCATCAGTGGAGTTCTGAACGTGGGCGGCGCGTTCCTGTCCACCGAGGTCGCCAAGACGATCTCCGGTGGGATCGTCGACGACACCCTCGTGACCCCCGGCATGATCTTCGCGGGCCTGGTCGGCGCGATCCTCTGGAACCTGCTGACGTGGCTGCTCGGGCTTCCGTCCAGCTCCTCGCACGCCCTGTTCGGCGGGCTCATCGGCGCGGTGTGGGTCGGCGCGGGCGCGAAGGGCGTCCACTTCGACAAGGTGCTGGAGAAGATCCTGATCCCGGCGGTGGCCTCGCCGGTCGTCGCGGGCGTCGCCGCGCTCCTGGCCACCTACCTCGCGTACCGGATCACCGCCCGGGCCCGCGAGAAGTCGGTGACGAAGGGCTTCCGGCTCGGCCAGATCGCCTCCGCCTCGCTGGTGTCCCTGGCGCACGGGACGAACGACGCGCAGAAGACGATGGGCGTCATCACGCTGACACTGATCTCGGCGGGCGCGCTCGGCCACGACGCCGGCCCGCCGGTCTGGGTCATCGCGTCGGCGGGCCTGGCGATCGGTCTGGGCACCTACATCGGCGGCTGGCGGATCATCCGGACGATGGGCAAGGGACTCACGGACATCCAGTCACCCCAGGGCTTCGCGGCCGAGGCGGCCTCCACGACCGTGATCCTGACCTCGGCCCACCTCGGTTTCGCGCTGTCCACCACACAGGTCTGCTCGGGGGGCATCCTCGGCGCCGGACTGGGCAGGCGGCTGGCCGAGGTGCGCTGGGGCACCGCGGGCCGGATGGCCGTCGCCTGGCTGGTGACCCTGCCGGCCGCCGCGCTGGTCGGCGGTGTGTCGGCGAGCGTGGTGAAGCACGGCGGAACGTTCGGCACCGTGGTGATCGCGCTCGTCGCGGTGGCCGTCGCGTCGTTCATCGTCGCCGCCTCACGCCGCAACCCGGTGCACGCATCGAACGTCAACGACGACCACCAGGTCACCGTCCGTACGGCCGCGCCGGCCGGCGTCGGCTCGGCCGCCTGAGTCAGGGAGAGTTCCGGACATGCATCTCGACTGGACCGCACTCGGCGAGGTCGCCGCGGTGAGCACGGGAGTCACCGTGGCCGTGGTCGTCGTCTTCGCCCTCGGTGTGCTCGGGCTCGCCCGGGTCGAGGCGGCTCGTGAAGGCGCCGCCGACACGGGCTCCTCCGGCGGCGGCGTCCTGGGGATCACCCAGGCAGGGCTCTGCTTCCTGGCCTGCGCGGCCGTGGTGGCGTACGGGATCTATCTGATCGTGCCGCAGTTCCACTGACTCGGCGGGAAGAACTCGGTCGACGGGGAACGCGCGGTACGAGAAGGGGAGGGCCGGATGACGGAACTGCTGGCAGGCATGCGGGTCGACTACACCGACCACGACGACCCGGTACTGATCCGGCCGGACGGAAGCACGGTCGACACCTGGCGGGAGAACTACCCGTACGAACAGCGGATGGAGCGCAAGGAGTACGAGTGGCACAAGCGGCTCCAGCAGATAGAACTGCTGAAGCTGCAGAGCTGGATCAAGGAGACGGGACGGCGGCTCGTCATCGTCTTCGAGGGGCGTGACGCGGCCGGCAAGGGCGGCACGATCAAACGCTTCACCGAGCACCTCAATCCGCGCGGCGCCCGCGTCGTGGCCCTGGAGAAGCCCACCGAGCGGGAACGCGGTCAGTGGTACTTCCAGCGGTACGTCGAGCATCTGCCGACGGCGGGCGAGATCGTGATGTTCGACCGGTCCTGGTACAACCGGGCCGGTGTGGAGAGGGTGATGGGCTTCTGCGGCGACGACGAGTACCGGCGCTTCATGCGGCAGGCGCCCGCGTTCGAGCGGATGCTCGTCGACGACGGGGTGGACCTGATCAAGTTCTGGTTCTCGGTCTCGCAGGGCGAGCAGCGCACCCGTTTCACGATCCGCCAGGTCGACCCGGTGCGGCAGTGGAAGCTCAGCCCGATGGACCTGGCCTCGCTGGACCGCTGGGACGACTACACGGCGGCCAAGGTCGCCATGTTCCGCGAGACGGACACCGAACAGGCGCCGTGGACGGTGGTGAAGAGCAACGACAAGAAGCGGGCCCGCGTCGACGCCATGCGCAGTGTGCTGGCCCGCTTCGCCTACGCGGACAAGGACGAGGAGGTCGTCGGGCTGCCCGACCCGAGCATCGTGGGCGCGGCGGCGAACCTGATGGAGGAGGGCGAGGACGACACGGTGCCCCCGGCTGGTCCCGCGGGGTCCTGAGTCCCGCTCGGCAGGTTCCGCGGGTGCCGAGTCCCGGCCGGCAGGTCCCGCGGGGTCCGGAGTCCCGGGCCGGCGCGTGGACTCAGTCGTGCGCGGGACGGTCGGACAGCCGGTGGTCGGCCAGGCTCAGCGCTTCGTCGACCACCCGGCGCAGATGGCCGTCGCCGAGCGAGTAGATCACCCTGCGGCCGTCCTTCCTGGTGTTCACCAGCCCGGCGAGACGGAGCCGGGCCAGGTGCTGGCTGACGGCGGGGCGGGCCGCCCCGCAGCCCTCGGTCAGTGTGCTGACGTCCGCCTCGCCGTCGGTCAGCGCGTGCAGCAGCGCCAGCCGGGTGCGGTCGCCGAGCAGGGCGAGGAGTTCGGCCGCGAGCGCGAACTGTTCCTCGCCGGGGCTGCGCGGGTGCGCATCGTGCGCAGGTGACAGGTGCATGCGTGCGCTCATACGCACATAATGGCGTCGTGGGCGCCCGTGCGTCCACTCCCGCGCACCGGAAGGGGACGCCCGTGCACGACCGGCACCATCACGAGGACGGCCACCGCGACGAGCACGGCGCCGGCCATCGCCACCACGAGCACAACTCCGGCCCTCACCGCCCCGCGCCGGGCGAGCCCGACCGGGCCGAGCACCGGCCTCCGCACGGTGAGCACGGCCGGACCGAGCACGCCGACCCGCCCGCCCAATCGCACGCGCACTCCCACCCGCACCCGCACCCGCACCCGCACGGCGATCACGAGCACGCCGGCCACCATCACCCGGCCGGCGACCCGCATCCCGGCCTGATCCGCCGGCTCCGCCATCGGCTCGCCCCGCACTCCCACGACACGGCCGACCGTGTCGACGCCGCGCTGGAGTCGTCGGCCCGGGGCATGCGCGCGTTGTGGGTGTCCCTGGCCGTCCTCGGGACAACGGCCTTGGCCCAGGCGGTCGTCGTGGCACTGTCGGGGTCGGTCGCCCTGCTCGGCGACACCGTGCACAACGCGGCCGACGCGCTGACGGCCGTACCGCTCGGGATCGCGTTCGTGCTGGGCCGTCGCGCGGCGACCCGGCGTTTCACCTACGGCTACGGGCGGGCGGAGGATCTCGCGGGCGTCGTGATCGTACTGACGATCGCCGCGTCCGCCGGTTTCGCGGCCTGGGCGGCGGTCGGCCGCCTGCTCGATCCGCACCCCGTCCGGCATCTTCCGGTGGTGGCGGTCGCCGCGCTCATCGGCTTCGCCGGGAACGAGTGGGTCGCCCGGCACCGGATCCGGGTGGGCCGCGCGATCGGCTCCGCCGCGCTGGTGGCGGACGGACTCCACGCCCGCACCGACGCGTTCACCTCGCTCGCGGTGCTCGTGGGCGCGGGCGGCTCGGCCCTGGGCTGGCAACTCGCGGACCCGCTGGTGGGGTTGGCCATCACGGTGGCCATCCTGGTGGTGCTGCGGGACGCGGCCCGCGAGGTGTTCCGGCGCGTGATGGACGCCGTGGAGCCGGAGTTGGTGGACCGCGCCGAGCAGGCACTGCGGGACGTCGCGGGTGTGCGGGACGTGGGCGAGCTGCGGTTGCGCTGGATCGGCCACCGGCTGCGCGGGGAGGTCGCCGTGGTGGTGGACGGCGAGGTGACCGTACGCCGGGCCCATGCCATCGCCGTCGAGGCCGAGCACGCCCTGCTGCACGCGGTCCCGAAGCTGACCGCCGCGCTCGTGCACGCCGACCCGGCGCCGCTGCCCGGCGAGGCGGACCCGCACGGGCGGCTGGCCCATCACGTCACCGTCTGAACGAGGCCCGGTGGGGGCGGTGGGCCGACCTCGGCCGCCACTCCCCCGCCGCAGGGGTCAGGCGAGGCCCAGCCCCTCCAGTACGACCGCGTTCGGCAGTTCGGCGAACGCCGCTCCCGGCACCAGGAGTTTGCCGCGTCGGCGGCCGCTTCCCACGAGCACGTACGGCAGCGCGACGACGGCCGCGTCCACCAACACCGGCCAGTCGGCGGGGAGTCCGACGGGCGTGATGCCGCCGTACTCCATGCCGGTCTCGCCGGTCGCCGTGTCCATCGGGGCGAACGAGGCCTTGCGCGCCCCGAGTTGGCGGCGCACCACGCCGTTGACGTCGACGCGGGTGGCGGACAGGACGACACAGGCGGCCAGCGTCGTCTCACCGCCGCGCTTTCCGGCGACGACCACGCAGTTCGCGGACCGGTCGAGCAGTTCCTTGCCGTAGTGCTCGACGAAGGTGGCGGTGTCGGCCCATTCGGGGTTCGTGTCGACGTGGACGATCTGCTCGGCGGGGGTGGCCCCGCGCCAGCCGCGTACGGCGTCGGCGACGGGGCGGGTGAGTTCGTCCAGGCAGTCGGGGGCGGGGACGGCGTGGTCGAAGTGTCCGATCGGTGCGCGCATGACCGCACGCTAACAGCGGTGCCCACCGGCCCGGCGGGGGCGTCCGCCACGCGAGCAGGGGGGCGCCGGGAGCCCTCGCACCAACGGGCGGACGGGAGCCCGGACGCGGCTCAGTGGACCAGCGGTACGGACACGGCCATCACCATGTCGACCGGGACCTCGCCCTTGTTGGCGTAGGTGTGCGGCGTGTTGGCCTCGAAGGACGCGCTCGCGCCCTCGGGGACGCGGTGTTCGACGCCGTCCACGGTCAGCGTCATCTCGCCCGCGAGGACGTGCACGAGCTCGACGGTGCCCGCGGGGTGCGGGTCGGAGGGGCTGCCGTCGCCCGGCATGAGCCGCCAGTCCCACATCTCCAGCGGGCCGGGCGCCTCGGTCCCGGCCAGCAGCCGGTTGTAGCTGCCCGCGTCGGTGTGCCACAGGCGTACGGCCTGGTCGGCGGGGACGATCCTGACGCGGGGCCCCTGTTCGTAGTCCAGCAGGGTGGTGATGCTGACGCCGAGCGCGTCGCCGATCTTGACGACGGTGCCGAGGCTGGGGTTGGTGCGGGCCTGCTCGATCTGGATAAGCATGCCGCGACTGACTCCGGCGCGGGCGGCGAGCGCTTCCAGGGTGAAGCCGCGCTCGGCGCGCCAGCGCTTGACGTTGCGCCCCAGGGACTGAGTCAGCAGGTCGAGATCCGACACATTCCGTCCAATATTGTGAATGACAGAGTTCAATCAGGTGAACTATCGTGTGGTGCACCTGACCGTCCACCGAACTGTACTGCGAGGCCCCCGTGACAGCACTCTTCGCCCTGGCCACCAGCCTCCTGTGGGGTCTGGCGGACTTCGGAGGAGGACTGCTGACCCGCCGCACGCCCGCCCTCACGGTGGTGGTCGTCTCCCAGTCGATCGCCGCGGTGGTGCTCGGCGCGATCGTGCTCGTCACCGGCGCCTGGAGCGCGGCGGGCCCGCAGCTGTGGTTCGCGTTCGCGGCGGGCCTCGTCGGTCCGGTCGCGCTGCTCTCCTTCTACAAGGCGCTCGCGCTCGGCCCGATGGGCGTGGTCTCCCCGCTGGGCTCACTGGCCGTCGCCGTCCCGATCGGCGTGGGCCTCTTCCTCGGCGAGCGCCCCGGGCTGCTGCAGGTCGCGGGCATCGCGGTCGCCGTGTCCGGCGTCGTGCTCGCGGGCGGGCCCCAGTTGCGCGGAGCGCCCGTGCAGCGGCAGGCGATCCTCCTCACGCTGATCGCGGCCGCCGGGTTCGGCACGGTGTTCGCGCTCATCGCGGAGGCGTCCTCGTCGGTCACCGGACTGTTCCTGGCCCTGTTCGTGCAGCGCGTGACGAACGTCGCCACCGGCGGCGCGGCGCTGGCCGTCTCCGTGCGGCGTGGGGCGTCCGCGCTTCCCGAGGGCGGCTTCCCCTGGGCCTCCCTGCCCGCGCTCGCCTTCGTCGGCCTCGCCGACGTCGCGGCCAACGGCACGTACTCGGTGGCCGCCCAGCACGGCCCGGTCACCGTGGCCGCCGTCCTCGCCTCGCTCTATCCGGTGGTCACGGCCCTGGCCGCGCGCGGCCTCCTGCGTGAACGGCTGCGTTCCGTGCAGGCCGCCGGAGCCGGACTCGCCCTGGTCGGCACGGTGCTGCTGGCGACGGGATGACCGCCGGGCCGGGCGGGGACCGAACGGTTCAGGACTCGGCGCGGACGTCCCCGGTCTGCACCGGTACGTCCGCGGAGGCGTCCGGCGTGTCGGGGTCCAGTGCGGCGAGGCGCGCGGCCGTCTCCTCGTCGAGCCCCGAGAGCGCCGACAACTGGTCCGGGGTCACCCCGTCGGGGATCGGCACCGGCGGCGGGGTCCGCAGCGGCGGCTGCCACCCGTCCACGGGGTCCCAGCGCCGGACGACGCGCGCGGGGGCTCCGGCCACCACACAGCGGTCGGGCACCGTGCCCCGTACGACCGCGCCGGCGGCCACCACGACGTTCCGGCCGATCCGCGCACCGGGCAGGATCACCGCCCCGGTCCCGATCCAGCAGCCGGCGCCGATCTCCACGGGCTCCATCCGGGGCCACTGCCGGCCGATGGGCTGGTGCGGATCGTCGTACGAGTGGTTCGTGGACGTGACGTACACGTAGGGCCCGAAGTAGCAGTCGCTGCCGATCGTGACGGTCGTGTCGGCGATGACATGGCTGCCGCGGCCGAGCACGACGCCGTCGCCGACGCGCAGGATCGGATCGGGGCCGAGGTCGAGGTCGGGCATCAGACCCGCGGTCAGCGTGACCTGTTCGGCGACGATGCAGTGCGAGCCGAGGTGGATCCAGGGCTCCCCGAAGACCGTGCCGAGCGGGAAGGCCAGGCGGGTGCTCGGCCCGATGGCGCCGAAGCGGAACCGTCCCGGATGGTCGGCCGTGACCGCGCCCGTGCGCTGCACCCAGGCCCAGCCCGCATGGACGGCGCGCTGCGCGAGACGTCGCCGCCATGATGAGAACGTGTTCCTGCTCGTGGGCACCCGCTCACGGTACTCAGCGCGGGATACGCGGACGCCGTCGTACCGCTGTGATCTTCACCCCACCGGGGGCGCCGGCGATGGCATACGGTGCCGGTGCGGCCGGTACCACCGGCCGCACGACGACGACCGACGAGACGACGAGACGGTGACGCGGTGACGACTCAGCAGGCGCTGATCATGGGAATCGGCGGCAAGGACCCGCAGGTCGACGAGGAGGCGTTCGTGTCGCCCACCTCGGTGGTCATCGGGGACGTCACGCTGCACGCGGGCTCGAGCGCCTGGTACGGCGCGGTGCTGCGGGCCGACTGCGGGCCGATCGTCATCGGCGCGGACAGCAACGTGCAGGACAACTGCAGCCTCCACGTGGACCCCGGTTTCCCCATCACCGTCGGGGAGCGGGTCTCCATCGGCCACAACGCCGTGCTGCACGGGGCGACCGTCGAGGACGACTGTCTGATCGGGATGGGCGCCACGGTACTCAACGGCGCGGTGATCGGGGCCGGTTCGCTGGTCGCCGCGCAGGCGCTGGTACCGCAGGGCATGCAGGTCCCGCCGGGGTCGCTCGTCGCGGGCGTGCCCGCCAAGATCAGGCGTTCGCTGACCGACGAGGAGCGCGAGGGCATCACCCTGAACGGCACGCTGTACGTGGAACTGGCCAAGGCACACCGCGGGATCCACGCGTGAGCGGTCCCACCCGGGAGGCGGAGGGCTAGTCGGCGGGGACGGGCTCCGGCTCCGCCGTCTCGTGCTCCGCCGCCGACTTCTGCGCCCGGCGGCGGACGATCAGCATCGAGCCGAGACCGATGAGTACCGCCAGGACCAGGCCGAGCCACGAGAAGCGCTTCAGCCAGGCCTCGGCGACGACGCCCACGTAGTAGATGACGGCGGTGGTGCCGCCCGCCCAGACGATGCCGCCGAGGACGTTGGCGATCAGGAACTTCCAGTACGGCATGTGCAGGACGCCCGCGAGCGGGCCGGCGAAGATCCGCAGCAGGGCGATGAACCGGCCGAAGAACACGGCCCACATGCCCCACTTCTGGAACGACCGCTCGGCGGTGGCCACATGGCCTTCGCTGAAGTGCCGGGGGAACTTCGCGCCGAGCCAGGCGAGCAGCGGGCGGCCGCCCTTCCGGCCGATCGCGTACCCGATGGAGTCGCCCACGATCGCGCCGAGGCTGGCGCAGGCTCCGAGGATGACGGGGTTGATGCCGGTGTGCTGCGAGGAGAGCAGGGCCGCCGAGACGAGCACGATCTCCCCGGGCAACGGGATGCCCAGGCTCTCCACGCCGATGACCAGGGCCACCAGCGCGTAGATACTGACCGCGGGCACCGTCTCTAGCCACTCCTGGACGTGCAACGCCGGTTCCTCCCGTTGAGCTGTGCCTGACCCGGGCGGCTGCGTCTCGCTCGGTCACCCGGCGCGCGCTTCCCCCGGAGCGCACGCCCGGAAGCCTACCTGGTCGCTCCGGACCGGGGTCCGGTCGCGCGGGCCCGGCAGCCGCCCCCGGCCCGTCGGCGCGGGGGCAGGGGCGGCACGGGAGGGGCATGCGGTGACCGCGGGGCCGGCGCGTGGCGCACCCGCTCCGGATCAGGCACGGACCTCCGCGCTGGTCCTGAGCCGCAGGTCGCGCGAGGAGGCCCCGACCCAGACGGTCCGGCGCCCGGTTCCGAGCACCCAGCCGTGCTTCTTGGTGTCCCAGGAGGAGAGGGTGCGTGCGGACACCCGCACGGTGACCCGTCGCCGCTCCCCCGCGCGCAGGACGAGCCGCTGGTAGCCGCCCAGCACCCGGACCGCCTGGTCGAGTTCGAGCCGGGGCGAGGGTCCGACGTAGACCTGCGCGACCTCGACGCCGTCGCGCCGCCCGGTGTTGCGCACGGTGAACTCGACCCGCAGCCCCCGCCGGTCCTGCCGGACGCGGACGTCGTCGTAGGCGAAGGAGGTGTACGAGAGTCCGTGGCCGAACGGGAAGAGCGGGCGCACGCCCTCCGCGTCGTACCAGCGGTATCCGGCGTGGATGCCTTCGGAGTACTCCTCGGTGCCGTCGACGCCCGGGTAGCGGCGCGGGTCCCCGGCCACGGGGTGGTGGTCGTCGTCGACGGCGAAGGACTGGGTGAGCCGGCCTCCGGGGTCGCAGTCGCCGAACAGGACGGCGGTGGTGGCGGCGGCGCCCTGCTGGCCCGGGTAGTACATCTGGAGCACGGCGGCGGTGCGGCGCAGCCATGGCATGGAGGTGGAGGACGAGGTGTTGAGGACGACGGTGGTGTGCGGGTTCGCCGCGGACACCGCCTCGATGAGGTGTTCCTGGTGCCCGGGGAGGGCGATGGTCGTACGGTCCAGGCCCTCGGTGGCGTCCTCGTAGGCGAACAGGACGACGCTGTGCGCGGCCCGGGCCGCGCGGACCGCCTCGGTGACGTCCTGGGCGCGGGTCGCGCCGGTGCTGCGCCGCAGCCGGAAGACCTGTCCGGCGCTTCCGCCGTTGGCGGTGATCTTCAGCGTGTGCGCCCCCTTCGAGAGGTTCAGAGTCGCGCGCCGCACCGCCAGCCCGTCGGGGGCGGCGGAGACCAGGCCGCCGGAGAAGTACTCCCCGTAGCCGGGCGCCACGGGGAAGAGGTCCTGCCCGTCGAGCAGGACCTTGGGCCGTTCGCCCGAATAGTGGATGACCAGGGTCCACTCGTCGGGCTCGGCGACGGTGAGGGTCCCCTCGTACGACCATGCCTGTCCCGCGGGGACCTGCTGGGCCTCCGTGGTGAGCGCCGGGCTCAGCGCGCTCGCGGGGACGGCCTTGCCGAACAGGTCCTCGCCCGGGGAGTAGGTGACGCGGGCACCGTGTCCCGCGCGGGCCCGGATGGCGTCGAGGGGGCTGTCGGCGTGGTCGGGCACCACGTGCGCGCTGCCGCCGCCGCTGACGAAGGGCAGCATGCCGGTGGGTCCGACGACGGCGATGTCGCGTGCCGCGGCGCCGGTGAGGGGCAGTACGTGGTGCTCGTTGCGGAGCAGGGTGGCTCCCGCCTTCGCGACCTCCAGGGCCACGGCCGCGCCCGCCTTCGCGTCGCGGGCGGGGCGGGCCGGAGCGCTCCCGTCGAGCAGCCCGAAGCGGTCCATCACCCTGAGGATCCGGCGCACGGCGCGGTCCACGTACGCCTCGGAGACAGTGCCGTTCCGGACCGCCGACCGCAGAGCCGCCCCGAAGTAGGTGCCGTCGGGCATCTCCATGTCGAGGCCCGCGGTGATCGCGGCGACGGTGCTGTGGGCGGCGAACCAGTCGGTCATCACCCAGCCGTCGAAGCCCCACTGATCGCGCAGGACGCCGGTCAGGAGCGCCCGGTTCTCGCAGGCGTAGATGCCGTCGACCTTGTTGTAGGCGCCCATGACGGCGCCGGTGCCCGCGTCGACGGCGGCTTCGAAGCCGCGGAGCTCGACCTCGTGCAGGGTCTGCTCGTCCACGACGACGTCGACGGACTGGCGGTCCTTCTCCTGGTTGTTCAGGGCGAAGTGCTTGACGGTGGCGATGAGGCCCTCGCCCTGGATGCCGCGGATCTCGGCGGCGACCAGGTCCGCGGCGAGCAGCGGGTCCTCGCTGAACGTCTCGAAGTTGCGGCCCGCGTACGGGGTCCGGATGAGGTTGACCATCGGGGAGAGCAGGACGTCCTGGCCGAGTGCGCGTCCTTCGTGTCCGATGACCCGGCCGTAGCGGTGGGCCAGTCCGGGATCGAAGGCGGAGGCCAGCAGCACGGGGGCGGGCAGGGCCGTCGCGTGCCGGGTGACCCGGACGCCGGCCGGGCCGTCGGCGAGCCGCAGGGAGGGGATGCCGAGCCGGGGGACGCCGGGGACGAAGCCGGCCTGGCCGAGGGAGTCCGGGTCGGCCGCGCCGTGCAGGAGGGAGATCTTCTCGTCGAGCGTGAGTCTGCGGATCAGGCCCTCGACGCGCGGGCCCGCAGCCGTTCCGGGTGCCGCGTGGGCGCCGGGGACGAAGCCGGGAGCGGTGGTGGCCGCGGCGACCGCGACGGCGCCGCCGACCAGTCGCAGGGCCGATCGCCGGGAAAAGGTGTGGGACATGAGCCGTCACTCCTTCGGTGCGCGGGCACGTCGTCGTGGTCCGCGTGTACCGGTGCCGGCGACCCTCGCGTTCGTTCCTTGAACGCGGTTGCGTAGAAGTCGACTTGACCGTCCGTCAGGCACCGTGGGTACGGCGCGAAAACTATGACCCGGGGTGACTCGTGTCAATGAAGTGAACAGAAACAGCGCGGAGTCGGACAAGTACCGAAGGAGTGCGGTCCGTCGAGAGCACCCGGCCCCGGCGGGACAGGGGCCGGACCCTCAGGCTCCAGGCGCGGATGCGGCGTCGTCGCGTGCCGCACGAGCGAGCAGACCCGCGACGACGACCGCGAGCATCTCGCGCAGGACATCCGTGAAGTCGAGCCGCAGAGCGGCCAGTCGGGGATCGGCCTCGTAGGCGGCGAGCATCGCGGCGGAGGGCTGCGAGTGCGTCCAGGCCGCCCCGGCGACCATGATCGTCGCGGCGGCGAACCGTCCGGCGTCACGGTCGCCCAGTTCGGGCACGCGCGCCTGCACCAGCCGGGCGAGCAGTCCGACGTTGGCGATCGCGGTGTGCTTGTACTCGGCGGCGGCGACGGGCGAGACGTTCCGTTCGAGGACGGCCGCCTGCGCGCTGATCAGGTCGCACAGGACGGGTCGCGCCGCGAGGGACGCCGCGAGCACCCCGGCCACCCGGTCGCCGCGCTCGGCCACGGGCGCGCCGTCGTCGACGGCCGCGCCGAGCTCCCCCTCCAGCCCCGCCAGCCATTCGCGTTCGGCGGCGTCGAGGAGTTCGAGCAGCACGGCCTCGCGGGACTCGAAGTAGCGCAGCACGTTCGACTTCGCGAGCCCGACGCGACGGCTCAGCTCGTTGAGGCTCAGCCGGGCGACCGGCATCTCGGCCAGCATCGCGGCAGCGGTGTCCAGGATGGCCTGCTTGCGCACGGCGCGCTGTTCCTCGCTGCGGGCGCGCTGGAAGGACGTACTCATGGCCCCAGACTACAGACCCCCGGTCTGTTGTTATCAGACCGGCGGTCTGCTACGTTCGGAGAAGAGAAGAGACCACTGGTCTTTTGAATCTGCCGAAGGAGTTCTCATGTACACCGTGCCGGACCGGACCGGGAAGCTCGTCGTGGTCACCGGAGCCAACAGCGGCACCGGCAAGGAGGCCACCCGACGGCTCGCCGCCGCCGGAGCACACGTGATCATGGCCGTCCGTACGGTCGCCAAGGGCGAGCGGGCCCGCGCCGAGATCCTCGCCCGCCATCCGCAGGCCCGGCTCGACGTGCGCCACGTCGATCTCGCCGACCTCGCGACGGTCGAGGCGTTCGCGGACGGGATCCTGGCCGACGGCACCCCGCTGGACCTGCTGGTCAACAACGCGGGCGTGATGGCACCCCCGACCCGGATGACCACGGCGGACGGGTTCGAGCTCCAGATGGGCAGCAACTTCCTCGGCCCGTTCGCGCTCACCGTGCGACTGCTGCCGGCCCTGCTCGCCGCGGGCGCCCCGCGCGTCGCCACGATGAGCAGCGGGACCGCCAACTACGGCCGGATCGACTTCGCGGACCTCCAGTGGGAGAGCCGTCGCTACAGCGCCAACCTGTCCTACGCCCAGTCGAAACTGGCCGACCTCATCCTGACCCGGCAGCTCGCGGCGATCGCCGCCGAGCGCGGCTGGAACCTGCTGAGCACCGGCGCCCACCCCGGCTACACGGTCACCAACCTCCAGACGGCCGGCGCGAGCCTCGGGCGGGACAAGCCGAAGCGGTCCCTGCTCAACGCACTGGACTTCCTGCCGAAGCAGCAGGTCGAACAGGGCACCGAGCCGCTCCTGTACGCCGCCACCAGCCCCGACGCGGTGGCCGGCGGCTACTACGGTCCGGGCGGCCGGTTCGGGCTGGTCGGTCCGACGGCCACGGCACGCGTCACCCGCCGGGCCCTCGACCCCGGGACCAACACCCGCCTGTGGAGCGAGGCCGAACGGCTCACCGGGGTCGCCCTGCCGGTCGCCACGGCCGGATCCGGGCCGGCGGTCTGAGCCGCAGTGGGGCCCGGGCCGACGGCCTGAGCCGCAGGGGGGCCCGGAACGACCGCGGGCCCCTATCGGCTCGTACGTCCCGATCAGGGCCCGGCGTGCACCGTGCGGCTCAGCCGTTGGGGCGGAGCGTCCACACCACGGTCATCTCGCCGGTCACCGCGCCGTCGGCGCGCTGGATCGCGATGGCGACCGGGAACTCGGGGCGCTGACCGGCGTCGAGTTCGGCCACGACCTCGGCGGCGGGCCGGCCGAGCGTCGCGGTGGCGGTGACGGGGCCCATCGCGAGCTTCTTGTACGCGATCTCGGCGCGCACGGCGAGCGGCACGGCGCGCGCGAGCTGGTCACCGAAGGCGGCCAGGACGATCGCCCCGCTGGCCGACTCCCCCAGCGTGAACATGGCACCCGCGTGCGGGCCGCCGACGTGGTTGTGGAAGTCGCCCTGGTCCGGGAGCGCCACGACGGCCTTCTCCGGAGAGGTCTCGACGAACTCGAGGTTCAGGGTCCGGGCCATCGGCACGGTCGCGGCGAGCATCTCGCCGATCGTCATCTGGTCTGCGCTCATGACTCGATGTTACCCATGGGTAGCAAACATTGACCAGCCCGCCGCCCGTCACCGGTTCCGGCGGGCCTGCCGGGTGCGCCGGCCCCGGAGACGTCGCCGCCGGTCGCAAGCCGGGACCAAAGGGGGCAAGTACGGTGGCGACCCGCTCCTTTCGGGGACCGCCATGGCACTCGGGTCTCCGGCCCCTCTATCGTTACCGGCCATGTGGCCAGGACAGCAGCCGCCCGGGGGCGAGCAGAACCCGCAGGACCAGAACCCGTACCAGCAGCCGGGGTACCAGCAGCCGAATCCCTACCAGCAGCCCGGCTACCAGCAGCCGGGACAGCAGCCGGGGTACCAGCAGCCCGGCGCGCCGTACGGGCAGCCGCAGGGCGGACCGCAGTGGGGGGCTCCGACCGAGCCGCTCGGCGGACCCCTGCCGTCCGGCGGCAGCGGGGGCGGGGGCGGCGGAAACAAGACCAAGGTCACCGCGATCGTCGCGGCCTCCGCCGTGGTGATCGCCGCCGGGGTCACCGCGTTCCTCGTCCTGGGCGGCGGCGACAAGGACGACAACGCGGGCGGTGACGCGTCCAAGTCGCCCAAGGCGTCCGCCTCGACGTCGCCGAGCGCGAGCGCCGGCGGAAGCGACGACAATCCGCGCGGCGGCGACGAGGAGAAGGCGACGGTCGCCGGCTGGAAGGTCGTGGTGAACCCGAAGTGGGGCACCGCCTTCGACGTTCCGGCGGACTGGAAGGTCGAGACGCCCGGCACCTTCATCGGCTTCGAGGACGAAAAGAAGGGCGACGGCTCCCCGTTCATCGGCATGTCCGCGCCCGCGTTCCTCAAGGAGAAGTGGTGCACGTCCGACGACGACAAGGACGGTCACGACAGTGACACGTCACTGGCCGCCGCGGGCACCAAGGGCCAGAGCGGCGCCAAGGACACGGCCGACGTGGCGCGCAACGACGCCGCCGTATGGGTCTTCGGCGGGTACACCGACCAGAAGGAGTCGTCGAAGAAGCTGCTGAAGGTCGGCAAGTCGGAGACGTACACCACGGCGTCGGGCGTCAAGGGCAGCGTCGCGACCACGTACTCCACGGGAGTCCCCAAGAAGGGCAAGTGCGACTCCGACGGCAAGGCGACCACGTTCGCCTTCAAGAACTCGGCGGGCGACTTCGTCTCGTGGACGTTCTACGGCGCCAAGGGTGTCAAGGAAGAGGTCCCCGACGCGACCGTGCGGAAGATCCTCAGCACGGTCCGGCTGCACGGGACGCCAACCGGCTCCTGAGGGCCGGGGTCCGGCTCCCTGGGCCCGGAGTCCGGCTCCTCGGGGTCGGAGGCCGGCCCGGCGGGGCGTTCGCTCGACGCGAATGCAATCGGTTTGGCAAGTCGAGCGGCGGGCGGCGATAGTCACGGGGTGACCTCAGCCGCCGCCCTCCCCCGCCGCACCCGACGCCCTTCCTGGGCGGGACGGAACTACACCCTGCTGACCGCCGCCGCGGTCGTCACCAACCTGGGGAGCCAGGGCGCGCTCATCGCGGCGGCGTTCGCGGTGCTCGCCGCCGGTGGCGACGGTGGCGACGTCGGTCTGGTCGCTGCGGCGCGGACGGTGCCGCTGGTCCTGTTCCTGCTCATCGGCGGTGCGGTCGCGGACCGGCTGCCGCGGCACCGGGTGATGGTCGCCGCCAACGTCCTCAACTGCGTCTCGCAGGGCGCCTTCGCGCTCCTGGTCCTCGGCGGTCACGCGCAGTTGTGGCAGATGATGCTGCTGTCCGCGCTCGGCGGCACCGGACAGGCGTTCTTCGGGCCCGCCGCCGAGGGCATGCTGATGTCCTCCGTGGAGGGTGAACAGGCCGGCCGCGCGTTCGCGGTGTTCCGGATGGCGATGCAGGGCGCGGGCCTCGGCGGAGCGGCCCTCGGCGGAGCGCTGGTGGCCGTGATCGGACCGGGCTGGGTGCTCGCCGTGGACGCGGTGGCGTTCGCCGTCGCCGGCGGGCTGCGGTCCTTCCTGGACGTCGGCCACATACCGCCACGCGCACCCGGCGGCGGTCTGCTCGCCGATCTCCGCGACGGCTGGCACGAGTTCGTCGGCCGCCCCTGGCTGTGGACGATCGTCGCGCAGTTCTCCGTCGTCGTCGCGGTGGTCGGCGCCGCGGACGCGGTCTACGGTCCGCTGGTCGCCCGCGACAGCCTCGGCGGGCCGGGGCCCTGGGGGCTGGCCCTCGGCGCGTTCGGCGCCGGAACCGTCGGCGGCGCCCTGCTCATGACCCGGTGGAAGCCCCGGCGGCTGCTGCTCGCCGGCACCCTCTGCGTCTTCCCGCTCGCGGCGCCCGCCGCGGCACTCGCGGTCCCCGTCCCGGTGGGCCCGCTGTACGCGGTGATGTTCGTCAGTGGTCTGGCGATAGAGGTGTTCGGTGTCTCGTGGATGACCGCGCTGCACCAGGAGATCCCGGAGGAGAAGCTCTCCCGGGTGTCGGCCTACGACTGGTTCGGCTCGGTCGCCATGGTCCCGCTGGCCACCGCTCTCGCGGGCCCCGCCGAGCAGGCCTTCGGCCGCACGTCCGCGCTCTGGGGCTGCTCGGTGCTGGTCGTGGTGGTCACGGCGGCGGTGCTGTGCGTGCCGGACGTACGGAACCTGACGCGCCGCACCCGGCAGGTGGCGCAGCGGACGCCGGTGTCCCCCGCCGACGGTGTCCCGCTGCTCGGCGCGGAGGGTGCCCAGGTGTCCGGCGGGACGCTCGCGTCAGCCGATGCCGAAGGATCCGCCGGGCGGTTCGGGTGACGGGACCGCGTCCTCGTCCCCGACGGGCGCGGCCCCGGCGACGAAACGCCTGAGCGCGGCGCCGTGTTCGACGCGCGCCGGGAAGGCGTCGGCGGCGGTGCGGCGGGCCAGGGCCGCCGTGTCGAGGGGCTGGTGGGAGGCCACGAGCACGGCGTTCCCGAAGCGCCGGCCGCGCAGTACCCCGGGTTCGGCGATGAGGGCGAGTTCCTCGAACACGGTCGAGAATGTGGCGAGTTGGGACCGGAGGAAGGCGAAGGGAGCCGCGTCCGCGAGGTTGGCGAGGTAGACGCCGTCCGGACGCAGGGCCCGTTCGGCCGCCTGCGCGTAGGCGGTGGACGTCAGATGGGCCGGGATGCGCGAGCCGCCGAAGACGTCGGCGATCAGGATGTCCGCGGAGTCGGGGGCCGCGGCTTCGAGCCAGTGCCGGGCGTCGGCGCCGTGCAGGGTGACGCCCGTGCCCGGGGGCAGCGGCAGGTGCTCGCCGATCAGCGCGAGCAGGCCCCGGTCCGCCTCCACCACGTCCTGCCGTGAACCGGGCCGGGTGGCCGCGACGTACCGGGGCAGGGTGAGCGCCCCGCCGCCGAGGTGCAGGACGTCCAGTGGCCGCCCCGGCTCCGCCACCGTGTCCAGGACGTGCCCGAGGCGACGCGTGTACTCGAACTCCAGGTGCGCCGGCTCATCCAGGTCCACGTACGACTGGGGTGCGCCGTCCACGGTCAGCAGCCACGCCCGCTTCCGGTCCACGTCGGGCATCAGCTTCGCGGTGCCGTGATCCACGGCCCGCGTCACGGGTATCGGCTCGTCCACGGCTCCATTGTGCGGCCTGCCGCCGGTCCCGCCGCCCGGGGAGCCCGGCGGCCGGATCCGGACAGCAGGACCGGTGCCCGCCTGTGCCGCGCGGCCCGATCGCCGACCGCGGTCTCCCCCTTCCGGCACACGCCCGCGGCCCGCGTGCACGGGCATGGGGGCACCCGTGCAGGCGGGCACCCGTGTCGTCGCCCCGCCGGGCGGCGACACGGGTGGAGCGAAGGTGGCCCGGCCGGGCGGCCGAGCCGGTCAGGCGATCGACGTGACCGTCCCGGCGCCGACCGTCCGGCCGCCCTCGCGGATCGCGAAGCCGAGCCCCGGCTCCAGCGGGACGTCCCGCCCGAGCTCGACCGTCATGGTGACGGTGTCGCCGGGCCGGGCCACCGCCCGCTCGCCGAGGTCGACGTCGCCGACCACGTCCGCGGTGCGGATGTAGAACTGCGGCCGGTATCCGGTGGAGACGGCGGTCGTCCGGCCGCCCTCGCGGGCGGACAGGACGTACACCTGCGCCGTGAAGCGACGGCTCGGGACGACACTGCCGGGCGCGGCGGCGATGTGCCCGCGGCGGACCGCGTCACGGGGCACCCCGCGCAGCAGCAGCGCCACGTTGTCACCGGCCTGCGCCTCCTCCATCGGCCTGCCGAAGGTCTCCACGCCGGTGACGACCGTGTCGACGCCGGCGCCCAGCACCTCGACGCGGTCACCGACGCGGATCGTGCCGCGCTCCACGGCACCGGTGACGACCGTTCCGCGTCCGGTGATGGTGAGCACGTTCTCGACGGGCATGAGGAACGGCGCGTCGAGATAGCGCTCGGGCATCGGCACGTAGGTGTCCACCGCGTCGAGCAGCGCGTCGATCGACGCGGTCCAACGCGGGTCCCCCTCGAGGGCCTTGAGGCCGGACACCCGTACGACGGGTACCGCGTCGCCGCCGTACCCCTGCGCGGAGAGCAGTTCGCGGACCTCCAGCTCCACGAGGTCGGTGAGCTCCTCGTCCCCGGCGTCGGCCTTGTTGAGGGCCACGACGATGTGGTCGACGCCCACCTGCCGGGCGAGCAGCACGTGTTCGGCGGTCTGCGGCATGATCCCGTCGAGCGCGGACACGACGAGGATCGCCCCGTCGAGCTGGGCCGCGCCCGTGACCATGTTCTTGACGTAGTCGGCGTGGCCCGGCATGTCCACGTGCGCGTAGTGCCGGGTGTCGGTCTCGTACTCGACGTGCGCGATGTTGATCGTGATGCCGCGGGCGGCCTCCTCCGGAGCCCGGTCGATGCGGTCGAACGGGACGAAGGTGCCGGAGCCGCGCTCGGCGAGAACCTTGGTGATGGCGGCGGTCAGGGTGGTCTTGCCGTGGTCGACGTGACCCATGGTGCCGATGTTCAGGTGCGGTTTGGTGCGCACGTAAGCCGTCTTGGGCATGGCTGTACCTCGAAGCCTCTTCGGTGTCGGCGAAGCCGAGTGATGGCCCCGGCGCGAACGGGCCGGAGCGGGGACCCCCAGGAGTTGCCGACCCTCCCCCTGCGGGGTCCGCCGGACGATCCGGGAAGGGTCAGCTTCGGGCGCCGTCGACGGCTGCCGCAATGAACGGGACGGCAGCCTTCGGCGCATCCGCGACTGCGGATGCTGCGAAGAGGAAGGCGTACCGGAACATGAGCTGATACTCGCCCACGCGTCGTCCCCCGTCGAATGGTTTTCCCTCCGCGCGCACCGGGGCCTCGCACCGTGAACGCGGGTTCAGGAGGCGAGGGTTCGCGGAAAGGCGCCCCCGTGGTTCAGGGGCCGACGTTCTTGAGGGCCTCACGCAAGGAGAGCGGTGCGAGCCGCTCGCGTTCCGCGGCCACGAAGTCCCGTACCGCCTGCGGGTCCGTCTTCGCGTACTCGCGCAGACACCACCCGATCGCCTTCCGGATGAAGAAGTCCGTGTCCCCGGCCCGGCGGACGCAGTACGCGAACAGCCGCTCGACGTCGGTGGCCTCCTTGTGACGGAGCTGATGGAGCAGCGCCGTCCGGGCGACCCACAGGTCGTCGTCCTCGATCCAGGCGTCCATCTCGGAGCGCAGGCCGGGGTCGGCGGTCACGAGACCGCCCACGACGTGCGCGGCGAGCGCGTCGACCGTGTCCCACCAGGAGACGGTGGCGACGAGGTGCCGGGCCACCGGCAGGAACTCCGAGGACAGACGCGTCACATGACGGCGCAGGTAGTCGACGGCGAAGTACTGGTACTCGCGTTCCGGCAGCTCCCAACAGCGCAGCGCGAGGGCGGTGCAGTCCCTCTCGTCGGGGCGGGCGGTGTCCAGGAGCACGGTCCGCGAGAGGGCTCGGCGATCGGGCGTGCTCAGCCCGAGGAAAGGGGCGATGTCCTTCATGTACGCGCGCATGGACGCGGCACGCTCGGGATCCGCGGCAGCCGGGTAGACGACCGTGAGCCGCTCCATCAGAGTGTCCGCGAGCGGGCTGTTCGGCGCCTCGAACGGAGCACCTGACGTTCCGGAAGCTGTGACGCCCATGAGACGAACCATACGGCGATCACACACATGCGTCGGTTAGTGTCACCGGATGCTCGATGCCACCAACCGCTCTGGGGGCACCGCCACGGCCAGTCCCCAGGCCATCGCAGACAAGCTCGGCGTCACCACCGATCTGGTCGTCGCCGCCGAGCTCGTCGGCGCAGCGCCCGCAGCCCTCGACAGCGCACGCACCGGCACCGCCGCCCGCTGCCTGAGAGTGCTCCTCTCGCCCTGGTCACGCCTGTCCCTGTTGCTCGTCCTGCTGGCCGGCGCCGCGTCGAGCGTGCTGCTCTTCGAACCGCAGCGGCTGCTCGCGGACGGCTGGCCGCCCCAGCTCGGCGGCGCGGCGGCGGCGCTCGCGTTCGGCGTCGCGTACGGTCTGTGCACCGTCGCGTTCGTGCCGCGACCGCTGCTCAACCTGGCGGCCGGCGCCCTGTTCGGCTCCCAGCTGGGCCTCGCCACGGCGCTGGCGGGCACCGTGCTCGGCGCGGGCGTCTCCTTCGGGCTGGGCCGCATCCTCGGGCAGGACGCGCTGCGCCCCCTGCTGCGGGCCCGCTGGCTGAAGGCGGCGGACGGACAGCTCAGCCGGCACGGCTTCCGCTCGATGATGGTGGCCCGGCTCTTCCCGGGCGTGCCGTTCTGGGCCGCCAACTACTGCGCCGCCGTCTCCCGCATGGGCTGGCTGCCCTTCCTGCTCGCGACGGCGCTCGGCTCGATCCCGAACACCGCCGCGTACGCGGTCGCCGGCGCCCGCGCGTCGTCGCCGACCTCTCCGGCCTTCCTCATCGCGATGGGGTTCATCGCGGTTCCGGCCCTGGTCGGCGCCGTGGTGGCCTGGCGCAAGCGCCACCACCTGCGCGGCACGGCGTCCTAGGGGCGGACGGCCTCGAGGATCATCGCGTTGGCCAGGCCGCCCGCCTCGCACATCGTCTGCAGCGCGTAGCGGGCTCCGCGGACGCGCATGGCGTGCACGAGGGTCGTGGTGAGCCGGGTGCCGCTCGCGCCGAGCGGGTGACCGATCGCGATCGCGCCACCGTGCACGTTGACCTTGGACAGGTCGGCGCCCGTCTCCTGCTGCCAGGCGAGGACGACGGCCGCGAAGGCCTCGTTCACCTCGAAGAGGTCGATGTCGCCGAGGTCGAGGCCGGCCCTGCGCAGCACCTTCTCGGTGGCCGGGATGACGCCGGTGAGCATGAGCAGCGGGTCGGACCCGGTGACGGCGAAGCTGTGCAGCCGGGCGAGGGGCCGCAGGCCGAGACGGTCGGCGGTCTCGCCGGACATGATGAGCACGGCCGACGCGCCGTCGTTGATCGGGCTCGCGTTGCCCGCCGTGACCGACCAGTCGATCTGCGGGAAGCGGTCGCCGAACCCGGCGTCGTAGTAGGCGGGCTTCAGACCGGCGAGTGTCTCGGGTGTACTGCCCGGGCGGACGCTCTCGTCACGGGTGACGCCTTCCAGCGGTGCCACCTCGGCATCGAAGAGGCCGCTGTCCCATGCCTCGGCCGCCCTGCGGTGCGATTGCACGGCGTAGGAGTCCATCCGCTCGCGGGAGATGCCCCACTTGGCGGCGATGAGTTCGGCGCTGATGCCCTGGGGCACCAGCCCCTCGGGGTAGCGCTCGGCGACCCCGGGCCCGAACGGGTCCGTGCCCGCGGGCACGTTCGACCACATGGGGACCCGGCTCATCGACTCCACACCGCAGGCCACGACGATGTCGTACGCCCCCGACATGACGCCCTGCGCGGCGAAGTGGACGGCCTGCTGGGACGAACCGCACTGGCGGTCCACGGTGGTGGCGGGCACGCTCTCCGGGAAGCCCGCGGAGAGCACGGCGTACCGCGTGGTGTTCATGGCCTGCTCGCCGACCTGGTCGACCGTGCCGCCGACGACGTCGTCGATCAGCGCCGGGTCGATCCCGGCGCGCTCGACCAGTGTGCGGAGGGTGTGGGCGAGGAGTTCGACGGGGTGGACGTGGGCGAGCGAGCCGCTCGGCCTGCCCTTACCCACGGGCGTGCGTACGGCTTCGACGATCACGGCGTCACGCATGGGATGCCTCTCAGGTCTCTGAGGTCTCCGAGGTCTCCGAGGTCGGGGACCGGCGGCCGGGCGGGTTCGACGGGCCGCGCTCGGCGCGCCACGTCGGGATGCGCCGGGGCGACGCACCGCGACTCAGTGCGTTTGATTTTCCAACCCACTAAGTGACCCAAGAGTAACCGAGTGAGTTGGAACATCCAACCCTCCCCGTAGACTGGGCCCATGAAGGACGCGCGCCCCTGTTCCATCGCCGCCACCCTCGCCCTCGTCGGCGAGAAGTACTCCCTGCTGGTCCTGCGCGAGGTGTCGCTCGGCGCCACCCGCTTCGACCAGCTGGTCCGCAACACCGGCGCCCCGCGCGATGTGCTGACCACCCGGCTGAAGCGCCTCGTCGACGCGGGCGTCCTGGAGAAGGTGCAGTACAGCGAGCGGCCCAGGCGCTACGAGTACCGGGCGACGGCCGCCGGGCTGGAGCTGGAGCCCGTCCTGCTGACCCTCATGGCGTGGGGCGACCGCCACCTCCAGGAGGACGGTGCGCGGCCCATGGTGCTGGAGCACACCTGCGGTCACGAGCTGGTCCCCCAGGTGGTCTGCCGCGAATGCGGCGAGCAGGTCGACCACCACACCCTGACGCCGCACCCCCAGAGCCCGGGGTGGACGGTGACCGGGCCGGCGGTGGCGTAGGGCTGCCCGCGGTGGCACAGGGGCGGTCGGACGACCGGGTTCCGCCGGGCCGGCCCACAGGCGTACCGGTGTCCCCGGGCGAACCTCGCGTGGGGAGCCGGTGAAACCCCTGTGGCGGGATGTTCGGACGCGGGCGCTACGCTGCCCTCAACACCCGTGATCACCTCGCACCGCGATACGGCGTGCCCGTCGCCCTCCCTCGATCAGCGCTTGGACCACGTAACTTCATGTCTTGGTTTGAATCCCTCATCCTCGGACTCGTCCAGGGGCTGACCGAATTCCTTCCCGTCTCCTCCAGCGCGCATCTGCGGCTGACCGCCGCGTTCGCGGGCTGGGAGGACCCCGGTGCGGCCTTCACCGCGATCACCCAACTGGGCACCGAGGCGGCCGTGCTGATCTACTTCCGCAAGGACGTGGGACGCATTCTGTCGGCGTGGTTCCGCTCGCTCACCGACAAGGCGATGCGCAGCGACCACGACGCCCAGATGGGCTGGCTGGTGATCGTCGGCTCGATCCCGATCGGCGTGCTCGGCGTCACGCTCAAGGACCAGATCGAAGGGCCCTTCCGCGATCTGCGGGTCACCGCGACCATGTTGATCGTGGTGGGCATCGTCATAGGCGTCGCCGACCGGCTGGCGGCCCGCGACGAGACGGGCGGCCGACACCGGGCGGCCAAGCAGCGCAAGGCACTTGAGGACCTGAACACCAAGGACGGCCTGATCTACGGCCTCTGCCAGGCGATGGCCCTGGTCCCCGGCGTCTCCCGCTCGGGCGCGACGATCAGCGGTGGCCTGTTCATGGGGTACACCCGTGCGGCGGCGGCCCGTTACTCCTTCCTCCTCGCCATGCCGGCCGTCCTCGCCTCCGGCACCTTCGAGCTGAAGGACGCGGCGGCGGAGGGCCATGTCGCCTGGGGCCCCACGATGTTCGCCACGCTCATCGCCTTCGGCGTCGGGTACGCGGTCATCGCCTGGTTCATGAAGTTCATCTCGCACAAGAGCTTCATGCCGTTCGTCTGGTACCGGATCGTCCTCGGCATCGTCATCATCGCGCTGGTCACGATGGGCACACTGAGCCCGCACGCGGCCGAGTCGGCGGGCTGACCTCCCATACGACCCCGCGACGGCGCAGAGGGCCAGGTCAACCGGCTTCTCCACAGAGGAAGTTCGGCACACCGCGTGACGTCGTTCCGTTTCGTCGTGACGAAGGGCATACGGGTTGCGTAGCCGTCCGGTAGCGCAGTGTCAGTCCTTGCCCCTAGGCTGGTGCGCATGTCCCCCGACTTCGATCCCTCTGGTTCCGTGCGTTCGGCCGCCGCGTTAAACGAACAGATCCGTGCCCTGTGGATGCGGGCGGGCGGATCCCTGTCCGCGCAGGAGCGGGCGGAGTACGAGCTGTTGGTCGTGCGGTGGGCCGAGGCGATCCGCGGGGAGATCATCGAGGCGGCCTGAAGTCCGCCCACCGGAAGCCCGCAGGTGCCTCCGGGGTCATCGTCCGCCGGAGGCACGTCGGTTTCCCCGGCTCAGCGCCGGCCGAAAGCCCGTTGTTCTCCCGGATCAGCGCCCGCCGGACACCCGCAGCACCGCTCCCGTCGCGTACGACGCGTCGTCTGACATCAACCACGCGATGGCGGCGGCGATCTCCTCCGCCCGGCCGACCCGGCCCAGCGGAACCGACGGGGCAGCGCGCTCGGCTCGGTCCGGGGCGCCCATGGCCGCGTGCATCTCGGTGTCGATCATCCCGGGAGCGACCGCGTTGACGCGGATGCCGTCGGCACCCAGTTCCTTGGCGAGTCCCGTGGTCAGCGCGTCGACGGCCGCCTTGCTCGCCGCGTAGTGCACGAACTCGCCGGGACTCCCCAGGGTGGCCGCGGCCGAGGACACGTTGACGATGACACCACCGCCCAGGGCCGCCATCGAGCGGGCGGCACGACGCGAACACAGCAGCGTGCCCAGCACGTTGACCTCCAGCACCCGCCGCAGATCTGCGGGATCGGCGTCCGCGAGACGGCCGAGCGGCCCGGTCACCCCGGCGTTGTTCACCAGTCCCGTCACCGGTCCGAGCAGCTCCTCCGCCGTGGCGAACAGCCGCTCCACATCGGTCTCGTCGGAGGTGTCCACACGCACCGTGACACAGCGCGCACCGGTCTCACGCACGGCGGACGCCGTCCGCTCGGCGGCGTCGGCATCGCTGACGTAGCCGACCACCACGTCGTGCCCGTCCGCCGCGAGCCGCACACAGGTCGCGGCCCCGATGCCCCGGCTGCCGCCCGTGACGATCGTGACGGGACGTGTCATGACAACCTCCTGGTTCGGCCGACCGCGGCACCCCGGGTCCGCGGTCGAAGTGGATCACCCACGATGGCAGACCGGTTCCGCGGACGCCTCACCGGCCGTGGTCGCCGGTCCCTGCCCGCCGTCCCCGGTCCCGGCGACTCGGGCGGAAACGGAACCCGAAGCGGCCGGACACCGAATAACCCCGCCCACCCCCTTGGCGTGGCACGCCCGGTGGCCAACACTGAGCCGATGACGCAGCGCGTGGAACTCGCGACCGTGATGGACCGGTTGGCCGTGGACGGACTCGTGACCGAGTACGCGGTGGCGGTGGACGACGGCGACTGGGACGCCTACCGAAGGCTGTTCACGAAGGACGGACGCGCCGACTACCGCACGGCCGGCGGCATCGAGGGCGACGCCGGTCAGGTCGCGGAGTGGCTCGCCACCAGCCTGGAGCTGTTCTCGATGCGCCAGCACCTGATCGTCAACCGGCGCGTGCGCTTCGACCTCCTGGACCAGAACGCGGGCGACACCGCCCTGCTCCAGGCGGACTACATCAACCCGATGAGGCTGGCCGGCCAGGACGGAGCCTCCACCGCCCCCGACTTCGTGTGCGGCGGACGCTACGCCTTCGGCCTGCTGCGTACGGACGACGGCTGGCGGCTGCGTCAGGTGGTCGTCGAGGAGAAGTGGCGCCGGATGCCGCAACCCCGCCGGCACGCCCCGGCGACATCCTGATCCACCGGACCCCCACGACCCCGGCGCCCGCATCTCCCGGTCACCTCCGCATCCCGGCCCCCTGGGCCCCTCAGCACCACCGCACCACCGCACCACCGCACCACCGCACCACCGCACCACCGCACCACCGCACCACCGCACCACCGCACCACCGGCCCGCACTACCCCCTCCCTCCTCCCCGCCAACGTGCCAGGTGTCACGACCTGGGTCGCTTTCCCCGGTGCGCGCCCCGCCCCGCTCTCCGTGCCCCCTGTCGTAGATCGTCGGGGACGCGCACACTGGAGGGACCACCGGGGAGGGAGGCACGTTGTGAAGAGGCCCGATCGTCCGCTCGACCGATGGCTCGTCTCCCCCTGGAGGCGGAACATCGTGGCGGCGCTGGCCGGCGCGCTGCCCATGCTCGCCTTCCCGGCCCCGTCCTGGTGGTGGTTCGCGTACGTCGCGCTGGTGCCCTGGATCCTGCTGGCCCGCGCGGCGCCCACAGGCAGGCGTGCCGCGTACGACGGCTGGCTCGGCGGGCTCGGTTTCATGCTGGCCGTGCACCACTGGCTGCTGCCGAGCCTGCATGTCTTCACGGTCCTCATAGCGGCCCTGCTCGGCGCGCTGTGGGCCCCTTGGGGCTGGCTCGTCCGCCGGTTCCTGGCAGGAGTGCCCTCGGCGGGCCGGATCGGCGCCGCCCTCCTCGTCCTGCCCTCGGGGTGGCTGGCGGTCGAACTCGTCCGTTCCTGGCAGGGACTGGGCGGTCCCTGGGGTCTGCTCGGTTCGAGCCAGTGGCAGGTCGAACCCGCGCTGCGGCTGGCCTCGGTCGGCGGGGTGTGGCTGCTCAGCTTCCTGCTCGTCGCGGTCAATGTCGCGATCGCCGTCCTGGTCGCGGTGCGCGAGTCCCGGCTGCCCGCCGTGGCCGGACTGGTCGCGACGGCCGCCGCGACCTCGGCCGCCTGGATGTGGTCGCCGCGCCCGGACGTCGACGGCCGCATACGGATCGCCGTCGTGCAGCCCGGCGTCGTGGACGGCGGCGCCGGCGGTGACAGGCGGTTCGACCGGGAGGAGGTCCTCACCCGGCAACTCGCGGGCCGGGGAGCCGATCTGGTCGTCTGGGGCGAGAGCAGCGTCGGGCACGACCTCGCCGGACGGCCCGACCTGGCGAACCGCATCGCGACACTGTCACGCGAGGTGGGTGCCGACATCCTGGTGAACGTCGACGCGCGCCGCACCGACCGGCCCGGGATCTACAAGAGTTCGGTGCTGGTGGGTCCGCAGGGCCCGACCGGCGACCGCTACGACAAGATGCGGCTGGTCCCGTTCGGCGAGTACGTGCCGGCGCGTTCCCTGCTGGGCTGGGCGACCTCCGTCGGCAAGGCGGCCGGCGAGGACCGGATGCGGGGCACCGGGCAGGTGGTGATGGACGTGGGGCACGGGCTGCGCATCGGTCCCATGGTGTGCTTCGAGTCCGCGTTCCCCGACATGAGCCGCCATCTCGCCGAGGACGGTGCCGAGGTGCTGCTCGCCCAGTCGTCCACGTCGAGCTTCCAGCACAGCTGGGCGCCGGAGCAGCACGCCTCGCTCGCCGCGCTGCGGGCCGCCGAGACCGGCCGCCCCATGGTGCACGCCACGCTCACCGGAGTCTCCGCGGTGTACGGCCCGAGCGGCGAGCGGATCGGTTCCTGGCTCGGCACGGACGCGAGCGAGGCCGCGGTGTACGAGGTGCCGCTGGCCACCGGCGTCACCCCGTACGTCCGGTTCGGGGACTGGCCGGTGCACGGTGCCCTGCTCGTCCTGGCAGCGCTGTGTCTGACGGAGGGCGCCCGGGCGCTCAGAGTGCGACGGAGCGTTCCTGAACCGCCAGGACCACCCGCTCGCACAGCTCATGAGTCGCCAGCGCGTCCCGGGCGCTGAGCACCTTTCCCGCGCGGACGGCGTCGAGGAACGCCAGGACCACCTGCTCGATGCCCCGCTGCCGGGCCACCGACACCCAGTCCCCGCGCCGCCGCACGGTCGGCTGTCCCTTGTGGTCCACGACCTCGGCGAGGTTGACGACCTGCCGCTTGGTGTCCTGGCCCGACACCTCGAGGATCTCCTCGTTCGAGCCGCTCATCCGGTTCATCACACCGAGAGCGGTGAAGCCGTCTCCGGCGAGCTGGAGCACGATGTGGTGCAGCAGGCCGCCCTCCGTGCGGGCACGGACGGTCACGTCGTCGACCGGGCCGGGTACCAGGAACCGCAGGGTGTCGACGACATGGATGAAGTCGTCGAGGACCATCGTCCGAGGGGCCTCGGGCAGCCCGGTGCGGTTCTTCTGCATCAGGATCAGCTCGCGCGGGTGCTCGACGCACTGCGCGTAGCCGGGGGCCAGACGGCGGTTGAAGCCGACGGCGAGGCTGACGTTCCGCTCCTCCGCGAGCCGCACGAGCCGCTCGGACTCGGCGAGTTCGTAGGCGAGCGGCTTGTCGACGTACGTCGGGACGCCCGCTTCCAGCAGGCGCGTGACGATCTCCGGGTGGGCGACCGTGGCCGCGTGCACGAACGCCGCGTCGAGGCCCTGCGCCAGGAGGTCGTCCAGGTCGGTGTGGCGCTGCGGCGCCGGCAGGTGGAGGGTGTCGGCGACCCGGGTGAGCGTCTCGGGGTTCCGTGTCTGGAGGTGCAGCTCGATCCCCGGCTGCACGCCGAGCACCGGCAGATACGCCTTCTGCGCGATGTCGCCGAGTCCGATGCAGCCGACCTTCACAGCGATCTCCTTCGTTCGTCCGGGCCTGTCCGCGCGCGCCTGTCCCGGCGCGACCGTCCGAGGGCGGGGCCGGAGACCGTGCTCCGTCGGAAGCATACGGCCGCAGCGTCGGGCGTCCGTCGGCGATGTCGTCCGCGCGGCGCGGGAAAAGCGCAGGTCCGCCGTGGTCGGCACCGATCGCCGCCCTGTGTGGGGCAGTTCGGTGGCACTCGCTCGTCGCGATCGCGGACCGCCCGGGCCACACCTCCCGGGCCGACGACCCAGAGACCGCGAACGCCCTCGATGGACCTGGCTCGCAGTCACCGTGGCGCCCCGGCTCATGACCTTCTCCGTCGTCAGCCCGCCGCGTCCCACACCCGCCGGAGGAGCGGAAGGATCACTCGTGCGGGGCAACCTGCGTCTCCCCGCTCCCCAAAGCCGTTGCGAACCAGCAGAGTTGCCGGGGTGCATCGAACGACGACGACCGCGACGCTCCTGGTCACCGTGGCGGTCACCGCCCTCTCCGGCTGTATGACGGTCCAGCGGCCCCCCGCCTCCGGCCCGCCGACCGCCCCGTCCGGATCCGCCGTGCCGCAGCCGGGCGGCAGGGCGGAACCGCAGATCGTGCAGGCACCGGCCCGCGAAGCCCTGGAACGCGTCGCCCCTTCCAGGAAGCCGAAGCCCGCCGCGCCACACCGGCAGCGGGCCGCTCCCCCGCAGGCGGCGGCACCGGCGGCGCCCGCGCGTCCCCACCAGCGTCACCCGCGCCCGGCCCCTCCTGCCGCGCCGCACCACTCCGAGCCCCGCGCCGCCGCCCCGCGTGTCTCCCCCGACGTGCCGAAGAACGCGGATGTGTGCGCCCTGGGAAGGGCCTACGGCGGCTGGAAGGCGGACAGTCCGGAGGCGGTCATCTGTTCCGGGACCTACGGACACTGATCCCGGCCCTCGGCACTCCGCCCGCTCTCACGGACGCTGTCTCGGCGGTCCCAGGGTCTCTCCCCCGGGACCGCCGAAACGGTCGGGTCGGTCCGTCTCCACCGAGCTGCCGGGACCCTTGATGCGCAGTTCGAGGCGGCCGATCGCGGCCCGGACGCCGTCCCCGTAGCGATCGTCCGCGAGCGCGCCGGTCGCTCCGCGCGCGTGGCCCAGATGGGTGCGCGCCGCCTCGGACCGTCCGAGCTTCACGTAGTCGGCCGCGAGGTTCAGATGGAGCGAGGGGTAGAACGCGCGTACGGCGAGGGACTGGTGGTGCTCGGCGACCCTGCCGTCCGACAGCTCGTCGGCGGCCGACAGGGCTCGCAGGTCCCACGCGAGTTCGTCCGCGGGATCGTCCTGGGTGTCGGCCATGTAGTGCGCCAGGGTGCAGCGGTGGAGGGCGTCGCCGCCCTCGCCGATCTCCTCCCACAGGTCCAGGAAACGAGTCCTGGCCTCCTCGCGGTCACCGGCGTGGTGCAGCATGACGGCCTGTCCGATCCTGGTCATCATGGCGTCCGGCGCCGCCTGCTCCTGTTGCTCCGCCACCGCGTCCTCCAGGCTCGTCACTGTCTCCGCCGACGCTAGCCCGAGCCACGGACAATCCCGCTCAGGCGCCCCCGTGCACCGATGGGCCAGGCCGGTGACGGTCCTGACCCATCGGAGGGCGCCGACGGACGCCGGCGGACGCCGGTCTCAGCCGAGGTCCGGAACGGTCCAGTCGATCGGGTCGTGACCCTGCGCCGCCACGGCCGCGTCGATCTGCGTGAACGGACGTGAGCCGAACCACTTCTTCGCCGACAGCGGGGAGGGGTGCGCCCCCTTCACCACCACGTGCCGTGTCTCGTCGATGAGCGGGAGCTTCTTCTGCGCGTAGTTGCCCCAGAGCACGAAGACCGCGGGATCGGGACGCTCGGCCACCGCGCGGATGACCGCGTCGGTGAACTTCTCCCAGCCCTTGCCCTTGTGCGAGTTGGCCTCACCGGCACGCACCGTCAGCACCGCGTTGAGCAGCAGGACGCCCTGTTCGGCCCACGGCATGAGATAGCCGTTGTCCGGGATCGGGGTGCCTAGCTCCTCCTTCATCTCCTTGTAGATGTTCCGCAGCGACGGCGGGGTCTTCACTCCCGGGCGGACCGAGAAGCACAGGCCGTGTCCCTGGCCCTCGCCGTGGTACGGGTCCTGACCGAGGACGAGGACCTTCACGCGCTCGTACGGCGTGGCGTCGAGCGCGGCGAAGACCTCCTCCCGCGGAGGGTAGACGGGGCCCTTCGCACGCTCCTCCTCGACGAACTCGGCGAGTTCCTTGAAGTAGGGCTGCTGCAGCTCCTCGCCCAGTACTCCGCGCCAGGACTCGGGCAGCATGGCGATATCGGTCACGTCAACTTCCTCCGATGTGCGGTCACTTCCAGACCACAGAACCTACCGTCGCCCACTGACAACGGGTTCCGTGCCCCGTACCGCCCACCGTCCGGCGGAGCCCGGCCGGGCGACAGGCCCCGGCCGCCCGACCGCACGCGGACGTCACCGCCGCCGGTCCGGGCCCGCTACCAGCTGGTCTTGCGGTCCAGCTCCCACATCGTCATGATCGTCGACGGGTCCAGGGCCCGTTCGCCGCCGGAGATCTCCCCGCTCGCGGCCACGTACTGCTTGCCCTGCCACAGGGGCAGCAGCCGGGCGTCGTCGACGAGGATCTGCTGCGCCTCCTCGAACTCCTTGACCACGGCGGCGCGGTTGCTCACCCCGCGGGAGTCGGGCAGCAGGTGCTCGGTGATGCGCGGCGCCGGGTACGGCGTTCCGAGCGCGTTCTGCTCGCCCACGAAGGGGGCGATGAAGTTCTCGGCGTCCGGGAAGTCGGGGAACCAGCCGCGCCCGAACACCGGGTACTCGCCGTCGCGGTAGCCGGCTTCGTAGGTCTTCCAGGGGCGGCTCTTGAGGGTGACGGTGAACAGGCCGGAGGCGTCGAGCTGCCGCTTGAGCTCGCGGAACTCCGGAGCGGTCTCGGAGCCGTAGCGGTCGGTCGTGTACCAGAGGGTGAGCGGGACACGGCGGTCGATCCCGGAGTCCAGGAGGATCTTGCGGGCCTTGGACGCGCTGGGGCTGCCGTAGGCGTCGAAGTAGCCGGTGGTGTGACCGACCAGGCCGGCCGGGACCATGGAGTACAGCGGGTCGACGGTGTCCCGGTAGACCTTGTGCGCGATGGCCGGCCGGTCGACGATCTGCGCGATCGCCCTGCGGACGGCGGCCTTGCCGGCCCAGGGGTCCTTGGGGTTGAAGACCAGGTAGCTGATCTCGGTGCCCGCGCCCTCGACGAGCTGGAGGTCCTTGTCGGTGCCGCCGCCCTGCAGGTCGACGATGTCGGAGGCGGCGAGACCGCGGTAGGTGAGGTCGATCTTCCGGTCCTTCAGGGCCCCCACCATCTGGGCCGAGTCCGGGAAGTAGCGGATGGTGACCGCGTCGTTCCGGCGCTCGGCGAAGCCCTCGTAGTGACTGTTCCTGACGAGTTCGGCCTGCTTGCCCTCCTGGTAGGACTCCAGGCTGTAGGGCCCGGAGCCGAAGATCCGGTCGCCCTTGCGCAGGGAGCCGGCCGGGTACTCCTCGGGGTCGACGATCGACATCGCCGGGGTGGCCAGCACGAACGGGAAGGTGGCGTCCGGCTGGTTGAGGTGGAAGACGATCTCGCGCTTGCCGAGCACCTGGACGCGTTCGAGGCTGCCGAGCAGACCGGCGGGGCCGCCCCGGACGTTGATCTTCCTGATGCGGTCGATGGAGTACTTGACCGCCCGGGCGTCCAGCGGGTCTCCGTCGGAGAACGTCAGGTCCGCCCGCAGTTCACAGCGGTAGGTGCGGTTGGTTCCGTCTGTGAACGCGCACTTCTCGGCCGCGTCCGGCTGCGGGCTCACCGAACCGTTCGGGTAGCCCAGCAGGGTCTGGTAGATGTTGCGGAACAGCTCCCAGGACCCGTCCCAGGAGGCCGCGGGATCCAGCGTGCTCGGGGCACTCGTGGTGCCCACCACGATCGGCCCCTTGTCTTCGGACGAGCCCGAGGAGAAGACGCCGCATCCGGCCACCAGGGTTATGGACGTGATCGCAGCCAGCTGTCTCAGGCATCTGTTCCGGTTGAACACGCGCACGCTCCTCGATCTGCCGTACCAAGGGTCGGCAGACCATACCGCAGCATTCCGGTATCGGAACCGTGTTCGCGGCAGGGCACTTGATCAGCATGTTTGTGACTACGTTGTCAGGATCCTGTGGACCGTCCGGCACTCCGGATATCGGACTCCGCGTCGCTCGGCGCGGGCACCCGCGTTGTCGACTCCCCACAACACGAGGGCCGGTGGTCCCCCGCGTGCGGGAGGCCACCGGCCCTGGGCTCGGGGAATGTTCCCCGACGGTGTCTCAGGCGACGCCGGCGTTCAGGAAGAGACCGCCGTCGACCACGAGCGTCTGACCGGTGACCCAGTCCGACTGCTGCGAGGTGAGGAACGCGGCTGCCCCGCCGATGTCGGTGGGCACGCCGAGCCGGTTGAGCGGGTAGGCCGCGGCGGCCTCCGCCTCACGGCCCTCGTACAGTGCGGCCGCAAACTTCGTCTTCACGACGGCGGGCGCGATCGCGTTGACGCGTACCTTCGGCGCGAACTCGTGCGCCAGCTGCACGGTGAGGTTGATCATCGCGGCCTTGCTGATGCCGTACGCGCCGATGAAGGGCGAGGGCGCGAGGCCTGCGACGGAGGCGATGTTGACGATGGCGCCGCCGTTCTCGCTCTGCCACGCCTTCCAGGTCTGCTGGGCGAAGCCGAGCGCGGAGACGACGTTGGTCTCGAAGACCTTGCGCGCCACGTTGAGGTCGAGCTCGGCGATCGGGCCGAACACCGGGTTCGTACCGGCGTTGTTGACCAGGTAGTCGACGCGGCCGAAGGCCTCCATGGTGCGTTCGACGGCGACGGCCTGGTGGGCCTCGTCGTGCGCCTTGCCGGCGACGCCGATGACACGGTCGGCGCCGAGTGCCTCGACGGCCTCCTTGAGGGCGTCCTCGTTGCGGCCGGTGATGCAGACCCGGTCACCGCGGGCGACCAGGGCCTCCGCGACGCCGTAGCCGATACCGCGGCTCGCGCCCGTGATGAGCGCGACCTTGCCCGACAGTTCGGGAAGAGTGGTCATGTCGGTTTCCCCCGGCCTCAGTTGAGCGGTCCGCCGGCCACGTACAGCACCTGGCCGGAGACGAATCCGGCGGCTTCGCCGGTGAAGAACGCGATGCTGTTGGCGATGTCGTCGGGGTTGCCGACGCGCTGCACGGGGATCTGGGTGGCGGCCGCGGCCTGGAAGTCGTCGAAGTCCATGCCGACGCGGGCGGCGGTGGCGGCGGTCATGTCGGTGACGATGAAGCCGGGCGCGACGGCGTTCGCGGTGACGCCGAACTTGCCGAGCTCGATGGCGAGGGTCTTGGTGAAGCCCTGCAGACCGGCCTTGGCCGTGGAGTAGTTGGCCTGGCCGCGGTTGCCCAACGCCGACGAGGACGACAGGTTCACGATCCGGCCGAACTTGGCCTCCACCATGTACTTCTGCACGGCCTTCGCCATCAGGAAGGCACCGCGCAGGTGCACGTTCATGACGGTGTCCCAGTCGGTCGCGCTCATCTTGAACAGCAGGTTGTCGCGCAGGACGCCCGCGTTGTTGACCAGGATGGTCGGCGCGCCGAGCTCCTCGGCGATGCGGGCGACGGCGGCCTCGACCTGGGCCTCGTCGGAGACGTCGCAGCCGACCGCGAGGGCCTTGCCGCCGGCGGCGGTGATCTTCTCCACGGTGTCCTTGCACGCGGCCTCGTCGAGGTCGATCACCGCGACGGCGCGGCCCTCGGCGGCCAGACGTACGGCGGTCGCGGCGCCGATGCCGCGCGCGGCACCGGTGACTACGGCGACGCGCTGCTCAGTGGTGGACATTGCTGGTTCTCCTCGCCCTTGGAAAAGCCGGCCCAAGCCCGGCCAAGCTGTCTCGACAACCTTGCGGCGCCTTCGGGAGCCCCGAAGGACCTGCGGCTCACACGGTACGCCCGTCCGGTGAGCGACCGCTTAGTACCTTCAGCAGACGTGACGCTAGAAGCCCTGGCACCCGGTGTCAACGGCACACCGCGCGCATGTGATCCATTACCTGACCAGCAGCTGGAGCAACCGCTCGGTCTCGGCCTCCGGATCGGCGGTCAGGCCGGTGTGCACGGGGCCCGGCTGGACGACCGTGGAGCGGGGTGCGATCAGCCAGCGAAAACGCCGCCCGGCATCGTCCCCCGCCGCCTGACCGGCGGCTTTCCCTCCGGCGCAGACCCCTTCGACGGCGCGCAGCGCGGCCCGCACACCCGCGACGTCCGCGCCCGGGTCGAGCGCGAGCAGTTTGCCCTCGTCCAGATGGGTCCGGGCGGCGACGAAGGTCCGGGCGCGGCAGTACACCAGCACACCCGCGTTGAAGCACTCGCCGCGTTCGACGCGCGGCACCACCCGCAGCAGCGCGTACTCGAAGACGTCCCGTTCGCTCACATGTCCCCCTCGGTGCCGTGGATGCCGTCGGCGCCCTTGATCCGCCGGTGGATGACGCCCGCCCGGGCCAGCAGCGGTCGCGCGTAGGCGCGGCGCAGCGCGTCGGCCGACTCGAATCCCGGTTCGTCCGCCAGCCAGGCGTCGGGGATCTGGGCGGTGACCTCGGCGAGCAGGTCCTCGGTGATCAGCGGGGCCAGCTCGGCGGCCGCGGCGGCGATGTCCGGGCGGAAGGGCGCGAGAGCGTGGTCGGCGATGTCGTACGGCTTGGCCGCGGAGGTCTCGGCTCCGGGCCAGTGGTGGTGCCAGATCATCGTGGCGCCGTGGTCGATGAGCCACAGTTCGCCGTGCCACATCAGCAGGTTGGGGTTGCGCCAGGACCGGTCGACGTTGTTGACCAGGGCGTCGAACCAGACGATCCGGCCGGCCTCCTCGGGTCCGACCTCGAAGGCCAGCGGGTCGAAGCCGAGGGCGCGGGAGAGGAAGTCCATCCCGAGGTTCGGTCCGCCGCTCGACTTCAACAGTTCCTGGACCTCCTGGTCGGGTTCGCCGAGGCCGAGGACCGGGTCGAGGCCGATGGTCACGAGGCCGGGCACCCGCAGTCCGAGCCGGCGCGCCAGCTCACCGCAGACGACCTCCGCGACGAGTGTCTTGCGCCCCTGGCCGGCGCCGGTGAACTTCATGACGTACGTCCCGAGGTCGTCGGCCTCGACGAGTCCCGGCAGCGATCCGCCCTCACGCAACGGCGTGATGTACCGGGTGGCGTTGACTTCCTTGAGCATCGCCCCAGGTTACTGGGGCGTTCACGTCCGGCGGACGCAGCCCGCGGGCCGCGCCGGAACCGGTTGGCCGGACGGGAGCGCCCCCTCGGGGCGGCCGTTCCTGTCGACCGGCTGTCGATCCGGTCAAGAAGTCCTCATGCCCTGAACAGGGCGGACGGCCCGACCGTACTTCTGATCAGAACCACCTCCGTCCGTCGAAGGGAACGTCAGCATGACCAGCGAATCGCTTCACCCCGTGCCGGGTCCGGCACGGCGCACCGTCGTGGCGGCGGTCGGCGCGGCGGGACTCGCCGTGGCGCTGACCGCGTGCGGTGCGGACGACAAGGCGTCCGACAGTGTGGGCTCCGGCGACGGCGGGAGCGGCGGCAAGAGTTCGGGCGGCGGGGCAGGCGGCGGCACGGAGCTGGCGAAGACCACGGACATTCCGGAGGGCGGCGGCAAGGTCTTCGCCGACCAGGGAGTCGTCGTGACCCAGCCCGCGGCCGGTACCTTCAAGGCCTTCTCGTCGAAGTGCACCCACCAGGGCTGCGCGGTCAAGGGGATCGCCAACGGCGTGATCACCTGCCCCTGCCACGGCAGCCAGTTCTCGGCCACCGACGGCAGTGTGAAGAAGGGGCCCGCGACCAGCGCCCTGGCCGCCGCGACCATCACCGTCGAGGGCGACTCGATCAAACTCGCGTGAGCGTGCCGGGCGTCATCGCCGTGGCCCCTTGAGGCACGCGAGCACGTCGTCGGTCGTCGTGATGGTGGCGACCAGTGCGAGGGTGTTCCGGATCATCGCGGGGGTGTACTCGGCGGGTACCCCCGCGATGGCGTCCGACGGCACGACGACGGTGTAGCCGCGGTTCACGGCGTCGAACACGGCGTTGGGGACAGCGATGTTGGCCGAGACGCCCGTCACGACGAGGGTGCGGCAGCCGAGATTGCGCAGCAGTGGATCGACGTCGGTGCCTGCGATCGGCGACAGTCCGTGCAGGCGGCGCACGACGAAGTCCTCCTCGGCGACCTCGATGGGCGGCGCGACCCGCACCGCCGTGGTGCCGGTCAGCTGCTGCACGGGCAGGCGTTCGGCCGCGCGGAACAGCCGGGCGTTGCGGTTCGCGCCGCGGCCGTCCGGGCGTCGTTCGGCGACGGCGTGCACGACCTGCACACCGCTCTCGTGCGCCGCGTCGACCAGGCGGGCCACCCGGGCCAGCACTCCGGAGGAGCGTGCCTCCTTGGCGAGTTCGGGTAGCGCGCTGTCCTGGCCCACGACACCCTGTTGGCACTCGATGGTGAGCAGGACCGTGCCGGCGGGGTCGAGGAGTTCACTGAGGTGCTCGGACGACGGCATGGCTCTCCTTGTCGTCGTGGGTCGGGGCGGGCGAGCGTAACGACCATTGCGTGAGGACGGAAGACACCTCATGCTTTTCTGACGGAACGTCAGAGACCCCGGTCCGCAGGGAGCGGGGCCCACAGACACAGGACGAGGGGACCGTATGGCCGTCACTCAGCGCCGAGGCCGGAAGATCATGATGACTCCCGGTGAACTGGACGAGTTCCTCACGACCCAGCGCACCTGCCGCGTCGCGTCCGTGTCGAAGGACGGCGTCCCGCACGTCAGCGCGCTCTGGTTCACCTGGGACGGCACCTCGCTGTGGCTCTACTCGGTGGTGCGCAGCAAGCGCTGGGTGCAGCTGCGCAACGATCCGCGCGTCGCCGTCGTGATCGACTCGGGTGAGGAGTACGGGGAGTTGCGCGGTGTCGAGCTGTCCGGCACCGTCGAGTTCGTGGGCGAGTTCCCTCGGACCGGAGAGCTGTGCGCCGAACTCGACGTCCCCGAGACCCTGTTCGCGCGGAAGAACTTCGGGCTGGAGGAGATGCCGCACGACGGCCGGCACGCCTGGATGCGGCTGACCCCGGACGCCATCGCCTCCTGGGACTTCCGCAAGCTGCCCCCGATGTAGCCGAACCGCCGCACCGGGCGGCTCACTTGACCGCCTCTCCCGCTCTGCGCAGGGCGTCCACCGCCGCCCTGATCGACGGCCTCCGGTCGGCGTCGGCCCGCCACACCACGTAGACGTGCCGACGCACCCGCTGGCGGACGGGGACCGTGACGACACCCTCGGGCATCGGATGGCGTCCGAGGAGGGGGGCCACGCACACGCCGAGGCCGGCGGCGACCAGCCCGAGCTGGGTGTGCGTCTCCGCGGCACGATGTCCGACGTGCGGTTCGACACCCTTGGAGCGCAGGGTGAACATCAGCCACTCGTGGCAGAACTCGCCCTCGTTCCAGGTGATCCACTCGTCGTCCGCGAACTCCCCGAGGTCCACCTCGTCCCTGCCCGCGAGCCGGTGCCCGGCGGGCATCGCCACATCGGCGGGGTCGTCGAGGATCGACGCCTTCACCAGGCCGTCGGGCAGCGGCATCGGCTTGTTGTACCAGTCGAGCACCACCGCGAGGTCGAGGTCGCCGCGGACCACTCCCGCGACCCCGGCCTCCGGCTCCAACTCACTGGAGCGCACCCGCAGTCCGGGGTGCTCGGTGCGCAGCGCGGCGAGCGCGGCCGGGAACAGCCCGCGCGCCGCGGTCGGGAACGCCGACAGCCTCAGCTCGCCCACCACCTGCCCGCGGTGCGCCTCCAGGTCCGACCGCGCCAGCTCGACCTGGGACAGGATGCGCGCCGCGTGCTCGGCGAGCAGCCGCCCGGCGTCGGTGAGCCGCACACCCCGGCCGTTCTTGGCGAGCAGTTGCTGGCCCACCTCGCGCTCCAGCTTGGACATCTGCTGCGAGACGGCCGACGTCGTCACGTGCAGCCCCTCGGCCGCCGCGCTCACCGAGCCGTGCCGCGCGAGGGCGTCGAGAGTGCGCAGGCGCTCCAGATTCAACATGTAAGCGATGCTACGAGATACCGCTCGAAACTTCTCGCTTGTGCTACGACATCGCGGTGCCCCATCGTGGCCTCATGACCACCGTCGCCACACCCCGCACCGCATCGCCGACCGGCACCCCGGCCCGCCCCCGTACCGCCCTGGACTGGCGGATCCGGTTCGGTGTCCTGTCCCTGATCTGGGGGTTCAGCTTCCTGCTCATCAAGGTCGGCACGGACGGCTACGCGCCCTTCCAGGTCACCTTCGGCCGGCTGCTGTTCGGGACGGCGGTGCTGGTGGCCGCGATGGCGGTGAAGCGGGAGCGGCTGCCGCGCGGGGCGCGCACCTGGGGTCATCTCGCGGTCGCCGCCCTGCTGCTGAACGCGCTGCCGTTCTCCCTGTTCGCCTACTCCGAGCTGACCATCCCGTCCACGCTCGCCGGCATCTGCAACGCGACGTCACCGCTGTGGGGCATGGCGCTCTCCCTGGTCGCCCTCTCCGAGGACCGGCCCACCCGGCGCAGGGTCGCCGGCCTCGGTATCGGTTTCCTCGGTGTCCTGACCGTCCTCGGCGTCTGGCAGGGCTTCCACGGTCTCGACGCCACCGGCACCGCGATGGCCCTGCTCGCCTCGCTCAGCTACCCGGTCGGCTGGATCTACGTCCGCCGCACCCTGGCCGGCACCGGCGCCTCGCACCTGTCCATGACCGGCGTCCAGTTGCTCCTGGCGACCGTACAACTCGCCTTCGTCACGCCGCTGTTCACCACGCTGCCGAGCCGATTCCCGGTGGTTCCCCTGCTCGCGATCGTCGCTCTGGGCGCGCTCGGCACCGGCCTCGCGATCTTCCTGCAGTACGGCATCGTCGCCGAGGTCGGCCCGACGACGGCACAGATGGTCACGTACTTCATCCCGGTCATCGCCACCGCCGCCGGTGTCGCGATCCTCGGCGAGTCGCTGGCCTGGTCGACCCCGGTCGGCGCGGTGATCGTCCTGGCGGGCGCGGCCCTGACCCAGGCGAAGCCGCGCCGCTGACCCGCGGGGCGACCGGCGTCCGGCGCGTCACCGGAGCCGCCCTCGGCCACCACGCGCACCTCAGACGTAGCGGCGGGCGGGACCGGGACCCACGGCCGCGGCCACGGCGTCCGCGAGCGGTTCCATGTCGTCGAGCCCGAGGGGCGAGACGGTGATCCGGATGCCGGGCGGCGCGCTCATCCGGAACCGGGCGCCGGGGGCGACCGCCCAGCCGGCGTGCAGCAGACGGGCGACGGCCCCGGTCTCGTCCGGGACGGGGATCCAGACGTTCATGCCGCTCCGCCCGTGCGCCGCGACGCCACGCGCTTCCAGGGCGGAGATCAGGGCGTCGCGGCGCCTTCCGTAGGCGTCGGACACGGCGACCACGTCGACCGCGCCGGAGGTCCACAGATGGACCACGGCCTTCTGCAGCAGCCGGCTCACCCAGCCGGGGCCGAGCCGCTGCCGGCCGTGCACGCGGTCGACCGTGACGGCGTCCCCGGTGAGCACGGCGAGCCGCAGGTCGGGTCCGTAGGCCTTCGCGGCGGAGCGCACGAACGCCCAGTGGCGGGTGACCCCGGCGAGTGGATGCAGGGGCACGTCGACGATCCGGTGACCGTGGTCGTCCTCGACGAGCAGGGTCTCGGGGTACTCGGCGAGCACGGAGCGCAGGGCACGCGCGCGTGCGGCGGTCACCGCGGCGCCGGTGGGGTTCTGCGCCCGGTCGGTGACGATCAGGGCCCGTGCCCCGCCGGCCAGCGCGCGCCGTACGTCGTCGGGCAGCGGGCCCTCGTCGTCGACACCGACCCCGACCGTCCGCAGGCCGAGGACCGGAGCGAGGTCGAACACACTGCCCCAGCCGGGGTCCTCGACCGCCACCGCGTCGCCGGGCTTGAGGTGCGCGGCCAGGACCCGCTCGATGGCGTCGAGCGATCCGGAGGTCACGACCACGGGCCCCTCGGGCACTCCGTCCGCGTCGAGGTCGGCGCGGGCGACGCGCCCCAACTCCGGCTCCACGGGGTCCTCCCCGTACTGCACGGGGTGCAGGTCGGACTCCCGGCCCGCCACGGCGAAGGCTTCGGCGAGGCCGGGCAGCAGCGTCCGGTCGGGGTTGCCGTGGGCGAGGTCCCGGACGCCCTCGGGGACCTCCACCCGGAGGTACTCCCGTCCCGTGGTGACCGGCTTCGACCGCACCCGGCTGCCCCGCCGGCCCGCGGTCTCGATCACCCCGCGTTCCCGCAGCGTGCGATAGGCGGCCGCGACCGTGTTCGGATTGACCCCGAGCCGCTCCGCCAACTCCCTCATCGGCGGGAGCAGTTGTCCCGGCTCCAGCTCCCCCGACCCCACCGCGCGCTCGACACTGGCAGCGATGTCGGCTGCGCGGCGCCCTTCGATCCGATACTCTCCTAGCACAAACAAGATTATGCACTAGTGCAATGGAGAAGGCAATGCCGGAGACGAGCACCCAGCCGAGGACGACGCAGTCCGCTGCCTACACCCCGACCGACCGCACCGTCCCGACCCGCTCCAGGGAGCGTGCCGCGTACGACCACGAGATGGTGCACGCGATACTCGACGAGGGATACGTCTGCCACCTCGGCTTCGTCCGCGACGGCGCCCCGGTCGTGCTGCCGACGCTGTACGCGCGGGCCGGTGAGCGGCTCTATGTCCACGGTTCCACCGGGTCCCGCCCCCTGCGGATGACCGGCCAGGCCGATCCCGGTCTGGCCGTGTGCCTCACCGTGACGCACGTGGACGGACTCGTCCTCGCCCGCTCGGCCTTCCACCACTCGATCAACTACCGCTCCGTGGTGGTGCACGGCATCGCCCACCAGGTGACGGACCCCGAGGAGAAGCGCCTGGCCCTGGACGCGCTGGTCGACCACGTCGTCGCCGGACGTTCGGCCGACTCCCGGCCCGCCAATGCCAAGGAACTCGCGGCCACCGCCGTGATCAGCCTCGACCTGAACGAGGTCTCCGCCAAGCTGCGCACCGGCGGTCCGAACGACGACGAAGAGGACCTCGGTCTTCCGTACTGGACCGGTGTGGTCCCCGTGACCAGGGGACACGGCACCCCGGTCCCGGCGGACGACCTGGCCCCGGGCATCGAGCTTCCGGACTACCTGGCCGGCTGACGGCCCGCCGGTCGCGCGGGACCTGCGGCCGGCGCGGCCGGCGCATGGAGCCGGGGTTGCGGGTGCGGTCCGGTCGGCCCGCACCCGCGACCCCGCCGTCCTCACACGAGCGCCGCCTCCCGCTCCGCCGTCGAACGGCGGTCGGCCCCCGCGGCGCGCGCCTCGGCCACCGCGAGTCCCCCGACGGAGCCGAGCATGAGGAGGGTGCCGACGACGGTCGGCAGGGTCAGCCGCTCGCCGAGCAGGCAGACGGCGAGTACCGCCGCGCTGACCGGTTCCAGCAGCATGATCACGGACACCGTCGCCGAGCGGACGACGGCGGCACCCGCGAAGAAGCGGGCGTAGGCCAGCGCCGTGGGAACCGCGGCGATGTACGCGAGCAGGGCCAGCGTCTGGACCGGGTGCGCGGTGTGCGGCGTCATCCCCTCGGCGAGCGCGAGGGGCAGCAGGCACACGGTGGTGACGGCGAACGCCCCCACCGTCGTGGCGGACCCGTCGGCCCGGCCGTCGCGACCCCACCAGCGGGTGAGCAGGGTCATCGCCGAGTATCCGGCCGCCGAGAGCAGGGCGAGCAGGACGCCCCAGGGCCGTACGGTCGCGCCCTCACCACCCAGGACCAGCACTCCGAGCCCGGCGAGCGCTCCGACGACGGCCGTGCTCCCGCCGCGCCCGAGCCGCTCCCCCAGGGTGAGCCGCGCGCCGAGCGCGATGAGCACCGGCCCCGCGCCCAGCGTGACGACGGTCGCCACCGCGAGCCCGGTCGCCTCGACAGCGGCGAAGTAGGCGGTCTGGAAGACCGCGAGGCCGATCCCCGTGAGACCGATCCGCAGTGCCCTGCCGCCGAGCGGCTCCCGGAGGGCGGGACGGACCGGGCGCCGCCCCGGACGCACCCGCACGGCGAGCAGCAGGGCGAGCCCGCCCGCGCAGCGCCAGAAGGAGAGGGCGACCGGCCCCATGTCACCGGCCCGGTAGACCAGTGACGCGGCCGCGCCCGCGGTGCCCCAGGCGGCACCGGCGACGATCAGATAGAGCAGGCCTCGCCCGATGGGCAGGCCGGAAGAAGTGTTCGCGTTCGACACGTGTTCTCTCCGCAGTTCCGCAGAAGTTCGGGAAGGGACCACGTCGTCGTCCCGGCCGTGGCGGCGGGGACGTACGGAAAGGTCCTCGGGCTTCTTCTGCGGGCAGCGCCGTTCCGCCCGGCGCGGGCCGGGCGGGTCTTCGGAACGCCCGCCTCAGGCGGCCGGAGGCGGAAGAACGAGCGTCGCTGGCATGATCCGCAGCCTAGACGGCGGTTCCGTGGGCCGACAACTCCCTTTCGGCGTCGCCCGGCCCACCGGCCACCGGTCCGTCGGAGGGCTTCGCCGGAGCCGACGACTGCGCGATGAAGGCGCCGAGCAGGACGACCGCTCCGCCGATGATCTGCGGAGCCGAGAGATGCTCGCCGAGCAGCACCCAGGCGAGGACGGTGGCGATCACCGCTTCGAGACAGGCGACCACGCCCGCGACCTGCGGGGAGAGCCTGCGTACCGAGAGCACCCCGGTGACGTAGGCCACGACGGTGGCGATCAGCACGATCCAGCCGAGGAGCAGCGAGGCGAGGACGGACGTGCCGTTCATGTCCGCGCTGCCGCCGAGGACGGCCCAGTCCATCGTCCACGGGCGGGCGACGGCGGTCAGCACGACCGTGCCGACGAGCAGCCCGTACGCGATGACACCCAGCGGTTCGGGTGCCTCGTCCCCGGCGTCGCCGCCCTGGTCGGACAGCACGAAGTAGCCGACCTGGCAGCAGGCGGCGCCGAGCGCGAGCAGGAGCCCCAGGAGGTCGAAGCTCAGCCCCGACCACACCTCGACCACGCAGGCGAGTCCGCCGGCGGCGAGGACGACGCCGAGCGCGGCGGCACGGGTGACGGGCCTGCGCTGCACGAACCGCACCCAGCCGAGGACAAGCGCCGGAGCGAGGTACTCCACGAGCAGGGCGACACCCACGGGGATACGGGAGATGGCGGCGAAGTAGCAGGCCTGGACACCGGCCACGCCGAGGAGCCCGAACCCGGCGAGCAGCGCGGGGCGGCGCCTGACCAGCGCCCGGTGCCAGACGGCCCACGGCAGCATGATCAGCGCCGCGCCCGCGACCCTCAGCCACACCACGTGGAGCGGGTCGAGCCCCGCCTCGATCAGCGGCTTGGCCGCGACACCCGATCCGCCGAAGGCGACCGCCGACACGAGCGCGAGCCCCAGGCCCACCCCTCTGCCACCACTGCCCTGACTCCCCTGAGACGTATGCACGGGCACATGATGACAGGCGATGACATGACCGTCATCCCCGATGACACCTGTCTCAACGACTGGACTCCGTCGCCGCCCCTTCCGGCGGCACCGGGACGTCGACCCCGGCATGCGCGAGGACCTCGACCGCTCTCGACCGGGGATCGGCGACGAGCGCGGCGAGCAGGTCGAGGCCTCGGGCGCGTTCGTCCCCGCGCACCAGGGCGCTCTCCTGCGCCCGCTCCATCGCGCCGGCCGCCGCGGGCGACCAGCCCGCCTCGGTCACGACCGGGACGGCGCCGGAATCCTCGACGGTGCCCTGCCAGCGCAGTCCGTAGCCGATGCTGCGCTGCACGAGGTAGCCGAGGAGCCGGGCGAGCTGCGCTCCCCCGTCGACAGCGGCGCGCACCTCGGGGTCGGACTCCAGCAGCGAGTGCAGCAGATGAGCCGTGTCGATCTGCCGGTCGCCGTCCCGCAGCGCCCGTCTTCGCGCACCGGAGACCACCGAGGCCAGCTCCGCGCTGAGACCGGCATCGTTGTCAGGAGGATTCGGGCCGCTCGCGGCGGCGGACTGCTGGGGGATACGGGATGACACATCTCCCACCTCATCAGCCCCGCGGAGCCGGGGCATCCCCGGCGGGCAGCATCTTGGCGTCCGACACAGGGTGGGCAACCCTGTGCGGATTCTCCTCCCTGCGGATGACTTCGCGCCGATTCTTCCCGAGGGGGGCGCGCCGCCTTGCCCCCTCTCTCCGAGCCCCTCAGCCGCCTCCCGCAATTCTGACGGTTCATCAGTATTGAATGTTGCCGGGCCTGCGGCTACGTTCCGCGACACCGGAGCTGCGCCGGGCGCAGCCGCCGACACAAAGGGGTGGTCGCATGGCCGAAGTCAGCGCGGAAGCACGCATCGAGGCGCCCGCCGAGAAGATCTGGGACCGGCTCACGGACTGGTCGGGATACGGGGAGTGGAACGCGACGCACACGAACTTCCCGAACGGCGGACCCGAGAAGTTCCAAGTCGGCGGCACCTTCGCGGAGAACATGAAGCTCATGGGCTTCCCGGCCGAGGTCACCTGGACGATCGAGGAACTGGAGCCCGGCCACGTCCTGGCCATCCGCGGCAAGGGCCCGATGGCGGTGAACGTCACCACGCGCTACACGCTCACCCCCGACGGGGACGCCACGTCGGTACGGATCGACGGCGAGTTCACGGGTGCCGCGGTCTCCCTCATGGCCGGCAAACTCAAGGACTCGGCGACGGCCGCGCTCGACGAGTCGTTGCGCAAGCTGTCCGGACTGGTGGCCTGAGTCCCGCGCGGTTCCGCATCGCGCACGGCGGGACCCGGCACCCCGTATGCGGAAAGGCGCCCCGCGGAAACACTTCCACGGGGCGCCGGCAGGTACCACAGCATGCCGTCAGTCCTCGTCGGCGAGGATCAGGTACAGCTTCTTGCGGGCTTCGTTGATGACCTTCAGCGCCTTGTCGCGCTGATCCTTGCTGCCGGTCTTCCAGACCTGGCCGAAGGCCTCCATGAGGCCGAATCCGGCCTGCCGGATCTCGTGCAGCGTCTCCCAGTCGACCCCGCGCCCGGCCTCTTCCCAGGGCGCGTCGGGTCCCTCGTCGGCCGCGGTGCGGCCGGACTCGGTGAGCGAGAACAGCTTCTTGCCGCCCTCCGCCTCACTGGTGATCAGGCCCTCGTCCTCCAGCAGCTGGAGGGTCGGGTACACCGAACCCGGGCTGGGCTTCCACGCCCCGCCGCTGCGCTCGGCGATCTCCTGGATCATCTCGTAACCGTGCATGGGCCGGTCCTTGAGCAGCGCGAGGATCGACGCGCGCACGTCGCCGCGCCGCGCCCTCCCCCGCGGTCCGCCCCGACCGCCACGCCCACCCCAGGGGCCGGGGCCGAAGCCCGGTCCACCGAAGCCGGGGCCACCGGGTCCACCCGGTCCGAAGGGCCCGAAAGCCCCGCGTCGCCCCTCGAGGCCGCCCCGACCTCGATGGCCGGGTCCGCCGTGGTGTCCATGTCCGTGTTCGTGCTCGTATCCGAAGTCTTCTCCACGGGAACGCATCGCAATCACTCCATTCCATCGTTGATCGGTCGCGATGCGTCAACGATATATCGGAACCGCTCGGAAGACAACCCTCGCACCGAGCAGGCCCGCGTCCCGGCTCCGCCCCACGACCGACCGTCGGCTCTTGACCCCGGCCCGCCGCACTTCGCCCCGGCCCCGGACGTCCACCTCGGGCCCTGTCGGAGGCTCCGCATACGGTGGGCGGGGTGAACGGATGTGACGCACCAACCGACCCGGTCGCCCACCCCGGCGCCCTGCTGCCCCTGCTGAGTTCCGACGCGGAGGTCGGCGCCTTCTTCGCCGCAGTCGCGGACCTCGACGCGACGAACCCGGCCGACCACCTGTTGGAGGACGGGATCCGGCTCGCCTCCGGGGCCCGGCTGGAGCAGTTCGCGCGGGCGGGCTCGGGGGACGCGTACTGCTTCGTCGGCGCAGGCGGCGAGGAACGCCCCGTGGTGTAGGTCAGCCTCGACGGCGCGTCCGGACCGCTCGCGCTCGGTCTGCCCGAGTTGGTGCGGCTGTGTCTGGTGGCGCCGTGGTGGCGTGATGCTCCGGGACGTACGGCCGAAGAACTCCAGGTGGTCGCCGAGCAGTACCGGGAGGACGTGCCGGACCTCGACCGTCGACGCGACCACGCGGCCCGGACCCTCGGGCTCGTTCCGGCCGGACTGCCGTCCGAGGCGACGGCCTTGGCCCGGCTCGTGGAACTCTCCCGGGGCCCGGTCGCCGAGGCCTGCCGTGTCATCGGATACGAGGGCGATCCGCTTGACCCCCTGTTCGGGCCCGCACCTGACTGCCCCTGACCCCCGTCCCGGCCCGGGCAGCGGTAGACCAGGTGGCCATGGCCCGGGTCTCGACCACTTGGCGGGCGGCGGGCGGCGGGCGGCGGGCGGCGGGCGATGAAGGTTCGTCGTCCGGCGTGTCGGTGGGACCCCGTAGCCTCGCTCGCATGCCACGCCGTGCGAACCAGTCCCGTCGGCTCGTCGCCGACGGGCGCGTGTACCTGTGGAGGCTGCGCCACAGCCACCGGCGGGATCCCGGCAGACGTGCGGTCGACTGCCGCCAGACCCTCACCTTGACCCCGCAGCCGTCCGGCACCGGCGGCGTGCTGCGTGTCGTGTTCACCGAGGCGCCCGGCCGGTACATCCCCGGAGGGGCACCGCTGGGCTCCGGGGACGTCGGCTTCACCCGGGGCGCCGACCTGAACCTGCACGAGCCGGGCGCGGTCCGGGCCCTGTTGGACGTGGCTCTGGCCCGGGGGTGGCGCCCCGAGGAGCGGCGGCCGGTGGAGATCGACGGCTGGACGCTGCTGGACGCGGCGGCCGCGGCGCGGGCACGGGACGCCGGCACCGCGGGCTCGGAGTCCTAGCGGGACCCGCTCGGCCATACCGTCGTTGCTCGCACCGGCCGGCCGCGCGGCCACCGGCCCGCCGCGACCGCGCGGTCTCCCCTCCGGCGCGACGGCGGCCCAGCCCCGGCTCGCGGCTCGCGGCTCGCGGCTCGCGGCTCGCGGCTCGCGGCTCGCGGCTCGCGGCTCGCGGCTCGCGGCTCGCGGCTCGCGGCTCGCGCGAGCTTCCCCATCTCCCTTCTGCCGGGCGGGTGTTCACGCCGCGCGTTCGCCGCGACGCCGTCTTGAGTCCAGCCGCACCGGATTGGCCTTGGCCCGCCGCTTCGTCCGGCGGCTAGCTTCGGACCATGCGCATTCGTATCGTCGACGCCTTCACCGACCGCCCCTTCGCCGGCAACCCGGCCGGGGTCCTCCTCCTCGACTCGTTCCCGGACGACGCCTGGCTCCAGAACGTGGCCGTGGAGGTGAACCACGCGGAGACGGCGTTCACCCACCCGCTCCCCGCCGGCGGTGAGGCCGACTGGGCGCTGCGCTGGTTCACCCCCACCACCGAGGTCGCCCTGTGCGGGCACGCGACGCTCGCCGCCGCGCACGTCCTGCACACGACGGGCGCTCATCGGGGTCCGGTGCGGTTCACCACGCGCAGCGGCGTTCTCGTCGCGACCCCCGGCGACGACGGCTCGATCACGCTGGACTTCCCGACCGCTCCGCTCACCCCGGTGGCAGCCCCGAACGGCGTCGCCGAGGCCCTCGGCGCCGAACCGCTGGCCACCTTCGACACCGGCCCCAACACCGGGGACCTGCTCATCGAGGTCGCCGACGAGAGGACGGTGCTCGGTCTCACCCCGGACCACAACGCGCTGGCCCGCTACTCGAAGCGCGGCATCATCACGACCGCTCGCGCCGAGGACCCCTCCCGTGGCTACGACTTCGTCTCGCGCTGCTTCTTCCCCAACGTGGGCATCGACGAGGACCCGGTCACCGGCAGCGCGCACACCGCCCTCGCCCCCTTCTGGTCCGAGCGCCTCGGCCGGACGACTCTGACGGGGCTGCAGGCCTCACCCCGTTCCGGCCTGGTCCGCACGGAACTGCGCGGTGAGCGCACCCTCCTCACCGGGCACGCGGTCACCGTCGTCGACGGCGAACTGCTGGCGTGACGCCGCCCGGGCCGCGGGGCCGTCCCCACCCCGCGTCCCGGCACGCGAAGGGGCGTACGACGGTGTCGTACGCCCCTTCGCGGTCCGCTCCCCGTGCTCATGCCGTCGGGAGCCACCCCACCTTGCCGGCGAGCAGGGCGTACCCGACGAACGCGCCGATGTCGAGCAGCGAGTGCGCCACCACGAGTGGCCCGACCCGGCCCCAACGCCGGTACAGGTAGACGAAGACAATGCCCATCGCCATGTTGCCGACGAACCCGCCGATGCCCTGATAGAGGTGGTACGAGCCGCGCAGCACCGCGCTCGCCACCAGGGCAGTCCCCGGCGTCCAGCCCAACTGTCCGAGCCTGCGCAGCAGGTACCCGACGACGATGACCTCCTCCAGTACGGCGTTCTGCACCGCCGAGAGGATCAGTACCGGGAACTTCCACCAGACGTCGGGCAACGCCTCGGGCACCACCGTGAGGTTGGCGCCGAACGCGCGGGCCCCGAGATAGAAGGCGATCCCCGTACTGCCGATCACGGCCGCGACGAGGGCACCCCGCCCGAGGTCCGGCCACGGCCGCGTGCGGTCGAAGCCGATCACGCGCATGCCCTTGCCCTCGCGCATCAGCAGGTGCGCGACGAGCGCGACCGGCACCAGAGCGGACGCGATACCGAAGAGCTGCCAGGCCAGATCGAGCCACGGACGCCCCGGTGCGGCCGAGGCGTTGAGCGTGGCCGCCTGATCCTTCAAGCCCCCTGGTTTGGTGACCGATCCGACAAAGCTGATCAGGGCGGACACTCCGCTCGCACCGAGCGACAGCGCCAGGACGAGCAGCGTCTCATCCCGGAAAATCCGTCGTGTCAGCCCCGCTTCGGGAAAAGAATCGGCCACCGACCCCGCCTCCACCTGCACTCCCGCCTCCAGTTGAGTAATCGCGCCTCATCCCCATCTTCGCCCCGCTAGGGTCTCGAAAGAAGTTACGAAGATCGTGCGCGACAGGCCGTTGGGGGACACGGGCTCCGTACGGGGTGTACTTCCCCCTTTGCCTGTTTTACGGCTGTCCCACGGCTCAGGCTCACCGCGGAGGGACCACACCGTCATGGGACGTCACAGCTTGCCCGACGAGCGCCGGGCGGGCACCGCCGACCCCCGGATCCGCGCGCGCCGCCGCACGGTGGCCGTCGCGACCGTGCTCGTCCTCACCGTCGCCGGCGGCACGGCCGTGGCGGTCCGCGGCGGTCTGTTCTCCTTCGGCGGCTCCTGCAAGGACGACGCCGTGCACCTCACGGTGGCCGCGTCGCCGGACATCACGCCCGCCCTCACGGCCACCGCGGCGTACGCACGCGAGAAGAACATCACCTCGGACGGCCGCTGCCTCGACGTCCGGGTGACCGCTCGCGAGTCCTACAAGGTCACCGACTCGCTCCAGACCGGCAAGCCGACCGGCATACAGGTGTGGGTGCCCGACTCGGGGCTGTGGGTGGAGCGAGTCACCGGGTCCACCACCGCGACACAGGTCACCGGTGCCGGCAACGTCGCCTCCACCCCCGTCGGCGTCGCCATGGTCCCGGCGGCCGCGAAAACGCTCGGCTGGCCCGAGAAGACCTACGCATGGACCGAACTGGTCGGCGCGACGATGCAGGACGACAAGCTCAAGCTGGGCGCGGCCGACCCGACGCGCAGCTCGACGGGTCTGCTCGCCCTCACCCGGATCAGCGCGGCCGCGTCCCGCGTCAAGGGCGGTGACACCCAGGCCGCCGCCATGGCCAAGGCCCTCTCACAGCGCACCTCGGACAGCGACACCCAGGTCCTCGACACACTCCCCCGCGACGACTCCGGCACCGAGCGGGGCAACCCGAAGCGGAACCAGGCGCTGATCCTCTCCGAGCAGGCGGCGTTCGCGCACAACGCCTCGGACGAGGGCGGGCAGGACCTCGACCTGTTCTACCCGAAGGACGGCACTCCGCTCCTCGACTACCCCTACACCCTGGTCGACGAGGCAGGGCAGAACACCGACGAGAGCCGCGCCGCCCTGCGGTTCATGACCCTGCTGGGAGAGCCCGCACCGCAGAGGATCCTGCGGAAGTACGGCTTCCGAACGGACGCGCAGAGCCCGTCCAGGGCGCTGGTCACCGCGGCCGGCGGCAGCTCCCCGCAGCCGTACACCCGGACCGCCACGGAACCCGAGTCGCCCACCGCGGTCAAGGAAGCCCTCGGCATGTGGACGATCACGGTGCAGAGCGCCCGGATCACCACGGTCGTCGACGCCTCCGCGTCCATGAGCGAACCCGTGGCCGGGACCGACCAGTCCCGCATGGACGTCACCAAGTCGTCCCTGCTCCAGGCCCTCGCCACCTTCACGCCCGAGGACGAGATCGGGCTGTGGAAGTTCTCCACGAAGCTCGACGGCGACAAGGACTACCGCGTGCTCGTGCCCACCGCCCGGCTCGGCGACTCGAAGGGCGCCGGAACCCAGCGCGAGAAGCTGTCGGCGGCGTTCAGCTCCCTGAAGCCGGTCCCCGACGGGGCCACCGGCCTGTACGACACCACGCTCGCCGCGTACAAGGCGGCCGTCGCGTCCTACGCGAAGGGCAAGTTCAACGCGCTCGTCGTCCTGACGGACGGCGCCAACCAGGACCCGGGCAGCATCTCCCGCTCCAGTCTCGTCGCCGAGCTGCAGAAGCTGACCGACCCGGAGCGCCCGGTGCCGCTGATCGCGATCGCGGTGGGTCCCGACGCCGACAAGGAGGAGGTCGACCAGATCGCCAAGGCGACCGGTGGTTCGGGTCAGCAGGTCAACGACCCGGCACAGATCCACGCCGTCATGCTCAAGGCGATCGTGGCGGCCGGCTCCGGCATCACCGGCTGAGACGCCGGCAGCACGGGCCGACCACCGCCCCCGTCACCTCACGCCAGCGGAGCCGGCTTCGGCAGCCCGACCGGCCAGGTGTGCACCGGGTCCCCGAGGTGCATGAGTTCGCCGTAGCGCCTGGTCGTCGCGGCCAGGGCGGCGTCCCGCCCGAGGCCCTTCTCCAGTGCCCGGTGGAAGGTGGCGGCCTGCCAGGTCGCGCCGTTCGTACGCAGCCTGCAACGGTCCTCGATCACGCCCAGGTACAGGTCCCGGTCGGCGGGTTCGATGCCCCACGCGTCCAGGCCGGCGGCTGCCAGCGGGAGCAGCTCGTCGCGGATCAGGTGCGCGGCGTCCACCTGGGTGGTGCCGCTGTGGCGTCCGCGCCGCGGCCACTCCAGGCGCGCCTCGATGCCGTGCTTGCAGGCCGCGTCGAAGTTGGCGGCGGCGGCCTCGAAGGGAAGCCGCGTCCACACCGGCCGGGACTCCTCGGCCAGCGCGCGCACCAGCCCGTAGTAGAACGCGGCGTTGGCGACGACGTCGGTGACGGTCGGACCGGCGGGCAGCACCCGGTTCTCGACCCGCAGATGCGGAACGCCGTCGGCGATGTCGTACACGGGCCGGTTCCACCGGTACACCGTGCCGTTGTGCAGCACGAGTTCGGCGAGCTTCGGCACGCCGCCGGCGTTGAGCACCTCCAGCGGGTCCTCGTCGTCGCAGATGGGCAGCAGCGGCGGGAAGAACCGCAGGTTCTCCTCGAAGAGGTCGTACGCGGAGGTGACCCAGCGTTCACCGAACCACGTCCGGGGCCGGACCCCCTGCTCCATCAGTTCGGGCGGACGGGTGTCGGTGGACTGCTGGAAGAGCGGGGGCCGCGACTCACGCCACAGCTCGTGACCGAACAGGAAGGGCGAGTTGGCGCCGACGGCGACCTGCGGGGCGGCGACGACCTGTGCCGCGTTCCACACGTCCGCGAAGCGGCCCGGGGTGACCTGGAGGTGCAACTGCACGGAGGTGCAGGCGGCTTCGGGCGCGATGGATCCCGAGCGGCACACGAGGCGTTCCACCCCGTCGATGTCGAGCACGAAGTCCTCGCCGCGCGCCGCGACGATCTGGTCGTTGAGCAGCGCGTACCGGTCGACGTCCGACAGGTTCGCGGAGACCAGGTCGTCCTGTCCGAGCGTCGGCAGGATGCCGATCATCACGATTCCCGCGTCGACCTCGCTCGCCTTTCGATGGGCGTACGCGAGCGAGGTGCGCAACTCCTCGGCGAGCCGGTCGAATACCCGGCCGTCCAAGCGGTGTGGGGCTATGTTGACTTCCAGGTTGAACATGGCGAGTTCTGTCTGGAAATCCTTGCTCGCAATCCGCTCCAGTACTTCGGCATTCATCATGCGCGGCATGCCGTCGGGCCCCGCGAGATTCAATTCGATCTCCAGGCCCATCAGGTTCTTCGGCCGGTCGAACCTCTTCTCCTCCAGCAGCCTCTCCAGCACCGTCAGACACTGCCGGAGCTTGTCGCGGTGGCGCTGTCGGTCGCTCAGGTCGAACGGCCCTGCAACGACCTTCTCCCCCATCGCGATGTCCTTCCTCGACTGGGCAGGCCGACGATCCGGCGGCCTTGGTGTCCCGGGTACGGAGGATGATGCCCCGGCAACGCGATCCATAACGTCCCGCGCGCGCCCTTCGGCCGCTACGCTGGGGTCCGATTCCCCGGGCACATTCACGAGGCATGCGGCAATAAGCAAGTTTACCGGCGCCAAGATCTCGTGAAAAACGCCGACGAGTATCGGCCGACCGCTCCGGTGAAATATTCCGAGGTCACCGCCATGCGGCCACGCAGAACCGGGATGAAGCGCGCGTTTTCGCGACCGAATAGTGCCTTGTTCTTCATATTCGGGACGACTAGCCGAAACACTGTATGAACACGTGTCGTATAAACTCCGCTACCGAGGCAGAGAGTTTGCGCTCGCGGTCCTAGGTCCTGTCGTCACGGTGACGACGACAGGCGGCATTCCTGCCGGCGGATCCAGACCCCACGCCCCTCTGACCCGAGAGCTGACAGCGCCGTCCGCCCCCTCCCTCGCGCCACTGTGCCTGTCGAACGAGAGGCGACCCACCATGCCGCTGCACGTACCTCCGGCTCCCGCGCCCGCCCTGCGCACCGTCCTCACGGCACTCGGTTCTCCCACCGCCGTCCGCGAAGCCCGAACGCCCTCCCTGCGCCTGGCGCAGGGACCGATCACGCCCGAACTCCCGCTGCCCGTCCATGTCCTGGACCGCATCACGCCCGCGGGCGCGTCCACCACCCGGCTCGCGGGGTGGCGGTTCCTGCTCCGCAGCGGGGACCGCGCGGTGGCAGCCGCCGACACCATGCTGACGCCGGACGGCTGGGCCTTCTCGCGCTTCTTCGAGGGGCCTTACATCGCCGCCACGGAACACGCCCTGCGACAGGCCGAAGCCATGCACCAGCCCTACCAGGCACGTCTGTTGTCCGTACCCGAGCTGTACATGCTGACCCTCTGGCTGCACGGCGACATCACGGCCGACGGCGCCGACGGCCATCCGGCCGCCACCGACCTCCTCGTCCCCCTGGCCCCCGCCCCTCCCGGCATCGCCGCGCACCGCCCGCACCGCGTCGCCGAACTCCTCCCGGTGCTCACCCACCGGGTCACCCCCGTCACTCCCGGACCGCTGCTCGGCTCACCCGCCTGACCCGACGACCACCGTGCCCCGCGGCCGACGGCCGGCCGCGGGGCACAGCGCTGTCACGACCCCGGACCACCGGCCCGCTCATCGGGGCTCCACAACGCTCGTACGAGGGAGGACGCCCTCCCGACCCGACCGGACTAGCCCTATTCGGTCACCTCGAACCACCCGAAGAGGTACTGCAGTTGGGATGAACCGTCCGCACGGGTGATGCGTCATCAACCTGTGAGAAGCGGTGCCGTCAAATCCCTGCGGATCGACGCCCGTGGGGCAACACTGGGTTCCAGACCACACACCAACGGGGGGCGGCCATGAGTACTTCGAGCCGCGGGACAGACACCACATCCATCACTGACCTCTCGACCCAGCGAAAGATCCCACCCATGTGCCAGCACCAGCCACCGTGCCCGTCAGCCGCGTCCGCCGACCGGGAGTCCGCCCGTCTCGTGGCGCATCACCCGGAACAGGGATGGAGCCTGCTGTGCAACGGCGTTCTCCTCTTCGAGGACACCGGTGAGCTCCTGCCGGACGGCCGGATCATCGCCCCGCACCGCCCGCTGGGCGGCGCCGCGGTAATGACCGCTGCCTGACCCGCACACCCGGGCGGCCCCGACAGGGCCGCCCAGACAGACGAGGGGCCGGCCCGGAGACGTACTCTCCGAACCGGCCCCGACGCATCTCCGCGGGTGGTCACTGCGGGTGACCACCCGCGTTCGGTGTGCCGATCAGTCCTCGTAGGCGTCCAGCGGCGGGCAGGAGCAGACGAGGTTCCGGTCGCCGTAGGCCTGGTCGATCCGGCGGACCGGCGGCCAGTACTTGTCCGCTGCCGAGACACCGGCGGGGAACACGGCCTCCTCGCGGCTGTACGCGTGCTCCCAGTCACCGCCGAGCGCGGCGGCCGTGTGCGGCGCCCCCCGCAGCGGGTTGTCGTCGACGGCCCACTCGCCGGAGCCGACCTTCTCGATCTCCGCGCGGATCGCGATCATCGCGTCGCAGAACCGGTCCAGCTCGCCGAGGTCCTCGGACTCGGTCGGCTCGATCATCAGAGTGCCGGCCACCGGGAACGACATCGTCGGCGCGTGGAAGCCGTAGTCGATCAGGCGCTTGGCGATGTCGTCCACGCTGACGCCGGTCGCCTTGGTCAGCGGGCGCAGGTCGATGATGCACTCGTGCGCGACCAGTCCGCCGGGGCCGGTGTACAGCACCGGGTAGTGCGGCTCCAGGCGCTTGGCCACGTAGTTCGCGGACAGCACGGCCACCTGTGTGGCGCGCTTGAGACCCTCGCCGCCCATCAGCCGGACGTACGACCAGGAGATGGGCAGGATGCCCGCGGAACCCCACGGCGCGGCGGAGATCGGACCGACGCCCGTCTCGGGGCCGGCCTCGGGCTGCAGCGGGTGGTTCGGCAGGTACGGCGCCAGGTGCGCGCGCACGCCGACCGGGCCGACGCCGGGACCGCCGCCGCCGTGCGGGATGCAGAACGTCTTGTGCAGGTTGAGGTGCGAGACGTCGCCGCCGAAGTGGCCCGGCTTGGCGAGACCCACCAGGGCGTTCAGGTTGGCGCCGTCGACGTAGACCTGGCCGCCGGCCTCGTGCACCTGGGCGCAGATGTCGGCGACGTGCTCCTCGAACACACCGTGCGTCGAGGGGTAGGTGATCATCAGCACCGACAGCTCGTCGCGGTACTGCTCGATCTTGGCGCGCAGGTCCTCGACGTCGATTTCGCCGTCGTCGGCCGTCTTCACGACGACGACCTTCATTCCGGCCATCACGGCGCTCGCGGCGTTGGTGCCGTGGGCGGAGGACGGGATGAGACAGATGGTGCGCTGGTCGTCGCCGTTGGCGCGGTGGTAGCCGCGGACGGCCAGCAGACCGGCCAGCTCGCCCTGCGAACCGGCGTTGGGCTGCAGCGACACCTTGTCGTACCCGGTGACCTCGGCGAGCTGGTCCTCCAGCTCGTGGATGAGCGTGAGGTAGCCCTGGGCCTGCTCGGCGGGCGCGAAGGGGTGCATCTGCCCGAACTCGGGCCAGGTGACCGGCTCCATCTCCGTGGTCGCGTTGAGCTTCATCGTGCAGGAGCCCAGCGGGATCATGCCGCGGTCGAGCGCGTAGTCGCGGTCGGAGAGCTTCCGCAGGTAGCGCAGCATCGCGGTCTCGGAGCGGTGCTGGTGGAACACCGGGTGCGTGAGGTAGTCGTCGGTGCGCAGCAGCGCGGCTGGCAACGTGTCCTGCGCGCTCGCGTCCAGCGCCTCGACATCGCCCTCGACGCCGAACGCGGTCCACACGGCGGCGAGCTGCGCGCGCGTGGTCGTCTCGTCGCAGGAGATCGACACATGGTCGGCGTCCGCCCCGTGGACGTTGACGCCGAGGTCGCGGGCGCGCTCCACGACGGCGGCGGCGCGGCCCGGGACCCGCACGGTGAGCGTGTCGAAGTACGCGCCGTGCACGACCTCGACTCCGCCGGCGGTGAGCCCGGCGGCGAGCACCGTGGCGTAGCGGTGCGTGCGGCGCGCGATGGTCCGCAGCCCGTCGGGGCCGTGGTACACGGCGTACATGCCGGCCATCACGGCGAGGAGCACCTGGGCCGTGCAGATGTTGCTGGTCGCCTTCTCGCGACGGATGTGCTGCTCACGCGTCTGGAGGGCGAGGCGGTACGCCTTGTGCCCGTCGGCGTCCACGGACACACCGACGAGGCGGCCGGGGAGGCTGCGGGCGAACTTCTCGCGTACCGCCATGTAGCCGGCGTGCGGTCCGCCGAAGCCCATCGGGACACCGAAGCGCTGCGTCGTGCCGACGGCGATGTCCGCGTCGAGCTCGCCGGGCGAGGTGAGCAGCGTGAGGGCGAGCAGGTCGGCGGCGACGGTGACGACCGCGCCCAGCGCGTGCGCCTGCTCGATGAGCGGCTTGATGTCACGTACGGCACCGGAGGCACCCGGGTACTGGACGAGCACGCCGTTGATCTCGCGCCCGGCCAGGTCGGCCGGGATGCCCTCGGCGAGGTCGGCGACGACGACCTCGACGCCGGTCGGCTCGGCGCGGGTCTGGATGACCGCGATGGTCTGCGGCAGCGCGTCCGCGTCGACCAGGAAGAGGCCCTTCTTGTTCTTGCCCATGCGGCGGGACAGCGCCATCGCCTCGGCGGCGGCGGTGCCCTCGTCGAGCAGCGAGGCGCCCGAGGTGGGCAGACCGGTCAGCTCGGCGACGACGGTCTGGAAGTTCAGCAGCGCCTCGAGCCGGCCCTGCGAGATCTCCGGCTGGTACGGCGTGTACGCCGTGTACCAGGCCGGGTTCTCCATGACGTTGCGCAGGATCACCGGCGGCGTGAACGTGCCGTAGTAACCGAGGCCGATCATCGAGCCGAGCACCTGGTTGCGGTCCGCGAGCGAACGCAGCTCGGCCAGCACGTCGGCCTCGGTGCGCGCGGCCGGCAGCTTCAGGGCCTCGGCGTTCTTGATCACGTCCGGCACCGCGGCGGCCGTCAGCTCGTCGAGCGAGCCGTATCCGACCTGCGCGAGCATCTTGGCCCGGGCTTCGGAGTCGGGCCCGATGTGGCGCTGCTCGAAGGGGATTCCCTGTTCGAGCTCGGAGAGCGGAATGCGAGGGGCGGTCATTGCGGAGGCCTCCTGGTCTGACGCGACCTTCGAGGGGTACCCCGGCACGGGTACCCCGACGGCCTCCCCCTCTGTCATCTCAACCTGAGAGCTTCACCGGTCCGTCCGCTGACGTCCCGGCTTTCACCGTCGGTGAGGGCGGAGGCCATCGGCACCCGCCCTGCTTTCCAGAGTGACCTCGTCCGTGCGGTACGTGAGCCTGAGAGATTCCGGGGAGGATTTGCTCCTTCGGCGCCTCCGGTGAAGTCTGGAGGACTCTCCCGCACGGGATCAGCAGCCGTTGGCCAGCCTACCAGCGGGGACAAGACACCTGCCTTCGAGTGGCCGCCCGCCCGAAAGTGCTCTTTTGTAGTGCTTACGGATGTACTGCTTACGGATGAGTTTGCGACCACGTGGAGGGACCGTGCAGACCGACATCGATCCGCGCAACCTGATCGGCCGCAAGGCGTTCGACCGCAAGGGCACCAAGATCGGCACCATCGACGAGGTCTACCTCGACGACGCGACCGGGGTACCGGAATGGGCGGCCATACGCACCGGCCTGTTCAGCCGGGACGCGTTCGTCCCCCTGGAGCCCAGTGAGGTCGTCGAGGGGACCTTGCGCATCCCCTTCGACCGGGCCCTGATCAAGGACGCCCCCGACTTCGGCGTCGGCCGGCACCTCTCCCCCGAGCAGGAACTGCAGCTCTACCACCACTACGGACTCGACGTGGCGGCCCCTCCGCCGCCGCCGGACCGTGACTTCGGCCGGCTCGCGGGATCCGAGGACACCTGATCCACGGAGCCCGAGGGCACCTGGCCCCCTGGGCTTGAGACCACAGGGGCCGTCGGGTCGGCCTCCGGTACCCCGGCTCCCGACGCCCCCGGCTCCACGTCCGCGGGCGTCCGCCCCGGCTCCTCCGGTCTCCGCTCCACCAGCGGAAGCGGATCCGCCGGCTCCAGCCGAGGATCGTCCGTCCGGAAGGTCCGCACCCGGCCCGGCTCCGAGTACGGCGTCTCGAACCGCACCGTGACCCGCCCCAGACCGCTCCCCTGCACCCACCCGTGCCCGAACTCGGCATGCCGGACGTCGTGCCCCGCGGACCACCGTCGCTCCGCGGCCGGCTCCTTCCCGCCCTCGGGACCGTCCGGCTCCGCCTCCGCGAACTCCTGCGCCGACGGCTCCGCCGCGGCAACGGCCTCCGCGTGCGCCTGTGCCTGCGCCTGTGCGAACAGGTCCTCCTGCGTGTAGTCGGCGAGCCCGGAGACACCCACCCCGAGCAGCCGCACGCCCCCGGTCGTGTCCACACCCTCCAGCAGCCGCGCGGCGGCCTCCTGGACGACCCCGGGGTCGTCCGTGGGCCCGCGCAGCGTCTCGGACCGGGTCAGCGTCGAGAAGTCGTACCGGCGCACCTTCAGCACGATGGTCCGGCCCGACAGGCCCGCCCCGCGCAGCCGCCGCACACAGCGGTCCGCGAGCCGCGCCACCTCGAGGCCCACCCGGACCCGGTCGTGGATGTCCACGTCGTACGTGTCCTCCACCGACACCGACTTCGTCTCCCGGTCGGACACCACGGGCCGGTCGTCGCGCGCCAGCGCCATCGCGAACAGCGCGTGCCCATGGGCCTTCCCCAGCAGCCGTACGAGCTCGTCCTCGCCCGCCTCGGCGATCTCCTCGACCGTGGTGATCCCGGCCCGCCGCAGGTGGTCCCCCGTCGCCGGTCCGACGCCCGGCAGGGTCCGCACGGACATCGGCCCCAGCAGCTCGCGCTCGGTGCCCGGATCGATCAGCACCAGACCGTCGGGTTTCGCCTGCTCCGAGGCGATCTTGGCCAGCATCTTGGAGGCGGCGAGCCCCACCGATCCCGTGAGCCCCGTGACAGCTCTGATGTCCGCCCGCAGCTTCACCCCGGCCAGCCGTGCCGAGCGCTCGTCCCACGCCGTTCCGCCCGCTTCCAGGTCCACGAACGCCTCGTCCAGGCTCAGCGGCTCCACCAGCGGCGACAGGGCCCGCAGCAGGCCCATCACCTGCTCGCTGACCTCTTTGTAGAGAGCGAAGCGCGGCACCAGATACGCGGCGTTCGGCGCCCGGCGGCGCGCCTGTGCCATCGGCATCGCCGAGTTCACCCCGAAGACCCGGGCCTCGTACGAAGCGGTGGAGACGACCCCGCGGGGCCCGAGGCCGCCCACGACGACGGCCTTCCCGCGCAGACTCGGCTTGGACGCCTGCTCCGCCGAGGCGAAGAAGGCATCCATGTCGAGATGCAGGATCGTGGGCGCGGTTCTCACATGTCCGATGCTGCCCTACGCCACTGACAATGCCCCGGCAACGCCGGGGCATCAGGTCATCGGAAGCGCGCTTCGGTCACACGGCCCGGTTCCGTCTGCGAGCCAGCTCGTCGGCGGGATTGTTGGCGAGGAGCGTCTCCCCGGTGTCCACCCGCTCCCCGTGCAGCTGCGACAGGGCGCTCTCGACGTCCCGCCACACCACGCCCACGGCGATGCCGAAGACGCCCTGGCCGCCCTGCAGCAGGGCGTGGACCTCGTCCGGGGAGGTGCACTCGTAGACCGTCGCACCGTCGCTCATCAGCGTCATGCGCTCCAGGTCCTGGAAACCGCGCTCCCTCAGGTGCTGAACCGTGGTGCGGATGTTCTGCAGCGACACCCCGGTGTCCAGGAATCGCTTGACGATCTTCAGAACCACCACGTCACGGAAGCTGTAGAGCCGCTGTGTCCCCGACCCGTAGGCCGGACGCACGCTGGGCTCGACCAGACCGGTCCGCGCCCAGTAGTCCAGTTGGCGGTAGGTGATGCCCGCGGCGGCACACGCCGTGGGTCCCCGGTAGCCGACCTCCTCGGGAACTGTCCCTCCCTCGTCGGACACTGCCGCCGGCCGCCGCGGAACGTGATCGGCCGCGCCGCCATGCTGCCCCCTGCTCGAGTCGAGCCGAGAGCTTGGGGGAGGGTACGGGCCGCTCTCTCCCAGACCGCGTCCGGGAGCACCCCCAGCCGTACCGTCGCCGCTGCTTCTCACGCCGACCTCCGTCCTAGACCTGCCTTCACGACGGTAGGCAGTCACCAGGGGCTCGTCAACGATCGCCACACTCGGCACGCCGAGTGATAATCACCCAAGGAGTGGTTTGCCGTGTCCTACCGCGGGGAAAGGCTAGCCGAATGCGCTCGGCGCGGGCCGCGGCACACCACACTCGCCAGGGGCAAATGCCGCCGAAGTGACTCCCGCGCCGCCGGCCTCACTGGCTGTTGGTGCCGAAGTCCTCGGGTGAGATCTGGTCGAGGAACTCGCGGAACTTCTCCACCTCGTCCTCCTGCTCGTCCGGGATGGCGATACCCGCGTCGTCCAGCACCCCGTCACTGCCGTAGATCGGCGTGCCGGTGCGCAGGGCGAGCGCTATGGCGTCCGAGGGACGCGCGCTGACCTCGACCCCGCTGGCGAAGACGAGCTCCGCGTAGAACACACCCTCACGAAGGTCCGTGATCCGTACTTCGGTGAGCTCCTGGCCGACAGCCTCCAGCACGTCCTTGAACAGGTCGTGGGTCAGCGGTCGTGCGGGGGCCATGCCCTGCTGGGCGAAGGCGATCGCCGTCGCCTCCCCCGGTCCGATCCAGATGGGGAGGTAGCGGTCGCCTCCCACTTCACGCAGAAGCACGATCGGTTGGTTGGAGGGCATTTCCACCCGGACACCTACGACATCGAGCTCGTTCACACAGCAACCCTAGGCCGTGCTCGGGACGTTTGGGTAGTCGGGCACAGAACGGGTGGCCGATCCACCGGCGGCGCCGGTGCCCCGATCAGGGAAGTCGCACGCCCAGCGCGGTCTGCACGAGGGCCGCGTGGAGCTTCACCGTGAGCCCCGCCAGCTCCTTCGCCCGGGCCTCCGCGTGCGCCCGGGTCTGCGGGTTGCGGTGGCGCCGCAGCGGGGCCACCACCTGGTCCACCAGGCCCGCGTCGCGCTCCGCCGCCGCCTTCATCGCCCGGAGATGCCGCGGTTCGATCCCGAAGCGGCCCAGCTCCACGACGAGTGCGGCGACGGTCACCGCCTCGGCGTCGTACACACCGCCCGGAAGGGGGCCGATCAGGCCGTACGACTCCCACTCCTCGAGTTCCTGCTCACCGATCTCCGCGGCGGCCAGCAGCTCCGCACGGCCCACTCGGGCCGCCGTCGGCCCCTCGGGCTCGCCATAGAGCCCTCCGAGGGGTTCTCCGTCACCGGAGTCGCGCTGGCGTCCCACCGCGGGCAGACGTACCTGCTCACCGCGCTCCAGGGCGTCCAGGTGCTCGCGGATCACCTTGAGCGGGAGATAGTGGTCGCGCTGCATGCGCAGGACGTGACCGAGGCGCTCGACGTCGTTCGCACTGAACTTGCGATACCCCGAAGGGGTCCGCCGCGGCTCGACGAGCCCCTCCGACTCCAGAAATCTGATCTTGGAGATGGTTACTTCGGGAAACTCGTCGCGCAGCTGGCTCAGCACCGCGCCGATGCTCATCAGACCACTGTCCGCGGCGGTGCCGCTGCCGGCACCGCCGCTCGGTGTTTGAAGCATGGACATTCCCTCGGTGTCCCCCCGGACGGAGTTGGGGGAGGGTCAGACGCCCCGCTGGCTCGCGTAGAACACCAGCCGGTACTTGCCGATCTGCACCTCGTCACCGTTCGACAGGGCGACCTGGTCGATCCGCTCCCGGTTGACGTACGTCCCGTTCAGGCTGCCGACATCGGCGACGGTGAACGACCCGTCCGCCACGCGACGGAATTCCACATGGCGGCGCGACACGGTCACGTCGTCGAGGAAAATGTCGCTCTGCGGATGACGACCGGCCGTGGTCAGGTCGCTGTCCAGCAGGAAGCGACTGCCCGAGTTCGGGCCGCGGCGCACCACCAGGAGCGCCGAGCCGAGCGGCAGCGCGTCGACCGCCGCCTGCGCCTCCGGGGAGAGCATCGGCGAGGGCGTCTGGCCCGTCACCTCTGCGTCGTAGGCCTCGATCCCCGAGATGGAGATCGTGGACGTCGTCTCGGAGGGGCGCTCCGCGCCGCCCCGCAGCGGGGCACCGCAGTTGGAGCAGAACCGGCTGTTCTCCGCGTTCCGGTTCCCGCACCTCGTACACACCAGGGCCGACATGGACGGATCCTCCTGCCGCGGCTGCCCACCAGGGGCTTGGGACGCATACGGATCGGAGGCGAACCCTCCACCCGAGCTTGAGGCTGACGGTTCCCCGAAACCTATGCGGCCGGACTGGGCAGGGTCAACAGACGGCGCGCCGGGACCACCGGCACCGCCGACCTGGTCACGGAACAGCGGGCGGTCGCCGCTCTGGGCGTCCGCCGCGTCTCCCTGGCGCGGTGCACGGTGGCGGGCCGTCGCGTTGTCACCGCTGCCCTCTCGCGTGCTCTTGCCGAACAACTTCGCAAACAACTTCACGGGCGATTCCCCTTGACCGAAACAGACCCGCCCGTGGGGCAGGACGAACACTGAATGAACACACCGGTCGACCCGGACATCCTCACAACGTCCGTATCCACCAGACAGTTTCCACCACGCACCACCCATTCGGTGCGCCGACCCCCCGCAACCTCATGCCCTCGCCCGGCGGACCTCATGCGACCCACCTCACGGGGAGGACGACCGAGCGTAGTCAGGCCGCTCCGCCGGTCGCAAGGCATCCACGACGATCTTCGTCGAACGCTCCACCGTGACGGTGGCCTGCTCCTTCTCCAGCGTCTGCACCACACCCCCCGGAATGTTCAGCGCCGGCTCCAGATCCTGCGGCTTGCCGATGACCTTGAAACGATACGGCTGGGTGATCTTGTTCCCGTCGACCTTCACTCCGCTCCCGGAGTCGGCCAGATAGGTACCGGCGACCACACGCACTCCGTTCACCTGGATCGCCTCCGCGCCCGCGGCGCGCAGCTCCTGGATCGCGTCGAGCAGCATGTCCGCCTTGACCGTCCCCTTGGTGTCGTCGATCGTCAGCGTGATGCCGGGGCCCTGGGCGGCCACGGTGCCCGCGAGGATGCCGAGTTGCTTCTCCTTCTCGACCGTCTGCTTGCGGGCCTCCTCGGCCTGGTCCGAGCTGTTCTCCAGCTCGGTGCGCTGGTCCTCGAGTCCCTGCTTCTCGTCTTCAAGACGCTGAGTGCGGTTGTCGAGTTCATCGAGGATGCGTACGAGATCCTCCTGGCGGGCCCCACGCAGGGCACTGTCCCCGTCGCTGTTGGAGGCCACCTGGACGGCCAGGCCGAAGCCGAGGCCGAACAGCAGCACGGCGACGATGAGTTGGGCGCGCGAGACGCGCGGCGGCCACAGTCCGCTGACCAGCCGCTGCCGACCGGCGGACGACGGACGGGCGACCGGCTCCGGCTGCACGGGACCGGGGCCCTCCGCGGCGGCGGGGACCTCGTCCGGCAGCTCTCTGCGGAGCGGGTTCTCGGGGGTCTCGTCTTCGTTGCTCATCGGCCTCACGCCCGGAACACGTGCCGGCGGATCGCGGCGGCGTTGGAGAAGATGCGGATGCCGAGGACGACGACGACACCCGTGGAGAGCTGGGCGCCCACGCCCAACTTGTCGCCCAGGAAGACGATCAGTGCGGCGACGACCACGTTCGACAGGAACGAGACCACGAAGACCTTGTCGTCGAAGATGCCGTCGAGCATCGCGCGCAGGCCGCCGAACACGGCGTCGAGCGCCGCGACGACGGCGATCGGAAGGTACGGCTCGACAACCGCCGGAACCTCGGGCCGGACCAACAATCCAGCCACGACTCCCACGACGAGGCCCAGTACGGCGATCACGATGTGCCCTTCTCTGTGCTCGGCTCTGCTGTACGTACGATCACGCTCGGTGCCGCGGACAACCGGACGTCGTCCTCGGCGGAAATGCTGGTCCGGATGCCGTAGTTCTCCTGCAGGGCGTGCAGGTACAGCCCGTCGGCGCTGTCCTGGAACCTGGTGCTGAGTCGCTGGCCGTCCCCCACCGCGAGCACCGTGTACGGCGGCACGAGCGGCTTGTTGTCGACCAGTATCGCGTCACCGGCGGCCCGGATGGCCGACAGGGCGGTCAGCCGCTGTCCGTTGACGGAGATGGCCTCGGCGCCCGACTCCCAGAGCCCGTTGACCACGCGCTGCATGTCACGGTCCCGCACACGTCCGGTGTCGGAGAACCCCGACGTCTCGCGCGGATTGGTCCCGTCGCCGCCGGTACTGGCTTCCTTGGCGTCGTTCACGACGAGCTTCACACCCGGCCCGTGGACGTCGGTGGCGCCCGACAGGATGCTGACCAGGTCGGCCTGTCCGCCACCGGTCTTCTTGAGGGCCTCGCGCTGGCGCGCGCTCACGTCGGAGCGCAGCGTGTCGACGTTCTTCTCCAGCTTGTCCGCGGTCGAGGACTCACGCTCGATGCGGTCGATGAGTTCCTGACGCTCCTTGGCGACGACCGGGGCCGCTATCCGCGCGTTCGCCGCTCCCACCGTGACCACCAGCGCCGCGAGCACCAGGCCCGCCGCGAGTCCGAGCTTCGCCCGCAGCGTCTTCGGCAGACCACCATCGCCCTCGGCCTGCTTGCGGGCGGCCGCCTCGGCGTATCCGTCGTCGAGGCTGTGGTCCATGACATTGGTGAGCAGCGACATGGAGGCGTCCGGGCGCGAGGGGCGCGGAGCGCTGCTCCGAACGGGGGGCTGCTGCGGCATGCCGCACATCGTCGCACGTCGCGGGTGCTACCTCCGAATGGCCCCACCGGCGTGCCGGACAGGCCCCCTTGGGGGCACTTGTCCGACACGCACGGGTGAAGGATGTTTCAGCGGCCGGCGCTGTCCACCACGGCCGCCCACTCGTCGAGCAGAGCCTCGGCGGAGGCGTCGTCCGGGCCCTCGGCCCACAGGTGCGTGACCGCCTCCGCGGGGTCGGGCAGCACCATGACCCAGCGTCCGTCGGCCTCCACGACCCGCACGCCGTCCGTCGTGTCCACGGAGCGGTCGCCCGCCTCCTCGACGACCCGCCGCATGACCAGACCCTTGACGGCCCACGGTGTCGCGAGGTCCCGCTTGAGGACGTGCGCCCGCGGAATCCGGGCGTCGATCTGGCTGAGCGTGAGCTGGGTCCGCGCCACGAGACCGATGAGCCGTACGAACGCGGCCGCGCCGTCGAAGACGCCGCTGAACTCGGGAATGATGAACCCGCCGCGCCCGTCGCCGCCGAAGATCGTGGCTTCCTCACGACCGACCCGGGTCAGGTCGTCGGGGGACGTCGTCGTCCACTCGACCTGCGTGCCGTGGTACGCCGCCACCTGCTCGGCGATCCGTGTGGTCGTCACCGGCAGCGCGACCCGGCCACTACGCCGCTCCGCCGCCACCAGGTCGAGCATGACCAGCAGGGCACGGTCGTCCTCGACGATCCGCCCCTTCTCGTCGACGAGCGACAGCCGCTCACCGACCGGGTCGAAGCGGATGCCGAACGCCGCCCGCGCGGACGCGACGATCTCGCCGAGCCGCACGAGACCGGCCCGCCGCGACTCCGCCGTCTCCGTCGGCCTGGACTCGTCCAGGCCGGGGTTGATGGTGAGCGAGTCGACACCGAGCTTGCCCAGCAGGCTCGGCAGCACGAGTCCCGCGCTGCCGTTGGAGGCGTCCACAACGACCTTGAGGCCGGACTCCCGGATACCGGTGGTGTCGACGTTGCGCAGCAGCGACCCCGTGTACGAGTCGAAGACACTCGCCGGGAAGTGCAGGTCGCCGATCTCGCCGGGGAACGCACGCCGGTACTCCTGGCGCGAGAACACCCGGTCCAGCTTCCGCTGCCCGCCCTGGGAGAGGTCGGCGCCCTGTTCGTCGAAGAACATGATGTCGACGGAGTCGGGCACTCCAGGTGTCGTCCTGATCATGATGCCGCCCGCACTGCCCCGGGCCGTCTGCTGCCGTGCCACCGGCAGCGGTACGTTCTCCAGGTCGCGTACGTCGATGGCGCTGGCCTGGAGCGCGGAGATGACCGCCCTCTTCAGGGCGCGGGCACCTCTGGAGTGGTCGCGGGCCGTGGTGACCGTGGACCCCTTCTTCAGGGTCGTGGCGTAGGCGCCGGCAAGGCGCACGGCGAGCTCGGGCGTGATCTCGACGTTCAGGATGCCGGAGACACCGCGGGCGCCGAACAGGTTCGCCTGGCTGCGGGACTCCCAGATCACCGAGGTGTTGACGAACGCGCCGGCCTCGATGGTCTTGAACGGATAGACACGGACGTTGCCCTGGATGATCGACTCTTCGCCGACGAGGCACTCGTCGCCGATCACCGCGCCGTCCTCGATCCGGGCGGCACGCATGATGTCGGTGTTCTTGCCGATCACGCAGCCACGCAGATTGCTCTGCTGTCCGATGTACACGTTGTCGTGCACGACGGCACGGTGCACGAACGCGCCGCTCTTGACGACGACGTTGGAGCCGATGACCGTGTGCTCGCGGATCTCGGCGTTGGCCTCGACCTTGGCGTAGTCACCGATGTACAGCGGTCCACGGAACTCGGCGTCGGGGTGCACGTCCGCACCCTCGGCCACCCAGACGCCCGGCGATATCTCGAATCCGTCGATCTCGACGTCGACCTTGCCTTCGAGGACGTCGGCCTGGGCCTTCACATAGCTCTCGTGGGTGCCCACGTCCTCCCAGTAGCCCTCGGCGACATAGCCGTAGATCGGCTTGCCTTCCTTCATCAGCTGGGGGAAGACGTCGCCGGACCAGTCGACGGACACGTCGGCCTCGACGTAGTCGAAGACTTCGGGTTCCATGACGTAGATACCGGTGTTGACCGTGTCCGAGAAGACCTGGCCCCAGGTCGGCTTCTCCAGGAAGCGCTCGACCTTGCCTTCCTCGTCCACGATGGTGATGCCGAATTCCAGCGGATTGGGAACGCGCGTCAGACAGACGGTGACGAGCGCGCCCTTTTCCTTGTGGAAAGCGATGAGTTCGGTGAGGTCGAAGTCGGTGAGTGCATCACCGGAAATGACGAGGAAGGCGTCGTCCTTCAACGCCTCTTCGGCGTTCTTGACGCTCCCGGCAGTACCGAGTGGCTTCTCCTCATTGGCATAGGTCAGCTCCATGCCGAGCTCTTCACCGTCACCGAAGTAGTTCTTGACCAGAGAGGCCAGGAACTGCACGGTGACGACGGTCTCGTTGAGCCCATGCCTTTTGAGCAGCCTGAGCACGTGCTCCATGATCGGGCGGTTCACCACGGGCAGGAGCGGCTTGGGCATGCTTGAGGTCATAGGGCGAAGGCGTGTGCCTTCGCCGCCGGCCATCACGACGGCCTTCATGTCGGAAGCGTCCTCCTCTAAGAGACGACGGTACAGCCGACTTCACCCGTCCTGATTGTCCCGCAGTTCTCGAGCGGGGGCCATCGGGGCACTTCAGAAGCCGCCCCAACGGGGGCCGAGCTCAATCGGTCAAGGTGTCCGCTCGGATCAGCCGGCGGACCTGCACCACGTAGAGGACTCCTGCCCACCAATAGAGGGTTGTACCCCATCCGGTGAACGCCCATCCGAAAATAGCGCCGACTGTCCCGATCCAGCCGCCCGCGTCGCTGAGCAGCAACAACGGGAAGGCGTACATCAGGTTGAAGGTGGCTGCCTTGCCGAGGAAGTTCACCTGCGGCGGCGGATAGCCGTGGCGTCGGAGGATGCCCACCATGACGAGCAGGACCAGCTCACGTGCCAGCAGGGCGGCCGTCAGCCAGAGCGGGAGAATCTCGCGCCAGGTGAGACCGACGAGCGTCGACAGGATGTACAGCCGGTCGGCCGCGGGGTCCAACAGCCGGCCGAGGCTGCTGATCTGGTTCCAGCGCCGGGCGAGCTTTCCGTCCAGGTAGTCGCTGATACCGCTGAGCATGAGGACGAGCAGGGCCCAGCCGTCGCTCTTGGGGCCACCGAACTCCGGCCTGAGGATCAACCACAGGAAGATGGGGACGCCGGCGAGACGCGCCATGCTGAGGATGTTCGGGATGGTGAGGACCCGGTCCGTCTGAACGCGGGTCTCCTGGACCTCCACCCGGGGGCCTCCTGTGGGAAACGAGCCAACGATGCCCCCTGACCTTACCCGCAGGCTCCTCGCACCGGCGCAGAGGGGTCGCGGCATCAGGGATAAATCCTCCGGAAAACAAAAAAGCTCCGGCTCTCAGGATCGAAATCCTGAAAGCCGGAGCTCTAATATTAGTTCGGCGGCGTCCTACTCTCCCACAGGGTCCCCCCTGCAGTACCATCGGCGCTGTGAGGCTTAGCTTCCGGGTTCGGAATGTAACCGGGCGTTTCCCTCACGCTATGACCACCGAAACACTATGAAACTGTCAACCGGAGCCGTGGCATAGCTACGACGGTTGTTCGTGGTTTCAGAACCAACACAGTGGACGCGAGCAACTGAGGACAAGCCCTCGGCCTATTAGTACCAGTCACCTCCAGCGGTTACCCGCCTTCCAGATCTGGCCTATCAACCCAGTCGTCTACTGGGAGCCTTAACCCCTCAAGGGGGTGGGAATACTCATCTCGAAGCAGGCTTCCCGCTTAGATGCTTTCAGCGGTTATCCCTCCCGAACGTAGCCAACCAGCCATGCCCTTGGCAGGACAACTGGCACACCAGAGGTTCGTCCGTCCCGGTCCTCTCGTACTAGGGACAGCCCTTCTCAATATTCCTACGCGCACAGCGGATAGGGACCGAACTGTCTCACGACGTTCTAAACCCAGCTCGCGTACCGCTTTAATGGGCGAACAGCCCAACCCTTGGGACCGACTCCAGCCCCAGGATGCGACGAGCCGACATCGAGGTGCCAAACCATCCCGTCGATATGGACTCTTGGGGAAGATCAGCCTGTTATCCCCGGGGTACCTTTTATCCGTTGAGCGACGGCGCTTCCACAAGCCACCGCCGGATCACTAGTCCCGACTTTCGTCCCTGCTCGACCCGTCGGTCTCACAGTCAAGCTCCCTTGTGCACTTACACTCAACACCTGATTACCAACCAGGCTGAGGGAACCTTTGGGCGCCTCCGTTACTCTTTAGGAGGCAACCGCCCCAGTTAAACTACCCATCAGACACTGTCCCTGATCCGGATCACGGACCCAGGTTAGACATCCAGCACGACCAGACTGGTATTTCAACGACGACTCCACCATGGCTGGCGCCATGACTTCAAAGTCTCCCAGCTATCCTACACAAGCCGAACCGAACACCAATATCAAACTGTAGTAAAGGTCCCGGGGTCTTTCCGTCCTGCTGCGCGAAACGAGCATCTTTACTCGTAGTGCAATTTCACCGGGCCTATGGTTGAGACAGTCGAGAAGTCGTTACGCCATTCGTGCAGGTCGGAACTTACCCGACAAGGAATTTCGCTACCTTAGGATGGTTATAGTTACCACCGCCGTTTACTGGCGCTTAAGTTCTCAGCTTCGCCACCCCGAAGAGTGACTAACCGGTCCCCTTAACGTTCCAGCACCGGGCAGGCGTCAGTCCGTATACATCGCCTTACGGCTTCGCACGGACCTGTGTTTTTAGTAAACAGTCGCTTCTCGCTGGTCTCTGCGGCCACCCCCAGCTCACCGAGTAAATCGGATCACCAGTGATGGCCCCCTTCTCCCGAAGTTACGGGGGCATTTTGCCGAGTTCCTTAACCATAGTTCACCCGAACGCCTCGGTATTCTCTACCTGACCACCTGAGTCGGTTTAGGGTACGGGCCGCCATGAAACTCGCTAGAGGCTTTTCTCGACAGCATAGGATCATCCACTTCACCACAATCGGCTCGGCATCAGGTCTCAGCCTTAATGTGTGACGGATTTACCTATCACACGGCCTACACCCTTACCCCGGGACAACCACCGCCCGGGATGGACTACCTTCCTGCGTCACCCCATCACTCACCTACTACCACCTTGGGCCGGCGGCTCCACCACTCCCCTCAACTCCGAAGAGATCAGGGCGGCTTCACGGCCTTAGCATTAATGGGCTCGATGTTTGACGCTTCACAGCGGGTACCGGAATATCAACCGGTTATCCATCGACTACGCCTGTCGGCCTCGCCTTAGGTCCCGACTTACCCTGGGCAGATCAGCTTGACCCAGGAACCCTTAGTCAATCGGCGCACACGTTTCTCACGTGTGTATCGCTACTCATGCCTGCATTCTCACTCGTGAACCGTCCACCACTGCCTTCCGGCGCGGCTTCACCCGGCACACGACGCTCCCCTACCCATCACAGCGGGCGTTGGCCCTATTGCTGCAATGACACGACTTCGGCGGTACGCTTGAGCCCCGCTACATTGTCGGCGCGGAATCACTAGACCAGTGAGCTATTACGCACTCTTTCAAGGGTGGCTGCTTCTAAGCCAACCTCCTGGTTGTCTGTGCGACTCCACATCCTTTCCCACTTAGCGTACGCTTAGGGGCCTTAGTCGATGCTCTGGGCTGTTTCCCTCTCGACCATGGAGCTTATCCCCCACAGTCTCACTGCCGTGCTCTCACTTACCGGCATTCGGAGTTTGGCTAAGGTCAGTAACCCGGTAGGGCCCATCGCCTATCCAGTGCTCTACCTCCGGCAAGAAACACACGACGCTGCACCTAAATGCATTTCGGGGAGAACCAGCTATCACGGAGTTTGATTGGCCTTTCACCCCTAACCACAGGTCATCCCCCAGGTTTTCAACCCTGGTGGGTTCGGTCCTCCACGACCTCTTACAGCCGCTTCAACCTGCCCATGGCTAGATCACTCCGCTTCGGGTCTTGAGCGCGCTACTAAATCGCCCTATTCGGACTCGCTTTCGCTACGGCTTCCCCACACGGGTTAACCTCGCAACACACCGCAAACTCGCAGGCTCATTCTTCAAAAGGCACGCAGTCACGAGATATGTGCAAGCACATATCCGACGCTCCCACGGCTTGTAGGCACACGGTTTCAGGTACTATTTCACTCCGCTCCCGCGGTACTTTTCACCATTCCCTCACGGTACTATCCGCTATCGGTCACCAGGGAATATTTAGGCTTAGCGGGTGGTCCCGCCAGATTCACACGGGATTTCTCGGGCCCCGTGCTACTTGGGTGTCTCTCAAACGAGCCGTTGATGTTTCGACTACGGGGGTCTTACCCTCTACGCCGGACCTTTCGCATGTCCTTCGTCTACATCAACGGTTTCTGACTCGCCTCACAGCCGGCAGACTGTGAAAGAGAGATCCCACAACCCCTTGCATGCAACCCCTGCCGGGTCTCACACATACAAGGTTTGGCCTCATCCGGTTTCGCTCGCCACTACTCCCGGAATCACGGTTGTTTTCTCTTCCTGCGGGTACTGAGATGTTTCACTTCCCCGCGTTCCCTCCACACTGCCTATGTGTTCAGCAGTGGGTGACAGCCCATGACGACTGCCGGGTTTCCCCATTCGGAAACCCCCGGATCAAAGCCTGGTTGACGGCTCCCCGGGGACTATCGTGGCCTCCCACGTCCTTCATCGGTTCCTGGTGCCAAGGCATCCACCGTGCGCCCTTAAAAACTTGGCCACAGATGCTCGCGTCCACTGTGCAGTTCTCAAACAACGACCAACCACCCATCACCCCCGGTTACCACCGGAGTTCACTGGGGCCGGCACTGAAGGCAGCCTTTCGGCCGTACCTTCAGACACCCAACAGCGTGCCCGACACCCTCACCACTCGTGATCAGCTTTCCACGCTCCGAAGAACAGTACTTGCAGCCCGAAATGACTTGAGTGTCGAATAATCAACGTTCCACCCATGAGCAACCACCGTCGAACGTATGCCGACGTAATGGCCCTGGACCACCAAGCAAGCTTGGCGGCCTAGATGCTCCTTAGAAAGGAGGTGATCCAGCCGCACCTTCCGGTACGGCTACCTTGTTACGACTTCGTCCCAATCGCCAGTCCCACCTTCGACAGCTCCCTCCCACAAGGGGTTGGGCCACCGGCTTCGGGTGTTACCGACTTTCGTGACGTGACGGGCGGTGTGTACAAGGCCCGGGAACGTATTCACCGCAGCAATGCTGATCTGCGATTACTAGCAACTCCGACTTCATGGGGTCGAGTTGCAGACCCCAATCCGAACTGAGACAGGCTTTTTGAGATTCGCTCCGCCTCACGGCTTCGCAGCTCTTTGTACCTGCCATTGTAGCACGTGTGCAGCCCAAGACATAAGGGGCATGATGACTTGACGTCGTCCCCACCTTCCTCCGAGTTGACCCCGGCAGTCTCCTGTGAGTCCCCATCACCCCGAAGGGCATGCTGGCAACACAGAACAAGGGTTGCGCTCGTTGCGGGACTTAACCCAACATCTCACGACACGAGCTGACGACAGCCATGCACCACCTGTACACCGACCACAAGGGGGGCACTATCTCTAATGCTTTCCGGTGTATGTCAAGCCTTGGTAAGGTTCTTCGCGTTGCGTCGAATTAAGCCACATGCTCCGCTGCTTGTGCGGGCCCCCGTCAATTCCTTTGAGTTTTAGCCTTGCGGCCGTACTCCCCAGGCGGGGAACTTAATGCGTTAGCTGCGGCACCGACGACGTGGAATGTCGCCAACACCTAGTTCCCACCGTTTACGGCGTGGACTACCAGGGTATCTAATCCTGTTCGCTCCCCACGCTTTCGCTCCTCAGCGTCAGTAATGGCCCAGAGATCCGCCTTCGCCACCGGTGTTCCTCCTGATATCTGCGCATTTCACCGCTACACCAGGAATTCCGATCTCCCCTACCACACTCTAGCCTGCCCGTATCGACTGCAGACCCGGGGTTAAGCCCCGGGCTTTCACAACCGACGTGACAAGCCGCCTACGAGCTCTTTACGCCCAATAATTCCGGACAACGCTTGCGCCCTACGTATTACCGCGGCTGCTGGCACGTAGTTAGCCGGCGCTTCTTCTGCAGGTACCGTCACTTTCGCTTCTTCCCTGCTGAAAGAGGTTTACAACCCGAAGGCCGTCATCCCTCACGCGGCGTCGCTGCATCAGGCTTTCGCCCATTGTGCAATATTCCCCACTGCTGCCTCCCGTAGGAGTCTGGGCCGTGTCTCAGTCCCAGTGTGGCCGGTCGCCCTCTCAGGCCGGCTACCCGTCGTCGCCTTGGTGAGCCACTACCTCACCAACAAGCTGATAGGCCGCGGGCTCATCCTTCACCGCCGGAGCTTTTAACCCCCACCCATGCAGGCAGGAGTGTTATCCGGTATTAGACCCCGTTTCCAGGGCTTGTCCCAGAGTGAAGGGCAGATTGCCCACGTGTTACTCACCCGTTCGCCACTAATCCACCCCGAAGGGCTTCATCGTTCGACTTGCATGTGTTAAGCACGCCGCCAGCGTTCGTCCTGAGCCAGGATCAAACTCTCCGTGAATGTTTTCCCGTAATCGGGACGACACCACGAGAGCGGAACAACCGGTCGGAATAGGACCGGTCGTTCACAGCGTCCTCGCTGTGCGCCTACCCCAAGGGGGCAGGACTTTTTTTCAAAGGAACCTCGTCCCGGCCGATCGGCCGGAGACGGGGTATCAACAAATCTGGCGTTGATTTTTGGCACGCTGTTGAGTTCTCAAGGAACGGACGCTTCCTTTGTACTCACCCTCTCGGGCTTTCCTCCGGGCGCTTCCCTTCGGTCTTGCGTTTCCGACTCTACCAGACCGTTTCCGTATCCGATTTCCTCGGCGCTTTCCAGGTTTTCGCTTTCGCGTTTCCCTTTCCGGCGAGTCCGACTCTATCAGCGATTTCCTGTCTCTCTGACCACCGTCCCGCAAACATGCAGAACGAGACCCCGAGATAGGATCTGACAAGTTGGGTGCTGCCAGGCAACGACGCTTGGTGACGCCGCTCAGCCTCAAGCAGGGGTACGACAGTACACGGGGGCCGGGAGCGGGCGCAAATCGTTTCGCCCGTGCTCTACGGCCTCCAACCGGGACCTCTCATGCGGAACCGGCACTTCATATGACATACCCTGCTGAAACAGTGCGCCGTCCGGGACAGGCAGTGACGGCCCATATACATCTCCACCCCTGGGAGGCTTCCCATGACCACCGTGACGTCCCCTCTTGCAGGACGCGCCATCGGGCTCGCAGCAGTACCGGACCCCGTGTTCTCCGGGGCCATGGTCGGCCCCGGCACGGCGATCGACCCCGTGCGTGAGCCCTCGGAGGCTGTCGCCCCCGTGGACGGAGTGATCGTCTCGCTCCACCCGCACGCGTTCGTCGTCGTCGACGGCGAGGGCCACGGCGTCCTTACCCACCTGGGCATCGACACCGTGCAGCTCAACGGCGAGGGCTTCGAGCTGCTCGTCAACAAGGGGGACACCGTGACGCGCGGCCAGGCCGTCGTCCGATGGAACCCGGCCGCCGTAGAGGCCGCCGGCAAGTCCCCGGTGTGCCCGATCGTGGCTCTCGAGGCCACGGCGGACTCCCTCTCCGACGTCCGCGAGGACGGCGATGTGAAGGCGGGCGACGCGCTCTTCGGCTGGCAGTGAGATCAACGCTGTCCTGGACGGCACGTTCGACAAACCATCGCGGCGGCGGGACCCGCCGCACTATCGGAGACGGGTGAGATGGAGACAACGCTGCGAGGCGTCGGCGTGAGCCACGGTGTGGCGATCGGCGAGGTTCGGCACATGGGAACGGCGGTTCTCGAACCGCCGGCCAAGCAGATCCCTGCGGAGGACGCGGAGCGCGAACAGGGGCGTGCCCGCAAGGCCGTGGAGGCTGTGGCAGCCGACCTGATTGCGCGCGGCAATCTGGCGGGAGGCGAAGCCCAAGGAGTGCTCGAGGCTCAGGCCATGATGGCCCAGGACCCCGAGCTGATGGCCGACGTGGAACGGCGCATCGCCGTCGGCAGCACGGCCGAGCGTGCGGTCTACGACGCGTTCGCCGCGTACCGGGCGCTGCTCGCGGGCGCCGGTGAGTATCTTGCCGGACGCGTGGCCGACCTCGATGACGTACGGAACCGCATCGTCGCGCGCCTCCTCGGCGTGCCGATGCCCGGCGTCCCCGACAGTGACGAGCCCTACGTCCTCATCGCACGTGACCTCGCGCCCGCCGACACGGCGCTGCTGGACCCGACGCTCGTCCTCGGATTCGTCACCGAGGAAGGCGGGCCGACCAGCCACAGCGCCATCCTCGCGCGTGCGCTGGGTGTGCCGGCGGTCGTCGCTCTTCCCGGCGCCGGCGAGCTCGCCGAAGGCACGGTGGTGGCCGTCGACGGCAGCACCGGCGAGATCTTCGTGGAGCCGACGGCCGAGAAGAAGGCGCAGCTGGAGTCCTCTGCGGCCGAGCGCAAGGCCGCGCTGTCCGCTTCGACGGGTCCGGGTGCCACCTCCGACGGCCACAAGGTGCCGCTCCTGGCCAACGTCGGCGGTCCCGCGGACGTACCGGCGGCGCTGGAGGCCGGTGCCGAGGGCGTCGGCCTGTTCCGCACCGAGTTCCTCTTCCTCGACGACAGCAAGAACGCGCCGTCCGAGGAAAAGCAGGTCGAGGCCTACCGGCAGGTCCTGGAGGCCTTCCCGGAGGGCCGGGTCGTGGTGCGCGTGCTGGACGCCGGTGCGGACAAGCCGCTGGAGTTCCTGACTCCGGCCGACGAACCGAACCCCGCCCTCGGTGTGCGCGGGCTTCGTTCGCTGCTCGATCACCCCGATGTGCTGCGCACGCAGCTCACCGCCCTCGCGAAGGCTTCGGAGGGTCTGCCGGTCTATCTCGAGGTCATGGCCCCCATGGTCGCGGACCGTACGGACGCCAAGGCGTTCGCGGACGCGTGCCGGGCCGCCGGACTGCACGCGAAGTTCGGCGCGATGGTGGAGATTCCATCCGCCGCGCTGCGGGCCCGTTCGGTCCTGCAGGAGGTCGAGTTCCTGTCGCTCGGCACCAATGACCTCGCGCAGTACACGTTCGCGGCCGACCGGCAGGTGGGCGCTGTGTCCCGTCTGCAGGATCCGTGGCAGCCCGCGCTCCTCGACCTGGTCGCGCTCTCCGCGGATGCGGCCAGGGCCGAGGGCAAGAGCTGTGGCGTCTGCGGCGAGGCCGCGTCGGATCCGCTGCTCGCGTGTGTGCTGACCGGTCTGGGTGTCACCTCCTTGTCGATGGGTGCCGCGTCGATCCCCTACGTGCGGTCGACTCTGGCGAAGTACACGCTGGCCCAGTGCGAGCGTGCGGCCGCGGCCGCACGTGCGGCGGACACGGCGGAAGAGGCGCGCAGCGCCGCGCAGGCGGTGCTGTCCGGCGAGTAGCCGTGGCACCGGCGCCGACCGGGCGGCGGAAGAAGCGGGATGAGGGGCGCTCCATCGGCGGATGGGGCGCCCCTTCCGCGTTCAGTGCGTGTGGTGCGTCCCCTTTCCGGTGTCGCCGAGGTCGGGGGGTGTGCCGTAGTCGACGCCTGATTCCGGGGAGACCAGGTCGCCGGACTCGATGTCGGTGCAGTAGGCGTCGAACACTTCGGAGGCGGTGAGGGGGTCGAGGTTCTCGCCGCGCAGTCGCCATCCGTAGACGCGGTCGGTGGTGTCGGGGGTGGTGGTGCGCATGACGAGTCCGCCGGCGCTCCGGGTGGCGAGGCCGAGGGCGAGCACGGTGGTGAATTCGAGGGCTTCGGATTCGTCCAGGCGAATCGCGTCGTCGGTGCGCTCTTCCACCCGGAGGACGGCGACGAGTGTGTCGGGTGCCGTCGAGACGCTGCAGACCAGATGGAGGCTTCCGGGGCCGGCGGTGTCGACGACGCGGGTGAGCAGGTGGGCTGCCCGGATGAAGGAGGCGCGGCCGATGTCCTCGCCGCAGGTCGCGCAGGTGCCGATGCGGGCCAGGAGTGTCGTCGCGTACTCCCAGGTGGCCTGGCGGACGGCCTCGTCGACGAGATCCGGGACGAGTTCGGCCAGCGGCTGCCCGTCGTAGGGGACGGTGGGGCCGGTCGCGGCCAGGTGCGCGGTGAAGCGGGTCCGGCTGGACGGGGTGTCGGGTTCCAGGCCGCTCTCGGCGCAGTACTCGGCGTACTCCACGGGGTCGAAGAGGGCCACCGTGGTGTGGCTGCCCTGCGCCGCGAGGCTTCGCAGCAGGGATTCCACCTGCTGGAGATAGGTGGTGTGGTCGTCGAAGGCGAAGCTGCGGTAGCTCCGCATCGTGCGGAAGTCCTGTTCATCGGTCAGCAGGCCGATGGTGCCCGCGATCTCACGCCGCAGGACACGGCGCAGGGTGTGGTGCTGGATGTCTGCCATTTCTCCCCCAGTGCACAGTCGAACAATGCTCACTCACAGTAATCGTGGGCACTGACAATGCTGGCGGGGAGAGCCGCTCACGCCCGCCCTCGTGGCGGAAGCTGCAGTTCAGGTGGCTTCTCTGAGGGGAAGGCATCCAACCGGGCACGGCCGTGACGGAGGGTGCGGTGACGGTCAGTGGCTCGGCGCGCGGGTCGACGCGGTGCGGGCAGCCCTGGACCTCGGCGCCGTGTTCGACGAGGTCCGGGGCTGCCTACGCGTTCCGGTCATCCGCGTTCGCGGGCCAGCTCCTCGTAGAAGCGCAGGAGTTCGACGTTGTCCACGGAGCCGATGTTGACCGCCTTGTCCATGGGGGTGCCTTGGAGAAGGCGCTTGACCGGTACCTCGATGCGCTTGCCGGTCAGGGTGTGGGGGACGCCGGGCACCTCGATGACCTCGTCGGGGACGTGGCGAGGGGAGAGCTGCTCACGGATCGTCCGCTTGATGCGGCCCAGGAGCGCCTCGTCGAGGACGGCTCCCGGGGCGAGGTGGACGAACAGGGGCATCCAGTAGCCGCCGTCGGGCTGTTCGACGCCGATGACGAGGGATTCCCTGATCTCGGGGAGCCGCTCGACGGCTTCGTAGATGTCGGCCGAACCCATGCGGACGCCCTGTCGGTTGAGCGTCGAGTCGGAGCGGCCGTGGATGACGACCGAGCCCCGGGACGTGACGGTGATCCAGTCGCCGTGTCGCCACACTCCGGGGTACGTGTCGAAGTAGCTGTCGTGGTAGCGGCTGCCGTCGGGGTCGTTCCAGAAGCGGATCGGCATCGAGGGCATCGGGTTGGTGACGACGAGCTCGCCGACCTCGTCGACGAGGGGCTTTCCGCTGGGGTCCCAGGACTGCAGGTCGGTGCCGAGGCCCGGGGCCTGGAGTTCGCCGATGTACACGGGGAGTGTCGGGACGGCTCCCGCGAAGCAGGAGCAGACGTCGGTGCCTCCGCTGACGGAGGCGATCCAGAGGTCGTCGCGGACCTCGTCGTGCAGCCAGCGGAATCCGTCGGGCGGCAGGGGCGAGCCGGTGGTGGCGACGCACCGCACGCGCGCGAGATCGAAGTCGCGGGAGGGGTGGACGCCCGCCTTTCGGCACGCCATGACGTATGCGGCGGACGTGCCGTAGAGCGTCGCTCCGGTGCGTTCGGCGATACGCCACTGGGCGCCCGTGTCGGGGTACCCGGGGCTGCCGTCGTAGAGGACGATCGTGGTTCCCGTGAGGAGGCCCGAGACGAGGAAGTTCCACATCATCCAGCCGGTGGACGTGTACCAGAAGAAGCGGTCCTCGGGGCCGAGGTCGCAGTGCAGGCCGAGCTGTTTGAGGTGCTCGACGAGGATGCCGCCCTGGGACTGGACGATGGCCTTGGGGAGGCCGGTCGTGCCGGAGGAGTAGAGCACCCACAGAGGGTGGTCGAAGGGGACCTCCTCGAAGACGGGCTCGACGTCGGCGGAGGTGAGGGAGGACCAGTCCAGGGCACCCTCGGGAGCGTCGGTGCCCAGCAGGGGGATGTGGACGACGGCACGCAGTGTGGGCAGTTCCCGGCGCAGTTCGGCGACGACGTCTCGGCGGTCGTGTTCCTTGCCGCCGTAGCGGTACCCGTCGACGGTGAACAGGACGACCGGTTCGACCTGCTGGAACCGGTCGAGGACGCTACGGGCTCCGAAGTCGGGGGCGCAGGACGTCCAGACCCCGCCCACCGCGGCGGTGGCCAGGAGGGCCACGACGGCCTGGGGGATGTTCGGGAGATAGCCGCTGACGCGGTCTCCCGGTCGTACGCCGAGGGTTCGCAGTTCCGCGGCCAGGGAACCGACCTGTCGGCGCAGGTCGGACCACGTCACCGGGACGGCCTCGTGCGTCTCGTCCACATACAGGAGGGCCGGTTCGTCCGCTCGGGTCTCGGCGGCGCGCAGCGCGTGCTCCGCGTAGTTGACGGTCGCTCCGGGGAACCACTGCGCACCGGGCATCGACCGGTCGCCGAGCACGCGCGCGTAGGGGGTCGGGAACCGTACGTCGAACCATTCGGTGACGGCTCTCCAAAAGGTGTCCAGCTCGTCGACCGACCAGCGGTGGAGGGCCGCGTAGCCGCCGTCGGACGGGGCTCCGTGCTCCTCGGCCGCCCAGGCCTGGAACTTCGTGACCTGTGCCTGGGCCACCACCTCGTCGGTGGGCTGCCAGAGCGGTGAGGGGTTCGCGGTGGACATGGGGCGGCTCCCGGACTGTGCGCTTCGTGGGCGTCGGTCGCGCACGGGCAGGGGTGTGCGCGGCACGCGGCTGACACGGACGATGCCATGTGATCGACTTCTGCACCAGGGCGCGCCACACATGGTCGGCGACGTGAAGAAGTGGCGTCGCCGCGGGTGAACGGCAGTTGAACGACTCACTCGCATGGCGCCGGTAGTGGCAGGGTGAGCAGCATGGACGGTCGTGACCTGGTGCGTTCGGTGAAGGCGGTCGGCTCGGGGGGTGCCACTCAGGGGTTGCGCACGGTGCGGGCCGCGTGGCGCAGGAGGCGGGCCGACGCCATCGGTCTGCCGCAGCGGGGCGCCGAGCGGGCCCGGGTGCCCGGACCCGTGCTCGGCGTGGAGCCGGAGCCCGGCGGCGGGGTCGTCCGTTTCACGCGCTCCGAGCTGCGGATCACCGTCGCGGTGAGCGGCGCCGTGTTCTGGGGTTGGGACGGGGCGGCCCCCGAGCCGTCCTACGCGCTCGCGGGCCCCTGTCCCGAGCCGGACCCGCGGGCTGTCCTGGAGCCGGACAAGGACGGGGGGTGGCGGGTCGTCGCCGAGCGGGTCACGGTCGTCGTCTCACGGCACGGAGCGGTCGAGGTGCGTACCCCTGGTGGGGTGATGCTGCGGCGCGATCTGCCGCCCCGCTGGTGGGAGCCGGTCGACGGTGGCACGGCCCGTTGGATGCAGCGCTCCGAAGTGACGGCCGACGCCCGGTTCTTCGGTCTGGGCGGGCGGGCGGGTGGACCGCGGCTGCGGAACGGCAGGTACCGGCTGTGGAACACGGACCCCGGGCGCCCCTTCGGGCCGGGTGACGACCCGCTGTACATCACCATGCCGGTGCAGATGGTCGTCGCGGACGCGGCCACGCACCTGGTGTTCCACGACACCACCTGGGACGGAACAGTGTCCTTTCGTGAGGGTGAGGAGGGCGCCGGCTCCGGGCATGACCGGACCGGTTCGTGCGAGCTGCGGATGGACGGCGGTCCGCTGCGCTGCTGGGTGATCGTCGGCTCCCCCGCGCGCGTGCTGACCGCCTGGGCATCACTGACCGGGGCCGCCGCGCTGCCGCCGGCGTGGGCGCTGGGACACCATCACGCGCGGTGGGGTCTCGGCAGCGAGCAGGAGGTGCGCCGGATCGTCGCGGGGTACCGGGAGCGCGGTCTCCCCCTGGACGCCGTCCATCTGGACATCGACCACCACGACGGGCACCGCGTGTTCACGGTGGACCGCGAGCGGTTCCCGAAGCTTCCCGTGCTGGCCGAGGAACTGCGCCGGGACGGGATCCGGCTGGTGTCGGTCGTCCACGCCGCGGTCAAGGACGAGGCGGGCGACGGGGTGTTCGACAGCGGGCTCGCGGAGGACGCCTTCGTCCGTGACGCCGCGGGGCACCTGGTACCGGGGGTCGTGTGGCCCGGCGAGTCCGTCTATCCGGACTTCACGCGCGCCCGTACGCGTGCCTGGTGGGGCGGGCTCTACGAGGAGAGGCTGGAGCAGGGGTTCGCCGGCTTCTGGCACGGCATGAACGAGCCGACCTCGTTCACGGCCTTCGGGGAGTCGACGCTGCCGCGCTCGGCGCGGCACTCCCTGGAGGGACGCGGCGGCGACCACCGCGAGGCGCACAACGTGTACGCGCTGGGCATGGCACGGGCAGGCTACGAGGGCGTTCGTGAACTCCTCCCCCAGGAGCGGCCGTTCCTGATCTCGCGCTCGGGCTGGGCCGGCATGCAGCGCTACGGAGGGACCTGGTCCGGGGACGTGGCCACCGGCTGGCCGGGGTTGCGGGCGTCACTGTCCCTGGTGATGGGGCTCGGGCTGTGCGGGGTGCCTTACTCGGGGCCCGACGTGGGCGGATTCGACGGCAGCCCGTCAGGGGAGCTCTACCTGCGCTGGTTCCAGCTGGGCGCCTATCTCCCGCTGTTCCGCACCCATGCGAGTCTGCGCGCGGGCCGCAGGGAGCCCTGGGCGTTCGGTGACGAGGTGCTGGAGCACGCGCGCGTGGCGCTCGTCGAACGGCGGCGCCTGCTCCCGTACTTCATGACGCTGGCGCATCTGGCACGCCGTACGGGTGCGCCGTACGTCCGGCCGGTGTGGTGGGACGCGCCGGAGGACCGGGCGCTGCGCGACTGCGAGGACGCCTTCCTGCTCGGCGACTGCCTGCTCGTGGCCCCGGTCCTCGATCACGGGGCGGATCGGCGGGCGGTGCAGCTGCCGCGCGGGCGCTGGTACGACACGGTGACCGAGGAGGTGTACGAGGGGCCCGGGCAGGTTCTGATCGACGCTCCCTTGTCGCGCATTCCGGTGCTGGCGAGGGCCGGCTCGGTCGTTCCCGTGCGGGGTGTCGACGGTGGGCTGGAGCTGGAGGCGTGGGCGCCCGCGCGCGGGCGTGGTGGCAGCGGGCTCGTCGTGCCGGACGCGGGTGACGGGTGGGCGGAACCGGAGATCGAACGCTTCGTGACCCGCTGGGACGGGGGCGAGGTGGTGGTGCGCGGCGCCGACGGCAAGGGGGGTCTCAGCGAGCCCTCGTATCCGGTGCGGATACGAGGGCTCGGAACGAGCTGACCCTCAGATGTACCGTCCCTCGAACCAGGCCCGGACCACCAGCGTGTGCAGCGGGAAGGCCAGTTCGGTCGGTCGGCGCAGCAGATGCCACCCTTCGGTCTCGTCCGTAGGGGCGGACGGAGGCAGTTCGGCGGCGGGGCGTTCCGGGAGGAGCCCGAAGAGCAGCAGATGGCCTGCCGGTGAGCTCAGGACGTCGGCGAGCCGGACGTCTCTCACCGCGGCGTCGATGCCCGTCTCCTCCTTGAGTTCGCGCACGACGGCGTGCCGCCATTCCTCCCGGTGGTCGATGAACCCTCCGGGCAGCGCGATCCCCCCGCGCGCGGGAGTGATGGTCCGGGTGATGACGACAAGCGCGGCGCCCTTGTCGTCGTAGGCAGGCTGCAGGGCGACGGCGACCGGCAGCGGGTTGCGGTAGGCCACCGTGCCGCAGGAGGGACAGGTGCGGGGCCAGTCGGAGACGCCGTCTCCGTAGGGGGCACCACAGCTCGAACAGTGGGAGCCCGGCGCGAAATCGGCGGGCGGGTGAGGGGTCTCGGACACGACGCGGACTGTAGCGGATCACCGAACACACGTCTTCATCGTGGTTCGCGAGGGAGCGGCCGGAACCACCCCCGTGGGCCCCGGCCGCCCCCACAGGTACTCCGACGCCCGGGGCGCCCCCCTGGTTCACCCCTCGCCCTGCCCAATTCCGGCGGCCCGTGCCACACTTCTGACGTTCCGTCAGATTCAGCTTCGGCGCCGGGAGGGACTTTGACGCGCACACGCACACCTGTGGTCGCCGGGTGGTTCGCCGGGGAGGGGAGCGACTTCCGTCTGCTGGGCACCCGCTGCTCGGTGTGCGCCTCGGTGTTCTTTCCCCGCGAGGACGCCTTCTGCCGCAACCCGGACTGCCCGGGAGGCGAGCTGGCCGAGGTTCCGTTGTCCCACCGTGGCCGCGTCTGGTCGTACACCGACAGTCGGTACCGTCCTCCGTCACCCTATGTGAGCGATCCGGAACTCCCTTGGAGCCCCTACGCGTTGATCGCTGTGGAGCTGGAATCCGAGCGCATCGTGGTCCTCGGTCAGGCGGCTCCCGGGATCACCGTCGCCGACCTGGCGGTGGGCATGGAGGTGGAGGTCGTCCCCGGTGTGCTGAACGAGGATGCGGAGACGACCTGGACGACATGGCACTGGCGGCCGACGGAGGCGACGTCGTGAGGAACAAGAGGCGGACGGAGGTGGCGGCATGACGGGCGAGGTGGCGGTGCTCGGCGCCGGGATGCACCCGTGGGGCAAGTGGGGGCGCAGGTTCGTCGAGTACGGGGTCGCGGCCGCGCGCGCGGCGTTGGCGGACGCGGGCATCGACTGGCGTGACGTCGGGTCGATCGTGGGAGCCGACACCGTCCGCGGCGGCTATCCCGGGTATGTCGCGGGCGCGACCTTCGCGAGGGCTCTCGGGTGGCAGGGGGCCCGCGTGGCGAGCGTGTACGCGGCGTGCGCGTCCGGCGCGCAGGCTCTCGCCGCGGCACGGGCCCAGATCCTCTCGGGTCTGGCGGACGTGGTGCTGGTGGTGGGCGCGGACGCGGCACCCAAGGGGTTCTTCCGCCCCGCGGGCGGGGACCGGCCCGACGATCCGGACTGGCTGCGGTTCCGTGCCCTCGGGGCGACCAACCCGACGTACTTCGGGCTGTACGCGCGGCGCCGGATGTTCCTGCACGGCGACACACTGGACGACTTCGCCCAGGTCAAGGTGAAGAACGCGGCCGTGGGGGCGCTCAATCCCAACGCGCGCTACCGCAAGCGCGTCTCCGCCGAGGAGGTCGCCGGGTCCGCCGTGGTGGCCGATCCGCTGCGGCTGCTCGACATCTGCGCGACCTCGGACGGCGGAGCGGCCGTGGTGCTGTCCAGCATGGAGTTCGCCCGCCGGCACGGCGCGTCGACGCCGGTGCGTATCCGCGCGGTGTCCACGGTCACGCCCCGCTTTCCCAACACCGTGCTGGATCTGCCGGACATCGCTACGGACTCCTCCGTCGCCGTGGAGCCGCCGGCCGACACCTTCCGTGCGTCGATCACCCGCGCGGCCTACGAGGAAGCGGGCATCGGACCCGAGGACCTCTCCCTCGCCGAGGTCTACGACCTGTCCACCGCACTGGAGTTGCAGTGGTACGAGGACCTGGGTCTCTGCGCTCAGGGCGAGGCCGCGAAGCTGCTGAGGGAAGGTGCCACGACGCTCGGCGGACGCATACCCGTGAACGTGAGCGGCGGGCTCGCCTCCTTCGGCGAGGCCGTTCCGGCGCAGGCCATCGCTCAGGTCTGTGAACTGACGTGGCAGTTGCGAGGCACCGCGGGTGACCGGCAGGTCGCCGGAGCGCGCGTCGGCATCACCGCGAACCAGGGGCTGTTCGGGCACGGCTCGTCGGTGGTGGCGATCCGGTAGCCAGGCCTGGCACGAGTGGTCCACGAAGGCGAGACGGAGCGCCGGGTCCGCGGCCACCTGCCACCTGCCACCTGCGAACGTCTGTTCCGGAGCGCCGTCACGCACGCACGGTGACGAGCCCGGAATCCTGCGTGAACACCTCATGAATCACCCACCGGCGCACGCCGCCGACGACATCATGCTGCTGTGCCCTCCTGGACGGACACTGTCCGCTTCGCCTTCCAGCCGGTCGTCAACCTGACGACCGGAGGGGTCGCGGCGCTGGAGATCCTCGCCCGCCCGGAGTCCGGCGACATCCTGGCGCAGGCCCGTCGCGATCCGGAACTCGACGGGCGGCTGGCCGCGTTGGCGATCCGAGCCGCGGCGCGCAGAGAGACGCTGCTCCCCCTGCACGTCAACGTCTTCGCCGGGACCCTCGCGGATCTCGGACGGCTCTCCGCGCTGCTGCGCGAGGTGCGCGAGGCCGGACGGCTCCCCTGGGAGGTCATGGTCGACGTCGGCCCGCCGTACACGCACGTGCCGCAGCGCGCCCTCCTGGACGCCGTGGCCGCCGTGCGCGCCGAGGGCTTCCGCATCTGCGCCGACGGTGTGGGCGATGGCGACGTCCCCCTGCGCCTGCTGACGGACCTGGCGCCGGAACTGATGAAGCTCGACGTGTCTCTGCTGTCGCGGCCCGCCGCGGTGCGCGCCATGCGGACCCTCTGCGAGCAACTGGGCGCGCTCCTGTCCGTGGAGGGTGTCGAGACGGAACTGCAGTGCGCCGCCGCGGTGTCCGCGGGGGCCCAACTCGCGCAGGGCGAACTGTTCGCGCCGCCCTCCCGGCTTCCTTCGGCGGACGTATACGTTCCGGCGCTGTCCCGGAGCGCTGGTGCCGCCCCGCGGACAGGGCCGCCCGTACGGCAGTTCGTACGTCCGGCCGCGTTGCTCCCCGCCACCGCGTCGGCGAGTCAGGTACGGGCCTTGCTCACGGGGTCGCCCGAAGTGTCCGGGGTGCTGCTGGTCGACCCGTCCGGGATTCCGCTCCGCTCGGTCCACCGCTCACGGTTCCTGCTGTCGATGTCCGGGCGGTACGGGCACGCGCTGTACGCCGACCGGCCGGCCGCCCGACTCGGTGATCCGCCGCGCACGGTCGGTGGGGACGCGACGGCCTGGGAGGTTCTCGATGTCGTCGCGGACGGGGACCGGGACCGTACGTCCGACGACGTCGCGGTCGTCGACCGGTACGGCCGGTGCGTGGGCGTCGTACGCCTCGCGGATCTCGTACGCGCGCTGTCCGAGAGCCGGGTCGAGGAGGCGGCAGGTCTCAACCCGTTGACCAGGCTTCCCGGTTCGGACGCGATCACCGGAGAGGTGGACCGCCGGATCGCGGCCGGACGGACGTTCGCACTGAGTTGGCTGGACATCGATCACTTCAAGCAGGTCAACGACAGTGCCGGGTTCGCGGCGGGCAACGAGCTGATCCGGGCGGTGGGACGGGCGTTGCAGGTCGTGGCGTCCGAGGCCACGCGTGTCGGACACATCGGCGGGGACGACTTCCTGGTCCTCACCGATCCGGACGGACTCGACCCGCTGGCCGCCTCCGCACTCGACGCGCCGTGGACGGTCGGCGGCCGTGCCGTCACCCTGTCGCTGGCCACGGTGCTGTGCGCCCCCGGGAGCGTCAGCGACCACCGCCAGGCCGCCGCCTGCCTGGCGCCTCTCAAGGAGGCCGCGAAGGCGCTGAGGGGAGCGAGCTGGATCCTGGGACGCGCCGGGCGCCCGGGCCACGAGATCCGCCGCGGCACAGGGGCGACGCCGTGGGAGCCATACGGGCAGACACTCACCGGCTGACCGGCTGACCGGCTGACCGGCTGACCGGCTGACCGGCTGACCGGCGATGGTGCACCCGCCAGGGGACTGCGCCGGCAGGCGCCGTGGTCGACGGGCGCGCGACGTCGCCGGTGTTCGACCGCGCGGCGTGTGGACCGAGTGTCGACAGGGCGCCGTTCGACCATAGGCCGGACAGCTCGGGCATGTCGGCTGGCCCGCCCCCGGTCCCACGCCACGTCCTCTTTGCACCCTCGAACCGTTGCGGTCCACGACCTTGACGCCCCCTGGGCACCGGTGAACACTTCCGGGTGTCAGTCGGCATCGCCGCATTCGAGCGCGTTCGGGCACCGCACCGCTCGAGTCTCCGACCTGCACCCAGGGCCGTCCCCCACGGGCGATTCCGCCACGACGGCACGCTCGTCACGGACGCCGGGCGGGGCTCGGGACCTCCCTGCCTTCGGCTGAAGTAGCCATGGGAAACGCACCCTGATCGGTGGCCCGGAGCGGTTCGCCCCGGGCGAGGGCCTAGGAGCCGCCATGACCAACGGGGACATCTTTGTCGGCGAGTTGATCGGCACCGCGATTCTGATTCTGTTCGGCGCGGGTGTGTGCGCCGCTGTCACCCTCAACAAGTCCAAGGCCCAGGGGGCGGGCTGGATCGTCATCGCCTTCGGATGGGGCTTCGGCGTGCTCGCCGGGGCGTACACCGCGGCACCGCTGTCGGGCGGGCAGATCAACCCGGCAGTCACGATCGGATTCGCGATCGAGGGCTCCACGAAGTGGGGGGACGTGCCCTACTACATCCTCGGGCAGTTCGCCGGAGCGATCATCGGGGCGGTCCTGTGCTGGCTTCTCTACCTCGGACAGTTCAACCTCAACGCCGAGGAGGACACGGCCATCGAGACGCTGGGCATCTTCTCGACACGCCCCGAGATCAACAATCCGGTGCAGAACCTGATCACCGAGGTCATCGGCACCGCCGCGCTGATGCTGCCCATCCTCGCGCTGGCCGGCGGAGGCAAGCACGTCGCGGGCATCGGTGACGCGGGGCTGCCGGTCCTGCTCATCTCGTTCCTCGTCGTCGGTATCGGCCTCTCGCTCGGCGGGCCGACCGGATACGCGATCAACCCCGCCCGAGACCTGGGGCCGCGCCTCACGCACGCACTGCTGCCGATACCCAACAAGGGCACATCGGAGTGGAGTTACTCCTGGATCCCGGTCGTGGGCCCGATCGCCGGTGCCGCGATCGGTGCCCTGATCTACAACGCAGCCTTCTGACCCGCACGCAGCTCCTGACGAAGAACACGTAAGGGGACGCCATGACGGACAACGCCGAGAAATACGTCGCCGCAATCGACCAGGGCACCACGTCGAGCCGCTGCATCATCTTCGACCGGAACGGCGCGATCGTCGCCGTCGACCAGCGGGAACACCGCCAGATCTTCCCGAAGCCGGGCTGGGTGGAGCACGACGCCACCGAGATCTGGTCCAAGGTCCAGGCCGTGGTCGCGGGAGCGATCGCCAAGGCCGGACTGCGCGCCGACCAGTTGAGCGCTCTCGGGATCACCAACCAGCGCGAGACGACCGTCCTTTGGGATCGCGCCACCGGAAAGCCCGTCCACAACGCGATCGTCTGGCAGGACACCCGTACGTCGGCGCTCTGCACGGAGTTGGGTGGCACGGACGGTCAGGACCGCTTCCGTGAACAGACCGGCCTGCCACTGGCCAGCTACTTCTCCGGGCCCAAGGCGGCCTGGCTGCTGGACAACGTCCCCGGCCTGCGCACGCGGGCCGAGCGCGGTGAGATCGCCTTCGGCACCATCGACTCGTGGCTCATCTGGAACCTGACGGGTGGCACCGACGGCGGGCAGCACGTCACCGACGTGACCAACGCGGGCCGGACCATGCTGATGAATCTGGAGACCCTCCAGTGGGATCCGTCGATCCTCTCCGCGATGAACATCCCCGAAGCGGTGCTCCCGGAGATCCGGTCCTCCGCCGAGGTGTACGGCACAGCCGTGGGCCAGCTCTCGGGTGTCCCCGTGGCATCGGCCCTCGGTGACCAGCAGGCCGCGATCTTCGGCCAGGCCTGCTACGACGTCGGTACGGCCAAGAACACGTACGGCACGGGCAGCTTCCTGCTGCTGAACACCGGCAACCGGCCCGTCCCCTCGAAGAACGGGCTGCTGACGACCATGGGGTACAAGATCGGCTCCGAGCCGCCGGTCTACTGCCTGGAGGGGTCGATCGCGATCACGGGCGCTCTGGTCCAGTGGTTCCGTGACCAGCTCGGCATCATCCGCAACGCGGACGAGATCGAGACTCTGGCGGCGAGCGTCGAGGACAACGGCGGCGCGTACATCGTGCCGGCCTTCTCAGGCCTGTTCGCGCCCTACTGGCGGTCGGACGCGCGGGGTGTGGTCACCGGGCTGACGCGGTACGTCACGAAGGCCCACCTCGCGCGGGCGGTGCTGGAGGCCACCAGCTGGCAGACGCGCGAGGTCGTGGACGCCATGTACCAGGACTCCGGTGTGCAGATCACCACCCTGAAGGTGGACGGAGGCATGACGAAGAACAATCTGCTGATGCAGCACCAGGCGGACGTTCTCGGGGTGCCGGTGATCCGCCCGAAGGTGTCCGAGACGACCTGTCTGGGAGCCGCGTACGCGGCCGGACTCGCCACCGGTGTGTGGGGCGACCTCGACGAGCTGAAGTCGCACTGGCAGAAGGACGTCGAGTGGACGCCGTCCATGGAGGCGTCGGTGCGTGACCGCGAGTACCAGAACTGGCGCAAGGCGGTGGAGAAGAGCTTCGGCTGGCACGACGACGCGATCGACTGAGGACGGCGCCCGCCGCTCCGTGACGTCGGCGCGAAACAGGGCTCCACGCGTGCGTGCGGTTCGAATGAACCACGCGCGCGTGCACGACTGCGGCCCGTACCCCTGTCGGCGGGGGTACGGGCCGTACCTGCGTGCGGCGGCCTTGCCGTACGCGTCAGGTGGTCAGGGCCTCGCGGCGGTCGGCGGCACGGGCCATGGCGTGCTGGACGACCCGGATGAGGACCTCCTTGACGGTCTCGCGGTCCCGCGCGTCGCACAGGACGACGGGAACGCCGGGGTCGAGGTCGAGTGCCTGCCGGACCGCGTCGGTGGGGTAACGGGCCGCTTCGTCGAAGCAGTTGACCCCCACCACGAAGGGGATGGAGCGCCTCTCGAAGTAGTCGACCGCGGCGAAGCAGTCCTCCAAGCGGCGGGTGTCCGCCAGGACGACGGCTCCCAGGGCCCCGGTGGCGAGCTCGTCCCAGAGGAACCAGAAGCGGTCCTGACCCGGCGTCCCGAACAGGTAGAGGACCAGGTCTTCGCGGAGGGTGATGCGGCCGAAGTCCATGGCCACGGTGGTGGTGTTCTTGCCCTCCACGCCGCTGATGTCGTCGACGGGCCGGCCTGCCTCGGTGAGGAGCTCCTCCGTACGCAGCGGCTTGATCTCGCTGACCGCGCCGACGAGGGTCGTCTTGCCGACGCCGAAGCCGCCGGCCACCAGGATCTTGAGCGTGACGGGCTCGACCGGGGGCTTGCCGCGCTCAGTGCGCCCGAAGATCATCGTTCTCTTCTCCTGCTTGGTGGTGGTCGCGCGGCGGTGGCCCGTAGCCTCCGCCGCCGGGGGTTTCGATGACGAGGACGTCGTCCGGGCCGACCTCGGCCGAACCGCTTCCGCCGAGGTCGGTGACGGTGCCGTCGGCGTGCTCCACGCGGTTGGTGCCGAGGGCGCCCGGCTCGCCGCCCGCCATGCCGTAGGGCGTGACCCTGCGGTGCTGGGAGAGCGTGGAGACGGTCATCGTCTCGAGGAAGCGGATGCGACGGACGGCGCCGTCGCCACCCTGCCACTGTCCGGCTCCGCCGCTGCCGTGCCTGAGCGCGAACTCGTCCAGTCGGACGGGCAGTCGCCACTCCAGGACCTCGGGGTCGGTGAGCCGCGAGTTGGTCATGTGGGTCTGTACGACGGGGGCGCCCGGGAAGCCGTTCCCCGCGCCCGATCCGGACGCCACGGTCTCGTAGTACTGGTTCCGCTCGTTGCCGAAGGTGACGTTGTTCATCGTGCCGGATCCCTCGGCCTGCACTCCCAGGGCCGCGTACAGGGCTCCGGTGATCGCCTGCGAGGTCTCGACGTTGCCGGCGACGACGGCGGCAGGTGGCTCGGGGGCGAGCATCGACCCGGGTGGCACCACGATGCGCAGCGGGCGCAGGCATCCTTCGTTGAGCGGGATGTCGTCGTCCACCAGCGTCCGGAAGACGTACAGGACGGCGGCGTTGACCACGGCGAAGGGCGCGTTGAAGTTGGTGGCGAGCTGCGCTGCGGTGCCGGTGAAGTCGACCGTGGCGGCTCGCTCCTCGCGGTCCACGGTGACGCGGACGCGGATGACCGCTCCGGAGTCGGTCTCGTAGGCGAACTCGCCGTCCTGGAGGGTGTCGATGACGCGGCGCACCGCTTCTTCGGCGTTGTCCTGGACGTGCTTCATGTACGCCTGGACGACGTCGAGTCCGAAGTCCTCGATCATGCGGGCGACCTCGTCGACACCCTTCCGGTTGGCGGCGATCTGGGCCCGCAGGTCGGCGAGGTTCGTGCCCGGGTTCCGTGAGGGGTGCGGTGGAGCGGTCAGCAGGGCGAGGGTCTCCGCCTCACGGAAGCGGCCGTTCTCGGCGAGGAGCCAGTTGTCGAAGAGGATGCCCTCCTCATCGATGGTCCGGCTGTCGGCGGGCATGGAGCCGGGGGCGATGCCTCCGATCTCGGCGTGGTGGCCGCGCGAGGCGACGTAGAACAGGATGCGGTCACCCTCCGTGTCGAACACCGGGGTGATCACGGTGACGTCGGGGAGATGGGTGCCACCGTGGTACGGATCGTTCACGGCGTAGGTGTCCCCGGGGCGCATGGTGTCGCCGCGCCGCCGGACGACCTCCTGAACGCTCGTCCCCATCGAGCCCAGGTGGACGGGGATGTGGGGGGCGTTGGCGACCAGGTTGCCGTCCGGGTCGAAGAGGGCGCAGGAGAAGTCCAGCCGCTCCTTGATGTTGACGGACTGGGCGGTCGACTCCAGCCGGGCGCCCATCTGTTCCGCGATGGACATGAAGAGGTTGTTGAAGACCTCGAGGAGGACGGGGTCCGCTTCCGTGCTCGCGTCGGAACTCTCCGTGACCGCCGCGCGTTCCATGATCAGATGCCCGTCGTCGGTCGTCGCGGCCCGCCAGCCGTCGTCGACGACGGTTGTCGCCCCCGCTTCGGTGATCAGGGCGGGTCCGGTCACGCCCTCCCCGGGCGGGAGGTGTTCGCGGCGGTGCAGCGGTACGTCACGCCAGGCACCGTCCGTGTGCAGGCGGACGGTGGCCGGTCCTGCCGGGCCGGAGTCGGGTGCGGCCTCGTGGGGAGCGAGGGCGGAGAGATCGGGGGCTTCGGTGAGACCGGTGGCTTCCACGGAGAGGGCTTCGACGACGACCGGACGGTCGAGGGTGAAGGAGTAGGTGGCGCGATGACGTTCTTCGAAGGCGCGGGTCATGGTGTCGGGCTCGGTGAGCTCGACGGTCAGTGCGGTGTCGGTGCCGTCGTAGCGGAGCTGGGCCCTGCGGGTGATCCGGACGGTGTCCTCGGGGATGTCCTCGGCCAGAAGTTCGGCGCGGGCGGCGCTCTCCAGGTCGTCGGCGGTCTTGAGGATGCCGGGCATGGAGGCGGCTTCCAGGGGTGCTTCCACGGACTGTTCCCGCATGGCGGTCGTGTCGGCGAGTCCGATGCCGAGGGCGGAGAGCACGCCGGACAGGGGCGGGACGAGGACCGTACGGATACCGAGGGAGTCGGCCACCCGGCACGCGTGCTGGCCACCGGCGCCGCCGAAGGTGGTCAGCGTGTAGCGGGTGACGTCGTGGCCCTTCTGTACGGAGATCCGCTTGACGGCGTTGGCGATGTTGGCGACGGCGATCCGGAGGAAGCCCTCGGCCACCTGCTCCGGGGTGCGTTCGTCGCCGGTCGCCTCGCGGATCTCCCGCGCGAGCGTGGCGAAGCGGTCCCGGACGACTCCGGCGTCCAGGGGCTGGTTCCCCTCGGGGCCGAACACACGGGGGAAATGGCCGGGTTGGATGCGGCCGAGTGCGACGTTGGCGTCGGTGACGGTCAGTGGCCCGCCGTTCCGGTAGCAGGCGGGACCCGGGTCGGCGCCCGCCGAGTCCGGACCCACGCGGTAGCGGGAGCCGTCGAAGTGGAGCACGGAGCCTCCGCCGGCGGCCACGGTGTGGATGTCCAGCATGGGAGCGCGCAGCCGGACCCCGGCGATCCGGGTGGTGAAGACCCGCTCGTACTCGCCGGCGAAGTGGGAGACGTCCGTGGAGGTGCCGCCCATGTCGAATCCGATGACGCGGTCGAAGCCGGCCAGCTGCGACATCCGCGCCATACCGACGATGCCACCGGCGGGCCCGGACAGGATGGCGTCCTTGCCACGAAACTGACCAGCCTCGGTGAGGCCGCCGTTGGACTGCATGAACATCAGCCGCACGTCGCGCAGTTCGTCGGCGACCTGCTGGACGTAGCGGCGGAGTACGGGCGAGAGGTAGGCGTCGACGACCGCTGTGTCCCCGCGCGGTACCAGCTTCATCAGGGGGCTGACCTCACTGGAGAGCGAGATCTGTGGGAATCCGATCGTGCTCGCCAGCGCGCCCACGGCCTCTTCGTGGGCCGGGTGGAGGTGGCTGTGCATGCAGACGACGGCGACGGCGCGGATCCCGTCGTCGTAGGCCTCTTGGAGAGGTCCGGCGAGCGCGTCCAGGTCGGGGGCGCGCAGGACGGTGCCGTCGGCGGCGATCCGTTCGTCGACCTCGACGACCCTTTCGTGGAGGAGTTCGGGAAGGTCGATGGCCCGCGCGAAGATGTGGGGCCGGTTCTGGTAGGCGATGCGCAGGGCGTCGCGGAATCCCCTGGTCGTGACGAGGAGCGTGCGCTCGCCTTTGCGTTCGAGCAGGGCGTTGGTGGCGACGGTGGTACCCATGCGGACGGCGTCGACCGAGGCACTCTCGACCCCGACGCCACCGTCGGCACCGTCGGCACCGAGGAGTTCACGGACGCCCGCGACGGCCGCGTCGGCGTAGCGGGTGGGGTTGTCCGACAGGAGCTTGTGGGTGAGCAGTCGACCGTCGGGGCGCCGCGCGACGATGTCGGTGAAGGTGCCTCCACGGTCGACCCAGAACTGCCAGCCTGTCACGTCTGTTCCCCGCTTCCGCCCAGCTCAGAGCGCCCGGAGGCCGCTGATCACGTCGCGCAGAATACTCTCGTCGGGCAGCTCGGCCGGGGGTACGGGGCGTGTCACATGCACCATGTCGTCGGCGACGAGGTCCCCGATGAGCACCCTCACCACGCCGACGGGCAGGTCGAGCTCGGCGGCGAGTTCGGCGACGGACTGGGGCGCGTCGCGGCAGAGTTCGACGATGTCCACGTGTTCCGGGGACAGCGAGTGGTCCGCCTCGGGATCGTCGGCGTGCTGTTCGGTGACCACCACCGCGATCAGGTCGAGGCGGTGCTGGCCCGCACTGGTGGTGCGGCCGCGTGTCATGGCGTACGGACGGACCACCGGTCCGGCGTCGTCGTCGAACCAGTGGCGTGCGTCCTGGCCGTTTCCCTGACCGTCTCCGCTCATGTCATCCCACTACCCACCGGCGGGCAGATCGGTGCGCGGAGCGGCGGCCAGATGCGCGCCGACCCGCTTGACGAGGAGCGTCATCTCGTAGGCAACCTGGCCCACGTCCGAGTCGGCGTCGGCGAGGACGGCGAGGCAACTGCCGTCGCCGGCGGCCGTGACGAAGAGGAACGCCTCGTCGAGTTCCACGACGGTCTGCCGGACGCTGCCCGCCTCGAAGTGCCGGCCCACCCCCTTGGCGAGGCTGTGGAAGCCGGACGCGACGGCGGCGAGGTGCTCGCTGTCCTCCCGGGTGAGGTCCTTGGAGGCCCCGGTGGGAAGGCCGTCGCCGGAGAGCACGATGGCTTTGCGGATGCTGGCGACGCGGTCGACGAGTTCGTCGAGCAGCCAGTTCAGATCACCGGTCCGGCTGCCGGTCGCGGTGGGTTCTGCGGCCTTCGGTGCGGTCATCGACCGTCCCCCTCTGTCGTTCGTGGTGCTGAGCCGTCCTGGGCCTGGTCGCCCACGGCGTTCTCCTCGCGGCCGCGCTGCCAGCCGCGCTGGAGCGAGGCCATCCGGCTGCGTACTTCGTCCGCGTCCCGTTCGGCGGGGTCGGGGCCCGCACCGTCGCGGGTCGTGTCCCGTTCGGCGAGGCGCGCGGGTCCGTCCTTCAATTGCGGTGCCAGGCTGGCCTGTCGGACCCGTCGGGGCAGTGGAGTCGCGTTCGTTTCCGACTCCCCCGTGTCCCTGTCGGAGCGCGGGAGGGTGTCGTCCGGGCCTGTCGGCGCGGCGGCGCCGCGGGTGCGCTGGGGCAGTGCGGGCGCATCGCGGAAAGCGGCCGCACCGCGTTCGAAGGCCTCACCCGAGCCGGGGGCCGTGCGCAGCCCGGGGGCGCCGGAGCGGTCGTCGCCGCGCCGGGCGGAACCCGCGGAACGCTCACCGCGTCGCTGGGGCAGCGGCTTGGCTCCCTCGAACTGCGCCGTACGGCGCTCCGGGCGATCCGCGCCCTCCCCGGTTCCCTGGCCGGAGGGCGTGCCGCGGCCCCGCACGGGCTCCAGGTGCTGCGCCGACTCGATGTCGTCGGACACCTCGTCCTGCGTCTCGCCCCGTCGCGATCGCGTCGGGGAGACGGGACGGCCGTGGGAGCTGACGAGCTTGGGCGTGCGGCGCCGCGGCAGGGGGACCGGCCCGGCGCCCGGGCGGTCGGCGTCCGCGGACCGGGCGGGCTCGTCACTGCCGTCCCGGGCCTGCTGGTGGTGCTCGGCCGGGACTCCGGCGATGGAGGTGCGCGGGCGGAAGAGGCCGCCGCGTTCGCTGTCGTCGTCGCCGAGCGCGCCGGGGAACCCGGTGATCGCGTCGAGTTCGACGGGTGCCTCCAGCTCGACCGGGCCGTCCAGGATCGAGGGCGGCAGTCCCGGCAGTCGCACCGGCGTCTGGGAGAGTGCCGCGGTGCGACTCTCCTCCGTCGCGCCTTCCTTGGTGGGCAGGGTGCGGTCGAGACGGAATCCGATGCCGTTGGTGTCCGGCACGTCGTCGGTGAGCAGGGCGTCGGCGATGAAGACGACCGCGGTGGTCCCGCCGTACGGGGACGGCTGGAGGGAGACGCGGACGTTCTGCCGCTGGGCGAGCCGGCTCACCACGAAGAGTCCGAGCCGGTCGGTGTCGGAGAGCTCGAACTCGGGGGTCTCGGCGAGGCGCAGGTTCGCGTCGAGCAGCGCTTCGGCGGCCATACCGAGGCCGCGGTCGTGGATCTCCAGGGTGAAGCCGTTGGCGACGCGCTCGCCGACGACCTGGACGGCCGTGTGCGGGGGCGAGAACACCGTGGCGTTCTCCAGCAGCTCGGCGACGAGATGGGTGAGGTCGGCGACGGCGGGTCCCGTGACGGCGACGCGTGGCAGCCGGCGCACCTCGATGCGCTCGTAGTCCTCCACCTCGGCGACGGCGGCCCGGACGATGTCCATGAGCTGGACCGGCTTGCGCCACTGCCGGGAAGGCGCGGCGCCGGAGAGGATGACCAGGCCCTCGGCGTGCCGGCGCATACGGGTGGTCAGGTGGTCGAGCCGGAACAGGTCGGCCAGCTCGTCGGTGTCCTCGGTCCTGCGCTCCATGGTGTCGAGCAGGGTGAGCTGCTTGTGGAGGAGCACCTGGCTGCGGCGTGCGAGGTTGACGAAGACCTCGGAGACGCCCTCGCGCAGTTCGGACTGTTTGACGGCGGCCTCGACGGCGGCGCGCTGAAGGGTGTTGAGGGCCTGGCCCACGTCACCGATCTCGTTGCGGTCGTACTCCAGTCGTGGCACTTCGGTCTCGACGTCGACCTGTTCACCCGCGGAGAGGCGGCGCATGACGCTGGGCAGCCGGACGCCGGACGCCTCGTGGGCCTCCAGGCGCAGTCGCCGCAGGTCGCGGATGAGGCTGCGGCCGATGCGTACGGACATGACCAGGGAGACGAGCAGGGCGATGAGACCGATCACGCCGGCGACGACCGCCTTGAGGATGACGGTCATGGCCACGGGCCTGACGCGGTCCTGGTAGCGGTCGCCGGCCCGGTCGTCGAGCGTGCCCAGGTCGTCGAGCACATGACCCGCGGCGGTGTCCCAGCTCCTCGCGGTGACGCCGCGCGGGGAGCCTGCGGGGGAGGTGACGACGGCCTGCTCGGCCACTCGCAGGGGTGCCGTGTCGGCGTTCTTCCAGTAGCGCTCGTAGCGTTCGCGCTCCGAGGAGGGCAGGAGCGGCAGGCTGATGTCGTAGAGGAGGGTGCGCTGGGCGATGAGGTCGGAGATGTCGCGCAGTTCGTCGCGGGTGGTGCGCCCGGCGACCAGCGCGGAGCCGAGGAGCGCGTCCTCGCGGGAGAGCAGTTCACGTGCCCGGGCCACGTTGACCAGGGCACGGCCCTCCTTGTCCACCTCCACGTCGTCGACCACGTGAAGGTTGGCCATCAGGACGTAGCAGGGGTCGATCAGCCGGTCGTACAGGTCGAGGGCCTGGGACCGGTTCACCGTGCCCTCTTCGACGCTGCGGCGCAGCGAGTCGATCCCGTCGACGGCGTCGAGGATGGACGTGAGCCGCTCGGTGGTGCCCTCGTTCATCTCCTCGCGCACGTCCTTGTCGCGGGAGTTCTCCCGCACCTTGGCCACGATGCGGTCCGTGGCGGCGCGGCTCCGCTTGAGCGCGGCGAGGCCGTCGGAGGCTCGCGGGTCGGCCAGGTAGACGAGGGTCTGGCGGCGTTCCTGCTGGAGGACCCTGACGGTGTCCTCGGTCGGATATCCGATCTTCTTCACGATGTCGGACACGCTGAACAACCGGCTGGCCTCACGCCCCGTGAGCACGGTGGCGAAGGCCCAGATCGCGGTCAAGGACACCAGAGGCACGAGGAGCAGCGCCACGATCTTCCGGCGGATGGACTTCCCGCGAAAGCGCATGGCCTCCCCCAGCTCGACCCCTCCGGTTCGGGGGGTACACCTGTGCGTCAACAAACGGCGTGAGCCTACTACTGACACACAGGTAACTCGAAGGCCTGTCCGCACCCACTCCGGCCCCGACGGGGAACAAGACATGGGGAGTTGTCCGTTCATTGGGGGAGATTGCCTCCCTGAATCCGCCTTCCGGGGCCGGATCCCAACGAAGGAATAAACTTGGTCAGTTGGCCGGAATTCTTCGCTCGCCGGGAATCTTCGACGCTGGTCGTTCGTCTTTATGTACGGGAGTTGAGGGCGGAATCGGCCACAGGCGCCGCATGACGCACTCAGGCGGCGTAAAAGAGCGCAAGCCGGGCAGCCACTGGGGAGCGGGTGTTGCAAGACACTCGTGCGAGATGGCTGCTGGGCGGTGGGGAGTGACGAGTTGATGGGCACGGCGGAGCGGAGCGGGACACTCGAGGCACGGGTTGCGACGCGCGAGGCGGCACAACAGGCCCCGCAGGCACCGGATCGCGACATACCGGCAGCTGGGCGCGATCCGCGTGACCGGCCGCGAGCGGCAACGGAAGAGCGCGACCGGGCGGGAGCCCGGCGGTCGGCCCGGGAAGGCCGGGGCCGGGCCGACGAGAAGGGCACCGTCACGGACGCGGACGCATACGAAGAGGACGAGGCACGGGCGTACTACCGGCCGCTGTGGATCGAGGAGCCCGCGCGCAAGCGGCGGTTGCCCGATCCGGTGCGTACGTCGGCGGTGCGGGCGGTGGTCATCATCTCGGTGACGCTGACCCAGGCGGTCGTCGCCTTCCTGTGCACGGTGACGGGGTCGTGGCTGGCCTTCCCGATGGTTCTGAGCAGTGTGGCGAGCACGGTCGTGGCCACCTGGGCGGCACTGGACGTCTGGGTGACCCGGCAGGTGTGGAACCAGCGGCACGGTGTGGTGTCGGAACCGAGCAGCACCGCGCGGGCGCTGCGGCGCGAGCGTCGCAAGGCCCGACGTCACGCCCGGGTATCGGCGCGGGCGCAGGAGCGGATACGCAGGCGGGGCGCGGCCGGACAGCTGTCGCACTCGTAGCGGCCCTGAGGCCGGTCCTCACAGAGGCGCCGGCTCCACCGGGTCGGCGGTGCGCGCCAGTTCACGCCGGACACGCAGGAAAGGGCGGGGCCGGTTCACGGAGAGCACTGCGGTCGTGCGGTCTCCTCGCTCGTACAGGGCGAGGACACCGTCCGCCGTCGGTGCGCCGTCGTCGAGATAGCCCTCGACGATCCGCACCGTGTCCGCCGGATGACGTCGCCCGGCGAACTGGATGCGCGCCCCGTACTGGTCGGACCAGAAGTAGGGCAGTGGCCGAGCGGACTCGACCGTGCGTCCGGCGAGCAGGCTGGCGACGGCGGCGCGGGGTTGTTCGGTGGCGGAGGTCCAGTGCTCCGCACGGATGCCGCCCACGCGCGCGACGTCGCCCACGGCGACCACGTTCGGCAGAGCGGTCGCACAGCCGGCGTCGCAGACCACTCCGTCCTGGAGGTGGAGCCCCGAGTCGGCCAGCCAGCCGGTGTTCGGGACCGCCCCGATCCCGACGATCACGACGTCGGCGGGCAGCACGCGTCCGTCGCGGAGTTCGACTCCGGTGACGGCGCCGTGGGCTGCTCCGCCCGCCCGGAACCCGGCGACCGCCGCTCCCGTCACGAGACGGGTGCCTGCGCGACGGTGGAGTGCCGCGCACACGGCGGCCATCTCCGGGCCGAGTTGAGGCACGAGGGGCAGCGGGGCGACCTCGACGATGGTGACGTCGTGGCCGAGGGCTGTGCAGGAGGACGCGGTCTCGGCTCCGACGAAGCCTCCGCCGACGACCACCACACGGCGTGGCCCCGCGGTGAGTTCGGCACGCAGGGCGCGGGCGTCGTCGAGGGTCCGCAGGGTGTGCACGCCGGGGAGACCGTCGCCGGGGAGGCGTCGGGCGGAGGCTCCCGTGGCGACGACCACACCGTCCGTGGGGACAGTACGGCCGTCGCCGAGGACGACGGCGCGGCCCCGGGTGTCGAGGCCGCGGGCGCCGACGCCGAGGAGCCATGCGACGTCGAGCTGCGCGCTCTCTTCGGCGTCGGTGAGGGCGAGTTGGTCCTCGCCGGCGTGGCCGGTGAGGAAGTCCTTGGAAAGGGGAGGTCTGTCGTAGGGGAGGTGGGGTTCGGCGCCGACGATCACCAGTCGGCCGTCGAAGCCCTGAGCGCGCAGCTCTCGGGCGGCGTACAGGCCGGAGAGGGAGGCGCCCACGACGGTCACGGTCCTCATCCGGGCCGCCTGTCCTCGAGTGCTTCGACTTCGCACGATGCATGCTCGGGCCGTACACGTCCGGGGAGCTCAGGAGGGAGAGTGCCGGCTTCGGCACCGCTCCCGGGCCGGGCGCGGCAGGCGCGGGCGGGAGATACGGCCTTCATGCGGCGGTGCCCTCCTCCGCGGCGAGGTGGACGTGGATGATCCCGTCGTCGACGGTGACGCGGTGCGTACGGACGGGGCGGCGCGCGGGGAGGCACGTCGGGGAACCGGTGCGGAGGTCGAACGAGGCCGCGTGCAGCGGGCATTCGATGAGGCAGCCCTCCAGCCAGCCCTCCGAGAGGGAGGCGTCCTGGTGGGTGCAGGTGTCGTCGATGGCGTAGAGCTCACCGTCGGCGTTGAACACGGCGACCGGTGGTGTCGTCCCGACGCGGACGGATTCGCCGACGGGGAGGTCTTCAAGGCGGCAGACGGGAATCATGGGCCCCCCTCTCGGTCCGGACGGTTCGTCCGCGACCTCTCAGGTCCAGGGGCGTCGGGAACCTTCCCGGTTCCGGACGCTTCGGTAACATGATGTTTCGCATGGCGCACGAGGGAGCGCTATGCGCAACAGAATCCGCGCGGGTGTCCCGTCACGTCAAGGGCTTCCCGCAGATGCGGCCCAAACCGGGCCGTCAGGTGGTGAGAGTTGACCTATGACCCGCACGCAGAAGCAGGCTGAACGCACCGAGGACACCCCCGAGAAGCAGAGCGGCCGGGGCGCGGGCAGCGCCGTCCAGTCGGTGGACCGCGCCGTGAGCGTTCTGGAGATCCTGGCCCGGGTCGGCGAGGCGGGCGTCACCGAGATCGCCGAGGAACTGGACGTGCACAAGTCCACGGCCTTCCGCCTGCTCGGGGTCCTGGAGAACCGCGGCCTGGTCGCGCAGGCCAAGGACCGGGGCAAGTACTACCTGGGAGCCGCCGTGCTGCGGCTCGCGGGGGCGGCGGCGGTGCGCCTCGACATCTCCCAGGAGGGGGTACCGGTCTGCCGCGAACTCGCCGACGAGCTGGGGGAGACCGTCAACATCGCGGTGCTCGACGACGACGCGGCGGTCAACATCATGCAGGCCCGCGGCACCGCATCCGTCACCGCGCAGAACTGGCTGGGAAGACGCACCCCGCTGCACGCGACGTCCAGCGGGAAGGTCCTGCTCGCGCACATGCCGCCCACCCTGCGGGAAGGTCTGCTGGCGCGGACCCTGCCACGCTTCACGGAGCGCACGATCACCGGGCCGTCCACGCTGCGCGGGGAGTTGGAGGCCGTGATCGAGCAGGGGTACGGGCTCACTCTGGAGGAGCTGGAGTTGGGGCTCGCCGCCGTCGCGGCACCGGTGCGGGCGCACGACGGCAAGGTGATCGCCGCCATCAGCGTGTCCGGGCCGGTGTACCGGATGAACGCGGACCGGCTGCCGGAGCTGGCGAAGCGGACGGTGGCGGCGGGAGCCGAGTTGTCCCGGCGGATGGGTTACGGCTTCTGAGGCGATGAGTGGCCGCCCGGCGCTGCCGGGCGGTGCGGTGGGGTGCGGTGCGCGTCGGCAGTCCTGTCGGCCGGCCGGCCGACAGGACTGCCACCCAAGGGAGTCGAGGTCCGCTCCCCCGCGCGAGCAGGCCCGTTCGTCGGTGACGCGGGGCCGGGTGATCCGGCCCCGCGTCGCTGTGTGTCCACCGCGTTTCGGGGCTCCCGTTCCTTTTGCCAAGGGTTAACTCCCACCCCTTGACGGCTCCCTGACGGCATTCTCAAGATGTTCCTCATCGCGCAACCCATCGTGCAATGCGCAACAGCAGAGGAGCTTGTCGTGCCCCACGAGGTCCGTGCCGTAGTCGCTGTGAAGAAGGGCGCACCGGTCGAGGTGCATACGATCGTCGTTCCGGACCCGGGGCCGGGCGAGGTGCTCGTCGATGTCCAGGCGTGCGGGGTCTGCCATACGGATCTGCACTACCGGGAGGGCGCGATCAACGACGAGTTCCCGTTCCTGCTGGGCCATGAGGCCGCGGGAACCGTCGCGGCGGTCGGCCCGGGTGTCGTCGACCTCGCACCGGGCGACTACGTGATCCTCGCGTGGCGCGCGCCCTGCGGCACGTGCCGTTCCTGTCGCCGCGGCCGCCCCTGGTACTGCTTCGACTCGCGCAACGCCACCCAGCCGATGACCCTCCTCGACGGCACCCCGCTGAGCAGCGCCCTCGGGATCGGGGCCTTCGCCGAGAAGACGCTGGTCGCCGCAGGACAGGCGGTGAAGGTCGATCCGGCCGCACGGCCCGAGGCGGCGGGGCTGATCGGCTGCGGGGTGATGGCCGGATACGGCGCCGCGGTCAACACCGGGAACGTCGGGCGCGGTGACACGGTCGCCGTCATCGGCTGCGGTGGCGTGGGCAACGCGGCCATCGCCGGCGCCTGCCTGAACGGCGCGATGAAGGTCATCGCGGTGGACATCGACGACAGGAAGCTCGACCTGGCGGAGCGGTTCGGCGCCACCCACACGGTCAACTCGCGCGGAACCGACCCCGTCGAGGCGGTCCGGGCACTGACCGGCGGTTTCGGGGTCGACGTCGCCATCGACGCGGTGGGCCGATCGGAGACGTACAAACAGGCCTTCTATATGCGCGACCACGCCGGTGTTCTCGTCCAGGTCGGCGTCCCCGACCCCGAGATGACGGTCGACCTCCCGCTGATCGACCTGTTCTCGCGCGGCGGCGCCCTGAAGTCCTCCTGGTACGGGGACTGTCTGCCGAGCCGGGACTTCCCGTTCCTCATCGACCAGTACCTGTACGGGTTGCTCGACCTGAACGCGTTCGTGAGCGAGACGATCGCCCTCGACCAGGTCGAGGAGGCCTTCACGAAGATGCGCCGGGGTGAGGTGCTCCGTTCCGTCGTGGTCCTGTGACGGGATCGGAGCGGTCGCCCTCGACGCCCGTGGACGGCGAACCCGACCCCGCTCCTGAGCGGTTCGGCTCCCCTGCCACTGAGCGCTCTCACTCCCCCACCCCGCAAGGAGGGGCATGTCCAGCACTCCCGCACTCCGTCCCCGTGTCGTCGTCATCGGCGCCGGTATCGTCGGCTGCTCCCTCGCGGACGAGCTGACCGCCCGCGGCTGGACCGACGTCACCGTTCTCGAACAGGGCCCGCTGCCCGCCCCGGGCGGCTCCACCTCGCACGCACCGGGCCTGGTGTTCCAGACCAGCCCCTCCAGGACTCTCGCCGCGTTCGCGCGGTACACGGTCGAGAAGTTCTCCTCGCTCCAGGTCGACGGCGGCTCCTGCTTCGACCAGGTGGGCGGCCTCGAACTCGCCACGACCCCCGAGCGCCTGGCCGAACTGCACCGCAGGGCCGGCTACGCCACCGCCTGGGGCATCCGCGGCGAGATCGTCGGCGCCGACCGGTGCAAGGAACTCTGGCCGCTCATCGACCGGTCGGTCGTCCTCGGCGGTTTCCACACCCCGGACGACGGACTCGCCCGAGCCGTCCTCGCGGCCCGCGCCCAACTGGACCGCGCCACCGGAAGAGGAGCCCGCTTCCTCGAACGCCACACGGTCACCGGAATCGAGCAGGCGGAGGGCAGGGTCACCGCGGTCGTCACCGACCGGGGCACGTTCCCCGCCGACCACGTAGTGTCCGCGGCCGGCTTCTGGGGCCCCGTCATCGGCCGCATGGCCGGCATCGACGTGCCCCTGCAGCCGCTCGCGCACCAGTACGCCAGGACGCGGCCGCTCCCCGATCTGGCGGGAGCGGACGCGGAGGCCTCGAAGCCCATCCTCCGGTTCCAGGACCGCGACCTCTACTTCCGCGAGCACCACGACCGCATCGGCATCGGCAGCTACGCCCACCGGCCGCTGCCGGTCGACCCGTTCGCGGTGCTCCCGTACGACGCGGCACGCGCGCGCGGGATGGAGATGCCGTCCTCGTACCCGTTCACCGAGGAGGACTGGGCACCGAGCTGGGAGGACTGCCGCCGGCTGCTGCCCACGCTGCGCGCGACGGAGATCGAGGAAGGGTTCAACGGCGTCTTCTCCTTCACGCCGGACGGCATGCCCGTCCTCGGGGAGTCACGGCAACTCCGCGGATTCTGGCTGGCGGAGGCCGTGTGGGTCACGCATTCGGCGGGGGTGGCCAAGGCGGTCGCCGAGTGGATGGTCGACGGGCGTGCCTCCGTCGACCTGCACGAGTGCGACCTCACGCGATTCGAGGACGCGCAGCGTTCACCGGCGTACGTCCGTGAACGCGGTTCACAGCAGTTCGTCGAGGTGTACGACGTGCTGCATCCCCTCCAGCCGATGGAACACCCGCGCCCGCTGCGCGTCAGTCCGTTCCACGCCCGGCAGGAGCGGCTCGGCGCCTACTTCCTGGAGGGCGGCGGCTGGGAACGCCCGCACTGGTACGAGGCGAACGCCCCGCTCGTCGACTCCCTCGGTCCGCTGCCCGAGCGTGACGCCTGGTCGGCCCGCCACTGGTCACCCGTCGTCGCGGCGGAGGCGAGGGCGACCCGGGAGAGAGTCGCCCTCTACGACATGACCCCGCTGCGCCGTCTCGAGGTCACCGGCGCCGGTGCCCTCTCCTTCCTCCAGCGCATGACCTCCAACAACCTCCGCAAGAAGCCGGGCTCGGTGACCTACACCCTGCTCCTCGACGAGTCGGGCGGGGTGCGCTCCGACCTCACCGTCGCGCGGCTGGCCCCCGACCGGTTCCAGGTCGGCGCCAACTCCCCCGCCGACCTCGACCGGTTCCTGCGGTACGCCCCGCGCGACGTGCACATCAGGGACATCACGTCTGGCACCTGCTGCATCGGGCTCTGGGGACCGCTCGCCCGCGATCTCGTCCAGCCGCTGACCCGGGACGACTTCTCGCACGAGGGCTTCGGCTACTTCCGCGCGAAGGAGACCTACATCGGCCATGTCCCCGTCACCGCCATGCGGTTGAGCTATGTCGGAGAGCTGGGCTGGGAGCTGTACACCACGGCGGACCTGGGACTCCGGCTCTGGGACACCCTCTGGGAGGCGGGCCGGGCCCACGGTGTGATCGCCGCCGGACGGTCCGCCTTCAACTCGCTCCGCCTGGAGAAGGGGTACCGGTCCTGGGGCACCGACATGACCGACGAACACGATCCCTACGAGGCGGGACTCGGTTTCGCCGTCCGCATGGACAAGGACGGCTTCGTCGGCCAGGACGCCCTCCAGGGACCGGCCGCGCGGACACCGGCGCGCCGGCTCACCGCGCTCCTTCTCGACGATCCGGCCGCCGTCGTCCTCGGCAAGGAACCGGTCCACGTCGACGGCACCCCCGCCGGCTACGTCACCAGCGCCGCGTACGGCTACACGCTCGGCCGCTGCGTGGCCTACGCGTGGCTGCCCGTGCTCCCCGCCGGAACGGGCGTCCACGTCGACTACTTCGGCGAGAAGATCCCCGCCACCGTCTGCGACGAACCGCTCTTCGATCCGGAGATGAACCGAATCCGCCGTTGAATCCGATGAAGAGGCAAGAGCCGGACAAAAGGATCGAGGAGGCCCCGTGTCCCCCACGTACGACGTGATCGTGATCGGTCTCGGCGGTATGGGCAGCGCCGCCGCCCACCACCTCTCCGCGCGCGGTTCCCGCGTGCTCGGGCTGGAGAAGTTCGGCCCCGTGCACAACCGGGGCTCCAGCCACGGCGGTTCGCGCGTCACCCGCCAGTCCTACTTCGAGGACCCGGCGTACGTCCCGCTGCTGCTGCGCGCCTACGAGCTGTACGACGACCTGGAGCGGGCCACCGGCCGTGACATCGCCACCCTCTGCGGCGGCGTCATGGTGGGGCCGCCCGATTCGCGGACCGTCGCGGGATCCGTCCTCTCGGCCCGGCAGTGGGACCTGCCCCACGACATGCTGGACGCGGCGGAGATCAGGCGCCGCTTCCCCACCCTCAACCCACGCGACGACGAGGTGGCGCTGTTCGAGGCCCGGGCCGGACTGATCCGCCCCGAGAACACCGTCGCCGCACACCTCCAGCTCGCCACCCGGCAGGGCGCCGACCTGCACTTCGAAGAGCCGATGACCCGCTGGGAGCCGTACCGGGACGGCGTGCGCGTCCATACGGCGGAGAACACCTACACGGCCGGGCAACTCGTCATCTGCCCCGGCGCGTGGGCTCCGGAGCTGCTCACCGATCTCGGGGTGCCGTTCAGGATCGAGCGGCAGATCATGTACTGGTTCCAGCCGCGCGGCGGAACCGCCCCGTTCGTGCCCGAGCGGCATCCGATCTACATCTGGGAGGACGCGGCCGGCGTCCAGGTGTACGGCTTCCCCGCCATCGATGGACCGGACCTGGGCGCCAAGGTCGCCTTCTTCCGCAGGGGCGGTGTCGAATGCACCCCCGAGGACATCGACCGGACGGTGCACGAGGACGAGATCCGGGCCATGGCGGACCAGATGGCGCGCTGCATCCCCGATCTGCCCGGCACTTTCCTCAAGGCCTCGACCTGCATGTACTCCAACACCCCCGACGAGCACTTCGTCATGGCGCGTCATCCCGCGCATCCGGAGTCGGTCACCGTGGCCTGCGGCTTCTCCGGACACGGATTCAAGTTCGTGCCGGTCGTCGGCGAGATCCTCGCCGACCTCGCCCTGGACGGCTCGACCGAGCACCCCATCGGCCTGTTCGACCCCCACCGCCTCGCCGCCGCGACCGCCTGAGGAGCCCCCGTGACGACGATCCCCGCCTCCCCGTCCCCGCTCTCCCCCAGCCTCATCGCGACCCTCCCCGGGCGGTACTACACGGACCCGGAGATCTTCCGCCAGGAGCAGGAGCGGCTCTTCGAGTCGATGTGGTTCTGCGCGGTCCGCTCCGGGGACCTCGCCCGGCCGGGAGCCTTCCGCACCGTGCAGATCGGCCGGGAGAGCGTGCTCGTGACCCGCTCCCGCACGGGAGAACTGCGCGCGTTCCTCAACGTCTGCCGGCACCGCGGCGCCCGGTTGTGCACCGAGGAGTCGGGCGAGGTGCGGCGCAACCTCCAATGTCCGTACCACGCCTGGACGTACGACCTCGACGGCCGGCTGGTGGCCGCTCCGAACCTGGTGAAGATGCCGGACGTCGACCGCGTCGCGTACGGCCTGGTCAGCGTCGCGCTGCGCGAGTGGCTGGGGTACGCCTGGGTGTGTCTGGCCGCCGAACCGCCCTCCTTCGAGGAGACGGTGATGGGCGCGGCCGTGGAGCGCCTCGGCACCGCGGCGGCCATCGAGCACTACGGCACCGAGCACCTCGCGCTCGGCTGGCGGGTCAGCTACGACGTGCGGGCGAACTGGAAGCTGATCGTCGAGAACTTCATGGAGTGCTACCACTGCGCGACGATCCATCCGGAACTGACCGAGGTGCTCCCGGAGTTCGCCGAGGGGTACGCCGCCCAGTACTACGTGGGACACGGCGCCGCGTTCGGGGAGGAGATCAGGGGGTTCACCGTCGACGGCAGCGAGGGGTTCGCCAGACTTCCCGCTGTCGCGGACGAGCAGGACCGCCGCTACTACGCGATCACGGTGAAACCGACGGTCTTCGTCAATCTGGTCCCGGACCATGTCATCCTGCACCGCATGTTCCCGCTGGCCGAGGACCGTACGGTCGTCGAGTGCGACTGGCTCTACGCCCCCGAGGTCGTCGCGTCCGGCGCGGACCTGTCCAAGTCGGTGGAGCTGTTCCACCGGGTGAACGAGCAGGATTTCGCGGCGTGCGAGCGGACCCAGCCGGCGATGGCGTCGCGGGCCTATCGCAACGGTGGTGTGCTGGTCCCGACCGAGCATCACATCGGGATCTTCCACGCGTGGTTGATCGCACGACTGGGAGGCCCACGTGCCTGACCTGTACATCGACGGAAGCTGGCGCGGCGCACTCGACGAGCGCACCCGGGAGATCCGCTGCCCCGCCGACGGCTCCCGGGTCGGCGTCGTCGACGAGGCGGGCGGCAAGGACACGGTGGAGGCGATCGCCGCCGCGCGCCGCGCCTTCGACGAGGGACCCTGGCCGACGACTCCGGCGGCCGACCGCGGGGATCTGCTGCTGCGCGTGGCCGACCTCCTCGTCCGGGACAAGGACGCGCTCGCCCGTGCCGAGTCGCTGGACACCGGCAAGCGACTCGTCGAGAGCGAGTACGACATCGACGACATCGCCAACTGCTTCCGCTACTTCGGCCGGCAGGCGACCGCCGAGACCGGCCGGGTCGTCGAGACGGGCACGCCGAGTGTCGACAGCCGTGTTGTGTACGAACCGGTCGGGGTCTGCGCACTGATCACGCCCTGGAACTACCCACTCCTGCAGACGGCCTGGAAGGTCGCTCCGGCGCTCGCCGCGGGCAACACCTTCGTGCTCAAGCCGAGCGAACTGACCCCGCACACGGCGATCCATCTGATGCGGCTCCTGGAGGAGGCGGGGGTGCCTCCGGGCGTCGCCAATCTGGTGCTGGGCGCGGGCCCCGAGGCGGGCGCCCCGCTCGCCGACCACCCGGACGTCGACCTCGTCTCCTTCACCGGGGGCCTCGCGACCGGGAGGGCGCTGATGGCCGCGGCGGCCGGGACGGTCAAGAAGGTCGCGCTCGAACTCGGCGGGAAGAACCCCAACATCGTCTTCGCCGACGCCGACTTCGAGACGGCCGTCGACATGGCACTGACGGCGGTCTTCCTGCACTCGGGTCAGGTGTGCTCGGCCGGCGCGCGGCTGCTGGTCGAGGACGGGCTGCACGACCGGTTCGTCGACGAGATCGTCCGGCGTGCCTCCCGGATCAGACTGGGCGGGCCGTTCGACGAGCGGGCGCAGACGGGGCCGCTGATCTCGGCGGCGCACCGCGAGAAGGTCGAGGCGTACGTCGCCCGGGGGCTGGCCGAGGGAGCGGTGCTGCGCTGCGGAGGCGAGCGTCCGACGGGTCCCGGCCTGGACGACGGCTTCTACTATCCGCCGACGGTACTGGACGAATGCAGCGGCGACATGTCCGTGGTGCGGGAGGAGTCGTTCGGGCCCGTGCTCACCGTGGAGCGCTTCAGCGGCGAGGCCGAGGCGGTACGCCTCGCCAACGACACGATCTACGGTCTCGCCGGCGCGGTGTTCAGCACCGATGAGGCCAAGGCGCAGCGGGTCGCGGCCCGGCTGCGGATCGGCACGGTGTGGATCAACGACTTCCACCCGTATGTCCCGCAGGCCGAATGGGGAGGGTTCAAGCAGTCCGGATCCGGGCGCGAACTCGGCCCGTCGGGTCTGGCCGAGTACCGCGAGACGAAGCACATCTGGCGCAACACCGATCCCTCCCCGCAAGGCTGGTTCGGCTGACCCGACCGCCGGGGCGGGCCCGGCCGGCCCCGGCGCACCCCGCGGACACGGCGCCCGCGCGAACCAGCCCCTCAAGGAACCCGGCACCCGCTCAGGCCGCTCCCTCACCCCGCCCCCAGGACCACCTGGAGTCCGCTCATGTCCACCACCGAGCACCCGACAGGACCACAGCACGACGACGCCGAACTCGCCGAGTTCGGGTACAGGCCCGAACTGAAGCGCACCCTCGGCAGCTTCCACACCTTCGCCGCCGGCATCAGCTACATCTCCATCCTCACCGGCACCTTCCAGCTCTTCTACTTCGGCTACGGCAGTGGCGGTCCCGCCTACTGGTGGTCCTGGCCGATGGTCTTCGTCGGCCAGTTCATGGTCGCGCTCTGCTTCGCGGAGCTGGCCGCGCGCTATCCCGTCGCCGGTTCCGTCTACAACTGGTCGAAGAAGATAGGCAATCCGCATCTCGGCTGGCTGGCCGGCTGGATGATGCTCGTCGCCTCCATCGTGTCGATCTCGGCGGTGGCGCTGGCCTACCAGCTGACGCTCCCGCAGATCTCGGACGTCTTCCAGTTCGTCGGGGACGGGACGGGCAAGTACGACGTCGCGACCAACGCGGTGGTGCTGGCCACGGTGCTCATCCTGTTCACGACCCTGGTGAACGCCTTCGGCGTGAAGCTGATGGCCACCATCAACAGCGCGGGCGTGTTCATCGAGCTGATCGCCACCGTCGTCCTCATCGTGCTGTTCGCCGTCCACATCACCCGGGGCCCGCAGGTGGTCACGGAGACGGCGGGCACGGGATCCGGTCATTCGACGGGGTACCTGGGCGCGTTCCTGGTGGCCTCGCTGGCCTCGGCGTACGTCATGTACGGGTTCGACACGGCTGCCTCGCTCGGCGAGGAGTCGCTCGATCCCTCGCGCAACGCGCCGCGGGCCATCATCCGCGCCATCGTGGCGTCGTTCGTCCTCGGCGGTCTGGTCCTGCTGCTGGCGCTGATGAGCGTGTCCAGCCTGAACGGCGGGAAACTGTCCACGGACGGGCTGCAGTTCGTGGTGCTGGACGTGCTCGGTCCGACGGCCGGCAAGGCGATGCTGTGGTGCGTGCTGATCGCGGTCACGGTGTGCGCCCTGGCGGTGCACACGGCGGCGATCCGGCTGGCCTTCGCGATGTCCCGGGACAACAATCTGCCCGCGTCGTCCCTGATGGCCCGGGTCAGTCCGCGCTTCCGGACCCCGGTGCTGCCCGCGGTGGTCATCGGGATCCTGGCGGTGGCGATCCTCGTCGTGAACATCCGCCAGCCGCAGATCTTCACCGTGGTGACGAGCATCGGCATCATCATGATCTACCTCGCCTACCTGGGGGTGACGGCGCCGATGCTGGTGGCCCGGCTGCGCGGCCGGTGGCAGCCGGCGGGTGAGGGCAGGTTCTCGCTGGGCCGGTGGGGTCTGCCGGTGAACCTCGTGGCCGTGGTGTGGGGCGCGGCCATGACGGTCAACCTGATCTGGCCGCGCGCCGAGGTGTACAACGCGGCGGCGCCGTTCCACTGGTACCTGCGCTGGGGCGCGGTGCTGTTCGTCGCGGTCATCGCAGGAGGCGGCTTCGCCTACTACTGGTTCGTCCAGCGGCACCGCACCGGTGTGCTCGACTCGCACCGGCCGGATCCCGCCCCGACGGCCCCGCTCACCGCCCCGGCAGCCGACTGATGGAGGGCAACAGCGCATGAGCATCGATGAGTTCGACTATGTCGTGGTGGGCGGTGGCACCGCGGGCAACGTGGTCGCCGCCCGGCTCTCCGAGGATCCGTCCGTCACCGTGTGCGTCCTGGAGGCCGGTCCCAGCGACGTCGGTGACGAGGACGTCCTCAGACTGGACCGCTGGATGGGTCTGCTGGAATCCGGTTACGACTGGGACTATCCGGTCGAGCCGCAGGCCAGCGGCAACAGCTTCATGCGGCACGCCCGGGCCAAGGTGCTCGGCGGCTGTTCGTCGCACAACTCGTGCATCGCCTTCTGGGCACCGGCGGAGGACCTGGACGACTGGGCCGCCGCCGGCTGTACGGGCTGGGGCTCCGCAGACCTTTTCCCGCTGTACCGGAGGCTGGAGTCGAACGACGCTCCCGGCGATCACCACGGCCGCACCGGGCCGGTGAAGCTGCGCACGCTCAAGGGCGAGGACCCGTGCGGCGCGGCCCTGTTGGAGGCGTGCGCCCAGGAAGGCATCCCGACGACCCCGTTCAACAGCGGGACGACGGTGGTCCGGGGAGCCAACTGGTTCCAGATCAACTCCGACGAGAACAACATCCGGCAGTCCTCATCGGTGGCGTACCTCCACCCGGTCATGGGCAAGCGGCCGAACCTTGCGGTGCGGACGGGAGTGCGGGCGAAGAAGCTGGTCCTGGAGGGGCGGAGGTGCGTGGGCGCGCAGTATCTGGACCCGGATCTCGTCCACACCCGGACGGTCCGCGCCCGTCGCGAGGTGATCGTCTCCTGCGGTTCCGTCGACACCCCGAAGCTGCTGATGCTGTCGGGGATCGGCCCGGCGGCGCATCTCCGCGAGGTCGGTGTGGAGGTGGTCGTCGACGCGGCGGGGGTCGGCGAGAACCTCCAGGACCATCCCGAGGGCGTCATCATGTGGGAGGCCCGGCAGCCCATGCCCACCACGTCCAGCCAGTGGTGGGAGGCGGGGATCTTTTACGACACCGAGCCGGGCCTGGACCGGCCGGACCTGATGTTCCACTACGGCTCGGTGCCGTTCGACATGAACACCGCGCGGCACGGCTTCCCCACGTCGGAGAACGCGTTCTGCCTCACTCCGAACGTGACGCGCGCGAAGTCGCGCGGCACGGTGCGGCTGCGCACCCGGGACTACCGGGACAAGCCGATGGTCGACCCGCGCTACTTCACGCACGAGCACGACGTGCGGGTCATGACGTACGGGCTGAAGCTGGCCCGGCGGATCGCCGCGCAGCCGGCGCTGAGCGGCTGGGCGGGGGCGGAGCTGGCGCCCGGCCCCGAGGTCCGTTCCGACGACGAACTGCTGGACTACATCCACAAGACGCACAACACCGTCTACCACCCGTCCTGCACCGTGAAGATGGGCGCGGACGACGACCCGTCGGCCCCGCTCGACGCCCGGCTGCGGGTCAAGGGGGTCGGGGGCCTGCGGGTCGCGGACGGCTCGGCGATGCCGGATCTGATCTCCGTGAACCCGTGCATCACGACGATGATGATCGGCGAGAAGTGCGCCGACCTGGTGAAGGAGGACGCGCGGACGGGCCCCTGAAGCCCCGGCCCCGCCGGGCGCCCGAGGAGCCGCGCGCAAGACCGTGACCGGTGCGCGGCTCCCTGGCCGGGTCCCTAGGGGGTGACCGGCGCCGGGCGCTTGTACATGCGTGTCGCGGTGATCTCGGTGTGCGCGGCCTCGCCGGCCGGGGCCTCCTTCGGGAGTCCCGGCCGGAGGTGTTCCTCCACGCTGATGTACTTCAGCCCTGCGCGCAGGTCCGCGTCGTTGCGCAGGCGGATGACGAGCGGGAACTCGGCGAGCGCGGTCGTGTCGAACAGGCCGGTGGTGTAGAGGAGTTGGACGCCGAGCGCGTCCGACACGGCCCGCTGGAGCTCCAGCAGGTAGGTCGCGTTGGCGCGGCCGATGGGGTTGTCGAGGAAGAGGGTGCCCGCGTGCCGGTGCTTGTCCCGGCCGCGGTCGTTGCTCCGCAGGGCCGCCATCGTGCAGTACAGCGCGATGGCGGCGGTGAGCAGCTGACCGCCGGAGAACACGTCGCCCATCTGTCCGACGGGGACGCGTTCGGCGCGCAGGACGGCGTCCGGCTTGAGGATCTCGACGGCGACGCCCCGGGGCTGGAGTGCGGCGCCGACGCCGCGCAGCAGCAGGGACATGCCGTCGCGCCGCATGTCGGAGTTCTTCTTGACGGCGGCGCGGGTCGCCTCGTCGACGACCTCTCCGAGCCGCTCGGTGAGGGTGGCCTGGTCGGGCTCCTCGAAGCGGATGCGCAGGAACTCCTGCCCGGACCACTCGCCGAGGCCTTCCGGGAGCCGGGACAGGCGCTGCGCCGACCGCAGGGTGGCGAGGGAGGACTCCACGAGTCCCCGCAGCCGGTCCACGATCGAGTCGCGGTTGCGCTCCAGCTGCTCCAACTCGTCGGTCAGCACGCGCAGTCGGGGCGCGAACGCGTCCGCCCACTTGTGCGCGTGCTCCGGCAGCGAGGAGGCGGGCAGCTCACGGATCTGCTGCCGCGCGGGGGTCCGCACCTGCTCGTAGCGGGTGGAGTTGGCGTGCCGTACGAGGATGTCGCAGGCCTCACGGACGGCACCCTCGGCCGCACTGAGGTCGGCGGCGCAGCCGCGCAGCGAGCGGCGGCTCTCGGCGGCGGAGTGCCGTGCCTCCTCGAGGCTCCCGGGGTACGGCTCGGGCTCCTCCTGCTCCTCGTCGGAGTGCTCGCGGAGCAGGTCCCTGAGCAGGGCGGACGTCTCGTCGAAGCCGCCGGCCGCGTCCTCGGCGGACCGGTGGGCGCCGAGGAACTCGCCGTGCGACTCCCGCGCCCGCTCCAACGCCTCGGCCCGGGTGGCGAGTTCGGTGGTGGCGGTGCGGAGCAGGGCCTGGGCGTGCTCGGCGTCGCGCGGCACGAGATCATCGGCCAGCTCGGTGTGCGCGCCGCCCTCCTCGGGCGCGTGCCGCTCCGCCTCACCGCGCAGCCGCCCGAGCTGCTCGCTCGCGGTGGACATCCGGGTCTCCAGGAGCTGCACCAGCTCGTCGGCGCGCGCGACGGCGGCCTGCCGGGAGGGGCCGTCGGATCCGTCGGGCGACTCCAGGAGCTGGGCAGCCCGGGTGCGGACCTTGTTGCTGAGGCGGTCGAGATCGGCGAGGGCCGCGCTCTCGTCGCTCTCGGCGCGTGCCTGCTCGGCCCGCAGGTCGGCGCCGACGCCGACCTTCTCGTAGAGCTGGGACGCGGCCCGGTAGGCCTCCCGCAGGGCGGGCAGCGAGGACTGCGCGGCCGTGTCGTCCTGCGCCACGTCGTCCGGTGCGCCGGCGATCTCCGCACGCTCCGCCCGCAGGGCGCGGGCCGTGCGGCGGGCGTCGTCGGCGGCGCGCTGGGTGGCGCGGCGGTCCTCGTCGGCGGCGCGGGCGCGCTCCAGGCACTCCTGGGCGCGGGCCTCGGACTCGGCGGCCTCGTCGGCGAGTTCACGGAGCCGGACCTGCCATCCGGCGCGTTCACGGAGCCGGAAGGCGAGTCCGGCGAGTGCGTCGGCGGCGCGCCGGGCCTTCTGCGCGGCCTCCTGTCGCTCGTCGCGTACGTGGGCGGCGTCGGCCGCGGTTTCATCGGCTTCGGCCCGGACGGTGCGTGCCTCCGTCAGCTCGGCCTCGGCCTCCTCGGCGAAGGCCCGCGCGTCCCGGGCGGTCGCGGCGAGTTCGACGAGCCGTCCGGCCGGACAGCCGGTGCGCCAGGACGCGAGCCGTGCCGCCAGTTCCCGGTCCTTGCCGAGGCGGGCGGCGAGCGTCCGGATCTCCTCGTCCCGCAGACCCGCGCGGGCCCGCAGCGCCTGGCGCTCCTCGTCGGCCGCGTGCTCGTCGTGCATGGCCGGGTTCGGCGGTACGAGGAAGACGCCGGCGTCTCCCGCGTCGTCGGCCGGGGTCGGGGCGAGCAGGGCGGCGGCCGTACCGACGGCGACCGCCGAGCGCGGCAGCAGGGCGGCGTCGCCGAGCGTCTCGCGGGCCCGGGCGTGGGTGTCCGGGTCGGTGATGATCACGCCGTCGACGAGTTCGGGGCGGGCGGCGAGCACGCGCGCGTGGTCGACGGGGTCGACGGCCTGGGCGAGGTAGCGCCAGCCGGGGAGCGCGGGGATGCCGTGTTCGCCGAGGTACTCGACGGTGGCGAGGACGTCCGGGCCGGGGGGCAGCAGGCCGCCGTCGCCGAGTGCTCCGAGGATGCGCGCGTCGTCGGCCGCGGCGGTGCGCAGTTCGAAGAGGTGGCGTTCGGCGGAGGCGACGCCGTCGTCGAGGAGTGAGCGCAGGTCGTCGGCGTACCGGTCGAGCTGTTCGGGTGTCAGGGGCGCGCCGTCGGTGAGGGCGGCGGTGCCGTCGGTCTCCTCGTCGCGGCGGGGCCGGGGCACGGCGCCGGCGCCGCGGGTGTCGGCGCCCGGCAGGCCGAGCAGCTCCACGAGCCGCTCCTCCTCCGCGAGGGCCTCGGCCGTGCGGCGCTCCGCGGCGTACGAGCCCTCGGCGGCGGTCGCCGCGTCCGCCGCGCGGGCGGCCGTCAGTTCGGCACGGGACTCGGTGGACGCCGCCTCGCGCGCGTGGTCGGCGGCGCGCCGGGAGGCCTCGCGGGCGGTGCCCCAGCCGGCGACGGCGGTCTTCTCGGCGTCGCTGGCGGCGAGGGCGGCGCGGGCCGGGTCGGCGTCGGGGGCGGTGTCGTCCAGCCAGCCGGCGCGGACCGCCTCGGCGGTCTCCTGCTCGACCTCGGCCAGGCGTTGCTTCAGGTGGCCGACCTCGCTGCGGGCGCGCTGGGCCGCGGTGGCGGCGGCCGTCGCGTCGGCGTGCGAGCGCTCACCGATCTCCTGGAGGCCCGCGGACCGCTCCTCCTGCTCGTTGGCCAGGGACTCGGCGCCGTCGGCGGCCCGGTGCAGGGCGCGTACGAGGTCGACGGCGGCCCGGGCGCGAGCCGCGAGGGCGGGTGCGGCGTCCCGCTCGGCCTCGCGGATCGCGGCGGCCACGCGGGTGGAGCGGTCGGCGGCGGCGCGGTGCCGCAGCACGGCTTCGGCGGCCTGCCAGGCGGAGTGGAGGGTGCGCGCGTCGGCCAGCTCCCGCTTCTGCGCGGCGGCCGACTTCTCCGCTCCGGCGAGGGCCAGGGAGGCGTGCCGGTAGGCGAGTTCGGCGGCGATCAGCGCGCTGCGCTCACGGGCGCCCTCGGCATGGGTGACGGCGTACGCGGCGGCGGTGACCCGCTGGGCGAGCTCTCCCGCGCGCACCCGTTCCTGTACGGCGCGTGCCGACAGTCTGCGGGCGAGGGTCCGGGTCCGTCGCTCCGCGCCGGAGTGGATGTCCCGTGCGCGGGCCCGTGCTTCGCCGGCGTCGACGATGCGTCCCAGCAGGTCGACGGACCCGGCGGTGAAGTCGCGCTCGGCGATGAGTTCGGCGCGCCGTCCGAGCTTGTTGCCGAAGCCGCCGACCAGGTCGGCGAGTCCGTCGGTGTCGCGGGTGTCGGTGACGGCGCGCAGCAGCAGGTCGGTGAAGTCGGAGTCCTTCTTGACCGCGAAGAGACCGGCGGCCTCACCTTCGTCGGCGTTCATCTCCCGCTGGTAGCGGAAGAGTTCGGGGTCCAGTCCGAGGTCGCCGAGGTGTTCGTTCCAGCGGTCGTGGATCTCCTCCCAGTGGACTTCCAGGTGGGGGTACGCCTTGCCCGCCTCGGTGATCGCGTCCCGGAAGCCCTTCATGGTGCGGCGCCTGCCCTGCGCGCCGGAGGCTCCCTCGGCGAGGGGCCGTACGGCGGTGGCCTCGGCGACGGGCAGGTTGTCGAGGCTGAGTCCGGGACCGGGCCGGAACGAGTACCAGGCCTCGGCGAACTTCCTCGGGTCGTTGGAGACCTGGCGTCCGCGCCATTCGCTCGCCTTGCCGACGACCACGCACTCGCCGGTGATGGTGTGCTGCCACTCCAGGGCGACGTGTCCGCAGTCGTCGGCGAGGAGGAACTTGCGCAGCACACCGGAACTGGCGCCGCCCAGGGTGTTGCGGTGGCCGGGCAGCATCACCGAGAAGATCAGCTTGAGCAGGACCGACTTGCCGCCGCCGTTCTCCAGGAAGAGCACGCCGGCGGGGGCGGGGCGGCGCGGCGGGCCGACCGGCTCCTCCGCGAAGAACTCCGCCTGGGTGGGCGCGGGGTCGGGCACGGGCTCGCCGACTCCGCGCAGGTCCAGCACGGTGTCGGCGTAGCGCGCACCGGCAGGCCCGATGGAGTAGAGGCGGACCCGGGACAGCTCGTACATGGCGGCGGACTCTCGTCGTCGTGAGGGGAGGTGGGGCGTGGTCGGGGGCCGGGGCGGGCCGCGTCAGGAGTGGAAGGGCAGTCCGGCGCCGGCCGCCAGCTCCAGGTCGTCGGTGTCCTCGGCGGGCAGCAGGGTCGCGGTGCCGTCGGTCACCGGGACGACGCCCAGCTCCAGCAGTTCGCCCATCGCGGCGGTGCCCGCCATGTCGCGGACCTGGAGCTGGTAGCGCGCCGTCGTCCGGTAGGTGCCGCCGGCGTCGTCCCCGGTGCGCTGGAGGAAGCCGGATTCGGTGAGGAACGCGACGGCCTTCGCGATGATGCCGGTCGTCGAGCCGGCCAGTCTTCGGGCGTCCTTGGTGGCGCCGGTGGAACTGCGCCGGGCCCAGATCCGCCAGGCCGCCTCCAGGCCCGGCGCGTCCGTCGCCGGGTCGGTGTTCTCACCCGTCTCCTCGGCCCGTTCCTCCAGGCGGCGGCAGGCCTGCCGGACGAACGCGTCGACGCCGTTGACCGAGACGCGCCCGATGTAGCCGTCGTCCGCGAGGTCCTCGGGGCGCGGGAAGGCCATGGCGGCGACGGCGAGGTGGGCGAGGCCGTGCAGGAAGCGGTCTCCGGAGTCCGCCGAGGCGCGGCGCGCGTAGTCGCCCATGCGGACGGCGAAGACCGAGTCCTCGGCGGCGGTCACCGCCATCCCCGCGCGCGGGGACACCTCCAGGACGATGAGTCCGAGGCCCGCCGCGACCGCGTCGGCGAGCCGCGCGAACGGCGGGTCCTCGCGGTAGCGGCGCAGCAGTTCGGCGTACTCCTGGTCGCGTGCGGGCTGCAGCTTGGGCTGGAGTCCGAAGGCGACGAGCCGCGCCGCGTCGGCGGCGTCGGCAGGGGTGACGGGGGCGTTCGCCGGAGCGGCGACGGCCTCCGGTTCACTCCACTCGACGTGCTCGGTCACGGCTGGGACTCCTTGTTCGGACGTACGGGGTCGGGACGGCGAGGTACGGGGTTCGGCCGGCCATGGGCAGCTACGGGGGCGTGGGCCGTGGCGCCCGGCAGTGCTCGTCGGCCGGGAGGGGCCGGGTGGTACGGCGGGGCGTTCACGCGCGGTCCGCCTTCATCCCTGCCGCGTCGAGGAGCGCCATGCCCACGATCAGGTCGGCGCCGCCGAACTCCGGGTCGTCCAGCTCGGTCCCGTCGTCCACGGCGAACAGCAGGCGCTCCTCGCCCTGGCGGTAGGCGGTGCCGACCGGCGGGCTCGCGGCGTGCACCGCCAACAGGGCGACCAGATAAGGAAGTTCGGGGTCGCGGCGGCGGGCGTCGGCCAGCAGACCGGACAACCGGCGGGGGGCGTCGGCGGGGAGGTTCAGCAGGTCCATGGCGGAGGCCAGCTGCTGCTCGCTGAAACGGCTGTCGTCCGGTGTGGCGATCAGGTCGGGCTCGGGCATCTCCGCGCCGAGGTGCTCGCGCTCCTGCGGCGGGGTCAGCAGGATGTCGACGAGATCTCCGACGCGGACGGCGACAGGGGTGCGCAGGCCCGTGCCCCGGGCGAAGAAGGCGTCGGTGACGCGCAGCGCGCTCTCGACCGGGAGGGGCAGCACGGGCGCGACGAGGTGTCCGTACAGGTCGATGCCCGAGGTGGTCATGGGCGTGCCGAAGGCCTGCCGGTCCTGCTCGGCGCGGAACAGCGGTCCCGCCTCCAGGAGGCGGGACTGGAGCTGGGTGTGCCGGCGGATGCAGTCCTTGACGATGTCGACCAGCTCGGCGGCGCGCCGCTTCTGCTCGGGGTCCTCGGACTCGTCGCGGGCCTTGCGGATGTTGGTGAGGATCGCGTTCTCGTGGCGGTACCGGTCGGCGACGTGGTCCAGGGCCTCGGCGATCATGTCGGGGACGGCCTGGAGCCAGTCGACGGCCCGTACGTTGCGCCGGGTCGCGTCGAGGGCTTTGCGGAGGGTCTCCGCGTACTGCACGGTGCGGTAGCGGGCCTGCTCGGCGGCGAGCTGCGCGTCGGCGAGCCGGCCGCGGCTGATCAGGACCTCCAGCTTGACCTCGGCGGCGATCTGCGCGCTCGTGACGTCCGTGTCGAGGGCGCCGACCAGGACGTTGACCGCTTCGTCGGTCGTCCGGAGGTAGACGCTGCCCCCGTAGCCGGGGACCTCCTCGATCAGCTTGAAGTCGTAGTCACGCCGGACGTACGAGCCGTCCGGGGCGAAGGTGCCGTACACGGCGCGGAAGCCCCGGTCGACGCTGCCGACGTTGATCAGGTTCTCCAGGACCCAGCGGGCCACGCGCTCGTGCTCGACGACGGGGCGGCGGGGGGCCTGGGCGGCGATGCGCGGGATGAGCCTGGCCACTATCTGGTCGTGGTCGGCACCCGTGTCGAAGTCCATGTTCAGTGTGACGAGGTCGATGGCGGCGAGGGCGACCTCGGCCATGCCGTACACCGTGTACTCGCCCGCGAGGTTCGCCTTGCGCACGTCCAGGTCGTGCAGCGGCGCGGTGCAGGCGAGCGCGCGCAGCCGCCGCGCCAGGCCCTCGTCGGCGGCCGGACCCGGAGCCGGGCGCGGCCCCGCGCTGAGCTGGGGCGGAACGCTGTCCGTCGTTGCAGGCGAAGTCACGGTGCACAGACTAGGTCCTCGGTCCGACAACGGTCGAAACGACGCAGAAGCGACCGGCGCCCCCGGCCTGCCCCTGTCCTCGCCCTCCCTGTCGCCCCGCGTTCTCGTCGACCCCGGCGTTCGCCCCCGCCCTCAGGCCGCCCGATCCGGCAGGCCTGATCGGCGCGGCAGGGCCGGCTGGCCCGACCGGGACGGCATGCCCGTCCGACCGTCCCGGCGGGAGTGCCGGATCGAGGCCGACCGCCCCGGTGGAACTGCCGGATCGAGCCCCCGGTTCCGGTTTCGTCCGGATCGGCCTCCCCGGCCATGGAGCACGGCGGTGCGAGCTCGGCCGCTCCCAGGGCCGGGGGCGCGCCCAGGGCCGGACGCGCCTCCCAGGGCCGACGGCGCTCCCAGGGCCGTGCGCGGCTCGCCCGCGGCCTCGCCGCTCGCGACAGGTCAGGGGCCCTCCGGGCGCCCGCCCGGCAGAGCCGCTTGCAGGCTCCCGGGCTCCTCACCCGGGACCGCCGGTCAGCCGGTCCCCTGTCCCCCGTCCGCCACCCGACGTGCGTACACCTCGACGAGGCCCTTCAGGGAGTCGGCGAGGTAGGCCGCGAGGAGGTGCTCGGCGGTGTCTCGTGCGCCCTCCTGGAGGGTTCGGAGGATCTCGTGGTTGCGGGCCAGATAGGGCTCGTGGAGCCGGCGCGGGTCGTCCACGACGTGGAAGGCGAGGCGGAGTTCGGCGAAGACGCTGCGCATCACCTCGTCGGTGCGGGCGCTGCCGGCCAGGGCGACCAGTGCGCGGTGGAAGTGGATGTTGGCCGTGGACACCCCTTTCCAGTCACTTTCAGCGGCTGCCCGCCGCCCCTCCGCGACGGCCGCCGCGAGCCCCTCCACGGCGTACGGGGGGTCCCCGAGCCCGTGGACGACGGCGCACTCGACGAGGGCCCGGGTGCGGTAGATGTCCTCGACGTCCTCGACGGTGAGCACCCGCACGAAGACCCCGCGATTGAGCTCGTGCACCAGCAGCCGTTCGTGCGTGAGCAGCCGGAACGCCTCCCGCAGCGTGTTCCGCGAGACGCCGAGCGCGCCGCCGATGCTGTCCTCGGACAACCGCGTCCCGGGCGGGAAGAAGCCCTCGGCGATGCGGGACCTGAGGATGTCCGAGACCCGCTCGGCGGTGCTGGTGCGGCCCAACAGGGCTCGGTCGTCGGCCAGTTCCGTCAGCTCTGCCATGCCCGGAATTCAACCGCAGACCCGGGAACGAAACAACAGGGGTATTGAAGGATCGTTCAACGATCCTCTACCTTGTCGAACAGGCGCCGGCAGACACGACCCACGGACCGCCCCGTTCGCACCGCCCCGGCGCCCACCGCTTCCGCACGGCACGGCTCAGTCCTCAAGCACCCTCCGTCCCTCCCTGCGAGGTGCCCATGAGCACGACCCCTCCGCCCCCGTCCCTGACCGCCGACACTCCACCCGTCGCGGGTGAACCCACCGTCCAGGAAGGCGCGTTCGGCTGGCTGCGCGCCCTCGGCCCGCGCGGCCGACGTGCCTTCGGCGGCGCGTTCGGCGGCTACGGCCTCGACTCGTACGACTACTTCACCCTGCCGCTCAGCATGGTCGCCCTGGCCGCCTACTTCGGCCTCGACAGCGGCCAGACGGGCCTGTTCACCACTGTCACCCTGGTCGTCTCCGCGATCGGCGGCGCCGTCGCCGGCGTGGTCGCGGACCGGATCGGCCGCGTGAGAGCGCTGATGATCACCGTCGTCACGTACGCGGTGTTCACGGTCGCCTGCGGCTTCGCACCCAACTACGAGACGCTGCTGGTGTTCCGCGCCCTCCAGGGCCTCGGGTTCGGCGGCGAGTGGGCCGTCGGCGCCATCCTCGTCGCGGAGTACGCGAGCCCCCGGCACCGGGGACGGACGCTCGGCGCGGTCCAGAGTGCGTGGGCCGTCGGCTGGGGTCTCGCGGTGGTGGTCTACACGCTGGTCTTCCAGTTCCTCGGCGACGATCTCGCCTGGCGCGTGATGTTCTGGACCGGGGCGCTGCCGGCGCTGCTCGTGGTGTGGGTGCGGCGGCGGGTGCAGGACGCGCCCGGGGCGACCGCGGTACGCGAGAAGAGCGCGGACAAGGGGTCGTTCACCGCCATCTTCAAGCCCGGCACGGCGGGGGCACCAGGTCTGCTGCGCACCACCTTCTTCGCGGTCCTGCTCTCCACCGGTGTCCAGGGCGGCTACTACACGCTGGCCACCTGGGTGCCCACCTATCTGAAGTCGGAGCGCGGACTGTCCGTCGTCGGCACCGGCGGCTACCTGACCTTCCTGATCTCGGGTGCCTTCCTGGGCTACCTGACCGGCGGATACCTCACCGACCGGCTGGGCCGCAAGCGCAACATCCTGCTGTTCGCGGTCCTCTCCGCCGCCTGCATCCTCACGTACGCGAACATCCCGAGCGGGGCCAACACCCTTCTCCTGGTGCTCGGTTTCCCGCTCGGCTTCTGCATGTCGGCCATCTTCAGCGGCTTCGGCTCCTTCCTCAGCGAGCTGTACCCGGCGGCGGTACGCGGCACCGGACAGGGCTTCACGTACAACACGGGGCGGGCCGTCGGCGCCGTCTTCCCCACCACGGTCGGCTTCCTGGCCGACAGCTGGGGCGTGGGCGGCGCGCTGGTCTTCGGCGCGATCGGCTACGCCCTCGCCGCCGTGGCCCTGCTCGGACTGCCCGAGACGCGCGGCAAGGAGCTGCTGTGAACGACACCGTCCGGATCCTCCCGCGGAACCCCGCCGAGACCAGCGCCCCAGCCCACGTCCCCTCCCACGGTGTGCGGGAAGCCGACCTTCACGCGCACGCGTGGAGCCCCGGCGAGGCACGCCGCCGCTTCCGCGCGGGACTGTCGCTGCCCACAGCCGGGATCGCCGCGGGCCACACCCAGGCGAACCTCGTCTCGGTCCCCGCCGACTGGGCGTACGAGATGCTGCTGTTCTGCCAGCGCAACCCGAAGCCGTGCCCGGTCCTCGACGTGACCGACGCCGGTTCCTGGACCACGCCGCTCGCCGCGGGCGCGGACCTGCGCACCGACCTGCCGCGCTACCGGGTGTGGGAGCACGGCGAGTTGGTGGCCGAACCCACGGACGTGGTGGAGCACTGGCGCCCCGATCTGGTGTCCTTCCTGATCGGCTGCAGCTTCACCTTCGAGTGGGCGCTGGGAGCGGCGGGCGTGCCGATGCGCCACATCGAGCAGGGCCGGAACGTCTCGATGTACGTGACGGCGCGGCAGTGCCGTCCGGCCGGACGGCTGCACGGGCCGATGGTGGTGTCCATGCGCCCGGTGCCGCCGCAGCACCTGGCGGCGGCGATCCGGGAGAGCAGTCTGCTGCCGGCCGTGCACGGCAGCCCGGTGCACTGCGGTGAGCCGTCGGGACTGGGCATCGAGGACCTCTCGCGCCCGGACTTCGGGGATCCGGTGCTCGCGGCGCCGGACGACATCCCGGTGTTCTGGGCGTGCGGGGTGACGCCCCAGGCGGCCGTGATGGCGTCCCGGCCGCCGTTCGCGATCACCCACGCGCCGGGGCGGATGTTCCTCACGGACGCCCGCGACGAGCAGTACCGAGTGGCCTGAAGAGGCCGGAAGAGGAGACACGGCACCCCATGACCCGGATCGATCTCAACGCCGATCTCGGCGAAGGCTTCGGCCGCTGGCGGCTGACGGACGACGAGCAGCTGCTGTCCGTCGTCACCAGCGCCAACGTGGCCTGCGGCTTCCACGCCGGGGACGCGGCCACCATGCGGCGGGTGTGCGAGCTGGCCGCGGAGCGCGGGGTACGGATCGGCGCCCAGGTCTCCTACCGGGACCTGGCGGGGTTCGGGCGGCGCGCGATGGACGTGCCGTCCGACGAGCTGGCGGCCGAAGTCGCCTACCAGATCGGCGCCCTGGAGGTCTTCGCGCGCGCGGCGGGCTCGCGTGTCGCCTACGTGAAGCCGCACGGCGCGCTCTACAACCGGGTCGTGCACGACGAGGAGCAGGCCGCGGCCGTCGTGGAGGGTGTCGTGCTCGCGGGTGCCGGTCTGCCGGTCCTCGGGCTGCCCTCCTCGCGGTTCCTGAAGGTGGCCGAGCGGGCCGGACTGCCCGTCGTCACCGAGGCGTTCGCGGACCGCGCCTACACGCAGGAGGGCACGCTCGTGCCGCGCACCGAGGAGGGCGCGGTGATCACGGACGCCGAGGCGGTCGTCGAACGCTCGCTGGGGCTGGCCCGGTCCGGGACGGTCACAGCCCGCTCCGGGGAGCGCGTCCCGGTCCGCGCCCGCTCCCTGTGCCTACACGGGGACACTCCCGGCGCGGTCGGCCTCGCCCGTCGGGTCCGCGAGCGGCTGGAGTCCTCGGGCGTGCGTGTGGAGGCGTTCGTATGACGGCTCGCACGACGGGCGACGCGACACCGGCGGTGTCCCCCGGTACCGGCGTCCGGGCCGACCACGGGGCGGCCCGGACGCCCTCGGGGGACGACACCCCCACGGGTCACCGCACGACACCAGCGACCACGCCGACCCGTACGAGGGTGCTTCCCGTCGGCGACCGGGCGCTGCTCGTCGAGGTCTTCTCCGTCGAGGCGGCCCAGGCGCTGCACGCCGTACTGCTGCGGCGCCGCGCGGAGGGCTCACTGACGGTGCGGGAGATCGTCCCGGCGGCGCGCACGGTGCTGCTGGACGGCCTGGACGACCCGGCGCGGGTCGCGGAACGGCTGCCCGGCTGGGAGATCCCTCCACTGGGCACGCGCGCGGACGAGGCCGTCGAGATCCCCGTCCGCTACGACGGTCCCGATCTGGCGGACGTGGCGGCCCTGTGGGGAGTGCCGGTGCACGAGGTGCGGGCGATCCACGCGGCGGCCGAGTTCCGGGTGGCGTTCTGCGGGTTCGCGCCCGGCTTCGGATATCTGACCGGGCTGCCGGAACGGTACGACGTGCCACGCCGGGCGACTCCCCGGACCGCGGTTCCGGCGGGCTCCGTGGCACTGGCAGGCCCGTACACGGGGGTGTATCCGCGCAGTTCGCCCGGCGGCTGGCAGCTGATCGGCAGCACGGACGCGGTGCTGTGGGACCACACGCGCGTGCCGGCCGCACTGTTGGCGCCGGGCACACGGGTCCGCTTCGTCCCGGTGGGCGGCTCATGAGTGACCGGGCCCTGTCGGTGGTGCGGGCGGGCGCCCTGACCACCGTCCAGGACCAGGGGCGCCCCGGCCACGCGCACCTGGGCGTGCCGCGCTCCGGGGCGCTCGACGCCCCCGCGGCGGCGCTGGCCAACCGGCTCGTCGGCAACGCCACCGGGGCGGCCGTGCTGGAGACGACCCTCAACGGCTGTTCCCTGCGCCCTCGTTCGGCGGTCGTCGCGGTCGTGACGGGAGCGCCCTGTCCGGTCACGGTCGACGGGCGGCCCGCGGCCTGGGGAGCGCCCGTCCGGGTGCCCGCGGGCGCTCTTCTGGACATCGGCCCCGCTCGCGCGGGCGTGCGTTCCTATGTGGCCGTGGCCGGTGGTGTGGCGGTCGATCCGGTGCTCGGCAGCCGGTCCACCGACCTGCTGTCGGGGCTGGGCCCCGCGCCGCTGGCGGACGGAACGGTGCTTCCGCTGGGGTGCCCGGGTGCCGGGCACGCGCGTGTGGACGTCGTTCCGCACCCCGCCCCGCCCGCCGAACTCGTCCTGCGGGTGACGCCCGGCCCGCGCGAGGACTGGTTCACGGGATCGGCGGTCCGGACGCTGACGACCCGCTCCTACCGGGTGTCATCGGCGAGCAACCGGATCGGGCTGCGCACGGAGGGACCCGCCCTGGAGAGGGCCGTTTCCGGTGAACTGCCCAGTGAGGGAATGGTGCTGGGCGCGGTGCAGGTGCCGCCCGACGGACGGCCGGTGGTGTTCCTCGCCGACCATCCGACGACCGGCGGCTATCCGGTGATCGCGGTCGTCCGGGAGACGGACCTCCCCGCGGCCGCTCAGGCCGTGCCGGGCATTCCCGTCCGTTTCGTGGCGGTCCGTCGCCGCTGAGCCCCGTCTCGGGCCGTGGGCCCGGGGCGGGAAGCGGGACCGTGGCGGCCCGCGCGTCCCGCATCCGGCCGTCGGACCGTCATGCCGCGTCGGGCTGTTCGGCCACGGACAGGGCTGCGAGCGCGGCCGAGACGGCGTGCGCCGCGCCGATGTCGAGGCGGGAGCTGGTGCCCCGCGCCCGGTGGCGCACCTCGGACGCGGCGAGGGTGAGCAGCTGGGGCAGCAGGTCCGTGCACCGGCGGGCGACCCAGCCCGTTCCCGCGGTGGCGAGCCACCAGAGGCTCGCCGAGCGGGTGGGGACGGCGCACTCGGGTTCCCCGGACGGGGCGGCCCCGGTGGCGATGCCCCGTTCGGCGAGCAGGGCGTGGAAACGCAGGGCGAGTTGACGGTGCCCGCGCTCCCCCGGGTGCAGCCGGTCGGCGCTCCACAGGGCGCGGTCGGTCAGCCACTCCTCCTCGGCGGCGTGCAGATGCAGCGCCCCGTGCCGTTCGGAGAGCGCGTGCACGATGGTGTTGACCGCGCGCTGCCTGCGGGCCAGCGGCCGGGCGAGGGTCCCCGGCAGTCCGAGCATCGAGCCCGGATCCGGCAGGCAGGCCGTCATCAGCAGCGTGTCCCCCGCGCGGAACGCGGCGTAGACGGTGTCCAGCCGTTCGGCGACGGAGCGGATGTCGAACGTGCACCGGAGGGTGTCGTTGACGCCGATGACGACGGACACGACGTCGGGCCGCAGCGCCAGCGCCTCGGGGGTCTGCCGCTCCAGGACGTCCCGGGTCTGCGCCCCGCTGACCGCGAGGTTGGTGAACTCCACGGCCGCGTCCACCGGGGCGAGGCCGTGGGCGAGCAGTTCCGCCCATCCCCGCCACCGGTCCCCCACGGGGTCGCCCACGCCTTCCGTGAGCGAGTCCCCGAGGGCCACGAAGCGAAGCGGTCTCATGCCACGCCCTCCTGGACTTCCTGGATCCGGGGCGGGACCGGGACCGCGTCGTGCGCGGCGAGGAAGCCCGCGACGGCGGCGTCCCAGCCGAAGCACTCGGCACGCGCGCGTGCCGCCCCGCGACGCTCGCTCTCGGGACGGCCGAGCACCAGCCCGACCGCGTCCGCGAAGGAGTCCCCGTTGTCGGCGGCGGTGGCTCCGGCGGAACCGAGGACCTCGGGCAGGGCGGAGAGCGAACTGGCGACGACCGGGGTGCCGCAGGCCATGGCCTCCAGCGCGGCGAGCCCGAACGTCTCGGCCGGCCCCGGGGCCAGGCACACGTCGGCCGAGGCCTGGAGCGAGCCGAGCAGGGCGCGGTCGGCGACATGCCCGAGGAAGGTGACGGGCAGCCTCCGTTCCCGCGCCCGCTGTTCGAGCCGGGCCCTGAGCGGCCCGTCCCCGGCGACGACGAGCACGGCGGGCCGCCCGCGCCGCAGCAGCGCTTCCAGGGCGTCGAGCGCCGTGCCGGGCCGCTTCTCCACCGAGAGCCGTGAGCACAGGACGAGCAGGATCTGGTCGGCGCGCGCGTGGCGGGACCGCAGCGCCGGGTCGCGCAGGGTGGGGTGGCGGCTCTCCAGGTCGACGCCGAGCGGGGCGCGTACGACGTTGCGGGCGCCGATGCGGACGAACTCGCGCTCGGCGAACTCGGTGGTGCACACCACACGCGCGTAGGAGTGGGCGGTACGGACGTTGAGGGCGTCGGCGGTCCGCCGGGCCATCGCCTCCGGCAGTCCCCAGGTGCGCAGGACACCGTCGGCGGTCTCGTGGGAGACCATCACGGCGGGGACCCGGGCGCGCCGGGCCCAGACTCCGGTCCAGCGCAGGGTGGTGCGGTCCGAGACCTCCAGGCGGTCGGGGGCGAGCGATTCCAGGAGCCGGGCCACTCTCCGTCGGTCGGTCAGCACGCGGTAGCCACCGGTCCCGGGCAGCAGCGGGCCGGGCAGGGTGATCACGCGCCCCTGCTCGGTCTCGTGGTCGCTCGCGCGCTCGCCGGGAACGACCAGCACCGGGTCGTGGCCTGCCGCGAGGTAGCCGGCGCCCAGTTCCCGCAGGGCGGTGCGCAGACCGCCGGAGGCGGGGGCGACGAAGTTGGCCAGCCGTACGATCCTGAGGCTCATGCCGCCACCAGCTTCCGTGCGGACAGGACGTCGTCGTAGTGGCCGATGAGCTGGTCGCCCACCGCGGCCCACGTGCGGCCCTCGACCATGGCGTGACCGGCGGCTCCGTAGGCAGCCCGCGCGGCGGGGTCGGCGGCCAGGGTCAGCACCGCGTCCCGTACGGCGTCGGGGTCGCGGGGCGGGACGAGGAGCCCGGTGCGGCCGTGGTCCACGAGGTCGAGCGGTCCGCCGGCGGCGGGCGCCACGACGGGCACCCCGCTGGCCATGGCCTCCTGGACGGTCTGGCAGAAGGTCTCGAAGGGGCCGGTGTGCGCGAAGACGTCCAGGGAGGCGAAGATCCGCGCGAGGTCGTCACCGGTGCGTCGGCCGAGGAGGGCCGCGCCGGGGAGGGTGGCCCGCAGGGTGGTCTCGCTGGGTCCGTCGCCGACCACGACGACGCGGACGCCGTCGAGTCCGCAGACCCCGGAGAGCAGTTCGACGTGCTTCTCCGGGGCGAGCCGGCCGACGTAGCCGACGATCAGCTCGCCGTTCGGGGCCAGCTCGCGGCGGAGCGCCTCGTCCCGGAGAGCGGGCCGGAAGCGCGCCGTGTCGACGCCGCGCGCCCAGAGCCGGACACGGGGCACGCCGTGGGTCTCCAGGTCGGACAGGGCCGCGGTGGACGGAGCGAGTGTCAGGTCGGCGGCGGCGTGCACGGAGCGGATGCGCCGCCACGCGGTCGCCTCACCGGCGCTGATGTACGTACGGGCGTATCCGGCCAGGTCGGTCTGGTAGACGGCGACGGCGGGGATGCCGAGCCGGGAGGCGGCCGCCATGCCGCGGACGCCGAGGATGAAGGGGCTGGCCAGGTGGACGATGTCCGCGCGGTGTTCGGTGATGGCCGCGGCGACGCGTCGGCTGGGGAGGGCGACGCGGACCTGGGGGTAGCCCGGGAGCGGGAGGGAGGGGACACGGACGACGGGACACGGCGCGAGGGCGTCGGGTCCGTTCCCGGCGGAGGTGGCCGGGGCGACGACGAGGGGAGCGTGACCGCGATCGACGAGGTGCCGGGCGGTCTGGAGCGCGCAGTGGGCCACGCCGTTCACATCGGGGGGAAAGGATTCGGTCACGATGACGACACGCATACGGGTGTTCTCGCCGTACTGGACGTGCCCGCGTCAACGTCGATCTTTGCGAACGGTGAACGTCCCGTGAGCGTTGCGCACCGCACCCGTCCAGGTCAGCCCCTGTCCACGCGACTCCGGCTCACGGGCCACCGCCCGTTCACACGGCGGGCATGTCGGGCCCGATCCGGCTCCTGACCGCTGTCTGGACCTCGGCCTCCTCGGCCGGATCCGCCGCCAGTCGGCGCAGTTGGTCCACCACGCGCGCGTCGCCGGTCTCGGCGTGCCGTGCGGCGGTCTCCCGGGTGGTCTCCTCGCAGTCCCACAGGCACTCGACGGCGAAACCGGCGGGGAAGGAGGGATCGGTGACGGCCAGGGCCCGCGCGGCCCGCTGGCGCAGGTGCGAGGAGGCGGTCTCCCGGTAGATGTGGCGCAGCACGGGGGCGGCGCAGGCGATGCCGAGCCGTCCGCTGCCGTCGACGAGGGTCCACAGCGTCGGCGCGTCGGGCCCTTCGCCCCGTACGGCCTCGCGCAGGGCGCCCAGCACGAGGTCGCGGTCCTGTGCTCCGCCGCGGCAGGCGAGGACGCGTCCGGCGGCGGCGCCGAGGGCGTCGGGCCGGTGCGCCCAGCCGCGGGCCCGGTCGACCGCGGCGACGCCGCGCATCCGCTCGAAGGCGTCGACGGCGGCCTCGGTGACACCGGTCGAGCCGTTCGCCACGGCCGCCTCGATCAGGTCGAGGGCGTCGGGGTCGTTGCCGTCGGCGAGGTAGCGCAATGCCGTGCAGCGCGCGCCCTCGGCGCCGTCGCGCGCCGCCTCGACGATCTCGGGCCGGTCCTCGGGGCCGGCGACGGCGGTCAGGCAGCGGGCGGCCGGCACATACAGCGCGGCTCCGCGGTCGATGCCCTGCTGGGCCCAGTCGAAGACGGCCTGGACGCTCCAGCCGGGGCGAGGTCCGGACGGGCGCATCTGGCGCTGCCAGCGGTCGAAGGACCCGGCTTCCTGGGCGGCACGCACGCGGGCCGCGACGGAGGGGCGCGGGTCGTCGGCCCACAGCCGCCAGGGCCGTGGTTCGAACGCGTCGCGCACGGCGGCGGTGAGGGCGGCCTCGCCCTCGGGGTCGGCCGGGAACCGGGCGAGGGTCGGGACGGCGAGCGCCCGCAGACCGGCGTCGTCGTCCCGCAGGGCGAGTTCGTCGAGGGCCCAGGCCCAGCTGGTGCCGGTGGCGGCGTACCTGCGCAGCAGCGCGAGGGCGTCCTGCCGGCCGTAGGAGGCGAGGTGTCCGAGGACCGCGAGGGAGAGCCCCGTGCGGGACTCGCAGTCGTCGAGGACGTCCTCGGCGTCGAAGAGGTGCCGCTCGATCTCGTCCAGCTCACCGGCCAGATCGAGGTAGAGACGGGCGTAGTACAGGGAGCGGTTCTCCACCTGCCAGTCGTGGCGGGGATCCCGCAGCACACAGTGGTTCAGCGCCGCGAGCGCTTCGGCGCGCGGTGCGGTGAGCGCGTGCAGCGTGCCGTCGCCGCGGCCCCTCTGGAGCAGGCCGAGCAGCGTACCGCTGGGCGCTATGACCGGATCGAACATGGGAAACAGCCTCACATCAAGCGTCGACGCAACCGGGATCCTGCATTACCTGGCCGCGTGACAACACGTCGGGGCGCCCGCCGTCTCTTGCTTGCTGTAGACCATCTTCCTCTGCCTCTCGTCGGTGGCCCATGCGGGCCGCGTCACGGCCCGCGCGGTGCGGCAACATCTGCCCGGCCATCACGTCCGTGAATCACGTCGTCATGATGACTCGGCAGTTCTTCCTGCCGCGACCGTATTTCCGGCGGCCCCGTTCCGCCTCCCTTTTTTCTTGCGTCGCGCCTGGTCAGAGCGTCGACGTCAGTGCGCGCCGAACAGTTCGAGCACGTCGGTCTTGGCGAACATGCGGGCCGTGTCGACGGCCGAGGGCGTGCCCGCGGCCGGATCGGCACCGGCGGCCAGGAGAACCCGGATCACCGCGTCCTCGCCCTTGAAGACGGCCCCCGCGAGCGGGGTCTGGCCGCGGTCGTTGACCCGGTCGGCCTCGGCACCGCGGTCCAGCAGGGCACGGACCGCCTCCGCGTGGCCGTGGTAGGCCGCGAGCATCACGAGCGAGTCGCCCCGGTCGTTGGTGAGATTCGCCGGAACGCCCGCGTCCACGTACGCCACGAGCGTCTCCGTCTCGCCGCGCCGCGCCAGATCGAAGATCTTCGTCGCGAGCTCCACGACCTCGGGGTCGGGGACTTCACTCATCGGGGCGGACCGCCTCTCAGTGCAACCGTTCGGGTGAATCGACAGGGTACTGGCTCCACGGGCACATGACCGGCATCGCCCGCGGCAAAGATCACAAAAGGCGCGCAAGGCGCAACGGACCAGCTCAGGCGGCCCAAGAGAGCTCCATCGCACGAGTGAAAACAGCCGAAATTCACCCAGTTGCACCTTTTATCGTATGGATACATGCTGTGATCCTGGAACAACTCATGGTGACTGTCCCCACGAACCAGGAGAGCTCAAATGATTCTGTCCATGTCAGGCGTCGTCCTTCTCGGCATCATCGTCTTCCTGTTCTTCAAGAAGGACGGACTGAAGGCGTCGCACGCTCTGGTGGCCGCACTCTTCGGCTTCTACCTCGCGAGCACGGCCATCGCACCGAGCATCAAGGCCGGCGGGGAGAGCCTGGCGGGCCTCCTCGGCGGGATCAAGTTCTGACGACGTCCCCCCACTTCGTACGCACCTTCAGGAGACAGCAGTGGCTCGGCGCCCTCTCCCCCGCATCCTCGTCAACGGCAACGCACAGATCGCCAAGAGCCGGGAGCTGGCCCGGACGGCAGCCGACAGCGCCACCGACGTCCTCCATCCACTGATCACGGTCACTCGTGGACTGCGCCGGCTGGCAGCCGCCGGACGGCGCAAGTGGGCCGCCACGCCCAAGGACCGGCGCGGACCACTGCTGTTCCTGGTGGCCTCCGTGATCCTGGTGGTGGCTCTGGTGCCGTACGGACCGCTGCTCGCCGTCATCAGCCTGATGGCGGCGGCAGCCTGGACCGGCCGGGAACGCACCCCGCCGCCCCCGACCGGTCCCGACGAGGCGCAGACCGGACGCCTCCAGTCGCTCTACGAGGCCCTCGTGCCGTACTTCTCCGCGGCCGAGGACCCCGCTCCCCTCTACGCCCACGGCGGCGACTGGGAGAAGGCCTTCGCCTCGTACGACTTCGACGACGACGGCCGGGTCTCCCGTCTCCTCGTCCGCTACCCGGCGTACTTCACCGACGGCGAGCCGGACGCCCGCGCGCGGATCGAACAGCTGCTGCACGCCAAGTCGGGCCGCGGCCGCGAGTACCACTTCGAGTGGGACGAGGAGGGCAACGAACTCACGGTCACCGTCCTGCCGCCGCTGCCCACCGACATCACCGCCCAGCGCTTCGTCACCGCGCCCGGTGAGACGGTCCTCGGCTTCACCGATCCCACCGACGTCCAGCGCACGCTCCCCCTCAGCTACGGCGAGGAGCAGCGGGACGTCCCGCCGGTCGTCTGGCGCACCGGCGTCCGCTCGACGGAACCCCACCTGCTCGTCGCGGGCGAACCGGGCACCGGCACGACCACGCTTCTGCGTTCCATCGCTCTCCAGGCGCTTCAGTACGGCGATGTCGTCATCGTCGACGGCGGAGGCACCGGCGAGTACGCGTGCCTGACCGGGCGGGACGGCGTCCTGGCCGTCGAGTGCGGAACGGCCGGAGCGCTCGGCAGCCTGGAGTGGGCCGCGCACGAGACGGAGCGGCGGCTGATCGCCGCGAACCGCGCTCTCCAGTCGGGGCATCCCGCTCCGGACGACATCAAGAACCCGCTGTGGATCCTGGTCGACCGGCCGACCGCGCTGGCCCACCTGGCCACCGCCGACGGCCGCACGGACCCGCAGTCGCTGCTCCAGGTGCCCCTGCGGCACGGCCGGGCGGCCGGTGTCACGGTCGTGGTGGCCGAACACTTCGAGCACCTCGACTTCCTCAGCGACGCGGTACGGCAGCACACCCGCGCGCGCGTGGTGCTCGGACCGGCGTCCGCGGGCCAGCTGGAGATGATCCTGGGGGCGCCGCCGCACACCACGCCGACCCGCGACGTGCCGCCCGGGCGCGGCTACGCCCGACTGGGCACGGGACCCGTCCTGCGCCTCCAGGTGCCGGCCACGCCCGACCCGTACGACGACGCGACGAGCGAGACGCAACGGCGAGCGGTGCTCGACCTCCTCCCGGAGCGGACCACTCCGGTGGATGCGGAGCCGGTCCCCTCGGAGGTCGCCGGGGTCGCGGTCGCGGAGGGATAGAGCCTGCCCGGGCGAGTCGTCCGCCGCGTCCCACGGCGGACGACTCGCCGGAGAGCTTCCCGTGTATGACACAGGGGCGGAGACCCGAGCCGGGTCTCCGCCCCTGTGTCATGCCGTCCTGTCACCGACCGGAACGGGCGGCCGCACGCCGCTTGCCCCCTTCGGGGTCACGAACGCTTCTAGGCGACGAACGTGCGCGGGCTGTCGTCGCCCCCGCTGACACCCGTCTCCACGAGGCGGGCCGCCGCGGCGAGCCGCATCGCCGCCTCGTCCGCGACCGCGCCGCCCACGGTGAAGGGCAGCCGCACATAGCCTTCGAAGGCACCGTCCACCCCGAAGCGGGGCCCGGAGGGGACCCGGACGCCCACCCGCTCGCCGACCTCGGCGAGCCGCGAGCCGGACAGCCCGCCCGTCCGCACCCACAACGTCAGACCGCCGCGCGGAACCGAGAACTCCCACCCGGGCAGTTCCCTGCGGACCGCGGTGACGAGAGCGTCGCGGTTCTCCCGGGCCTGGGACCGGCGAATGCCCACCGCCTCCTCCCAGCCCCCGGTGCTGAGCAGCCAGTTCACGGCCAGCTGTTCCAGCACGGGCGTGCCGAGGTCGGCGTACGCGCGCGCGGCGACCAGGGAGCGGATGACGTCCGGAGCGGCCCGCACCCAGCCGATCCGCATGCCCGCCCAGAAGGCCTTGCTCGCCGAACCGACGGTGATCACGGTCGAACCGGCCGGATCGAAGCCGCACACCGGCCGGGGCATCTCGACATCGTCGTCCAGGTGGAGTTCGCTCATCGTCTCGTCGACGACCAGCACGGTCCCCGCCGAACGGGCCGCGTCCACCAGTCCGCGCCGCTGCTCCTCGCTCGCGAGCGCCCCGGTCGGGTTGTGGAAGTCGGCCACCACGTAGGCGAGCCGGGGCGCCGCGTCACGCAGGACCTGGCGCCAGCGGTCCATGTCCCAACCGGAGAGCCCCTCGGCCATCGCGACGGGCACCAGCCGGGCCCCGGCCTCGCGCATCAGCTGGAGGATGTTGGCGTAGGAGGGGGACTCGACGGCGATGCGCTCGCCGCGGCCCGCGAACAGATGACAGATCGCGTCCATCGCGCCCATCGCGCCGGTGGTCACCATGATCTGCTCGGGCATGGTCGGGATCCCGCGCGCGGTGTACCGCTCGGCCAGCATGGCGCGCAGCGCGGGCAGCCCGGCGGGGTAGTCGCCATGCGTGTGCGCGTACGGCGGCAGCTCCTCCAGCGCGCCCTGCACGGCCCGCGTCAGCCACGGCTCGGGGGCGGGCAGCGCGGCGCAGCCCAGGTCGATCATCGATCCGAGAGTCTCGGGCGGCAGGGGTTCCAGCCCGCGGGCGGGCAGCGGGTTCCCGGCGGGCACGGCGGTCCAGCTGCCGGCTCCGCGCCGGGACTCCAGGAAGCCCTCCGCGCGCAGCGCCTCGTAGGCGGCGGCGACGGTCGTACGGCTGACGGACAGGGCCAGCGCCAGTTCACGCTCGGCGGGCAGCCGCGCGGCGACCGGAACGCGTCCTTCGAGCACGAGCAGGCGGACGCCGTCGGCGAGCGCGCGGTACGCGGGCGGGCGCCGGGTTCCGGGCCCCGCGGGGCGCTCCTGCTGGGAGTTGAGGAGCCGGGCGAGCTGCGCGGCCCCCACCGCCGAAGTCCACTGCGCCATGATTCCAGTCCACCTTCCCCGAATTGGCCATGGTTACGGCCACTTCCCACGCCACAGAGTGTCATGGGTCAGGCCACTATCACCACCGGGGGGCATCCCATGACCGCACGTTCCGAGTCCGCACCCGTCCCGGACTCGGCACCCGGCCCCGCCGTGTCCTCCGGCCCCCGGCGACTCCCCCGCCGTCTCGTCCAGCTCTACGCCGGCCTGGCCCTGTACGGCGGGAGTTCGGCCCTGCTCGTGGAGGCGGGGCTGGGCCTGGAGCCGTGGAACGTGCTGCACCAGGGGCTGGCCGAGCTGACCGGTCTGACGATCGGCCTGGTGTCGATCATCGTGGGCGCGGCCGTGCTGCTGCTGTGGATCCCGTTGCGCCAACGCCCCGGGCTCGGCACGGTGTCCAACGTCTTCGTGGTCGGCATCGCCATGGACGGCACACTCGCCCTCCTCCCCGACACGCACTCCCTGGCCGTACGCGTCCCGTTGCTGCTGGCGGGTGTGGTGCTGAACGGCATGGCGACCGGCCTCTACATCACGGCGGCCTTCGGTCCGGGGCCCCGGGACGGTCTGATGACGGGACTGCACCGGCGCACCGGCCGCTCGGTGCGCCTCGTCCGTACGGTCCTCGAAGTGGCCGTCGTCGCGACCGGCTTCGCACTGGGCGGCACGGTGGGCGTCGGCACGGTCCTGTACGCCGTCGCCATCGGCCCGCTCGCGCAGCTCTTCCTGCGGGTGTTCGCCGCCCGTCCGGCACCGGCCGGCAGCGCCTCCGTTGCCACCGGTCAACCGGAGGGCGCCATACTGCCCGGGTGAGCACGCGCATACGCCACCCGTACCTCGACCACCCCGGCCCGATCCCCTTCGCCCACCGGGGAGGTTCGGCGGACGGTCTGGAGAACACGCTGACCCAGTTCCGGCGGGCGGTGGACGCCGGGTACCGCTACATCGAGACCGACGTGCACGCGACGGCGGACGGCAGGCTGGTCGCCTTCCACGACGTGACCCTCGACCGGGTCACGGACGGCGCGGGCCGGATCTCCGACCTCCCCTGGGAGGACGTGCGCCACGCGCGCGTGGCGGGCAGCGAACCGGTGCCCCTCTTCGAGGAACTGCTCGAGACGTTCCCCGAGGTGCGCTGGAACGTCGACGTGAAGGCCGAACCGGCCCTCCTGCCGCTGCTGGACCTGATCGGCCGCGCGGACGCCTGGGACCGGGTCTGCGTCGGCTCGTTCTCCGAGGCCCGCGTCGTCCGCGCCCAGCACCTGGCGGGCCCCCGGCTCGCGACCTCCTTCGGCACCCGGGGGGTACTGAACCTGCGGCTGCGCTCATGGGGCGTCCCGGCCGCGGTCCGCCGCTCGGCGATCGCGGCACAGGTACCCGAGGCCCAGTCCGGTGTGCCCGTCGTCGACCGCCGCTTCGTGCGCGCCGCCCACGCGCGCGGGCTCCAGGTGCACGTCTGGACCGTGAACGAACCGCAACGCATGCACCGGCTCCTGGACCTGGGGGTCGATGGCATCATGACCGATCACATCGACACACTGCGCAAGGTCCTGGAAGACCGGGGCAGCTGGTTCTGAGCCTGTTCGCGCGGTCCGTTCACGGGGAAACGAGGGCACGGGTGAGCACGGACACCGTGCGGGCGGGGGCGGCCGGGGAGGCCGTCGAACGCCGACGCGAACAACACGGCTGGTACTTCTACGACTGGGCGTGCTCCGTCTACTCGACGAGCGTGCTGACCGTGTTCCTCGGCCCCTATCTGACAGCGGTGGCCAAGCACGCGGCGGACGCGGACGGATTCGTGCATCCCCTGGGGATCCCGGTCCGCGCCGGTTCCTTCTTCGCCTACGCGGTCTCCGCGTCCGTCATCGTGTCGATCTTCGTGATGCCGCTCGCGGGGGCGGCCGCCGACCGCAGCGGCCGCAAGAAGCCCCTGCTCGCGGCGGCGGCCTACCTGGGCGCCGCGGCCACCACGGGCATGTTCTTCCTGGACGGCGACCGCTACCTGCTGGGCGGCCTGCTGCTGATCGTCGCGAACGCCTCGCTGGCCGTGTCGATGGTCCTCTACAACTCCTACCTGCCGCAGATCGCCCCGCCGGAGGAGCGCGACGCCGTCTCGTCCCGCGGCTGGGCCTTCGGGTACGCGGCGGGCTCACTGGTCCTGATCGCGAACCTCGTCCTGTTCACGGCCCACGACAGCTTCGGCGTCTCCGAGTCGACGGCCGTCCGCATCTGCCTGGCCTCGGCCGGCGTCTGGTGGGGCGCCTTCACCCTCGTCCCGCTGAAACGGCTGCGGGACCGCCGAGCGCCGGCCGCGTCGACCGGACAGCCGTCCGCGCACGGATGGCGGCAGCTGGCGGCCACGGTGCGCGACATGCGCGGCAAGCCGCTGACCCTGTCGTTCCTGCTCGCCTATCTCATCTACAACGACGGCATCCAGACGGTCATCTCGCAGGCCTCGGTCTACGGCTCCGAGGAACTCGGCCTCAGCCAGTCGACGCTGATCGTGGCCGTCCTGCTGGTGCAGGTGCTCGCCGTGGGAGGCGCCCTGGGCATGGGCCGGCTCGCCCGCACGTACGGCGCGAAACGCACCATCCTCGGCTCGCTCGTCGCCTGGACGCTCACGCTCGGCGCCGGATACTTCCTGCCCGCCGGCGCGCCCGTGTGGTTCTTCGTCCTCGCGTCCGCCATCGGTCTCGTCCTGGGCGGCAGCCAGGCCCTCTCCCGCTCCCTGTTCTCGCACCTGGTGCCGCGGGGCAAGGAGGCCGAGTACTTCTCCGCGTACGAGATGAGCGACCGCGGAATGAGCTGGCTCGGCCCGCTGCTGTTCGGGTTGACGTACCAGCTGACGGGGAGCTACCGGGACGCGATCATCTCGCTCGTGGCCTTCTTCGTCATCGGCTTCGTGCTGCTCGCGAGGGTTCAGGTGCGGCAGGCGGTCCGCGACGCGGGCAATCCCGTACCCGAGAGGATTTAGCGTCCGGGCCCAAAGAGCGGTAGTGTACGCGTTTGGCCTGCCTGGCGTACCGTTACTGCGCGTCAATGATACTGAAGCGTTGGGTGACATCTGATGCCAGATGTGACAAACCGGGCGACGGTGGGTACAACAAGGGGCGGCTACGACGGCGACGCATGACCCTTAACGGGAATCTTTACCGCCGACCGGACGTTGACCGGATGACGACGACAGCGACACCTGTCCTGTGGGCGACAAGCCCGGGAGGCACGATTCATGAGTGAGCGAGCTCTTCGCGGCACACGCCTCGTAGTGACCAGCTATGAGACGGACCGCGGCATCGACCTGGCTCCGCGCCAGGCCGTGGAGTACGCATGCGAGAAGGGACATCGTTTTGAGATGCCCTTCTCGGTGGAGGCCGAAATTCCGGCGGAGTGGGAGTGCAAGGTCTGCGGGGCCCAGGCACTCCTGGTCGACGGCGACGGCCCTGAGGAAAAGAAGGCCAAGCCCGCGCGTACGCACTGGGACATGCTGATGGAGCGGCGCACTCGCGAGGAGCTCGAAGAGGTCCTCGAGGAGCGCCTGGCCGTTCTGCGTTCCGGCGCGATGAACATCGCGGTGCATCCGCGCGACAGCCGCAAGTCCGCCTGACCCCCCGGGGTCGAGCGGCATACCGCACACGCCGAGGCCGCGGACACCGTACGTCATGTACGGGGTCCGCGGCCTCGTGCGTTGTGCCCGCACGATGACGGCCCGCGAAGACGGCCCACTCGGCGGCTCGCGCGTCCGCGAGCCGGTGCGGGCGCAGGGTCGGGCCTGCCTCCGCCGGAGAGCGGACGGCTCCCTGGCCGGTCAGCAGTGGCATCCGGTGGTGGTTCAGCGGCGGTTCTGTGGTGGCGCTAGCGGTTCAGCGGCGGGTACTGCTCGCCGGGCTCGCGCGGCTCGTCGTGGTGGATGACCTCGCCCTGGACCACCTTGCCGTCGGGGCGGTGCATCCGGGCCTGCTGGAAGGCGTCACCCACCGTGCCGGCCGGGGCCGCGCCCATCGTGCGGTCGAGAGCGCGCTGCGCGTACCGGCTGAGGAGCTTCTGGACCGGCGGGATCAGCACGAGGAGGCCGAACGCGTCGGAGATCAGCCCCGGGATCATCAGGAGCAGGCCGCCGAGCATCATCATGCCGTTGCCCCCGCCGCCCTCGGTCGTGGGCGCGACACCGCTCTGCTGCTGTTGCAGGGTCTGGCTGAGGTTCCGGAAGGCGCGGCGGCCGGCCCGCTTGATCACCACGGATCCGAGCACGATGCCGCCGACCAGCAGCAGGAACACGAGGAAGCCGCTGGTCGCCCGGGCGACCATCACCAGCAGCCAGATCTCCAGCACCAGCCACACCGCGACGCCGAGCGGCAGGAACGTACGCAGCCGCGAGCGCCGCGGTCGTGCGGAGCGGGTGGGGGTCGGAGCGCCAGTCGTCATGCTCCCAGTGTGCCTGGGCCGGGCTCAGTACGGGATAAGCGGATGATCAATCCCGGCTGTGCGACCCGTTCGGATCCCTCAGGGCTGCTTGCGGCCCGTGATCCGTCCGACGCGCTCGCCCACACCCCACGTGGTGACGCGCCACAACGCCTCCACCAGGATGTCGCGGCTCATCTTGGAGTCCCCGAGTTCCCGCTCCACGAAGGTGATGGGGACCTCGACGACGTGATAGCCGGCCTTCACCGCCCGGCGGGCCAGGTCGACCTGGAAGCAGTAGCCCTGGGAGGCGACCTCACCGAGGCCGAGTCCTTCGAGCGTCTCCCGGCGGAAGGCTCGGTAGCCGCCCGTCACGTCGCGGATCGGTACGTCGAGCAGGACGCGGGAGTAGAGGCTGCCGCCGCGCGAGATGAACTCACGGGACTTCGGCCAGTTCACGACGCGCCCGCCCGGCACCCAGCGCGAGCCGAGCACCAGGTCGGCACCCTTGAGGGCGGTCAGCAGGCGGGGAAGCTCCTCGGGCTGGTGGGAGCCGTCGGCGTCCATCTCGATGAGCACGCCGTAGTCGTGCTCGATGCCCCAGCGGAAGCCCGCGAGGTAGGCGGCGCCGAGGCCCTCCTTGCCCTTGCGGTGCAGCACCTGGACGTTCTCGTCCCCGGCGGCCAGTTCGTCGGCCAGTTTGCCGGTGCCGTCGGGGCTGTTGTCGTCCGCCACCAGCACGTGCGCCTCGGGCACGGCCGCTCGCACCCGGCTGACGATCTTCTTGATGTTCTCCGCCTCGTTGTAGGTCGGAATGATCACCAAGGCCGTGCCGAGCGGGCCGAACCGCCTCCCCTGGGCTTCCGCCGCGAGGGTCCCGTCGCCGTCGTTCACTGCTGCCCCTTCGTCCGTACGCAGGGGACCACCATAATGCGCCCGGCCTGCACTGCTGTGACGCAGCGTTCGGCCGGGGGTGTCGAATCCGGGTGAGCCGGAGGAGAGGGGTCGCGCGGAGGCGACATCGCGTCTGCGGATCGGGGCCCGGCGCCCTTCGGGCCGACCAGGGACCCGCTGGCTGCGGGTCGACCGAAAGCCGTTGTCTACTGAACGTCCGGGCCCCACCCGGGTCGCACCTGCCGACTTGTCGGAACGTTCCCTCGCCTCGCTGCGCGGGCGCTGGGCCTGGCTGCCAGTGGCCGTGCGCCGGTGCGGCGCACCACCCCTGACCCAGCGGCACTGCGAGGCAGCGCGGAAGCTCCCCGGTCGGACGTCCGGTGGTGGACGCGGCCGAACCTACCGGCACGCTGCGGGCGGCTGTCAACCGCCCTGTGAGCTGCGCGTTCTCCGTAGCACCCCTGGTGGGCCCGGAGGATGCGCAGGTCGCGCGACGGCGTGACGGCCGGTGGTCGCGACCGCGGGGCCCCGGGACATCACTCGTTAGGCCGTACGAATACCGTCCGTCCGCCGACCACGGTGCGCAGACAGACGGGCAGGTCGTTCCCGGGGGTCAGATCGGGCAGTCCCGGGGTGCCCGAACGCGGGTCGGTGGACCAGCGCGCGACCCGGTCGTCGGGGGCCTGCACGACCAGCTCGGCGGTGCGCCACACGGCGTAGTCGGCGGGCGCGCCCGGCACCAGCACGCCGGCGTCGTCACGTCCGACGGCCCGCCAGCCGCCCCGGGTGTGGGCCGTGAAGGCGGCGCGGACCGAAACCCGGTGCTCGGGGGTGCGGTGGAAGGCCGCGGCCCGGACGGTGCCCCACGGGTCGAGCGGGGTGACGGGGCTGTCGGAGCCGAAGGCCAGCGGTACGCCGGCGCGGAGCAGGGAGGCGAAGGGGTTGAGTGTGCGGGCGCGTTCGGCGCCGAGTCGCTGGGCGTACATGCCGTCCTCGCCGCCCCAGAGCGCGTCGAAGGCGGGCTGGACGGAGGCGGTGAGGCCCAGTTCGGCGAAGCCCGCGACGGTCTCCGGGGTGAGCATCTCGGCGTGTTCGATCCGGTGCCGTGCGGCGCGGACGCGGGCCAGGCCGACCTTCTCCGCGGCGGCGCGGACGCCGTCGACCACGGAGGCCACGGCGGCGTCCCCGATGGCGTGGAAGCCCGCCTGGAGGCCCGCCTCGGTGCAGGCCACGACGTGCGCGGCGACGGCGTCCGTGTCGAGGTGGGCGACGCCGGTGTGGTTCCCGTCGAGGTAGGGCTGGTGCAGACAGGCGGTGTGCGATCCGAGGGAGCCGTCCACGAAGAGGTCGCCGGCCGCGCCGGCCGCGCCGAGGGCCCGCACCTTGTCGACGTCGCGCTCGGCCCAGTAGCCGACGACGCGCGGGCCGGGCGCCTCGGCGGCGAGCCGCAGCAGGCCGGTGAAGTCGTCCTCGGAGGAGATCTCGGGGCCGCCGCACTCGTGCACGGAACCGATGCCGAGCGAGGCGGCGTGGGCGAGGGCGGCCCGCTGGGCCTCGGCGCGCTGGACGCCGCCGATCGCGCCGAGGGCTGCGGCACGCACCACGTGGTGGGCGTCGCCGGTCAGCGGGCCGTCCGGCGTGTGTCCGGTGCTCGCCGTGACGCCGCCGACCAGGTCCAGGAGCGCGGTGGTGGCGACGGCGGAGTGCACGTCGATGCGGGAGAGGTAGAGCGGTCGTCCGCCGGCGGCCTCGTCGAGTTCGGCGCGGGTCGGGGGCCGGCCGCCGGGCCAGCGGGCCGCGTCCCAGCCGTGGCCGAGCAGCACCCGGTCGGCGGGACGTGCCGCGGCGAACTCGCGGACCCGGGCGAGCGCGGCGTCGAGGGACGGCGCGTCCGACAGGTCGAGGCCGGTGAGCGCGAGACCGGTGGCGGTCGTGTGCACGTGGGCGTCCGTGAACGCCGGGGTCACCAGGGCGCCTTCCAGGTCCACGACCTCGTCGACCCCGGCGGCGAAGGCGTCGGCGGCTCCCTCCGAGCCGACCCAGGCGACTTGGCCGCGCTCGACGACCATGGCGGTGGCGAAGGGGTCTGCGGGACTGTGGACTTCTCCACCGCGCAGCAGCACGGTGACCGACGGGGCGGTGCTCTCACTCATGGGACCAGTCTCCCGCCTCCCCGGCACCGGCTCTCGCCCGGGTGGTCGCCCGCGGGCGGTCCGGCCCCTTCATGGCCTGTCACGCCGCGGCGGTGACACAGGGCCGCCGTGCGTCCCATGGGGCCCGCGGAGGCCCTGGAGGGGCCCGGGAGGGGCCCCGCCCGGTCCGCGGTGCGCCCGCACGCGCACGCGCGCGTACAGGCGCGCACGGGCGCACGACGCGGGCAGGCGCGGAAACAAAGGAACGGGTGAGGGTCGCGGCCGACCGATACCGGCGCTCACTCCCGGCCCGGGCTCACGCCCGGTCCGTCGTGAGGGGTCAGATGCGCGGGGGGCGCGCTTCGTACGGGGTCGACAGGACGACCGTCGTGCGGGTCGACACGCCGGCGAGGCTGCGCAGCCGCGCCAGGAGTTCCTCCAGCTCGTGCGGGGTGGAGACACGCACCTTGAGGATGTAGTTCTCGTCGCCCGCCACGCTGTGGCAGGCCTCGATCTCCGGTACGCCCGCGAGGCGTTCGGCGATGTCGTCCGGCGCGCTCGGGTCGAACGGCTTCACCGAGATGAAGGCGGTCAGGGGCAGCCCGACGGACTCCGGGTCGACGACGGCGGCGTAGCCGCGGATGACGCCACGCTGCTCCAGCCGGCGCACCCGCTGGTGCACGGCGGACGTGGACAGGCCCGTGGCCTTGCCCAAGTCGGTGTAACTCATCCGCCCGTCTGCGACGAGCAGCTGCACGATCTGTCGGTCCAGCTCCTCCATGGCGCAAGAACCTACAGGGCCCTTGATCCCCGGGGTACTCGGCGGCGCAGGTCATAGCCGGTTTGTGATGTGGCTTAGAGTCACGTCTGCGCCACCGGGCGGACAGATCCGCCCGGCCAGGCACCTGCGGGCGACATGTGACGAACGCCACATGGATGCAACCGGGTCCGTGATGTTCTCGTGATTACCGCAGAGACGGGACGGGAAGTGCTTGCTGTGGTCGAGGTCGCAGCGCCTTGTCGGCCCACCCGAGGGGGAGAATCCCATGCAGAGTCTTAAGCGCCCTGGTCGTACCGCGCCCAAGCGGCAGGAGCCCGCACTCGAACCCGAGCCGGAGGGTGTCGAATCCGACGCTCTGGACGGTGACGAGTTCGACGCGTACGACACTTTCGAGATGTACCGGGTGATCTGCCCGGACTGCGCGCAGCCGATCGCGCTCCTGGCGGACGAGGAGGTCCTGCCGGAGCACGCGCTGTGTGCCTCTCCGTGGAACCCGTTCGGGCTCACGGTCTGCTCGGGCACGGGCCGCACGGCCGCCGACGCGAGGCCGGCCGACGAGTCCGTGGAGCCCCAGGAGCAGGACACGGCCCTGCTGTTGACGCTCCCTCAGGGCCTCGACTGGCGGACGCAGCCGTTCTCCCACGTGGGTGGACCCGGCTCACGCCCGGTCCGTGTCGTCCCGCTGATGCGGGATCAGGCCGCCTGAACGGCAGGCTCGTTCACCGGTCGACGCCCGGCCCGTTCCAGTAGCTGCCCTGCACCATGGCCCGCAGGCTGTCGTGGTGCAGGATCAGCGTGTCCGGGTCCCGCGGGACGGCCACCTCACCGAAGTGCGCCTGGCGGTAGGCGATGCGCAGCATGACGATCGCGTGCCGCAGCGCGGCGTAGAGCGTGTAGAAGTCCATGTCGCGTGGCGTGTGTCCGGTGAGCCGGGCGTAGCGGGCCTCGACGCGGTCGCGGCGCAGGAACGCGGGCAGCCCCGGCTGCCCGAAGCCCTCGGTCAGGTCCTGGAAGAAGCGGTGCAGGTAGACGGTCCAGCCGAGGTCGACCTCGCGCGGGGCGGGCGCCGCCATCTCCCAGTCCAGCACCGCGACCGGGTCGAACCCGTCGTAGATGACGTTGCCGATGCGTGCGTCGCCCCAGTTGAGCACCGCCTCGCCCTCGTCGCGCGGCCACAGTTCCTCGATCCGATCGAAGGCGCTCTCGACGAGCGGTGAGGGTGCCAGTCCGTGGATCACCCAGGCGTAGTAGGCGCGTTGGGCTGTCACATGGCGGCGCAGCGGGCTTCCGTCACCCGGCAGGTTCAGGAAGTCCGCTCCCCGCACGGGGACGTGGTCGTGCAGTCGGGCGATCAGCGCGACGGACGCCGCCTCCAGGTGCTCGCGTTCGGGCTCGCTCGCCGCGTGCAGCCAGTTGCCTTCGTACGTGTAGGGCATGACGTCCGGAGGGACGCGTCCGGGGACGCGCTCCATCACGAAGAAGGGCACCCCGAGCGGGCCGGGGTCCTCCTCCAGCCAGCGCACCCGAGGGACCGGCAGGTCGCTGTGTTCGGCGACCAGGCGCATCGTGCGGTACTGCCGGGCCATGTCGTACACCGGGAACACGCTGTAGGCGGCGGGGTCGGCGGCGGCCCTCAACACGCAGGCCCTCAGGGGCGGTTCGGGGTGGTCGATGTCGAAGAGCAGGGTCTCGCTGGACATGCCGTTGGACTCGGGGACCCGCACGTCCACCGCTCTGGCGCCCGGGAGGCGGGCGTCGAGCCAGGTCGTCAGGCGCCGGGCGAGTTCTCCGGGGTCGCGGGTGGTCGTGCGCGGGCGGGGTGCCGTGGCCATCGCGCCACTCCTCTCAGGGGGCGACCGAGTCGAACCCGGTGAAGCCGCTCGGGTCGTGGCGGCCGAACGAGCCGTGTTCGAAGATCCCGTGTCCGACCTGCCCGTCGAGGGTGAAGCGGGCGGCGTGGTCGGTCACCCCGTAGCCGGCGAGGGGGTGGGCGGCCGGGTCGGCGAGGTCGTGGACGCGCCGGTCGGTCCACCCGCGGCCCCGCCAGGTGCCGTGCTGCCAGTCGTCGGCGGGCGGATATCCCGCGCCGATCGCGAGCGGCGACGAGCAGAGCACCTCGACGCCCAGCTCCAGCGGTTCGCGGTCCCGCGGGTCGGTGAGGTGGAGGACCGCGGAGGTGGGCCGACGCGTGCCTGAGGTGTAGGTGATGTCGGCCTGCGGCCAGCCGAGTTGGCGGTCCCGGTGACCGTCGCGCACGAGGGTCGCGTCGTTTAGGGTGCGGTACCCGTCGGCGTCCTCCTGGACGACGACCATCAGGAAGCGGTCCTCGAACCGCACCGGGCACCAGATCCAGTGGAACCCCTCGGCCGGGTTCTCGGCGGCGAGCCGGCCGCCCTCCTCGCCCGGGATCGGCCGCACTCCCCAACTGCGGTCCCGGGTGCCGGTCCACTCCCCCGCGGCGACCGGGATCTCGTCGCCGTCGACCCGGATGACGCCCTCGACGCCGCCCGCCTGGACGAAGCGGCGGCCCTCCAGGGTGAGCCGGCCGCCGCGGCGCTGGACGTGGTGCGGCTCCCACAGGGCGGGGAAGTCGGCCGTCCAGGTGAGGTCGTACGCGAGGGACTCGTCGTCGGACCGCAGCCGGAACCGGCGCAGCGGCTCCTCGACGGTGATCCGGAAGGGGCCGACGGCGAGGTCCATACGGTCGTCGCCGAGCGCGTCCGAGGCACGGACGGCGTGCAGGCGGTCGCCGAGCCGCAGGGTGGCGTAGGCGTCGATCACCCCGACGTTCGGGTAGACGCCGAGGCCGAGGATGAGCAGGGCGCGGCCCGCGTGGTCGAGGACGTGGAAGATGCAGCGGTCGTAGGCGTTCCGGTCGCCGCCGGCCACGTGCTTCATGGACAGCGGGACCTGGTGCACGGGGTATTCGTCGAGGGGAACGGGGCGGTCGTCGGTCACGGCATGCCTCCCTGGGCGCGCGGCAGTTGACGTCGCCCGGAGGGGTACGGCCCCCGGCGGCAGAGTTGACGGTACGTCAGATGAGGGTCGGGGGCCAGACACCGTGTGCGCGGCCGGCACCCCGCACGGGGTCCGTCGCGAACGCACACCCGAATCCGCGGGCGGGTGACCTGTCCGCCCGCCGCACCGTTGCCCCGGTATGAACCCCACCCAGGCTGCGACCGGGCGTCGACGCCGGATCCTCGTCCCGGTTCCGGCAGAATCGGTTCACCGTGCACCCCCGCCGCAGGCTCCGCCCGTGCCGGATCCGCCCATCTACCGCGCCCTGATGCGGGCGTGGGCCGACCGCGGCCGCACGCTCCCGGGGCGCCACGACCCGGAGTGGGTGCGCCTGTCGGCACCGTCGGCGATGTACGGGTACAGCGCCTTCGGCGCAGGCCAGGACCCGCGCGGTGAACCGCGTTTCGTCCCGGTCCGCGAGGGGCGGAACGAGGGGCAGTTCAACGCATCCAGGGATCCGCGCAACGAGTTCGGTGTGACCCCGGACCGGCGCGGCGAGTTCGGCGTGGGGCCGGACCCGCAGGGCGGTTTCGGAGCGCATCGGGGCCCGCGCGGGGATCTCGGCGCGGGCGCGGGCCGGGACCCGCAGGGCGCCGCTCGCTGACCGAGCGCCCGAACCGCGGACCATGGACCGCGGGCCACGGACCGCACGTCGGTGACGTCGCCGCTCGCTGGACCGCCGACCACGCGGAGCGGATCAGGCCGGCCCGTTCGGCATCACGGGCGACCATCCCCTCACCGGAGCTCGCGCGAGAGCCCTTCTCCCCGGCCCGAGCGCACGGGGAGGACCCCGCCCGGGCGGCGACAGCGGGGGCACCCGTGACGCCCGCCCAAGAACCCGTCCCGGTGCCTGCCACCGATCCCCGACGGACCCGCTCGGCACCACGGACGGCCTCCCCTTCCGCGCCTCGGGCCGGCCCTGTTGGGGCAGCGACGCATGCAATTCCGTAGTCCGACAGGGGGAGTTGGCGGCCTCGACCTGCACGACGGGGAATTGGTCCGAACCATTGACGCAGTGGTCTAGTCCTCCTAGGGTTCCCCCAACGCCTCACCGCGTTCATGCCCATCGGCATGGGACGGCCCCTCACGGCCGTCGGCAGGTCCCGGCACGAACACCCCACGCTCCCCTCCCCCACGAGGAGAACCGATGCTCCGACCGCACCTCCCCCGCACCCTCTCCCCCGTCAGGCGTTCTCTCCGCGCCAGAAGCACATCGGTCCGCGCCCTCGTCTCCGCCGCGTGTTGCGCCGTCCTCGGCGCGGGACTGCTGGCCGGCGCCGGCACCGCGACGGCCGACGCCGGCGCATCCGGCAGGACCACCACGAGCACCGTAGGGTCCGCGAGCGCCGCGGCAGCGGGCTCCAAGGTCGTCGGCTACTTCACCGAGTGGGGCGTCTACGACCGGAACTACCACGTCAAGAACGTCGAGACGTCCGGCTCGGCCGCCAAGCTGACCCACATCAACTACGCGTTCGGCAACGTCACCGGCGGCAAGTGCGCCATGGGCGACTCCTACGCGGCGACCGACAAGGCCTACACCGCCGACCAGTCGGTCGACGGCACCGCCGACACCTGGGACCAGCCGCTGCGCGGCAACTTCAACCAGCTGCGCGAACTGAAGAAGAAGCACCCGAACCTCAAGGTCCTCTGGTCCTTCGGCGGCTGGACCTGGTCGGGCGGCTTCACGGAGGCGGCCAAGAACCCGGCCGCGTTCGCCCAGTCCTGCTACGACCTGGTCGAGAACTCCAAGTGGGCGGACGTCTTCGACGGCATCGACATCGACTGGGAGTACCCCAACTCCTGCGGCCTGTCCTGCGACACCAGCGGCAAGGCGGCGTTCAAGAACGTGATGGCCGCGCTGCGCGCGAAGTTCGGCAGCGGCAACCTGGTCACCGCGGCGATCACGGCCGACGCCACCACCGGCGGCAAGATCGACGCCACGGACTACGCGGGCGCGGCCCAGTACGTCGACTGGTACAACCCGATGACGTACGACTTCTTCGGCGCCTGGGACGCGGCCGGCCCGACGGCCCCGCACTCGCCGCTGAACTCGTACACCGGCATTCCGAAGGCGAACTACTACACCTCGGCGACCATCGCGAAGCTCAAGGGCCTCGGCATCCCGGCCTCGAAGCTGCTGCTCGGCATCGGCTTCTACGGACGCGGCTGGACCGGCGTCACCCAGGCGGCACCGGGCGGCACGGCGACCGGCCCGGCGGCGGGCACCTACGAGCAGGGCATCGACGACTACAAGGTGCTCAAGACGAAGTGCCCGGCGACCGGCACGGTGGCGGGCACCGCGTACGCCAAGTGCGGCACCAACTGGTGGAGCTACGACACCCCGTCGACCATCGCGGGCAAGATGAGCTACAAGAACGCGCAGGGTCTGGGAGGCACGTTCTTCTGGGAGCTGAGCGGTGACACCTCGAACGGCGAGCTGATCAAGTCGATCAACTAGCCTTCACAGCAAGCGAGTCGGGGCGGACGCCGGTCACGGTGCCCGCCCCTTCCGCATGAACCGCGTGGGCCGCGCGGGGCGTCGCGCGCGCTTCAGCCGTCCCTGCGGGCGTCCGGCGGCGCGGCGTACGAGGGGTCGATCTCCTCGATCGCGCGCATCGTGCCGCCGAGCATCTTGACCAGCAGCTCCCGCATGATGTCGCGCGACACCGTCTGGTGGCCGATCCAGTCGAGGGTGGCCCCCTCGACACCGTGCAGCCAGCCGAGGAGCGCGATGCGCGGCAACGGCCCGATCCCGCCCCGGCCGTACGCCCCTTCGGCGATCGTCTCGACGATCACCTCGCGGACGCCCTCCCGGATCGACTGCACCTCGGCATCGAAGCCGACACCGCCCGCGATGATGGTGCGGTAGGCGGCCTGGTTGTGCTCGGCGTAGCGGAGGTAGCCGTCGATGGTGCGGTGGACCCGCTCCACCGGGGGGAGTTCGAGGCCGCTCGCGGCGCGTGACACGAGGTCCGCGACGGAGTCCTCGACGATGGCGAGGTAGTAGCCGCGCTTGGACTTGAAGTAGTAGTAGATCAGCCCCTTGGCGACGTGTGCCTGCCGTGCGATGTCGTCCATGGAGAGTGCGTCGTAGGACGTGTCGGCGAACAACCTCCGCCCGATGGCGATGAGTTCGGCGCGACGCGCCAGTGAGCGGTCGGTGCCGCGCGCACGGGGGCGCTCGACCTCATGCTGTTGACTATTATTCAATTCCGGCCCTGGTCTCCGACTGCCGACGGAACATCCGCAGTATGGCAGAACCGTGGCGACCGTTCAGTCGCACGCGATCAACGATGCGTGCGGCGCCCGGACCGGCGCTCGGCCGACAGTGCGGGGGCGGTTGCGGGCGCGGGCGCGGTTGGGGCGCGGGTGGCATCGACGGCCTCCGCGCTCGGCAGCCTCCGCCCTGGGCGGCCTCCGCCCTGGGCTCAGAACAGTCCGAGCTGGGTCACCAGCATCGCCACGACCATCACCAGGGTCCAGCCCAGCACGTGTTCGAGGATCTTCGGGCCGTCCTCCCGGGGGCCGCCGGTGCGGGCACGGAGACGGGAGGCGGTGGCGGAGTTCGCGGTCATGGCATCTCGCTGACGTAGTGGTGCGGTCGAATCGCCCGCCCCCGCCGGCTCCCCACCGGCCCGACCACCTTGCCACCGGAACCGGCCCCGGCGGTAGAGAGCTTGCTCACGCCGACGCTTCGACCAGCGTCGAAAGCCTGGGAATGCCGCGACGGGAAGCGAAGGGTGTGGGTCTCGTCACCCATCCGCGCTCGGTCAACCGAAAGGTCCTCGATGAGCACGTTCCGGACGCCCCGCCGCCGCGCCCGTCTCGCCCTGGCCGTGGCGGTCGCCGCGACGGCCGCCTTCACGGGTCCGGTCTCGCAGGCGGCCCCGGCCCCCTCTCCCCGTGCCGACGTCCCGTCCCCCGGTGCGGCGGGGCTCGGCGACCCGGTGTTCCCGCTCGACGGCAACGGCGGCTACGAGGTGAGCCGGTACACCCTCGACTTCGACTGGCAGGCTCCCTCCACGCCCTTCGAGGCGTCGACCACGATCAGGGCGACCGCCACCCAGGCCCTCTCCCGCTTCGACCTGGATTTCGCCGGCAACGCCCTGCACACCGTGACCGTGAACGGCACGACGGCCGCCGCCGTGCGCGAGGGCGACGAGCTGGTGATCACCCCGCGCACTCCCCTGCCCCGCGGCAAGGCCTTCACCGTCAAGGTCACCTACACCGCGGACCCGACGGGCATACGCCACCGCGACGACGCGATCGAGGACTACGGGTGGATCCCGACGCCGGACGGCACGGTGCTCTACCCGCAGCCCGACGGCGCCAAGATGATCTTCCCGTCGAACGACCATCCGAGCCGGCGGGCTCCGGTCACCTTCCACGTCACCACCCCGGCCGGGCTCACGGCCGTGGCGAACGGCAGGCTCACCGACCGCGCCGAACTGCCCGGCGGCCGCGTGAAGTGGACGTACGACTCCGAACAGCCCGTCGCCACCCAGCTCGTCCAGCTGGCGATCGGCCGGTTCACGTCCGTCGAGAGCACCGGACCGCACGGACTGCCGATCCGTGACGTCGTCCCGGACGACCTGGTCGCCCCGACCGCGCCGTACCGGGCTCTCACCGCCGAGCACCTCGCGTGGCTGGAGGACCGGCTCGGTCCGTACCCGTTCGACCGGTACGGACTGCTCGTCGGCGACACCGATCTCGGGGTGGCGCTCGAGACGCAGACGCTGTCGCTGGTCCCGAAGGCCGACCTGCTGGGCGACCGGGTGAGCGCCGAACGGAACCAGGTGCACGAACTCGCCCACCAGTGGACCGGCGACAGCGTCGGCATCAGCACCTGGTCCGACCTGTGGCTGAGCGAGGGCCACGCGCGGTTCTACGAGCGCCTGTACTCCGAGGAGCACGGCGGGGCGGGCTTCGAGGAGGCCATGAGGACGGCGTACGCGAGCCACGACCAGTGGCGGCACGACTACGGGGCACCGGCCGAGCCGACCGAACCCAACCTCTTCAAGCGCATGCGCTACGACGGGTCGGCGCTCGTGCTGTACGCGCTGCGGGAGAAGGTCGGCGACGCCACGTTCCGGAAGATCGAACGGGCCTGGGTCAGCACCTACCGCGGCCGGAGCGCGCGGACGCGCGACTACGTCGACCTGGCCTCGAAGACGGCCGGCCAGGACCTCGGCGGTTTCCTGCACCCGTGGCTGTACGGCGCGAAGACGCCGCCGATGCCGAACCACCCGGACTGGACGGTCGATCCGGTCCAGGGCTGAGGCCCGAGGGGCGGCCCCCGGTGTGCGGGGGCCGCCGGTCGGCTCAGCGGATGCCCACCGCCGCGAGCGCCTTGAGCTGGCGCGGGGAGGGGTGGGCCGGGAAGTACAGGTAGCAGACCCCGCCGGTCCCGGAGGAGACACCGCCGGAGGCGTTGTAGCGCTTGGTCCGGAGCCAGATGTTTTCCCACTCGGCGCGCTTGTAGACCCGGCGCACCGCGTCGTCGCCCGGGGACGCCGGGTCGTTGGCGATCACGTCGCCGTCGGCGGTGAACCCTATGACCGTCATGAGGTGCCCCGAGGTGCCGTACCCGGCGCCCGTCAGCTCGGTCTTGAGGAACGACTGGGACGTTATGGCCGGGATGCCGGCGGCGATCAGCGTCTCCAGGTCGGTGAGCGAACCGAGCCGGGTCACCACACCCTGGAGGTCCTTGTACGTGGCCGCGTAGGCCGCGTTGAAGGGCCAGTTGCCGCATCCGTCGTACTGGTAGTCGAAGGTGGAGCGGGCCGCGAGGCACACCTGCGGGTCGGCGTAGGACGGGTCGACCCAGGCGAGCTGCTCCGCCGTGGGCTTCCGGCCCCAGTACTCGATGATCATCTGCGAGGAGGTCGGACTGCACCAGGCCTCGCCGCCGTTGTCGTACTCGGGGTACTGCCCGGCGTGGATCTCCTGCGAGTAGCGCGGCACCCGCAGTTCCTGCGCGAGCCCCGGGGTGGAGGCGGGGACGGTGAAGCGGTCCGGGATGTCCGAGCCCATCGCGCCGAGCCGCCACACGGTCGGCGTGAGCCGGGAGCCGGGGGTGCGGTACAGGGTGAGGCGCAGCCGGTACGAGACGAGGCGCAGTCCGGAGGCCGCGTCGTCGATGGCGAAGGTGTCCGTCCAGATGCTGCTGCGGCCGTCGCTCTGGTCGTCGACGGAGGTCCGCCGGATGTCCTCCTCGCCGGAGGCCCAGCGGCCCATCACGTACCAGGGGGTGGCCGTGCCGTCGGAGTACGTGCCGGTCAGCTCCACCTGGAGCCAGGTGCCGGCCGGGGTGTGCGCGTTCCAGGAGGCGATGACCTCCGTGGCGGGCACGCCGAGCCGGTGGACCGGGCTGGTCCAGGTCGCGTACTCCCAGGTGGCCGTCCTGCCGGTGTGCGGGTCGGTGTAGTCCGTGGTGCCGGCCCGGGCGACGATCACCAGACCGGGGCGCACGCCCGGCACGGCGCGCGTACCCCGTGCGGCACCGCTGCGCCAGTCGGTGTACGAGGTCCAGGCGCGGTTGTCCACGAGTGCGCCGCGAGTCCTGGCCGGGCGGTCCGGGACGGCGGCGGCCGCGGGGCCGGTGGCCCCCACCGCCGCCGCCGCGGCTACCGCGGCGGCGAGGACTGTTCTGCGGGACGGCTGTTCGGCTCTGCTCATGGGTGGTTGACCCCCAGGTGTCCGGAACGGGCGGGCCCAAGCTCGGTCGTGGGCCAACTATGGACGCCGGGGGCCGACTTCTGCCAGCACTTTCGGCCATGCCACGCCCACCAATATTGGTCGGGACCACTGGCATGACCTGCGGCGCCCCGGCCCCGGCGGGGTGCCGGGGCCGGGGCGCGGGCCGATCAGACGAGGTCCATGGCCGCGACCTCGTCGGGGCGGCCGTAGCTCACGGGCCCCTGGAAGCGGCGGCGCGCGGTGGCGAACCACCACACCGTGGCCACGATCAGGACCGCGGCGAGCGCGATCGAGGCGTAGTTGAAGGTGGCGCCGGTGATGGGCGAGCCCTGCGGCAGCATGAACAGCACGCTGCTGGCGAGGATCCAGATCACGGCCACCCAGCCGACCGGCCTGCTCCAGCGGCCCAGGTTCCAGGGGCCGGGACGGAACTCGTCCCCGAGCCGCAGCCGCAGGAAGATCGGCACGGCGTAGGCGAGGAAGAGGCCGACGACGTTGACGCTGACGATCGCGGTGAAGGCGGTGTGCGACCACCAGCCGGGCAGGACGAGCACCAGCGAGCAGCCGACGGCCAGCCACACGGCCTTGACGGGCGTCCGGGTGCGGGGCGAGACGGAGTGCCACCAGCGCGAGCCCGGCATCGCCCCGTCCCGGGAGAAGGCGAAGATCTGGCGGGTGTTGCTGGTCAGGTTGGCCAGTCCGCAGAACAGCATGGCCCCGATCACGATGAGCAGGATGATCTTAGCCATGCCCATGCCAAGCCCGTCGATGAGAATCCGGACGGGCGGCGCCGAGGACGCGGCCACCTTGTCGTAGTCGTGAATGCTGTAGACGAGGGCCAGCATCAGGACGAGACCGGTGATCGCGGAATAGCCGATGGCCCGCATGATCCCCTTGGGCGCGTTGACCGTCGCGCGGACCGTTTCCTCGGACATGTGGAAGCTGCCGTCGAAGCCCGTGAAGGTCCAGCTGGTGACGAGCAGGCCGAGCATCCCGCCGTAAAGCCCGTTCGCGAAACCGGTGTTGTTCGCGAAATGCGCGACGAACGAGGGCGACTGGTGGTCGTCGGGCATGACGACGAGGGTGCTCACGATCACGACGAGCCCGATCAGCAGCCACCAGACGGAGATCCGGTTGAGCAGGGCGACCAGCTGGACCGTGTAGGTATTGGCCAGACCCTGGAGCACGATGATCAGCGCCGTGATCAGGACGGTCTGCTGCGCGGTCGGCTCGTAGGTGTGCCACTGCAGGGCCACGAAGGCCTGGATGAAGGTGGCGGCCGCGTATCCGGTCGCGGCCGTGCCGCCCACCTGACCCACGAAATTCAGCCAGCCCGTGTACCAGGACCAGGCACCCTTGTGCCGCTTGGCGAGCTTTCCGGCCGAGAAATAGAGGGCCCCGCTGGTCGGATAGGCGGACGCCACCTCACCCATGGCGGCGCCGATGAAGAGAACCATCACGGAGACGCCGATCCAGCCGAACACGAGAATGCGGGGCCCGCCCGCGTTCATCCCGAACCCGAAGGACGAGAAGATTCCCGAGACGATATTGATGATCGTGAAGGAGATCGCGAAATTGTCGAACGCCTTGAATCGGCGGGTGAGTTTTCGCGGATATCCCATCGCGTGCAGGGTCGCGTCGTCGTCGAGCGTGGCGGAATCCTGTCCGGCACGGGCTCGCGCGTGGGGGGCCGATATCCGTTCTGACACAACTGACCTTTCTCTCGGAGGTGTCGTGGGGTCTCTCGGGGTGGTCCGGACGGCGCCCCGGTGCGCTCGGACGGTCTCGCGGGGCCGTCCGGAACACCCGGCGGGGCGCCGGCGGTCAGGGTCCTCCGGGTACGGCCAGGCCGCAGGCGCGGCGGGCCCGGGAGAGCTGCTCCTCGGGTTCGCCGAACACGCTCCACGGCATGCGGCTGGCGTACGGCCCCATGGCCGTGAGGACCGCGCGCGCCTCGAACTCGCACTGCGCCATGAAGAGCGCGTGCGCCAGGTACGCCAGGTCGAGCACCGGCGTGAAGCGGTATCCGGACGCCTCCGGCAGCCAGTGCCGGTAGATCGCGAGTGCCGTCGAGCGCCACTGCGGCTGCTCCCAGGTGCGGTCGACCAGCAGTTGCGAGGGGTCGTAGCTCTCCACCAGGGCGACCAGGGGCAGCAGCCGCAGCGGCGAGGTGGCGGGGGCGCGCTGGCTCAGGAAGGCGGCGACGTCCCAGGCCGCGTTCACCGATCCGCCGTACCGCGTGAAGAAGAAGGCCAGAAACCGGTGGTGGCCCTCGCGGTGCCAGGGGTCGAGGCGCAGGATGTGCGAGAACAGCTGCCAGGGGCCGGGCGGCTGGGTGAGCAGTCCGTGCGGCGCGGCGTCACGCAGGTCGTGCAGCCGGGCCATGGACAGCCGGGCCACCCAGGGCGTCGGATCGGCGCGGTCCATGACGGCGGCCCGGTCGCAGGCGGTCAGCGCTATCCGCTCCAGCGCCTCGGCCCGGTCGTCCTTCGCGTCGGCCGCGCGCAGCGCCCGCAGGACGGCGACGCGGGCCCACAGGAGCGCGGACTCGGGCGACCCCTCCTCGGCCAGCCAGCGCTCGGCGAGGTCGGAGTCGGCCGCCTCGGAGGCGAGAACCAGGGAACGGTGGGCGCGGAGCGGGAAGTCCGCGCGGGTCTCGGTCAGCGCCTCGTGCGCGCTCAGATAACGGCCGGCCCGGACATCCATGCAGACGCTCGCGAGTCTGCGGTCGTCGGCCGCCGGATGCCACACGTACTGCCCCTCGAATAACCCCGCGGCCATCTTCCCCTGTCCATCCCCGTGCGACATCCCACCTTGCGCACCAGGCACCCTACTCAGCTTCCCGGAGAACCGGAACGCCGTATCCGAAATACCTGCTTCCGCATGGACCTGGACCTTTGGAGCGGGCGACGGGATTTCTTGAGGAAAGTTCAATCACTAGTTCAACACAACACCATTCAGCACCCATGGATCCGTCGCCCGCACTCCCTCGATAGAATGTTCCTCAGGAATATGCTCCGCTCCGGCCCCACCCCAGCTCGCCCCTTCCCCCTCCCCCTCCTCTCACCCCGGGATGCCCCATCGACGCCCTCGCCGCCCGGCTCCGCCGGCTGCCGCCCTCCTGCGGGCCCGTGCGCCTCATCGGCGTCGACGGCCACGCGGGCTCCGGAAAGACCACGTTCGCCGGGGAGTTGGCGGCGGCCCTCGGCGGCGCACCCGTCCTGCACCTCGACGACGTCGCCACCCACGAGGAACTCTTCGGCTGGACCGGGCGCCTGCTGAGCCAGGTGATCGAGCCGCTGCGGCGGGGCGAGAGCGGCCGGTACACCCCGTACGACTGGACGGCCCGGGAGTTCGGGCCGGTCCGTGAACTGCCCGCCGCGCCCGTGGTGATTCTGGAGGGCGTCGGAGCCGGGCGCCGGGCGGTGCGTCCGTGGCTCGCGCGGCTGCTGTGGATGGAGTTGCCGCACGACGAGGCCTGGGCGCGCGGGATGCGACGGGACGGTGCGGCGCAGAGCGAGTTCTGGGCCGGCTGGGTCCACGCGGAGCGCCGGCACTTCACGGAGGACCCCTCACGGCCCTTCGCGCAGCATGTGGTGCGGCAGAGTTCCGAGGGGTACGAGGTACTGCCGGGGCCTGCTGGGGCGCCCGGACAGGGCGGGTTCATCACGCACGGTGACGGACCATCCGCAGTGTGCTGAACTTGTGAAGAGCGGCGCCGGAGAAGTTCTCCCAGTGCCTCAACTCTCCTTGACCGAGGGGCCGTACAGGTCTTACGTTCTGAATGAGCGGCCTTCGGGAGCCGCCCCCGCAGTCGCGAAGCCCCCGGTTGTTCCCCCGTGATCGGGGGCTTCGTTCTGCCCACACCCCCCTTTTCCGGACGCCCTGCGCCGCGTTCCGCTCACCCAGGGTCACCATCCGTTGTGCGCCCCGTCTGCTCCCACCTCGTGGAACGGGCTGTGCGGCACCCTTCGGCACGCCCATGAACCGCAGGTACGATGCCTCTCGGTGCGACCTTCGGACGGCTGCCTTGCGCACCATTGCAACTCCCGTCCGCGGCACAGTCGTTCGACCAGAGATGCCGGCGGGCACCTGCCCGGCGGCAAGGGAGGTGTCCCGCATCCACGAGACACTTCCCGACCATCGGGGGCACGGTTTGTGGGGGACGTGATGGACTTCGGCACGCAGGGCCCCGAGGCCCCGGCCGACCTCGCCTGGCTGCGAGGTGTGGACGCCTACACGATGGGCGCCTACCCGCAGGCGGAGGAGGAGTTCCGCGCCGCGGTCCGGATGGACCCCGGTATGGCGGACGGCTGGCTCGGACTGCACGCGCTACGGGTGGACACGACGACCGCGCTGTTGCGGATGTTCCGGCACCGGGACCGCTTCGGCGAACAACGCGCCCGCCACCGGCGCACCATCAACTCCTGGTACTGGCTGGGCTGGTGGGTGCAGCCCGTGCTGGAGAGCCCGCGGGACCTGCTGCTCGCGCACGCCTCGCACTGGCTCGACGGACGCCATGTCCCGGAGCTGGACCGGGCGTTGGCCGGTCTGCCGCCGGTCGACGCGGACCACCAGGTGCGGTTCCTGCACGCGTGCCGCGCCTATCTGGTCAAGGACTGGGAGCAGTTGGTCCGGCACACCGACCCGCTGATCGACGATCCGATGCTCGGCATAGAGGCCGGCCTGTTCGGCGGCATGGCACGGGTCAGGCTGGAGATGTTCGGGCACGCCGAGCCGCTGCTGTCGTCGGCGCTGATGCGCTGCCGCAGCGAGCAGCCGCAGCGCAAGGAACTGCGCTACTGGCTGGCCCGCGCCCACGAGGGCACCGGCCGTTCCGCGGCGGCCCTCCCGCTGTACCGGGCGGTGCACCGGGTCGACCCGTCGTTCATGGACACCTCGGCCCGCCTCGCCGCCATCTCCGAGGGCGACGGGTACGACGACGCCGCGGCCGACCTCGCGGCGATCACCCTCGCCGGAGTGGGCCAGGACGTCCTGGAGGGCCCGGACGGCGTGGATCCGCTCTTCGGCTCCGAAGGGCGGGACCTGAAGCTCTCGGAGCCCGATCCGCCGTCGGGTGGCCTCCAGCCGGACACCGACGTCTTCCGGGAGAAGGCGATGGTGCCGGTGCAGCCGCTGCCGACCGGCCCGACCGACCCGGCCTTACTCGAGGAGGCGCTCGCCGAACTGGAACGCATGGTCGGCCTGGAGCCTGTGAAACGCCAGGTCAAGGCGCTGTCGGCGCAGTTGAACATGGCTCGGCTGCGCGCCGGGCAGGGCCTCCCGGTACAGCCGCCCAAACGTCACTTCGTCTTCTCCGGCCCCTCCGGAACCGGCAAGACCACGGTGGCCCGCATCCTCGGCCGGGTCTTCTACGCGCTCGGGCTGCTCGGCGGCGACCATCTGGTGGAGGCGCAGCGGGCCGACCTGGTCGGCGAGTACCTGGGCCAGACCGCCGTCAAGGCCAACGAGCTGATCGACTCGGCGATCGGCGGCGTCCTCTTCGTGGACGAGGCGTACTCCCTGTCCAACTCCGGCTACGGCAAGGGCGACGCGTACGGCGACGAGGCACTCCAGGTCCTGCTGAAGCGGGCCGAGGACAACCGCGACCATCTCGTCGTCATCCTGGCGGGCTATCCCGAGGGCATGGACCGCCTGCTGGCCGCCAACCCCGGCCTCTCCTCCCGCTTCACCAGCCGGGTGGACTTCCCCTCCTACCGTCCCCTCGAACTGACCTCGATAGGCGAGGTGCTGGCCGCCGAGAACGGCGACGTCTGGGACGAGGAGGCGCTCGACGAACTGCGCTCCATCGCCGGCCATGTCGTCGACCAGGGCTGGATCGACGAGCTGGGCAACGGCCGCTTCCTCCGCACGCTGTACGAGAAGAGCTGCGCCTATCGCGATCTGCGGCTGACCGGCTACACCTCCACGCCGTCCCGCGACGACCTCTCGACGCTGCGGCTGCCCGACCTCATGCAGGCCTACGGGGAAGTTCTGTCGGGCCGGGGCCCGCACGATCCCTCGGGGATGTGAGAAGGCCCCGGCCTCCGTCGGCCGTGCGATCGCCGGAGCGGTCGCACGGCCCGTGGAGAACCGGGGCCCACGCGCACGGTCAGCTCGCCAGCGCCTCCTCCGAAGCGGCCGGGGCCGGACTCTGACTCGGGCGGACCTCCGTGACCCGCACCGGGGTGACGTCGCGGTGCGCCGGGTCACGCACCTCGCCGACGAGCAGCTCCAGCACGTCCTCCAGCGCCACCAGGCCGAGGACCTTGCCGGCCGCGTCGGCGACCTGGGCGAGGTGGGTGGCGGCACGCCGCATCACGGTGAGGGCGTCGTCCAGCGGGAGTTCGGCCCGCAGCGTGGTCATCGGGCGCCACATCTGCTGCGGGACCGCGCGCTCGGACTCCTCCAGGTCGAGGACGTCCTTCACATGGAGGTAGCAGCCCATGAAGGCGCCGTTCTCCGCGACCACGGGGAACCGGGAGTAGCCCGTGCGCGCGGTGAGCGCCACGACCTGGCCCGGCGTCACCGAGGGGTCCACGGTGATCAGCGAGTCGCTGCCGAGCAGGACGTCGGTGACCGGGCGGGAGCCCAGTTCCAGCGCGTCCTCCAGCCGCTCCTGCTCCTCGGGGTCGAGCAGGCCGGCCTGCCCCGAGTCCTCCACCAGGCGGTTGAGCTGCTCGCTGGTGAAGACCGCCTCGACCTCGTCCCGGGGCTCCACCCCGAACAGCTTGAGGATGAGCCGGGCGCAGGCACCGAGGGCAAGGGTGACCGGCCGGCACAGGCGGGCGAAGGCGACGAGACCGGGGCTGAGCCACAGAGCCGTCTTCTCCGGCGCCGCCATCGCGAGGTTCTTCGGGACCATCTCGCCGATCACGAGGTGGAAGAAGACGACGAGGGCGAGCGCGATCACGTAGCCGAGGGGGTGGATCACCCCGTCGGGCAGGTGGACGGCCTCGAAGAGGGGTTCCAGCAGATGGGCGACCGTCGGTTCGGCGACCGCGCCGAGCGTCAGCGAACAGACGGTGATGCCGAACTGGGCCGCCGCCATCATCTGCGGAAGCCGCTCCAGGCCGTACAGGACCTGCCGGGAGCGGGTGGTGCCCAGTGGCTCGATCTGGCTGCGCCGCACCGAGACGAGGGCGAACTCGGCACCGACGAAGAAGCCGTTGGCGAGGACCAGCAGACCGGCGAGAAGAAGTTGGAGCACGCTCATCGGACGGCCTCCGGGGCGAGCGCGGTCCGCACCAGGCGGACCCGTTCGGCGCGGTAGTGGCCGACCTGCCGGACCGACAGACGCCAGCCGGGGAGTTCGGCCTTGTCGCCGGGTGCCGGGATCCTGCCGAGAAGGTCGGCGACGAGGCCCGCCACGGTCTCGTACGGTCCCTCGGGCACGTCCAGGCCTATGCGCTGCAGGACGTCCACCCGGCAGCTGCCGTCGGCGTCCCAGGCGGGCCTGCCGTCCTCCGGCGGGGCGGCGGCGAGCTCGGGCGGTTCGCCGAGCACGTCGTCGTGCTCGTCACGGACCTCGCCGACGAGTTCCTCGACGATGTCCTCCAGGGTGACCACCCCGGCGGTGCCGCCGTACTCGTCGACGACCACGGCGATCGGCTGCTCGCTGCGCAACTGCTCCAGGAGCGGCTGCACGGGCAGCGTCTCCGGGACGAGCAGCGGAGCCTGCGCGATCCGGCCGACGGGGGTGCGCAGCCGGTCGTGGGAGGGGATCGCGAGGGCGTCCTTGAGGTGCACCATGCCCACGATCTCGTCGATCCGCTCCCGGTAGACCGGGAAGCGGGAGAGGCCGGTGGCACGGGTGAGGTTGACCACGTCCTCGGCGGTCGCCGAGGACTGCAGGGCGCTGACCCGGACGCGCGGCGTCATGACGTGCTGCGCGGTGAGATCGGCGAGGGACATGGTGCGGACGAAGAGGTCCGCGGTGTCCTGTTCCAGGGCGCCGGCCTGGGCCGAGTGACGAGCCAGGGAGACGAGTTCGCCGGGGGTGCGGGCGGAGGCCAGTTCCTCGGCGGGTTCGACACCGAGGGCCCGGACGAGCCGGTTGGCGACCGTGTTGAGCGCGGCGATCACCGGCCGGAACAGGCGGGAGAAGACGTGCTGCGGGCCGGCCACGAACCGGGCGACCTGGAGCGGCTTGGAGACCGCCCAGTTCTTCGGCACGAGTTCACCGATCACCATCTGCACGGCGGAGGCCAGCAGCATGCCGACCACCACGGCGATGCCGGGCACCGCCCCTTCGGGCAGGCCGATCGCGGTGAACGGGCCGTGCAGCAGCCGGGCGAGCGCCGGTTCGGCGAGCATGCCGACGACGAGGGAGGTGATGGTGATGCCGAGCTGTGTTCCGGAGAGCTGGAACGAGAGCTCCTTGAGCGACTCGACGACCGTGGCGGCGCGCTTGTCGCCGTCGGCCGCGGCCTTCTCGGCCTCGGGGCGCTCGACGGTCACGAGACCGAACTCGGCGGCCACGAAGAATCCGTTGGCGAGAATCAGCAGGAACGCCGCGCCAAGGAGCAACAGGGGGATGGTCATGCCGCCGCCTCGCTATGTCGACAGGGGGCGGCGCAGGTACTACAGGACGATCCGTCCATCGCTGGAGGGAGTCACTCCTCGGGTAGCAGGGAGCCTCTGAGGGCGGGGGCCACATCGGAGGCGGAGGCGCGATGAAACGCCTCCGCCACCAGATTAATCAAGACATGGGCCCTCAGGGCAGGGTGGAAGGGCGAGAGTCAGCCCTGATGTTCGTCACGTCGCCCGCCCGGTTCACGGACGGAGCGGGCTTCGACGAGGGCACGCAGGGTCCGCGCGTCCTCGATGGCACGCCGTCTGGCGATGCCCGGCTGGATGCCGAGCACCGGCAGGCTGGTGCCGTCACTGAGGTCGAGGAACACCCACGGGTCGCCGGGGCGCAGGTTGACCCGCAGGATCTCCGCCCAGTCCAGGCGGCGCCGGCCCGCGATGTTGACCACGGTGACGCCGGTCTCGTCGGCGACGACCTTGGGCCGCGAGAGCAGCAGCAGGACGCCGAAGAGCAGGGCGGCGGTGAGGATGAAGCTGAGCCGCTCCCCCGGTCCGAGCTGCTCCAGGAGCATCGCGACCGTGGTGATGACCACCAGGATCGCGGCGCCCGCGCCGAGCAGCACGGCGCGGGTGCGGGCCGGGCGGAAGGTGACCGGAAGGGCGGGAAGGTCCGACATGTCCAGGGGTCCCGTCAGAGCCGGCAGGCGTGGATGGCCGTGGTCAGGATGGCCCGCGCGCCGACGGCGTACAGGTCGTCCATGATCCGCTGGGCCTCCTTGGAGGGGACCATGGCGCGGACGGCGACCCAGCCCTCGTTGTGCAGCGGGGAGATGGTCGGCGACTCCAGACCCGGGGTGAGGGCGATGGCCTTCTCCAGGTGCTCGGCGCGGCAGTCGTAGTCCATCATCACGTACGTCCGTGCGACGAGGACGCCCTGGAGCCGGCGCAGGAACTGCTGGACCTTGGGCTCGGCGTCCTCGGTGAGGTCGGCCCCGACACGGCGGATGACGACGGCCTCGGACTTCATGATGGGGTCGCCGAACACCTCCAGGCCCGCGTTGCGCAGCGAGGTGCCGGTCTCGACGACATCCGCGATGACCTCGGCGACACCGAGTTCGATGGCCGTCTCGACGGCGCCGTCGAGGTGCACGACGGAGGCGTCGATGCCGCTGTCGGCGAGGTACTTGGCGACGATGCCCTCGTAGGAGGTGGCGACCGTCTTGCCGTTCAGGTCGGCGACGCCGCTCGCGGTGCCGGGCTTGGAGGCGAAGCGGAAGGTGGAGCGGGCGAAGCCGAGCGGGAGGATCTCCTCCGCGCTGGCCCCGGAGTCGATCAGCAGGTCGCGGCCGGTGACGCCGATGTCGAGGCGGCCGGAGGAGACGTAGATCGCGATGTCGCGGGGGCGGAGGTAGAAGAACTCGACCTCGTTGACCGGGTCGACGATCCGCAGTTCCTTGGACTCGCGCCGCTGCTGGTAGCCGGCCTCATGCAGCATGTCCGCCGCAGGTCCTGAGAGGGAACCCTTGTTGGGGACGGCGATGCGCAGCATGAGGTCGGCTTCCTTTGCGTGAGGTGGTGCGGGGCTGGGGGCGGGACGGGTGGACGGGCACTGCGGGGCGATACGGGGGTCGGCCCCTACAGATGCGCGTACACGTCGTCGAGGGAGATCCCGCGCGCGACCATCATCACCTGGACGTGGTAGAGCAGCTGCGAGATCTCCTCGGCGGCGGCGTCCTTGCCCTCGTACTCGGCGGCCATCCAGACCTCTGCGGCCTCTTCGACGACCTTCTTGCCGATGGCATGGACGCCCTTGCCGACCAGCTCGGCGGTGCGCGAAGTGGCGGGGTCGCCGGTGGCGGCCTTCTGCTGGAGCTCGGTGAACAGCTCCTCGAACGTCTTCTTGGACATGGTGGTCCTCAGCCTACGCGGTCGCCGCCGTACCTCAGCGCCAGGGTTCGGATACTGAGCGCAGGGTGGCCGCGGTCGCGACGGCGGCGGTGACCGCCTCGTGCCCCTTGTCCTCGTTGGAGCCCTCCAGACCGGCGCGGTCCAGTGCCTGCTCCTCGGTGTCGCAGGTCAGGACGCCGAAGCCGATGGGGACTCCGGTGTCGATGGAGACCTGCGTGAGGCCCTGGGTGACGCCCTGGCACACGTACTCGAAGTGGGGGGTTCCGCCGCGGATGACGACGCCGAGCGCGACGATCGCGTCGTAGCCGCGGCCCGCGAGGACCTTGGCGACGACCGGCAGCTCGAAGCTGCCGGGGACCCGCAGCAGGGTCGGCTCGTCGATCCCCAGCTCGTGCAGGGCGCGCAGGGCGCCGTCGACGAGTCCGTCCATCACCTTGTCGTGCCACTGCGCCGCGATGACCGCGACCCGCAGGTCGCCGCAGTTGCGTACGGACAGTTCAGGTGCACCCTTGCCGCTCACGTCTCTCCTCAGTCCCACTGTGCTGCGTTGCCGATAGTGCTGGTGTGTTGCCGGTGGTGCCGTGGTGCCCGGTCGGGCGGTGTCACTGGCTCCCGCAGGCGGACACGGTCGCCGCGTCCAGCCAGGGCAGGTCGTGTCCCATCCGGTCCCGCTTGGTGCGCAGGTAGCGCAGGTTGTGCTCGCCGGCCTGGACGGGCATCGGCTCGCGGGCGGAGACCCGCAGGCCGTGTCCGACGAGCGCGTCGGTCTTGTCGGGGTTGTTGGTCATCAGGCGCAGGCTGCGCACGCCGAGGTTTTCCAGGATCTGCGCGCTCGCCCCGTAGTCCCGGGCGTCGGCGGGCAGGCCCAGTTCCAGGTTGGCGTCCAGGGTGTCCCGGCCGCGCTCCTGGAGTTCGTAGGCGCGGAGCTTGGAGAGCAGTCCGATGCCGCGCCCCTCGTGGCCGCGCAGGTAGACGACGATGCCGCGGCCCTCGGCCTGGATGCGCTCCATGGACGTCTGGAGCTGGGGGCCGCAGTCGCAGCGCTGCGAGTGGAAGACGTCGCCGGTGAGGCACTCGGAGTGGACGCGGACCAGGACGTCCTCGCCGTCGCCGATCTCACCGTGCACGAGGGCGACGTGCTCGACGCCGTCGGCGGTGGAGCGGTAGCCGTACGCGGTGAACTCGCCGAATGCCGTGGGCAGGTGGACCTCGGCCTCGCGGCGGACGGAGGGCGCCGCGAGCGGCGCCCCGTGGGCGGCGGACGGCGTGCTCTCGGCGGCACGGCGGTAGGCGATCAGGTCCTCGATGGAGATGATCGTCAGGCCGTGCTTGCGGGCGAAGGGGATCAGCTCGGGCAGCCGGAGCATCCGGCCGTCCTCGCCGGCGATCTCGACGATCGCCCCGGCCGGGCGCAGTCCGGCGAGCCGGGCCAGGTCGACGGCCGCCTCGGTGTGGCCGTTGCGGGCCAGGACGCCGCCGGGCCGTGCGCGCAGCGGGAAGATGTGGCCGGGGCGCACGAAGTCGTCGGCTGCGGACGTACCGTCCGCGAGGAGCCGCAGGGTGGCGGCGCGGTCGGACGCGGAGATCCCGGTGGTCACGCCGTGCGCGGCGGAGGCGTCCACCGACACCGTGAACGCCGTCTTCATGGACTCGGTGTTGTCGTCGACCATCTGCGGCAGCCGCAGCCGGTCGAGTTCGTCACCCTCCATGGGGGCGCAGATCAGCCCGCGGCACTCGCTCATCATGAAGGCGACGATCTCGGGGGTGGCCTTCTCGGCGGCGATGACGAGGTCGCCCTCGTTCTCCCGGTCCTCGTCGTCGACGACCACGACGGGGCGGCCCGCGGCGATGTCGGCGACGGCCTGCTCGACGGGGTCGAGCGCGAAGTCCGAGGCGTCTTGATCGTGCCCGGTGCTGTACCAAACCGGCGTCGTTGTCATGCCGGGGCTCCTTCCAGGACGGGCTGCCCGGCCTTGCGGGAACGCAGCCACCAGTCGCGCAGGCCCCAGAGGACGAGCGCGCCGTACAGGACGTAGACGAAACCGGAGAAGGCGAATCCGTTGGCGAAGTTCAGCGGGACGCCCACCAGGTCGACGAGCAGCCAGGCGATCCAGAACTCGACCATGCCGCGGGCCTGGGCGTACATGGCGACGATCGTGCCGACGAAGATGTAGGCGTCGGGCCAGGGGTCCCAGGACAGCGACGGGTACGCGGTGAAGAGACCCGCGACGGCGACGGTGCCGAGTCCGGCGGCGGCGGCCATCACGGCGCGCTCCCGCCAGGTGGCGAACCGTACGGCGACGGATCCGTCGCGCTCCTTGCCGCGGTTCCACTGCCACCAGCCGTACACCGCGACGACCATCACGACGACCTGCTTGCCGGCGCTGCCGGAGAGGTGGGCGGTGGCGAAGGCGGCGAAGAGGATGACGCCGGAGACGAACTGGGCGGGCCAGCTCCACAGGGAGCGGCGCCAGCCGAGCGCGAGGGCGAGCAGGCCGATCACGTTGCCGATCATGTCCGACCACTTGATGTGCTGGTCGAGCAGGACGAAGGCCTCGGAGTTGAGCCAGTTCACTGTCCGGCCCCCTGGACGCCGGGCAGACCGGCGGGCTGCTCGCCGCGTGCGCCGAGCAGCCGCTCGACGTACTTGGCGATGACGTCGACCTCGAGGTTGACCGGGTCGCCGGGCTGCTTGTGGCCGAGCGTGGTCAGGTCGAGGGTGGTGGGGATGAGGCTGACGGTGAAGAAGTCCGGGCCCGCGTCCACGACGGTCAGGCTGATGCCGTCGACCGTGATGGAGCCCTTCTCGACCACGTAGCGCGAGAGGTCCGCGGGCAGCGAGACCTTCACGATCTCCCAGTTCTCGGACGGCTTGCGTTCGAGAACGGTGCCGGTGCCGTCCACGTGGCCCTGCACGATGTGGCCGCCGAGGCGGTCGCCCACGGCCATGGGCCGTTCGAGGTTGACGCGCGAGCCGACGGCGAGGGCGCCGAGGCTGGAACGGCTGAGGGTTTCCGCCATGACGTCGGCGGTGAACTCGTCGCCCTCGTGCTCGACGACGGTGAGACAGACGCCGTTGACGGCGATGGAGTCCCCGTGCTGTGCGCCCTGCGTGACGACGGGGCCACGCAGACGGAAACGCGAGGCGTCGTCGAGGGTCTCGACGGCGGTGACTTCACCCAGCTCTTCGACGATTCCGGTGAACACTTCCCGGGTCCTCCTGCCTCATGGGGCACGGACTCCGGGGCCTGTCGATGACGACAGAACGAACGGACGACGGCACATCGGAAGCGACGCCGAAAGGGACACTCGTCCCGCGGGACGAACGACTACAAACGGCAGCGCGCACGAAGGCCCGCCCGCCGCGCACTGCCTCCCATCCGGACTTTAACCGTCGGTCCAGGAATTTCACCTGGTCAACCGGCCGCTGGAAGCGACCGGGTCGCGGACTGTAACCGCCGGTTCGGAATTTCACCGACCCCGGAGTGCGCTGCTTCTGGTACACGGCCAGTGTGCCACGCCCGCTCGGCGACCATGCGGGCGATCCTCTGTGGGGTGGCTCACAGCAGGCCGCCATGGACTTCTGCTCGACCGTTTCTCCGGTCGGCCTCCGGTCAACGCCCGCCGGGGCGACGGACCTTGGACGCATAGCGCGCAGTCACGGTATTGGTCCATACCTATTGACGCTATGGTCTAGTCCTCTTAGTGTCCTCGACCAAGACTGCGTGATCAACCAGCGCCGGTCCCCCACGATCGACCCGGCGGCGGTGACGAAGGCCCTTGCCCCGCCGCCGGGTCTCCCCAACCGGCACGGTGGGCTCGGGCGCGACCGCCCCTTCCCACCACTCCTGGCCGCACCTCCCCCGCTGCCGCGGTCCGGCCTCTGGGAGGCTGACGGCGTGACGACCAGCCCCGCCGACGAGTTCGAGGTCCACCGCCCCCGGCTGTTCGGGCTCGCCTACCGCCTGCTCGGGTCCGCAGCCGACGCGGAGGACGCCGTGCAGGACGCCTATCTGCGCTTCAGCGAGGCCGACCGGCCGGGGATCGCCCGGCCGGGTGCCTGGCTCGCCAAGGTCGTCACCAATCTCTGTCTCAACCGGCTCACCTCCGCCCGTGCCCGACGGGAGCGGTACCCGGGATCCTGGCTGCCGGAGCCGGTGGTCACCGCGGACGGCACGCTCGGGCCGCTGGAGTCGGCGGAGCAGCGGGACGCCGTGTCGCTGGCCCTGCTGGTCCTCCTGGAACGGCTCACCCCCACCGAACGGGCCGTCTACGTCCTGCGTGAGGCGTTCGCGTACGGCCACCGGGAGATCGCGGGGGTCCTGGAGCTGAGCGAGACCAACTGCCGCCAGCTGTACCGGCGGGCGGTCCAGCGGATCGCCGCGCCCGAGGCCCGCTTCCAGCCGCCTCCGGATCAGCAGGCGAAGCTCGTCGCCTCGTTCCTCACCGCCGCCCGTGAGGGCGACCTCGCGGGTCTGGAGCGGCTGTTCGCCGCCGAGGTCGTCTGGTGGTCCGACGGCGGCGGCAAGGTCTCCGCCGCGCGGCGGCCCGTCGAGGGACGCGACAAGGTGCTGCGTCTCCTGGCGGGTCTCCTCGGCCGGTCCGCGGCGGACGGCGTCCGGCTGTCGGTCGTCGAGGTCAACGGCGGCGCCGGTCTGGTCGCGCGCGGCCCCGGAGGCGCGGACGAAGGCTCCCCGGCCGGCTCCGCGGCCGGCCCACTCATCGGGGTGGTGGCGTTCGAGATGCGCGACGGCGTGTTCACGGGGGTGCGGGCGGTCCTGAACCCCGACAAACTGGAGTTCGTGGGGCGCCAGCTGGCAACGGTCCGGGACGGCTCCTGAGCGCTGCGGCCCTCACCGCCACCGTCACCGTCCTGACGCCCGGGCGTGTCGGTCGGCGCGACGGGTGCTCGTGGGCCGGTGCCCGGAGACGACCGGGGACGGCTCGGTGTCACATTCGGGCGGGCTGTCCGGTCTCAACTGACGAGGAGGCTCCGCACCGGAGCGTCCCGCGTCGAAAGGGGCTGAACGGCATGACCACGATCCTGGTGACCGGCGGGACCGGAACCCTGGGCCGGCACGTCTGCGAGCGGCTGCGGGCGGACGGCCACGCGGTGCGGGTGCTCAGCCGGCACACGCAGCCGTACGCCGTCGATCTGCGGGAGGGAGGCGGCGCGCTGGACGCCGCCGTCTCCGGGGTGGACGCGATCGTGCACTGCGCGTCGAGCCCGCGGGGCGGCGACGAACGGGCGGCCGGGCATCTCGTCGCGGCGGCGCGACGGGCCGCCGTCCCTCATCTGCTCTACATCTCGATCGTCGGCGTCGACGCCGTGCCGATGGGTTACTACAAGGCCAAGCTGGCGGTCGAGCGGCAGATCGAGGAGTCGGGGCTCGGGTGGACGATCCTGCGCGCCACGCAGTTCCACGAGCTGGTCGACCAGGTCCTCACCGGACTCGCCAAGCCGCCGCTGCTGTTCCTTCCGGCCGGCGCGTCCGACCAGCCGATCGAGGTCACCGAGGTCGCCGACCGGCTGGCGGAACTGGCGGCCGGAGCGCCCGCCGGGCGTGTCGCGGACCTGGGCGGGCCCGAGGTGCGGACGTTCCCTTCGCTGGCCGCCGCCCACCTCCGCGCCACTGGAAAACGGCGTCCCGTCATCGACGTACGCCTCTGGGGCGGCGCCTACCGCGCCTTCCGGGACGGCCACCACCTCACCCCGGAACACGCCGTGGGCAAGGGAACGTTCGAGGACTACCTGAAGGTGCGGTACCCGACGGCCCGGTGAACCCGGAGGTCCGGGAGGGGCCTACCGCCCCGGAGGCGGTGCGAACAGTTCGTCCTGGGCGCCGTCGCGGGCGGTCAGCAGGGCGCCCCGCAGCACCGCGCGGCCGCCCAGCGTGCTCGCGCGCACCTCCGTCGGCAGCGGCGACATCCGGACGAGCCGCCGCTCGACCCGCTCGGCGAGAACGGTCCCGCCGGCCTGGCCGACCTCGCCGCCGAGGACCACGCAGCCGGGGTCCAGGACGGCGATGACGGAGGCGGCGCCGATGGCGAGGCGGTCGGCGAGCGCGTCGAGGAAGGCCGTCGCCTCCGGGGAGTCGGGACCGGCGGCCACCGCCCGGCGTACGAGCGCGGCGGCGTGCGGTTCGTGGCCTTCCGGCTCCGCCGCGACGCCGAGTTCCGCGGCGAGGGCCGCGACCGCCACGGCACCGGCGAGGGAGTGGAAGCCGCCCTCGCAGTCGGTCGCCGAGGGGAGGGTGGTGGTTCCCGGGACGGGCAGGAAGCCGATCTCGCCGGTGCCTCCGGAGGCACCGCGGCGCAGGGCGCCGTCGAGGACGACGGCGGCGCCGGTGCCGTGGCCGAGCCAGAGCAGGACGAAGGTGTCGCGGTCGCGCGCGACACCGTCGCGCTGTTCGGCGAGGGCGGCGAGGTTGGTCTCGTTCTCGACGAGGACGCGGGCCTCGGGCAGCCGTTCCTGGAGGGCGGCGACCAGGCTGCGATGCCATGCGGGCAGGCCCGAGGAGTCCCGGAGTTCGCCGGTGGCGGGGTCGATCAGTCCGGGCGCGCCGACGCCGACGGTGTGCAACCGGCCCCAGCCCCGGACGAGTTCGGGCGGGGGCGCGGCGCCGAGCGCTCCCGCCTCCTTTGCCGCCCGTTCGACCAGCGCGACCGCCTGTTCCACCGCCGGACCGGTGCCCGTGTCGCCGCCGATGGGCACGGACGCCTCGGCCAGGACGTCGCCGAGCAGGTCGGAGACGACCACGGAGACGCCCTCGGTGCGGATGTCCAGCGCGGCCAGGTGCGCGCGGTCCGCGACGATCCCGTACACCCGGGCGTTCGGGCCGCGCCGCTGCTCCCCCGACTCCCCGACGACCGTGATGAGACCGGAGTCCGTGAGGCGTTCGACGAGGTCGGCGACGGTGGGCCGGGACAGTCCGGTGAGTTGTTTCAGCCGGCTTGCCGTCAAAGGGCCTTCCTGCTGCAGAAGGCGCAGGGCGAGCCGGTCGTTGATGGCCCGGGCGGTGCTCGGGGATGCGGGCATGCCGGGAATCCTCCCAGATCGGCGGGACCGCCCCGGACGGGGCGGCGAACAATCGTCTATCTATCAGGCAGGGTTCCTGATAGTTTACGGCGGCAGAGCGGAGAAGTGCGAGCCGGGGAGGGGCCCGAACATGAGTGAAGTGCTGTACGACCGGCGCACGGTGAAGCGCGCGCGGTACGCCGTGGCGGCCGTGTTCGCCGTGCACGGAGCCGTCACCGGATCGTTCGCGACCCGGGTGCCGTGGATCCAGGACCATGCCTCCGTCAGCGCGGGGCAGCTGGGCTTCGCCCTCGCCTTCACGGCCCTCGGCGCCTCCTGCTCGATGCCGCTGGCCGGGCGGATCACCCATCACTTCGGGAGCAGGACGGCGCTGCGCGGCCTGCTGGCCCTGTGGACACTGGCGCTGATCCTCCCGTCCGTCGCGCCGAACCTGCTCACCCTGTGCGTCGCGATGTTCGTGTACGGCGCGACGGCGGGCATGGCGGACGTCGCCATGAACGCGCTGGGGGTCGAGGTCGAACAACGGCTCGACAAGTCGATCATGTCGGGGCTGCACGGCATGTGGAGCGCCGGTGCCCTGGTCGGCTCGGCGGCCGGCACGCTCGCCGCCCATCTGGGCTCGGACGCGCGGGTGCATCACGCGGTGGCGGCGGCGACCCTCACGGTCCTCGGGCTGATCGCCTGCCACTGGGTGCTCGACCTGAAGCCCACCGAGGACGAGGAGCCGCCCCCGCGGTTCGCGCTGCCGCCGCGGTCGGCGCTGCTGATCGGCGCGGTCGGCTTCTGCGCGGTGTTCGCGGAGGGCGCGAGCCTGGACTGGTCGGCGGTCTACCTGCGCGACCAGATGGGCAGTTCGGCCGGTCTCGCGGCCGCGACGACCACCGGTTTCATGCTGACGATGGCGGTGGCCCGGCTGGTCGGCGACACCGTGGTGAACCGCCTCGGCGCGGTACGGACCGTGCGGGCCGGCGGTGTCCTCGCCGCGCTGGGCGGCGTACTGCTCGTCGTGGCGGACAGTCCGGCGCCGGCGATGGGCGGCTTCGCGCTGCTCGGTCTCGGCATCGCGGTCGTCGTCCCCCTCTGCTTCGCGGCGGCCGGACACAGCGGCCCCAACCCGAGCCAGGCGATCGCGGGTGTCGCGACCATCACGTACACCTCGGGGCTCGTCGCGCCGAGTCTGATCGGCTCGGTGGCGCAGGCGACGAGCCTGGTCGTGTCGTTCACGCTGGTCACCGTGCTGGTCTGCGGGCTCACCGTGCTGGCCGGCGTGCTGCGCGCGGGCGACCGCGACCGCCCGAAGGTCAGTCCGCCGAGCGCAGCAGTCCCCGGCCCGCGCTCCTGAAGGACTCGCTCCACGCCGTGGGGCGCAGCGTCGTCGCGTCCAGCCGGACGAGGACACGGGTGCCGTGGGCGTAGGTCACGGCGCCGTCGTCCGAGCAGAAGCGGAAGCCGTACGTGAGTCCGGTGGTACCGAGTCGTTCCAGCCACAGGTGGACGGCGTACGCCCCGGGGCGACCGACCGGGGCGTCGTAGGTGATCCGCAGTTCCTTGACCGCGTTGCAGGCGTCGCCCGCCGCCTCCCAGTCGCCGTCGAAGCCGAAGCCGAGCTCGCTCCAGAGCGCGGTCCAGGCGCGCTCGACCATGACCGGGTAGCGGGCGTTGTGCAGCAGGCCGAGCGCGTCGAGGTCGTCGAAGTGCACGGCGACGGGCAGCAGCCGGCCGTGGGTGAGTACGGGTGCGGCGGGGGCTTCGGCGGTCACGGGCGGGACTCTCCTGAGGGTGCTGTCGTGCGGCGTTCGGGCGGGACGGCCGGGTGCGGACGCCGCACGGACCGGGTCCGGTCCGGACCCCTCCGTGCGGCATCCTCTGGCCGAAAACGTGTCCCATCCTAAGCAAACGCTCAGAGGTCCCCCCGGTGCGGGATCAGCCGGCGATCGAGTCGAGCTGTTCGGCGGCCGGGCGCAGGGCCCAGAGGTCGCCTCCGGGCGGGGTTTCGAGCCGTGGGACGGCCGCACGCGCCGCCCGGTCCCCCGCGTCGGCCGCCGCGTGTACGACGTCGCTCGCCGCGAAGCGGTGGAACTCCAGCTCGGGATGCGGCCACGGCTCGGCGCCGGTCGCCGCGGGCAGCAGGTAGTCCACGGCCTTGAACAGGCTCTGCCCGTCCGGCCCCCGGTACGACCAGAGGTCCACGCCGACGTGCCGGCCGATGGCCGCGAGCCGGGTGTAGGCCACGAGGTCGAAGGTCGAGTAGTGCCAGCTGCGGGTGCGGGCGAGTTCCTGGGGCTGGCTGCCGTCGGCGGCGATCTGCGGGGCGATCCGCAGGGTCCGGGCGGCGAGGACGGTCCGCCGGGCGAGGCCGGTGTCGCCGGTGGCGTACGCGAGGGCGGCGAGCTGCATGTCGTAGAAGGTGCCGTGGTTGTTCTGCGCGGCGCCCTCCTCCTTGCCGAAGGCGCCGTCCGCCAGCCAGTCGCGGAAGCCGGTGTTCCAGTCGAGCATCGCCGCGCGGTCGCGCCGGGACCAGCCGGGCGCCCCGGTGTCGAGCAGGGCGATCGCGTCGAGGACACTGGTGTAGGACTGCGAGAAGTCGATGATGCCGATGGCGCGGCCGTCGTACTTGCAGGGGATGAACTGGCCGTGGTCCAGGTTCGGGTTCATCCGGGTCGCCGGGTCGAGGAACCAGGTGCGCAGGACCTCGGAGGCCTTCTCGGCGTACTGCCGTCGTCCGGTGTAGTACCAGGCGAGCGCGAGGTCGTACGTGGAGTCGAAGACCTTCTCGACGTCCTGGCGGTCGGTTCCGGTGTCGACCTCGGGGTTCCGCTGCCCGTCGCGCTGGACGTAGGGGCAGCCCCACGGGTTGTCGGCGGTGGCGGGCTGCGAGGGCCACCAATAGGGCGCCTGGCTCAGGTAGTCGTGGACGTCGCCGCCGGGCGCGGGCTTCGGCTTGTCGACCACCGTCCAGGGCCCCTGGTCCAGCCAGGTGTCGGCGCGGGTGGTCAAGTCCCGCAGCGAACGGCCGAGTCGGCGGTCGCCGTGGTCGAGGCGGATCCGGGTCAGCTGAAGGCGGTGACCGTCGAGGACGGCGGTTCTCGGCACGGGCGGCACCGCGTGGGCGGACACCGAGGGCGCCTCGGACGCCGAGGGTGCCGCGGACGCCGTGGGGACGACGACGGACGCGAGCGCGACGGCGGCGGCCGCGAGCAGGCCCAGTCGGGAACGTGCACTCACAGAACACTCCGATCAGACATATGAACGACGTTCATGAGTAGGACCGTGTGAGCGTAGGGCCGCTGGTTACCCCTGACAATGGTCCGGACAGATTCACGTACAGAGAAAGCGAACCCTCACCATGGACCTCGGCGTGCGCTGGAAACTGCACGGCGACGGGCGGACTCCCGCCCCCGGAGCGGTCGTCCGCCCCGATGAACGCCTCTCCTGGCCCCGCACGTTGGGGCTCGGCGCCCAGCACGTGGTGGCCATGTTCGGGGCGTCGTTCGTGGCACCCGTCCTGATGGGACTCGACCCGAACCTCGCGATCATGATGTCCGGCGTGGCGACGGTCATCTTCCTGCTCGCCACCCGCGGCCGGGTGCCCAGCTACCTGGGCTGCTCGCTCTCCTTCGTGGGCGTCGCCGCCGTGATCCGCGCGCAGGGCGGCACCAGCGCGACGGTGACCGGTGCGGTCTTCGTGGTCGGGGTCGCGCTGTTCCTGGTGGGACTCGCCGTGCAGCGCTTCGGAGCGCGGATCATCCACGCCGCGATGCCGCCGATCGTGACCGGCGCGGTGGTCATGCTGATCGGTTTCAACCTGGCGCCGGTGACCGCGTCCACCTACTGGCCGCAGGACCAGTGGACGGCCCTGCTCACCATGCTGGTCACCGGCGCGGCCGTGGTGTGCCTGCGCGGCTTCTGGTCACGTGTCGCGATCTTCCTCGGCCTCGTCTTCGGCTACGTGATCTCCTGGGTCTTCGACCGGATCTTCGGCCGCATCCACTCGATGGACGCGAGCGGCAAGGTCACCGACCACTGGCGCCTCGACCTCTCCGCCGTCGGGAACGCCGACTGGGTCGGGCTCCCGACGTTCCACGGGCCCACGTTCCAGTGGTCGGCGATCCTCGTGGCCCTCCCGGTCGTCATCGCGCTCGTCGCGGAGAACGCCGGACACGTCAAGGCCGTCGGCGAGATGACCGGCGACCCGCTGGACGACAAGCTGGGGACCGCCATCTCCGCGGACGGCGTCGCGTCGATGCTCTCCACCGCGGTCGGCGGACCGCCCAACACCACGTACTCCGAGAACATCGGCGTGATGGCCGCGACCCGCGTCTACTCCACCGCCGCCTACTGGGCCGCCGCCGGCTTCGCCCTGCTCTTCGGCCTCTGCCCCAAGTTCGGCGCGGTGGTGGCGGCGATCCCGGGCGGTGTCCTCGGCGGCATCACCGTCATCCTGTACGGAATGATCGGCCTGCTCGGCGCGCAGATCTGGCTCAACGCCCGGGTGGACCTGCGCAATCCGCTGAACCTGGTGCCGGCCGCCGCGGGCATCATCATCGGGATCGGCGGCGTGAGCCTGAAGTTCAGCGACAACTTCTCGCTGAACGGGATCGCCCTCGGCACCATCGTCGTCATCACCGGCTACCACGCGCTACGGGCGATGGCCCCGGCCCACCTCAAGGGGCAGGAGCCGCTCCTCGACTCGGGGACGTCCTCGTACGACGAGCCCGGCGATCAGCGCGCCAGCTCATAGGCGTACTCCGGCGAGAAGGTGCCCGGTGAGCCCTTGCAGCCGTCCGACTCGCCGGGCAGCTTCACCCAGAGATAGGCGTCGATCCCGGCCACCCCGGTGGCGAGGGTCGGCGCCTGTCCGATGCTGCGGCCCGACGGGTCGCACCACTCCCCGTCGGCCGGGGCGCCGTTGCCGTTGCGGCTGGTGTCGATGACGGCGCCGAGCCCGGGCGGTCCGCCGAGCGCGGACAGCACGCTGCGGGCGTAGGCGGTCTCGTCGCTCGTCCGGTTGAAGTTGGACACGTTGGTGAAGACACCGTCGGAGGAGGCCGCCGACGCGGCTCCCGCCTGCCGGAGCAGTTCAGCCTGGCGGGCCGCCGGGTTCCAGTCGGAGTGACCGGCGTCGTAATAGACCCGGGCGCGGGGGTCGGCCGCCTTCAGGACCCGGCCCGCGCGGGCGAGGGAGGCGAAACGGCCGTCCCGCTGGTCCGCGGTGAGGCAGTCGGTCTGGGCGATCGAGTCGGGCTCCAGGACGACGACGACCTCGCCGGAGCCGAGGCCCGCCGCGAAGTCGTCGATCCAGGCGTCGTACGCGGCGAGGTCGGGCGCCCCGCCCTCCGAGGCGCCGCCGCAGTCGCGCTGCGGCACGGCGTACGGCACGACCACCGGGACCCGGCCCTCCGCGGCGGCGGCCGACGTCACCGCCCTGACCCGCGCGGTGACGGTGGACGGCGTGAAGTCCGCGAACCACACCGCGGCCGGCCGGTCCGCGATCCGGGACTCGATCACCTCGCGCCGCGCGTCACCGGGATGAGCGTCGACCCACTCCTGGACCTGCGAGTCGGGATGGCCGTAGAGGCGCGCCGGAGCGGCCGCCGCCCGTGTCCTGCCCGCGCGCGCCGACGGGCTCGGGGTGGACTTCCTCACCGAGGCCGACGGGGACGGGGTCGCCCGGCTCGGGGACGACGTCGGCACGGCGGGCAACGGGCGGAAGCTGGGCCCCCCGCTCGGCAGCGGCCTCGCCTCGTCGGAGGCGCGGCCCTCACCCAGCGCGGCCACCATCCCCGTCACCGTCGCGATCGCCACCACGGCCGAGGCCGCCGCGACCATGAACCCCCGTCCGGCGGACCGCCTGCGCTCCGCCCTGCGCTCGGACAGCCGCTGGGCACGTAAGCCTGGCACGTCCTGTTCCCCCCACGGCGCCCCGGACGCGTTCCCCCGTTCTGGGGAAGCCTCCGGCCCGGTGGCACCGCGGCCACCCTAGGACTGGGACGCTGCCCCCATGGCCCAGTCGGCACACCTCACCACTCCCGTAGACGCGGTCGTCGCGCGGATGCGGAACCTGGACGCGACGCTGCCGGAGCGGGACGGTGTCCGGGTCTTCAACCGTGTCTACCTCACCGTCACCGAGGAGTTCGACCGGCGCCTGGACTCCGGGTTCTTCCCGGACCGCCGGGCGGCGACCGTCCTGGACGTGCGGTTCGCGGAACGCTATCTGGCGGTGGCCGAGGAGGGCCGGGCACCCGCCTGCTGGCGCCCGTTGCTCCAGTTCCGGCGCCATCCGGGAGTACGTCCGCTGCAGTTCGCGGTCGCGGGCATCAACGCGCACATCGGGCACGACCTCGCGCTCGCCCTCGTGGACACCTGCCGTACGCTCGGCTGCGAACCGGCCGATCTGGAGGACGAGTTCGACCGGGTGGGAGACCTTCTCGCCTCGCTGGAGGAACACATCCGCGAGGATCTGATGCCGGGCCCCGACCTGCTCCAGATCGCCGACCCGCTCACCCATCTGCTCGGCTCCTGGAGCCTGGAGCGGGCCCGCGACGCGACCTGGTCCGCGGCCCGGACCCTGTGGGCGCTGCGCGGACTGCCCGATCTGGCCGAGGAGTTCGCCGAGCGCCTCGACGCCGTGGTCGGCCTGGCCGGGCGGATGCTGCTCACTCCGCTGCCGGACTGATCCGGCCACACCTCTCGCGGGCCGCCGCGAAACTCACGGGCCCCCGCTGTACGTTGACCGGTCGGCACCCCCGACACGAAGGAGCGAACAGGCATGGCGACGCGACTCGGTCTGGCCCTCCCCCAGATGAGGCAGTACGACATCGGACGGGACGTGCCCGACGTGGCACGCACCGCCGAGACGATCGGCTACGACAGCCTGTGGGTCTTCGAACGCGCCCTGTTCCCGGAGCCCGCCACCCAGGGGCTGTACGGCATCGAGGGGCTGCCCTGGCCGGACACCTACCGCGGGGTCGCCGACCCGCTGGTCACCCTGGCGCTCGCCGCCGCCGTCACCGAGCGCGCCCTGCTCGGCACCAGTGTCCTGGTCGCCCCGCTGCACCTCCCCTTCCAGCTCGCCAAGTCCCTCGCCACGCTCGACGCGGCGAGCGGCGGCCGGGTCGTCGCGGGCCTGGGCACGGGCTGGTCGCACGACGAGTACGCGGCGGCGTCACCGCGCCCCTTCGAGGACCGCGGCCGGGTCCTCGACGAGGTGATCGAGGTGTGCCGCGCGGTCTGGGGCCCCGACCCGGTGGTCTACGAGGGCGACCTCACCCGGATCGCCTCGGCCGTGGTCGGCCCCAAGCCCGCCCGGCCGATCCCCGTCCTGCTCGCCGCGAACACCGGCAGGGCACGGCGCCGGCTGGTGGACCACGCCGACGGGTGGATGCCGATCGGCATGGGCGTGGACCAACTGACCGCGCAGTGGCGCGCGTTGCAGGAGCTGGCCGCCGAGCGCGGGCGCACCGACCCGCTCCGTACGGTCCTGCGGACGAACGTGCGCTACACCGCGAAGGGCCACGAGGGCGGGGACCGGCAGCCCTTCCACGGCGGGGTCGACCAGATCGTGGAGGACCTCGTCGCGCACGCCGCGATCGGCCTGGACGAGATCTTCCTCGACCTGCAGAGCACGGTCCGGGACGCCGAGGAGCTCAAGGACGTGGCCGCCGCCGTGTACGAGGCGGCGCGGGCGGCCGGCGTCTGAGCCGCCCGTCCGGGGCCCCTGGTCCGCGGCCGGCTCCCGCTAGTCCTCGGGGAGTTCGACGGGCGCGATCTCGTCGTAGACGTCACCGGGCCCGGGGTTGGTCGGGTCGGTCGTGCCGCCGAGCTGGTGCATGACGCCCCAGACCGCGTTCAGCGCGGTCTGGACGGCGCCCTCGGCCCAGCCGGCCGTCCAGGAGATGTCGTCGCCGGCGAGGAAGATGCCCCGCTTGTCCTCGGGCAGTCCGTCCTGCATGAAGTGCGTGAACAGACGGCGCTGGTAGCGGTAGTGGCCCGGCAGGTTGGCCTTGAAGGCGCCCATGAAGTAGGGCTCGTTCTCCCAGGACACCGTCACCGGGTTGCCGATGATGTGCGCCCGGATGTCGACGTTCGGATAGATCTCGCCGAGCGACTTCAGCATGACCTCCATGCGCTCGCTCGCGGACAGCGGCAGCCACTTCAGGCTGTCGTCGCACCACGTGTACGAGAGGCAGATGACGGCGGGCTTGTCCGGGCCCTCGTCCAGGAGGTAGGTGCCGCGCGTCATGCGGTCGGTGAGGGTCATCGACATGACGTCCCGGCCGGTCGGATTCCCCTTGTCGTCGACGGCCTTGTCGAGCCAGAACGGCCGGTCGACGGGGACGAAGAGCTTGGAGCTCTCCATGTAGTGGGTGCGCTCGATCGCGGTCCAGTGGTCGATCGGGAAGAGCGAGTCGTCGCAGGCGATCTTGGAGAGCAGCATCCAGGACTGGGCGGTGAAGATCGCGGCCTTGAAGGTCCGGATGTCGCCGTTCGCGTCGGTGACGGTGATGCCGTTGCCCGCGGTGCGGTGCAGCCGGGTCACGGCCGGGCGCGGGGTGCCGTCGTGCAGCGACGACAGCGAGGTGCCGTAAGCCCAGTGGACGATCTTCTCCGGCTCGCGCTCCCACAGGCGCAGCGGGAGCTGCTGGGAGCCGCCGACGATGCCGCGGTGGTGGTCGTCGGCCTCGGTGTAGACGACGCGCAGGATCTCCAGGATGGAGTTCGGGAAGTCGGTGTCCCAGCCGCCGGTGCCGAAGCCGACCTGGCCGAAGATCTCCCGGTGCCGGAAGGACTTGAAGGACTCCGAGTCGCAGAGGAACCCGTAGAAGGTCTGGTTGTCGAGCTTCTCGACGAGCTTCGCCCAGATCTCCCGGATGCGCGGCACGTCGCGCTCCCGCATCGCCTGGTTCATGTCGGAGAAGTCGGCGCCGTCCTCCAGACAGGCGTTCCAGGCGTTCATCACGTCGCGGTAGACCTGCGGCAGGTCGTCGACGGAGGTCGCGTAGTGGGACTCGCCCTTGAGGTCGACGACCGTCGAGGGCGTGGACTCCGCGAGCGGGTTGGGGAAGGGGCGGGTGGTGAGACCCACCAGGTCGATGTAGTGCTGGAGGGCCGTGGAGGAGGGCGGGAAGCGCATCGCGCCCATCTCGGCGGTCAGCGAGGGGTCGCAGCCCTCGAAGCCGACGGTGCGCAGCCGGCCGCCGATCTCGTCGGCCTCGTACACGACGGGCTTGAGGCCCATCTTCATCAGCTCGTACGCGGCCACGATGCCGGAGAGTCCGCCGCCGATGACGGCGACCTCGGTGCCGTGCTCGGTCGCGGGTATCTGTCCGAGGCCCGCGGGGTGCTCGAGGAAGTCGTCGTAGGCGTAGGGGAAGTCCGGGCCGAACATGGTGATCGGCGGCTGCTGCACGTCGGCGTGCTGGACGGCGTTGGGCACGGTGGACGTCATGGGGTACGGACTCCTTGCGCGAAAGCTGGTGAGGGGAAGGCTGGTTCGTCCGGGCCGGATCGGGGGGTCCGGGCGGGCGGGGTCAGACGAGGGACCCGTAGAGGCCGGGGCGGCGGTCCTGGAGGTACGGGTTCGTCTCGCGCGAGGCCGCGAGCAGGACGGGGTCGGCGTCGCCGAGGACCAGTTCCTCACCGCGGCCGGCGCGGGCCCGGGCGACTCCGTCGGGGCCGGCCAGCGTGGAGAGCCCGACGAACTCGAACTCCCCTTCCGGGCCCGTGCGGTTGACGTACGCGACGTACATCTGGTTCTCGAAGGCGCGGACGGGGACGACGGACTCCGCGACGAACTGGAAGGGGTGCATCTGCGCGGTCGGGACGAGCAGCAGGTCGGTGCCGGCGAGGGCGTGCGCGCGGACGTTCTCCGGGAACTCGACGTCGTAGCAGATCATGAGGCCGACCCGGAGGCCGTTCAGCTCCGCCTGCACGACGGGCCGGTCGCCGGGCGTGAAGTGGTCGCGCTCGAAGCAGCCGAAGAGATGGGTCTTGCGGTAGTTCGCGAGCCGGGTCCCGTCGGCGGAGATCAGCTGGACGGAGTTGTACACGTCGGCCGTGTCGCCGTCGGCCGGGGAGTCCTCGCCGTGCCCGCGCTCGGGGTAGCCGTAGGCGACGGCCACGCCGTGCCGCCCGGCGATCTCGGCGACCGCGTCGGCCGAGTCGCCGTCGGCGGGTTCGGCGAGGCGGCCGATGTCGTCGCCGATGGCGTAGCCGGTGAGGAACATCTCGGCGGTCACGAGGAGCCCTGCGCCCGCTGCGGCGGCGCGGCCCGCGGCGTCGTCGAGCACCTTGAGGTTCTCGGCGACCGAGCCGGGGCGGCCGGAGCTCTGGAGCAGGGCTGTGCGCATGCGTGTTCTCCACCGGTACGGAGGGTTTGGGGGGCTTGTTAGACGGTACGGTCGGCGGCCTCGGCCGGACAAGCAGGACCCGTTGCGCGCCACCGAACGAATCGTTGCGTGCGCCGGGTCCCCGGCGGCGATTCGTTGCGTGTCCGCCCGGGGGCCCCGATGCGCCCGGAGAACGCGGGGAGACGCAGGTCACAGGCGGGTTTCGGTGTCACGGCACGGTGACGCGCGGCTCACTTCACGCGACGCCCGTGCCGCGGGCGGTGCCGGAGCCCGCCGGGCGTTCCACGACCGGCCGGGCTCCGGCGCGGGCCGGCGCGCCCCGGCCGCCGGCCCCCCTCCCGTCACTCCCCGCGGGGCACTCCGAAGGCGGTGAGGACCGCCGCGTGGTCGGAGGGCCAGTCGTTGCCCGCCACATCGGGCCAGGAGCGCGGGGTGCCGCTGACGATGGTGCGGGAGTCGAGGGCGGTCAGCCCGCGGTGCAGGACGAAGTCGATGCGGTCCTGGGGTTCGGGGCGCCCGCTGCCGTCCTCGTGGTCGGTGTGGACCGGCGACCAGGTGTGTCCCGGGTCGCGCACCGGGTCGGGGTGGATCTCGCGGTAGGAGTCGCGCAGGCCCGCCTCCTCGGCCGCCTGCGTCACCGGCCACGCGACCTCGGGCCAGTCCCGGTGCGAGGGGGCGTTGAAGTCGCCGACGAGGACGACCGGCGTGGCCGGCTCCGTGGAGTCGGCGATCATCCGCAGGATCTCGCGCATCCGGGCGAGTCGCCCGCTCTCGTGCGCGATCAGCTCGGCGGCCGGGAGCCCGTCGAAGCGGGCCTCGTAGGGTCCGTACGGCGCGCAGTCGAGGTGGGCGCTCCACACGTCCACCCGCCGGCCGCCGGGCAGCTCGACGCGGACGCCGGTGCCGCCGTAGAAGCCGACGTCCGGGTCGCCCAGCCGCGCGACGATCGGGTGGCGGCTGATGACGCCGAGGTTGTCGCCCGCCCGGTGGTGGTGCCAGCCGAGGGCCTCGGCGAGTTCGCGGGCCGCGTCCCCGTACGTCTCCTGGAGGCCGACCACGTCCGCGCCCGTCTCGGCGATGACCTTGAGCTGCTTCGCGCGGTGGTCGTCGACCTTGGTGCCGCCGAACCAGAGGTTCCAGCTCAGCACCCGCAGCTCGGCCGGGGCGACCATGGCACGCAGCAGCGCCGGGGACACCTCCTCCAGGCTGCTGAGCACGGTGCGTCCGGCGGCGGGGCCGATGGGCGCGAGCGAGGGCACGGCGAGGACGGCGCAGCCCGCGGACTCGGCGGAGGTGACGCCGGTCTGGGTGTCCTCGACGGCGACGCAGGCGGCGGGTTCGACGCCGAGGGCGCGGCAGGCGGCGAGGTAGGGGTCGGGGGCGGGCTTGGTGCGTTCGGTGTCGTCGGCGGTGACGGAGACGGCGAAGCGCTCGGCACCGAGCGCCGCCAGCACGGTGTCGGCGACGGCGCGCGGGGAGGCGGTGACGAGGGCGGTGGGGACGCCTTCGCGGGCGAGCGCGTCGAGCAGTTCGGTCGCCCCGGGGCGGGGCACGATGCCGGTGCGGACGCGGTCCGCGAACTCACGGTGGAGTTCGGCGGCGATCGCCTCCGCCGGGGACGCGGTGACGCCGGCCAGCCAGGAGGCGGTGTGCTCGACGGGCCGTCCGAGCACCTCGGGCTGGTCGGCCCCCGTGAGCGCGTGTCCGAGCCCGTCGGCCACCTGTTCCACCGCCTCCCACCACAGTCGCTCGGTGTCCACGAGCGTGCCGTCCATGTCGAACAGGACGGCCTGGAGCGGGAGTCGGGCGGTGGTGCGGTGGCTCACGGTGGTCTCTTTCGTCGGTGGGGGATGCGAGGGGGGCGGTCGGGGACGGGGGCGTCCCCGACCGCCAGGCCGGAAGGCTCCTGATCGGAACGCTCCCGGCAGAACGCCGCCCGGCCAGGAAACCCGCCCCGTGGGGGGCCGCCCGGCGGAAGGCTGCCCGTTCATCTGGCCGTCCGGTCGGGCGGCCGTGGAGCCGGGAGGCCACCCCGCAGAGGGGTACCTCCCGGCCGGAAGGACGTCTGATCCGGTGGCCCGCCCGGTCGGAAGGGCCGTCCGGTCGGGCGGCCGTGGAGCCGGGAGGCCACCCCGCAGAGGGGTACCTCCCGGCCGGAAGGACGTCTGATCCGGTGGCCCGCCCGGTCGGAAGGCCACGCGCTCGGAGGACCTTCTGGTCAGGTTCCCCCGGCAGAAGGCCGCCCGACCGGAGACCTCCCGGTCGGATGACCGCCGGCTCGTCAGCCGCCGGTCAGGACGCCGCACGGTCGGAGGTCCTCACGCCCGGCAGGACGTCCGGTCAGGTCGCCTCCGGCAGAGGCCGCCTGACGGGCGGCCGCCCGGCCGGAGGACTCCCGATCGGACGGCTCCCGGACAGGTGGTCTCCCGGCCGGAGGGCTCCCGATCGGAGGGCTCCCGATCGGAGGGCTCCCGGTCAGGTGGTCTCCCGATCGGAGGGATCCCGAATCGGAAGGCTCCCGATCAAGTGGTCTCCCGACCGAAGGGATCCCGAATCGGAAGGCTCCCGATCAAGTGGTCTCCCGACCGGAGGGACTTCCGATCGGAGGCTCCCGGCCGGACGACTCCCGGCAGGTGGTCGCCCGGTCGGCAGTCGCCGGTCGGGAGGCTGTCGGCCGGAAGGCCGCCGGGCCGTGGCACGGCTCGGGGCGAGGGCCGCTGCCGCGCCGCGGCCCTCGCCCGGCCACGGAGGCCGGGCCGGTCCGCCGGGAGGTCGGCGGACGTGCGGCCCGGCGCGGTCTCGGGGCGGGCCGCCCCGCCGGATGCCGGTGCCGGACGGCACCGGATCCGGGAGGCGGCCGCTCCTCAGCTCGTCCGGGCGGCGACGAGCACGGGACGCTCCGGAAGGGTGACCGTGACGGGCGCGCCCGGCGCGAGGGCCGCGGCCTCGTGCGTGGGCAGGTCGGCCTTGACCTCGGTGCCGTCGGCGAGCCGCACGGTGACCCGGGTGGCCGCGCCGAGGAACGCGGTGGCCACGAGCCGCGCGTCACCCGACTCGTCGGCGCTCACCCGTACCGCCTCCGGCCGGACCAGCACGTCCACCTCCCGTGCGGCGGGCGCCTCCCCGTCCACCGGCAGGCGCCGGCCGAGGACCTCGACCGACTCGCCGTCGAGCGTCCCGGGTATCCGGCTCATCGTGCCGACGAACTCGGCGACGAAGGCGGTGGCGGGACGCCCGTACAACTCGGCGGGCGCCGCGCACTGTTCGAGCTTCCCGGACCGCATCACCGCGACCCGGTCCGCCATGGACAACGCCTCTTCCTGGTCGTGCGTCACGAACAGGGTGGTGATCCCGAGTTCCTGCTGGAGGCGGCTGATCTCCTCGCGCAGCGAGAGGCGCACCTTGGCGTCCAGGGCCGACAGCGGTTCGTCGAGCAGCAGCACGCGGGGCCGCAGGGCGAGCGCGCGGGCCAGCGCGACGCGCTGCTGCTGACCGCCGGAGAGCTGGTGCGGGTACTGCTCCCCCTTGTCCGCGAGGCCGACCAGGTCGAGCAACTCGGCGGCCCGAGCGCGCCGTTCGGCCGTGCGGACCTTGCGCATCCGCAGCCCGAAGGCGACGTTGTCGACGGCGCTCAGATGCGGGAAGAGGCTGTACGACTGGAAGACCATCCCGGCGTCGCGGCGGTGCGCCGGGACCCGGGTGACGTCCTCGCCGTCGACCAGCACCTCGCCGGAGTCGGGGTGTTCGAAGCCGGCGAGCATGCGCAGGGCGGTGGTCTTGCCGCAGCCGGAGGGGCCGAGCAGGGCGAGGAGTTCGCCGGGCCGGACGGTGAGGTCAAGGCCGTCGAGGGCGACGGTCGGACCGAACTCCCGCCGCAGTCCGCGGAATTCGACGGTGGCGGCCTTTTCGAGCGTGGCGAGGGTCATGGTCATCCCCGGGAGGCGGAAGCGGTACGGGAGCGGCCGCCGAATCCGGCGAGCGCGAGGAGCAGGGCCCAGGTGACGAACAGGCTGAGCACGGAGACGGCGACGGACATCTGGGCCTGCGAGCCGCCGACGTTGTAGATCCACACGGCGAACGGCTGGTAGCCGAGGAGCCGGGCGACCGTGAACTCGCCGAGCACCAGGGCGAGGGTGAGGAAGGAGGAGTTGAGCAGTGCGCCGCGCAGATTGGGCAGCACCGCCCGGACGAGCGCCTGCGGCCAGCTCGCGCCGCAGCTGCGGGCGGCCTCGACGAGGGTGCGCACGTCGACGGCGCGCAGTCCGGCGTCCAGGGCCCGGTAGACGAACGGCAGCGCCATCACCACGTACGCGAGGACGAGCACCACCGGGAAGTCCGGGTTCTGGATGGCCACGAAGGTCTGGAACAGCGGGGTGCGCGAGAGATGTTCGGGTCCCCACTTGAGGACGGTGGCCATGCCGGCGACGAAGGCGATCGGCGGGACGACCAGGGGCAGCGAGCACACCACCTCGACGACCGGCCGCAGCCGGGGCGAGCCGAGCCGCAGCGCGACGGTGGCCGGCACCATGAGGAGCAGCACCACGACGATGGTGGCGAGGGCGAGTTCCAGCGAGAGCAGCAGGCTGGAGACGAAGCCGTCGGCGGAGACGATCTGGCTGTAGGCGTCGAAGGTGACGCCCTGCCCGGGCACGTCGACCGTGAAGATCACGGACGCGGCCATGGGCACCAGGAAGTACAGCGCGGCGAGGGCGAGGACCACCCAGCGCCACAGGTTCAGGCGAGCCATCGCGCGCTCCGTCGTTGCAGGGGCAGGTACACGGCCATGACCAGGCCCGCGATGAGGACCATGTCGAGGCTGAGGGCGAGCGCCACGTTCTCCTGGCCGACCAGCACGTTGCCGGAGATGGCGTCGGCGATCTGGAGGGTGACCAGCGGGACGGCGCTGCCGACCATGGCGGCGGCGGTGGCGTACGCGGCGAAGGCGCTGCCGAACAGGAGCACCAGGCCGCCGAGCAGCGAGGGAGCGAGCACGGGCAGGGCCACGTGCCGCCAGTACTGGACGGAGGTCGCGCCGTTGTTCTGCGCCGCCTCGCGCCACTGCGAGCGCAGTCCGTCGAGGGCGGGCGTGATGGTGAGGACCATGAGCGGGATCAGGAAGTACAGGTAGACGATGACCAGGCCCCAGAAGCTGTAGAGGCTCCAGCCCTTGTCGGCCAGGCCGAGATGCCGGGTCAGGACACCGGAGTTGCCGAGGGTGGCGACGAAGGCGAAGGCCAGCGGGACGCCGCCGAAGTTGGCGAGGACGCCGGAGGCGGTGAGCACGGCCTCGCGCAGCGCGCGGAAGCGGGAGGTCACCACGGCCTGGGCGAGCGGCAGTCCGAGGACGGTCGCGATGCCCGCGGAGACCGCGGACAGTTTGACGCTGCCGATCAGGGCGGTCAGGTAGGCGCCCTGGAACGAGCCGGTCAGGTTGTCCATCGTGTACGAACTGGCGCCGGTCGCCTGGTCCTTGACGGTGAAAGCGCCGTTGAGCATGGCGAGGGCGGGGATGCCGAAGGCGATCGCCACGAAGACGAGCAGGGGGGCGACGGCGAGCCAGCCGGGCGCGCGGCGGCGCCGCCGCTGCCGGGGGGCAGCGGCGGGCGCCACGTCGGCCGGGGCCTCGGTGAGAGCGGTGGTCATCCGGAGACGGCCTTGCCCCAGCCCTGACCGAGCACGGTCTTGGCCTTGCTCTGCTGGTCCTCGGTCGGGAAGCTCGGCGTCCCGGTGACCGCGGGGAGCTTCGCGGCGGCCGTCTTGTCGAGCGTGCCGGCCTTGTCCATCGCGGGCATCAGGACCGGGCGGGCGTAGCCCTTGAGCCAGAGGTTCTGGCCCTCGGCGCTGTAGAGGTACTCCTGCCACAGGCGGGCGGCCGCGGGGTGCGGCGCGTCCTTGTTGACGGCCTGGGAGTAGTACTGGGCGAACTGGCCGTCGGAGGGGATGGCGACCTTCCAGTCGACGCCCTTGGACTTGAACTCGTCGGCGTAACCGGCGTTCAGATAGTCCCAGTCGATGCTGATGGGCGTCTCGCCCTTCTCGACGGTGGCCGGGGTCGACTCGACGGGCGTGTAGTTGCCGTTCTTCTTCAGCTTGGCGAAGAAGTCGAGGCCGGGCTGGATGTCGTCGAAGGAGCCGCCGCTCGCGAGCGAGGCCGCGTACACGCCGCCGAACGCCGAACCGGACTTGGTCGGGTTGCCGTTGAGGGCGACCTGGCCCTTGTACTGCGGCTTGAGCAGGTCCTTGAAGGTCGTCGGGCACTCCTTGACCTTCTTGGCGTCGCAGCCGATGGAGATGTAGCCGCCGTAGTCGTTGAACCAGCGGCCGGCGGCGTCCTTCTGGCCCTCGGGGATGTCACCGAAGGCGGCCACCTTGTAGGGGGCGAGCAGTCCCTGCTGGGCGGCGCTCAGGGCGAAGGAGCTGCCGAGGTCGAGGACGTCCGGGGCGCGGTCCTGGCCCTTGCGCGAGGTGACGGCGGTGATCTCGTCCTGGCTGGAGCCGTCGGGGCTCTCGACATCGATCTTGATGCCGTACTTCTTGGTGAAGCCGTCGATCAGGGCGCCGTAGTTGGCCCAGTCACGGGGGAGGGCGATCGCGTGCAGCGTGCCCTCCTTCTTCGCGGCCTTGACCAGGGCGTCGAGGCCGCCGAGGTCCGCGGCGGAGGTCGCGGTGGCCGCGCTCTTGCCGTCGGCGGTGGTCGCCTTGTCGTCGGGGGCGGCGCCGCAGGCGCTCAGGGTGAGGGCTGCGGCGACGGCGAGGCCGCCGGTGAGGAGGGCGGTCCTCGGCAGGAACACGGTCACGGTCTCTCCAGGATGACGCACGAGGGTGTGGTGGTACGGAGAACTTGTCTGAACAAGTTGGCCCAAGTAGGCCCGGCGTTGGTGTCCTGTTCGTAAACTTTGGCCAAACCGTGACCCCTGGTTCCCTGCACAATTCCGGCAGACGCGGATCGCGCCGCGCGGTCGATTAGGGTGATCACGCTGTGCACAGTGGTCCAGGCTGAGGGGAAGCATGCCGGCGCGACACGAGGAGATCGCCGAGGAGCTGCGGCGGGCGATCGACCGGGAGGAGTACACCGTGGGCAGCCTGCTGCCCGCGGAGACCGACCTCGCCGCCCAGTACGGCGTCTCGCGCGGCACGGTCCGCCAGGCGGTCGCGGCCCTGACCGCCGAGGGGCTGATCGGCTCCCGCCAGGGCGCCCGCCGCGTGGTCCTGGCCAGCCGCCGCAGCCAGAGCTTCGCCGAGCTGCGCAGTTTCGCCCAGTGGGCGCGCGCGATGGGCCGCGAGGCGACCGGGCACGTGGTGTCGCAGGAGTACCTTCCGGCCACGGCGGCGGACGCCGTCCGGCTGCAACTGCGGGAAAGGACACCGGTGTTGCACGTGCTGCGGGTCCGCGGACTGGACGGCGAGCCGGTCCTGCTGGAGCGCACGGTGTACGCGGACTGGATCTCGCCCGCCGTGGCGGCCATCGAGCCCGAGTGCCCGTCCGTCACACAGCGCCTCTTCGAGGACACCGGGCTGGTCTTCGCGTACGGCGAGCACGTCATCGACGCCGTCGCCGCGGGCGCGCAGGATGCCGACCTCCTCGGCGTCCGCCGCACCAGCCCCCTGCTGCGGGTCCGCCGCGTCACCACCACCCGCGAGGGCCGCCCGGTCGAATGGTCCGACGACCGCTACCGCTCGGACGCGGTCAGTTTCAGCGTCCACAACTCGATGGACAACAACGCCCTGGCACGACAGACGGCCGAATAGCGCCCTTCAGGGACGCGGGGAACTGCGCGACCAGCCACAACCCACCCGCAGTCGCCCGCGCGGCGGGAACCCCCCACCCTGCTGGGCGCAACGGCGTTGACGGGGGCCCCACCTACGTGGGTGACCCCGAGGAAAACCTCCGCAGCAGCGGCGACAGCACGAGAACGGACTTCGTCCGTTCCACGAACGACTCCCCCGCGATCCGTTCCAGCACCCGCTCGAAGTGCCGCATGTCCGAGGCGAAGACCTGCACGACCGCGTCCGCCTCCCCGGTGACGGTGGAGGCGGCCACGACTTCCTGGTACCGCTCGAGACCACGCTGGATCGTCTCCGGCGAGGTGTTGCGGCGGCAGTAGATCTCGACGAACCCCTCGGTCTCCCAGCCGAGCGCCGCCGGGTCCACCCGGACGGTGAACCCGGTGATGGCGCCGGTGGCCCGCAGCCGGTCGACCCGCCGCTTCACCGCGGGCGCGGACAGGCCGACCTGTTGCCCGATGTCGGCGTAGGAGCGGCGGGCGTCCTCGGCGAGGGCGTGCACGATGCGTTCGTCGAGATCGTTCAGCACTGCGGGTGGTTCACTTTTCTGCGAGGTGCCTGGCGGGGGTTCTACGGTTGCTCGGAGACGGTCTCCGCGGTCGCCATACGGGACCGGCGATAGCCGTAACTGAAGTAGAACACGAGCCCGACGGCCATCCAGACACCGAAGACCACCCAGGTGACGGCGGAGAGACTGGCCATCATCCACAGGCACAGCAGGAAGCCGATCGCGGGCAGCACCGGCGCGAGCGGGACCCGGAAAGTGCGGCGCATGCCCGGGCGCGTCCGGCGCAGCACCACGACGGCGATGTTGACCAGCGCGAAGGCGAAGAGCGTGCCGATGCTGGTGGCGTCGGCGAGCTGGCCGAGCGGGATCGCGGCGGCGAGGACACCGCAGAACAGCGAGACGATCACCGTGTTGGCACGCGGCGTGCCGGTCTTCGGGTCGACGCGGGCGAAGATCTTGGGGACGAGACCGTCCCGGGACATCGCGAACAGGATGCGGGTCTGGCCGTACAGCACGGTGAGCACGACGCTGGCGATGGCGATGACCGCACAGGCCGCCAGCAGCGTCCCCCAGAAGGTCTGACCGGTGACGTCCTTCATGATCTCGGCGAGCGCGGCCTCGGAGTCGTTGAAGCGGCGCCAGGGCTTCGCACCGACGGCGACGGCCGCGACCAGGACGTACAGCGCGGTCACGATGACCAGCGACAGCATGATCGCGCGCGGCAGGTCGCGCTGCGCGTCCTTGGCCTCCTCGCCGGCCGTGGAGGCCGCGTCGAAGCCGATGTAGGAGAAGAACAGCGTGGCACCGGCGGCGCTGACGCCCGCCATGCCGAGCGGCATGAAGTGCTCGTAGTTGCCCGAGCGGAAGCCCTGGATGCCGATCGCGCAGAACATCACCAGCGCGGCGATCTTCACGGTCACCATGACGGTGTTGGCGCGCGCCGACTCCTTGGCCCCGCCGAGCAGGAACGCCATGGCGAGCAGGACGACGATGAGGGCCGGCAGGTTGAAGACGCCTCCGTCGCCGGGCGGCGCGGACAGCGCGTCCGGGATGGTGACGCCTATGGTGCCGTCGAGCAGTTCGTTCAGGTACTCGCCCCAGCCGACCGCGACGGCCGCGACCGAGACGCCGTACTCCAGGACGAGACACCAGCCGCAGATCCAGGCGATCAGTTCGCCCATCGTTGCGTACGCGTACGAGTACGACGACCCGGCGACCGGGATGGTGCCCGCCAGTTCGGCGTAGGAGAGGGCGGAGAAGAGCGCGGTGAGGCCGGCGATCACGAAGGAGAGGGTGACCGCGGGTCCGGCCTTGGGGACGGCCTCGCCGAGGACGACGAAGATGCCGGTGCCGAGCGTGGCACCGATGCTGATCATCGTGAGCTGCCACAGCCCGAGGGAGCGGCGCAGCGAGCCTCCCTCGCCCTGGCCACCCTCCGCGACCAGGCGTTCCACGGGCTTGCGGCGCATCAGGCGCGCGCCGAACCCCGGGGACGGTGGGGACGAGGTGGTTCGGGACTGCGGGGGTGCGCCGTGGTCGAGCACGCGGGTGGCTCCTTCATCGCTGCCGGTCGAAAAGGGCGGAGACCGGCGGCACCCCTGACAGGAGGGACCCACCGAGCGGGGTCCCCGCCACGCCTGTGTACAGCGCTTGACCCTATGAGCCAGGGCTTCGCGGGCGTAATGCAGCAACCTTGCGCGTCTCCGCAAGATCGTTGCGTTCATCGCGGCGGTGCGGATGTTCGTTGCGCGGGGCCTTTCGATGGTTGCGCACGGCGCCTTTTCGCTGGTGAAAGGGGTTCGCCGGCCGCCGAACCGACGGTGCGTCAATTCCCGCTCCGGAGACGCCCGTCCACCCCCTCGCGCGAAGCCGTCCGTCGTCCGCGGGCACGCCCGTCCGTCCGTCGCGGGCACCCCACGCACGCGTACGGCCCCTGTTCCCACGCGGGGGGACAGGGGCCGTGGAGGCCGACGGACCGGGCCGCCGTCGTCGGCGTGCGGCGGGCTCGGCCGTGGACCGGGGAAGCTAGCTCCAGCTGGCGTGCAGCGGCTTGCCCTCGGCGTAGCCGGCGGCGCTCTGGATGCCGACGATCGCGTTCTCGGCGAACTCCTCCAGGGAGTTGGCGCCCGCGTAGGTGCAGGAGGACCGGACGCCCGCGATGATCGAGTCGATCAGGTCCTCGACGCCCGGGCGGGACGGGTCGAGGAACATGCGCGAGGTGGAGATGCCCTCCTCGAACAGTGCCTTGCGGGCCCGGTCGTACGCCGACTCCTCACTGGTGCGGTTCTTGACCGCGCGCGCCGACGCCATGCCGAACGACTCCTTGTACAGGCGGCCGTTGGCGTCCTGCTGGAGGTCGCCCGGGGACTCGTAGGTCCCGGCGAACCAGGAGCCGATCATGACGTTGGACGCGCCGGCGGCGAGCGCCATCGCGACGTCGCGCGGGTGGCGGACACCACCGTCGGCCCACACGTGCTTGCCGTACTTCTTGGCCTCGGCGGCGCACTCGAGGACGGCGGAGAACTGCGGCCGGCCGACCCCGGTCATCATGCGGGTGGTGCACATCGCGCCGGGGCCGACGCCGACCTTGATGATGTCGGCGCCCGCGTCGATGAGGTCCTTGACGCCCTCGGCGGCGACGATGTTGCCCGCGACGATCGGCACCTGCGGGTCCAGCGCGCGAACGGTGCGCACGGCACTGATCATCGACTCCTGGTGGCCGTGCGCGGTGTCGATGACGAGGGTGTCGACGCCCGCGTCGAGGAGCTGCTTGGCCTTGCCGGCCACGTCGCCGTTGATGCCCACGGCGGCGGCGATGCGCAGCTTGCCGTCGGCGTCGGTGGCCGGCGTGTACAGCGTGGCGCGCAGGGCGCCCTTGCGGGTGAGGATGCCGGCGAGCCGGCCGTCCGCGTCCACGGCGGGCGCGTAGCGGCGGTTGGCGCCGTCGAGCCGGTTGAACGCCTCGCGGGGCTCGATGTCCGCGTCGAGGAGCAGCAGGTCCTTGGACATGACCTCGGACAGCTGCGTGAAGCGGTCCACGCCGGTGAGGTCGGCGTCGGTGACCACGCCGACCGGGCGGCCGTCCTCGTCCACGACGACGCCCGCGTTGTGGGCGCGCTTGGGCAGCAGCGCCAGTGCGTCGGCGACGGTCTGGTGGGGTGCGAGGACGATCGGGGTGTCGAGCACCAGGGGGCGCCCCTTGACCCAGGAGACGACCTCGGTGATGACCTCGATCGGGATGTCCTGCGGGATGACGACGAGGCCACCGCGGCGGGCGACGGTCTCCGCCATCCGCCGGCCGGCGATCGCCGTCATGTTGGCGACGACGAGCGGGATGGTGGTGCCCGTGCCGTCCGGAGAGCTGAGGTCCACGCCCTGACGCGAGCCGACCGCGGAGCGGCTGGGCACCATGAACACGTCGTCGTACGTCAGGTCGTACGGGGGCTGGATGTCGTTGAGGAAACGCACGTGCTGCACATCCCAGTCGATCAGAGGTGGCCCCCGGACAGGTCAGCCAGGGGGAAGAGCACGTACTTCATTGTCCCATGACGGCTGGTGTGCGGTGCCCGGACAGATCATCCAGGCAGGTCAGGGGGCAATTGGTCGGATCCTCCAAGGACGAGGACGACCGACAGCGTGGCGTCGAACTGCTGGTAGTGGCCGGAGGCCGCCTCCAGGATCCCCTGGGCGGTCTCCCACTCGGCGGGCCGTGCCCGCGCGTACGGGCGCCAGCCGCTCACCACGAGGAGCCTGCCCGGGGTGGCGGGTCCCCAGTCGGGGTCGCCCAGGACGTCGGCGAGCGCGTCCCAGTTCCGGCCGAACCACTCGGGCAGGTCGAGGGCGCGGACGCAGCGGGCCATGAAGCCGGCCTTGTCGAGAACGCCGGAGAGGTCGAGCTCGCTGACCTGCCACCCGGCCGCGTGGCACACCTCCGCGAGCGGCCCACGGGTCATCTCAGCACCGCCTTGAACGAGTCGTAGTGATCATCGGTGTAGTAGATCTCCCCGCTCTGCCCGGTGACGATGCGTCGGGCGCCCCGGTCGCCCTCGCCGGGCGTCCGCACGGTGTACTCGTGGTAGTACCCCCGGGGGCGCTGCGGCAGCTCCCGCTCGAAGTTGCCGAAGACGGCTCCGTCCTTGGCGTACGGGTACGGGCCGCCCCGGTCGATGAGGGCGAGCGTCGCACGGCCCTCGGCCGGTAGTTCGGCGGCGCTGACGGTCGGCCGGTCGCCCACCCAGGAGGGCAGGGCCGCGGACCCGCTCGCGGTGGTGGCACGGTCGCCCGGGGCGGCGGTGTCCGTCGACGAGCAGCCCGTGAGCAGCAGCGCGAGACAGGCCAGCAGAACGGCCGTCAAAGGGCCCGCGAACGTGCGAGGGGACGGCCGTGGCAGCATGAGTCGATGCTGCCACGGCCGTCCCCTCCAGGCACGCGTTGAGGCGCCCTCAGGGGCCGTCCGGGTCCGCCCGGTTCAGCGCCGGACGCGGGGTCGTGCCCGCCGTCATCAGATAGTCCGCGGCGGAGGTGTCCGTCACCAGGCTGGTGACCAGCCCGGAGCGCAGCACCGCGTCGATGGCGGCCGCCTTGCGCTGGCCGCCCGCGATCGCCACCACCTCGGGGATACGGCGCAGCCGGTCGGCCTCGACCGTGATGCAGCGCTCGCCCAGATCGCGGCCGACCCGCCGGCCCTCGGCGTCGAAGAGGTGGGCGGACATCTCGGCGGCGACACCGAGGGACGCGTAGTGGGCGCGCTCCTCGTCGCTGAGCATGTCGTGCACCGTAGAGATGCCGGGCTCCCAGGAGCCGATGGAGACACAGGCGACCGTGACCTTGTCGAAGTACTCGAAGGCGCGAGCGATCCCCGTCTGGTTGCGCAGCGCCGCCGCGGTGGCCTCGTCGGGCAGCAGCATCGGCGCGTAGATGGGGTGGGCGTCGCCGCCCGACACCTGCGCCGCACGCCGTACGGCCTCGACGGAGCCGCGCTCGGCGGTACCGGCGTCGTAGACACCCGTCAGCTGCACCACGGTGCACGGCGGGAGCCGGTCCAGCGCCGCCGCCATGTGGATCGTGGAGCGGCCCCAGGCGAGGCCGAGCACATCGCCCTCGTTGACCAGTTCGCCGAGCAGGTCCGCGGCCACCTCACCGAGGTTCTCCGGGTCGGGCGACTCCTCGGCGTCCGCCGGGGACTCGACGACCACGGCGTGCCGAAGGCCGTAGCGGGCGCGCAGCGCGTCCGAGCGCTCCGCGTCCAGCTCGGCGGGGACGCGGATCTCGATCCTCACGAGATCCCGTTCGAGAGCGGTCTCCAGGACCCGGGCCACCTTGAAGCGGCTGACGCCGAACTCCTCGGCGATCTGGATCTTGGACTTGCCCTCGAGGTAGAAGCGGCGGGCCATGGCCGCCGCCTGCACCAGCTCAGCGGGTCCCATCCGCATGGCTGACCGGCCCGCCGACATACCCGACACGGCGATCTCCTCACTGCTGTTCACACTCTGGATTCGCCGTTCATCCTCGCAGATCCGGCGCACTTGATCCGCCCCGAAGGGCGCCGTTCACGTTCCCTTGGTTCAGTGGCCGCACGCCCACGAGGCGCGGGCCGTCGCCTCCTCGGCCTGGGTGCGCAGTGCACGTACCGCCTGGGCCGGGTCCGCGGCCCCGTAGACGGCCGATCCGGCGACGAAGACGTCGGCCCCCGCTTCGGCGCACCGCTCGATGGTGGACGCCGAGACGCCGCCGTCGACCTGGAGCCACAGTTCGAGGCCGTGCTTTTTGATCAACTCGCGGGTGCGGCGGATCTTCGGGAGCATGATGTCGAGAAAGGCCTGACCCCCGAACCCGGGCTCGACGGTCATGATCAGCAGCATGTCGAGCTCGGGAAGCAGATCCTCGTACGGCTCGATGGGCGTCGCCGGCTTGAGTGCCATCGAGGCACGGGCACCCTTGGCCCGGATCTCGCGGGCGAGCCTGATCGGTGCCCCGGTCGCCTCCACGTGGAAGGTGACCGAGCCGGCCCCCGCTTCCACGTACTGGGGCGCCCACCGATCGGCGTCCTCGATCATCAGATGGCAGTCCAGCGGAGTGTCCGTCGCCCGCGCCAGGGACTCCACGACCGGAACACCGAGCGTGAGGTTCGGTACGAAATGGTTGTCCATCACGTCGACATGGAGCCAGTCCGCCCCCTGCACCGCTGTTGCCTCCTCGGCAAGACGGGCGAAGTCGGCGGACAGGATGCTGGGGTTGATCTGCGCGGCCATGCCCCAAGCCTGCCATGTCCCGGGCCGGTTGCTCTCCTCGGTCCGGACCTCGGTCTCTCCGCCGACGTCCGGCGGGCGTCCCGGGTGCCGTGCCCGGCGGCCCAGCGGCGCCGCGTCCGGTCACGGGGGTGGGCATGAAGCGGCTCGACGCCTGGAAGCGGGCGGGCATCGGCGCCGTGTGCGGACGCCGGTCCAAGTGGCTGGTGCTGGCCCTGTGGCTGCTGGTGCTGCTCTTCGTGGCACCGCTCGGCATGAAGCTCAGCGACGCCCAGGACAACGACGCGCAGTCCTGGCTGCCCGGCTCGGCGGAGTCGACCCAAGTCCTGGACGTCTCGAACGAGTTCCGTCCCGAGCAGATCCCCGCGGTCGTCGTCTACGCCCGTGAGGGCGGTCTGACGACGCAGGACCGGCGGCAGATCGCCGAGGACGTCCAGCAGATCGAGAAACTGCGGGACCACGGCATCCGCGGTGCGGAGACCCGGGGCCCGGTCTTCGACCGGCCGGCCGATCCGCGCGCCGCGCAGATCTACGTGCCGATCACCATGGACGCGGCCGGCTGGCAGCGGATCGCTCCCGCCGTCGACTCCATCCGCGACCAGGTGGGCAAGGGCGGCGACGGGCTCGCCGTGCACATCACCGGGCCCGGCGGCACCTCGGCCGATTCCTCGAAGGCCTTCGAGGGCATCGACTCCACGCTGCTCTACGCGGCGATGGCCGTCGTCATCGTGATGCTGCTGATCACCTTCCGCAGTCCGACCCTGCTCTTCGTGCCGCTGCTCGGGGTGATCGTCGCCCTCTTCACGGCCCAGGCGCTGATCTATCTGCTGGCGACCCATGCCGGGCTGACCGTCAACGGGCAGAGCGCCGGCATCCTCACGGTGCTCGTGTTCGGCGCGGGCACCGACTACGCCCTGCTGCTCGTCGCCCGTTACCGGGAGGAGCTGCGCCGTCACGAGGACCGGCACGAGGCGATGGCGCGCGCCATGAACCGGGCGGGCCCGGCGGTCCTCGCCTCGGGCGCGACGGTCGTGCTGAGCATGCTGGTGCTGCTGGTCGCCGAGATGAACTCGACGCGGGGCCTCGGCCCGGTCGCGGCGATCGGCGTGGCCGTCGCCCTGCTGGCCATGCTCACCCTGTTCCCCGCCCTGCTCCTGGTGTTCGGGCGCTGGATCTTCTGGCCCGCCGTGCCGCACGTCGGTTCGTCCGACCCGACCCGCAGCGGCTTCTGGTCGCGTGTCGGCCACCGCATCGCCCGCCGTCCCCGGACCACCTGGATCGGGACGGCGCTGGTCCTCGCCGCCCTCTCGGTCGGGCTCGTCGAACTGCGGGCCGCGGGCATCCCGGCCGCCGATCAGTTCACCGGCAAGCCGGACTCGATCGTGGGCCAGGAGATCTCCGAGCAGTACTTCCCGGCGGGCGCCGGCGATCCGCTGGTGGTGGTCTCGGACGCGGCGGCGGCCGGGCAGGTGCGCCGGACCGTGGCGGCGGATCCGGGCGTGGTGCCCGCGAGCATCGGGGTGCCACCGGGCACGGCGCCGGAGCACGACGGCAGGGTGCTGTTCGAGGCGACGCTGCGCGATCCGTCCGACAGCGACGCGGCGAAAGCCACGGTGGACCGCGTGCGGGACTCCGTGCACGCGCTGCCCGACGCCGACGCGAAGGTCGGCGGCGGCACCGCGGCCCTGCTGGACATGGAGGACGCCCAGACGCACGACAACTACCTGGTGATCCCGCTCGTCCTGATCGTGGTCCTGCTCGTGCTGAGCGTGCTGCTACGGGCCCTGGTGGCCCCACTGCTGCTGATCGGGACCGTGGTGCTCTCGCTGGCCGCCGCGCTCGGGGTGAGCGCACTGGTCTTCCGGCACGTCTTCGACTACGCGGGCGAGGACGTGTCCTTCCCGCTGTTCGTCTTCGTGTTCCTGGTGGCGCTCGGCATCGACTACAACATCTTCCTGACCACCCGAATCCGCGAGGAGGCGGCCCATCAGGGCACCCGGCGCGGAGTGGTCACCGGGCTGGCCACCACCGGGGCGGTGATCACCTCGGCCGGTCTGGTCCTCGCGGGCACGTTCGCCGCGCTCGGCACCCTGCCGGTGGTGGGCTTCGCCGAGATCGGCTTCGCGGTCGCCTTCGGCGTGCTGCTGGACACCTTCATCGTGCGCTCGGTCCTCGTGACCTCGCTCTTCCTGGATGTGGGCCCGAAGGTGTGGTGGCCGAACCGGCTGGCGCACGAGGACGGTGGCACCCGGCCTCCGCCGGACCCCGCCGCGCCGGATCCGGACAAGCCGGACAAGCCTCCGCGACCGGCCGCTCCCCCGGGCTGAGCGCGCAGCGGTACGGAAGAGAGTGCGGCGGCGGTCAGCCCGTCCGGCGGATCAGTGCCAGGTACATGGCGTCGGTGCCGTGCAGATGCGGCCACAGCTGGACGTCGGGGCCGTCGCCGAGGGCCGGGACGCCGGGCAGCAGCGGGCGGGCGTCGAGGAGTTCGGCGGAGCCGCCGTCGTAGTGCTTGAGGACGTCGTTGACGACCGCGCGGGTCTCGGCGAGGTGCGGCGAGCAGGTCGCGTAGCCGACGACACCGCCGACCCGCACCGAGTCGAGGGCCGTGCGCAGCAGACCGCGCTGGAGCGGGGCGAAGCCGTCGAGGTCCTCGGGGCGGCGCCGCCAGCGGGCCTCGGGACGACGCCGCAGGGCGCCCAGACCGGTGCAGGGCACGTCCATGAGCACCCGGTCGAAGGTGTCGGGACGCCACGGCGGACGCGTGCCGTCCGCGGTGATGACCTGGTAGGGGCCGGGGTTCCCGGCGAGCGCCTTGGCGACCAGTCCCGCGCGGTGGGGCTGCTTCTCGGAGGCGAGCAGCGTCGCGCCGCGCCGGGCCGCGAGCCCCGCCAGCATCGCGGCCTTGCCGCCGGGTCCGGCGCAGCCGTCCAGCCAGAGCCGGTCGGGCCCGTCGAGCGGCGCGTTCGCGAGGGCGACGGCGACGAGCTGGCTGCCCTCGTCCTGGACGCCCGCGCGCCCCTCGCGGACGGCGTCGATCGCGCCGGGTTCGCCGCCCTCGGAGAGGCGCACGGCGTACGGCGACCAGCGGCCCGGCAGGGCCGAGTCCTCGTCGAGCGCGCCGAGGATCTCGTCGGCGGTGGTGCGTCCGGGCCGGGCGACGAGTGTCACCTCGGGCCGTTCGTTGTCCGCCTCCAGCAGGTCCTCGATGCCGGCCCGGCCGCCGCCGAGGGAGTCCCACAGGGCGGAGACGATCCAGCGGGGGTGCGAGTGCACGACGGCGAGGTGGTCCTCGGGGTCCTCGTCGTAGGGCGGCGCGACCTGCTCGACCCAGGCGTCGAGGTCCTGCCGCGCGACCTTGCGCAGGACGGCGTTGACGAACTTGGCCCGCCCGTCGCCGAGCACCACCCGGGCCAGCTCCACCGAGGCGGAGACGGCGGCGTGGGTCGGGATGCGCGTGCCGAGCAGCTGGTGGACGCCGAGGCTGAGCACGTCGAGGACCGGCGGATCGACCTCGCGCAGCGGCCGGTCGACACAGGCCCCGATGACGGCGTCGTACGTTCCCTGCCGGCGCAGCGTGCCGTAGACCAGTTCCGTGGCGAGTGCGGCGTCCCGGCCGTCGAAGTCGCCCTTCTCCCGCGCCTTGCGCAGCAGCGGCGGCAGGACGAGGTTGGCGTACGCGTCGCGCTCGTCCACGGCCCGCAGCGCCTCGAAGGCGAGCATGCGGACCGGGTCCTTCTGGGGGCGACGGTAGGGCTTGCCGGGCTTGGCCGGCCGACGGGACTGCTCACTCACGAAAAAGGTGCTCCGGATCCAGGAAAGGGTGCGTTCATCAGCCTACGCCGCGCGGCGCGGGCCGGCCGTGGGGCGGCCGTCAGACCCCGAGCCGCTCACCGGAGGGGATCCGCACCCCGCGGGCCCAGTCCGCGGCGCGCATCGGCTTCTTGCCCTGGGCCTGCACCCAGAGCAGCTCGACGGCGTAGGAACCGGTGCCCACGTACACGTTGTTCTTCGCGACGGACAGCTCACCCGGGGCGAGGTCCGTGCGGTCGGGCACGGTGGCGACCTGGATGAGCTTGAGCCGCTCGTCCCGGAAGACGGTCCAGGCGCCGGGGGCGGGGGTGCACCCGCGCACCACGCGGTCGACCCGCAGGGCCGGGGCGGCCCAGTCGACGTGGGCGTTCTCGACGGAGATCTTCGGCGCGGTGCTGACACCGTCGGCGGGCTGCGGCACGGCCTTGAGGGTGCCGTCCTCGATGCCGTCCATCGTGGCGGCGAGCAGTCCCGAACCGGCGAAGGCGAGCCGCGTCAGCAGGTCACCGCTGGTGTCGGTGTGCCGGATCTCCTCGGTGACCGTCCCGTAGACGGGGCCCGAGTCGAGGCCCTCCTCGATCAGGAAGGTGGAGGCGCCGGTGATCTCGTCGCCGGCCATGATCGCGTGCTGTACGGGGGCGGCGCCGCGCCAGGCGGGCAGCAGCGAGAAGTGCAGGTTGACCCAGCCGTGCACGGGGACGTCGAGGGCGACGCGGGGCAGCAGCGCGCCGTAGGCGACGACGGGACAGCAGTCGGGGCCGATCTCCCGCAGCCGGGCCAGGAACTCCTCGTCACGGGGCTTCGCGGGCTTGAGCACCTCGATCCCGGCCTCCTCCGCCCGTACGGCGACCGGGCTCGCGACGAGCCGCCGTCCTCGGCCGGCCGGGGCGTCCGGCCGGGTCACGACGGCGGCCACCTCGTGCCGCCCGGAGGCGATCAGGGCGTCCAGGGCGGGAACGGCGACCTCGGGGGTACCTGCGAAGACGAGCTTCATGGGTGGCGGTTGGCCTCTCGGGCGGGAGCACTTCGATGCCCACGCGCGCGCCGGGAAGGGCGGAGCGCGGGGCAGCGCACCAGTCTATGCCGCCTGCGGCACCGCGGCTCGGGGGTTCTCCCGCCCCCGTCCGGCGGGCCCGGGCGGCGGCCGCGTCCGGGCGCCGGGCCGGGGGGCGCGTCAGCCTCAGGACAGGGGGCGTACGTCCTGCGACGCGCCCCGTGCATATGCCCTCACGCCCCCGCAGCGTGACCACTCACCCGTCCACGCGTTGGTCAAGAAAGAGTTGACCACAGCGGGCTGCACGAGCGGCCCGATCCTTTTCAACGCCGGTTCGAGAGGCTTGTTCATGGCCGACCACGCAACCCACGACGCCCAGGCTCGGGCCAGCCTGCACTTGCTGGTGCGGGACATCGAGCGGGTCCGCCGGCAGGTGGACGCACTGCGCACGCTCACCGCCCAGTTGGGCAACGTCTACCGCCCGCGCCGCTCCGGCCCCTCCACGGGCTTCGTCGTCTACGGGCGTGCCCCCGCCCCGACCGTCCGCCTCGCGCAGGAGCTGCGGGACAGCGTCGAGACCCTGGTGACGGCCGCCGTGGACTTCGACCGCTCTCTCGGATTCTCGTGGGACGCGGTGGGATCGGCCCTCGGGGTCACCAAGCAGGCGGTGCACCGTCGGTACGGCGCCCGCCGCGCCGCCGCCCAGGCCGCCGCCGAGGCGGAGCGGGCCACGGAGACGGCGAGCACCCGCACGGTCTCGGTCGGCGCCGGACTCCCCGCGGTGCCCACGGTCCCCGCCGCCCGCTCCATGCCCACCCAGCCGACCGCGGGCAGCCCCTTCCGCGACGAGGTCAGGCCCACGGCCTTCCCCGGTCCGCGCAACGGCTGACCCACTCCCCCACCAGAGACCCAGAACTGCCTCCCGGCCAGGGCCCCGGGAGGCAGTCGCGCGTCCGCCCCCACCGGACATCAAGCACCCGTCCCGCACCCCCTTCGGGCTGGTGGAACACCCCTGCGCGGGCCGGTGTCAGCCGATGTCGAGGGGATCGATCCGGATCCGTACGGGCTCGGTTCCGCCGCGGGCCATGCGGGCCGCCTGCGCGTGCTTCAGGGCCGCCGCCAGCGCGGCGCCGCTGCCCGGTGGCACCCGCACCAGCACGCGCTCCGCCGGCTCCCCGGTGGGCGGGCCGCCGGGCCGACGTCCGCGGGCGGCCTCGGCTGCCGGGATCGGTACGGGTCCCAACACCTCTGCGTCGCTCGGCAGTTCGACGCCGGACAGGAAACCTGCGAGCGCCTCCGGGGTACCGGACACGGCCGCCATCCGGGAGACCGGCGGGAAACCCAGCTCGGCCCGCTCGGCGAGTTCACGCACCGCGTGGCCGACGGGATCCCACCGCACGAGCGCCTGCACGGGCCGCAGGGTCGGTTCGGCCACCACCACGACCGTTCCGCCGTCGCCCTGCGGGCGGACCAAGGCCGCCGCGCCGATCCAGCGGCGCAGCGCGTCCTCCCCGGCCCGCAGGTCGGGGCGGCCGAGCATGGCCCAGCCGTCGAGCAGCAGGGCCGCCGCGTAGCCGCCCTCGGCGACCGGCTCGGCGCCCGGAGTGCTCACCACCAGGGCGGGGGTCCCGGACACCGTGTCCAGCACCTGCTCCCGCCCTGACGTGCGGACCGGCACGGCCGGGAACGCCCGTCCCAGCTCTTCGGCGGTCCGGCGCGCGCCGACGATCTGGGCCCGCAGCCGGAACCCGCCGCACTCCTGGCAGTGCCAGGCCGTCTCGTCGCGCCCGCACCAGGCGCACCGCAGGGCCTGCGCGTCCTGTGCCTCCAGCGGGCCCGCGCAGTGCCGGCACCGCGCGGGCGCCCGGCACTGGGCGCACGCCATCCGCGGCACATAACCCCGCCGGGGCACCTGGACCAGCACGGGGCCCTGCCGGAGCCCCTCCCGCACGATCTGCCAGGCGATCGTGGGCAGGCGCGCGGCGCGGGCCGCCTCGTCGCGCGCGAGATCGCCGTCCCCGACGGTCCGTACCAGGGGCGCGGCGGCGCGCACCTGTTCCCGGTCGGCGGCCAGCGGCAGCGCCCAGCCGCTCTCGACCAGTTGCGCGGCTTCCACGGTGCACGTCCAACTGCCCAGCAGGAAGCCGCACTTGTCCCGCGACGCGCGCAGCTCCAGCACTTCGCGGACATGGGGGAAGGGGGCGTTGTCGTCGCTGTGTCCGGCGTCGCCGTCGTCCCACACGACGACGAGTCCGAGGTCCCGTACGGGCGCGAACATCGCGGCGCGGGTGCCGACGACCGCCCGCACCGCACCGCGTCGTACGGCCAGCCACTCGCGGTAGCGCCGCTCGGGTCCGGCGTCGGCGGTCAGCACCGCGTGCCGCCCCTCCCCCAGCAGGGCCCGGAGCGCCGCGTCCACGCGGGCGGTGGGACGTCCGGCCGGCACGACGACGAGGGCGCCGCGCCCCGAGGCGAGCGTCGCCTGCACGGCCCGGGCGATCTCCTCGGCCCACTCCGGCCCGGGCAGCGCCGTCCACACGGCGCGCGGGGCGCCGCCGGAGGCGAGTGAGGCGAGGAGGTCGGCCCCCCGCCCGTACCGCCGCCAGGTCCCGGGGTCGGGAGCGGGGGGCGGTGGCGGAGGCGGAGGCGATTCGCGGGCCTCGGCGCGGGCGTGCCGGGGCGGAACGGCCAGTTGCAGGACGTCGGCGAGCGATCCCGCGTACCGGTCGGCGACGGCGCGGGCGAGTCCCAGCAGTTCGGGCCCGAGGACGGGCTCGGGCGAGACGACCTGGGCGAGGGCGGCGAGCGGCCCCGCATAGTCGGACTCGTCGACCCGCTCGACGAGGTAGCCGTCGATCAGACCGCCGCCCTCGCGCCGGCCGCCCCGGACGTTGCGTCCCCCCGCGCCGAACCGCACCCGTACCCGCACGCCCGGCTGGGCCGCTTCGTCGAGGTCCTCGGGCACGGCGTAGTCGAAGTAGCGGTCGAGGTGCAGCACCCCTTTGTCGACGAGGACCCGCGCGACCGGAAGCTCCTTCGCCACCGCCGCACCGCGCCAGGTCCGCGGCCTGGCCTTGGGCGCCTTCGGTTCCTTCGACCGGCGGACCGTCTCCCGGATCAGCGCAAGCTGCTCGGGCGGCCCGCCGTCCGCGCCGCCCGTGTCCGTCGCCTCGGCGCCGTCAGCCCCGTCGGCCCCGTCAGCCCCGTCACCGTCGGATTGCCCGTTCCTGCTGCTCACAGCAGTATTCCTACCAGACAGCACCGACACCGCCGTGGGCCCGAGATCAGGCCGGCCGCGGATCGCGAACGCCACGAGGGCGCTTCTGCCATGGGCCGCTCGGCCATACCGGTCCAGGACCGGCAGCAGGATGCGAACCTGCGAGGGGACATCACCCGGAAGTACCCGCGGCCGTCGCACCGGGCACGGCGGTGCCGGGGGCTCTCCCGAGATCAGGGTGGCAGCGGTATGACTGTTCTCAGATTCACCGCACGCCTTGAAGGGCGTACTCCACCGAAGTAACCGCGACCGGCGCACCGGGAGATCACCAGCGTACGAATCGGGGGCCGCCCGGGCCACCGGTTTCCCCGCCACCGGGCTCCGGGCAGCCGTGAGGCCCGGCACCCTGGGGTGCCGGGCCTCACGGATCAGCCGGAGAAGGCGGGGGCTACAGGCCCGCGGCCTTGCGGAGCGCGTCCACCCGGTCCGTCCGCTCCCACGTGAAGTCCGGCAGCTCACGGCCGAAGTGGCCGTAGGCGGCGGTCTGGGAGTAGATCGGGCGGAGCAGGTCGAGGTCGCGGATGATGGCCGCCGGGCGGAGGTCGAAGACCTCGGAGATGGCGGTCTCGATCTTCTCGGCGTCGACCTTGGCGGTGCCGAAGGTCTCGACGAACAGACCGACCGGCTCGGCCTTGCCGATGGCGTACGCGACCTGGACCTCGCAGCGGGAGGCGAGGCCCGCGGCGACGACGTTCTTGGCGACCCAGCGCATCGCGTACGCGGCGGAGCGGTCGACCTTGGACGGGTCCTTGCCGGAGAAGGCGCCGCCGCCGTGGCGGGCCATGCCGCCGTACGTGTCGATGATGATCTTGCGGCCGGTGAGGCCGGCGTCGCCCATCGGGCCGCCGATCTCGAAGCGGCCGGTCGGGTTCACCAGCAGGCGGTAGCCCTCGGTCTCCAGCTTGATGCCGTCGTCGAGGAGGGCCTTCAGCTCCGGCTCCACCACGAACTCGCGGATGTCGGGGGCGAGCAGCGACTCCAGGTCGATGTCCGACGCGTGCTGCGAGGAGACGACGACGGTGTCCAGGCGGACCGCCTTGTCGCCGTCGTACTCGATGGTGACCTGGGTCTTGCCGTCGGGGCGCAGGTACGGGATGGTCCCGTTCTTGCGGACCTCGGACAGCCGGCGCGAGAGCTTGTGCGCGAGGTGGATCGGGAGCGGCATCAGGTTCGGGGTCTCGTCCGTCGCGTACCCGAACATCAGGCCCTGGTCGCCGGCACCCTGCTTGTCCAGCTCGTCCTCATCACCCTCGACACGGGACTCGTAAGCCGTGTCGACACCCTGCGCGATGTCCGGGGACTGGGAGCCGATCGACACCGACACGCCACAGGACGCTCCGTCGAAGCCCTTCTTCGACGAGTCGTAGCCGATCTCCAGGATCTTGTCCCGGACGAGCTGCGCGATCGGCGCGTACGCCTTGGTGGTGACCTCTCCGGCCACGTGCACCAGGCCGGTGGTGATGAGCGTCTCCACGGCGACCCGGGACGTCGGGTCCTCTCGCAGAAGCGCGTCGAGAATGGTGTCGCTGATCTGGTCAGCGATCTTGTCGGGGTGACCCTCGGTCACGGACTCCGAGGTGAACAGGCGACGGGACACAACGCTCCCTGTGGTTGCAGCGGCTGCTGGCTGATCATGGGTGGACGGGCCGGGGGCTGCGCCCGGCGTCGTCCGAGAACAGTTTATCGGTCGCGCTCAGCCGCGGGACGCCTGTCTCGCCTCTCGGGAAGCCTGTGACCTGCGGCACGGGCATTCTGCGCCATGTCCAGGGGGGTCCGCCAGGGTCGCCACGCCCGATTTCACGGGCTTCGCGGCATCCGGAGGGGTGGATGAGACATTCACCCCAGTCGGCGTGTCACGAGGTCCCACACCGTGTCGGCCAGCGCTTCCTTGGGTCCGTGGGCCACCGGCGTCTCGCTTCCGTCGGCCCCGAGCACCACGGCCTCGTTCTCCTCGGAGCCGAACGTGCGGCTCTCGCCGACCTCGTTCACCACCAGCAGATCGCAGCCCTTGCGTGCCAGCTTCGTCCGTCCGTTGGCGAGGACGTCGTCCGTCTCCGCCGCGAAGCCGACGACCACCTGGCCGGGGCGCGCCCGTTCGGCGGAGATCTCGGCGAGGATGTCCGGATTGCGGACGAGCACGACCGGCTCCGGCTCCTGGCCGTCCTTCTTCTTGATCTTTCCGGCCGCGTACGTCTGAGGGCGGAAGTCCGCCACCGCGGCCGCCATCACCACGGCGTCGGCGTCGGGCGTCGCCTTCAGCACGGCCTCCCGCAGCTGCACGGCGGTCCCGACCTGGACCACGTCGACCCCTGCCGGGTCCGGGAGGCCGGTGTTCGCGGCGATCAGGGTGACGCGGGCGCCCCGCGCGGCGGCGGTACGGGCCAGCGCGTACCCCTGCTTGCCGGAGGAGCGGTTGCCGAGGAAGCGGACGGGGTCGAGGGGCTCGCGGGTGCCGCCCGCGCTGACGACGACGTGCCGTCCGGCGAGATCCGTCTCGGTGACACCCCGGGCGAGGACGCGCCGGCAGACCTCGTAGATCTCCCCCGGGTCGGGCAGCCGGCCCTTGCCGGTGTCGACGCCGGTCAGGCGGCCGACGGCGGGCTCGATGACGACGGCGCCGCGGCGCCGCAGGGTCGCCACGTTCTCCCGGGTGGCCGGGTGCTCCCACATCTCGGTGTGCATGGCGGGCGCGAAGACGACCGGGCAGCGGGCGGTGAGCAGGGTGTTGGTGAGCAGGTCGTCGGCGAGGCCGTGGGCGGCCTTCGCCAGCATGTCCGCCGTCGCCGGGGCCACCACCACGAGGTCGGCGTGCTGTCCGATGCGTACGTGCGGGACCTCGTGGACGTCCGACCAGACCTCGGTGGAGACGGGGTGGCCCGAGAGCGCGGACCAGGTGGCGGCGCCGACGAAGTGCAGGGCGGACGCGGTGGGCACGACCCGTACGTCGTGGCCCGACTCCGTCAGCCGTCGCAGCAGCTCACAGGCCTTGTAGGCGGCGATGCCACCGCTGACCCCCAGGACGACCCTCGGCTTGTCCACCGTCTCTCCCCGCACTAGGAAACGTACGACTCCATGACACACCACAGGCCCGGCGGTCGCGCCGCCGGGCCTGGGATGAGGATGTGAACGACTACTGGGCGGGGCCCTCTACGGCCTCGGACGTCAGCAGTCCCGCGTTGATCTCGCGCAGGGCGATCGACAGCGGCTTCTCGTGGACGTGGGTGTCGACGAGCGGACCGACGTACTCGAGGAGGCCCTCGCCGAGCTGCGAGTAGTACGCGTTGATCTGGCGGGCACGCTTGGCCGCGTAGATCACCAGGCTGTACTTCGAGTCGGTGGCCTCGAGAAGCTCGTCGATCGGAGGGTTGATGATGCCCTCGGGAGCGGTGATGGAAGAGGACACGCTCTGCCTTCCGAATGGTGGAAAAAGACCTGAAAGATCAAACAACTTCCACCAAGGCTAGCAGCTCACGCGCCACGTCCTCGACGGAGGTGTTGACCAGGGTGACATCGAACTCCGGCTCGGCCGCCAGTTCGATCTTCGCCGCCGCGAGGCGACGCTCGATCACCTCGGGGGATTCGGTGCCACGACCGGTGAGCCGGCGCACCAGCTCCTCCCAGGAGGGCGGGGCCAGGAAGACGAGCAGCGCCTCGGGCATCGACTCGCGAACCTGGCGCGCGCCCTGGAGATCGATCTCCAGGAGGACGGGCACACCCGACTCCAGGTGCTCCAGGACGGCGGCGCGCGGGGTCCCGTAGCGGTTGCCCGCGAACTCGGCCCACTCCAGCAGTTCGCCGTTGGCGATCAGCTTGTCCATCTCCTCGTCGGAGACGAAGAAGTAGTGCACCCCGTGCTTCTCACCGGGGCGGGGCTTGCGGGTCGTCGCCGACACCGAGAGCCAGACCTCGGGGTGTTCCTTGCGCATATGAGCGACGACCGTGCTCTTGCCGACCCCTGAGGGGCCGGAGAGCACGGTCAGCCGCGGACGTTCACTCATGCAGCGATTATTCCAGCAATCCCGGGGTGCCCAGGACTCAGGCGCCGGAACCGCCGAACTCGCGCTCCAAAGAGGCGATCTGGTTCGAGCCGAGACCGCGAACGCGGCGGCTCTCGGAGATCCCGAGTCGCTCCATGATCTGCTTGGCGCGGACCTTGCCCACGCCCGGCAGGGACTCCAGAAGGGCGGAGACCTTCATCTTGCCGACGACGTCGTTCTCCTGGCCCTGCTTGATGACCTCATGGAGAGAAGCACCGGAGTGCTTGAGTCGATTCTTGACCTCGGCCCGCTCCCGGCGAGCCGCGGCGGCCTTTTCGAGCGCGGCTGCGCGCTGTTCAGGGGTAAGGGGCGGAAGAGCCACGCCTACGTCACCTCGGATGTCGAACTGTCGGATACGGACCGGTGAGGAACCTGTTCGCCCCACACCTGGGGAGGTACGAGCAACACGCTTGCCCGTTCTCTCGACGGAGACTAGCGGGCAAGTGCGCCAGAGTCAGCGAGAACAGCGGAAAAGTCCTGGTCAGCCTCCCTGGAGCCCGACATTTCCGACATAACTCCCCGGATTTGAGAATGTATTCAGACTCGGGGCGCCCGGAAGACCCTCGTCGAAGCTGTTCCGGAGTGTCGTGAAGGGCTCAGGCGGCGGTCACGGCGGCCCTGATCTCCTCCGCGAAGCGGTCCGCGGAGGAACGCAGCGCGACCACGTCCGGACCGAACCGGAGGACGCCCCGGCTCACGTTCGGGACGACGTTGCGCACCGCGGGGCCGAAGACGCCCGCCAGATCGGCCGCCGTCGCTCCCTGGGCGCCGATACCGGGCGCGAGGAGCGGACCGTTGATGTCGAGGTCGTAGGAGGACAGATCGCCCAGCGTGGCGCCGACGACCGCGCCGAAGGAGCCGAGCGGCGCCTCGCCCGCGTTCTCGACGGCCAGATGCGCGAGCATCGTCGCCCCGACGTTCCGGCCGTCCTCGCGCAGGGCGTGCTGGACCTCGCCGCCCTCCGGGTTGGAGGTGAGCGCAAGGACGAAGAGCCCGGCCCCGCTCTCGCGCGCCAGCTCGACCGCGGGCAGCAGCGAGCCGTAGCCGAGGAAGGGCGACACGGTCAGCGCGTCCGAGAAGAGGGGCGCGTCCTTGCGCAGGAAGGTCTCGGCGTACGCGGCCATGGTCGAGCCGATGTCGCCGCGCTTGGCGTCCATCACGACCAGCGCCCCGGCCGCGCGGGCCTCCTCGACCGACTTCTCCAGGACGGCGATCCCGCGTGAGCCGAACCGCTCGAAGAAGGCGCTCTGCGGCTTGAGGACGGCGACCCGGTCGGCGAGCGCCTCGACGACCGTGCGGCTGAAGCGCTCCAGGCCCGCGATGTCGTCGGCCAGGCCCCAGTCGGCGAGGAGGGAGGCGTGCGGGTCGATGCCCACGCACAGCGGGCCCCGCTCGTCCATGGCGCGGCGCAGGCGGGCGCCGAAGGGTTCCAGGCTCATACGGACTTCCTCACGTCGGCGCCGACCGCGTCGGCGAGGGTGGCGTACGGGCTCGTCCGCAGACGGGCGGCGAGCCCCTTGTGGAGGGCACGGGCCCAGAAGGGCCCCTCGTAGATGAAGGCGCTGTAGCCCTGCACCAGCGTGGCGCCGGCCAGGATGCGCTGCCAGGCGTCCTCGGCGTTCTCGATGCCGCCGACGCCCACCAGGGTGATGCGGTCGCCCACGCGCGCGTAGAGGCGGCGGAGCACCTCCAGCGAGCGCGCCTTGAGCGGTGCGCCCGACAGCCCGCCGGTCTCCCCCACCAGGGCCGGGTCGGACGACAGGCCGAGGCCCTCGCGCGCGATGGTGGTGTTCGTCGCGATGATCCCGTCGAGGCCGAGTTCCACGGCGAGGTCGGCGACCGCGTCGACGTCCTCGTCGGCGAGGTCGGGGGCGATCTTGACCAGGAGCGGGACGCGCCGGCCGGTGACCGCGCGGTCCGCGGCCTCGCGCACCGCGCTCAGCAGCGGGCGGAGCGCCTCGGTGGCCTGGAGGTTGCGCAGGCCGGGCGTGTTCGGGGAGGAGACGTTCACGACGAGGTAGTCGGCGTGCCGGGCGAGCCGCTCGGTCGACTTCACGTAGTCGCCGGCGGCCTCCTCCTCGGGGACGACCTTGGTCTTGCCGATGTTGACGCCCACCACGGTCCTGAAGACGGGTGTGCGGGCCGCCAGGCGCTCGGCGACGGCCGCAGAGCCCTCGTTGTTGAAGCCCATGCGGTTGATCAGCGCACGGTCCTGGACGAGGCGGAACAGGCGCTTCTTGGGGTTGCCGGGCTGCGGCTCCCCGGTGACGGTGCCGATCTCGATGTGGTCGAAGCCGAGCATGGCCATGCCGTCGATGGCCACGGCGTTCTTGTCGAACCCGGCGGCGAGTCCGAAGGGGCCGTGCATCCGCAGCCCGAACGCCTCGGTGCGCAGTTCCTTGTGGCGGGGGGCGAGCGAGGCGGCAACGAAGGTGCGCAGGACGGGGACGCGGGCGGTGAGCCGGATCCAGCGGAAGGCGAGGTGGTGGGCCTGCTCCGGGTCCATCCGCTTGAAGACGAGGTTGAAGAAGGGCTTGTACATGATCGTGTCCTCGGAAGAGCCCGATGCGGGCCTCGGGCGGTCTGGGGGCCTCATGAAGAGGGGGACACCGTTCCCGGTGTCCCCCTCTGGGCCGCTAGTCGCGCGCGGCGGTCAGATGCTCGGCGTGTTCCTGGAGCGAACGCACGCCCACGTCTCCGTGGTTGAGCGCGTCGATGCCCTGGACGGCCGCGGCGAGCGCCTGCACCGTCGTCAGGCACGGGACGGCCCGGGCGACGGCCGCGGTCCGGATCTCGTAGCCGTCGAGGCGGCCGCCGGTGCCGTACGGCGTGTTGACGATGAGGTCGACCTCTCCGTCGTGGATGAGCTGGACGATGGTCTTCTCGCCGTTCGGGCCGGTGCCCTCGCTCTGCTTGCGCACGACGACGGCGTTGATGCCGTTGCGCTTGAGCACCTCGGCCGTGCCGGACGTGGCGAGCAACTCGAAGCCGTGGGCGACGAGTTCACGCGCCGGGAAGATCATCGAGCGCTTGTCGCGGTTCGCGACCGAGATGAAGGCGCGGCCCTTGGTCGGCAGCGGACCGTAGGCCCCCGCCTGGGACTTGGCGTACGCGGTGCCGAACACCGAGTCGATGCCCATGACTTCACCGGTGGAGCGCATCTCCGGGCCGAGCACCGTGTCGACGCCGCGGCCGTGGATATCGCGGAAGCGCGACCACGGCATGACGGCCTCCTTGACGGAGATCGGCGCGTCGAGCGGCAGGGTGCCGCCGTCGCCCTCGGCCGGAAGCAGCCCCTCGGCGCGCAGTTCGGCGACGGTCGCGCCCAGCGAGATGCGGGCGGCGGCCTTCGCGAGCGGCACCGCGGTCGCCTTCGAGGTGAAGGGGACGGTGCGCGACGCGCGCGGGTTGGCCTCCAGGACGTAGAGGATGTCACCGGCCATCGCGAACTGGATGTTGATCAGGCCGCGGACGCCGACGCCCTTGGCGATGGCCTCCGTCGAGGCGCGCAGCCGCTTGATGTCGAACCCGCCGAGGGTGATCGGTGGGAGCGCGCACGCCGAGTCGCCGGAGTGGATGCCGGCCTCCTCGATGTGCTCCATGACGCCGCCGAGGTACAGCTCCTCGCCGTCGTACAGCGCGTCGACGTCGATCTCGATCGCGTCGTCGAGGAACCGGTCGACGAGGACCGGCCGGGAGGGGCTGATCTCGGTCGACTCGGCGATGTACGAGGAGAGCCGCGTCTCGTCGTACACGATCTCCATGCCGCGGCCGCCGAGGACGTACGACGGGCGGACGAGGACCGGGTAGCCGATCTCGTCGGCGATGGCCTTGGCCTGGGTGAAGGTGGTGGCGGTGCCGTGCTTGGGCGCGGGGAGCCCCGCCTCCGCGAGGACCTGGCCGAAGGCGCCGCGGTCCTCGGCGGCGTGGATCGCCTCGGGCGAGGTGCCCACGACCGGCACGCCGTTGTCCTTGAGCGCCTGCGCGAGACCGAGCGGGGTCTGGCCGCCGAGCTGCACGATCACACCGGCGACGGGCCCGGCCAGCGTCTCGGCGTGCACGATCTCCAGCACGTCCTCGAGCGTCAGCGGCTCGAAGTACAGGCGGTCGGAGGTGTCGTAGTCCGTGGAGACGGTCTCGGGGTTGCAGTTGACCATCACGGTCTCGTAGCCCGCCTCGCTGAGCGCGAAGGAGGCGTGGACGCAGGAGTAGTCGAACTCGATGCCCTGGCCGATGCGGTTGGGCCCGGAGCCCAGGATGATCACGGCGGGCTTCTCGCGCGGCGCGACCTCGCTCTCCTCATCGTAGGAGGAGTAGAAGTACGGCGTCTTCGCGGCGAACTCGGCGGCGCAGGTGTCGACCGTCTTGAAGACCGGGCGCACACCGAGGGCGTGCCGGACCTCGCGCACGACGTCCTCGCGCAGGCCGCGGATCTCGGCGATCTGGGTGTCGGAGAAGCCGTGTCGCTTGGCCTCGGCGAGCAGCTCGGGGTCGAGCTTGTCGGCGGCGGCCAGCTCGTCCGCGATCTCCTTGATCAGGAACATCTGGTCGACGAACCAGGGGTCGATCTTCGTGGACTCGAAGACCTCCTCGGGCGTGGCACCGGCACGGATGGCCTGCATGACGGAGTTGATGCGGCCGTCGGTGGGCCGGACGGCCTCCCGCAGCAGCTCGGCCTTGTCGCCGGGCTCGCCGACGAAGGTGAACTGGCTGCCCTTCTTCTCCAGCGAGCGCAGTGCCTTCTGGAGGGCCTCGGTGAAGTTGCGGCCGATCGCCATGGCCTCGCCGACCGACTTCATGGTGGTCGTGAGGGTGGAGTCGGCGGACGGGAACTTCTCGAAGGCGAAGCGGGGGGCCTTCACGACGACGTAGTCGAGGGTCGGCTCGAAGGACGCCGGGGTCTTCTCGGTGATGTCGTTCGGGATCTCGTCGAGCGTGTAGCCGACGGCCAGCTTGGCGGCGATCTTGGCGATCGGGAAGCCGGTGGCCTTGGAGGCGAGCGCCGAGGAACGCGAGACGCGCGGGTTCATCTCGATGACGATGATGCGACCGTCCTCGGGGTTGACCGCGAACTGGATGTTGCAGCCGCCGGTGTCGACGCCGACCTCGCGGATGATCGCGATGCCGATGTCGCGCAGCCGCTGGTACTCGCGGTCGGTGAGCGTCATCGACGGGGCGACGGTGATCGAGTCACCGGTGTGGACGCCCATGGGGTCGAAGTTCTCGATGGAGCAGACGACCACGACGTTGTCGTTCTTGTCGCGCATCAGCTCCAGCTCGTACTCCTTCCAGCCGAGGATGGACTCCTCCAGGAGCACCTCGGTGGTCGGGGAGAGCGTCAGGCCCTGGCCGGCGATGCGGCGCAGTTCCTCCTCGTCGTGGGCGAAGCCGGAACCGGCGCCGCCCATGGTGAAGGAGGGGCGGACGACGACGGGGTAGCCGCCGAGCGTGTCCACGCCCGCGATCACGTCGTCCATGGTGTGGCAGATCACGGACCGGGCGGACTCGCCGTGGCCGATCTTCTCGCGGACGGCCTCGACGACTCCCTTGAAGAGGTCGCGGTCCTCGCCCTTGTTGATGGCCTCGACGTTGGCGCCGATCAGCTCGACGCCGTACTTCTCCAGCACACCCTGCTCGTGCATGGAGATCGCGGTGTTGAGGGCCGTCTGGCCGCCGAGGGTCGGCAGCAGGACGTCCGGGCGCTCCTTGGCGATGATCTTCTCGACGAACTCGGGGGTGATCGGCTCGACGTACGTGGCGTCGGCGATCTCCGGGTCGGTCATGATCGTCGCGGGGTTGGAGTTGACGAGGATGACCCGCAGGCCCTCCGCCCGCAGGACGCGGCACGCCTGGGTGCCGGAGTAGTCGAACTCGGCGGCCTGGCCGATGACGATCGGGCCGGAGCCGATGACCAGGACGGACTGGATATCGGTGCGCTTAGGCACGCTGGCCCTCCATCAGAGAAACGAAGCGGTCGAACAGGTAGGCGGCGTCGTGCGGTCCTGCCGCCGCTTCGGGGTGGTACTGGACGCTGAAGGCCGGCTGGTCGAGCAGCTGGAGGCCCTCCACCACGTCGTCGTTGAGGCAGACGTGGGAGACCTCGGCGCGGCCGTAGGGGGTCTCGGAGACCTTGTCGAGCGGGGCGTCGACGGCGAATCCGTGGTTGTGCGCGGTGACCTCGACCTTGTTGGTCGTACGGTCCTGCACCGGCTGGTTGATGCCGCGGTGGCCGTACTTCAGCTTGTAGGTGCCGAAGCCGAGGGCGCGGCCGAGGATCTGGTTGCCGAAGCAGATGCCGAAGAGCGGGGTCTTCCGGGAGAGGACTTCCTGCATGACGGACACCGGTCCGTCGGCGGTCGCAGGGTCGCCGGGGCCGTTGGAGAAGAAGACACCGTCGGGGTTCACGGCGTAGACGTCCTCGGCGGTGGCGGTCGCGGGCAGCACGTGCACCTCGATGCCCCGCTCGGCCATCCGGTGCGGGGTCATGCCCTTGATGCCCAGGTCGACGGCGGCGACGGTGAACTTCTTCTCACCGATCGCGGGGACGACGTAGGTCTCCTTGGTGGCGACCTCGGCGGCGAGGTTCGCGCCCTTCATCTCGGGCGCCTGGCGGACCTCGGCCAGCATGGTGCCCTCGTCGGGCAGCGCGTTGCCCGAGAAGATGCCGACGCGCATGGCGCCGCGCTCGCGGAGGTGGCGGGTGAGGGCGCGGGTGTCGATGCCGCTGATGCCGACGACGCCCTGCGTGCGCAGTTCCTCGTCGAGGGAGCGGCGGGAGCGCCAGTTGGACGGGACGCGCGCGGGGTCGCGGACGACGTAGCCGGCGACCCAGATCCGCTGCGACTCGGGGTCCTCGTCGTTCACGCCGGTGTTGCCGACGTGCGGGGCGGTCATCACGACGACCTGGCGGTGGTAGGACGGGTCGGTGAGGGTCTCCTGGTAGCCGGTCATGCCGGTGGAGAACACCGCTTCGCCGAAGGTCTCCCCCACGGCCCCGTAGGCGCGGCCGTGGAAGACCCGGCCGTCCTCCAGGACGAGTACGGCGGGAAGCGCCTTTTTCCTCTGCGAGGCGTTCCCCTGGGTGGAGGTCGTCATCGTGCGCCTTCCGTTTCCGTCGTCTTGATCATGTTGTTCAGGGCCTCGACCCAGGCCGCGTGCTCGTCCGCGCGGTCCGAGCGGAAGCCGGAGTCGAGCAGCCGGTCGCCGTGCTGCCAGGTGACGACGAGCAGTCCGCCCTCGGTGAGGACCTTGCCCGCGATGCCCTTGTCGAGCCGGGCCTCACGCAGGTGGGCGGCCGGGACGAAGAAGTCGCTCGCACCGGGGCGTACGACGTCCAGTCCCGCGTCCGTCAGCGTGAGCTCGGCCCGGCTGCGGGTGCCGAGGCCGTGCGCCACGATCCGGTCGAGCCACTGCCCGGCGGTGGTGGAGCCGTGGTAGCGGCCGCTCATGCCCAGTCTCACCGGGCCGGTGTCTTCCGGCGCGGTGAGGAGCTCGGGCAGGTCGCCCTGGAGGGTGCCGCGCCACTTCCAGCCCTCGCGCATCAGCCAGTAGACGAGCGCGATGAAGAGGACGATGCCGACGAGCCAGCCGATGCGGGCGGCCCAGTCGGTCACTTCCGCCGACTTCTGTTCGGCGGCCAGGGGGAGGAGAGGTGTCACGCGAGCTTCCCGTCGACGAGGGTGGCCTTGCCCCGCAGCCAGGTGTGGGTGACCCTGCCCGGCAGCTCGCGGCCCTCGTAGGGGGTGTTGCGGCTGCGCGAGGCGAAGCCCGCGGGGTCCACGTCCCCACGGTATGCGGTGTCGACCAGCGTGAGGTTGGCGGGCTCACCCTCCGAGACGGGGCGTCCGTGGCCGGTGGCCCCGCCGATCCGCGCGGGCTTGGCGGACATGCGGTCGGCGACGCCGGCCCAGTCGAGCAGGCCGGTCTCGACCATCGTCTGCTGGACGACGGACAGGGCCGTCTCCAGGCCGACCATGCCCATGGCGGCGGCGGCCCACTCGCAGTCCTTGTCCTCGTGCGGGTGCGGCGCGTGGTCGGTGGCGACGATGTCGATCGTCCCGTCGGCGAGCGCCTCGCGCAGCGCCATGACGTCCTTCTCGGTCCGCAGCGGGGGGTTGACCTTGAAGACCGGGTTGTAGGTGCGCACCAGCTCGTCGGTGAGCAGCAGGTGGTGCGGGGTGACCTCGGCGGTGACGTCGATGCCGCGGGACTTGGCCCAGCGGACGATCTCGACGGACCCGGCGGTCGACAGGTGGCAGATGTGGACGCGGGAGCCGACGTGCTCGGCGAGCAGGACGTCGCGGGCGATGATCGACTCCTCGGCCACCGCGGGCCAGCCGCCGAGACCCAGCTCGGCGGAGACGACGCCCTCGTTCATCTGGGCGCCCTCGGTGAGGCGGGGCTCCTGGGCGTGCTGGGCGACGACGCCGCCGAAGGCCTTCACGTACTCCAGGGCGCGGCGCATGATGACCGCGTCGTCCACGCACTTGCCGTCGTCGGAGAAGACCGTGACGCCGGCGGCGGACTCGTGCATGGCGCCCAGCTCGGCGAGCTTCTTGCCCTCCAGGCCGACGGTGACGGCGCCGATGGGCTGCACGTCGCAGTAGCCGTGCTGCTGGCCGAGCCGGTAGACCTGCTCGACGACGCCGGCGGTGTCGGCGACGGGGAAGGTGTTGGCCATGGCGAACACGGCCGTGAAGCCGCCGCTCGCCGCCGCGCGCGTGCCGGTCAGCACGGTCTCGGAGTCCTCGCGGCCGGGCTCGCGCAGGTGGGTGTGCAGGTCGACCAGGCCCGGCAGGAGCACCTTGCCGTCGGCCTCGACGACCTCGGCGCCCTCCGCCGACAGTCCGGTGCCGACCGCGGCGATCGTGTCGCCGTCGATGAGGACGTCCTGCGGCTCGCCGCCGAGCACCTTCGCACCACGGATCAGGATCTTGCTCATGGCTCTTACTTCTCCTCGGTACGGGTGTGGGTGACGGCGGGCTCGTTGCCGCCCAGCAGCAGGTAGAGCACGGCCATGCGGATCGAGACGCCGTTGGCGACCTGCTCGACGACCGTGCAGCGGTCGGAGTCGGCGACCTCGGCGGTGATCTCCATGCCGCGGACCATCGGACCGGGGTGCATCACGATCGCGTGCTCGGGCATCTTCGCCATGCGCTCGCCGTCGAGGCCGTAGCGCCGCGAGTACTCGCGCTCGGTCGGGAAGAACGCGGCGTTCATCCGCTCGCGCTGGACGCGGAGCATCATCACCGCGTCGGACTTGGAGAGCGTGCTGTCGAGGTCGTAGGAGATCTCGCAGGGCCAGGACTCGACGCCGACGGGGACCAGCGTGGGCGGCGCGACGAGCGTGACCTCGGCGCCGAGGGTGTGCAGCAGGTCGACGTTCGAGCGGGCGACCCGGCTGTGCAGGACGTCACCGACGATCGTGATGCGCCGGCCGGCCAGGTCCTGGCCGATCCCGGCGTCCCGGCCGACCAGCCGGCGGCGCATGGTGAAGGCGTCGAGCAGAGCCTGCGTGGGGTGCTGGTGGGTGCCGTCGCCCGCGTTGATCACGGCGGCGTCGATCCATCCCGAGGTGGCGAGGCGGTAGGGGGCTCCGGAGGCGCCGTGCCGGATGACGACGGCGTCGACCCCCATGGCCTCCAGGGTCTGGGCGGTGTCCTTGAGGGACTCGCCCTTGGAGACGCTCGACCCCTTGGCGGTGAAGTTGATGACGTCGGCGGAGAGGCGCTTCTCGGCGGCCTCGAAGGAGATCCGGGTCCGGGTCGAGTCCTCGAAGAAGAGGTTGACGACGGTCCGGCCGCGCAGGGTCGGCAGTTTCTTGATCGGCCGGTCGGCGACCCGGGCCATCTCCTCGGCGGTGTCGAGGATCAGGACGGCGTCGTCGCGGGTGAGGTCGGCGGCCGAGATGAGATGACGCTGCATCTGTCAGGCTCCGTAGGGAAGTTCAGGGAGGATTCGGGCATGCGGGCGCGCGGGAGCGCACTGCGCGGCGTGGGCCGGAGTGCTACTGCTGCGCGTCCGGGGCGGTCCGCTTGGCACCGAGCAGCACGGTGTCGCGACCGTCCTCCTCGGCGAGCTGGACCTTGACCGTCTCCCGCAACGACGTGGGGAGGTTCTTGCCGACGTAGTCGGCGCGGATGGGCAGTTCGCGGTGTCCCCGGTCGACCAGGACCGCGAGCTGCACGGCGCGCGGGCGGCCGATGTCGTTCAGCGCGTCGAGCGCGGCGCGGATGGTGCGGCCGGAGAAGAGCACGTCGTCGACGAGGACGACGAGGCGGCCGTCGATGCCGTCACCGGGGATCTCGGTGCGGGCCAGCGCACGCGGCGGGTGCATGCGCAGGTCGTCGCGGTACATCGTGATGTCGAGGGAGCCGACGGGGATCTTGCGGTCGGTGATCTCTTCGAGCTTGTCGGCCAGCCGACGGGCGAGGAAGACGCCCCGGGTCGGGATGCCGAGGAGCACGACGTCGTCGGCGCCCTTGGCGCGCTCGACGATCTCGTGGGCGATGCGCGTCAGCACCCGGGCGATGTCGGGTGCCTCCAGAACGGGCCGCGCATCGGCTTCGTACTGCTGCTTGTCCTGCTCTGAGTCCATAGGAAACGGACCTCCTTCTCCGCCTCACGGGACGGATCATTAAAGGACGTCGGAATTGCGCCATCCACGGTACCAGCCCGGCAACGCGCCTGATCACCCCCCTTTGAGCCACCCCCGGTGACTCCCGTGCGGGGACCGGGTCCGACCCCTTCCGCTTGACGGGGGAGAGTAACGCTGCGTAACCTCACAGTGAGTCACCAGAGTCACCAGCCGCGCGGCGGAGCCGCACGTTGATACAGCGTCCGGGGAGCTATATGTCCAGCGAATACGCCAAACAGCTCGGGGCCAAGCTCCGCGCCATCCGCACCCAGCAGGGCCTTTCCCTCCACGGCGTCGAGGAGAAGTCCCAGGGACGCTGGAAGGCCGTCGTGGTCGGTTCGTACGAGCGCGGCGACCGCGCCGTGACCGTCCAGCGCCTCGCCGAGCTGGCCGATTTCTACGGGGTCCCGGTGCAGGAACTGCTGCCCGGCACCACGCCCGGCGGTGCCGCCGAGCCGCCGCCGAAGCTGGTCCTCGACCTGGAGCGGCTGGCCCACGTGCCGGCCGAGAAGGCGGGCCCCCTCCAGCGCTACGCGGCGACGATCCAGTCGCAGCGCGGTGACTACAACGGCAAGGTGCTGTCGATCCGCCAGGACGACCTGCGCACCCTCGCCGTGATCTACGACCAGTCCCCCTCGGTCCTGACCGAGCAGCTGATCAGCTGGGGCGTCCTGGACGCCGACGCGCGCCGCGCGGTCGCCCACGACGAGGGCTGATCCCGCAGTACAGCGCAGCAGAAACGTGCCGCCGGGGTGGCCGGAACCTGATGGTTCCGGCCACCCCGGCGGCTTTCTGCATCCTCGGCGGCCTCAAAGGCCCCAGAGGCACCAGGAGAGGCGGAAGACCTCCTGGGCCCCCGAGGCCCCGGGAGGAACGCCGGAGGGCCCACAGCGGTCGGCTGCGGGCCCTCCGGCGATGCCTACGTCCCCTGCGGGCCGTACGCGTCTGTCGTTCTCGCGCTGGTCGCGGCTAGTCCTCGTCGCGGCGCAGCGACGGCTTGAGCTCCTTGAAACGGCCGAGCAGGCCGTTCACGAACGAGGGCGACTCGTCCGTGGAGAACTCCTTGGCCAGCTGCACCGACTCGTCGAGCACCACGGCGTCGGGGGTCTCGTCGACCCAGATCAGCTCGTAGGCGCCGAGACGCAGGATGTTGCGGTCGACGACCGGCATCCGGTCCAGCGTCCAGCCGACGGCGTACTGCGCGATGAGGTCGTCGATCCGGCGCACCTTGGTGGCGTACCCCTCGACCAGCTGCATCGTGTACTCGCTGACCGGCGGCTGCCGGGTGTCGGACCGGGAGTGCCGGATCCAGTCCGCGAGGACCGTCAGGACGTCCACGCCGCGCTGGTCGCTCTCGAAGAGGATCTGGAAAGCGCGCTTGCGGGCCGTGTTGCGGGCAGCCACGGTTAGCTGTTCACCCGGCCGAGGTAGTCGCTCGAGCGGGTGTCGACCTTGATCTTCTCACCGGTGGTGATGAAGAGCGGGACCTGGATCTGGTGGCCGGTCTCCAGGGTGGCGGGCTTGGTGCCACCGGTGGAGCGGTCGCCCTGGACGCCGGGCTCGGTCTCCTGGATGACCAGCTCGACGGCGGCGGGCAGCTCGACGAAGAGCACCTCGCCCTCGTGCTGGGCGACGGTGGCGGTGAAGCCCTCGATCAGGAAGTTGGCGGCGTCGCCGACGGACTTGCGGTCGACCATGAGCTGGTCGTACGTGTCCATGTCCATGAAGACGAAGTACTCGCCGTCCATGTACGAGAACTGCATGTCGCGCTTGTCGATCGTGGCCGTCTCGACCTTGACGCCGGCGTTGAACGTCTTGTCGACGACCTTGCCGGAGAGCACGTTCTTCAGCTTGGTGCGCACGAAGGCCGGGCCCTTGCCGGGCTTGACGTGCTGGAACTCGACGACGGACCAGAGCTGGCCTCCGTCGAGCTTGAGCACCAGGCCGTTCTTGAGGTCGTTCGTGGAAGCCACGGTTGCGGAATCTCCTGGACTGACGTGGACGACCCCGGCGCAGGCGCACAGCTCGAAGAGCTAGAGCGCGAGCAGCTCCTTGGTCGTGATGGTGAGTAGCTCGGGTCCGCCGTCCGCCTCAGGGCGTACGACGAGCGTGTCATCGATCCGGACGCCGCCCCGTCCCGGGAGGTGGACCCCCGGTTCGACGGTGACCGGCACGCAAGCGTCCAGTTTACCCATGGCCGCGGGGGCAAGCTGCGGGTCCTCGTCGATTTCGAGCCCGACACCGTGCCCGGTGAGGGAGGAGACGCCTTCCGTGTGTCCCGCGGAGTCGAGCACCTGACGGGCCGCGCGGTCCACGTCGCGGTAGGCGGCACCGGGCAGCAGCGCCTCCCGTCCGGCGCGCTGAGCGGCGAAGACGAGGTCGTACAGCTCGATCTGCCAGTCGGCGGGCGAGGTGCCGATCACGAACGTACGGCCGATCTCACAGCGGTAGCCCCGGTAGGTCGCGCCGAGACAGACGGAGAGGAAGTCGCCCTCCTCCACCCGCCGGTCGGTGGGACGGTGGCCCCGCCTGCCCGAATTCGGGCCGGTGCCGACCGAGGTCGCGAAGGCCGGGCCGTCCGCTCCGTGGTCGACGAGCCTGCGCTCCAGTTCCAGCGCGAGATGGCGTTCCGTCCGGCCGACGAGGATGGATTCCAGGAGTTCGCCGAGTGCCTGGTCGGCGATCTCCGCGCCGATCCGCAGGGAGGAGATCTCCTCCTCGTCCTTGATGACCCGCAGCTGCTCGACCGCGCCGCCCAGGTCCGCGAGGCGCAGCCGGGGTGCCACCGAGCCGAGGGCGCGGTGACGGGTCACGGTCAGGTGGTGCTCCTCGACGGCGAGGGACTCGGCGCCCTGTCCCGCGGCCATGCCCGCCGCGGCGACGGCCGGATCTCCGCCGGCCCGCGGCAGCACCCTGACGTCCACCGCCTCGTCCGGGCGTCCCTCGGCGGCGTCACCGGTCGGCGGTCCGCCGCACAGCAGCACGTCCTCGCCGCGGCCGAGCAGCAGCAGGACGGAGCCGTGCGGCGCGGCACCGGCGAGATACCTCACGTTGGCGGGGCGGGTCACCAGCGCGGTCGCGCTGCCGCTCGCCGTACAGCGCTCCCGGAGCCGCTCTCTGCGGGTCGCGTACACCTCTGACATGAGACCGAGCGTACGAGCGGCGGGCGGATGGCGCCGTTCCAGAGGGCCGGACGGGTCCGGCGGGGAGGCCGGACGGGTCCGTGGCGGGCGGGCCGGACGGTGTCGTACGCGCTGTCAGGGGTGGGTCACCACTGGGGCGGGCTGGCGATCGACCGGGCGAGGACGTCGTCCAGGACGCGGGCCGTGGCGGCCACGTCGAGCTGGGAGTTGTCGATGATCGGCAGGCCCGAGCCGTACCAGCCGGCCATCCGGCCGTGGATGCGGGCGACCTCCTCGTCGCTGAGGCGGCGGTTTCCCGAGCGCTCCGCGTTGCGCTCCAGGACGACTTCCAGGCCCGGCAGGAGGACGACCGGCAGCAGACCGGGGCCGACGTGCCGCTTCCATCCGCCGAGGCCGACGACGGGACGGTCCGGGAAGACCGCGTCGTCGAGGATGCAGGAGATGCCGTTGGCCAGGAAGTTCCGCGCGGCGAAGCCGCAGGTGCGGCGGGCCAGGCGGTACTGCGCCTCGGAGTGGTCGTTCCACCCCGTCTGCGGGTCGGCGAAGCCCGAGCGCACCCACTCGCGTACGTCGTCGAGGCTGATGTGGGCGGTGGGCACGCGGCGGTGGTCGGCCCAGTACTTGGCGACGCTGGTCTTGCCGGCGCCCGCGGGGCCGATGAGCAGGACCGCGAGGGTGGTGGCGGCCGGGTCGGGGGTGCCGGGGGCCGGCGGAGGGCTCGGCATGGCGACCGGGGCGCCCGGAGGCAGCTGCACGTGCCCGGTGGTCTCCGGCGGCGGCCCGGGGAGGTGCTGCGGGGGCTGCGCGGAGGGGTGCTGCGGAGGCGGCCCGGGCGCGTGGTGCGGCGCCATGGGGTGCTGCGGGGGTTGGGCGGGAGGGGCGCCCGGCGGGACCGGTCCTCCGGCGAATCCGGGAGCGGGTGCCGGACCCGGCTGCCCCGGGTGATGTCCGGCCGGTGACCAGCCTGCGGCCGGTCCGTGCCCCGGCTGATGGGGCGGCGGCAGCGGGGCCCCCACTGCGTGCTGCATCCGGTGCCACTCCGTCTCGTACAGGCAATGGGCGCTGGCGGACGGGACATCGGTCCCGCCGCTACCGAACGGTACCTTCCCCGGCCGTCGTTGTGTGAACGGCCGGGGAACGTGCGAAGTGCCCGGTGGAGAGGGGCAGAACGGGTTGAGCAGGGTGTTCCCGGTGCATACGTGCGCCGGGCCGTCGCTGCTACTCGGCGACCTCGCCGTACGCGGCCAGGAGGACGGCCGGGTCGGGGCCCTCCAGGACGGTGGGCTTGGCCAGTCCGTCGAGGACGATGAAGCGCAGCAGGTCGCCGCGGGACTTCTTGTCGACCTTCATGTTCTCCAGGAGCTTCGGCCACTGGTCGTAGCGGTAGGTCAGCGGGAGGCCGACGGACTCCAGGACCGCGCGGTGGCGGTCGGCGGTCGCGTCGTCCAACCGGCCCGCGAGACGGCCGAGTTCGGCGGCGAAGTGCATGCCGACGGAAACGGCCGCGCCGTGCCGCCACTTGTAGCGCTCGTTCTTCTCGATGGCGTGCGCGAGCGTGTGGCCGTAGTTGAGGATCTCGCGGAGCCCCGACTCCTTGAGGTCGCCGGAGACGACCTCCGCCTTGACCTTGATGGAACGCTCGATCAGCTCGGCGGTGTGCGGGCCGGCGGGCGTCCGTGCGGCTTCCGGGTCGGACTCGATGAGTTCGAGGATCGCCGGGTCCGCGATGAAGCCGGCCTTGATGACCTCGGCGAGTCCGGAGACGAAGTCGTTGACCGGCAGCGAGTCGAGCGCGGCCAGGTCGCAGAGCACGCCGGCGGGCGGGTGGAAGGCGCCGACGAGGTTCTTGCCCTCGGCGGTGTTGATGCCGGTCTTGCCGCCGACCGCCGCGTCGACCATGCCGAGCACGGTGGTGGGGACGGCGATCCAGCGCACTCCGCGCAGCCAGCTGGCGGCGACGAAGCCGGCCAGGTCGGTGGTGGCGCCGCCGCCCACGCCGACGATCACGTCGGTGCGGGTGAAGCCGGACTGGCCGAGCGCCTTCCAGCAGTAGGCGGCGACCTCGACGGTCTTGGCCTCCTCGGCGTTCGGCACCTGGATGGCGACGGCCTCGTAGCCCTGGTCCGCGAGGTCGGCGCGGAGCGCCTCGCCCGTCCCGGCGAGTGCCTCGGGGTGGACCACGGCGACCCGCTTGGCCTTCTCGCCGATCAACCCGGCCAGTTCGCCCAGGAGTTGACGTCCGACCAGGACCTCGTAGGGATCGGTGCCCGCGGTGCCACCGACCTGGATGCGGGTCACTGCCTCGCTCATGCTTCCTTCAACTCCAGTGCGTCGAGGACCGCTCGGGCGACCTCATCGGGGGTGCGGCCGTCGGTCGCCACGACCGCGCGGGCGACTTCGGTGTACAGGGGGCGGCGGGCTTCCATCAGCTCGCGCCACTGCCGGCGCGGGTTGACGGCGAGCAGTGGCCGGGCCGCGTTCAGGCCGGTGCGCTGGACCGCCTCCTCCACGTCCATGGAGAGGTAGACGACCTGGTGGCCGGCGAGCAGCGCGCGGGTGTCCTCGTCGAGGATCGAGCCGCCGCCGAGCGCGAGCACGCCGTCGTGTCCGGCGAGCGCCTCGTGCACGGCACGCTTCTCGATCGCGCGGAAGGCGGCCTCGCCCTCGTCGACGAAGATGTCGGCGATGGTGCGGCCCTGCGCGGTGACGATGTCGTCGTCCGTGTCCCGGTAGACGCAGCCGAGCCGCTCGGCGACGAGCGCGCCCACCGTGGACTTGCCGACCCCCATGGGGCCGACGAGGACCAGTCGTGGGGCGGTCACCGGATGGCCAGGTTCTCGAGGTAGCCGGTCACGTTGCGGCGGGTCTCGGGGACGCTGTCGCCACCGAACTTCTCCGCCACGGCGTCGGCGAGGACGAGCGCGACCATGGCCTCGGCGACGATGCCGGCGGCCGGGACGGCACAGACGTCCGAGCGCTGGTGGTGGGCCTTGGCGGCCTCGCCGGTGGCGACGTCGATGGTGGCCAGCGCGCGCGGCACGGTGGCGATCGGCTTCATCGCGGCGCGGACGCGCAGCAGTTCGCCGGTGGTGAGGCCGCCCTCGGTGCCGCCGGAGCGGCCGGTGGAGCGCCGGATGCCGTCCGCGGTGTGGACGATCTCGTCGTGCGCCTGGGAGCCGGGTACGCGGGCCAGGTCGAAGCCGTCGCCGACCTCGACGCCCTTGATCGCCTGGATGCCCATGAGCGCGGCCGCGAGCCGGGCGTCGAGGCGCCGGTCCCAGTGCACGTGCGAGCCGAGGCCCACCGGCACGCCGTACGCGAGCACCTCGACGACGCCGCCGAGGGTGTCGCCGTCCTTGTGGGCCTGGTCGATCTCCGCGACCATCGCCTTCGACGCGTCGGCGTCGAGGCAGCGCACCGGGTCGGCGTCGAGCTTCTCGACGTCGGAGGGCTTGGGCAGGACGCCGTAGGGCGCCTTGGCGGCGGCCAGCTCGACGACGTGGGAGACGATCTCGATCCCGGCCGTCTCCTTGAGGTACGAGCGGGCGATCGCGCCGAGCGCGACGCGGGCCGCGGTCTCGCGGGCGGAGGCGCGCTCCAGGATCGGCCGGGCCTCGTCGAAGCCGTACTTCTGCATGCCGGCGAGGTCGGCGTGGCCGGGCCGGGGGCGGGTCAGCGGGGCGTTGCGGGCGAGGTCGGCGAGGATCTCCGGGGCGACCGGGTCGGCCGCCATGACCTGCTCCCACTTGGGCCACTCGGTGTTGCCGACCATGACGGCGATCGGGGAGCCGAGGGTGAGTCCGTGCCGGACGCCACCGAGGAAGGTGACCTCGTCACGCTCGAACTTCATCCGGGCACCGCGTCCATAGCCGAGGCGCCGCCGGGCCAGGTGGTCCGCCACCATGTCCGTGGTGATCGGCACGCCGGCGGGAAGTCCCTCCAGCGTGGCGACGAGTGCGGGACCGTGGGACTCCCCCGCGGTCAGCCAGCGCAACCTGCTCAACGGTGCTCCTCATGCTCGCGCCCTGGTGCTGCTGCTGCGTACGCGCGTCCTCGCGTACGGCGACGGCGCGACCGGGTGCGCGGCCCTGGCCCGCCACCCCCGATCCTCCCACGTCCGACGGGGGGAACCGGCCGCAGGTCCATCAGGCGGACGCGGCCGTCCGGGGCGCGGCGGCCCCTGAGCGGCGCGCCGGGGCGAGCCAAAGGGTGTGCGGAGCGTCCTGTCGCCGGGCTCTAACGGGCCGCGAGGGCGTGTTCGCCGGCCTTGCGCATGACGTCGAGCGGGGCGGGGGCGCGCCCGGTCATCTGCTCCACCTGCAGCACCGCCTGGTGGACGAGCAGGTCGAGTCCGCCGACGACGGCACCGCCGTACGCCGACCAGCGGGCCGCGAGGTCCGTGGGCCACGGGTCGTAGAGCACGTCGAACAGGGTTGCCGGGCGTTCCGGGACGGCTCCGGCCAGGGCGTCCGTGGTGCCCGCCGGGGTCGTGGCGATCACCAGCGGTGCCCGCAGCGCCTCGGCGGCGTCCGCCCAGTCGGCGGTCCGCACCTCGACGCCGAGACGCTCGCCCCACTGCCGCATCTCGGCGGCCCGCTCCGCGCTGCGGACGTACGCGACGACCTCGCCGGTGCAGATCCGCGCGAGCGCGGCCAGAGCGGAGGAGGCGGTGGCACCGGCACCGAGGATCGCGGCCGAGTCGACCTGCTCGATCCCGCGCTCGCGCAGCGCCGCGACCATCCCCGGGATGTCGGTGTTGTCTCCGGTGCGCCGCCCGTCCTCGGCGAACACCACGGTGTTGACGGCCTCGACGGAGGCGGCGGTCTCGGTGACCCCGTCGAGCAGCGGAATGACGGCCCGCTTGAGCGGCATGGTCAGCGACAGCCCGGCCCACTCGGGGCCGAGCCCGTCGAGGAAGCCGGTCAGCGACTCCTCGTCGACCTCGAAACGGTCGTACGACCAGTCGGCGAGGCCCAGCTCCCGGTACGCGGCGCGGTGCAGCACCGGCGAGAGGGAGTGGGCGATCGGCGACCCGAGCACGGCGGCCCGGCGGGCATCAATTGCCCGAACTGTCATTGAACTTTTCCTTGAGCTTCTCGAAGTCGGCGTTCGTCTTGGCGAATTCGGTCTTGCTGTGACCGTCGGTCGCCACGAAATACATCCAGCCGTCGCTCGTCGGATTGAGCGTCGCTTTAAGGGCCTCGACACCCGGATTGCCGATCGGGCCGGGCGGAAGTCCCCTCTGCGTGTACGTGTTGTACGGGTCCTTGTTGCTGTTGATCTCGGACTCGCTGATGTGGATGTTGCTCTGGCCCTTCAGATAATTGAAGGTCGAGTCGAACTGCAGCAATTGGTTCGTCTCGGTGTTGGTGGCCTTGAGACGGTTGTAGACGACCTCGGCCATCTTCCGGTAGTCGTCGTGCGTCTTGCCCTCGGCCTCGACGAGACTGGCGACCGTGACGACCTGCAACGGGTCGGCGAGTTTGAGGGACTTCGCCTTCTCCGCGAGCCCCATGGCCGCGTAGTTGCTGGACGCCTGCTTCACCATGCCCTTGAGCACGCTCTCCGGCTTCATCCCCTTGGCCGCGGGGTAGGTGGCGGGCCAGAGGAATCCTTCGAGGGGATCCTTTATGTCCTTGTTGCTGTTCGCCCAGCTCGGCAGACCGAGGCTCTTGTAGTCCTTCTTCGCGACACCACTCGTGGTGCCCTTGGAGAGGCCGAGCTGTTTGTCGATCGACGCGTAGACCGTGGCGTTCCGGTTCCCGGGGGCGACGACCACGTTGTTCTGACTCTTGGGGTCGAGCATCAATTCGACGGCACTCGCCGCGGACATCCCCTTGCGCAGCAGATAGGCGCCCGCCTGGATCCTCTTGCCCTGCGGATTCTCCTGCTGGGCGGAGACGAAGGCGTCCACGCTCTTGACGACGCCGAGCGCTTTGAGTTTCTGGCCGATCTCGTAGCCGCCGGCGCCCTTGCCGATCTCGACGGTCACCTGGCCCGAGCCGTCGCCCGCGTAGTCGGGCGCCGAGCCGAAACGGTTCTGGTAGTAGTGGTAGCCGAAGTAGCCGACACCGGCGAGGCCGCCGCCGAAGACCGCGACGACCACCAGGCACGCGCAGCCGCTGCGCCGCTTCTTGCCCTTGCCGCCGCCCCGGCCCTTGCGGTCGCCGCGGCCGCGGCGGCCCTTGGGGTCGTCATCGTCGTCGAGGTCGTCGTCATCGTCGCCGCCCGCGAAGAAGGCGTGCTCGCCCTGGTCGGGACCCGGGTCCCAGTCCGTCTTCGGCTCGGGCTCGGCGCGGCGCCGGGCGGGGGGCTCGGGCGGCGGATAGGCCTCGGGGGTGTTGTAGAAGTCGGGCTGCTCGCCGGTGTACTGGCCCGCGTAGGGGTCGGTCGGGTCGGCGCCGTAGGACACCTGGGGGTGACCCCCGGTCTGCCATTCGCCCGACTCGTACTGCTGCCCGCCCTGACCGCCGTACTGCTGCTGCCCCTGATCGGGGTACTGCTGCCGGCCCTGGGGGTCGTAGTGCTGCTGCGACTGGTCCGTGTACGGGGGGTGCCCCTGGCCGGGGTACTGCTGCTGCCCGTGGAACTGCGGCTGGCCCTGGTACTGCGGCTGTCCCTGGTCCTGGTACTGGCCGGGACCGCCCTGAGGCTGCTGGTACTGCTGCTGCCCTTGGCCGTACGCCTGCCCGCCGGTGCCCCAGTCGCCCTGCTGGGCCTGGTGCGGCTGGGCCTGCGGATAGTGCTGCGGCTGGCCGCCGTCGTAGGCGGACCGGCCGTCGGCGGCCTGTCCGCCCCATCCGCTGTCCCCGTACAACGGGTCCTCCGGATGCCACGGTTCGGAGCCTGGGCCCCGGCCATACTCAGTCATCGATCCCCTACGAGCCGCGAGCCGGCAGCTGCCGGCTCCAGTGGCTCGGCTCCCGTCCGCCTCTTTGCTGTGCGGGGGCTGTTCGAACACCACCGCATCGCGCGGAACGTTACCGTATCGCGATCACATGACCACTTCGACGCCCTCGCCGGGAGATTTACCTGACACCCGTTCGGATTCCAGGGCCTGCTGGAGAATGACGACGGCGGCCGCCTGGTCGATGACCGACCGGCCCTTCTTCGACTTCACGCCCGAGGCGCGCAACCCCTGACTGGCCGTCACCGTGGTCATCCGCTCGTCCACGAGCCGCACCGGAACGGGCGCGATCCCCCGCGCGAGCTCCTGGGTGAAGGCACGGACCTTGACGGCGGCGGGCCCCTCGCCCCCCTTGAGGGAGCGAGGGAGACCGACGACGACCTCGATCGGTTCGTACTCCTCGACGAGCTGCTTCAGCCGGCGGTGGGCGGCCGGGACGTCACGTCCCGGGACCGTCTCCACCGGTGTCGCGAGGATCCCGTCGGGGTCGCACGAGGCGACCCCGATCCGGGCGTCCCCGACGTCGATCGCGAGCCGTCGTCCTCTGCGCATCTCCACGATCTTCTTACTTTGCCGTCTCGGCGACGAGGCGCTGGACCGCGGCGACGGCGTCGCCGATGGCGGCCGGGTTCTGGCCGCCGCCCTGGGCGACGTCCGGCTTGCCGCCACCGCCACCGCCGAGGGTCTTGGCCGCGGCCCGCACCAGCTCGCCGGCCTTGAGCCCGCGCTCACGGGCGGCCTCGTTGGTGGCGATGACCGTCAGCGGCTTGCCGCCGGCCACGGTGAACAGGGCCACGACGGCGGCCCGTCCGCCCTGGATGCGGCCGCGCACGTCGAGGACCAGCTTGCGCAGGTCGTCGGCGCCGGTGCCGTCCGGTACCTGGCCGGTGACCAGGGCGACGCCGTTGACGTCCTGGGCGGACTCGACGAGACCGGCGGCGGCCTGGAGGACCTTCTCCGCGCGGAACTTCTCGATCTCCTTCTCGGCGTCCTTCAGCTTGCCGAGCATGGCGGAGACCTTCTCCGGAAGCTCCTCGGCGCGGCCCTTGACCAGTTCCTGGAGCTGGGCGACGACCGTGTGCTCACGGGCGAGGAAGTTGTACGCGTCGACGCCGACGAGGGCCTCGATGCGGCGCACGCCGGAGCCGATGGACGACTCGCCGAGCAGCTTGACCAGGCCGAGCTGGGCGGTGTTGTGCACGTGCGTGCCGCCGCACAGCTCCTTGGAGAAGTCGCCGATGGTCACGACGCGGACGCGCTCGCCGTACTTCTCGCCGAACTCGGCGATGGCGCCCTGCTTCTTGGCCTCGTCGATGCTCATGACCTCGGCCTCGACGTCCAGGTCGCGGGCGAGCACCTCGTTGATCTGCTGCTCGACGTCGGTCATGACGGCCGTGGGGACGGCCGACGGGGAACCGAAGTCGAAGCGGAAGCGGCCGGGCTGGTTCTCGGAACCGGCCTGGGCGGCCGTCGGGCCCAGCGCGTCCCGCAGCGCCTGGTGCGTGAGGTGGGTGGCCGAGTGGGCGCGGGCGATGGCGGTGCGGCGGCGCACGTCGATGACGGCCTGCGCCTTGGCACCGACGGTGGCCTCGCCGACCTGCACGACGCCCTTGTGGACGTACACACCGGGAACGGGCTTCTGGCAGTCGCGGATCTCGATGATCGCGCCGGACTCGACCCGGATGCGGCCGGTGTCGCCGATCTGGCCGCCGCCCTCGGCGTAGAAGGGGGTCCGGTCGAGGACGATCTCGACCTCGTCGCCCTCGGTGGCGGCCGGGGAGGAGACACCGTCGACGAGGATGCCGACGATGGTCGACTCGCCCTCGGTGCGGTCGTACCCGATGAAGTCCGTCTCGCCGGCGGCGTCCGCGATCTGGCGGTAGGCGCCGAGGTCGGCGTGACCGGTCTTCTTGGCGCGGGCGTCGGCCTTGGCCTTGTCCCGCTGCTCCTTCATCAGGCGGCGGAACCCGTCCTCGTCCACCGAGAGGCCCTGTTCGGCGGCCATCTCCAGGGTGAGGTCGATCGGGAAGCCCCAGGTGTCGTGGAGCAGGAACGCCTTGTCGCCGGCGAGGACCGTGCCGCCGGACTCCTTGGTGTCGGAGATCGCGGTGTCGAGGATGTTCGTGCCGGCCTTCAGCGTCTTGACGAAGGCGGCCTCCTCGGCGAGGGCCACGGTCTCGATCCGCTGCCGGTCGCTGACCAGCTCGGGGTACTGCTGACCCATCATCTCGATCACGACGTCGACGAGGTCCTTGACGACGAGACCCGTGGCACCGAGCAGGCGCATGTTGCGGATGGCGCGGCGCATGATGCGGCGCAGGACGTAGCCGCGGCCCTCGTTGCCGGGGCTCACGCCGTCACCGATGAGCATGACGGAGGTGCGCATGTGGTCGGTGACCACGCGCAGCGAGACGTCGGAGTCGGGGGCCGCCCCGTACTCGACACCGGTCAGCTCTGTGGCCTTCCTGATGACCGCCATGGAGGTGTCGATCTCGTACAGGTTCTGCACGTCCTGCAGGATCATCGCGAGACGTTCCAGGCCGAGGCCGGTGTCGATGTTCTTGCTGGGCAGCTCGCCGAGGATCTCGAAGTCTTCCTTCGAGATGCCCTCGCCGCGCTCGTACTGCATGAAGACCAGGTTCCAGATCTCCACGTAGCGCTCGTCGTTGACGGCCGGGCCGCCCTCGACGCCGAACTCGGGGCCGCGGTCGTAGTTGATCTCGGAGCACGGGCCGCAGGGTCCGGGGACGCCCATGGACCAGTAGTTGTCCTTCTTGCCGAGGCGCTGGATGCGCTCGGCCGGGACGCCGATCTTGTCGCGCCAGATGGCCTCGGCCTCGTCGTCCTCCAGGTAGACCGTGATCCACAGGCGCTCCGGGTCGAGCCCGTAACCACCCTTGTCCCGGGGCAGCGTGAGCAGCTCCCAGGCGTAGGTGATGGCGCCTTCCTTGAAGTAGTCGCCGAAGGAGAAGTTGCCGCACATCTGGAAGAACGTGCCGTGCCGGGTGGTCTTGCCGACCTCTTCGATGTCGGGCGTGCGCACGCACTTCTGCACGCTGGTGGCGCGCGACCACGGCGGCTTGACCTCACCGAGGAAGTACGGCTTGAAGGGGACCATGCCGGCGGGGACCAGGAGCAGAGTCGGGTCGTCCGCGATGAGCGACGCCGAAGGGACGACGGTGTGACCGCGCTCCTCGTAGAAGCTCAACCAGCGGCGGCGGATTTCAGCCGACTCCATCAGTGGTCCTCATTCCGGTTGTACGTGTACGTCGTGTTCTCGATGTACTTGATCTGCTTGTCGTTGCCGGGCTGCCCGGCTTCGCCGATCGCGGCGATCCGGCGCTGCGTGGGGAGTTCGGGGTCGGTGCGGCCGTTCAGGCCGAGCACCTCGCCGAGTTCGGCCTCCCGCTGGGCCATCCCGTCCCGGACGTCGAGGGCGAAGTCCTTGAGCCGGTGACCCGCGTCGATCGCCTTGTTGGCGGCCTGCGCCGCGAGGCTCTCGGGGGTCAGCGCCCGGATCTTGCGGTTGACCTTGGTGGTGGCCCATACACCCGCGGCTGCGCCTGCGGTGAACCAGAACGTACGGCGGAACATCGCTGCGTCAGTCCTTCTTCCGCTTTCCCCGTCGCGACGACGGGACGGTGCGGCCCACGATCACGGTTCGCCGGGACGCCTTGGGGGGCTCGTTCTCTCGACGGCCTCCGATGGCCCGGCGCACGCCGTAACCGAACGCCGCGACCTTGACCAGGGGGCCGCCGAAGGTGGAGGCGACGGTCGTCGACAGGGCCGACGCGTTCGACGTCACCTCCTGGACGTCCGACGCGATGGCGTCGACGCGGTCGATCTGGGTCTGCGCGGAGCGCACGGCCGCCGACGCGTCCGCCAGGAGCGGGACGGCCTGTTCGGTCACGTCCGCCACGAGCTTGGTGGTCGCCCGGAGCGTCTGGGCCAGTCTCGCCAGCGCGACGGCGAGGAAGGACACCAGGATCGCCCAGAACACGGCCACCAGGATCCCGGCCACCTCACCACCGGTCACTGTTGCACCCGCTCCCTGACTGCGTGCCTGATCATCGAAAAGTCGTCACCCGAGCCTATCGCGCCGACGCCGCGGCTCCGTACCGCATTACCGGCTGCCGCACCCGGAGTTGCGCGAAGCGATTGTACGGAGTGCTCACAGGTCAGTACGCTCCGTATCCCATGCAGCGTTCTCAGCCCGCCCGGCGCTCCGCTCCCGCGACATCCGGCAATCTGCCCCTGGAACTCGACGCGTTCGTGGGGCGCTCGGCCGAACTGGCGCGGCTGGCCGAGCTGCTGGAAACGGTCAGGCTGGTCACGGTGACCGGGGTCGGTGGCGTCGGAAAGTCCCGTTTCGCGGTGCACGCGGCGGCGAGCGCGGACCGTCCGGGCGCGGTACACCGCGTGGATCTGTCCGCCGTGCACGATCCGGGACTCGTCGAGTACGCGGTGCTGGAGGCCCTCGGCCTGACGGACCACACCGCGAAGCCGCCGCGGCAGGTGCTGCTCGGCCATCTCGCCGACCGACGCCTCCTGCTCGTCCTGGACGGCTTCGAGCACCTGGTGGAGGTGACCGCCTCGCTGGTGGCCGAGCTGCTGCGCAGGGCGCCGGAACTGCGGGTGCTGGCCGTGGGACGCCGGCCGCTGGATCTCGGGGGCGAGCGGGTCTTCCCGCTGGCCCCGCTGGCCGAGGCGGAGGCGGCGGAGCTGTTCGTGGACCGGGCGGCGGCGCGGGTCCCCGGATTCACGCTGGACGAGGGGAACCGGGCCGACGTCCTGGAGCTGTGCCGTCGCCTGGACGGGATCCCGCTGGCGGTGGAGCTGGCGGCCGGACGCCTCAGCGCCCTCTCCCCCGGTCAGTTGCTCGCGCGGCTGGAGGACCGGTTCCGGCTGCTGACCGGGGGCGGGCGGGACGCACTGCCCCGGCATCAGACGCTGCGGACCGCGATCGGCTGGAGCCATGAGCTGTGCACCCCGGAGGAGCGCCTGCTGTGGTCCCGGCTGTCGGTGTTCGCCGGCCGGTTCGACCTGGAGGCCGCCGAGTACGTGTGCAGCGGGGACGGGCTGCACGCCGACGACGTCCTCGACGTACTGGACGCGCTGCTCGCGCAGTCCGTGCTGTCCCGCGAGGAGACGGCGGCCGGGGTGCGCTACCGGATGCTCGACACGGTCCGGGCGTACGGCGCCGAGTGGCTGGAGGCGACGGGGGACGCGGAGCGGCTGCGCCGCCGGCACCGCGACTGGTACATGGGGCTCGCCACCTGGTGCGAGCTCGACTGGTTCTCCCCGCGCCAGGGCGAGGTCGCGGCGCGGGTCGAGACGGAACTGCCGAATCTGCGCTGCGCGCTGGAGTTCTCGCTGACCGAGCCGGACGACGCCCATCTCGGCCAGTACCTGGCGGGCGCCCTCTGGTTCTACTGGGTGGGCTGCGGCCGGCTCTCCGAGGGCCGGCACTGGCTGGAGCGCAGTGTCGAGCTGGACGGCGACCGGGACCAGTCGCGGCTGAAAGCCCTGTGGGTGCTCGGCTATGTGGCGGTCCTCCAGGGCGACTCGGTGCCCGCGCTGTCGGCGCTCCACGAGTGCCGTGAGGAGGCGGAGCGCGCCGAGAACGCCGTGGCGATCGCGTACGCCGAGCACCGCACCGGCTGTCTGGCCCTGGTGACGGACGACATGACGCGCGCCGAGACGCTGCTGCGCTCGGCCCTCGACCGCTATCACGAGATCGGCGAGCTCAACAGCAATGTGCTGATGGGGCAGGTCGAACTCGCGATGGCGCTCGCCTTCCAGGGCGATCTGCCGGGCGCGGTGAAACTGTGCGAGGACGTCCGCCGGGTCTGCGAGGACCACGGTGAGCGCTGGGCGCTCGGGTACGCGCTCTACGTCCTGGCGTACGAGGCCCAGGCGGGCGGCGATCCCGGGCGCGCCCGGGACCTCCTGCGACGGGGGCTCGGTATCGCGCACGCCTTCCACGATCTGCTCGGCGCCGTCCTCGCGGTCGAGCTGCTCGCGCTGATCACGGTGGTGGAGGGCGATCCGGCCGAGGCCGCGCTGCTCCAGGGGGCGGCGTCGCGGATGTGGCCGTCGGTGGGCCTGCCGCTGTTCGGCTCGGCGTACTACAACGCGCCGCACGAGCGCTGCGCGTCGCTGGCCCGACAGCTGCTGGGCGACGAGCGGTACGAGGCGTGCGTGCGGGAGGGGGAGCTGCTCGGGCAGGAGGCCGCGGTCGCCCGGGCGCTCGGCGGGGCGGGAACGCCGCCGCTCGGGGTGGTGCCGTCGCCGCGCAGACTGCCCCCGGACATGCGAAAGCCCGCCGTCTCCCCCACCGCGAAGGGCGGGGAGACGACGGGCTGACACTGACGCGCAGGTGGTGCCACGTCCGCCGGAAGTAGATCAGCGGGCGTAGTACTCGACGACGAGCTGCTCGTCGCAGATCACCGGGATCTCCTTGCGGTTCGGCTCGCGGTCCAGGCGGAACGCCAGGGCCGGGAGGTTCACCTGGAGGTAGCGCGGGGTCTCACCGTCGGGGGCGAACCCACCGGCACGGGAGACCTCGAACAGGGTCTTGCTGCGGCTGCGCTCGCGGACCATCACGACGTCGTCGGGACGGACACGGAACGACGGCTTGTCGACCTTGCCGCCGTTGACCTCGATGTGGCCGTGGACGACCATCTGGCGGGCCTGGTAGATCGTGCGGGCGATGCCCGAACGCAGCACCAGCGCGTCGAGACGGCGCTCGAGCTCGATGACCAGGGCCTCACCGGTCTTGCCCTGCGTCTTGGCGGCACGCTCGTAGGCGCGGACGAGCTGGCGCTCGGACACGTCGTACTGCGCGCGCAGACGCTGCTTCTCCAGCAGACGGACCTTGTAGTCCGAGTTCTGCTTGCGGCCGCGGCCGTGCTCGCCCGGCGGGTAGGGGCGGGCCTCGAAGTACTTGACGGCCTTCGGGGTCAGCGCGATGCCGAGGGCACGCGACTTCTTGACCTTGGGGCGGGACTGGTTCGGCATGAACCAAACACCTCATGTTTCGGATGCGAATACGGCTTCACCAGGGTTAGGGGAGGTCGCAATCCGCAGCCCGGGAAACCCTTCCCGTCGACGTGAGGATCCACGTGGGCGGGGCGGGCAGCCGCTCCTGGGTCTGGGCACATACGTGCAGCACGCGAGTGACCCACCGACCGGTCCCGGAGATCCGGGTGGTGGTGGGTTGCCCGCGACACCTTCGACGGTGCGCGACGCTCCTGGAATCCCTCCATGACGGCAGGGGCTCCGGCTGAATGTCCCGTTCTGGTGGTGCCGACCGGAGCCGGACACGGGACGCAGCGCTTCGAGACATCGTACAGGGTGCTCAGGAGCGCCCTCGACCGAGGTGCTTCCTTGTCCACTCCACGGCGTCCGCGTAGCGCGCCTCGGATCCGTGGCGGGTCGGGGTGTAGTACTCCCGGTCCTTGAGCTCCTCCGGCGCGTACTGCTGGGCGGCGATGCCTTCGGGCAGGTCGTGCGGGTACACGTAGCCCTGGGCGTGGCCGAGCTTGGCCGCGCCCTTGTAGTGCCCGTCACGCAGATGGGTCGGCACGGGTCCGGCGTGGCCCTTGCGGACGTCCTCCAGGGCGGCGCCGATGGCGGTCGTCGCCGCGTTGGACTTGGGGGCGAGGGCGAGGGCGATCGTCGCGTGGCTCAGGGTGAGCGCGGCCTCGGGGAAGCCGATCATCGCGACCGCCTGGGCGGCGGCGACGGCCGTGGGCAGCGCGTTCGGGTCGGCGAGGCCGATGTCCTCGCTGGCGGAGATCATCAGGCGGCGGGCGATGAAGCGGGGGTCCTCGCCGGCGTCGATCATCCGGGCGAGGTAGTGCAGGGCGGCGTCCACGTCGGAGCCGCGGATGGACTTGATGAGCGCGCTCGCCACGTCGTAGTGCTGGTCGCCGTCGCGGTCGTACGTCACGGCGGCGCGGTCGACGGTCTCCTCCAGGGTCTGGAGGGTGATCTCCGGCTCGCCCTTGTCGAGGGCCGCGCCGGCGGCCGCCTCCAGCGCGGTCAGGGCCCGGCGGGCGTCTCCGCCGGCGATCCGCAGCAGGTGCTCCTCGGTGTCCTCGGGGAGGCCGACGGCGCCCTTGAGGCCGCGCTCGTCACCGAGGGCCCGGCGCAGCAGCGCGCGCAGGTCGTCGTCGGTGAGCGGCTCCAGGGTGAGGAGCAGGGAGCGGGAGAGCAGGGGGGAGATCACCGAGAAGTAGGGGTTCTCGGTGGTGGCGGCGATCAGCGTGACCCAGCGGTTCTCGACGGCCGGCAGCAGGGAGTCCTGCTGGGCCTTGCTGAAGCGGTGGATCTCGTCGAGGAAGAGGACGGTCTCCTTGCCGAAGCCGCCGGTGGCCCGGCGGGCGCCGTCGATGACGGCGCGCACCTCCTTGACGCCGGCGGTGATCGCGGAGAGCTCGACGAATCGCTTCTCGGTGGCTTTGGAGACGACGTACGCGAGGGTCGTCTTTCCGGTGCCGGGCGGGCCCCAGAGGATGACCGAGGACGGCCCGGCCGGACCGCCGCCGCCCTCGGCGACGAGTCTGCGCAGGGGTGAGCCCGGCTTCAGCAGATGCTGCTGGCCCACGACGTCGTCGAGGGTGCGCGGGCGCATCCGCACCGCCAGGGGACTGCTGGACGGGTCCTTCTCCTGGCGTTCTTCTGCTGCGGCGGTGAACAGGTCGGGCTCCACGTCCAAAACCCTATGTCACGCCACTGACAATCCCCGCGGGGCGGTCAGCTGGTCCAGAAGTCCCACCAGCGGGTCAGGATCAGCATGCCGATGATGCCGATGTGCAGCACGGGCAGGACCCAGGTGAACTCGCCGAAGAAGCCCTTCGCCCAGCGCGGGGCGGGCAGGAAGCCGTTGCGGACGTTGAAGGACGTCACATACCAGAACATGGTGATCGTGGCGACCCAGGCGAGGCTGCACCACAGGCACAGCGAGTTGATCCGGTACAGCGACTGGAACTGCAGCCAGGTGCAGAACGCGACGCCGAAGAGCGTGCCGAAGTTGAAGGTGAGCCAGTACCAGCGGGGGAACGTGGCGCGGGCGAGCAGGCTCATGCCGACGCAGATCACCATGCCGTAGGCGACGAGACCGAGCATCGGATTCGGGAAGCCGAAGGCGGAGGCCTGGTCGCTCTTCATGATGTTGCCGCAGGAGACCACCGGGTTCAGGCTGCACCCGGGCACGAAGTTCGGGTTCTCCAGGAGCTTGAACTTGTCGATCGTGATGACCCACGCGGCAAGGAGACCGGCCGCGCCCGTGATCACGAGCAGCAGGGCGAGGGCGCGACTGCCGCCGGCCGTCCGGGGAGCCGCGGTGCGTTCCCGCTCGGTCGGGACGTCCTTGACTGTCGTCTTGCTCATCACGCCGTTTCCGTTGCTTCGAAGGGGCCTGCGGGCAGGCTCATTGTGCCGCACGAGCCCCCTTGTCCACCGTTCGGTGGACATAAGAAAGTACGCGCACTCTCCCCGGAGCGTTCGGTTCGGGGGGATGCTCGTCGCCATGACGACACACGGGGAGCAACTCGCGGTGGACGTACGGGGACTGCGCAAGCAGTACGGGGACGTGACCGCCGTCGACGGCATCGATCTCGGGATCCGGCGGGGTGAGGTGTTCGGCCTGCTCGGGCCGAACGGAGCGGGCAAGAGCACCACGGTGGAGATCCTTCAGGGCAACCGGCGCCGGGACGCGGGCGAGGTGTCGGTGCTGGGCTCGGACCCGGCCTCGGGCACGCGCGCGTGGCGCTCGCGGGTCGGCATCGTCTGGCAGGACGAATCGGCGCCCGCCGAGTTGACGGTGAACGAGACGGTGCGGCATTTCGCCCGGTATTACCCGAATCCACGTGATCCCGAGGAGGTCATCGGGCTCGTCGGTCTGGAGCAGAAGGCGGGCAGCCGGATCAAGTCGCTGTCGGGCGGCCAGCGCAGGCGCCTCGACGTCGCCCTGGGCGTCATCGGCGGCCCCGAACTGCTGCTCCTGGACGAGCCGACCACGGGCTTCGACCCGGCGGCGCGACGGCAGTTCTGGGAGCTGATCCGCAGGCTCGCCGACGAGGGCACGACGATCCTGCTGACCACGCACTACCTGGAGGAGGCGGAGGCCCTCGCCGACCGGCTGGCGGTGGTCGCGCGGGGCAGGGTCGTCGCCGAGGGCGAACCGGCCGCGCTGCGCGAACGCTTCGGCACGGAGGCGACGGTCGCGTGGACCGAGACCGACGGCACGGCGCGCAGCGAGCGCACGGACACGCCCACCAGGACCGTCTCCGAACTCGTCCACCGCTTCGACGGGGAGATCCCGGGGCTCCGGATCAGCCGGCCGACCCTGGAGGACGTCTATCTGCGACTGACCGGCCAGGAGGACGCGCGATGACCACGACCGACGTACGCGAACGCACCGCGACGGCGACCGGAAGACTGCCCGGCGCCTGGGGACTCGGGCTGAAGCGCGGCGCCCTGGAGATCAGGCAGTTCTTCCGGCAGCGCGACCAGGTGGTGTTCACCTTCGCCTTCCCGGTCGTCTTCCTCTTCCTGTTCGCGTCGATCTTCAGCGACGACGTGGAGGGAGCGGGCATCACGGCCTCCCAGTTGTACGTCCCGGCGATGATGGCCGCGGGCATCATGTCCACCAGTTTCCAGTCCCTGGGCATATCGATCGCGATCGAACGGGACGAGAAGGTGCTGCGCCGGCTGCGGGGCACACCGATGCCTCCGGCCGCGTACTTCCTCGGCAAGATCTGGCTGGTCCTGGTCACCGGCGCGCTGGAGACGGCGATCCTGCTCCTCGCCGGCACCACGCTGTACGACGTCGACCTGCCCGCGGACGCCGGCAAGTGGGCCGACTTCGCCTGGATCTTCGTCCTCGGCCTGACGGCCTGCGCGCTCCTCGGCATCGCGGTCAGCTCGGTCCCGAAGTCGGGCAAGAGCGCCACCTCGGTGGTCGTCCTGCCGTTCCTGGTCCTCCAGTTCATCTCCGGCGTCTACATCGCCATCGACACCATCCCGGACTGGATGCTGAACATCGGCGCGCTGTTCCCCCTCAAGTGGATGTGCCAGGGTCTGCGCGGGGTGTTCCTGCCCGAGTCGGCTCAGGTCCTGGAGCAGACCGGCGGCTGGGAGTTCGGGCGGGTCGCCCTGGTGCTGGGGGCGTGGTGCGTCGGAGGACTGCTGCTGTGCCTGCTGACGTTCCGCTGGAAGGACCGGCGCGACGGATGACCGTTCCGGCTGCGCGGGTCGGGCCGGGGCCCCTGCTGCCCGTCCCCCGGTACCCGGCGTTCTGACGCCCCGTCCCCTCCGCACCGCGGAGGGGACGGGAACGGCCGGGTCAGCCCAGGCGCGACCGCAGTTCGGCCACGATCTCGCCGACGCCGACCGCCGCCTGCTCACCGGACTCCATGTCCTTGAGCTGCACGACGCCCTCGGCGAGGTCACGCTCACCGGCCACGACGGTGTACCGCGCACCCGACCGGTTGGCGTTCTTCATCGCGCCCTTGAGGCCCTTGGCGCCGTACGAGAAGTCGGCGGGGACGCCGAACTTGCGCAGTTCGGTGACCACGCCGAACAGCACCCGGCGCGCCTCCTCCCCGAGCGGCACCGCGAACACACTGGTGGACGCGGGGATTTCGAGTTCGACGCCCTCCGCCTCCAGCGCCAGCACCGTACGGTCGACGCCGAGGGCCCAGCCGACGGACGGCAGCGCGGGGCCGCCGATCATCTCGGACAGCCCGTCGTAGCGGCCGCCGCCGCCCACCGCGGACTGCGAGCCGAGACCGTCGTGCACGAACTCGAACGTGGTGCGCGTGTAGTAGTCCAGGCCGCGCACCAGCTTCGGGTCGTCCTCGAAGGTGACGCCCGCGGCGGTGATCAGGTCGCGCACCTCCTCGTGGTACGCCTTGCACGCGTCGCAGAGGTAGTCCCGCAGCAACGGCGCGCCGGTCAGCTGCTTCTGGACGTCGTCCCGCTTGTCGTCGAGCACGCGCAGCGGGTTGATCTCCGCGCGGCGCAGCGTCTCCTCGTCGAGGTCCAGGCCGCGCAGGAACTCCTGCAACGCGGCACGGTAGACGGGGCGGCACTCCTTGTCGCCCAGGCTGTTCAGCAGGATGCGGAAGTTCCGCAGGCCCAGCGAGCGGTACGCCTGGTCCGCCAGGATGATCAGCTCGGCGTCGAGCGCCGGGTCCTCGGCGCCGATCGCCTCGGCGCCCACCTGGGAGAAGTGGCGGTAACGACCCTTCTGGGGACGCTCGTAGCGGTAGTAGGAGCCGGAGTACCAGAGCTTGACGGGGAGGTTGCCCGCCTTGTGCAGGTTGGCCTCGAGGGCCGCGCGCAGGACGGAGGCGGTGCCCTCGGGGCGCAGGGCCAGTCGGTCGCCGCCCTTGGTCTCGAAGGCGTACATCTCCTTGGTCACGATGTCGGTGGACTCGCCGACTCCGCGGGCGAACAGCTCGACGTTCTCGAAACCGGGCGTCTCGATGTAGCCGTAACCGGAGTTGCGCAGCGGCGCGGAGATGGCCTCGCGGACCGCGAGGTACTTGGCGCTCTCCGGCGGGATCAGGTCGTACGTGCCCTTGGGGGCCTTGAAGGTGCTCACGGAAGTCTCGTCACATTCCTCGTCGAGGAGCGGAGGTCGGGTCCGCTCCGCGTTCCTGGCGGTTCGCCGCCACCTGCCGCAGATACGGGTTGGCGGCGCGCTCCTGGCCGATGGTCGTCTGGGGGCCGTGGCCGGACAGCACCACGGTCGAGTCGTCGAGCGGCAGGCACACACGGCCCAGCGAGTCGAGCATCTCGTCCATGTCGCCGCCGGGCAGGTCGGTGCGTCCGACGGAGCCGGCGAAGAGCAGATCCCCGGAGAAGAACACGGACGGGATGTCCGCGCTCTCGGGCATCCGGAACGTCACCGACCCCTTCGTATGGCCCGGCGCGTGCGCGACGGACAGGTCGAGGCCCGCCAGCTTCAGCTCCGTGCCGTCGGTCAGCGTCCGCACGTCGTCCGGCTCCCCCACGGTCAGTTCGCCCATCAGCGGCATCCCGATGGAACGGCCGAGCGCCCGCTCGGGGTCGCTCATCATGTACCGGTCCTCGGGGTGGATCCAGGCGGGCACGTCGTGCGCCCCGCACACGGGAACGACCGAGGCGACGTGGTCGATGTGGCCATGGGTGAGGATGACCGCGACGGGCTTGAGCCGATGCTTGGCGAGTGCTTCCTCGACGCCCTGGGCGGCCTGATGGCCCGGGTCGATGATCACGCACTCCTCACCCGCGGCGGGGGCGACCAGGTAACAGTTGGTCCCCCAGGCCCCGGCGGGGAACCCGGCAATGAGCACGATCGTCCTTCGTGGTGGCGTACGCGCTGGTGTCGTACGGGGCGGGTGGCTGTGGATCAGAGCCTACCGGCGCTGCCGATTCCTCAGCGAACCCATATACGGTACGGGGCACACGCAGGCGGTCGGCTCACAAGACGCACGCGTCCCATCGACGTACGAGACGCACGAGGAGAAACCCGGTGGTCAGCCAGGAACAGCGGCGGCGTCAGCTCGCCCGGGAGAAGTTCTTGCGACAGCAGCAGCGCCGCACGGCCGCGCGACGCAAGACCCATACACGCAACGCGGTGATCGCGTCGGTCGTCGGCGTGCTCGTCGCCGGCGGTGCGCTGTCGTTCGCGACCGGGGTCTTCAAGAAGGACGACAAGAAGACCAGCGCCGGTTCGGAGGTGTCGCCGAGCGCCACCCCGAGCAAGGCGTCCGACCCGTGCGAGAAGCCGGCGGCGGGCAAGGTGAAGTCGCTCAGCTGGAAGAAGGAGCCGGCGGTCACCATCGACAAGTCCGCGGCCTACACGATGAAGATGGCGACGACCTGTGGCGACATAGACATCGCCCTCAAGGCGTCCGCGGCCCCGCACACGGTGAACTCGTTCTCGTACCTCGCCGGCAAGGGCTTCTTCGACCACACCAAGTGCCACCGGCTCACCACCAACGGCATCTACGTCCTGCAGTGCGGCGACCCGACCGCCCAGGGCTCCGGCGGTCCCGGCTACACGATCCCGGACGAGAACCTGAAGGACAAGACGCTCAAGGACGGGGTGTACCCGGCGGGCACGATCGCCATGGCCAACACCGGCCAGAAGCACACCGGCGGCAGCCAGTACTTCCTCGTCTACCAGGACAGCAAGTTGCCGCCCAGCTACACACCGTTCGGAACTATTTCCAAGTCCGGCATGACGGTCCTCAAGAAGATCGCGGGCGCCGGTGAGAGCACGGGCCAGGGCGACGGCGCCCCCAACGCGACCGTCGTGATCAACAAGATGACCGTGACGAAATCCTGACCGCCGCCTGAGTATTTTCGGTCGCGCGGGATGCGGACAGCCGCCCCGCCGGTCGCCTATGTTGGCCGTGACGAAACTGTGGACGATGCCCGGGGGCGGTGACGCCCCTCGCAGGCATCATGTGGAGGAGGCGCTGTGAGCAGCGACCCGTGGGGACGCGTCGACGAGACGGGGACCGTGTACGTGCGTACGGCCGACGGCGAGCAGGTCGTCGGTTCCTGGCAGGCCGGCTCCCCCGATGAGGCGCTGGCCTACTTCGAGCGCAAGTACGAAGGCCTGGTTGTCGAGATCGGCCTCCTCGAGAAGCGAGTGAAGACCACCGACCTGTCGGCGAAGGACGCCCAGGCCGCCATCGATCACATCCGCGAGCAGGTGGTGGCCCACCACGCGGTGGGTGACCTGGACGCCCTGAAGGTCCGGCTCGACAAGCTCGTGGAGACGGTCGACGCGCGTCGTGAGGAGCGCAAGGTCCAGCGGGCCAAGCAGTCCGACGAGGCGCGGCACTCCAAGGAGGCGCTGGTCGTCGAGGCCGAGGAGCTGGCGCAGAGCGACCAGTGGCGTGCCGCGGGCGAGCGGCTGCGTGCCCTGGTGGACACGTGGAAGGGGCTGCCCCGGCTCGACCGCAAGTCGGACGACGAGTTGTGGCACCGCTTCTCGCACGCCCGCTCGGCGTTCTCCAAGCGGCGCAAGGCGCACTTCGCCTCGCTGGACGCGCAGCGCGAGGAGGCCCGCAAGACCAAGGAGAAGCTGGTCACGGAGGCCGAGTCGCTGTCCGGTTCCACGGACTGGGGCCCGACGGCCGCCCGTTACCGCGAGCTGATGGCGGACTGGAAGGCGGCGGGCCGCGCTCAGCGCGAGCACGAGGACGACCTGTGGAACCGCTTCCGCGGCGCCCAGGACGTGTTCTTCGCGGCCCGTGGTTCGGTCTTCGCCGAGCGGGACGCGGAGCAGACGGAGAACCTCAAGCTCAAGGAGGAGCTGGCCGAGGAGGCCGAGAAGCTCGTCCCGGTGCAGGAGCTGAAGGCGGCCCGTGCGGCCTTCCGCTCGATCAACGAGCGCTGGGAGGCCATCGGCCATGTGCCGCGGGACGCCCGCCCGAAGGTCGAGGGCCGGATGCACGCGGTGGAGCGGGCTCTCCAGGAGTCCGAGGAGACCGAGTGGCGCCGGACGAACCCGGAGGCACGCGCGCGTGCCGAGGGTCTGACCGGTCAGCTGCAGTCCGCCGTGGACAAGCTCCAGGGCCAGATCGAGGCGGCGCGCACCGCGGGCAACACCGCGAGGGCCGACAAGCTCCAGAAGGAACTCGACGGCCGTCAGGCGCTGCTGGACCAGGCTCTGAAGGGTCTTCAGGAGTTCGGCGGCTGAGGCTTCGGCCGCAACGGCTCGACGCGAAAGGGGCTCCCGTACGCACCGTACGGGAGCCCCTTCGCGTGGTGTCCGCGCCGCCGGCCGGGCGGCCCGGAGGTCAGGCCTCCGAGGGCCTGCGGGCCGACGTCACGCGGTACACGTCGTACACGCCCTCCACGCCCCTGACCGCCTTCAGGACGTGCCCCAGGTGCTTGGGGTCGCCCATCTCGAAGGTGAAGCGGGAGGTGGCCACCCGGTCGCGGGAGGTCTGGACGGCCGCCGACAGGATGTTGACGTGCTGGTCGGACAGGACGCGTGTGACGTCCGAGAGGAGACGGGAGCGGTCCAGCGCCTCGACCTGTATGGCGACGAGGAAGACCGAGGACTGGGTGGGCGCCCACTCGACCTCGAGGATGCGCTCCGGCTCACGGGACAGCGAGTCGACGTTCACGCAGTCGCTGCGGTGGACCGAGACGCCGCTGCCGCGGGTGACGAAGCCGATGATCGGGTCGCCGGGCACCGGGGTGCAGCACCGGGCGAGCTTGACCCAGACGTCGTCGACGCCCTTGACGACCACACCGGGGTCGTTGTTGCTGCGCCGCTTGCGGCCGCGGCCCCGGGCGGGCGGTACGGACTCGTCGATCTCCTCGGTGGCGGCCTCGTCACCGCCGAGTGCCTGCACGAGCTTCTGGACGACGCTCTGCGCGGTGACGTGTCCCTCGCCGATCGCCGCGTACAGCGACGAGATGTCCGGGTAGCGCATCTCGTGCGCGAGGGTGACCAGTGAGTCGCCGGTGAAGATGCGCTGGATCGGCAGGTTCTGCTTGCGCATCGCACGCGCGATGGCGTCCTTGCCGTGCTCGATCGCCTCGTCGCGGCGCTCCTTGGAGAACCACGCGCGGATCTTGTTCCGGGCGCGCGGCGACTTCACGAAGCCGAGCCAGTCGCGGGACGGGCCCGCGCCGGCCGCCTTGGAGGTGAAGACCTCGACGAGATCGCCGTTGTCGAGGGTCGACTCGAGGGGCACGAGCCGGCCGTTGACCCGTGCTCCTATGGTCCGGTGGCCGACCTCCGTGTGGACCGCGTACGCGAAGTCCACCGGCGTGGCACCGGCCGGAAGCGCTATCACGTCGCCCTTGGGCGTGAAGACGAAGACCTCGTTGCGCGACAGGTCGAAGCGCAGGGACTCGAGGAACTCGCTGGGGTCCTCGGTCTCCTTCTGCCAGTCGAGCAACTGACGCAGCCACGCCATGTCGTTGACGGTGTCCTGGCCCGCGCTGCCCTTGGCGGCACGGGGCACGTCGGTACGGATCTTGGAGGATCCGGCGACGGTCTCCTGCTTGTACTTCCAGTGCGCCGCGATGCCGTACTCGGCGCGGCGGTGCATGTCGAAGGTGCGGATCTGCAGCTCGACGGGCTTGCCGTTCGGACCGATGACCGTCGTGTGCAGCGACTGGTACATGTTGAACTTGGGCATCGCGATGTAGTCCTTGAACCGGCCGGGGACCGGGTTCCATCGCGCGTGCACGGTGCCGAGTGCCGCGTAGCAGTCGCGGACGGTGTCCACGAGGACGCGGATGCCCACCAGGTCGTAGATCTCCGCGAAGTCACGGCCGCGGACGATCATCTTCTGGTAGACGCTGTAGTAGTGCTTCGGGCGGCCGGTGACGGTCGCCTTGATGCGGGCCGCGCGCAGATCGGACTGGACCTCGTCGGTCACTATGGCGAGGTATTCGTCGCGCTTGGGGGCGCGCTCGGCGACCAGCCGCACGATCTCGTCGTACATCTTGGGGTAGAGGATCGCGAAGGCGAGGTCCTCCAGCTCCCACTTGATGGTGTTCATGCCCAGGCGGTGGGCGAGCGGCGCGTAGATCTCCAGGGTCTCGCGCGCCTTCTTCTCCTGCTTCTCGCGCTTGAGATAGCGCATGGTGCGCATGTTGTGCAGGCGGTCGGCGAGCTTGATGACCAGGACGCGGGGGTCCTTGGCCATGGCGACGACCATCTTGCGCACGGTCTCGGCCTGCGCGGCCTCACCGAACTTGACCTTGTCGAGCTTGGTGACGCCGTCGACGAGCAGCGCGACCTGGTCGCCGAAGTCCCGCTTGAGGGTGTCCAGGCCGTACTCGGTGTCCTCGACGGTGTCGTGCAGCAGACCGGCCATCAGGGTGGCCGGGTCCATGCCCAGCTCGGCGAGGATGGTGGTGACGGCGAGCGGGTGCGTGATGTACGGGTCGCCGCTCTTGCGCTTCTGGCCGCGGTGCCAGCGCTCGGCGACCTGGTAGGCGTTCTCGATCTGGCGCAGCGTGGCCGTCTCGATCTTGGGGTCGTTGCTGCGCACCGTCCGCAGCAGCGGCTCCAGAACCGGGTTGTACGGGTTCGAGCGCTGGACGCCGAGCCGGGCCAGGCGGGCGCGGACGCGGTTGGAGGAGCCGCCCGTGCGGGCGGGCTGGCCGGCCGCGGGGCGGACCGCCGGGGTGTTCTCGGTGCGCTCGGGAGGCGCCGGCTTGGGACGTGGCTGCTCGGCCGCCGTGTCGTCCGGTGCGGACTGGGCGTGCTCGACCGGCCCGCTCGCGGCGTTCTCGGCGGGCTTCTCCACGGGACCCGAGACGGGCTCGGGCTTGGTGGAGGCGGTTCCTCCCAGGCGTTCCGCACTGGGGGCGAGTGGCTGGGCCTCGTCTGGCAAGAGGGCTCCTCGTGCGCGTTCCGGGTCCCCCGGTCAGGCTCCGGAAACCCCATGGTAGCGATCCCGGGCGCCGGACTCTCTGCCGGCCGCCGGGACCGCCTCGTACAGCGGGAACGCCGAAGGCGGGCTCCGGATTCCTCCGGGGCCCGCCTCCAGGGTGTCCTGCGGGTGTCTCGGCCTTTCGGCGGGCCGGCCCGGGACTTTCCTCCCGGAACCCGCGAAGGGCTCTCAGATCGTGAGCAGCGCGTCCAGCGGGGCTCCGGCGAGCGCCGGCTCCAGGCGGGCGCGACCGCCCAGGAAGCCCAGCTCCATCAGGACGGCGACGCCCGCGACCTCGGCGCCCGCGCGGCGGATGAGCTGCAGCGAGGCCTCGGCGGTGCCGCCGGTGGCGAGGACGTCGTCGACGACCAGCACACGGTCGCCCGCGCTCAGGTCCTCGGCGTGCACCTCGATCTCGGCGGAGCCGTACTCCAGGTCGTACGTCTGGGACAGGGTCGCTCCGGGGAGCTTGCCCGCCTTGCGCACGGGGATGAAGCCCAGCCCGGCGCGCACCGCGACCGGGGCGCCGAGGATGAACCCCCGCGCCTCCAGCCCGACGATCTTGGTGGCACCGGTGCGGGTGGCGACGTCCGCGAGGGCGTCGGTCAGCGCGCCGAACGCGGCCGGGTCGGCCAGGAGCGGGGTGATGTCCTTGAACATCACGCCCGGCTCCGGGTAGTCCGCCACGTCACGGATGCGGCTGGACAGCAGCTCCTCGATACCGGTCATCGGCGCTTGCCCGACGGACGGCCACGGCCGCGGGCACGCGACGCGGGCTGGTTGCGGGGACCGACGACGGCGGGGGCGACGTCGTCGGGCTCCTCGTCGTCGTACGACGCCTCGGCGGCCTGCGGCTCCAGGGACTCGCCCTTGGCCGCGGCCTGCGCCCGCTTGGCGAGGACGCGCTTGCGCAGCGCCTTCATCTGCGGCTCGCGCTCCTTGAGGTCGGCGACGAGCGGCGTGGCGATGAAGATCGAGGAGTACGCGCCGGCCGCGAGGCCGACGAACAGCGACAGCGAGATGTCGTTGAGCATGCCCGCGCCGAGCACACCGCCGCCGATGAACAGCAGACCGGCGACCGGCAGCAGCGCGACCACCGTGGTGTTGATGGAGCGCACCAGGGTGCTGTTGATCGAGCGGTCGGCAACGTCGCTGTAGGTCCAGCGGGTCTGCTTGGTGATGTCCTTCGTCTGCTCCTTGAGGCTGTCGAAGACGACGACCGTGTCGTAGAGCGAGTAACCGAGGATCGTGAGCAGACCGATCACCGTGCCCGGGGTGACCTCGAAGCCCACCAGGGCGTAGATGCCGACCGTGATGGTGATGTCGTGGATCAGGGCCACCAGGGCGGCGATGGCCATGCGCCACTCGAACGCGATGGCCAGGTAGATCACGACCAGGACCATGAAGATCGCCAGGCCCTCCCAGGCCTTGTTGGCGATCTGGTCACCCCAGCTGGGGCCGACCAGGTCGGCGTTGATCTTCTCCGAGTCGACACCGAGGTCCTTGGCGAGCTGGTCCTTGATCGTGTCCGACTTGTCGGTGTCGATGCCGGCGATCTGGACGCGCAGTCCGCCGTTGCCCAGCTTCTGGACGACCGCGTCGTGGCCGGAGGCGTCCTCCGCGAAGGTCTCCGCCTGGCTGACCGAGATGCTGCTCTTCTCGGTGGTGAAGACGGCGCCGCCCTGGAACTCGATGCCCATGTTCAGGCCCCGCACCGTCAGGCCGAGGATGGCCGTGATGGTGATCAGGATCGAGATGCCGTACCAGATCTTGCGCTTGCCGACGAAGTCGTAGCCGATCTCGCCGCGGTGGAGCCGGGCGCCGAGGGTGCCGAGTTTCGACATCTCACGCCTCCTTCGTGTCGACGGGGGCGGACGCGCGACGGGTGCGGCGCAGCGGCGGCTTGGCGCCCAGTCGCTTCGGGTCGAGACCGGACCAGGGGTGGCCGCTCGCGAAGAACTTCTTGCGGGCGAGGAGCGTCATCAGCGGCTTCGTGAAGAAGAACACGACGACGACGTCCAGCACCGTGGTCAGACCGAGGGTGAACGCGAAGCCCTGGACCTTGCCGACGGTGACGATGAAGAGCACCGCGGCGGCGAGGAACGACACGAAGTCGGAGACCAGGATGGTGCGCCGGGCGCGCGGCCAGGCACGCTCGACGGCGGGCCGCAGGGTGCGTCCCTCGCGGATCTCGTCCCGGATGCGTTCGAAGAACACGATGAACGAGTCCGCTGTGATACCGATCGCGACGATCGCTCCGCAGACGGCCGGAAGGTTCAGCGCGAAGCCGATGGCCGGGCCGAGCAGCGCCATCAGCACGTACGTGAGGACGGCGGAGACGAGCAGCGAGGCGATGGCGATGGCCGACAGACCCCGGTAGTAGATCACCAGGTAGAGGATGACCAGGGCGAGGCCGATGGCGCCGGCGATCAGACCGGCGTGCAGCTGCTCGCCACCGAGCGCGGCGGTCACCGTGGTGACGCTGGACTCCTTGAAGCTGAGCGGCAGGGCGCCGTACTTCAGCATGTTGGCCAGGTCCTGCGCCTCGGTCTGCGTGAAGCTGCCGGAGATCTCCGCGCTGCCGCTGAGCGACTGGGCCACGGACGGGTCGGAGACGACCTCACCGTCGAGGACGATGGCGAACTGGTTCTGCGGGGGCTGCTGCTGGGCGAGCTTGCCGGTGATGGCGGCGAACTTCTTGGAGCCACCGGACGTGAAGTCCATGGTGACCTTCCAGCCCGCGGCGCTCTGCGTGTCGAAGACAGCGCCGGCCTTCTTGATGTCCGTACCGGCCACCTCGGCCGGGCCGAGCACGTACTTCTGCCACTGGCCCGAGCCGTTCTGGCCACAGGCCACGGTCGGGTCGGCGGGCTTGGCGCCGTCACCGGCCGTGGCGCGGTCGGCCTTCTTCGAGCAGTCGAGCGCGGTGTACGCGGCCTGGAGCTTCGCGGTCGCGGGGTCCACGCTGCCGCTCGGCGTCGGCGTGGGGCTCGAGGAGGCGGAGGAGCCGGCCGACGGGCTGGAGTCCGCCTTCAGGGCGTCGGTGACCGCGCGGCCCTGGGAGGTGGCGGTCGGCGAAGGCGTCACGGAGGACGACGAGGACGACGACGGGGACGCGGTCGCCTTGTCGGTGGCCTTGTCCGTGGCCTTGGAGCTGCTCGACGTGCTCGGCGAGGGGGTGGCCGACTTGTCGGCGCCGGAGACCTCGGTGGTCAGCACGGGACGGAAGTAGAGCTTGGCCGTGGTGCCGACCTGCTCACGGGCCTGCTTGGAGTTCGTGCCCTTGGGGATGTTGACAATGATGTTGTCGGATCCCTGGGTCTGCACCTCGGCCTCGGACACACCGAGACCGTTGACACGGCGGTTCATGATGTCGACCGCAGTGTCCATGTTGGTCTTGTTGATCGCGTTGGGCTGGCCGGGCTCGTTCTTCGCCGTGAGCGTGATGCTCGTGCCGCCGGCGAGGTCGATGCCGAGACGCGGAGTGGTGTGTCCGGAGGCGAACATCCCCCCGGTGAGCGCCGCGATGGCGATCAGGATCAGGACCAGCGCGCGCCCCGGCCTGCTCTGGGCGCTGGCGCTCCGGCCCTTCTTCGGTGCTGCCACCTTCTCGTACTCCCTCTCGGGCCGCTCTGCGCCGGGTGAGCGCGGGGACGGCCATGCCATGGTGTCGGGACTCCGTGCGAGAACAGCACGTCCCGGGAGGTGCGGAGTGCGAGCGGGTCGCGCCGCGCTCCCGGGTCGTGGCTACTTCGCGTCGGCCTCGCCGTCGGTCTTCTTCGGCTCGATCGCGTCGACGTCGGCGGCCTGGTCGGCCTTCGCCTCGGTGACCTCGTCGGCGGGCGCGACGGGCGCGTCCTTCTTGCCGAGGTCGAGGGGCTTGTCGTCGGAGGCGTCGGAAGAGGCGTCGGCGGCGGGCTCGTCGGTCTCGGTGAGGGAGGAGGCGTCGTCCGGCACGTAGCTGCCGTCGGCCTTCAGGTCGTGCTCGATGCCGTGCACGATGCGGTTGTACTCGTCGTCCGTGAGGACGGCGCCGATCGAGTTCTTCGCGAAGAGCAGGTCCACGCCCGGGGCCGCGTCGAGGAGGACCGTCTCCTCGTTGACCTCCTTGACGGTGGCGTACATACCACCGATCGTGCGCACGCCAGAGCCGGGCTGCAGCTCGTTGCGCATGGAAGCAGCCTGCTGCTGCTTCTTCTTGGCCGACCGGGTCATCAGGAACATGGCCCCGATGAGCACGATGAACGGGAGGAGGGTCACGAGACTCACGGGTCGGAACTTCCTTCTTCGACCGCACATGGTGAGCGGCCTGCTGGATGGGGGTATGTATGCCGTCGGCAAGGGCGGCATCGGCGGAGTCTAAGCGAGTCCGCGCTCAGGGAACAACGCTCAGCATGGCACCGGGGTTCCTGGCCCGGCCCCTGTGCGCGCCGTCACGCCCCGAACAGGTCCTGTTGTCCCTTTCCGCCCGCGGACTGGCGGGGTGGCGTGAGGCCGAGATGCGCCCATGCCGCGGGTGTCGCCACCCGGCCACGGGGAGTACGGGCGAGGAGTCCCTCCCGTACGAGGAAGGGCTCGGCGACCTCCTCCACGGTCTCACGCTCCTCCCCCACGGCGACGGCGAGTGTGGACAGGCCGACCGGACCGCCGCCGAACAGCTTGAGGAGCGCCTCGAGGACACCGCGGTCGAGCCGGTCCAGGCCCCGCGCGTCGACCTCGTACACCTTGAGGGCCGCCGCGGCGATCTCCCGGGTGATGACCCCGTCGGCCTTGACCTGGGCGTAGTCGCGCACGCGGCGCAGCAGGCGGTTGGCGATACGGGGCGTGCCGCGGGAGCGGCCGGCGATCTCGGCGGCGCCCTCCGTGCCGATCTCCAGGTCGAGGAGGCCGGCGGAGCGGTGGATGACGCGTTCCAGCTCGCCGGGTCCGTAGAACTCCATGTGCGCGGTGAAGCCGAAGCGGTCGCGCAGGGGCGGCGGGAGCAGTCCCGCGCGCGTGGTGGCGCCGACCAGGGTGAAGGGGGGCAGCTCCAGGGGGATGGCGGTGGCGCCGGGCCCCTTGCCGACGATGACGTCGACCCGGAAGTCCTCCATCGCCATGTAGAGCATCTCCTCGGCGGGCCGGGACATGCGGTGGATCTCGTCCAGGAACAGGACCTCGCCCTCCTGGAGGGAGGAGAGGATCGCGGCGAGGTCTCCGGCGTGCTGGATGGCGGGGCCGCTGGTGATGCGGATGGGCGCGCCCATCTCGGCCGCGATGATCATGGAGAGGGTGGTCTTGCCGAGCCCGGGGGCGCCGGACAGGAGCACGTGGTCCGCGGTGGCTCCCCGCGCGCGGGCGGCCCGCAGGACCAGGTCGAGCTGTTCGCGGACCTTCTCCTGTCCGATGAACTCGTCCAGGTCCTTGGGGCGCAGGGCGGCCTCGACGGCCTGGTCCTCACGGTCGGCGACAGATCCCACCAACCGCTCCGCGGCGGTTTCGTCGGTCGTGTCGTCCCAGTTCATCGGTGGTGCCTCGCGGTCTCGTGGTGGTGGGGCGGTCGGCGGTTCGGCGGACGCGGGTCAGTCCCGCCTCGGCGGCCGGGCAGGGCGGCCCGGGCCCTCAGCGCGCCCGGTTCAGTGTCTGCAGGGCCGCCCGGAGGAGCGGGCCGACCTGCGGGGTGCCTTCGGCCGCCTCGGCCTGCGGGGCGACGGCGGAGACCGCCTCGTCGGCCTCCCGGGTCGCGTACCCGAGACCGATGAGCGCGGCGTGCAGCTGCTCGCGCCAGCCGGCGGTGACCGCCGTGCCGATGGCCGGGCCACCGGGGCCGAGGGGGGCGCCGAGCCGGTCCTTCAGCTCCAGCAGGAGCTTCTGCGCGCCCTTCTTGCCGATGCCGGGGACGGCGACGAGCGCTTTCTCGTCGCCGGTGGAGACGGCGCGGCGCAGGGCGTCCGGGCTGTGCACGGCGAGCATCGCCTGGGCGAGGCGCGGACCGACCCCGCTCGCGGTCTGGAGCAGCTCGAAGACCTGGCGCTCGTCGTCGTCGACGAAGCCGTAGAGCGTGAGGGAGTCCTCGCGGACCACGAGGGAGGTGGCGAGCTTGGTCTCACGGCCCATGCGGAGCCCGGACAGCGTGTTGGGCGAGCACTGGACGGCGATGCCGATACCGCCGACCTCGACCACGGCGGAGTCGGGGGCGAGGGCGGCCACCGGGCCGCTGACGAAGGCGATCATGCGGTACGGCCTTTCGAGGCTTGACGTGAGGCGTGTGCGGCGACGGCCTGCTGCAGGCGGTTCTGCGCGACGGCCTGGTGCTGTCCGTTCGTGGCGGCGGCCTGCTGGAGGCGGTTCTTGGCGGGGCCCCGCCAGATGTGGCAGATGGCGAGCGCGAGGGCGTCGGCGGCGTCGGCGGGCTTGGGGGGCGCGTCGAGCCGGAGCAGCCGGGTGACCATCGCGCCGACCTGCGCCTTGTCCGCGCGTCCGCTGCCGGTGACGGCGGCCTTGACCTCGCTCGGTGTGTGCAGGGCGACCGGGATGCCGCGCCGGGCCGCGCACAGCATCGCGACGGCACTGGCCTGGGCGGTGCCCATCACCGTACGGACGTTGTGCTGGCTGAACACCCGCTCCACGGCGACGAATTCGGGCCGGTACTCGTCGAGCCACTGCTCGATGCCCTGCTCGACGGCGACCAGGCGCAGGCCCAACTCGGCGTCGGCCGGGGTGCGGACGACGCCGACGCCGCACATGGTCAGGGGCCGGCCCGCGACTCCCTCGACCACCCCGACACCGCACCGGGTCAATCCCGGGTCAACCCCCAGCACCCGCACGCCGGCCCCTCCTCGGTTCGCCTGTTCGTGCAGGCTATCGGGTGGCACCGACAAAGCGACGGGCCGACGGGTGTGTGTCCCGTCGGCCCGTCGTTCGGTACGAGCCCTCAGGCGTCGACCTTCTCCATGACCTCGTCGCTGACGTCGAAGTTGGCGAAGACGTTCTGCACGTCGTCGCTGTCCTCCAGGGCGTCGATCAGCTTGAAGATCTTCCGGGCGCCGTCCTCGTCGAGCTCGACCTGCATGGTCGGGACGAAGTTGGCGTCGGCGGAGTCGTAGTCGATGCCGGCCTCCTGGAGCGCGGTGCGCACCGCGACCAGGTCGGTGGCCTCGGAGAGGACCTCGAAGGTCTCGCCGAGGTCGTTGACCTCTTCGGCACCCGCGTCGAGGACGGCGCCGAGGACGTCGTCCTCACTCAGCTCGCCCTTGGGGACGATGACGACGCCCTTGCGGTTGAAGAGGTACGACACGGAGCCCGGGTCGGCCATGTTCCCGCCGTTGCGGGTCATGGCGACGCGGACGTCCGAGGCGGCGCGGTTGCGGTTGTCGGTGAGGCACTCGATGAGCACCGCGACACCGTTCGGGCCGTAGCCCTCGTACATGATCGTCTCGTAGTCGGCGCCGCCGGCTTCGAGACCGGCTCCGCGCTTGACCGCGGAGTCGATGTTCTTGTTCGGGACCGAGCTCTTCTTGGCCTTCTGGATGGCGTCGAACAGCGTCGGGTTGCCGGACACGTCCGCGCCACCGGTACGGGCCGCGACTTCGATGTTCTTGATCATCTTCGCGAAGAGCTTGCCGCGCTTGGCGTCGATCACGGCCTTCTTGTGCTTCGTCGTAGCCCATTTAGAGTGGCCGGACATCTGCCTGTCTCCCTCGCGTAACCCAACCTGGACGAACTCCCCCGGGCTTGCGGAGCCTGAGGGGACCCCCAGATCCTACAAGGACGTCGCTGTCCGGTTCGCGCGCACCATGTCGACGAACAGACCGTGCACCCGGTGGTCGCCGGTCAGCTCCGGGTGGAACGACGTGGCGAGCGCGTTGCCCTGGCGGACGGCGACGATGTGGCCCTCGTGCTCGGCCAGCACCTCCGCCTCGGCGCCCACGGACTCGACCCAGGGGGCGCGGATGAAGACGCCCTCCACAGGATCCCCCTCGACGCCACGGACGTCGACCGCCGCCTCGAAGGACTCGTTCTGGCGTCCGAAGGCGTTGCGGCGGACGATCATGTCGATCCCGCCGATGGTCTCCTGGCCCGAGCGCGGGTCGAGGATCTTGTCGGCGAGCATGATCATGCCGGCGCAGGTTCCGTAGACGGGCATGCCGTCCCGGACGTACGCGCGCAGCGGGTCCATCACTCCGAAGAGGACGGCCAGCTTGGAGATGGTGGTCGACTCGCCGCCGGGAATGACCAGGCCGTCGATCTCGGCGAGCTCCTCGGGGCGCCGCACCGGCCTGGCCACGGCGTCCGCCGCGGCCAGGGCGATGAGGTGCTCCCGTACGTCGCCCTGGAGTGCCAGGACACCGATCACAGGAGTGTTCATGGGTGACTACCAGCCGCGGTTGGCGTAGCGCTCGGTCTCGGGGAGGGTGTCGCAGTTGATGCCGACCATGGCCTCGCCGAGGTTGCGGGACGCGTCCGCGATGATCTTCGGGTCGTCGAAGAAGGTGGTGGCCTTCACGATGGCGGCGGCACGCTTGGCCGGGTCGCCGGACTTGAAGATGCCGGAGCCGACGAAGACGCCCTCGGCGCCGAGCTGGCGCATGAGCGCGGCGTCGGCGGGGGTGGCGACACCACCGGCGGAGAACAGGACGACCGGGAGCTTGCCGAGCTCGGCGACCTCCTTGACGATCTCGTACGGGGCGCGCAGCTCCTTCGCGGCGGCGTACAGCTCGTTGTTGTCGAAGCCGCGCAGCCTGGCGATCTCGTTCTTGATCTGGCGCAGGTGACGGACGGCCTCGACGACGTTGCCGGTACCGGCCTCGCCCTTGGAGCGGATCATGGCCGCGCCCTCGGCGATACGGCGCAGGGCCTCGCCCAGGTTGGTGGCACCGCAGACGAAGGGGGTCGTGAAGGCCCACTTGTCGGAGTGGTTGACCTCGTCGGCCGGGGTGAGGACCTCGGACTCGTCGATGTAGTCGACGCCGAGGGACTGCAGGACCTGGGCCTCGACGAAGTGGCCGATGCGGGACTTGGCCATCACCGGGATGGAGACCGCGTCGATGATCTCCTCGATCATGTTCGGGTCCGACATACGGGCCACGCCGCCGTCCTTGCGGATGTCGGCGGGGACCCGCTCCAGGGCCATGACGGCCACGGCGCCGGCGTCCTCGGCGATCTTCGCCTGCTCGGCGTTGACCACGTCCATGATCACGCCGCCCTTGAGCTGCTCGGCCATGCCGCGCTTGACGCGGGCGGTGCCGATCGCGGTGTTCTCGGACGGGGCGGTGCTGGGAAGCGTGCTGGACACGGGTGACCTCGCTGGGTGAAAGAGGGTTTGTGCGCTTTCGAGGAAACGCGACGTGACCAGTCCACTGCAAGGGCCAATGAGGAGGCGGTGGATCGTTTTCCCCGCGACCGGCCTCCTCCCCCGGCTCTCCTCCCGCCGGTCCGGGAGACGGTCTCAGCTGGTGGGGCGGTCCGCCAGGGCGATCGGGGGCTCGTCGTCCATCTCGAAGGCCATCGGGAAGGGTGCGTGCCCGGCGAGCCGGAACCAGCGGACCTTGCGGTGGCGGCGCAGGGCGCGGGCAGCCCGTACGGCGTCGTTGTGGAAGCGCCGGGCCATCGGCACGCGCCGGACGGCCTGGGCCAGCTCGCCGGCGGCCTCCTCGCCGCCGGGGACCTCGCGGACCGCCTCGACCTGCTGGACCTCCCCGAACACCGCGCGAAGGGCCTGGCTCAGTTCGCTCTCGGCCACCTCACGCTGCTCCTCCTCGGCCTGCCGGGCCGCGTGGGCGGCTTCGTAGAGCACGATCGAGGCGGCCGGGTCGAGCACTCCGGAGGTGGCCAGTTCCTGCGCGACGGAGGCCCGGCGCAGCAGCTGGGCGTCGAGGCCGGCACGGGTGGCGTCGATCCGGGCGTGCAGGCGGTCGAGCCGTCCGGCGGTCCAGCTCAGGTAGAGGCCGATCGCCACGAGCGCGACGAGGATCCAGATGAGGGTTGCGGTCACGGGCGGCAAGGCTACCCGTGCGGACCCGTGGCCCCGTCAGGCACCGGGCCCCCTTCGCACCGTCGGTGCCGCGTCCGCCCGGTCGGCCGGTGCCCGGTCGGCCGGTCGCCGGAGGCCCGGTCGGCCGGTCGCCGGAGGCCCGGTCGGCCCGCCGCCAGGGGCCCGGCCCCTGGGCAGGCCGGGCACCGGCCCTGACGTCAGTCCCGGGCCATCCCGAACCGTGCGCGCAGGCCCGTGCGTTCGTCCGTGGCCACCGCCGCCGCGCCGTCCGTCACCGTCTCGTAGACGGCGAGGATGTCCGCGCCGACCGTCGACCAGTCGAAGCGCCGCACGTGGGCACTCCCCCGCTTCCGCAGTTCGGCGCGGCGCTCCGGGTCGGCGAGCAGGCGCAGCGCGGCGGCGGCGAGGGCGTCCGCGTCCTCGTTCGCGAACAGCTCGCCGGCCGCGCCCTGGTCGAGGACCTGGGCGAACGCGTCGAGGTCCGCGGCGAGCACGGGCGCGCCGGCGGACATCGCCTCGACCAGGATGATCCCGAAGCTCTCGCCGCCCGTGTTGGGCGCGATGTACAGGTCGACGCTGCGCAGGAAGCGGGCCTTGTCCTCGTCGCTGACCATGCCGAGGAACTCGACGCGCGACCGCATCTCCGCGGGCAGCGACTCCACGGCCTCCTTCTCGTCCCCGCGTCCGGCGACCAGGAGCCGCGTCTGCGGGCGCTCGGCGAGGATCTTCGGCAGGGCCTTCATGAGCACCGGCAGTCCCTTGCGGGGCTCGTCGATGCGGCCGATGAAGCCGATCGTGTCGCCCTGCCACTCCGGCTTGGGCTTGGCACGGGCGAAGAAGTCGACGTCGACGCCGTTCGGGATGACGACGGCGTCGCCGCCGAGGTGCTCGACGAGGGTCCGGCGCGCGTACTCGCTCACCGCGATGCGCGCGCTGATCTTCTCCAGGGCGGCCTGGAGGATCGAGTACGCGGCGACCATCGCCCGGGAACGCGGGTTGGAGGTGTGGAAGGTCGCGACGATCGGGCCCTGCGCGGCCCAGCAGGTGAGCAGGCCGAGGGACGGCGAGGACGGTTCGTGGATGTGGACCACGTCGAAGGTGCCGTCGTGCAGCCAGCGCCGTACCCGCGCGGCCGACAGGAAGCCGAAGTTCAGCCGCGCCACCGAGCCGTTGTAGGGCACCGGGACGGCGCGGCCCGCCGAGACGACGTACGGCGGCAGCGGGGTGTCGTCGTCCGAGGGGGCGAGGACGGAGACGTCGTGTCCCAGGCCGATGAGGTGCTCGGCCAGGTCCCGGATGTGGAACTGGACGCCGCCCGGGACGTCCCAGGAGTACGGGCAGACGATGCCGATCCTCACGGGGTCCTCTTCTCGGGAGCCTCGGAGGCCAGGGGGGTCTCGGGCTCGACCGGATGCCCGGGGGTCACGGATTCCTGCGGGCGGGGCTCCTGAGGAGCCTTCCCGGCGTCGAGGTCCTTGAGCCACAGCCGCTGCAGCATGTGCCAGTCCTCCGGGTGGTCGGCGATTCCCGTGGCGAAGGCGTCGGCCATCGCCTGTGTCATGACAGACGTCTTCTCGGCACGGGTGCCTGACACGGGAACCTCGACGGGCGGATGGACGCGGCCCTGCATGACGGTCGAGTCGTCGTACCAGAGCGTCACCGGCAGCAGCGCGGCGCCGGTCTGCTGCGCGAGGAGGGCCGGTCCGGCGGGCATCCGGGTCGCCTCGCCGAAGAACCGCACCTCGACGCCCGACGAGGACAGGTCGCGTTCGGCGACCAGGCAGACCAGTCCGCCGTCGCGCAGCCGCCGGGCGAGCGTGCCGAAGGCGGTGCCGCCGCTGTGCGGCAGGACCTCCATGCCGAGGCCCTCGCGGTAGGCGACGAAACGGTCGTACAGCGACTCGGGCTTGAGGCGCTCGGCGACGGTCGTGAAGGGTGTCTCCAGCTTGGTGGTGACCCAGGCGCCGGCGAGGTCCCAGTTGGCCATGTGCGGCAGGGCGAGGACGACGCCCCTGCCCGCGGCGAGGCCGTCGGTGAGGTGGTGCAGGTCCTTCGGCTCGAAGCCGCCCCGCACCCGGTCCGCGCTCCACGCGGGGAGCCGGAACGACTCCATCCAGTAGCGCAGGTACGAGCGCATGCCCGCCTTGGAGAGTTCGGCCAGGCGCTCCGGTGTCGCGTCGGGCAGCACGCGCGCGTAGTTGCTCTCCAGACGGAGCACGCCCTTGCCGCGCTTCTTCCAGGCGAGGTCCGCGATCGTCCGGCCGAGGCGCACGGCGACGGGCTCGGGGAGCTTCTTGACGGTGCTCCAGCCGAGGGCGTACGCGCCGTCCGCCAGCCGGTCCTGGAGGCTGGTCACGAGGTGGCCTCGCTGTTCGCGGCGGCAGCGGCGGCGTCCGCCTCGGCGGACTCCCGGCGGACGGTGACGACACGCTGGACCAGCGTGACGAGGCTGCCGACGGCGACGATCCACAGCGCGATCGGCAGCAGCACCTGGATGCCGGGCACACCGAACGCGTGCAGGCCCGCAAGACCGGCCGCGACCAGGGAGATCACCAGTCGCTCGGCGCGCTCCACCAGGCCGTTGACGGCGACCGGCAGGCCGATCGCCTCGCCGCGCGCCTTGGTGTACGAGACCACCTGGCCGCTGGCCAGGCAGAAGATCGAAACGGCGCACAGGACGTTGTCGTCGCCGCCACCCGCGTACCAGAGCGCGAAGCCGCCGAAGATCGCGCCGTCGGCCACCCGGTCGAGCGTGGAGTCCAGGAAGGCCCCCCAGCGGCTGGAGCGGCCGAGCTGGCGCGCCATGTTCCCGTCGACGAGGTCGGAGAACACGAACAGCGTGATGACGATCGTGCCCCAGAAGAACTCTCCCCGCGGGAAGAAGACCAGTGCGCCCGCCATCACTCCGGCCGTGCCCAGGAAGGTGACCGTGTCGGGGCTTACCCCCCGGCGGATGAGAAACGCGGCGAACGGTGTGAGGACACGCGTGAAGAATGCACGCGCGTACTTGTTCAGCATGGCCTTCCCGAGGGTCGGTGTCGCCGCGCGGCCCCTGCTGGCCACCGGCCGCCCCATCGTAGTCACGCGTGCGCCTGTGCGACGGCCGGGCACCCGCACCCCCGTGTCACGACGCGATGCCGTCGGTGCCGCGGCGCCGTCGCGTCCACTGTATGGACGCGCCGTGACGCGAGTGCGAAGCTCGAAGACACCGCGGGCGTCACCGGTGCCGCCACCGCACGCGGCCTGAGCATGTCCGCGCCCACAGAGACCTCACCGTGCACGGGAGGCAAGGCCATGGGCGACAAGGCGCACGCACACCCCGGAGCCGCCGGCAGGGCTACGGCGGCCGACCACCCCGCGTCCGTAAGGAACGTGGTGCTGGTCGGCCACAGCGGATCGGGCAAGACGACATTGGTGGAGGCTCTCGCGCTGACCGCGGGAGCGGTGAACCGGGCGGGCCGCGTGGAGGACGGCGGCACCGTCTCGGACTACGACGAGATCGAGCACCGGCAGCAACGCTCGGTGCAGCTCTCCCTGGTCCCCGTCGACTGGGACGGATACAAGATCAACATTCTGGACACCCCGGGGTACGCGGATTTCGTCGGGGAACTGAGGGCCGGTCTGCGCGCTGCGGACGCGGCCCTCTTCGTGGTCTCGGCCTCGGACGGCGTGGACGGTTCGACCCGGATGGTGTGGGAGGAGTGCGCGGCGGTCGGGATGCCGCGCGCCATCGTGGTGACCCACCTCGAATCGGCCAGGGCGGACTTCGAGGAGATGACCAGGATCTGCGCGGAGGCGTTCGGCGGGGACGACCCCGACGCCGTCCTGCCGCTGTACCTGCCGCTGCGGGGGCCCGAGGCACCGGACGGGCACGCGCCCGTGACCGGCCTGATCGGCCTGCTGACCCAGCGGCTGTTCGACTACGCCTCCGGGGAGCGCAAGGAGGCGGAACCGGGCCCCGAGCAGCGGCAGCTCATCGAGGACGCCCGCAACCGGCTGATCGAGGGAATCATCGCCGAGAGCGAGGACGAGACCCTCATGGACCGCTACCTCGGCGGCGAGGAGATCGACCTCAAGACGCTCGTGCAGGACCTGGAGCGGGCCGTGGCCCGCGGCACCTTCTTCCCGGTGCTGGCCGCAGCCCCGGCCGCCGAGGGCGCCCGGCAGGGTCTCGGCACGGTCGAGCTCCTCGAACTGGTCACGGGCGGCTTCCCCACCCCGCTGGAGCGCCCGGCGCCCTCGGTGACCACCCCGGACGGCGCCTCGCGCGCGGTCGAGGCGTGCGACCCGGACGGCCCGCTGCTCGCCGAGGTGGTGAAGACGGCGTCCGACCCGTACGTCGGCCGGGTCTCCCTGGTCCGGGTCTTCTCGGGGACGCTGCGCCCGGACGCGACCGTGCACGTCTCCGGGCACGGCCTCACCGACCGCGGCCACGAGGACCACGACGTCGACGAGCGCATCGGCACCCTGTCCGCGCCGTTCGGCAAACAGCAGCGGGCCCTCACCCACTGCATCGCCGGCGATCTCGCCAGCGTGGCCAAGCTGAACCGCGCCGAGACCGGCGACACCCTCTCGGCCAAGGACGACCCGCTTCTCATGGAGCCCTGGCGGATGCCCGACCCGCTGCTCCCGCTCGCCATCGAGGCGCACAGCAAGGCGGACGAGGACAAGCTCTCCCAGGGGCTCGGCCGGCTGGTCGCCGAGGACCCCACCATGCGGCTGGAGCAGAATCCGGCCACCCACCAGGTCGTCCTGTGGTGCCTGGGCGAGGCGCACGCGGACGTCGCGCTGGAGCGGCTGCGCAACCGGTACGGCGTGCAGGTCGACGTCGTCCCGCACAAGGTGTCGTTGCGCGAGACGTTCGCCGGCACGTCCAGCGGGCGGGGCCGGCATGTGAAGCAGTCCGGCGGACACGGTCAGTTCGCGATCTGCGAGATCGAGGTGGAACCGCTGCCGAACGGCTCGGGCATCGAGTTCGTGGACAAGGTCATCGGGGGCGCCGTGCCCCGTCAGTTCATCCCGTCCGTCGAGAAGGGCGTGCGCGCCCAGGCGGCCAGGGGCGTGGCCGCGGGCTATCCGCTCATCGACGTCCGGGTCACGCTGCGCGACGGCAAGGCGCACTCGGTGGACTCCTCCGACGCCGCCTTCCAGACGGCGGGGGCGCTGGCGCTGCGCGAGGCGGCGGCCGACGCCAGGATCCACCTCCTGGAGCCGGTGGCCGAGGTGAGTGTGCTGGTCGGCGACGACTACGTGGGTGCCGTGATGAGCGACCTGTCGGGCCGGCGCGGCCGGGTGGTGGGCACCGAGCAGGCGGGCGGCGGACGCACGCTCGTCCGGGCGGAGGTGCCGGAGATCGAGATCGGGCGGTACGCCGTCGATCTGCGGTCCATCTCGCACGGCACCGCGCGGTTCGACCGGCACTACGCGCGGCACGAACCGATGCCGCAGCAGATCGCCGAACGGATCCGCGAACGGACCCCGGACTCCTGAGGGTTCGGGGCGTCGTTCGTCGGCGGACGGCTTCGGCCGTCCGCCGACGAATGTCGGTCATGCCCGTTACTCTGAGAACCTGATCAAGACGATGACCTGATCAACAGGTGTGCGGAGCACCGAAGTCGGGAAAGCCGCAGGAGCGGGTGCGGCGGCGATGGGGGCGGAAGTGACGTTCGAGGGGTTCGATTTCACTCCCGGGGCGCAGGTGCCGCTCACGGGCTCCGCGGGACAGACGGCGGCGACCTTCGCCCTGGCCTCGGCGGCGTATCGCGACAGTCCGGTCACGGAGATCCTCAAGGCCGACAACGAATGGCACCAGTCGACCGTCAAGGCCCCGCGGATCAAGCTGCTCGCGCCGAATCTCGGCGAGGCCTTCTCGACGGCGGTCACCGGCCGCATGCTGGGTGTCGGCCGCAAGCCGCTCATCCAGTCCTTCGGCACCGAGCCGCAGGTCGTCGTGGAGCACTGCCTGGCGGCGACCAACATCCGCCGGGACCGCGACAATTGGCTGTCGGCCGTCATGGTGCTCTGCGGGCTGCTGTTCCTGCCGGGCCTCGTGGTGTGGCTGCTCGTCTTCACGATCCGCACGCAGATCGCCAAGAGCGAGAACAAGCGCGCCTCGGCCCTCGGCACCACGCTCCTGTTCGCGGCCGGCGCCCTCGCCGTCCTGTTCCTCCTGAAGATGCCGTTCACGGGTTTCTGGGGCTGGTACGGACGCGCGTCGGTGGTCCTGCCCGTCGTCGGCTGGCTCTGGGCCAAGCAGATCTGCGAGCGCACGGCCAAGGACCTGCGCGCCCGCTGGGACAGCCTCCTGTCCGGCGGCGGTCTCGGCGCGAAGATCCCGGAGGCGGTCCCCGGCAGCCCGGGCGAGACGGCGGCCGAGCGGCTGCGCCAGTCCCTCGCCCGCCTCGGCGCCGAGCAGCAGTCCAACTCCGTGTTCTACGCGGGCCCCAAGGGCATCCTCGGCATGGGGACACGCTGGGGCAGCTGGCAGCTCGCCGAGGACCTGGTGCCCCGGGACGCGGCCAAGGAGATCCACCCGTTCCGCAGCTGGGACGTGATCCGCAGCATCCACGACCAGTTGCGCATGCTGGAGCGCGGTCCGCTCAACACCGGTGGTTTCCCGGCGCCTTCGCTCAAGCACTGGGTGGTCACGCCGATCGGGGAGAACGCGAAGGCGGTGTCCCGGCCGGGCGGCACGGACGTGGACGCGTACACGGTCAGGAACCATGCCATCCAGGACATCTGCAACAAGCAGCAGTTCGGCAGCGGCGACCGGCACTACCTGGGGGTCCAGTGGACGCTCTGGGACGGCCAGTTGGTCATCACGATGCTGATCACGGTGACCGTGCTCCACGAGACGCTGCGCATCGAGGTCACCGGGCACGCGCTGGGCCCGGTGAACTCGCTGTTCACCACCAAGCCGGAGGCCCCGACCAAGGAGGTCGCGAAGACCGTCCGGTTCTGGGAGACCCGCAAGGTGAGCCTGCCGCTGGTCACCGCCGACGAGGTCGTACGGCTGGCCGCGCGGGCCCCCCTCAGCTGGTATCCGCCGCTTCTGGACTGGCTGGGCGGCTCGCTGGCGCTGCCCGAGCCGTTCGGGCTGCGGCACGCCTGGGCCGACCAGCCGTGGCGGCACCGTTTCATGGCGGACGACGCGCTGCGGGCCGCGACGCCCGTGCTGCGTGTGGTGCACGCGGCGGCGATCAGGGTCCTGGAGGAGAACGGCGTGGACACCGAGAAGTTCGGCAACCGCTCGTCGTTCCTCAGCACCGCGGTGCAGGACGCCGCACCGCGCAAGGCCGATCTGTACGACGCGTAGGGCGGAACGGCGGGCCGGGAACGGCCCGCCCGCCCCGAGGAGTCAGGCTCCGGGCCGCACCGGACCGACGACGGTGCCGGCCGCCACGACGAACCGGCCGGAGGCGCTGGACTCACCGGGGATCACCCCGTCCGGGGCCCTCAGCGTGAAGGTGGCCTCGTCGGCCCGGATTCCGCCGGGGCCGCCCGGCACCTGGATGTCGAAGTGGACGGGACGCCCCGGGCCGAACATCACCACGGCGCGCTGCGAGCCGTACCGGCCGGGGGTGACTCCTCGGAGGGAACCGTGCTGGTGGAAGCGGACGTCCGCCGGTGAACCGGCCAGCCGGCAGGGTTCGTACCCCCGCGCGGCGGTCAGGGTGACCCGGTAGTGGCGGTGCCCCGCGGTGGCGGGGCCCGCGGTGATCCTGGCGGTGTGGTTCGCCGGACGGCACGCGGACGGAGCACCGGCGGCGAGGGCCGACGGTGACGACGCGTGCGCCGTTCCGAGGCCTGCCGCGCCGACGAGCAGGGTGGCGGTGGCTGCGATCAGGGCGCTGCGACGATGCACGAGCATCCCCCTCCTGTGGTCCCGGCGGATCCGGGCGAGCACCTCTGACCTGTCCGCCAAGGCCCCCGCACCGTCGCGCCCCACCGCATTCCCCTCGTACGGGTGACGTCCCCGCGGCGGAAACGGCCGATGCCCGGGAAGGCGGGCTCTAGGCGGCGGGCCAGGCGTCCGCGAGCATCTCGCGGGTGTCCGCGAGGAGCTGGGGCAGGACCTTGGTGTGGCCGACGACCGGCATGAAGTTCGTGTCGCCGCCCCAGCGGGGCACGATGTGCTGGTGCAGGTGGGCGGCGATGCCGGCGCCGGCGACCGTGCCCTGGTTCATGCCGATGTTGAAGCCGTGCGCGCCGGAGGCGGTCCGCAGGGCGGTCATGGCCTGCTTGGTCAGCTCGCCCAGTTCCACGGTCTCGGGAGCGGTGAGATCCGTGTAGTCGGCGACGTGCCGATAGGGCACGACCATCAGGTGCCCGCCGTTGTACGGGTAGAGGTTCAGCACCGCGTACACCTGCTCGCCGCGCTTCACGATCAGCCCGTCCTCGTCGGACTTGGCCGGGATCGAGCAGAAGGGACAGCCGTCGTCGGCCCCCGGGCCGGTGGGCTTGTTCTCGCCCTGGATGTAAGCCATCCGGTGGGGCGTCCAAAGGCGCTGGAACGCGTCCTGCGTTCCCACTCCGATCTGCTGCTCCGGCTCACTCGTCATGTGATGCAGCATATTGCTTCGCCCGTTCGCGGCGTGTCGGCGGGTGCCCGGGAAAGGTGCCTGCGGCCAAGCTGGGGCCATGGACGACGACAGCCCGACGAGCCGCTGGGCGCAGCGCACCGAGGTACCGCTGGGGATCGCGTCTCTGCTCTTCCTGACCGCCTACGCGGTGCACGTGCTGGCGCACGGGATGCCCGACTGGGGGCGCCGGGTCTGCCTCATCGTGATCGCGGTCACCTGGGCGATGTTCCTCGTCGACTACCTGGTCCTCTGGCGGCTGAGCGGACGAGGCCTCGCGTTCGTACGGACCCATGTCCTGGACACGGTGGTCCTCGTCCTGCCGCTGCTGCGGCCGCTGCGGGTCGTCCGGCTCTACGACGCCGTGCTGCGCCGGCGGGGCGAGCCCCGGCTGCCGCTGTACGCGCGGGTGATGTTCTACGCGAGCATCGCCGTCCTGCTGCTCGGCTTCGCCGGGGCCCTCGCCGTCTACCAGGCGGAGTACGAGGCGCCGGGCGCGACGATCCGCACCTTCGGGGACTCCGTCTGGTGGGCGTCCTCCACGCTCGCGACGGTGGGCTACGGCGACGTGACGCCGGTGACGGCGCGGGGACGCGTCATCGCGGTCGCCATGATGGCGTGCGGTCTGGCCCTGCTCGGCGCGGTCACGGGCTCGTTCTCGTCGTGGCTGCTGCAGGTGTTCTCGCGTGAGGGCGACGACGAGAGGCCTCCGCGGAGCTGAGCTTCGCGGAGGCCTCTCGTCAGATGCGGCGGATCAGATCTGCGCGCGCTCCTCGACGACGCGGGCGATCTTGGCGATGGCCTCGTCGAGCGGGATGCCGTTCTCCTGCGAGCCGTCGCGGTAGCGGAACGAGACGGCGCCGGCCGCCATGTCCTCGTCGCCGGCGATGACCATGAAGGGCACCTTCTGCTTCTGCGCGTTGCGGATCTTCTTCTGCATCCGGTCCGAGGAGGAGTCCACCTCGACGCGCAGCCCCTTCTTCTTGGCCTGCGCGGCGAACTTCTGCAGGTACTCGACGTGCGCGTCACCGATCGGGATGCCGATCGCCTGGACGGGCGCCAGCCACGCCGGGAACGCACCCGCGTAGTGCTCGAGGAGCACGGCGAAGAAGCGCTCGATGGAACCGAAGAGCGCGCGGTGGATCATGACCGGGCGCTGCTTGGTGCCGTCCGGGCCGGTGTACTCCAGGTCGAAGCGCTCGGGCAGGTTGAAGTCGAGCTGCACGGTCGACATCTGCCAGGTGCGGCCGATGGCGTCCTTGGCCTGCACGGAGATCTTCGGGCCGTAGAAGGCGGCGCCGCCCGGGTCCGGGACCAGCGGGAGGCCCTGCTTCTCGGCGACCTGGCGCAGCGTCTCGGTGGCCTCTTCCCAGACCTCGTCCGAGCCGACGAACTTCTCCGGGTCCTTGGTGGACAGCTCCAGGTAGAAGTCGGTGAGGCCGTAGTCGCGCAGCAGGTTCAGGACGAAGGTGAGCGTCTTGTCGAGCTCCTCCGCCATCTGCTCCTTGGTGCAGTAGATGTGCGCGTCGTCCTGGGTGAAGCCGCGGGCACGGGTCAGGCCGTGCACGACGCCGGACTTCTCGTACCGGTACACGGTGCCGAACTCGAAGAGGCGCAGCGGCAGTTCACGGTACGAGCGGCCGCGCGCGTCGAAGATCAGGTTGTGCATCGGGCAGTTCATGGGCTTGAGGTAGTAGTCCACGCCCTCGTCGAGCTGCATGGGCGGGTACATGCCGTCGGCGTACCAGTCCAGGTGGCCCGAGGTCTCGAAGAGCTTCCCCTTGGTGGCGTGCGGGGTGTAGACGAACTCGTAGCCCTCCTCCTCGTGCCGGCGGCGCGAGTAGTCCTCCATGACCCGGCGGATGATGCCGCCCTTGGGGTGGAAGACGGCGAGGCCGGAGCCGATCTGGTCCGGGATGGAGAACAGGTCCAGTTCGTTGCCCAGCTTGCGGTGGTCGCGCTTCTCGGCCTCGGCGAGGAAGTCGAGGTGGGCCTTCAGCTCCTCCTTGGAGGGCCAGGCGGTGCCGTAGATGCGCTGGAGCATGGGGTTCTTCTCGCTGCCGCGCCAGTACGCGGCGGCGTTGCGCATGAGCTTGAACGCCGGGATGTTGCGGGTGGTGGGCAGGTGGGGACCGCGGCAGAGGTCCTTCCAGCACAGGTCGCCGGTCTTGGCGTCGAGGTTGTCGTAGATGGTCAGCTCGCCGCCGCCCACCTCGACGTCCGCGCCGTCGTCCGAGGACGCGGAGCCCTTGATGCCGATGAGCTCCAGCTTGTACGGCTCGGCGGCGAGCTCCTCGCGGGCGTCCTCGTCGGTGACGACGCGACGGGAGAAGCGCTGGCCGCGCTTCTGGATCTCCTGCATCTTCTTCTCGACGGCCTTGAGGTCCTCGGGGGTGAAGGGCCTCGCGACGTCGAAGTCGTAGTAGAAGCCGTCCTTGACCGGGGGGCCGATGCCGAGCTTGGCCTCGGGGAAGAGCTCCTGCACAGCCTGGGCCATGACGTGCGCGGTGGAGTGGCGCAGGATGTTCAGGCCGTCCTCGGAGGAGATCTCGACGGGCTCGACCTCCTCGCCGTCCCGCACCTCGTAGGCGAGGTCCTTCAGCTCGCCGGCCACGCGGGCCGCGATAATGGTGCGCTGGCCGGCGAAGAGCTCGGCGGCCGTAGTGCCCGTCGTCACCACGCGCTCTTCCCGCTCGGAATCGCGTTGGATGACCACACGGACGTCTGACACCGGACTCTCCTGACTGAAGGCGACTCCACACCACATACGGCATGGCATGGCAATGCCCCGAATCCTACCGAGCCCGGGGACCCCTCCGCGAAAGGGTTGTGGACAGGCACCGCCCAGGTCCCCGTCGCGGGCCGCCTCAGTCCCCGCTGCAGGCCTCCTCGAAGAAGTCCAGGTTCTCCTGGAGCGACTTCATCAGCCGGTCCCGCTCCGCCTCGTCGACCTGTACGGGGACGACTCCGGAGGCGTCGGTGAGGCGCCGGAAGCCGCCGCGGCTCTCCAGCCGTCCGTGCACGCGCACGGGCAGCCCCACCAGATGGGCCTGGCCCGCTATCCGGTAGGCCTCCTCGTCCAGGGTGACCCGTACGTGCGGGACCTCCGCACCGGCGATGACCCGCAGCCGTACGGTGCCCGCGCCGCGCGGGCCCGAGCGGCGCATCCTGACGACCGCGCCGGTGAGGCGCACGGGGACGGACGGTTCCTCGCGCAGGTACCGGGCGCCGGCCTCACGGAGCACGGGAAGGTCGCCGGGCGAGAACTCGACGGCCTCGGCGGGGTTCGCTCCGCCCTCGGGGACGCCTTCGGCGGGCGACCACTCGACGGCGATCCGGGCGCCCTCCGTCCCCCGCACGAGGGCCACCAGGGCTTCCATCAGCTCGTGGCTGACGCCGGCCTCGACGGCCGCGTCGAACGCGTCCATGCCACCGGTGGCCCGCTGGTAGTCGATGGCTTCGCGGGCCGCGTACAGCGCCTGGTGCAGGCGGACGGCGAGGGGCCGGCCGGCGGCTACGGGCACGAACGCGGTGAGGCGGCGGCCGCCCGGTTCGGCTCCGACCAGCACGTCGTCGAGGGAGGCGGCGGCGGACCTGCGGTGCCGGGCGCCGTAGTAGCCGGCCCGTGCGCGGGTGGCGAGCGCGGCGGCGAGCAGCATCTGGCGGGCGGCACCGCGCAGCTGTTCCTCGACGGTCCAGGGCGCGGCGCCCGCGGGTCCGGTGGGCACGTCCCGCCACCAGCGGATCTCGTCGCTGGGAACGGCGAGCGCGAGCAGCACGTCGCGTGCGGACGACGAGCCGCTGCGGGCGAGCGCGACGAGAGCTTCGCCGAGCAGGTCGTCGCTGTCGGGGAAGGCCCGGTTCTCCGGCACCAGCAGGCTGGTGCCGCCGCCCCCGGGCCCGGGTGGTGTCCACCGGCCGTACCGTCCCGGGGCTCCCCCGCGCCGCTGCCAGCCGTGGCGTTGCAGGAGGGCGCCGAGGACGGCAGGGTCGACCTGGTCGGGCGCCGGAGGGGCCTCCCAGAGCGTTTCGGCGGGGTGCGGCCTCACGGGCCGAAGGGGCTCGTCGATCGGGCGGTGTGTCATGGTCTGCCTCCCGTCCCGACCCTCGTCATGATCTCGCAGAGGGCACGGTCGTCGAAGATCCGGGCCGTCGGGATACGGACGGTGGTCCGGCGCCGGCCCGTGACGGCATGCCCGGCGAGGTTGATCCAGTAGCAGCAGTGCCGCAGGTCGAGGCGGTCGTGGCCGGCGCGCAGCCAGTCGTCCTGGGATCTGGGCACGAGCATCACGACCAGGATCTTGTGCACCGAGACCGGGGTGCGCGCGAGCTTCGCCAGGTGGGCGTTGTCGAGCGTGAAGGAGAACGCGGGCCCCGGTGGGTCGGGCGGTATCTGGTAGGTGCACTTGAGCTGCACCTTGATGGTGACTTCGTCGTCGACCGTGTGCCCGGGGGCGCTGTGGCTGACGTGCCAGTCGATGCCGTTGTCGGGGAACGGCTGGGAGAGCGAGCAGCCGGCCGCTGCCGCCACGGCGTGCAGGTAGCCCACCTGCAGGGTCTCCATGCAGGCGGTGGTGGCGAGGGAGCCGCGATGGGGTGCCGTCCGCTGGGGCAGCAGCCCGCCCCGTTCGGGCTGGGCGAGTGCCATGAGTCCAACAGCCTTCCAGGCTTGGTGTGTCCGCGCTGCGGGTCGCTGAACTGCAAAGACCCGTACCTCAGTTGTCTCCTTCCGGCGTACGGCGCAAACAGCCCGGGTATCACCAAACGGGCAGAAGACGGTGCGTCAGCTGCCGTAGGTGAACGAGGAGTTGTGTTGGTATGACGTGCTGGTACGAGGGCCCTCTGGCCGCGTTCGACACGGAGACGACGGGCGTGGACGTCGAGACCGACAGGATCGTGTCGGCCGCCGTCGTCGTCCAGGACGCCGCGGGTACCCGCCCCAGGGTGACCCGCTGGCTGGTGAACCCGGGAGTGCCGGTGCCCACGGGGGCGACGGCGGTGCACGGGCTCACGGACGAACATCTGCAGCGCAACGGCCGCTGGCCGTCGCCGGTGCTGGAGGAGATAGCGCGCGAGCTGGGCGAACAGGCCGCGGCGGGCCGGCCGCTGGTGGTGATGAACGCCCCGTTCGATCTGACGCTGCTGGACCGGGAGTTGCGCCGGCACCGGGCGTCGTCGCTGGACCGCTGGTTCGACCCGGCGGCGCTGCGGGTGCTCGACCCGCGGGTTCTGGACAAACATCTGGACCGCTATCGCAAGGGCCGCCGCACCCTGACCGATCTGTGCGCGCACTACGACGTGGTGCTGGAGGGCGCGCACGACGCGGCGGCGGACGCGCTGGCGTCGCTGGAGCTGGTGCGGGCGGTGGGGCGGCGGTTCGCGTCGCGGCTCGAACGGCTGTCGCCGGCCGAACTGCACGCGCTCCAGGCGGTGTGGCACGCGGCGCAGGCGCGCGGGCTGCAGGCGTGGTTCGCGCGCAGCGGTTCGGACGAGGCGGTGGATCCGGCGTGGCCGCTGCGACCTGATCTCCCGGCGGCCGCGGCCTGAACGGGCGGACGGGCGCGAGCACAACGAAAAACCGGTCCGTCGGTGACGGACCGGTCTTTTCCGGGTGGGCGATACTGGGTTCGAACCAGTGACCTCTTCGGTGTGAACGAAGCGCTCTCCCACTGAGCTAATCGCCCGGGAACGGACTGAACCATACAGGTCCGGGCGGGTGGGGTTCAAACCGCTTCGAGGTAGGTCCTCAGGCCGCGTCGTCCCGCGCGCATCATCAGGGCGTGGTTGGCGCGGAAGAAGGGCCGTCCGGGCACCGCCAGCCGGCGCAGCAGCGCCGTGGTCACGCGCACTTCCTGGTCGTACCGCGCGCGCGTGCCCGGTCCGGTCACGTCGAGGGTCCAGCGCGCCCAGCCGTCCAGGTCGCCCGTCATCGCGATCTCCAGGACGCCGGCCGCCGGGTCCCGGCGCGCCGCGCGAGCGGTGAAGGTGATGTCGTACGGCAGCGTGGAGCGGATCCGGATGACACCGCTGCGGTCGTCGACCGGTGTCACCTCGCGCACCTGGGGCCACCAGAGCGGGTAGTTCTCGGCGCGTTCCAGGGCCGCGTACACGGCGGCGGGCGGCGCGGGCAGCTCCCACTCGCTGTGGAAGCGGTAGTGACTCCAGTCCATGGAACGAGTGTGCCCACCCTCGGGCGGTGCCCATGTCCTCGCGTGCGCCGCCTTGTTCACGGCCGGCCGGGCTCCCGTACGCACGGACGCGCCGGCGGACCTGAGTACGGGGTGAGTACGCGGACTCATGTCCCGGACACGTGGCCGGAACCACACTCCGGGACATGACCCCTCTCCCGCCTCCGGTCGAAGAGCTGCGGCTCCTGGACGCCGAGCTGCGGCAACTGGACGCACGCCGGGCCGTGTTGCTGCACCGCCGTGCCTGGCTGGTCCATCTGCTCCAGCCGCGGCCCGCCCCGATCGCGCCTCCGTCGCCGCCCGCCCGCCGGCCCGAGGCCACGGCGCCTGGCGTGCAGAACGTGCTCCTGATCCTCGGCGGCGTCCTGCTCACCGTCGCCGCCGTCGCGTTCACGCTCGTGAGCTGGGGCCGTCTGGGGATCGTGGGGCGGTCCGCCGTGCTCGGCGCGGTGACGCTGGCCGCGCTCGGCTCGCCCGTGCTCCTCCTGCGGCGGGGCCTGCGGTCGACCGCCGAGTCGCTGGCCGGCCTCGGTCTCGTCCTGACGGTGCTGGACGCGTACGCCCTGCACACGGTCGCGCTGCCGGACACCGACGGCGTCGGGTACGCGGCGCTGGCCTCGGCGACCCTGGCCGTCGGGTGGGCCGCGTACGGGCTCACGGTCGGCGTGCGGCCCGGTGCCGCGGGCCGGGAGGTGTCCGGCGACGACCGGACGACCGGGGAGGCCGCGACCGGCGGCCGTGCCCCGCACGCCGTGTTCGGAGCGGTACGACAAGCGGCCGTCCTCGGTCTGCGGCTCCCTGTCCCGGCCGCCGTGGTCGCCGCCCAGTTCCCGCTCGTCCTGTGGGCGGGCGCGGTCGGGGCGGGGGCGCACGCCGTGACGGCCGCGCTGCTGGTGACGGCCGCGTTCGACGCCCTGATCGCTCTGCGCGCGTCCTCGAAGGCCGTCCGGGTCGTCGCCGCCGTCGGCGCGTTCGGCATGGGCGGCTGGGGCACGTTCGCCGGCTGCTACCTGTCCTGGACGGCCGCCGGACCGGGCGCCGCGGCCCGGGCGGCCGCACTGCTGCTCCTCGCCGCCTCGATCGCCTTCTCGGCGGCGTGGGCCGCCGAGAGGCCGGCCCTAGCGACCGGCGTCGCCACGGCCGGCGGGCTGATCACGGTCGTCGCTTTCGGGGGTGTGCTGCGTACGGTGCTGCCCGGCGGGTGGACCGTTCCCGGTCATCTGGCGTGCGGGCTGGCTCTGTTGGCGGCCGTTCGGCCCGGGCTGCCGGAGGCGGTGCGCCGCGGGATCGGCGCGGCTTCCGGCTCCGTGCAGGGGCTGGCCGTGGTCTGGGCGCTGCCCGTGGTCGTGGTCTCGCTCGTGGGACCGCTCGCGCAGGTGGGCTCGGTCTGGTCCGGTGCTCCGGCGACCGCGCGGGACGCGGTGACGAGCGAGTTGCCCTGGCCGCCCGGCGCGTTCACGGCACCGCTCGTCCTCGGTCTCGTCGCAGCGGTCCTGGCGGTCGCGGTCCGCTCCGCCGCCTGGCGCCCGCGGGCTGTGACCGGCGCGCTGGTTCTGGCGTGGTCGACGGCCCTCTCACTCCCGGCCGCCCTCGAACTCCCCTACGCGGCGGGCCTTTCCGTCCACGCGCTGACGACGGTGGCCCTGCTGGTGCTCGCCCGCCGCACGCGTCCCCCGGTGGTTCCCGTGGTCCTGGCCCTGGTCACCTCCGCCGATCTCGCGTTCCTGGCGCTGGCGTCGCAGACCGCCACCCTGATCGTGTTCGCCGCGCTGACGGCCCTGTTCGCGGTCACCGCCCGGCAGCCCGGCCTCGGTCCGGTCGGGGCGCCCGCCGCCCTCGGTCACCTCGCCGCCACGGCCTGCGCGGTGGGCGCGTCCCTCGGCTGGCAGCCTCAGCACACGGCCCTGCTCGTGCTGGTGGTCCCGCTCCTGGCCGCCCTGCTCGCGGCGCGCCTCGACGACGCGCCGACGACGGTGTCCGTCGAGATCACCGGTGCCGTCGCGGCACTGCTCGCCGTCGCGCTCACCGCCACGGACCCGCCGATGCTGGCAACGGTCCTCGCGCTGTGCGGAGTCATCGCCGCGGGCACGGCCGTACGGGAGGACCGTCGGTCCGTCGGATACGCGGCGGCCGCCCTGTTCGTGCTGGCCGCCTGGGTGCGCCTGGTGGCCTGGGACGTGACGTCGCCGGAGGCCTACACGCTGCCGGTGACCGTCCCGGCGCTGCTCGTGGGTCTGTACCGGCGTCGCAGGGACCCGGCGGTCTCGTCCTGGACCGCGTACGCGCCGGGCCTGTCCGTGAGCCTCTTCCCGAGCCTGCTGGCGGCGTGGGCCGACCCGCAGGCGCTGCGCCCCCTCATCCTCGGTGCGGCGGCGCTCGCCGTGACCCTGCTGGGTGCGCGGCACCGTCTCCAGGCGCCGCTGCTGCTGGGCGGCACGGTGCTCGCCCTGGACGCGCTGCACGAACTCGCGCCGTACATCGTGCACGTGGTCGACGCGCTCCCCCGTTGGGTGGCGCCCGCGCTCGCCGGGGTGCTGCTGCTCGCTCTGGGTACCACGTACGAGCAGCGGATCCGCGACGCGCGGCGCGTGCGGGATGTGCTGGGACGGATGGACTGACCGGACAGGTCGCGTTCCACGACGGCGCCGGTCGGCCCCCGCCACCGGCGCCGCCGAACATCTCGGGACGCGGCCGGGACAGAACCCCGTCGCGTACCGCTTCCGGAAATTCGGACGGCCGCCACCGGTATGGGAACGGCGGCGCGGAGCGGCCGTCGCATCCGCCGCCGACGGGCGGAAGCCCCCGGTCCACAGCGTCGGGGAGAGATGTGCGAGGCCCACTTCCGGGCTCCGGCGCATTTCCACACCGGGGCCGACCGGGCGTATCTCCGGCGCGTCACGCAACGCGTGCTTGACGAACAGGCCAAGGATCGCCTTGAGTGCGCCGCCGACAGCGGCCGCCGCTCAGTCCCCCGCTCGCGCGAAGGCCGCGGGTCCCCAAGCACCGCCCCGCCACCGGGAAGTGACACGGCGTCGGGACGGCTCGGAATACCGACCTTTTTTCCGTCGACCGGGCCCTTCTTTCCAACTCCGGTTCGACGATTTCCGCACCGCATAATATTTCCCGCGTCTATCCGCGACTTGGGCCGAACGGACTCCCGCTCTTGTCGTACTTCCGCAGAAATCGGATGGCGTTCCGAAATACCCGCGCCACATTTCCACGGAGCACCGGGCACAAGAACTTCCCTCAGAAGTCCACATAATCCGGGAAGTGCGCTTCGCCAACCCTTCCGAAACTTCCGCTTGTTCCCGGAAGAACGGGTTCCGAACCTGCCACCGCCCCCACCCGCCTCGACGAACCCCGTCCCGCTCGACGGACCGTCACCGTCCGTTCCCGGCACCGGCATCGCCGCCGGCCTCACCGTGCGGCGCACCCGTGATCCGGACAGGTACCGGTCGGGCCCCACCACGCGCGCGTTCCGACGACGGTGCCACGAGGGCCGCAGCCGTGGACGGGACTCCGCAGGTCGGGCGCACACGATCGATTGATCGAACATATTTCGCATCGGCGGGTGGAGGGGGTGCGCGGCCGAAAACGTGCGGCCGCCGCAGGCGTGGGCGACGGGGCACGGAACGGAGCGTGAGGGGTGACGACTCGACGCTCGGCACAGGCCGCGTACAGGGAGACGGCGGGAGACACGGCGCGGAACCGCCGACGCGAACCGACCGGGCGACGCCCTCGGGTCGGGAGCCGACCGACACCGGCCCGGGCCGTGCCCGCCCCGGCAGCTCCCGATCACCTCGTGCCGCGTGAACCGGCCTTGAACCCGCGGGTCCCTGAGGGCTCCGTCGCTGGGCCTCACGGGCCGGCCGCCCGGCGACAGTGGCCCGAACCGGGGCAGTCCCGAGGCAGATGACCAGGGCACATGCGCACCCGTCGGCTCCGACGCGGACCACGGTCGGCCCGTCCGGCGAGCCCCCTCCCCCGGCAACGCGAACGGCTCCGGTCCACGAGGTCGTGGACCGGAGCCGATGCGTACAAGTGGGCGATACTGGGTTCGAACCAGTGACCTCTTCGGTGTGAACGAAGCGCTCTCCCGCTGAGCTAATCGCCCGGGCGCAGAGAGAACATTACCCCATGTCAGGGGATGGCTTCGACCAGCGCGGACGGCTCGCGAGGCCCGGTCCGCCCGGTCACTCCTCGATGTTCCAGGGCATCTCGAAGCCGAACTTCCAGACGTACACGCCGACGAGAACGGCCACGATCACGAGGCCGATCGACGTCAGGATGATGTTGCGGCGCCGGACCTTGGGGTCGAGCGCGCGCTGGGTCGCCTCCGTGACCTTGCGCTTCGTCCAGCGGAGCACCAACTGGGCCCAGACGAACTCGGTCGCCCAGATCGCCATGCCCCCGAAGATCACCAGCCAGCCGGGGCCCGGCAGCGGCAGCATGACCACGCCCGCGCCCACCACCGCGAGCCCCACGACGAAAACGCCGACCTGCCAGCTCACGTGCAGGGCGCGCCGCGCCTTGACGAATTCCGGCGCCCTCGAACCGAGCGCTCGTTCATTGTCCGCCTCGTCGTCCGCCATGGCGACCTCGCCCGGCTCGTCACTCCCCGTATTCATACGACCAAACCCTACCCGAGAGAAACCGGTCACCGGAATGGCCCTATCCGGCGAAGGCGCCCTCGGCCGGATGAGTTACATAAAGACACGCAAAACCCTCAGAGGGGTTTACAACGCCACCGTAGGTGGCATGTCGATTTCGCCGACGTGCGAATCCCCGAGCGCACACTGAGCGAAAGGCCCTGGCGCTTATGAACACCACGGTCAGCTGCGAGCTGCACCTGCGCCTCGTTGTGTCGAGCGAGTCCTCACTGCCTGTACCCGCAGGACTGCGGTATGACACGGCCGATCCCTACGCCGTGCACGCCACCTTCCACACCGGAGCCGAGGAAACCGTCGAGTGGGTGTTCGCCCGCGACCTCCTCGCCGAGGGCCTGCACCGGCCCACCGGTACCGGCGACGTCCGAGTCTGGCCGTCCCGGAGCCACGGCCAGGGCGTCGTATGCATCGCCCTGAGCTCCCCGGAGGGTGAAGCCCTGCTCGAAGCCCCCGCGAGGGCCCTGGAATCCTTCCTGAAGCGAACGGACGCAGCCGTGCCCCCGGGTACGGAACACCGGCACTTCGACCTCGACACGGAGCTCTCACACATCCTGGCCGAGAGCTGACGCGTCTCCACAGAGCCGCCCGGCGCCGTCCACTCGGGGAGACGGCTCGGGCCTAGACAACCGCATAGGGATGACACCGGCGCCGGCGTCGCGGAAAGTCCGCGGCGGCGGCGCCGGCGCGTTCCCGGGGCCCCACGCCCGCCTCCGTCCGGCCGGGAAGCACTACGATCGGCCAGCATCGGACGGGCGCCCTCGCCCGGCCACAGGCCAGGGAGCGAATCGTGCTGATCACCCACGACACCCGGTGCTCACTCGACACCGTGGTGGATCTGGTGAACACCGCGCCGGAGGACGAGACGACCGACGGGCTCGTGGACCTAGCCGCCCTCGCGGATTTCGTACGAAAGCACGAGATCAGCGATGTCGGGGTGCTGTCGGCGGACGATCTCGCCGCGGTGCACCGGATCCGCGGCCGGTTCGCCGCGATCTTCGCGTCCGACGATCCCCGGACCTCGGCCTCCCTCATCAACGAGCTGATCGCCACCGCGGGCACCACGCCCCGGCTGACGGACCACGACGGCTACGACTGGCATGTCCACTACTTCGCGCCGGGAGCCTCGGTCGCGGACCATCTCGCGGCCGACTGCGGGATGGCGCTGGCCTTCTTCGTGGTCGCCGGGGAGCAGGAGCGGCTGCGCCGCTGCGAGGCGCCGGACTGCCGGCGGGCCTTCGTGGATCTCTCCCGCAACCGTTCGCGCCGCTACTGCGACAGCCGGACCTGCGGGAACCGGCTCCACGTCGCCGCGTACCGGGCGCGCCGCAAGGAAGCCGCGGGCTGAACGGCGGAATGTCGGGGAACCACGGACACGGACACGGGCACGACGGCCGGCCGCCCCCTCGGGGGACCGGACCGACGGAGCCCTCGGCGGGTGACGCCAGGGGCTCCGTGTACAGCTCAGAGCAGCAGCAGGTCGTGCAGCGAAGCCATGAGTAGCAGGCAGCCGATCACTGTCAGGAAGATCATCAGTGGCGGCTGGGAGAGCGCGAAGAGACAACCTCGCCGCTCCTTGGGCGGGGCGGCGGTGTCGCTCGGTGTTGTGTCCAGCATCTCGCGGGCGATGATGACGCAGGCAGCACCCTCTGCGCGATCAACACGCACGGAATATACGGGAGTTCGCTGGATCATGTGACGGGCGTGCCCGAACCTGAACGGTTCCGTACGTTCCGTGCGCCCCGCGTGCGATCTTGTGGCGGGTCAGCCCCCGGAAGCCGCACCGCTCCACTGCGCGGATTCCCGGCTCGGAGAGATCACAGGGCGCGGCTGCCCGGACGGGCGGCCGCGCCCGTGCCGCGCTCTCAGATGCCGTGCTTCTTCAGGATCGCCTCGATGTCGCTGAAGTCGTCGCCGGAGCCCTCGGACCGCCGCGGCTGCGCGGCGGGCCGGTCCGCGGGCCGGGCCGCCGGCCGGGAGGCCTGGCCCAGGGACGGGGCCGGGGCCGCCGGGGCGACGGCGTCACGCTCCGCGGCCGCCTTCGCCGCCTTGCGCTCCTTGCGCGTCCCGCCTCCGCGGCGCTCCACGGCCCGGGTGATCATGAACAGGAGCCAGGCGCCGCCGAGCACCACGAAGCCGGCCCACGCGGTCGGGCTGAACGCGGTGTCGGCCAGCCAGCCGACCACACCGGTCATGACCAGGCCGATCGGCACCAGGGAGTACGCGGCGATCCGGGCCGCCGACAGGAAACGCTTGCGGTAGGCCGTGACCGCGGCGATGCCGAGGCCTGCGACGGAGACGGCTGAACAGACGGTCTCTGCAATCATCCGGTCCTCCAGGCAGGGCTCGGTCGAACGGGCGGTTCGTCCCTTCCATCCTGCACCGTCACCCACCCCCGGGGCCACGCCCCGAGCCAACCTCAGGGACATCTCGGGGATGCCCTCCTCCCCAGGTCCCGGTTGGTCCGCCCCCTTCCGGGACTGGGAGACTGGCCCCATGAACGACTCCCCCGTCTCCTCCACCCAGCGTCCGGCCCCCGTCGTCCTGGACGTGTGGTGCGAGCTGCAGTGCGCCGACTGCCGTGACGCCCTCGCCGATCTGCGTGCCCTGCGCGCCCGCTACGGCGACCGTCTGGAGCTGCGGCTGCGGCACTTCCCGCTGGAGAAGCACCGGCACGCCTTCGCCGCGGCGCAGGCCGCCGAGGAGGCCGCCGAGCAGGGCAGCGCGTGGCCCTACGTGGAGGCCGTGCTCGACCGCGTGGCGGAGCTGGACCGCAAGGGCGAACCCCTCCTCATCGAGATCGCCGGGGAACTCGGCCTGGACGCCGAGGAGTTCGACACGGCCCTGATCGACGGCCGGCACATCCTGATCGTCGACGCGGACCAGGCCGAGGGCAAGGCGATCGGCGTCACCGGGACACCGACATACGTCATCGACGGTCAGCGGCTGGACGGCGGCAAGAGCCAGGACGGGCTGCTCGAGCGTATCCAGGAGATCACCGACCGGCTTCTCGCCGAACAGGCCTGACGCCGCGCCGGACCACCCGACGGGCCTACGCCGGGGGCGACTTGGCGTACCGGCCCACCGTCCGACAGCTCTCGTGGCCGGCCGCCGGCCCGTCGGCTACAGCAGGTCCTTGTAGAGATGGGCCTCGGTCACCGCGTAGCCGAGGGACTCGTAGAGCCGTTCGGCGGGGAGGTTGCCCGCGAAGACGTTGAGCGCGAGGCGGCGGAATCCGGCGGCCGCCGCCTGCGCCTCCGCGAGGAGCATGAGCGTGCGGCCGTGGCCGTGACCGCGGTGCGCCTCGCGGACCGCGACGTCGTACACGAAGGCGCGCTCGTCCCGGTGGCCCAGCCAGAGTTCGCCCACCAGGACGCCCTCGTGCTCCAGCACGGTCAGCCGCGCGCCGTCGGTGTCCGGTCCCTGCGGCAACGCCCGGCCGAAGTCCCGGTCGGCCTTGGTGCGCGCCTCGCTCTCGGGCAGGCCCCGTTTCACCCAGTCCTCCGTGTACTCCTGTCGGCCGGTCCGGTCCCAGACCTCGTACTCGGCGCGGTTCATGGGCCGTTCGGCACTGCCCGGCGGCAGGGCGGGCACCGTGCCGTCGAGGGCCTTCTCCATGGCACGGTTGCGGAGGACGTAACCGAGTGCCCGGGTCAGCCCGAGCGCCCGGGGCGCGTCGCCCGGGACGGTCACCTCGATCTGCCGGCACCCCCAGCCGCGGGCCACCTCCTCGGCGGCCAGCGCGGCCACGGTGCCCCGGCCGCGGCCCCGGTCGGCCTCCTCGATCCGGAGAGCATGGATCTTGGCGAAGGCCGGCCCGAGTTCGGGACTCGTCGCGAGGTGCACCGCACCGACCGGGCGGCTGTTCACGCACACCTGGTAGCGGCGTGAACGCGTCCCGTCGTCGGCGAGCTGAAGCGGCTCGGTCGGCCGCAGGGTGGTGGTCATCAGAGGAGTTCTACCCCCTGCGGCGGGCGGGGTCAGCCGAATTACCCCACGATCAGCGGCGGACGACCGCCGCGGACCGGTCAGGGATCGAGGTCGTCACCGGCGCGCTCGTCGAAGACCCGCATCGCCTTGGCGGTCACCGGGCCCGGTGCGCCCGGCAGTTCACGTCCGTCGACCCGGTGCACGGCCTGAACGTCGCGCAGCGTCGACGTGAGGAAGACCTCGTCGGCACGCTCCAGCACGTCCAGCGGCAGGTCGGTCTCCCGGGCGCCGGTCCATTCGACGGCGAGGGCGCGTGTGATGCCGGCGAGGCAGCCGGAGGCGACGGGCGGGGTGTGGATCTCGCCGTCGAGCACGACGAAGACGTTCGACCCGGTGCCCTCGCAGAGTTGGCCCACCGTGTTCGCGAACAGCGCCTCGGACGCGCCGTGTTCACGCGCGCGGGCCAGGGCGACGACGTTCTCGGCGTACGAGGTGGTCTTGAGGCCGGTCAGGGCGCCGCGTTCGTTGCGGGTCCAGGGGACGGTGACGACGGCGGTCGCGTCGGGCCTCCGGTCGGAGGCGCCGAGGGCGACGACGAGGGTCGGTCCCTGATCGCCGCGGTCGGAGCCGAGGGGGCCGTGACCGCCGGTGTAGGTGATGCGCAGGCGGCCGAGCGGCATCGGGTTGGCGTCGATGACGGCGGCGCAGGCGCGGCGCACCTCGTCGGCGTCGGGTTCGGGCAGCCCGAGACCACGCGCCGAGCGGGCCAGCCGGTCGAGGTGGCGGGTCAGCGCGAACGGCCTGCCGTCGACGGCCTTCACGGTCTCGAAGATGCCGTCACCCACGGTCAGTCCGTGATCGAAGACGGAGACGCGGGCGGTGTCGATGTCCTGGAGCCCGCCGTCGAGCCAAAGCTTCACTGTTACCTCGCATGAGAGTGCCGGACGCGTCGTCCGGCGTGGCGTTCGTCGCCCCGGTGGTGTGTGCGGTGCCCCGGGCCCGGCTCAGGGGGTGGGAGTCCCGTCACCCGCCTCGTACTCTCCCGACGCTACCGCGAGCAGCCGGGAGGCCTTCAGTTCGGTCTCCCGCCACTCCCCCTCGGGGTCGGAACCCCAGGTGATGCCGGCTCCCGTGCCGAAGCGCAGGGCGGCGTCGGCGCGGTCGATCCAGAAGGTGCGGATGCCCACGGCCAGCTCGCCGGTGCCGCGGTCGGCGTCGACCCAGCCGATGCCGCCGCAGTACGGGCCGCGCGGCGCGGTCTCCAGGGTGTCGATGATCCGCAGGGCGCTGGACTTCGGCGCTCCGGTGACGGAGCCGGGCGGGAAGGCGGCGCCGAGGAGTTCCGGCCAGCCGGCGTCCGCGCGCAGCTCACCGTGGACGGAGGACACGAGGTGCACGAGTCCCGGGTGCTTCTCGACGACGCACAGGTCCGGCACGGTCACGCTGCCGGGGACGCAGACCTGGCCGATGTCGTTGCGGACGAGGTCCACGATCATGACGTTCTCGGCGTAGTCCTTCTCCAGGAGGTCGGCCTCGGTGCGTCCGGTGCCCTTGATCGGCCCCGACTCGACCACGCGGCCCGCGCGGCGCAGGAAGAGTTCCGGCGAGGCCGTGGCTATCTCGACTCCGTGGGCGGGCAGCCGGATCGTTCCGGCGTACGGGGCCGGGTTGCCGCGGGCCAGCAGGGCGGTCAGCGCGTCGACGTCCGCGTCGGCCGGGACGGGCGCGGACAGGACCCGGCAGAGGTTCGCCTGATAGACCTCGCCGGCGGCGATGTGCTCGCGGATCCGGCGTACGCCCGCGGTGTACGCGGCGCGGTCGAGGGACGACGTCCAGTCACCGGCCGCGGGTCCGTGCCATCGGCCGGGCACCGGGGCGGGCACCGGTTCCGGGCGTACGTCGCGGAAGCGGGCGCAGGTCAGACGCCCCTCGAAGTCGGCCGCGACGGCCCAGAAGCCGGCCGAGTCCAGGGCGGCGGGATCACTGGTGACGTCGAGGAGACCGGTCGCGACGAGACCGCCGAAGCGGGCGAGAGGAGGGAGGTCGAGCACGCAGCCGAGTCTAGAGCGGGTGTCCTGCGGGTGCCCTGACCATGTCCTCGGGCGGACAGAGCGCAGCACGCTGCACAAACGCGTTTTTGTGCTGGCCCGGGAATCCGCTAGAGTTCAACTCGTCGCCGGGCCGCGCAAGCGGAACGGAAACGACAAGCGGACGTAGCTCAGTTGGTAGAGCGCAACCTTGCCAAGGTTGAGGTCGCCAGTTCGAACCTGGTCGTCCGCTCGCAGGAAGTGGGGGATCTTCCCGAACCCCCGCACTCCTGGTGGAGTGGCCGAGAGGCGAGGCAACGGCCTGCAAAGCCGTCTACACGGGTTCAAATCCCGTCTCCACCTCCAAGGACGATTAGCTCAGCGGGAGAGCGCTTCCCTGACACGGAAGAGGTCACTGGTTCAATCCCAGTATCGTCCACTGGTCCGCAAGGATCCCCGCGCGATTAGCTCAGCGGGAGAGCGCTTCCCTGACACGGAAGAGGTCACTGGTTCAATCCCAGTATCGCGCACGCAGTAACAGCAGCAAGCGTGGCTTTCGGCCGCGTGACCTGCGCGATTAGCTCAGCGGGAGAGCGCTTCCCTGACACGGAAGAGGTCACTGGTTCAATCCCAGTATCGCGCACCACCCGAAGCCCCCGGCCGTCTCGTACGGTCGGGGGCTTCGTCGTGCCCCGGTGATGAGCGCGTGGCCGGGCGCGGACGGCGAAGGGGGCCCCTCCAGAACGGAGGGGCCCCCTTCGGTCGTTCAGGACGAGAAGAGCATGTGGCCGAAGCTCTTGTGGCGGTGGTGGCCGCCGTGCCCGCCGTAGTGACCACCGCCGTGGCCGCCGTGTTGCGGGGCTCCCCACGCGGGCGCGGGAGCGGACGGGTACGCCTGCGGGGCACCCTGGGGCGGCGGCGCGGGCTGCGACCACTGCGACTCCACGCGCGTCAGCGCCTCCAGCTCGCCGTAGTCGAGAAATATCCCGCGGCAGCCGCTGCACTGCTCGATCTGGACGCCATTGCGGTTGTACGTGTGCATCGGCGCATGGCATTTCGGACACTGCATGCTCGGCTCAACTCCTCGCCGGTCGGTACTGCTTCCGCCAGGACAGACACTGCCCTGCTTCGGTCGGTTGCACCCTACGTCGCGAAACCTTGACCCAACTCGGGTGATTCGCCGCTCATTCGGTCACAGGCGTCGATCACGGCCTGCTGCACCTCGTCCAACGGCCGGTCCGCCGCTGCGGACTTGGCGACGGCCAGAGCCGCCGTCTGCACGGTGAGGGCGCGGGCGGCGACGTCCAGGGCGGGCCAGGGATCGCCCTCGGCGGGGACGGCCGGGCCGCCGGCGTCCTGGTACGCGGTCAGGAAGCGGAGCCACTCGTCGGGCGGGAGCAGCCCGCAGGCGTACCAGGCGGCCGGTCGGGCCAGGTCCCAGGCGGGGTCACCGGCACCGAGATCGTCGACGTCGATGAGGAGCCAGGGGCCGTCCGGCGCGGGATGGCGGACGAGCTGTCCGAGGTGCAGGTCGCCGTGGCAGAGCGCCCTGGCGGCCATCGGTGCCTGCGCCCGGGCCCAGTCCGGCAGGCCGGCCCAGGCCCGCAGCACGGGGGCGGCGCCCGGGTGCGGGCCGGAAGCGCGCAGGCGCCCGATCGCCCGGGCGGCCTTGAGCGGCCCCCGCATGGGCGGCAGACCGACGGGGACGGGCGTCCGGTGCAGCCGGGCCAGCAGGGTCGCGGCCGCCTCCCAGGGGGCCGCGTCGGGGGTGTCGGGGTCCACGGGGCTGCCGTAGGGCCAGAGGGTCACCTGGCGGCCGAGGAGGGCTGCGGGGGCGCGGTCCAGGGGAGGCAGGAGGACGCCGGGGAGGTCCGCGGCCACGGACAGGCGGCGGGCGAGGGCCGCGGGGTCGGTGTCCGGGGCGTGGGCCTTGGCGACGGTGTCGCCGTGCCGGACCACGGTGCCGTCGTCGCGGTCCGCGAGCAGCGCGTCCTCGGTGGCGCAGGAACAGCCCGTGTCCGTCGCGGGGTGGACCGCGTGGCGGGCGCTGGCGGTGAGCGCGGGCAGCAGGGTGTCTGCGGTCACGGGTCCCCCTGAGGTAGTACGACGTCTGGCGGTGAGCGTACGCAGGCGGGGAACGGGCGCAGGGCCCGGCCCGCGCCTCGCGGCACCCTGCCCGGAGGCACCGGGCGTCACGCCTGCGGCGGGAATCGGGAATGAGGAATGCCCGCGCAGCTCCCCAGCTGCGCGGGCATTCCTCGTGCCGTCCGCCGCACCCCCGTCCCCACGGGGTTTCATGGCCGGATGTCCCCGCCCGGACCGCTCTTCCGGGCCTGGGGCGCCGCTCAGCGCCCCAGCATCACGCCCACGGACGACGCCTGTGTGACCACTGCGTCCCAGCCGCCGAAGACGACCACGAGCAGGGCCGCCAGAGGAAGGACCATCGCTGTCGCCACCAAGGGGTGGCGCTGCCCCTGACGGCGGGTGCCGAACGCCGCGCTGTACGCCCTGCGTCCCTGCGTGCGGAGCGCTGTCCGCGGTGCCGTCTGGGTCATGGTCCCTCTCCTGACCGAGCTTCTGTTGTGGTTGGCAGCGGCGGGTGCTTGACCTCGGGGGACGAGTGCTGCACCCGCCGCTTGACCTCAAATCTAGGTGCGCGGCGAGGGCGGGTCGTCATGCCCTCGTACCGATTGCCGGGCCTCCCGGAGGATGAGCGATGACCTGCGGACTACTCCCCTGGGTGGAGACGGGGACCTGGCTCTCAGGGTCTTCCCGGAGAGGGTGTCCGATGTGTCCCTACTGTTCCGAGCTGTCCTCGCGGGGGACCGGCTGCTCGACGAGCGCCAGCACCCGGGTCGCCATGAAGCGGGCGGTCCGCACCACTGATCCGCTTCGGGTGACTTCGCTCACTTCCACCACCCCTCGGCGCACCGCCGTCTCCACCCGGCGACCCGCCCTGCTCGCCACCACCTCGTACGTACGCGTCGTGTCCCCTGCGTCCACGACTATCTCCACGCGGTCACCCTTCACGGGCTCAATCCCCCTTCTGTGACGGGTGGTTGGGATCACGAGCTCCCCAAAGAGGTCCTGGGCGCACGCTCCCTGACCACCTTTCAAGTTTCCCACCCGGCACTGACAATCGATCGGAACGAGAGGGCGCGGCCTCTGCGCGCACCCGGCCGCGGAAACGTAAGCTGTGGCTCGTCAAACGGACCGGGCAGCGGGGATGGACATGGCGATGATGCGCCTGAGGCGCGAGGACCCGCGTGTCGTCGGCTCGTTCAGGCTTCACCGACGGCTCGGCGCGGGCGGGATGGGCGTTGTCTACCTGGGCTCCGACCGGCGAGGACAGCGGGTCGCCCTGAAGGTGATCCGGCCCGATCTGGCGGAGGATCAGGAGTTCCGCTCCCGGTTCGCCCGCGAGGTCTCGGCGGCCCGGCGGATCAGGGGAGGCTGCACGGCGCGGCTCGTCGCCGCCGACCTGGAGGCCGACCGGCCCTGGTTCGCCACCCAGTACGTGCCCGGCCCCTCCCTGCACGACAAGGTCGCGGAGGAAGGGCCCCTGTCGGCCGCCGACGTGGCCGCCGTCGGCGCCGCCCTCTCCGAGGGTCTGGTCGCGGTGCACGAGGCGGGGGTGGTCCACCGTGACCTGAAGCCCTCGAACATCCTGCTGTCCCCGAAGGGCCCGCGGATCATCGACTTCGGCATCGCCTGGGCGACCGGTGCCAGCACGCTCACCCACGTCGGTACGGCCGTCGGCTCACCCGGCTTCCTGGCGCCCGAGCAGGTGCGCGGCGCGGCCGTCACGCCGGCCACGGACGTCTTCGCGCTCGGGGCCACCCTGGCGTACGCCGCGACCCAGGACTCGCCCTTCGGACAGGGCAGTTCCGAGGTCATGCTGTACCGCGTGGTGCACGAGGAGCCCCAGCTGCAGGGTGTGCCGGACGCGCTCGCGCCGCTCGTCCGCGCCTGCCTGGCGAAGGACCCCGAGGAGCGGCCCAGCACGCTCCAACTGTCGCTGCGGCTCAAGGAGATCGCGGCACGCGAGGCGCAGGGCATGCCGGACGTACGGCCGCCCGCGCCGCGCAACGACCCGGACCGCCCCTCGGGCCGGCTGGCCGAGCAGTACGCCGAGCAGCGCACCCAGCGGCGCCCGCAGGGCACTCCCCCGCCGCGCACCGGCGGCACGAGCGGCGGATCGCGGTCGGGGACGCGCCCCGCTCCGGCCCGCAACACCGGGCGTTCCGGCAGCAGGCCGGCGCCCCGCAGCGGCGCCGGACGGCCGGGCCCGCGGACCACCGGCACGGGCCGCCGGCCCGCCAATCCGCGGCTGCTGCGCCAGCGGCTCTTCGTCTTCGTCGTGGTGACGCTGCTGGTCGCGCTGGGGATCGCGGTCGCCCAGGGGTGCCAGGGTCCGGCCCGGGGGCTGGGCGGCGGGGACCAGCGCAGGGAGGTGCGCCGGGAGCAGCCGTCGGCGACGCCGCCGCCCGCGGACGACCTGATGGCCGACCCCTACCGCGGCGACACGCACCTGGACGACTGAGCGCGCGGGCGGCCGGTGGCCGTCCGCGCGGGGCCGTCAGCTCTCGGGGCGGCCCGTGGCCACGGCGTAGAAGGCGACCGCCGCCGCCGCTCCCACGTTCAGGGAGTCGACGCCGTGGGCCATCGGGATGCGGACCCACTCGTCGGCCGCCATCAGGGCCCGGGTGGACAGACCGTCGCCCTCGGCACCGAGCATCAGCGCGACCCGGTCCATGCGGTGCGGGGCCGCCTCGTCGAGGGACCTGGCCTTCTCGTCCGGGGTGAGGGCGAGCAGGTTGAATCCGGCGTCGCGGACCGCGTCCAGGCTCCTCGGCCAGGCGTCCAGCCGGGCGTAGGGGACGGAGAAGACCGCGCCCATCGAGACCTTCACGGAGCGGCGGTAGAGCGGGTCGGCGCAGTCCGGTGAGAGCAGGACCGCGTCCATGCCGAGCGCCGCGGCGGAGCGGAAGATGGCGCCGATGTTGGTGTGGTCGTTGACCGACTCCATGACGACCACCCGGCGCGCGGTGCGCAGGAGTTCGTCGGAGGTCGGGAGCGGCTTGCGCTGCATCGAGGCGAGGGCTCCGCGGTGCACGTGGTAGCCGGTGACCTGCTCGGCGAGCTCCGGGCTGACCGCGTAGACGGGCGCGGGGAGTTCGTCGATGACGTCGCGCATGACGTCGACCCACTTGGCCGACAGGAGCATGGAGCGCATCTCGTACCCGGCGTCCTTGGCACGTCTGATGACCTTCTCGCCCTCGGCGATGAACAGGCCCTCCGCGGGTTCGCGCTTGCGGCGCAGTTCCACGTCGGTCAGGCCCGTGTAGTCGCTCAGACGGGGGTCGTCGGGGTTCTCGACGGTGATGAGATCGGCCACAGGGTGATACTGCCTTGTCCTGGGTGTGGTGCCAACGGCTGGGAACGGGTTGGTTACCCGTGGTTACTTCACGGTTCCGGGGCCCGCGTTCACGACCTCGCCGATGACGATGACCGCGGGCGGGCGCACGTCCTCGGCGCGGACGGTCTCGGCGACGGTGGCCAGGGTGGCGTCGACGCGGCGCTGTGCGGCGGTCGTGCCCTCCTGGACGAGGGCGACGGGGGTGTCGGCCGGCTTGCCGTGCGCGACGAGGGTGTCCGCGATCCTGCCGATCTTGTCGACGCCCATGAGGACGACGAGGGTGCCGCGCAGCCGCGCGAGCGCGGGCCAGTCGACGAGGGAGCGCTCGTCCCCGGGGGCGACATGGCCGCTGACCACGGTGAACTCGTGTGCGACACCCCGGTGGGTGACCGGGATACCGGCCGCGCCCGGGACCGAGATCGAGCTGGAGATGCCGGGGACGACCGTGCAGGGAATGCCCGCCTCGGCCAGCGCCTGTGCCTCCTCCATGCCGCGGCCGAAGACGAACGGGTCCCCGCCCTTCAGCCGGACCACGGACTTGCCCTGCTTCGCGTGCTCGATGAGCGCGTTGTTGATGGCCTCCTGGGCCATGTACCGGCCGTACGGGATCTTCGCCGCGTCGATCACCTCGACGTGCGGGGGGAGTTCGGCGAGCAGGTCGCGGGGGCCGAGCCGGTCGGCGATCACCACGTCGGCCTCGGCGAGCAGGCGGCGGCCGCGGACGGTGATGAGGTCGGGGTCGCCGGGTCCGCCGCCGACCAGGGCGACGCCGGCGGTGCGGGTGCGGTGGTGCGGCGCGACGAGGGTGCCGTCGCGCAGTCCCTCGACCACGGCGTCACGGATCGCGGCGGTGTGGCGGGGGTCGCGGCCCTTGGCGTTCGTGGTGAGGACGGCGACGGTCACGCCCTCGCTGTGCCCGGTGGCCGGGGTCCAGGCGGTCGCCCGGTCGGCGTCGTCCGCGCGGACGCACCAGACGCGGTGGCGTTCCGCCTCGGCGGACGCGGCGGTGTTGGCGTCCTCGTCGGTCGTGGCGATCAGCGCGTACCAGGCGTCGGCGAGGTCGCCCTCCTCGTACGGGCGCCGGGTCCAGGCGATCTCGCCGGCGTCCGCCATCGCCTCGACCGACGGGGTCGCCCCCGGGGACACGAGGTGGACGTCCGCGCCTGCCGCGATGAGCGCCGGGAGCCGTCGCTGGGCCACCTGGCCGCCGCCGAGGACGACGACGCGACGTCCGGTCAGGCGGAGGCCCACGGGGTAGGCGGGGTGTTCGGCCATGGAGGTGCGGCTCCTCGTACGGGCAGGCGGTGCGGGCGGGCGCGCTGCGACATCGGAGCTGCCCTGACGTGGGGATCTTAGGTGTGCGTCCAGCGTACGGCGGAGCCGGGTGGGCGGCGTGGAACGCCTGCCCACCCGGTCCGCTGCCGGTGGACCTACTTCTCGGTCACCCCGGCCGAGTCGAACGTCGCCACCTCGTGCATGGCGCGGGCCGCGCTCTGCACGACGGGGAGGGCCAGCAGGGCGCCGGTTCCCTCGCCGAGGCGCAGGTCGAGGTCGATCAGCGGGCGCAGGCCCAGCTTGTTCAGGGCGGCCACGTGACCGGGCTCGGCGCTGCGGTGGCCCGCGATGCAGGCGGCCAGGACCTCGGGGGCGATCGCGCGGGCCACCAGGGCGGCGGCGCCGGCGCTGACGCCGTCCAGGATCACCGGCGTGCGCAGGGACGCGCCGCCGAGGAGGAGGCCCACCATGGCGGCGTGTTCGAGTCCGCCGACGGCCGCGAGGACGCCGATGGGGTCCGCGGGGTCCGGCTGGTGGAGTTCGACGGCACGGCGGACGACCTCGGTCTTGCGGGCCAGGGTCTCGTCGTTGATGCCGGTGCCGCGTCCCGTGACCTCGGAGGGGTCGGCGCCGGTGTAGACGGCGATCAGGGCGGCCGACGCCGTGGTGTTGGCGATGCCCATCTCACCGGTGAGCAGTGCCTTGTTGCCGGCGGCCACCAGGTCGCGGGCCGTCTCGATGCCCACCTCCAGCGCCGCCACGACCTCCTCGCGGGTCATGGCGGGACCCGTCGTCATGTCGGCGGTGCCCGCGCGGACCTTGCGCGGCAGCAGTCCCGGAGTGGCCGGCAGGTCGGAGGCGACGCCCACGTCGATGACGCAGACCTCGGCGCCCACCTGGTTGGCGAAGGCGTTGCAGACCGCTCCGCCGCCCAGGAAGTTGGCCACCATCTGACCGGTGACCTCCTGCGGCCAGGGGGTGACGCCCTGCGCGTGCACCCCGTGGTCGCCGGCGAAGATCGCGACGGCGGCCGGCTCGGGGATCGGCGGCGGGCACATCCGCGACAGGCCCGACAGCTGCGCGGAGATGATCTCCAGCATGCCGAGGGCGCCCGCGGGCTTGGTCATCCGCTTCTGGCGTTCCCACGCCTCGCCGAGCGCCTTGGCGTCCAGGGGCCGGATGTTGGAGACGGTCTCGGCGAGCAGGTCGTGCGGCTCCTCGCCGGGCAGCGCGCGCCGGCCGTACGTCTCCTCGTGCACGACCCAGGACAGCGGGCGGCGCTTGGACCAGCCGGCCTGCATCAGCTCGGGCTCGTCGGGGAACTCGTCGACGTACCCGACGCACAGGTAGGCGACGACCTCCAGGTGGTCGGGGAGTCCGAGGGCGCGGACCATCTCACGCTCGTCGAAGAAGCTGACCCAGCCGACGCCGAGGCCCTCGGCGCGGGCCGCGAGCCACAGGTTCTCGACCGCGAGGGCGGAGGAGTACGGGGCCATCTGCGGCTGGGTGTGCCGGCCCAGGGTGTGCCGGCCGCCGCGGGTCGGGTCGGCGGTCACGACGATGTTCACCGGGGTGTCGAGGATGGCCTCGATCTTCAGTTCCTTGAACTGCTTGGCGCGGCCCTTGGGCAGCGACTTGGCGTAGGCCTCGCGCTGGCGCTGGGCGAGTTCGTGCATGCTGCGACGGGTGTCGGCGGAGCGGATGACGACGAAGTCCCAGGGCTGGGAGTGGCCGACGGACGGCGCGGTGTGCGCGGCCTCCAGGACCCGCAGCAGCACGTCGTGCGGGATCGGGTCGCTGCGGAAGCCGTTGCGGATGTCGCGGCGCTCGCGCATCACGCGCAGCACCGCCTCGCGCTCGGCGTCGTCGTAGCCGGGGGCAGCAGGGCCGCTGGACTCTCGTACGTCTTCCACTGCGGCCGTGCTCTCCTCCTGGTCGGCGACCCGGGTGTCCAGGTCGTCCGCGAGCTGTGCGGCGACGGGTTCCGGCTCCACGTCGAGCGGGCCGGGTTCGGCGGTCTCCCCGGGCGCCGTCTCCGCCTCGCGCGGCGCGGGAACGGCCGCCTGTGCGAAGGGCTCGGCGTCCACGGGCTCGCCGGCCGGCTCCTGCGCGGGCACGGGCGCCGCGACGAACTCGGGCTCCTGGACCGGCGGCTGCTCCTCCTCCACGGGAAGCGGCGGCACGACCATGGCGTGCGGCGGGGTGGGCGCCAGGTGCGGTGTGGTCGGCACCTGGCCCTCCACCGGCACGAACTGGCCGAAGGAGTGGTCCGCCGAGGACTCCGGGGCGGCTCCGGCGAAACCGGGGGCGGCCGGCAGGTCCTGGTGGTGCTGCTCGCCGTGCGGGTGGCCCTGCGCCGGGTGGGAGGCGGCGTGCGCGGCCACGCCGACCGGGACGCCGTGCGGGGCGTGCTGCGCCGCGTCCTCGGCGAAGGCGATGCCGTCGGGTGCGAAGGCTCCGTCCACGGGGAGCGCGCTGCCGTTCGAGGTGAAGGAGGCGTCGGCGAACGCGGCCGGCTCCGTGAACTGCTGCGCCCGGAAGTCGTCGAGACCGTCGACGGGACGGCCGTGGGAGCCGTCGGTGTGCGCGGTGAGGGCGGACAGCGCGGACTCGGAGGCGTCGAAGGTGTGCTGGGCGGGAAGCTGTTCGACGTCCGCCAGGGGCGCCTCTTCCGCGAACGGGGCGGCCGGGTCCGGCAGATGACCGTTCTGCTCGGCGAACCCGGCGGGCTGCGCCCCGTACACGTCCTGCTCGCCGGTCTCCTGCGGAGCCTGCTCGGCGACGGGCTCCTCGACCGGCGCCGGGTACGGCTCGGCGACGACGGCTTCGGCGTCCCCCTGCGCGGGGGCGTCCGTCGCGTACAGGGCGGGATCGGTGTCCGTGGGCACCGGCTGCTCGGCCGACTGGACGGAGTCCGGGGCGCCGAGGGTCAGCGGGGTGTCCGGGAACTGCGGGGCGTCGGAGACCTGCGGGGCCGACGGGACGTCCGCCGCGGGCGCCGCCTCGGGTGCGGGGCCTTCCATCGGGGCCTGGGCCTGGGCGACGTCCAGGGGATCGACGTGCTGAGGGCCGACGTCCTGGGGCTCGTCGTCCTGGAGGTCGAGGGCCGCTTCCGCGGCCTGGGGCGCGGGCGCCTGTGCGGGCTCCGCTTCCTGACCGTGGTCGAAGGGAGCGGCGGGGAACTCCGGCTGCCCGGCGCCCGCGTCGTCGTGCGCCTCGGCGTCGGGAGCGGTTCCGGGGATCACCGTTTCGGGGATCACGGCCTGCTCCGGGACGACCGTTTCTGCAACCGGGGCCTCGGGGCCCGGCTGCGGAGCGCCCCAGGGCACGGCGCCCTGCGGCGAGGTGTCCCCCGCCGGCGGAATGTCGAGGTACTCGGGTCCCACGGTCGGCGGGCCCGCGTGCCGCATCGGGGTGACCGGCGCGGCCATGGAACCGGGCCGGGAGCCCGCGGGCCCGCGGTCGGCCAGCGAGCGCACCGGGCTGGAGGAGCCGTCGGGCGTGGGCGGGCCGAGGTGCAGCGGGCGCCGCGGTGGCACGGGCTGCGGCGCGGGGACCTGGCCGACCGCGCGGACGGCGCCGAGATCGACCGAGCCGGTGTCACGACCGGCCGTCTCGTGCGGGCCGGGCTCGTGCGGGCCCGGCTCGGGGGCGAAGGGCATCGGGGCCGGCGGCGGCACCTCGTTGCCCCAGGCGCCCTGGGCACCGGGGGCGCCCGGCAGCAGAAGCAGGTCGTCGTCCTCGGCGGGGCTCACGGAGGGGTCGAGGTAGGTGTACGCGCCCGGCGCGGCGACGCCCGGCTGCTCCACCATGCCTGCGCTCTCCGGCATTCCCTCGCCCGGGACCTGGCCGGTGTCGGTCATGCGTACCCCTCGCCCATCGGTTAGTGCTTCCAAGTCCAGCTCGCCCGGAACGGCGCACCGACCGCCCCGTAGTCAAGAACGAGCGTGCGTGCCCAGCGGCACGAACGACCGGCCAACAAAGACGACAAAGCCATTAACTGGCATTGTCCCGGTCGTCCCGCCCTCGCGGCGGCATGATCCGCGAGTGCCCGCTGTGGACTGCGCCACGTTGCGCGTCCTCCGGTTCTGCCGTACCACACACGCCTCAAAACGGGCGGGTTTTCCGGACATTGGCCTACGAAAGGCCGACCCCACGGGAGCGGTACAACGATCGGCCAGCCTACCGCGCGCAGTACGACAACAGGATCACGGGGCGCGATCCGGCAGACGGCCGCTGAGCAGGAACGCGACGCTCCGCTCCTTCTCCGTCCAGGCCTTCGTGTCGAGTTCGACGGACTGGATGAGGGCGCACTCGACGTCGTAACCGTGTTCGGTCAGGTCGCGGCCGATCAGTTCGGCGGCGTCACGGGTGGAGGCGTGCGCGACGATGCGCTGGGGACGGCGGTCGGCGACGGCGGAGACGACCGCCGCTCCCCCGCCGCCGATGCGGACGACGTCCGGTTCGGGCAGGTCTTCGAGGATGTGCGGGGCGGTTCCGTGCACGACCTGCATCTGGACGCCGAAGCGCCGGGCCGCGTGCTCGGTGCGGGCGCAGGAGCCCGGGCTGCGGTCGACCGCTATGACGGCGGCACCGGTGCGGGCGGCCTCGGTGGCGAACGCCCCGCTGCCGCAGCCGATGTCCCAGACGAGGTCGCCGACGCGCGGCCCCAGGCGGGCGAGTTGGGCGGCCCGCAGCAGATCCGTTTCGCCTTCGCCGAGCGCTCCGCCGTACGTCTCGGCGGGCAGCGCCCAGCCGCGCGGCCCGGCGCCGGGCTCCCTGCCCGCGATCCAGCCGCCCCCTTCGGCGGTGGCCACGAATCCGCCGATGACGATCACGACGTTGGGGTCGCGCCAGGTGTGGTCGGCCGCCTTGTCCGAGGTCAGCATCGTGACCTGTTCGGCGGAGGTGCCGAGTTCCTCGCAGATGACGAAGGTGCGGTGCACGCCGTCCAGCAACAACCCCAGTTCGGCGGGGCCGGCGCCGGGTGAGGTGAGGACGGCGACCTTGGTGTGGGCGCGGCACACGTTCACCGCGCGGCGCAGCGTACGGCCGTGGGCGACGACCACCTGCGCGTCGTCCCAGGGCATCCCCGCGCGGGCGAAGGCGGCGGCCACCGCGGAGACGGCGGGGACGACCTCGACCTCCAGGCCGAACTCGGGAGCGCGCAGGGTGCGCACGACTCCGAAGAACCCGGGGTCCCCGTCGGCGAAGACGACGGCGGTGCCGCGGTGGCCGGCGATGCGACGGGCGGCGAGTCCGACGCTGCCGAGGCGGATGCGTTCGGCGCGCTCGGGCACCTCGGGGAGCGCGAGATGGTGGGCCGCGCCCGCCACCAGGGTGGCGGCGCCGAGAGCGGAGCGCGCCGCGGCAGTCAGGGGCGAACCGTCCCAGCCGATCACCGTGACCCGGTCGGCCATCGTCGTCAGTCTCCAGAAGGTCGTCGCGGGTCCTCAGGTGCTGCCCGAGCGGGCTCCGTGAGGGTACCTGGTGTGCCCGGGCGGTGCCCTGCCGGTCCGGACGGCGCGACGCGCGGGCTCCCGTGCGCCGACGCTTCCGGCGCGTGGACCGCCCTCCCTGTGCCCGCCCCGCTCAGTTCCAGTCGTTGTACGAGGTGTAGCCGCCGGCGTCGGCGCGGTGCTCGCCGACGTCCTCCAGGTCCTCGGGGAGCAGGCTCCACACGATGAAGTCGGTGCGCAGGTCGGCCCAGGTGCCGTCCTCGGTCCGGGTACGCGCTATGCAGGCGTTGCGCAGGACGCCCTCGCTGATGCAGCCGATCTTCTGGGCGACCTGCTGGGAGGCGGTGTTGTCGGCGGCCGTCCGCAGCTCGAGGCGTTCGAACTTCTGGTCCCCGAAGAGCCATCGGGCGGTCGCGAGCGCCGCCTCGGAGGCGTAGCCCTCACCGCGTGCCCAGGGGGCGATGATGTAGGAGAGCTCGGTGGAGCGCACGCGCCAGTTCGTCTTGCCGAGCTGGATGACGCCGACCAGGCGCTGGGTGAGGAACTCGGTGACGGCGAGGTCGAGTCCACGCCCCTCGGCGCGTTCCGTGGGCGCGTAGTCGGTGATCCAGTGGCGGGCGCCGTCCTCGGAGAACGGCTGCGGGATCGACGTCCAGGCCGCCACCATCTCGTCGTTCATCATCTCGGCCAGCGGAGCGACGTCGTCCTCGTCGAGCGCACGCAGGACCAACCGCTCCGTGCTGATGGAGATGTCGGGGAAGGTGCTCGTCATGCGACGCTCCGTAACCGTCGGGGACTTCGGACCTGATGTACCGCCAGGTTCGCTGAACTGCCCAGCATGCAGCATGAAACCACCGAACCGCACAACGGGGTCCACTCCCGGTAATGGAGTGGACCCCGTGCGGTGACCGGCGGGGCCGTGCGGCCCCTCGGTCGGTGAACTGCCGCTTCCCGCCTACTTGAAGGAGGGGATGACGGAGCCGGCGTACTTGTCCTCTATGAACTTCTTGACCTCGGGCGAGGTGAGGAGCTTCGCGAGCTTCTTCACGCGCGGGTCGTTCTCGTTGCCCTTCTTGACGGCGAGGAAGTTGCCGTAGGGGTTGTTCGTCGCGGACTCCAGGACGAGGGCGTCCTTGGCGGGCTTGAGACCGGCGGAGATGGCGTAGTTGCCGTTGATCACCGCGGCGTCCACGTCGTCCAGGGAGCGCGGGGTCTGAGCCGCCTCGACCTCCTTGAACTTCAGGTTCTTCGGGTTCTTGGAGATGTCCTGCGGGGTCGCCTCGTTGCCGACGCCGTCCTTGAGGGTGATGAGCCCCTTGGAGGCGAGCAGCTTCAGGGCGCGCGCCTCGTTCACCGCGTCGTTGGGGACGGCGACGGTCGCACCGCTCTTCAGGGCGTCGGAGCTCTTCACCTTGTGGGAGTAGAGGCCGAGCGGCTCCAGGTGCACCGTGACGACGGGCACGATGTGGGTGCCGCGCTTCTTGTTGAAGTCGTCGAGGTACGGCTGGTTCTGGAAGTAGTTGGCGTCCACCGAGCCGTCCTCGGTCGCCGTGTTCGGGACGATGTAGTCCTGGAACTCCTTGACCTCCAGGTCCAGGCCCGCCTTCTTCGCCAGGTTCTTCTTGACGAAGTTCAGGATCTCGGCGTGCGGGACGGGACTGGCGGCGACGACGAGCGGGCCGCTCGTGTCGGAGGAGGACGCGGAGTCCTTGTCGGAGCCGCAGGCGGAGAGGCCGAGGGTAAGGGCTCCGGCGGCGAGGACAGCGGTGGTGATCTTGGCGGTGTTACGCACGAAAAGTGCCTTTCCTTATGGGTGGTGCCGCCCCGTCATGAGGTGGACGGGGAAACCGAGGGGGGTGGATGCCGGCGGCCGGAGGACGGGCCGCCGGGGTGTCAGGCGACCGTGCCGACGTCGGCGGCGGAGGTCTCCCGGGACTTGAGGAACCGCAGCTTCGGGGCGGCGCCCGACCCACCGCCGCGGCGGTGCAGGCCGCGGGCCGCGTAGTCGCCGGCGAACTGGATGAGGGAGATGACGACCGCGAGGATGGCGACGGTGATCCACATCATGGTGGTCTCGAAGCGCTGGTAGCCGTACCGGATGGCGATGTCGCCGAGGCCGCCCGCGCCGACGGTGCCGGCCATCGCCGAGTAGCCGATGAGGGCGACGATCGTGGTGGTCGCCGAGGAGATCAGCGAGGGCAGCGACTCGGGCACGAGGACCCGGCGGACGACGGTCCAGGTGTTGCCGCCCATCGCCTGCACGGCCTCGACGAGTCCGCCGTCCACCTCGCGGACCGCCGTCTCGACGAGGCGGGCGAAGAACGGGATCGCGCCGACGGCGAGCGGCACGATGGCCGCCTCGCGTCCGATGGTGGTCCCGGTGATCGTGCGCGTGAAGCTCATCAGCGCGACCATCAGGATGATGAACGGCAGCGAGCGGGCGACGTTCACGACCTGCCCGACGATCTTGTTCACGACCACGTTCTGCAGGAGTCCGCCGCGGTCGGTGAGGACGAGCAGGACGCCGAGCGGGAGACCGCCGACGATGGCTATGAGCGTGGACCAGCCGACCATGTAGAGGGTGTCCCAACACGCCTGGGACAGCAGGGGCTGCATCTCGGACCAGGTCACTTGGCACCTTCCTTCACCAGCACGGACTCCGGGGCGTCCTGTTCGACGACGTCGATCTGCAGGCCCTGCTCGCGGAGGAAGCCGATGGGCACGACGTTCTCCTCGTAGCCGCCGGGCAGTTCGATGCGCATCCGGCCGACCTGGCGTCCCGCGACGGTGTCCATCGCGGCGCCGAGGATCGAGATGTCGATGTTGTAGGTGCGCGAGAGCTGCGAGATGACCGGCCGGGTCGCCGCCTCGCCGACGAAGGTGACGTCGATGACGGTGCGGTCGTCGCCGGACACGTCGCCGCTGACCGGGAAGAGCGCGGAGGCCAGTTCGGAGCCGGGCGTCGCGAGGAGTTCGCTGACGGTGCCGGACTCGACGACGCGGCCCCGGTCCATCAGCGCGGCCGAGTCGCAGATCGACTTGACCACGTCCATCTCGTGCGTGATCAGCAGGACGGTCAGGCCCAGCTGGCGGTTCAGGTCGCGCAGCAGCTGGAGGATGGAGCGGGTGGTCTCCGGGTCGAGGGCGCTGGTCGCCTCGTCGGAGAGCAGCACCTTGGGGTCGCCGGCCAGGGCGCGGGCGATGCCGACGCGCTGCTTCTGGCCGCCGGAGAGCTGCGCGGGGTAGGCCTTGGCCTTGTCGGAGAGGCCGACCAGGTCGAGGAGTTCGAGTGCCTTGGAGGACCGCCGCCTGCCCGAGACGCCGAGGATCTCGAGCGGGAGCTCGACGTTGTCCTGGACCGTGCGCGAGGACAGCAGGTTGAAGTGCTGGAAGACCATGCCGATCCGGCTGCGCGCCTGGCGGAGCTCGCGGCCCGCGCGCGGGCCGCGCCCGGCGAGCGCCGTGAGGTCCTGTCCGGCGACGGTGACCGTGCCGGCGGTGGGGCGCTCCAGCAGGTTGACGCAGCGGATGAGGGAGGACTTGCCGGCGCCGGACTGACCGATGACGCCGTACACCTCGCCTTCGCGGACATGCAGATCGACGCCGTCGAGGGCGGTCACTTCACGGCCGCGCGAGCGGTAGACCTTGGTGAGGCCCGTTGTCGTGATCACTGGGGGGATTCCGTCACTGTCGAGTGCGGGCGTGGGTGTACGCCGGGGCACGGGTGCATGCGGGCGGGAACGCGACACGGATTCTCGCGATGGCGATGAACCGGAGGGAGAACAGGTGCGCGAGGCAACCCGGTCACGTACGCGGTACGGACACAGGGCGCGGCGATCCCGCTTCGGGGCGCGGGATCAGGCGGTGGTGCGGGGGCCCTCTAGAAGGCGCACATTCGACACATACAGCGAGCACCGGGCGTCATGGTCGCCTCGGTCGCAAGGATGCGGCTGCTCGTCGTGGTCATGGGATGAAGTAAAGCAGACGCCAAGCGGGGAGCCGCCACCGCTGTCCGTATAGCGGACAGCGGTGGACACGGTTCAGTCCCGGGCGGAGAGCTCCACGCCCCCGTCGGTGACCAGGACCGACAGGGCGGAGAGGTCCTCGACGACGTGGTCGGCGTCCAGCTCGTGGGCCTGGTGCGTTGTGGCCAACGCCACGGTGGTCATCCCGGCGGCGCGGCCCGACTGGAGGCCGGCCGGGGCGTCCTCGAAGACGACGCAGCGGGCGGGGTCGACGCCGAGCCGGCGGGCGGCGAGCAGGTAGGGCTCCGGGTCGGGCTTGCCGCGGGTGATGTCGTCGGCGGCGATCAGCGTCTTGGGGAGGATGCCGACCTCGGAGAGGCGGGCCTCGGCGAGCCGGCGGGTCGCCGAGGTGACGACGGCCCAGCGCTCGGCGGGCAGGGCGGCGAGCAGCGCGAGGGTGCCGGGAAGCGGGACGACCCCGCCCGCGACGTCCTCGATCTCCAGTTGCTCGACCCTGGCGAGGGCCTCGGGCGCGGTCTCGGGGGGCAGCAGATCGGCGACGATCTCGGCGGCGGGGCGGCCGTGCAGTTCGATGCGGGCGAAGTCCTCGGCGGTGATGCCGTACTCCTGCGCCCAGCGGGTCCAGCAGCGGTTCACCGAGTCCAGGGACGAGACGAGGGTGCCGTCGTTGTCGAACAGGAGGGCCTCAGCGTGGATCTTCATGCCCTCGACCCTACGGGCCACCCCGGGGGCGAGCGCATCGGGCCTTTTGGCCCGTAATAGGGTCGCGGCATGCTTGATGCCCTGACGGTCGCGACGGCTGTCGCCGCGCTCGCGCTCGCCGCCTGGTGCGGCTGGGCCGCCTACCGTGATCAGCCGACGAAGGACTGGCACTTCATCGGCATGGCCGTGGTGTCGCTGCTCGCCGCGGTCCAGCTGGTGGTCGGCGTGGTCCAGCTGGCGCGCGGCGAGAAGCCGGAGCAGGGCACGACGATCTTCGTGGCGTATCTGCTCGGCGCCTTCGCGTGCGTTCCCGCCGTGGCGTTCATGTCGCTGGCGGAGCGGACGCGCTGGGGTTCGGTCACGGTGGCGGCGGGCGGCATCGTCCTCGCCGTGCTCGAAGTGCGGCTCTACGACATCTGGGGAGGCTGAGATGACGGCCACGGAGGAGAACACGAGCGTGCCTCGGGACGGGCGGGACGACACGGTGCACGAGGAGCCCGCGGCCACCGGGCGCACCCGGCTCATCAGCGGCCCCGGGATGCTGCTGGTCTGGCTGTACGGGGTGATGGTGGTCGGCGCGGTCTCGCGGTCGGCCGTGCAGATCTCCACGGAGTTCGACAAGGCTCCGCTCGCCTACTCGCTGTCCGCGGTCGCCGGTCTCGTCTACGGCTTCATCACGTACTCGCTCGTGCGGGGCGGGGAGAGGGCGCGCAGGGCGGCGCTGGTGTGCTGCGCCGCCGAGCTCGCGGGCGTGCTGATCGTCGGGACGTGGACGCTGGTGGAGCCGTCGGCCTTCCCCGACGCCACGGTGTGGTCGGACTACGGGATGGGCTATCTCTTCATCCCGGTCCTGCTGCCGCTGTCGGCGATGTACTGGCTGCGCACGGCGCGTACCACCGCCCGTTAGCGACTGCTGCGGCCGCCGGATCCGGCTCCCGCCCCTCGGCGGGGTGCCGGCCGGGCGGGGTGCCGGCCGACGGCCGGGGCCGTCAGGCGCTGGTGGCGTACGCGACGGTGTCGGCGCCCTTGGCGAGGGTCACCAGGGTCAGCCGCTCGTCGACCTGCTCCCGGGAGACGGGCGCGTAGCCGTGCTTGCGGTACAGGCGCAGGTTGTGCTCGCTGCGGTGGCCGGTGAAGAGCTGGAAGGACGTGGCCGCGCCGTCCGCGCCCAGCCGGGTCTCGATCGCGGCGAGCAGCCGTCCGCCGAGGCCGTGCCGCTGCATGCGCGGGTGCACGATGAGCTTGTTGATCCGGGCCGTCCCGTCGGCGTCGACGGCGCCCCGGACGGAGGCCACCACCTCGTCGCCGAGCCGGGCCACCAGGACCGTGGCGTCCGCGAGTTCCGCCCTGAGCGATTCGAGCGGCTGGGTGAGCGGCTCGATGCCGTAGTCGCCGTACAGCGCGGCCTCACTCTGGTAGCAGAGGTACTGCAGCTTCAGGATCTGTTCTGCGTCCTGCTCGGTCGCCGCCGAGATGGTCACGCTCATGCCCATGTGTGCATGCCTCCCGCTCACCTGTTCACCGGTCGTCCCCCACTCCTATCCCCGTCGTCAGTGGGCCGCAACCTCCACCGCGAGCAATCGCCGCAGACATCCCAGGCATCTGGAACGTTCCGGACCCAGACTGCCCTGTGAGATACCCAACTCGCCTGCGATCTCCCGGTACGTGAGGTCTTCCGGGGAGAGCAGCGCGGCCATCAGGCCACGGCAGCGGCGGGGCAGCCGGCGCACGGCCGCGTGCAGTTCACGGCGCCGGTCGGCGGTCATCGCCTGCTGTTCGGGGCCGTGCCGCCGGTCGTCCGCGGGTTCGACGGCGTACGGCTGCTCGGCGCGTGCCGTACGGCGGCTGATTCGGGCCTCGGAGCGCACCGCGCGGCGCAGCCATCCCGGCGGGTCGGCGGGCGGGCCCGCGGTGTCCAGCCGCTCCAGGAGGCGGAGCCAGACGGCCTGTTCCAGATCGTTCTGCTCGGTGCCGGACGCGTGGGCCTCGGCCGACGCCTCGGCGGCGAGCAGCGGCCGGAGCGCGGAAACCATCTCGTGGGTCATGTGCGGCACGACGCGGCCGCCCCGGCAGGAGGTTGCCGGGACGGCCGGTTGTCACCCCATCCGGGGTGACACGGGCGCCGGTTGACGGTCCGGCGCGCGGTGCGGTGTGCCGTCGGGCCGGCGGTTCAGCGGGCGAGGAAGTCCGCGCGGGCCAGCAGCGCCGTGTCGGCGTTGTCGGAGAAGACGCCGTCGATGCCCGTCTCGAAGTACGCCTTGAACGCGCCGAAGGCGTCCCCGTACGCGGTCGGGTCCGTGCCCTTGCGGAAGTTGGCCGGCAGGAACGGGTTCTCGTTGCGCATGGTGTAGGGGTGCAGGACGAGGCCCGCGTGGTGCGCGTCGGCGACGAGCGTGGTCGGCGTGGTGAGGTTGCCGGCCGCGTCCTTGGGGATGACGAGGTCGAGCGTGGGGCCGATGCCCTGGGCGAACGAGGCGATCCACTGCAGGCCCTGGGGCGTGACCAGGTCGGCGACGGTGCGCGGGTCTCCCGTCGCGACGAAGTCCCAGGGGCGGGTGTCCGCGCCCGAGAGGAGTACGGCGAGCGGGTTCCCGACGAGCTTGTCCAGCCGCTGGATGCTGGTCGGCTCGAAGGACTGCAGGATGACCGGCGAGTCCTTCTTGTCCTTTCCGTACCTGCGCAGGAGCTTGGCGACGCGCTCCTCCAGGCCGAGGCCGAGCGCCCGGAAGTAGGTGGGGTGCTTGGTCTCGGGGTAGATCCAGACCTGCTTGCCGCGCTTGCGGGTCTGCTCGTCCTGCCAGCGGAGCACCTCTTCGAAGGTGGGGATCTCCCAGCGCCCGTTGTAGAGGGTGTTGTGCGGGCGGTTGGCGGGGATGCGCTCGACGGCGCGCAGCGTCTTCAGCTCGGCGAGGGTGAAGTCCTCGGTGAACCAGCCGGTGGTGGGGACGCCGTCCAGCGTCTTGGTCGTTTTGCGCGCGGCGAACTCGGGGTGCGCGGCGACGTCGGTGGTCCCGCCGATCTCCGGTTCGTGGCGGCAGACGAGGTGACCGTCCTTGGTCGGGACGAGGTCACCGGCCTCGACGACGTCGGCGCCGAGGTCGAGGGCGAGCTGGTACGAGCCGAAGGTGTGCTCCGGCCGGTAGCCGCTGGCGCCGCGGTGACCGATGATCGTCGGCTTGGGCAGTCCGCGGTAGCCGCCGCCTCCGTGGCGCTCGTCGGCTCTCGCCGTGCCGGGCAGTCCGAGGACCGCACCTCCGGCTCCGAGCACCGCGGCCCCGAGCAGCGTCCGCCGCGCCGTGCCCCGCTCCTGACCGTTCGACTCCTGCACTCCCATGAGCGTTCCTCCCGCCGTAGGTGCCCTGCCTGTCGAGCGGGACGATCGTAGGTGTCCCCGTGTGACGGGAGGGAGGCCTGCGGCGGAACAGTCGATGATTCCGGGCGGGTGCCGGGGATGCGGAACCTGATGGTCCGTCCGCTTCGGTCCGGGGCGGCGGGGTACCCGGGAGGCAGCGGCGAGTGGGCGGCGAACCTTGGCGGGGTCACCCGTTCGCCGGTGCGGCGCGCGATGTCCGTCACATCGTGTCGCCCCGATGTCGGCCGCCCACAGGCGTGCCACCGCAGGTAAACGTGCGTCAACACCGCGTATCCAGTCGGTGAACCCGATGTGCAATCACCCGGGAACCGCGAGTATCGTCCTCACCTGCACAGACTCCATACCGATCCCTTGACACCGGAGGGCCTGTTGTCCCGCTTCGCGCTCATCAAGGCAGCGCTCGGACCGATCATGCGCCTGATGTTCCGTCCTCGGGTGGAGGGCGTGGAGCACATTCCGGGCGACGGTCCGGTGATCCTGGCCGGCAACCACCTCACGTTCATCGACTCGATGATCCTTCCGCTGGTCTGCGACCGGCAGGTGCTGTTCATCGGCAAGGACGAGTACGTCACGGGCAAGGGCTTCAAGGGCCGGCTGATGGCGTGGTTCTTCACCGGCGTCGGCATGATCCCGGTGGACCGCGACGGCGCCAACGGCGGTGTCGCGGCGCTGATGACCGGCCGCCGCATCCTGGAGGAGGGCAAGGTCTTCGGCATCTACCCCGAGGGCACCCGCTCCCCCGACGGCCGGCTCTACCGCGGCCGCACCGGCATCGCCCGCCTCACCCTGATGACCGGGGCACCGGTCGTGCCGTTCGCGATGATCGGCACCGACAAGCTCCAGCCGGGCGGCGCGGGCATCCCGCGCCCGGGCAAGGTCACCGTCCGCTTCGGCCCCGCCATGGAGTTCTCCCGGTACGAGGGCATGGACCGTGACCGGTACGTGCTGCGCGCCGTGACCGACTCGGTGATGACCGAGGTCATGCGGCTGTCCGGCCAGGAGTACGTGGACATGTACGCGACGAAGGCGAAGGCCGCGTAGGGCTTCGCCCGCACGACACGCGAAACGGGGTGGGCCCCGGCCGGTGGATACCGGCCGGGGCCCACCCGTTCGTGTTCGCGGTCCTTACGTCTCCAGCTTCTGGCCGCGCAGCAGGAACCAGGCCGCCACCGCGGTGGCGAGCAGCACGACGGCTCCCGCGCCGGACGCCAGCGCCAGCCCGTCCACGAAGGACTCGCGGGCGGCGTTCAGCATCGCCTCGGCGGCCGGTGCGGGCAGGCTCGCGGCCGCCTCCACCGCTCCGCCCAGGGAGTCGTGCGCCGCGGCGGGGGTGCCCGCCGGGCCGCTGAAGCCGGCGTAGACGCCGGTCACGACGGAGCCGAGCAGGGCGATGCCGAGGGCCGCGCCGAGTTCGTACGCCGTCTCGGAGACCGCGGACGCGGCGCCCGCCTGGTCCTTGGGCACGGTCGACAGGATCACGTCGGCGGTCACCGTGAACGAGAAGCCGGCACCGATGCCGACGACCAGCAGGGCCGCGCCGAGGACCGGGTAGCCCGTCGACTGGCCGAGCACGGTGAGCGTGCCGAGCGCGAGGCCCACCGCGGCGAGGCCGCCGGAGACGACGACGCGCACGGAGAACCGGCGGGCGTAGCGGCCCGCGACCAGACCGGCGGCGACGGCGCCGACCGCGGCCGGGATCTCGGCGAGCCCGGCTTCGAACGGGCCGCGTCCCTGCACGAGTTGCAGGTACTGGGAGAGGAAGAACACCAGCCCGGACAGACCGAGGACGGTGAACAGATCGGCGAGCACGGCACCGGAGAAGCCCCGGTGGCGGAAGAGGCGGACGTCCAGCAGGGGCGCGGGCAGCGTGAGCTGACGGCGCACGAACCAGACGAGCGCGGCGACGCCGAGCAGTCCGGTGGCGAACACCGCGCCGCTCGGACCGTGCGCGGCGGCCTCCTTCACCGCGTAGACCACGCCGATCACACCGACGAGGGACAGCGTCACGCTGATCAGGTCCCAGGGCCCGTGACTGGGGCTCTTCGACTCGGGCAGCAGCTTGATGCCGACGAGGACGAGGACCACCATCACCGGAAGGTTGATGAGGAAGACCGAGCCCCACCAGAAGTGTTCGAGCAGGAAACCGCCGACCACCGGGCCGACGGCGGTACCGGCGGAGGCCGTCGCGCCCCAGATGCCGATGGCGAGGCTGCGCTCGCGCGGGTCGTGGAAGATGTTGCGGATCAGGGCGAGGGTGGCGGGCATCAGGGTCGCGCCCGCGACGCCGAGCAGCGCCCGCGCCAGGATCATCATCTCGGGTGTCGTCGCGTACGCGTTGAGCACGGATACGAGCCCGAACGCCGTCGCGCCGACGAGCAGCAGCTTCTTGCGGCCGATGCGGTCGCCGAGGCTGCCCATCGAGACGAGCAGTCCGGCGATGACGAAGGAGTAGACGTCCCCGATCCACAGGAGCTGGGTGCCCGAGGGCTTCAGGTCCTCGCTGATGTACGGGGTCGCGAGGCCGAGGACGGTCGCGTCGACGGCCACCAACAGCACGGCGAGGACGAGGACGGAGAGCGCGAGCCAGCGGCCCGGGCGCTTCTCCACCTCCGCCGCGACGGCCGGCTGCAGGGTGCTGGTCATGGTTCCTCTCTCCGTAGCGCTCCGCCGAGCAGCAGCTCGACGATCATGTGGTGGAAGTCGTTGGCGGCGATCCGGCCCTCGGTGACGGCCCAGGACGCGGAGGCCATCAGGCCGTAGAGCGCCTCGGTGAGCCAGGGGGGTGTGAGGTCGATGCGGAACTCGCCGCTCTCCTGGCCGCGCCGGAACAGCGCGGACATCCGGGCGTCGAGCCGGGCCCAGCCCTCGTGCTGCCCGTCCCCCTCGAACAGCTGGTTCTCCGTGTAGAGGAAGGCGAGCAGTCCGGCCGCCTTCTCCAGCTCCTTCACCAGGCGGCGCACGGCCTCCTGGGCGGTGCCCTCGTCCAGGCGGGCGGCGTCCAGGGCCGCCTCGCACTCCTCGATGCCGAGGGCCTCCAGCGCCCGTACGAGCGCGTCGCGTCCGGCGAACTGGCGGTGCAGCGTGGCCCGGCTGATCCCGGCGGCCTTCGCGACCTCGTCCATGGTCGCGGTGGATTTCCGGGTCAGCAGGGCGGCTGCGCTGCGCAGCACGTGGTCACGATCGACAGCCATGAGACAAGAGTACCCCAGATGAGACAGTGACGTCTCATCCTGGGCACATGCGTCTCACCGGTGCCGCGTGCACGGCGGGTGAGGGGGCTCAGGACGCAGACCCCGCAGGGCGGAAGGTCAGTGCCAGGGGAGCTGCCCGCGCCGCTCCCAGTACGCGCGGGGCGCCTCCGTGAGGGCGGCGAGCCGGTGGAGCTGGTCGTCGCCGAGGTCGACGACGGCCGCGTGCAGGTTCGAGGCGAGCTGGTTGGCGGTGGCGGCGCCCGAGAGCACCACGCCGGCCCAGGGCTGCCGCAGGACGAGCGCGAGGGCGACCGCGTCGCAGCCGAGGCCCGTCTCGTCGGCGACGGCGCGCAGCGCCTCGGGCGCGTGGGGCGCGGCGAGCCGGCCGTTGGCCATGCCCTCCTTGACGATCACGGTCAGTCCGGCGTCGTGGGCCTCGGCGAGCGCGGGCCCGGCCGAGGTCTCCAGGACGTTGTACGTGGACTGGACCGTGCGGAAGAGCGGTTCGCCGTCGACGGTCACGGCGAGGGCGGCACGGATCGCGTCGGCCTGCGCGGGCCCGCTGGTGGAGAAGCCGATCGACAGTCCCCCGGCGGCCGCCTCGGCGAGCGCGGCGTGCAGTTCCTTGTCGGTGAGGGCCGGGCTGTCCGGGGTCACCGAGTGGATCTGGTAGAGGTCGAGCCGGTCGCCGAGCAGCTCGGCGGTCTCGGCGCGCTGCCGCTCGTACGTGGCGAGGCCGTGGTCCTTGACCTCGTGCGCCTCGGCGTCGGTGCGCCAGTCCGCGGTGTACGTGTAGCCCCACTTGCTGCCGACGACGACGTCGTCGACGCCGGGGCGGTCGCGCAGCCAGTCGGCGAGGAACTCCTCGGAGCGGCCGTAGGAGCGGGCCACGTCGAAGTAGCGGACGCCCTGGGCGTAGGCGGCGTCGAGGAGTTCGTGGGTGCGCTCGCGCAGGGCGTCGACACTGCGGTCGGCCGGGAGGTCCTCCTCGCGGCCGAGGTTGATGTAGCCGGGGCGGCCGACGGCGGCGAGGCCCAGACCGATGCGGGCGGTGGGCGTCGTGGCTGAGGCCAGGCGTGCGAAGGGCATCGCGGCTCCGTTTCGGTCGGCTCCTCTACGGCTCCGGACCAACGTAACCCGCGACGCCCTCCGTCGTACGGCACCCGCTCCGGGACGCGGCACCGCCGGTGCCGCGCGCCCGTGCCCGGGCTACTGCTTCCGCTTGGCCTGCGCCCAGTGCTGCTGTTCCGCCACGTCCGCCTTGATGTCGGCGAGCTGGGCGGCGACCGCGACGGGGGCCGTGCCGCCGCGGCCGTCGCGGGAGGCGAGGGCGCCGGGCACGTTCAGGACGGACCGCACCTGCGGTGTCAGGTGCGGGGAGATCTTGGCGAACTGCTCGTCGGTCAGCTCGTCGAGCTCCTTGCCGTCCGCCTCGGCGACCTTCACGCACTCGCCGGCCACCTCGTGCGCGACGCGGAACGGCACGCCCTGCTTGACCAGCCACTCGGCGATGTCGGTGGCGAGCGAGAAGCCCGCCGGGGCCAGCTCCTCCATGCGCTCGCGGTGCACGGTCAGCGTGGCCATCATGCCGGTGAAGGCGGGGAGCAGGACCTCCAGCTGGTCGCAGGAGTCGAAGACGGGCTCCTTGTCCTCCTGGAGGTCGCGGTTGTACGCGAGGGGCAGCGCCTTGAGGGTGGCCATCAGTCCCGTGAGGTTGCCGATCAGCCGGCCCGACTTGCCGCGCGCTAGCTCGGCGATGTCCGGGTTCTTCTTCTGCGGCATGATCGACGAGCCGGTGGAGAACGCGTCGTGGAGCGTGACGAAGGAGAACTCCTTCGTGTTCCAGATGATGACCTCCTCGGCGATCCGGGAGAGGTTCACGCCGATCATCGCGGTGATGAAGGCGAACTCCGCCACGAAGTCACGGGAGGCCGTGCCGTCGATGGAGTTGGCGACGCTGCCGTGCTCGAAGCCGAGGTCCTTCGCGACCGCCTGCGGGTCGAGGCCGAGGGAGGAACCGGCCAGCGCGCCGGAGCCGTAGGGCGAGACGGCGGTCCGCTCGTCCCACTGGCGCAGCCGCTCCGCGTCCCGGGAGAGGGACTGGACGTGGGCGAGGACGTGGTGGGCGAAGAGCACCGGCTGGGCGTGCTGGAGATGGGTGCGGCCGGGCATCGCCACGTCCGGGTGGGCCTCCGCGAGCCCGATGAGCGCCTCCTGGAGGTCGGCGATCAGGCCGCCGACGATCCGGGCGTGGTCGCGCAGGTACATCCGGAAGAGCGTGGCGACCTGGTCGTTGCGGGAGCGGCCGGCGCGCAGCTTGCCGCCGAGGTCCGCGCCGAGGCGCTCCAGCAGACCGCGCTCCAGGGCGGTGTGGACGTCCTCGTCGGCGATGGTCCCGACGAACGAGCCGTCGGCCACATCGGCCTCCAGCCGGTCGAGCCCCTCGGTCATGCGGGTGAGCTCGTCCTCGGTGAGCAGGCCCGCACCGTGCAGCACGCGCGCGTGGGCACGCGATCCGGCGATGTCGTACGGCGCGAGGCGCCAGTCGAAGTGGACCGACGCGGACAGCTTGGCCAGGGCCTCGGCGGGACCGTCGGCGAACCGTCCGCCCCAGAGCCGGACGTCACCGCTGTTGCTGCTCACTTGCGTTGCTCCTCGCGGGGGTTGGATGTGCCACCGCCTCCTCACGCGGGTGAGGAGGCGGCTGTCAGGCTAGTGGGTGGGGTGCCAGGAGACGGCGGACACGACCGGACCGCCGAGTCCCTCGTGCCTTACGCCAGGTCCCGCTTGGCGGCGATCTTCGACGACAGGCTGTAGATGTCGATGAAGCCCTTGGCCGCGGCCTGGTCGAAGGTGTCGCCCGTGTCGTACGTGGCGAGGTCGAAGTCGTAGAGCGACGTGTCGGAGCGCCGGCCGGTGACGACCGCGCGGCCGCCGTGCAGGGTCATCCGGATGTCGCCGTTGACGTGCTGGTTGGCCTCGGTGATGAAGCCGTCCAGGGCGCGCTTGAGCGGGGAGAACCACTGACCGTCGTAGACCAGTTCGCCCCAGCGCTGCTCGACCTGCCGCTTGTAGCGGGCGAGTTCACGCTCGACGGTGACGTTCTCCAGCTCCTGGTGGGCGGTGATCAGCGCGATCGCGCCCGGAGCCTCGTACACCTCGCGGGACTTGATGCCCACGAGCCGGTCCTCGACCATGTCGATCCGGCCGATGCCCTGGGCGCCGGCGCGCTCGTTGAGCTGCTGGATGGCCTGGAGGACGCTGACGGGCCTGCCGTCGATCGCGACCGGCACGCCTTCCTTGAAGGAGATGACGACCTCGTCGGCCTCGCGCTGCTCGGCGGGGTTCGAGGTGTACTCGTAGATGTCCTCGATCGGCGCGTTCCAGATGTCCTCCAGGAAGCCCGTCTCGACCGCGCGTCCGAAGACGTTCTGGTCGATGGAGTACGGGGACTTCTTGGTGGTGGCGATCGGGAGCTGCTTCTCCTCGCAGAAGGCGATGGCCTTGTCCCGGGTCATCGCGTAGTCGCGGACCGGGGCGATGCACTTGAGGTCCGGGGCGAGGGCGACGATGCCGGCCTCGAACCGCACCTGGTCGTTGCCCTTGCCGGTGCAGCCGTGGGCGACCGTGGTCGCGCCGTGCTTCTGCGCGGCGGCGACGAGGTGCTTGACGATCGTCGGCCGGGAGAGGGCGGAGACCAGCGGGTAGCGGTCCATGTAGAGGGCGTTGGCCTTGATCGCCGGGAGGCAGTACTCGTCGGCGAACTCGTCCTTGGCGTCCGCGACCTCGGCCTCGACGGCGCCGCACGCGAGGGCGCGCTTGCGGATGACGTCCAGGTCCTCGCCACCCTGGCCGACGTCGACCGCGACCGCGATGACCTCGGCACCCGTCTCCTCGGCGATCCAGCCGATGGCGACGGAGGTGTCCAGACCGCCCGAGTAGGCGAGTACGACGCGCTCGGTCACGGGTTTCTCCTCACAGTGCATTCGCTGACATGCATGAGTATGCAGGACTCTGCATGATTCGTCAACGGCGTCGCCCGCGATCCCGCACACGGAACGGGAAATTCCTTAGGCGAACGAAAGATTTTCCGCCATAATCGTTAGCCATGGGAAAGACCTATGAGCGCATCGACGGCCGCCTCCGCACGTTCATCGAGGCACAGCCCCTCTTCTTCACCGCCACCGCACCGCTGTCGGGGGACGGCACCGTCAACCTGTCCCCCAAGGGCCTCGCCGGCTCCTTCGTCGTGCTCGACGAGCTGACCGTCGCCTATCTGGACTTCGCGGGCAGCACCGCCGAGACCATCGCGCACCTGCGCGAGAACGGCCGCATCACCCTCATGTGGTGCGCCTTCCAGGGGCCGCCCAACATCGTGCGGGTGCACGGCCGCGGCGAACCCGTCTTCCGGGACGACCCGCGCTTCAAGGAACTCGTCGGCCGTTTCCCCGCCATCGACCCGGCGCAGCACGGCCTGCGCGCGGTCATCGTCGTCACCGCCGAGACCGTCCGCGACTCCTGCGGCTACGCCGTCCCCTTCATGGCGTACGAGGAGGACCGCGATCTGCACGGCAGGCGGTTCGCCCGGGAGGACGACGCCTCCCTGGACGCGTACTTCACCAAGAAGGAGCACATCGCGACGAGCCTGGACGGCCTTCCCGGGCTGCCGCTGCCGTTGCCCCCCAGTACGGTCTGAGCCATGCGCCTCGGAGCCGTCGCCCTCGCGTCCGCGTCCCTGCTCGCCCTGGCCCCGGGCGGGCCGCCGCCGCGCGAACTGCCCGAGCTGATGGGCGACACCGGCGGCGGCACCCAGCTGATCACCGCACAGGCCCCGCGCGGGAGCGCCACGTCGGGAACCCTCAGCTGGTGGGACCGGCGGGACGGACGCTGGGTGCGGGCGGGCTCCGCCACCGCGCGCTTCGGGGCGAACGGACTCGTCGAGGGCGGCGCGCGGCGCCAGGGCACGAACACGACGCCCACCGGCCTGTACGACCTGCCGTACGCCTTCGGGACCAGCCCCGCGCCGGGCGGGACCGCGGTGCCCTACCGCCCCGTGCGACAGGACTCGTGGTGGTGCCAGGACAACGCGTCCCGGTCGTACAACCGCTGGACCGAGCCGCGCCCCGCGGACTGCCGGGCCGCCGAGTCCGAACACCTGGTCGCCTACGAGAAGCAGTACGCGCACGCCTTCGTCATCGGGTTCAACTACGCGCGCCCGGTGCGCGGACGCGGCGCCGGGATCTTCCTGCACGTCAACGGGAGCGGGCCGACGGCCGGTTGTGTGTCCGTGCCGGCGGACACCATGCGGCGCCTGCTCACCTGGGCGGACCCGGCACGCGGCCCGCACATCGCCATCGGCACCGCGAGCGGGCCCACCGCCCTGACCCGGTACTGAAGTTCGGCGGCAGAGTCCGTGCGACGGGTGAACGCACGGGCGTCGCGGACCGTATCTCTGGGCCAGGGGGCCACTCCCCTCGCCCCGTCCCCACGGACGAACACGGAGGAACCGTGTCCACGATCGCCGGTGGCCGCGCCGCGCGGCGCCAGACCATGCGCCGCATCCGCCCACGACGCTCGCCCGCCGTCCCCCTGCTGCTCGCCGTCTGGGCGGGCGCCGCCGGGGTGATCTGGCTGTGGTGGAACAACACTCCGTCCATCGCCGACGACAACAGCAGGATCCTCAACGCGGGCCGGATCACCGGCCTGCTCGCCGGATACCTGATGGCACTCGTGGTGCTGCAGATGGCCCGGGTCCCCGCACTCGAACGCCGGGTGGGATCCGACCGCGTGGCGCGCTGGCACGCGATGACCGGCCGCTACACGATCTCCCTGGTCCTCGCCCACCTTTTCCTGACCATGTGGGGCTACGCCCTGCAGTCCGGGAAGGGGCTCGGCACGATCGTGCAGCAGACGATCGACTCGGTCGAGCAGCTCCCCGACATGGGCAAGGCGGCGATCGGCACCGGTCTGCTCGTGCTCATCGGGTTCATCTCCGTCGGCCCGGTCCGCCGGCTGATCCCGTACGACACCTGGTACCACGTCCATCTGCTGACGTACGCCGCGGTGTTCCTGACGTTCTGGCACCAGCTGTCCACCGGGAACGACTTCGCCGTCGAACCGGTCGCCAAGACCGTCTGGTACGGGCTGTACGGCTCGGTGACCGCACTCGTCCTCTGGTACCGGATCCTCTCGCCGATCCGGCTGAACCTGAAGCACCGGATGCGCGTCGAGGCGGTCATCGAGGAGACGCCCGGCATCGTGTCGGTGCTCATCAGCGGACGCAAGCTGCACCGGATGGGCGCCGAGGCCGGGCAGTTCTTCCGCTGGCGGTTCCTGGCGCCCGGGATGCGGCTCAGCTCCCACCCGTACTCGCTGTCGGCGGCGCCCCGCCCGAACATGCTGCGCATCACCGTCAAGGCGATCGGCGACCACAGTTCCGCCCTGCGCGACCTGGAGCCGGGCACCCGGGTCTGGGCCGAGGGCCCCTACGGCGCGCTGACCGCGGGCAAGCGCAGCCGCGGCAAGGTCCTCCTGGTGGCGGGCGGCGTGGGCATCACCCCGATGCGGGCCCTGTTCGAGACCCTCCCCGGCGCGTCCGGCGACATCACGCTCCTCTACCGCGCCAACAGCACCCAGGACCTGGCTCTGTGGGACGAACTGGCCTCCATCTCCAAGGAGCGCGGAGCCCGGCTGATGTACGCGGTGAACAGCCCCGAGGGCGAACGCCCGGACATCTCGGCGGACACGCTGCGCCGCAAGCTGCCGGACATCGAACGCCACGACGTCTTCATGTGCGGGCCGCCCGGTTTCGCGCAGCAGGTGTACGACGCACTGCGCGGCGCGGGGGTTCCCGCCCGCCGCATCCATCACGAGTCGTTCGAGATGTGAGCGACGGGAGTCAGGAGCGATGAAGAAGAGTCATCCCATACGGCGCACCATGCTCGCCGCCGCAGCCACCGTGTCCGGGATCGTGCTGCTGCTCTCGCTCAAACCGGCGGGCGATCCGGCCGCCGCGTCGGCGCAGGGCGGCGCGGCACCCCAGCAGACGGCGGCCGGGCAGGAGTCGCCGCAGGGCGGCAGCGCTCAGCAGACCGGCACGCGGACCGTCACCGGCGACGTGGTGAAGACCGAGTACGGCCCGGTCCAGGTCCGGCTGTCGCTGAGCGACGGCAGGATCGTCAAGGCCGACGCGGTCCAGGCCCCGCAGGGCGGGACCAGCGACCAGAAGACCGCCCTGGCCGTTCCCCGGCTCAACAAGGCGGCCGTCGCCGCGCAGAGCGCCGACATCGACGCCGTGTCGGGGGCGACCTACACCTCGGGCGGCTACAAGAAGTCCCTCCAGTCGGCGCTGGACAAGGCCAAGGCGACCGGCGGCGGTTCGGATTCCGCAGGAGCGTCGGGGACGTCCGCCTCGCCGAAGGCGCCGGCCGCCAAGGCGCCCGCCGCGCAGACCCGCGTCATCACCGGAGACGTCGCGCGGACCGAGTACGGCCCGGTCCAGGTCCGCCTCGTGCTCGCCGGGACGAAGATCACGAAGGCGGAGACGGTGCAGGCGCCGAGCGGCGGGCGCAGCACGCAGGTCACCGCCGACGCCGTGCCGAAGCTGAACCAGGAGGCCGTCGCGGCCGGCAGTGCCGACATCGACGCCGTCTCGGGGGCGACCTACACCTCCGGCGGCTACAAGAAGTCCCTCCAGTCGGCGCTGGACAAGGCCGGTGGCTGAGCCGGCCGAGGAGGCACCGCCCGCTCTGCGGCACGCCGAGGAGGTCATGGGCACGGTGTTCTCCTTCGACGTGCGCGGCGGGGACCCGGACACGGTCCGGGCCGCACTGGAGGAGGCCGTCGCCCAACTGCACCGGGTGGACGCGGTGTTCAGCACCTACCGGGACGACAGCCAGATCTCGCGCCTGGCGCGCGGGGAGCTGACCGTCGAGGAGTGCGACGAGGAGGTCGCCGAGGTGCTCGGCCTGGGCGCCGAGGCGCAGCGGATCAGCGACGGCTGGTTCAGCACCCGGTACGGGGGCCGGCTGGACCCGACGGGGATCGTCAAGGGCTGGGCGGCCGAACGCGCGGCCCTGCGGCTCGCCGAGGCCGGGGCGAGCGGGGTGAGCGTCAACGGCGGCGGTGACGTCCAGTTGTGCGGTGTCCCGGGGGCGCACCGGCCGTGGCGGATCGGTGTGTCGGACCCGCTCCGCCCGGGTGCGCTGGCCGCGGTCGTCTCCGCGGCCGGGGCCGACGAGCTGGCCGTGGCGACCTCCGGAACGGCCGAGCGCGGCGCGCACATCGTGGACCCCCGCACCGGCAGGCCCGCGGTCACCGACCTGCTGGCCGTGACGGTGGTGGGCCCCCGTCTGACCTGGGTGGACGCCTGGGCGACCGCCGCTTTCGCGATGGGATCGCGGGCGGGTCTGGACTGGCTGGAGTCCCTGCCGGACGTGGAGGGCCTGCTGGTCACGGCGGGCGACGAGGTCCGGTGCACGGACGGGCTGGCCCGGCGCCTGGGGTGACCGAGGGACCCACGCGCGCGGAGGCGCGCCCCGCTGTGGGGCGCGCCTCCGCGTGCGTGTCCGTGCCGGCCGGCCGGTCCCGCGCCTGCCTCAGTGGGCGTTCTGCGCGAGCCTCAGCAGGTGGTCGGCGAGCGCCTGGCCACCGGTCGGGCCCCGGCTGATCAGCAGCAGCGTGTCGTCCCCGGCGATCGTGCCGAGGATGTCGTGCAGTTCGGCCTGGTCGATCGCCGAGGCGAGGAACTGCGCGGCCCCCGGCGGGGTGCGCAGGACCACGAGATTCGCGGAGGCCTCCGCGGAGATCAGCAGCTCCGAGGAGAGCCGCCGCATCCGCTCCTCCTTCGCCGACTCCCCGAGCGGCGCGCGGGGCGTGCGGAAACCGCCCTCGCTCGGCACCGCGTAGATGAGGTCGCCGTCGTTGTTGCGGATCTTCACCGCGTTCAGCTCGTCGAGGTCCCGGGAGAGCGTCGCCTGCGTGACGTTCAGCCCGTCGTCGGCGAGGAGCTTCGCCAACTGGCTCTGCGAGCGCACCGGCTGCCGGTTGAGGATGTCCACGATCCGGCGGTGGCGTGCGGTGCGGGTCTGCGGCACGGCAGGCCCTGCTGGCTCGTGGTCCTGCGCCTGGCTCATCGTCGTCGTCCCATTTCCCGGGATCATCCGTCCCCGTTGGCTGCGTCGAGGATGCCGGGAAGCGCCTGGAGGAACGCGTCCACCTCGTCATCGCCCAGGTTCAGCGGCGGCATCAGCCGTACGACATCGGGGGCGGGCGCGTTCACCAGGAAACCGGCGTCCTGAGCCGCCTGCTGCACCTGGGGCGCGAGCGGCTCGGTGAGCACGATACCCAGGAGCAGGCCCGCACCCCGGACATGGTCGACGAGCGGGTGGCGGGCTCCGCCGTCGGCGCCCTCGATTCCGTCGCGCAGCTTCTCGCCGGCGCGCTTCACGTTCTCCAGCAGGCCCTCGGACTCGATCGTGTCGAGGACGGCGAGTCCGGCGGCGCAGACGACCGGGTTGCCGCCGAAGGTCGTGCCGTGGTGACCGGGCTTCAGCAGGGTGGCGGCACGGCCGAACGCGACGGTGGCGCCGAGCGGGAGTCCGCCGCCGAGGCCCTTGGCGAGCGTGACGATGTCGGGCAGGACACCTTCGTGGGCCTGGTACTCGAACCAGTGGCCGGTGCGGCCGATGCCGGTCTGCACCTCGTCCAGCACGAGCAGCGCGCCGTTGGCCGCCGTGATCGCGCGGGCCGCCTTCAGATAGCCGGGGGGCGGCACGACCACGCCGTTCTCGCCCTGGATGGGCTCGATGATCACCAGGGCGGTGTCCGGGGTGACCGCTTCGGCGAGGGCCTGCGGGTCGCCGTAGGGGACGTGCGTGACGTCGCCGGGCAGCGGCAGGAAGGGCTCCTGCTTGCCGGGCTGGCCGGTGAGGGCGAGGGCGCCCATGGTGCGGCCGTGGAAGCCGCCGGTGGTGGCGACCATGTGGGTCCGGCCGGTGAGCCGGCCGATCTTGAAGGCACCCTCGTTGGCCTCGGCCCCGGAGTTGCAGAAGTACACCCGGCCGTCGCGGCCGAAGAGCTGGAGCAGCCGTTCGGCGAGCGTGACGGGCGGTTCGGCGACGAACAGGTTGGAGACGTGGCCGAGTTCGGCGATCTGCCGGCTGACGGCCTCGACGATCGCGGGGTGGCCGTGGCCGAGCGCGTTGACCGCGATGCCGCCGACGAAGTCGAGGTACTGCGTGCCGTCGGCGTCCCACAGCTTCGTGCCGGCACCGCGGACGAGCGGCAGGCGCGGGGTGCCGTAGTTGTCCATCAGTGAGCCCTGCCACCGCTCGGTGAGCTCTGCGTTCGTGGCGCTGCCGGTCATGCTGCGTCCCCCGCTTCCTCGTCGTCCGGCACGACCATCGTGCCGATGCCCTCGTCGGTGAAGATCTCCAGCAGGATCGAGTGCTGGACCCGGCCGTCGATGACCCGGGCGGTCGTCACGCCGTTGCGTACGGCGTGCAGACAGCCCTCCATCTTCGGCACCATGCCGCTGGCCAGCTCGGGAAGGAGTTTCTCCAGCTGGGAAGCGGTGAGGCGGCTGATCACCTCGTCGCTGTCGGGCCAGTCCTCGTAGAGGCCCTCGACGTCCGTGAGGACCATGAGGGTCTCGGCCCCCAGTGCAGCAGCGAGTGCCGCAGCCGCCGTATCAGCATTGACGTTGTAGACATGTCCGTCGTCCTGGCTCCGGGCGATCGAGGAGACGACCGGGATGCGGCCGTCGGCGAGCAGCGCCTCGATCGCGCCGGTGTCGATCGCGGTGATCTCGCCCACCCGCCCGATGTCGACCGACTGGCCGTCGATCGTGGGCCGGTGCTTGGTTGCGGTGATGGTGTGCGCGTCCTCGCCGGTGATGCCGACGGCGAGCGGTCCGTGTTCGTTGAGCAGGCCGACCAGCTCGCGCTGGACCTGCCCGGCGAGCACCATGCGGACGACGTCCATCGCGTCCTCGGTGGTGACGCGCAGGCCGGCCTTGAACTCGCTGACGATGCCGTGCCGGTCGAGGGCGGCGCTGATCTGCGGGCCGCCGCCGTGCACGACGACGGGCTTGAGGCCCGCGTGGTGCAGGAAGACGATGTCCTGCGCGAAGGCGGCCTTGAGGTCGGCGTCGATCATGGCGTTGCCGCCGAACTTGACGACGACGGTCTTGCCCCGGTGCCGGGTCAGCCACGGCAGCGCCTCGATGAGGATCTGCGCCTTGGGCAGAGCGGTGTGTTTGCGGGTCACATTGCTCATGAGGAGTACGCGCTGTTCTCGTGGACGTAGTCGGCGGTGAGGTCGTTGGTCCAGATCGTGGCCGTGGCGTCGCCCGCGGCGAGGTCGGCGACGACGTGGACCTCGCGGTAGCGCATGTCGACGCGGTCGCGGTCCTCGCCGACACCGCCGTTCTTGCAGACCCAGACGCCGTTGATGGCGACGTTCAGCCGGTCCGGCTCGAAGGCGGCCTTCGTGGTGCCGATCGCGGACAGCACCCGCCCCCAGTTGGGGTCCTCGCCGTGGAGGGCGCACTTGAGGAGGTTGTTGCGGGCGATGGAGCGGCCCACCTCGACGGCGTCGTCCTCGGTCGCGGCACCCACGACCTCGATCCTGATGTCCTTGGTCGCGCCCTCGGCGTCGCGGATGAGCTGCTGTCCGAGGTCGTCGCAGACCTCGCGTACGGCCTCGGCGAACTCCGCGTGCTCGGGGGTGACCGCACTGGCTCCGGAGGCCAGCAGCAGCACGGTGTCGTTGGTCGACATGCAGCCGTCGGAGTCGACGCGGTCGAAGGTCGTGCGGGTGGCGTCGCGCAGGGCCCGGTCGAGGGACTCGGCGGGCACGTCCGCGTCGGTGGTGATCATGACGAGCATGGTGGCGAGGCCCGGCGCGAGCATGCCGGCGCCCTTGGCCATGCCGCCGACGGTCCAGCCGGCCCGCGTCGCGACGGACGTCTTGTGCACGGTGTCCGTGGTCTTGATGGCGATGGCGGCCTTCTCACCGCCGTGCGGGCTGAGCGCGGCGACCGCCTGGTCGACGCCGGGGAGCAGCCGGTCCATGGGCAGCAGGACACCGATGAGGCCGGTCGAGCACACGGCGACGCTCCCGGCGCCGGTGTCACCGAGGGCCTCGGCGACCTTCTCGGCGGTGGCGTGGGTGTCCTGGAAGCCCTTCGGCCCCGTACAGGCGTTGGCACCGCCGGAGTTGAGGACGACGGCGGTCACCTCGCCGGACCTGAGCACCTGCTCCGACCAGAGGACCGGGGCGGCCTTGACGCGGTTGGAGGTGAAGACGCCCGCGGCGGCGCGGCGCGGCCCGGTGTTGACCACGAGGGCCAGGTCCGGGTTGCCGTTCTCCTTGATTCCGGCGGCGATTCCCGCCGCCGTGAATCCCTGTGCTGCCGTGACACTCACGGTGCGACTCCGATCGTGGAAAGCCCCAGCTCCTCGGGCAGGCCGAGCGCGAGGTTCATGCTCTGGACGGCACCGCCGGCGGTGCCCTTGGTCAGGTTGTCGATGGCGCTGACCGCGATGATGCGGTGCGCGGCGGCGTCGTACGCGACCTGGACCTGAACGGCGTTGGAACCGTAGACGGACGCGGTGGCGGGCCACTGTCCCTCGGGGAGCAGGTGGACGAACGGCTCGTCGGCGAAGGCCTTCTCGTAGGCGGCGCGCACGGCGTCGGCGGTGACCCCGGGCTTCGCCTTGGCGCTGCACGTCGCGAGGATGCCGCGGGGCATCGGCGCGAGCGTGGGCGTGAAGGAGACGGTGACGGCCTCCCCGGCGGCGGCGCTCAGGTTCTGGATCATCTCGGGGGTGTGCCGGTGGACGCCTCCGACGCCGTACGGGGTCATCGACCCCATGACCTCGCTGCCGAGGAGGTGCGCCTTGGGCGACTTGCCGGCTCCCGAGGTGCCGGAGGCGGCGACGATCACGGCCTCGTTCTCCGCGAGTCCGTCCGTGTACGCCGGGAAGAGGGCCAGGGAGGCGGCCGTCGGGTAGCAACCGGGCACCGCGATGCGCTTGGACCCCTCCAGCGCGGCGCGGGCACCCGGCAGTTCGGGGAGGCCGTAGGGCCAGGTCCCGGCGTGCGGGGAGGCGTAGAACCGCTCCCAGTCGGCCGGGTTCCTCAGCCGGAAGTCGGCGCCCATGTCGACGACGAGGACGTCGGGGCCGAGCTGCTCGGCGACGGCGGCGGACTGCCCGTGGGGCAGCGCGAGGAACACCACGTCGTGGCCGGCGAGGACCTCGGGGGTGGTCTCCGCGAGGACGCGGCCGGCGAGCGGCAGCAGGTGCGGCTGGAGCTCCCCGAGCCGGCGGCCCGCGTTGGAGCTGCCGGTCAGGGCGCCGATCTCGATCTCGGGGTGTGTCAGGAGCAGACGCAGCAGTTCCCCGCCCGCGTATCCACTCGCTCCTGCCACTGCCGCGCGTACCGTCATGGAACCCTCCTCCTAGATGGCATGACTATACGTTTCCATGCACGTTTATGCAATCCTGGTGCGATCAATGACCGGCATACGACGACCGCCCCCCAGCCGTCAACGGCTGGGGGGCGGTCGTCGTCCGGGGCTCGACCGCCCCTCGAGGGCGGCCGGACCGGTCGGGCACGGGTCAGGAGCGCTTGGCGGCCTGCTCGGCGTGCTTCTCCTTGATGCGGGCGGCTTCCTTGCGGACCTCGGCCTGGGTGGCGCGCTCACGGCGCAGCCACTCGGGGTCCTCGTCCCTGAGCGCGTCGATCTGCTCGGTGGTGAGTGCCTCGCTGACGCCGCCGCGGGCGAGACCCGCGATGGAGACGCCGAGGCGGGACGCCACGACCGGCCGCGGGTGCGGACCGTTGCGGCGCAGCTCCTGGAGCCACTCGGGCGGGTCGGCCTGCAGGGCGTTCAGCTCGGCACGGGAGACGACACCCTCCTGGAACTCGGCGGGGGTGGCCTCGAGGTACACACCCAGCTTCTTGGCCGCCGTGGCGGGCTTCATCGTCTGGGTGGTCTGGTGCGAACTCATGGGTCCAGGGTATCGAGCGCGCGAGCGACCGCCGACCATCGCAGGTGAGGCCGCCGGGCCACGCCGGGTAACCTGGCCGGGTGACCGGCTCCGACGCATCCCCTTCCTTCAGGCTCGCCTACGTTCCGGGGGTGACGCCGTCGAAGTGGGTGCGGATCTGGCACGAGCGGCTGCCCGACGTACCCTTGTCCCTCGTCCCGGCCTCCCCCGACGAGATCTACGGGCTGCTGCGCGCCGGCGACGTCGACGCGGGCTTCGTCCGGCTCCCCGTCGACCAGGACGACCTGAGCGCGATCCCGCTCTACACCGAGACGACGGTGGTCGTGGTCCCCAAGGACCACATCGTCGCCGCGGTCGAGCAGATCTCCCCCGGGGACCTCGACGACGACATCGTGCTGCACCCCCTCGACGACGCGCTGGACTGGGAGAAGCTGCCGGGCAGGCCCGCGCTGGAGCGGCCCGCGACCACCGCGGACGCGGTCGAGCTGGTCGCCGCGGGCATCGGCGTCGTGCTGGTCCCGCAGTCCCTCGCGCGGCTCCACCACCGCAAGGACCTCACCTACCGCACGGTCACGGACACCCCTGAGTCCCGCGTCGCACTGGCCTGGCCCGAGGACCGGACCACGGATCTGGTCGAGGACTTCATCGGCATCGTGCGCGGCCGGACGGTCAACAGCACGCGCGGACGCGCTCCGGCGCCGGCCGCCGATCAGCAGAAGTCCAAGAGCGGCGCCAAGTCCACGCCCCGCAAGGGCGACGCGGGGGGCGGCGCGCGGCGCAAGCCCGCCGCCGGGAAGGCGGGCGGCAGGACCGCGGGCAAGAACCCCCGCGGCGGTGGCGGCGCGAAGGGCGGCCCCAAGGGCGGCGCGAAGCGCGGCAAGCCGCGCCGCAACGGCTGATCCCGCGCCGCACCGGCCCGCCCGGTCACGGGCGTCCGCCGCCGCGTCCGGCAGGACCCGGACCGTCCAACGGTCCGCGCACAACGGCCGTCCCGACGACAGCGGTCCCCGCTCCAGTCGCGCCCCGACCGGCCGGCCCGTCGACTGCCGCCGGTTGACCCACACCCCTCGCCACGGACGGTGACGCGGACCGTCCCTCCTACGAGGCGCCGGCACGTCGGCCTGCCGACGCACCCTCCCGCGTCGGGCGCGACAGGGCGCCACCCCAGGTGCCCACGCGCGGCCGACCCCACCGAACCCTCATTCTCCAGACGTTCGCGATCAGCCCTTGACCTGGAGCGCGCTCCAGGTTCTACGGTCTTCTCATGACCAGCGGACAGCCCCTCCCGCGAGCGGCGGAACCCACTCTCACGATCGCCCAGGTCGTCGAGCGCACCGGCCTCTCGCACGACACGCTGCGGTACTACGAGAAGGCCGGCCTCATCGAACGGGTCGGCCGGACCACCGGCAACCAGCGGCGCTACGCGGCGGCGGACCTCGCCTGGCTGGAGTTCCTGATCCGGCTGCGCGGGACGGGCATGTCGATCGCGGACATGCAGACGTTCGCCGAGCTGCGCTCGCGGGGGGACGGCTCGGTCCCCGACCGGCTGGCGATGCTCCGCGAGCATCGCGCCGACCTCGCGGACCGGATGCGCGCCCTGCGCCGGAACGCGGCCGCGCTCGACGACAAGATCCGCCACTACGAACGGCTCCTCGACGGGCCGGGATCGGACGACCTCTCATGAGCGACACGACGAAGAACCCCGCCTCCACCACGCGCGAGGAGCGGTTCGAGCACGGCCTGAAGATCCTGGACCAGGTCGACGGCGAGGCCGGCCACCGGGTCGTCGACGCACTGTCCGACATCAACCCCGAACTGGGGCACCAGATCATCGCCTGGGCCTTCGGGGACATCTACGACCGGCCCGGACTCGCCGCGCGCGACCGGCAGTTGGTGACCCTCGGCATGCTCACCGCGCTCGGCGGCTGCGAGACCCAGCTGGAGGTGCACGTCAACGCGTCGCTGAACGTCGGCCTGTCCCCGGACCAGATCGTCGAGGCGCTCCTGCACTCGGCCGTCTACTGCGGCATCCCGAAGGCGATGAACGCGAGCCTGGTCGCGAAGAAGGTCTTCGGCGAGCGCGGGCTGCTCCCGGTCGGCGGGCGGGCCGAAACCGGCACCGCCGCCGCCTGAGCCGCGGGGCGAAGGCAGGATGGGGGACGGCAGAAGCGCGCCGACGGGGCGCGCTGCGGCGCACGGGACGGAGAGCGGGACGGTATGGGCGAGTTCTGGCCGGTGCGGGACGCGCTGGCGTATCTGGCCGGGAACTGGCAGGTGCGGCGCACGGTCCGGGACCTCGCGGGAGACGGCGAGGGACGGTTCACCGGTGCCACGCACTTCGGGCCCCTCCAGGACGGCGACGTGCGGCTTTCCGAAGCGGAGCCGTCGTCTCCGGAGAGCGGGGGGCCGCTCCGGGGCCGCGGACTGCTGCATCACGAGACCGGCACGTTCGTGTGGCAGGGCGTCGCCCGGCCCGCCGAGCGGACCCTGCGGTTCCTGCCGGGCGCGGAACCGGGCACCGCTCTCGTACGGTTCTCCGACGGCCGTCCGTTCCACGACCTGGACCTCGCGACCGGGCGGTACGTCGCCGACCATCCCTGCTCGGCGGACCTGTACCGCGGGGAGTTCACGGTCGGGGACGAGGACCACTGGCGGACCGTGTGGCGCGTCCGGGGGCCGGCGAAGGATCTCGTGCTCACCACCGACTACACACGCGACCGCACCGCCCCGTAAGGCCGACGGAACAGGCTCTAGGTGCGCGTGGGCTGGGTGGAGGAGCCGTCGAAGCGCAGGCTCCAGCGGCCCGCCCGGCCCGTCACGGAGATCGCCGACAGCGGCCGGACGTCGATGTTCCAGTAGGTCGAGGGCGGCGCCTTCAGGGCGTAGACCAGCGCGGCGCGCACCACGGCCGGTTCGGCGACCGCGACGATGCTGCCCCCGTCGTCGGCGGGACGGGTGTCGAGCCAGGAACCGACCCGGCCGATGAAGGACAGCAGGGACTCCCCGCCGTGGGGCGTCGAGCGCGGGTCGGCCAGCCAGGCGTCCACCGCCTCGGGCTCACGGGCCATCGCCTCCCCCAGCGTGAAACCCCGCCACCGGCCCATGTCGCAGTCGCGCAGGGCGAGCTGGACCAGGGGCGCGTAGCCGAGCGCGTCACCGGTCGCCCTGCTGCGGGGGGTCGGCGAGCAGTAGCGCAACTCGGCCGCCGCCAGGGGTGTCAGCTCGTTGGCGGCCCGCAGCACTTCTTCCCAGCCGGCCTGGTCCAGCGGCCGGTCGTCCTCGAAGCGTTCCGCCAGCAGCGAGGAGCTGCGCGCGGCGGCGACGAACGTGACCCGAAGATGCATGGCCAGATGGTGGAACGCGGGACTCCGCAGGTCAATAGGGGTTACTCAGGGTGTCCGAAAGTTCACCGGACCTCCCCGCCGCAGCCTGTGGGCCCGCTGTCCGCGGGCTCGGGGACCCGGTCCGGAGGGGGCGGGCCCGCCGGGTCCGGGCCGGGCCGCGCAGGTAGGAGGGCGGTCCGGGCAGGGCTCAGGTCCGGACCTCGTCGTACGCCGTCCTCAGCCGGCGCACCCCTTCCGCGATCTCCTCCGTTCCGGCCACCGCCGCGAAGCTCAACCGGAGGTGCGCGGCGGGGGGTTCGGCGCTGAAGTAGGGGCGGCCGGGAGCGACGGCCACGTCGGCCCGGAGTGCGGCGGCGACCAGCGCGGACTCGTCGGTACCGTCGGGCAGCCGGACCCACAGGTGGTAGCCGCCGAACGGGACGTGGGGCAGGGCGAGTTCGGGCAGGCGCAGGCGCAGCGCGGCGGTCATGGCGTCGCGTCGCGCCTTCAACTCGGCCGAAACGGTGCGCAGATGGCGCGGCCAGGCGGGCGAACCGACGAGTTCGAGCGCGGCTTCCTGGAGCGGGCGGGGCACGAAGAAGGTGTCGACGACCTGGATGGCGCGGAGCCGTTCGAGCACCGGGCCGCGTGCGGCCAGCGCGCTCACCCGGAAGCTCGGGGAGGTCGCCTTGGTCAGGGAACCCACGTGCACGACGACACCGTCCTGGTCCTCGGCGGCGAGCGGACGTGGCAGCGGGCCCGCGTCCGTGTGCACCAGCCGGCGGACGAAGTCGTCCTCGATCACGAAGGCTCCGGCGTCCCGGGCGATGCGCAGCACCTCGCCGCGGCGCGCGGGGGCGAGCACGGCGCCGGTCGGGTTCTGGAACAACGGCTGGCAGACGAAGACCCGGGCCCCGGTGGCCCGGAAGGCGTCGGCGAGCAGCTCGGGTTTCACCCCGTCGGAATCCACCGGCACCGGCACGGGACGCAGGCCCGCGGCCCGCGCGATCGCCAGCATGCCCGGATACGTGGGTGACTCGACCAGGACGGGGGCGCCGGGCGGCGCGAGCGCGCGCAGCGCGGTCGTCAGGCCGGACTGGCCGCCCGCCGTGACGAGCACCTCGGCCGCGCCGACCGCTCCGCCGATCCCCCGCGCGAACCACTCGCGCAGTTCCGGCAGTCCCTCCATGGGCGGCCGGGACCACGCGCCGGGGCGCCGTCCCGCCCGGGAGAGGGCGGCGCCCATGGCCCGCTCGGGCTGGAGCGAGGGGTGGAGGTAGCCGCCGTTGAACTCGACGACACCGGGCGGCGGGGCGGCCAGCGAGGCGAGGACGCCGGACGCGTCGACGGTGCGGGGGACGGGTTCCGCGGCGGCGTCCGCGCTGAGCGTCACCTCCTGCCAGGAGGTGTCCCCACCGGGGCGGGCGGTGGTCCGGTGCTCCGCGCGGAAGGCGCCCGCTCCGGGCCGGGTGACCACGAGCCCCTCGGCGGCCAGCTGGGCGAGCGCCCGGGTCACGGTCACCGGGCTCACACGGTAGCGGTCAACGAGCGCTCGGCTCGACGGCAGCTTTCCTCCGGGTGAGTAGCGGTTCAGTTCCTGTCGCAGCCTGTTCGCCAGATCTCCTACGCTGCTACGCTCTTGCATGAGAGCAGAGAGTAGCGCTATCGAGGCCGGCGGGATAGCGGTCAGCGGCGACACCGGGCCGGGGGCGACAGCGACGGCCCCGGGATCCACCTCCGTCGCGGGTGCACACCGGCACCGGGGCGGGACGCCCGCCGAAGCAGCGCATGCGCCGGCCGACGGGACCACCGACGCCGCACCGTGCAGGCAAGGGACCAGTTCCGCAAACGTCGGACACGGAGCCGAGGGCGCCGGGCCCGGCTCAGGAGCCCGCGCGTCGGGCCCCTCCCGGACGGACCGCCGCGCCGGCACCCTGCAGGCGGCCCTCGGCGTCACCGCTTTCTCCCTCACCTTCCCCGCCACGGCCTGGGGCCTGGAGGGCTTCGGCCCCTGGTCGCTGGTGGCCGTGCGCTGCGTCCTCGCCGCGGTCATCGCCGGCGGCGCTCTCCTCGCGCTGCGGGTACCCGTCCCGGCACGTCGGCATCTGGCGGGTCTGGCCGTCGTCGCCGCCGGTGTCGTCGTCGGCTTCCCGCTGCTGACGACGCTCGCGCTGCGGACCTCGACCACCGCGCACGCGGCGGTGGTCGTCGGACTGCTGCCGCTGACGACGGCGCTCTTCTCGGCGCTGCGCACCGGCGCCCGCCCGTCCCGGATGTTCTGGCTGGCGGCCTGCACGGGCGCGGCCGCCGTCATCGCGTTCACCGTGCAGCAGAGCGGAGGGGCCCTGACCGGGGCGGACGCCTATCTATTCTGCGCCCTGCTGATCTGCGCGGCGGGCTACACGGAGGGGGGCAGGCTCGCCCGGCTGATGCCGGGCTGGCAGGTCATCGGCTGGGCCCTCGTCCTGTGTCTGCCGCTGAGCGTCCCGGGCGCGCTGATCGCGCTGTCGTACGAGCCGGTGCACCTCACCGCGCACAGCGTGACCGGGGTGCTCTGGGTCGCGGCCGGTTCGCAGTTCCTCGGCCTGGTCGTCTGGTACCGGGGGATGGCGGCGATCGGCGTCCCCAAGGCGAGCCAGCTGCAGCTCGCCCAGCCGCTGCTGACGTTGGTGTGGTCCGTGCTGCTGCTGGGCGAGCGGCTGACACCCGCGGCTCCGCTGACGGCGGCCGCCGTCCTCGTCTGCATCGCGCTCACCCAGCGGGCGCGCGGCTGACCGGCGGGGAGCAGCAGCCGGGGCGGCGCCGGCCGGGGTCAGCGTCGACGGCCGACCCGGGAGGCGGGGGCAGCGCGGACGGCCGACCGGTCGCGGCCAAGGTCGGCGTCCGACGGCCGACGGGGTGTCAGGGTCAGCGCGGGTCCCCCGCCCTCCGGTCCGTGGGGGTCTCCTGCCCGTAGTGGTCGGCGACCACCCGGGCGAGCGCGCCGACGCGGTCCTCGGCGACCTCCGTCGCCGAGAAGAAGACGTGCCCGCCCACCTCGGGGTATCCGGCGGCGAGGGTGAGATGGCGGGACAGCTCGGCCGGGTCCTGCCAGCGCGGGGGCTGCCCGGGGGCACCCGCCTTGTACAGCGCCTCCCCGACGTACAACCGCACCCCGCTGCCCCGGGCGACCCGCGCCCACCAGGGCAGCAGCTCGGCGTAGTCGGCGGCGTCGAACCCGATGTGCCAGTACAACTGCGGGCAGACGTAGTCGATCCAGTGTTCCCGGACCCACTTGCGGGTGTCGGCGTACAGGTCGTCGTACGTCTGGACGCCTGCCCGGGTCCGGGAGCCGAGCGGGTCGGTCGCGGCGTTGCGCCAGACCCCGAAGGGGCTGATCCCGAAGCGGACTCCGGGACGGGTCCGCCGGATGCCCGCCGCCATCTCCAGCACGAGCCTGTCGATGTTGTGGCGCCGCCAGGCAGCCCTGTCCGGGAAGTCGGCGCCGTGCTCCGCGTAGGCGGCGGCGTCGTCGAACTCCTCGCCGGCCACCGGATAGGGATAGAAGTAGTCGTCCCAGTGCACCCCGTCGACCGCGTACCGGCCGACCGCGTCGAGCATCGCCGCCCGGACGAACTCCCGCACCTGCGGCAGCCCGGGGTTGTAGTAGAGCTTCCCGCCGTACGGGACGATCCAGTCCGGGTGGACGCGGGCCGGGTGGGTCGCCGCGAGCTGCTCCGGATCCGCCTGCCCGGCGACGCGGTACGGGTTGAACCAGGCGTGCAGTTCGAGACCGCGCGCGTGGGCCTCCCGTACGGCGGTGCCCAGCGGGTCCCAGCCGGGATCCCGGCCCTGGACCCCGGTCAGATACTGCGACCAGGGCTCGTACGGCGAGGGCCACAACGCGTCGGCGGACGGGCGGACCTGGAAGAACACGGTGTTCAGCCGCCGCCGGACCGCCGTGTCGAGATGGGCGAGGAGTTCGGCGCGCTGTTCCGCGGCGTCGAGTCCGGCGCGCGAGGGCCAGTCGCGGTGGGAGGCGGTCGCGAGCCACATGCCGCGTACGACGCGGGGCGCCCGCCTGCCGCGGGGCGGGACCGGATCGGCCGCCGCGTCCCCCGCCGTACCGAGTCCCGTGAGCGTGGCCAGCGCCGCCGCCGCGAACGCCCGGCGTGGCAGTCGCCCCATCGCCGTACCCCCTACGCAGTGGATCCGCCCGGTCACGGATCGTCCCGCCGCCCAGCATGCACGACCCCCGCGATCGATCATCGATACTTGGCGGTAACGTGCACGTTCGGAGCAGGCGCCGAACAACGGAGATCCTGCCGAGCCGTGCGGATCAGCGAAGGGGACGATGTGACCGACATCGAACGCGTCGGAGTGGTGGGCTGCGGCCAGATGGGAGCGGGCATTGCCGAGGTGTGCGCCCGCGCCGGTCTGGACGTGAAGGTCGCCGAGACCACCGGCGAGGCCCTGGAGATCGGCCGGACCCGGCTGTTCAACTCCCTGTCCAAGGCCGCCGGGCGCGGCAAGATCTCCGAGGACGAGCTGGAGGCCACCCAGAACCGCCTCAGCTTCACCACGGACCTCGGCGAGTTCGCCGACCGCGACCTGGTGATCGAGGCCGTCGTCGAGAACGAGCAGGTGAAGACCGAGATCTTCCAGGTGCTCGACCAGGTGGTGACCCGGCCGGACGCGATCCTCGCCTCCAACACCTCCTCGATCCCGCTGGTCAAGCTGGCCGTCGCCACCTCGCGCCCCGACCAGGTCATCGGCATCCACTTCTTCAACCCGGCGCCGGTCCAGCAGCTCGTGGAGCTGATCCCGGCGCTGACGACCTCCGAGGGCACGATCGGCCGGGCCCAGCTGTTCGCCGAGAAGTCGCTCGGCAAGCACACGATCCGCGCCCAGGACCGCTCCGGCTTCGTCGTCAACGCGCTGCTGATCCCCTATCTCCTGTCCGCGATCCGGATGTTCGAGTCGGGCATCGCGAGCCGCGAGGACATCGACAACGGCATGGAGATGGGCTGCGCCCACCCGATGGGCCCGCTCAAGCTGTCCGACCTGATCGGCCTCGACACGGTGGCCTCGGTCGCGTCCAGCATGTACGAGGAGTACAAGGAGCCGCTGTACGCCGCTCCCCCGCTGCTCCAGCGCATGGTCGACGCGGGCCGCCTCGGCCGGAAGACCAACTCGGGGTTCTACACCTACGGCCAGTGACGACCGGCCGCTGACCTCCGGGTCGAGCACGACGGGCGCGGGCCCGGCACCCTCCGGGGTGCCGGGCCCGCGCCGTTCACACGGAGTGTGCGCGCCGGGCCCGCATATGCCGCGCGCACACGCTCCCCACGTGTCCACCAGGCGAGTTGACTTTCCGTGCGCAGACAAGGGATCTGCGACTACGGAAAGGAGCGGACCCGTGACCGCCGACTCCGAGCATCCCGCGGCACCGAAGGAACTCGCGGAGTTACGCCGGTCCCTCGAAGTGGGGCTCACCCGCATCGAGGGAGGACTGGCGCTGCTCACCCAGCGCGACGACCAGACGGCCAAGGATCTCGACGACCTCAGCACCCGGATCGTCGCGCTCGAACACACCCGCTGGCCCCTGCCCACCGTCTCCGTCGTCGCGGCCGTCGGAGCGGTGGCCGTGACGCTCTGGCAGGCTCTGGGCCACTAGGTCGTGTCCGCAAAGTCGCGTCGTCCGCCCGAAGGGCGGGCCCGGCGGCGTCTGGTGCGTGCTCTCGGCGTGCCGGCCCCGGGCCTGCGTACTGGATGTACTCGGGTCTGGGGCCGGTGCGGCGAGAGTGCGTGCCAGACGCCGCCGGGCAGGCGAGACCTTGCGGACACGGCCTAGGGAGTGCCCCGTCAGGGCAACGCGTCCTGCCCGAGCCTGAGATGGTGCAGGAGCAGCAGCGCGGCAGCCATGTTGGCGGCCGGGACCTCACCGCGGGCGACCATGTCGGGGACGAGCTTCAGGGACACCCACTCCCGGCGGTCGGACTCGAAGTCGTCCACGGGGTGCCCGATGTACTCCCCCTCGTCGGCCCAGTAGATGTGGTGCCGGGCATCGGTGAGTCCGTTCGAGGGCTCGACGCTCATCAGATGCCGCAGGGGCCCCGGCCGCCAGCCGGTCTCCTCCTCCAGTTCACGGGCGGCCGCGACGGTGATGTCCTCGCCGTCCTCGACCACGCCCGCCGGCAGCTCCCATCCCCAGCTGTCCGTGATGAAGCGGTGCCGCCACAGGAGCAGGACCTCGTTGGACTCGTTCACCACCGTGGCCACGGCGACGGGCCGCAGCCGTATCAGGAAGTGATCGAGATGCCGTCCGTCCGGCAGTTGCACGTCCGCGAGGTTGACGCTGAACCAGCGGTTTGCGTACACAGTTTGTTCGTTCTGTTTCGTCCACTGCACAGTTCTGCCACCTTCCGCTAGGTAAGTGGCAATATCGCAGCAGGAGCGTTCCGGCAGCAGGCTCACGCCGGTCGGGGCACGGTGCGGTGACGGTGAAGACGGTGTGCCGACAGGGCGGCCCGGGGCGGCGCGAGCGGCGGACATGGCCCGCCGAGGCACCCCTACAGCGGGACGCGCAGGGCCCCGTCGATGAGTTCCGCGGCCTCGGCCGTCCCCGCGCAGCCGCTGCTCACGAGATGCCGGCGTACCGCGCGGAGTCGGTCGCGCAGCCGCTGGGACTCCATCCCGCGTGCCTGTTCGGCCATTTGGACCGCGGTCTCCACGGCCTTGTCGGCATTGCCCTGGCGCAGCTCGATCTGGCTGAGCATGGCGAGCCGGTGCACCCGCCCCCGGTCGTGCGCCGGAGTGTCGACGGCCGCCGCGGCGTGCTCGGCCGCCGCCACGAGGTCACCGAGGCTGAGCAGCGCCTCCGCCACCTGTACGTTGACCAGTCCCGGCTGGACATAGCCGGTCTCATCCGGCTCGTAACCACGCCGGATACGCTCGGCGGCCTGCTCCGCACGCCGAATGCAGGACAGCGCACTGCTGCCGTCTCCGAGGTGCGCGTACGCCTTGGCCTGCATCGCGTAGAGGTCGGAGGCGAGCGCCGGCGTGATGTGGCGCCCCGCGGCGCGCAGCGCCGCCTCGGCGAAGGCGACCGCCTGCCGGTACTCGCGCATGAACAGCGACTGGTTGACGAGCAGCGCTATCACGTAGGCGCCGAGTCCCCTGTCCCCGCTGGCCTTGGCCAGGCGCAGCGCCTGGTGGAAGTAGCGCTGGGCGAGGCCGTGCGCGTCGGAGTCGTAGGCGCAGATGCCCGCGATGGCCACCAGCCCACCGGTGGCGCGGTGGAGTTGGCGGCCGGTGGCGTCGGTGTAACTGCCGCGCAGCAGGGGCGCCGTCTCGGCGTTGAGGAAGCCGACGATCCGCGTGCGGGTCGCGATGCCCCCGGCCTTGCGGTACATCTGCTCGTAGTGGGCCCGCGCCGCCCGGAGCATCTCGATGTCGGCCATGCTGACCTGCTGGCGGCCGCCGCGGGAGACGTCCACGTCCTCCGGCGGGTTCTCCCACTCCCAGACGGGCATCACGGCGGGCGTGCCGGTGACGGCCGGGGCGCCGAGGATGTGCGGCCGCTGCTGCTCGTCGGACCGCCACAGGGCGGTGGCGCGCTCGACGAAGCCGGAGAGCGAGGTGGCGTGCGGGGCGGACGGTTCGCCGGGCAGCCCGAGGCCGATGTCGTCGAGCGTGACGGGCCGGTGCAGTCGTCCCGCGAGGACCTCGCAGATCAGGTCGGGCACCTGGCCGCGCGGACGCTGCCCCTTCAACCACCGCGCCACGGCGGTGTGTTCGTAGCGCAGGGCGAGGCCGCGCGCCCGTCCCGCCTGGTTGACGTGCGCGGCGAGTCCCGCGTGCGAGATGCCCGCCTCGTCGAGGATCGCGTCGAGCAGAGTGTTGGGCTGCATGGAGGGCCCCCCGGGTGGCTCGTGGCCGACGGCGCCGATCGTCCTCTTCCGCGCCCGACAGCGCCAGTCAGCGTAGCGGGTCCCTTTCACACGGGGTGTGAAGCGAATACCCGTATCCGTCGGGTGCGCGCGCTGTCGCGGAGCGTCGCGGGCCGGTTGACTGAGCTGTCTCGCAAGAGGCCGGCCGGGCCGCCGGCTCCCCCTCGTACAGTGCGGCGGCCCGTTTCGCGCCGTCCGCCCGGCTGCCTGCCCGACACTCCGTGGCGGGGCGGACGGCCGCCGTCGGCACGGCCCGGGCGGCCGCGAAGTTCCTTGCGGCCGGGCCGCGTTGACGGCGTCGCCGGGTGCGGGACGGCGTCGGAGCCGGCGCACGGTGCGGTCGGTCACCGACCGTACGGCAGGTGCCGGGAGACGCCGTGCCCCTGGTGCAGAGGCACGCGCCGGCGGTCGTTGTGCAGCACCAGCAGGGCGACGTCGTCGACGGGCCGGCCGCCGGTGTGGCGCAGCAGCCCCGCCAGGACCGCCCGCAGGACGGCCTCCGGCACCACGGGCCGCTCGTGCACGGCCTCCGCGAGGGCGGGCAGCAGCGGGAAGAACCGCCCACGGGAGTCCCGCGCGTCCTCGGCACCGTCGGTGTGCAGGAAGAGCCCCTCCCCCGGCAGGAGTTGACCGCAGGCCTCGGCCAGGAGAGCGGCCGGGAGCGGGAACGGCCCGAGCGGAGGCAGGGGGTCCGCGCTCGCCAGCGGGGCGACCCGGCCCGTGCCGAGCAGATACGGCCAGGGATGACCGCAGTTGAGGGCGTACACCTCACCGTCGGGGTGGATCTCCAGGAGCAGGACGGTGACGAAGTCCTCGGCGACCGGGTGGTCGGTGTCGAGCCCGGACGAGGGGTGTTCGCCGCGGGCCCGCTCGCGCAGGTGCCGTGCCAGGGCGCGGTCGAGCCGCCTGAGGACACCGCCGAGTTCGGGTTCGTCGTGCGCGGCCTCGCGGAAGCTGCCGAGGACGGCGGCGACGGTCCCGATGGCGCCGAGCCCGTGCCCGCGGACGTCGCCCATCACGACCCGCACGCCGTGTTCGGTGGCGATCACCTCGTACAGATCGCCGCCGACGGTCGCACCGCGATCGGCGGAGAGCTGCGTCGCCGCGAGGCCGAGCCCGTCGATGCGTGGGGGCAGCGGCCGCAGCAGGACGCTCTGGGCGGCTCCCGCGACCTTGCGGATCTGCCGGAGTTCCCGCAGCAGCGCCCCTCGGACATGGACCACCAGTCCCGTGCCGACGGCGAAGAAGACGGCACTGGTGGCGATGCGGGCCCCGAGACCGTCCTGCTGCGCGAGCGGACAGACCATCCGGTACGAGATGGCGAGCGCACCCCAGGCCGTGGGCAGCCCGAGGGTCAGGGCCCGGCGGAGCGGCGGCCGTTCGGAGCCGTGGGAGGGGCCGCCCGGGCCGAGGCCCGCTTCCCCGCCGCGGCGGCGGAGCCGGCGGGTGAGTCCCGGACGAGGTCCGGCCCCGCGCAGCACCCGGGCGAAGCCAAGCCTCAGCCGGCCACCCCGGCGCCCCGGTGGGGGGACCGCCCGGACCGGCTCCCGTGCATGCGTCCGGGGCGTCGCCCCGCGGGGAACCCCAGCCTTGATACGGATCATGCCGATTGGCCCCCCAATAGGCCCCGACAGCGCAGACGGCCTCGGCGAGACCGGTCCGATTCTGTCGACCACCCGCCCGATCGGGCCAGATCGTCCGGACATGTCACCCGAATGAGTGAGGTGTCTTCGGACACCCGCACCCCCTGCATCCACGCAGGCAGGGGGCCCTGCCCGGCCTCGTGGCGAGGACGGGCGGAGCCCCTGGAAAGCGGGCGGGGAGCCGTGCGCCCGGCCGCGGAACGATCCGCGGTCCGGCACACAGCTCCCCGGTACGACCTGCCGGCCTGTCAGGCCCCGCGCAGCACCGCTCCCGTGCGCTCGGTGGCGAGGGCCACCGCGGCGTCGCGGGCCGCGGAGGCCTCGTCGACGGTGAGCGTGCGGTCGTCGGCACGGAAGCGCAGCGCGTACGCGAGGGACTTGCGGTCCCCGCCGAGCTGCTCGCTCTCGTACTCGTCGAACAACCGGATGGACTCCAGGAGTTCACCCGCGCCCTCGCGCAGCGCCGCCTCGACGTCGGCGTGCGGTACGGCCTTGTCGACGACCAGCGCGACATCCTGCGTGGCGACCGGGAAGGTCGAGATCTTCGGGCCCTTGGGGTGGCCTGAACTCGCCTCCTCCAGCGCGTCCAGGTCCAGTTCCATCGCGCAGGTGCGCGCGGGCAGACCCAGCGCCTTCAGCACCCGGGGGTGGAGTTCACCGGCGTGTCCGACGACCCGCTGCGTGCCGTCCACGACGACCGAGAGCTCGGCGCAGCGGCCGGGGTGCCACGGACCGTACTGGCCGGAGCGGACGAGGAGTTCGGTCCCCGCCTCGCGGGCCAGGATGCGCGCGGCCTCGATCGCGTCGGCCCAGTCGGCCGGGCGGCCCTTGCCCCACCAGCCGGCCTGCTCGCGGGCGCCCGCGAGGACGACGGCGGCGTGCCGGGGCTGGACGGGCAGCGCGGCGGTCAGGGACGCGATCTCCTCGTCGGTGGGACGGCGGTCGACGGGCAGCCGCCCGGCGATCCGCAGTTCCGCCCGCGGGTGGAAGACCAGGCCCGTCTCGAAGAGCGCCAGGTCGTGGCTGCCGCGTCCGTCGTTGCGGCGCAGGGCCTGGAGCAGGCCCGGGAGCAGCGTCGTGCGGAGCGCGGGCTCCTCGTCGGAGAGCGGGTTGACGAGCTTGACGACCTTGCGGTTCGGGTCGTCGTCCGCCAGGCCGAACTGGTCGAGGACCTGCTCGCCCATGAACGGGTAGTTCGGCGACTCGACGTATCCGGCGCCGGCGAGGGCGCGGCCGACACGGCGGTGCAGGCGCTGCCGGTCCGTGAGGCCGAGGCCGGCCGGAGGCTTGGGCAGCGTCGAGGGCAGGTTCTCGTAGCCCTCGAGCCGGATGACCTCTTCGGCCAGGTCGTTCGGGTCCGTCAGGTCGGGACGCCAGGACGGCACGGTGACGATCAGCTCGTCCTGGCCGTAGACGTCGCAGCCGACCTGCTGGAGACGGCGGACGACGGTCTCGCGGCCGTAGTCGACACCGGCCACCTTGTCCGGGTGGTTCGCCGGGATGGTGATGCTGTGCGGCGCGGACGGGGCGATCACCTCGGTGACCCCCGCGTCGGCGGTGCCGCCGGCGAGGAGGACGAGGAGGTCGACGGTCCGCTGGGCCGCCGCGGAGGCGGCCTGCGGGTCGACGCCGCGCTCGAAGCGCTTGGACGCCTCGGAGGCCAGCTTGTGACGGCGGGCCGTGCGGGCGATCGAGATGGCGTCGAAGTGCGCGGCCTCGACGACGACCTCGGTGGTGGTGCCCTCGGTGTCGTCGATCTCGGTGTTGGCGCCGCCCATGACGCCCGCGAGGCCGATGGGACCGCGGTCGTCGGTGATCACCAGGTCCTCGGCGTTCAGCGTGCGCTTGACGCCGTCGAGGGTGGTGAGCTTCTCGCCCTGCTCGGCCCGGCGCACACCGATGGTGCCCTGGACGCGGCTGCGGTCGTACGCGTGCAGCGGCTGACCGAGCTCCAGCATCACGTAGTTGGTGATGTCGACGGCCAGCGAGATCGGGCGCATGCCGGCCTTCTGGAGGCGGCGGCGGAGCCAGATCGGGGAGTGGGCGTCCGGGTCGAGGCCGGTCACCGTACGGGCGGTGAAGCGGTCGCAGCCCATCGGGTCCGAGACCTGCACCGGGTAGCCGAACGCGTTCGGGGCCGGTACGTCGAGCAGGGCCGGGTCGCGCAGCGGCAGGCCGTACGCGATGGCGGTCTCGCGGGCGACGCCGCGCATCGACAGGGCGTAGCCGCGGTCGGGCGTCACGGCGATGTCGAGGACCTCGTCGACGAGCTGGAGCAGCTCGATCGCGTCGGTGCCGACCTCGACCTCGGGCGGCAGCACGATGATGCCGCCGCTGCCGTCGTCGCCCATGCCGAGTTCGTCGCCCGAGCAGATCATGCCGTGCGAGGTCTTGCCGTACGTCTTGCGCGCGGCGATGGCGAAGTTGCCGGGCAGGACGGCGCCGGGCAGGACCACGACGACCTTGTCGCCGACGGCGAAGTTGCGGGCGCCGCAGACGATCTCCTGGGGCTCACCGGTGCCGTTGGCGGTGCCGACGGCGACGGTGCAGAAGCGGATGGGCTTCTTGAACTCCGTCAGTTCCTCGATGGTGAGCACCTGGCCGACGACCAGGGGGCCCTTGAGGTCGGCGCCGAGCGGCTCGACGGTCTCGACCTCGAGGCCTGCCGAGATGAGCTTGGCCTGGACGTCGCGCCCGGTCTCCGTCGCCGGCAGGTCGACGTACTCCCGCAGCCAAGAAAGCGGGACCCGCATCAGATCTCCATCCCGAACGGCCGGGTGAACCGGACGTCACCCTCGACCATGTCTCGCATGTCTTCGACGTTGTGGCGGAACATCAGCATCCGCTCGATACCGAACCCGAAGGCGAACCCGCTGTACTTCTCCGGGTCGACGCCGCAGGCGACGAGCACCCGCGGGTTGACCATGCCGCAGCCGCCCAGTTCGATCCAGCCCTCGGACGAGCAGGTCCGGCAGGGGCGGTCGGGGTTGCCGACGGACTCGCCCTTGCAGACGTAGCAGAGCATGTCCATCTCGGCGGACGGCTCGGTGAAGGGGAAGTAGTTCGGGCGCAGCCGGGTCTTCATGTCCGAGCCGAAGAGCGACTGGACCATGTGGTCGAGGGTGCCCTTGAGGTCGGCCATGGTCAGGCCCTCGTCGACGGCGAGCAGCTCGATCTGGTGGAAGACCGGGGTGTGCGTGGCGTCGAGCTCGTCCGTGCGGTAGACGCGGCCGGGGCACACGACGTAGACGGGCGGCTCCCGGTCGAGCAGGGCGCGGGCCTGCACCGGGGAGGTGTGGGTGCGCAGCACGACACCGGACTCGTCGCCCTCCACGCCCTTCGGGCCCTGGACGAAGAAGGTGTCCTGCATCTGCCGGGCCGGGTGGTCCGGGCCGAAGTTCAGGGCGTCGAAGTTGAACCACTCCGCCTCGACCTCGGGGCCCTCGGCGATCTCGTATCCCATGGACACGAAGACGTCGGCGACGCGCTCCATCATGGTGGTCAGCGGGTGCCGGGCGCCGGCGGGTACGCGGTCGTAGGGCAGTGTGACGTCCACCGCCTCCTCGACGAGTACGCGCGCGTCGCGCTCGGCCTCCAGCTCGGCCTGGCGGGCGCCGAGGGCCTTGTTCACGGCGCCCCGGGCCTGGCCGACGAGCTTGCCGGCCGCGGCCTTGGCCTGCGGGGGCAGTGCGCCGATCTCGCGGTTGGCGAGGGCCAGCGGAGAGGTGCCGCCGGTGTGGGCGACCTTGGCCTCCTGGAGCGCGTCGAGGTCGCCGGCGGACGCGAAGGCGGCGAGCGCCTCGTCCCGCATGCGCTCGATCTCTTCCGGTTTCAAGGCCTCGACCTCTACAGGGTCGTACGACTTATTAGGTGCCGACATCTCTTCCCGTGCTTCCGGTTGGCTGGCTGAGGGTCCCCGTCACCGACTCGGAGACGAATCGTCCGCAGATGAGAGGACGCAAAGGTGCCAAAGGCCGAGTCTAACGGGGGTGGGGGCCTGCCCAGGACTGGGCAGCCTCGCGGTGCTCCCGTGCGGATGAGCCCGTGGGGTGCGTCGCGGCGTCAGAGGAGATACGCCGGGGTGCCCACGGGCAACGTAAATCGGAACTCGGCGCCTCCGCCGGGGGCGCGGCCGACCGTGATCGTGCCGCCGTGGGCTTCGACGATGCCCTTGACGATGTACAGCCCGAGGCCTGTGCCGCCGCGCTTGCTGCCCCGCCAGAAGCGGGTGAAGACGCGGTTCATGGACTCCTCCGGGATTCCGGTGCCCTCGTCGCTCACGGTGACCGACGTGACGGCACTCGCCGGGCCCTCCTCGTCCGCCCGCTCGCGCGGGGAGACCGAGGGTGCCACGTCAATGGTGACGGTTCCCTCGCCGTGCCGCACCGCATTTTCGATCAGGTTGCTCAGCACCTGGTCGACCTTGTCGGGGTCGGCCCACAGGGCGGGCAGCGGCTGCTCGATGCGCAGCAGGAAACGGTCGGCGGGCTGGCCGGAGGCGACGTAGGCCTGGATGTGGCGTCCGACGGCCGCGCCCATGTCGACGGGCTGGCGGCGGACCTCCAGGCGGCCGGAGTCGATGCGGGAGATGTCGAGGAGTTCGGCGATGAGCCGGGTGACGCGGTCGGCGTCGGCGTCGACGGTCTCCAGCATCAGCTTCTTCTGGTCGTCCGTGAAGCGTTCCCACTTGGCGAGCAGGGTCGCGGTGAAGCCCTTGACGGAGGTCAGCGGCGAGCGCAGTTCGTGGGCGACCGTGGCGATCAGCTCGGCGTGGCTGCGCTCGGTGCGGCGGCGGGCCTCGGTGTCGCGCAGGGAGACGACGACGCGGCGGACGGGTCCGGTGGGCCGGGTCCGTACGTAGCGGGCGGCGACCAGGACCTCACGGCCGCCGGGAAGCAGCAGGTTGCGCTCGGGCTGGCCGTTGCGGATGGCGAGTCCGCCGTAGGGGTCGGTGAGCTGCCACCAGCGGCGGCCCTCCAGGTCCTCCAGCGGCAGTGCCGTCTCCAGACGGCGGCCGAGGGCCCGGTCGGCGGGGACGGCGGTGATCCGCGCGGCGGCGGCGTTGAAGCAGATGACCCGGCCGTGCTCGTCGGCGACGACGAGTCCGTCGGGCAGGTCGTCGGAGTCGACACCGGTGCCGGCCTGCGGGTCGGTGCCTTCATCCGGCCGGGACGCGGAGGTGCCGCGCACGTCGCGTGCTCGCAGCGCGCTGTGCGCACCGCCCGTGCCGACACTCATCCCCGTACCCCACCTCTCGTCTGGCGCAGAGGGCCCCCGAGCCCGTCACCCTACTAGCTGTCGGTGACGGAGCGGCACCCTGTGGAGGCACGCTGTGCACGGGCCGACGCGTAGAGACATACGGCCGCGGCGGTGGCGAGGTTCAGACTCTCGGCCTTTCCGTGGATCGGGACGCGCACGACGGCGTCGGCCAGCGCCCGGGTCTCCTCCGGGAGTCCCCAGGCCTCGTTGCCGAACACCCAGGCGGTGGGTCCGCCCATGGTCCCCTTGTCGAGCTCGTCGTCGAGGTCGTCCTCGCCCGCTCCGTCGGCGGCGACGATCCGGACGCCCGCGTCCTTGAGGCCCGCGACGGCCTGCTCGACGGGGACGCCGACGGCGACGGGCAGGTGGAACAGGGACCCGACGGAGGCGCGGACGGCCTTGGGGTTGTAGAGGTCGACGGAGGCGTCGGTGAGGACGACGGCCTCGGCGCCGGCGGCGTCGGCGCAGCGCAGCACGGTGCCGGCGTTCCCGGGGTCGCGGACGTGCGCGAGGACGGCGACGAGGCGGGGCCGGGCCTTGAGGACGTCCTCGAAGGGGGTGTCGAGGAAGCGGCAGATCCCGACGACGCCCTGTGGGGTGACGGTGGTGGAGATGTCCGCGATGACCTCCTCCTCGGCGAGGTGCACGCGGGCGCCCGCGGCGCGGGCGTCGCCGACGATGTCGGCGTACCGCTCGGCCGCCTCGACGGTGGCGAACAGTTCGACGAGGGTGGCCTCGCCGTCGACGCGGTGCGCGGCGGCCTCCCGTACGGCCTGCGGCCCCTCGGCGAGGAAGAGCCGCTCCTTGCCCCGGAAGTTCCGCCTGGCGAGCCGACGGGCGGCGGCGACGCGCGGCGAGCGCGGGGAGATCAGCTCGGGGGCGGCGGGGGGCATGGGGTCACCTTCACGTTGCAGGGGGAGTTTCTGCCGCACGGAACACGACGGACCCGCAGGCGAAAACCTGCGGGTCCGGTGACATCCGGCGAGGGCCGGCGTCGGTGTCAGGCGGCCTTCGGCGCGTTGACGTCCGACGGCAGGGCCTTCTGCGCGACCTCGACGAGCGCGGCGAACGCGTTGGCGTCGTTGACGGCCAGCTCCGCGAGGATCTTGCGGTCCACCTCGATGTTGGCGGCGTTCAGACCCTGGATGAGGCGGTTGTACGTCATGCCGTTCTGGCGGGCCGCAGCGTTGATGCGCTGGATCCACAGCCGACGGAAGTCGCCCTTGCGCTTCTTGCGGTCGTTGTAGTTGTAGACCAGCGAGTGGGTGACCTGCTCCTTGGCCTTGCGGTACAGGCGCGAACGCTGACCGCGGTAGCCGGAGGCCGCCTCGAGGATTGCCCGGCGCTTCTTGTGGGCGTTGACTGCCCGCTTGACGCGTGCCACTTTTTAACTCCTTGTAGCGGGGCCGTGGTGGGAGTCACACGGCCCGAAATCGATGGGGTCCCGGTCCTGACGTGCGGCGCTTGGGCGCCGGTACGTCACTTGCCGAGAAGCTTCTTGATCTTCTTGGCGTCGCCCGGGGCCATCTCGGCGTTGCCGGTGAGGCGGCGCGTCAGGCGCGACGACTTGTGCTCGAGCAGGTGGCGCTTGCCGGCACGCTCGCGGAGCACCTTGCCGGAGCCGGTGATCTTGAAGCGCTTGCTGGCACCGCTGTGCGACTTGTTCTTCGGCATAGCGCCGTTCTCTCCTCGTCAGTGGCGTTCCGGTGCCCGGTCGCGGGACCGGGCACGGTGGAACGTCATATGTATCGATTGACATCCCGGGGCGTGAGCCCTGGGATCACGCCTCGGCGGACGCCTCGGCCGGAGCCTCGGCGGACTCGGCCTCGGTGGTCTCACCCTCGGTGATCTCGCCCTCGGCGATCTCACCTTCGGCCAGGTCACCGTCGGCGGCGTTCTGCGAGCGACCGGGGTTGGCCTTCGCTTCCGCCTTGCGAGCGGCCTGGGCCTCACGGGCCTCGGCCATCGCCTCGGTCTTCTTCTTGTGCGGGCCGAGAACCATGATCATGTTTCGGCCGTCCTGCTTCGGGTTCGACTCGATGAACCCGAGGTCCTCGACGTCCGAAGCGAGACGCTGGAGCAGTCGGTAGCCGAGCTCCGGCCTGGACTGCTCGCGACCACGGAACATGATCGTGATCTTGACCTTGTCGCCCTGCTTGAGGAACCGGACGACGTGACCCTTCTTGGTGTCATAGTCGTGCGGGTCGATCTTCGGCCGGAGCTTCATCTCCTTGATGACCGTGTGCGCCTGGTTCTTGCGCGCCTCGCGGGCCTTCATGGCCGATTCATACTTGAACTTGCCGTAGTCCATGAGCTTGCAGACGGGCGGGCGAGCACTCGCCGCCACCTCGACCAGGTCGAGGTCGTACTCCTGAGCAAGCTCAAGGGCCTTGGCAAGCGGAACAATCCCGACCTGCTCGCCGCTGGGACCGACAAGTCGCACTTCGGGAACGCGAATCCGGTCGTTGATGCGGGGCTCGGCGCTGATGGATCCTCCTAGGTAGCACCACACGGCGGTCTGGCGGACAGCCGCGTATGTCTCTGCTGACACTGGGACCAACCGCTGCGGGGCATGAAAAATGCCCCTGACGGGACACAGGCGGGGCTCCATGGATTACCGGAACACCGCCGCGGTCAACCGCGGGGCGCACATTCGGGCGACTCCACCGTCCGTACGGAACGGTGGCGGCCGCCTGACCGGGTGACCCGCCGTCCCGGGGGACGGTCAGGTGGGAGATCGGAGCCTCCACTTGTGGGCCGAGCACATACGTGTCCGGCCGGTCGTTACACAAGGTTAGCAGTTTCGCCGGGTACGCGCTAACCGACGGCCCCGGGACCGTCCCCCACCAGGGGGAACGCTCCCGCGGGCGGGGGCGTGCGCGCCGGGGCCTATCGTGTGGGGCATGAGTGACACCCCTCCCCAGAACCCCGACTTCGACACCATGACCCGCGACATCGCCGAGGTCCCCGCGGTCGAGGTCATCGTGACGGTCGCCGTCAACCTGATGAGCGCCGCCGCGGTGAAGCTCGGTCTCACCGAGGAGGGTGACGAGCACAAGGACCTGGACGAGGCCCGCAAGCTCGTCACCGCGCTCGCCGGCCTCCTCGACGCGAGCACCACCGAGATCAGCTCCTTCCACGCGGCGCCGCTGCGCGACGGCCTGAAGTCGCTCCAGCTCGCCTTCCGCGAGGCCTCCCTCGTCCCGGACGAGCCGGGCCAGGGCCCGGGCGAGAAGTACACGGGTCCGGTCTACGGCTGAACCGTCCCGCTCAGCGGCGCACGTACAGGGGCTCGCCCGGTGGTGTCGCCTCGGCCGGCAGGAGTGCCAGGTCGAGGCCGCGGACCAGGCGGGCCCGCAGTGTCTCGTCGGCCGCGAGCCGCTCGGCGACCGCGCGGGCGGCCTCTGCGGGGGCTGCCGCCGGGTCGAGCACGAGGGCCAGGGTGCCGTCGGCCTGCCCCGGACCGAGATGGGCCCGGACCACCAGGGGCTCGGCGGCCACCGCGGCCCGTACCGCCTCGACGACGGCGGGATCGGCCAGCGGTTCGGCGGTCGTCCGCCCCTCGGCCAGCGCCAGCAGGGCGGAGCCGGTCAGCTGGAAGGCGACGGGACCGGCGAGGTCCAGCACGACCGTGTCCGCCTTCTCGTGCGCGGCGGCCTCCAGCACCTGGCGCAGGGGTACGGCGACGGGGCGGGCCGCGGGGTCCCAGCGGGCCAGCGAGTCCGTGGAGGTGAAGGCGGGCAGCGCCGTGCGGTCCCCCGCCTTGAGGGTGGGCACCGCCATGTCGCTCGTTTTCTCGTGGCGCAGCCCGTTCTCGTCCTCCTCGACCTCGCCGAGGACCGCCACGACCGGCACGAGCAGCCGGGCGTCCTTGAGGGCCTCCAGGACCGGCGGAACGGCGGAACGGTCCGCCGACCAGGCGGCGAGCGCCGCACTCAGCCGGGGATCGGCGGAGCCGTCGTCGTCGGGGAAGCCGGAGTCGGGAATGTTCTTGTTCGCCACGGTCCCTGACCCTATCGGGGGGATGCTGTTGCGCTTGTGCGGGCCCCGAAACCCGGCGGTGAGGGATTCACGGGTTTCTCAGTCTTCGCTGACACAGCTCTAACACGCGTCTAACCGGGGGCACAGTCGGGCCGTCCAGCATCGCGGCATGGACCGTCACAGATCCCGCGGGCGCCGCGCCCGGCCCGTCCGGCGCACGTCGATTCTCTACACCGTGGTGGCCTCCGCCGTGCTCGTCGGCGTCACGGGAGCCGGGACCGTCTACGTCCAGGCGCATGCGCACGACGGCAAGAGCCTCGTATCGTCGGCGTCGTCGGCGTCGGCACTCCCCTCGGCGTCGCCTTCGGCCGCTGAGGAGGCATCGGTGGAACCCGTGGTGGAGCCGTCGGTGGACCGGGACGCGCTGCTCGCGAAGGCGATGAGGTCGGTGACGCCGGCGGCCGGCGCGAAGGTGTCGGTCGCCGTCCTGGACGTCGACTCCGGTGAGAGCGCCGCGTACGGCGACGGCACCTTCGACACCGCGAGCATCGTCAAGGTGGACATCCTGGCCGCGCTGCTGCTGCGGGCGCAGGACGCGGACCGGAAGCTCACCGCCCAGGAGAAGGCGTACGCCACCACGATGATCGAGAACAGCGACAACGCCTCGGCGACCGCGTTGTGGGCGGCGATCGGCCGGGCGGACGGCCTCGACGCCGCGAACAAGCGCTTCGGCCTCACGGGCACGAAGGGCGGCGACGGTGAGCTGTGGGGACTGACCCGGACCACGGCGGGCGATCAACTGACCCTGTTGCAGCAGGTGTTCGGGGACGAATCGGAACTCGGCGCGGCCTCCCGCACCTATCTCCAGGGGCTCATGGGGAAGATAGCGACCGGCCAGCGGTGGGGCGTGTCGGCCGCGGCGGACGGCGGGCGGTGGGCGCTGAAGAACGGGTGGCTGCCGCGGACGGCGACCGGGCTGTGGGACATCAACAGCATCGGCCGCGTGACCGTCGACGGCCACGACTACCTGGTGGCTGCGCTGTCGGACGGCAACTCCACGCAGGCTCGGGGGATTTCACTGGTGGAGGCGGCGTCCGAGGCCGCGGTCGCCGCGTTCCGTGACGCCGGGGAGAAGTGAGGGGCCGGCAGCGCGTCGGACCGGGCACCGGTCGCCGACAGGGGACCTGGTCTAGCGCCGGCCGAACAGGGGCGCGCCCCTGCGTCCGCGCCACAGGACGACGGCCGCCGCCAGCAGGCTCACGCCGAGGGCACCCGCGAGCGGGCCGGCCCAGTCGGCCGATCCGGCGTCGTCGTCCGGGCTCTCGGGTCCGGGGCCGAAGTACTTCCGGCCGTACGCGGCCGAGGCGAGGCCCTCGGGCTTGATCCGGCCGCCGGCCTCGATGGCCGCGGCCGGGTCGATGAAGCCGAAGCCGCGCGCGTCGTCGCGGCCTCCCGAGGGCACGTTGCGCGCGGTGTCCTCCAGGAGCTGCTTGATCTGCGCGGGGGCGAGGCCCGGGTGGGCGGCCCGGATCAGCGCGACCGCGCCGGAGACGAACGCGGACGCGGCGCTCGTTCCCCAGCCTTCGTAGTACCGGTCGTCCGGGTCGGCGATGACGACGTCGACGCCCGGGGCGCTGACGGTGGCGTACCAGCGGCGGGTGGAGAACGAGGCGCGCGTTCCGTAACGGTCGACGGCGGTCGCGGCGATCACGCCCGGGTACGCGGCCGGGTAGGAGATGTGGTCGCCCTTCTCTCCGCCGTTCCCGGCGGAGGCCACGACGGCGACGCCCTTCTTCAGCGCGTACTGGACGGCCGCGTCCTCGGCGGGCTCGGGGTGCGCGGACTTGGAGTCGTCGCCGAGGGAGAGGTTGATGACGTCCGCGCCCTGGTCGGTGGCCCAGCGGATGCCCTCGGCGAGGGCGTTGCCCCGGGTGGTGCGGGCCTTGGAGCGGGCGGGGTCGGCGTCTTCGAGGATGACGCGGACGGGCAGGATCCTGGCCTCGGGCGCGATGCCCATGACTCCGTCGGCGTCGCCGGCCCCGTGGCCGTGACCGGCGATGATGCCCGCCATGGCGGTGCCGTGCCGGGCCCAGGCCCGGTCGCCCCGGCTCGCGCCGAAACCGACCATGTCCTTGCCGGTGAGCACGTTGCCCGTGAGGTCGGGGTGCCGGGCGTCGACGCCGGTGTCGAGGACGGCGACGGTGATGCCCTTGCCCTTGGTCGTCCGCCACGCCTGCTGCGTGTGCATCGCGTCGAGGCCCCACTGCTGGGCCCGTATGCCGTCGGCGTGGGCGGCGGCCGTGGGCACCAGGGCGAGGGAGACGGCGAGCAGGGCGCTGAGCGCGGCGGACCGGCGGGAGAGCCGGGAGCCGCGGGTGGCCGGGGCGGCGCGGAGACGCCGGGCGCGGCCCGCGGCGGACCGCGCGGGTGCGGTGACCGCGGGGACGGGAGCGGGCTCGCGGCTCATGACGGCTTCTCCGTGGCCGGGGTGACGGTCTTGCGGAGGCTCCGCTCCACCCGGTCGGCGAGGCCCTGTGCCTCGTGGCCGAGTCCGGCCTGGGCCGGGGTGGTCGTCGCCCCGGGCTTCATGGCGTCGGCGGCGGGCTGCGGCGCGGTGACCGTACGCCCGTCGGCGAACCCGGAGACGGCGAACACGACGACCGGGGCGTCCGTGAGGACCGACTCGGTCCAGGACGCGCGCTGGGCGTCGCCGAAGTCCGCCGCCGGGGTGCCCTTGGCCGGGTAGGTGCGCGGCATCAGGTCGGTGCGCCGGTCCAAGTCCTCTTTGCCGAAACGGGCCTTGAGCGCGGTCATCGCCGCCGCGTCCCCCTTGGTGAACAGCAGGCCGACGGTGGTGACGTGGCTCAGGGTCGCGTCCACGTAGGTGGCGCGCAGCAGCCGCAGGCAGCCGACGGGGGCGAGGGCCTTGCGCAGCAGCGGGTCGAAGGCGTTCGCGCAGCCGGTGTCCGGGGCGACGGCGATCCGTGTCCAGGTGCGGTCGGAGCCGCCGGGGCCCGCTCCGTCACCGCGCACGCTCGGCGGGAAGAGCCGGTCCACGGGCACGCTGTGCCAGAGTTCCCCGGCCGCGGCGAAGGCGCCGCGGGAACCGGGGGCGTCCGCGTCGTCGCCGGTGAGCCAACTCCCCGTCACGGCACCGCCGATGAGGCCGAGGCCGAGGACGACGCAGGCCGCCGCGGCGGCGGTACGGGTTCGTGGCCGCCCGAAGAACGGACGGGCCGGTGCGGGGGTGTCCCCGGAGGTCTCGGGCTCGGCGAACGACACGAAGGGCCGCTCGGCACCCGGGGCTCCGGCGGGCGGGGCCGGGGTCGTCGGCCGCGGCGGGAACGGGTCCGCGGCGGCGGGCGTGGAGGGATCCTCCGTACGGATGGGCCGCAGCCGTCGGGTCGTCTCCGTCGGCCGCTCACCGGGAACGGCGGAACGCCCCGGCCGTCCAGGGCGCGACGGCGGGGCCGGGTGGGGCACCCGGTCGCCGAGCGGGGAGTCCTCGGTGGCGGGGGGCGTGTCCGGGAAGCGTGCGGTGGCGGCGGGCGGCGGCGGGGTCATCGCGCCCGGACGCAGCCGGGGGAAGCGCGGGGGCTCCTGGCCGGACGCGGAGGGCGCGGCGCCCGAGGCACCGAACTCCCGCCCGTACCGCTCCTGTTGGTGTTCCGAAGCGGCCCGTTCCGCCGTGGGCGCCTCGGACTGCGGCGGCACGGACGGATCCGTACCCCGGGGCGGGCCTTCGGGCCGGGGCGGAGCCCCCGCTCCGGAGGACGGCGCGGCCTGGCGCGACCGGGACGCGGCGCCCTGACCGGGTGAGGAGGGGTGCGGGGGCGCGCTCCGGCCGGTCGGGGAGGTGTCCCCGGATACGGCGCCCCGGCCGGGGGCCGACGCGTTGCGGGAGGCCGCACCCTGACCCGGAGCCGACCGGTTCCCGGAGTCGGCGTCCGGTCGCGACAAGGAGGAGCCCTTGGGTTCCGTGATCCCGTCCGGCGTGGACGGGTACCGGGATGCCGCGCCCCGACCGGGAGAGGACGGGTTCCTCGACGCCGCGCCCTGGCCGGGGGCCGAGGCGCTGCGGGAGGCCACGCCCTCGCCGGCCGCCGACCGGTTGCCCGGGTCGGTGTCCTGCCGGGCCGAGGAGAAGCCCCGGGGTGCGGGGCTCCCGTCCGGCGCGGACGGGTAGCGGGATGCCGCGCCCTGTTCCGGGGCGGACGGAGGGCGGGGCTCGGTGCCCTGTTGCGGGGTGGCGGGCGTTCGGGACGCGGCGTCCCGGTCGCGTGAGGAGGGATGTACGGGGGACCGTTCCTGCGCCGGCCGCGGCGGGGGTTCGTCGGACCACGACTCCCCCTCGATGGGAGGCGCGTAGCCGCGTCCGGACGCGGTGGTTCCGGCCGACGGCGAGCCGCTCTCGGACTCCCAGGCTTCGCCGCCCGCCGGAGGCCGTTCCGGACGCGGCGGGGCCGACGGACCGGGAGCGGACGTCGGAGCGGGCGGTGCCTCCGGACGACGGGCGCCCGGGACGGGCGGAGGACCGGCCGGCATCGGCGGTGGCGTCCCGTCCCCCGAGGCCGCCGGGGTCGGCGGGGCCGCCGGACGCGGGGGGACCGGCGGGGTCGCCGCAGGCGGCGCGAACGAGGTCGGGGTCTGCCCGGACGCGGCGGATCCCGGGGGGCGCGTGCGCGGAGGCGCGGAGGGCGGCGACGGCGGCGCGTAGGAGGGCGCGGCGGGTGTCGTCGAGGGGGGTGGGTACGGCGGAGGCGGCGAGGACCGCGGGGGCGCCGGCGTCTCGGCGGGTGCCGGAGTGTCCGTGGGCTCCGGGCTGCCGTCCGGGTGCGCGGTCGGCCGGTGTCCGGACGGCGGTGGGCCGGAGGGACGCGGCGGAGGGGCGGCGCGACGCGCTTCCGTGCTCATGCACCCCCCGTTTCCTCGTACCGGGCTTGCCGGCCCTCGCGGAGTCCACCCGGGCCGTACCTGCGCGGAAGGGGACCGCCACGAGCACGCATACCCGTACCGGTGGACCGTCACCCCGGGCAGGGCCCGTCGGGGCAAGGTCGTCCCTCCCTGCGTCCGCGTCACTCTACGGGTTGACGCGCGTCCGGAGGGAACCAGTCCGAAGCCCCGCGGCATCTGCCCGGAACGTCCCCCTACCCTGCGGTAATCGAGTCTGGCAGGCTGCGTGCATGACTGCCCGTGCCGCCGACAGGGCCCGCTACGACCGGGCCACCGCTCACCTCGACGCCCCCGTCGCGATCGTGGACCTGGAGGCCTTCGACGCGAACGCGGACGATCTCGTCCGCCGGGCCGGCGGCAAGCCGATCCGTGTCGCCAGCAAGTCCGTGCGCTGCCGCGCCCTCCTGGAACGCGTCCTGGACCGGGACGGCTTCGCCGGGATCATGTCCTTCACGCTCGCCGAGTCGCTGTGGCTGGCCAGGTCGGGTTTCGACGACGTCCTGCTCGCCTACCCCTCGGCCGACCGCAAGGGCTACGCAGAGCTGACCTCCGACCCCAAGCTCGCCGCCGCGGTGACCGTCATGGTCGACGACCCGGCGCAGCTGCGGCTCATCGACGACGCGCGCCAGGGCGGCACCGAAGTGGTGCGGGTCTGCCTGGAGTTGGACACCGCGCTGAAGCTGTTCGGGGGCCGGGTCAGGGTCGGGGCGCTGCGCTCGCCGCTGCACTCCCCCGCCCAGGTCGCGGACCTGGCCCGGGCGATCAAGCGCGCGCCCGGCTTCAAGCTCGTGGGGATCATGGCCTACGAGGGGCACATCGCGGGCGTCGGCGACTCCGTGGCGGGGCGGCCGCTGCGCTCGCGGGCCGTGCGGCTGATGCAGGCCACCGCCCGCAAGGAGCTGATCCAGCGGCGCGCGGAGGTGGTCCGCGCGGTGCGTGCCGTCGAGCCCGACCTCGAGTTCGTCAACGGCGGGGGCACCGGCAGCGTCCAGCACACGGCCGCCGAGGACGCGGTGACCGAGATCGCCGCGGGGTCGGGGCTCTATGTGCCGCGGCTCTTCGACAACTACACCTCGTTCAGCGGCCGTCCGGCGGCCCTGTTCGCGCAGCCCGTCGTGCGGCGGCCGGGCGTGGGGATCGTGACGGTGCTGGGCGGCGGCTATCCGGCGTCCGGTGCGGCCGGCCCCGACCGGCTGCCGGTCCCCTATCTTCCGGAGGGGCTGGCGTACGACCCGCAGGAGGGCCCGGGCGAGGTGCAGACCCCGCTGCTGGGATCCCCGGCGGACGATCTGCTCATCGGCGACAAGGTGTGGTTCCGCCATGCCAAGGCGGGTGAACTGTGCGAGCGGTTCGACGCGTTGCACTTGGTCGAGGGCGATGCGGTGACGGCGACCGTGCCGACGTACCGCGGCGAGGGGCACACGTTCCTCTGAGCCGCCCGTTCAGTTCGACGGGCCGATGCTGCTGCCCACCCCGCCGCCCGCGTCCGTGCCGCCGACGGACCGGATCCCCTTGGTGATCCGGTCCATGTCGGACAGCGGCGGCCCGTCCGCGCCCGCGTCGAAGGCGAACCGGACGATGACCAGGGCCTGGGTGCCGACGCTGGACGGGAAGGCCAGCGACTCGACGTAACCCCCGGGGCCCTCACGGGTCTTGACCTTCCAGCGCACGAAGTACCCGGCGCGTCCGGCGACGGCGACCGAGCCGGCCTTGACCAGGGTGTGCGAGGTGACGCCCCGGAAAGGTCTGCTGCCGAGCGCGTCGCGGTCGTACACGCTGTCCATCGCGTCCTTGATGTCGTCCTCGGCGAGGGCTTTCGGGGAGGTCACGTCGGTGGCCGTGGCCGTCCGTGAGCTGACCTGGCCGTGCCGGCACAGGCCGGGGTCGCCCGGACAGTCGTAGGTGCCCGGGGTGGTCATCACGACGTCGTGGTCGGCGATGTACTTCGGCCTGGTCCAGCCGGCCCGCAAGGGCAGGGTGATGCCGTTGAGCTGGTCCACGACGACGGACGGATCGCCGGCCGAGGGCGAGGGTCCGGACGGTGTGGGCGACGGTCCGTCGGCGCCGTCGGGGGACGCGACCGCCGGGGTGGTCTGCGCGGCGGTGTCCCCGTCGCCGTGGTCGAGGCGCAGCAGGACGGCACCGGTGACGATGGCGGCGACGAGGACCACGGCGGCGGCGCCGAGCGCGACGGCCTTGGCGCGGCCGGAGGCACCCCCGGTCGGGCGGGCCTCCGGCGGTGCCGGGAGAGGCTGCTGGACGGTCTCGGGCGTACGCCGGTGGTCGGTCCAGGCGGCCCCGTCCCACCAGCGCTCGACGAGCGGGTACGAGGGATCGCGGTACCAGCCGGGAGGGGGCGTCATGCTCATCCCGGCACTCTAAAACGTGCCCCGAACCTCAGTACACGGTGTCGGCGAGGTCCGGCACGATCGAGCCGTCCGGCCTGCGGAGGGGGCCGAGGGTGCCGTCGGGGGCGGTGCGGGCGCTCGTGGAGCACGGGTAGAGGCCCTGCTTGCGGGGCAGCGGCTCGATGAACATCGGGTTGATCACCCAGCGGCCGTCGGCGTCGTCGTACGCCCGGCACATGAGTTCGTTCTTGTTGCGGTTGACGACGAGGTGCGCGCCGGTGGCGTCGCCGACGAAGGTGACGTCGGTGTCGGCGTCGCCGCCCGCGATCGCGGTCCTGTGGCGGGCGTCCTGCCGTTGCCAGGCCGCCGCGCCGCGCACGCCGTAGATCTCCTGGTTGATCCAGCAGCGCTTGCCGTCGATGTACGGGATGACCGCGCCGCGGTTCGCGGGGACGCCGCCGCAGCCCTGGTTGAGTGTGGTGATCCGGCCGCGCCGGTCGAGGACGGAGCGGATCGCGATGGTGTGGGCGGCGTCGATGCCGACTCCGCGCGACCAGACCTCGGTGACAGGCTCGGAGCCCGCCGAGACGATGTACACGTCGAATCCGGCGCGGTGGAGGGTGCGGATCAGGTCGCGCTGCTGGGTGTAGTAGCGGACGTAGGCCGGGATCGTGTGGGTGCCGAGCACGCGGGTCGAGCCGACGGGCGCGGCGAGGGCCTCGGCGCGGGCCTGCCGGGCGTACGAGGACAGTTCGGGGACGGTGTGTCCGGCGAACAGCTGGGGCACCCAGGCGTACTGCGGGACGGTGCGCCGGTGGTTCCACGTGCCGGCGAACGCGGCGGCGCCGCTCATGGTGCGGCCGGTGTCGCGGATCTCGAAGATCTCGTCCGTACAGCGGGGGTTCGTGGCGGTCGGCAGGGGTGCGCCGACGGGGACGGCGGTGCCGCACGCCGTGGTGAGCGCCTGGTCGGCGGCGTCGGTGAGCCAGGCACTGGTGGCCTTCCAGCGTGCCGGGCGCAGGATCTTGTCGTGCCGCAGGGCCCAGGAGATCGTGGCGTCGGTGACGTCGTTCTTGGTGATCGTGTTGTCCCAGTCGAACGCCGCGACCGGGTGCCGTCCGTGGCCCGTGCCGCCCGCGCAGGTGCCGCGGGCGTCGATGACCTCCTGAAGGTGCGCCCGGTTGTCGCCGTACCAGCCACCGGACAGCCGGGGGCAGTTCGAGGGTGCGGGAGCCGCGGTGGGCGGCGCGGCCGCCAGAAGGGCGGCCGCGGCCAGGGTCCACGCGAGGATGTGCGGGTTTCGTCGGTTCTGTCGGTGTCGCATGACCAGTGGACGGTACCCGGCGAGGGCTTACAGAGGCGTGACGTACGCGCCCGAGATGCCTCCGTCCACCAGGAAGTCGGTGGCGTTCACGAAGGAGGAGTCGTCGCTGGCGAGGAAGGCGACCGCCGCCGCGATCTCGCCCGCCTCGGCGAACCGTCCGACCGGGATGTGCACCAGGCGGCGCGCGGCCCGCTCGGGGTCCTTGGCGAACAGTTCCTGGAGGAGCGGGGTGTTGACCGGGCCGGGGCACAGCGCGTTGACCCGGATGCCCTCCCGGGCGAACTGGACGCCCAGTTCGCGGGACATGGCGAGGACGCCGCCCTTGGAGGCCGTGTACGAGATCTGCGAGGTCGCCGCGCCCATCCGGGCCACGAAGGACGCCGTGTTGACGATGGAGCCCCGGCCCTGGCGGCGCATGTAGGGGATGGCGGCCTTGCAGCACAGGTAGACGGAGGTGAGGTTGACGTCCTGGACGCGCTTCCAGGCCTCCAGCCCGGTGTCCAGGATGGAGTCGTCGTCGGGCGGCGAGATGCCCGCGTTGTTGAAGGCGATGTCGACCGAGCCGTAGGTGTCGTACGCCGTCCTGAACAGCGTCTCGACCTGCTCGGGGTCGGTGACGTCGACCTGGACGAAGGTCCCGCCGACCTGCTCGGCCACCGCCTTGCCGCCGCGCTCGTCGATGTCGCCGCAGACCACCCGGGCGCCCTCGGAGGCGAGCCGGCGGGCGGTGGCGAGGCCGATGCCGCTACCGGCGCCGGTGATGACGGCGGTACGGCCGACCAGCCGGCGGCAGATGTTTGCTTCGGTCGCTTCGGTCACAGTGCGGGGCCCTCCGTGCTGATGAAGACGTTCTTGGTTTCGGTGAAGGCGGTGAGGGCGTCCGGGCCGAGTTCGCGGCCGATCCCCGACTGCTTGAACCCTCCGAAGGGGGTGCAGTAGCGGACGCTGGAGTGCGAGTTGACGGACAGGTTGCCGGCCCGCACGGCCTGGGAGACGCGCAGGGCGCGGCCGACGTCGCGGGTCCAGATCGAGCCGGACAGGCCGTAGTCGGTGGCGTTGGCGAGCCGCACGGCGTCGGCCTCGTCCTCGAAGGGCAGCACCACGGCGACGGGTCCGAAGACCTCCTCGACGGCCACGCGCGCGTGGGCGTCGACTCCGGTGAGGACGGTCGGCGCGAACCAGAATCCGGGTCCCGCGGGGGCCTTGCCGCGGATGCCGGGCGCGTCGGCGTCGACGTAGGACCGGACGCGCTCCAGCTGGACCTGGGAGATCAGCGGGCCCATCTGGGTCCGCTCGTCGGACGGGTCGCCGACGACGACGGACTCGACGGCGGGCGCGAGGAGTTCGAGGAAGCGGTCGTGGACGGAGCGCTGCACGAGAATGCGGGTGCGGGCGCAGCAGTCCTGGCCGGAGTTGTCGAGGAAGGACATGGGGGTGGCCGCGGCCGCGGCCTCGATGTCGGCGTCCGCGAAGACGATGTTGGGGCTCTTGCCGCCGAGTTCGAGGGTGACGCGCTTGAGGAGGGCGGACCCCTTGGCGAGGACCTGTTTGCCCACCGTCGTCGATCCGGTGAAGACGATCTTCGCGACGCCGGGGTGTTCGACGAGCGCGTCGCCCGCCACCGGTCCGGCGCCCGGCAGCACCTGGAGGAGGTGCTCGGGCAGGCCTGCCTCCAGGGCGAGTTCGGCGAGGCGCAGCGCGGTGAGCGGGGTGGTCTCGGCGGGCTTCAGGATGACGGCGTTGCCGGCGGCGAGCGCGGGTGCGGTGCCCCAGGCGGCGATCGGCAGCGGGAAGTTCCAGGGTGCGATGACCGCTACGACGCCGAGCGGTTCGAGGAGGGTGATGTCGAGTCCGCCGGCGACCGGGATCTGCCGTCCGGTCAGCCGCTCGACACCGCCTGCCGCGTAGTCGAGCAGGTCGCGGACGTTGCCCGCCTCCCAGCGGGCGTTGCCGAGGGTGTGGCCGGCCTCGCGGACCTCCAGGCGGGCCAGTTCCTCGACGTGTGTGTCGACGACGGCGGCGAAGCGGCGCAGCAACCGGGCGCGGTCGCCCGGTGCGAGGGCGGCCCAGCGGGTCTGTGCCGTCGCGGCACGCGCGACGGCGGCGTCGACGTCCTGGACGGAGGCGGCCGGGACGGTGGCGAGGACCTCCTCGGTGGCCGGGTTCAGCACCTGGAGCTCGTGGTCGTACGGGGGCGAGGTGTACGGGTACGGCACGGCGGTCCTCACATGCGTTCGAAGGAGCGGCGCAGCTCCCAGTCGGTCACCGCGGCGTCGAAGGCTTCCAGTTCGACGCGCGCCATGTTGCGGTAGTGCGCGACCACCTCGTCACCGAAGGCGGCGCGGGCGATGGGGCTCTTCTCCCAGAGCTCGGCGGCCTCGCGCAGGGTGGTGGGGACGTGGTCGTACTCCGAGGTGTAGGCGTTGCCGGCGCAGGCCTCGGGCAGCTCCAGCTTGTGCTCGATCCCGTACAGGCCGGCCGCGACGAGTCCGGCGACGGCGAGGTGCGGGTTGACGTCGCCGCCGGGCAGCCGGTTCTCGAAGCGCATCGACCGGCCGTGGCCGACCACGCGCAGGGAGCAGGTGCGGTTGTCGTAGCCCCAGGCGACGGCGGTCGGCGCGAAGGAGCCGGGCTGGAAGCGCTTGTACGAGTTGATGTTGGGCGCGTACAGCAGGGAGAAGTCGCGCAGCGCGGCCAGTTGTCCGGCGAGGAAGTGGCGCATGACCTCGGACATGCCGCCGGGGTCCTGGGCGGAGCCGGCCATCACGTTGGTGCCGTCGGCGTCGGCGAGCGAGAGGTGGATGTGGCAGGAGTTGCCCTCGCGCTCGTTGTACTTCGCCATGAAGGTGAGCGAGACGCCTTCCTGGCTGGCGATCTCCTTGGCGCCCGTCTTGTAGACGGCGTGCTGGTCGCAGGTGACGAGGGCCTCGTCGTACTTGAAGGCGATCTCGTGCTGGCCCGGGTTGCACTCGCCCTTGGCGGACTCGACGGTGAGCCCGGCGGCCTGCATCTCGTTGCGGATGCGGCGCAGCAGCGGCTCGATGCGGCCGGTGCCGAGGACGGAGTAGTCGATGTTGTACTGGTTGGCCGGGGTGAGTCCGCGGTAGCCGGTGTCCCAGGCGTGTTCGTAGGTGTCCTTGAAGACGATGAACTCCAGCTCGGTGCCGACCTGGGCGGTGTAGCCGAGGTCGGCGAGGCGGTCGAGCTGGCGGCGCAGGATCTGCCGGGGTGCGGCGACCACCGGGGAGCCGTCGTTCCAGGCGAGGTCGGCGATGAGCAGGGCCGTGCCCTCGTTCCAGGGGACGCGTCGCAGGGTGCCGAGGTCGGGGTGCATGGCGAAGTCGCCGTAGCCCCGGTCCCAGGACGACATGGCGTAGCCGTCGACGGTGTTCATGTCGGTGTCGACGGCGAGGAGGTAGTTGCAGCCCTCCGTGCCGTGTTCCAGGACCTCGTCGAGGAAGAAGGGTGCGGCGAACCGCTTGCCCTGGAGCCGGCCCTGCATGTCGGGGAAGGCCAGGACGACGGTGTCGATCTCACCGGCCGCCACGAGGGCACGCAGTTCCTCGACGGCGAGCGGGGGTGTGCGGTCTGCCACCGGAAAATCCTCCTTGGGTCAGCCGAGAGCCATAAGGTATTGCCGAGAACCATTGCTTGGGAAGGGGGCGCGACCGGATGACAGGGGCGGAAGCCGGCCGTGGGCCGGAGGACCGGCTGACGCCGGTGCTGCGGCCGGTGCGGGCAGGCAACGGTTTCGAGGAGGCGCTGGAGCAGATCCTCCAGATCGTGCGGCTGGGCCTGGTGCCGGGCGGTGAACGGCTGCCCGCCGAGCGGGAGCTGGCGGAGCGGCTCGGGATCAGCCGGGTCACACTGCGCGAGGTCCTGAAGGTGCTCCAGGACCAGGGCCTGGTGGAGTCGCGGCGCGGGCGGTACGGCGGAACGTTCGTGCTGGCGCGCGCGGACGCTCCGGACGAGCACGAGCTGCGCCGCCGGGTCGCCTCGGTCGACGTCGAGGACGTCCTGCGCTTCCGCGAGGTGCTGGAGGTGGGAGCGGCCGGTCTGTGCGCGGCGCACAGCCTCGGCATCGGGCAGGCGGACCGGCTGCGCGCCGCGCTCGCCCGGACCGCCGACGCGCCGCTCGCCGACTACCGGCGCGCGGACACCCTGCTGCACCTCACGCTGGCCGAGCTGAGCGGCTCCCCCTCCCTCGCCGCCCGCTACGCGGCCGTGCGCGCCTCCGTGAACGACCTCCTGGACTGCATCCCGCTCCTCGTCCGCAACCTGGAGCACTCCCAGCGCCAGCACACCGCCCTCGTGGAGGCGGTTCTCGACGGGGACGCGGACGGGGCGCGGGAGATGATGCGCGAACACTGCGCGGGCACGGCGGCGCTGCTGCGCGGGTTCCTGACGTGAGCGCGCCGGGACGCGAGGGACCCGCGGGTTTCCCTCCACCGCCAGCAAAAGGTATGAGACCGTTCCATTGACGTCCGTCGCCTCGGCTTCCGTCGACCTCGGCCGGCTCCGGTCGGCTCCGCGGGCGTCGTGGTGACCCGGATCCGAGGGAGAACCGCGTGGGCAGGCCGCTGATCGGTGTGAGTACGTATCTGGAGACCGGGGCGCGCTGGGGCGTGTGGCACCTGGAGGCGGCGCTGCTTCCGGCCGGCTATCCGCGGCTCGTCCAGGGGGCGGGCGGGCTCGCCGCGATGCTGCCGCCGGACGATCCCGCGCTGGCCGCCGAGGCGGTCGCCCGGCTCGACGGGCTGGTCGTGGCGGGCGGCGCCGACATCGACCCCGCCCGCTACGGCGCCGAGCGCTCCCCGCGGACGGGCCCGCCCGCCCATGAGCGGGACGCCTGGGAACTCGCCCTGATCCGGGCCGCGTTGGAGTCGGGCACACCGCTTCTGGGCATCTGCCGGGGCCAGCAGCTCCTGAACGTCGCCCTCGGCGGCACACTCGTCCAGCACCTCGACGGGCACGTGAAGGAACCCGGCGTCTTCGGGTACCACGAGGTGACGCCCGTGGCGGGGACGCTGTACGGCGGGCTCGTACCGGAACCCTGCGAGGTCCCGACCCACCACCACCAGGCGGTGGACCGCCTCGGGGAGGACCTGGTGATCTCCGCGTACGCCGCGGACGGCACCGTGGAGGCGATCGAACTCCCCGGCCGGGGTTGGGTCCTGGGGGTCCAGTGGCATCCGGAGATGGGCGAGGACCTGCGGGTGATGCGGGGGCTGGTCGCGGCGGCGGGCTGACCGGACGTCGGCCAAGGACGTTCCTCGCCCCCTCCGCCCCGACGGGCTGAGACAGCCCCTCCGGCGTTTGAGGAGCGGGGGTCCGGGGGCAGCGCCCCCGGGTACGGGACGGGTAGGGGCGGCGGGGGCGAAAGACGCCCTACGCGCCCCGGGTCAGGGACAGCAGGTCGCGGGCCGGGCCCGTGGGGCGGTGGCCGGTGGGCCAGACGGCCCGGAGGTCGCGCGCCAGCCGGACATCCGCGAGCGGAATGCTCACGAGGCGCCGCCCCGACAGCTCCTCCCCGAGGGCGAGTTCACTCAGCACGGCGGGCCCCGCCCCGCTCACGGCCGCCGCCTTCACCGCGGTGGTCGACGACAGCTCGATGAGGGGACGCGCGAGCCCCCCGAGCGCGGCGTCGAGCACCTGCCGCGTCCCCGACCCCTCCTCACGGAGGATCAGCGGCGTGTCCGCCAGCTCGGCCGCGGCGAGCGGAGCCCGGCGGCGCGCCCAGGGATGCCCGGGTGCCGTGACCACGATCAGCCGGTCGCGGGCGATGACCGTGGCGTCGAGCCCGGTCGGCACGGAGAGGCCCTCGACGAATCCGAGGTCCGCCTCCCCGGCGAGGAGCCGCTCGGCGACGGCGGCCGAGTTCCCGGCCCGCAACGAGACCGCCGTGTCGGGCCGCTGCGCGCGCAGCGCGATCAGCCAGCCGGGCAGCAGGTACTCGGCGATCGTCATGCTCGCGGCCACCCGCAGCCGCGAGTCCCGCCGGTCCCGCAGGGCCTGCGCCCCGGCGTCGAACGCCTCGGCCGCGTCGACCACCCGGCGCGCCCAGTCCGTGACGAGGGCCCCCTCGTGGGTGAGCCGGGAACCGCGCGGTGAGCGGTCCACGAGCGCCACGCCGAGCTGACGTTCCATGGAGCGGATCCGGCTGCTCGCGGCCGGCTGCGTGATCCCCAGCTCGCGCGCGGCACGTCCGAGGCTCCCGAGCCGCGCCACCGCGAGCAGCAGTTCCAGCGCGCCCAGATCGGGGACCCGGTGGGCGATCCCGGGTCCGGTCCGTTCCTCAGCACTGCTACTCATAAACTCAGCTTATGTCCTCATAGGTGCAAGCTCCCTGGTGGGGAGCCCGGGCACGCGCGACCGTGGAGTCATGGTCACCGCAGCCCAGCCCTTCTCCGCCGACCCGGCGGCCGCCGTCCGTGTCGCGCGGTCCCCGCGCACGACACGGGACCGGGCCGTCGCCGCGGTCCGTCATCTCGGCCCGAACTGGTACGCGTCGGTGATGGGCACGGCGATCGTGGCGACGGCGGGCGCGGGACTGCCGGTCCACGTGCCGGGACTGCGTACGGCCTGCGCCGTGGTGTGGGCGCTGTCGCTCATGATGCTGGTGACCCTGCTCGTCGCCCGGGCCGCGCACTGGAGGTACCACCCCGACCAGGCCCGCGCCCATCTCCTGGACCCGGCGACCGCCCCGTTCTACGGGTGTCTCGCGATGGCGCTGCTCGCCGTCGGCGGCGGGACCCTGGTGGTCGGCGCGGACTGGATCGGAACGGGGGCCGCGGTCGCCGTCGACACCGTCCTGTTCACGGCCGGGACCGCGCTCGGACTCGCCGCCGCGGTGGCCGTCCCGTACCTCATGGTCGTCCACCACCGGATCGAGCCGGGGCAGGCGTCCCCGGTGTGGCTGTTGCCGCTCGTCGCCCCGATGGTGTCGGCCGCCCTCGGTCCGCTGCTGGTGCCGCATCTGCCGGCCGGCCAGCCCCGGGAGACGCTGCTCCTCGGCTGCGTCGCGCTGTTCGGGCTGAGCCTGCTGGCCGTCCTGGTGATGCTGCCGATGGTGTTCGCGCGGCTCGTCACCTCGGGTCCGCCGCCGCTCGTGCTGACCCCGACGCTGTTCCTGGTGCTCGGTCCGCTGGGCCAGTCGACGACGGCGGCCGGCAAGTTCGCCGACGTCGCTCCGGGCGCGCTGTCCGCCCCGTACGTCCACGGTTTCGCCTTCTTCGCCGTCCTCTACGGAGTCCCCGTCATGGGGTTCGCCCTGCTGTGGCTCGCGCTGGCTGTCGCCCTCGTCGTCCGGGCCCGCCGCCGGGGCATGGGTTTCGCGATGACCTGGTGGGCGTTCACCTTCCCGCTCGGCACCTGCGCGACCGGTGCGGAGAGCCTGGCCCGCCACACCGGGCTGGCCGCTTTCGACATCCTCGCGGTCGCGCTCTACGCCCTGCTGGTGGCGGCCTGGTCGGTGGCCGCCGTCGGCACCGCCCGGGGCCTGATCAGCGGCCGGCTGCTCGCAGCGCCGCGCTGAGCCTTCCCGGTGCCTCGGCCATCGAGGGCCCGTACCAGGTCAGCATCCGGCCGTCGACCAGGGCGCAGGGGATGTCCGGGAAGGACTCGGGGCCGTCGTCGGGGGTGAAGCGGTACGGCTCGTCGGGCAGGACGGCCAGGTCGGGGGACGCGGCGGTCAGTTCGGCGAGCGGGATGCGCGGGTAGCGGTCCGCGTGGCCGGCGTAGAGGTTGTCGACGCCGAGCCGCGCGAGCACGTCACCGGCGAACGTGTCGCGGCCGAGCACCATCCAGGGCCGCCGCCAGACGGGCACGACCGCGCTGCGGCGGCGTTCCGGCGCGGGCGGCCCGGCCCACGCGGCCTCGGCCTCGTCCAGCCACCGGGGGCGGCCGCGCGCACCGCAGGCCCGGAGCACCCGGTCGAGTTCGCGCAGGGCGCCGGGCACGTCCCGTACCTCGGTGACCAGGACCTCGACTCCGGCCTGGCGCAGGGCGGTCAGGTCGGGCTCGCGGTTCTCCTCCTCGTTGGCGAGGACGAGGTCGGGCGCGAGCCGCAGGACGGCGTCGACGTCGGGGTTCTTGGTGCCGCCGACGCGTCGCACGTCGAGGCCCGCGGGGTGGGTGCACCAGTCGGTGGCGGCCACGAGGGCGCCGGGCAGGGTCACCGCGACGGCCTCGGTGAGCGAGGGCACGAGCGACACCACGCGCGGGCCCTTAGGCCGCCTCTCCCCCGCCGTCGGGTCGTCGCCCGTCGTGTCCGGCGCCACCGGTCAGCGCCTGCCGAAGCGGTGCCGGTCCTCCACCGCGTCGATGTGGTCGGCGACCTCCACGACGATGACACGGGTGTCCGGCACGGTGGCGCGCCACCGGTGCCGGACCCCGCCCGTCAGATAGAGCGTGTCGCCGCGTCCCAGGCGATGCGCGCGGCCCTCGGCCTCGACCTCGACCGCGCCGTCGCACACGTACATCAACTTGTCGTTGCGGTGCTGGAGTTCGCGTCCCTCGTCGTGGTCGCCGGTGAACTCGGTGGCGTGCAGCTGGTGGTGACCGCGCACCAGGGGGCGCACGTGGGCCTCGGGAGTGAACTCGGCGCCCGCGTCGGCGCGCACGACGTCGACGCTGCACGCCGGGTCGGCCGCGGCGAGCAGTTCGGCGGCGGAGGTGTCGAGGGCTCCGGCGACTCTCTCCAGGGAGCTTCTGCTGGGCCGCGCCCGCTCGTTCTCCACCTGGCTGAGGAAGGGAACCGACAGGCCACTGCGTTCGGCCACGACGGCGAGGGTGAGTCGCAGCGCCCGGCGCCTTCGGCGCACGGCCGCGCCCACGCGAAGCGGTTGTTCTTTGTGGTCGCCCATCGCTCCGGCTCCCTCCCTCGTCTCGTCGGTCCGCGAACCGCCCGGTTTCCGGCCCGCTCCTTCTGATGAGTTGTCTGCACCCTACGCATGTTCGGCAAACCGTTTCATGGACCCGTCACATCGCTGTCACATCGAGGGAGTGTGAGGGTTACAGTTCGCGCCAGAACGAGCGCCCGCCCGCCCCTCGGGGCGCGGCACCGGAGCGGAAGGCGTGCCGGGTCCGCAGGACCGTGACCGGCGGCCGTGGGCCGGGAGTTCGCCGGAGATCACGGGGTCGTCCGTCGCCGGCGCGGTTGTCCGGATCCCTCCCGTACGTCAGTACGGCATCACGGGCCGTGTCGTCCGCACGTGCGGACCCGCGGCGGCCCGGACGGGCGGAGACGGGCGACGGGACCACGACGAGGGGTGGCCCCCGCCCCACGGGTCAAAGGACCCGTACGACGAGGACCACCCCTCGGAGTGAACCGTCCACCACCCTTGGGGGTGAACCGCTCGGCGACTACTGCGGAGTCATCCGCTGCACCATGTCCGGGTGCTCCTTGAGCCAGGCGGACACGGCGTCCTCCTCGTGCCCCTGGCCGCGCTGCTTGATCTCGCTCTCCAGGCTGCCGAGTTCGGCCTCGCTCATCCTGAAGTTCTTGATCCACTCGGTGAGCTTCGGGTACTGGCCCGGGAACTTCTTGCTGGAGATGGTGCGGATCGTGTTGCCCTCGCCGAACAGCTTCTTGTCGTCGGCGAGCTTGGTGAGCTTGTACTCGCTGTAGGCCCAGTGCGGCGACCACAGCACGACCGCGATCGGCTCCTTCTTGGCGTACGCGCGCTTCAGCTCGGCGAGCATCGCGGGCGTCGAGCCGTCGACGACCTTGTACTCCTTGTCGAGGCCGTAGCCCGGAAGGACCTTCTTCTTCAGGAGGTTCATCTCACCGGTGCCCGGCTCGATCCCGATGATCTTCCCGCCGAAGGTCTTCGACTTGCCCTTGAGGTCGGCGAGGGACTTGACGTCCTTCACGTACGAGGGCACCGCGATCTCCAGGGAGGTCGGCTTGTACCAGGTGCCGAGGTCCTTGAGGTCGTTCTTGTGCTGGTTCCAGTAGTTGGACTGGGCGTACGGCAGCCAGGCGTCGAAGTTGAGGTCGAGGTCGCCGGAGGCCAGGCCGGTGTACACGGGGCCGACGTCCATCTGCTTGAGGTTGAGCGTGTAGCCGCGACGGGCCAGCACGTTCTTCCAGAGGTAGGTGACGGCGACGTCCTCGTCCCAGGGGAACCAGGCGACGTCCACGGCGCGCTTGGCCTCGGCCGGGGCCGCGGCGGAAGCGTTCTTGACCGGGGCCAGCTTGTCGACGACGCCGGGGTTCTTCTTCAGCCAGGCGCGTACGGCGTCCTGCTGCTTGCCCTTGCCGACCTTGTTGATCTCGGCCTCGAGGTCGGTGAGCTGCTTCTCGGTCATCTTGAAGTTCTTCAGCCACTGGCCGACGACCGGGTTGTCCTTGGCGAAGCCCTTGCGGGACAGCGTGTGCACGCCGTCGCCCTTGCCCCAGGCGCCCTTCGGGTCCTTGAGCTTCTTCAGCTTGTAGTCGCTGTAGGCCCAGTGCGGCGACCAGAGGGTGGCGACGATCGGCTTCTTCGCGGCGTAGTCGCGCTTCAGCTCGGCCAGCATCGCCGGCGTGGAGCTGTCGACGACCTTGTACTCCTTGTCGAGGCCGTACGCCTTGAGGACCTTGGTCTTGAGCAGGCCCATCATTCCGGCGCTGGACTCGATGCCGGTGATCTTGCCGCCGAAGGTGCCGGACTTGCCCTTGAGGTCCTCCAGGGAGTCGATGCCCTTCATGTAGGCGGGCACCGACAGCTCCAGGGACGTCGGGCCGTACCAGGAGCCCAGGTCGTCGAGCTGCTTGCCGTACTTCTTCCAGTACTGCGCGTGCGTGGTCGGCAGCCAGGAGTCGGTCTCGAAGTCGACGTCGCCCTGGGCGAGCGAGGTGTAGAGCGGGCCGGCGTCGAACTGCTTGACGTCGACCTGGTAGCCGCGCTCCTCCAGGATCTCCTTCCAGAGGAAGGTGGAGGCGACGCCCTCGTCCCAGGGGATGTAGCCGATGGTGACCTTCTTGCCCTGGCCGACGTTCTCGCCGTCGGCGGCGGTGGAGGTCGTGCCCGTGCCGCCGAAGACACCCATGCCGCCCGCGACGAGGGCGAGGACGACGACACCCGCCATGGCCACGACGGGACGCGGGCGGTACGACCAGATCTTCAGGCCCTGTGCGGCGCGCGCCTTGGCGGCGGCGCGACGGCCGAGCGGGGAGACCTGGGTGCCCAGCGCGCTGGTCATGCGGTCGAGGTAGATGGCGAGGATGACGATGGCGACGCCGGCTTCGGAGCCGAGGCCGACGTTCAGCTGGCCGATGGCCTCGTTGACGTCGCCGCCGAGACCGCCGGTGCCGACCATGCCCGCGATGGCGGCCATGGACAGGCCGAGCATGATGACCTGGTTGACGCCCGCCATGACGGTGGGGAGCGCCAGCGGAAGCTGGATGCGCAGCAGGGTGTTGCGCGGGGTGGTGCCGAACGCGTCGGCGGCCTCGACCAGTTCCTTGTCGACCTGCCGGATGCCCAGCTCGGTCATGCGGACACCGGGGGCCAGCGCGAAGATCAGGGTGGCGACGATGCCGGCGGGGGCACCGGTGCCGAAGAACAGGATCGCCGGGATGAGGTAGATCATCGCGGGCAGCGTCTGCATGAAGTCGAGCACGGGCCGGACGATGCCGCTGACCCGGTCGGAGCGGGCCGCCCAGATGCCGACGGGCACCGAGATGACGAGCGCGATGAGTGTCGCGACGAGGACCAGCGAGAGGGTCACCATCGCGTCCTCCCACAGTTCGAGGGAGTCGATGAAGGCGAAGCCCACGAAGGTGAGGACACCGGCCGAGGTGCCGCGCAGCCAGAAGGCGATGACGGCGAAGATGCCGGCGAGGAGGAGGGGCTGGGGCGCCTGGAGGACGGCGTCGATGCCGTCGTAGGTGCCGGAGAAGACGGTCTTGAGGAAGTCGAAGAGCCACGCCATGTGGTTCAGCAGCCAGTCGACCGCGTCGTTGACCCAGTCGCCGAAGGGGATCCTAGGCACCGGCCTTCACCTCCTCGTTCCGCGGGCTGGGACACGGCTCGGGCGTGCCCTGCTCGTCGCCGAGGAAGCCGACGAGGCGCTGCCGGGGGACGACCCCGACGAGGGTGTGCTTCTTGTCGACGACCGCGACCGGGTGGGTGAGGCGGGCGCTGATCGCGCAGAGGTCCACGAAGGAGGTGTCCGGCGCGGCGGTCTCGCAGGCGCAGTCGGCCTCGTCGCCGCGTATCGCGGTGTCCATGACGGCGCCCGCGGTCAGTACACGCGAGCGGTCGACGTCCTGGGTGAAGGAGGCGACGTAGTCGTCGGCGGGGCGCACGAGGATGTCCTCGGCGCTGCCTATCTGGACGATGCGGCCGTCGCGCATGACGGCGATCCGGTCGCCCAGGCGCATGGCCTCGTTCAGGTCGTGGGTGATGAAGACGATGGTCTTCTTCAGCTTCTTCTGGAGCTCGATCAGCTGGTCCTGCATGTCGCGGCGGATCAGCGGGTCGAGGGCGCTGAACGACTCGTCCATGAGCAGCAGGTCGGCGTCGGTGGCGAGCGCGCGGGCGAGACCCACGCGCTGCTGCATACCGCCGGACAGCTCGTCGGGCCAGGACTTCTCCCAGCCGGCGAGGCCGGCCAGTTCGAGGGCCTTGGTCGCCCGCTCCTTGCGCTCGGCGGCCGGGACGCCCTGGACCTCCAGGCCGTAGGCCGCGTTCTCCAGCACGCTGCGGTGCGGGAACAGCGCGAAGTGCTGGAAGACCATGCTGATCTTGCGGGAGCGGACCTCGCGCAGGTCGCGGGCGCTCAGTCCGGTCAGGTCCTGGCCGTCGAAGCGCACGTGCCCGGCGGTGGGCTCCAGCAGTCCGTTGAGCATGCGCAGCAGCGTGGACTTGCCGGATCCGGACAGGCCCATGACGACGAAGATCTGGCCCGGCTCGACGGTGAAGGACGCGTCGATCACGGCGGCGGTGGTGCCGTCGGCGCGCAGTTCCTCACGGTCGACTCCGTCACGGAGCCGCTCCACGGCCGCTTCTGGTCGTCTTCCGAACACCTTGTACAGATGGTCGGCCTCAAGCCTGGATGACACGTGGTGCCTCTCGGTCGGACAGGGGAACGGGCTGAACGAACACCCACGGCGTTCCCGACAACTGGTGACGGTTGAATGAACAACCGAGCCGCTCAGAGGCCGCGCCTGCCCACGCTTACACAAAGCAAACACAGGAGTGGTCCAGGTCACTGTCAGTGGCGTACGGCATGATGCGGTTCGTGACACAGCAGACTCGACGACTCATGCTCCTCGACACCGCCTCGCTGTACTTCCGCGCCTACTTCGGCGTGCCGGAATCCGTGCGGGCCCCGGACGGCACACCGGTGAACGCCGTGCGCGGGCTGCTGGAGTTCATCGACCGCCTGGTCAGGGACCATCACCCCGACGACCTGGTGGCCTGCATGGACGCGGACTGGCGTCCGCAGTGGCGGGTCGACCTGATCCCGTCGTACAAGGCGCACCGGGTGGCGGTCGAGACCGAGACCGGCCCGGACGAGGAGGAGGTGCCGGACACCCTCTCGCCGCAGGTGCCCGTCATCGAGGACGTCCTGGACGCGCTGGGCATCGCCCGCGTGGGCGTCGCGGGGTACGAGGCGGACGACGTGATCGGCACGTTCACCGGGCGCGCCACCGGCCCGGTCGACATCGTCACCGGCGACCGGGACCTGTATCAGCTCGTGGACGACAAGCGGGGGGTGCGCGTCCTGTATCCCCTCAAGGGCGTCGGCACGCTCCAGCTCACGGACGAGGCCTGGCTGCGCGAGAAGTACGGCGTGGACGGCGCGGGGTACGCGGATCTGGCGACGCTGCGCGGCGACCCGAGCGACGGACTGCCCGGGGTGCCGGGGATCGGCGAGAAGACGGCGGCGAAACTGCTCGCGGAGTTCGGTGACCTGGCCGGGATCATGGCCGCGGTCGACGACCCGAAGGCGAAGCTGACCCCTTCGCAGCGCAAACGCCTCACGGAGTCGCGGCCCTACGTCGCCGTGGCGCCCACCGTGGTCACGGTGGCAGGCGACGTCCCGCTGCCCGAGGTCGACACCGCACTGCCCCGCGCCCCGCGCGACCCCGCGGCGCTGGACGAACTCGCGGCGCGCTGGGGTCTGGGTGGATCGCTGAACCGGCTCCTTGCCACACTGGAGACATAGCGGAACCCTTCCGGCATAACTGGTGGCGCTCACGCATAGGTGCCACCAGGGTGGGAGTGCTAACTTAGGTAAGCCTAACTATGTTGACCAGGAGGCAGTCATGGCAGAGCGCCCGGAACGCAAGCCCAGGAAGCCGCACTCCGCGACGGTCGTCCGCACCGAGCGGCTGACCCCGCACATGCAGCGGGTCGTGCTGGGCGGCGAGGGCCTCGCCGACTTCGCCACGGGCACCAGCACGGACCATTACGTGAAGCTGCTCTTCGGCGCCGAGGGCGTGACCTATCCGGAGCCCTTCGACCCGCAGCGCATCCGCGAGGAGTTCCCCCGCGAGCACTGGCCGGTGACCCGCACGTACACCGTGCGCGCCTGGGACCCCGCGGTGCGCGAGCTGACCCTGGACTTCGTGGTGCACGGCGACGAAGGACTCGCCGGACCCTGGGCGTTGAAGGTGCAGCCGGGCGAGGTCGTCCATTTCATGGGCCCCGGTGGCGCCTACGCGCCGGACACCGAGGCCGACTGGCATCTGCTCGCCGGTGACGAGAGCGCGCTGCCGGCCATCGCCGCCGCACTGGAGTCGCTGCCCGACGGCTCCGTCGTCCGCGCCTTCGTCGAGGTCTCGGACCCCGAGGAGGAGCAGAAGATCGACTCCGACGTGGACGTCGTCTGGCTGCACCGCGGGGACCGGCCGGTGGGCAGGGCCCTGGTGGAGGCCGTACGCGGGCTGGAGTTCCCGGCGGGCCGGGTGCACGCGTTCGTCCACGGCGAGGCGGGCTTCGTCAAGGAACTGCGCAAACTGCTGCGCGTCGAGCGGGAGATCCCGCGCGACGACCTGTCCATCTCCGGCTACTGGCGCCTCGGCCACAACGAGGACGGCTGGCAGGCGTCGAAGCGGGAGTGGAACGCCCAGGTGGAGGCGGAGCAGGAGACCTCGGCCTGACACCCGGCACCCCGGCAGGCAGCACCCAGGAGGCGGCGACCGCGACGCGGGCCGCCTCCTGACGTATGTGCGGGGGCCGGTCCGGCCCCCGCGACGACCCAGCGGAAGCGGTGAATCGGCGCTCCCCCGCGGGGAGTTGACGTCGCGCCATACCGCGCACCCGGCTGCGGGCCGCAGCCGCCTCACGCACGGCCACGGGCGCGGGCGCCGGGCGACTCCGACCCCCGGCGGTCCCGTGAGGACTTCGGCCCGTCGCCGACACGGCCGCGTCACGCGAGCGAAACAGGGCCTCCCTAATTTCTGTCACCCGACAGGAATCCCGTTCGCCCTTCCGCGCCGAAGGCAGGTGCCGCCGTGACCACCACCGCTCCCACCGACGTACGCCCCGATCCGCCGCAGTCCCCCGACGACCGCTCCCTGAACGCGTTCGGCTACCGCCAGGAGCTGCACCGCAGCCTCGGCCGGTACGCCTCGTTCGCCGCCGGTTTCTCCTTCATCTCCGTCCTCACGACGGTCTTCCAGTTCTTCGCGTTCGGCTACGCCTTCGGCGGTCCCGTCTTCTTCTGGACCTGGCCGGCCGTCCTGATCGGACAGCTCGCGGTGGCGGCCTGCTTCGCCGAACTGGCCGCGCGCTACCCGATCTCCGGCGCGATCTACCAGTGGTCCTCGCGCCTGTCGAACCTCTCCTTCGGCTGGTTCGCGGGCTGGATCATGGTGATCGGCCAGGTCGTGGTGGTCGCCGCCGCGGCGCTCGCGCTGCAGATGGTGCTGCCCGCGATCTGGTCCGGCTTCCAGCTCGTGGGCGACGACCCCGCCCCGACGAGCCCGGACGGAGCGGCCAACGCGGCGGTGCTCGGCGTCGTCCTGCTCGTCCTCACCACCCTGGTCAACGTCCTCGACAACCGCGTGATGTCGCTGGTCAACCGGATCGGCGTCACCGCCGAGATCATCGGCGCCGTCCTCATCATCGTGCTGCTGCTCACCCACTCCGAGCGCTCCCCCGGCATCACCTTCCACACCGGCGCGGGCGGGACGGGGCTGCTCGGCGCGCTGATGGTGGGCTCGTTCATGGCCGCGTACGTGATGATCGGCTTCGACAGCGCCGGTGAGATGAGCGAGGAGACCCACAACCCCCGCCGCACCGCGCCCCGTACGATCCTCACCGCCCTCGGCGCGGCCGGCCTGCTCGGCGGGCTGATCGTGCTCGGCGGGCTGCTCGCCGCCCCGAGCCTCACCGACGGACGCCTCGGCGTCGACGGTCTCAGCTACGTCCTCACGAGCAGCCTGGGCGACGGCGTGGGCCGCGCGCTGCTCGCCGACGTGGTGGTGGCCGTCGCGGTGGCCACCCTGGCGATCCAGACCGCCGCCTGCCGGATGCTGTTCTCGATGGCGCGCGACCGGCAGCTCCCCTTCTCGGGGCGGCTCGCGAAGGTCGACGCGCGCACCGGCATGCCGAGCGCGCCCGCCCTGGTCGTCGGCGTCCTCGCGGCCGCGCTGCTCCTCCTGAACTTCGCCTCGCCGGACGCGTTCCTCGCCATCGGCACCACCTGCATCGTGATGCTGTACCTCGCCTACGCGATGGTCACCGGTCCCCTGCTGGTGCGCAGGCTGCGCGGACAGTTCACCGCCGACGGCACGGACGAGACGGGCGCCCCGCTCTTCTCGCTCGGCCGCTGGGGCGTCCCGGTCAACGCGCTCGCCCTCGTCTACGGCCTCTTCATGACCGTCAACCTCGCCTGGCCGCGCGCCACGGTGTACGACCCGGCGGGCGGGCACTGGTACTTCCAGTGGTTCACCCTGCTCTTCCTCGGCGTCACCCTGGTCGCGGGTGCGGCGTACCGCGCGTACCGGAAGCGGGCGGCGGCACCGGAGGCGACCGCGGCCGTCCCGGCCTCGTACCCTTGACCAGGTGAGACGCAAGCCCCGGATCCCGCCCTCTCCCCTCCCGCAGCGCCACGGGGTCGACCCCGTGCGGATCAGGCTGCCGCGGGAGGGGAGCTGGGCCACCGTGCGGGAGCACCTGGTGGAGCGGCTCGCGGCCGGGGACGGGGTCGTCGACGCGATGCTCGGCGACGGGCTGTTCGTCGGCGAGGGCGGTCGGCCGGTGACGGCCACGACGGCCTACGTGCCGGGGATGTTCGTGTGGTTCCACCGGGAGCTGCCGGACGAGGAGCGGGTGCCGTTCCCGGTGGAGGTGGTGTACCGCGACGAGCACATCGTGGTCGCCGACAAGCCGCACTTCCTCGCCACCACCCCGCGCGGCAGCCATGTGGCCGAGACCGCCCTGGCGCGGCTGCGGCGGGAGCTGGACCTGCCGGAGCTGGGCGCGGCGCACCGTCTGGACCGGCTGACCGCCGGCCTGGTGCTGTTCACCGTGCTGCACGGGGAACGCGGCGCCTACCAGTCGCTGTTCCGGGACCGGCTGATCGCCAAGGAGTACGAGGCCGTGGCTCCGTACGATCCCGGTCTCGTCCTCCCTCGCACGGTGCGCAGCCGCATCCTCAAGGAGCGCGGCGTGATGGCCGCCTGCGAGGTGGCGGGCGAGCCGAACGCCGTCACCCGGGTGGAACTGACGGAGCACCGGGGCGGACTCGGGCGTTACCGGCTCACGCCGAGCACCGGGCAGACCCACCAACTCCGCGTCCACATGACGGCGTTGGGCGTGCCGCTGCTCGGCGATCCGCTCTACCCGGAGGTGACCGGGCCGGTGCCGGCCGGCGACTTCCGGCGTCCGCTGCAACTGCTGGCGCGGAAGCTGGAGTTCACCGATCCGGTCACCGGACGGGCCCATCGGTTCGTCAGTGGGCGGGAGTTGGAGGCATGGCCGGCGTACGACATCTGGTCGGCGGGCCCGGCCCCGGATCAGTAGCCGCGCCACCAGCGCACGAGACGCTGCCAGGCGCCGAGCCGGTGGGCGGGCTCGGGTGCCCGGAGCGGCGGGGCGGGTGTCGGGTGCGGTGCGGGCGCGGCCGGCGCCGCGCCCTCGCTGGTGACCTGCCAGCCGGGCCGCTGGACGGGCAGCGCGCGGACCGAGGGCCGCTGCATGACGTCCTGCGGCGGCCGGGGCTGGAACCGTACGGGCAGGTCCACGAGGTGGCGTGACGACATGGACCCGCGCCAGCGCAGGTCGCTCTCGGGGCCGTCGAGTTCGACGTCCGGCAGGCGGAGCAGCAGCGCGTCGACGCCGACGTCGGCGATGGCGCGGCCGATGTCCTGGCCGGGGCACTCGTGGGGCCCGCCGCCGAAGGCGAGGTGGGAGCGGTTGCCCTGCATGTTGGCGGCCAGGTCGGGGCGGACGCGGGGGTCGACGTTGCCCGGCGCGATCCCGAAGAGGAGTCCGTCGCCCTTGCGGATGCGCTGACCGCCCAGTTCCGTCTCCTGCTTCGCGAAGTAGCCGAGGACGGCGCTGAACGGCGGTTCGTTCCACAGGGACTGCTCGACGGCCTCGGGCACCGTCATCTGCCCGCCGTTGAGCTGGGCGCGGAAGCGCGGGTCGGTGAGGACCATGCGCAGCACGTTGGCGATGAGGTTGGCGGTGGCCTCGTAGGCGGCGAGGAGGACGAGGCGAAGGTGCTGGGCGACCTCGTCGTCGGTGAGCCCGGCGGGGTGGTTGATGAGGTGGCTGGTGAAGTCGTCCTCGGGCATCGCGCGGCGCCGTGCGGTGTGCTGGGTGAGGACGCCCATCACGTACTCGTTGCTGGCGATGGCGGTGTCGGTGCCCTTGAGCAGGTCGCGGGTGGCCTGCACCATACGGTCGTTGTAGTCCTCGGGCATGCCGATGATCTCGCAGAGCACGGACATCGGCAGGTGCTCGGCGAACTGTCCGACCAGGTCGGCCTCGCCGAGCTCGCAGAACTCGTTGACCAGGCGCTGGGTGGCGCGGTTGATGTAGCGGCGCAGGCTGCGGAAGTCGATGGTGGACATGGCGCCGGTGACGGCTCCGCGCAGCCGCAGGTGTTCGTCGCCCTCGACGTGGGAGCAGATGGGCTGCCAGGCGATGTGGGGGGCCAGCGGATGGTCATTGCCCGCGGTGCCGTCCTGGACGGCCGTCCAGAGCCGGCTGTCACGGGCGAAGTGCGAGGGCGTGCTGACCATGTGGAGGTTCTCGCCGTGCCCGAGGACGACCCAGATCGGCACGTCGTTGTGGAGCAGTACGGGGGCGACGGCGCCGTGTTCGGCGCGGAGTTTCTCGTAGAGGGCGCCGAGGTCCTCCGCCTCGGGGCCGTAGAGGCGGCGCAGCCCGCCCGGGCCGGTGCCGTGGGCGGGGCAGCCGGGCGGCGGGCCGAGCGTGGGGTCCTGGGTGCCGGTCGGGGAAGGGGATTCAGGCGTCACGATGATCGCTCCGAAGCTGAAATGAGAGCTTGTGAAGGGGAGTTGTCGTGCGGGGGTCCGTCGCGTGCGGTTCTCAGGCGGGTGACGAGGTCATCGCCAGCGAGTGCAGGAACCGCATCAGCGTCATCAGGGTGTCCCGGCTCGACGCTCTGCGCCGGGCATCGCACTTCACGATCGGGATCTCGTCGGGCAGGTCGAGCGCGGCCCGCAGTTCCTCGACGGGGTACCGCGGCGCGTCGGGGAAGTCGTTCATGGCGACGACGAACGGCACGCCGCGTTCCTCCAGGCGGCCGATGACGTCGAAGCTGACCTCCAGCCTGCGGGTGTCGATCAGCACCACGGCGCCGAGGGCTCCCTCGAACAGGCCGTTCCACAGGAACCAGAAGCGTTCCTGGCCCGGGGTGCCGAACAGGTAGAGCACCAGCTGGTCGGTGATGGAGATCCGGCCGAAGTCCATGGCCACCGTGGTCGCCGTCTTGGTCTCGGACCCGTAGTTGTCGTCGATTCCGATGCCGGCCTGCGTCATGGTCTCCTCGGTCGTCAGCGGCTTGATCTCGCTGACGGAGCCCACCATGGTCGTCTTGCCGACTCCGAAGCCGCCCACGATCACGATCTTGACCGCCGCCTGCGTGGTGTGCGGGAGGTGGTCCTCGGCGCGAGGGCCCGTGATGGTGTCAGAGCTTTTGAAGTCCATGCATCACCGCTTCGAGGAGGGAACGGTCGGGGAGCGCCTGTCGGACGATCGGGGCGCGCGCCTTCACCAGTTCTGCCGCCAGCAGCTCGGTGAGCAGGACGGTCACCACGCTGAACGGCAGGTTGAGATAGGCCGAGATCTCGGCCACGGACAGAGGCGCCCTGCACAGCCGCAGCAGGGCGGACTGCTCGGGCTGCGTGGCGGGGGGCGGTGACTCGGCGCGCGCCACGACGAGGGTGACGAGGTCGAGTTCGGCCCGGTCGCCGTGCTCGGCGCCGCCCGTGAGCACGTAGAGGCGCTCGGGGTTCTTCGGTTTGCCCGCACTGCCCTCCCCCTCGGGGCCTTCCCCCTCGGGGCCTTCGGGGCCCGCGAGGGGGACGTCCGTCGTGACGGGTTCGGGGGGCCCTTCCTCGGGTTGGCGCCGCCGGCGTTGCGGAGGAGTCATACGGTCTGCCCGTTGCGCCGCGGCGGGCTCGTCAGATGGGCGCCGATGCGGACGACGAGGTCGCGCATGCGGTTGCTCATCAGGCCGGGTTCCGCGGTCTGGTTGGCGAGCACCGCGAGGTAGGCGTTGGGGCCCGCCGACATCAGGTAGAAGTAGCCGCCGTTGATCTCGATGATCACCATGCGCATCCGGCCGTCGCTGTTGGGGATCTCGCCCGCGACGGCTCCGGCGAGGCTCTGCAGGCCGGCGCAGGCGGCGGCGACGCGGTCGGCGGCGTCCGGGTCGCCGCCGTAGCGGGCGATGCGCAGTCCGTCGGCGGAGAGCACGACGATCTGCTGGATGCCCGGTACCCCGTCGGCGAGATCCTTGAGCATCCAGTCGAAGTTCGCTCGCTGCTGGATCACTTGAGGTCCCCCTCGTCGTCGCCCTCGGCAGGGGCCGGCTGGTTGTCCGTGCTGGATGCGGTCGGGTCCGGGTCGCCCTTGAGGCCGTTCATGAACGCCTCGACCCACAGGCCGGGTTCGGGTTCGTCCTTCGGCTCCGGCCGGGGCGCGGGCGCCCATGAGGGTCCGGTGCCGGCGGCCTCCGCGGCCTCCAGGGCCCGCGCCTCGGCGATCCGCTGGCTGAGCGGCACCTTGACCCGGCTGCGGCGCTGCGGCAGGCCGTTCGGCGCCCATTCGGTGACGACCGGGACGTCGTCCTCGCGGGGGTCGCGGGGGTCGCCGCTCGACGAGGGGACGCGGGGTCCGGTGGTGGGACGGCGCTTCTTGGGCTTGCGGGCGGGAGCCTCGACCCCGCCGGTGTCGATGCCCGTCACGGAGGTGGCTCCGATGCCGTGCGCGAGACCGGGCGCGAAGTCGGTGGTGAGCATGTCGCGCGGGGCGACGAGGACGGCGCGGACACCGCCGTACGCGGACTGCCGCAGCGAGATCTGCATGCTGTACATCTGCGCGAGGCGGCCGACGACCGCCATCCCGAGGCGGGGTGCCTGACCCATCACGTTCGGGTCGACGCCCGCGGCGGCCAGCCGGAGGAGCTCCTCGATCTTGCCGCGGGACTCGTCGCTGAGGCTGACGCCGCCGTCCTCGATCTCGATGGCGACGCCGGTCTGCACCTCGATGGCGGTGACGTGCACCTTGGTGTGCGGCGGCGAGTAGCGGGTGGCGTTGTCGAGGAGTTCGGCCAGCGCGTGGATGAGCGGTTCGACGGAGACGCCCGTGACGGCGACGTCGACGATGTTGTGCAGCTCGATGCGCCGGTACTCCAGGATGCGGGACATCGCGCCGCGCAGCACGCTGAACAGCGGTACGGGCTCGGGCCACTGGCGTCCGGGGCGGCCGCCGCCGAGCACGGCGATGGAGTCGGCGAGCCGGCCGATCAGCGCGGTGCCGTGGTCGATGCGCAGCAGGTCGTCGAAGACCTCGGGGTTGCGCCCGTGGTCCTCCTCCATCTCGCGGAGTTCGTTGTTCTGCTGGTGGACGATGGCCTGCACGCGCCGGGCGATGTTGACGAAGGAGCGCTGCGCGGCGTCGCGCATCGACTCCTCGGTGTCGACGATCTTGAGGAGCTTCTTCAGCAGGTTCTTCTGGGAGTCGGGGAGTTCGCGATGGCCGGGGTCGTCGCGGCCCAGTGTGCGCACGACCTCGGAGGGGGAGTCCCCGCCGTGCAGCCGGTCGAGCGCGAGCGGGACGATCTCCTCGGTGAAGTGCACGATCTCCTGATCGTGCGCGGCGATGCGCTGCTCCAGGTATGCGATGCGGCGTGCGTAGTCGGCCCGCAGTTCCCGGGCGACCCGGCCGCGGCGGACGGCCTCACCGCCGATCGTGATGACCAACAGGGTGGCGAAGCCGCCGCACAGGGCGACCGCGGTCCGGGCCGGCTCCGTCACCAGGGCGACTGCGGCGCCGGTGGCCACGGCCATCAGTATCGCGGGCAGCAACAGCACCCGCGCGTAGGGAAGTTCACGGCCACCGGGAGGCGATTGAACACTCACCATGTATGCCCTCTGAGACAGGTCGGCTGGGGGGTGGGGGATGTTTGTGGGGGAAACGGCATGGATCGGCATGGATCAAACTGAATCTTCGGAACCTTTGGGAACAAGCGCACGAATACATCTCAACTCGGTGCGCTGCGGGCGAGCTTAGTCCGACCGGATCATCGCTGTGTCATATTCAGCAAGCACCTGAAATCGCCCTCGCGACTGGAGTACGCTCAGCCCCATTTGCACGCTGCGCCTCCATTCGCACACGGTGCGTGACCGCGTACGGGCATACGAGAACCGCAGCTCGCAGGGGTGACGGGGGCTCGGAGTCTCAGATTCCGGCGATGCGCAGCGCCGCGTCGGCGGTGGCCTCGGCGAAGGCGGACACGGGGCGGTCCGGGTCGGAGCGGTGCACGAGGATGACGCCCTCGATCAGCCCGAACACGAGGTCCGTCCGCAGGTCCAGGTCGCTCTTGGCGAGCGCGCCGCCCGCCGGGGTGGCCGCCAGCAACTGGCGGTAGGTGTCCTTCAGTTCCGCGCGCACGGCGTGGAACCCGGCGAAGCGTTCGGCGCGCACCTCGGGCAGCAGATAGAGGCCGCCGAGGTTGTGCGGACCACCGCACAGCAGTTCCACGTCGGTGCGGCACAGCCGCCACAGCCTGCGCCCCGCGGGCTCCGCGTCCTCGGCGAGGAGCCGGCGGGCGAGCGCCAGCGAGGGGGTGACCGTGGACTCCAGGAGCTCGGCGAGCAGCTCCTCCTTGCCGGACACGTAGTGGTACATGGACGCCTGGCGCATACCGGCCCGTTCGGCGACCGCGCGGGTGGTGGTGGCGGCGTAGCCCCGGGTGGTGAACAACTCGGCGGCCGCGTCGAGCAGTTCGGCACGCGGCGTGAGACCGCTGTCCGGCCGCTGCGCGGCGCGCGGCCTGCCGACCCGTCGCCCGCCGTCCGTTCCCATGCGTTCGATCCTCGCACACACGGCGCGCACCGGCCGGGCGCCGGGATCCCCGCGACCGACCCCACGAGACGGCCCTCCGGGCACCGGCCCTTCGCGGGCGTGACGCGTGAGGGACCGGTAACGGCGCGGCAACACACGGGACATGGCGCCGACCCACCCCGCCCCTAATTTCTGTCGGGCGACAGAAATGACCCAGGAGCCGGAGGACCCGCGATGGCGACAGCGACCACGCACGGAGCACGCGACCACGCCCGTGCCCAGGAGGGGACCCGCGCCGAGGCCATGCCCGTGGTCCCCGCGGGCGACTGGCCCGCGCCCCCCTGCGAGGCGGGCCACCTGGTGTGGGCGGAGACGGTGGCGGGCGGCGGCTACACGCACAAGGTGCTGGCCCGGGGCACGGAGCTGCGGCTGACCGACCTCGTGGGCGACGCCTGCGCGCATCTGCTGCTGTACGTCGCGGACCGGCCGTGGGAGCGCCTGAACGTCGCGGACACCGTCAAGGTCCAGTGGAACGCCTATCTGGGCGAGGGACGGCTCCTCCTCTCCGACCAGGGCCGCGTCCTGGCCTCGGTGGTCAGCGACTCCTCCGGCCAACACGACGCCCTGTGCGGTACCTCCACGCTCGTACGCAACACGCGGCGGTACGGGGACGGGACACCACAGTCCGCCTCGCCGGCCGGACGGGAGCTGTTCAAACTGGCCGCCGCCAAGAACGGGCTCGGCCCCCGCGACCTGCCCCCGTCGCTCTCCTTCTTCCAGGGCGTCGAGGTGCGCGAGGACGGCTCGCTGGACTTCACCGGCTCGGCCGGCCCCGGCGGGAGCGTCACCCTCCGCGCCGAACAGGACCTCACCGTGCTCGTCGCGAACGTGCCGCACCCGGCCGACCCGCGCTCCGCCTACACGAGCACCCCGCTGGAGGTACTGGCCTGGCGCTCCGCGGCGACCGCTCCGGGCGACCCGCTGTGGGAGGCCACGCCCGAGGGCCGCCGCGCCTTCCTCAACACCGCCGAATTCCATGCCACGAGGGGGCTCGCATGACCCACGTCACCGTCCCGGCCCGGGCCGCCTGGTCGGCGGTCGTCCGCACCGGCGAGACGCTCACCGTCACCGACCTGCACGGCAACCAGGCCGTCGACTTCCTGGTGTACGACGCCGGGGACACCGCCGTCCGCTACAGCGCGCCCGACACCGTCCAGGCGCAGGGCGGCATCTTCCTGACCACGGGCAGTGTCCTGATGTCGAACGAGCACACCCCGCTGATGACCGTCACGGCCGACGAGGTCGGCCGGCACGACACGGTCGGCGGCGCCTGCTCCAAGGAGTCGAACACCCTGCGGTACGGGCACCACACCTGGTCCCAGCACGCCTGCGTCGAGAACTTCCTCGCGGAGGGCGCCCGGTACGGCCTCGGCAAGCGCGACCTCGTCTCGAACATCAACTGGTACATGAACGTGCCGGTCGAGAAGGACGGCACCCTCGGCATCGTCGACGGCATCTCCGCCCCCGGGCTGCGGCTGACGCTGCGCGCCGAGCGCGACGTGATCGTCCTGGTGTCCAACTGCCCCCAGATCAACAACCCGTGCAACGGCTTCGAACCGACCGCGGTCGCGATGACGATCGGAGCGCCGGCATGACGTTCGACACCCTGCTCGTCGCCAACCGGGGCGAGATCGCGGTCCGGATCATCCGCAGCGCCCGCGAACTCGGCCTGCGCACGGTCGCCGTGTACTCTGACGCGGACCGCGCCGCCCCGCACGTCCGGCTCGCCGACGAGGCCGTACGGCTCGGCCCCGCGCCCGCCAAGGAGTCGTACCTCGACGCCGACCTCGTCCTGAAGGCGGCCAAGGACACCGGGGCCGGGGCGATCCACCCGGGGTACGGATTCCTCTCCGAGGACGCGGCGTTCGCGCGGCGCTGCGAGGACGCCGGCATCGTGTTCGTCGGTCCGACACCGGAGCAGCTCGAACTGTTCGGCGCCAAGCACACGGCGCGGGCGGCGGCCCTGGCGGCGGGCGTGCCGCTGGCCCCCGGCACGGATCTGCTGGCCGGGCTCCCCGAGGCACGGGAGGCCGCCGGACGCATCGGCTATCCCGTGATGCTCAAGGCCACGGGCGGGGGCGGCGGAATCGGTATGTCGGCATGTCGCTCGGACGCCGAACTGGCCGAGGCCTGGGAGCGGGTCCAGCGGGTCGCGGCGGCCTCCTTCTCCTCGTCCGGGGTCTTCCTGGAGCGCCTCGTCGAGGACGCGCGCCACATCGAGGTGCAGGTCTTCGGCGACGGCCTCGGCCGGGTCGTCACCCTCGGCGACCGCGACTGCTCGCTCCAGCGCCGCAACCAGAAGGTCCTGGAGGAGGCACCCGCGCCGGGCCTCCCCGAAGCGGTGCGGACACGACTTGCCACCGCCGCACGCGAGTTGTGCGCCTCGGTGGACTACCGCTCGGCCGGCACCGTCGAGTTCGTGTACGACGCCGCCCGCGAGGAGGCCTACTTCCTGGAGGTCAACACCCGGCTCCAGGTGGAACATCCGGTCACCGAGGAGATCTACGGCGTCGACCTCGTCGGCTGGATGCTGCGGCTGGCCCGCGGCGAGTCCTCCGTCGTCCGGGACCCGGGGGCACCGCGCGGGCACGCGGTCGAGGCGCGGCTGTACGCCGAGGACCCCTCCCGTGAACACCGGCCGAGCGCGGGCCTGCTGACACGGGTCGAGTTCCCCGGCGGTGTCCGCGTGGACGGCTGGATCGAGGCCGGCACGGAGGTCACCACCTCGTACGACCCGATGCTCGCCAAGGTCGTCGCGTACGGCACCGACCGCGCCCACGCCCTGGAACGGCTCGACGAGGCGCTGGCCAGGACCCGGGTGGACGGCATCGAGACCAACCTCGGGCTGGTGCGGGCCGCGCTCGCCGAGCCTGCCTTCCGGCGGGCGGCCCACTCCACCGCGACCCTGGCCGCCGTGAGCGACCCCACCCCGCGGATCGAGGTCGTGTCCGGCGGCACGCTCACCACCGTGCAGGACTGGCCGGGCCGCACCGGCTACTGGCAGGTCGGCGTCCCGCCCTGCGGCCCGATGGACGACCTCTCCTTCCGGCTCGGCAACCGGGCGCTCGGCAACACCGACGGCGCGCCGGGCCTCGAATGCACCCTGCAGGGACCGGCGTTGCGGTTCACCCGCACGACGACGGTGTGCGTCACCGGGGCCCCCGCACCGGTCACGGTGGACGGCACGGAGGTCGGCCGCTGGGAGCCGGTGACCGTACCGGCCGGATCGGTCCTGGAGATCGGCGCACCCACGGGGCACGGCCTGCGCACCTACGTGCTGTTCGCGGGCGGCGGCCTGGACGTGCCCGCCTTCCTCGGCAGCGCCGCCACCTTCACCCTCGGCCGGTTCGGCGGCCACGGCGGCCGGGCCCTGCGCACCGGCGACGTGCTGCACGGCGGGACCGTCACCGGCGCGGGCACGCCCGTGCCGCCCGGCGACCGGCCCGTGTTCACGGACGTGTGGCGGATCAGCGCCCTCGAAGGCCCGCACGCGGCACCGGAGTTCTTCACCGAGGACGACATCCACGACTTCTACGCCGCCGACTGGAAGGTCCACTTCAACTCGGCCCGCACCGGGGTGCGGCTCGTCGGACCGAAGCCGCGCTGGGCCCGCACCGACGGCGGCGAGGCGGGACTGCACCCGTCGAACATCCACGACACGCCCTACTCGGTCGGCGCGGTCGACTACACCGGGGACATGCCGGTGCTCCTCGGCCCGGACGGCCCCTCCCTCGGCGGCTTCGTCTGCCCGGCGACCGTGGTCAGCACGGAACGCTGGAAGCTCGGCCAGCTCCGCCCCGGCGACACGGTGCGGTTCGGGCCACTGGCCGACGACGGTTCGCCGCGCCCCGCGATCGTCGACGGCGGGGTGCTCGCGCGGGACGGCGACGTGACGTACCGCCGCAGCGGCGACGACAACCTGCTGGTCGAGTTCGGGCCCATGCAGCTGGACCTCGCGCTGCGCATGCGGGTCCACGCGCTGATGGAGGCGGTGGCGGAGGCCGGCCTCGACGGGGTGGCCGACCTGACCCCGGGCATCCGCTCCCTCCAGATCCGCACCGACCCGGCCCGGCTCCCCCAGCGGCAACTCCTGGAAGCGGTACGGGAGACGGTCCGCGCCCTCCCTCCGAGCGACCAGCTCGTCGTCCCCTCCCGGACGGTCCATCTGCCGCTCTCCTGGGACGACCCGGCCACCCGCGAGGCGATCGCCCGCTACATGGCGGGCGTGCGCGACGACGCGCCCTGGTGTCCGTGGAACATCGAGTTCATCCGCCGGGTGAACGGCCTGGACTCGGTGGACGACGTGTACCGCACGGTCTTCGACGCGGAGTACCTCGTCCTCGGTCTGGGCGACGTCTACCTCGGCGCCCCGGTCGCCACCCCGCTCGACCCCCGCCACCGCCTGGTCACCACGAAGTACAACCCGGCGCGCACCTGGACCGCGGAGAACTCGGTCGGCATCGGCGGCGCCTATCTGTGCGTGTACGGCATGGAGGGCCCCGGCGGCTACCAGTTCGTCGGGCGGACGACCCAGGTGTGGTCGGGCTGGCAGCAGCGCGGCGCGTTCGAGCCGGGGTCGCCCTGGCTGCTGCGCTTCTTCGACCGCGTCAAGTGGTACCCGGTCGAGGCGGACGAACTCCTGGAGCTGCGGGCCGACATCATCTCCGGCCGCTTCGTGCCGCGGATCGAGGAGGGCACCTTCTCGCTGGCCGCGTACGAGTCCTTCCTCGTCGAGAACGCGGCGTCCATAGCGGAGTTCCGGTCCCGGCAGGGCGGCGCCTTCTCGGCGGAGCGCGACGCCTGGGAGGCGGCCGGCGAGTTCACCCGTGCGGAGGCCGTGACGGCACCGGCGTCCCCGGCCGCCGACATCAACGTCCCCGTGGGCGGTCGTCTGGTCGAGGCGGAGTTCGCCGCGTCCGTCTGGCAGGTGAACGTGGAGCCGGGCGCCCGCGTGACGGCGGGGCAGCCGCTCCTCGCCCTGGAGGCCATGAAGATGGAGTCGAGGGTGCCCGCGCCGACGGACGCGGTCGTCGAGCGGATCCTCGTCTCACCGGGCGACCAGGTCGAGGCCGGCACGGCGCTGCTCGTCCTGGCGCCGGCGACGACCCCGGCCGCCTGAGGCCCCGAACCGCCGAACCGCCGAACACCGCACACATCCTGCCCGTCCCCTGTTCACCCCGGGTCCCGGGGCCGCCGCGGCCCCGGGACCGCGGCCCTCAGTCCGCACAAGGAGTTCCGATGTCCGCTCTCGCCCGAGTCCGCGCGGCCCACGCCCGGATCGAGGCCGTCGACCGGCCCGAGGTCTGGATCGCCCTGCGCCCTCGGCCCGAGGTGGAGGAGGAGGCCCGGGCCGTGGACGCGCGCGTCGCCGCGGGCGAGCGTCTCCCGCTCGCGGGCAGGGTCTTCGCCGCCAAGGGCAACATCGATGTGGCGGGTCTGCCGACCACCGCGGGCTGTCCGTCCTACGCCTACACGCCGGGGGCCGACGCCCCCGCGGTCGCACGGCTCCGGGCGGCCGGCGCCGTCCTCCTCGGGACCACGAACCTCGACCAGTTCGCCACCGGCCTGGTCGGCACCCGCTCCCCCTACGGCGCGGTCCGGGGCGCCCTGGACCCGACGCTGATCAGCGGCGGCTCCAGCTCGGGATCGGCGGTGGCGGTCGCCCTCGGCATCGTCGACCTCGCGCTCGGCACGGACACCGCGGGCTCCGGCCGCGTCCCCGCCGCGTTCAACGGCATCGTCGGGCTGAAGCCGACCCGTGGCCTGGTCCCCACGACGGGCGTCGTCCCGGCCTGTGCCTCCCTGGACTGTGTGACCGTGTTCGCCCGGACCCTCCCCGAGGCCGAACAGGCCCTCGCCCACCTCGCCTCCCCCTCCGCCCGCGCGCTGCCGCCCCTCGCACAGCGCGCGCCGGGCCCCTGGCGCGTCGCGGTGCCGCCGACGGCACAGCTCGGCGAGCTGGATGAGGGCTGGGCGGAGGCCTACGAGGAGGCCGTCGAGCGGCTCGTGGCCGCCGGGGCCGAGGTGCGCACCCTCGACCTCACTCCGTTCACCGAGGCCGCCGCGATGCTCTACGAGGGCGCGTTCGTCGCCGAGCGCTACACGGCCGTGGGGAGCTTTGTCGACAAACTGACGGCCGAGGGTGGGACCGGCCTCGACCCGACCGTCGCCGGCATCATCTCCCGCGCCCGCGACATCCCGGCCCACCGGCTCTACGCGGACCAGGAACGGCTGGCCGGCCTGCGGGCCCGGGCGCTCACCGAACTGGCCGACGCCGACGCCCTGTTGCTGCCGACCGCGCCCGGCCATCCCACGCTCGCCGAGGTCGCCGCCGACCCTCTCGGCAGCAACGCGCGCCTCGGCCGGTTCACCAACTCCACGAACCTCTTCGACCTGGCGGCCGTCGCGGTGCCGGCCGGACGCACGCCGGCAGGGCTCCCGTTCGGCGTGATGCTGATCGGCCCCGCCTTCACCGACGAGCGGCTCGCGCGGATCGCCCGGTCCCTGGAACCGGAGACCCGCCTCGCCGTGTCGGGAGCGCATCTGTCCGGCCAGCCGCTCAACCCGCAGCTGCTGTCGCTGGGCGCCCGCCTCGACCGCACGACCACGACCGCGCCGGTGTACCGGCTGCACGCCCTGGCCACCACTCCGCCGAAGCCGGGGCTCGTCCACGTCGGCGAGGGCGGTGCCGCCGTGGAGACGGAGGTGTGGTCCCTCCCGGCGGAGGGGCTCGGGCGCCTGCTCGCGGCGCTTCCCCGGCCGATGACCCTGGGCAGCGTCGAACTGGCCGACGGCGGTCACGTCCCCGGCTTCCTGTGCGAGCCCGGCGCGCTGGAGGGCGCGCCCGACATCACCGCGTACGGCGGATGGCGCGCGTACGTGAGCCGGCCGGACGCGGACGTCCGGGCGGCCGGTCCCCGGACGACCTGATCCCCCGTACAAAAAAGGTCCGGCGGCCGCGGGACGCGACCGCCGGACCCGGGAGAACCCTCAGCCCACCGACGAGTAGGCGACCACTCCGCGCAGCAGGCCGTCGACCGCCTTGCGGGCGTTCTTCGCGACCGTCGAGTTCCCGCCGCCCGAGACGGGGGCGGCGGCCGCGATCTGGCCGAGCACGTCGATGACCTGCTTGCACCAGCGCACGAAGTCGCCCGCGGGCATCTCGGCCTCGCGGAGCACCTCGTCGAGGCCCTTGCCGGACGCCCACTCGTGGGCCGCCCAGGCGAAGCCGAGATCCGGCTCGCGCTGGCCGACCCCCTCGGTCTGGCTGATCCCGAAGTCCTCCTCCAGCGCGTCGAGACGACCCCAGATGCGGACCATCTCGCCGAGTGCGGCCTTGGCCTGGCCGGACGGAACCTTCGGCGCCATCGCGTCGTCGGCGACCCGCGACTCGTACACCAACGCCGAGACGCAGGCGGCCAGTTCGGCGGGGCTCAGACCGTCCCAGACACCGGCGCGCAGGCATTCGCTGGCCAGCAGGTCGAGTTCGCCGTACAGCCGGGCGAGCCGCTTGCCGTGCTCGGTGACCTCGTCACCGCGCAGGTAGTCCAGCTCGGTGAGCAGCGCGACGATCCGGTCGAAGGTACGGGCGATGGTGTTCGTCCGGCCCTCGATCCGGCGCTCCAGCTGCGAGGTGTCGCGCTGCAGCCGGTGGTAACGCTCCGCCCAACGGGCATGGTCCTCGCGGTCGTTGCACCCGTGGCAGGGATGCGCGCGGATCGCCGTGCGGAGCCGGGCGATCTCCCGGTCGTCGGCCGCCTCGGCGCGCTTCTTGCGGTGCCGGTCCGGGACGATGTGCCCGGCCTTGGTGCGCAGCGCGGACGCCAGGTCACGACGGGACTGCGGCGAGCGCGCGTTGAACGACTTGGGGATCCGCATGCGGTCGAGGGCCTCGACCGGTACGGGGAAGTCCATCGAGGCGAGCCGCTTGACCTGACGCTCGGCGGTGAGGACCAACGGGCGCGGGCCGTCGTGCTGTTCGAAGCCCCGGTGGCCGTTCGACCGGCCCGCGGGCAGTCCGGGGTCGAGGACCAGCGCGAGCCCGGCGTACTTCCCGGTCGGCACGTGGATCACGTCGCCCGGCTTCAGCTTCTCCAGGGCGACGGCGGCCTCCGCGCGGCGCAGGGAGACACCCTGCCGGGCCAGCTCGCTCTCACGGTCCTTCAGCTCGCGGCGCAGCGCCATGTACTCGTCGAAGTCGCCGAGATGACAGGTCATGGACTCCTTGTAGCCCTCGAGACCCTCCTCGTTGCGCTGCACCTGCCGGGAGATCCCGACGACCGACTTGTCGGCCTGGAACTGCGCGAAGGACGTCTCCAGCAGCTCGCGCGAGCGATGCCGCCCGAACTGCTCCACCAGGTTCACGGCCATGTTGTACGACGGCTTGAAGCTGGAGCGCAGCGGATACGTGCGGGTGCCCGCGAGGCCGGCGAGGTGCTCGGGGCTGAACCCGCGCTGCCACAGCACGACCGCGTGGCCCTCGACGTCGATGCCGCGCCGGCCGGCACGGCCGGTGAGCTGGGTGTACTCGCCGGGGGTGATGTCGGCGTGCTGCTCGCCGTTCCACTTGACGAGCTTCTCCAGCACGACCGAGCGGGCGGGCATGTTGATGCCGAGCGCGAGGGTCTCCGTCGCGAAGACGGCCTTCACCAGGCCGCGGACGAAGAGTTCCTCGACGACCTCCTTGAAGGTGGGGAGCATGCCCGCGTGGTGGGCGGCGATGCCGCGCTCCAGGCCCTCCAGCCATTCGTAGTAGCCGAGGACGTGGAGGTCCTCGTCCGGGATGGAGGCGGTGCGCTCCTCGACGATCTCACGGACCCGCGCCCGCGCCGCGTCGTCGTTCAGCCGGAGGCCCGCGTGCAGGCACTGCTGGACGGCGGCCTCGCAGGCCGCGCGGCTGAAGATGAAGGTGATGGCGGGGAGCAGGCCCTCGGAGTCGAGCCGCTCGATGACCTCGGGGCGGCCCGGGGTCCAGATCCGCGAGCGCTGTCGGCGCTCCCGCTCCCGGTCGGCCTCGCGCATCGCCCGGCCGCGCTTGCGGTCCTGGTACGACGGGCGGCTCGCCTCCATGCGCGCCATGCGCGTGAGGTCCGGGTTGACGGCCTTCTTCTGGCCCTCGCCCTCCTCGAACAGGTCGTACATCCGGCGTCCGGCCAGCACGTGCTGGAACAGCGGGACGGGCCGGTGCTCGGAGACGATCACCTGGGTGTCACCGCGGACGGTGTCCAGCCAGTCGCCGAACTCCTCCGCGTTCGACACGGTCGCCGAGAGCGACACCAGGGTCACCGACTCGGGGAGGTGGATGATCACTTCCTCCCAGACGGCGCCCCGGAAGCGGTCGGAGAGGTAGTGCACCTCGTCCATCACCACGTATCCGAGCCCGAGGAGGGTCTGCGATCCCGCGTACAGCATGTTCCGCAGGACCTCGGTGGTCATGACGACCACCGGTGCCTCGGAGTTGACGCTGTTGTCGCCGGTGAGGAGGCCGACCTTGTCCGCGCCGTAGCGACGGCACAGGTCGGCGTACTTCTGGTTGGAGAGCGCCTTGATCGGCGTGGTGTAGAAGCACTTCTTGCCCTGCTGGAGGGCGAGGTGGACGGCGAACTCGCCGACGATCGTCTTGCCCGAGCCGGTGGGCGCCGCCACCAGCACCCCCTTGCCCGCCTCGAGCGCCTGGCAGGCCTCGATCTGGAAGGGGTCGAGACCGAAGTCGTACATCTCGCGGAAGGGTGCGAGTGCGGTGGCCTGCTCGACAGCGCGCCTGCGTGCTGCCGCGTACCGCTCGGCCGGTGAGAGGTCCTCTGTCATCGTGCTTTCGAGACTACCGGGAGCCACTGACATGGGGACGATCATTATCCGGATCGGATCCTGTGAAACCTCGGATCCCCGCAGCTCAGGGAAGTGCGACGCGCACGGCCCCGGGTATGCACTCCGCGGTCAGCGGCAACGCGCCCAGCGGCTCCCCGTCCGCGTACCCGGTGACTCCCGCGGCGACGAGCTCGACGCGGGCGGCCCGGTGCACGGTGACCACGGGATGGTCGACGTGGGTGCCGCGGTAGACCTTCGGGAACACCGTGAGCAGCGTGGCACGGCCGCAGTTCCCGACCACGGTGACGTCGAACAGCCCGTCGCCGAGATCGGCGCCGGGGCAGATCCTCATGCCGCCGCCGTAGGAGGATCCGTTCCCGACGGCCACGAGGGTCGCCTCGATCTCGCGGGTCTCGCCGCCGTCGAGGGTCAGGCGGTACGCGAAGGGACGGAAGGCCGCCAGTTCGGCGAGCAGGGCGAGGTCGTACCTGAACCGGCCGACCGGCAGCCGCATCCGGTTGCCCCGGTCGTTGACCCGGGAGTCGAAGCCGGAGGCGAGGACGGTGCCGAACCAGGTGCCGTCGACCCGCCCGAGGTCGACGGAGCGCAGTCGGTCCTCCTTGAGCGCGTCGGCCGTCAGGCGCGCCGCGGCGGCCGGGGCGCGGAGCGGCAGGCCCAGGGCGCGCGCGAAGTCGTTCCCGGTGCCGACGGGGACCAGCCCGAACGGCGTGTCGGTGCCGGCCACGGCCTGGAGCGCGAGGTTCGCCATGCCGTCTCCGCCGACGGCGACCAGGGCCCCGGTTCCCTCCGCGACGGCGGCACGCGCCCGGGCGAGGCCGTCCGCGGCGTCCTCGCCGACCACGGTCCGTACGGAGAATCCGGCGGCCCGGAACGCGGAAGCGGCCGGCTGCGCCGCGTGGGCGCCCCGGCCGCGGCCCGCGGTGGGGTTGACGAAGAGGGTGATCTCGCTGGTCACAGGCTGACCCTACGAGGTCCGGACCTCCGTCAGGTCACGTCGTCATAACCGTTGACCCGCTCGGAGGTCGCCTGCTCGGGCAGGGCCCGGCTGGCCGAGACGGGCTCGATCGCGCCGACGTCCTCGGGCGTGAGGTCCAGCTCGGACGCCTCGTCGTCGGCCGGTCCCGCCTCGTCGCGCCGGCGCTTGCGCCGGTCGTTGAACAGCGAGAAGGCGACCGCGCCGAAGTACAGGATCCAGATCGGCCCGGCCAGCGCCAGCATGGTCAGCGGGTCGGTACTGGGGGTGGCGACGGCGGCGAAGACCGTGATGCCCATGATCATGCCGCGCCACCAGCCGAGCATGCGCCGGCCGGTGAGGATGCCCGTGAGGTTGAGCATCACCAGGAGCAGCGGCAGCTCGAAGGAGAGGCCGAACACGACCACCATGCGCGTGACGAGGTCGAGCAGGTCGTCGAGCGGCAGGAGGTTGTTGACGCCTTGCGGCGTGAACTCCATCAGGACCTTCGCCGTGGTGGGGAGCACCTTGTAGGCGAAGAAGGCACCGCCGAGGAACAGCGGCACGCCGGTTCCGACGAACGCGTACGCGTACTTCTTCTCGTTCCTGTGCAGGCCGGGCGCGACGAACGCCCAGAGCTGGTACAGCCAGACCGGCGAGGCGAGCACGACGCCCGCCATCAGGGAGACCTTCAGCGCCAGGGTGAACGGTGCGAGCAGGCCGTTGATGGTGATCTGCGCGCACTGGTGGTTCTTCGGCTGCTTCGCCAGCTCCGCGAACGTCTCCGGACATCCGACGGAGTCCAGGACCGGCTTGGTGAAGAAGTTGATGATGTCGTTGTAGTAGAAGGCGGCGACGATCGTCACGAGGACGATGGCCAGCATCGCCTTCGCGAGCCGGTTGCGGAGCTCGCGAAGGTGGTCCGCGAGGGGCATGCGCCCCTCGGGATCCTTCTCCATGTTGCGGGCAGGCTTGGGCAACCCACATCCTCATCTCATGCGGCGAGCCGGACGTCGCCGGCCCTGCGTCAGCGCTTGGTCGTGTCCGTCGGTTCGCTGACCGGCCGCGAGCTGGTCACGTCGCCGGGGGCGGCCTGGATGGTGCGCTGCGCCGGGGGCTGCTCGTCGGTGTTCGGCGGGCCGGCCGGGGCGGGGTTGCTGCCCTCGTCCTTCATCGCCTTCGCCTCGCTCTTGAGGATGCGGGCGGACTTGCCGAGCGACCGCGCCATGTCCGGAAGCTTCTTCGCGCCGAACAGCAGGATGATGACGACGAGGATGAGAATGATCTCGGGAGCGCCGAGCCTTCCGAACATAAGTCTTTACCTTCTCACCGAGGCTGCATGGTCGGGGTGCTGTCCGAACGGTCGGACGTGTGTCCGATCGTCGTGGTGACAGCGATCGTAACGCTCAGGGGTGAACGCGGGGCAATCCCTGTGCGTACTCCCAGTTCGCGGTCCGCGCCTCGTTATCCGGACCCGCGACCTTGAGCGTACCTGGCCGCAGCATGAAGTTGACAGGGCGAAGTGACTCATTGCGCAACCATGGAACGACTCATACCGCATCCATGGAGCGCGCGGCCCCCTCGGCGGCCTGTTCCAGGTCAGCGGCGGCGCGGTCGATGCGGCGCGCCGCCTCGGTGACCTGCTTCCCGAGACGCTCCGCTTCCCGGAAGACACGGACGGCGAGCACACCGAGCACGGTGATGCCCAGGAAGCCCACAGCGATGGCAAACATCGGCCAGAACATGACGACGACCCTAGAGGGTGGAGTGCAGCCGCAGGGTGCGCACCCCACCGCCGGTGAGCAGCTCGACGATCCGCTCCCCCGCCGGCTTGCGCACGGCGGAGCCGCACTCGGGACAGGTGAACGAGTAGAACGTGGTCCGGCTGCTGGCGCCGATGGCCAGCCGCAGGGCGCCCGGGGTGAGCTCGAAGCCGGCACGGCAGTCGGGACAGGCGGCCTTGAACAGCACGTCGACCGCCCTCCTCATCCCGGCGAAGGCGGTCCCGACCGACATCTCCGCGGCGCCCGGGAGGGACCCGGTCCGGCGCATGGCACCCGTTCGCTCCGAGGTGCCCGGCCCGCCCGGCGCGTCCGACCTCGACAACGTGCTCAAAGCGCCTGCTCCCGCCTCTCGTACGGTCCGTCCTGTGCCCCCGCGGGCCCGTCCGGCACGTCGTAGGCGGCGAGCGCCTCACGGGCCGCGCCGCGGGCGCTGTCCGCGAGGTCCTGCGGTGCGACGATCCGGCCGTCACCGCCGAGCCGCAGGGCCAGGCGCCGAAGCGACGTCGGGTCGGGGGTCCGCAGAGTGATACGCAATCCGCCGTCGGGCAGTTCAACGGCGCTGTCGTGCGGGTAGTACTCGGCGACCCAGCGCCCGGCGGGACCGACCTCGACGACCACCTCGGGGTCCTCGGCGGCGGGCTGCACCAGTCCTTCGGAGAGGTCGCGGAGTTCGATCTCGGGCGGGGCGGAGGGCTCGTCGAGAATGCGGATCTCGGCGACCCGGTCGAGCCGGAAGGTGCGGCGCGCCTCGGAGCGGCGACACCAGGCCTCGACGTACGTGTGGCCGACGGTGACCAGGCGGATCGGGTCGATCTCGCGCTCGCTCAGCTCGTCCCGCGACGGCGAGTAGTAGCGGATCCAGAGCCGGCGCCGCTCGGCGATGGCCCGGTCCACGTCGGCGAAGACACCGCCCTCGGACTCGAAGGTCACCGACAGCCGGGCGCTGGCGCCGGCCGCCTCGCCCGAGGCCGCCTCGACCTTGGCGGTGGCGCGCAGCAGTGCCTGCCGGTCGCCCTCGCGCAGGCCGGGCAGGGTGGAGACGGCGCGGGCGGCCACCAGGAGCGCGGTCGCCTCGTCGGCGGCGATCCGCAGCGGTTCGGCCACGTCGTCGGGGTTGTGCCACCAGATCCGGTCGCCGTCGGTGTCGATGTCGAGCAGGTCGCCGCCGCGGAAGCTGGTTCCGCACAGCGGCAGTACGTCGAGGTCGGAGATCAGCTCGTCCTCGGTGATCCCGAAGGCCCGGGCGACGTCGCCGACGCGGGCGCCGGGGCGCTCGCGCAGATACGTCACCAGGGAGAGCATGCGCCGGGTCTGGTCGATCGCGTTCGTGGGCCTGGCCGGTTTTCCTACCACTTTCCTACGTTCCCCCTCAGCCCTTGGCCACGGCGCGCAGCCGGTCGACCACTTCGGCCCGCAGTTCGGCGGGCTCCAGGACCACCACGTCCGGCCCGAACTCGACGAGCCAGGCGTCCAGCCCGTGCCCGTACGGAATCTCCAACTCGTCCCAGCCCTCTCCCAGTTCCCGGACGGAGACGGCCTTCGCGCGCAGCGGGTAGCCCGAGCCGGAGCGCAGCCGGATCAGCGCGGAGCGGTCGGCGATCTCCCCGGCCCAGCCGGCGACGGTCTCACGCACGGTGACCACGTCGGGCACCTCGGCGGTGTACCGGCCGGCCCGCGCGCGGACCTTGCCGGTGATCCGGGAGAGCCGGAAGACCCGCTCGGCGCCGCGGTCGCGGTCCCAGCCCGCGAGGTACCAGTGGCCGCGCCAGCACTCCAGGGCCCACGGCTCGACGTGCCGGGTCTCGGGGTGCGCGGCGGTGGCCTTGCGGTAGTCGAAGACGACCGGGCGACGGTCGCGGCAGGCCAGCATCAGGGGTTCGAAGGCAGCTTCGTGGACGGGGATGTGCGGTTCCAGCGCGCCGAACGAGCCGTACGGATCGACGTCCTCGGGCAGTCCGGCGGCGCGCAGCTTCTGCAGGGCCCCGCTCGCGGCTCCGGCCAGCCGGGCCTGCTGCCACACCTTGGCGGCGAGGCCCAGGGCGGCGGCCTCCTCGGCGTCGAGGGTGATCGGCGGCAGGCGGTTGCTGTCGCGGCGGGCGAGGTAGCCGACCTCACCGTCGAGGTTCTCGACGGTCTCGATGACCAGACCGAGTTCGCGCAGGTCGTCCTTGTCGCGCTCGAACATCCGGTTGAAGGAGTCGTCCGATCCGGCTTCCAGGTAGGCCTCGATGGACTCGCGGAGTTCGCGCTTGCTGAGCGGTCGCCGCGTCCCGAGCAGACACAGCGCGAGGTTCATCAGCCGCTCGGCCTTGGCAATGGCCATCGACGCCCTTCCCTATGGTGCTTCCGACCGATGACCGTACCGCTCCGACGTGTCCGGACAAAAGCCGAGGGCCCATGCCCGGACAGGCATGGGCCCCGGATGATCGGGTCCGGTCCGCTGTGATCAGACTCCGAGCAGGTCGACCACGAAGATCAGCGTCTCACCGGGCTGGATCAACGGGGTCGGGCTCTGGTTGCCGTAGGCGAGGTGGGCGGGGATGGTCAGCTGGCGACGGCCGCCGACCTTCATGCCCTGCACACCCTGGTCCCAGCCCTTGATGACGCGGCCGCCACCGAGCGGGAAGCGGAACGGAGAGTTCCGGTTCCAGCTGGCGTCGAACTCCTCGCCCGTGCTGAAGGCCACGCCGACGTAGTGCACCGTGACGGTCTGTCCCGCCTCGGCCACCTCGCCGTCGCCCTCCCAGATGTCCTTGATCTCGAGGTCCGCCGGGGGCTCGCCACCCGGGAAGTCGATCTCGGGCTTCTCGATGCTCACGTCTTTGCTCCTGCTTGTCTACGTAAAGGCGACGCTGACAGTCTTACATCCCCGAGGGTCACATCTTCGCCAGGATGTCGACCGAGAAGACGAGGGTGGAGTCCTTCTTGATGCCGCTGCCGGCCGGCGGCTTGTCCCCGTAACCCAGCTTCGGCGGGATGACGATGAGGACGCGGCTGCCGACCTTCTTGCCGGTGAGGCCCTGCGCCCAGCCCTTGACGACCTGCTGGAGCGAGAACGACGTCAACTGTCCGCGGCTGTACGTGGAGTCGAACTCCTTGCCGCCGTCCCACAGCACGCCCTTGTACTGTACGAGGACGCTGCTGTCGGCCGCGACCGTCTCGCCGTCGCCCTCGATGACGTACTCCGCGACGAGCTTGGTCGGCGCGTCCGCCTTCGGGACATCGATGGAGGGGGCCTTGCCGTCGGTGTTGGTCCCGACCTTGGGCAGCGCGGCGTCGCTCTGCGGGACGTCCTTGCCCTTGGCGGAGCTCTTCGAGTTGAACGTGTTCTCGATGTCGACGACGAACACCAGCGTGTCGGTGCCCTTGATGCCCGCCTGCGCGTTGCCCTGCGTGCCGTAGCCCCAGGTCGGCGGGACGGACATCTCGACGCGGCTGCCGGCCTTCTTGCCCACCAGGCCGTAGCGCCAGCCGTCGATGATGCCGCCCTGCGCGAGCTGGATGACCAGCGGCGTCTTGCGGTCGTAGGAGTTGTCGAAGACCTTCGCCGTGGACCACACCTGGCCGAGGTAGTTGGCCTGGATGTAGTCGTTCTCCGCGACCGTCTTCCCGCCGCCCGCGATGACCGTCTTGACCGCGAGGTCCTTCGAGGGGTCCCCGGACCCCTTCGCGACGGTCGGCTTCTCCCCGAACTTCGTGCCGGCCGTGATCGCCGGCAGCGGTCCGTCGACGATCTTCGGCGGGGGCGGAGCCGACGCGGAGGCCGAAGGTGACGGACTGCTGCTGGACTTGGCCGTGTCGGACTTGTCGTCGTCACCGCATCCGGCGAGTGTGACCAGTCCGGCGGGAACGGCGATGAGGAGTGAGCGTCGGCGCACGGTGGGGGCCTCGTATCGGTCGATCTTGGTTGATGGCGTGCGCGCAACTCTACGACGTGAGAAGGGCGCCGTACGGAAAACGTACGGCGCCCCGCGTTGCGTTCCGCGTCCCTCGCGGAACACCCGGCTCACATTCCGGCGATGAGCTTCTCCACCCGGTCGTCCACGGATCGGAAGGGGTCCTTGCACAACACGGTGCGCTGTGCCTGGTCGTTGAGCTTCAGATGGACCCAGTCGACGGTGAAGTCCCGTCGCTGCTCCTGGGCCCGGCGGATGAAGTCACCGCGCAACCGCGCGCGAGTGGTCTGCGGCGGCACCGACTTGCCTTCGAAGATCTTCAAGTCGTTGCAGATCCGCGCGGCTTGCCCCTTCCTCTCCAGCAGGTAGTAGAGGCCACGACGGCGGTGGATGTCGTGGTAGGCGAGGTCTATCTGCGCGACCCGCGGGTGGGACATGGTCATGTTGTGCTTGGCCCGGTACCGCTCGATGAGCTGGTACTTCATGACCCAGTCGATCTCGGTGCCGATCCGGTCGAGGTCCTCGGCCTCGATCGAGTCGAGCACACGGCCCCACAGTTCGAGGACCTGTTCGACGGTGCCGGTGCGGATACCGCGGCGGTCGACGAAGTCCACGGCCTTCTCGTAGTACTCGCGCTGCACCTCGAGCGCGGAGGCCTCGCGGCCGCTGGCGAGCCGCACCTTGCGGCGGCCGGTGATGTCGTGGCTCACCTCGCGGATCGCCCGAATGGGGTTCTCCAGGGTGAGGTCGCGCATGACGGTGCCCGCCTCGATCATGCGCAGCACGAGGTCGGTGGCACCGACCTTGAGGAGCATGGTCGTCTCGGACATGTTCGAGTCGCCGACGATGACGTGCAGCCGGCGGTAGCGCTCGGCGTCCGCGTGCGGCTCGTCGCGGGTGTTGATGATGGGCCGGGAGCGGGTCGTCGCGGAGCTGACGCCCTCCCAGATGTGCTCGGCCCGCTGACTCACGCAGTAGACGGCGCCCCGCGGCGTCTGCAGCACCTTGCCGGCACCGCACAGCAACTGCCTCGTCACGAGGAACGGAATGAGGATGTCCGCGAGCCGGGAGAACTCCCCGTGCCGGGCCACCAGATAGTTCTCGTGACAACCATAGGAGTTGCCCGCCGAGTCGGTGTTGTTCTTGAACAGGTAGACGTCGCCCGCGATTCCTTCCTCGTGCAGGCGTCGTTCGGCGTCCACCAGGAGTCCTTCGAGAATGCGCTCGCCGGCCTTGTCGTGGGTGACGAGTTCCGTCACGTTGTCACATTCCGGTGTTGCGTATTCCGGATGTGATCCCACGTCGAGATAGAGGCGAGCGCCGTTCCGCAGAAAGACATTGCTGCTGCGGCCCCATGACACGACACGGCGGAAGAGGTACCGCGCCACCTCGTCGGGAGACAGGCGCCGCTGTCCCCTGAACGTACACGTGACGCCGTACTCGTTCTCCAGCCCGAAAATGCGGCGGTCCATGACTGAACATTACGCCCGATCCCCTGAGCTGAAACGGGGTTCGACGGCACGGTTTGGATCATTTTCCGATGAGACCGCAACAACCGCGCCCCCGCCGGTAGCTGCGAGGACCCGCCCCGTGGCCAGCAGAACCACCAGCGCGGCGGCACCCGCGGCCCCCGGGACGGCGAAACCACGGGCCGCCCCGCCCCACTCCACCACGGGCCCCGCGAGGCCCGTCCCGACCGACGCGCCCACGGTGAACGTCGTCACGAGCCAGGAGAACGCCTCCGTCACCGTGCCCACCGGAGCGTGCCGGTCCACCAGCACGAAGGCGCACGCGATGCACGGCGCCAGGAACACACCGGCGAGCGTGGCGAGGGCGGTCATCGCGACCGGACCGGGCGCGAGCGTCAGCGGGAGGTAACACACCGCCAGAAGGGCCACCAGCACCCGCAGTCGCCGCTCCGGCGCCCCCGCCCACTGCCGCGCCCCGTAGACCACTCCCCCGAGCAGCGCGCCCAGCCCGATGCCCGCCATGAGCCAGCCGTACACGGCGTCCCCGCCGTGGTCGTCGGCGTACGACACCGCGGCGACGGTGATCGAGCCGAGCGCGATCCCGACGAACAGGAACGCGCCGAGCAGGGCCAGCAGCCCCGGAGAACGCAGCGCGCCGAGCCAGTGCGCCTCACGCGGAGCCGAGCGCCACGCGCGCGAGGGCGGCGAGATCACCACCGAGAGGGCGCCCAGGACGCCGATCACGCCGAGGATCAGGAGTGCGGCCCGCGGGGACCAGAGCGCCGCGCACAGCGTCACGAGCAACGGCCCGACGGTGAACATGACTTCCTGGGCCACCGCGTCCATCGCGTACGCGGTGTGCACCTGCTCCTCCTTGCGCAGCACGGAGGGCCACAGCGCCCGCAGGCCGCCCTCCAGCGGCGGGGTGAACAGGCCCGCCACGGCCATCGCGGCGCAGCCGAGCAGCACCGGATCCGTCCCGAGGAAGGCGAAGGCGGCCATCCCGAGGGCCGAGACGAGCGCGGCGGGCAGTTGCACGCGGGGCTGTCCGTAGAGGTCCACGAGCCGTCCGAGCAGCGGCTGCCCCACCGCGTTGGCCACCCCGTACACGGCGGCGAGCGCGCCGGCCAGGCTGTACGTGCCGCCCTCGGCCCGCACGAACAGCACGACGGCGATGGCCGCGGTGGCGTTCGGCAGCCGCCCCACGAGCGTGCCGACGAGGAGCCGGGCGGCATGCCTCGCCCTGAGGATCTCCAGGTATCCCGCGGCCATGTCGAGCCCTTCTCGAAGCGCGTGACGTCTCAAGTTTTACGTATAACGTCGTCTTTCATACGTACCATGTGCGCAGTCCGGGAGTCCAGACGAAGGAGCAGGCCGACGGTGGCACGAGGTAGTACGCGCCCCACGAGCAGGGACGTCGCCCAGGCCGCCGGGGTCTCCCAGGCCGCCGTCTCGCTGGTGCTCGGCGACAAATGGCGCGGCCGCGTCTCCGAGACCACCGCCGAACGGGTCCGAGAGGCGGCCCAGGAGCTCGGCTACCGGCCGAACCTCGCCGCCCGCAACCTCCGCCTCGGCCGCACCCGCACCGTCCTCCTGGTCGTCCCGGCACTCACCACGGAGTTCTTCGCCGGCGTCTACACCGGCGCCGCCCGGGTGGCCGCCGAACACGGCTTCGGCGTCGTCCTGTACCCGTCCCCCGAGGGCATCGGACCCGCCCGCGACCCCTTCGGCTCCGCCCAGGCCGCCCTGGACGGCGTCATCGCCTCCTCCATGGCCGCCGACGCCCTCACCGCCATCCGCGGCGACCAGCTCCCCCTCGTGATGCTCGACAGCGACCCGGACGGCAGCCAGGGCGCCGCCACCGTCAACCTCGACATCAAGGACGGCGTACGCCAGGTCACCGACCACCTCCTCGCCCTGGGCCACCGGCGCTTCCTGCACCTCGCCGCCGACATCCCCTCCTGGACCTTCGAGGTCCGCGCCCGCGAACTCGCCGCCCGACTTGCCGAGGCCCCCGGGACCGACCTGCGCACCGCCCGCGCCCCCATCTCCTTCGAGGACGCCCTGGCCGCCGCGCACACCGCCCTGTCCGACCCCGCCGGACCACGCCCCACCGCCGTCATCTGCGACGACGACAAACTGGCGGCGGGCGCCTACAAGGCCGCCCGGCGCCTCGGCCTGCGCATCCCGGACGACATCTCCGTCACCGGCCTCGACGACCTCGCCCTCGCCCAGGCACTCGACCCCGAACTCACGACCGTGCGCCTGGACGCCGAACTCTTCGGCGAACAGGGGATGAAGGCCCTCCTGGCCGTCCTGGACGGCCGCACACCCCCCGAGGAGGACATCCCGGTCCACCTCGTCGTACGGGGCTCCACGGCCCCGCCACGCCCCGCCCCGGCACAGACCAGGCCGTGACGGCGGACCGCGGCAACACGAAAGGGGCCGCCCCGGTGTGCACCGGAACGACCCCTCACCTCAGGCCCCAGCCGGGACCTCACTCCTCGTCGTCGGCGTCCTCCGCCTCGGTCGCGGTCTCCGCTCCCCCGGCCTCCAGGAGACGGGCCAGCTGACGCCCCACGATCCGCTTGAACTTGCGCTTCTGCGGACGCGTACGGTCCAGGACCGCGACCTCCAGACGCTCCGCGGGGATCTCCCGCTCACCGCCGTTGGCCTCGCGGGACAGCGAGCGGACGGCCAGCTTCAGCGCCTCCGCCAGCGACATACCCTCACGGTGCTCGGTGTCCAGATAGGTGCTGATCTGCTCGGAACTGCCACCGACGGCGACCGAACCGTGCTCGTCCACGATCGAACCGTCGTGCGGCAGCCGGTAGATCTGGTCGCCCTCGGGCGTGTCACCGACCTCGGCGACCACCAGCTCCACCTCGTACGGCTTCTCCGCCGCCGACGAGAAGATCGTGCCCAGCGTCTGGGCGTACACGTTGGCGAGACCTCGGGCGGTCACGTCGTCGCGGTCGTACGTGTAGCCCCGCAGGTCGGCGTAGCGCACGCCACCGATCCGGAGGTTCTCGTACTCGTTGTACTTGCCGGCGGCCGCGAACCCGATCCGGTCGTAGATCTCGCTGAACTTGTGCAGCGCGCGGGACGGGTTCTCCCCGACGAACACGATGCCGTCGGCGTACTGCAGCACGACCAGGCTCCGGCCGCGGGCGATGCCCTTGCGGGCATACTCCGCCCGGTCCGCCATGGCCTGCTGGGGTGAGACATAGAACGGAGTCGACACCGGCTACCCGTCCCTTTCTGTCGAAGTCACTGGATCACAGGGAAAAGAGGCCGGGCTCAGAGCAGCGCGGCGCGCGGGCCGTCGGGCTGCTCCATCCGTCGCTCCAGAATCGCGCGGGCGATCTCGGAGGACTCATCGTCCGTGAGCCGGCGGAAGCCGTCCTCGGTGATCACGGTGACGATCGGGTAGATCCTGCGGGCCACGTCGGGACCACCGGTCGCCGAATCGTCGTCGGCGGCGTCGTACAGGGCCTGGACGACCAGCGTCGTGGCCTGATCCTCCGTCATACCCTTGGCGTAGAGCTTCTTCATGGCTCCGCGCGCGAAGATCGAGCCGGAGCCCGTGGCCGCGTACCCGTGCTCCTCGGAACGACCGCCGGTGACGTCGTACGAGAAGATGCGGCCCCTCTCGCGGTCCACGTCGTACCCCGCGAAGAGAGGAACCACCGCGAGACCCTGCATGGCCATGCCGAGGTTCGAACGGATCATCGTGGACAGGCGGTTCGCCTTGCCCTCCAGGGAGAGCTGCGCGCCCTCCACCTTCTCGAAGTGCTCCAGCTCCAGCTGGAACAGCTTCACCATCTCCACGGCCAGACCCGCCGTACCGGCGATGCCCACCGCCGAGTACTCGTCGGCCGGGAAGACCTTCTCGATGTCGCGCTGCGCGATGACATTCCCCATCGTGGCCCGCCGGTCACCGGCGAGGACGACACCGCCCGCGAACGTGACGGCGACGATGGTCGTCCCGTGCGGCGCCTCGATCACGCCCTGGACGGGCGGCAACTGGCGCTTGCCGGGGAGCATCTCCGGCTGCTGCTCGGAGAGGAAGTCCATGAAGGACGACGACCCGGGCGTCAGGAAGGCAGCCGGTAGACGCCCGGTGCTACGAGTGTTGGCTTCCACGCGTTTCCTTCCAGGTATGTCGCAGCCCGTCTGATGGCATCGGGCCGATCCTTGAACTGCCCCAGTGCGGCGTTGCAGCTGAAGCACAGTACGCCTCGGACCCTACCCGTCTGATGGCAGTGATCCACATGCTCGGCAGGGGCAGTAAGGCAGATGCAACAGATTCCCCGCTGCTCCGCGACCATCGCATCCAACTCGGCCGGTGTGAGGCCGTACTTGCGTCGGAAATAGCTGATCCGGTTCCGCTCCGCCCGACACTCGCGGCAGTAACTCGCCCAGCCGTCCGAGGAGGATTTGTTGCGCTCCCACTCGGCGTGCGGCCTAGCGACTTGGCACTGCGGGCAGCGCTTGTGACCGCTCGGCACGAGCACTTTGGCCCGCACGGTCCGCCCTTTGGCCTCCTGACGCTGCCGGTAATACTCCGCGGAGCATTCTCGGCAGTACACCTGGAGGCCATCACGCATCGACTTGTTACGGGCGAAGGCTGCCCGCGGCTTGTTCTGCTTGCACCGCGAGCAGCCCCGCTGTTCCGCCTCGGCGGTCATACTCGACTCGAACCTACGATTCGAAGGGGAAAGCGGCTTACTGCCCGCCCTTCTGAACGAAGGACCTCACGAAATCCTCGGCATTCTCCTCGAGCACATCATCGATTTCGTCCAGAACCGAGTCGACATCGTCGCTCAGCTTCTCCTGGCGTTCCTTGAGGTCGTCGGTCGCCTGCGCGTCCTGCGCCTGCTCCTCGACCTCCTCGGTGGAATGCGTCGCCTTCTGCTGTCCGCCGCCGGTGTCCTTGGTCGCCATAACCCTCACCCCGCTCGGTTCGACGTTCTTGATCAGACCCTACAAGCAGGGTCCGACATCGGCCCCGCAGTTTCACCAACGTACGGGGGCCATCTCGATGATTCCCGTCCGCCACGTGTTCCACCCTGTCGCGCCCGTCCGTCCTGTGCCGGCCGGGCGGGGGCTCAGTTGCCCGAAAGGACCTTGACCAGGTCTTCCGCCGTGCGACAGCGGTCCAGGAGCTCCTTGACGTGATTACGCGTTCCGCGAAGCGGCTCCAGGGTTGGGACGCGCTGGAGCGAGTCCCGGCCCGGCAGATCGAAGATCACCGAGTCCCAGGAGGCCGCAGCGACGTCGTCCGCGTACTGCTCCAGGCAGCGGCCGCGGAAGTACGCGCGCGTGTCCTCCGGCGGCTTCGTACGGGCCCGCTCGACCTCGTTCTCGTCCAGCAGGCGCTTGATCCGGCCGCGGGCCGCGAGGCGGTTGTAGAGGCCCTTGTCGGCCCGTACGTCGGCGTACTGGAGGTCGAGGAGGTGCAGCTTGGCGGCGTCCCAGTCGAGGTCGTCGCGGCGCCGGTAGCCCTCCATGAGCTCCTTCTTGGCGACCCAGTCGAGCTCTCCGGAGAGGCTCATCGGGTCGTTCTCCAGGCGGTTCAGGGTGTCCTCCCAGCGCAGCAGGACGTCCTTGGTCTGTTCGTCGGCGTCCGCGCCGTAGCGTTCCTCGACGTACTTGCGGGACAGCTCGAAGTACTCCATCTGGAGCTGGACCGCGGTGAGTGTGCGCCCGCTGCGGAGCGTGACGAGGTGCTTGAGGGTCGGGTCGTGGGAGACCTGGTGGAGCGTGCGGACCGGCTGGTCGACGGCCAGGTCGACGGCGATGAAGCCGTCCTCGATCATGGAGAGGACGAGGGCCGTGGTGCCGAGCTTGAGGTACGTCGAGATCTCGGAGAGGTTGGCGTCGCCGATGATCACGTGCAGGCGGCGGTACTTCTCGGCGTCGGCGTGCGGCTCGTCGCGGGTGTTGATGATGGGGCGCTTGAGCGTGGTCTCCAGGCCCACCTCGACCTCGAAGTAGTCGGCACGCTGGCTGAGCTGGAAGCCGTGCTCGTGTCCGTCCTGGCCGATGCCGACGCGGCCCGCTCCGGTGACGACCTGGCGCGAGACGAAGAACGGCGTCAGGTGGCGCACGATGTCCGAGAAGGGGGTCTCCCGCTTCATCAGGTAGTTCTCGTGCGTGCCGTAGGAGGCGCCCTTGTTGTCGGTGTTGTTCTTGTACAGGTGGATGGGCTGGGCGCCGGGGAGCTGGGCCGCGCGCTCGGCCGCCTCGGCCATGATGCGCTCGCCGGCCTTGTCCCACAGGACCGCGTCCCGCGGGTTGGTGACCTCGGGGGCGCTGTACTCGGGGTGTGCGTGGTCGACGTAGAGCCGTGCTCCGTTGGTGAGGATGACATTGGCCAGGCCGATGTCCTCGTCGGTGAGCTGGGTGGAGTCGGCGGTCTCCCGGGCGAGGTCGAAGCCTCGCGCGTCCCGCAGCGGGTTCTCCTCCTCGAAATCCCAGCGGGCGCGGCGCGCCCGGTGCATCGCCGCCGCGTAGGCGTTGACGATCTGGGACGAGGTGAGCATGGCATTGGCGTTGGGGTGACCGGGGACGGAGATTCCGTACTCCGTCTCGATGCCCATTACTCGCCGTACGGTCATGCGGCCCTCCTTGCCCGGCGGCGCCCTCGGTCGGGGGCGCTGCTCAAGTACCGCTGGCGCTCCGGTGCGTGTGCGGTGCCCGTCCCCGCACTGCGCGATTCGGCGGTACGAAAGAGCCTAGAACGCCTTTGCGGTGGTGGGGAGATCATTTGCGTCATTGCTGTACTCCGACCGTGGCCTGAAAAGCAGTCGGCTGCGGGTACCCGCGTCGGGCACCCGCAGCCGACCTGCTTTTTACAGGTACTGGCCGGTGTTGGCCACCGTGTCGATGGAGCGTCCGGTGTCCGCGCCCTGCTTTCCGGTGATGAGCGTACGGATGTAGACGATCCGTTCACCCTTCTTTCCGGAGATCCTGGCCCAGTCGTCCGGGTTGGTGGTGTTCGGCAGGTCCTCGTTCTCCTTGAACTCGTCCACGCAGGCCTGGAGGAGATGGGAGACGCGAAGGCCCTTCTGGCTGTGCTCCAAGAAGTCCTTGATGGCCATCTTCTTGGCGCGGCCGACGATGTTCTCGATCATTGCGCCGGAATTGAAGTCCTTGAAGTACAGGACTTCCTTGTCACCGTTGGCGTAGGTGACCTCCAGGAAGCGGTTCTCCTCCGATTCGGCGTACATCTGCTCCACGGCGGTCTGGATCATGCCGTGGACGGTGGCCGCCCTGTCGCCGCCGTGCTCCCCGACGTCCTCGGGGTGCAGGGGGAGACGCTCGGTGAGGTACTTCTGGAAGATGTCCTTCGCCGCTTCGGCGTCCGGACGCTCGATCTTGATCTTCACGTCGAGCCGGCCGGGCCGCAGGATGGCGGGGTCGATCATGTCCTCGCGGTTCGAGGCGCCGATGACCACGACGTTCTGCAGGCCCTCCACGCCGTCGATCTCGGCGAGCAGCTGCGGGACGATGGTGTTCTCCACGTCCGAGCTGACGCCGGATCCGCGGGTGCGGAAGAGGGATTCCATCTCGTCGAAGAAGACGATGACGGGTGTGCCCTCGCTGGCCTTCTCGCGTGCACGCTGGAAGACGAGGCGGATCTGCCGCTCGGTCTCGCCGACGTACTTGTTCAGGAGCTCGGGGCCCTTGATGTTGAGGAAGAAGCTCTTGCCGGTGGCCTGTCCGGTCACTTCCGCGACCTTCTTGGCCAGCGAGTTGGCCACGGCCTTGGCGATGAGCGTCTTTCCGCATCCGGGGGGCCCGTACAGCAGGACGCCCTTGGGCGGCCGCAGTTCGTGCTCCTTGAAGAGGTCGGGGTAGAGGTACGGGAGCTCGACCGCGTCGCGGATCATCTCGATCTGGCCGCCCAGACCGCCGATCTGCTCGTAGCCGATGTCCGGGACCTCTTCGAGGACGAGTTCCTCGACCTCGCTCTTGGGAACGATTTCGTAGACATAGCCGGATCGGGGTTCCAGGAGGAGGGCGTCGCCGGGACGGATGGTGACGTCCAGGAGCGGCTCGGCGAGCCGCACCACCCGTTCCTCGTCGGTGTGCCCCACCACCAGGGCTCGCTCGCCGTCCTCGAGGATCTCCTTGAGGGTGACGATGTCGCCCACGCTCTCGTATTCCATGGCCTCGACCACGTTGAGAGCTTCGTTCAGCATCACTTCCTGGCCGCGCCGGAGCTCTGGGAGCTCCACGCTGGGGCTGACGTTCACCCGGAGCTTGCGGCCCCCGGTGAAGATGTCCGCCGTGCCGTCCTCGTTCGCCACGAGGAAGACACCGAAGCCTGCCGGAGGCTGCGCCAGCCGGTCGACCTCTTCCTTGAGGGCCACGATCTGGTCGCGGGCCTCACGGAGCGTGTTCGCCAGCCGTTCGTTCTGCGCGGACACGCCGGCCAGGTTGGTCTGCAGTTCGACGATCCGCTCTTCGAGAATCCTCGTGTGCCGCGGAGAGTCGGCGAGCTTGCGTCGCAGGACGGCGATCTCCTGCTCAAGGTAGGCAATCTGCCCGGCGGGGTCATCGGACCCTCTTCCCGGGCGGATGCCGCGGTTCATGTCGTCGTCGTGGGCTGCCACGGTCCTCACCTCCTCCAAGGGGAGCTGGACGCTTCCAGACCCTACCTGGGTGGGTGTCGATTGAAACCCCTAGATCACAAAGACTGTCGGGGTGTGTCCGATCTTCACCCTTGCGCTCTCCCTCACGCCAGGGGAATACCCACCGAACATGATTGGGAAGCGGGCGGAGGTAGGGTCGAAGTGTTCAACACCCGTCAGAGCTGGCCCGATTCCCCAATCTTCGGTTCGCTCGACGCAGGAAACGGCAGGAGAAATGACCGTGCAGCAGGAGGCCGGAGCCGACGGCGAGGCGCTTGAGGTCTGGATCGACCAGGATCTGTGTACGGGCGACGGGATCTGTGCCCAGTACGCCCCCGAGGTCTTTGAGCTGGACATCGACGGCCTGGCCTATGTGAAGAGCGGTGACGACGAGCTGTTGCAGGCCGTGGGTGCCACAACGGCCGTACCGCTGACGCTTCTGCGTGACGTGGCGGACTCGGCGAAGGAATGTCCGGGCGACTGCATCCACGTCCGTAGGGTTTCGGACAAGGTCGAGGTGTACGGGCCCGACGCGGAGTGACGCGTGGGACACCCCGTGTCACCGTTGTCCGCTTCCAGACACCCTCCGCCGCGGCGGGGGGTGTCTTTTCCGTGTGTGCCCGCCGGGCCCGGTGGAGGTGCCGGACCCGGGTCCGGGTTCAGACGCTCCGGGCGCCCGAGGGGGTGGAGCGGACGAACGCGCCGTTCTTCCACTGCCACTTGGCTTCGTCCTTGACGTCCGGGCAGCAACTCGGGACGTCGGCGGAGGAGTAGCCGAGCAGGGTGGCGGTGACGGCTGCGTCGCGGACCGCGAAGTCCGTGACGCTGAGGCGGTCCTTGGGGTCGACCAGGGTCGCGACGACGCGGGGCTTCTTCGCGTCCTCACCCTGGGTGAGGACGTAGACGCCGCTGGGCGGGGTTCCGGATCCGGCGTCGCAGCGGACGACGGCCACGGTCTCGGGGCGGCCGTCGCCGTCGAGGTCGCCCGAGGCCTTCTTCGTCACGAGTGCCTTGGCCGGCCCGCAGGTGATCGGGAACTCGACGCCGGACGGGTCCGGGGCGGTGACGGGGGCCGCGGCCGCTTTCGCTCCGGTGGCGGGCTGGGCGGCTCGCGCGGGATCGGGCTGGAGGACGGAGGAGAACGCGACGACTCCGGCGATGGCGGTGGCCGTGGCGACCCACTGGAGGGGGCTGGTGTGCGTGTGTGCCAGTTCCGGGACGGCGGATTGCTGCACTAGGAGTGTCTCCCGTGAGGGGCTGTGCCGGTGGGGGTGGGGTGTCCCGCATGGTGCCACACGTCACAGCCCTGGGGAACGGCGGGGTCCGGACTTCTGAGCGAGTTCTCAGCCTGTCGGGGGAGGCGTCCCCTCGACGGTCGGACGGCACCCGGGGTGCGGGGGTGGGCGACGGTGGGCCGAGGGGCAGCGCCGGCCGTCCGACGGCTCGTGGAGGGGGCTCGGGGCCGCCGGACCGACCTGCCCGACGCTTCTGTCCGGCGCCCCTGACAGGGGTCGTGAAGAGGGCCGCCGACGGTGTTCCTGAGCGGGGTCAACGGAAAAGCACCGTGGCCGAGTTCCCCGGGACATTCGGGAACTCGGCCACGGCCGTGCTGCGTTGGATGGCTCAGCGGCCGGAGCCGCCGTCGGCGTTCGGGCCGGTGTAGTCGTCGCCGTAGGCGCCCTTGGAGGGGCGTCGGCGGCGCATGGGCGGCTCGACGCCGTCCGCGAGGCGGCGGGCGGTGAGCAGGAAGCCGGTGTGGCCGATCATCCGGTGGTCCGGACGGACGGCCAGGCCCTCGATGTGCCAGTTGCGGATCATCGATTCCCAGGCGGTCGGCTCGTTGAAGGAGCCGATCTCGCGGATCGACTCGACGGTCCGCGCGAGCTGGGTGGTGGTCGCCACGTAGCAGCAGAGGATGCCGCCGGGGACGAGCGCCTTGGAGACGGCCTCCAGGCACTCCCAGGGGGCGAGCATGTCGAGGATGACGCGGTCCACGTCGGCGTCGCTCAGGTTGTCCTGGAGGTCGCCGACCGTGAGCTGCCAGGCGGGGTGCGGGCCCCCGAAGTAGCGCTCGACGTTCTGCTGGGCGATCTCGGCGAAGTCCTCGCGGCGCTCGTACGAGTGCAGCATGCCCTGGTCGCCGATGGCGCGCAGCAGGAAGCTGCTGAGCGAGCCGGAGCCGACTCCCGCCTCCACGACGCGGGCGCCGGGGAAGATGTCGGCGAAGGCCAGGATCTGCCCCGCGTCCTTGGGGTAGACCACGGCGGCGCCGCGGGGCATGGACAGGACGTAGTCGGGGAGCAGGGGGCGCAGCGCGAGGTAGGCGACGTTTCCGGTGGTGCGGACAACGCTGCCCTCGGGTGCGCCGATCAGCTCGTCGTGCGGGAAGGAACCCTTGTGGGTGTGGAAGTTCTTCCCGGCCTCGAGCGTGAACGTGTAGTGGCGGCCCTTGGGGTCGGTCAGCTGAACCTGGTCCCCGACCTTGAAGGGCCCGCGCCTGCGGGCGGCACCGGTCGGTTCGGACATGTGAACAGCCTACCGGTCCGGGGGCGGGGCCGCCGACCACGGTGGAGGGTCAGGAGGGCCGGGCCATGGCCTTCACGAAGGCGCGCTCGACGTCGGCGGCGGACAGGACGCCGTAGATGTCGCCCGAGTCCTCCACCACCAGGTACTCGGTGGCGGGGGTGGCGCGCAGGACGTCGAGGAGTTCCTCGCCGGCGAGTTCGGCGGAGACGCGCATGCCGTCGGTGAGGTCCTGGGCGAGGCCGCTGACGGCGACCCAGGGGCGCCGGTGTTCGGGGACGCCGACGATGGCCGCTTCGCGGACCAGGGAGAGGGGTTCGCCGTCGGCGTCGACGACGACCAGGGCGCGGGCCCCGGCGTCGTTGGCGCGGCGCAGGGCCTCGGAGAGGGGGGTGCTGGTCTCGACGGGGACGGCGCGCCGGGTGAGGGAGCGGGCGCGCAGATCCGGGAGGTGTTCGCGGAGTCGGGCCATGCGCAGGCTGTTGCCGGCGCCGGTCCAGATGATCGCCGCGAGGATGGCGGCGAGCAGGGCGTCGGTGACGGTGTCCATGCCGCTGATGTCCTCGGGGGCGGCGCCGAGGACGGAGGACTGGGTGAGCAGGGGCAGTCCGATCAGGACGGACACGGCGAGGGCGCGGCCGACCCAGGCGGCGGCGACGGTTCCGCTCATCGGCCTGCCGGTGATCTTCCAGACGACGGCGCGGAGCATCCGGCCGCCGTCGAGGGGGAGGCCGGGCAGCAGGTTGAACGCGGCGACGATGAGGTTGGAGATCATCAGGCCGGCCAGCAGGACGCCGGGGACCGTGCCGGGCTCGACGGGGAGCATGGCGAGGTAGAAGACGCCGGACAGGACGAGGGAGAGCAGGGGGCCGACGAAGGCCAGCACGAACTCGCGGCCGGGGGTCTCGGCTTCCTTCTCGATCTCGGAGACGCCGCCGAAGAACTGGAGCTGGATGCGGCGCACCGGCAGTTTGAAGCGCAGGGCGGCGACGGTGTGGGCGAGTTCGTGGACGAGTACGGAGGCGTAGAAGGCGACCGCGAAGAACAGCGAGACCAGGTAGCGGGCGGCGCCGAGTTCGGGCAGGACGCGGTCGAGCTGCCCGCCGAACACCCAGGTGATCAGGGCGGCGACGAGGAACCAGCTGGGTGCGACGTACACGGGGACGCCGAACGGCCGTCCCATGAGCAGGCCGCCGCCGGGCTCCTTGCGGCGGCGGGGCGGGCGACCGCCCTTGCCGCCACCGCCACCGCTGCCGTCGCCGCCGGTTCCGCCGCCTGTGTTGCCGCTGTGGGCGAGGGTCCGGTGGGCGTCGTGGTGCTCGGGAGGTGTTCCGGGGGTGTTCCCGGTGCCGGTGGGGTCGTGGTGGCCGTGGTCCTGGTGCGGCGGGGTCGGGGAGTCGTCTCCGTCGTCGGTCTCGGCCGTGGAGCGGGTGCGCGCGGCGGGGTCGTCGTCCGCCTCGGAACGTGACCGGGTGTGCGTCGCGGAGCTGTCGTGCGGCGCGGGTCCCGGGGCGTCGGGCGCCGGGGCGGTGCTCGGCGCCTCCCGTGTGGACGGTGCGGGGCTCTGTCCGGGAGCGGGGCGGGGGGTGGAGGTCCCGGGCCGGGCCGGTGTCGTGCCGCTGTCGGCCGGCTCGGTCGTGCCGTCGTGTTCGGGGGCTGTGGGCGCCGGCCCGGTGGAGGTCTCGGGTCCGGCCGGTCCGGGGCGCTGGGCGTCGGCGGCCGGGCCGGCGGAGACTCCGGGCCTCTCGGGGCCCTCGGTCGCCTCGCCGGTGCCGGACCGCGGCTGCCCGCTCCCGCCGCTCTCGTCCACGATGTCCCCTCGTTCGAAGCGTCTCCCCGCCCCGATCATGCGGAGCAGGAGGGTCTGTGGTCGATGGTATGCGTCCGTCGCGGCGCGTTCCGCCCCGGCACCCCCTCTGTTTTCCGTGCCGTCGCCCGTGCCGGGGGCGGTCGGGCGCTGTCGCCGGGGCCGTGCGGGCCCGGGTCGCCGTGTGCGGCGCGGTGCCCGGCGGGGTGGTGCGTTGTCCACATTCGGGACGTACCGATCCGAACGGGATCACCGGGTGTCAGTGGCGGGCCGTAAGGTCTGTCGTCATGGAAACGAGCACCGAGGGCGCCGCGCCCGAAGAAGTGGCCGCGGTCGGCGAGGCCGTTGTCGTGCCTGTCGCGGACGGACCGGCCCCGGCGGTCGCGCGTGCGCCCGCCTCGCTGTCGCCCTCGCGTGCCAGTGACTTCATGCAGTGTCCGCTGCTGTACCGCTTCCGGGTGATCGACAAGCTGCCCGAGAAGCCGAGCGCGGCGGCGACCAGAGGCACGCTGGTGCACGCGGTGCTGGAGCGGTTGTTCGACGCGCCGGCCGCGGACCGGACCGCGCCGCGGGCCAAGTCGCTGATCCCCGGTCAGTGGGACCGGTTGCGCGAGACGCGTCCGGAGGTCGTGGAGCTGTTCGCCGACGACCCGGAGGGCGAGCGGCTGGCGCGCTGGCTGACCGAGGCCGAGCAGCTCGTGGAGCGGTGGTTCACGCTGGAGGACCCGTCCCGGCTGGAGCCGGCGGAGCGGGAGCTGTTCGTCGAGGCGCGGCTGGATTCCGGTCTCACCCTGCGCGGCATCATCGACCGGGTCGACGTCGCGCCGACGGGCGAGGTCCGGATCGTCGACTACAAGACGGGGAAGGCACCCCGTCCGGAGTACGCCGAGGGTGCCCTGTTCCAGATGAAGTTCTACGCGCTGGTGGTGTGGCGGCTGAAGCAGGTGGTCCCGCGCCGTCTTCAGCTCGTGTATCTGGGAAGCGGTGACGTGCTGACGTACGACCCGGTGATCGCCGACCTGGAGCGGGTGGAGCGCAAGCTGCTCGCGCTGTGGGAGGCGATCCGGCTGGCGACGGAGACGGGCGAGTGGCGGCCGCGTCCCACCAAGCTCTGCGGCTGGTGCGACCACCAGGCGGTGTGTCCGGAATTCGGCGGTACTCCCCCGCCGTATCCGCTCGCGGTCAGGGCGCCCGAGTCGGGTCCCCGCGAGCAGGGCAGAATGGGGCCGGACTAGCGAAGGAGACTTACGTGGCCATCCGCGTCCTACTGGTCGACGACCAGCCGCTGCTGCGCACCGGCTTCCGGATGATTCTGGAGGCGGAGCCGGATCTCGCGGTCGTCGGCGAGGCCGGTGACGGTCTCCAGGCACTGGATCAGGTGCGTGCGCTGCAGCCCGATGTGGTTCTCATGGACATCCGCATGCCGCGGATGGACGGTGTCGAGGCGACCCGGCAGATCACCGGCCCCGGCCGGGACGGTCCGGCGAAGGTGCTGGTCCTGACGACGTTCGACCTCGACGAGTACGTGGTGGAGGCGCTGCGCGCGGGCGCCAGCGGTTTCCTCCTCAAGGACGCGCCCGCCAACGAGCTGGTGCAGGCGATCCGGGTGGTGGCGGGGGGCGAGGCGATGCTCGCGCCGAGCATCACGCGCCGGCTGCTCGACAAGTACGCGGGGCATCTGCCGTCGGGTGACGAGCCGGTGCCGGACACCCTGCACACGCTGACGGACCGTGAGGTCGAGGTGCTGAAGCTGGTCGCGCGCGGCCTGTCGAACGCGGAGATCGCGGCCGACCTCTTCGTCAGCGAGACCACGGTCAAGACGCATGTGGGGCACGTCCTGACGAAGCTGGGGCTCCGCGACCGCGTGCAGGCGGCGGTGTACGCGTACGAGAGCGGGCTGGTGCGTCCCGGGGCGCAGTGACCTCTCCGGGCCCGACCGCTCGCGCGCCGCACGCCGGCCCGGCGGCGTGCGGGACCGTCCGGGCAGCGCGAAGGGCGCCCGTTCCTGGGGGAACGGGCGCCCTTCGCGTACGGCGTCGGCCCGGGGTCAGTCCTTCTTGATCTCCCAGAAGCGGAACACGGTCGAGGCGTCGAGGCAGTATTCGAGGCCGTAGATGGTGTCGCGTGCCACGGCGTACTGCTTGGCCTGCCAGACCGGGATGATCGGGAGGTCCTCGGCGACCAGGTCCTGGAGCTTGCCGTAGGAGCCGTCGGTGGAGGAGCGGTCGCTCTCGGCGGCCGTCTTCGGGATGAGGCTGCCGGTGATGGTGCTGTTGCTGAAGTTGTTGCTCAGCACGTTGCCCTTGCCGAAGAACGGGGCCGTGAAGTTGTCCGGGTCCGGGTAGTCGGGGACCCAGCCCTTCACGTAGACGCCGTACTTGCCGTGGGCGATGTCCTTCTCGTACTGGTCGTAGGCGACGGACTTGACGGTCGCGTCGAACAGTCCGCTGGCGTTGAGCTGCTTGGCGATCGCCTTGAACTCCTGGTCCGTGGAGGGACCGTAGCGCGAGGGGGTCGACCAGAGGGTGATCTTCACCTTGCCGGTGATGCCCTCGTCGCGCAGGGCGGCCTCTGCCTTCGACGGCGAGGGGCGGGCGCCGTAGGTGTCGAAGAAGGACGTGCTGTGACCGGTGATGCCGGTCGGGATGATCGAGTACAGCGGGGTGGCCGTGTCCTCGTAGACGTCGTCGACGAGGGCGTCGCGGTCCAGGAGGTAGGCGATGGCCTTGCGGACGCCGAGCTTGCCGGCGACCGGGTCGTTCATGTTGAAGACCAGGTGCTGGACCTCGGCGCTGTTGCCCTCGATGACGCTGATACCGCTGTTCGCGGAGTCGTTCCGGATCTCCGCGATGTCGTCGGCGGCGAGGCCTCGGTAGGCGAGGTCGACCTGCTTCTTGAGGACGGCGTCCTTCAGTGCCTTCTGGTCGCCGTGGAAGAACTTCAGCGTGACGCCGGAGTTCTGGACCTCCGCGGTGCCCTTGTAGTGCGGGTTGACCGAGAAGACGGCCTGGTCGTCGCCGAACGAGTCGAGCTGGTACGGCCCGGAGCCGACGGCCTTGTGGTCCTTGCGGAGGCCGTTGGTGGCGTACTCCCGGTGGTCCACGATCGAGCCGGCGCCGGAGGCGATCTTGCTCGGGAAGGTGGCGTCGGCGTACTTGAGCCGGAAGACGACGGTCTTGGAGTCGGGCGCCGCGACCGAGTCGAGCATGGGGAACATGATGGCCGGACCGGCGGAGTCGTCGATCTTCATGGTGCGGTCGAAGGAGTACTTCACGTCCGCGGAGGTGAGCGCGTCACCGTTGCTGAACTTCAGACCGTCCTGGAGCGTGCACTTGTACACCTTGGTCCCGGTGTCGGTGAACGCGCACTCCTTGGCCGCCTCGGGCTCGGGCTCGGTGCCGCCCTTGGGGAAGCTCAACAGCGACTGGAAGACGTTGTTGAACAGCAGCCACGATCCTGGGTCGTAGCCGGAGGCGGGGTCGGTGGCGAGGACGTCGTCGGACATCCCCATCACCACGGAGGAGCCGTCGCTCCCGGAATCGCTCGTCTCCGAGCCGCATCCGGTCAACAGGCCGGAGGCCAGCCCCGCCACGATCGGCAGGACTGGCCACTGGTTGCGCATGTTCACGTGCAAGTGCCTTGTCGTTGGAACTGGTGCACCCGGGGCCCGCGAGGGGCCCCGGGTCGGATCGGTCGGTCAGCCGCTCACACCGCGGCCGAGCTCCCACAGCTGAAGGGTGGAGGAGGAGTTGAGCGCCCACTCCGAACCCGTGATGTCGTCGCGCGCGGCGATGTACTGCTTGCCCTGCCAGAGCGGGATCAGCGGCACGTCGTCGGCGACGATGTCCTGGATCTGCGTGAGGCTCTTCGACGCGCTGAGGCGGTCGGCCTCGCGGCGGGACTCCGGGATCAGGTTGTTGATGATGTTGCTGTTCGAGTAGGGCGACTTGAGGAAGTTGTCCTTGTCGAGGAACGGCGCCAGGTAGTTGTCGGCGTCGGGGAAGTCGGGGAACCAGCCCATGCCCCACACGTCGTAGTCGTTGGCGCGCTCGGCCGGGACGAACTTGTCCCAGGCGGTGCCCTGGATGCTGACGTCGAAGAGGCCGCTCGCGTTGAGCTGCTTCTTCAGGATCTCGAACTCCTGCTTGGTGATCGAGCCGTAGTGGTCGGTCGTGTAGTGCAGGGTGACCTTGACCGGAGAGGTGATGCCGGCCTTGTTCAGCGCGGTCCGGGCGCGGCTGACACTCGGGTCGCCGTACTTGTTGAAGAAGGCGTTGGAGTGGCCGGTGATGGTCGCGGGGACCATCGAGTAGAGCGGCTCGGCCTGCGTTCCGTAGACCTTGGCGACGAGTTCACCGCGGTCGATGACCTGTGCCATGGCCTGGCGGACGGCCTTGTTCTTCACCGACGGGGCGTTGGTGTTGAAGGCCAGGTAGCGGATCTCGAGACCGGGCATCTCGTTCAGGTTGACGTTGCCGCCCGCGGCGTTGGACAGCTTGGTGATCTGCGTGGGCGTCATCGAGCGGGTCATCAGGTCGATGTCGCCCTTTTCGAGGGCGGTTCCCATGGCGTCGGCGTCCGCGAAGGACCGCATCTCGACCTTGGAGTTCTTCACCTTCAGCTGACCCTTGTAGTTCGGGTTCTTGCTGAAGACGGCCTTGACGACCGCGTCGCCCTTGACCTCGGACTCCAGGGTGTAGGGACCGGAGCCGTCGACGGAGAAGCCGTCGCGCAGCTTGCCCTTGTCGTAGTCCTTCGGGTTCACGATGCCGGCGACGGGGGTCGACAGCTTGAACGGGAAGGTCGCGTCCGCGCTCTTGAGGTGGAAGATCACCTCGCGGTCGCCCTGGGTCTCGACCGTGTCGATGGTGGACAGCAGGGCGAACACACCACTGTCGGCCTTGATGGCGCGCGCACGGTCGATGGAGAACTTGACGTCCTTCGCGGTGACCGCGTCGCCGTTGGAGAACTTCAGACCTTCGCGCAGCGTGCACGAGTAACGCTCGTTGCCGCTGTCGCTGAACCCGCACTTCTCCGCGGCCTCGGGCTCGGGCTCACCGTCGCCGCGCGGCTGGATCATCAGCGTCTGCACGGTCTGGCGCAGCACGTTCCAGGTGCCGACGTCGTACGCGTAGGCGGGGTCGAACGGAGCCGGGGCGTCCTTCGACGCGGTGAACCGGTCCGTGGTGCCGACAACGATGGCATCGCCACTGCTGCTGCCGCTGTCGGACCCACCACACGCAGCGAGCACCGGGGCGAGCAGACCGACCACGGCCGGCAGCACCAAAGTCTTGCGGTTCATGCTCGAGTTTCTCCAGAGCTGTAGTTTCCGCGAGCCGGCATGCAGGGGTGGCGCGGCGGGTCACGGGGTTACGGCGACGTTCTCGCGATGACATTAGTCCGCACCGCCAGGACGGCCCGCAGCCACTGGAGTTGTGGTGCGCTCACGCTGCGAAACCGGGCGCGGACGCACCGATAACCCGACACGGGAAGGATTCGTGCAGCGTTCCATCAATCGGGACACAAGGGCGTGCCGAGCCCTCACGAATGGGGGGTCAACACACAAGTCGGTCCCCCTGTCGACCCCCCGTTAAGTGACGAACGTCACAGTGTCAACTCGGTTGGAGAGTACCGGAATTCAGCCATCCGCCCGATTGCGCATTCCGGGGGAGCCCTCGCCCGCGGTTACCACAGGGAACCCTCGGGTCAATTCCGGTATTCGACTCCGCACAGTGAGTGATTCGACGGCACACCCTCGGTGAAGGGTCAGTTCTTTTCCGTCATCAGCCCGTGCAGGAATGGCAGGTCGACTTCTTCCAACGACGTGACCACCGTGCGGCGCCACGCAGGCTCGATGGGGGCGACGGAGGGGACGGCGACCACATGGCATCCGGCGGCCTCGGCCGCGGCGACACCCGTCGCGGTGTCCTCGATGACGGCGCAGCGGCCGGGTTCCGCGCCGAGCCGGGCGGCGGCGAGGAGATAGGGGTCGGGGAACGGCTTGGTCCGTTCCACCTCGTCGCCCGCGACGGTCAGGGTGAAGAAGTGGGGGCCGATCGAGCCGAGGACGCGGTCGATGATCCGCCGGTGCGAGGCGGAGACCAGGGCCGTGGGGATCTCGTGGGCGGCCAGTTCGGCCAGGAGTCTGGTCGCACCCGGCATCAGGGGCAACGACTGCCCGATCAGCGCCTCGAAACCGTCGTTGAGCAGCACGGACAGCTCGGCGAGGGTGATGTCGGCGCCGGTGGCCTCGATGAGGAAACCCGCGCTGCGGGTCATGGGGCCGCCGACCACCACGTGCCGCCAGGACTCGTCCAGGGCGTGCCCGAGGGCCTTGAAGACCTCGACCTCCACGTCCCACCAGAATCCCTCGGTGTCGACCAGGGTTCCGTCCATGTCGAGGAGAACGGCCTGCAGGGCGGAGCCTTCGGCCGTACGGGTTCCGAGCGCGGGGACCGTACTGGTCATCCTGGCGCACCTCCTTGAGGGACGATCAGGCCGGTCGCCCCTTTTCGTGCAAGGGACAACCGGCCTGCGGTGGACCGACCAGTGTACGACTTATCCGATCAGTGCGCTCGGCGGCTCGCGGCGCAGCGCGTCGGGGCGGTCACCGTGCGTTGAAGTACTTCGCCTCCGGGTGGTGGATCACGATGGCGTCGGTGGACTGCTCCGGGTGCAGCTGGAACTCCTCGGAGAGGTGGACGCCGATCCGCTCGGGCTGCAGCAGGTCCGCGATCTTGGCGCGGTCCTCCAGGTTGGGACAGGCCCCGTAGCCGAGCGAGAAGCGCGCGCCGCGGTACTTCAGCGCGAACATGTCCTCGATCCCGGCGGGGTCCTCCCCCGCGAAGCCCAGTTCGGAACGCACGCGCGCGTGCCAGTACTCGGCGAGCGCCTCGGCCAGCTGCACGGACAGGCCGTGGAGTTCGAGGTAGTCGCGGTAGGCGTTGGCCTCGAAGAGCTTGGCGGTCTCCTCGCCGATGCGGGAGCCGACCGTGACGACCTGGAAGCCGACCACGTCGGTCTCCCCCGACTCCTCCGGGCGGAAGAAGTCGGCCAGGCACAGCCGACGTCCGCGGCGCTGGCGGGGGAAGCTGAAGCGGGTCCGCTCGTTGCCCCGCTCGTCCAGGATGATCAGGTCGTCGTCCTTGGACACGCACGGGAAGTAGCCGTAGACGACGGCCGCCTCCAGCAGGTTGTCGGTCTGGAGCCGGTCCAGCAGACCGCGCAGCCGCGGCCGGCCCTCGGTCTCGACGAGGTCGTCGTACGTGGGACCGTCGCCCGCGCGGGCCTGCTTGAGGCCCCACTGGCCCTTGAACAGGGCGCCCTCGTCCAGCCAGGAGGCGTACTCCTTGAGCTGGATGCCCTTGATGACGCGGGTGCCCGCGAAGGGCGGGGTCGGCACCGGGTTGTCGGTGGAGACGTCGGAGCGGACGTGGCCCTCTTCGGGGCGCTCCTCGACCACGGTGTCCACCGCGGCCCGTACTCGGCGCTGCTTCAGCTCCGGGAGCACCGCACCGGGCACACCGCGCTTGACGCCGATCAGCGCGTCCATCAGGCGCAGGCCCTCGAAGGCGTCCCGGGCGTAGCGGACCTCGCCCTGGTAGATCTCGTACAGGTCCTGTTCGACGTAGGCCCGGGTCAGGGCGGCGCCGCCGAGGATCACCGGGTAGTCGGCGGACAGGCCGCGCTGGTTCAGCTCCTCCAGGTTCTCCTTCATGATCACCGTGGACTTGACCAGGAGCCCGGACATGCCGATGACGTCGGCCCGGTGCTCCTGGGCGGCGTCCAGGATCGCGGAGACCGGCTGCTTGATGCCGAGGTTGACGACGTTGTAGCCGTTGTTCGACAGGATGATGTCGACGAGGTTCTTGCCGATGTCGTGGACGTCGCCGCGCACGGTCGCGAGGACGATGGTGCCCTTGCCCTCCGCGTCCGACTTCTCCATGTGCGGTTCGAGGAAGGCCACGGCCGACTTCATGACCTCGGCGGACTGGAGCACGAACGGCAGCTGCATCTGGCCGGAACCGAACAGCTCGCCGACGACCTTCATGCCGTCCAGGAGGGTCGCGTTGACGATGTCGAGGGCGGGGCGGTCCTGGAGCGCGGTTTCCAGGTCGGCCTCCAGGCCGTTCTTCTCGCCGTCGATGATCCGTCGCTTGAGGCGCTCGTCCAGGGGCAGCGCGGCCAGTTCCTCGGCCTTGCCGGCCTTGAGGGACTTGGTGGTGGCGCCCTCGAACAGCGCCATCAGCTTCTGGAGCGGGTCGTAGCCCTCGGCGCGGCGGTCGTGGATGAGGTCGAGGGCGGTGGTGACCTCTTCCTCGCTGAAGCGGGCGATCGGCAGGATCTTGGAGGCGTGCACGATCGCCGAGTCGAGGCCGGCCTTGACGCACTCGTCCAGGAACACCGAGTTGAGCAGGATGCGGGCGGCCGGGTTGAGGCCGAAGGAGATGTTGGACAGGCCGAGGGTGGTCTGGACGTCCGGGCGGCGGCGCTTGAGTTCGCGGATCGCCTCGATCGTCGCGATGCCGTCCTTGCGGGACTCCTCCTGGCCGGTGCAGATGGTGAAGGTGAGGGTGTCGATGAGGATGTCGGACTCGTGGATGCCCCAGTTGCCCGTCAGGTCCTCGATGAGCCGTTCGGCGATGGCGACCTTGGTCTCGACGGTGCGGGCCTGGCCCTCCTCGTCGATGGTCAGCGCGATCAGCGCGGCGCCGTGTTCCTGGGCGAGCCGCGTGACCTTCGCGAACCGGGACTCGGGGCCGTCGCCGTCCTCGTAGTTGACCGAGTTGATGACCGCGCGGCCGCCGAGCCGCTCCAGGCCCGCGCGGATCACGGGGACCTCGGTGGAGTCGAGGACGATCGGCAGCGTCGAGGCGGTGGCGAAGCGTCCCGCCAGTTCGTCCATGTCGGCGACGCCGTCGCGGCCGACGTAGTCGACGCACAGGTCGAGCATGTGCGCGCCCTCGCGGATCTGGTCGCGGGCCATCTCCACGCAGTCGTCCCAGCGGGCTTCCAGCATGGCCTCGCGGAACTTCTTCGAGCCGTTGGCGTTGGTGCGCTCGCCGATCGCCATGTAGGCGGTGTCCTGGCGGAACGGGACGGTCTGGTAGAGCGAGGCGGCACCGGGCTCGGGGCGCGGGTCGCGCTCGCCGGGCGCCACTCCGTTGACGCGCTCCACCAACTGGCGCAGGTGCTCCGGCGTCGTACCGCAGCAGCCGCCGACCAGGGACAGGCCGTAGTCCCGTACGAAGTTCTCCTGGGCGTCGGCGAGGCCCTCCGCGTCGAGCGGGAAGTGGGCGCCGTCCTTCGTGAGGACGGGCAGGCCGGCGTTCGGCATGCAGAGCAGCGGGATGCGGGAGTGCCGGGTGAGGTAGCGCAGGTGCTCGCTCATCTCGGCGGGGCCGGTCGAGCAGTTGAGGCCGATCATGTCGATGCCGAGCGGCTCCAGCGCGGTGAGCGCGGCGCCGATCTCGGAGCCCAGCAGCATGGTGCCGGTGGTCTCGAAGGCCATGGAGACGAGCAGGGGCACCTGGACGCCGGTCGCCTCCATGGCGCGGTGCGCCCCGAGGATGGACGACTTCGTCTGCAGGAGGTCCTGGGTGGTCTCGACGATCAGGGCGTCGGCGCCGCCGGCGAGCAGACCCTCGACGTTGGCCTGGAAGCCGTCGCGGAGCGTGCCGTACGCGACGTGGCCGAGGGTCGGCAGCTTGGTGCCGGGGCCGATGGAACCGAGGACCCAGCGCTGGCGGCCGTCACGGGCACCGAACGCGTCGGCGACCTCGCGGGCGAGCCGGGCGCCGGCCTCCGACAGTTCGTGAACCCGCTCGGGGATGTCGTACTCGGCCAGCGCGGAGTGGTTCGCGCCGAAGGTGTTCGTCTCCACGCAGTCGACGCCGACCTCGAAGTAGGCCTCGTGGACGGAGCGGACGATGTCCGGACGGGTGACGTTCAGGATCTCGTTGCAGCCTTCGAGGTTCTCGAAGTCCTCGAGCGTCGGGTCCTGCGCCTGCAGCATCGTGCCCATGGCGCCGTCGGCCACCACCACACGGGTGGCGAGCGCCTCTCGGAGTGCGTCGGTTCGCCTGCGGCCCTCCTCGGGACCGGACGAAAGGGACGGGGTCGGCAACGAGGCCATGAAGGTGCTCCCTGGAGTGCGACGGCTGTCGGCTTTGCGCTTCCCGTGGAAGGCGCACGCCGTCAGGGTAGCCCGGAGCACCGGGGAACGGTCGTGGGCGTCCACGGGACGGACGGGCGTGGCGCGGGTGACGAAGGTGTGGAGAACGGCGAAACATGTGGCGACCACCCATTGGCGAGAGCCCGGCTACGACCGGTAGTGTTCGACATTGCCGAACGGTGGCGGTCAGGCGCATGCCGACGGTCGAAGGGGACGGAGGCAGCACGGCGATGGCACGGAACATCCAGTCGCTCGAACGGGCGGCGGCGATGCTGCGGCTGCTCGCGGGCGGCGAGCGCCAGCTCGGCCTGTCGGACATCGCCTCCTCGCTGGGCCTGGCCAAGGGTACGGCCCACGGCATCCTGCGCACCCTCCAGCAGGAGGGGTTCGTGGAGCAGGACCCGGCCTCCGGCCGCTACCAGCTGGGCGCCGAACTGCTGCGCCTCGGCACCACCTATCTCGACGTGCACGAACTGCGGGCGCGCGCCCTGGTGTGGACCGACGACCTGGCGCGCTCCAGCGGCGAGAGCGTCTATCTGGGCGTGCTGCACCAGCAGGGCGTCCTGATCGTGCACCACGTCTTCCGGCCCGACGACAGCCGCCAGGTCCTGGAGGTGGGGGCGATGCAGCCGCTGCACTCGACCGCCCTCGGCAAGGTGCTGTCGGCCTACGACCCGGTGGCGCACAGCGAGGTCCTGGAGGTCGAACGCACGGCGTTCACGCCGCGGACGGTCAGCGCGCTGGACCAGTTCGAGGGCGTCCTGGACATCACCCGCGCGCGCGGGTACGCGGCCGACGTCGAGGAGACCTGGACGGGCGTGGCCTCCGTCGCCGCCCCCATCCACAACCGGCGGCGGATGCCGGTCGGCGCTGTGGGCATCACCGGGGCCGTGGAGCGGGTCTGCCAGGACGGGGAGCTGCGCCCGGACCTGATCGCCGCGGTCCGGGACTGCGCCCGCGCGGTGTCGCGGGACCTGGGCGCCGGGCGCTTCTGAGGCGCGGGGCGCCGCAGGGAGGTTCGTACGGCACGAGGCCGGGAAGCGGAATGCTTCCCGGCCTTCGCCATGCCCCGGGCCGTGCACGCGCCGGCGCGCGGCCGGCCGGCCGCGATCGATAGCACACGGCAATCAATAACGATCGTGTTTTCGATAACAGGACTCTTGACGAGCTGGTAACGCGAGAGCAAGACTCCCGTCCATCGGTCGGCATTGTCGAACAGTTACCGGCAATAAGAGTTACAGTGTGGCAATGCCAGGGCCGACACCGCTCTCACTTCCCGAGAGCACGAACCACCGGTGGGACCCGGGGTTCGGCTTCCCCTGGACGAAGGACAAAGGAGTCGCGGGTGTCCAGCTCCGACATCTTCATCGGCGAGACCATCGGTACCGCCGTACTCATCCTGCTCGGCGGCGGCGTGTGCGCCGCCGTCACTCTCAAGCGCTCGAAGGCGCAGAACGCCGGCTGGCTCGCGATCACGTTCGGCTGGGGCTTCGCGGTCCTGACCGGCGCGTATCTCGCGGGCGGAGTCTCCGGCGCCCATCTGAACCCGGCGGTGACCATCGGTCTCGCGATCGAGGGCGGCACCAAGTGGAGCGATGTCCCGCTCTACCTCGGCTCCCAGCTCCTCGGCGCGATGATCGGCGCCGTCCTGGTCTGGATCACGTACTACGGACAGTTCCAGGCGCATCTCACCGATCCGGAGATCCTCGCCGAGCAGCCGGCCGAGGAAGGCCTGGTCGACCAGAAGACCGCGCCGAAGGCCGGTCCGGTGCTCGGGATCTTCTCCACCGGCCCCGAGATCCGCAACGCGGTGCAGAACCTCGCGACGGAGATCATCGCCACCGTCGTCCTGGTCCTCGCGATCCTCACCCAGGGTCTGAACGACAACGGCAACGGACTCGGCGTCCTCGGCGCCATGGTGACCGCGCTGGTCGTCGTGGGTATCGGTCTCTCGCTCGGCGGACCGACCGGCTACGCCATCAACCCGGTCCGCGACCTGGGTCCGCGCATCGTCCACGCCCTGCTGCCGCTGCCCAACAAGGGCGGCTCGGACTGGAGCTACGCCTGGATACCGGTGGCCGGCCCGCTCATCGGCGGCGCCATAGCCGGCGGCCTGTACAACATCGCCTTCAAGTGACACGACGGCCGTCACTCGTCATCACGCCTGAGAACGACACCCGAGAGCTACGGAGCACACCGTGACCGACGCCCACACCGCCGGGCCCTTCATCGCCGCGATCGACCAGGGCACCACCTCCTCCCGCTGCATCGTCTTCGACCGCGACGGACGCATCGTCTCCGTCGACCAGAAGGAGCACGAGCAGATCTTCCCGAAGCCGGGCTGGGTCGAGCACGACGCCGCCGAGATCTGGACCAACGTCCAGGAGGTCGTCGCCGGAGCCATCTCGAAGGCCGGCATCACCCGCGACGACATCAAGGCCATCGGCATCACCAACCAGCGCGAGACCACGCTGCTCTGGGACAAGAACACCGGTGAGCCCGTCCACAACGCCCTCGTCTGGCAGGACACCCGCACCGACGCCCTCTGCCGGGAACTGGGCCGCAACGTCGGCCAGGACCGCTTCCGCCGCCAGACCGGGCTGCCCCTCGCCTCGTACTTCGCCGGCCCCAAGGCCCGCTGGCTGCTGGACAACGTCGAGGGCCTGCGGGAGCGCGCCGAGGCCGGCGACATCCTCTTCGGCACCATGGACAGCTGGGTCATCTGGAACCTGACCGGCGGCGTGAACGGTGGCAGGCACGTCACCGACGTGACCAACGCGTCGCGCACCATGCTGATGAACCTGCACACCCTGGCCTGGGACGAGCAGATCGCCGAGTCGATCGGCGTCCCGCTGGCGATGCTGCCCGAGATCCGCTCCTCCGCCGAGGTGTACGGCGAGGTCACCGGCGGCCCGCTCGGCGAGCTGCTCGGCGGCATCCCGGTCGCCTCCGCGCTCGGCGACCAGCAGGCGGCCCTGTTCGGCCAGACCTGTTTCGCCGAGGGTGAGGCCAAGTCCACGTACGGCACCGGCACGTTCATGCTGATGAACACCGGCGACAAGATCATCAACTCGTACTCGGGCCTGCTGACCACCGTCGGCTACCGGATCGGCGACCAGCAGCCGGTCTACGCGCTCGAGGGCTCCATCGCGGTCACCGGCTCCCTGGTGCAGTGGATGCGCGACCAGATGGGCCTGATCAAGTCCGCCGCCGAGATCGAGACGCTCGCCTCCTCGGTCGAGGACAACGGCGGTGCCTACTTCGTGCCGGCCTTCTCCGGTCTGTTCGCCCCGTACTGGCGTCCCGACGCCCGCGGTGTGATCGCCGGCCTCACCCGGTACGTCACCAAGGCGCACATCGCGCGCGCCGTCCTGGAGGCCACCGCCTGGCAGACCCGTGAGATCAGCGACGCCATGACCAAGGACTCCGGCGTCGAGCTCACGGCGCTCAAGGTCGACGGCGGCATGACCTCCAACAACCTGCTGATGCAGACCCTGGCCGACGTCCTGGACGCCCCCGTGGTGCGTCCGATGGTCGCCGAGACCACCTGCCTCGGCGCCGCCTACGCCGCCGGCCTGGCCGTCGGCTTCTGGACCAACACCGAGGACCTGCGCGCCAACTGGCGCCGGGCCGCGGAATGGACCCCGAACATGGCCGCGGACGTCCGCGACCGTGAGTACAAGAGCTGGCTCAAGGCCGTGGAACGGACCATGGGCTGGATCGAAGACGAGAACTGACGAGGAGTAAGAACCCGCAATGACCAGCCAGTCCACCCTGCAGTCCGTGCCTGCCCTCGGTACGCACCCGGCCTCCGGCTCCAACCCGAGCCGCGCCGAGACCCGGGAGCAGCTTTCCAAGGCGACGTACGACCTTCTCGTGATCGGCGGCGGCATCCTGGGCATCTCGACCGCCTGGCACGCCGCGCAGTCCGGGTTGCGGGTGGCCCTGGTCGACGCCGGTGACTTCGCCGGCGCCACCTCCTCCGCCTCCTCCAAGCTTCTGCACGGCGGTCTGCGCTACCTGCAGACCGGCGCGGTGAAGCTGGTGGCGGAGAACCACTTCGAGCGCCGTGCGGTCTCCCGTCAGGTGGCCCCCCACCTGGCGAACCCGCTCACCTTCTACCTCCCCGTGTACAAGGGCGGGCCGCACGGCGCGGCGAAGCTCGGAGCGGGCGTCTTCGCCTACTCCGCCCTCTCCGCGTTCGGCGACGGCGTCGGCCACCTGCTCAGCCCCGCCAAGGCCGCGCAGGACGTGCCCGAACTGCGCACCGACAACCTCAAGGCCGTCGCCGTCTACGGCGACGACCAGATGAACGACTCCCGCATGGCGCTCATGACGGTCCGCGCGGCCGTCGAGTCCGGCGCCGCGGTCCTCAACCACGCCGAGGTCACCGGGCTGCGCTTCACCCGGGGCCGGGTCACCGGCGCCGAGCTGCGGGACCGTCTCTCCGGGGACGAGTTCGGCGTGAACGCCCGTCTGGTGCTGAACGCGACCGGGCCGTGGGTCGACCACCTGCGCAAGCTGGAGGACCCGAACGCGGCTCCGTCGATCCGGCTGTCCAAGGGCGCGCACCTGGTCCTCAAGCGGACCGCGCCGTGGAAGGCCGCGCTCGCCACCCCGATCGACAAGTACCGCATCACCTTCGCCCTCCCCTGGGAGGACATGCTCCTGCTCGGCACCACCGACGAGGAGTACGAGGGCGACCCGGGCGAGGTCGCGGTCAACGACAAGGACATAACCCAGATCCTCGACGAGGCCGCGTTCTCCATCCGCGACCAGCAGCTCGACCGGGACCTGATCACGTACTCCTTCGCCGGTCTGCGGGTGCTGCCGGGCGGTCCCGGCGACACCTCCAAGGCCAAGCGGGAGACGGTCGTCACCGAGGGCCGCGGCGGCATGCTGTCCGTCGCGGGCGGCAAGTGGACCACCTTCCGGCACATCGGCCGCACGATCATGAAGAAGCTGGAGTCGCTGCCCGGCCATCCGCTGGGTGAGGACTTCGAGCCGATCTCCGAGCTGCCGAAGAAGATGCCGCTGCCCGGCGTCGCCAACCCGCGCGCCGTCGCGCACCGCCTCCTGGTGGACGGGCCCGCGCCCGGCCCCCGTATGGCCGCCGACACCGCGCGGCACCTGTCCACCCACTACGGCTCGCTGGCCTTCGACATCGCCCGCCTGGCGAACGAGAACCCCGAACTCGCCGAGCGCGTCCACCCGGACGCCCCGGAGATCTGGGCGCAGGTCGTCTACGCGCGCGACAACGAGTGGGCCGAGACGGCCGACGACGTGCTGCGCCGCCGTACCACCCTGACCATCCGCGGCCTGGCCACGGACGACGTCCGTGGTCGCGTGCAGGACCTGCTCGACCGGAAGTAGGCACCCGCGGCGGTGTGAGGGGCGGCTCCCACGGGGGGTGCCGCCCCTCACCCGCGCCCGGGGTCCTTTCGGGTCGGGCCCGCGGTCCCGTCCTCCGGCGGCCGTGTGGGGCGTCCCGCCTCCGGATGCTTCCTGTGCGGGCGGGCGCACCCCGCATAATGGCCCCTGAGACATCGGATGTCTGAGGGGACATCCTGAGCCACCAGGAGGCCCCGCCATGGCAGTCACCGACGAGGCGATCGAGAAGATCAAGGGAATGATCGTCTCCGGCGCGCTGCGTCCCGGCGACCGGCTCCCCAAGGAGAGCGAGCTGGCGGCCGACCTGGGGCTGTCCCGCAACTCCCTGCGGGAGGCCGTCCGGGCCCTGTCCCTCATCCGCATCCTGGACGTGCGCCAGGGCGACGGCACGTACGTCACGAGCCTCGACCCGCAACTGCTGCTGGAGGCCCTGAGTTTCGTCGTGGACTTCCACCGCGACGACACGGTCCTGGAGTTCCTCGCGGTGCGCCGCATCCTGGAGCCCGCGGCCACCGCGATGGCGGCCACGCTCATCGGCGAGGCGGAACTGGACGCCCTCGCGGATCAGTTGGACAAGCTGGGCCCGGAGCCGTCCGTGGAGGAACTCGTCGCCGCGGACCTGGACTTCCACCGGGGCATCGTGCGGACGTCGGGCAACTCGGTGCTCTGCTCGCTCCTCGACGGGCTGTCCGGGCCCACCACCCGGGCGCGGGTCTGGCGGGGGCTGACCCAGGAGGACGCCGTCAGCCGCACCCTGCACGAACACCGGGCCATCCTGGCCGCCCTGCGGGACCGGGACGCGGAGGCGGCGCGGTCCTGGGCGACCGTGCACATCGCCAGCGTGGAGCAGTGGCTCAGGTCCACGCTGTAGGCACCGCTCGGCCCTCTGTGCCACTCGCCCCCGGCGCCGGGGGCGAGGCGTCGCGCGGACATCCGACCTCTCGCCGTCATCCGACCTATGGGACGGACAGAGCGCAAGGGTCCGGCCGCTCGGGCGAGTTGACCGTGTACAGCTCGGATGACTGACGGGTCGTCCGGGACGGTGGTCCGGCGTGTTTCGGGGCCCCGGACGGGGCAGTGATCCGTTCACTCCCCCGTGCGAGGGGGCTGCAGCGGGCCCCTCGGCACGCCGTAAGGTTGGTGCGTACGCGAGGGCACATCGGAAGGAGGCGCTGGGTGATCGAGCTGGAGGGGGTTCCCGAGCTGATCGACCCAGTCATGGTGGCCGCGTTCGAGGGCTGGAACGACGCCGGCGACGCCGCCTCCACGGCGGTCGCGCACCTGGACAAGGAATGGAAGGGCGAGGTGTTCGCGGCGCTCGACGCCGAGGACTACTACGACTTCCAGGTCAACCGGCCGACCGTCTGGCTGGACGGCGGCGTCCGCAAGATCACCTGGCCCACGACGCGCCTCTCGGTGGTCCGGGTCGGCGGCGACAAGCCCCGCGACCTGGTGCTGGTCCGCGGGATCGAGCCGTCGATGCGCTGGCGCTCGTTCTGCAACGAGCTGCTCGGTTTCGCGCACGAGCTGGGCGTCGAGCTGGTGGTGATCATGGGCGCGCTGCTCGGTGACACCCCGCACACCCGTCCGGTGCCGGTCAGCGGCGTCACCTCGGACGCCGACCTGGCCCGCACGATGGACCTGGAGGAGACCAAGTACGAGGGCCCCACGGGCATCGTCGGCATCCTCCAGGAGGCGTGCACCCACGCCGGTGTCCCGGCGGTGTCGCTGTGGGCCGCCGTACCGCACTACGTGTCGCAGCCGCCCAACCCGAAGGCGACCCTGGCCCTCCTCAACCGCCTGGAGGACCTCATCGACCTGCGGATCCCGCTGGGCGAGCTGCCCGAGGACGCGCGGGCCTGGCAGCTCGGGGTCGACCAGCTGGCCGCCGAGGACAGCGAGGTCGCCGAGTACGTGCAGACGCTGGAGGAGGCCCGGGACACCGCCGAGCTTCCCGAGGCGTCCGGCGAGGCGATCGCCCGCGAGTTCGAGCGCTACCTGCGCCGCAGGGACGGCGGCGGCCCGCCCGCCGGGTCGGGCGGCCACGCGACGGAGAGCGGCGAGTCGTACCTCCGCGACACCCCCGGCACGCCCGGCGGACGGGGGCGGCCGCCGATGGCGCAGCGCCCCGAGTCCGACGCGGGACAGGACGGCGGATCGGACGCCGAGCCGCGCAAGGGGACGGACGAGACGGCCGGCGGGGCCCGCTCGGACACCCGGGGGCGCGCGCCCGGCTCCGGGGACTCCCCGCGTCCGTCGGGAGCGCCCGACGCGCCCGAGACCTCGGACCCCTCCGACGCCTCCGGACCCTCCGACACGTCGGACCCCTCCGAGGACTGAGCGGAGCGGCGGGACGACAAGTCGACCGGCCGGAGCCGTAGAACTGCACGACAGAGGGGCGGGGCGCGCACGACGCGCCCCGCCCCTCTGTCATGTCGTCAACGACCGCTGTCCTCCCGGCACATGACATCCGTCTCGCCAGTGTTTGGCCTGATTGAGGCGTGACATCTGGTTCCGGACGGATTGCACAGGTTTCCCCATTCAACTTGTTCTCAAACCACGTTGGCGAAGACAGGGTGGACGGGAGGCCGTGGGCGTGCCAGGTTGAGCCCCGGAGGCCCCGCCCGGCGACGGGACGTGATCGGGGCGACAGCGCGAGGCACAGCGTCACGGCACGGCGGAGCACACGCAGGGACCGGCACCCCAGGGATCGAAGGGAGCGGTACGCGATGACCGACCAGGTACAGCCGGCGCAGGGCCCGGGAACGTCCGGGCCGGGGCCCGACGGAGCGGGATTCACCTACCGAGGAGCCGAGCAGGAGCTGATCGTCGTCGCACGTCCGGAGGCCAGGCTGCGCGCCCGGGCCGAGGGCGTCCGCTCGGCGGCGGGCGCCGACGTCTCGGCCCTCAATATGTTCCTCAGCGACGAACAGCTCGCCCTGGAACCGCTGTTCGGCAGCGAGGAACGCCTTCAGCAGTCCAGCGCGGCGGGCACCGGGAGCGGCCCCGATCTCGCCCTCTTCTACCGGGTGCACGGCGTGCGCAGCCGTGCCCAGGAACTGCGCGCCCGGATCGCCGCGCTCCCGGAGATCGACTCGGCGTACGTGAAGCCCGGCGCCGTGCCGGCCTCCACAGCCTCGGGAGCTCCGGCGGGCTGGACCGGCCGGAGCTCCGACGACGGCCGGCGGCGGAAGGAGGGGGCGCCCGTCACCCCCGACTTCACGAGCCGCCAGGGCTACCTGCGTCCGGCGCCCGAGGGCATCGACGCGTACTGGGCCTGGCAACGGCCGGGCGGTGCGGGCCGGAACGTCACGGTCATCGACGTGGAGGGCGCCTGGCAGCTCGGGCACGAGGACCTGGCCTCCAAGCTCGCCGGGGTGGTGGTCGGCACACCGCTCACGGACCTCGCCTGGCGCAACCACGGCACGGCCGTGATCGGCGTCATCGGCGGCGACCGCGACGAGCAGGGGATCACCGGTGTGGCGCCGGACGCCGTGACCGCCGCCGCCTCCTTCCAGGGCATCGGTACGGCGGCAGCGGTCCACGCGGCGGCCGAGCGGCTGAGCCCGGGTGACATCATCCTGATCGAACTGCACGCCCCCGGGCCCCGGTTCGACTTCGAGGAGCGGGACAGCCAGGAGGGCTACATCCCGCTGGAGTGGTGGCCGGACGACTTCGCCGCCGTCCAGGACGCGACCGCCCGGGGCATCGTCGTGGTGGCGGCCGCGGGCAACGGTGCCGAGTCGCTCGACGACGGGGTGTACGAACGGCGGCCCGCGGAGTTCCCCGAGTGGTGGCGCAACCCGTTCAACCCCTCCAACCGGTCGTCCGGGGCGATCCTCGTCGGTGCCGGCGCACCGCCGCCCGGCACCCACGGCCGCGACCACGGCCCGGACCGGTCACGCCTGGCGTTCTCCAACTACGGGGCGCGCGTGGACACCCAGGGCTGGGGACGCGAGGTCACCACGACGGGCGGCTCCTGGGACCGGCCCGGCGATCTGCAGGGCGGCGCCGAGGAGATCGCCTGGTACACGGACACGTTCTCCGGGACCTCCTCCGCCTCCCCCGTGGTGGTCGGTGCCCTGGCCGCGCTGCAGGGCATGCTCAAGGCGGCCGGCCAGGCACCGATGTCCCCGGAGCGTGCCCGTGCGGTGCTGCGGGCCACCGGCTCCCCGCAGCAGGACGCGCCGGACCGGCCCGCGTCCCAGCGGATCGGCAACCGGCCCGACATCAGGGCGGCGGTCGCCTGGCTGCTGCCGGAGGCGGTCGGCTCGGGCCGGGCCGAGTGGTACTGGGCCGAGTTGATGCCGTACCCGCCCGAACTGCCGCCACGGCTCCGGCTCCACGTCTCCGGAGCCTGGCGCAACCTCGCCCATCCGTCCCCCGAGATCACCCAGGCGGTGCAGGCCGCCTTCGCGGGAGGACGTCCCGACGTACGCGTCTGGTTCTCGGACGACGAGATCGTCGGCCTGGTCGTCACGGGCTGAGGACCAGGCTCCCGGGACCGACGGAACGGAACGCAACCAACCATTGACGGAAGGTGGCAACCGCATGAGCACCATCCCGCAGACGAGCCGGCAGGGACACCCGCAGGCGCAGCAACAGGACCGACAGCAGGGGCAGCAGGGACCGACCACGTCTCCTCCGCAGCAGTTCGGACCGCAGCAGGGCATGAGCCCGCAGCAGCCCTACGGAACCCAGCCGCAGCAGTCGTACGGACAGCAGGAGTTCGGCGGTCGGATCCAGCAGCCCTATGGTCAGCAGGAGTTCGGTCAGCAGATCCCGCAGCAGTACGGCGGGCAGATGCAACAGCCCTACGAGCAGCAGGACATGGCCGGCCACGACATGGGCCGGCAGATGCCGCAGCAGCAGATTCCTCCGCATCTCCAGCAGCAGCTCCAGCAGATCGGCCGGCAGCAGCCCTTCGAGCACCTTCTTCAGCAACTCGGCGGACAGCAGGCGCAGTCGCCGGGGCTCGGGCAGCCGCTCGTGCTGCCGAGCGCGGTGCAGGCCGCGTCGCTCGTGACCGGCATCGCCACCAAGTTCTGGGACGTCGTCACGCCCTTGCCGGGGCAGCCGTCGATCCTCTACCTGTTCATCGACGACGGCTGGCGCCAGCTGGTGAACCCGAACCAGGTGACGCACGACCAGGTGCAGGAGGCCTTCGCCTTCGGGCAGGAGGTCATCGGGTTCTACGACACGGCGACCAACGCGCTGCAGGCCGTCATCGTCAACAAGCAGTAGGGCGGCGGCACGCACAGGGCGCCGGGCGGATCACTCCGCCCGGCGCCCGATCGTAGGGGGAACCGTTACAGCGCGACGCCCAGGAGGGCGTCCACGGCACGCGAGACGACGCCGGGGGCGCCTTCGTCCGTGCCGCCCGTGCCGTGCTGGAGCGCGGCCCAGCGGTCGACCGCGGCGAGCGCGGCCGGGGCGTCCAGGTCGTGGGTGAGCGCGGCGCGGATCTCCTCGACCAGCGCCTCGGCCGGCGGTCCGTCCGGGCGGGACACCGCGGCCCGCCAGTCCTCCAGGCGGGCGACCGCCTCGGCGAGGACCGCGTCCGTCCACTCCCAGTCGGCCCGGTAGTGGTGCGCGAGGAGCGCGAGGCGGATGGCGGCCGGGTCGACGCCGTCGCGCCGGAGCTGGGAGACGAAGACGAGGTTGCCCTTCGACTTCGACATCTTCTCGCCGTTCAGAGCGACCATGCCGGCGTGCACGTACGCCTTGGCCATCGGGAACTCGCCCGTCAGCACCTGCGCGTGCGAGGCGCCCATCTCGTGGTGCGGGAAGGCGAGGTCGGAACCACCGCCCTGGACGTCGAAGCCCATGCCCAGGTGGTCGAGGGCGATGGCGACGCACTCGATGTGCCAGCCGGGGCGCCCGCGGCCCAGCGAACCGCCGTCCCAGCTCGGCTCGCCCTCACGGGCGGCCATCCACAGCATCGGGTCGAGGGGGTTCTTCTTGCCGGCCCGGTCCGGGTCGCCGCCGCGCTCGGCGGAGAGCAGACGCATCGTCGCGGCGTCCAGGTTGGACACCTTGCCGAAGTCGGGGTCGGACTCGACGGAGAAGTAGACGTCGCCCTCGAGCTCGTAGGCCGCCCCCGCGTCCCGCAGCCGCTCGACGAGCGGCACGATGCCGGGTATGGCCTCGACGGCGCCTATGTAGTGCTGCGGCGGCAGCATCCGCAGGGCGGTCATGTCCTCGCGGAAGAGGGCGGTCTCCTTCTCGGCGAGGCCCACCCAGTCGACGCCGTCGCGCTCGGCCCGCTCCAGCAGCGGATCGTCGACGTCCGTCACGTTCTGGACGTAGTGAACCTGCCGCTTGGTGTCGAGCCACACGCGCTGCACGAGGTCGAACGCGTTGTAGGTCGCCGCGTGCCCCATGTGGGTCGCGTCGTACGGCGTGATGCCGCAGACGTAGATACGGGCGACGGGACCGGGGTCGAGGGTGACGAGCCCACCCGTCGCGGTGTCGTGGATCCGGAGGTCGCGGCCCTCACCGGGCAGGGCGGGGACGTCGGAAGCGGGCCAGGCATACATGTCATGAGACTAACCGGACGGAACTTCCGTATACGAACCGGCCAGCCCGAGATGGCCGGGAAGGCCCTCTTGCGCGGTGCGCCGCCCCGGCCGGAGCGGCGCTCGCGGGCTACACCGGCGGCCAGGGGATGGCGGGCCACTCGCCGCTGGGCTCGGGGTGTCTGCCGGACGTGAGCATGGCCGCGACGCGCCCGCGTGTGGCCTCGATCTCGGCGGCGGTGACGAGTTCGGCCAACCGGGTGGCCAGCGGTTCCCCCGGGGCCAGGGCGTCCCGCAGGGCGGTGAGAACCTCCACCGCCTCGGCGGTGAGCCGCTCGCCGGCCCAGCCCCACAGCAGCGTGCGCAGTTTGTTCTCGGCGTTGAAAGTGACCCCGTGGTCGATGCCGTAGAGGCGGCCCTCGCCGGTGGGCAGCAGGTGGCCGCCCTTGCGGTCGGCGTTGTTGATCACCGCGTCCAGGACGGCGAGCCGCCGCAGCCGGGCGTCGTCGGCGTGCACGAGCAGAGCCGTCTCGCCCTCGCCGACCTCGGCGAAGCCGATCGCCTTCCACCCCTCGGCCGGCTCCTCGCCCTCCACGAGCGCGAGCAGGCCTTCCCCGTCCTCACCGCCCGAGGGCTCGATCCACAGCTGGCACATGCCCTCGCCGTACGGTCCGTCGCGCAGCACGGTGGTGGGCACGAGCCCCCATCCGGTCGCCTCGGACACCTCGTACGCGGCGACCTCGCGCTGGGCGAGCGTGCCGTCGGGGAAGTCCCACAGGGGACGCTCGCCGGCGACGGGTTTGTAGACGCAGAACGCCTCGCGGCCCTCGTACGACACGGAGCAGTAGAGCACCGCGTTCGAGGCCTCACGGATCTGTCCGCGTACTTTCAGCTCGCCCCGGGCGAGCAGCTCGGCGGTCGTCACGCTCCGCGGCGGTATCCGTTCTGGCGCGGACATACGTGTCCTTCCGGGTCGAGCGGGAGGCTGCACAGCGGGCAGGGCGGGCGGCCCGCGTTGACGACGTCGAGGGCCCGCTTGGCGAAGGCGCGGGCCTGGGCTCCGGTGAGGCGGACCCGGAGCATCGGCGGGCCGTTCTCCTCGTCCTGGAGGAGACGCTCCTCGGCCTCGGCGAGGTCCTCGTCGGACTCCGCCTCCAGTTCCACGAGGGCCTGCGCCTCGACGATCATGCGCTGCTCGTCACCGTCCCAGGCCAGCGCCATGGTGCCGACGCGGAACTCCTCCTCGACGGGTGTGTCGAGGGGGGCGGTGTCGGACACCTCGGTGGGGGCCATCGCCGGGACCGGGGCGCTGCCGCCGGTGCGCCGGACGACCTCGTCGAGGAGTTCTTCCATCCGCTCGGCGAGTGCGGCGACCTGGGTCTTCTCCAGGGCCACGCTCGTCACCCGGGGCCCCGAGGTGGCCTGCAGGAAGAAGGTACGGCGCCCGGGCAACCCGACCGTACCGGCCACGAAGCGGTCCGGGGGGTCGTAGAGGAACACCTGACGGGACACGTCCTGTCTCCATTGGATCGGCATGAGGGACGGCTGACCGCGCCGCCCCGCATCGGCTGCTGAGAACTTGCTGACAACTACTGCGCTGCTTCGACCGCTTCACCCTACTGCGGCCGACGATCACGGTGCGCCCGCGCCGCCCCCGACCGGGGCGTCGCCGCTCGGGGGTTCCTCGCGCGGCGCGAGGGACGCGAAGTCACCGGTGTCCCCGAGCCGCACGAGAAATGGCCTCAGGCGGGTGTAACGGATCGCTGTGATGGAACACGGTTCAACAGAGATCCGCTGGAAGAGGTCGAGATGAAGTCCGAGTGCGTCGGCGACGAGCGCCTTGATGATGTCGCCGTGCGAGCACATGAGGTAGACCGCGTCGCTGCCGTGGTCGCGCTCCACGCGCGCGTTCCACTCGCGCACCGCCTCGGCGGCCCGTGTCTGCATGGCCCGCATCGACTCGCCGCCCGGGAACGCGGCCGCGGACGGATGCGCCTGGACGACCTCCATCAGCGGCTCGTCCTTGAGCTCGGCGAGCTTGCGGCCCGACCAGTCTCCGTAGTGCGCCTCGCCGATGCGCTCGTCGCTGTGCGCGGGCACCTCGGGGCGGGCCTCCCGCAACGGCTGGACGGTCTCCTGGCAGCGCTGGAGCGGGCTGGCGACGATCTCGGCGATCGGCAGCCCGGCGAGCCTCCCGGGCAGTGCCGCGGCCTGCTGGGTCCCGCGCTCGTCGAGGGCGACGCCGGGGGTCCAGCCGGCGAGCAGTCCCGCGGTGTTGGCGGTGGAACGTCCGTGCCGGACGAGGATCAGGGTGGGCATGCGGCCCAGGGTAGACGGACGGCTCGCGGACCCGGTGGGCGCTGTGGACAGCGGCGGCCGGAGTGCGACAGGGCCCCAAGGACAGGAGAATACGCTCCGTGATCGTCGACTGCGCCATCTACCGGGACGGGAAGCGGACAGAGGGCCCGGACGACCTCTCCGACGCCCTCGCACAGTGCCGTGCCGAGGGCGACGCCTTCGTGTGGATCGGCCTGTACGAGCCCACCGAGAGGGAGTTCGACCTGGTCACCGAGGAGTTCGGGCTGCATCCACTGGCCGTCGAGGACGCCCTCAAGGCCCATCAGCGGCCGAAGCTGGAGATGTACGAGGACTCGCTCTTCATGGTCCTGAAGCCGGTGGCGTACGAACCGGAGAGCGACGCCGTCTCCTCCGGCGAGGTCATGGTCTTCCTCGGGGACTCGTTCGTGGTGACCGTGCGGCACGGCGAGGAGTCGCCGCTCGCGGCCGTACGGCGTCGTCTGGAGGCGGATCCCGAGATGCTGCGGCACGGGCCGACGGCGGTGCTGTACTCGATCGCGGACGCCACGGTGGACCACTACCTGGAGGTGGCCACCGAGCTGGGCACCGACCTGGAGGAGCTGGAGGCGGAGGTCTTCTCGCCGCAGCAGGGCGGCTCCCGGAACACCGCTTCGCGGATCTACGCGTTCAAGCGGCAGGTGCAGGAGTTCCGCAGGGCCACGGTCCCGCTGGCGGCGCCGCTGACCCGGCTCTCGGGCTCGGGCCTGGCGACGGCGGCGGTGCCGTTCGTGAACGTGGACGCGCAGCCCTTCTTCCGGGACGTCAACGACCACCTGATGCGGGTCAACGAGTCGGTGGAGGGCCTGGACCGGCTGGTGTCCGACATCCTCTCGGCGCATCTCGCGCAGATGAGCGTGCGGCAGAACGACGACATGCGGAAGATCTCCGCCTGGGCCGCGATGGCGGCGGTCCCCACGATGATCGCGGGGATCTACGGCATGAACTTCGACCACATGCCCGAGCTGCACTGGGTGTGGTCGTATCCGGCCGTGGTGGGGATCATGGTCGTGCTGGAGGTCCTGCTGTACCGGCAGTTCAAGCGGCGGGGCTGGCTGTAGCGACGGCCCGCCGCCGTCAGGCGAACTCGGGCGCGGTGGTGGCGGGGCCGTCGAGGGCGCCGCGCCGCTCCGGCATCTCCAGCGAGACCATCCGGCGCCAGCCCACGGCACGCTCGTACGCGTACACGGCGTGGATGCCCGCGGCGAGGACGGCCGCCTTCGCGCGGGACCAGCCGAGGATGTCTCCCATGTGGGCCATCACGGCGAGGCTCACGTCCCGGTAGACGCGGATCTCGGCGTGCGCGCAGGTCCGCAGGGTCCGCTGGATCGCGCGGCCGTGGCCGGCGCGGGCGAAGCGCAGCAGTTCCTCGTGACAGTAGGCGAGGTGGTTGTCCTCGTCGTTGGAGATCATCTTCACCGCGCGCCCGAGGTCGGGGTGGTCGGCGAAGTGCTTGCGCAACAGGTTCATCTGTTCGGAGGCGCGCTGTTCGGTGACCCGGCTGTGGGCCAGGTAGGTGACGACGTCCTGCACGGTGAGCGGCCGGGCGCCCTTGAGCTGCTCGTGCGCCAGACCGATGCCGTGCCGCTCCAGGAGCATCGTGTAGTCGGTGTCGGCCGGGACCTCGACCGGTTCCAGCCCGCGCTTCCTCATGAGGGCGTTGAAGATGCGCCCGTGCTTGTCCTCGTCGGCGCCGTGGCGGGCGATCCTGGGGGCGAGGTCGCGTTCGCCCGCCGGGACCAGCGCGGCGATCCTGGCGTTCTCCCAGCCGCCCTGCGACTCCCCGCTGGCCGCGATGGAGCAGAAGAGCCGGTACGACTCGTCGTTGTCGAGGATCTCCTGGAACAGATTCTTGGCCGAAAGCATCTCTGACACCTCTCCGCAGGGTTCCGCAGAAAACGAGTCAAATGGGATGTCGGGCGACCGGCAACCGATGTGTCGGACAAATCCGCCGAACGACGGACGGAGAACTGGGCCCGGGCGCGTAACCAAGGGGCCGTCGGCGCGTTGTTCCCCGTGACGGCCGTGGCGGGGAAGACCCCCGAGCCCCCACCACGGCCGCAGACTTCCTCCGGATCCGTTCCGGCGCGGTTACGCCAGTCCGGCGCGCTCCAGGGCGTCGGATCCGGCCCGCAGCGAGGCGATCCGGTCCTCCAGGGTGAAGCCCGCCGGAGCCAGCGTGAGCGTGGTGACACCGGCGGCGGCGTACGCCGTCATCCGGTCGGCGATGCGGTCGACCGAGCCCAGCAGGGTCGTCTGGTCGATCAGCGCGTGCGGGATGGCGGCCGCCGCGCCCTCCTTGTCGCCGGACAGGTACTTGTCCTGGATCTCGGCGGCTTCCTTCTCGTAGCCCATGCGCTGGGCGAGCTGGTTGTAGAAGTTCTGCTTCCGGCTGCCCATGCCGCCGACGTACAGGGCGGTGTACGGGCGGAACATGTCGGCGAGCGCGCTGACGTCCTTGTCGTCGCCGAGGGCGAGCGGCAGGGTCGGGCAGACGTCGAAGCCGTCCATGGTCTTCCCGGCCTTCTCCCGGCCCGCGCGCAGGTGCTTGACCGCGGTCTCCTCCAGGTGCTCGGCCGAGGGGAAGATGAGCAGCGCGCCGTCCGCGATCTCGCCGGTCTGCTCCAGGTTCTTGGGGCCGATCGCGGCGACGTACAGCGGGATGTGCTCGCGCTCGGGGTGCACGGTGAGCTTGAGCGGCTTGCCCGGGCCGCCCGGCAGCGGCAGGGTCCAGTGCTCACCCTCGAACGACAGCCGCTCGCGGGTCATGGCCTTGCGGACGATCTCCACGTATTCGCGCGTGCGGGCCAGCGGCTTGTCGAACTTGACGCCGTACCAGCCCTCGGAGACCTGCGGTCCCGAGACGCCGAGCCCGAGGCGGAAGCGGCCGCCCGACAGGGAGTCGAGGGTCGCGGCGGTCATCGCGGTCATGGCGGGCTGCCGGGCCGGGATCTGAAAGATGGCCGAGCCGATGTCGATGCGCTCGGTCTGGGCGGCGACCCAGCTGAGCACGGTGGCGGCGTCGGAGCCGTAGGCCTCGGCGGCCCAGCAGACGGCGTACCCGAGCCGGTCGGCCTCCTGGGCCACGGCGAGATTGTCCGCGTCCATTCCCGCGCCCCAGTAGCCGAGGTTGATGCCGAGCTGCATGGCCGATTCCCCTTACCGATCAGTAACGTCCCTTGGCCGAGACCCTAGCGTGCGGACGTCCCGGCCGGGGAGCGGCATCTTCGGCCTTGTCTGCACCTGCCCGGCGCACGGTCCGGGACTCCCCGGTGAACTCCGCCCGGCGCCTCGCGGGGCCCCTGTCGACGCGCGGCCCGTGCGCCCGCGTACGCCGGTGGCCGCCCCGGTTCCGGACCACGCGCCGTCACGTGCGGCGATCGGTGGGATTTCGGTTGTCCACAGGCCCCCACGCGGCCGGTTCCGGACAGTAATCTCGGCGTTCATGGAGCAGAGGCATCTCGGCCGTACCGGCCTGCGTGTGTCCCGGATCGGACTCGGCACCCTCACCTGGGGCCGGGACACCGACGAGCACGACGCGGCGGACCTGTTGAAGGCGTTCTGGGAAGCGGGCGGGACCCTCGTCGACACGGCGGACGTGTACGGCGACGGGGAGGCCGAGTACCTGCTGGGACGCCTTGTCGAGGGGCTCGTGCCGCGCCGCGACCTGGTCATCTCGACGAAGGCCGGAAGCGTGCCGGACCCCGAGCGCCGCTTCGACGGTTCGCGCAGCCACCTGCTGTCGGCCCTGGACGCCTCACTGGCCCGCCTGGGCACCGACTACGTGGACCTGTGGCACGTCCACGCCTACGACCCCCACACACCCCTGGACGAGACCCTGCAGGCCCTCGACCTGGCGGTCAGCAGTGGCCGCGCCCGGTACGCGGGCGTGTCCAACTTCTGCGGCTGGCAGCTCGCCAAGGCGGCCACCTGGCAGCTCGCCGCGCCCGGCATACGCACGCGTCTGGCCAGCACGCAGATGGAGTACTCCCTGCTCCAGCGGGGCATCGAGCGGGAGGTGCTGCCGGCCGCCCTCGACCTGGGTGTCGGCCTGCTGCCCTCCTCGCCGCTCGGGCGGGGCGTGCTCACCGGCAAGTACCGGGCCGGGACGCCGACCGACTCGCGGGGCGGGTCGGAGCACCTCGCGCCGTTCGTTGCGCCCTATCTCGACGAGACGGCGAGCAGCATCGTGGAGGCGGTGTCGATCGCGGCGGACGGTCTCGCCGTGACGCCCCTCCAGGTGGCGCTCGCGTGGATCCGCGACCGACCCGGCGTCGCCGCACCGATCGTCGGCGCGCGCAACGCGCAGCAGCTCACGGCCGCGTTGTCAGTGGAGACCCTTAGTCTTCCTGACGAGATCTGCCGGGCTCTCGACGACGTGTCGGCCCCGGTGCACCACTATCCCGATCACGACTGGAGCACGCTGTGAGCACGGAGCCCGAGACCACGGAGGAAGCGGAGCCGGGGGCGCCGGGCGCGGACTCGACCGCGGGCGACCCGCAGGACACGGGCGCGGACGCGGGTGAGTCGGGCGCGCGCTCCGGGGACGGGGACGGGACCGCTCCGGAAGGGGCGGGGACGGACGACGGGACGGGCCCGGCCGCGGAGGCCGGCACCGGCGCCGAAGCCGAGGACGGTGACGACGGCGACGGCGGCGACACCGACGCCGAGGCAACCGCCGGGACGGGGACCGCCACGGAGGCCGAGGCCGCCGCCCAGGTGTCCGAGGCGGCGGCGGAGCTGGCGGCCCAGCGGCTGGAGCGGGAGCGGATCGAGCGGCGGAAGGCGGAGAAGCAGACGCCGATCGCGGCCGGGACCAAGCTCAGCGGCACGGCGGCGGACCTGCTCGCGGCCGTACGGGCCGTGGAGAGCGGCGAGAAGCCGGTGGCCACCGCCTTCCGCGAGCCGACGCCCCCGCCGCGCCGGGTCGTCGAGGAGCCGGCGCGGCGACCGGGGCCCGTTGCCGCCCAGCCCGCCTCGCCGAGTGCCGCCGCGCCGGAGGCCGTCGACGCCGTCCGGGCCGTGCTGACCGAGGGAGGCGCGCCGGAGACGCTCGCACCCCAGGTCGTCGCCGCGCTGGGCGAGGGCGCCGACAGCCAACTGCGCGAGGACCCCTGGCAGTTGCTGCGGGTGGCCGGGGTGCGGCCCGAGCCGGCGGACGGGTTCGCGCGGGCGCTGCTCGGCGCCGAGTGCGGCCCGGACGACGAGCGTCGGGGCCGGGCCCTGACCGTGTGGCTCCTGGAACAGGCCGCCGTGGCGGGGCACACCGCCCTGGACGCTCCCGCGCTCGTCGCGGCGCTCGCGCAGCGCGCCGTGCCCGATCCGGACGCCGCCGTGCAGGCCGCGCTCGCGGAGGGCGACGCCCTGGTCTTCCAGGACGCCCTGGACCCGGCGCCCGCGGCGCCGCAGGACGACTCGGAGGAGCCGCAGGAGCGCCCGGTGCGCATCCTCATCGGCCTGGAGCGGTACGCGCTGGCCGAGGAGAGCCTCTCCGACGGACTGGGCCGGATCATGAACTCGGTGCCCAAGGCGGACGGTTCGGCCGCCGACTGGGAGGAGGCCGCCGGCGCCGCGCCCCGTTCCGCAGGCGAGCTGATCCGCGCGGCCGCCGCCCACGGCCTGGTGCTGCACACCGGCGGTGACGCCTCCCGGTCCGAGGTGGCGGCGCTGCTGCACGTGACCCGCGGCCTCGGTCTGCGCGGCTGGGCCGCCGCCCACACCGCCGACGGCCGTGACCGTCTCACGCAGCTGCTGGCCGGACCCGCCCAGGACACCGCGGGCCACGGCGAAGCCACCGGCACCGCCACCGTCGAAGGACTGCTCTCCGGCGCGGAGGGTCCGGGCCGCGACGCCGACGGGGCTCTGGACCTGGACGTCCTGGTCGTCCTCGACGCGCCGCAGCTCGACGTCGAGACGGCCGCCGTGCTCGCCGAGTCCCTGCCGGACGGGGCCCGCCTCGTGCTGAGCGGTGACCCCGGAGTGCTGTGGTCGGCTGGCCCCGGGCGGGTCTTCGCCGACCTGATCGCCGCCCGCGCCTGCCCGCAGGTGGCCTCCCGGACACCCGACCCCGGGCCTGTCGGAGAGCTGGTCTCGGGCGTCGGCATCGGCGAGCTCAACCAGGTGGAGGCGCCCGGCAAGGAGGTCGTGATCGTCCCGGTGCGCGACGCCGGCGAGGCGGTGCACCGCACCGTGCAGCTCGTCGCCGACTCGGTGCCGCGGGCGATCGGCATTCCCACGGCGCAGACCCAGGTGATCACACCCGGGCACGGCGGCGCGGTCGGCACCCGCGCGCTGAACACCGCTCTCAAGGAGCGGCTGAATCCCGGCCCCGGCCGCTTCGGGGGTTTCGACCCGGACGACCGGATCGCCTACTCCCCCACGCCGGGCCGCGTCCTGCAGGGCCGGGTGGTGAAGGCCGACGCGGACGGACTGCACCTGGAGTGCGCGGGCGAACCCGTCGTCGTGGCGAAGGAGCGGGTCGAGCAGACCGTGCGGCACGGCTGGGCCCTCACCGCGCACCAGGCGGTGGGACTGCGCTGGCCCGCCGCGGTCGTGGTGCTCCCGGGCGACGCGGCGGCGACCCTGACCCGCCCGTGGGTGTACACGGCCTTCGGACGGGCGGAACAGCACCTGTCCGTCGTGCACGGCGTGGAGCAGGCGTTGCAGCACGCCGTGGCGGAGGTCCCGCAGAAACCCCGCACCACCCGCCTGCCGGCCCTGCTGAAGGCCCAGACACCGGCGGCGACGGCGAGCTGACCGGAGCGGCCGGCTCGGAAGGGCCGTCGCACGACAAGCGACCGCGTCAGCCGGGTCGGGTCGGCCCGACCCGGCTGACGGAAACGGGGGTGGCGGTCACCGTGTTCCGGTGACCGCCACCCCCGTACCTGTCGGCGAGATGACGCCTCAGATCCGTACCGGACCAGGCCTCAGCGGTCCGCGTCCAGCGGGTCCACCAGCTCGGCGTCGGCGTCGAGGTCGTCCTCGAGGTCCTCGTCGTCCGACTCGTCGTCGAACACCGCGCTGACGTCGAAACGGCACACGACGCGCTGCGGGTCGATCGCCTCGAAGGGGGCCTCCAGCCATTCGCCGGGCTCGGCGGACTCGTCGGCCGCGGTCACCCACAGGGTGGAGTCGCCCTCCTCCAGCCCGAACTCCTTGTGCCGGGAGGCGATCTCGTCCGGTTCGAACTCGCCGAACAGGACCCCGAGCGCCCCGTGCAGGGTGCCGGACGCCGCGTCGAAGCCCTCGGTGGCGGTGGCACCGTCCTCCTCGACGGCCTCCACGCGCTGGGCCTGCGCCAGCAGTCGCTGCGGCTCCACCACGGAGTAGTCGCGGCGGATCACCACGCTCAGCGCGTTCGGCTCCTCCGGGCCGGTGTACGGAGGCAGCGTGTCGTCCCCGCCGGGGATCTCGAAGGGGGTGACCTCGTCGTAGCGGTCGTAGAGGAGCTCGTCGTACTCCTCGGCCGCGGCGGCGAGCTCGTTGAACGCTTCGTATACGGCCGGGTCGTCGTCGCCCGTCCTGCGCTCGACCGCGGCCAGGTGACGGTCGAGAGCGGTCTTGACCGCCTCGGCGGCGGCTCGTACCTCGGCAGCGGTGGGCTGCACAGCATCAGACATAGTGCAGACGCTATCCGTACCGGGCCTCTGCCCGCACAATAGATGCGATGCCGGAATACGAATTTGTCGACGTGTACGTGCCTCGCGGGGTTTCCCGCAAGGAGACGACGCGTCTGCTGACGGACCATGCCGAGTACGGACACTGGGAGTTGGACCGCCTGAGTCTGCTCCGCGACGGCAGCCGCAGGGTGCGGCTGCGCCGGCGGATCATCCGCCAGGTGCGGGCGACGTGGTGACGTAAGGGCGCTGGAACGGGAGGAGCCCCGCCTTGGCGGGGCCCACACCGTCACGACGCCACCGGGGAAGCCGTGGCGTCGCGATCACATCTGTGTCGTAAGGGATCACACCCGTGCCGAGCGCGCCCGGCGGAAGAGCACGGCGCCCGCGAGCAGCGCGGCCGCTCCGGCCGGGACGACGGCACCGATGGGCAGCTCGCTGCCCGTGTGCGCGAGCTGCGCGGGGCCGTTCTGCGCCGCCTGCGGTGTCCGGACCGTGGACCGCGCGCCCAGGTGCGTCACCTGCGAGACGCCGGCCCGGTGCTTGCCGCCGCCCGCCCCGGACGTACCGCCGGTCTGTCCCGGAGTACCCGGCTGACCAGGCGTTCCGGGGTTGCCCGGCTGACCGGGGTGCCCCGAGTGGCCGTGCCCGGGCTGACCCGGGTGACCTCCATGGCCCGGGTGACCCGGCTGTCCGGGGTGACCTGGCGTACCCGGATGTCCGGGGTGACCCGGCTGGCCGGGGTGACCTCCATGGCCCGGATGTCCGGGCTGACCCCCGTGACCGGGGTGGCCCGGGTGACCCCCGTGACCGGGATGCCCTTGACCCGGATGACCCGGGTGACCGGGCGTACCAGGGTGGCCGGGCGTACCCGGATTTCCGGGGTGGCCAGGGGTACCCGGGTTGCCGGGGTGACCAGGCGTGCCCGGATGTCCGGGGTGGCCGCCTCCCGGCGGGGTGGTGGAGTGGCCGCCGGTCGAGTCGTTCGCGCAGCCGTTGGCGGCTGTCGCGTTGCCGATCCCGATGACGTTGACACTGTTGCCGCACACGTTGACGGGGGCGTCGATCGGCACCTGTACGTGGTTGCCGGAGCCGACACCGGGTGAGCGGGTCGCGTGGCCGCCGGCCCGGGAGCCACCGGCGGAGTGGGATCCGCCGTAGCCTCCGGACGAGCCGCCCCGACCGCTCTGGTTCGCGCACGTGTTGCCGACGGCCGGGTTGAGCACCCCGACCACGCTCACCGTGTTGCCGCAGACGTTGACCGGTACGTGCACCGGTACCTGAACCGTGTTGCCCGAGAGCACGCCGGGCGAGCCCGACGCCGAGCCGTTCGCTCCCGTGTCGGCGTGCGCGGACACGCCGGTCACGGCGATCACACCACTCGCCGCGGCCACGGTCATCAGGCCTTTGCGGGTGACCTGTCGCATAGCTGTATCCCTGCCTCAGTCCTTGGGACGTGGACCATCCAGAACACGCGCACGCCCACGAGACGTGTGCGCGGGAAGCAGGTCGGCCCCGGAGCGCATGGCGCGCACTCCGGGGCCGACGAGCTCAGACCTTCACGAAGTGACCCTCATGAGGTGACCCCATGGGGTGCCCCGTCGGGAGACGGGGCACGACGTCACTTGTTGAAGCAGGTGTTGCCGAAGGCGGGGTTCAGCAGCCCGATCACGGAGACCGTGTTGCCGCAGACGTTCACGGGGATGTGAACGGGCACCTGGATGACGTTGCCGGAGACGACGCCCGGGGAGTGCACGGCGGCACCCTGAGCACCGGAGTCGGCGACAGCCAGGCCCGCACCCGCGAGAACCAGACCACCAGTGGCAGCCGCAGCGGCGACGACCTTCTTGATCATTATTCCTCCTTGTAGGCAAATGCGATCCCAAGTAGCTGATCGCAACACCTGTAACGAGGAAGGAGTAGTAGAGCTACGAGCTGATGAGCACATTCACCCGTGCCGGGCGATCTTCGTACGGGCGGGCGAATGTCGGCGTCAACGTCACGACGCGTCGATGAAGCGGTCCAGCACGCGCACGCCGAACTGCAGCGCGTCGACCGGCACCCGCTCGTCCACGCCGTGGAACATGCCGGCGAAGTCCAGCTCCGGCGGCAGCTTCAGCGGGGCGAAGCCGAAGCAGCGGATGCCGAGGTCGTCGAACGACTTGGCGTCCGTGCCGGCCGAGAGCATGTAGGGCACCGCGCGGGCGATCGGGTCCTCGGCGGAGAGAGCGGTCTGCATCGCGTCGACGAGGGCGCCGTCGAAGCTGGTCTCCAGGGCCTTGTCCGCGTGCACGTCCTCGCGCTTCACGCGCGGGCCGAGGATGCGGTCGAGGTCGGCGAGGAACTCCTCCTCGTATCCCGGCAGGTAGCGGGCGTCGACGTGGGCGGTGGCCTGCCCGGGGATCACGTTCACCTTGTAGCCGGCGCCGAGCTGGGTCGGGTTGGCGGTGTTCTGCAGGGAGGCGCCGATGAGCTTGGCCATGCCGCCGAGCTTGGCGAGCGTCTCGTCCATGTTCTCGGGGTCGAGCTCGGTGCCGAGGGCGTCGCCCAGCTCGTCGAGGAAGTGCCGCAGGGTCTTGGTGACGCGCACCGGGAACTTGTGCCGGCCGAGCCGTCCGACGGCCTCGGACAGCTCGGTGATCGCGTTGTCCTTGTGGATCATCGAACCGTGGCCGGCGGTGCCGTCCACGGTCAGCTTCATCCAGTGCATGCCCTTCTGGGCGGTCTCGATCAGGTAGAGCCGGAGCTTCTCGTTCACCGTGAAGGAGAAGCCGCCGACCTCGCCGATCGCCTCCGTGACGCCCTCGAAGAGGTCCGGGTGCTTGTCGACCAGGTGCCGGGCGCCCCACGTGCCGCCCGCCTCCTCGTCGGCGAGGAAGGCGAGGACGATGTCGCGCGGGGGCTTGCGGCCGGTGCGCATCCGCTCGCGCACCACCGCCAGCGTCATCGCGTCCATGTCCTTCATGTCGACCGCTCCGCGGCCCCACACCATGCCGTCGGCGATCTCGCCGGAGAAGGGGTCGTGGGTCCAGTCCGCCGCGTTGGCGGGGACGACGTCGGTGTGGCCGTGGATCAGAAGTCCGGGCCGCGAGCGGTCCTCGCCCTCGATCCGGACCACCGTGGAGGCGCGGCCCGGGTGGGACTCGAAGATCTGCGGCTCCAGCCCGACCTCGGCGAGCTTCTCGGCGACGTACTCCGCGGCCTTGCGCTCACCCGGGCCGGAGTGGTCTCCGTAGTTGCTGGTGTCGATCCGGATCAGCTCGCGGCAGAGGTCCACGACCTCGTCCTGGCCCGTGACGCTGCTGGTCGTGCCGGTGTCGCTCACGCTGCTTCCTCCCGCTGTCGCCGCTGGTGGTCCCCCTCATCCTCTCTCTCCGACCCCTCTCTCCCCAAGGCAGGTCCCGGCCCGTCACACGCCGTTCACGCCGCGACGGGGGGTGATCGGGGCTCCTGGAAAGCCTGGTAATGTTTTCTCTGTCGCCGCGAGGGAAACCCCGCGCGACAGACACCTTGTCCGGGTGGCGGAATGGCAGACGCGCTAGCTTGAGGTGCTAGTGCCCTTTAACGGGCGTGGGGGTTCAAGTCCCCCCTCGGACACACAGAAGAGTGAGGGCCCCGACCGTCAGGTCGGGGCCCTCACTCGTTGTGCTGAGCCACCGGAAGAGAGCCCTCGCTCGGTGTGTCCGCCGTGTCACGGACAGATGTGGGGCAGATCTCGTCACGCTGACATACCTCCACGTCAGGACACCGGAATCAGACGTTCCGCTGACCCGGGAGAGGTCCTCGCATGGCTGATGACCAGGCCCGGGGCTAGCGTCGTACTAAAATTCCAGGCTTGCTCGGAGCTGGACCGGAATATCCCCAGGCGTACCTGCGGGCCCCCCAGCGCCCCGGAGTCTCCCGGGAACAACACGTGAGGACCCGATGGCAGCCCTCCAGCAAGGCCCCGCGGTCGCGTTGTCCGACGACGAGGTGCGTGCGGAGTTCGGTGACCGGGCGCGCTTCTCCGCCGCCCCGGCCGCGTCGCCGCGCACCCTCGTCGACATCCTCGACGCCTCCGTCCGGGCGTACCCCGACGAGCCCGCTCTGGACGACGGGCGGCGCGCGCTCACCTACCGTGAGCTGGCCGCGGAGGTCGAGGCCACGCGGTGGCGGCTTTCGCAGGCGGGGGTCGGGCTCGGCGACCGGGTCGGTGTACGGGTCCCGTCCGGCACGAACGAGCTCTACGTCGCGATTCTGGGCGTCCTCGCGGCCGGTGCCGCCTACGTGCCGGTGGACGCTGAGGACCCGGACGAGCGCGCCGAGCTGGTCTTCGGCGAGGCGGGCGTGCGCGCGGTCGTCGGGGCCGGGCACGAGCTGACGGCCCGGAGCCGCTCCGAGGTGCCCGCGGCACGCCCCGGCGTCGGGCACGACGCGTGGATCATCTTCACCTCCGGCTCCACCGGCAGGCCCAAGGGCGTGGCCGTGAGCCACCGCAGCGCCGCCGCGTTCGTGGACGCCGAGGCGGACCTCTTCCTGACCGAGGAGCCGATCGGCCCCGGTGACCGGGTCATGGCGGGCCTGTCCGTCGCCTTCGACGCCTCCTGCGAGGAGATGTGGCTCGCCTGGCGGTACGGCGCCTGCCTGGTGCCGGTGCCCCGCTCCCAGGTGCGCAGCGGCGCCGATCTCGGGCCCTGGCTGGTCGAGCAGGAGATCACCGTGGTCTCCACCGTGCCCACCCTCGCCGCGTTGTGGGAGCCGGAGGCCCTCAACGAGGTCCGGCTGCTGATCTTCGGCGGTGAGGCCTGCCCGCCCGAGCTGACCCAGCGCCTGGTGACCGAGGGCCGCGAGGTGTGGAACACGTACGGGCCGACCGAGGCGACCGTGGTGGCCTGTGCCTCGCTGCTGACCGGTGAGGAGCCCATCCGGATCGGGCTGCCGCTGAACGGCTGGGAGCTGGCCGTCGTCGACGAGGCCGGCGAGCTGGTGCCGATGGGCGCGAGCGGCCAGCTGGTGATCGGCGGGGCGGGGCTCGCCCGCTACCTCGACGCCGAGAAGGACGCGGAGAAGTACGCGCCGCTCGCCTCCCTGGGGTGGGAGCGGGCGTACCGCAGCGGTGACCTGGTCCGGGCCGAACCGGAGGGGCTGGTCTTCCTCGGGCGGGCGGACGAGCAGATCAAGCTCGGCGGGCGCCGGATCGAACTCGGCGAGGTCGACGCGGCGCTACAGGCGCTGCCCGGTGTCGCCGGCGCCGCGGCGGCCGTACGGACCGCGCGCGGCGGCAATCAGCTCCTGGTGGGCTATGTCGTGACGCAGGACGGCTGGGACCACGCGGCCGCGGTCGAGAAGCTGCGGGCCGAACTGCCCGCCGCGCTGGTGCCGCTGCTCGCGCCGGTCGAGGACCTGCCCACCCGGACGTCCGGCAAGGTCGACCGGAACGCGCTGCCCTGGCCGCTGGAGGGTCTGGAGTCCGGCGGCGCGAAGGAGCAGCTCTACGGCACCGAGGCATGGCTGGCCGAGCAGTGGAGCGAGGTGCTCGGCATCCCCGTCGGCGGTTCGGCCGACGACTTCTTCTCGATCGGCGGCAACAGTCTCGCCGCCGCCCAGCTCACCACCCGGCTGCGGACCCGCTACCCGAGCGCCGCGGTGCTCGACATCTACCAGCAGCCCGTTCTGCGCAAGCTGGCCCGGCGCCTGGAGAAGTCCGTCCAGGACGACGGCGCCGGCCGTACGGTCGCGCCGGTGCCGATGCGCGCCAAGGTGATCCAGCTCCTCGTGCTGATGCCGTTGTTCACGCTGCTCGGCCTGCGCTGGACCGTGGCGCTCGCCGCGCTCGGGAACGTCCTGCACTGGTTCGGCCCGTATCCGTGGGCGCCGAGCACGTCGTGGTGGCTGGTGGGCGCCGGTGCTCTGGTGCTGTTCAGCCCGCCGGGACGGCTCGCGATCGCGGCGGGCGGGGCGCGGCTGCTGCTGCGCGGGCTGAAGGCCGGCCGGTACCCGCGCGGTGGCTCGGTCCATCTGCGGCTGTGGACGGCGGAGCGGCTCGCCGAGTTCAGTGGCGCGACCTCGCTGACGGGTTCCTGGCTGGACCGGTACGCCCGCGCGCTGGGCGCCCGGGTGGGCCCGGACGTGGACCTGCACTCGCTGCCGCCGGTGACCGGCATGCTCAAGCTGGGCCGGGGTGCCGCCGTGGAGTCCGAGGTGGACCTGTCGGGGTACTGGCTGGACGGTGACCGGCTGGAGATCGGCGCGGTGAAGGTGGGCGCCGGTGCCGTCGTCGGGACGCGCAGCATCCTGTTCCCGGGGGCCCGGGTCGGCAAGCGTGCCGAGGTGGCGCCCGGCTCGGCGGTCGTCGGGCAGATCCCGACCGGGCAGCGCTGGGCTGGCGCCCCGGCGGGCAAGCTGGGCAAGGCGAAGCGGGCGTGGCCGAAGGACCGGCCGCGGCGCGGCACGTACTGGCGGGTGATGTACGGCCTGACCGGCTTCGCGCTCACGGCGCTTCCGGTGCTGGCCGCCGTCGCGGCGCTGCTCGTGGCGCGGGGCTTCGTGAGCGCGGACGCCGGGTTCGGTGCGGCGCTGCGCGGTGCGGCGACCGCGCTGGTGCCGGCGACGCTCGCCTTCGGTCTGGCGTACGCGGTGCTGCTGCTGGTCCTCGTGCGGCTGCTGAGTCTCGGGCTGCGGGAGGGCACGCATCCCACGCACAGCCGGATCGGCTGGCAGGCGTGGACGGTCACGCAGCTGATGGACCGCTCGCGGGAGACGCTGTTCCCGCTGTACGCGGGGCTGATCACGCCGGTGTGGCTGCGGCTGCTCGGGATGAGGATCGGGCGGGGCGCCGAGATCTCGACGGTCCTCGCGCTGCCGAGTCTGACGACGGTCGGCGAGGGTGCCTTCCTCGCCGACGACACGCTGACCGCGCCGTACGAGCTCGGGGGCGGCTGGATGCGGATCGGGCGGGCCGAGATCGGCCGCCGGGCGTTCCTCGGGAACTCCGGGATGACGGCGCCGGGCCGCAGCGTGCCGGACGGGGGTCTGGTGGGCGTGCTGTCGGCGACGCCGAAGAAGGCGAAGAAGGGCAGCTCGTACCTGGGTCTGCCGCCGGTGAAGCTGCCGCGCTCGGCGCAGGGCGGCGACCAGAGCCGTACGTACGACCCGCCGGCCCGGCTGCTGTGGGCGCGCGGTCTGGTGGAGGCGTGCCGGATCGTGCCGGTGTTCTGCTCGGCCGCGCTGGCGGTCCTGACGGTCGCCGCGCTGTGTGCGCTGGGTCCCTGGGCGTGGGTGTTCCCGGGAGCGGTGCTGCTGGCCGCCGGGGTGCTCGGGTGCCTGGTGTCGGTGGTGGCGAAGTGGCTGCTGGTGGGCCGGCACCGTGCCGGGGAGCATCCGCTGTGGAGCGGTTTCGTGTGGCGCAACGAACTGGCCGACACCTTCGTGGAGGTCGTCGCCGTGCCGTGGCTGGCGGGTTCGGTTCCGGGCACCCCGCTGATGACGGCGTGGCTGCGCGGACTGGGTGCGCGGATCGGGCGGGGTACGTGGGTGGAGAGCTACTGGCTTCCCGAGACGGACCTGGTGACACTGGAGGACGCGACCACGGTGAACCGGGGCTGTGTCCTGCAGACCCACCTCTTCCACGACCGGATCTTGCGGACGGATACTGTGGTCCTCCGTGAGGGCGCCACCCTGGGCCCGGGCGGAATCGTCCTGCCCGGCAGCACCGTCGGGGCCCGCTCGACCCTGGGTCCCGCGTCGCTCGTGATGGCGGCGGAGTCCGTTCCCGACGACACCCGCTGGCTGGGCAACCCGATCGAGGCCTGGCGTTCGTAGAAGACGTCGGCCGGTCGGCAACGAAGGGCGGTACAGCGGTACGCCGAGCACAGGGCAGGGAGCAGTCGCAGCAGTGAGCGTTCAGCAGACAGCGGGACCGGACCCCTATTTCCCGGCCAACGGCGATCCCCGTTACCGGGTGCACCGGTACGAACTCGCGCTGGACTACCGCCCCGCCCCGAACCGGCTCTCCGGCACCGCGCGGCTCAACGCCATAGCGGGCCGCTCGGCGCTCGCCGAGTTCCAGCTGAACCTGGCGGACTTCCGGATCGGCCGCATCCGGGTCGACGGGAAGGCAGCGCACTACACGCATCGCGGGGGCCGGCTGCGGATCCGTCCGCCGAAGCCGATCCGGGCCGGTGCCGCGTTCACCGTCGAGGTGCAGTGGTCGGGCAACCCCAAGCCGGTGAGCAGCCCGTGGGGCGGGATCGGCTGGGAGGAACTGGAGGACGGCGCGCTGGTGGCGAGCCAGCCCGTCGGTTCGCCGTCCTGGTTCCCGTGCAACGACCGGCCGGCCGACAAGGCGGCGTACCAGATCTCGATCACCACGCCGTCCGCGTACACGGTGGTGGCGGGCGGGCGTCTGCTGACGCGGACCACGAAGGCGTCCACGACGACCTGGGTGTACGAGCAGGCGGCGCCGACCTCCAGCTATCTGGTCGGCCTGTCCATCGGCAAGTACCAGACGGTGCTGCTCGGCGATCCGGGTCTGGTCGGCGTGCCGCAGTCCGGGCATCTGCCCGCGCGGCTGCTCCCCGAGTTCTCCCGGGACTTCGCGCGGCAGCCCGCGATGATGGAGCTGTTCCAGGATCTCTTCGGGCCGTATCCGTTCGGTGAGTACGCGGTGGTGGTGACCGAGGAGGAGCTCGACGTCCCGGTCGAGGCCCAGGGGTTGTCGCTGTTCGGCGCCAACCACGTGGACGGGGCGCGGGGTTCGGAGCGGCTGATCGCGCACGAGCTGGCGCACCAGTGGTTCGGCAACAGCGTGTCGATCGCCGACTGGCGGCACATCTGGCTGAACGAGGGCCTCGCGAAGTACGCGGAGTGGCTGTGGTCGGAGCGTTCCGGCGGGCGGACGGCCCACCGGCTGGCGTCGTCCGCGCACCGGAAGCTGTCGGCGCTGCCGCAGGATCTGCTGCTGTCCGACCCGGGCCGCAAGCTGATGTTCGACGACCGGCTCTACGAGCGCGGCGGGCTGGCGGTGCACGCGATCCGCTGCGCGCTGGGCGACGAGGCGTTCTTCCGCATGCTGCGCGGCTGGTCGGCGCTGCACCGGAGCGGTGTGGTCACCACGTCCGTGTTCACCACGCATGTCGCACGCCACACGGCCGAGCCGCTGGACGACCTCTTCACGGCCTGGCTGTACGAGACGGCGCTCCCGCCGCTGCCCTCCCCCGCCGCGCAGGTGCTGCCGGCCCGGCCCGGTTATCCGCCCACGAACGCCGACTCGGCCCGGGTCCGGGGAGAATGACGCGATGACCAGCCGTTCCTGTCCCTGTGGGCTCGCCGAGCCGTACGCGCGGTGCTGCGGCCGCTTCCACCGCGGTGAGTCCGCGGCGCCGAGTGCCGAGGCCCTCATGAGGTCGCGGTACTGCGCCTTCGTCCAGGAGGACGAGGCCTATCTGCTGCGGACCTGGCATCCGCGGACGCGTCCCGCCCGGGTGGAGTTCGACCCCGGGATGCGGTGGACGGGCCTGGAGATCCTCGGCGCGGAGCAGGGCTCGGCGTTCCACACGACCGGGACCGTCACCTTCCGCGCCGGGTACCGGGGCGGTTCGCTGCACGAGCGCAGCCGGTTCGAGCGGGTCGACGGCGCCTGGGTCTACGTGGACGGCGACTTCCTCGACTGACCGTCCGAGCCCGCCGGTCAGGGCGCGAGGATGTCCAGTTCCTGGAGGGCGCCGACCGTGATCTCCCGGGTGAGCCGCTCGGCGAGCGCGGCGTCGCCCTCGCGGACGGCCTCGGCGACCTTGACGTGCAGGGTGACGGCGGCGGGGTCGGGGTCCGCGAACATGACCTCGTGGTGGGTCCGGCCGGACAGGACCTCCGCGACGACGTCCCCGAGGCGGGCGAACATCTCGTTGCCGGACGCGTTGAGGATCACGCGGTGGAAGGCGACGTCGTGGACGAGATAGCCCTCCAGTTGGTGCCCGCGCGAGGTGGCGACCATGCCCAGCGCGCACTCGGTGAGTTCCGCGCACTGGGCGGCGGTGGCGTACCGGGCGGCGAGTCCGGCGGCGACCGGTTCGAGGGCGGAGCGCAGCACGGTGAGGGAACGCAGCTGGTGGGGGCGGTCGGCGCCGGCCAGTCTCCAGCGGATGACCTGGGGGTCGTAGACGTTCCACTCGGACTTGGGGCGCACCGTCACACCCACGCGGCGGCGGGACTCGACCAGGTACATGGATTCGAGGACCCGGACCGCCTCGCGCATCACGGAGCGGGACACCTCGAAGCGCTGGGCGAGTTCGTCGGTGCGTAGGACGCTTCCCGGCGGGTAGTCGCCCGCCGTGATGGCCGGCCCGAGGGATTCCAGTACTCGTCCGTGCAGCCCCCGGCCCCGTGTGGTCATGACGTCAGCGTACGAGGCGGACGCCACAATCAAAAAGTCAGACTTATACGTCACACACTCTTGAATTTGTCGTACCTAATGCGTTTCAGTGGCGTCGACATCAGATGTCGACGAAGACAGCGAGAGCCCGATGCAGCACAGTCCCACCCCTCATGTCCTGGTGGTCATGGGCGTCGCCGGTACCGGCAAGACCACCATCGGACCGCTGCTCGCGGCCCGGCTCGGTGTTCCGTACGCCGAGGGCGACGACTTCCACCCGCAGGCCAACATCGCCAAGATGTCGGCCGGGACGCCGCTGACCGACGACGACCGCGCGCCCTGGCTGGACGCCATCGGCCGATGGGCGCACGACCGGGCCGGCCTCGGTGGCGTGGTCAGCTGCTCGGCTCTCAAGCGCGGCTACCGGGACCGGCTGCGTGCCGCCGCCCCGGGCGTCGCCTTCGTGCATCTCACCGGTGACCGACAGCTCATCGAGGACCGGATGTCGCACCGCAAGGGCCACTTCATGCCCACCGCCCTCCTGGACTCCCAGTTCGCCACGCTCCAGCCGCTGGCGGCGGACGAGGCGGGAGTCGAGGTGGACGTCTCCGGCGACCCCGCCGAGATCACCGAGCGGGCCGTGGCCGCGCTCGCGCACCTCGCACCGCCGCAGTAACCGCACCCCTCACGTCGGGCGCCTCGCCGCGTCACCTCGCGCGCGCGGCGCCCGTGCCGGGTTCAGCGCTGCCTCCTTCCGGGAGCGGCCGCCCCGCACCACCTTCCCCCGCGACCTTCCACAAGCAAGGGAATCACCGTGACCAGACTCAGTGTCGAGATGCTGGCAGCGGACACCGTCGAACCGATCACCTCGGCGGGCCACGCTCAACTGGGCATAGCCGTGCTGGCGGGCATCGCCGTCATCGTCCTGCTCATCACCAAGTTCAGACTGCACGCCTTCCTGGCCCTGACGATCGGCTCGCTGGCCCTCGGCGCGTTCGCCGGAGCCCCGCTCGACAAGGTCATCGTCAGCTTCTCCAGCGGGCTCGGGTCGACCGTGGCCGGCGTGGGTGTGCTGATCGCCCTCGGCGCGATACTCGGCCGGCTGCTCGCCGACTCGGGCGGCGCCGACCAGATCGTCGACACCATCCTGGCGAAGGCGGGCGGTCGCGCCATGCCCTGGGCGATGGTGCTCATCGCCTCGGTGATCGGCCTGCCGCTGTTCTTCGAGGTCGGCATCGTGCTGCTGATCCCGGTGGTGCTGCTGGTCGCGCGGCGCGGCAACTACTCGTTGATGCGGATCGGCATCCCGGCCCTCGCGGGCCTGTCGGTGATGCACGGTCTCATTCCGCCGCACCCCGGTCCGCTGGTCGCGATCGACGCGGTCAAGGCGAACCTCGGCATCACCCTCGCCCTCGGTGTCCTGGTCGCCATCCCGACCGTGATCATCGCCGGTCCGGTGTTCTCCCGCTACGCAGCCCGCTGGGTGGACGTCCAGGCGCCCGACCGCATGATCCCGCAGCGTGCCTCCGAGGACCTGGACCGGCGCCCCAGCTTCGGCGCCACGCTCGCCACCATGCTGCTGCCCGTCGTACTGATGCTGGCCAAGGCGCTGGTCGACATCGTCGTCGACGACCCCGAGAACATGACACAGCGCGTCTTCGACGTCGCCGGAGCACCGCTGATAGCGCTGCTCGCCGCCGTGATCGTGGGCATGTTCACCCTCGGCCGCGCGGCCGGCTTCACCCGGGACCGCATCTCGACGACCGTCGAGAAGTCCCTCGCCCCCATCGCCGGTGTCCTGCTGATCGTGGGCGCGGGCGGCGGCTTCAAGCAGACCCTGATCGACTCCGGCGTGGGCCGGATGATCCTGGAGATCTCCAAGGACTGGTCGATCCCCGCGCTGCTGCTCGCCTGGCTGATCGCCGTGATCATCCGGCTGGCGACGGGCTCGGCGACCGTGGCCACCATCTCGGCGGCGGGTCTGGTGGCGCCGCTGGCGGCCGACATGTCGAGCACGCACACGGCGCTGCTCGTCCTCGCGATCGGCGCGGGCTCCCTCTTCTTCAGCCATGTCAACGACGCGGGCTTCTGGCTGGTGAAGGAGTACTTCGGCCTGGACGTCGGCCAGACCATCAAGACGTGGTCCGTCATGGAGACGATCATCTCGGTGGTGGCGGGCGGGCTGGTGCTGCTGCTGTCGCTTGTCGTCTAGGGCCTGACGGCTCTTCAGGACGGGACCGGATCACGCCGGTCGGAAGCGGGTCCGGATCTCCGGGCCCGCTTCACCGTTCCGTGGGCTCAGGCGGTCCCGCGGCTCACGGCCGCCACAACGGGTGCTCCCGCTCGGCCCACTCGCGGCTCACCGACCCGGTGCGCAGACCCCGCCTCGCCTCCGGGTCGCCCAGTGCCATGCCGATGTGGCCCGCGAGGACGATGCCGATGGTCAGGGCCAGCCAGTCGTGCACGAAGGTCGCCGAGGTGCGCCACATCAGGGGCGTGAGGTGGGTGAACCACATCAGCAGCCCGGTGCCCACCATGACCAGGGTGGCGCCGGCGATCCAGGCGGCGTAGACCTTCTGCCCCGCGTTGAACTTGGCCGCGGGGCGGGAGTCCCGGTCCTTGTCGCGGCGCAGCGCCGCCCGCAGCCACACGCGGTCGTGCGGGCCGAAGCGGTTGAGGTGACCGAGGTCGCGGCGGAACGCGCGGGAGGCGAGGCCCGCGACGACCGGGACCGGGAGCATCAGACCGGCCCACTCGTGGACGCGGACGACGAGTTCGCGGCGGCCGACGAGTTCGGCCAGCTCGGGTACGTAGAGGCAGGCCGCGGTGACCACGCACACGCCCATCAGCAGGGCCGTGACGCGGTGCACCCAGTGTTCGGCCCGGGTGAAGCGGTGGACCTGGCGGGACGGGGCGGGGGCGGCGGACACGTCCGGGGCGCCGTCAGCTCGTGGGTTCATCGTCGCGTCCGTTCGAACGGCCGACCCAGGCGTCGACGTCGTAGCCCCGGTCCTCCCAGTACCCGGGACGGACGTCCTCGGTGACGGTGATGCCGGAGAGCCACTTGGCGGATTTGTAGAAGTACATCGGCGCGACGTAGAGGCGTGCGGGGCCGCCGTGGTTGTGGCCGAGGGGCTTGTCCTGCATGCGCAGGGCCACCAGGACGTCCGCGCGGCGGGCCTGGCGGAGCGTCAGGCTCTCCGAGTACGCCCCGTCGAAGCAGGTGAAGCGGACCGCCCCGGCCGTGTGGTGGACTCCCGCGGCGTCGAGCAGGTCGGACAGCCGGACGCCCTCGAAGGGGGTGCCGGGGACCCGCCAGCCGGTGACGCACTGGACGTCGTGGACCAGCCGGGTCTGCGGCAGGGCGCGCAGGTCGGCGAGCGTGTACGAGGCGGGGTGGTCGACCAGGCCGTCGACGGTGAGCCGGTAGTTCTTCTCGTCCTTGTGCGGGACGGAGGAGGTCACCGAGTAGTAGCGGAAGCCGCCGCCGTTGGGCAGCAGTCCGGTCAGGCCCGTGGGGTCCTTCTCGGACGCGCCCGCCAGGAAGGACTCCATGGTGCTCTGGAGGGTCGGCGCCGTCAGCACGCCGAGGGCGCCGAGTCCGAGGGTGCCGAGCAGGACGCGTCGGCCGATGGGCTTGCCGCGTTCCTCGGGACGGGCGGGCTCGTCGGGCCGCTCGGGGTCCGGTTCGCCGGGCCGTTCAGTGTTCACTCATTGATTCGAGCACCCGCGACCCCCAAAAAGCCAGCGGTGGCGGGTGCTCGTCAGCGTTCCGTCATCTCTTCTCACGTCCTGTTCGAAGCGCGGGGCTCCGAACAGGACGTGCGGGCCGCCTCAGGAGGTGGACTCGGCCGCCTTGTCCAACTGGAACGCCTCGTTCCCGAGACCGATCCGGGCGTGCGCCTCGGGCTTGCGGGAGCGCAGCACGAGTCCCTGGACCAGTCCGACGACCGCGGCCGCCCCGATGACGGCGGGCAGCAGCCAGCTGAGGGTGGAGCCCGGACCGGTGCCGACGAGGACGTCGAAGTCCTTGACGGTGTAGACCACGATGACGAGGAGGGCGACGCCGGCGACGGCGGAGGTGGCCAGGCGCCAGCCCTGGGCGCGGGCGGCGCCGCGGCGGACGAAGAACACGATGACCGACAGCGAGGCGGCCGCCATCAGGAGGATGACCCCGAGGGCTCCGACGTTGCCGCCCCAGGTGAAGAGGTGCAGCACGGGTGCGGTCGGGTCGCCGGTCGGCTTGTCGTCGGCGAGTGCGAAGCCGCCGACGACGACCAGGGAGACGACGGTGTGCAGCAGGGAGCCTGTGCCGGGGGCGCCGCTGGACTCCGTGGTCCGGCCGAAGGCGGCGGGCAGCAGCCCCTCACGGCCCATGGCGAAGGCGTAGCGCGAGACGACGTTGTGGAAGCTGAGCAGCGCGGCGAACATGCCCGTCACGAAGAGGACGTGCAGGACGTCGGTGAACGTGGTGCCGAGCCGCGACTCGGTGAGGAAGAACAGCAGTCCGGCGCTCTGCTTCTGGGACGTCCCGATGATCGCGGAGGGCCCGGTGGCCACCGTCAGCGCCCAGGAGCTGATCGCGAAGAAGACGGCGACGAAGCCGATCGCGAGGAACATGACGCGCGGGACCAGGATGTGCGGGCGGCTGGTCTCCTCCGCGTAGACCGGGGCCTGTTCGAAGCCGGTGAAGGCCGCGATGCAGAAGCACAGCGCGGTGCCGACGCCTGCTCCGGTGAGGGTGTCCGGGTTGAACGCGTGCAGCGACAGGCCCTGCTGGGCGGGATCCGCGACGGCCGCGACGTCGAAGACGACGACGAGGGCGACCTCGATGACCAGCAGCACGCCGAGCACCCAGGCGTTGACGTCGATCTTCAGCCAGGCCAGTGCGCCGACGACGAGCACGGCGGCGAGCGCCGGTATCCACCAGACGAGTTCGGTGTCGAGGTAGGTGGCGAACAGTCCGGAGACCTCGAAGCCGAAGAGGCCGTAGATGCCGACCTGGAGCGCGCTGTAGGCGACCAGGGCGACCGCCGCCGCGGCGGCGCCGGGGGTGCCGCCGAGTCCGCGGGAGATGTACGCGTAGAAGGCGCCGGCGTTGTGGACGTGCCGGCTCATCTCGGCGTACCCGACGCTGAAGAGCACGAGGACGACACCGAGGATGACGAAGAGCAGCGGCTGCCCGACGATGCCCATCACCGCGAATGTAGTGGGCATGACACCCGCGACCACCATGAGGGGAGCGGTCGCCGCGAGGACGGACAGCAGCAGGCCCCCCGTGCCGAGGCGGCCGGCGCGCAGGGCGCGGTCCTGCCCCTTGAAAGTGCTGATGCCGGCCTCGTCGGCGGCCGGTCTTCCCGTGCTCGACGTACTCGATGTGCTCGAACTGCCCGTCGTCATCGCGGGGTCGTCCTTTCGGATGTCTGGTCGTCGGGGGGCGTTCACACCGTGCCGAGCGCGCTGTCGCGTGCGGTACGGAAGGCGGTGTACGGATCGCGGTCCGGATAGGACCAGGGAGCCGGGGTGGGGTGCTCGCCGATGCGGTGGAACAGGGCGGCGGCCTCGGCGCCCCGGCCCTCGCAGAACTTGGCGTGGGCAAGGAAGTTGAGGTCGACGAGGCGCCGCGGATGGTCGTCGCGCTCCCACTCCAGCCACCAGTCGAAGGCGGCCTTCATCACCTGCCGGGCCCGCCGTCCGACCCAGTGTCCGGAGGCGACCGGATCGGCGGGTTCGCTCCCGGCGGCGGCGAGCACCCGGAAGCGTTCGGCGTGCGCGACCACGGGGAGGATCGCGAGCGGCGAGTCGGCGGGAGCCAGCTCGGCGGCCCAGTTGGCGAAGTCGTAGACCTCGTGCAGCGGGTCCTGGCCCGCGGTGGCGCGGCGTTCGGCGAGCCGGGCGACCATCAGGTGGTGCGCGTGGTGGTGGTCGGGGTGCCGGTGGCGCACCTCGTCGAAGAGCCGGACGACGTCCTCCTCAGCGCCGAGCGAGCGCTCCAGGAGGAGCAGGGCGAGCCAGGGCGTGGGGTCGGCGGGGGCGAGCGCCGCCGCGGACCGGCAGGCGTCGCGGGCGCGTTCGGGGCGCTCCTTGCCGTTCAGGGCGCGCTCGACCGTGGCGCAGCCGAGCAGGACGGCCGCGTCGGGGGACTCCGGTTCGGCGAGCTGCCAGTCACGGGCCCAGGCGAGGGTGGCGGACTCCTGCGCGAGAACGGTGAGGCGGTGTCCGCGGCGGTCCCAGTCCTCGCCGGTCCCGGCGAGCAGGGCGCGGACGGCGGTCCACCGCCCCTGGCTCAACGAGGTGCGGGCGGCGACGAGTTCGGCGTCGTCGAGGGCGGCGTCGAACGACTGGGCCGCACGCTTGCGGCCGCGGCCCAGGGGTGGCGGGGGTGGTGACACCGCTGCTCAACCTCACAGGCGCGGTTCGTCAGAGAGTGATCACGGACAGCAAACCCTCAGCCAGAGTTCACGTCAAGAGCCGGCCAAGTCGCTACACGTGTCAACTGGCGGGGCGTGCGGTGAAGTTGACCCTCACCGCCCCCATCGTCCCGAAGCGTCCCCGGAAGGTCGGACGTCCCTCGACGTCCGACCTTCACCGCGGTACGGCCTCCGTGCGGATCTGCCCGTACCCGGCCCGCCGCGTAAGCCTCGGCTCAGCCGACCGCCCCGGCCGCCGCGCGGCCCGCCGTCCGGCCGGAGAAGAGGCAGCCTCCGAGGAAGGTGCCCTCCAGGGACCGGTATCCGTGCACACCGCCGCCGCCGAACCCGGCGGCCTCACCGGCCGCGTACACGCCCTCCAGCGCCTCGCCGCCCTCGGTCAGCACGCGCGAGGAGAGGTCGGTCTCCAGGCCGCCGAGGGTCTTGCGGGTGAGGATGTTGAGGCGGACGGCGATCAGCGGGCCCGCCTTGGGGTCGAGGATGCGGTGCGGGCTCGCGGTGCGGATCAGCTTGTCCCCGAGGTACTTGCGGGCTCCGCGGATGGACATGACCTGGAGGTCCTTGGTGAACGGGTTGGCGATCTCCCGGTCGCGCGCCACGATCTCGCGGTGCAGCGCGGCCTCGTCGATGAGCGGCTCCTTGGTGAGCGCGTTCATCCCGCGCACCAGGGCGGCGAGGTCCTTCTCCACGACGAAGTCGGCGCCGTGGTCCATGAAGGCCTTCACGGGGGCGGGCACGTCGGCGCGGGCGCGTCCGATGACGTCGCGGATCGACTTGCCGGTCAGGTCGGGGTTCTGCTCCGAGCCGGAGAGCGCGAACTCCTTGCCGATGATCTTCTGGTCGAGCACGAACCACGTGTAGTCGTATCCGGTGCTCATGATGTGTTCGAGGGTGCCGAGGGTGTCGAAGCCGGGGAAGAGCGGGACGGGCAGCCGGTTGCCGCGCGCGTCCAGCCAGAGGGAGGACGGTCCGGGCAGGATGCGGATGCCGTGCTTGTCCCAGACGGGGTTCCAGTTCTGGATGCCCTCGGTGTAGTGCCACATGCGGTCGCGGTTGATGAGCCGGGCGCCCGTCTCCTCGGCGATCCCGAGCATCGCCCCGTCGACGTGCGCGGGCACGCCGGAGATCATCCGTTCGGGCGGGGTGCCGAGACGCTCCGGCCAGTTGGCGCGGACGAGGTCGTGGTTGCCGCCGATGCCGCCCGAGGTGACGATCACGGCCTGGGCCCGGAGCTCGAAGGCGCCGGTGACCTCGCGGCTGCTGGCCTGGCCGCGCTCGATGCCGGACGGTGCCAGGACCTCGCCGGTGACGGTGTCGACCGAGCCGGCGCTGCGGGACAGTCCGGTCACCCGGTGGCGGAACCGCAGCTCGACGAGGCCGCGGGCGACGCCCTCGCGCACCCGGCGTTCGAAGGGCGCGACGAGGCCGGGGCCGGTCCCCCAGGTGATGTGGAAGCGCGGTACGGAGTTGCCGTGCCCGGTGGCGTCGTAGCCCCCGCGTTCGGCCCATCCGACCACCGGGAAGAAGCGCACGCCCTGGCCGTGCAGCCAGGACCGCTTCTCACCGGCCGCGAAGTCGACGTACGCCTCGGCCCAGCGGCGCGGCCAGTGGTCCTCCGGACGGTCGAAGCCGGCCGTGCCCATCCAGTCCTGGAGGGCCAGGGCGTGACTGTCCTTGATCCGCAGGCGGCGCTGTTCCGGGGAGTCGACGAAGAAGAGCCCGCCGAAGGACCAGTGCGCCTGCCCGCCGATCGACTGCTCGGGCTCCTGGTCGAGGAGGATCACCTTGCGGCCCGCGTCGACGAGCTCGGCGGTCGCCGCGAGCCCCGCGAGGCCCGCTCCGATGACGATCACATCTGCGTCGTAGGCCATGGGCCCGTCCTCTCGGCATTCCGACTGGTCGGATCGGATCGGCGCCCGGGGACGACGTGATGACGTTTGTCACGAACCGATCGGCAGCTTCGCTGGTTGATGAGACATTGGAGATGTGGTGGTCGGCCACGACGGGCGACCAGCCGTTGTTACTGATCGGTCAGATCCTTCGGCAAGAAAGGTGACCGAGTCAACCGCCTGGCTCCCGGGACTCCCGGAGCAGGCCCCGGCCCTTGGCACTAAAGTCGGCGGGAAACGCACCGTGGCCCCCGACCCCGATGTATCGAGGTACCCAGCGTGTCGGTTCTCGTTCTGGTCCTCGCAGTGAGCGCGGCCTGCTGCCTGGGCTTCGGTTTCGTGCTCCAGCAGAACGCCGCCTCGCACGCCCCGCTGAGCGACTTCCTCTCCCCGCGCATCCTGCTGGACCTCGTCCGGGTCCCGCGCTGGCTGGGCGGCATCGGGCTCATGGTGTGCGGCATGGTGCTCGGCGCGATCGCGCTCGGCAAGGGCGAGGTCTCCCTGGTGGAGCCGCTCCTCGCCACGAACCTCCTCTTCGCGCTGGCCCTCTCCCGCCACCAGACCAAACAGCCGCTCGGGCGGCAGGGCTGGGCAGGGCTCATCCTGCTCGCGGGCGGCGTCTCGGCGTTCATCGTCGCCGGGCAGCCGCAGGGCGGCGAGGCCATCGACGATCCGCTGCGGCACTGGCTGATCATCGGGATCGTGGTCGGGCTGGCCCTGCTGCTCACCGCCTACGCGAAACGCTCCCGGCTGAGCGCGGGACCCGTGCTCCTCGCCACCGCCGCCGGCCTGCTGTACGGCCTGCAGGACGCGCTCACCCGGGTGAGCGGCCAGCGGTTCGGCGACGGCGGCTGGTCCGAGCTGCTCACCGGCTGGCAGCCGTACACGGTCCTCGTCCTCGGCGTGACCGGCCTGATCCTGGTCCAGAGCGCCTTCGAGACCGCTCCCCTGCGGATGTCGCTGCCCGCTCTCACCGCCGCCCAGCCGCTGGCCGGCATCGCCTGCGGGGTGGGCTTCCTCGGCGACCAGCTCCGCACCGACGTGGGCGCCCTCGCCTGGCAGGCCGCGGGGCTCGCGGGGGTCGTGGCGGGGATCATCCTGCTCGGGATGCACCCGGCGATGCCCTCGGGCACGGCCGAGCCGGAGCACTCGCGGGACCTCCAGCCGCACTGACACGACCCGCCGGCGACACGGGCACTCCCCCTCGACGGCCTCCCTCGGCCGCCCCCGGCTGCTTGGATGGGGTCCATGAGTGCCGCTGACGAGATCCTCGACATCGTGGACGAGAACGACCAGGTCATCGGGCAGTCCCCGCGCGGGGAGGCGTACGAGCGCGGGCTGCGTCACCGGTGCGTGTTCATCCAGGCTCGGGACGCCGAGGGCCGGGTCTTCGTCCACCGGCGTACCGCGACCAAGCTGGTGTTCCCCTCCTTCTACGACATGTTCGTCGGCGGGGTCGTCGGCACCGGCGAGTCCTACGACGACGCCGCGCTGCGCGAGGCCGAGGAGGAACTCGGCGTCTCCGGGCTTCCCCGGCCGACCCCCCTCTTCCGCTTCCTGTACGACGACGGGGCCGGCCGGACGTGGTGGTCCGCGGTCTACGAGGTGCGCTGCGACCTTCCGGTGGACCCGCAGGTGGAGGAGGTCGCCTGGCACGACTTCCTCACCGACGAGGAGGTGGAGGCCAGGCTCGCCGACTGGACCTGGGTCCCCGACGGCCTCGCGGCCCACGAGCGGCTCAGGGACTACCGGGCGATGGGCTGACGTTCCGCCCGTCCGGGACCGGCCCCGGGGTGCCGGACGGTGAGCGCGGCGGCCAGTGCGCGCTCCTGGTCCGCGGTGATGCCCTGGGCCAGCCGGACGGTGCGCGGGCTGTACGGCCCGTCGCACAGCGGGAGCGGGCTCGGCTCCCTGGTGGTGCCGCTGAGCGGGCTCGGGCCCTGGGGTGTCCAGGTGGGGCCGTCCCAGAAGGGATGGTCCAGGAAGCGCTCGGCGGCGCCCGGTGCCGCCTCGGCGGCCATTCCGGCCGCGGTGAGCGCGTCGCCGATCCGCCGCACCGCCTCCTCGGTCGGCACGTCGGCGTCGCCGAACGCCGGGAGCAACAGCAGCAGGCGCGTGCCCGGGTCGAGCACGCCCTCGGCGCCCGGCGGGGCGGAGCCGGCGACCGCCAGCAGCTCGGGCCAGGACAGCCCGGGGCCGCTGAAGTGCCCCTCGATCGAGGCCAGCCGGCCGGAGCGGGACCACGCGGGATGGGTGATCACGTAGTCCGTGCCGGAGTCCTCCGGATGGTTGCTGTGGACGATCCACAGGACGTGGCCCCCCGCCAGGGGGAGCCGGTACGCCGGCCACGGGTCCACCGGTCCGTACAGAGCGTCCACGGCCGCGTCGACATCGGCGCCGTCCGCCCCGAACAGCTCCGGCTCGTCCGCGAAGTCGTCCCAGGTGGGCACGTAGTAGGCGGGCCAGAATCCCGGCAGGCGCAGCAGCTGCTCGGCCGGGGCGATGCTGAACCCGGGCGGCGCGAGGTCGGGGGGCGGCGCGGAATCGTCCATGGCCCCGGACGGTAGCGGGCGGCACGGACACCGGCGCGTGGCGGGCTCCCGGTAGGGTCCTGGACGTGATCGAACTCGTGCGTAATGTCCGGCTGTGGTTCGCGCCCCGGCAGATCCGCGAGGAGGGCGGGACGCCGGACTACCGGTTCTCCCTGGCCAACGAGCGGACCTTCCTGGCCTGGCTGCGCACCGCGCTCGCGCTGATCGGCGGGGGCTTCGCGGTGGACCAGTTCCTGCCGGACCTGCGCTGGGCCTGGCGTGCCGGCCTCGCCCTCGCGCTGCTGGCCGCGGGTGTGCTCTGCTCCCTGCGGGCCGTCAACCACTGGGTGCGCTGCGAGCGGGCGATGCGGCGCGGCGAGGACCTGCCCGTGTCGGGGTTCCCGGCGGTGCTGAGCATCGCCGTGGCGGTCGTCGCGGTCGCGATGATCGTGGTGGTCCTCGCCGGCTGGGCCGGATGACCCCGCCGGCACGCGAGGAGCGGGATCCCGGCCTCCAGCCGGAGCGCACCCGGCTCGCCTGGCGGCGCACGACCCTCTCCAGCACCGTCGTCGCCGTGCTCGCCGCGAAGGCGGCGCTGCAGGACGGGGACTCGGTGGCGGGGGTCGCGGCGTGCGCGGTCGCCTGCGTGCTGTGGCTGTGCTTCCTCGCGCTCGCCCACCAGCGCATCCGCGCGCTGGCCCTCGCGGGTCCGGCCGGTCCCGCCGTCCTCAGCCTCCGGCACGCGGTGGCCACCGCGGCGTGCACGCTCGTCCTGGCGGTGTGCGCGGTCGCCTTGGTGTTCTAGGGGCCTGCCGGTCCGGATCGGGCCCGGGGCGTACGCGGTCTCCGGCCCCCGGTCCGCGCGCTCTCCGAGCCCGTGGGGCGGTCTCCCGTCCCGCGGGCGGTACGCGCACACCGGACGACGGCCGTGGGCGATGGGGCGCTGGTGTTCCTGCCTTCCCCGGACGCCATGCAGGGCGAATTGCTGATGAATGACCCGATATCCACCTGTTCACGGCGCTAGCCTGAGGTGGCGTTCCGCCCCGCTCCGGAGGCGGACGGACCGTCCACTTCACGCCGCCCGAAGGTGAGCACGATGACCACCCTTCACCAGGAGCACCCCACCCACCAGCACACCCACGGCCCGGACTGCGGTCACGCCCAGGTGCGGCACGGGGACCACGTCGACTACGCGCACGACGGGCACCTGCACCGCGAGCACGCGGGTCACTGGGACGAGTGCGAGCAGAGCGGCCACGTCGCGCACGAAGCCCACTCCCACCAGCACGGCGAGGGCTGCGGACACCCCGCGGTCCCGCACGGCGACCACGTCGACTACCTGCACGAGGGGCACCGGCACGCCGAGCACGAGGGGCACTGGGACGACCACTGACCTTCCATGCTCCGCAGGCGTCTCGGCGTCTCCCCCGGTCACGGACTCACCGGGGGAGACGCCGATCACGTTTCGCACAGTCGCTGGACGACATACCGACTGGTCGGCATCATGGTCACCACCTGTTTCCGTGTGCTGAGGAGCGAAGATGAGTCCGGATCACCCGCCAGGTCTCGATCTCGACCGGTTGCGTGACCTGCTCGACCGCGAGCGGCCCGGGCTGGTGAACGGCCCGCTGACCGGCCGGCTGATCGAGGGCGGACGGTCCAATCTCACCTACGCGGTCTCCGACGGTGCCGCGCGATGGGTCGTGCGGCGGCCCCCGCTCGGCCATGTGCTGGCGACCGCGCACGACATGAAGCGCGAGCACCGGGTGATCAGCGCGCTGCACCCGACGGCCGTACCGGTCCCGGACCCCGTGCTGCTCTGCGAGGACGACTCCGTGCTCGGCGCACCGTTCTACGTCATGGAGTTCGTGGAGGGCACGCCCTTCCGCACCGCCGACCAGCTCGCCCCGCTCGGCCCGGAGCGCACGCGCGAGGCGGTGCTCGGCCTGGTGGACACCCTGGTGGAACTGCACGCGGTGGACCCGGCCGAGGTGGGCCTCGCGGACTTCGGCCGGCCCGAGGGCTTCCTCGACCGGCAACTGCGGCGCTGGGGGAAGCAGTTGGACGCGTCCCGCAACCGCGAGCTGCCGGGCATCGACGAACTGCACGCCGCCCTCGGGCGCGAACTGCCCCACTCCCCCGCGGCCACGGTCGTGCACGGCGACTACCGGCTCGACAACGTGCTCATCGGCCCCGACGACCGGATCAGGGCGATCCTGGACTGGGAGATGTCCACCCTCGGCGATCCGCTGACCGACCTGGGCCTGCTCGTCATGTACAGCACGCGCCTGGACCTTCCGAACTCCCCCATCAGCACCACGGCTTCGGCCGCCGGTCACCCGGAGGCCGCCGAGATCGTCGAGCGGTACGCCGCGCGCTCGGGGCGCGACGTGTCCGCGGTCTCCTGGTACACGGCGTTCGCCTGGTTCAAGCTCGCGGTGATCCTCGAAGGCATCCACTACCGCTACACGAAGGGCCAGACCGTCGGCGCGGGCTTCGACCGCATCGGCGAGCTGACGCCCGTCTTCATCGAGCACGGCCTGACCACCCTTCAGGAAGGCTGATCCGCCATGGACTTCGGATTCGACGCGCGCACCGAAGAGCTGCGCCAGAAGCTGCTCGCCTTCATGGACGAGCACGTCTATCCGGCGGAGGCCGTCGCCGAGGAGCAGCGCGCCCTGCTGGCCTCGCCGTGGGACACCCCCGCCGTGGTCGGCGAGTTGAAGGCCGAGGCCCGCAGGCAGGGCCTGTGGAACCTCTTCCTGCCGGACTCCGAGTACGGCGCGGGTCTCACCAACCTGCAGTACGCGCCGCTCGCGGAGATCACGGGCCGCAGCCCGCACCTGGCGCCCACGGCGCTGAACTGCGCCGCGCCGGACACCGGCAACATGGAGGTGCTCACCCAGTTCGGTGACGAGCAGCAGCGGAAGCAGTGGCTGGAGCCGCTGCTGGCCGGCGAGATCCGCTCCGCGTTCGCGATGACCGAGCCCGAGGTCGCGTCCTCCGACGCCACGAACATCACCACGCTGATCGAGCGGGACGGCGACGAGTACGTCATCACCGGCCGCAAGTGGTACATCTCCGGGGCGATGAACCCCGACTGCAGGATCTTCATCGTGATGGGCAAGACGGACCCGGACGGCCCGGACATCCGCCGCCAGCAGTCGATGGTCCTGGTCCCCCGGGACACACCGGGCCTGGAGGTCCGCCGGGCCATGCAGGTGTACGGCTACGAGGACCACTCGCACGGCGGGCACGCCGAGGTCGTCTTCGACCACGTCCGGGTGCCGGTGACCAACCTGGTGGGCGAGGAGGGCGGCGGGTTCGCCATCGCGCAGGCGCGGCTCGGTCCGGGCCGGATCCACCACTGCATGCGGCTGATCGGCATGGCCGAGCGGGCCATCGAGCTGATGTGCAGGCGGGCGGTGGCCCGTACGGCGTTCGGCAAGCCGCTGGCCCAGCAGGGTGTCGTGCAGAACTGGATCGCCGACGCGCGGGTCGCCGTCGAGCAGCTCCGGCTGCTGGTCCTGAAGACCGCCTGGATGATGGACACCGTCGGCAACAAGGGGGCCCACACGGAGATCCAGGCCATCAAGATCGCCACACCGCGCACGGTCGTCGACATCCTCGACAAGGCCGTGCAGCTGCACGGTGCGGGTGGGGTGAGCCAGGACTTCCCGCTGGCCGAGCTCTGGGCGAGTGCGCGGACGCTGAAGCTCGCCGACGGGCCCGACGAGGTCCACCAGCGGTCGCTGGCGTACCGGGAGATCAAGAAGTACGGGTGACGCCGGGGGCCGGGGGGGGGTGTCTCGCCCCCTCCGCCCCTACCCGTCCCGTAACCGGGGGCGCTGCCCCCGGACCCCAGCTCCTCCATCGCCGGAGGGGCTGTATTTATTTGGCCCGTCCGGCGGCTGAGAGGCCGGTTACGGGCGCAGTGCGCGCAGCAGGAGGTCGGCCAGGTGGTCGGCGACCTCCTGGCGGGCGAGGGGGCCGTCCGGGCGGTACCACGTGGACAGGTGGTGGACCGAGCCGAAGTGGTAGTCGACGACGAGGTCGGCCGGGGTCGCCGTGGAGAAGACGCCCTTCTTCTGGCCCTCCTCGATCAGCGCGCGGAACCGCTCGTGATAGCGCCGCCGCTCCGAACGCACCTGCTTGAGCTTCTCGGGGCCGAGTTGATGCATGGAGCGGAAGAAGATCGAGGCGTCGTCGAGGTTGTCGATGGTGGTGACGACCACGTCGGCCGCCGCGCCCCGCAGCCGCTCCTCCACCGGCGCGTCCGAGTCGGCGAAGGCGTCCAGCCGCTCCTGCTGGAGGCGCAGCACGCGCGCGTAGACCTCGTGCAGCAGGTCGTCCTTGGAGCCGAAGTAGTGGTACAGCGCCCCCTTGGTGACGCCCGCCGCCTCGACGATCTCCTGCACGGAGGTCCGGTCGTAGCCCTGCTCGGCGAAGAGCCGGGTGGCGGCGGCCAGCAGCCGCTGCGGGACGGGCGTACCGTCACCGTCCGTCGTCCTGGGCACTGCCGCCACCTGCCTTCCGTGCGTTCACATCGATCGTTGTCGCTCTCGGGGTGTTCCCGGGGAGCACCGTGTTCCCCGGGAACCGTCGGCCCCGGGAACTACGGGGAGTCCTCCGTGCGGGAACGCAGTTCCCGCCGCAGGATCTTCCCACTCGCCGTCTTCGGCAGTTCGGGCAGGATCACCACCTGCCGCGGATATTTGTAGGCGGCCAGTCTCTCCTTGCACCAGGCGGCGAGCGCGTCGGGGTCCTCGGAGGTGCCCGGCCGCAGGCTGATGTAGGCCTTGACGGTCTCGCCGCGGTAGCCGTCGGGTATCCCGACGACGGCGGCCTCACGGACCGAGGGGTGGGTGTAGAGGACGTCCTCCACCTCGCGCGGCCAGACCTTGAACCCGGAGGCGTTGATCATGTCCTTCTTGCGGTCGACGACGTAGAGCCAGCCGGCGGTGTCCATGAAGCCGATGTCTCCGGTGCGCAGTTCGCCGTCCGGGAAGGTCTCGGCGGTGGCCTCGGGGCGTCGCCAGTAGCCCGGCACGACCTGCGGGCCGCGCACGAGGATCTCGCCCTGTTCCCCGAAGGGGACGTCCTGGCCCAGGTCGTCGACGATGCGCACGACCGAGTCGGGGCCCGGCACGCCGACCGCGAGCGTTCCGGAGACCGGGTCGACCGGCGCCTCCAGTTCGGGCGGCACGGAGGCGCAGGGCGCGGTGCACTCGGTGAGCCCGTAGCCGTTGCGGATGTACGGGCCGAAGCCGGCGCGGAACTTCTCGACGAGGGCGGGCGGCAGCGGCGCGCCGCCGGAGGAGATGTTCACGAACGAGGAGAAGTGGTCCGGGGTGACCGCCGGATGGGCGGCCAGTGCCATGAAGGCGGTGGAGGGCCCGACGGTGTAGAGCGGCCGGTGCTCGGCGAACGCGTCGAGGACGACCCCCGCCTCGAAGCGGTAGGCCAGGACCAGCGTGCCCTCGCTGTTGAGACAGGCCGCGAGCTGGCAGACCATGCCGGTGATGTGGAACAGCGGCGCCATCGCGAAGTACACGGGCGCCTCCGGCAGGGCGAGCCCGGTCCGCTGCCGCTCCGCGTTGTACATGATGTTGCCGTGCGTGTTGGTGGCTCCCTTGGGGGTGCCGCTGGTGCCCGAGGTGTAGCTGATGAGGGCGATGTCGGACGGCCCGAGGTCGCGGTCCTCCGGGGCGGTGTGCCCCTGCCGGGCGACGGCCACGAGATCGTCGGCGCCCGCGTCGAGCGGCATCCGCTCGAAGGACAGCACCCGGGTGTCGCCCCGTGTCTGGAGGTCCAGTTCGCAGGCGGTCAGCACGATCCGTACGGGGGAGTCGGCGGCCGTCTCGCGCAGATAGCCGTCCCACGCGCGGTCGGAGCAGACGAGGGCGGTCACCTCGGCGTCGTGCAGGACGTGCCGGACCTCTCCCGCCTTGTACATCGGGTTGACCGGTACGACCGTCGCGCCGGCCTTCCAGGCGCCGAGCAGGGCGAGGACGAACTGCGGGGAGTTCTGGAGCAGGACGGCCACCCGGTCGCCCCGTCCGAGGCCGCGCCCGGCGAGGTGCCCGGCGACGGAGTCGCTCAGCTCGTCGACCTCGCGGTAGCTCAGCCTCCCGTCGAAGTAGGCGAGGGCGGTGCGGTCCGGGGTGTGCGCGACGGCGTCCCGGAGCGCGTGCACCAGGGTGTCGGCGGGGTGCACCGGCGCGCGCTGGGCGTCGCTGAGCAGGGCCACCCAGGGCCGGTCGGCATAGCTGGTCACTCGGTGGTCTCCCACTTCTGCTGGAGGTGGTTCATGTTCGTCATCCAGCGGTCGGGGTCCGCGGCGCGGGCCTGGTAGTACCCGGCGACCTCGGGGTGCGGAAGGATGAGGAAGCGGTTCTCCTCGATCCCCTTCATCAGTGCGTCGGCGACGTCCTCGGGGTCGATGGCGGTCGGCCGGAGCACCAGGTCGCCCGCGCTGCCGGTGGCGGCGAGCATGTCGGTGCGCACACCCTGCGGGCAGATCGCGTGCACGTTCACCCCGCGGTGGCGGTAGGTGAGGGAGAGCCACTCGGCGAAGGCGTACGCGCCGTGCTTGGTGACGCTGTAGGGCGCGGCGCCGATCATGGTGAGCAGGCCCGCGGCGGAGACGGTGGAGACGAACCGGCCGCTGCCGCGCTCCAGCCAGTCCGGCAGGAGGGCGTGGGCGGCGCGCACGTGCGCCATGACGTTGACGTCCCACGCGAGGGCCCAGACGTCCTCGCCGGCCGCTTCGGAACCGCCCGAGCCGACACCGGCGTTCGCGCAGTAGACGTCCACGGTGCCGTCGAGGGCGTCGCGCGCCTCCTCGATGATCAGGGACGCGTCCCCGGGGACCGCGATCCCGCCGATCTCGTCCGCGACGGCCTTCGCCTTCGCGGCGTCGAGGTCGTTGACGACGACCCGCGCCCCCTCGGCGGCGAAGCGTCGGGCCAGCGCGGCTCCGATGCCACCTCCCGCTCCGGTGACGACCACTCCCGCACTCTGCACGGCTCCCACCATCGGTCTCCTTCGACGCGACACGGCTCTGCTGCCACGCCAGACTAACCAGTCGGTATGTGCCGAGGGAAGGGGCCCGGGCGCGCGCCGGGGGCCGCGTGACGAGCCACGACAGAAGAAACGGAACGGCGGTCTACGAACTTCCGCCGTGAGCCCTTAGCGTGCACGTGCCAACCTTCCGCGATCACGGAGGTCACACCATGCGCATGTCCCGACGGTCACTGCTCGCGGCCGGCACCGCCGCCGCGGCCCTGACCCCGCTGCCCGCGGCGGCGGTGCCGGCCGCCGGCTCCGGCCACCGGCTCCGCACCGGGTTCGAGCGGCTCGCCGCCTCGGGGTACGCCTCGCTGCGCGGCGGCCGCGTCGGCGTGGTCACCAACCCGACCGGCGTCACGCGGGACGTCCGGCACATCGTGGACGTCATGCACGCCGACGAACGGGTGGATCTGACCGCCGTCTTCGGTCCGGAGCACGGCTTCCGGGGCACCGCGCAGGCCGGCGGGTCCGAGGGCCGCTACGACGACCCGGCGACCGGACTTCCCGTCTACGACACGTACTTGAAGAGCGGGCAGCCCCTCGCCGACGTCTTCACGGCCTCCGGCGTGGACACCGTCGTGTTCGACATCCAGGACGCGGGGGCCCGGTTCTACACGTACATCTGGACGCTGTACGACTGCATGGAGGCGGCCCGGCTCGCCGGGAAGCGGTTCGTGGTGCTCGACCGGCCGAACCCGGTCACCGGCCGGGCGGCCCTCGGGCCGGTCCTGCACAAGGAGTTCGCGACCTTCGTCGGCCGGCAGCCGATCGCGCAGGCGCACGGGATGACGGTGGCGGAGCTGGCCCGGCTGTTCAACGGGGAGTTCCTCACCCGGCCCGTCGAGCTGGACACCGTGCTGATGTCGGGCTGGCGGCGGAGCGACTTCTACGACGCCTCGGGGCTGCCCTGGGTGCCGCCGAGCCCGAACATGCCGACGGCCGACACCGCCCTCGTGTACTCCGGGACGTGCCTCTTCGAGGGGACGAACCTGTCGGAGGGGCGCGGCACGACCCGGCCCTTCGAGTTGCTGGGCGCGGAGGGCGTCGACGGGCGGTGGGCCGCGGCGGCGAACGGACTGGGGCTGCCCGGCGTGTACTTCAGAGAGGCGTACTTCGCGCCGACGTTCTCCAAGTTCGAGGGGAAGACCGTCGGGGGCGTGCAGATCCATGTGCACGACCGGGCGGCGTACGACCCGGTCCGCACGGGGATCGCGCTCCTGGTGACCGCCCGGAAGGTGTGGACCGGTTTCGCCTGGCGTTCCGACGACTGGATCGACAAGCTGACGGGCTCCACACAGGTGCGCACGATGATCGACGCGGGCGCGGGCACGGACGAGGTCGTGGCGGCCTGGCAGGACGAACTCGGCGCGTTCCGCCGGACGCGCAAGGAGTACCTGCTCTACAGGTGACCGCGTCCGCAGCCCGGACGGTCGAGCCGTGCCGATCCGACCGCCGTGCCGATCCGGCGACGGATGCGGCACGGCGCCCGGGGGCGGGCCGCGTCCACGGCCCGCCCCCGGTCCGGTGCGGCCGCGCCTACGGGCGCGGCCGGGTGCTCACCGGTGTCCGGTGAACTCGACGACCTGCTGGTAGGTCGGCCGGTTCTGCCAGGTGATCCTGCCGTGCTTGATGCCGCCGAGCGCCCGCTGGACGATCGAGTCGGCACACCACTGGTCGCCGGCGGAGCACTGGTCGTCGCCGGGGTAGACGGTGGCCGCGGCCTTGCCCGCCGCCTCCTTCAGCGAGCCGACGAGCGCGTCCCGGCAGGCGCTGAGGCTGCCGCCGCCGCAGTACTTCTGCGACAGACCGCCCTGCACGGACTCCCCCAGCACCGCCCGGATGTCCTTGTCGACATAGCTCCACCAGCCGTACTGGAAGGAGCTTCCGGCATGCGAGCCGGTCGGCCCGTGCCCGGCGGACGGGGCCTCGTCGATGGGCAGGTTGTTGCCGAAGGCGGCGTACAGGTCGTTGCCGAGCCCCGGCTGGAACTCCGCCTTGACCAGCAGCGGCCACCAGGCGTCCAGGATGCGGATCGCGTCGGCGTCGGCGTAGGTGTGCGAGCCGGCCGAGCTCTCCGTGCGCCGGGCGCCCGCGGTCAGCCAGGCGTTCAGCTTTCCCACCGCCGCTGCGGCCGTGGGGTCGGTGACCGGGGAACTGTTGACGACCTTCAGCAGGTCGGGGAGCACGTCCTCGGCCCGCAGGTCGGCGAGGGCCGCGTCGGCCATGGCCTTCACCAGCGCGGTCCGGGTCACCCCGCCCGCCTGGACCAGCTTCGAGACCCGGTCGTCCAGCAGGTCGCCGCGGTGCACCGAGCCGTCGCCCCAGGAGGCCGTGGTGTAGTCCTTGGCCTGTTTGTTGTTCCAGGAGATGTAGTAGTCCTGGTCCACGGAGTTGGGGTGCTGGGAGGCCGGGGTGTAGGCCGCGGTGTTGGTGGCCGGGTCCCAGCCCTGCCAGTCGTAGGCGGCCCGCGCCCACACCGGGAACTCGGCGTCGACCCCGCCGGCCCGCACCGGGTTGTCCCCGCTGTTGTAGTACGCGGTGTGCGCGGAGTCGGCGTAGAACCAGTTGAAGGTGTAGTTGATGTGCTGCACCGCGCTCTGGAAGGTCGCCGGACTCTTCACGTAGTCCGGGTCGTTGAGCATCTGGAACCCGATGATCGAGTCGGCCTCGTGCAGGAAGGACGAGCGCAGGGTGGTGTACGCGACCTTCTTGCCGCCGACGGTCGCGCGGTACTCCACGGGGCCGTACTTGGTCCGGTAGACCTGCATCCGGTAGGAGCCGGCCGCCGTGCCGTCCGCGACGGTCGGCTTCCAGGAGTTGGTCCGCTCGACCTTGTCCATCGCCGTGCAGGTGCCGTGGTAGAGGTAGTGGTAGTCGTCCTGGCACAGCTCGACGGCGTAGGTGTCGATGATGTCCTGGCCGGAGGTCGTCGCGCTCCAGGAGTAGTCCTGGCCCCGGCCCAGTTCGACGTACATGCTCAGGCCCGCGAAGGAGGCGCCGCGAGCGCTCAGGCCCGGGCCCTGTATCTCCTGGAGCATGAGCAGCTGTGGCGCGAAGTAGCCGGTCTGGGGTCCGAAGACGGCGATCGGGTGCCCGCTCGCGGTGTGCTTGCCGCTGACCACCAGGGCGTTGGACATCCCGCGCTTCGCCGAGGTGAGCGAGGTCTTCGCCGCGGTGGCGGAGGCACCGGTCGCGCTCGCGGCCGTCGCGCTGCCGGTGCGGTCGTAGACGAGCTGCTCCTGGGTGACCGAGCCGGGATCGGGCAGGGCCTGGCCCTGCGCGCTGTCCGGCTTGCCGCCGTACGGGAAGCTCTCGCCGTTGTGCACGGTGAGGGCCGCCTCCGGGTCGTTGCGCTCGCGGAAGGACTCCCAGACCTTGGTGCCCTCGGTGACGCCGTACTTGGACTGGGCGGCGAGCAGCGAGAGGGCGTTGTTGACCTCGCCGCCGCCTCCGGAGCCGAACAGCGAACCGATGACGGAGGCCAGCGCCACCAGGTCGGTGAGCTGGAAGTGGTCGATGGTGCCGGCGTTGGTGATGGCGTCCTTGTGGCCGGTCAGGACGTACTCACCGGGGAAGTAGCGGCCGCTGTCGGAGGCGTCGATGTACGCGTTGATGCCGTCGAGATAGGCCTTGGCGTCGGCGAGGGCCTGGACGCCGCGCGCTCCGGCGTTGCTGGTCGCGCTGTCGATCTGGGCCTGCAGGTCGGCCTCGGTGTAAGGCGCGTTGCGCCAGAACTCCTGCTCCAGACCCTGGTTGGAGGGGGCGCCGCCGGCGAAGCCGGTCAGCTGGCCGCGTCCGACATGGCGGAAGACGTCCATCAGCCACAGCCGGTCCTGGGCGGCGGCGAACCCGGCGCCGTACTCGGTGCCGTACCGCGTGGTGCCCGTGATGTGCGGAACGCCCGTTTTCTTGTCCCGCACGATCGTCACGTCACTGCGTCCGCCGGGCTTCGTGGTCGAGGCGACCTGGCCCGGGGCGACGCCGAAGGACGCGTCGTTGAAGAAGTCGTTGATCTTCGTGTCGGTGAGTGCGGGGTAGCCGGAGGCCAGGTTGCCGTACGGGGTGAGCTGGTCCTCCGCGTGGCCGGGCTGGGTGCCGAAGGCCTGGTTGAGCAGGATCTGCGCCAGGGTCGCGTTCCCGTTCTCGCCCGGCGGCAGGATGTCCGAACACTGACCGCCGCAGTAGTCGTTCGTCGCGGCCGCCGAGGTGTCGGCGGCGACCGCCGGGGAAAGCGGCGACAAAAGACCGGCAATGAGCACGCATAGGGAAGCGGCCTTGAGGAACTTGGGGAATCTGCGGGGAGTTCTCAGTCTGTCCAGGGTGGTGCGTGGGGTGCTCGGTGGCATGTCAGCTCCTACCGACTGGGGTGGGCCGGACGTTACCGCCGGTATCCCCGGGAGTGAAGGTGAACATGCGTCAGTTTTGAGGATTCATCGCGACCCTGGACGCCGCCCACGGGCGGTTGACGGCAACGGGAGGCAGGCCGAGGGCCCTCGGCCGGTGGCTTATGGCAGTCATCGAAAAACGGATGGAGCCGAATCGCGTGTCGATACGTCTATTCGGCGACGTCCGTACGAGACGGCGCCGAAGTGACCGGAGTACAGGTGCAGGTGTGACGGAGGTGCAGGACGATGGCCGGTTTCCGGAGTCTGGCGAGACAGGTGCGAGATCCGAGGTGTGATCTGGCACTGCGGCGGTACTCACTGCGCAAGTGTCTGGAAAGGTTCGCCCCCTACGGGCATCGGGCGACCTGGGACCATCTGAGTTCCCGGGCCGGTTTCGGTCCCGAGGACCGCTCCCCCGACCCGGTGCGGCTCGTGGCCGCACTGGAAGAGCTGGAGGAGGCCCGGTCCGTCTGGCTCGCCTACGAGGTCGAGTTCGCGCAGCGTCGCAAGAAGGAGAAGCACGACGGGCTGCGCAGGCCGGGCAGTGTCGACGACTGGCACCGGCTGACCTGGGGCGGGTTCGGAGTCGCCTGGTGCGACAACCCCCGTGTCCACCCTCATGAATCCCTCGCCGAGGTGCTGCGCCGGCTGATCGCCGCGCTGGAGCGCGAGCCGGGCGCCGTGTGCCCGGTGTGCGCCGGAGGCAACCTCCAGTGGATGTACGACCTGGCCCACGAACCCTCGTCGGGCCCCGTCTGCACGAGCTGCGGCATCGTGGTGCCCCGGCCCGTCCTGACCCCGGAAGCCCTGGCCGGCGCCCGGCGCGGCCGGCTGCTCGTGTCGGCGTGAGTCCCTTGCCGGGCCGGGCGGCCGGGACGCCGCCGGGCTGAACGGCGGGTGCGGGGACTGCGGGTGAGCCGACGGCCGCGGACGGTCCGTGGCCGGGCGCGCAGTTCCCGGCGCCGGGAGAGCCGGCCGCCGCACGTCCCGGGCACCCCCCTGTCCTGACAACGCCATCGTCCGCGACCCCGGTGACCGTTCACCGGTGACGACGCCCGGCCGGGTCCGCCGCCGCGGACATCGGCCGTGCTGTCGGCCGGTGCGCCGCCGTGTCCGGTGCCGGCGGTGAGGCGCCCGGTGCCCCCGGGGCACCGGTGTCCGGATATCACCGGTGTCACCGGACTCCGCCGCACGATCCGCCGCCGGCCCGTACCGTCCGGCATCATCGGACGCATGGTGCAGGTCTGTCTGAACGGAGCACGCGGTCCCGCCGCCGGTGCCGTCGTGCCCCTGTACCCGGAGGCCATGGCCCGCTCGGCCGCCGAGGCGGTGGCGGCCGGCGCCCGCGACATCCATGTCCATCCCAAGACCCCGTGCGGGCAGGACACGTTGTCCCCGAGGGTGCTGGCGATGACACTCGACGCGATCCGGTCCCGGGTCGGCGTCACCGTCGGCGTGACCACCGGGGCCTGGGCAGAGCCCGACCCCGCGGACCGCGCCGCGCGGATCCGCTCATGGACGGTGCTGCCCGACCACGCGTCGGTCAACTGGCACGAGCCGGGCGCCGAGGAGATCGCCGCGGCCCTCCTGGGCCGCGGGATCGGCGTGGAGGCGGGGATCTGGTCCGGCACGGACGGCGCCGCCCGGTTCGCCGCGTCGCCGCTCGCGCCCCGGGTCCTGCGGGTGCTGGCCGAGGTGACGGACACGTCCGGGCACACGGCCGAGGCGTCGGCCCGTGAACTGCTCGCGACGCTCGGCGCGCCCGAACGGCCCGTCCTGCTGCACGGCGAGGACGGCGGCGCCTGGCCGGTGCTGCGGCTGGCGGGGCGCCTGGGGCTCGCGACCCGGATCGGCCTGGAGGACACCCTCGAACTCCCCGACGGGGAGCGGGCGGAGTCCAACGGCCGGCTCGTGGCGGAGGGGCTCCGGCAGTACGAGGCGGCCCGAGTGCGACGGTAGGCGGCCCTCGGCCGCGGCCCGCCCGGGAGACGGAGGGGTCGTCACGAAGGGAGCGGCGGTCGACCGTAGCAGCCGTGAATTCGGTGGTTCCAGCCCTTTCCCCCGCGGACAGTTGGGGGCGATGAGACCCGGCTGAGCGATCCGAGGAGCCCCGATGTCGACGCTGCGCGTCACCGCCGAAATGCTGACCGTGCACGACCACCCGAACGCCGACGCGCTCGAACTGGCCCAGGTGGGCCTGTACCGGGCCGTCGTCGCGAAGGGCGCGTTCCGCACCGGCGAGCACGCCGTCTACATCCCGGAGCAGTCCGTGCTGCCCGCTCCCCTGATCGAGGAACTGGGGCTGACCGGGCGGCTCGCGGGGTCCGCCGCGGACCGGGTCAGGGCGGTCCGGCTGCGGGGCGAGCTGTCCCAGGGCATCGTGTGCCGTCCCAAGGCACTGGCGGACGTGGACCTGGTGCGCGCCGCCGGGGAGGGCACGGACTTCGCGGAGACGCTCGGCATCGTGAAATGGGTGCCCCCGATCCCGCCCACCATGGACGGCGACGTCGAGTCGGCACCCGGTCTGCTGCCCTGGGTCGACATCGAGAACATCCAGCGGTACCCGGACATCTTCACCGAGGGCGAGCCCGTCGTCCTGACGGAGAAGCTGCACGGCTCCGCCTGCCTGCTCACCCACCTCGCGGACGGGGACCGCGTGCACGTCTCCTCGAAGGGCTTCGGCGCCAAGTCCCTCGCCCTGAAGGAGAATCCGCGCAACCTGTACTGGCGCGCCGTACACGCTCACGGTGTCCCGGAGGCCGCCGCCCGGCTCGCCGAACGCCTCGGCGCGCGCCGGGTCGGCATCTTCGGCGAGGTGTACGGGGCGGGGGTCCAGGACCTGACGTACGGTGCCGACGGCCGCCGCGAGGCCATCGGTTACGCCGTGTTCGACGTGTCGGCGGAGATCGACGGCGAGGTCCGCTGGCTGGACGCGGCGGAGCTGCTCACCGGTGAACTCCCGCTCGTACCCCGGCTGTACGAGGGCCCGTACGCCATCGGACGCGTCCTGGAGATCGCCTCCGGCCGGGAGACGGTGTCCGGCCGTGGGCTGCACCTGCGCGAGGGGGTCGTGATCCGCCCGGCCGTCGAGCGGTACAGCCCGGTGACCGGCGGCCGGGCGGTGGCGAAGGCCGTCAGCCCGGCCTACCTGACCCGCAAGGGCGGGACGGAGTACGAGTAGGCGAGGCGGACCGAGGTGGGGGACGCGCGTTCAGCGGCAGTCCCCCACCGGCTCCTCCCGCTGCCCGGACCCGCCGTCCGCCGCCCGGTCGCGCGTCCTCACCGCCTCCTGGCCGTCGGGGCGCTCCACCATCAGGCGCGAGCCGGTCCCGCGCTCGCCGAAGACGTCGTCGGGGTTGGAGAGCACGCAGTTCTCCAGCGAGAGGCAGCCGCAGCCGATGCAGTCGGTGAGGTGGTCGCGCAGCCGGCCGAGCTGTTTGATGCGCTCGTCGAGTTCGGAGCGCCAGGCCTCGGAGAGGCGGGCCCAGTCCTCCCGCGTCGGGGTGCGCTCCTCGGGCAGTTCGGCGAGCGCCTCGCGGATGGTGGCGAGCGGGATGCCGACCCGCTGGGCGGCCCGCACGAAGGCGACCCGGCGGAGCGCGTCGCGATGGTAGCGGCGTTGGTTTCCCGAGGTCCGGCGGCTGCTGATCAGGCCCTTCGCCTCGTAGAAGTGCAGGGCGGAGACGGCGGCGCCGCTGCGGGCCGACAACTGGCCGACGGTCAGCTCGTGGATCTTCTCAGGGATCTGGGGCACGCTCCCAACCTACCCACCGCGTCACCCGCCGGGTCCGTTGACATGCGCCGCCCGCCCGAGCATGCTAAGCAGTCGCTTAGACTATGAGATGCGGGAGGCCAGGGACATGGCAGAGCCGAGGACGTTCGCGACGGTCGACGAACTGCGCAGCGCGGTGGGCGAACAGCTGGGATACACCGACTGGGTCGAGATCGAGCAGAAGCGGATCGACCTCTTCGCGGAGGCGACCGGCGACCACCAGTGGATCCATATCGACCCCGAGAAGGCCGCGTCGGGTCCGTTCGGCACCACGATCGCGCACGGCTACCTCACCCTGTCGCTGCTGCCGCTCTTCGGCCCGCAGCTGATCGCGGTCGAGGGCGTGAAGATGGGCGTCAACTACGGGACGAACAAGGTCCGTTTCCCCGCTCCCGTGCCGGTCGGCTCGCGGCTGCGCTCCACCGCGACGATCACCGGTGTGGACGACGTGCCCGGTGGCGTCCAGGTGACCGTGGCGTTCACCGTCGAGCGCGAGGGCGGCGACAAGCCGGTCTGCGTGGCGGAGTCCGTCTCGCGCTACTACCTCTGAGACCGCCGGACCGTCCCGGATCCGGGAGGACGGTCCGCGCCCCGGAAGGGACCGGCCCGCGGAAAGTGCCGGTCACCGCGGGCGGAGGAACGAACTCGGGCCCGGTGGACACACGTCCGCCGGGCCCTACTCCTTGGCCCCGACCATCCGCAGGACCAGGTCGGCGTAGAGCGCGCCGACCTCGTCCGGTGTCCGGGGCCCGTCGACGCTGAACCAGCGCGCCACGTCGATGCACAGGGACAGCACCGCGAGCGTGGTGCCGGGCACGTCCGGGACGTCGAAGTCGCCCGCGGCGACACCGTCCTCGATGATGCCGCGGACCTCGGCGTCCACCTGGCGGCGCAGCGCGATGATCTCGGCGCGCGCGTCGGGCCCGAGGGCGTCCAGCTCGTACTGCACGACGCGCGCCGTCGTGTGCTGGCCGGCGTGCCAGCGCACGAAGGACCGCACGGCGTCGGAGAGCCGTTCGGCGGCGGTGCCCCGCCCCTCGGCCGCGGAGCGCACGATGTCGAGCGCCTTGTCGTGGCCGATCCGGCTGATCCGGTGGAGCAGCTCTTCCTTGGTCTTGTAGTGGATGTAGAGCGCGGCCGGGCTCATTCCGGCGCGGCCCGCGATGTCGCGGGTCGTCGTCGCGTGGTACCCGCGCTCGGCGAAGGCCTCCACGGCGGCGACGAGCAGCCGCCGTGCCGCGTCCGGGGTGACCTCGGCCCACGGCTGTGTCTCGCCGCCGGGCGTCTCCTGCGCCGTACTCATCGCTGTTCGCCCCTTCTCCACTGCCAGGGTGAACACCATACCCCCGAACCTGAGCGAGCGCTTAGTACCTGCGCCCCGTCCCGGACCTGGGAGGTCAGAGCTTCTCGAAGGGGTCGTACACCCGGCCGCCCGCGCGCTGGCCGTCCTGGCGGTCCCGGATGACCTTGGCGAGGGTGAAGGCGGACGTCACGAGGTAGAGGACGGCGATGGCCAGGAAGGCCCGCACCCAGGCGTCGACCTGGAGCTTGAAGATGCCGAGGGCGGTGGCGGCCATGGCGACGGAGAAGGACGCCACGGCCTGCCCGTAGAAGGCGGCGGTGTTCTGCTGTTTGACCGGTGTCTCACTCATGGGAGAAGGATCCGCGGACGCGGCCGGGGCCACATCCGCCGTCGTACTCAGAGGCGTACTCAGACCCGGGACGGCGACGGCCCGCCGTCGCAGGACCGAGGGCGGGCCGGGGCGGGGTCAGAAGGCGGAGACTCCGGTCAGAGCACGTCCGATGACCAGTTTCTGGATCTGGCTGGTGCCCTCGTAGAGGGTCATCACGCGGGCGTCGCGCAGGAGTTTGCCCGCCGGGTACTCGTCGATGTAGCCGTAGCCCCCGAAGACCTGGAGGGCGTTGTTGGCGGCGCGCACGGCGGCCTCGGAGGCGAAGAGCTTGGCCTTCGAGGACTCGGTCGCGAAGGGCTGCCCGCGGTCGATGAGATCGGCGACCCGCCAGGTCAGCAGGCGTGCCGCGTCCACGTCGACGGCGATGTCGCTGAGCAGTTCCTGGACGAGCTGGTGATGCGCGATGGTCTTGCCGAACTGCTCGCGCTCGGTCGCGTACGTCACCGCCGCGTCCAGAGCGGCCTGGGCGATCCCGACGCAGCCCGCGGCCACCGACATCCGGCCCTTGGCCAGCGCCGACATGGCGACCGCGAAGCCCTTGCCCTCGGGCGCCAGCATGGCGCTCGCCGGCACCCGCACGTCCTCGAACGCGAGTTCGGCGGTGGCCTGGCCGCGCAGCCCGAGCTTGCCGTGGATCGTGCGGCGGGTCAGACCGGGGGTGTCGGTCGGCACCAGGAAGGCGGAGACGCCCTTGTGGCCGGGGGCGTCGGTGGATCGGGCGAACAGCAGCACCACGTCGGCCCAGGTGCCGTTCGTGATGAACATCTTGCTGCCGTTGATGACGTAGTCGTCCCCGTCGCGCACGGCCCGGGTCGACAGCTGTCCGGCGTCGGAACCGGTGCCCGGCTCGGTGAGGCCGAAGCAGCCGACGAACTCGCCGGAGGTGAGTCCCGGCAGCCACCGCCGCTTCTGCTCCTCGTCCCCCCAGTGCGCGATCGTCTTGGCGACGAGCCCGAGCGAGACGGAGACGATGCCGCGCACGGAGGAGTCGCCGCGCCCCAGCTCCTCGGTGACCAGGCAGTACGCGAGATGGTCACCGCCGCTGCCGCCGTACTCCTCGTCGACCGTCAGGCCGAGGAAGCCGACGTCGCCGAGCTTCTTGACGATCGAGCGGTCGACCTCCTCGGCGCGGTCCCACGCGACGACGTGCGGGGCGATCTCGCGCTGCACGAAGTCCCTGGCGAGCTGCCGGACGGCGGTCTGCTCCTCGCTGAGACCTAGGTTCATGCCGAGTCACCCCACAGATAGCGGCCCGTGAAAGCCGTACATTTAAATTAGCACTGCTAGTTTCCTGACGCAGCCCTACTATGTGCGCCATGGCCCGACCGCGCAAGCCCCTCCTCAGCACCGACCGCATCGTCGAGACGGCACGGGCCCTGGTGGACGCCGAGGGCCTGGCGGCCGTCTCGACGCGCCGGCTCGCCGCGGAGCTGGGGGTCAGCGGTCCCTCGCTCTACAACCACTTCCGCACCAAGGACCAGATCCTGGAGGCGGTCGCGGACTCGGTGAGCGCCCAGGTCGACCTGTCGATGTTCGAGGACGGCCGGGACTGGCGGACGGCGCTGCACGACTGGGCCGTCTCCTACCGGACGGCCCTGCGCGACCATCCGAACATCGTCCCCGTGCTCGCGCGCGGGCCCGGCCGGCGTCCCGCCGGACTCCGGCTCGCCGACGCCGTCTTCGGGGCGATGGTCGACGCCGGGTGGCCGCCCGCGCAGGCCACCTCGATCGGCGCGCTGATGCGGTACTTCATCATGGGCTCCGCGCTGGGGTCGTTCGCCGGGGGCTTCGTCGACGACGAGAGCGCGTACGACCCCGCCGACTACCCGCACCTCGGTCAGGCGCACCTCCTCGCCGACCAGCAGGACAAGATCGACGAGCGGGCCTTCGAGACCGGGCTCGGGGCGCTGCTGGACGGCCTCGCGGTGCAGTACGCGCGACGGACGCAGGACTCCTGACCGGACACCGCGCCGGGGCGCCTCCGTGGCCCGCTCCGAGCGGTGCGCCGCCGTTCCCGCACCGGCTCCCGCGACCTTTCGGCCGCCACCGAACGGTCCCTGCCGCATGCTGGACCGCATGACGAGAACGAAGGATCCGGTGGGCCCGGGGCTCGCGGCACTGGCCGGGCTGCTGGCGGACGAGACACGGGCCGCGTTCCTGCTGGCGCTGCTCGACGGGCGGGCGTGGACCGCCGGTGAACTGGCGCGGCACGCGGGCGTCGCGGCGTCGACCGCGAGCGAACACCTCGGCAAGCTGGTCGCGGGCGGCCTCCTCACCGAGGAACGGCAGGGGCGCCACCGCTACGTGCGGCTGGCCGACGCCCGCGTCGCCCAGCTCGTCGAGGACCTCGCGGCGCACGTGGGGCCGCGCCCCGCCGAACGGCCGCGCACGCTGCGGGAGTCGGGCACCGGCTCGGCGATGGCCCGCGGCCGTACGTGCTACGACCATCTGGCGGGGCGGCTCGGCATCGCCCTCACCGACGCGCTGACCGGGCGCGGACTGCTGCGCCAGGACACGGGGTTCGCACTCACCGACGCCGGCGTGCGCTGGTTCGGCGGCGCGGGCATCTCCCTCGAACGCACCGGCCGACGGCCCCTGGCCCGCGCCTGCCTCGACTGGACGGAGCGCCGGCCGCATCTCGCGGGCACCGCGGGCGCGGCGCTGTGCCGGCACGCCCTGGACGCCGGCTGGTGCGTCCGGATCGGCTCGGACCGGGCGGTCAGGGTGACACCGGTCGGCGAGCGCGCCTTCGCCGACCTCCTCGGCATCGAGGCCACCGCACTCCACTGAGCTGCACCGGTCCCCGGCGGCTCGTTCCGTCCGGCGTACCACTGGAACCGGCTGTCCTCACCGGCCTCCCCGTCCGATATCCGCGAGCCCGACGGCCGCGCCGCCCCTAGTCTCAGGAGCATGATGAACGACTCCCCCGCCGGATCGTCCGGCGCGAACCACCGCCGTGAGGGGCTGCTCGCCGCGGCCGCGGCGGTCGTCACCGTCGGGCTGTGGGCCTCCGCCTTCGTCTCCATCCGCAGCGCGGGCGCCGCGTACGCACCGGGCGCGCTGGCGCTCGGGCGGCTGCTCTCGGGGGTGCTGGTGCTCGGGGCGGTCTGCGCGGTGCGGCGCGAGGGACTGCCGCCGCGCGGCGCCTGGCGCGGGATCGCGGTGTCCGGCGTGCTGTGGTTCGGCTTCTACATGGTGGCCCTGAACTGGGGCGAGCAGCAGGTGGACGCGGGCACGGCCGCTCTCGTGGTGAACGTCGGCCCGATCCTGATCGCGCTGCTCGGCTCGCGGCTGCTGGGGGACGCGATGCCGCCCCGGCTGCTGGCGGGCATGGCGGTGTCGTTCGCGGGCGCGGTCGCGGTGGGCCTGTCGATGTCGGGCGGCGGGGGTTCCTCGGTGCTCGGTGTCGTGCTGTGTCTGCTCGCCGCCGTCGCCTACGCGGGCGGGGTGGTCGCGCAGAAGCCGGCGCTGGGGCGGGCGAGCGCGCTCCAGGTGACGACGTACGGCTGTCTGATCGGGGCCGTGGTGTGTCTGCCGTTCGCCGGTCAGCTGGTCCACGACGCGGCGGACGCGCCCGTCTCGGCGACGCTCAACATGGTCTACCTGGGCGTCTTCCCGACCGCCCTGGCCTTCACGACCTGGGCGTACGCACTGGCCCGCACGAGCGCGAGCCGGATGGGCGCGACCACGTACGCGGTGCCCGCCCTCGTGGTGCTGATGTCCTGGCTGCTCCTCGACGAGGTGCCGGGGCTGCTGACGCTGGCGGGTGGCGTGCTGTGCCTCGCGGGCGTGGCGGTGTCCCGGTCCCGTCCGCGGACGGCGGCGGCCGCGGCGGCCGTGCGGGAAGGGGCCGCGGTGTCGGGGCCCGCGCCGGCCGGCCCGTCGGGCGGGAAGCGGGCGGAGGAGTGCCACGCCGACGAGGCGTGACACCCCGGCGCACCGCAGGTCGTTCTTCGCCCCCTCCGCCCCTTCCCGTCCCGTTCCCGGGGGCGCTGCCCCCGGACCCCCCGTTCGGCCTGAACGGCCTCGTCCTCAAACGCCGGACGGGCTGAATCCAGCCCCTCCGGCGATTCAACGGAGCGTGGTGGGGCGCCGTCTAGAAGACGACCAGGGCCCGGCCGCCCTTGCCGGCGATCATGTTGTCGAAGGCCGCCGGGATGCCGTCCAGGGCGATGCGGTCGGTGACCAGACCCGCGAGGTCCAGGCGGCCCGCGCGGACGTGGTCGGCGAGCACCGGGAGGTCGCGTGCCGGGTCGGAGTTGCCGTACACGCAGCCCGCGAGGGTCCTGCCCCAGTGGAAGATCTCCAGCGCGTTGAAGGTGACCTGCTGGTCCTTGCCGCCGATGCCGACGACGGTGGTGCGGCCGCCGCGCCGGGTGGACTCCCAGGCGGTGCGGATGGCGACCGCCCGGCCGACGCACTCGACGGCGACGTCGACACCCTGCTTGCCGGTGAGGGCGCGGATCTCGCGGGCGGTGGTCTCGGAGGCCACGACGTAGTCGGTGGCGCCCGCCGCGCGCGCGAGCGCCTCCTTCTCGGGCGAGACGTCCACGGCGACGATCTTCGAGGCGCCCGCGATCCGGGCGGCCTGGAGCGCGACGAGCCCGACCCCGCCGACCCCGAACACGGCGACGGTCTCCCCCGCGCGGACCCGGGCGGAGTGGTGGACGGCGCCGTATCCGGTGAGGACGGCGCAGCCGAGCAGGGCCGCGTCGGTGAGGGGGATGCCCTCGGGGACCGGCAGCAGGCAGGACACCGGGACCACGGTCTCCTCGGCGAAGGCGGCGACGTTCAGACCGGGGTGCAGGTCGCTGCCGTCGGAGGCGCGACGGGCGTAGACGTTCCCGGCGCCGGTGAGCGCGTCGGCGCACAGCCACACCTCGCCCAGCGAGCAGGCGTGGCAACGGCCGCACGAGGGAGCCCAGTTGAGGACGACCTCGGCGCCGGGTGCGACCTCGGTGACGCCCTCCCCGACGGCGACGACCGTACCGGCGCCCTCGTGGCCGAGGACGGCGGGCACCGGCACCCGCATGGTGCCGTTGGAGAGGGAGAGGTCGGAGTGGCAGACACCGGCGGCGGCCAGCCGGACCCGGACCTGACCCGGCCCGGGCTCCGGGAGTTCGATCTCGGCGATCTCCAGCGGGGCACCCACGGCGGAAAGGACTGCGGCGCGAACCACGTGAACGCTCCTAGAACTGGAGGGACTTGGTCTGGAGGTACTCGGAGAGGCCGTGGGCGCCGAGTTCGCGTCCCACGCCCGACTGCTTGTACCCCCCGAAGGGGGCCAGCGGATTGAAGCGGCCGCCGTTGATGTCGACCTGGCCGGTGTCGAGCCTGCGCGCGAAGGCGACGGCCTCGGCCTCCTCGCCCGCCCACACCGCGCCCGCGAGCCCGTACACGGTGCCGTTGGCGATCCGCAGCGCGTCCTCCTCGTCCTCGTACCGGAGGATCGACAGGACCGGGCCGAAGATCTCCTCCTGCGCGATCGTCATCTGCGGCGTCACGTCGGCGAAGACGGTGGGGCTGACGAAGTAGCCGCGGTCGCGCGGGGATTCGGGGCCTCCCGCGACGAGCCGGGCCCCCTCGGCGACGCCCTTCTCGATGTACCCCCGCACCCGCTCCTGCTGCTTGGCGTTGACGACGGGGCCGATGCGCTCGCCGTACTTCGCGGCGGCGGCCGCCGCCAGTTCGACCGCCTCGTCGTAGCGCTCGGCGGGCACCAGCATGCGGGTCCAGGCGCTGCACGTCTGGCCGGAGTTGGACATCACGTTGGCGACACCGACGTTGACGGCCTTCGCGAGGTCGGCGCTCGGCAGGATGACGTTGGCGGACTTGCCGCCGAGTTCCAGGGCGACGCGCTTGACGGCGGCGCCCGCGGTGGCGCCGATCCGCCGGCCGACCGCCGTCGAGCCGGTGAAGGAGACCAGGTCCACGTCCGGGTGCTCGGCGAGGGCCTGTCCCGCGACGGGGCCGAGGCCGGTGACGAGGTTGAAGACACCGGCCGGAATGCCCGCCTCGGCGACGGCCTCGGCGAAGAGCTGGGCGGTCAGCGGGGTGTCCTCGGCGGGCTTCAGCACCACCGTGCAGCCCGCGGCGAGCGCCGGGGCGACCTTGGCGACGATCTGGTGGAGCGGGTAGTTCCAGGGCGTGATCGCGCCCACGACACCGACGGGCTCCTGGTGGACGGTCGAGTTGCCGACCTTCTCCTCGAAGGCGTACGTCGCCGCCAGCTCGGCGTAGGAACCGGCGACCAGGACGGGCACGGCCGCGTGCACGGCCTGCGAGAACGCGAGCGGTGAGCCGAGCTCCGCGGTGACCGTCTCGGCGATCTCGTCCTTGCGGGCGGCCAGGACGTCCCGCAGGGCTGCCAGCCGGGCGGCCCGCTCGGCGGGCGGGGTCGCGGCCCAGCCGGGGAACGCCGCGCGGGCGGCGCGCACGGCGGCGTCGACGTCCTCGACCGTGCCGGCCGGGACGTGGCCGATCACCTGCTCGTCGACCGGGTTCACGACCTCGATCGTGTCCCGTCCGGCGGCGGGGCGCCACGCCCCTTCGATGTACATGCCGTCGTGTGCCTTCATCGTGTTCCTCCCGGGCGGGGCAGCGTCGTCCGCGCCCTAAACTAGCGATGATAGTTTTGGGGCGCCAGGGGGACCCGCGGCGAGGAGGCACCCGGAAGGCCGGGGCATCACTCCGAAACGGCCACGAACACGGCGGTCCTCCGGTCCGGGCGGGGTGCGACGCGGCTCGTCGGCGGCCGCCGCACGCGTCTCACTCGTCCAGATCCGGCAGGCGCGCCGGTGCCGGGCAGATCCGCTCGCCACCCTGGTCGAAGACGAAGAGATGGGCGAGGTCGACGAGGAGCGGGACCTGCATCCCGTACCGGAGGTCGATGTCGGGTGTGGTGCGCACGACGAGGTCGCCGGGGAGCCGTCCCTCGGGCGGGGTCCCCGGCAGGTCGGGGTCCGCGTCCCCCTCGCCGGGCGGGTCGAGGACCACGACCGGTCCGGCCCGCAGGGCACCGGCGCGTTCCCGCAGCCGGTCCAGTACGGTGCCGTCGCGGCGTCGCCTCCGGGCTCCGCGGGCCGGGCGCGGCGACTCCAGATCCGGTACGAGGGCGGGCCGCGACCCGGTGTTGAAGTGGACCAGGACCTCGTGCCCCTGGAACTCCACGTGCTCGACCAGGCCGGTGATCGCCACCTCTCCCGCCCGCGCGTCGGACGCCCTGGCGAGCCGGATGGCCTCGGAGCGCAGCCCGACGATCACCTCGCGGCCCTGCTGCACCCGGAGCAACTGGTGGTCGAGGGAGAGGGGTTCGGGCAGCCGGAGGAACTGCTTGCCGAGGCTGATCGTCATCGCCCCGTCGAGCGGGGCCCGGACGACACCGCGCAGCAGGTTGATCCGGGGGGTGCCGATGAAGGCGGCGACGAAGACGTTGGCGGGCAGTCCGTAGACCGTGCGGGGCGTGCCGACCTGCTGGAGGACCCCGCCGCGCAGCACGGCGACCCGGTCGCCGAGCGACATCGCCTCGGCCTGGTCGTGCGTGACGTACACGGTGGTGGCGCCCAACTCCCGGGTGAGCCGGGCGATCTCGGCGCGCAGGTGGTTGCGGAGCTTGGCGTCGAGGTTGGACAGCGGCTCGTCCATCAGGAAGGCGGAGGGGTGCCGTGCGATGGCCCGTCCCATCGCGACGCGCTGCCGCTCGCCGCCGGAGAGCTGGCTGGGGAAGCGGTGGAGGAGGTCCTGGATGCCGAGCATGCGGGCCGTGGCGTCCACGCGGGCCCGGGGGTCCTCGCCGGGCGACTCGATGCGCAGCGGGAAGCCGATGTTGTCGCGGCTCGTCATGCTCGGGTAGAGCGCGAAGTTCTGGAACACCATCGCCATGTCGCGTCCGGACGGGGCGAGTTCGTTGGCGTACTCCCCGTCGAGCCGGATCTCGCCCTCGGTGACCTCCTCCAGGCCGGCGATCATCCGCAGCACGGTCGACTTGCCGCAGCCGGAGGGGCCGAGCAGGACGAGGAACTCGCCGGGCCGGATGTCCAGCGAGAGCCGTTCCACCACGCGGACGCCGCGCGTGTACGACTTACTGACGTGGTGCAGGGAGATGGCGCGTGTCATGGCAGGTGCCCCCGGGGGCGTGCAAGGCGCTGGTGCTCCGCGGTCGGTCGTCCCGCCGGAGTCGTACGGGACGTATGAGTCACGGAAGCTAACGGACCGCGCATGCCTGAGGGAAGACACCTACCGGTATCGGACGGGCCGGTTCGGTACGGGCGGAAACGGACGATCGTCTACCGGTCGGATCCGGACACCCTCTCCGGGGCCACCGGATGCGCGCTTACGGCACCGGGCGAACGGCCGCGCTCGGTGCGGGACCGCTGGTCGGGTCCGGGGCGGGAGCGTCTTCCGCCGCCGCCGCGGCCACCGGGCCAGGTCCGCGCGGGGCCGCCGGTCCCGTCCGTATCGGCCACTCAGATGCCGCTGCGGCGGCGTGCGGGACGTCGCCGCAGCCGCGCTGGTCCGTATTCCGGTTCGGCGCTCGCGGGTGCGCGCAGCGCGATGCCCGACGACACCAGCAGCAGCCCGCCCAGCATCACGAACGGCGCCGCGGCCCCCGCCGCTCCCGCGACCAGGCCCGCGGCGGCGGGTGCGGCGACCTGGCCGAGCCGGTTGCCGGTCAGCCGCAGCGCGAGCGCCGTCGAGCGGGCGTCGCCGGGGGCGGCCCGGACGACCGTGGTCATCGAGAGCGGCTGGCCCACGCCGAGGCAGAAGCCGAGGACGACGAGCAGCAGGGCGAGCCCCCACACGGGCACGGGCAGCGCGATGCCCGCGCACAGCACGCCGCCCAGCAGGCAGGTCACGGTGAGCAGCGCGGTCCGGCCGAGCAGCCGCAGCATGGGCGTCATCACCAGCCGGCAGGCGACGGTCGCCGCGGCGCGCAGGCTCAGCAGCACGCCGATCGCCGCGGGGGCGATGCCCCGGTGTTCGCCGACGACCGGCAGGTAGGCGGTGAGGATGTCGGTGGCGGACAGGACGGCGGCGCTGACGAAGATGCCCGCCGGGACGCCTCGGGTGCGCAGGATGCGGTGCACGGGCACACGGTCGCCGCCCGCCTCGGGGACCGTCTCCCCCGTACGGTGCTCGATGCGCCACAGCGCGGTGAAGGAGACGGCGGCCACCGCGCCGGCGACGAGCAGGGCGACGGCGCTGCCGTCCGAGCGGTCGTGACCGCCGATCAGCGCGCCCGCGGCGACCGGTCCGATCAGCTGGCCGAGCGAGACACCGATGGTGAAGTGCCCGAAGTTGCGGTCCTGTTCGTGCGGGGCGGACTGGCGGGCGACGATCGACTGCCCGCCGATGACGAAGCAGAGGTGGCCGAGGCCCATCACGCCGCTCCAGGCGGCCATCGCCGTCAGGCCGTCCGCGGTGCCGCTCAGGGCGCAGCCGGCGACGATGAGGACGACTCCGGCGGGGAGGAGGGGCGCGCACCGACCGTGATCGGTACGGCGTCCGAGGGGTACCGCCGCGAACAGCGGCAGCAGCGCGAAGGCGCCCGCGATGACGCCGACCGCCCGCTCGTCGGCGCCGAGCGCGAGGGCCCGGTAGGAGACGGCGGGCCGCGCCATCGACACCGCGCCCTGGGTGAAGGCGAAGGCGATGACGAGGCGGAGCAGCCAGCCGCGGTTCCCGCCGGGCCTCATGGTGACGTCCTTCCGGGCCTCGCGGGAGCGCGCGGGAGGCCGTGGTGTGCGGGTGGGTCAGATGGTGCCGAAGAGGATTCCGGCGCCGAGCACCACGAGCGAGACGAGCGCCGCCCACTTGACCACGAAGCGGGTGTGGTCGCCGAACTCGACCTTGGCCATGCCGACCAGGACGTACACGGCGGGCACGAGCGGGCTCGACATGTGCAGGGGCTGCCCGACGATCGAGGCGCGGGCGATCTCCAGGGTGGTGACGCCGTGGGCGTGGCCGGCCTCGGCGAGCACCGGGAGGATGCCGAAGTAGAACCCGTCGTTGGACATGAAGTACGTGAGCGGAATGCTCAGGACGCCGGTGACCAGCGCCATGTGGGGGCCCATGCCGTCGGGGATGTTGTCGACCAGCCAGGACGCCATGTGGTCGACCATGCCGGTGCCCTGGAGGACGCCGGTGAAGACGGCGGCGGCGAAGACCATGCCGGAGACGTTGAGGACGTTCTCGGCGTGCGCGCCGACGCGGGCCTTCTGGTCGGGCATGTGGGGGAAGTTGACGGTGAGGGCGAGGGCCGCGCCGAGCAGGAACAGGACCGGGATCGGCAGCAACTCCATGATCATGGCGGTGAGCAGGACGATCGTCAGCAGCGCGTTGAACCAGTAGAGCCGGGGCCGCAGGGTGGCACGGTGGGGGTCGAGCCCCTGGAAGTCGTCGTCCTCGTCGGGGTGTTCGGCGTCTTCGCCGGTCCGCGTGCCGGTGTCTCCCTCGTGCACGCCCGCCTTGTCGCCTCCGAGGCCCGAACTCCCGCCGCGTACGGCTCCCTTGCCTGTTCCGGAGCGGCCCTTCGCCGCGCCCGGCACGGTGTCGGAGCCCGCCGTCGCGACGAGCACCGTCCCGGTGCGCGCCGCGTGGGGCTCCAGCACCTCGTCCAGCGTCAGCACGCCGAGCCGGGTGCGCTCGCGGCGGCCGAGGACGTACGCCAGCACGAGGACGCCCAGGAGTCCGGTGGCGAGGGCGGGGATCATGGGGACGAAGATGTCGCTCGCGTCGACCTTGAGCGCGGTCGCGGCGCGGGCGGTCGGGCCGCCCCAGGGCAGCGTGTTCATCACGCCGTTGGCCATGGCCGCGACGCCGGTCATCACGACGAGGCTCATCTTCAGCCGCTTGTAGAGCGGGTACATCGCCGAGACGGTGATCATGAAGGTGGTGGAGCCGTCGCCGTCCAGCGAGACGATGGCGGCGAGGAGCGCGGTGCCGATCACGATGCGCAGCGGGTCCGCCCTGCAGAACCTGAGGATTCCCCGGACGATCGGGTCGAAGAGGCCGACGTCGATCATCACGCCGAAGTAGACGATCGCGAACATCAGCATCGCCGCGGTGGGCGCGAGGTCGGTGACGCCGTCGAGGACGTAGTCGCCGAGGTGGGCGCCCTTCCCGACGAAGACACAGAAGAGTGCCGGGATCAGCACGAGCGCCGCGATCGGCGACATCTTCTTCAGCATGATCAGGACCAGGAAGGTCGCGATCATGCCGAAGCCGAGGATGGTCAGCATGGAATGGACACCTAACGTTCGCCCTTGAACTCCCACCAGGGACGGCGGTCCGACGACGTTAGGTCGCGCCCGAAAGCGTTAACAAGATGTTGACACGCGAGCAATAAGCGCAGAACTCCAGGTCACAGCGATGGGCCGGCCGCGAGTTCGACGGGAACGCCGTTGAGCACCGCCGTGCCGGACAGGGGGTCGAGCAGCGAGCCGTCGAGCAACTGGTTGACGTTCACGCCGGGGTCGAGGGCCGCGTGGCTCATCCGGGTGCCGGGCCGGTCGTGGCCCCAGCCGTGCGGAAGGCTCACGACGCCGCGCCGTACCGTGTCGGTGATCTCCGCGGGGGCGGTCACCTCTCCCCCGGCGCCCTTGACGCGGACCGCGGCGCCGTCGGCCAGTCCGAGCCGGGCGGCGTCGTCCGGGTGGATGTGCAGCGTGCAGCGGTTCGAACCGCCGGTCAGGGCGGGCACGTTGTGCATCCAGCTGTTGTTGGAGCGCAGATGGCGGCGGCCGACGAGCACGATTCCGGCCGGACGTTCGCGGAGCGCCGCGCGCAGGCGCGGCAGGTCGGCGGCGATCGGTCCGGGCAGCAGCTCGATCCTTCCGCTGCGGGTCTTCAGCCGCTGCGGCACGCGGGGCGCGAGGGGTCCGAGGTCGATGCCGTGCGGGTGCGCGAGCAGCCTGTCCAGGGTCAGACCGTCCTCCCGCGCGCCGAAGCCGTCGCCGTACGGGCCGAGGCGCAGCATCATGTCGAGCCGGCGTTCCGGGCCGTTCTCGCCGGTCAGCGCGGCGGCGAGTTCCAGCGGGTCGCGGCCGTGCACCGGTGAGGCGGTGTCGCCGACCGCCTTGCCCAGGGTGCTGTCGATGACCATCGTGTCGACGGCGGACGGGTCGGCGCCGTGCATGCCGGTCGCGGCGAGGACGAGCCGGGCGAGGATCTCGGTCTCCGCCATGCGGCCCTCCTCCAGCGGGACGGCGGGCCTGTTGTAGCGGACCTGGTTGCGGACCGCGAGGGTGTTGAACGCGAAGTCGTGGTGCGCGCCCTGGGAGGGCGGGGGCGGCGGCAGGACGACGTGGGCGTGGCGCGAGGTCTCGTTCAGGTAGGGGTCGACGCTGACCATGAAGTCCAGGGAGCCGAGCGCCTTGTCGAGCCGGAGGCCGTCGGGCGCGGAGAGGACGGGGTTGGCGGCGACGGCGATGACGGCCCGGACCGGACTGCCCTCCGGTGTGGCGGTGTCGATCTCCTCCGCCAGGGAGGCCAGCGGCAGTTCGCCCTTGGCCTCGGGGTGCCGGCTGACCCGGCTGTGCCAGCGGCCGAGCGCGAAGCCGTGGCCGGGTCCCGCGGGGCGCGGTGCCCGGTCGGTGGCGGCCAGCGGGAAGAGGGCACCGCCGGGCCGGTCGAGGTTGCCGGTGAGGATGTTGAGCACGTCCACGAGCCAGCTGGCGAGGGTGCCGTGCGGGACGGTGCAGCTGCCGATCCGGGCGTAGACGGCGGCGGTGGGCGCGGCGGCCAGCTCGCGCGCCAGTTCGCGGATGGTGCCGGCGTCCACGTCGCAGGCCGCGCTCGCCGCCTCGGGAGTGAAGTCCCGGAGCGCGTCCGGGAGTTCGTCGACCCCCTGGACGTGCGGTGCGAGTGCGCCGAGGTCGACGAGCTTCTCCTCGAAGAGGACATACGCCATCGCCGCGAGGAGGGTCGCGTCGGTGCCGGGGCGGATGGCCACGTGGCGGTCGGCGAGCTTGGCCGTTCGGGTCCGGCGCGGGTCGATGACGGTGAGCGTGCCGCCGCGGGCCCGCAGTGCCCGGAGCCGGCCGGGGAAGTCGGGGGCGGTGCACAGACTCCCGTTGGACTCCAGCGGGTTGGCGCCGATGAGGAGCAGGTGGTCGGTGTGGTCCAGGTCCGGGACGGGGATCGCGTTGGCGTCGCCGTACAGCAGGCCGCTCGACACGTGCTTGGGCATCTGGTCGACGGTGGAGGCGGTGAACACGCTGCGGGTGCGCAGCGCTCCGAGCAGGACCGGCGGATAGAGGGCGCCGGCCATGGTGTGCACGTTCGGGTTGCCGAGGACGACACCGACCGCGTCCGGCCCGTACCGCTCGATCACGGGGCGCAGCCCGGCGGCGACCGCGTCGAAGGCCTCCTCCCAGGTGGCCTCGCGCAGCTCGCCGTCCTCGCGGACGAGCGGGGTGCGCAGCCGGTCGGGGTCGCCGTCGGCCGCTCCGAAGGAGGCGCCCTTCGGGCAGATGAACCCCTTGCTGAACACGTCGTCGCGGTCGCCGCGGGCGCCGGTGACCCGGGTGCCCTCGATCGTCAGCGTGAGCCCGCAGGTGGCCTCGCAGAGGGGGCAGACGCGTACGGCGGTACGGGTGTCGGGGGTACTGCCGGCGGTGCGGGACACGGGTCCTCCCGGAGGGCGGTGACGTCGATGGCACGCGGACACCGCCGAGCATACCGACCGGTACGCACGGTGGGGAGGGACGGGCGGGCTCAGTCGAGGACGCGGCCCAGGTAGGCGCGCAGCAGTTCGCGCGTCTCGGCGATGATCCCCTCGTCGCCCTCGGGCGCGACCCGGAAGGCCAGGTGCACGAGGCTGTCGGCGCTCTCCACGGCGACCAGGAAGCAGCGGCGGAGGTTCTCGTCCGGGGTGCGGCCGAGGTAGCCGGAGAGCAGCTCGGTCAGGCGGTCGGCGACCCGGGTGTTGGGCTCGGCGTGGGAGGCGCCCACCGGGATCTGGTTCCCGAAGTCGACGAGGGAGAAGCCCGGGGCGGTGCGCTTCATGGCGAGGTACTCGTCGAGCACCGCGTCCATCGCGGCCCGCCAGCCCTGTCCGTCCGACTCCTCCAGGCGCCGGGTCACGCGCTCGGTGTAGAGCTCCAGGTTGCGCTGGGCGAGGGCGTCGGCCATGGCGCGCTTGTTGCCGAAGAAGCGGTAGACGGAGCCGATGGGCACACCGGCGCGCTGGGCCACGGCGCGGGTGCTGAGGTCGTCGTAGCCCACCTCGTCGAGGAGGTCGGCGCAGGCGTCGAGGATCCGGGTCAGTCGTTCTGCGCTGCGCCGCTGTACGGGCGCTCTGCGCAGCGAGGTCGCATGGGGCACGGTCTTCATGATGCCTTTCCGCCGGGGTCCGGTGAACCTCCCTCTTCACTACGTACCTCGGTGCCCTGCCCACTCATTCGCGCGCCCGGGCCCCCGGGCGGGGACGAGGACGCCGTCGCGGACGCGGAGCCGGGCGTCGACGCCGTGACGTCGGCGGTGCTCTCGACGGCCTCGCCGTGGACGGCCCACACCGTGCCGTCGTCCGCGTACAGCCGCGCGGTGACGTGGTGGGTGCCGTGCGGCACCAGCCGGCCTGCCAGGTGGTACTCGGCGGTGCGCAGCCGGGCGACGGAGCGGCCGTCGACGTAGAGACGGGCGATGCCCCGTCCGCCGACCGGCACGGTGCCCGCGCCCCTCGGCGAGAAGCGGAAGTTGTGGACGGTCAGGCGCACGTCCCAGCTGTCGACGGAGTCCGGCTGGATCTCGATCCCGACCTCTGGCGCGCCCTTCTCGTCCACGTCACGGTAGAGCCGTCCCTCCTCGTCCGCCTCGTCGAGCAACGTGCCCACGGGGGAGGCCGACACTCCGTCCTCCCGCCCGTGCGCATCACCGGTGCCGCAACCCGCGGGTCCGCCCAGCACGGCGCAGACCGCGAGCGCGGCGAACAGTCCACGCGTCCACCGCATGACGGGGAGCGTAGAACAAGGCTCCGACAGCCGGATCCCCCTGAAGTCGGGTTCTCGGCTCCGCGGGCAGGTCCTGGGGACTACGTCCGGGGAAGCCCTCGGCACGGCCGTCACGAGGGAGCGCGCCGGTGGCCGATCCCGTTCGGTGTCCGTCGCCGCCCTCTTGCGCGGGCGCAGACCGAATCCTACGGTGATACATAGGAATCAGGCGCGAGGGAGCGATCATGAGCGGGGACGCGAGGAAGACGGCCGAAGGGCTGGCCTACCTCTCCGGATTCGGCAACGAACACAGCTCGGAGGCGGTCCCGGGGGCCCTGCCGCACGGCCGCAACGCGCCGCAGCGCGCACCGCTCGGGCTGTACGCGGAGCAGCTCAGCGGCACCGCGTTCACCGAGCCGAGGGCGTCGAACCGGCGTTCGTGGCTGTACCGGATCCGCCCGTCGGCCGCGCACCCCGCGTTCACCCGCACGGGCAACGGCGCGCTGCGTACGGCGCCCTTCACGGAGGAGGTGCCCGACCCGAACCGGCTGCGCTGGAACCCGCTGCCCGAGCCTGCGGCGGGGACCGACTTCCTCGCGGGCCTGTGGACCCTCGGCGGCAACGGCGACGCGACGCAGCGCACCGGCGTCGCGGTGCACCTCTATCACGCCAATTCCTCGATGGAGCGGGTGTTCAGCGACGCCGACGGCGAGCTGCTCATCGTCCCCGAGCGGGGCGGTCTGCTGCTGCGCACCGAGTTCGGGCTGCTGCGGGTGGAGCCGGGTCATGTCGCGCTGATTCCCCGCGGGGTGCGCTTCCGGGTGGAGCTGCTGGACGGCGACTCCGCCGCGGCGGACGGACCGGCGGCGGGTGCCCGCGGCTACGTGTGCGAGAACTACGGGGCGCCGTTCCGGCTGCCCGACCTCGGCCCGATCGGCGCCAACGGCCTCGCCAACGCCCGCGACTTCCTGGCTCCGGTCGCCGCCTACGAGGACGTCGAGGGCCCGGTCGAGGTGGTCAACAAGTTCTGCGGCAACCTGTGGACGGCGACGTACGACCACTCCCCGCTCGACGTGGTCGCCTGGCACGGCAACCACGTGCCGTACGTGTACGACCTGCGCCGGTTCAACGTGATCGGCTCCATCAGCTACGACCACCCGGACCCCTCGATCTTCACGGTGCTGACCTCGCCGTCCGACACCCCGGGCCTCGCGGGCGTCGACTTCGTGGTGTTCGCGCCCCGCTGGCTGGTGGGCGAGGACACGTTCCGCCCTCCGTACTTCCACCGGAACGTGATGAGCGAGTACATGGGGCTCATCGAGGGCGCGTACGACGCGAAGGCGGAGGGCTTCGTGCCGGGCGGCGGTTCGCTGCACAACATGATGTCGGCGCACGGCCCCGACCAGGAGACGTTCGATCGGGCGAGCGCGGCCGAGCTGAGGCCGCAGAAGATCGACGACGGGCTGGCGTTCATGTTCGAGACACGCTGGCCGGTGACCGCGACGGCCCAGGCGGCCCGGGCGGAACACCTCCAGCGGGGGTACGACGACGTGTGGCAGGGCCTCCAGCGGCACTTCCGCGCGGACGACTGAGGCCCACCGGCCGTTGCCTTCCCCGCCCGCGACCGGTACGGATACCCTCGTGACCTCCTTCGCTCCGGACTCGATCGTCCTGAACCGCAAGCTGCCGCTCTGGTATCAGGTGTCGCAGTCCCTGCGCGCCTCGATACTCGGCCGCGCCCCCCAGGACCCCCTCCGTCTGCCCACCGAGGAGCAGTTGGCGGGCCACTACGGGGTGAGTGTGCTGACCATGCGGCAGGCGCTCAAGGAGCTGGAGGACGAGGGACTCATCACCCGGCACCGCCGGCGGGGAACGTTCATCGAGCCGAGCGCGCAGCGCGGCGCGCCCGTGCGGCTGCTCGGCTCGGTGGACGCGATCGTCGCCCAGCAGTCGGGCATGTCGACCGAGCTGCTGGACGAGGGCAAGGGACCCGTACCGGGTGAACTGGTCGAGTTCTTCCCGGACGTGGACGAGGTGGCGACGTACCACCGGCTGCGCGGGGACGAGGCGACCGGCGAGCCCACGAACCACGCGCGCAACTACCTGAGGACGGACCTGGCCGACCGCATCGACCGGGAGGACCTGATCCGCTGGCCCATGACGAAGGTACTGCGCGACGTGCTCGGGGTCGCCATCAGCAGGATCACCGACACCGTCGAGGCCCGGCTCGCGGATCCCGAGACGGCCCGGCTGCTCCAGGTCCCGCTGCTGAGCCCGATCCTGCGCTACACCGGCGTCACCTACGGCCAGGACGGGCGCGCGCTGGACGTGGCCGTCATCCACTACCGGGGCGACCGCTTCTCGTTCACGGTCACCCTCGACGCCCACTGAGCACGCGGTACGAGGGCGCCGCGCGACACCCTCGTCGTACGATGCCGAGCGTGACGCACGACGCCGCTCCGCTGCTCGCGGACCTCATGCCGTGGTCCGTCGCACCGCCGAGGCTGGGCCGGGGGTGGCCGACGGCCCCCGACGCGGCATCCCTGAAGGCGCGGTGGGACGCCCTCGTGAAGGCCGAAGGGCCGGACCGCGAGGCGCTGTTCGGGCCGACGCGTTCGCGCACGACGCACTCGGCGGTCGCCCAGCTGCCGGGCCAGTCGAGCGGGACGGGCCGGCTGGCCCGCGCCTCGGGCCCGTGCCCGGATCCGGTGCGGGTGCTGACCGCGCCCTTCGACGAGCAGTGGCTGATCCCGGACCACCGGCTGATCGACGCGGCGCGCCCCGAGTTGTGGCGGGTGGCGGGCGAGGGCCAGGTGTTCGCCGTCGAGCAGACGGTGGTGCCGGAGTCGCCGGGACCGGCGCTGCTGGCCACCTCCGTACTGCCGCTGGCCGCCGGCCGCGGCGGCCGGGTGCGCCCTCTGTACCGGCGTCCCGGAGGCGTCGAACCGAACCTGACGCCGGGCCTGTTGGAGCACCTCGCCACCCGGCTCGGCCACTCCCCCGACCCTCGGGACGTGCTCGCCTGGACGGTCGCGGTCGCCCGCCCGGGCCGGGACGGCTGTCGGGTCCCGCTCACCGCCGATCCCGAACTGTGGGCGTACGGCGTCGAGTCGGGGCGGCGGATGCTGTGGCTCATGTGCCGCGAGGGCGAGCGTCCCAAGCTCCCCGGCGGTAGGCGCCCGTACGTCCGCGCCCCCCTCACGGCCCTCCCTCACGCCGACACGGACCGCCCCGGAGGGCCGCTCCTCCTCGACCCGCGCTACGACCGGGACGAGGAGGCCCTGCTCCTCGGGGAGGGCAGGATCTCCCCGGTGCCGCCCGAGGCCTGGGACTTCGAGGTGGGCGGGGTGCGCGTGCTGGAGCAGTGGTTCACGGCCAGGACCGGGGTGGCCGAGCCGGGCACCCTGGAGGCGATCGGCCCCACCGCCTGGCCGCAGAGCTGGACGTCCGAACTCCTCGAACTCGTCACGGTGCTCGCCCTGCTCGCCGAACTGCTCCCCCTGCGGGCCGGCCTGCGCCTCCACTCCCCGATCACCCGGACCGAACTCGACGCGGCGGGCGTCCTCCCGGCCCCCGCCACGGCCCGCCGCCCCGCGTCCGTCCTGGACCATCACGAAGAGGGCCCGGAGGGGCAGTTCGCGCTCCTCTGACCGCACCCGCCCGCCCGGACCGACATCGCGGGACACGGACGGCCCGCGCTCCGTTCGGTCCCCTCGCCGCCCACGCATGACAAAGGTGTCGCCGAGGAGCCATGATCCACGGCATGCAGTCACAGCCTCTGCCCCTCGAAGGCATCACCGTCGTCGCCGTCGAACAAGCGGTCGCGGCTCCCTTCGCGACGCGTCAGCTCGCCGATCTCGGCGCCCGCGTCATCAAGGTCGAACGGATCGACGGCGGCGACTTCGCCCGCGGCTACGACTCCGCGGCCTCGGGTCTGGCCTCGCACTTCGTGTGGTGCAACCGCGGCAAGGAGTCCCTCGCCGTCGACCTGAAGGACCCGCGCGGGCTCGACGTCGTCCGCCGGCTCGTCGCGGACGCGGACGTGTTCGTGCAGAACCTCGCCCAGGGGGCGGCCGCCCGGCTCGGTCTGGACGCGGCGACCCTGTGCGCCGAGCATCCGCGGCTGATCGCCGTGGACATCTCGGGATACGGGCCGTCCGGACCGTACGCCGGCAAACGCGCGTACGACATGCTCGTGCAGTGCGAGGCGGGGCTCGTGTCCGTGACCGGGACACCCGAGCAGCCCGTGAAGGCGGGCATCCCCGCGGCCGACATCGCGGCGGCCATGTACGCGTTCTCCGGCGTCCTCGCGGCGCTGGTGCGGCGCGGCACGACCGGGCGGGGCGGCCCCGTGGAGGTGTCGATGCTGGACGCGCTGGCGGAGTGGATGGGCCATCCGCTGCACCACGCGATGCACGACGGCACCCCGCCGGAACGCACGGGTCTCGCGCACTCCGTCATCGTTCCCTACGACGTCTATTCGACGGCGGACGGCGGTCGGGTGCTGTTGTCGGTGCAGAACGACCGGGAGTGGCGCCGGCTCGCCCAACAGGTCCTGGGAACATCAGAGTTGGCGGATGATCCGGGGTACGCGACGAACCCGGCGCGGGTGGCGAACCGGGAGCGGGTGGACACGCTGGTGTCGAAGGCGCTGAGCGCGCTGGGCGCCGACGAGGCGGTGGCCCGCCTGGACGCGGCGGGTATCGCGTGCGCACGGCTGCGGGACGTACGGGAGGTCGCGGAGCATCCGCAGCTGGCGGCACGGAACCGGTGGCGGGACGTGGACTCGCCGGTCGGGCCGCTGCGGGCGCTGCTGCCTCCGATCACGCTGCCGGGCGGGGAGGAGGCGCGCATGGGGGCCGTCCCGCGGCTGGGTGAGCACACGGGCGTGGTGTTGCGGGGGCTGGGCATGACGGAGTCGGACGTCGCCGGGTTGCGGCGGGACGGAGTGGTGCGCTGACCGCGCGGCTCAGGGCGTGGGTGACCCGCGCTCCGGCCGTGGTGGCCACCGGGCGCCGCTGCCTGCCGTGGGGATGACGGACGCGGAAGGGCAGCGCTGCGCGGGTCGGTGGGTCACCGGAGCGCGGGTCGGGGAACGCCGGTGCCGACAGCCGCTCAGTGGCCGCCGAACAGCGAGCGACGCAGCCGCCTGAGCGGCGCGAACAGCGAGACCCGCCGCACGCGTGCGCTCCTGGAGCCGCTGTCGTGCGCGGTGTCACGTGCCGTGAGCTCGCGCATCAGCGACGTCGCCTCGACCGTCTCGCGTTGCGGTATGGCGGGACCGCCCAGCACCGCGAGATGGCGGTCGAGGCGCGAACTGGTCGCGCTGCTCCCGCACGTGATCGCAGGGACACGTGCCCTGCTGCGCACTGTTATCTGTTCCATGTCACTCCCCACCCGTACGAGTCCACCCGGCCCGGGCAGGCTAACCCTATCGCTCCCTCGTGGCACTCGTGTATCGCGGTCGCAGGATTCACCATCTCTGTAAGGGGGTTGACGGTTACTCTCCGAATCCGAGCGTTTCCAGGGCGAGTTGGACAATCGGCTGGCTGGTGGGCTGCGCTGACCCTCCGTGAGGTTCGACGGTCACAGCGAGTGACGTCGCGTCCGGGTTCAGTCCGTCGGCGATCAGGGGCGTGTCGCCGTCGAAGAGGCCGAGAGAGCGCGGTTTCCCTTCGGGGCGCATGAGCCACAGCTGGTGGACGCGTCCTCCGGAGGGGGTGCCGAGTCCGCTCGGTGTCACGACGGCGCGCCGCTCCGTGGCGGAGGCCACGACGCCGATCCCCCGCCCCCGCGCGTCCCGTTCACCGGTGGCCCGGGCGTCGGGTGCGGCGAGAACGTGGGCGATCTCACGTGCCTGGGCGCGCTGCTGGTCCAGACTCTCCTGTGTCCGCGCCGTCTGCACGGCGAACAGGGAGGCGACGACGAGGGCCGCGGCGGCCGTGGCCGTGGCGAGGGGGGCGAGCAGCGGGCGGAACCGGGGTGCGCGTGCCCGGGCGGGCGGTTCGACGGTCCGCGCGTGCGCGGTGCGCTCGCGGGGCGCCGGTTCCTGCGGGGTCGTGCGCACGGCGTACAGCACCCGCTCGCGCAGTGCGGCCGGCGGGGCCGCCGCCGTGGACCAGGCGAGGCGTACGGCGTCCTCGGTCAGCGCCCGGACCTCGTCGGCGCAGCGCTCGCAGCTCCTGAGGTGGCGTTCGAATCGGCGCCGCTCGTCGGCTTCCAGCGCGTCGAGGGCGTAGGGGGCGGCGAGGGAGTGCAGGTCACGGCCCAGCAGTCTGTCGAGGACACTCACGCGGCGCCTCCCAGGCAGTTGCGCAGGCGGGTCAGGCCGTCGCGCATCCGGGTCTTGACGGTGCCGAGGGGCAGCGAGAGCCGTTCGGCGACCTCCCGGTACGTGTAGCCGTCGTAGTAGGCGAGGGTGACGGACTGGCGCTGCAGGGTGGTGAGCCGGTCGAGGCAGCGGCGGACCCACTCGCGTTCGAGTCCCGCCTCCACCTCCTCGGCGACCTGGTCGAACGCGGGGTGGTGATGGCGCCGGCCCTCGCGCTGCTCGCGCTCGGTGGCCGCGCGGGCGCTGCGCACGCGGTCGACCGCGCGGCGGTGCGCGAGGGTGAGGATCCAGGACAGGGCGGTGCCGCGTCCCGGGTCGAACCGCGCGGCGGAGCGCCAGAGTTCGAGCAGCACCTCCTGCGACACCTCCTCCGACTGCGCGGGATCCCGCACGACGCGGCGCACCAGACCGAACACCGGCCCGGAGACCAGTGCGTACAGATCCTCGAACGCCCTCTGGTCGCCTCCGGCCACCCGTATCAGCAGCTCGTCAGCCTCCACGCGTCCCCCTCTCCGGACGTGCACGGTCCGCCCCCTCCCCTACCTGTTCGCAGCGAACGTCTCTCCGGATGGGTTACGGATCAGGAAGCCGAAAACGCGAGTCCGGCGCCGAGCAGTTCGACGTCGCCGCGAAACAGGCGTCGCAAACGCGTTTGAGATTCGACCAATCCGCCCCCACCACCGCTCCGAATGGCGTGCGTCAGGCAAGTTGGACATGAGGACGGACGGCATGACACCTATCTCCAGGAGCGGCGGGGGACGCAGGACTCTCGCGACCCTCGTATGCGGTGCGCTGGCCGCCGGGGCGCTCGCAGCCGCCGGCGTGACCGCGCTGCAACCGGGGGCGGCCTCCGCCTCCAGCCACCGGGAGGCCCCGCTGATCTCGGGCACTCCCCAGTACGACAACACCGACGTGTACGCGTTCGTGAGCCCGGACAAGCCCGACACGACGACCATCGTGGCGAACTGGATCCCCTTCGAGGAACCCGCGGGCGGGCCGAACTTCTATACGTTCGCCGACGACGCCCAGTACGACCTGCACATCGACAACAACGGTGACGCGCAGGGCGAGTTGATCTACCGCTACACCTTCAGGACGCACCGCAAGAACGGCGACACGTTCCTGTACAACACGGGTCCGGTCACCAGTCTCGACGACCCCGACCTGAACATCACGCAGACGTACGACATCGACCTGCTGCGGCTGCACGACCAGAAGCTGGTGTCGCGGACCAAGGTCGCGGACGACGTGCCGGTCGCGCCGTCGAACGTCGGCAAGGCGTCGATGCCGGACTACGCGAAGCTGCGCGGGCAGGCCGTGCACAAGCTGGCGGGCGGCTCCACGACGTTCGCCGGCCAGGCGGACGACCCCTTCTTCCTGGACCTGCGCGTCTTCGACCTGCTGTACGGCGGGAACCTGACGGAGGTCGGGCGGGACACGCTCAAGGGCTACAACGTCAACTCCATAGCCCTGCAGGTGCCGAACGACATGATCCGCGAGTCGGCGGGACAGCCGGTCGTCGGTATCTGGTCCACCACGCAGCGCAAGGACGCCCGCGGCGGCTACCGGCAGGTCTCCCGGCTCGGTATGCCGCTGGTGAACGAGGTCGTCAACCCGCAGAAGGACAAGGACAAGTTCAACGCGTCCGCGCCCTGGAACGACGCCCAGTTCCTGAAGAACGTGACCAACCCGGAGCTGCCGAAGCTCATCGAGGGGATCTACAAGATCAAGGCCCCGGCCGAGCCCCGCAACGACCTGGTCGACGTGTTCCTGAAGGGCGTCAAGGGCCTCAACCAGCCGCCCCACGTGCGTCCGGCGGAGGAACTGCGTCTCAACACCTCGGTCAAGCCGGCCATGCACCCCAAGCGGCTCGGCGTGCTCGACGGCGACAACGCGGGCTTCCCCAACGGACGTCGGCTCACCGACGACGTGATCGACGCCTCGCTCCAGGTTGTCGAGGGTGAACTCGTCGGTTCCAAGAACGACTTGGGCGACGCGGTCGACAAGAACGACAAGAAGTTCGAGAAGTACTTCCCGTACGTGGCCGAGCCCACCTCGGGTTCGCGCGGCGCCCTCGCCAAGGGCACCACCGACGGGACCGACGTGCGCAGCCAGCTGGGCGACGCGCTGCAGCCTGCCGGAGCCGACGGCGGCGGGACCGACACCGTGCTCGTCGCGGGCTCCGCGGCGGCGGGGGCCGCTGGAATCCTGCTCATCGGCACCGGCCTGCGCTGGTGGCGCCGCCGGTACGACCGGGCCTACTGACCCGGCCTCCCGACCGGCGCGGCCCGCACGGACCGAACCCCCCACGGTGCGGGCCGCGCCCCCCTTCCCTTCTGCAGCAACGACCCGTTCCATCACGGACTTTGAGGAGAGGGCATGTCCCCGGGTACGAACGACGACGCGACGCCCGAAGCCGACAGGGCCGCGCCCGAGGCGAGCATCGTGGGGGCCGCGCCGGGCGGGACCGGTGTCTCCCGCGACCGCCTGCGGTCGGCCCGGCTGGTCTTCTGCGCGGCCGCGCTGGCTGTCGCGATGACGGCCGGCGCGGTGGTCGTGGGCGCCCTCCGGGACGGCGGCGCGACGCCCGCCGTCGCCGCGGCCGGGGTGTCACCGCTGATCCCGGCGAACGGCGATCTCGACGCGAGCATCACCTCGCTCCAGGCCCATCTCCGCACGCAGCCGGGCGACTTCGGCGGCTGGGCCACCCTCGGTCTCGCCTACGTGGAACAGGCCCGCACCAAGGGCGACCCGTCCCGCTATCCGCAGGCACAGCAGGCGCTGGACCGTTCCCTGAAGCTGCGCCCCCACTACGACCCGGCGCTCGCCGGCCGGGCCGCGCTCGCCGCCGCCCGGCACGACTTCACCGGCGCCCTGAAGTACGCGGACCTCGCCCTCGGGCAGAACCCGTTCAGCGAGCGCGCCCTCTGCTCCCGGATCGACGCCCTCGTGGAACTCGGCCGCTACGCCGAGGCGTCGAAGGCGGCCGACCTCGCCGACTCCCGGCGCCCGGGCGTCCCCGTCTTCACCCGGTACGCGTACGTCCACGAGCTGCGCGGTGACGTGGCCACGGCCCGACGGGTGCTGAAGCAGGCGCTCGCCACGGCGACGAGCCGCGGCGACATCGCGTACGTGTCCGGCGCGCTCGGCCAACTCGCCTGGAACCAGGGCGACTACCGCTCGGCTCTCACCTTCTACGCACGGGCCCTCGCGGCCGACGACAGCTATCTGCCCGCCCTGGAGGGCCGGGCCCGTGCCCAGGCCGCGCTGGGCGACCGCGCGGCGGCGATCAAGGGCATGGAACAGGTGGTCCAGCGCTATCCGCTGCCGCAACCTCTCGTCGAGCTGGGCGAGTTGTACGAGGCACGCGGCCGGGCCGGTGACGCGCGACAGGCCCGCGACCAGTACGCGCTGGTGAACGCCTGGGTCTCGCTCGCCCGCGCGAACGGCGTCGACGCCGACCTCGACACGGCGCTGGCCGCCGCCGACCACGGCGACCACCGGGCGGCGCTGAAGGCGGCCCGCGACGAGTGGGCGCGACGGCACACCGTGCACACCGCGGACGCGCTCGCCTGGGCCCTGCATGTGGCGGGCCGCGACAAGGAGGCTCTCCCCCACGCCCGCGAGGCCACGGCGACGGGCTACCGCAACGCGGCCTTCCTCTATCACCGGGGTGTCATCGAACGGGCCACCGGACACACGAAGGCGGCCCGCGCCTCGCTGAAGGCGGCCCTGGAACTGAACCCGGGCTTCTCTCCGCTGGGAGCCCGCGAGGCCCGCGCCGCGCTGAAGGCGGCACGGTGAGGGCGCGGCGGCTGCTCGCCGCGTGCGGTGCGGCCCTGACCGCCGCCTGCGCGCTCGTGCTGATCCCCGCGGGACAGGCGGGCGCGCATCCCCTGGGGAACTTCACCGTCAACCGGTACGACGGGCTCGTCGCCGCCCCGGGGGAGTTGCGCGTCGACCACGTCGAGGACCTCGCGGAGATCCCCGCGACCCAGGCGAAGCGGGACATCACGCGGCTCGGCATGGCCGAGTGGGCCCGGCAACGGTGCGAGAGCGCCGCGCGCGGGAGCAGGGTCACCGTCGGCGGGCACGAGGTCGCCCTCGCGCGGGGCGCGAGCCACGCGCGCACCCGGCCGGGACAGGCCGGCCTGAACACCCTGCGCGTGGAGTGCCGGCTGACGGCGCCGCTCCCCCGGGGCGAGGACGCCGGCATCGCGGTGGGCTTCCGCAGCGCGGGTGCCGACCACGGGCCGGGCTGGCGGGAGATCACCGCCCGGGGCGACCGGATGACGCTCACCGCGTCGGACGTACCGCGCGCGTCGGTGTCGGCGGAGCTGACCACCTACCCGAAGGCGCTGCTGTCCTCCCCGGCCGACACCGCCGCCGCCTCGCTGCGGATCCGGCCGGGCGGCCCCGCGCTCGTCGAGGGCCGGCGGAACGCGCCGGCCGCCTCCGTACTGCCGCGCGGCGCCGACCGCTGGACCGAGGCCCTGAACAACCTGGTGGCCCGGCACCACCTCACCGTCGGCTTCGCCGCGCTGGCCCTGCTCATCGCCGTCGGCCTGGGCGCGATGCACGCCCTCGCGCCGGGCCACGGCAAGACGTTGATGGCGGCGACCGCGGCGGCGCGCGGCGGCCGGGCCCGGCTGAAGGACGTGCTGCCGCTGGCCGCGTCGGTGACGGTCACGCACACCCTCGGGGTCGTCGCGCTCGGTCTTCTGGTCACCGCGGGTTCGGCGGCGGCTCCGTCCGTGATCGCCTGGCTGGGTGTGTCCAGCGGCGTCCTGGTGACCCTGGCGGGCGTCACGCTCCTGCGCCGGGCCTGGCACCACCGGGCGCCGGGACCCGGCCTGCCCCATCGCCCCACGGACGAACACGTCCACGCGCACCCGCACGGCGGGGATCACGCCCACGGGCACCCGCACGGCGGGGACCACTCCCATACGCACCCGGACGGCGGGGACCACTCCCACGGGCACCCGCACGGCGGGGATCACGCCGACGGGCACGACCACGACCACGCCGCCGACCAGGAACACCCGGACGGTCACGACCACGACCACGAGCCCGGGCCGGGCCATCCGCACGACCACGACCACGCTCACGGACCGGCCGCCGTCCCCTCCCGCCCCCGTCGGCACGACCGGGAGCCGGTCGCCCCGGACATGGCCACCGCTGCCGTGGACCGGCACTCCGCCGGACGTCCCGAGCGGCCCCTGGTCCTGGCACACGCCGCCGCGGCCCCCCGGGCACAGGCCCTGGTCACGACCGCACCGCACCCACACCCCCACCCACAGGACGTGAGCCCCGGCCACGCCCACCCCCACGAGCACGCCCACCCGCACGAGCACGAGCACCGACACCCGTCCGCACCCACCTCCGCGGCCACCCTTCGGTCCCGGGTCTCCCGACCCCTCGGCCGCCCCTCCCCCGCTCTCGAACACACCCACGGCGGTTTCACCCACACCCACGAGATCGCGCCGACCGTGCGCGGGACGATCCTGCTCGGCTTCGCCGGCGGGCTCGTACCGAGTCCGTCCGCGGTGGTCGTTCTCGTCGGGGCCGCGGCCCTCGGTCAGGCCTGGTTCGGCCTCCTGCTCGTCCTCGCGTACGGCGTCGGGCTGGCCCTGACGCTGACGGCGGCGGGCTTCGCCGTCGTCCGGCTCGGCAGCGGGATGAACCGGGCGCTGGCCAGGCGCCCACGCTGGGCCGAGGGGCGGGCCGTGCGGTTCGTCCGCCGGACCGCGCCCCTGGGATCGGCGGCGGTCGTCGTGGCGCTCGGGGTCGGATTGGTGCTCAAGGGGGCGGCATCCGCACTCGGTTGAGCTACTTTTGGGGAGATATCGCGCGGATGCGAAGGGGGGACGCACGTGTCCGAAGATTCGGGCAGTGAGCGGGTGATCGCGGGTCGCTACCGCCTGCTCTCGCCCCTGGGCGAGGGCGGAATGGGCACGGTGTGGCGCGCCCGCGACGAGGTGCTGCAGCGCGAGGTGGCCGTCAAGGAGGTCCGCGCCCCGGCCGGACTGGCCAGGTCCGAGATCGAGCGGATGTACGCCCGCCTGGAACGCGAGGCGTGGGCGGCCGCCCGTATCTCGAACCACAACGTGGTCACGGTGTACGACGTGGCCAGCCAGGACGGCCGGCCCTGGATCGTGATGGAACTGGTCCGGGGCATCGCGCTCTCCGATCTGCTGGACGCCGAGGGACCGTTGGCGCCGCGACGGGTGGCCGGCATCGGCGCCGAGGTGCTGTCCGCGCTGCGGGCCGCGCACGCCGCGGGGGTGCTGCACCGCGACGTGAAACCGGCCAACGTCCTGATGTCGAACGACGGCCGGGTCGTGCTGACGGACTTCGGCATCGCCACCGTCGAGGGCAGCTCCGCGCTGACCATGACGGGCGAGGTCATCGGATCGCCCGAATTCCTCGCTCCGGAGCGGGCGTTGGGGCGGACGCCGGGACCGGAGTCGGACCTGTGGTCGCTCGGCGTGCTGCTGTACGCGGCGGTCGAGGGCAACTCGCCCTTCCGGCAGAACACTCCGCTGAGCACCTTGCGGGCCATCGTGGACGAGCCGTTGCCGGCGCCCCGCCGGGCGGGTCCGCTCACCCCCGTGATCGAGGGGCTGCTGGCCAAGGATCCCGCCGGGCGGACGAGCGCCGCCGCGGCCGAGGCGGAACTGCGCGCGGTCGCCGAGGGCGGCAGGACACCCACGCGAGCCGTCGGTCCGCTGCCGCCCTCCGCCACCCCCACGATCGCCGCGTTCCACCAGCCGTCGCCGGGCCCACCGACACCCTCGGGAGGATTCGGTCCGCCTCCGGTGACGGCGTCCTCGACGGCCCCCACCGCGGAGGCGCACCGTCGCCGCCCGGCGGCCTTCGTCCTCATCGCCGGTGTGGCCGCGCTCGCGCTCGCCGTCGGCGGACTGACGTACGCGCTGAGCGACCACGGCGGCGGGAACGGCGGTACCGGCGGGAGCGAAGGACAGAGCACCACCGACGGGGGCGGCAGCGGCAACAGTGGCGCCTCGGACGGCGGGTCGCGTCACAGCGGGAGCGACGCGACCAGTCCCACCGCGAGCGGGAGTTCCGCCGCGAGCGCCCCCACGGGCGGAGGAGCGACGACCGCCCCGCCGGCCCAGTCGGTGCGGGTGACGGTGTCGGGCCGGCACACCGACTACACGGGGGCGTGTCCGCCGCCCGGCACCCAGGCACCCTCGTTCACGGCGACCTTCACGGTCGGGCGGGTGCCGGTGGACGTCCAGTACCGATGGGTCACGCAGACCGGCGAGGTGACCGACAAGAGCTGGAAGACGCTCTCGTTCCCCGCGGGCGGCGGCAGGACCCGGCAGACGACGGTGGTGGCGACGACCTACGACACGAGCGGCGAGTTCGCCAACAGGATCAGCGTGGAGGTCCGGAGCCCGGTCCGGACGACGTCCGAGGCGGTGCCGTTCACGATCACCTGTGCGACGGAGACCCCGAGCGACGGGGCCTCCGCTTCCGCATCACCTTAGGAAGGCCGGAGAGTTCAGACCGCTCCGCCGAAGACGGGGAGGTAGCCGCCGGACTGTCCGGCCGCGGTCGGGTGGTAGGACTCGCCGATGTCCAGCCAGTTCAGGCTGTGCAGCCAGACGCTGCTGGAGCAGATCTCGTGGCCCGTGAAGGTACCCCGGACGTCACCGAAGGTGAATCCGTAGGCGGCGGCGCGGGCCGCGATCGCGCTGTCCAGGTAGTCGGCCGCGCCGTTGATGGCGGACCGTTCGGTCTCCGAGAGTCCGGTCAGGCAACTGCCGTTGAGCTTGTAGAAGCGGGGATAGCCGAGGACGACGACGTGGGCGGACGGAGCCTTCGCACGGATCGCCGAGTACACGGAGTTGAGGTTGCCGGGGAGGGTGGAGGCGACGTAGGCCTTCGCGGTGGCGATCCGCGAGAGGCAGGAGCTCTCGGACTGCAGGACGCAGGTCGTCATGACGTCCGAGAAGCCGGCGTCGTTGCCGCCGATGCTGATGGAGACGAGGCCGGTCGAGGAGGTGAGGGGGCCGAGCTGGTTCGCCGTGACATCACCCGTACGAGCGCCCGAGCAGGCGGTGAAGGCGAACGACGAGGGTGAATGCGCGGCCGCCCAGAGGTAGGGGTAGGCCTTCGTGCTGCGCTTGCAGTCGCCGCTGGAGCTGATGTAGCTGTCGGCGCCGACACCGGACGAGTAGGAGTCACCAAGGGCCACATAGCCGGTGGCGGCGGCCGTTCGTGCCTGCGCCGTGGCCGCCCCGGTGAGGGTGACGCCGACGGCGAGGAGGAGTGAGGTCACGTATGCCGTAATTCGGGAACGTCTCATGGAACCTCCCTTTAGCAGGATCTCTGCCACAACTTTGGTACCAGCTACGCGCATTGACAGGAAGTGTTCATGCCAAAACTTCTGTGCCACTGCGTCAGGAAACCCGCGAACGCGCCCCCTTTGCGCCTTGACGGCCCCGGACGGGCTGCGCCACATTGAAACCCGGCATCCGGCGCTTCAGGGGGCAAAGTCGCCCATGCAGACCTTACGGATCAAGGCATCCTCATCCGACACCGCGAAGGGGCCGCGGCAGCCCAGGGGGAGGGACCTGCCGGCGTTGCTCGCGGGCGGCGCGACCACGGTGGGGGCCGTGGGCGCGTTCCTCGCACTCGCCGACGCGAACTCACCGCTGCGCGGGCCTTTCACGCTCTTCTTCCTGCTCGCCGCGCCGTCGGCCGCGATCGGGGCCGCACTGCGCGGACTCGACCCGTTCGGCCGCGTCCTCACGTCCGTCGCCGGCGCCGTCGTCCTGAACATGCTGGTGGCGCAGGGCATGCTCGCCGTGCACCGCTGGTCGGTCCCCGGCGGCATCGTCGCCGTGACGGCGTTCAGTTCGCTGATTCTGCTGCTCACACTGGTGCGCCGACGGCGCACCCACGGACCCTCAAACGGATGGGGAAAATCCGTTCGAGATACGAGGTAACGGTCAAACCAACAAAAAGGTGAGGCCTCGTTTCAGGTCTTGCCATACGGGCGCAATCGTCAATACCGTCGTACATCTCACCCGCATCGGTCCATCATCAGCGGCTCCAGGGGAGGGCTCAGGACCGCGATGGAAGCCGGCGCGGGGCGCGGTTGGGGGGTGCCGTTCTCGGTGACCAGACGTATGCCGAGTCGGGCCGCGCAGCCTGCTCCTCAATGCGGAGCCGGCACGTTTTGCCAGCTCACCCGGCATGGACGGAGTTCCATTCCGGCATGCCGTCAGTGAGTAACCCCCCTTTCGAACCGGACAAAGAGACGGACCGCCCAGGGGCGGGCGGTCCACCGGACGAGAGGGACCAGACTCATGAGCTCAGTCCTGCGCCCAGCCATCTCGGGCGACGATCCGTCAGTGGCCGCGATCTACCGGCCGATCTCCTCTCACCTGGCCATCGCGCCACCGGTGAGTGTCGTGATTCCCGCCATGAATGAGGCGGAGAATCTCCCGTACGTCTTCAAGACGCTGCCGTCCTGGATCCACGAAGTGGTTCTCGTGGACGGCAACTCCACCGACGACACCGTCGAGGTCGCCCGTGAGCTGTGGCCGGACGTCAAGGTCGTCAAGCAGCTCGGCAGGGGCAAGGGCGACGCGCTGATCACCGGCTTCGCGGCGTGCACCGGCGACATCATCGTCATGGTCGACGCGGACGGCTCGGCCGACGGCCACGAGATCGTCTCGTACGTCTCCGCGCTGGTGTCCGGGGCGGACTTCGCCAAGGGCTCGCGGTTCGCCAACGGCGGCGGCACGTCCGACATGACGCCGATCCGCAAGCTCGGCAACCGTGTGCTCTGCGCGACCGTCAACGCCAAGTTCGGCGCCCGTTACACCGATCTCTGCTACGGCTACAACGCGTTCTGGCGGCACTGCCTCGACAAGATCGAGCTCGACTGCACCGGTTTCGAGGTCGAGACCCTGATGAACATCCGGGTCGTCAAGGCCGGCCTCAAGGTGCAGGAGATACCCAGCCACGAGTACCTCCGCATCCACGGCGCGAGCAATCTGCGGGCCGTGCGGGACGGGATCCGGGTGCTCAAGGTGATCCTCAAGGAGCGGTCCAACCGGCGTGCGCTGCGCCGGACGCCGCACGCCCACCAGCTCGACTCCGGCCGGGGAGAGGTGTCTTGAGCACGCGGGACATCTCCGTGGTGATCTGCGTGTACACCGAGGACCGCTGGGAGGACATCCTCGCGGCGGTCTCCTCGGTGCGCGCGCAGTCCCTGCCCGCCCTGGAGACACTGCTGGTCGTCGACCACAACACCGTTCTGCTGGAGCGGCTGGCCGGGGAGTACAGGAAGACGGAGGGGGTGCGGGTGCTCGCCAACGCGGGCCCCCGCGGTCTGTCCGCCGGCCGCAACACCGGGATCGCGGCCTCGCACGGCGGTGTCATCGCCTTCCTCGACGACGACGCCGTCGCCGAGCGGGACTGGCTGCGGCATTTCGCCGAGGGCTACACCGACCCGCGGGTGATGGCCGTCGGCGGCCGCACGATGCCCGTCTGGGCGTCGGGCCGCCGGCCGGCCTGGTTCCCCGAGGAGTTCGACTGGGTGGTGGGCTGCACGTACAAGGGCCTGCCGCCGGGCCGGGTCCGGGTCCGCAACGTCCTCGGCGGCAACGCCTCGTTCCGCCGCACGGCGTTCGACGCGGCGGGCGGCTTCGCGACCGGGATCGGCCGCGACGGCGACAGGCGTCCGCTGGGCTGCGAGGAGACGGAGCTGTGCATCCGGCTCACCCGCGCCCGGCCGGACGCCGTCCTGCTGATCGACGACCGCGCGGTCATCCACCACCGGGTGCCCGCGGTCCGCGAGCGCTTCGGCTACTTCCGCACCCGGGCCTACGCCGAAGGCCTCTCCAAAGCCCTGGTCGCCCGAAGTGTCGGCGCCGGCAAGGGACTTGAATCGGAGCGTCGCTACAGCACCCGGGTCCTGCCCGTCGGGGTGCTGCGCGGGCTGCGGGACGCGGCCCTGGCCCGTCCCGGCGGCGCCGGCCGCGCGGGAGCCATCGTCGCCGGGGTACTGACGGCGGCCGGCGGGTATGTCGCGGGAAGCGTCCGGGCCCGCCGGAGCGGCGCCGTGTTCTCGGTCGTCCCCGTCGCGGCGGTCGAGGTGGTCCCGGACGACGAGGGGGCGGCGGCATGAGCGGACCGGTACCGATCCTGATGTACCACTCGGTCGCGCGGACACCGAACGACGCGACCCGGGCGCTGTCCGTCGCGCCCGAGGCGTTCGCCGAGCAGATGGCGCTGCTCGACGACCGCGGGTTCACCCCGGTCGGCACCGCCCGGCTTGCGGCGGCCTGGCGCTCGGGCGTCCCGCTGCCCGCGCGCCCCGTCCTGATCACCTTCGACGACGGCTACGAGGGCGTGCACCGGCACGCGCTGCCCGCCCTCGCCAAGTACGGCTTCGCGTCCACCCTCTTCGTGTCCACGGGGTGGATCAGGGGCGCGTACGACACCGGGGGCGGTCTCGACACCATGCTCGACTGGGACCAGGTGCGCGCGCTCGCCGGGGAGCAGGCGGAGATCGGCGGGCACAGCCACACCCATCCGCAGCTCGACCAGATCACGGACGACGCGCTCCGGTTCGAGCTGCTGCGCTGCCGGGAGATCATCGCGGGCGAACTGGGTGCTCCCCCGGCCTCGTTCGCGTACCCCTACGGCTACTCCAGCGCACGGGTGCGGCGTTCGGTGCGGGCGGCGGGTTTCACCCAGTCGCTCGCCGTCGGCAACGGCCTCGCCCGCCGCCGCCAGGGCCCGTACGCCCTGCAACGCGTCACCGTGCGCCGCACGACCGGTATCGAGGAGTTCGAGCGGCTCATCGAAGGCCGTTCGATCGCCCGCACCTTCGCCCGGGACCGGGCCCTCACCAAGGGGTACGCCATGGTCCGAAGAGCACGACAGGTCCGCCGGAAGGCCATCCGTTCCCGTGTCTGACACGACCACCACAGCCCAGGCCTCGACCACCGCGCCCGAGGCCCCCGAGCGGCGGCCGGCCCGCCGTCTCCGTCTGCCCGGCACCGGCCGCACGGGCGGGGGCGGCAGTCCGCTGTTCCGCAACGCCTACGCCCTGATGCTCAACACCGGGATCTCCGCGGTGCTGGGCCTCGGGTACTGGCTGATCGCCGCCCGCTACTACACCGAGTCGGCGGTCGGCCAGGGCTCCGCCGCCATCGCCGCGATGAAACTCCTCGCGGGTGTCACCGCGGTGACACTGACCGGCGCCCTCGCCCGCTTCATCCCCGTCGCGGGACGCGCCACCGCCCGCCTCATCTTCCGTACGTACGCGGGCAGTTCGGTGGTCGTGGCGTTCGCCGCCGGGATCTTCCTGCTCACCCTGAACCTGTGGGGGCCGTCGTACCGCTTCCTGCACGGCCCGCTGCACGGCACGTTCTTCGTGCTGGCGGTGGTCGCCTGGTCGTTGCTGACACTCCAGGACGGGGTGCTGACCGGGCTGCGCAGCGCGCTGTGGGTGCCGGTGGGCAACACCGTCTTCTCCGCGGTGAAGCTGGCCCTGCTCATCGGTCTCGCCGCCGCGGTCCCCACCTCGGGCGTCTTCGTCTCCTGGGTCGCCGCGATCGCCCTGTCGGTGGTGCCGCTCGGAATCCTGGTGTTCCGCCGGCTGGTGCCCCGGCATGTGAAGGCGACGGAGACCAGCACCAAGCCGCCCACCCTGAGGGAGATCGGGCGGTTCCTGGCCGGTGACTACACCGGGTCGCTGTTCTCGCTCGCGGTCGTCTATCTCGTACCGGTGATCGTGGCCTCGCAGGTCAGTTCCACCGACAACGCGTACTTCTACATCACCACGACCATCGGCGGCACGGTCAACCTGCTCGCCATCAACATGGGCGCCTCGCTGACGGTGGAGGGGTCGCACGATCCGGCGCGGCTCGCCGCCAACACCCGGGCCGCGCTCAAGCGCATGGCCCGGATCATGCTGCCGGTGTGCGGCCTGCTGTTCCTCGGCGCGCCGTACATCCTGCACGTCTTCGGCGCCGGGTACGCGCACGCGGCGACACCGCTGCTGCGCTGGTTCGCCGTCGGCGCGCTGCTGCGGGTGGTCATGGAGACCTACTTCGCCGTGCTGCGCGCACAGAGCCGCACGTCCGGACTCGCCTATCTCCAGGGCCTGTTGTGTCTTCTGGTGCTCGGCCTCACGGTGATCCTGCTGCCCCGCATGGGGCTGACGGGCGCGGGTGTCGCGGAGATCTCCAGCCTCGCCGTGATCGTGACGATCGCGGCGCCCAGGCTGTTCCGGATCGTGCGGACCGCGCCGCCCGCCGCCCCGCCGGCGGACGCCGCACCGGACGGGGACCTCGCAGACCTGGGGCCGCGCGACGCCGTCCCGTCGCACGAGCCGACGCGTGGCCCGGCCCGGGCGCTCGACTCGGACACCCTGGCCCTGCGCCTGCACATCGACCTCGACCACCTGGAACGCCGGCCGGACGTGCGCCCCGGGCCGGGCACGCCGCCGACCGGCACCCCCGCGGTGCGCACCGGAACGGGCGTTGAGCGGCGTCCCGCCTGGGCGCGGCGGCAGCCGTCCGTGGGGCTGCCCGTGGAGGCGCGCGAGCCGGGTTCGGAGGCCTCGTTGGGTCCGGTGGAGGTGCCGGAGGTCGACGCCCCGTTCGACACGGAGGGATCCGACGGCGGGGGGTCCGACGTGCGGACCGCTTCGGCGGAGGACGCGCCGGCGTCGGAACCGGTCGCGGCGGACGGGACGGCGGAGGACCGGGAACCACCGGACGCGCCTCCCCCGTCCTGGCGTGAGCGCGTCCGGCGTCCGTCGAGACCCGGTGTGGTCCTCGGCTTCCTGCTGGTCTCGGCGCTCCTGCTCTACTGGGTCCCCGCGTTCGGCCTCGACGACGAGTCGCTCACGGACATGGGCGGCCTGGGCCTGATCTCGGTGCTCCCGCTGCCGACGCTGATCGGCGCGGCCCTGCTGGTCACGGTGTTCAGCTCGCTGCTGTGGATGAAACGCGAGCACCGGGGGCTGCTGCTGGTCACGCTGCTCGCCACCGTGGTGTCGCTGCACGCGCTCCCGGCGGTCATCGAGACCGAGCCGCGGTTCGCGACCGCCTGGCAGCACCTCGGCTTCCTCGACTACATCGACCGCACCGGGTCCGCCGTGCCGGACCTGGACGCCCGCTGGAGCTGGCCGGGCTTCTTCGCGGTGGCCGCGTTCGTCGCGAAGGCGTGCGGGGTCTCCGATCTGTCCGAGGTCATCCGCTGGTGGCCGACGGCCATCCAACTCCTCTATCTGGCACCGATGTTCCTGCTGGTCCGGTCGATGCGGGCCGGCTGGCGCGCCAAGTGGACGGGGATCTGGTTCTTCACGCTGTGCGGCTGGGTCGGCCAGGACTACTTCTCGCCGCAGGGCTTCACCTACCTGCTGTACCTGGTGTTCGTGGCGATCCTGCTCGTGTGGTTCCGGGCGCCGCGGGTGCTGTGGACGAAGCGCCGGCCGGGCGAGGCGGAGGTCGAGCCGACGGACCGGCGGCAGCGGGCCGTGCTCCTGATGGTGCTGATCGGGCTGTTCGCGGCCACCGTGCCGGCGCACCAGCTCACCCCGTTCGTGATGCTGGGCGTTCTCGCGGTCCTCGTCCTCGTCGGCCGCTCCGAACTGCGCGGTCTGCCCATCCTGTTCGCCGTGCTGGTCGCCGCCTGGGTCGGTTTCATGGCCGAGCCGTACTGGTCGGGCCACTTCGACGACCTGTTCGGCGGGGTCGGGGGCGTCGGCAGCAATGTGTCGACGTCGGTCTCCGGCCGTATCCAGGGCGGCAGTTCGACGCACAAGCTCGTGCTGTACACCCGGGTCCTGCTCGCCGGCGGCATGATGGCCTTCGCCTGCTGGGGCTGGTGGCGGCGGCGTGAGCACCGGTACCGCGAGCGGTCCCTGCTCGTCCTGACCTTCGTCCCGTTCCTCGGCTTCGGCATGCAGTCCTACGGCGGTGAGATGGCGCTGCGCGTCTTCATGTTCGCCGTGCCGGGTGCCGCGCTGCTCGCCGGACTGGCCCTCTTCCCGCGCACCGGGGTCACCGCGAAGGAACGGGAGAAGGACCGGCTGAGTCTCGCCCCGGTCGCCGCGCTGATGGCGGGCCTGCTCCTCATGGGCGGTTTCCTGGTGGCCCGTTGGGGCAACGAGTCGTTCGAGCGGATCCGGCCGGGCGAGGTCACGGCCATGGACTACGTGTACGCGCACGACGATCCGACGGCCCGGCTGCTGTGGCTGAGCAACGACACCGTCGACAACGTGACGCCCGCGATGCCCTGGGGCGCCAAGGACATGGAGAAGGTGCAGTACGTCCCCACGCTCGCGCCCGCCGACCCGGTGCTGGTGTCCGGGCTCGTCAAGGCGCTCAAGGACGCGGGGCCGAACTCGTACCTGATGATCAACCGCAGTCAGGTGGTCTACCTGCAGCTGGACGTGGGCTATTCGGCGACGTGGGAGACGCGGCTGATCACCCATCTCGACGAACGGCCGGAGCTGCGGAAGGTCCTGGTCAACGACGACGTCACGATGTACGCGCTGCGCGTGCGGCCGGAGGGCACGGTCCCGCGGGCCGAGCCGGGGCCGATCGGACCGCAGGTGACGTGGACACCGTGGTCGGTCGTCGGTGGTCTCGCAGCGATCGCCCTCATCGTGCTGCTGACGGCACGGGAGGTCGTACGGGTGGCGGTGCGGCCCGGCGTGCGGCAACTGCGGTGGGTCCAGAGCAGCTTCTGGTTCTCCCTGCCCCTGCTGGCGGTCCTGCTGGCCTCGCTGGTGCAGCGGTTCCTGACGATGAAGTAGCGGCCCGGGAGCGGTGCGTGCGGCCGAAGTGGCCGGGTCGGTACGCCGGCCGGGCCACTTCCCCAGGTCCGGGTGCCGTCGGCCCGCGCGGTCAGCGGGTGAGCCACTTCACCCCGTAGGCGCCCAGCTCGAACCGCCTCCCGTCGACCTTCGCGCTGATCGACCGGTCCCGCGTGTTGACGACGAGGACGGTCCGGTCGGTGGCGAGGACCCGCACGTTCGGCACGTCGTCCGCGGCGACGGACACCTTCGCGTAGGCGGTGCCCGGCGGGAACGCCTTGCCGAAGCGGGAGATCAGGTCGTACATGGGCAGGTCCCGGCCGCCACCGGCGGTGCCGGTCGGGGTCCAGAGACAGCCGGGGCAGCCGGCGCCCTTCTCCTTCTCCGGGTTCCAGTAGAAGCCGGAGGAGGCCCCGCCCCGCACCATCGCGATCATGCCGCTCGCCTGGACCGCGACGCGGCGGGTCTCGGACCAGCCCTTGCGCTCGTCCTTGGAGTCGGCCGGTTCGACGTAGTACTCGGCCCACCACAGCGGCAGTCCGTGCGTCTGCCCGCGCAGCCATCTGCCGACGGCCGTGAACTTGTCGGTGGCCGCGAACTCGTCGGGCAGCGTCTCGTCGTCGTTGGTGTAGCTGGAGCCGTCCACGACGACGAAGTCGGCGCCCGCCTTGTGCTCGTTCCAGTAGGTGAAGGCGTCGAGGACCCGCTGGTCCATCGCGCCCCAGGCTCCCTTCACCGTCGTGGACGCGTCCTGCGTCTGGCGTGGGTCGAAGCTGTCCATCACGAGGTAGGGGCCGCCCACCATGATGTCCTTGTCCACCTTCTTCAGCGCCTTGTAGACCAGGTTGTAGAGCTTGGTGTAGCCCTCGTAGTCCCAGCGGCCCTCACGGTCGTTCCAGAAGCCCTTGAACTCGTTCCAGACGATGAAGTGGCGTACGTCGGGGTAGCGGCGGGCGACCGTCGCGGCGAGCGCGGCGAAGTCCGCGAAGTGCGAGGGCTCCGGGGCCGTCTCCAGGGAGGCCTGGCTCCAGTTCGTGCGGTCCGCCCCGGCCCTGCCGCCTTTCATCCAGTCCGGGGAGCAGCACAGCGTCACGACCGGGGTGCCGCCGGACCTGCGGACGAAGTCGACGCGGCTGTCCATCTCGGAGAAGTCGTAACGCCCCTTGGACGGTTCGGGGTTGCCCGCACCCCAGCCCATGATGTGCTGGTTCTGCGGCAGCGACACCTCGTCACGGCCCAGCAGTCCCTCGACCCGCTCGGTGGCCGCGTCGTCGCCCTCGTCGGCGCTGTACTGGGTGTGGGTGAACCCCCAGCCCACGTCGGGTCGGGGCGTCTGCGGCGGGGTGACCGGCGTGCCGTGCACCTTGTCGCCGTCGCGGGTGGTGCCGGCGGTGCTCCCGCCGTCCCCCGGAAGGGTGTTGAGCAGTGTCACGACCAGGGCGAGTACGGCCGCGCCCACACCGAGCAGCGCGGTCAGGCGCCACCGTCGTTCCCCCGAATTCCACCCATGACGTCCCATCATGGGCAACAGTAACGGGGGGAATCGGGCGCGCGACAGGTCTGTCGTCGTACAGCCCTGTAACAGGATGGAAGGGATACACCGGAAGAGCGGGACCCACGCGACACACGCGACGCACTGCGGAAACCGGGTGCATGGGACGCCCGGGTGACGGATCATGGCGGCATGTCTGCGAACCCACACGACGCTCTGCCGATCAGGCTCAACGTCGACGACAGCGACTCGCCGTCGGACGTCGTCGACGCGCTGTTCCTCGGTCGCTTCGCGACGGGCGAGCAGCCGCACTCGCACGCCGCGAACATCGACCGTGTACGGTCCGGAGCCACCCTGCTCCCGCCCGGCGCCCGCGTGCTGCGCTCCGCGCGGGACGACGACCGCAGCGCGACGCTCGCCGAGGGCGACGGCTGGACCCTTCTGGTGTCGCGCTGGAACAGGGGCGCGGACGTCACCGTGACCGCGACGAGCGTCGAGCTGGCCGAGAAGGTGCTGAACGAGGCGACGGACGGTGCCACGGACGAGCCCGAGCCGCAGCCGGAGAACGTGACGATGGGCTTCTGGTACGTGTCGCCGCGGCGCGGCCCGCACCGCACCACCCGGCAGATCTCCGCCGGGACGTGGGAGGAGGTCCGCGCCAACTACACGGCGCCGGTCGCGGACGCGATGGACGGCCTGATGAAGACGACCCCCGAGGACATCGCGGGCCGGCTGCTGCTCCTGCACGGTCCGCCGGGCACCGGCAAGACGTCCGCCCTGCGCACCCTGGCCCGTTCCTGGCGCGACTGGTGCCAGGTGGACTGTGTGCTGGACCCCGAGCGACTCTTCTCCGACGTCGGGTATCTGATGGACATCGCGATCGGCGAGGAGGACGGCACCGGCAAGGGGCGCTGGCGGCTGCTCCTGCTGGAGGACTGCGACGAGCTGATCCGCGGCGAGGCGAAGCACACGGCGGGCCAGGCCCTGTCCCGGCTGCTCAACCTCACCGACGGACTGCTCGGCCAGGGCCGCAACGTCCTGGTGGGCGTCACGACGAACGAGGACCTGGAGCGTCTGCACCCCGCCGTGGTCCGCCCCGGCCGCTGTCTCGCCCGTATCGAGGTCGGACCGCTGACCCGCCGGGAGTCGGTCGGCTGGCTGGGCACCGACGAGGGCGTCCCGCGCGAGGGCGCGACCCTCGCCGAGCTGTACGCGCTGCGCCGCGGTACGACACCGACATCGGTTCCGGACCAGCGCGAGGGCGCGGACGCGGGGCTGTACCTGTAAGGGCGGCGCAGGCTGCGGCGCCCAGGGCACTCCGAGCGCTCCGCGTTCTAGGAGTCCCCCTCGAACGCCGCCCGCAGGGCGTCCCGTACGGCGGCCAGCGCGGCGGTCTCGGTCAGTCCGAGGCGGTGCGCCCGGTCGGCGTAGGCCTGCGCGGCCGACGCCGCCTGGTGCGCCGCCGCGTCCCCGGCGGCGGCCACGAACGTCCCGTTGCGGCCGCGCGTCTCGATCACCCCGTCCGATTCGAGGGCCCGGTAGGCCTTGGCGACGGTGTTGGCCGCGAGGCCAAGCGACTCGGCCAGCCCCCGCACCGTGGGCAGCTTGTGGCCGACCGGCAGCGCGCCGGACCTGGCCTGCTCGGAAATCTGGGCGCGCACCTGCTCGTACGGCGCGGCCCCCTCTGCGATGTGGATCTTCAGGGTCACCCGGCGATTGTCCCGCACCCGGGGAAAAGGGGAGGCATCCGCACGCGGTCTGCCCGTAGCGTTCGCTGCCATGACACTGATCGTCCGTGAGGTGCGTCGCGGGGACCCGGTGGACGCCGCGAGCTTCGCGCGCATCCGTCACGAGGCTCTCCCCTTCGTGCTCTTCACCCCGCAGTCCATCGCCTACGACGTCGAGCACGCCCATCCCGACGCGCACTACCGGCCGTTGCTGGCCCTGGAGGACGGCGAGCCGGTCGGCACCGCGCAGGTGGGCATCGTGTACGACAGCCCCGAGCCGGGTCAGGGCTACGTCAACGTCTATGTGCACCCGGAGCGGACGGGCCGCGGCGCGGGGTCGCTGCTGGTGCGCTCCGCGGAGGAGCGGCTCGCCGCCCTGGGCGCGACCCGGCTGTTCGCCTGGGTGCTGGACGCGCCCGCGAACCGTGCCTTCGCGGAGAAGCGCGGCTACCGCTCGGCCCGTTCCGCGCACTTCCTCCGCCTCGACCTGGCGAACGGCGAGCTGCCGCCGCTCCAGTCCCCGCCCCCCGGCGTCGAGGTGCGCAGCGGGGCGGACTTCGCGGACGACCCGCGGCCGTTGTTCGTCCTGGACGCGGAGACGCTCCTCGACGAACCCAGCGACGTCGACCGGGAGTTCACGGACTACGAGGCCTGGCTGGAGGAGACCTGGCGTCATCCGCTCCTCGACCACGAGCTGACGTCCGTCGCTCTGGTGGACGGCCGGCCGGCGGCGTTCAGCGCGGCCCGCACCGACGGCGGCAGCCGCTACGGCACCGTGATGACGGGCACCGCCCGTGCCTTCCGGGGCCGCGGTCTCGCCAAGCTCGCCAAGAACCACTCCCTGCACCGCGCCCGCGCGGCCGGCTTCCGGGAGGCGTTCACCGGCAACGACACGGACAACGGGCCGATGCTCGCGATCAACAAGTGGTTCGGCTACGAGGTGTGCGCCACGGAGGTGAAGTATGTCCACGAACTCGGCGGGGGCTCCTGACCCGGTGGAGATCGTGCTCGTCAAGGCGGGCCGTACGAAGATCAGTTACCCGGCGGAGCTGCTCGCCGACGACGGGACGCGGGTCGTGGTGCGCGCTCCCTGGGCCGGCGACACCGCCCGGGACTTCGGCTTCGTACGGTTCGAGCGGGGTGACGTCTTCACCGAGTACTACTGGCGGGACCGGTGGTACGCGGTGAAGGAGGTACGGGACGCGGCGGGCGTGCGGAAGGGCTGGTACTGCGACGTCACGCGGCCCGCCACCGTCTCCGCGGGGCGCCTGGTGGTCGAGGATCTCGACCTGGACCTGTGGCGCTCGGCCGACGGCACGGAGGTCCTGCGGCTGGACGAGGACGAGTTCGCGGAGAGCGGCCTGGCGGCCACCGACCCGGCGGCGGCGCTCGCCGCCGAGAAGGCCCTGGACGACCTCGAACGCCTGGCCCGCGAGGGCGGTTTCGAAGCGCTGCTGGAGTAGGCGGGTTCCGCCGGCACCGGCGGCCTCTTCGGAGCGCCGGTGCCGGCGGCTCCCGGGACCGGCATGGTGCCGGTCGGGCCGTGTCGCCCGGGGTCAGAAGGTGGCCACCACGGCGAACCTCTCGTCGTCGACCTCGTGGCCCCACAGCCGCGCGTCGTCCGACAGCGGCTCCACGCGCAGCCCGGCGCTCTCGCCCGCCTCTGCGACCAGCGGCCGGAGCAGGGCGGTCAGCCGGTCGGCGGAGAGACCGACCGGGTGCACGGTCCCCCAGACGCCCTCGACGAGGACGAGCCGGCCGCCCGGACGCAGGAGCCCCCGCCAGTGCCGCAGCACGCGCTCGGGGGCGGGCAGGGTCCAGAGCACATGGCGGCAGAAGAGCACGTCGTAGCGCTGCTCGCCGACGGGGGGTGCCGCCGCGTCACCGACGAGGAACGCCGCGTCACGGCCGGCCAGCTTGGCTCTGGCGCGGTCGATCATGCGGGGCGAGAGATCGACCCCGGTGACACGGTGTCCCTCCTCGGACGCGAGGAGGGACAGGCTTCCCGTACCGCACCCCACGTCGAGCAGGTCGCCCGGCCGGTCCGGCAGCCAGGTCCGCAGCCGGGCCGCCCAGGCCGCGCGGACCGCCGGGTCGCGCAGGCCGTGGTCGGGCTCCTCGTCGAACGTGGCGGACTCCGCGTCCCAGTCGACGCCCGCCCCTGGATTCGTCACGCTGTCGCTCACCATGCGTCCCATCGTGTCAGCCGCCACTGACAGTCCGGCGGGGCCGCCGGGGCGGGCCGGCCGGGCAAGGACGTGACCGGCGCCACAGACAGATCGCCACCGATGAGGAACTCTCCCCCGAAAGGTCTACCTCCGTACACCATCGGGATCCGGTAGACGCGAGGAGGCAGCCATGCGCCGTGCGACCGTGCAGAAGCCCCTGAGGAAGTCGGACTCCCGCCGTGTACGGGACGAGGCCGACGAACGTCCTGCCGCGCGCCCCGAGATCCGCAAGGACATCGCGCGCACCTGGTGGCCGGACGGCTGAGCCGCCCCGCCGGACCGGCGCGCGGCCCCTGTCAGCCGAGGCGCTTGCGGTAGTGGACGCGGTCGTAGGGCCCGTCCACGCGCCGCTCGACGACCTCGTACCCGAGCTTCGGGTAGATCTTCTGGTTCTCCCACATCATCGCGTTGGTGTAGAGCCTGACCTCGTCCAGTCCCCGAGCACGCGCGTGTGCGTCGACGAATCGCAGCAGTCGTCCCCCGATGCCCTTGCCGTGGGCGTCGGGCCGCACGGCGACGATGTCGAGGTACAGGTGGTCCGGCCGCTCCTCGACGACCACGAGTCCGGTCACCGGCTCCCCCGTGACGAACACCCGGCCCGCCGCCACATTGGCCTCGTGGTCGGCCGTCATGGGCGCGGGCACGACGCCGATGCGCTCGACGTACGGCTCGAAGGCGGCGTCGATCACGGCCCGTACCACGGCCACGTCACCGGCAGCGGCGCGCCGCACCCCGAACGCCGCGAGCCGCTCTCCGGGCTCCCGGAACCCGCCTGATCCCCCGGGCATCTCCGTCATACCCCGCACGCTACCCACAGGCCGCGGCGCACCGATGCCCAGCCGGGCCCGCGCTCCCTTCCTGAGCCCCCCGTTAGCCCCGCCTTAACGGCGCCATAAGGATCCCCATCACCCGTCCCCAGCAGGCGATTTCACGGATTCCTGGGGCTAGTTTCTGATCACCCCCACGGGATCCCCGCACGAACGGTGTGCGGGGCTCGCCCCCCGCATCAGGATCGTCCGAGGAGTTCCCGCATGTCTGCACGCCGCAAGGCCGCCGCTGTCGTCGCCGTCGGCATCGCCCCGCTCGCCCTGTCCGCGCTGGCCGCCGCGCCCGCGTCGGCGCACGGCACGATGGGGGACCCGGTGAGCCGGGTGTCCCAGTGTTACGCGGAGGGTCCGGAGAGCCCGAAGTCGGCGGCCTGCAAGGCGGCGGTCGCCGCGGGCGGCACGCAGGCGCTCTACGACTGGAACGGCATCCGCATCGGTGACGCGAACGGGCAGCACCAGGCGCTGATCCCGGACGGCAAGCTGTGCAGCGCCGACAGCGAGGAGTTCAAGGGGCTCGACCTGGCGCGCGCCGACTGGCCGGCGACCGGCGTGAGCAGCGGGGCGTACACCTTCAGGTACCGGGTGACGGCGCAGCACAAGGGCACGTTCAAGGTGTACATCACGAAGTCCGGCTACGACCCGTCCAAGCCGCTGGCCTGGGCCGACCTCGATCTCGCGCACCCCGTCGCGACGGTGACCGACCCGACCGCCTCGAACGGCTTCTACAGCTTCTCCGGCAACCTCCCGGAGCGTTCCGGCAAGCAGCTCCTGTACGCCGTCTGGCAGCGTTCGGACAGCCCGGAGGCCTTCTACTCGTGTTCCGACGTGGCGTTCGGCGGCAGCGGTGACGGCAACGGAGCGGGCGGCGGGACCACTCCGGTGCCGACCGCCTCCGCGCCCTCGGACGAGCAGATCGCGGACGGCAGCGACAAGTCGACGGTGGAGCACCACGGTCACGGAGACGGCGACGCCGGTACGTCGGCCGAACCGACGGCGAGCGCGAGCGCGAAGGCGGCCGGCGTCGCCGAGGACACGGAGACCACCACGGACGCCGCGGCGAACCAGCCGGAGGCCGCCGGTTCCTCCGCGAACCTCGCCGAGACCGGCGGTGATTCCACCACCCCGTACATCGCGGTCGGCGGTGCCGCCGTCCTGGCGCTCGGCGCCGCGACCCTGTTCGCGTCGGTGCGCCGCCGGGCGACCCCGGGCGGCCGGCACGGCCGCTAGGCCGTGTCCTGGACCACGGACTCCGGGGGCTGACCGGCGGCTCAGGCCGGTCAGCCCCCGGCTGTGTTCAACTGAACACGGACGCGCAGGTGGTGGCGGAGGCGTGGGCGGGATCGAGGGCGTTCGCCACCTCGTGGTAGGCGATCCGGTCGACGATCCCGATGGCCACGTGCTCGGAGAGGTCCAGGCCGCACAGGTTCTGCAGCAGGACGTTGTGGACGTCGGATCCGCTCAGGAACTGCGAGGTGTACGGCGTGACCACCTCGTCGTACTTGGTGGCGATGACCGTGTAGTGCACGCCGGGGACGGTGTCGCCGCCCGCGTTGAGTTTGGTCAGGAACGCGGAACCGGCGACCTGGTCGGCGAGTCCGGGAGTCGCCGACGACAGCAGGTCCGCCGCGCCGGGGAAGTACGGAAGCAGGTTGGCCAGGCCGCTCAGGGTCGTGCCGTGGTTGTCGGGGGCGATGCCGACGAGGGCGTTCACCTTGGCGGCTCCGCCGAGGAACTTGAGGTAGTAGCGGGGCATCATGCCGCCCTGCGAGTGGCCGACCAGGTCGGCCTTGGCTGCGCCGGTCGCGGCGAGCACCTTGTCGACGAAGATCTGGAGCTGCGCGGCCGACTTGTCGATGGGACCGAGGCCGTTGAAGAGGGGGACGCCGGGGAGCTGGCCGTAGTCGAGGGAGAAGACGCAGTACCCGCGGCTGGTCAGGTAGGGGGCGAGGGCCAGCCAGTTGTCCACGGAGTTCCCGAACGTGCCGTGGACGAGGACGACGGGGCGGGGATGCGCGGCGGACGGCTTGCAGGAGTAGTTGTTCCAGCCACTGCTGGGGGCGGAGGCGGCCTGGGCCGTGGCGGCGGGGACGACCGCGACGGCGGCGGCCAGGAGCAGGGCGGCCAGGGGTCTGAGCACTCGGTTCCAGGGCAGCATCGTGTGATCTCCTTGCGGCTCAAGGGAGTTGCGACGGCGTACGCCCTGTGATCCGGATCACGAGGATGCTGTTCACTCGTCAAGTTACGAGCGAGTAGCACGCGTGTGAAGTTACGCGTCAGTAAAAACTTTCAGTGGTAGCCGATGAGGGATGCCACGGTCCTTCAAACCGTCACCAGGCGGGCCTGATGGGACCGTAGGGCGCGATGCGCAGCAGACGCGTATACAACGCGCGCATGTCACCCTCACCGAGCAGTTCGCCCCACGTCCGCACGGCGTCCGCCGCCGCCTCTTCGGCCGCACGGGTGCACGCCCGCCCCCGCTCGGTCAGCAGGATCAGCCGGGCGCGGGCGTCCTCCGGGTGCGGCCGGCGTTCGACGTACCCCTTGCGGACCAGCTCGTCGACGAGCTGACTGGCGGCCTGCTTGGTGACCCCGAGATGCGCGGCGAGATCGGTGACCGTCGCCCCGTCCGCCGAGAGCCGCGCGAAGGCGAACCCGTGGGCGGGCCGCACGTCGTCGAATCCGCGGGAGACCACACCCTCGTGGATGCGGCGGGTCAGCTCGCCGGCGGTGGCGAGCAGGGCGGCGGACAGGGCCATGGCCTCGGAGTTCTGCACGCAGGCATTGAAACACCCTTGACGAATCAGTCAAGCAGCTTGACTATAAGGACAGCGCACATGGTCAAGCAGCTTGACCATGTGCCGCGTCCGCCCGACCGTACGGGCCGGGGCCGGCCTCGCCGGGTCCCGGGCACCGTCCGGATCCGGACCTCGACCCGACCCCCGATTCCCACCGATCCGATCCACCTGTCCGATCCACCGATCCAGGAGGCACCCGTGCCCGTCGTCCGTTCTTCCGAAGCCGTCGTCCACGAGATGCACGGCGGCCGATTCGTCTCGCACGCCGCTCCGCGCAGCGGGAGCAAGGAGCTGTGCGCCTGGCGCACGGAGCTCCCCGCGGGGCTCCGGGCCCCCGTGCACACCGTCGACCGCGAGGAGATCCTCCACCTCCTCACCGGCGACCTGCTGATCACGCTCGACGGCAGGACCGAGCAGGTCACCGCGGGCGACACCGTGATCGTCAACGCGGGCACCGCGCTCGGCATCGAGAACACCTCGGGGCAGCCGGCGACCGCCTGGGTCACCACCTCCGTCGGCCTGCGGGCGGAACTGGCCGACGGCTCGGTCCTGACTCCGCCGTGGGCCAACTAGGGCCTGTAGCAGGTCGTTCGTCACGCCTCAGGTCGTCACATCCGGCAGCGTCACGCGGCCAGCGTCCCGGGTCCGATCACATGCGGGCCGAACCTCGCCCGCGCCCGGTCCGCGACCTCCTCGATACGGCGGACCTTCTCGTCCACCGGGTCGAAGGTCAGCTGATGGGAGGCCCGCTCGGCGGGCGCGAGCCCCTCGGCGCGCAGCGCGATCGCGCGGACCCGGGCGCGCTGGAGGCCGAGCATCTCGTACATGCGGTACGCGGTGCCGGTCAGGGTCGAGGAGTGCGCGGTCGGCTCCCCGAGGGTGCGGCTGCGCGTGGTCGCGGAGCGGTCGGCGTAGCGCACGGTGAGGGTCAGGGTGCGGCAGACCTTCTCCAGGGCGCGCAGCCGTGCGCCCAGCTCCTCGGCCGCGGAGAGCAGCGCCCGGCGATGCCGGTCGGGGTCCAACTCGTCCCGCTGGAAGGGCCGTTCGGTGGCGAGGGAGCGGGAGGTGGCGTTCGGCACGACCCGGCCGCGGTCGACCCCGGAGGCCCTCTCGTGCAGGTCGCGGCCGGCCCGGGCGCCGGTGAGGCGCTGGAGCGTGGACAGGGGTGCGGCCGCGACCTTGCCAAGGGTGTCGAGGCCGTACTCGCCCAGGGTGCGCGCGGTGGCGGCGCCGACGCCGGGCAGCGCGCCGACGGGACGCTCGGCGAGGAACTCCGTGACGGCGTCCGGGTCCGCGAGCACCACCCGGGGCGTTCCGGGGACGGCGTCGCGCAGCGCCATCCGGGCGAGCATCGGTCCGGGACCGGCGCCGATCACGCAGTCGACGCCGTGCAGGGCGAGGGCGCGGAGCCGGATCAGCGAGGCGAACCCGGCGGGGCCACGGCCGAAGTACCGCTCGGCACCTCGCACGTCGAGCAGTGCCCCGTCGGGTGGCAGCGCCTCGATGACGGGCGTGAACTCCTCCAGTAATCCGAGGAGTTGGGGAAACTCCGCCTCGCGCGTCGGAGGCAGCTGGAAACGTACGCAGAGGATGGTCATCCCGCACTCCCCGGACTCTGGTGCCACAACTTCTTTCCTCCCGCGGGCCCTTCGCCCGCGGGGCGCAGATCGGCCCAGGGGTGCATCTCGTACCCCGTGGACATCCGGATCGTCCGGCCCCCGGCCGGACCTCCGTCACCGGACGCGCCGGACGCTCCCGGCCGCCGGGACTCCCCCGGTTCCTCCGGCGCGCGCGGCGCTGGCTCGGCCAGCCGCGCGGCCACCACGTCGAGGCCGCCCTCAGCGCGCAGTTCGGCCAGTTCGGCGAGGTTCCAGGCGGCGGCGCCCACCACACTGAGGCTGCGCGGGCCGCGGCGCTGCACCACGCCGCGGACGAGCAGCAGCCAGGAGTGGAAGACGGTGTGGGCGCAGGCGTCGTGGGAGTCGTCGAAGAAGGCGAGGTCGACCAGGCCCGTCCCGTCGTCCAGCGTGCTGAAGATGACCCGCTTGCCGGAGCGGATCGGCGGGGTCTGGGTGGCCGCCTTGGCGCCGGCCACCAGCACCGTCTCGCCGTGTCGCGCCGAGCGCAGCCGACGGGCCGTGACCACGCCCAACTCGCCCAGGAACGCCCGGTGGTCGTCCATCAGGTTGCGGGAGGCGTCCATCGAGAGCACGCCCAGTTCGGCGCTCAGCCGCTCCGCCGAGGACAGGTCCGGCAGCCCGGCCGGCGCGGTGTTCCGTCCGCCGGACAGCGGGAGCTGGCCGCCGCGCACCCCGCGGGCGCCTCGCTGCAGTTCGGCCAGGTGCAGTTGCAGGTCACGGCGGTTGGCGCCGAACGCGTCCAGCGCGCCGACCTGGGCGAGCCGCTGGGCGAGCGGCCGGCTCGGCCGGGCCCGTTCCCAGAAGTCGAGCAGCGAGGCGTACGGCTGCCCGTCCGCGATCCGCGCGCCCTCGGCCTCGCTGATGCCGTGCACGTCGGAGAGCGCCAGCCGGACGCCCCAGCGACCGGCGGCGCCGGAACCCGGGCCGCGGCCGGCCGGGACCGAGCCGGAGCCGGAGCCGGAGCCGACCAAATGTGTATCCGCGTCCGTGTCCGCGTCCGTGCCGGCCCCGGAGCCCGCGGAGCCTGAGCCGGAGGCCGAGCCCGACTCGCTCGATTCAGACACCAGTTCGATACGATGAGCGACCGCCGACCGGTTCACGTCCAACGGCAGGATCGGCACCCCGCGCCGCCGCGCGTCCGCCAGCAGCAGCCGCTTCGGGTACATCCCGGGGTCGTGCGTGAGCAACCCGGCGTAGAAGGCGGCCGGGTGATGGGCCTTCAGCCACGCCGACTGGTACGTCGGGACGGCGAACGCGACCGCGTGCGCCTTGCAGAAGCCGTACGAGCCGAAGGCCTCGATGATCTCCCAGGTGCGCGCGACGGTCTCGGCGTCGTACCCCTTCGCGGTCGCGTGCTGGGCGAACCAGAACCGGATCCGCCCCTGCGACTCGGGGTCGGAGAGCCCCCGGCGCACCCGGTCCGCCTCGTCACGTCCGCAGCCGGTCATGATGTCGACGATGTCGATGATCTGCTCGTGGAAGACGACGACTCCGTACGTCTCCTTCAGCGGCCTCTCCAGGTCCTTGTGCGGGTAGCGGATCGGCGCCCTGCCGTGCCGGGCCTCGATGAACGGCCGGACCATGTCGGCGGCGACCGGCCCCGGCCGGAAGAGCGAGATGTCGACGACGAGGTCGTGGAAGGTCTCGGGCTGCAGGCGTCCGACCAGGTCCCGCTGGCCAGGCGACTCGATCTGGAAGCACCCCAGGGTCTCGGTGGACTGCACGAGCCGGTACGTCGCCGGGTCGCCCGGCGGCGCCGCGTCGATGTCCGGCCGCTCCCCCGTCGCCCGCTCCACCTCGGCCACCGCGTGCGCCATCGCGGACTGCATCCGCACGCCCAGCACGTCGAGCTTGAGCAGCCCGAGGTCCTCGACGTCCTCCTTGTCGAACTGCGACATGGGCAGGCCCTCGCCGCTGGTCGGCATCACCGGCGTACGGGCGAGCAGCGAGGCGTCGGAGAGGAGCACCCCGCACGGGTGCATGGCGATGCCGCGCGGGAGGGCGTCGAGGGACTCGACCAGGTCCCACAGCCTGCCGTACCGGTCCTTCTCCGCCGCCAGTTCGCGCAGTTCGGGGAGTTCGGCCATGGCGGCGCGGGCGTCGCGGGCCCGGACGTGCGGGAAGGCCTTGGCGATCCGGTCGATCTCGGCCGGGTCCAGGGAGAGGGCGGCGCCCACGTCACGGACGGCGTGCCGGACCCGGTAGGTCTCGGGCATGGAGACGGTCGCGACCCGCTCGGTGCCGAACCGGCCGATGATCGCGCGGTACACCTCCAGCCGGCGCGCGGACTCCACGTCGATGTCGATGTCGGGCAGCACCGGGCGGCGCTTGGACAGGAAGCGCTCCATGAGCAGCCCGTGCTCGACGGGATCGGCGTGGGCGATGCCGAGGAGGTGGTTGACCAGGGAGCCGGCCCCGGACCCGCGCGCGGCGACCCGGATGCCCATGTCCCGTACGTCGTCGACGACCTGAGCCACCGTCAGGAAGTAGGAGGCGAAGTTGTGGTGGGCGATGATGTCCAGCTCGTGGTGCATCCGCTCCCAGTAGGCGTGCCGGCCCGCGTAGCCGCGCAGCACCATGCCGGCCGCCGCCCGGGAGGCCAGGACGCGCTGGGCGGTGCGGCGGTCCGCGCCGACGAGACGCGGTTCCGGGAAGTGGACGCTGCCGATGCCGAGGTCGTCCTCGGGGTCGACACGGCAGGCCGCGGCGGTGTCCGCCGTCTGTTCGAGCAGCCGGTGCGCGGTGTCGCGGCGGAAACCGGCCGCCTCGACGATCCGTTCGGCGGCGCCCAGCATGGCGGCCCCGTCCTTGAGCCAGGCCTCGCCGGAGTCCAGCTCGCGCCGGGGGTCGACGGGGACGAGCCGGCGGGCGGCGTCCAGCACGTCGGCGACCGGTCCGAGGCCGGGGTCGGCGTAGCGGACGGCGTTGCTGAGCACGGGGCGCACCCGCTGTTCGGCGGCGAAGCCGACCGTGCGGGCGGCGAGGCGCAGGGAGCCGGGGCCGGTGCCCTGGCGGCCGTGCCAGACGGCTTCCAGCCGCAGGGCGTCGCCGTAGATCTCCCGCCAGGGAACGAGCAGTTCGGCGGCGCGGTCGGGGCGGCCCGCGGCGAGTGCGCGGCCGACGTCGGAGGAGGGGCCGAGCAGCACGGTCAGGCCGTCGCCGTGGTTGTCCGGCCAGGGCAGCAGGGGAGGGCCGCTCCGCCGGGCGTCGGCATGGGTCGCCGTGACGATCCTGCAGAGGTCGGCCCAGCCGGCGGCGCCGTCCCGGGCGAGAAAGGTCACGCGGGCCGCCGACTCGTCGATGAAGGCGCCACCGCGCACCGGGGTCCGCCGCCGCTCCGTGCGCACGGGCTCCCCGACCGCCAGGTCCACGCCGAACAGCGGACGGACGCCCGCCTTCGCGCAGGCCTTGGCGAACCGGACGGAGCCCGCGAGACCGTCCCGGTCGGTGAGCGCGAGGGCGTCCATGCCCCGCTCGGAGGCGCGCTCGGCGAGCCGCTCCGGGTGCGAGGCGCCGTATCGCAGGGAGAATCCGGAGGAGGTGTGCAGATGCGTGAATCCCGGCACGCACACCTCCCGACCTGTGAGTCCCTGCGGACTTTCGAACACTAGTTCCCAACCGCCCCGTCTCCACCATAGACCAATTTTCGAACTCTTGTACGACATCCGTTCGGACCCTCCCCACCTGCGCGAACACCGACCGGCTCGGACCGTGGGGGCATGACGCAGACAGCCGGTGACACCGCCCCGCGCCCGTCCTTCCTGACCGAGGCGAAGGACGCCGTCACCCCCCGGGCCACGCTCCTCGTCATCGGCGTGATCGCGCTCCAGCTGCTCTTCATCGCCTCCTACGTGGGCGCGCTCCATGATCCGAAGCCGAAGGACGTCCCGTTCGGCGTGGTGGCCCCGCAGGCGGTGGCCCAGCGGACGGTGACCCGGCTGGATGGGATCAAGGGCGAGCCGCTGGACCCGAGGACGGTCTCCGACGCGGCCGCCGCACGCGAGCAGATCCTGAACCGGGAGATCGACGGCGCCCTGATCATCGATCCCCGGGGCGCCAAGGACACGCTGCTGGTCGCCTCCGGCGGCGGCACCGTCCTCGCCACCACCCTGGAGAAACTGGTCACCACCCTGGAGGCGACCGAACAGCGCACCGTGCGGACCGTCGACGTGGCCCGGGCCTCCACCCACGACTTCGACGGCCTCTCGTCCTTCTATCTGGTCGTCGGCTGGTGCGTGGGCGGCTACCTCTGCGCCTCGATCCTCGCGATCAGCGCGGGGGCCCGGCCCGCCAACCTGCGGCGCGCAATGATCCGGCTCCTGGTGATGGCCCTCGTCGCGATCGTCGGCGGTCTCGGCGGCGCGGTGATCGTGGGCCCGATCCTCGGCGCCCTGCCCGGACCCGTCTGCGCCTTCTGGGGGCTCGGCGCCCTCATCACCTTCGCGGTGGGCGCCGCCACCCTCGGCCTGCAGGGCCTGTTCGGGGTCGTCGGCATCGGTCTGGCGATCCTGCTGGTGGTGATCGCGGGCAACCCGAGCGCGGGCGGCGCCTTCCCGCTGCCGATGCTGCCGCCCTTCTGGAAGGCGATCGGCCCGGCCCTGCCGCCGGGGGCGGGCACCTGGTCGGCCCGTTCGATCGCGTACTTCAAGGGCAACGACATGACCGGCTCCCTGCTGGTGCTCTCGGCGTGGGCGGTGGCGGGCAGCGCCGTGACGCTGCTCGCCGCCGCGTTCCGCACCAGCGCCCCGGCAGGGGCCACCGCCGCGGAACCCTCGTAGCCGGAGACCGCGACCGCGACCGCGTCGGGAACGCCGGGAGCCCCGCTCCCGCGCGGGTGCGCGGGAGCGGGGCTCCGTCGGACCGGGGAGGCCGTCAGCCGATCTGGGCACCGAAGGCGGAGAGCGCCTCGGTGACCGGCTGGAAGAAGGTCTCGCCGCCCGCGGTGCAGTCGCCGCTGCCGCCGGAGGTGAGACCGATCGCGGAGTCGCCGTCGAAGAGCGAACCGCCACTGTCGCCGGGCTCGGCGCAGACGTCGGTCTGGATGAGCCCGTTGACGACGTCGCCGTTGCCGTAGTTCACGGTGGCGTCGAGGCCGGTGACCGTGCCGCTGTGCACCTGGGTCGTCGAACCGCTGCGGGTCACCTTCTCGCCGACGGTCGCCTCGGCGGCCTTGGTGATGGGCTGCGAGGAACCGTTGTAGAGGTCGACCTCGCTCGGGTGCTCCGTGCTCCCGGTGTACTTGACCAGACCGAAGTCGTTGTCCGGGAAGCTGGACTGCTCGTTCGTGCCGATCTCGTTGCCGCCGGCGTCCGACCAGGTGGAGATGGCCTCGGTGCAGTGCCCGGCCGTGATGAAGTACGGCTGGCCGCCCTTGACCACGTTGAAGCCGAGCGAGCAGCGCCCGCCGGAACCGCTGATGGCGTCACCGCCGGCGATGAAGGGCTTGAACTCCCCCTTCGTGCGCTGGAGTTCCACCGCGTTGCCGAGCCCGTCGGTGACCTTGGCGAGCTGGACCCACTCGGCCTTGGAGACCGTGCGGTCCGCGGTGACGACGACCTTGTTGCTCGCCGGGTCGGTCGCCCAGGACGTGCCGGGGATGGTCGCGTCCTTCTTGAGCGTCGTGCGGGCGCCCTTCAGTTCGGCGAGGGAGTTCTCGACGATTCTGGCCTTGGCGCCGGCCGCGGTGACGGCGTCCGCCGCGCTCGCGTCCAGCACGTTGACGACGAGGTGCTTCGACTTCGCGTCGTAGTACGTTCCCGCCGCGTCGGCACCCAGGTCCTTGCCCAGGGTCGAGGCGAGCTTTCCGGCCGCGAGCGCGGAGAGGGTGTGCGGCGTCGAGGCCGTGGGGACCTCACTCGCGTTCGCAGTCTGGAAGGTGACGCCGGCGGTGACGAGTGCGGCGATGCCCGCGCCCGCCATGACGGCACGGCGCCGGGATATGCGTCGGTGCTTCAACTCACGTCCTCCTGTGGGGGGTCGGACCGGGAGGTTGTGGGGACCTCCAGGACCGGAAGGCGTACGGACATGAACCCGCGGAACGACAGAAATGCTCGTTTCGACGCGTCCATGCCAGTTGTTCGCGGCCCACTATTCCGAGACGCACAGGGGACCCACAAGGTCGACTTCAGGACGCGTGGACGACAACCGCCGTACCCCTCCCACGCCGTGACCACCCATGGTCACGGCGTGTCGATTCCCCCTGCAAACACTCTCCGCGGATCAAGACGACGCAGCCTGTGAGGACTAGTCCTGTCTTGTTTTCGACCCCGCGGGAGGCTCGTTCGAGGGCGGAGCGACCGGCTCCCGCACGTCCGCGGACTGCTCGGGCACCGCCGACCACGGTGCCGCGGGGGCCTGTTGCGGCGCGGCCGGTTCTCCGGACTCGCCCACCTGCCGGGGCTCGTCCGGCCGCGCGGACCGCTGGGGCGCGGACTCCTGTGCCCGGACCGGCTGCTGGGGAGGTCCGCCCTGCTGAGCCCGCTCCAGGAAGCGGAGCAGCTCGACGGGGAAGGGCAGCACGAGGGTGGAGTTCTTCTCGGCGGCGACGGCCACCACGGTCTGCAGCAGCCTCAGTTGGAGGGCGGCCGGCTGTTCCGACATCACCTCGGCGGCCTGCGCGAGCTTCTTCGAGGCCTGCAACTCGGCGTCGGCGTTGATGACCCGGGCCCGCCGCTCACGGTCGGCCTCGGCCTGCCGGGCCATGGAGCGCTTCATCGTCTCGGGCAACGACACGTCCTTGATCTCGACACGGTCGATCTGCACGCCCCAGCCGATCGCCGGGCTGTCGATCATCAACTCCAGGCCCTGGTTCAGCTTTTCGCGGTTGGACAGCAGATCGTCCAGGTCGCTCTTGCCGATGATCGAGCGCAGGGAGGTCTGCGCCATCTGCGAGACCGCGAAACGGTAGTCCTCGACCTGGATGATCGCGTCGGCCGCCTCGACGACCTTGAAATAGACGACGGCGTCCACCCGGACCGTCACGTTGTCGCGGGTGATGCCCTCCTGAGCCGGGATCGGCAGCGTCACGATCTGGATGTTGACCTTCCGGAGCCGGTCCACGAACGGAACGATCATCGTGAACCCGGGACCGCGCACTTCAGGACGCAGCCGGCCGAGCCGCAGCACCACGCCCCGTTCGTACTGTTTGACGACGCGGGCTCCGGTCATCACATAGACCAGCCCCACGGACGCGACGGAGACTCCCGCCGCCACCAGTTCCTCGACCATCACGGCCCCCCAGGGTCCGACGTGGGCGCAGCAGGCGTGTGCACAGCGTGTGCTTCGAAGGTAACTCCGCCGACGGAACAAGGGCGAGCCCCCGCACGCCGGTTGCGTACGGGGGCTCGCTCTTGTGCCGGTGGCTCCGCCGTGCGGAGCGCGGTCGTTCTGTCGTGCGGAAGCGGTGTGGGGGGTGCCGGTTCCGTCAGGCGACGAGTCGATCGAGGGGCCGGTCCATCGGTCGGGCGGTGGTCAGCCGACGCTCACGCCGTAGTAGCTCAGCGCTTCGGTGACCGGCTGGAAGAAGGTCGTCCCGCCGGAGCTGCAGTTGCCGCTGCCGCCGGAGGTCAGACCGTAGGCGACGCTGCCGCCGTACAGCGGACCGCCGCTGTCGCCGCCCTCGGCGCAGACCGTGGTCTGGATCATGCCGTAGACGACGTCACCACTGCCGTAGTTGACGGTGGCGTTCAGGGCGGTGACCCGGCCGCTGTGCGTGCCGGTGGTCGAGCCGCGCCGGTAGACCGTGGTGCCCACGCTGGGCGTGGCCGCACTGCTGATCGTCTGGCTGCCGACCGCGCTGGGGTGCGCGACCGAGGTGTTGGTGTAGCGGACCAGCGCGAAGTCGTTGGTCGGGAAGCTGTAGCTGACGTTCGTGCCCAGCTTCGTGGTCTGGCCCGAGTTGGAGTACCAGGTGGAGGCGACCTCACCACAGTGACCGGCGGTCAGGAAGTAGTAGGTGCTTCCGCTGTGCACGTTGAAGCCGAGCGAACAGCGGTAGCCGCCGCCGTAGATGGCGTCGCCGCCGGAGATCAGCTTCTTGAAGGTGCCCGGGGTGTGCTTGATGGTGAGGGCGCCGGCGTTGCCGCCCGCCTGCTCCTTGATCTTCGCGATCTCCGCCTTCGAGACCGTGCTGTCGACGGTGACGACCACGCGGTTCGTCTTGGCGTCGACCGCCCAGGCGGTGCCCGCGACGTCGGACTTGAGGACCGACTCCTTGGCACTGCTCAGCTGGTTGGAGCTGAACGTCTGGGCGTCGGACGCGTTCGCGCTGGGGACCGCGAACGCTGCCGCGGCGACGAGTCCGGTGGTGACGGCGATCAGCCGACTCCGTCTCGCTATGCCACTGCGGGGGGTGGTGCGCTTGATCCTCACGTTTCGTTCCTCCGAAGGGAAGTAAGGGGCCCCCGTTTAGTGGGGTGGTGGGGCCCGTGAGGCGCAGCCGGGAGCCGCCCGTCCGGATTCCGGACAAGCCGTGCTCCTGACAAGCGCTGAGGGGGAGTATTCGGCGGCACGGCCGACAGCCGCAAGGGCGCCTTTCGGCCGTGCCGCGTTCAACTTGCGTACGCCCCAGGGAGGTTGATCGACAGGGCACCGCAGACCCCGGCATCCCCACGCGGCTTCGGGAGTCCCGGGGACCTCAGCCCAGCCGGCGCTCCCCCGCGGCGACGGCCACGCCCAGGGTATTTCCGGGCGGCGGGAAGGGGCAGACGAAATGGTCCGCGAACGCGCACGGTGGAAGCACGGTGCGGTTGAAGTCCACCGTCGTGCGCCCCTCGGCGTCGGGCGCCGCCGGGCGCAGGAACCGGAAGCGGTAACTGCCGTCCCCGCTGGTGGCGTCGGAGAAGACGGCCCACAGGGAGCCGTCGCTCTCGACCGACACCTGGAGGGTGAGGTCCTGCCCGTCGAGGGTGAAGGCGAGGATGCCGCCGATGGGGAGTCCGCGGGCGACTCCGTCGGCGTTCTCGACCCGGACGGTGCGGCTCTCGCCGTACGGGGTGAAGTGTCCCGGCACCGACCAGCGTTCGTCGTAGGGGGTCGCCTCGATGCCGGCGAAGGCCTTCCGGGCGGGGGCGTCGGGGTCGTAGCGGCGTACGCCCCACAGCTCCTCGCGCACCAGGACCACGAACCGGCGGTCGCCGTGTCCGACCCGTGCCCCGTCGGCCGGACCATGGTCGGCGCCCAGCACGATCTCGCCGGTGAACGGCTTTCCGTCGACGGTGAGCCCCTCCTCGGCCACCGCCGTCAGGACCACTCCGTCGCCCTTCACACCCCACAGACCGGGGATGTCCGGAAGTCGCCCTTCCGGATAGTCCTCGACCCAGTGGGTGGCGGTGAGCGAGAGCGGTCCGTACGGCGCGGACACCGCGGCCTCGCGGTGCTCCTGCCAGTGCTTCCAGTCCTCGGGTGCGTCCGTCGTCATGTGATCAACCCTTCCATACGCACTCGGCCAACCCGAGGTGCGAGCGCGCCGTGGTGTCCGTGTATTCCGTGCGGCGCGGGCGCACGGCACGGGAGCCGCCGGCCCGCCGCGCCGTCGTGGGGCCCGGTCCCGCGCCCGTGTCACGGACCGTCAGGCGGCGATGCGGCAGGACAGTGCCCGCAGGAACGTGAGCGCGGCGCGGGCCGTCGCGTCGTTCTGCCGGAAGGCCGGCCCGCCGGTGCGCGGCCGGGTGAAGGCACCGGAGCCCCGGGCGTCGGTGTGCGGTCCGAGCGCGAAGCGTCTGGGGTGCGGGGTGCCGTCGTGGTCCAGGATCCGTCCGTCGGCGGGGTCGACGGCGAGGAGCCCCTCGGGGGTCGCGGCGGCTCCGTCGGTGTACAGCTCGCGCAGCAGGGTGTCCCGGGTGCGCTCGACGGTGGGGTGCGGCAGCCGGGCCTCGACGAGCGCGCGGGCCTCGACGACCGTGCCGGGCACGGTGGCGCCGGACGCCCGGAAGACCCCGTCCTCGGCGGTGAGGGTCATGTCCGGGCCGAGGAACCTCAGGATGCCGGCCCGGGACAGGGCGAGCATCTGCCGCAGCCGGGGCCCGGGCGGTCCCGAGGCCAGGTAGCTGAAGAACCCGTGCCACCACGGACCGATGTCGCCGAGCCGGACCAGTTGCCCGTAGACCGAGAGGAGTCCGAGGAAGACGGCCAGGTCGGGGCTGCGGGAGGCGTCGTGCCGCCGCTCCAGATCGTCTTCGATGTACGTCCGCAGTCCGCGCTGGAGATCCTCGTACGAGGTGTGCCGCACGCCCTCCAGCGGCCGGTCGAGCGCGGTGAGGTCGAGGTGGTCGGCGGGGTCGGGCACGGCGTCCGCGACCAGCGCCCGGATCTCCTCCCCGGTCCCGGCGGCGTACTTCTCCTCGAAGTCCGGCCACGGGGTGCGGGTGCGTTCGGGGTGGGCGGCGAACAGCCGGTGGTAGTGCGCGAACCCCAGCTCCTTCTCGATCAGCGGCCACACGTCGCGCCGGAAGTCGTGGCCGTCCGGGCGGGCGAGCAGCGCGTCGACCTCGGCGGGCCCGAAGAACCGTGGCAGGGGCGGCCGTTCGCCCTCCCAGTCGTAGCCGATCTTGGAGTGGTAGGGGACGCCGCGCCGGGAGCCGACGTACAGGATCGGCTCCTGTCCGGACGGCCGGTAGCGGTCGCCCTCGAACCGGCCGCCGCGGCCCTCGGTGAGCAGCACCATCAGGTCGACGAAGGCCAGTCCGAAACCGCGGACCAGGACGGGCTCGCCGGGCGCGAGGGCGGACAGGTCGCTGTCGGCGGTGAAGTCCGGCGGCAGGTGGACCAGTTCGTGTTCGCGTGCGTACGCGGCCAACGCGACCTGCTCGGGGTCGAGTTCGGCGTCGAGATGGCCGAGGGTCAGGGCGACGGTGTCGGTGAGGAGCGGGCGGGCCCTGCCTTCCAGCCAGACCTGTTGCCGGCCGTCGCGGGATCCGCTCACCCGCACCGCACGGCACGCGTGCCGGTGCACCCGGATGCCCGGCGGCAGGGCGGCCACCGCCCGCTCGTACACCCACCGGAGATAGGCGCCCTGCTGCGGCCGGCCGGCGAACGTCCGCCCGTCGAGGCCGGCCCAGGTGTCCAGCGTGGGCCCTTCGAGCACGGGTCCGGCCATGTCGACCGTCTCGTCGGTGAACATCGTGACGTCCTGCGCCTCGGAGTTCATCCACAGCAGCGGCGACTGCTCGGTGCGCCAGATGCGCCCGGCGCCCGCCGGATACGGGTCCACGACATGGATGTCGAGCACCGAACCGGCGTACAGCTCGGGCGCGTTGGCGGCGATCCGCTCCAGGAGTCCGGTCCCGCGCGGCCCGGCTCCCACGATCACCAGCGAGGGGCGGCCCGCGGTCGGCGCGCCCCGGTCCCGTGCGATCGGGACCCGCGCGGCGGGGACGTGCGCCGGCACGACGGGGCCGGGCTGCTGCCGGGCGGCGGGCGGGGACACCGGTTCGTCCGGTGCGGGAACGGGGTGCGCAGGGGTGTCGGAGGACATGCGGAGGCTCCGTGATGCGTCGAGTCGAGCACGGGTGCCTTCACACAGGTCACGCCGGACGCCCTGGGGCGCCGCACGGCCGAGCCCCTCAGCAGGGCCGTGGCACGAGAGTACGGCGGCGTTTCCCCTCCGTGTCAAGGGTGTCCGTACTGTGAGCGGTCCGTCTCACATCGGTTGACGTGCCCCCGGATGCCTGTTCCACTTGGCCCATGCATCCACAGCAGTGGCTGGTCAAGCGCTCCCACATCGACTTCGGTCGCGTGTGGTCCTCTTCCTGTTGAGCTGACCGCCTGAGCGCCCGTCCCGGACGGTCGCCCGCCGCACCTGCCGGCGTTTCGCAGCGTTTCCTCACTCCCCGCCTTCACACGCGCACCCCTCCCCTCCCCTCACCGCGCACCACGGAACGGCGTCACGCCCCGTTCCGGGCCAGGACGACGACGGCGCGGCGCACGGCCCGACTTCGGGCCGTGCGCCGCGCCGGCACCCCGTTCGGCGACAGGGTTCAGAGCCCGCAGTCACAGCACGAGCAGCACTCGCAGCATTCACAGCACTGGCACGCCTCGCAGCAACCGCAGTCGCAGTCGCAGTCGTTCAGGCATCCTTCGCGCTTCTTGCGCGACCAGGGGCCCTCGAACTCGTCGGCGCAGCACACCTTGCAGGTGCAGCACAGCCCGACGGCAGCGGCGCAGCCCGCCCAGAATCCGCGCTTGCCGGGGTTCGGGGGCTGGACGGAAGGACCTCCGCCGAAGGGGTTGCCGCCACCGACGTACGGGGTGCCGCCGTGGTGCGGCGGCGGCCCGAAGGCGCCCTCGGGACCGAGCAGGACAGCCGATCCGAGTGAACCCGGAACTCCGGGGGTACCGGGGACATCGTGAAGATCACCCGACCCGTGCGAGCCGTCCGCGGGGTGCCCGCATCCCGACGTCCCGAACGCGCGGTCCACAGAGCGGCCCAGTTCGTGGGCGAGCAGCACATGGGCGAGCCTGCTGTCGGTGAACTCGGCCTCGCGCAGCGCGAGCCGTATACCGTGCAGGGCGTCGTCGGCGAGCCTGCGGGCCTCGGTGAGCGGCGTGCCGGTGGCCGTGAGCGGGTTCCAGGCACCCGACGCGGCGTCAGTTTCCCTGTCCTCCACGGCGTCCAGCAGATGCGCGAGCCGGCCGAAGAGCCGGCCGGCCTCGGCCAGCGGCGCGGCGTTGCCGGGGCGCCCGGCGAGGACGGCGGTGTGGGCGAAGGCCGCCGCGGTGGCCGTCTCGGTGGGTTCCGTCACGGTCAGCAGCGAGGTGCCGGGGCCGGCCAGCGCCTCGATCCCGGTCTGCCGGTCCACCGCGTCGACGAGCACGGCGGTGTCGAACCCGACGTCGGACCCGGTCCGTGCTCCGGCCCGCCCCCAGCTCGCCGCGACCCGGCGAGCGGCGAGCGCCACCGGCCTGCGCGCCAAGAGGCCGTCCCCGTCGGCGACGTGATCGCTCACCTTGGCCGAGGCGAGGACCAGCGAGACGGCCGCGGCGAGCCGGGCACCCTCGCCCTGGGCGACGGAGGCGGTGCGCATGCCGCGCAGCGGACAGGGGCCGGCGGTGCGCCGCCATCCTGTGGCGCGCTCGGCCTGAGCCTCCGTCAGAACCGATATGAGCAGGCCGTCGTAGTTGGTGACGACCCGTGCGAACTGGCCGTGGTCCCCGCGCAGCGCGAGACACAACCCGCACAGATGGGCCATCCACTGCGCCTTGAGCCCCTCACCGAGACGATGGCTGCAGGGCCTGACGATTCCGAACACGACACTCCCCCGTGACACGTACGACGTTGGGCTGCGGCATCGTATCGACCACCCCGTTCACCCGTACGCCCCGTCGTCACCCGATCGCCGAGAGAAATCATATTTCACTCTCAGTCAGCAGCCGTACGGCACAGGACCCTTGGGGGGCGCGGGCTCTCGACGGATTCGCTGTGCACCAGTACCGTCACGAAACCCCCGCGCGGCGTCTATCCACTTGGCGCGACATCCGCATCATGGACGACCATGGGGATGCGGAAGCACGAAAGACCGCTGTGAGAGGAGGCGTCCATGGGATCGGTGCGCAAGGCGAGTGCCTGGCTTGGCCTCGTCGACGACAACGATGACGAGCGTTACTACGACGACGACTACGCCGAGGGTCAGGAGACCCCTGGCGAGGCCTGGGTCACCGACCCGCGCGTGAAGGTCGCTTCCGAGACGGCGGAGGAGAAGGGCCGCCGGATCGGCACGGTCACCCCGGACAGCTTCCGGGACGCACGCGGTATCGGCGAACTCTTCCGGGACGGCGTCCCGGTGATCATCAACCTCACGGCCATGGAACCCACCGACGCCAAGCGCGTGGTGGACTTCGCGGCCGGCCTGACCTTCGGCCTGCGCGGCACCATCGAGCGGGTCGCCACCCGGGTCTTCCTGCTGACCCCGGCCAACACGGAGATCGTCAGCGGCGAGGCCGCCGGCCGTCAGACCGACGGGTTCTTCAACCAGAGCTGAGGCAGGGCCGCTCACCGGCCCTGCCCCACCGGGGTTCCGGGAACGGGTCTCTACCGGAAGGCGTCGAGTCCGGTGAGCGCCTTGCCCAGCACGAGTTGGTGCATCTCGACGGTGCCCTCGTAGGTGAGCACCGATTCGAGGTTCGTGGCGTGCCGCATCACGGGGTACTCCAGGGAGATGCCGTTGGCGCCCAGGATCGTGCGCGCGGTGCGGCAGATCTCGATGGCCTCGCGCACGTTGTTGAGCTTGCCGAAACTGACCTGCTCGGGGCGGAGCCGCCCCGCGTCCATGCGGCGGCCCAGGTGATGGGCGAGCAGGATTCCCTTGTGGAGCTCGACGGCCATGTCGGCGAGCTTGGCCTGGGTGAGCTGGAAACCGCCGATGGGACGCCCGAACTGCTCCCGCGTCCTCGCGTAGGCGACGGCGGACTCGAAGCTTGAGCGCGCCGCGCCCATCGCGCCCCACACGATGCCGTAGCGGGCGTGGGAGAGGCAGCTGAGCGGACCCTTGAGGCCGACGACCTCGGGCAGGACGGCGTCGGCGGGCAGCCGTACGTCGTCGAGGACCAGTTCGCTGGTCACGCTCGCCCGCAGGGACCACTTGTGCTTGATCTCGGGAGCGGAGAAGCCGGGGGCGTCCGTGGGGACGACGAATCCGCGGATGCCGTCGTCGGTCTGCGCCCAGACGACGGCGACACCGGCGACGGACCCGTTGGTGATCCACATCTTGCGCCCGTTCAGCACCCAGTCGCCGCCGTCGCGCTTGGCGTACGTCCGCATGGAGCCCGGGTCGGAGCCGTGGTCGGGCTCGGTGAGTCCGAAGCATCCGATGATCTCGCCGGCCGCCATGCCCGGCAGCCACGCCTGCTTCTGCTCCTCGCTGCCGAACCGGTGGATGGCGTACATGGCGAGGGAGCCCTGCACCGAGACGAGCGAGCGGATCCCGGAGTCGGCCGCTTCGAGCTCAAGACAGGCGAGGCCGTACTGCACGGCGCTGGCGCCCGCGCACCCGTAGCCCTGGAGCGACATGCCGAGGGCGCCGAGTCCGCCCAGTTCCCGCGCCAGTTCCCTGATGCCGGGCAGCTCGCCCTTCTCGTACCAGTCGGCCACGTGCGGCAGCACCCGGTCGGCGGCCCAGGTCCGCACGGTGTCGCGGATCGCGAGGTCCTCCGCGTCCAGCAGGTCGTCGATCCCGAGCAGATCGGCGGGGTCGAGGGGCGGGAGCTTCGAGGACGCGGACATACGACAGCCTCCGGCGGGGGTGATAACTAGCACCGCTAGTTAATGATCTCGCCCCGACGTTACGACGCAGTGTCCCGCAAGTCCAGGGCGCTTCCCGGCCGGGCGGGTCACGCGGCGAGGTCCGGGACCGCGCCGCGGCAGGCGCTACGCGGAGACGCGGGTCTCGGCGACGTCCCGGGGGGCCGGGATGTCCGCCGAGCCCGGCGCGGTGTCCGCGCCCGGATCCGGGGCGGAATCCCTGCCGGGACCGGCGTCCGGGGCGGCGGCCGTGGTGACGGGTCCGCAGTCCATGACCCGGGGCAGGCGCAGCGCCATCACCGCGCCGAGCAGCAGCAGGGCCGCGCTGACCAGCAGGGTCACATGGAGTCCGTGCACGAAGGAGGTCCGGGCGGCCTGTCGCAGCGCGCCGCCCGCCGGTCCGCCGAGGCGAGCGGCGACCTCGTACGCCTCCCCCAGCGAGTGACCGGCCGCCTTCGAGTCGGCGGAGGGGACGCCCGGGACGGAGGACAGTCCGGGCGCGTACGCCGCGTTCATCACGCTGCCCAGGAGGGCGATGCCGATACCGGCGCCCAGCTGGTAGGAGGTCTCGCCGATCGCGGCGGCCCCGCCGGACTGTGCCTGCGGCGCCTCGCTGAGCATCGACTCGTAGGCGCCGAAGAGCGTGGTCTCCAGGCCGAAGCCGAGCAGCACGAAGCCGAACAGGAGCAGCCCGGTGTTGTCCTCGGTGCCCATGGCGGTGAGCGTGATCACGGAGGCCGCGGTGAGACAGAAGCCGAGGCAGACCATCGTGCGCGGACCGAAACGGCGCAGCAGTTTCGCGCCCGCGAGGCCGGCGGCCATCGCCGCGACCGTCAGCGGCAGCAGCCGCAGCCCGGTCTCCAGCGGGGACAGGCCGAGGACGAGCTGGAGGTACTGCGCGGCGATCAGTTCGAGCCCGACGAGGGCGAGCATCGCGAGGACGATGCACCCCACCGACGTGCTGAAGGCGGGCCGGGAGAACATCCGCAGGTCCACCAGCGGATGCTTGCGCCGCCGCTGGCGCCGGACGAAGGCGGCCATCATCAGGCCGCCGACGAGCAGGGGCGCCAGGGTGAACGGGCTGAGGGGCGCCTCGCCGCCGCCGAGGCGCTTCACCCCGAGGACGAGTCCGAACAGGCCGGCGGCGGCCATCAGCGCGCCGACCACGTCCCAGGGGCCGTCGCGGTCGCCGCGGGACTCGGGCAGCAGCAGCCGTCCGATGGGCAGGCTGACGATCATCAGGGGGATGTTGACGAGGAAGACCGATCCCCACCAGAAGTGTTCGAGGAGGAACCCGCCGAGCAGCGGGCCGATGGCCGCGCCGACCGCCGCCACCGCGCTCCAGATGCCGATCGCGAGGGCCCGCTCGCGCCGGTCGGGGAAGACCTGGCGCAGGATCGACAGGGTCGCGGGCATGATCATCGCGCCGCCGACGCCGAGCAGGGCGCGGGCACCGATCAGGACCTGGGCGTTGTCGGCGAGGGCGGCGATGCCGGAGGCGACGCCGAAGAGGGCGTAGCCGAGGAGGAGGACCCGTCGGCGGCCGATGCGGTCACCGAGCGTGCCGAAGAGGATGAGGAGCGAGGCGCAGACGAGGGGGTAGACGTCGACGATCCAGAGCAGCTCCATGGCGCCGGGCCTGAGGTCCTCGGTGACGGCGGGCACCGCCACGTGGAGCACGGTGGCGTCGAGGGCGACCAGCAGCAGGCTGACGCACAGCACGACGAGGACGACCCAGCGGTTGGCACCGGCCCCGGTCTCCCGACGGCATCGCGCTGCGGCCGTGGTCGTCCCGGACATGTACGTACCTCCAGAGGTTCCCTCGCGTTCGGCGGATCCGCCAGGGTGGGGACTCCCTGGGGGTTGCGGCCCGGAGAGCGGGAATCCCGGGCCCACGCAACAAAGGCGAGTGAGGCGTCAGCGTACGCGAGTTCCCGTGGATGACACGTGGCGGACCTCTCACGTTCTTCCGGGGCCCGTGTGGCGTACGCCACGCTCATCGGGGCAGACGGGACCCGTTCGATGCCGGCCTTCCGGGGCCCGGACCCGACCGGGTGCGTCCATCCAGGTCGATGCCGGTCCACGGGGTACGGCGGCGGCGTCGCGGGTCCGCCGACCTGCGACGAAGGGCCCGGGACCGCTGTGGGCGGCGGCCCGGCCACCCGTGTGCGGTCGGTGAGCGCACGGGTAATTCCGCGCCATCATTCGGTGAACGAATACATAAGCGCTATATAACCGCAGCCGCCGATGACCAAAGGAATTGAAGGCTCCGCACTCCACGGATTAGAGATTCATTGGAAATGAACATGATCCTGAGAGGAATCCCACATCACATCGTCATCACAAAGCGAGTGAATCGGCCTGGAACGCAGCTCACTCGCTGTAACGTCGATTGGGTGCGTACCGAACGAAACCTCACCCGTCTGGACCGGGTCTTCGCCCGGCTCGACCGTGAGCCGGAACGGCCGGCCCACATCGATGTCTCCAGAATGAGTCGGCACAGGGTCGTGCTCTTCGCGGCGACCCTGGCCTTCTACCTGGCCATCGTGTGGGCCGTCTCGATCACGTCGTGGCTGGTCCGGTTCGACTGGCAGGTCATGTTCTTCCGGCCCTACCAGCAGTGGCCGGAGATCCACGCCTTCCTCGACTACTACGTGGTGCTGGGCCAGCGCGGCCCTACCGCCGTGATGGTCACGGCCTGGCTCGGCTGGCGCTCCTGGCGGCAGCACACCCTGCGCCCGCTGCTCACGCTGGGCGCCTCCCTGCTGCTGCTCAACATCACGGTCGGCGCCGCCAAGCTCGGTATGGGCCGTCTCGGCCCGCACTACGCCATCACGATCGGCTCGAACGAGATGGGTCTGGGCGGCGATATATTTCCCTCCGGCCACACCGCGAACGCCGTCGTGACCTGGGGAATCCTGGCGTATCTGGCGTCGACCCCGAGGGCCAGACGCTGGCTCTCCGCCCTGTCCGCCGTGACCTCCCTCGGTGTCGGCCTCACCACCGTGTACCTCGGTACGCACTGGCTGAGCGATGTCCTGCTGGGCTGGGCCGCCGGTCTGCTGATCCTGCTGGCACTGCCCTGGTTCGAGCCGCTGATCGCCCGGGCCGAGGCCTGGATCTTCACGCTCCGCGACATCGTGCGCTCCCGTCGCGGCGGTACCGCGCCCGCTCCGGCACCCGCGCCGGTCGGCGCGCCGGTCATGGCCACGCAGCCCTCCCCCGCGGACGGCGGAGAGATGCCGGCCCGCGGCGCCGCCACCTCGCGCCCGGCCCCGGCCAGAGCCCCCGTCTACCTGGCTCCGGGCCCGCACACCGCCCGCTCGGAGCGCACCCCCGTCACCCCGGCGGGCAGCCGTCGGCCACCGCACGCCGACCGGGTGGCCCGCACGGCGACGACGACCACCTCGGCCCGTCCCCTGACGGGCGGCTGAGGACTGCGGGGCCGGTACGCACAGCCTCTCCCCGCACCGCGAAGGCCCCCGGCTCATCGAGCCGGGGGCCTTCGCACGTCCGGTGGCCGCCTCGTCCGTCCCGCGGAAGGGGTCTCGAACCCGACCGCTCCGGGGGGCTCAGCCCTTCCAGCAGCGGGCCACGGTGCCGTCTCTGACCTCGAAGTTCAGCCGTCCCACGAGGTACTCCATGGTGATGATCGCGCCGGGGGGCAGCGAGCGCACCGAGGTCCAGCCGTGCTCCCGCGCGCGCTCCTCGGCACGGCTCACCTCCAGTCCGACATAGCTCTCCGGACTGTCCTGCGGCTCTGGACGCGAAGGGTGAATGGGTGCCATGACCGCCACGTTAGGCTCCGCGACCCGGCGGTGGAAGCCCGGGCGACCACCATGCGTCACTCGTCCCCCGCCGGTCACATCTCTGTCACAGGATCGCGACACGTGTTTCGGCGGAACTCCGTCCCGCGCACGAGGATCACGCACCGTGTTCCGAACACCTTCGAACGCAATTCGGAGCCATCACCGGCGCTTCCCGAATAACCTCGCGGAATGTGCGCGCGCATACGTTCGGCCGCTGTGTTTCCATTCCCGTCCCGCCGATTCCGCCGGCCACAGCGACAGCTGACACGGCATAGGAAATACACGGTTCCGACACAGAACCCCCGCCTGTTCTCTCGGTGCCGCCGATCATCCGCTAGAGCGCGGGAGGCGGGGCCGCGGGCCCTCCTGGCTCGGCCCGCTCCAGCGCGCGGGACAGCCGGTCCCTGGCCGTCCTGATCGACCCGGTGAGCTCCGCGGGCTCGACGATCTCGAACTCGAAGCCCATCAGCATCACGTGAATGACCATCACGTCGAGGTTCGCCGCCCCCGTGCGCAGCAGGCAGCTCGCCTCCCCTTCGGCCTCCAGCGTCCCGGCCGAGGGCGAGATCCGCTCGGTGGCCCGCTCCAGGGGCACCAGCAGCCGGACCACGGCGTGCGTGGCGTACGCACGCGTGGAGACGCCCCGGGAGACGTACGCGGCCAGGTCCTCCGCCGGCGGTGTGCGGGGCGGGAAGCGCGGTCCGTGCGGCGGCCTGGGCGTGATGCGGTCCGCGCGGAACGTACGCCAGTCGTCCCGCTCGACGTCCCAGGCGACCAGGTACCAGCGGCGCTCGGTGCACACCAGCCGGTACGGCTCGACGGTGCGGCGCGTCGAGGAGCCCCCGTGGTCGCGGTACTCGAACCGGAGCCGCTCGCTGTCGCGGCAGGCGTTGGCCAGGTCGGTGAGGACGCCCGGGTCGACGGCGGACGGCTCGGGGCCGCGCAGCATCGGCACCGTGAAGGAGTTCAGGGCCCCGACGCGGCGGCGCAGCCGGTTCGGCAGGACCTGCTCCAGCTTGGCGAGCGCCCGGACGGAGGCCTCCCCGATGCCCTCGATGCCCTGCCCCGCGGCCGTGCGCAGTCCGACGGCCACGGCGACCGCCTCGTCGTCGTCCAGGAGCAGCGGGGGCAGTTCCGCGCCGGCGCCGAGCTGGTAGCCGCCGCCGGTGCCGGGGCTGGCGTGGACGGGGTAGCCCAGCTCGCGGAGGCGGTCCACGTCGCGGCGGACGGTGCGCGGGGTGACGCCCAGCCGTCCCGCCAGGTCCGCGCCCGACCACTCCCGGTGGGCCTGCAACAGCGACAGCAGCCTCAGCAGCCGCGCGGAGGTCTCCAACATGCCCCCGAGTCTGCCAAGAGTCCGGCCCCTCCGGTGATCGAGGGGTGGCGGTCCGCGGGCAGAACGCCCCCGGTACGGGACCTTGAGGGACGAAGGGGGCGAGGGGGCGAGGCTCATGCGGGTCGACGGCGGGGGCCGAGCCGCGGGATCCCGAAGCGGGTCCGGTGCCCGGCGCCTAGGACCACCGGGCCGTGTTCGGCTCGCCGGCCGTCGCCGGGAACCCGGAGCCGGCAGGGGCCGGCCTCGCCCCCGCCCTGGACGCCCGGCCGCGCCCGGCGCCGCTCGAACCGGGCCCGGGCGCGGTCGTGTTCAGCGGAGAGGCGGCCGAGTGGACCCCCGGGAGCCCGCACCGGCGGAGGCGACGGGCGGCCCGAACCCGGCCGGGTCCAGGACGCGCGTGCTGCTCCCCGCCTTCGGGAGCGTGAGCAGCGTGCCCGGGTTCAGCTTGTCCGGACTGGCGCCGATCATCTTCTTGTTGGCCTGGTAGAGCGCCTGCCAGCCGCCCTTGATCCGGTACTTGCGGGCGATGGAGGAGAGCGTGTCGCCGTTCTTCACGATGTGTGCGCGGCCCCGCAGTTTGTACTTCTTGGAACAGGCGGGCCAGGCCCCCCACCCCTGGACGGCCAGTACCTTCTCGGCGACCTTGATCTGCTCGGCGCGGGTGGCGAGATCGGCCCGCGGGGCGTAGACGAGCCCCCCGAACTCCTTCCAGGTCGGCTGCCAGAACTGGAGCCCGCCGTAGAAGCCGTTGCCGGTGTTCGCGTTCCAGCGGCCGCTGCTCTCGCAGTCGGCGAGACAGCCCCAGGGCCAGCCGTCGGCCGCGCACGCGTACGAGACGCCCGCGGTCCGGGCTCCTGGCCGTGGGGGCGCCGGTGCGGCGACCGCGTCCTGGGGGACCACGGTGGCCAGTACGGCGGCGGCGAGGGCGGTCGCGGCCGCGTACCGGGCGGGCCCGCTGAGCGGTCCGGGCGCGGGCGCGGTCCTGGAGGTCGGCGGGGTGCACCTGTTCGACATGGGAGACATCGGGCCACGCTAAGCAGCCCGCCCGGCGGGCCCGCCCAGCCGCGCCCGGCACGCCCAGGGCCCCACCCGGTCGGACGACCGGGCGGGGCCCGTCACACGGCGTGCGGGAGCAGGCCTCAGATGTCGAGGCGCTGTCCGGGCACGATCAGGTCGGGATCGCCGCCGATGACGGCCTCGTTGGCGGCGTAGATCTTCCGCCAGGTGGTCCCGTGCCGAGCGGCGATGACACTCAGGGTGTCGCCCTCACGGACGGTGTAGTCACCGCGGGACGCACTGCGGTTGGTGTGGGCCGCGGGGCGCTCCGGCGCCTTCGCGGCCTTCGCGGGGGCCGACTTCGGTGTCGGCTTCGGTGTCGACTTCGTGGCCGTGCCCCCGGCCGAGGAGGCGGGTGCGCCTCCGTAGGCGCCCGCGCGGGCCGAGCAGGTGGGCCAGGCCCCCCATCCCTGGGCGCTCTGGACCTTGCTCGCGACGGCGATCTGCGCGCTCCTGGAGGCCTGGTCGGCGGTCGGCGCGTAGGCCGTGCCGCCGTACGCGCGCCAGGTGCCGGCGGAGAACTGGAGCCCTCCGTAGTAGCCGTTGCCGGTGTTGATGTGCCAGTTGCCGCCGCTCTCGCACTGGGCGATACGGTCCCACACTCCACTGTCGGCCGCGGCGGCGTCGCCGGTGGCGGCGAGCACGCCGAGCGGGGCGAGCAGTGCCGCCCCGGCGAGAACCGCCGTCGTACGCGCCTTGTTCGGCGTACGGGCCTTGGAACTGTTGCCGTGAGCGCTATCGGCACATGCGGACATGTATTTCCCTCTCCGAACACCCGGGATCCCCCAAGGCAGGGGCGCGACGTGCCGCGCGTAGGACGCGGTCGTCGCGCTCCGCCCCGTCCGCCGGAGGCCGTGCTGTCGTGCGGTCGTGCGGTCTTTCCGTGATCGGCCGGCGGACGTACCCGAGCGGTGCTCTGTGCACACGGCGGAGGAATCTAGGGAGCGGGGCGCCCTGGTATCAACCAATTCCCTGTCATTCGAGGCCAGTTCCCCGTTACCGCGGGTATCGTCGATTTTCAGCCGCCCACTTCATGGGGTGATTTCCTGATTTGTCGACCTGTCACCCTGACGGCCTGTGAGCTACTTCACCCGTTCAACTTCCTCTGCAGGGCAACAAGTTGACGTGGAGTGACCGATTCCGGGCGCCACCTCACCCTGGGCGTCGGTTGGTTCGATTCCGTTCGCTCTTGAGCGTGACCCCGGCCACAGATCGCCCGTTGTCATCTTCATGAGCCGGGAACCCCCGGGTTCATGGGCCGGGCGCCACCCCGGCACCGCCACGCACCGCATCCCGAGGAGCCACCGTGCCGCGCATGCTCGACGTCAGCGACGACGTACGCGCCGAGATCGGCGACGAAGAAGCCGACCGGCTGCTCGCCGGAGAGAACGCCCCCGGCAGCTACGACTGCACGTCGTGCCGCACCCCGGGCGACTCGGAACAGGAGCGCACCAGCACGGTCCTGTTCATCGGCGACGAGACCGCCGTCCTCGCGTTCGCCCACGCCACCTGCCTGCCCTCGCAGGTCGTGCAGGTCACCGAGGAGCAACTGCAGGGCGCCGTCCGCTCCATCCACCCCGACGGCGCTCCCACCGACAGCGCACCCGAGCAGGCCGTACTCGGTGTCACCAGCGGACTCGTGCTGCTCAACGGCGATCTGCACCCGGCGCTCGTCGTCGAGCCGACCGGGCCGATCGTGCGCCCCGGCTCGACCGACATCGGCGACGACTTCCTTCCGCTGCTGATCGAGCAGGGCTTCATGCCGGTGACCGAACTGAACGCGGTGCCGCCGGTCCTGCACGGCTGGTCCGTGCTGCTCGCCATGGGCCAGCTGCACGCCGTGCTCCAGCCGGGCACCGGCGGCGGCTCCCCCGTCGCCTGGTGGCAGGCCCACCAGGCCCTCCAGGTCGCCGAGAGCTGGCGCGCGGCCGCCAACAAGCACCAGCAGGTGCTGCTGTTCGCGGCACCGGTCGGCTCGATCGGCCGTCAGCCCCGTGAGGACCTGCTGCGCGACGCACTCGACAAGGCGGCCGCCAACGGCCAGCTGGTCGCGGCCACGATGCCGCTGGCCGGCACCTGAGCCGACCGCGGAAGCATGCCCGCGGCTCCCCCGCGACGGCGCGCCCCCGACCCCGCCGAGCGGCCCCACGCCCGGCGGGGCGCATCCGGCTGCGCGAAGCGCCCAGGGGCCGGGGAACCGGCGGCCGGGGGCGCGGGAACGGGCGCGCCCCCGCGCGGACGGTCGTCCGTGCGGTCGCCCGCGCCCCCGCGAGCGCCACTCACTCCCGGTGACCTGCGAAATCAGCGGTCGGACCGCATCCGTTGAGCGGCGGGGTCGTTGGCACGTACGTGCACACCTACGACGTCCCCAGCCCCCGGCCGTTCCACCCGGTACCCCCCACCGGTTCCCCTCTCCCGCTCCGTTCCGGCAGAGAGGTGGCGGCGTCCCGACCGGTCCGGGACGCCCCCTCGGCCACGCCGATCTACGACGCGCTCTACGCCGAGTGGGTCCGCTCATTCAGGACGCTGCCCGGGGACCGGCACGGCGAGGAGGAGCTGGACTTCACGGCGTTCGGAGGCCTCGGCCGCGGCTCGAACTCGTACAGCTCGTCGAGTTCGTACAACTCCTACAGCTCGTACAGCGCGGGGGCGCACACCGCGCGGCAGATCGCGGCGCAGAACGGGCAGGGCGCGACCGCCGTCTGGCAGGCAGGCAGCCGTCAGCACGCCACCGGGATGCACCACATCCCGGCCGCGCTGCCGCCGGCACCGCGTCGGGGGCTGTGAGAAACGGTTCTCCGGGCGACAACGGGTGAGGGGCGGCTCCTTCTGGAGCCGCCCCTCACCCGTGTCACCGGACGCTACTTGTTCTTGTTGGCGCCGCGCTTCTCGCGCACCCGCACCGAGATGTGGATCGGCGTGCCCACGAAGCCGAACTCCTCGCGCAGCCGGCGCTCGATGAAGCGGCGGTAGCCGTGCTCGATGAAGCCGGAGGCGAAGAGCACGAAGCGCGGGGGCTTGGTGCCCGCCTGAGTACCGAACAGGATGCGGGGCTGCTTGCCGCCCCGGATCGGGTGCGGGTGGGCGGCGACCAGCTCGCCGAGGAAGGCGTTCAGCCGGCCGGTGGGGACGCGGGTCTCCCAGCCGTCCAGCGCCGTCTCGATCGCCGGGACGAGCTTCTCCATGTGCCGGCCGGTGCGGGCCGAGACGTTCACACGGGGGGCCCAGGCCACCTGCGCGAGCTCGGTCTCGATCTCCCGCTCCAGGTAGTAGCGGCGCTCCTCGTCGAGGGTGTCCCACTTGTTGAACGCGAGCACGATCGCACGGCCCGCGTCGACCGCCATGGTCACGATGCGCTGGTCCTGCACGGAGATGGACTCGGACGCGTCGATCAGGATGACCGCGACCTCGGCCTTCTCGACGGCGGCAGCGGTACGCAGCGAGGCGTAGTAGTCCGCGCCCTGCTGGAGGTGGACGCGCTTGCGGATGCCCGCCGTGTCGACGAACTTCCAGGTGATGCCGCCGAGTTCGATCAGCTCGTCGACCGGGTCACGGGTGGTGCCCGCGACCTCGTTCACGACGACGCGGTCCTCGTTCGCCACCTTGTTCAGCAGGGAGGACTTGCCGACGTTCGGGCGGCCGATGAGGGCGATGCGGCGGGGGCCGCCCAGCGCGGTGCCGAAGGTCTGCTCGGGGGCCTCGGGCAGCGCCTCCAGGACGGCGTCGAGCATGTCGCCGGTGCCGCGGCCGTGCAGCGCGGAGACCGGGTGCGGCTCGCCGAGACCGAGGGCCCACAGGTACGAGGCGTCGGACTCGCCGCTCATGCCGTCGACCTTGTTGGCACACAGGACGACGGGCTTGCCGGCCTTGCGGAGCAGCCGGACGACGGCCTCGTCGGTGTCCGTGGCGCCGACCTTGGCGTCGACGACGAAGACGACCGCGTCGGCGGCCTCGATCGCGAACTCGGCCTGGGCGGCCACGGACGCGTCGATGCCGAGGACGTCCTGCTCCCAGCCGCCGGTGTCGACGAGCTTGAAGCGGCGGCCCGCCCACTCGGCCTCGTAGGTGACGCGGTCGCGGGTGACGCCGGGCTTGTCCTCGACGACCGCCTCGCGGCGGCCGATGATGCGGTTCACCAGGGTCGACTTGCCGACGTTCGGGCGGCCGACGACGGCGAGGACGGGCAGCGGGCCGTGGCCCGCCTCCCCGATCGCGCCCTCGACGTCCTCGACGTCGAAGCCCTCTTCCGCGGCGAGCTCCATGAACTCCGCGTACTCGGCATCGCCAAGCGCCCCGTGCTCGTGCTCTGCCGAGCCGTCGGGCTGGATGTGGTCGTTCATGAAGTCCGTACCTCGTCGTTCATCGTGGTGATCGGTGGAACGACCGCAAATCGGCCGATCCACTACTCAAGTGTCGCCTAACGCCCGGCGGGGCGCCCGGCGTTTTCCGGGCGCCCGGTGAGACGCCTGGCGTGGTCCAGGTGGGCGCTGAGCTGCTTCTGGATGCGGCCGGTGGCCTCGTCCAGGGCGCTGCGGGTGCGCCGTCCGCTGCCGTCGCCCGCTTCGAAGGGGTCGCCGAAGACGACGTCGACCCTGCTGCGCAGCGGGGGCAGCCCCCGTATCAACCGGCTGTTCCGCCCGGAGCTTCCCAGTACCGCCACGGGGACGATGGGGGCGCCGCTGCGCACCGCGAAGTACGCGAGGCCGGCGCGCAGCGAGGCGAAGTCGCCGTCGCCCCGGGTGCCCTCGGGGAAGATCCCGAGGACGCCGCCGGACGTCAGGACGCCGAGGGCGTCGGTGATCGCCGTGCGGTCGGTGGTGTGGCGGTCCACCTTCAGCTGGCCGATGCCCAGCAGGAAGGGGTCGAGCGGGCCGATGAACGCTTCCTTCTTGATCAGGAAGTGGGTGGGCCGGGGCGACACGCCCATGACCATCGGTCCGTCGATGTTGTGCGAGTGGTTCACGGCCAGGATCGCCGGACCGGTCGCGGGGAGCTTCCAGGCGCCGAGCACACGCGGCTTCCACAGCCCGTACATCAGGCCGACGCCGATACGGCGCCCGACCTCGGCGCCTCTCGCGGAGGGTGCGGTCACTTGGCGGCCCGCTTCTCCTCGACGAGGGTGACGACGCACTCGATGACCTGCTGGAGCGTGAGGTCGGAGGTGTCCACCTCGACCGCGTCGTCCGCCTTGGCGAGCGGGGACGTCTTGCGGCTGGAGTCGGCGGCGTCGCGCTGGATGAGCGCCTCGCGGGTCGCCGCGACGTCCGCGCCCTTCAGCTCGCCGCTGCGGCGGGCCGCGCGGGCCTCCGGGGAGGCGGTGAGGAAGATCTTCAGGTCGGCGTCGGGCAGCACGGTGGTGCCGATGTCCCGGCCCTCGACGACGATGCCGTCGGCGGCGGACGCGGCGAGCGTACGCTGCAGCTCGGTGATCCGGGCGCGCACCTCGGGCACGGCGCTGACCGCGCTGACCTTGGAGGTGACCTCCTGGGTGCGGATCGGGCCCGCGACGTCGGTGCCGTCGACCGTGATGGTCGGGGCGGACGGGTCGGTCCCCGAGACGATCTCCGGCTTGCCGGCCGCGGAGGCGATCGCGGAGGGGTCCGTGACGTCGATGTCGTTGCTGACCATCCACCACGTGATCGCGCGGTACTGCGCCCCGGTGTCCAGGTAGCTCAGACCGAGCTTCGCGGCCACGGCCTTCGAGGTGCTCGACTTGCCGGTGCCCGAGGGGCCGTCGATGGCCACGATGACGGTCGGAGCGGTCCGGGCGGCGCCGTTTTCCACGGTGGGAACACCTTCCTGGTGCGGGGTGGAGGTCTGTGCGGGGCACGATCGCGCCCCGCACAAGGTTACTGGCTCCGCGGACCCCGTATTACTGGCCCTTCCCGGACCGTGCCGACGGCCCGGGAAGGGCCCCCGGTCCACCGGGCTCGGGAGCGGGCTACTGGCGCAGCGCCCAGCCGCGGTCCCGCAGCGCGGCGCTGAGCACCGGTGCCGCCTTCGGCTCGACCATCAGCTGCACCAGACCGGCCTGCTGGCCGGTGGCGTGCTCGATGCGTACGTCCTCGATGTTGACGCCGGCCTGACCCGCGTCGGCGAAGATGCGGGCGAGCTGGCCGGGCTGGTCGTCGATGAGGACCGCCACGACCTCGTAGGCGCGCGGCGCGGAGCCGTGCTTGCCGGGGACACGGACCTGGCCGGCGTTGCCGCGGCGCAGGACGTCCTCGATGCCGGTGGCGCCGTCGCGGCGTTTGACGTCGTCGGAGGACTGGAGGGCGCGCAGCGCCCGTACCGTCTCGTCGAGGTCGGCGGAGACGTCCGCGAGGAGGTCCGCGACGGGTCCCGGGTTGGCGGACAGGATGTCGATCCACATCCGGGGGTCGGAGGCCGCGATGCGGGTCACGTCGCGGATGCCCTGACCGCAGAGGCGTACGGCGGCCTCCTCCGCGTGCTCCAGGCGGGCGGCGACCATGCTGGAGACCAGGTGCGGCATGTGCGAGACGAGGGCGACGGCACGGTCGTGGGCGTCCGCGTCCATCACGACGGGCACGGCACGGCAGTGCGAGACCAGTTCCAGGGCGAGGTTCAGGACCTCGGTGTCGGTGTCGCGGGTGGGCGTGAGCACCCAGGGGCGCCCCTCGAAGAGGTCGCCGGTCGCGGCCAGCGGGCCGGACTTCTCCCGGCCGGACATGGGGTGCGAGCCGATGTACGAGGCGAGGTCGAGGCCGAGGGCCTCCAGCTCGCGGCGGGGGCCGCCCTTGACGCTGGCGACGTCCAGGTAGCCGCGGGCGAGCCCCCGGCGCATGGCGTCGGCGAGGGTCGCGGCGACGTGCGCGGGCGGCGCGGCGACGATGGCGAGGTCGACGGGTCCTGCGGGCGGCTCGTCGGTGCCCGCGCCCAGTGCGGCGGCCGTACGGGCCTGCTCCGGGTCGTGGTCGGCGAGGTGGACGACGACGCCGCGGGCGGCGAGGGCGAGGGCGGCCGAGGTACCGATCAGGCCGGTGCCGATGACGAGTGCGGTCCTCACTGGGCGATGTCCTTGCGCAGCGCGCCGGCGGCGCCGAGGTAGACGTGCACGATCTCGGCGCGCGGCCGGTCGGACTCGATGTGGGCGAGGACGCGGACGACGCGCGGCATGGCGCCCTCGATGTCCAGCTCCTGTGCGCAGATCAGCGGGACGTCCACGATGCCGAGCTTGCGCGCCGCGGCCGCCGGGAAGTCGCTGTGCAGATCGGGGGTCGCCGTGAACCAGATGCTGATCAGGTCGTCCGTGGTGAGCGCGTTCCGCTCCAGGACGGCGGTGAGCAGCTCGCTGACCTGCTCGTCCATGTGGCCGGCCTCGTCCCGTTCCAGTTGGACGGCGCCCCGGACCGCTCGTACCGCCACGGTGATGCTCCTCGCTGGTCTGCGGATGTCGTGTCGTGGCCAGCGTAGTCAGCGCCCGGAGCGGGAGTGCGCGGCGCCCGTCCACCGAGACGGGGCCGCGCACCGGACCCGGCCGTCGGCGGCCGGGGCCGCAGGTCAGAGGGACTGCTGCTTGATGAGGTCCTCGAGGGAGGTGCCGGAAGGGATCTGTCCGGCCGGGGTGAGCTTGTCCACGGCCTGCGGAAGCGACTGGGCGATCTGGTCGGCGGCCTGCTCGGGGCTGACGCCGTTCTGCTCGGCGACCTTCTGGAGGGTCTCGCCGGGCAGCGCCTCGGCGATCTGCTGACCGCTGACGGCCTTGTTCTCGCCGGTGCCGACCCAGGACTGGGCCTGGTCGACCAGGCCGGACTTGGTGAGCATGTCCATCAGGCCACCCAGCGGACTGCTTCCGCCGTTGCCCGACGCGCCGCCGCCGAGGGCTCCGAGCAGGGTGCCCAGGATGTTGCCGGCACCGCCGCCGGAGGCGCCGGACCGGCCGCCCCCGCCGAGGAGGCCGCCGAGCAGACTGCCGAGATCGTCACCCGCCATGGTCCCGCCTTTCGTGAGTGCGGCCGGCGGGAGATGCCCACCCGGCCTCAGGCTCTGCCAATGTCACCGGAATCACCCCTTTCCGCCACTTGTGGTGAGAACGCCCCTGTGCGCCCCTGGACGCGGAGCCGCGGGTCCGCTCTGATGGCAGGAGACTCGCCTCGGGGGAGGCCCGTATGGCCCGCATGAAGCGTCCAGGACCACTTCTCACCCTTCTCGCGGGGCTCGTGCTCGGCGTGTTCCTTCTGACGCTCAACGCGGCCACGGGGACGAGAACCGCGTCGGCCGACCAGAAGAACCCGCCGGGCGCCACGGTGTCGCCCGCCGCATCCGCCGCACCCGGGGCCTCCGCGTCCCCGTCCTCACCGGACCCCTCGTCGCCGGGTTCGTCGCCCTCCGCGCCTTCGTCGTCGCCCTCGTCGTCGCGCGCGGTCCGCCCGGCGCCCGACGCCGACTACGCGGGCCGCACCGACGACGACTCGTCGGCGGTCGCGGTCTCCCTGCGGAACGGGAAGGCGATCGCGTACTTCTGCGACGGGCACGACAAGGAGTCCTGGCTGAAGGGTGACGTCGGCAGCGACGGCGCCATGAAGCTCACGGGCCGCGGCGGCGCCGAGCTGAACGGCACGCTCGACGACGGCAGGCGGATCCGCGGGACCGTCGACCTCGGCGGGCGCCGCTACGGCTTCACGGCCGACCGCGCGGTCAAGCCGTCCGGGCTGTACCGGGCGACCTCGACCGTGCGCGGGGCGAAGATCGACGGCGGCTGGATCGTGCTGCCGGGCGGACGACAGGTCGGCGTCGTCGACCGTGACGGCACCCCGTCGAAGGCTCCGGCGATCGACCCGGAGACCGGCGCCGTGACCATCGACGGACACAGGATCGTCGCGCGGCCCGTCACCCCCTGACCCCCTCTCTCGCAGGGAGCAGCTCATGACCGTGGACCCGAACGCCGCCACCCGGGGCTTTCCCGTCCGGCCGCCCGCCCACGGCCGGCGGAGTCCGGCCCGCTACCTCGTCCCCGCCCTGGTCGCGGGGGCGGTCGCTCTCGGCCTCGGTGTCTACGGCAGGCTGCACGACCCTGCCGGGACGGCTTTCAACCTCGCGGGCTTCAGCAGCACCGGCGCCGTCAAGTCGTGGCTCGCCACGACCGCGTTCTTCTTCGCCGTCGTCCAGTTCGTGTCGGCGCTCATGATGTACGGGAAGCTGCCGGGGCCCGGCTGGGCGTCCACGCTGCACCGGTGGTCCGGGCGGATCGCCTTCCTGGTGGCGGTGCCGGTCGCCGTGCACTGTCTGTACGCGTTGGGCTATCAGACGTACGAGACGCGCGTCCTGCTGCACTCGCTCCTCGGTTGCTTCTTCTTCGGTGCCTTCAGTGCCAAGATGCTGCTGCTCCGCTGGGAGCGCCTGCCCGGCTGGCTGCTGCCGATCGTCGGCGGCCTGGTCTTCGCCGTGCTCACGGCCGTCTGGCTGACGTCCGCCCTCTGGTTCTTCCGTACGTTCGGAGTGACGACATGACCCACCGCTCGACGCGGCGCACCGTGATCCTCGCGACGGGGGCGTCCGCGCTGCTCGTGGGATGCAGCAAGTACGGGGACGAAGGCGGTTCGGACTCCTCCTCGGACACCACCTCGCCGAAGGCGTCGAGCGGGGAGGAGCTCGCCTCGACGAGCGACATCCCGGTCGGCGGCGGCAAGATCTTCAAGGACCGGAAGATCGTGGTGACCCAGCCGAAGAAGGGCGACTTCAAGGCCTTCTCGGCGATCTGCACGCACCAGGGCTGCACCGTGAACACCGTCGCCGACGGCACGATCGACTGCCCGTGCCACGGGAGCAGGTTCAGTGTCGAGAACGGCGCGGTGAAGGCCGGGCCCGCCCCGCGTCCGCTGCCCGCGGAGAAGATCGTCGTGGACGGAAATTCGATCCGCACGGCGTGAGAGGACCCGTACGCTCCGGGCATGCGTCCCGAATCCGGAGCGCCGCGGGTCTCCGTGGCGCCCCCTGCCTCCCCGCTCGCCCTGGTGCGTGACCACACGGTCTACTCCTGTGTGATGGGGTCGCGCGCCTTCGGGCTGGCCACGGACGACAGCGACACGGACGTCCGCGGCGTCTTCCTCGCCCCGACCCCCCTGTTCTGGCGCTTCGAGAAACCGCCGACCCATGTCGAGGGGCCGGCGGAGGAGCAGTTCAGCTGGGAGCTGGAGCGGTTCTGCGCACTCGCGCTGCGGGCCAACCCGAACATCCTGGAGTGCCTGCACTCCCCCCTCGTCACGCACACGGACGACGTGGGGCGCGAACTCCTCGCCCTCCGGGACGCGTTCCTGTCCCGTCACGCACACGAGACGTTCGCCCGCTACGCCCTGGGCCAGCACAGGAAGCTGGAGGCCGACGTCCGCCGGCACGGCGCCCCGCGCTGGAAGCACGCCATGCATCTGCTGCGGCTCCTGATGAGTTCGCGCGATCTGCTGCGCACCGGCGTCCTCACGGTCGACGTGGGCGACCACCGGGAGCCGCTCCTCGCGGTGCGGCGGGGCGAGCTGTCCTGGGACCGGGTCGAGACCTGGATGTCCCGGCTGGCGGCGGAGGCCGAGGAGGCGGAGTCCCGCAGCCCGCTTCCGCCCGAGCCGGACCACGCACGCGTGGAGGACTTCCTGATCCGGACGCGCCGGGCGTCGGCGCTCCGGGAATCCGGCGCGCCCGACGCGTACGACACGCCCTAGGAGACCACCGCGGCCCGTCGGTCGGCGTCGAGACGGACCCGGACGACGTAGTCGTGCAGGGCGTCGCGCACGGAGGGGGCGTCCGGCAGCGCCGAGGTGTCCTGGGCCTCGTCGAGGACGCCGTGCAGCCGCTCGACGTCGGCCTCCACCCGGTCGCGGGGGACGTCGGCCGTGCCGTGCTCCCGCTCGGCCTTCTCGGCGATCAGCTCCGGGAGATAGTCGGGAGAGGCGACCTGTCCCACGAGCGTGGGCAGATCGGCCTGGACCTCGCCGCTGCGCATCAGATGGATGCCGGTGAGCAGCACACGGAACGTGTAGAGCAGCGGCTTGAGTTCGCCGGTCCGCTCGAAGAGCCGCCACTGCGTCGAGGCGAACCCCCGGTAGTGGTGGGCGTGATGGCGGGTGAGGACGCCGGGGGCGAGCGAGACCAGCTCCCGGTGTTCGTCGCCGGTGTGCACGACGAGCGGCGACAGCAGCTGCTCCAGCACGTAGCCGTTGCGCCGCAGCATCAGCGTTACGAACTTGCGCAGGTCGTGGGTGACCAGGTCCATCTCGACGCCCTCGCGCAGCCACATGCGGGACCGCGTCTCCTCCGGCTCGCGCAGTCCGACGAGGTCGGCCGTGGGCAGCAGATGGACACCGCGCAGGTCGACGTCGGAGTCGCGCGAGGGGAAGCCGTACAGGTGCGCCCCGGAGACGGTGGCGAAGAGCACGGGGTCGGGCTGTTCGGCCACCACGCTCGCGAGGTCGGTGCCGAGGTCCAGGGCGTCTGTCATCCCTCAAGCGTCCCAGAGCGCCCCCAGGGACATCAGGTCGCCCTGGTACTCGATCCGGTCGGCCCACTCCCGGGGCCACGCGCCGGAGCCGTGGTAGGCGCCGGCGAACGCCCCGGTCAGGCAGGCGATCGAGTCGGAGTCGCCCGAGGTGCAGGCGGCGCGGCGCAGCGCGGTGACGGGTTCGTCGACGAACAGCAGGAAGCACAGCAGGCCGGTGGCGAGCGCCTCTTCGGCGACCCAGCCCCCGCCGGTGGCCATGCAGGGGTCGGACTCGGGCGAGACGGTGCGCACGGCGTGCCGGAGGTTGTCGAGGACGTCGAGGCACTCGTCCCAGCCGCGGGAGATGTACTGCTCCGGTGTGGCGTCCTCGCCGAAGCTCCACAGGTCGCCGAGCCAGCGCGCGTGATAGCGGTGCCGGTTCTCGTACGCGTACGAGCGCAGTCTGCCGATGAGTCCCATCGGTTCGGTGCCCTGGGCGAGCAGCCAGACCGCGTGGGCGGTGAGGTCCGAGGCGGCGAGCGCGGTGGGGTGGCCGTGGGTGAGCGCGGCCTGGAGCTGTGCGGCCCCCGCGCGCTGTTCGTCACTGAGGCCGCGGACGAGCCCGACGGGTGCGACCCGCATGTTGGCGCCGCAGCCCTTGGAGCCGATCTGGCTGGCCTCCTGCCAGCGGCGCTTCTCGTTCTTGAGGAGGTTGCAGGCGGTGAGGCAGGTCCGGCCGGGGGCGCGGTTGTTCTGCGGTGACTGGTACCAGTCCACGAACTCCTCGCGCACCGGCCGTTCCATCCGCAGCGGGCCGAGCAGCCCGCGGTCCATGGCGGTGCGCAGTCCGCGGGCCAGGGCGAGCGTCATCTGGGTGTCGTCGGTGACGATCGCGGGCCGGGGCAGCGCCATCTGCCGCCAGGGGCCGCACTTGTCGAGGATGGCGGGCACGGAGTTGAACTCGGTGGGGAAACCGAGCGCGTCACCGAGGGCCAGACCGATCAGGGAGCCGGTGGCGGCGCGTTTCGCGAGGGTGGTGGTGGTCATCAGGGCCGTCCTTCCGAGGTGGGGCGCAGCAGGGGTGGGTGCAGTGCTTTCGCGCCGCCCGCGCGGTACAGGGCGGCGGGCTTGCCGCGGCCGCCCGTGAGGCGCGCGGCACCGGGGACCTGTTCGACGAAACCCGGCGTCGCGAGGACCTTGCGGCGGAAGTTGGGCCGGTCGAGAGCGGTGCCCCACACGGTCTCGTAGACCTGCTGCAGTTCTCCGAGGGTGAACTCGGGCGGACAGAAGGAGGTGGCGAGACAGGAGTACTCGAACTTGGCGCCCACCCGTTCGTGGGCGTCGGCGAGGATGCGGTCGTGGTCGAAGGCGAGCGGGGCGAGCGCGTTGAACCGCAGCCACTGGGCCTGCGCCGCGTCTCCGCCGCCGTGCGGTTCGGGCGCGTCGGCGATGAGCGCGGCGAACGCGACGGAGACGATCCGCATCCGGGGGTCGCGGTCGGGTTCGCTGTAGGTGCGCAGCTGTTCCAGGTGGAGCCCCGAGATGTCCGACAGGCCCGTCTCCTCGGCGAGTTCGCGGCGTGCCGCCGCCTCCGCGGACTCGTGGGGCAGCACGAAGCCGCCGGGCAGTGCCCAGTGGCCGGCGTACGGCTCCTGGCCGCGCTCGACGAGCAGCACCTGGAGTGCGCCCGCGCGCACGGTCAGGACGGCCAGGTCGACGGTGACGGCGAACGGCTCGAAGGCGTACTTGTCGTATCCCTCGGGCCTCGTACCGCCCGGTGCGCGGCCGTCCTCCGACGTCACACCCTCATCCCCTTTATGGTCAGCCTGACTATGGTCAGTACGACTATAAAGGGGATGCGAGGACCCCAACAAGGTTCACAGCCAGGGAAGTTGCGGATTCTCGGGGCGGCCGCGGGAGAGGTGACCGCGCCTGGGGCGGGGGCGGCGGAAGGGGTGCGGAACCCGGGCCGAGGCCGCGTCGGTCACCCGTCGGCCCCCGCCTTCGGAGACTCGGCCCGACGGGCTCCGGACCGGCGCACGTCGAGCCCCTGCGCCGGTGCGCGCGCCGGGGCGAGAGCCGCCACGAGCGCTCCGACGGCCGCGACGCCGGCGGAGACCCACAGCGCGGGGCCGCAGCCGTCGACGAACCGCTCGGCCGAGCCGTAGCCCCCGTACCGGGTGAACACGGCCGCGGCGACGGCGATCCCGAAGACTCCGCCGAGTTCGCGCAGCGCGTTGTTGACGCCGGCGGCGACCCCCGCGTCGGCGGGCGGGACCGACGAGGTCACCGCGTTGGCGACGGTGGGGAAGACCATCGAGATGCCGATGCCCGCGACGATCAGCGGAAGGACCAGCCGCCCGTAGGCCACGCCCGGCTCGACCTGCCACGCCAGCAGACCGAGACCGGCGGCCTGGAGGGCGAGCCCGCCGAGCATGAAGGGACGGTTGCCGAACCGGTCGGCGAGCGCGCCGGCGAGCGGCGCCACCGCCAGTGGCATGCCGGTCCACACCAGGATGCGGACACCGGCCTGCAACGGCGAGTTCCCGAGCCCCAGTTGGAACAGTTGCGTGATCATGAACAGGGAGCCGAGCAGCGACATGAAGGTCAGGAAGGCGACGCCGTTGGCGGTGGAGAAGGCCCGCCTGCGGAAGTATCCGAGGGGCAGCATCGGGTAGCGCGCCCGCGACCGCTCCCAGCCGAGGAAGGCCGCCGTGAAGAGCGCTCCCACGGCCAGTGCGCCCAGCACCTCGGCGCTCCCCCAGCCCGCCTGCGGGGCGCGCACCGGCGCCCAGGCGAGTCCGGTCAGTCCGACGGCCGCCAACAGCATCCCCACGATGTCGAGTTGTGGGCGCGGCCCGTGACTCTCGCGCAGTTTCAGCGCGGCCAGGGGCAGCATCACCAGCCCGGTGGGCACGTTCAGCCAGAAGATCCACTGCCAGGACAGGCCCTCGGTGACGGCCCCGCCGAGAACGGGTCCCGCCGCCACCCCGAGGCCGGTCACCCCGCCCCACACGCCGATGGCCACGCCCCGCTTCTCGGCCGGGAACGCCTCGCTGATCAGGGTCAGGGTGAGCGGCAGCAGGACGGCCGCGCCGGCGCCCTGGAGCACCCGCGCGCCGATGAGCTGCCCCGGGCCCCCGGACAGCGCCGCGAGCGCCGAGGCCAGGGTGAAGACGGCGAGTCCGGCGACGTACATGCGCCGCCTGCCGAAGCGGTCGCCGAGCGCGGCACCGGTCAGGGTGAGGCAGGCGAACACGAGGTTGTACGCGTTGATCGTCCATTCCAGGTCGGACAGGCTCGCCCCGAAGTCGGCGCGCAGCGAGGGCAGCGCGGTGGCCACGACGACCACGTCCAGGGAGCAGAGCAGCGCCCCCAGTCCGGCGAGCACGACGGTCCACGCACGGCGTGCGGGCACGGGCGTCGGCTGCTGGACGGGGGCGCGGGCGGTGGTGTCGGTCATGACGGTTCCTTCCGTGAGGATCACTCACGGAAGACGGACCGGCGCCGCCCCGGAAAGGAATCGTGGCCGGGGCCGCGTCCCAGGAAGGCGAGGAGCACGTCGCCCGGCCCGGCCCCGGCGGGGACCGCGACCGGATCGGCGAACCGCACCCCGCGGTCGGCGTCCGCCACCACGACCGGCGCGAGGGGCAGCAGGTCCGCCGCGAGCGCCGCCGGTATCGGCCGGGGCCGGCCGCACGCCTGCGTCACGTCCCAGCCGTGCACCGCGATCTCCAGGGCGCCGACCGCCGCCAGCAGCCCGAGGTCGAGGCAGCGGTCGCCCACGGCGGGGGCGGGCGGCGCGGCGGACACGGCGGCCCAGGCTCCGAGGAGTGCCCCGGCCCGCGCCCGGAAGGCGCACACCGGATCGGCGGCGGGCACGGCGGGGCACAGCCCGACCCGGCCCTCGGCAACTCCCTCGTGAAGCGCGTCCAGCGAGTCGTCGAGATGCTGGAGCAGTTCCCCGAGGTCCCACTCCGCGCACGGCGTCGGGCGGCCGAGATCCGCGCGCGGGACGGCGGCGACCCCGCCCAGCGCGTAGGCGAGGGAACGCTCCAGCAGCTCACCGGGGTTCACGCGAGCACCCCGGGCAGCCCGAACCCGGGGAAACGGTCCGGGTCCAGGAACACGGTGAGCCGTGCGACGGCCCCCTCCTCGACGGTGAGCACCTGCACGGAGTGCGCCCGCAGCACCCCGTCGGCACCGGCTTCGTACGCGGCCACGGCGGGCTGCCCGTTGGCCCGGACCGGCAGCATGCGGATCCATCCCGGCGCGCGGCCGGAGAGCACCCGTACCCGCAGGAAGCGCAGGACGTCCTTCTTGCCGCTGAACCACTCCAGATGGGGCGGCATCTCCAGCTCGACGCCGTCCCTCAGCAGTCCGAGCAGCGCCTCCATGTCGGCGTTCTCGAAGGCCCGCATGTACCGGTCGAGCAGTTCGCGGTCGTCGGCCCCGTCGGGCTCGACCACCAGGTCCTCCTCCGGTGCGACCTCGTCGAGGCGGGCACGCGCGCGCTGGAGGGTGCTCTTGACCGCCGCGGTCGACGTGTCGAGCACGGCGGCGACCTCGGACGCCCGCCAGGCCAGCACGTCCCGCAGGATCAGCACGGCCCGCTGCCGCGCGGGCAGGTTCTGCAGCGCGGCGACCAGCGCGAGCCGCAGGGTGCCGCGCGCGGCGACGACCGTCGCCGGGTCGAGGAGCGCGTCGGGCAGCGGCTGGAGCCAGGGGACGTCCGTCGCCGGGGCCCTCAGCGGGCCCTCCGGCGCGTCTCCCGGCCCGCCGAGCCCGGTGGGCAGCGGACGCCGCCCTCGCCCCTCCAGCGCCGTCAGACAGGTGTTGGTGGCGATCCGGTAGAGCCAGGTGCGCAGGGAGGCCCGGCCCTCGTACCCCTCGTAGGAGCGCCAGGCCCGCAGGTACGTCTCCTGGACCAGGTCCTCCGCGTCGTCGGCCGAACCGAGCATGCGGTAGCAGTGGGCGAGCAGCTCCCGCCGGTACGGGCCGGTCAGCCGGACGAACTCGTCACGGTCCGTCGTCGCGGTCATCGCCGCTCCCTTCGTCGCACCCGGCGCACGTCGGCACACCGGTGGTCCGTTCACCGGTACAGACCGGCGGGGCGGCGAAAACGAATCGGCCGGCCCCGGAGAAGTTCCGGAACCGGCCGTCGTACGCGCGAGGCGTGAGGGCGGTGAGTCGCGCGACCACCCGCCGGAGGACTAGAGGCCGACCTCGGCCATCAGCATGCCGACCTCGGTGTTGGACAGGCGGCGCAGCCAGCCCGACTTCTGGTCGCCCAGCGTGATCGGGCCGAAGGAGACGCGCACCAGCTTGTCGACCGGGAAGCCGGCCTCGGCGAGCATGCGGCGCACGATGTGCTTGCGGCCCTCGTGCAGGGTCACCTCGACGAGGTAGTTCTTGCCGGTCTGCTCGACGACGCGGAAGTGGTCCGCCTTGGCGTACCCGTCCTCCAGCTGGATGCCGTCCTTGAGCCGCTTGCCCAGGTCACGCGGGATCGGGCCGACGATGTGCGCGAGGTAGACCTTCTTCACGCCGTACTTGGGGTGGGTCAGCCGGTGTGCGAGCTCACCGTGGTTGGTGAGCAGGATGACGCCCTCGGTCTCGGTGTCGAGCCGGCCGACGTGGAAGAGCCGCGTCTCACGGTTCGTCACGTAGTCGCCGAGGCACTGACGGCCCTCGTTGTCCTCCATGGTGGAGACGACACCGGCGGGCTTGTTCAGCGAGAAGAACTGGTACGACTGCGTCGCGACCGTCAGGCCGTCGACCTTGATCTCGTCCTTCTCCGGGTCGACGCGCAGCCCCTGCTCCAGGACGATCTCGCCGTTGACCTCGACCCTGGCCTGGTCGACCAGTTCCTCGCAGGCACGCCGCGAACCGTAGCCCGCTCGCGCGAGGATCTTCTGGAGACGCTCGCCCTCCTCCTCGGCACCCGGGAAGGTCTTGGGGAGCTTGATGTCGGGCTTGCCCGCGTACCGGTCGCGGTTGCGCTCCTCGGTCCGCGTCTCGTACTCACGGGAGCGCGAGGGCTCCGTGCGGCCGCCGCGCTGCTGGCTCTGCTTGGGGCCGCCCTTGGCGCCGCCGCGCGCCGAGGCGCCGCGCCCGGACTTCGGGCCCTCGTGCGTGCCGCCGGGGCCTACGTCGTAGCGACGCTCCTCGGGACGGGGCTTGCTGGGACGCTTCGGCTGGTCGTCGCTCCTCGGCTGGGAGCCGGCTCCGCGCGATCCCGCGCTCCCGCCGGCCCCACGCGAACCGCCGGCCCCACGGGGGGCGCCGCCTCCGCCGGTCCCCCGCGGACCGCCGCCGCTTCCGCGCGCACCGCCGCTCCCGCCGGACCCACGCGAGCTGCCGCTCCCGCCGGTTCCCCGCGGGTTGCCGCGCCCGCTGTTCCTGCCGCTGCCACTGCCACTGCTTCGCATCAAAGTTCCGTCGTCGTCGTGTCGTCTGCGTCTGTATCCGGTGCATCCGGATCGAACGACGGGACCCCTTCCAGCGTCTCTGCTTCGATCGCGTCCGCCTCGGGGAGGAAGGGCGCGAGCTCCGGGAGCTCGTCCAGACCGCGAAGGCCCATTCGCTCCAGGAAGTAGTTCGTCGTCGTGTACAGGATCGCACCTGTTTCGGGTTCCGCGCCCGCCTCCTCCACCAGACCCCGCTGGAGGAGGGTGCGCATCACGCCGTCGCAGTTGACTCCGCGGACCGCGGAGACCCTGGATCGGCTGACCGGCTGGCGGTACGCGACGACGGCGAGCGTCTCCAGTGCCGCCTGGGTGAGACGGGCCTGCTGCCCGTCCAGGACGAAGCGCTCGACGGCGGCCGCGTACTCGGGCCGGGTGTAGAAACGCCAGCCGCCGGCGATCAGCCGCAGCTCGAATCCGCGCCCCTGAACGGTGTAGTCGTCGGCCAGCGCGCGCAGGGCGTCCGCGATCTGCCGCTTGGGCCGCTCCAGTATTTTCGCGAGGTGCTCCTCGGTCGCGGGCTCGTCCACGACCATCAGGACGGCCTCCAGGGCGGGCCTGAGGTCGAGGTCGGCGACGGTGCGCGGCCCCGCGGGGGTCTCCATGGTGTCCTCGCTCACGCCTTCTCCTCCTCGGGTTCCCCGGGCTTCCCGCCCGCCCGCCTGTTCCCGTCGTCCAGCGGGTCCGGGGGCCGGTCGAACTCGTCCGTCACCCTCGGCCGGTCCTCGCCCTCGCCGCCCGTCCAGCGCACCATCAGGTCCCCGAGGGCCTCCTCCTGGTCCAGGGCGACGGCCTTCTCCCGGTAGAGCTCCAGCAGGGCCAGGAAGCGGGCGACGACGGTGAGGGTGTCGTCGGTGTCCTCGACCAGCGCCCGGAAACTGGCCTCGCCCAGTTCCCTCAGCCGCGCCACCACGATCCCCGCCTGCTCCTGCACGCTGACGAGCGGGGCGTGGATGTGGTCGACGTAGACCTGCGGCCTGGGTCTGGGCTGCATCGCCTTCACGGCGAGCCGGGCGAAGCCCTCCGGCCCGATGCTGATGACCACCTCGGGCAGCAGCGCCGCGTGGTGCGCCTCCAGGCCGACGGTACGCGGGTAGCGGCGGCCCTCCTCTTCGAGCCGGGCGTTGAAGATGTCGGCGATCTGCTTGTACGCGCGGTACTGGAGCAGCCGTGCGAACAGCAGGTCCCGTGCCTCCAGGAGGGCCAGGTCGCCCTCGTCCTCGACCTCGGCGGTCGGCAGCAGGCGGGCGGCCTTCAGGTCGAGCAGGGTGGCCGCGACGACCAGGAACTCGGTCGTCTGGTCGAGGTCCCAGTCCGGGCCCATCGCCCGGATGTGCGCCATGAACTCGTCGGTCACCTTCGACAGAGCCACCTCGGTGACGTCGAGCTTGTGCTTCGAGATGAGCTGGAGCAGCAGGTCGAAGGGTCCCTCGAAGTTCGAGAGCCGCACCTTGAAGACCCCGTCGTCCACGGGCTCGACGGGCTCGACGCCAGCGGCGCCGTCGGTGACGGCGGTCGAGCCGGAGACGTCGCCGCCCGCTGTCCCGGCCCCGCCGGGAGTCGTGCCGGGCGAGCCGGATCCGCCCGTGCCCGCCTGGCCCGGCACCGCCGGAGCGTCATCGGGCGCGCGCGAAGGCAGGGCGGCCGGGGCGCTGGACGCGGGCGGGACCGCGGTCCGGGCAGCGACCGCGACGGGGCCGCCGTCGGACTCCGCGGCGGACCCGGCAGGACGCACGAAGGGGTCGGTCTCGGCTCCGCTCGCGTCGGCGGAGCGGTCGGACCCGACGGACCCGGCGAACCTCGGAAGGGCCTCGGCGGCCTCCGCGGGCCCTTGGAGCGCCTCGGGGAGTCCGGCCGGACTCGCGGGCCCGGCGGACGTGCCGGAGCCCTCTGGGGCCGCCTCAGGCGGTTCGGTGGGGTTCCCGTGCCGGACGCCGGGCGCCTCGGGTGCTCCCGGGGCCTCGGCCTCCTCGGCGGAGGGGCCCACCGGGGCCGTCGGCTGCCCCGGAGGCGTTTCGTGCGGTCCGGCCGACGGGCCGGACGGTTCCGGGGACGGCGGGGGCTGGGCCCCACCGGGCGCCGGTGCCGTGCCCGGCCCTCGCCCCAGCGCACGCCGACGGCCGCCGGAGGCGGCGGTCGGAGGCGGGTCGTTCGAGGTCATAGCCGTCGCAGGCTACCGCTACCGCCCGCGCAGCCGTCGTACGAGGATGCTCGCGTCCCCGCGGGATTCCAGATCGGCGAGGACGACGGCGACCGCCTCGCGGACGATCCGCCCGCGGTCGACGGCGAGCCCGTGCTCACCGCGGAGCACCAGGCGGGCGTGTTCGAGGTCCATCAGTTCCTCGGCGGACACGTACACCGTGATCTTCTCGTCGTGCCGCTCCCGCCCGCTGGGCCGCCGGTTGGCGGCCGCCCGACCGCGTTTACGGGACGACTGTCCCGCTGCGCCGGGGGCGGCAGAACCTTCCTGCGCCTGCGGGCGCCGCCCCGAACGGTCCGGGGCACCGCCCCGGCTGCGGGACTCCCCCGCGTCGGACGACTCGGCACCGGCGGCGACATGTTCGTCGCCCTCGCCGTCACCGCCCTGGACGGGCACCGCGTGCGGTGCGTCCTCCCCGGCGGCCGCCGCGTCGCTCTCACCGGCCGGCGCCGGCACCCGGGCCTCGCCGTTGGTCCGGCGCGAGGGCGTGGACGACTGGAGCGCCATTCCCCCGGTGGTACGGAACAGTTCGTCGGCCCCCGGCAGACTCACTCGGCGTGACACCGGGCGAGCACCTCCCTGGCGAGCTGGCGATAGGCGGCGGCACCGACGGAGTTGGAGGCGTACGTGGTGATCGGCTCACCGGCGACGGTGGTCTCCGGGAAGCGGACGGTCCGGCCGATCACGGTGTGGTAGACGTGATCGTCGAAGGCCTCGACGACGCGTGCGAGCACCTCACGGCTGTGCACCGTGCGGGAGTCGTACATCGTCGCGAGGATGCCGTCGAGTTCCAGCTCGGGGTTGAGCCGCTCCTGGACCTTCTCGATGGTCTCCGTGAGCAGCGCGACACCACGCAGCGCGAAGAACTCGCACTCCAGCGGCACGATCACCTTGTGGGCGGCCGTCAGCGCGTTCACGGTGAGCAGACCGAGCGAGGGCTGACAGTCGATCACGATGTAGTCGTAGTCGGCCATCAGCGGCTTCAGGGCCCGCTGGAGCGTGGACTCGCGCGCGACCTCGCTCACCAACTGCACCTCGGCGGCGGACAGGTCGATGTTGCTGGGCAGCAGGTCCATGTTCGGGACCGCCGTCTTCAGGAGCACCTCGTCGGCCGCCATGCCCCGCTCCATGAGCAGGTTGTAGACGGTGAGGTCGAGCTCCATCGGGTTGACGCCGAGTCCCACGGACAGCGCGCCCTGCGGGTCGAAGTCGACGAGGAGCACGCGGCGGCCGTACTCGGCGAGCGCCGCGCCCAGGTTGATGGTCGACGTGGTCTTGCCCACGCCGCCCTTCTGGTTGCACATCGCGATGATCGTCGCGGGGCCGTGGCTGGTCAGCGGACCCGGGATCGGGAAGTAGGGCAGGGGCCGCCCCGTCGGGCCGATGCGCTCGCGGCGCTGGCGGGCCGCGTCGGGCGCGAGCGTGGCCGCGTACTCCGGATCGGGCTCGTACTCGGCGTCGGGGTCGTAGAAGTGCCCCTCGGGCAGTTCGTCGTAGTCGGCGAAGTGGGTGTGGTTCTCGCCACTTCCGTTGCCGGCCATGGCGTTCACGTGATGGCCATCCATGCTCTGGTGTGCTGGCTGGGTCAGCCCTGTTCTACGGGGACTCTGGTGGGCCGCGAAGGTGCGGACAGCGACGGAGCCGACAGCCTCGAGCCCCGTGGGGCTCTGGCCCCGCGCCGGCATTCCTGGTTGACCACCCCCGGGAGTAAATGTCGACTCATTCACAAGTCGTCTTACCTCCTTGGTGACCAGGAAACTTCTAGATAGGTCAGCGTGGCACCATGCCGACGGTTGGCGACTCTATGGCGTGTCACCGCTCCGCAGCAACACAATCCGCCGGACCCGACCCGATGTGTCGGCAACCGAACACCCCTCTGTCAAGGGCGTAAGGCCGTCGCACAGCAGGTTTCACCGGTGTGCGAATCGGTTAAAGAGTTACGTTCGTGGCGAGTTGAACGAGTGTCGCAAAGTGACCCGACACACACCCGGCCGGACCTTGTCGGGCAAGGTCCGGCCGGGTGCGCGGTGTTGACGACCTGTGTTGACGTATCGCCTTTTGTCAGCCCGGAGTCGACCGCGAATGTCGACTCTCGACGCCTGCGCGGGTCCTAGCTGAGCAGGCTCTCCAGGGAGACGTGCTCCAGGCCGTGGGCCTCGGCGACCTCGCGGTAAACAACCTTGCCGTCATGGGTGTTGAGGCCCTTGGCCAGGGCGTTGTCGCGGCGCAGAGCCTCGACCCAGCCGCGGTTGGCGAGCTCGACGATGTACGGCAGCGTCGCGTTCGTCAGCGCGTACGTCGAGGTGTTGGGCACCGCGCCGGGCATGTTGGCGACGCAGTAGAAGACCGAGTTGTGGACCGGGAAGGTCGGCTCGGCGTGCGTGGTGGGACGCGAGTCCTCGAAGCAGCCGCCCTGGTCGATCGCGATGTCGACAAGGACACTTCCCGGCTTCATCCGGGACACGAGCTCGTTGGTGACCAGCTTCGGGGCCTTGGCGCCCGGGATGAGCACGGCACCGATCACGAGGTCGGCCTCGAGGCAGGCCTTCTCCAGCTCGAAGGTGTTGGAGACGACGGTCTGGATCTTCGTACCGAAGATCTTGTCCGCCTCCTTGAGCTTGTTGATGTCGCGGTCGAGCAGGGTCACGTGGAAGCCCATGCCGATGGCGATCTGCGCGGCGTTCCAGCCGGAGACGCCGCCGCCGATGACGACGGCCTTGGCGGCGAGCACGCCCGGGACACCGCCCGGCAGGACGCCGCGGCCGCCGTTGGCGCGCATCAGCTGGTAGGCGCCGACCTGCGGGGCCAGCCGGCCCGCGACCTCGGACATCGGGGCGAGCAGCGGCAGCGCGCGGCTCGGGAGCTCGACGGTCTCGTACGCGATCGCCGTGGTGCCCGACTCCAGGAGGGCGTCCGTGCACTCCTTGGAGGCGGCGAGGTGCAGGTACGTGAAGAGCGTCTGGTCCTTGCGCAGGCGGTGGTACTCCTCCGCGATCGGCTCCTTGACCTTGAGCAGCAGGTCGGCGGTGGCCCAGACCTCGTCGGCGGTGCCGAGGATCTGCGCACCGGCGGAGACGTACTCCTCGTCCGTGATCGAGGAGCCGACACCGGCGTTCTGCTCGACGACGACCTGGTGGCCGTGGCGCACCAGCTCGTGCACGCCGGCGGGGGTGATGGCCACCCGGAACTCGTTGTTCTTGACCTCGCGGGGGATGCCGACCTTCACGTCGATCACGGTCCTTGGCTCAGAGGGTTCGGGGCTATGCACGCCGAGGCGATGCAAGCCAGGCGATGCATGTCATACCCGGCATACGGGAGCACACCGGGAGACACCACGGAAGAACGCGGCGGAGCCAGTCTAATGAAGGGATTCTTTCTGTCTAGCCTTTCAATGCATCAACCTTCAGCGGATGCACTACGGATTTCGCAGGCGTTAGCGTCCTGTTCCGGGTCGATTGCGCTCTCCGGGAGCTCTTCTCCCAGCATGCGCTCGGCGGCGGCGCGGTGCAGCCGGGCGGCCGCCGGGTCGCCGAGCCGGTCCAGGGTGTCGGCCAGCCGGAGCTGCAGCGCGGCCTGCAGCCGTACGTCGTCCGCGCGACGCGCCCACTCGACGGCCTCCTGGCAGGTGCGCAACGACTCCTCGGGCCGTCCCGCGTACTCCTGGACGCGCGCGGTCTCGCTCAACGCGCGTGCCTGCGCGGCGACATCGCCGTTCTTGCGGTGCCCGGCGACGGCGGAGCGCCAGTTGACCAGCGCCTCGCCGTAGCGGCCCGCGTAGGTGTGCGCGGTGGCGAGGCGTCCGTACAGCCGGGCGGCGTCCACCCGCTCGCCGCGGGCGAGGCGCTCGGCGAGGGCCCGGCCGTACCAGTCGGCGGCCCGGTCGTAGTCGCCCAGCTCCTGGTGGGCACCGCCTACGGATTCCATCGCGCGGCCGGTCGCGTACGGGTCGTTCGCCTCGCGTCCGGCGTCCAGCGCGGCCCGGTAGCGGGCGAGGGCATCCGTGCTCCGGCCGGTCTGCGCGTCGAGGTCGGCGAGGTTCAGCAGGGCCGCGGCCTTCTCGCGGGGCAGCTTCCGGCGCTCGGCGACGTCCAGGACGAGCCGGTGGATGCCGTACAGCTCGGGTGCGGCGGCCTGGGTGCCGAAGTGCGCGACCATGGCCCGCACCAGCGCGGCCATCAGACGCCGGGCGAGGGTGTCCAGCTCCCCGTCCGCCACCGCGAGCCGGGCGGAGGCGAGCAGCGCGGGCTTGCGGACGGTCAGCCACTCCTCGGCCGCCCGGGGGCTCGGGAAGCGCAGGGCGCGCGGCATCCCGGCGAGCTTCTCCTGGGCGGGCGAGCTGTCGGTCTCGGTGATGGCGCGGCAGGACACCAGCAGCCGTACGGTCCGCTCCAGCATCCGGGCACGGGCGAGCTGCACCTCGGCGGGACGGTCGTGGGCCTCGACGAGTCCCTGGAGGAGCGGCTGCAGGCAGCCGGGGACCTCGTACTGGGGCAGCGGGCCGGGGACCGCGTGGAGCAGGCCGAGCGCGGCGAAGTCGTCGAGCGTGGTGCGCGCGGCCTGGACCGAGCAGCCGGCCAGCGCGGAGGCCGTGTGCGGGTCCACCAGGCCCGCGGGCGCGAGGGAGAGCAGGCGCAGTATCCGCGCGGCCGTGCTCGGCAGCGAGGTGTAGGCGAGCCGGAAGACGCGGGCCAGCGCGGTGCCGTCCTCGCCCTCGGACCGCAGGTGCTTGGAGAGGTCGGCGACGGCGGACGCCGGGCGGGCGGCGAGCCAGCCGCCGGCGAGCACCAGGGCGGCCGGCTGACCGGCGCAGAGCTCGACCAGTCCCTCGGCGGCGAGCGGGTCCACGGTGATGCGCACCGAGCCGGTGAAGTGGCCGAGGAGTTCGAGGGCGGACTTGGTGTCCAGGCCGCCGAGGGTGCAGGGGCGGACGTCCGCGATCCCGGTCAGCGGTCCCTCGGACACGGCGACGACCAGGCAGTCCGGGGAGTCGGGCAGCACCGCGTCGACCTGTTCGGCGTCGGCCGCGTCGTCGAGCACGAGCACCGCCCGGCGGACCGCGAGGGCCTCGCGCAGCCGTTCGCCGAGATCGTCCGCGCCGGCCCCGGGAGGCGTCGGCAGTCCGAGCGCGGTCAGCAGCTCACGGGCGGTGGACTCGGTGGGCACGGGGGTGCCGTCGGGTTCGGTGAGCCGGGCTCGCAGTATGCCGTCGGGGTAACTCTCGGCGACCTGCCCGGCGAGTTCGGCGGCGAGCGCGGTGCGGCCCGATCCGGGTTTGCCGGCGATCAGGAGAACCCGCGCGCGGGGTGCCTTGCGGCCGGACAACGTGTCCAGCCCCGCGCGTTCGATGTCGGCCCGGAGTTCCTTCAACTCTCTGGTACGGCCCAGGAACTGACTCTCCGTAGGAGCGGACCCGGCAGCCGGTCGCCGCCCCTTGGCCGACACCTTCGTGCCGCCGTCGTCCACTGCCTGATCCGCCACGGGCCACACTCCCGTTCCACTGCGCGCGCAAGCCCGCCGGGACTCCGGTTCGGGCGTTTCCAGAGCCTAGTTCACGCTCTGCGACGATCCGGGAGGAGCGCGGCGGGGACGTCCCCCGATCGGATCAGGCGATCGTAGGACCGGCACCTCCGGACGGGTGGGTGTTCCGCGTCCGGAGGGGTGGCGGGAGGAACCGGTGTCAGGCCTCGAAGGGGCGCGCCGGCCAGGGCGCCTCGGCGGGACGCAGAGCGTCCAGCCCGTCGCCCTGCCGCGCCGCGACGAGCGAGAGGACGCCCACGACCAGGCAGTTGTTGTGCAGCTCGCCGGCGAGGACACCGCGGACGAGGTCGTCGAGGGGAACGCGGGCCAGCTCCATGTCGGCCTCCTCGTCCTCGACGTCGAACCGCTCGCCCTCCGCCTCGGAGAGGTCACGGGCGAGGAAGATGCGCACGGCCTCGTCGCAGCCGCCGGGCGTGGTGTACACGTCGGTCAGCACGCGCCAGCTCTCCGCCTTGACGTGCGCCTCCTCGTACAGCTCGCGCTGGGCGGCGTGCAGCGGGTTCTCCCCGGGGATGTCGAGCAGGCCCGCCGGGATCTCCCACAGCTTCTGCCGCACGGGGTGGCGGTACTGGCGCAGCACCAGCACCCGGCCCTCGTCGTCGAGGGCGAGCACGGCCACGGAGCCCGGGTGGACCTGGTAGTCGCGGCGGACGACGGACCCGTCGGGCATGACCACGTCGTCGGTGCGTACCGAGGTCTTGTTGCCCTTGAAGGGGGTCTCGGTCGCCCGGACCTCCCACTCCTCGGGGGTGTCCTTGATCGTCATGGTCTGTCCTCCCACACGTGCCCAAAGAAGCCGGTCCGTCGACGGAGCCGGGGCGCGCGACCTGCGGTTTCACCCGCGGGTCGGCACCCCGGCCACCGTACAACCCTTGTGTTACCTGCCCGTCTTGCGCTCCACCGCGGCCTTGACCAGGCCCGCGAAGAGCGGGTGCGGCCGGGTCGGGCGGGAGCGCAGTTCGGGGTGCGCCTGGGTCGCGACGAGGTACGGGTGGACGTCGCGCGGGTACTCGACGTACTCGACGAGCTTGCCGTCGGGGGAAAGGCCGGAGAACTGCAGACCGGCCTTCTTCTCCAGCTCGGCGCGGTAGGCGTTGTTCACCTCGTAGCGGTGACGGTGGCGCTCCTCGACGTACTCCTTGCCGTCGTACACCTCGCGCACGATCGAGCCCTCGGCGAGCTTGGCCGGATACATGCCCAGTCGCATGGTGCCGCCCATGTCGCCCTCGCCGGCGACGATGTCGAGCTGCTCGGCCATCGTGGAGATGACCGGGTGGCCGGTGGCGGAGTCGAACTCGGTGGAGTTGGCGTCCGGGATGTCGGCCAGGTTCCGCGCGGCCTCGATCACGATGCACTGCAGGCCGAGGCAGAGGCCGAGCAGCGGGATCCCGTTCTCGCGGGCGTACTGGATGGCGCCGACCTTGCCGGACACGCCGCGGTCGCCGAAGCCGCCGGGGATGCAGATCGCGTCGACGTCCCCGAGCTGGGCCGCGGCACCGGCGGGGGTCTTGCAGTCGTCGGAGGTGACCCACTTGATCGTGACGCGGGCCTTGTTCGCGAACCCGCCGGCGCGCAGCGCCTCGGTGACCGAGAGGTAGGCGTCGGGCAGGTCGATGTACTTGCCGACGAGCGCCATGGTGATCTCGTGGACGGGGTTGTGGACGCGGTCGAGCAGGTCGTCCCAGGTCGTCCAGTCCACGTCGCGGAACGGCAGGTCCAGCTTGCGGACGACGTAGGCGTCCAGGCCCTCGGTGTGCAGGACCTTCGGGATGTCGTAGATCGACTTGGCGTCGATGGCGGCGACCACGGCGGCCTCGTCGACGTCGCACATCAGCGAGATCTTGCGCTTGATGGCGGTGGGCACCTCGCGGTCGGCGCGCAGGACGATCGCGTCCGGCTGGATACCGATGTTGCGGAGCGCCGCCACCGAGTGCTGGGTGGGCTTGGTCTTCAGCTCGCCGGACGGGCCGATGTACGGGAGGAGCGAGATGTGCACGACGAACACGTTGTCGCGGCCGACCTCGTGGCGGACCTGGCGGACCGTCTCCAGGAAGGGCAGGGACTCGATGTCGCCGACCGTGCCGCCGACCTCGGTGATGACGACGTCGACGTCGTCGGTGGCCATCCGGCGGATGCGGTGCTTGATCTCGTTGGTGATGTGCGGGATGACCTGCACCGTGTCGCCCAGGTACTCGCCGCGCCGCTCCTTGGCGATGACGGTGGAGTACACCTGGCCGGTGGTGACGTTGGCCGAGCCGTCGAGGTCGACGTCGAGGAAGCGCTCGTAGTGACCGATGTCCAGGTCCGTCTCGGCGCCGTCGTTCGTGACGAACACCTCACCGTGCTGGAACGGGTTCATCGTGCCCGGGTCGACGTTCAGGTACGGGTCGAGCTTCTGCATCGTGACCCGCAGACCCCGCGCCTTGAGCAGCGCGCCCAGGCTGGAGGCCGTCAGTCCCTTGCCGAGGGAGGAGGCGACACCCCCGGTGACGAAGATGTGCTTGGTCGTCGTGGCAGTGCTGTTTCGGAAAGCAGCGGGCGGCATGGCCAAGAGGGGGCTCCCGTGGTCGCGGTCTGGGGTGCGTACCGGCGTGGGGTCCGGAGATTTCCGGAGGCGCCGTCGCTGCGGTTCGGGGGTTTCTTGCCCACCGGTCCACGGGCTACCAGGGTATCAGCGACCGAACGAGGCTGCTTCCGGCCACGCTCCGCGCACACCTCGGCACACACCCCGCACACCGCTCACTCGATCGGCCCAGCCGGGTTGCCGGGAGCGGCACGCGGATCTTCCACGTGCGTCGTATCCTGCTCGGACACTCGCTGCCGAGTCCCGCCGGTACACGGCATCATCCCGTCCGTATCCGGAACAAAAAGGGCTTGTCAGTTCGTTTCGAGACGACAATCGGATCGCCCCTCACACTGAAACGGACGCTCCGCAGCGACGTACGAACTACGTCCCCCCACCCCCGATCCTCAGCAATACCGAAGTTCCGCATTGCCTACTTTTCCGCACTACCTACGTTCCCTTGACCGCAAGAGCGACCGCCCCGCGCAGGGGCGCCGTGGCCGTTCGACTGGAGATGCACGTGGCCGGGCGCATCGAGGACTACGCACTCATCGGAGACATGCAGACAGCCGCGCTGGTCTGCCGGGACGGCACAGTCGACTGGCTGTGCCTGCCCCGCTTCGACTCCCATGCCGTCTTCGCAGGACTGCTCGGCACGGAGGAACACGGATTCTGGCGGCTCGGGCCCGCCCACGCGGCCGACACCGAACCCCCCACGGCGGCGCGCCGCCGGTACCGCGGCGACTCGCTCATCCTCGAATCCGAGTGGGACACCCCGCGGGGCACGGTCCGGGTGACCGATTTCATGCCCCCGCGTGACGGCGCCCCGCAGCTCATCCGGATCGTCGAGGGCGTCACCGGCCGCGTGCCGATGCGCTCCGCGCTGCGGATGCGTTTCTCGTACGGCCGCGTGGTGCCCTGGGTGCACAAGCACGAGGGCCGCACGGTCGCCGTCGCCGGACCGGACTCGGTCTGGTTCGACACGGACTGCGAGACGTACGGCAAGGACCTGACCACGTACGCCGACTTCACGGTCGCGCCGGGTGACCGGATCGCCTTCACGATCTCGTGGGAGCCCTCGCACAAGGTGCCGCCCGCGCTGCCCGAGCCGGAGCAGTCCCTCGAGGCGACCGAGGACTTCTGGCGCGACTGGGTCGACCAATGTACGTACCACGGCCCCTACCGCGAGGCCGTGGTGCGTTCCCTGATCACGCTGAAGGCGCTGACCTACGCGCCCACGGGCGGCATCGTCGCCGCGCCGACCACCTCCCTCCCGGAGGAGATCGGCGGCGTCCGCAACTGGGACTACCGCTACACCTGGCTGCGCGACGCGGCCATCACCCTCTCCTCGCTGCTGCGCACCGGCTATCGCGAGGAGGCCCGCGCCTGGCGCGAGTGGCTGCTGCGCGCGGTCGCCGGCGACCCGGAGAACCTGCAGATCATGTACGGCATCGCGGGCGAACGGGAGTTGGGCGAGGCCGAGCTCGACTGGCTGCCCGGGTACGAGGGTTCGGCGCCGGTCCGCGTCGGGAACGGCGCGGCGCACCAGCTCCAGCTCGACGTCTACGGCGAGGTCACCGAGGCCCTGCACCTGGCCCACATGACGGGCCTGTCCCGCAACGACTACGCCTCGCTGCTCCAGTTGAAGCTGATCCGCTACCTGGAGGACCACTGGGACCAGCCGGACGAGGGGATCTGGGAGGTCCGCGGCCCGCGCCGGCACTTCGTGCACTCCAAGGTGATGGCCTGGGTCGCCGTGGACCGCACGATCAAGCTCATCGAGTCCGGTGACGCGGACGGCCCGCTGGAGAAGTGGCGCGAGCTGCGCGACGACATCCACCGGGACGTCTGCGAGAAGGGCTACGACAAGGAGCGGAACACGTTCACGCAGTCGTACGGCTCCAAGGAGCTGGACGCCTCGCTGCTGCTGATCCCGCAGATGGGCTTCCTGCCACCGGACGACAAGCGCGTGATCGGCACCATCGAGGCGATCCAGCGCGAGCTGTCCACCGCGGACGGCTTCATCCTGCGCTACCCGACGACGGGCGAGCACGCGGGCGTGGACGGTCTGGAGGGCGACGAGGGCGCGTTCCTCGCCTGCTCGTTCTGGATGGCCGACGACCTCGCGATGATCGGGCGGGTCGACGAGGCCCGCAAGCTCTTCGAGCGTCTGCTCGCCCTGCGCAACGACCTCGGTCTGCTCGCCGAGGAGTGGGACCCGCGCCTGCAGCGCCAGGTCGGTAACTTCCCGCAGGCCTTCAGCCACGTCCCGCTGATCGACACGGCCCTGCGGCTCACCGCGAGCGGGGCGTACGGCGGCTGATCCCGCCCGGATCGGGCGCACCCGGGCATCCGCCCCACCGCGCCCGATCCACCGGGACCGGGTGGTGGCCGCTCCCCGCGCGGACCACCGTGCGGCGGCGGAGATGCCCCGGCGCCCCGTCCGCGGGTAGCGTCCGCAGCATGGACAGCCGTTACGACACCCAGGGCGCCGGAATCACCGTGCAGCGGGCCCTCGAGCTGCCCGGCCTGCGGAGCGGGCTGCCGGAGATCCTCGCGGGGGCCGACCGGCTGCAGCGCACCGTGCGCTGGGTGCACGCCGGCGAGGTGCCGAACATCGCCTCGCTCCTCAAGGGCGGCGAACTGCTGCTGACCACGGGATACGGGCTCGGCACCCGCCCCGCCGAGCAGCGGGCGTTCGTCCGCACCCTCGCCGAACGGGGTATCGCCGCGCTCGTGGTGGAACTCGGCCCGCGCTTCACCCGGCTGCCCGCCGCCCTCGTGGAGACGGCACGCTCGGCCGGCCTGCCGCTGGTCCAGCTGCACCGCGAGGTGCCCTTCGTGACGGTCACGGAGGAGATCCACACCGAGATCGTCAACGGCCACTACACCCTGCTGCAGCAGGCCGAAGAGGTGCACCGGCGCTGCACCGAGGCTCTCCTCGGCGGCGGCGGGGTACCCCAAGTGCTGCGCATTCTCGCCGACTTCAGCGGCAACCCGGTCTTCCTGGAGACCGCCGACGGGCAGCTGCTCTACTCGGCCGGGTCCGGAGCCGCGGGCGCCGACCCGCTCCAGGTCTGGGAGGGGATGCGCGGCCAGCACAAGGAGGAGCCGCCGGCGGGGACGACCCTGGTGGACGTGCCCGGAGGCGGACCGGGCACCGGTTCCGTGCGGGCACGTCTGGTCGTGCTGCCGGTCAGTGCCCCCGTCGCCCCGGTGCACCGGCTCGCCGCCGAACGGGCCGCCGGCATCCTGGCCGTCGTGCTGATGCAGGCCCGCCAGGAGGAAGAGCTGGCCGCGCGCGGACGCGGTGACTTCCTCACGGATCTCGCCGAGGGCCGTATCGAGGCGGAGGACGCCCCGGCACAGGCCCGCGTGCTCGGCTTCAAGCCCGGTACCAGCCCACTCCTGCCGGTCGTGATGCGGCTGGCCGACGGTCTCGCGCCGGGCGGCGGCTGGGCGGTCCTCGCCCGCGCGGTCGCCGAGGAGCTGGCCTCGGTCGGCGTCCCGGTCCTGCTGGGCGTCCGTCCCGTGGAGGGCCGTGTCCCGCTGCTCCTCGGCCTGCGCGCGGAGTCGGAACGCGCGACCGTCGCCGACCGGGTCGCGGCGGCCCTGCGTGCGGGTGTGGAGCGGGCGGGCATGCAGCGGCCCGGGGCACAGCCGCCGGTCGTGGTGGTCGGGGTGGCGGGCGGCTGGGCGGCCGCGTCGGCGGGCCTGCGGCACGCGGCGGAGACGGCGACGGCCGCGCAGGGCCTGTCCGACCGTCCTTGGTACGACGCCCGCCGGCTGGACATCGACCTGCTGCTGTGGCGGCTGCGTGAGCATCCCGACCTGGCCGCCTTCGTCGACCGGGCGATCGGCCCGCTGCGCGATCACGACCGCCGCTCCAAGCCGCCGTTGCTGCCGACCCTGGAGACCTATCTGGCGCACGCGGGCCGCAAGGCGGAGACCGCCCGTGAACTGCACCTCAACCGGCAGACCCTCTACAACCGGCTGGCCCGGATAGGGGAGTTGCTGGGCACCGACCTCGACGACCCGCAGACGGTCCTGGCGTTGAGCCTGGCACTGCGGGCCCGCAGGCACGTGCCGTAGCGGACACCGCGTGGATCGCCAGGGGTCACGGACCGCCGCCCGGAGCGGGCCACGGATCGGCCCGGATCAGTGCGACAGCTGGGCTTGCGTCAACTCGTCGTACACGCTGAGCACTTGGGCCACCGTCTCGTCCTCGGTCGGCCAGCTCGCGGCCTGCCGGGTGCCGCGCTCACGCAGCTCCTCCTGGCGTACCGGATCCGCCAGCAGCCGTACGACCGTCTCGCCGAGCGCCCTCGCGTCGCCGTACGGGACGAGTTCGGCGGCGTCGCCGACGAGTTCGGGGATGCCGCCGACCGCGGTCGCGACGAGCGGCACCCGCGCGTGCAGTGCCTCCTGCGCGAGGACCGACCGTGATTCCCAACTGCTCGGCAGGAGCGCGAGGTCGGCGGCCGCGAGCAGCTCCGTGATGTCGTCGCGCCGCCCGATGAGCCGGACCGGCAGTTCCTCGTCCTCGATACGGCGCTGGAGGACCGCGCGGAGCGGCCCCTCCCCCGCGATGACGAGCAGCGGCACGGGATCGAGCCGGCACCAGACGTGCGCCGCGTCCAGCAGGGTCTCGTAGCCGCGCTGCCGGTCGAGCGAACCGACCGCCATGAGCAACGGGCGCTCGGTCGAACCGAGTTCGGCGCGCGCCTTGTGTCGGCAGCGGTCCGGGTCCGCGGGCTCGACGGGCGGGCGCGGCGCGGGCAGCGCGACCGCGGCGAGCCGCGCGTCGCGCGCTCCCCTGCGGCGTGCCCGGTCCACCAGGTCGGAGGAGGTGCCGAGGACCACGGACGCGGCGCGGGCGACCCGTCGTTCGAGGAGGCGCAGGAGATGGGCCCGCGCTCCCTCGGCGTCGGCGCGCGTGTGCCAGGTGACGACGAGCGGCACGCGCCGCCCGCTGAGCGCGAGGGCCGCTCGCAGCGCGGCGTGCAGCCCGTGCGCGTGCACGAGATCGGCCTCGGCGCAGGCCGCCCGCAGCGCGGACACGGAGGAGGGATCGCTGCTGCGGGGGACGGGGACGTGATGCGCGCCCACTCCGGAGAACCCGTACGCGCGGTCGGCCTCGGTGGGGGCGCACACGGTGACCCGTACGCCCCGCGCGACGAGTCCCGAGGCCAGCGACCGCACGTGCGCGCTGCTGCCCGCGCTGCCGCCGCCGAGCACCTGCACGGTGCGCAGCGGCGACTGGCCGTGCGGTGAGTGGCTGCTCACGTGGCTCACGTGGCCGGGGCTCCTGGTTCGGCGTGGACCGTCACGAAGAAACGTACAGAAGGATCGCGCGGAGGGGATGGACCGCACGTCGTGCACGGCGTATCTACGCCAAGGATGCCAGGCCGTACGGGTGTTCCGGCACAGCCGTCGCGACGAGGGCACGTCAGAGAAGGCAACTCGACGACGACGGTCACCCGGACGAGTGAGAAATGCCCCGGTCCGACGCCCTTCGACGCCACACCGACCCCATCCACCCCCGAGAGGCCCCTCCGCCCCGACCCCCACCTGGTTCACACGACCACCACGGGTCGCATCCGCCACCCCGCACGCCCCTCCACACGGCCACGCCGGCAGCCGGTCCGGTGCGCCGCAGCCTCGGAGGGCGGCCGACCGAGGCGGCGGATGGAAAGCCTGAGCCGTCGGCGCACCGGCGGCGCCGCCGGTGGCACCGGAACCCCGGCCCGAAACCGCGCGGTGGTCGGCTCAGCCGTCCGCGCGGGCCGTTGCGAGGAGTTCCTCGGCGTGGGCCCGGGCCGTCTCCGAGTCCTCCTGGCCCGCGAGCATCCGGGACAGTTCGCGGATGCGGTCCTCGCCCTCCAGGACCTTCACGCCGGAGCGGGTCACCGACCCGTCGTTGGTCTTCTCGACCAGCAGCTGGCGGTCGGCGAACGCGGCGACCTGCGGCAGGTGCGTCACGACGACGACCTGCGCGGTCTTCGCGAGCCGGGCGAGGCGGCGCCCGATCTCGACGGCGGCCTTGCCGCCGACACCCGCGTCGACCTCGTCGAACAGGTAGGTCGGCACCGGGTCCGTGCCCGCGAACACGACCTCCACCGCGAGCATCACGCGCGAGAGTTCACCGCCCGACGCCCCCTTGGCGATGGGCCGCGGCGGCGCGCCGGGGTGCGGGGCGAGCAGCAGCTCCACCTCGTCGACGCCCGCCGGGCCGTAGGCCACCGTGCGGCCGCCGACCTCGACGCCCTCCGGGTCGTCGGCCTGCCGGATCTCGAAGGAGACGCGCGCGTGGGGCATGGCGAGCGAGGCCAGTTCGGCGGTGACGGCGGCGGCGAAGCGTTCGGCGGCCTCCGCCCGGGCGTCGGTCAACGCCTGGGCGAGTCCGCCCAGTTCGGCACGGAGCGCGTCCCGCTCGGCGGTCAGTTCGCCGAGCCGGTCGTCGTCGCCGTCCAGTTCGTTGAGCCGGGTGACGCCCTGTTCGGCCCAGGCGAGCACGGCGTCGATGTCCGTGCCGTACTTGCGGGTCAGCTGGGTGAGTGCGGCGCGGCGCTCCTCGACCGCCGCGAGCCGCAGCGGGTCGGCGTCGAGGTCGTCGGCGTACCCGGCGAGTTCTCCCGCCACGTCGCCGAGCAGGATGGCGATCTCGCCGATCCGGCCGGACAGGGTGGCGAGGGCCGCGTCGTGCGAGCGCACGGCCTCCAGGGCACGGTGGGCGCCCGCGACGAGGGTGGCCGCGTCGATGCCCTCCGGGTCCTCGGGATTGCCCGCGAGCCCGGCGTGGGCGACCGTGGCGGCCGAGGCGAGGGCCTCCGCGTGGCCGAGCCGCTCCGCCTCCGCCGCCAGTTCGGTGTCCTCGCCGGCGCGCGGCTCCACGGCCGCGATCTCCTCGAGCCCGAAGCGCAGCAGGTCGGCTTCCTGGGCGCGTTCCCGCGCGCGGGTGGTGATCTCGTCCAGTTCGGCCGAGATCGCCCGCAGCCGGCGGTAGGCGCCCGCGTACTTGGCGAGGGGCACGGCGACCGCGTCGCCGGCGTACCGGTCCAGGGCCTGCCGCTGCCGGGACAGCTTGAGCAGGCCCTGCTGGTCGGTCTGCCCGTGCACCGCGACGAGTTCGTCGGCGAGCTCGGCGAGCACGCCCACCGGCACCGAGCGTCCACCCAGGTGGGCCCGTGAGCGCCCCTCGGCCGAAACGGTACGGCTGAACAGCAGCGCGCCGTCGTCCAGCTCGGCACCCGCCTCCTCCGCCCGTACGACGGCCGTCCCGCCCGGGGGAACGGTGATCCGCCCCTCCACGACGGCGCTCTTGGCGCCGATCCGTACGAGGGCCGGGTCCGCGCGCCCGCCCAGCAGCAGCCCGAGGCTGGTGACCACCATCGTCTTGCCCGCGCCGGTCTCACCGGTCACGGCGGTGAAGCCGGGCGACAGCTCGACCACCGCGTCGTCGATGACTCCGAGCGACCGTATCCGCATCTCCTCCAACACGGACACGACCTTACGAGGTCAGGGGCGGGGTGTGCGACGGGCCCCGCCCCGCGGGTGCGAAGGCGCAGGTGACAAGGCCGCACAAAGAGGCCGTTGTCACCCGCGGGAGTGGGGCTCCGCACATGCGGAGCCCCGGTCGTCCTCGTACCGCTAGTGGGGTGCCCCGCGCCAGCCGGCGACCGGCAGGGCGAACTTGGCGACCAGCCGGTCGGTGAAGGAGGCGTGGTGCAGCCGCGCCAGGCGTACGGGCACGGCCCCGCGCCGCACCTCGACGCGCGCGCCGGGGGGCAGCTCCACCGTGCGCCGCCCGTCGCACCACAGCACGCCCGGCGGGATGTGCGGCAGCACCTCCACGGCGAGCACCGAGTCCGGCGAGGTGACCAGCGGCTTGGCGAACAGGGCGTGCGCGCTGATCGGCACCATGAGCAGTGCCTCGACCTCGGGCCAGACGACCGGCCCGCCCGCGGAGAAGGCGTACGCCGTCGAGCCGGTCGGGGTCGCGCACACGATCCCGTCGCAGCCGAACCCGGTGACGGGCCGCCCGTCGATCTCCAGCACCACCTCGAGGAGCTTCTCGGCGGACACCTTCTGCACGGCCGCCTCGTTCAGCGCCCAGTCGGTGTGCACGATGTCGCCGTTCTGGTGGACGACGACGTCGACGGTCATGCGTTCCTCGACCTCGTACGCCTTGGTCACCACGCGGTCGACGACCTTGTCCAGGTCGTCCCGCTCGGCCTCGGCGAGGAAGCCGACGCGTCCGAGGTTGACGCCGAGCATCGGGACCCCGGAGGCCCGGGCGAACTCGGCGCCGCGCAGCAGTGTGCCGTCACCGCCGAGGACGATGAGCAGCTCGCAGCCGTCGAGGCACTGCGGGGTGGCCTCCTTGACGAGTTCCACCTGGTCGGGGAGCGGCAGGTCCGCCGCCTCGGCCTCCAGGACCCGCACGCCGATCCCCGAGCGCAGCAGGCCCTCGACGACCAGTTCGGCGCTGCGGATGGCTGCCGGACGCCCGGTGTGGGCCAGCAGGAAAACAGTACGAGCTCGGGTCTGTGTCAACGCGGCCCCTCCGCCACTGCACGGTCAACGTCGGCCGGGTCGAGGTCGGGTGCCCCGGCCCGCAGCCACAGAAAGTACTCGACGTTGCCCGAGGGTCCGGGCAACGGGCTTGCGGTCACACCCTGTACTCCGAGCCCCAGCTCGCGGGCGCGGCCGGCCACCGCGCGCACGGCCTCGGCGCGCAGCTCCGGGCTGCGCACGACTCCGCCGCTGCCCAGCCGGTCCTTCCCCACCTCGAACTGTGGCTTGACCATCATCACCAGGTCGGCATCCGGCGCCGCGCACCGCACGAGGGCGGGCAGCACCAGTCCGAGCGGGATGAAGGACAGATCCCCGACAACAAGGTCCACGGGCTCCCCATCGATCGCCTCCAACGTCAACTCGCGTACGTTCGTACGGTCCTTGACGGTGACGCGTTCATCGCTCTGCAGAGACCAGGCGAGTTGTCCGTAACCGACGTCGACGGCGAGGACGTGGGCGACGCCTGCGCGCAGCAGCACGTCGGTGAAGCCTCCGGTGGAGGCGCCGGCGTCGAGCGCCCGCCGCCCCTCGACCTTCAGCCCCTGGGGCACGAAGGCGGCGAGGGCGCCGGCGAGCTTGTGCCCGCCGCGCGAGACGTAGTCGGGATCGTTGTCGTCCTTCGTGACGACGATCGCGGCCGCGGTCTCCACCTGGGTGGCGGGCTTGGTCGCGAGGGTCTTGCCCACGCTGACCCGCCCCGCGGCGATCAGCTGGCCCGCGTGCTCGCGCGAGCGGGCGAGCTTCCGGCGGACCAGCTCGGCGTCGAGGCGTCGGCGCGCCACTCCTGCCACGTTCGGTTCAGCTCCTCGGGTACGTCGATGGGGGCGCCGGAGGTCCCGGGCGGGCGTCGAGCGCGGTGAGCGCGTCGCGCAGCCCCCGGTGTACATCCTCGTACACCTCGACGTGCCCGTCCGTCGCGAGGTGGTCGGCGTCCGCGAGCCGGTCGAGTTGGGCGTCGACGTCCGCGTCGCCCGAGGGCACGCGCGGGACGTTCAGCGGGGCCGGTCCCGCGGGGTCGTACGCCGGATCCGGCGGTGCCGGTGCGGGCGCGCCGGGCTCCGCGGGCATCGCGGCCTGCGGGACCTCGCCCTCGGGAACTGAGTCGCTCATGCCCCGACGCTACCGCGAAGCGCTGCGGTACCGTCGATCACGATGGCGACGATTGAGGAGTGCCGCGCCGCACTCGACAAGCTTTCGGACAACATGGCGAGCGCGGAAGGGGACGTACGCACCGCGGCGGCCCTGGACCGGTCGCTGAGCTGCCGTGTCACCGACCTGGACGTCACCTTCGTGGGCCGCCTCAAGGACGGCCGGATCGAGGTGCTCGACACGCTCCAGGGCCCGCCCCCGGACAAGGCACAGATCCGTCTGGCCATGGCCGGCGACGATCTGGTGGCGATGGTGGACGGCCGGCTGAACTTCGCGAAGGCGTGGGGTTCGGGCCGGGTGAAGCTGGAGGCGGGCCTGCGGGACCTGTTCCGGCTCAGGACCCTCCTGTAGCCGCCGGAGCCCCGACGGCCGCCACGCGGGCCCTCCGGGCCGCGGGCACCACGAGCGGTGTCCCGGTCTCCGGGTCGTCGATGACCTGGCAGCGCAGGCCGAAGACCTCCTCGACCAGATCGGCCGTGACGATGTCGTTCGGCGCGCCCTCGGCGATGACCTCGCCGTCGCGCAGCGCTATCAGGTGGGTGGCGTAGCGGGCCGCGTGGTTGAGGTCGTGCAGCACGGCGACGAGGGTCCGGCCCTGCGTCTCGTGCAGCTCGGCGCACAGGTCGAGGACGTCGATCTGGTGCTGGATGTCGAGGTAGGTCGTCGGCTCGTCGAGGAGCAGCAGCGGGGTCTGCTGCGCGAGCGCCATGGCGATCCACACGCGCTGGCGCTGTCCGCCGGAGAGTTCGTCGACGTAGCGGTCGGCGAGTTCGGCGACGCCGGTGGAGGCCATCGACTCCTGGACCACCCGCTCGTCCTCCGTGGACCACTGGCGCAGCAGGCCCTGGTGCGGGTAGCGGCCGCGGCCGACGAGGTCGCCGACCGTGATGCCGTCGGGCGCGATCGACGACTGCGGCAGGAGTCCGAGGGTGCGGGCGACCTTCTTCGCGGGCATCGACTGGATGGCCTGCCCGTCGAGCAGCACCCGGCCCTCGGAGGGCTTCAGCATGCGGGAAAGGGCGCGCAGCAGGGTGGACTTGCCGCAGGCGTTCGGGCCGACGATCACCGTGAAGGAGTGGTCGGGTATCTCCACCGACAGCTTCTCCGCGATGACGCGCTGGTCGTAGCCGAGGGTGACGTTGTCGGCGGACAGGCGGTTCACAGTGCTCCTTGGGATGTTCTCGTCCGCGGTCACGGGGGTCGTCTTCGCCGGGCGGCTCATATCCGGCCCGCCTTGCGCTCGGTGACCAGGAGCCACAGCAGGTAGACGCCGCCGAGGACTCCGGTCACGACACCGACGGGCAACTGGTCGGCGCCGAAGGCACGCTGCGAGGCCCAGTCCGCGACGATGAGCAGGGTCGCGCCCATGCACATCGACGGCACCAGGTTGGGTCCGGGCGACCGCGTGAGCCGGCGGGCCAGCTGGGGCGCGGTGAGGGCCACGAAGCCGACCGGGCCGGCGGCGGCGGTGGCACCCGCGGTGAGCAGCACGGCGGCCACCATGAGCAGCAGCCGCGTGCGCTCGACGCGCACGCCGAGGGCGTACGACACGTCGTCGCCCATCTCCATCATGCGCAGCCCGCGCGCGTTGCCGAGGACGAGCGGGACGAGGACGCCGCAGAGGATGAGCAGGGGCCAGACCTGTGTCCAGTCACGGCCGTTGAGCGAGCCGGTCATCCAGACGACGGCGCGGGCCGCGTCGACGATGTCGGCCTTGGTCAGCAGATAACCGTTGACCGCGGTCACGATCGCGGAGACCCCGATGCCGACGAGGACCAGCCGGTATCCGTGCACACCGCGCTTCCAGGCGAGCAGATAGATGGCGAGACCGGTCACGAGGCCGCCGGCGAGCGCGCCGAGGGCCACCTCGGTCGCACTGCCCGAGAACAGCACGATCATGATGAGCGCGCCGGCCGTGGAGCCCTGCCCGAGCCCGAGGACGTCGGGACTGCCCAGCGGATTGCGGGAGATGGACTGGAAGAGGGCGCCGCCGAGTCCGAGCGAGGCACCCACCAGCAGTCCGACCAGGACCCGCGGCAGCCGCAGGTCGTTGACGATGAACTCCTGCCTCGCGTTGCCCTCGCCGAACAGCGTCCTGATGACGTCGGCGACGGGGATCGGGAAGTCGCCGGTGCCGATGAGCACCACGCTCGCGGTGGCCGCGGCCACCAGCAGCAGGGCGACCACGACGAACGTGCGGACGTCGAGACGGACGGAGATGCCGCCCGCCGTGCGGACCGACCGGACGCGTCGGGTGACCGGAGCGGGGCCGGCCTCCCGCGCGCGGGAGGTTCGGATACGTGGGGTCGTCACAGCTGCGCCGTCCTCCGTCGCCGTACGAGAAAGATGAAGACCGGTCCGCCGAGGATCGCGGTGACGATGCCGACCTGGAGTTCCGCCGGTCGGGCGACCATCCGTCCGAGGACGTCGGCGCCGAGCAGCAGCACGGGCGACAGGACGGTGGCGTACGGCAGGATCCAGCGCAGGTCGGGGCCGGTGAAGGACCGGACGACGTGCGGGACCATCAGCCCCACGAACACGATCGGCCCGCAGGCGGCGGTCGCGGCGCCGCACAGCACGGTCGCCGCGGCCATGGACAGCGCACGGGTGCGGTTGAGGTTGGCGCCGAGGGCACGGGCGGTGTCGTCACCCATGGCCATCGCGTTCAGCGGCCGGGCCAGGGCCAGCGCCAGCAGGGTGCCGACGGCGAGGAAGGGGGCGACCTGCCGGATCGTCGAATCGGTCGCCGAGGCGAGGGAACCGACCGTCCAGAAGCGCATCTTGCCGAGCGCCGCGTCGTCCGTGATCATCACGGCCTGCAGATAGCCGTAGAGAGCGGCGCTGATCGCGGTACCGGCGAGCGCGAGCCGTACCGGGGTGGCACCCCGGCTGCCGCCCAGGAACCAGACGAGCGCACCGACGGCCGCCGCGCCGGCGAAGGCGAACCAGACGTAGCCGCTCAGCGAGGTGACACCGAAGAAGGTGATCGCGGTGACGACCGCTGCGGACGCCCCCGCGTTGATGCCGAGCAGCCCCGGGTCGGCCAGCGGATTGCGGGTGAGCGCCTGCAGAACGGCACCGGAGAGACCGAGTGCCGCTCCCACCAGCAGTCCGAGGACAGTACGCGAGATCCGGTCACCGACCACGACATCGGAGAACGTCCCCGAGTCGTGGAACAGGCCGTGCCACACCTGGTCCAACGGCAGCGCCTTCGCGCCGATCGCGATACTCGCCAACGCGACAAGCACCAGGAGCCCCACGGAGAGCAGGAGTCCGAGGGTTCGTATCGCCCGTCGGGTCGGGGGCGCGGGGGCGGTTTCCGCGCGCTGTTCTGGAGGACTGTCGACCAACACGAGGTTAGGTTAGCCTACCCTCGCATTTGCCCTTGATCCGGCTCCGCACCGCGCCCACGCACCAACGCCCAGGTCAGCGACCGCACTGGACGACCCGTCGGCTCTAGAGCCCGAGCCGCGCCAGCGCCTTACCGCCGTCCAGCTCACACCCGGACTCCCCGGCGGCCGTCCAGGCGGCGGCGCACAGGGCGCGCAGTCCGTCGATGGCCTCGCCGTCACCGGACAGCTCCAGCTCCTCGCTCCCCGCCTTCGCCGTCCAGCCGCCACAGCGGAACCCCTCGCCGGCCTCCTCGATCTCCGGCTGACCGGTGAGCATCCCGCGGAGGTCGGCGTCCACGTAGGTCGGCCGGTGCCGCGGCGGCGCGGCCAGCAGCTGCGCGCCGTCCGTCACCCCGGTGAGGACGAGCAGCGAGTCCACCTCGCCGTTGAACGCGCCCTCGATGTCGGTGTCCAGCCGGTCGCCGACCACCAGCGGCCGCTTCGCGCCGGTCCGCAGAATCGTCTCGCGGTGCATCGGGGGCAGCGGCTTGCCCGCCACCTGCGGCTCGGCGCCCGTCGCGATCCGGACGACCTCCACCGCCGCGCCGTTCCCCGGGGCGATGCCGCGCGCGCTCGGGATCGTCAGGTCGGTGTTCGAGGCGAACCACGGCACTCCGCGCGCGATGGCGTAACAGGCCTCGGCGAAGCGCGACCAGACCAGGTCGGGCCCGCCGTACCCCTGTACGACCGCCACCGGCTCGTCGTCGGCCGAGTCGACCGGTTCGAGCCCGCGCTCACGGAGCGCGACCCGCAGGCCCTCACCGCCGATGACCAGCACCCGGGAACCGGCGGGCACCTGCTCGCTGATGAGCCGCGCCACGGCCTGCGCCGAGGTGATCACGTCGGAGGCCGCCGTCGGTATGCCCAGCTCCGTGAGGTGCTCGGCGACCGCGTCGGGTGTCCGCAGCGCGTTGTTCGTGACGTACGCGAGGTGCATTCCGCCGGAGCTCGCCGTCCCGAGGGACTCCACGGCGTGCGCGATCGCGTTCCCGCCCGCGTAGACCACACCGTCCAGGTCGAGCAGCGCCGTGTCGTACGCCTCGCTCAGGGCCTGACTGCTGGCTTCGGGCCTCGTCCTGACGGTCTGGCTCATTACGCATCGCTCCTCGTTCGATCCCTTTGCCCCGATCATCGCTCATGCCACCGACACACTTACGATGCCTCAATGAACTATGCGGGTCCCGAGGAGGAAACACCGGCACGGATCGGCCTCGAGCTGACCCCGTTCCAAGGCCTGCGCTACGACCCCGACCGGGTCGGCAGCCTGGCCGCCGTGACATCCCCGCCGTACGACGTGATCGTCCGGCCCGACGGCCTGCTCGAACTCGAATCCGCCGACCCGTACAACATCGTGCGGCTGATCCTCCCGCAGGACCACTCGCCCGCCGCCCGCAACCAGCAGGCCGCCGACACACTGCGCCGCTGGCGGGCGGAGGGCGTCCTGACCACCGACACCGAGCCGGGCCTGTACGTGTACGAGCAGCGCGACGGCGACCTGCTGCAGCGCGGTGTGATCGGCACGCTGCGGCTGTCGGAGCCGGCGGACGGCGTCGTACTGCCCCACGAGGACGTGATGCCGCACATCGTCGCGGACCGCGCGGACCTGATGCGCGCCACGTCCGCCAACCTCGAACCGCTGCTGCTCACCTATCGCGGCGACGCCTCCGGCTGCGGGACGGCCGCCGTCGTCGAGAAGACCGCGACGCTGCCCCCGCTGCTGGCCACCACCACGGAGGACGGCATCAGCCACCGGCTGTGGGCCGTGACGGATCCGGCCGGCCTCGCGGAGATCCGGGCGGACCTCGGCCGCCACCAAGCCCTGATCGCCGACGGCCATCACCGCTGGGCGACCTATCTGCGTCTACGCGCGGAGCATCCCTCGCCGAGCCCCTGGGACTACGGCCTCGTCCTCCTCGTGGACACCGCCCGCTACCCGCTGCGCGTCCGGGCGATCCACCGCCTGCTGCACCGCCTGCCGGTCGCGGAGGCACTGGCCGCCCTCGGAGACACCTTCCGTGCCCGCCGCCTCGACGTGCCCCTCGCGGAGGCCCTGGAGTCCCTGGCGTCGGCGGCCGCCGACGGAAACGCCTTCCTGCTCGCCGGGGACGGCGCCTTCCACCTGATCGACCGCCCGTCACCGGACCTGCTGGCCCGTACGATCCCGGCCGGCCATCCGGAGGCCTGGCGCACCCTGGACGCGACAGTTCTGCATGCCACGCTCCTCGACCACGTGTGGGGCATCCCGGAGGACTCGCCCGAGCACATCGCGTACATCCACGACACGGTCGCAACGGTGGAGAAGGCCGAGCATGACGGCGGCACGGCCGTCCTGATGCACCCGGTCCGCGAGGAGGTCGTACGCGATCTCGCCCGTCAGGGCGTCACCATGCCCCGCAAATCGACGTCCTTCGGCCCCAAGCCGGCCTCGGGCCTGGTCCTGCGCGCGCTCACCTCCTGACGCGCCGGGCCGACCCCGAGAACGACGTCACCAAGGACGCCTGAAACGCCACGTGGGCGGCGGTACCCCTTCCGGAGTCCCGCCGCCCACGTGGTGAACCGCTGTGTCGGACGTCAGCTCTGAGGACGCGCAGGAGCGTCACCCGTGCTGTCGTCCCCGTCCTCGTCGTCGAGGTCGTCGTCCTGGTCGTCCTGCAGGTCGCCGCCGTCGATGTCGTCGTCCACGTCGTCCGTGGCGACGTCCGCGAGCTCGACGTCGTCCGCGTCGTCGTCGGCATCGTCATCGTCGGCCGGAACGCGAGTGCCGGCTTCCTCGGAGACCGTCACCTGCGCGCGCTCGCCGTCCTCGTCGTCCTCGTCCTCGGCGAACGCGTCGACGAACTCGACACCGTCCATCTCGGCGAGCCGGTCGGAGGCGTCCGTGCTGCCGTCCTTGTCGGACTCGACGGCCTTGGCGAACCACTCACGGGCCTCACCCTCACGGCCGGCCGCGAGCAGCGCGTCCGCGTAGGCGTACCGCAGGCGCGCGCTCCAGGGCTGGACGGAGTTCGACGCGAGCTCCGGGCTCTGGAGAGTGACGATGGCCGCGTCGAGCTGGTCCATGTCACGCCGGGCACCGGCCGCGACGAGCCGCATCTCGACCTGCGAGGCCTTGTCCAGCTTCTGCACCTCGGGGGCGCCGGCCATCTCCAGTGCCTTCTCGGGCCGGCCGAGACCGCGCTCGCAGTCCGCCATGACGGGCCACAGCTCGACACTGCCGGTCATCCGGCGCGCGGCACGGAACTCGGCGAGGGCCTCGCTGAACTTCTGGTTGGCGTACGCGGCGAACCCGGCCGCCTCACGCACGGCGGCGACGCGGGACGCGAGCCGCAGGGCGATCCGCGAGTACGCGTAGGCGCCCTCGGGGTCCTCGTCGATCAGCCGGGCGACCATCACCAGGTTGCGGGAGACCTCCTCGGCAAGCCCCTTGGGCAGGCTCTGGAGCTCCTGTCGTACGTCCTTGTCGATCTCGTCGCCCGTGACGTCGTCCGGGATCGGCAGCCGCTTGATCGGCTCACGGTCCCGCTCCCGCTCGTCGCGGTAGCGTCCGCCGCCACGACGGTCGTCGCCACCGCGGTCGTCCCGGCCACGGAAGCCGCCGGGGCGCCCGCCCCGGTCGTCGCGCTGCGGTCCACCGTGGCCGCGGTCGTCGCGGCCACGGAAGCCACCACCCCGGTTGTCCCCGCCGCGGTCGTCACGTCGGTCGTCACGTCGGAAGGCCGGACGGTCGCCGTCCCTGCGCTCGTCACGACGGAACTCGCCGCCGCCACCACGGTTGTCGTCACGCCGGAAACCACCACGGTCACCGCCACGATCCCCACCGCGGTCGTCGCGACGGAAACCGCCCCGATCGCCACCGCGGTCGTCCCTGCGCTCGTCACGACGGAAGTCGCCACCGCCGCCACCACGGTTGTCATCGCGCCGGAAACCACCACGATCCCCACCGCGGTCGTCCCGACGGTCGTCGCGGCGGAAGCCGCCGCGGTCGTCGTCACGGCGGGGGCTGCTGGGCCGGTCGTCGCGACGCGGGCCACCGGTCGGACGGTCGTCACGGCGGAAGGCCGGACGGTCGCCGTCACGACGGAAGCCGCGGTCGTCGCCCCGACGGTCGCTGCCACCACGGTTGTCGTCGCGGCGGAAGCCACCACGGTCACCACCGCGATCCCCACCACGGTCATCACGACGATCGTCACGGCGGAAGCCACCACCGGTGCTGCCGCCACGGTTGTCATCGCGACGGAAACCACCACCGGTGCTGCCGCCACGGTTGTCATCGCGACGGAAACCACCACCGGTGCTGCCACCGCGGTTGTCGTCACGACGGAAGCCACCACCGGTGCTGCCACCGCAGTTGTCGTCACGGCGGAAACCGCCGCCAGTGCTGCCGCCACGGCTGTCATCGCGACGGAAGCCACCACGGTCACCACCGCGATCCCCACCACGGTCATCACGACGATCGTCGCGACGGAAGCCACCACCGGTGCTGCCGCCACGGCTGTCGTCACGACGGAAACCGCCACCGGTGCTGCCGCCACGGCTGTCATCGCGACGGAAGCCGCCACGGTCACCACCGCGATCGCCACCGCGGTCGTCCCGACGGTCGTCGCGGCGGAAGCCGCCGCGGTCGTCGTCACGGCGGGGGCTGCTGGGCCGGTCGTCGCGACGCGGGCCACCGCTCGGACGGTCGTCACGGTTGAAGGCGGGACGGTCGCCGTCCCGGCGGAAGCCGCCGCGGTCGTCACGGCGCGGCCCGCTCGGCCGGTCGTCGCGACGGGGCCCGCCGGTGGGACGGTCGTCACGCCGGAACGGAGGGCGGCCACCGCCGGCGCCGCCGCGGTTGTCGTCACGGCGGAAGCCGCCGCCACTGCCGCCACTGCCACCACGGTTGTCGTCACGGCGGAAGCCGCCACGGTCACCACCGCGATCGCCGCCACGGTCGTCACGACGGCCGGAGCCGGCACGGTCGTTGTCACGGCGGTCGTTGTCTCGACGCGGAGCCCCGCGGTAGCCACCGCGGTCACCACTGTCACGACGGCGCTCGTCGCGCTCCGGTCGCTCGTCGGGAGAGTTGGTGGACATGGGTGACTCCTGTCATCGGTACCGCAAGTCATTCTCGCGCAGCCGGGTACCCGGCGCGCTTCGGAAAAACAAAAGGACCCTTGGTTCCAGCGAGTCGCTGGGACCAAGGGTCCTCCAAAGATTGTTCGGCGGCGTCCTACTCTCCCACAGGGTCCCCCCTGCAGTACCATCGGCGCTGTGAGGCTTAGCTTCCGGGTTCGGAATGTAACCGGGCGTTTCCCTCACGCTATGACCACCGAAACCCTGTCAGACACCTCTCTCTAAAGAGAGGTCTCGAACGGGCAGCGAACAAGCACACTTTTCAATTAAGTGGAACTGTTCAGCCAGCACAACCGTTCGTTGTCTGGGAACTACACAGTGGACGCGAGCAACTGAGGACAAGCCCTCGGCCTATTAGTACCAGTCACCTCCAGCGGTTACCCGCCTTCCAGATCTGGCCTATCAACCCAGTCGTCTACTGGGAGCCTTAACCCCTCAAGGGGGTGGGAATACTCATCTCGAAGCAGGCTTCCCGCTTAGATGCTTTCAGCGGTTATCCCTCCCGAACGTAGCCAACCAGCCATGCCCTTGGCAGGACAACTGGCACACCAGAGGTTCGTCCGTCCCGGTCCTCTCGTACTAGGGACAGCCCTTCTCAATATTCCTACGCGCACAGCGGATAGGGACCGAACTGTCTCACGACGTTCTAAACCCAGCTCGCGTACCGCTTTAATGGGCGAACAGCCCAACCCTTGGGACCGACTCCAGCCCCAGGATGCGACGAGCCGACATCGAGGTGCCAAACCATCCCGTCGATATGGACTCTTGGGGAAGATCAGCCTGTTATCCCCGGGGTACCTTTTATCCGTTGAGCGACGGCGCTTCCACAAGCCACCGCCGGATCACTAGTCCCGACTTTCGTCCCTGCTCGACCCGTCGGTCTCACAGTCAAGCTCCCTTGTGCACTTACACTCAACACCTGATTACCAACCAGGCTGAGGGAACCTTTGGGCGCCTCCGTTACTCTTTAGGAGGCAACCGCCCCAGTTAAACTACCCATCAGACACTGTCCCTGATCCGGATCACGGACCCAGGTTAGACATCCAGCACGACCAGACTGGTATTTCAACGACGACTCCACCATGGCTGGCGCCATGACTTCAAAGTCTCCCAGCTATCCTACACAAGCCGAACCGAACACCAATATCAAACTGTAGTAAAGGTCCCGGGGTCTTTCCGTCCTGCTGCGCGAAACGAGCATCTTTACTCGTAGTGCAATTTCACCGGGCCTATGGTTGAGACAGTCGAGAAGTCGTTACGCCATTCGTGCAGGTCGGAACTTACCCGACAAGGAATTTCGCTACCTTAGGATGGTTATAGTTACCACCGCCGTTTACTGGCGCTTAAGTTCTCAGCTTCGCCACCCCGAAGAGTGACTAACCGGTCCCCTTAACGTTCCAGCACCGGGCAGGCGTCAGTCCGTATACATCGCCTTACGGCTTCGCACGGACCTGTGTTTTTAGTAAACAGTCGCTTCTCGCTGGTCTCTGCGGCCACCCCCAGCTCACCGAGTAAATCGGATCACCAGTGATGGCCCCCTTCTCCCGAAGTTACGGGGGCATTTTGCCGAGTTCCTTAACCATAGTTCACCCGAACGCCTCGGTATTCTCTACCTGACCACCTGAGTCGGTTTAGGGTACGGGCCGCCATGAAACTCGCTAGAGGCTTTTCTCGACAGCATAGGATCATCCACTTCACCACAATCGGCTCGGCATCAGGTCTCAGCCTTGATGTGTGACGGATTTACCTATCACACGGCCTACACCCTTACCCCGGGACAACCACCGCCCGGGATGGACTACCTTCCTGCGTCACCCCATCACTCACCTACTACCACCTTGGGCCGGCGGCTCCACCACTCCCCTCAACTCCGAAGAGATCAGGGCGGCTTCACGGCCTTAGCATTAATGGGCTCGATGTTTGACGCTTCACAGCGGGTACCGGAATATCAACCGGTTATCCATCGACTACGCCTGTCGGCCTCGCCTTAGGTCCCGACTTACCCTGGGCAGATCAGCTTGACCCAGGAACCCTTAGTCAATCGGCGCACACGTTTCTCACGTGTGTATCGCTACTCATGCCTGCATTCTCACTCGTGAACCGTCCACCACTGCCTTCCGGCGCGGCTTCACCCGGCACACGACGCTCCCCTACCCATCACAGCGGGCGTTGGCCCTATTGCTGCAATGACACGACTTCGGCGGTACGCTTGAGCCCCGCTACATTGTCGGCGCGGAATCACTAGACCAGTGAGCTATTACGCACTCTTTCAAGGGTGGCTGCTTCTAAGCCAACCTCCTGGTTGTCTGTGCGACTCCACATCCTTTCCCACTTAGCGTACGCTTAGGGGCCTTAGTCGATGCTCTGGGCTGTTTCCCTCTCGACCATGGAGCTTATCCCCCACAGTCTCACTGCCGTGCTCTCACTTACCGGCATTCGGAGTTTGGCTAAGGTCAGTAACCCGGTAGGGCCCATCGCCTATCCAGTGCTCTACCTCCGGCAAGAAACACACGACGCTGCACCTAAATGCATTTCGGGGAGAACCAGCTATCACGGAGTTTGATTGGCCTTTCACCCCTAACCACAGGTCATCCCCCAGGTTTTCAACCCTGGTGGGTTCGGTCCTCCACGACCTCTTACAGCCGCTTCAACCTGCCCATGGCTAGATCACTCCGCTTCGGGTCTTGAGCGCGCTACTAAATCGCCCTATTCGGACTCGCTTTCGCTACGGCTTCCCCACACGGGTTAACCTCGCAACACACCGCAAACTCGCAGGCTCATTCTTCAAAAGGCACGCAGTCACGACGCACCGAGTAAACTCGATGCGCGACGCTCCCACGGCTTGTAGGCACACGGTTTCAGGTACTATTTCACTCCGCTCCCGCGGTACTTTTCACCATTCCCTCACGGTACTATCCGCTATCGGTCACCAGGGAATATTTAGGCTTAGCGGGTGGTCCCGCCAGATTCACACGGGATTTCTCGGGCCCCGTGCTACTTGGGTGTCTCTCAAACGAGCCGTTGATGTTTCGACTACGGGGGTCTTACCCTCTACGCCGGACCTTTCGCATGTCCTTCGTCTACATCAACGGTTTCTGACTCGCCTCACAGCCGGCAGACTGTGAAAGAGAGATCCCACAACCCCTTGCATGCAACCCCTGCCGGGTCTCACACATACAAGGTTTGGCCTCATCCGGTTTCGCTCGCCACTACTCCCGGAATCACGGTTGTTTTCTCTTCCTGCGGGTACTGAGATGTTTCACTTCCCCGCGTTCCCTCCACACTGCCTATGTGTTCAGCAGTGGGTGACAGCCCATGACGACTGCCGGGTTTCCCCATTCGGAAACCCCCGGATCAAAGCCTGGTTGACGGCTCCCCGGGGACTATCGTGGCCTCCCACGTCCTTCATCGGTTCCTGGTGCCAAGGCATCCACCGTGCGCCCTTAAAAACTTGGCCACAGATGCTCGCGTCCACTGTGCAGTTCTCAAACAACGACCAACCACCCATCACCCCCGGTTACCACCGGAGTTCACTGGGGCCGGCACTGAAGGCAGCCTTTCGGCCGTACCTTCAGACACCCAACAGCGTGCCCGACACCCTCACCACTCGTGATCAGCTTTCCACGCTCCGAAGAACAGTACTTGCAGCCCGAGATGACTTGAGTGCCGAATAATCAACGTTCCACCCATGAGCAACCACCGTCGAACGTATGCCGACGTAATGGCCCTGGACCACCAAGCAAGCTTGACGGCCTAGATGCTCCTTAGAAAGGAGGTGATCCAGCCGCACCTTCCGGTACGGCTACCTTGTTACGACTTCGTCCCAATCGCCAGTCCCACCTTCGACAGCTCCCTCCCACAAGGGGTTGGGCCACCGGCTTCGGGTGTTACCGACTTTCGTGACGTGACGGGCGGTGTGTACAAGGCCCGGGAACGTATTCACCGCAGCAATGCTGATCTGCGATTACTAGCAACTCCGACTTCATGGGGTCGAGTTGCAGACCCCAATCCGAACTGAGACAGGCTTTTTGAGATTCGCTCCGCCTCGCGGCTTCGCAGCTCTTTGTACCTGCCATTGTAGCACGTGTGCAGCCCAAGACATAAGGGGCATGATGACTTGACGTCGTCCCCACCTTCCTCCGAGTTGACCCCGGCAGTCTCCTGTGAGTCCCCATCACCCCGAAGGGCATGCTGGCAACACAGAACAAGGGTTGCGCTCGTTGCGGGACTTAACCCAACATCTCACGACACGAGCTGACGACAGCCATGCACCACCTGTACACCGACCACAAGGGGGGCACTATCTCTAATGCTTTCCGGTGTATGTCAAGCCTTGGTAAGGTTCTTCGCGTTGCGTCGAATTAAGCCACATGCTCCGCTGCTTGTGCGGGCCCCCGTCAATTCCTTTGAGTTTTAGCCTTGCGGCCGTACTCCCCAGGCGGGGAACTTAATGCGTTAGCTGCGGCACCGACGACGTGGAATGTCGCCAACACCTAGTTCCCACCGTTTACGGCGTGGACTACCAGGGTATCTAATCCTGTTCGCTCCCCACGCTTTCGCTCCTCAGCGTCAGTAATGGCCCAGAGATCCGCCTTCGCCACCGGTGTTCCTCCTGATATCTGCGCATTTCACCGCTACACCAGGAATTCCGATCTCCCCTACCACACTCTAGCCTGCCCGTATCGACTGCAGACCCGGGGTTAAGCCCCGGGCTTTCACAACCGACGTGACAAGCCGCCTACGAGCTCTTTACGCCCAATAATTCCGGACAACGCTTGCGCCCTACGTATTACCGCGGCTGCTGGCACGTAGTTAGCCGGCGCTTCTTCTGCAGGTACCGTCACTTTCGCTTCTTCCCTGCTGAAAGAGGTTTACAACCCGAAGGCCGTCATCCCTCACGCGGCGTCGCTGCATCAGGCTTTCGCCCATTGTGCAATATTCCCCACTGCTGCCTCCCGTAGGAGTCTGGGCCGTGTCTCAGTCCCAGTGTGGCCGGTCGCCCTCTCAGGCCGGCTACCCGTCGTCGCCTTGGTGAGCCACTACCTCACCAACAAGCTGATAGGCCGCGGGCTCATCCTTCACCGCCGGAGCTTTTAACCCCCACCCATGCAGGCAGGAGTGTTATCCGGTATTAGACCCCGTTTCCAGGGCTTGTCCCAGAGTGAAGGGCAGATTGCCCACGTGTTACTCACCCGTTCGCCACTAATCCACCCCGAAGGGCTTCATCGTTCGACTTGCATGTGTTAAGCACGCCGCCAGCGTTCGTCCTGAGCCAGGATCAAACTCTCCGTGAATGTTTTCCCGTAATCGGGACGACACCACGAGAGCGGAACAACCGGTCGGAATAGGACCGGTCGTTCACAGCGTCCTCGCTGTGCGCCTACCCCAAGGGGGCAGGACTTTTTCAAAGGAACCTCGTCCCAGCCGATCGGCCGGAGACGGGGTATCAACAAATCTGGCGTTGATTTTTGGCACGCTGTTGAGTTCTCAAGGAACGGACGCTTCCTTTGTACTCACCCTCTCGGGCTTTCCTCCGGGCGCTTCCCTTCGGTCTTGCGTTTCCGACTCTATCAGACCGTTTCCGTATCCGATTTCCTCGGCGCTTTCCAGGTTTTCGCTTTCGCGTTTCCCTTTCCGGCGAGTCCGACTCTATCAGATCCTTTCGGGCCCGATTCCCGGTCGGCCGGGGTTGCCTTTGGGCTTTTGAAAGCTTTCGCGTTTCGTCGGCCTTTCGACATTCACTACGTTAGCCGATTCCCTCGGTGACTCATAATCGAGTTCCGCGAGTTCGAATTCGGGCATGATGACATGCCGAAGAGACCCCGGCGGAGGGGAAGACGTAGGTAGTGGGTTGGCCACTTCCGGCTGCTGGCTGAACGCCGTACCCGGGTCAAGCGGCTCGGGCTACATTACGGTTCCCGCAAGGGCGAGTCAAGTTGAGCGCCGACGGGGCACGTGGGCTCGATAAGGGCTCACCGTCGGGTCGTTGGCGATCCAGAAGCGCCAGGGATGGACGCCTCCGTCGCCCGAGACTCCGGTGCGCGGGCCGCTGCTCACCTGGTCGGAACCCACGGGTGTCCCGGTCAGCATGGTCAGGGGTGAGCCCTGGGGACCGCAGGCGTCCGTACCGTCGAGTGATCGGTCGACGTCGAGTGCCGTGGCGAGGCGGGCCGGTCCTTTGGCCAGTTCCCTGTCGTTCCGGGCCGAGAGTCGACGTTTGCGGGCCCGTTCCGCGCCCACCGTGACCTCGCCGGCCCGGAGCAGGACACCGCTGGGCCTGCCCTCGGGGCCACAGACCAGGTTCATGCAGAACCACATGCCGTAGGTGAAGTAGACGTACACGTGACCGGGTGGACCGAACATCACGCCGTTGCGGGCCGTGCGGCCACGGTAGGCGTGCGAGCCCGGGTCGTCCGGTCCGTCGTACGCCTCCACCTCCGTGAGGCGCAGTTCGATAGGGCCCTCCGGGGTGTCGCGCACGAGGAGACGCCCCAGGAGGTCGGGGGCCACCTCCAGTACGGGGCGGTCGAAGAAGTCCCGTGTCAGGGGCGTACGGTCAGGGGCCGCGATCATGGCGTCCGAGCGTAGTCCAGCCGTCCGGTCCGCCGGGCGAAGGTGGGGCGGCGCAGTGCCGTACTGAGGGACGGTTGTCGGCGGGGTGGTCAGGTGTCCTCTCTCTTGGAAGGGTGAGGACACGGAACCGGTCGGGGCCGGATCGCGTTTGTAGGGATCAAGGGATCCACACGGACACAGGACGGAACAGGCTTTGCCTGGGGAGGAAGTGACATGGGGTTCAAGCGGCTGCTTGCGAGCATGGGGGCCGGTGGGGCTTCGGTCGAGACGGTGCTGACCGAGGCGAACACCGTTCCGGGCGGCGTCGTCCAGGGTGAGGTGCGGATCCAGGGCGGATCGGTCAACCAGGCGATCGAAGGTCTGTCGGTCGGCCTGCAGGCCAGGGTCGAGGTCGAGGGCCACGACGACCAGGAGTACAAGCAGAACATCGACTTCGCGAAGGTGCGGCTCGGTGGGGCCTTCGAGCTGCAGGCCGGCGCCGTGCACGCGGTGCCGTTCGGGCTGGAGATCCCGTGGGAGACGCCGATCACCATGATCGACGGACAGAGCCTGCGGGGCATGAACATCGGGGTGACCACCGAGCTGGAGATCGCCCGCGCGATCGACTCGGGTGACCTCGACCCGATCAACGTGCACCCGATGCCCGCGCAGAAGGCCATCCTCGACGCGTTCATCCAGCTCGGCTTCCGCTTCAAGAACGCGGACATGGAGCGCGGCCACATCCGCAACACGCGCCAGCGGCTGCCGTTCTACCAGGAGATCGAGTTCTACCCGCCGTCGCAGTACCGCGGGCTGAACCAGGTCGAGCTGAGCTTCGTCGCGGACGACCGCGCGATGGACGTCATCCTGGAGATGGACAAGAAGCCGGGCCTCTTCAGCGAGGGCAGCGACTCCTTCCGCTCCTTCCAGGTGGGTCTGCAGGACTTCCACGGCACGGACTGGGCCGGGTACCTGAACCAGTGGCTGTCCGAGGTCGGCAGCAAGCGCAGTTGGTTCTAGGACTGTCCTAGGCTCGGACTCACAGATTCCGCCGTTCAGGAGGTATGACGTGACCGAGCTCAACAGGGCGCCGCTCCCGCACGCTTTCCATCCGCCGGTGCCGGCGTTCACGGTCACCAGCGAGGACGTCGCGCCGGGGGCCGTGCTGAAGGACGCGCAGGTCCAGGCCGCCGGGAACACCTCTCCCCAGCTCGGCTGGGAGGGGTTCCCGGCGGAGACCAAGAGCTTCGCCGTGACCTGCTTCGACCCGGACGCCCCGACGGGCAGCGGGTTCTGGCACTGGGTCGTGTTCGACATCCCGGCCTCCGTCACGGAGCTGCCGGTGGGTGCGGGCAGTGGAAAGTTCGAGGGGCTGCCGGAGGGCGCCGTCCAGGCCCGCAACGACTACGGGTCGCGGGACTTCGGCGGCGCCGCGCCGCCCCCCGGGGACCCCGCCCACCGCTACGTGTTCACCGTGTACGCCGTGGACCAGGAGAAGCTCGGCCCCGACGCGGACGCGTCGCCGGCCGTGGTGGGCTTCAACCTCCGGTTCCACACGCTGGCGCGCGCCCAGCTCGTCGGTGAGTACGCGGCTCCCGCGGAAGACTGACGTTCACGGAACGTTTGCCCGCCTCTGGTCTTGGAAGTGATCAGGGGCGGGCATTTTTTATTGCGTTGTCCATCTCGTCGTGCCCGGCCAAAGTTGATCCCAGCCCGCCGCAGGTGGGCCGGTGCGCAAGAGGAGGTGGGCTGCATGCGGGACACGCTGGTACTGAACGCGAGCTTCGAGCCGCTGTCGACGGTGACGTTGAACCGGGCCGTCGTTCTGGTGCTGACGGACAAGGCCGTCGTCGAGCAGGCCCACCCCGAACTGCGCATGCGCGGGGCCGCCCTGGACATCCCCGTGCCCCGGGTGATCAGGCTCTGCCGCTATGTCCGGGTGCCGTTCCGAAGACAAGCGCCGTGGTCGAGGCGGGGTGTGCTGATACGTGACCGGCACCGCTGTGCCTACTGCGGTCGCCGTGCCACGACCGTGGACCACGTGGTGCCGCGGGCCCAGGGTGGTCAGGACTCGTGGTTGAACACGGTGGCCTCGTGCGCCGAGGACAACCACCGCAAGGCGGACCGTACGCCGGAGCAGGCCGAGATGCCGTTGCTGCGGCAGCCGTTCGAGCCGACACCGGCAGACGCCATGCTGCTGGCGCTCGGCCAGGACGACTTCAAGGCTCTTCCCGAGTGGCTGGCACAGCCCGCCGCGTAGCGTCGTGAACGACCGGGGCCCACCTCCGTACCAGGAGGTGGGCCCCGATGTCGTACGGCGTCAGTCCGTGATGGACGGCTTCTCGCGGCGTTCCCTGCCGCCGGAGTTTCCGGACGATCCGCTGTTGCCCGACCCTGAACCGCCGCCCAGGCCACCGAAGTTGCCCATGGCGCCGCTCAGGCCCTTGAGGGCGTCACCGATCTCACTGGGCACGATCCAGAGCTTGTTGGCGTCGCCCTCGGCGATCTTCGGGAGCATCTGGAGGTACTGGTAGGAGAGGAGCTTCTGGTCCGGGTCTCCGGCGTGGATGGCCTCGAAGACCGTACGGACGGCCTGGGCCTCGCCCTCGGCGCGCAGGGCCGCGGCCTTGGCCTCACCCTCGGCGCGGAGGATCGCGGACTGCTTCTCGCCCTCGGCGGTGAGGATCTGCGACTGCCGGATGCCTTCCGCGGTGAGGATCGCGGCACGCTTGTCACGGTCGGCGCGCATCTGCTTCTCCATCGAGTCCTGGATGGAGGTGGGCGGCTCGATCGCCTTGAGCTCGACGCGGTTGACGCGGATGCCCCACTTGCCGGTGGCCTCGTCGAGGACTCCGCGCAGGGCCGCGTTGATCTCCTCGCGGGAGGTCAGGGTCCGCTCCAGGTCCATGCCGCCGATGATGTTGCGCAGCGTGGTGACGGTGAGCTGCTCGATCGCCTGGATGTAGCTGGCGACCTCGTACGTCGCGGCGCGCGCGTCGGTGACCTGGTAGTAGATGACGGTGTCGATGTTGACCACCAGGTTGTCCTGGGTGATCACCGGCTGGGGCGGGAAGGGGACGACCTGTTCACGGAGGTCGATGCGGTTGCGGATCGAGTCTATGAACGGGACGACGATGTTGAGGCCGGCGTTCAGTGTCCGCGTGTAGCGGCCGAAGCGTTCGACGATGGCGGCGCTGGCCTGTGGGATGACCTGGATGGTCTTGATCAGGGCGATGAAGACCAACACCACCAGAATGATCAGGACGATGATGATCGGTTCCATCGATGCTCCCCGTACCCTTCTCCACTCGGTAATTCCGAAAGATCTTATGGCTGTTGAAGATCTTGCTGGACGAGTCTGACAGAACGTCGTCTGCCGCGTGGGGCGTTCGGTTCACTTGCGTTGTCCGAGGTCACATGACGATCGCCGTGGCTCCGTCGATGTCCACCACATCGACTTCCTGGCCGACCTCGTAGGCCTGTCCGGCGTCGAGGGCGCGTGCCGACCAGATCTCCCCGGCGAGTTTGATCCTGCCGTCGCCCGAGCCGTCCACGCGCTCCAGGACGACGGCCTGCCTGCCCTTCAACGCGTCGATCCCGGAGGCGAGTTGGGGCCGCTGCGCGCTGTGCCGGGCCGCGATGGGCCGTACGACGGCGATGAGGGCGACCGAGACGACCACGAAGACGAGGACCTGGGCGACGATGCCGCCGCCGAGTCCCGCCACGACCGATGCCGCCACCGCTCCGACGGCGAACATGCCGAATTCCGGCATCGCCGTCACCACGAGCGGGATACCCAGTCCTGCGGCGCCGATCAGCCACCACACCCATGCGTCGATGTCGTCCACGTGGTCATGGTAGGACCGCGCTCCTCCCGCGGACAGGGCGCACGATCAACTCGCCTGCTCCTGACGGGATCTGCGCGTCCGTGCGCCCGGGGGCGTCAGGCCATCGGGAGGCCCTGCGCGGTCCAGCGCTCGCCGACCTGCTCGACGACGAGCGGGAGGCCGAAGCAGAGCGAGAGGTTGCGCGAGGTGAGTTCGAGCTCCAGGGGCCCGGCCGCGAGCACCTTGCCCTGACGGATCATCAGGACGTGGGTGAAGCCGGGGGCGATCTCCTCGACGTGGTGCGTGACCATGATCATGGAGGGGGCGATCGGGTCGCGGGCGAGGCGGCCCAGGCGGCGCACGAGGTCCTCGCGTCCGCCGAGGTCGAGGCCGGCGGCGGGCTCGTCGAGGAGGAGGAGTTCGGGGTCGGTCATCAGCGCGCGGGCGATCAGCGTGCGCTTGCGCTCCCCCTCGGAGAGGGTGCCGAACTTGCGGTCCAGGTACTCGCTCATACCGAGACGGTCGAGGAACGCGCGGGCGCGCCGCTCGTCGATGTCCTCGTAGTCCTCGTTCCAGCCGGCGGTCATGCCATAGGCGGCGGTGAGGACGGTCTGCAGGACGGTCTGGCGCTTGGGGAGCTTCTCGGCGAGCGCGATGCCGGCGATGCCGATGCGCGGGCGGAGCTCGAAGACGTCGACCTTGCCGAGGGTCTCGCCGAGGATGGTGGTGGTGCCCGCGCTGGGGAAGAGGTAGCTGGAGGCGACGTTGAGAAGGGTCGTCTTCCCGGCGCCGTTGGGACCGAGGATGACCCAGCGCTCCCCCTCCTTGACCGACCAGGAGACCTGGTCCACCAGAGCCCGGCCCTCGCGGACCACGGATACGTCCTCCAGCTCCAGTACATCGCTCATGAGCGCGTTGTCTCCCATTGCAGTCTCGGCCGTCGCTTACGTCTGTGGACGCAGCCCCCAGGGAAAACCTACGCCACCGGTCGGCCGCACCGATCCATCGGCCGGTCCTTAGGGTGGAGGCATGCTCTCGGAACCACGCTCAGGACAACTGGCCGCATGGGGAAATGCCCTATTGGCCGGACTTGTTTCGCCGGACGACGCCGTGCTCGCCATCGTCGGTGACGACGCCGTGCACCGGGTCGAGGGGCTGCCGGGCGAGTCGGGGCCCGTCGGGCTCACGCTCGCCCTCGGCCGGCTGCGCGCGCTCGGGGTGACCGGGCTGCGGGTGGCGCTGCCCGCGCCGGGCCATCCCCTCGGACTCAGCGGCCCGCCCGCGTTCAACGCGCGCGCCCTGGAGGCCGAGGAGGCCGTCGTGTGCCACGGGTCGGCGCTGGGGCTCGTACCGGAGGTGTACGAGGCCGGGCCCGACGGCGACGTGCATGTCGAGGTCGTCTGGCACTGCCTCGCCGTGCGGGAGGCGCCGCCCGCCGACGTGCCCTCGCTCGGCGAGGCCGAGCGGGAGCTGGCGGAGGCGCTGCGCGACGCGACGGAGGTGCTGTCGCGTCTGGACGTGGCCGGGTCGGGACCGGTCGCCGAGGCGGCGGTGGACGCGTACCGGGCGCGGGCCGAGCGCGGGCGGGAGGTGCTGGCTCCCGGGTACCCGCCGCGTGCGGTGCGCGTGCTGGAACTGGCGCAGCGGGTGGGGCTGCTCATCTCGGTGGCGTACGAGAACGGGCACGGTGGCGCGGTGAGTGCCTCGGAGATGGCCGCCCGGGCCGAGGCGCTGCGGCCGGTGGAGCGGACGGCGCGGCGGGCGCAGGTGGCGGCGTACAACGCGTTCGTGGAGGAGCGGGAGCGCGGCGTCCGCTGAGCCGGCCCGCTTCGTGGCGCCGGCGCCCGTGCGCGCGCGTCGGCGGCCTTCGCGGGGATGCGGGTGATGGTCACCGCACCTTTCCGGGCCGGCCGGGTTGTCGGGCGGGGCGGGTGTCCGTGCCGGCCAGGCGGCCGACCCCGGAGGTTGTCGACGCGGCCGGGGCGGCGCGGTGCCGGCCGGGACGCGGAAGAGCCCCGCGAAACGTTTCCGTTCGCGGGGCTCCTCCAGGTGGTGCGTCAGCCGTTGACGCCGCCGTTGCCGAAGGCCGGGTTGAGCAGGCCGATGACGTTGACGGAGTTGCCCACGACATTCACCGGGACGTGGACCGGGACCTGCGCGACGTTGCCCGAGGCGACGCCCGGCGACCCGATGGCCGCACCCTCGGCACCCGAGTCGGCGACAGCGGCACCGGCGGAAGCACCGGCGGCGATACCGGCGACGGTGATGGCCAGGGCGGCCTTCTTGGCGATGTTCATGAGAAGCGTTCCTCCTGCGTATACGGATCCGACCCGGCCCGCGGGTCGTACGCTGAGCAACGCCGGGGAGGCCGGGACGGCACGGGAGGCCGTCGCGATTGCCCCGTTCGATGCATTACACCGATGAGCCGACAAGCAGACCGGCCCCCGGGAATCCCCGGGAGCCGGTGGTCACGACCGTCCGATGGCGGACCTCAGCGGTTGAAGCCGAGGTTGCCGAACGCCGGGTTCAGCACGCCGATGACGTTCACGCTGTTGCCGACCGCGTTCACCGGGACGTGGACAGGGGCCTGGATGGTGTTGCCGGAGATGACGCCCGGGGAACCCTCGGCCTTGCCGACCGCCAGCGATCCGTCGGAGGCCGAGGCCATACCGGCGCCGGCGGCGACCAGGCCACCGGCGACCATCGCGACAGCGGTGACCTTCTTCAGGTTCTTCACTTCTGAAACCCCTCCTTGCGAACACTGCGGCAGGATCGCCGCAGCACGCACTGGAGAACGGCGACACCTCCCGGAGGTTGCGCCGTTCGGGGGACATACACCCGACGGTATGAATCTCATTCCGGACCGGAACCCCCTCGTCGGCCGGCGGCCCCGGCCGCGCCCGAGGGGTGCGCCGGAGCACGGAGCCGCTGGTGACCGCCCCGGGGTGGTCAGCCCGCGATGCCGTTCCTGACGGCCCAGAGGGCGGCCTGGGTGCGGTCGGCGAGGTCGAGCTTCATCAGGATGTTCGAGACGTGGGTCTTCACCGTCTTCTCGGAGAGCACCAGGGCGCGGGCGATCTCCCGGTTGGAGCGGCCGTCCGCGATCAGCACGAGCACCTCGCGTTCCCGCTCGGTGAGCGAACCGCCTCTCCCCTGGCCCGTGTTCGCCTCCTCCTGGGACAACAGGGCGCCCGCGACCTCGGGTTGCAGGAGGATGTGCCCCGCGTGGACGGAGCGGATGGCGCCGGCCAGCGCGTCGGGGTCCACGTCCTTGTACACGTACCCTGCGGCGCCCGCGCGCAGGGCGGGCACCACCGTGCGCTGCTCGGTGAAGCTGGTGACGATCAACACGCGGGCGGGGTTGGCGAGTTCGCGGAGCTTGCGCAGCGCGTCGATGCCGTCCATGCCCGGCATCTTCACGTCCATCAGGACGACGTCGGGCTTCAGCTCCTCGGCGCGGGCGACTCCCTCGGCGCCGTCGGACGCCTCTCCGACGACCTCGATGTCGTCCTGCACCTCGAGGAAGGTGCGCAGGCCCCGGCGGACGACCTGGTGGTCGTCGACGAGCAGCACCTTGATTGCGTCAGCCACCAGGGACCTCCATCTCGATCGTGGTGCCCTTTCCGGGCGCCGATTGCACGGTGAGTCTGCCGCCGACCCCGCTCGCCCGGTCCCGCATCGACACCAGGCCGAGGTGGCGGCCGGCGTTGCGTGTCGCGGTGGGGTCGAAGCCGCTGCCGTCGTCGACCACGTGCAGGACGGCGCCGGGGCCGCGCTTCTCCACGGTGACGTCGACACGGGCGGCGCCGGAGTGGCGCAGCGCGTTGTGCAGGGCCTCCTGGGCCACGCGCAGCATCGCCTCCTCCTGGGAGGCGGGCAGCGCCCGGACGCCGCGGCCGGCGAAGGTGACGCGCGCGGAGTGGGCGCGGTCGAGGACCTGTATGTGGGTGCGCAGGGTGGCGACGAGGCCGTCCTCGTCGAGTGCGGCGGGCCGCAACTCGACGACGGCCGCGCGCAGTTCGTCCGCGGCCTCCGCGGCGAGGGAGGCCACGTGCTGGAGTTCGCCCTTGGCGCGGGAGGGGTCCCGGTCGACGAGGGTGGCGGCGGCCTGGGCGGTGAGGCGCAGGGAGAACAGCTTCTGGCTGACGGCGTCGTGCAGTTCGTGCGCGAGGCGGGAGCGCTCCTCGGCGATGGTCAGCTCGCGGCTGCGTTCGTAGAGGCGGGCGTTGGTGAGGGCGATCGCCGCGTGCTGGGCGAGGATGGTGAGGAGTTCCTCGTCGTCCTCCGTGAAGCCGCAGGCGTGCGCCCCCGACCCCGTGCTGTCGTCTCCCGTGGGGCGCAGCTTGTTCGCGAGGAAGAGCGCGCCGATCGTCTCGTCGCCGTCCCGGATGGGCAGGCCGAGGAAGTCGGACATGTCGGGGTGTGCGGAGGGCCAGCCCTCGAAGCGGGGGTCCTCGCGGACGTCGGCGAGGCGCTCGGGGCGGGCCTCGCTCAGCATCGCGGCGAGGATGCCGTGCTGGCGCGGGAGCGGGCCGATGGCCTTCCACTGCGCGTCGCTGACGCCGTCGACGACGAACTGGGCGAAGCCCCCGTGGTCGTCGGGCACGCCGAGGGCCGCGTACTGCGCGTCGAGCAGTTCGCGGGCCGAGGCGACGATCGTCTTGAGGACGTCGCGCACTTCGAGGTGCCGGCTCATGGCCAGCAGCGCGGTGCTCACCGCGTACAGGCCCGACCGGGGTCCTTGGCTCATGCCCCCAACGTACCGGCGGGCGGTGACACCGCGTATCGGACCGGTGATGGCGCCGACCTGGGTCGTTGGGCCTAGGTCGGGTCCGGTCCCGCGCCCTTGGCGGACCTAGGACGAAGGGACCCGGATCATTGCGGCCCGCGTACGAGGCGGCCGGGCGGGTCCCGTTCCTAGCGTGAGGGCATCCGCCGGAGGGCGGGTCATGGACGAGGGGACGGACGTCATGCCGGTAGCGATCATCACGGGGGCCTCGAAGGGACTGGGACGGGCGCTGGGTGCGGCCCTGGCGGAGCGCGGCTGGGATCTGGTGCTGGACGCCAGAACGGCCGGGGCGCTGGAGGAGAGCGCCGTGGACCTGTCCGCGTACGGGACGCGGGTGGAGGCGTTGCCCGGGGACGTGACGGACGCCGGTCACCGGGCCGCGCTCGTGGCCGCGGCCCGGAAGCTGGGCGGGGTCGACCTGCTGGTGAACAACGCGAGCGCGTTGGGTGCCGAGCCGCTGGTGCGTCTGGAGGAGCTGGGTCTGGACGGGCTGCGACGGGCGCTGGAGGTCAATGTGGTCGCCGCGCTGGGCCTGGTCCAGGAGGCGCTGCCCCTGCTGCGGGCGGCGCGGGCCGGGGCGGTCGTGGCCGTCAGTTCGGACGCGGCGGCGGAGGCGTACGAGACGTGGGGCGGCTACGGCGCCTCGAAGGCGGCGCTCGACCAGCTGTCGGCGGTGCTCGGCGAGGAGGAGCCCGGGCTGCGGGTCTGGGCCGTGGACCCCGGGGACATGGGAACGGACCTGTACCGGGCGGCCGTGCCGGACGACGACGGTCCGCGTCCGGCGCCGGACCGGGTGGTGCCGGCGTTCCTGCGGCTGCTCGACGAACGGCCGGCCAGTGGGCGCTACGCCGCTCCGGCCCTGCTGGAGCAGCGATGACGACGGCGACGGGGGTGTCTGCGGCCGGGAGCGGCCGGACGTGGGGAGCCGTTCCGGAGGAGCTGTCCGCGCGGGTGCCGGCTGAGCAGCGGGGCGCGGGGCGCGAGCGGGATTCCGTACGGCTGCTGGTGTCGCGGGGGCGTGCGGTGTCGCATCACGCGTTCGTGGAGCTGCCGCGGCAGCTCGCGGCCGGGGACCTGCTGATCGTGAACACGTCGGCCACCCTGGCGGCGGCGGTGGACGGGCGGGTCGGGCACGCGCGCGTGGTGGTGCACTTCTCGACGCGCGGGGACGACGGGCGGTGGGCCGTCGAGCTGCGGGATCCGGACGGGACGGGGACCACGCGTGCGCGTGCGGGCGGGCCCGCCGGGACGGAGGTGCGGCTGCCGGGGGACGTACGCCTTGTCCTGGAGGAGCCGCTGAGCGCGCGCGGACCGCGGCTGTGGTGGGCGCGGGTGCCGGGCGGCGCGGACGTCCATGGGCTGCTGCGGCGGCACGGGCGGCCCATCCGCTACTCCTACACGGACCGGGACCAGCCGCTGTCCGCCTATCAGACGGTGTTCGCCTTGCCGTCCGACGACGGGGCCGGAAGCGCGGAGATGCCGAGCGCGGCCCGTCCCTTCACCGCGCGCATGGTGGCGGAGCTCGTGAGCCGGGGGGTGCAGTTCGCGCCGGTCACCCTGCACACGGGGGTGGCGTCGGCGGAGGCGCACGAGCCGCCGTATCCGGAGCCCTACGCCGTGCCGGAGACGTCGGCCCGGCTGATCAACGCGGCGCGGGCCGGTGGGGGCCGAATCGTGGCGGTCGGTACGACGGCCGTGCGGGCCGTGGAGTCCGCGACCGGGCCGGACGGGCTGGTGCGGGCGGCGCGGGGCTGGACGGACCTGGTGGTGACCCCGGAGCGGGGCGTACGAGTCGTCGACGGGCTGCTGACCGGGCTGCACGAGCCGCAGGCCTCGCATCTTCTGATGCTGGAGGCGGTCGCCGGGAGGGCTGCCGTGGACCGTGGCTACGAGGCCGCGCTGGCTGGGCGCTACCTCTGGCACGAGTTCGGCGACGTGCACCTCATCCTCCCGGAGGAGGCCCCTCACACAGAGCGTTGCGCACGCAACTCTTGGTGAGATCGCAACGCCTCCGATGTGAGCCCGCACATAGGGTGCACATCACGTACGAACGGACATAGGAGACAACCGGACCCTAGATGAGCGGGGCAGACGTGCCAGTCTGCCCCGTTTTGCCCTTTCCGTCTCCACTACCTGGCTTCGTACGTCACACCTTTGCCACAGCATTTTGCGGCCGCTAAGAATTGCCCTCGTCGCTCAGCGCCTCGGGTTCTACCCCGGGGCGTTCGTCCGGAAACGCAATGAAGCAATGTCCCCTCGGACCGCGAGCGACCTCCGCGCTATTCGAAGAGGTCTCAGTCATGCCCAAGAACATCATCACTCCTGGACATAGTCCGAAGCTGACCAAGCTCCACAAGCTTTCGATCGCCGGCGTGGCCACCCTCGGTGCCGCCACCCTCGCGTTCTCCCTGGTGCCGGACAACTCCCACACCACCACGAACGACGCCGCCGTCTCCACCGCGAAGGTCGCCTACAGCGACAAGCAGATCAAGGACGTCAAGGCCAGCGTCACCGACCAGCTGGCCGGCGCGAAGCTGAAGGCCCAGGACATCGCCGCGAAGAAGAAGGCGGCCGACGCCGCCGCGGCGAAGAAGAAGGCAGCCGAGGCAGCCGCCGCGAAGAAGAAGGCAGCCGCGAAGAAGGCCGCCCAGGCACGCTCCAAGGCCGCCGCGAGCCGCTCCTCCGAGCGGATCAAGGTCCAGCCCGTCTCCGCCAAGACGTACGCGAACAACCTCGACGGCTGGATCCGCGAGTCCCTGGACATCATGAAGTCGAAGGGCATCCCGGGCTCCTACAACGGGCTGCACCGCAACATCCTGCGCGAGTCCTCGGGCAACCCGAAGGCCATCAACGACTGGGACATCAACGCCATCAACGGCATCCCGTCGAAGGGTCTGCTGCAGGTCATCCCGCCGACCTTCAACGCCTACCACGTGGCCGGCACGTCGTGGAACATCTACGACCCGGTCGCCAACATCACCGCCGCCGCCAACTACGCGGCCGACAAGTACGGCTCGATGGACAACGTCAACAGCGCGTACTGAGGGCCGAGCGCGGAGCTCCCGTCACAGACGCCGAAGGGCGGCACCCCGATCCGGGGTGCCGCCCTCGCGCTGTCCTCGGACGCGGAAGCTACTTGCGCATGACCTCGGGCTCGTGGCGGCGCAGGAAGCGGGCCACGAGGAATCCGCAGGCCACACCGAGCGCGATCAGCGCGACCATGTCCATGGCCCAGGCGCCGGCCGTGTGGTCCCACAGCGGGTCCGTGTTCGTCGGATCGTCGGGGTTCGGGAAGATGTTGTTGAAGTCCAGCGTCGTGCCGGACGCGGCGACCGCCCAGCGGGCCGGCATCAGGTACGAGAACTGGTTGACCCCCACCGTGCCGTTCAGGATGAACAGGCAGCCGGTGAAGACGACCTGGACGATCGCGAACATGACCAGCAGCGGCATCGTCTTCTCGGCGGTCTTCACCAGCGAGGAGATGACCAGGCCGAACATCATCGACGCGAAGCCCAGCGCCATGATCGGGATGGTGAGCTCGACCTTGGGCAGGCTCTTGAGGATCAGGCCCTCGTCCGGGACCGTGCGGCTGCCGAACCCGATCGCGCCGACCAGCGCACCCTGCAGCAGGGTGACCACGCCGAGGACGATCACCTTCGACATCAGGTAGGCGGACCGGGACAGCCCCGTCGCCCGCTCCCGCTCGTAGATCACCCGTTCCTTGATCAGCTCACGGACGGAGTTGGCGGCGCCCGCGAAGCACGCGCCGACCGCGAGGATCAGCAGGACCGTCGTGGCCGTGCCGTTCGCGACATGGACGCCCGAGGGCAGCACCTTGTCGTTGACCAGCAGGGTCTTGCCGTTGTCGATCAGCAGGCTCACCGAGCCCAGCACCGCCGGCAGGATCACCGTCAGCGCCAGGAAGCCCTTGTCGGACGCGATGACCGAGGCGTAGCGCCGGATCAGCGTCGTCAGCTGGGAGCCCCAGCTCTGCGGCTTCGGCGGCTTCATCGCCTGCGCCGACGGCATCTGCGTCGACTGCGGGGCGACGGCGTCGATGTCCGCGGCGTACATCTGGTAGTGCTGCGAGCCCTTCCAGCGGCCCGCCCAGTCGTAGTCGCGGTAGTTCTCGAACGCCGAGAAGACGTCGGCCCAGGTCTCGTAGCCGAAGAAGTTCAGCGCCTCCTCCGGCGGGCCGAAGTAGGCCACGGAGCCGCCCGGCGCCATCACGAGGAGCTTGTCGCAGATCGCCAGCTCGGCCACCGAGTGCGTGACCACCAGGACGGTACGACCGTCGTCGGCGAGGCCGCGCAGCAGCTGCATGACATCGCGGTCCATGCCCGGGTCGAGACCGGAGGTCGGCTCGTCCAGGAAGATCAGCGACGGCTTGGTCAGCAGCTCCAGCGCCACCGACACCCGCTTGCGCTGGCCGCCGGAGAGGGAGGTGACCTTCTTCTCCTTGTGGATGTCCAGCTTCAGCTCGCGCAGGACCTCGTCTATCCGGGCCTCGCGCTCCTGGCCCGTGGTGTCCGCGGGGAAGCGCAGCTTGGCCGCGTACTTGAGGGCCTTCTTGACGGTCAGCTCCTTGTGCAGGATGTCGTCCTGCGGGACCAGACCGATGCGCTGGCGCAGCTCGGCGAACTGCTTGTAGAGGTTCCGGTTGTCGTAGAGGACGTCGCCCTGGTTGGCGGGGCGGTAACCCGTGAGCGCCTTCAGAAGCGTCGACTTGCCGGAACCCGAGGGGCCGATCACCGCGACGAGCGACTTCTCCGGCACGCCGAAGGAGACGTCCTTGAGGATCTGCTTGCCGCCGTCGACGGTGACCGTCAGATGACGGGCCGAGAAGGACACCTCACCGGTGTCGACGAACTCCTCGAGACGGTCCCCCACCAGCCGGAACGTGGAGTGGCCGACACCGACGATGTCGTTCGGGCCGAGCAGCGTCGAGCCGCCCTTGGTGATCGGCATGCCGTTGACGTACGTGCCGTTGTGCGAGCCGAGGTCGCGGATCTCGAAGCGGCCGTCCGGCGTCGCGTGGAACTCGGCGTGGTTCCGGGAGACCTGGAGGTCCGAGACCACCAGTTCGTTCTCCAGCGCACGGCCGATGCGCATCACGCGCCCCAGCGAGAACTGGTGGAACGTCGTCGGGCTGCGGTCCCCGTAGACCGGCGGCGCCCCCGCGCCCCCACCGGGTCCCTGCTGCTGCGGGATGCCCATGGGCTGCGGCGGCTGCTGCCCGCCCTGGCCCGGAGCCTGCTGCGGCGTCGGCTGTTGGGACCAGCCGGGGCCCGCGCCCTGCGCCGCGTACGGCTGCTGCTGCTGTGCGACCGAGGCCGCCGTGCCGGACAGGCTCACCCGCGGGCCGTCGGTCGCGTTGCCGAGATGCACGGCCGAACCGGGTCCGACCTCCGTCTGGTGGACGCGCTGCCCGTGTACGAAGGTGCCGTTGGTGCTCCCGTGGTCGTCGATGACCCAACTACGGCCGTTCCAGCTGATCGTGGCGTGACGCCAGGACACCCTGGCGTCGTCGAGCACGATGTCCCCCTGCGGATCGCGTCCGAGGGCGTAGGACCTGGAGGCATCGAGCGTCCAGGTCCGTCCATTCAATTCCAGTACGAGTTCCGGCACTCCAGCCCCACTGTGTTGTCCCCCGAGTTACCCCCAACACAGGGAGTCTAGGGATGTCGAACATCGTGGGGAACTATTTCAGTAGGAGGCCCCCGACCGAAAGTCGGGCCATGTGAACGATGGGTACGGGCGAGTTGCCCGTTTCCGTTGACGGGGTTGAAACCGGACCGGAGAGTGGTAATCCCCCGCGAGGGGGACATCCGCGGGATCGCCGCGGCGCGGATCGGGGGGTCTGTCGATGGGCAACGGGACCGAGCGGCACGGCGGAGGCACCGGGAGGGTGCCGTGGGGGGACGTGCTCCTTTCGGCGATCGCCTCCGTGAGCTGGGCGCTGGTCGGCATGGCGGGCACCGCGGCGCTCGGTCTGCATCTCCTCGGCGCGGACACCGCTGGCTCGCTCGGTCCGATGACCGCGGCCGTCGTCGCGCTCGGGGCGAACGGTTCGGTGACCCCGTCCGGTGACGTGTCCGCCTTCGGCCTCCAGGGCGCGCAGGCCCACACCGCCATCCAGATCACCCCGCTCGGCGTCGGACTCGTCGGCGCCCTCCTCATGGCGTGGTTCTTCCTGAGGTCCCTGCGCGGGGCCGGAGTTGTGGTCGCGCCCTCCGAACTCCTCGCGCGCGCGGGCTCGGTGATCGTCCTCTTCGTCGCCACCCTGGGCGGACTCGCCTGGGCCGGCCACGACGTCATCACCATCGACGGCGGCAGGCTCGGGCTCGACAAGGTCACCGGCGGAGGCGGCGGACTCGGGGACATCAGCGACAAACTTCCGGGCGGACTGGGCGATCTGGGGGATCTCGGGGGGCTGCTGCCCGACAAGGTCGGCGACCTCGTGAAGGCGAAGGCGGCCGTGGGCTTCTCCGTCGACACCGCGCCGACCCTCCTCGGCGGAGCCGCCTGGGCCGCCGGCGTCCTGCTGATCGCCCTGCTCGCCTCCCGGCGCACACCCCTGCCGCCCGGCTGGGACGCCGTGCACCGCGTCGTACGGCCGGCCGTCGCCTCCCTCGTCACCGTCCTCCTCGTCACGGTCCTCGCCGGACTCGCTGCGGCGGCGTACGCGGCGGTAGGCGACGACCATCCGAAGCGGATCGCGGGGGCGGCGCTGCTCGGCGCGCCCAACGGCGCGTGGCTCGCCGTCCCCCTCGGGCTCTTCGTCCCCTGGGACGGGCGGGCCACCGGCGAACTCGCCAAGCTCCTGCCCGATCCGCTCGACCGGCTCCTCGGCGGTGGCACCGACCGGCCCGTCACCCTGAGCCGCCTCGCCGAACTCGACGGCCGGGTCTGGCTGCTGGCCGTCGCGACCGCGCTCATGATGCTGTACGCGGGCGTCCTGACGGCTGTCCGTACGCCATTCGTACGGGCCGGGGGTGCGGCCGTTGCGGGGGCACCGGGTGACACCTCTGTACGAGGTGGGGGCGCGCTGCGGTTCGCCGGTCTCTGCGCCGTTCGGCTCGGCGTCGCGACCGCACTGGCACTGCCGCTGCTCGCCTGGCTGACGGACGTGTCGGTGGACGCGTCGCTGTCGGTCCTCGGGTTCGACGCGTTCGGCGCGGGGATCCTGCTCCACGGCCGACTGGGGATGGCGTTGGTCCTCGGTGCGGTGTGGGGGGCGGGGGCCGGGGGCGTGGGTGCCTTGCTGGCGTGCGTGAGTGGGGCGGCGGGGCGGCGGGTGGCCGTGTTGGGGGCGGTGGCCGTTTCGGGCGGAGGCGGGGGCGGGGGCGGCGCGGGTCTGGATGCGGGGGCGGGTCTGGGTGCGGGGGCGGGTGGTGGGGGTGAGGCTGGGCCGTATCGGCCTCGGGGGTCGTATCGGGCGCCGAATCCGGACACCAATCCGTATCTGAGGGTGCCGGAGGAGTTGCGGCGGGCCGAGCCGGAGGATCGGCGGCCGGGGGGCGAGGGCGGGCCGGTGCCGGAACAGGGGTCCGGGGATGTGTACGGGGCGCCGACGGTGATGCGGCCGATGGGGCCGTTGCCGAAGCGGCGGCCGGACGGGGGTGACGGTGGGCCTCCTCCGCCGCCGCCACCGCCACCGCCGGTGCCTCCTTCGCCGGGAGGGCGGCCGCGGCGTTGAGGCGCCGAGCGCCCGCTCCGGTGGGTGGGTCGGGGCCGTGCCGGTACATCCGCCCGCCACCACCGCCACCGCCGGTGCCTCCCTCGCCGGGAGGGCGGCCGCAGCGTTGAGGCCGGCCGAGCGCCCGCTCCGGTGGGTGGGTCGGGGCCGTGCCGGTACATCCGCCCGTCGCCGCTGAATCAGACGTGGGTGCACGGCGAGGGCTGCTCGATCCGGACGTAAGCGACGGGCATCTGATGTACCGGCACGGCCCCTCCCGTCGGAGGGCGGCTGCGGGCCGTAGGGGGCTGGGGCCGTCGTCCAGGGCCCCTCCCGCCGGAGGGCGGCTGCGGGCCGTCGTGGCCGGGGCCCGCCCCGGCCGCCGGATCCCGGGTGCGGGCGGGGGCCCAGTTGGAAGATCCGGTGGGGAAAATGCAGCCCCTCCGGCGATTGAGGAGCGGGGTCTGGGGCGGAGCCCCAGGTCGGGACGGGGAGGGGCGGAGGGGGCGAGAGAAGGGTGGTGCCGCGCTGGTCCGGCGAGGGCGGCGTCGGTGGGGGGATTGGGGGTGCGGGCCCGGCGGGTGGCGGCGGCGCGGGGTGGTGTGTGGTGGGGAGGGCGTCCGGGGTCGTCCCGGGAGGGTGTGCGGGGGTCATCCCGGGGATGCCCGGGTGTCGGGCAGTGTTCGCTGTCCGTCAGGCGGACCAGGCGGGCGGACGGCACGCCGTGCCGGATACGGTGGGATCACCATGAGCGCTTCGCAGACCTCTGATGTGCCCACTCTCCTCGTCAAGATCTTCGGCAAGGACCGCCCGGGCATAACCGCCGGACTCTTCGACACCCTCGCCGCCTACTCCGTCGACGTCGTCGACATCGAGCAGGTCGTCACCCGGGGCCGCATGGTGCTGTGCGCGCTCGTGACCGAGCCGACCCCCGGTCTCGAAGGTGATCTGAGGGCCACCGTCCACAGCTGGGCGGAGTCGATGAAGATGCAGGCCGAGATCATCTCCGGCCACGGCGACAACCGGCCGCGCGGCTCCGGGCGTTCGCTGGTGACGGTGCTCGGGCACCCCCTCACCGCCGAGTCGACGGCCGCCATCGCCGCCCGGATCACCAGGACCGGCGGCAACATCGACCGCATCTTCCGTCTCGCCAAGTACCCGGTGACAGCAGTCGAGTTCGCCGTGTCCGGCGCCGAGACCGAGGCGCTGCGGACCGCGCTGGTGACCGAGGCCGCCGCGCTCGGCGTCGACATCGCCGTCGTGGCGGCGGGGCTGCACCGGCGCGCCCAGCGACTCGTCGTGATGGACGTGGACTCGACGCTCATCCAGGACGAGGTGATCGAGCTCTTCGCCGCGCACGCCGGATGCGAGGACGAGGTCGCGGAGGTCACCGAGGCCGCCATGCGCGGCGAACTGGACTTCGAGCAGTCGCTGCACGCCCGCGTGGCGCTCCTCGCCGGGCTCGACCAGTCGGTCGTGCAGAAGGTCCGCGAGCAGGTCCGGCTGACTCCCGGCGCGCGCACCCTGATCCGTACGCTGAAGCGGCTCGGCTACCAAGTCGGCGTCGTGTCGGGCGGGTTCACCCAGGTGACCGACGATCTGAAGGAGCGGCTCGGGCTCGACTTCGCCCACGCCAACACCCTGGAGATCGTCGACGGCAAGCTGACCGGCCGGGTGACCGGGGAGATCGTGGACCGGGCCGGCAAGGCACGTCTGCTGCGCCGGTTCGCCGCCGAGGCCGGGGTGCCGCTGGCCCAGACCGTGGCGGTCGGCGACGGTGCGAACGACCTCGACATGCTCAACGCCGCCGGCCTCGGGGTCGCCTTCAACGCGAAGCCGGTGGTGCGCCAGGCCGCGCACACCGCGGTGAACTTCCCGTTCCTCGACACGGTGCTGTACCTGCTGGGCGTCACCCGGGAAGAGGTCGAGGCCGCCGACATGCACGAGGACGAGGAAGCCGCCGCGCACTGACACGGCGCCCGCACTGCGGACGGGGCCCGGCACCTGGTGGTGCCGGGCCCCGTCGCCGTCAGTGGCCGGTCTCCTCGGTGGGTGCCCAGTACTCGGTCAGCGAGGCCGATCCCGGTTCCAGGGATTTCCAGGGGCCGTCGAAGGAGAGCACCGCGAAGGCCGCGGTGTGGAAGCCCTGGGCCTTCATCCGTTCACGGGTGTCGTCCTCGGCCTGGCCCGCCAGGACGTCGGCGAGGCCGTGGACGCCCGGGTTGTGACCGATCAGGACCACGCTCCGCACGTCGTCCGGGGTCTCGTTGAGGACCGCGATCAGCTCGCCGGGCGAGGCTTCGTAGATCCGCTCCTCGTAGACCGTTTTCGGCCGGTGCGGGAGCTCCTGGACGGCGTGCTTCCACGTCTCACGGGTCCGGATCGAGGTGGAACAGAGGGCCAGATCGAGGGGGATGCCGGTCTCGCCCAGCCTGCGCCCGGCGACGGCGGCGTCCATGCGGCCCCGGTCGGCGAGCGGCCGCTCGTGGTCGGACATCTGCGGCCAGTCGGCTTTCGCATGCCGGAAGAGGACGATCCTGCGGGGTTCTGCGACGCTCATGCGTCCCAGCTTCGCACGAAACATGCCGCGAGGCGCAGGGAGTTGACGTGCTCCCCCGGCACGGGTGACGCCCTCCCCCGTCAGGGGTGATGCCGTACCCGAGAGGGGCGAAGCGGTCGCTCTCGGTGGTGGGCGGGCGCCGGGTGCGGGGCCTCGCGCGGGTCCGGCACCGGCCGGTGTGCATCGATGGCACGGCGCGTCCCCATGGCATGCGGTGTCGTAGTGGCGTGGAGTGCCGGCATGGCTGGTCGTGGTGGGTGGAGGCGGCGGCCGGGGGTGCGGGGGAGGTGCGCGGGTGGTGAGGCGATCGGGCGGGCGAGGCGGGCAGCGGGTCGGCGGGTTTCCGTCACCGGGGCTCGTGCGGCACGGTCACGGAGCAGCGCGCCTCGTCACGGTGCCGTGTGCAGCACCGTCTGGATGCGCTCGAACACGTGCGTGAGGGCCGGGTCCCCGCCCGCGGCGTGCGCGTCCGACGGGTTCAGGATCATCAGCAGCAGCGTGATGAAGGCGAGCGTGGGGAGAGCGAGGGCCCACCAGGGCAGGCGGATGTCCACACGGCCGGGCGCCGCCGGGTGGATCCGGGTGTGCGTACGGGCCGACATGCCGCCTCCGGGGGTCTTCGAGTGGTCGCGGGCCACTCGTCGCGGCCACGATTCGAAGGTACGGACTGCGCGGGCCCCGACCCATCCGGTGATCCACCCACTTGACCCTGACACTCGCCCCCTAGGGGACGGGGGGTTAGCCCTACCCCCGGGCTCCGCGGCGCCCCGGCGCGGGACGCGGCGGGGTCGGGAGAGCGCTGGAGGGGGCCCTGGGGCCGTGGTGCTCAGGACGCGGGAGTCGGCCGCGGACCGACGCGGGGTCAGCCGTCCGACGGTCGACGGGTGCGGTCGTTCACGGTGAGGCGATGGACGCGATGATGCCGATGATCACCGTGATGGCCAGCATCGCGCCGAGCACGAGCAGCAGCTTCTTCTGGCCGTTCTGGGGGTTCGGGTCGAGCACAGGCATGGCGTCAGTCTCGCACCCCGGGTGGGCCCGGCCGCCGCCGGGTCCCGGTTCGCGGGCCGCGCCGGCCGGGGTCAGCCGGCCAGCTCGTCCTCGACCGTCCGGTTGCGGCCCGCGAGGATGCCGACCGCGATCTGCGGGATCATCAGCCCGGCCATGAGCGCGAGCGGGAGTCCCCAGCCGCCGCTGTGCTGGTAGAGGACGCCGACGAGCAGCGGGCCGGGGATCGACAGGAGGTAGCCGGTGCTCTGGGAGAACGCCGACAGCTGGACGACACCGGCGCCGGTCCTGGCCCGCATGCCGACCATGGTGAGGGCCAGCGGGAAGGCGCAGTTGGAGATGCCGAGGAGCACCGCCCAGGCCCAGGCGCCGCCCGCCGGGGCGAGGTAGAGGCCCGCGTATCCGGCGAGTCCGCAGACACCGAGGGCGACCACGATGGGGCCCTGGTGGGGCAGCCGGGTGGCGAGGCGCGGGATGACGAAGGCCAGCGGCACGCCCATCACCATGGTGACCGCGAGGAGCAGTCCCGCGGTGCCCGCGGCGACGCCGGCGTCGCGGAAGATCTGTGCCATCCAGCCCATGGTGATGTAGGCGGCGGTGGCCTGGAGGCCGAAGAAGACGGCAAGGGCCCAGGCCGTACGGCTGCGGGTGATGCGCAGCGCGGGGGCTTCCTGGCGGGCGCCCGCGGGCGCCTGCTCGGCGGAGCCGGGAGCGGTGCCCCGCGCGCGGACGAGCGGGATCCACGGGAGCACGGCCGCCGCGGCGAGGCCCGCCCAGACCACGAGTCCGGACCTCCACGAGCCGCCCAGGGCGTCGGTCATGGGCACGGTGACGGCGGCGGCGAGCGAGGTGCCGAGCGCGAGCGCCATCGAGTACAGGCCCGTCATGGAGCCGACCCGGTCCGGGAACCAGCGCTTGACGATCACGGGCATCAGGACGTTGCTGACGGCGATGCCCATGAGCGCGAGCGCGCTGGCGGCCAGGAACCCGGCCGTCCCCCCGATGAAGGGGCGCAGCGCGAGGCCGGCCGCGATGGCGGCCATGCCGGCGCAGACGACCGCGGCGGGCCCGAAGCGGCGGGCGAGCCGGGGAGCCGTCACGCCGAAGACGGCGAAGCAGAGCGGCGGCACGGACGTGAGCAGTCCGGCGACGCTGCCGCTCATGCCGAGCCCGTCGCGCACCTCTTCGAGGAGGGCGCCGAGGCTGGTGATGGCCGGACGCAGGTTCAGGGCGGTGAGGACGATGCCCACGACCACGAGTCGCGTCGCCCACGCGCGCGGGGCGGGCCGCCGGGCCGTCGTGCTCTCGGTGGGCCGGTCTGTCGGTGGGGACGTCATCGTCGTCCGGGTCTCCTCGCTTGCCATGACGCCCATCATAGAATCATGGGATGATTGGCTGTCCACTCCCGCTGAACCCGCTGCGTTAATCTCCGGAATCTCCGGCCCGCGCGACCGACCGCACCCGGGCCCGTACGAAGGACCGTCATGCCGTTGAGCCACCCCCGCCGTTCGGCACTGTCCGAGCAGGTCATCGCCGAGCTGCGGACCCAGATCACCTCGGGCGAGTGGCCGGTGGGCTCCCGCATCCCCACCGAGCCGGAACTCGTCGACCAGCTCGGTGTCGCCCGCAACACGGTGCGCGAGGCCGTCCGGGCGCTGGCCCACAACGGTCTGCTGGACATCCGGCAGGGCTCGGGCACCTATGTCGTGGCGACCAGTGAGCTGGCGGGTGTGATGCACCGCAGGTTCGCGGACGCCGACCCCCGGCACATCGCCGAGCTGCGGTCCACGCTGGAGTCGAGCGCCGCCGCGCTGGCGTCCGAGCGGCGCACCGAGCGCGATCTCAAGCAACTGGACGCCCTCCTCGTACGCCGGGAGGAGGCCTGGGAGTCGGGTGACACGGAGGCCTTCGTGACCGCCGACGCGACCTTCCACCTGGCCGTGGTGGCCGCGTCCCACAACGACGTCATGACGGCGATGTACGCGGACCTGGGCGAGGTGCTGCGCGACTGGCTGCGCGAGGACGTGGGCGCGGAGCTGACGCCGGAGAGTCACATGGACCACGCCCGGCTCGTCGACGCGATCCGCTCGGGCGCCCCGGAGGCCGCGGCCGAGGAGGCGGGGAGCTACGCGTTCATGTGCCGGCCGGGGCGGCTGGACGCCCAGGGGCGGGCGCTGGGGGCCGGCCGCGGCTGACCGTCAGGTGCCGTGCGTGATCCAGACGGCGCGGATCTCCTTCCAGCACCGCCCGGTCAGCCGGACGGTCAGCGCCGGCGCGACGTCGACGGGGGCACTGTCCGTGTCGACGTCCCACCAGCGGGCGCACTCGACGTGCAGCCGGACGGTGTCGGTGTCCACATAGGGGTTGTGGCAGTACGCCACGACGTGCGAGCCGGTCACGGTGGTCCGGCAGTCGGCGCCGAAGGGCTGGGCCCGCGCGGAGCGGGCGAGGCCGGTGCCGTCGTCGTCGCCCGACGTCCGGGGTATCGCGTCGGTCGGAACGGCCATCACCAGGGTGACAGCGGCGAGCGCCGGGGCAACGCGGCGGGACAGGCGCACAAGGGGACCTCCTCGGCCGTACGGCTGCGGGGCGGTGCGTCTTCCCAGACTGCGTGCCGGGGTACCCCGGGCGCCCGGCCGAGTAGGCCGAACGGGGGACGCCCCGTCCCCCGCGAGCTGCGGGAAACGGGGCGTCGGACCGGGCGTGGGTGTTACGCGCCGATGGCGTGCAGGCCGCCGTCCACGTGGATGATCTCGCCGGTGGTCTTCGGGAACCAGTCGCTCAGCAGGGCGACGACGCCCTTGCCCGCGGGCTCGGGGTCCTTGAGGTCCCACTCCAGGGGGGCGCGGGAGTCCCACACGGAGGCCAGCTCGCTGAAGCCCGGGATGGACTTGGCGGCCATCGAGCCGATGGGGCCCGCGGAGATGAGGTTGGAGCGCACGTTCTGCTTGCCCAGGTCGCGGGCGAGGTAGCGGTTGGTGGCCTCCAGGGCGGCCTTGGCCGGGCCCATCCAGTCGTACTGGGGCCACGCGTACTGCGCGTCGAAGGTGAGGCCGACGACCGAGCCGCCGCTCTGCATCAGCGGCAGGCAGGCCATGGTCAGCGACTTCAGGGAGAACGCCGAGACGTGCATGGCCGTGGCCACCGACTCGAACGGCGTGTTGAGGAAGTTGCCGCCGAGGGCGTCCTGCGGCGCGAAGCCGATGGAGTGCACGACGCCGTCGAGGCCGCCCAGCTCCTCGCTGACGAGGTCGGCGAGACGGGCGAGGTGCTCGTCGTTGGTGACGTCGAGCTCGATGACCTTCGTGGGCTTCGGGAGCTTCCTCGCGATGCGCTCGGTCAGCGTGGGCCGCGGGAACGCGGTCAGGATGATCTCGGCGCCCTGCTCCTGGGCCAGCTTGGCGGTGTGGAAGGCGATGGAGGACTCCATCAGCACACCGGTGATCAGGACGCGCTTGCCCTCGAGAATTCCGCTCATGGTGATCAGTGACCCATTCCCAGTCCGCCGTCAACCGGGATGACGGCTCCAGTGATGTACGAGGCGTCGTCCGAGGCGAGGAACCGCACCGTCGCGGCGATCTCCTCGGGCTTCGCGTAACGGCCCAGCGGCACCTGCGACACGATGTTCGCGCGCTGCTCGTCGGTGAGCGCCTGCGTCATGTCGGTGTCGACGAAGCCGGGCGCGACGACGTTGAAGGTGAGGTTGCGCGAGCCGAGTTCCCGGGCGAGCGAGCGCGCGAAGCCGACGAGGGCGGCCTTGGAGGCGGCGTAGTTCGCCTGGCCCGCGGAGCCGAGCAGTCCGACCACCGACGAGATGAGGACGACGCGGCCCTTCTTGGCCCGCAGCATGCCGCGGTTGGCGCGCTTGACGACGCGGAAGGCGCCGGTCAGGTTGGTGTCGATGACCGAGGTGAAGTCCTCCTCGGACATGCGCATCAGCAGCTGGTCCTTGGTGACGCCGGCGTTGGCGACGAGGACCTCGACCGGGCCGTGCTCGGCCTCGATCTCCTTGTAGGCCTGCTCCACCTGCTCGGTGTCGGTGATGTCGCACTTGACGGCAAGGCACCCCAGATCCATGAGGGCGGCCGGCGGCTCACCGGACCGGTATGTGATCGCGACCTTGTCGCCTGCGTCGGCGAATGCGCGGGCGATGGCGAGGCCGATGCCTCGGTTGCCTCCGGTGACGAGAACCGAGCGGCTCAACGGATCACCCTTTCGATAGCGGACGGGAACCCCTGCGTGACAGGCGCCTACCTCGAAAACCTATCGGTCCGTCCGGCCTGTCAGAGAATCGGGCACCGACAGTGGGTTCGGGTGCCCTCTGTCGGGTCCCTACAGAAAGCCGGGGAGGCCCGGCCGAAAAAGCGCCCGGTCAACCGAAAGACGTGGCCCCGGAGCCGTCCCGCGCGACATGATCGGACCCGACAGGCCACGACAGCAGGGAGACCTCGGTGCCTCATTCCATCGACGAAGCGTTCACGGCGCTGCCGCTGCGCGCCCTCGCGGACGCCGCGCTCGCGCGGGCGCGGGCGCTCGGCGCGGCGCACGCGGACTTCCGGTTCGAGCGGGTGCGCAGCGCGACCCTGCGGTTGCGCGACGCCAAGCCGGCCGGGTCGTCGGACACCACGGACCTGGGCTACGCGGTGCGCGTGGTGCACGGCGGGACCTGGGGGTTCGCGTCGGGCGTCGATCTGACGATGGACGCGGCGGCGAAGGTCGCCTCGCAGGCCGTGGCGATGGCGAAGCTGTCGGCCCAGGTGATCAAAGCGGCCGGTTCCGACGAGCGGGTCGAGCTGGCGGACGAGCCGGTGCACGCCGACCGGACGTGGATCTCCTCGTACGAGATCGATCCGTTCTCGGTGCCGGACGAGGAGAAGGCGGGGCTGCTCGCCGACTGGAGCGCGCGGCTGCTGGCGGCCGACGGCGTCAACCACGTCGACGCGTCGCTGATGTCGGTGCACGAGAACAAGTTCTACGCGGACACCGCGGGCACCGTGACCACGCAGCAGCGGGTGCGGCTGCATCCGCAGCTCACCGCGGTCGCGGTGGACGAGTCGAGCGGCGAGTTCGACTCGATGCGGACGATCGCGCCTCCGGTCGGACGCGGCTGGGAGTACCTGCGGGGCACCGGCTGGGACTGGGACGCCGAACTGGAGAGCATCCCCGCGCTGCTCGCCGAGAAGATGCGCGCGCCGAGCGTCGAGGCGGGGGTGTACGACCTGGTCGTCGACCCGTCCAACCTGTGGCTGACGATCCACGAGTCCATCGGGCACGCCACCGAGCTGGACCGTGCGCTCGGCTACGAGGCGGCGTACGCGGGAACGTCGTTCGCCACCTTCGACCAGCTCGGCAAGCTGCGGTACGGCTCGGAGCTGATGAACGTCACCGGTGACCGCACCGCCGAGCACGGCCTCGCGACCGTCGGGTACGACGACGAGGGGGTCGCCGGCCAGTCCTGGGACCTCGTCAAGGACGGCACGCTCGTCGGGTACCAGCTGGACCGGCGCATCGCGAAGCTGACCGGCTTCGACCGCTCCAACGGCTGCGCCTACGCCGACTCCCCCGGGCACGTGCCGGTGCAGCGCATGGCGAACGTGTCGCTCCAACCGGACCCGGGCGGCCTGTCGACGGAGGACCTGATCGGGGGTGTCGACCGCGGTATCTACGTCGTGGGCGACCGCTCCTGGTCCATCGACATGCAGCGCTACAACTTCCAGTTCACCGGGCAGCGCTTCTTCCGGATCGAGAACGGCCGGATCGCGGGTCAGCTCCGTGATGTCGCGTACCAGGCCACGACCACCGACTTCTGGGGTTCGATGGCGGCGGTGGGCGGTCCGCAGACCTACGTCCTGGGTGGTGCCTTCAACTGCGGCAAGGCCCAGCCGGGCCAGGTCGCCGCGGTCTCGCACGGCTGCCCCTCCGCCCTCTTCAAGGGCGTCAACATTCTGAACACGACGCAGGAGGCCGGTCGATGAGCGCCCGTACCAACAAGCCGCACGAGGTCGTCGAGCGCGCCCTCGAACTGTCCCGGGCCGACGGCTGTGTGGTGATCGCCGACGAGGAGTCCTCCGCCAACCTGCGCTGGGCGGGCAACGCCCTGACCACCAACGGGGTCACCCGCGGGCGCACGCTCACCGTGATCGCCACGGTCGACGGCCGCGAGGGCACCGCCTCGGGTGTCGTCTCGCGTTCGGCGGTGACCGCCGACGAGCTGGAGCCGCTGGTGCGGGCGGCCGAGGCGGCGGCACGGGGTGCCGGTCCCGCCGAGGACGGCCGGCCGCTCGTGACGGGCGTGGCCGAGTCCCCCGACTTCGCGGACGCGCCGGCCGAGACCTCGTCCGCGGTGTTCGCCGACTTCGCGCCGGCGCTGGGCGAGTCGTTCGCCCGCGCGCGGGCGGGCGGCCGGGAGCTGTACGGCTTCGCCAACCACGAGCTCGTCACCAGCTACGTCGGTACGTCGACCGGGCTGCGGCTGCGGCACGACCAGCCGAACGGGACGCTGGAGCTGAACGCCAAGTCCCCGGACCGGACGCGTTCGGCGTGGGCGGGGCGCTCGACGCGGGACTTCAAGGACGTCGATCCGGCCGCGCTCGACGCGGAGCTGGCGGTGCGGCTCGGCTGGGCGGAGCGGCATGTCGACCTGCCCGCCGGGCGCTACGAGACGCTGCTGCCGCCGACCGCCGTCGCGGACCTGATGATCTACCAGATGTGGTCGGCGGCCGCCCGGGACGCCGCCGAGGGCCGGACGGTGTTCAGCAAGCCGGGCGGCGGCACCCGCATCGGCGAGCGGCTCACCGAGCTGCCGCTGACGCTGCGCAGCGACCCGAACGAGCCGGGCCTGGAGTCCGCGCCGTTCGTACTGGCGCACTCCTCGGGCGACGACGCCTCCGTGTTCGACAACGGGCTGCCGCTGACGGCGACCGACTGGATCCGGGAGGGCGAGTTGCGGCACCTGTCCACCACCCGGCACAGCGCGGAGCTGACCGGGCTGCCGGTGACGCCGTCGATCGGGAACCTCGTCCTGGACGGCGGCGAGGACCGGTCGCTGGAGGACATGGTCGCCGCCACCGAGCGCGGTCTGCTGCTCACCTGCCTCTGGTACATCCGTGAGGTCGACCCGGCGACGCTGCTGCTGACCGGGCTCACCCGGGACGGCGTCTACCTGGTCGAGAAGGGCCAGGTCGTCGGCGCGGTGAACAACTTCCGCTTCAACGAGTCGCCGGTGGGCCTGCTCGGCCGGGCCACCGAGGCGGGGCGGACGGAGAAGACGCTGCCGCGTGAATGGAGCGACTGGTTCACCCGGGCTGCGATGCCCGCGCTGCGGGTGCCGGACTTCAATATGAGTTCCGTCAGCCAGGGCGTATAACCTCGTACCTGATCCACGAGACCACCCCAAGGAGATACGAGAATCGTGACGGACATCGTCGACGAGCTGAAGTGGCGGGGGCTGTTCTCCCTGTCCACCGACGAAGATGCTTTGCGCAAGGCGCTCGCGGACGGTCCCGTCACGTTCTATTGCGGCTTCGACCCGACCGCGGCGAGCCTGCACGTCGGCCACCTGGTGCAGGTGCTCACGATGCGCCGGCTCCAGCAGGCGGGCCTGCGCCCCCTCGCGCTGGTCGGCGGGGCGACGGGGCAGATCGGTGACCCGCGGCCGACGGCGGAGCGCACGCTGAACGACCCGGAGACGGTCGCGAACTGGGTGACGCGCCTGCGCTCGCAGATCGAGCCGTTCCTGTCCTTCGAGGGCGAGAACGCCGCGGTCATGGTGAACAACCTGGACTGGACGGCCGGTCTGTCGGCCATCGAGTTCCTGCGGGACATCGGCAAGCACTTCCGCGTCAACAAGATGCTCACCAAGGACTCGGTCGCCCGCCGGCTGGAGTCCGAGGAGGGCATCAGCTACACGGAGTTCAGCTACCAGCTGCTCCAGGGCATGGACTTCCTCGAGCTGTACCGCCGGTACGGCTGCACGCTCCAGCAGGGCGGCAGCGACCAGTGGGGCAACCTCACGGCGGGCCTGGACCTGATCCACCGGCTGGAGCCGGGGGCCCATGTGCACGCGCTGGCGACGCCGCTGATGACGAAGGCGGACGGCACCAAGTTCGGCAAGACCGAGGGCGGCGCCATCTGGCTCGACCCCGAGATGACGACGCCGTACGCCTTCTACCAGTTCTGGCTGAACGTGGACGACCGGGACGTCTCGACGTACCTGCGCATCCTGTCCTTCCGGTCCCGCGAGGAGCTGGAGGAGCTGGAGCGGCAGACGGAGGAGCGGCCGCAGGCGCGGGCCGCGCAGCGTGCGCTGGCCGAGGAGCTGACGACGCTGGTGCACGGCGCCGACCAGACGGCCGCCGTGATCGCCGCGTCGAAGGCGCTCTTCGGACAGGGCGAGCTGGCCGGGCTCGACGAGCGGACGCTGAGCGCGGCCCTCTCGGAGGTGCCGCACATCCGGGTCGCCGAGCCGGGTCTCGTCGTGGACCTCTTCGCCGAGGTCGGTCTGGTGGCCAGTAAGTCGGCCGCCCGCCGCACGGTGAAGGAGGGCGGCGCCTACGTGAACAACGTGAAGGTCGCCGCCGAGGACGCGGTCCCCGCCGTGGAGGACCTGCTGCACGGACGGTGGCTGGTGCTGCGCCGGGGCAAGAAGAGCCTGGCCGCGGTCGAGGTCACCGGCGCCTGAGGCACCGGCCCCGCGCGATGTGACGTACGACGACGAAGGGGCGGCCCCCGACCGGGGCCGCCCCTTCGCGTTCACCGGGCGGGTTTCACCGGGTCGTGTTCACCTTGTTGCCCCGCACCGCCATGTAGAGCATGTCGCCGAGGAAGACGATGACGATCGCGGCGGCGAGCTGGAGCGCGTGGCGGCCCCAGTCGATGCCGCGGGTCTCGGCGATGCCGATGCCCCGCGCGATGGCGTTGCCGACGATGGCGCCGAGGATGCCGAAGATCGTGGTCAGCCAGAGCGGGCTGTGCTGCTTGCCCGGAATGATCGCCTTGGCGATCAGGCCCAGCACGAACCCGACGATGATCGCCCACAACCAGCCCATGTCTGCCTCCTAGTACGGCTCTCCGTGAGCAGTACCGCCAGTGTCGTGGTGGCGGTCATACGTCGCATGTCGGGCGGAGCCATACGCGGTACGGCGCATCCGATCCACCCGTCACGGACCTGCCCCGGTCTCGAAGGCGGCGCAGCCGCGGCGTACCGTGGGAACGGTCCGGGCCCGCTCTCGACGGGTTCGTACCGGGTACGGGCCGGGGAGCGTCCGAGACAGACGGGTGGTGGAGTGTGATCAGGAAGCAGAGCGAGGTCCAGGTCTTCCGGATCACCGGAGCACGGCAGGGACTGGACGAGGACGTCCGCGGCCGGCAGCGCCGCTACATCATCTCCATGTCCGTCCGTACGGTCGCGGTGATCCTCGGGGCGGCCCTGTGGAACGTCGAACGACACGTGGCGATCGCCGCACTGGTGCTCGGCATCCTCCTCCCCTACGTGGCCGTCGTCATCGCCAACGCGGGCCGCGAGAACGCCCCGGGACTCCCCTCGACGTTCGTCGCCGCGCCCTCCCGGCCGATGATCACGCCGCCGCGCCAGGAGGGTCCCGCGGCACCGTTCCCGGACGACGTCGCCGCCGATCCGGGGATGCCGCTGCGGCCCGATCCGCACGATCCGAGCTGACGCCCGGCGGGTCCGCGGGAGCGCCGGAGCCGTCTCCGGAACGCTTCCCAAGAGGCCCGGTCACGCGCCCGGAAAGGGCCCCGGAGGCCGCTCCGAAAACGGAATCCGGCCACGCGCCAAGCTCAAGAAAACCTCAGATCAATCATGTTGTTCAGGTGCCGGGCGGCGGGTCGGCCGTGACATACTTCGTACGCGCTCCGCATCCCCCGTCGGAGCGACGGACCGACGCCGGGCAGCTCCCCCCGTGGCTGCTCGGCGTCGCCTTTGCGGGGGTTCCGCAGGCCCCGTCGAGGACCTCCTCCGGGGACGCCGGCCGACCGCGCGGGACGCGTGAAGTGAGGCCTCGGCTAGGGTCGGCAGGGTGATCCTGAACGTGCCCGGCTCCGACCCCGCCTCCCCCGTCTGCTCGGCCAAGGCCTGCCGCGCGGACGCCGTGTGGGTGCTCGCGTGGAACAACCCGAAGCTGCACACGCCCGAGCGCCGCAAGACGTGGCTCGCGTGCGACGAACACCGCGAGCACCTGTCCGAGTTCCTCGGCATCCGTGGGTTCCTGAAGGACGTGGTGCGGCTGGAGGAGTGGGAGTCCCCGGAGGCCTGACCGGGCGCCCCGCGGGAGCGTCAGCCGCCGATCGCCGACATCGGACGGTCGGGCTGCACGAACGACGGGTCGTCCAGGCCCGCTCCCGCCTTCTTGCCCCACATGGCGACCCGCCAGATCCGGGCGATCTCCTCGTCGGGGGCGTCCGAGCGAAGCGCCGCCCGCAGGTCGGTCTCCTCGGTGGCGAAGAGGCAGGTGCGGACCTGTCCGTCGGCGGTGAGACGCGTACGGTCGCAGGCCGCGCAGAAGGGGCGGGTCACCGAGGCGATGACCCCGACCCGGTGCGGGCCGCCGTCGACGGTCCAGCGTTCGGCGGGTGCGGAACCCCGCTCGCCGTCGCCCTCGTCGGTGAGCTCGAAGCGGGTGCGCAGCGAGGCGAGGATGTCGCCCGCGGTGACCATGCCGTCGCGCTTCCAGCCGTGCTGGGCGTCCAGCGGCATCTGCTCGATGAAGCGGAGTTCGTAGTCGTGGGCGACGGCCCAGGCGAGGAGGTCCGGGGCCTCGTCGGCGTTCAGGCCGGGCATCAGGACCGAGTTGATCTTCACCGGGGTCAGGCCGGCGGTGTGGGCGGCCTCGAGTCCCTCGATGACGTCCTTGTGCCGGTCGCGCCGGGTGAGGGTCTTGAAGACGTCGGGCCGGAGGGTGTCCAGCGATACGTTCACCCGGTCCAGGCCCGCGGCCTTCAGGGCCGCGGCGGTGCGCTTGAGGCCGATGCCGTTGGTCGTCAGTGACATCTGGGGGCGCGGGGCGAGGGCCGCGACGCGCTCGACGATGCCGACGAGGCCGGGGCGCAGCAGCGGCTCACCGCCGGTGAAGCGGACCTCCTCGATACCGAGGTGGGTGACCGCGATGTCGATCAGCCGGACGATCTCGTCGTCCGTGAGCAGATCGGGCTTGGCGAGCCACTGCAGGCCCTCTTCGGGCATGCAGTAGGTGCAGCGGAGGTTGCACCGGTCTGTCAGGGAAACCCGCAGGTCGGTGGCTACTCGGCCGAAGGTGTCGATGAGCACGTGGGCCCCCTCCCTCGATGCTGATCACGATTTCCGGTCATCTGCGAGCCTACGTGACGCGGCCGACAAGGACAGCGGCCCGATCCCACGAGACGCGGCGCGGGCCCGTCGTAGGGACCTACTAGTGGTGATCCACCAGCGGCCTACGACGGGCCCGCGCGATGCCGGTGCCTCAGTGCGCTCCGGTGCCCGTCAGGGAGCGGACCTCCAGCTCGGCGTACTTGCCGGCGTCGGGCTCCTCCTTCGACAGCAGGGTGCCGAGCCAGCCCAGCAGGAAGCCGACCGGGATCGAGATGAGGCCCGGATTCTCCAGCGGGAACCAGTGGAAGTCGACGTCCGGGAACATCGACGTGGGCTTGCCCGAGACCACCGGGGAGAACAGGACGAGGCCGACCGCGGTGGCCAGACCGCCGTAGATCGACCAGAGCGCGCCCTGGGTGGTGAACCTCTTCCAGAACAGGCTGTAGAGGATCGTGGGCAGGTTGGCCGAGGCGGCGACCGCGAAGGCGAGGGCGACCAGGCCTGCGACGTTGAGGTCGCGGGCGAGGGCGCCGAGGAGGATCGAGACGGCGCCGATGCCGACGGTGGCGTAGCGGGCGGCCCGCATCTCCTGCTTCTCCGTGGCCTGGCCCCGCTTGATGACGTTCGCGTAGATGTCGTGCGCGAACGACGAGGACGAGGCCAGGGTCAGTCCCGCGACGACCGCGAGGATGGTGGCGAAGGCGACGGCGGAGATGGTGGCGAGGAGGATCGCGCCCCAGCTGGAGTCGACGCCGCCCAGATGCAGGGCGAGCAGGGGTGCCGCCGTGTTGCCCGCCTTGTTGGAGGCGATGATCTCGTCCGGTTTGATCAGCGCGGCGGCGCCGAAGCCGAGGGCGAGGGTCATCAGGTAGAAGGCGCCGATGAGGCCGATGGCCCAGTTGACGGACTTCCGGGCGGTCTTGGCGGTGGGCACGGTGTAGAAGCGGATCAGGATGTGCGGGAGGCCCGCGGTGCCGAGGACGAGCGCCATGCCGAGCGAGATGAAGTCCAGCTTGGTGGTGGAGGTGGCGCCGTACTTGAGGCCGGGCTCCAGGAACGGCGATCCCTTGCCGCTGTTCTCGGCCGCCTTGCCGAGCAGGTCGGAGATGTTGAAGTTGAACTTCAGCAGCACCAGGAAGGTGAGCAGCAGGGCGCCGACGATCAGCAGGACGGCCTTGACCATCTGGACCCAGGTGGTGCCCTTCATGCCGCCGATGGTGACGTACACGATCATCAGGACGCCGACGAGGGCGACGATGCCGATCTTGCCGGCGTCGCTGGTGATGCCGAGGAGCAGCGAGACGAGGACGCCGGCGCCGGCCATCTGGGCCAGCAGGTAGAAGATCGACACGACGATGGTGGAGGTGCCCGCGGCGGTGCGGACCGGGCGCTGGCGCAGGCGGTAGGCGAGGACGTCGCCCATCGTGTACCGGCCGGAGTTGCGCAGCGGCTCGGCGACCAGGAGCAGGGCGACCAGCCAGGCGACCAGGAAGCCGATGGAGTAGAGGAAGCCGTCGTAGCCGAAGAGGGCGATGGCGCCGGCGATGCCGAGGAAGGACGCGGCGGACATGTAGTCGCCGGAGACGGCGAGGCCGTTCTGGAAGCCGGTGAACTGGCGGCCGCCCGCGTAGAAGTCGGCGGCGTCCTTGGTCTGGCGGCCCGCCCAGACGGTGATGACGAGGGTCGCGGCGACGAACACCGCGAACAGGGTGATGATCAGCGGCCGGTGCTCACTGGCCTCGCCGGCGGCCAGCACCGTCGTGTGCACGCTGGTCTGTACGGAGCTCATGCGCCGCCCTCCATCCGGGACTTGATGGCGTCGGCCTTGGGGTCGAGCTGCGCGGCCGCGTGCCGCGAGTACCACCAGGCGATGAGGAACGTGGTGAGGAACTGGCCGAGGCCGAGCACCAGGGCGACGTTGACGTTGCCGAACAGCTTGGTGCCCATGAAGTCGCCCGCGTAGTTCGAGAGCAGGACGTACAGCAGGTACCAGAGGATGAAGCCGATGGTCAGCGGGAAGGCGAACGAGCGGTGGGATCGGCGCAGTTCACCGAACTCGGCGCTCTGCTGGACCTCGATGAACTCCTCGGTGGAGGGCAGGGGGGCGCCGGTCCTCGCGGGCGGAGGGGCGTCGTTCGCGGGTGGCGGTGCGTCGGTGGCCACGGTGTCTCCTCGCGTTGCGGGTGCGGTTGCGACGGTGGGCGGGGGCGAGCCGGTGCTCGCGGACGGGGACGGTTCGGGTACGGACATGCGGCTGACCTCACAGTGACGTGGATCACGTGACGGGGTGCGAGACGGCGGCTCCGTTCCGTGATCCAGGGGGGGCCTCGATCGTCCACGGGCTCCCTGCCCAAGGTCACGGCGCCACGCGTGGACCGGTTCAACTCCCCCGCGTTCTTTCGGAAGTCGCCTTCCCGCGGAAGTCGTCGCCGGAAGTCATTGCTGGCCCGGGCGCCGGGAGGATAGCTTCGGCCTGCGCCATTTCCGTCATGTACCTGCCCGGGCACCACCTGTGTTCGGGCAGCTCCGTTTTCCGGATGATGTGGAGATCCCATGGCTCATCTGCGTTCCAGACGCCGTCTCGCCCTCGCCGTGCCGGTCGTTCTGTCGCTCACCGCTTCGCTGGGCTTCCTGCCGGGTGTCGCGTCCGCCGCTCCCGCCCTCGCGCCCGCCGCGACGACGGCGGACGGACCGAACCTCTCCTACGTGGTCAACACGCGGGCGGACCACCGCACCATCGCGTCGGTGAAGCAGGCGATCACCGCGGCCGGCGGCAGCGTCGTCATCGCGTACGAGCAGATCGGTGTGATCGTCGTCCACTCCGCCGACCCGGACTTCGGGCAGCGGATCCGGGCGGCGCGCGGAGTGCAGTCGGCCGGTGCCACCCGCACCTCGGCCCTGACGCCCGCGGGGACGACGGACGAGGGCGCGGCACAGGTGCTGTCGGCCGCCGAGGCCGCCAAGGTCGCGAAGACGGCCGCGCCGGGCGAGGAGCCCCTGGAGGCCGACCAGTGGGATCTGCGCGCGATAGGCGCCGACAAGGCGGCCGCGGTCAATCCGGGCAGCAAGAAGGTGACCGTCGCGGTGATCGACGTCGGCGTCGACGACACGCACCCGGACATCGCGCCGAACTTCTCCGCCTCGCAGTCCGCGAACTGTGTGGGCGGCAAGCCCGACACGACGTACGGCTCCTGGCGTCCGGTGGACGCGGACCACTACCACGGCACGCATGTCGCCGGTGAGATCGCGGCGGCCCGCAACGGCGTCGGTGTCGCCGGTGTCGCGCCCGGCGTGAAGGTCTCCGGCATCACCGTGGCCCAGCCGGACTCGACGCAGCTGTTCTACCCGGAGAGCGTCGTCTGCGCCTTCGTGTTCGCCGCCGACCACGGCGTCGAGATCACCAACAACAGCTACTACGTGGACCCGTGGCTGTACAACTGCGTCGACGACCCCGACCAGAAGGCGATCGTCGACGCGGTCAACCGGGCCCAGCTGTACGCCCAGCACAAGGGCACGCTGAACGTCGCCGCGGCGGGCAACTCCAACGACGACCTCGACTCGGACGCGCTGACCGACGCCTCCAGCCCGGACGACTCGACGCCGACGACGCGGACGGTCGACCCGCACAAGTGTTATGACATCCCCACCCAGTTGCCGGGTGTCGTCACGGTCGCCTCGACCGGCGTCAAGGGCGCCAAGTCGTACTTCTCCAGCTACGGCGAGGGCGTCATCGACGTCGCGGCGCCGGGCGGCGACCGGTACCAGATCCCGGACACCCCGTCGCAGAACGGCCGCATCCTCTCGACGCTGCCGAACAACACGTACGGCTACCTCCAGGGCACCTCGATGGCGACGCCGCACGTCGCCGGTGTGGCCGCGCTGCTCAAGTCCAAGTACCCCTGGGCGACGCCCGCCCAGCTGCAGCTCCTGCTCAAGGCCCAGGCGGACAACCCGGGTTGCCCGGCCGAGCCGTACGACGGGAACGGTGACGGTGTCGTCGACGCGACCTGCGTGGGCGGCAAGCACGTGAACGGCTTCTACGGATTCGGGATCGTGAACGCCCTGCGGGCGGTCAAGTAGCCTCCGCCGACGCCTCCGTGGCCCCGGCCGCCGCCCTGCGCGGTGGCCGGGGCCACGTCACGTCGCCCGGCACCCGGCACCCGGCGGGGGGCCGCTACGCATGTTGATCCGATCCACGCCGCATAGTGCCCGTATGACGCAATCACCGATGGCCGCCGTGTGGCGGGAGCTGGGCGGGGACCCCACGCTGCTCGCCGGAGTCTCGACCGTGGTGCGGGCGGGGGCGCTGGAGGCCCGGCTGCCCGTACGGGAGACGGCGCGGGCCTGTGTGGGCGGATGCGCGCTGGCCGCCGCCGAGTTGGCGGCCGAGCGGACCGGACGCGCCCGGGTCCCGCGCGTGACGGTGGACGACGGCGCCGTCTCCACGGCGTTCGTCAGCGAACGCCATCTGCGCGTCGACGGCCGGGCACCGGTCTCGTTCGCGCCGCTGTCGCGCTTCTGGCGGACGGCGGACGGGTGGGTGCGCACGCACGCGAACTATCCCCATCACCGGACACGACTGACGTCGGCACTGGGTCTGGCGGACGACGCGACGCCCGAGGACGTGGCCGCGGTGCTCGCGGAGCGCCCCGCGCGGGAGGTCGAGGAGACGGTGTACGCGGCCGGTGGCCTCGCCGTCGCCCTGCGCACCCCGGAGGAGTGGGCCGCCCACGCACAGGGGCGCGCGGTGGCGGCCCGGCCGCTGATCGAGCGCGGCCTGCTGGACTCCGCGCCCGCGCGCGCCCTCGCCCCGCCCGGCGGCGCCGGGCCGCTGCTGCCCGCCGCCGGGGTACGGGTGCTCGACCTGACCCGGGTCATCGCGGGCCCGGTCGCCACCCGCACCCTCGCGCTGCTGGGTGCCGACGTGCTGCGGGTGGACGCGCCGCACCTGCCCGAGGCGGCCGACGCCCACGCCGACACCGGCTTCGGGAAACGCTCGACGACCCTGGACCTGGCCACCGACCGGCGTCAGTTCCAGGAGCTGCTCGCGACGGCCGACGTCGTCGTGACCGGATACCGGCCGGGCGCCCTCGACCGGTTCGGGCTCACCCCCGAGGCGCTGGCCGAGCGTCGGCCCGGCCTGGTCGTGGCCCAGTTGTCGGCGTGGGGCGCGTACGGGCCCTGGTCCGGGCGACGGGGTTTCGACAGCCTGGTGCAGGTGGCGACCGGGATCGCCGTCACGGAGGGGTCGGCCGAGCAGCCCGGCGCCCTGCCCGCGCAGGCGCTCGACCACGGCACCGGGTACCTGCTGGCGGCGGCCGTGCTCCGCGCCCTGACCGAGCGGTCCGGAGACGGCCGGGGCCGTCTCGTACGCCTGGCGCTGGCCCGGACGGCGGCGTGGCTGACGGACGGCGTCGCCCGAGACCCCGGCGACTCCGCCGGCCTCGGGACGGAGAACGCCGCCACGGGTCTCCCGTACGAGGTGCCGGACACCTGGCTCACCGACCGCGACGGCCCCGCCGGCCACCTGCGGTACGCCCTCCCCCCGGTCGCCTTCGCCGGCGGCCCCACCGACTGGGCCCGTCCGCCGGGCACTTGGGGAGCGGACGCGCCGCGCTGGCTGTGACGGACGGTTTGCCCGGCGCCCGGTTCCGCGACGTCGAACGGGCTAACGTGAGATGCCGGGGACACGACGGCTGGTGAGCATCGTGGGGTGACGTTGACACGACCGACGGCCGACGCGGCGGACGCGGGGGCGGCGGCCAGACGGCAGGCCACCCGCAGGGCCCTCGCCCTGCTCACGCTGGTGGCCGTCGCGGCCCTGATCCCGCTGCTCGGCCCGCGCACCGCGCTGACCGGTACCGGAGAGGCCGCCGCGCCCGGGGTCGCCGGCATCGCCCTGCTGCGCGCGGTGCTGTTCGCCGCGCTCTGCGTCCCCGTGGGAGAACTGTTCGCGGCCCGGCTGGCGCGGCGGGTGCCCGGCGCTCCGCGGGTGGACGCGCCGCGCAGCTGGGCGGCATACGCGGCGGTCGCCGGGTTCGTCGCCGCACTGGGACTCGCCTCCGTGGTCGCGACCGGCAACCTGCTGCCCCGTCACCTCGCCGACCTGGACCTGGGCGGCCTCTACGCGAGCCGCGACGGCAGGCTGGCGCTCCTGGAGGTCAACGCGTTCGCGGTGGCCTGGTTCTGTGCCCGGTCGCGCAGGCCGGGCACCCAGGTGTGGCCGCTGGCCGCGGTGGCGCTGGCGGAGGCGCTGCGCGCGCATCCGGCGGCGGAGCACACCGCGCCGACCGGCTCCGGCCTGACGCTCGTCCATGTGACCTGCGCGGCGCTGTGGGCGGGCGGACTGGTGCACGTCCTGCGGCTGCTGCGGTCCTGGCGCGTGGCGGAGTCGGCCGACGTCGGCTCCCTCGGGACCGGCGAAGGCTCGACGGCCGGTGCCGAGCTGCTCGGCCGCTACGCGCGCGTGGCGGCGGTCCTGTTCGCGGCGATCACCGCCACCGGCGTGTGGAGCTCTTTGCGCCGGATGCCGGCCGGCACGGTCATGGACCAGCTGACGACGACGGCGTACGGGCGCACCCTGCTGGCGAAGGTGCTCCTCGTGGCCGCCGTCGCCGTTCTGGCGCTCTGCGCGCGACTGCGGCTGCGGAGCGCGCGGGACCCGCTCGGCGCCTGCTCCCCCGCGCGTGCGGAGGTCGTCGTGCTGGGGGCGGTCGTCGTGGTGTCCGGTCTGCTGACGGCGCTGCCGCTGCCCATCCGCTGGTGAGCGGCCGGCAGCCCGGTGGAGGACCTCAGTTCGTGACGATGACCTTGAGAGCGGTCCGCTCGTCCATCGCCTTGTAGCCCTCGGGCACGCCCTCCAGGCCGACGGTCATGTCGAAGACCGGCGACGGGTCGATGGTGCCGTCGAGGACGTCGGGCAGCAGCTCGGGGATGTAGGACCGTACGGGAGCGACGCCGCCGCGCAGGGCGACGTTGCGGTCGAACATGACGCCGAGGTCGAGGCCCGTCCCGCTGCCGTGCGGCACGCCGACGAAGCCGATGGCGCCGCCGTCGCGGGTGATGTTCACGGCCGTGCTCATGGACTGCTCGGTGCCGACGGCCTCGACGACGCACATCGCACCCTGGCCGCGGGTCAGCTCGCGCACGGCCTCGACGGCCGCGTCACCGCGTTCGGCGACGACGTCCGTGGCGCCGAAGCGGCGCGCGATGTCCGTCCGTGCCGCGTGCCGGCCGAGGGCGATGATCCGGTCGGCGCCGAGGCGCTTGGCGGCCAGTACGGCGCACAGGCCGACGGCACCGTCGCCGACGACGGCGACGGTGGAGCCCTTGCGGACGCCGGCGCCGAGGACCGCGTGATGGCCGGTGCCGAGGACGTCGGAGAGCGTCAGCAGCGCGGAGAGCAGGTGGTCGTCCGAGGCCGCTTCCTTGGGGAGCTGGACGAGCGTGCCGTCGGCGAAGGGGACCCGGACGGCCTCGCCCTGGCCGCCGTCGTAGCCGACGGAGCCCCAGAAGCCGCCGTGCTCGCAGGAGGTGGTGAGTCCCTCGCGGCAGAAGTCGCAGACGCCGTCGGACCACATGAAGGGGGCCACGACCAGGTCGCCGCGCCGGACGCCGGCCACCTCGGAGCCGGTCTCCTCGACGATGCCGAGGAACTCGTGCCCGATCCGCTGGCCGGCCTGGCGGGCCGCCTCGCCGCGGTACGCCCACAGGTCGCTGCCGCAGATGCAGGAGCGCAGCACGCGGACGACGGCGTCGGTGGGCAGCTGCACCATGGGCTCGGGCACGTCCTCCACCCGCATGTCGAACGGGGCGTGGATGGTGGTGGCGCGCATGGCGAGGGTCCCTCTCGTGCGGTGTGCGGGGTGTGTGCTCAGGGGGTGGTCGAGCGCATACCACCGTACGCCGCCGCGGCCGCGGACGAGCCGCCGAGGGGTCCGAGCACGCCTCGGACCAGCAGGAACTGGGCCGCCGCGTACGTGAGCATGATCCAGAAGGCGGGGTTCGGGGGCTGCGGCCGGTCGGCGACACCGGTGGCGATGAGGGTGTCGGAGAGCATGAAGAGGGCGCCGCCGAGCCCGGCGACGGGTCCCGGGCGGGTGGCTCCGCAGGCCATCGCGGTCAGCAGCAGGCTGTAGCCGGCGACGGGCACACGGAGCCCCGCCGGCAGCCCGGGCCAGAGCAGGACGACGAGGACGGCCAGGACGACGGCGTACCCGATGGGCAGCCAGGGGCCGCGGGCCCGGGCCGTCCGCCGGAAGAGCACGAGGTAGCAGACGTGTCCCGCCGCGAACGAGGCCATGCCGGCGAGGAAGGCGGCGTCGGCGTCGGAGAGGAGGGCCAGGTCGCCGGCCCAGCCGAGGAGCAGCGCGGCGACCAGCAGCCGGGGTCCGCCGCGGACGGCGGCGTACGCGGCGAGCAGGGGCATGAGGAGCGGTTTGGCGACGAGGTGCCCGGGCTCGTACCCGACGGCGAGCGAGAGGACGTCCACGGCCGTCGCCAGGGCGAAGGCGCCGAGCAGCAGCCGGGTGGAGCGCGGGGTCACGCGGCGGGCTCGGAGACCGGGGCCGAGGCAGAGGCGGCGGGCGTCGAGGCGGAGGCAGAAGCGGCGGGCTCGGAGACCGGGGTCGTGGCCGGGGGCGCGGGCTGCCAGCCGGGGCCGCGCAGGACACGTCCGGCGCGTTCGCTCCAGGTCGTCGCGGCCTTCACGTCCCGGGCGATGGCGGCGTACTCGTGGGTGGCCACGCGCAGCGGGTTGTAGGTGGTGATGTTCTTGGTGAGCCCGTAGACGGGCCGGCCGGTCTCCGCCGCCCACGATCCGAAGAGCCGGTCCCAGACGATGAGGATGCCGCCGAAGTTGCGGTCCAGGTAGCCGCCCTGGGACGCGTGGTGGACACGGTGGTGGGAGGGCGTGTTGAGGAGGAACTCGAACCAGCGGGGCATCTTGTCGATGCGCTCGGTGTGGATCCAGAACTGGTAGACGAGGTTCACGGACGAGCAGAACGCGAGGGCGGCGGGGTGCACGCCGAGCGCGATCGCGGGGAGGTAGAAGGGCCAGGACGTCCAGCCGGTCCAGGGCTGGCGCAGCGCGGTGGTGAGGTTGAACCTCCGGCTGGAGTGGTGGACGACGTGACAGGCCCACAGGACGCGGACGACGTGATGGCCGCGGTGGGCCCAGTAGTAGAAGAAGTCCTGGGCGAGCAGCATCAGCGGGACCGTCCACCACAGGAGCGGTACGCGCAGCGGCGTCAGCTCGTACACCGCCGCGTAGATCGCGACGATCGGGAACTTCCACAGGAAGTCGAAGAAGAGGCTGCCGAGGCCCATGCCGACGCTGGTGGCGGAGTCCTTCGGCTCGTAGCCCGCGGCGTCGTCGTCCGGATGGAGCCGGACGCTCACCATCTCGATCACGGCGAGCAGCACGAAGGCGGGTATCGACCACAGCACGACGTCGGGCAGGTTCGGCATGGATGCACCGTAGAGGCGCTGGTCGGCCGCGGCTAGAGGCTGTTACCGACAAGTATGAACGGCGGTGGGTGTTCGCCTTCCGCCGGTCTTCCGCCCCGGCCACCGGAGTTCGCCGTGCGGCGTCCGGTGCCGGGCGGGGCCCTCACACGCCCGCCGCTCCGAGCAGTGCTCCGGCCACGTACGTCACGGCCATGGCGAGCGCTCCCCCGGCCATGTTGCGCAGCACCGCGCGGCGCGGGTCCGCCGCGCCGAGCCGTGCGCTGCTCCAGCCGGTGAGGGCGAGTGCGGCCAGTACGCAGACCACGGTGACACCGAGCCGCCAGGCCGCCGGGGGCAGGACGATCGCGAGCAGCGGCAGCAGCGCGCCGGCGGTGAACGCGAGGAAGCTCGCCCAGGCGGCGTGCCACGGGTTGGTGAGGTCGTCGGGGTCGATGCCGAGTTCGACGGAGGCGTGGGCCTTCAGGGCGTCGCGTTCGGTGAGCTGTTCGGCCGCCTCGCGGGCCACCTGCCGTGACAGGCCGCGTTGTTGGAGGAGTCCGGTCAGCTCTTCCAGTTCGGCCTCGGGCGCGTCCCTGAGTTCGCGTCGCTCCAGGGCCAGCGCGGCGAGTTCCGAGTCGCGCTGGGTGGAGACGGACACGTACTCGCCGGCGGCCATCGACATCGACCCGGCGAGCAGTCCCGCGAGGCCGGCGGTGAGCAGGGCGGAGCGGTCGTCGGTGGCGCCGGCCACGCCGACGACGAGGCCGGCGGTGGACACGATGCCGTCGTTGGCGCCCAGGACGGCGGCCCGGAGCCAGTTGAGCCGCGAGCCGAGTGTGCCGCCGTGGGCCTCGTCGTGCGTCGGTTCCGTCACACGGGGAGGATCGCACCCCGGGGTCGGGGCGCGCCGTACCGACCCGGTGGTTCTCCGGTCCGTGTGTACGGTGCCGGGGCGCCACCGGGGTGCCCTCACCACACGCGGACCGAGCCTCCTCTCGCGAACGCCGGGCTCGTCGCGTCGGCGGGCGGGGTGACGAGGGGTTCGGCGATCTCGGCCACCGTGGGGCCGACCTTCGCGGCGATCTCGTCGAGGTGGGCGAGGTCGAACCCGTAGACGCGGGCCGCGTTGCCGCCGACCATGGCCGCGACCTCCTCGCGGGGCAGTCCCGCGTACGCGATGCGCAGGCCCTCGCGGGTGTAGGGGTGGGTGCCCTCGTCGTGCGGGTAGTCGCTGCCCCACATGATCTTGTCGAGGCCGATGCGGTCGCGCAGCGGGACCTCGTGGGGGCGCATGAAGCTGGCGCCGACGAAGCAGTGGTCGCGCCACACCTGGGAGGGGCCCTTGCCCATCGCCTCGCCCAGTCCGGCGCCGAACCGGGACTCGGCCGTCGCCGCCCGGCCGGCCGCCGCGACCAGCCGGCGGTGGTAGTAGTCCAGCATGTCGAGCACCCCGGGGATCCAGCCCGAGCCCTGTTCGGTGAGGACCAGCCGCAGGCCGGGGTGGCGGCCGAACGCTCCGCCGAACACCAGGTGCCACAGGGCCCGGTGGGAGAACCAGGTCGTCTCCACCATGAAGACCGCGCGGGCCGCCGGTTCGTCGCCGAGGGGCGGCGAGGCCGAGCCTCCGTGGTGGTTGACCGGGACGCCCCGTTCGGCGCAGGCAGCCCAGATCGGGTCGTACGCCGTCGAGTACAGCTCGGGCAGGCCGGAGCCGGGGGGTGTGCCGGGCAGCAGCAGGCCGCCCGTCAGGCCGGCGTCGGCGGACCGGTGGATCTCCTCGACCGCCCGGCCGACGTCGTTCAGGAGGATCTGGAAGACGCCCGCGCGCCGGCCGGGTGCCGCGGCGCAGAAGTCCGCGAGCCAGCGGTTGTGGGCGCGCAGCCCCGCCCAGCGCTGTTCGAACTCGGCCGCGGTCGGGGCCGGTGCCATCAGGGACGCCGAGGGGAAGAAGGGCGGGACGGTGTTCGGGAAGACCACCTCCGCGACGATGCCGTCCTCCTCCAGCTCCGCGAGGCGCCGCCCGGAGTTCCAGTTCCGGTCGGCGGTCTCGGCGAGGAGGTCCTCGTACGGGTTGACGTACGTGGCCGCCCAGGCGTCGAAGTCGTCGTGGTGGGCGCGCTCCAGGTAGGGCCTGTAGTCGAGGAGGTCGGCGCCCGCGTGGCAGTCGGCGGAGATGACGGTGTAGCGGTCGTCGGTGGTCACGGGGTCACCCCCAGGTCGGGGAAGTCGTGGTCGGTCAGCCAGTGGCGGCCGACCTCGCGCGAGCGCGCCCAGGACGCCTCGACCGCCGACTGGTCCTCCGGCTGGCCGAGTTCGGCGGGCGTGGGCCCGATCCTCCGGGCGAGCGGGGCGAGTTCGGCGACGTCGAAGCCGAACACCTCGGCCGCCGCGAGTCCGAGCATGCGGCGGGTCTCCGCCACCGGGATGTCGTGGAAGGTCCTCTTCAGCCAGGCGCGGGTGTCGGGCCAGGTGCCCTCGGGGTGCGGGAAGTCGCTGCCCCAGAGGATGTTGTCGACGCCGATCTCATAGCGCTGGGCGAGTTCGCGGCGCTTGGTGTTGGTCGCGCAGACGAACACCTGGCGGTCCAGGTACTCGTGCGGGGGCCGTTTCAGTTCGGCGAAGGGCGAGAGCTTCTTGCCGCCGTGCGCGCCGAGGTAGAGCCGGTCCATGAACCACAGCAGGTTGGGCAGCCACCAGCAGCCGGACTCCGCGACGCCGAAGCGGAGTCCGGGGTGGCGTTCGAAGACTCCGGACCAGAGCAGGAACCAGAGGGGGCGCGCGGGCCACCAGGTGACCTCGGAGACGTAGATCCCGAGGTGGTCGCCGTACTCGTGGCGGGGAGCCGCTCCGGAGTGGGTGAGCACGGGCATCCCGCACTCGGCGGCCGCCGCCCACACCGGGTCGTAACGGCGGTCGTGGTAGGGCTCCTTGTCGACCCACATGGACGGGATCATCAGGGCGCCGAGGCCGGACTCCTTGGCCCGGTACACCTCGGCGACGACCCGGCCGGTCTCGCCCGTGATCGGCAGCAGTGCCACCCCGCAGTGCCGTTCGGGGTGTTCGGAGACGAACTCGGCGAGCCAGCGGTTGTGGGCCTGCGCGCCCGCCATGCCGAGGTCCGGGTCCTGGTCGCCGGAGAGGCCGAGGCCGACCCCGAAGGGCGCGGCGGTGCGGCTGTCGACGGCGTCCGCGTCGGGGAAGACGACCTCGGCGGCCACCCCGTCGCCGTCGAGTTCCTTGAGGCGCTGCGCGGTGTCCCAACCGCCGCGCAGGCCTTCCTCGTTGTCCTCGAACCACTTGTCGGCGAACGTCTCGTTGCGGATGCCGAGACGGGTCATCTCCTCGCGGCGCCGGCCCTGGCCCGCGAGGAACTCGTCGAAGTCCCGGTGGAACCGGGCGTCCAGGTAGGGCCGGTACTCCTCGGTGGGGAGGCCGGCGTGGCAGTCGGAGGAGATGATCAGATACGGGTCCTGTGCGGTCACCGCGCCCCCTCAGTCGAGGATGAAGCTTTCCAGGTAGGACGGATCGGCCCGGTCGAGCATCGACTGCGACCGGGCACGGATCTGCCGGTCGCTGTGCTCGCTCTCGGGCAGCAGCCAGAAGCGGTCCCGGCGGACTCCCTCGGCGACGAGGTCGGCGACCTGTTCTACGGGCGTGAACAGGACGTCGTGGCCCGACTCCCTCATCGCGGCCTCCCACTGGCCGAGGCTGCGGTACGGGGTCTTCCGGGGCCGCGCCTTGGCGTAGCGCTCGGGACGGTTGCGGTGCGACTCCCACAGGCCGGTGCGGAGCATGTGGGGTCCGGGGAAGAGGACGGAGGCGCCCACGCGCGCGTGCTCCGCCTTCAGATGGGCGTAGAGCGACTCGGTCATCGTCACCACGGCGGCCTTGGTGACGGCGTAGACGGATGCGGTGGGCAGCGGGGCGATCCCGCCGTCGCCGGAGGAGGTGTTGACGACGTGGCCCGGCTCGCCGGCGGCGATCATCCGGGGGACGAACGCCTGGATGCCGTGGAAGACGCCCCACACGTTGACGGCGAAGGCCCACTTCCAGTCGTTCGGGTCGTGCTCCCACATGCGGCCCTCGGCTCCGGAGCCGACGCCCGCGTTGTTGCACAGGACGTGCACCGCGCCGTACGTGCTGTAGGCGTCCTCGGCGAGCGCGACGACCTCGGAGCGCTCACCGACGTCCACCACGCGTGCGTGCACGTCCGCGCCGTCCTCGCGCAGTTCCGCGGTGGCCTTGTCCAGGGCGCCCTCCTCGACGTCGGCGAGGACCACCTTCAGTCCCTCGGCGGCGAACCGTCGCGCCATGGCCAGCCCGATGCCGCTCGCGGCTCCGGTGACCACGGCGACCTGTCCCGCGCGCAGTTCCATCACACGCTCCCTTCGGGCGGGCCGTCGAGGATCTGCCGGGGGTCGTCGTAGCGCTGGTGGACGTACGGCAACAGGGCCTGCGCGCTGACCCGTTCGACGACCCTGCCCTGCTGGTCGGTGGTCTTCTCGCCGATGGTGATCTCCACGAGCCGGCGGACGGGGAGGTCGGCGACCGGGTCGTACATCGACTCCCGCAGGACGACGTCACCGGTGACGCGCTCCAGCCGGCGGACCTTCTCGTTGCGCACGCAGTGCACGAGGACCGGGTCGAGGTCGAATCCCGAACCGTACACCGCGGGAAGGAACTTGAAGTAGAAGTCGGTCTTGCGCGCGGGTTCCGGCAGCGGCAGGTCGCCGCTCACCGCGCCGCGCACCTCGACGAAGGCGATGCCGTGCCGGGCGAGGACGGCACGCACCACGAGCCCGTCGCGCTCGACCGTCACCTCGCCGAGCTTCTTGGGTTCGCCGAAGACCTCGCGCCCGCCGGTCAGGGCCCGCTCGTGGGTCATCGGCATGACCAGCGGGTACCAGCCCTCGACGCCGTCGTGCGCCGCGGCGACGGCGAACGAGCCGGCGCCCAGCGGGTATCCGGGCAGATCGACCTTGCTGATGTTCACGCGGACCAGGGGCCGCGCGGTGGGCTTCAGCGGCGGCGGCAGGACCGCCGCGACCGCGTCCGGGTCGCTCTCCCAGACGGCCACCACTCCGGTGGACCAGATGTCGGGGAGCCGGGAGTTCGCCGTGCGCGCGGCGGCGATCTCCGCCTCGGTGCGTGCCCCGTACCTCACTCGTGCCATGTCGTACCGCCCTTCGCGGGGAAGCAGCAGCTTTCTGATGGCCCGTCACTGGCGCCTGTAACACAGTTACAGCAGACTGCTCGAAGGGTGAATACACGTGCAGGCACGGAATCGGGGAGCGCCATGGGAAGACCCGCACTCACCCGCGAGGAGGTCCTGGAGACCGCCGCAGGTCTGGTGAAGCGGCACGGTCCGGACGCCCTGACGATGCGGGGGCTCGCCGCCGAGCTGGGCACCGCCGTCACCTCGATCTACTGGCACGTCGGCAACCGCGAGTCGCTTCTCGACGCCCTCGTCGAACGCACCGTGGCCGACCTCGGCGAGATCCGGGCCGCCGGGCGCACACCCGCCGCCCGCGTCGTCTCGGTCGCCCGGGCCCTGCGCCGGCAGCTGCGGGAACATCCCCACCTCGTGGCGATGGTCCACGAACGCGGCCTCACCGAGCGGATGTTCCTGCCCGCCCGGCAGGCCCTGGTGCGCGAGGTGCACGCGGCGGGGCTGCGCGGGGCGCGGGCGGCCGAGGCCGTCCGCGCGGTGCTCTTCCAGGTCGTCGGCTTCGTCCTCGTCGAGCGCAACCGGGAGCGCGCTCCCGTGCAGCGGCCCGCCGAGGAGGAACTGTGGGACGCGCGGACCGCACAGGGCGACCCGGCCCTGGCGCGGGCACTGAGCCGACCGGTCGACCCGGAGAGGCTGTTCGTCGTGTCCGTACGGGCGCTGGTGGAGGCCCTGCTGGCCGGCTGACCCGGAGCACGGAGAGCGCGGCCGGGACCGCGCGCGGCCGCCGCCCGGCCCGGCCGCCGGCCGCGGACACGGGCCGCCGGGGGCGGGGACGTCATGGCGACACCGGGCCGCGAGCCCGCACCGGTGCCCGTCCCGGGAGCCGTCCCGGGAGCGCTGCGGCGTCAACTCCGGGGCGCGGCGCACCCGTGCGGGAGGTCCCGTGCGCGGTGCCACGTCCGGGGCCCGGGGAGTGCCGCGTTCCGGGAAGGCGGCAGCGGAGCTGTCAGTCACGGCCCGTATCCTCAGTGACCATGCTCGAAGACCTCACGACCGCAGCGTCCCCAGCCTCCTGGCCGGCCGCGTATCCGCAGGGATACGCGGTCGTTGACGTGGAGACCACAGGACTGGCCCGCGACGACCGGATAATCTCCGCCGCCGTCTACCGGCTGGACGCGCGCGGCGAGGTCGAGGACCACTGGTACACGATGGTCAATCCCGAGCGCGACCCGGGCCCGGTGTGGATCCACGGGCTCACCAGCGACATGCTCGAAGGGGCGCCCCTCTTCCCGGAGATCGCCGAGGAGTTCGCCGCACGGCTCGACGGCCGCGTCCTCGTCGCACACAACGCGGTCTTCGACTGGTCGATGATCGCCCGCGAGTACGCGCGCGCGGAGCGCGAGGCGCCGGTGCGTCAGCGGCTGTGCACCATCGCCCTCTCCAAGGAGCTGGGCCTGCCGCTGCCCAACCACAAGCTGGAGTCGCTGGCCGCGCATTTCGGGGTCGTGCAGCAGCGCGCGCACCACGCGCTGGACGACGCCCGCGTGCTGGCCGAGGCGTTCCGGCCGAGCCTGCGGGCCGCGGCGCGTGACGGGGTGCGCCTGCCCCTTCTCGAATGCCTGCCGCTCAAGGAGTGGTCCGGCAGCACGTCGGCACCCCGGATCGGACGGCAGGCCGGAGGGTACGCGTCGGGCGGCTACCCCTCGGGGAGTTGGCGCCCCTCGCGCAAGCGTCCGGCATGCCCCTACCCGAACCCCGGGCGGTACGAGACGGGCAAACCGCTCAAGCAGGGCATGCGCGTCGCGTTCTCGGGCGACACCTCCGTCGACCGCGAACTGCTGGAGGACCGCGCCGTGGAGGCGGGACTGCACGTCGCGACGAGCCTGTCCCGGCTCACCAGCCTGCTCGTGACGAACGACCCCGACGCCGCCACGTCGAAGGTCGTCAAGGCCCGGCAGTTCGGGACGCCGGTGATCGACGAGGCCGCGTTCGGACAGCTGCTGCGCGACGTCGAACCCGCGTCGCGCGGGTGACGGACGTACGGGTGGCCGAACGGGCACGGGAGAGTGACGGGCGTACGGGTGATTGACGCGCGACTCGCCCGGCCCCCGCTCGCCCGCGCCGCCACGGCACTCCACCCTGTGGCGCATGGCGAGATGCGAAGTATGCGGCAATGACTACGGAATGAGCTTCGAGGTGCACGCGCAGGGCGCGGTGCACGTCTTCGACTGCTTCTCCTGCGCGATCCACCGGATGGCCCCGATCTGCGAGCACTGTCGGGTGCAGGTCATCGGCCAGGGCGTCGAGGTCGAGGGCCACTGGTACTGCGGCGCGCACTGCGCCCGCGCGGAGGGCAGGACGGGGGTCGTCGACAAGGTCTGAGCCTCGGACCACCTCGGGAGCAGGCCACGCGCGGCCCTCGGCGGGACCCTCCCGTCGGGGGCCGAAACCATGCCGAGTACCGTCAATGGGGTGTACCGCTTCCTGTTGTCCCGGCAGTGGGTGATCCTCACCCTCGTGGCCCTCGTGCTCGTCCCCACGATGATCAAGCTGGGCTTCTGGCAGCTGCACCGGCACGAGCACAAGGTCGCCCTGAACACGGTGATCTCCGACTCGCTGGCGGCGAAGCCGGTGCCCGCCGAGACGCTCACCGCGCCGGGACGGCACATCCGGCACGACGACCTGTACCGCCGGGTCAGTGCCGAGGGCCACTTCGACACCGCGCACGAAGAGGTCGTCCGCCGCCGCACCAACTCCGACGGCGAGGTCGGCTATCACGTCCTGACGCCGTTCGTGCTGACCGACGGCCGGGTCCTCATGGTCAACCGCGGCTGGGTCCCGGCGGACGGCGCGCAGACCGCCTTCCCGAAGATCCCCGCCCCCGAGCGCGGCGAGATCACCGTCACCGGCCGGCTGATGGCCGACCAGACGACCGCCGACAGCGGCATCAAGAACGTCCGCGGACTGCCCGACCGCCAGGTCATGCTGATCAACAGCGAGCAGCAGGCGCAGCGGCTCGGCAAGCAGGTCCTCGGCGGCTACGTCGAGCAGACGGCGCCGCGCCCCAGGGGCGACTCCCCCGAACTCATCCCAGACCCCGAGCACAGCGACATCGGTCCGCACATGGCGTACGCGATCCAGTGGTGGCTGTTCTCCGCGGGCGTCCCCTTCGGCTGGGTGGTCCTGGTCCGCCGTGAGCGCCGCGACCGCGCGGAGGCCGCGGCCGCGGAGACGGCCCCGGAAGAGGAAGCGGAGCCGGCGAGCGTCTAGGAGCGCCCGCTCCCCGGCCGCTGTCGCCGCTCCTGCCACTCCGGCGGCCCGATTGGCGCTCGCCCCGGTCGGGAACCGGTCCTGCGTGCACCGACGCATCGAGGACTACGCGCTCATCGGGGACGAACAGACCGCCGCTCTGGTGGGCCGCGACGGGTCCGTCGACTGGCTGTGCCTTCCCCGCTTCGACTCCGCCGCCTGCTTCGCGGCCCTGCTGGGCGACGAGGACAACGGCCACTGGCGGATCGCGCCCGAGGGCGCCGACGTGTGCACCCGGCGCGCGTACCGCCCCGACACCCTGGTGCTCGACACCGAGTGGGACACCGCCGAGGGGTCCGTCCGGGTGACCGACCTGATGCCGCAGCGGGAGCACGCCCCCGATCTCGTGCGCGTCGTCGAGGGACTCAGCGGCCGGGTGAGGATGAACAGCCGGCTCCAGCTGCGCTTCGACTACGGGTCGGTCGTTCCCTGGATGCGGAAGTCGGACGGGCACCGGGTGGCGGTCGCGGGCCCGGACTCGGTGTGGCTGCGCAGCGAACCGCCCGTCCCCACCTGGGGCAAGAACTTCCGCACCTACTCCGAGTTCACCGTCGAGGCAGGTCAGAAGGTCGCCTTCGTCCTGACCTGGCACCCCTCGCACCGCCCGCGCCCGCCGCTCAGCGATCCCTTCGAGTCGCTGGAGACGAGCGTCACGGACTGGCGGGCATGGGCCGCCCGCTGCCGTTACGAGGGACCGCACCGGGACGTCGTCGTGCGTTCCCTGCTCACGCTGAAGGCCCTCACCTACGCGCCGACCGGCGGCATCGTGGCCGCCCCGACCACCTCGCTCCCCGAGGAGCTGGGCGGTGTCCGCAACTGGGACTACCGCTACTGCTGGCTGCGCGACTCCACGCTCACCCTGGGGGCGCTGCTCGCGGCCGGCTATCAGGAGGAGGCCGAGGCCTGGCGCGACTGGCTGCTGCGGGCGGTCGCGGGCGACCCGGCGGACCTGCAGATCATGTACGGCCTGTCGGGCGAACGCCGGCTGTCGGAGTACGAGATCCCGTGGCTGTCCGGATACGCGGGCTCCGCGCCCGTCCGGGTCGGCAACAGCGCCGTCGAGCAGTTGCAGCTCGACGTGTACGGCGAGGTCATCGACTCGCTGTGGCTCGCGCGGCGTTCGGGCCTGCCGTCGAGGCCGCACATGTGGCGCGTGCAGTGCGCCATGATGGACTTCCTGCGCGTGGCGTGGCGGCAGCCGGACGAGGGGATCTGGGAGATCCGCGGCCCGCGCCGGCACTTCGTCTACTCCAAGGTGATGGCCTGGGTGGCCGCCGACCGCGCCGTGCGCACCCTGGAGGAGGACCCGTCGCTCGAAGGCGACCTGGAGGGCTGGCGGGCGATGCGCGACGAGGTGCACCGCGAGGTGTGCGAGCGCGGCTTCGACGCCGAACGCAACACCTTCACCCAGTCCTACGGCTCGGCGGAACTCGACGCCGCCCTGCTGCTCATCCCCCGCGTCGGCTTCCTGCCCGCCGACGACCCGAAGGTGATCGGCACGGTGGACGCGGTCCGTGCCGAACTCGCCCCCGACGGCCTCCTGGTGCGCCGCTACAGCGCGGCGACGACCGATGTCGACGGGCTCCCCGGCGATGAGGGCACCTTCGTCGTCTGCTCGTTCTGGCTCGCCGACGCCCTGTATCTGACGGGCCGTACGCAGGAGGCGCGCGAGCTGTTCGAGCGGCTGGTCGGTCTCACCAACGACGTGGGGCTGCTGTCCGAGGAGTACGACCCCGTCGCGGAGCGCCAGCTCGGCAACTTCCCGCAGGCGTTCAGCCACATCGGCCTGGTGGTGAGCGCCCTCAGCCTCTTCGGGGTACCGCCCGCGAACCCGCCGGTGGAGGGCGAGGGCACACCCGACGGGGCGTAGGGCGCCCCGCCCGCCCGGCCGGCGCCCACCCTGGAGACGGCTCACGGCATGGGGGAGGATGGGCGCCATGGATCTTGGACTGAAGGATCGTGTGTACGTCGTCACGGGTGCCACCCGTGGCCTGGGCAACGCCGCCGCGCGGGAACTCGTCGCCGACGGCGCGAAGGTGGTGCTGAGCGGGCGCGACGCGAAGAGCGCGGCCGACGCCGCCGCCGCGCTCGGCCCGAACGCCGTCGGGGTGGCGGCCGACAACGCCGACCCCGAGGCCCCGGCCCGCCTGATCGCGGCCGCCCGGGAGCACTTCGGCGCCTTCGACGGCATCCTCATCAGCGTCGGCGGCCCGCCGCCGGGCTTCGCCGCGGACAACACCGACGAGCAGTGGACGGCCGCCTTCGAGTCGGTCTTCCTGGGCGCGGTGCGGCTGGCCCGCGCGGCCGCCGCGGAACTCGGCGCGGGCGGCGCCGTCGGCTTCGTGCTCTCCGGCTCGGTGTACGAGCCGATCGGCGGGCTCACCATCTCCAACGGACTGCGTCCGGGCCTCGCGGGCTTCGCCAAGTCCCTCGCGGACGAGCTGGGCCCGCGCGGCATCCGCGTCGTTGGACTGCTGCCCTCACGCATCGACACGGACCGGGTCCGCGAGCTGGACGGTCTGTCGGCCGACCCCGAGGCCACCCGGGCGGCCAACGAGTCGCGTATCCCGCTGCGCCGCTACGGCACCCCGGAGGAGTTCGGCCGCACGGCCGCGTTCCTGCTCTCCCCCGCCGCCTCGTACCTGACCGGCATCATGGTCCCGGTCGACGGCGGGATGCGCAGCGGGTTCTGACCGGTCCGCTCAGGTCACGCGCTCCGCGCGGTGCTTGACGCCGCGCAGCCGCACCTCCGCCGGGAGCGCCGCGAGGCCCGCCGAGTTCCGCGCGTGCGCGAGGGCCTCGACGGTCAGCTGGTGCAGCACCTGCCCGGGGTCGACGTGCGGTTCCAGCAGGAGCCGTACGTGCGCCTCGGGCAGGGTGCGGCGGCCGGTCAGGCGGACCCGGGCCGTGTCGACGCCGCCCAGCCCGTCGGCCTCGGCGGCGAGCACGCTCTCCAGCGCCCGCCCGCGCAGCAGGGCGCCCTCTCCGTCACCGGTGTCGACGAGCACCTCGGCGAGGCGCCGGCGCCGGAGGTCGGCGAACAGCCACCACAGGGCGAACAGCACGAGGACCGCGAGGGCGGCGATGACGACGGGCCACCACCAGCCCTGGTCGCGCCACTTGGTCCGTTCGGCGGTGCTGAGGAGCACGTCGTGACGTCCGTCGTGGATCCACCACGAGGGCGGCTTGACGCCGAGCCCGATGGCGAGGACGGAGCCGCCGAGGGCGAGCAGGACGAGTCCGGCCAGCCCGATCAGTACGCGGTTGACGGTCCGGCGCACGGACATCACCCCTTCCGTCCGGGACGGGCGACCCGTACCGAGAGGCCCGGTGAGCGGGACAGCCCCAGTCCCTGGATGCCGTCGGTGAGCGTGGAGTCCAGGTCGGCACGGACGTCGTCGAGTTCGCGGAAGTGGGACACCGCGCGGACGTCGACCTTGCGCCGCTTCACGCGGACCCGGACCGACTGGACGCCGGCGACCTCCATGGCGCGGTCGCGCAGGGCCATCGCGGCGGCTCCCCGGTGCAGCCCGGCCCGCACGTCGCGGTGGGTGCGCCGCATGGGCAGCACGTCGCGCAGCCCGGGGGTGGCGGCGAGGAGGATCAGCCAGAGCCCGAGCGCGGCGGCGACGCCGGCGCCCACGAGGACGGCGGTGTCGTCGAGAGGCCGCTCGGCGAGCTGCCGGGCGAACCACTTGCGCAGTTCGAGGGCGGAGCGACCGGCGCGGACGGCCGCGACGTCGTAGAGGAAGAATCCGGCGATCACGAAGAGCAGGATCGCGAGGACGCAGGCCGGAACGCGTCGCGCGGACCAGAAGCGGCCCTGGCGGCTGTCCTTGTCGTCCAGCGTCTCCAGCGGTTCGTAGGCCGCCGCCGAAGCGGACTGGCCGAGCGCGCCGGGGTCGTCCGACTTCTCCAGCACCGGCAGCTTCCGGGTGTTCTCGGAGCCCTGGGGCTCGCTCATCGCGTCCTCCCCTGTACCGAACCCGGCCCGTGTGCCAGGTGCAGCCGCTCCACCTGGACGGCGACCTCCGGCACTTCCATTCCCGCCAACGCCTCTACCCGCTCCGCGACATGACGACGCACCGCGTTGCACTGGCCACCGATGTCGGAGGGGTATCCCAGTTCGAGACTGACCCGGACCTGGGCGCTGTGCGTCGGGCGGTCGCCCTCTCCCCCGGCGCCGGAGGACTGCCGCCGGACGACGACGGTCGCGTGCGGGGGCACGGCGTCGGGCGGCAGCGGCGGGAGTGCCTCGCGCGCCGCCTGCGACGCGATCTTCGCGACGACCCGGTCGGCGATCCGGGTGGCGCCCCGCTCGGGCGCCACCACGGTCGTCACGCCCGGCCGGGTCTCACCGAGCCGGTCGACCTGACCTGGCACGGGTCACCGCCGCCGGTCGTCACGGGCGCGGAAGAGGTCGCCCACGTCCAGGTCCCCCTCGAGGAACCGTCCGACGAAGAACCCGACGGCGCCCAGAGCGGCCACCAGGAGAAAGGCGCCGAATCCGCCGAAGTACCCGGCGAAGGCCAGCGCCATACCGGCGATCATGCCGACAACGGCCAAGCTCATGGTGCGCTCCTCAGCGGTTCGGCGGCCGTGTGATCACGCGTGACCCGGTGGCCGGGTGGTGGGGCGGGACGTTCCGGTGACGCGGGGGTCACTGGAGACGTGACTCCGGTTCCTCGTCTTCTTCCTCGGGAAGCTTCACATCACTCACCGCGATGTTGACTTCGACCACTTCGAGGCCGGTCATACGCTCGACGGCGGCGACGACGTTCTCGCGCACGTCACGCGCCACGTCGGCGATGGAGACGCCGTAGTCGACGACGATCTCCAGGTCGAGGGCGGTCTGCACCTCGCCGACCTCGGCCTTCACACCACGGGTCACGGACTTGCTGCTGCTGGTGCCGGGCACCCGGTCGCGCATCGCGCCGATGGTCCGGCTCATCCCGCTGCCCATCGCGTGGACGCCGACGACGTCCCGCGCGGCGAGCCCGGCGATCTTCTCCACGACACCGTCGGCGATGGTGGTCCGCCCGCGCGTCGCGGGGTCCCCGCCGCCGCGCTTGGTGGGCTTGCGCCCGGCCTCCTTCTCGGCGTCGGGGCTGTCCGTCCGGTTCCGCTCGGTCATATCGGTCATTGCCGTACGTCCCTTTCGGTCGTCCTCCTGAGGCCACAGTAGGTCGGGTCGCGCGGTCGCGCGCCCGGTGATGGGGCAGGCTGGGGCCATGACCGCGGACCGGTGGGCGCAGGTGGTACGGAATCAGCTCGGACTCGGCAGGCTGCTGCCGCTGGGCCTTTCGCGCGACGGCGCGTGGATCACGGAGAGCGCCGCGGACGCCGTGCTGCGGCGGGCGGCGACGGCCGTGGACGGCGTGCGCCTCGGCACGCTGCGGATCGCGCTCGCCGATCCGGACGGGCCGTACGCCTCCGCCGTGCCGGCCCCGCCGAGTGCCCTCGCGCCCGGTCCGCTGCGCGTGACGGCGGAGTTCGGGGCGGCGGCGGATCCCACCGCCCCGGGGGCCGACTCGCTGCCGGCGACCGCGGAGCGGCTGCGGCTCGCCCTGTCGGCCGCGGCGGCACAGCGCCTCGGCCTCGACGTGAGCGAGGTGGACCTCCAGGTGACGGACCTGCTGACGGACGCGCAGATGACGTCCCGGAAGGACGAGCAGGACGTACGGGAGGGTGCCGCGCCCGTGGAGCCGAAGGTCCCGGACGGTCCGGAGGAGGCACGGATCGCCGCCGTCGTCCGGGGCGTCGCGGGTGTCACCCGTCTGACGGACGCGTTGGGCCGATCGGTGGACATCGGGACTCCCGCCACCGCGGAGTCGGCCGTGCCCCGGCGTCACGTCCGCGTGGAACTCGCGGTCGCGGCCGGCTTCCGGGCGGTGGAGGTGGCTCGCGCGGTCAGGACGGCGGTCGCGGAGGCGGCTCGGGACACCCCGTCCGTGGCGGTTCTGGTGACCGCCGTCGGCTGACCCGGTACGAGCGGGTCGCCGGGGCGCCGGGCGTTCACTTCACTTCGCCGGCCGGGGGCGCGACGACGGTCCGCGGGACAGGACCGTACGGACGCGCCCCGGTCGTCGTGGTCAGTCGCCGACGCCGGCGAGGTCCCGGAGACGACGCGCCTGCGAGGCGCGTTCGGCGGTGCGCTGGTCCTCGTAGGAACGCTCCTGGGCGCCGCGCAGCAGGGCCTTCGTCTCGATCACGGCGTCGCGCGGGGCGGCCAGCAGCGCCGCGGTGAGGTCACGGACCGCGTCGTCGAGCTGCGCCGCGGGCACCGCGAGGTTGGCGAGTCCGGTGCGCTCGGCCTCCTCGGCCAGGACGAAGCGGCCGGTCGCGCAGATCTCCAGGGCGCGGGCGTACCCGACGAGGCTCACCAGGGGGTGCGTGCCGGTGAGGTCGGGCACGAGGCCGAGGCTGGTCTCGCGCATGGCGAACTGCACGTCGTCGGCGACGACGCGCAGATCACAGGCGAGGGCGAGCTGGAACCCGGCACCGATGGCATGCCCCTGCACAGCGGCGATCGACACGAGGTCGCTGCGCCGCCACCAGGTGAACGCCTCCTGGTACTCGGCGATGGTCGCGTCGAGCTCGGCGTCGGATCCGCGGGCGAGATCGATGAACGACGGTTCGCCGTCGAAGCCCTCGGGCGTGAACGCCTGCCGGTCGAGCCCCGCGGAGAAGGACTGGCCCTCGGCGCGCAGCACGACGACCCGGACGGAGCCCGGCAGTGACCGGCCGGCTTGCGTCAACGCCCGCCACAGAGCAGGACTCTGGGCGTTGCGCTTGGCCGGGTTGGTCAGGGTCACCGTGGCGATCGCGTCGTCGACGGTGAGCCGTACGCCGTCCTTGTCGAGTACCGGTTCGAGATCCTTGTCGGGCGAAGCCATGGGGTGCCTCCGGTGGGTGCGGTCGGTTCAGGTGTGCACCTCGTGAAGCACGAGGGCACACCTAAGTGACTGCACAGTAACCACCCGGTCGGTCACCCGACCGACCGGGTGGTCACCACCGAAGCCGATGGGGACGCCCGGCCTCAGGCCGAAGCGGCCTTCTTGCCCCGCGTCGCTCCGCCACGCCCTCGGAGCGTGACGCCCGACTCGCTGAGCATCCGGTGCACGAAGCCATACGAACGGCCGGTCTCTTCGGCCAGCGCTCGGATGCTCGCACCGGAGTCGTACTTCTTCTTCAGGTCTGCCGCGAGCTTGTCGCGCGCGGCGCCGGTTACCCGGCTGCCCTTCTTCAGAGTCTCGGCCACCCGTGCCTCCTCATGGGAAGTGCGCTCTGGACTCTCATGATCACCCCTCCCGGGCGTCATGGCCACCCATTCGGCAAGGTCCGTAAGACAAGGTTTTGACGACAGGAGCCCGTCCCCACGAGTGGAATCAGTGGTTCCGGCTGGTGCGTTCCGTACCGCCGAACGGGTTCTTCCACGAAGTCCCTGGTCAGCGACGCAGAACGGCCGAGCCCTGGAGAACACAGGGCTCGGCCGGAAAATCGGTGTAGGACACACCTCGGTACGAGGAGATCTCACACAGATGATGGATCACGGATCGGCCGAATGATCCATACGCAGTGGATCAGTCATTCGATCTCGGTGTGCGGACCCCTCGCGGGGGCTCAGGCGAGGGCGACCAGGTCGGCGTAGTCGGAACCCCACAGGTCCTCGACGCCGTCCGGCAGCAGGATGATCCGCTCCGGCTGGAGCGCCTCGACGGCACCCTCGTCGTGGGTGACGAGGACGACGGCGCCCTTGTAGGTGCGCAGCGCGCCGAGGATCTCCTCGCGGCTGGCCGGGTCGAGGTTGTTCGTCGGTTCGTCGAGCAGCAGGACGTTCGCGGAGGAGACGACGAGGGTCGCGAGCGCGAGCCGCGTCTTCTCACCACCGGAGAGCACCCCGGCCGGCTTGTCGACGTCGTCGCCGGAGAACAGGAACGAGCCGAGCGTCTTGCGGACCTCGACCAGGTCCAGGTCGGGGGCGGCGGACCGCATGTTCTCCAGGACCGTGCGCTCGGGGTCGAGGGTCTCGTGCTCCTGCGCGTAGTAGCCGAGCTTGAGGCCGTGGCCCTCGATGACCTCGCCGGTGTCGGCCTTCTCGGCGCCGCCGAGCAGGCGCAGCAGGGTCGTCTTGCCGGCGCCGTTCAGGCCGAGGATGACGACGCGGGAGCCCTTGTCGATGGCCAGGTCGACGTCGGTGAAGATCTCCAGGGAGCCGTAGGACTTCGACAGGCCCTCCGCCATGAGCGGGGTCTTGCCGCAGGGCGCGGGCTCCGGGAAGCGCAGCTTGGCGACCTTGTCGGAGACGCGGACCGCCTCCAGGCCGGCGAGCAGCTTGTCGGCGCGCTTGGCCATGTTCTGCGCGGCCACCGTCTTGGTGGCCTTGGCGCGCATCTTGTCCGCCTGCGAGTTCAGCGCGGCGGCCTTCTTCTCGGCGTTCTGCCGCTCGCGCTTGCGGCGCTTCTCGTCGGCCTCGCGCTGCTGCTGGTAGAGCTTCCAGCCCATGTTGTAGACGTCGATCTGGGCGCGGTTGGCGTCCAGGTAGAAGACCTTGTTGACGACCGTCTCGACGAGGTCCACGTCGTGGGAGATCACGATGAAGCCGCCGCGGTAGGTCTTCAGGTAGTCGCGCAGCCAGACGATCGAGTCCGCGTCCAGGTGGTTCGTCGGCTCGTCGAGCAGCAGGGTGTCGGCGTCCGAGAAGAGGATGCGGGCCAGCTCGATACGGCGGCGCTGACCGCCGGAGAGCGTGTGCAGGGGCTGGCCGAGCACCCGGTCGGGCAGGTTGAGCGCGGCGGCGATGGTGGCCGCCTCGGCCTCGGCGGAGTAGCCGCCCTTGGTGAGGAACTCCGTCTCCTGGCGCTCGTACTGCCGCATGGCCTTGTCGCGGGTGGCGCCCGCGCCGTTGGCGATGCGCTGTTCGTTCTCGCGCATCTTGCGAATCAGGACGTCCAGGCCGCGGGCGGACAGGACGCGGTCGCGGGCGAGGACGTCGAGGTCGCCGGTGCGCGGGTCCTGGGGCAGGTAGCCGACCTCGCCGGAGCGGGTGACGGTGCCCGCGGCGGGCTGGCCCTGGCCGGCGAGGACCTTGGTGAGGGTCGTCTTGCCCGCGCCGTTGCGGCCGACGAGGCCGATGCGGTCGCCCTTCGCGATGCGGAAGGTGGCGGACTCGATGAGGATGCGGGCGCCGGCACGCAGCTCGATACCGGAGGCGGAGATCACGGACAGACTCCAGGGCTGGGGGTCGGTGGACGGCTGAGGGCGTTCCCGCCGTCTAATGCGCGAGGAGAATGGCCATGGGCCAAGTCTAACGGGGCCGTGCAACCACTTTTCCGGTCTGCGGGCCTCCGGCACTGTGACGCTCGCCCCGCCGCGGGCCTCGGAGCGGGCGCGAGGGCGCGGGGCGTCCGGCCGGGAATCCCGCCGCGAGGGCCGCCGGGCGCGGGCGTAGCCCGTTCGGACCTCGGGCCGGGGCCGCGGGGCCCGGCGCGTACGAGGATGGCGCCACGGAGCGACCGACCGGCGTACGCCAGAGGGTGGTGTGTCCATGCAGTTCGACGACGACGCGGACCTGGACACGTCCGAGGTCCAGGATGTGCGCGGCAGCCGCATCCCCGGTGGCCGGGCGACCGTCGGCGGTGGCCTCGCCGGTCTGATCGCCCTGCTCCTCGGGCTGTTCTTCGGGGTCGGTCCCGACCAGCTCGGTCTGTCCTCCGGCAGCGACCAGCCGGCGCCGGCCTCCTCGTCGCTGGCGCAGTTGCAGCAGACCTGCCGGACCGGGCGGGACGCGAACGCCCAGGAGGACTGCCGCGTCGTCGCGGTGGTCAACAGCATCCAGACGTACTGGGCGAAGGAGTTCACGCGCCGGGGCGGCACCTACACCCGCTCCCCCACCGTCTTCTTCAGTGGCCGGGTGGGCACGGCCTGCGGGACCGCCTCGTCGGCCGTGGGCCCGTTCTACTGTCCCGGGGACCGCAAGGTCTATCTGGACCTGGGCTTCTTCGACGAGCTGCGTACCAAGTTCGGCTCCAGCGGCGGACCGTTCGCGCAGGCCTACGTGGTGGCGCACGAGTACGGGCATCACGTGCAGGACCTGATGGGCACGCTGGCCAGGTCCCAGGACGGGGTGACCGGCGCGAACAGCAACGCGGTGAAGGTGGAGCTCCAGGCCGACTGCTACGCGGGCGTCTGGGCGCGGCATGCGACGACCACCCCGTCCACGTCGTCGGGCAAGCCGCTGCTGACCTCGCTGACGGACGCCGACATCCGTGACGGTCTGGACGCGGCGGCCGCGGTCGGGGACGACCGGATCCAGCAGCGGTACCAGGGCCGGGTGACGCCGGAGACCTGGACGCACGGCTCGGCCCAGCAGCGGCAGCAGTGGTTCTACCAGGGCTTCAGCAGTGGCGACATGGCGCAGTGCAACACGTTCAACTGAGCGGGTTCTCCTCGGGGGCCGTCCGGTCCTCGGAGAGGTTCCGGGGCGGCGGTCTCCGGTCGGCGGGGCGTTGTCAGTGGCCGGTGCCAGACTGGGCAGCGGATCGGATTCCGGCGTGGTGACGAGACGGAGTGATCGGCATGGCTGGTACGAACGGCGGACGCCCGAGCATCTATCCCTCGCTGCTGTACGCCGACGCGAAGGCGGCGATCAGGCAGCTCACCGAGGCCTTCGGCTTCACCGAGCTGTCGGTCTACGAGGGCGAGGACGGTTCGGTGATGCACGCCGAGCTGGTGCAGGGGAACGGCGCGGTGATGCTCGGCTCCAAGGGCCGCGGCGGCCGTTTCGACGAGGCGATGAAGAGCGCGGGCCCGTGCGGGGTGTACATCGTCGTGGACGACGTCGACGCCCACCATCAGCACGCCGTGGACCACGGCGCGGAGATCCTGATGGCCCCGACCGACCAGGACTACGGCTCGCGGGACTACATGGCCCGGGACATCGAGGGCAACATCTGGAGCTTCGGTACGTACGCCCCGGAGATAGGCGCGTAGGAACCGCGCTCCGGCGTCGCTCCCCCGCCGTCGGGCGGGGGTGGGGCCTCCTACGCGGGGCCGCGGCTCGCGCTCCCGTCGCCGCGGGGCGAGCCGCCGCGGCGACGCCTCGGGGCGCTGTCCGCCGGGCCCGTGCCGCTGCCCTGCGTTCCGACGGCTCCTGACGGGTTCCGGCGGCTTTCGGCGGCTTCCGGGTCAGCTTCCGCCGGTGTGCACCTGGAAGGCCGCCCGGCGTACGGCCTTGGCGAGGGCCGGGTCCGGGTGGGCGGCGGCGAGGGCGACGAGCACCTGCACCGTGCGCGGATGTCCGACCGCGCGCACCTCGTCGAGGAGCGCGGGCACGGTCGGCTGCACCGCGGACTCCAGGTGGCGGACGAGGAGCGGGGCGTCGCCGTGGTCGGCGACGGCCGCGGCCGTGTCGACCCACAGCCAGGTGGACTCGGCACGGGTGAGCAGCTCGTGCGCGTCCTCGGGGTCGTGGCCTTCGTGCTCCGCGAGCCACAGCAGGGCGTAGGGGCGCAGCCACGACTCGTCGGCCACGGCGCGTACGTCGGGCTCGGCGGGGGCACCGACCACGCGCAGCGCCTCGAAGGCCAGGCCGCGGGTGAGAGCGTCCTCGCCGCGGGCGGCGGCGAGGAGCTCGGTGACGGCGCTGCCGACGGGGCGGGCGGCGAGCCAGGCGCGGTACTCGGCGCGGGCCGCGTTGGGGCGGAGCTGGGCGCAGCCGCGGAGCATGTCCTCGGCGGACTGCTCGATGTTCCCTGCGGGGCTCTGCGCGGCGACGCAGATCTGCTCCAGTTTGACCCACACCGCCCAGCTGCCGAGCGGGGTGAGGGTGGCCTGTGCGTCGCCGTAGGTCAGCGCCCCGACGGAGGCGAGGGCGTGCAGGGCCCAGTCGAGGAGGGGCGCGAGCGGCGCGTCCGGGGTCTCGACGGGTTCCGGGGCCGGCTCGGGCTGCGGGCCGTAGGCGACCTCGCAGCGCTCGGTGCGCAGTTCCGTGACGCGCTGTTCGAGCAGGTCGAGGAGCTGCTCCACGGGGACGGGCCCGGCGGAGAGCTGAAGGAAGGAGAGCACCTGGGGCATCGCGGAGACGACCTCGGCGACGGTGGCCGGTTCCCGGTCCGAGGGTTCGGGGTGGGCCAGCGACCAGGCGTCGAAGAGGGCGACCCAGCCGCGCAGGACGGCGCTGTCGTCGCGGCTCCACGCGCGCAGCCGCCAGCCGGGGCGGGCGCTGTCGCCGTGCACCTCGATGAGGCCGGCCAGCCGGGCGGTGTCCCAGTCAGCGCGGACCTGAACCGGGGTCAGCCCGAGTTCGGTGGCGGCCCGTTCGGCGGTCGCGTCGGAGAGCGCGCCCTTGCCGTCGGGAGTCGCGTCGTCGCGCCCGGGACGGAGTGCGGCGTCGGCCCAGCGGGCGACGCGGGCCGCGTCGGACAGGCCGGTGCGTGCCATGCGGGCGAGTTCCGCGGGCGGCGGTGTGCCCTCCGGCGGTCGCGGTGCGGGGCGCGATGTGCGGCGCTGGGTCACCGCTCGGGGAGCGGCCGCGAGGGGCCGCGGGCTGACGAGTCGGAGCCTGGAGTCGCGCGGGTTACGGGACGTCACGGGTGCAGTCTTCCGGTTGACGGTCCGAAAACCCAAACGGAATGCCCGCGAGGGTGCCGGGGGCGCTCCGGGAGCGGCCTCGCCGGGGCGCTCGCCGCACCGGAAAGTGCGCCGCGGGGAGTTGTCCGGGGCGGAACCGGAAGCACCCCGGACGCCCCCGGTCGCGGTGGCCCCGGAAGCCCGGTCCCGGCACGTCGGGGGCTGCTCGGGATCGCCGCCGGGGTCACATCAGGGGGGTGAGGAAGCGGCGGAGCGCCTCTTCGTAGCCCGCCGGGTCGGCGTTCCACATCGCGGCGTGCGGGGCGTCCGGGACGGTGTACAGGGTGACCAGGTCCGGGCGGCTCGCCGCGAGGCGGCGGGACGGGCCCCAGGGGGCGATGGTGTCGTCCGGGCCGTGCACCAGCAGGGTCGGCACGGTGAGCCGGTCGGGGTGCGCCGCGTGCGCGATGCGGTCGCCGCGTACGCCGGTGCGGCCCTGGGCGGCGCGCACGGCCAGCGGAAGCAGGAAGTTCGGGGTGTGCCGGGCGCCGGCCAGGGCGCGCAGCGTGGCCTCCCAGTCGAGGACCGGGGAGTCCAGGATCAGGCCGGAGATCCGCTCGCGGAGGGCGGAGTGCGCGGCGGCGCGCAGCGCCATGGTGGCGCCGGTGGACCAGCCGTAGAGGATGATCCGCCGGGCGCCGTACCGCACGGCGTAGCGGATGGCCGCGTCGAGGTCGCGCCATTCGGTCTCGCCGAGGTGGTTCAGGCCGTCCGGTGAGCGGGGGGCGCCGAGGTCGCCGCGGTAGGCGAGGTCCAGCACCGGGAAGTGCCGCTCGTTCAGGAACCTCATCACGTTCATGGGGTGTTCCCGGGTGGCGCCCAGGCCGTGCACGGTGATGATCCAGGTGTCGCGCACGGCCGGGACGAACCAGGCGGGCAGTGCGCCGAGTTCGCCGGGTACGTCGACGTCGGCGTGTTCCAGGCCGAGGGCGGACTGGGGGTCCCCCACGTACAGGTTCGGGACGAGCCAGACCTTGTCGCCGGGTTCCAGGGAGCCGTGGGTGACGCCGTCGAGCCGGCGGACGACGGTGTCGGCGGTGTGCGGGGTGGCGTCCTGGACCGGGCCGACGACGGCGTGGTTGCCGTCGCCCGCGAGTCCGTAGGTGCCGGGGCGCCGCGAGGCCAGGGCGCGGGTCAGGGTGATCCCGCCGGCCGTCGTGGCGTGCACGGTGAGCCGGGGTTCGGTGGGCAGGGGTTTTCCGGGACGCGTCTTCAGCGCGGCGTCGCTGGCGAACCGGCCCGCGGCCACGGAGGCCGCGCCGGCGGCTGTGGCGACGGCCGTGGCGACAGTTACGGCCGCGGCCGTCGCTCTTAGGGTGCGCACCCGACCAGTCTCCCGGGGGAGCCCGCCATCGGCCAGTGGGAGGGGGCCGGCGGTGAGAACCCCCTCCGCTCGCGCCCGCCCTCGTCCGCCGCGTGCGGCGCTGCCGCCAAGGCGGTCCTAGTCCCGCTGCCCGTAGCCCCGCAGGCGCTCCCCCGCCTCCTCGAGTTGGGCGGGCGAGAGCAGGGTGGGGGCCAGGCCGGGGACCGAGGAGGCCAGGAGCCAGACGCGGCACATCCACTCCAGCTGGGCCGTGCGGTCGTACGCCTGGTCCAGGGAGGCTCCGTGGGCGAGCGTGCCGTGGTTCTGCAGGAGGCAGGCGGCGCGGGCGTCCAGCGCCCGGAGCACGTTCGCGGCCAGCTCCGGGGTGCCGTACGTCGCGTAGGGGGCGACGCGCACGGGGCCGCCGACGGCTCCGGCCATGTAGTGGATCAGGGGCAGTTCGGGGACGAGGGTCGACACGGCCGTGGCGTGCGCGGCGTGGGTGTGGACGACGGCCCGGGCGTCGGTCTCGCGGTAGACCGTGAGGTGCATCGGCAGCTCGCTGGTCGGACGCAGCGAGCCGAGCACCTGGCGGCCGTCGAGGTCGACGCCGACGGCGTCCGAGGGCTTCAGCCGGTCGTAGGGCACGCCGGTGGGGGTGACCAGGACGGTGTCCCCGACGCGGACGGACACGTTCCCCGAGGTTCCGACCACGAGCCCGTCGGTCACCGTGCGGCGGGCCGTCGTGACGAGTTCTTCCCACGCCGCCGCGATCACGGCATCCCGCGCGTCCGGCCCCTCGCCGGTGACGTCGGCGGCCCCGGCGGCCGGCCCCTCCCGCTCGTCGTCGCGCCCGTGCCGGTCACCGCGCGCGTCGCCCGCTCCGCGCTCGGCCTCGTCGAGCCGGTTCTGCCCGTCCCGCGCGTCATGCCCGTCCGTCATCCGTACGTCCTCCCGCCGTCCCGCCTGTATGGCCCGCAGCACCCGCGCCGTCGGCCCTGGCGTCCCGTCCGTCGCCTCGCCGGTCCGTCCGGGCGTGCCGTGATCCCGCGATCCTGCCAGTCGCCGACGTCAACACTCCGCGGGCGGATCCACTTCGGGGCGAACGGCGTTTGCCGTTGGCCGGCCGGCGCCGGTGCTCATGCTCCGTGCGCCACGCCTTGAGGGCCGGGAGGAAGGGGATCACCGAAGATCGCCCGGGATCGGTCGGGATGGGCGGCATCGCCCCGTCTTCCAGTAACCTCCGGGGGTTTGCCGCGTACGCAGCCGTTCCGGGGGGACGCCGCATGGCCCGTGATCACCATCTGCTCCGTCGGCGTTCGAGGGCCGCGGTGACCGCCGTCGTGGCGGCGCTCACCGTCGCGGGTGCCGCGCTCGCCGCCCTCCCCGCGCAGGCCCGGACCCCTGCCGAGGCCGAGCGCCCGCCCCGGAGCTCGAGCCGGCCTCACGGCGGTGTCCGGGGGCACGACGTCTCCTCGCACCAGAAGGACGTCGACTGGCGGAGCGCGAAGGCGAAGGGCGCGGGATTCGTCTACGTGAAGGCGACCGAGTCCACGGCCTACCGCAACCCCTACTTCACCCGGCAGTACGACGGAGCGGGAACGGCCGGGCTGCTGCGGGGCGCCTACCACTTCGCCGTGCCGGACAAGTCGTCCGGCACCGACCAGGCCGCGTACTTCGTGCGCAACGGCGGAGCCTGGCGCGCCGACGGCCGGACGCTGCCGCCCGCGCTGGACATCGAGTACGACCCGTACGCCCGGCGGCGCTCCTGCTACGGCCTGCGCCCGGCCGCCATGGTGCGCTGGATCAGGGAGTTCAGCGACGAGGTCGAGCGGGAGACGGGCCGGACGCCGGTCATCTACACGACCGCGCACTGGTGGAACACCTGCACCGGTTCCAGCCGCGCCTTCGCCGCACGGCACGCCCTCTGGCTGGCACGCTACGGCGCGGCCGACCCGGGGGCGCTCCCCGCGGGCTGGTCCACCTGGACCTTCTGGCAGTACGACACCACCGGCGGCCTGCCGGGTGACCAGGATCTCTTCCACGGCTCCCCGGCCGGCCTCGAACGGCTGGCGCGGGGATAGCGATCCGTACCGGAGCCCGGCATTCCGCCTCCGTTCGAACCCCGGCATCTCCCCCTGGAGACAAGCGGAACGCGGATTCGCCGTTCGGGACACCACAAAGCCCGACCCAGTTCATCTTCCGTTCATCCAGGTTGCTTACGGTCCACCTGCCACTGACGTCCAACAGAAGCCTGGGTAAATGGAACACATCACGCTCCTCCTCGGAATCGTGATCGTTACCGCTCTCGTGTTCGATTTCACGAACGGTTTCCACGACACCGCCAACGCGATGGCCACCACCATCTCGACCGGCGCACTCAAGCCCAAGGTTGCGGTGGCCATGTCCGCCGTGCTGAACCTTGTCGGCGCCTTCCTCTCGGTGGAGGTCGCCAACACGATCTCCAAAGGCCTCGTCGACGAGTCCGGCATCCAGCCAGAAGTGATCTTCGCCGCCCTGGTGGGCGCGATCCTCTGGAACCTGGTGACGTGGCTCATCGGACTCCCGTCCAGCTCTTCCCACGCCCTCATGGGTGGCCTGGTCGGCGCCACCATCGCCTCGGCCGGCACCGGCGCGGTGCACGGGGACGTCCTGGTCGGCAAGGTGCTCATACCCGCCGTCGCGGCTCCGATCGTGGCCGGTCTGGCCGCGATGCTGGCCACCCGGCTGTCGTACCGGCTCAGCAGGAACGCCGGTGGCAAGGCCACCGAGAAGGGGTACCGCGCCGGCCAGATAGCCTCCGCGGGCCTGGTCTCGCTGGCCCACGGCACCAACGACGCGCAGAAGACGATGGGCATCATCACCCTGGCCCTGGTCGCCGGTGGCGCCGTCGCTCCCGACTCGGACCCGCCGGTCTGGGTCATCCTCTCCGCCGGTCTCGCGATCGCGCTCGGCACCTACCTGGGCGGCTGGCGCATCATCCGCACCATGGGCAAGGGCCTGACCGACCTCCAGCCGCAGCAGGGCTTCGCCGCCCAGACCAGCGCCGCGACGGTCATCCTCGCCTCCGCGCACATCGGCTTCTCCCTCTCCACCACGCACGCCGTCTCCGGCTCCGTGATGGGTGCGGGCCTCGGCCGCAAGGGCGGCGTGGTCCGCTGGTCCACCGCCACCCGGATGTTCGTCGCCTGGGCACTGACGCTGCCCGCCGCCGCCCTGGTCGCCGCGCTCGCCGAGTGGGTCACCGGCTTCGGCGCCTGGGGCACCACGCTCGTCGCCGTCTTCCTGGTCGCCTCCAGCTTCGCGATCTGGCGCCGCTCGCGCCGCGAGGTCATCGACCACACCAACGTGAACGCCGACGAGCCCGCCGGGGTGGTCACCACGGCCATCGCCGCCGTCACCCCGCCCCCGGCCGGCACCGTGGCCGAGGAACTCACGGCCACCATCCCCGCACCCGCCGAGCCCACGGCGAACCCGTCGTCGGCGCCGTCGCGCGTGGCCTGACAACCGAAGGAAGAAACAGCATGCACATCGACTGGTCAGCCCTCGGGTCCGTCTTCGGGGTCAGTCTCGGAGCCACCGTCGTCCTCGTCGGCCTCTTCACCCTCGGCGTCGCCGGCCTCTCCAAGAAGGAGTCGGCCCAGGGCGGTTCCGCCGTCGCGGCGGCCACCGGCGCCTACGTCTGCTTCGCGGCCTGCGCCGCGGCGGTCGCGTACGGCATCTCTCTCATCATGAGCAAGTAACCGGACGAACGGCCCCGAACAGGCCGTTCCCGGGCAGCACTTCACGTGGGGTGCGGGACGGATCTCCGTCCCGCACCCCACTGCTGTGTGGGCCTTCGCACACTCTCCCTCCGCAGGTCAACAGCAAGTTGACGGCCCTTCTCACCCCGTGGTGGACTGCCGGAGCCAAGTACGGCGGCATGAGAGGAAGCCGGTGCGAATCCGGCGCGGTCCCGCCACTGTCATCGGGGAGGAAACTCCCCGGGAGCCAGGAACTCTCGCCGCCGGTCTCGTCGAACCAGGGCGTGGACACCCTGAGTGAGGACATATCGCCATGCGCGGCTGCCCGTTGCCGGTCCCGTTGTCCGTGAGAGTTCTGCCGCACCCCACGGCGGGCTGACCCCGTGCGGGCCGATCGCGTCTTCGCGTACGGCGCCGCCGCCGGCCTCCTCGGCGACCTGCTGCTCGGCGATCCCCGCCGGGCGCATCCGGTCGCCGCGTTCGGGCGGGCGGCCGGGGCCGTCGAGCGGACCCTGTGGCGCGACCACCGCGGGTGGGGCGCGCTGCACACAGCCGTGTGCGTGGGCGGTGCCACCGGCCTCGCCGCGCTCGCCGGCCGTGCCCTGCGTTCCTCGGGCACCGGGTCCGTCGCCCTGACCGCCGCCGCCACCTGGGCCGTCGTCGGGGGCACCTCCCTCGGCCGTGAGGCACGGGCCGTCGGCGGCGCGCTCGCGGCCGGGGACATCGACGTCGCCCGGGAGCGGCTGCCGCATCTGTGCGGACGCGACCCGCAGGCGCTGGACGCCGACGGGATCGCCCGGGCCGTCGTCGAGTCGGTCGCCGAGAACACCTCCGACGCGGTGGTCGGCGCCCTGGTCTGGGGCGCCGCCGCCGGCGTGCCCGGTCTGGTCGCCTTCCGCGCCGTGAACACGCTCGACGCGATGGTCGGGCACAAGTCCCCCAAGTACCGCCGCTACGGCTGGGCTTCGGCGCGCCTCGACGACGTCGCCGGCTGGCCCGGAGCCCGGCTGACCGCCGTCCTCGCGAGCGTGGCCGGGCCCGACCCGCGGGGCGCCGTCCGGGCCTGGCGGGCCGACGCGCGCAGGCATCCGAGCCCCAACGCCGGGCCGGTGGAGGCCTCCTTCGCCGGTGCCCTCGGCGTACGGCTCGGCGGGCCCCTCTCGTACGGAGGCCGGGTCGAGCACCGGCCCGTGCTCAACGACGCCGGGCGCCCTGTCCGGGTCGCCGACATCGAGCGGGCCGTACGGCTCTCCCGTCGCGTCGGCTGGCTGGCGCTCGGCGTGAGTGCCGCCGCGCGTGTCCTGCTGACAGGGAGACCGACCGGGCAGCCGGCCAGAGGGGGACGCACCGTATGAGCGGCGGGCTGTTGATCGCCGGGACCACCTCCGACGCGGGCAAGAGCGTCGTGACCGCCGGGATCTGCCGGTGGCTGGTGCGCCGGGGTGTGAAGGTCGCGCCGTTCAAGGCGCAGAACATGTCCCTGAACTCGTTCGTCACGCGGGAGGGCGCCGAGATCGGACGGGCGCAGGCCATGCAGGCGCAGGCCGCCCGCGTGGAGCCGACGGCGCTGATGAACCCCGTGCTGCTCAAGCCGGGCAGCGACCGCAGCAGCCAGGTCGTCCTGATGGGCAGGCCGGTGGGCGAGATGAGCGCCCGCGGGTTCTTCGGGGCGCCCGGGAATCCGCTGTCGGCCGCCGCGTCCTCCGGCGGGGAGTCCGTCGGGGGCCACCGGGAGGCACTGCTCGGAACGGTTCTCGACTGTCTGGAGCAGTTGCGGGGCACGTATGACGCGGTGATCTGTGAGGGAGCCGGCAGTCCGGCCGAGATCAATCTGCGGCGCACCGACATCGTGAACATGGGGGTGGCGCGGAACGCGGGGCTGCCCGTGCTCGTCGTCGGAGACATCGACCGGGGCGGGGTGTTCGCCTCGTTCTTCGGGACGGTCGCCCTGCTGTCGCCCGAGGACCAGGCGCTCGTCGCCGGGTTCCTCGTCAACAAGTTCCGCGGCGACGTGAGCCTGCTGGAGCCCGGACTCGACATGCTGCACGGTCTCACCGGGCGCCGCACCTACGGCGTGCTGCCCTTCCGGCACGGTCTGGGCATCGACGAGGAGGACGGGCTGCGGGTCTCGCTGCGCGGCACGGTCCGCGAGTCGGCCGTCTCCTCCCCCGTGGGCGCGGACCTCCTGCGGGTCGCGGTGTGCGCGGTCCCGTTGATGTCGAACTTCACCGACGTGGACGCGCTGGCCGCCGAACCGGGCGTCGTCGTGCGGTTCGTGGACCGGGCCGAGGAACTGGCCGACGCGGACCTGGTCGTCGTGCCCGGGACCCGGGGCACCGTGAAGGCGCTGGCGTGGCTGCGCGAACGCGGCCTCGCGGACGCGATCGCCCGCCGGGCCGCCGAGGGCCGCCCGGTGCTGGGGATCTGCGGTGGCTTCCAGCTCCTCGGGGAGCACATCGAGGACGAGGTCGAGTCGAAGGCCGGGCAGGTCGATGGGCTCGGACTGCTCCCCGTCCGCGTGCGGTTCGCGCGGGAGAAGACACTGACCCGGCCGGTCGGCGAGGCCCTCGGCGAGAGCGTCGAGGGATACGAGATCCATCACGGGGTCGCCGAAGTGACCGGCGGGGACGCCTTCCTGGACGGCTGCCGGGTCGGCGCCGTCTGGGGTACGCACTGGCACGGCTCACTGGAGTCGGACGGTTTCCGCCGGGCCTTCCTGCGCGAGGTGGCCGCCGCCGCGGGCCGCCGCTTCGTGCCGGCGGCCGACACGTCGTTCGCGGCGCTGCGCGAGGAGCAGCTGGACCGGCTCGGCGACCTGATCGAGGAACACGCGGACACGGACGCGCTGTGGCGGCTCATCGAGTCGGGCGCGCCGCAAGGACTGCCTTTCATTCCACCGGGAGCGCCCGCATGAGCACAGTGTTGTTGTTGTCGACCGCCGACACGGATCTGCTGGCGGCCCGCGCCTCCGGCGCCGCCTACCGGATCGGCAATCCGACCCGGGTGGACGTCACGGACGAACTCCCCGCGCTCGTCGAGGGGGCCGACCTCGTCGTCGTACGGCTGCTCGGCGGCAAGCGGGCGTGGGAGGACGGGCTGGCCTTCCTGAAGGCGTCCGGTGTCCCCACCGTGCTGCTGGGCGGCGAGTCCGTCCCGGACGCCGAGCTGATGGCCGAGTCGTCGGTGCCCGCGGGGGTGGTCGCGGAGGCGCTGCGCTATCTCGTCGAGGGCGGCCCGGCCAACCTCGCCGAGCTGGCCCGGTTCCTCTCCGACACCGTGCTGCTGACGGGTGAGGGGTTCGAGGAGCCGCACAGGACCGCCGCGTTCGGGGTCCACGGCGAGCGCGCGTTCGTCGAGGGCCGGCCGACCGTCGGCGTGCTGTTCTACCGGGCGCACGAGCTGTCCGGGAACACCGCGTTCGTCGACACGCTGTGCGACGCGATCGAGGCGCGCGACGCCAACGCCCTTGCCGTGTACTGCGGTTCGCTGCGCGACGCGGACGCGGGCCTGTACGAGATCCTCGGCCGGGCCGACGCGCTCGTCGCCACCGTTCTCGCGGCCGGCGGCACCCACGCCTCGCAGGCGTCCGCGGGCGGCGACGAGGAGGCCTGGGACATCGGAGCGCTCGCCGACCTCGACATCCCCGTCCTCCAAGGGCTCTGCCTGACCTCGTCGAAGAGCGCCTGGGACGCGTCGGACGCGGCGCTGTCCCCCATGGACGCGGCGATGCAGGTGGCGATCCCGGAGTTCGACGGCCGGCTGATCACGGTGCCGTTCTCCTTCAAGGAGCAGGGCCCGGACGACGTCCCGGTGTACGTCGCCGATCCGGAGCGGGCGGCGCGCGTCGCCGGGATCGCCCTGCGGCACGCCCTGTTGAAGCACAAGCCGAACGCGGAGAAGAAGCTCGGGATCGTCTTCACCGCCTACCCGACCAAGCACTCGCGGGTCGGCAACGCGGTCGGTCTCGACACCCCCGCCTCGGCGGTACGGGTGCTCGACGCGCTGCGCGACGCGGGCTACGGGGTCAGCGAATACCCCGACAACGGGGACGAGTTGATCCACCGGCTCATCGCGGCCGGCGGTCACGACGTGGAGTGGCTGACCGAGGAGCAGCTCGCCGCCGCCCCGGCACGCGTGCCGCTCGCGGACTACCGGGCCTGGTTCGACACGCTCGACCCCGGCCTGCGCGCGGGCATGCTGGAGACGTGGGGCGAACCGCCGGGCTCGCTCTACGTGGACGGCGAGGACATCGTGCTGGCGTGCCTGCAGTTCGGGAACGTCGTGGTGATGATCCAGCCGCCGCGCGGCTTCGGCGAGAACCCGATCGCGATCTACCACGACCCGGACATGCCGCCGTCGCACCACTACATGGCCGCCTACCGCTGGCTGGAGAACAGTTTCGGCGCGGACGCCGTCGTGCACATGGGCAAGCACGGCACGATGGAGTGGCTGCCGGGCAAGGGGCTCGGGCTCAGCGGCGGCTGCGCGCCCGACGCGGTCCTCGGTGAACTCCCCCTGGTCTACCCGTTCATCGTCAACGACCCGGGCGAGGGCACGCAGGCCAAGCGGCGCGGCCACGCCACGGTCGTCGACCACCTCGTGCCGCCGATGGCCCGCGCGGACACCTACGGGGACCTCGCGAAGCTGGAGCAGCTCCTCGACGAGTACGCGCTGGTGTCCGACCTGGACCCGACGAAGGCCCCGGCGGTCCGCGCGCAGATCTGGACGCTGGTGAAGGCCGCGGAGCTCCATCACGACCTGCACGTCGACGAGCAGCCGGACGACGGGGACTTCGACTCCTTCGTCATGCACATCGACGGCTATCTGTGCGAGATCAAGGACGTGCAGATCCGCGACGGCCTGCACATCCTGGGCGGCGGCCCGGAGGCGGAGCCCCGGGTGAACCTGGTGCTGGCCGTGCTGCGCGCCGCGCAGGTGTGGGGCGGCGCGGCGAACGCGCTGCCCGGGCTGCGGGCCGCTCTCGCCGAGCACTTCGGTCTGGTGGAGAAGGAGTTGCTGGCCGAGCCGGGTGCTCCGGTGAAGGTGCCGGTCGAGCTGAGCGATCTCGTGGAGGGCCCGTCGCGTACCGCGGCGGACGCGATCGACCTGCTGGAGCAGCTGTGCCGGCGGGCGGCGCTGGGCATGGAGGAGCGCGGCTGGGACGCGGCCGCCGTTCCGGCCCTGGCGCGCGAGGTGCTGGGCGCCGAACTCCCGGACGCCGTGGCGGTGCTGGAGTTCGCGTGCCGTGAGGTCGTGCCGCGGCTCGCCCGGACGACGGACGAGATCGGGCACATCCTCAAGGCGCTGAACGGCGGTTACGTCCCGGCGGGTCCGTCGGGTTCGCCGACGCGCGGGCTCGTCAACGTGCTGCCGACCGGCCGGAACTTCTACTCCGTCGACCCCAAGGCCATTCCGTCCCGGCTGAGTTGGGAGGTCGGCCAGTCCCTCGCGGACTCGCTGGTCCAGCGCTATCTCCAGGACACCGGCGACTACCCGACGTCCGTCGGTCTGACGGTCTGGGGCACGTCCGCCATGCGCACGCAGGGCGACGACATCGCGGAGATCCTCGCGCTGCTGGGCTGCCGCCCGGTGTGGGACGACGCCTCGCGGCGCGTCACCGGCTTCGAGGTGGTCCCGCTCGACGAGCTGGGCCGTCCCCGCATCGACGTCACGGTCCGCATCTCGGGCTTCTTCCGGGACGCGTTCCCGCACGTCGTCGGTCTGATCGACGACGCGGTGCGCACCGTCGCCGAGCTGGACGAGCCGGCCGACCGCAACTACGTGCGCCGGCACGCCGACGAGGACACCGCCGAGCACGGTGACCGGCGGCGCGCGACCGCCCGTATCTTCGGTTCGAAGCCGGGAGCGTACGGCGCCGGGCTGCTGCCGCTGATCGACGCCCGCAACTGGCGCTCGGACGCGGATCTCGCCGAGGTGTACGCGGTGTGGGGCGGCTACGCGTACGGACGCGGGCTCGACGGGCGGGCGGCGCGCGGGGACATGGAGACCGCCTTCAAGCGCATCGCGGTCGCGGCGAAGAACGTCGACACCCGCGAGCACGACCTCGTCGACGCCGACGACTACTTCCAGTACCACGGCGGCATGGTCGCGATGGTGCGCCATCTGACGGGCACCAGCCCGGAGGCGTACGTCGGCGACTCGGCCGTGCCGGACCAGGTGAAGACCCGCACGCTCGGCGAGGAGACGCACCGTGTCTTCCGTGCCCGGGTGGTCAACCCGCGCTGGATGGCGGCGATGCGGCGGCACGGCTACAAGGGCGCCTTCGAGATGGCGGCGACGGTCGACTACCTCTTCGGGTACGACGCCACGGCCGGTGTCGTGGACGACTGGATGTACGAGAAGCTCAGCGCGGAGTACGTCTTCGACGCGGAGAACCAGGACTTCATGAAGAAGTCCAACCCGTGGGCACTGCGCGGTATCACCGAGCGGCTCCTCGAAGCGGCGGACCGCGGTCTGTGGGCCGAGCCGGACGCGGACACGCTGGAGCGGCTGCGCACCACCTATCTGGAGCTCGAAGGCGACTTGGAGGGCGACGACCAGTGAGTACTCCGTTCCCGTTCACGGCGGTGGTCGGCCAGGACGACCTGCGGCTCGCGCTGCTGCTGAACGCGGTGTCCCCTGCCGTGGGCGGCGTGCTCGTCCGCGGCGAGAAGGGCACCGCCAAGTCGACGGCGGTGCGCGCCCTTTCGGCGCTGCTGCCGGCCGTCGACGTGGTCACCGGCTGCCGTTTCTCCTGTGATCCGGCCGCCCCCGACCCGGCCTGCCCCGACGGGCCGCACGAGGTGGAGGCGTCCTCGACGCGTCCGGCCCGGATGGTGGAACTGCCCGTCGGCGCGTCCGAGGACCGGCTGGTCGGCGCCCTCGACATCGAGCGGGCCCTGTCCGAGGGCGTCAAGGCCTTCGAGCCGGGCCTGCTCGCCGACGCGCACCGCGGCATCCTGTACGTCGACGAGGTGAACCTCCTCCACGACCATCTGGTCGACCTGCTCCTGGACGCGGCCGCCATGGGCGCCTCGTACGTCGAGCGCGAGGGTGTCTCCGTACGGCACGCGGCGCGGTTCCTGCTCGTCGGGACGATGAACCCCGAAGAGGGCGAGCTTCGGCCGCAGTTGCTGGACCGGTTCGGGCTGACCGTCGAGGTGGCCGCGTCGCGGGAGCCCGACCAGCGCGTCGAGGTCGTGCGGCGCCGGCTCGCCCACGACGACGACCCGGCGGCGTTCGTGGCGCGCTGGGCGGACGAGGAGGCCGAGGTGCGGGCCCGGATCGTGGCGGCCCGCGCGCTGCTGCCGTCCGTGCGGCTCGGGGACGGGGCGCTGCGGCAGATCGCGGCGACCTGCGCCGCCTTCGAGGTGGACGGCATGCGCGCCGACATCGTGATGGCCCGGACGGCGACCGCGCTCGCCGCGTGGGCGGGGCGCACCGACGTGCTCGCCGAGGATGTGCGGCAGGCGGCCCTGCTGGCCCTGCCGCACCGCAGGCGGCGCAATCCCTTCGACGCGCCGGGGCTCGACGAGGACAAACTCGACGACACGCTGGAGGAGTTCAGCGGTTCGGACGGCGACGGCGGCGACAGCGACGGCCCGGACGACGACCCGGACCCGGACGGTCCGGGCGGCGGCGGTCGGCCGCCGCAGGAGGGGCCGGACGACGGCTCCCCCGCGGGTGACGTGCCCGCCCAGGGCGAGCCGTCGGAGGACGGACAGGCCCCGGCCGGCCAGAGCGCCGCGGAGCAGTCGCCCGTGCGGGCGGCCGAGCCGTTCCGCACCAAGGTGCTGAGCGTGCCCGGTCTCGGTGAGGGCGCGGCCGGCCGGCGGTCGCGCGCGCGGACCGAGCACGGCCGGACGACCGGCTCGCGGCGTCCCCGGGGGACCCTCACCAAGCTGCATCTGGCGGCGACCGTCCAGGCCGCAGCCCCGCACCAGTTGGCGCGAGGGCGCTCGGGACGCGGTCTCGTCGTGCGGCGGGACGATCTGCGGCAGGCCACGCGGGAGGGCCGTGAGGGCAACCTCGTGCTGTTCGTCGTGGACGCCTCCGGTTCCATGGCGGCGCGGCAGCGGATGAGCGCCGTCAAGGGCGCGGTGCTGTCGCTGCTGCTCGACGCCTACCAGCGCCGGGACAAGGTGGGTCTGGTGACCTTCCGCGGGTCGGCCGCCGAGGTCGCGCTGCCGCCCACCTCGTCGGTGGACGCGGCGGCGGTCCGGCTGGAGTCGCTGCCGACGGGCGGCCGCACTCCGCTGTCCGCCGGGCTGCTGCGGGCCCACGAGGTGCTGCGCGTCGAGCGCCTGCGGGACTCCGCGCGGCGGCCGCTCGTCGTCGTGGTGACCGACGGACGCGCCACGGGCGGTCCGGAGCCGGTCGCGACGGCGGGTCGCGCGGCGCGGCTCTTCGCGGCCGAGGGGGTCGCGTCGGTGGTCGTCGACTGCGAGTCGGGCCCGGTGCGGCTCGGGCTCGCGGGACAGCTCGCGGGTGAACTGGGCGGTACGGCGGTGACGTTGGACGCGCTGCGGGCCGACTCCCTCGCCGGGCTCGTCCGGGACGTGCAGGGGACTTCGAGGAGGGCCGCGTAGTGCCGCAGGGACAGCCGAGTGTCGTGCCGGACGACGGACTGACGACCCGCCAGCGACGGAACCGTCCGCTGGTCGTCGTGCACACGGGGATCGGCAAGGGCAAGTCGACGGCCGCGTTCGGGCTCGCGCTGCGGGCCTGGAACCAGGGATGGCCCATCGGGGTGTTCCAGTTCGTCAAGTCGGCGAAGTGGAAGGTCGGCGAGGAGAACGCGCTGCGCGTGCTCGGGGCCTCCGGCGAGGGCGGCACCGTCGACTGGCACAAGATGGGCGAGGGCTGGTCCTGGGTCCAGCGCGACGCGCAGATGGACAACGAGGAGAAGGCCCGCGAGGGCTGGGAGCAGGTCAAGCGTGACCTCGCCGCCGAGACGTACAGGCTGTACGTGCTCGACGAGTTCGCGTACCCCATGCACTGGGGCTGGGTGGACACCGACGAGGTGGTGGAGGTGCTGCGGGACCGGCCCGGCACCCAGCACGTCGTCGTCACCGGCCGCAACGCCCCGCAGAAGCTCGTCGAGGTCGCCGACCTCGTGACGGACATGTCGAAGGTCAAGCACCCGATGGACGCGGGCCAGAAGGGCCAGAGGGGCATCGAGTGGTGATGTCCTCCGTCCCCCGGCTGGTCGTCGCCGCGCCCTCCTCGGGCAGCGGCAAGACCACCGTGGCCACCGGGCTGATGGCGGCCTTCGCCGCGCGGGGGCTCGCCGTGTCCCCGCACAAGGTGGGGCCCGACTACATCGATCCCGGGTACCACGCGCTCGCCACCGGGCGCGTGGGGCGGAACCTGGACTCCTACCTGTGCGGCACCGAGCTGATCGGGCCGCTGTTCGCGCACGGCGCGCGCGGCTGCGACCTCGCGGTCGTCGAGGGCGTGATGGGCCTCTACGACGGCGCCGCCGGAGAGGGCGAACTCGCCTCCACGGCGCAGGTGGCGAAGCTGCTGCGCGCGCCCGTGGTGCTGGTCGTCGACGCGTCCTCGCAGTCGCGCTCGGTGGCCGCGCTGGTGCACGGTTTCGCCTCCTGGGACCCCGAGGTGCGGGTCGCCGGGGTGATCCTCAACAAGGTCGGCTCCGACCGGCACGAGGCCATGCTGCGCGAGGCGCTGGACGCCTCCGGGGTACCGGTCCTCGGCGCGCTGCGGCGGGCCCCGCAGGTCGGCACCCCGTCACGGCACCTGGGGCTCGTGCCGGTCGCCGAGCGGCGCGCGGAGGCCGTCGAGGCGGTCGCCGCCCTGGCCGCGCAGGTCGGCGCCGGATGCGACCTGGACGCGCTGTTCGCGCTGGCGCGCGGCGCGGGCGCCCTGCCGGGCGCCGCGTGGGACGCGGCCGAGGCGGTCGTCCCGTCGGCCGTGGCGCAGCGCACCGCGCCCGACGGGACGGCCCGCCCCTCGACCCCGCCGGAAGCCTCCGGCGGCGTGCGGCGCGTCGCCGTCGCCGGTGGTCCCGCCTTCACCTTCTCCTACGCAGAACACGCCGAACTGCTCACCGCCGCCGGGGCCGAGGTCGTCGTCTTCGACCCGCTGCGGGACGAGCGGCTCCCCGAGGGGACGGGCGGGCTGGTCATCGGTGGCGGGTTCCCCGAGGTGTACGCGCCCGAGCTGTCCGCCAACGAGCCGCTGCGCAAGGCGGTGGCCGAGCTGGCGTTCGCCGGGGCACCGGTCGCGGCCGAGTGCGCCGGGCTGCTCTACCTGGCGCGGGAGCTCGACGGGCAGCCCATGTGCGGGGTGGTCGACGCCACGGCCCGGATGCACGAGCGGCTCACCCTCGGCTACCGGGACGCCGTGGCCGTCAGCGACAGTGTGCTCGCGGCGGCCGGTACGCGGATGCGCGGCCACGAGTTCCACCGGACCGTCGTCGAGCCCGGCGCCGGTCCGGCCCCCGCCTGGGGGGTGCGCGCGCCGGAGCGGCGCGTCGAAGGTTTCGTGCAGAGCGGTGTGCACGCGAGTTATCTGCACACGCACTGGGCGTCCGAGCCCGGTGTGGCCCGTCGGTTCGTGGAGAGGTGCCTGACGTCATGAGCAGCAAGCTGATCGGAGTCGGGGTCGGCCCCGGCGACCCCGAGCTGGTGACCGTCAAGGGCGTCAACGCGCTCCGGGCCGCGGAGGTCGTCGTGGTCCCCGTGATGGACACCGGGGAGCGGGGCCGCGCCGAGGCGACCGTCCTGCACTACGTGCCCGAGGAGAAGGTCCTGCGGGTGGTCTTCGCGCTCAACGAGCGCAGCGACCACGCCCGGCGCGAGGCCGCCTGGGACGCGGCGGGCGCGCGGGTCGCGGATCTCCTCGCCCGGCACGCCACGGTCGCCTTCGCGACCATCGGCGACCCCAACGTGTACTCGACGTTCACCTATCTCGCGCACACCATCGGCGAGCTGGTCCCGGGCACGGTCGTGGAGAGCGTGCCCGGCATCACCGCCATGCAGGATCTCGCCGCCCGCTCGGGCGCCGTGCTCGCCGAGGGCACCGAGCCGCTCACGCTCGTCCCGGTGACGGCGGGCGCGGCCGTGCTGAAGGACGCGCTGAACGGGCCGGGCACGGTCGTCGCGTACAAGTTCGGGCGGCAGGCGCGCGAGGTCGCCGAGGCGCTGCGGGACAGCGGGCGGATCGAGGACGCGGTGTGGGGGTCGGCGCTCGGTCTGGAGGGCGAGTCGATCCGACGGGCCGGCGACCTCGACGGCGAACCGCTGCCGTACCTCTCGACGCTCATCGCGCCCGCGCCCCGCGACGGGAAACGCGGCGGGAAGCTGTGAACGGCACCTCTCCGGCACGTCCCGCGGCCCGTCCGGCGGGCGGCGCGGGCTCAGCTCGCGATGCCCACCACCAGCCAGATGAAGCCCACACCCGCGACCGTGAACAGCAGGGTCGAGCGGGCCGGGTGCTCGTGGTGCGCCTCGGGGAGGATCTCGGCGGCCGCGAGGTAGAGGAGCACGCCGCCGAAGAGCCCGAGATAGCCGCCGAGCAGCCCCTCCGGGATCGTGAAGAGGAGCGTGGAGGCGGCACCGAGCACCGGGGCCGCCGCGTCCGCGAACAGCATGAACAGGGCCTTGCGGCGGGCGTTCCCGTACAGGCTGGTGATCGTGTAGGTGTTGAAGCCGTCCGCGAAGTCGTGGGCGACGACGGCGAGGGCGACCGCGAGGGCCATGCCGCCGCCGACCTGGAAGGCCGCGCCGATCGCGACGCCGTCCATCGCGCTGTGCCCGACCATGGCGCCCGCCGCCGTCAGACCCACCTCGGGCGCGCGGCCGTCGTGCTCGTCACCGCCGTGCGCGGCCTGCCGGTGGGCGAGCAGCCGTTCGACCAGATGGGCCAGCAGGAAGCCGGCCACGAAGAGCAGCAGCGCGGCCGGTACGCCGAACACCTCCCGGCCCGCGGTGGCGAGTGCCTCCGGCAGCAGGTCGAGGCCGACCACGCCGAGCATCAGGCCGCCGGCCAGTCCGAGGACCAGGTGCCGACGGTCGGTCACCCGCTGTGCCGTCCAGCCGCCGGCCAGCGTCATCAGGAACGCGCCGAGCGCGACGAGGACCGCCATAGGCCCTTGCTATCCGATCAACCCCCGTTCGCGCACCTTCGGCGACGGCCCCGTGCCCACTGATGTGCCACATCACCCCAGTTTTTCCGTAGGAGAGGACCGATTCCCATGGCCGATGCCCCCACCGGCAAAGTGACCTTCGTCGGTGCCGGCCCCGGCGCCGCCGACCTGCTGACCTTCCGTGCCGCGCGCGCCATCGCCGAGGCCGACGTGGTGATCTGGGCGGCCAGCCTGGTGCAGGCCGAGGTCCTCGACCACGCGCGCGAGGGCGCCGAGGTCCTCGACTCGGCGACGATGTCGCTGGAGGACGTCGTCGCCGTGTACGAGCGGGCCCGGGAGCAGGGTCTGCGGGTGGCGCGGATCCACTCCGGCGACCCGGCGCTGTGGGGCGGTACGCAGGAGCAGATGGACCGGTGCGCGGAGCTCGGCATCGCGACGGAGATCGTGCCGGGCGTCTCGTCCTTCTCGGCGGTGGCGGCGCTCGCGGGACGCGAGCTGACCATCCCCGAGGTCGCGCAGTCGGTGATCCTCACCCGGCTCGGCGGCGGCAAGACGCCGATGCCGCCCGGCGAGGAGGTCCGGGAGTTCGCCAAGCACGGCACGACGATGGCGCTGTTCCTGTCGGCGGCCCGCAGCGGCCAGCTCGTACGGGAGCTGCTGGAGGGCGGCTATCCGACGTCCACGCCGGTCGTCGTCGCCCACCAGGTGACCTGGCCGGAGGAGCTGATCGTGACGTGCACGATCGGCACGCTGGAGGAGACCGTCAAGGAGCACAAGCTCTGGAAGCACACCCTCTTCCTGGTCGGCCCGGCGCTGGACGCGAGCGGGACCCGCTCGCACCTCTACCACCCCGGCCACTTCCACGGGTTCCGCAAGGCCGACCCCGAGGCGCGCGCGGAGCTGCGCGCGGCACGCCGGAGCGCCGCGCAGGGGCCCGCGTCGTGAGCGTGGAGGTCGTCGGCGCGGAGGACGGAGCCGTGCGCGCCGCGTCGGCGGACCGTTCCGAGGTGATCACCGTCGTCGGTACGGGCACGGGGGCGCCGCTCGCCGAGGAGGCGCTGGCGGTGCTCGCCGGGGCCGGGCTGGTCGTGGGGGGCCGGCGGCATCTGGCGGCGGCCCCCCTCGCGGGCCGGACCGCGCGGATCGTGCTCGGTCCGCTGGCACCGGCGCTCGACGGCATCGCCCGGTACACGGACGCCGGGGCGCCGGACGGACCGGTCGTGGTGCTCGCCTCGGGCGACCCCGGGTTCTTCGGGATCGTGCGGGCGCTGGCCGAACGGTTCGGGGCCGGCCGCCTCGACGTGCGGCCCGGCGTCTCCTCGGTGGCGACCGCCTTCGCGCGGGTGGGGCTGCCCTGGGACGACGCGGTGGTCGTCAGCGCGCACGGCCGGGATCTGCGGACGGCCGTCCAGGTCTGCCGGTCGCGGCCGAAGGTGGGCGTGCTGACCGGTCCGGGCGCCGGGCCCGCCGAACTGGGCGCCGCCCTCGTCCACCGGGGCGCCGACCGCGTCCTGGTCGTGGCGAGCGCGCTCGGCGATCCGGAGCGTGAACGCGTCGAGCGGGTCACGCCCGCCGAGGCGGCGGCCCGTGACTGGGGTACGGCGGTCAGTGTGGTGCTGTGCCTGGACCCGGTCCGTGCCCTCGGCGCCGTGCGGACCGTCGCCGGTCCGCCGGCCGGGCCCGCCCGATGGGCCCTGGAGGAGAGCGAGTTCGCCCACCGCGACTCGATGATCAGCAAGTTCGAGGTCCGCGCGCTGGCCCTCGCGCGGATCGGACCCCGCCTCGGCGAGCTGGTGTGGGACGTCGGCGCGGGATCCGGTTCCGTGGCCGTCGAGTGCGCGCGGTTCGGCGCGGCCGTCACGGCGGTCGAGAAGACCCCGGACGGCTGCGAACGCATCCGCGCCAACGCCGCCGCGCACGGCGTCGACGTGCATGTCGTGCACGGGGCCGCGCCCACCGTGCTGTCCGACCTCGACGATCCGGACGCGGTCTTCATCGGCGGCGGCGGACGCGAACTGCCCGCCATCGTCGCGGCGTCGGCCCGCCGGGCGCGGCGCGCGGTCGTCGTCGCGATGGCCTCGCTCGACCGGGTGCCGGCCGCCCGCGACGCCCTGACCGCCGCCGGGTTCGACTGCGACGGCGTGCTGCTCCAGTCGTCGCGGCTCGCCCCGCTGCCGGGGGACGTGTCCCGGCTCGCGGCGACCAATCCCGTTTTCGTGCTGTGGGGCGTCCGGCCCCCGGCCCGTACCGAAGGAGTTCCCCAGTGATCGGCCTGATCTCCGCCACGGCGGCGGGCGCGGCGGCCCGCGACCGGCTGGCCGCGGCATGGCCCGCGCGCACCCGGGTGTACGACGGGCCCGTGGCGGACGCCGTACGGCGGGCCTTCGCGGAGTGCGACCAGCTGGTGTGCTTCCTCGCCACCGGCGCGGTCGTCCGGCTCGTCGCCCCGCTGCTCGCGGACAAGGCGTCCGACCCCGGGGTGGTGTGCGTCGACGAGGCGGGCCGGTTCGCGGTGCCGCTGGTCGGGGGCCACGCGGGCGGGGCCAACGACCTCGCGCGCGAGGTCGGCGAGGTGCTCGGTGCCGTGCCGGTGGTGACGACGGCGACCGACGCGGTGGGGATGCCGGGCCTGGACACGCTCGGCCTGCCCGTGGAGGGTGACGTCGCCGGGGTCTCGCGGGCCGTGCTCGACGGCGAACCGGTGGTGCTGGACGCGGAGACGGCCTGGCCGCTGCCCGCGCTGCCGCCGAACGTCGGCGCCCCCGCCGGGGACGGGGCCGCCGTGATCCGCGTCTCCGACCGCGCCGAGGGGCCCGCCGCGCGCGAGGTCGTGCTGCGCCCGCCGTCCCTCGTCGTCGGTGTCGGCGCCTCGCGGGGCGCACCCGTGGAGGAGGTCCTCGGGCTCGTCGGGGAGGCCCTGGCGGACGCCGGTCTCTCCGTCCGGTCGGTCGCCGAACTCGCCACCGTGGACGCCAAGTCGGAGGAGCCCGGCATCCTCGGGGCCGCCGCCCGGCTCGGCGTGCCCGTCGTCACCCACATCGCCGCGGAACTCGCGGCGGTCACGGTGCCCAACCCGTCCGAGGCGCCGCTCGCCGCCGTGGGGACCCCCTCCGTGGCGGAGGCCGCGGCCCTCGTGGGCGGCGGTGAACTCCTCGTCCCCAAGCGGAAGTCGGTGCGCGCGGACGGCTCGCCCGCGATGGCGACCGTCGCGGTGGTGCGCCGGCCGGCCCGGGGACGGCTCGCCGTCGTGGGCCTCGGCCCCGGCGCCCGCGACCTGCTCACGCCGCGCGCCACACGGGAGTTGCGCCGGGCGTCGGTGCTCGTCGGACTCGACCAGTACGTCGACCAGATCCGCGATCTGCTGCGGCCCGGCACCCTCGTCCTGGAGTCGGGGCTCGGCGCCGAGGAGGAGCGGGCGCGCACGGCGGTGGCCGAGGCCCGGCGCGGTCGGGCCGTGGCGTTGATCGGCAGCGGTGACGCGGGCGTGTACGCGATGGCGTCGCCCGCGCTGGCCGAGGCGTCCGACGACATCGACGTGGTCGGGGTGCCGGGGGTGACCGCCGCGCTGGCCGCGGGGGCGATCCTGGGCGCGCCGCTCGGCCACGACCACGTGTCGATCAGCCTGTCCGACCTGCACACACCGTGGGAGGTCATCGAGCGGCGGGTCCGCGCGGCGGCCGAGGCCGACATCGTCGTGACGTTCTACAACCCGCGCAGCCGGGGCCGGGACTGGCAGTTGCCGAAGGCCCTCGCGATCCTCGCCGAGCACCGGGAACCCGTGACGCCCGTCGGGGTCGTCCGCAACGCCTCCCGGCCGGACGAGTCGAGCCGGGTGACGACGTTGGGTTCCCTGGATCCGGCGATCGTCGACATGATGACCGTGGTGACCGTGGGCAACACGGCGACCCGTGAGATCGCCGGGCGCATGGTCACGCCGCGCGGCTACCGCTGGCAGGAGGAGTCCGAGTGAGCCAGGTGTTCCCGGAGGGCCGGGTCGTGCACCCCATCGAGCAGGAGTCGTTCCGGCGGCTGCGCTCGCGGCTGGACACCTCGCACCTCCCGCCGCTGACCCGGGCGGTGGTGGAGCGGGTGATCCACTCCGCCGCCGACCTGGAGTACGCCGACGACCTCGTCACCGACGAGGAGGCCCTGCGGCACGCGCACGCCGCGCTGCACGCGGGGGCGCCCGTCGTGGTGGACGTCGAGATGGTCGCCGCCGGCATCACCCGCCGCGCCACCGTCTGCCGCCTCAAGGAGGCCGTGTCGGGCCCGGGTCTGACGCGTTCCGCGCACGCCGTGCGGCTCGCGTACGAACAGGTCGGACCCGGCGCCCTGTGGGTGATCGGCTGCGCGCCCACCGCTCTTGAGGAGCTGCTCCGGCTGGACGCCGCACCCGCGCTCGTCATCGGTCTGCCCGTCGGTTTCGTCGGCGCCGCCGAGTCCAAGGCGGCACTGCGCGCGAGCGGACTGCCCGCCGTCAGCAACGTGTCCGAGAAGGGCGGTTCGGCGGTCGCGGCCGCCGCTCTGAACGCCCTGCTGTACCACCCCGCCCCCACCCCCCCGGCCGCTGAGGCCTCGACGACCGTCGAGGCCGGCGCGCCCGTCAAGGAGACATCGTGACCACCCCTCCCCCCGCGCTGCTCATCGCCGGCCACGGCACCCGGGACGAGGCCGGAGCCGAGGCGTTCCGGTCCTTCGTACGGGAGTTGGGACGCCGCCATCCCGAACTGCCGGTCGCCGGCGGGTTCATCGAGCTGTCGCCGCCCCCGCTGGGCGACGCCGTCACCGAGCTGGTCGAGCGGGGGGTGCGCCGCTTCGCCGCCGTTCCGCTGATGCTGGTGTCCGCCGGGCACGCCAAGGGTGACATCCCGGCGGCGCTGAACCGTGAGAAGGAGCGGCATCCCGGGATCTCGTACACCTACGGGCGTCCGCTGGGTCCGCACCCCTCGCTGCTCGCGGTGCTGGAGCGGCGGCTGGACGAGGCGCTCGGCGCCGCGGCGCGCACGCCCGAGGACCGCGCCGACGTGACGGTGCTGCTCGTCGGCCGCGGCTCCACCGACCCGGACGCCAACGCCGAGGTGCACAAGGCGGCCCGGCTGCTGTGGGAGGGCCGCGGATACGCGGGCGTCGAGACGGCGTTCGTGTCGCTGGCGGCCCCGGACGTGCCGTCCGGCCTCGACCGCTGCGTGAAGCTCGGCGCCCGCCGGATCGTGGTCCTGCCCTACTTCCTGTTCACCGGCATCCTCCCGGAGCGCGTGCGGCAGCAGACCGAGGGCTGGGCCGCCGCCCACCCGGACGTAGAGGTGCGCTCCGCCGACGTGATCGGCCCGGAGCCGGAGCTCCTGGACCTGGTCATGGAGCGCTACCGGGAGGCCGTCCGGGGCGACCTGCGGATGAACTGCGACTCCTGCGTCTACCGCATCGCCCTGCCCGGCTTCGAGGACAAGGTGGGGCTCCCCCAGCAGCCGCACTTCCACCCGGACGACGACGGCCACCACGACGGACACGGGCACCACCACGGCGGCCACGCACACTCCCATGCGCACTGACGAGGCCGCCGAGGGCGGGCACGATCTGCGGCACCACGGGGACGCCGAGGTGCGCGACGACGGCTCCGCGCTGACCGACCTCGCCGTGAACGTCCGCGCGGACACCCCTCCCCGGTGGCTGCGTGAACGGATAGCCGGGTCGCTGACCGGCCTCGCGGCCTATCCGGACGGCCGGGCCGCGCGGGCCGCGGTGGCGGCGCGGCACGCCCTGCCGGTGGAGCGGGTGCTGCTCACGGCGGGAGCCGCCGAGGCCTTCGTGCTGCTCGCGCGCGCCCTGAAGGTGCGCCGGCCGGTCGTCGTGCACCCGCAGTTCACGGAGCCGGAGGCCGCGCTGCGGGATGCCGGACACACGGTGGGCCGCGTCCTGCTGCGCCCGGAGGACGGCTTCCGGCTCGATCCGGCGGCGGTCCCGGAGGACGCCGACCTCGTCGTGATCGGCAACCCCACCAATCCGACGTCGGTGCTCCACCCGGCCGCCGCCGTCGCCGAGCTGGCCCGCCCCGGGCGGGTCCTGGTGGTCGACGAGGCGTTCATGGACGCGGTGCCCGGGGAGCGCGAGACGCTGGCCGGCCGCACGGACGTGCCCGGCCTCGTCGTGCTGCGCAGCCTCACCAAGACCTGGGGTCTGGCCGGCCTGCGGATCGGGTACGCGCTCGCCGATCCCGCGACGATCGGCGCGCTGGAGCGTGCCCAGCCGCTCTGGCCGGTGTCCACCCCCGCGCTCGCCGCCGCCGAGGCGTGCATGTCCTCGCAGGCACTCGCGGAGGCGGCGCACGCGGCGCACCGGATCGCCACGGACCGGGCCCATCTCGTCGCGGGGCTGCGGGAGTTCGGCTGCTCCGACGGACTGCGGGTGGTGGAGCCCGCGGAGGGTCCCTTCGTGCTGATCCGGCTGCCGCGCGCCGCGGGGGTGCGGAGGAGTCTTCGCCGCCTCGGGTTCGCGGTGCGCCGCGGGGACACGTTTCCCGGGCTCGACGAGGACTGGCTGCGGATCGCGGTGCGGGACCGTGCGACGGTCAACCGCTTCCTCCAGGCCCTGGACCGGGCGGTGACGGCCGGCGCGGACTGATCGCGGCGGATTCCGGAGGTTCTCGGCGGTACTTGGCGGTTCGCGGTAGTTCTGGCAGGTTCCGCTCCCCGACCGCCGCAGGGGCTGGGATGCAGCCTCTCCGTCGTTCGAGGAGCGGGGTCCGGGCCCTGGGCCCGGGAGGGGTCAGCCGCGCCGACGGCGGGAGAGGACGACCGCTCCGCCGCCCGCGGCGAGCAGCGCCACCGCGCCGCCCGCGATGTACGGCGTCGTCGAGCTGCCGCCGGTCTCGGCGAGCCCGGCCTCCGCGGGAGCGCCCTGCGGCTTGACCTCGGTCACCGGCTCGGCGGAGTCCGCGGGCTTGGCGGGTTCGGAGGGCTCCGCCTGCTGGGCGGCCGGCGCCGCGGGCGTCTCGCAGGTGGCCCCGGCCAGCGTCAGGGTGCCCTCGACCTCGGCCACGTTGAGCTTCAACGGGTTGATGGACACCTTGAGTTCGAGCGCGGACGCGGCGGCGGTACGGGTCGTGGTCTCCGTCTTGGACAGGTCGAGCCGCACCTCACCGACACCGGGCACCTTCACCTCCGTCGGGCCGCCCGCGGTCAGCGTCACCTTCTTGCCGAGGACGTTCACCGATCCCAGCAGGTTGGCGGTGGCGACGGGCTTCTCACCCACCGCGCAGGTCGCCTTCGAGGAGACCTCCTGCAACTCGATGAGCGAGAGCAGCGGCAGCCCGGGGACATGGACCGCGGCGTGGACGAGGTGGGTGGAGCCCTCGGCCTTCCCGGCCTCGACGGTGGCCTTGGCGTCGGCGACGTCCGCGCGCAGCACGCTGAACGGGCGCCCGCGGTCGACGCCGTCCAACTGGGCGGTGAGCGCGGTCTTCTCGGCGCTCCGCGGTGCCTGCACCTCGTTCAGCGAGACCGCGAGCGGGACGTTCACGGTCTTGTTGAGGAGGGAGACGTCGAGTCCGGTACGGAGCACGACGGCGCTCGCGCGACCCTGGTCGGTGGTCGCGTGGGCGGAACCCGCACCGGCCAGCGCGGTGGGACCCGCGGCAAGGACGGTGGCCGCCGCCGTGACGGCGAAACGGCGTGCGGGCATACGGTAGTTGGTGCTGTTCAAGGGTGGGACCCCCATGAGAGAAAGCCTGGGACCCGGAAAGAATTACGCACTGAGAGTGAACAGTCAGCAACCTGGCGTGAGTTCACCCGGACGTGGGTTTCCCGTGCAAGTCTTCGAATCCGAAGGCACGGCTGTTCCCCGCCGTCACTCGGTCAACGGCACAGGACGAACGCGCTGGTTGACGCCCCGCGCCACACGCCGGAGCGGGACGGAAGTGCGTAACGAGCGCGGCGTCCGGATCGTCACGTTCCGTCAACCGCGCCCGCCTGTCGGTCGGACGGTCCCCGTCAGCCGACGATCCGTCCGTCGAGGACCACCCGCCGGGGCGCGGCCAGGACCCGTACGTCGGCGCGCGGGTCCTCGCCGTAGACCACGAGGTCCGCGGGCGCGCCCTCGTCGAGTCCCGGACGGCCGAGCCAGCGGCGCGCTCCCCAGGAGGTGGCGGAGAGCGCCTCGACGGGCGGGATGCCGGCGGTGACGAGTTCGGCGACCTCGGCGGCGACGAGGCCGTGCGGGAGGGTGCCGCCCGCGTCGGTGCCGACGTAGACCGGGATGCCCGCGTCGTAGGCGGCGCGCACGGTGTCGTAACGGCGTTCGTGGAGGCGGCGCATGTGGGCGGACCACGTGGGGAACTTGGCCTCGCCGCCGTCCGCGAGCCGCGGGAATGTGGCGATGTTCACGAGGGTGGGGACGATCGCGACGCCCCGCTCGGCGAAAAGCGGCACGGTGTCCTCGGTGAGGCCGGTGGCGTGCTCGACGCAGTCGATGCCGGCCTCGACCAGGTCGCGCAGCGCGTCCTCGGCGAAGCAGTGGGCGGTGACGCGCGCGCCGAGCCGGTGGGCCTCGGCGATGGCCGCCTCGACGGCGTCGCGCGGCCAGCAGGCGCTCAGGTCGCCGGTGCCGCGGTCGATCCAGTCCCCCACGAGTTTCACCCAGCCGTCACCGCGCCGGGCCTCCTGGGCGACGTACGCGACGAGGTCCTCGGGCTCGATCTCGTGGGCGTAGTTGCGGATGTAGCGGCGGGTGCGGGCGATGTGCCGGCCGGCCCGGATGATCTTCGGGAGGTCCTCGCGGTCGTCGATCCAGCGGGTGTCGGAGGGCGATCCGGCGTCCCGCACGAGCAGGGTGCCGGCGTCGCGGTCGGTCAGCGCCTGCTTCTCCGAGACCTCGTCCGGGACCGGCCCGTGCGCGTCGAGCCCGACGTGGCAGTGCGCGTCGACCAGGCCCGGCAGGGCCCAGCCCTCGACGGTGCGGACGTCACGGGCGCCGCCCGGACGCTCGTACGAGATCCGGCCGCCGACGACCCACAACTCGTCGCGGACGTCGTCCGGTCCGACGAGGACCCGCCCCTTCACGTGCAGCACAGCGTCTTCGCTCATGCACCGCACCTTAGTGAAGCGGCATCCCGGCGAGGCGGCTCGGCCCCCGGGAGTGTCCGCTTCCGCGGGAGGACTCGCGCTAGGGCGTGTCCGACGGGTCGTTCGTGGTCTCCTCGACGTCGGCCATCGCCGGGTCGAGAAGCCGGGACAGGAAGTGCCGCGTCCGCTCGTGGGCCGGGTTGCCGATGACCTGCGCCGGGGTGCCGTCCTCGACGATCACGCCGCCGTCCATGAAGACGACGCGGTCGGCGACCTCGCGCGCGAAGGACATCTCGTGGGTGACGACCATCATCGTCATGCCCTCGTTCGCGAGCATCCGCATGACGGCGAGCACCTCCCCGACGAGTTCCGGGTCGAGGGCGGAGGTCGGTTCGTCGAAAAGCATCACCTGCGGACCCATGGCGAGCGCCCGGGCGATCGCGACGCGCTGCTGCTGGCCTCCGGAGAGCGAGGCCGGGTAGGCGTCGGCCTTCGCGGCGAGCCCCACCCGGTCGAGGTTCTCGGCGGCGACGCGGGCCGCTTCCGCCTTGCCCCTGCGGAGCACCCGGCGCTGCGGCAGCGTGAGGTTCCCGGTCACCGACAGGTGGGGGAAGAGGTTGAACTGCTGGAAGACCATGCCGATGCGGCGGCGTACGGCGTCGATGTCGACGTCGGGGTCGGTGACCTCCGCGCCGCCGACGAACACCTGCCCCTTGGTGGGCTCCTCCAGGAGGTTCACACAGCGCAGCAGGGTCGACTTGCCGGAGCCGGACGGGCCGATGACGCAGATGACCTCGCCCTGTCCGACCTCCAGGTCGATGCCGCGCAGGACCTCGTTGTCGCCGAAGGACTTGTGGAGGTCCTTGACCTGGATCTCGGGTGTGCTCACTTGGCCTCCCCGGCCTTGGCCTCGAGATGCCGGACGACGAATCCGAGCGGCACGGTCACCAGCAGGTAGCACAGGCCGGCGACGAGGATGGGCGTGGAATTGGCCGACGTGCTCGCCAGGTCGCGGCCGAACTTGGAGAGTTCGCGCTCCTCCAGCGTGACGCCGAGGATCAGCACCAGCGAGGAGTCCTTGAAGAGGGTCACGAGCTCGTTGGTGAGCGGCGGGAGGATGATCCGGAAGGCCTGCGGGATGATGATCGAGACCATGGCCCGGGCGTGCGAGAAGCCCAGCGAACGGGCCGCCTCCATCTGCCCCTTGGGCACCGCCTGGATGCCCGCGCGGAACGTCTCCGCCATGTACGCGGCCCCCACCACACCGAGCGCGATGGCGACCTTGCCGTACGTTCCGCCGGGAATCTCCGTGCCCGGGAACGCGAGGGGTACCGCGACGCCCACGAAGACGAAGATCAGCAGGGTGGGCAGGCCGCGGAAGATCTCGATGTAGACGCCGGCGACCCAGCGGTAGGGGCCCACCGACGACAGCCGCATCAGGGCGATGACCATGCCCAGCACGAGTCCGACGGCGAAGCCGGACACCGTGTAGAGGACGGTGTTCTTCAGCGCCAGCGTGATGACGTCCGGGAACATCTGCTTGACCAGGTCCCACTGGGCGAACTGGTTCTTCAGACGGCCCCAGTCCGCCGTGACCGCGAAGGCGACCACGACGGCGACGAAGACCACGTACTGCGCGCCGCGCGACAGCGAGCGCTTCTGCCGCCTGCTCATGCCAGAGCGGCGGGGCTGGACCGGGGTGTCGGTATCACTCATGAGGCGGAGGGCGAAGCGGAGGCCGCGGCCGCGTCGTACGGGCCGATCCACTTCTCGTACAGCTTCTTGTAGGTCCCGTCGGCCTTCGCGTCCTTGATCGCCTTGTTGATGGCGGCGACCAGCTTGGTGTTGCCCTTCTTCACCGTGAAGCCGTACTGCTCACCGGTGTTGAGGTTGTCGACCACCTTGAAGGCGTCCGCGTTGGCCTTGTCCTTGAGCCAGCCCTGGACGACCGGGTAGTCGATGACGACGGCCTGGACCTGCCCGGTGCGCAGTCCGTTGAGGACGGCGTCGGAGGACTCGAAGGACACGGGGTCGAGCCCCTTGCTCTTCGCGTACTCCTCGCCGGTGGTCTGCGCCTGGGCGCCGACCTTCTTGCCCTTGAGGTCCGCGAAGGAGCCGATACCGCTCTTCTTGTCGACCAGGACGGCCTGGGTGGCGTCGAAGTACGGGTCGGAGAAGTCGACGTTCTTCGCGCGCTCGGGCGTGATCGTCATGCCGGCCGCGGCGAGGTCGCACTGCTCGGAGTTGAGGAAGGCACCCGTCTTGAAGTTCTCGAAGGGGGTGTCGACGATGTCCTGCTTCACGCCCAGGTCCTTGGCGACGAGGTCGATGAGCGACACGTCGAAGCCCTGCACCGTGCCGTCGATCTCCGACTGGAAGGGCGGGTACGGCAGGTGGGTGCAGGTGGTGAGCTGACCTGCCTTGACCAGCGGGACCCCGCCGGAGGCGGTGGTCTTGCCGCCCCCGCCGCCCGAGGAGCAGCCGGCCACGAGCAGCAGCCCTGCCGCGGCGGTGGTGGCGGCCAGGATGCGGGGCCTGCGTCCGAGGACGGGGTTCACGGGGACCTCCTGTGGGGGGAGTGGAGGGTTCCGATTATAAGGAGATGTTTGGGTTCCTCAAATCAATCCGATGGCCACTGGGCCGTCCGGCCTCGGAACTCTCCGGTCCGAGCGCTCCTACCGGCGCCGGATACGCTCTGATCGTCGACCCCTGAGAGCGAAGAGAGCACCGCCGTGACCCACCCCTTTCTTGACCTGGCGCCGCTGAGCGCCGCGCACTTCGCGTCGATCGAGGACCGCGTCGCCCGGCTGCTCTCCACCGAGCAGGACGTCGTGATCATGCAGGGCGAGGCGCTGCTGCCCCTGGAAGGCGCCATCCGCGGCACCGCGGGCACCGGCACCACCGCCCTCAACGTCGTCACCGGCCCGTACGGGCAGACCTTCGGGAACTGGCTGCGGGACTGCGGGGCCACCGTGATCGATCTGGCGGTGCCCTTCCACACGGCGGTCACCGCCGCGCAGATCCGGGAGGCGTTCGCCGAGCACCCGGAGATCGACTTCGTGTCGCTCGTGCACGCCGAGGCGGCCACCGGGAACACCAACCCGGTCGCGGAGATCGGCGAGGTCGTCCGGGAGCACGGCGCGCTCTTCTACCTGGACGCCGTCGCGTCGATCGGCGCGGAGCCCGTGCTGCCGGACGCCTGGGGCGTCGACCTGTGCGTGATCGGGGCGCAGAAGGCGATGGGCGGGCCTGCGGGTGTGTCCGCGGTGTCGGTGAGCGAGCGGGCCTGGGCGCGGATGGCCGCGAACCCGGCCGCGCCACGCCGTTCCTACCTCTCCCTGCTGGACTGGAAGGAGCGCTGGGTGGACGGGGGCCGCAAGGCGCTGCTGCACGCGCCGGCGCAGCTGGAGATGCTGGCGCTGGAGGCGTGCGTCGAGCGGATCGAGGGTGAGGGCCTGGACGCGGTGATGGCCCGGCACGCCTCGGCCGCCGCGGCGACCCGCGCCGGCGCGGTGGCGCTCGGCGGCGGTCTTCAGCCGTACGTCCACGACGCCTCCGACGCCGCGCCCGTCGCCACGACGCTGCGGGTGCCCGAGGGCGCGGACGCGTCCGAGCTGGTCGCCAAGGCGCTGGCCGCGGACCCGGTGCTGCCGCTCGCCGCGGGCGGCGGCGCGCTCGCGCAGTCGATGATCCGCGTGAACCACTACGGCCCCGACGCCACCCGGGGCGCGGTCCACTCCAGCCTCGCGGGCCTGGGCGCCGCGCTGGCCGAGTCCGGCTTCCCGGTGGATCTGGAGGCGGCGCGCCGCGCCGTGGCGCAGGCCTGGGGCTGATCCCGGACCACGTCCGGGTCGACCGGCGGGGGCGTGCGCGCTTCCGCCGGTACTCCGGCGGCCTCGGGCCCCCGTCCCGCGCACCGGAGACCCTCGACCGCGCGGGCGCGTGCGGAAACCCGGGGGGCGCGGTCCGCGCGCACGGCGATCCGCACCGACGGCATCGCGGGAATTGCAAATCCTCTCCACGCACTTATCCTGTTGTTCATTCGGTACGGAATTGCTCCAGCACAGCTTCCCGTATTCTTCTGCCCGGGATCTCCGCACCTAAACGCAAAGATTTCGCGAACGCCAACCCACGTAATTCGGACGGATCTCCGGCGCATTACGATGCTGTGACGCACTCCACAACCCGCCCGTTTTCTCCGGTATTTTCCGTGCAAAACCGGTCATAAAGTTGTGTGCGCGGCCACTCCCTCACCGGCGCGCGATAACACATGAGAACGCCGTACGTAACCCCGTCCGACGATGCAATTTCGGCTTTCCATCGGTAAATTCAATCCGCATGACCGCCGCACACCCAGACCTGTCAGCGGAATTCCTGGAAATGCCGGAGGGCCTTCGGATCGACCGTCCGGAGGTGGCCGACGGGGCCGCGCTCTGGCGCATCGCCAAGGACTCCCGAACCCTCGACCTGAACTCCTCGTACAGCTACCTGCTGTGGTGCCGTGACTTCGCCGGCACCTCGGCCGTGGCCCGTGACGCCCAAGGGCGTCCCGTCGGCTTCGTGACCGCGTACGTACGCCCGGAGCGTCCGCGCACCCTGCTCGTGTGGCAGGTGGCCGTCGACGACGCGTACCGCGGACGCGGACTGGCCGCGCGGCTGCTCGACGGGCTGACGGCACGGGTGGCAGCCGAGCGCGGACTGTCCGTCCTGGAGACGACCATCTCCCCGGGCAACACCGCCTCCGAGCGCCTGTTCCTGTCGTACGCACAGCGTCATGGCGCGGCCGTCGAGCGCGAGGTGCTGTTCGAGACGGACCAGTTCCCCGACGGACCGCACGACCCCGAAGTGCTGTACCGCATCGGCCCGTTCTCCCTCTGAACTTCTTCTCCCCTTCGCCCCCTTCCTCTTCCGCCCCCCACGCTTCGAGGAGCGATTCGTGACCATCACCCAGCCCGACCTGAGCGTCTTCGAGACCCTGGAGTCGGAGGTGCGCAGCTACTGCCGCAACTGGCCCACCGTCTTCGACCGCGCCCAGGGCAGCCGCATGTACGACGAGGACGGCCACGCGTACCTCGACTTCTTCGCCGGGGCCGGGTCGCTGAACTACGGGCACAACAACCCCGTGCTCAAACGGGCCCTGATCGACTACCTGGAGCGGGACGGCGTCACCCACGGTCTCGACATGTCGACGACGGCCAAGCGCGGCTTCCTGGAGGCCTTCCAGAACCTGGTGCTGCGGCCGCGCGACCTGCCGTACAAGGTGATGTTCCCCGGCCCGACGGGCACCAACGCCGTCGAGTCCGCGCTCAAGCTGGCGCGGAAGGTGAAGGGCCGCGAGTCGATCGTGTCGTTCACCAACGCCTTCCACGGCATGTCGCTCGGCTCGCTCGCCGTGACCGGCAACGCCTTCAAGCGGGCCGGCGCCGGCATCCCGCTGGTGCACGGCACCCCGATGCCGTTCGACAACTACTTCGACGGCCAGGTCCCGGACTTCCTCTGGTTCGAGCGGCTCCTGGAGGACCAGGGGTCGGGCCTCAACCAGCCCGCCGCGGTGATCGTCGAGACCGTGCAGGGCGAGGGCGGCATCAACGTCGCGCGGCCCGAGTGGCTGCGTGCCCTCGCCGAGCTGTGCAAGCGCCGCGACATGCTGCTCATCGTCGACGACATCCAGATGGGCTGCGGCCGGACCGGCGCGTTCTTCTCCTTCGAGGAGGCCGGTGTCGTGCCGGACATCGTCACGGTGTCCAAGTCCATCAGCGGCTACGGCCTGCCGATGTCGCTGTGTCTCTTCAAGCCGGAGCTGGACATCTGGGAGCCGGGCGAGCACAACGGCACCTTCCGCGGGAACAACCCGGCGTTCGTCACGGCCGCCGCCGCCCTGGAGGCGTACTGGGCCGACGGCTCGGCCATGGAGAAGCAGACCCGCTCCCGCGGCGAGCAGATCGAACAGGCGATGATCTCCATCACGGAGGAGAACCTCGCCGACGTCAAGGAGTACCGGGGCCGCGGGCTCGTCTGGGGCCTGGAGTTCAAGGACAAGGACCGCGCGGGCCGCGTGGCCAAGCGCGCCTTCGAACTCGGCCTGCTCATCGAGACGTCCGGCCCGGAGAGCGAGGTCGTGAAGCTGTTGCCCGCGCTCACCATCACCCCCGACGAGCTCGACGAGGGTCTGCGCACCCTTGCCCGGGCCGTCCGCGAGACCGTCTGACCAGATCGCCGCACACCACGAGAAACACGAGAGAGAGGCATCGCACCACCGTGATAGTCCGTTCGTTCAAGGATGTTGAAGGCACCGACCGGCATGTGAAGGCGGCGACCGGCACCTGGGAGAGCAAGCGCATCGTCCTCGCCAAGGAGAAGGTCGGCTTCTCCCTGCACGAGACGATCCTGTACGCGGGTACGGAGACCGACATGTGGTACGCGAACCACATCGAGGCCGTGCTCTGCGTGGAGGGTGAAGCCCAGCTCATCAACCGGGAGACCGGCGAGGAGCACTGGATCACGCCCGGGACGATGTACCTGCTCAACGGCCACGAGCGCCACACGGTCCGTCCCAAGACCGACTTCCGCTGCGTCTGCGTCTTCAACCCGCCCGTCACCGGACGGGAGGACCACGACGAGAACGGCGTCTACCCGCTGATCACCGAACCCGAGGAGGTGTGACACACCGATGACGACGCTCACCGATCTGTACCCCAGCCGAGGAGCCACCGAAGTGGCCGCGCCCCGACAGGACCCGGTCCTGTGGGGTGCGCCGGGTGAACCCGGCCCGATCACCGTGCCCGAACTCCAGACGTACGAGCGCGACGGCTTCCTCCCCGTCGAGGAGCTGATCACCGAGGACGAGGTCGCCGTCTACCGGCAGGAGCTGGAACGGCTCGTGACCGACCCGGCGATCCGTGCCGACGACCGCTCGATCGTCGAGCCGCAGACGCAGGAGATCCGGTCCGTCTTCGAGGTGCACCGGATCAGCGAGATCTTCGCCCGGCTCGTCCGCGACGAGCGGGTCGTGGGCCGTGCGCGGCAGATCCTCGGCTCCGACGTGTACGTGCACCAGTCGCGGATCAACGTCAAGCCGGGCTTCGGCGCCAGTGGCTTCTACTGGCACTCGGACTTCGAGACCTGGCACGCCGAGGACGGTCTGCCGAACATGCGGACGGTGTCCGTCTCGATCGCGCTGACCGAGAACTACGACACCAACGGCGGTCTCATGATCATGCCGGGGTCGCACAAGACGTACCTCGGGTGTGCGGGGGCCACGCCGAAGGACAACTACAAGAAGTCGCTGCAGATGCAGGACGCCGGCACGCCGTCCGACGAGGCGCTCACCCGTCTCGCCACCCGGCACGGCATCAAGCTCTTCACGGGCAAGGCCGGTTCGGCGACCTGGTTCGACTGCAACTGCATGCACGGTTCGGGCGACAACATCACGCCGTTCCCGCGCAGCAACGTCTTCATCGTGTTCAACAGCGTGGAGAACGCCGCGGTGGAGCCCTTCTCGGCTCCGGTGCGCAGGCCGGAGTTCATCGGCGCCCGGGACTTCACACCGGTGCGCTGACCCCCTTCGCCGCTCGGGTCCCGGGCCGGGGCCGCTCCCCCACGTACGCATGACGTACGGGAGGGAGCGGCCCCGGCCCTCGCCGCGTGCGGGGTCAGCCGGGCAGGACGTCGAGCAGCCGGTCGACGTCGTCCGGGGTGTTGTACAGGTGGAACGCGGCCCGCAGATGGCCCGCCCGGTCCGAGACCTCCACCCCGGCGCGGCTCAACTCGCCCTGGAGACGGCCGAGTCCCGGCACCGAGACGATCGGGGAGTCCGGGGCGGGGACCGGAGTGTGTCCGCGCTCCCGCAGCCCGGCGCGGAACCGGTCGGCGAGCGCGAGGTCGTGCTCGTGGATCCGCTCCACGCCCAGTTCCTCCAGAAGTTCCAGCGAGTGCCGGGCCCCGGCGTACGCGAAGAGTGCGGGACTCTCGTCGAACCGCCGTGCGGAGTGGGCGAGTTCCTCGACCGGGCCGTAGCAGCTGTCCCAGGGCGCCTCGCCCGCCACCCAGCCCGCGAACACCGGGGTGAGACCGCCGAAGTCCTCCGGGACGACGAGGAAGGCCACACCGCGCGGGCAGACGAGCCACTTGAAGGCGACGGAGGAGACGAAGTCGTAGGCGCCCGCGCGCAGCGGCAGCCATCCGGCGGCCTGGGACGCGTCCACGTACGTCCGGGCGCCGTGCTCCCGCGCCGCCTCCCGGATCCCGTCCAGGTCGGCGGTCCGGCCGTCGGCGGACTGGGCCGCGCTGACGGCGACGAGCGCGGTGCCGGAGTGCACCGACTCGGCCATCCGTTCCAGCGGTACGGCCCGGACCTTGAGGTCGCCCCGGACGTGGAAGGGAGTCACGACCGAGCTGAACTCGGCCTCGGCGGTGAGGACTTCGGCGCCCGGCGGCAGCGAGGCCGCGATCAGTCCGCTGTACACCGCGACCGAGGCGCCAGCCGCGACCCGGCGCCCGGGCACGCCGACGAGCCGCGCGAACGACGCGCGGGCCGCCTCGACGTCGGCGAACATGTCGGCGGGCCGCCCGGCCGCCACGGAGTCCACGGCGGCCCGCATCGCGGTCACCGTGCGGCCCGGCAGCAGACCGGTGCTCGCGGTGTTCAGATAGGTGTTCTTCGCGGCGAACTCGGCACGGACGAGGGTCTCGAAGGTCTCCATGCGACCACTGTGGGCCCGGACGATGTCCAGGTCCATTGCTGATTTCTGCGTGGTTCACCCAAGAGGCGCTTATGGATCGCCCCCGACCTGCGTCTTTCAGTGCTGGGGTACGGCGCAGCCGTCCGGGCCGCAGGCCTCGGCACCGTCCTCGGCGCTCTTCCCGTCCTGGATGAGGGTGAGCTGCGGGCGCTCGCCCCAGGCCTGGGTCAGCGCCTGGGAGAAGACCTCGGTGGGCTGGGCGCCGGAGACGCCGTAGGTCCGGTCGAGGACGAAGAAGGGGACGCCGTTCGCGCCCAGCTCGGCGGCCTCGCGCTCGTCGGCGCGGACCTCGGTGGCGTAGGCGGACGGGTCGGCGAGGACGCGCCGGGCGTCGTCCGCGTCGAGTCCGGCGGCGACGGCCAGCTCGACGAGCCGCTCGTCGTCCCCGAAGACGCTGCGCTCCTCGGCGAAGTTGGCGCGGTAGAACAGGCCGATCAGCTCGTCCTGGCGGCCCTTCTCCTTGGCGAGGTGGAGCAGGCGGTGCATGTCGAAGGTGTTGCCGTGGTCGCGGTCCCGGGTGCGGTAGTCCAGGCCCTCGGCGGCGGCCTGGGTGCCGAGGTTCTCCTCGCCGGCCTGCGCCTGCGCCTCGCTCATGCCGTACTTCTTGGTGAGCATGGTGAGCACGGGCTGGATGTCGCCCTTGGCGCGGCCGGGGTCCAGCTCGAACGAGCGGTGCACGACCTCGACCTCGTCACGGTGCGGAAAGGCGTCGAGCGCCTTCTCGAAGCGGGCCTTCCCGACGTAGCACCACGGGCAGGCGATGTCGGACCAGATCTCGACGCGCATTCTTCGGCTCTCTCCAGGTCGTGCGGATACGGGACACCCTCCGGGGTCGCCGGTGTGTGAACGTTCAATCGGCCGGCTTCATTCCCCGACCGTGTACCGCAGAGACACGTGGTGGTCGTCCTCGGCGGGCAGGTGACCCGGGTCCGGCACCCAGCCGAGGCGGGCGCAGAAGGCCCGCGCGCGCCGGTTGCCGCCCGGCACGTCGAGTGTCGCGGTGCGTTTGCCGTCCGCCTGCCACTCCTCCACGCAGGCCGCGTGCAGCGCGGTGCCGAGGCCGGTCCGCCACCGCCCGGGCTCGACGTGGAACTGGAAGAGCCTGACGGTGTCGGAGGGCGCGCCCTCGGCGGTGCGGAACGCGGCGACGCCGACGACGCGGCCGTCCAGCACGAGACACAGCACATGGCCCTCGGGCCGCTCGATCGCGCCCCGCCAGGCCGCGACCCAGTCCGTGCCGTCCTCCGGCACGCCGTCGGGGCGGTACGTCGCCCGGGCCCGCGCGTGCAACCCGGCGACGATCGCCGCCTCGGCGGGCAGCGCGGTCCTGATCATCCGGTGCACGGGGTTCACACGGTCCTGGATCACACCCCCGAGGACGTCCTGGCGGACGACACGGTTCCGCGGCGGCCGGACCGGGCGCGGTGCGCGGCGTCCCTCAGCTGCCGTCGCGCAGGTCGCGGGGCCAGGTCGGGCGGAACTCGATGTCGTCGTACGTCACCACGCAGCCGTCTCCCATCGGGGACTGCGTCATGAAGCCCACCAGTGCCGCTCCGCTCTCCTCCTCGCCGGCCAGCGTGAAGAGACGGATGAAGGTCCAGCGCTTGCCGTCGCGGGAGGCGTGGAAGGCGAAGGCGCGGCCGGTGCGGCTCACCCGGAGCCAGACGGAACTCCCGTCCACAGTGAAGGAGTTGGCGTCGTCGGAGTGGCCGCGGGTGACGACCGTGCAGACGGTGGCCACGTCCGGGGAGTACTCCAGGCAGAGCTTCGCCCAGGCGCGCTCCCCGACGTGGACGTAGAGCACGCCCGCGTCGAAGGAGGCCCCGAAGCCGACCGTCACCCGGGCGATGAGCTGGAAGTCGCCCTCCGGGGAGCCGAGCAGCCGGGGTGCGTCCGACGCCGGGTCGAGCCCTTCGCCGGTGGGCGGCACGAAGCGGTCCTGCCGCGGGCCGGCCCAGCCGGTGAGCACGTCGTCCTCGTACGACCAGTGGCCGTCCGGGCCGTACGTGCGCAGGGAGAAGGGCAGTTCGGGGAGTGAGACGTCCATGGTCCGAGTCTCTCAGGTGGGCCGCGGCGCCGGGGACGGGGTGGTGGGTGGGCCGAGGTGCGGGGACGGGCGTGGACCCGTCCCCGCGTGGTGCTCAGCGCTCCAGGCGTCCGTCGTGGCGCCGGGGCAGGCCCAGCGGGTTGTCGTCGCGCAGCTCCGGCGGCAGCAGCGCCTCGGGCACGCCCTGGTAGGCCACCGGCCGCATCCACCGCTCGATGGCGGTGCCGCCGACCGAGGTGGACGTCGAGGTCGTCGCGGGGTAGGGACCTCCGTGGTGCTGGGCGGGGGCGACGGCGACGCCGGTCGGCCAGCCGTTGACCAGCACCCGGCCGGCGAGCGGCGTCAGCTCGGCGAGGATCTCGGCGCCGCGGCCCTCGCCTGCGGCCTCCTCGGCGGAGAGCTGCACCGTGGCCGTGAGGTTGCCGGGCAGCCGGGACAGGACGGCGCCCGCCTCGCTCGCGTCGGTGTAGCGCGCCACGACCGTGAGCGGCCCGAAGCACTCCTCCAGCAGCAGGTCGTGCTCGCCCTGCGCCGTGAGCCGCTCGGCGGGCACGGTCAGGAAACCGGGGCTCACCGTGTGCTCGCCGCCGGCGCCCGGCGTCACGGGCGACTCGACGTCCGGCAGCGCGGCCCGCTCGGCGACCCCGGCGATGAAGTTGTCCCGCATCCGGTGGTCCAGCAGGACCCCCGCGTCGGTGTCGCTCACGGCGTCGGTCAGGGACTTCAGGAACCGGTCGCCCGCCGCGCCGGCCGGGGCGAGCACCAGGCCCGGCTTCACGCAGAACTGGCCGACGCCCAGGGTCATCGAGCCGGCGAGGCCCGCGCCGATCTCCTCGGCGCGCTCGGCGGCCGCGGCCTCGGTGACCACGACGGGGTTGAGGGAGCCCAGCTCGCCGTGGAACGGGATCGGCACCGGGCGCTGTGCCGCCGCGTCGAAGAGCGCGCGGCCGCCGCGGACCGAGCCGGTGAACCCGGCGGCCGCGACCAGCGGGTGCCGGACCAGTTCGACGCCCGCCTCGAAGCCGTGGACGAGACCGACGACCCCGGCGGGGATGTCGTGCCGCGCCGCGGCCCGGCGCAGCACGGAGGCGACCAGTTCCGACAGGGCGGGGTGGTCGGGGTGCGCCTTGACGACGACGGGGCAGCCCGCGGCCAGCGCGCTCGCGGTGTCGCCGCCCGCGACGGAGAAGGCGAACGGGAAGTTGGAGGCCGAGTACACGGCCACGACACCCAGGGGCACCTTGTAGCGGCGCAGGTCCGGGATCGGCGGGGTCGCCGTGGCGTCGGGGTGGTCGATGACGACGTCGAGGAAGGCACCCTCGTCGACGATCCCGGCGAACGCGCGCAACTGGAAGCAGGTGCGGGCGAGTTCGCCGTTCAGCCGGACGGGGCCGAGCGCCGTCTCCGCGTCGGCGACCTCGACGAGGTGTTCCTTGGAGCCTTCGAGCAGGTCGGCGGCGGTGCGCAGGAACGCGGCGCGGACGGTGCGGTCGGCGAGGGCGGGGCGTGCGGCGTGTGCGGCACGGACGGCCTCGTCGACCTCCTCGGCTGTGGCCTCCACCGCAACCTGTTCCCGCTGCTTCCCGGTACGGGGGTCGACACTCCAGACTGGTGCTGCTGCCACCGCGGGTCCCTCCAGATGTGATGCCGCACTTCTTGTGTCACTCACCAGGGGCGTTCGATATGCTGAACGCTGTCTCTGATGGTGAATATGCTGTTGGAGACTATTTCCCGTCCAACGAAGGGGTCAAGGGCGATGTCGGCAGGCGAGACAGGCGGCGGGGCACAGGTCAAGTCCGCGGTACGGACCGTGGAATTGCTCGAGTACTTCGCCGGCCGCCCCGGAATGCACTCCCTCGCCGCGGTCCAGGAGGCCGTCGGCTACCCCAAGTCCAGCCTGTACATGCTGCTGCGCACGCTCGTGGAGCTCGGCTGGGTCGAGACCGACGCGACGGGCACGCGGTACGGCATCGGCGTACGGGCCCTGCTGGTCGGCACCTCGTACATCGACGGCGACGAGGTGGTCGCCGCGGCCCGCCCCACGCTCGACCGCCTCTCCGACGACACCACGGAGACCATCCACCTGGCCCGCCTGGACGGCACGAACGTCGTCTACCTCGCCACCCGCCAGTCGCAGCACTACCTGCGCCCCTTCACCCGGGTCGGCCGCAGGCTCCCCGCCCACTCCACCTCGCTCGGCAAGGCCCTGCTGGCCACGCACACCGACGAGCAGGTCCGCAAGATGCTGCCCGAGACGCTGCCCGCCCTGACCGAGCACACCATCACGGACCGGGAGAAGCTCATCGAGGAGCTCCGCCAGGTGCACGAGCAGGGCTTCGCCGTGGACCGCGAGGAGAACACGCTGGGGCTGCGCTGCTTCGGCGTGGCGATCCCGTACCGCACGCCGGCTCGTGACGCGATCAGCTGCTCGGTGCCGGTGGCACGGCTCACACCGGCGCACGAGCAGATGGTCAAGGACGCGCTGTTCGACGCCCGTGACCGGCTCACTCTGGCCACACGCCGCCTCTGACGGCTCCCCCGCGCGTGTGCCCGTTCGATGAAGGGCACATGAGAAATGGGTGCGGGCGGGAACGAACCACGCCCTTTCGCTCGTCCTTCCGTACGGCATGAACAAGACGATCAGGCGTGCCGCCGTCTTCACACTGCTGCTCGTCCTCTCCCTGCTGGTGAGGGCGACCTGGGTGCAGTTCTACGACGGCAAGGCACTGGCGGAAGACAAGGACAACCGACGGAACGCGATCTCGCTGTACGCGCATCCGCTCGGGAACATCATCGTGGCCGGTGACGCGATCACCGGCTCCGCGCAGACGAAGGGCGGGGACCTCAAGTACAAGCGCACGTACAAGGACGGCAGCCTGTACGCGGCGGTCACCGGCTACAGCTCGCAGGTGTACGGGGCGACGCAGCTGGAGGGCATCTACCAGGACCTCCTGGACGGCTCGGACGTCCAGCTGAAGAACCCCCTGGACAGTCTGACCAACAAGCGCGCCGACCCCGGTGACGTGGTCACGACGATCGACCCGGCCGTGCAGAAGGCCGGGTTCGAGGCGCTCGGCGACAAGAAGGGCGCGGCCGTCGCGATCGACCCGAAGACGGGCAAGATCCTCGGCGTCGTCTCCACCCCGTCGTACGACCCGACGTCGATCAGCGAGGGCAACGGCAGCCTCTGGGAGAAGCTGACCAAGGACCCCGACAAGCCGCTGGTCAACCGCGCGCTGCGGCAGCCGCTGCCGCCGGGTTCGACGTTCAAGCTGGTCGTGGCGTCCGCCGCGCTGGAGAGCGGCCTGTATGACGACGTGGACGCGAAGACGGACAGCCCGAATCCGTACACCCTGCCGAACACGCACACCCCCCTGAAGAACGAGAGCGCGTCGGCCCCGTGCGAGAACGCCTCGATCCGGGTCGCCCTCCAGTACTCCTGCAACAACGTCTTCGGCAAGATGGCCGTCGACCTCGGGCAGGACAAGGTGAAGGCGATGGCGGAGAAGTTCGGGTTCAACGACACGAAGCAGGACGTGCCGGTACGGGCGTACACCAGCGTCTACCCCTCGGACATGGACAAGTCGTCGACGGCCCTGACCGGCATCGGCCAGTACGACGTCACCGCGACCCCGCTCCAGATGGCGATGGTGTCCGCCGCGATCGCCAACGACGGCGAGCTCGTCTCGCCGCACATGGTGGCCCAGACCAGCGACGCCGACGGTGACGTCCTGAAGAACTACGACGACGACACCGAGAGCAAGCGGATCGTCAGCTCGGACACCGCCCAGCAGCTCCAGTCGGCGATGCGGACGGTCATCGAGCAGGGCACGGGCACGAACGCCCGGATCCCCGGCGTGACCGTCGGCGGCAAGACGGGTACGGCGCAGCACGGCGAGAAGAACAGCAAGACGCCCTACGCCTGGTTCACCTCGTTCGGGAAGTCCGACTCGACCGGCAAGGAGGTCGCCGTGGCGGTGATCGTCGAGCAGTCGGACGCGGCCCGCTCCGAGGTCAGCGGCAACGGCCTGGCGGCCCCGGTCGCCAAGGCGATGATGCGGGCGGCCCTGAAGAACTGAGCCGGCGGTCACGGCCGCGGCGACATGGTCCGCACGACAGGACGGCCCCGCACCTCCGAGGTGCGGGGCCGTCCTGTCGTCCGGGCGGTGCGGTCACTTCACTCCGAGCAGCTGCTCCACCGGGTCGATCGCGAAGTAGACGAGGAACAGGGCGGAGGCGGCCCACAGCAGCCAGTGGACCTCCTTGGCCTTGCCGAGCACCGTCTTGATCAGCACGTACGCCAGGAAGCCCGCGCCGATGCCGTTGGTGATCGAGTACGTGAACGGCATCACGGCGATGGTCAGGAAGGCGGGGATGGCGATCTCGTACTTGTCCCAGTCGATGTGCTTGACCTGGGTCATCATCAGGAAGCCGACGGCGACGAGCGCGGGCGCGGCGGCCTGCAGCGGGACGATCGTGAGGATTGGCGTCAGGAACAGCGCGAGGGCGAACATGCCGCCGGTGACCAGGTTGGCGAAGCCGGTGCGCGCGCCTTCGCCGACGCCCGCCGCCGACTCGATGTACGACGTCGAGGAGGAGGCGGAGGCCGCGCCGCCGGCGACCGCGGCGGCGCCGTCGATCAGCAGCACCCGCCCGAGGTTGGGCACCTTGCCCTCCTCGTCGAGCAGACCGGCCTCGGCGCTGATGCCGACGACCGTGCCCATCGTGTCGAAGAAGTCGGAGAGGATGAGGGTGAAGACCAGCAGGACGACGGTGATCGCGCTGGTCTCGCCGAACGCCCCGAACAGGCTGAAGTGACCGAGCAGTCCGAAGTCCGGTGAGGCTACGATGTCGTCGGGCACCTTCGGGGTGGTCAGGCCCCAGCTCTTGACGTCGGCCGCGGCGTTGATGACGACGGCGACCACCGTCATGGTGACGATGCTGATCAGGATCGCGCCCTTGACCTTGCGGGCGAGCAGTCCGATGGTCAGCAGGACCCCGAGGCAGAAGACGAGAATCGGCCACCCGGCCAGTGCCCCGGTGCCGCCGAGCTGGACCGGCACGGTGGTGTTGGCGGCGTCCGGGATACGGGTGGCGAAGCCGGCGTCCACGAAGCCGATGAAGGCGATGAACAGGCCGATGCCGACGCTGATCGCCTGTTTCATCGCCTGGGGGATCGCGTGCATGACGGCCTCGCGCAGGCCGGTCACCACGAGGACGCAGATGAGCAGGCCCTCCAGGACGATCAGGCCCATCGCGTCGGCCCAGCTCATCAGCGGGGCGATCTGGAAGGCGACGACCGCGTTGAGGCCGAGGCCGGCGGCGAGGGCGAGCGGGAGGTTGCCGCCGACGCCCATGATGATCGTCATGACCGCGGCCACCAGGGCGGTGGCGGTGGTGAGTTGGACGGCGTCGAGGTGGTGGCCGAACTTGTCCTTGGCGCTGCCGAGGATGATCGGGTTCAGGACGAGGATGTAGGCCATCGTGAAGAACGTGGCGAATCCGCCGCGTATCTCCCGGCCGAAGGTGGAGCCCCTCGCGGATATCTTGAAGAACCCGTCGACCCCGCCTGCCGCCGGTGGGGCGGTACTTGGCCGGTCGTCGACCTTCTGCGCTTCGGACATGACGATACTCCTCGATACCTGCGTGCCTGGTGTGCGGATGCTGGCTGGATTGTTCCCTTCCTCAACCACTTTCAGGTTTTCGCTGTGTTACGGAACCCTGGAAACAACCACGTGTTCGTTTTCGACGTCCTTCACGGTGTGGACCTGCCGGCCTGAGCCCCCCTCGCGGCCGGCAGCACGACGCCCCCGCCGGTGACGACCGGCGGGGGCGTCCTTGCGCGGCGGATCAGCTCACGAAGTACGTCGGGTTCGGGAGCTTGTACGTCTTGTCGGCGTAACCGCCGTCGAGGTCCGAGTACTGGTCGCCGAAGTTGCCGACGATGTCGTAGCCGAGGTCCTCGATGTGCTTGCGGGTGCCGGCCTTGTACTGCACGGTCGTGCAGTTCCAGGCGGTGGCGGTGGCGCAACCGCTCAGGTAGGCGGGCGGGTTGGCCGCGTCCTTGAGGAACATGTGGGCGGAGTCGAGGTTGACGTCGACGCCGACCTTCTTCAGGTTCTCGACGGCGGAGGCGCGCTGCGACTCCTTCAGGCCCGAGTTGTAGAACACCTCGACGCCCTTGGACTCGGCGTACTCGACGAGTTCGGGACTGCCGAAGACGGCGGGGCGGTTCGCCTGGGCCACGTAGTCGGCCCAGGTGGTCGAGTTGTACGTGTAGTTGGTCTTCCTCTCGTAGTCGAAGGAGAGCAGCAGGGTGTCGTCGATGTCGAAGACCACAGCGGGCTTCTGGCCCCGGTGGTGGGCCTTGTGGGCGGCCTTGTCGATGTCCCGCCGGGCGGCGGCGTCGACGCGCGCGAGGTCCTTGGCGTACTGGCTGGTGGGCGACGCCTGGTACACCCCGTCGCCGTCGAGCGCGGCGCCGTAGTAGGTGTCGATGTCCTTGACCAGGAGCCCGATGTTGTAGGGCTCGTGCGTCGAGTTGGCCGTCGACTGGTGGGCGGTGGCGGCACCGGATCCGAACAGGGCGGCACCGGCGACGGCACAGGTGGCGGCGACGGCCGCGATACGCAGTGGCTTATGCATGACAAGGTTCTACGCGCGTCACCCCCGTGGATGCGAGGTCCGTTGCCTGATCGATACACACTGCACAGGTGACATGCGTCGCGGTGGGTGCGGGAGCCGCGCCGGCTTCCGCACCCACCGCGGCGAACTCTCCCTGAAAACAGGGGAGTTCGATGTCCTCAGTGGATTCTTCTGGCGCCCGCGCCGTGGTCGACGAGGGCGGGAACGGCCTGCGGGCGATTCACCGTCGTCCGCAGGACCGGTGTCCAGCCGGCGCCGGACTGAAGCGTCTCGGCGGGGATCTGCGCGTTGTGCACGGCGATCAGGTCGGTACGGACGCCGTTGACGACGTTGTCCGCGGCGGTCACCGGCGCCTCCTTCCACTTCTTCAGGACGGTCCCGGTCCCGATCCCGTCCGGCAGGGTGAACGCGTTGTGTTCGGCGACGAGTCGGGACTCCATCCCGATGCCGTAGCTGTAGGCGTAGCCGGCGCCGGCCACGAAGTGGTTGTTGTAGGAGTCGACCTGACCGAAGCGGACCCGCGGAGCGCGCTCGACGAGACCGGTGAACAGGTTGTGGTGGAAGGTGACCTTCAGATGGCCCCGGTCCACGGCCGCGGTCGCCGCGCTGTCGCTGTTGCCGACCAGGATGGTCTTGTCGTGGTCCGCGAACACGTTCCACGACGCGGTCACGTAGTCGGCGCCCTGGACGATGTCCAGTTCACCGTCGTGCTGTTCGTAGATCCGCCCGAAGTACGTCGGCAGCGAGCTGTCCGGGTGGGCGCCGTCGGTGAACGTGTTGTGGTCGAGCCAGACGTGCGTGGCGCCGTGGACGACGGCGCTGTCGTACTCGGAGTTCCAGTTCCCGGTGTCGCCGTCGGTCGGGTCCCACTGCGGGAAGCAGTCGAGGGGGCTCTCGAAGGAGAGGTTGCGGACGATGACGTTGTCGACTCCCTTGATCTGGAGGCTCGCCCCCTTGAACCCCGCGTCGCGCCCGACCCCGACGACGGTGGTGTTCGCGGGGACGTAGGCCTTGACGGCGGTGTCCTGACGGGCGGCGGAGGCGGCCCGGAGGTCCTCCTGTTCCCCGCTGACCACCTGGTCGTAGCCCCAGACGGCCGGGTCGTAGTCGGCCAGGTACCGGGCGAAGTCGTAGCCGGGGGCGGCGAAGGCGTCGCAGCCGTCGGCGCCGGCGTCGATCGTGCCTCTCACCTTGATGATCTTCGGCTCGCTGCCGCCCGCCGCGAGCGCGGCCCGGAACTGCGCCCACGTCGTGACGGTGCGGACCAGCGCCGGCGCGGCGGCCGAGCCGCCGGTGGTTCCGGTCCCCTGGGACGCCCAGCCGTCCCGGGCGGGGAGCGTCTGGCGGGCGGGGTCGCGGGGCCGGGCCTGGGCGGTGGTGCCGGTGACGGCGCAGACGAGAGCGGTGCAGCCGATCAGCGCGACGGTCCGCCGTGCGGCGGCCGTACGCCAACCTATTTCATGTACATGACATGTACGTGCGTTCATGATGCGGCTCTCTCTTTCCTTCGGCTCGGTGGATCGGACGGGTGGCGTGGGCGTTGGGCGCGGGGCCCCGCCACGGGGCGACCGGGAGGCGGCCGGCGGGTCGCCGGCCGCCTCCTCGCAGGTCCTACCGGTGGGCCTTCCAGTCGGCCTGGGCCGCGTTCAGCTGGTCCGCCAGCGTGTCCAGGAAGTCCTTCGCGCTCATCTTGCCGAGCAGCACCTTCTGGAAGTTGGGTTCGTTGTCGGCCTTGGAGATGGTGTTCCAGTCGGGCAGGTAGTAGGGCAGCTGCACGATCTTGGTGCTGCCGCCGTTCAGCGCCTCCGCGGCCAGCCGGGTCGGCTCGGCCCGCTGGATCCACGGGTCCTTGGCGGCGTCGGTGTTCGCCGGCACCTGTCCCGCGGACTCGTTGAACTTGGAGTTCTCCGCCGCCGAGACGGCGAACTCGATGAACTTCCAGGCGGCCGCCTTGTTCTTGCCGGACTTGAAGAGGCTCAGGCCGTCGACCGGGTTGGACACCTGGACGCGCGTGCCGTCGTCCTGCGTGGGGTTCGGGACACCGCGGAACGTGCCCGCGCCCAGCGCCTTCAGGTGGTCCTGGTAGGAGCCGAGGTTGTGGCTCAGCATGCCGATGGTGCCGCTGTCCCACTGCGCGACCATCTTGGTGAAGTCGTTGTTGACGTCGGCGGAGGGCGTGACCTTCTTGTACAGGGCGACGTACTTCGCCAGGGCTGCCACGTTCTTGGGGTCGTTGACCGTGGTCCGGTCGCCGTTCCAGAACGACGTGATCCCGGACTGTCCGTACGCGGCGTCCAGGGCCGGCGCGATGGATCCCTCACCACCGCGGATGGTGAACCCGAACCTGTTCTTCCCCTTGTCGCTGAGCTTCCCGGCGGCGTCGTAGAACTTCGACCAGGTGGTCGGCGCGTCCAGTCCGGCCGCCTTGAACAGGTCGGTGCGGTACCAGAGCGTGCCGTTGTTGGCGGAGGTCGGCACCTGGTACAGAGTGTCCCCGCCGCCGGCGGCCCGGCTCACGTCGAGGAGGTTCTCGCTCAGCTTCCCCTTCAGCGGGCTCTTCCCGAGCCGGCCGTCCAGCGGCTCCAACGCGCCCTGGACGGCGACCTCGGCGAGCATCGCGGTGCCCACCCCGCCGACGTCCGGCAGCCCGCCGCCCTGGATCGCGGTGTCGTACTTGGACTGGGCGCTCGCCGCGGGGATCCCGACGTAGTCGACCTTGATGGCGGGGTACTTCTTCTCGAAGTCCGCGATGATCTGCTTCCAGATGTCCGTACGGACACCGCCGTTGGTGTCCCAGAAGGTGATCTCGCCCTTGCCGGAACCCTCGGTGCCCTTGTCCCCGGCGCTGCCGCTGCCGTCGTCCCCGCAGGCGGTGGCGGTCAGTGCGAGCACCGAGCCGAGAGCGACCGCCACGGCCGTGCGCCGGCCGCCGGTCCACGACCGGCCGGTCCTCGGTGTGCTGTTCCTCAGGGAGCTGGTCTTCATCGGTCGGCTCTCTTCTTCCGGTTCCAACAGGGCTGTGCGGTGGACGATTTGTTCCGGACGGCCGGAACTCGGCTGCTCAGGGAAGGGACACGCCCTTCCCTCCGCATTCGGCAAGCGCTTGCTACGGAGGTGCGTCATTGCGGCTCCCAACAGGCGGACGGACGACAGGAAGTGACTCTCAGCGGGTCGCGGTGACCCGGAACCGGGTGAACGTGGCGGCACCGGCGGGTCCCCCGCCGTCCGGCGCCAGGGCGAAGAGCCCGAGCAGGGCGCCGACCCAGCGCCAGGGCGTCGCGGCGAAGACCTGCCCGGTGGGCTGCCGGCCCCCGCCGACGTCGCACGAGAAGCGGCAGCGGGCGTCGGCGCCGATCTCGATCCACAGCCGTGCGCGGCCGCCCGGCGCCTCGAAGGAGGAGGCGGCGTCCCGCTCGGCCGTGCGCTGCTCCGGGGGCGCGGCGACCGCACCCGGGGTGAGCGGCTCGGCGAACCGGTGCACGAGCCGCACCGATCCGTCGGGCTCCCGCCGGAGCCCGATCCAGCGGTAGGCGTCGCCGAGCACCGCGAGCCCCGCGCGGGCGCCCGGCTCCTCGCTGTCGAGGCGCAGACCGACCTCGACGGTGGCGGCCGCGCCGGGCAGCCGCTGGGTGAGGACGTGCGGCAGCGTGCGCAGGTCGTACGGGACGCACGGATCACCGGGGCCACCAGGGGCGCGGGGGGCGCGTGCGCGGACGCAGCTGAGCCGGAGTCCGTCGCCGGAGTGCTGGGGCGCCCAGCCGTCCTGGGGGTTGGCGGTCCACTGCCACTGGCGCCCGAAGCGGCCTCCGGGGAAGTCGTCGTCGGTGGCGGGGGCGGACGGCGGCTGGGTGGGCAGGTCCGGCTTCCGGTGGACGGCGACGGGGACGCCCGCGTCACCCAGGACGGGCCAGCACCCGCCGGCGTCGTCCCCCGCCCAGCGCATCGGCTGGAGGTGGACCACTCGCCCGTGGGCGCCACGCTGCTGGAAGTGCAGGAACCAGTCCTCGCCCGTCGGGGTGCGCACCCAGCCGCCCTGGTGCGGGCCGTTGACCGGCGTGTTCCCCTGCTCCAGCACCACCTTCTCCTCGTAGGGCCCGAAGAAGCCGCGCGAGCGGAGGACGCCCTGCCAGCCCGTCTCGACTCCCCCGGCCGGCGCGAAGATCCAGAACCAGCCGTCGTGCCGGTAGGCCTTGGGGCCTTCGAGGGTGAACCAGCCGGGGATGCGGTCGGCGTCGACGATCACCTTGCCCTCGTCGAGCAGCCCGGTCCCGTCCGGGCGCATGCGGTGTCCGGTGAGCCGGTTCTTCACACCCGCGCGGGACTTGGCCCAGGCGTGCACGAGGTACGCCTCGCCGCTCTCCTCGTCCCACAGGGGGCAGGCGTCGATGAGTCCCTTGCCCTCCTTCACCAGGTGCGGCGGAGTCCAAGGGCCCCTGATCCCGGGGGCGTTGATCTGGAAGATGCCGTGGTCCGGGTCGCCCCAGAAGATCCAGAAGCGGTCGTCGTGGTGACGCAGGGACGGTGCCCAGACCCCGCGGTCGTGCCGGGGACGGGCGAACTCGGCTGCCGGTTCCAGGCGTTGGAGGGCATGGCCGACGAGCGTCCAGTTGACCAGGTCGCGGGAGTGCAGCAGGGGCAGGCCGGGTGCCCGGCCGAAGCTGGAGGCGGTGAGGTAGAAGTCGTCGCCGACGCGGAGCACGTCGGGGTCGGACCAGTCGGCGTCGAGGACGGGGTTCCGGTAGGTGCCGTCACCCAGGTCGGCGGAGGGCAAGGCCATCAGGTGCTCACCGCCTCGCGTGCCAGGGCCGCGGCTCCGGCCCGGTCGAGGGTGCCGTCGGCGACGACGGTGACGATCCGGCGGACGAGCGTGTCACCGGCCGCGACCGTGAGCCGGTCCCGGTGGGCGAGGGAGGAACCGACGCCCGGGTACTGGGCCGTGCGCACGAACCACGGATCGCGGCGCGTGTCCTCGGTGGCCCCCGCGAACACGAGCGTCCAGTTCGCGCCGGCGAGCGCGAGCCAGTCCGCGGGGCACGCGTGCACGGCGTCCTCGCCCTCGGCGCCGGCGGTGAACACCCGCGGGGCGTCCGGTTCCTTGCGGGCCCGCCAGAAGAAGCCGCCGTATCCCGCGCCCGGCCGTCCGTTGGTGGCCGGGCTGCCGAGGGAGAGCGTTCGCGCCGTGACGTTCGTGAGCGCGAACGTGAAGTCCAGCGCCCAGGCGGCGTCGGTGAGTTCGACCACCGCGACCGTACGGCGTTCGGTCAGCAGGTCGCTGCCCGCGGCCGTCCAGCGCAGGTCCTCCACGAAGCCGCCGGGGCCTGCCTCGCGGAAGGTGGCGTGCCGCTGGGCGCCGTGGTTGTCGAGTTCGGTGGGTCCCTGGTCGCGGACGTAGGTGCGCCCGCCCCAGAAGTTGTGCCCCTCGACGTCGGGGACCGCGACACCGACGCCGAGGTGGTGCGCGTGGTCGGCCGGGCTCAGCTCGGTGACGGGGGTGCCGGCCAGGGTCGTGACCGGGTGGAGGTACGGGCGCGGGGAGAGCCGGTCGGGCAGTTCGGGCCGGTGGACGTGGCGGCCCACCGGCCGGCCCGCGGCGCTCAGGACGAGCGAGGTGTCGTTCATCCGGTGCTCACCTCTTTCGGGAGCGCCCAGGGGGCGCCCAGTTCGGAGTAGAGGGCGAGGGTGTCGGCCGCCGAGGCGACGAGCGCGTCGATGCCGCGTACGGCACGGCGGTTCTCGCCGGGCGGCACACTCCAGGCGTCGGGGGGCAGCGCGACGGGCTCGGGTGCCCGCCGGACCGCTTCCACGACCTTCATGAACGCGCCGGTCGCCGCGGGCGGGACCAGGAGTTCGACGCCGTCCCTCAGATGTGCGACGAGGTTCTCCAACAGGTCGGTGCGGCCGTACACGGTCTCCTCCGGGCCGTGCCCGGAGCGCTGCACCAGGAGCCGGTCCTGCTTGTACCAGAAGGTGATCCGGCCTTCCGTGCCGTGCACGACGACGTACGGTTCCCCCGGGTTCTCGGCGCAGAGCGTCGCCGCGACGGTGATCGCGCGCTCCGTGGTCGTGACCCGCACGCAGGAGGTGTCGTCGGACTCGATGTCGTTGGCGCGCAGCAGCTCCGTCACGATGCCGGTGACGTCCTCGGCGCGGGTCGAGCCGTCCAGGGCGAGGGCGGTGGCGACGGCGTGGGCCAGCGGGTTCGTGAGCACGCCGTCGACCACGTCCGCCCCGTCGAGCCGCCGCCTGCCGGCCCACGGCGCGCGCCGGTAGTACGCCTCGTCCCGGGCCCAGGCCCCCGCCGCGCCGATGCCGGTCACCCGGCCGAGCGCGCCCCGGGCGATCAGTTCCCGGACGGCGGGCACGGCGTGCGAGCCGAGGGACTGGAAGCCGATCTGGCAGGCGACGCCTGCGGCGGCGACGCCGTCGGCCATCCGCCGGAACTCGGCGTAGGACGGCGCGGGCGGCTTCTCCAGGAGCAGGTGGACGCCACGGCGCGCGGCGGTCAGCGCCAGGTCGGTGTGGGTGGGGATGGGGGTGCAGATCACCGCGATCACGGCGCCGGTGCTGTCGAGCAGGGCTCCCAGGTCGGCGGACTGCTGGACGTGCTGCCCGTCGAGTTCGGCCGCGCCGAGCGGCGTCAGCTCGCACACGCCGACGAGACGCAGGAGCCCCTCGCCCTGGAGCCTGCGGATGTTCTCCAGGTGCCGTCGGCCGTGGCCCCGGGCGCCCGCGAGGACGACGGGCAGCGGGAGTGCGGTGGCCCGCCGGGGCGCGGGGCCGCCCGCGGACGGACGCCGCTCGGCGTCTCCCTTCACCTGCCCGGTCCGGCCGGGCCGCGCCGCGGGCGTCATCCCTTCACCGCCCCCGCGCTGAACCCGGTGATCAGCCACTTCTGGATGAACGCGAAGACGACGACCACGGGGACGGCGGCGATGATGCCGCCCGCGGCGAGCGCTCCCAGGTCGACGCTGTCGGAACTCATCAGGGTGTTGAGCCCCACCGGGATGGTCTGCTTGCTCTGGTCGCTCAGGAACATCAGGGCGAACAGGAAGTGGTTCCAGGCGTGTACGAAGGCGAACGAGCCGACGGCGATCAACCCGGGCCGCAGCAGCGGCAGGACGACGATCCTGAAGGCGTCGAAGCGGTTGCAGCCGTCCACCCAGGCGGCCTCCTCCAGGGAGTACGGCACGTTCCGGATGAACCCGCTGATCAGGATCATCGACAGCGGCAGCTGGAAGACGGTCTCCGCGATGACCACGCTGGCCAGCGAGTTGATCATCTGGAGCTTGGCGAAGATCTGGAAGAGCGGGACCAGGAGCAGGGCGCCCGGGACGAACTGGGAGCAGAGCAGCGCCAGCAGGAAGCCGCGCTTGATCCTGAAGTCGAAGCGGGCGAGCGCGTAGCCGCCGGCGAGCGCGACGAGGGTCGTCATCACCAGGGTGGCGACGGCGATGAGCACGCTGTTCTGGAAGTAGGTCCCGAAGCTGCGCTCGGTCCACACCTTGTCGAAGTGGTCGAAGGTCATGGGCCAGGGCACGAGCGAGGTCGACCCGGCGGGACGCAGCGCGAAGAGCAGGATCCAGTAGAACGGGATCAGGGTGAAGAGCAGGTAGAGGCCCAGGGGGACGTAGATGTGCCACCGGGGGACCTCGTCCCAGGCGCGGTGCCGGGACCGCGTGCGGGGGCGCGGCGGCGGCTCCTCGGCGGGCGGGGCGGGTGCGGCCGGGGCGATCGTGTCGGCGTCCTTGGTGATCACTTGTCCCCGCCTCCGAACTTGCTCAGCCGCAGATAGACGATCGAGCAGAACAGCAGAATCACGAACGCGACGGCGGTCAGGGCCGAGGCGTAGCCGAAGTTGTGGGCGTCGACGCTGGTGTTGGCGATGTACAGGGGCAGGGTCGTCGTCTCCCCCGCGGGTCCGCCGCCGGTCAGCGTGTAGAGCAGGTCGACGTTGTTGAACTCCCAGACCGCGCGCAACAGCGTGGACAGGACGATCGCGTCCTTGAGGTGCGGCAGGGTGATGTGCAGGAACTGCCGGACCCGGCTCGCCCCGTCGACCTCGGCGGCCTCGTACAGGTCCTTGGAGACGGACTGGAGGTCGGCGAGGATCAGGATCGCGAAGAAGGGCACACCCCGCCACAGGTCGGCGACGACCGCCGCCGGGAAGACGGTGGAGGTGTCCGAGAGCCAGCTCGTGCCGTACGAGCCGATGCCCGCGTCGGCGAGGTAACGGGTGATGCCTGTCTGGGAGTTGTAGAGCAGCACCCAGATCGCCGAGGTCAGCACCCCGGAGACGGCCCACGGCGAGAAGACCAGCGCGCGCCCGACGGCCCGTCCGACGAAGGTCTGGTTGACGATCAGGGCGAGCGCCAGGCCGAACAGCAGCTGGAGCCCGACCTCGACGACGACCCACTTCGCGCTGAAGGTGAGGGTGTCCCAGAACTGCGGGTCGGCGGTGAAGGCGTGCACGAAGTTGTCGAAGCCGGCGTATCCGTTGCGCCAGGGTTTGGTGGGGTTGTAGTTCTGCAGGCTGTAGTAGAAGACGCTGACGACGGGGTAGGCGATGAAGCCCAGCATCAGCAGCGCCGCCGGGGCGATCAGCAGATACGGGAGCCTGCGCGGGGTCGCGGAGGCACGGCGCCGCCGGGGTGGCGCGGGCGGTTTCGCCACGGCTGCGGCTTGGGCCATGACAGTTTCTCCGTTCGCAGTGGGGCGGGTACAGCGAGTACAGGAAGCGCTTGCTACGACCCCATGGGTCCGGCACTTCCCCGTGCGGGTGCGGGCACCTCAGCCCGCGTACGGGTCCTGCACCGTTCCCGGCCGGGCCAGGAACGCGAAGTCGCAGCCGGTGTCGGCCTGGGTGATCTGCTCGGTGTAGAGCGCGCCGTAGCCGCGTTCGTACCGGACGGGGGGCGGCGTCCACTCCGCCCGCCTGCGCTCCAGCTCCGTGTCGTCCACGTCGAGCCGGAGTGACCGTGCGGCGACGTCGAGGGTGATCGGGTCGCCGGTGCGCACCAGGGCGAGCGGGCCGCCGACGTACGACTCGGGCGCCACGTGCAGCACGCAGGTGCCGTAACTCGTGCCGCTCATCCGGGCGTCGGAGATCCGCACCATGTCCCGGACGCCCTGCTTGAGCAGGTACTCGGGGATGGGGAGCATGCCGTACTCGGGCATGCCGGGACCGCCCTTGGGCCCCGCGCCCCGCAGCACCAGCACGCTGTCCGCGGTGATGCCGAGCGACGGGTCGTCGATGGTCCGCTGCATCGTGCGGTAGTCGTCGAAGACGACCGCGGGACCGGTGTGCCGGAGCAGGTGCGGCTCGGCGGCGATGTGCTTGATGACGGCGCCGTCCGGGCAGAGGTTGCCCCGCAGGACGGCCACCCCTCCCTCGGCCGCGACCGGGTTCTCCCGGGGGCGGATGACGTCGTCGTCGTGCACCCGCACGTCCGCCAGCTGCTCGCGCAGGCTGTCGTGGGACACCGTGGGCCGGTCCAGGTGCAGCAGGTCGGTGATCCGCGACAGGAACCCGGGCAGCCCACCCGCGAAGTGGAAGTCCTCCATGAGGTACATCCGTCCGCCGGGCCGGACGTTGGCGAGCACCGGCACGGTCCGGGCGATCCGGTCGAAGTCGTCGAGCGTGAGGGTGACACCGGCGCGTCCGGCCATGGCGATCAGATGGATCACGGCGTTCGTCGAGCCGCCCAGGCCGAGCACGGTGGTCACCGCGTCCTCGAAGGCGTCGGCGGTGAGGATGTCGCTCAACCTGCGTTCCTGGCGGACGAGTTCGACGATCCGGAGGCCGGCGGCCGCGGCCATCCGCTCATGCCCCGAGTCGACGGCGGGGATGCTCGACGCGCCGGGCACGGTGACGCCGAGCGCCTCCGCGGCGGCCGTCAGCGTGGACGCCGTACCCATCGTCATGCAGTGTCCCGGCGACCGCGCGAGCCCACTCTCCAGCTCGGCCATCTCGCAGTCACCGATGAGTCCGGCCCGCCGGTCGTCCCAGTACTTCCACATGTCGGTGCCGGAGCCGAGGACCTCGTTGCGCCAGTGGCCCGGGAGCATCGGCCCGGCCGGCACGAAGACGGCCGGCAGGTCGACCGAGGCCGCACCCATGAGCAGCGCGGGAGTCGACTTGTCGCAGCCGCCCATCAGTACCGCGCCGTCGACCGGGTAGGACCGCAGCAACTCCTCCGTCTCCATGGCGAGGAGGTTGCGGTAGAGCATCGGGGTCGGCTTCTGGAAGGTCTCGCTCAGCGTGGACACCGGGAATTCGAGCGGGAATCCCCCGGCCTGCCACACGCCCCGCTTCACGGCCTGTGCGCGCTCCCGCAGGTGGACGTGGCAGGGGTTGATGTCGGACCAGGTGTTGAGGATCGCGACGACCGGCTTGCCGAGGTGTTCCTCGGGAAGGTAGCCGAGCTGCCGGGTCCGGGCCCGGTGGCTGAACGAGCGGAGCCCCTCGGTGCCGTACCACTGATGGCTGCGCAGGTCCTCGGGCCGCTTCACAGGGGCCACCCGGCGGCTATGGCGGCGACCTCGGAGCGCTCGCTCTCGGCCAGCGGCCGGCTGGGCGGGCGCACGTCGCGGCGGCACAGACCGAGCGAGGCCAGGGCCTCCTTGACCACGGTCACGTTGTTCGCGGAGGCGTTGGCCCCGCGCAGTTCCTCGAAGCGGCGGATCTGCTCCCAGACCTTCATCGCGGCGGGGTAGTCGCCGGACCGGAGCGCTTCGATCATGTTCAGGGAGAGGGTCGGAGCGACGTTCACCAGGCCCGAGGTGAAGCCGGTGGCCCCGGCCGAGAAGTAGGAGGGCGCGTACGGTTCGGCGAGTCCGGCGACCCAGACGAACCGTTCCAGCCCGGCGTCCCGCGCGAAGGCGGCGAAGCGGGCGGCGTCGGGGACGGCGTACTTCACTCCGACGACGTTCGGGCAGGCGTCCGCGAGTTCGGCGAGCCGCTCGCCCGGGAGCAGCGGGTTGCGGATGTACGGCACGACACCCAGGTCGGGTACGGCCTCGGCGACGGCCCGGTGGTAGTCGACCCAGCCGCCCTCGGAGACGTAGGGGTGGACGGGCTGATGGACCATCACCATCGCGGCGCCGAGGCCGGCGGCGTGCCGTGCGGAGGCGACGGCGGTCGGCACGTCGTGGCCGACCCCGGCGAGCACGACCGCCCGGTCAGCGGCCTCCTCGACGGTCGACTCCAGGACGAGCCGCCGCTCTTTGGGGGTGAGGGCGTAGAACTCGCCGGTGTTTCCGTTGGGGGTGAGGGTGCGGACCCCTCCGTCGATCAGCCGGCGCAGCAGGGCCCGGTGGGCGGCGCGGTCGACGGTGCCGTCCTCGGCGAACGGTGTCACCGGGATCGCCACGACCTCGGCGAGGGCGGTCCGCTGGGTCTCGAACGTCGCTGTCATTCCTGCCCGCCCTCCACCCGGCCCTGGGGGAAGGCCCGTTGCACGAACGACGCGATGTGGGCGTGCAGCGCTCCCGCCGCTCCGTCGGCGTCGCCGGCGAGCGCGAGCCGCAGGATCTCCCGGTGTTCGCTCGCCTCCCGTTCCCAGGAGGGGTCGGCCGCCCAGGCGACCGCCGAGACGAGGGCCGCCTGGTCGCGGACCTCGTCGAGCATCCGGCCGAGCAGCGGATTGCCGCACGACACGTAGAGGGCGCGGTGGAACTCCCGGTTGGCGAGGGAGCGTTCGGCGGTGTCGTCGGCGCCGTCGGCACGGGTCAGCGCGTCCCGGGCGGCGTCGAGGCCGGCACCGAGGCGCACCGACCGGCGCAGCGCCTCGGGTTCGAGGAGCAGCCGCACGTCGTAGACCTCGCGCGCCATGTCCGCGTCCACCATGCGCACCGTGACGCCCTTGTACTGGTTCATCACCACGAGCCCGGTGCCGGCCAGGGTCTTGAGCGCCTCGCGCACGGGTGTCTTCGACACACCGAACTGTGCGGCGAGGTCGGTCTCGACCAGGGCCGCCCCCGGCGGCAACTGCCCGGTGAGGATGCGGTGTTTGATCCCGTCCAGCACCACCTGGGTGCGGGACGGGATCGGGGTGGGCATGGGCACAGCCGTCATGCGCGCCTCTCGTATCTCACATATCGCGTCTCATATATGACGTACGAAGTACGACGCGTTGAAAGTAGGAGAGGCACCTCGCCCCGTCAACACTTCTGACAGGAAAACCGGTTGGGGGATCCGGAACGGGCCGCGGACACGCCCTACGGGGTCCAGCCGGGGTCGCGGCCGCTGAGCCCGATCGCGCGGTCGAGGAGGGGCGTGTCGTCGGGCACCGGCACGACGGGACCGAAGATGCCTCCGCCGCCCGTCGGGTCCTCGGCCACGGCGGCGAGGAAGCCGTGCGCGGCCTGCAGGGCCGCCTCGTCGGGGGTGTACTCCTGGCCGGTGGCGCGGGCGAGGTCCCAGCCGTGCACGACGAGTTCGTCGGCGACCACGGCACCCGCCACCGGACCCGGCAGGGTCACCCCGCCCGCCCGGGTGGTGCCGGTCCAGGCGGCCGGGTCCCGCCAGGCGTCGGCGAGTTCGTCGAGCGCCTTCGGAAGGGCCTCGCGCCAGTCGGGCCCGATGTCGGGCAGCGCGGAGTCGGGGGCGGTGTCGGTGGTCGCGCCCAGGTCCTTGCGCGCGGCGTCCCGGAAGGCGACGGCCAGGCCCGTCAGGTGTCCGAGGAGGTGGTGCACCGCGTACTCCGGGCACGGGGTGGCGCCGTCGAGGTGCGCGTCCGTGACGCCCTCCGCGAGACGCGCCACGATCAGGGCCTGCGGCCCGAGGTCGAAGGTCTGGCCGGTCATCCGCTTCTCCTTGGCATGTACGAACCCGGGGTCTCCGGGGACGTGGGTCCACTCCTGATGTGGACCCCGCCGGCGCGCGGAACTCATCGGTCGCCCGGCGACGGCCCCCGCCCGGGCCGCCGGGCAGTGGGCCGGCCGGACCGATGCCGTCCGCCCGCTCCGCCGTATGCAGCAGCGGCGCGGGCGGACGGCGGGCACGGGATCGAAGCTGGGCGTGCTCCGCTCCGTCCGACTCGGGAGAACCCCATGCCTTCGTCACCCCTGTCCCACCGCCCCCGATGGCGCGTGCCGCTCGGCGCGCTGCTGGCCGCCGCCTGCCTGACCGGCATCGTGTCCGCACCCGCCGGCGCGGACACCGCCGCGTCGGCCGACCGGGACCACGACCGGGCGCTGCGCAAGCAGCTCGACGACCTGGTGCGCAGCCCCGGCGGGCCGCCCGGTGTCATCGCCGTCCTGCGCCGGGGCGGCGACACCCGCGTCGTGCGCGCCGGTGTGGCGGACATCGCGAGCGGCCGTCCGATCTCTCCCGACGACCACATGCGGATCGCCAGCACGGCGAAGGCGTTCAGCGGCGCCGTCGCGCTGGGCCTGGTCGACAAGGGCGCGCTCCGGCTCGGGGACACCATCGGGCGCCGGCTGCCGTCGCTGCCGAAGAAGTGGCGCGCGGTGACGCTGCGCCAGCTCCTCAACCACACCAGCGGGCTGCCCGACTACACGCAGAGCCCCGAGTTCATCAAGGTCCTCACCGCCGATCCGCACCACCGCTTCGACTCCCGGCGCCTCCTCGACTACGTGGCCGGCGAACCGCTGCTGTTCCGTCCGGGGTCGCGGTACATGTACTCGAACTCCGACAACATCGCGGTCGCGCTGATGGCCGAGGCAGCGACAGGCAAGCGCTACGAGGACCTGCTGCGCGGCCTCGTCTACCGCCCACTCGGCCTGCGCGACACCAGCCTCCCGCAGGGCTACCGGCTGCCCGAGCCGTACATGCACGGCTACGACGTGGTGCCGCCCAACCCGCCGGAGGACGTCAGCGAGGCGCTCGGCGCCTCGGGCGTCTGGGCGTCGGGCGGCATCGTCTCGACCCCCGCGGACCTGACGCGTTTCGTCCGCGGCTACGCGAGCGGGTCCCTGATCTCCCCGGCCACCCTGCGCGAGCAGCGCCGCTGGGTCGACGGCGCCTCGGAGCCCGCGGGCCCGGGCAGGAACGAGGCGGGCGAGGCGATCTTCCGCTACACGACCCGCTGCGGCGTGGTCCTCGGCCACACCGGCAACTTCCCCGGCTACACGCAGCTGATCGCGGCGACGCCCGACGGCCGGCGGTCGCTGACGTTCTCCCTCACCACCCAGGTGAACAAGGAGACCAAGCCGGAACTGCTGGAGAAGCTGCGCGGGGTCGAGGAGAACTTCGTCTGCTCGCTGCTGCGGGACTGAGGGCTCTCCGGCCCCGCGGATACGGCAGTTGCCCGATCCCGGCGCGGTCGCCTTAGGACCACGATCACCTGCCATGACATGGACAGGAGCGCGTGTTCTGGGTGACCGCGACGCCGGCCTGTATCTGGCCGCGGTGGTCGTCTCCGGCTTCGGGACGTCGGCGATGTGGCTGGTCTCGGGCATCTGGGTGAAGGACCTGACGGGCTCCGACGGGCTGGCGGCGCTCTGCGTCCTCGCCCTCTGGGCTCCCACGCTCGTCGGCCCCGCGCTCGGCACCCTCGCCGACCGCACCCGCCGCCGCCCGCTGCTCCTCGCGACGAACCTCCTGCTCGCCGCCCTGCTGCCCGTCCTGTACGCCGTGGACGGCCGGGGCGGCCTGTGGATCCTGTTCGGAGTGCTCCTGGTCTACGGCGCCGTCGGTGTCGTCCAGGACGCCGCCGAGTCCGCCCTGCTGGCGACGGTGCTCGACGGGCGTCTCCTCGGGGACTTCAACGGCCTGCGCATGACGGCCACCGAGGGCATGAAGCTGGTGGCCCCGCTCGCCGGGGCGGGCCTCTACGCGGCGTACGGCGGCCCCCGCGTCGCTCTGCTGGACGCGGCGACGTTCGCGCTGGCGGCGGGGGTGTACGCGCTGTTGCGGGTGCGTGAGACCCCGACGTCGGGGGAGGCCGGGCCCACCGGAAGCCTGCGGGCCCGGACCGCGGAGGGCGTCCGGCATCTGCGGTCACATCCCGGTCTGTGGCCGCTGGTCCTCGCCGGCGGGACCACCATGCTCTTCGCCGGGATCAACGGCGCCACGGTGTACGCGGTGGCGGAGGGGCTCGGTCACTCCCCCGCCTACGTCGGGCTGCTGTACGTCGCCCAGGGCGCCGGGTCCGTGGCCGTGGGACCGGCGGCCGGGACGCTGCTGCGCAGGCTCGGCGAGCGGCGGTTCGCCGCCTGCGGGATCGCGCTCACCGCCGTCGCGGTGACCCTGCGGGCCGTTCCCGTGGACGCGGTGGCGCTCGCCTGCAGTGTGGGGGTGGGAATCGGGTTGCCGTGCGTGCTCGTCGCGGCGTTCACGGCGGTGCAGCGGGAGACGCCGGCGGAACTGCTGGGGCGTGCGTCCGCCTCGCTGAACACACTGCTGTACGCGCCCAACGCCGTCGGGCTCGCCCTCGGCGCGGGCCTGGTCGAACTCGTCGATCTCCGGGTCCTGTTGCCCGTGCTGGGTGTTGCCCGGCTCGTGACGCTGGGGCCTCTCGTGCGGGGTGCCCCGGCCGCGGTACGGGGGTGAGCGCGCCGCGGTGTCTCACCCCCTCAGCCCTGCCCGTCCCGTCCCCCGGGCTCCGCCCCGGACCCCGCTCGTCACATGCCCCCGGAGGGGCTGGATCCCCCGGGTCACAAGCCTGCCAGTGCCTGCCTCACCCGCTCCAGGTCCTGGTCCGAGGCCAGGCCCGCGTGATACAGCCGGAGTTCCGTCGCGCCCAGGTCCGCCGCGCGGGCCGCGTCCCTGGAGAGGGTGTCCGGGTGGCCGCCCATTCCGGACACCACGGTGAAGTTGGCGGCGAGGACCGTGCCGGGGGCGGCCGTCTCCGCGAACGGGGCGAGCAGGCCCGTCCCTCCGGTGCACGGGACGACCACGCCGTCCGCCACGGACAGGATGTGCCGCGGGTCGACGCCCGCGTTGGCGCCGCAGTGGAAGGAGACGGGGTCGGCGTGCAGCAGGATCTGGAAGCCCGCGGGTGCGGCGGAGCGTACGGCGCGGACCGTCTCCTCCTGGAGCGAGCGGGCCACCGTGTCCCGCCAGGCACGGGTGGCCGCGGCGGTCTCCGCGCCGAGGAGCTTCTCCACTCCGGCCCAGCCGCCGTCCGACGGGGCCCCGCGCCAGACCGGGTCCAGCGCGCTCCGCACGAAGGACGCCAGTTCCTCGGCGTCCAGGCCGTGCCGGTCGTACCCCTCGGCGCACGCGGGGCAGAAGCAGAGCGACATGAGGTAGTGGCCGGCGTCCCCGAGCGGGACGCCGCCGATCTTGTCGTGGGCGTGCAGATGGGCGAGTCCGTACCAGCCGAGCGACTCCAGTTCCGTACCGGCGGCGCCGGGGCGGACCGCGGCCTCCGCCGCCAGGTCGGTCAGGCAGGCGCGGGTGGCGGGCTGGGCGATGCAGGGAGCCCACGGGTAGCGGTCCCCGTAGGCGTTGACGACGGAGGTCGACGGATGGTCGTCCCCCATACGGGAGTTGTGCGCGAGGACGACCCAGGTGTGCACGTCGAGCCCGGCGCCGGCCAGTGCCGCGGCGGCCTCGCCGTACGCGTCACCGGGCGCCCAGTCCCCGGCCGGGTAGGGGCGCGGGACGCGCTCCGCCCAGCGGGCCTCGTCCAACGGGTAGAGCACGGCGGCGTGTTCGGCCGTGACGACGCGGTGACGGGGGTGGCGGGGGGTCAGCGCGCGGGTGGAGTGGTAGGCGGAGGCGAGCGTCACCTGGTGCACGCCGAGCGCGGCGGTCCGTGCGGCGGCCTCGGGGTCTCCGTTGACGTCCCACGGGTACAGGAACGCGGACGCCCTCACATCTCCTCCAGCAGCGCGTACCCGCGGTCGGTCAGCTGGGCGAGCTGCTTCACGTGGTCCTCGGTGGGCTCGTGCAGCGGGGGCCGCACCTCGCCGACGTCCAGTCCGCGCAGCCGCACCCCGGCCTTCACGAGGGCGACCGCGTAGCCGCGGCCCTGGGCCCGCAGGTCGACGAAGGGCCGGTAGAAGCCGTCCAGCAGCCGGTTCACCGTCGTGTCGTCCCCGGAGTTCAGCGCCCGGTGGAAGGCCAGGGCGATCTCGGGGGCGAAGCAGAAGACCGCCGAGGAGTAGAGCGTGATGCCCACACCCCGGTAGGCGAGTCCGGTCAGTTCGGCCGTCGGCAGGCCGTTGAAGTAGAGGAACTCGCCGGGCACCTCGCTGCGGACGGCGCTCACGGTCCGCTGGATCAGGTCCAGGTCGCCGAGGCCGTCCTTGAAGCCGATGATCCCGTCGGTGCGGGCGAGCTCGACCACGCTCTCGGGGGTGAACACGGCGTTGTCGCGCTGGTAGACGATGACGTCCAGGGGGGTGGCGGCGGCGACCTCCCGGTAGTGGCGCAGCAGTCCCTCCTGCCCGGCGACCACCAGGTAGGGCGGCATGGCGAGCAGTCCGTCGGCCCCGGCGGCCTCCGCGAGGCGGGCGTAGCGGACGGCGAGCGCGGTGCCGTATCCGGCGCCCGCGACCACCGGCACCCGTCCCGCGGTCGCCTCCACGGCGGTCCGCACGCACGCCTCGAACTCCTCCGGCGTGAGCGCGTGGAACTCGCCCGTGCCGCAGGCCGCGAAGACCGCGGCGGCTCCGGCCTCGACGCCGCGCCGCACGTGCTCCCGGTAGACGTCGAGATCGACGGCGCCGTCGGGACCGTACGCGGTGACGGGGAAGAACAGCGGCCCGCTGGGGATTTTCAGCCGGGCGGCGAGAGGGGCTGACGTCACGGACTCTCCCTAAAAAGGTGCCCACCGAGTGCACGCTTCTGATCCACGTCCATATTTCTGAACGCGCCCACGCTAAGCCGCCACCTCCGGGCCGGTCAAGCGCGCAAACGCGCAACACGAAGGCGGATTTCGCCCCTCCGCGCGACACTTGACGCGGCACGTCGGCGATCCTTAGCGTGTCCACGGATGTGAATCTCGTACATGAATACGGCCGCCTGGCGGACGCCCGCCGGCCGTCCGACGGAGCCCCCGCCCCGGCACACCGGCCCGCACCGAGGAGACCCCCGCATGCCCGCTCCCCGCACCGTTCTGCTCACCGGCGCCGCCGGCGGACTCGGCACCCTGATGCGCGGGCTGCTGCCGCGGTACGGCTACGAGCTCCGGCTGCTCGACATGCTCCCCGTCGAGGGCGAACCCGGCGCGATCACCGCCGACCTCGGGGACCGGGCCGCGCTGCGCGAGGCCGTACGGGGGGTCGACGCGATCGTCCACCTCGCGGGGATCTCCCTGGAGTCCTCCTTCGACAAGATCCTCAAGGCCAACATCGAGGGGACGTACAACCTGTACGAGGCGGCGCGCGAGGAGGGCGTACGCCGGATCGTCTTCGCCTCCTCCAACCACGCGGTGGGATTCACCCCGCGCCCGCAGGGTGACGATCCGCTGATCCCGGTCGACACCCCACGCCGCCCGGACACCTTCTACGGCCTGTCCAAGTCGTTCGGCGAGGACCTCGCCCAGCTGTACTGGGACAAGCACGGCCTGGAGACCGTCTCGGTGCGGATCGGCTCCTGTTTCGCCGAGCCCAGCAGCGTGCGCATGCTGTCGGTCTGGATGAGCCCCGAGGACGGCGCCCGTCTCTTCCACGCCGCCCTCACCGCCGAGGGCGTGGAACACACCGTCGTCTACGGCTCCTCCGCCAACACGCGCCTGTGGTGGGACCTCTCGACCGCCCGGGCCCTCGGCTACGAGCCGCACGACGACTCCGAACCGTACGCCGAGAAGCTCATCGCCGAGCAGGGCGATCTCGACCCGGACAACCCGGACCACGCCCACCTGGGCGGCCACTTCACCACGCACCCGCCGATCTGGCCGTACTGACACGGCGACCGGCAGGCGAGACGGCGGGCGGGCACCGAACGGGCCCGCCCGCTTCCCTGTTCGGGCACGAACCCTGCCCGATCACACCCCTCCGCACGCTCCGTCCCAGGTCGACCGCCGATGACGGTGAGGCCGAACGGGCACAGCCGGGCAGGATCGGGCAGCTAACAGGCCTGGTCAGTGACCGTCACCCGCTGTAGAACTTCCCTGAAGGGCTCCACCGGGCCCGAACGGGCACTGCGCGACGGAGCGCGAGGGAGCGGGTGAGAGCCATGACGGCCATGACGGCGGAAGAACGGCAGCGCGAGATCGTCCGGGTCGCGCGCCGCACCGGCTCGGTCGACGTCACGGAACTCGCCGTCACCCTGGGCGTCGCGAAGGAGACCGTACGGCGCGATCTGCGCACCCTGGAGGACCACGGCCTGGTACGCCGCACACACGGCGGCGCCTACCCGGTGGAGAGCGCCGGCTTCGAGACCACGCTCGCCTTCCGCACCACCAGCCACGTGCCCGAGAAGCGCCGGATCGCCGCCGCGGCGGCCGAACTGCTCGGGGACGCCGAGACCGTCTTCGTCGACGAGGGCTTCACCCCGCAGCTCATCGCCGAGGCGCTCCCCCGGGACAGGCAGCTGACCGTCGTCACCGCCTCGCTCGCCACCGCCGGCGCGCTCGCCGAGGCCGAGAACACCAGCGTGCTGCTGCTCGGCGGCCGGGTCCGGCCCGGCACCCTCGCCACCGTCGACCACTGGACGACGAAGATGCTCGCCGGCTTCGTCATCGACCTGGCCTTCATCGGCGCCAACGGCATCTCCCGCGAACACGGCCTCACCACCCCCGACCCGGCCGTCAGCGAGGTCAAGGCGCAGGCGATCAGGGCGTCCCGGCGCACCGTCTTCGCCGGGGTGCACACCAAGTTCGGCGCCGTCAGCTTCTGCCGGTTCGCCGACATCAGCGCCCTGGAGGCGATCGTCACGAGCACGCTGCTCCCGGCGTCCGAGGCGCACCGCTACTCGCTGCAGGGCCCCCAGGTCATCCGCGTCTGACAACCGAACGCCCCCGCTCCACATCCATCCCTCCGGGGCACCCCCATGCCTCGCACCGCCCGTTGTCTCCCCATTCCTCCAGGAGTGATCCATGCGAACCCCGAGCCGACGGAGGCCGCGCACACTGCTCGTCGCGGCCGCCGCAGGGACGCTGCTCACCCCGCTCCTCTCCGGCTGCTGGGCCGGAGCGGGCGGGGCGGGCTCCGGCGGGAACTCCATCAACGTCCTGATGGTGAACAACCCGCAGATGGTCGAGCTGCAGAAGCTCACCAAGGCCCACTTCACCAAGGACACCGGTATCAAGGTGAACTTCACCGTGCTGCCGGAGAACGACGTCCGCGACAAGATCAGCCAGGACTTCGCCAACCAGGCCGGCCAGTACGACGTCGCCACGCTGTCCAACTACGAGATACCCATCTACGCCCGCAACGGCTGGCTGCACGAGATGGACTCCTACGTCGCGAAGGACGGCGCGTACGACGAGCAGGACATCCTCAAGCCCATGCGGCAGTCGCTGACCGCCGACGACGGCAAGCTCTACGGGCAGCCGTTCTACGGCGAGTCGTCCTTCCTCATGTACCGCAAGGACGTGTTCGCCGCGAAGGGCCTGAAGATGCCCGCGCACCCCACCTGGCAGCAGGTCGGCGACCTCGCGGCGAAGGCGGACGGCGCCGAGTCGGGCATGAAGGGCATCTGCCTGCGCGGCCTGCCCGGCTGGGGCGAGATCATGGCCCCGCTCACCACCGTCGTGAACACCTTCGGCGGCACCTGGTTCGACAAGGACTGGCAAGCCCGCCTGAACTCACCCGAGTTCGAGAAGGCCACCAAGTTCTACGTGGACCTCGTCCGCGAGCACGGCGAGTCCGGCGCCGCCCAGGCCGGCTTCGCCGAGTGCCTCAACAACATGACGCAGGGCAAGACCGCCATGTGGTACGACGCCACCTCCGCCGCGGGCCTGCTGGAGGCCAAGGACTCCCCGGTCAAGGGCAAGCTGGGCTACGTCCCCGCGCCGGTCGAGAAGACGAAGTCCTCCGGCTGGCTCTACACCTGGGCCTGGGGCATGCAGAAGGCCTCGCACAACTCGGACAAGGCCTGGCAGTTCGTCTCCTGGGCGTCCAGCAAGCAGTACGAGCAACTCGTCGGGGACACCGCCGGCTGGTCCGACGTACCGGCGGGCAAGCGCGCCTCCACGTACACCAACGCCGCCTACCGCAAGGAGGCCGCGGCGTTCCAGGACATGACCCGCGAGGCCATCGAGGGCGCCCGGCCCAAGGACCCCGGCGTCCAGCCGCGCCCCGCTCCCGGCATCCAGTTCGTCGGCATCCCCGAGTTCACCGACCTCGGCACCAAGGTCTCGCAGGAGATCAGCGCGGCCATCGCCGGACGCCAGTCCGTCGACGCGGCCCTGAGCAAGTCCCAGAAACTCGCCGAGAAGATCTCCAAGGAGTACGAGGGACGATGACCGCCACGACAACGGCCCGCGTGGCCGCCCCACCCGTACGCACCCTCGGACAACCGTCGGCCCGGCTGCGCGCCTGGGCCAGACGCGGCCCCCTGCTCCCCGCTCTGATCTTCATGATCGTGGTGACCCAACTCCCCTTCGTGGCCACCCTGGTGATCTCGTTCTTCGACTGGAACGCGCTCTACCCGAAGGCCCGCCACTTCACCGGCCTCGGCAACTACTCGGACGTCCTGAGCGACGCGGACCTGCGGCACTCCGTCTGGACGACGATCCTGCTGACCGTCACCGTCGTCCTGGTCAGCCTCGTCCTCGGTCTGGTCCTCGCCCTGCTCCTGGACCGGAGGTTCCGGGGCCGCGGCATCGTCCGCACGCTGCTGATCGCCCCGTTCCTGGTCGTCCCGGTCGCCGCCGCCCTGCTGTGGAAGCACGTGCTCTACAACCCCGAATACGGCCTGCTCAACGGGCTGTTGCACGCCGTGGGCGGCCCCCAGCCCGACTGGATCTCCACCACACCGCTGCTCGCGGTCGAGGCCTCGCTCGTCTGGCAGTGGACGCCGTTCATGATGCTGATCCTGCTCGCCGGCCTGCAGAGCCGCGACCACCAGCAGATGGAGGCCGCCCAGGTCGACGGAGCGAGCAACTGGCAGGTCTTCCGGTACCTGACCCTGCCGCACCTGCGCCGCTACCTCGAACTCGGCGCGCTCCTCGGCTCGATCTACATCGTCCAGAACTTCGACGCGGTGTTCACCCTCACCTCCGGCGGCCTGGGCACCGCGAACCTGCCCTACACCGTCTACCAGAGCTTCTACCAGGCCCACGAGAACGGCCTCGCCTCGGCCGCGGGCGTCCTGGTCGTCATCGGCTCGATCATCATCGCGACCTTCGCCCTGCGCGTCGTGTCGTCCCTGTTCCGCGAGGAGGCGTCCCGCTGATGAGTACCACCGCGACGAACGCCCGCCCCCGCCGCGCCAAGGGGGCAGGCCTGGGCCTGGTCGCCTGGGCGCTCGGCATCGTGTTCTTCCTGCCCATCGCCTGGATGGCGCTGACCTCGTTCCACTCCGAGTCCGACGCGGCCAAGAACCCGCCCGCGTTCGGCGCCTCCCTCACCCTCGACGGCTACCGGGACTTCTTCGGCACGGGCGGCGGCGCGAGCCCCTGGCCCGCGCTCCTCAACTCCACGGTGGCCTCGGTCGTCTCCACCCTCTGCGTGCTGCTCCTCGCCCTCCCGGCGGCGTACGCGCTCTCCATCCGCCCGGTGAAGAAGTGGACCGACGTCCTGTTCTTCTTCCTGTCGACCAAGATGCTCCCCGTCGTGGCCGGCCTCCTGCCGATCTACCTCTTCGCCAAGAACACCGGCATGCTCGACAACATCTGGCTGCTGGTCATCCTCTACACCTCGATGAACCTGCCGATCGCGGTGTGGATGATGCAGTCCTTCCTCGCCGAGGTCCCGGTGGCGGTGATCGAGGCGGCGCAGATCGACGGGGCCCGGCTGCCGACCGTCCTCGCCCGCGTGGTCGCCCCCATCGCGCTGCCGGGCATCGCCGCGACCGCCCTCATCTGTTTCATCTTCAGCTGGAACGAGCTGCTCTTCGCCCGGGTGCTCACGGGGGTGGTCGCCGAGACCGCCCCCGTGTTCCTCACCGGATTCATCACCAGCCAGGGCCTGTTCCTGGCCAAGGTGTGCGCCGCGTCGCTCGTCGTCTCCCTGCCGGTGCTCGCCGCGGGGTTCGCCGCCCAGGACAAACTCGTCCAGGGCCTGTCGTTGGGAGCCGTGAAATGAAGGCCGCTGTCATCGAGTCCGTCGGCCGTGCCGTCGTCGCCGAGGTCCCGGACCCGACGCCCGGCCCCCGCGAGGTCGTGGTCGAGGTCGCTGCCTGCGGCCTGTGCGGCACCGATCTGCACATCCTCCAGGGCGAGTTCGCGCCCAAGCTGCCGATCGTGCCGGGCCACGAGTTCGCGGGCGAGATCGTCGGCGTCGGCACCCAGGTCACCGAACTCTCCGTCGGCGACCGGGTCGCCGTCGACCCGTCCCTGTACTGCTACGAGTGCCGGTACTGCCGTACGGGCCACAACAACCTCTGCGAGCGGTGGGCCGCGATCGGCGTCACCACCGCGGGCGGAGCCGCCCAGTACGCGACCGCCTCCGTCGCCAACTGCGTGAAGCTCCCCGAGCACGTCCGCACCCAGGACGCGGCCCTCGTCGAACCGCTCTCCTGCGCCGTCCGCGGCTACGACGTCCTGCAGTCCCGCCTCGGCGCCCACGTCCTCATCTACGGCTCCGGGACCATGGGCCTGATGATGCTGGAGCTCGCCAAGCGCACCGGCGCCGCCAGCGTCGACGTCGTCGACCTCAACGCGGACCGCCTCGCGACCGCCCGGCAGCTCGGCGTCTCCGCGTCCGCCGCGAACCCCGACGAGCTGGACCGCCCCCAGGGCTGGGACCTGGTCATCGACGCCACCGGGAACGCCGCCGCCATCCAGGACGGCCTCGACCGGGTCGCCAAGGCCGGCACCTTCCTCCAGTTCGGTGTCGCCGACTACGCGACGCGGGTCACCATCGACCCGTACCGCATCTACAACCAGGAGATCACCATCACCGGCTCGATGGCCGTGCTGCACAGCTTCGAGCGCGCGGCGGAGCTCTTCGCGACAGGGGTGCTCGACCCGTCGGTTTTCATCAGCGACCGCCTCCCGCTGACCAGCTATCCCGAGGCCCTGGAGCAGTTCGCCTCGGGCGTCGGACGGAAGATCGTCGTCGTCCCCTGACCGGAGAACCGGGCGGCGGGGCGTCTCCGGGGCCCCCGCCGCACGTCACTCTTGGGTAAGGGAACGGTAAAGCGCCTCCGCTCGTTACCCCAGTCATGACAGCTATGACCCCCGGCTCGAACATCCCTCTCCCCGTCTCGCGCGTGACGGTGGACGTCACCGCTCCGGTGCGGCTCGACGTGTCGAGCCTGCTGCTCACCGCCGACGGCAAGGTGCGCTCCGACGAGGACTTCATCTTCTACAACCAGCCCGCCGGTCCCGGCGTGACCTACCGCTCCGGCGGCGGCACGGCGCCGGACGCGATCATCGTCGACACCGCGGCGGTCCCGCCGGGCATCGAGAAGATCGTCGTCACCGCGAGTCCGGACGCCGCGGGCCAGTCCTTCCAGGGCATCGAGCCCACCGCCACCATCCGCAACGCGGACGACAACGCGGTGCTGGCCACCTTCACCCCGCCCCAGCTGGGCACGGAGACGGCCCTGGTGATCGTCGAGGTCTACCTCCGCAACGGCGCGTGGAAGGCCCGCGCCGTCGGCCAGGGGTACGCGAACGGCCTGGCGGGCATCGCCACCGACTTCGGCGTGAGCGTGGAGGAGCCCGCTCCCGCCGCCCAGCCGGCCCCCGCACCGCAGGCACCCGTGACACCCCCGGCACCGGCCGCGGACCCCCGCCTCTCCGCCCCGCCCGCCCCGGCTGCTCCCCCTGCGCCCCCCGCCGCGGCACCGGGCGCCGGCAAGATCAACCTCGACAAGGGCCGGGTCAGCCTCCAGAAGAACCAGACGGTGTCCCTGGTCAAGGGCGGCCGTCCCTTCCTCTCCCAGGTCCAGATGGGTCTCGGCTGGGAGCCCGCGTACCGCGGCAAGGACATCGACCTGGATGCCTCGGTCATCGCGTACGGCCCGCAGCGCAACCACATCGACAGCTGCTACTTCGGCAAGCTGTCGATCGTGAACGGCGCGATCAAGCACTCCGGGGACAACCTCACCGGTGAGGGCGGCGGGGACGACGAGGTGATCACCGTCGACCTCGGCCGGCTCCCCCAGGAGGTCACCGGCCTCGTCTTCACGGTCAACTCCTTCTCCGGCCAGAAGTTCACCGAGGTCGCCAAGGCCTACTGCCGCCTCATCGACGCCGCCACCGGCGAGGAGCTCGTCCGCTTCGACCTCACCAACGCGGAGGCGCAGACGGGCGTGATGATGGCGAAGCTGGTCAAGCAGTTCTCCGGGGAGTGGGAGATGACCGCCATGGGCGAGTTCGTCAAGGGCCGCACGGTCCGCGGCATGGTCAAGCCCGCAGCCCAGTCCCTCTGACCCCCGGCCCCACCCCGGCAGGTCATCTCCCCCGACCCCGGGGTGGGCCCCCCAAGCCTTCTCTCGCCCCCTCCGCCCCTACCCAACCCACACCTGGGGCTCCGCCCCAGACCCCGCTCCTCAAACGCCGGAGGGGCTGAAATTCACGCCCGCACCCGGCACCCGACGAAAGGGACGCGCCCCGGCCAGTCGCTGCCCGCAGACGGCATCCGGCGGGAGGGGCCGTGCCGGTACATCACATGCCCGTCGCTTACGCCCGGATCGAGCAGCTCCCGCCTCTCGACCCACGTCTGATTCAACGGCGACGGGCGGATGTACCGGCACGGCCCCGCCCCACCCACCGGACCGCAGCCGAAGCCGGAGCCGACGCCGGGGGCACCCGGAACGCCCGGCGCGCAGCCGCCCTCACGCCACCGCCCACGGCCACTCCGCATCCCGCGCCGACTCCAACAGCGGCACCAGCCGGAACGCCGCGTCCGAGAGCCCGCCGAACGTGTGCCGGTTCCCCTTCCCCGACGGACCGTGGCCCGCGCGGTACCCCGCGAGGTTCCACGTGTAGACCGGCACGTGCCCCGGGACCTGCGAGGTCGGGTCACCGAACGAGCTGTGCGCCGCCTGCTCGTCGGTGACGATGATCACCCGGTCGTGCGACCGGTAGTGCGCCCGCACCGCCTCGCTCGTGTTCGTACCCCCCAGATCCCCGAACCGCTCGAGAACCTTCAGCACCGACTCCCCGGCCCGGAACGGCACTCGCCGGTGACTCGTGCCGAACTCGACGAGATCCGCGTCCGCCACCCGCAGCGCCAGCGCCGTACCGAAGATCGCCGCCGCGTCGGCCCGGTTCAGCTCGGAGCGGTCGGACAGCCGCGAGTAGAACATCGACCCCGAGCGGTCGACGAGCACCAGCGTCCGCCCGGGCAGCGCGGGCACGTTGGCCAGCGAGTGCCCGAGCGCCTGCTCCAGCGGATACGCCCAGCGCAGCGACGGTGCGTGCTGGTACGCGGCGAGGTACCGGAACGGGAACTGCCGCGAGCGCGCGACCTCGACCGGGTCGCTGATCCTCGCGGCGACCCGCGCCGCCACCTCGTCGCTCACGCCCGCCTCGTCGAAGTTCCGCAGGTTGCGGACGAGTGCCATCGTCCCCATGGAGGGGATGACGGCCTCCCAGGCGGCCTTGTCCATGGGGCCCTGGAGCCAGCCGGCCAGCGCCTCCCAGGTCATGCCCGCCTCGGCGAGCCGCCGCGCCCCGTCAGGACCGGTGACGACCGCGCGCCGCTCGGCGGACGGCAGCGCCATCAGCTCGCGGTGGGCGACGAGCGCGGACAGGGACGTGGGGACCTCGGCCCGGTCCGGGTTGTGGCGCCGGTCCAGCGCGTACCGGAACAGGTCGCCCTGCCACGGCTTCGCCGGGTCGGGCGCCGCGTGCACGAGGTTGAGGATGTCGCCGAAGCGGTAGCCCTTGGACGTGGTGTCGTACTTCAGCAGGGACCTGGCGCCGTAGAGACGGCGTACGGCGTCGGCGACGCCCCGCTTCACGGGCTTGGGCACGTTGCGGCCGAACCGGGAGGTCCAGTACGCGAGCAGCTCGCCCGGCTCGTCGGGGCGGCGCAGCACGGAGTCGACGACCTGCCGGTTGGCGGGTCCGTCGGTGACCCCCGCGTCGAGGCGCGCCTTGACGTACTCGGCGGCGCCGACGATCGAGGCCGTGCGGAGGTTGCCGTCGGTGCGCAGCCAGCCGAGGAGGGCGGCCGTCCACGACGGGTCGCTGACGGCGAGCTCCCGGACGAGCGCGGCGAACCGGTCGTCGCGGTCGGAGCCGGTCTCGTAGAAGGTCTGCTGCGCAACGAGGTTGGCGATCGCGAGCAGGAAGAGCTCGGAGCGCGCGTCGCGCTCGTGTCCCCGGCCGCCCTGGTGTGTGCGCAGGACGCGGCCGGTGGAGGTCACGCGCGAGGCGGGCTGTGCCTTCGCGGTGCGGATGTTGAAGCGTGCCATGATGAATTCCCCCGAATTCAGAAGCGTTTCGGAGGGAGGCACAGAAAATGGAGGGTGCCCGAGATCAGGGGTCGGCGACGGTTGCTTATAAACTGGCGCGTCTTCCGTTCCGCCACACCGGCCCGAAGCCGATGACGGGATTCGAACCCGCATGAGGTTGTGGCCCCACCAGTTCCCGAAGTATCCGCTGCCTGCGCACCGGGCACCCACCATGAGCTGCGCCTCCCGAGATCAGGTCGGCCGCGGCGTGGATTCTTTGGAAGAGAAGTAGCCGCGGCCCGCGCACCGGGAGGTGCGTGAAGTTGTGGTGTCCAGAGTTCAGGTCGGCGGAACCGACGTAGGTGCTCTAACCCCTGAGCTACACCGGCGCGTTGTGCCGGTGACGGGACTCGAACCCGCGGCCGCCCCATTATGAGTGGAAGTAGGTCCTGCCTTCGCACCTGGACGTTCATCACTTTAGGCAGGCGGCCGCGGGTCGGGCGAGCGAATTAAACGCCGGTGAATACGGGGGAGTTACAGGGGAGGAGTTCAGCCGCGCTTCTGCCGCTTCCAGGGGCCCGTGATGGCGACCATGATGCCCGGCACCTGGATGTTGGCGTAAAGGGTCCGGCCGTCGGGCGAGAAGGTGACGCCGGTGAACTCGCTGTACTCGGGGTCCTCGGCGGTGCCGATGTTGAGTTCGTTGCGGGCGATGGGGTACGTGCGGCCGCTCTCGGTGGCGCCGAAGAGGTGCTGGACGCCTTCGCCGTCCTCGGCGATGACGAGGCCGCCGTACGGGGAGACGGTGATGTTGTCGGGGCCGTCGAAGTTGCCGTCGACCGACGGGTCCGGGTTCACGCCGATGAGGACCTTCAGCGTCAGGGTGCGGCGCTTGGGGTCGTAGAACCAGACGGCGCCGTCGTGGGCCTGGCCGGGGCTCTCGGTGCGGGCGTAGGAGGAGACGATGTAGATGCCGCCGTCGCCCCACCACATGCCTTCGAGCTTGCGGGCGCGGGTGACCTGGCCGTCGGTGAACTGCTTGCGGACGGAGACCGCCTTGGCGTCGCGGTCGGGGACGTCGACCCAGTCCACGCCGTACACCGTGCCGATCTTCGTGGCGCGGGAGAGGTCGTCGACGTAACGGCCGCCGGAGTCGAAGCACTTGAAGGCCTGGAGCGAGCCGTCGGTGTCGCCGAGGGTGCGCAGCTGTCCGTGGCCGTGCTCGAAGCCCTGCGGGGGCGTCCAGCGGTAGAGCAGGCCGTTGGGGCCCGACGCGTCCTCGGTGAGGTAGAGGCGGCCGCGCTTGGGGTCGACGACGACGGCCTCGTGCGCGTAGCGGCCGAGTGCCTTGATCGGCTTGGGGTTCCGGTTGCGGCGGCGGTCCTCGGGGTCGACCTCGAAGACGTAGCCGTGGTCCTTGGTGAAGCCGTTGGTGCCGGCCTTGTCCTCGGTCTCCTCGCAGGTGAGCCAGGTGCCCCAAGGGGTGTTGCCCCCGGCGCAGTTGGTGGCCGTGCCGGCGATGCCGACCCACTCGGCGACCTTGTCGCGGCGTACCTCGACGACCGTGCAGCCGCCCGCGGCGGCGGGGTCGTAGACGAGTCCCTCGGTGAGCGGCACGGGGTAGGGCCAGTTGGCGCGCGGGCCGGCCAGTTCGTGGTTGTTGACGAGGAGGGTGGCGCCGCGCGGGCCGCTGAAGGTGGAGGTGCCGTCGTGGTTGGAGGGAGTGAACTCGCCCGACTCCAGCTTGGTCTTTCCGCTGTGCGTGATCACGCGATACGTGAACCCGGCGGGGAGCGAGAGAAGGCCCTCGGGGTCGGTGACGAGCGGCCCGTAGCCGACGCCGCCGTGCCCGTGTCCGTGCCGGGCCTCCGCGGAGTCCGCGGCCTCCGTCTCCGTCTCGGTGGCCGCGAGCGCGTTGGGAGCGGTGGCGAGGGCGCCTACGCTGCCGACCAGGGCCACGCCTGCACCGGTGATCGCGGACTGTCTGGCGAAGTCCCTGCGGGTGAGCGACATGTGATGTCTCCTGTGACGGTGGACTCGGGCTGCCGTGGGCGGCGGATGGCGACCTCGTACGCGGCCACACCGTCCCGCCCCCGGCTGAACGCGAGTTGAACGCGCGCCGACTTCAGGGGTCCCGCTTCCATGAATCCACCCACCCGGTGCATCCGGAACTCGCAGCTCCGCACCGAACCCCGCCCCGGCACGGGACGCGCACGCCCTCACACCAGCGGCAGCCGGCTGCTCCGACCGTGCCACGACGCCCGAACCCGGCGAGGCGAGCCCACGCGTCGGCGCGGGCGCCACACGCCCGTCACCCGGCCCGGAGGAGTGCGCCCGCCGCCCACAAGCCCCGGCAACGCGCCATCGGCGGGGAGAGTCAGCCCTGCCGCGCCACGGACGCCACCTTCACCGGCCTGCCCAGGTGAAACCCGTAGCGGGGGCGCTCATCGGCGTCACCGGAAGGCAGCTCGCGCTGCCCCGCCCCGCGCCATGAGAGCCGGCCGCCCGCGCACCCCGCCCGGCGCGGACGGCCGGCCACACCGCCGGGCCCCGGGGCCGGAGCTCTCATCGCACAGGGCCGCACGGGCCGCTCAGGGCCGCCGCCCCGGCGCGGGCAGCTGCCGGGCAACCACGGCTCCGAGGCGGGGAGGCCGCCGCACCCGTCAAGATCCTCCGCCGCCGGGACCCACCCGCTGCGGGTGCCCGGCGGGGGCCGTCCGGGGTGCCCGGCCACCCGGCGCGGGCACCCCGGACCGTCGTCATCCGGCTTGCTGCGACCGCGCCTTGAACGCCGCCTTGCGGGCTTCCTTGGCGATCTTCTTGTCGGGGTGCAGGCGCCCCATCGCGTCGAGGACGTCCGGGGTGGCCGGGTGGCCGACGCGCCAGGCGGTGTCGAAGAAGCCGCTGTGCTGCTGCGCCAGACCCTCCACCAGGGCCTGGAGCTCGTCGGAGTTCCCCTCGGCGGCGAGCTGGGCCGCGACCGTGTCGATGGTGAGCCAGAAGACGAGGTCCTCGGACGGCGGGGGCACGTCGGTGGCGCCGTTCTCGGAGAGCCAGACGCGGGCGAGACCCCCCAGCTCGGGGTCGTCGAGCACGGAACGCAGCGCGGGCTCGGCCTCCGCGCCGACCAGGGCGAGCGCCTGCTGGCAGTGCAGGCGGCGCAGCGGGGCGCCCGCGTCGCCGCCGCGCGCCGCGGACAGCAGTTCCTCCGCGGCGGGCAGGACGGCGCGCCGGGCGAGCCACTGCTCGATCTCGGCCTGCGCGGCGGCCGGCGGGAAACCGGACGTGCCGTCGAGGAGGGTGTCGGCGCCCTTGTCCGCGAGGTCGCCGACGGCGGGGGCGTCGAAGCCGGCCTCAGCCAGCCGCGCGCGCAGTCCGTAGAGGCCGAGCGGGGTCAGCCGGACGACGCCGTAGCGCGCGATGTCGGTGTCGTCGACGGGGGCGGCCGGTTCCTCGTCGGCGTCGGCCATGAGTGCCTCGTCGACGGGCTGGAAGGCGACGAGTCCGATGGGCTCCAGCAGCCGGAACTGGTCGTCGAGCCGCATCATGGCGTCCGAGACCTGCTCCAGGACGTCGTCGGTGGGCTCTCCCATGTCGTCGGGCACGATCATGGAGGCGGCGAGCGCGGGCAGCGGTACGGGGACCTCGCCGGCCGTGTCCTCGCCGACGGTGAGCAGGTACAGGTTGCCGAGCACCCCGTCGAGGAACTCGGCCTCCGCCTCGGGGTCCCAGTCCAGGGACGAGAGGTCGATCTCGCCGCTCTCGTCCATGGCCTCGACGAGGTCGTCCAGGTCGGGCACGCTCGCGTCGGCCAGGACGGTGTCGAGGGCGCCGAGCCATACGCCGAGGACGTCCTGCGGGGCGCCGGAGGTGAGCACGGCGAGGTCCTCGCCCGCGCCGACGGTCCCTTCCTCCTCGTCGACGATCTCGACGAGTCCGGTGTCGACGGCGACCCGCCAGGCCTCGCCGGCGAAGGCGGCCGCGTCGTCGCCGGTGAGACCGAGGACGTCCGCGGCCTCGGGGAGCTGTTCCTCGACGAGTTCGCCGCCGGCGCCGACCCGGGTGGCGGGGCTCGCCCAGCGGGCCAGCCGCGCGGCGCGGGAGAGCAGGGGCGCCGCGAGCGCGTCCCGCGCCAGCTGGGCCTCGGGGAGCAGCCGCACCGGCGGCAAGGAGCTGTCTGACATCGGCTGGGTTCTCCTCCGAACAACCACGACGAGCAGGGCAAGCGGTTCAGGCGGGCTGCCGCCCCAGGGCGCATCCGCAACGTCCCGTCTGCCCGGCGGGCGGACGACGCGACGTCACGGACATGCCCTCGGCCGCGCCGGGCGGTGGCGGGCCACCGTCGGCCGCGGCCGACACCGGACCTCGCCGGGCGTCACGGACCCGAGGGGTCCGAAGTCCGCCGGGGACGTCCGTGCCAACAGCTCAGCCTAGACGGATTTCCACCCATGCCGCCCGGTTCATGTCCCTGACACCTCCAGGACACCGCTGAAACCTTGACAACTCCCCACGCCACACACGAGATTGACGCGCGTAGAAGTTCAACGGCCGTGCGGACCGTCCACTTCTACGCGCGTCACCGGCCCGGAATCGGGCCGCGCTCCGTCCAGCACAGCCCACCCTCGTCCCGGCGCCCAAGAACGCCCCCGGAGGACTCCCTTGCCGAGCAAGAGAACGTCGCGCATCGGCGCGCTGACCGTTGCCGCCGTCTGTTCCACCCTTTCCGCCGTGGTGCTCACCACTCCGGCCCACGCGGACTCCGTCCGTATCCACGACATCCAGGGCACCACCCGGACCTCCCCGCTGGCGGGCAAGACGGTCACGGACGTGTCCGGTGTCGTCACCGGTGTGCGGACCTACGGTTCGTCGAAGGGTTTCTGGTTCCAGGACCCCGACGCGGACGACAACCCGGCCACCAGTGAGGGCGTCTTCGTCTTCACCAGCTCCGCCCCGAAGGTCGCGGTCGGCGACGCCGTCACCGTGACGGGCACCGTCTCGGAGTACGTCCCGGGCGGCGCCTCCACCGGCAACCAGTCGGTCACGGAGATCACCAAGGCGACGGTCACCGTGGTCTCCAGCGGCAACGCCGTTCCGGCCGCGACGGTCGTCGACGCCCGGTCCGTACCGAACGCCTACACCCCCGCCGGCGACACCGCGGCGGCCGGCTCGGTCAACGGCCTCACGCTGGAGCCGAAGAAGTACGCCCTGGACTACTACGAGTCCCTCGAGGGCATGGCCGTCCAGGTCGCCGACGCCCGCGTGATCACCGCCACCGACCCCTACACCGAGCTGTGGGTCACGGTGAAGCCGCACGAGAACGACACCCGGCGCGGTGGCTCGCTGTACGGCTCGTACACCTCGCAGAACACCGGCCGGCTGCAGATCCAGTCGCTCGGCGCCACGGCCGACTTCCCGACCGCGAACGTCGGCGACCGGCTCACCGGCACCACGGCGGGGCCCCTCGACTACAACCAGTTCGGCGGCTACACCCTCGTCGCGAACCAGCTCGGCACCCTGAAGAAGGGCGGCCTGGAGCGCGAGACCACGCACAAGCAGGCGCGTGGCGAGCTGGCGGTGGCCACGTACAACGTCGAGAACCTGGACCCGGCCGACGCCACGTTCGACGCCCACGCGTCCGCGATCGTGAACAACCTGCAGTCGCCCGACATCGTGTCCCTGGAGGAGATCCAGGACAACAACGGCGCGACGGACGACGGCACGGTCGCCGCCGACACCACGGTGAACAAGCTGATCGACGCGATCGTCGCCGCGGGCGGCCCGAAGTACGACTGGCGCTCCATCGACCCGGTGAACGACCAGGACGGCGGCGAGCCCGGCGGCAACATCCGCCAGGTGTTCCTCTTCAACCCCGAGCGGGTCTCCTTCACCGACCGCGCGGGCGGCGACTCGACGACCGCCGTCGGTGTCACGAAGACGCACGGCAAGGCGCAGCTCACCGCGTCCCCCGGCCGTGTCGACCCGGCGAACACGGCCTGGGCGAACAGCCGCAAGCCGCTCGCGGGCGAGTTCGTCTTCCGTGGCCGCACGGTGTTCGTGATAGCCAACCACCTGAACTCCAAGGGCGGTGACCAGGGGCTGACCGCGCAGTACCAGCCCCCGACGCGCAGCTCGGAGGTGCAGCGGCACGCGCAGGCGACCGCCGTGAACGGCTTCGTCAAGGAGATCCTGAAGGCGCAGAAGAACGCCGACGTGATCACGCTCGGCGACATCAACGACTTCGAGTTCTCCGACACGGCGAAGATCCTGGAAGGTGACGGCGAACTCTGGTCGGCGATCAAGTCGCTGCCGAAGAGCGAGCGTTACACGTACGACTACCAGGGCAACGCCCAGGTCCTCGACCAGATCCTGGTCAGCCCCGCGATCCGCAAGGGCTGCGACCTGACGTACGACAGCGTGCACATCAACTCGGAGTTCTCCGACCAGATCAGCGACCACGACCCGCAGGTGCTGCGGTTCCGCCCGTAGTCGCTCAGGTGCGCGAGAGCCCGGCCCCGTCGTCCGGGGGGCCGGGCTCTTCGCCGTCCACAGGCCGTGCGCGGGCGGCCGTGCGCCGGGCGCGGCGGCGGGCCCGGTCGGCCGTCTGCGGCTCAGCCGGTGAAGACGCCGTCCAGCCAGCCCTTCCAGGCGGTCTCGTCGGCCTTGGCGTCGGCGCCCTGCGCGAAGTCGTGGACGCTGATGCCGACCGGCGCGCCCCAGTGGTCGCGTCCGAAGAAGCGGATGAGGGCGTCGTCGGTGCGCAGGCCGATGAAGTACGGGTTGCGGTAGTCGACCACCGCGTCGAAGGTCTCTCCGCCGGGCCCCTGGGCGCGCACCGGGGTGCCCGCGGCGGTGTCGTCCGCGAGGCCGAGCGCCCGTCCCACCGCGGCGAAGGAACCGGCCGCCGTAGACGTGCCGGGGCCGTCGAAGGTGGCGAAGGCGACCGGACGGCCCGCGAAGCGGGTCACGTACTCGCGCAGGGTGTGCAGGTAGAAGTCGGTGTGCTTGCCGGCTCCGTCGTACTGGTTGTCCCAGTCGTCGGTGAAGATGCCGCTGTGCACGTAGCGCACCCAGGAACTGCGGCCCTCGTGCCGGGCCTCGATGGTGTGGTCGATCCGGTTGAGACTCTGCCCCGGGAACCCGACGTCCTCGGTGCGCACGCTCAGCCGGTGCGGCGGGTCCCAGGCGGTGATGGTGCTGCCGAAGGGGCCCGCGCCGCCCTCGCGGGGCTCGTACTCGATCGGCCAGAGCCAGCCGCCGCTGCCGTCGGTGATCGCCTCCCACACCTGCTGGGGCGTGGCGTCCACCTCGTACTCGCGGGCGATCTCGAATTCCTTGGACATGGTGATGGCTCCTGGGTGGTCAGCGGGTGGTCTCGGTCCCCGCGGGGTCTTCGTTCCCGGTTCCGGGTCCGGTCACGGCGGTCACCGTGTCGGGCCCGGCGACGGGGTCGGCTCCGTCCGCGACGACGGGGGCGGCCGCCGTTTCGGGACGGACCGTGGGGTGGACGGCGACGACGATCCGGTGCGGGCGTCCGCCCGTCGCGTCCCCGTCGTGGTACTTGCTGATCAGCGCGCCGACGCCCGCCGTCAACTCCTCGATGAAAGCCGCCCGTTCGGCGGCGGACGCGAAGGTCACCTCGCCGTCGAGCGCGTAAGTGGCCAGCCTTTTACGTGCCTTGGTGGCGCCGGTGATCAACGTGCCGACGTCCCGGACCAGTCGGGCGCCGAGCGCGAGCAGCCAGCGGGCCGACAACTGGTCCCGGAAACGGTCGGGGTCGGGCTGCACGGCGGCGAGCGCGAGCGGCGAGATGACGTACGACGCGGCGGTCGCGCGCATCAGCCGCTCGGTGACGTTGCCCTTGCGGCGCTCGCCCGCCAGCTCGACCAGGCCGTGCCGCTCCAGCGTCTTGAGGTGGTAGTTCACCTTCTGCCGGGGCAGTCCGACCTTGCCGGCCAGCATGGCGGCCGACGCGGGTCCGGCGGCCAGCTCGGCCAGCAGCCGGGCCCGGATGGGGTCCAGCGACACGGCGGCGGCCTCGGCATCCTCGATCACGGTCACGTCCAACATGACTCCACTCTCCCACCGAACACTTTTTTTGTCGAGGCGGCTGAAATCGTCGGCGGGGCGCCCGGGGATCCCGTCGCCGGTCTCTCCGGCTGCTCCGGTCCGGCCGACTTCTCCGGTCTCTCCGGCCGCTCCTCGGGAATCTCCGCCGGTTCCATGGGTACCCGGGGGCTTCAGCGGCGGGATTCGGGCAACCCGCCGGACATGGACGAGAAGCGACCGGAATCGAAGCAGCGAGCTCTTCCGGACACGGGGGCCGACGCGGACGCGGGCAAGGACACGAGCACCCGCACGGATCCACGCCCGGATCCCGGGACGGACACGGCGGGACGGACCGGGAAGGACGACCCCGCCCGGCTGACCGCACGATCGTGGTGGGCCGTGTCCTGGCGCACGGCGAAGGAGTTCCAGGACGACGAACTCTCGGACCGGGCAGCCGCGTTGACGTACTACGGCGTCCTGTCCCTGTTTCCCGCGCTGCTCGTCCTGGTGTCCCTGCTGGGCGTCATGGGGCAGCGCGTCACCAACCGGCTCCTCGACAACATCGGCGACCTGGCCCCCGGCCCCGTCCGCCAGATCCTTCAGGACGCGGTGACGCAACTGGGCCGGAGCGGCGGTACGGGCAGCGTGCTCGCGATCGTCGGACTGTGCGCGGCGCTGTGGTCCGCGTCCGGCTACGTCGGCGCCTTCATCCGCACCTCCAACGCGGTGTACGACCTGCCGGAGGGCCGTCCGGTCTGGAAGGTCACACCGCTGCGGCTGGCGCTGACCGTCACGCTGATGCTGCTGCTCAGCGCGAGCGCGGTGATCGTCGTGTTCACCGGTCCGCTGGCCGAGCGGGCCGGCACCACCATCGGGCTCGGCGACGCGGCGATCACGGTCTGGTCGGTCGCCAAGTGGCCCGTCCTGCTGGTGCTCGTCCAGCTGATGATCGCGCTGCTGTACTGGGCCGCCCCCAACGTCCATGGCCACGGCTTCCGTTGGTTCAGTCCGGGCAGCGTCATCGCCACCCTGATCTGGCTGGCCGCGTCCGCCGGCTTCGCGGTCTACGCCGCGGGCTTCGCCTCGTACAACAAGACGTACGGGGCTCTCGCGGGCGCCATCATCTTCCTGGTGTGGCTGTGGCTCACCAACCTGGCCATCCTGCTGGGCCTGGAGTTCGACGCGGAGCTCGCCCGGCAGAGGGCCATCGGCAGCGACGGCCGGCTCCCCACCGAGGAGCCCTACGTCGAACCGCGCGACACCCGCAAGTGGCCCCCGCGCCTGCGGGCCCTGCGGGCCGCCCGGGAAAAGGTGGACGCGGGTGTCGTCCCGCTGGGCAAGGGCGGCCCCGAACGGGACGCGGCGGGGAGGGCGTGACGGCCGCGCGGCCCCGGGGATTCGTACCCGCGGGCCGGTGACACCGGCCCGCGGAGGCACGCGTTGCACGGCGGGCCACCGGTCGGCGGGCGTCGAAGGCGGCCGATGGAGCCTGCCGCCGCTCACCGGCGGTGCGTCCACCACCCGCCGCGCGCCACGCCGGGAACCCGGCCCAGCACCCGCCACCGGGCAGACGTGATGCGGCGGCGAACCGGAATCCGGTTCGCCGCCGCATCGCTCCCCTCCAACCCCTCAGGCGGTGGTCAACGGCGTCCTCGACGACCGTTGGGCCGCCTGCGGAGCAGGCTCACGGCGAGCACCGCACCGGCGCCCGCGCTCGCGAAGAGCGCCGGGCGGGGGGTGCGACGCCCGGCTTCGACGACCGAAGTGGCCGCGGTGCGCAGCGACTCCGGAACGTTGTCCCGGAGGACGCGGCCCGTCTCGGCGGCCTTCTCCTGGGCCACCTGACCGGCCCGGGCCGCCGTGTCGTGGACGACATGCCCCGCCCGGACCGCCTTGTCCTGCGCCGCGCGTCCGGCCTCCACCGCGCCGTCCTGCGCGGCCTGGCCCGCCTGGGTCGCCGTGTCCTTCATGCGGACCGTGACCGTGTCGGCCTGCTCCTTGGGGTCGGCGGCGCGGGTACGGGCGCCGGACGTGACGTCCTCCCCGGCCTGCCCGGCCTGCCCGGCCTCCTGCGGCGCCTTCGCCTCGGCGTCGAGCCTGCTCCTGGTCCGTTCGATCTGACGCCGCAGTTCCTCCGGGTTGTCGGCACCCGTGGCGCCGGCCCGGCCGACCGCGCCGGCCGGGTCGGCGGACCTTCCCGTACCGTCGGCCGTCCCCCTGTCCGGGGCCCCCGCGGCGTCCGGGCCCGTGACCGGGCCCTTCCCGTCGTTCTCCGTCATCGGTGTGCCCTTTCCTCGAACCGGTCGTCGGTGTCCTGACACCGCCGTGCAGCGACGCGGGGCGCACCGGCGGCGATCGTCGGGACGTCAACCGCCCGCGCCCGCGCCCGCGCCCATGTCGGCCTCTCCCCCGCGAGCACGGCACGCGCGCACGCGGGCGTCGCCCTTGTCGGTACGGGGGACGGTGGCGTGCGCCCGGGTGGTGCCGGCGAGGGCGCGGCGGCTTCCGCCACGGACCCGGTCGACGGCTCGGTCGAGCCATCGCCGTCCGCGGCGCCGAGCGGCCCGCCGCCGCGCCCGGCACGTCGGGGGTGCTCCGCCGACCTGTGCCCGGCGGGGCCCACTTCCCGTCGTACCGGCGAGTGGAGGACATGAGCGGCACGGCCCGCGGGTGCGTCCACGGACGGCCGTCCGCGCCTGTTCGGCACGGTGTTCCGGTCCAGGGTCCTGGCCACGGTCGTCCCGCCTCCTCTCGCTCGCGGAGGCTCGGGTACCCGAGGCGGGCGGCGTTACCCCTGCGAAACCCGATCTTCGAGTCGCGCCAACCGGCCCTGGAATCAGGTGAGTCGGGCCCGCAACGGAGGGGTCTTCGCGGCCGGCCCGGACACGCCGAGGTCGGCCGTGGCGACGACGGAGCCTCGGCCACCGGGTCCCGCGGTCCCTCGTCGACCGGCCGCGCGCCGGACGCGAACGACAGCGCCGTGCGGCCGAACGGCCCCGACACCTCACCCGCGTCACCCTCCCCACTGGTTAGCGTTCATTGCCGATACCTCGTAGAAGAATTAAGTGGAGCTTCACCATCGAGCGTCCGACACTCCTTCCATGAACGATCCGACGCCCCTTCCCCCGACCGCCGCCCCTCTCCCGGCACCCCGGCCGCCGTCCCGGCCGAACGCCCCCTTCGGGAGGGCCCTCTGCGCGATGGTCACGCCCTTCACCGACTCGGGTGACCTGGACGTCGACGGCGCGCAGCGGCTCGCCGAGCGGCTGGTGGCCCAAGGATGCGAGGGCCTGGTCCTCTCCGGGACGACGGGCGAGTCGCCGACCACCACGGACGCCGAGAAGGCGACGCTCGTGCGCGCGGTGCGGGAGGCCGTCGGCGACCGGACGTCGATCGTCGCGGGGGTGGGGACCGCCGACACCCGGCACACCGTGGAACTGGCGCTGGCGGCCGAGAAGGCGGGCGCGGACGGCCTGTTGGTGGTCGCGCCGTACTACAGCAAGCCTCCGCAGGAAGCGGTCGAGGAGCACTTCCGGGAGATCGCGGACGCATCGGGCCTGCCTCTCGTGCTGTACGACATCCCGGGGCGCACCGGCACCCGGATCGAACCGGAGACGATGATCCGGCTGGCCGGTCACCCGCGGATCGTGGCGGTCAAGGACTGCGCGTACGACCTCCTCGGAACCCAGAAGGTCCTGGCCCAAACGGAGTTGGCGTTCTACGCGGGCTGCGACGAGCAGGTGCTCGCCCTGTACGCGATCGGCGCGGCCGGGTACGTGAGCACGGTCGCGAACGTGGTGCCGTGTCAGTTCCGCGCGCTGCTCGACCTGTTCGACGCCGGGGACACCGGCGGCGCGGCCCGCCTCCAACGGCGGCTCCTCCCCCTCATCGAGTCGATGATGGCGGCCGGCCTGCCGGGCGCGGTCACGTCGAAGGCGCTGCTCACCGCCCTCGACCTGCCCGCGGGCCCCCTCCGCCGCCCGCTGCGCCCCGCCGACCGAGAGACGGCCGACGGGCTGCTGAAGACGTACGCGGAGCTGGTCGCCACGGTGTCCTGACGGGTGGGGCCGACCCCCGTCCGCCCCCTCCCGTCAGGCCGGGCGAACGGGTGTCTCCGCCCGTCACGCGCGCCTCGGTCCGGCATCTCAGCGCTTCGCGAAGACCGGATCCCAGCGGCCGCCCGCGCCGTCGTTGCCCTTGCGGAAGCCACTGAGCGGGACCACTGTGTCGCTGCCGATGGTGACCAGCACCAACCGGTTGTGGAACTCGTTCGTGCCGGGCGCGATGTCCCAGGCGATCAGTCGCTTGTTGTCGGCCCAGGCCAGCAGTTGTTGCCCGTGCACCTTGGCGACCCGCTTGCCGCTGTGAGGGTCGATGATCTCCGACGCCGTCGTCTTGCGCCCGCCCGCGAAGTCACCCGCGCCGAGCTTGCCGTCCGGGGACAGCCGTGCCTCGACGTACCAATTCAAGTGCTTCTCGTTCGCTGGAGCGGCGGCCTTGTTGCCGTGGAGGTCGTAGAACCGGGTGCCGGGCGCCGTGGTGAGCCCTGAGTAGACGAGCCGGGCATCGTTGCTGAAGGCAAAGTCCTGGCGGGCGTTCAGGTCCTGCGAGTCGGTGACTTCGTTCCAGGTGCTCTTGCCGGAGCCCACGTCGACGATGCAGAAGCCTGTCCGGTCCGAGGTGTCGAAGGGCACGCCCCAGTCGTTCTTCTTGCCGTCCCCGTCGGAGTCGTAGTCCAGCTTGTGGACGAGATCCGGGTTCTTGGCGTACGTCGTCGCGACCAGCTTGCGGCCGTCTGCGGAGAACTCGACCGACGCGACACCGTGGTCCACGGGGATCCAGCGCTCGACCCTGCCGGTGAGCAGGTCGAGCAGGCCGATCCTTCTGGCCGGGAGCTCCTTCTCCAGGACGGCGGCGGTCCGCATGCCGGGAGCCACACTGACATACGACCACTTGGTGGTCTTCACGTACTTGCCGGTCTTCTGGTCGAGAAGGCTGTAGATACGGCCGTTGACGGCGTCCGTCGCGGACTTCACCGCCCTGTGCCGGACGTAGTAGGCGGCCAGCGCCGTGTCCCCGGCGGCGATCAGGTCCCGGGGCGGTGTCTGGTCCGGGTGCGCGATGATGCTGCTCTTGTTCATCTCGCTCGCGGGACGTACGTCGTCCCCGCCACCGGCGAGGCGGGGTACGGCCACCGCGACGGCGATCGCGGCGACGGTGGCCACGGCGACGGACGCGATCCTGCGGCTGCGGCGGCGGCGCCGTACGGCCAGGACGCGTTCGGCGAAGTACGGGGGTGCCGGCATGCTGTCGGCGGCCTGCTCGCGGAAGGCGTCGGACACCAGTTCATCGACGTTCACGGACGCACCTCCACGGGCGAGTTGGGGCGGGACGGCTGCTGCTCCGCCCCGGCGGGGCCCAGCCCCGCGAGTTCGGGCGCGAGGGTGCGCAGCCGGGCCAGCGAGCGGTGCGTCGTGGACCGTACGGTCCCCACGGAACACCCGAGGATGCGGGCCACGTCGGCTTCCGGAAGGTCCTCGAAATAGCGCAGGACCAGCACGGTGCGCTGCCGGGCGGTGAGCCGGGCCAGCGCCCCCCGCATCACGAGGCGCAGCTCGGCGGCGGACGCCGTGTCCGCTCCGGTGCCCGCCTCGGGCGTCTCGGCGACGCTGAGTTCACGACGCGGCCACTTCAGCCGCCAGCGACTGATCTGCTGCCGGTAGAGGACCCTGCGGACGTACGCCTCCGGTTCCTCGACCCGGTTCCAGTGGCCCGCCACCTTGATCAGCGCGTTCTGCAGCAGGTCCTCGGCGGTGTGCCGGTCGCCGCCGCTGAGGAGGACGGCCGTCTTCAGCAGCGCGGACGACCTGCTCGCCACGAACTCCTTGAAACTCTCCTGCGCTGCGGCATCCATCGTCACCTTCTCTTCCCCGGCGGGCGCTGCACCCGTCCCCTGTGCTCCCTGTGACGCGCGCGACCGCCCGCCGCTATGCCTCGGCCGGGCGAGTTTTTCCGGGACCCGTCCACGGCGGGGGGATCCAACGGACCCGCGGCCCGCACTCGGCGCGAAATTCCCGAAGGCCGACATCATCCCTGTCGTACCGTGTCGAGGTGAGCCGCCCCCTGCTGTTCCTCGACGTCGACGGCCCCCTCAACCCCTACGCGGCCCAGAAGGAACGCCGGCCCGAGGGGTACACCACGATCCGGGCGGCCCTGGAGCCGGGTCGGCCGCTGCGCGTCTGGCTGCACCCGGGCCATGGCGGCGTGCTGCTCGGCCTCGGCTACGACCTGTGCTGGGCGACCACGTGGATGGACGCCGCCAACCGCTGGATCGCCCCCGTCGTCGGCCTCCCCGAACTGCCCTACGTCGACTTCACGGGTGCCCTGTTCGTCGAGCGCCCCGACGGCGTCCACTGGAAGACGGAACGCATCGTGGAGTACGCGAAGGACCGGCCCTTCGCCTGGGTGGACGACGAACAGAGCCCGGCGGACGAGGAGTTCGTGGCCGCCCGGCATCCCGCGCCCGCCCTGCTGCGGCACGTGAACCCCCGCCTGGGCCTGCGCGAGGACGACTTCGACGCCCTGCGGGATTTCGCCGCCACCCTGGACGCCGGAGCGTAGGAGAACGGTCGGGACCCGGGTGACGCCCCCCGGACACGCCCGAGGCCCTCCCGCACCCGCGGAAGGGCCTCGACCGCACACCGTGCGACACCGGCGGGCCGCCGGTGACCGGCCGTCAGTTGTGGCTGTGCAGAACCTCGTTCAGGCCGCCCCACACCGCGTTGTTCGGGCGGGCCTCGACCTTGCCGGTGACCGAGTTGCGGCGGAACAGGATGTTCGAGGCGCCGGAGAGCTCGCGGGCCTTGACGATCTCTCCGTCGGGCATCGTCACGCGCGTGCCGGCCGTGACGTAGAGACCGGCCTCGACGACGCACTCGTCGCCGAGGGCGATGCCGACTCCCGCCTCCGCACCGACGAGGCAGCGCTCGCCGATGGTGATGCGGACGTTGCCGCCGCCGGACAGGGTGCCCATGGTGGAGGCGCCGCCGCCGATGTCCGAGCCGTTGCCGACCACGACACCGGCGGAGATGCGGCCCTCGACCATGGAGGTGCCGAGCGTGCCCGCGTTGAAGTTCACGAAGCCCTCGTGCATGACCGTCGTGCCCTCGGCGAGGTGCGCGCCGAGGCGGACCCGGTCGGCGTCGGCGATCCGGACGCCCTTCGGGGCGACGTAGTCCGTCATGCGCGGGAACTTGTCGATGGAGGTCACCTGGAGGTGCAGGCCGCCGGCGCGGGCGTTCAGCCGGACCTTCTCGATGTCGTCGACGGCGACGGGGCCGAGCGAGGTCCACGCGACGTTGGCGAGCAGGCCGAACAGGCCGTCGAGGTTCTGGCCGTGCGGCTTGACCAGGCGGTGCGAGAGGAGGTGCAGGCGCAGGTAGGCGTCGTGCGCGTCGAGCGGCTTGTCGTCGAGGGACGCGATGACCGTACGGACCGCGACCACCTCGACGCCGCGCCGGGCGTCCGGGCCGATCGCCTGGGCGGCGCCCTCGCCGAGCAGCTCGACGGCCCGCTCGGCGGACAGCCGCTCGGTGCCTGCCGGGCCGGGTTCGGCGGACAGTTCGGGCGCGGGGAACCAGGTGTCGAGAACGCTGCCGTCGGCGGTGAGGGTGGCGAGCCCGGCGGCGACGGCGCCGGTGGTGCGAGAAGCAGTCGTGTCGGTCATGGGTGAAACCTAACGTGGCGTGGCCCGCCCGGGCGAACCGGTCCGGGGGGTGTCTCAGGTACCGGGCGCGCCACCGGCACCACGGTCCCCCACCTCGCGCGTTGGCGTCGCCGCGACGGACGGCCCGCTCTCAGGGCAGGACGCGCGCCAGCACCTCGCGCGCGTACCCCTCGTCGTAGGACGTGCCGGTCAGCAGGACCTGGAGGCAGATGCCGTCCAGCAGGGCGACGAGGGCGCGCGCGGTCACCGGATCCGTACGGCGGGCCAGCGGTTCGACGAGGCTGTCGATCCACTCGGCGGCGACCGGGCGCAGGGCGGGCCTGCGGAGAGCCGCGAGGTACAGCTCGTACTCCAGCTCCACGCCGGTGCGGTCGCCCGCCAGCCATTCGCCGATCAGCCCGGCGAGTTCGGCGGCCAGGTCGGTGCGGGTGTCCTCCAGCGCACCGCGCGCCGCGAGCACCTTGGCGAAGCCCTCGTTCGCCTGGCGCAGCGCGGCGACGAGCAGCTCGTCGAGGGTCTTGAAGTGGTAGGTGGTGGAGCCGAGGGGTACGTCGGCCTCGGCGGCGGCGGAGCGATGGCTGAGCCCCGCGATGCCCTTGGCGCCGACGACGCGGATCGCCGCGTCGATGATCCGCTGCCGCCGCTCCGGGTCGTACCGCCGGGCCATCAGCGGCCGCCGTCCGCGGGGCCCGACGCGACCCCGGAATCGGCGGAGCGCGAAGCCGTCCGCGCGGCCATCAGTGCGCCCCGCCCAGGTTGAGCAGGACGACCCCGCCGATGATCAGCACGATGCCGCCCGCCTTCGCGACCGTGAGTCCCTCGCCGAGGAACAGTGCGCCGATCGCGGCGATGGCGGCGGTGCCGACGCCGGCCCAGATCGCGTAGGCCGTGCCGACGGAGATGGTCTTCAGGGTCTGGGCGAGCAGCGCGAACGCGATGACGTATCCGAGGACGGTCAGCAGCGAGGGCCAGAGCCTGCTGAAGCCTTCCGTGTACTTCATCGCGGTGGTCGCGCCGACCTCCGCCGCGATGGCTCCGGCGAGCAGTACGTATCCCATGCGTACAAGGGTACACATCGATGCGTACACCCGTACACATGTCAGGTCCATCAATCCCATGGGCGCCGCACGCACCAGCGGATATCGTTCGCGATCACAGTGGGGGCGGAGTCGCACGGACTCCCGGGACGATGGAGCACACGAGGTATGTCGGACAGATCCGGGTGGGGACCTCAAGGGCCGCAGGGGCCGTATGCCGGTGCGCCGGGCGGCTGGGGCTGGACACCGCCGCCACCGCCGCCCAAGCCGGGCGTGATACCGCTGGCCCCGCTGGGGGTGGACTCGGTCCTCAGCGGCGCCTTCACCACGATGGGCCGCTACGCGAAGCCGCTGTTCGGGGTGGCCGGCCCCGTCTACCTGGGGCTCGGGATCATCCTGGCCGGCGCCGGCACCTTCGCCTACAGCGCGGTGGCGGACCACGTCCACCGGCTCACCGACGCGCACGGCACGGCGCACTGGTCGGACGTCCGGCCCCTGCTGGCGGCGTTCGGCCTCGTCTGGGCCCTCGCCGTACTGACGATGCCGCTGGCCAACGCCGTGGTGCAGGCCGCCTGCGTGGCCACCCTGCACGAGGCGGTGCTCGGCCGGCGCGCCCGGGTCGCCGCGGTGTGGCGGCGGGCGCGGCGGCGGATCCCGTCGGTGCTCGGCGTGACGGTCCTGTCGGGCCTGGCCGTGCTGCTCCCCCTCGTCGTCGGCGTGGTCCTCTTCGCCGTCACGATCGCCCTGTCGTCCGGGTCGTCGCTGCCCGCCGTGCTCTTCTTCCTGCTCGCGCCCGCCTCCGCCGCGGCGGCGGTGTGGCTGTACGTACTGTTCTCGTTCGCCCCCTCAGCCGCCGTCCTGGAGGACGCCTCGCCCGTGACCGCGATGCGGCGGTCCGTGCGGCTGGTGCGCGGGGCCTGGTGGCGCACGTTCGGCGTCTCGCTGCTCGGCCTGGTCATCGTGACGACGCTGGCCTCGCTGGTGCGGATGCCGTTCATGTTCACGATGCCGATCTTCTCCTCCTACGACCCCGCGGCGGCGCCTCCGGCGGACGCCGCGGAGCTGTTCCACGACGTGCTGCCCGACCTGATGCCCTATCTGGCGGTCACGCTGGCCACGACGTTCCTGACCCAGCTCCTGTCGGCCGTGTTCCTGCCGCTGGTGACGACCCTGCTCTACATCGACCGGCGCATCCGCCGGGAGGGCCTCGCGGACATCCTGGCCCGCGTGGCCGCCACACCCGGCACGCCAGGCACGCCCGGCACTCCCCCGGCATAGGCACCTGACCCCGGGAACACGCGAAGGGGCGGCACCCGAAGGTGCCGCCCCTTGCGACGTACCGGAGTACGGGACGGACGGACTGCCGGAGCAGCCGACCGGCGCGGTCCCGGGGTCTCAGACGTTGAAGCCGAGCGCCCTGAGCTGCTCGCGGCCGTCGTCCGTGATCTTGTCCGGGCCCCACGGCGGCATCCAGACCCAGTTGATGCGCAGTTCGTTGACGAGGCCGTCCGTGGCGGACTTGGCCTGGTCCTCGATGACGTCGGTGAGCGGACAGGCCGCCGACGTCAGGGTCATGTCGATGGTCGCGATGTTCGCGTCGTCGATGTGGATGCCGTAGATGAGGCCGAGGTTGACCACGTCGATGCCCAGCTCGGGGTCGACCACGTCGTACAGCGCCTCGCGGACTTCCTCCTCCGAGGCCGGCTTCGTCGTCAGGCTCTCGCCCGATGTCACAGTGTTCTCGCTCATGCCGTCTTCCTCACAGCCTTCTCGGGCTCGTCGCCCAGCGCCTGGGCCGTCGCGTCCTTCCACGCCATCCAGCTCAGGAGGGCGCACTTCACCCGAGCCGGGTACTTGGAGACACCGGCGAACGCGACCGCGTCCTCCAGCACCTCCTCCATGGCGTCGTCGGGCTCGATCCGGCCCTTGGACTGCATCAGCTCCAGGAAGGTCTCCTGGATCTTCTGCGCGTCGGTGACGTCCTTGCCGACGAGGAGGTCGTTCAGTACGGAGGCCGAGGCCTGGCTGATCGAGCAGCCCTGACCCTCGTACGAGATGTCCTCGATCCGCTCGCCGTCGTACTTCACCCGCAGCGTGATCTCGTCACCGCAGGTGGGGTTGACGTGGTGCACCTCGGCGTCGCCGTCCCTCAGACCGCGCCCGTGCGGGTGCTTGTAGTGGTCCAGGATGACTTCCTGGTACATCGAATCCAGCTTCACGTTCTCAGCCAGCCCCTCAGCCGAAGAAGTTCCGTACGTGCTCCAGACCGTCGACCAGAGCGTCGATCTCGGCCGGCGTGGAGTACAGATAGAACGACGCTCGCGTGGTCGCAGGAATTCCGTACCGCAGGCAGACCGGACGGGCGCAGTGGTGACCGACCCGGACCGCGATGCCCTGCTCGTCGAGGACCTGGCCCACGTCGTGCGGGTGGATGTCGCCCAGCGTGAACGAGATCGCCGCGCCGCGGTCCTCGGCCGTGGTGGGGCCGATGATCCGCAGATCGGGGACGTCCGCGAGCCGCTTCACCGCGTACTCGGTGAGGGCGTGCTCGTGGGCGAGGATCTTGTCCATGCCGATCGACGAGAGGTAGTCGACGGCCGCGCCCAGACCGACCGCCTGCGCGATCGGCGGGGTGCCCGCCTCGAACTTGTGCGGCGCCGGCGCGTACGTCGACGAGTGCATCGACACGGTCTCGATCATCTCGCCGCCGCCGAGGAACGGCGGGAGGTCCTCAAGGAGCTCCTGGCGTCCCCACAGGACACCGATGCCGGTCGGGCCGCACATCTTGTGGCCGGTGAAGGCCACGAAGTCGGCCTGGAGGGCCTGCACGTCGAGCGGCATGTGCGGGGCGGCCTGCGACGCGTCGATCAGGACCAGCGCACCGACCTCCTGGGCGCGGCGCACTATCGCCTCGACCGGGTTCACGGTGCCCAGGATGTTCGACACCAGCACGAAGGAGACGATCTTCGTCTTCTCGGTGATGATCTCGTTCATGTTCGACAGGTCGAGACGGCCGTCGTCGGTGAGGCCGAACCACTTCAGCTTCGCGCCGGTGCGCTGCGAGAGCAGCTGCCACGGAACGATGTTGGAGTGGTGCTCCATCTCCGTGATGACGATCTCGGTCTCGTGGTCGACGCGGTAGGGCTCATCGGCCCAGCCGAGCATGTTGGCCACGAGGTTGAGCGACTCGGAGGCGTTCTTGGTGAAGATCACCTCGTCGCGGCTCGGCGCGTTGATGAACGCGGCGACCTTGTCGCGCGCGCCCTCGTACAGCGCCGTGGCCTCCTCGGCGAGCACATGCACACCGCGGTGGACGTTGGCGTTGTAGCGCTCGTAGTACTCGTTGAGGGCGTCCAGCACCTGACGCGGCTTCTGCGAGGTCGCCGCGTTGTCCAGGTACACGAGCTTCCGGCCGTCGTGGACCTGTCGGTCCAGGATGGGGAAGTCCTTGCGGATCGCCTCGCCAAGAAGATTGGACTCGGTGAGGAGGCCCGGCAGCTGTGTCACGCGGATACGCCACCCTTCGCGTCGAGTGCGTACGACTCGTAGCCCTCGTTCTCCAGCTTGTCGGCGAGCTCGGCGCCACCGGACTCGACGATGCGGCCGCCGGAGAAGACGTGGACGAAGTCGGGCTTGATGTAGCGCAGGATGCGCGTGTAGTGGGTGATGAGCAGGGTGCCCACCTCGCCCGACTCGCGCACGCGGTTCACGCCCTCGGAGACGACGCGCAGGGCGTCGACGTCGAGGCCGGAGTCGGTCTCGTCGAGGATCGCGATCTTCGGCTTGAGAAGCTCCAGCTGGAGGATCTCGTGGCGCTTCTTCTCACCGCCGGAGAAGCCCTCGTTGACGTTGCGCTCGGCGAAGGCCGGGTCCATGGAGAGACGCTCCATGGTCTCCTTGACCTCCTTCACCCACGTCCGCAGCTTGGGGGCCTCGCCGCGGACGGCGGTGGCGGAGGTGCGCAGGAAGTTGGAGACGGAGACACCGGGGATCTCGACCGGGTACTGCATCGCCAGGAACAGGCCGGCGCGGGCGCGCTCGTCGACGGACATCTCCAGGACGTCCTCGCCGTCGAGCGTGACGGTGCCGCCGGTGATCGTGTACTTGGGGTGACCCGCGAGCGAGTAGGCGAGAGTCGACTTGCCCGAGCCGTTGGGGCCCATGATGGCGTGCGTCTCGCCCTGCTTCACGGTCAGGTCGACGCCCTTGAGGATCTCCTTCGTGGCGTTGTCGGCCTCGACGGTGACGTGCAGGTCGTGGATTTCAAGCGTTGCCATGGGTTCCTCAGGACTCCTGGTTGAGGGAGACGAGCACGTCGTCCCCTTCGATCTGTACGGGGTATACGGGGACGGGGCGCGTCGCGGGAAGGCCGGACGGCTTGCCGGTGCGGAGGTCGAAGGCGGAACCGTGCAGCCAGCACTCGATCTGACAGTCCTCCACCTCGCCCTCGGAGAGCGAGACGTTCGCGTGCGAGCAGATGTCGTTGATCGCGAACACCTCCCCCTCGGTCCTCACGACCGAGACCGGCGTGCCGTCGAGTTCCACCCGCTTCGGGGTGTCCTCCTCCAGCTCGCTCAGCCCACAGGCGCGCACGAAGGTGCCGGGCATCAGACCGACGCCTCCAGCTCCTCGTCGATCTTCGCGAGAAGGCGCTCTTCGATGTCGTCGACACCGATCTGCTGGACCAGTTCGGCGAAGAAGCCGCGGACCACCAGGCGACGGGCGTCCTCGGCCGGGATGCCGCGGGCCATCAGGTAGAAGAGCTGCTCGTCGTCGAAGCGCCCGGTCGCGGAGGCGTGGCCGGCGCCGACGATCTCGCCGGTCTCGATCTCCAGGTTGGGCACGGAGTCGACGCGGGCACCGTCGGTCAGAACCAGGTTGCGGTTCATCTCGTAGGTGTCCGTGCCTTCGGCGGCGGCCTCGATGAGGACGTCGCCGATCCACACCGCGTGGGCGCCCTCGCCCTGCAACGCGCCCTTGTACATGACGTTGGACTTGCAGTGCGGGGTGTTGTGGTCGACCAGGAGGCGGTGCTCCTGGTGCTGGCCGGCGTCGGTGAAGTAGAGGCCGAACAGCTCGGCCTCGCCGCCGGTGCCCGCGTAGGCGATCCGCGGGTGCAGCCGGACGAGGTCGCCGCCGAAGGTGAGCACGAAGGACTTGAAGGTCGCGTCGCGGCCGATGAGGGCGTTGTGCTGGCCCACGTGCACGGCCTTGTCGTCCCAGTCCTGGACGGAGACGACCGTCAGCTTGGCGCCGTCGCCGAGGATGTAGTCGACGTTGGCGGCGAGGACCGCGTCACCGGTGTGGTCGATGACGACGACGGCCTCGGCGAAGGCTCCCAGCTCGACGACCTGGTGTCCGTAGGCGGTGCCGCCCTCACCGTGCACGACGATGCGGATCGGCTCGGTGAGGACCGTCTCCTTGGGGACGGTCACGACGGAGGCCTTGTCGAAGGACGCGTAGGCCTGCGCGGCCACGCGGTCCACGGGGGTCCCCGCCCTGCCGAGCCGCTCGTCGTCACGCCCGACGGTCTCCACCGTGACACCGTCGGGGGTGCCGATGGCGACCTTCACGGCACCGTCGGTGGCGACCGCGGTGCCGTCGTGCAGCCCGCGCAGGCGCTCCAGCGGGGTGAACCGCCACTCCTCCTCGCGGCCGTGGGGGACGGGGAAGTCCGCCACGTCGAAGGACGGGGGCGCGCTCATGCGCGTGGCGACGGTCGACTCGGCGGCCACCGCGATCTGTCCGGCGGTGGTGGATCCCACCGGGATGTTAAGGGCCTCAGCCATGGCTGTCGGTCTGCTCTCTTCCTACGTCAGGTTTCGCTGGCTGCTGGTGGGCGGGCCGGTCTAGCCGACCGAGCCCTCCATCTGCAGCTCGATCAGCCGGTTGAGCTCCAGGGCGTACTCCATGGGGAGCTCCTTGGCGATGGGCTCCACGAAGCCGCGCACGATCATCGCCATCGCCTCGAACTCCGTCAGACCACGGCTCATCAGGTAGAAGAGCTGGTCCTCGGAGACCTTGGAGACGGTCGCCTCGTGGCCCATGGACACGTCGTCCTCGCGGACGTCCACGTAGGGGTAGGTGTCCGAGCGGGAGATGGTGTCGACGAGCAGCGCGTCGCACAGCACGTTGGACTTCGAGCCGTGGGCGCCCTCACCGATCTCGACGAGACCGCGGTAGGACGTACGGCCGCCACCGCGCGCCACCGACTTCGACACGATGTTCGAGGAGGTGTTCGGCGCCATGTGGACCATCTTGGAGCCGGCGTCCTGGTGCTGGCCCTCGCCCGCGAAGGCGATCGACAGCGTCTCGCCCTTGGCGTGCTCGCCCATCAGGTAGACGGCCGGGTACTTCATGGTGACCTTGGAGCCGATGTTGCCGTCGATCCACTCCATGGTCGCGCCCTCGTACGCCACGGCGCGCTTGGTGACCAGGTTGTAGACGTTGTTCGACCAGTTCTGGATGGTCGTGTAGCGGCAGCGGGCGCCCTTCTTCACGATGATCTCGACCACCGCGGAGTGCAGGGAGTCCGACTTGTAGATCGGCGCCGTGCAGCCCTCGACGTAGTGGACGTAGGCGTCCTCGTCGACGATGATCAGCGTCCGCTCGAACTGGCCCATGTTCTCCGTGTTGATACGGAAGTAGGCCTGGAGCGGGATCTCGACGTGCACGCCCTTCGGCACGTAGATGAAGGAACCGCCGGACCACACGGCCGTGTTCAGCGAGGCGAACTTGTTGTCACCGACCGGGATGACCGTGCCGAAGTACTCCTTGAAGAGCTCCGGGTGCTCCTTGAGAGCGGTGTCGGTGTCCAGGAAGATGACGCCCTGCTCCTCCAGGTCCTCGCGGATCTGGTGGTAGACGACCTCGGACTCGTACTGCGCGGCCACACCGGCGACGAGGCGCTGCTTCTCCGCCTCCGGGATGCCGAGCTTGTCGTACGTGTTCTTGATGTCCTCGGGCAGGTCCTCCCAGGACTCCGCCTGCTTCTCCGTGGAGCGCACGAAGTACTTGATGTTGTCGAAGTCGATGCCCGAGAGGTCCGAACCCCAGTTGGGCATGGGCTTCTTCTCGAAGAGGCGCAGGCCCTTGAGGCGGAGCTTGGTCATCCACTCCGGCTCGCTCTTCTTCCCGGAGATGTCACGGACGACGTCCTCGTTGATGCCGCGCTTGGCAGAGGCGCCGGCCGTGTCGGAGTCGGCCCAGCCGTATTCGTACTTGCCCAGGCCCTCGAGTTCGGGGTGAGCAGTCTCCGTGGGGAGCGTCATGCGGGGTTCCTCCCGGCCGTGCTTGCAGATGCGTTGTGAGCTGTGTGGGAAATCTTGGGGATGAACGTCGTGCACACCCCGTCGCCGTGGGCGATGGTGGCCAGTCGCTGGACGTGCGTGCCGAGCAGCTGGGAGAAGAACTCCGTCTCCGCCTCGCACAGCTGCGGGAACCGCTCGGCGACGTGAGCGACCGGGCAGTGGTGCTGGCAGAGCTGCTCCCCGACCGGTGCGCTACGCGCCGTAGCAGCGTACCCGTCGGCGCTCAGGGCCCTGGCCAGGGCTTCGGTGCGCTCCTCGGGCGGCGCGGCCTCGATGACCTCGCGGTACACCTCGGCCTGCGCGGCGATCCGGGCGCGGGCGAAGGACAGGATGGCCTCGTCCCCGCCCTCGCGCTCGGCGATCCAGCGCAGGGCGTCCTCGGCGAGCTTGTCGTAGGACTGGTCGAAGGCGTCGCGGCCGCAGTCGGTCAGGGCGAACACCTTGGCGGGCCGGCCGCGCGTACGCGCTCCGTAGACCCGCTGCTCGCGCGGTTGCACGACATCGTCGGCGACGAGCGCGTCGAGGTGACGGCGCACGGCGGCCGGGGTCAGTCCCAGCCGTCCCGCGAGGTCGGTCACCGTCGACGGGCCGTGGTCCAGGATGGATCGCGCGACCCGGTTGCGCGTCGAGCGCTCTCCGGTCGCGAGCTCCTCCTGCGGGGCCCCCGTGGGGGTCTCCCGAGCCTCGCCAACGTATTTCACAACACCATTGTTGCGTAATTCCTCAGAGCCTGACAACCCACCCCCCTCACGAGGGACGGTGCGCTGCATCACTTAGGTATACCTAAGGTGACCTGCGCAAACGATCTTTGATCGATCAATTCGGTGGCGCCGGGCCCCCCTCTCGGGGAGACTCCGGAACCATGTCGACACCCCCTCCGACCGGCCCACTCGTCACCCGGGACACCCTGGCCGCGGACCTGCGCACCCTCGGCGTACGCGCGGGCGAGACGCTCCTCGTGCACTCCTCGCTCAGTTCCCTCGGATGGGTCAACGGCGGGCCCGTCGCCCTGGTCCAAGGACTGCTCGACGCGCTCGGTCCGGACGGAACGCTGGTGGTCCCGACGCAGTCCGGCGACCTCTCGGACCCGGCCCTGTGGAGCAATCCGCCGGTTCCCGAGGAATGGTGGCCGACCATCCGGGCGACCATGCCCGCCTACGACCCCGAGGTGACGCCCTCCCGCGGCGTCGGGGTGATACCCGAGACCGTCCGGACCTGGCCCGGCGCCCTGCGCAGCGCCCACCCGGAGACCTCGTTCGCGGCGCTGGGCCCGGGCGCGGCGCGGATCGTCGAGGGGCACGCCCCCGACTGCCGGCTCGGCGAGCGCAGCCCGCTGGCCCGCCTGGAGGCCGGCGGCGCCCGCGTCCTGCTCCTCGGCGCGGGCTACGACACGTGCACCAGCTTCCATCTGGCCGAGTACCGGGTGCCCTCCCCCGTCGTCGAGGTCGGACGCCCGTCGCCCGAGGGCTGGCGGACCGTGCGCGAGGTGTCGATCACCTCCGAGCTGTTCGCGGAGCTGGGCGCCGACTTCGAGCGGGACCGTCCGGTCGTCCGGGGCACCGTGGGCGCGGCCGCCGCCCGGCTGTTCCCGGTGGCCGAGGCGGTGGCATACGCGGAGCGCTGGCTTCCGCTGCACCGGCCGCGGGACCTGTACGTCGAGGTGGCCTCCGCCCCCGGCGGTTCCGGGTCCCGGCGGCGTCCCTAGACTTGCGCCTCATGCGAAGCGAGCCCGTGGTCCAGGTCCAGGCCCTGGTGAAGCGGTACGGCACGAAGACCGCGGTGGACGGCCTCGACCTGGTGGCCTCGGCGGGTGTCACCGCCGTACTCGGACCCAACGGCGCCGGGAAGACGACCACGGTCGAGACCTGCGAGGGGTACCGCAAGCCGGACTCCGGCACGGTGCGCGTCCTCGGTCTCGACCCGGTGAGACAGTCCGGCGAGCTGCACACCCGCATCGGCGTGATGCTCCAGTCCGGCGGGGTCTACTCCGGCGCCCGCGCCGACGAGATGCTCCGCCACGTCGCGAAGCTGCACGCCCACCCGCTGGACGTGGACGCCCTCATCGAGCGGCTCGGCCTGGAGAGCTGCGGGCGGACGACGTACCGGAGGCTGTCGGGCGGCCAGCAGCAGCGCCTCGCGCTCGCCATGGCGGTCGTCGGGCGGCCCGAGCTCGTCTTCCTCGACGAGCCGACCGCGGGCCTCGACCCGCAGGCCCGCCGCGCCACCTGGGACCTCGTGCGCGACCTCCGGTCGGACGGCGTCTCCGTCATCCTCACCACCCACTACATGGACGAGGCCGAGCAGCTCGCCGACGACGTCGCGATCATCGACGCCGGCAAGGTCATCGCCCAGGGCTCGCCCGAGGCGCTGTGCCGCGGCGGCGCCGAGAACACCCTGCGCTTCGGCGGCCGGCCCGGACTCGACGTGGGCTCCCTGCTCAAGGCGCTCCCGGCGGACTGCACGGCGGCCGAGCTGACCCCGGGCGCCTACCGGGTCGGCGGCAAGATCGACCCCCAGCTGCTGGCGACGGTGACGTCCTGGTGCGCCCAGCACGGCGTGATGCCGGAGAAGATCTCCGTGGAACGCCACACGCTCGAGGACGTCTTTCTCGAGCTGACCGGCAAGGAGCTGCGTTCGTGAACAGGCACCCACTGCACGACGGCCGGGGGTCCGGGGGTCGTCCCCCGGGACGGCACAGCCTCGACTTGACCGGCAAGGAGCTGCGTTCGTGACCACCGCCGGTACGTACACCCCGAAGCCGGGGGCCTCGCCGCTGCCGCGGATGATCGGCGCGCAGGCCGCTCTGGAGACGAGGATGCTGCTCCGCAACGGCGAGCAGCTCCTCCTCACCGTGATCATCCCGACCCTGCTGCTCGTGCTGTTCAGCACGGTCGACATCGTCGACACCGGCGCGGGCGAGGCGGTCGACTTCCTCACGCCCGGCGTCCTGGCCCTCGCCGTGATGTCGACGGCGTTCACCGGACAGGCGATCGCCACGGGCTTCGAGCGCCGCTACGGCGTCCTGAAGCGGCTGGCGGCCTCACCGCTCCCCCGCTGGGGCCTGATGACCGCGAAGACGGCGGCGGTCCTGGTCACGGAGATCCTCCAGGTGATCCTGCTGACCGTGATCGCCTTCGCGCTGGGCTGGTCGCCGCACGGCAACCCGCTCGCCGTGCTCCTCCTGCTGGTCCTCGGCACGGCGGCCTTCTCGGGGCTGGGACTGCTGATGGCGGGCACGCTCAGGGCCGAGGCGACGCTGGCCGCCGCCAACCTGGTGTTCCTGCTGTTCCTGGTGGGCGGCGGAGTGATCGTGCCGATGGACAAGTTCCCGGCCGGCGTCCAGGACGTCCTGGGTCTGCTGCCCATCTCGGCGCTCTCCGACGGACTGCGGGACGTGCTCCAGCACGGTGCCTCGATGCCGTGGGCCGACCTGGGGATCCTGGCCGTCTGGGCGGTCCTGGGGCTCGGCGCGGCCGGGAAGTTCTTCCGCTGGGAGTAATCGGGTGGACTCCGGTGAACCGGACCCTCGTGAAAGCGTGCACAAGCAGCCCCCTACGATGGTGCGCGTGCCGAACCTGACCCGAGCCGACGCCCTCAGCGCGGTGCGCAACCCGCTCGCCTTCATCGCCGAACGCTGGACCCCGACGACCCGCACGGTGCGGCGCGCGGCGTTCGCCGCGCTCGTCATGTCCGTCGTCATCGTGGTCACCGGCGGTGCCGTGCGGCTCACCAGTTCCGGCCTCGGCTGCCCGACCTGGCCCAAGTGCACCGACGACTCGCTCACCGCGACCAGCGAGATGGGCTTCCACGGCGCGATCGAGTTCGGCAACCGCATGCTGACGTACGTGCTGTGCGCGGCCGTCGGCTGGGCGATCGTCGCCGCCCGCTCGCAGAAGCCGTGGCGACGCGGCCTGACCCGACTCGGCTGGGCGCAGTTCTGGATCGTCATGAGCAACGCGGTGCTCGGCGGCATCGTCGTCCTGGTCGGTCTGAACCCCTACACGGTCGCCGCCCACTTCCTGCTGTCCACCGCTCTGATCACGGTCGCCGCCCTCATGTGGCAGCGCACCCGCGAGGGCGACGGCGCGCCGCGTCCGCTGGTCGGCGGGTCGGTGCAGCAGCTCGTCTGGTGCCTGGTCGTCGCGGCCGTCCTGCTGATCGCGGTCGGCACCGTCGTCACCGGCGCGGGTCCGCACGCGGGCGACTCCAGCGAGGTCGACCGGATGCACGTGAGCTGGGAGAACGTCGCCAAGCTGCACGCCGTGCTGGCGTGGATCGTGGTGACGCTGACGTTCGCGCTCTGGTTCGTCCTCAAGGCGGTCGACGCGCCGCGCGGCCCGCTGCACCGCACCCGGGACCTGTTCCTGATCCTGCTGTCCCAGGGCGTCATCGGCTACGTGCAGTACTTCACCGACCTGCCCGAGGCGCTGGTCGCCGTCCACATGCTCGGCTCCTGCCTCGTGTGGATCGGGGTCGTGCGCGTCCTGCTGGCCCTGCGGGAACGCCCGGAGATCGTGGCGGACGTCCCGGGCCCGGCGACGGAATCGGCCCTCACGCGCGCGTAGCGGTGCCGTGGGCCGCCACGAGGGAGTCGATGGCGGGTCCCAGGTAGCTTCTCGTGCGGTCGGCCCGGCGGTCCCGCCAGGCCGGGTCGGTCGGTCCGGGCTCCCCGTAGCGGCGTCCCGTGATGTCGTCGACGACGTCCTGGGGAGCCCCGAGCCCGGGGAGCAGGTCGAGCGCTTCCCGCTTGGTGATCAGTCGCCCGTCCCGCAGTGTCGCCGTCGCCCGCGCGTACGTGATCGTGCCCAGGTCGACCCACACGTCCTGCCGCCACAGCCGCGCCTTGTCCACGGCGGGACGCCAGAACTCCTTCTGGTCCCTGACGACGAAGGCCCTCAGCTCGCTCGGGGGAACGGGCGGCAGCAGTCCCGCCGGGGGCGTGCCGTGCAGGACGCGCCCGAAGGTGTGCAGCTCGCAGCGGGTGACCGGGGTGACCGGCCGCCTCATCGGGCCGTCGTGCGCCCAGGTCAGGTGCGACCGTTCGGCGTCGGCCGCCGTCGCGGGTGTCAGGTAGCTGCAGTGCAGTCTGCGGGCCAGTGGCTCGGCTGCCCGCAGCCGCCGGTGCAGCCCGAGCACCGCGCGGGCGGTGGGCAGCCGGAAGGGATCCTCCTCCAGTACGGCGATGAGGTCGAGGTCGCTGCGCCCCTCGCGGTAGTCCCCGCCGGCCAGTGAGCCGTGCGCCCAGACGGCGACCGGGTCCAGGACGCGCAACCCGCGGAGGAACCGGTCGAGCAGTCGGGCCGTGGCGTCGTCGGTCATCCGCACAGTCTGGGCCCCGGGCGGCGCCCCGGTGAAGGGCGCCCTCCAGCGGGGCGCGGCGGAGCGGGGCCCCGGCATCACTCCACGGCGTACACCCGCCGGGCGTTCCCCGCGGCGATCAGGCCCGCGACGCGCTGGGCGTCGGCCAGCGACCAGGCACCCTCCGCGACCCAGGTGCCGAGGACCCGGGCGAGCGCCTCACGGAAGAGGCGGGCCCCGATGACGTGGAGTTCGGGCAGGCCGTGGGCGCCGCTGGAGAAGAGCAGTTTGCCGAAGGGGGCGAGCTCCAGGATCTCGGCGAGGACCGCCGCCGCCCTCGCTCCGGTGCGGACCAGGGCGGCGCCCAGATCGGCGTACACGTGCGGGAAGACCCCGGCGAGGTGCGCCGCGTGCCGGTGGTACGGGTAGCCGTGCAGCAGGACCAGGTCGGTGCCGAGTCCCGCGGTGGCGCGGGCGAAGTCGGCGAGCAGGACGGGGTCGGTGCGGTCGATGCGCAGGCCGGGCTCGCCCAGTCCGGCGTGCAGTTGCAGCGGCAGGCCCGAGGCGACCGCGATCCACAGCAGATGGCGCAGCAGGACGGGGTCGGAGAGCGGGCCGCCCACCCGGCGGCCCGCCAGCCAGCGGCCCGCCGCCCCGCGGACCTCGCCGGGTCCCGGTGGTTCGGGCGCCAGCGCCAGGCCGTGCCGCACCCCGGCGACCGAGGTGAAGGCCACGGCGTTGGCGGCGGCTCCGTGGACGGACTCGGCGAGGTTGGCGAGAAAGGACTCGACGGTTCCGGAGGTGTCGGCGACCTGTTCGGCGAGCAGTTCCAGGCGGACGATCTCGTGCGCCCCGGCCGCTCCGGTGGAGGCCATCTCGCCCGGCCCGGTCAGGTCTCCGGGCAGCCCGGTGTCGACGAGGTACGTGGTGATGCCGCTGCCGCGCAGCAGCCTGCGGCCCGATTCGAGAACACCGAGTTCGCGACGCCGGGCCAGATAGCGGGCCGGCGTGCAGTGCGGCTCCAGACCGAGCAGGGGCGGGCACCAGCGGCGCACGGCGAAGCCGGTCTGGGTGTCGAAGAAGGTGGTGCCGGGGGCCGGGGGCCCCTCGGTTCTGGCGAGGTGGGCCTCGAACGTGCCGAGGCCCAGCTCCGTCCGCAGTACGCCGTGGCAGTACTGGTCCACCAGGGACGGCGTTTCGATCATCCGGACTCCCCGCGACTGGACCGTTCCTTTTCAGGTCCTAACGGGTGAAGCGGGTGTCAGGTGTTGGTCGCGCACACCCCGTGCGAACAGCCGACGGTTGTCGGCCGTCCGTGCGACGGGTGACGGGTCAGCCGTTGGAGGGTCCGCCGAGCTGGATGCCGGCCATGCGCTTCCACTCGTACGGGCCCGTCTTCACCTTGGCCGCGAACTCTCCGTCGAACGCCTCGTGCACGGTGACGCCGGCCTTCTTCACGGCGTCCTCCGCGACGGCGACGCTCGGCGCCACGAGGTCGCCCCAGCCGCCGTCCTCGCCGACGAGCACGATGCGGGCGCCGCGCTCGCCGAGGTACGCGATCTGCGCCTCGGCCCCGCCGTGCGCCTTGGCGAAGGCGTCGATCTCGCGTCCGAGCCGGGCGGCCACGCGCTCGGCCTTGGGGTCCTGGGCGGTGCCGGGGGTCTCGTCGATCTGCTCGGTGTCTGCCATGGGCAGGATGCTACCGACGGGTAGATCAAACGGCGACGGGCGGGGTGCGTGGCCTTGACCACGCACCCCGCCCGTCGGGCGGAGAAGGTGCCTACCGCAGGAAGGGGTCCACGGCGACGGCGACGAAGAGGATCGACACGTAGGTGATCGACCAGTGGAAGAGCCGCATCTCCTTGAGCTTGCCGCCCGTGACCTCGGACTTGGCCCGGTTCTGCAGGCCGTGCGCCTCCCACAGCCAGAACCCGCCCGCGCCGAGCGCGACGACGGTGTAGAACCAGCCGGTGTAGCCGAGCGGGGTGAGCAGCAGGGAGACGGCGACCATCACCCAGCTGTAGATGACGATCTGGCGGGCGACGACCTTGTTGCTGGCGACCACCGGCAGCATCGGAACGCCCACGCGCGCGTAGTCGTCCTTCACCTTCATCGACAGCGGCCAGTAGTGCGGCGGCGTCCAGAAGAACATGACGAGGAAGAGGATGACCGGCGCCCAGGACAGGGAGTCGGTGACCGACGACCAGCCGATGAGCACGGGCAGGCAGCCGGCGATGCCGCCCCAGACGATGTTCTGCGACGTACGGCGCTTGAGGATCATCGTGTAGACGACGACGTAGAAGAGGAGCGCTCCGAGCGACAGCCAGGCGGACAGCCAGTTGACGGTGAGTCCGAACAGCAGCGTCGAGACGACGGCCAGCGAAAGGCCGAAGGCGAGGCACTCGCGGGGGCTGACCATCCCGGTGACCAGTGGCCGCTGCGAGGTCCGCTCCATGAGGGCGTCGATGTCGCGGTCGATGTACATGTTGAGCGCGTTGGCGCCGCCCGCGGAGAGGTAGCCGCCGAGGCAGGTGAGGAGCACCAGCTTCAGGTCGGGTACGCCCTGCTGGGCCAAGAACATCACTGGAACGGTGGTGATCAGCAGCAGTTCGATGATCCGCGGCTTCGTCAGCGCCACGAACGCTTTGACACGGGCCCCGAATGGCCGCTGACCCCGGCTGCTGCTCGTCCCGAGCACACCGGCTGGACGGGATTCGACGGCCGTCACGCACACCCCTGACAGAGACATCCCAGCAAGCCCCGGGGTGTGAACTCCCCGTAAAGGCTCGCGCGTACCACGCCACTGTAGACGTTGCCCAGACCCCGGCATTCGCGGGGGTGCGCTCGTGTTGGGAGGTGCCGCTGGAAGAGCCGGTCGCCACTCGATTGAGCACTCGGACGAGCGGCTCCGTATTCACGTGTCGAACAGGGAACGGACCGGTCGGGAGGCGGATCCCGAAGAGTCCCGGCAGTCTGGAATGACTCGAAAAAACGCACGTACTTACGGGGGTAGGCTCGACAACGGCCGGGGCGCCCAGTGCACCGGCAATTCGACATGTGTGACATGTGGAGAGGAGCCCTGACCCAGGGTGAGCACCAAGCCGACCACCACAGACCTCGAGTGGACCGCATTGGACCAGCGGGCTGTCGACACCGCCCGCGTCCTGGCCGCCGATGCCGTACAGAAGGTCGGAAACGGCCATCCCGGTACGGCCATGAGCCTCGCGCCCGTCGCGTACACCCTCTTCCAGAAGGTGATGCGGCATGACCCGGCGGACCCCGACTGGGTGGGGCGTGACCGCTTCGTGCTGTCCGCGGGCCACTCGTCCCTGACCCTCTACACCCAGCTCTACCTCGCCGGGTTCGGCCTGGAGCTGGCGGACCTCGAGGCCTTCCGGACGTGGGGCAGCAGGACGCCGGGCCACCCGGAGTACGGGCACACCCCCGGGGTGGAGACCACGACCGGTCCCCTCGGCCAGGGTGTCGCCAACGCCGTGGGCATGGCGATGGCCGCCCGCTACGAGCGCGGCCTGTTCGACCCGGAGACCGCGCAGGGCGAGTCCCCGTTCGACCACTTCATCTACGCCATCGCCGGTGACGGCTGCCTCCAGGAGGGCATCTCCGCGGAGGCGTCCTCGATGGCCGGGCACCAGCAGCTCGGCAACCTGATCCTGCTGTGGGACGACAACCACATCTCGATCGAGGGCGACACGGAGACCGCTGTCTCCGAGGACACCGTCAAGCGCTACGAGGCGTACGGCTGGCACGTCCAGCGGGTCGCCCCGAAGCCGGACGGCGACCTCGACCCGAACGCTCTCTTCGACGCCGTCGAGGCCGCGAAGAAGGTGACGGACCGGCCGTCGTTCATCGCGATGCGCTCGATCATCGCCTGGCCCGCGCCGAACGCGCAGAACACCGAGGCCGCGCACGGCTCGGCGCTCGGCGACGACGAGGTCGCCGCCACCAAGCGCGTCCTCGGCTTCGACCCGGACAAGTCCTTCGACGTCGCCGACGAGGTCCTCGCGCACACGCGCCAGGCGCTCGACCGCGGCCGTGAGGCCCGTGCCGAGTGGGAGAAGGGCTTCGCCGCCTGGCGCACCGCCAGCCCGGAGCGCGCCGCCGAGTACGACCGCATCGCCGCGACCGAGCTGCCCGCCGGCTGGGAGGAGCACCTCCCCACGTTCGAGACGGGCAAGAGCGTCGCCACCCGCGCCGCGTCCGGCAAGGTGCTGCAGGCCCTCGGCCCGGTCATCCCCGAGCTGTGGGGCGGCTCCGCCGACCTGGCCGGCTCGAACAACACCACGATCGACAAGACCAGCTCGTTCCTCCCGGCGGACAACCCGCTCCCGGAGGCCGACCCGTACGGCCGCACGATCCACTTCGGCATCCGCGAGCACTCCATGGCCGCGGAGATGAACGGCATCACGCTGCACGGCAACACGCGTGTCTACGGCGGCACCTTCCTGGTGTTCTCCGACTACATGCGCAACGCGGTCCGCCTGTCGGCCCTGATGCACCTGCCGGTGACGTACGTGTGGACGCACGACTCGATCGGCCTCGGCGAGGACGGCCCGACGCACCAGCCGGTCGAGCACCTCGCCTCGCTGCGCGCCATCCCGGGCCTGAACGTCGTCCGTCCCGCGGACGCGAACGAGACCACGATCGCCTGGCGCGAGATCCTCAAGCGCTACACGAAGGTGTACGGCAAGGGTGCCCCGCACGGCCTGGCGCTGACCCGTCAGGGCGTGCCGACGTACGACGCGAACGAGGACGCCGCCAAGGGCGGGTACGTGCTGTTCGAGGCCGAGGGCGGCACGCCGGAGGTCATCCTCATCGGCACCGGCTCCGAGGTGCATGTGGCCGTCGAGGCGCGTGAGCGTCTCCAGGCCGCGGGCGTCCCCACGCGGGTCGTGTCCATGCCCTGCGTGGAGTGGTTCGACGAGCAGGACCAGGGGTACCGGGACAGCGTCCTGCCGCCGTCGGTGAAGGCGCGTGTCTCGGTGGAGGCCGGTATCGGTCTCACCTGGCACCGCTTCGTCGGGGACGCCGGACGGATTGTCTCGCTGGAGCACTTCGGCGCTTCGGCGGACGCCAAGACGCTGTTCGCCGAGTTCGGCTTCACCGCCGAGCACGTCGCCGACGCCGCCCGTGAATCGATCGCAGCAGCAGCCCAGCGCTGACGCCGACATACGACACGTAGGAGATGCAATTTCCATGACAGACGCACTCAAGCGCCTCTCCGAGGAGGGCGTCGCGATCTGGCTGGACGACCTGTCCCGCAAGCGGATCACGTCAGGCAACCTCGCGGAACTGATCGACCAGCAGCACGTCGTGGGCGTCACCACCAACCCGTCGATCTTCCAGAAGGCGATCTCCCAGGGCGACGGCTACGACCAGCAGCTGTCCGACCTCGCGGCCCGCAGGGTGACCGTCGAGGAGGCCATCCGCATGATCACGACGGCGGACGTCCGTGACGCCGCCGACATCCTGCGGCCCGTCTTCGACGCGACGGGCGGCCAGGACGGCCGGGTCTCGATCGAGGTCGACCCGCGCCTGGCGCACGACACCCACGCGACCGTCGCCGAGGCCAAGCAGCTCGCCTGGCTGGTGGACCGTCCCAACACCCTGATCAAGATCCCGGCCACCAGGGCGGGTCTGCCGGCGATCACCGAGGTCATCGGCCTCGGTATCAGCGTCAACGTCACGCTGATCTTCTCGCTGGAGCGCTACCGCGAGGTCATGGACGCCTACCTGGCCGGCCTCGAGAAGGCCAAGGAGCGCGGCCTGGACCTGTCGAAGATCCACTCCGTGGCGTCCTTCTTCGTGTCCCGCGTGGACACCGAGATCGACAAGCGGCTCGACGCCCTCGGCACCCCCGAGGCGAAGGCCGCCCGCGGCAAGGCGGCCCTGGCGAACGCCCGGCTCGCCTACGAGGCGTACGAGTCGGTCTTCTCCTCGGACCGCTGGGCCGCCCTGGACAAGTCGCAGGCCAACAAGCAGCGTCCGCTGTGGGCCTCGACGGGCGTCAAGGACCCGGCGTACAAGGACACCCTGTACGTCGACGAGCTGGTCGCGCCCAACACCGTGAACACCATGCCGGAGGCCACGCTGGAGGCCACCGACGACCACGGCCGGATCACCGGAAACACCGTCGCCGGTACGTACGACCAGTCCCGTGCCGAGATCGACGCCGTCGAGAAGCTCGGGATCGCCTACGACGACGTGGTCCAGCTCCTCGAGGAAGAGGGCGTCGAGAAGTTCGAGGCGGCCTGGAACGACCTGCTCAAGTCGACCGAGGCGGAACTCAAGCGCCTCGCCCCTTCGGAGGGCTGAAACCTTGTCGAGCAGCAACCCGCTGCGTGACCCCGCAGACCGACGGCTCCCGCGTATCGCGGGGCCGTCGGGCCTGGTCATCTTCGGCGTCACGGGCGATTTGTCACGTAAAAAGCTGATGCCCGCGGTGTACGACCTCGCCAACCGGGGTCTGCTGCCGCCGGGCTTCTCCCTCGTCGGCTTCGCCCGGCGCGAGTGGGCCGACGAGGACTTCGCGCAAGAGGTCCACGACGCGGTCAAGGAGCACGCGCGCACGCCGTTCCGTGAGGAGGTCTGGCAGCAGCTCGTGCAGGGCATGCGCTTCGTCCAGGGCACCTTCGACGACGACGAGGCCTTCGAGCGGCTGCGCTCCACCATCGACGAGCTGGACAAGGCACAGGGCACCGGCGGCAATTTCGCCTTCTACCTGTCGGTGCCGCCGTCCGCGTTCCCGGTGGTCATCAAGCAGCTGAAGAAGCACAAGCTGGCCGACCAGGCGAACGGCTCCTGGCGCCGCGCGGTCATCGAGAAGCCCTTCGGTCACGACCTCAAGTCGGCCGAGGAGCTCAACGCGATCGTGCACCAGGTCTTCGCCCCGGACCAGGTCTTCCGTATCGACCACTACCTCGGCAAGGAGACCGTCCAGAACATCCTGGCGCTCCGCTTCGCCAACACGATGTTCGAGCCGATCTGGAACCGGTCCTTCGTCGACCACGTGCAGATCACCATGGCCGAGGACATCGGCATCGGCGGCCGGGCCGGTTACTACGACGGCATCGGCGCCGCCCGTGACGTCATCCAGAACCACCTCCTCCAGCTGATGGCGCTGACCGCCATGGAGGAGCCCTCCTCCTTCGACGCGGACGCGCTCGCCGCGGAGAAGACCAAGGTGCTCGGCGCCGCCAAGCTGCCCAAGGACCTCGGCAAGGACACGGTCCGCGGTCAGTACGCGGCCGGCTGGCAGGGCGGCGAGAAGGTCGTCGGCTACCTCCAGGAAGACGGCATCGACCCCACGTCGAAGACCGACACGTTCGCCGCGATCAAGGTCGAGGTGGACAACCGCCGCTGGGCGGGCGTCCCCTTCTACCTGCGCACCGGCAAGCGGCTCGGCCGTCGCGTCACCGAGATCGCGGTCGTCTTCCAGCGCGCCCCGCACTCCCCCTTCGACCACACGGCGACCGAGGAGCTGGGCCAGAACGCGATCGTCTTCCGCGTCCAGCCCGACGAGGGCGTCACGGTCCGCTTCGGCTCCAAGGTGCCCGGCACCTCGATGGAGATCCGGGACGTCTCGATGGACTTCGCCTACGGCGAGTCGTTCACCGAGTCCAGCCCCGAGGCGTACGAGCGGCTGATCCTCGACGTCCTGCTCGGTGACTCGAACCTCTTCCCGCGCACCGAGGAGGTCGAGCTGTCCTGGAAGATCCTCGACCCGATCGAGCAGTACTGGGAAAAGCACGGCAAGCCCGCGCAGTACGCGTCGGGCACCTGGGGTCCCGTCGAGGCCGACGAGATGCTCGAGCGAGACGGACGGAGCTGGCGTCGCCCATGAAGATCGATCTCACGGACACCACGGCCAGCAAGATCAACAAGGCGCTGGTGCAGGGCCGCCGCGAAATCGGCGCCCCTGCCGTCGGCATGGTGCTCACCCTCGTCATCGTCACCGACGAGGAGAACGCCTACGACGCCCTGAGGGCCGCCAACGACGCCTCGCGCGAGCACCCTTCGCGCATCCTCGTGGTCATCAAGCGCGTCTCCCGTTCGCCCCGCGACCGCACGAAGTCGCGCCTCGACGCCGAGGTACGGCTCGGAGCGGAGGCCGGCACCGGCGAGACGGTGGTGCTGCGTCTGTACGGCGAGGTCCTCAACCACGCCCAGTCGGTCGTGCTGCCGCTGCTGCTGCCGGACGCTCCCGTCGTCGCCTGGTGGCCGGTGAACGCGCCGCTCGATCCGGCGAAGGACCCGCTCGGCGCGCTCGCGCAGCGCCGCGTGACCGACACCTACGCCGCGGAGTCGCCGGTCCGGGAGCTCAACGCCCGCGCCGACGCCTACGCCCCCGGCGACACCGACCTGTCGTGGACCCGCATCACGCCCTGGCGTTCGATGCTGGCCGCGGCCCTGGACCAGGTCGTGTGCGACGTGTCCGCGGTCGAGGTGGAGGGCGAGGAGTTCAACCCGAGCTGCGAGCTGCTGGCGATGTGGCTCGCGGACCGGCTCGACGTCCCCGTCAAGCGCTCGCTGTCGGCCGGCCCGGGTCTCACCGCGGTGCGGATGGACACGAGCTGCGGCCCGATCGTCCTGGACCGGGCCGACGGCTCCCTCGCCACCCTCTCCATCGAGGGCCAGCCCGACCGTGCGGTGGCGCTCAAGCGCCGCGAGACGGCCGAGCTGATGGCGGAGGAACTGCGCCGCCTCGACCCGGACGACACCTACGCCTCGGCGCTGCGCTACGGCGTGGACCGGCTGAACGCGGAGGCCGCGGCCGCCGAGGAGGCCTCCTCGGGCGGGACGGCGACGGCCACGAAGACGGCTCCGGCCGCCAAGAAGTCCACGGCGGCCCCGGCGGCGAAGAAGACCGCCTCGTCGTCCGCGGCCAAGAAGGCGACGTCGGGCTCCGCGGCGAAGAAGTCCACCGCCAAGAAGGCTCCGGCGAAGAAGGCGGCCGCCGAGTGAACACTCCGCAGCTCGTCGTCCACCGCGACAAGGAACTGATGGCCCAGGCCGCGGCGGCCCGGCTGATCACGAAGATCGTGGACGCGCAGGCCTCGCGCGGATACGCCTCGATCGTGCTCACCGGCGGACGCAACGGCAAAGGCCTCCTCGCCGCGCTCGCCTCCCAGCCCGCCCGGGACGCCGTGGACTGGGGACGCCTCGACCTGTGGTGGGGCGACGAGCGCTACCTCCCCGAGGGTGACCCCGACCGCAATGACACGCAGGCCCGCGCGGCCCTCCTCGACGCGGTTCCGCTGGACGCGGCACGGGTCCACCCGATGCCCACGTCCGACGGTCCCCACGGGGACGACGTCGAGGCGGCGGCGGAGGCGTACGCGGCCGAGCTGGCCAAGGCCGCGGGGCCCGAGAACCACGGCACGGTGCCGGAGTTCGACGTCCTGATGCTGGGTGTCGGCCCGGACACCCACGTCGCCTCGCTCTTCCCGGAGCTGCCCGCGGTGCGGGAGACGGAGCGAATGGTGGTCGGTGTGCACGGCGCGCCCAAGCCGCCCCCGACCCGCATCTCGCTGACCCTGCCCGCGATCCGCTCCGCCCGCGAGGTGTGGCTGCTCGCGGCGGGCGAGGACAAGGCGGAGGCGGCCGCCATCGCCCTGTCCGGCGCGGGTGAGATCCAGGCTCCGGCGGCGGGCGCCCAGGGCCGCTCCCGCACCCTGTGGCTGCTGGACGCGGCGGCGGCCTCCCAGCTGCCGCGCTCCCTGTACCCGCCGGCCTCCGCCTGACCGATACGAACGCCGAACGCCGGAGAAGCCGAACGTCCAGGCTTCTCCGGCGTTCGGCGTTCCGGCGTCAGCTCCCGCCGGGCGGCCGGCCGTACGGGTACGGGTACGGGTACGGGTCGGTGCCGGACGTCCGGGCAGCGGGCGGACTCCCACCGCCCGCTGCCCGCGTCCTCCTCATGCAGCCCGCGGGCTCAACGCCCGCGCAGCTCCCGGTACGTGGCGACCAGCGCCTTGGTCGACTCGTCCAGCCCCGGTACGTCGGTGCCGTCGGTGAGGGCGGGCTCGATGCGTTTGGCGAGGACCTTGCCGAGTTCGACGCCCCACTGGTCGAAGGAGTCGATGTTCCAGACCGCGCCCTGGACGAACACCTTGTGCTCGTACAACGCGATCAACTGGCCCAGCACGGACGGCGTCAGCTCGGCCGCGAGGATCGTGGTGGTGGGATGGTCACCACGGAACGTCTTGTGCGCGACCAGCTCCTCCGGGACCCCTTCGGCGCGGACCTCGTCGGGCGTCTTGCCGAACGCGAGGGCCTGCGTCTGGGCGAAGAAGTTCGCCATCAAAAGGTCGTGCTGCGCCTTGAGCATCTCGCTCAGCTCACCCACCGGGTTCGCGAACCCGATGAAGTCCGCCGGGATCAGCTTCGTCCCCTGATGGATCAACTGGTAGTACGCGTGCTGCCCGTTGGTGCCCGGCGTCCCCCACACCACCGGACCCGTCTGCCACTCCACCGGCCGGCCCTCACGGTCGACCGACTTGCCGTTGGACTCCATGTCCAGCTGCTGCAGATACGCCGTGAACCGCGACAGGTAGTGCGAGTACGGCAGCACCGCGTGCGACTGCGCGTCGTGGAAGTTCCCGTACCAGATCCCCAACAGACCCATCAGCAACGGCGCGTTGGCCTCCGCCGGAGCCGTACGGAAGTGCTCGTCGACCAGACGGAAACCGTCCAGCATCTCCCGGAACCGGTCCGCACCGATCGCGATCATCAGGGACAGGCCGATCGCCGAGTCGAAGGAGTACCGGCCCCCGACCCAGTCCCAGAACTCGAACATGTTCGCCGTGTCGATCCCGAAGTCCGCGACCTTGCCGCTGTTCGTCGACAACGCCACGAAGTGCCGGGCGACCGCCTCCTGACCCGCCTTCAGACCCTCCAGCAGCCACTCGCGCGCGGACGTCGCGTTCGTGATCGTCTCGATCGTGGTGAACGTCTTCGACGCGATCACGAACAGCGTCTCCGCCGGGTCCAGGCCCTGCAACGCCTCGTGCAGGTCCGCACCGTCCACGTTCGACACGAACCGCACCGTCAGCCCGCGGTCGGTGAAGGGACGCAGCACCTCGTAGGCCATCGCCGGACCCAGATCCGAGCCGCCGATACCGATGTTCACCACATTGCGGATCGGCCGCCCGGTGTGACCGGTCCACTCACCCGAGCGCACCCGCCCCGCGAACGCGGCCATCTTGTCGAGCACCGCGTGCACCCCGGGCACCACGTTCTCGCCGTCGACCTCCACCACCGCGTCCGCCGGCGCCCGCAACGCGGTGTGCAGCACCGCCCGGTCCTCCGTCGTGTTGATCTTCTCGCCCCGGAACATCGCGTCCCGCAACCCGAACACGTCCGTCGCGGTGGCCAGTTCCTGGAGCAGGGCGAGGGTCTCGTCCGTGATCAGGTGCTTGGAGTAGTCGATGTGCAGATCGCCGACCCGGACGACGTAGCGCTCGGCGCGGCCGGGGTCGGCGGCGAACAGGTCCCGCAGGTGGGTGTCCGCGAGATCCTCGCGGTGCTTGGCGAGAGCGGTCCACTCGGGTGTCTGGTTGAGCCGGGTACGGCTGTCTGCGTTCATCTGGGACTTCCGCCTTCTTTCCTGCGTGTGCGCTTGCCTGCCTTGCCCCGCTGCCGGTTCCAACCTAATTGATCAGGACTGGACATGAGCTGACGTCACGCCGTCCTCCGGCTCAACAACAGATACGTCCCGCTGGACCGCGGGTATCAGCGAGACGACGGCGAAGGCGAAGAGGGCGGCGGCGAACAGGGCCGGCCCGTTCAGTCCGCAGACCGTCGCGGCGGCGCCTCCGAGCAGGGCGCCGAGCGGAGCGCCCGAGGTCGAGGCGGTGCGGAACGCCGAGCTGACGCGCCCCACCATGGCGGCGGGGCTCCGCTGCTGCATCAGCGTGACCTGGTTGACGTTCCACACCATGTTCATCAGGCCCAGCAGCAGCATGGCCACGACGAGGGCGTCCAGCCGGCGGACCGTGCCCATGACCACGAGCGCGAGCGTCTGCACCGATCCGCCCAGCAGGAGGGTGCGGGCCCGTCCGAAGCGGCGGGCGAGACGCTGGGCGACGAAACCGCCGCAGAGGCTGCCCGCCGCGTACGCCGTCATCGCCGCGGCGTATCCCGCGTTCCCTGCGTGCAGCCAGCGTGTGACGTGCAGGACCAGGGTGCCGATGAGCGCGCCCATGCCGATGTTGCACAGCAGGGTGGCCGTGCAGATCGCCCGGAGGACCCGGTCGTCCCACAGGGCGCGCAGCCCCTCGCCCACCTCCTTGCGCAGGGTGCTGCCGCTCGGCCGTGGCGCCCGCTCGGGCCCCTGGACGCGCAGGGAGGCGACCAGCGCGGCCGCGAGCAGGTAGGAGGTGGCGTCGGCCGCGAACGGCAGGGCGGCTCCCACGGTCAGCAGCACTGGCACCAGGGGGCTCGCGAGCAGACCGCCGGCGAGCTGCTGCCCGGTCATCAGTCGTGCGTTGGCGCTGCCGAGCGCCGCACGGTCCACCAGGGAGGGCAGCAGAGCGGTGGACGCGTTGTCGAAAAGGGTCTGAAGGGTCGTCAGAGTGAAGGCGAGGGTGACGAGCAGCCCGATCGAGGCGTGTCCGAGTCCGACGGCGAGGGCGAAACAGGCGACCAGCGCTCCGCGGACGGTGTCGACGGCCCACATGGCACGACGCTGGTCCACCCGGTCGGCGAGCGCTCCGCCGAGCAGTCCGAACAGCAGCCACGGCAGATAGCCGCAGGCCGTGACGGAGGCGATGACGAACGGATCGTCGCTGAGCCCGACCGCGATGAGCGGCAGCGTGGCCGTACGCAGGGCGTCCCCGAAACGCGACACCACGGCCGCGCTCCACAGCCTCCCGAATCCCCCGCGCCACGCGGGGGCCCCGGCTCCCGTCATCTCCGCCGCCGTCACAACGCCCCCTCAGGTCCGGCCACTTCACGAACCGTAGAGGGCGGCACTGACAACCGGGTCCCACCAGGGGGTTCGGGCATGCCGGGAGCCGGCGACGGGGCGGGGCCCCGGCCGGCGGGCCGTCGGGAAACGGCTCCGGCCAGGCACCTGGGTGCCCGGCCGGTGGTGAACTTCTAGATCTCGCCCCGCAGTTTGGCGAGCGCCTCGGCGAGGATCGCCTCGCCGTCCGCGTCGCTGCGCCGCTCCCGTACGTACGCGAGGTGCGTCTTGTACGGCTCGGTGCGCGGCGGGTCCGGCGGATTGTCCCGGTCCTGTCCGGCGGGGAAGCCGCAGCGCGGGCAGTCCCAGGTGTCGGGGACCTGCGCGTCGCTGGCGAAGCTGGGCTGCGTCTCGTGCCCGTTGGAGCACCAGAAGGAGATGCGCAGCCGCGGCGCGGACTCGCCGCGCTCGGCCTCGCCCATCGGCCCCGCCCCGACCCGGCTTCCTCGGATCGCGTTGCCACTTGCCACGGTCGTAACTCCCTGCGTGATGGTGCCGCGAAACGAGTCGGCGTGACGCTTCGCTGCGAGCGCCTCAGTCTACGTAAGGCCCAACGCGCGTCCAGTGATTGGCGTTACATCCCCACCCCTAGACGCAAGCCCCATGATAGGCGGCGCTTGGGGGCGCGTACCGGACATGGGGCCTTACGTGCGGAATGTGCTTGCGTTATGTGCAGTTGTGCTGCGTACCGTTGTCGGCGGGCGATCAGTTGTTGATCTTCATGAGGACGCCGAGCACGACGATGCACGCGAACCAGAGCACGCCGAGCACCACGGTGATGCGGTCGAGGTTGCGCTCGGCGACCGAGGAACCACCGACGGACGACTGCATGCCGCCACCGAACATGTCGGAGAGGCCGCCGCCCTTTCCCTTGTGCATCAGCACGAGCAGCATCAGCAGCAGGCTGAAGACGATCAGGGCGATCGAGAACCCCAAAACCACGGCTGGACCAACTTCCTCGGAACTGGATGGACGACGGGGGCCCGGTGCCGGGGCACCAGACCCCCGCAAGGGTACGACGAATCGCCGCTACCGCATACTTACTGGTCGCGGAACCGGGCGATCTTGACGAACTCGTCGGCGTCGAGCGACGCGCCACCGACCAGAGCGCCGTCGATGTCGGGCTTCGCCATGATCTCGGCGACGTTCCCGGACTTCACCGAGCCGCCGTACTGGATGCGGACCTTGTCGGCCAGCTCCTGCGAGTACAGCTCGGCCAGCTTGGCGCGGATCGCGGCGCAGACCTCCTGGGCGTCGTCGGCGCCGCAGACCTTGCCGGTGCCGATGGCCCAGACGGGCTCGTACGCGATCACGACGGACTCGGCCTGCTCGGCCGGGAGGTCCTTGAGACCGCCCTCGACCTGCGACAGCGTGTGGGCGACGTGGTTGCCCGCCTCGCGGACGTCCAGCTCCTCGCCGACGCACAGGATCGGGGTCAGGCCGTGCTTGTAGGCGGCCTTGACCTTGGCGTTGACGATCTCGTCGGTCTCGGCGTGGTACTGGCGGCGCTCGGAGTGGCCGATGGCCACGTAGGTGCACTTGAGCTTGGCCAGCATCGCGCCGGAGATCTCGCCGGTGTAGGCACCGGAGTCGTGCGCCGAGATGTCCTGGGCGCCGTACTTGATCTTGAGCTTGTCGCCGTCGACCAGGGTCTGCACGGAGCGCAGGTCGGTGAAGGGCGGCAGGACGGCGACCTCGCAGGCCTCGTAGTCCTTGTCCGCCAGGGCGAAGGCGAGCTTCTGGACGTGCGCGATGGCCTCGAGGTGGTTGAGGTTCATCTTCCAGTTGCCCGCCATCAGCGGCGTGCGCGTGCTCATGTAGGTCAGTCCTCCAGTGCGGCGAGGCCGGGGAGCGTCTTGCCCTCGAGGTATTCGAGGGAGGCGCCGCCACCGGTCGAGATGTGGCCGAATGCGTTTTCGTCGAAACCGAGGGTGCGCACAGCGGCGGCGGAGTCTCCGCCGCCGACGACGGTGAAGCCCTTGGAGTCGACGAGGGCCTGGGCGACCGCCTTGGTGCCCTCGGCGTAGTCGGGGTGCTCGAAGACGCCCATGGGACCGTTCCAGAACACGGTCTCGGCGTCGGCGAGCTTGGCTGCGTAGAGGGCGCCGGTCTTCGGGCCGATGTCCAGGCCGAGCTGTCCGGCGGGCATCTTGTCCGCGTCGACGACGGTGTGCTCGGTGGACGCCTTGGCCTTGAGGTCCGGGAATCCGGGGGCGACGACGACGTCGACCGGGAGCACCAGCTCGACGCCCGTCTTCTCGGCGCGCTCCATGTACTCGGTGACGGCCGGGATCTGGTCCTCCTGCAGCAGGGAGCTGCCGACCTCGTAGCCCTTGGCCTTGAGGAAGGTGAAGGCCATGCCGCCGCCGATCAGGATGCGGTCGGCCTTGCCGAGGAGCTGGTCGATGACGGCGAGCTTGTCGGAGACCTTGGAGCCGCCGAGCGCGACGACGTACGGCCGCGCGACGTCCTCGGTGAGCTTCTTCAGCACGCCGACCTCGGTGGCGATGAGGTGGCCGGCGTAGTGCGGCAGGCGGGCCGGGAGGTCGTACACGGAGGCGTGCTTGCGGTGCACGGCACCGAAGCCGTCACCCACGTAGACGTCGGCCAGGGCCGCGAGCCGGTCGGCGAACTCGCCGCGCTCGGTGTCGTCCTTGGACGTCTCGCCGGGGTTGAAGCGGAGGTTCTCGATGACCGCGACCTGGCCGGGCTCCAGGCCGTTCACGGCGTCGTGGGCGGCGGGGCCGACCGTGTCCTGCGCGAACGCCACGGGGGCGCCCAGGAGTTCACCGAGGCGTTCGGCGGGCTGCAGGAGGGAGAAGGCCGGGTCCGGGGCGCCCTTGGGGCGGCCCAGGTGGGAGGCCACGATCACCTTGGCGCCCGCGTCGGCGAGCGCCTTGACGGTGGGCAGCACGGCGCGGATGCGGCCGTCGTCGGTGATGAGTCCGTCGGCCAGCGGCACGTTGAGGTCGGCGCGGACGAAGACCCGCTTTCCGTCCACGCCCTCGGCGAGAAGTTCGTCGATCGTCTTCATGAAAGGTCTCCTAGGAAGGCTCTTCGGATCCGGAGGGCGGATCGATCAGTACGTGGCACAGGGCCCGGACAGCGCGGCTCTGCGCTGCCCGGGCCCTGTCTCACATCGAGGTGCCTGCTCCGGGACTTAGAGCTGGCCGCCGACGAAGACCGTGAGGTCGACGAGGCGGTTGGAGTAGCCCCACTCGTTGTCGTACCAGCCGAGGATCTTCACCGAGTTGCCCTCCTGGACCATGGTCAGGGAGGAGTCGAAGGTGCAGGAGGCCGGGTCGCCGACGATGTCCGAGGAGACGATCGGGTCCTCGGTGTACGCCAGGTAGCCCTTGAGGTCGCCGTCCTCGGAGGCCTTCTTGAACGCGGCGTTGACCTCGTCCTTGGTGACCTCGCGCTGGAGGGTCACGACGAGGTCGGTGGCCGAGCCCGTGGGGACCGGGACGCGCATCGCGATGCCGTCCAGCTTGCCCTTGAGCTGCGGGAGGACCAGAGCGGTGGCCTTCGCGGCACCGGTCGTGGTCGGGATGATGTTCTCGGCGGCGGCGCGGGCGCGGCGCAGGTCCGAGTGCGGGAAGTCCAGGATGCGCTGGTCGTTCGTGTACGCGTGGACCGTCGTCATCAGGCCCTTGACGATGCCGAAGTTCTCGTCGAGAACCTTGGCCATCGGCGCCACACAGTTGGTGGTGCAGGAGGCGTTGGAGATGATGTTGTGCTTCGACGCGTCGTACTTGTCCTGGTTGACGCCCATCACGATGGTGATGTCCTCGTCCTTGGCCGGAGCCGAGATGAGGACCTTCTTGGCGCCGCCGGCGATGTGCTTCTCGGCGTCGGCCTTCTTCGTGAAGATGCCCGTCGACTCGATGACGATGTCGACACCGAGGTCGCCCCACGGGATGTCCGAGGGGTTGCGCTCGGACAGGACCTTGATGGTGTGGCCGTCCACGGTGATCGTGTCGGCGGTGTGCGACACCTCGGCCTTGAGGCGGCCCAGGATGGTGTCGTACTTGAGCAGGTGAGCGGTGGTCGCGGTGTCACCCAGGTCGTTGACAGCCACGATCTCGATGTCAGCACCCTGCTCCAGCAGCGCGCGGAAGTAGTTACGACCGATGCGGCCAAAGCCGTTGATGCCTACGCGGATCGTCACGAACCGATCTCCTCGTTAGGTACGCGCCGACTCAGATGTCGGCGAGTTGTATGGGATGTCCCCGACCGCCTACGACCCTACCTCCCTGAGGCCCACGGAGTGACATCGAGTAGGGCCATACACGGCAGGGCGGTCCGTACCCGCCAGTAGGGGTACGGACCACCCGCGCTGTTCACGCGTTCGTCACGCAGTGTCAGCGCCGCAGTGCGGAGAGGGCCTTTCCGATCAGGGCCGCGCGGTCGGCCGCCGCGGTGACGTGTTCCAGGCCGAAGCCGAGGAGCACGGTGTCGCGGGTGGTGACCGCTCCGTACGTCTTGAACAGCTCTCCCGTGCGGGTCCAGTCCCGGAGGACGGCCGGGCTGCCCGGGGGCGGTCCGGCGACGGCCCAGGGGCCGAAGGAGGACTCGAAGCCCTCCGTCGCGGTGGCGGTGCCGCCGACGACGAGGGACGCGTCGTCGACCAGGAGGCCGTGGCCGCCCGCGCTCGGGTCGCTGATGTAGCTGAACGACACCTCGATCGACCGGCCCGCGTACGCGCTCAGGTCGAAGGAGACCTGCTGCCAGCCGCTGGAGGCGCCGGTGAAGCTGTTCCAGGCGCCGCTGGTGCCGGTGGCGGAGCAGCCGGACGCCTCCACGGTGAGGTAGTGCCGGATCCACGGGTGTTCCCGTGCGAGGAAGCCGGCCTCGCACTCGGTGGGCACGGTGGCCGAGGTGGCGCCGCCCGCCTCGGGGAGCGTGGTCCAGTCGTCGGCGCCCGTCGTGTGGACCTCGACGATCGCGTGGTCGTAGCCGGGCTCCGTGTCCCACAGGAGCTGGGAGCGCAGCGCCGGCCGGTCGGCGGCGGAGACACCGGTGAGGTCGATGGTGCGGGTGAGGCGCTTGTAGGCGTCGTCGGTGTGGACGGCGGCGGCCATGAAGGAGCCCGCGTAGGGCCCGTACGGGTTGACGGTCCCGGCGAACTGGCCCGCTCCCGCGCTGGTGGCGAACTGCGGGTACTGCGCGGCGGACAGCGAGTCCGAGGTGACGCCGTAGGTTCCCGCCGTGTTCAGCGGGTTGCCGGGCGCGTCGCCGAGCGTTCCGGCGGCACCGGCGAGGCGGCCGGAGCCGGTGAAACCGGTGGCGCCCGGGGTGGACGTACGGGAGTAGGCGCCCAGGTAGTACTGGCTGAAGTCGTTCGAGAGGTTGCCGCCGCCGAGGTCGACGTTGCCGCCGGCCTGTTCGCCCGCCTCGACCAGCTTGCCGCCCTCGTTGAGGAAGGCGCGCAGCTGGAGCTGGGTGGCGTTGCCGGGGCGCGGGGCGCCGGTGTAGTGGACGACGGTGTCGAAGTGGCCGAGGACGCCGAGCGCGTCGGGCGCGCCCTGGGTGGCGACGTCCCAGACGAGGGCCTTCTTCCCGTTGGCCTTCAGCGCGTCGACGTACGTCTGGGCCTGGGTGGCGGTGGCGCCCTCCTCGGCGACGACGAGGACGTCGGCGCGGGGCCGTTCGGCGACGGTGTAGGTGAAGTGCGGGCTGGAGGTGGGTTTCCCGCTCCTGGTCTCGCCGGTGAACCAGACCTCGACCTTGTCGCCCGGGTCGCCGTCCTTGACCTTGGCGCGGTACTCGTCGAAGTAGAGGTTGTCGGCGCCGCCGTACGTCTCGCCGCCCTTCCAGGGCCGGAGCGCCATGTCCCGGGTGCGGCCGCCGTCGACGCGGTACTTCAGTTCCTTGTCGCGCACCGACCTGCGGACGACGGCGGAGACCTCCTGGTCGGCGCCGCGGGAGTACGACGTGGTGAAGGCGGCGGGGGTGAAGTCGGGGGCGTCGAGGCCCACCGAGGAGGACGGCCGGTCGGGGTGGGCCGCGGTCTCGGCGACGGAGAGCGCGAACGGGACGTTCTTCTCGAACTCCTGCTTGATCAGCTTCTCGTCGTCCGGGAAGGTGAAGACGGAGGCGCAGTCGGCCGCGTTCCAGGCGTCGTCCGGGTCGAGGTCCGAGGCGGTCTGGCAGGTCGACATCTCGGGGGTGAACATCGCCGTGCCGTTGACGTTGCCGGCGTGTCCGTCCGCCTCGCCGTTGGTGGTGTACAGCTCCGAGGAGACCTGCGGGTGGTAGCCGGGGATCGCCGAGTTCTCGGGGGTTCCGGCGAGCGCCTTGTAGAGCACGTCGTCCGGGGTCGGCGTCGCCACCTGCCAGCCGACTCCGTAGAGGAGCAGTTCGGCGGCCGAGTGGTAGTTGATGCCGTACGTGAAGCCGACGCGCTTCTCGAAGGCGTCGAGGGCCTTGGTCTCGGGCTCGGAAGCGGGGCTCGCGCCGCGGTAGGTCTCGCTGGTGGCGTTCGGGGACGACCCCTCGTCGTCGTAGCCCCACTTGTAGGCGAAGTTGCGGTTGAGGTCGACGCCGTCACCGGTGGAGATGACGCCGTCGCCGTTGACGTCCCGCAGGTTCTTGCGCCACTGGCGGGTGTCCTCGTCCTGGAACGTGTAGTCGTAGCCGTCGGGGTTGGCGGACAGCACGAACCACAGTTCGGTCGAGTCGACGATCTTCCTGACGCGCCGGTCGGTCGCGTAGTTGTCGAGGTAGTAGTGCATCAGCCGCCGGGTCATCTCGGGGGTGATCCACTCGCGCGCGTGCTGGTTGGACATGTACAGCACCGACGGCTTGGCGCCGTCCTTGGTCTTCTTCGCGCCCTTGGTCAGTTTGAGCGCGAGGATGTCCTGGCCGCCGAGGGTCTTGCCGATGGAGACGACCTTGGTGAGACCGGGGTTGGCCTCACCCGTTCTGATGATCTCCTCCTGGAGGTTGCCCTTCCCGCTGTACGGGCGGAACACCCCCTGGGCGGCGTCGGCGACGCGGTTCTCGGCCTTGGCGGAGAGCGTGTGTTCGGTGAGGTCGACGCCCTGTTTCTCCAGTTTCCGGGCCTGCCGGTCGGTGACGTAGACCTCGACCGTGCTCTTCCCGTTCTTCCAGGTGGCGTCGCCGAGTTCGTGTCCGTCCTGACCGGCCGCGAGCAGCAGGGGTACCTGCTGCTTCGTGACCTCTGCGCGGAACACCTTGACGGCGTTCGTGTCGGGCCCGGGCGAACTCCCGTTCTGCGCCTGGGCGATCGGCGCCACGGCCGCACCGCCCAGCAGGAGCGCGCCGGTAGCGAGGATCGCGCTCGCTCTTCGTCTCATGAGCCCCCCTTGCACTGGTCCGCCACAGCAGCGAACAGAGCCAGGCTCATGACAGTTCATGGTCAAGTCAAGAGCGCCTCAAGACTGGTCAAACGCCGGCGCCGACGTCCCAAGCGGGCGTCGGCACCGGCGTGTTGAGCTTCCGTCAGGTCAGACCGCGAGGTTGTCGGCCATCTCGTCGGAGAGGTTCGACTCGGTCCCGGGGATGCCGAGGTCCTGCGCCCGCTTGTCGGCCATGGCCAGCAGACGGCGGATCCGGCCCGCCACGGCGTCCTTGGTCAGCGGCGGGTCGGCGAGAGCGCCCAGCTCCTCCAGGGAGGCCTGCTTGTGCTCCATGCGCAGCCGTCCGGCGGCGGCGAGGTGCTCCGGCACCTCGTCGGCGAGGATTTCCAGGGCGCGCTGCACGCGGGCCCCGGCGGCGACGGCGGCGCGCGCCGACCGGCGCAGGTTGGCGTCGTCGAAGTTGGCCAGTCGGTTCGCCGTGGCACGCACCTCGCGGCGCATCCGGCGCTCCTCCCAGGCCAGCACCGACTCGTGCGCGCCGAGGCGGGTCAGCAGGGCGCCGATCGCGTCACCGTCACGGACGACGACGCGGTCCACGCCGCGCACCTCGCGGGCCTTCGCCGCGATGGACAGCCGGCGGGCGGCACCGACCAGCGCGAGCGCGGCCTCCGGGCCCGGGCAGGTCACCTCCAGGGAGGAGGAACGGCCGGGCTCCGTGAGGGAGCCGTGCGCCAGGAACGCCCCGCGCCAGGCCGCCTCGGCGTCGCAGGTGGCCCCCGAGACCACCTGCGGCGGCAGGCCGCGGATGGGACGGCCGCGGCCGTCCACGAGCCCGGTCTGGCGGGCCAGCTGGTCACCGCCCGCGACGACCCGCACGACATAGCGCGAGCCGCGGCGCAGTCCGCCGGGCGCCATCACGATCAGTTCGGAGCTGTGGCCGAAGATCTCGAGAATGTCCCGCTTCAGGCGGCGCGCCGCCATGGCGGTGTCCAGCTCCGCCTCGATCACGATCCGGCCGCTCACCAGGTGAAGGCCGCCGGCGAACCGCAGAATGGCGGAGACCTCCGCCTTTCTGCAGCAGGTCCGGGTGACGGGAAGCCGGGAAATCTCATCCTTCACCGCTGCCGTCATCGCCATGGGCCGATCCTTCCATGCATCCGAAAAATACGGTCGTACGCGGCGGCCAACAGCTCCGGGTCGTGCCGCGGAGATCCGTCGGTCCGGGCCACCGGCGCCAGCTCGACCGCGGCGCCGAGCCGCTTGGCGGCGTCGGCGAGAGAGTCGCGGTCGGGCACGGCGGCCTCGTCGGCCAACACCACGTCCAGGGCGAGTTTAGGGGCGTGTCGTCCCAAAACCTCCAAATGACGCTGCGGGGAGAAGCCTTCGGTTTCTCCGGGCTGCGGAGCGAGGTTCAGGGAGAGCACCCGGCGCGCCTTCGTCTGGATGAGGGCGTCGAGGAGTTCGGGCACCAGCAGATGCGGGATCACCGAGGAGAACCAGGAGCCGGGACCGAGGACCACCCAGTCGGCGTCGAGGACGGCGGCGACGGCCTCCGGCACGGCGGGCGGGTCGTGCGGCACGACCTGTACGGACTGGACCTCACCCGGGGTGAGCGCCACGGTCGCCTGGCCCCGGACGGTGTCGACGTCCTCGGGCCGGTCCGGGTCGTGCCCTCTGACCAGGGCCTGCAGCTCCAGGGGCACGGCCGACATGGGCAGCACCCTGCCGTGGGCGCCCAGCAGCCTGCCGACCAGGTCGAGTGCCTGAACGTGGTCGCCGAGCTGCTCCCACAGGGCCACGATCAGCAGATTGCCGACCGCGTGTTCGTGCAGGTCGCCCTTGGACTGGAAGCGGTGCTGGATGACGCGGGCCCAGGTCTGGCCCCAGTCGTCGTCGCCGCACAGGGCCGCCAGGGCCTTGCGCAGGTCGCCGGGGGGCAGGACACCCAGTTCGTCGCGCAGGCGCCCGCTGGAGCCGCCGTCGTCGGCCACGGTGACGACGGCGGTGAGGTCGCCGGTGATCCTGCGCAGCGCGGCGAGCGAGGCGGACAGACCCATGCCGCCGCCGAGGGCGACGACCTTGGGCTGGGCGCCACGGCGGCGCGGCTTGGCGCCGCGCGCCACGACCGGACGGCCGGCGCGCTCACCGGGGGTCTCCCGGCGCAGCCGGTACAGCCGGGAGACGGCACGTTCGGTCACTCGCGCCCCATGTCCCGATGCACGATCACGGTCTCCACGCCCTGGGAGGCGAGGCGGGCGGCGAGCTTCTCCGAGGTGGCCACGGAGCGGTGCTTGCCGCCGGTGCAGCCCACGGCGATGGTCACGTAACGCTTGCCCTCGCGCCGGTATCCGGCGGCGATGAGCTGGAGCAGCTCGGTGTAGCGGTCGAGGAACTCCTTGGCGCCGGGCTGGTTGAAGACGTACGCCGAGACCTCTTCGTTCAGGCCGGTGAAGGGGCGCAGTTCCGGGACCCAGTGCGGGTTGGGAAGGAAGCGCATGTCCACGACCAGGTCGGCGTCGACCGGCAGCCCGTACTTGAAGCCGAAGGACATGACGGTGGCCCGCAGCTCGGGCTCCTCGTCGCCCGCGAACTGGGCGTCCATCTTGGCGCGCAGCTCGTGCACGTTCAGGCTGGAGGTGTCGATGACCAGGTCGGCGTCGCCGCGCAGCTCGCGCAGCAGTTCGCGCTCGGCGGCGATGCCGTCCACGATGCGGCCGTCGCCCTGGAGGGGGTGCGGCCGGCGCACCGACTCGAAGCGGCGGACCAGGGCCTCGTCGGAGGACTCGAGGAAGACGATCCGCCGGGTGACGTGCTTCGCCTCCAGGTCGGCGAGGGATTCGCGCAGGTTGTCGAAGAAGCGGCGGCCGCGTACGTCGACGACGACGGCGATCCGCGCGACGTTCCCCTGGGAGCGGGCGCCCAGCTCCACCATGGTGGGGATCAGCGCGGGCGGCAGGTTGTCGACGACGAACCAGCCGAGGTCCTCCAGACACTTGGCCGCGGTGGACCGGCCGGCCCCGGACATGCCGGAAATGATCACCAGTTCGGGGATGACCCCGTCCGGGACCGCGGTCGTGGCCGTCTCGGTGCCCGTACCCACGTGTGCTCCGTCTTCCTGTGGTGCTTCGTGCTCTGTTCGGTCCTCGGCCGGCGCGCCGTGGCCCTCCTGGGTCTGCGCCGGGCGTTCCGCTTCGTGCGCGTCGTTCTCGCTCATGTCTCCTGCCCCCGTCGTTCGTCCGAGGCTCCCGCGGTCACGGGCTCCTCCACGGGGCCCGCCGTCGTCGCGGGCGCCGCGTCTTCGTCGTCTTCCATGATCTCTCCAGTCGCCGTGTTCACGGCGGGTGCGGCGGGAGCCGCCTGGGCGAGGGCCACGGCGATGGTCTCCGCCGTCTTTCGGCCTATGCCGGGAACCTCGCAGATCTGGTCGATCGTCGCGGAACGCAGCTTCTTCACCGAGCCGAAGTGTTTGATCAGTGCCTGTTTGCGTGATTCACCGAGGCCGGGCACGTCGTCCAGGGGGCCGGACCTGAAGCGCTTGGCCCGCTTGGCGCGCTGGTAGGTGATCGCGAAGCGGTGGGCCTCGTCCCGGACGCGCTGGAGGAGGTACAGGCCCTCGCTGCTGCGCGGCAGGACCACGGGATCGTCGTCGTCCGGCAGCCACACCTCCTCCAGGCGCTTGGCGAGCCCGCAGACGGCGATGTCGTCGATGCCGAGTTCGTCGAGGGCCCTCTTGGCGGCGGCGACCTGGGGCCGGCCGCCGTCGACGACGACGAGCTGCGGCGGGTAGGCGAAGCGCTTGGGGCGGCCGTCGTCCTCGGTGAAGGTGATCTCGGGAACCTCGCCCCCGGGGGTCCCGTCGGCGTCCGTGCCGGGCTCGGGGCCGGCGGCGACGGAGGACGGGGACTCGTCGGAGGTGTCCGCGCCGTCCGTCCACTCCCCCGTCTTCTCCTTCTCGACCAGGTAGCGCCGGAAGCGGCGGGTGATCACCTCGTGCATCGACCGGACGTCGTCCTGACCGGCGAAACCCTTGATCTGGAAGCGCCGGTACTCGCTCTTGCGCTGGAGGCCGTCCTCGAAGACGACCATGGACGCCACGACGTCGTCGCCCTGGAGGTGCGAGATGTCGTAGCACTCGATCCGCAGGGGCGCGCTGTCCAGGTCGAGCGCCTCGGCGATCTCCTCCAGGGCCCGCGAGCGGGTGGTGAGGTCGGAGGCGCGCTTGGTCTTGTGCAGGGCGAGGGCCTGGAGCGCGTTGCGCTGCACGGTCTCCATGAGGGCCTTCTTGTCGCCGCGCTGCGGGATGCGGAGCGACACGTTCGAACCGCGGCGCGCGGTGAGCCACTCCTGCACGGGTTCCACCGGATCGGGCAGGGCCGGGACGAGCACCTCCTTGGGGACGGAGTCGCCGGTCTCCTCGCCGTAGAGCTGCTGGGTCGCGTGTTCGACGAGGTCACCGGTGGTGACCGCCTCGACCTTGTCCGTGACCCAGCCGCGCTGGCCGCGCACGCGTCCGCCGCGTACGTGGAAGATCTGCACGGCGGCTTCCAGCTCGTCCTCGGCGACGGCGATGAGGTCCGCGTCGGTCGCGTCGGCGAGCACCACAGCGCTCTTCTCCATGGCCTTCTTCAGGGCCTCGATGTCGTCGCGCAGCCTGGCCGCGCGCTCGTACTCCATCTCCTCGGCGGCTTCCGCCATCTGCTGTTCCTGCCGGCGGATGTACGTCCCGGTGCGGCCGGCCATGAAGTCGCAGAACTCCTCGGCCAGCTCGCGGTGTTCCTCGGGCGAGACCCGTCCGACACAGGGGGCGGAGCACTTGCCGATGTAGCCGAGGAGGCAGGGGCGGCCGGTGCGGGCGGCGTTCTTGAAGACGCCGGCGGAGCAGGTGCGGACCGGGAAGACGCGCAGCAGCAGGTCCACCGTGTCGCGGATGGCCCAGGCGTGCCCGTAGGGGCCGAAGTACCGCACGCCCTTCTTCTTGTGGCCGCGCATCACCTGCACGCGCGGGAACTCCTCGTTCATCGTCACCGCGAGGTAGGGATAGCTCTTGTCGTCGCGGTACTTGACGTTGAACCGGGGGTCGTACTCCTTGATCCAGGAGTACTCCAGCTGGAGGGCCTCGACCTCCGTGGACACGACCGTCCACTCCACGGACGCGGCGGTGGTGACCATGGTGCGGGTGCGCGGGTGCAGGTTCGCCAGGTCCTGGAAGTAGCTCGCGAGGCGCTGGCGCAGGCTTTTCGCCTTTCCGACGTAGATCACCCGGCGGTGCTCGTCGCGGAATTTGTACACCCCGGGAGTGTCCGGGATCTGTCCCGGCTTGGGGCGGTAGCTGGAGGGGTCGGCCATGTCACACACCCTACTGGCGTGCGCCGACAGCGCGGCGGGCTCCCGGCCGACGGCACCGTACAGGGGTGGCGTTCCCGGGCGCCGCGGACCCTCCCGGGGTGGCCGCGGGCCCGTCAGCCGCGACGGCGGCGCAGGGCGCGCGAGACGCTCAGGAAGAGCGCGACGAGCGCCCCCGCTCCGGCCGCCGCCGACGCCACCACGACGAAGGGGTCGGTCCGCTCGCTCCGCGCGTTCCTGCGCCCTCGCGGGCTCTCCTCCCCCGCCCGTCCGTCCCGCCCCGGTCCATCGCCGGCCACGTGCCCTCCGAGGCCGGTCCCGTCGGCTGTCCCGTCGGCCGTCCTGACGGACCCCGAGTTCCCGTTCCCGCGATCCGCGGAGGCCGGTGCGGCGTGACGGACGTCCGCGCGCCCCTCCGCGTGGGCCAGCGGGGCGCCACCGACAGCGGCCAGTAGCGCGGCGAGAACGGCGAGTCGTCGTACGGAGCGCATCGCGTTGCTCCCGCTGGGGTCGAGGGGGAAGGAGCGCCTACGGGGGCCGAGGTCGGCCATGTTGAGCATCAGGTGTTGTCGGGACTTGGTCAACACGCTTCAATGCGGGGGAACTTGGGGCGTGAACGGCGCAACCCGCGTGTGAACGGTCCCCGCGCGCCCACCAGGCGGCCCGACCATCGCACGAACGGCCTGGTCAGCCGCAGTGAACATTCACAGAAAGGCCCCTGCATGCGGCACGGCACACACCACGCGGACGCGGAGATCGGCACGGCGGAACTGGACACGGCCCTGCGCGGCGGCCCGTTCCATGTCGCGCTGCGTGCCGCGATCGCCGCCCGCGGACTGCCGCTGCAACGCGTCCAGCACCATCTGTCGCGCTACGGGGTCAAGGTCGGGGTGACGAGCCTGAGTTACTGGCAGCAGGGCGCCCGGCGGCCGCAGCGCCCCGAGTCCCTGCGGGCAGTCCGCGCCCTGGAGGAGATACTTCAGCTGCCCGACGAATCCCTGATACGCCTGCTCGCCAAGGCCGAGGAGCGCGCCGACCCGGAGCGTCCCACCGGCCGCTCCTACCGTTCCCTGGTGGAGGCTTCCGGCGTCCTGGAGGGTCTGCTCGCCGAACTGGAGTCGCCTCTCGACGGCGGCCTGCACACCATCGGCCATCACGAGCGGGTCCGCATCGGTGCCCGGCGCGAACTGCTCGGCCGCGAGTCGCAGCACATCGTGCGCGCCCACAAGGACGGCGTCGACCGCTATGTGGCCGTCCACCACGGCGACCCGGGATGCGACCCGGAGAGCACGGCGGTCCTCGCCCTGGAGAACTGCCGTACGGGCCGGGTGCGCCGGCACCACGACACGGGGATCCTCGTCGCCGAACTCCTCTTCGACATCCGGCTCCGAGCAGGCGATACGTTTCTCTTCCGCTACGGCTTCGAGGACGGGACAGCCGGGACGTCCAGCGAGTACGTCCGCGGGTTCGGCTTCGCCGGCGGACAGTACGCGCTCCAGGTGCACTTCGCCGAGGACGCGCTTCCCGTGCGCTGCCATCGCTTCACCCAGCACTCGGCTGCCGCGCCGCGCAGCGGCCGCCAGGAACTCGCGCTGAGCGGCCGTCATCACTCCGTGCACCTGGTCGAGCCCCGCGTGCGGTCGGGGATCGTGGGCATCGGGTGGGACTGGGAGTGACCGGCCGCCCATTCGGGGCGTGACCGTCTCGGGGCCTGGCCGTCCCGGGGCGTGACCGTCTCGGGCCTGTCTCCGCTCGGCCGGACCGGTGGACAGCCGGCACGGAACTCCCCCTCCGCCGCCGGGACCCCCGAGCCCGCCCGCGGGACCCCTCCGGGCCAGCCCCTGGTCCTCCGAGCGCGTACCCGGACCTCGCCCGGGCCGAGGACCGGTACTCAGGCCTCCGGACCGGCGACGATCTTGCCGTTCTTCGCCTCGACGGTCAGCGCCTTGAGCGGCTCGGTGGCCGGCGCCCTCAGCACCTTGCCCGTCCGTGCGTCGAACTCGCTTCCGTGGCACGGGCACACGAGTGTCGTGCCGTCCAGCTTGTTGATGGCGCACCCGGCGTGCGTGCAGATCGAACTGAACGCCGTGAGCGAACCGTCCTCGGCGCGGCTGACCACGACGTTCTGGTCCTGGTAGAGCTCGGCACCGCCCTTGGCGACCTCGCTCTCGGCACCCAGCACGACCGGGGCGGTCGGTGTCGCGGGGGCTCCCCCGCCGCCGCCTCCGGAGCACGCGGCGAGTCCGAGCCCGGCGACGGGGGTGAGCGCCGCTCCCCTCAGGACGGTGCGACGGCTCGCGGACGGACGCCCCGGCATGGCATCTCCCCTGGTCTGGTCGGTGATTCGGTGACTGTGCGGATGCTCCGCCCGGCGTGACACGGGGGCGCAGGGCGACGATACCGGCACAGATCGTTCCGCCCGACGCCGGGTGAGCGCGGCCAGCCGGCCCGCGTAAACGCTTACGCCCGCACCGAGCGAGCCCATGGATCCTTTACGTAAGCGTTTACGTGCGGTGCCGGATGGGATACCTTCGCGGGCGGACGGCTGGCTCCGCACGCCCGGACACCCTCGGGTCACGGGCGAAGCGGCGCCCCGTCGGCGCGGGGACGACGACGTCCCCGGAGCGAGCCACCAGGTCCCGGGGAGGGAGCGCCATGGCGACGATGGTCGACGTGGCCCGGCGTGCGGGCGTGTCCATCGCGACGGTGTCGCACGTCCTGAACGACACACGCCCTGTTCTGCCGCGGACGCGCCAGGCCGTCCTCGACGCGATCGACGAGCTGGGCTACACGCCCAACACCCTGGCCCGTTCGCTCGTCACCTCGCGCACCCGGTCCATCGGGCTCGCCGTCTCGGCGATCAGCAACCCGTACTTCACGGAGATCCTGCAGGGTGTCGAGGCCCGCGCTCTGGAGGGCGGATACACCCTGCTCATCGCCGATCCGCACGACGACCCGGAACACGAGCGGAAGATCGTCCAGTTGCTGCACGAGCGGCGCGTGGACGGCATGATCATCGCCCCCTCCGCGACCCCGGAGGCGTTGCTGCGCTATCTCGGGCAGCACGCCGTACCGACCGTGTTCCTGGACCGGACGGTGCGCTCCCCCGCCGGGAGCGGCTTCCGCCACGACCAGGTCGGCACCGAGAACACCGCACCCATGACGGCCCTCGTCAGTCATCTCGCGGGACGGGGACACCGGCACATCGGGCTCGTCGCCGGCCTCCCGGGGCTGAGCACCACGGCAGAGCGCGTCACGGGGTACAGGCTCGGCCTCGCCCACGCCGGGCTCCCCTACGACGAACGGCTCGTCGCGCACGGCGAGTCCCGGACGGACACGGCCGAGCACGCCACCCACCGGCTGCTGTCCCTCACGGCGCGGCCGACCGCCCTCGTCACCGCCAACAACGCCATGACGATCGGCGCGTTGCGGGCGCTGCGCGAACGAGGACTGTCCGTGCCGAAGGACCTGGCCCTGTGCTGTTTCGACGACTTCTCCTGGGCGGACCTGTTCAGCCCCGGGCTCACCGCGATCGCCCAGCCCAGCAAGGAGATCGGTGCCCGCGCCGTCGAACTGCTCCTGGAGCGACTGGCGGAGCCGGGCCGTGAGAGCCGCACCGTGCGGCTGCCCGCCACGTTCGTCCACCGCACCTCGTGCGGCTGTCCCGACAACTCCACGCTCCCCGAAAGCCATGAGGCCCCCAGGAAAGGAACCACGTCGTGATCGTCGTCGCCGGTGAGGCCCTGATCGATCTGGTGCCGCAGGGCGCGGGCGCCCTGGCGGGCCTGCTGCCGCGTCTCGGCGGCGGCCCCTACAACACGGCCGTGGCGCTGGGCCGCCTCGGCTCGCCCACCGCCTTCTGTTCCCGCGTCTCGCGCGACGCGTTCGGCGAGGCGCTCCTGGCAGGGCTGACCGGAGCGGGCGTCGACGTGTCGTCCGTGCAGCGCGGCGACGAGCCGACGACGCTGGCCGCCGCCACGATAGGACCGGACGGTTCGGCCGCCTATTCCTTCTACGTCGAGGGCACGGCGGACCGCTTGTTCTCGACTCCCGTCGCTCTCCCCGACGCCGCTCGGGCCGTGTCCTTCGGCACCTGCTCCCTCGTGCTGGAACCGGGCGCGAGCGCGTACGAGGAGCTGATGCGCAAGTCCGCCGCACAGGGGGTGTTCACCGCGCTCGACCCGAACATCCGCGCCGGCCTGATCCCGGATCCCGACGCCTACCGCGCCCGGTTCCTGAGCTGGCTCCCCTCGGTGTCCCTGCTGAAGCTGTCCGAGGAGGACGCCGCGTGGCTCGGCGGCACACCGCGGGAATGGCTGGCCGCGGGACCGGCGGCCGTGGTGGTCACCCGGGGTGGCGACGGGCTCACCGCCTTCACCCGGGACGGTTCGGTGCACTCCGTGCCCGGTGAGGCGGTGGAGGTCGTGGACACCATCGGCGCGGGTGACACCGTGAACGCGGCACTGCTGCACGGCCTGGCCGCCCGGGACGCCCTGTCCTCCGCGGCGACGGCGGAGCTGGGCCCGCAGGGCTGGACCGACCTGCTGCGCTTCGCGGCCCGTGCCGCGGCGATCACCTGCTCGCGGGCGGGTGCGGAACCGCCGTACGCCTCGGAGCTCGGCGCTGCCTGACACCGGGCGGCAGCCGTCCGGTCCGCGCGCGGGGCGGACCGCGGCCACAACGGCGCCGAAACCGGGGCCCGGCGTGACATGGCGGCGCCCCGCGGAGAGATCCGCGGGGCGCCGCCGTCGGTGAGTCGCCGTCCGCCCGGCCGGGCGTCCGCTCAGGCCTTGCGTGCCCGCGTGGTCTTCTTCGCGGGTGCCGCCTTCTTCGCCGCCGTCGACTGCGCGGCGGTCTTCTTGGCGGCGGCCTTGGTGGCCGCGCCGGTGACGGTCTTCGTGGCCGTCTTCTTGGCGGGCGCCTTGGCCGCGACCGCCCTCTTGGCGGCCGCCTTGCGGGGCGCCTTCACCGGAGCGGCGTCGCTGATCCGGTCGGCGCCGAGGACCTCGCGCAGGAACTTGCCGGTGTGGCTGGCCGGAACGCCGGCGACCTCCTCGGGAGTGCCCTCGGCGACCACCAGTCCACCGCCGTTGCCACCCTCGGGGCCCATGTCGACGACCCAGTCCGCCGTCTTGATGACGTCCAGGTTGTGCTCGATCACGATGACCGTGTTGCCCTTGTCGACCAGGCCGGACAGCACCGTGATGAGCTTGCTGATGTCCTCGAAGTGCAGACCGGTGGTCGGCTCGTCGAGCACGTACACGGTGCGGCCGGTGGAACGCTTCTGGAGCTCGCTGGCGAGCTTGACGCGCTGGGCCTCACCGCCGGACAGGGTCGGCGCGGACTGACCGAGCCGGACGTACCCGAGGCCGACGTCGTTCAGCGTCCTCAGGTGGCGGGCGATCGCCGGGACCGCCTCGAAGAAGGCGAGCCCTTCCTCGATCGGCATGTCGAGGACCTCGGAGATGGACTTGCCCTTGTAGTGGACCTCCAGGGTCTCCCGGTTGTAGCGCGCCCCGTGGCAGACCTCGCAGGGGACGTACACGTCCGGCAGGAAGTTCATCTCGATCTTGATAGTGCCGTCGCCCGAGCAGTTCTCGCAGCGGCCGCCCTTGACGTTGAAGGAGAAGCGGCCGGGCAGATAGCCCCGCACCTTCGCCTCGGTGGTCTCGGCGAACAGCCTGCGGACGTGGTCGAAGACTCCGGTGTACGTCGCCGGGTTCGAGCGCGGGGTGCGGCCGATCGGCGACTGGTCGACGTGCACGACCTTGTCGACGAGGTCGTCGCCCGCCACGCGCGTGTGGCGGCCCGGCACGTTCCTCGCGCCGTTCAGCTCGCGGGCCAGGTGCGTGTACAGGATGTCGTTGACCAGGGTCGACTTGCCGGAGCCGGACACGCCGGTGACGGCCGTGAGGACGCCCAGCGGGAACGACACGTCGATGTCCCGGAGGTTGTTCTCCCGGGCGCCGTGCACCGTGAGCCTGCGGCTCGGGTCGGTGGGGCGGCGCACGTCCGGGGTGGGGATCTCCCGCTTCCGCGACAGGTACTGCCCGGTGATCGACTCGGAGTTGGCGAGCAGTTCCTTCAAGGGACCGCTGTGGACGACCTTGCCGCCGTGTTCACCGGCGCCGGGGCCGATGTCGACGACCCAGTCGGCGACCTTGATGGTGTCCTCGTCGTGCTCGACGACGATGAGCGTGTTGCCCATGTCCCGGAGGCGGACGAGGGTCTCGATCAGCCGGTGGTTGTCGCGCTGGTGCAGGCCGATGGACGGCTCGTCGAGGACGTAGAGCACGCCGACGAGTCCGGAGCCGATCTGGGTGGCCAGCCGGATGCGCTGGGCCTCGCCGCCGGACAGGGTGCCGGCCGCTCGGTTCAGCGACAGGTAGTCGAGGCCGACGTCGACCAGGAAGCGCAGCCGTTCGTTGACCTCCTTCAGGACGCGCTCGGCGATCTTCTTGTCACGGGCGTTGAGCTTCATCCGGCCCAGGAAGTCCGCGCAGTCGCTGATCGACATGGCGGAGACCTCGGCGATGGACTTCTCCATGACCGTCACCGCGAGGACGAGCGGCTTCAGGCGCGTGCCGTGACAGGTGGGGCAGGGCACCTCGCGCATGTAGCCCTCGAAGCGCTCACGGCTGGCGTCGCTCTCGGACTCGCTGTGGCGCCGCTTGACGAAGGGGACGGCCCCTTCGAAGGGCGTGGTGTAGACCCGCTCGCGGCCGTACCGGTTGCGGTAGCGGACCTCGATCTGTGTCTTGTGGCCGTAGAGCAGGGCCTTCTTGGCGCGCTGCGGCAGGCCGGCGAAGGGGATGTCGGTGCGGAATCCCAGCGCGTCGGCGAGGGCCCCGATCAGCCGGCCGAAGTAGTCCTTGGTGTGCCCGTGCGACCATGCGTGGATGGCGCCCTCGTCGAGGGACTTCTCCTCGTCCGGGACGATCAGCTCGGGGTCGACCTCCATGCGTGTGCCGATGCCGCTGCAGTCCGGGCACGCGCCGAAGGGCGAGTTGAAGGAGAAGGAGCGGGGCTCCAGCTCCTCGAAGGACAGGTCGTCGTACGGGCAGTACAGGTGCTCCGAGTACATGCGCTCGCGCTCGGGGTCGTCCTCGGGGAGGTCGACGAAGTCGAGCACGACCATGCCGCCGGCCAGGCCGAGCGCGGTCTCCACGGAGTCGGTGAGCCGGCGCTTGGCGGAGTCCTTCACCGTGAGGCGGTCGATGACCACCTCGATGGTGTGCTTCTCCTGCTTCTTCAGCGTGGGCGGCTCGGTCAGCTGGATGGTCTCGCCGTCGACCCGGGCACGGCTGTATCCCTTGGTCTGGAGGTCGGCGAAGAGGTCGACGAACTCGCCCTTGCGCTCGCGGACCAGCGGCGACAGCACCTGGAAACGGCTGCCCTCGGGCAGCTCCAGCACCTTGTCGACGATGGCCTGCGGGGACTGCCGGGAGATGGGGCGGCCGCACTCGGGGCAGTGCGGCTTCCCGATGCGGGCGAAGAGAAGCCGCAGGTAGTCGTAGACCTCGGTGATGGTGCCGACCGTCGAGCGCGGGTTGCGCGAGGTCGACTTCTGGTCGATGGAGACCGCCGGGGAGAGGCCTTCGATGAAGTCCACGTCCGGCTTGTCCATCTGGCCGAGGAACTGCCGTGCGTACGAGGAGAGGGACTCCACGTAGCGCCGCTGGCCCTCGGCGAAGATCGTGTCGAAGGCGAGGGAGGACTTGCCCGACCCCGACAGGCCCGTGAAGACGATGAGCGAGTCGCGCGGGAGGTCGAGCGAGACATTCTTCAGGTTGTGCTCGCGCGCTCCACGGACGATGAGACGGTCGGCCACGCCGGTCCGCACCTTTCTTGAGAGTGGTGACAGGGGCCGCGGGCCCCCGTCTTTCCCAGACTAGGGCGAGCCACTGACAGCGCCGGTTGCTTTCGTTGGTTCACAACAATCCCGGACCGTCCAGCATGCCCGACGCCGTTCACGAGCGTATAGCACGTGCATTCGATTTACGGGGGCGGCCGACCACCTTCACCCGAACGTGTGCCGGAGCTAGGGTCGGCCCCATGATTGATCATGTGCGCGACCTGGCATCTGTACGTGCCGCGACGGATCGGCTGCTCACCGCAGCCGCCGGACTGGACAACGCCTCTGTGACGGAACCGTCACGGCTTCCCGGCTGGAGCCGTGGGCACGTGCTCGCCCACGTCGCCCGCAACGCCGACGCCCTCGTGAACGTCCTGGAGGGCCGGCCCATGTACGCCTCCGCGACCGCCCGCGACGCCGACATCGAGCGGGACGCCCCGCGACCCCTCGACGCACAGTTCGCCGACGTCCGCGAGAGCGCGGCCCGCTTCCAGGACGTGGGGGCCACGCCGGCCGACTGGTCGCGCACGGTGGAACTGCGCAACGGCGTCACCGACACCGCGGCCCGGGTGCCGTTCCGGCGATGGGTCGAGGCCGAGCTGCACCACGTGGACCTCGGGACCGGGTACGAGCTGGAGGACCTGCCGGAGGAGTTCACGGACCGCGAGATCGACTTCCTCGTGGAGCGGTTCGCCGGCCACCCGGACGTGCCCTCGACGGAACTGGCCTCCGAGACCGGCCGCACGTGGACCACCGGCGGAGGCGCCACGGGCGGCCCCGTCGCGGTCCGGGGCACGGCGGCCGACCTGCTCGGCTGGCTCTGCGGGCGCCGCGACGGCTCGGCGCTGACCGTCGACGGCGGGCCGCTGCCGGCCCTGCCCCCGCTATAGGCTGGCCGCCATGACGTACAGCGGAGCGGTGAAGGTCGGCGGCCCTGCCGACGTGCACGAGCTGCAGAACCTGATGATCTCCAAGGTCGCGGTCGGCCCGATGAACAACAACGCCTATCTGCTGCGCTGCCGGGCCACCGACGAACAGCTCCTGATCGACGCGGCGAGCGACGCCCCGACCCTGCTCACCCTGATCGGCGACGACGGCATCGCCTCGGTCGTGACCACCCATCAGCACGGCGACCACTGGCAGGCGCTCGCGGACGTCGTGGCCGCCACGCGCGCGCGGACGTACGCCGGCCGGGAGGACGCCGACGGCATCCCCGTCCCGACCGACGTCCTCCTGGAGGACGGCGACACCGTCCGCGTGGGGAACGTGCGCCTCACCGCGCGCCACTTGGTGGGCCACACGCCGGGCTCGGTCGCCCTCGTCTACGACGACCCGCACGGTCACCCCCATGTCTTCACGGGCGACTGCCTCTTCCCCGGCGGGGTGGGCAACACCCGCAAGGACCCGGAGGCGTTCGCGAGTCTCCTGCACGACGTCGAGACGAGGATCTTCGACGTGCTGCCGGACGAGACCTGGGTCTACCCGGGACACGGCAACGACACCACGCTGGGCGCCGAGCGCCCCCACCTGCCGGAGTGGCGCGCGCGGGGCTGGTGAACCCGGGCTCGTTCCCCGCCCCCGCCGCGGTGCGGGGGCGGACACGCCCTACGTGTTCACGGGATTGCAACACCCGTTCCCACCATGCGGACATTTACCGCCGTGACCTCGACAGACGGCACGGTTCGCTGTCACTCTCCCGCCATGCATCTCGCTCAACGCGCCCTGGCCCGCGCCGCGTCCGCCGGCACCGTCGTCCTGCTCGCCCTCGCCGTGGGCTGCGCCCCGCAGCCTGAGGAGAAGGCGTCCGGCAAGGCCTCCGGAAGCGGTGCCGAGGCCTGCGCCAAGGGCTCGTCGGGCACGCGGACCGCCGGCAAGCTCACCGTCGCGACCGACGAACCCGCGTACGAACCGTGGTTCGAGGACGACAAGCCCGCGAACGGCAAGGGCTTCGAGTCGGCGGTCGCCTATGCCGTGGCGAAGCAGCTCGGTTACGCGCGCGGCGACGTCGTCTGGCAGAGCGTGCCCTTCAACAAGGCGTTCGCGCCCGGCCGCAAGACCTTCGACTTCGACATCAACCAGGTGTCCATCAGCGACGAGCGCAAGAAGGCCGTGGACTTCTCGTCCGGCTACTACGACGTGCGCCAGGCCGTCATCGCGCTGAAGGGCTCCAAGGCGGCGAAGGCGACAGGGCTCGCCGGCCTCAAGGGCCTCAAGCTCGGCGCGCAGGTCGGCACCACGAGCCTCGACTACATCGACGACGTGGTGAAGCCCACCAGGTCTCCCGCGGCGTACGCGAAGAACGACCAGGCCAAGTCCGCGCTGAAGAACGGCCAGGTCGACGCCATCGTCACCGACCTGCCGACCGCCTTCTACATCACCGCCGCCGAGGTGACGGACGCGAAGATCGTCGGGCAGTTCGAGAACCAGGGCGGGACGCCCGAGCAGTTCGGGCTCGTCCTCGACAAGGGCAGCGCGCTGACCTCGTGCGTGACGAAGGCCGTGGACGCCCTCCGTGAGAACGGCACGCTCGCGAGGATCGAGAAGCAGTGGCTGTCCGAGGCCGTCGACGCCCCGGTGCTCAAGTGACAGCAGTGAAGGAGGAGTCGGGAGGGGACGCCGCCGAGGGCGACATGCCCGGCGGCGCCGACCCGTACGTTCCCTCGCCGCGGCGGATCGAGCGCGAGCGGCACCGGCGCGCCCGGGCCCGCCGTTCGGCCGCCGTCGCCGCGCTGTCCACGCTGGTCGTCGCCGTGGTGCTGTACCTCGTCGTCGTCGGCGCACCGGGCTGGCCGCGCACCAAGGAGACGTTCTTCGACGCGTCCTTCGCGCGGGAGGCCTTCCCGAAGATCCTGGAAGGCCTGTGGCTGAACCTCCGGCTGTTCGTCGTGTGCGGCGCGCTGGTGCTGGTGCTGGGCACCCTCATAGCCGTGGCACGCACCCTGCGAGGCCCGATGTACTGGCCGGTGCGCGCCCTCGCCACCGCCTACACCGACTTCTTCCGCGGCCTGCCGCTGATCATCTGCCTGTCGATCGTCGTGTTCGGTGTCCCCGCCCTGCAGTTGCAGGGGGTCACCGACGACCCGGTCCTGCTCGGCGGTGCGGGCCTGGTGCTGACGTACGCCGCGTACGTCGCCGAGGTCGTCCGTGCGGGCATCGAGTCCGTGCACCCCTCGCAACGGGCCGCCGCACGCTCGCTGGGCCTGACGAACCGGCAGACCCTGCGCCATGTCGTGCTGCCGCAGGCCGTACGCCGCCAGGTCCCGCCGCTCCTCAACGACATGGTGTCCCTGCAGAAGGACACCAGCCTCGTCTCCATCGGCGGCGCGGTCGAGGCGATGCGCTCGGCGGACATCATCGTGGGCCGGAGCCTCAACTACACGGCGTACATCGTCGCCGCGCTCCTCTTCGTGGCCCTGACCATCCCCATGACGCGCTTCACCGACTGGGTCACCGCGCGCATGGACCGGCGCCGCGGCCAGGGAGGCACCGTATGAGCACGGCATCCGCCCCCGGCGGCCCGATGCTGCGCATGGAGTCCGTGCGCAAGACGTTCGGCGGCACGGTCGTCCTGCGGGACGTCGATCTGGAGGTCGCCCCGCACACCGTGACCACGCTCATCGGCGCCTCCGGGTCCGGCAAGTCCACCCTGCTGCGCTGCGCCAACCTCCTGGAGGAGGTCGACGACGGGGCGATCTGGCTGGACGGCGAGGAGATCACCGACCCGCGCGCCGACCAGGACGCGGTGCGGCGGCGGATCGGCGTGGTCTTCCAGGCGTACAACCTCTTTCCGCACATGACCGTCCTGGAGAACGTCACCCTCGCCCCGCGCCGGGTGCACGGCACGGGGCGCGCGGAGGCGGAGGCACACGCGCGTGAGCTGCTCGAACGGCTCGGGCTCGGCGCCAAGGCGGGCGAGTACCCGGACCGGCTGAGCGGCGGTCAGCAGCAACGGGCGGCGATCGTCCGCGCGTTGGCCGTACGCCCGAGGCTGCTGCTCCTCGACGAGATCACCGCCGCTCTCGACCCCGAACTCGTCGGCGAGGTCCTGGGCGTCGTCCGGGACCTCAAGGAGGACGGCATGACCATGGTCCTCGCCACGCACGAGATGGGCTTCGCGCGGGAGGTCGCGGACCAGGTGTGCTTCCTGGACGGCGGGGTGATCCTGGAACGCGGCACGCCCGAGGAGGTCTTCGGCGACCCCCGTGAGGAGCGCACCCGGCGTTTCCTCAAGAGGATCGTGGACGCCGGGCGGCTGTGAGGCTCAGGTGGCGGCCAGCCCGGCACCGGCCAGTGCCGCCACCCGCTCCACGGCGAACGCGTACCCCTGCACGCCGCAGCCCGCGATGACCCCGTCGGCCCGCAGCGAGACGTACGAGTGGTGCCGGAACTCCTCGCGCTGGTGGATGTTGGAGATGTGGACCTCGACCACGGGCAGCCCGTCGCAGGTGTTGAGCGCGTCCAGGAGGGCGACGGAGGTGTGCGAGTAGGCGGCCGGGTTGATCACGATCCCCGCGTGGTGCAGACGGGCCTCGTGGATCCAGTCCACCAGCTCGCCCTCGTGGTTGGACTGCCGGAAGTCGATCGTGCCCCCGTGCGCCGACGCCGCCTTGGCGCACAGCGCCTCCACGTCCGCGAGCGTGTCACGGCCGTAGATCTCCGGCTGGCGCTGCCCGAGCAGGTTCAGGTTGGGCCCGTTGAGGATCATGATCGGGGCGTTGGCGAGGGTGCGGGGCACGGTTCCTCCGGTCCTTCGGGTCGGCCGGCCCGTCGAGGACCGCTGCTCGCACCCGGTTTATCACGATGCACCCGACGGGTGACCGCTCGTATCCTCGCGCCATGTTCAGGCCCGTGTACCCGCCCAAGCCCGTGCCCGGCGACCGCATCGCCGTGCTCTCCCCGTCCAGCGGCCTGCCGGGGCTGCTCCCCTTGCCGTACGAACTGGGCCTGGAGCGACTGCGCGGGACGTTCGGGCTGGAACCCGTCGAGTATCCGACGACCCGGACGATGGGCTCCTCGGCGCGGGAACGGGCCGACGACCTCCACGCGGCGTTCGCCGACCCGACGGTCAAGGCGGTCGTCGCGTCCATCGGGGGCGACGACCAGATCACCGTGCTGCCGCTGCTGGACCGGGAGTTGATCCGGGCGAACCCCAAGCCGTTCTTCGGCTTCAGCGACAACACCAACGTCCTCGCCTTCCTGTGGAACGCCGGAATCGTCGGGTACCACGGGGCCACGGTGATGTGCGAGTTCGGCCGACCCGGCGCCATGGACCCGCTGACCGCCGAGTCCGTGCGGGCCGCCCTGTTCACCTCCGGGCCCTACGAGCTGGGGCCCGCGGAGCGGTTCCGGGAGGTCGACCTGCCCTGGGACGACCCGGAGACCTTCGCCCGCGAGCCGCGCACGGAGCCGGGCGCGGGCTGGACGTGGGTGCGCCCGGACCGGGTGGTCGAGGGCCGCTCCTGGGGCGGCAACCTGGAGATCCTGTCGTGGCTGCTGATGGCCGACCGCGAGATCCCCCACGACCTCTCCGTGTACGACGGTCATGTGCTGTTCCTGGAGACTTCGGAGGACATGCCCCGCGCCGACGACGTGTACTGGATCCTGCGCGGTATGGGCGAACGAGGCCTGCTGGGGCGCTTCCCGGCCCTGCTCATGGGCCGGCCGAAGGCCTGGTCGTTCGACCGGCCGCTCGCCCCCGCGGACCGGGCCCGCTACGTCCGCGACCAGCGGGAAGCGGTCCGCCGCGCGGTCGACCGCTACGCCCCGGACATGATGGTCGTGTTCGACGTGGACCTCGGACACACCGATCCGCAGCTCGTCATCCCGTACGGCGGGACGGTCCGCGTCGACGGTCCCGCCCGGCGCATCACGGTCACCTACTGACCCGCGCCGCACTCCCGCACGCCCCCGTAACCCGCCGTCACTGTGGGTAGTTGAGGCGGCATGCACGACGTACGCTCCGTAAGGGCTCCCTCCATGCTGCGGCTCGCGGCCGCCTCGCTCGCCGGGACCGCCGTCGAGTTCTACGACTTCTTCGTCTACGGGACCGCCGCCGCGCTGGTGCTCGGGCCGCTGTTCTTCCCGACGTTCTCGCCCCTGGCGGGGACGTTGGCGGCCTTCGGGACGTTCGCCGTCGGGTTCGTCTCCCGGCCCCTGGGCTCCATGCTCTTCGGGCACATCGGGGACCGGCGCGGGCGGCGGCCCGTGCTGGTCGCCTCCCTGCTGCTGACCGGCGCGGCGACCGTCGCGGTCGGTTGCGTCCCGGCGTACGACCGGATCGGGGTGGCGGCCCCGGTTCTGCTGCTGGTGCTGCGGTTCCTCCAGGGACTCGGGCTCGGCGGGGAGTGGGGCGGGGCCGTGCTGCTGACGGCCGAACACGCACCGGCGGAGCGGCGCGGACTGTGGTCGAGCTTCCCGCAGATCGGTCCGTCGGTCGGGTTCCTGCTCGCCAACGGGGTGATGCTGCTGCTGTCCGCGACGCTCTCCGACGCGCAGTTCGCGGCCTGGGGCTGGCGGGTGCCGTTCTGGGCCGCCGGGGTCCTCGCCCTCGCCGGGCTGTGGCTGCGTTCCTCGCTCACGGAGAGCCCGCGGTTCCTGGAGGTGGGGGACCACGCGCGCGTGCCGCTCGTCGAGGTGGTGCGCGACCACTGGCGGCTCGTCCTGCTCACGGCCGGCGGTCTCGCGGTCGGGTACGCCGTGTTCTACACCGTGACGACCTGGGCACTCGCGTACGGCGTCGACCGGCTCGGGGTGAGCCGGACGGTCATGCTCACGTGTGTCATGGCCGCCGTGGTGGTGCAGGGATCGCTGACGCCCCTGGTGGCCCTGCTGGGCGACCGCTACGGTCGGCGGCCGCTGTGCCTGGCGGGCTGCGCGGGCGCCGCTGTGTGGATGTTCCCGATGATCGGGCTGCTGTCGACGGGCGAGCCCCTGCTGATGTTCATCGGATTCCTGGTGGCGCTCCTGGCGTTCGTCGCGGTGTTCGCGGTGATCGCCGCGTACCTCCCGGAGCTGTACGAGCCCCGGGTGCGCTGCACGGGCGCGGCCGTCGGCTACAACCTGGGGGGCGTCCTCGGGGGCGCGCTCACTCCGGTCGTGGCGACGGCGGTGGCGAGCGGGGAGCGCGTTCCGTGGGGGGTGGCCGGCTATCTGACGGCGGTCGCGCTGCTGAGCCTCGGCTGTTTCGCCCTCCTGCCGGAGACCCGGCCGGTGCCCCGTCTGCGCGTCGTACGCGCGGCCGAGTGAAGGCCGGTCAGGGGCATCAGGGGTTGATGGCGAGTTCCAGATAGGCGGCGAAGATCACGAGATGGACGCCGCCCTGGAGTGGGGTGGCCCGTCCAGGGACGACGGTCAGGGAACTCACCACCACCGTCAGCGTCAGCAGCACCATCTCGGTGGGGCCGAGCCCGAGGACGAGCGGTCCCGAGAGCCAGACGGACGCGAGGGCGACGGCCGGGATGGTCAGGCCGATGCTGGCCATGGCCGAGCCGAGGGCGAGGTTGAGGCTCGTCTGCACCCGGTCCCGGCGGGCGGCCCGCAGGGCGGCGATCGTCTCGGGGAGCAGCACGAGCAGCGCGATGATCACACCGACCACGGAGTGCGGCATGCCGGCCGCCTCGACCCCGGACTCGATGGTCGGCGACACGCCCTTGGCGAGGCCGACCACGCCGACGAGGGCGAGGCCGAGGAGCCCCAGGCTGATGCGGGTCATACGGGCGGTGGGGGCGTCGGCATGGTCGTCCGCGTCGATGACCTGGCCCTGCCGGGTGATCGGCAGGAAGTAGTCGCGGTGCCGGACGGTCTGGGTGGCCACGAACAGGCCGTACAGGACCAGGGAGGCGACCGCGGCGAAGGTGAGTTGTGCCGTGGAGAACTCGGGCCCGTGCTTGCTGGTGGTGAAGGTCGGGAAGACCAGGCTGAGCGTGGCCAGCGTGGCGACGGTCGCGAGGGCGGCTCCAGTGCCCTCCGCGTTGAACACGGCCAGTCCGTGACGGAGTGAGGCGACGAGCAGGCACACGCCGACGATGCCGTTGCACGTGATCATCACGGCGGCGAACACCGTGTCGCGGGCCAGTGTCGAGCTCTTGTCCCCGCCGTCCGCCATCAGGGTCACGATCAGGGCGACTTCGATGATCGTGACCGCGACGGCGAGGACGAGGGATCCGAAGGGTTCCCCCACCCGGTGCGCGACCACCTCTGCGTGGTGCACCGCGGCGAGCACGGCGCCGGCGAGGACCAGCGTCACCAGCGCCACGACCGCGGCGGGCAGGTCGCGGCCCCATGTGAGGGCCAGCAACACCACCGCGGCGACGGGCACCACGGCGGTCCACTGCGTGAGAAGTGACCGGAGCCGAACGATCATGCCGCGATCGTCCCAGTCGGAAGCGTGCCCCGCACTCCGGCGACATGCCGCTCGGGCCCGGTCCGGCGGGCCCCGCCGCCCGGGCCGGACACCTCCGGGAAGGAGGTGCTCGGTATCCGGGTGGCGGACGCCGGGGACGATGGACGGCAGTTCACGGTGTACCGCTCCCGATCTGGTGGTTCCTGCGGTCGGTCGGTCGGCCGGGTCAGACGTCGATGCTGTCCTTCTCCGTCTGCTCGGCCTCCTCGCGCGCCTGCTTCTTGGTCGCGATCAGGCTGGTGATCGTGGTGACCACGAGGACGGCGCAGATCACGCCGAGGGAGACCGGGATGGAGATCTCGGGGACATGGACGCCGGACTCGTGCAGCGCGTGCAGGACCAGCTTGATGCCGATGAATCCGAGGATGACCGACAGGCCGTAGCTCAGGTGGACCAGCTTCTTGAGCAGGCCGCCGATGAGGAAGTACAGCTGCCGCAGACCCATCAGCGCGAACGCGTTGGCCGTGAAGACGATGTACGGGTCCTGGGTCAGGCCGAAGATCGCGGGGATCGAGTCGAGCGCGAAGAGGACGTCGGTGGTGCCGATCGCCAGCATGACGACCAGCATCGGCGTCATGACACGCTTGCCGTTCTCCCGGATCCACAGCTTGGTGCCGTGGTAGCGGTCGGCGACACCGAAGCGGCGCTCGGCCGCCTTGAGCAGCTTGTTCTCCTCGAACTCCTCGTCCTCCTCGTCCGCCCTCGCCTCCTGGATCAGCTTCCAGGCGGTGTAGATGAGGAAGGCACCGAAGATGTAGAAGACCCACGCGAAGTTGGCGATGATCGCGGCGCCCGCGGCGATGAAGATCGTGCGCAGGACCAGGGCTATGAGGACACCGACGAGGAGCACCCGCTGCTGGTACTTCGAGGGCACGGCGAACTTGGCCATGATCAGGACGAAGACGAAGAGGTTGTCGACGCTCAGCGACTTCTCGGTGATGAAGCCGGCGAAGAACTCTCCGGCGGGCTGGCCTCCGGAGAAAAGGAGCAGGCCGAGTCCGAACAGCCCGGCGAGGGCGATCCAGACGACCGTCCAGATACCGGCTTCCTTGATCGATACGTCGTGCGGCTTTCGACCGATGAAGAAGTCGACCGCGATGAGTGCGGCAAGCCCGACGATGGTCAGGACCCACAGGGTCAGGGAAACATTCACTGCGCCTCCGGCAGTACGTAACGGCAGATTTCAGCGTCGTCGCTACCGGAGGTCTCTTCCACCCGAGGCCGCCGGGACGCTGGGTGCGCCCGGAGCCTGCGGGCCGACGCCCCGGGATCTGGCCTGATCCGTATTGACGGGTACGCCGCAGCAGGTAGGGAGTACTCCCCTCCGTATGGAAAGACAGTACCCGAATCACCAAGGAAAGGTAAAGGGCTGAGTAAAAGAAAGACCAAGTGTGCAGGTCAGAGACCTTTACTGATGCTTGGTAAAAGGCTTTGGAGGGGTGATGCGGGTCAGCGGTCCCAGGGGCGGCGGGCCGAGGCCACCTGCGCGAGGACGCGCTCCAGCACCTGGCTGCCGGCGGGCATCAGTGAGGGCTCGAACGTCCACGCGTGCCCGACCCAGGGGTCGGCGAGATGGTCGTCCGGCACCGGGGTGATCCGCAGCAGCGCCCGCCACAACGGGTCGAGCAGCGGCCCGTAGGCGGCCGCGTCCTCCCGGTCGGCCACCATCATCAGATGGACGCCCACGGACGGGCCCTCGTCCGCCAGGTAGCGGAGCTGGGTCACAGCGCGGTCGTCGAAGCCGTGCGGGAAGTCGTTGACGATCAGCAATTGCTCGGCGGTGTCGAGGCCCGGCGGCAGCGAGTCGGCCGCTCCCCCGCGCAACGCCATCTGGACCAGGTCGACGCGCTGGGTGAGCCGGGCCAGTACGTCCGTGACGCCTGCGGCACCGACCGCCGGTGGACCCGCGAGCACCCCGGACCGAACGAGCGGGGCGAGCGAGGACGCTCCTGCGCCGGCCGCGTCGATGACATGAACCGTGAACTCGCTCGCGGGATAGACCGCGAGCAGCCGGGCCGCGTGCGCCACCGCCGTGTCCATGGCGAGGCGGCGCAGTTGGTCGGAGTCGGCGAGCGTGCCGTCGAGCGCGGCGCGACCGCTGTCGATCCAGAGTCCGCGCTCCAGCGGCAGCCGCATCAGCATCGGAATGCTCAGGGTGCCGCTCTCGGGCAGGGAGAGGTCACCGAGGCGGACCGCCATCGGGATCTCCATGGGCGGCCGGTAGCCGTGCCAGACCGGGTTGTCCCAGCTCGCGTAGGCCGTGGGCAGCGCGGGCTCCACGACCTCCGCCTCCGCGGTCAGCTGGGCGAGGTCCCGGTCCAGGGCCACGCGGGCCTGGTCGACGAGATCCGCGTGCTTGGCGCGGGCGGCCTCGCGGGCGGCGTCACCCTGGCCGCCGATCCGGCTGCGCGGGTCGGACAGGGCGTGGTCGAGCTCCTTCTCCATGCGCGAGTCGGCGAAGTCCACAGCACTGCGGTACGCGGCGACGGCCCGCGCCAGGTCCTCGAACATGCCCCACACCTGGTTGTACAGGCGCTCGTCCATGGACCAGCCGGTCGCGTCACCCGCGACGGGTTGGGCCGGCCGGCCCGGCTCGGCGGGCGGCGCGGTCGGCGGGGGCGGTGGCGGAGCGGAGGTCCGGCGGCCGGGGTGGCTGTAGTCGATCGGGCCGCCGGCCGGCGAGGACGGCTGGGTGACGGCGGAGGGGTCGGGCTGCGCGGAGCCGCCCGGATATCCCGTCGGGGCCGGGGTGGCGCTCCCGGGGCCGGCGAGGTCGTACGGGGACTGGGGCGAAGTCGTGCCGCCGGGCGCGCCCTGCGCTCCAGGACCCGTGCGTGGCTGGTCGGGGCTCGGGGCCGAGGTGGCCGCCTGCCGGGAACGGTCGCCGTCGGGTGTGCGGGGCGGGGGTGCCGCGACCGAACGGGCGACGCCCTGGGCCACCGCTTCGTTGATGGTCCCGGCGAGTTGCCGGGCCTCGGGAAGGCCCTGGTCGCCGAGCAGTTCGGCGAGGCCGCCCGCGTACCCCTGGCCGACCGCGCGGACCTTCCAGGCGTCCTGTCTGCGATAGAGCTCCAGGGCCACGACGGCTGATTCGGCGTCGAGGCCCGTGAGGGTGAAGCTGGCGATCTCGGCGCCGTCGAGACCGGTGACCGCGACGAAGGGGGCGGCGACGGCCCCGAACCGGACGGGGCCGCCGGTCGCCGTGGGCAGCGCGAGCAGCACGCTGACCCGGTGCACGGCCGGCGGCAGGGCGTCCAGGTCGAAGGCGAGACGGTGGTCGGCCGCCGCCTGCTGGGAGACCTCGAGCCCGGGCAGGGTGGGCGCGCCCGGATGGGCCACCCACTCGACACCGCGGACCCTGCCCTGCTCGTCACTGAGCGTGGCCCCCGCCACGACCGGTTTCCCGGCCGAGACCCGGACCTCGAGTCGGACCTGGGAGAGCGGATGGTTCTGCCCCCGGACCAGCTCGGCCGTCATCGCCTGTCCCCCTATGTCGCTTCGTGCGTGGCGTGCCGACCGGCCTACAGGTGCGGCAGTATCGCCGGCATCAGGTCCTGGAACGTGCGGCCGTTGGCCGGCGTGCCGAGCGCCGTCATCTGCCAGCCGCTGCCCGCGCGGTGCACCTTCGCCATGATCTGCGCGGTGTACTGGCCGCCGCCCGCGAGGGTGTAGCGGGCGAGCTCCTGGCCGTTGGTCTCGTCGACGAGACGGCAGAACGCGTTCTGCACTTCCTGGAAGGTCTGGCCCGTGAAGGAGTTCACGGTGAAGATGATCTGGTCGATGTGGACCGGGATGCGCTGCAGGTCGACGAGGATGGCCTCGTCGTCGCCGCCCTGGCCGACGCCGCCGACCAGGTTGTCACCGGTGTGCCGGACCGAGCCGTCGTCGCTGACGAGGTGCCGGAAGAACACCACGTCGACGGGCTGCTTGTCCGCGAACAGCACGGCGGAGGCGTCCAGGTCGATCTCCCGGGTGCGCGAGCCGAACAGGCCGCGCCGGGGAGCCGCCTGCCAGCCGAGACCCATGCGGACCGCGGTCAGCGTGCCCCCGTCGTTCTTCTGCAGACTGATGGCCTGACCCTTGGTCATGTTGACCGTCACGCGCTGTTCCCCTCTCGAACTGTCCCCTGTTGCCGCGGACTCCGCGGATGAGCAGCACCCTACGCAGCGGCGGTGACGGCGCCGAACCCCGGGACGTACTTTGTGTCGGTCTTGCAACACAGAGCGCATCCGCCGAGGTCCGGCGCCGTCGGCGTGGCCGTCAGGCCATGCCCGCCTCCCTCATCTGTCGCAGTTCCTTCTTCATCTCGGAGACCTCGTCGCGCAGACGGGCCGCGATCTCGAAGTGGAGGTCGGCGGCGGCCGCGCGCATGCGCTCCGTCAGCTCCTCGATCTGCCCGGCCAGTTCGGCCGCCGGGCGGTCGGTGGGCACGGTGTCCGCGTTCTTCGCGGACTTGGCCGCCTTGCCGGCCTTGCCGCCGAGCGCGGGCACGGGGGCCTTGGCGCCCTTGCCGTCCTTCGACTTGCGGTACCCGGAGCCGAGGAGCTGCTCGGTGTCGACGTCCTCGCGGGCGATCTGCGCCACGATGTCGTTGATCTTCTTGCGGAGGGGCTGCGGGTCGATGCCCCTCTCCTTGTTGTACGCGGTCTGCTTCTCGCGGCGCCGGTTGGTCTCGTCGATGGCCTTCGCCATCGCCGGGGTGATCTTGTCCGCGTACATGTGGACCTGACCGGACACGTTGCGCGCCGCTCGGCCGATGGTCTGGATCAGTGAGGTCCCGGAGCGCAGGAAGCCCTCCTTGTCGGCGTCGAGGATCGCCACCAGGGAGACCTCGGGAAGGTCGAGTCCCTCACGCAGGAGGTTGATGCCGACCAGGACGTCGAACTCGCCCGCGCGCAGCTCGCGCAGCAGCTCGACGCGGCGCAGGGTGTCGACGTCGCTGTGCAGATAGCGGACCTGGATGCCCAGTTCGAGGAAGTAGTCGGTGAGGTCCTCGGCCATCTTCTTGGTGAGCGTGGTGACCAGGACGCGCTCGTCCTTCTCGGTCCGCTTGCGGATCTCGTGCACCAGGTCGTCGATCTGGCCCTCGGTGGACTTCACGACGACCTCGGGGTCGATGAGGCCGGTGGGGCGGATGATCTGCTCGACGTGGCCGTCCGAGCGGGACAGCTCGTACTGTCCGGGGGTCGCCGAGAGGTAGACGGTCTGGCCGATGCGCTTCTGGAACTCCTCCCACTTCAGCGGGCGGTTGTCCAGGGCGGAGGGCAGCCGGAAGCCGTGGTCGACGAGGGTGCGCTTGCGGGAGGCGTCGCCCTCGTACATCGCGCCGATCTGCGGGACCGTGACGTGCGACTCGTCGATGACGAGCAGGAAGTCGTCCGGGAAGTAGTCGATGAGGGTGTTAGGCGGGGAGCCGGGCTCGCGGCCGTCGAAGTGCATCGAGTAGTTCTCCACGCCGGAGCAGGAGCCGATCTGGCGGAGCATCTCGATGTCGTACGTCGTCCGCATGCGCAGGCGCTGGGCCTCCAGGAGCTTGCCCTGCTTGTCCAGCTCGGCGAGGCGCTGCTCCAGCTCCTTCTCGATGTCGTTCACCGCGCGCTCCATGCGCTCGGGTCCGGCCACGTAGTGCGAGGCGGGGAAGACGTAGACCTGCTCGTCGTCGCTGATGACCTCGCCGGTGAGCGGGTGGAGCGTGGAGAGGGCCTCGATCTCGTCGCCGAACATCTCGATGCGGACGGCGAGCTCCTCGTAGACCGGGAAGATCTCGATGGTGTCGCCGCGGACGCGGAAGGTGCCGCGGGCGAACGCCACGTCGTTGCGCGTGTACTGGATGTCGACGAAGCGGCGCAGCAGGTCGTCGCGGTCGATCTCGTCGCCCACCTTGAGGTTGACCATGCGGTCCACGTACTCCTGCGGCGTGCCGAGGCCGTAGATGCAGGAGACCGAGGCGACCACGACGACGTCGCGGCGGGTCAGCAGCGAGTTGGTCGCGGAGTGGCGCAGCCGCTCCACCTCCTCGTTGATCGAGGAGTCCTTCTCGATGTAGGTGTCCGACTGCGGGACGTAGGCCTCGGGCTGGTAGTAGTCGTAGTACGAGACGAAGTACTCGACGGCGTTGTTCGGCAGCAGCTCGCGGAACTCGTTGGCCAGCTGGGCGGCCAGGGTTTTGTTCGGGGCCATGACGAGCGTGGGGCGCTGGAGCTTCTCGATCATCCACGCGGTGGTGGCGGACTTGCCGGTGCCGGTCGCGCCCAGGAGCACGACATCTTTCTCACCTGCGGTGATGCGCTTCTCCAGGTCGGCGATGGCCGTGGGCTGGTCACCGCCGGGCTGGAAGGAGCTGACGACCTCGAAGGGCGCCACCGAACGTTCGATCTTGGATACGGGCCGCATGCAATCCACCGTACGACCCCGCACTGACAACCGGGTCGGATCAGCGGCTCTGCGGGGCTCCGGAGCGGCGTCCGCGGTCCGGTCCGGAGCGGACGGCCGTCCTGCGGGCGGGGCGTGCGGTGACCGGGTGGGCCGGGATGCCGGGTCGCCGGCGCTCCGCGGGGGTCCAGTCGGCCCTGCCCATGACCATGAGCGGGTCGAACAGGACGACGACGCCGGCCAGGCAGAGGAAGGCCAGGGGGCCGATCATCATGGGCGCGAGCAGGGAGGCCGCCGAGTCCCCGGCGGGGCTGGCGCCCGCCGAGCCGTGCAGGTGGACGCTGAGGGCGGCCATTCCCGTGTAGTGCATCCCGCTGACGGCGAGTCCCATGACGAGGCTCGCTCCCACGCTCCACAGGAATCCGCGCACCTGTCCGGCCGCCCAGAGGGCCGCGGTCGCGGCCACCACGGCGATGACGACCGAGGCGGACACGGTGAACGTGTTGTATTCGAGGTTCCCGTTGAGCCGCATCCCGGCCATGCCCAGGTAGTGCATGGAGGCGACGCCGAGACCGGTGATGGTCCCGCCGGTGAAGAGGGCCGTCCCGGTGGCGCCCTGGTAGCCGACGATGAAGATCCCGATGCCGACCATCACGATCGCGACGCCCAGACTCGCGAAGGTCGTCGGCCGGTCGTAGTGGACGGGGGTCTCGTCGACCGTGAACCCCATCATCGCGATGAAGTGCATCGTCCATATGCCGGATGCGATCGCGACCGAGCCGAGTGCGAGCCAGCCGGCCCGCCACGGACCGGCGACGAGTATCGACCGGGTGGTGCAGCGCAGTCCCAGTGCCCCGCCCAGGCAGGCCATGAAGTACGCCACCAGCGGTGTGACGAGTCCGTAACTGAAGCCGTCGACCGTGCCCTGCATGCGCGGCTGCCCTTCCGCTGTCGCTCTGTGAACTCTCCGAAACGCCCCCACCCTCGGGACCGCGGGAGCGGACCGGGCTGAGGCAGAGAGTATGACCCCCACCGGAATGGTCGAACGATTTTCCGGCAAAGAAACACGACCTCCCCCCACCTGTGCGGCGCAAGTGAGCGGACTTGGGCAACTCCATTCAATTCACGGCCATCTCGCTAACCACATTCGTTGACTCTCTGCTGTCACTCTGTTGCTGTCCGTTATCTCTCGAAGCAAGGAGTACGCATGCTTGCGCGCGTTGCCGCCGCCACGACCGCCGCGCTTCTCGGGGGAGCCGTTCTGATACTGCCCAGCCCGCACGCCAAGGCCGGCGACCGGACCACGACCCCGCTGGTCGTCGCCCACCGGGGCGCCTCCGCCTACGCGCCCGAGAACACCCTGGCCGCCATCGACCACGCCGCCGAGCTGGGATTCGACTGGGTCGAGAACGACGTCCAGCGCACGAAGGACGGGCAACTGGTCGTCCTGCACGACGACTCACTGGCCCGTACGACCGATGTGGAGGAGGTCTACCCCGACCGCGCCCCCTGGAAGGTCAAGGACTTCACCGCGGCGGAGATCGCCCGCCTGGACGCCGGGAGCTGGTTCGGCGCCCGGTACGCGGGCGTGCGGGTGCCGACGCTGAAGGAGTACATGGAGCGTGTCTCGCACAACCACCAGAAGCTCGTCCTGGAGATCAAGAACCCCGAGCTGTATCCGGGCATCGAGCGGCAGACCCTCAAGCTCCTGAGCAACGAGGGCTGGCTCGACCCGGTGCACCTGAGGGACCGTCTGATCGTGCAGAGCTTCAGCGCCGACAGCGTGCGGATCGTGCACGACCTGCGACCGGGCATCACGACGGCGCTCCTGGGCACACCGGCGGTCGCGAACCTGCCCCGGTACGCCCGGTTCGCCGACCAGATCAACCCGGACCACACCTCGCTCTCGGCCGACTACGTCTCCGCGGTCCACGCGCTGCACGGGCCGCACGGCCGGATGAAGGTGTTCGCCTGGACCGTGGACGACGCGGCCGCCGCCCGCCGCGTGGCGGGCTTCGGGGTGGACGGCGTCATCACGAACGTGCCCGACGTGGTGAGCAGAACCCTGGACGTACCGCGACGGCCGCACGCCCGAGGCTGATCGGAGCGGCGGGCCCCAGGGCACGACGCCCGTGGCGTGGACCGGTACCTCCGGCTCCGCCACGGGCGTTGTCAGTGGCCGGCCGTACCGTGGAGCGCATGAACAGCCATGGGCCCGACGGGCAGCAGGTCGTGTGGGCGGTCGTCGCCACGGACATCGGCCCGCTGCTCCTCGCGGCGACCCGCGACGGCCTGGTGAACGTCGTCTTCCACGCCTCGGACGCGGTTCGGGACAAGGCGCTCGACCGGCTCGCGTCCCGTCTGGGCAGCGCGCCCGTCGAGGCACCGGACTCCCCGCTGCTCGCCGAGGCGATACGCCAGGTCGAGGCGTACTTCGCCGGAACACGCCGCGACTTCGACCTGGCGCTCGACTGGTCCTTGATCTCCGGGTTCAACCGCCAGGTGCTGCGCGAGCTGAACTCGGGCGTTCCGTTCGGTTCCGTCGTCGGGTACGGCGACCTGGCCGGCCGGGTCGGCCAGCCGGGCGCGGCGCAGGCCGTCGGGGTGGCGATGGGCTCGAACCCGCTGCCGGTCGTGGTGCCCTGTCACCGCGTCGTCGAGCGCGATGGCGGGATCGGCGGGTTCGGGGGCGGTCTGGAGACCAAGCGGAAATTGCTGGCCCTGGAGGGGGTCCTCCCCGAGCCGCTGTTCTGACGCCGCCGTCGCCGTTGTCCCCCTGCTGAGGCCGGCGTCATCCTCTCCGCTGTTCCGGTGCTCAGAGGCTGATGTGGTACGCCTTGCGGAGCGTCTCGTGGACGGTCCACGTCGTGCGGTCGCCCTCGCGCAGCACCGCCGCGTCGCCGGGTCCCACCTCGATGACGTCACCGCCCTCGACCTCGATGGTGGCGCGCCCGCTGACGACGACGAACAGCTCGTTCGCCTCGGTGTCGGTCACCACGCCCGGCGTGATCTGCCAGATGCCGCGCAGCTGCTTGCCGTCGGCGGACTCCCACAGCACCTTGCCCGTCACGACGGGCTCGCCGGAGACGATCTGGGCCGGGTCCAGCGGCTCGGTCTCCAGTTCGGCGTCGGGAATGTGGACGGCGAAGGACGGGGTGGCCTGGGAGTTCGTGGTCATGAGCGCACACCCTAAGGGCACGCCCGCGCGCCGGAACGAGGAGGGTCGCCTCGCCGGGACGAGGAGGGTCTCCCCCGCCCATGGGTGGTCACGCTGCCGTTCGAGAAAGTCCCGACGCGCGGGGTGGCCGGGAGGCCCGCCCGGTAGCAGACTCCGCCCTGCGCACAGCCGCTGGCGTCCGACGTCACGGAGCCGAAGGGACGGCGAACAGGCATGAGCGGAAGCGGAAACAGGGCAGTCGCGTATCTCAAGCCGGGTGCGGTCGAGGTCAGGACCATCGACCATCCGACGCTTGAACTGCAGGACGGGCCGGGGGTGGCTGCCGACAACGTCGGCCGCATGTGCCGGCATGGAGTCGTTCTCAAGGTGCTCGCCAGCAACATCTGCGGCAGTGACCAGCACATGGTGCGCGGCCGTACGACCGCACCGGAAGGACTGGTCCTCGGACACGAGATCACCGGAGAGGTGGTGGAGCGCGGCCCGGACGTCGAGTTCATCGAGGTCGGGGACATCGTCTCGGTGCCGTTCAACATCGCCTGCGGCCGGTGCCGCAACTGCAAGGAGCGCAACACCGGCATCTGTCTGAACGTCAACCCGGCGCGACCCGGGGCGGCCTACGGCTACGTCGACATGGGCGGCTGGGTCGGCGGCCAGGCCGAGTACGCCATGGTCCCGTACGCGGACTTCAACCTGCTGAAGTTCCCCGATCGCGAGCAGGCCCTCGAGAAGCTCCTGGACCTGACGATGCTGTCGGACATCTTCCCGACCGGGTTCCACGGTGCGGTCACCGCGGGCGCCGGAGTGGGTTCGACGGTGTACGTCGCCGGCGCGGGCCCGGTGGGACTGGCCGCGGCGGCGTCGGCGCAGCTGCTGGGCGCCGCGGTCGTCATCGTCGGGGACCTCAACGCCGAGCGCCTCGCCCAGGCGCGGAGTTTCGGCTGCGAGACCGTCGACGTGTCGCAGGGCGGTGTGGAGGACCAGATCGCGCAGATCCTGGGTGAACCCGAGGTCGACGCGGCGGTCGACGCGGTGGGCTTCGAGGCGCGGGGACACGGCAGGGACGCCGAGGAGGCGCCCGCGACCGTCCTCAACTCGCTGATGGGCGTCACGCGCGCGGGCGGGTCCCTGGGCATTCCGGGTCTCTATGTGACGGACGACCCGGGAGGGATCGACCAGGACGCGCGGACCGGGACGCTGAAGGTGCGCCTGGGTCTGGGCTGGGCCAAGAGCCACCGGTTCACTACAGGTCAGTGCCCGGTGATGCGGTACCACCGGGGGCTGATGAAGGCGATCCTGCACGAGCGCGTACACATCGCCAAGGCGGTCAACGCGACCGTGATCAGCCTGGACGACGCACCGCGCGGCTACGCGGAGTTCGACCAGGGCGCCGGCCGCAAGTACGTCATCGATCCCCATGGGGCACTCGCGGGCGTACGGCCCGTCTGATCTCGTCGGGGAGGGGGTGCTCCCCCGCGTGGGAGCACCCCCTCCCCCTGTCCTGCTCCCGTCGGCGGAGCCGGTGTCCGCCCTCGGCGCCCGCCCGGGTGTCGTACACCGCGGGTCCTGGTGGTTTGGGAGGACGCGTCGCCCGCCAGAGATCCAGGGACGGGGAACCTCGACCGACAGGAGACAGACGCGTGATCGTGGTGTCCGAAGAGGTGCGGGAGGCGCTCGACGCGCGCCGGCCGGTGGTGGCCCTGGAGTCGACGATCATCGCGCACGGGCTGCCCCGTCCGCGCAATCTGCAGGTCGCCCTCGAACTGGAGGATGTCGTCCGGGAGCAGGGCGCCGTACCCGCGACGATCGCCGTGCTCGACGGCCGGCCCCATGTCGGCCTGGACAAGGAGCAGGTGGAGCGGGTCGCGAACGAGGACGGCATCCGCAAGCTGGGCCACCGTGATCTGCCGCTCGCCGTTGCCTCGGGGGCGAGCGGGGCGACGACGGTGTCCGCGACGGCCCTGCTCGCGGCGCGCGCCGGGGTACGGGTGTTCGCGACGGGCGGGCTCGGCGGTGTGCACCGTGAATGGACGGTGACCCAGGACGAGTCCGCCGATCTGGGGCTGCTGGCACGCACCCGGATCACGGTGGTGTGCGCGGGCGTCAAGTCGATCCTGGACGTGCCGGCGACGCTGCAACGTCTGGAGACGCTGGGCGTGGCGGTCGCCGGGTACGGCACGGACCGGTTCCCGGGCTTCTACCTGTCCGACTCGGGACACCCCGTCGACTGGACGCTGGAGTCCCCGGAGCAGGTGGCGGAGGTGATGCGCGCCCAGGACGCGCTGGACTCCCCCGAGTCGTCGCTGATCGTGGCGAACCCCGTTCCGCGGGAGGAGCAGCTCGATCCGTCCCTGCACGCGCGGGTGCTCGCCGACGCGTTGCTGGCGTGCGAGGCGGAGGGGATCACCGGGCAGGCGGTGACGCCGTTCCTGCTCGGCTATCTGGTCCGGCACACCGACGGCGCCTCACTCAGCGCCAATCTGGCGGCGGTCCGGGGCAACGTCCGCCTCGCGGGACGGATCGCGGCGGCCTGGGCGAGCGCGTGAGCGGCGCGGGCCGGGACGCTCACGAACGCCCTCCGGCGGGTGTGGACAGCGCGGAACCCGGCCAGGGTTCGCGTCCCGATGGCGGCGCCCTGCTCGTCGTCGGGGACGTGGTCACCGATGTCGTGGCGCGGCATCGCGGACCGCTCGCGTCCGGCACGGACACGGTCGCCGCCATCCGCACCGTGCCGGGCGGTGCGGGCGCCAACGTCGCGTGCTGGGCCGCGTTCGAGGGCTGTGCGGACGTACGGCTGCTCGGCCGGGTCGGTGCCGACGCGGCGGAGTGGCACGGGCGTGAGCTGTTGGCGAGCGGCGTGCGGCCGCTCCTGGTCACGGACCCGGAGGCGCCGACGGGGACGGTCGTCTGTCTCGTGGACTCCGGCGCGTCGGCGGAGCGTACGTTCCTCACGGACAGCGGGGCGTCGCTGCGGCTCGCTCCGGAGGACTGGTCGCCGGCACTGCTCGCCGGGGTCGGGCGGCTGCATCTGTCGGGATATCTGTTCTTCTCCGAGCCGAGCAGGGCGCTGGTGTCGGTGGTGCTGGAGTCGGCCCGCTCGGCCGGTGTGCCGGTGAGCGTCGACCCCGCGTCGGCCGGCTTCCTCACCGCGTTGGGTGTGGACCGCTTCCTGGAACTGGCGGCGGGGGCGGACGTGCTGCTGCCCAGCCGGGACGAGGCCTGTCTGCTGACGGGGCTGCCCGATCCGGCGGACGCGGCGGCCAAGTTGAGCCGTCAGTTCCCGCTGGTCGTCGTCAAGCAGGGCGGTGCCGGTGCCCTGGTGGCCCGGTCCGGGACCGTCCGGGCACGTGTCCCGGCACGGTCGGCGACGCCCCGGGACACGACGGGCGCCGGTGACGCCTTCACCGGCGCGTTCCTCGCCGCACTGCTCGCGGGAACCGCGCCGGAGTCCGCCGCGGTCGCCGGGTGCGCGGCGGGAGCGAAGGCGGTGGAACGGGTCGGAGGGAGGCCACCGGCGCACTGTTGACGTGCGGCCGTCAACGCCTCGGACGACAGGGCGGCCCCACGGATCGCCTTCCCGCAGGGACGGGTCGTCACGGCTGTCTCCGTTGTCGCTGGACGGCGCCATCGGGACGGACCACCGCGGCAGTCGCTGCCCGGCGCCGGCGGCCGTTCAGCCCTTGCGCCCCCAGGCCGAGATCATGGGTGCCGTCGCCAGGTCCATCGAGCCGGCGGCGACGTTCGCCAGGTGCTGGTCGATCTCGTCCTGGGTCGCGAGGCCCGCCGTGACGAGCTGGTCGCGGATCTGACGGACCGTCGCCGCTTCCAGGACGGTGCAGGCGGGAGAGGCGACGGGGAAGTACGCGTCGGCCTCGACGCCGCGCAGCCCCGCCTCACGCAGCAGGCGCGGGAGTTTGCGGCCGTAGGAGAGGTCGGCGCCCCGGTCGGCGAGGAGCTTGCGGAACCCCTGGCGCAGCCGGTTCGCGAGCTGCTGCTCGGGGCCGTGCTCGTCGGGGCAGAGGAGGGGCTGGAGCGCCGGGTCGGCGTCCTCGACGAGGAGTCGGCCACCGGGCCGCAGGGCCTTGATCATCGACCGCAACGCCCGCTCCCGGTCCGGCACATGGACCAGCACGAGCCGGGCGTGCACAAGGTCGAAACCTTCGCCGGGCGGCTCCTCGGTACCCACGTCGTGGACGCGGACCTGGACCGGGGGACGGGCCGCCGAGGCCGCCCACGAGGTGTCGATGTCGGTCGCGACGACCTTGCCGGTGGGCCCGACCTTCTTGGCGAGCCAGGACACCACGGACGTGCCGCCCGCCCCGACCTCCCAGCAGCGCCAGCCGGATCCGATGCCGAAGCGCTCCATGTGCCGGAACGTCGTGGGGTCGAAGAGGGTGGCGAAGGCCTGGAAGCGCTGTCCCGCCTCGTCCTGCTGGTTGTCGAGGAGATACCCGTCGGTTCGCGTCATGGGGGGATCCTCCCAGTTGACCGGCTTGTCGGGCCGTCCATCCCGCCGGGCGGAGGGGTCGGCCACCCCGCACGGCGGAACGGAATCCTCCATTCCCACAGCCTTTTCCGGTGGCGGAGCGGGACTGGCAGACTGGCTCGCCAGGCGCAGATCGCGGCCCGAGGAGTTCCACGAGGAGATCCCATGTCCATGGCAGGGAATTTGCGGAGGGTGACGGCGCTGAGTGCCGTCGGCGGCCTCCGCAAGGTGGCGCGGCTGACGCGGCGGCGGCCCCGTGTCGACCTCAGTCACCACGCCCGGTCACCGCTGGGCTCCGCGGTGGTGAACTGCGTGGCCTACCAGGGAGGCGCCCGGGTCCCGGAGGGGCGGGACCTGGTCGACACCCTGGAGCGGATCCGCAAGCGGGACGAGGGATTCGTCTGGCTCGGACTGCACGAGCCGACGGAGCAGGAGTTCGCGGGCATCGCCGACCTCTTCGACCTGCACCCGCTGGCCGTCGAGGACGCGGTGGAGGCCCACCAGCGTCCGAAGCTGGAGCGGTACGGCGACACGCTGTTCGCCGTGTTCAAGACGGTCTGCTACGTGGAGCACACCGAGCTGACGGCGACGAGTGAGGTGGTGGACACCGGCGAGATCATGGTGTTCGTCGGGCCGGACTTCGTCATCACCGTGCGCCACGGCCGGCACGGCTCACTGGGCCCGCTGCGGGAGGAACTGGAGTCGGATCCGGCGCAGTTGTCGAAGGGGCCGGCCGCCGTCCTGCACGCGATAGCGGACCACGTCGTCGACGACTACGTGAGCGTCACCGACTCGGTCCAGGCGGACATCGACCAGGTCGAGGCCGACGTGTTCGCCGAGAACGGCGCCCGCACGGACGCGGGCCGCATCTACCAGCTCAAGCGTGAACTGCTCGAACTGAAGCGGGCCGCGGTGCCGCTCGCCCGCCCGGTCCAGGAGCTGGCGACCCGGCCGATCCGCGTGGTCGACCCGGAGATACAGGCGTACTTCCGGGATGTCTCGGACCATCTGCTGCGGGCCACCGAACAGATAGCCGCCTTCGACGAACTGCTCAACTCGATCCTGCAGGCCCACCTGGCACAGGTGACGGTCGCGCAGAACGAGGACATGCGGAAGATCACGGCGTGGGCCGCGGTCATCGCCGTGCCGACGATGGTCTGCGGGGTGTACGGCATGAACTTCGACAACATGCCCGAGCTGCACTGGAGGTTCGGCTATCCCATCGTCATCGGCGTCATATCCGTCGCCTGTCTCGTCCTCTACCGGGGCTTCCGGCGCAATGGCTGGCTCTGACACACCTCTCGCCCGGCACGGCCGGCCGGACGAGAGTGCGCGCCGCGGAGGACGGACGTACGCGGGGACGGCTCAGCCCGTCGCACTCCTCGCGTAGACGCTCTCCACCCACGCGGCCAGTTGTTCGTCGCTGAGATGCTGGGCGAGGTCGGCCTCGCTGATCATGCCGACGAGCCGCTTGTTCTCGATCACGGGAAGCCGCCGGATCTGATTGCCCTTCATCTCCGTGAGCACTTCGCCGACGTCGGCGTCGGACTCGATCCAGCGGGGTGTGCCGTGGGCCATGTCGCCCGCGGTCACCCGCGCCGGGTCGTGGCCCATGGCCACACAGCCGACGACGATGTCGCGGTCCGTGAGGATGCCGCAGAGGCGTTCGTTCTCGTCGCTGATGGGCAGCGCCCCCACGTTCAGCTCTCGCATGAGCTGGGCGGCGCGGTCCAGGGTCTCGTGAGCGGGGATCCACTGGGCACCACGGTGCATGATGTCTCCGGCGGTGGTCATGGAGTACCTCCCGGTGCCGGACGGCCGGCGCGGCGCCGAACACACCGCTAGTCCCGGCGCCCTATATTCTCGCCGCGCTTCAGGGGCTACGCACCTGGAGATCGGCTCGCCTCGGCCGTGCGGGCCGCGGGGGTGGGGCCGGTGCGGCGGACTCCGCCCAGCGGTTCATGCCCGGCCGGGTCAGCCGTTCCACGCCGGGTGGCGGGGATCGTCGGCACGGACCAGGACGTCGGCCGTGCCGGCCGGATCGACCTCGTCCTCGTACCGCGCGAAGGCGGGCAGGGTCCAGTGCTCCGTCTCGGGGGTACGGCGGTGAAGGGCTCCCGGGGAGAGGAGGACGTGCACGCTGAGGTCGAACGGGAACCAGTGGCGCAGGAGGAGGGGGCCGTGCAGCAACAGGATTCCACCGGGCGGGAGTTGGACGTACGCGCTGCGGGTCGCGCGGTCGGTGGCAGGGTCCCAGAGGTCGGGCAGGACCCGGCCGTCGCCCCCGGTTTCGAGGGGGCCGAAGACCTCGCGCCACAGGGCGCGGGTGTCGAACCAGCCGTCGTAGTAGGCGTCGACGTCCTGGTGCCCGTATTCGAACCGGAGCGAGCCGGGCCGCAGGAAGCCCTCGGTGCCGACGACGAGCGACGGACGACCGCGGACGCGCAGCGCCTCGGAGACGCGTTGGGCGAGGTCACCGGGGAGGGCGGCCGGGGCTCCGTCGAAGGCGACGCGGGGCCAGGGACCGCCGTCGGCCGGTTTCAGGTCGAGCAGCCGGTCGGCGAGGAGGTCGCCGAGTCGTTCCCAGGTGATCGCTTCGAGTCGCACAGGGCCCATGATGCATCGGCCGCCGGGGAGGGCGGACGGGAGGAGCCACCCGAACCACCTGATCCGCCTGATCCGCCGCGTGGACGGCGGTCGGGGGCGGGGAAGGATCTCCACATGGCACGGTTCGCCACACCCCCGCACCGGAGCAGGGGTGCGCTTCTCGCCAGTGCCCTGCTCGTCGTCCAGCCGCTCGGAAAGCGGCACTGTGCCGAGTGCCGGAGCGGCCCGCTCGCGCTGCTGGTCCTCGAGGAGGGCGCGCCGCGCTGTCTGGACTGTGCGGATCTCGGTCACCTGGTGTTCCTACCGCGGGGTGACACCGCGCTGACACGCAGATCGAGGGAGGACAGCGGTCTGAGTGCCGTGGTGGTGCGGTTCCACCGGCGGCGGGGCCGGTACGAGCGGCAGGGCCTGCTGGTCGAGGAGGCGGCGCTCGCCCGTGCCGAGCAGCGGTGCCTGGCGGACGCCGAGGCGCGACGGCGGCGCCGGGCCCGGGACGCGCGACGCCGGCAGGCGGAGGACGTGCGGTTCACGGACGCGTTCGCACGGGAGACAGGCAGGTTGTTTCCGGGCTGTCCCGCCGACCGGGCCCACGCGATCGCCGCGCACGCCTCGGTGCGGGGAAGCGGGCGGGTCGGGCGCAGCTCGGCGGGCCGCGCGCTGTCCGAGGCGGCGGTGACCGCGGCGGTCCGCGCGGCCGTCCGGCACACGGAGACCCCGTACGACGAACTGCTGATGGACGGGGTGCCGCGGTACGAGGCGCGTCGCCGGATCGCCTCCGTCGTGGACGCGAGGCTTCGGGAGTGGCGCGGCGAGGAGCCGGAGGGCGTGGGAGAAGGGGCGGAGTGAGGGCTCGGACAACGGGGGTGCGGGGTGCGGCGCGGAGGTGCTGGAGGCTCGCGCATGGGTGTGCGGGACTCGGCCATGGGCGTGGTCGTCCGGGCGGATTTCACTTGTGATGTGGGCCCACGCTGTGCAGGATCACTGGCTCGACCTCGGCCGTCTCGACGGCTGTTCGGCGGCGGGCCGGGCGCGCCGCAGCTGTGGCGCGGCGTCGACGCGGACGCGGCGGTGACGTGACCGTGTCGGCGGTTACGGGGGACGGGTGACCGTGACTGCTGACGGGTGACTGGTGACTGGTGACGGGGGTTCGACGAGTGGCGGGTGACGGGGAGTGGACATGATCGACGGACCGTATTTCGTGCTGACGCTGCTGGGGGTGCTCGGCTGCGGACTCGTGGCGGGGGTGTTCTGCGGGTTCTCCACGTTCGTGATGCGGGCGCTCGCCCAGCTGCCTCCCGCGCAGGGGGTCGCCGCGATGCAGGCGATCAACGTCGCGGCGGTGCGGCCGCCGTTCATGTTCGTGTTCGCCGGTACGGCGGTGCTGTGCGCGGTGCTCGCCGTGGTGACGTTCGTGGTGTGGCCGGGCGGGGCGACGGTGGAGTTGCTGCTCGGCAGCGCGCTGTACCTGTTCGGGTCGTTCGGGGTGACGATCGCGGCGAACGTCCCGCGCAACGAGGCGCTGATGAAGCTGGACCCCGGGACGCCCGAGGCGACAGCGCTGTGGCCCACCTATGTGCGCGAGTGGACGATGTGGAACCACATACGCACGATCGCCTCGGCGGCCGCGGCGGTGGCCTACACCCTCGCCCTCACCTGAACCGGCCGTCGCGGTCCCGTCCCCACGGCAGCCGTCCGATGTCCCCGCGCCCGAGTGGGGCGGCGGGGTGTGCGGAGGCGACGTACCGTGGTGGGAAAGGAGTGCCGCCCGTTTCCGTGGCCGATGACGCCCTGCGGTCGTGCGGTCCCGCACCGGTCCGCGTACGTGACGGAGACGGCCATGGCCGATCCCAAGGGGTTCATGACCACACCGCGCGAGGAGTACCCGCGCCGGCCCGTGGAAGAGCGTGTGCGGGACTGGAACGAGGTGTACGTCCCCGGGGCCCTGCTGCCGATCGTCAGCCGGCAGGCCGACCGGTGCATGGACTGCGGTGTCCCCTTCTGCCACGAAGCGTGCCCGCTGGGCAATCTGATCCCCGAGTGGAACGACCTCGTCTCCCGCGACGACTGGCGGGCGGCGAGCGATCGCCTGCACGCCACGAACAACTTCCCCGAGTTCACCGGGCGGTTGTGCCCCGCGCCGTGCGAGGCGGGCTGCGTCCTGGCGATCAACCAGCCCGCGGTGACCATCAAGAACGTCGAGGTCGCCATCGCCGACCGCGCCTGGGAGGACGGGCTCACCCCGCCGCGGCCGCCGGACCGCCTCTCGGGCAGGACCGTGGCGATCGTCGGTTCGGGGCCCACCGGTCTCGCCGCCGCGCAGCAGCTGACGCGGGCCGGGCACACCGTCGCCGTGTACGAGGGATCGGACCGGGTCGGCGGACTGCTGCGGTACGGGATCCCCGCGTTCAAGATGGAGAAGCGGCAGCTGAACCGGAGACTGGCCCAGATGCGGGCGGAGGGGACCAAGTTCCGGACGTCGACCGTCATCGGCACCGATCTCGGGGCCCGCGACCTCGTGTCCCGCTACGACGCCGTGATCCTGGCGACGGGCGCCACCGCCTGGCGTGATCTCGACGTACCGGGGCGGGAGTTGTCCGGCATCCATCAGGCGATGGAGTATCTGCCGCTGGCCGACCGGGTGTGCGAGGGGGATCTGGAGGTCTCCCCGCTGTCGGCGGCGGGCCGGCACGTGGTGATCGTGGGGGGCGGTGACACCGGGGCGGACTGTCTGGGGACGGCGGTGCGCGAGGGAGCCGCCTCGGTGACACAGCTCGACATCTACGCGCAGCCGGAGGTCGCGCGCGACGAGGACGTCGAGCCGTGGCCGACGTATCCGAAGATCTACCGGCTGTCCGGTGCGCACGAGGAGGCCGGCGCACTGGGGACGGCGCCCACCGCGCACGCGGACGCGCGGCTCTTCGCGGCGTCCACGCTCCGCTTCACCGGGGACGAGAGCGGCCGGGTGCGGTCGCTGCACCTCGTCGAGGTCGACGCGCGGCGCCGGCCGGTCCCCGGTTCCGACCGGGTGCTGCCCGCCGACCTCGTCCTGCTCGCGCTCGGTTTCTCCGGACCCGACCGGCACGACGGCCTGATCGACCAGTTGGGCCTGGCACTCGAGCCGCGCGGCACGATCGCGCGGGGCCCCGACTTCGCCACGAACGTCCCGGGTGTGTACGCCGCCGGTGACGCGGCACGCGGCCAGTCCCTCGTCGTGTGGGCGATCGCCGAGGGCAGGGCGGTCGCCGCGGCCGTGGACCGTGTGCTGAGTGGGTCGGACCACCTGCGCCTGCCGGCTCCGATCGGCCCGTACGACCGCCCGATGACCGCGTGAGCGGCGGATGCGTGGCTCCTCGGTGTGCGGCCGCGGCGGTGCCGCGCGGCCACGGCCGTCACCACGACCATGCCGCGCCTCAGCGGCGTTCGTCGGTTCCGGCCACCTTGGCCGTCGACAGGGCGACCCGGTTCCAGGTGTTGATGGTGAGGATCAGGGCGAGGACGTGGCCGAGTTCGGCGTCGTCGAAGTGGGCGGCGGCCTCGGCGTAGACGTCGTCGGGCACGCCCGCGTCGGCGACACGCGTCACGGCCTCCGTCAGGGCGAGCGCGGCCTGTTCCTTCGGCGTGAAGAAGTGACGGGCCTCGCGCCATACGGCGACCATGTGCAGCCGGTCCTCGCTCTCCCCTGCCTTGCGGGCGTCGTTGGTGTGCATGTGGAGGCAGTACGCGCAGTGGTTGAGGTGTGAGGCACGGATCTGGATCAGCTCGACGAGCGCCGGGTCGAGGCCCTCCCGGGCCGCCGCGTCGAAGCCGACGAGGGCGCGGAAGACCTTCGGCGCGGCCTTGGCGAAGTCGATCCGCCCGGTCCCGCCGCCGGCGTCCCCGCCGGTCCCGGCCGGGGTGACGGCCCCCGTGGTGGTGGCCCCCGTGGTGGTGGCCCCCGTGGTGGTCGTGCCGGTCGTCGCCGCGGTGTTCGTGTTCGTCGTCATGACCATGAATCTACGGGGCGGAAAGACCGGCGGTAGGGTGCATTTCCATGACGGATTCGTGGGTCAATTCCGCGGAACGGATCGGCGCCGACCTGCATCTCGAACTGTCGGGCCCCGGCGGGCGCAGGGCCGCGCTGACCCGGGCGCTGCGCGAGGCCGTGCGCAGCGGGCGGCTCGCGCCGGACACCCGGCTGCCGCCGTACCGCTCGCTCGCCGCGGACCTCGGGGTCGCGCGCAACACGGTCGCCGACGCGTACGCCGAACTCGTCGCCGAGGGCTGGCTGACCGCCCGGCAGGGCTCGGGCACCCGGGTCGCCGCCGGTGTCACTCCCCCGCCCGGCGGACGGCGCCGGGACGCACCGGTGCCCGTACCGGAGAAGGCCGCGTCCCGTGCGCGGGGACCCCGGCACGACCTGCGGCAGGGCACCCCGGACGTGTCGTCGTTCCCGCGTGCCGCCTGGCTGGCGTCCTACCGCCGGGCACTGCAACAGGCGTCCAACGAGGCCTTCGGGCCCGGCGATCCGGCCGGACGGATCGAGTTGCGGGAGGCGCTCGCCGAGTACCTGGCACGCGCGCGTGGGGTGCGTGCGGAGCCCGGACGGATCGTGATCTGCTCGGGGTTCGCGCACGCCCTGCGGCTGCTCCTCCCCCAGGTCCTGCGGGGCCCGCTGGCCGTCGAGTCGTACGGCCTGGGCTTCCACCGTGAGCTGCTGGCCGCCGCTTCCGTGCGGACCGTCCCGCTGCCGCTGGACGAGGACGGCGCCCAGGTGGGCGCGTTGGGCCGGGAGCGGGCGGTGCTGCTCACGCCCGCGCACCAGTTCCCGACGGGCGGACCGCTGCACGCCGAACGCCGCGCGGCGGTGATCGACTGGGCCCGGGCGCGGGACGGGGTGATCCTGGAGGACGACTACGACGGGGAGTTCCGCTACGACCGCCGGCCGGTGGGCGCGCTGCAGGGGCTGGACGCGGAGCGGGTCGTGCACATCGGCTCGGTCAGCAAGAGCCTGTCGCCGGCGCTGCGGCTCGGCTGGATGGTCCTGCCGGAGCGGTACGTGGACGCCGTACTGGACGTCAAGGGGGAACGGGAGGCGTGGGCGAGCGCGTTGGAACAGCTGGCCCTCGCCGACTTCATCGACTCGGGTTCCTACGACCGGCATGTGCGGCGGATGCGGCAGCGGTACCGGGGGCGGCGCGACCGGCTCGTCGCCGCGCTCGCCGAGCGGGCTCCGCACGTCGCGGTCACGGGAATCGCGGCGGGCCTGCACGCGGTGCTGCGGCTGCCGCCGGGAACGGAGGGACCGACGGTGCGGGAGGCGGCACGGAGGGGAGTCGCGCTCGACGGGCTCGCCGGATTCCGGCACCCGGAGGCGGTGACGTCCGCGCCGGACGGGCTGGTGGTGGGGTACGCGACCCCCGCGGAACACGCTTACGGGGCGGCACTGGAGGCGTTGTGCGGCGCGCTGCCGCCGGGGTGAGCGCGCCCGCGATACGGGCGGGCGCGCGGCTCCTGCTGCTACGGACTGCGTGCGTCGCGGAGTCTCCAGGTGTCCGCGTCTCGGTGACGGATCATGTCGGCATCACATTCAGGAAGTTCGGAGAAAAGAGAACCCAAGTCGTTCAGGAGAGAAGGAAGTCCGCCTCTCCGGCCTTCGCGCCCTGGATGAACGCGGTCATCTCACCCGGCGTGTAGATGAGGGCGGGACCGTCCGGGTCCGCCGACTGACGCACGGCGATCCGCCCGTCGGCGAGCTTCATCGCCTCCAGGCAGTTCCCGCCGTTGCCGCCGCTCCACGGCTTGTGCCAGCCCTCGCTGCCCAGTTCGCGGGCGGGCATTCCGTTGTAGATGCGCGACTGGCCTGTCCGCGTGTGCAGGCGTTCCGGCTTGAGGCGTTCCATTCACAGCTCCTTGCGGAGGTCCCGGAGGATCTCCTTCGTGCGATGTGCCGTGGCGGCCTGCGCCGCCATGCGGTCCATGACCTCCAGGTGGGTCGCCACCTCGGAACGCGCGTCCAGGTAGACGGCGCCGGTCAGGTACTCGCTGTAGACCATGTCCGGGAGTTCCGGCATGGCGAACCGGAACAGCACGAACGGCCCGTACGTGCCGGGATGCGGGCCGTTGGAGAACGGCATCACCTGCAACGTCACGTTGGGCAGCTCCGTGACCTCCAGCAGCTTGTCGATCTGCGCCCGCATGACCTCGGGGCCGCCGATGGGGCGGAGCAGCGCCGTCTCGTCCATCACGGCCCAGATCCGGGGCGCGTCCTCCCGGACGAGGAGGTCCTGGCGCTGCATGCGCAGGGCCACATGGCGCTCGATGTCCTCGGGGCGGGTCTGCCCGATGGCACCCGCCTTCATGACGCCGCGGGCGTAGTCCTCGGTCTGCATCAGGCCGGGCACGAAGTGCGGTTCGTAGGACCGCAGAAGGGCCGCCGCGCCCTCCAGGCTGACGTGCATGGAGAACCAGTCCGGCAGGATGTCGTGGAACCGCTGCCACCAGCCGGGCTTGTTGGCGTCCTCCGCCAGTTGGACGAAGGCCTCCGCCTCCTCGTCGCTGACGCCGTACGACTTCAGCAGCAGCTGGAGGTACGGAATTTTGAGGGAGACCTCCGCCATCTCCATCCGGCGGACCGTGGCCGGGGCGACACGCAGGATGCGTGCGGCCTGCTCACGCTTGAGACCCGCGCGTTCCCGCAGGTCCAGCAGTCGCCGACCGAGGACGACCTGGCCGACCGTCGGCGCGGACCGCGGTTCGCTCACGTCCACCTCCACTGAATCCGGACAGCCCGGGCGGCGCCGATCGGGTTCTTCCTCGTCTTCCTCGACGATCCCAACTGGCGCCGCTCGGGATGCTGTTGCGAGCAGTGTGCCACGCGCCTCCACGGCGTCATACAGCACTCTGCATTTTTCAGAGTGACACTTGCCAAGTGTTCACGGCGGGGCGATAGTGGCAAGCGTGATTCCGTCCGCGCCGTTAGGAACAGACACCGCCGAAGACCGGTTCGGTCTCCGTGCCGCCCGAGGGCATCGCCCCGGCGCGGCCGCCGAACGGCGGTTCCGCTTCGAGCTGGCCGCACATCCCGGCTCCGTGGCCCAGGCGAGACGCCTGACCCGGTCGCGTCTGTCCGGCTGGTCGGTGTGCGAGGACACCTGCGACACGGCGGCCTTGGTGGTCTCCGAGCTGGTCACCAACGCGATCGTGCACGCCGCCGGGCAACGCGTCGTGTGCGAGCTGCACGACGCCGACGACCTGGTGCGCATAGCCGTGTGTGACGAGGGATGTGCGCCGGGTGAACCGCGCCCCTCGTCGAACCAGCCGGACGAGGAGCACGGGAGGGGATTGCTTCTCGTCGCGGCAGTGTCCAGGGCCTGGGGGGCCCAGGACACCGGGCCCGGCCTGCTGGTGTGGGCGGAGCTCGCGCGCTCGGCAGACCGGGCCCACAAAAACGCCGAGGGCGACGTGGAGGCGGTGCCGGAGGCGGCCGACCACGTCAGCCTGGACGATCTGGACCGGCTCGAAGCCGCTTTCGAGACCGGTTCCGCACCGACAGCGCACACCGGGCCCCGCGATCCGCGGGAGGCCGGCGCGGAGCCGGACCACACCCGGCCGGACGAGGCGTTTCCCGGCCGTACCCGCCCGGACCACACGCGTCCGGAGGACGGCTCGCCCGACGCGGACACCCGCCCGCGGGCCGATCTGGGCTGGAGCGCGAAGAAGCCGCCGAACGACGGTCGGGGGACCGGGGCGGAGGAGGCGGAGGGGTCCTGGAGGACAGGAACCGTGGGGGTTCCCCGGGACCCCTCCGCCCACGGCCGGAATCAGGACCTGGATCGGGATCGGGATCGGGATCGGAGGAGTCTGTGAGGCGTACGTCGACGGCGGGACTCGTGACGCAGGCGATGAGCCTGGACACGCTGGTCCGGATGAAGCGCGGGCAACGCGTGCCCGGGCCGTCGAGACGTCTCCCGGTCCCCGAGGGCATGACGGTGCCGCTGGGCTGTGACGCGGTGTCGGTGCCGGCCCGCCTCGGACCGCTGCTGCTGCCACGGCTGCCGCGCGTGGGCTGTGTCTACGCGGACCCGGCCCACTGGTGGTGGATCGTTCCTTCCGACTCCGACGTCGCCCTGGAATGGCCCGCGCCCGCCCACTACGCCACGGGGGCCGTCGTGCCCGACGCCCCGCAGATTCCCGGGCTCATCCACAAACCGGATGGCACGCTTCCGTACACGCCGCCGATCCCCCTGTATCTGGCCGTGTGCCGGGTGACGGGGACGACACCCGTCTGGTCGCGTCCGATCAGCGCCTGACCACGCCACAGACCGCAAGCCGCTCGGTCGCAGGGTCCACGCGTCCGCCGGTCCACCCGTCCGTCGATCCATCTCCGTGGACCCGTCCGTCCGTCGGTCCAGCCGTCCGCCCTGCGGTCCGGGGGCTCGCGGGGACCGACCCCGGTGTCACGGGTGCGCCCGGAGTGCGCCGACCGCAGTCGAATGCCACCGGCCGCGCGGATGGAGCGGCGCGTTCCCTGGGAAGGGTCCGTGCGGGCCTGCCCGGGAGGGGTCGTGCCCGCAGCCCCCGGGAGGCCACTGGTGGAGAATCCCGCACCCCAGCGCGGCACGAGGCGAAGGCGGTCCGCAAGGAAGCGGAAACGCGGTGACGAGGAAACGCCGTCGTCCGCGTCCGAGCGCCTGCTGTTCGGCGGGCCGCTCCGCTACGACCTGGGACGGACCCAACACGAGCACGGCTTCCTCGAGTTGAACCTCCGGGCGATGGTGGCGCGGCTGCCGTCGCTGCTCGCGTCCAGTTTCCGCCTCGCCTGGACGGCGGATCCGCGCGCGGCCCGGGTGGTGGTGACGGCCGAGCTGGCGCGGGGCGCCGTCCAGGCCGTCGGTCTGCTCGCCGTCAACAGCGTGCTGGGGCGGCTGACGGCGAGCGGTCCGGTCGACGAGCGGCTGCGGGGAGCACTCCCCGCGCTGGTCACGATGGCGCTCGTGATGCTGGTCGGCACGCTGTTGCGGGCCGCCTCCACGTACGCCACCGGCCGACTGGAGCCGAAGGTCGAGCGGGTGGCGACCGAGCTGTATCTGGAGCGGGCGGCGGCGGTCGAGCTGTCGGCGATCGAGGACGACGCCTTCCACAAGCTGCTGGACACCGCGCAGTTCGGTGCCCAGTCCGCCCGCCGCATGATCGGCGTCGCCACCCGGGTGGTCAACGCGCTGATGTCGCTGAGCGCGGCGGCCGGTGTCCTCACCGTGCTGCATCCCGCCCTGCTGCCGCTGCTCGTGACGATGACGCTGCCGAGTGCGTGGAGCGCGCTGACCATCGCTCGCCGCCGCTACGCGTCGTTCCACACGTGGGTGCAGCACGCCCGTGCCGGACATCTGATCGGCAATCTGCTGACGGAGCCCGCGGCGGCGCCGGAGATCCGGGTGCACGACGTCGGGCCGTTCCTGCTGCGGCACTTCCACGAGATGGCGGAGACGGCGGAGGCGGAACAGACGCGGCTCGCCCGGCTCTCGGCCCGCACGGGGCTGGTCGCGGCCGCCTGGACCGGGCTCGCGACGGTGGGGACGTACGCCACGCTCGGCGGCCTGCTGCTCAGCGGGGCGATGGCGCTCTCCGTCGCCGGGACCGCCGTGATCGCGATCCGTACGGGCTCGGCCAGCCTCGACACCCTCGTCCTGGAGATCAACTCCCTGCACGAGGAAGCCCTGTTCGTGGGCGATCTGCACCGGCTGCACGTCGAGGCTGCGGAGCGGGCCATCCCCACGGGCGGGGCTCCGCTGCCCGACGATCCGAGCGAGATCCGCTTCGAGAACGTCACCTTCAGCTATCCCGGCGAGGCGAGCAGGCCGGCGCTCGCGGACGTCACGCTGAGTCTGCCGCTCGGCAGGATCGTGGCCCTCGTCGGGGAGAACGGTTCGGGCAAGACGACTCTGGTGAAGCTGCTCGCGGGGCTGTACGAGCCGGACGGCGGGCGGATCCTGTGGGACGGCGTCGACGCGGCGACGGCGGACCGGCGGCAGCTCGCGGAGCGCATCGCGATGGTGGCGCAGGACTTCAAGCGGTGGCCGTTCACGGCGCGCGTCAACGTGGCGGTGGGGCGTGCGTCGGCTCCGCTGACGGACGAGCGGCTCGCGTCGTCGGTGGCGGAGGCGGGCGCCGAGGACGTGGTCGCGGACCTGCCGCGGGGCCTGGACACCCTGCTGGCCCGCGGGTTCAGCGGCGGGCACGAGCTGTCGGGCGGGCAGTGGCAGCGGCTCGGCATCGCCCGGGCCGCGTACCGGCGCGGCCGCATCCTGATCGTGGACGAGCCGACGGCGGCGCTCGACGCGCGGGCCGAGCTGGAGGTGTTCGAGAAGATCAGGGCCCTGGCGGGAACCGGCCAGACGGTCGTCCTGATCACGCACCGGCTGGCGTCCGTACGCCATGCCGATCTCGTGCACGTCCTGGACCAGGGCCGGCTCGTGGAGTCCGGGACCCCGGACGAGCTGCTGGCCACGGGCGGGGTCTACGCGGAGCTGTACGCGCTGCAGGCCGACCAGTTCACGGTGAAGCTGCCCGCCCCCAGGGGCGGCTGACCGTCACGGTCCCGGCCGGTACGGAGCACGCCCGGCGTCCCGCTCACGTCCCTCACGTCGGTCCCCCTCACTCGCCCAGGTCGCTCCCGCCGACGACGACGAGAAACGTGTCGGAGGTGAGGTCCATGACGACCTCGACGGTCTGGCCCTCCTTGCGGCGCGCCTGCGCGAACTCCTCCGCGGGCCACGACCCGCGCGGTCCGCCGGCCGGAAAGCGCTCCAGCACCATTCGCCCGTTCACCCTGTACCTCCATGTCGCGCTGCTCTTCAAGAGTTAAACGCCTGCCAGGGGGTGAACGACTCGGGAAGTGACAGTACTGAGACGAAGCCGACACCGGGTCACGGAGCCCGATGTGGCCTGCGACACAGCACCGGATGGGCGAAAGTCCCAGCTCAGCGGGGTGGAGGCGCCTCGTCCACCGGGTGGAGCCGGTGGTATCAGTCGTCGTACTCGTCGTGGTACCGGATGCGTTCACTCCCTGCGGGCGCCCCCAGTGCGGACGCGCGCCCCCGGGGCTCCTCCCACTCCTCCCGACGCCCCAGCGCGGTGAGGTCGAGGAGGGAGGTCGTGGAGCCGAGCCCGTCGAGGCCGCGCTCGTACGTGGAGTACGTGTGGAAGACGTGGTCCCGGTCACGGAGGAAGCAGCTCACCCCCGGCCGCTCGAAGGGCTCGTCGCCGCCGAACGAGACCTGGAAGTCGTAGTTGAAGTCGCTGTCGTACGACGAGTACCAGGGCACCGTCCAGCCCATTCGGGCCTTGAACGGAAGGATCTTCGTGTACGGCGTCCGGGACACGACGGCGAACTCGGTGCCGCGGGCCCGCAGGTGGGCGAGGTGGCCGATCTGGTCGAGGAATCCCGAGCAGCTGCGGCAGCCGGCGTTCCAGTCGGGCGCGAACATGAAGTGCTGGACGACGAGTTGGTCCCGTCCGCGGAAGAGGTCGAGCAGGGTCGCCTTGCCGTCGCCGCTCTCGAAGACGTACTCCTTGTCGATCTCGACCATCGGCAGGCCGCGCCGCGCCGCGTTCAGCGCGTCCCGGGCGCGGGTGGCCGCCTTCTCTCTGACCAGCAACTCCTCGCGTGCGGCGCGCCACTCCTCGCGCGAGACGATCTCCGGAAGCGTCATGTGCCCCTCCAACGGAACGGTGCCTGCTCTGTGGTGACCGGCGGGAGGAGCGGAACTCATCGGCGTTCCGTGGATTTCTTTCCGTGGTTCCGCGAGGCCGTTCTCCGAAAAGGTCAGCCGCCGGCGGTCACCGGTGCCGGCCGTGTGGGGGCGGGCCGCAGGCCCACGCGCTCGCGGTGCTCGGCCAGTTCGCCGAGGAGCTGGGTGACGCGCTCGATGTGGTGGGGTGCGAGCCGGCCGGTGTCGTCGAGCTGCACGGCGCACGCGGTCGCGGTGTCGACGAGGCGTTCCAGGGTGGCCGCGACGTCGTCCGTGCCCGCGGAGTGCCGTGCCAGGGCGGGGAGTTCGGCGGCGGCCAGTTCGATGGCGGCACGGGCCTCGGCCAGGGCGCGGTAGGCCTCACGGCGCAGCACCCAGCGGCCGGTGCGGTCGTCGGCCGTTCCGTCGTCCAGGACGTGGGCGAGGTAGTCGTCGGCCGCCTGGGTGGCCCGGGTGAGCCGGGCCCGTACGGTGCCGCCGCGCTGCCCGAGGGCCGGCAGGTGCCCGACCACCAGCACGATCGCGCAGGCCAGCAGGGTCTCGCCGAGGCGGTTCCAGGAGGCCTGGGGTTCCCCGCCGACCATGACGAGGGCGAGGACCAGGACGGTGACGACAGCGGTCTGGGCGGCGAAGTGCCGGGTGGCGACGGGGATGAGGGCGCCGCTGAGCGCGACGAGGGCGACGAGCCCCTCGGGACGGGGCAGCAGGGCCGCGAGGCCGGCGAAGGCGACCGCGCCGAGCACGGTGCCCGCCGCGCGGCACAGCACGCGGGAGGCGAGCGGCCCGAGGTCCGGCTTGACGAGGAAGACGGCGGTCGCGGGGAGCCAGTACCAGTGCGGATGGTTGCCGTACCAGCGGGCGTGGTGCAGCGCCTGGGCGACCGCGACGGCGGCCCCGAAGCCGAGGGCGACGCGGAGCCCGTACTCGCGACCGCCGGAGCCGAGAGCGGTGCGCAGGTGGGAGACGGCGGTGCGGTGCCGGGCGTGCAGGGCTGCCCCGGAGCCCCGGTCGAAGGAGTCGGCGGCGTGCAGCAGGGCGTCGTGGAGTGCGCGCAGCGCGGGGGCGACGGCGGTGTCGTGCCGCGGGCGGGAGCGGCTGCCGGGGACGGCGGGCGCGGGCAGCGGCCCGGTGGGAGCGCCGGTGCGGACGGCGTCGGCGAGCCGCCGGGGTCCTTCCGCGGCCCGTCCGGGCAGGGGTTCGTCCGCCCAGGCGAGGGCGGTGGCGGCTTCGGCGAGGGGCAGAGCGGCGGCGTACTGCGCGTGCAGGCGCCGTTCGGCGGCGGAGCTCGCGTACCGCCGCAGCCGGGGTCCGGTGAGGGCGTCCTGAGCCTGGTCGAGGGCGGCGGTCAGCGCGACACGGGCCCGCGGTGCGTCCGGTCCCCCGGCGGCGAGCAGCAGCCGGGCGACGGCGTCGTACACACCCGCGACGGCGTGCCGCTCGCCGTCGAAGCGGTAGTCGCCCGCGTTCACGGCGGTCGTCGGCAGGGCGAGGCGCAGGCCGAGGAGCCAGGCCGCGCCGCCGAGGTAGAGGAGGGCGCGCTGCCATCCCGGTTCGGGGAGCGGCATGCCGGCGCCGATGGCCGAGGCGACGAGGAGCTGGGTCCCGGCTCCGGAGGCGACGGGTCCGATCGCGCTGACGGCTCCGGCGAGCAGTCCGAGCGCGGTGAGGACGAGGGTGAGGGTGACGGCGCCGGTGTGCTGTCCGGTGCACGAGCCGACGAGGAGCCCGGCGGCTCCGGCGAGGGCGGGGACGCCGAGCCGTTCGACGGCGACACGCCGGCTGCCCGGCCGGTCGTTGATCCCGGCGAACATGGCGCCGAGGGCGGCTACGACTCCGAGGGAGGTACGGCCGCTCAGGACGGCCGCGAGCAGCAGCGGCCCGGCGGTGAGCGCGCCGCGCAGGACCGCGCTCCAGGGCACGGGTCCGCGTTGTGCGCGCAGGGTGTGGGCGAGCCAGAGCGGTACGGCGACGCGGGTGGGGCGCACGGGGCTCCTGTCGGGCGAGGCGGGTGCCTGCGGGCGACGTCGGCCGGGCTGGTGCGCTGTCTACGGTACTGCGCGTGGCCGGTGGAAGGTGATCGCGTACGTGTCCGCGGTGTGACGGTTCACGGGAGGGCCGGATTCTTCAGGAACGCGATCGGCCTGGAGGCGGGAGCAGGAGCGGGTCCGAGGGCGTAGCCGGCCCCCGGACCCTGGAAGTGCCACCATGTCGCACGCCGGCACGCTTGAGGACCCAGGTCAGTGTCATGTCGCCGCGTCCTGCCTTTGGACCACCACGCATCGAGCTGCGCGGGCTGGACTTGAACCAGCATTTCGACGTCTGGGGCCCGGGCCCGGTCGATCCGGCGATCGGCGGCGAATGCTGAGTCTGGAGCAAGAGTCTGAGATTGATCACGGTCTGCCTCTGCCGATTGGGCTACCGCGGCTCGTGGGCACTCGGTGGAGTGCCGCTGGTGCCGCGGGGAGGACTCGAACCTCCACTGGAACCGTGCATTCACGACAAGCTTCAGGTTCAGCTTGCGCTCCTCGCGCACCCCGGCCGTGATGCCTTGGCCGGGGAGTTTCAGAGGCTACTCCTGTGCGAACAGGTAGCCGAACACCGCGTCCCCCACCCGCTGGTCGACGACGTCCTCGCCGTTGGCCTCCTCGCGGGCGAACTTGACGGCCTGCTGCAACTTCTCGACGCGGTCCAGGAGTTGGTTCACGCGGCGGGCGGGCAGGGCGCCGGAGAACTTGACGGTCGTCCAGTAGCCGACGGGGATGTCCTCGTAGTACACCTCGACCTGGGCCGGGTGCTTCTCGGTGGCCTCGGCCTTGACGTGGTTGCGGGGGACCTTCTTCGTGCGCAGGGTCCGCACCGGCTCGGTCTTCCAGGCGTCGGTGGACGGGTCGCGCACCCAGGACTCGGAGGCGTCGAGGACGGGCAGCTTGCGCACGAACGTGTTGAGGTCGGTGAGCTGCTTCTCCAGGAAGAGGAGGTACGACACCGGTACGCCGGGGACGAGCACGCGTCCGTCGACCTTCACGTCGGCCCGCGCGGTGCAGTTGGCCCAGTCCTTGGTGGCGGTCACGTCGAACAGCCGGGTCAGGGTCGCCGCGGTGTCCCGCAGCACGTCCTCGGCCTGCACCTGCACCCGGGTGGACTCGGGCGGGAGCTGCTCGCCCTCCTCGTCCTTCGGCTGGTAGGTCCGCGAGATACCGGCGAGCAACGCCGGTTTCTGGAGCCCGTGGTGAGCAGCCGTCAGGTCCTGGTGGGACTTGGACTTGATGCCCTTCTCGACTGCGATGATCTGATTGAGTTTCGCCACGTCGGTGACCGTAGCAGCGCCGACAGGGCTTGTTCGACGCATTATTCGTACGGAGGGTGCGGTGCGGCCTGTTCGGCGGCGGCGAACAGCCTCTGCGCGGCGGTGAGGGTGGCGGTGAGCGCCTCGGGGTCCCGCCGCGCGTGCTCGGCCAGTTCGTCGACGCCCCTGAGCCCGGCTCGTTCCAGCAGCCGCTTCTCGTTCGTCACCCACTCTCCACGCGCCGCGAGGACGCCGTGGCCGGTCTGCACGGCGGCCGTCGCCAGGGCGCCCAGCGCCTCCGTGAGGCGGCCGACGGGGGCGTGGTTGGCCAGCGCGTAGGAGAGGTTGGCGCGCGCACTGCCGAACCAGCGTGCCGAGGCGTGCGCGCGGAGTTCGGCCGGGTAGCCGTGGGGGCGCGGGATGTCGTCACCGCGCAGGACACGGTTGACGGCGAGTTCGGCGACGATCAGGTACGTGGGGATGCCCGCGAGGTGGAAGAGGAGCGGTTCGATCGCGAACCGGCCCGCCTCCGCCTGCGTCACCTCGTGCTCCACGACGTCGAGATCGCGGTAGTGGACGTCGATCCGGCGCCCGTCGACGGTCAGCCAGGCGCCGCCGTTGAAGACACCGCCGCCCCAGCCGCCGATCTCGGAGACCTCTCCCGGCCAGCCGACGGCCCGGAGGTCCTCGGGGTCGAACGCGTCCCGGTAGTAGACCGCGAGGTCCCAGTCGCTGTCCGGCCGATGCGTGCCCTGCGCGCGCGACCCCCCGAGCGCGACGGACCGGACGCTGGGGAGGGCGAAGAGCCGGTCGGCGACCCGGTCGAGGAACGCGTCGTCATCCGTGGTCGGCCGATCCGGCCTCCCGTTCTCGGTGTGCATGGCATCGAGGATGCGCACCGCCGGCCTCTCCGTCGAGTGGATATCCCCGGGAAACCGGCTGCGGGATCCCCGGTCCGCGGCGCATCATCGGCCTGGCGCCCCGCGGCACCACCGCATTCGTCCGTCGCCCCCACCTCCTCGACCGGAGCCCCCATGATCCAGCGTGTCACCGTCCCGACCCTCTTCGCGCCGCCCGTCTACGCGCACGCCTCCGTCGTCGAGGCCGGGACACGGCTGGCCTTTCTCGCCGGGTCGGTGCCGCTCGACGTCGACGGAAAGCTGGTCGGGCCGGGCGATCCCGTGCGGCAGGCCGTGCAGGTGCTGGCCAACCTCGACGAGCAACTGCGCGCTGTCGGGAGCGACATGGCCCACGTCGTGTCGACCGACGTCTATGTCGTGAGCGGCGAGACGGCGGCGCTGTCCGCCGTATGGGAGGTCGTCCAGGAGTCCGGGCTCCGTGTCGGCCCGCACTCCTCGACCCTGCTCGGCGTCGCCTGCCTCGGCTACGCCGGACAGCTGGTGGAGATCACGGCGACCGCGGTCGTACCGGACAGCTTGTAGCGCCGTCAGTCGTGCGCGTTCGCGGCCAGGTCCAGCGCGTAGGACGGCCACCAGCGGCCCGCGGCGGGTCCGCCGCGGCAGGTGCCGTCGGACTCGCCCGGCCGTTTGATCCACAGGTAGGCGTCGATCAGCGGGTCTCCGGTGCGCCGGGTCGGCGGCCGGCCGAGGGCCCGGCCCGGCGGGTTGCACCAGAGGTCGGTTCCGGGGCCGAGGTGGGGTCCGTTGCCGTTGCGGCTGGTGTCGATGACGAGACGCGTGCCGCCGAGCAGGCCCGACAGCCGCTTCCCGTACGACGAAGTCGTCCTGTCCGTATGGAAGTTGGAGATGTTCAGGGTGACGCCGTCCGCGCGCGTCACGCCCGAGGACCGCAGCGGGCCGACGAGTCGGGCGGGGTCCGGGATCCAGCCGGGGTTGCCCGCGTCGAGGTAGACGCGGGTACCGGACTGCCGGCCGAGGCGGTCGACGGCGTACGCCAGCAGCGCGTACCGCTCGGCCGGGACGACCTGGGCGCAGCCGGCCACGGTGTGGGGGACGGCGTCGGGTTCGACGACGACGTAGGCGTCCCGGTCGCCGAGGCCCGCGGCGAAGGCGTCGATCCAGGCGCGGTAGGCCGCCGCGCTCGGGGCTCCCCCGGCGGAGTGGGCGCCGCAGTCGCGCTGCGGGATGTAGTAGGCGACGAGGACGGCCGTGCGCCGGTGGCGCGCGGCGGCCGTCGTGCGGTCCCGGACGGCCGCCTCGGGATGGGGACCGGTGAGCCACTCCGCCTGCGGGCGGGCGGCGATGCGGTCCATCAGGTGGGCGTCGGCCGTGCGACCGGCGGCGCGCCACGCGGTCGCCTGCCGTGCCGCGTGCGAGCCGGGTGCCACGAAGAAGGGTTCGTCGTCGGGGGCGCCGCCGCGGCCGGTGGGTCCGGCGGCGTCGTGGCGGGTGGGTCCGGCGGCCTCGGGGCGGGTGGGTCCGGCGGCGTCGTGGCCGGTTCCGTCACCGGTGCCGGTCTGCCCGGCCGTGCGGTGTCCGGTGCCGGAGGCCGTGGCGCAGGCCGCGCCGGTGCCGCACACCGTGGCCAGGACGGCGGCGGCGACCAGTGCTCTGACCAGCGGCACGAGCAGCTCCGTTCCGTGGCGCCGGTGCGGTCACCGGTCCGGCCGTCGGACCGGTCTCCGGCCCTGCGGTGAGTCTGCGGCCGGGATCCGCCCCCGGCCGCCCGGTGCCCGCCGGGTCGCCGCGGGATCACCCCGACGGAGGGGGGTCTCCGGACGCCGGACGGCCCCAGGTGCGGCGCTTGGGCAGCGGTCGCGCGTAGCCGCCCGCCCGGCTCGTGGTCAGCCCGAGGGACACCAGCGACTCGGCGAGCTTGACCGCCGCCGCGACGCCGTCGACCACGGGGATCCCGAGTTTCGCGCCGACCGCCTGTTGCAGGCCGGTCATCCCGGCGCAGCCGAGGACGAGGACCTCCGCACCGGCCTCCCGGGCCCGTTCCGCCGCGGTCACGAAGGCGTCCTGGGTGCGCTGGGTGTCGCCCAGGTCGAGGACGCCGAGGCCGGTGCCGACGACGGCGGCGCAGTTCTGGGCGACTCCCGCGGCGTGCAGGCTGTCCTCGATCTGACCCCGGGAGCGTTCCAGGGTGGTGACGACGCCGTAGCGGCGGCCCAGCAGGCAGGCGAGGTGCGCCGCGGCCTCCGTGATGTCCACGACCGGGACGTCGAGGAGTTCGCGTGCCCCCTCCCGGCCGTGCTCTCCGAAGCCGGCCAGCACGACGGCGTCGTACGGGCCCTCGTAGGTGCGCAGGGTGTCGAGGACGGCCGCCGCCGAGAGGTAGCTGTCGAGCCAGCCCTCCGCGGACTCGGGCCCCCAGGCGGGGGTGAGGCCGAGCACGGTGGTGCCCGGGCCTGCGGCGGCCCGGGCACCTCGTACGATCTCCTCGGTCATCTCCTGCGTCGTGTTGCAGTTGGTGACGACGATCCGCACGCTCAGCCCTCCACGGGAACGGTGTCGGAGGCGGGAGCCGGTTCGGTGGCGGCCCGCTCGGCGCGGCACAGCAGCGCGTACAGGCCGGCCGCCATCGCCGTGCCGATGAACCAGGAGTACGGGGCGACGTCGCTGAAGTCCTTCACCAGGGCGAGGACCGCGGCCACCGCCGCCGAGGGCAGGAACGCCCACAGTGCCTTGGGGTTGACGCCCCGCCGGTAGTAGTAGCGGCTGCCCGGCTGGGCGTTGAAGAGCTGCTCGACGTCGACGTTGCCGCGCTTGACCCAGTAGTAGTCGAGCATGATCACGCCGAACAGCGGTCCCAGGAAGGCGCCGAGGCCGCCGAGGAAGTAGTTGACGACGGTGGGGTTGGAGAAGAGGTTCCAGGGGGTGACGACCAGGGCGGCGACGGTGCTGATCATGCCGCCGACCTTGAACGTGATCTTCTGTGGCCAGACGTTGGCGAGGTCGTACGCCGGGGAGACGAAGTTGGCGACGATGTTGACGCCCATGGTGGCGATGGCGAAGGTCAGGGCGCCGAGGACGAGGACCCAGGTGTTGCCCACCTTGGCGACGAGCAGCGCCGGGTCGGTGATGGCCTCGCCGAACGCCTCGATGGAGCCGGCGGTGACGATGACGGAAACGATCACGAAGGCCGTGGAGTTGATGGGCAGGCCCCAGAAGTTGCCGCGCCGCACGGTCTTGTAGCTGGGCGCGAAGCGGGAGAAGTCGCAGAAGTTGAGCATCAGCGTGCCGTAGGTGGCGAGGATCAGTCCGACCGCGCCGAACCACTGCCGCCACTGTTCGCCGGCCGACACGGGGTGCGGGGTCGCGGTGAGCGAGATGCTCCAGCCGGCCTTCGCCAGGACCCAGACGGCGAGCGCGATCATCACGAGCCAGATCGCGGGGCCGCAGAAGTCCTGGAACTTGCGGACGGACTCCATGCCCTGACTGATGATCAGCGCCTGGACGAGCCAGAGGGACACGAAGGACGTCCAGCCGAGCGCGTCCAGGCCGAGGAAGGAGTGGTGGGTCCAGGACTCCAGGCCGGGCCACGCCGCGAGCAGCATGACGTTGACGGCGACGGACGCCAGGTAGGTCTGGATTCCGTACCACATGATGGCGATGACGGCTCTGATCAGCGCGGGGATGTTGGCGCCCCAGACGCCGAAGCTGATGCGGCTGACGACCGGGAAGGGGACGCCGGTGCGCTGTCCGACGCGGCCCATCAGGTTCATCCCGGCGTAGATGATCACGAAGCCGACGAGCAGGGAGGTGAAGATCTGCCAGACGTTCATGCCGAGGACCAACAGGCCCGCGGCGAACGTGTAGTTGCCGAGGTTGTGGACGTCGGACATCCACATGGCAAAGAGGTCGAAGACCTTCCAGTTCCGCTTCTCGGCGGGGGCGAGGTCTTCGTTGGTGAGCCGGGGGTCGGGGACGAACGCTGGTGCGCCGGTGGCTTCGGCGCGGTCGGCGAGGGACACGGGGCCTCCATGGACGAGGGGACGGAGGGTGGCTGTGCGGGTGCGGGCATCCGAGCGAGGCGTGTTTGGTATACCAAACTGCCGACATGGTCCCGCCGTCAACCGTTCCGACCGATGTCCTTGCGGTTACGGCTCCGTAAAACACCCCCGGAGTCGGCGAAGATGGGCCCATGACGAAGATCGACCCCCTGGGCACGGGCCCGGAACGCTCCGGCGAGGCGCCCGCGGGTGCCGAGTCGGCGCGGCCCCCCACGGGCGGGGAGCGGGAGCCCCTCGGAGCCGTGCGCGAGCGGGTCCTGGCGACCCTGCGGCAGGAGATCATCGCCGGGCGGCTGCGTCCGGGCGACCGGCTGGTCGAGCGCGAACTGGCCGAGCGGTTCGGGGTCTCCCGGGTCCCGGTCCGCGAGGCGATCCGCGCGCTGGTCGCCGAGGGCTTCGTCCTCTTCGAGACCCCGCGCCGTACCGTGGTGCGCCGGCTCACCCCGACGGACGTCGCCGAACTCTTCGAGCTGCGCGAGGCGTTGGAGGTCTACGCGGCCGGCCTCGCGGCGGCACGGGCCACCCCCGAGTCGCTGGCCGACCTCGCGGCGTTGCTCGACCGCGCTGCCGTCGCGACCCACGCCGACGACGCGGAGGCCGTCACGGACATCAACACCGCGTTCCACGACCGGATTCTCGCGATGGCCGGCAACAGCCTGCTGATCTCCGTCATGGAACCCGTCGACGGCAGGCTGCGCTGGCTCACCCGGCAGAACGAGGAATGGCCCCAACTCCTCACCGAGCACCGCGAGCTGTACGAGGCCGTGGCGTCCGGCGACCCGGAACGGGCCCGCGCCCAGGCCCTCACCCACGTCCAGGCCAACTACCGCTCGACGGTGCGCCATCTGTTCGGCGAGGACGCCTGAGGCGATCACCGCCGAAGGCGGCCGGAGCGCGGCGGGCGGTCGCGGGACGGGCTCCGCGCGCCCGGTGTCACACCCCGGCCGCGTACCGGTCCGTGGCCGCGATCAGTGCCTCCACCGTGCCGGCGGCGCCCGCGCCGTGTCCGGCGTCGTCGACGACCACCAACTCACTGCCGGGCCAGGCCTGATGGAGCCGCCACACGATGCCGAGCAGGTTCCCGAAGTCGAGGCTGCCCTGGACCAGCGTGCCGGGAACGCCGTCGAGCAGGGGCGCGTCCCGCAGGACGACCCCCTCGTCGCCGCCGTCCCCGAGGAAGTGGCCGTTGCCCCAGTAGTGGGTGACGGTGCGGGCGAAGCCCATCCGGAAGACGGGGTCCTCGTACCGCTCGACCGAGCGGGGCGGCGCGGGAACGGTCGCCGTCTCCCAGTCGGTCCAGGCCCGGGCCGCCCGCTCCCGCGCCTCGGGGTCGGACGACTCGATCAGCCGGTTGTACGCGGCGGCGAGGTTCCCGGCACGTCCGTGCTCGGGCAGCCCGGCGAGGAACCGGTCGAAGGCCTCGGGGAAGATCCGTCCGAGTCCCCTGGTCAGCAGGGCCACTTCGGCGTCGGAGCCGGTCGCCACCCCGGTCAGCACCAGCTCGGACACGGCGTGCGGACGGGTCTGGGCGTACCGCAGTCCCAGCACCGACCCCCACGACACACCCCACACCAGCCAGCGGTCGACCCCGAGGTGGGCGCGCAGCGCCTCCAGGTCGCCGATCAGGTGCGCGGTCGTGTTGACGGACATGTCGGTGGCGGAATCGCTCGCGTGCGGGGTGGAGCGGCCGCTGCCCCGCTGGTCGAGCAGGACGATGCGGTACTTCGCCGGATCGCAGAAGCGCCGGAAGGACGGAGCACAGCCCGACCCCGGCCCGCCGTGCAGCATGAGGGCGGGCTTGCCGTCGGGGTTGCCGCAGACCTCCCAGTACACGCGGTTGCCGTCCCCGACGTCGAGCATGCCGTGGTCGTACGGTTCGGTCTCCGGATACAGGGGCATCGCGCGAGGCTAACCCGGGTCGGGCAGGGTCGGCAGCCCCGCCGTGCGGGCCGCCGTGCGCAGGACGTCCCGGAGCATGGCGGGGGTGAGCTTTCCGGTGAAGGTGTTCCGCTGGCTCACGTGGAAGCACCCGAAGAGTTCGAGGGGGCCGGCGCCGTCCGGGCCCGGTGGCCGGTCCAGCGTGACGTGGGCCCCGTGGCCGAACACCGGCCGGGGACGGGGGACTTCCCACCCGGACGCGGCGAAGGCGGGCAGCGCCGCCTGCCAGCCGAAGGCGCCGAGGACGACCACGGCCCGCAGCGTGGGCCGCATCAGCTCCAGCTCTTGTACGAGCCAGGGACGGCAGGTGTCCCGCTCCTCGGGCGTGGGTTTGTTGGCGGGCGGCGCGCAGTGCACGGGTGAGGTGATGCGGACGCCGTACAGCTCCAGGCCGTCGTCCGCGTGGACCGAGGTCCCCTGCGAGGCCAGGCCGATGTCGTGCAGGGCCGCGTAGAGCACGTCGCCCGACCGGTCCCCCGTGAACATCCGGCCGGTGCGGTTGCCGCCGTGCGCGGCGGGTGCGAGTCCGACGACCAGGAGGGACGCGTCGGCCGGTCCGAAGCCGGGCACCGGACGCCCCCAGTACGTCTCGTCGGCGAAGGCGGCCCGTTTGGTCGCGGCCACCTCCTCGCGCCAGGCGACGAGCCGCGGGCAGGCCCGGCAGCCGGCGATCCGCGCGTCGAGCCGCTCCAGTCCGCCCGCAACGCCCACCCCGTCCGGCCCGCGATCACCGATCACCATGCCTCCACCGTACGACCGCCGGACCCGTCCCGGCGCCTAGGTGATCGCCGCCCCCACGGCCAGGAAGCCGCAGATCAGCAGGAAGAGAATGGCGAGGAGGGGCCAGACGAAGCGGAGGTACTTGTCGTAGCCGACCTTGGCGAGGGCGACGCCGCCGATGGTGACGGCGGTGGTGGGGACCCAGAGGTTCATCCAGCCGCTGGCGGACTGCCAGGCGGTGACGACGACGGCGCGGGAGACGCCCGCGAAGTCGGCGAGCGGGGCGAGGATCGGCATGGCGAGGGTCGCGTGGCCGGAGGTCGAGGGGATGAGGAAGGCGAGCGGCAGGTTCACGACGAACACGATGATCGCGAACAGGCTGGAGGAGGTGCCCTGCACGACCCCCTCGATGGAGTGCAGCACCGTGTCCGTGATCTTCGAGTTGTTCATGATCACGGTGACCCCACGCGCCAGCACGATCACCAGCGCGGGTGAGATGAAGTCCGCGGCGCCCTGGATGATCGTCGCGCTGAGCTTCTGCTCTCCCATCCGCGCCACCACCCCGACCAGCACGGCCGCGCACAGGAACAGCGCGGCCAGCTCGGGGAAGGACCAGCCGAGCTCGAATCCGTAGGGGCGCGCGTCCGCCTTGCCGGTGAGCGCGCTGGACCACGGCACGACCGAGAAGATCATGAAGGCGAAGACCAGCACCGTGGTGGCGAGGACCGCCTTGTGCAGGCCGGTCAGTTCGGGCACCTCACCGGCCGCGTCCGCCGCGTGCTCGCGGTCCCCCGGCAGGAAGCCGGTGATCGACCGCTCGGGGCGCTTCTGCACCCGCCGCGCGTACCGGATCACGTAGGCGACGGTGACCGCCGTCAGGACGACCCACATCACGAACCGCAGCACGATGCCGTCGCCGAGCGAGATGTCGGCGGCGGACGAGGCGACGCCCGTCGCGAAGGGGTTCACCGTCGAGCACAGCACGCCGATGCCGGCACCGAGGATGATCGTGCCGACCGCGACCATCCGGTCGTAGCCGAGCGCCAGCATCAACGGCACGATCAGGCCGTAGAACCCGAGGGTCTCCTCGGCGAATCCCTCGACCGTGCCGAGCACCGAGAACACCACCATGATGCCCGCGATGAGCAACGCTCCCCGCGTCCTGAGCCGGTGGGCGAGCAGACCGATGCCCCGGTCGAGCGCGCCGGTCGCGAACACCACGGTGATGAACGCCCCGATGGCGAGCACGAAGAGGAACACGCCCGCGCTGCCGTACAGTTCACCGGCGAAATCGGGCCCGACCCGCGCCGTCTTCTCGTCCAGGATGCCGTACAGGCCGTTGACGGGTGACAGGAAGAGGTCGTTGAGACGGTCGACGAAGCTCTGGCCGGAGTCGACGCGGTGGTAGGTGCCCTGGATCGGCCTGCCCTCGGGCGTGCGGTCGTACTGCCCGGCGGGGATCAGGAACGCCAGCGCCCACACGGCGATCGTGACGATCGCGAGGACGGTCAGCGCGCTCGGGAACGTGAACCTGCGTCTGTGCGGCGGCTCTTCGGTGTCCGACGGCTTGGTCTCGGTGGGGGTGCTCATCGCGCGGCCACCTCCCCCGACGCGGCGGTGCCGACAGGGTCACCGGCGGCCGGGCCGGGCGCACCCGCGGTCATGAGGCGGCTCCCGGCCGGAAGTCCGCCGCGTACTCCCGTACGAACGCGCACAGGGCGACGACCGTGTTGCGCAGCTCCGAGAAGAGGACGCGTTCGTTGGGGGCGTGCAGGTTGCACATGCTGTCCTGGGCGCCGAACAGCAGCACCTCGGCGCCCGGAGCGGCCCGCGCGAGCCCGTTGACCAGCGGGATGGACCCGCCGGTCGCCACGTACGACGCGTCCTCGCCCCAGGCCTCGCGCAGCGCGGTGAGCGCCGCCCGGTAGGCGGGACCGCCGGTCGACGCCTCGTAGCCGGGTCCGGTGTCGCCCGGAGTGACGGTGAGCGGGACGCCGAACGGCCGCAGCCCGCGCAGATGCTCGACCAGCAGACTCTGCGCCTCCTTCGCGTCCTGGCGCGGGTGGAAGCGGAGGTTGAGCTTGGCGCGGGCGTACGGCACGACGGCCGACGCCGCGTGCTCGACACTCGGCGCGTCCAGTCCGATCACCGTGATCGCGGGACCGCTCCACAGCCGCTCCCCGAGGCTCCCGCCGCCGATCAGCGGCACGCCGTCGCGCACCCCCGCGAGGTCGCGGAACTCGTCCTCGGTGTACGTCGTCCCGCTCCACTCCTCGCGCCGCAGCCCCGCCACGGCCACGTCGCCGTGCTCGTCGTGCAGCGTGGACAGCGCGTTCAGCAGCACGAGCAGGGCGTCCGGCGCCGCTCCTCCGAACTCCCCGCTGTGCCGGGGTTCCTGGAGGGTGCGCACCTCGACGACGACCTCGGACGCGCCGCGCAGACCGGTGGTGAGGGTGGGAGTGCCGGGGCGGAGATTGCCCAGGTCGGCGATGACCATCGCGTCGCACGCGAATCGTTCGGGGTCGCTCGGCGGATAGTCGTCGAAGGGGCTGCCGTACTCCTCCTGGCCCTCGAAGACGATCTTCACGCCGACCGGTGGCCGCCCCTCGTAGGCCCGCAGCATGCCCAGGTGCGCGATCACGTTGGACTTGTCGTCGGCGATACCGCGCGCCCGCAGGCCTCCTTCGACGGGGGTCGGCTCGAAGGGCGGTGACAGCCACAGCTTCTCGTCGCCGGGCGGCTGCACGTCGTAGTGCGAGTAGAGGAGGACCGTCGGCGCGTCGGGGCTCGGCGGCGGGATCTCCGCGAAGATCACGGGGGCCGTGTCGGGGAGGTCGATCCGCTCGACGCGCTCGACCCCGACGTCGCGCAGCATTCCGACGAGGAGGTCGTGGGCCTGCCGCACCGGCTCGGCGGGGAACCCCGGGAACGCGACGGAGGGGATGGCGGCGAGCCGTTCCAGATCGGCGCGGAGGCCGTCCATCAACGCGTCGACCTTCGCTGCTGTGTCCACCGCGGTCCCCTCTGTCGCTCACCGGCCGGCCTCACCCGCCAGCCTCGGCGCACTCCCTGGCCGCCGCATCCGGGGTGGTCCGTGCGACGGAAAAGCCGAGCGATGCCCCGGACGACGGGCGTTAGAGTCGGGACATGGCTTCTCAGGACGCTGACGGGGAGATGGACGGCGCGACCGCCGCACGAACAGGACGTGGCGCCGACGCCCGCTCCGGCACGGGCGGCAGCACCGGACGCGGCGGCCGTTCCGCGCGCGCAGCGCACGACGGCGACCCGGGCCACGGCAGCGGCCGCGGCGGCACCGACGCGCGGAGAACAAGCGGGCGCGCCGCTCGCGGCAAGGGCACGGGCGGTTCGGCAGGCGCGGACAGGGCCGACGCACAGGCCGCGGGCAAGGCTGGTGCGACGAGCGCGGGCTCGGGCTCGGCAGCCGGACGCCCCACGAGCCACGACGGCGTACGCGAGGGGGTGCGTGACGGCGTACGCGACGGGGACACCGTCGGCCCGGATCCTGACGCCGGTCCCCCGTCCGACCGCCCCGCCGATTCGGCTGCCGATTCCGCTGCGGCCGCGAAGGCCGCCGCCGTGATCGCCGCCGCGGGTGCGGGTCCCGCCGCGGGCCAGAGTGTGCGGATCGACGCCTGGATCTGGTCCGTCCGGCTCGTCAAGACGCGCGCGGTGGCCGCCACCGCCTGCCGCGGCGGTCATGTGCGGGTCAACGGTGAACGCGTCAAACCCGCGTACGGCGTGCGCGTCGGCGACGAGGTCAGACTGCGCCACGAGGGCCGTGAACGGGTCGTCGTCGTGAAGCGCGTGATCCGCAAACGGGTCGGGCCGCCCGTCGCCGTCGAGTGCTACGTCGACAACAGCCCGCCGCCCCCGCCGCGCGAGGCCGTGGCCCCGGCCGGTATCAGGGACCGGGGAGCGGGCCGCCCGACGAAGCGGGACCGTCGCGACATGGAACGCCTGCGGGGCATGGAGGCCGGCTCGTCCGGGCCCGTCAAGTCCTCCGGCCCCGCCACGGGAGCGGGCGGTCCCACGGGATCCGCGGGAGCGTCCCGCCGTTCCTCCGGCCGCCGCCCGTCCGAATCGTAGAAACGGGTCGGGAAGCCGGGCCGCCTGGTTCACACAGCTTCGGCGACCCGGCTCCCCTCCAACTCCGGCGAGGCGGCTCGGCTCCGCCACCTCCGGGCGAGGCGGCTCGGCTCCTTCATCTCCGGGCGAGGCCGCTCGGCTCCTTCGCCTCCGGGCAAGACGGCTCAACTCCGTCACCTCCGGGCGAGGCGGCTCGGGCGTGCTGCCGCCCGCACCTGCCACCTGCCACCGCACGCCGACGAGGGCTCCCCCTGCTCAGGGGGAGCCCTCCGTCCGCGGACCGTCGTCACGCGCGCTGTCCCACCCGTCGTCGGACCAGGTGGAGCAGCTCGGTCGTGTGGCCGCGCCGGGCCCAGGCGATCAGGGCGAGCGGCAGCATCAGGATGAGCGGGGTCGCCGGGTACGGGCCGTCGACGACGACGTTGACGATGAAGGCGCCGGCCATCAGCGCCATGAGGGCCACCGCCGCCACCGAGTCCAGGAGCGGGACCATCAGGGCGATACCACCGGCGAGTTCGAGCGCCCCGATGATGTACATGCCCGTGTGGCCCCAGCCGAGCTTGTCGAACGACTCGACCGCCGAGGGGTGGGCGATCAGCTTGGGCAGGGCGCTGGCGATCGCGTAGAAGAGACCGAGCACCACCTGCAGGGCAGTCAGGGCGATGCGGGCGCGGCGGGAGCGCGGGGTGGCGGCGGCCGGGGCGGAGGTGGCGGCGGGGAGGGTGGTCTCGGACACGGTGGTCTCCTGGGAGGAAGCGGTGGTTGCTGCTTTCGAGGAGATAGACCGTGGGGGCACCGGGAACTCATCGGTGCGGAGCGGGGTTCTGCTTCCGCCCTCGCCCAGGACACCGGACACCCCGTCACCGCGGCCCGCTCACCCCTTCCCGCTCACCCAGGGCATGGAGTGACGACGCGTCCCCCGCCACCGCTTTCACCTCGCCACCGCCGGCACTTCCCGCTCGCGCCCTTCGCCCCCACCCTTCGCCCCCCGGCCCCTTCCACGTCCTTCCCTTCCCAGCGCCTCGCCCGCCTCACCCCTTCACGGCCCTCACCCACATCCCGTCGTCCGTCAGGTACCGGTCCACTCTCAGGCCGGCCTCGCCCAGCGCCTCCTCGAACGCGGCCCTGGTCAACGGTCGGGACAAGAACGTCTGGGTCCAGGTGGCGTCCGGGAACGCGTACTCGGCGCGCACCGAGTCCACTCCGTCGCCCACCGGGTCGGCGGACAGGATGCGGGCGACGAAGCCGGCCGGGTCGACGCGCTCGCGGGGGACGTCGCTGTGCCAGTCCAGGCCCTCACGCTGGATCAACACGCGGCCCTCGCCGGTGACATGACGGGCGCAGGTGTCCAGCAGGGCGCGCCGCACCCGGAGGTCCCCGGCATGGACGAGGAACGACGCCAGCATCACCACGTCGAACGTCTCGCCGAGGTCGAGATCCTCGATGGTGCTGTGCACGGTGCGCGCGCCGCGGACGTGCTCCAGCATCTCGGCGGACTCGTCCACCGCCGTGACCGCGAACCCGAGCTCCAGCAGCGGGTGGGTCATCCGTCCGACGCCACAGCCCAGTTCGAGGATGCGCGCGGCCGGCGGCACCGCCGCGGTGATGATGTCCGGCTCGCTCCCGACGGGCAGCCGGGCGTAGAGCTCGACCGCGCAGCCGTCCGGGGTGATGGCCCCGGGTCCCGTGCCCTCGTATCCCTGACGCTTTTCGATCCTCATGTCCGTCCAACGGACGGCGGGCGTACGGCCGTTCCCCTCCCCCGTCACTCGTTCGGGTCACCCTCGCGCTCTCCAGGACGAGCCCGATGGGGGTGGGGGACGGCCTGCGCGGAGCCGACGCGGGGCCTCGCGCAGAGCCCGCACGGGGTTGTCGCACGGGCGCGGACTCGTGCCCTACAGCGCGAACCAGCCGCTTCCCCCGTACCAGTGGCCGCCCGCGCGCAGATGGTCCCCCACCGCGCGCTCGACGCTGCTGCGCCGCGGCAGCGTGTCGACGGGCAGATCCGGGTCGCCGAAGACGAATCCGACCGGCACCCCGTCGTCCGCGCCGGTCTCCTCGGACTCGACGGCGAAGCGGTCCTGGAAGCGGATGATGTTGGATGCGGCCGGCAGATACCGCTTGAGCTGCGGGTCGAGCAGCCAGGAGTGGCAGGTGGCGATCTCGTGGCGCTCTTCGGGGTAGTGGCGGGCGAAGAACGCGCGGGCCAGGGTGAGCGAGCGGTCGCAGGCGGCCGGGGAGAGCGGGCCGCGGAAGTCGGTGATGTGAAGGCTGAGGCAGACGTCGCCGGGGCCCGCTCCGAGGCCCGCCGCCACGACGGCACGGCCGGTGCGCTGCCCCAGCACCGCCCGCTGGAACTGGAGCCGGCCCAGCTGGAACAGTTCGCCGTGGAAGTGCAGGGCTATCCACCAGGGGAACAGCAGTCCGGGGCCGCCCGCGCGCCGGTGGTGCACGGAGACGTGCCGGCCCAGGTCGGCGAGGGTGCGCCGGGACACGTCCTCCGGGATGCCGCGCTCCCGGTGGTGCGCGCGGACGTACGGGAGGGTGGCGACGAAGACGAACAGGGGGAAGCAGCGGCCGAGGGCCCCGGTGGACGCCGGGAGAACGGGCGGCTCCCAGGCCGTGCCGATCTCCCCCATGTCGCGGACGAAACGGGTGACGCACCGCGCGAGGAGCGTCATGGCCTCCGGGTCGGCGGCCAACTGCCCTCGGAGGGAGACAAGTTCGTTGATGTGTTCGTGCGGCACGGACAGGTCGAGCAGGACCTCGGGCAGCTCGTCGGCGTCCGGGAGCGGCACCGCCTCCCGGGGCGGACCCTCACGCTCCAGGTCCTTCAGCCACTCGGCCAGCCTCGCGTCCGCCCGCAGCTCCTTCAGCAGCACTGTCGCCTCCCCCGGCGGCCGCCGTCGGGGCCGCTCTCCTTTGGTGAACGTGCACCACGAAGAGTACGTTTCCCCATAGGAACGGTGATCCTGATGCGTACGGGCAGTGAACCGGAGACAGCACGCAGTGCTCTGCGGCTGCGGTTCTGGCTGAGCGCGTGGGGCCTGGTCTGGGCCGTCGCCGGAACCGTGGCCTTCGTCCTGGCGGGACGGCCGGGCTGGGCGGCGGCCTGCGCGGTGCTGTGGCTGCTCGTCACCGTCGACATGGTGATGATCGTCCGGCACATCCGGCAGGGGCCGCACTACCAGCCGGGCCGTGACGTCCCGCCGTACGAACCGGTCGACGAGCGGTCGGCGCCGCCTCCGAACCCTCCTCCCCGCCCGCCGACGCAGCGCCACTCGAAGCCGTCGCATCCCTGAGGGACCCTCCTCCGCGCCCCCGAAGCGGGGCGGACGCGGACGGAGAGCGCCGGGCGTCGTCCTAGGAGTCGAACCGTGCCGCTTCCAGGTACTGCGGGTTCGGGTCGAGTGCGGCCGCCAGTCTGAAGTGGCGCTTCGCCTGCTCGGGGCGCCGCTGGCGCTCGTAGGTCCGGGCGAGCGCGAAGTGCGCGAACGCGTTGTCCGGTTCGCGCTCCAGGACGATCGTGAACTCGAGCTCCGCGGGGCGCAGTTGCGCGGCGGCGAAGAAGGCACGCGCGCGCAGCAGCCGCGCTGCCGTGTTCTCGGGGTGCGCGGCGATGACACGGTCGAGCAGCTTCACCGCGCCCTGCGGGTCACGCGCGCCGAGCAATTGCTCGGCGGCACGGAAGTCGATGACATGCGTTTCCGGAGTGCGTCCGGTCGGTCCGCTGGTCTCGGGCACGGCAGAGTCCTTCCCTCGCTGCAACGGTTCAACGCCCCGCGCGCGGGACGCTATTCCTGGGGCTGCCGGGCTCTGCGCACGAGATCGCCCCATACGTCCGCCACTCGTCGCTCCAGATCCGCGAGCGGCACGTCGTTGTCGATGACGATGTCCGCGACGGCCAGCCGCTTCTCGCGCGGTGCCTGCGCGGCCATACGGGCGCGGGCGTCGTCCTCGGTCATGCCGCGCAGACGGACGAGGCGGTCGAGCTGGGTCTCGGGGCGGGCGTCCACGACGATCACCAGCTCGTACAGCGGGGCCAGGCCGTTCTCGGCGAGCAGGGGCACGTCGTGCACGACGACGGCGTCCGCCGGGGCGTCGTCCTCCAGGGTGCGCGAGCGGGTGCCGACGAGCGGGTGCACGATCGCGTTCAGGGTGGCGAGCTTCTCGGGGTCGGCGAAGACGATCGAGCCGAGCCGGGGCCGGTCGAGTGTGCCCTCGGCCGTCAGCACGTCCTCGCCGAAGGCGTCGACGACCGCCGCCAGCCCGGGAGTTCCGGGCTCGACGACCTCGCGTGCGATGCGGTCCGCGTCGATCAGGACCGCCCCGTGCTCGACGAGGAGCCGGGACACTTCGCTCTTGCCGGCGCCGATACCGCCGGTCAGGCCCACCTTCAGCATGCCTGGCAGCTTAGGGCCTGGCACCGACAGCGCGCCGGGCCGGGAGGCCCCCGGTCCGGGGACCCGGGTTCCGGCGGCCGGGCGGCGGTGTCAGGAGTCGCCTTCACGCTCCGCGAGGAAGCGCTCGAACTCCTGACCGATCTCGTCCGCGGACGGGATGTCCACCGGTTCCGCGAGCATGTTCCCGCGGGTCTCGGCACCGGCCGAGGCGTCGTACTGGTGCTCGAGCCCCTGGACGAGGGCGACGAGCTCCTCGTCGCCTTCCTGGATCTGCCGGTCGATCTCGGTCTGGGTGCGGTGCGCCTCGGTCCGCAGGGCGTGCGCCATCCCGGGAAGCACCAGGCCGGTCGCGGCCGTGATGGACTCCAGGACGGTGAGCGCCGCGTCCGGATACGGCGACCGCGCGATGTAGTGGGGCACGTGCGCGGCGACACCGAGCACGTCGTGTCCGGCCTCCATGAGGCGGTACTCGACGAGGGACTCGGCGCTTCCGGGGACCTGCGCCTCGTCGAAGGGGCTGCGGTGGCCGGGCACCAGGTCGGTGCGGTTGCCGTGCGGGGTGAGGCCGACCGGGCGGGTGTGCGGGACGCCCATGGGGATGCCGTGGAAGTTCACCGAGAGGCGGACGCCGAGCCGCTCCACGATCTGCTGGACGGCGGCCGCGAAGCGCTCCCACTCGACGTCCGGCTCGGGGCCGGAGAGCAGCAGGAAGGGCGCGCCGGTGGCGTCCTGGACGAGGCGGACGTCGAGCGTCGGCTCCTCGTACTCCGTCCAGCGGTCGCGCTTGAACGTCAGCAGCGGGCGGCGGGCCCGGTAGTCCACGAGCCGGTCGTGGTCGAAACGGGCCACGACCTGGTGGGGCAGCGAGTCGAGGGCTCGGTCGACGATCTGGTCGCCCGTCTCACCCGCGTCGATGTATCCGTCGAAGTGGTAGAGCATGACAAGACCGGCCGACTCCTCGGCGAGTGCCATGTCGACCACGGCCAGCCCCTTCGGCTCCCATGCGTACAAACCCTGCGGATCAAGCACTGTGACCGCTCCTCCTCGTGTTCGTACTCGACAACATGGTGCGGAGCACGGACATTCCCGTTCCGTGCTCCGCACCGTCGCCCGGCCGCGTTCCCCGTCCGCCACGAGCACAGCACACGCGTGTTACGAGGACGGCACGCGCGCGTGGAGCGTCACGACGACAGCACGCGCGCGTGGAGCGCGCTGACGGCGTTGCGGGCGGAGGTGAAGGCGCCGTGCTGCCAGGCGTCGGTGTAGCTGAGCCAGTCGCCCGCGAAGAAGACGCGTCCGGCGGGCCGGTTCAGGGGCGTGTAGCGGGGGTCGTCGGGTCCGCCGGGGGTGTCGTGCCAGGCGGCTTCGAGGTGCGGCGTCTGGCGCCAGTGGTGGGAGAAGGACGAGTCGAGTTCGGTCCGGTACTTCTCGCCGTAGATCTTGACGCCCGCCGCCACCGCGCGCCTCTCCCGGTCCTTGGGGGCGAGCTTGGCGTACGCGTCGGCGTCGGAGCCGTAGTTGTAGTAGCCGATCATGACGCCGCGCCGGCCGTTGAAGCCGTAGGAGGGGTGCCAGATGTGGGTGACGTCCTGGTCGGTCTCGGTGATGCCGCCGTAGATGCGGTGGTCGAGCTCCCACCAGCGTGAGCGGTATTCGAGGCCGATCTTGCCCGCGGACTGCGGGGTGATCGCCTCCAGGGCGCTCTGGACGCCGGAGTCGAGGTTGTGCGGGACCTTGGCGAGGATGTTGGGCGGCAGGGCGCCGATGCAGAAGTCGGCGTCGACGGACTTCGTCCGGCCGCCCTGGGTGTACGTGACGGTGACGCCGTGGCCCTTGTCGGTGATCCGGGTGACCGCGGCTCCGGTGCGGACGCGGTGGGCTCCGACGGCCCGGGTGAGGGCCTTGGGTATCTGGTCCATGCCGCCGACCGGCTGGAACATCAGCATGGCCTGGTCGTACTCGAACTCGAAGGAGAAGTAGCGGCCGACGCCGCTCGCGAAGACCTCGGAGGCGGTGGGTACGTCTCCGAGGACGGTCCCCGGGGTTCCGGCGGCGGCGGGCACGGTGGTGTAGCCGCGGCGGGGTCCGCCCTCGTAGGCGAGTTTGTCGCCGAGTTCGCCGAAGTCCTTGAGGAACTCGACGAGCCGGTCCTGGTCGGCGGCGGTCAGTTCCCTGTCGAGGGCCCCCTTGTCGGTGGCCTTGGCGAGCAGTTCGGAGACGTAGCCGTACACGTCGGCCTTGGCGGTGCGATGACGGACCGGCTTGGTCATGCCGGACGACTCGTTGTACATGTACGCATCCGCGTTCGTGTTCGTGAACACCTCGACGGGGACGCCGAGTTCGCGGCAGTAGTCGAGGGTGACCATCCACTGCGGGATGCGGGCCGGTCCGGCGTTCATGTACTGGCCGTCGCTGAAGCGCGCCGTCTGGGTGTTGCCGTACAGGTCGGTGGTCGTGTCCCCGCCGCGCACGGTGAAGTTGCGGCCACCGGCGCGGTCCCTGGCCTCCAGGACCGTACAGTCGTAGCCCGCCTTGCCGAGTTCGTAGGCGGAGGCGAGTCCGGCGATGCCGCCGCCTACGATCACGACCTTTGCGGCACCTCTCCCGGTGAGCGTGAAATCGCCCGACTTCGGCGCCCGGTACGGCTGTTCACGCTGGGCGGCCTGCGCGGTCGGCGCGAGGCCGAGGGCTCCCATGGTCGCGAACATCGCGCCCGCACCGCCGGTCAGACCGACGGTGCGCAAGAACGCGCGCCGGCTCGACGCACTCGATCGCTCCTGTGCTGCCATGCCTTCGGCTCCCCTCTCGATCTTGGATGACCCGGGGATCCTGGCAACGGCCGGTTACAGCCCGGCGGTTACTCGTGTATCCGCCACGTTTCCCTCCCCGCACACCGGCCTGGTACGGACCTTGACGCGACCCCGAAGCACCCTTACGTTCATGTGGGCGCCCAACGTTCATGTACAAGAACTGTCTTCTTGCGAACCGACGGGAAGGTCACCCCCACATGCGTATGCGACGCACACTTCTCCCCCTGCTCGGCACGGCACTGGCCACCGGCGGAGTGTTCGTGTCCGCCTCCACCGCGAGCGCGGCGCAGACCATCGAGGTCGCCACGGCCGCCCAGCTGAAGTCGGCGCTCACCTCCGCCGCGCCCGGCGACACCATTCACCTCGCGGACGGCACGTACACCGGCAACTTCAAGACGACGACGGCCGCGAGTTCGGGCTCCCGCATCACGCTCACCGGCTCGGCGAAGGCCGTCCTGACGGCGGGCGGCGGCTACGGGCTGCACCTCAACGGCGCCTCGTACTGGACGGTCCGGGGCATCACCGTCACCGGCGGCCAGAAGGGCATCATGATCGACTCGGCGAAGGGCGTCGTCGTCGACACGGTCACCGTCCACGGGCTCGACATGGAGGGCGTCCACTTCCGCAACTCCAGCACGGACGGCGCGATCAGGAACTCGAAGATCTACGACACCGGCAACGACGGCCGCGGTATGGGCGAGGGCGTCTACGTGGGCACGGCCGGCGGGACCTCGGACAGGAGCGACCGTATCGAGATCAGCGGCAACACGATCGGCCCGGACGTGGGCGGCGAGAACGTCGACATCAAGGAGGGCACGACGGGTGCGCGCATCACCGGCAACACCTTCGACGGCAGCGGGCTGACCGGCGCCAACTTCGACGACTCCTGGGTCGATGTGAAGGGCAACGACGTCCTCGTCGAGAACAACAAGGGAACCGCGACCACGAACGACGGGTACGAGACCCACACCCAGCAGTCCGGCTGGGGCTGCGGCACCGTGTTCCGCGGCAACACCTCGGACCTGCGGGGCGCCACCGGGGACAAGCAGCTCGCGGTCAACGTCACGAACTACAGCACGTCGTGCCGGACCACCGTGTACGCGTCGAACATGGTGACGGGCGGCAAGGGGCTCACCAATGTCACGGTGACGCCCTGACCCTGCCCGAACGACAGGACCCCCATGGAAGTGGGCCCGCACCGAATCGGTGCGGGCCCACTTCTTTCAGCTACTGCCTAGCGGGGAGCTTTTCAGCTCTGGCCGCCGGCGAGCTTCTCACGCAGAGCCGCCAGGGCCTCGTCCGACGCCAGGGCGCCGGAGTTGTCGTCCGACTCCGAGGAGTACGAACCGCCGCCGCCACCGGACGCGGCCGGAGCCGCGGTGGAGGTGCTGGCGCCCTCGGCCTCGGCCTGAGCGTCGGCCTCGCGGGACTTGATGACCTGGGCCTGGTGCTGCTCGAAGCGCTGCTGCGCCTCGGCGTACTGCGTCTCCCACACCTCACGCTGGGACTCGAAGCCCTCGAGCCAGTCGTTGGTCTCCGGGTCGAAGCCCTCGGGGTAGATGTAGTTGCCCTGGTCGTCGTACGACGCGGCCATGCCGTACAGGGTCGGGTCGAAGTCGACCGACGCCGGGTCGGCACCGAAGGCCTCGTTGGCCTGCTTCAGCGAGAGGCTGATGCGGCGGCGCTCGAGGTCGATGTCGATGACCTTGACGAAGATCTCGTCGTTGACCTGGACGACCTGCTCCGGGATCTCCACGTGGCGCTCGGCCAGCTCGGAGATGTGGACCAGACCCTCGATGCCCTCGTCCACGCGGACGAACGCACCGAACGGGACGAGCTTCGTGACCTTACCCGGGACGACCTGACCGATCTGGTGCGTCCGGGCGAACTGCTGCCACGGGTCTTCCTGCGTCGCCTTGAGCGACAGGGAGACACGCTCGCGGTCCATGTCGACGTCGAGGACCTCGACGGTGACTTCCTGGCCGACCTCGACAACCTCGGAGGGGTGGTCGATGTGCTTCCAGGAGAGCTCGGAGACGTGCACCAGACCGTCGACGCCACCCAGGTCCACGAAGGCACCGAAGTTGACGATCGAGGAGACGACGCCGGAGCGGACCTGACCCTTCTGCAGGGTCGTGAGGAACGTCTGGCGAACCTCGGACTGGGTCTGCTCCAGCCAGGCACGGCGGGACAGGACCACGTTGTTGCGGTTCTTGTCCAGCTCGATGATCTTGGCCTCGAGCTCCTTGCCCACGTAGGGCTGGAGGTCGCGGACACGGCGCATCTCGACGAGGGAAGCCGGCAGGAAGCCACGGAGGCCGATGTCAAGGATGAGTCCACCCTTGACGACCTCGATGACGGTGCCGGTGACGATGCCGTCCTCTTCCTTGATCTTCTCGATGGTGCCCCAGGCGCGCTCGTACTGGGCGCGCTTCTTCGAGAGGATCAGGCGGCCTTCCTTGTCCTCCTTCTGGAGAACAAGGGCTTCGATCTCGTCGCCGACCTTGACGACCTCGTTCGGGTCGACGTCGTGCTTGATCGAGAGCTCGCGGCTCGGGATGACACCTTCGGTCTTGTAACCGATGTCGAGCAGGACCTCGTCCCGGTCGACCTTCACGATGACGCCGTCGACGATGTCGCCGTCGTTGAAGTACTTGATCGTCTCGTCGATCGCGGCGAGGAAAGCTTCCTCGTTACCGATGTCGTTGACCGCTACCTGCGGCGTGGTAGAGGTGGTCTCGGTGCTGCTCGTCATGTGGGAAAGGGCTCCGGTACGGACAGTGAGTCGTAGGTACTGCTTACGCCGGGAGCCCGTTTCGCCCTGTAGAAGCCGGACAGCCAAAGAAACGCCGAACCGGAAAAACCCGGTGGCGCCTCGAGAACCGAGGGGACATACATACAGATGCGAGCGTTACCTGCTACGTCTGAGGAGCGCAGGCCCGCAGCGCAACTTGTAGCATACGGGGGCAGCCGGGCAGGGTCAATGCGCGAAGGCGCACACCCGGGGCGGATCGCCGCAATCCCGGCACAAGACCTGTCTCACGAGGCCACGCGGGCAGCCGAACACCTCTGCCGTGACACGCCCGAGACGGGTTGGACGGAAGAGTACGACGAGGGAGCCGATCATCCAAGAGCCCGAACCGTTCGAACCGGAAGCCACCCGACGCGCCGCCGATCTCACCGAGAGTTCGCGGGCGAACCGGGGCTGGTGGGACCGGAACGCGGACGAGTACCAGATCGAACACGGCACGTTCCTCGGTGACGACCGGTTCGTGTGGAGTCCCGAGGGCCTCGACGAGGTGGAGGCCGAACTGCTCGGCCCGCCGGAGGACCTCAAGGACAAGGACGTCCTGGAGATCGGCGCCGGTGCGGCGCAGTGCTCCCGCTGGCTGGCCGGCCAGGGCGCGCGCCCGGTCGCCCTGGACCTCTCCCACCGCCAGCTCCAGCACGCGCTGCGGATCGGCGGCGGGGTGCCGCTGGTGCAGGCGGACGCCTGCGCGCTGCCCTTCGCGGACGCCTCCTTCGACCTCGCCTGCTCGGCGTACGGGGCGCTGCCGTTCATCGCCGACCAGGTGCTGGTGCTGAGCGAGGTGCGCCGGGTGCTGCGCCCCGGCGGCCGTTTCGTCTTCTCCGTCACCCACCCGATCCGCTGGGCGTTCCCGGACGAGCCGGGCCCCGAGGGGCTGTCGGTGTCCGCGTCCTACTTCGACCGCACCCCTTATGTGGAGCAGGACGACGAGGGCCGCGCGGTCTACGTCGAGCACCACAGGACGGTCGGCGACCGGGTCCGGGACGTGGTGGCCGGCGGTTTCCGTCTGGTCGACCTCGTCGAACCGGAATGGCCCGCCTGGAACACCCAGGAGTGGGGCGGCTGGTCCCCGTTGCGCGGCAACCTCATCCCGGGCACGGCGATCTTCGTGTGCGAACGGGACTGAGCCGGGCGGGACGAGGAGACCGCCGCGTGCGCGCGTTCTCCCCTATACAGAGGCCGGCCTCTGTATAGGGGAGAACGCGCACGCGCGTGGGCGCACACGCAGCGCCCGCGCGCGTGAGCACCCGGTTTGACGCGCGTACGAGACTGGGTGCGTGATCCGTTACGACGCCCTGGACGTCCTGCCCGTACGCGGTGCCCTGCCCGGTCTCGACGACGCCCTGGAGGGGCACGGCGGGGCGGTGCTGGTGGCGCCGCCCGGCACCGGCAAGACGACCCTGGTGCCGCTGGCGCTGGCCGGGCTGCTGGGCGACGGGCGCCCGCCGCGCCGGGTGGTGGTGGCCGAGCCGCGGCGGATCGCGGCCCGGGCGGCGGCGCGGCGGATGGCGTGGCTGCTGGGCGAGCAGGTCGGCGGGAGCATCGGCTTCACGGTGCGCGGGGAGCGCGTCGTCGGTCGCCACGCACGCGTGGAGGTCGTCACGACGGGTGTCCTGCTCCAGCGTCTCCAGCGGGACCAGGAGCTGTCGGGCGTCGACGTCGTCGTGCTCGACGAGTGTCACGAGCGCCATCTGGACGCCGACACGGTGGCCGCGTTCCTGCTCGACGTGCGGGCCGCGCTCCGTCCCGAGCTGCGGCTGGTCGCCGCGTCCGCGACGACGGACGCGGGAGGCTGGGCCCGGCTGCTCGGAGACGCACCGGTCGTCGAGGCGCAGGGCGTCTCCCATCCGGTCGAGGTGGTGTGGGCCCCGCCCGCCCGTCCGGTCCGGCCGCCGCACGGGATGCGGGTGGACCCGGCACTGCTGACGCACGTGGCGTCAACGGTACGGCGGGCGCTGGCCGAACGGACGGGTGACGTCCTGTGCTTCCTTCCCGGCGTCGGGGAGATCGCGCGGGTCGCGGGACAGCTGGGCGGTCTCGGCGACGTCGACGTCCTCCAGGTCCACGGGCGGGCGCCTGCGGCCGTGCAGGACGCGGTGCTCACGGCGGCCGCCCGGCGCCGGGTGGTCCTCGCGACGTCGGTGGCCGAGTCGTCACTGACGGTTCCCGGGGTGCGCGTGGTGGTGGACTCCGGGCTGGCGCGCGAGCCGCGGGTGGATCACGCGCGCGGGCTGAGCGCGCTGACGACCGTGCGGGCCTCGCAGGCGGCCGGACGGCAGCGGGCGGGGCGGGCCGGCCGGGAGGCGCCGGGCGCGGTGTACCGGTGCTGGGCGGAGGCGGAGGACGGCCGGCTGGCGCGTTTCCCCGCACCGGAGATCAAGGTGGCCGACCTGACGGCGTTCGCGCTCCAGGCGGCCTGCTGGGGTGATCCGGAGGCGACGGGGCTGGCCCTGCTGGATCCGCCGCCGGGCGGGGCGATGGCGGCGGCCCGGTCCGTCCTGACGGCCGTGGGCGCGGTCGACGCCTCGGGGCGGGCCACCGAGCGCGGTGTCCGTATGTCCCGGCTGGGCCTGCATCCCCGGCTCGCGCGGGCCCTGCTGGACGCGGCACCGGAGGTGGGCGCGGCGCGGGCCGCCGACGTGGTCGCGCTGCTGAGCGAGGAGCCGCCGCGCGAGTACGGCGACGACCTGGCCGCGGCCTGGCGCGCGGCCCGGCGCGGCGGTGACGCCTACGCGTCCCGCTGGCGCACCGAGTCCCGCCGGCTGCGCTCGGCGGCGGCGGAGGCGGGCTCCGCGACGGGCCGCGGGCCGTCGTCCGGCGGCGTGCCCTCGCGGGCGGGAGCCGAACGCGGCGACGGGGAGCGGTCCGAGAGGTCCGGCGGTGCGGAGCAGGGGGCGCCCGGGGACGACCGGGTGGTCGGGCTCGTCGCGGCGCTGGCGTTCCCCGAGCGCCTCGCGCGCGTGCAGGGCGCCTCGCATCTCATGGTCAACGGCACCCGTGCCGATGTCGGGGAGGGTTCCTCGCTGCGCGGTGCTGCCTGGCTGGCGGTGGCCGTCGCCGACCGTCCCGTCGGGAGCGGCCACGCGCGGGTGCGGCTCGCCGCCGTCACGGACGAGGGCACGGCACGGCGGGCCGCCGCCGGGCTGCACTCCGAGGGCGACGAGGTCCACTGGGCGCAGGGTGACGTCGTCGCGCGGCGGGTGGAGCGGCTGGGTGCGGTGGAACTGGCGGTGCGACCGCTGCGGAACGCCGGCTCCGGGCTCGTACGGGAGGCGTTGCTGGAGGGGCTGCGGGAGGAGGGGTTCGGGCTGCTGCGGTGGTCGGCGGACGCCGAAGTGCTGCGGCAGCGGCTGGCGTTCGTGCACCGGCGGCTCGGCGCCCCGTGGCCCGACGTCGGTGACGAGGCGCTGCACGGGCGCGTGGAGGAGTGGCTGGAGCCGGAGCTGAGCCGGGCGCGGCGGCGGGCGGACCTTGCGCGGATCGACGCCGGGCAGGCGCTGAACCGGCTGCTGCCGTGGTCCACGGGCGAGGCGGGCCGACTCGACGAGCTGGCCCCCGAGCGGATCGGGGTGCCGAGCGGTTCACGGATCCGCGTCGACTACGGCGATCCCGAACAGCCGGTGCTCGCGGTGAAGTTGCAGGAGATGTTCGGGTTGCAGGCGTCGCCCGCGGTCGCCGGGGTCCCCGTGCTGGTGCACCTGCTCTCCCCCGCCGGCCGGCCCGCCGCGGTGACGGCGGACCTGGCCTCCTTCTGGAAGGACGGGTACAAGGGCGTACGGGCGGAGCTGCGGGGCCGGTATCCGAAGCATCCGTGGCCCGAGGACCCGGCGACGGCGGAGCCGACGCGGTACACGAACGCGCGGCTCAGGCGCTGACGGGTTCGGGGTCGGTGACCGGGGCCGGTGCGGCGTCGCCGGGCCTGCGTCCACGGGCTTCCAGGTAGAGGGACAGGGCCAGCAGGGCGATACCGAGGACGAGGAAGCCCCAGGGGAGGTACGAGGTCAGCAGCAGGATGAGGGTGCGGTTGGACTTGACGAGGTCGACGGTGTGCTCGATGTAGTCCTCGCGCATCTTCACGTGCCCGGAGAAGGCGGTCACCTTGTCCCGGCCGCCGAGGAGGGTGCCGCCGCGCAGCTCCTCCTTGTGGATCTCCTCGCCGTAGACGGGTGCTCCGGTGAGCGGTTCGACCCAGAATTTGCGGACGGTGGTGTACCAGCGGGTGGTGCCGGTCTTGGCGACGGACTCCGGGGTGATGCCCTGGACGGGCATGATCTTGGGGAACGTCACCTTCGTCCAGGGGATGGTCTGCTCGAAGTAGTACACCGTGACGCCCCGGAAGGTCCGGGTGTCCTTGTAGTGGATGGGCGCCGAGGTGCGGGTCTGCGCGTCAAAGTACTCGTAGTCCCGTTTCTCCGTCCGGAAGGGCCACTTGAACTCGATGCCCTCGCGGGTGACAGGGTCGCCGTCGACGGACTCGCCGGTGGCGTGGACGGGGTCCTGGCTGTGGGCGTCGAAGATGTAGCGCTCGGGAAGCTTGGAGACCATCTTCCCGTCGGGACCCTGGACGTAGGAGAGGGAGTCCCAGACGACGACGTCGCGGCCCGCGGTGCGTTCGATCCGCTCGGAGGCGGCGACGTTGCCCTTGAGGGTCTGCACGATGGTGACCTCGGGGACCTTCTTCGCCTGCATGGTGCCGTAGTCGAGGAGGGTCGCGTCCTTCGCCTCCAGGACCATGTCCTGGTACTGGCCGGCGGGGACCTTGGCCAGCCGCGGGAACGCGTACCAGCGCAGCAGCGGGGACAGTGCCGTGAAGAACACGGCGAGCGCGAGCAGGATCAGGCTTGCCTTGCGGCGCATCTCGACGGCCCTCCCGGTGCGTTGGTCAGGGGTGCTTGGGGACGGTGGTGAGCATCGGCTTCGGCGAGGTCTGGCCGGCCGGCGAGCCCATGGCCGTGATGGTCAGGACCAGCGCGAGCGCCAGGGCGAAGCCGGTCGCGGCGGCGATGAGGGCGCGCATGCGGGCCTCCCGAGGGCCAGGAGCTGATACATCGTCAGGTCCGGCACCGTAGCAACGGGCGCGCGAGATGAGAACACGTCGCACAGCACCGCACGCGCTCGACGCAGCAGGGCGCCCCTCCGCCGATGGCGGAGGGGCGCCCTGAACGCGTGAGCGGGCCGCGCCGGGTCAGGCGGCGGGCGTCTCGGACGCCTCGGGTGCGGCGGCCACGGTCAGTTCGACGGTCAGTGTCGCGCCGCCCGTGGTGGTGATGCGGAGCAGGAAGGTGCCGGTGGTGTCGTCGGCGTACAGCTTCGGCAGCTTGAGCAGGCCGTCGGCGTCCGTGGTGAGGTCCTTCAGGGTGCGGACGGTCTTGCCGTCGGCATCCTTGAAGAAGGCGCCCTTGTCGTTCTCGGTGGCGTCGTCGGCGGACTTCACGAGGGTCGCGGTGGCGGCGACCTTGCCGGCGACGGCTCCCTTGTAGGTGGCCTTCACCTCCACCTGGTCGGTGAACTCGCCGCCGGGTACGCAGGTCAGCGCGGTGTCGGCGGTGCGGGCGAGGGCGTCGGCCTGGCGGGCGGTGACGGTCGCGGTGTGGTCGAGGCCGGCCAGGGTGCGGCCCACGACGGTGGCGCGGACGGTGAAGCCGCCGGTCTTCTCGCCCGCGACGAGGGCGGGGGCGGTGGCCGCGCCGAGCCCGTTCGTCATCACCACGGCGACGCTTTCGCCGCCGGTGAAGGTGGTGTCCGTGTCGCCGACGATGGTGAAGCGGACCCGGACCCGCGCCACGGCCTTGTCGGCCTTGTCCTCGGTCCGCACCACGATCTTCTGCGCGAAGGTGTCCCCGGCGGTCGCGGTGAGCTTCCCGCTGCCCCCGTCCGCCAGGTGGTCCACCGTCTCGGTGGGCGTCGGCGGTTTGGTGGGAGGCGGCGTGGTGGGGGGCGTGGTCGGCGGGGTGGTGGGAGGCGTGGTGGGCGGCGCCGTCGGGGGCTGCGTGGGCTTGGACGGCTTGGACGGGTGACCGGGGCGCGAGGAGGCGGGCGGCGTGGTGCCCGGGCTCGGCGTGGTCGCGTCGTCGCTGTGGTGCGTGGGCAGCGTGCCGGTGCCGTCCGGCACCTCGTGCGTGCCCTTGCGGTAGAACTGCAGCCACGACAGGACGGTGTTGAGGTACGCCGTCGAGTTGTTGTAGCTGAGGATCGACTGGTTCATCTGCGACGGGACCGACATGTCGTGGTCGAAGCGGCACAGGTAGTGCCCGGCGGCCAAGGCCGCGTCGTAGATGTTGTTGGGGTCCTTCTTGCCGTCGTGGTTGCCGTCGCGGCCCGCCCAGTCCCAGGTGGAGGGGATGAACTGCATGGGGCCCACCGCACGGTCGTACGTGCTGTCGCCGTCGTACGCGCCGTGGTCGGTGTCGCTGATGCTGGCGAAGCCGTTGCCGTTCAGGACGGGGCCGAGGATCGGTGACAGGGTCGTCCCGCTCGCGTCGACGCGGCCGCCGCGGGCCTGGCCGGACTCGACCTTGCCGATGGCGGCGAGCAGTTGCCAGGGCAGGTTGCAGCCGGGCTTGGACGCGCGCAGCGACTCCTCGGCCTTCTTGTAGGCGTCGAGGACGCTCGCGGGGATGCCCGCCTCGGCGTCGCCCGTGGCGGCGGGCGTCCCGCTGCCGACGGTCGGCGAGGGGTTCGGGCTGTCGAGCGGCGGCAGGTCCGTGTAGTAGCGGGAGTTGCCGGTCGCGCTGCCGTCGCCACCCGTGGCGCTCGCGTCCTGGCCGACGTCGGCTCCGGTGGTCTGTCTTCCGTGGTCGTCGGCGGTCACTCCGGGCGCCTGCGACGCGGACAGAGCAGCGACCGCGACCGCGGCCACAGCGGTGGTAGCCGCGCCTGTGCGCAGCCTCCTGCCGAATTGCGCCGCCATTGAGTGAACCCCTCCCACCGACGACCGGGCGAGCCCGCCGTCTCTCCGATGTCCGTGCGCTCCAGGTCCCGGTGCGCGTCCCGCCGCTCTCGTATGTTCGTCCGCTGTTCGACCATGCTCCCCGGCACGTCGACCCAGGCGACCCTACGTCAACTTCCGTCGCGCGGGGACCCGTTCGCGCCCGATATTCACCACTTGGCCATGTCCCGCCGTCCTCCATAATGGCCGTCGGTGATCAACCGGCCGGACATACCGGTCCAACAGTCGCCACAGGGGGACGACTTGCCTTTCACGCTCAGTCACGCCGCGGCGGTCCTTCCCGGCCTGCGCGGGGACGGGACGGGACGCGGCCGACTGGTTCCCGCCGTCCTGGTGGCCGGCTCCTTCTCCCCCGATCTGACCTACTACGCGGCGGGTGTGCTGCCCGGCGCGATGGAGTTCGGCTCCTTCACCCACGCGTTCACCGGGGTGTTCACCGTCGACGTCCTCGTCGCGTGGGTCCTGGTCGGCGCGTGGCTGGGCGTGCGGGAACCGCTCGTGGCGCTCCTTCCGGCGGCCGTGCAGGGGCGGCCGGCCCGGCTGGCACGCTGCGGGGCTCCGCGGCAACGGCCGCGCCCGGGGCCGGCCCTGTGGTGGTACGTCTCGGCCGCGCTCGGCGCGCTGACCCATGTGGTGTGGGACGCGTTCACGCATCACGACAGGTGGGGCACGCGGCTCCTCCCCGTCCTCGGCCGGGACCTGGCGGGCGCACCGCTCTACTGGTACCTCCAGTACGGCAGTTCGGCGGTGGCCGCCGTCGTGATCACGGCCTTCACGGTGGCCGCGCTGCGCCGCACTCCGGCCGGCCCGGCTCTCGGGGTGCCGGTGCTGTCCGCCGCCGACCGGTGGCTGGCCTGCGGGGTCGTCGGGGGCTGTGCGCTGGCGGGCGGCGTGCAGCGGGCGTCGCGCTGGTGGGCGTACCGGGGGCCTGTCGCGAAGCCGTGGGAGCTGATTCCGACCCTGTGCTTCGGCGGCGGCGCCGGACTGGTCCTCGGCCTCGGTCTGTACAGCATGGGAGTCAGGGTGTGGCGCCCCGCTCCGGCTCGTCCCAGCCCGGCAGCGGCCCGTACGGAGCCGAGCCGTCCGACCGTTCGCTGACCGCCGTCCCGGGGGCGGGGGCCGGGGGCAGGCCGCGCCCCCGGGCGAGGCCCCGGTGCACGGCCTGCGCGATGCGTTCGATGGTGCGGACCCCGTACGCCATCGTCGGGTTGTCGTGCGTCAGGACGACGATGCGGTAGGTGCGGGCGGGTCCGGTGAAGGCGCCGACGCTGTGCACGCGCCAGCCGTGCGTGGCGCGGGGCAGCCAGCCGTTCTTGAGGTGGGCGGTCAGACCGCGCGGCATACCCGAGGGCACCCCCCAGCGCTGGTCGCCCCGCACCTCGGTGAGCAGCCGCAGGCCGTAGCCGCGGGTCTTGAGGAACGAGTGGGCGTCGGTGAGCACGTCCAGCAGGCGCATCTGGTCGTCGGCGGTGGTGCGGGTCAGGCCGAAGTAGCCCTTCGGACCGAGGACCGTGCGGCTCGTCCCGGCACGGCCCAGGAAGCGCGACAGGTATCCGTGGCCGAGGTCGGACCACAGGCGCACGGCGGAGTCGTTGTCGGACCGGGTGATCATCGGGCGGACGTTGGCCAGCTCCCAGCGGGTGAGCCTGCGCCGCAGGGTCTCCGCCCGGCGCAGCGCACCCTCCATGATCATCACCTTGGCGACGCTGGCAGCGTCGTACTGCCGGTCGCCGGCGAGCGCGCAGCTGAGCCCGGTCCTGTCGTCGTGCACCGCGACGGACACCGCGCCCCGGCGGGCCGACAGCGCCGCCTGGAGGTCGCGGGACATCCGGGCCGCCAGGTCGGGATCGCGCGGGGCACGGCAGACGGCGGGCACCTGGGCGGTGCCGGCGTTCGCGGCGACCGCGGGCACCGGCGCGAGCAGCACCGGGACGACGGCCGCGGTCACCGTCACGGTCGCGACCACGACGGTCGCGGACATGGCCGTGCGGCGGTGGAGCGTGCGTATACCCATGCCCGCATCCTTACGGGCCTCCCGCGCGGTGGGCCCGCTGCGAGAGCCACGCGAGTGACAGCACGGCCGGCGGCTGTGGGCAACGCGGGTGACGGGGGCGGCACCCGTGGAGTGCGGGGTGGCCCGGTCCCCCGTGCGCCCTGTCCTCGGGGCGGGCGCCGCGCCCGGCCGGGTCGGGCGGCCGACGAGGACGGGCCCGGCACCTGGGAGGTGCCGGGCCCGCAGCCGTCGGTCGCAGGGTCGGTCAGTGGGCCGCGGACTCCCAGTCGGGGCCCGAGCCGACCGACACGTCGAGCGGGGCGCGGAGCTGGACCGCGGACGCCATCTCGCGGCGCAGCAGCTCCTCCGTCCGCTCACGCTCCCCGGGTGCGATCTCCAGGACGATTTCGTCGTGGACCTGAAGGAGCATGCGGGATCTGAGGTCCGCCTCGCGCAGTGCGCGGTCCACGTTCAGCATCGCGATCTTGACGATGTCGGCGGCCGTGCCCTGGATGGGGGCGTTGAGCGCCATGCGCTCGGCCGCCTCCCGGCGCTGCCGGTTGTCGCTGTTGAGGTCGGGCAGATAGCGGCGGCGCCCGAAGAGCGTCGCCGTGTAGCCCGTGGCACGGGCCTCGTCGACCGCGCGGCGCAGATAGTCCCGGACTCCGCCGAACCGCTCGAAGTACGTGTCCATCAGCGCACGGGCCTCGCCCGCCTCGATGTTCAGCTGCTGGGAGAGTCCGAACGCCGACAGCCCGTACGCCAGGCCGTACGACATCGCCTTGATCTTGCGGCGCATCTCCGCGTCGACACCGGACCGCTCCACGGAGAACACCTGGGAGGCCACCGTGGTGTGCAGGTCCTCGCCGGAGGCGAACGCCTCCAACAGGCCCTCGTCCTCGGACAGATGGGCCATCACCCGCAGCTCGATCTGGCTGTAGTCGGCGGTCATCAGGGACTCGAAGCCCTCGCCGACCACGAAGCCCCGGCGGATCGCGCGGCCCTCGTCGGTGCGCACCGGGATGTTCTGCAGGTTCGGATCGGTCGACGACAGGCGGCCGGTCGCCGCGACCGTCTGGTTGTACGTCGTGTGGATCCGGCCGTCCGCGGCGATCGTCTTGATCAGGCCCTCGACCGTGACGCGCAGCTTCGCCTGCTCGCGGTGCCGGAGCATGATCACGGGCAGTTCGTTGTCGGTCTGCGCGGCCAGCCAGGCCAGCGCGTCCGCGTCCGTCGTGTAGCCCGTCTTCGTCTTCTTCGTCTTCGGCAGGGCCAGCTCGCCGAAGAGGACCTCCTGGAGCTGCTTGGGCGAGCCGAGGTTGAACTCGTGCCCGGCCGCCGCGTGCGCCTCCTTCACCGCCTGCTGCACGGCGCCCGCGAACATCTGCTCCATGGCCTCCAGATGGGCCCTGTCCGCCGCGATGCCGTGCCGCTCCAGACGGGCCAGCAGGCTGGAGGTGGGCAGTTCCACGTCCCGCAGCAGGTCGGCCGAGCCGACCTCCTGGAGCTTCCCCTCGAACGCCTCGCCCAGGTCGAGGATCGTGCGGGCCTGCGTCATCAGCGCGTCGGCCTCGGCCCGCTCGTCCGTACCGAAGGCGAGCTGCCCGTCGACCGCCGCGGCCGGCCCCAGCTCGCGCCCCAGGTACTCCAGGGACAGTGCGTCCAGCGCGAAGGAGCGACGGCCCGGCTTGACCAGGTAGGCGGCGAGCGCGGTGTCCATCGTCACGCCCTCGATGGTCCAGCCGTGCTCGGCGAAGACCCGCATCGCGCCCTTGGCGTTGTGCAGGACCTTGTGGTGCGCGGGGTCGGCGAGCCACTGCGCGAACGCGTTCTCGTCGGCGGCGTCGAGCTGCGTGGGGTCGAACCAGACGGCAGGGCCCGCTCCCGCGGCCAAAGCCACCTCGGCGACGGAGCCGGTGCCCAGCGCCCAGGTGTCGACCGTGGACATGCCGAGGACGGCCGTGCCGTGCTCGGCGAGCCACGGCTTCAGCTCGCCCGCGCCCAGTACCGCGCCGTCGACCTCGACGCCCGGGGCGGCCGGCTGCTTCTCCTCGGCCTCCTCCGCACCCGGATCGACCGCCAGCAGCCGCTCGCGCAGCGACGGGTTCCGGATCTCCAGGGTGTCCAGGACCATCGCGAGGGCCGTGCGGTCGTACGCGGCGCGCTCCAGGTCGGTGACCGTCCGAGGCAGCTCGACGTCCTTGACCATCTCGGTCAGCCGGCGGTTGAGCTTCACCGCCTCCAAGTGGTCGCGGAGGTTCTGCCCGGCCTTGCCCTTGACCTCGTCCACCCGCTCGACGAGGTCCGCGAACGAACCGAACTGGTTGATCCACTTCGCGGCCGTCTTCTCACCGACGCCGGGGATGCCCGGCAGGTTGTCCGACGGGTCGCCGCGCAGCGCGGCGAAGTCCGGGTACTGCGCGGGCGTCAGCCCGTACTTCTCGACGACCTTCTCCGGGGTGAACCGGGTCAGCTCGGAGACGCCCTTCGTCGGGTACAGCACCGTCGTGTGCTCGGAGACCAGCTGGAAGGAGTCGCGGTCACCGGTGACGATCAGCACCTCGAAGCCCTCGGCCTCGGCCTGCGTCGCCAGCGTCGCGATGATGTCGTCGGCCTCGAAGCCGTCGACCGCGAACCGCTGCGCGTGCATCGCGTCCAGCAGCTCGCCGATCAGCTCGACCTGCCCCTTGAACTCGTCCGGGGTCTTCGACCTGTTCGCCTTGTACTCGGTGAACTCCTCGGAGCGCCACGTCTTGCGCGACACGTCGAACGCCACCGCGAAGTGCGTGGGCGCTTCGTCGCGCAGCGTGTTCGCCAGCATCGACGCGAACCCATAGATGGCGTTCGTCGGCTGGCCGGTCGCGGTCGTGAAATTCTCCGCGGGCAACGCGAAGAACGCCCGGTAGGCCAGCGAGTGCCCGTCCATGAGCATCAGGCGCGGGCGGCCCGTACCTGCGGTTTTCTCGGTCTTCTTCGATGCTGTCTCTGCCACACCCCCGATCCTGCCACGGTCCACTGACATCGAGAGCCGCCCCGGCCCGCCGCAGCCGTCCCCGGCCGGAAATCCCCCGGCCCGCCAGTCTCCTCTTCGACAGCGCGTGCGAGGATCGAGGGCTACCAGGAGACGCACACCGAGGTGCGCACGCGAAGGGGGTCCAGCGATGGCCAGCAAGCCGCCGGCCGGCGATCCGGTCCAGGACGCGCCGCAGGTCACCGAGCCGAAGCACGCCGCGGCCGGACTGCCCGCCATCGGACACACCCTGCGCATCGCCCAGCAGCAGATGGGTGTCCGCCGCACCGCGCTCACCCTGCTCCGCGTCAACCAGAAGGACGGCTTCGACTGCCCCGGCTGCGCCTGGCCCGAGCCGGAGCACCGGCACACAGCGGAATTCTGCGAGAACGGCGCCAAGGCGGTCGCCGAGGAGGCCACCCTGCGCCGGGTCACCCCGGACTTCTTCGCCGCGCACCCCGTCTCCGACCTCGCCGGCCGCAGCGGCTACTGGCTCGGCCAGCAGGGCCGCCTCACCCACCCCATGTACCTCCCCGAGGGCGGCGACCACTACGAGCCGGTCGACTGGCAGCGCGCCTTCGACATCGTCGCCGGGGAACTGAAGGACCTCGCCTCTCCCGACGAGGCCGTCTTCTACACCTCGGGCCGCACCAGCAACGAGGCCGCGTTCCTCTACCAGCTCTTCGCCCGCGAGCTCGGCACGAACAACCTGCCCGACTGCTCGAACATGTGCCACGAGTCGTCCGGCTCCGCCCTCTCCGAGACCATCGGCGTCGGCAAGGGCAGCGTCCTCCTCGACGACCTCTACCAAGCGGACCTGATCATCGTCGCCGGACAGAACCCCGGCACGAACCACCCGCGCATGCTCTCCGCCCTGGAGAAGGCCAAGACCAACGGCGCGAAGATCATCACCGTCAACCCGCTGCCCGAAGCGGGCATGGAGCGCTTCAAGAACCCGCAGACCCCCCAGGGCATGCTCAAGGGCGCCGCGCTCACCGACCTCTTCCTGCAGATCCGCCTCGGCGGCGACCAGGCCCTCTTCCGCCTCCTCAACAAGCTGATCCTCGCCACCGAGGGCGCCGTCGACGAGACGTTCGTCGCCGAACACACCCACGGATTCGAGGAGTTCGCCGCGGCCGCCCGGGCCGCAGACTGGGACGAGACGCTCACCGCGACCGGCCTCACCCGCGACAGCATCGACGAGGCCCTGAGGATGGTCCTCGCCTCGAAGCGCACCATCGTCTGCTGGGCGATGGGCCTCACCCAGCACAAGCACTCCGTGCCGACCATCCGCGAGGTCGTCAACTTCCTCCTGCTGCGCGGCAACATCGGCCGCCCCGGCGCCGGCGTCTGCCCGGTCCGCGGCCACTCGAACGTGCAGGGCGACCGCACGATGGGCATCTTCGAACGCCCCGCGCCCGCGTTCCTCGACGCCCTGGAGAAGGAGTTCGGCTTCGCCCCGCCCCGCGAACACGGCTACGACGTCGTCCGGGCCATCCGCGCCCTGCGCGACGGCGAGGCCAAGGTCTTCTTCGCCATGGGCGGCAACTTCGTCTCCGCCTCCCCCGACACCGACGTCACCGAGGCGGCCATGCGGCGCGCCCGGCTGACCGTCCACGTCTCGACCAAACTGAACCGCTCGCACGTCGTCACCGGCGCGCGCGCCCTCATCCTGCCGACCCTCGGGCGCACGGAACGCGACCTCCAGGGCAGCGGCGAGCAGTTCGTGACCGTCGAGGACTCCATGGGCATGGTGCACGCCTCCCGTGGCCGCCTGGAGCCCGCCAGCACGCACCTGCTGTCCGAGCCGGCCATCGTGGCCCGCCTCGCCCGCCAGGTCCTCGGCGAGAGCAGCGCCACCCCCTGGGAGGAGTTCGAGAAGGACTACGCGAGCGTCCGCGACCGCATCGCGCGCGTGATCCCCGGCTTCGAGGACTTCAACGCGCGCGTGGCCGACCCCGCCGGCTTCGCGCTCCCCCACGCCCCGCGTGACGAGCGCCGCTTCACGACGGCCACCGGCAAGGCGAACTTCACGGCCGCGCCCGTCGAGTACCCCGAGCTCCCCGCGGGCCGTCTGCTGCTCCAGACCCTGCGCTCGCACGACCAGTACAACACCACCATCTACGGCCTCGACGACCGATACCGGGGCATCAAGAACGGCCGCCGCGTCGTCCTCGTCAACCCCGACGACGCCCGCGAACTGAAGATCGCCGACGGCTCGTACGTCGACCTCGTCGGCGAGTGGAAGGACGGCGTGGAGCGACGCGCGCCCGGCTTCCGCGTCGTGCACTACCCCACCGCCCGGGGCTGCGCGGCCGCCTACTACCCGGAGACCAACGTGCTGGTCCCCCTGGACGCGACCGCCGACACCAGCAACACCCCTGCCAGCAAGTCCGTGGTCGTCCGTCTGGAACAATCGACAGCCGACTGAGCGTTCGCTCAGCGAGGCGGCCACGACGCGGTGGTCCACGACGAACGGAGCAGGACCCGATGGGCGAACAGCACACCCCGACGTTCCCGCAAGAGGTCATCGACGAGTACGCGGCGCTCGGCGTCGACCTGCCCGCCCTCTTCTCCGCGGGCCACCTCGGCAACCGCATGGGCGTCCAGATCATCGAGGCCTCCGCGGACCGCGTCGTCGGCACGATGCCCGTCGAAGGCAACACCCAGCCCTACGGCCTGCTCCACGGCGGCGCCTCCGCCGTCCTCGCCGAGACCATCGGCTCCGTCGGCGCCATGCTCCACGGCGGCATCACCAAGATCGCCGTCGGCGTCGACCTGAACTGCACCCACCACCGCGGCGTCCGCTCCGGCCTCGTCACCGGCGTCGCCACCCCCGTCCACCGCGGACGCACCTCGGCCACCTACGAGATCGTCATCACCGACGAGGACGGCAAGCGCGTGTGCAGCGCCCGCCTGACCTGCATCCTCAAGGACGCACCCCAGAGCTGACACACCACGGCCCGCCGGATTCCGGACCGGCGGGGGGCGGGCACCGACGCGAGACGGCCGCGGCACAGCGCCGCGGCCCCCCACGACCGGAACGCCCGCCGAGCGCTCCCGGACCACCGCCGGGCCTCCTCCAACCCCCCTGGACCACCGGCCCGTTGACGGAGCGGTCCGCTCAGGCGCAGCCCGCGACACGACCGGCACCGGGCCCGTCGAGCCACCGCCCCGACGCGGCCCGCCGCCCTCACCAGGGCACGCCCGACGACCTGCCGACGTCCAACCCCGCACGCCTCGGCGCCCGTTGAGCCGACCTCCCGCACGCACCGGCGCCTCTCCCGGCCCCTCTCCCGCCCCCTGGCCGCCGTCGCGACCGCAACCATCGGCCGCATCGCCCCGCGGCCCTCCCCGGCCGCTCCCTGCCGAGCCCCGCACCGTGACCCGCCGACGTCACCTCCCCGTACCGCAAGGGCCCTGCACCGCACCCCACTTCGTACCGCCTCGCAGTCGGCGTCGCCCGCGGCAGCCCCTCACCGTCCGCCAAATCAGCTCTGGGAAGGTCGAGTTGACCGCCGCCACCATTCCCCGGCTGCCACGGACAGTGAGGGCGGGCGCGCCCCGGACGATCACCGTCCGTATCTCCGTATACGAGTGCGCCACACTCCGGCCCGCCCTCGGCCTCCCCCGCCCCGGCCTGCTCATCAGCAACAGGACCGCACAGCAGCAGCAAAGTTTTCTCGTGGGCGGCACCCACCCCCGCGCCCCGTGGAGCGGCCCGCACGCCCTCCGCCACCCCAACCCGCCCTCCCCCGCGTCCACTTCACCCGGACGAGAGGCCCCGAGCGATCTCACACGGCAGTAACACTCGGTTACCTCTGCCGTAACGAATCAATGCGCGCACCGCGAGCCGCCACATCTCACGCCCCCGGCACGACTCCGCCCCGACACCTCCCCCACACCCGCCGCCCCCCGCCACGAACCCGGATCAGGGCGTTCTCACCATGCGAACACGCAGTCACCACCGACCCGCACACCGAAATGCTCCGATCGTCCGCCCCACACCCGCGAGAGCAGCCCCCGCATAACAAGAGCGTCACAGCCTTCCCCACGCTCCTGCCCACTCCCCCTACCTGCGCTTATAGTCACGGCCAGTCACCGCGCCGCCGGGCGCGTCTACTGCACGGCCCTGCTACATCCAGTACGGCCCGGCGAGACACACGGCCCCCACCCTGGGGTGCCGCGCCAGGGAGAGGATTCAACGTGCGACAGCGTTCCATGGTCATACTCACCGCCGTGCTCACTACGGGAGCACTCACGCTGACCGCCTGCGGCTCGCGCGACGACGACGGCGACAGCAAGGACAGCGGCAAGAAGACCGAGATCATCATCGGCGTCGACGCGCCGCTGACCGGCCAGAACTCGGCCACCGGCCTCGGCATCCAGGGCGGTGTCCAGATCGCGGTCAACGACGCCAACAAGAACAACACCGTGCCCGGCGTGACCTTCAAGGTCCAGGCCCTCGACGACAAGGCCATCCCGGCCCAGGGTCAGTCGAACGCCACCCAGCTCGTCCAGAACGACAAGGTTCTCGGCGTCGTCGGCCCGCTCAACTCCGGTGTCGCGACCCAGATGCAGCAGGTCTTCGCCACCGCCAACCTGGTCGAGATCTCGCCGTCCAACACGGCGCCCGAGCTGACCCAGGGCAAGAACTGGCAGACCTCCAAGTCCCGCCCGTTCAAGACCTACTTCCGCACCGCCACCACCGACGCCCTCCAGGGCGGCTTCGCGGCCGACTACGCGTACAACACCCTGAAGAAGCGCAAGGTGTTCGTGGTCGACGACAAGCAGACCTACGGCGCCGGCCTGGCCAAGCTCTTCAAGGCCGGCTTCACCAAGTCCGGCGGCAAGGTCGCGGGCGAGGACCACGTCAACACCGGCGACACGGACTTCTCGGCCCTCGTCACCAAGATCAAGAACTCCAAGGCCGACCTCGTCTACTACGGCGGCCAGTACGACGAGTCCGAGAAGCTCACCAAGCAGCTCAAGGACGGCGGCGCCAAGGTCCCGCTGTTCGGCGGCGACGGCATGTTCAGCGACACCTACATCCAGACCGCCGGCAAGACCTCCGCCGGTGACCTCGTCACCTCGGTCGGCCAGCCCGTCGACTCCCTGCCCTCCGCCGCGGACTTCATCAAGAAGTACAAGGCCTCCGGCCTCAAGGGCGACTACGGCACGTACGGCGGCTACTCCTACGACGCCGCCACCGCCATCATCAAGGCGATCGGCGCCGTCGTGAAGGACGGAAAGGTCCCGGACGACGCCCGCGCCAAGATCGTCGCCGAGGTCCAGAAGACCAAGTTCGACGGCATCGCCGGCCCCGTCTCCTTCGACGAGTACGGCGACACCACCAACAAGCAGCTCACCGTCTACCAGGTCGTCGACGGCAAGTGGAAGGCCGTGAAGAGCGGCACCTTCAGCGGCTGATCAGCACCACCCCGGGCCATCAGGCGGTTCGGTCACCCAGGGCCACGGCCCGACCGAACCGCCGACCCGGTCCACACCACCGGGACAGGCCCCCGCACCACCCCCGGGCCGCGCGGCCATGACCACACGTCACCGCGCGGCCCGCTCCATACGCCCTGCCCAACCTCTCCCCACCCACATGGAGGCCATGCGGTGAACACCCTGCCGCAGCAGCTGGCCAACGGGCTGTTCCTCGGCTCGATGTACGGGCTGATCGCCATCGGCTACACGATGGTGTACGGCATCGTCCAGCTCATCAACTTCGCCCACGGCGAGATCTTCATGACCGGCGGCTTCGGCGCACTCACGGTCTACCTCTACGTTCTGCCCAACGGCACATCCATGTGGATAGCCCTCCCCGCGATGCTGATAGGCGGCGGAATCGTCTCCGTCCTCATCGCCGTCGGGGCCGAACGCTTCGCCTACCGACCACTGCGCGGAGCACCACGCCTCGCCCCGCTCATCACGGCCATCGGCCTCTCGCTCGCGCTCCAGCAACTCGTCTTCAACTGGTACCCCGAAGCGAAGAACGACATCAAGTTCCCGCAACTCCCCTTCGGGCCCGTGCACATCGGCTCCGTCAGCATCCAGAGCGGCAGCGTCTTCGTCATCATCGCCGCCCCCCTTTGCATGGCGGCCCTCGCCCTGTTCGTCAGCCTCTCCCGCACCGGCCGCGCCATGCAGGCCACCGCGCAGGACCCTGACACCGCACAGCTCATGGGCATCGACACCAACCGCATCATCGTCATCGCCTTCGCCATCGGCGGCTTCTTCGCCGCCGTCGCAGCCGTCTCCTACGGCCTGCGCTACGGCACGGTCAAGTACGACATGGGCTTCCAGATGGGCCTCAAGGCCTTCACCGCGGCCGTCCTCGGCGGCATCGGCAACATCTACGGCGCCATGATCGGCGGCCTCGTCCTCGGCCTCGCCGAGACCATGGCCACCAGCTACATCGACGGCATCCCCGGCATGCAGCAGCTCGGCGGCGGCGGCTGGTCCGCGGTCTGGGCCTTCGTACTCCTCATCCTCGTACTGCTGTTCAGGCCACAAGGCCTCATCGGCGAACGCGTCGCGGACAGGGCGTGAGCACCATGGCAACCATCGACACCACCCCCGCACGCGGCCTCGTCGCGCTCCCCCAGACCGCCGCCCGCGCCCTCATCGCCGTCGGCGCCGTCGCCACCATCGCCAGCACGTTCATGTCCTGGACCTACACGGCCGACTTCCCCGGGGACCTCACCTACTACGGCTCCCCCGCCGGCCTCCAGATCCTCGACCTCGTCGCAGGCGCCCTCACCCTCCTGTTCGCCCTGACCCTCTTCGACGTCCGCGGCCTCGGCTGGCTCAACCCCGCACGCGCCACCCAGCCCGTGCTCCTCGCCACCGCAGCCGCGTTCGCCGTCAGCTGGTTCAGCGCCATCGCCATCGCCGTCGACCTCAAGGGCCTCGTCGCACTCGATCCCGGCGCCTACGTCGCCGCCGTCGGCTCCGCCATCGCCCTGGTCGGCGCCCTCGCGCTCCCCAAGCCCGGTGACACCTTCAAGGACTTCGTCACCAAGCCCGGACGCATCCCCCCGGCCGCCAAGCTCCCGGCCTGGGGCGAACGCCTCGTCATCACCGCCGCCACCGCCCTCGCGCTGATCGTCTTCGCGTACGGCGTCGGCGTCGACCCCGACGCCAGCGAAACGTTCCTGGGCTACATCCTCCTGGTCGTCTTCGGCACCTGGTCCCTGTTCACCGCGGGACTCTTCGACCGCTTCGCCCAGCTCAACGCCGGCCACAAGGGATTCGCCACCTCCATGGCCTTCCTCGCCGCCGCGCTCTTCCCCTTCGTCGAGAACAACGAGCACAACTCCAACCTCGGCGTGAACATCCTCGTCGTCGCCACCGTCGCCCTCGGCCTCAACATCGTCGTCGGCCTCACCGGACTCCTCGACCTCGGATACGTCGCCTTCCTCGGCGTCGGCGCCTACGCCGCAGCCCTCGTCTCCGGCTCCGAGTTCTCCCGCTTCGCCGGCGTCCAGTTCCCCTTCTGGGCCGCCATGCTCACCGGCATGCTCGCGTCGCTCGTCTTCGGCGTCCTCATCGGCGCCCCCACCCTGCGACTGCGCGGCGACTACCTCGCCATCGTGACCCTGGGCTTCGGAGAGATCTTCCGCATCACCGTCAACAACCTCGACGGCACCTCCGGCCCCAACCTCACCAACGGCCCCAACGGCATCTCCATGATCCCGGACCTCAACATCTTCGGGTTCAACTTCGGAAGCAACCACGACATCGGCGGATTCTCCCTCGGCCGCTTCGCGAACTACTTCCTGCTGATGCTGCTCATCACCGCGATCGTCGTCCTCGTCTTCAACCGCGCCGCCGACTCCCGGATCGGCCGCTCCTGGATCGCCATCCGCGAGGACGAGACCGCCGCCACCGCCATGGGCATCAACGGCTTCCGCGTCAAGCTCATCGCCTTCGCCCTCGGCGCCTCCCTCGCCGGCCTCGCCGGCACGGTCAGCGCCCACGTCGGCTACAGCGTCAACCCGGCCCCGTACCAGTTCGCCGGCTCCGTGCCCCCGAACTCCGCGTTCCTCCTCGCCGCCGTCGTCCTCGGCGGCATGGGCACCGTCAACGGGCCGATCCTCGGCGCCACCCTGCTCTACATGCTCCCCGAGAAGCTCAGCTTCCTGAAGGAGTACCAGCTCCTCGCCTTCGGCATCGCGCTCGTCCTCCTCATGCGCTTCCGCCCCGAAGGCATCATCGCCAACCGCCGCCGCCAGCTCGAGTTCCACGACAGCGACGACACCATCCACATCCCCGAACAAGGCCTGCCCGACTCCACCGTCGGCGTCACAAAGGCAGGGGCGTAACCACCATGACCACCACCACGGCCCCCAGCCCCGTCCTCGAAGCCACCGGCGTCACCATGCGCTTCGGCGGCCTCACCGCCGTCCGCAACGTCGACCTCACCGTCAACGCCGGAGAGATCGTCGGCCTCATCGGCCCCAACGGCGCCGGCAAGACCACCTTCTTCAACTGCCTCACCGGCCTCTACGTCCCCACCGAGGGCAAAGTCGCCTACAAGGGCACCGTCCTGCCCCCCAAGCCCCACCTCGTCACCAGCGCCGGCATCGCCCGCACCTTCCAGAACATCCGGCTCTTCGCCAACATGACCGTCCTGGAAAACGTCCTCGTCGGCCGCCACACCCGCACCAAGGAAGGCCTCTGGTCCGCCCTCCTGCGCGGCCCCGGCTTCCGCAAGGCCGAAGCGGCCTCCCGCGAACGCGCCATGGAACTGCTGGAGTTCATCGGCCTCGAACACAAAGCCGACCACCTCTCCCGCAACCTCCCCTACGGCGAACAGCGCAAGCTCGAGATCGCCCGCGCCATGGCCAGCGAACCCGGACTCCTCCTCCTCGACGAGCCCACCGCCGGCATGAACCCGCAGGAGACCCGCGCCACCGAAGACCTCGTCTTCGCCATCCGCGACCGCGGCATCGCCGTCCTCGTCATCGAGCACGACATGCGCTTCATCTTCAACCTCAGCGACCGCGTCGCCTGCCTCGTCCAGGGCGAGAAGCTCGTCGAAGGCACCTCCGAGGTCGTCCAGGGCGACGAACGCGTCATCGCCGCCTACCTCGGCACCCCCTTCGAAGGCGCCCCCGGCGACGAAGAACTCGCCGAGGTCGAAGCAGCCGAAGCCGCCGGAACCGCCCCCGCCACGACGACCACCCCGGTCACCGAGGCAGCGGACACCACCCCGGCCGCCGACCCGACGGAGCCGACGGAAGCAACGGCGGAAACCGAGACCCCGGCAACCACCGAGGCCACGAAAACCCCCGCCACCCCCGCGGCAGACCCCACCGACGACACCGCCGACGAAGCGACCACCGCTCCCGAAGCCCCCGCCGTCACCCCGGCCGACGCCGACGAGCCCGACGCGCACGGCAGCACCACCAGCAAGGAAGGAAACGCCCAGTGACCGCACTGCTCGAGGTCGAAGACCTCAAGGTCGCCTACGGCAAGATCGAAGCCGTCAAGGGCATCTCCTTCACCGTCGAAGCAGGCCAGATCGTCACCCTCATCGGCACCAACGGCGCCGGCAAGACGACCACCCTGCGCACCCTCTCCGGGCTCCTCAAGCCCAGCGGAGGCCGCATCACCTTCGACGGCAAACCCCTCGCCAGCGTCCCCGCCCACAAGATCGTCGCCCTCGGACTCGCCCACTCCCCCGAGGGACGCCACATCTTCCCCCGCCTCACCATCGCGGAGAACCTCCAGCTCGGAGCCTTCCTCCGCACCGACAAGGCGGGCATCGAGAAGGACATCCAGCGCGCCTACGACCTCTTCCCCATCCTCGGGGAACGCCGCAAGCAGGCCGCCGGAACCCTCTCCGGCGGCGAACAGCAGATGCTCGCCATGGGCCGCGCCCTCATGTCCCAGCCCAAACTGCTCATGCTCGACGAACCCTCCATGGGCCTCTCGCCGATCATGATGCAGAAGATCCTCGCCACCATCGCCGAACTCAAGGCGTCCGGCACGACCATCCTCCTCGTCGAGCAGAACGCCCAGGCCGCGCTCTCCCTCGCCGACCAGGGACACGTCATGGAGGTCGGCAACATCGTCCTCTCCGGCACCGGACAGGACCTCCTCCACGACGAGTCCGTCCGCAAGGCCTACCTCGGCGAGGACTGACCCACGCGGCCCCGCCGCACACACGCAGAGGCCCGCACCCTCGGGGGGTGCGGGCCTCTCCGTACTCCCGGCGAAACCCCGGAGCCTCGGAACCTAGGAACCGACGACTAGCCCTTCGACGCCTTCTTCTCCTCGGCGTCCTGAATGACCGCCTCGGCGACCTGCTGCATCGACATCCGACGATCCATCGACGTCTTCTGGATCCACCGGAACGCCGCCGGCTCCGTCAGCCCGTACTCCGTCTGCAGCACCGACTTCGCACGGTCCACCAGCTTCCGCGTCTCCAGCCGCTGCGTCAGATCCGCGATCTCCTGCTCCAGCGCCTTCAGCTCCGTGAACCGCGACACCGCCATCTCGATGGCCGGCACCACGTCACTCTTGCTGAACGGCTTCACCAGGTACGCCATCGCGCCCGCGTCCCGCGCACGCTCCACCAGGTCGCGCTGCGAGAACGCCGTCAGCATCAGCACCGGAGCGATCGACTCCTCGGCGATCTTCTCCGCCGCCGAGATGCCGTCGAGCTTCGGCATCTTCACGTCGAGGATCACCAGGTCCGGCTTGTGCTCACGGGCCAGCTCGACGGCCTGCTCACCGTCACCCGCCTCACCGACGACGGTGTAGCCCTCCTCCTCGAGCATCTCCTTGAGGTCGAGACGGATCAGCGCCTCGTCCTCGGCGATGACGACACGGGTCGTCAGCGGAGGCACGTGCGACTTGTCGTCGTCGGGCGCGTCTACGGGCTGGGGCGACTCGGGGGCGGTCACGGGGGCTCCTCGTTACGGGCCGGGCAGGTAGTGCTGCTTAAGAAGACTACCTAGCGGCGGCACGCTGTGATGACCCGGTATGCTTCCGCTCAGCTCCTTCACGCCGGGTTGGTGGAACGGTATACACGGAGGTCTCAAACACCTCTGCCTGAGAGGGCTTGCGGGTTCGAATCCCGCACCCGGCACAACGACCGCAAAGCGGAGGCCCACGTTCGCGTGATCCTCCGCTTTTTGCTGCGTTCAGTGATGGTCATTGACTCAGAGTGGTCACATGTACGGCCACGGCACAGAAGTACGACAGAGGGCGCTGGCCCTCCTGCGCGACGGCGCCCGGAACACCGAGGTGGCACGCCGCTTCGGGATTCCGCTCGGCACGGTCGGCTACTGGAAGCACATGGACAGAGCGAAGCGCGGCGAACCGGTCGCCGTCCGCCCCTCGCTCCTCTGTCCCCGGTGCGACAGCCGCGAGCTCGACGAGGCCGCATACAGCTACCTCCTCGGTCTTTACCTGGGGGACGGACACATCAGTCACTACGCGAAGCACAGAGTGCCGAGCCTCGTGATCACTCTGGATGACGCGTGGCCGGGCATCCAGGACAGTGCGGAGCGCGCGCTGCGGGCCGTGTTCCCCCACAACGCCACATGCCGAGTGCGCACCGTGGGAGCGCACAACATCAAGGTCTACTTCAAGCACCTCGTGTGCCTCTTCCCCCAGCACGGCCCCGGAAGGAAACACGAGCGCCCCATCGTGCTCGAACCCTGGCAGCGGGACATCGTCGACGCGTGCCCGTGGGACTTCGTCCGAGGTCTCATCCATTCCGACGGCTGCCGGATCACCAACTGGACGACGCGGCTCGTCGGCGGCGAGCGGAAGCGCTACGAGTACCCGCGGTACTTCTTCACCAACGTCTCCGACGACATCCGACAGCTGTTCACCGACACCCTGGACAGGCTCGGTGTCGCGTGGACGCACTGCACCCGCCACGGGAATCCGTACAACATCTCGGTCGCACGGAGAGCTTCCGTGGCATTGCTCGACGCCCACGTCGGCCCCAAATACTGACCCCGTACCGGAAAGGGCCCCTCTGGCGGCTCGGAGGGGCCCGGCGTTGGTGGGGTGCTACTTGGGGCTGTCGTCCTCGCCGATGTGGTGGACGCGGACGAGGTTCGTGGAGCCGGAGACTCCGGGCGGGGAGCCGGCGGTGATCACGACGATGTCGCCCTTGGCGCAGCGGCCGTATTTGAGGAGGAGTTCGTCGACCTGGTCGACCATGGCGTCGGTGGAGTCGACGTGGGGGCCGAGGAAGGTTTCGACGCCCCAGGTGAGGTTGAGCTGGGAGCGGGTGGCGGGGGTGGGGGTGAAGGCGAGGAGGGGGATGGGTGAGCGGTAGCGGGAGAGGCGGCGGACGGTGTCGCCGGACTGGGTGAAGGCGACGAGGAATTTAGCGCCGAGGAAGTCGCCCATTTCGGCGGCGGCGCGGGCGACGGCTCCGCCTTGGGTGCGGGGTTTGTTGCGGTCGGTGAGGGGTGGGAGGCCTTTGGCGAGGATGTCTTCTTCGGCTGCTTCGACGATGCGGCCCATGGTCTTGACGGTTTCGATGGGGTATTTGCCGACGCTGGTCTCGCCGGAGAGCATGACGGCGTCGGTGCCGTCGATGACGGCGTTGGCGACGTCGGAGGCTTCGGCGCGGGTGGGCCGGGAGTTGTCGATCATCGAGTCGAGCATCTGTGTGGCGACGATGACGGGTTTGGCGTTGCGCTTGGCGAGTTTGATGGCGCGCTTTTGGACGATGGGGACTTGTTCGAGGGGCATTTCGACGCCGAGGTCTCCGCGGGCGACCATGATGCCGTCGAAGGCGGCGACGATGTTGTCGATGTTGTCGACGGCCTGGGGTTTTTCGATTTTCGCGATGACGGGGAGGCGGCGGCCTTCTTCGTCCATGATGCGGTGGACGTCTTCGATGTCGCGTCCGCTGCGGACGAAGGAGAGGGCGATGACGTCGCAGCCGGAGCGGAGGGCCCAGCGGAGGTCTGCTTCGTCCTTGTCGGAGAGGGCGGGGACGGAGACGGCGACGCCGGGGAGGTTGAGGCCTTTGTGGTCGGAGACCATGCCGCCTTCGATGACGGTGGTGTGGACGCGGGGGCCGTCGACGGAGGTGACTTCGAGGGAGACTTTGCCGTCGTCGACGAGGATGCGTTCACCGGGTGTGACGTCGGCGGCGAGTCCGTCGTAGGTGGTTCCGCAGGACTGGCGGTCGCCTTCGGCGCCTTCTTCGACGGTGATGGTGAAGGTGTCTCCGCGTTCAAGGAGTACGGGGCCTTCGGTGAAGCGGCCGAGTCGGATCTTCGGGCCTTGAAGGTCGGCGAGGATGCCGACGCTGTGGCCGGTTTCGTCGGAGGCCTTTCGGACGCGCTGGTAGCGCTCCTCGTGTTCGGCGTGGGTGCCGTGGCTGAGGTTGAGGCGGGCGACGTCCATTCCGGCTTCGACCAGGGCTTTGATCTGGTCGTACGAGTCGGTGGCGGGGCCCAATGTACAGACGATCTTTGCTCGGCGCATGGTTTGAGCCTAGGCCTTACCGGTGGGTAGCGAATTGGTCGCGCATGACTACTCAACAACCTTTGCGTGAAGGGCTCTTGACAAGTGTTGAATTGTGCGCGGGGGTGCTCCGATGAGCAGGTTCGGGGTGCGGGTGGGCGGGGATTCGGGGTCCGTACGGTCATTCGGTGGCGGCGGGGCGGATGTGGACGGTGACGGTGCGTGGCGTGTTGGGGGTCGGCGCAGGGGGCGGGGCGAGGGGCGCCGGGCTCGTGGGAGGGCGTGGGTCAGAGCTGGGGTGGGGCCATGGTGAAGCGGGCGTCGACCTGGGCGTGGACGTGTTGACGCTGGGGTTCGAGGTCGAGGGGGGCGGGTTCGTCGTCTGTGGGGTCGGCGGCGAAGGCCGCGCGTCGGAAGCGGGCGCCGCCGGGTGCGGGGAGGGGTGGGGGTTCGACTCCGGTGTCGGCGAGTTCGACGAGGGCGGCGAGGGTGGTGCCGAGGGCTTCGGCGTATTCGCGGGCGCGTCGGACCGCTTCGTGGACGGCTTGGCGGCGGGCGGCGCGGTGGGTGGGTGAGTCGGGTCGGAGGTCCCACCAGGGGCCGTCGACGCGGGTGAGGTCGAGGTCGGCGAGGGCGGTGGTGAGTTCGCCGAGGGCGGTGAAGTCGTTGAGCTCGGCGGTGATGTGGACGTGGCCGTGGTAGGCGCGGACGCGTTCGCCGCGGCCGTGCCGGCCGAGTTCGGGGCTGATGGAGAAGTGGCCGGTTTCGACGCGTTCGACGCTGTCGCCGTGGGTTTTGACGAGGTCGAGGGCGAGGGTGTTGCGGCGGGTGAGGTCGGCGAGTGCTTCGCGGCGGTCCTTGCCGCGGGCGGTGACGGTGATGCCGATGCGGGCGATCTCGGGGTCGACTTCGAGGTGGGCTTCGCCGCGGACGGCGAGGCGGGGGGTGTCGGGGGTGCCGTAGGGGGTGGCGGTTTCGGTGGTGGGGGTCATGTGTCCCACTCTGTCACCGGGGCGGGGGGTGTGTGATGGGTGCGGGTCATCGGATGGAAACCTTCTGGGTCTGTTGCGGGGGCGGTTGTTGGGCCAGAATCTACGCGCGTCGTTGACCCTTTCTCGAGGAGTTCCGGACATGCCGTTGAACCGTCGTAAGTTCCTGAAGAAGTCCGCCGTGACGGGTGCGGGGGTGGCGTTCGCGGGTGCGGTCGGCGCGCCCGCGGCGCAGGCTGTGGAGGCGAGGAAGGGGCATCGGCCGGTGAAGCGGTACGCGCTGACGGTGATGGGCACGACGGATCTGCACGGGCACGTGTTCAACTGGGACTACTTCAAGGACGCGGAGTACGCGGACGCGGCGGGGAACGCGCAGGGTCTGGCGCGGATCTCGACGCTGGTGAACGCGATCCGCAAGGAGAAGGGCCGCGCCAACACCCTGCTGCTGGACGCGGGTGACACGATCCAGGGCACGCCGTTGACGTACTACTACGCGAAGGTGGATCCGATCACCGCCAAGGGTGGTCCGGTGCATCCGATGGCGCAGGCGATGAACGCGATCGGCTATGACGCGGTGGCGCTGGGGAACCACGAGTTCAACTACGGGATCGAGACGCTGCGGAAGTTCGAGTCGCAGTGCGACTTCCCGCTGCTCGGTGCGAACGCGCTGGACGCGAAGACGCTGAAGCCGGCGTTCCCCCCGTACTTCATGAAGACGTTCCGCGTTCATGGGGCGCCGCCGGTGAAGGTGGCGGTGCTGGGGTTGACGAACCCGGGGATCGCGATCTGGGACAAGGCGTATGTGCAGGGGAAGTTGACGTTCCCGGGGCTTGAGGAGCAGGCGGCGAAGTGGGTGCCGAAGCTGCGGTCGATGGGTGCGGACGTGGTTGTGGTGTCGGCGCATTCGGGTGCGTCGGGGACGTCGTCGTACGGTGACCAGGTGCCGTACGTGGAGAACTCGGCGGCGCTGGTGGCGCAGCAGGTGCCGGGGATCGACGCGATTCTGGTGGGTCACGCGCATCTGGAGATCCCGGAGCTGAAGGTGACGAACGCGGCGTCGGGGAAGACGGTGGTGTTGTCGGAGCCGTTGGCGTTCGCGGAGCGGATGTCGGTGTTCGACTTCCAGTTGGTCTTCGAGCGGGGTTGCTGGCGGGTGGAGTCGGTGGCGGCGTCGGTGCGGAACACGAACGCGGTGGCGGACGATCCGAGGATCACGCGGTTGTTGAAGGACGAGCACGATGTGGTCGTGGCGTATGTCAACCAGGTGGTGGGGTCGGCGACGGAGACGTTGACGACGGTGGAGGCGCGGTACAAGGACGCGCCGATCATCGATCTGATCACCAAGGTCCAGGAGGACGTGGTGCGGGCGGCGTTGGTGGGGACGCAGTATGCGTCGTTGCCGGTGATCGCGCAGGCGTCGCCGTTCTCGCGGACGTCGGAGATTCCGGCGGGGGATGTGACGATCCGGGATCTGTCGAGTCTGTACGTGTACGACAACACGTTGGTGGCGAAGGTGCTGACGGGTGCTCAGGTGCGGGCGTATCTGGAGTACTCGGCGAACTATTTCGTGCGGACGCCGGCGGGTGCGGTGGTCGACACGGAGAAGCTGACGAACGCGAACAGCCGGCCGGACTACAACTACGACTATGTGTCGGGTCTGCGGTACGACATCGACATCGCGCAGGCGGAGGGTTCGCGGATCAAGAACCTGACGTACGGCGGGGCGCCGTTGGACGATGCGCAGCAGTTCGTGTTCGCGGTGAACAACTACCGGGCGAACGGCGGGGGTGCGTTCCCGTTCGTGGCGTCGGCGCCCGAGGTGTGGTCGGAGTCGACGGAGATCCGGACGCGGATCGCGGAGTGGGTGACGGCGAAGGGGTCGCTGGACCCGGCGGAGTTCGCCTCGGTGGACTGGAAGCTGACGCGTGAGGGCACGCCGGTGTTCTAGTACGGCGGGTGGGGGTGTGCGGCGTCGGCGCGGTGTTTCGCGTCGGCGCCGCTTCTTTTTTCAGCCGTCGATGAGGGGGGTCGTGCGGCGTCGGTGAGGGGTCATCTGCCGTCGACGAGGGGGGTGAGGGTGCGGGTTTCCTTGCGGGCGGCGGGGACGCGGGGGGTGGGTTCGAGGCCGAAGGTGGTGAAGGAGGTGCGGGTGGGGAGGGGGTAGGGGTCCTTGCCGGTGAGGGTGTTGAGGATGGTGGCGCTGCGCCAGGCGGCGAGGCCGAGGTCGGGGGTGCCGACGCCGTGGGTGTGGAGTTCGGCGTTCTGGACGTAGACGTGTCCGGTGACGGCGGGGTCGAGGACGAGGCGGAACTGGTCGTCGATGGCGGGTCGTTCGGCTCTGTCGCGGCGGAGGTAGGGGTCGAGTCCGGCGAGGAGGGGGCCGATGGGGCGTTCGCGGTAGCCGGTGGCGAGGACGACGGCGTCGGTGGTGAGGCGGGAGCGGGCGCCTTGTTGGACGTGTTCGAGGTGGAGTTCGACTTTGGTGGTGGCGACGCGTCCTGCGGTGCGGACGGTGACGGCGGGGGTGAGGACGGCGTCGGGCCAGCCGCCGTGGAGGGTGCGGCGGTAGAGCTCGTCGTGGATGGCGGCGATGGTGTCGGCGTCGATGCCTTTGTGGAGTTGCCATTGGGCGGCGACGAGCCGGTCGCGGACGGGTTCGGTGAGGGCGTGGAAGTAGCGGGTGTAGTCGGGGGTGAAGTGTTCGAGGCCGAGTTTGGAGTACTCCATGGGGGCGAACGCTTCGGTGCGGGCGAGCCAGTGGATCTTCTCGTGTCCGGTGGGGCGGTTGCGGAGGAGGTCGAGGAAGATCTCGGCGCCGGACTGGCCGGCGCCGATGACGGTGATGTGGTCGGCGGTGAGGAACTGTTCGCGGTGTTTGAGGTAGTCGGCGGCGTGGATGACGGGCACGCCGGGGGCGTCGACGAGGGGTTTGAGGGGTTCGGGGATGTGGGGGGCGGTGCCGACGCCGAGGACGATGTTGCGGGTGTAGGAGCGGCCGAGGGCTTCGGCTTCGCCGTCGGTGTCGAGTTGGGTGAAGTCGACTTCGAAGACGTCACGTTCGGGGTTCCAGCGGACGGCGTCGACCTGGTGGGCGAAGCGGAGTCCGGGGAGGTTGTCGGCGACCCAGCGGCAGTAGGCGTCGTATTCGGCGCGCTGGATGTGGAAGCGCTCGGCGAAGTAGAAGGGGAAGAGGCGTTCGCGGGCTTTGAGGTAGTTGAGGAAGGACCAGGGGTTGGCGGGGTCGGCGAGGGTGACGAGGTCGGCGAGGAAGGGGACTTGGAGGGTGGCGCCGTCGATGAGCATGCCGGGGTGCCAGTCGAAGCCGGGGCGTTGTTCGTAGAAGACGGTGTCGAGTTCGGTCAGGGGGTGGGCGAGGGCGGCGAGGGAGAGGTTGAAGGGGCCGATGCCGATGCCGACCAGGTCGCGGGGTGCTTCGGCTGCGGGGCGCGGGGTGTGGGGCGTCGGGCTCATCGGGGGGTGTGTCCTTCCACCAGTTTCAGGAGCGTGGCCAGGTCGCCGGGCCGGGTGTGGGGGTTGAGGAGGGTGGCTTTGAGCCAGCGGCGGCCGTCGAGGGTGGCGCGGCCGAGGACGGCGAGGCCTTGGTCGAGGAGGGTGCGGCGGACGGCGGCGACGGTGTCGTCGGTGGCGCCGGTGGGCCGGAACAGGACGGTGCTGATGGTGGGCCGGTCGTAGAGCTCGAAGCCGGGGTGGGCGGTGATGAGGTCGGCGAGTTCGTGGGCGTGGGCGCAGACCTGGTCGACGAGGGCGCCGATGCCGTCGCGGCCGAGGGTTTTGAGGGTGACGGCGATCTTGAGGATGTCGGGGCGTCGGGTGGTGCGCAGGGAGCGGCCGAGGAGGTCGGGGTGGCCGGCTTCGGTGTCGTCGTCGGCGTTGAGGTAGTCGGCGCGGTGGGCGAGGGGGGTGAGGTCGGCGGGGTCGCGGACGGCGAGGAGGCCTGCGGCGACGGGCTGCCAGCCGAGTTTGTGCAGGTCGAGGGTGACGGTGTGGGCGTGGGTGAGTCCGTCGAGTTTGTGGCGGTGCCGGTCGCTGAGGAGGAGGCCTCCGCCGTAGGCGGCGTCGATGTGGAGGCGGGCGCCGTGGGTGGCGCAGAGGTCGGCGATGTCCGGGAGGGGGTCGATGAGTCCGGCGTCGGTGGTGCCGGCGGTGGCGGCGACGAGGAGGGGGCCGTGGAGTGCGGTGAGGGCGTTGTCGAGGGCCGCGGGGTCGAGGGTGCCGGCGGGGGCGGGGACGACGACGGGTTCGGGGAGGCCGAGGAGCCAGGCGGCGCGGTGGAGGGAGTGGTGGGCGCCTGCTCCGTGGACGAGTTGGATGCCGCCGTGGGCTTCGCGGGCGAGGAGGAGGGCGAGGTGGTTGGACTCGGTGCCGCCGGTGGTGACGAGGGCGTCGCTGTGGGGGGTGCCGTACACCTCGTGGGCGAGGGTGCGGGTGAGGAGTGTTTCGAGTTCGGAGGCGGCCGGTGCCTGGTCCCAGGAGTCGAGGGAGGGGTTGAGGGCGGAGGCGGCGAGGTCGGCGGCGACGGCTACGGCGAGGGGTGGGCAGTGCAGGTGGGCGGCGCAGAGGGGGTCGGCGGGGTCGGCGGCGCCTTCGGCGAGGGCGCGGACGAGGTCGTGGAGGGCGCCTGCGTCGCCGTGGCGGGGCAGGAGGTCGCCGGCCTGGTCGCGGAGGGTGCGGGCGACGTGTCGGGGTCCGCCGGCGGGGAGGGGTCCGCCGCGCGCGGCGGCGCCCTGGGTGAGGGCGTCGAGGACGGTGTGGAGCAACGGCCGCAGTGCGTCGGGGCCTTCGGGGCCTGAGGCGAGGGGCGGCGTGCTCATGGATGTCCTCCGGTGGACGCGCGGCGGGGTACGTCCCAGCGTGTACGCGTTTCGGGCAGGTGCGCCCGCCAAGGACAACGATTCGACCCAAAAGGGGGTACTGCCGTGCGGAGGAAATGTGGGGGACGGACGGGGGTGCTAGGGGGTGGTGCGGCGGGAGTTGGCGCGCCCCGCGCGCTTCCCCGCACCCGTTCCCGCGCCGTTCCCGCGCCGCTTCCGCTGACGCCGTCGGGCCCCGGTTCCCTGTCGGTGAGCGACGGGGAACCGGGGCCCGGTGGGCGTGTCGGGACTGCTGGGATCGCTGGTGGTGTCAGGCCTGGCGGACGCGCAGGGCGCGGGCGAGGTCGTCGAGCTGGTCGGTGAGTTTGCGGCGCAGGGCGGGGATGGGGCCGGCGTCGCGCAGGCAGGTCGCGCCGAGGGTGAGGGTGTCGGCGGTGACGGCGTGGGCGGGGAAGGCCCAGCGGCCGGCGGCGTCGGCGATGGCGGGGCCGCGGCGTTCGGCGACGGCGACGGCGTCGGCCCAGTAGCGCTCGACGTAGCCGCCGACGAGGTCGGTCTGTTCGGGCTGCCAGAAGCCCTGGGCGGTGGCGGTGAACAGGTAGTTGGAGAGGTCGTCGGTGGCGAACATGGCGTCCCAGGCGGCGCGTTTGGCCTCGGGGTCGGGCAGTGCGGCGCGGCAGCGGGCGGCGCCTTCCTGGCCGGTGGCGCTGGGGTCCTGGACGAGTTCGGCTTCGATGACGGCGTCGTCGACGGCGCCGAGGACGGCGAGCCGGCCGAGGATGCGCCAGCGCAGTTCGGGGTCGAGTTCGGGGCCGCCGGGGACGGTGCCTTCGGAGAACCAGGCGCTGATGGTGTCGGGGTGGGCGGCGACGTCGATGTGGTGGCGTACGGCGATGAGGCGCAGGCCGGGGTGGGAGCCGTCCTCGGTGCGGCGGATGAGGTCGCGGCACAGGTCGGTGAGGGTGGCGAGGGCGGTGGGGCGCTGCTCGGGGCCGAGGTAGCGGTTGGCGACGTGGGTGGCGGCGAAGGTGAGGACGCCCTGGACGAGGGCGAGGTCGGTCTCGTGCGGGAGGTGGGTGCGGGCGGCGTCGATGTAGGCCATGGGGGGCAGTTCGCCGTCGCGTACGGCGTCGCGCAGGGCGTTCCAGACGACGGCGCGGGTGAGGGCGTCGGGGATGCCGGAGAGGGCGGCTTCGACGGTGGTGAAGGACTCGGTGTCGAAGCGGACCTTGGCGTAGGTGAGGTCGGAGTCGTTGAGGACGAGGAGTGCGGGGCGGCGTCCGGGGGCGGAGTGGGTGCTCTCGCTCTGGGGGACGTCGAGTTCGAAGCGCTCGCGCAGGGTGAGGCGGCGGTCGTCGCCGGGGACGGTGTCGTAGGCGCCGACGGCGATGCGGTGGGGGCGGCTGCCGTCGCGGTCGACGGTGAGCTGCCATGCGCCGTCCGCTTCGCGGAGGGTGGGGGTGAGGGTGTCGACGCCGGTGGTGCGGAGCCAGTCCTCGGCCCAGGCGTGGACGTCGCGTTCGGTGGCGGAGGCGAGGTTGTCGATGAAGTCGGCGAGGCTGGCGTTGCCGAACTTGTGGCGGGCGAAGTGGGTGTTGATGCCCGCGAGGAAGTCCTTCTCGCCGAGCCAGGCGACGAGTTGGCGCAGGGCGGAGGCGCCCTTGGCGTAGGAGATGCCGTCGAAGTTGAGCATGGCGGACGCGGTGTCGGGGACGGCGTCCGGGTCGGGGGCGACGGGGTGGGTGGAGGGGCGCTGGTCGGCGTCGTAGCCCCAGGACTTGCGGGCGACGCCGAAGTCGACCCAGGTGTCCGTGAAGCGGGTGGCTTCGGTGAGGGTCTGGTAGCCCATGTACTCGGCGAAGGACTCGTTGAGCCAGATGTCGTCCCACCAGCGCAGGGTGACGAGGTCGCCGAACCACATGTGGGCCATTTCGTGGGCGATGACCATGGCGCGGGTCTGGCGTTCGGTGTCGGTGACGGCGGAGCGGTAGATGAACTCGTCGCGGAAGGTGACGAGTCCGGGGTTCTCCATGGCTCCGGCGTTGAACTCGGGGACGAACGCCTGGTCGTAGGAGTCGAAGGGGTAGGGCTCGTCGAACTTCTCGTGGTAGCGGTCGTAGCAGGCGCGGGTGACGTCGAGGATCTCGTCGGCGTCGGCGTCGAGGTGGGGGGCGAGGGAGCGGCGGCAGTGCAGGCCGAAGGGCAGTCCGGCGTGTTCGGTGCGTACGGAGTGCCAGGGGCCGGCGGCGACGGCGACGAGGTAGGTGGAGATCAGGGGGGTGGGGGCGGCCTTCCAGTGGCCGTCTCCGAGGTGTTCGGTGACGCCGTTGGCGAGGACGGTCCAGCCTTCGGGGGCGGTGACGGTCAGTTCGAAGACGGACTTGAGGTCGGGCTGGTCGAAGGCGGCGAAGACGCGCTGGACGTCTTCCATGAAGAGCTGGGTGTAGAGGTAGGTCTCGCCGTCGGTGGGGTCGGTGAAGCGGTGCATGCCCTCGCCGGTGCGGGAGTAGCGCATGGCGGCGTCGACGCGCAGTTCGTGCTCGCCTGCGGTGAGGCCCTTGAGGGGCAGCCGGTTCTCGTCGAGGGTCTCGGGGTCGAGGGGCCGGCCGTCGAGGGTGACGGAGCGCAGTTCGGCGGGCTTCAGTTCGACGAAGGTGTCCGCGTCGTCGCGGGCGGTGAACCGGATGACGGTCAGGGAGTCGAAGGTCTCGTCCCCTCGGGTCACGTCGAGTTCGATCCCGTAGTGGTGGACATCGAGGAGCTGGGCACGGGTCTGCGCTTCGTCGCGCGTCAGTACGGACATGGGGACATGCTGCCCGATGGTGTCGCCGGGTCACAGAGGTGGTCCCGTTCGTACGCTTTGTCGTCGTCCGGTCACGAGCCGCTGTTACGGCGTGCGGCCCTGTTCCAGCCGGTCGCCGTCGCGGGTGGAGGGGCGGCGGGGCTGTTCGGGGATGCGGGCGGCGGCGGGGTCGGCGGGGGCCGTGTCGGGGAGGTGTTCCTTGACGAGGGCGCGGAGGTCGCGCAGTTCTCGTTCGAGGGTGTGGTGGCGCTGCTGGGCCTCGTAGAGGTAGCGGACCTTGGTGCGAAGGGCCCAGGGGTCGACGGGTTTCATGAGGAGGTCGGCGACGCCGAGGGCGAAGGCGGTGGCGGTGAGTTCGGTGTCGGGGCCGAATCCGGTGAGGAGGATGACGGGGATGTGCTGGGTCTGTTCGACGCGTCGCATGTAGCGGACGACGTCGAGGCCGCTGACGCCGGGCATGCGGACGTCGAGGAGGAGCAGGGCGACCTGACCGCGCAGGACTTCCTTCAGTGCTTCGTCGCCGCCGGTGGCGCGGCCCACTGGGTAGCCGAGCGGGGCCAGTGCGCTTTCGAGGGCGTACAGGGTGTCCTCGTGGTCGTCGACGATGAGGATCTTGGCATCCGACGGCATGGCCCGGCGTCCCCTCGTTTGGACGTACCAGCATATGCCCGTGAGGGCGCGATGCGTCGGGCAGTTTCGTGCGGGAGTGCGCGGGGCGTGCGCGGCGCGTTCCGGGAGAGTGGTTCTCACTCCGGTGGGGAACGCGCCTTTTCGGTGTCCGCCGGGCGGTGTGTGCCGCGGGGGTCCGTCCGCTCCGGTCGCCCGGTCTCACTCCCCCGGTTCGGGGGTGGTGGTGCCGGCGTCGTCCGCGATGCGTTCGTGGTGGCGGATGACCTCGGCGATGATGAAGGTGAGGAGCTTCTCGGCGAAGGCCGGGTCCAGTTTGGCGTTCTCGGCGAGGCGGCGGAGCCGGGCGATCTGGTGGGCCTCGCGGGAGGGGTCGGCGGGCGGCAGCTGGTGGGCCGCCTTGAGGTGGCCGACCTGTTGGGTGCACTTGAAGCGTTCGGCGAGCATGTGGACGACGGCGGCGTCGATGTTGTCGATGCTGTCGCGCAGCCGGGCGAGTTCCGCACGGACGGCGGGGTCGGTTTCCTGGGGCTTGCTGGTGGTCATGTGAGCCAACCCTACGGGGCGGGCGGGGGTTCGATCATGGGTGGATCGTCGGGGTCGGGGACGCGGTTGCTCCAGCCGCCGGGGACGGTGCGGCCCTGTTGTTCGCGGAAGCGGACGGGTGGGATGCCGACGCGGCGGGTGAAGAGGCGGGAGAAGTAGGCGGGGTCGTCGTAGCCGACGCGGCGGGCGACGGCGGCGACGGGCAGGTCGGTGGCGGCGAGGAGTTCCTTGGCGCGGCCGAGGCGGATGCCGAGGAGGTAGTCCTTGGGGCTGCAGCCGGCGCCGCGGCGGACGGCGGTGCGCAGGGCGGCGGGGGTCATGCCGTGGCGGGCGGCGTGGTCGGCGACGGACATCGCCTGGAAGGCGTCGCGGGCGAGGGCCTGGAGGACCTCGTCGCCGTCGGGGGCGAGGTCGGCGCGGGCGCGGCGCAGGGTGACGAGGAGTTCGTGGACGGCGGCGCCGGTCTCGACCTCCAGGAGGGGGTTGCCGCGGCGGGCGGCGCGGGCGATGCGGGCGACGACGGCGCGGGCGGCGGCGGCGTCGGAGAGGGGGACGACGGGGCGGCCGGGTTCGATGTAGCCGAGTTCGGTGTACGTGGTGGTGGCGGGGCCGGTGAAGTCGACGAAGCACTCGTCCCAGCCGGGGTCGGGCCCGTAGTGGTGGGGGGTGCCGGGGGTGAGCCAGAGGAGGGCGGGGGCGGTGACGGGGTGGCGGCGGCCGTCGGGGGTGCGGTACCAGCCGCTGCCGGCGCTGACGACGACGGCGACGTGGTGGTCGAGGGTGCGGGGGCCGACGGGAGGCAGTTCGCCGTGCTGGAGGCCGACGCCGAGGCAGGCGAGGCCGAGCCGGAGGTGCGCGGGCCCGGGGGTGAAATAGCGCATCCAGGTGTGGTACATCCGTTTTCGTCCCGCCCGGTCGTTCCTTTGCGTTGCGTCCAATCAGCGCTGATCTTTGTCCATGGACGCGGCCGCCGCCAGGGGTGATCGTGTGGCCATGAGCGAGTTCACGGTGGGGGACACCGATTTTCTGCTGGACGGGCGCCCGGTGCGGCTGCTGTCGGGGGCGCTGCACTACTTCCGGGTGCACGAGGGGCAGTGGGCGCACCGGCTGGGGATGCTGCGGGCGCTCGGGCTGAACTGTGTGGAGACGTACGTGCCGTGGAATCTCCACGAGCCGCGTCCCGGTGAGGTGCGCGACGTGGAGCAGGTGGGCCGTTTTCTGGACGCGGTCCGGGCGGCGGGTCTGGGGGCGATCGTGCGGCCGGGCCCGTACATCTGCGCCGAGTGGGAGAACGGCGGGCTGCCGCACTGGCTGTCGGGGCGGGCGCGGACGCGGGATCCGGAGTATCTGCGGCAGGTGGAGCGCTGGTTCCGGGTGCTGCTGCCGGAGATCGTGGCGCGGCAGGTCGACCGCGGCGGGCCGGTGCTGATGGTGCAGGTGGAGAACGAGTACGGCAGTTACGGCTCGGACCAGGTGTATCTGGGGTGGCTGGCGGACCTGTTGCGGGCGGAGGGCGTGCGGGTGCCGCTGTTCACGTCGGACGGGCCCGAGGACCACATGCTGACGGGCGGGTCGGTGCCGGGGGTGCTGGCGACGGCGAACTTCGGGTCGGGGGCGCGGGAGGCGTTCGCGACGCTGCGCCGGCACCGGCCGTCGGGTCCGCTGATGTGCATGGAGTTCTGGTGCGGGTGGTTCGATCACTGGGGTGCTGAGCATGTCGTGCGGGATCCGCGGGACGCGGCGGACGCGTTGCGGGAGATCCTGGAGTGCGGGGCTTCGGTCAATCTGTACATGGCGCACGGCGGGACGAGCTTCGCGGGCTGGGCGGGCGCCAACCGGGGCGGTGAGCTGCACGAGGGGCCGTTGGAGCCGGACGTGACGTCGTACGACTACGACGCGCCGATCGACGAACTGGGGCGTCCGACCGAGAAGTTCTGGCTCTTCCGGGAGATCCTCGCCGCGTACGCGGAGGGGCCGCTGCCCGAGGTGCCGCCCGCTCCCGAGGTGCTGGGCGCGGATGTGGAGGCCGGGTTCGGCGGCTGGGCGTCGCTGGACACCGTGCTGGACGCGGTGGGCGGCGCGGAGGCCGAGTACGCGGTGCCGCCCACGTTCGAGGAACTGGACGTGGACCGGGGTCTGGTGAAGTACGTGGTGGACGTGCCGGGGCCGCGGCAGCCGTATCCGCTGTCGGTGAGCGGGCTGCGGGATCTGGCGGTGGTGTCGGTGGACGGGGTGCGGGCGGGGGTGCTCACCGAGGACGAGCCGCGGCTGAAGGAGCCGGTGGCGGGTCCGGCGCGGGTGGAGCTGTGGGTGGAGTCGCTGGGGCGGGTCAACTACGGTCCGCGCACCGGGGAGCCGAAGGGCGTCACCGGGGGTGTGCTGCACGAGCGGCAGTATCTGCACGGGGTGCGGGCGCGGGCGCTGCGGCTGGACGCGCTGGACGGGGACGTGGGGCGGGTGCCGTTCGGGAAGGTGCCCACGGACGGCTCCCCCGGTCTGTACCGCGGCACCGCGGAGGTGGCGGGGGCCGGGGACGCCTTCCTCGAACTCCCGGGCTGGACGCGGGGGTTCGTCTGGGTCAACGGGTTCGGGCTGGGCCGGTACTGGTCCGCGGGACCGCAGCGGGCGCTGTACGTGCCCGGTGCGGTCCTGCGGGAGGGCGTGAACGAGGTGTGGGTGCTGGAGCTGGAGGCGGCGGGTCAGCCGGTCTCGGTCACCTCGAAGGAGTCGAGGGTGAACTCGGCGGTGCCGTCGTCGCCCGTCTTGCGCAGGCCGACCCAGGCCTCGCCGGTGGCGGGTGCGGTGAACGCGTAGGAGTGGGTGGCGGGTCGGGCCGCGACGGGGAGGTCGGTGCGACTGAGTTCGCGGGTCACCGTGCCCTCGTCGACGGCGGTGATCCAGGCGTACTGTCCGGCCTTCTCGTTCTCGTGGCGGAAGGTGACCCGGTAGTGCCTGCCCGGCTGGAACCGGACCGTGTGGGGCACGGTCCGGTAGACCAGTCCGTCGTTCTCGCCGCGTGACTTGAGGGACTGGGTGCCGTCGACGACGTCGTCGATCACCTTGCCGTTCCAGCCGCGTCCGGTGAACGGCGCGTGCCGCTGGGCGATGTGGGTGCGCGGGTCGGTGACGCCGCCCGCGTCGCCCTTCACGAAGGGGCCCCAGCCCTGCGGGACGTGTTCGAAGTCCTCGCGGACGAGGGTGCCGGGCGGGGTGGCGGCGCGGACGGCGGGCACGACGCGGACGTCGGCGAAGCGGACGCGCGCCTGTCCGGCCGCCGCCCCGAGCGTGAGGTGGACGGGGCCGCCACCCTCGGGGACGGTGAAGTGGGTGAACATCCGCTGGAACCGGGTGTCGTGCTTGCGGTCGGCGGCGACGTAGTTGCCGGCGGTGGACGTGCTGGTGGTGTTGGCGGCGGTGACACCGTCGGCGGTACGGACCCGGAGCGAGGCCTCGCGGCGGTCGTCGGCGCTCACGCCGACCTCGACCTGGACGGAGGCCGCGTACGTTCCCGGCTTGAGGCGGGTCAGCCGCTGGGAGACGGTGGCGGCGGAACCGGCGGCGACGACCAGCTCATGGTCGCCGAGGGCGTTGAGCTCGACGGAGGCGGGTCCGGCGACCGTCCAGCCCTTGAGGGAGCCGGAGTTGAAGCCGGGGTCGTGGAGCGGGGTGGCCTCGCCCCAGTCGGGGTCGGCGGCGTCGGCGACCCGGGTGCGGTGGAGGACGTACGGCTGTCCGGCGTCCGCGTCGAGGGTGATCCGGCCCGCGCGCACCGGGACGTACGCCTGGAAGGCCCGCCCCTGGTCGGAGAGCCGGTACAGAGCGACCCGCGACAGGCTCTCCCAGGTCTTCGGAAGGCGCCAGCTGCTGCTGCCCCCGTCGGGGCTGTAGTGGTAGAGCTTGGTCGCCTTCCTGGGGTCCCAGGGCAGCAGGTAGGTGCCGCCGTCGTAGACGAGGCGTCCGTCGGTGGTGATGCGGCGGGTGCCGTCGGTGTCGGACACGGCGGTCACGGTGGTGGTCGTGCCGAAGGTGATCTCGTGCTCACCCCAGGTGCGGATCGGGTACGCCTGGAGGTACTTGGCGGGCAGGGAGTGGGTCCAGATCAGGTCGTGGAAGGCGGTCCAGTCGGTCTTGCCGGTCCAGCCCTCGAAGTTGCCCATGCGGGGAACGCCCAGCAGGGTGGGCCACTTGTCGGCGAAGACGTCCTTCTGGTGGTTGCGGACGAAGCGGATGAGCCGTGAGTTGATGCCGCGGGAGGTGTCCGGGCCGTAGTCCGTCTCGGTCGCCCAGTGCGACCACAGGGTGGAGCGCTCCAGGCCGTGGCCCCATTCGGAGGTGACGTGCCAGCCCTGGTCGCGCAGGGCGCGCTGGAGGCGGTCGGAGTTCCATCCGGACTCGCGGAAGACGTCGATGTAGAGCGAGTTGAGGGCCGGGTCGGCGTCGCGGCGCAGGGCGGCGAAGCGGCGGACGATGTCGCCGGAGACCAGGTCGCGGCGGGCGTCGATGCGGTAGCTCTGGTCGAGCCAGTCCCACTGCTGGTCGTTCTTGTCGACGAGCGTCTCGGAGAAGGCGTGGGCGACGGGGTAGGACTCGGTGGCGTTGACGTGGACGGCGAAGTCGCTGTTCCACTTCTTTCCGGCCCGGACCAGGGTGTTGAGGTCGTCGAGGCCGCCGGCGCGTTCGTTGTAGTTGCCCGCGTAGTCGGGGTGGGCGGAGTCGTGGCCCTCCGACTGGTAGCCCTTGAGGATCGTGAACTGCCGCAGCCCGTCGGTCGCGAGGGAGATCCGCTTGACGTTGTCGAGGGTCGCGAGGAACGGGTTGGTGGCCTGCGAGGCGAAGTTGAAGGGGATGTGCGGCACCACCCGTAGGCAGGTGTCCTCGGCGCCGAGCGGGGTGACCATGATGTCGCGGAAGGCGATCGCCGCGTCCTGCCAGTCGATCACCCCGTCGCCGTTGCGGTCGCCGGTGACGACGACGGTGGCGTACGGGAGCGGTTCGGTGTCGGTGGCGCCGGCGGCGCGGTGGGTCCACTGGCCGGGGGCGAGGCGGGCCTCGGTGAAGCCGTCCTTGCGGACGGTGCGGCGCCAGAGCCTGCCGTTCTCCCAGGAGGTGCTGGAGTCGGGCCTGTCGTAGACGGTGTTGGTCTCCAGGGCGCCCGCGAGGCCGTGGTGGGCGACGACGGCGTACGCGCATCCGGTGGCCGCTTCCGCCGGGGTGTCCGCGGCCGGTGTGACCAGGGTGTCCCCGCTCTTGGCCTGGTCGAGCTGGACGCGTGCGGCGAGGAGCTGGGCGCCGGGCTGGTCGCTGCGGACGGCGAGCAGGGCGAGGTCGGGGATCTCCAGGGTGCCGACGGGAAGGGTGTCCGTGTCGTCGACGGCGGTGACCCGCCAGGTCACGTGCCGGTCCGTGACGGCGATCTCCACGTCGATGGTGGTGCCGCCGGTGAAGGCCAGGCGGTAGGCGGCCGAAGCGGCGCCCGCGGTGACGGTGACGGCCGGGGTGTGCGCGGTGCCGTCGACGAGGACGGAGGCGACCGGGTCGGACTGGGCGTGCAGCACGGCGCCGGTGGCGCGGTCGGTGTACGTGACGACCTGCGGGAAGGCGGTGGCGACGCGGACGTCGAGGTGCGCGGAGCGGAGGGTGACCGTGTCGTCGCCGGGGGCGGCCGAGGCCGCGGCGGGCAGACCGAGCACGGCGCCGATCCCGGCGGCAGCTCCGGCCGCGACGACGGTGCGACGGGTGGGGGTGAACGTGTCTGAGGGCTGCAAGGCTCTCCTCCTGGGGGGCGACGTTCCGGGGCGCCAGACTGCGCCGCGCGGGGCCGGTGTGCCCATGGACAAAGGAGGGGGAGCAGTTGGACTAACGGCCGCCGGTCCGGCCCGCCGGGGGAAAACGGTTCGGGTCTCCGCGAGGGCGTTGGCATACTCCCGGCATGACCGGTACAGACCAGCAGCCCGTGAGCACCTCGTTGCGGATCGACGGCAAGGACGCCGAGCTGGAACAGCGGCTCGACGACGAACTCACCGCCTTCAACGCGGCGGCGACCGGGGCGGGCGCGCCCGAGCCGCTCTCGGTGCGGGTGACCGACGCCGAGGGGGCGCTCGTCGGCGGGCTCACCGCGTGGGTGTGGGGCAGTTGCTGCGCCGTCGACATGCTGTGGGTGCGGGCCGACCAGCGGCACGCGGGCTGGGGCGGCACGCTGCTCCGGGCCGCCGAGGAGGAGGGCGCCCGGCGCGGCTGCACCGAGGTGATCGTCTCCTCCTTCACCTTCCAGGCCCCCGACTTCTACCGCGGGCACGGTTACCGGGAGACCGGCCGCACGGAGGGCATCCCGGGCGGGCACGAGGACGTTCACTTCCACAAGGTGCTGGCCGGCTGACGCCGTGCGGGCGCCCCGCGGTGTGGGCCCCGGGGCGCGCGTGACGGCGCCCGCGACCGGGGGGCCGCGGGCGCCACGCGTACCGGTGCCGGTGGAACCCCGGTACCGGAGGCGGTGGCTACAGCCCGGCCGCGGCCCTGGCTATGTCGGCGGCGAAGGTCGAGACCTCGCTGTACACGCCGGGGTAGCCGGGTTCGGCGCAGCCCTCGCCCCAGCTGACGATGCCGACCTGGAGGTAGGCGCCCGTGTCGTCCTTGCGGAACATGGGGCCGCCGGAGTCGCCCTGACAGGTGTCGACACCGCCCTGCGCGACGAATCCGGCGCAGATCTCGTCACCGGGGACGAGGTCGCTGCCGTACGCCTGCTTGCAGGTGGCGTCGTCGACGAAGGGGACGGTGGCCTTCAGGAGGTAGCGCTGCTGCGCGCCGCCCTCGCGGGCCGCGCCCCAGCCGGCGACGGTGAAGTTGCCGTTGTTGAACGCGGTGGTGGTGGCGATCTTCAGGGTGGGCAGTTCGATCGGCTTGGCGAGCTTGATGAGCGCCCAGTCCTTGCCCTTGCCGTTGTAGCCGGGAGCCTGGAGGACCTTCGTGGACTTGACCTTGACGGCGCTGCCGCTCTGCAGGTCGACGACGCCGGCGGTGGCGGTGATGGAGGTGTTGTTGCCGGAGCCGTTCACACAGTGTGCGGCGGTGAGGACGATGCTCTTGGTGTAGAGGGCGCCGCCGCAGCCCATGGAGAGGCGGACCATGAACGGGAACTCGCCCTGCGCGGCGCGGGTGCCGCCGACGACGGGTGCGGGGGCGGCCTGCGCGGTCAGCGGCTGGAGCGAGACGGCGGCGAGGACGACCGCGGCGACGGCGAGCAGTCTTCGGACGAGAGCGGACTTCTTCGGAGACTTCAACGCGTTTCCTTTCGTGGGGGGTTGTCCGCCGGGCAGGGACACAGAAACGCTTGCTGGCATGCTCCTGCCAAGCTGGTGGGGATTATGGGGACCGCCGCCGGGTGCGGGCAAGAGCCGCGATCCGGCCAGACACGCCAGGGGCCTCACCGCGTCCCCGGCCGCCGGGTGGAAGCCCGCTTACAGTGGAGGGGAGTTCCGGCGCTTTCAGGGGGTGCTGACGTGGCGAACGGCGGACCCGTCGAGCACGGCTTCCCTCACCTGGACACGGTGCGGGCGTCGATCACCGCGCTCTGGAAACGGCTCTCGTACGACACCGTGCACACCTTCTCGGCCAGCGTGGCCCCCGCCGACGTGGCCTTCGCCGACCTGGACGACCTGCACCTCGGTGCCCAGCGCGTGGCCCGTGAGATGGTGCGGCACTACCGGCTCCCGGACGCCCGGATGATCATCGGCTTCCGCGAGATGACGCATGCGGCGAACGTCGAACTCGCCGCCGGGCCCGAGTACTTCATCGAGCTGAACGACCGCTTCCGGACCCACCGCAGGGACATCGGCGCCGCCCTCGCCCACGAGGTGATGCACGTCTACCTGCACCGCCTCGACCTCGCCTTCCCCGGCACCCGCGACACCGAGATCCTCACCGACACCGCCGCGGCCTACCTCGGCGCCGGCTGGCTGCTCCTCGACGCCTACCGCGAGGACGCCGCCTCCTCGCAGAAACTCGGCTACCTGACCCCGGAGGAGTTCGGGTACGTCCTCGCCAAGCGGGCCCTGGTGTTCGGCGAGGACCCGTCCGTGTGGTTCACCAGCCCCCAGGCGTACACCGCGTACACCAAGGGCATGGCGCAGGCCCGCCGCGACGAGCGGCAGCCCCCGCTGACCGCGGCCGGCTGGGCGGGCCGCCGTCGCTACGCCAAGGACCGCAGACAGGCCCAGGAGCACCACTCCCCCGACCTCGCGGGCGTTCCCTACGCGTTCGCCCCCGACGCCGGCGGCCCGCTGCGCGTGTCGTTTCCCTGCCCGACCTGCCACCAGCGGATCCGGGTACCGGTACGCGGCCGGGTCCGCGCACGCTGCGGGCTGTGCCGGACGGTGCTGGAGTGCGACACCTGACGCACGCACCGGTCGGGACCGTCGGCGGACGAGCCCGGACACGAAGGAGCCCCGGCAGGCAAGGGGTGAGAGAGGACACTCCAAAAGCCTTTGCCTCGCGTGTCCTTGGCGGGCGAGGGTCGAGGGATGAGCACCAACGACCCGGCCGCCGCCCTCTTCACCGCCGTCTACGAGGGGGACGAGGACACGGTCGTACGGCTGCTGCGCGCCGGGGTGAGCGCCGAGAGCGTGGACGAGGACGGCCAGAGCGCGTTGTACGCGGCGGCGGTGAGCGACCGGGCCGGGATCGTGCGGCTCCTGCTGGCCGGCGGCGCCGACCCCGACCGGCTCAGTCTGGGCACGGACGCTCCCCTGTGCGGCGCGGCCTGCGGCGGGCACGTCGAGGTGGTGCGGGCCCTGCTCGGCGCCGGGGCGGGGCCGGACACGGTGGAGGCGTTCGGTTTCACCGCGCTGACCTGGGCGCTGCGGTGCGGCCACACCACGGTCGCGGAACTGCTCCTCGGGGCGGGGGCGGACCCGGACCGGCCGGGCCCGTCGGGCGAGGCGCCGCTGGTGACAGCGGCCCGCCGGGGCTCCGTCGGCTGCGTGCGGGCTCTGCTCGCGCGCGGCGCGGGAGCACGGGCCGAGGCACTCGCGGAGGCGCGCCGTCTGCTCACCGTCGGTGTCGAGGCCGAGCTGCGGGCCGGTCTGGCCCGCACGCACGGGACCGGGCACCGCTCGGTCACCCGCCGCCACGGATCCGCCGAGGGCATCACCATCGAGGTGGAACTCCTGGACGCCCAGGGCAGTCCCTTCGCGGGCGACGAACTCCAGACGGGGCACGCCGCGATCCTCGCGCTGCTGACGGCTGCCCCGAAACGGCCCGGGCGCTGAAGGCGGCTCCCGGCCACCCCGTGCCCGCACTCCCCTCCCCGTCACGTCCCCTCACGTCCCCTCACGTCGGCTCCGTCCTGCTCCGCCCCTGCCGCCCACCGCCTACCGCCTACCGCCTACCGCGCGCCGTACACCGGCCTCGGTGTCCCCGCCTCCGCCAGGAGTTTCCGGGCCGCGTCGCCCGCCTCGGCCGGGGTCCGGCGCGCTCCCCCGTCCGCGCTCGGGCCGGGGCGCCAGCCCTCCATCACGGTGATCCGGCCGCCCTCGGCCTCGAAGACGCGGCCGGTGACCCCGGCGCTCGCGGCCGACCCCAGCCAGACCACGAGCGGCGAGACGTTCTCGGGGGCCATGGCGTCGAAACCGTCGTCCGGCGCCGTCATCGTCCCGGCGAAGGTCCGCTCGGTCATCCGGGTGCGGGCGGCCGGGGCGATGGCGTTGACCTGCACGCCGTAGCGGCCCATCTCGGCGGCCGCGACCAGGGTCAGGCCGATGACGCCCGCCTTGGCCGCGCTGTAGTTACCCTGCCCGACCGACCCCGACAGGCCCGCTCCGCTGCTGGTGTTGACGACCCTGGCCTCCGGTGTACGGCCCGCCTTGGCCTCCGAGCGCCAGTGCGCGGCCGCGTGCCGCAGCGGCAGGAAGTGCCCCTTCAGATGGACCCGCATGACGGCGTCCCAGTCCTCCTCGTCGAGGTTGACGAGCATCCGGTCCCGCAGGAAGCCGGCGTTGTTGACCAGGGTGTCGAGCCGGCCGTACGTGTCCAGGGCGGTGCGGACGAGGGACGCGGCGCCGTCGGTGGTCGCGATGTCGCCGCCGTGGGCCACCGCCTCGCCGCCGGCCGCGCGGATCTCCTCGACGACCCGGCGGGCCGGGCTGTCCGGACCGGGGACGCCGTCGAGGCCGACCCCGAGGTCGTTCACGACGAGCCGGGCGCCCTCGGCGGCGTAGGCGAGGGCGTGCGCCCTGCCGAGTCCGCGGCCCGCGCCCGTGACGATCACGACACGTCCCTGGCACAGCAACGGTGCGCTCATGACGGTTCTCCCTGCTGGTCCTTGTTGACGGTCGCGGCGTCGAGGAAGGCGGGCCGCTCGCCGCCTCCGTGGACGAGGATCGACGCTCCGCTGATGTAGGCGGCCGCGTCCGAGGCGAGGAAGACGGCGGCCGCGCCGACGTCGGAGGGCCGGGCGAGACGGCCCAGCGGGACCGTACGGGCGACGGCCTCCACCCCGTCCTCGCCGCCGTAGTGGAGAGGGGCCAGTTCGGTGCGGACCATGCCGACGACCAGGGTGTTGACCCTGACCTCCGGTGCCCACTCGACGGCCATGGAACGGGCCAGGTTCTCCAGCCCCGCCTTCGCCGCCCCGTAGGCCGCCGACCCGGGCGAGGGACGGGACCCGCTCACGCTCCCGATCATCACGATCGACCCCCGCACCCGCCTGAGGTGGTCGTACGCGGCGAGCGACGCGGTGAGCGGAGCGGTGAGGTTGAGCTCGATGACCCGGGCGTGCCGTGCGGCGTCCGCCCCGGCGAGCGACCGGTAGGGGGCGCCGCCCGCGTTGTTCACGAGGACGTCGAGCCGGGGCAGCGCGGCGAAGAAGTCCCGCACGGCGGCCGGGTCCCGCAGATCGACCGGCACGAAGTGGGCTTTCTCCAGGGGGACTTCGGGGGGTCTGCGCGCGCAGACCACGACGTGGGCGCCCGCCCGGGCGAAGGCCCGCGCGATCCCTGCGCCGACGCCGCGGGTGCCGCCGGTGACGACGACCGTCCGTCCGTCGAGGTCCGCCACGGCGCCGTCGCCGCCGGTGGTGTCCAGGTTGTCCACAGGGCCTCCCGCCCGGCCGCGATCGCTGCTAGCTTCGCATCACACCTAACAAACGTTTGGTGGAAAGGTAGCTGATGTGCCCATGGGTGTCTCCACCTCGTCCCCGGAAAAGGGGATTTCCGTCATCACGGCCGACTACCCGCCGGTGAACGCGCTGCCGGTGCGCGGCTGGTTCGAGCTGGCCGACGCCGTCCGCGCGACGGGCCGCGACCCCGGGGTCCGCTGTGTCGTCCTGGCGGCGGAGGGACGCGGTTTCAACGCGGGCGTCGACATCAAGGAGATCCAGCGCGACCCCACCGGCCACGAAGCGCTGATCGGCGCCAACCAGGGCTGCGCGGAGGCCTTCGCGGCGGTGTACGAGTGCGAGGTGCCCGTCGTCGCGGCGGTGCAGGGCTTCTGCCTGGGCGGCGGCATAGGCCTGGTGGGGAACGCGGACGTGATCGTGGCGAGCGAGGACGCCACCTTCGGCCTGCCCGAGCTGGACCGCGGCGCCCTCGGCGCGGCCACCCACCTGGCCCGGCTCGTCCCCCAGCATCTGATGCGGGCCCTGTACTACACCTCGCGCACGGCCACCGCCGCCGAGCTGCACGCGCACGGCTCGGTCTGGAAGGTCGTCCCGCGCGAGGAACTCCGCACGGCGGCGCTGGAGTTGGCGCGGGAGATCGCCGCGAAGGACGGGCGGCTGATCCGTCTCGCCAAGGCCGCCATCAATGGCATCGACCCCGTCGACGTGCGCCGCAGCTACCGCTTCGAGCAGGGCTTCACCTACGAGGCCGGCTTCGGCGGAGTGGCCGGCCGCGTCCGCGACACCTTCGGCAAGGAGGCCCCCCGGTGAGCGACAAGACCATGTCGGCGCAGGACGTCGTCGGCCGGCTGGAGAGCGGGATGACGCTCGGTATCGGCGGCTGGGGTTCGCGGCGCAAGCCGATGGCCCTGGTGAGAGCGCTGCTCCGTACCGACATCACCGACCTGACGGTCGTCGCGTACGGCGGGCCGGACGTCGGTCTGCTCGCGGCGGCCGGGCGGATCCGCAAGCTGGTGACCGCCTTCGCGACGCTCGACTCGATCCCGCTCGAACCGCACTACCGCGCGGCCCGCGAGCACGGCGCGTTCGAGCTCACGGAGGTCGACGAGGCGATGTTCATGTGGGGCCTGCACGCCGCCGCGAACCGGCTGCCGTTCCTCCCGGTGCGGGCCGGCATCGGCTCCGACGTCATGCGCGTCAACCCAGGTCTCAGGACGGTCACTTCGCCTTACCCCGACCCGTCGTCGGGAGTACGGGAGGAGCTCGTCGCCATGCCCGCCCTGCGTCTGGACGCGGCGCTGGTCCACATGAACCGCGCCGACCGCGCGGGCAACGGCCAGTACCTCGGCCCGGACCCGTACTTCGACGACCTGTTCTGCGAGGCCGCCGACGCCGCGTACGTCTCGTGCGAGCGGATCGTCGACACGGCGGAGCTGACCAAGGAGGCCGCGCCGCAGACCCTGCTCCTCCAGCGGTCGGCCGTCACGGGCGTGGTGGAGACACCGAACGGCGCGCACTTCACCTCCTGCGCCCCGGACCACGGACGCGACGAGGCCTTCCAGAAGCTGTACGCGACCACGCCGTACGAGGAGTTCGCCGAGCGCTTCCTCTCCGGCGACGAGCATGCCTATCAGAGCGCCGTCCAGGCCTGGCGGAAGGAGCGGGACCAGTGAGCGTCACCCGAGCCGAGTACTGCGTGATCGCCTGCGCCGAGGCCTGGCGGGACAACGGCGAGGTGCTCGCCAGCCCCATGGGCCTCGTCCCGTCCGTCGGGGCCCGCCTGGCCCGGCACACCTTCGCGCCCGACCTGCTGCTGACCGACGGCGAGGCACTGCTCGTCGGCCCGGACGGCAGCACGGAGGGCTGGTTGCCCTACCGCCGGCATCTGACGACGGTCACCGGCGGGCGGCGGCACGTGATGATGGGCGCGAGCCAGATCGACCGCTTCGGCAACCAGAACATCTCCTGCATCGGCGACTGGTCCCGGCCCCGGCGCCAGCTTCTCGGAATGCGCGGGGCCCCGGTCAACACCCTTAACAATCCGACGAGTTACTGGATCCCCAAGCACTCCCCGCGGGTCTTCGTGGAGCAGGTCGACGTGGTGTGCGGGGTGGGGTACGACCGGGCGGCCGCCGCGGGCCCGAGCGCCACCCGCTTCCACCGCCTCCCCCGCGTGGTGACCGACCTCGCGGTCCTCGACTTCGCGTCCCGCGACCACTCGATGCGGCTCGCCTCGGTCCACCCGGGCGTCACGGTCGAGCAGGTCCGCGCGGCCACGGGGTTCGAGCTGACGATCCCGGACGAGGTGCCGTTCACCCGCGAACCGACCGACGCGGAGCTGGCGTTGATCAGGACGGTGCTCGACCCGAAGGGGCTGCGGGACCGGGAGGTGCCGGACCCGGCAAGCACCCCGGTGAGAGACGACGGAGGCCGCGCCGACCGGGCCCGGGACGACGGGGGCCGGGACGAGCGGGCCCGCGAGAGCAGGTCCCCCGCGCGTGGGGACGGCCGCTGATGGAGACCGCGCTGACCGCCCTCGTCGGCGTCCGGCATCCCGTCGTGCAGACCGGCATGGGCTGGGTGGCCGGTCCCCGCCTGGTCTCCGCGACGGCGAACGCGGGGGCGCTGGGCATCCTCGCCTCCGCCACGATGACCCTCGACCACCTCCGGGACGCCGTCCGGGAGGTCAAGTCCCGCACCGACGCGCCGTTCGGCGTGAATCTGCGGGCCGACGCCGGGGACGCGGGCGACCGGGTGCGGATCATCGTGGAGGAAGGGGTGCGGGTCGCGTCGTTCGCGCTCGCCCCCTCCCGCGAGCTGATCGCCGAGCTGAAGGAGGCGGGCGTGGTCGTCGTGCCGTCCGTCGGAGCACGGCGGCACGCCGAGAAGGTGGCCGCCTGGGGCGCGGACGCGGTGATCGTGCAGGGCGGCGAGGGCGGCGGGCACACCGGGGAGGTGGCGACGAGCGTGCTGGCGCCGCAGGTGGTCGACGCCGTGGACATCCCGGTGGTCGCGGCGGGCGGCTTCCACGACGGGCGGGGGCTGGTGGCGGCGCTGGCCTACGGGGCGGCGGGCATCGCGATGGGCACGCGGTTCCTGCTGACCTCCGACTCGACGGTGCCGGACGCGGTCAAGGCGCGCTATCTCGCGGCGACGGTCAAGGACGTCACGGTGACGACGGCCGTCGACGGGATGCCGCACCGCATGCTGCGCACCGACCTCGTGGAGGCCCTGGAGCGGGCGGGTCGCGCGAGAACCCTCGCCCGTGCCGTGCGCCGGGCCGCCGGCTTCCGGCGCCTGTCCGGCCTGACCTGGTCGCGGATGATCCGCGACGGCCTCGCCATGAAGCACGGCAGGGACCTGACCTGGAGCCAGGTCCTGCTCGCCGCCAACACCCCGATGCTCCTCAGATCGTCCATGGTCGACGGCCGCACGGACCTCGGGGTGATGGCATCGGGCCAGGTGGCCGGGGTGATCGACGACCTGCCGTCGTGCGAGGAACTGATCGCGAGGGTGATGAGAGAAGCCCGGGAAACCCTCGACCGGCTCGCGGACCTGGGAGTCTCCCTACCGGACTGACGCGCACAGCCACGGCCCCGGGGCCCGGACGTCACGCGTCCGGGCTTCACCGGGCCGAGCTCGGCGGACGCCCCCAGCCGCCGCCGTCAAAGGCCGTCCCCGGAGGCCGTCGCCAGGCCATCTTCAGAGGCCGTCGTGAGACCGTCCCCCGAGGCCGTCGTCAGAGCCGTTCGATGATCGTCACGTTGGCCTGGCCGCCGCCCTCGCACATCGTCTGGAGGCCGAACCGGCCGCCGGTGCGCTCCAGTTCGTGGAGCAGGGTGGTCATCAGCCGGACGCCGGTCGCGCCGAGCGGGTGACCGAGGGCGATCGCGCCGCCGTTGACGTTGACGCGGTCCGGGTCCGCACCGGTCTCCTTCAGCCAGGCGAGGACGACCGGGGCGAACGCCTCGTTGATCTCGACGAGGTCGATGTCGCCGATGGACATGCCGGTCTTCTTCAGGGCGTGGGCCGTGGCCGGGATGGGCGCCGAGAGCATCCGGATCGGGTCCTCGCCCCGTACGGAGAGGTGGTGGACCCGGGCGCGCGGGGTGAGGCCGTGTTCGCGGACCGCCCGCTCGGAGGCGAGCAGCATCGCGGCGGCGCCGTCGGAGACCTGGGAGGAGCAGGCGGCGGTGATGGTGCCGCCCTCGACGACCGGCTTCAGGCCCGCCATCTTCTCCAGCGTGGTGTCGCGGCGCGGCCCCCCGTCGACGGTGACCTCGCCGAACGGAACGGTCTCGCGGTCGAAGCGGCCCTCGTCGGCGGCGCGGATCGCGCGTTGATGCGAGCGCAGGGCGAACTCCTCCTGGTCGCGGCGGGTGATGCTCCACTTCGCGGCGATGAGTTCGGCGCCGTGGAACTGGTTGACGGGGCGGTCGCCGTAGCGGGCCCGCCAGCCCTCGCTGCCCGCGAAGGGGCCCTCGGTGAGGCCGAGCGGTTCGGCGGCCCGGCGGGAGGCGAAGGCGATGGGGATCTGGGTCATGTTCTGCACGCCGCCGGCGACCACCAGGTCCTGGGTGCCGGACAGGACGCCCTGGGCCGCGAAGTGCACGGCCTGCTGCGAGGATCCGCACTGCCGGTCCACGGTGACGCCCGGCACCTCCTCGGGCAGTCCGGCTGCCAGCCAGCAGGTGCGGGCGATGTCGCCGGCCTGGGGCCCGACCGTGTCCAGGCAGCCGAAGACGACGTCCTCGACGGCTGCCGGGTCCACCCCGGACCGCTCGACCAGCGTGGTGAGCACATGCGCGCCGAGGTCGGCCGGGTGGACCGCGCCGAGCCCTCCTCCGCGCCGCCCGACGGGTGTGCGGACCGCTTCGACGATGTAGGCCTCGGCCATGACGACTCCCTCGCGAGGATGAGTGGTTCGCGTGCGGCTACGTGCGGACGGAGATCCCGTCGAGCACCATCGACAGGTACTGCCGGGCGATCTCCTCGGGACTGTGCTGACCACCGGGCCGGTACCAGGACGCGGCGACCCACACGGTGTCCCGGACGAAGCGGTAGGTCAGCCGGATGTCGAGGTCGGCGCGGAAGACCTCGGCGTCGACGCCGCGTTCCAGCGTGCTCAGCCAGGCCTTCTCGAAGTTGCGCTGCGACTCGGCGAGGAACGCGAAGCGCTCCTGGACGGCGAGGTGGCGGGCTTCCTTCTGGTAGATCGCGACGGCCGCGCGGTGCCGGTCGATCTCCCGGAAGGACTCGGTGACCAGGGCCTCCAGGGTCTCGCGGGGGCCGAGTCCGGCTTCCAGGACGGTGTCGTAGCCGTCCCAGAGCTCGTCGAGGAAGGTCCGCAGGATCTCCTCCAGCATCGATTCCTTGGAGTCGAAGTGGTAGTAGAGACTGCCCGCGAGCATTCCGGCCTCGTCCGCGATCTTGCGGACGGTGGTGGCGTTGTAGCCCTGCTCGGCGAAGACCTCGGCGGCGGTGCCGAGCAGTTCGCGGCGGCGCTCCGGAGTGGCGGTCACCTGGGGCTTCTTCTTGGTAGGCACACGGTCATTGTCGTCCTATGCGTGCTGGCTGCTCACGGACACGACCTCGCCGGTGAGATACGAGGAGTAGCCGGAGGCGAGGAACACGATCACGTTGGCGATCTCCCAGGGCTCGGCGTACCGGCCGAAGGCCTCGCGGGCGGTGAGTTCCTCCAGCAGTTCGGGCGTGGTGACCTTCACGAGGTGGGGGTGCATGGCGAGGCTCGGCGAGACCGCGTTGACCCGGACCCCGTACGCGGCCGCCTCGATCGCCGCGCACCGGGTGAGCGCCATGACGCCGGCCTTCGCGGCGGCGTAGTGGGCCTGCCCGGACTGGGCCCGCCAGCCGACGACGGACGCGTTGTTGACGACGGCCCCGCCCCCGCCCTGGTCCCGGAGCCTGCGCAGGGCGGCCCGGGTGCACCGGAACGTGCCGTTCAGGGTCACGTCCAGTACGCGGGACCACTGCTCGTCGGTCATGTCGACGAGAGCCGATGTCCCGCCCAGGCCCGCGTTGTTGACGACGATGTCCAGGCGGCCGTGCAGCCGGACGGCGGTGTCGAAGAGGGCCTGGACCTGGTCCTCGTCGGTGACGTCGCAGGGCAGTGCGGCGACCCGGGCGGCACCGAACTCCCCGGCCAGGGCCGCGGCGGTCTCCTTGAGCCGGCGTGCGTGCGCGTCGCTGATCAGGACGCGCGCGCCCTCCTCCAGGAACCGGCGTGCGGTGGCGCCGCCGATGCCGGCCCCGGCCGCGGCGGTGATGACCGCGGTTCGGCCCTGCAGCAGCCCGTGTCCGGGGACGTACGCCGGACTCTCGACGTCGCTCATGACCCCAAGCTAACCTACCAAACACTTGTTAGGGAAGCGCCGCGTCACCCGGCGAAGCCCCCGTGCCCCCGCCGGCGCAGGCACAGCCAGAGCCGCAGTCGCAGTCGCAGCCGCAGTCGCAGTCGCAGCCGCAGCCCGCAGTCGCAGTCGCAGTCGCAGTCGCAGCATCAGCCGAGAGGTGAAGCCGATGGATCTCACCCCCTCCCCCGCCGACGAGGCGTTCCGCGCCGAGGCCCGCACCTGGCTGGGCGCGCATGTCCCGACGGTCCCGCTGCCCTCGCTGGAGACCGAGGAGGGCTTCGCCGCGCACCGCGTCTGGGAGGCCGAACTCGCGGCGGACCGCTGGTCGGTGGTGTCGTGGCCCGCGGCCTACGGCGGCCGGGACGCGGACCTGATGCACTGGCTGGCCTTCGAGGAGGAGTACCACGCGGCGGGCGCGCCGGGCCGGGTCGGGCAGAACGGGATCAGCCTGCTCGCGCCGACCCTCTTCGACCACGGCACCGCGGAGCAGCGGGCGCGGGTGCTGCCACCGATGGCGACGGGCGAGGTGGTCTGGGCGCAGGCGTGGTCCGAGCCCGAGGCCGGTTCCGACCTGGCCTCGCTGTCCTCGCGCGCGGTGCGGGTGGCCGGCGGCTGGCGGCTGAACGGGCAGAAGACCTGGTCGTCGCGGGCGGCGTTCGCCGACCGCGCGTTCGGCCTGTTCCGCAGCCAGCCCGGCCTGCCGAAACCCCATCAGGGCCTGACGTACCTGATGTTCGACCTGCGCGCGCCCGGCGTCACCGTGCGTCCCATCGGCCGGCTCGACGGGAAACCGGCGTTCGCGGAACTCTTCCTGGACGACGTGTTCGTCCCGGACGAGGACGTGATCGGCGAGCCGGGGCAGGGCTGGCGGGTCGCGATGTCGACGGCGGGCAACGAACGGGGCCTGACGCTGCGTTCACCCGGCCGCTTCCTCGCGGCCGCCGACCGGCTGGTGGCACTGTGGTGCGACGTCGGCGACCGGGCGGACCGGGCGCTGCGCGACCGGGTGGCGAACGCGGTGATCGGCGCCCGCGCCTACCAGTTGTTCACGTACGCGGGTGCCTCCCGGTTCCTCGACGGGGAGGGCGTCGGTCCGGAGTCGAGTATGAACAAGGTGTTCTGGTCCGAGCTCGACATCGCGCTGCACGAGACGGCCCTCGATCTGCTCGGCGAGGGCGGCGAGTTGGCGGACACGGCGTGGTCCGAGGGGTACGTCTTCTCGCTTGCGGGGCCGATCTACGCGGGCACGAACGAGATCCAGCGCGACATCGTCGCCGAGCGGCTGCTCGGCCTTCCGAAGGGGCGCCGCTGATGCGTTTCCTGCTCGACGACGAACAGCGTGCCTTCGCCGCCTCCCTGGACGCGATGCTGTCCGCCGCGGACACCCCGTCGGCGGTGCGGGCCTGGGCCGAGGGCGATCGCGCGCCCGGCTCGGCCCTGTGGTCGCGCCTCGCCGAGGCCGGGGTCTTCGCGCTGGCGGTACCGGAGAAGTACGAAGGTGTCGGCCCCCTCCCAGTCGAACTCGTCGTGGCTTACGTGGAGTTGGGCCGCCACGCGGTACCGGGTCCGGTGGTGGAGACGGTGGCGGCGGCCGCTCTGCTGAACGGTCTGGGCGAGCGCGGCGAGACCGGGCCCGCCGAACGGCTGCTGCCGGGGCTGGCCGCGGGCGGGAGCGTCGCCACGCTCGCCATGGACGGCGGGTACGCGCTCGACGCCGACGCGGCGACCGTGCTGCTCGCCATGGAGGGCGAGAGCCTGTACCGGGCGTCCGGTCACGGCCCCGTGCGCGCGTCCATGGACCGCGCCCGGCGCCTGGCCCGGCCGGAGGCCGGCGGCGAACTCCTGGCGCGCGGGCCGCAGGTCGTCCGCGCCGCGCGGGACGCGGTGACGTGGGCGCGGCTCGCGACGGCCGCCCAGGCGCTCGGCGTCGGCCTCGCTCTCCTCGACCGGACCGTCGCGTACGTCGGGCAGCGCACCCAGTTCGGTGTGCCCGTCGGCTCGTTCCAGGCGGTCAAGCACCGGTTGGCGGACGCGAAGATCGCCCTGGAGTTCGCCCGCCCCCTGCTGTTCGGAGCCGCCCTGTCGATGACGCCCGCGGACGTGGCCGCCGCCAAGGTCACGGCGGTCGAGGCGGCGTACGCCACGGCGCGGACCGCGTTGCAGCTGCACGGCGCGATCGGCTACACCGCCGAGTGCGACCTGTCGCTCTGGCTCACCAAGGCGCGCGCCCTGCGCACCGCGTGGGGTACTCCGGCCGAGTGCCGGGAGCGGGTGCTGGCCGGTCTCAGTGGTGATCGTCCCCGCTCGTGATCTCCCGGTACTCCTCGGCCGTCGGTTTCGGGACGTGGGCGGCGGGACCGTGGAGACCGCGCGCCAGCCGGGCCCGCAGCCGCCGGGTGGGACCGGCCCGGCGGGCCACGCCGTTCGCGTCGACCAGCCGGCCGACCTCGAAGGGCGGTGCCTGCTCGTGCTGGGTGAGGGTGAACCGCTGCGCCGGGGTGAGGGGTTCGTGGACCTCGACGTACTCGCCGTGCGGGAGCCTCTTGATGGTGCCGGACTCCCGGCCGTGCAACACCTTGTCCCGGTCGGCGCGTTGCAGTCCCAGGCAGACGCGTCGCGTGACGACGAAGGCCAGCGCGGGTCCGGCGAACACGCCGACGCGGACGAACCAGGTGATCGCGTTGATCGAGAGGTGGAAGTGGGTGGCCCACAGGTCGTTGCCGCCGCCGACCAGCAGGATGGCGTACAGCGTCAGCCAGGCGACGCCGAGCGCGGTGCGGGTGGGGACGTTGCGCGGCCGGTCCAGGATGTGGTGCTCGCGCCGGTCGCCGGTGATCCACGCCTCGATGAACGGGTAGACGGCGATGGCGGCCATGATGAGCGGGAACAGCGAGAACGGGATGAAGACACCCAGCTGGAGGGTGTGGCCGAAGGCGTTGATCTCCCATCCCGGCATCACCCGGATCAGTCCCTCGGAGAACCCGAGGTACCAGTCGGGCTGGGCGCCTGTGGTGACCAGGTCGGGGCGGTAGGGCCCGAACGCCCACACGGGGTTGACGGTGGCGATCGCGCCCATGATCGACAGTACGCCGAAGACCAGGAAGAAGAAGCCGCCGGCCTTCGCCATGTAGACGGGCATGAACGGCATGCCGACGACGGACGTCTGGTTCTTTCCGGCCCCCGGGTACTGCGTGTGCTTGTGGTAGAAGACCAGGATCAGATGGGCGACGACCAGCCCGAGCATGATGCCCGGCAGCAGCAGCACGTGGATCGGGAAGAACCGCGGGATGATGTCGTGCCCCGGGAACTCGCCGCCGAACAGGAAGAAGGAGATGTACGTCCCGACGACCGGGATGGAGAGGATCGCGCCCTGCGCGAAGCGGACGCCGGTGCCGGAGAGCAGGTCGTCCGGGAGCGAGTAGCCGGTCAGCCCGGTGAGCAGTCCGAGCATCAACAGGGTCCAGCCGAACAGCCAGTTGACCTCGCGCGGCTTGCGGAACGCGCCGGTGAAGAACACCCGCATCATGTGCACGAGCATCCCGGCGAGGAAGACCAGCGCCGACCAGTGGTGGATCTGCCGGATCAGGAGTCCGCCGCGCACGTCGAAGCTGATGTCCAGGGTGGACTCGTAGGCCCTGGTCATGGTGATGCCGTTCAGCGGCTCGTACGAGCCGTGGTAGACGACCTCCACCCCGCTGGGCTCGAAGAACAGGGTGAGGTAGACGCCCGTGATGATCAGGACGATGAAGCTGTAGAGGCAGACCTCGCCCAGCATGAACGACCAGTGGTCCGGGAAGACCTTGCGCATGTTGGCCTTGGCCAGCGAGTAGATCCCGAGCCGGCCGTCGGCCCAGTCCGCCAGCCGCTCGCCTTTGGCCGTCTCGGCCCGCCGCCCCTCACGCACGCTCATACGCAGCCCCCTCGGCCCCAGGGTGCCACGCCCTCCCCGCCAAGCCAACGGTGCGTCGCCACTGGGGAGTTGATGCGACCAGAAAGGGCCGAGTGACAGCCCCTCCGGCGCTTGAGGAGCGGGGGTCCGGGGGCAGCGCCCCCGGGAACGGGACGGGAAGGGGCGGAGGGGGCGAAGAAACGTCTACGCGTCCACCCGGATCACCGCGACCGGCCCGGCCCCCCGGAGAGTCACCGGCTGCGCCGTCAGCACGGCGGCGTCGTAACACCCCAGGGACAGCCCCGCCAGCTCCGCGGAGGAGCCGAGTGCCACGACCAGTACGGCCGGCCCCGCCGGGACGGCCACCCCGTCGCCGGGGAGCAGGACCTCGACGCCCGGCGCCACCGAACCACCCCGGTTCCACATGACGTTGAGGTTCACGACAGGCCCCCCGAGCAGCCGGCACCCGGTGGGCAGGTCACCGGGAAAGCGCTGCGGAACGTACCGGGTGTCGACGAGCCGGCGCGCGTCCCCGACCGTCAGGTCCATCCCGGCGCCCTCGACCATGGTGAGGATCCGGTCCACGCCGGCGAAGGCGGAGAAGGGCCCGTCCGCGCGGACGTCGGCGAGGCTGACCCGCCACGCGAAGCCGGACATGTCCGCGCCCTCGGGACGGACGAGGATCTCCCGGGTGACTCCGCCGCCGTTCTTCCAGGGCACGGCGGTCCGCCCGGCGGCGGGCAGGAGTTGGACGCTCACGTGAGGATCCCCTGGGCCCGGGCGGCGGCCAGCCACTGCGGGAACTCCGCGACGAGCCGGTCGTACAGCTCCCCGTCGGTCAGCTTCCGCGGCTCCGAACCGACGTGGAAGAACCCGGCGTTGTCGACGGCCCGCTTCTGCGGGACGGCCAACTCGTCCAGCCTGCGCAGGAATTCGAACTGCTTGCTGGCGGGGTCACCGAACCCTATGAACTGCCAGAACAGCGGAAGCCGGGCCGCCTTGCACACGTAGCGTTCGGCGGCGAGCTTGTTGATCGGTCCGCCGTCCGTCTGGAAGACGACGAGAGCGGGCTCCTTGGAGCCGCTGTCGAGGTAGTGGTCGATGACCGCGTCCATGGCGAGGTGATAGCTGGTCTTGCCCATATGGCCCAGCCCGGCCACGATCCGCTCGATCCGTCCGTCGTGGTTGTCGAGCGCGATGTCGGTGACGGCGTCCACGTCGGTGGAGAAGAAAACGACGGGGACGGTGCCGTCGTCGTCGAGGTGGGCGGACAGCCCGAGCACCCGGTCGGCGAGGGCCTGCACACTGCCGTCCTTGTAGTAGGGCTTCATCGACCCGGAGTAGTCGACGACCAGGTAGACGGCGGCCCGTTGCCCGCTCAGCCCGTGCTTGGTGAGGGAGACCCCGGCGCTCTTGTACAGGTCGACGAGCGCGGGCGCGGTCTCCTCGACCTTGGTCAGGCTGATTCCGGCCATGCGGGGGCTCCCGTCGTACGAGGGTTGCGGTACGCCGAGGTTACGTCACGGCCCCGGGCCGGGACGGTGCCCACCGGGGCGGGTGCGCGCGTGAACTTCGGGTGCGGCACACCCGTACGCCGTCCCCGCGCGCACCGTCCCTGCGTACCCTGTCCGTCATGAAACGTGCGGGTTTCCTGTTATTGGCGGTTGTTCCGGTCCTGGTCACGACAGCGGTGTACTGCGCGCTGCCCGAGCACCCGGCCAGAGCCGATGCCGGGCCGTCCGCGCCGGCGTCGCGGCAGGCCACCGGGCGGTCCGGAGCGACGGCCGAGCGCGGCACGGACGACCGGAGGGCCGCCGCCGTGCCGGCGGGTCTCGCGGCCCCCGGCAAGAAGGAGCTGGCCCAGCAGTTGGTGGCCAGTGCCGAGAACTCGACACTCGACTGGCGTGAGGCGTACGCCTATGTCGAGGACATCGGTGACGGCCAGGGGTACACGGCGGGCGTCATCGGCTTCTGCACCGGCACCCACGACCTGCTCACGCTCGTGGAGTCCTACACGAGGAAGCATCCGGACAACGGGCTCGCCCGCTACCTCCCGGCGCTGCGCAGGGTGGACGGGTCGGACTCGCACGAGGGCCTGGACCCGGGCTTCCCGGCGGCCTGGCGCCACGAGGCGACGGTGCCCGCGTTCCGCGCGGCGCAGGACGCCGAGCGCGACCGGGTCTACTTCGACCCCGCCGTCCGGCAGGCGCGGCGCGACGGCCTGGGCACCCTCGGCCAGTTCATCTACTACGACGCGATGGTCATGCACGGCCCCGGCACCGGCGACTACGGCTTCTACGGCCTGCGCGACCGTGCGTTGCGCGAGGCGGATCCCCCCTCGCGGGGCGGCGACGAGAAGGCGTACCTCGACACGTTCCTGGACGTGCGCCGCGCGGCGATGCGGTCCCGGGACGCGCACCGCGACACCACCCGCATCGACACGGCGCAGCGCGTGTTCCTGCGCGAGGGGAACCTCGGTCTGGACACGCCGCTGGTATGGAAGGTGTACGGCGAGACGTACCGGGTGCCCTAGTCCGGTGGCGTCCGCGCGAACACGGCGGCGTGGGGCCGCCGTTGTGCGGGCATGCGGCGGCGCCTGCCAGGTCGTCCGGTCGGGGACAGGGAGGCAGGCGCCGTCTCGTGTTCCGCACGCCATTGTGCGGGACGTTCTTGAGTGACCGTCGGGTCACGCGATCGGGGTCACCGATCCGCCGGGTCAGACCATCAGCGAGCGGTCCGTCGGGCGGATCGGGGCGGGCAGGTCGCTCGCTCCGGTGAGGAAGCGGTCGACACCGCGGGCGGCCGAGCGGCCCTCCGCGATGGCCCAGACGATGAGGGACTGGCCGCGGCCGGCGTCACCGGCGACGAACACGCCGGGCACGTTGGTCGCGAAGTCGGCGTCGCGGGCGATGTTGCCGCGCTCGTCGAGCTCCAGACCGAACTGGGAGACCACGCCGTTCTCGACGTCGGTGCCGGTGAAGCCCATCGCCAGCGTGACGAGCTGGGCGGGGATCTTGCGCTCCGTGCCCGGCTTCTGGGTCAGCTTCCCGGCGACGAACTCGACCTCGACGAGGTGCAGCCACTGGACGTTGCCGTCCTCGTCGCCCTCGAAGTGGGTGGTGTTGACGGAGTAGACCCGCTCACCGCCCTCCTCGTGCGCGGAGGTGACCTTGTAGAGCATCGGGAACGTGGGCCAGGGCTGGCCCGGGTTCCGCTCCTCGCCAGGCTGCGGCATGATCTCCAGCTGCGTGACCGAGGCCGCGCCCTGACGGTGGGCGGTGCCCACGCAGTCCGCGCCGGTGTCGCCGCCGCCGATGACCACGACGTGCTTGCCCTCGGCGGTGATCGGGGGCGCCACGAAGTCACCCTCCTGCACCTTGTTGGACAGCGGGAGGTACTCCATGGCCTGGTGGATGCCGTTCAACTCCCGCCCGGGGGCGGGCAGATCACGGGCGGTGGTCGCACCGGCGGCGATGACCACGGCGTCGTACCGCTTACGCAGGTCCGTCGCCTTGAGGTCGCGGCCGATCTCGACGCCCGTGCGGAAGCGGGTGCCCTCCGCGCGCATCTGCTCGATGCGGCGGTTGATGTGCCGCTTCTCCATCTTGAACTCGGGGATGCCGTAGCGCAGCAGGCCGCCGATGCGGTCGGCACGCTCGTACACGGCGACCGTGTGGCCGGCGCGGGTGAGCTGCTGGGCGGCGGCGAGGCCGGCCGGGCCGGACCCGATGACGGCGACCGTCTTGCCGGAGAGGCGCTCCGGGGCCTGGGCCGCGACACTGCCGCTGTCCCACGCCTTGTCGATGATCGAGACCTCGACGTTCTTGATGGTCACGGCGGGCTGGTTGATGCCGAGCACGCACGCCGACTCGCACGGGGCCGGGCACAGGCGGCCCGTGAACTCCGGGAAGTTGTTCGTGGCGTGCAGTCGCTCGGACGCGGCCTGCCAGTCCTCGCGGTACGCGTAGTCGTTCCACTCGGGGATCAGGTTCCCGAGCGGACAGCCGTTGTGGCAGAACGGGATGCCGCAGTCCATGCAGCGCGATGCCTGCTGGGAGATGATCGGGAGCAGCGAGCCCGGAACGTAGACCTCGTTCCAGTCCTTGACGCGCTCCTCGACCGGCCGGGAGGTGGCGACCTCACGGCCGTGGTTCAGAAAGCCCTTGGGATCAGCCATTGGTCGCCGCCTCCATCATCTTCTCGGTGATCGCGGACTCGTCGAGTCCGGCTCGCTCGGCGGCGTCCTTGGCGGCGAGCACTGCCTTGTACGTGCTGGGGATGATCTTGCTGAAGCGCTCCACGGCCACGGGCCATTCGGCGAGCAGCTTCTCGGCGACCGTCGAGCCGGTCTCCTCGGCGTGGCGGCGCACGACGTCGTGCAGCCACTGCCTGTCGGTGTCGTCGAGTTCCTCGACGGCGTCCACGTTGCCGACGTTCACGTTGTCGCGGTCGAGGTCGATGACGTAGGCGACGCCGCCGGACATGCCGGCCGCGAAGTTGCGGCCCGTCTCGCCGAGGACGACCGCGTGACCGCCGGTCATGTACTCGCAGCCGTGGTCGCCCACGCCCTCGGAGACCACCGTCGCGCCGGAGTTGCGGACGCAGAAGCGCTCACCGGTGCGGCCGCGCAGGAAGAGCTCGCCGCCCGTCGCGCCGTACGCGATGGTGTTGCCCGCGATGGTCGAGTACTCGGCGAGGTGGTCGGCGCCCCGGTCGGGACGGACGATCACCCGGCCGCCGGAGAGGCCCTTGCCGACGTAGTCGTTGGCGTCGCCCTCCAGGCGGAGCGTGACACCGCGCGGCAGGAAGGCGCCGAAGGACTGGCCCGCGCTGCCGGTGAAGGTGATGTCGACGGTGTCCTCGGGCAGGCCCGCGCCGCCGAACTTCTTCGTCACCTCGTGGCCGAGCATGGTGCCGACCGTGCGGTTGATGTTGCGGATCGCGACCTGGGCGCGGACCGGCTGGGCGTCGGTCGCGGAGTCCGCGGCGAGCGCGTCGGCGGCCAGCTTGATCAGCTCGTTGTCGAGCGCCTTCTCCAGACCGTGGTCCTGCTCGATGACCTGGTGCAGCGCCGCGCCCTCGGGCAGTTCGGGCACGTAGAAGAGCGGGGACAGGTCCAGGCCCTGCGCCTTCCAGTGGGTGATGGCGCGCTCCACGTCGAGGTTCTCGGCGTGGCCGACGGCCTCCTCGATGGTGCGGAAGCCCAGCTCGGCGAGGATCTCGCGGACCTCTTCGGCGATGAACTTGAAGAAGTTGACGATGTACTCGGCCTTGCCGGCGAACCGCTCGCGCAGCACCGGGTTCTGCGTGGCGATGCCGACGGGGCAGGTGTCCAGGTGGCAGACGCGCATCATGACGCAGCCGGAGACGACGAGCGGCGCGGTCGCGAAACCGAACTCCTCGGCGCCGAGCAGCGCGGCGATGACGACGTCGCGGCCGGTCTTGAGCTGGCCGTCGGTCTGCACGACGATGCGGTCGCGCAGGCCGTTGAGCAGCAGGGTCTGCTGGGTCTCGGCGAGGCCGAGCTCCCAGGGGCCGCCCGCGTGCTTGAGGGAGGTGAGCGGCGAGGCGCCCGTTCCGCCGTCGTGGCCGGAGATGAGGACGACGTCCGCGTGGGCCTTGGAGACACCGGCGGCGACCGTGCCGACGCCGACCTCGGAGACCAGCTTCACGTGGATGCGGGCCTGCGGGTTGGCGTTCTTGAGGTCGTGGATCAGCTGAGCCAGGTCCTCGATGGAGTAGATGTCGTGGTGCGGCGGCGGGGAGATCAGACCGACACCCGGTGTGGAGTGACGGGTCTTGGCGACCCACGGGTAGACCTTGTGGCCGGGCAGCTGGCCGCCCTCGCCGGGCTTGGCGCCCTGGGCCATCTTGATCTGGATGTCGTCGGCGTTGACGAGGTACTCGCTGGTCACGCCGAAGCGGCCGGACGCCACCTGCTTGATGCTGGAGCGGCGGGCCGGGTCGTACAGCCGGTCCGCGTCCTCGCCGCCCTCACCGGTGTTGGACTTGCCGCCCAGCTGGTTCATGGCGATGGCGAGGGTCTCGTGCGCCTCCTTGGAGATGGAGCCGTACGACATCGCGCCGGTGGAGAAGCGCTTGACGATCTCGGAGACGGGCTCGACCTCGTCGAGGGGGATCGAGGTGCGGTCCGAGGTGAAGCCGAACAGGCCGCGCAGCGTCATGAGGCGCTCGGACTGCTCGTTGACCCGGTCCGTGTACTTCTTGAAGATCTCGTAGCTGCCGGAGCGCGTCGAGTGCTGGAGGCGGAAGACCGTCTCGGGGTCGAACAGGTGCGGTTCGCCCTCGCGGCGCCACTGGTACTCGCCCCCTATGTCCAGGGCGCGGTGCGCGGGCGCGATGCCGGAGGCCGGGTAGGCCTTGGCGTGCCGGGCGGCGACCTCCTGGGCGATGATGTCGAGGCCGGCGCCGCCGATCTTGGTGGTGGTGCCGTTGAAGTACTTCTCGACGAAGGCCCGCTCCAGGCCGACGGCCTCGAAGACCTGTGCGCCGCGGTAGGAGGCGACGGTCGAGATGCCCATCTTGGACATGACCTTCAGGACGCCCTTGCCGAGCGCGTAGATCAGGTTGCGGATGGCCTGTTCGGCCTCGATGCCCTGGAGGAAGGTGCCGGCGCGGACGAGGTCCTCGACGGACTCCATCGCGAGGTACGGGTTGACGGCCGCGGCGCCGAAGCCGATGAGCAGGGCGACGTGGTGGACCTCGCGGACGTCGCCGGCCTCGACCAGCAGGCCCACCTGGGTGCGCTGCTTGGTGCGGATGAGGTGGTGGTGGACGGCCGCGGTGAGCAGCAGCGACGGGATCGGCGCGTGCTCGGCGTCGGAGTGGCGGTCCGACAGGACGATCAGCCGGGCGCCGTTCTCGATGGCGGCGTCGACCTCGACGCAGATGTCCTCGATCCGGGCGGCGAGCGAGTCGCCGCCGCCGGAGACGCGGTAGAGGCCGGAGAGGGTCGCGGCCTTCATGCCGGGCATGTCGCCGTCGGCGTTGATGTGGATGAGCTTGGCCAGCTCGTCGTTGTCGATCACCGGGAAGGGCAGGGTGACGCTGCGACAGGAGGCGGCCGTCGGTTCGAGGATGTTGCCCTGCGGGCCGAGGGAGGAGCGCAGGGAGGTGACCAGCTCTTCGCGGATCGCGTCCAGCGGCGGGTTGGTGACCTGCGCGAACAGCTGGGTGAAGTAGTCGAAGAGGAGGCGCGGGCGCGCCGAGAGCGCGGCGATCGGCGAGTCGGTGCCCATCGAGCCGATCGGCTCGGCGGCGGCCTTGGCCATCGGCGCGAGGATGATGCGCAGCTCTTCCTCGGTGTAGCCGAAGGTCTGCTGGCGGCGGGTGACCGAGGCGTGGGTGTGCACGATGTGCTCGCGCTCGGGCAGGTCGGAGAGCTCGATCTCGCCGGCCTCCAGCCACTCCGCGTAGGGCAGGTCGTCGGCGAGGCCGGCCTTGATCTCGTCGTCCTCGATGATGCGGTGCTCGGCGGTGTCCACGAGGAACATGCGGCCGGGCTGGAGGCGGCCCTTGCGGACGACCTTGGCGGGGTCGATGTCGAGGACGCCGACCTCGGAGCCGAGGACGACGAGGCCGTCGTCGGTGACCCAGTAGCGGCCGGGGCGCAGACCGTTGCGGTCGAGGACCGCGCCGACCTGGGTGCCGTCGGTGAAGGTGACGCAGGCCGGGCCGTCCCAGGGCTCCATCATCGTGGCGTGGAACTGGTAGAAGGCGCGGCGGGCCGGGTCCATGGAGTCGTGGTTCTCCCACGCCTCCGGGATCATCATGAGCACGGAGTGCGGGAGCGAGCGGCCGCCGAGGTGCAGGAGTTCGAGCACCTCGTCGAAGGAGGCCGAGTCGGAGGCGTCCGGCGTGCAGACGGGGAAGATCCGCTCCAGGCCCTTGTCGCCGAACAGATCCGAGGCGAGCTGGGACTCGCGGGCCACCATCCAGTTGCGGTTGCCCTTGACCGTGTTGATCTCGCCGTTGTGCGCGACGAAGCGGTACGGGTGGGCGAGCGGCCAGCTCGGGAAGGTGTTGGTGGAGAAGCGGGAGTGCACGAGCGCGATCGCGGAGGCGAAGCGGCGGTCGGACAGGTCCGGGAAGAAGGGCTCCAGCTGGCCGGTGGTCAGCATGCCCTTGTAGACGATGGTCCGCGCGGACAGCGACGGGAAGTAGACACCGGCCTCGCGTTCGGCGCGCTTGCGCAGCACGAACGCGGTGCGGTCGAGGGCGATGCCCTCGCTCGCGTTGTCGCTCACGAAGATCTGGCGGAAGGCGGGCATCGTCGAGCGGGCGGTGGCGCCGAGGAGTCCGGGGGCGACCGGGACCTCGCGCCAGCCGAGGATGGTGAGGCCCTCTTCGGCGGCGATCGTCTCGATCCGTGAGACGGCCTCGTCGGTGCCGTCCTCGGGCAGGAAGGCGATGCCTACCGCGTACGCACCGGCTGCGGGAAGTTCGAAATCGGCCACCTCGCGGAAGAAGGCGTCCGGGACCTGGGACAGGATGCCCGCACCGTCGCCCGAGTCGGGCTCGGAGCCGGTGGCACCGCGGTGTTCCAGGTTGCGCAGAACGGTGAGCGCCTGCTCGACCAGCGCGTGGCTCGCCTCACCGGTGAGGGTGGCCACGAAGCCGACGCCGCAGGCGTCGTGCTCGTTGCGGGGGTCGTACATACCCTGGGCAGCAGGGCGAGCATCCATGAAGGACCACTTCTGGCCGTTCACGGAGTGCTGGGACGGCTGGCGCGGCGTACGCATCGGCTCTCCCGTCGTCGTCGTGGCATATGACTGATGCCGAGGGACGACGTTGGCCCTCTGCTGGGTGCAAAATTTCGTGCAGGTTACATGATGGAGCGGTTCTCGGGAACCGGATACTTCGTTCCAGCATGCGGACACCGCGGGGGTTGCGGCGGCACCGCGCTCGGCGGTGGAAGATATGGGGCCTCGACGGACAGATCGTTGCTCGTCGGACCTGGTCGCGGCAGGCTTCGTGGCCTGTCACGGGGTGCTGCGCAGGCGTCATTGCCTGCGGTGCTTACGGCTCATTCCCAGTGGTCAAGTAATCGAAACCGCTGAGTAACAACTACTTATGCAGTCCCTTGCATAAGCGCTCGTCGCGTCATCCTACGGCCGTACCGAACAGGCTGCCCAGGGCGTACGTCACACCGGCCGCGGCACCGCCGAGAGCGAGCTGCCGCAGCCCGCTGAACCACCAGCTGCGGGCGGTCACCTTGGCGACCACGGCGCCGCACCCGAAGAGGCCGATCATCGCGAGCAGCAGCGCGGGCCACAGGGCGGTCGCGCCGAGCAGGAACGGCAGGACGGGCAGCAGGGCGCCCAGGGCGAACGCGCCGAAGCTGGACACGGCGGCGACGGTCGGGGAGGGCAGGTCGCCCGGGTCTATGCCGAGCTCCTCGCGCGCGTGGATCTCCAGCGCCTGCTCGGGGTCGCGGGAGAGCTGCCGGGCGACCTCGCGGGCCAGCTCGGGCTCGACGCCGCGGCCCTCGTACAGCGCGGCCAGCTCGCGCTCCTCGTCCTGGGGGTGCTTGCGCAGCTCCCGGCGCTCGACCTCCAGCTCCGCCTGGACGAGCTCGCGCTGCGAGGCGACCGAGGTGTACTCGCCGGCTGCCATGGAGAAGGCGCCTGCCGCGAGGCCGGCGAGTCCGGCGATGACGATCGTCTGGTGCGAGACGTTCCCGCCGGCCACGCCGGTCATCAGCGCGAGGTTCGAGACGAGGCCGTCCATCGCGCCGAACACGGCCGGGCGCAGCCATCCGCCGTTGACGTCGCGGTGGGTGTGGTTGTCGCGGTGCGCCTCGTGCAGCGTCGCCTCGGTCTCGATGATCGCCACGGTGGTCCCCCTGAAAGCTTGATTGGACGTCTTCCACTTTTTGACAACCCCAAAAGTACGCCGCGCCATTCCATCCCGCCAGCAAGGAAAGGCTGCGCTAACCTGGGGCTTTACCCTTTTCCGCTCATCCGTGGCATGACATGCACAGATGTCGACCGGGTGACAGTGGGGCGCGCGAGGCTCTTGTCAACCGCCAAGGTGGGACAGATCCGCAAAGGGTTCCGCGCCCGCACTCCGCGCACCTGCAGGGGCCCTGAGAGGAGAGGCACGTATGGCTTCCATCGCCTGCATTCCCTCGGCCCCGGTTCCCGGGAGCGCCGCCGGTCTCCGTGACCGGGCCCGCGGCGCACTGCTCGGACTCGCCGTCGGGGACGCGTTGGGCGCCCCCGCCGAGAACATGAAGCCGTCGGAGATCCGTGCCCGGTGGGGCCGGATCACCGGGTACGTCGCCGAGCATCCGGCCGGCACGGACGACACCGAGTACGCGATCTTCTCGGGACTCCTGCTGGCCCGGCACGGGTCGGCGCTCACCGTGGCGCACGTCGAGTCCGCCTGGCACCAGTGGATCGCGGACCTCGACGAGGGCCCGTTCCGCGGGGCCGGATTCAGCGAGCGCGGCACGCTGGAGAACCTCCGCCGGGGGCTGGCGGCACCCATCTCCGCCCAGCACCGGCACGCCTGGAGCGACGGTCTGGCCATGCGCGCGGCCCCCTTCGGGGTCTTCGCGGCCGGGCGGCCCGCCGAGGCCGCGCGGCTCGTGGCGATCGACGGCTCGGTGAGCCACGAGGGCGAGGGCATCTACGGCGGCCAGGCCGTCGCCGCGGGCGTCGCCGCCGCGATGGCCGGCGCTCCCACGATCTCGGTCGTCGCCTCCGCGCTGGCCGTCATCCCGGACGACTCGTGGACGGCCCGTTCGCTGCGCCGCGCGGTCGCGGTGGCCCACCGCGGCGAACGGGCGGTGCGCTCCGCGGTGGTGATCGGCGGCTACCCCTGGACCGACCTCGCGCCCGAGGCGGTGGCCCTCGCCTTCGGGGCGTACGCGGCCGCGGACGGCGAGTTCACCGAGTCCGTGCTCACCGCGGTGAACATGGGCCGCGACGCCGACACGACCGCCGCGGTCGCCGGGGCGCTGGCGGGCGCGACCCGGGGCGCGTCGGCGATCCCGGCGGCCTGGGCGTCCGCCATCGGACCGGCCCGCGGCAGCTGCCTCCCCTCGATGGAGGGCCACCACATCCTGGACGTGGCCGAACTCCTGACCCCGGAGTCCGGGGAGAAGTGGCGGGCCGCTCCGGCCGCCGACCCTCATGTGGCCCGACCACCCGACGCCTGCGCGCCCGCGACTCCCCCGGGGCCCCCTCTCCTCGGCACCGGGGCCGGCGCGCGCACCCCTGACGCGGCCTTCGACGGCGAGGTGCGGTCGTGAGGCCCCGCCCGGCCGGGGACGCCTCCGGTGAGCACGCGGGCGAGGGAGCGGCGCCGGCGGGGGCCGCCGCCTTCCTGCCGCCGTCCGTCGCGGCGGGAGAGGCGGAGACGCCGACCCTCCTCGCGGGGAACCCGCCGACGGTGGCTCCGGCCGGTGGTGCCGAGCCCGGGACGGTCGGATTCACCGCGGATACGGTGTCCCCCCTGCGCGCTCCCGAGCCGCCGACGAACGCCGGCGACGCCCGGAACCGGGTGACTCGCCCGGAGGAGGTCACCGGCGACGCGCCGGCCGGGCCGGGCACGCCCGGTGAGCCGCCCCGGCGGATCGAGGGGCTGCTGCTCGGGCTGGCCGCCGGTGACGCCGCCGGGTGGCCCGCCGCCCGGCACCGGGCCGCGCGGATGCCGGAGTGGACGCGGCGGCTGACCCGCGAACTCGACACCTTCGCTGAGCAGAACGCCACGACGACCCTCCCCGTGCCGATCGCCCTGAACCAGCCCCCGGAGCCGCTGCGGCTCGGACCCTCGGACGACGCCGAGTGGGCGGCGTTCGCGGCGGAGGCCGTACTGCGGGCCGGCGAGACCGCGGCCCTCGGCGACATCGGCCACGAGCGCCGGATGCGCGCGTCCATCGACCTGTCCTGGAACGCCGTGGCCAGCGAGGTCGCCGCCGCGGCGGACCGCGCCCCCGAGGTCGAGTCCGCCCTGCTCCCCCTGCGGGCCCGCATCTCGGTACGGGCGGGACTCGGCAACCTCGCCACCGGGCTGCGCCCGCCCGCCACCGGTCACGACAACCCGCACTACTTCGACGACGCCGCCTGCGTCCGGGCCTGCGTGCTCGCCGTCGCCCATCCGGGAGAGCCCCGACTCGCCGCGGAACTGGCCGAGTTCGACGCCCGCTACACCCAGGACGGCGACGGGGTGCACGGAGCCCGCGCGATGGCGGCCGCGGTGTCCCTCGCGCTCGCCGGGCATCGCGTCGAGACCTGCGTGGACGCCGCCCTCGCCGAACTCCCGGCCGGTACGGAGATCGGCCGCAACGCCCGGCACGCCCTCGCCCTGGCCGAGGGCAGCGAGAACGCCTTCGCCCTGGTGCCCCTGCTGGAGCACCAGATCGTCGACCACGTCTACAGCTACGGCATCGCGGCGGCCGAGACCGTCCCCGTCGCGCTGGCCCTCGCGATCGCCTCGCGCGGCCGGATCGCCGAGGCGGTACCGGCCGCCGCCTGTCTGTCCCGGGTCGCCGACTCGGCCCCGGCCCTCGCCGGGGCGCTCTGCGGGGCGCTCGGCGGGGGCGCGGCGCTCCCCGTCTCCTGGCGCGAGGCCTGCCGCACCCTCTCCGGCTGCGCCCTTCCGCGACTGACCGGCACCGATCTGATCGGGCTCGCCGAACTCCTCGAAGCGGCGGGACGCGCCGACCCGCTCGATTCCCCGGAACTGGCCACCCCAGAGGGATGATTCGGGCATGACGCCCAAAGGAGTAGGAACCGGAAGCCTCGACGAGCGGATCACCGGAGCCCTCGTCGGAGCCGCCGTCGGCGACGCGCTCGGCGGTCCCGTCGAGGGGTACTCCCCCGACCAGATCGCCGAGCGCCACGGCGGCCGCGTGCACGGTGTCGTGGGCCCCTGGAACGGCGACGACTGGCCCACCGCCCGCCCCATCGCCCCGTACCACAAGGGCGACGGACACGTCACCGACGACACCCTCATGACCCACGCGCTGGTCCGGGTCTACGCCGGCGTCCGCGACCACCTCGACGCCTACTCCGTCGCCACCCACCTGGTCCCGGACCTGATGACGACCCCGCGCTGGATCCCGGAGCTGGAGGCCGAGGCGCTCCCCCTCCAGCGGATCTTCCTCGCCGAGAAGTGGCTGGTGGCCCGGCTGCACTACGGCCACGTCGACCCCCGCGAGGCGGGCTCGGGGAACATCGTCAACTGCGGTGCCGCGATGTACATGGCCCCGGTCGGCCTGGTCAACGCGGCGAACCCGGCGGGCGCGTACGCGGAGGCGCTGGACGTCGCAGGCGCCCACCAGTCCTCGTACGGACGCGAGGCGGCGGGGGTGTTCGCGGCCGCCGTCGCCGCCGCCTGCGCACCCGGCGCGACCCCCGACTCGGTCGTCGCCGCGTGTCTGTCCCTGGCCAAGGACGGCACCCGCGACGCCGTCGAGGCGGTGTGCGAAGTCGCGTCCCGGTACACGGACTTCGAGTCGGCGCTCGTCCCGCTGCGCCGGGCGGTGGCCCCCTACGACACCGTCGGCCCCGACTACCGGGCCCCCTCCCTCGGCGCGCGACGGCCCTCCCGCCTGCACTCCATCGAGGAACTCCCCGTCGCGCTCGGCATGTTGATCGTCTCCGGCGGCGACTTCCGGCACGCGGTGCTCGGCTCGGTCAACTACGGGCGCGACTGCGACTCCATCGCCACCATGGCCGGGGCCGTCGCCGGAGCGCTGGGCTCCACCGTTCCGCACGACTGGGCGAAGACGGTCGCGGAGGCCAGCCGTCTCGACCTGGACGCCCCGGCGCGCACCCTCACCGAGGTGACGCGGGAGATCTTCGGCCGTGACGTCGAACGCCGCCGGGCCCACGAGGCGGCGTACGCGACGCTGACGGGAACCCCGTGCTCCGGCTGACCTGGGTGCAGCCCGAGGACCTCCTCGGCCACGAGCTCCACCAGGCTGCCCAGGACGGCCGCGACGCCACCTCCGTCGCCGCTCGCTGGGGCGCCGCGGGCGGCGGACAGGCCCCGCCGCGCGCGGGCGCCTCGGCGGTCCCGGCATCGCCGTCGCTGCGCCGGCTGGCCCTCGACCTGCTCGACGAACTCGACGCGCTGCCCGCCCCGTCGGCCGACGACGAGCCGACGGAACTGCCCCTGATCAGGGCCCGCTGCCCGCAGTGGCCGGCCCCGCCGTCCCCACCCGCGCCCCCTCCCGGCCCGGCCCGGCTGGAGGCCGCCTGGCTGGGCCGGGCCGTGGGCTGTCTGCTCGGCAAACCCGTGGAGAAACTCCCCCTCGACGGCATCCGGGCCCTCGCCCGGGCCGCGGGCAACTGGCCCCTCGACTCCTGGTTCACCGCACGGGGCGTCCCGCGGGACCTGCTGGACGAGCACCCCTGGAACCGGCGCTCCGCCCCCACCTCCCTCGCCGAGAACATCGACGGCATGCCGGAGGACGACGACCTCAACTACCCGCTGCTGAACGTCCTGTTGCTCCAGCGCCACGGCAGGGACTTCAGCACGGCGGACGTGGCGCGGCTCTGGCTGGACGAACTCCCCGCCGGCCGCACCTTCACCGCCGAACGCGTCGCCTACGGCAATCTGCTGGCCGGCGTCGAACCCCCGGACACCGCCCGCCGGCGCAACCCCTTCCGGGAGTGGATCGGCGCCCTGATCCGCGCCGACGTGCACGGCTGGACCAACCCCGGCGACCCGGCCGGGGCCGCCGCACAGGCCCACCGCGACGCCGTCCTCACCCACACCGCCAACGGCGTCTACGCGGCCATGTTCATCGCGGCCGTCATCGCCGAGGCCGCCGGCGGCGCGAGCGACGTCCACACCTGCCTGCGCACCGGGCTCACCGTCGTCCCGCCCGCCTCCCGGCTCGCCCGGGCGGTCCGGCACGCCGTCCGACTGGCCTACGCCGCGGCCGACTTCGATGCCGTCGTCGACGAACTGCACGCCACCCACCGCGGCTACCACTGGGTGCACGCCGTGCCCAACACCGCGCTGATCGCCGCCGCCCTCACCCACGCGGACGGCGACTTCGGCGCCTCCGTGTGCCGCGCCGTCTCCGGCGGCCTGGACACCGACTCGAACGGCGCGACGGCCGGAAGTGTCGCGGGCCTGCTCGCCGGTGACCCCGCCGCCCTGCCCGACCGGTGGACGAGCCCCCTCAAGAACCGGCTCGCCACCTCCATCGGCGACTTCGACGGCGTCGGCTTCGACGCCCTCGCCCACCTCACACAACGGGAGACCGTTCGCCCATGACCCATATCGCCGTGCTCGGCAGCACGAACATGGACCTCGTCGCGTACGTCGCCAAAGCCCCGCAGCGCGGAGAGACGGTGACGGGCCGCGAGTTCCGCACGATCCCCGGCGGCAAGGGAGCGAACCAGGCGGTGGCGGCCGCCCACGCGGGAGCCGACGTCTCGCTGATCGGCGCGGTGGGCGCCGACGCCTTCGGCACCCAACTCCGCTCCACGCTGGAGCACTTCGGCGTGAACACCGACCGTCTGCGCACCATCGAGGGCCCGTCCGGAACCGCCCACATCGTGGTGGACGACGAGGGCGCCAACGCGATCGTCGTCATCCCCGCCGCCAACGGCACCATCACCGCCCTCGCGCCGGGCGACGAGGGGCTCATCGCCGGCGCCGACGCGCTCCTGCTGCAGCTGGAGATCCCGCTGGAGGCCGTCGTCGCGGGCGCCGAGGCCGCCCGGCAGCACGGCGTGCGCACCATCCTCACCCCCGCCCCCGCCCAGTTCCTGCCGCCCCGGCTGCTGTCCTCCGTCGACCTGTTGGTCCCGAACCAGCACGAGGCCGCCGCCCTCACCGGGTTCACCGACCCGGCCGGAGCCGCCGCCGCCCTTCTCGAACAGGTCCAGGAGGTCGTCGTCACCCTGGGCGCGGCCGGCTGCCTCTACGCGGCCCGGGGCGCCGAACCCCTCACCGTGCCCGCCCCGGAGGTGACCGCCGTGGACTCCACAGGCGCCGGCGACACCTTCGTCGGCACCCTCGCGGTGGCACTCGCCGAGGGCCGGGCGATGCCGGAGGCGCTCTCCTGGGCGTCGTCGGCCGCCGCTCTGTCGGTGCAGCGGCACGGCGCGACGTCGTCGATGCCGTACCGCTCGCAGATCGACGCCGTCCGGTCCGGCTCGTGAGCGCCCGACCGGAGGGGGGCTCCCTCGACGGCCTGCGCGTCCTCGACCTCGCGACCCTGTTCGCGGGCCCGCTCGCCGCCACCCTGCTGGGCGACTTCGGCGCCGAGGTCGTCAAGGTCGAGCACCCGAGCAAGCCGGACCCGTCCCGGGGCCACGGCCCCTCCAAGGACGGCATCGGTCTGTGGTGGAAGCTCCTCGGCCGCAACAAGCGCACGATCACGCTCGACCTGTCGAAACCCGGCGGCCGGGCCACCCTGCTCCGGCTCGCCGCGGACGCCGACGTGATCGTCGAGAACTTCCGTCCGGGCACGCTGGAGAAGTGGGACCTCGGCTGGGAGGAGCTGTCCGCGGCGAACCCCCGGCTGATCCTCGCCCGGGTCACCGCCTTCGGCCAGTTCGGCCCCTACGCGCGCCGTCCCGGCTTCGGCACGCTCGCCGAGGCGATGAGCGGCTTCGCGGCGATCACCGGCGAACCGGACGCGCCGCCGACCCTGCCCCCGTTCGGCCTGGCCGACTCGATCGCCGGGCTGGCGACCGCGTACGCCGTGCTGACCGCGCTCAACGCCCGCGACCGCACCGGCGAGGGCCAGGTCATCGACATGGCGATCATCGAGCCGATCCTGACCGTGCTCGGCCCGCAGCCCATCTGGTACGACCAGCTCGGTCACGTACAGGCCCGCACCGGCAACCGCTCGGCGAACAACGCGCCCCGCAACACCTACCGCACGGCGGACGGCTCCTGGGTCGCCGTCTCGACGTCGGCGCAGTCGGTCGCCGAGCGGGTGATGCGGCTCGTCGGCCGTCCGGACGTGATCGACGAGCCGTGGTTCGCGACCGGCGCGGAGCGGGCCCGGCACGCGGACGTCCTCGACGGGGCGGTCGGCGCCTGGATCGCCCGGCACAGCCGGGACGAGGTCCTCGCGGAGTTCGAGAAGGCGGAGGCGGCGGTGGCCCCCGTCCAGGACGTCCGGGACGTCATGACCGACCCGCAGTACCAGGCCCTGGACTCCGTCACCACCGTCGACGATCCCGAGCTGGGCCCGCTGCGCATGCAGAACGTCCTCTTCCGGCTCTCGGCCACGCCCGGCGCGATCCACTGGGCGGGCCGCCCGCACGGCGCGGACACCGACGCCGTGCTCACCGAACTCGGCCTGACGGGGCCCGAGATCGAGGCGCTCAGAGCGGAGGGCGCGCTGTGACGGCGGAGCTGCCGCCCCTCACCTACCTGTACGCGCCCGGTGACCGCCCCGAGGTGGTGGCCAAGGCCCTCTCCTCCGGTGCGGACGTCGTGCTCGTCGACCTGGAGGACGCGGTCGCCCCGGACCGCAAGGGGTACGCCCGTGCCGCCACCGCCGAGCTCCTCGCGCAGCGGCCCCCCGTCCCGGTGCACGTGCGGGTCAACGCCCTCGACGGCCCGTTCGCCGACACCGATCTGAAGACCCTCTCGCCGCTGCCCGGCCTGTCCGGTCTGCGGCTGCCGAAGGTCACCTCGCGCTCCGACGTCGTCCGGGTCGCGGAGAGCGCGACCCCGGCGGAGGGCGGCGCGATCCCGCTGTACGCCCTGCTGGAGACGGCCCTCGGCGTCGAGCAGGCCTTCGACATCGCCTCGTCGCACCCGGCGCTGCGGGGCATCGCGATCGGTGAGGCGGACCTGTGCGCCGACCTCGGCATCCGCGGCGAGACGGGCCTGGACTGGTCCCGGGCCCGGGTGATCGTGGCCGCCCGGGCGGCCGGACTGCCGCCGCCCGTCCAGACGGTCTACCCCGACATCCGCGACGTGGAGGGCCTCGCCGCGTCCTGCGCGCACGGGCGCGCGCTCGGCTTCCTCGGCCGCGCGGCCATCCACCCCCGCCAGCTCCCCGTCATCGAGCGGGCCTACCTCCCCACTCCCGCCGAGATCGACGCGGCCGAGGCGGTCGTCGCGGCCGCCGCCGCGGAACCGGGCGCCCAGGCGCTGCCGGACGGCCGCTTCATCGACGCTGCGGTGGTCACGGGGGCCCGTCGCACCCTCGCCCTGGCCCGGCGCACGGTCTGAACGACGCGAAGGGGGCGCCGCGTCCTGGAACGCGGCGCCCCCTTCGGCGTACGGGCGGAACTCAGCTCTTCTTGGCCGACCCGGCCTCGTCCCGGGACGAGGCCGACGACGCGGACGGGGCGTCGGACGCCTCGTCGGGCTCCGTCGCGGACTCCGTCCGAGCGGCGGACGCGTCGGCGTCGGTGGGCTCCCCGGAACCGGCGGAGTCCTCTGCGGCGGGCTTGTCGAGGCCGACCGCCCCGGCGTCGGCCGCGTCCTTGCTGTCGGCCTTCTCGGCGTCCGTCCCGGTCTCGCCCTCCGTCCCGGCGGGGGCCGTCGACGTGTCGGCGTCGGAGGGGGCGTCCGGACCGGCGCCGGGCTCCACGACCGCCTCGCGGCCCGGACGCATCCGGGACGAGAGCACGATGTACAGCACCGCGAGGAGGAAGACGCCGATCGCGGTCCAGTCGTTGAGACGCAGGCCCAGGATGTGGTGGGCGTCGTCGACGCGCATGTACTCGATCCAGAACCGGCCCACGCAGTAGGCGGCGACGTACAGCGCGAAGGCGCGTCCGTGGCCGAGCGTGAAGCGGCGGTCGGCCCAGATGACCAGCAGGCCGACGCCGATGCACCACAGCGACTCGTACAGGAACGTCGGGTGGTAGTAGCCGGGGACGCGGCCGTCCGTCGAGGACGTGATGTGCAGCGCCCACGGGAGGTCCGTCGCCCGGCCGTACAGCTCCTGGTTGAACCAGTTGCCCCAGCGTCCGGCCGCCTGCGCGAAGGCGATACCGGGTGCGACGGCGTCGGCCCACGCGGGCAGCGGGATGCCCCGGCGGCGGCAACCGATCCAGGCGCCCACCGCGCCGAGCGCGATCGCGCCCCAGATGCCGAGGCCGCCCTCCCAGATCTTGAAGGCGTCCACCCAGTCACGGCCGGCGCTGAAGTACAGCTCGTAGTCCGTGATCACGTGGTAGAGGCGGCCGCCGACGAGGCCGAACGGCACGGCCCAGACCGCGATGTCCGCCACCGTGCCGGTCCGGCCGCCCCGGGCGATCCAGCGCCGGTTGCCGAGCCAGACGGCGAGGAAGACGCCGATGATGATGCAGAACGCGTAGCCGCGCAGCGGAATGGGGCCGAGGTGCAGCACACCGCGCGACGGGCTGGGGATGAAGGCAAGTTCCATGGCAGGGTCGACGCTACCGTGCCGGACGCCACCGACGGCGGGCAGCCCTGCAACGGGTCCATAACGTGCTGTGACCCACGGGCCCCCGACGGCCGGTGCCCCCGGCCCGTCCGACAGGCCGGGGCACCTGGGCCGAGGGGCGGCTCAGCCCTTGTTCTCGGCCTCGACCATCTGCTTCAGCTTGGCGGGGGTCATCGACTGGTCCGCGTAGATGTTCTTGCCGCCGAGGAGCACCGTCGGCGTGCCGTTGAAGCCGCTGCTCTGGAACGCGGCGTTCGACTTCGTGACCCAGCTGTCGTGCGTCCCGTCGTTCACACACTTCTGGAACGCGGGGGTGTCCAGGCCGTCGACCTTGCCGGCGAGCTCGATGAGCTTGGCGTTGTCGGCGAAGGTGTCCTCGGTCTCCTGGGGCTGGTTCTCGTAGAGCACGTCGTGGTACGCGCTGAACTTGCCGGCGTCCTGGGCGCAGGCCGCGGCGTTCGCCGCCTGGCGGGAGCCGCTTCCTCCCATGTTCCCGTCGATCAGCGTGACGAGGTGGTACTCCACCTTGAGCTGACCGGCGTCGACCAGCTCGTGGATGGTCGGGCGGTACGTCGTCTCGAAGGCCTGGCAGGCCGGGCAGCGGAAGTCCTCCCAGACCGTGAGGGTCGACTTGGCGCCGTCCTTGCCGACGGGGATGGCGAGACTGTCCTTGCCGGTGGCGCCCGAGGGCGTCACGACCGGGCCCGCGGCGTCGCTCTTCTTGTCCTTGCCCGAGTTGGCGGCGACCACGCCGATCACGGCCGCCAGACCCAGCACGCAGACCACCGAGGCCCCCACGATCAGCGCGCGCCGGCGCTTCTCCGAGGTCTTCTGCTTCTCTCGCTCCGCCGCCATCCGCTCGCGGGCGCTGCGCTTTCCGTCACGGTTCTTCTCGCTCACATCCGGCAGAACGAACCGGGGAGGCGCAGCGCGCCTCCCCGGTCCAAGGTCCACCCGTTCGAGTGAGCGTATTGTCCGTTACGTACGGACACGCTCTCCGGCGTCACGCCGTTCCGCGCACGCCCTTCGCGAGGTCGCCGGCGAGCGCGCGGACGGCGTCGAGACCGGCCGCCTCGTCCGGGGCGTCCAGCATCAGCTTCACGAACGCGGAGCCGACGATCACGCCGTCGGCGAAGCCGGCCACCTCGGCGGCCTGGGTGGCGTTCGAGACGCCGAGGCCGACGCAGACGGGCAGGTCGGTGGTCGCCTTGGTGCGCGCGACCAGTTCCTGGGCCTGCGCCCCGACCGAGGCGCGCGTTCCGGTGACGCCCATCAGCGAGGCCGCGTAGACGAAGCCGCTGCCCGCCGCGGTGATCTCGGCGAGCCGGGCGTCCTTGCTGCTGGGCGCGACGACGAAGACGGTCGCGAGGCCGTGCTTCTCGGCGTGCTCCCTCCACAGGGCCGACTCCTGCACGGGCAGGTCGGGCAGGATGCAGCCCGCGCCGCCCGCCTCGGCGAGCTCGGCGGTGAACCGCTCGACGCCGTAGCGGTCGATGGGGTTCCAGTACGTCATGACGAGGACCGGCCTGCCGGTGGCCGCGAAGGCCTCCCGGACCGTCCGCATCACGTCCGCGATCTTGAGGCCGCCTCGCAGGGCGATGTCGTCGGCGGTCTGGATGACGGGCCCGTCGAGGACGGGGTCGCTGTGCGGCAGCCCGACCTCGACGATGTCGGCGCCGCCCTCGAAGACGGCCTTGACGGCGGAGATCCCGCCGTCGACGGTCGGGAACCCGGCCGGCAGGTAGGCGATGAGGGCGGACCGGCCCTCGGCCTTCGCGGCGGCGAGCGTGTCGCTCAACAGCTGGATGTTGCCGCTCACTTGGCGTCCCCTTCGATCTCCGCGTGCTCGCCCTCGGCGTCCGCGGGGACGACGGCGTCGGCCCCGGTCTCGTACAGGCCGAAGTAGCGGGCGGCGGTGTCCATGTCCTTGTCGCCGCGCCCGGACAGGTTGACGACGATCAGCCCGTCCTTGCCCAGCTCCCTGCCGACCTCCAGGGCCCCGGCGAGGGCGTGGGCGCTCTCGATGGCCGGGATGATGCCCTCCGTGCGGGAGAGCAGCCGCAGGGCCTGCATCGCCGCGTCGTCGGTGACCGCGCGGTACTCGCCGCGGCCGCTGTCCTTGAGGTAGGCGTGCTCGGGGCCGATGCCGGGGTAGTCGAGTCCGGCCGAGATCGAGTAGGGCTCGGTGATCTGGCCCTCCTCGTCCTGGAGGACGTACGACCGCGATCCGTGCAGGATGCCGGGCTCGCCGGCGGTCAGCGTCGCCGCGTGCTCGCCGGTCTCCACGCCGTGGCCGGCCGGTTCGCAGCCGATCAGGCGGACGTCGCTGTCGGGGATGAAGGCGTGGAAGAGGCCGATGGCGTTCGAGCCGCCGCCGACACAGGCGATGGCGGCGTCGGGCAGCCGTCCGGCGCGCTCCAGGATCTGCCGGCGGGCCTCGACGCCGATGACGCGGTGGAAGTCGCGGACCATGGCGGGGAAGGGGTGCGGGCCCGCCACCGTGCCGAAGAGGTAGTGGGTGCGGTCGACGTTGGCGACCCAGTCGCGGAACGCCTCGTTGATGGCGTCCTTGAGGGTGCGCGAGCCGGACTTCACGGCGATGACCTCGGCGCCGAGCATCCGCATCCGGGCCACGTTCAGCGCCTGGCGCTGGGTGTCGATCTCGCCCATGTAGATGGTGCATTCGAGGCCGAACAGCGCACAGGCGGTGGCCGTGGCGACGCCGTGCTGGCCGGCGCCGGTCTCCGCGATGACGCGGGTCTTGCCCATGCGCTTGGTGAGCAGGGCCTGGCCGAGCACGTTGTTGATCTTGTGCGAGCCGGTGTGGTTGAGGTCCTCGCGCTTGAGGAAGACGCGTGCGCCGCCCGCGTGTTCGGCGAAGCGCGGCACCTCCGTCAGGGAGCTGGGGCGTCCGGTGTAGTGGACGAGCAGGTCGTCGAGTTCGCGGGCGAACTCGGGGTCGGACTTCGCCTTGTCGTACTCGACGGCGACCTCGTCCACGGCGGCGACCAGCGCCTCCGGGATGAACTTGCCGCCGAACGCGCCGAAGTAGCCCTCGGCGGTGGGGACTTGACCCTCGGGGTCGGGAATGAAGAACTCGCTGGGCATGCGGTTACCTCGCAGGGGCGACAGCCCCGGTTTCGGGTCGGACAGGGGTCACGGCAGCCGGACGCACCCGCGCTCCGCCGTCACCGACGTGCTCGTCGGTGACACCGCCGCCCCGCCGCGTGTCCCTCCGGACCGCGACGGACGTGCTGTCACGGGAACGGGGGTGGCGGTACCGGCCGGTCCGCCCGAGGGGAGGACCGTGTTCAGCCCGCCTGTGAGGTGGGGCCGGCCGGACGGGGCGGGAGCGCGCGTACGCGCTCGGGCCATCGCATGCCGTTGACCTGACCCGGCTCGTCGCCGATGACGTAGCGGACGCGGCGTCCGTGGACGCGGCGGGCGGGGGCCCGGCAGCCGCGCGGACGGCAGCCGCGGGCCAGCCGCGCGTAGGGATCGCGGGCCGAGGAGGCGGCGGGGAGCGCCGCGCCGGACGGCACGAGGGGCCGCCCGGTCCCGGAGCGGCCGGGAAGGTCGAGGGGCCCGTCCGGCGCGGCGGACGGGACGGAGTCCCCGTCGTCCGTGCGCGGTACGGGCGATCCGACGGGAGACCGGAGAAGATCGCCGGACCGGTCCGGCAGGGCCGACCCCGCGCGCGCCGGTACGCCGTCGGGGCGGGAGCCCGGACGGGGTACGGCGGCGGCGAGGGTCGGGGTGGTCACCGGCGGGTCAGTCCCGTCCGTGCCGCAGCGCCGGGTGGGCACCGGCGGCGACGAGGTCGGAGACGGCGGTCTTCGGGTCGCGGCCGGTGACGAGGGACTCGCCGACGAGGACGGCGTCGGCGCCCGCGTTGGCGTACGCGATGAGGTCGTGCGGGCCGCGGACACCGGACTCGGCGATCTTGACGAGGTCGTCGGGGATCTCGGGTGCGACGCGCTCGAAGGTGGTGCGGTCGACCTTCAGCGTCTTGAGGTTGCGCGCGTTGACACCGATGATCTTCGCTCCGGCGTCCACCGCCCGCTCGACCTCGTCCTCGTCGTGCACCTCGACGATCGGCGTGAGTCCGATGGACTCGGCGCGCTCGATGAGGGACTCCAGGGCGGGCTGGTCGAGGGCCGCGACGATGAGCAGCGCCAGGTCGGCGCCGTACGCGCGGGCCTCCCAGAGCTGGTACGACGTGACGATGAAGTCCTTGCGCAGGACCGGGACGTCCACGCGGGCGCGGACGGCCTCCAGGTCGGCGAGCGAACCGCCGAAGCGGCGCTGTTCGGTGAGGACGGAGATGACGGCCGCGCCGCCCGCCTCGTAGTCGGCCGCCAGGGCCGCCGGGTCGGCGATCGCGGCGAGCGCGCCCTTGGAGGGGCTGGACCGCTTGACCTCGCAGATGACCTTGACGCCGTCGCCTCGCAGGGCGGCGACGCCGTCCTTGGCCGCAGGAGCCTTCGCCGCGCGCTCCTTGAGCTCGTCGAGGCTGACGCGCGCCTGCCGCTCCGCGAGGTCGGCACGGACTCCGTCGATGATCTCGTCGAGCACACTCACGCGAGCGGCCCCCTTCCCTGCGGTGGACGGTTGAAGCGGTGGAGCAGTCGACCCGGGTTCTCCGTCGCTGACGGAAAAGTGGGTCACTGCGATGGTATCCGGAGGAAGGCGTAGCCCTCGCATCCGGTTGACGCCGGTCCCACTACCTGGACATTTGTCATTTGATCAAGGATGCAACCAGCCGCCGAAGGGCAGGTTCCGGACAACCGTGAAGACCAGCACCAACGCGCCCACGCTCCACAGGTGGACCGGTCCGAGGTCGAGCCGGGCGGGCCGCCCGCGCGCGACACGGATCACCCAGAAGGCCCACACGGCGGCGAAGACGACATAGCCGGCGACGGCGAGAGCGTTGTCCGTGAGCGCGGCGGCGATGTCTCCGTGGACGAAGGCGTGCGCGCTGCGCAGACCGCCGCAGCCGGGGCAGTACACGCCGGTGAGGCGCAGCAGCGGGCAGACCGGGTAGTGGCCGGGCTGGTTGGGATCGACGGCCCCCACGTAGGCGAAGGCGCCGACGACGGCCGCGAGCATCCCGGCCGGGACGGCGAGCCGCCACAGCACCGCGCCGGTGCCCGTCCCCGTGGAAGGACCCGCGGGGCCCGCGGGGCCCGCGGGGGCCGCCGGGGCCGGAGCGGGGACCGTGTGCGCCTGCGCGGCACGACCGGTGTGCGGCTCCGTGGCGGACGTGCTCCAGGGTGCGGGGCCCCCGGTCTGCGTCACCCTCTGGGATTCGGCGTTCACCCGACGCATTCTGCCCCGCGCGCGGGGCGGACGCTCGCCCGGTACGCGAAAGGCGGCCCCGGCGGATGTGCCGGGACCGCCTATCGGCGAAGACCTTCGCGGATCAGGCGTCGGCGCTCACGGTCTCCCGGGCGCGCGCGACCTGCTGGGAGGAGGTCTTCGGCTGGCCCAGGCCCATGCTCCGCATGACCATGCCGACGACACCACCGAGGGCGACGACGACCAGACCGGCCCAGAAGCCCAGCGGGTCGGCCATCACCATGAAGGCACCCGAGATGCAGAAACCGATGAAGGCGATGATGACACCGGTCCAGGCGGCCGGGGTGTGACCGTGGCTGCTGCCCGCCATGACTTGCTCCTCGTTGCTGTGTGCGTGTGTGAGTCGGACGCTCACCGTCCATTGTCCCGTACGGACGGGTCCGCCGTGAGCCGGGGGTCGCCGCTCGCGCGTCGGTCCGGCCAGGTCGGGACGTACGGCCCGGGGCGGATGGCCCGGCCGGGCGGGGACGCAGGGCCTGCCGGGGCGGGGCTCAGGTCCCGGCGGGGTCGGGGCCGGTCGGGTCCTCGCCGCGGTCCAGGGCCTTCCAGAGGTCCTCGGGGCGGTCCGGGTCCACCGGCTTCGTCCTGCGGGGCCGGGGGGCGCCGTCGCGCTCGTAGCGGCCGGACATGGCGGGCCACAGCCGGCCGTAGCGCACGGCGAGCAGGCCGGCCAGCAGGATCAGCGCGCCGCCCGCCGCGGCCACGTACGGCCAGGCGGTGTGGCTGAGTCCGACCGCGGTGGCGGCGGTGTTGCCGGAGGCGGCGGCGGCCTGTTCGTCGAGGGCGGAGCTGTCGCCGGCGCCGAGGACGGCCGCCACGACCGTGCCCGCGCCGGAGAGGGCGAGCAGCACGGAGACCAGCAGGCGGCCGGAGCGGCGGACGGCGAAGACGGCGACGAGCGCGGCGAGGCCGACTATCGCGAGCGCCGCGGGCACACCCGTGACGTCGCTGCCCTTGGCGGTCAGCGGAAAGGCGCCGCCGGCCACGGTCGCGGTCCCCTCCGCCCAGCTCTGCCGGGTGGACAGCAGGGCCACGGCCGCGCCGAGCGCACCGCTCAGCAGGGCCACGCCAAGGCTGCGGCGGCCGGACCGGGAGGGTCCGGCGGCTTCGGATCGGGGGTGAGGTACAGCAGTCACGTACTCCACTATCGCCTGAACCCTGGGCGAACCGTCACCCGGGGCACACGTGACCCTCGTCCTATTGCCCGCACCGGCCCGGCCGCGCCCCCGGCCGGACGTCCTTCAACTGCCCGCTGCCCGACCGCTCCAGGGGCCGGTCCGGGCGCGCGAGCGGCACCGCCGGGTGGGCCGTCCCCGGGCCTGCCGGGGGCGACGACCGCGGCGCACGGCCTGCGTGACGCCCGGGGCTCGCCCTCCGGGTCCCGGGGGCGGAGCCGGGCCGCGGGGGTCAGGTGCCGAGGCGGTTCGCCGTGTGGACCGCCCTCAGTACCGCCGACGCCTTGTTGCGGCACTCCTCGTCCTCCGCCTCCGGGACCGAGTCGGCGACGATGCCGGCGCCCGCCTGGACGTACGCCGTGCCGTCGCGCAGCAGGGCCGTGCGGATGGCGATGGCGGTGTCGGAGTCGCCCGCGAAGTCCAGGTAGCCGACGCAGCCGCCGTACAACCCGCGCCGGGAGGGCTCCAGTTCGTCGATGATCTGCATCGCGCGCGGCTTGGGCGCGCCGGACAGGGTGCCGGCGGGGAAGCAGGCGGTGAGCACGTCGAACGCGGTGCGGCCGGCGGCGACGCGGCCGGTCACCGTGGACACGATGTGCATCACGTGCGAGTACCGCTCGATGGACATGAAGTCGACGACCTCGACGGAGCCCGGCTCGCAGACCCGTCCCAGGTCGTTGCGTCCGAGGTCGACGAGCATGAGGTGCTCCGCGCGCTCCTTGGGGTCGGCGATCAGCTCGTCGGCGAGGGCCTGGTCCTCCTGGACGGTGGCGCCGCGCGGCCGGGTGCCCGCGATGGGGTGCACCATCGCCTGCCCGTCCTCGACCTTGACGAGGGCCTCCGGGGAGGACCCGACGACATCGAACCCGTCGAAGCGGAACAGGTACATGTACGGGGAGGGGTTGGTCGCCCGCAGCACGCGGTAGACGTCCAACGCGCTGGCCGTGCACGGCGTTTCGAAGCGCTGGGAGGGGACGACCTGGAAGGCCTCGCCGGCCCGGATGCGCTCCTTGACGTCCTCGACGGCCGCCCGGAAGTCGGGGCCGCCCCAGAGCGCGGTGTACTCCGGCAGTTCCGAGGGCGGGAGCGCGGCGGGCGGCTGGGAGACCGCGCGCGAGAGGTCGGCCTCCATGGCGTCGAGGCGGGCGACCGCGTCGGCGTAGGCCTCGTCGACACCCGTGTCGAGGTCGTTGTGGTTGATCGCGTTGGCGATGAGCTGGACCGAGCCGTCCCAGTGGTCGAGGACGGCCAGGTCGCTGGTGAGCAGCATGGTCAGCTCGGGCAGCTTCAGGTCGTCGCGTTCGCCGGGGCCGATCTTCTCCAGGCGGCGCACGATGTCGTAGCCCAGATAGCCGACCATGCCGCCGGTGAACGGGGGCAGGCCCTCGCCGTGCGGGGTGTGCAGCGCCTGGATGGTGGCGCGCAGGGCGACGAGCGGGTCGCCGTCCACGGGCACGCCGACCGGCGGGGTGCCGAGCCAGTGCGCCTGTCCGTCCCGCTCCGTGAGGGTCGCGGCGGAGCGGACGCCGACGAAGGAGTAGCGGGACCAGGACAGGGAGGTGCGGCCGTTCTCCGCGGATTCGAGCAGGAACGTGCCGGGGCGCTCGGCGGCCAGCTTGCGGTAGAGCGCGACCGGCGTGTCGCCGTCCGCGAGCAGCTTGCGGCTGACGGGGATGACACGGCGGTCGGTGGCCAGCTTGCGGAACGTCTCGAGGTCCATGGCGGCTGACCTTACTGATCCCGGGCGGGTGCACCGGAATCGGCGCCCTCGGGTGCGGTCCCCGCGTCCTTCAGCAGCACGTCGGCGTCGAAGCAGGTGCGGTCTCCGGTGTGGCAGGCGGCGCCCACCTGGTCGACGCGCACCAGGACGGTGTCCGCGTCGCAGTCCAGGGACACGGACTTCACGTGCTGGACGTGGCCGGAGGTGTCGCCCTTCACCCAGTACTCCTGGCGGCTGCGCGACCAGTAGGTGCAGCGGCCCGTGGTGAGGGTGCGATGCAGCGCCTCGTCGTCCATCCAGCCGAGCATCAGCACCTCACCGGTGTCGTACTGCTGGGCGATGGCGGGGACGAGTCCGTCGGCGCCGCGCTTGAGGCGGGCGGCGATCTCGGGGTCGAGGCTGCTGGGCGGAGGCGTGCTGGTCATGCGTGCCATTGTGCCGCGCCCGGCGGACGTACCCGCCCGTTGTCCACAGGCCGGACCTGATGGCCGTCCCCGGGGCACGCCTGGCCGGATCCGCCCTGTTCTCCACTGGGCGGACCGGCTACCCGGTCGTAGGCTGGCTGGCATGTCGACCCATGCGAAGCGTGAACGACTCCTTCTCGCCGACCTGTTGGAAGCCGTGGGCCCGGAGGCCCCGACCCTCTGCGAGGGCTGGAACTCCCGGGACCTCGCGGCCCATGTGGTGGTCCGCGAGCGCCGCCCCGACGCGGCCGGCGGCCTCCTCGTCAAGCAGCTCGCCCCGCGCCTCGACCGGGTGATGGCCGAGTTCGCCACGAAGCCGTACGAGGAACTGATCCAGCTGGTCCGTACGGGCCCGCCGCGGTTCTCGCCGTTCTCGCTGAAGCAGATCGACGAGGCGTCCAACGTGGTCGAGTTCTACGTCCACACCGAGGACGTGCGGCGGGCGCAGCCCGGCTGGACTCCGCGCCCGCTGGACGCGGTGTTCCAGGAGGCCCTCTGGTCGCGTCTGGAGCGCACGGCACGGCTGATGGGGCGCGGCACCCCGACGGGCGTGGTGCTGCGCCGTCCGAACGGCCAGACGACGGTCCTGAACAAGAACACGCCGGTCGTGACGGTGACCGGCGAGCCCTCCGAGCTGCTGATGTTCGCGTTCGGCCGGCAGGCCGTCGCGGACGTCGAGCTGGACGGCGACAAGGAGGCGATCACCAGGCTTCAGGAAGGGAAGCAGCTGGGGATCTGAGGACACCGGGCCGGGAGTCCCCCGCTTCGGCGGTCGTCGTTCGCCGGCCGACGGTGTGGGCTCCCGGCTCGTTCGGTCGCGAACCCGTCAGCGGGGCAGCTCGGCCCGCCGCAGGTCCCGTACGGCCAGCGCGACGACCCCGCCGAGGCCGCACACGACCGCGCTGCCGGCGAAGACCGGTCCGGTGCCCCACCAGCCGATGGCGGCGGCGGTCAGCGGCATGCTGAGCGGGGCGAGGCCGAGACTGACGATGCCGGCGACGGCGGTGACCCGGCCCAGGTAGGCGGGGTCGGACTGGGTCTGCAGGAGTGCTCCGCACAGGGCCCCGCTGAGTCCGGCGAGCAGTCCGATGGCGAGGGCGACACCGACGGCCGCGCCCACGCCCGGCACCTGGGCGAGGGCGCCGATGGCGACCGAGCCGCCGAGGAGGGCCGCGGCGCCGGCGCTCCCGGCGCGCGGCAGGGTGCCGCGCCAGGCCAGCAGCAGCGCGGCGGCTCCCGCGCCGGCGCCGAAGGCGGCGACCACGAGGCCCATGCCGGAAGCGCCCCATCCTCGCCGGTCGGCGAGCAGGGCCAGTCCCACGTTCAGGGGGCCGACGAAGCCGAGGTCGCCGAGGGCGATGGTGACGATGAGCGGGGCGAGCACCCGGTGGCCACGGATGTAGCGCAGTCCGTCGCGCAGATCGCGCCACGCGGTGGCGGGTCGCTCCGGTACCGCGGCCGCACCGTCCTCGGCGTCGGGCACGCGCGCGTGCGGGCCGGACGCGTCCCCGCGCGCGGGGACGCCGTCCGGGCTGCCGTCCGGGTCCCCGGGCGGGCCGACGGCCTCGGCACCAGCGGGCGCCGTGTTCGCCGCGTCCGCCGTGTTCGCCGTGTTCGCGCCGCCGGCCGGCGGCGTCTCCCGCATCCGTACGGAGATCAGCAGCGGCACCGAGACCGCGATGAGCAGGCCGGCGAGCGCGAACGCCGTCGCCGAGCCGCCGAGGGCAACGCCGAGTCCGCCGAGGGGCGCGCCCACCACGTTGGCGAAACGGACGGCGAGGCCGCGCATGCCCTGGACCCGGGCGAGCTGGTCCCGGCCGGTGACCCGGGCGGGCAGGGCGCCCACGGCGGGCATGAACACGGCGTCGACGATGCCGAAGACCACGGCGAGCAGCGCCAGCAGCCACAGCCCGGGATGCGCCACGAAGAGCAGCGCGGCGACGGTCAGGACGGCCGCGCACCGCACCGCGTCGCTCCCGATGACCACCCTGCGCGGCCCGAACCGGTCGGCGACCACTCCCCCGCCCAGCATCAGCAGGGCCCGCGGCACGGCGCTGACAGCCATCACGAGCCCCGCCTGCGAGGGCGTGCCGGACCGGACGGCCGCCCAGGACAGGGCGATGTAGAAGACGTTGTCGCCGATCATCGAGGCCGTGTAGGCACCGAGCCAGCGCAGTACGTTGCCGTCGCGGTGGGCGGGCCCGGCGGGGGGCCGGACGGCGGGCGGTATGACGGTCGTGGTCACGGACCGGGTCCTCTCGGAGTCAGGCGCGGAACGGGAAGCCGTACGTGTGCAGCGCGACGTGCTCGCGCCCCTCGGTGTCGCCTGCCGCCTCGTCCGTGCGGCCCTTCTCGTCGTACTTCCGGATGACGTCGAGCAACTCCTTGTTGAGCGCGCTCAGTTCGGCCGGTGTCAGACGCAGGTTGGACTCGGAGTCGGACGCGGCGTCGCCCCATGCGGCGCCCCAGGCGTGCCGCTCGTCCAGGAAGCGCCGGTACTGGGCGGCCCGCTGATCGACGAGGAGCCGGGCGAAGGCGGTGTGGGCGGCGGCCTTCTCGGGGGCGCTCCGGAAGTCCTCGTCGTGGACGCTCACGCCTTCCGAGGCCGCCTGCCACCAGCGTTCACGGCCGTCTCCGCTGCGCGGCTCGGCCTCCTCGATCAGGCCGTGCTCGGCGAGTTTGCGCAGGTGGTAACTGACGAGCGAGGGCGCCTCGTCGACCTGCTCACCGAGCTGGGACGCGGTGGCCGCGCCGGCGACGTGCAGGGCGCGGTACAGCTGCATGCGGAGCGGGTGGGCGATCGCCTTGAGCGTCCCCATGTCGCTGATCCGCCGGTCTTCCTTGCGTGGCATGCCGCCAGCGTAGACACGAAAGGAAAGTTGCGCAATAAAAATTGCGCAACTTTCCTTTCACGCCGCGGGCGGGGCTCCGCTCGCGACAGGACGCCGGGCGCCGCTCAGGGGTCGAGCAGCGTGTGCGCGGCCAGCGCCAGGGACAGCTCCACCACGTCCGCCGGGCGGGTCAGCGAGCGGCCGGTGAGCTGCTCGCAGCGGCGCAGCCGGTTCAGGACCGTGTTGCGGTGGCAGTAGAGCCGCCCTGCGGCCCGCTGGGCGGAGCCGTCGCAGGCGAGCCAGGCCGTGAGGGTGTCCAGCATGATGTCCCGGTCGGACAGGTCCAGCCGCAGCAGCGGCCCGAGGACCCGCTCGGCGAGCGCGGCGCCGAGGGCCGGCGCGGAGACGACGAGCGCCGCGGGCAGGTGCTCCTCCAGCACGACGGTGCCGCCGGACCGGGGGCAGGCCCGCAGGGCGGTGTCGGCCAGGCGGCGGGCGTCACCGATCGCCGCGAGTCCCTCCACCACCGGGCTGACCCCGATCCGGGCCACCGGCGGGGCGGTCAGCCGACGGGCGATCTCCCCGGCGTCCACGTCGAGTCCGTACGCCCATGGGCGCCCCTCGTCCGGTCCGTCGCCGGCGTCACCGCTGTCCGAGGGCCGCTCCTCCGTGCCGTACGCCGGTCCGGCGCCGGTGTCGAGGAGTCCGCTCTCGTGGCCGTGGCCCGGTCCGTCCCCGTCGTGGGGGTGGCCGCCGAGCAGCACGATGCCGTAGCTGCCCGCGCCGTCGCGGTCACGGTCGCGGTACCACAGGACCCGCAGGCCCGAGAGGCGCACCTGGCTCCGTGCGTCGGCGAACGCCCGGCCGGCCGGCAGACGGGCCAGGACGACCGCGTATCTCCCCTGTTCGGGGAGGCCGAGGGCGGCCGCGGTGGCGGGCAGGTCGGCGATCCGCGCGGTGCCGTCGAGCAGCGCGGCCGTCATCAGGCGCAGCCTGTTCTCGCGGCGCCACATCAGTTCGCGCTCGGTCTGCCGGTAGGCGTCGGCCACCACGGCGCAGTGGTCGTCGACGAAGTTCCAGACATCCGCGGCCACATGGACGAGCAGACGGGCGTCGGCGGGATGCCGGCGGGTCGTCTCGTCGACGAGTTCCTGCCAGATCATGCCGCCGCCGAGACGGAAGGCGCGCAGCAGGGCGTCCAGCGGGAGTCCGCGTTCGGCCCGCGCCCTGCCGATGGCCCAGGAGCAGCGCTGGGCGTCCTCGCGCAGTTCGCCGGGCCGGATCAGGGAGCCGACGTTGAGCCGCAACGAACGCTGCACCTCGTCGCGCACACCGTCCGCGTCGGCCTCCATCGCCGTGCGGTAGGCGGGTTCACGCTCCCTCAGCAGGGTCATCAGACGCTCGGTCAGTTCGGGCAGGCCCGCCATCAGCGCCCGGGCGGCGCGGTGCAGGACCGAGAGCGCCTCCGCGTCGACGGCGGAGCGCGCGGCCGGTACCAGGGGCCGCCGTCCGGGCAGGGGCCGGCCGTGGGCGGGTACGAGGTGCTGCATCGCTGTCCTCCACCGGAGTCGGCTCGGTCCGGCCGGTCCCGGCGGCCGACGCGCGGCACACGGGTGCTCCGGACCTCCTGATCCCGCAGGATGACATACCGCCCAGTCGGTACCTAGGGGTGTGCGGTGGTCTTCTCCGCGCGGTCCACCCAGCGGGAGAGTTCCACCCGGGAGCGGACCCCCAGGGCGGCGAAGACATTCCGCAGGTGGTGGTCCACCGTGCGGGGGCTGACCGACAGACGCAGCGCCACCTCGCGGTTGGTCGCTCCCTCCGCCACACAGCGGGCGATCCGCAGCTGTTGGGGTGTCAGGAGGGCCAGTGGACCCACCGGTTCGGCAGGGGCAGCGTCGCCTGTGGCCCGCAGTTCCGCTCTCGTCTGCGCGGCCCAGCCCAGCGCGCCGCCCCGCTCGAAGGACACGAGCGCGTCCCGAAGGCGCCCGCGGGCCTCCCCCGGGCGGCGGCGCCGCCTCAGCCATGCGCCGTAGAGGAGTTGGGTACGGCCGCGCTCGAAGTCGCCGCCGGCTTCCTCGTGGTGGGCGAGCGCGGCGGCGTACAGCGGCTCGCAGCTGTCACCGTCGCTCAACAGCGCCTGACAGCGGGCCAGTTGTGCGGGTGCCTGGGGATCGGCGCCCTGCGCGGCCCAGTGCGTGAACTCGGCGAGCGCCGACCGGGCGGCCTCCGCCTGGCCGGTGCGGGCGGCCGCCTCGACGAAGCAGGGGACGGCGAGCATCCGCAGGGCGAAGTGCCCGTGCCGGGGCCCGGCGCCGACCAGCGGTCCGAGCCGCGCGGCGGCCTCCGGGAGCCGGCCACGGGCCAGATCGGCACGGGCCCGCGCCCATTGGGACAGGGTGGCCGCCTGCGCGAGGCCGTGCGGTGCGGCGATGCGCTCGGCGGCGGACGCGTGCTCCGCGACGGCCTCCTGCGACCCCTCGACGGACGCCGCCAGCGCGAGGATCGCGTGATGGTGGGCCACGAGGTTGCTCTGCCCGGCCGCGAGCGCGGTGCGCAGGCCGTCCTCGGCGTGGGCGCGGGCGCGCGCGTGCCGGCCGGCCCGCAGTTCCCCGTAGGCAAGGCGTTCCAGGGCCTGGGCGACCAGGATGCGCGGTCCGCGCGCCCTGGCCACGGCCAGCGCACGGGAGCTGGCCCGGCAGGCGGCGGCGAGGTCCCCGGCCACGAGCGCGGCTCCCCCGGCCAGCAGCAGGGACTCGGGACCGTCGGGGACCCCGGCGGCCCCCGCCCCGTCGACCACTTCCCGCAGCCGCGTCCGTCCGGTGTCCAGCCGGCCCCGCATGACCGCCGACATCCCCGCCCGGTACGCGGCGACCCCGCCGTCGCCCTCCGGCGGCCCGGCCACGTGGCCCGGTGCCCCGGAACGCGTGGCCCCCGCAACGGGGTTCACGTCGTCGGATCCGCGCCGTCCGGGCCCGGGGTCGAGGGCCTCCAGGCAGGCCGCCGCGTCGCCCATCGCCCAGGCGGCCTCCATCGCGGCGAGCCGGGCGGCCAGGGCGCGGGCGGGCTCGGCCTCGGCCAGCAACTCGGCCGCCAGCAGCAGCACTTCGCGGGCGTCGGCGACGGGACCGTCCTGGAGGCCGAGCTGCCCGTTCACCAACTGGGCCGCCCCGCGGACCACGTCGGGCGCCCCCTCGTACCCGGCGCGCGCGAGCAACTCCCGCGCCCGGGCCGGACGTCCGGCGAGACGGGCCCGCTCCGCCGCGTCGATGATCCCGAGGGCGCTTCCGGTCCCGACGACGGTTCCGTCGGCGGTTCCGTCGGCGGTTCCCGAGCCGGGCCCGGATGCGGGACCGGCGGAATCCGCGCCCGCGAACCCGTCGCCGCCGGCCGGCCCCGCTTCGGCTCCCCCGGCGGGGAGGGCGAGTCCGGCGGATTCCGTGCATCCGGCATCGACGGGAGGCACAGTCGACGGTTCGCCCGGGCGGGCGGACCCGGCACGGGGGCGCGCTGTGGGGCCCGGAGGTTCGGCGGCTCGGGTACGCCCGTCGGCGGCCGGAGGCACGGCCGCCGGTTCGCCGGGACGGGCGGACCCGGTAACGGACTCCGTTGTGGAGCCTGGGAGTTCGCCGGTGGTGGTCGGCACGCCCCCCGGCGCTCCTCCGGGCCCCGAGCGTCCACCGGACCGGGCGGGGCCCCGCGGGCCGGGGTCGTATACGGCCGCCGTTCGACGCGGGTCGCCCGGCGGCACCCGGTGTTCGGAACCGTCCTGCGGGTCCCGGCTCCGGGGGCTCCCGGGACGGCGTGCGGCCGGTCCGGTACCGGCGTCGTCGGCGCGGTCGCGCGGCTCGGGAACGGTCGCTGCGGCCCGGGGCGGTGTGGAGCCCGGCAGGTCGGGGGGATCCGCCGGGCACCCGGGAGGAGTGGGGCGGCCGGGGTCGCGGCTCCGGCCCGGTTCGTGTGCCGCCCCGTGCGAGGGCGGCGGTAAGGCGCTCCGGCCCGCTGTCCGGAGTGGACTTCGCGCAGTCGCGTTTCCCGTCACGACCGTCACGTTACTTCCGCGTAAACGAAGGCGGAAGACCCGCGTTCACTTGCCCGACTCACCCCGGAAACCCGCTGTGACCAGGAAGGACAGGGCGCCGACGGGGTGCCGGCTGGGCGGGCTCCCAGGCCTGGGGGGCAAGGCTTGTGCACCGGCACAAGTGCCGCCGCGCCAAGGAACCCCGGCGGTCGCACCCCTCCCGAGGTGGGGCGCGGACGCGGGTGACGGCCACCGCTTCCGGTGGCCGTCACCCGCGCACGGGGTTGTGCGGGTCGGGGTCAGGAGGTGTGCGGGCAGGTGCCCCGGTACTCGGCGATCGTCAGGGACGCCTGCGGCAGCGGGCACAGGAACTGCTCGTAGCGGGTGTCGTCGTCGATGAACCGCTTCAGCCACGAAATGCTGTACTTCGCGATCGTGGTGTTCGAGCTGTTGGGCGTGAAGTGGGTGGCGCCCCGCAGTTCCAGGTAGGCCTTGTCGAGGGTGCTCGGCAGGCTCTGGTAGAAGGGCTCGGAGTGCGTGGCCACCGGCGCGATCGTGTCACCGTCGGCGCCCACGACCAGGGTCGGCGTCTTGATCTCCGGCCAGGTGGTGTCGAGGTTCCAGCCGGTGAGCGGGATGGCCGCCTGGAGCGAAGGACGGCTCTTCGCCGCCTCCAGCGTGCCGCCACCGCCCATGGAGTGTCCCATCACGCCGAGCCGGGTGCTGTCGATCCGGGTCCGCACGGAGCTGCGCTGGGTCAGGTAGTCGAGTGCGGCGAGCAACTGCCGCCCGCGGCTGTCGGGTTGGTCGAGGGTGGTCAGGGTGTCGATGGTGAAGACCACGAAGCCCTGGGAGGCGAGCCGCGGCCCGAGCCAGGATATGGACGACTGGTACGCGGTGTATCCGGGGGAGATGGCGACCGCGCCGAAGGTCCCGTCGCTCGTCGAGGTCGGGTAGTAGATGGTGCCGCCGCCGAAGCCGGACACCGACAGCGAGGAGACGCTGGTCTGCGAGACGGCGTACGACCCGCGGGTCGCCTCGATGCTGGCCGTCGTGGGGGCGGGGCCGCGCTCGTAGGGGTTCGCGGCGAGCTGCGCCGCGACGGCCGGTTCCGGGGCGGCCTGCGCTCCGGTGGCCTGGGCGGCGACGAGTCCGCCCGCGGCCAGGAGCGCCGCGAGACCGGCCCGCACCAGACGGCTCGTGAGCCGGTGCGGCCGGTGTCCGGACGAGGCGGGGCCGCCGGGAGCGGCGGGGAGTGCGCGGTTCTGCTGCACGGTGGGTGCATCCTCTCGGTGAGGGACGACGGACCCGCGCCGCGTCACGGCGCTGCCGTGGCGTGGGTGTCGGATGGCGCACGCCGCGGAACGGCGGGGTCCGTCTCGGTGGTTGCGGGGGCAACTGTCCGGCCCTCGACCGCCCGCGCACATCGGCAGAATCACCGGCCTTGGCTTGCACCCGGCCGCACCCGTCCGACCGGGCGACGGCGACTCCCGCCGCGTCCTCACCCGACGGAACCGGCACCACCCACGCCGGGGAGCGGCCGGATCGGTCCACGCACGATCGGCGTCACCGCCGGGCGGGCCCCCGCGCCCCACGGCCGCAGCACGAGAACGGCCCGCACCCGGCAGCAAGTGCTGCCCGGGTGCGGGCCGTTGACGTCGTACGGCGTCCGGTGAGCGGAACTAGCGGACGGGGTGTCCGGCCTCCCGCAGGGTCTCCTTGACCTCGCCGATCCGCAGATCCCCGAAGTGGAAGACGGACGCGGCCAGTACGGCGTCGGCGCCCGCTCCGACGGCGGGCGGGAAGTGGTCGAGCCGGCCCGCCCCGCCGCTGGCGATCAGCGGAACGGTGACGTGCTTGCGTACGGCCTCGATCATCTCGATGTCGTAGCCGTCCTTCGTGCCGTCGGCGTCCATCGAGTTGAGCAGGATCTCGCCCGCGCCCAGCTCGGCGGCCCGGTGCGCCCACTCGACGGCGTCGATGCCGGTGCCCTGCCGGCCGCCGTGCGTGGTGACCTCGAACGAACCGCTCTCGGTCCTGCGCGCGTCCACGGAGAGCACCAGCACCTGGCGTCCGAACCGCTCCGCGATCTCGCGGATCAGGTCGGGCCGGGCGATCGCGGCCGTGTTGACGCCCACCTTGTCGGCGCCGGCCCGGAGCAGCTTGTCGACGTCCTCGGCGGTACGGACACCGCCGCCGACCGTCAGCGGGATGAAGACCTGCTCGGCGGTGCGGCGCACCACGTCGTACGTGGTCTCGCGGTTGCCCGAGGACGCGGTGATGTCCAGGAACGTCAGCTCGTCGGCGCCCTCGGCGTCGTACACCTTGGCCATCTCGACCGGGTCGCCCGCGTCGCGCAGGTTCTGGAAGTTGACGCCCTTGACGACCCGGCCGTTGTCCACGTCCAGGCAGGGGATGACCCGAACCGCCAGGCTCACGACGCCTCCTCGTCCACCGGGCCGCCCGGACGGAACGCCTCGACCTCGACCTCGACGACCAGGCGCGAGTCCACGAACCCGGACACGATGATCATCGACGAGGCGGGACGGACGGCGTCGAACAGCTCCTTGTGGGCGCGGCCGACGTCCTCCACGTCCCGGGCGTGCGTGATGTACATGCGCGTACGGACGACGTCCTCCCGGCCGAGGCCGAGCTGCTCCAGCGCCGCGAAGGCCACGTTGAAGGAGGTGATCGCCTGGTCGTACGGGCCGCCCTCGGTGATCTCGCCGTCGAGCACGGACGTGCAGCCGGAGACCAGCACCAGGCCGTTCGGCAGCTCCACCGCGCGGGAGTACCCGAAGGCGTCCTCCCAGGGCGCTCCGGTGTTCACCCGGCGTACGGCGCTCACTCGGACACCGCTTTCAGGGCCTCTTCGAGGGTGAACGCCTTGGCGTACAGCGCCTTGCCCACGATGGAGCCCTCGACGCCCAGCGGCACCAGCTCGGCGATGGCGCGCAGGTCGTCCAGCGAGGACACTCCGCCGGAGGCGACCACCGGGCGGTCGGTGGCGGCGCAGACGGTCCGCAGCAGTTCCAGGTTGGGGCCCTGGAGGGTGCCGTCCTTGGCGATGTCCGTCACCACGTAGCGGGCGCAGCCTTCGGAGTTGAGGCGCTCCAGCGTCTCGTAGAGGTCCCCGCCGTCGCGGGTCCAGCCACGGCCGCGCAGCGTCGTGCCGCGGACGTCGAGGCCGACGGCGATCTTGTCGCCGTGCTCCGCGATGACCTTGGCGACCCACTCGGGGGTCTCCAGGGCGGCGGTGCCGAGGTTCACGCGGGTGCAACCGGTGGCGAGGGCGGCGGCCAGGGAGGCGTCGTCGCGGATGCCGCCGGACAGCTCGACCTTGATGTCCATCGCGCGGGTGACCTCGGAGATGAGGTCGCGGTTGTCGCCGGTGCCGAACGCGGCGTCCAGGTCGACGAGGTGCAGCCACTCCGCGCCCGCGCTCTGCCAGGCGAGTGCCGCCTCCAGCGGGGAGCCGTACGAGGTCTCGGTCCCGGACTCGCCGTGCACGAGGCGGACGGCCTGGCCGTCGCGGACGTCGACGGCGGGGAGGAGTTCGAGCTTGCTCACAGTGTTCCGATCCAGTTGGTGAGGAGCTGGGCTCCGGCGTCGCCGGACTTCTCGGGGTGGAACTGGGTGGCCCACAGGGCGCCGTTCTCGACGGCCGCCACGAACGGCTTGCCGTGCGTGGACCAGCTCACCAGGGGCGCGCGCATCAGCGGGTTGCCGACCTCCAGGGACCAGTCGTGGACGGCGTAGGAGTGGACGAAGTAGAAGCGCGCGTCGGCGTCGAGCCCCGCGAAGAGCCGCGAGCCGGCCGGGGTCTCCACGGTGTTCCAGCCCATGTGGGGCACGACGTCGGCCTCCAGCGGTCCGACCGTGCCGGGCCACTCGTCGAGGCCCTCGGTCTCCACGCCGTGCTCGATGCCCCGTGTGAAGAGGATCTGCATGCCGACGCAGATGCCCATCACCGGGCGTCCGCCGGCCAGCCGGCGGCCGATGATCCAGTCGCCGCGGGCCTCCTTGAGGCCCCGCATGCAGGCGGCGAAGGCGCCGACGCCGGGCACCAGCAGTCCGTCCGCGTTCATCGCGGTGTCGAAGTCGCGCGTTATCTCCACCTCGGCTCCGGCGCGGGCCAGGGCGCGCTCGGCGGAACGCACGTTGCCGAACCCGTAGTCGAAGACGACGACCTTCTTGGCGGCCGCGCTCACGCCCACACCGCCAGCCGCATCACGCCCGCGACCAGACACATCGCGGCACCGAAGGAGAGCAGCACGATGAGGCTCTTCGGCATCTGCTGCTTGACGAAGGAGTAGATACCGCCGAGGAGGAAGAGACCGACGACGATGAGAATGCTGGAAAGACCGGTCACAGTGTTGTCCCGTTCGCTTCTCCGCCCGCACGGCGCAGCGGTGCGGCCATCGTCGTTGTCTGCGGCCCGGTGGCCGCGCGTGCGTCGCTCACAGTGCGCCCTTGGTGGAAGGAAGGATGCCCTCGGCGCGGGGGTCGCGCTCGGAGGCGTAGCGCAGGGCCCGGGCCAGCGCCTTGAACTGGCACTCCACGATGTGGTGCGCGTTGCGCCCGTACGGCACGTGGACGTGCAGGGCGATCTGGGCCTGGGCCACGAAGGACTCCAGGATGTGCCGGGTCATCGTCGTGTCGTACTCGCCGATCATCGGCGCCATCTTCTCGGGCTCGGTGTGCACGAGGTAGGGGCGGCCGGACAGGTCGACGGTCACCTGGGCGAGCGACTCGTCCAGCGGGACGGTGCAGTTGCCGAAGCGGTAGATGCCCACCTTGTCGCCGAGCGCCTGCTTGAAGGCGGCGCCCAGCGCGAGGGCGGTGTCCTCGATGGTGTGGTGGGAGTCGATGTGCAGGTCGCCCTCGGTCTTCACCGTGAGGTCGAACAGGCCGTGCCGGCCGAGCTGGTCGAGCATGTGGTCGTAGAAGCCGACGCCGGTCGACACGTCGACCTTGCCCGATCCGTCGAGGTCGATCTCGACGAGGACGGACGTCTCCTTCGTCACCCGCTCCACGCGTCCTACGCGGTTCATGCGCTCTGCTCCTTCTTCAAGTCACGTACCGCGTCGAGGAACGCGTCGTTTTCCTCCGGGGTTCCGGCGGAGACCCGCAGCCACCCCGGTACGCCGTTGTCCCGGACCAGGACGCCCCGGTCGAGGATGTGCCGCCAGGCCTCGTGGGAGTCGGCGAACCGGCCGAACTGCACGAAGTTGGCGTCGGACTCGGTCACCTCGAAGCCGAGGGCGCGCAGTTCGGTGACGAGCCGGTCCCGCTCGGCCTTCAGCTGCTCCACGTATCCGAGCAGGACGTCGGTGTGCTCCAGGGCGGCCAGCGCGGTCGCCTGGGTGACGGCCGACAGGTGGTAGGGCAGCCGGACGAGCTGGACGGCGTCCACCACGGCCGGGTGGGCGGCGAGGTAGCCGAGGCGCAGTCCCGCAGCGCCGAAGGCCTTCGACATCGTGCGGGAGACGACGAGATTCGGCCGTCCTTCGAGCAGCGGCAGCAGCGAGTCGCCGTGGCTGAACTCGACGTACGCCTCGTCGACGACGACCATCGACGGCTTGGCCCGCTGCGTGGCCTCGTACAGCGCGAGGACCGTCTCGCGCGGGACCGCGTTGCCCGTGGGGTTGTTGGGGGTGGTGATGAAGACGACGTCGGGCCGGTTCTCGGCGACGGCCTGCTCGGCGGCGGCGACGTCGATGGTGAAGTCCGCGGTGCGCGGGCCCGGGATCCAGGCCGTGCCCGTGCCGCGCGCGATGAGCGCGTGCATCGAGTACGAGGGCTCGAAGCCGATCGCGCTGCGGCCGGGCCCGCCGAAGGTCTGGAGCAGCTGCTGGATGACCTCGTTCGAGCCGTTGGCCGCCCACACGTTCTCGGTGCCGACCGGGTGCCCGCCGGTCTTCGTCAGATAGGCGGCCAGCTCGGTGCGCAGCTCCACCGCGTCCCGGTCGGGGTAGCGGTTGAGCCCGCGGGCCGCGTCCCGGACCCGCTCGGCGATCCGCTCGACGAGCGGCTCGGGCAGCGGGTAGGGGTTCTCGTTGGTGTTCAGCCGTACGGGGACGTCCAGTTGGGGCGCCCCGTAGGGGGACTTGCCGCGCAGCTCGTCCCGGACGGGGAGATCGTCGATGCCGGTCACTTGCCCTCGGGTACCTTCCATCCGAACCGCGCCTTGACCGCCGCGCCGTGCGCGGGCAGGTCCTCCGCCTCCGCGAGCGTCACCACGTGGTGGGCGACGTCGGCGAGGGCGTCCTTCGTGTAGTCGACGATGTGGACGCCGCGCAGGAAGGACTGGACGGACAGGCCCGAGGAGTGGCAGGCGCACCCGCCGGTGGGCAGGACGTGGTTGGAGCCGGCCGCGTAGTCGCCGAGCGAGACGGGGGCCCAGGGACCGACGAAGATCGCTCCGGCGTTCCTGACCCGGTCGGCGACGGCCGCCGCGTCCGCGGTCTGGATCTCCAGGTGCTCGGCGCCGTACGCGTTCACCACGCGCAGGCCCTCGTCGACGCCGTCGACCAGGACGATGGCGGACTGCCGGCCGTTCAGGGCCGGGACGATGCGGTCCTCGATGTGCTTGGTGGCCGCGACCTGCGGTTCCAGCTCCTTCTCCACGGCGTCCGCGAGGGAGACGGAGTCGGTGACCAGGACGGCGGCGGCGAGCGGGTCGTGCTCGGCCTGGCTGATCAGGTCGGAGGCGACGTGCACGGGATCGGCGGTGTCGTCCGCGAGGACGGCGATCTCGGTCGGTCCGGCCTCCGCGTCGATGCCGATGCGGCCGGTGAAGTAGCGCTTGGCGGCGGCGACCCAGATGTTGCCGGGGCCGGTCACCATGTCGACGGACGGGCAGGACTCGGTGCCGTACGCGAACATCGCGACGGCCGTGGCACCGCCCGCCGCGTACACCTCGTCGACGCCGAGGAGGGCGCAGGCCGCGAGGATCGTGGGGTGCGGCAGGCCGCCGAAAGCGGACTGGGCCGGGGAGGCGAGCGCGATGGACCCGACGCCGGCCTCCTGCGCCGGGACCACGTTCATGATCACGGAGGAGGGGTACACCGAGCGGCCGCCGGGCGCGTACAGCCCGACGCGGTCGACCGGCACCCACTTCTCGGTGACCGAGCCACCGGGCACGACCTGGGTGGTGTGCGTCGTCCGGCGCTGTGCGCGGTGGACCAGGCGGGCGCGGCGGATGGACTCCTCCAGGGCCGCGCGCACGGCGGGGTCGAGCTGCTCCAGCGCGTCCGTGAGCGCCTCGGCCGGGACCCGTACGGAGTCCAGCCGGACCCCGTCGAACTTCTCCGCGAAGTCGATCAGCGCCGCGTCGCCCCGATGATGCACGGCCTCACAGATCGGACGCACCTTCTCCAGGGCGGCCGAGACGTCGAAGTCGGCTCGGGGCAGCAGGTCGCGCAGGGCGGTGCCCTCGGGGAGGGCGTCACCGCGCAGATCGATTCGAGAGATCACGGGGACAATTCTCTCAGACGGCACGGAGGCGCCGGACGCCTGTATCAATGGCTGATACAAGCCACCTTCGGTTCACCGGAAGATCCCCTTCACCGATAGCGTTCGGGCGGTCACTGAGCGGGCATTGCACGCATGTACGAAACCCGCGAACAGCCGGGGAGGAAGGGACGTGCCGTGACCGAGGGTGCCGGCGTCCGCACCGGGGACCTGCCGGACGAACTGACCGCCGCCGAGGCCGGGATGTGGCAGGCGTTCCGCAACGGCAGCGTGTACGACCTGCGGTGCGGGGACGGCACCGCCGACGATCCGCACGGCGGCCATCCCTGGGGTCCCGAGCGGAGTGTGCGGGCCCGGATCGTCGCCTGGCTCCTGCTCGACGGGCCGCCGCCCCTGCAGGGCCGGGTCGCCTCCCTGAAGCTGGCCGGCGTGCTGATCACCGGAGTGCTCGACCTCGCGGGCGGCACGGTGGTGCCGTACGTGGAGCTGAAGGGGTGCCGCTTCGAGAAGGAGGTCCTGCTGCCGGAGTCCCGCTTCACGACCGTACGGCTGGTGGACTGCGCGGTGCCGCGTCTGGAGGCGGCCCGGCTGCACACCGAGGGTGATCTGCATCTGCCCCGCTGCCGCTTCCACAACGGTGTCCGGCTGACCGACGCGCACATCGGTACGGACCTGCTGCTGAACCAGGCCGTGGTCTACCGGGACCGGCGCGGGCGTTCGATCACGGGCGACGGGATGACCGTCGGGCAGGACCTCCAGGCGGAGATGCTGGAGTCGCACGGCGAGCTGAGTCTGCGCGGCGCCAGCGTCGGCGTCTCGCTGAGCCTGCGCGGCAGCCGGCTCAGCAACCCGTACTCCCGGCTCGCCCTCAACGCCCCCCAGCTGACCGTCAACCGCACGGTGTACCTGACCCCCGCCGGCCTGGGCAATCCGGTGCTGACCAGCGGCACCACCCCGGCGCGCGGCACGCTGGTGCAGCGGTTCGAGTGCCAGGGCGGCGTCCGCCTGGACGACGGACGGTTCGGTGACGCGCTCGACCTGGAACGGGCCCGTTTCGTCCTCGGCGAGGACCAGGAGCTGTCGTTGCGCCGGGTGCAGACGCCCGAGCTGCGTTTCCTCGGCGAGGCGCCGGAGCGCGGCAAGGTCGTGCTGTCCGGCGCGCGGATCGTCACCCTGGTCGACCGGGCGTCCAGCTGGCCCGCCCCCGGCGCGCTGCACATGGGCGGCTTCGCCTACGAGAGCCTGGTGCCGCAGGGCGCCTTCCCGCTGACCCGGCGCCTGGAGTGGGTGGCGGCGGCGACCGCCGAGTACAACCCGGAGCCGTACGAGCGGCTGGCCGCCGTGCTGCGCGGCTCAGGCGAGGACGAGGACGCCCGCGAGGTGCTCCTCGCCAAGCAGCGCCGCCGCCGCGAGACCCTGCCCCTCGCCGCGAAACTCTGGGGGTACGCGCAGGACTGGACGGTCGCCTACGGGTACCGGCCGGGCCGGGCCGCCCTGTGGATGGCGGTGCTGTGGGCGGCGGCGTCGGTCGCCTTCGCGCACGCCGACCATCCGCCGGTCGACGCGGGCTCGCATCCCCAGTGGAACGCCTCGCTCTTCGCCCTGGACCTGCTGCTGCCGGTGATCGACCTGGGCCAGGTCGGGGCCTGGCAGCTGCGCGGCGGCTGGCAGTGGCTGTCCGCCGCGGTGATCCTCCTCGGCTGGATCCTGGCGACGACGGTGGCGGCCGGAGCGACCCGGCTGCTGCGACGCGGCTGAGACGGCGGCCCGTACCGCCCGGGGCCCTTCGTGCCGCCACGGGCCGCCTCGTCCGCGCCACTCGGCGTGGGCACCCCTGGGACGGTCCCGGAGCAGGTCAGGCCCCCGCACGGAGGCCGAGCACCGGAACGAGCCACTCTTTGCCCGTCCTTGACCGGTCCGGAAGCAACCGATCGACGGTTACGAAAGCGTCACCGCGTCCCTCTGGTGCAGCCCCGACCTGCGGTTTTCAATGGTCGACACCATGGCACTGCTGCGCGCACTCATCCGTACGGCCCGGATGGCACGGAACACCTCCCGCCTCGCCGTCGGGCTGCCCGCCGACGACGAGGTGCTGCTCGACGCGCCCGACGAACGTCTCGGCCCCGCGCTCGTCGCGGCGGGCCGCGGCGAGTACGCCCCCGCCGCGAAGCTGCTCGCCGCCACCCGTGAATCCGCCGAGTGGGAGAGCCGCGACCGGTACGCCCTGCGCCTGGCGGCCTTCGCACGCTCCCGCGACCAGTGGCTGCGGGAGTGGCGGGCCGCCGACCCGCACGATCCGGACGCGCTGCTCGTCAGGGCGGAGCTGGCGGTGCGACGCGGCTGGGAGTCGCCCGCGCGGGCCGAGCTGCTGCGTGAGGCGAGCCCGCTGATCACCTCCGCGGCCGAGGGCGATCCGCGCGACCCCGTGCCGTGGCGGATCGCGCTCGACCACGCGCGCGGCACGAACCTCGGGCACACCGGGTTCGAGCGGCTGTGGGGCGAGGCCGTCCGGCGCTCACCGCACCACTACGGCTGTCACGTCGCAGCCCTCCAGTACCTGTCGGCCGCCTGGTACGGCTCGCATCAGGAGTGCTTCGACTTCGCCGAGCCCGCCGCGACGGACGCGCTGCCCGGCTCCCTCGTCCAGGCGCTGCCCGTCCGCGCCGCCTTCGCGTACCTCACCGAGGGCGGCGGTCCCGGCGTCCCGCGGAAGCGGCTGGACGCGGCCGCCGACCTCGCGATCGAGCTCTCCGCGACCTACGCCGCCGCCGACCCGTGGCCCGCCGAGGTGCGCAACCTGCTGACCTACGTCCTCATCCGCCTCGACCGCTGGCGGGACGCCCTGGAACAGCTGCGCCTCATCGGCCCGTACGCGACCTCGTTCCCCTGGGACCGGGTCTCCGACGACCCGCTCGGCCAGTTCCTGGAGATGCGCGACGGCGTCCGTCTGGAGGTCGCGGCGGGGCTTCCGCTGCGGGCTCCGCGCCCTGATCGGCATCCAGTCGGTGGGCACGACGGACGTGATCGCTCCGGCGACCATTAGGCTTTCGCGTCGTGACCACCGTCCGGCTCCCGCTCTTCCCCCTGAACTCGGTGTTGTTCCCCGGGCTCGTGCTTCCTCTGAACGTGTTCGAGGAGCGCTATCGCGCGATGATGCGCGATCTGCTCAAGATCGCCGAGGACGAACCGCGCCGCTTCGCGGTCGTCGCCATCCGCGACGGCCACGAGGTCTCGCCCACCGCTCCCGGCATGCCGGACCAGACCGCCGTGCCCGAGCGCGGGCCCGCCGCCGGCTTCGGCGACGACCCGGTGAAGGCCTTCCACACGGTCGGCTGCATCGCGGACGCGGCGACCGTCCGGGAGCGCGCCGACGGCAGCTTCGAGGTGCTGGCGACCGGCACGACCCGCGTCCGGCTCCTTTCGGTGGACGCCTCCGGGCCGTATCTGACGGCCGAGCTGGAGGAACTGCCGGAGGAACCGGGCGAGGAGGCGGGCGCGCTCGCCGAGGGCGTACTGCGTGCCTTCCGCCAGTACCAGAAGCGGCTGGCCGGAGCGCGGGAGCGTTCGCTGTCGACCGGGGCGGACCTGCCGGACGAGCCGGCCGTGGTCTCCTACCTCGTCGCCGCCGCCGTGATGCTGGACGTCCCGGCCCGGCAGAGCCTGCTCCAGGCCCCCGACACGGCGTCCCGGCTGCGCGAGGAGCTGAAACTGCTGCGCACGGAGACGGCCATCATCCGTAATCTGCCGTCGTTGCCCGCGTCGGAACTGACGCGCGGCCCGACGAGCCTGAACTGACGCGCGCGGGAAGGCCGATGGCGAAGAAGGCGAAGAAGCAGCAGCCCGGAGGAACCCCGGCGACGGTGGCACTGACCGAGGCGGGGGTGCCGTACACGGTCCACGCGTACGAGCACGACCCCTCCCACCCGTCCTACGGCGAGGAGGCCGCCGAGGCCATGGGCGTCTCCCCCGAGCGGGTCTTCAAGACCCTGGTGGCGGACGTGGACGGCGCGCTGGTGGTCGCGGTGGTCCCGGTGGCGGGCTCGCTCGACCTGAAGGCCCTCGCGACGGCGGTGGGCGGCAAGCGGGCCGCGATGGCCGACCCCGCGGCGGCGGAGCGCACGACGGGCTACGTCCGGGGCGGCATCTCGCCGCTCGGCCAGCGCAAGAGGCTCCGCACGGTGCTGGACGCCTCCGCGGCCACCCACGCCACCATCTGTGTCTCGGCGGGCCGTCGCGGCCTGGAGGTCGAACTGTCCCCGGCCGACCTGGCACAGCTCACGGAGGCGGTGTCCGCGCCCGTCGGACGCGCGTGACCCCCTGACACCGGCACGCGCCTGCCCGGCCGTCCCCGTCGCGGCCACGCGCGCGTGCCGCTCGGCGAGGCCCCAGCGGACGCGCCGTGCGCGCGCCCTCGACGGATGTCCCGTCCTCGGTTAAGCACGAGGGACATGTCGAAGAGAACGCGCAAACGCAAGTGGCGCACCAGAAAGGGCCGCCCGAACCACGGCCGCCGCCCGGCATGACCCACGCCCCGCAGCACGGCACCGCCGGCCGGGACCGGTCTCCCCACGGGACTCCGGGACCGGCCGGTCCGGCCACCGCCCGGGGACCCGTACGACTAGACGGGGGGCCCTGAGGGCGTCGACTGGTACGGGCTCTGCTGGTACGGATCGGGGTCCCGGGGACCGAACAGGGCCGTGAGGGCCAGATGGACCACCAGAGCGGTCAGCGACCACGCGAGCAGCGCGCCCTTCGCGCCGAGCTTCAACGGCGCGGAGAACGTGACGCCCTTGCCGACGGCCCTGGCGTGCGCGACCACGTTCTGCGTCGGACCGAGCCAGACGCCGATGCGCCAGGCGAGCAGCGAGCCCAGCAGACCGCCGAGGGCGAGCGACACCACCAGCGGCACACCACCGCGCCGGCGCAGCAGGAACACGACCAGCGCGCTCAGGGCCCCGAAGCCCAGGGCGAGAAGAGTGAACGTTCCATCGACGCCGATGGCCTGCTCCCCCTCGGTGTCCTTGATGTACACCGTGGTGTCGTCCGCGATCAGCGGCACGTGGGGCGCCAGCCACCACCAGAGCACTCCGAGGAGCGCCCCCGCGAGCGCCACCGCCACCGTGATCACGGCGGCCTCCCGCAGTTCGGTCTTCATCCCGGGTCCGTCCTGTCCGTAGGAGGCCTCGTACGCCGCCGGGTACGCGGGGTGCGCCGCGGGTCCGTGCGTCTGCGGGGCCTGCCAGGCATGGTGCGGTTGCTGCCGGTCCTGGGGGGACTGTTCGTGCGGCGGCGGAGGTGGAGTCAGCGGAGCGGTCACCCTGACATCGTGCCAGGCCCCGCTGTCACCCGCGTCACCGGACGGCTGCCCGGCGGTAGGCCCAGGTCGCCAGGGCCAGCGAGACGACCCCGACCCCGGCGCAGACGGCCAGATCGCCGAGGACGGCGGCCCAGTCGGGATGGGCGCCGAAGGTGCGGGCGAACGCCTCGACGCCGTAGGTCGAGGGCAGCAGATCGCGGGCGTACTGGACCACGGTCGGCATCCGGTCCGCGGGCAGCACGCCCAGCAGCAGCGCGGCCGACATGCCCAGCTGACCGAGCAGGGTGGCCAGCTCGGGACGGGGCGCGAGCAGCCCGAACGCGGCCCCGAGACCGGCGAGCGCGGCGCCCGCGAGGGGGACGACCGCGGCGAGCACCCACAGATGGGCGAGCGGCAGCCCGAAGAGCACGCAGCCGAAGACGGCGGTGACCAGGGTGCCGGGCACGGTGAAGGACGCGTACGCGCCCGCGGCTCCGAGCACCACGGCCGCCGGGGGCACCGGCAGCGTCGCGTAGTGGTCGAGCCCGCCGCTCGCCCGGAGCTGTCCGAAGTACTGCGCGAGCAGGTTGAGGGCGACGAACGCGACGACCAGGACGGTCGACCCGGCCACCACGGCCCGCGCCTCGGCGCCGCCGTCCACCACGCCGCGCATCATGATCATGATGCCGACGGACTGGAAGGTGGCCACGAACAGCAGCGGGATCCGCGCGACACGGGCCCGGGAGAGCTGCGCCCGGTACACGGCGGCCAGCGACGGCCAGAGCCGCGCGGGCGGCCCCAGTTCCGCGGCACCGGTGTCCGCTGCCAGCGGCAGCGCACTGCCCGGCAGAACTCCGGCGGGTACGACACTCACGTCGAGCTGCTTCCCTTCACTCCGGCAGCCGTCCTGTTCGGCACACGTACGACGCCCTCCTCCCGTACGGATTCCACGCCCCGGACACTCACGCCTTCACCAGTCCCTGCGTCGCGTGCCCGCCGAGGGCGAGGTAGACGTCCTCCAGGCTCGGTGTGGCCAGGGTGAAGTCGTCGAGGGCGGCGAACGCGGCGCCTCCGGTGACCGTGGCCACGGCCGCGCGGGCCTCCTCCGGCGCGAGCCGCAGCGTCCAGCGGCGGCCGGACTCGACCGCGCGGTCGCGCAGCGCGGCGACCTCGGGGACATGCAGCGGGGCGCTCGTACGCCAGACGAGTTCCACCCGCACCTCGCCCGCGACGCGTTCCTTGAGGCCGGCCGGGGTGTCGCAGGCGATGACCCGCCCCTCGTCCATGACGGCGACCCGGTCGAGGACGGTCTCGGCCTCGATGACGTTGTGGGTGACGAGCAGGACCGTGGCGCCCTGGTCCACCCGGCGCCGGTCGACGGCGGCCCAGACGGCGCGCCGGGCGACCGGGTCCATGCCGGTGGTGGGCTCGTCGAGCACGAGCAGCGGGCGCCGCCCGACGAGCGCGGAGGCGAGGCAGGCGAGCCTGCGCTGTCCGCCGGACAGCTTCTTCAGGGGGCGGGAGGCGAGCGCGGTCAGGCCCAGTTCGTCGAGGACGGCGTCCCGCTCGGCCCGGGCCGTGCGCAGGTCGAGTCCGCGCAGCCGTCCGGTGGTCTCGGCGGCCAGGGAGACGGTCAGCTCGTCGAGGGCGGTGGACTCCTGCCCGAGGTAGGCGAGGATCCGCGCGGCCCGTTCGGGGTGGCGCACGATGTCGTGCCCGAGGATCTCGACGCTGCCGCTGTCGGGGCGCATCAGCCCGGTCAGCTGGCGGACCAGGGTGGACTTGCCGGCGCCGTTCGGGCCGAGGAGCCCGAAGATCTCACCGCGGCGGATGTCGAGGCGTACGTCGTCGGTGGCCCTGACCTCGGGCGTCGCCGGGGTGCCCCGACGGCCGCGGACGGCCGGGTAGGTCTTGGTCAGACCGCGCACGGCGCACACGACATCGCCCCTGTGCCCCATCCGGACCGCCTGTGCCGTGCGCGTACTCACGAAGGACGAGAGTACGGGGTCCGATGCCCCGTTATGCGCCCGGGGCCGTGGCAGGGCCCTCGCGAGGGCCCTCCAGAGGCTTGCGATCACTCCCCTGCGGGCGCGTGCTCGGCGGTCGTGCGCACGTCGATCTCACGCCAGAAGCCGGCCCGGATCGCGTACCGGTCGTGCTCGTCGATCTGGTCGTCCTTGTGCGCGAGCAGGCCGAACCGGGCCGCGTAACGCAGCAGTTCACCGTCGACCCGGTGCGGGACGCGGGGGTACATCGCCGACAGCTTCTGCAGATGACCCGCGTCGGTGAGCCGCGCCATCCAGCGGCGGGCGAAGACCTGACCGACCTCGTACGGATCGCCGCCGACGGTGGTGATGTCCTCCTCGCGGTCCGCCCAGCGCTGCTCGGCGGAGGTGAGCTGCGCGAGGGTGGGCAGCGCGGCGGCCTCGGCCGGCTCCGCCACTCCCCCGGGCCGGTCGACCCAGCCCTTGTCCGAGGACCAGCGCAGGGTGGCGTTCGTGGGGTGCTGGGCGGCCTGGGTGCCCGGTCCGCGCAGCGCGGCCAGGTCCTTGGGGGTCGGCACGCCCTTGGGGGCGGGCACGCGCTCCTGGACGCCGTTCTGCGATTCGGCGGCCTGATGGTGCTCGGGCTCCGGCGCGGAGTGCTCGGCCGCCGCAGCGAGAGCCGACTCGGGCAGCGGCGCGGAGAGGATCGCGGCGATCTCCGGACGCGGCACCGGCGGCGGCGCGCACACGCCGCCGAAGTCCTTCGCGCGAACCGCCTTGGTGATCCACACACGGTCGAGGACCCGGCGCTCGTCCGCCTCGGCCACCAGGTCCTCGGACTGGTTGTAGTCGCCGTCAGCGGCCTGCACGGCCCACAGGTGTACGGCGACGCCGTGCTCCTTGGCGGCCATCATGCCCGGCAGTAGATCCCCGTCGCCGGTCACCAGGACCACGTCGGAGCAGGCGCGGTTGCGGGCCAGTTCGGTCAGTTCGGCGTGCATCGCGGCGTCCACGCCCTTCTGCGCCCAGCGTCCGTCGCTGCGGGTCAGCGCGCCCAGGCGCACGGTCACCCTGGGCATCACCCGCAGCCTGCGGTGCTCCGGCTGCGGTACGCGGTCGGGGGCGCCGTCGAACCAGTAGATGCGCAGCAACGGCCGCTCGGTGTCGGACTCGGCGCGCTCGCGCAGGCCCTGGATGAGGGCGGCGTGGTCGACCGTGATCCGGGAGCGCGAGGGCTCCCCGGCGAGAAGGCTGGCAGCAGCCCCGAGCAGATACCCGGCGTCCACCAGGACGATGCAGCGGTCCACGCGGTCCACCCTCTTTCCGGGAGGTTTGCTTCGGGCTTCCTTGGAGTCTGCCCGACCGTGCGGAGGTTAACGGCCGGAACTCGATCTTCGGCGTGGCGGATCGGGCGAGCACGTACCGACAGGGCTTATTACGCACGGTAATTCTACGAAATGCGCCACTTGCCAGCCTATGTGAATCTGGTCGCGGCCCTGGCCCCTACATCCCCCTCAGGAGGCTGATCACCATGGCGAAGAACAAGAACCGCAAGCAGGGCGGGCAGCAGGACCGCTCCTCGCAGGCCGAGCGTGCACAGGAGCAGGCGCAGCGGTCGTCGACCGAAGCACAGTCGCCGATATCGCAGGCGCAGGGCAGCCCCGCCGATGTCGCCCGTAAGCATCAGAAGCGCTTCGGCCACAACTGAGGTCGCTGCGTGGGCCGTTGAGGTCCAGGGTCCGTGGCAAGACCCACCGGGCGATCGAGCCCGGGCATGACCCGAGGGGCGCATCCGCATGCGGATGCGCCCCTCGCGCAGGTCACTTGGTCCGGCCGCAAAGGGGCCGGTGGGCGCTCAGCCCGCCAGGCAGGACGGGCCGAGCAGCACCTTCAGGTCGCCGAAGAGCGCCGGGTCGGGCTTCACCCGGTGCCGGTCGAGCCGCAGCACCGTGGTCTTGCGCGGGCCCTGGAGCTTGATGCGGACCTCGCTCTCGCCCTTGTGGTGGCTGAGGATCTCGCCGAGCCGGCTGACCATGGGCGGAGTGACCTTCAGCGCCGGGATGGTGAGGATCACGGGCGCGTTGGTCCCGGCGTTGGACAGGTCGGGGACCTGGAGTTCCATCGCGACCAGGCGCGGCACGTCCTCGCGCTTGTCGAGGCGTCCCTTGACGAAGACCACGGCGTCCTCGACGAGTTGGGTCGAGACCAGCTGGTAGGTCGCGGGGAAGAACATGCACTCGATGGACCCCGCGAGGTCCTCGACGGTGGCGATCGCCCACGCGTTGCCCTGCTTGGTCATCTTGCGCTGGAGGCCCGAGATGATGCCGCCGATGGTCACCACCGCGCCGTCCCCGTGCTCGCCGCCGGTCAGCTGCGAGATGCCGGCGTCCGCCTTGTCGGACAGGACGTGCTCCAGGCCGAAGAGCGGGTGGTCGGAGACGTACAGGCCGAGCATCTCCCGCTCCTGGGCGAGCAGATAGACCTTGTCCCACTCGTCGGTGGTGAACTCCACGTCGAGTCCGAAGCCGGGCTCGCTGGTGGCCTCGTCGCCCATGCCGCCGAAGAGGTCGAACTGGCCCTCGGCCTCCTTGCGCTTGACCGCCACCACGTTGTCGATCATCGGCTCGAACTGCGCGGTGAGGCCCTTGCGGGTGTGCCCCATCGTGTCGAAGGCACCCGCCTTGATCAGCGACTCCGTGGTGCGCTTGTTGCAGGCGACGGCCTCGACCTTGTCGAGGTAGTCGGGGAACGAGCCGTACTTCCCCTTGGCCTTGCGGCTGCGGATGATCGACTCCACCACGTTCGTGCCGACGTTGCGGACGGCGGAGAGGCCGAAGAGGATCACGTCGTCGCCCTGGGCGGCGAAGTTCTGCTCGGACTCGTTCACGTTGGGCGGCAGCACCTTGATGCCCATGCGCCGGCACTCGTTGAGGTAGACGGCCGACTTGTCCTTGTCGTCCTTGACCGAGGTGAGCAGCGCCGCCATGTACTCGGCGGGGTAGTTCGCCTTCAGGTAGCCGGTCCAGTACGAGACGAGTCCGTACGCGGCGGAGTGCGCCTTGTTGAAGGCGTAGCCGGCGAAGGGGACCAGCACGTCCCACAGGGCCTGGATCGCCTCGTCGCTGTAGTTGTTCTCGCGGGCGCCCGCCTGGAAGAGGACGAAGTTCTTCGCCAGCTCGTCGGCCTTCTTCTTGCCCATCACGCGGCGCAGGATGTCGGCCTCGCCGAGGGAGTACCCGGCGATGATCTGGGCGGCCTTCTGGACCTGCTCCTGGTAGACGATCAGGCCGTAGGTGACCGCGAGGACCTCCTGGAGCGGCTCCTCCAGCTCCTTGTGGATCGGCGTGATCTCCTGGCGGCCGTTCTTGCGCTCCGCGTAGTTGATGTGCGAGTTCATGCCCATCGGGCCCGGCCGGTAGAGGGCCGAGACGGCGGAGATGTCCTCGAAGTTGTCGGGCTGCATCTGGCGGAGCAGCGAGCGCATCGGGCCGCCGTCGAACTGGAAGACACCGAGGGTGTCACCGCGGCAGAGCAGTTCGAAGGTCTTGGGGTCGTCCAGCGGCAGGGCGAGCATCTCCAGGTCGATGCCCTTGTTGGCCTTCACCATCTTGATGGCGTCGTCCATGATCGTGAGGTTGCGCAGGCCGAGGAAGTCCATCTTCAGCAGGCCCAGCGACTCGCACTGGGGGTAGTCCCACTGCGTGATGGTCACGCCGTCGGTGTGCCGCACCCAGATCGGGGCATGGTCGACGATGGGCTCGCTGGACATGATCACGCCGGCCGCGTGCACGCCCATCTGCCGGACCAGGCCCTCGACGCCCTTGGCGGTGTCGATGACCTTCTTGACGTCCGGCTCGTTCTCGTACATCGCGCGGATCTCGCCCGCCTCGCCGTAGCGGGGGTGCGAGGAGTCGGTGATGCCGTTGAGGTCGATGCCCTTGCCGAGGACGTCGGCGGGCATCGCCTTGGTGAGCCGGTCGCCCATCGCGTACGGGTAGCCCAGCACGCGCGCGGAGTCCTTGATGGCGTTCTTCGCCTTGATCTTGCCGTACGTGCCGATCATGGCGACCTTGTCGGCGCCGTACTTCTCGGTCACGTACCTGATCACCTCGACGCGCCGACGTTCGTCGAAGTCGATGTCGACGTCGGGCATGGAGACGCGCTCGGGGTTCAGGAACCGCTCGAAGATCAGGCCGTGCGGGATCGGGTCGAGGTCGGTGATGCCCATGGCGTAGGCGACGATCGAACCGGCCGCCGAGCCACGGCCCGGGCCCACCGCGATGCCCTGGTTCTTGGCCCACATGATGAAGTCGGCGACGACGAGGAAGTACCCCGGGAACCCCATCTGGATGATGACGTCCATCTCGTACTCGACCTGCTTCTGGCGGTCGTCGGGGACGCCGCCGGGGAAGCGCCGCTCCATGCCGAGCCGGACTTCCTCCTTGAACCAGGTGATCTCGGTGAAGCCCTCGGGGATGTCGAACTTCGGCATGAGGTTCTTCGCCTCGAACATGCCGGCCGTGTCGACCTGCTCGGCGACCAGCAGGGTGTTGGCGCAGCCCTGCTGCCAGGCCTCCGAGGAGTCGACGGCGTACATCTCGTCCGTCGACTTCAGGTAGTAACCGGTGCCGTCGAAGCGGAAGCGGTCCGGGTCGGAGAGGTTCTTGCCGGTCTGGATGCACAGCAGGGCGTCGTGCGCGGTCGCCTCGTGCGCGTACGTGTAGTGCGAGTCGTTCGTCACCAGGGGCGGGATGCCGAGCTTCCTGCCGATCTCCAGGAGCCCGTCACGGACCCGGCGCTCGATCTCGATGCCGTGGTCCATCAGCTCCAGGAAGTACCGGTCCTTGCCGAAGATGTCCTGGTACTCGGCGGCCGACTTCAGTGCCTCGTCGAACTGGCCGAGGCGTAGCCGGGTCTGCAGCTCGCCGGAGGGGCAGCCGGTGGAGGCGATGAGTCCCTCGGACCACTTGGAGATCGTCTCCTTGTCCATCCGGGGCCACTTCTGGAGCCAGCCCTCGGCGTACGCGTCCGAGGAGAGCTTGAAGAGGTTGTGCAGGCCCGTCCGGTTCGCCGCCCAGATCGTCTTGTGCGTGTAACCACCCGAACCGGACACGTCGTCGCGCTTCTGGTGCGGCTGGCCCCACTGGATCTTGCGCTTGTTGCGCCGGGACTCGGGCGCGACGTACGCCTCGATGCCGATGATCGGCGTGACGCCCGCCTTCTTGGCCGTGTGGAAGAAGTCGTAGGCCCCGTGCAGGTTGCCGTGGTCGCTCATCGCGATATGGGTCATGCCCATGTCGTTGCACGCGTCGAACATGTCCTTGAGCCGCGCGGCACCGTCCAGCAGCGAGTACTGGGTGTGGACGTGCAGGTGCGTGAACGGCGGCTTCGACACGGTTGCGGCCTCCAAGAAGAACGATCGGCGACAGGCTGCGGACAGTCTGGGGGGACAGCGTCGAAGTCTATGACGCCCGACTGACACTCCGCGGAGCATCACCCGTACCTTCAGGCGGGGCCCCGGGCCCGGGGGTGTGCGTTCGCCGCCGGAGGCCGGGCACTCCGGCGTATCTTCGTCCGTTGGAAGTGGACGGACACCCTTGTCCCGGGTGCGGCGCGTCCGCTCCCTCATGTCCCGCACCACCTGCACCAGGAGGCACCCAGCGATGTCGGTCCCGCAGCTCAGCGACGAGCAACGCGGCGAGCAGATCCTCGCCGTATTCGACACCGCCTTCGGCGAGCTCCTGGCCGCCGACCCGGCCGCGTTCCGCGTGAAGTTCCGCAAGATGGCGGCGTCCGCCTTCGCGTTCTACCGCGGCACGGCCGGCCTGTTCTACCACGACCTCGAACAGGACAAGCGGGGCGGCCCGTACCTGGACGAGCGCACCTCGCGCGTGTGGATCCACGGCGACCTGCACGCGGAGAACTTCGGCACCTACATGGACGCCCAGGGCCGCCTGATCTTCAACGTGAACGACTTCGACGAGGCCTATGTCGGCCCCTTCACCTGGGACCTCAAGCGCTTCGCCGCCTCCGTGGCCCTGATCGGCTACGCGAAGGCGCTCAGCGACGACCAGATCACCGAGCTGGTCCGGATCTACGCGGGTGCCTACCGCGAGCGCATCCACGCCCTCTCGACGGGCGCCAAGAACGACGAGGTGCCCCCCTTCACGCTGGACACCGCCGACGGCCCGCTGCTGGGCGCGCTGCGCGTGGCCCGCTCGCTCACCCGCTTCGGACTGCTCGACTCGATGACCGAGATCCGTGACTTCGAGCGCCGTTTCGCCCCGGGCGGCGGCTCCATCGAGCTGGACGCGGCCACCCGCTACAAGGTCCTCGCGGCCTTCGACGGCTATCTGGAGACCCTCCCGGAGTCCTCGCTGACCCGCCCCGACTCCTACCGCGTGAAGGACGTCGTGGGCCGCCGCGGCATCGGCATCGGCTCGGCCGGTCTCCCGTCGTACAACATCCTCCTGGAGGGCAACAGCGACGCCCTGGAGAACGACGTGGTGATCTACATCAAGCAGGCCCAGACCCCGGCCGTCTCCCGGCACATCACGGACCCCGCGGTCCGCGGCTACTTCCAGCACGAGGGCCACCGCACGGTGATCTCGCAGCGTGCCCTCCAGGCGCACGCGGACCCGTGGCTCGGCTGGACCGAGCTGGACGGCGCGGGCCAGCTCGTCGCCGAGGTCTCGCCGTACGCGGTGGACCTCGACTGGAGCGACCTCGACGACCCCGAGGAGATCGCCTCGGTCGTCGCGGACCTCGGCCGGGCCACCGCGGCGATGCACGCGGCGGCGGACGACGACAGCGGCCACTCGGAGCTGGTGCCGTTCTCCACCGAGCGGGCCATCGACGCCGCGATCGCCGGTGACGAGGAGGGCTTCGCCGGTCTCCTGGTCGACTTCGCCCACAGCTACGGCTCCCGGGCGCGCACCGACCACCAGATCTTCGTGGACCTGTTCCGCAACGGACGGATCCCGGGCCTGTAGCCCGGCGGCCACGCGGGGTCTCCGCACCACAACGCTCCCGTAACGCACAGGCACCCTTTAGGGGGCTCTTACGGCAGCGCGTGGGAGACTCTCCTCCGCTATGGACATATCCGGGATCCAGCTCAGAGCCGTGCGCGCGGCGGTGTTCACGGCTGTCGTCGTGACGCTGTCCGCCGCGTCGCACGTGCTGCTGTCCCGGGTCCCGCTGCCGCTGACGACCGTGGCCGCGATCGCCGCCGCCGTCTTCGCCGTCGCCTTCGCGCTGGCGGGCCGCGAGCGCGGCTTCGGCCGGATCGCGGCCCTGCTGATCCCGCTGGAGCTGGCCGCCGACACGGTCTTCACCACGGGCCAGCACGTCTGCTACGGCAGCGCGGGCGGCCCGGTCGCCGGTCCCCTGCGCGCCGTGGGCCTGGACGTCCTGTGCGGCGGCGGCAGCGTGGGCACGCCCCTCTCCCGGGTGACCGGCGGGGCGCCCGACCACGCCGGCGTCCTGATCGCGCACGCCGACCCGGCCGCCGCCTGGCTGCTGCTCGGCGCCCACCTCGCCGTCGGCCTGCTGGCGGCCGCCTGGCTGCGGCGCGGTGAGCGCGCCCTGGACCAGCTCCTCCGCGCGGTGGCCGCCTCGACGTTCCGGCCGCTGCTGCTCGCGGTCGCCGCGGTGACCGTCCGGCTCGCCCCGGCCCGTCCGCTGCCGCGGGCCCCGCGCCGGACGACCGCCGCCCGCACCCTCCTGTTCGTGCACTCCCTGGGCCGACGCGGACCACCCGTCGCCGCCGCTCTCGCCTGAGCGACCGCTCCCGAGGAACGCCTCCCGAGCGGCGGCTCCCCGCAACCGCCCCGCGCCACGGCTCCCCGAGCGCCGGCAGTCCCCCTCACGTATTCCGCGTACGACCCGTGCGCGTCCCCCTTGGAGATCACCACTATGAGCAAGCGGAACAGCCAGTCGGCGAAGACGGCGGCCCGCGAGCGCCTGCGCGTCGAACGCGAGCGTCAGGCCAAGCGCGACAAGGTCAAGCGCCAGGCGATCGTGGCCGGCTCCCTGGTCGCGGTCCTCGCGATAGCCGGCGGCATCGGCTACGCGGTCGTGCAGAACAACAAGCCGTCCCAGTGGGAGGCCGTCGCGAGCGACAAGGTCGTCGCCCCGGCCAACACCACCGGCACGAACGGCACCACGGTCGTTCTCGGCAAGAGCACCGCCAAGAAGACCCTGAAGCTGTACGAGGACCCGCGCTGCCCGATCTGCGCCTCCTTCGAGCAGACCGTCGGCCCGACCCTGAAGAAGGACTTCGACGCCGGCAAGTTCAAGATCCAGTACATCGGCGGCACGTTCCTCGACGGCGACACCGACGACAAGGGCAAGATCCAGATCGGTTCCCGCGGCGAGGGCTCCAAGAACGCCATGAGCGCCCTGGGCGCCGCGCTGAACGTGAGCCCCGAGGCCTTCCTGGAGTACAAGACCGCGCTCTACTCGGCGAAGTACCACCCCGAGGAGACGGACGACAAGTTCAAGAGCGACGCCTACTTGATCAAGGTCGCGAACACGGTCGCCGCACTGAAGAACAACACCGCGTTCCAGAGTGCCGTCAAGGACGGCAAGTACGACGCCTGGGGCCTGGCCATGTCGGAGACGTTCAACACGAACAAGGACGACGTGAACGGCACCCCGAGCCTGGTGATGGACGGCAAGAAGCTCACCGGAGCGGACGGCCAGGCCGCGCCGATGTCCGTCGCCGACTACACCAAGGCGATGGAAGCGGCTCTCAAGGGCTGACCGCCGCAGGTAACCCGGCGACCCAGGTGATCTGAGCGGCCGGTAGGCGAAGAGCGGGCGAACTTTCACAAGTTCGCCCGCTTTTTGGCTGTACCGGTCGGTAACCTGATCGGCCGTGACCAGTCGACAGAGATCATCCGACTCCGCGGGCGTCCTCGACTCCCGTGCCCCCAGCCGCCGTTCGGTCGTCAAGGCCGCGGCCGCCACCGCCGTCCTCGCCGCCCCGCTCGCCGCCGCGCTGCCCGCGCGGGCCGCGACCGAGGCCCCCGCCTTCCTGCACGGCGTCGCCTCCGGCGACCCGCTGCCCGACGGCGTCCTCCTGTGGACCCGGGTGACCCCCGAGTCCAGTGCCGTACCGGGCTCCGGGCTCGGCGCGGACACCGAGGTGAGCTGGACCGTCGCCACGGACAAGGCGTTCACCACGGTCGTCGCCAAGGGCTCCACCGTGGCGACGGCCGCCTCCGACCACACCGTCAAGGCGGACATCCGCGGCCTGCGGCCCGCCACCGACTACTGGTTCCGGTTCTCCTCCGGAGGCACCGACTCCCCGGCGGCGCGCACCCGCACCGCGCCGGCGGCGGACGCGGCGGTCCCCGGTCTGCGCTTCGGCGTGGTCTCCTGCGCCAACTGGGAGGCGGGCTACTTCTCGGCGTACCGCCACCTCGCGGCCCGCGGCGACCTCGACGCCTGGCTGCACCTGGGCGACTACATCTACGAGTACAAGTCCGGGGAGTACGGCACCCGGGGCACGGTCGTCCGGCCGCACGCCCCGGCCAACGAGATCATCACCCTCGCCGACTACCGCACCCGGCACGGCCGTTACAAGACCGACCCGGACCTGCAGGCCCTGCACCACAAGGCGCCCGTCGTGGCGATCTGGGACGATCACGAGTTCGCCGACAACGCCTGGTCGGGCGGCGCCGTCAATCACACCGAGGGCGCCGAGGGCACCTGGTCGGCCCGTCAGTCCGCCGCCAAGCAGGCGTACTTCGAGTGGATGCCGGTCCGCCCGGCGATCGCCGGCACCACCTACCGCCGGCTGCGCTTCGGCAAGCTCGCGGACCTCTCCCTGCTCGACCTGCGCTCCTTCCGCTCGCAGCAGGCGGCCACGGCCAGCGGCTCGGTCGACGACCCGGACCGTACGATCACCGGCCGCGCGCAGCTCGACTGGCTGAAGACCGGGCTCAAGGCCTCGGACACCACCTGGCGGCTGGTCGGCAACTCCGTGATGATCTCGCCGTTCGCGGTGGGGGCGCTCTCCGCCGACCTGCTCAAGCCGCTCGCCAAGCTGCTCGGACTGCCGCAGGAGGGCATCGCCCTCAACACCGACCAGTGGGACGGCTACACGGACGACCGCCGCGAACTGCTCGCGCACCTGCGCTCCAACGCGATCCGCAACACGGTGTTCCTGACCGGCGACATCCACATGGCCTGGGCCAACGACGTGCCGGTGGACGCCGGCACGTACCCACTGTCGGCCTCCGCGGCGACCGAGTTCGTGGTCACCTCGATGACCTCCGACAACCTCGACGACATCGTCAAGGTCCCCGAGGGCACCGTCTCCGCCCTCGCGTCACCGGTCATCCGCGCGGCCAACCGCCACGTCCACTGGATCGACACCGACCGCCACGGCTACGGCGTCCTGGACATCACGACCGCCCGCGCGCAGATGGACTTCTACGTCACGTCCGACCGCACGAACCCGAACGCGACCTCGTCCTGGGCCCGTTCGTACCGGACCCGCAGCGGCACCCAGACGATGGAGCGCACCTACGACCCGGTGTAGCACCGGGTCGCAGACCCCTGCCTCCGGCAACAGCTACAGACTGTCGATGAAGCCGAGTGCCACCTTCCAGGTGGCCTCGGCCGCCTGGGCGTCGTAGTCGGGGAGGTCGGGGTCGGTGTAGAGGTGGCCGGCGCCCGCGTAGCGGTAGACCTCCACGTCGGCGCCGGCTCTCTGCATCTGGAGGTACCAGGCGCTCAGCCAGTCGTCGGTCTCGAACTGGTCGGGCTCGGCGACATGGAGCTGGACGGGCAGGTCGTCCACCGAAGCGGTCTCCGCGATGTCCGACGTGCCGTGCAGCAGGAGCAGCCCGCGGGCCTTCTCGTCGCCGAGGGCCAGGGTCTGCGCGACGGAGGCTCCGAGGGAGAAGCCCGCGTAGACCAGGCCCCGGTCGGAGTAGGGCGCGGCGGCCAGCACGGCGCGCTTGAGCAGCTCGACCTTGCCGATCTCCTCGTTGAAGGCCATGCCCTCCTCCACGGTGTCGAAGGTGCGCCCCTCGAAGAGGTCGGGCGTCCACACCTCGTGTCCCGCGGCCCGCAGCCGGTCCGCCGCCGCGCGCACCGCGGGGCGCAGACCGTACGTCGAGTGGAAAAGCATGATGTCCATGGGTTCCATGGTGCCAGCCGGGACCGACAGCCCAGAACGGAGGCCGTGCCCCGTGTCACATCGACGTCGTGGCACCGCTGATCGGGCGGCGTACGCGGTGGCGCCCTCGCGGCATACCCCGTTTCGCCCGGAGATCACATGTTCATGAGCGCCGCGAGCCGGTTACGTTCCTTGGCATGGAGAACGTACTGCGCCCGGTGATCGTCGTCGGCGGCTCGGTCGTGCTCGCACTGCTCATCGGGTGGTCCGTGGACCTCCTGTTGCGTCGGGTGGACGACCGGCACAGAGAGACCTCCCTGTGGGGTCTGCTCCGCCGTGGCCGCATCCCCTTCCAGCTGGTCCTGTTCGCGGCACTGCTCAGAGGCTCCTTCGACCAGGCGAAGCTGCTGATGGAGCACCGCGTCGGCATCGGCAGAACCCTGACCCTGATCCTCATCGGTGCCGCCGCCTGGCTGGTCGTGAGCGTCACGACGGCGATCGTGGACACCTCGTACTCGCGCTACGCGAACGCGCACCGCGATCCGGCGCGGGTGCGCCGGGTCCGGACCCAGGTCGCGCTGATCCAGCGCGTGGTCACCGCCGTCGTCGGCGTGGTCGCCGTCTCCGCGATGCTGCTGACCTTCCCCGCGATGCGGGCGGCGGGCGCCTCGCTGCTGGCCTCGGCCGGAATCCTCGGCATCGTCGCCGGTGTCGCCGCCCAGTCCACGCTGTCGAACCTCTTCGCCGGACTGCAGATCGCCTTCGGCGACATGGTGCGGCTCGGCGACACCGTGGTCGTCGACGGCGAGTGGGGCACCGTCGAGGAGATCACCCTGACCTTCCTCACGGTGCGGACCTGGGACGAGCGCCGGATCACCATGCCGGTGTCGTACTTCACGTCCAAGCCGTTCGAGAACTGGTCCCGAGGCACTCCGCAGATGACCGGGATCGTCTTCCTGCACCTCGACCACTCCGCCCCGGTGGAGGCGATGCGCGGGAAGCTGCGCGACATCCTGCGCGAGTGCCCGGCCTGGGACGGCCGCGACTACGGTCTCGCCGTCACCGACACGACGCCCAACACACTGCAGGTCCGCGCTCTGGTCACCGCGAAGGACGCGGACGACATCTGGACGGTACGGGTCACGGTCCGCGAGCAGATGATGCGCTGGCTGACCGAACAGCACCCCTACGCGCTGCCCCGGGTCAACACCGCCGAGGCGGTGCTCACGCCCGGCCAGGGACGCCGCGCCGGGCACGAGGACCGGGACGGCGCGGACGGCGGGGACGGCGTGCCGTCCCGCCTGCACCGCAGCCGCTACTCGTACTCGTTCGCCAACGCGTACTCCAAGGAGCCGCCCAGGACGGGTCCCGGCCGGGGGTGACCCCCGGGGCGCCGCCCTCTCCACTCCGCGAGCCCGGTCCGGGTCGCCCGCACCGAAGCGTGCGGGCGGCCCGGACCTGTTCGGGCCCACGGGTCCACGGCCGTTCGGAGCAGGCCGCCCGGGCCTGCCCACGCCCGTCCGGGAAAAACGCGGTACGGGCCCCCGTCTACGAGCCTCCGGAGAAAGCCCTGCGGAGAAGGCGGTGCGGGGTCCTGCCCGGTCAGCGCAGGCTGCGTACGTCGAGATGCCGCAGGACCCGGTCCACGATCTCCGGATCCGCCCCGGGCTCGCTGCGCGCGGACAGCACCTCGTGCCGGGCCGCGCTCATCATCTCCGCCTGGATGCGCCGCATCCGCTTGATCCGCCGGACGCGCTTCTCGTGCCCCTCGCGCCGCTCCTCGTCCCCCAGGTCGGGGCTGATCCGCACCCCGATCTCGAAGGCCCGGCGCAGCAGCTGCTCGGAGACCTCCTCCGGGAGCTCCTCCGCGTCCTCGATCTCCCGGAGCCGCTTCTTCGCCGCCTTCGCGGCCCGCAGCGCCAGCTCCTTCTCGAAGGCCTTCTCGACGTCCTCGTCGGCCCGCACCCCGAGCTTCCTGACCAGCCACGGCAGCGTGAGTCCCTGGATCAGCAGCGTGGCCATGATCACCCCGAAGGCGATGAAGACGATCTCGTCGCGGTCGGGGAACGGTGAACCGTCGTCCATCTCCAGCGGGATGGCGAGGGCGAGGGCGACGGACGCCACTCCCCGCATCCCGGCCCACCACATCACCACGGTCTCCCGCCAGGACGTGGGGATCTCCTCGTCGTAGTCCCGCTTGGCGTGCAGCCGCTTGGTCAGCCAGGTCGCGGGCAGCAGCCAGGCGAGGCGGACCAGCACGACCACGGCCACGATCGCACCGGCCCAGCCGAGCATCTCGCCCCACCGCCCGGCCGCCGTGCGGAGCGCGTTGTGCAGTTCGAGCCCGATGAGGCCGAAGGCGACCCCGGTGACGAGCGTGTCGACCACGTCCCAGACGGTGGAACCGGCGAGCCGGGTCATGACGTCGTCGGCGTCGGTCGCGTACTCCGACAGGAACAGGGCGGTGGTGAGCACCGCGAGCACGCCGGAGCCGTGCAGTTCCTCGGCCAGCACGTACGAGGCGAACGGCACCAGCAGGGTCAGGCCGATCTGCAGCGTGGTGTCGTCGAGCAGGGTCATCAGCTTGTTCGTCGCCCAGCCCAGCGCGACGCCGATGACGACGGCGACGACCGCGGACAGCACCAGGTCCAGGCCGGCCCGCCAGGGCGAGAAGGTCCCGCTGACCGCGGCGGCGATGGCGACGTGGTACAGCACGATGGCCGTCACGTCGTTGAAGAGCCCCTCCCCCTCCAGGATCGACACCAGCCGGCGGGGCAGGCCGAGCTGACCGGCGACGGCGGTCGCCGCGACCGGGTCGGGAGGTGCCACGAGCGCGCCGAGCGCGATGGCGGCGGCGATCGGCAGGCCGGGCACGATGGAGCTGGCGACGGCCGCCACGACGAGCGTGGTGACGAACACCAGGGCCACGGCGAGCAGGAAGATCGGCCGCAGGTTGGCAGCGAACTGTCTCCACGAGGTCCGCCGCACCGCCGCGTACAGCAGCGGCGGCAGCAGCGCGGGCAGGATCAGCTCCGGCGGGATGTCCACGTTCGGGACGAACTTGGGCAGGGCCAGGGCGATGCCGAGCAGCGTCATGAGGACCGGCGAGGGCAGCCCGAGCCGGTCTCCCACCGGGACGCTGATCACGGCCCCGAGCAACAGCACGAACAGCAGGGCCAACTGATCCACGGTCAGCGCTCCGGCGGGGTCTAGGCGATCAAGGTCGATCCGGACCTCAAGCGTGCCATGCCGCTAGGACAAACCCCGCTCACAGGGCCTTGCGCATCGCGCGGTGCGGGATTCCGGCGTCGGGGAACTCCGGGCCGTAGGCCGCGTATCCGAGCCGTTCGTAGAAGCCGAGGGCGTGGGTCTGGGCGTGCAGGTCGACAGCGGTCAGGCCCCGCGCGTGTGCGGCCCGCTCGATGGCTCCGACGAGCGCCGCGCCCACGCCGAGCCCGCGCGCCTCGCGCGTCACGGCGAGCCGTCCGAGGGAACCCACGGCCGGGTCCCCGCCGGTCTTCGCCGCGGCCGCCTCGCCGTGCAGGAGCCGCCCGGTGCCGAGCGGTACGCCGTCCTCGCGGACCGCCAGCACATGCAGGGCGCCGGCGTCGTACGCGTCGTACTCGATGTCCTCCGGTACGCCCTGCTCACCGACAAAGACGTCCTTGCGGACCCTGAAGCAGGCCTCGCGGTCGGTCGCCTCCTCGGCGACCCTCACCACGTACGAGGTGCCCGGGGTCGCCGGGGAACCCGCCGCCGTCCCATCCGCGCCCGTCACGCGTAGCTCTCCTCACGCACCTTGTCGAGGGCCCGCTGGAGGTCCTCGGGGTAGCCGCTCTCGAACTCGACCCACTGCCCGTCACCGGGGTGCTCGAAGCCGAGCCGCTTCGCGTGCAGCCACTGCCGGGTGAGGCCGAGGCGCTTGGAGAGGGTGGGGTCCGCGCCGTAGGTCAGGTCGCCGACGCAGGGGTGGCGGTGGGCCGACATGTGGACGCGGATCTGGTGGGTGCGCCCGGTCTCCAGCTTGATGTCGAGCAGGGAGGCGGCGCGGAAGGCCTCGATCAGGTCGTAGTGCGTGACGGAGGGCTTGCCCTCGGCGGTGACCGCCCACTTGTAGTCGTGGTTCGGGTGGCGTCCGATGGGCGCGTCGATGGTGCCGCTGGTCGGGTCCGGGTGGCCCTGCACGAGCGCGTGGTAGCGCTTGTCGACCGTGCGCTCCTTGAACTGGCGCTTGAGCGACGTGTACGCGTACTCCGACTTGGCGACGACCATCAGGCCCGAGGTGCCCACGTCGAGGCGGTGCACGATGCCCTGGCGCTCGGCGGCGCCGGAGGTGGAGATCCGGTAGCCGGCGGCGGCGAGACCGCCGATGACGGTCGGGCCGGTCCAGCCGGGGCTGGGGTGGGCGGCCACGCCGACGGGCTTGACGATCACGACCACGTCGTCGTCGTCGTGGACGATCTCCATGCCCTCGACGGGTTCGGCGACGATCTGCACGGGCGCGGGGGCCTGCGGCATCTCGACCTCCATCCAGGCGCCGCCGTGCACCCGCTCGGACTTGCCGACCACCGAGCCGTCGACCGAGACCTTCCCCGCCGCGGCGAGCTCTGCGGCCTTCGTACGGGAGAAGCCGAACATGCGGGAGATGGCGGCGTCGACACGCTCGCCCTCCAGGCCGTCGGGCACGGGCAGGGTGCGGATCTCGGGAATGGTGCTCACCCGTCGAGTATGCCGGACGCCCCGGACACCCCCGGACCACGGCCCGAACACGCGTACCCCCGGAGCCCCGGTGGAAGCGGTTCCGGGGACGGTTCACCGCCGGTTCCCGACCCCCTGCGACGAGCGGAGCCGGGGCGCTCCCCCGGCCCGCCGTCGGGCCGTGCGGTCAGTCCTTGTGGACCGTTCCGTCCGGGTCGAGGCCCCGGAAGGACAGCAGGACGATCAGGATGCCGCCGCAGACGATCGCCGAGTCGGCGAGGTTGAAGACGGCGAAGTGCTTGGGGGCGATGAAGTCCACGACCGCGCCCTCGAAGACGCCCGGCGAGCGGAAGATCCGGTCGGTCAGGTTGCCGAGCGCGCCGCCGAGCAGCAGCCCGAGGGCGATGGCCCACGGCACGCTGTACAGCTTGCGGGCGAGCCGGGCGATGACGACGATCACCGCGGCGGCGATCACCGTGAAGATGATCGTGAACGCCTCGCCGAAGCCGAAGGCCGCGCCCGCGTTGCGGATGGCCTCGAACTTGAGCCAGTCCCCGATGATCTCGATCGAGTCGTGGTGCTCCAGCTTCGCCACGACGATCATCTTGCTGATCAGGTCGAGGGCGTACGCCAGAACGGCCACCGTGAAGAGCACGGCGATCTTGCGCCTGCCCCTGGGCCGCTCGCCCGTCCCGTCCGCCGCGGACGCCGGGGCGGAGTCCCCGGAGGGCCGCTCGGCCGGGCTCTGCCCGTCGCCGCCGGACCGGTCTCCCGACGCCGTGTTCCCGTCGGAGGTCCCGTCGGACTGCTCCGGCTCGGCAGACGCCGCCCCTGGGATGCCCGGCGTACCGATGATGCGCTCCGCCTCTGCCACGTGAGTGAGTCCCTCGACCTAGGTTCCTGACTGAGGACGAGGGTACGGCACACCCCCGCGGGCCCCCGTGCTCAGGAGGCCTCCCGCGCCGCGCGGGCGGAGACCTCCTGCGCGGCGCCGGGACCGTCCGCCCCGGTCGTCACAGGGACGGCGGCGCGGCGCCCTGAGGACCGGCCGGCGGTTCAGTGCCGGCGCTCCTCCTTCTGCTTGCACTCGACGCACAGCGTGGCGCGCGGGAAGGCCTGCATCCGGGCCTTGCCGATGGCGTTGCCGCAGTTCTCGCAGAGCCCGTACGTGCCGGCGTCGAGCCGGTGCAGGGCGCGCTCGGTCTGCTCCAGCATCTCGCGCGCGTTGGAGTTCAGGGCCATCTCGTGCTCGCGCGTGATGTTCTTCGTGCCGGTGTCCGCCTCGTCGTCGCCCGCGCCGTCACCGGAGTCCCGCATCAGGCCGGCGAGGGCGGCCTCGGAGGTCGCGATCTCGGCGCTCAGCCGCAGCGCCTCCGACTGGAGCTCCGCACGGGCCTCCTCGACCTCCTCCGGGGTCCAGGGGTCCTCACCGGGGCGCACGGCGAGTTCGCCGGACTCCGCCGCGGCGGGCCGCGCCTTGGGAACCGCGGTGGCCTTCTTGGCGGCCGTGGCCGTGCCAGGGGTCTTCTTCGCAACCACCGTCGTGGCTCCCGTCGTCTCCGCGGCCTCCGCCGCGCCCTCGGCCGCGGACGCGGCCGTCTTCTTGGCCGTGCTGGTGCTCTTCCGCGCCGTACCCGCGGTCTTCTTCGCCGCGGCCTTCCCGGACGCCTGCTTCTTCGCCGCGGCCGCCGCCTTCTTGGCGGGAGCCTTCTTCGCCGCGGCCTTCTTGGCGGTGGCCTTCGTGGCCGCCTTCCTGGCAGGCACCTTCTTGGCGGCGGTCGTGGCGGCAGCGGCCTCGGTGGCCTTCCCGCTGTCGGCCGCCTCGGAGGTGCCCTTCTTGTCGGCCGCCTTGGAGGTGCTCCTCTTGGCCGTGGTCTTCTTGTCGGTGGCTTTCCCGGCGACGGCCCCGTCGGCCGTCTTCGCGGTGACGGTCTCGGCCGTCACCGTCTTCGCGGTCACCGTCGCGGCCGGGGTCGCTGTCCTGGAGGTCGTCTTCACCGGTTTCGCCTCGCTCGTCGCGGAAGCCCCCTGTGCGCTCTTCTTCCCACCCACATTCTTGGCCGCCGAACCCGTGGATCTGCCGGACGCCGACTGCTGTACGGCGGTCTTCTTCGCCACCATGGCCGCGGCCCCTTCACATTTTGTGATCTTGCTCGCGCGTCGTGCTGGGACGATAAATCGACTTCTGGCCCGCGGCAACGGGGCACGCCCGCACATCGCCCGCCCCGCGGGTCCCGCGTGGCAGGCATGCAAGCGTTGTGCCCAGCTCCCCGCCGGGTAATCCGCCGGGACCACCGTCCCGGGATCCGGACGCGCGCCCCGCGCCATTCGGGTCACCGCGCAGGCCACGGCGGCGCCCGGGAAATCCGGTCGGCCCCTGTCCCCGGGGCGCCGTACACTGGGCGCAGCGAGAAGCGTGGATGGGGACGAGTAACGGCGTACGCGGCCAGGAGCGACCCGGGGACGGTGGAAGCCCGGGGGCCAGCGCGACGTGAAGATCACCCCGGAGCCGCCGGCAGAACACCCCTGAGGGGCCAGTAGACCCGGCATCGCGACCCCAATGAGGGGGCTCACCGGTGCGAACGGCGCACGGGCGGGCCAAGGAGGGTGGTACCGCGGGAGCGCGCCGAACACGGCGTCCGCAGCAGCAACGCTCTCGTCCCTCCGACGGAAGGCAGAAAGTCCGTTGGAGGAAGCTCGCCGATGACAGCGCCGACGTACCGCCAGGTGCCCGCCCAGGTCGACCTGCCCGCCCTCGAGCACGCCGTGCTCGACTTCTGGCGCGAGCAGAAGATCTTCGCCAAGAGCCTCGACCAGTCCGAGGGCCGCCCCGAGTGGGTGTTCTACGAGGGCCCGCCCACCGCGAACGGCATGCCGGGCGCCCACCACATCGAGGCGCGCGTCTTCAAGGACGTCTTCCCGCGCTTCCGCACCATGCGCGGCTACCACGTGGGGCGCAAGGCCGGCTGGGACTGCCACGGCCTGCCCGTGGAGCTGGCGGTGGAGAAGGAGCTGGGCTTCACCGGCAAGCAGGACATCGAGGCGTACGGCATCGCCGAGTTCAACGCGCAGTGCCGTGAGTCGGTGACCCGTCACACCGACGCGTTCACCGAGCTGACGAACCGCATGGGCTACTGGGTCGACCTGGACGACGCCTACCGGACCATGGACCCCGAGTACATCGAGTCCGTGTGGTGGTCGCTGAAGGAGATCTTCAACAAGGGCCTGCTGGTCCAGGACTACCGCGTGGCCCCCTGGTGCCCGCGCGACGAGACGGGCCTGTCGGACCACGAGCTCGCGCAGGGCTACGAGACGATCGTCGACCCTTCCGTCTACGTCCGTTTCCCGCTCACCTCCGGTCCGCTGGCCGGCCGTGCCGCGCTCCTGGTGTGGACGACCACGCCGTGGACCCTGGTCTCCAACACCGCCGTCGCCGCGCACCCGGACGTCACCTACGTCGTCGTGACGAACGGCGAGGAGCAGCTCGTCGTCGCGCAGCCGCTCGTCGAGAAGTCGCTCGGCGAGGGCTGGGAGACCACGGGCGAGTCCTTCACGGGCGCCGAGATGGAGCGCTGGACGTATCAACGTCCGTTCGAGCTGATCGAGTTCCCCGAGGCCGCGCACTTCGTGGTCAACGCCGAGTACGTGACGACCGAGGACGGTACGGGTCTGGTCCACCAGTCCCCCGCCTTCGGTGAGGACGACCTCAAGGTCTGCCGCGCGTACGGCCTGCCCGTGGTGAACCCGATCCGCCCGAACGGCACCTTCGAGGAGAGTGTCCCCCTGGTGGGCGGCGTCTTCTTCAAGAAGGCGGACGAGAAGCTCACCGAGGACCTCCAGAACCGCGGCCTGCTCTTCAAGCACGTTCCGTACGAGCACAGTTACCCGCACTGCTGGCGCTGCCACACCGCGCTCCTGTACTACGCGCAGCCGTCCTGGTACATCCGCACCACGGCCGTCAAGGACCGTCTCCTGGAGGAGAACGAGGGGACCAACTGGTTCCCGGAGTCCGTCAAGCACGGCCGCTTCGGCGACTGGCTGAACAACAACATCGACTGGGCGCTCTCCCGCAGCCGCTACTGGGGCACACCGCTCCCGTTGTGGCGCTGCGAGGAGGGCCACGTCACCTGTGTCGGATCGCGCGCCGAGCTGACCGAGCTGACGGGCACCGACCAGTCGGACCTGGACCCGCACCGCCCGTTCATCGACGCGGTCACCTTCCCGTGCCCGGAGGGCGGCTGCGGTCTGACGGCGACCCGCGTCCCGGAGGTCATCGACGCCTGGTACGACTCGGGTTCGATGCCGTTCGCGCAGTGGGGCTACCCGTACAAGAACAAGGAACTGTTCGAGAGCCGCTACCCGGCGCAGTTCATCAGCGAGGCCATCGACCAGACCCGCGGCTGGTTCTACACGCTGATGGCCGTCGGCACACTGGTCTTCGACAAGTCCTCGTACGAGAACGTCGTGTGCCTCGGCCACATCCTCGCCGAGGACGGCCGCAAGATGTCCAAGCACCTGGGCAACATCCTGCAGCCGATCCCGCTGATGGACCAGCACGGCGCCGACGCCGTGCGCTGGTTCATGGCGGCCGGCGGCTCCCCGTGGGCGGCCCGCCGCGTGGGCCACGGCACGATCCAGGAGGTCGTCCGCAAGACGCTCCTCACGTACTGGAACACCGTCGCCTTCCAGGCGCTGTACGCCCGCACCGCCGACTGGTCCCCCAGCGAGGCCGACCCGGCCCCCGCCGACCGCCCGGTCCTGGACCGCTGGCTGCTCTCCGAGCTGCACGCGCTCACCGACCAGGTGACGCAGGCCCTGGAGGCCTACGACACGCAGCGCGCCGGCAAGCTCCTCTCGGCGTTCGTCGACGACCTCTCCAACTGGTACGTGCGCCGGTCCCGTCGCCGCTTCTGGCAGGGCGACAGGGCCGCGCTGCGCACCCTGCACGAGGTCGTGGAGACGGTCACGCGGCTGATGGCCCCGCTGACCCCGTTCATCACCGAGCGGGTCTGGCAGGACCTGGTCGTCCCGGTGTCCCCGGACGCCCCCGAGTCGGTCCACCTGTCGTCCTGGCCGGAGGCGGACCTGTCCGCCATCGACCCGGAGCTGTCGCGCCAGATGCTCCTGGTCCGCCGTCTCGTGGAGCTCGGCCGGGCCACCCGCGCGGAGTCGGGCGTCAAGACGCGTCAGCCGCTGTCCCGCGCGCTGGTCGCCGCGACCGGCTTCGAGACGCTCGACCGCGAGCTGCACGCTCAGATCACCGAGGAGCTGAACGTGAGCTCCCTCGCATCGCTCTCCGAGGTCGGCGGCTCACTGGTCGACACGACCGCCAAGGCGAACTTCCGCGCGCTGGGCAAGCGGTTCGGCAAGGGCGTCCAGGCGGTCGCGAAGGCCATCGCCGAGACGGACGCCGCCGCGCTGTCGCTCGCCCTGCGCGAGGGCGACGCCTCGGTCACGGTGGACGGCGAGACCGTGACGCTGGCGCCGGACGAGGTCATCATCACGGAGACCCCGCGCGAGGGCTGGTCGGTCGCGTCCGACTCCGGCGCCACCGTCGCCCTCGACCTGGAGATCACCGAGGAGCTGCGCCAGGCCGGCCTCGCCCGTGACGCGATCCGGCTGATCCAGGAGGCCCGCAAGAACAGCGGCCTGGACGTCGCCGACCGCATCGCGCTCCGCTGGTCCTCCACGGACCCGGCGGTCGCCGCGGCCCTCGCCGAGCACGCGACGCTCATCTCCGACGAGGTGCTCGCCACGGACTTCGCGCAGGGCGAGGCCGACGGCGCCTACGGTGAGCCGTTCACGGACGAGGGCCTGTCCCTCACGTTCCGCCTCCGCAAGGCGTAACACCGCGGCACCGGCCCGCCGGGACCGTACGGACCGAAGGCCCGGGGCCGCCAGGATCTCCTGGCGGCCCCGGGCCTTCGGCGTTGCCTCCCCCGCACAAGTGCCCGCGCGCGCACGCCCGTTCAGGACGCGCGGACGACCACTGCCGCTCAGGCACCCTCGTCCCGGCGCCTCCCCGCACATGCCCCCGCCGTGCGGCTCCCGCGCGCCCGCCCGGGAGCCGCCGCGCCGCCGGCGCCTCACGGACAGCGCAAAAGGGCGGAGCCCCCGGATGATCCGGGGGCTCCGCCCTGAACGCTGCCGACGCCTAAGGCGTACGCAAGGCCGTCAGTTGTCGTCCTCGTCGATGAGGAACCCGCGCATCGGCGAGGGCGCCTGCTGCATCGGCGACGGGCCCTGGGGCCGCACCGGAGCCATCGGCTGGGTCATCGCCGGCGACATCTGCTGCTGTCCGCCGTAGGACGGCGCGGCCGGAGCCGGACCACCCATGCCCTGGTTGCCGCCGCCGTAGGACGGGGCACCGGCGCCCGCGGGAGCCATGGAGGGCGCGGAGGACGACGGCAGGGAGGCCGCGGCCGGGGTGCGCGGCGGGGCGAGCGAGTCGTCCGCCTGCGTCTCCAGCTGGCGCAGCTGCGACTCCAGGTAGGACTTCAGACGCGTGCGGTACTCGCGCTCGAAGCCGCGCAGGTCCTCGACCTTGCGCTCCAGCGTGGCGCGGGCGGACTCCAGGGAGCCCATCGCGACGCGGTGCTTCTCCTGCGCGTCCCGCTCCAGGGCGTCGGCCTTGGCACGGGCGTCGCGCTCCAGACCCTCGGCGCGGCTGCGGGCCTCACCGACGATCTTGTTGGCCTCGGAACGGGCCTCGGCGATCGCCTGGTCGGCGGTCTGCTGAGCCAGCGAGAGAACACGGGCGGCGCTGTCGCCACCGGGGCCCTGCTGCGGCATCTGCGGACCGTGGCCGCCCATGGGGCCACCCATGGGACCGCCCATCGGGCCGCCCATCTGCTGCATCTGCTGCATCTGGCCGGGACCCTGGCCCATCGGACCCTGACCCATAGGACCGCCCTGGCCCATGGGGCCCTGGCCCATCGGACCCTGACCCATGGGGCCCTGGCCCATCGGACCGCCCTGACCTTGCTGGCCACCCTGGCCGCTGGGACCGGCGGGAAGCTGCGGCGCACCGCTGGGCAGCTGGGGCGGGCCACCCATGGGGCCGCCCATCTGCTGCTGCGGCGGGCCCGATATGCCCGCGGGCACGGGAGCACCCGGGCCACCGCGCATACCCTGCGGGGGACCCTGCTGCTGCTGGTCCTGCTGCTCGGGCGGCTTGCGCATCCCCTGCTGCTGCTGGTTCTGCGCGGCCGCGCGCGTGGCAGCGGCCAACTTGGCGCGCAGGTCCTCGTTCTCGCGGAGCAGGCGCGTCAGTTCGGCTTCGACCTCATCGAGGAAGGCATCGACCTCGTCCTCGTCATAGCCTTCTCGGAGGCGGACGGTCGTGAACTGCTTGTTCCGCACGTCCTCGGGGGTCAACGGCATCTCTTCACCTCAACGTAGTCGTCGGCATTCGGCAAGACCGTATCGTTCACAGCCGGCTCACGACGGAGATCAGGATGTAGACGATGATCATCAGTACGAAGAAGGACAGGTCAAGCGCCACGCCCCCGAGACGCAGCGGCGGAATGAACCGCCGCAGAAGCTTGAGCGGTGGATCGGTGACAGTGTAGGTGGCCTCCAGAACGACCACCATCGCCTTGCCGGGTTGCCATGAGCGGGCGAACTGGAAGACGTAGTCCATGACCAACCGGAAAATCAGCACGATGAGGAAGCACATCAGCGCGATGTAGAGAACCTGCCCGACCACGCTCATGATCCCGTGCTTCCCTCTCCCCTGTTTTCCCTGCGGTGTTCCGGTCCCGCGTCTCAGCTCTGGTTGAAGAACCCGCCCTCTGCGATGCGGGCCTTGTCCTCCGCCGTGACATCGACGTTAGCAGGCGACAACAGGAACACCTTCTGCGTCACCCGCTCGATGCTGCCGTGGAGACCAAACACCAAACCGGCCGCAAAGTCGACAAGTCGCTTCGCATCCGTGTCATCCATCTCGGTGAGATTCATGATCACCGGGGTGCCTTCACGGAAGTGTTCCCCGATGGTACGGGCCTCGTTGTAGGTCCGGGGGTGCAGCGTGGTGATCCGGTAAGGCTCTCGTTCCGACACGACCTTGGGCATGATCACCGGGGCGTTCTTCTCCAGGGGCTGACGTTCTTGTGTGATGGATGCCACGGGGGCGATCCGTGCCGGACGCCCGGACTCCGCGGCCAGCGAAGCGGAATGGGGCACCGGATCGCGCGGAGCCGAGGGCTGTACCACTCGTACCGATTCGTCCCGTTGGGACTGGTGCGCCTGATGTGACTGGTGGGGCGGCTCGTGCCGTCGCCGGTCCCGCTCGGGCTCCGGGTCGAGCTCGGGCTCGAAGTCGTCGTCGGGGTCGAATCCCCTGCCGTCGTACCCATCGTCCTCCACGAGGCCGAGGTAGACCGCCATCTTGCGCATCGCGCCGGCCATTGCTCTGAGTCCTCCGCTCTGTGGTGGATCGGCTGACGAACTGCCAAGTGCCTGCGATCCACGAGGTCGTTATGCCCGCCTGCGGCGGAAATGACCATATTTTCTGCTGTGGTCCGACTTCTTGGCGACGTTACCCGAGCCTGGGTCGGACTCCGAGTACCGCAGTACCGACGCGTACATGTGTCGCTCCGGCTGCCACGGCCTGTTCGAGGTCCGAGCTCATCCCTGCCGAGACCATGTTCGCAGCCGGATGCGCGCGGCGCAGGACAGTCGACAAATCCATCAGCCGCTCGAACGCCGCCTGTTGCCGGCCCGCGTACTCACCGGTGAGCGGGGCGACGGTCATCAGTCCGTCGAGCCGGAGCCCGGGAGCCCCGGCGACGAGTTCGCCCAACTCCTCGATCCCGCCGGTTCCCACGCCTCCGCGTTCGCCGCGACCGCTCTCCTGCGCGTCCAGCGCCACCTGGATCAGGCATCCGATCCGACGCTCGGTCCGCACCGCCTCCTTCGAGAGGGCCGTGACGAGCCGGGCACGGTCGACGGACTGCACGAGATCCGCGTAACCGACCACGGAACGCACCTTGTTGGTCTGCAGCTGCCCGACGAAATGCCAGGTGAGCGGCAGATCGGCGCATTCCGCCGCCTTGGGCGCCGCGTCCTGGTCCCGGTTCTCGGCGACGTGCCGCACACCGAGTTCCGAGAGAATCCGCACATCGCTCGCCGGATACGTCTTGGTGACCACGATGAGGGTCACCTCTTCCCGCTTACGACCGGCCGCCGTACACGCCGTCGCGATGCGGTCTTCCACTTTCGCCAGGTTTTCGGCGAGTTGAGCCTTACGGTCCGTCATGCCCCATCAGTCCAGCCAGACATAGCCCGCGAGCCGCCCGGTGGTGCGGTCCCGTCGGTACGAGAAGTGGTCCCCCGACTCGATCGTGCAGACCGGCGACTGCTCCCGGTCGCGCACGCCGAGCCGTTCCAACTGTGCGTGCACCCCGGCGGTCACGTCGACCGCGGGAGTTCCCCAGCTCGTCTCGGAGTACGCCGCCGGTTCGACGGCGGCGACCTCGGCGCGCATCGCGTCCGGTACTTCGTAGCACCGGCCGCAGACCGCGGGGCCGGTGCGGGCGGTGATCCGGGCCGGATCGGCACCGAGTTCCACCATGGCCCGCACGGCGGCGGGGACCACGCCGGCGACCATGCCCGGCCGGCCCGCGTGAGCGGCGGCCGCCACCCCGGCGACCGGGTCGGCCAGCAGAACGGGGGTGCAGTCGGCGGTGAGGACGGCGAGTGCCAGTCCCCGCCGCGTCGTGACGAGGGCGTCGACGGACGGGATGTCCGCGGAGTCCCACGGTCCCTCGACCACCGCGACGTCCGCACCGTGCACCTGGTTCATCCAGACGACCCCGGCCGGGTCGAGCCCGAGCGCCTTGGCGGCCAGGTCCCGGTTGGCGCGTACCGCCCCGGGGTCGTCGCCGACCGCTCCGCCGAGGTTGAGCTCCTCGAACGGAACGGCGCTCACCCCGCCCCACCGGTCGGTGAAGGCGAAGTGGGCGCCGCTCGCATCGCTCGTTGCGGAGCGCTGTCCTATCACTTCAGGAAGTCCGGCACGTCCAGTTCCTCGGCCGCGCTGTCCGAGTAGGAACGGGACGGCGGGACCGGCGGGGAGACGGGGAGTTCGTTGACCGGCTCCGGAGCGGGCTCCGGGGCGGCCTCCTTCGGGGTGACGCTGCCGAGCGACCCGAAGGACGGGCGGCTCTCGGCGGCGCGCGCCGGGGCGGGCTCCTCACGTCGGGCCGAGGTCGAACCGAGGACGTTGTCCCGCTTGGCCGGCGGCTGGCCGCCGTCGAAGCCGGCGGCGATGACGGTGACCCGCACCTCGTCGCCGAGGGCGTCGTCGATGACCGCGCCGAAGATGATGTTGGCCTCGGGGTGCGCGGCCTCGCTCACCAGCTGGGCGGCCTCGTTGATCTCGAACAGGCCGAGGTCGGAGCCACCGGAGATGGAGAGCAGGACGCCACGGGCGCCGTCGATGGAGGCCTCGAGGAGCGGCGAGGAGATCGCCATCTCCGCGGCGGCCACCGCGCGGTCGTCCCCGCGGGCCGAGCCGATGCCCATGAGGGCCGAACCCGCCTCGGACATCACGGACTTGACGTCGGCGAAGTCGAGGTTGATCAGGCCGGGGGTGGTGATGAGGTCGGTGATGCCCTGAACACCGGAGAGCAGGACCTGGTCCGCCGACTTGAAGGCGTCGAGGACCGAGACCTGGCGGTCCGAGATGGACAGCAGCCGGTCGTTCGGGATGACGATGAGGGTGTCGACCTCTTCGCGGAGCTCGGCGATGCCGTCCTCCGCCTGGTTGGCGCGGCGCCGGCCCTCGAAGGTGAACGGGCGGGTGACCACGCCGATGGTGAGGGCGCCCAGCGAGCGGGCGATGTTCGCCACCACCGGAGCGCCGCCGGTGCCCGTGCCACCGCCTTCACCGGCTGTCACGAAGACCATGTCGGCCCCCTTGAGGACCTCCTCGATCTCCTCGCGGTGATCCTCGGCGGCCTTGCGGCCGACTGCCGGGTTGGCTCCGGCCCCGAGGCCGCGCGTGAGTTCCCGGCCGACGTCGAGCTTGACGTCGGCGTCGCTCATCAACAGCGCCTGTGCGTCGGTGTTGATGGCGATGAACTCGACGCCCTTGAGACCGACCTCGATCATCCGGTTGATGGCATTGACACCACCGCCGCCGACACCGATGACTTTGATGACTGCGAGGTAGTTCTGCGGTGCTGCCACGTCGAAGGCCTCTCGCCTCGAGTTACGTGTCGTCGCCTCGCGGTGTTCGCGATCCGACGACTGATGCCGAATGGGACGGTCCGAACGCCGACCCGAACCCTAACGCTGAAGTTTAGGGTTACCAGTGTGTCTGTTCCTTGGACTCTTCCGAACAGGACACTAAGTCGACAAGTGGCGCACGTTCAACGAACACGCCGAACCTCCCGTTTTTCTTTTCACCCTATGTGATCAGGCATGTCACTGCCCAACCAGGGTGCTGGCCTGCACAGATGTGCGTCAACTCCCCGACGAGGCAGGGGCGGTGGGAGCACTCACGTCGAAGTGCCGGGCCTTCGGAGCGGCTTTCATGAGAGCGGTGAGTGTTCTGGCCTTCGCGCGGCCCTTCTCGCCGCTGCCCCACTCCACGGTCCTGCCGTCCTTCAACTCCAGCGACACGGAGTCGTAGGAACGGACCTTGACCGCGCGGGTGTCCCGGGCGACGGAGGGCGGAATGTCCCCGGCGATCCGGACCGCCGCGCGCACCAGCCGGTCCGCGGGGAAACGGCGCAGCGACTCGGGGCGGGACACGGCCAATTCCAGCGAGGGCACGTTCTTCGGGGCGTCGGGGACGGTGGCGAATCGCACGCCCTCGTCGTCCACTTCGATGAAGTTTGGCCCTTTTTCGATCAGCAGGACCGGGGCCCGCTCGGTGACGTTCAGGCTGATTCCGTGCGGCCAGGACCGGACGACGTCGACGGAGTCGATCCGTGGCAGTTTCCGGCGCAACCGCGCCTCGATCGCGCCCGTGTCGACGGAGATCAGCGGGGATCCGACCGGGAGGTCGGCCGCGTTCCGCACCTGCCCGGGTGTCAGGACCTTTGTGCCGGAGGCCGATACGTGCTCCAGCCGCAACCAGGGCGAACCGTACAGAACCCACAGCGTCGCGGCACCGGCCAACACCAGCGCGAGGATAAGGATGATGAGCCTATGAGGGCGGCGGAGCCGCCCGAGGAAGGGCGGCCGGGGCGGGCCGGATTCCAGCTTCTGCCGTTCACCGCGCTCGGCGGTCGTCGGTCCGGCCACGCTCCCTGCCTTCCCTCATGCGGTCCTAGCGGTGGCGCGAGGCGATCGCCTCGTACACCATGCCGACGAGCAGGTCGTCGGCGTCCCGGCGGCCGAACTCGCTGGCGGCGCGGGACATCTCGTACAGCCGGTGCGGGTCGGCGAGCACGGGCAGCACGTTCTGCTGCACCCACTGCGGGGTCAGTTCCGCGTCGTCGACCAGCAGTCCGCCGCCGGCCTTGACCACCGGCTGGGCGTTCAGCCGCTGTTCGCCGTTGCCGATGGGCAGCGGGACGTAGGCGGCGGGAAGCCCGACGGCGGAGAGTTCGGCGACGGTCATCGCGCCCGCGCGGCAGAGCATCATGTCGGCCGCGGCGTACGCGAGATCCATCCGGTCCACGTACGGTACCGGGATGTACGGGGGCATCCCCGGCATCTGGTGCACCTGCGGCAGTTCGTTCTTCGGGCCGACCGCGTGCAGGATCTGGATTCCGGCCTGCTGGAGGTACGGAGCGGCCTGCTGCACCACCTCGTTGAGGCGGCGGGCGCCCTGCGAGCCGCCCGACACGAGGAGCGTCGGCAGGTTCGGGTCGAGCCCGAACGCGGCGCGCGCCTCGGGCCGTACCGCGGCACGGTCGAGGGTGGCGATGGAGCGGCGCAGCGGGATGCCGATGTACCTGGCGCCGCGGAGCTTGCTGTCGGGCGTGGAGACGGCGACCTGGGCCGCGTACCGCGAGCCGATCTTGTTGGCCAGGCCGGGGCGCGCGTTGGCCTCGTGGATGATGATCGGCACGCCGAGGCGCTTGGCCGCCAGGTAGCCGGGCAGGGCCACGTAGCCGCCGAAGCCGACGACCGCGTCCGCCTTGGTCCGCTCCATGATCTGCTCGACGGCCTTGATCGTGCCGCGCAGCCGTCCGGGCACCGTGATCAGTTCGGGGGTGGGCTTGCGCGGCAGCGGTACGGCGGGAATGAGCGCGAGTTCGTAGCCGCGCTCGGGTACGAGTCGGGTCTCAAGTCCGCGTTCCGTGCCCAGGGCCGTGATCCCCACGGTCGGGTCCTGCCTCCGCAGGGCATCCGCGAGGGCGAGCGCGGGCTCGATGTGGCCGGCGGTCCCCCCGCCGGCGAGTACGACATGCACCGAAATTCACCGCTCTCCGGACGAACGCGCCGCCGAGGCACGCCGTCGCATCGTGTTCCATCTCCGAGGCCCCGCGGCCCCCGCGGAGCCTCTCACCGCAGCACGCTTTCTGCCAAAGCGGGGTTGCCGCATGGCGAGGGCCGCCCGCGCGGCGGGGTCGTCACGCGCGAAGGCGATCAGGAGCCCGACGGCGAACATGGTCGGCAGCAGGGCGGAACCCCCGTAGGAGAACAGCGGGAGCGGGACACCGGCGATCGGCAGCAGACCGAGCACCGCACCGACGTTGATCACGGCCTGCGCCGTGATCCAGGTGGTCACGCCTCCCGCGGCATACCTCACGAAGGGGTCCTCCGTGCGTCCGGCCACGCGGATACCCGCATAGCCTAGAGCCGCGAAGAGGGCGAGGACCGACAGCGTCCCCGCGAGGCCCAGTTCCTCCCCGGTGATGGCGAAGATGAAGTCGGTGTGCGCTTCGGGCAGTTGGCCCCATTTCTCCACACTGGCTCCGAGGCCGGAGCCGAAGAACCCGCCGGAGGCGAGGGCGTAGATGCCGTGCACGGCCTGCCAGCAGGTGTCGTGCGGGCCCGGTTCGGTGGCGCCGATGCACGCCAGCCGGGACATGCGGTTGGGGCTCGTCTTGATGAGGATGAAGCCGATGGCGAGTGCGACGGAGAGCACACCGACGAACAGCCGCGTGGGGGCTCCGGCCAGCCACAGCAGGCCGAACAGGATGGCCGTGAGGATGATCGCCGTGCCCATGTCGCCGCCGAGCATGATCAGGCCGAGCAGCATGAAGGCGGCGGGGACGAGCGGCACCAGCATGTGCTTCCACTGGGTCAGCAGCCGCTTGTCCTGTTTGCGGGCGAGCAGGTCGGCGCCCCACAGGACGAGCGCGAGCTTGCCGAACTCGCTGGGCTGGATCTGGAAGGAGCCGCCGAGGGAGATCCAGTTCTGGTTGCCGTTGATCTCGACCCCTATCCCGGGTACCTGGACCAGGGCCATCAGGAAGACGGCGCCCGCCAGCATCGGGTAGGCGAGGGCCCGGTGCAGCTTCACCGGCATCCGCGAGGCGACCAGCATGAGCACCCCGCCGATCACGGCGGCCAGGAACTGCTTGCGGAAGAAGTACGAGCCGGGCAACGACAGCTGGAGCGCGGTGATCTGCGAGGCCGAGTAGACCATCACGAGGCCCAGCACGGTGATCAGCAGGCTGCCGCCGAGGATCAGGTAGTAGGCCGTCAGGGGCCGGTCCCAGGCCCTGCGGGCGCGGGTGACGAACCGGCCCGCAGGGTTGTCGTGGGGGGTGCGGGCGAGGGCGGGGCGCCGGGCCGCCCGCTGCACGGGAGGTCGTCCGGTACGGCTAGTCGGCATCGGCGTCTCCGGGCCACAGCGATGTCACGCGTCCGTCCCTCCCAGGTTCGCCCGGCGAGCCGGCCGGGTCAGGCGCCGAGTTCGCGAACCGCCTCCGCGAACGCGTCACCGCGCTTGTTGTAGTTGGCGAACATGTCCATGGACGCGCAGGCCGGCGCGAGCAGCACCGTGTCCCCGGGCTCGGCGAGCCCCTTGGCCTCCTGGACAGCCGCGAGCATCGCCCCAGTGTCGGTCCGGTCGAGGTCGACGACGGGTACTTCCGGGGCGTGTCGCGCCAGGGCTTCGCGGATCAGCGCGCGGTCCGCCCCGATCAGGACGGCGCCGCGGAGCCGCTTCGCCGACCTGGCGACCAGCTCGTCGAAGGTCGCGCCCTTGGCGAGCCCGCCGGCGATCCACACGATCGACTCGTAGGCCGCCAAGGAGGCTTCCGCGGCATGCGTGTTGGTCGCCTTGGAGTCGTCGACGTAGGCGACCTCGTCCACGTCGGCGATGTGCGCGATGCGGTGGGCGTCGGGGGTGAAGTCCCGCAGCCCGTCCCGTACGGCCCGGGCGGGTACCCCGTAGGCGCGTGCCAGGGCCGCCGCGGCAAGGGCGTTGGCGATGTTGTGCGGGGCGGGCGGCCGGACGTCGGAGACCTCGGCCAGCTCCTGCGCGTTCTTCTGCCGGTTCTCGACGAAGGCGCGGTCGACCAGGATGCCGTCGACGACGCCGAGTTGGGAGGGCCCGGGCGCGCCGAGGGTGAAGCCGATCGCCCGGCAGCCCTCCTCGACGTCCGCCTCGCGCACCAGGTCCTCGGTGGCCTTGTCGGCCACGTTGTAGACGCAGGCGACCCGATTGCCCTCGTACACGCGGCCCTTGTCGGCGGCGTACGCCTCCATGGAGCCGTGCCAGTCGAGGTGGTCCGGCGCGAGGTTGAGCACCACGGCGGAGTGGGCGCGCAGCGAGGGTGCCCAGTGCAGCTGGTAGCTGGAGAGTTCGACGGCGAGGACGTCGTACTTCTCCTCGCCGAGGACCGCGTCGAGCAGGGAGACGCCGATGTTGCCGACCGCGGCCGTGCGCAGGCCCGCCGCCTTCAGGATGGAGGCGAGCATCTGGACGGTGGTGGTCTTGCCGTTGGTGCCGGTGACGGCGAGCCAGGGAGCGGGCTCCCGGCCGTCCAGGTCCCTCAGCCGCCAGGCCAGTTCGACGTCGCCCCAGACGGGGACGCCCGCCGCTTCGGCGGCGGCGAACAGCGGCTTGCCGGGCTGCCAGCCGGGGGCCGTCACGACGAGGTCGGTGCCCTCGGGCAGGGTCGCGCCGTCACCGAGGCGCACGGCGACGCCGAGCGCCTCCAGCTCCGCGGCCTGCGCCCGGGCCCGTTCGTCGTCGCCGTCGTTGACGACGGTGACGACCGCGCCGAGGCCGTGCAGGACCTTGGCCGCCGGGATGCCCGAGACGCCGAGGCCGGCGACGGTGACGTTCCTGCCCTGCCAGTTGGTCACTTCTTGGCTGCCCATCCTGCGTAGAAGAGGCCGAGTCCGACGATCACGCACATGCCCTGGATGATCCAGAAGCGGACCACGACAAGGACTTCGGACCACCCCTTCAGTTCGAAGTGGTGTTGCAGTGGGGCCATGCGGAAGACGCGCTTCCCGGTCAGCTTGAAGGAGCCGACCTGGATGACCACCGACATGGTGATGAGGACGAAGAGGCCGCCGAGCAGGGCGACCAGGATCTCCGTGCGGGAGCAGATCGCGAGACCGGCGAGCGCGCCGCCGAGGGCCAGTGAACCGGTGTCGCCCATGAAGATCTTGGCGGGCGAGGTGTTCCACCACAGGAAGCCGAAGCAGGCGCCCATGAGGGCGGAGGCGACGACCGCGAGGTCGAGTGGATCGCGTACCTCGTAGCAGGCGCCCGGGTTGGTCAGGGTCGCCGCGTTGGCGCAGGACTCCTGGAACTGCCAGACGCCGATGAAGGTGTAGGCACCGAAGACCATCGTCGCGGCGCCGGTGGCGAGACCGTCCAGACCGTCCGTCAGGTTCACGCCGTTCGACATGGCGAGAATCATGAACAGGGCCCAGACCACGAACAGCACCGGGCCGATGGACCAGCCGAAGTCCTGGACGAAGGAGAGCTTCGTGGAGGCCGGGGTGTTGCCGCGGTTGTCGGCGAACATCAGGGCCAGCACCGCGAAGCTGATGCCGACGATCAGCTGTCCGGCCATCTTCGCCTTGGCCCGCAGGCCCAGCGAACGCCGCTTGATGATCTTGATGTAGTCGTCCAGGAACCCGACCAGGCCCATGCCCGCCATCAGGCCGAGCACCAGCAGGCCGGAGAACGTGGGCGTGTAACCCGTGATCACCTTCGACAGGAAGTACGCGATGATCGTCGCGAGGATGAAGGCGATACCACCCATGGTCGGCGTACCGCGCTTGCTGGCGTGCTCGCGCGGGCCGTCGTCGCGGATGTACTGGCCGTAGCCCTTGCGGGCCAGCAGCTTGATCAGCAGCGGAGTGCCGACCAGAGTCAGGAACAGGCCAATGACTCCCGCGAACAGGATCTGCTTCATCATCGGGCGGAAACCTCACCCTCGGCACCGTCGGAGAGCAGCGCCAGCGCCACCCGTTCCAGCCCGACGGACCTGGACGCCTTCACGAGTACGACGTCTCCCGGGCGCAGCTCGCTGCGCAACAGGTCGACAGCCGCCTGTGCGTCGGACACGTGCACCGACTCCTCACCCCACGAACCCTCGTTATATGCGCCCAGTTGCAGCCAGGACGCTTCCCTGCCCCCGACCGCGACGAGCTTGCCGACATTGAGCCGGACGGCAAGCCGTCCGACCGCGTCGTGCTCGGCGAGCGCCTCGTCCCCGAGCTCGGCCATCTGACCGAGCACCGCCCAGGTCCGCCTCCCCTTGCCCATCGACGCGAGCGCGCGCAGGGCGGCTCGCATGGACTCGGGGTTCGCGTTGTAGGCGTCGTTGACGACCGTCACGCCGTCCGGACGCTCGGTGACCTCCATCCGCCAGCGGGAGAGGGAGCCCGCCTCGGAGAGCGCACGGGCGATCTCGTCTGCGGACATGCCCAGCTCATGGGCGACGGCGGCCGCGGCGAGCGCGTTCGACACGTGGTGCTCACCGTACAGGCGCATGGTCACATCACTGCACCCGGAGGGTGTGCGAAGGCTGAAGGCGGGCTGTCCGTTCTCCGTGAGGCGGACGTTCTCGGCCCGTACGTCCGCTTCGTCGGACTCTCCGAAGAGGATCACGCGCGCTTTCGTGCGGGAGGCCATCGCGCGGACGAGGGGATCGTCCGCGTTGAGGATCGCGGCGCCTTCCTCGGGAAGGCCCTCGACCATCTCGCCCTTTGCTTGCGCGATCTGTTCGCGGCCGCCGAACTCCCCGATGTGGGCGGTGCCGACGTTGAGGACGAGACCGATCTTCGGCGGGGTGAGTCCGGTGAGGTAGCGGATGTGCCCGATGCCGCGGGCGCCCATCTCCAGGACGAGGAACCGGGTCTCCTCGGTGGCGCTGAGCGCCGTGAGGGGCAGTCCGATCTCGTTGTTGAGGGAGCCGGGCGTGAAGACGGTCGGCGCCTTGGTCCGCAGCACCTGTGCGATGAGGTCCTTGGTGCTGGTCTTGCCCGCGGAGCCGGTGAGGGCGACGAGGGTCGCGCCGAGGCGCTCCACCACATGGCGGGCGAGGGCGCCGAGAGCGGCCTGCACGTCGTCGACCACGATGGCGGGCACGCCGACGGGGCGGGACGCCAGGAGGGCGACCGCGCCGGCTCCGACCACCGCCTCGGCGAAGTCGTGGCCGTCCGCGCGTTCGCCGACGAAGGCGACGAAGAGGCTGCCGGGCTCCACTTCACGGGAGTCCCTGACGACCGGTCCGGTGACCTGTACCGCCGGATCCGGTATGTCGTACGTCTGCCCGCCGACGACAGCTGCGATCTCGGCGAGGGAGAGGGCGATCACAAGTTCATCCCTGGGTCTGCTGGATAGCTTCGCGAAGCACCTGGCGGTCGTCGAAGGGACGCACCACCCCGGCGATGTCCTGGCCCTGCTCGTGTCCCTTGCCGGCGATCAGCACGGTGTCGCCCGGCTTTGCTCGCGCGACGGCCGCGGCGATGGCGGCGGCCCGGTCCTCGAACACCTGGACCTCGCCGCGCTCGTGCGCCGGCACCTCGGCGGCGCCCGCGAGCATCGTGGCGAGGATGGCCAGCGGGTCCTCGGAGCGGGGGTTGTCGGAGGTGAGGACGGCGGTGTCGGCGAGCCGGGCCACGGCCGCGCCCATCGGCATCCGCTTGGTCCTGTCCCGGTCGCCGCCGCAGCCGAGCACCACGTGCAGCTCGCCCTCGGTCACCTTGCGCAGGGCGCGCAGGACCGACTCGACGGCATCCGTCTTGTGGGCGTAGTCGACGACGGCGAGGTACGGCTGGCCCTCGTCGATCCGCTCCAGACGGCCCGGGACGCCCGGGACGGCGGCGACGCCGTCCGCGGCGGTCTGCGGGTCGATCCCCGCGACGGCGAGGGCGACGATCGCGGCGAGGGTGTTCGCCACGTTGAACGGGCCGGCGAGCGGCGAGCGCGCGGTGATCCGCTCGCCCTTGGGGCCGACCGCGGTGAACGTCGAGTCCATCGGGCCGACTTCGACGTCCTCGGCGCGCCAGTCGGCGTCCGGGTGGCCCTCGGCGGAGAAGGTGACGACGGGGACACCGGCCTCCACGGTGAGCCGGCGGCCGTACTCGTCGTCGAGGTTGACCACACCGAGCCTGCTGCGCTCCGGTGTGAACAGTTGAGCCTTGGCCTGGAAGTAGTCCTCCATGCCGGAGTGGAACTCCATGTGTTCCGGGCTCAGGTTGTTGAAGACGGCGATGTCGAAGACGCAGCCGTCGACGCGGCCGAGGACCAGCGCGTGGCTGGAGACCTCCATCGCGACCGAGTCGACCCCGCGCTCGCGCATGACGGCGAACAGGGCCTGGAGGTCGGTGGCTTCGGGGGTGGTGCGCTCCGACTTGATGCGCTCGTCGCCGATGCGCATCTCGACCGTGCCGATGAGCCCGGTGGAGCGGACGGTCTTGAGGCCGCCCTCGACCAGGTAGGCGGTCGTGGTCTTGCCGGAGGTGCCCGTGATGCCGATCTGCAGGAGATCGCGCCCCGGGTGGCCGTAGATGGTGGCCGCCAGCTCACCCATCGATCCGCGCGGGTCGTCGACGACGAGGACCGGCAGACCGGTGGCCGCGGCGCGCTCGGCGCCGGTCGGGTCGGTGAGGACGGCGACGGCACCGAGTCCGGCCGCCTGGGTCACGAAGTCGGCGCCGTGCAGACGCGCGCCGGGCAGGGCGGCGTACACGTCACCGGGGCGCACCGCGCGGGAGTCATGGGTGATGCCCGTGACCTCCGCGTCGCTTCCCGGCTTCTCGGCGCCCAGTTGATCGGCCAGTTCTCCGAGATGTGTGGCGGAGACGTGAACCGGTCGCGGCGGCCCCGGATATGTCACAGGAACGCCCTTCTGGGTGGTTTGGGACTGATCAGCGGTTGGCACGGCGGTGAGCGTACCGGGCGCACCCCCGCCGGGGCGAAGCGAGGGCGGGGGCGGGCCCTGCGCCGAGGAGCGGTTCCCGGGGTCCGGGGTGATCGTTGTCACGAGTGGTTCCTGGTCCGTTGTGCGTGGGGGCTGATCAGGGTGTGCGGTCGGGGGTGGTCACGGCGTGTAGGTGACGGGCAGCCGGGCGGCCTGGGCGCCGGTGGGCGGGACCTGGAGGGTCTTCAGCGCGAACTCCATGACCTGCTTGTAGACGGGCCCGCAGATCTGACCGCCGAAGTAGCTGCCCTTGGTGGCGTTCTGGATCGCGCAGTACACGGTGATGCGGGGCTTGTCCGCGGGGGCGAACCCGGCGAACGACGAGGTGTAGCCGTGGTACTTGCCGGTGGCGGGATCCACGCGGTTGGCCGTACCCGTCTTGCCCGCGACCCGGTACCCGGGGATGCGCGCCTTGATGCCGGTGCCCTGCTCGTCGTCCACCACGGACTCCAGCATCTGGGCGAGGGTCTTCGCCGTCTTCTCGCTGACGACCCTCGTCTTCTTGGGCTCGGCGGCGGGGGTGAAGCGCCCGTCGGGCCCCTTCGCCCCGCGCACCAGCGTCGGCTCGATCCGGACGCCGCCGTTGGCGATCGTCGAGTAGACGGACGCGGCCTGCATCGCGTTGATGGAGACGCCCTGGCCGAAGGGGATCGTGTACTGCTGCGAGGTCGACCAGGTGTCCGGGGGCGCGAGGATGCCCGCCGTCTCGCCGGGGAAGGCGAGCCCGGTGTGGCTGCCGATGCCGAACTTGCGCAGGTACGAGTAGAGGACCCGGTTGGCCTGCTTCTGCGTCTTGCCGAGCTGACCGGTCGCCAGGATGGTGCCGATGTTGCTGGACTTGGCGAGGACGCCGTTGAGCGTCAGGTACCAGGTGGCGTGGTCGATGTCGTCCTGGAAGAGCCGGTCGCCGCGGTGCAGCCGGTTGGGCACCACGACATGCGTGGTCGGCGTCGCCGCGTTCTCCTCCAGGACGGCGGCCATCGACATCAGCTTGGCGGTGGAGCCGGGTTCGTACGCGTCCTGGAGGGCCGCGTTGCCCATGGCCGCCGCGTTGGCCTGGGTGAGGTCGTTGGGGTCGAAGCCGGGCGAGTTGGCCATGGCGAGGACCTGGCCGGTGCGGGTGTCCTGCACTATCACGTAGCCGCGGTCCGCCCTGGACTTCTTCACCTGCTCGGTGATGGCGTCCTGCGCGGCCCACTGGATGTCGCGGTCGATGGTCAGCTCGACGTCGGAGCCGGCCACGGCGGGCGTCTCGGTGGAGCCCACGGTCGGTACCTGACGGCCGCCGGACTGGGCGTAGCGGATCTTGCCGTCCTTGCCGGAGAGCTCCTTGTTCAGCTGCTGCTCGATGCCGCCGCCGCCCTTGCCGTCGGCGTTGACCCAGCCCAGTATCCCGGCGGCGAGAGCGCCGTTCGGGTACACGCGCTTGCTGGCCGGCACCGCGAGGACGCCCGCGAGGACGTTGACGGTGCCCTTGTCTGTCTCCGCCTTGGTCGCGAGCGTGCTCTTCAGGTCCTTGATCTGCTGCCAGACCTGCGGGGTGCGGCGGTGCGCGAGGAGGGTGTAGCGGGTGTTCTTCGCACGCAGCTTCTTCGCGACGGTGTCGGTGTCCTGGCCGATGATCGGACCGAGCAGCGCCGCGGCCTGCTCGGGGGCGTCCGTCACCTTGGTGGCCGCTTGCGTGAACATCGTCGGGTCCGCGGTGATGTCGTACGCGTCGACGCTCGTGGCCAGTTCGATGCCGTCGCGGTCGGTGATCCCGCCGCGTACGGCGGCCAGCGTGCGCCCGACGTACCGGTTCTGTTCGGCCTTCGCCGCGTAGGTGCTCGCGTCCACGGCCTGGACCTGGAGGAGCCGTACGACGAAGGCGATCATCACGAGCGTCAGCGCGAGGCTCACCATGCGCAGCCGGGGGCGCGGGCTGCCGAGCCGGATGACGCGCGGTCCTGCGGGGCGGCGCGAGGCCGGCCGGCGCACGGGCCGGCCGCCGGGGCCCGGTCGGCGCCGGCCGCCGGGGGGCACGGGCCGGGCGGGGCCGGGCACACGGCGGCGGGGCGGTTCCCTGTCGGACACTTCCGTCACCTGCCGGGGATCGTGGAGGGCTGTGTGGACGGGGCGGGGGCCCGGGTGGTGAGCGGGCCCGGGGAGGACTGCCCGGGGGCGGGCGGGGCCGCGGGGCTCGCCGGTGCGGCCGCGACCGGGGCGAGGACCTCGGGCGGCGGGGTCACCGGCGTCCGCGCGGCGGACTGCCGGGCGGCGGATCCGGGGACACCCAGGATCGTGCCGTCGGGGTTGAGGAAGGCCGGGTCGCCGCCGGGGACCATGCCGAGCTCGCGGGCGCGGCGCTGGAGGGCGTCGGGAGCGGAGTAGGCGTCCACGTCGCGCTGCAGTGCCTGCTCCTCGTCGGTCAGGCTCTTGGTGTCCTTCTGCAGGTCGTCGAGGCGGAACGCGCCCTCGCTGAGCGCCGAGTTCAGGACCAGGAGTCCGATGAGGCCGCCCCCGAGCAGCAGGACGACCAGCAGGACGAAGGGGGTGCGGGCGGCCTGTCCGGCGCCGGCCGGCAGAAGCCGTGCGAGCCGGGCGGCCCTCCCCCTGAGTTCGGGTTTTCCGCTCACTCGCCCTCCTTCTCCCCGCGCCTCACTCGGCGGCGTCCTCACGGATGCGTTGCGCTCCCCGCAGCCGGGCGGGTGCCGCTCGCCGGTTCTCGGCGACCTCTTCCTCGGTGGGAAGTTCGGCACCGCGGGTGAGGAGCTTGAGCCGGGGCTGGTACCGCTCGGGGACGACGGGCAGTCCGGGCGGCGCGGTGTTGGCGGCGCCGGCCGCGAACACCTGCTTGACGAGCCGGTCCTCCAGCGAGTGGTACGACAGCACGGCGATGCGTCCGCCGACGGCCAGCGTCTTCACCGCCGCGGGGACGGCCCGCTCCAGGACGCTCAGTTCGCCGTTGACCTCGATGCGCAGCGCCTGGAAGGTCCGCTTGGCCGGGTTGCCGCCGGTGCGCTTGGCCGCCTGGGGCAGCGCGTCACGGATCAGCTCGACGAGGCGGGCACTGTTGGTGAAGGGGTCCTTGTCGCGCTCGCGCACGACGGCGGAGACGATCCGCTTGGCCTGCTTCTCCTCGCCGTACGCGCGCAGGATCCGCACGAGTTCGCCGGGCGGGTAGGTGTTGAGGACCTCGGCGGCGCTCATGCCGGTCGTCTGGTCCATGCGCATGTCGAGCGGCGCGTCCTGCGCGTACGCGAACCCGCGGTCCGCCTCGTCGAGCTGCATGGAGGAGACGCCGAGGTCGAACAGGACGCCCTGGACGCGCGGGATGTCCAGGCGGTCCAGCACGTCGGGGAGTTCGTCGTAGACGGCGTGCACCAGGGAGGCCCGGTCACCGAAGGGTGCGAGGCGTTCCCCGGAGAGGCGCAGCGCCTCCTTGTCGCGGTCCAGGGCGACGAGCCGTACGTCGGGGAACCGGGTGAGGAGTGCCTCGCTGTGACCGCCGAGGCCCAGCGTGCAGTCGACGACCACGGCTCCGGGCTCGGTGAGGGCCGGGGCGAGCATGTCCAGGCACCGCCGGAGCATGACCGGGACGTGCCGCTGTCCCTCCGGTCGCCCGCTGCCGTCCTCGGTCGGAAGCGCTTCGCGCCCTTGCATTCCGGGCCCTCTCAGGTCCGGCGCGGCGATACGCACCGCCGGGTCCCCACCCGCTCGGGAAGGGGAGGCCTGCTGGCGCCGGATGAGAGGCGTCAGCCGACCGGGAGCGGGAGGAGGCCGAGCCGTACGTACGCGCCGCGCACGTGGGGAGACGCCGGAAAGTCGCCGGGTCTCCAGGGAAGTCAGTCCAGCGGGGAGAGCCTCGCCTCCCGCTTCGCGTCACTTTAGTCCACGGTGTCGCGCGGTCAATCAACCGGCCTGCGCGTCGCGGGCACCGCTCGGAACGAAGCCGCATATCGGCACGAATCACCCGTACGGGCCGACCGTCACCGCCCGTGTGGATTAGCTCACAACAAGCCGCGATGGCGTTCTTTGTCCCCTCTCACAGCAGGACTACTCCGCACGTGACCAGTAACGTCGTGGCTATGACGACTTCTGCATCCGTTCCCACCGAACCCGAAGGCGCCATAGCCGCGGACCGCACCGTCACGGACCGGCTCGTCGACGCGAACGGGCAGTACGCCGCCGCGTTCACCGACCCGGGGATGGACGCGCGCCCCGTGCTGCACGTCGCCGTGGTCGCGTGCATGGACGCCCGGCTGGACCTGCACGCCGCGCTCGGCCTGGAACTCGGCGACTGCCACACCATCCGCAACGCGGGCGGCGTGGTCACCGACGACGTGATCCGTTCCCTCACCATCAGCCAGCGGGCGCTCGGCACCCGCAGCGTGGTCCTCATCCACCACACCGGCTGCGGCCTGGAATCCCTCACCGAGGAATTCCGGCACGACCTGGAGATGGAGGTCGGCCAGCGCCCCGCGTGGGCGGTCGAGGCCTTCCGGGACGTCGACCAGGACGTACGCCAGTCGATGCAGCGCGTGCGCACCTCCCCGTTCCTGGTGCACACCGACGACGTGCGCGGCTTCGTCTTCGACGTGACCACGGGTCTGCTCCGCGAGATCGACCCCGCCTGACCCTCGGCCCGCGAAGCCCCAGGTCGCCGCGGTCGTCACCGCGTGGGACCCTCTCTTCACGAAAAACCCCGGCCTCACGGTGCCCAAAGGACCGTAAGAGCTGACATATCGCGGCCAGTTGTCCACAGGCGAGTGACACGAACCGGTAACGGCAACAAGAATGCGGGTGTGGCGTCACGCGGAACTGTTCGCGCGTGGTGTCCGTGTTTCGGGGTGGGCCGGTCCGCACAGGGCGTCGGCCCGTGAAAGGGCCGAGGAGGGCCGGGTGACGACCTATGACGATCGAGCGAGCCTCACTGATCTGACCGCCGTTGCGGAGCGTGTCCGCAGTTCGGTGGAAGGAGTGATCGAAGGCAAGCCTGAGGTCGTACGGCTTTCGCTGACCGTGCTGCTCGCCGAGGGACATCTCCTGATCGAGGATGTCCCCGGCGTCGGCAAGACCATGCTGGCCAAGGCACTGGCGCGGTCCATCGACTGCTCGGTGCGGCGCATTCAGTTCACACCCGACCTGCTGCCGTCGGACATCACCGGTGTCTCCATCTGGGACCAGCAGCGGCGTGACTTCGAGTTCAAGCCGGGTGCGATCTTCGCGCAGATCGTGATCGGCGACGAGATCAACCGCGCCTCGCCCAAGACGCAGTCCGCGCTCCTGGAGTCGATGGAGGAGCGGCAGGTCACCATCGACGGGCAGACCTACGAACTGCCCAGCCCCTTCATGGTGGTCGCCACCCAGAACCCGGTCGAGATGGAGGGCACCTACCCCCTCCCGGAGGCCCAGCGGGACCGCTTCATGGCCCGCGTCTCCATCGGCTACCCGAGCGCCGAGGCCGAACTGCAGATGCTGGACGTGCACGGCGGGGTGAACCCGCTGGACGACCTCCAGCCCGTCGCCCACGCGCACGACATCGTCAAGCTGATCGACGCGGTCCGCACGGTCCACGTCGCCGACCCCGTCCGCCGGTACGCGGTGGACCTTGTGGCCGCCACCCGCACCCATCCGGATCTCAGACTCGGGGCCTCGCCGCGTGCGACGCTGCACCTGCTGCGCGCCGCCAAGGCGTCCGCCGCCCTCAGCGGCCGTGACTACGCCCTGCCGGACGACGTGCAGGCGCTCGCCGTCGCGGTCCTGGCGCACCGCCTGCTGCCCACGGCCCAGGCGCAGCTGAACCGCCGAACGGCCGAGCAGGTCGTCCTGGAGATCCTCCAGCACACCGCCATTCCTGCCGCACCCCAGCAGCAGTCCGGTCTCACGATGGGCCGGGGGGCACCCACGTTCGGCCAGCAGCCGCCCCGGAGGCTGTGATGAGCCACGGGGGCACGGAGCACACCGCCGAGGAGGACAAGGGCGGGCTGCGCACCGCGCTCGCCGGGCTCACCACACGCGGGCGGTCCTTTCTGGCCGCCGGTGTGGCCGCCGCGATCTGCGCCTACGTCCTCGGGCAGAGCGACCTGCTCCGGGTCGGCCTGCTCCTCGCCGTGCTGCCGCTGGTCTGCGCCACCGTGCTGTACCGCACCCGCTACCGGGTCGCCGGCAGCCGCAGGCTCTCCCCCGCGCGCGTGCCCGCCGGCTCGGAGGCCCGCGTCCATCTGCGCATGGAGAACGTCTCGCGGCTCTCCACGGGACTGCTGATGCTCCAGGACCGCGTGCCGTACGTGCTCGGTCCGCGCCCCCGGTTCGTGCTGGACCGGGTGGAGGCGGGCGGGCGCCGCGAGGTGTCCTACCGGGTGCGCTCGGACCTGCGCGGCAGGTACCCCCTGGGTCCGCTGCAGCTGCGGCTGACGGACCCGTTCGGGATGTGCGAGCTGACCCGTTCCTTCTCGACGTACGACACCCTGACGGTCATCCCCCGTGTGGAGGCGCTGCCGCCGGTGCGGCTGACCGGCGAGGCCAAGGGGTACGGCGACGGACGGCAGCGGTCGCTGGCGCTCGCCGGCGAGGACGACATCATCCCGCGCGGGTACCGCTACGGCGACGACCTGCGCCGCGTGCACTGGCGGCTCACCGCGCGCTACGGCGAGCTGATGGTCCGTCGCGAGGAGCAGCCCCAGCGTTCCCGCTGCACGGTGCTGCTCGACACCCGGGGCGTCGCCTTCCGCGGCGCGGGCCCCGACTCGGCCTTCGAGTGGGCGGTCGCGGGCGCGGCGTCGACGCTGGTGCACATGCTCGAACGGGGCTTCTCCGTGCGGCTGTTGACGGACACCGGCAGTTCGGTCCCCGGCGAGGGCGCCGAGGGTTTCACGGGCGCCAGCCAGGAGTCCGCGGACGCCGCCGGGATGATGATGGACACACTCGCCGTGATCGACCACTCGGACGGTACGGGCCTGTCCCCCGCGTACGACGTGCTGCGCGGCGGGAACGAGGGGCTGCTGATCGCCTTCCTCGGGGACCTCGACGAGGAACAGGCCTCGGTGCTGGGCAAGATGCGCCAACGCAGCGGTGGGGCCGTCGCGTTCCTGCTGGACAGTGAGTCCTGGGTGCGGGAACCCTCCGACGTGTCCGGCCCGTTGGACAGGAGCGAGGACCGCTTGCGCATGTTGCGTGAGGCGGGCTGGACCGCCGTCACGGTGCCGCGGGGGGTGCCCCTGGCCGAGCTGTGGCGGGAGGCGGACCGCCTGCGCACGCACATGGCGTCGACGGGGACGACCACGGGGGGTGGCATATGAGCGGGCGGGCCCGACTGGCCGTGTGCGCGACCGCGGCCACACTGATGGCCTCCTGCGCGCTGCTGCCGCTGGTGGACCCGGCGACCTGGCTCTTCCAGGCCGCGTTCCTGCTGGCCGTCCAGAGCGGTGTGGGTGCCCTGACGCGGCGGGTTCCGCTGGCCCGGCCGCTGACCGTGGCCGCGCAGGCGCTGGTGACGCTGATGATGCTGACCCTGGTCTTCGCCCGCCAGCAGGCCGTCGCCCTGATCGTGCCCGGCCCGGAGGCGTTCCAGCACCTGGGAACCCTCCTCCAGGCGGGCACCGACGACGTCGGCAGGTACTCGATCCCGGCCCCGCTGTCGGACGGCATCCGGTTGATGCTGGTCGGCGGTGTCCTGGTGATCGGGCTCGCGGTGGACGCCCTCGCGGTGACCTATCGCAGCGCCGCGCCCGCCGGACTGCCGCTGCTCGCGCTGTACTCGGTCGCCGCCGGTCTCGCCGGTGGCGGCGCGGCCTGGCTGTGGTTCCTGCTCGCCGCGGCCGGCTATCTGATGCTTCTGCTGGCCGAGGGCCGCGACCGGCTCTCGCAGTGGGGCCGTGTCTTCGGCGGGGCCCCGCGCGCGCCCGGCCCGGACCTCGCCACCGGCGCCGTCGCACCCGTCAGGACGGGGCGGCGGATCGGCGCGGTCGCGCTGGGCATCGCCCTGGTCGTGCCGCTCGCCCTGCCCTCCCTGGACGGCGGTCTGCTGGACGGCACGGGGCGGGGCGTGGGGAACGGCCCCGGAGGCGGCGGCACCATCTCCGCGGTGAACCCGCTGGTCTCGCTCCGCGACAGTCTGAACGTGGACGAGGACCGCACGGTCATGACCTATCGCACCAACACGAACGAGACCCAGGACCTGTATCTGCGGATCGTCTCGCTGGACGACTTCGACGGCACGGCCTGGAAGCCGGCCCAGCGGCACATCCAGGAGGTGCCGAAGACGTTCCCGGCGCCGATCGGCCTCGGCGGTGACGTCCGGCGGTCCGCGATCCAGACCCGCATCTCGGCGGCCGAGTGGTACGGGCAGGACTGGCTGCCGATGCCCTACCCGGCCAGCAAGGTCGACATCAGCGGCTCCTGGCGGTACGAGCCCGTGGGGCGCACCCTCGTCGGCGACCACGGCCAGAACACCCGCGGGGTGCAGTACCAGGTGACGAGCCTGATGGTGCAGCCGACGGCGCAGCAGCTGGCGGACGCGCCGCCGCCTCCGGCCTCCCTGAAGCGCGAGTTCACGAAGGTGCCGGAGTCGTTGCCCGCGGTCGTCGCGAACACGGCCCGCAAGGTCACCCGGGGCTCGGCCAACCAGTACGAGCAAGCGGTCAAACTCCAGGACTACTTCGCCGTCAGCGGCAACTTCCGGTACGACACCCAGGTGCAGGCCGGCAGCGGCTCCGCCGCGATCGCACGGTTCCTGAAGGAGAAGGAGGGCTTCTGCGTCCACTTCTCCTTCGCGATGGCGGCGATGGCACGGACGCTGGGGATCCCGGCCCGCGTGGCGGTCGGTTTCACCCCGGGCACCCCGCAGGCCGACGGATCGATGTCGGTGGGGCTGCGGGACGCGCACGCCTGGCCCGAGCTGTACTTCGAGGGGGTGGGCTGGACCCGCTTCGAGCCGACCCCCAGCCGGGGCACGGTGCCGGCGTACACGCAGTCGGACACCCCGGGCAATGACCTGCCGGTGGTGCCGAGGCCGTCCGACTCGGCGTCCGCGGCACCCTCCACGGCCCCGTCGGCCAGCGAGAGCTGCTCGACGCAGTTGCGGAAGCTGCAGGCCTGCCCGAGCGAGTCCTCGGCGGCGGCGGTCGGCCCGTCCGACGACGACTGGCCCTGGTTCAAGATCCTCGGGCTCACCCTGGCCGGCCTTCTCGTCCTGGGGCTGCCGCTGCTGCCGATGCTCTGGCGGATGAGAGTCCGTGCCGTCCGGCTCGGCGGCCACGGCCGCACCGAGGCCGATGTCCCGGCGTACACGCTGGCGGCCTGGCTGGAGGTGACGGACACGGCGTGGGACCACGGGATCCCGCCGGAGGAGTCGCAGACCCCGAGAAAGGCCGCCGAGCGGATCGCCCGGCTGGGCGAGTTCGGACCGGAGGCCTCGGCCTCGGTGCACCGGCTGGCCGCGGCCGTGGAGCAGGTGCTCTACGCTCCGCGTCCCCGGCCGGTGACGGGTCTCGCGGAGGACGCGCGCCGGATCGAGGGGGCCTTGAGAGCCTCCGCCAGCCGTCCCGCACGATTGCGTGCTCTTCTCGCCCCGCGTTCGGCCGTCCGGGTGGCCTGGTCCACGGCGGCAGCCTGGACCACGTTCAGAACGCGCCTGTCGGCCCGTCTGGACACCGTCCTCCGTCGCCCCCGCCCGTCGGGCCAGAATCCCTGATCGACAGACCGGAGCCCGGCCGCAGATCTCGCACGATCTGCGGCCGGGCTCCGGTCTGTCGCGCGTCCCACGGCGGTGGCCCGTGGGCCCTCAGGGCGGCGCCCCACTCGGCGGCGGGCCGCACAGGCCGTCGATCATCGGCGCAGGAGTCCAGAGCCCGGCGTGGGCCGGGGTCGCGAGGCCCGGCCCGGGCCGGAAGAACGCCCCCGTGAGTCCGCAGCGCGGGGCGTGGAAGGTGCCGTGAACGCATGCCTGAGGGGGCGTCCACCCGACCGGGTGGACGCCCCCTCACGTACAAGGTCTTCGGCTACGACACCGGAGGTCTACTGACCGCCCTGTTGTTCGTCGCGACGACGCTGCCAGCGCTGTTCGATCCGATCCATCACGGACCGGCGTTGCCGGCCCTGACGGCGAGCGGCGGGCGAACCCGCAGCGGTCGGCTGTTCACCCGGCTTGGGAGCTTTGCGCCAGCCGGTGACGGCGAGCACCGCGCAGCCCAGCATGACGAGGAAGCCCACCACGCTCAGCCAGATCTGAACTGCGACCATTCCAGCCATGAGGAGCGCGATACCCACCAGGAAGCCCGCGACCGCCTGGTAGACCCGTCGCCGGGTGTACGTACGCAGCCCGCTTCCCTCAAGCGCTGTCGCGAACTTGGGATCTTCGGCGTACAGCGCTCGCTCCATCTGCTCGAGCATTCGCTGCTCGTGCTCCGAGAGCGGCACGGAGTCCTCCTCATCGTGCAGTCGCCGGGGCGACCGGGGGTCCCCTTCAGGATAGGCAGGGAATCGCCCCCGTGAAACCCGCCCCTCTACGCCAATCCGCCAACCGGAACCCGCCATGGCACCCCGATCCACTGAGGCGTGCATTCCCCAGCGAACGGTCCGTCATGCCGGACGGTCTCCCTCGATCATACGGCGCCGAGCACACGATCGGGTGGTCTGTGGCGTACTCCATCTGACGCCGAGCCCCTGATCAGCGGCGCACCACGGGCGGCACTCAGCCCTCGACGGCCCCGCGGGCCTCACCGAGCACATGGAGCTGTGTGGCCACGGAGTGGAAGGCGGCGAGTTCGGCCGCCGCGGCCTCCAGCTTCAGAAGCGCCTCCAGCGCGCCCGGCTCGGTGTCCACCAGGACTCCCGGGACCAGGTCCGCGAAGACCCGGACCCCGTGCACGGCGGCCACGTGCAGGCCCGCGCCGGTGACCAGAGCGGTGAGCTGTTCGGCGGTGAAACGGTGCGGAACAGGATCACCCTCACCCCAGCGTCCGTCCGGGTCGTCCAGGGCGTGTCGCGCCTCCTTGAAGTGACCGGCGAGGGCACGGGAGAGCACGGCGCCGCCCAGCCCCGCGGCGAGGAGACTCAGGACACCCTCGGGCCGCAGGGCGTCCACCACGTTGCGGACGCCTTCGGCCGGACTGTCCACGTACTCCAGGACGCCGTGGCACAGCACCGCGTCGTAGCCGCCGCGGTCGACCACGTCGAAGAGTCCGTGCGCGTCGCCCTGGACGCCCTGCACGCGGTCGTCCACGCCGGCCTCGGCGGCGCGGCGCTCCAGCGCGAAGAGCGCGTTCGGGCTGGGGTCGACGACGGTGACCCGGTGTCCGAGGCGGGCGACCGGCACGGCGAAGTTGCCGCTGCCGCCTCCAGTATCCAGGACGTCGAGCGACTCCCGCCCGGCGGCCTTGACCCGGCGGTCGAGGGCGTCCTTGAGGACCTCCCAGACCACGGCGGTACGGAGAGAAGCGCGGGGGCGCATCGGGTCCGACACGGCAGTTGACTCCTCGGCGCGGCACCGCCTCGTGAACGGCGGAGCGATCTTCGGGCCCCCCGGCGGGAGGCAGCAGGCGCCTCCACCCTATTGCCTCCGCCGCCGTGGCCGATCCCCCGTCTCACGCGCGCCGGACCACGTGCCGACCGGGTGCCGATCCCGTGCCCGGGGGACGCCCGCCGGGTGCGGATCGGACACCGGTCGGAGGCGGATCGGGTGCGGATCGGACGCCGATCAGGTGCCGACCTGATCCCCGCGGCTCCTCCGGTTCCCCCACTCCCGCCCCTCCCCCGGCTCGGCCTCCTGGTCCTGCCGGGGCTGGGGCAGCACGGGTTGCAGGACGAGCATGCGTTCGACGAGACGCAGGAACACGGCGACGTCGCGTATCAGGTCGTCGGCGTCACGCGTCGTGGCCGCTCCCCGTATGCCCGCCTCGGCGCGGGCGCGGCGGGTCGCCCCCGAGGCGAACAGCGCGCTCCACTCGGTCAGTTCGGGTGCGATCTCCGGGAGGACCTCCCAGGCGCTGCGGATGCGGGCCCTGCGGCGGGACGTGGGCTCCGGACGGCCGCGGGCGGCGAGTACGGCGGCGGCTGTTCGAAGCGCCGCCAAGTGGGCAGTCGCATAGCGCTCGTTCGATGTCTCCAGCGCTGTCGCCTCGTCGAGGCCGGCGCGGGCCTGGGCGAGCAGGTCGAGAGCGGCGGGTGGCGCGGTGGCCCGGCGGAGCACGGGATGCACGTCGCCGGCGGGGCCGGTCAGTGAGGGGGCAGGGCCGGTGGCGCGGCGCCGGCGTGCGGCGGCTGCGGACGAGCTGGCCATGACGAACCTCCTGTCGTCGTGTGACGGCACTGTGGCCGTATGTGCCCATCGTGCGGTATGGCACTGACAATCCGTTCTGACCTGGGATTTTGCTTCGATCGAAGGTTCGGAGTAGTTTTTGCACTGACCAGTCAGTTCAAAAGTAGTTCGATGTTCCAGGGGATGGGGAAGCTGTGGACGGTCCGCACGGACTGGGCGTCACGGCCGAGGAGTTCGGGCTCAAGGGACCCCGCGGCTGGGCGTTCCGAGGGGTCCGGTTCGACGTGGAGCCGGGATCGCTCGTCGCGATCGAGGGACCGTCCGGGTCGGGCCGTACCTGCCTGCTGCTCGCGCTCACGGGACGGATGAAGGCCACCGAGGGGACGGCGGCCGTCGGTCCGTCGAGGCTGCCGAAGCAGTTGGGCGCGGTGCGCCGGGTGAGCGCGGTCGCGCACGTGCCCGGGGTCACGGACCTCGACCCGGCGCTGACCGTCGGGGAGCACCTGCGTGAACGGGCCCTGCTGCAGCGGAGGTTCGGCGGCTCGCTGCGGTCCCTGCTGCGGCCGCGCGGCGAGCGGGCGCGCGGGGCCGCGCTGCGGATCGAGGCCGCCCTGGCCGCCGCGGGGCTCGACCCGGAGGCGCTCCCCAAGGGGGCCAGGACCGCCGTACGGGATCTGGAGCGCCTCGAAGCCCTGCGGCTGGAGATCGCGCTGGCCCTGATCGGCCGTCCCCTGCTGCTCGGCGTCGACGACACCGACCTCAAGCTCTCGGACGCCGAACGGGCCGAGGCGTGGGCCCTGCTGTCCTCGCTCGCCGCGTCCGGCGTCACGGTGTTCGCCGTGTGCAGCGAGGCCCCTGAAGGCGTCCCGGTCGTGTCCACCACCACGCCGGCGGACACCGACACCCCCGTCGACGCCCACACCCCGGCCACCGGCGACAGCGACAGCGACAGCGACAGCGACAGCGACAGCGAAGACAACGACGACGACAAGGAGTCGGCCGATGCGCTCGCCGAAACTGGCCGCTCTTGAGCTCCGCCGCTTCGGCCGGGGCAAGCTCCCCCGTGCCGCGCTGGTCGCTCTCCTGCTGCTGCCCCTGCTGTACGGCGCCCTCTACCTGTGGTCGTTCTGGGACCCGTACGGCCGACTCGACCGCATACCCGTGGCGTTGGTGAACGACGACAAGGGCGCGACGGCCGCCGGCCGGAAGATCGCGGTCGGCGACGACATCACCGAGGGGCTGCACGACAGCGACACCTTCGAGTGGCACGAGGTGAGTTCGGCCGAGGCGCGCCGGGGTGTCGAGGACGGCACGTACTACTTGTCGCTCACGATGCCGGGCGACTTCAGCGAGCGGATCGCGTCCAGCTCCGGCAGCTCGCCGGAGACGAGCGCTCTCCAGGTGCGGACCAACGACGCGAACAACTACATCGTCGGGCAGATCTCCCGGACGGTGTTCGGCGAGGTCCGCACGGCGGCGTCCACGAAGACCTCGCGCTCGTTCCTGGACAAGATCTTCATCTCGTTCTCGGACATCCACGGGAAGACCGTGCAGGCGGCCGAGGGGGCCGACGAGCTCAACGGCGGCCTCGGCAAGGCGAAGAAGGGCTCCAAGGACCTGGCCGACGGTCTGAAGGAGGCCAAGAAGGGCAGTGGGAAGCTCTCCGGCGGCCTGAAGAAGCTCACCACGGGCGCGGGCGACCTGGAGGACGGTTCGCGCCAGGTCGCGGACGGCACCCAGCAGTTGGCGGACAAGGTCAACGGGGTCGCGGACAAGGTGGGGCCGTTCCTGAAGGACAACGAGAAGTCGATCGGGGACACCGCGCAGCTCGTCGCCGACTCGACCTCGGGGATCCGGCACAACCTGGACACCCTGGTGACGACGGCTCCGCTCGCGGCCAAGGGCGCCCACGCGGCGTCCGACGCGCTCGACGGCGTCTACCGCGCGCGGTGCACGACGCTGCCCGTCCCCGACCCGGCGTGTCCCGAGCTGAAGAAGGCGAAGGAGGCGGCCTCCGACGTCGTGAAGGTCGCCGACGACCTCGACACGCTGATCGACGACCAGGACGGCGACCTCGCCGCGATGGACAAGAACCTGAAGACACTGGGGAAGCAGGCCCAGGCACTCGCCGACCGCTCGCCGCACCTCTCCGAGGACCTCGACGACGCCGTCTCCAAGATCAACAAGCTGAACGACGGCGCCGCGAAGGTCGCCAAGGGGGCGAAGCGGCTGCACTCCGGGCTCGGCACCGCCGAGACCGGCGCCGCCGACCTCGACGACGGCCTGGGCCGCCTGAAGACGGGCGCGACCACGCTCGACGGCGGCCTGTACAAACTCGTCGGCGGCTCCGACAAACTGGCCGGCGGGCTGCACGACGGCGCCAAGAAGATCCCCGACTACGACAAGGACGACCGCGACCGGCGGACCCAGGTCATGGCCGACCCGGTCCAACTGGCCTCCAGGGACCTGCACAAGGCGCCCAACTACGGCACCGGATTCGCCCCGTACTTCATCCCGTTGTCGCTGTGGGTGGGCGCGATGGTGGCGTACATGCTGATCCAGCCGCTGAACCGGCGCGCGCTCGCCGCGGGTGCCTCGGCCTGGCGCATCGCGCTGGCCGGCTGGCTCCCGGTCGTCGCCGTCGGCGTCCTCCAGACCGCCGCCCTGATGGCGGTGCTGCACTGGGGGATCGGCCTCCAGATGGTGCGGGCCGGCGGAACGGTCGGGTTCCTGTTCCTCGTCACGGCGTGTTTCGCGGCGATCGTGCAGTGGCTGAACGCGCGCTTCGGAGCGGCCGGACGGATCCTCGTCCTCGCCCTCCTGATGCTCCAGCTGACGTCCGCGGGCGGCACCTACCCCGTCCAGACCAGTCCGGGCTTCTTCAACGCGATCCACCCCTTCCTGCCGATGAGTTACGTGGTCGAGGCGCTGCGCCGGCTCATCACCGGCGGCGGCCTGGGACCCGTCTGGCCGGCCTGCGCCGTCCTGACCGCCTTCACCGCGGGCGCCCTCGCCCTGACCGCCCTTTCGGCCCGTCGCAAACAGGTGTGGACCCTCGACCGGCTGCACCCGGAGCTGAGCCTGTGACCCGGCACGCGGGCGCTCCTGTGAGAATCGGGGCCATGGAAAGCAGCAGCACCACGGCGGCCGGCGGCGGCCGCCGCGAGGCCACCCGGCAGAAGCTCTACGAGGCGGCCGTCACCCTCATCGCCGAGCAGGGCTTCTCCGCCACCACGGTGGACGAGATCGCGGAGCGTGCCGGGGTCGCGAAAGGCACGGTCTACTACAACTTCGCGAGCAAGTCCGTCCTCTTCGAGGAGTTGCTGCGGCACGGGGTGGGACTCCTCACCGCCTCGCTGCGGGAGGCGGCGGAGGGCACCGCGCGGGACGGCGGCAGCAAGGTCGACGCGCTGGACGCGATGATCCGCGCCGGTCTCGTCTTCATCGACCGCTACCCGGCCTTCACCCAGCTGTACGTGGCCGAGTTGTGGCGCACCAACCGCGCGTGGCAGTCCACGCTGATGGTGGTGCGGCAGCAGGCGGTCGCCGTCGTGGAGGGCGTGCTGCGCGACGCGGTCGCCGAGGGCGAGCTGAGCGACGAGATCGACATCCCGCTGACCGCGGCGGCGCTGGTCGGGATGGTCCTGGTGGCGGCCCTGGACTGGCAGGCGTTCCAGCCGGAGCGCTCCCTGGACGACGTCCACGCGGCGCTCTCCCGGCTCCTCCAGGGACGCGTCAGCGGCCGGGGCTGACCCCTCCGGGGACGGGCGGCCGCCACCGACGAGCACACGAAGGCGCCGGTCCGCAGTGGCCGCGTCCCCCGCGGGCCCTGCGAACCGGCGCCTCCGTCGTGCTCCCCCGTGCGTTCCCCGACGAGACCCCGTTCGGTCGTCCTCCGGGCTCCCCCGTGCCTCACTCCCGCCGAGCCTGCCGGCGGAAGGAGCGGCCAAGGGCGCGTGTTCCGTTCCGCCGCCCCGTGTCGGCGGTACCGGAGCCGCGCCCCCTCCGTGCCTCCACTCTCTCGTTCCCGCAGGTCGGAACCCATCCGTACGCCTACTCATATCGACGTCTGGGTACGGATACTCAGGCCTGCGCACGGATGCCCAGGACGTGCGCCCGCCGAGTGGCTACGATCGCGTCCGTGTCCGTACTCCCCCTGGTCTTCACCAGCGGCTGGGCCAGCGGCATCAACGCGTACGCGGTGGTGCTGCTCCTCGGCATCTTCGGCGCGACCGGGCTGACCGACGAGGTCCCGGAGACGCTCCAGCGCCCCGAGATCCTGATCACCGTCGGCGTGCTGTTCCTCTTCGAGGCGGTCGCGGACAAGATCCCGTACGTCGACTCGGTCTGGGACTCCGTGCACACCGTGGTCCGGCCCGCCGCGGGCGCCTGGGTCGGGGCGCTGCTCGCCGGACAGAGCGGTTCCGTCTCCGACCTGTGGGCGGGGGTGCTCGGCGGTTCCACGGCGCTGGCGAGCCATACGGTCAAGGCCGGGACCCGGATGGCGATCAACACCTCGCCCGAGCCGTTCAGCAACTTCGTGATGAGCACCGCCGAGGATCTCGGGGTCGCGGGCATCCTCACGTTCGCCATGTTCCATCCGGAGGCGGCGGCGATCATCGCCGCGGTTCTGCTGTTCAGCGGCCTCGTGGTGGTCTACTTCCTCGTCTCGCGCATCCGGCGGTTCATGCGCCGCAGGGCGCAGCGCCGGGAGGAGAGACGGCTCGCGGAACGGGTCGGGCAGCCACCCGACAGGACCGGGCCCGTCCACCGGGACTGACCTCCTGGAGAGGGCTGTCGGTGGCGGCCGATAAAGTCGCCGGCATGGGACGGATTGCGGTGATCGGCGCCGGGATGGGCGCGATGGCGGCCGCCGCCCGGCTGGCCGTCGCGGGCCACCGGGTGGTGGTGTACGAGCGGGCGGAGACCTACGGCGGCGCCGTGGGCCGCTTCGAGCGCGACGGCTTCGCCTTCGACACGGGCCCCGCCCTGCTGACACTGCCCGCGGTCTACCGCGATCTGTTCGTCAAGACGGGCCGGCAGCCGTTGGAGGAGTCCGTCGGCCTGGTGCAGGTCGATCCGTCGGCGCACCACGTCTTCGCCGACGGCACCCGGGTGTCCCTCCCGAACGCATCGCGCGCGGGGGTGCTCTCGGCGCTGGACGAAGCGCTCGGCGCGGGCGTCGGCGCGCGGTGGGGCGACTTCCTGGTGCGGGCCCGCGAGGCGTGGGACCGCGCGCGCAGACCGCTCCTGGAGGAGCCCCTGTGGCCCAATTGGCCGGTGCTGGCCGAGCGCGACCCGTATCCGTCGGTGCCGCACAAGAAGCTGCTGCGCACCCGCCGGGCCGGCACGCTCGCCGAGGTCGCCGCCTGGGAGCTGCGCGACGCCCGTCTGGCGGCCCTCCTGGAGAGCCACGCCCTGGCGTACGGGCTCGACCCGCGCGTCACGCCCGCGAGCGCCGCGGTGCTGCCGTACATGGAGCACGCCTTCGGCACCTGGTATGTGCGCGGCGGTGTCCGGGAGTTGGCGCGCGCGGTGTACGAGCGGTGCGTGGCCCGCAGGGTCGAGTTCCGGTTCGGGACACCGGTCGGGCGGATCGTCGAGAAGGACGGCCGGGCCGTCGGCGTGGAGGTGTCCCCGGACGGCGCCGGTGCTTCCGGCCCGGGCACGGGCACGTTCGAGGAGGCGGACTTCGTGGTCGCCGGTGTGGCCCCCGGGGTCCTCGAAGGTCTGCTGCACGGCACGGTGATCCGGAACGGCGACGACGTGCCGGCGCGATCCGGGGGTGCGAGCCGGCTGACCGTCCTGCTGGCGCTGCGCGGCGGTCGTCCCGAGGGAACGGCGCACCGGACGGTGGTCCACACGGCCGACAGGGACGGGGAGTTGGAGGCGATCTTCGGCGAGCGCCCGGGTCCCCCGGTGGCGCCGACCGTCGTGGTCTCGCGGCCCGACGATCCGGCGCTGGTGCCCGACAGCGGCCACGAGGCGGTCACGCTGACCGTCACGGTGGCCTCGGGCGCTCCGGTCCGCGAGGCGGACGTGGAGCGGGTTCTCGACACCGCCGGGCGGGCCCTGCCGGGCCTGCGGGACCGGCTGTTGTGGCACGAGGTCCGGACACCCGCCGATGTGGCCCGGGCGACCGGTGCCACGGGGGGCGCGGTTCCCGCCCCGGCCCTCGCCGCGGCGGACGGGCTGCTCCTGCACCCGTCGAACAGCACGCGGCTGCCGGGGCTGTTCACGGCAGGGGGGTGGGCACATCCCGGCGGCGGTCTGCCGCACGCGGGCATGTCGGGCGCCCTGGTGGCGGGACTGATCGTGGAGGGACCGGACTTCCAGGGCTCGCAGTGACCGGAGCCGCCGGGACCCCGGTCGGGGCCGGCGTCCGTACGGGCCTTCGCGCGCGGTGCGCCGGTCAGTACCGGTACTGCTCGTCGTACCCGGTGTTGCCGTTGCCGCCGCCGTTGCCCTGGTAGGGGTACTGCTGCTGCTCGGGCGGGAGTTCGCCGCCGTAGGACTCGTCGGTGTTGCGCTGCTGCGGCACCCAGACACCACCGGCCGGGGTCTCACCGCCGTACGTGCCGTTGCCGTACTGGTCCTGGCCGTAGCCCTGCTGCGGGTACTGCTGCTGGTCGCCGTAGCCCGTGGTGTCGTACGAGGCGCCGGAGTACGTCTGCGTGCCGATGTACGGGTCGGAGTAGGCGGCGTACTGCTGCTGGCCGTTGTCGTAGCCGTACTGCTGCTGGTCGTAGCCGGTGTAGCCGTCGTACGCGTAGGCCTGCTGGTCCTGGGACTGGGCCGTCGGCGCGTACGCCTGCTGGTCCTGGGAGGCACCGGTGTAGGACTGGTCGGCGGCGGCCGCGTAGGCGTTGGCGTCGTAGACGCCGTAGGAGCCGGTGTCCTCGGGCAGGGGCTGCGGCTCGTAGACCGCGGTGGACTCGGCGGCCGTGGGCTCGGCACCCGGGGGCATGAACCGGTCGGACTGGGCGGGCGTGAAGACGTCGTCCTCGCCGGGGTACGGGTCCTCGTGGGCGTAGGACCGCCCACCGGTCGATTCGAGGTCGGAGACCTCCGGCGGCGGGTCCGCGAGGTCCGGCTCGCCGCGGCGACGCTTGCTGGGCTTGGCGGGCTTCTCCTGCGCGGAGCGGCCGTTGATGGCCCAGCCCTGGGCAAAGCCCTTGCGGAAGGAGAGCGTCACGTACGTCTGGCCGACGGTGAACGCGATCGCGCCCAGACCGATGACCACGACGGAGTGCATCAGGACGCCGAGGACGACACCGAGGAAGCCGACGAAGGCGAGCAGCCGGAACCGCAGGCGCGCCTTGTACTGCAACAGCACCTCGCCGAGCAGCCACAGCGCGACGATGCCGAATGCAAGATAGAGGACCGTCAAGCCCATGTACGCCCCTCTCCCAGTGGCCGCACGCAGTCTGTCGTACGCGGGTGCGACCGGTCTAGGCCTGCTGTGGGTGGTGCAGGCCCAGATTCTCGTAGATTTCCAGCGTCGCCGTGGAGTTGTTCAGCGTGATGAAGTGCAGTCCGGGGACTCCCTCGGCCAACAGCCTCGCACAGAACTCCGTCGCGAACTCGATGCCAATGGAGCGTACAGCCGCCGGATCGTCTTTGACTGTGAGGATGCGCTCTTTCAGGGCGTCCGGGAGCGAGGCGTTCGAGAGCTGCGGCAGCCGCTCCAGCATCCGCACGCTCGTCACCGGCATGATCTCGGGGATGACCGGGGTGTCGCAGCCGGCCTCGGCCACGCGGTCGCGCAGCCGCAGGTAGGACTCGGGCTGGAAGAACATCTGGGTGATCGCGTAGTCGGCGCCGGCGCGGCACTTGTCGACGAAGTGGGAGACGTCCAGGTCCCATTCCGTGGAGCGCGGGTGCATCTCGGGGAAGGCCGCCACCCCGACGCAGAAATCGCCCGACTCCTTGATGAGGCGCACCAGTTCGGCGGCGTAGGTCAGGCCTTTGGGGTGCGGCACCCAGTCGCCCATGGGGTCGCCCGGCGGGTCGCCGCGCACGGCCAGCATGTTGCGGATGCCCGCGTCCGCGTACTGCCCGATGATGTTGCGCAGTTCCGCGACCGAGTGGTTGACGGCGGTCAGGTGGGCGACCGGGGTGAGCGTCGTGTCGAGCACGATCTGCTCGGTCTCCTTGACCGTGCCGGCCCGGGTGGAGCCGCCTGCCCCGTAGGTCACCGAGACGAAGTCGGGCGCCACGGCCTCGACCCGTCGCAGGGCGTTCCACAGGTTCCGCTCACCCTTCGGGGTCTTGGGCGCGGAGAACTCGAACGAGCATGTCTGTTTGCCGGTCGCGAGCATGTCGCGCACGGTGCGTGCGCGATCAGTCCTGGTGGAAGCAGATCCGAGGGCCATACTCGCAGGTTAGTCAGAGGGTGCCTCTCCCCCAACCGAACCGCTGCCATTTGTCCCATCTGCCGGTTTCTTGTCCACCCCTCGGACAAGGGGGCTGGTCTCGGCCTGCGGGGGCGTCCGTTCCCGGCCGCGACGACCCCGGGGCCGCTGGGGCTCCGCCCCTCGGGGTCATGCCTGGCGCAGCCGCTTCGCGAACTCGGACGCCGCGGCGCCCGGGTCGTCCGCCTCGGTGATCGCACGGACGACGACGACGCGGCGGGCGCCCGCTTCGAGCACCTCGTCGAGGCGGCCGAGGTCGATGCCGCCGATCGCGAACCAGGGGCGGTCGGTGCCGAGGGCGGCGGTGTGCCGGACCAGGTCGAGGCCGGGTGCGTGCCGGCCGGGCTTGGTGGGGGTGGGCCAGCAGGGGCCGGTGCAGAAGTAGTCCACGCCGTCCTGGACGGCGGCGGCCTCGGCCTCCGCGCCGGAGTGCGTGGAGCGGCCGATCAGCACCTCGTCGCCGAGGATGGCGCGGGCCGCGGGGACCGGCAGGTCGCCCTGGCCCAGGTGCAGCACGTCGGCGCCGACGGCGTGTGCCACGTCGGCCCGGTCGTTGACCGCGAGGAGCTTGCCGTGGCGGGCGCACGCGTCCGCGAGGATCCGGAGGTGCTCCAGCTCCTCCGCGGCCTCCATGCCCTTGTCGCGCAGCTGCACGATGTCGACCCCGCTCGCGAGGACCGTGTCGAGGAAGTCGGCGAGGTCTCCCTGGCGCCTGCGGGCGTCGGTGCAGAGGTAGACGCGGGCGTCGGCGAGCCGGGCGCGGGCGGAAGTGGCGGCTGCTGCGGGCATGCGTGGATCCCCCGGGGTCGGTGCGCGGGGAGGCATGACGGCCGGGTTCGTCCCGGGCCGCCGCGCTCTCCCCGCGCCGGACTGTCTCGTTTCAGGTCAGACGGCGAGCGCCTGGGCGCGGCGCTTCACCTCCGTGCCGCGATTCTCGCTCAGAGCCTGCGCGGGGGTACCGGGCAGGGTCGCGTCGGGGGTGAAGAGCCATTCGAGGGCCTCTTCGTCGGAGAAGCCGTCGTCCCTCAGGAGCGTCAGGGTGCCGGACAGGCCCTTGACGACCTTCTGCTCGTCCACGTCGATGAAGGCGGCGGGGACGTGCAGCGCGCGGTTCTCACCACGGCGTACGGCGATCAGCTGGCCGTCCTTGACCAGCTGCCGGACGCGGGTCACCTCGACGCCGAACTGTTCGGCGATGTCGGGGAGGGTGAGCCAGGCGGGGACGAGAGCATCGATCTTTGCGTCAATCTCGGTCACGGGACAAGCCTGCCATCCCGGACCGACAGTCGGAAGCCGAGGGCGTCCGACCTGGGGCGACGGCCCGTGTCCCGGCCCTAGACCGTGGCGGTCTTCAGCGGCCTCGACGGGTCCGCGAGCAGCAGCGGATCCATGCGGGCGCCCGCCTCGATGAGCCGGCGGCCCTGCGCGAGATCCCTCGGGCGGCCCACCGCCAGGAGGGCGACCAGGCGTGTCTCGCGGAGCCAGCACACCGACCAGGCGGTGCCCGAGGGGTCGCCGCGCCACACCAGGGTGTCGTCGGGGGTGTGGTGGCCGACGTACTGCACGAAGCGGCCGAACTGCTCGGACCAGAAGTACGGCACCGGGTCGTAGGCGGCGGGCGTCTCGCCGACGATGTTCGCGGCGACGGTTCGGGGTCCCTGGAGCGCGTTGTCCCAGTGGTGGACGAGGAGGCGGTCCTCGTAGCGCCCCGACGGGAAGGAGGCGCAGTCCCCGACGGCGTAGACGTCCGGCAGCGAGGTGCGCAGGTGGTCGTCGGCGAGGATCTCCCGGTCGGCGCCGAGCGTGATGCCGGAGGCGGCGATCCACCCGGTCGCGGGCCGCGCCCCGATGCCGACGACCACGGCGCCGGCCGGCACCCGGGAACCGTCGTCCAGGACCACGGCGCCGGGCTCGACGCGCTCCACGCGCGTGTGCGTGCGCAGCGTGGCGCCGCTGTCCGCGTACCAGGCGGCCATCGGCGCGGCCACCTCGGCGGGCAGCGCGGCGGCGAGCGGCCGGTCGGCGGCCTCGACGACCGTGACCGCGCAGCCGGCCTCGCGGGCGGCGGTGGCGAACTCGGCGCCGATCCAGCCGGCGCCGACGACCACGATGTCGTGCTGCTGGAGCAGGACCGGCCGCAGCCGGTCGGCGTCGTCCAGCGTGCGCAGCAGATGCACCCCCGGCACGCCCTCGGCGCCGGGAAGCCGGATCGGTTCGGCGCCGGTGGCGACGACCAGGACGTCGTACGGGACGGGTCCGCCGGCCGTGTCGAGTTCATGGTCCCCGGCGCGCACGCCGAGGGCCTCCAGGCCGAGCCGCAGGTCGATGTCGAGGGCCTCGAAGTCGACGTCGAAGGCGGAGCCCTCGGCCTTGCCGAGCAGGACGGCCTTGGACAGCGGTGGCCGGTCGTACGGCTGATGGGGCTCCGCGCCGATCAGCGTGACGGTTCCCGTGAAGCCCTGTTCGCGCAGGGCGACCGCCGTCTGCACCCCGGCCATGCCCGCGCCCACCACGACGACCCGCCGTGCGGGGGACCCCTGCGCCTTCGCCTGCGTCTGCTCGCTCACCTGATCACCATAGACACCTGACAATTCGTCAGTCAGCGGACGTGCTCGGTGATCTGCTGCACAGCGGCCGTCTCCGGGACCTCTTCGACGACGCTGGTGCCCGACCCGGCCTGCGACTCCCAGGCCCAGGTCTCCACCAGCCGCACCCGGCCGTCGGACAGTTCGGTCACCAGCGACACGCAGTGCCCGGACGAGGTGGTGCCGTCGGTCTTGAGCTGGACGTAGCGGAAGTCGAGGCGGTCGCCCTCGCGGGTCCCGACGAGGTGTCCGCGGACGACGTCGCCGCCCGTGTAGTCGGCCCAGACCGTGCCGTCCTGCTCCCGGTAGGCGAAGCGGGTGCGGGTGCCCACCTGGCCCGGTGCCTGGTCGGCGACCGGGGCGAGGACGAGGCCGTCGAGCGAGCGTGCCATGGGCGGAGGCTCCCTTACCGAGTCGGGGGAGGGCGGGCTAGGGTGGCCACCGTAAAGCACTCGCGGGAGCCCGTACGCAACGGGCTGAGAGGGAGGCTGGGCGGCCTCCGACCGTACGAACCTGATCCGGGTCATGCCGGCGAAGGGAGGGGCTGGACGCCCATGTCGCCTGCACGTTCGTCCGACGTCCTCGTCATCGGGGGCGGGATCATCGGTCTGGTCACGGCCTGGCGGGCCGCGCAGCGCGGGTTCACCACCGCGCTCGTCGACCCCGAGCCGGGTGGCGGGGCCGCTCAGGTCGCGGCGGGGATGCTCGCGGCCGTCACCGAGCTGCACTACGGCGAGGAGACCCTGCTCGGCCTCAACCTCGCCTCCGCGCGCCGCTATCCGGACTTCGCCGCCGAACTCACCGAGGCGACCGGCCAGGACCTGGGCTATCGCCGGTGCGGCACGCTGGCCGTCGCGCTGGACGCCGACGACCGCGCCCACCTGCGGGAACTGCACGCGCTGCAGAGCCGTTCGGGGCTCGACTCGGAGTGGCTGACCGGCCGGGAGTGCCGTCGCCTCGAACCGATGCTCGCCCCCGGGGTGCGCGGCGGCCTGCGGGTCGACGGCGACCACCAGATCGACCCGCGACGCCTCGCGGCGGCCCTGCTCACGGCCTGCGAGCGGGCCGGGGTGAGCATCCACCGGACCTGGGCGGAACGTCTGACGGTCGTCCGTGACCGGGCCGCCGGAGTGGTCACCTCGGACGGCACCGAACGCGGCGCCGGCCAGGTGGTGCTGGCCGGGGGCAGTCTCAGCGGGCAGCTGGCCGGTGTCCCCGACGACGTCCTGCCGCCGGTGCGCCCGGTGAAGGGGCAGGTGCTGCGGCTGACCGTGCCGCAGCGGTACGCGCCGTTCCTGAACCGCACCGTGCGGGCCGTGGTGCGCGGCGGCCACCTGTACCTGGTGCCGCGCGAGAACGGCGAACTCGTCGTGGGCGCGACCAGCGAGGAGCTCGGCTGGGACACCACGGTGACGGCGGGCGGCGTGTACGAGCTGCTGCGCGACGCCCACGAGCTGGTGCCCGGGATCACCGAGCTGCCGCTCACCGAGACCCGCGCGGGACTGCGCCCCGGCTCCCCCGACAACGCGCCGCTGCTCGGCCCGACCGCGCTGGACGGGCTGCTGCTGGCCACCGGGCACTTCCGCAACGGGGTGCTCCTCACGCCGGTCACCGGTGACGCCATGGCGCACGTCCTGACCACCGGCGAACTCCCCGACGAAGCCCGCCCCTTCAGCCCGCGGCGCTTCGCCGCCACCGCCTTCACGGAGCAGCCCGCATGAACATCGTCGTCAACGGAGAGCGGCGGCGGATCACCGCCGGAACCGCTCTCGACACCCTCGTCGCGACGCTCACGCCGGCACCGTCGGGGGTGGCGGCCGCCCTGAACGAGACCGTCGTCCCGCGCGGGCAGTGGTCGTCCACCGCGCTGGCCGAGGGCGACCGCGTCGAGGTCCTCACCGCCGTACAAGGAGGCTGAACCATGGCCGACGACCCCTTCGTCCTCGGGGGCACGACCTACGGCTCCCGGCTGATCATGGGCACCGGCGGGGCGCCCAGCCTCGACGTCCTGGAGCGCTCCCTCGTGGCGTCCGGCACGGAGCTGACGACGGTCGCGATGCGGCGCGTGGACGCCTCCGTGCACGGCTCGGTCCTGTCGGTGCTCGACCGCCTCGGCATCCGGGTCCTGCCGAACACGGCCGGCTGCTACACCGCGGGCGAGGCCGTCCTGACGGCCCGCCTCGCGCGCGAGGCGCTCGGCACCGACCTGGTCAAGCTGGAGGTCATCGCCGACGAGCGCACCCTGCTGCCCGATCCGGTGGAGCTGCTGGACGCGGCGGAGACGCTGGTCGACGACGGCTTCACCGTGCTGCCGTACACGAACGACGACCCGGTCCTCGCGCGCAAACTGGAGGACGTCGGCTGCGCCGCGGTCATGCCGCTCGGCTCGCCCATCGGGTCGGGGCTCGGCATCCGCAACCCGCACAACTTCCAGCTGATCGTCGAGCACGCGCGCGTGCCGGTGATCCTGGACGCCGGGGCCGGTACGGCGTCGGACGCGGCGCTCGCGATGGAACTGGGCTGCGCTGGGGTGATGCTCGCCTCGGCGGTGACCCGCGCGCAGGAGCCGGTGCTGATGGCCGAGGCCATGCGGCACGCGGTGGAGGGCGGACGCCTGGCGCGGCGGGCCGGCCGCATCCCGCGCCGGCACTTCGCCTCGGCGTCCTCCCCCACCGACGGCATGGCGGCCCTGGACCCGGAGCGTCCCGCGTTCTGACCTCCGGGACATGCGCGCACCCGCTCCCTCGGCGGGGACGCCGCCCGGTGCGCACCATGTGATGTGTGCCTCGGCGCGGCGGGTCACGGGCCCGCCGGAGCGGACACGCGCGGGCCGGACGCCTGTGCGAGAGCGGGGTCCCGGTGCGCGCGGTGCGCGTCACAGGTCGGTCGCAGTCATGCCCCGGTATCGGCCGAACGGGGCGGTCCGCCGGTGGTGGCTCGTAGACTCACCTGCGTGGATACGACCCTTCAGGACCCCCTTGTCGGACACGTGCTCGACGGCCGCTACCGCGTCGACGCGCGCATCGCGGTCGGCGGGATGGCCACGGTCTACCGGGCCCTGGACATCCGCCTCGACCGCGTGGTCGCGCTCAAGGTGATGCACCCGGCGCTGGCCATGGACGGTTCGTTCGTCGACCGGTTCATCCGCGAGGCCAAGTCGGTGGCCCGGCTGGCGCACCCCAACGTGGTGCAGGTCTTCGACCAGGGGACCGACGGGTCGTACGTCTACCTGGCGATGGAGTACATCGCCGGCTGCACCCTGCGGGACGTGCTGCGCGACCGCGGCGCGCTCCAGCCGAGGGCCGCGCTCGACATCCTGGAACCGGTACTCGCCGCGCTCGGCGCCGCGCACCGCGCCGGGTTCGTGCACCGCGACATGAAGCCGGAGAACGTCCTGATAGGGGACGACGGCCGGGTCAAGGTCGCGGACTTCGGTCTGGTGCGCGGGATCGACACGGTGACGAGCACGACGGGCGCCGTCCTCGGCACCGTCTCGTACCTGGCACCGGAGCAGATCGAGCACGGCACCGCCGACCCCCGCGTCGACGTCTACGCCTGCGGGATCGTCCTCCACGAGATGCTCACCGGCGCCAAGCCGCACACCGGGGACTCCCCCGCCCAGGTCTTCTACCAGCACCTCAACGCGGACGTGCCGCCGCCGTCGGCCCGGGTACCGGGGATGGCGTACGAGCTGGACGAGCTGGTCACCACCTCCACCGCCCGCAATCCGGAGGTGCGCCCGGCCGACGCCGTGGCGCTGCTGGGGCGGGTCCTCGAAGCGCGCGCCGCCCTCACCGCCGACCAGCTCGACGCCGTACCGCCGGGCGCGCTCGCCGTGGGCCACGACAACGCCCACGACCGTACGAGCGTGATCCCGCGCTCGCTGTCCATGCAGCGCCCGCTGCCGGTGAACGAGGACGAGGGCCACGGCGTCAACCGGACCAGCCGGTTCGAGAGCACCGGCTACCTCCAGGCCCCGCCCGAGGCACCCTCGCGGCCTGCACGCACGCGTCCGCGGCGGGGCATGCTGTTCGTCGTCGCCGCCCTCGTGCTGGTGCTCGGCCTGGGCGCCGGTGTCTGGTACATCAACTCCGGCCAGTTCACGAAGGTCCCGCCCGTCCTGACGCAGACCGAGGGGCAGGCCAGGGACCATCTCAAGGACGCCGGGCTGGACGTCAAGCGGGTCGAGCACGCCTACAGCGACACCGTGAAGCGGGGCAGCGTCATCAGCACCGACCCCGGGGTCGGTGAGCGGATCCGTGACAACGACGCGGTGACGCTGACCGTGTCGGACGGGCCGAAGACGGTGAAGGTGCCCGATCTGTCGGGCGTCGCGCTGGCCAAGGCGCGGGCTCAGCTCAAGGACGCCGGGCTCGCCGCGGGCATGGTCACCCGGGATTTCAGTGAGGACGTCCCCCGGGGTTCCGTGATCAGCACGGACCCGGACACGGGCACCTCGCGGCACGCCGGTTCGGCGATCGCGCTCGTGGTCAGCAAGGGCAGCCCGGTGGAGGTGCCCGACGTCACCGGCTCGTCCGTCGAGGACGCCAGGGCGGAGCTGGAGGACGCCGGCCTGAAGGTGAAGATCGCCACGCAGCAGGTCAACTCCGAGTTCGACAAGGGCCAGGTCGCCCAGCAGTCGCCGAACCCGGAGCACGAGGCCGCCACCGGCGACACGGTGACGCTGACGGTCTCCAAGGGGCCCGAGATGATCGAGGTCCCCGACGTCGTGGGCGACAGCGTGAACGACGCGACGCAGAAGCTGAAGGACGCCGGATTCGAGGTCGACGAGGACCGCGGCCTCCTGGGACTCTTCGGCGACACGGTCAAGAAACAGTCCGTGGACGGCGGCGACACCGCGCCCAAGGGCTCGACCGTCACGATCCAGATCCGCTGAGCCACGAGCGCCCGCGGCTCACGGAGCGGTGGCGTCGGGGGTGCCCGAGGACCGCCCGCGGGACGGCCGACGGCGCGTGACACCCTGATGGGCGTGACCAGCAAGCAGCTCCGCAACCCCGTCGGCGGCCACGTCCCGGTGGCCGGCGGCCTCAGCTCCGTCGGCCTGTCCTACGCGCGCGACCTCGCGGCCGAGACCGTTCAGGTCTTCGTCGCCAACCCGCGCGGCTGGGCGACCCCCGTCGGGAACCCGAAGCAGGACGAGGAGTTCCGCGCCGCCTGCGCCGCCGCGTCGATCCCCGCCTACGTCCACGCGCCGTACCTGATCAACTTCGGTTCGCACACCGAGGCCACGGTCGAGAAGTCGGTGGAGTCGCTGCGGCACTCGCTGCGCCGCGGCCGGGAGATCGGCGCCCTCGGCGTCGTCGTGCACACCGGGAGCGCCACCGGCGGCCGGGAACGGTCCGTCGCCCTCCGGCAGGTACGGACCCATCTGCTGCCGCTGCTCGACGAACTGACCCACGACGACGACCCGTTCCTCCTGCTGGAGTCGACCGCGGGCCAGGGCGCCTCCCTCTGCTCGCGCACCTGGGACTTCGGACCGTACTTCGAGGCCCTCGACGCCCACCCGAAGCTGGGCGTCTGCCTGGACACCTGCCACATCTTCGCGGCCGGCCACGACCTGACCGGCCCGACCGGTATGCACCAGACCCTCGACCTGCTGGTCGACACCGTCGGCGAGGGCCGGCTCAAGCTGATCCACGCCAACGACTCCAAGGACGTCGTCGGAGCGCACAAGGACCGGCACGAGAACATCGGCTCCGGGCACATCGGCGAGGACCCCTTCCGCGCCCTGATGACCCACCCCGCCACCGAGGGCGTCCCGCTGATCATCGAGACGCCGGGAGGCAAGGAGGGGCACGCGGCGGACGTCGAACGGCTGAAGAAGCTGCGCGACAACTGAGACACGCGGGAGGGAATACCCCTGGGGGGTATACGGTTCCGGTGAGGTACAGGAACCGCTACCGGACGCCGGGGGCCCTCATGGATCACGGATCGCACACGCACACAGGGGCGAGCTGGCAGACGGCCGCCCAGGCCACGCTGCACTGCCTCACGGGCTGCGCCATCGGCGAGGTGCTCGGCATGGTGATCGGTACCGCGTTCGGCTGGGGCAATGTGCCGACCACGGTCCTCGCGATCGTGCTGGCCTTCTTCTTCGGCTACGCGCTCACACTGCGCGGCATCCTGAAGGCGGGCGTCGCCTTTCGGACGGCGTTCCGGGTGGCGCTGGCCGCGGACACCCTGTCGATCGCGGTGATGGAGCTGATCGACAACGGGGTGATCGCGCTGTGGCCGGCCGCGATGGACGCGGAGCTGGCCGACGCCCTGTTCTGGGTGTCGCTGGCGGTCTCGCTGGCGATCGCCTTCGTGGTCACCACGCCCGTGAACAAGTGGATGATCGGCCGCGGCAAGGGCCACGCCGTGGTGCACGCCTACCACTGACCCCGCCGGAGAAGGCGGCGCCGGACCTCAGAGTTCGGGGCCGTCCCCGGGCTCCTCCTGGTAGGAGTAGCGCTGCTCACGCCAGGGGTCGCCGACGTTGTGGTAGCCCCGCTCCTCCCAGAAACCGCGCCGGTCGGCCGTCATGTACTCGATGCCGCGGACCCACTTGGGGCCCTTCCACGCGTACAGCTGCGGGATCACCAGGCGCAGCGGGAAACCGTGCTCCGCCGTCAGGAGTTCGCCGTCCTTGTGGGTGGCGAAGATGGTGCGCTCGGAGGCGAAGTCCGCGAGGCGCAGGTTCGAACTGAAGCCGTACTCGGCCCAGACCATCACGTGGGTGACGGTGGGCGCGGGCGGGGCGATCTCCAGGATCGTGCGGGCGGGGACACCACCCCATTCGGCCCCGAGCATGCTGAACTTCGTGACGCAGTGCAGGTCGGCGACGACGGAGGCGTACGGCAGGGCGGCGAACTCCTCATGGGTCCAGCAGCGCTTGTCACCGTCGGCGGTGGCCCCGAAGACGCGGAACTCCCAGCGTTCGGGGCGGAACTTGGGGACGGGTCCGTAGTGGGTGACCGGCCAGCCGCGCTGGAGTCGCTGTCCCGGCGGTAGCTCCGACAGTGCCGATTCTCCTGTTTCCCGCTTTGCCGGCTGACCCATGTCTCCATCCTGACAGACCGGGGGCCGTGCCCATGACCAGCGGGTCGTCGATTCGGGCAACTACTACTAAGCGTGCACTTACTGGACGGTTTTCCGTGGCCGGTGCAAAGATGCGGCGCAACCTTGCCCCTCCCCCCGCTTGGAAGGAGCCTCTGCGATGCAGGGCGACCCCGAGGTCATCGAATTCCTCAATGAGCAGCTGACCGGCGAGCTGACAGCGATCAACCAGTACTTCCTGCACGCGAAGATGCAGGAGAACTTCGGCTGGACGAAGCTCGCCAAGTACACGCGGCACGAGTCGTTCGACGAGATGAAGCACGCGGAGGTCCTCACCGACCGCATCCTCTTCCTGGACGGCCTGCCGAACTACCAGCGGCTCTTCCACGTGCGGGTGGGGCAGACGGTCACGGAGATGTTCCAGGCCGACCGTCAGGTGGAGGTCGAGGCGATCGACCGGCTGCGGCGCGGCATCGAGGTGATGCGGGCCAAGGGCGACATCACGTCCGCGAACATCTTCGAGTCGATCCTGGAGGACGAGGAGCACCACATCGACTATCTCGACACCCAGCTGGAACTGGTCGAGAAGCTCGGCGAGGCGCTCTACATCGCGCAGCTCATCGAGCAGCCGGAGAGCTAGGGCCGGACGGGCTAGGCGGCCTCGCGCCCGGCGGTGTCGTGCAGCGCGGTCTCCTGCAGGACGGCTTCGTGCTGAGCGGCCTCGACCGCGCTGCGCACCTCGGCGAGTACCGGCATGCCCTGGTCGGCGAGCTGACGGCGCGGGCAGGAGCCCCTGCCGAGCAGCGCCTGGATCTGGCGGACGCAGGACCCGCAGTCCGTGCCGGCCTTGGAGGCGGACGCTATCTGGCGAGGAGTGCAGGCGCCGTCCTCCGCGTGCTTCTTCACCTGCTGTTCGGTGATCCCGAAGCAACTGCAGACGTACACGCGGTTCACCTCCCGCCGAATGGATGGGGCACTGCCGTCCCGATAATCGGTGAGGCTAACCTAACCTTACCCGGCATGCCAGAGCCATAAAAGTGGGGTGGGGCGCGGATCGTATGTGATCCGCGCCCCACCCTCTGCGCTGGTAACAGGCCCGAACGGGGCCGGTCTCTTACTGGTCGCGGTACATCTCGGCGACGAGGAAGGCCAGGTCCAGGGACTGGCTGCGGTTCAGGCGGGGGTCGCAGGCCGTCTCGTAGCGCTGGTGCAGGTCGTCGACGAAGATCTCGTCGCCGCCGCCCACGCACTCGGTGACGTCGTCACCGGTGAGCTCGACGTGGATGCCGCCCGGGTGCGTGCCGAGACCCTTGTGGACCTCGAAGAAGCCCTTGACCTCGTCGAGCACGTCGTCGAAGCGGCGGGTCTTGTGGCCCGAGGCCGCCTCGAAGGTGTTGCCGTGCATCGGGTCGGTCACCCAGGCCACGGTCGCGCCGGAGGCGGTGACCTTCTCGACCAGCTCCGGCAGCTTGTCCCGGACCTTGTCGGCGCCCATGCGGACGATGAAGGTCAGCCGGCCCGGCTCACGGTCGGGGTCGAGACGCTCGATGTACTGGAGCGCCTCCTCGGCCGTCGTCGTCGGGCCCAGCTTGATGCCGATGGGGTTGCGGATCTTCGAGGCGAACTCGATGTGCGCGCCGTCCAGCTGACGGGTGCGCTCGCCGATCCAGACCATGTGGCCCGACACGTCGTACAGGCGGCCCGTACGCGAGTCGACGCGGGTCAGCGCCGACTCGTAGTCGAGGAGCAGCGCCTCGTGGGAGGCGTAGAACTCGACGGTCTTGAACTCTTCCGGGTCGGTGCCGCAGGCCCGCATGAAGTTCATCGCGTTGTCGATCTCGCGCGCCAGCTGCTCGTAGCGCTGGCCCGAGGGGGACGATTTCACGAAGTCCTGGTTCCAGGCGTGCACCTGGCGCAGGTCCGCGTAGCCACCGGTGGCGAAGGCGCGCACGAGGTTGAGCGTGGAGGCGGACGCGTTGTACATCCGCTTCAGGCGCTCGGGGTCCGGGATGCGGGCCTTCTCGTTGAAATCGAAGCCGTTGACCGAGTCGCCCCGGTAGGTCGGCAGGGTCACTCCGTCACGGGTCTCGGTGCCCTTGGAGCGCGGCTTCGAGTACTGGCCGGCGATCCGGCCGACCTTCACGACCGGCACGGAGGCGGCGTACGTGAGGACGGCGCCCATCTGGAGCAGCGTCTTGAGCTTGTTGCGGATCTGGTCGGCCGACACGCCGTCGAAGGCCTCGGCGCAGTCGCCGCCCTGGAGAAGGAACGCCTCTCCCTTGGCGACGGACGCCAACCGGGCGCGCAGCTGGTCGCACTCGCCCGCGAAGACGAGCGGCGGATACGACTCGAGGTCCGCGATCACATCGCGCAGAGCCTCGGCATCGGGGTACTCGGGCTGCTGCGCCGCGGGAAGGTCTCGCCAGGTGTTGCCAGCGCTCGCGCTGGACTTAGCGTTCACGGTCACCCCCACAACATTACGGGGTCGTGTCGGGCGTCCATTCACATGCTCATCAATTGAGACGAACCCCGCTCGATCGGAGCGGCTCCGGGTGGCCGTACGCGCCTCGCGGCGGCCCCCCGGAGCCGGTCCGACGGGAGGGCTAGTCGACGTCGAGGCGGTCGCGGTCGATGGAGATGGTCACGCCGCCGTGGGTCTCGGTGGTGTCGCCGACGTACTGGTGGATGCGCTGGTGCTTGGCCCACAGGGTCGAGGAGATCGACGCGTCGGAGGTGGTCGACGTGCCGTTCCAGCGGGCGAAGTGGATCACGTCGGGCAGGGTGACGTCGGCCCGGTTGGCGATCAGGTCGGCGACGAGGGACGAGGTGTTGCCGTACGCGCCCGAGCGGTAGCCCAGCGCGTGCAGGCGCTCGGTGTAGGCGTCGATGTAGCCGAGCACCTGGGCGGTGACCGTCTTGCCGGGCTCGTAGTGCTCCAGGTCGTTGTAGAGCACCGTGCCCTTGCCGAAGCCGAGCGCCGCCGCCTGTGCCGCGGCGTCGTCGGCGGCGGCGGTGCCCTGCGCGACCGGGCTGGTGATGGCCGCGCAGCCGCCCCCGCAGCTGCCGCCGTCCGAGGAGGGCTGGCGGCCGACGTAGAGCGGGAAGAACCGCCAGCCGCGCGTGTACTGGGTGCGCACCCAGTCGGCCGTGAGGTGCTGCTGGGCGCAGGCGCGGTTGAGGCCGCCGATGTAGACGCCGATGGCGCCGTAGCCGGAGTTGTCGCGCCAGGCGTCCATCGCGGACTGGCTCGGGGCGGTGCAGGCGTCGAAGCCCTCGCCGCGGAAGGAGGTCGCGTCGGCGGGCAGCGCGGCGACGGCGGGCAGCGCGGCGGGGGCGCCGGGGGTCGCGGTGACGGGCAGCCCGGCGCTGCGCAGGATGTCCTGGATGCGGGTGCGGTCGTAGCCGTAGGCGGCGGTCACGGTGATGCGGTCGGCGGTGGCCCGGTAGGTGCGGGCGGTGGGGTTCTCGCTGACGGCGCTCGCCGCGGCCCGGGCGGGCTGGACGAGCAGGGCCTCGGTCCGGCCGCTGGCCCGGGCCGGACACTTCTGGTTGCCGCCCGGGGTGCCGAGGTAGACGGCGTGGCGGTCGAAGCGGACGCAGGCGTCGGGATGTTTCTCCAGGTCCACGATCTGCCAGGAGGCGGGGACGGTGAAGGCGTGACCGCGGTAGGAGACCTGGGTGACGTCCTCGGAGTCGGTCGGGCGCGGGGCCGACCGCGCGGCGCCGAGCGGCCCGGCGGCGAGGGCGGCGGCCGCGAGCAGCACGGTCAGCGTGCGGGCTCCGGTCCGGCGGGACTGTGGCGAGCGGGCAGGGGGCATGGCGGGCGCTCCTCGGTCGGTTCTTCTGTCTGGCCATCCATGGCCGGTGACCGCCTTCTCGGAACGCCGCGCGGAAGCGGTTCACGCTGTTGCCCGTTCCGGGGCGTCGGGTAAAGTGCGGCGCATGTACGCGCCGACGAACCAGAACTGGTGGTGGACCGCTCATCCGGCGGCCCACTGACTGCGCGTACGCACCACTTCGCGAAGGCCGCCCGAGGGGCGGCCTTCGGTGTTTGCGGACCCGGGTCGTTCCTCTCCGAGATGCACGATCCGAGAGAAGGACCGCACGCATGAACCTGCACGAGCTGCTGGACGATCCCCGCCCGTTCGCCCTCCTGCGCCGTCGCACCCCGGGCCACGACCACGACGTCGTGGAGCTGCTGCTGGGGCCGGTGCGCGAGGTGGAGCACCTCGCCGCCCTCCCCGACGAGTGCCTCGCGCTGATCCCGTTCCGGCAGATCCGGGAGCGCGCATTCGACGTCCGCGACGACGGCACCCCGCTCGCCGTGCTGGTCCCCGAGGAGCGCCACGAACTGCCGCTCGGGCAGGTGCTGGAGCAGTTGCCCGCGCACGACGTGCGGGTCGAGGGCGGCGGCTTCGACGTCGGCGACGAGGAGTACTCCCGGATCGTCGGGCGGGTGCTGCGCGAGGAGATCGGCAGCGGCGAGGGCGCGAACTTCGTGATCCGGCGGACGTACGAGGGGCGGATCCCGGGGTTCGGGCGGGCGGACGCGCTGGCCCTGTTCCGCAGGCTGCTGGAGGGCGAGCGCGGCGCGTACTGGACGTTCGTCGTGCACACCGGGGAGCGGACGCTGGTCGGGGCGAGCCCGGAGGTGCACGTGCGGATGTCCGGCGGGACCGTGGTGATGAACCCGATCAGCGGGACGTACCGCTACCCGGCCGGCGGCCCGACGCCCGAGGACCTGCTCGCCTTCCTCTCCGACGGCAAGGAGATCGAGGAGCTCTCGATGGTCGTCGACGAGGAACTGAAGATGATGTGCACCGTCGGCGACATGGGCGGCGTGGTGGTCGGGCCGCGGCTCAAGGAGATGGCCCATCTCGCACACACCGAGTACGAGTTGCGCGGCCGGTCCTCGCTGGACGTGCGGGAGGTGCTGCGGGAGACCCTGTTCGCGGCGACGGTCACCGGCTCGCCCGTGCAGAACGCGTGCCGGGTCATCGAGCGGCACGAGGTCGGAGGGCGCGGCTACTACGCGGGCGCGCTGGCCCTGCTCGGACGGGACCGGGGAGACGGGCCGGACGGCGCCGGCGGCGCGCAGACGCTCGACTCCCCGATCCTCATCCGGACCGCCGACATCGGCGCGGACGGCCGGCTGCGGGTGCCGGTCGGCGCCACGCTCGTCCGCGGATCGGACCCGGCGGGCGAGGTGGCCGAGACGCACGCGAAAGCGGCCGGGGTGCTGGCGGCCCTCGGGGTGCTGCCCGGCCGCCCGCGCCCGGACGGCGCTCGGCCCCGGCTGGGCGACGATCCGCGGGTCCGGGCGTCGCTGGACGGCCGGCGGGCCTCGCTCGCGCCGTTCTGGCTGCGGATGCAGGAGCGGTCCCCGGAACTGTCCGGGCACGCCCTGGTCGTGGACGCCGAGGACACCTTCACGGCGATGCTCGCGCACGTGCTGCGGTCGTCGGGGCTCGACGTGACGGTGCGCCGCTACGACGAGCCGGGGCTGCGGGAGGCCGTCCGCACGCACCGGGGACCGGTCGTCCTCGGCCCGGGCCCCGGTGACCCCCGCGACCTCGCGGACCCGAAGATGCGCCTCCTGCGGGCGCTCACCGCCGAGGTGATCCGGGAGCACCGGGACGGCGTCCTCGGTGTCTGCCTCGGGCACGAGCTGATCGCGGCCGAGCTGGGCCTCGACATCGTCCGCAAGGACGTGCCGTACCAGGGCGCGCAGACCGTGATCGACCTGTTCGGGCGGCAGGAGACCGTCGGTTTCTACAACAGCTTCACGGCCCGGTGCGACGAGGAGGCGCTGGTGGAGCTGTCGGCGCACGGCGTCGAGGTCAGCCGCGCGGCGAACGGCGAGGTGCACGCGCTGCGCGGACCGGGGTTCGCCGGCGTGCAGTTCCACCCGGAGTCGGTGCTGAGCCTGAACGGCGCGGCGGTCGTCCGGGAGCTGGTCGGTCAGCTGCGCGGCACCAGCACGTTCTCCGAGCGGCGGCCCTCCGCGTAGTCGACGACGTTGCGGACGGTGGCGTCGACGATCTGGCCGACGGCGTCGGCGGTGTAGTACGCCTGGTGCGAGGTGACCAGGACGTTCGGGAAGGTGACGAGGCGGGCCAGGGTGTCGTCCTCGACGGCTTCGAGGGACTTGTCGAGGAAGAACAGCCCGGCCTCCGCCTCGTACACGTCGAGGCCGACACCCGTGAAGCGGCCCTCGCGCAACTGGGCGACGAGGGCCCGGCTGTCGATGAGGCCGCCGCGGCTGGAGTTCACCAGGACGGCGTCGTCCTTCATCGTGCGCAGGGCGTCGGCGTCGATCAGGTGCTGGGTCTGCGGCATCAACGGCACGTGCAGGGAGATGAGGTCGGACTCGGCGAGGAGACGCTCCTTGGGGACGTACTCCATGCCGAGTTCGACGCAGGCGGGGTTCTCGGCGATGTCCCAGCCGAGCAGCTTCATGCCGAAGCCGTGGGCGATCCGGGTGAACGCCTCGCCGATCTTCCCGGTGCCGAGGACGCCCGCCGTGCGTCCGTGCATGTCGCGGCCCATCAGCCCGTCGAGCCGGAAGTCGAAGTCGCGGGTGCGGTTGGCGGCGCGCACGACCCGGCGGTTGACGGCCATCCCGAGAGTCCAGGCGAACTCGGCCACCGAGTAGGGCGAGTAGTACGAGACCCGGGCGACGGTCATGCCGAGGCGCTCGGCGACGTCCAGGTCGATGTTGTTGAAGCCGGTGGAGCGCTGGGCGACGAGCTGGGTGCCGCCGGCGGCGAGGGTCTGCAGGACCCGGTTTCCCAGGCCGCAGTTGACGCTGGTGGAGATCGCCTCGTGGCCCGCCGCGATGGGCGCGGTGTCCTCGGTGAGGAAGACGTCGAGACAGCGGACCTCGTGGCGTCCGGCGAAGGCCTTCTCGATCAGGGGCTTCTCGTCGGACTGGACGCCGAACGCCAGGATCTCCACCGGCTGCTCCCGTTCTGGAGGGTTATGGGCCGGATGCCGAATATACGGCCCGTCCCCTCAGGTCGCAGGGGCGGACGGAGGCGCGGTGGAGATCACGGCGCGGCGTCGCCGTCAGCCGAAGAAGACGCCGACCTCCTGGTACAGCGCCGGGTCGACGGTCTTCAGACGGGCGGTCGCCTCGGCGATGGGGACGCGGACGATGTCCGTGCCCCGCAGGGCGACCATCTTGCCGAAGTCACCGTCCCGGACGGCCTCGATGGCGTGCAGCCCGAAGCGGGTGGCGAGCCAGCGGTCGAAGGCACTGGGCGTCCCGCCGCGCTGGACGTGCCCGAGGACGGTGGTGCGCGCCTCCTTGCCGGTGCGCCGTTCGATCTCCTTGGCCAGCCACTCGCCGACACCGGAGAGCCGGACGTGCCCGAACGAGTCCAGCGTGCCGTCCTTGAGGACCATGTCGCCGTCCTTGGGCATCGCGCCCTCGGCGACGACGACGATCGGCGCGTACGACGCCTTGAAGCGGGAGGTCACCCAGGCGCAGACCTGCTCGACGTCGAAGCGCTGCTCGGGGATGAGGATGACGTTCGCGCCGCCGGCCAGGCCCGAGTGGATCGCGATCCAGCCCGCGTGGCGGCCCATCACCTCGCAGACGAGGACGCGCATGTGCGACTCGGCGGTGGTGTGGAGGCGGTCGATGGCCTCGGTCGCGATGCCGACCGCCGTGTCGAAGCCGAAGGTGTAGTCGGTGGCGGACAGGTCGTTGTCTATCGTCTTCGGCACGCCGACGATGTCGATGCCGTACTCGTCGCCGAGCCGCGCGGCGACACCCAGGGTGTCCTCGCCGCCGATCGCGATGAGCGCGTCGACGTCCTGCTTGACGAGGGTCTCCTTGATCCGGCGGATGCCGTTCTCCTGCTTGAGGGGATTGGTGCGCGAGGACCCGAGGATGGTGCCGCCGCGCGGCAGGATGCCCCGGACGGCGGGGATGTCCAGCCGGACCGTGTCGTCCTCCAGCGGCCCCCGCCAGCCGTCCCGGAAGCCGACGAACTCGTAGCCGTACTCCTGTACGCCCTTGCGGACGATGCCCCGGATGACGGCGTTGAGTCCGGGGCAGTCGCCGCCTCCGGTCAGTACTCCGACCCGCATGGAAAGTCCCTTCGCCGAGTGGCTGATGGACTCACGCTAAAGGTGACCCACGTCACTCCGGGATGGTGCGGATGGTCAATTCCGGTGCATTGTCGCGTAGTTGATCACCAGAGATCACCCGAAGGGGGACCTTGGGTGGTTATCGGGTGGTTTACTCGTCGTCCAGGCCGCGCTCGATGGCGTAGCGGACCAGCTCGACACGGTTGTGGAGCTGGAGCTTGCCCAGGGTGTTCTGCACGTGGTTCTGGACCGTGCGGTGCGAGATGACCAGACGCTCGGCGATCTGCTTGTAGCTCAGGCCCTTGGCGACCAGACGCAGCACCTCGGTCTCGCGGTCGGTCAGCTGCGGCGCCCGCGGCTCGTCGGCGCCCGCCGCCGTGACGGGCTCCGAGGCCAGTCGGCGGTACTCGCCGAGGACCAGCCCGGCGAGGCCGGGGGTGAACACCGGATCCCCGACGGCCGTCCGCCGCACGGCGTCGGTCAGCTCCTCGGTGGACGCGGACTTGAGGAGGTAGCCGGTCGCCCCGGACTTCACCGCCTCCAGCACGTCGGCGTGCTCGCCGCTGGCCGACAGGACGAGGACCCGCAGAGCCGGATCGGCGCCGACCAGTTCCTTGCAGACCTGGACACCGGGTTTGGCGGGCAGGTTCAGGTCGAGGACGAGGACGTCGGGGGCGACGGCCAGCGCGCGGCGCACGGCCTGCTCGCCGTCGCCCGCCGTGGCCACCACGTCGAAGCCGGCGGCCTCCAGGTCACGGGCCACGGCGTCCCGCCACATCGGGTGGTCGTCCACCACCATGACCCGCACGGGACCCTCGCCCGTCCGCCGCTCCTCCGCCGTGCCGTCCGTCATCGCCGTCCCCTCGTGTCCGTCATCGTGTGCTCGCCCTTCCCCGTGAGACCTTCGGTACCTTCAGCTCGACCTCCGTGCCCTGCCCGGGGACCGAGACCAGCTCCGCCGTGCCGCCCAGGTCGCGCAGCCGGCCGCGGATGGACAGCGCCACCCCGAGGCGGCCCTCTCCCTCGGCCTGCGCGAGCCGGCCCTCCGGGATGCCGGGGCCGTCGTCGCGCACGGTCACCACGACCTCGTCCGGTTCGTCCTCGACCAGGATCCAGGCGCGGGCGTCCGCGCCGACGTGCCTGCGGACGTTGTCCAGGGCGGCGCCGACGGCCGCCGCCAGCTCCCGCGCGGCGGCCGGGGTGAGCGGTACCGGAGCGCCGGGCTCGGAGAAGGTCACGCGCGCGGTGGCGTACGGGGCGAGCAGGGAGCGCAGGTCGACGGGGCCCACGGGGTCGTCCTCGTCGTCCGGTTCGTCGACCGCCCGCACGAGCGCGCCGAGCGCGGCGTCCTCCGACACCCGGGAGAGGGGCACCATCCCGCCCGACACCAGCGTGCGCAGCGCGACCTCCTGCTCGCCGGCCATCCGGCCGAGCTCGGCGGCCTCGCCGCCGAGCGTGCTGCCCCGCCGCTGCACCATCGCGAGGACCTGGAGCACGCCGTCGTGGATGTCCCGGGCGAGCCGCTCGCGCTCACGGGTGGCGGCCTCGATCTCCAGGGCGCGGGCGAGGGTGCGCTCCGAGGCGCGGGCCACCTCGACGACGTAGCCGATCGCGATGGAGGCGACCCAGACGAGGATCACGTTGTGCACGGTGTCGCGGGTCGGGGCGCCCCGCTCGACGAGGTTGGCCGCCGCGACGAGGGTGGAGGCGAACGCCGCCCACCGCCAGCCGCCCTTGATCGCGAACGCCAGGACGGCGCCTGCCGTCCATATCGACGGCAGCGTCGGCCCTCCCCCGTCGATGCGCGAGCCCGCGTCGGCGACCCGGGTGAGCAGGATTCCGGTCAGCGCGACGGTGAGGTCGGCGGCGAGGAACGGCTTGGTGCAGTGGACCGCGCCGGCGACCCTCGGCAGGGTGGCCAGGGTCCAGACGAACAGCACGGCGAAGTAGGTGACGGCCACCCAGGGGCGGGTGAAGTGGTCGTAGGCGGTGGCGAACAGCCCGACCGCGTAGAACATGGTCAGCACCCGGTACGCGGTCAGGGCACGCCACAGCGGCTGCTCGACCGACATCCTCATGACTCTCTCGCGCTTGGCCATGTCTCCCCCACCCCACACTGCCGACGTCCTGACGGACGCTCCCGGCGGGCGGACCGTTCCCGTCCGCGCCGGTCCGGCTTCCCCCGCGCCGGGCGGCCCTCGGCCCGCCCGGAGGTCTCCGGGGCGCCGCTCCCCCGCTAGGCGTCCTTGTGCCCGCTGTCCTTCGCCGCGCCGTCCGCGCCGTCCGCGGCGTTCCTGTCGCTCTCGGCGTTCTCGGCGTTCTCGGCGTTCTTCGCCGCGCCGCCCTCGTCCTCGACGAGCTTCAGCTCGGCGCGCCTCTGCTCGGCGGCCCGCTGTTCGGCCGCTTCCGCCGCCGCCTGCTTCTCGGCCTGCGCGAGCGCCGCCTTCTCCGCCTTCTCGGCCTTCTCCTCTTCCTTCTCGGCCTTGGCCGCCTCCGCGATCTGCCGCTTGGCGGCCGTCGCGTAGATGTCGACGTACTCCTGGCCGGAGAGCTTCATGATCTCGTACATGACCTCGTCGGTCACCGCGCGGAGCACGAAACGGTCGTGCTCCATGCCGTTGTACCGGCTGAAGTCCAGCGGCTTGCCGATGCGGATGCCCGGACGCATCAGCTTGGGCATCACCTTCCCCGGCGGCTGGATCTTCTCGGTGTCGATCATCGCGACGGGGATGACGGGTGCGCCGGTGGCCAGCGCCACGCGCGCGAGGCCGCCCGGCTTGCCGCGGTACAGCCGCCCGTCGGGCGAGCGGGTGCCCTCCGGATAGATGCCGAACAGCTCTCCGCGCTCGATGACGTCTATCCCGCTCTTGACGGCCGCCTCACCCGCGCCGCGGGCGCCGGAACGGTCCACCGGGAGCTGGCCGACGCCCTTGAAGAACGCGGCGGTCATCCGGCCCTTGAGACCGGGCGTCGTGAAGTACTCCGCCTTGGCGATGAAGGTGACCTTGCGGTCGAGGATCGCGGGAAGGAAGAACGAGTCCGAGAACGACAGGTGATTGCTCGCCAGGATGGCGGCCCCCTCGGCAGGGATGTTCTCGAGGCCTTCCACCCAGGGCCTGAAGGCGAGCTTCAGTGACCCTCCGATGGAAAACTTCATTGCGCCGTAGATCACCCGAGTGCCTCCTGAGTCGTGGATCAGACCTTAACCCGGAGCACTGTCAAAGGCTCCGACGACCCTGGTCGGTGTCAGTACCGTCGCGTACGGTGAAGCAGACCTGGGGTCGTTCCCGTCCTTCTCACGAACAGGAGACCGAGGTGCCGGTCCTTCCTGGAGCCGAGCCGTTCCGCCACGAGGGCGGAGAGGTCGGAGTCCTCCTCTGCCACGGTTTCACCGGCTCCCCGCAGTCACTGCGCCCCTGGGCGGAGTACCTGTCCGAGCGCGGCCTCACCGTCGCGCTCCCCCTGCTGCCCGGGCACGGCACCCGCTGGGAGGACATGCAGCTCACCGGCTGGCAGGACTGGTACGCGGAGGTCGACCGCGAGCTGCGCTCCCTGCGCGAGAGGTGCTCGCGGGTCTTCGTGTTCGGTCTCTCCATGGGCGGCGCGCTGGCCCTGCGGCTCGCCGCCCGGCACGGCGACGAGATCAGCGGCATCGTGGTCGTCAACCCGCTGAACAAGGTGCACGGCCTCGCGGCCTACGCCCTGCCGGTCGTCCGGCACCTCGTCCCCTCCACGAAGGGCATCGCGAGCGACATCGCGAAGGAGGGCTCCGAGGAGCTCGGCTACACACGCGTGCCGCTGCACGCCGCGCACTCGATGCGGAAACTGTGCGCCGTCGTCGACGCGGAACTGCCGCAGGTCACGCAGCCGCTCCTGCTGCTGCACAGCCTCCAGGACCATGTCGTCTCCCCCGCCGACGCGGCCCGCATCCTCGGCCGGGTGTCGTCCACGGACGTGACGGAGTCCGTCCTGGAACAGAGCTACCACGTCGCGACGTTGGACCACGATGCGGACCGGATCTTCGAGGAGAGCTACGCCTTCGTCACCCGGCTCGCTCCCGGGGCGGACAAGGAGTCCGGCCCGGGTCAGGTGGGTCAGCAGGAAGGGACGGCAGCCGGTGGCTGAGCAGGACGCGGACCGCGGCGATTCCGAGGAGAAGGGCGTTCCCGTCGGCGAGCCCCTCGACGGGGCTCTCGGCGAGGGGATCGGGGAGTCGCGCGCCGAGCCGCTCGGAGAACCGCTGGCGGAGCCCCTCGGTGACACCCGCGCGCAGGCCCCGGGCGACGCGGGCGGGGAGTCGCCGGGCGACGAACAGAGCGTGCCGTTCGACGAGGAGGCCGCCTGGCAGTCGATCGTCGAGGGCTACGGCGAGGAGCCGCCGGACCCGCCCGGCGCGAAGCCGTTCAAGTCCGTGGAGGACCTGGCACTGCTGGACCCCGAGACGAACGACGGCCCCGACGACGGCGGCAGGTCCGGCAAGCGTGGCGGGACGGCCGCGGACGCCCAGGACGACGAGGACGGGAGCGGGGCGGAGGACGCCACCGGTGCCGCTTCCCCTTCGGACGCCTCGACCGGCGGGAAGCCCCCGGCCGCCAAGGCCCTCGGCAGCTCGGTGGCCTTCGCGCCCGGTGTGGGCGGCGTCGGCGGCCCGCGTGACCACACCGCGCCCGAGCCGGCGGAGGGCGACTTCGACGAGGACGACGAGGGCCACTTCGTGCCGCCCGAGCCGCCCCCGCTGCCGGCCGCGGACACGACCGCGAAGTTCGCCTGGCTCGGCGTGCTCGGCGGACCCACCCTGCTGCTGCTCGCCGTACTGCTCGGCTGGGACATGACGTGGTGGCTCAGCACCCTCGGCATCGGCGGCTTCCTCGGCGGCTTCGCCACCCTGGTGACCCGCATGCAGACCGACGACGACGATCCGGACGACCCGGGCCGCGGCGCGGTGGTCTGAGACCCCGCACCGTCTGAACCCCGCACCGCGCGGCACCGGGCGGCGACGAGCTACGACATGCGTCAGGACGCGGGCACTCTGAGGGCGGCCAGCACGGGCAGGTGGTCCGTGGCCGCCCTCAGGTCCGCCTCCGTGATGCCGGGCAGGCCGAGCGGGACGCCGCAGCCCAGGACCTCCACCCCGGGCGTCGCGAAGATCGCGTCGATGCGGCGCTCCGGTTCCGTCCGCGTCCAGGTGTTCTCCGCGCCCCAGGGGCGGGTCACCCAGCCGTCCTGGAGCGCGCCCGCGACACGGCGGAACGTCGGCCCGGTCGGACGCTCGTTGAGGTCGCCGCCCGCGACGGCGTACGGGGTTCCGAGGCCGGCCAGCCGGTCGAGCAGCAGACCGCCGTGCGCCGCGCGCTCGTCCTTGTGCAGCGACAGATGACAGCTCAGCACACCGATCCGGGCTCCCCCGAAGCGGACCACGGCCGTGGCGAAGCCGCGCCGGTGCCGGCCGGGCATCCGCGGGAGCAGCACGTCCTCGGTGCGTTCGACGGTGGCCCGCAGGGAGCACAGCAGCGCGGGCCCCGAGGTGGTGGCGCCGCCGGAGAGCATCACCTGGCCGGAGGCGGCGGCCAGGCGTGCGAGCTTCTTGCGCCACCGGAAGAAGCGCGGCGCCTCCTGGATCAGCACGAGGTCCGGGGCGCAGGCGGTGATCACACGGGCGAGCGCCGCGGTGTCGTCACGCATCGAGCGGATGTTGTAACTGAGCACCCGGATCACTGCCGAACCGTCGGGTTCGGTGCGGGACGCGGGCAGCGGACTGGCGGTGGGGCTGGTCGGCATGGCGATCAAGATACGCGTTGCGGCGGTGCCGGACGGGCCGAAAGGCGGAAGGGCGGAACGCGCGACGCGGGCCCGGGCTCCTCGGTACCGGCGTTCGCGCTCGGCCCCGATCGCCTCCGACCCGGCCTCGATCCGCGCAGGGCGTCCGGCCGGGGCAGCCGGGGCGGGCGCGGGCCGGGAACGACGGAGCCCGCCGGCCCCGTGGGGGTCGGCGGGCTCCGCTGTACGGCAGAAGAGGCGCGTTACATGATCGGGTCGGGCTCCCGGGCCAGGTCGGCCGCGCCGACCAGCCCCGCCTTGTTGCCCAGCTGGGCGGCGATCACATCGGCGACCGGGCGCCAGTTGCCCCCCACCAGCCAGCGCTTGTACGACTTCCGGATCGGGTCGAGAACCAGCTCGCCCTCGTCCGAGAGGCCGCCGCCGACGATGAAGGCGGACGGGTCGAACAGCGACGCGAGGTCGGCGAGACCCGCGCCGGCCCAGCGGGCCAGCTCACGGTAGGAGTCCACCGCCACCGGGTCGCCCTGCCGGGCGGCCATCGAGATGTGCTTGCCCTCGATGCCGTCGGGGGAACCGTCGCCGAGGCCCAGCAGGACCTCCGCGGCCTCCGGGGTGGCGTTCGCCCGCTGCTTGGCGTAGCGGACGAGGGCGCGCCCGGACGCGTACTGCTCCCAGCACCCCTGCGAGCCGCAGCCGCACAGCAGGCCGTCCGGGACCATCCGGATGTGGCCGAACTCGGCGGCCACGCCGAAGTGCCCCCGGCGCAGCTTGTTGCCGATGATGATGCCGCCGCCGAGGCCGGTGCCCAGGGTGATGCAGATGACGTTGCGGTGCCCCTTGCCCGCACCGAACTTGTACTCCCCCCACGCGGCCGCGTTCGCGTCGTTCTCCACGACGACCGGCAGGCCCACGCGCTGCTCGACCTCGGCCTTGAGCGGCTCCTGGCGCCAGTCGATGTTCGGCGCGAAGTACACCGTCGAGCGCTGGCGGTTCACGTATCCGGCGGCACCGATGCCGACGCCCACGATGTCGTGACCGGCCCGCGCGCCCTCCACGGCCGAGGCGATGGCGTCCACGATGGCCTGCGGCGTGCTGGGAGTCGGCACCTTGTGCGTCGAGAGGATGTTGCCTTCCTCGTCGACCACACCGGCCGCGATCTTCGTGCCGCCGATATCGACGCCGATGGTGAGTCCCATGAATCCCTCAGTTTCGGTCGAGCCCCGCTACGGGCAACCGTACCCGAGCGACCTTTAGTCCAGGTCGATGTGTTCCCCTGGACCGGGCTCCTCGTCACGAGATCCGGTGTCTCGGGTGGTCCAGCGCCGCTCCTGCGTCTCGACGGCCGAGCGGTAGGCGGCGAGCAGTTCGGTGCCCGCGGCGGCGAGATGGTCGAAGACGTCCGGGTTGCGCTCGATCACCGGTTCGACGGCGGCCCTGGCCTGCTGGACGACCTGGTTGACCATCTGCTGGGCGGTGCCCGAGGCGACCGCGCCGAACAGCGGCGACTGGATCCCGGAGAGCTTGTCGGCGACGGCGTCGACGAGCTTGCGCAGTTCCTCGGCGGCGGAGCCGGGGGGCGGGCCGTGCTGGGTGCGGCGGCGGGCCTGTTCCTCCGCTAGGTCCTCGGCGCACGCCGTCGCCCAGGCGTCGGCGTCCGTCGCGTGCGCCTCATCGACGCGCACCTCGTCGGCCGTCTCCTCCTGAGCGGCGTCGGATGGGGGGCGCTCTTCGCTCATGGCGGACTCCTGCCTACGTGTTCGTGCCTTCGACGTTACCCGAACGGCGGTACACCGTTCACCGTCCCGACGGCCCCGATCAGGACCGGGGCACGTCCTTCGGCCACGTCGCCTGCCGCGTCCCCGCTCAGGTGCCGCGCGGCCACAGGCCGGGGTCCGGCGCGAAGCGGATGCGCAGCTCTCCCTCGCGCAGGGCCGCGCCGGCCACGGTGCAGCGGCGCAGCGCGGACGGCAGCGGCACGATCCGGCGGAAGGGGCCGACGGTGACGACGAGTTCGTCGCCGCGCCGGATGAGGTCGAGTTCGTCGCGTATCGCGCCGGGCAGCGGGATGTTCCAGACGAGGACGCCGTCGTCGGCGAGACGGTCGACGACGGGCCACTCGACGGGGGTGGGCGCGGTGTTGACGGCCGGTACGGGCAGCGCGGCGAGGTCGTGCGGGCCGCGCGGGTCGTGGCCCGCGTGCGGGACCTCGTGGAGGTCGTACGCGTCCTGCCACTCGTCCAGGGCCTTGCGCTGCTGGGCGGCGAGGGCCGCGAGCCAGGTGTCGTTGGTGGCGCCCGGCAGGACCCGGTTCGCCACCAGGGTGTCGACGGGCAGGCCGCGCAGGGCCAGGGCGGTGGCCGCGGTGCGGACGGCGTCGGCACCGGCGGGGCCCGGCTCGGCGACCAGGCGCACGGTCGTGGCGCGGTCCTCGACGACGGCCTGTACGGCGGCCAGCTCGACGTCCCAGCGGGCTGCCGTCTCGTACAGCCACTCGGCGGGCATCGGGACGCCCGCGAGCCGACCGAGGACGGGGCGCAGGGCGCGGGCCGCCTGACGCTCGGGCGGGAGCAGGCGGCGCAGGTAGCGGCGGAGTTCCTCGGGCAGGGCGAGGAGGGCGAGGGCCTGCGGAGCGGGCGGCAGGTCCACGACGAGGAGGTCGTACGCGTCCGACAGCGCGGCGTCGCGCAGGGCCCTGAGCAGGGCGAGCTCCTCGGCGCCGGGCAGCGGCGTGACCTCCTCGGCGTCCAGACGGGAGGCGCCGAGCAGGTCGAGGGCGGTGGTGGCGCGCTGCTGGAACGCGGTGAGGTCGTCGCGGAAGCGGGCGGCCGCGTCGGGGCGCCAGGCGGTGAGATGGGGGGCGGCCTCGACGGGGTCCGGGCCGGTGGGGACGCCGAGGACGGCGCCGAGGGTGTCGGTGCGGTCGGCGGTGAGCACCAGGGTGCGGGTGCCCTCGCGGGCCGCCTTCAGCGCGGTGGCCGCGGCGACGGTGGTACGGCCGGTGCCGCCCTGGCCGGTGATCAGGATGGTGCGCATGGGGGTGAACGGTACCGGTACCGGGCCGGGGGCCTCTGCCGGTCTCGGGCCGGGGCCTGTGCGGATACCGGGCCGGGGGCCTGTCGCGGTCTCGGGTGCGGTCCGGTGGGTGGGTCGGGGCCGCGCCGGTGCATCCGCCCGTCGCCGCTGCATCAGACCTCAGTCATCAACACCCGGCTGCTCGATCCGGACGTAAGCGACGGGCATCCGATGTACCGGCACGGCCCCTCCCGCCGGACGCCGACCGCGGGCCGTGCGTGGCCGGGGCTCGCCCCTTCCGCCGGATCCCGGGTGCGGGCAGAGCCTTCAGCGCTTCGAGCGGGGAAAAATCAGCCCCTCCGGCGTTTGAGGAGCGGGGTCTGGGGCGGAGCCCCAGGTCGGGACGGGTAGGGGCGGAGGGGGCGAGGAAAGGGTGGGCCCTGACGGGCGGGGCCTCCCGGGCTCACCGGGGTAAGTGCGTGGGCCGGGAGAGCGGGCGCCCCTGGGTGGCTAGGCCGTTTCTTCGACGCGCTTCTTCAGGCCCGCCAGCGCCCGGTCGATGATGACCTTCTCGGCCTTGCGCTTGATCATCCCGAGCATCGGGATCTTGACGTCGACGGTGAGCCGGTAGGTCACCTCGGTCGCCCCGGCACCGACGGCCGCGAGCAGGTACGAGCCGTCGAGCGAGCGCAGCATCTGGGACTTGACCAGGGTCCAGGAGACCTCGTGGTCCCCGGTCCAGGTGTAGCCGAGGGTCTGGTCGTCCTTGATGGCGCCGGCGTCCATGACGAGGCGGACCTGTTCCGCGCGGCCCTGCGCGTCCGTCTTCAGCACCTCGGCCTCCTTCACCTCACCCGTCCAGTCCGGGTAGCGGGCGAAGTCGGCGATCACCGCCATGACCTCCTCCGGTGCCGCCTCGATCGTGATGCTCGAACTGGTGTGTTCCGCCATCGCGGTGGCTCCTCCAGATGCGGTCCGGTGAGGGAGGGTGGTGCGCACGTCTGTGCAGCGTGAAGGCTACCGCGCACAGCCACGGCCACCGTCACCCCGCCCGGCGTTCACCACCCCGGCGGCTCACCACTCCAGCACCCAGGGCCGGCCCGACCCCGCGAAGTGCCCCACATTCACGCATTCCGTCGCCCCGACGCGCATCCGGCGGGCGAGGGGCTGGTGGACGTGGCCGAAGAGCGCGTACCGGGGGCGCGTACGCCGGATCGCGTCCAGCAGGGCGCGGGATCCCCGCTCGAAGCGGCGCGCCACGGTGTCGTAGACCAGCTCCGGAACCTCCGGCGGGATGTGCGTGCAGAGCACGTCGACCTCGCCGACCGCCTCGATCTTGGCCGCGTACTCCTCGTCGCTGATCTCGTACGGGGTGCGCATCGGTGTCCGCAGTCCGCCGCCGACGAAGCCGAACACGCGGCCGCCGATCTCCACCCGCTCGCCGTCGAGGACGGTGGTACCGGGTCCGGCGTACTCCGGCCACAGGTTCGGCATGTCGACATTGCCGTAGGTGGCGTACGTCGGAGTGGGGAACGCGGCGAACATCTCGGCGTACTGCTTGCGTACGGCCTTCTCGATGGCGGCGGCCCGCTCGGTGCCGATGCCGGCCCACAGCCGGGCCCCGAACGCGCGGGCCTCCTCGAAGCGGCGGGCGGTGCGCAGCTCGACGATGCGGTCGGCGTTCTCCACGCCGAAGAGCTCGGGGAAGATGCCGCGGGAGTGGTCCGCGTAGTCCAGGAAGAGGACCAGGTCACCGAGGCAGACCAGGGCGTCAGCGCCGTCGCCGGCCCGGGCCAGGTCCCGGACGTTGCCATGCACGTCACTGACCACGTGAACGCGCGTCCTCGGGTTTCCGACCGGTGTGGGTGCCATGACGATCAAGCGTAGGCGTGTGCGGCAAACGTGAACAGAGGCGGCCGGACCTGCGATTACTGGCTGGCCGGGAAAGGCGTGGACTACTCTGCGCGAAGGAACGCCAACACGTGTGACGCATGGAACATCTCGCTCGACCCCCCTGTCGAAGAAGCCATACCGGCGGGTAACGTCCGGCCAGTCCAGTCGTACTCAGGATTTCAACCAGTGATCTTCCGAGTACCTGCCCGAGCCTTGGACCGCACCGTCGCATCACACAGAGTCGTGGCGTCGGCGCCCTATGAGGAGCAGCAGTCTTGCGCGAGTTCAGCCTTCCGGCTTTGTACGAGGTCCCCGCTGACGGAAATCTCACCGACATCGTCCGCAGAAACGCCGCGCAGCATCCCGACGTCGCCGTCATCGCGCGCAAGGTCGGCGGCACGTGGACGGACGTGAGCGCCACGACGTTCCTCGCCGAGGTGCGTGCCGCGGCCAAGGGCCTGATCGCCTCGGGCGTGCAGCCCGGGGACCGGGTCGCCCTGATGTCGCGTACCCGCTACGAGTGGACGCTGCTCGACTTCGCGATCTGGAGCGCCGGCGCGGTCACCGTCCCGGTGTACGAGACCAGCTCGGCCGAGCAGGTGCAGTGGATCCTCGGCGACTCGGGCGCGACCGCCTGCATCGTCGAGCTGGCCACGCACGCGGCCTCCGTCGAGTCGGTGCGCGACCACCTGCCCGCCCTCAAGCACGTCTGGCAGATCGAGGCCGGCGGCGTCGAGGAGCTGGGGCGTCTCGGTCACGACGTCAGTGACGCCGCCGTCGAGGAGCGCAGTTCGCTCGCCAAGGCGGACGATCCGGCGACCATTGTCTACACGTCCGGGACGACGGGCCGCCCCAAGGGCTGTGTCCTCACCCACCGTGCCTTCTTCGCCGAGTGCGGCAACATCGTGGAGCGACTGCGCCCGCTGTTCCGTACGGGCGAGTGCTCCGTGCTGCTCTTCCTCCCGCTCGCCCACGTCTTCGGACGGCTCGTGCAGGTCGCGCCGATGATGGCGCCGATCAAGCTGGGCTGTGTCCCGGACATCAAGAACCTCACGGACGAGCTGGCCTCGTTCCGGCCGACGCTGATCCTCGGTGTGCCGCGCGTCTTCGAGAAGGTCTACAACTCGGCGCGCGCCAAGGCCCAGGCGGACGGCAAGGGCAAGATCTTCGACAAGGCCGCGGACACGGCCATCGCGTACAGCCGGGCGCTGGACACTCCCTCGGGCCCGTCGCTCGGCCTGAAGATCAAGTACAAGACGTTCGACAAGCTCGTCTACAGCAAGCTGCGCGCGGTCCTCGGCGGACGCGGCGAGTACGCGATCTCGGGCGGCGCCCCGCTCGGCGAGCGGCTCGGCCACTTCTTCCGCGGCATCGGCTTCACGGTCCTGGAGGGCTACGGCCTCACCGAGTCCTGCGCGGCCACGGCCTTCAACCCGTGGGACCGCACGAAGATCGGCACGGTCGGCCAGCCGCTGCCCGGCTCCGTCATCCGCATCGCCGACGACGGCGAGGTGCTGCTGCACGGTGAGCACCTGTTCAAGGAGTACTGGAACAACGAGGGCGCGACCGCCGAGGCGCTGGCCGACGGCTGGTTCCACACCGGTGACATCGGCACCCTCGACGAGGACGGCTATCTCCGCATCACCGGCCGCAAGAAGGAGATCATCGTCACCGCCGGCGGCAAGAACGTCGCCCCGGCCGTGATCGAGGACCGCATCCGCGCGCACGCGCTGGTCGCCGAGTGCATGGTGGTCGGCGACGGACGCCCCTTCGTGGGCGCCCTCGTCACCGTCGACGAGGAGTTCCTGGTCCGGTGGGCCGAGGAGCACGGCAAGCCGGTCAGTTCGACCGCGGCGACGCTGCGCGAGGACCCGGACCTGCTCGCCGCCATCCAGGACGCGATCGACGACGGCAACGCGGCGGTGTCCAAGGCCGAGTCGGTCCGTAAGTTCCGCATCCTGGCGCACCAGTTCACCGAGGAGTCGGGGCACCTGACGCCGTCGCTGAAGCTGAAGCGGAATGTCGTCGCGAAGGACTACGCGAGCGAGATCGAGGCACTTTATCGGGGCTGATCCCCGAGCGCCGGAGTTACGGCCCCGGCCCCTTCCCGGCTGCGCCGCCGCACCCGCTGCGCAGCCGGGTTCCGCCGTGCGGGCGGATGCCGCTCCCGGGCGGACACCTCGTGGTGGTTGCTCGCGCAGTTCCCGGCGCCCCTGACGGGGCGCCAGGAATCCGGGCGCCGAACCCCCGTGGGCGGCTTCAGAGCAGCTCGCGCAGCCGTTCCGCCAGCAGGTCCCAGAGCCACTTCTCCTCGACCCAGGCGCGGCCCCGCTCCCCCATGCGGCGGCGGAGTTCGGGGTCGGCGAGCAGGGTGGTGACGCGGTCGGCGGTCTCCTCGGCGGAGCCGCCGTGGACGACCCAGCCCGTCTCACCGTCGAGCACTGCGTCGGGCGCGCCGCCCGAGTCGCCGGCCACCACCGGCAGGCCCGTCGCCGACGCCTCCAGGTACACGATGCCGAGCCCCTCGACGTCGAGGCCGCCCCGGCGCGTACGGCACGGCATCGCGAAGACGTCTCCGGCGCCGAAGTGCGCGGGCAGTTCCGACCAGGGCACCGCCCCGGTGAACCGGACCGACTCCGTCACCCCGGTGTCGCGGACGAGGGCGCGCAGGTCCTTCTCGTAGGGCCCGCCGCCGACGATCAGCAGCACCGCGTCCGGGTGCTTGGCCAGGACGCGGGGCATCGCGCGGACGAGGGTGTCCTGGCCCTTGCGCGGGACCAGGCGGGAGACGCAGACGACGACCGGCCGGTCGGTGAGGCCGAGCCGGGCGCGGACCTCCGCACCGCCGGACCCCGGGTGGAAGGTCCCCTCGTCGACGCCGGGCGGCAGCTGGACCATGCGCGCGGCGGCCTCGGGCGTCAGGGCGGCGGCGATGCGGGAGCGCGTGTACTCGCCGAGGTAGGTGATCGTGTCGGTGGACTCGCCGATGCGGCGCAGCAGGGTGCGTGCGGCGGGCAGCTGGGCCCAGCCGGCCTCGTGCCCGTGCGTGGTCGCCACGATGCGGCGGGCGCCCGCCCGGCGCAGCGCGGGTGCCATCAGGCCGAGCGGGGCGGCCGCCCCGAACCACACCGACGTACAGCCGTGTTCGCGCAGCAGGCCGGCCGCGCGGCGGGTGGCGCCGGGCGTCGGGAGCAGCATCGTCGTGCGGTCCCGTACGACGGTGAAGGGCTGCTCGGCGTCGAACGCCGCGGTCGCCTCGGCACCCTCGTGGCCGCGCTTCCACGTGGAGGCGTAGACGACGAGTTGTTCGGGGTCCAGGCGCAGCGCCATGTTGTGCAGGAAGGCCTGGATGCCGCCCGGACGGGGCGGGAAGTCGTTCGTCACGATCAGGGTCTTGTGCATCGTGTTCGACACTATCGAACCTATACTCACAGGTCGGCACGGCCGCGCTTGACGGCTCGCACACAGGCCGGCGCGTCACCCTGACTCCTCGAAGCACGGCGGCGACGCACACGGAATCCGGACGAAGAGGGCCAGGTGGGCATGACGGGCGCCAGTCGCGCGAGGGTGGCGCTGGGGATGACCGCGCTGCTCGGCATCTGGGCGCTGACCAGGGTGCTGCTGCTGCTCTTCGTCACCAAGGTCTACGTCTTCCCCGGCCCGGACGTCACGAGTGACGTGTCGGTGATCTACCAGGGCTGGTACGACGTGCTGCGGCACGGCTCGTTCCCCCGGCAGGACGTCACCTGGCAGTACCCGCCGGCCGCCGCCCTCGCGATCCTCTCCCCCGGCCTGCTGCCGTTCCTGGACTATCCGCACGCCTTCTTCGTGCTGGCCTTCGTCGCCGACCTGGTCGTCTTCGGGCTGCTCCTGTACGCGGGTTCGCGCTCCGGCAGCACGCGGCGGGGCACCTGGGTGTGGGTCATCGGCGTGCCGCTGCTCGGCCCGACCGTGTACGCCCGCTACGACCTGATGGTGACGGCCGTCGCGGTCGCGGCGCTGCTGGCCGGGGTGCGTCATCCGCGCGTGATGGGGGCGCTCGTCGCGTTCGGCGCGATGGTGAAGGTGTGGCCGGTGCTGCTGCTGGTCGGGGCCGTGCGGCGGCGCGCCTGGGGGTCGGCCGTGGTGACGGCGGCCGTGATCGCGGCGGTGTTCTGGATCACGATGCCCGGCGCGTTCGCCTTCCTGACCTTCCAGCGCGACCGCGGCACCGAGGTGGAGTCGCTCGGCTCCCTCGTCTTCCATGTGGCCCGGCACCACGGCTGGAACGGCCAGGTGCTGCTGAACTACGGCTCGGTGGAGTTCCTCGGCCCGCACGTCGACCTGGTGAGCACGGCGGCCCTGGTGCTGACCGCGCTCGCGTTCGGCTGGCTGCTGCTGTGGCGGCTGAGTGCCAGGCGGTTCCCGCCGCACACGCTCGCGGACGCCGCGTTCGTGGCCGTGCTGATGTTCACCGCGACCAGCCGGGTCATCAGCCCGCAGTACATGGTGTGGCTGGTCGGGCTCGCCGCGGTCTGCCTGTGCTTTCGCGCGAGCCGGATGGCGCTGCCCGCGGCCCTGGTGCTGATCGCCTGCTTCGTGACGGTGCTGGAGTTCCCGGTCTACTTCGCGGACGTCGTGGCCAGCGACACGCTCGGCATCACCCTGCTGGTCGTCCGCAACGGGCTGCTGGTCGCCGCCTCGCTGCTCGCGGCCCGGTCGCTGTGGCGCGGCACGGTCTCCGAGCCCGCGCCGGACCTCCCCGCTCAGCCGTCCCTCGCCAGGGAGACCCTGGCCTCCTCCTGAGGCCCCGTCCCCGACGGCCCACGTCCGCGACGGCAGGGCTGCGCACCGTACACGCGGGGACGGCGCGAGGCGGCGTCAGCCCAGTTGGTCCCGGAGGTAGTCCCGCCACTGCTCCGTGAACCGCTCCGGCGTCGTGTGCAGCACGTCCCGCAGCGCGTCCTCGACGGCGCCCGGGCGCTTGTGGTGCTCGCCCACGGCCCGGTAGAACGCGTTCAGGCTGTCCTCGCCCCAGTGGCCGGCGATCAGCCGGCAGGCCATCCAGCCGCCCTCGTAGGCCTGCGCCAGCGCGGTCGCGTCACCGCTGAACCCGAAGGCCTTGTCGTCGGGCAGGGCGGCCGGCACCTGCCCGTCCGCGACGGCCCGCCGCAGTTCGGAGGCGACCTGCCCGGGGGTCCGCCCGCTCCCCCCGTAGCCGACCCAGTCCGCGTACCCCTCGGAGAGCCACAGCGGGGTGGCGGCCGTGGTGCGGGCGCGGGTCGCGACATGCGTGCTCTCGTGGGTGAGCACGACCTGCTTGCCGAAGTCGCCGAGCACGCCGTACGCGTCCGGGTTGACGATGATCCGGTCCGCGGGCGCCTGCGCGGAACCCCCCACCTCACCGGTGGTGACCGCCGCGATCCCCCGGTACCCGGCCGCCGGAGCCCCGAGCAGCCCCGCCATCCCGTCCAGCGACTTCGGTACGAGGACGACGACGTGCCCGGCCCAGTCGGGGCCCCACGCCCGCGACACGGCGGGCACCGCGTGGTCCGCGAGAGCGGCGAAGGAACGCAGCCGCTCACCGGACTGCCCCACCCCGAGCACGAGGCTGTGCTTCCCGCGTGCGACCGCCACGGCCCCCTGCTCCCAGAGCTGGCGGCCGCTCCCGCCCGTGGGCTCGTCCGAGTCGACGTGCCAGGTCCCCGCGGTGCAGGTCAGATCCAGGGTGCGGCCGGCGGTCACCGGTGCCGTGTCGTAGCCCTCGATGCGGTAGCGGAGCTGGACGCGGGCCGTGGCCCGGTCGCCGGAGACGTTCAGCCGGTCCAGGTGGTAGGACCAGGCCGCGAGGGGCACCTCGCGCAGGTTGGCGAACTCGTCGGAGGCTGCCGACGGGTCGCCAGTGGCACGGTACGCGGACACGTCCCGGTCCAGGACGGCGGCGGCCCGCCGGTCGAGGACGCGCTGCACGGCGGCCGACGAGGCGGTGTCGGCGGACGGCCCGCCGGAGCAGCCGACGAGCACGGCGAGCAGCAGCACCAGGGAGAGCCCCGCCCGCGACGCACGTCTTCCACCGGCCACGTTCACGATCGTACGGTGCGCACGCCGTTCGGTCCGCTCCGTCGCGCGGGGCCCGGCCCCGGTGACGGGTCCCGGTCCGGCCGCGCGTCCGTCAGGGCCGGGTGACGGACGAGATCGGCATCATCCCGACCGGGTCGTAGCGCACCGGGGCGCCCGGGTAGGGCGCGTGGATCACCTGGCCGTTGCCCACGTACATCCCGACATGACTGGCGTCGGACCGGTAGGTGACGAGGTCGCCCGGCTGCGCCTGGGACAGCGGCACCTGGCGTCCGGCGTACCGCTGGGCCTGCGAGGTGCGCGGCAGGCCGACACCGGCCCGCGCGTAGGACCACTGCATGAGGCCCGAACAGTCGAAGCCGCCCGGCCCGTTCGCGCCCCAGACGTAGGGGCGGCCGAGGGCCGAGCGGGCGGCGGCGACAGCGGCGGCGGCGCGTCCGGAGGACGGAGCGTCGCTCCCGAAGCCGGGCAGGTCCGCGCGGGTCGAGCGCGAGGCGCGGTCGTAGGCGGCGCGGTCGGCGTCGGGCAGCGAGTTGAGCAGCCGGCGGGCCTTGGCGAGTTTCCGCTCGACGGTGCGCTTGTTATGGGCGACGGCCTTGCGGCTGCTCTCCAGCTCGGCGAGTTTCCCGCCGGCCTCCTCGCGTTTCTGGGAGAGGTCGCGCATCGCGATCTGGAGGTCGCGGAGTTCGCCTGCCTGGTGCGAGGTGATGCGGTCCAGGGCGGCGGCCTTGTCGAGGTAGTCGGCCGGGTCGTCGGAGAAGAGCAGGGCGAGCGAGGGGTCGATGCCGCCGGAGCGGTACTGGGCGCCGGCGAGCGAACCGAGCGCCTCCCGCATGGTGTTGATGCGGTCCTGCTGCCGGGCGATCTCGTCCTGCGCGGTGCCGATCTGCCGGCGCAGGGTGTCGGCGCGTTCGTCGGCCTTGTTGAACGCCTCGGTGGCCTTCTCCGCCTGGGTGTACAGGCGGTCCACCTCGGCGCGGGTGTCGTCCTGCGGTGCCGCGGAGGCGGGCAGGGTACCGAGTGCGGCTGCCGCCGCGGACATCACGCAGGCGGCGATGCCGAAGGCGCCGGCGCCCCGGTCGAAGCCGGTCGGTGCAAGGCGGCGATGGAACCCCACGAGTGGCCGCGCTCCCTTCCGCTGACGGTCCCCCGCCGTCGGGGGGAAACGCGCCAGACAGTAGCCGTGCCACCAGGCACCGGCCAAAGACCTCCGCGGGCACGCACAGTGACGCCCCGCCGGAGACGCAGGTCACCGACGGGGCGTGGGGTCAGCGGGAGTTGTCGCAATTCGCCCGTTTGGGCGGCGTGGCGACGGGTCCCTTCAGGCGGCGGAGGCAGGCTCCGGACCGCCCGTCCGGATCAGATCCGGACGCCGAACTGGAAGGGCATGTTGCCGATCGCCTCGTAGCGGACGACCGCGCCGGTGTGCGGGGCGTGCAGCACCTGGCCGTTGCCCGCGTAGAGACCGACGTGGTGGAAGTCGCCGTAGAAGATGACCAGGTCGCCGACCTGGAGGGCGCTCTGCGAGTAGATCCGGGTGCCGGCGTTGGCCTGGGCCTCGGAGGTGCGCGGTATGGAGACACCGGCCTGGGCGTAGGCCCAGGAGGTGAGGCCGGAGCAGTCGAAGGAGCTGGGGCCGGAGGCGCCGTAGACGTACGGCGAACCGATGGCGCCCTGAGCGGCGGCGAACGCGGAGCCGGCCCGGCCGGAGCCCTTGCTGCTGCCGAGGTTCACGCGCTCGGTGGCGCGGGTGGCGCGCTCCTGCTCCTTCGCGGCGAGCGCGGCCTTCTCCTTGGCCGTCAGCGAGTTCAGGAGCTTCTGGGCCTCGCCCAGCTTGCCCTGGACTTCCTTCTTCTTCTTCGCGAGCTCGGTCCGGGTGTCGGCGAGGTCCTTGAGCTTCTCGGAGGCCTCGGACCGCTGCTGGGCGAGCGAACGCTGCTTCTCCTGGACCTTCTTGAGCGACTCGACCTGCTGGGCGCTCAGCTGGTCCATGGCCGAGGCCTTGTCCAGGTAGCTGTCCGGGTCGGAGGAGAGGAAGAGCGCCACGGACGGGTCGATGCCGCCGGTGCGGTACTGGGCGCTGGCCATCGAACCGAGGCCGTCGCGCAGGGTGTTGAGGTCTTCCTGGCCGCGGGCGACGTTGTCCTGGAGGGAGCTGATCTCCTTCTGGAGCTTCTCCTGCTTCTCCTTGGCGCCGTCGAGCTTCTCCGTGGCCTTCTCGGCCTCTTCGTAGAGCTTGTCGACCTTGGCCTTGACCTCGTCCTTGCTGGGCTTCTCGGACGGCGCGGCATTGGCGACGTTGGCACTGAGGGCAACGGCGGCGGCGGCCGCGGTGGTGAGCACGGTCACACGGGTGCGGCTCGGCTGCTTGGGTCGACGGTGGGACGCCACGAAGGCGAGCTCCTTCTTCCTCCAGCCGCCTGCCGCGTCACGCCGACGGGCGGTGCCCCTCCACCGTCACTCCTGATGAGTGATCACCCTAGTTGGAGGTTCGAGCCATGACCCTAGTGACCTTCTTGTGATCAGTTCAAATCCAAACCTGAAAATTCTTTGTCACGGAGCGCATTCTTTGCATTCAACTCACGTGCAGTGATGTCCGCTTGACACTACGTCGCGTGAACACCGGACCAATTCGGGCATGAGGCCCAGAGGTTACGCATGGTGCGTAGGTGGCTCTTGCGACGTACACCCCAGATCGACGGGGCGTCGCCTCAGCCGCGCGTGAAGCGCTTGAGGAGGACCGCCGAGGCCACCGGGCGGGCGCCCGCCTTGGCGATGCCGTCGGCCACCTCACGGTCCGTGGACGCGACGATGACCGGCCGTCCCGGCGGCTCGGCGCGCACCAGCTGGCGGATCACCTCGTCCGCGGTGACCCCCGGCTTGGAGAACAGCACCCGCACCCCGCGCGGCGGCGCGAGCAGCACCGGTGCGGCCAGCTCGGCCCCGTCGAAGACACAGGTGACCTCGGCGCCGGTCTGCGCGGCCAGCTGCGAGAGCTGTCCGAGCAGTCTGAGCCGCTGCTTCTCCAGCGGCATCTGCGGATAGCCGGTCTTCGTGACGTTGTAGCCGTCGACGACCAGATGCGCCTGGGGCAGGGCGAGCAGCTGGTCCAGGATCGCGGGGTCGTTCTCCGACAGGGCGCGGGTCGCGATGTCCTTGGGCGTCATCCGCCCGGGCTCGACCGCCTCCACCGTCTCCGCGGGCCGCACCGAGACGGGCGGCAGCGCCAGCTCGCGGCGCAGGCCCTGAGCCGCGTCCAGCACCGTGTCGAGGAGCAGCCGCAGCCGCATGTCCTCGACGCTGCGCCCCTCGCGCGCGGCCTTGCGGCCGGCCTCCAGGGCCGCCTCGGCCTCGGCGAGGCGCGCCTTGAGCCGTCGGCTCTCGCTCTCGGCGGCGGACACCTGCGCCTGACTCTCCGCGCGCGCCGCGTCGGTCTCGGCCTGGAGCTTGCGCAGCGCGGCCTCGCCGCGCTTCACGTCACTGAGGGCCCCGCGCAGCTTGCGGTGAAGCGATTCCGCTTCCTTGCGGGCCGTGTCCAGTTCCGTGCGCAGCCGCTCGGTCTCGGTCCTGATCTGGCCGCGCGCCGCCGCGAGTTCCTCGCGCAGCCGCTCCAGCTCGGCCCGGCTCTCCTCGTCGGCGCGCTCGGCGTCCGCCCGCAGGGCCTCCTCGCCGGCGGCGGTCACCAGCTTCACCCAGCCCGCCGGGCGCAGAACATAGGCCGCGGCCGCCACGTCCAGCGGATCCGCGGCCGGAGGCGGCGCGGCCGAGTCGAGGGCCGCGGTCAGCTCGGGCTGCGTCTCTCTCAGCTTCTCGGCGATGCGCTGTCTGAACAGCGGGTCCGTCTCCAGCGCCGCCGCCATGGCGTTGCCGGCGAACTTGGCCCGCCGGCTCGGCGTGAAGCGGGCGTACTGCCGTAGCTGCGTGGGCAGTTCGGCCAGCGTCAGGCCGCCGAAACCGTCCGAGACGATCTGCACGACCCGTCGGCGCACACCGTCGGGCAGCGGACGATCGAGCACCTCGGCGGTGCCGTCGTCCGGCTCCCCGCCTGTGGTCTCCATCATCCGTCACCCCAATTATCCGTGCGGGGCCCGCTCCCTCAGGAGCCGGCGCCCGGCCTGTCCACGAGTTCGACCTGATCCACCGCGTTGCACCAGCGACACCGCACCGACTCGATGGTCTCACTGACCACCTCACGCTCCTCGACCTTCGGCTCACCGGCGAGGTCGAGGTGCACGTACTCGACGACCTTCGAGGAGCGGGTGACGTCGAAGCGCGTGAGGTTGCCGCAGAGCGAGCAGCGCCAGCGCGTCTTGGCGTCCGGCAGGGGAACCGTCATAGGGCAGTCGCTTCCTTCTAGTGTCCGTCCGGCACCGGTCTCCCGGTACATGTGGCTCGTAACCCTACGGCCTGGCGGGTAGTCGACGCTCGGCCGTCCACGGCGGCGAGGCTGTCTGTGCCGATCCGTCCGGTACGTCATGCTCTGCACCATGATCGGCAATTGGAGTACGGCAATCGGCAGAGCGGTGCGGTCCCAGTCGGCACCGGTGACGTACGGGCTGATCGTCCTGTGCTGTCTGATCTTCGTCATCGGTCCCGCCTCGGGCCTCAATCCCGGGTACGGCACCGGGGACGAGCTGCTGGCCGTCCAACGGGCGTACTTCCGGCGCTGGGGCGTGGTGCCGGCCGATCTGTTCGGCGGGCCGCCCCGCGAGCTGCTCACCCCGGCCACGGCCCTGTTCATCCACGGCAGCTGGCTCCACCTCCTGGGCAACATGCTCTTCTTCTACGTCTTCGGGCTGCTGACCGAGGAACGCATGGGCCATGTGGAGTTCGCGCTGTTCTACCTCGGGTGCGGATACCTGGCCCTGCTCGGCTACGCGGCCGCCAACGCTTCCTCGGAGCAGTCCCTGGTCGGGGCGTCCGGGGCGATCTCCGCGGTGCTCGGCGCGTTCCTGTACCTGTTCCCCAAGGCCAGGGTCACCAGTCTCTTCCCGTTCCTGTTCTTCCTGCCGCTGCGGTTCCCGGCCTGGGTGGTGCTGCCGTTCTGGTTCACCCTGCAGTGGCTGGCGGCGGGCCAGAGCGAGTCGGGCCCCGGCGTCGCCTATCTGGCGCACCTGGTGGGCTTCTCGCTGGGCTTCGTCTACGCGTGGGTGCGGTTCGGGCGCCGCGGCACCGCCGTGCCCGTCGTGCCGGCCCTGGGGGGTCCGGTCGGTGCCCCGCCGGACGGACGGGGCCAGGTGGAGCGCGAGTAGGGTGAGATCCCCCAGCAGTGGCCCCCTAGGGAGAGAACCAGCCGTGATCACCGCGATCGTCCTCATCAAGACCAGCGTGGACCGGATCCCCGAGATCGCCGAGTCGATCGCGTCGCTGGAGAGCGTCAGCGAGGTCTTCTCCGTCACCGGCACCTACGACCTGATCGCCATGGTCCGGGTCAGGTCCCACGACGACCTCGCGGACGTCATCCCCGGCAGCATCAGCAAGATCCCGGGTGTCGAGGCGACGGACACGCACGTGGCGTTCCGCACGTACTCCCAGCACGACCTGGAGGCGGCGTTCGCGATCGGTCTCGACTCCTGACCGGTGCGTCCGCCGCCTCGCGGCATGTCGTCGTGGGTTCCTATACCGCCGGCACGCAGCGGCCGTCCTGGGTGCGGTACTGCCACCGCGCGCCGTCCCGCACCAGCTCGCGCACCGCGCGGACGAACCGCTCGACGTGCTCGTCGGGCGTCCCGGCGCCGAAGCTGACGCGGATGGCGTTGAGGGACTTCTCGCCGGGCGCCGCCTCGGGGGCGCCGCACTCCCCCTGGGTCTCGGGGTCGCTGCCGAGCAGTGTGCGCACCAGCGGGTGGGCGCAGAAGAGGCCGTCGCGGACGCCGATGCCGTACTCGGCGGACAGCGCGGCCGCGAAGTGCGAGCTGTTCCAGCCCTCGACGACGAAGGAGAGGACGCCGACCCGCGGGGCGTCGTCACCGAACAGGGAGAGGATCCGGACCTCGGGGACCTCGGCGAGGCCGGCACGGACGGTGCCGATCAGGTGCTGCTCCCGGGCGAGAAGGTTGTCGAAGCCCTCTTCGGTGAGCGCCTTGCAGGCCGACGCGATGGAGTAGGCGCCGATCACGTTCGGCGAGCCGGCCTCGTGGCGGGCCGCGCTGTCGTGCCACTCGACGTCCACGCCGCCGTCCGCGCGCCGGGTGACCTTGCGGCTGGCGCCGCCACCGGCGAGGTAGGGGTCGGCCTCGCGGAGCCAGTCGGAGCGGCCCGCGAGGACACCGGAGCCGAACGGCGCGTACAGCTTGTGGCCGGAGAAGGCGACCCAGTCGACGTCGAGGTCCTGGACGGACACCGGGTGGTGCGGGGCGAGCTGGGCGGCGTCGAGGACGATCCGGGCGCCGTGGGCGTGCGCGGCTGCGGCGAGCTCCCGCACCGGCCACAGCTCCCCGGTGACGTTCGAGGCGCCGGTGACGCAGACGAGGGCCGGTCCGTGGGGGTCACGGGCCGCGAGGGCGTGCTCCAGGGTCGCGACGGCCTCGCCGGGGGTGCGCGGGGCGTTCAGGTACGTCACCCGGGCGTCGCGCCAGGGCAGCAGCGAGGCGTGGTGCTCGGTCTCGAAGACGAAGACCTGGCAGTCGGCCGGGAGCGCGGCGGCGAGCAGGTTGAGCGAGTCCGTGGTGGAGCGGGTGAAGACGACCTGGTCGTCGGCCCGGCAGTCGAGGAACTCCGCGACGGTCCTGCGGGCGTTCTCGAAGAGGTCGGTGGACAGCTGCGAGAGGTACCCGGCACCGCGGTGGACGCTGCCGTAGTACGGGGCGTACGCGGCGACGTCGTCCCACACCCGCTGGAGGGCGGGGGCGCTGGCGGCGTAGTCGAGAGCGGCGTAGCTGACCTCGCCGCCGGTGACGAGCGGCACGGTGACGTCGCGGCCGAGGACGGGCAGCGGGGCACAGACGGAGGTGTCGGCGGCGGTGGTGGTGACAGACATGGCGGGCTCCTGTGAGGCAGGCGGGATCGCCGCGCGAGCCGGCCGCCCGGAGGCAGCGCTCGGCGCAGGAAGGGGAGAAAAGGGTGTGCGGAGGCGGGGCTCGGCGCCCTATCGCATTCGCTTGCTCACAGAAGGCTCCCTCGAACGACCAGGACCCCTGGTTACGTCCACTCGAAAGAGTGGGAGGGGTCCGCGCTTGCCGTAGACCTCGCTGCCTACGGCCTGGTCTTCACCCGGGGCACCCCGCCACGGACGGAGGGTTGCCGGACAGCCGGCCGGGGCCTGATGGCTGTCGCTCATGACCTGGTACAGCATCTTGCCAGAAGATCTTCGACGCGCAAGGCGCGGTCCGAATTGTGGACCGCGCCTTGCGTCACGCCGGCGTCGCTCAGGCGTTGCTGGCCGCCACCCACCGGTCGAGGGTGCGCTTCGCGGCCCCGGAGTCGATCGCCTCCGCCGCCTTCGCCATACCGGCCCGGAGCTGGTCCGCGAGGGGCGCGTCGGCCGGCGACAGGGCCACCAGGGCGGCCGCCGAGTTCAGCAGCACGGCGTCGCGCACCGGCCCGGTCTCGCCGTCCAGCAGCCGCCGGGCGACCTCCGCGTTGTACGCGGCGTCGGCTCCGCGCAGCGCCTCCACCGGAACGACGTCGAGGCCGACGTCGCGGGGGTGGAAGTGCTCCTCCGTGACCTTGCCGTCGCGGACCACCCAGACCCGGGAGCCGGCGGTGGTGGTCAGCTCGTCGAGGCCGTCGTCGCCGCGGAAGACGAGCGAGGAGTTGCCGCGCTCGGCGAAGACGCCCGCCACGATGGGCGCCATCCGGGGGTCGGCGACCCCGACCGCCTGGGCCTTGACCCGGGCCGGATTCGTCAGCGGTCCGAGCACGTTGAAGGTCGTCCGGATGCCGAGCTGTCCGCGCGCCGCCGCCACATGGCGCAGCGCCGGGTGGAACTTGACCGCGAAGCAGAAGGTGATCCCGGCCTCCTCGGCCACCTCCGCGACCCGCTTCACCGTCAGCTGGAGATTGACGCCGAGCTTCTCCAGGACGTCCGAGGAGCCGGACGCGGAGGACGCGGCCCGGTTGCCGTGCTTGACGACCTTGGCGCCGGTGCCGGCCACCACGATCGAGGACATGGTGGAGATGTTGACGGTCTTCGCGCCGTCGCCGCCCGTGCCGACGATGTCGACGGTCCGCCCGGGCACCTCGATCACGTTGGCGTGCTCGTACATCGCCCGGACCAGGCCGGAGATCTCCTGGACGGTCTCGCCCTTGGCCCGCAGGGCCACCACGAAGCCGGCGATCTGCGCGTCGGTCGCCTCGCCGCGCATGATGCGGTCCATCGCCCAGGCCGTGTCGTCCGCGCTCTGGTCGCGGCCTTCGAGAAGGCCGTTCAGTACCTCGGGCCAGGAACGGCCCGCCGCGGTGTCGCCTCCAGCGGGGTTCACAGCGCTCATGGTCGCTCCTGGGTTCCTGGGTCACGCGAGTGGGTTCGCCCCGCAGCACGGGGGTGAGTCCACCCTATCCAGCCCCGGAGACGGCGAAGAGCCCCGTCCGTGGACGGGGCTCCTGCCGTGGCGAACCGGGGTGTCGCGGGGATCAGTGGTGGCCGTGGCCGCTCGTGATCTCCTTGTACTCCTCGACGGTGGGCTTGGGGATCTGGTTGTCCTCCCCGTAGAAGCCCTTGCTCATCTTGGCGCGCAGCTTCTGCGCGCTGTTGACCTTGCGCTCGACACCGTTCTCGTCGACCGCCGGGCCGATCTCGGCCGGCTTGTACTGGTCGTGCGCGGTGAGCGTGTGCAGCGCGTCCTGGCTGAGCGGCTCGTGCACCTCGATGAACTCACCGTGCGGCAGGCGCTTGATGATGCCCGACTCGCGGCCGTGCAGCACCTTGTCCCGGTCCCGGCGCTGGAGGCCGAGGCAGATCCGCTTGGTGGCGAGGAACGTGAGCACCGGCACGACGAAGAAGGCGATGCGCACGAACCAGGTGATCGAGTTGATCGCCAGGTGGAAGTGCGTGGCCCAGATGTCGTTGCCGCCGCCGACGAGGAGCACGAAGTACCAGCTGATCCAGGCGACGCCGAACGCGGTCCGGGTCGGGACGTTGCGCGGGCGGTCCAGGATGTGGTGCTCGCGCTTGTCGCCGGTGACCCAGGACTCGATGAACGGGTAGACCGCGATCGCGACCAGGACCAGCGGGAAGATGACCAGCGGGATGAACACGCCCAGGACGAGCGTGTGACCCCAGAGGTTGATCTCCCAGCCCGGCATGACACGGATCAGGCCCTCGGAGAAGCCCATGTACCAGTCCGGCTGGGCGCCGGTGGACACCTGGTCCGGACGGTAGGGACCCAGCGACCAGATCGGGTTGATCGAGGCGATCGCCGCGATGGCCGCGATGACACCGAAGACCAGGAAGAAGAAGCCTCCGGCCTTGGCCATGTAGACCGGCAGCAGCGGCATGCCGACGACGTTCTTGTTCGTCTTGCCGGGGCCCGCGAACTGGGTGTGCTTGTGGTAGAAGACCAGGATCAGGTGGCCGACGACCAGGCCGAGCATGATGCCCGGCAGCAGCAGCACGTGCACCGAGTAGAAGCGGGCCACGAAGTCGCCGCCCGGGAACTCGCCGCCGAAGAGGAAGAACGACAGGTACGTGCCGACGATCGGCACGGACAGGACCGCGCCCTCCATGAAGCGGACACCGGTACCGGAGAGCAGGTCGTCCGGGAGCGAGTAACCGGTGAAGCCGGTGAACATGCCGAGGACGAACAGCAGGAATCCGAAGACCCAGTTGACCTCACGGGGCTTGCGGAACGCACCCGTGAAGAACACGCGCATCATGTGCACGAACATGCCGGCGAGGAAGATCAGCGCGGCCCAGTGGTGGATCTGACGGATCAGCAGGCCACCGCGCACATCGAAGGAGATGTGCATGGTCGAGTTGAACGCCTCGGACATCAGCTGTCCCTGCAGCGGGACGTAGCTGCCGTGGTACTCCACCTCGTTCATCGACGGGTGGAAGAACAGCGTCAGGTACACACCCGTGAGGATGATGATGATGAAGCTGTACAGGCAGATCTCACCCAGCATGAACGACCAGTGGTCGGGGAAGATCTTGCGCATGTTGGCCTTGGCCAGGGAGTAGATCCCCAGGCGGCCGTCGGCCCAGTCGGCTACCCGCTCACCGGCGGGCGCCTTCTCGCGCGAGCGCGAGTCGGAGGTGGTCGTAGTGCTCATCCGCGCTCCCAGAATGCAGGACCGACGGGCACTTCGAAGTCGCCGAGCGCTTCGAGGTAACCCTCATCGTTCACGCCGATGCGCAGCTGCGGCAGCGGGTGACCGGCCGGGCCGAAGATGACTCGGGCACCGTCGGAGAGGTCGAAGGTGGACTGGTGGCACGGGCACAGCGCGTGGTGCGTCTGCTGCTCGTACAGGGAGATCGGGCAGCCGACGTGGGTGCAGATCTTCGAGTACGCCACGATGCCCTGGTAGGACCACTCGAGTTCCTGCTTGTCCTTGATGTTGTCCGGCTGGAGCCGGATGATCATCAGGGCCGCCTTGGCGATCTGCTTCTGGAAGTCCTCGTCGTGCTCCTCCAGGCCCTCGGGCTTGACGAAGGTCAGAGAACCGACGGCCACGTCCGAGGGACGGAGCGGCTCGTTGGTGTTCATGTTGACGAGGAGCTTGCCCTTGGACCACAGGGTGTGGCGGAGCTTCGTGCCGGGCAGCGGACCGAGGTCGCGCAGCAGCATGACGCCGGAGAGCGGGAACAGGGCCAGCGCGCCGAACATCGTGTTGCGGATCAGCTTGCGACGGCCGAGCGCGGACTCCTTGGCACCCTGCTTGAAGTCGGCCAGGACCTTGGCCTTGACCTCGGGCTCCGCCTCGATCGCGTGACGCTCGTCGGCGATCTCCACGTCGGACATCAGGGTGCGGGCCCAGTGGACCGCGCCTGCGCCGATCGCGAACAGTGCCACCCCGAGCGTCAGACCCAGCGTGAAGTTCAGCGCGCTGATGTGACCGATCGGGAAGACGTAGATCGACTTGTCGTTGGGGATCGCCACGTACGCGACGATGAAGGCGACGGTCGCCAGCATCGACAGCACGAACAGCAGGGCCACAAGTCGCTCGGACCGCTTGGCGGCCTGCTCGTCGATGTCCTGGATGCGGTGCTCGTGGGGCGGCAGCCCCGGGTCCGCGAACGGGTTCTGCTCGTCCGCGACGGCGACCGAGGCATGACCGTGACCGGCGTGGTCGTCGGTGGCCCGCTCAGCGGGCACGTTCTCTTCTGGAATGTCTTGGCTACTCATGACTTCTTGGCCTTTGCGGTCCGAGCGGCGACCCAGACGGCGACGGCGACCAGGGTGCCAAGTCCGAAGATCCAGCCGAACAGGCCCTCGCTGACCGGTCCGAGACCGCCCAGTTCGAGACCGCCGGGGCTCTCGGTGTTGTCACCGTTGACCGCGTCGAGGTACGCGATGATGTCCTTCTTGTTCTTCTCCGTCAGCGTGGTGTCGGGGAAGGACGGCATGTTCTGCGGGCCCGTCTGCATGGCCTCGTAGATGTGCTTCGGGTCGACACCCTCAAGAGTCGGCGCGAACTTGCCGTGGGTCAGCGCGCCGCCCTTGCCGGTGAAGTTGTGGCACTGGGCGCAGTTGGTGCGGAACAGTTCGCCACCCTTGGCGATGTCCGCGCCCTCGGGACTGACCTGGCTCTTCGTCGGGACCGAAGGACCGGCCCCGAGCGAGGCGATGAACGCCGCGAGCTGGTCGATCTCGGCCTGCGAGTAGATGACCTTCTTCTTCGGGATCTGCGCGCCGGGCTGCTGGGCCGGCATACGTCCGGTGCCGACCTGGAAGTCGACCGCCGCGGCGCCCACTCCCACCAGGCTCGGCCCGTCGGAGGTGCCCTGACCGCCGGTTCCGTGGCAGCTTGCGCAGCCCACGGCGTACAGCTTCTTGCCCTCGGTGATGGCGAGGGACTGGGCGGTTTCATCGGCCTGCGCCTTGCCCGCGGGTGCGAACGCGGCGTACAGCCCCCCGGTGGCCGCCAGCGCGAGGAGTAGGACGACGACCGCCGCCAGCGGATGGCGTCGTCGTGCGGAGAGCTTTTTCACGGATTACCCCGGTGTCAGGATCTTCTGCGTCGGTGCTTCTGGATGTTTCGGGCTCCGGGCCCGATTACTTGATCAGGTAGATCGTGGCGAAGAGGCCGATCCAGACGACATCGACGAAGTGCCAGTAGTAGGACACGACGATGGCGGCGGTTGCCTGCTCGTGAGTGAACCGCCGAGCCGCATAGGTGCGACCAAGGACCAGCAGGAAGGCGATGAGTCCGCCCGTCACATGCAGTCCGTGGAAGCCGGTGGTCAGGTAGAACACCGAGCCGTACGGGTCGGAGGAGAGCGAGAGCCCGTCCTTCTTGACCAGTTCGGTGTACTCGAAGACCTGACCGCCGATGAAGATCGCACCCATGATGAAGGTGACGGTGAACCACATCCTGAGCTTCTTCACGTCCCCGCGCTCGGCGGCGAAGACGCCGAGCTGACAGGTCAGGGAGGAGAGCACCAGGATCGTGGTGTTCGTCGCCGAGAACGGAAGGTTCAGGCTGGACGCCATTTCCTTCCAGTGATCCGGCCCGGTCACCGATCGCAGGGTGAAGTACATCGCGAAGAGGGCCGCGAAGAACATCAGCTCGGAACTCAGCCAGATGATGGTTCCGACGCTGGTGAGGTTCGGCCGATTGACCGACGGGTGCGCGTGCCCGGTTTCTACTGTCGTTGCTGTCGCCACGACCGACATTATGTCGGTCGCTTATCCCGCCCTCACCCCGGGGGGTGCCGTTCGGAGTGTTGACGGGGTGTGTCCAGCCCGTATGGCCCATCGAAGCCCTGTCCGAACCGGTGTTGACGAGGTGTTCAAGGGAGTAGCATCCGCGCATCGGGCAGGCTCCGGCCGGCCCGGCCGCTTCATGTCCGTACGACGCCGACGTCCCGGAGGAAGAATGCAGCCGACCGCCACGGTGCTGGTCTACAGCGACGACTCCAACACCCGCGCACAGGTGCGGCTCGCCACCGGGCGCAGGCCCGCTCCGGACGTTCCCCTCGTGGAGTTCGTCGAGTGCGCGACGCCGGCCGCCGTCGTCATGGAGCTCGACAAGGGCGGCATCGACGTGTGCGTGCTGGACGGCGAGGCGGTTCCGCTCGGCGGCATGGGCGTCTGCCGGCAGATCAAGGACGAGGTCTTCGACTGCCCGCCCGCGCTCGTCCTCATCGGGCGCCCGCAGGACGCCTGGCTGGCCACCTGGAGCCGTGCGGACGCCGCAGTCACCCTTCCGGTCGACCCGGTGGAGTTCGCCGCCTCCCTGGCCACCCTGCTGCGCCGCAAGAACCTGCAGAGCGCCTGAGGACCCGCGCCCCTCTCGGGGCGCGGTCTCACACACTCTCGGGGCGAAGCCTCGCGCGCTCGGCCGGGGTCGGGGCGTCCGGGGATCCGCCCACCAGGGCGCTGCCCTCGCGCCAGTTCTTCCAGTCGAGGTTCCAGTCGCCGAAGCCGTTGCCGAACGCGTCCATCATGTCGCCGTTCGAGTTGACGACCTTGACGACGTCACCCTCGTTGAAGGTGTCGAAGAACCACTCGGCGTTGCTGGTGCTCATGCCGGTGCAGCCGTGGCTGACGTTGGCGGACCCCTGCGAGCCGGTCGACCACGGCGCGGCGTGCACGTACTCGCCGCTCCAGGTCACCCGGGTGGCGTAGTACACGGGCAGGTCGTAGGAGTCCGAACTGCCCTCGGCGATACCGATGCTGGTACCGCGCATTTGTACGTAGTACTCCTTGCCCAGCACGACCTTGACGCCGTTGCGGGTCTCGAAGCCGGGCTTGCCGGTGGTGACGGGGATCTCGTTGATCTGCTCGCCGTTGCGGTAGACCGTCATCTCGTGCGAGGCGGCGTCGGTGACGGCGACGAGCCGGTCGCCCGTGGTGAGCTTCAGGGTCTTGGCGTTGCCGCCCCACAGCCGCTCACCGATCTTGATGCCGGCGAGGTTGCTGTGCGCCGTGACCGTGGCGTGGGTGGGCCAGTACTCCTTGGGGCGGTAGTGGAGCGTCTTGTCGTCCACCCAGTGCCAGGCGCCGTCCACGGCGGGCGTGGAGTCGACCTTGAGAGCGCGCTCGACGACGGCGCGGGCCGCCTTGTCCTTGACGGGGGCGCTCAGTTCGGCGGTGACGGGCTGACCGACCCCGTACTTGCCGGCCTTGGGGCCGAACTCGACGTCGAGCGTCTTCTTGGTCTTGGGTGTGCTGGTGTCGAAGCCGAGGACCTTGCGCCCGGGGGCGCCGTCCTCGTCCTCGGTGCTCACCCGGACCGTGTAGTGGGCTCCTGCGGCCAGCGGGGAGGTGCTGTGCCAGCGACTGCCGTCGGCGGACAGTTCGCCCGCCACATAGCGTCCTGACGCGTCGGTGGCCGTCACGTCGGTGATGCGCCCGTCGTCATCCTCGGAGGTGATTTCGAGCGGCTTGTCGGGGTCGACCTTGCCGGGCTTCTTGCTCTCTCCGACGGGGCCGTTGAACGAGATCTGTCCCGCCGCGTCGTACGGCTTCGCCGAGAGCGGGTGGCCGTCGGAGCCGCAGGCGGTGGCGCCCGCTCCGAGGGCGACCACCAGCGCGGTGCAGCTGACGACCGTGCGGATTCGCGGTGAGTGGTTCATGAGCTCACGCTATGAACGCCCGTCAAGGACGGCGCGCCGGGTGGGCCGACCGAGGGACGGAAGTCGTGGCAAACGGGGGAGCCCGGACTCTCCTGACGGAGTGTCCGGGCTCCCCGGGGTTCAGCGCGTGCTACTGGGTGCGGTTCTCACCGTGGTAGTACTCGAAGACCCAGCCCCACAGGCCGATCACGATGATCGGGGCCGAGAAGTAGAGCAGCCACCAGCCGAAGACGACGCCCATGAAGGCCAGGGCGCCGCCGACGCCCAGCGCGAGCGGCTGCCAGCTGTGCGGGCTGAAGAAGCCCACCTCGCCGGCCTCGTCCGCGACGTCGGCCTCCTTGTTGTCCTGCGCCAGCTGGTCGACCCGCCGGGCCGTGAAGGCCAGGTAGTAGCCGATCATCACGCTCAGGCCGAAGCCCATGAAGAGGGCCGTGGTGCCGGCCGGCTCCTTGGACCACACGCCGTACACGATCCCCATGACGAGGATGAACGCGGCGAGCCAGAGGAACATCTTGCCTTGGACCTTCACTTGCCGGCCTCCTTGCCACCAGCGAGAGCCGACGAACCGGAACCGGCGTGCTCGAGCTGGTCGAGCGCGGCGATCTCGGGGTGGTGCAGGTCGAACGCCGGGGACTCACTGCGGATCCGCGGCAGGGTGAGGAAGTTGTGCCGCGGCGGCGGGCACGAGGTGGCCCACTCCAGCGAGCGGCCGTAGCCCCACGGGTCGTCGACCTCGACCTTCTTGCCGTACTTGGCCGTCTTCCACACGTTGTAGAGGAACGGCAGGATCGACAGGCCGAGCAGGAACGAGCTGATCGTGGAGATCGTGTTCAGCGCGGTGAAGCCGTCGGCCGCGAGGTAGTCCGCGTAGCGACGCGGCATGCCCTCGGCACCCAGCCAGTGCTGCACCAGGAACGTGCCGTGGAAGCCCACGAACAGCGTCCAGAAGGTGATCTTGCCGAGCCGCTCGTCGAGCATCTTGCCCGTCATCTTCGGCCACCAGAAGTGGAAGCCGGAGAACATCGCGAACACCACGGTGCCGAACACCACGTAGTGGAAGTGCGCCACCACGAAGTACGAGTCCGAGACGTGGAAGTCCATCGGCGGCGAGGCCAGGATGACGCCGGTCAGACCACCGAAGGTGAAGGTGATCAGGAAGCCGACGGCCCAGAGCATCGGTGTCTCGAAGGACAACGAGCCCTTCCACATCGTTCCGATCCAGTTGAAGAACTTCACGCCCGTCGGTACGGCGATGAGGAACGTCATGAAGGAGAAGAACGGGAGCAGTACGCCACCGGTGACGTACATGTGGTGCGCCCACACGGTCACGGACAGACCGGCGATCGCGATGGTCGCGCCGATGAGGCCCATGTAGCCGAACATCGGCTTGCGGGAGAACACCGGGATGACTTCGGAGATGATGCCGAAGAACGGCAGCGCGATGATGTACACCTCTGGATGGCCGAAGAACCAGAAGAGGTGTTGCCAGAGCAGCGCTCCACCGTTGGCCGCATCGAAGACATGTGCCCCGAATTTTCGATCCGCCTCCAGGGCGAACAGGGCCGCCGCGAGAACGGGGAAGGCGAGCAGCACCAGCACGGCGGTGAGCAGCACGTTCCAGACGAAGATCGGCATGCGGAACATCGTCATGCCGGGAGCGCGCATGCAGATGATCGTGGTGATGAAGTTGACCGCGCCGAGGATGGTGCCGAAGCCGGAGAAGGCCAGACCCATGATCCACATGTCGGCGCCGATGCCCGGCGAGCGGACCGCGTCGGACAGCGGGCTGTAGGCGAACCAGCCGAAGTCGGCCGCGCCCTGCGGGGTGAGGAAGCCACCGACCGCGATCGTCGAGCCGAACAGGTAGAGCCAGTAGGCGAACATGTTCAGCCGCGGGAACGCCACGTCGGGCGCGCCGATCTGCAGCGGCATGATCCAGTTCGTGAAACCGGCGAACAGCGGCGTCGCGAACATCAGCAGCATGATCGTGCCGTGCATCGTGAACGCCTGGTTGAACTGCTCGTTCGACATGATCTGCAGTCCGGGGCGCGCCAGTTCGGCGCGCATGAGCAGCGCCATGACGCCGCCGATGCAGAAGAACGCGAACGACGTGACCAGATACAACGTGCCGATCGTCTTGTGGTCCGTGGTGGTGAGCCACTTGATCACAACACTGCCGGGCTGCTTGCGCCGAACCGGCAGCTCGCTCTCGTACGAGTCTTCGGCTGCGTCGGCACCCTGGGGTTCGTTGAGGATGCTCACAGGTTGTTCGTCTCCCGGTTCTTCTCGTGGCCCGTCTGCTCAATGCCGGCCGGGACGTAACCGGTCTGTCCCTTCGCCGCGAGCTCCTTGAGGTGGGCCTCGTAGCGCTCGGGGGAGACGACCTTCACGTTGAAGAGCATCCGGGAGTGGTCGACGCCGCACAGCTCGGCACACTTGCCCAGGAAGGTGCCCTCATGGTTGGGCGTCACCTGGAAGGAGTTGGTGTGCCCCGGGATGACGTCCTGCTTCATGAGGAACGGCACCACCCAGAAGGAGTGGATGACGTCACGCGAAGTGAGGACGAAGCGGACCGTCTTGCCCTTGGGGAGCCAGAGGGTCGGACCCGGGTTGCCCGTCTGCGGGTTCTTCGTGCCGGGCGTGCCGACGTCGTAGACACCGCCGGCGTTCGCCGGGAACTGCTTCTTGAACCGGTCCGGAATGGCCGCCAGGTTCGGGTCTGTCTTGGCGTTCCCGGTGGAGCCGGGGACGTCCGCGACGTAGTTGAAGCCCCAGCTCCACTGGAAGCCCACCACGTTGACCGTGACGTCGGGCTTCTTGTCGAGGCTGAGGAGCTTCGTCTCGTCGCGGGCGGTGAAGTAGAACAGCACCGAGACGATGATGAGCGGGACCACGGTGTACAACGCCTCGATGGGCATGTTGTACCGGGTCTGCTGAGGAACTTCGACCTTGGTCCGGCTGCGCCGATGGAAGACGACGCTCCACAGGATCAGGCCCCAGACCAGCACGCCCGTGGCGAGCGCGGCCGCCCACGAGCCCTGCCAGAGGGAGAGGATCCGCGGAGCCTCATCCGTCACCGGGGTGGGCATACCAAGGCGGGGGAAGTCTTCCCAGTTGTACGAGCAACCAGTGGCTGTCGCCAGGACCAGGCCCGCAGTCATTGCCTGCAGCAGCTTCCGCCGCATCGGGCGCCGCGGCGTGGGGGTACCGCCCGCGCCCCCCAGGGCGTGGGGGAGGTCGGAGCCGTTGGGACTCACGTAGCGCCTTCCCGAGAGTCTCGCCCGCGCTGTTGGCTGCGGCCTTCTCGCTGGTCGGTCGCCGCCCTGCGTCGGGCAGGGGTTTGGATGTTTATGCGGACCAAACCCTACTGGACGCTATTTGGGGTCGCGCGGGGAGGGTGCCCAACGCGCCGCCCGACTCCCCGAAGGAGTGCCGTTTCGCCTGTGGGGCACTCTTCCGCGCCCTGGAATGCCCCACTCCGGATGCCTTCTGACGGTGCCTTTGGGGCGACGGACTAGCGTGGTGGCGTGTCCTACTTCGACGCCGCGTCCGCGGCTCCGCTGCACCCCGTCGCCCGACAGGCCCTGCAGGCCTCGCTCGACGAGGGGTGGGCCGACCCCGCCCGCCTGTACCGGGAGGGACGGCGGGCCCGGCTGCTGCTCGACGCCGCGCGCGAGGCGGCGGCCGACGCGGTGGGCTGCCGCCCCGACGAGCTGACCTTCACCACCTCCGGAACCCGCGCGGTGCACTCCGGGATCGCGGGCGCCCTGGCGGGCCGGCGGCGCGTCGGAGGCCACCTGATCGTGTCAGCCGTCGAACACTCGTCGGTGCTCCATTCGGCGGAGTCGCACGAGGTGTCGGGCGGCACGGCGACACGGATCCCGGTCGACCGGACGGGCCGGGTGTCGCCTTCCGCGTACGCGGAGGCCCTGCGCGCCGACACCGCGCTGGCCTGTCTGCAGTCGGCCAACCACGAGGTGGGGACCGAACAGCCGGTGGCCGAGGTGGCACAGGTGTGCCGGGGGGCGGGTGTGCCGCTCCTGGTGGACGCGGCGCAGTCGCTGGGCTGGGGCCGGGTGGAGGGCGACTGGTCCCTGCTGACGGCAAGTGCCCACAAGTGGGGCGGGCCTTCGGGCGTCGGACTGCTCGTGGTGCGCAAGGGAGCCCGGTTCGCCCCCCAAGGGCCCGCGGACGAGCGGGAGTCGGGACGGGCGCCCGGTTTCGAGAACATCCCGGCCGTCGTGGCGGCGGCGGCCTCGCTGCGCGCGGTCCGCGCGGAGGCCGAGCGGGAGGCGGCGCGGCTGCGGGAGCTGACGGAGCGGATCCGGGTACGGGTGCCCGGTCTGGTCCCGGACGTCGAGGTGGTCGGCGACCCGGTCCGGCGACTGCCGGGGATCGTGACCTTCTCCTGTCTCTATGTCGACGGGGAGACACTGCTGCACGAGCTGGACCGGGTGGGCTTCTCCGTCTCCTCGGGCTCGTCGTGCACGAGCAGTACCCTCACCCCCAGCCACGTCCTGAAGGCCATGGGCGTCCTGAGCGAGGGGAACGTCCGGGTGTCGCTGCCGCCGGGCACCCCGGAGGACGAGGTCGAGCGGTTCCTCGCGGCGCTGCCGGACACCGTCGCGGCGGTGCGCGAGAAGCTCGGCGCGCCGAGCTCGGCGGTGGTGAAGGAGGAGGAGGCCGCCGCCCCGGTCGACTCCCTGGTGGTCGACGCGCTGGGCAGGCGCTGCCCGATCCCCGTCATCGAGCTGGCCAAGGTCATCGGGGACGTGCCGGTCGGCGGCACGGTGCGGGTCCTCGCCGACGACGAGGCGGCCCGGCTCGACATCCCGGCGTGGTGCGAGATGCGGGGGCAGGAGTACGTCGGTGAGGAGCCGGCGGACCACGGCTCGGCCTATGTGGTCCGCCGGCTGTCCTAGTCGGTCACGGCGGGCCCGGAGCGGGAAGGCTCCGGGGTTCCGCCGGTCCTGCTAGGAGAGGTGCGTCTGGACCTCGGCGGCGGCCTCGTGGCCGTACGCCTTGGTGAAGCGGTCCATGAAGTGGCCGCGGCGCAGCTGGTACTCCTGCGTGCCGACCGTCTCGATGACGAGGGTGGCGAGCATGCAGCCGACCTGGGCGGCGCGCTCGTGGGAGACGCCCCAGGCGAGACCGGAGAGGAAACCGGCGCGGAACGCGTCGCCGACGCCGGTCGGGTCCGCCTTGAGCTCCTCCTCCGGGCAGCCGACCTCGATCGGGTCCTCGCCGACGCGCTCGATGCGGACACCGCGCGCGCCGAGGGTGGTGACCCGGTGGCCGACCTTGGAGAGGATCTCCTCCTCGGTCCAGCCCGTCTTGGACTCGATGAGGCCCTTCTCGTACTCGTTGGAGAAGAGGTACGTCGCGCCGTCCAGCAGTATCCGGATCTCGTCGCCGTTCATGCGCGCGATCTGCTGCGAGAAGTCGGCGGCGAAGGGGATCGCGCGGGAGCGGCACTCCTCGGTGTGGCGGAGCATCCCCTCGGGGTCGTCCGCGCCGATCAGGACGAGGTCGAGGCCGCCGACCCGGTCCGCGACGGACTTCAGCTCGATGAGACGGGCCTCGCTCATCGCCCCCGTGTAGAAGGAGCCGATCTGGTTGTGGTCGGCGTCCGTCGTGCACACGAAGCGCGCGGTGTGCAGCACCTCGGAGATGCGGACGGAGTCGGTGTCGACGCCGTGCCGGTCCAGCCAGGCGCGGTACTCCGCGAAGTCGGAGCCGGCCGCACCGACGAGGATCGGCCGGGTGCCGAGCTGGCCCATGCCGAACGCGATGTTCGCGCCGACCCCGCCCCGGCGGACGTCGAGGTTGTCGACCAGGAAGGACAGGGAGACCGTGTGCAGCTGGTCCGCGACCAACTGGTCGGCGAATCGGCCGGGAAAGGTCATGAGGTGGTCGGTGGCGATGGAGCCGGTGACTGCGATACGCACGGCTAGGACACGCTCCTGCGAGGGGAGGGGATTGACAGTTAACGCTACCGGTTCGGCACGGGACCTCTGAAGCGGGCAAAACTACCCGATAGTAGATCTTTCTTCGTGACGGCAGGCGTGCATACGGTTCCGGTATGACGAACCTCAAGGTCCCAGGCACCCCTCCGCTCGGCCAGGCCGGCGACCTGGACGGCGATCTCGCGACACTGCGCGGCGACTGCGCCCGGATGGCCGGGAACTGGGCGGCTCCCACGGCGGCCTCCGCCCTCCCCGTCTCCCCCTCCCTCATCCACGGGGTGACCGTGCCGTCCACCTCGGCGCGGATGCTCGACGGGATGTCCGACTACGGCGACTGAGCGCGCCGCCGGAGCGGTGCCGCCGTCCGGGTGAGGGCCCGGCGGCGCCGTCCGGGTGAAACGCGCGGAGCGCCCGCAGGGAACCGTGCGCTCCCCCGCTGCGTCCCATCGCCGTCCCCCGTAAAGGGGACGCGGTGTACGACCTCGCGGGGCCCGTCTTCGACAGGGCCCGGCCAGGGGACAGCAGTGGAGCCGAAGGAGCGATGCGGTGAGCAGCGAGCGACCCGACGACGACGCGACCGATCCCGTCGAGGGTGACGCCAGGGGTCCTGTCGAGGACGCCGCGGAGGAAGCCGTCGCGGAACCCGCAGAGAAGGACACCGAGGCACGTGACGGGCGTTCCCCCGCGGAGTCCCGGGACTCCGGGGACTCCGGGGACTCCGGGGACTCCGGGGACTCCGGGGACTCCGGGGACTCCGGCGAAGTGCGTGCCGCGGGCCCTTCCGGGGAGCGGGACGCGGACGACGGTCCGGCCGTGCCGCGCCGGCGGCCCACCGCCGTGATCGTCGCGGTCGCCGCGGCGGTGCTGCTCGTCGGGGGCGGCGGCGCGTACGTCGCCACGAGCGCGGCCGGCGGCAGCGGCTCCCCGGGGACGCCCGCCGGTGACGGCACTCCCCCGCCGCTCGCGCTGGACGGTTACTCCGAGACGACCACGAGCACCGGATCCACCGGCGGCCCGAACGGCATCGCGCCCGGCGAGCCCGACCCCTACGGCACGACCTACCGCGCCGACGGCAAGCTGCCGGAAGGACCCGGCTCCGCCCCCGTCCACTGGGCCGAGGGCGGCGTGACCCGGGCGGAGGTGGAGCGGCTCGCGAAGGCGCTGGACCTGGCCGGCACACCCCGGCTGGTCGGAGACGCCTGGACGGTCGGTGCGGTGAAGGACGGTTCGGAGCCCAATCTGCGGGTGAACGCGGACGCTCCGGGGACCTGGACGTTCAGCTACGCGATCCCCGGGACCGACAACTGCCCCCGGGGCAAGCCGTGCCGGCCCGGCGGGCCGGGCGGGTCGGGGGGGTCCGGCGGTCTGTCGGGGGCGGGTCCCGGTCCCGTCGGTGAGGCCGCGGCGAAGAAGGCCGCGGCTCCCGTGCTCAAGGCCATGGGCCAGGACGACGCGAAGCTCGACGCCACCCAGCTCATGGACCGGGTGCGGGTGGTGAACGCCGACCCGGTGGTGGGCGGTCTGCCGACCTACGGGTGGACGACCGGGCTCCGGATCGACGGTGAGGGTCATGTCATCGGCGGCAGCGGCCAGTTGAAGACGCCGGTGAAGGGCGACACCTACCCGGTCGTCGGAGCGCGGCGGACGCTGGACCTGATGAACGGGTCCTCGTCGGGAGCCTCGCCGTCGGGCGGCGGGCGCATGGGGATCGGCGGCTGCGCCAGCCCCGTACCGCTGAAGGACCGCGACGAGCAGCCGTGCGAGCACCCGACCACGGGGGGCACGGCGCAGTCGGTGACCGTGGAGAAGGCGACCTTCGGACTGGCGGCGCACCGGGCGGACGGGCGGCAGGCGCTGGTGCCGTCGTGGCTGTTCGAGGTGCGCGCGCCGGGTGCCGGGGACACCTACACCGTGACGCATCCGGCGATCGACCCCGAGTTCCTGACCGCGCCCGAGGCCCCGGGGCAGCCGACCCCGGCTCCCACGTCGCCGGGGGACGAGTCCTCGGCGAGCCCGCGGGATGTGCACGTCCAGGGCTACACGGCGGACGGCGGTGAGCTGACCGTCTCCTTCACCGGCGGGGTGTGCGCCACCTACACGGTCGCGGCGAAGGAGAGCGGGGACCGGGTGACCGTCACGGTCACGGAGAAGCCGGAGAAGGGCAAGGTCTGCATCCTGATCGCCAAGATCTACCAGCGGACGGTGCGCCTGGACGGGCCCCTGGACGGCCGGAGCGTCGTCGGGAGCGACGGCCGGGTGATCCACCAGGGGCGGGTCACCGAGCCCGGAGCGTCCGGGACCACCGGCGCGGGACCGCGGTAGTACCGGCGGTCGCGGCGGGACGCGGGGTCGGCTGCGGCGGCCCGGCGGGCTCCGGACACACGAAGGCGGCGTCCCCGTCGGAGGGGGACGCCGCCTTCGTCCGTACTCGGCGTGCGGACGTGTTCGGCCGGAGCCGTGAGCCGCGGGCTCGGCTCAGTGGCAGTCGGCACCGGCGAACCCGGGCCCGGTCGATGCCGGGCCCGGCCGGGCCGTGCCGTCCTAGCTGAAGGAGTCGCCGCAGGCGCAGGAGCCGGTCGCGTTCGGGTTGTCGATCGTGAAGCCCTGCTTCTCGATGGTGTCCACGAAGTCGATCGAGGCGCCGCCGAGGTACGGGGCGCTCATGCGGTCGGTGACGACCTTGACGCCGCCGAAGTCCTTCACGACGTCGCCGTCGAGGGAGCGCTCGTCGAAGAACAGCTGATACCGCAGACCCGAGCAGCCGCCGGGCTGAACGGCGACGCGCAGCGCCAGGTCCTCGCGGCCTTCCTGGTCGAGCAGGGCCTTGACCTTGCCCGCGGCGGCGTCGGACAGGATGATGCCGTCGCTCACGGTGGTGGTCTCGTCCGATACGGACATCTGCTTCTCTCCCGGGTTGTACGGAGACTGCTTGCCGACGGTTGCAACCGGCGGGGCCGCGGATTCATTCCGGGCCGTGTGCGTGTCTTTGCCTTCTCCGTTCATGCTCGCACACCCGCCCTCGCACGGGCCACGGCCTGTGGACAACCCCACGGGCGGCGGGGCGCACCCCGCCGGAGCGGCGATCGGGATTCACGTCACATGGACGCTATGGACATCGTCAACATGACGTGAAGCGGTTATGATAGATAACGTCAATTCGACGAAAAGGCATCGTTCCGCCGGGCCGCTCCCCTACGGGCCCGGCGAGCCGCAGAACAGAAAGGGTGCGTGTCGTGACCACCGCCCAGACCCAGGATCTCGACGTACAGCCGACGCCCCTCGCCCTGCTGCTGCTCGGCCGCGAGGCCGACCCGAGGAGCGAGCGCGGTGTCGAGTGCCCCGGCGACCTGCCCTCCCCGTCCGACCCGGACCTGGTCGAGCGCGCCCGCGCGGCCAAGGAGAAGCTCGGCGACAAGGTCTTCGTGCTCGGCCACCACTACCAGCGCGACGAGGTCATCCAGTTCGCGGACGTGACCGGTGACTCCTTCAAGCTGGCCCGGGACGCGGCGGCCCGCCCGGAGGCCGAGTACATCGTGTTCTGCGGCGTGCACTTCATGGCCGAGTCCGCGGACATCCTCACCGGCGACGACCAGAAGGTCGTCCTCCCCGACCTCGCCGCGGGCTGCTCGATGGCCGACATGGCCACCGCCGAGCAGGTCGCCGAGTGCTGGGACGTGCTGACCGACGCCGGCATAGCCGAGCAGGTCGTGCCCGTCTCGTACATGAACTCCTCCGCCGACATCAAGGCGTTCACGGGCAAGCACGGCGGCACGATCTGCACGTCGTCGAACGCCGAGCGGGCCCTGGAGTGGGCCTTCGAGCAGGGCTCGAAGGTGCTCTTCCTGCCCGACCAGCACCTCGGCCGCAACACCGCCGTCCGCGACATGGGCCTGTCCCTGGACGACTGTGTGCTCTACAACCCGCACAAGCCGAACGGCGGGCTGACCCAGGAGCAGCTGCGCGACGCGAAGATGATCCTGTGGCGCGGCCACTGCTCGGTGCACGGACGCTTCAGCCTGGACTCGGTGAACGACGTCCGCGAGCGCATCCCGGGCGTCAACGTCCTCGTGCACCCCGAGTGCCGTCACGAGGTCGTCGCGGCGGCCGACTACGTCGGCTCCACGGAGTACATCATCAAGGCCCTGGAGGCGGCCCCGGCCGGCTCGAAGTGGGCGATCGGCACGGAGCTGAACCTCGTGCGGCGCCTCGCGAAGCGGTTCGCACCCGAGGGCAAGGAGATCGTCTTCCTCGACAAGACGGTCTGCTTCTGCTCGACCATGAACCGCATCGACCTGCCGCACCTGGTGTGGACCCTGGAGTCCCTCGCCGAGGGCAACCTCGTCAACCGGATCGAGGTCGACAAGGAGACCGAGGCGTTCGCGAAGCTGGCGCTGGAGCGGATGCTGGCGCTGCCGTAGCCCGCACCGGTGCCGGCACCGGCACTGAGCAGTACGGACAAGGGCCCCCGTCCCGGCGTGTGAACGCCGGGACGGGGGCCCTTGTGGTGAACCGGTCAGACTCCGGCCGGCTCCGGGGACTTGTCCCCGTCCTTGTCCTTGTTGTCGTTCCCGCTCTCGTTCTCGTTCTCGTCGGACTGCTCGTCGTCCCCGCGGCCGGCGGTGTCCGCACCGGACTTCGCCGCCCGCTTCGCCGCCTTCTTCTTCGCGCGGCGCTCCTTGCGGAGTTCGACCATCGCGTAGAGCGTCGGCACGAGCAGCAGGGTGAGCAGCGTCGAGGTGATGAGACCGCCGATCACGACCACCGCGAGCGGCTGCGCGATGAAGCCGCCCTCGCCGGTCACACCCAGCGCCATGGGCAACAGGGCGAAGATCGTCGCCAGTGCCGTCATCAGGATCGGACGGAGCCGGTGCCGGCCGCCCTCGACGACGGCCTCGACCACGCCGTACCCCTGCTTGCGGTACTGGTTGATCAGGTCGATCAGCACGATCGCGTTGGTCACCACGATGCCGATGAGCATCAGCATGCCGATCATCGCCGGGACGCCCATCGGGGTGCCGGTGAGGACGAGCAGGCCGATCGCGCCGGTCGAGGCGAACGGGATCGACACGAGCAGGATCAGCGGCTGGATCAGCGAGCGGAACGTCGCCACGAGCAGCATGAAGACGATCGCGATCGCCGCCAGCATCGCGAGGCCCAGCGACGCGAACGCGTCGTCCTGGTCCGACGAGACGCCGCCGATCGACGCCGTGGCACCCGCGGGCAGCTTCAGCTTGTCGAGCTTCGCGGTGAGGTCCGCGCTGACGGCGCCCGTGTTGTCGCCGGTCGGCTTGGCCGAGATGGTGGCCGCGCGCTGACCGTCGATCCGGGTCATCGAGACCGGCCCGTCGACCAGCTTCACGTCCGCGATGTCACCGAGCTTCACCGCGCCGAGCCGCAGCCCGCGCAGCTCCGCGAGCGTGGTGGCCGGCTCGGCGGACCGGATGACGACGTCCCGCTCGGAGTCGTCCAGGATCGCCTTGCCGCTGGTGGTTCCACGGACCGCCTCGCCGACGGCCGCGCCGAGCGTGGCGTCGTTGAAACCGGCCGCCGCCGCCTTGGAGTTGGCCTTGACCGAGATGCGCGGCACGCTCTGCGCGAGGTCGCTCGTGACGTCGGTGACGTCGTCGAGCTTCGCCACCTCGTCACGGACCTTGCCCGCGGCCTCGCGCAGCACGTCCCCGTCGGCCGCCTTCACGACGACGCTGAGGTCCTGGCTGCCGAAGCCGTCACCGGCGGACACCGTGGTGGTGCCGACGCCGGAGAGCGCGCCGAGCCCCTTCTCGATGCGGTCCTGGACGTCCTCGTACGAGGCCGCGTCGTCCAGCATGACCTGGTAGGACGCCTGGTTCGTGTCCGTGCCGCCGCCGAAGGCCGCCATGAAGCCGGAGGAGCCGATGGTGACCTGGTAGTTCTTGACGCCCTTGATGCCGCCGAGGAGCTTCTCGACCTTCTTCGCCTGCGCGTCGGTCGCGGCCAGGCTGGTGCCGGGCTTCAACTCCTGCTTGACGGTGAGGACTTCCTGCTCGCCCTGGTCGAAGAAGTTCGTCTTCAGCAGCGGCGCCATGCCGAACGTACCGACGAGGACGGCGACCGCGATCAGCACACTGGTGAGCCGGCGCCGCGTGGCGAAGCGCAGGACGGGGACGTAGAAGCGCTGCAGACGGCTGCGCTCCTCCTTCTCCTCGGCCTTGCGCCGGGCCTCCTTCGCGTCCGCCGGTGTGCCCTTGGGGGCGCGCAGGAACCAGTAGGAGAGGACCGGGACGACCGTCAGCGAGACGAGCAGGGAGGCGAGGAGCGCCGCCGTGACCGTGATGCTGAAGGAGCCGAACAGTTCGCCGACCATGCCGCCGGTCAGACCGATCGGCAGGAAGACGGCCACCGTGGTGAGGGTCGAGGACGTGACCGCCCCGGCGACCTCGCGGACCGCCGCGAGGATCGCCTGCTCGCGCTCCTCGCCGTAGCCGAGGTGCCGCTTGATGTTCTCCAGGACGACGATCGAGTCGTCGACGACCCGGCCGATCGCGATGGTGAGCGCGCCGAGCGTCAGCATGTTGAGCGACAGGTCGCGGGTCCACAGGACGACCAGGGCCAGCACCACGGAGAGCGGGATGGACACGGCGGTGACCAGCGTCGAGCGGACCGACGCGAGGAACAGCAGGATGACCAGGACCGCGAAGAGGAGGCCCAGGGCGCCCTCGGTGGTCAGGCCGTGGATGGACTTGGAGACGGCGGGGCCCTGGTCGCTGACGACGGTGATCGTCGAGCCGGCGCCGAGGTCCTTGCGCAGACCGGAGAGCTTGTCCTTGACGGCGTCGGAGATGGCGACCGCGCTGCCGTCGTGGTCCATGGTGACGCTCACGGCGAGGCTCGGACGGCCGTCGGTGCGCGTGATGGAGTCGGCCGGGGCCTGCTCCTGCCGGACGGTGGCGACGGCGCCGAGGCGCACGGGCTTCTTGCCGGGGCCGCCGGCGACCATCAGGTCCTTGATCTGGCCGAGCGAGGTGAAGCCGCCGCCGACCTGGACGGTGCGGTTGCTGCCGTCCTCGTCGAAGGAGCCGGCCGGGACGGTCGCCCCGCCCGCCTGGAGGGCCTGGCCGAGGGCGGCGGAGGTGAGTCCGGCCTTCGCCATCTTCCCGTCGTCGGGCGTGACGGTGACCTGGAGGTCCCGCACACCGGCGACGGTGACCCGGCCGACGCCGTCGATGTCCTCCAGGGACGGGACGACGGTCCGGTCGAGCTGGTCGGAGAGGGCCTGCTGGTCCTTGTCGGAGGTGACGGCGAGGACGACGGTCGGCATGTCGTCCGTCGAACCCGCGATGACCTGCGGGTCGACGCTGTCCGGGAGTTGGGCGCGGGCCCGGTTCACGGCCTGCTGGACGTCGGCGACGAGCTGCTTGGTGTCGTTGCCGTAGTCGAAGGACGCCATGATCACGGCGTTGCCCTCGGCGGCGGTGGAGGTGACACCCGTGATGCCGTCGACGCCTTCGAGGTTGTCCTCGATGGGTTCGACGACCTGCTTCTCGACCACATCCGGAGAGGCACCCTGGTACGGCGCGAGCACGGACACCATGGGCAGTTCGATGGTGGGCAGCAGCTGCTGCTTGAGCTGGGGGATCGCTATCGCCCCGAAGACGAGCGCGATGATCGACATCAGCCCGATGAGGGCCCGCTGCGCGAGGCTGAATCTGGACAGCCAGGACATGGGTGGTGGGTCTCTCTTCTGTGGTTCGAGCGGAAGGCGGGGAGCGTGGGCACCCCACGTCACACCCTGGGCCATGGACGGGCGACGATCCGTAGCCCCTGGGTCCATTTCCTTACGCGGAACCTACTCCAGGCGCAGTACGCCCAGGTGGACCTCAGTCCACCCGTGGACGTACCAGACCGGACTCGTAAGCGATCACGACCAGTTGGGCCCGGTCGCGGGCGCCGAGCTTGGCCATGGCCCGGTTGACGTGCGTCTTCACCGTGAGCGGGCTGACTTCGAGGCGCTCGGCGATCTCGTCGTTGGAGTGCCCTCCGGCGACCTGGACGAGGACCTCGCGCTCGCGCCCGGTGAGTGCGGAGAGCCGGCCGGCGCCGGCCGGGCCGGGCCCGTCCTCGTCGCCGTCGCCCTGGGCGAGGAACTTGGCGATCAGGCCCTTGGTGGCCGCGGGGGACAGCAGGGCCTCGCCGCCGGCGGCGATCCGGATGGCGGCGAGCAGCTCGTCGGGCTCGGCACCCTTGCCGAGGAATCCGGAGGCGCCGGCCCGCAGCGACTGCACGACGTACTCGTCGACCTCGAAGGTCGTCAGCATCACGACCCGGACGTGCGCGAGGCCGGGGTCGGCGGTGATGAGGCGGGTGGCGGCGAGGCCGTCCGTACCGGGCATGCGGATGTCCATGAGCACGACGTCGGCCCGCTCGCTGCGGGTCAGCGCGACCGCCTCGGCGCCCTCGGACGCCTCCCCCACGACCTCCATGTCCGGCTCGGAGTCGACGAGCACACGGAACGCGCTGCGCAGCAGGGCCTGGTCGTCGGCGAGCACGACACGGATGGTCATACGGGGTCCCCCAGGGCAGGCGCGCGGTTCTTGACCGGAAGGATCGCATGGACGCGGAAGCCGCCTCCGTAGCGGGGACCGGCCGTGCAGCTCCCGCCGATCGCGGTGGCCCGCTCCCGCATGCCGAGCAGTCCGTGACCGCCGCCCTCCTGCGGGCCGATGTCCTGGCCCGGCCCGTTGTCGAGGACGGTCACCTCCACGTTGTCCCCGACGCGGACGACGCTGACCTCGGCCTTCGCCTCCGGGCCCGCGTGCTTGCGGACGTTGGTCAGCGCCTCCTGGATCACGCGGTACGCGGCGAGGTCGACGGCGGCGGGCAGCGGGGGGCCCTGGTCGGAACGGGCCACCTCCACGGGCAGGCCCGCGTTGCGGAAGGTGTCCGCGAGTTCGTCGAGGCGGGCCAGTCCGGGGGCGGGTTCGGTGGGGGCCTCGGGGTCGCCGGTCTGCCGCAGCAGGCCGACGGTGGCGCGCAGCTCGTTCAGCGCGGACCGGCTGGCCTCGCGTACGTGGGCGAGGGCCTCCTTGGCCTGATCGGGCCGCTTGTCCATGACGTGGGAGGCGACGCCCGCCTGCACGTTGACGAGCGCGATGTGGTGGGCGACGACGTCGTGCAGGTCCCGGGCGATGCGCAGCCGTTCCTCGGCGACGCGGCGGCGCGCCTCCTCCTCGCGGGTGCGTTCGGCGCGTTCGGCGCGCTCGCGGATGGCGTGCACGAAGGCGCGCCGGCTGCGGACGGCGTCGCCGGCTGCGGCGGCCATGCCGGTCCAGGCGAAGATGCCGAGGTTCTCCTGCGCGTACCAGGGGAGCGGCCCGGCGAGCATCGCGACGGCGGTCAGGACGGTCATGGTGACCAGTCCGACCCGCCAGGTCGTGGGACGGTCGGTCGTCGAGGCCACGGTGTAGAGGGCGACGACGGCGGACATCACCACCGGCGCCCTGGGGTCGCCGGTGACCAGCTCGGCCAGGGAGAAGGCGCCGGTCGCCGCGAGGACCTTCATCGGGGCCCGGCGGCGGAAGACGAGCGCGCCGGCGCCGAGCACCATGAGGACGAGGCTGAGGGCGTCGGGGGTGCGGGCGCTCCAGGTCGTGCCGTTCTCGCCGTGCGGGTCGACGAAGGAGCCGGCCGCCATACAGGCGAGGACGCCGGTGGCGAGGGCGGCGTCCAGGGCGAGGGGGTGGGCGCGCAGCCAGTCCCTCGTACGCTCCAGGGTGCTCACCCGCCCACGGTACGGTGCTCCGCCGCGCCCGGAACCGGGTGGTGCGGGTGCCGCCCGCCACATCCGCATGCCGTGGCGGGGCGCCGGACGGCAGCACCGGGACCCGGGCGGGCCCCGGTCCCGCCGGTCGGGGTCAGCCCGGGATCAGGCCGTCGTCGCTGAGCATCTCCCGGACCTCTTCGAGGGTGGCGTCCGGGGACGGGAGGATGAGTTCCGACGGCTCCAGGGAGTCGTCGGGAAGCGGGGACCCGGCCGCGCGGACCGCGTCCAGGAGTGCCCCCAGGGTGCGGTGGAAGCCGGAGTCGTCGCCGCGCTGCATCTCGGCGAGCAACTCGTCGTCCAGCCTGTTCAGCTCGGTGAGGCGGGCATCGTCCAGCCTCACCTGCCCCTCCCCCATGATCCGTACGATCATGTCGCCCTCCTCAGGCGTGGGCCCGGATGGTCACTGCTTGTCGAAACGGGGTGTGTCCTGGGGCTGCGACGACGGCTGGGACTGGCCCGGGCCGCCCTCGATCGCCTGCTGCGACGACGAGGAACCGCCGGCCAGCTCCGCCTTCATGCGCTGCAGCTCCAGCTCCACATCCGTACCACCGGAGAGCCGGTCCAGCTCGCTCTGGATGTCGTCCTTGGCCAGACCCGACTGGTCGTCCAGGGCACCGGAGGCGAGCAGCTCGTCGATCGCGCCGGCCCGTGCCTGGAGCTGCGCGGTCTTGTCCTCGGCCCGCTGGATGGCCATGCCGACGTCGCCCATCTCCTCGGAGATGCCGGAGAAGGCCTCACCGATCCGGGTCTGCGCCTGGGCCGCCGTGTACGTGGCCTTGATCGTCTCCTTCTTCGTGCGGAAGGCGTCGACCTTGGCCTGGAGGCGCTGGGCCGCGAGGGTGAGTTTCTCCTCCTCGCCCTGCAGCGTCTGGTGCTGCGTCTCCAGGTCGGTGACCTGCTGCTGCAGCGCGGCACGGCGGGACAGGGCCTCACGGGCCAGGTCCTCGCGGCCGAGCGCGAGCGCCTTGCGGCCCTGGTCCTCCAGCTTGGTGGACTGGCCCTGGAGCTGGTTCAGCTGCAGTTCCAGGCGTTTGCGGCTGGTCGCCACGTCGGCGACACCACGGCGCACCTTCTGGAGCAGCTCCAGCTGCTTCTGGTACGAGTAATCGAGGGTTTCGCGCGGGTCCTCGGCCCGGTCAAGGGCCTTGTTCGCCTTCGCGCGGAAGATCATCCCCATACGCTTCATGACACCGCTCATGGGCTTCGCGCGCCCCCTTCTGACGGACTCCAGCTCCAGGTACTGCAACAGAACCCACAGTACGGGCCCTGCATCCATTACCGCACTGTTCGGGGACGGATGCGCTCATCCCCAAGGACGACTGCGACCGGCACCACTCCGGCGTAGGGAGTAGGTGGACCCCGAGGTCCGCCCGGGCGCAACGTCCCCTCTGCCCCACTACAGACGCACGGTGTTGCCGGATCGTTCCCCACTCGCACGACGTCCATGCCCGCGAACCCCGTACCCTTGGGTTTTGTGTTCCGAAGCCGTGCGAAGGAAGAGAAGGCCCCCGCCGCCAAGGCGCAGGCCGACTCCAAAGTGACCCGTGACCCGCAGGCCCCCAAGGGCCGCCCCACTCCGAAGCGCAGTGAGGCCCAGACCCAGCGCCGCAGCGTCGCCACGACGCCGACGACGCGCAAGGAGGCGGCCAAGCGCCAGCGCGACGACCGTCGCACCCAGATGGAGCGCCAGCGCCAGGCGCTGGCGAGCGGCGACGAGCGCTACCTCCCGGTGCGCGACAAGGGCCCGGTGCGCCGCTTCGCGCGTGACTTCGTGGACTCGCGGTTCTGTGTCGCCGAGTTCTTCCTGCCCATGGCCGTGGTCATCCTCGTCATGAGCATGCTGCGCGTCGGCGCGCTGCAGAACATCGCGCTGCTGCTGTGGCTGGTCGTGATCGTGCTGATCGTGCTCGACTCGATCCTCATCTCGATCCGCCTGAAGAAGCGGCTCGCCGAGCGCTTCCCCGACCAGCCCACCAAGGGCGCGGTCCGCTACGCGCTGATGCGCACCCTCCAGATGCGTCGACTCCGGCTGCCGAAGCCGCAGGTCAAGCGCGGAGAGCGGCCCTGAGCGCGACATCCTTCTCCGGGGGCGCGGCGGATGCCTGGCTGAGCAAGCTGGGCGGTCTGCGTGATGTCGTACGGCAGGAGCTGGTGGCCCGGCAGCTCGACGAGCAGATAGCCGGGCGCTACCCGGTGGGGCAGCGGCTGCGGGTGCTGGACGTCGGGATGGGCCAGGGCACGCAGGCCCTGCGGCTCGCCCGGGCCGGCCACCAGGTGACCGGCCTCGAACAGGACGCGACGATGCTGTCCGTGGCCCGGGAGGCGCTGGCCGCCGAGCCCGAGGGCATCCGGAGCCGGGTGCGGCTCATCGAGGGCGACGGGCGCGAGACCGGGGTGCACTTTTTGCCGGGCAGTTTCGACGTGGTGCTCTGCCACGGCGTCCTGATGTACGTCCAGGAGCCGGACGCGCTCCTCGCGGGCCTCGCGCGGATGCTGGCCCCGGGCGGGCTGCTCTCGCTGCTGGTGCGCAACGCGGACGCGCTGGCCATGCGGACCGGTCTGCACGGCGACTGGGCGGCGACGCTGTCCGCCTTCGACACGACGGCCTACACGAACCGGCTCGGGCTCGACGTCCGCGCCGACCGGCTCTCGACGCTGACCGGCACGCTCGCCGGGATCGGGGCACCGCTGCACGCCTGGTACGGGGTGCGGGTCTTCACGGACACCGCTGCCGACGGCGCGGCCGTTCCCGCGGACGTGGAGACGCTGCTGGCCGCCGAGGAGCGGGCCGGGCGCACCGATCCCTACCGCCGGGTGGCGGCGCTGCTGCACCTGTGCGGCGTGCGGGGCTGACCGTCCGGAGGTTGCGGGACCGGTGGGGTCCGTCGACCCGTTCGGGTGAGCACCGGAGGCAGTGACGCCCGGCGGAAAGCGACACTGCGGGCATGGATGCCTCCCGTGCCCTCGCCCGCGCCCGTGTTCATCCCCTGCGCCTGCGGGCGTCCCTGGCCCTGCTGGCCGGCGCGGCCGTGCTGGTGTCCGGCTGCTCGGCCGACGGAGCGGCTTCCGGCTCCGGCCAGAGGCAAGGCGCGACCACCACCCGGGCGGCGGTGCCCGCGGCGGCCGACGACCTCCAGGACGACTACCTGAAGGTGATCAAGAACGTTCTGCCGTCGGTGGTGCAGATCCAGGCGAGCGGCGCGCTCGGCTCGGGCGTCGTCTACGACGACTCGGGGCGCATCGTCACCAACGCGCACGTGGTCGGGGACGAGAAGAAGTTCAAGGTCACGACGGCCAGCGACGAGGGCGAGCTGACGGCGAGCCTGGTCTACGCGTACCCGGAGCAGGATCTCGCGGTCATCAAGCTGGACAAGCCTCCGCAGGGGCTGAAGGCCGCGGTCTTCGGGGATTCCTCGAAGGTGCAGGTCGGGCACATCGTGCTCGCGATGGGCTCCCCGCTCGGTCTGTCGTCCAGCGTGACCCAGGGCATCGTGTCGGCGACCGGACGCACCGTCAGCGAGAGCGGTTCCGGGGGCGGTACGGGCGCGACGATCGCCAACATGGTGCAGACCTCGGCGGCGATCAACCCCGGCAACAGCGGGGGCGCGCTGGTGAACCTCGACGGCCAGGTCATCGGCATCCCGACCCTCGCCGCCACCGACCCCGACCTCGGCAACAGCGCGGCGCCCGGGATCGGCTTCGCGATCCCCGCCTCCATGGTGAAGACGGTCGCGGACCAGATCATCAAGGACGGCCGGGTCACCGACTCGGGGCGGGCCGCGCTCGGCATCACCGGACGGACCGTGGTGGACGCCTCCTCGCAGCCCGCGGGCGTCGCCGTGGCGCAGGTGAAGAGCGGGGGCGCGGCCGACAAGGCCGGGATCGAACCGGGTGACGTCATCGTGGGCCTCGACGACACGGCGGTCACGAGCATCACCTCGCTCTCCGAGGCGCTCGCCGCGGAGAAGCCGGGCGACAAGGCCAGGGTGACGTTCACCCGCGGCGGGAACCGCAGGACGGTGGAGGTGACGCTGGGTGAGATCTAGCGGGGGTGCCGTCCGGCGGCCCCCGGGAGGTGGCCCCGACGGGCGGTCTCCGGGGCATGGCCGCGGCGAGCGGTCTCCGGGGCATGGCCGCGGCGAGCGGTCTCCGGGGCATGGCCGCGGCGAGCGGTCTCCGGGGCATGGCCGCGGCGAGCGGTCTCCGGGGCGTGGCCGCGGCGAGCGGTCTCCGGGGCGTGGCCGCGGCGGGCGCGCGGGTTGCCGGGGCGGGGCCCCGGCAACCCCGGCCGGCCTACTCCGGTTCGGCGTGCAGACTCATCGGACCGTAGATCTTCGTGCTGTCCTCGAAGAGGAACACCTGGTCCGCGCCGCCCGCCAGCAGGTCCTTCCACACCTCGCCGATCCAGGACTCGGCGTCGCCCTGCGTGGTGAACTCCTCGGGCTGCACCGCGGGTTGGACCTCTGTCCCGTCGGACTTCTCGAACCGCCACGTCCATGCCGCCATGTACGCCTCCAAGGTGTGAGCACACTGCACAGCGCGAGCCGGACAAGATCCGGCTCCCGTCCGAAGCCTAGCCGGACGCGCAAGACCTGCGGGGACACGGAAAAATCATCGGCGTGGAACTGACTCTTCTCGGCACCGGTGCCCCCGCGGGCCTGCCCCGCCCCGACTGTCCCTGCGCGGCCTGCGCGTCCGCGCTCGGTGAGAGGGCGCGGGCGGCGACCTCGCTGCTCGTCGACGGGACGCTGCTGCTCGACCTGACGCCCGGCGCCGCGTTCGCGGCGGCGCGTGCCGGACGGTCGCTGGGCGGCGTCCGGCAGGTGCTGCTCTCGCATCCGCACGACGGACCCGCCGTGGAGGTGCCGGCCGGGCTGCCGCAGCCCGGCCGGGTGCCGGACGGGCGGGAGTTGGCGCTGCTGACCGGCCATCGGGTGCGGGCGGTGCCGATGGACGCGCCGGGCACGGGCTACGCGGTGACGGGGCCGGACGGGCTGCGGCTGCTGTACCTGCCGCCGGGCGGCGCGCCGGCGGGCCTGGACGAGAACGGCGGCACGTACGCGATGGTGCTCGCCGACGTGGTGGGCCGGCCGGACGCGCTGGCGAAGCTGCGCGCGGTCGGCGCGGTCGGCCCGACCACGGACGTGATCGCGGTGCATCTCGACCACGACGTGCCGCCCGGGCCCGAACTGCGGCGGCGGCTCGCGGCGGCGGGCGCCCGGGCGGTGCCCGACGGGACGACGCTCGACGTGGGCGTCTACGAGGACGTGCCGGACGTGCCGCGCAGGACGCTGGTGCTCGGCGGCGCCCGGTCGGGCAAGTCGCTGGAGGCGGAGCGGCGGCTGGAGGCGTTCCCGGGCGTGCTGTACGTCGCCACCGGGGGCACCCGCGGCGGGGACTCCGAGTGGGCGTCGCGCGTCAGCGCCCACCGTGAGCGGCGGCCCGGCTCCTGGCGGACCGTCGAGACCTGCGACCTGGTCCCGCTCCTCGCGGAGGACGGCCCGCCGCTGCTCGTCGACTGCCTCTCCCTGTGGCTGACCGACGCCATGGACGAGGTGAACGCGTGGGACGACGCCGAGTGGTCCGGCGGCGGCGAACGCGCCCTGCGTGCCCGCACGCGGGAACTGGTCGCCGCGGTCCGCGCCACCCGCCGCACGCTCGTCGCCGTCTCGAACGAGGTCGGCTCGGGCATCGTCCCGGCCACCGCGTCCGGGCGCCGCTACCGCGACGAACTGGGGCGACTGAACGCGCAGTTCGCCGACGAGTGCGAGCACGTCCTGCTGCTGGTGGCGGGGCAGGCGGTGCGGCTGCGGGGCTGAGGCAGAGGGTGCGTGGCCCTCGCCGCACCGCTCTCGCCCCCGGGCTCGCGTCTCAGGGCTCGCGTCTCAGGGCTCGCGTCTCAGGGCTCGCGTCTCAGGGCTCCCGGCGGGCGACGACGCGGTACGCGTTCGAGAAGCGGGTGCGGCGCAGCAGGGGGGCCATCAGATGGTCGAGCGCCGCGGTGGAGGCGAGGAGTGGGGCGGAGGCCCGGGTCAGGCCCGTCCGCAGCCTGCGCTGGAGGGGTGTCGGGGGCGCGGGGCGCCAGGGGGCGTCGAGGCCGGGCAGGGCGCGGCCCAGGGCCAGCGCGACGGCGCCGGCGAGGTCGTAGGGGACGTGCGGCTCCCGGCGGTCCGTCACCACGATCGCGCAGCCGAGGGACTCCAGTTCGCCGAGCAGGTTGGGCAGCGGCATGAGGTGGAGATGGCGCGGCTGGCCGTACGCGACCCACCACTTGCCGAGCAGCGGGCCGAACGCGCTGTCCGGGTCGGGGACCTCGACGAGGAGGTGACCGCCGGGGCGGAGTACCTCCAGGGCGGCGCGCAGTTCCTCGCGGGGGTCGGGGGTGTGCTCCAGATGGTGGAACATGCTCACGACGTCGTACCGGCCGCGCAGCCGCTCGGCGATCCGCGGGTCGGTGAGCCGGCCGACGTGGGCCTCCTCCACCCGCCCGGCGGCGCGCGCCTTCTCGACGCGCCGTGACGCGTCGAGCCCGTCGAAGGAGGTGTACGGCAGGACCTCCCGGGCCGCCTCCGGGAAGTGTCCGAGCCCGGTGCCGATGTCGAGCCAGCTCTCCGGCTCGGGGAAGGGCAGCATGGCGCGGGCGGCGGCGCGGTGGCGCCGGGCGCCGCCGCGGGCACCGAGCAGCCGGTCGGCGAGGCCCTCGTGCGCCTCCTCCCGGCCGTCCCGGCGGTAGAAGGCGAGCCCCTCGGCGCTGAGCCGGGGATTCTGGAAGGCGTGGGCGCAGTCCCCGCATTCGTCGACGACGAACGTCCCCGGCTTGCGCTGCCGCAGGTCGGGCGTCCGCAGCCGGGTGCGCAGCCGCCGCGAGCCGCACCAGGGACAGTCGGCGCGCCGCGGTTCGTGGAACCGCTCGGTGCCCTGGGCGAGTTCGGCGGCATAGGCGGCCCGGCGTTCGGCGGTCGGCAACGAGGTGGGGGGCATGGGCGCTCCTGTCGGGGACGAGCCGTACGACAATCTGACACAAACGGTACGTATGTGAGCGCGATCCGGAGCGCAACGACGTGGCGCGGACGTGTTCGATCGAGGCCGGTACTGTTCGGCGAATGAGCTCGCTTAATCTCGACGACTTCACCGATCTGATCGAGCGCCCCGACGGAGGCGTACGCCGTGACGCCGAGGCGCGGCGGGAGCGACAGATCGTCCCGCCCGGCGCCCTGGGCCGCCTCGACGACCTGGGTGAGTGGCTGGCGGCGGCGCAGTCCGCGGTGCCGGTGCGGCCGATCGAGCATCCGCGCGTCGTGCTGTTCGCGGGTGACCACGGGATCGCCGCGCTGGGCGTGTCGGCACGCCCCGCGGGCACTGCCTCCGCGCTGGTCCGGTCGGTCCTGGAGGGCGCGAGCCCCGCCGCGGTGCTGGCCCGTCGGCTCGGCGTGCCGGTGCGGGTGATCGACATGGCACTGGAGGGCGACCCCGAGGGGCTGCCCGCCGAGGTCGTGCGGCACCGGATCCGCAGCGGCTCGGGCCGGATCGACGTCGAGGACGCGATGACCCTGGAGGAGGCCGAGGCCGCCTTCCGTGCCGGGGTCGCCCTCGCCGACGAGGAGGCGGACTCCGGTACGGACCTGGTAGTGCTCGGCGACATCAGTGTCGGCGGGACCACGGCGGCGGCCGTGCTGGTCGCGGCGCTGTGCGGAACGGACGCGTCGGTCGTGACCGGCCGGGGCGGCGAGGCCATCGACGACCTGACATGGATGCGCAAGTGCGCCGCCGTACGGGACGCGCTGCGGCGCGCCCGGCCGGTGCTCGGCGACCAGCTCCAGCTGCTCGCGACCGTGGGCGGTGCCGACCTGGCGGCGATGACCGGGTTCCTGCTGCAGAGCGCGGCGCGGAAGATGCCGGTCATCCTCGACGGCGTCGTGTCGGCCGCGTGCGCGCTGGTCGGACAGCGGGTCGCGTTCCGCGCCCCCGACTGGTGGCTGGCCGGGCAGAACAGCGGGGAGCCGGCGCAGGCGAAGGCGCTGGACCGGATGGCCCTCGAACCGCTCCTCGACCACGGGGTGACGGTGGGCGAGGGCGCGGGCGCGCTGCTGGCACTGCCGCTGGTGCAGGCCGCGGCGGGGCTGGCGGCGGACCTTCCGGAGGCCCCCTCCCCCACGGCCGACGCGGAATCCGGGACCAAGCCCGACCCCGAGCCGGATGCGGAGCCGCAGTCGCCGTCGCCGTCGCAGTCGCGGTCGCAGTCGGGCCCCGCTTCCCGGCCGGTCCCCGAACCCGGCACCGACTCCGACTCCTGACCCAGGACCCCACGGACCCCATCGGCCCCTGACGACGAGCCCGTCGCCGGGGGCCGGTCCTCGTTCGCCACTCGGGCCCAAGGCGCATCGAGCGTCCCGTCCCTCCCCCGTACCGACGACCTTGCGCCATATCATCGCGCTTCATGGGAGATGCCCGAATTGTCGTAGATCAGGAACGGGCGTCGGCCCGCCGGAGCGACGGGGACCGGCGGTCCACGGCCGCCTCGCGGCGGGCCGCGTCCTTCGCCGTCTGGTATCTGCGCGCGGTCACGTTCATCAACTTTCTGAGCGCCGCGTGGGTCTCGCTCGGTCAGGACGTACGACGGCACAACACGGAGAACTACTTCACGCCCTACCTGCTGACCGCGGGTTTCGCGTCCGGCGTGTTCACCATGTTCCTGGCCATCACGATGCGGCGCCGCAAGCGGGCCGCGTGGATCCTCAACTCCGTGCTCAGCGGCCTGTTCCTGCTGCTCTTCTCGGTCGCGATGGCGTTCCCGGAGATCCGCCAGTACGCGCAGAACTGGGTCTCCCTCGCGCTGACGGCGGGCTTCGTGGGCGCGCTGGCCGTCGGCCGCCGGGAGTTCTACGCCAAGGGCGACCGGTCGAACCCGAGGCTCGCCGCCGTCGTCGGGGTCGGCGGCCTGCTGGTCACCTCGCTGCTCGCGGCGCTGCTGGTCACGGTCACCAACACCGCGGGGGACGCGCACCGTTCTACCTTCCTGGACCGCTGGCGCTACGGCACCCTGCGACTCGTGTCGGTCGCCGCGGACGACTCCCACTACCCCGGAATCGCGACGCCCAACTGGGTCAACGTCACCGTCAACGTCCTCAGCACCCTGCTGGTCCTCGCCGTCCTCTACGCCGCGTTCCGCTCCCGGCGCGCCGTCGACCCGTTCACGGAGGAGGACGAGAAGCACCTGCGGGTCCTGCTCGAACGCAACGGCGACCGGGACTCCCTCGGCTACTTCGCGCTGCGCCGGGAGAAGAGCGTGGTCTGGTCGCCGACCGGCAAGGCGGCGGTGGCGTACCGCGTGGTGGGCGGGGTCTCGCTGGCCAGCGGCGACCCGCTCGGCGACCCCGAGGCCTGGCCGGGCGCCATCGAGCCCTGGCTCGCCGAGGCCCGGGAGCACGGCTGGATCCCGGCGGTGATGGGCGCGAGCGAGGAGGCCGGCACGATCTACGCCCGGCATGGCCTCGACGCGCTGGAACTGGGGGACGAAGCCCTGGTCGAGACCGCCGAGTTCACGCTCGAAGGACGGGCGATGCGTACCGTGCGACAGGCGTACAACCGGGTCCGGCGGGCCGGGTACCGGGTGCGCATCCGGCGGCACGAGGAGATCCCGGCCGACGAGATGGCGTACCTGCTGCGGCGCGCGGACGACTGGCGCGACGGGGCCACCGAGCGCGGCTTCAGCATGGCGCTCGGCCGGCTCGGCGATCCGGACGACGGGCGCTGCGTGATGCTCGAATGCACGGATGCCGAGGGCGCGTTGCGGGCGGTGCTGTCCTTCGTCCCGTGGGGGCCGAACGGGCTGTCCCTGGATCTGATGCGGCGTGACCGCGACTCCGAGAACGGGCTGATGGAGTTCATGGTGATCGAACTCCTGCGGCGCGCGCGGGAGATCGGGATCACTCAGGTCTCGCTGAACTTCGCGATGTTCCGGTCGGTCTTCGAACGGGGCGCGCGCCTCGGCGCCGGGCCGGTGCTGCGGCTGTGGCGCTCGCTGCTCAGCTTCTTCTCCCGCTGGTGGCAGATCGAGTCGCTGTACCGCGCCAACGCCAAGTACCGGCCCATCTGGGAACCGCGGTTCCTGCTCTTCGAGAAGAGCGCGGACCTGCTGCGCATCGGTGTCGCGTCGGCGCGGGCCGAGGGGTTCCTGGAGGCGCCGGGCCTGCCGAAGTGGCTGCACCGCAAGCATTTGGAGTCGCACAGATGAGACGGACGGGAACCGGCGCGGGGCGAGCCGCGGGAACCCGCGGATGAACCGGCTCGCCCGCCGGGCCCGCGCCGAGTGGGGTCCGCTGTACCTCGCCGTGAGCCGGGGCCTCGCGCGGCGGCGGTGGCGGGCGGTCCCGGTGACGCTCGGCGCGGTGTGCCTGACGGCGGCGCTGCAGTTCGTCCAGAACCGGTCGTGGGGCTTCCAGGCGGTGCAGGACCTCGGCTCGGTGCGGGCGGAGGACCCGCTGTGGCTCGCTCTGCTGCGCACCCCGTTCTCCCTGTTCGTACCGGCGCTGGACCTTCCGGTGTGGGGCGCGCTCGCGCAGATCCTGCTCGTCTTCGGGATCGCCGAGATCTGTCTGGGCTGGTGGCGCACGCTTCTCGTCGCATACGTGGCCACGCTGGCCGGGACCCTGTACGCGCGGGTCGGCATCGCCCTCGGCCCGCACCATCCGCTGGGGCTGCCCGGCGCCGACGCGCAGATCGTGGACACCGGCCCGTCGGCGGCCGTGGTGGGCCTCGCGGTGTTCCTCGGCTGGCGCTACCGGGCGTACGTCACGGCGGGACTGGTGATCGCGGCGATGGTGGTCGAGGTGCTGTTCAAGGACAACCTGGCCGGCAAGGAGCATCTGGCGGCCATCGCGGCGGTGCTGGTGATGTGCGGCGTCTCGGCCGTGCGTCACCGCCGTTCGGGCAAGGCGCGGGCGGGCTCCGGGTCGGGTTTGCCGCCGATCCATTCCTGAACCCTGCGGCTGGGGCCCGCCCAGCGGCGGTCGTGCCGGTAGGCGCGCAGCCGGGACCGGGCGCGGGCGCGCGGCCGGCGCCGGTAGAAACGCTTGGCCCAGGGCGAGCCGGGCTTGGCCAGCCGGATCATGCCGATGAGCGCGACGAAGGGGACGATGATCCCGAAGATGGCCGTACGCGCCTTGCCCTTGCTGAGGGCGAGCAGCGCGAAGCAGAAGTTGAGGGCGATGGAGACGATCGCGCTCGTGCGGTCCTGGAGTTCCTGGTCGTTGACGTCGTTGACGCCGAACGGCGAGAAGCCGCTGAGCACCAGGCCGACGAGGGCCGCCGTGAGCACCACGACCTCGACGCTCTTGCGGCCGTCCTCGGTCCAGTAGACGTCGTCGAGGTGCAGGATGAGCGCGAACTCGTCGAGCACGAGGCCGGCGCCGATGCCGAACACCACGGCGAACGCGGAGGCCCCGAAGCCGTACCGGCCGCTGGCCACCGCGCCGAATCCGCCGACCACCGTGAGCACGATGCCGGGGACCACGTGGTGGATGTGCAGGTCGCCGGCCTTGACGTTGCCGAAGGGGCCCTTGCCCGCCCGGATCATGCGCACGACGACGCGGGTGACGACGAAGGTCACGACGAACGAGGCCAGGGCGAGCAGCATGGGGAGCTTGCCCGGCTCGACGATGTTCCGCTGCAACCAATGACCCATATGCGAACTTTATCCACCGGCGCCGTGTCCGCCCTCCGGACGGCCGGATAGCCTGCGCCGATGTCCACGCCCTCTTCCGCCCCCACACGCGCCGACGGCCTCCGCTTCGCCTTCGGCACTCTCACCGTGCTTCCCGTGACCGTGACCCGCTGGGACCGGGACGCCGCCCGCGGCGGCATGCTGTGCGCTCCGCTGGCCGGTCTCGTGGTCGGGGCGGGCGCGGCCCTGGTGGGTGTGGCCCTGCTGGCCATGGGGGCGGGGCCACTGCTCGCGGCCGTGGCGACGGCGGCCGTCCCCGCGGTTCTGACCCGGGGGCTGCACCTCGACGGCCTCGCGGACACCGCGGACGGGCTGGGCAGCGGCAAGCCCGCCGAGGACGCGCTGCGGATCATGAAACAGTCGGACATCGGCCCGTTCGGGGTGATCACCCTCCTGTTCGTGCTGCTGGCCCAAGTGGCCGCACTGGCCGAGGCCTACGGCAGCTCGTGGTCCCGAGGCGTCCTCGCCGCCGTCCTCTCGGCGGTCGTGGCCCGCCTCGCGCTGACGCTCGCCGCCCGCACGGGAGTGCCGCCGGCCCGCCCCGAGGGCCTGGGCGCGGCGGTCGCGGGCACCGTGCCGGCCCGCTCGGCCCTGCTCGTGGCGGCTGCCGTGACGGTCGCCGCGGCGGGCGCCGGTGCGCTCGTCGGGGTGGCCGACCTGGTGCGCGCCGTGGTGGCGGTGGCCGCCGCCTGCCTGGCCGCCGAACTGCTGCTGCGGCACTGCACGCGCCGCTTCGGGGGTGTCACCGGCGACGTGTTCGGCGGCCTCGCCGAGACGGCCGCCACGACCGCGCTCGTGGTGCTGGCGCTCGGCTGACGGCCCCGCGCCGCGGGCCGGGGCGGTTCACGGGGCGGGCTCCAGGCCGCAGGGAAGCGTGCCCCAGGGGTGGTCGCCGACGCCGGGGACCGCGCAGTACAGGCCGGCTCCCCGCTCCCGGGCCAGGGCCGCCGGATCGGCACCGGGCGGTACCCCGTGGACGAGATGGCACAGGTCCGCCCCGGTACCGGTCCACGGCGGCGGGCCCTTCCTGCGGTAGCCGGCCCAGGTGCCCTCGAAGGTGACGAGGACATCGGCGACGCCGGCGTACACGGGGTGCGGGGTCGTCCCGTGGTTGAGGACGAGCGTGCCCCGGCAGGCCGCCGCGAGCCGCCGGTAGTAGTCCACGCCCGATTCCGAGGCGGCGGCCTGGTCGAGGAACGTGCCGTCGGTGTCGTACCAGGAACGATGCCGCGACACGTCGCGCAGGACGTCGGCGAGGGGCCGGCGCCCGTAGTCGGTGTCGACGTAACCGAGGACCCGGACGTCCGCGGCGCGCAGCCGCGCGGCGACCTCCGCGAACGCCGGGTCGGGGTCCTCGCCGGGTCCGCTGGCCGGGTTCAGCACCACGCCGTACAGCCGTGGCGCCGCCGCCAGGAGCGCCTCCCACTCGGCGGGACGGACGGCCGGGTGCTCGTAGTAGGGGACGAGGAGGGAACGGTCCGTACGGGAGCCGACCGGGCCTCCGGATCGGCCGGACGGCCCGAGGTCGGGGGTGCGCATGGGCGGGCTCTCTTCCGGGTGCCGGGTCAAAGGCGGTTCATCGGTGGGCGGTGGCCCTGCGCAGCCGCGTGCAGACCAGGACGGTCTGGGCGACGGCCGCGGTGCCGTGGACGAGCAGGGCCACCCGGTTCGGGTCGCCCACGCGGATGACCAGGGCCTCGGTCTGGACGAGGGCGGCGGCGCAGACGACGACGGCCGTGCCGGTGACGGCACCGAAGGACTGGAGCAGCAGCCCGGTCCACAGCACCGCGCCCAGCAGGAGCAGCCCGGCGAGGCGGACGGCGTCCGTGGACGCGGTCGCGTGCGGCCACAGCGCGGAGGTGCCGAGGGTGAGGGCGAGCAGCGCGGTGAGGTAGGCGGCGAGGCAGCGGACGAGGACGCCTCCGGTGATCCGCCGGAAGGCCCGTGCCGAACCGCCCGCCCGCAGTCCGGCGAGGCTCCCGCTGCGGAACCGGTACAGCAGCCATTCGGCCGGCCCCATGCTGAGGGTCAGCGCGACGGCGGCCGGTGCGGCGACCGTCGTACCGGCTCCGGCGAGGACGTCGCCGAGGGCCGCGTGCAGCACGAGGACACCGCTGCCGAGTCCGAAGAGCGCGTACGGGAGGGTTCCCGCCGTCCGCCGCGGGGTGGACCGGCGGGCCCGGAGCCGTCCGGCGACACCGCTCCGGCGAGGAGAAGAGGGCCGCTTCCCCCTCGCGGGCCGGCCCGCGGAAGCGGGGCGGGGCACTCCGGTCCGCCCGGAGGACTCCGCTCCGCGCGTCGGAGGCGTGCGCGGCGGGCTGCCGGCCGGCCGGCGGACACCGACCCGGCCCGCCACACCTCGACGACGGGGAGCCGCGGACCGCTTCCCGCCCGCCGACCGGCCCACGGAGGCCGGGCGGGACACTCCGGTGCGGCCGGCGGTCTCCGTGCCGTGCCGCCGGGATCCGTACGGCAGCAGGGCGGCGAGCACGGATCGCCGGCCGCCCTCCCCCGACTCCCGTGCGGCGGGCGCCACTTCGCGGAGGCCGAACAGGGCGACGGCGGCGAGCGAGACCAGCAGGAGGGCCGTGCGCGCGAGATCGGGGACCGGGTGCAGGACGGTGACGACCGCGCCCGCCGTCACGGGGGCCAGGGCGGCGAGCAGGAGGCGTTCCCGGCCCATCACCAGCAGCACGGTGGCGGCGCCCAGGTAGGCGGACTGTCCGGCCGCGAAGACCACGGCGCCCGGACGGGCCGGGCCCGCCACCGCGAGGGCCACCAGGGAACCGAGCAGCGCACCGGCCGGGGTCCCCACCAGCAGCACGCGGCGCGCGGCCGCCCGGTCGCCGAGCCCGAGCCAGGTGTACGCGCGGTGCGCGAGCCCCTGGTTCCAGGTCCAGCCGCACAGCGCGCCCGCGAGCATCGGGACGGTTCCGGACGGCAGCCCGAACCCGTCCCGGGGGCCGGCGAGAAGCGGTGCGGCGAGGACGTGGCCGAGGCCGGGGAGGGCGAAGACGATGCCCCGGAGGAGGCAGCCGAGGAGGCCGATCCGCCAGGGGTCGTGGGGCGGTTCCGCCGGTTCGGGGTGGTTCCGCGCGACCCGGCCGTACAACTCCTCGGCCAGCGCGAAGGAGTTCCGGACGCCGTAGCGTTCGCGTATCTGGTCGTCGGACATGCCGTCGGACTCCAGGGCCGCGGCGACCTCGTCGGGGTGGACGGCGGCGGCGACGAACTCAGCCATTTTGTCGGCGAGTTCGTCGATCGGGTCGGGGCGCGCCCAGCTCGGGGAGCGGCGCTGGGCGGGCAGCGCGGCAAGGGTGCCCTCGACGTCCTCGAAGGCGCCGGGCGGGCGCAGGGTGTCGCTCACCGGCCGGTCCCGTCCGTGGCGACGGCCTGGTACCAGGGGTCGCGGAGTTCGACGGTCCAGTCGGCGACGGTCTCGACGGTGGGCTCGTAGACCGCGGGCCGTCCGGCGAGCTCCTGGTAGATCGTCCGGAAGGCGTCGACGGAACGGCGCAGCGTGAACCGGTCGATGACCCGCTGCCGGGCCGACTCACCCAGTTCCGCGCGCCGTTCGTCGTCGCGGAGCAGGGTGAGGGCGGCGGCCGCCATCTTCTCCGGTTCGCGCGGCGGGACGACGAGGCCGGTGTCCCCGACCGCCTCGCGGACCCCGCCGACGTCCGTGGAGACCGTCGTCCGGCCGCACGACATCGCCTCGATGATGGAGAAGGGGAAGCCCTCGGAGATGGACGACAGCATGACGACGTGCCCGGCCGCGTAGGCCCGCCACACCTCGCTGATGCGGCCCTCGAAGGTCAGCCCGTCGGTGACGCCCAGTTCGGCGGCGAGCTTCTCCAGGCGGGTCCGGTACGCCTCCCCGCCGGGTGGTACGGGGCCGAACAACCGCAGCCGGGTGTCGGGGAGTTCGGCGCGCACCATGCCGTAGGCGCGCAGCAGGGTCTCCAGGTCCTTGATGGGGTCGACGCGGCCGCACCAGGTGAGGGTGGGCACGGCGGGTTCGGGGCCCGCGTGCGGGAAGGCGTGCGGGTCGACGCCGTTGTAGACCGTGCGGATCCGGTCGCCGTCGGCGCCGCCGCGCTCCTCCCAGCGCCGGTTGTACTGGTTGCAGGGCGTGATGAGGTCGGCGGCGCGGTAGCCCAGGGAGTTCAGTTCGCGGTAGAAGCCGAGCATGAACGCCTTGACGGGCCAGCGCTGTTCGGCGGCGCGGTAGCCGAGGTAGCGCTCGCGCAGGTAGATGCCGTGCTCGGTGAGCAGGAACGGGACGCCGTCGAGGTGGTGCGCCGCGAGCGCGGGCAGGGTGGCGAGGCCGCTGCTGACGGCGTGGGCGACGGAGTCCTCGGGGACGCGGACGCCGAGCGGGCGCAGCGCGTGTTCCAGCAGGTCCGTCGCCGTGAGCGCGTCGTGCACGGTGGGCGCGGCGGCTGCCGTCGGCAGGTGCGGCAGGGTCCAGATCCACATCAGGGAGCGCAGGGCGGCCTCGCCGCGCAGGGCGGCGGAGAGGCGTCCGTCGCGGGCGAGGACGGCCAGTTCGTACAGGGCGTCGCCGAAGTCCCCGGGCCGGTCCGGATCCGGGTCGAGGAAGGCGAGCAGGAACCGCTCGTAGGTGTCGGTGAAGCGGCGGCGGGCACGGCCCAGGGGTGCCCGGGTGCGGCCGGGCCGCGGGCCCCAGGTGGGCACCGAGGTGTGCCGGTAGACGTTGGGCGGCAGGTCCCACGTCACGGGTTCGCGGCCGCTGCCGGTGAGCGAGACGATGTGGAAGTCGACCTCGGGCATGCCCTTGACGAGCTGGTCGCACCAGGTGCTGACCCCGCCGTGGACGTGCGGGTAGGTGCCTTCGGTGAGCATGGTGACATGACGGCCGGTGCGCATCATGCGCGGTTCCCCCCTGGGACGGTTCCGTCCGGAGGGCGCCCCCGGCCCTCCGGTTGCACGGCTCGGACGCGCACCCCGGCCGGTCGGACCGGGGTGCGCGTCGAGCCGCGAGGCTGCTCCTCTAGCCGGGCAGGTTGAGCTTCAGAGCGGACTGGAGGAGCTCCGGGGTGGTCCAGTCGTTGCGCTGCCCGGCGTACGCGGTGCCGAACACGGCCGTGCCGAGCAGGAGTTGCTTCTTGGTCCCCTCCGGCACGGTCACCGGGATCTGGGTGCCGGACGGGGCGGTGACGGTGACGGTGTTGCCGACGCGGTAGGCCGTGACCTTGCCGCCCGCCAGGGCCGCCTGCCAGGCGGTGCGGCGCTGCAGCTCGGTGCCGATGGCGCTCTGCCGGGGGTTCTGCAGCGGGGCGTTGTCGGCGTAGAGGGCCCGGTAGTCGGCGAGCACCTTGTCCAGGACCGGATAGAGGATGCGGTCCTCGGCCAGGTTGGACTGGTGGACGTAGTGCGGGCGTGGGTCGTTGCCGATGGCGTGCCCGAGCGCGGTGCGCGCCTCCTGCGGGACGATGTGGTCGGCGTAGCCGGTGGCCGTGTTCAGCGGGGCCGGCAGGCAGGTGGACGTCGCGTTGTTCTCGCAGAGGCCGCTGCCGCCGTCGGCCTTCGAGGTGTAGATCCAGTTGTACTCGTCGGCCATCTCCTCGGCCCGGCCCGCGTTGTAGTACACGTTCATCGGGTAGCGCGGCACGGTCAGGGCGCTGCCGACCGAACGCTGCGCGGGCTCACGGGAGTTGTCGGAGCCGGTCCATCTGACGCCGTTCGCGGACAGGGCGCCCGCCAGGTTCGGGTTGTCGTCGGGCTGCTGGGGCAGCGTCCGCAGGCCCGAGTGCTCGCCGGTGACCAGCTCGGTGCGGTCCGTGGACAGACCGTGCGAGGAGGCCCAGCTGTTGTTCTGCGAGATCTCGGCGGAGATGTCGGCCCGGCTCATGTACTTGGTCGTGCCGTCGGCGTTCTTCGAGCAGCTCCACGGCACGGTGGTGGTGTCCTGGACGCAGCCGAGGAACAGGTGTGTGTAGGTGTGGTTCACCCAGCGGTACTTGGCCCGGTCCGCGAGCAGCCTGGTGGCGAGGGCGTCGGTGCCGCCGTTCTCGCTCTTCCACTCCTCGCCCGCGCCCGCGTTGAAGACCATGTCGAGGGTGAAGCCGTGGGCGGCCTGCCACTGGGCCGCGTAGGCGGCGTCGTCGGCGGTCATCCGGATCGGCGTGGTGCTGTCCTCGCCGTTTCCGCCCGCGCAGTCGATGTCGCCGGGCGTGCAGTTGCGCTGGGAGTCCCAGCGGGCGTCGGGCGCGAAGACGTCGTCGACGTGGACGGAGAAGTAGTTCCTGCTCTGCCCGAGGTGCACGCCCTGCGTGAGCCACTCGACGATGCCGCGGGCCAGGACCTTGAACTGCTTCTGGTACTGGTTGTACGCGAACGTCACCACGAGTTCGCGGCGGCCGTCGTGCGCGTACTGGCCGAGCAGCGTGCCGCCGGTGGGGGCGTTCAGATAGCTGGTGAACCCCTCCCTCGGGTGCGCCGCGTAGCCGTAGCTCTCGTCCACCGCGGGGTCGTTGTCCTCGAAGGTGAGCGGTCCGTCGAGGTAGCGGAACGGTCCCGCGGTGCCCGCGGCGGTCACCTGGGTACGGAGGCCGTCGAGGACGCCGGACCAGCCGCCGTTCTGGTCGGTGTAGTCGAGCCCGACCTCCGGATGCGCCCACGTGTAGGCGTCGACCTGCGGAATGGCGAAGGTCTTCTCGTAGGTCTCCAGGGCGGTCTGCTCGGCCGAACCCGGGCCGAACGGCGCCTCGTTCGGGAGGACGACGCCCTGGTACCTGGCGCGCGGGACGCCGTTCACGGTGTCGCTCAGGAACGCGGCGTCGATCTTCGGGCGGCCCGTGTCGGTCAGGTCGAGCGTGGTGTACGGGATGCCGCTGTTCTTCAGCTCGGCGGTGATCGCGGCCACCTGGCCCGCGCCGTTGTCGACGACCAGGACCTTGAGATCGATCCTCGGCGTCGTCGCCGCGGTCGCGCCGGGTGCCCCCACTCCCAGCGCCAGGAGTCCGGCGGCCGCCACGGCGGCGGCCGTCGCTCTCTTTCGGTGCGTGTTCGGTGCCATGTCGACGTCTCCCCCTCGAAGATCCCTCTTTTCGGTGGAAACCGAGAGGGATCTGTGGAAATCATGCAAAGCAGCGGGCGCCGTGCCCGCTGGAACACGACGAGTGTTGCTCAGGTCACCACGAGTGAGGGGCGGGAACCGGACAATGGCACCACCTCCAGGTGAACGCCCGCAGGAATGAGCGAAACGCGCGCCCGAGCGTAGGCTCGTCCCGGGTACTCGCCCGGCTCCTGGCAGGGGCCCCGGCAAGGACCGCCCCCGAGGACGGATCTAGGGTCAGCCGTCGGGCCCGGTCGACCCACCTCTCTCGGCCAGAAGAACTTTCAAGGAAGCGGAGATCTCACCACCGTGACTGCTCTCACTCTCAGCACCGCCGCAGCGTCCGGTCTGCGGGCCGACGCGATCGTCGTCGGCGTCGCGAAGGGCCCCAAGGGCCCGGTCGTCGCGCCGGGCGCCGAGGCCGTGGACAAGGCGTACGACGGCGGGCTCGCCGGAATCCTGGAGACCCTCGGCGCCTCCGGCTCCGAGGGCGAGGTGACCAAGCTGCCCGCACCCTCCGGATTCAAGGCCCCCGTCGTGCTGGCCGTGGGCCTGGGAGCCGCTCCGGAGGAGGACGACAGCTTCGGCGCCGAGGCGCTGCGCCGCGCCGCCGGTGTCGCCGCCCGTGCGCTCGCCGGTGCCAAGAAGGCCGCGTTCGCGCTGCCCGTGACGGACGCGGCCGACGCCGGTGCCGTCGCCGAGGGCGCGCTGCTCGGCGCGTACTCGTTCGACGCGTACAAGGACAGCGGCCGCTCCGGCGACTCCGCGAAGAACGGCAAGGGCCCGCTCGGCGAGGTCACGCTGCTCGGCGGCAAGCCCCGGGACGCCGCGTACAAGGCGGCCGTCGCGCGCGCCACCGCCCTGACCGACGAGCTGAACCGCGCCCGCGACCTCGTCAACACCCCGCCGAACGACCTCAACCCGGAGTCCTTCGCCGCCGTCGCCACCGCGGCCGGCAAGGAGCACGGCATCAAGGTCCAGGTGTTCGACGAGAAGGCGCTCGTCAAGGGCGGCTTCGGCGGCATCCTCGGCGTCGGCGCCGGCTCGGCCGCCGGTCCGCGCCTGGTGAAGCTGTCGTACACCTCCTCGAAGGCGAAGAAGCACCTCGCCTTCGTGGGCAAGGGCATCACCTACGACTCGGGCGGCATCTCGCTGAAGCCGGCCGGGCACAACGAGACGATGAAGTGCGACATGGCCGGCGCCGCCGCGGTCTTCGCCGCCGTCGTCACCGCCGCGCGTCTCGGCCTGGACGTCAACGTCACCGGCTGGCTCGCGCTCGCCGAGAACATGCCGTCGGGCTCCGCCACCCGCCCGGGTGACGTGCTGCGCATGTACAGCGGCAAGACCGTCGAGGTCCTCAACACCGACGCCGAGGGCCGGCTGGTCCTCGCCGACGCGCTGTGGAAGGCCTCCGAGGAGAAGCCGGACGCGATCGTCGACGTGGCGACGCTGACCGGCGCGATGGTCCTCGCGCTCGGCAACCGCACCTTCGGCGTGATGGCCAACGACGACGCGTTCCGCGCCTCGATCGTCGACGCCGCCGAGGAGGTCGGCGAGGAGTCCTGGCCGATGCCGCTGCCCGAGCACCTGCGCAAGGGCATGGACTCCCCCACCGCCGACATCGCCAACATGGGCGAGCGGATGGGCGGCGGCCTGGTCGCCGGTCTGTTCCTGCGCGAGTTCGTCGGCGAGGGCATCACCTGGGCCCACGTGGACATCGCGGGCCCGGCGTTCAACGAGGCCGGTCCCTTCGGCTACACCCCCAAGGGCGGCACCGGCTCCGCGGTCCGCACCCTGGTCCGTCTCGCCGAACTGACGGCGGCAGGCGACCTGGGCTGATCCTCCGGGCGACGAACGGCCCCGGGTGTTCCCGCACCCGGGGCCGTTCGTATGGCCGTATGACGGTTTCGTCTTCGACGAAATCCGCAGGTTCGCCCCGCCCCGCACCCTGTCGACGTGATGGATCAGACGTCCCACACACCGGCCCGGCGTCTCGCTCGCCCTCGACAAGTGCGAAGATGGGTTCTCGGCAGGACAGGGCCCCCACCACAGGGCCGAAGAAGAGCGGCCGGACACCAGCCGCCGACCGGTCACTGGAGACCGGCGTGGCGCACATGCATGGAGGACGTGACGTGGCGAACGACGCCAGCACCGTTTTCGACCTAGTGATCCTCGGCGGTGGTAGCGGCGGTTACGCCGCGGCGCTGCGCGGAGCGCAGCTGGGTCTGGACGTCGCCCTGATCGAGAAGGACAAGGTCGGCGGTACCTGCCTGCACCGTGGGTGCATCCCCACCAAGGCCCTGCTGCACGCGGGCGAGATCGCCGACCAGGCCCGCGAGAGCGAGCAGTTCGGCGTCAAGGCCACCTTCGAGGGCATCGACGTACCCGCGGTCCACAAGTACAAGGACGGGGTCATCTCCGGTCTGTACAAGGGTCTGCAGGGTCTGATCGCGTCCCGCAAGGTGACGTACATCGAGGGTGAGGGCCGTCTGTCGTCCCCGACCTCGGTCGACGTGAACGGCCAGCGCGTCCAGGGCCGTCACGTGCTGCTCGCGACCGGCTCCGTGCCGAAGTCGCTGCCGGGCCTGGAGATCGACGGCAACCGCATCATCTCCTCGGACCACGCCCTCGTCCTGGACCGCGTGCCGCAGTCCGCGATCATCCTGGGCGGCGGGGTCATCGGCGTGGAGTTCGCCTCCGCGTGGAAGTCCTTCGGCTCCGAGGTCACGATCATCGAGGGTCTCAAGCACCTCGCGCCCCTCGAGGACGAGAACTCCTCCAAGCTTCTTGAGCGCGCGTTCCGCAAGCGCGGCATCAAGTTCAACCTGGGCACGTTCTTCTCGAAGGCCGAATACACCCAGAACGGTGTCAAGGTCACCCTCGCCGACGGCAAGGAGTTCGAGGCCGAGGTGCTGCTCGTCGCCGTCGGCCGCGGCCCGGTCTCGGCCGGCCTCGGCTACGAGGAGCAGGGCGTCGCGATGGACCGCGGCTACGTCCTGGTCGACGAGTACATGCGCACGAACGTCCCGACCGTCTCCGCCGTCGGTGACCTGGTCCCGACGCTCCAGCTCGCGCACGTCGGCTTCGCCGAGGGCATCCTGGTGGCGGAGCGTCTGGCCGGTCTGAAGACCGTCCCGATCGACTACGACGGTGTCCCGCGGGTGACGTACTGCCACCCCGAGGTCGCCTCCGTGGGTATCACCGAGGCCAAGGCCAAGGAGATCTACGGCGCGGACAAGGTCGTCGCTCTGAAGTACAACCTGGCGGGCAACGGCAAGAGCAAGATCCTCAACACCTCGGGCGAGATCAAGCTCGTCCAGGTGAAGGACGGTGCCGTGGTCGGCGTCCACATGGTCGGCGACCGCATGGGCGAGCAGGTCGGCGAAGCCCAGCTGATCTACAACTGGGAAGCGCTGCCGGCCGAGGTCGCCCAGCTCATCCACGCCCACCCGACGCAGAGCGAGGCGCTCGGCGAGGCCCACCTCGCCCTCGCGGGCAAGCCGCTGCACTCGCACGACTGACCGGCCTCCCGGCCGGCCCCAGTCACCCGCGTCGAGCAGGGCGCGGCGACGACCACAGACTTCCGCAAAATTCGTAAGGAGCAACAGAAACCATGCCGGTTTCCGTAACCCTTCCGGCGCTCGGTGAGAGCGTCACCGAGGGCACCGTCACCCGCTGGCTGAAGGCCGAGGGCGAGCGCGTCGAGGCCGACGAGCCGCTGCTGGAGGTGTCGACCGACAAGGTCGACACCGAGATCCCCTCGCCCGCCGCGGGCATCCTCGCGTCCATCAAGGTCGCCGAGGACGAGACCGTCGAGGTCGGCGCCGAGCTGGCCGTCATCGACGACGGCACGGGCGCGCCCGCCGCCGCCCCGGCCCCCGCCGCCGAGGAGGCCCCGGCCGCCGAGCCGGAGCCCGCCCCGCAGGCCACCCCGTCCACCGAGGCCGAGGCCCCCGCGCCGGCCCCGACCGCCGAGGCCGCGTCCGGCGGCGGTTCCGCCGAGGGCACGGACGTCGTCCTGCCCGCGCTCGGCGAGTCCGTCACCGAGGGCACCGTCACCCGCTGGCTGAAGGAAGTCGGCGACGAGGTCGCCGAGGACGAGCCGCTGCTGGAGGTGTCGACGGACAAGGTCGACACCGAGATCCCCTCGCCCACCGCCGGTGTGCTGCTGGAGATCGTGGTCGGCGAGGACGAGACCGCCGAGGTCGGCGCCAGGCTCGCCGTCATCGGCGCTCCCGGTGCCGCTCCGGCCGCCGCGGCTCCGGCCGCTCCCGCCGCCCCCGCCGAGAAGCCCGCGCCGGCTCCGGCTCCGGCCCAGCCGCAGGCCCCGGCGGCACCCGCCGCCCCGGCTCCGGCTCCGGCCCAGGCTCAGGCACCTGCCGCTCCGGCCCCCGCACAGCCGCAGGCTCCGGCCGCTCCGGCTGCTCCGGCCCCCGCGCCGGCCGCGCCCGCCCCCGTCACCCCGGCCCCGGCGCCCGCCGCGACCTCCGGTGACGACGGCGCGTACGTGACCCCGCTGGTCCGCAAGCTCGCCGCCGAGAACGGCGTCGACCTCGCGGCCGTCAAGGGCACCGGCGTCGGCGGTCGTATCCGCAAGCAGGACGTCATCGCCGCCGCCGAGGCCGCGAAGGCCGCCGCCGCGGCTCCGGCTCCGGCCGCCGCCGCTCCGGCCGCCGCCGCCAAGAAGGCGCCGGCCCTGGAGGTCTCCCCGCTGCGCGGTCAGACCGTCAAGATGCCGCGCATCCGCAAGGTCATCGGCGACAACATGGTGAAGGCCCTGCACGAGCAGGCCCAGCTGTCCTCGGTCGTCGAGGTCGACATCACCCGGCTGATGAAGCTCCGCGCGCAGGCGAAGGACTCCTTCGCGGCCCGCGAGGGCGTCAAGCTCTCCCCGATGCCGTTCTTCGTGAAGGCGGCGGCCCAGGCGCTGAAGGCCCACCCGGCCGTCAACGCCCGGATCAACGTGGACGAGGGCACGATCACCTACTTCGACACCGAGAACATCGGTATCGCGGTGGACTCGGAGAAGGGACTGATGACCCCGGTCATCAAGCGCGCGGGCGACCTGAACATCGCCGGCATCGCCAAGGCCACCGCCGACCTGGCGGGCAAGGTCCGGGCGAACAAGATCACTCCGGACGAGCTGTCCGGTGCGACCTTCACCATCTCCAACACCGGTTCGCGCGGCGCGCTCTTCGACACGATCATCGTGCCCCCGAACCAGGTCGCGATCCTCGGCATCGGCGCCACGGTCAAGCGTCCGGCCGTCATCGAGACGGAAGAGGGCACCGTCATCGGCGTCCGCGACATGACCTACCTGACGCTCTCCTACGACCACCGTCTGGTGGACGGCGCCGACGCGGCCCGTTACCTGACCGCGGTCAAGGCGATCCTGGAGGCCGGCGAGTTCGAGGTCGAGCTCGGCCTGTAGTCAGGGCAGCGGCACCCACCGCACCGTCGCCGCGCCCCCGTCCGGAGTTCCGGACGGGGGCGCGGTGTTTTCCACCGTTCCCCGGCAGAGACCGCACTCCCTCGGGGCCGCGGGACCGTCCACCGTCCGGGAGACCGCCGCCGGTGCCCGTCCGGACCCCGGGTCCGCCGCGCGGGTCTCCATCGGCCGGCAGCCGGTCAGCCCGGCGGCCACCAGCGCGGCCGCCGCCACCGTGACCGCCGCGCGGACTCCCCTGACGCGTGCCCGACCGTTCATGACTCCCCCTGGGGCGGACCGGGGCACACCGTCGGCGCGCCCTCCTCGCCCGTGACCACCGCGTACGGGGCGGTGGGGTTCCCGACGTGACACGGACGTGACGCGTCCGGACACCGTCCGGTACGGGTCTTTACGGGCGGGATCGCTTCGACAACGTGTAAGTCTCGTCTCACCTGCGGTAAAGCGCCCCCATGCGCCCCTCCCCGGCACGGGCACGGCCTTATTGTCTAAACGTCAAACGCCCTCGGGGTCCCGCACTCCTCCCAAAGGAGCCTTCATGACCGCGCCCGTCGTCCACTCGCTGCGCGAACAGATCCGCGAGCACATCGTGGAGGGGATCGTCAGCGGTCGCTGGAAGCCGGGCGAGCGGATCGTGGAGCGGCGGATCGCCACCGAGCTGGAGGTCAGCCAGACCCCGGTGCGGGAGGCACTGCGCGAGCTGGAGTCGCTGCGGCTGATCGAGTCCGCGCCGAACAAGGGCGTGCGGGTGCGGAACCTGACCGCCGCCGACCTGGAGGAGAGCTACCCCGTACGCGCCGGTCTGGAGGCCATCGCGGCGGAGCTGGCGGCCGAACGTCTCGCCGACGACTGCTCGGCCCTGGAACCGCATGTGAGCGCCCTGTACGAGGCCGACCGGCTGTCCGACGGGACCGGCCAGGTCCGGCACACCGTGGGCTTCCACCGGGAGCTGGTGCGGGCGGCCGGGAACTCCGTCCTCCTGCACACCTGGGAGGGCCTGGGCATCGAGGTCTTCACCGCCCTGTCCATAAGGTGGCTGGGGACGGTGCAGCAGTCGTACGCGGAGGAGCACGAGGCCCTCGTGGACGCCTTTCGGCGCCGCGATCCGCTGATCGCCGACCTGGTCAAGGCCCATGTCCTCGGGTGCGCACCCCGTCCGTGAGGGGTGCGGGGCGGCCGTGCGCCGGGACGCGTGACCCGGCACCCGCCCCCCGGTGACTCTCGGGCCGCTGCGACCTGCGGGCACAGCGGAGCACACCCGCGCTCAAGCGTGCCCTCACCTGCGGGAATCCCGGATTTCCGAGGCACCCCGTGCCTGAGGGCGAGGCACGCCGTGCCGACTTTTCCGATCTGAAGAGGTTTTCTCCCGGAACCCTTTGATCGATCATCGATCAGGGAGTTACAGTCACCGACGGGCTCCCACCCGAGCCCCCCGCCCTGTCCTGCCAAAGACCAAGGGCACCCCCGAAAACCCCTTGCCGACGAGGGAACCCCCCTCCGCATCCGGAAGGCGGCGCAATGACCGACCCCACCGCAATCCAGCCGAGCGAGCTCGACCAGCTCCCGGACCGCGACCCCGAGGAGACCGCCGAATGGCAGGCCTCCCTGGACGCCGTCACCCAGGCGGCCGGGCCGCACCGTGCCGCGTACCTGATGCGCCGCACGCTGGAGCGCGCCGAGGGCAACGGTCTCGCGCTGCCCAAGCTGCTCGAGACCGACTACGTCAACTCCATCCCGACCTCCGCCGAGCCCACCGTGGACGGTGACGAGGCGATGGAGTCCCGGATCACCGCGTGGAACCGCTGGAACGCGGCCGCGATGGTCACCCGCGGCGCGAAGCACGGCGTGGGCGGCCACATCGCCACCTTCGCCTCCGCGGCCTGGCTCTACGAGACGGGCTTCAACCACTTCTTCAAGGGCAAGGAGGCCGACGGGTCCGGCGACCAGCTCTACATCCAGGGCCACGCCTCCCCCGGTATCTACGCCCGCGCGTTCCTCGACGGGCGCCTGGACGAGCAGCACCTGGACAACTTCCGCCAGGAGTCGGGCGGCAACGGCCTCCCGTCGTACCCGCACCCGCGCCGGCTGCCCTGGCTGTGGGAGTTCCCGACCGTCTCCATGGGCCTCGGCCCGCTGTCGGCGATCTACCAGGCACGCTTCAACCGCTACCTCACCAACCGCGGCATCAAGGACGTCTCGGCGTCCCACGTGTGGGCGTTCCTCGGTGACGGCGAAATGGACGAGCCGGAGTCGACCGCGGCACTCGCACTGGCTTCCCGCGAGGGTCTGGACAACCTGACCTTCGTCATCAACTGCAACCTCCAGCGCCTCGACGGCCCGGTGCGCGCGAACTTCAAGATCGTGCAGGAGCTGGAGGCCCAGTTCCGCGGCGCCGGCTGGAACGTCGTGAAGTCGCTGTGGGGCAACGCGTGGGACGAGCTGTTCCAGCTCGACACCACGGGCGCGCTCGTCCGCCGCCTGCGCCAGGTACCCGACGCGCAGGTGCAGACGTACCAGACCCGCGACGCCGCCTACATCCGCCAGGACTTCTTCGGCGCCGACCCGGCGCTCGTCGAGATGGCGAAGCTGCTGAGCGACGACAAGATCCTGGAGTGCTTCCACCTCTCGCGCGGTGGCCACGAGGCGCGCAAGGTCTACGCCGCGTACCGGGCGGCCGTCGAGCACAAGGGCGCGCCGACCGTGATCCTGGCCCAGACGGTCAAGGGCCACACCCTCGGTGAGGGCTTCGCGTCGAAGAACGCCAACCACCAGATGAAGAAGCTGTCGACGGACGAGTTCAAGCAGATGCGTGACCTGCTCGAACTGCCCATCTCCGACAGCCAGTTCGTCGACGGCGTGGTGCCCTACGGCCACCCGGGCGCCGACTCCCCCGAGGTCCGCTACCTCCAGGAGCGGCGCGCCGCCCTCGGCGGTCCGGCCCCGGCCCGCCGCACGCACCCGCTGGCCCCGTTGCCCGCCGCCGCCGACAAGGCGTTCGCGTCCTTCGACAAGGGCTCCGGCTCGCAGAACATCGCGACCACCATGGCGTTCGTCCGCCTCGTCAAGGACCTGGTCCGCGACAAGGAGACCGGCAGGCGCTGGGTGCCGATCGTGCCCGACGAGGCCCGTACCTTCGGTATGGAGTCGCTCTTCCCGTCGCTCGGCATCTACTCGCCGAAGGGCCAGACGTACGAGCCGGTCGACCGCGACCAGCTGATGTACTACAAGGAGGCCACGAACGGCCAGATCCTCAACGAGGGGATCACCGAGGCCGGTTCGATGGCCGACTTCATCGCTGCGTCCACCGCGTACGCCACGCACGGCGAAGCGATGATCCCGTTCTACATCTTCTACTCGATGTTCGGCTGGCAGCGCACGGCCGACCAGATGTGGCAGCTCGGCGACCAGCTCGGCCGCGGCTTCCTGGTCGGCGCCACCGCCGGCCGCACGACGCTGACCGGTGAGGGCCTCCAGCACGCCGACGGCCACTCCCCCGTCATCGCGGCGACCAACCCGGCCGCGCTGTCCTACGACCCCGCGTTCGCCTACGAGATCGCGGCGATCGTCAAGGACGGTCTGCGCCGGATGTACGGCGAGGCGGCCCCGGGCGAGGACCAGAACGTCTTCTACTACCTGACCGTCTACAACGAGCCGATGCAGCAGCCCGCGAAGCCCGCGGGTGTCGACGAGGGCATCCTCAAGGGCCTGTACCGCTTCAACACGGCGGAGTCGGCGGGCGTGAACGTGGCGGCGGCGAACGCCCCGCGGATCCAGCTGCTCGGCTCCGGCACGGCGATCCACTGGACGCTCGCCGCCCAGAAGCTGCTCGCCGAGGAGTGGGGTGTGGCCGCCGACGTGTGGTCCGCGACCTCCTGGACCGAGCTGCGCCGTGACGCGCTGGAGGCCGACGCGGCCCTGCTGCGCGGCGAGGAGCGGGTGCCGTTCGTCCGCCAGGCGCTGCAGGGCGCCGAGGGCCCGGTCCTCGCGGTCTCCGACTACATGCGCCAGGTCCCGGACCAGATCGCGCAGTGGGTCGAGCAGGACTGGTCCTCGCTCGGTGCCGACGGCTTCGGTCTCTCCGACACCCGCGCGGCGGCCCGCCGCCACTTCGGTGTGGACGCCGAGTCGATCGTCGTCGCGGCGCTCGCGCAGCTCGCCCGCCGCGGTGAGGTCAAGGCGTCCGCGGTCAAGGAGGCCCGGGAGCGCTACGGCCTGTAGGCCCCGGCGGCGACAGCGGTCGCAGCGCCGGCGGTAAGAAGGACACCCGATGAGGGGCACGGCGCAGGCCGTGCCCCTCATCGGCGTTCCCGCCGTGGCCGGGTTGTCAGCGGTCCGTCTCCTTGTTGTCAGTGGGGCCCGGCATCATGAACGCATGCGCGCTGCTCGTCTGATCAAGATGGTGCTGCTGCTCCAGACCCGGACGTCGATGACCGCCGCCGAGCTGGCGCGGGAGCTGGAGGTGTCCGAGCGCACCATCACGCGGGACGCGCAGGCGCTCTCCGAGGCGGGGGTCCCGGTGTACGCGGACCGGGGCCGGGCCGGTGGCTACCGCCTGGTCGGGGGCTACCGCACGGGTCTCACGGGTCTGGCGCGCAGCGAGGCGGAGGCGCTGTTCCTGAGCGGGGTGCCGGGGGCGCTGCGTGAGATGGGCCTGGAGGACACGGCGTCGGCGGCCCGGCTGAAGGTGTCGGCGGCGCTCCAGCCCTCGGTGCGGGACGCCTCGCGGACGGCGGCGCAGCGTTTCCATCTGGACGCGCCCGCCTGGTTCAGCGAGCCGCAGACGCCGGAGCTGCTCCCGTCGGTCGCGGACGCGGTCTGGGACGACCGGCCGATCGTCGCGCGGTACCGGCGGGACGCCTCGGAGGTGGAGCGGACGCTCGAACCGTACGGTCTCGTCCTCAAGGCGGGCCTGTGGTACCTCTGCGCACGTGTGTCCGGTACGGAGGCCTTCCGGGTGTACCGGATCGACCGGTTCACCGCCGTCGAGCCCGGCGCGGAGCGGTTCCGGCGGGAGGACGGGTTCGATCTGCCGGGGTTCTGGGCGGAGCGGGCCGAGGAGTTCGCCCGGTCCGTCCTGCGGGCCGAGATCACCGTCCGGCTGTCCCCGGACGGCGTCCGCCGGCTGCCGTACGTGCTGGATCCGGCGTCCGCGAAGGAGGCGCTGGGGATGTCCGGTGTGCCCGACGGGCAGGGCTGGGTGGGCCTCACGCTGCTCATGGAGTCGGAGGAGGTCGCCCGCGCCCAGCTGCGCGGACTCGGACCGGAGGTGGAGGTGCTGGCTCCGGCGTCGCTGCGGGAGCGCTGCGCCGAGGACGCCGTCCGGTCGGCCGCGCTCTACCGGTGATCGCGGTTCCGTGGAGGGCCGCGGACGCGCGCCGCTTGAAATCCGTACGAACCCGGCGGTTTTACCTTCGGCATGTGCACGCATAACAATCTGCGCCACTCCGCGTGCGTCCCTCCCGCGCAGGCCCGATGCTTGACCCGTGATGGACGAGACGGAGTTCTGGCAGCTGGTGGATTCGACCCGCGAGGCTGCCGAGGGCGATCCCGAGGAACAGGCCGACCTGCTGGTCGAACGGCTCGTCCAGTTGGACCCCGACTCGGTCCTGGACTTCGCCCGGCACTTCGAGTCCCGCTACAACCGTGCCTACCGCTGGGATCTGTGGGGCGCCGCCTGGGTCCTGCTGGACGGGGCCAGCGACGACGCCTTCGACTTCTTCCGGTGCTGGCTGATCGGCCAGGGCCGCGAGGTCTTCGAGGGCGCGATGCACGACCCCGACACGCTCGCCGAGCTGCTGGACGACTTCGACGAGGAGATCGACGGCGACGGCGAGGAGCTCGGGTACGCGGCGGACGAGGCCTATGAGCAGCTGACCGGCGCCGTGGCACCTGACCTCGGCATCCCGGGCGCGGCCGCCGAGCCGGCCGGTACCCCGCTGGACTTCGAGAACGAGCCCCTCGTCGCGGAGCGCTACCCGAAGCTGTGGGAGCGGTTCCGGGAGAGCTGACCTCGGGCCTGCCCCGGCGCCCGGGCAGCGTGCGCCGCGCGGACCGTCGGCGGCGCGCTCAGGCCGTCGTCCTGCGCCGGGTGAGATCCGCGGGGAGGTAGGCCTGCGGCTGCTCGGCCCGCACGGTGTGGCGCAGGGGGGCCGCGTTGGCCTGTCCCAGCGCGGAGGCCGTGACCGCCGCCGGACCGAGGACGACGGTCGCCGCCGCGCAGACCACCACCCAGGGGCCCCGGACTCCGTTCGCCCAGCCGCCCGCCCGCTCCGGGTGTCCCGTGTTCTCCCGCCGACTGATGTTCATGATCCCCACCTCCGGTCAGTGCGTACACCCGATGCTGGGCGGCTCGGCTCTGCGGAGGCTGTGAGCGGCCTGCGGCGCGGCTGTGACCGGTCGTGCGGGCTCGCCAGGGACGGGACCCGGGGCGGGGAGCGCGCGGACTCGGGCGGGCGGTCAGCGGCCCTGGTAGCGGGCCGCATCGGCGCGGATCTCCGGGAGGCGGGCGGCGAGGGCGGCGCCCGGGCAGCTCGTCATGAAGCCGTCGTCGTGCCCGGCGATGGTGGGCAGGACGGCGGTGCTGCCCTTGGGGTAGCGGCTGAGGCTGTTGCTGGAGACGAGGCGGACGGTGCCCCGGGGGTCGACGCCGCCGAGGCCGAGCTTCCAGGCGGCGAGGCGGGCGATGGCGTCGGTCATGGCCTTCGGCACCGGCACGCCCGCCGTGAAGGTGCCGATCGCGGCGATCCCGGCGGTGCGGTGGTTGAAGCCCTGGGCGTGGGCTCCGGTGACGGGCCGGTCGACACCGCCGGCGCGGCCCTCGTAGATGGTGCCGCAGCGGTCGACGAGGAAGTTGTAGCCGATGTCGTCCCACTGCTTGGCGCCGGTCTGGCCCGCGTAGAGGTCGCCGATGATGCGGGGCACGTCGGCGCAGTCGTAGCCGTTCGGCGAGTCGGTGTGGTGGACGAAGACCGCGACGACGCGGTCGTCGTAGCGGGGCGGTGGCTGCCGGTGCGGGTCCGCGGACCGGAGCCACGTCGACCGCGGCACGATGGGCGGCCGTTCGACGGGGCGTTCCGCCGCCGCCCGCGCCGTCACCGGGGGCGCGACGGCCGCGCGCGTCGCGCTTCGGTCCACGCCCGCCGCGCAGGTCACGAGCGCCGCGACGGCGAGGAGGCCCGGCACGCAGGCCAGCAGGACGAGGGCCGGCTTCGGCAGCGCCGCCCAGGGGCGGCGCGGACTCCACGGTCCGGGGGGCCGGGGCTCGCGCCCCGATCGTGTGCGGGCCCCGTCCGCCCGGTGTTCCGGGCGTCCGTGGCGTACGGGGCGGGGTTCTCGCCGCCCGTTCCGTATTCGAGGCCCCCGAGCATTCCCGAAGACACGCATGGACCCACCCTGACCCGGATCCGCGCGGCCCGCGATGTGTGGTGTGCCACCCGGTGGAACCATCAGGTGTGTCCGGGACGTTTTTACAGGTCCACGCGTGTGTGGTCGTTTCCGCGGCACCACACGCGCGTGACTGATCAATGGGCCCGCCCGGCGCGTACTAAGGGGCCCCAGAGAAAGGCGGCTCCGTGGACGTGCTCGACCTCCTGCTGATGCTGGTCATCCTGGCCTACGCGGCGTCCGGGTACCGCCGTGGCCTGGTGGCCGGCTGTGTCTCGTTGGCAGGTTTCGTGGGCGGCGCCGTGATCGGCGTGTGGGTGCTGCCCTGGATGATGGAGCTGGTCACGGCGGGCACCCCGGCGGCGACGGTCACGGCGGTGCTCACGGTGCTGGTGCCCGGAGTGGTGGGTCACGAGCTGGCCGGGCGGCTGGCCATGAAGCTGCGCCGGGAGCTGGACCAGGGCCCGCTGCGGGTCGCGGACGGGATCGGCGGGGCCGCGGCGAACACCCTGGCGGTGCTGCTGGTGGCCTGGGTGGCCGCGAGCGTGCTGGGTGCCTCCTCGTCACCGGTGGTCACGCAGTCGATCCGCAACTCGGCGCTGCTGGGCGCCGTGCAGAAGACGATGCCGGAGACCACGCCGACGTGGTTCTCGCACGCCACCTCCGCGCTCACGGAGGCGGGCTTCCCGCAGGTCTTCAACCCCTTCGAGAACGAGCCGACGGCGGGTGTCGCGCGGCCCTCCGGCGACAGCGTCACCCCGTCCGCGACGAACGCCGCGAAGCTGAGCACGGTGAAGGTCGAGGGCGTGTCGGGCAACCAGGGCCGCGAGGGCAGTGGTTTCGTCTACTCCGCGCAGCGCGTGATGACCAACGCCCACGTGGTGGCGGGCATCGACCGGCCGACCGTCCGGGTGGGCGGGGTCAGCCGGCCCTATCCGGCGCGCGTGGTGCTGTTCGACCCGCAGAAGGACGTCGCCGTGCTGTACGTGCCGGGCCTGCGGGCCCCCGTGCTGCCCTTCGACGGGGTCGCCTCGCGCGGCGACTCCGCGGTGGTCGCGGGCTATCCCCAGGACGGCGGCCTCGACCTCCAGGCGGCCACGGTGGCGAGCCGGATCAACGCGACGGGCCAGAACATCTACAACTCCGGCACGGTGACCCGCGAGATCTACTCGATCCGCTCGACGGTCCGCCCGGGCAACTCCGGCGGCCCCCTGCTGACCACCGACGGCAAGGTGTACGGCGTGGTCTTCGCCCGGTCGACCTCGGACAGCGAGACGGGGTACGTGCTGACGGCGCACGAGGTGGCGGGCGACGCCCGCAAGGCGACGCACGCCACGGCCCGCGTCGACACGGGCGACCTGGTCACGTCCTGACCCGGGGCGGACCCTGCCCCGAGCTCCGGTCCCCGGCCCGGTTGCGACGCTCCCCGGTGCCGAGCGGCCGGCCGCTCAGAAGTGGGTGCCGCCGTCGATGCGCACCTCGGTGCCGGTGATGAAGCGTCCGTCCTCCGAGGCGAGCATGGCCACGACTCCGGCGACCGCCTCGGGACCGGCGAAGCCCTCGCCGAGGGCGGGCGCCAGCTTGGCGAACAGGCTCCGGTCGGCGTCCGCGGGCAGTCCGGGGCCGACACTCCGCCTGCTGGCGCCCGAGCCGTCGGTCATGCCCGAGGAGATGGATCCGGGCTGTACGGCGGTGAAGCGCACGCCCTGCTTGCCGTACTCGCTCGCCAGGGCGTGCGTCATGGACTGGATGCCGCCCTTGGAGGCCGCGTACGCCGCCATGTAGGGGTGGGCGAACGCCGCCGACGTCGAGCTGAAGTTGACGACGGCGGGCCCCTGTCCGGCGAGCAGGTGGGGCAGCGCCTCCCGGATCATCAGGAACGTGCCGGTCAGGTTGACGGCGATGACCTGGTTGAAGTCGGCGAGCGGCATCGTGTGGGTGTGCGCGGAGCGCAGGATGCCGGCGGCGTTGACGAGTACGTCCAGACCGCCGAGGACGCGGACGGCCTCGGCGACGGCCCCGCGGACGGACGCCTCGTCGGCGATGTCCACGACGACGGTGGTCAGCCGCCCGGCGTGGGCGCCCGCCCGGGCCGCGGTGTCGGCCAGGCCCGCGTCGCTCACGTCGGCGGCGACGACGTGCCCGCCCTCGGCCAGCATCCGCTCCACGGTGGCCTGGCCTATGCCGGAGCCGCCTCCGGTGACGAGCGCCCGGCGTCCTTCGTATCGGTTCATGGTGGTGGTCCTCCCGGTCCTCGGGCCGCCGCCGGTTCTCCCGGCACCGGCCGCGGCAGTGCGCGGTGATACGGCTGTGATACGGCGTAACGTATTGCACAGTACGTCGAGATGGCACGTTTTGCCATCACGGCGAACTGTGCCCCTCCCCACGTCCGCGGCGTACGCTTTCCCCGTGAGCAGCCAGCCGCCCCCGGCCCCCGAACCCCCCGCCCTCTCGCTGACCGAGCGCCGCAAGGCCGCGACCCAGCTCGACATCGCCCGCGCGGCGGCGGAGCTCTTCACGGAGTTCGGTCCGGACGGCACCACGGCCGAGGACATCGCCCGCCGGGCCGGCGTGGCCCTGCGCACCTTCTACCGCTACTTCCGCAACAAGCAGGACGCCGTGGGCCCGTTGCTCGCGTCGGGGGGCGACCGCTGGCGCGCCGTGCTCGCGGCGACCGGACCGGGCACGGCACTGCCCGAGGCCCTGGAGCGGGCGACCGTCGAGGCGCTGTCCGCACCGGACGCGCGCGCGGTGGACGGGCTGGAACAGACGCGGGCGCTGCTGCGCGCGGCGGTCGACGATCCGGCGCTGCGGGCCGTCTGGTACCGGGTGAACCAGGAGTCGGAGGAACGGCTGGTCCCGGTGGTGGCGCGGCTCGCGGGCGCCGACGCGGACCCGCTGGAGGTCCGGCTGGCCGCCGCGGCGGCCACCGACGCGATCAGGATCGCGCTGGAGACCTGGGCGGCCACGGACGCGGCGGCCGACGGTCCGGGCTCCCCCGCCGAGCTGGCGGTCCGCTGCCTGCGTCATCTCCTGGGCGGGATGCGCCCGTCACTCACCGCGGACGAGAACTGACGCCCGCTCGCGGGATCGGCGGCGCGCCCGGGCGCGAACGAGGCTGGCTGCGGGCGGGTGGCGCGGGGGAACGCGCGACGGTCGCCGGGAGCGGCCCCCGACGCGCTTCGGTCAGAGGGAGCGGCCCATGAGGACGTCGTCCACGTAGACCCCGTCGAGCAGGAATTCCTCGCGCAGGACGCCCTCGACGGCGAAGCCCTCGGAGGCGTAGAGCCCGCGCGCCGGGGCGTTGTGGCCGAGCACCCGCAGCGTGATGCGCCGGGCACCCTGGCCGCGGGCCTCCTCGCACACGGCCCGCAGCAGCGCGCGGCCCACCCCGGCGCCGCGCGCCTCGTCGGCGACGGCGAGTCCGAGGATCTGCCGGACGTGCGCGTTGCAGGCGAGCGGGGTCGGGAAGCCCAGCCGGATGTACCCGACGACCCGGCCGTCGAGTTCGGCGACGAGGTGGTCGCGGGGGCCGAACCGCTCGCTGTAGAACGGCTCGTAGGGCGGCTGGGGCCGCGGCATGACGGCGTGCAGCGTGGACCAGGTGTCGCGGTCGAGCCTGCCGAGCGCGTCCTCGTCGTCGAGGGTGGCGGTACGTATGTGCGGTGCGGCTGCCATGCCGATCACTGTACGGCGGCCGTACGGAGGTCCGTTCCGGGATTTCCGCCGTCCTGCGGGCAGGATGGATCCATGAGCGACTCCTCCCTCCCCCCGGGTTCCCGTATCGCGATCGCCGGCGCGTCCGGCCTCATCGGCTCCGAACTCGCACGCTCCCTGCGGGCGGACGGACACGAGGTGGTGCGGCTCGTGCGGCACGCCCCCCGTTCGCGGGACGAGGTGCGCTGGGACCCGCAGCGGCAGCGGATCGACGCGGCCGGGCTCCTCGGGTGCGCCGCCGTGGTCAACCTCGCCGGCGCCGGGGTCGCCTCGCGTCCGTGGACCGAGGCGTACAAGAAGCAGATCCGGGACAGCCGGGTGCTCGGGACGGCGACGCTCGCCGAGGCGGTGGCCTCGCTCGACGAGCCGCCGCGGGTCTTCGTGAACGGCAGCGCGATCGGCTTCTACGGCGACACGGGCAGCCGCGCGGTGGACGAGTCGGCGCCGCCCGGCGACGGGTTCCTGTCCTCGGTGTGCGTGGAGTGGGAGGAGGCGACGGCGCCCGCGCAGGAGGCCGGGGTGCGCACGGTGCTGCCCCGGACCGGGCTCGTGGTGTCCCGGGCGGGCGGGGCGTGGGCGAAGCTGTTTCCGCTGTTCAAGGCGGGCCTCGGCGGCCGGCTGGGCGACGGCCGCCAGTACTGGAGCTTCATCGCCCTGCACGACGAGGTGGCCGCGATCCGGCACCTCATGGACACGGAGTCGGTGTCCGGGCCGGTGAACCTGACGGCCCCCGACCCGCTCACCAACCGGGAGATCACCGAGGCCATGGGCCGGGTGCTGCACCGCCCGACCCTGCTGGCCACGCCCGCTCCGCTCATGCGCCTGGCCCTGGGCGAGATGTCCGGGGAGATCCTGGGCAGCCAGCGCGTGCTCCCGACCCGTCTGCTCGAGTCCGGCTTCACCTTCGCGTTCCCGTCGATCGACGGGACACTGCGGGCCGCTCTGGGCTGAGGACGGGAACGGGCCGCTCCGGGCCGAGGCCGGGAAGGGGGAGCGCGCACGCCGGGCGCGCCCCCGCCCGGCCGCTCCGCCGGCCTCCCGGCCTCCCCCGGCGGGCACATGCACCCCCCGTGCCCCCGTGCACGGCTGCCGCGCGGCTTCCGCCCACGGCGCGGGCCTCGCACCCTCGATCCGAACTCGGGTATTCCTGAAGCCTGTTGGGGGCATGACGTCCCCACCGGCCGCGCAACCTCGAGGAGGGGCACGTGCCAGAGCCCGCACGTCAAGCCGCGCACAGTGCGGCGATCGCGGAATACGCAGCAGAGGTGGACGTCGTGGTGGTGGGAGCCGGTGTCGCCGGCCTCGCGGCCGCACGACATCTGACCGGGGCGGGGTTGAGGACCGTCGTCCTGGAGGCCGGCCCCCAGGTGGGCGGCCGGATGTCCACGGAGAAGGTCGACGGCTTCCGCCTGGACCGGCTCGGCCGGCTCCTGTCCACCTCGTACCCGGAACTGCGCCACACCCCGGGCCTGGACGGCCTGGTCCTGCGGCCGTTCTCGCCCGGCGTGCTGCTGCACAGCGACGGCCACCACCACCGGGCCGCCGCACCCGGCACTCCACGGAGCGCAAGGGGCGCACTCAGCACCGCACGCGCCCTCGCGAGCGCCCCCCGGCTGCCGCTGGCCCGCCCGGCGCGCAGCACCTCCCGGCCCGGACCGCTCGGCGGCCCGCTGGACCAGTCCCGTCTGGCGATGGCCCTCGGCCGGCTCGCCGCGACCGAGCCGGAGCGGCTCCTCGCGCGCCCCGACCTCACCGCGGCCCGTTCGCTGACGGCCCGGGGCCTGCCACCCCGTACGGTCGACGGCTTTCTGCGCCCCCTGCTGGCCGCCCTGCTCTGCGACCCGGAGCTCGGGACGTCGAGCCGGTGCGCGGATCTCGCCCTGCACTCCTTCGCCACGGGCCGGCTGTGTCTGCCGGAGGGCGGCGCGGACGCGCTCCCGGAGCTGCTCGCGGTCGGCCTGCCGCCGGGTACCGTGCACACGAACGTCGAGGTCACCGCCGTCTCCACGACCAGGGTCTCGACGCGGGACCACGGCGAGATCCGCTGCCGGTCCGTCCTGCTGGCGACGGGGGCGCGCGCCGCCGCGGACTTCCTGCCCGGGCTGCACGTCCCGGCCTTCCATCCGGTGACCGTCCTGCACCACACCATGGACGAGCCCCCGCTCACCGACCCGGCCCTCCTCCTGGACGCCGACCGGGGCGGCCCGGTGGCCCACACCGCGGTCGTCAGCCAGGTCGACCCGACGCGGGCACCGGCGGGCCGCGCCCTGGTCTCCTCGACCGTGCTCGGCACCCCGCCCGGCGCGGCCCACCTGGACGCGACGGTCCGCGCCCAACTGGCGCGCCTCTACGGGACGTCGACGTCCCGCTGGGAACTGCTGGCGGTCCATCACGAACCCGAGGCGGTCCCGGCGATGCCGCCGCCGCACGACGCGCGGCGCCCGGTACGGCTGCTGGCGGGCCTGTACGTGTGCGGCGACCACCGGGACACCAGCACCGTCCAGGGCGCGCTGCACTCGGCCCGACGGGCCGCCCACGCCCTCCTGCGGGACCTGGACGTCCGCCGGGCCCCGTCGGAGCAGCGGCTGGAGTCCGCGGCCGCCTGACGGCCCCCGGCCCGCCCGGCGGGCACAGCCGACTTCCCGGTCTCCGGCACCCCAGGCCGGAGACCGGGGACGACCGCCGCGGTCCCCCTGGCTCAGCCCAGCGTGGACACCTTGTCCCGGTATCCGCGCACGGGCGCCGCGTCCTTGTACGGTTCGAGCCGCTTCTCGAAGTCCCGTACGTACTCGACGGCCCGGGCCGATCGCATCTCCGCCGCCTGCCCGGCCGCCTCCGCGCCCAGCAGGCAGGCCTGGTCGAGCTCGCCGAGCCCGAGCCGGGCGGAGGCGAGCACCACCCGGCAGAACAGCCGGCTGCGGGCGTAGCCGGGCGCGCGCAGTTGCAGCGAGCGCTCGGCGTGCTGCGCGGCGGCCCGGAACTGCTGGAGGTCCCGGTGGCAGTGCCCGAACTCGTCGGCGAGCTGGGCCTCGTCGAAGAACCGGGCCCAGTGCGGGACCTCGTCGCCGGACCGGGACGCCTCCAGCGCCCGTTCGGCCCGGACCAGCGAGGCCGTGCAGGCCCGCACCTCGCCGAGCACACCGTGCCCCCGCGCCTCGACGGCGTGCAGCAGCGCCTGGACCAGGTGCGGTCCCGACGACCCGAGTCCCTGCTGGGCGACCCGGGCGAGCTGCACGGCCTCCCGCCCGTGTCCGAGGTAGACGGCCTGCCGGCTCATCGTGATGAGCACGTACGCCCCGTACACCCGGTCCCCCGCGGCCTGCGCGAGCCGCAGCGCCTGGACGAAGTACCGCTGGGCGAGCCCGTGCGCGCCGATGTCGTACGAGGTCCAGCCGGCGAGCCGGGTGAGGTCGGAGGCCGCGGCGAACAGGTGGCGGCCGGTCTGTTCGCCGTACGCGCCGCGCAGCATCGGCTCGGCCTCGTGCTCGAGGTAGCGCACCAGTGCCTGCCGGGCGTGGCCGCCGCCGTAGGCGTGGTCGAGGGCGCGGAAGAGTTCGCCGACCGACCGGAGGGCGGCGATGTCCCCTCCGGTGACCCGCTGGCCCGGACCGCGCTCGGTGCGGGTCCGCCGGGCGGGAGGGACGCCCGGTTCGGGCGGGGCGGTGAGCCGGGGGGCCGCCGGACGCCCCTGGGGAGGCACCCGGGAGGGCTGGTCCCCGTGTGCGACGCGGTCGTCGGCCCGGCCGATCAGCCAGTCCCGGCTGGGGACGACGAGTCCGGCCGGGGTGAAGGCGATCTTGCGGAGTTCGGCGTGGCTGCCGGAGTCCTTGCGCCACAGGCCGCTGACGATGTCGACGGCCTCCTCCGGGGTGGCCGCGAACTCCAGCCCGGCGTAGACGGGTGCGCAGGCGTCGAGTCCGAGGTCCTGCGCGGTCAGGCGCCGGCCGAGGCGGCGGGTGAAGACCTCGGCGATGAGCGCGGGCGTGGTGCCGCGGGGCTGCTGCCCCCGCAGCCACCGCGTCACCGACGTCTTGTCGTATCTGAGGTCGAGTCCGTGTTCCAGACCGAGCTGGTCCACGCGACGGGCGAGACCTGCGTTGGAGAACCCCGCTTCTGCGATGAGCGCGGCGAGCTGGCGGTTGGGAGTGCGCTGCGCGGGTCGTTCCGTCATCTGCGGTGCGGTCTCCTGCCTTTCGGGTCAGCAAGGGGCCTCGGGGCGGCGTGGAGCGTGCTCGGACCGCCCCGAGGCCGCCTGGTGCCCGGATTGCCTGTGAGCAGCCCTTATGGCCTCGTGAACGGCGCGAATGTAGCGGAGCGTGAGCACGTCATCGCACACTTCGACATTCATTCATCCGATCGTGTGAGGATTGACCGTCGAGCTGACGCGTGACGGCCGGACGTACAGTGGCGTGGGCGCGCGACGGACCTGACGAAAGGTTCTTCCACGTGCCGCGCACGGGGCCACCACCGCCCCAGGAAGCTTCGAGGGAGGCGCTTGCCGTGAGTGAGTTGCGGTTCGTCCGCATGGGATTCGGTGCGGAGGCCGTCGAGTACCAGGAGGCGTGGGACGAGCAGCGTCGCGTGCACGCCGCCCGGTTCCTGGACGAGGTCCCCGACACCTGTCTGCTCCTGGAGCACCCGCCGGTCTACACGGCGGGCCGGCGCACGGCGGACAACGAGCGGCCCCTGGACGGCACGCCGGTCATCGACGTGGACCGCGGCGGCAAGATCACCTGGCACGGCCCGGGCCAGCTCGTCGGCTACCCCATCCAGAAGCTCCCCCGCCCGGTGGACGTCGTGGCACACGTGCGCCGCCTGGAAGAGGCGCTCATCCGCACGTGCGCGGAGTTCGGCCTGGAGACCAGCCGGGTCGAGGGCCGCAGCGGTGTGTGGATCCTCGGCGACGCCAAGGACCCCGCCGAACAGCTCCCGGCGCTCGGCGGACTCTCCCTGGACTTCGACCCGCGGCTCCAGGACGAGGAGTTCGACCCGCGGCTCGACGGCCCGGAGTACGCGCCCTCCAACGCCGGCCAGCGCCGTGAGGACCGCAAGATCGCCGCGATCGGCATCCGGGTCGCCAAGGGCGTCACCATGCACGGCTTCGCCCTGAACGTGAACCCGGACAACGCCTGGTTCGACCGGATCATCCCGTGCGGCATCCGCGACGCGGGCGTCGCCTCGCTGGCGGGCGAACTCGGCCGCGACGTGACCATCGCCGAGGTCCTGCCGGTGGCCGAGCGGCATCTTCGGGACGTCCTGGAGAACGCGGAGCTGCAGCCGCGGGTCGTGGAACGGACGCCGGCCTAGAAACCCGCCCCCGGACGGGGCGGCCGTACGGGAATGGACCCCTGTTCCCGAAGGTTGCCCACCTCGGGGGCCGAGAACCGCACGGGCGTACCCTGGTGTACGCCGAAGAATCGAAGCTACAGGGAGCCGATGTGTCCGCAGTCGCACCCGACGGACGCAAGATGCTGCGCCTGGAGGTCCGGAACAGCCAGACCCCCATCGAGCGCAAGCCCGAGTGGATCAAGACCCGGGCGAAAATGGGCCCCGAGTACACGAAGATGCAGGCGCTCGTGAAGAGCGAGGGCCTGCACACCGTCTGCCAGGAGGCGGGCTGCCCCAACATCTACGAGTGCTGGGAAGACCGCGAGGCCACCTTCCTCATCGGCGGTGACCAGTGCACGCGGCGCTGCGACTTCTGCCAGATCGACACGGGCAAGCCCGAGGCGCTGGACCGTGACGAGCCGCGCCGTGTCGGTGAGTCCGTCGTCACGATGGACCTGAACTACGCCACCATCACCGGCGTCGCCCGCGACGACCTGGAGGACGGCGGTGCCTGGCTGTACGCCGAGACGGTCCGCCAGATCCACGCCCAGACGGCGGGCCGCGAGACCGGCCGCACCAAGGTCGAGCTGCTGGCCCCGGACTTCAACGCCGAGCCCGAGCAGCTCGCCGAGGTCTTCTCCTCGCGCCCCGAGGTCTTCGCGCACAACGTCGAGACCGTGCCGCGGATCTTCAAGCGCATCCGCCCCGGCTTCCGCTACGAGCGCTCGCTCAAGGTCATCACCGAGGCCCGTGACTACGGTCTGGTCACGAAGTCGAACCTGATCCTCGGCATGGGCGAGACCCGCGAGGAGGTCAGCGAGGCGCTCCAGCAGCTGCACGACGCGGGCTGCGAGCTCATCACGATCACGCAGTACCTGCGGCCCACCGTGCGCCACCACCCCGTGGAGCGCTGGGTCAAGCCGCACGAGTTCGTGGAGCTGAAGGAGGAGGCCGAGGAGATCGGTTTCTCCGGCGTCATGTCGGGTCCGCTGGTCCGTTCCTCGTACCGGGCCGGCCGGCTCTACCAGATGGCCGTCGAGAAGCGCGGCGCCTATGTCGCCTCCCAGGCGGTCTGATTACGCCGAACGGGAAGCGCTCGCGAGATTTTGCGAAACGAAGGCGGTGGCACTGAGTGCCACCGCCTTCGTGTGAGTCCGGGCACAGCCAACTCACCGTTCACACCGGCCCGTTCACGGCCGTCGCGGCCATCCGCGCAGTTGGAGACGCCACCGCGGACGCATCGGAAATACGACCCGCGGCGTCAAGGTTTCATCGGTGTTTGACCGGTCGGTCACGCCCTGGTAACACCAATCAGTGACCCTTGTCCTACACCCCGTACCGCCCCGCACGAGCCACCCATCCCGAGGGGGGACCTCCGCCATGCAGGCCGCGCCCGTTCGCGCCACCGCGATCCCGTCGTTCACCGATGCACTCCGTGCCGTCGAGTCGCTGCTGATGAGCAGTGGGCAGCGCACCGCCCGCCGCAACGCGTGGACCTCCGTCCTGGAGGACCGCCGCCGCGCGAAGGACCGGGTCGAGGCGCAGCTCGTGCTCGAATCCGTTCTGACGCGTCCCTGACCCCCGGCGCCGCGCCTCCGCGGCCCCGCTCGCCCGGTACTGCCGTCGAAGGCGCTTCCCGGGCCACGTAGACTTCCTGGCATGGCGAGGAAGGAACCCGCAGCGGACGCTGCGAACCCCGGGCGACTCAAGCAGATCGTCCAGACGTACAAGATGACCCGCAGGGCCGACAAGTTGATCGGTCTTGTACTCGCGGCTGTCGGAATTGTCACCTTCGGTGTCATCCTCGCGATCGGCTTCTTGATCGGCCACCCGGTCTATCTCGGCATCCTCGGGCTCCTGCTCGCCTTCCTCGCGACGGCGATCGTCTTCGGGCGCAGGGCCGAGCGGGCCGCCTTCGGGCAGATGGAGGGACAGCCCGGCGCAGCGGCGGCGGTGCTCGACAACATCGGCCGGGGCTGGACCACGACTCCGGCGGTGGCGATGAACCGCAGCCAGGACGTGGTGCACCGCGCGGTCGGCAAGGCCGGCATCGTGCTGGTCGCCGAGGGCAACCCGAACCGGGTGAAGAGCCTGCTGGCCGCCGAGAAGAAGAAGATGGCGCGGATCGTCTCGGACGTTCCGGTGCACGACATCCTCGTGGGCACGGGCGAGAACACGGTGGAGCTGAAGAAGCTCCGCACGACGATGCTCAAGCTGCCGCGCGTCCTCACCGGCCCGCAGGTCACCGCGACCAACGACCGGCTGCGCGCGATGGGCGACCTCATGAGCAACATGCCGCTGCCGAAGGGCCCGATGCCCAAGGGCATGCGGATGCCGCGCGGCGGCAAGGGCCGCTGACGCACCCAGGACCAGAACGCCGATGGGGCGCCCGGAGATTCTCCGGGCGCCCCATCGGCGTTCTGTAGGGCGTGCGGGCCGTGTGGGCCGCACTCCGGGATGCCGTCGCCTCCGCCCGGCGGGGAGAGACGGCTCAATCATCGAGAGCCGCTGCGGCCGGACCGACGGAGTGGCCGCCTCCTGGCCGGTCACGGCCGCCGGACTCACGGAGCAACCGCTCCTCCGCGGCCACGGCGGCCGGGTTCACGAAGTGACCGCTCCTCGGCTGCCACGGCGGCCGGGCTCACGGAGTGGCCGCGGGCGGTCGCGCCGTGCGGGTCAGGCGCGGACCTCGATCGTGCGGGCCAGCCGGTCGTGCAGGCCGCGGCCGTCGCGGTCCCAGATCAGCGCCGGGACGGCCACGCACAGCAGCGCGGTGCGCAGCAGGACGCGCAGGGGGTTCAGCCGGCCGCCGCCCTCCGGGACGACGCGCAGACCGAACAGCCGCTTGCCCGGCGTGAAGCCGACGGTACCGACCGTGAGCAGGCCGAGAACGAAGAAGACGAGGAGGGCCCAGTTGCCCGTGGCCTGGTCGTAGCCATGGGTGAGCAGCCCGTATGCGATCAGGAGGCACAGGCCCCAGTCGACGACGAGGGCGCCGAGCCGGCGCCCGGGGCGGGCGATCGAGCCCGGTCCCTGCTCCGGCAGACCGAGCTGTTCGCCGCGGTATCCGAAGTCGACACCGGCGTCCTCGGCGGCCGCACGGGGTCCGGAGAGCCACGATCCGATTGCTTGCCTGTTGTCCACGCGTCCACGGTACTGTGCCCGTTTTGACCTGTGGACAGGAGGGGCCGTACGGACCCGGGTCGGTTAACTTGGGCGAAACAAATGGGTCACGCTTGAGAAATCCCCCGTCCCTATGGTCGGCTCCAGCGTGTGCCACCGCACTGGCCGCACGAACGAACTACCACCCCGGTCCACAGTGGGCGGGAGTAGGAGGAGCTGGATGTTCCAGAACGCCGACGAGGCCAAGAAGTTCATCGCGGACGAGGACGTCAAGTTCGTCGACGTCCGCTTCTGCGACCTGCCGGGTGTGATGCAGCACTTCACGATCCCGGCCGAGGCCTTCGACCCGGCCGAGGAGCTCGCGTTCGACGGGTCCTCCATCCGCGGCTTCCAGGCCATCCACGAGTCCGACATGGCGCTCCGCGCCGACCTGTCCACCGCGCGCGTCGACCCCTTCCGCCGCGACAAGACGGTCAACATCAACTTCTTCATCCACGACCCGATCACGGGCGAGCAGTACTCCCGTGACCCGCGCAACGTGGCCAAGAAGGCCGAGGCCTACCTCGCGTCGACCGGTATCGCCGACACGGCGTACTTCGGTCCCGAGGCCGAGTTCTACGTCTTCGACAGCGTGCGGTTCCAGACCTCCGCGAACGAGTCCTTCTACCACATCGACTCCGAGGCGGGCGCCTGGAACACCGGTGCGGTCGAGGACAACCGCGGTTACAAGGTCCGCTACAAGGGCGGCTACTTCCCGACCCCGCCGGTCGACCACTTCGCCGACCTGCGTGCCGAGATCTCCCTGGAGCTGGCCAACTCCGGCCTCCAGGTCGAGCGCCAGCATCACGAGGTCGGCACCGCCGGCCAGGCGGAGATCAACTACAAGTTCAACACGCTGCTCGCCGCGGCCGACGACCTGATGCTCTTCAAGTACATCGTGAAGAACGTCGCCTGGCGCAACGGCAAGACCGCGACCTTCATGCCGAAGCCGATCTTCGGTGACAACGGCTCGGGCATGCACGTCCACCAGTCGCTGTGGACCAACGGTTCGCCGCTGTTCTACGACGAGGCGGGCTACGCGGGCCTGTCGGACACCGCCCGCTACTACATCGGCGGCATCCTCAAGCACGCCCCGTCGCTGCTGGCCTTCACCAACCCGACGGTGAACTCGTACCACCGCCTGGTCCCCGGCTTCGAGGCCCCGGTCAACCTGGTGTACTCGCAGCGCAACCGCTCCGCGGCCATGCGTATCCCGATCACGGGCTCCAACCCGAAGGCCAAGCGCGTCGAGTTCCGCGCGCCCGACTCCTCCGGCAACCCGTACCTCGCGTTCGCGGCCCTGCTGATGGCCGGCCTGGACGGCGTCAAGAACAAGATCGAGCCGGCCGAGCCGATCGACAAGGACCTGTACGAGCTGGCTCCCGAGGAGCACGCGGGCGTCGCCCAGGTGCCGACCTCGCTCCCCGCCGTCCTCGACCGCCTCGAGGCCGACCACGAGTTCCTGCTCGCCGGCGACGTCTTCACGTCCGACCTGATCGAGACGTGGATCGACTACAAGCGCACCAACGAGATCGCCCCGCTGCAGCTGCGTCCGCACCCGCACGAGTTCGAGCTCTACTTCGACGTGTAAACCCCGCCCCACCGCCACACCACCGGCCGTGTCCTTCCTCTGGAGGGGCACGGCCGTCGTGCTGCCCGGGACCGGCCAGCACGGCCGTCGTGCTGCCCGGGACCGGCCCGGTGTCGGAGCGGCGTAAATAAGTGGCTTTTGACAGGGAAGTTCTTTGCCCACCGCGGGGGGTATCGGCACCTGTTCATGGGGGGTGCCGGGCGCACAATGGACAGCGGGGCGAGTGCCTGAGCTGCGGGGTGATGCGAGATGCAGAGCCGGTTCCGGAACGATCGGCGGCTGACCGTGCGGATGACGGTCACGCTGTTCCTGCTCGGACTGCTGTACGTGGCGTTCGTCGCCGCGCTGATCGTGCTGCTGAAGTCGTGGGTGCTGGTCGTGGTGATCGCGGCCGGGGTGCTGATCGCCCAGTACTGGTTCTCGGACCGGATCGCCCTGTACGCGATGCACGGGCGGATCGTGGAGCGCGAGGAGTATCCGCAGCTGCACGGCGTCGTCGACCGGCTGTGCGCGGTCGCCGACATGCCCAAGCCGCTGGTCGCCGTGTCGGACATCGACATGCCGAACGCGTTCGCGACCGGCCGCAACGCCGACCACGCGGTGCTCTGCGTGACCACCGGGCTGCTGCGGCGGCTGGAGCCCGACGAGCTGGAGGGCGTCCTCGCGCACGAGCTGTCGCACGTGGCGCACAAGGACGTCGCCGTGATCACCGTGGCGTCGTTCCTCGGGGTGCTCGCCGGTCTGATCGTGCGGTTCGCGTTCTACTCGCAGCTCTTCGGCGGGCGGGGCCGCAAGGACCAGAACACCGTCGCGATCTTCATGGCGGTGATGGCGGTGTCCGCGGCCGTGTACGCCATCAGCTTCCTGCTGATCCGGGCGCTCTCCCGGTACCGCGAGCTGGCCGCCGACCGGGCCGCGGCCCTGCTCACCGGCCGCCCCTCGGCGCTCGCCTCGGCCCTGACCAAGGTCACCGGGGACATCGGCCGCATCCCCACGAAGGACCTGCGGACCGCCCAGGCCTTCAACGCCTTCTACTTCACCCCCGCGCTCGGCCGGGAGCCCGGCATCGCCAACCTCTTCTCCACCCACCCGAGCCTCGAACAACGGCTCGAACAACTGGCCCGCATCTCCGTCGAGCTGGGCGAGCCCGCGGTGCCGGACCCGATCGCCCCGACTCCCGGAGAGGCCGTCTGACCGCATGGGGTTCCTGGACATCCTGCTCGGCCGCAGCAAGCCCGTCGCTCCGGACCTCGACCGCCTCTTCGGGCTGCCGTCGGCGGCGGTGACCCTGGAGGCGGCGGCCGGTTTCACCCCGACCGGCACCGGCGCGGTGTGCTGCGCCTCGGTGGAGGGCGCGGCCTTCGCCGAGGCCCACCAGGAGGCGCAGGCCCTGCTCGACGCGGACGCCGAACGGTCGGGGCCACCGGTGGAGGTCAGCCGGGACGAGTACGGATACGCGTGGCTGGTCTCCCGCCGGAGTCCCGACGACCTCCCCGCGCTGGTGAGTGATCTGCACGCGGTCAACAGCGCCCTGGAGGGCACGGGCTTCGGACCCCAGCTGCTCTGCTCCGTGGCGACGTTCCAGGACAGCCGGCAGCGCCACCTCGGCCTCGTCTACCTGTACAAGCGCGGGACCTTCTATCCCTTCGCGCCGCTCGCCGGAGCGGGCGAGCGGCGCGACAACGCGCTGGAGCTCCAGATCAAGGCGGTGCTCGCGGACGACCTGCGGGTCGAGGAGGACCTCGGCCGCTGGTTCCCGATCTGGGGTGCGCCGGGGCTGTGACGTCCCGGGCCCGCAGGGCCGTGGGCGGGAGCGGAGCTACTTGCGTTCCTGGCGACGCGACTCCAGGGGACGTTCGCGCCGGTAGCGGCGCTCCCACCTGGCCTGACGGTCCCGCCGGTCGCGGTACGCCCGGTAGCTGGAGTCGGGCCGGGCACCGGAGCCCCCGGCCGCGGGGCCCGGAGTGCCGGGAGCAGCCGGGGAGGACGCGGCGGACGTGCTTCCCCCGGTGCGGCCGTAGCGGACGTACAGGAAGAGGACGGCCACCGCCGCGAGCCAGAGCGTGTGGTTGGAGAAACCCATGACGACCAGGATCGCGGTCGCGGAAAAGATCAAGGTGCCCATGACGGGACTCCTTGGATGCGTGGATGAAAGGGCCTTGACGGCTTTCTGGATGGTCCGGCGGGGCGCTGGGGGAGGCAGCCGTCCGTCGGTGCGTAGAGAGTAGCCCCGTGTCCGTGAACTGATGCCTGTACGGCGGAAAGCGGTGCCGTGTCGTACGCGAACGCACCGTCGGCGCGGGGAGCCCGGACGCCGGGACGCATCTGGATTTCTCCCGACTGCACCTTGTGCGATATCGCTATAAAGTCAAACGAAATCGACATAAGGGGTGCCCGTCATGAGCAATCTGTTCGTCGTCGCCTACGACGACGTGGCCACCGCCAACCAGGTGCGCGACAAGCTGTTCGAGCTGTCGAAGCAGCATCTCGTCGAGTTGGAGGACGCCGTCGTCGTCGAACGGCACGAGGACGGCCGGATCAAGCTGCATCAGGCGGTCAGCCACACGGCCGTGGGGGCGGCGGGCGGCGCTCTGTGGGGCGGTGTGATCGGGCTGCTGTTCCTGGCGCCCCTGCTGGGGGCGGCGGTGGGAGCGGCGGCCGGAGCGGCCGGCGGCGCGATCACGGACACCGGGGTCGACGACCGCTTCATGAAGGACGTGAGCCAGAACCTGCGGCCCGGCGCCGCCGCGCTGTTCGTCCTGGTGAAGCAGGCGGCCGGGGACAAGGTGATCCCCCAGATCGCCGGGTTCGGCGGCCAGTTGGTGCAGACCTCGCTGAGCCAGGAGCAGGAGGACGCGCTGCGCGACGCGGTCGCGGCGGCCCGGTCGCACTCGGCGGGCACCGCCCCGGCCCCGCAGGCGAGCACCTCGGCCGCCCCGGGAACGGCCACCGGCGGTACGTCCCCGTCCGCGTCCTCCGGCAACGCCGGGCCGTCGAGGGCCGGCGCCGTCATGTCGGGACCCGGCACGGCGGCGACGCCTCCCAAGCCCGCGCCCCCGAAGCCCGGTCCGCCGAAGCCCACGCCTCCCGCCCCGCCCACCGCGGACGCACGGAGCGCGCCGGTCTCCTCCTGAGGCCGCAGGCCCCGGCCTGCCCCGCCTTCTCCGCCCGGTCCCTGTCGGGGGCCGGGCGGAGGCGTGTGCACCCGCCGGGATCGGGACGGCTCAGTCGCTCCCCAGGTCCAGCTGTCCGTCGACCACGTCCCGGGCCACCTCGGCCAGCCGCCGCTGCTGCGACCGGGCGTACGCGCGCAGGACGGCGAAGGCGTCGTCGACCGACACCTTCCGGCGGGCCGCGAGCACGCCCTTGGCCTGCTCGATGACGACCCGGCTCTTCAGGGCGTGCCCGAGCTGGTCGGCGAGGGCGCGGCTCTGACGGATCTCGCGGTCGCGCGCCAGCGTGTAGCCCGCCGCGTCGGCGAACGACTGGGCGAGGGCGAGGACGTCGGCGGTCAGCGGGTCGGGCCCGGTGTAGAGCAGGACCAGCGCGCCGAGGGTCAGACCCCTGCCGGGGCCCGCGGAGAGCGGGAGGGCGACGGCCCGCCGGCAGCCGAGTTCCACGGCGCGCGGGGCGTACCGCGGCCAGGCCTTCTGGGCGGGCAGGGTGTCGAGGGCACTGTCCGGCACGGGACGGCCGGTCCGCCGGGCGTCGTACCCCGGCCCCTCACCCCACTCCACCGCCTCCCATTCCAGGTCCACCAGGTCGGGGTCCGTGCCGGCGAGCTGGACCGGCAGATGGTCGTCGGGGACGTGTATCACCGTGGCGCCGTGGCTGCCGAGGAGCCGCGGTCCGAACGCGGCGAGTGTGGCGAGCAGCCCGGACGGATCGTCGGGCTCGGTCACCCCGTGCCCGGCCAACTCGACGAAGGCGTGGGCCAGCCGCTGCTGCGGCATGGGCGTGCTCATGGGGTCGTTGCCACCTCTCGGATCTCTGCCACTGGGGATCTCTCCTGCTACTGGTGCTTCAGGTCTGTGGAATCCGGCCCGGCGACTTCCCGGGGTGGGGTGGGCGCGGGCGCCGAGGTCCGCCGGCCGCGCGCCGTGGGCGCCTGTCCGTGTCAGCCGAGGAGCAGCTCTCCCCTGACGATCCGCTCGGCCACACCTTCGACCGGCAGACCTTCGCTGAAGGCGCGCGCCTTGACGAGTTCCAGGGCGTCGGCGACGGCGCAGCCCGTGTGGACCGACACCATGCCCGCGGCCTGGTGCACCACCGCGCGCAACTCCGTGCCGCCGTACAGGCCCGGGTCGGCCTGCGGGCCGAGCACCATCGTCCGGGTGAGGGCGTCCGCCACCTCGGTGAGGGAACCCACCGCGCCGGACCGCGGGTCGAAGACGGTGAGGGAGCCGACGCAGGTGTCGTGCTGCCGCAGCGGCACGGCGGCCACCTCGTCGAAGCCGAGCTCGGCGAGCGCCGTCCCGTACACCGGCCAGCGCTCGCACAGCTCGGTCCCGGACGCGCTGACCGCGGTGCCGGCCACGGCCGCGTCCCTGGCCGGACCCTCGCCGAGCAGGAACTCCAACTCCTGTGCGGCGCGCGCGGGTTCGTCGGACGCGGCGACCGCGAGCTGGCTCCGGTCGGCGGCGAGATAGCTGAGGGCGGCGCCGCGGGTGCCGCACACCTCGGCCACGGAGGCCATGAAGCCGGGCGTGGTCGCGGTCGGCCCGTCGGCGGCGGCGCCGGTGAGCAGCCGGGCGTAGGCCTCCTGGAGCTGGGCCGCCGTGCGCTGGCAGGCCGCGGAGTCGCGGTGGATTCGCGCGAGACGTTCGTGCAGGTCCATGCCGGTGCGCTCGGCCAGTCTTTCCTGGCGCGCGGCCGCCGCCAGCTCGCGCTCCGCGCGCTCTCTGGCGAGGGCGGCGCGGCGCAGGGCCTGCGCCGCCGGATCGGGCCGACCGCCCAGGGGCTGCATGTCTTCACCCTACGCCGGTCAGGACCGGGCGGAGGAATCGCCGGAGCTCTCTTCCATGAGCATGACCACCCCGCCGCCGTCACCGTCGAAGGGGCTGGTCAGCACCGCGCACCGCAGCGATTTGCCCAGTCTGCTGACGGCCGACACATAGCGCGGGGTGTCCCGTCTGCCGGTGTCGAGGCACTCGTTCACGACCGCGCGGAGCGAGTCCGTGGGGAGCCCGAAGTCGAGGGAGAAGAACGGCTGCCCGATCGCCTCGTCGCCGCGCAGCCCCCACAGGTCGACGGCGCCCGAGTTCCAGCTGGTCACCTTCAGTTCCCGGTCGAGGACGACGACGCCGGCGCCGACACTGGAGAGGATGCCTTCGAGGAAGAGGCGGGCGGCGTCCAGCTCCTCGGTGCGCACCCGGAGTTCCTCGTTCATGGTCTCCAGTTCCTCGTTGCCGGACTGGAGTTCCTCGTTGGTCGTCTCCAACTCCTCGTTCGTGGACTGGAGTTCCTCGTTGGTGGTCTCCAGTTCCTCGATGCTGGACTGGAGTTCCTCGTTGGTCGTCTCCAGTTCCTCGTTCGTCGACTGGAGTTCCTCGTAGGCGGTCTCCAGGTCCTCGCGTACGCGCTTGACCTCGGCCTTGAGCTGGGTGGCGACGGTGACGTCGGTGAAGGTGATGCTGGTGGCCACGGGCGGGCTGCCCGGCGACATCAGCGGCTGGATGAGGATGTCGTAGTACTGGTGCTCCTCGCCGACCCGGCGCTCTGTTCCGTTGATGCGCAGGGAGCGGCGCTCGTTCGTCGCCTGCTCGATCAACGAGCGCAGTTCCAGGGGTCGGTAGGAGATCTCCAGGTCCTGGAAGGGGCGGCCGAGGTCTCCGGCCGTGAGTCCGAACTGGGTCCGGGCCTGGCTGTTGACGAGGACGACGATGCCGTCGGCGTCGACGGCGAGCATGGGGGTCGGTGTGCCGTCGACGACGAGATCGCGGACCTGCCGGGTGCGGGCCACCGTCTTCACCTCGGTGGCGGAGCCGGGCCTGATCTTCACGCCGGTCGGCTGGTAGGGCGTGGGCTGGCTCCCGGGGCGGCGGCGGAAGATCCGCTGGCGCATGCTGACCACGTCGAAGCGGTCGGCGTCGTTCAGGAGCAGCTCGGCCTTGCCGAGGAAGAGGAAGCCGCTCTCGCGCAGCGCGAAGTGGAAGCGGTCGACGATCTGGGTCTGCGCCTCGACGTTGAAGTACATGAGCGTGTTGCGGCAGACGAGGAGGTCGAGGCGGGAGATCGGGGCGTCGCGGGTGATGTCGTGGCGGCCGAAGATGACCCGGCGGCGCAGGTCGCTGCGGAAGCTGAACCGGGCGCCGTTCGCCTCGAAGTACTTGTCGCGCAGCTCGGGCGCGAGAGGTTCGAGGGCCTTCGCCGGGTAGAGCCCGGCCCGGGCCTCCCGGAGCGCCTCCTCGTCGACGTCGGTGCCGTAGATCTTCACCCGATTGAGTGCCTCGTCCACGCCGAGGGTCTCGGCGAACATGATCGCCAGCGAGTAGGCCTCCTCCCCGCTGGAGCACCCCGCGCTCCACACCCGGATCTCCTCGTCGTCCCCGAGCTGGGCGAGCACCTCGGGCACCACCTCGTTCTGGAGGAAGGTCCAGGCGTCGGGGTCGCGGAAGACCGAGGTGACGTTGATCAGGATGGTGTTGAAGAGGGCACCGAACTCGTCGGCGTCCGTCTCCAGCCGGTCGCGGTAGTCGGCGTACGACGTGACCTGGGCGTCGGCCATCCGCTTGCGGATGCGGCGGCCCAGCGTCGACCGCTTGTACCCGGTGAAGTCGAATCCGCGCGCGTCCCGCAGGAAGCCGAGAAGTTCCTCCAGTTCGTCGTCGGTCTCGACGTCGCGCCCGTCAGCCATGACTTCCTCATTCACGTTTCGTCATTCACTTCTTGTCGTTTCCGACCAGACCCCGGATCAGCTCGGCGATCTCGCCGAGCGGCAGGATGAAATCCACCGCGCCCGTGGCCACGGCCGCCTCCGGCATCCCCCGGAACTGCGCGCTCGCCGGATCCTGCGCGATGACGGTGCCGCCGCGCGACTTCACGGCGTCCACCCCCATCGCACCGTCACCACCCGATCCGGTGAGCACGCAGACGATCGCCCGGTCGCCGTACGCGCCCGCGAGCGACTCGAAGAGCAGATCGGCCGAGGGACGGACGAAATGGACGAGTTCGCTGTTCGACAGGCTCAGGACTCCCTCGGGGCCGGCCAGCAGATGACGGTCGGGCGGGGCGATGTAGACCGTGCCCGCCTCGATCCGTTCGTCGGCCTCCGCGAGCTTGACCGCGAGTTCCGTGCGCCGGGAGAGCACGTCGGCGATCACCGTGCGGTGCCGGCGGTCGAGGTGCTGGACGACCAGGACCGGCACCGGGAAATCGGCGCCGAGACCGCCCAGGAGTTCGATGAGCGCGTAGATGCCGCCCGCGGAGGAGGCGACCGCCACGACGGCGTACTGCTCCGGAGTGGACGCTTCAGCCCTCATACACGGAGCGTAGCGCCGTATCGGGGTCGCCGACGGCGGCGAACCCCCGCGGACCTCGGATTCAGGACGGCGGAGCGACGCGGGAGGACGGCCGTGGGACGGGGAAGGGCGGTGGGACGCGGTCCGTCACACACCGGGGGTCGCCGGGACGACGCCCGCCGTCACCGCCGCGCCGAGTGCCGTGTGATCGGCGGTGGTGCGGTCGGCGTACCGCAGCGCGAAGTGCGCGAGGGAGCGGTCGAAGGTGTCGGCGCCGCCGAGGTAGGCGGCGATGGCGATGCGGTCGCCCGAGCGGGCGTGCGCGCGGGCCAGCGCCGTGCCGCACAGTCCGGCGTATCCGCGCAGCTCACCGGGGTCCATGCCGGCGATGTCCGCGGAGCCCTTCATGTCGCGCAGCTGGCGCCAGTAGAACGCGCGCCCCTCGGGTCCGGTCGTCCAGCCGAGGAAGATGTCGCCGGCGGCCTGCATCAGCCGCTGCCCGGCGACGACGCGGCGTCCGGGGTGGAGGTACGGGCCGGTCGGCAGGTGCTCTTCCAGTACGGAGCGTCCGGCCTGCTTGATCTGCAGGAACAGCGGGTCGTCGGCGTCGCGCCCGGCGAGCAGCACGATGAAGCAGCGGGTGCCGACGCTGCCCACGCCGACCACCTTGCGGGCGGCGTCGACGAAGCGGTACCGGTCGAGGAGGAGGCGGCGTTCCTCCGTGAGCGTGGACCGGTAGTCGCTGAAGATCTTGCGGAGCGTGGCCATGTCGAGGGTGCCGGCCGGTTCCAGCAGGGGCGGGTCGTGGACGATGCGGGGGCGTCCGTCGACGGTCTCGGTGAGTTTGCCGAGGGCGTGCAGGCTGGTGCGGCGGCGGGCCCGGGTGAGGGTCGCCTCGGCGCGCCGGCGTCGGCGTCCGGAGCGGACCAGCGGCAGCAGCAGGTCGGCGTCGATGTGCTGGTACCAGACGGTCAGCTCGCCCTGCCGGGCGAGCCGCCGCATCGTCTCGCGGTAGTGCCCGGCGGCGGCCCGTGCCGCGGCGAAGACGTGCTCCTCCTTGTGCCCGTTCTCGCGGGCGGCGACGGCGACGCTGGCCGCGAGCCGCTTGACGTCCCACTCGAAGGGGCCGGGGAACGTCTCGTCGAAGTCGTTGAGGTCGAAGAGCAGCGAGCGTTCCGGGGAGGCGTAGAGGCCGAAGTTCAGCAGGTGGGCGTCGCCGCACAGTTGGACGGTGAGCCCGGTGTGCGGCTGGGCGGCCAGGTCGGCGGCCATGACGGCGGCGGCTCCGCGCAGGAACGCGAACGGTGACGCGGCCATCCGCCCGTACCGGATGGGGAGCAGTTCCTGGAGCCGGTCCCTGCCCTGCCGTTGCAGGACGCCGACGGGATCGGGGCGGTCGGCGGCGGGGATCCAGCTGCCGTGCGCGGAGCGGGAGACGCGCTTGCGGGCCGCCCGTCCGCGCGCGGCACGGTCGGCCGAGGTGGCCGTGACGCCGTTGCGGAGCACGGCCGTCAGTGCCGCACGGCGCGGGCGACGGTGGCGTCGACGTCGCCGGTGAGACCGCGGTTGCTGCGGGTGGTCGCGTCCTTGGACCCGTTCGCCGCGACGTCGTCGACGGTCACGACGGTGGTGTCGAGGAGGTTGCCGCCGGTGTCGCGGAAGTCGACCTGGACGACGTACGACCGTGCCGAGGAGGTCGGGTTGGACGCGGTCACCTTCACGGTGGCGCGGCCGTCCGAGTCGGCGTTCGCGGAGCCGTCGGTCTTCACCTCGTCCTTGGCGTCCGCGCCGTTCTTGAACTCGTCGAACTTCCGGCCGGCCTCGGCGGTCGCGGAGGCGAGCGAGTCGCCGGCCTGGGTGGCGGCGGACGCGGCCCGGGACGCCGCCGAAGCGGCTCTGGAGGCGGCGGAGGCGGCCTGGGAGGCCGCGTCGGAGGGGCTGCTGTCGTCGGAGCAGGCGGTCAGCGACGCGGCCAGCGACACCACCGCGGCCGCGGCCAGGATCAGCCGGACCGGTCCTCGTGCGCCGTTGCTCTGCATCGCGTCTCCTGTTGTGGTCCTGGCTCTCCTCCGGGCTCCGCTCCTGGCGGTGGCCCCAGTCAAGGCCGCGGGCGGGACGACCGCATGCCCGGGTGGGACGAACGGGTGAGCCGCGCCCCGTACCGGGCGGCCCTCCGGGAGGATGAACGCCACGAGGGCCAGGGGTCGGGAGCGGAGGCGGCGTGACGGGGAAACCACGGCACATCGGGGTGGCGGAGCGGCGGGCACGGCTGGGGCTGCGGCATCGGCTCGCGCCGTCCGCGCGGGCGGCGCGGCCCGAGGAGGTCGCGGACGCGCTGGTCGCGCTGCACGGGACCGATCCGGCGACGGTGTACCTGGCGGTCGGCGCGCGGCTCGTGGACGCCGGGGTGACGGTCGCGGAGGTCGACCGGGCCCTGTACGAGGACCGGACGCTCGTCCGGATGCACGGCATGCGGCACACGGTGTTCGTGTTCCCCACCGCGCTCGCGGCCGTGGTGCACGCCTCGACCGGGCTGGACATCGCGGCGAAGGCGCGGGCCGGGCTCGTCAAGGACGTGGCCACCGGCAGCGACGGGCGGCTGACCGAGGAGTGGCTCACCCTGGTCGAGGAGTCGGCGCTCGCGGCGCTGGCCCGCCGCGGCCAGGCCACGGTGAACGAACTCACCCGGGACGAGCCGCGGTTGAAGGAGCAGTTCGTCTACGGCGCCGGCAAGAGCTACGAGACTCCGCAGACCGTGTCGTCCCGGCTGATGCGGGTGCTGGGCGTCGAGGGCCGGGTGGTGCGGGGGCGTCCGCTGGGTTCCTGGACGTCGAGCCAGTTCCGCTGGGCGGTGGCACCGCCGCACCCCGAACTCCCGCCCGCCGAGGCCAGATCCGAGCTGCTGGGCCGCTGGCTCACCGCGTGCGGGCCCGCCACGGAGGCCGACCTCAAGTGGTGGACGGGCTGGAAGGTCACGGACGTACGGCGGACGCTGACCGCGATCGGGGCGGTCGCCGTCTCGCTCGACGACGGGGTCACCGCCTATGTGGCGCCCGGGGACGAGGAGCCGGTCGACGGGCCCGCCGAACCCTGGGCCGCGCTGCTGCCCGGCCTCGACCCGACGCCGATGAGCCGCCAGGAGCGCGACTGGTATCTCGACCCGTCCCTGCGGCCCGCCCTGTTCGACGGCAGCGGCAACGTCGGGCCGACGGTGTGGTGGGACGGCCGGGTGGTCGGCGGCTGGGCACAGCGACCCGACGGCGAGATCGTCTGGCGGCTGCTCGCGCCGAAGGACGTGGGCCGCGACGCCCGCACCGCGATCACCGCGGAGGCCGAACGCCTCCAACGATGGGTGGGCACGACCCGCGTCACCCCGCGCTTCCGGACGCCCCTGGAGAGGGAGTTGGCCGCGGGCTGAGGAGAAGGGCGGCCGCGCCGGGCGGCCCGGCACCGGTGCCGGGCCAACCGGTGCGGGCCAACCGGTGCCGGGCGCCCTCGTCGTGCGACGGGGGTGCCCGGCGGTCTTCGCCCGGTGTGCCCGGCCCCTCAGCGGGTGGGACGCGTCAGCGCGCGTACCTCATCAGCGCGCGCACCATGTGGCACGTGGTGTCCGACGGCGGGTGCACGCCGATGAGCCGGGCGGCGCCGTGGATCGTCTCGTTGCGTGCCTGGTTCGGCACGTACACACCGGAGTCGAGCAGGGCGATGGCCAGGCGCATCGCCTTGAGCCGGCGGTTGTGCGTGACGTACCAGTCGCGGGGGCGGCCCGGCGGGAGCGGGCGCTTCTCCACGGGCTCGTACGGCAGGTCCAGCTGGACGGGCCTCTTCGCGGTGGACTGGGTGGGCAGCGGCTTCAGTGCGGCAGCGGGCACGAGCATCCTCCTGTCGCGTCAGGACCCCGCCGGACCGCCCGGCGTGATCCTCGAACACTGCTACCAGTCTACTGCGCCGCACTGACATTCAGGGAGCCCGGACGGACACCAAAGCACCAGGTGAGAAAGGGAATTGACGCCGTTCCACCCCCGATCCGAGAGTGACGCGTGAGGTGGCAGAAAATCGAACACCGGGTGGCGTGTGCCGTATGGAGATCTGGATCAACCCGGCCTGTTCGAAGTGCCGCGGCGCGGTGGGCCTGCTCGACGCGGAAGGCGCCGACTACACCGTCCGCCGCTACCTGGAGGACGTGCCGCGCGCGGACGAGATCCGCGACGTGCTCGACCGTCTCGGACTCGAACCGTGGGACATCACGCGGACCCAGGAGGCCGCGGCCGAGGAACTGGGACTCCGGGAGTGGGCGCGGGACGCCGGTTCGCGGGACCGCTGGATCATCGCGCTCGGCGAGCATCCGGAGCTGATCCAGCGGCCGATCATCACGGCGGACGACGGGACGGCTGTCGTCGCCCGCACGGACGAGGCGGTACGGGAGGCGCTGTCCCGGCGACAGCCGTGAGCGGACCGGGGGCGACGGCCGTGAGAGGACCGGGGGCGACCGTCCAACGGAGCCGCACCGAGGGGGTGTTCGACCCCCACGGTCCGGCATCTCCCCCAACTCCCCTGTGATCCAGGTTACTTACGAGGCCGCTGTCACCGTTGAGCAACTCCGTTCGGTATCCCGTACATAGCGGCGTAACGCTCCCCCCGCACTGGAGGCGCGCATGTCGCGTAGGAGAACGCTCAGCACCAAGAAGAAGATCGCTCTGCTGACCGGCGCGGCGCTCGTGGCCGGGGGCGGGGCGTTCGCCCTCGCCGCCACCTCGAACGCCGCGTCGGTGCAGAACGCGCAGACCTCGACGGTCTGCAAGGGTCTCGCCACCGCGCTCGGCAACAACCAGAAGTTCATCGCGGACCAGCGGGCCGCCCCCGACGCGCAGTCGGAGGCCAGGATCGCCAACCGCGATGCCGTCATCGCGCAGATCAAGGTTCAGCAGGAGGCGTCAGGCTGCGAGGTCGGGGAGTCGGCTCAGGACTCCCAGACCGCACCGCAGCCGGGCGGGTCCGCGCCGGCCGAGGCCGCGCCCGCCCCCTCCGCTCCGGCGCAGGCGGACCCGGCGCAGACCGCGCCCGCGGACAACGCGGGAGCGGGCGCCGCCACCGGGCAGCAGGTCTGCACCGGTTCGACGGTCACGCTCTCCGGCGAGGGCGGCGCACCGGCCGCGTCCAGCAACCAGTTCCCGGCCGGGACGAAGCTGAAGGTCACCAACCTGGACAACAACAAGTCCACGACCGTGGAGGTCACCTCGGTCTCCGGAAGCTGTGTGCTGCTGAACAACGCGGCCTTCGAACAGGTCAGGGAACCCGGCAAGTTCCTGATCCGCAAGGCCCGCATCGAGAAGGTGGGCTAGCACCCGCCCGGGTAGCGGACGCAACGGGTCGAGGCCCTGTCCCCGCCGGTTCCTCCGGACCGGTGGGGACAGGGCCTTCGCACGCTCAGGCAACCGGGGCGCAACCGCATCACATCGCCCGTATCGACTTCACGCCCATCGCATACGAGCCGGCCGCGGACCGGGGCGCGCCGGACCGGGCCCGGCGGCGGGCCGGCGGATCGCGGTCGCGAACGCCGTCGCGCGGACACGGGCAGTGGGGCGGCCCGCGTGAGACGGGGCACACACAGGCCGGGTAACACGGGGTTCACCTTCGGGCAACGACCGGGAAATCGCCGGTTGACAGGCTGCCGGGCATCCCAGCGGCGTCCCGGTGCCGCAGCGCCGCAGCACCCGCAAGTGCGCCTCAAGACACACCCCGAAGGATGTGGCCCGTGACCTTCAAGGCTGAGTACATCTGGATCGACGGCACCGAGCCGACGGCCAAGCTCCGTTCCAAGACGAAGATCCTGGGCGACGACGCCAAGGGCGCGGAGCTGCCGATCTGGGGCTTCGACGGTTCCTCCACGAACCAGGCCGAGGGCCACGCCTCCGACCGCGTACTCAAGCCGGTGGCCACCTACCCGGACCCGATCCGCGGCGGCGACGACGTCCTCGTCATGTGCGAGGTCCTGAACATCGACATGACGCCGCACGAGTCCAACACCCGTGCCGCGCTCACCGAGGTCTCCGAGAAGTTCGCCGCCCAGGAGTCGATCTTCGGCATCGAGCAGGAGTACACGTTCTTCAAGGGCACGCGCCCGCTCGGCTTCCCCGAGGGCGGCTTCCCGGCCGCGCAGGGCGGCTACTACTGCGGTGTCGGCTCGGACGAGATCTTCGGCCGTGACGTCGTCGAGGCGCACCTGGAGAACTGTCTGAAGGCGGGCCTCGGCATCTCCGGCATCAACGCCGAGGTCATGCCCGGCCAGTGGGAGTTCCAGGTCGGCCCGCTGGCGCCGCTGGAGGTCTCGGACCAGCTGTGGGTGGCCCGTTGGCTGCTGTACCGCACCGCCGAGGACTTCGGTGTCTCCGCGACGCTCGACCCGAAGCCGGTGAAGGGCGACTGGAACGGCGCCGGCGCGCACACCAACTTCTCCACGAAGGCGATGCGCGAGGGCTACGACGCGATCATCACCGCGTGCGAGTCGCTGGGCGAGGGCTCGAAGCCCATGGACCACGTCAAGAACTACGGCGCCGGCATCGACGACCGCCTGACGGGCCTGCACGAGACCGCCCCGTGGAACGAGTACTCCTACGGTGTCTCCAACCGCGGCGCCTCGGTCCGCATCCCGTGGCAGGTCGAGAAGGACGGCAAGGGCTACATCGAGGACCGCCGTCCCAACGCCAACGTCGACCCGTACGTCGTGACGCGCCTGATCGTCGACACCTGCTGCAGCGCCCTGGAGAAGGCCGGCCAGGTCTGATCCACCGCACACCCGTGAAGGGGCGCCCGCCGGACCGGCGGGCGCCCCTTCCGCGTCCCCCGGACCGGCCGGGGCGTTGTCGGTGGGGCGTGCCAGAGTTGCCCCATGGGGAACGACGAACAGCTCGCCGTCAAGGTCAGGACGGAGAACGGACGGAGCCACCAGCGGCTTCCGGCGGACACGCTGCGGACGCTGGTGCGCGGGATCGGCGGCGCGGGCGACCGCTTCCTGGTCCTGAACCGGATACCGGACCTGCCGGACGTCTTCGCGCAGGTGTGGCACGAGGGGGGCGGGGACTACCGCCTGGAGCATCGCGAGAGCCGCGCCCGCTTCTTCGGCACGACGCTGGACGCGGGCGACGCCGACCGGGTGGCCGACGCCCTGGTGGGCTGGGCCCGGGGCGAGGACGGCTGGGACGCGGGCCTCGCGTGGGAGCCGCTCGGCCACGACGCCCCGCAGGACGTCCCGGAACTGCCGGCGGACGTACGGGGCGAGATCGAGCCACGGATCAGGGAGCTGCTGCGCTGCGGGTACGACGACCGGGCCCGGCTCACCGAGGACGCCGAGGAGTATCTGGTCGACGGCGACCACCGGCCGGTCTCCCGGGCCCAGGCCCGCGAACTGGTCGACCGGCTGTGGACGGAACGGCTGGCCGAACAGGCGCTCTGGGAAGGGGTGACGGACCCGGAGCGTCTCACCGAGGTCTTCGAGGCCCTCGACGCGGGCGGCATCACCGCCCGGGAGAACTTCACCTGTTGCCGTACCTGCGGCACCACCGAGATAGGGGCCGAGCGCGGTGAGGGGTCACGCGGCTTCGTCTTCTTCCACTCCCAGTGCACGGAGGGCGCCGCGGCGGGCCACGGACTGATGCTGCTCTACGGCGGGTTCGACGGCTCGGCCGCGACCACGGCGTCCGTCGGCCGTGAGGTCGTCACGGCACTGGAGGCGGCGGGCCTGTCCGCCCAGTGGGACGGCTCCCCGGACAGCGCCGTCCATGTCACCGGTCTGACGTGGCACAAGCGCCTGGTCGGATAGGGGCTCCCTGCGTCACGTTCACGCCAAGGATGCGTCCGGTCCGTGGAAGGGCTCTGCTGCCGCGCTCCGCCTTCTGCTTCAATGGGGGCATGGCCAGCCATCAGAAGTGCGTCGCGACAGGTCGCCACGACCTCGAGCCCTTCTGGCCTTCCCGTCAGCACCACGACTTCGACCGGGTGTGTTGCCGCGCGACGAACGCGCCGGCCCTCTAAAGCCGTACACCCCGGCCTTCGGCCAGCGCGCACGACGTACGTCCTCGACGACCCGGTCACCGACTCGCGGTCGTCGGCCACCCGACGGACTTCTCGCGCGAAAGAGCTGACCTCTCATGGCGACCACTCGTTCCTTCTCCTCCGTAGCGACGGCTCCCACCCCCTCGACCTCCCCGGGACGGCACCGACTGCGTGCCGTCGACCGGGACGAGGTGGTCGACGTCTCCGGTTTCCTCCCGCCGGGCGCCACCTGGCTGCCCGCTCCCCCGCACACCCTGCCCGTCCTGCCGGGGCAGCCGCCGATGATCGGCTACCTGGTCCTCGTACCGGCCGACCAGCAGCCCCTGCTGCCTGTGGCCGTACCGGACCGGACGGCACCGGACGGCGACGGACCGTCGCTCACCGGCACGGGCGCCGGTGACCCGCTGGTGCGCATCGACACCGTGCAGCGCACCGCCGAGGTCGACGGACGGATCCTGGACCTCACCTATCTGGAGTTCGAGCTGCTCGCGCACCTCGTCCAGCACCCGCACCGGGTGCACACCCGCGACCAGCTCGTCTCCACGGTGTGGGGGTACGGGCACGTGGGCGACGGCCGGACCGTCGACGTCCATGTCGCGCGACTGCGCCGCAAGCTCGGGGCGCAGCACCGGCAGTCCATCCAGACGGTGCGTCGCGTCGGCTACAAGTTCGCCCCGCCGACCGGCCGTTGACCTGACCGCGGGTCGACCGGCTCGCCCGTGACCCGTCCGCCGCCGCCCCGGCCGGATCTTCTGTCAGCAGATTCGTGTTCCACCGGCCGGGTGCGGCGGGCAGAGTCGTCCGTATGACACGGAGACTTCTGGTGCTGGGCGGGACGGAGTTCGTGGGGCGCGCCGTCGTGGAGGCGGCCCTCGGCCGGGGATGGGAGGTCACCGTCTTCCACCGCGGCCGGCACGAACCGCCCTCCGGCGTGCGGTCGTTGCTGGGCGACCGCACCGCCCCGGACGGACTGGCCGCCCTCGCCGGTACCTCCGAGGCGTGGGATCTCGTCGTCGACACCTGGTCGGGGGCGCCGCGGGTGGTGCGGGACGGCGCACGCCTGCTGGCCGGGCGGGTCTCCCGGTACGTGTACGTGTCGAGCTGTTCCGTGTACGCGTGGGCGCCCAAGGCCGGGTACGGCGAGGACGCGCCGGTCGTGGACGGGGCGTCGCCGGACGCGGAGGCGACCGACTACGCGCGGGACAAGCGGGGCGGCGAACTGGCCGCGCTCGACGCCTTCGGCGCGGACGGCTCCCTGCTCGTGCGGTGCGGGCTGATCCTCGGGCCGTACGAGAACATCGGGCGGCTGCCGTGGTGGCTGAACCGGATCGCGGCGGGCGGTCCCGTCCTCGCGCCCGGCCCGCGTGAACTGCCGCTCCAGTACGTCGACGTGCGGGATCTCGCCCAGTGGACGATGACGGCGGCGGAGTCGGGGCTCGGCGGCGCGTACAACCTGGTGAGTCCGCAGGGTCACAGCACGATGGGGGCGCTGCTCGACGCGTGCGCCGAGGTCACCGGCGGGCACGCGGAGCTGCGCTGGACCGACCCGGAGACCGTTCTGGCCGCGGGGATCGAGCCGTGGACCCAGTTGCCGGTGTGGGTGCCGCCGGCGAGCGAGCTGCACGGGGCCCTGCACTCGGCGGACGTCTCCCGGGCGGTCGCGGCCGGGCTCCGCTGCCGGCCCGTGCGGGAGACCGTCGCCGACACCTGGGAGTGGCTCCGGTCGCGCGGCGGGACGGCGCCCCTGCGGCCCGACCGGCCGCCGGTGGGTCTCGACCCCGCGGTGGAGGCGAAGGTCCTCGGCGTCTGAGGCCCCACGACCCCGCTCGCGACGGGGCGGGGGCCGTCACGCCCACGTCCCCTTCCCTTCCTCTCCGTCCCCGGGGGGGTGCTGCTGGCACCACCCCCCGGCAGGGGGTCCGGCCCAGTGACGTGGTCGCGTCGGTCGGCGAGACTCGGGGCATGGAGTCGCAGAGGTTCGAGGCCCGGGCCCGCGGGCGGGAGGCCCTGGTGGCCGGCGCACGGGGGCTGTTGGTCGCCGTGACGGGACTGGCCGGGTCGATCGGGCTGTTCGTCCTGACCGTCGTGTCCCTCCTGCTGGTGCCCGTCGGGGTCGGGATCGTCACGACACCGCGGGTACTGACCGCCGTCCGTGCCTTCGCCGACGCACGGCGGCTGGTCGCGGCCCGGTGGTGCGGGGTACGGATCCGGCCCGCCTACCGGCCGCTGCCCGAAGGGGCCAACCCCTGGGCGCGCTGTTTCGGGATGCTCCGGGACCCGGCCACCTGGCGGGACCTGCGCTGGCTGCTGTTCGACATGACCGCGGGGTTCGTCACCGCGCTGCTGCCCGCCGCGCTGGTCCTGTACCCGCTGGAGGGCTTCGCCCTCGCGCTCGGCCTGTGGCGGGTGTTCACGGACGGCACGCAGGTCGGCTGGTGGTACGGGTTCGTCCCGATCTCGGGTCAGGCGTCGGCCCTGGCGGCGGGGGCCCTCGGCGCCGTGCTCCTGGCCGCCTCGCTGTACCTCTCCCCGCTCCTCCTGCGGCTCCACTTCCGCGTCACCCGTGCCGTCCTGGCCCCCGGCGAGGGTGAACTCGCCGAGCGGGTACGGGTGCTGACCGAGACGCGGCGCGAAGCCGTGGACACCTCCGCCGCGGAACTGCGCCGCATCGAGCGGGACCTGCACGACGGCGCGCAGGCCCGTCTCGTCGCCGTGGGCATGGACCTGGGAACGGTCGAGGCCCTCATCGAGAAGGACCCCGCGCGGGCGAGGCACCTGCTGGCGCAGGCACGGCGGTCGTCGGCCGAGGCGCTGACCGAGCTGCGCGACCTCGTCCGGGGCATCCACCCGCCGGTGCTCGCCGAACGCGGACTCGGCGACGCGATCAGGGCGTTGGCGCTGAGCCTGCCCCCGGTGAGCGAGGTCGACGTGGACCTGGCGGGGCGGGTGGAGGCGCCGGTCGAGTCGGCCGCGTACTTCGCGGTGAGCGAGGTGCTGGCCAACGCGGTCAAGCACTCCGGTGCCGACCGGCTCTGGATCGACGTGCACCACCGGGACGGCACGCTCCGGATCACCGTCACGGACAACGGGCGGGGCGGCGCCCGCGTCGGCGCCGGATCCGGACTCGGCGGGATCGAGCGGCGGCTCGGTACATTCGACGGCGTCCTCGCCGTCAGCAGCCCCGCGGGCGGTCCCACCCGGGTCACCCTGGAGATCCCTTGCGTGTTGTCCTAGCCGAAGATCTCTTCCTGCTGCGCGACGGCCTGGTCCGGATGCTGGAGGCCTACGACTTCGAGATCGCCGCGGCGGTCGAGAGCGGACCCGAACTCACCAAGGCACTCGCGGAGTTGCGGCCGGACGTGGCGGTGGTGGACGTACGGCTGCCGCCCTCGCACACCGACGAGGGGCTGCAGTGCGCGCTGCGGGCCCGGCGCGAGCGGCCCGGGCTGCCGGTGCTCGTCCTGTCGCAGCACGTCGAGCAGCTGTACGCGCGCGAGCTGCTCGCCGACGGCACCGGCGGGGTCGGCTATCTGCTGAAGGACCGGGTGTTCGACGCGGAACAGTTCATCGACGCCGTACGGCGGGTGGCGGCGGGCGGCACGGCCATGGACCCGCAGGTGATCCAGCAGCTGCTGGCCCGGCGGACGGTCGGGGACCAGCCGGTCGGACGGCTCACCCCGCGGGAGCGGGAGGTGCTGGACCTGATGGCGCAGGGGCGTTCCAACACGGCGATCGCCGCGCAGCTCGTCGTGACCGAAAGGGCGATCGCCAAACACACCTCCAACATCTTCGCCAAGCTGGGCCTGGAGGTGTCGGACGACGACAATCGACGCGTCCTCGCGGTACTCGCCTATTTGGACCGGGACGCCCACTGAATTTCAGTCAAAAAGCGCCCTCAAACCTTTTGAGCGACATCAACTCCCGTGAATTCGGATGCTTCTGAGCCCATTGTGCCCGAATTGACCTCACGAACTTCTAAGATTTTCTGGGGTTTCTGAACACCCCACCCGCCCCGTGCGTATGGAATGGAGCCGCTTCACTCCTGTCGGGCGCCCTCGATGCCCCGCAAGGAAGTCAGAGGAGTTCCATGGGACGCAACGTACGAAAACGCCGTTCGCCGCTGGCCGTTCGGGCCATCGCCGCATCGGCAGCGCTCGCTATCGGCGGGGGTGGACTGGTCTGGGCGAACTTCTACGCCTCGGCGCACGAGGAGAACTCTTCTCCCAACACCACGAAGGCCGCCACCGCTCAGGTGGCCACCATCAGCTGTCCGGACGTCGGTCAGAAGCTGACCAACGTGCCGAACAAGGCCCGTGGTGAGGTCGACGGCGAACTCGCCACGCTGGACCAGCAGATCACCGCCGCCTACCAGCGGCTCGCCACCACCCGTGACGCGCAGACGAGGGACGCGAGCTTCGTCCAGAACTCCATCCTCGGACCGCTGAAGAACAACCGGTCGGTGATCATCGACCGGATCAAGCTGGAGATCAGCCGGGTCGGCGGAAACGCACCGTCCTCGCTCGACGGCCTGTCCTCCTGCACGGGGACGCCCGCCAGCCAGACCAACGCCGGCTGGGGCAACAACGGCCAGAACAACGGCGGTCAGAACAACGGTGGCCAGAACAACGGCGGGACGGCCAGCCCGGCTCCCTCGCCCTCGGCCAGCGCGAGCGCCGGCGGCCAGCAGGGCGGCGGACAGCAGACGGGCAACGGCGGTCAGGCCGGCAACGGGCCGCTCGCCGCGGACTTCGTCGACATCACCAAGGTCCAGGCGAACGTGCCCCGCAAGGCACGGACCCGGGCCGGCGGTTCGACGGGCACGTTCACCACGTCCTGCGGCGTGAACGCGAACAAGAAGTTCAACACCGACAACGTCATCGTGGCGCCCGGCGTCAGCAACGGCGCGCACCACCTGCACGACTACGTCGGCAACCAGTCGAACGACGCGTTCGCCAACAACGACACGTTCGCCGCGGCCAAGACCACCTGCGCCAACCAGGGTGACAAGTCGACGTACTACTGGCCGGTCGTGCGTATCCAGAACGGTACGCAGGACTTCGACCAGAACAACGACGGCGGTGGCAAGGAAGGAAACGTCGGCCAGATCCAGCAGGTCAAGCAGGCGCAGATCAAGTTCGTCGGCAGCGCGAAGAGCCAGGTCGTCGCGATGCCGAAGTTCCTGCGCATCATCACGGGTGACGCGAAGACCACGACCAACGGTCTCGCGAACGCCAACGCCCACTGGTCCTGCACCGGCTTCGAGAACAAGGTGCAGCTCACGCAGCAGTACCCGATCTGCCCGCGCGGCAGCACCGTGGTACGCACCTTCGCCTTCCAGAGCTGCTGGGACGGGGTGAACATCGACAGCGCGAACCACCGCACGCACGTGGCCTTCGCGGACGCCCAGGGCAACTGCGGCAACGGCTTCAAGGCCATTCCGCAGCTGACGATGCGCCTCGTCTACGGCTTCCGTGCTCCGACCCTGCAGAACGGGCAGATCAAGAACGCCTACGCGGTGGACGGATTCCCCGAGCAGCTGCACAAGGCGGCCACCGACCACGACGACTTCATCAACGTCTTCGACGACAACCTGATGAACAAGATGGTCAACTGCATCAACAAGGGCCAGCGTTGTAAGTGACCCCCATGAGGAAGCCGGTGGCGGGATTCTCCCGCCACCGGCTTTCTTGTGTCCCCAGTCCCCAGTCCCCAGTCCCCAGTCCCCGGCCCGTCGGGCCGGGGAGGCTCCGCTTCGTCAGCCGCTGTGCTCGTGACCGGAGTGCCCTCCGTGCGAGGTGCCCTCCTCCAGGGTTCCGCCGAGCCGGCCGCGCAGGGAGGTGACCGTCTTCTGGTCGCCGACGGCCACCCACTTGGCGCCGACGAGGTACGAACCGCCGTAGTCCTTCGCCCCGTTGAGCCACTCGCGCTGACCGCGGTCGGTGGCGAAGGTCGCCAGGATGAACTTTCCGGCGTCGACCTTGCAGACCCCCTGGCGGATCTCGTCCGCGTCGGTCTGGATGTCGGGGCGGCACTTCACCTCGGCCGCCAGGTCCTCCAGGCTGCCGGTCGCCGTGGCCGGCACGGTCTCCCGGGCGGTGGCCGCCTTGTCGTCCGATCCGCCGCCGCAGCCGGTCAGCGTCAGCAGGACGGCCACGGCCGCCCCGGCCAGAAGCCTCTCGCGTGTCACCCTCATACGTTCCTCCGGTACCTGTCGGCGCTCACGCCGAAGCGAGCCCCGGCCAGGGCTCTGTCCTCGAGTACGGCTCCGGGCGGCCCCGTGCTCAACGGGACGCCGTTTCCGCGTGGGGAACCCGATACCGCTGGTGGTACAGCTGTGCGAGGGTGTCACTCGTGAACGAAGACTGGGAAGAGCGTACGGCGGCCGCCTGGGCCACTTTCGACACCTACGAGGAAGAGCGGGCGGCGGACTTCCGGGCGGTGATCGACGCCCTGGTCGCCGAACTGCCGGCCGACAGCCCCCTCGGCCCCTTCGAGCAGGCCTGCGCCTGGGACTCGACGGGCCACTCGGACCGGGCCGTGCCGCTGTACCGCGAGGCCCTGGCCCGCGGCCTCAGCGGCTACAAGGGGCGGCGCGCCAAGATCCAGCTCTCCAGTTCGCTGCGCAACATCGGACAGGCGGACGAGGGTGTCAAGCTCCTCACCCCCGAACTGGTCGCGCCGTCGGACGAGTTGGACGACGCGGTACGCGCCTGCCTCGCGCTCTGCCTCGCCGACCTCGGCCGCGAACGCGAGGGCCTGGCCCTGGTGATCGGCGCGCTGGCCCCTCATCTGCCCCGCTATCAGCGGTCGATGGCGAACTACGCCCGTCTGCTGGTGGAGCCGGAGGAGTCCGGCTCCTGAGCCCCCGGCGGGGCCGGTGACCATCCACCCGTTCGCTCGTTTTGCTGAACGTGCAGTCACAGGATGTAGCCAAACGCCCCGCAGCCTCCTCCGGAACGGTCGTCGACGTCGAGCAGGCCGAGGCGGCACTCGTCGAGCACTACCCGCGGCTGGTCCGGCTCGCATATCTGGTGCTGCCGCCGAGCCTCGGCCGCAACCGGCGGGTCCTGACGGCGCACGCCCTCACCCAGCGCGCGCTGCCCCGCGGCCGGGCGTCCGGCGACGCGTCGGTCATCCCGGCGCAGCAGAGCGGCGGCGGCCGTGACGGCGACCCGGGCTACGCGTTCGTCCGTCTCCAGGTGGTGCGTTCGGCGCTGGAGGCCGGGCTGCCGCTGAAGCGGCGCGCCTGGCCGAAGCGGTCCCAGTTGCCGCCGCTGCTCCCCCAGGTGTGGGGCCTGCGGCTGTTCCCGCGGTCGGGCGGCGCCGACGAACTCGCCCTGGACCAGCTGCTGTCCACGCTCTCCGGCCCCGGCCGCGCCGCGTACGTGCTGCGCGGCCTGGAGAAGCTGCCCGACCCGCAGCTGCGCAGGATGCTGGCGGCCTCGGGCGTGGCGGACCCGACGGCGGCGCTCACGGAGGCGGCCGGCGTCGAGGCGCGGGACGCACTGCTCGCCTCCCCGGAGTTCGACCCCTGTTCGCTGCACGCCCGGCCCACCGACCTGATGCGGCGCAGGCAGCACCTGCGGGCCGCCCTCGCGGCCGCCGCCGCGCTGACCGTGTGCGGCGCGCTGCTCGGCCTGCCGGGCGACGGCTGGGGCCCGGACGGTGCCGCGGCCCCCTCGTACGCGCAGAACCCGGCCGCCGAGGCCGCGTTGAACCCGGCCCGGCTGGAGCGGGTGGCGCCCGCCGCCTGGGAGTCGTCCGCACGCACCGACTTCTCGGTGTGGCCCGCGCGCGGCGACCTCGTCAAGGACAGCGGGCTGCTGCGCCGCGCGCTCGCGGTGTGGGCGAGGCCCGGGGAGTCCGTCCAGGTGTCGGCGACACCGGGCACCCCGTCGGGCGCCCCGCCCGGACCGCCCCAGCTGCTCTACGCGGGCACCGTCGACCAGGCCCGGGTGGTGCTCCTGTACGACGGTCTGCGCATCGCCCGCTACGCCGAGCCGAAGGACGGCACGAGCGGCGCGGCCCTCGACTTCGCGCGGGTGGACGGGGCGCGCGGGGCCGAGGCGAGCGCGGTGGTGCTGAGCCGCGCCGACGGCAACGTCCGCTATCTGACGGCGCCCTGGGTCAAGAAGGCCGGCGAGCGCGATCTGCTGAAGCCGAACACCGGCACGATGGACCTCACGCTGTCCGCCGACGGCTCCACCTCGCCGCTGGCGGGCCCGCCGCAGACCGGGGCCTGCACCTCGTGGAACGTGCTCCAGGTCGACGACGGTTCGGGCTCCCGGCTGCTCAGCGACCTCGGTGAGCTGATCCCGGCCCACCTCACCTCGGGCCGGCCCGCCGCCCCGCGGGAGGCGACGGGCGCCGCGAACCTGCGGGGCTGGGCGCCCTTCGCGTGCTCCCTCGCCTCGGTGCGCTCGCAGGGCGTGCGGTCGGTGAACGCCTGGCAGTTCGCGCAGCAGTCGCTGCCCGACGCGAGCGGCTCGGCGACCTGGGTGTGCACCCGCGCCGACACCTGGCGGGGTGGCGGAACCCGGGTGCTGGCCCAGTTCCGCACGCCCGGCGGGACGTACGGGGCGGTGGCGGCGAAGGCCGAGAACTCCCCCGCGTGCGGCTCCCGCGACCCGCACGTGCTGGCCGGCGTGCTGTGGAAGTCGGGCGCCGGGTCCTGGTATCTGCTCGCTGCGGGCACCAAGGACACGGCGTCGGTCACGGCAAGCGGCGGGGTGCGCGGCTCGGCCGAGGGACCACTGCTCGCCGTACGGACGAAGCAGGGGGCGCAGGCCCAGCTGAAGGGGACCCTGGCGGACGGCCGGGGCATCAGCGGACTGCGCTGAACCGGACGCCTCGACGCTGTCGGCCACCTCGGGCGGGGTGGCCGACAGCGTCGTTTCGGCCACAGGTTGCTGACGTGTACGTAAATAAGTCGGCCCACAGGGGTTCTCCACGCGCCTACCCGTCAGTACATTGACGCCATGTCTAACACGCAGGCCCGGCTGCCCCTGCCGGTCGAGTCCGAGTGGACGGCGCTCAAGGCGCGCAAGGTGTCGTTCTCCTGGGAGGACACACCGCTGCACTGGGTGCCGGACGATCCGTTCGCCACGCACACCATCAACGTGCTGCATCTGCTGCTGCCCGCCGGTGAGCGGTGGTTCGTGCACGTCTACAAGCAGGTGCTGCCGCTGATCCGCGACGAGCGGCTGCGCGCGGACGTCATCGGGTTCATCGGCCAGGAGGCGATGCACTCGCAGGCGCACGACGAGGTGCTGCCGCACCTCAAGGAGCTGGGTCTCGACCCGACGCCGTACACCGCGCAGGTCGACTGGCTCTTCGAGAAGCTGCTCGGCGACCGGACCCTGCCGCCGGGCAGGGCACGCAGGTGGTGGCTGCTGGAGCGGGTCGCCCTGATCGCGGCGATCGAGCACTACACCGCCTTCCTCGGCGACTGGGTGCTGAACGCGCGGGAGCTGGACCGGCGCGGCGCCGACCCGACCATGCTGGACCTGCTGCGCTGGCACGGCGCCGAGGAGGTCGAGCACCGCTCGGTGGCGTTCGAGCTGTTTCAGCACGTCGACGGAAGCTACCGGCGGCGGGCGCGGACGTGGGCGACCGCCTTCACCGCGCTCGTGTTCCTGTGGCAGCGCGGATCCCGGTTCTTCATGGAGAACGACCCGACGCTGGCGGACGGCCGCGCGACCTTCAAGGACTTCTACGTCAGCGGCAGGCGCGGCGTGCTGCCGTCCACCGGCGCCATGCTCCGGTCGATCCCCCGCTATCTGAGCCGCACGTACCACCCCTCGCAGGAGGGCTCCACCGAACAGGCCGTCGCCTATCTGGCCTCCTCCCCGGCCGCCGTGGCGGCCTCCCTCGCAGAGAAGGGTGCTGGTGCCGCGTGATGCCCAGGCTGCGGACCGTCGTCGCGGTCGCCGGTACGGCCCTGCTGGTCCGGCGGGCGCTGCGGCGCCGGATCGGGGCGTCGCCGCTGTGGCCGCTGCCCGCCCTGGAGGAACCGGTCTCGGGCCGGCCCCGCTCGCGTGCGCTGCGGCTCCTGGTCACCCGGCACGAGCGGGTCGCCGACGGTGTCGTCCAACTGCGCCTGGAGGGAGCGGACCTGCCGTCCTGGGAGCCCGGCGCCCATCTCGACCTGGTGCTGCCCTCGGGGCTCGTCCGGCAGTACTCGCTGTGCGGGGACCCGGAGGACAGCTCCTCGTACACCGTCGCGACCCGGCTGGTCGAGGACGGGCGGGGCGGATCGCGGGAGGTGCACGAGCAGCTCCAGGAGGGCACGGAGGTCGAGGTGCGCGGGCCGCGGAACCGCTTCCCGCTGGTGGACGCCCCGGCCTACGTGTTCGTCGCGGGCGGGATCGGCATCACCCCCGTCCTGCCGATGCTGCGGTCCGTCGGGGAGGGCGCCGACTGGCGGCTGCTGTACGGCGGCCGGACGCGCGCGTCGATGCCGTTCCTGGAGGAGATCGAGAAGCTCGACCGCACGCGGGTCACCGTGGTCGCCGAGGACGAGGACGGACTGCCCGACCTGGACGGCCTGTTCGCGGACCTTCCCGAGGGCGCGGCCGTCTACTGCTGCGGTCCCGACGGGCTGATGGCCGCGGTCGAGGCCCGCGTCCCCGAGGGCCGCACGCTGCACCTGGAGCGGTTCACGGCCCGGGCGCCCGGGTCCGGCGACAGCTCCTTCGAGGTGGAACTGCGGCGCAGCGGGCGTACGGTGACCGTGCCCGCGGACTCCTCGGTCCTCGCCGCCGTCCGCGCGGAGTTCCCCGACACCCTGTACTCGTGCGAGCAGGGGTTCTGCGGGACCTGCCAACAGCGCGTCCTGGAGGGCGAGATCGACCACCGGGACGAACTGCTGACGGACGCGGAGCGTGACGACTCGATGCTGATCTGTGTCTCCCGCGCGCGGGGGGAGCGCATCGTGCTGGACATGTGAGCGCCGGCGGCCCGGACCGGCCCGTTCCGGGGCCGGTTCCGATCGGTAAGGTGTCCGCATGACAACCGGGGTACGCCGCAGGATGGGTGTCGAGGAGCGACGGCAGCAGCTGATCGGCGTCGCCCTCGACCTGTTCAGCCGACGCTCGCCCGACGAGGTCTCCATCGACGAGATAGCCTCCGCCGCGGGCATCTCCCGTCCGCTCGTCTACCACTACTTCCCGGGCAAACTCAGCCTGTACGAGGCCGCGTTGCAGCGGGCCGCGGACGATCTCGCGGGCCGTTTCGTGGAGGCGCACGAGGGACCGCTCGGGGCACGGCTGCTGCGGGTGATGCGCCGGTTCTTCGACTTCGTGGACGATCACGGGCCCGGTTTCGCCGCGCTGATGCGAGGCGGCCCGGCCGTCGGCTCCTCCACCACCAACGCGCTGGTCGACTCCGTCCGGCAGGCCGCGTACCTCCAGGTCCTGTCGCACCTGGACGTGAAGAACCCCCCGGCCCGGCTGGAACTGGTCGTCCGCTCCTGGATCTCCCTGGTGGAGTCGACCGCGCTGATCTGGCTGGACGGCCGGCGCATCCCGCGCGGTGAGCTGGAGGTCCAGCTCGTGCACGACTTCGCGGCGCTGGCCGCGGTGAGCGCGGCCTACGACGACGAGGTGGCCGCTCTGCTGCGCAGGGGGCTGGAGGGCGAGCCGGGCGACGGCCCGTTCACCGACCTCGCCGTCCGGCTCATCTCGCTGGCCACCCCGCCCGCGTCCTAGGAGCGGGCGCGGGAGACCGGGGCTACGCCTCGAACTTGCGGTACGAGGGGTCGAGGTCGCGGACCTCGGCGGAGGCGTGCAGCTCCACTCCCCCGGCCGGCTTCACATGGGTGCGCAGCAGGTCCAGGGTCGCCTCGGCGAGCTTCGTCCTGACCTCCTCGGTCCGCCCGGCGAGCAGCCCGAGGGTGACGTGCACGACGGCGTGCCCGGCGGTGTCCGCGCCGACCACGGTGTCCTCGGCGCGGCGGAACTGCGTCTTGCAGGCACCGATCTTCGCCGCGGCCGTCACGACCACCTCCTCGTGCAGCGCCAGGGCGAAGCCCTGCCGGTCGAAGGCGTCGTCGAGCGACGCGGAGTAGTCGACGGTGATCTGCGGCATGGGGCGCTCCTGTTCCGGGCGGGAAAGTCCCGGACACCCTAGCCCCGCCCCGCCCGGCCACGAGGGCCGGGCGGGGCGGGTGAGGGTCCCGGAGCACCGGGGTGTGGTTCCCCGGAGCGCCGGGGCCGGTACGCCTGCCGGGCCCCCGGCTACGGGGTCCGGGTGAACACCGCCACCGTCCGGGCCGGGACCGTGAAGGTGCCCGAGGTCCGCGCGTAGGACGAGGACTTGACGACGGGGTCCGCTCCCTTGGCCTGCACCGGGTGCAGCGCGTACGCCGTCCCGGCGAGGGAGCCGACCTCCTGTTCCTGCTGCTCCGGAGTGGCGTTGAAGACGATCACGAGGTCGCCGAGGCGCGCGGTGATCACTCCGGGGGTCTCGTCCTCGCCGGACAGCGGGAAGGAGAGCTTCGCCTGCACCTGCGCCGCCGTGGAGAGCGAGAACACGTCCTCGCCGGTGCGGATGCGCTGCAGGTCCTGGTAGGCGGCGGAGGTGCCGCCGATCTGGGCGCAGCCGACCGAGACGGTCGTCAGCAGCGGCTTGGCGTAGGGCCACTTCGCCGCGTTGTCCGCGGCCGGCGGCAGCCCGCGGCCGAACCCGTTGCCGTCCTGGCAGTTCCAGTGGATGGCGTTGAACCAGTCACCGCTGTCGAAGGAGTTGCGGTCCAGGGATTTGGAGCGCAGCAGGTCCGATCCGGCCTGGGAGAGGGACGGTCCCTGCGAGAGGGTGGCCGTCGCCATCGCCAGGACCTGCATGCGGGCCCGGTCGGCGGCGCCGGTCGTCGCGGGCAGTTTGTAGGTCAGCGCGTCGTACAGGGACTCGTTGTCGTGTGCGTCGGCGTAGGCGAGCGCGTCGCCCGGTGCCGCGGCGTAGCCGGCCGGCTGGCCGTTGTAGTCGACCTCGGAGCCCGTGACCTCCTTGCCGGCGGAGTCGGTGAACCGGTACGCGGCCAGGTTGCCGGTCAGGCCGACCTTGATGAGGTCCTGGTAGTGCAGCAGCCGGGCCTTCTGCTCGGCCGGTGTGCCGTTGGCGGACGAGGAGTTGGGGTCGGTGTAGAGGCCGGACGCGAAGCCCTGGACGCCGGGGTCCTCGTCGAAGGGGCCCCCGCCGCGCACGGCGTCGCGAGCGCGGTCGGAGAAGGTCGCGATCCCGGTTCCGGCCATGTTCTTCTGGGTGGCCTGGACGAAGCGGGCGTCGTCGGCGACCTCGCCGAAGTTCCAGCCCTCGCCGTAGAGGACGATCTTCTTGCCGTCGACGCCGTCCTTCGCGAGGGTGAGCGCGTCGAGGGCCTTGCGGACCGCCAGGATGTTGGCCTTGGGGTGGTGTCCCATGAGGTCGAAGCGGAAGCCGTCGACCTTGTACTCCTTGGCCCAGGTGACGAGCGAGTCCACGACGAGCTTGCCCATCATGGCGTTCTCGGGGGCCGTGCCCGCGCAGCAGGTGGAGGTGGCCACGCTGCCGTCGGCCATGAGCCGCTGGTAGTAGCCGGGGACGATCCGGTCGAGGACGCTGGTGTCGGCCTGGCCGCTCGCGGCGGTGTGGTTGTAGACGACGTCCATGACGACCCTGAGGCCGTCCTCGTTCAGCGACTTGACCATCTTCCGGAACTCGACCGTGCGCCCGGTGCCGTCCGGGTCGGTGGCGTACGAGCCCTCGGGGACCGTGTAGTGGTACGGGTCGTAGCCCCAGTTGTAGGCGTCCTTCGCGGCGCTCTTCGCGACGCACTCCTGCTGCTTCTCGGAGTCGGCCGGGAAGGAGGCGAGGTCGCAGTCCGGCGTCGCCCGGTCCGTCTTCTTCTCGGGCACGGTCGCGAGGTCGAAGGCCGGCAGCAGGTGCACGTACGAGGTGCCGGACGCCGCCAGCTGCCTCAGGTGCTTCGAGCCGTCGCTGTTCTTGTCGGTGAACGCCAGGTAGGTGCCCTGGTCCTTGGCGGGGACGGTCGTGTCCGCCACCGAGAAGTCCCGGATGTGGAGTTCCTGGATCTGCGCGTCCCGCAGCGGCACGGCCTTGGGCTTCTTCAGCGCGGACCAGCCGGACGGAGCGAGGTTCCCGGCGTCCAGGTCGACGACCAGGCTGCGTTCGGAATCGGTGGTCAGGGCGACGGAGTACGGGTCGGTGACCTTGTTGGTGACGAGCTTGCCGACGGTCGGCGCCCACACCTTCACGACGTACCGGTAGGGCTTGCCCGTCCAGGAGCGCTTGCCCCGCACCGACCACACGCCGGTGGAGTCGTCGCGTCGCATCGCGACGGTGGTGCCGTCGAGGTCGAGGCTCAGCGACTGCGCGGTGGGGGCCCACACCGACAGGGTGGGGACGCCGTCGTGGAAGACCGGTCCGAGGTGTGCCGTCCGCGCGTCGTACAGGTCGTCCAGGACGCCGGCGGTCTGGACGCCGGTCGCCGCGAGCACGGCGCCGTTCGCCGCGCGCTGCGAGGCGACGAGCTGGCCGCCGAGCGAGGCCCGGACCCGGTCCCGGTCGCGCGGGTCGACGGACCAGGCGGTGTACGTCTTCAGGTGCGGGAAGGCGGCCTTCTGGGCGTCGGTCAGGGTGGTCTTCTCCAGCCGCAGCCAGCGGTCGTCGTCGCTGGTCAGCGTCCCGTCCTTGACGGCGATCGAGCCGTCGCGGGAGGACAGCAGCTGGGTGGAGACGGCGGCGTCGGAGCCGTTCCAGGCGACGGTGTCCCGGTCGATCCAGACGGCCTTGGAGGTGCTGAGGTCGAGGGCGGCCGCGCTGCCCGCGGGCTGCGGGAGCAGGTACTTCTCCTGGCCCCCCAGCATCCACACCTCGTGGCCGTTCGCGGTCAGGTCGAGGGACTGGTCGCTGGGGAGGTCCTTCTCGTCGCCCTTGTGGAGGATGTAGCTGAGGCTGGTCGCGCCCTCGGCGAGCGGCACCTCGTAGACGGCTCCGTAGGCGTCGGTGCGCACCGGCTCCAGGGGCTTCGTCCAGTCCGTGGGCGTCGCGGCCCCGGTCCACACGTGCAGGCCCCAGCCGGTGTAGTCGCCGTCGGCGCGGTGGTAGTGGAGCACGGCCTTGGTCCTGTCCTGGGCCGGGTAGGCGGGCCGTTCGGTGAGGACCGGCTCCTTGCCCTGCTCCAGCCAGACCTCACCGGTCTTCGTGACGTCGATGGAGCGGTCGGCGGCGACGTCCTTGTTGCCGTCCTTGTCGATGACGAGGAAGCCGACCGTGGAGGCGCCGGGCTTCAGCTTGACGTAGGCGAAGGCGCCGTAGGCGTCGCGTCCCACGAAGTCGTGGCCGGCGGGCCAGGTCGTGGCCTCACCGTCCGCGAGGTCGCCCCAGGCGTACAGCCGCCAGTCGGTGTAGTCGTCGTCGGTGCGCTTGTAGTGGACGATCGCGTAGTCGCGGGAGGACGCCGTAGGGATCTCCGCCGCGGGCGGGGTACCGGTGACCGAGGCGGCCGTGGCACTCGCGGTGCGTCCCGCGGAGTCGACGACGACGGCCTTGTAACGCAGGGGTGTTCCCGCCGGTACGTCCTTGCCGATGGCCTGGGTGACCTTGTACGGGGCGTGGTCGGCGGAGCCGAGGGTGCGCCACGCGCCGGTTCCGACCTGGGCGGCGAAGACGACCCGGTCGAGCTGCCCGCCGGTGACGTCGGCGCCGAGCTCGACGGTGCCGGTCGCGCCGGTGTCGGGGGCCTTGAGGGTCAGGGTCGGCTTCGTCGCGGGGGCGGCGAGCCGGCCTGCGGCCTTGAGGACGATCGCCGAACCGGCCGGCACGGAGACGGTGATCTTCTTGTCGGCGTCGCTGCGCACGGAGGCGGAGGTGCCGTGGATGCCACGGAAGTCCCTGCCCGCCGAACCCGTCGCGAACGTCGCCGACCTGGCCTCGTCCGCGTTGTTCACGGCGACGACGTACTCGGTGCCGGACTTCGCGTCCGTACGGGAGAAGGCGTACACACCGGCGCCGTCCGCCGCGTAGCGCTCCGTCTGGACGCCGTCGGTGAGGGCCGGGTTGGCCTTGCGGAGCCGGGAGAGGTCGCTGATCTGCCGGTAGAGCGGGGCGTTCGTGTCGTAGGCGTCGCTCGCGTGGGTGCGGTCGGTGCCGATCTCGTCGTCGTCGAGGTAGTCGGCGACCTTCGAGGCGAACATCGTCTGCCGGGCGTCCTTGTCGCCGCCGGAGCCGGTGAAGCCCTGCTCGTCGCCGTAGTAGACGACGGGGTTCCCGCGGCTGAGGAACATCAGCTCGTTGGCGAGCCGGTCCTTCTTCAGCAGTTCGGCGTCGGTCGCCTTCGGGTTGTCCTGGTCCAGGAAGTACCCGATGCGGCCCATGTCGTGGTTGCCGAGGAAGGTGACCTGCTCGTAGGCGTTGGCCTTGTCGGTCGTGTACTTGTAGTCGTCCCCGAACACCGACGCCAGCTTCTTCGCGCTGCCGCCCTGGGAGGCGTACGAGCGGGCAGCGTCCTGGAAGGGGAAGTCGAGGGTGGCGTCGAGCCGGCCCTCGGTGACGTACGGAGCGGTGACCGAGGTGTCGGCGGAGTAGACCTCGCCGAACATGAAGAAGTCCTTGCGGCCGTGCCGGGCGGCGTACGCGTCGAGGGCGGTCGCCCACTGCGTCCAGAACTCCATGTTCACGTGCTTCACGGTGTCGATCCGGAAGCCGTCGATGCCGAAGTCCTTCACCCAGCGCTCGTAGATCTTCTCCATGCCGCTGACCACCTCGGGACGCTCGGTCCACAGGTCGTCGAGGCCGGAGAAGTCGCCGTAGGTGGTGGACTCGCCCGCGTAGGTGGAGTCGCCCCGGTTGCTGTACATGGTCGGGTCGTTGAGCCAGGACGGGACCTTGGCGTGCTTCTTCGCGGCGGGCACGGTGGGCGTGCGAGGGAAGGAGCCGGTGTCCACGGACGGGAAGCCGTGGCCGCCGTCGGCGTCGTCGAAGGGCCGGCCGTCCTCGGTCAGGTAGGGGAAGGCGCCCTTGGAGAGGTAGTCGTAGGACTTCTCCTGGTAGTCGACGACGTCGGCCGTGTGGTTGGTGATGACGTCGAAGAAGACCTTCATGCCCTTGGCGTGGGCCGCGGAGATCAGCTTCTCCAGGTCCTTGTTGGTGCCGAAGTGCGGGTCGACCTGGGTGAAGTCGGTGATCCAGTAACCGTGGTAGCCGGCCGAGGCGTCCTTGCCGGTGCCCTGCACGGGCTGGTTCTTGAAGATCGGCGCCATCCAGATGGCGGTGGTGCCGAGGCCCTTGATGTAGTCGAGCCGCTTCGTCAGGCCCTTGAGGTCGCCGCCCTGGTAGAAGCCCTTGTCGGTCGGGTCGTACCCGGTCGACAGCCGGGACCCGGTCAGTCCGCCCTCGTCGTTGGCCTTGTCGCCGTTGGCGAAGCGGTCCGGCATCACGAAGTAGAACTGGTCGCGGGTGGCGTCGTGCCGCGCGGGCTCGGCGGCGAGCCTGGCGTCGGACGGGGGTGCGGGCGGGGTCTCGGCCCGCGCCGCGAGGGGTTGCGCGAGCGATACGGCCAGTGCGGCGGCGAGGACGGCTGCGCGCAGCCGGGGGCGGCCGAAGCGGCGCGCCGACCCTCTCGGTATCAGGTCCACAGCAGTGAACTCCTAGCGATGACGGCGTACTCGGGTCCGACCCCGCGCTGCGTTCCGGCTTCGGTGCCGAACGCCCGCGTGACCGTATCGCTCACGCAAGGTTTACAGCAAGAGTCTTGCAACATGCGGAAAGGCTTTTCAGCAGCTGGACTTGCCCGCGGAGATCGCGAGTGCCGTGTTGGCGCCCAGAGTTGCCGTGAACTGCCCCGAACCGTTCACCGTGACCTGCGTGTTGTTCTGCACGTTGCAGTAGGTGCCCGCCGCGAGGGAGGTCGTGTACGTCCGACTCAGCGACGAGGTCTCGTGGTTGATGGCGACGAAGCCCTTGCTGCCGCGGCCGAAGGCGATGGCGTCGTTGCCGTTGTCCCACCAGTTGCTCAGCGCCTGCCCGCGGGTGGTGTTGCGGAAGGCGACCATCGACTTGATCTCCGGCCAGGCGTGCTGGCACTTCCAGCCGTCCTGCCAGCAGGCGTTGACGGTGCCGCCGTTGGGCGGCCCGGCGTCCGCGTTCGACCACTCGTAGCCGGAGTTGATGTCGGGGGCGCCGTACGGGTAGGCGAGCATGAAGACGTTGGCGAGGGTGTAGTTCGCGCCGTCCTTGTAGGTGAGGGTGGAGCCGTTGCGCTCGGTGTCGTGGTTGTCGACGAAGACGGCGGCCACGGAGCTGTTCATGTATCCCCAGCCCTCGCCGTAGTTCTTCAGGTAGGCCAGGTTCTCGTTGTTGAAGACCCGCTTGAGGTCGTAGGCGTAGCGGAACTCCTGGACGTCGCCGTTGCCGGTGTACTCGGTGGGCTGGACGGCCTCTCCGGCGCCGTAGATGACCTCCTGCTTCCAGTACGCGGACGGGTTGCTCAGCCGGGACTTGATGTTGGCGAGGTCGGCCGCCGGGATGTGCTTGGCCGCGTCGACGCGGAAGCCGTCCACGCCGTAGCCGAGCAGGGTGTTCAGGTATCCGGCGATGGTGGACCGGACGTACTCCTCGCCGGTGTCCAGGTCGGCGAGGCCGACGAGCTCGCAGTTCTGGACGTTGGAGCGGTTGGTGTAGTCGCTGATGCTGGCGGTGCAGTCGTCCATGTCGTACGAGGAGTACAGACCGGGGTAGTTGTACTTCGTGTACGAGGAGCCGCCGGTGCCGGTGCCCGAGCCGGCGGACATGTGGTTGATCACGGTGTCCGTCACGACCTTCACGCCGGCCGCGTGACAGGTGTTGATCATGTTCTTGAAGGCGGTGGCGTCACCGAGACGCCCGGCGATCCGGTAGCTGACGGGCTGGTACGAGGTCCACCACTGCGAGCCCTGTATGTGCTCGGCGGGCGGGGACACCTGGACGTAGCCGTATCCGGCGGGGCCCAGCGTGGTGGTGCACTCCTTGGCGACCGAGTCGAACTTCCACTCGAAGAGGACGGCGGTGACGTCCTTGGTGCCGGGCGGAGTGGCTTCGGCGGTACCGGCGGGGAGGACCACCGAGGCGGCCATGCCGGCGGCCAGCGCGAGCGCGGTGGCAAGAGTTCTCTTGGCCATGTCATCTCCTGCACGTCGTTGTGCGGTGGGGGTGTGCGGGTGCGGGTGACCGGGGCTCCGGGGTACAAGTGGGGGGCCCTGGAAGGAAGTTGCCCGGTAAATCAGTCGGGCGTGTGCCGGAACGTATCTCTTGCCAACAAGTTTCAGCAAGATGTCGTAAGAGATTTCAGGGCGTGAAAAAGCGGTGCCCCGGTCCAGGAGGACCGGGGCACCGCTCAGCCGTGGCGGGGCAGGGTCAGGCTGCCCACCACACGGTCGTGTCGGCGGGCAGCTTCGCCTCGCCGCCCTTCGACACGGTCACCTCGCCGCTCGCGACGAGCACCCGGCCGTATACCGGCACGGTCACGGCCTCGGCGCCCGTGTTCGCGGTGCAGACGACCTCGCCGCGCCGGAAGGCGAGGACGCCCTCGGGCGCGTCCAGCCACTCGACGGAGTCACCGGCGCCGAGGTCCGAACGCTCGCGGCGCACCGCCAGCGCGTCGCGGTACAGCTCCAGGGTCGAGCCCGCCACGCCGGTCTGCGCCTCGATGCTCAGCTCCGCCCACGCGGCGGGCTGCGGCAGCCAGCTGCCGCCGTCTCCGAAGCCGTACGAGGTGCCGGCGCGGGTCCACGGGATCGGCACCCGGCAGCCGTCACGGAAGCCGTCCTGTCCGGCGCCCCGGAAGTAGGCGGGGTCCTGGCGCACCTCGTCGGGCAGGTCGACGACGTCGGGCAGGCCGAGTTCCTCGCCCTGGTAGAGGTAGGCGGAGCCGGGCAGCGCCAGCATCAGCAGGCTCGCCGCGCGGGCCCGGCGCAGGCCGAGCTCCCGGTCCCCGGCGGTACGGATCTGGGTCCCGAGGCCGGGCTCGTTGGCGAACCGGGTGGCGTGCCGGGTCACGTCGTGGTTCGACAGCACCCAGGTGGAGGGGGCGCCGACCGGACGCATCGCGTCGAGGGTGCGGTCGATCACCGAACGCAGCTCGGCCGCGTCCCAATGAGTGCCCAGGTACTGGAAGTTGAAGGCCTGGTGCAGTTCGTCGGGGCGCACGTAGTTCGCGGTGCGCTCGATGGTCGGCGTCCACGCCTCGGCGACGAAGATGCGCTCACCGGAGTACTCGTCGAGGATGGTGCGCCACTGCCGGTAGACCTCGTGCACGCCGTCCTGGTCGAAGAACGGCATGACATCGTTGCCCAGCAGCTTCAGCTGGTCGTGGTCGCCGAGGTCCGGCAGGCCCTCCGCCTTGACCAGGCCGTGCGCGACGTCGATACGGAAGCCGTCGACGCCCATGTCGAGCCAGAACCGCAGGATGGAGCGGAACTCGTCACCGACGGCGGGGTGTTCCCAGTTGAAGTCGGGCTGCTCGGGCGCGAAGAGGTGCAGGTACCACTCGCCGGGGGTGCCGTCCGGTTCGGTGACGCGGGTCCAGGCCGGGCCGCCGAAGATGGACTCCCAGTCGTTGGGCGGCAGTTCGCCGTCCGCGCCCTTGCCGGGACGGAAGTGGTAGCGGTCGCGCAGGTCGGAGCCGGGGCCCTCGCGCAGGGCGCGCTTGAACCACTCGTGCTGGTCCGAGGAGTGGTTGGGCACCAGGTCGACGATGATCCGCAGGCCGAGCCCGTGGGCGTCGCGGATGAGCGCGTCGGCGTCCAGGAGGTTGCCGAACATGGGGTCGACGGCCCGGTAGTCCGCCACGTCGTAGCCGGCGTCGGCCTGCGGCGAGGCGTAGAAGGGGCTGAGCCACACGGCGTCCACGCCGAGGTCGCGCAGGTACGGGAGTCGGGAGCGTACGCCCTCCAGGTCGCCCATGCCGTCGCCGTTGCTGTCGGCGAAGCTGCGCGGATAGACCTGGTAGATCACCGCGTCGCGCCACCAGTCGCGGTGCGCGGCGACGGTGGCGAGAACGGAGTTCGGGGCCTGGTCGGCGGAGTGCTGGCTCATGGCGTCCTTGATGCGATGGGTTCCCCGCGCCCCGGCGCGGCCGGCCGCGGGGAGGAGTTCGGTGGGGGCGGCCCCTGCTCGCGCGGTTCGCGGAGCACGGGCGGTGGAGATCGGGGCCGACGAGGTCGGTGTGGGCGATGACGAAGTCGGTGCGGAAGACGGGGAGATGAGGCGGCCGCGGTACCGGCGGGGTCGGATGGGCACCGCGGCCGCCACCCGCGCGCCAGGGGCGCGCGGGAGTCTTTCGGTGGCGGGCGTTCTGGGGCGTCCCGTGCGGGTCAGCCCTTCGTGCCGCCCGCGGTCAGGCCGGTCACCAGGTTCTTCTGCACGAGGTAGAAGAACGCGGACACGGGTATCGCGACCAGGACCGCGGTCGCGGCCATCAGGTTGCGCTGGGCGTCGTGCTCGCTGACGAAGCTCTGGAGTCCGACGGCGAAGGTGTACTTCGAGTCGTCCAGCATGAACGTCGAGGCGAAGGCGACCTCGCCGAACGCGGTGATGAAGTTGTAGAACGCGGCCACCGCGAGGCCGGGCTTGGCGAGCGGCAGGATCAGCCGGAAGAAGGTGCCGAAGGGGCTCAGCCCGTCGACGCGTCCGGCCTCGTCGATCTCGAACGGGATGGTGTCGAAGTACCCCTTGAGCAGCCAGGCGCTGTAGGGGACGGCCGTCGAGCAGTAGACGAGGATCAGGCCGAGGTAGGAGTCGATGAGCTGCAGGTCCGAGAGGATCTGGTACATCGGCACGATCAGCACGGCGATCGGGAACATCTGGGTGACCAGCAGGACCCACATGAACTTCCGGTAGCCGGGGAAGCGCATGCGCGAGACCGCGTAGCCCGTGGTGGCCGCGACCATCACGCCGATCACCGTGGTGCCCAGCGACACGATGAGCGAACTCTTCATCCAGTCGAAGAAGTTCGTGTGCTGGAGCACGAAGGAGTAGTTGTCGAACGTCATCGTGTCCCAGATGCGTCCGGGGTGCAGGTAGTCGTCCTTGTCCGGGCCGAGCGACAGGAAGACCAGCCAGGCGATCGGGAACAGCGCGACGAGGCTCGCGACGGTCAGGATGCCGTGGGAGGCGAGCGCGCCGGCGCGGCTTCGCTCGCCGCGCTTCCGGGCCGGACGCGGCGACGCGTCGGGGACGGGGGCCTCTTCGGCCGGCGGCGTCCGCAGGGTGGTGGTGCTCATGGAGACTCCCGCCTCAGATCGCGAGCTGCTGGTCATTGCGGTTCAGCCAGCGGCGGTAGAAGGAGGTGAAGACGACGAGGATGGCCAGCAGCAGCACACCGTAGGCGGCCGACTGCGCGAAGTCGCGCGGCTGCTGTCCGAAGCCGAGGTAGTAGGCCCAGGTGACGAGGATCTGCGCGTCCGGGGCGGTGTTGCCGAACAGCAGGAAGATCACCGCGAACTGGTTGAAGGTCCAGATCACCCCGAGGAGCACCACGGTGGAGCTGACCGACCTGAGGCCCGGCAGGGTGACGTACCGGAACTGCTGCCAGGCGCCTGCGCCGTCCATCTCGGCGGCCTCGTACAGCGTGGAGTCGATGGACTGGAGTCCGCCGAGCAGCGAGACCATCATGAACGGCACACCGCACCAGGTGTTGACCATGATCGCGGCGAACCGCTGCCAGAAGGTGTCCTCCAGCCACGCCGGCGAGGGCAGGTGCACCGCGTCGAGCATCGCGTTGATGATGCCGCCGTCGGCGAGCATGAACCGCCAGCCGAAGACGGTGACGAACGTCGGCACGGCCCACGGCAGCACGAGGATCAGCCGGTAGACGGTGCGGCCGCGCAGCTTCTGGTTGAGCAGCAGCGCGAGGCCGAGGCCGATGCAGTAGTGCAGCGCGACGCACAGGACGGTCCAGGCGATGGTCCAGATGAAGTGCGACCAGAAGCGGTCGTACGACGTCGGCCCCCAGAGGATGTCCTTGTAGTTGTCGAGGCCGATGAACTTGTAGGTGGCGTCGATGTGGTTGACGCCGATCGTGCGGGCCGAGTTGAGGCTGTTGGCGTCCGTGAGCGTCAGGTAGAGGCCCCGCACCAGGGGATAGAGCACCAATCCGCCGAGTACGACGACGACCGGGGCGATCATCGCGTACGCGTACCAGTACTTCTGGTACGAGTGCTTCAGACGCTGCGTCCGGCCGGGGCGCGGTGCTCGGTCACCGCGGCGCTTGCCGGTCGCTCGGTCGATGGCGACTGTCATGGTTCGACACCTTCTGCAAGATCAGGAGTTGGGCGCACACGGCCGGTGGCCGCCGGAACCGTTCCCCCGTCCGGCGGGGGTGCGGAACCGGCGGCCACACGGGCTCACTTGCTGAAGTCCGGGACCAGCTTGGCGATCGCCAGTTCGGCGTTGCTCAGGCCCTTGTCCAGGGACTCCTTGCCACCCGCGATCTTCGGCAGCTCGGTGTCGAGCGGGCCCCACAGCGAGCTGTACTCGGGCAGCGCCGGGCGCGGCTGGGCGGCGGAGAGCACCGTCTGGTAGCCGGCGATGCCCGGGTCGGCCTTGACCTCGGAGGTGTAGGCGTCGTCACGCGTCGGCAGCGTGGAGTTCTTGAGCGCGATCGTCGCCTGCGACTTCGCGGAGGTCATGAACTTCACGAACTTCAGCGAGGCCTCCTGGTGGGCCTTGTCCGAGCCCGCGTACACGGAGAGGTTGTGGCCGCCGGTCGGGGCGCCCGCCTTGCCGCTGGAGCCGGCCGGGACGGTGGCGATACCGAGGTTCGCCTTGTCCGTGAAGGCCGAGCCCTTGTAGAAGTTCGTGATCTCCCAGGGGCCCTGGACGATCGCGGCGACCTTGCCGTTGACGAACGCGTCCTGGATGTGGGCGTACGCGTCGGCGGTGGTGTCGGCCTTGTGCAGGCCCTTGCCGGAGAACAGCCCCTGCCAGGTGCCGTACGCCTTCTGCGCGGCGGCCGAGTTCACGGTGATCTTCTTCGCGGTGGCGTCGACCGTGTCGGTGCCCTCGCCGTAGAGGAAGGACTGCGCGTAGTAGGCCTGGGTCGAGCCCCAGTAGCCGTCGACGTCGGTCTTCGACTTGATCTTCGCGGCGTCGGTCTTCAGGTCGGCCCAGGTCTTCGGGGCCTCGGTGATGCCGGCCTTCTTGAAGAGCGCCTTGTTGTAGACGAGGGCGAGGGTGTCGGTGACCAGCGGGACACCGTACGTCTTGCCGTCGTACTTGGCCTGCTCGATCAGGCTGGGCTGGAACTTGGCCTGGTCGGCGAGGGCCGCCGTGCCGTCGAGCGGCAGGAAGAAGCCCTTCTTGGCGAAGGCCGGGGTCCAGCCGACCTCGGAGCGCAGGATGTCCGGGGCGCCCTTGGAGCCGGCGGCCGTGTCGAACTTGTTCTGCGCCTGGTCGAAGGGCACGTTGACGTACTTGACCTTGATACCGGGGTTGGCCTTCTCGAACTGCTGGGCCAGGGCCTTGTACGTCGGCGCCTCATTGGTGGCGTTGGAGGTGTCCCACCAGGTGATGGTGGTGGGGCCGTCCGACTTGTCGCTGCCGCTGTCACTGCCGCCGCAGGCCGTCGCCGCGAGGGCGAGGGACGCCACCAGCGCAGTGGCCGCTATGCCACGCCGCATGAGATCTCCTTGAGGGTGAAAGCCCGAGTAGGTGGGGATGCGGTCCCGCCCGATCCCCTTGCCGACTTGCCGACTGCGCCGTTGCGTCCGCCGGGCGACGTGAACGTAACAGCGTTGTAAGCGGCGCGAAAGACCTTGCAGCAAAAAAGTGCAAGAGCTGCCGAGAGTTACGGCGCCGTGACCTCCCCTGCATCACCCCGAAACCCTTGTGCGAGGCCGCTCAGCGGAGTTCGGGGCCGCTGTGCAAGACTCTGCAAGCTCTTGCCATCGATGTCGCGCACGGGGATCATCGGGCCGTCAGCGCCTTGCAGGAGCCACCCTTTCCCGCGGCGCACGCCCGGGACGCCGATCCGACCGGAACACGAGGGAGCGCGATGACGCAGCAGCCCGCAGCGGGCCGTACAACCGCCCGCACACGGCGTCCGGTTGGTGGGCAGGGCGGGACACGACCGGTACAGTCCAATCCTGTGACCACACGGCTTGCCGACATCGCAGCCCAGGCGGGGGTCAGTGAAGCGACTGTCAGCCGCGTCCTGAACGGGAAGCCGGGCGTCGCCGCGACCACCCGCCAGTCCGTCCTGGCCGCGCTCGACGTACTGGGCTACGAGCGCCCCGTCCGTCTGCGGCAGCGCAGCGAGGGCCTGGTGGGCCTCATAACCCCCGAGCTGGAGAACCCGATATTCCCCGCGCTCGCGCAGGTCATCGGGCAGGCCCTGACGCGCCAGGGCTACACCCCCGTCCTCGCGACGCAGACCCCGGGCGGCTCCACCGAGGACGAGCTGACCGAGATGCTGGTCGACCGCGGGGTCGCGGGCATCATCTTCGTCTCCGGACTGCACGCCGACACCTCCGCCGACATGCAGCGCTACGAACAACTGCGCGGCCAGGGTGTCCCCTTCGTCCTCGTCGACGGCTTCTCGCCCAAGGTGCAGGCGCCGTTCATCTCCCCGGACGACCGCGCGGCGATGGCCCTGGCCGTCACCCACCTCGCCTCCCTCGGGCACACGAGCATCGGGCTCGCGCTCGGCCCCAAGCGGTTCGTGCCGGTGCAGCGCAAGATCGAGGGCTTCGTGCGCACGATGCAGGAGCAGCTGGGTCTCCTGCCCGCCGACGTCGAGGAGCGACTGGTCCAGCACTCGCTGTACACGCTGGAGGGCGGCCAGGCCGCCGCGAGCGCCCTGATGGACCGCGGCTGCACGGCGATCGTCTGCGCCAGCGACATGATGGCGCTCGGCGCGATACGGGCGGCGCGCCAGCGCGGCCTGGAGGTTCCCACGGACGTCTCGGTCGTCGGATTCGACGACTCGCCGCTCATCGCGTTCACCGACCCGCCGCTCACCACGATCCGCAAGCCGGTGCCGGCCATGGGGCAGGCGGCGGTGCGCACGCTCCTGGAGGAGATCGGCGGGACGCCCGCGCCGCACAGCGAGTTCGTGTTCATGCCGGAACTGGTGGTGCGCGGCTCGACGGCTTCGGCGCCGGGGGACCGTCATCGTCCTTGAATAGGATGATCTGCGGGTTTACGGCCCGCTCTGGGCGTAGAAAGTGCGACTCGAACCCATCCGGTGGATGATCGGTGGTCGAAGGCTTTTCTGGCAGACTCTGCGCCTATGGGTGAGACGACCGTGACGACACTGGAAGGCCGGAATGAGGCCACTCCACAACCTGTCGCGGAGGAGAAGGCGGGTCACAACCTCCTGCGTCGTATGCGGGCCCCGCGTCGCCCCCGCCTCTGGTTCGAAATCCTGCTCATCGCCGTCAGTTACTGGACCTATTCGCTGATCCGCAACGCCGTGCCGGAGCAGAGGCACGAGGCGCTGCGCAACGCGGACTGGATCTGGCGGCTGGAGCACCACCTCGGCATCGCCGTGGAGGAGTCGGTCAACCATGCCGTGAACTCGGCGACATGGCTGATCATCGGGATGAACTACTACTACGCGACGCTGCACTTCGTGGTGACGCTGGGTGTTCTCGTGTGGCTGTACCGTCGCCATCCCGGCCGGTACGGGGCCGCCCGGCTCGCGCTCTTCGCGACCACGGCGGTGGCCCTGCTCGGGTACTACTTCTTCCCCCTCGCGCCACCTCGCCTGATGACCGGCGGGACCTTCGTCGACACCGTCACGGTCCACCAGACCTGGGGATCGATGGCCTCCGGCGACCTGAAACACATGTCGAACCAGTACGCCGCGATGCCGTCCATGCACATCGGCTGGTCGCTGTGGTGCGGCCTGACCGTCTTCGCCCTGGCCTCGGCGCCCTGGGCCCGCATCCTGGGCCTGCTCTACCCGGCGGCCACCCTCATGGTGATCGTCGCGACGGCCAACCACTTCTGGCTGGACGCGGTGGGCGGCATGCTGTGCCTGGCCTTCGGCTTCCTGGTGGCCCGCCTCTGGTACGGGGCGCTGCCCTACCGGCTGCCGCAGCGGGTCCCGGGCACCGGCGCCGAACAGAACCTGCCGGCGAAGACCTGAGGCCCGGGCGTCACGCTCCGTAGAACAGTTCGTCCACGACGGCCCTGGCCCGGCGGGTGGTCCGGCGGTAGTCGTCGAGCATGTCCCCGACGTGGCCGGGACCGTAGCCCAGGTAGCGGCCCACGGCGGCCAGCTCCCGGCCGTCGGAGGGGAAGGTGTCGCCGGCCCGGCCCCGTACGAGCATCACGGCGTTCCGTACGCGGGTGGCGAGGACCCACGCCTCGTCCAGCGTGGCCGCGTCCTCGGTGGACAGCAGCTCCGCGGCACACGCGGCGGCCAGCGCCTCCCTCGTCCGGGTGGTCCTGAGTCCCGGCTCGGCCCAGCCGTGCCGGAGCTGGATGAGCTGCACCGTCCACTCCACGTCGGACAGGCCGCCGCGCCCGAGCTTGCTGTGCAGCGTCGGGTCGGCGCCGCGCGGCATCCGCTCCGACTCCATCCGGGCCTTCAGCCGCCGGATCTCCCGTACGGCCTCCTCGCCCAGCCCCTCCGCCGGATACCGCAGCGGATCGATCAGCTCGATGAACCTGCCCCCCAGGTCCTCGTCGCCCGCGACGACCTCCGCCCGCAGCAGAGCCTGGGACTCCCAGACAAGGGACCAGCGCCGGTAGTACGCCTCGTACGACTTCAGCGTCCGCACCAGCGGTCCGGACTTGCCCTCCGGGCGCAGGTCCGCGTCGATCAGCAGGGGCGGATCCGCGCTGGAGATCTGCAGCAGCCGCCGCATCTCGGACACCACGCGGTTCGCGGCCTTCGAGGCCTCCTGCTCGTCGACACCCTCGCGGGGTTCGTGCACGAAGAGGACGTCCGCGTCGGAGCCGTAGCCGAGTTCGTGGCCGCCGAAACGGCCCATGCCGATCACCGCGAACCGGGTGGGCAGGGTGTCGCCCCAGCCGTCACGCACCACGGCCCGCAGTGTCCCGGCGAGCGTCGCCGCCGTCAGGTCGGAGACCGCGCCGCCGACGAGGTCGACCAGGGCGCCCTGGTCGGCGACGGCCGGGGTCTCCTCGGTGCCGTAGGAGGCGACGATGTCCGTCGCGGCCGTGCGGAACAGTTCCCGCCGCCGCACCCCGCGCGCCGCGGTCACGGCCTGCTCGCCGCCGTCGGCCCGGCGTACCGCGGCGAGGATCTCCTGCTCCAGGTGGGCACGGTCGCGCGGTTCGAGGCCGCCGCCCTCGCCGTCGCCGAGCAGCGCGACCGCCTCCGGCGCCCGCAGCAGCAGGTCGGGGGCCAGTCGCCCCGCCGAGAGCACCCGGGCGAGGTTCTCCGCAGCGGCTCCCTCGTCCCTCAACAGCCGCAGGTACCACGGGGTCTTGCCGAGCGCGTCCGACACCTTGCGGAAGTTGAGGAGGCCGGCGTCGGGGTCGGCCGAGTCCGCGAACCAGCCCAACAGGACCGGCAGCAGGGTGCGTTGGATGGCGGCCTTGCGGGAGACCCCGGACGCCAGGGCCTCCAGGTGACGCAGCGCCGCGGCCGGATCGGCGTAGCCGAGCGCGACGAGCCGCTCCCGGGCCGCGCCGGGGCTCAGCCTGGTCTCGCCCGGCGCGAGTTGGGCGACGGCGTCGAGCAGCGGCCGGTAGAAGAGCTTCTCGTGCAGCCGGCGCACCACGGAGGCGTGCCGTTTCCACTCGCGGTTCAGCTCCTTGACGGGGTCGACGCGCAGACCGAGCGACCGCCCGATGCGCCGCAGGTCGGCGTCGTCCTCCGGCACCAGATGGGTGCGCCGCAGCCGGAAGAGCTGTATGCGGTGCTCCATCGAGCGCAGGAAGCGGTAGGCGTCGTCGAGCTGCACGGCGTCGGCGCGGCCCACGTAGCCGCCGGTGGCGAGTGCCTTCAGCGCGTCCAGGGTGGTGCCGCTGCGCAGTGACGTGTCGACCCGGCCGTGCACCAACTGGAGGAGCTGCACGGCGAATTCGACATCCCGCAGACCACCGGGTCCGAGCTTCAGCTCGCGTTCGATCTCGGCGGCCGGGATGTTCTCGACGACCCTGCGGCGCATCTTCTGCACGTCGGCGACGAAGTTGTCCCGCTCGGCGGCGTGCCACACCAGCGGGGCCAGCGTGGCCACGTAGTCCTCGCCCAACTCCAGGTCTCCGGCGACCGGCCGGGCCTTGAGGAGGGCCTGGAACTCCCAGGTCTTCGCCCAGCGCTGGTAGTAGGCGAGGTGGCTGCTGAGTGTGCGCACCAGCGGGCCGTTACGCCCCTCGGGGCGGAGGTTGGCGTCGACCGGCCAGATGCTGCCCTCGACCGTGGTCTCGGAGCAGATGCGCATCATGTGGGAGGCGAGCCGGGTCGCGGCCTGCACGGCCTTGGACTCGTCCGCGGCGTCCGTGCCCTCGGCCTGCTCCCCCACGAAGATGACGTCGACGTCGGACACGTAGTTCAGCTCGTGTCCCCCGGTCTTGCCCATCGCGATCACCGCGAGCCGGCACAGCGCCGCGTCGTCGGGCGCGGCGGCCCGGGCGATGGTGAGCGCGGCACGCAGGGTCGCGGTGGCGAGGTCGGCGAGCTCGGCGGCGGTCTGCGCGAGGTCGGTGGTGCCGCACACGTCGCGCGCGGCGATGGAGAGCAGGCAGCGGCGGTAGGCGACGCGCAGGGCGACGGGGTCGTCGGCGTCGGCGAGTCCCGCCTCGAACTCCGCGACGCCGGGGTGCAGGTCCTGCGCCTCGTAGGTGACGAGGGCCTGCCAGTCCCGGGGGTGCCGGGCGAGGTGGTCGCCGAGTGCCTCGGAGGCGCCGAGGACACCGAGGAGCCGGTCCCGCAGCGGCTTGGCCGCGATCAGGGTGTCGAGGAGCTCCCGCCGGGCGGAGTCGCCGTCCTGCGCCTCGACGAGCCGGACGAGTCCGAGGAGGGCGAGGTCGGGATCGGCGGTCGCGCCGAGGGCGTCCAGGAGGACCGGGTCGACTCTTATGGGCGCGAGTTCGGGGCCCTCCAGCAGACGCTCGGCCGCCGAGGGATCGGTGAAACCGTGCCGCAGCAGCCGTGAGAAGGTGCTGCTCCTGCGCCCCGGCGCCGTCATCCCGGCCTCCCGTCGGATCGGACCCCGCACCGCTTTCGGATCAAGGTCGTGCGAAGCGAGCCTAACCCCGGTCGGCGGGGTGGCGCCCCGCGCCGGTCTGGGCTTGTGTGGACAGAGCCGTGTGCCGTGGGACAAGGGAGTCGAACCGTGGACATGACCCTCGAAGTGATCGTTCTGCCCGTCTCGGACGTGGACCGGGCCAAGGAGTTCTACCGGGACAAGGTGGGCTTCCACGTCGATCTGGACGGCGAGGTGATGGAGGGGGTCCGGATCGTGCAGCTGACGCCGCCGGGGTCCGGATGCTCGATCGCCCTCGTCGACGGCCTCCAGATCCCGACCGGAACGCCGCGGCCGGGGACGTACCACGGCATGCAGTTGTGCGTGCAGGACGCGGCGGCGGCGTACGAGGAGCTGACCGCGCGCGGCCTGGAGGTGAGCGAGCCGGTGGCGTTCGCGCCGCGGGACGGTGCCACCTTCATGTACTTCAAGGACCCGGACGGCAACGGGTGGGCGATCCAGGAGTACCGGAAGCGGGCGACGGAGCCGCTCCACCAGGTACTCGGCCAACTCGCCCGCGAGCGCTGAGGGGGGCGGGCTCCGACGGCGGGCGTCCCCGGCTGCCGCGGGGGGTGTGACAACAGCATCCCTGGCCGCCGGGGCGTCGCGTCTCTGGCTGTCCGGGGGCGCGGCGGCAGCATCCCCGGCCGCCGGGAGGGCCGCGACGGCAGCCGTTCATCCGCTCTTCACTCCGCCGGTTGAGAGACGTGGGCCCCGGGAATGTTGGCGTGTGCATGCTCTGTCCGCACCGCCACCGTCGTCGCCCCCCACTCACCGGAGGTCTGCAGTGCCCGGCAGAAACGTGTACCGCCGCAGTCGTGCCGTCGTGGCATCCGCTCTCGCCCTCACCGCGGCAGCGGCCGGGATCTGGACCGGCTTCGCCGGCTCGGCCCCCGCGCACGCCGCGGCGGCCGTCCCCACTCCCGACCACGTCGTGGTCGTGGTCTTCGAGAACCACGCGTACAGCCAGGTGATCGGCTCCTCCAGCGCCCCCTACATCAACTCGCTGAAGACCGGCGGGGCCAACCTCTCCCAGTCGTACGCCGAGACGCACCCGAGCCAGCCCAACTACTTCGCCCTGTTCTCCGGCTCCACGCAGGGGATCACGGACGACAGCTGCTACACGCCCGGCTTCTCCTCCGCCCCGAACCTCGCCTCCGAGCTGATCGCCAAGGGCAAGACCTGGGGCAGCTACAACGAGACGCTGCCCAGCCAGGGTTCGACGACCTGCAGCAGCGGCGACTACGCGCGCAAGCACAACCCCTGGTTCGGCTTCAGCAACGTGCCCACGTCCAGCGCCAAGACGTTCACGCAGTTCCCCACGGACTACACGACACTCCCCCAGGTCTCCTTCGTCGTCCCGAACCTGTGCAGCGACATGCACGACTGCTCGGTGTCCACCGGTGACACCTGGCTGAAGAACAAGCTCGGCGCGTACGCCACCTGGGCCAAGACCCACAACAGCCTCCTCGTCGTCACCTTCGACGAGGACAACCGCCTGGCCGGCAACAAGATCCCGACCGTGCTGTACGGCCAGCAGGTGACCCCGGGCTCCTCCTCGGCCACCACCTACAACCACTACGACCTGCTGCGCACGCTGGAGGACATGCACGGCCTCACGCACGCCGGCAACGCCGCCTCCGCCAAGGACATCACGGGCATCTGGACGTCCTGACATGTATGTAGCGGACAGCCGCGCCGTCGCTCCGGAGGCGCCGGCGACGACCCCGTCCGCGGACAGCGCCGCCCGGCCCCGAGCCGGGCGGCGCCGTGCCGCGGTCGCGCCCACGGTGCTGGCCCTCGGCACGGTCAGCCTGATCACCGACGTGTCCTCCGAGATGGTGACGGCGGTGCTGCCCCTGTACCTGGTGGCGGGCCTCGGCCTGTCCCCGCTGGGCTTCGGACTCCTCGACGGGATCTACAACGGCTTCTCGGCCCTGGTCCGGCTCGTCGGCGGCCATCTCGCCGACCGGGGAGGCGGCCGCCACAAGTGGGTGGCGGGCGCCGGCTACGCGCTCTCGGCGGCCTGCAAACCGCTGCTCCTGGTGGCGCAGACGCTCACCCCCATCGGCCTGGTCCTCGCAGCCGACCGCACCGGCAAGGGGCTGCGCACCGCCCCGCGCGACGCCCTGATCTCCCTGTCCAGCACCCCGGAGAACCGCGGCCGGGCCTTCGGCGTGCACCGCGCGATGGACACGGCGGGCGCGCTGCTCGGCCCGCTCGTCGCCTTCCTGATCCTGCGCGCCACCGTCGACGGCTACGACGCCGTGTTCATGGTGAGTTTCTGCGTGGCGGTGGTGGGTGTGCTGGTGCTGGTGCTCTTCGTGCCGGGGGGCGCTGCGGCGCATGCCGGCGCCGCGCGGGTTTCCGACACGGGGGCGGGCGCCGTGCGGCCGTCCGGCACGGGGGCCGGCCTGCGGCCTTCCGGCACCGGCGCCTGCGACGTGCGGCCGTCCGACACCGGGGCCTCCGCCGGGTCGGGGGCGATGTCGGGGCCCGCGTCCGACTCCGGGTCCGGGCCCGCGTCCGACTCCGGGTCCGGGTCCGGGCCTGCGTACGGCTCCAGGTCCGGGGCCGGGTCCGAGTCCGGGGTCGGGTCCGGGCCTGCGTACGGCTCCAGGTCCGGGGCCGGGTCCGAGTCCGGGGTCGGGTCCGGGCCTGCGTACGGCTCCAGGTCCGGGGCCGGGTCCGAGTCCGGGGTCGGGTCCGGGCCTGCGTACGGCTCCAGGTCCGGGGCCGGGTCCGAGTCCGGGGTCGGGTCAGAGTCCGGGGTCGGGTCAGAGTCCGTGGCCGGGGCGGGGGCCCCGCCCGGGCCCGCTGGCCTCGAATGCGCGACCGGCGCCGGTGCACCGGCCGGACCGGCCCCCGCACCCCGCCCCACCCTGCGCGCCGCGCTGGCCCTCCTCCATCGCCCGGAGCTGCGGCGTATCGCGGTCTGCGCGCTGCTGCTCGGGCTCGCCACGGTGAGCGACTCGTTCGTGTTCCTGCTCCTCCAGCGGCGTCTCGGAGTACCGGACCGCTGGTTCGCGCTGCTGCCGCTCGGCACCGCCGCCGCCTTCCTCCTTCTCGCGGTCCCGCTCGGCCGCCTCGCGGACCGGACCGGCCGGTGGCGGGTGTTCGTCGGCGGGCACGGCGCCCTGCTCCTCGCGTACGCCCTGCTGCTCAGCTCCTGGCAGGGAACGGCGGCCGCCTGTGCCGTCCTGCTGCTGCACGGCGGCTTCTACGCGGCGACCGACGGCGTCCTGATGGCCGCCGCCTCGGACAGCGTGCCGACCGAGCTGCGCTCCTCCGGGCTCGCGCTCGTCCAGACGGGCCAGGCCCTGGCCCGGTTCGTGTGCTCGCTCGGGTTCGGGGCGGCGTGGACGGCGTGGGGCGACCGTACGGCGCTGACGGCGTCGGCCGTGCTGCTCGCCCTGTGCGCCGTCCTCGCGCTCGGCCTCCGCCCGATCCGCCCCTCCGTCCCCTCGGAAGGCCTCGTATGACGCTCCGCAACCGCATCCTGGTCCTGATCTGTGCCCTGGTCGTCCTCGCGGGCGTCGCGGTGGCCTCGGTGCTGCACGCCTCGGCGCGCGCGGACCGCAGGAACCAGGCCCGGCCCGGGGGCCCGCGGATCAGCGCCGGGCCGGTGTCCCTGACCGACTCCCGGCGGCTGGTGTTCCGCAACATGGCGTGGGGTCCGCACCGCGACGAACTGACCTCCGTCCCGGCGTCGGACCCGTCGGCCCCGCGCGTCGCGTCGAAGGTCAAGTGCCTCCGCTTCTACGCGGCTTCGGGCACGGGCGTGTGCCTCCAGGCGCAGCACGGGACGGTCCAGGACACCTACCGGGCGGTGATCCTGGACGCCACGCTGCACGAGAGGGCCCGCTACGACGTGCCGGGGATCCCGTCCCGGGCCAGGGTCTCGCCCAGCGGACGGTTCGCGGCCTGGACGGCGTTCGTCGGCGGTGACTCGTACGCGGGCACGAACTTCTCGACGCGGGCGGCGATCGTCGACACCCGCACGGGCCGGCTGACACCGTCGCTGGAGGCGTACCGGGTGATCAAGGACGGGCGGACCTATCACGCGGCGGACGTCAACTTCTGGGGAGTGACGTTCGCGTCGGACGACCGCACCTTCTACGCCACGATGGCCACGCACGGCTCGACCTACCTGGTCCGCGGTGACCTGCGGGCCCGCACCGTCACCACCGTGCACACCGACGTCGAGTGCCCGTCCCTGTCCCCCGACGGCACCCGCGTCGCCTACAAGAAGCGCGTCAAGGGCCTCCCGGCGGACGCCCCGTGGCACCTGTACGTCCTCGACCTGGCCACGGGCCACGAAACGGCGTTGGCGGAGCCCCGCAGCGTCGACGACCAGGCGGTCTGGCGCGACAACCACACCCTGGTCTACGCCCTCCCCGGCGACTACGGAGCGGACCTGTACACCCTCCCGTCCGACGGCACGGGCGTCCCGCACCGCATCAGCACGGCGGCGGTGTCCCCGGCGTACATCGGCTGACCACGCCGAACACACCGCAGGGCCGGCGATCGACGACCGCCGGCCCTGCGCGCCGTTTACCGGGCCCCCGCGAGAGGCCCGCCCCGGTATGCCCCTACAGCACCGGCAGGTTCTTCCGCAGCTCGAAGGCCGTGACCTCGCTGCGGTACTCCTCCCACTCCGACTTCTTGTTGCGGAGGAAGAAGTCGAAGACGTGTTCGCCGAGGGTTTCGGCGACGAGTTCGCTGCGTTGCATGAGGGCCAGGGCCTCGCCGAGGTTCTGCGGGAGGGGCTCGATGCCCATCGCGCGGCGCTCGGCGTCGGAGAGGGCCCAGACGTCGTCGTCGGCGCCCGGCGGGAGCTCGTAGCCCTCCTCGATGCCCTTCAGGCCCGCGGCCAGCAGCAGCGCGTACGCCAGGTACGGGTTCGCGCCCGAGTCGATGGAGCGGACCTCGACCCGCGCCGAGCCGGTCTTGCCGGGCTTGTACATCGGGACGCGGACGAGGGCCGAGCGGTTGTTGTGGCCCCAGCAGATGTACGAGGGAGCCTCGCCGCCGGCGCCCGCCGTGCGCTCCGAGCCGCCCCAGATGCGCTTGTAGGAGTTGACCCACTGGTTGGTGACGGCGGAGATCTCCGCGGCGTGCTTCAGGAGGCCGGCGATGAAGGAGCGGCCGACCTTCGAGAGCTGGTACTCCGAGCCGGACTCGTAGAACGCGTTCCGGTCGCCCTCGAAGAGGGAGAGGTGGGTGTGCATACCGCTGCCCGGGTACTCCGAGAACGGCTTCGGCATGAAGGTGGCCTGCACGCCCTGCTCCAGCGCGACCTGCTTCATGATCAGCCGGAAGGTCATGATGTTGTCGGCCGTGGAGAGCGCGTCGGCGTACCGCAGGTCGATCTCCTGCTGGCCCGGGGCACCCTCGTGGTGGCTGAACTCGACCGAGATGCCCATCGACTCCAGCATCGTGATGGCCTGGCGACGGAAGTCCTGGCCCACGTTCTGCGGGGTGTGGTCGAAGTAGCCCGAGTTGTCCGCGGGGGTGGGCCGCGAGCCGTCGAGCGGGCGGTTCTTCAGCAGGAAGAACTCGATCTCGGGGTGGGTGTAGAAGGTGAAGCCCAGGTCGGACGTCTTGGCGAGGGCCCGCTTGAGGACGTAGCGCGGGTCCGCGAAGGACGGGGAGCCGTCGGGCATGAGGATGTCGCAGAACATCCGGGCCGTGCCGGGCGCCTCGGCCCGCCAGGGCAGCACCTGGAAGGTGCCGGGGTCCGGCTTGGCGATCATGTCGGACTCGTAGACACGGGCGAAGCCCTCGATGGCGGAGCCGTCGAAGCCGATGCCCTCGTCGAAGGCCTGTTCCAGCTCGGCCGGGGCCACGGCCACCGACTTGAGGAAGCCGAGCACGTCCGTGAACCACAGACGTACGAACCGGATGTCACGCTCCTCCAGCGTCCGGAGCACGAACTCCTGCTGCTTGTCCATCTTCCGCTTCCACCCATCCTTGCTGGTCAGGCCGCCTGCTCCCACGCCTCGGAGACGATCGGGGCTCCTGAGCATCCCACCACAACACCATTTCATGCGCGTTGCGGACCTTGATCGGCCGGGCGACCTCGGTCTGAACGCCTCGCGTACGGGAGGTGTCCTGCTCCGGTGCCCATACTGCCTGCTCACGGCCCCGCCTGTAAGGGCCGACCCTCAACCGCTCCGGGACCGGCCCCGTACGGCTTCGGCCAATCCCGCGCCCGCCCTGCCGACAAGGCTCCCCGCACGATTACGATCAGCGCACCGACCGTCCCATCCTCATAAGGACTCACCATGGGTTCCGCCAAGAACACCGCCACCGCGACGCGCAAGGCCCGTATAGAGGAACTGCGCCGTGCCGAGCGTGCGCGCGCCCGGCGCAACCGGATCCTGGTGATCGCCGCGAGCGTGGTCGTCGTCGCCGGTCTGGCCGTCGGCGGTGTCGTGCTCGTCCAGTCGCGGTCCGACGACGAGAAGAGCACCGCGAGCGACGCGAAGCAGGCCTCCGGGCACTTCGACACGGGCGCGGACGGCGTGCGGACCTGGAAGGGCACCCTCGCGCGCAACCACGTCACGAAGACCGTGTCCTACCCGATGGAGCCCCCGGTCGGCGGTGACCACAACCAGGTCTGGATGAACTGCAACGGCGACGTCTACACCAAGGCGATCAACAACATGAACGCCGTGCACTCGCTGGAGCACGGCGCCGTGTGGGTGACGTACAACGGCAAGGCGTCCGCGGGCGACGTCAAGGCGCTCGCCGCGAAGGTCAAGAAGACCCCGTACACGCTGATGAGCCCGGTCGACGACCAGAAGGACCCGATCATGCTGAGTGCCTGGGGCAAGCAGCGCACGGTGACGAGCGCGACCGACAAGAACGTCGACGCGTTCTTCTCGGAGTTCGTGCAGGGCAAGCAGACGCCCGAACCGGGTGCCGCCTGCACCAACGGTCTCGCGCAGTGAGGCACGTCGGGTGGGTCGCGGGCGGCGCGGCGGCCGTGCTGGTTGCGGCCGGGGCGATCACGTACGCGGTGGCCGACGGCGACGACTCCGGGATGCGGGCGCCCGCCGCCGACTCGGCCGACGCGGGGTTCGCCCGGGACATGGCGGTCCACCACCAGCAGGCCGTCGAGATGTCGTACATCGTCCGGGACCGCACCAAGAACACGGAGGTGCGGCGGCTCGCGTACGACATCGCGCAGACGCAGGCCAACCAGCGGGGCATGCTGCTCGGCTGGCTCGACCTGTGGGAGCTGCCGAAGGTGTCGGCCGACCCGCCGATGACCTGGATGGGCATGGGCGACATGGCCTCCGGCAAGGACGGTTCGCTGATGCCGGGCATGGCCACCAACACCGAGATGAAGCGGCTCGGCACGCTCGACGGTAAGCAGGCCGAGGTCTTCTACCTCCAGCTGATGACCGACCATCACCAGGGCGGCATCCACATGGCGGAGGGCTGCGTCGAGAAGTGCACGGTCGGCGTGGAGAAGCGGCTCGCGCAGGGCATGGTCGCCTCGCAGCAGTCGGAGCTCGACCTGATGGCCGACCTGCTCGACCAGCGGGGCGCGAAGCCGCGCGACTAGGAGGACGGACGCCCCGTCACCGGCCGTCGGGTTCCGGACGGTTCCACCGCGCCCTGTGCCAGTGGTCCGTCGCGCGCCCGCCCTGTTCCACCCTCCCCGTCACCCGCCCTGTTCCACCGTCCCCGTGGCGCGCCTGGCTCCGACCCTGCCGGTGATCCCGACAGACCGAGGGAAAACCCTCGATCTTGGGCATGAAGATCCATCAAACCGCCCCAAACAACCGTGAATCACGGCCACTTGGGGTTTCCTTGGCTCTTTCATTCCCCTGGCATGAACGGTTCATCGTAAGAGTGGCCCCCATCTGTGATCCATTCCCGCGCCCTGCCAGCAGGGTGTGGGGTCCCACGTGGTTCACCGACCAACCACTACATGCGACGAACCGCATCGCAGGGGGTTCTATGAGATCCAATCGCGCCACCAGGCGTGCCGGGGTGAGCATGGCAGCGACACTGCCGCTGCTCGCCGGTGCGCTGGCGTTCGGCATACCCGCGGCCCACGCCGCGGACGGTCCGAGCCGGGACACCCTCTCGGGCACCAAGCCCGCGTGGGCCACCGCCACGGCCGACAAGGGCGCTGCTTCGGACAGCTCCCAGGTCTCGGCCCGGGTCTACCTCGCCGGCCGGGACGCCAAGGGTCTGGCCGCGTACGCCAGGTCCGTGTCCGACCCGAACTCGGCCTCGTACGGCAAGTACCTGAGCGCCAAGAAGACGCAGGCACGTTTCGGCGCCACCAAGGCGCAGGTCGCCGCGGTGACCTCGTGGCTGCGGTCCGCGGGCCTGAAGGTCACCGGAACCACGCAGCACTACGTCTCCGTCACCGGTGACGTGGCCGCCGCCGAGAAGGCGTTCGGCACGCAGCTGCACAACTTCACCAAGGGCAAGAAGACCTACCGCGCGCCGTCGAAGACGGCCTCCGCGCCGGCCGCCCTGAACGGCGCCGTCCTGACCGTCACCGGCCTGGACAACGCCCCGCACAAGGCGCAGCACGCGGACCAGCTGCCGCCGCCGGACGCGGTGTTCAAGAACGCCGGGCCGTTCTCCTCGTACTACGGCTCGAACACCGCGAGTGCCCTGCCCTCCGCCTACGGGAAGAAGATCCCGTACGCCGTGCAGGGGTACACGGGCAAGCAGCTGCGTGCCGCGTACGGAGCGGGCAGCCGCACCGGCAAGAACGTCCGCGTCGCCATCACGGACGCGTACGCCTCACCGACCATCGCCTACGACGCGGCCACCTACGCCGCGAAGCACGGTGACGCGAAGTACTCCACCAGCCAGCTCCGTCAGGTGCTGCCGGCGGGGTACACGAAGACCGAGGAGTGCGGGGCGGCGGGCTGGTACGGCGAGGAAACCCTCGACGTCGAGGCCGTGCACGCCGTCGCGCCGGGCGCGAGCATCACGTACGTGGGTGCCGCGTCCTGCTACGACGACGACCTGCTCGACTCGCTCAGCAAGATCGTCGACGGGCACCTGGCCGACATCGTCTCCAACTCGTGGGGCGACATCGAGGCCAACCAGACCCCGGACCTCGCGGCGGCCTACGACCAGGTCTTCCAGTTCGGCGCGGTCGAGGGCATCGGCTTCTACTTCTCCTCCGGTGACAACGGTGACGAGGTCGCCAACACCGGCACGAAGCAGGTCGACACCCCGGCCAACTCGGCCTGGGTGACGGCGGTCGGCGGTACCTCGCTGGCGGTCGGCAAGGGCGACAAGTACCTGTGGGAGACCGGCTGGGGCACCGAGAAGGCCTCGCTGTCCGAGGACGGCAAGAGCTGGACCGGGTTCCCGGGCGCGTTCACCTCGGGTGCGGGCGGCGGCACGAGCAAGACCGTGGCGGAGCCGTACTACCAGAAGGGCGTCGTCCCGAACGCGCTGGCCAAGGCGAACAACGCCGCGGGCAACCGGGTCGTCCCCGACATCTCGGCGATCGCCGACCCCAACACCGGTTTCAAGGTCGGCCAGACGCAGACCTTCCCGGACGGGACGGAGCAGTACAGCGAGTACCGCATCGGCGGCACCTCGCTCGCCGCTCCGGTGATCGCGGCGGTTCAGGCGCTCGCCCAGGAGGCGCGCGGCGGCAAGGCGATCGGTTTCGCCAATCCGTCGATCTACTCCAAGGCCGGCTCGAAGGCGTACCACGACGTCACGGACCACCCCGTCAAGGGCTCCGGACTCGCCGTGGCGCGTGTCGACTTCGCGAACGGCATCGACGCGGCGGACGGTCTGCTCACCTCGGTGCGCACCCTCGGCGCGGACAGCTCGCTGAAGGCCGTGAAGGGCTACGACGACGTGACCGGCGTGGGTTCACCCGCCCCGGGCTACGTCAGCTCGTACAGCCGTCACTGACCGGCACTCACCCGCGATGCGCTCGCCTCTCCGGTGGAGGCGGGCGCATCGCGCGTTCCGCGCCCGAGCGGGCAGCGGGCCTCCCCACCCGCATGCCATCGCGTCGCTCTGACGATTACACTGGCCGGGTGCCTCCTCTGAACTTCCGGTCGCTCTATCAGCACGGCTTCGCACGCGTCGCCGCCTGCACGGGCCACACCGTCATCGCGGACCCGCAGGCCAACGCCGAGGCGGTGCTGCGCCAGGCGCGCAGGTGCGCCGACGAGGGTGTCGCCGTCGCCGTCTTCCCGGAAATGGGGCTGTGCGGCTACTCGATCGAGGACCTGCTGCTCCAGGACGCGCTGCTCGACCAGGTCGAGGAAGCGCTCCGTACGGTGGTGGCGGGGTCGGCGGAGCTCCTGCCGGTCCTGGTCGTGGGCGCCCCGCTGCGTCACCGCAACCGGGTCTACAACTGCGCGGTGGTCGTGCACCGGGGCCGGGTCCTCGGTGTCGTGCCCAAGTCGTACCCGCCGAACTACCGGGAGTTCTACGAGCGCCGGCAGATCGCGGCGGGCGACGACGAGCGCGGTGGCTCGATGCGGCTGGACGGCGAGACCGTGCCGTTCGGCGTGGACCTGCTGTTCGCCGCCGACGACGTGCCGGGTCTGGTGCTGCACGCGGAGATCTGCGAGGACATGTGGGTGCCGGTGCCGCCGAGCGCCGAGGCGGCCCTGGCGGGCGCGACCGTCCTCGCCAACCTCTCCGGCAGCCCGATCACCGTCGGCCGGGCCGAGGACCGCAAGCTGATGTGCCGCTCGGCGTCCTCGCGCTGCATCGCCGCGTACGTGTACGCGGCGGCCGGGCTGGGCGAGTCGACCACGGACCTGTCCTGGGACGGCCAGACCATGATCTACGAGAACGGGACGCTGCTGGCCGAGTCCGACCGCTTCCCGCTCGACGACCAGTTCTCCGTGGCGGACGTCGATCTCGACCTGCTGCGCCAGGAGCGGCTGCGGACCGGCAGTTTCGACGACAACCGGCGCACCCACTCCAGCCGCACCGCCGAGTTCCGGACCCTGTCGTTCCGGCTCGATGCCCCCGCCGGTGACCTGGGGCTGCGGCGCCGGATCGAGCGCTTCCCGTTCGTGCCCGCGGACCCCGACCGGCTGGCCCAGGACTGCTACGAGGCGTACAACATCCAGGTCGCGGGGCTGCAGCAGCGGCTCGCGGCGATCGGTGGCCCGAAGGTGGTCATCGGGGTGTCCGGCGGGCTCGACTCCACTCACGCGCTGATCGTGGCGGCCCGTGCGATGGACCGGGCGGGCCGCCCGCGCAGCGACATCCTCGCCTTCACCCTGCCCGGCTTCGCCACCAGTGACCACACCAAGGGCAACGCGCACGAGCTGATGCGCTCCCTCGGTGTGACCGCGGCCGAGCTGGACATCACGCCGACCGCCCGGCTGATGCTGGACGAGATGGGCCACCCCTTCGCCTCCGGCGAGCCCGTGTACGACGTGACCTTCGAGAACGTCCAGGCCGGACTGCGCACCGACTACCTGTTCCGGCTCGCCAACCAGCGTGGCGGCATCGTGCTCGGCACGGGTGACCTGTCGGAGCTGGCGCTCGGCTGGTCCACGTACGGTGTGGGCGACCAGATGAGCCACTACAACGTCAACTCGGGTGTGCCGAAGACGCTCATCCAGCATCTGATCCGGTGGGTCATCGGCAGCGGCCAGTTCGGCGAGGACACCGACCGGACGCTCGCCGCGATCCTCGACACCGAGATCAGCCCGGAACTCGTACCGGGCGAGGAGATGCAGTCCACCGAGTCGCGGATCGGCCCGTACGCCCTGCACGACTTCACCCTGTTCTACGTGCTGCGGTACGGCTTCCGGCCGTCGAAGATCGCCTTCCTGGCCTGGCACGCGTGGCACGACCCGGACGCGGGCGCCTGGCCGCCCAACTTCCCGGCGGCGAAGCGGGACGCGTACGACCTGCCGGAGATCCGGCGCTGGCTGGACGTGTTCTGCCGCCGCTTCTTCGGGTTCGCGCAGTTCAAGCGCTCGGCGATGCCGAACGGGCCGAAGGTCTCGGCCGGTGGTTCGCTGTCGCCGCGCGGCGACTGGCGGGCGCCGTCCGACAGTTCGGCCCGCACCTGGCTGCGCGACCTGGCCCGCTTCGATCCGCCGGAGACCGAGGACTGACCCCTCCGAGAGCCGGGGGCCGGCCTCACGGGGGCCGGGGGCCCGGCCGCGGGGCGGGCGCCGCGCCCCCGGACGGTTCCGGCGGCGCGGCTCCCCGGGCCCGGCTCAGCGGCGCAGCGCCTCCGGCCGGTCGGGCACGCCCGAGGCGACCACGCGCGCGTGCGGGACCGGCCGCGTGGTGCGGCTCCGGTCCACCGCGTACGCGGTGCCCGCCACCGCGATCCCCAGGACCGCGAGCGCGGCTCCGGCGACGGCCGGCGAGGTCGCGCCGAAGCCCGCGGCCAGGGCGAGCCCGCCGATCCAGGCGCCGCCGGCGTTCGCGAGGTTGAACGCGGCCTGGTTCGCGGAGGACGCGAGGGACGGTGCCGCCGCGGCCTTCTCCATGACCATGAGCTGGAGCGGCGAGCCGGTGACGAAGGCCGCCGTGCCGAGCAGGGTCACGCCCACGGCGGCACTCCACTGGGCTCCCATGAGGACCGGGAAGAGCGCGAGGACCGCGACCAGGGAGACCAGGCCGCCGAAGAGGGTGCCGCGCAGCGAGTGGTCCGCGAGCCGGCCGCCGAGCAGGTTGCCCGCGGTCGCGCCGACACCGAAGAGCGCCAGCAGCAGGGTGACGCTGCCCTCGGCGTATCCGGCGGAGTCCGTGAGCATGGGCGTGATGTAGCTGTACGCGGAGAAGAGCGCGCCGAAGCCCGCGACGGTCGTCCCGAGGGCGAGCCAGACGGGCAGCGAGCGCAGCGCGGCCAGCTCGCCGCGCAGGCCGCCCTCGGTGGCGTGCGCGCGGTCGTGCGGGATCAGCAGGAACAGCGAGGCGATGGCGGCGACGCCGATCACGCTCACGCCGAGGAAGGTGGCGCGCCAGCCCAGGTGCTGGCCCATCGCCGTGGCGACCGGGACGCCGATGATGTTCGCGACGGTCAGGCCGAGGAACATCAGCGACACGGAGCGGGCCTTGCGCTCGGGGGCGACCAGGCCGGTGGCGACGACGGCGCCGACGCCGAAGAAGGCGCCGTGGGGCAGACCGCTCAGGAAGCGGGCGGCGAGCAGCCAGTGGTGGTCGGGGGCGAACGCGGAGAGCGCGTTGCCGACCACGAAGAGGCCCATGAGGGAGATGAGGACCGTGCGGCGGGACATCCGGGCGGTGGCCGCGGCGAGCAGCGGGGCGCCGATCACGACACCGAGCGCGTACGCCGAGACGAGGTGTCCCGCGGTCGGAATGGATATGTGCAGGTCGTCGGCGACGTCGGGCAGCAGCCCCATCATGACGAACTCGGTGGTGCCGATGCCGAAGGCGCCCACGGCGAGGGCGAGCAGGGCCAGAGGCATGAGAGGCCTTTCACAGAAGCGGGGACGAGCGGGTCGCGTGCGCACGCGGGGGCGTACGGCTCGCGGGCGCACGGCTCGACCCGCACACGGCCATGTGTGCGGGTCGCGGATCGAACGTTAAGTTCAGCCGGTGAACAAAGTCTGCCGGGCCCAGTATTCCAGGAGGTTAAGAGGCGGTTGCGTCCATCGAGACGCGGGCGGCGACCGGGAGGTGGTCGCTGCCGGTCTCGGGCAGGGTCCACGAGGTCACCGGTTCGATGCCCTTGACCATGATCTGGTCGATCCGGGCCATCGGGAACGACGCCGGCCAGCTGAAGCCGAAGCCGCTGCCCGCCGCGCCCTGGGTGGAGCGCATCTGCGCGGTGACGGCGTTCAAGGCGCGGTCGTTCATCGTGCCGTTCAGGTCACCGAGCAGGACGACCCGCTTCAGCGGCTCGTCGGCGATGGCCTCGCCCAGCGCGTCGGCGCTCTTGTCGCGCTGCCGGGCGGTGAACCCGGCCTCCATCTTCACGCGCACCGACGGCAGGTGGGCGACGTACACGGCGACCTGGCCGGCCGGTGCGGTCACGGTCGCCCGCATCGCGCGCGTCCAGCCCAGCTTGATGTCCACGGGCCGGGTGCCGCTGAGGGGGTACTTGCTCCACAGCCCGACGGTGCCCTGCACCGAGTGGTACTTGTACGTCGAGGCGAGCGCCCGCTCGTACACGGGCACGGCGGACGCGGTCAGCTCCTCCAGGGCCAGCACGTCGGCGCCGGAGGCGGCCACGTCGCGGGCGGTGCCGGACGGGTCCGGGTTGTCGGCGTTGACGTTGTGGGTGGCGACGGTGAGGTCGCCGCCGCTGCCGGTCTTGTCGGTGAGCAGCCCGCCGAAGACGTTCAGCCAGACGACGGCGGGCAGCAGCACGGCGATCAGGGCCGTGACGGACTTGCGCACCAGGGCGAGGACCAGCAGGACCGGGATGAGGAGTCCGGCCCAGGGCAGGAACGTCTCGGTGAGGCTGCCGAGGTTGCCGATCCGGTTGGGGATCTGCGCGTGGGTGAGCATCACCAGGGCGAGGAGGATCGCGATCGCGGCGAGGACCAGGCCGCGCCGCCAGATGCCGCGGTCCCCGCGCCAGCCGTCGAACAGGCGCCGGAACCGGGATCCTCTGCGGTCCGGCCCGTGGCCGCCGCTGCCCGTCTCCGTCATATACGCCTGCGCCATACCGTCGCCTCACAAACTGCCGTGCGCACCGTCTGCCCCTCGGCTACGACCCTAGGGGATGTTCGGTGTCGTTCTCGCCGTCCTGGACGGCCGTACGGGCAGAGGGACGTAGAACTTCACGTCCGGAGTTCCGTTCGGAGGCCCGTGGCATGCCCTCTGTGACGAAACGCGCACATTCGCACCGTCAGGAACAGTCCGGTTCACGGCCGGGCGGGGCGCAGCCCTTCGAGCAGTGTGTCGACGACCTGTTCGGCGAGGCCCTCGGGCAGATCGGTGTCGGGGCGCATCACGGTCCGCACGAGCATCGGGCCGACGAACATGTCGTTGAGGAGTTCGATGTCGACGTCGGCGCGGAGTTCGCCGTTCTCCTGGCCGCGGCGCAGCACCTCGTAGCCGATCTGGCGTCGGGGGGCGATGACGGTCGCGTCGTAGGCGGCCCAGAGTTTGGGGCTGCTCTTCATCTGGGCGTGCACGTTGTGCAGGATCGCCGAGGAGCGGCTGACCAGGCCGCGGCGGCGCAGCGACTCCAGCAGGACGACGAGGTCGTCGCGCATGGAGACGCCGGGGAGTTCGGGGTCCTGGGGTTCGGCGGCGCGCATCACGTCGACGAACAGTTCGTCCTTGCCGCTCCAGCGGCGGTAGATGGTCGCCTTGCCGACGCCGACGGTGCGGGCGAGCCGCTCGATGGAGATGTCCGCGAGCGGAACTCCCTCTTCCAGGAGCTTCATCACGCCCTCGATGATGGCGTGCTCCACGGCCTCGCTGCGGGGCCTTCCCCGGTTGGGGCACCCCTGCCTGTCACGGCCTTCCGCGAGACTCACGTCGAACTCCGTTCCCATCCTCGACCTGCTGCCATTGTCCCCCCGTGCACGGCGGTGGCGGGCACCGCCCGGTGGGGGTGCCCGCGGTCCGTACGCCGTGATCAGTCCTGTCCGGCCTGAGCGGGCGTCGCCGTCACCAACTCGGCCTCGTCCTTGCCCGCTTGCTGTGCCGGCGGGCGGCCCGGCAGGAACAGGGCGACGACCACCGCGCCGATGACCGCGACGCCCGCGCCGCACAGGGCGGTGACGTGCATGGCGTGCAGGAACGCGTCGTTCGCCGGGGTGATGAGGGCCTTGCCCTGCGGTCCGAGCTTGGCGGCGACGCCGAGGGTGGCCTCGATGGACTCGCCGGCGGTGTGCCGCAGCGGTGCCGGGACGAGGGAGAGCTTGTCCTCGATGCCGTTGCGGTAGGCCGTGGAGAGCACGGAGCCGAGGACGGCGATACCGAGGGCGCCGCCGACCTGGCGGAAGGTGTTGCTGAGCGCGGACGCGGAGCCCGCCTTCTCGCGGGGCAGCGCCTGCATGATGACGACGCTGGTCGGGGTCATGATGTGCGCCATGCCGGTGCCCATCAGGAAGAAGATGACCTCGAGGATCCAGATCGGCGTGTCGGCCTCCAGCGTGGCGAACGCGGCGAGCATCGCGGCGATGATCACGAGGCCGGCGGTGCAGGTGGCGCGGTTGCCGAAGCGGTCGACGACCAGCCGGGCGCGGGGCGCGAAGATGATCTGGGCGGCGGCCAGCGGGAGCATCAGCAGGCCGGTCTGCAGCGGCGAGTAGCCGCGCACGCTCTGGGTGTAGAAGACCGAGAAGAAGGTCACGCCCATGAGCGCGAAGAAGACCAGCGCGATGGCCGAGATGGCCGCGGAGAAGACCTTGTTCTGGAAGTACGAGACGTCGATCGACGGGTGGTCGCTGCGCTTCTCGAAGATGACGAAGCCGATGAGGACCACGAGACCGGCGCCGATGGTCGCGAGGACCTGCGGGTCGGTGAAGTCGGCGAGCTGACCGCCCTTGATGATGCCGTAGACGAGCAGGACGAGGCCGACGACCGAGAGGACGACGCCGACCGGGTCGAGGCGTCCGGGGTTCGGGTCGCGGGAGTCGGGGACCAGCCAGACCATCAGGCCGATCGCGAGGATCACGATCGGGACGTTGATCAGGAAGACGGAGCCCCACCAGAAGTGGTCGAGCAGGACACCGCCGGTGATCGGTCCGATCGCGATGGCGAGGCCGACGCCGCCCGCCCAGATGCCGATGGCCTTGGGCTGCTCGTCCCGCTCGAACACGTTCATCAGGACGGCGAGGGTCGCGGGCATCACGAAGGCGGCGCCGAAACCCATCAGTGCGCGGAACACGATCAGCTGGACCGGCGAGCCGGACTCGGCGGCGAGCGCGGATCCGATGCCGAACACCGCGAGACCGGCGAGCAGGACCTTCTTGCGGCCGAGCCGGTCGCCGAGGAGCCCCGCGGTGAACAGCAGTCCGGCGAAGACGAGCGTGTAGGCGTTGATGGCCCACTCCAGCTCGCCCTGGGTGGCGCCGAGACCGGTGGGTGCCGGGGTCGAGATCGTCTTGATCGCGACGTTCAGGATCGAGTTGTCGAGCACCACGATCAGCAGGCTGAGCATCAGCACGCCGAGGATCGCCCAGCGGCGCCTGTGCACCGCCTCGGGCACGCGCCGTTCGGACGGAGGAGCGGAAGTTGTCATGGGGAACACCCTAGGGGATATTCGATACGGCACCGTCTCGTATCGGAAAGGCTTTACGCAGAACTTACGAACGGACCGGGGGCCGTCCCCGGGAGGACGGCGTCTCCGGTCGGAGCCGGACCGCCCGGAGAGCCGCAGTGGCGAAGCAGACACCGGGGCGGCGGGCCCGGTCTAGCCGCGCGTGGCACGAGATGCCACCATGGAGGTGATCCGGGGACGCCGTCAGGGCGCCACGAGATGACAGAAGGAGCCGTTGCCATGACGCAGCTTTCGGCTGCCCAGAAGCAGCCTGCGGATGGTGCCCTCAAGGCCACCGACAGCAGCAAGGCGCTGTACGGAGGAAAGAGCACCCGCCGCATCACGGTGCGCGACATCACCGCCGCCAAGGAGCGCGGCGAGAAGTGGCCCATGCTGACGGCCTACGACGCGATGACCGCGTCCGTCTTCGACGAGGCCGGCATCCCGGTCATGCTCGTCGGCGACTCGGCCGGCAACTGCCACCTGGGGTACGAGACCACCGTCCCCGTCACCATGGACGAGATGACCATGCTGTCCGCCGCGGTCGTACGGGGCACCAGCCGTGCCCTGATCGTCGGCGACCTGCCCTTCGGTTCCTACCAGGAGGGTCCGGTGCAGGCGCTGCGCTCGGCGACCCGGCTGGTCAAGGAGGCCGGGGTGGGCGCGGTCAAGCTGGAGGGCGGCGAGCGCTCGCACCGCCAGATCGAGCTGCTGGTGGAGTCGGGCATCCCGGTGATGGCGCACATCGGCCTCACCCCGCAGTCCGTCAACTCGATGGGCTACCGCGTGCAGGGCCGGGGCGAGGAGGCAGCGCAGCAGCTGCTGCGGGACGCCAAGGCCGTCCAGGACGCGGGCGCCTTCGCCGTCGTCCTCGAACTGGTCCCGGCGGAGCTCGCGGCCGAGGTCACGCGCACGCTGCAGATTCCGACCGTCGGTATCGGCGCGGGCGCGGAGACCGACGCGCAGGTGCTGGTGTGGACCGACATGCTCGGTCTGACCGGGGGCAAGGTGCCGAAGTTCGTCAAGAAGTACGCCGACCTGCGCCAGGTCATGGGCGACGCGGCCCGCTCGTTCGCCGAGGACGTGGTCGGCGGGACGTTCCCGCTCGACGAACACTCCGTCCACTAGCACCACCGGGCCCCTCCGGGCTCCTGAGCCACTGTGGCACCAAGGCAACCCGCCGATCTTCCCCCGTCGGCGGGTTGTCGCCTTTCCCGGCTCGCCCACCGGGCTCTTCCGCACGCTGTCGGCCGCTCTCCCCCGCCCTGTCGGCCGACTGTCGGCGACCTATCGGTAGCAGTCGGCGTGCTGTAGGCGTCCTGTCGGTCGTTTGTCGGTGGCGGCTGACACCTTGTGGACATGACGCGAATCGACAACACGCCCCGACAAGCTGCGACCGGCCGCAGCGCCGTCACCGTGCGGGGTCTGGTCAAGCACTACGGCGCGACCAAGGCGCTGGACGGGGTCGACCTGGATGTCCGCGAGGGCACCGTCCTCGGCGTACTGGGCCCCAACGGCGCCGGCAAGACCACCCTCGTCCGCTGCCTGTCCACCCTGGTCACCCCGGACGCCGGACAGGCCACGGTCGCCGGGTACGACGTACTGAAGCAGCCCCGGCAGCTGCGCCGGGTGATAGGGCTGACCGGCCAGTACGCCTCGGTCGACGAGAAGCTCCCGGGCTGGGAGAACCTCTACATGATCGGGCGGCTGCTCGACCTGCCGCGCAAGGACGCCCGCAGGCGGGCCGACGAGCTCCTGGAGCGCTTCTCCCTCACCGACGCCGCCAAGCGCCCGGCGTCCACGTACTCCGGCGGTATGCGCCGCCGGCTCGACCTGGCCGCCTCCATGATCGGCAGCCCGGCCGTGCTGTACCTGGACGAGCCGACGACCGGCCTCGACCCGCGCACCCGCAACGAGGTGTGGCAGGAGGTCAAGCGCATGGTCGCCGACGGCGTCACCGTGCTGCTCACCACCCAGTACATGGAGGAGGCCGAGCAGTTGGCCTCCGAGCTGACGGTCATCGACCGCGGCAAGGTCATCGCGAACGGCATGGTCGACGAGCTGAAGGCCCGTGTCGGCGGCCGCACGCTGCGGATCCGCCCGCTGGACCCGCTGCAACTGCGCCCGCTGGCCGCCATGTTCGACGAGATGGGCCTCACCGGCCTCGCCACGACGATCGTGGACAGCGAGACCGGCAGCGTGCTGGTCCCGATCCTCAGCGACGAGCAGCTCACCGCCGTCGTCGGCGCGGTCACCGCGCGCGGCATCACCATCGCCGCCATCTCCACCGAACTGCCCAGTCTGGACGAGGTGTTCCTGTCCCTCACCGGCCACAAGGCCAGTGCCCCGCAGGACGAGATCCCCGCCCGCGCCTACGAGGAGGTCTCCGCATGAGTACCGCCGTCCTGGAAGCCCCCCTCGCCGCCGAGGGCGACTCCCGCATCTCGCCCCGCGCGCACGCCCGCCACATCGGCGCCCTGGTCCGCCGCAACCTGCTGTGGATCCGGCAGGACCCCGAGTCGATGTTCGACGCGGTCCTGATGCCGGTCGTCTTCACCCTGCTCTTCGTGTACGTCTTCGGCGGTTCCATCGGCCAGTCCCTGGGCGGCGGACAGCAGCAGTACGTGCAGTACGTCGTGCCCGGCCTGCTGGCCATGATGGGCATGAACATCGCGACAGCCGTCGGCACCGGCTTCAACCAGGACTTCCACACCGGCGTCATGGACCGCTTCCGGACCCTGCCGATCGGCCAGGGGTCCGTGCTCTTCGCCAAGATCGTGGTGGAGCTGATGCGGATGCTCGTCGCCACGACGATCCTCCTGGTCGTGGGCGTGCTCGTCGGCTTCGACATCGAGAACTGGCCCGGCCTGTTCGCCGCCGTCGGACTCGCGACGCTGTTCGGCTCCGCCCTGATGTGGATCTTCCTGGTCCTCGGCGTGACGATGAAGAACGCCCAGTCCGTCCAGGCGATGGGCTTCCTGGTCCTGATGCCGCTCCAGTTCGGTTCGTCGATCTTCTCGCCCACCCAGACCATGCCGGGCTGGCTGCAGAACTTCACGGACTACAACCCGCTGTCGGCGCTCGCGGACAGCGCGCGTGGCCTGATGGTCGGCGGCCCGGTCGCCCACGACCTGTGGGTGACGCTGGCCTGGACCGCCGGGCTCACGGTGGTGATGGCGCCGATCGCGATCCACAAGTTCCGCACCAAGAGCTGACGTTCGCAGCGGGCCACGGCCTCCGGAGCCATGGCCCGCCGGTTCGCGTCGCGTCTCAGACGAGGGCGGCGGCCTCCTCCGCGGAGAGGCCGTCGCCCTCCGCGTACGCGGCCGCGAAGTCCGCCTCCTCCAGCAGGGCACGCGCCCCCGTCTCGGCCTGCCGGCGCACCTCCGCCTCCATCGGGCCGGCGAAGTGCCCCGGCGGCAGCAGCCCGTCGGCGGCGCCCAGCAGCCGGGCCGCGTCACGGGCCCGGCGACCGCCGTCCAGGCCGGTGAGCGCGATGGCCGCGGTGGTCAGGTGCGCGGAGACCATGTGCGGGGCGATCATCTTGGCGAGCGGGTCGATGGACTGCCGCACCGCACGGCGCGCGTTGTCCAGCGCGCTCTCGTACCGCCCGTCGATCGTGTCGAGCCAGGCCTCCAGGCCGACCACGAACCCGTCGAAGACCATGAAGGTGCTGGCGCCGAACTGCTCGCGCAGCAGGCGCAGTTGCTCGCGCGCCTCGGTGACGCGGTCGCTGCGGCCCAGCCAGGTCGTGAGGAAGAGCCGGGCGGCGGGCATGGCTTCGTTGTGGGCGCCGTTGCCTTCGGCCAGCACCTCGCGCAGCATCCGCTCGCCCTGCTCGGCGTCCCCCAGCTCGATGCGCATGCTGGCGAGCCGGACGGTCAGCACCGCCTTCTGGGCGCGGGCGCCGAGCTGCTCGGCGTACCGGGCGGCCTCCGCGTAGTCCGCCGCGGCGGCCGCGTAGTCACCGGTGCGTTCGTGGGACTCGCCGCGGGCGGAGAGCGACTCCGCGGCCCCCCAGGCGTCGCCGATCCGGACGAAGATCTCCAGCGCGTCGTCGGCGTCCGCGGTGGCGTCGCCCGCCAGGTCGGAGCGGTTGGCGTGGATGTTGGCCCGCATCTGGAGGGCGGCGGCCAGCTCCCACTCGTAGCCGAGTTCGCGGCAGGTGCGCACCGACGCGTCGATGACCGCGGTGACCTGTTCCAGGGTGCCGGTGAGGAGCACCGCGTAGAACCAGAGGTTGCCGGGGCTGCGGCAGGTCTGCGGGGTGCCCGGTTCGTAGGTCGCCGCGATCGTGCGGAGCTTGTCCCGCGCCTCGGGGGTCTGCCAGGCGTCCATGTCCATGTCCATATAGGCGAGATGGAACAGATGGACACCGCGCCGGGCCTCGTCGAGGATCTCCGCGCGCATCGGAGGCGGCGCGTCCGTGCACCGCTCGTACAGCGGGGGGACCGGCATGGCGGGCGGCAGGAAGGGGTCGGGGCCGAGCGCCATCACCTCCCGGGACCAGGCGCGGGCGTCGACGCGCTGGTCGCGGATCTGCCAGTACCAGGCCAGCGAGAGGACCATGCACAGGGACTCCTGCTCGTCCCGTGCGGCGACCGCGCGGCGCAGGGCGGTGCGCAGGTTCTCGTACTCCCGCTCGATAACCTCGATGGCGGCCCGCTGCTCGGGGCCGCGCAGCAACGGGTCGGTGGTGCGGGCGAGTTCGCGGTAGTACGTGAGGTGGGCGCGCTCGGTGGTCTCGCGGCGGCCGGACTCGTCGAGGCGTTCCGCCGCGTACTCGGTGACGGTCTCCAGCAGCCGGTAGCGCATTCCTCCCTCGCCCGAAGGGGCCGCGACGACCAGGGACTTGTCGACCAGGGAGCCGAGGACGTCCAGTGCGGCCGGGCCGCAGACGGCCTCGGCGGCGGCCAGGTCGCAGCCTCCGGCGAAGACGGACAGCCGCCGCAGGGCGTCCCGTTCGGCCGCGTCGAGCAGGTCCCAGGACCAGTCGACGACGGCGCGCAGGGTCTGCTGGCGGGGCAGTACCGTGCGGCTGCCCGAGGTGAGCAGCCGGAATCGGTCGTCGAGCCGGTCGGCGATCTGCCGGGGGGTGAGCATCCGCAGCCGGGCGGCGGCGAGTTCGATGGCGAGCGGGAGCCCGTCGAGGCGGTGGCAGATCTCCGCGGCCGCCTCCGGATCGTCCTCGACGCGGAAGCCGGCACGGGCGGCGGCGCCCCGGTCGGCGAGCAGCCGCAGCGCGACGGGCTCCGGCAGTGGTTCCACGGGGCGCACCAACTCCCCCGGCACGCCGAGGGGTTCGCGGCTGGTGGCCAGGACGGTCAGTCCCGGACAGCGTTCCAGGAGTGCCTCGGCGAGGTGTGCGGCGGCGTCGACGACGTGTTCGCAGTTGTCGAGGACGATCAGCATGCGGCGTCTGCCGCAGTGTTCGGCGAGCCGGGTGAGCGGGTCGTCGTGCCGGTCGGCGACGGCCCGCATCTCCTCGGCGCCGGCGCCGCGCAGCACGGTCTCGCGGGCGCCGACGGCGGTCAGGACGGCCTCGGGCACGGCCTTCGGGTCGTCGACGGGGGCGAGTTCGGCGAGCCAGACGCCGTCCGGGAGGGCGGGGGCGAGGGCCTCGGCGACCTCCTGCGAGAGCCGTGTCTTGCCGGCTCCGCCCGGCCCGAGCAGCGTCACGAGGCGGGCGCCCGCGAGGTCCCCGCGGATGGCATCGATGTCCGACTCGCGGCCGACGAAGGAGGTGAGCCGGGCTCGCAGGTTGCCGGGCGGCAGGGCGGCGGGAGGAACCGGGTTCGCCGTACCCGGCGTGTGGGCGGCGCCGTCCGGGTCCGGGCCCGCGCCGTTCCGGGAGGGGGCACCCGGGCCGGTGCCGGCCGTTCCCGGGGCGGCCGTCGCGGCGGCGCCCGGGGAGAAGGGGAGGAGCCCGGCTGCCGGGCCGGGGCGGGCGCCCGCGGTGGCGCGCGAGTCCGCGGGGCCGCGGGCGGGGCCGGTGGCGTGACCGTCCCGGGCGGAGCCGGGCGCCGCCCGGTCCACGGTGGCCGGCCGGGTCCGCCCCGGGGTTCCGGCCGGTCCGGGAACCGTGTCCCAGGTCAGGAGTTCGGCGTGCAGGGCGCGCAGTTCCGGGCCCGGATCGGAGCCCAGCCGGTCGGCGAGGAGCGCGCGGACGGACTCGTAGGCGGCGAGGGCGGCGGCGGGCCGGCCGGCGTCGCGCAGGGCGCGCAGCCGCAGGACGTGCAGTGGCTCGTCGAGCGGATGCAGATCGCACAGGGCGCTCAGTTCGGGCAGCACCTGCTCGGCCCGGCCCAGCGCGAGGGAGGCGGTCAGGCGGGCCCGGAGGACGTCGAGCCGCCGGGTCTCCCAGCGGGCGGACTCGGCGGTGCGGTCCGGGAGATCGGCGAGGGCCGGGCCCTGCCACAGGGCCAGGGCGTCGTCCAGCACGGCGGCGGCCTTGGCGGGGTCGCCGTCGGCGAGGGCGCGGGCACCCTCCCCCGCGAGCCGCTCGAAGCGGTTCAGGTCGATGTCGTCGGCCGCGGCGGCCAGCCGGTAGCCGCCGTCCACCGACTCGACCGCGTCCGCGCCGAGGGCCCGGCGCAGCCGGCCCACCAGTGCCTGGAGCGCGCCGGGCGCGTCGGCGGGCGGGTCGCCGTCCCACACCTCGTCGACCAGCACGGCCGCGGAGACGGTCCGTCCGGGCCGCAGCGCGAGGACGGTCAGCAGGGCGCGCAGCCGCGCGCCGCCGACCGGAACGGCCGTGCCGTCGGGGCGGAGTGCCTGGGTGGTTCCGAGGATGCGGTAGCGCACGGGGTCCATTGTCTCCGGTGGCCTGGGGTGCGGGGTCGGGGCGGTCGGGTTCGGCATGGACGGGTGCGGAACGGGTGCGGAACGGGCGGCTCCGGTCCTGTCGCGCCGCCGCTGCCGCTGCCGCTGCCGCGCCACCGGACGTACCCGGTGGCCGCCGGACGTACCCGGTGGCCGGCCGGCCTCCCTCGGCCCCTGCGCCCGCCGTCTCCGGGACACGGCCGCTTCGGCGGCCCGGCCCGGTGGCCGCCGCGCCCGTCCGGCCGGTGACGTGGGCGCGGTTGTCCGCCCCTACCCTCTCCGGAACCAATACCCGATGGCGAGACGTTTTCCGCGTGAGCCCGGTACGGTCGGGCAGGCCCGAGCACCGTCGTCGTCAGTCCAGCCAGTCCAGGGAGCCCCATGACCACCGCCGCGACCCGCCGCAGCGACCGGAGGATCAGCCCCGTCTTCGTCGGGATCGTGGCCGTCATGGCGGTGACCGCCTGGGCGACCTGGACGGGATTCGCCGAGCAGCCCGGTCTGGCCGTCTTCCTGTTCGTGACGGCCGCCTGGATCGTCTCCCTGTGCCTGCACGAGTACGCGCACGCGCGCACCGCCCTGCACAGCGGCGACATCTCGATCGGCGCCAAGGGCTATCTGACGCTGAACCCGCTGAAGTACACGCACGCCCTGCTGAGCATCGTGCTGCCGGTGATCTTCGTGATCATGGGCGGGATCGGCCTGCCCGGCGGCGCGGTCTTCATCGAGCGGAACCGCATCCAGGGCCGCTGGAAGCACAGCCTCATCTCGGCGGCCGGTCCGCTGACGAACGTGCTGTTCGCCGTCGTGTGCACGGCGCCGTTCTGGCTCGGCGGCCTGGACGGCGTCCCGGACGCGTTCCGCTACGCGCTGGCGTTCCTCGCCCTGCTCCAGGTGACGGCCGCGATCCTGAACTTCCTGCCGGTCCCGGGCCTCGACGGCTACGGCGTGATCGAGCCGTGGCTGTCGTACGGCATCCGGCGCCAGGTCGAGCCGTTCGCGCCGTTCGGTCTGCTCGCGGTGTTCGCCGTGCTGTGGATCCCGTCGGTGAACACCGCGTTCTTCGACGCGATCTACTCGATCCTCGGCGGCCTCGGCATCGACGACGTGCAGCGCTACTGCGGTCAGGACCTCTACCGCTTCTGGGACGGCGTCGACGAGTTCTGCACCGTCAGTCGCTGACCGGACCGGAGCCCTCACGCACCCGGCCGCGGCGCGCGTAGTACCAGGTCATGTTCGAGGACAGGCCCGCGAGCAGGACCCACACGACGCCGAGCCAGCTGCCCTGGACGAACGAGACGACGGCCGCGGCCACGGAGAGGACACAGACGGCGAGGGCGTAGAGAGCGAGGCGGGGCATGGGGTCGGCTCCTGTCGGGGGGACACTGCTTGTCACCAGTGTCCCCCACGCACCCGGCCCGGCCAGCCCCGGACCGTCGGCGTCCCCCGTGCGGCCCTCGCCGTCCCGGGGCCCGTCTCAGACGTCCGTCACCCGCAGGCCCGCGTGGGCCTTGTAGCGCCGGTTGACCGAGATCAGGTTGGCGACCAGGGACTCGACCTGGTGGGCGTTGCGCAGCCGGCCCGCGAAGACGCCGCGCATGCCGGAGATGCGGCCGGCGAGCGCCTGCACGATCTCGACGTCGGCCCGCTCCTCGCCGAGGACCATCACGTCGGTGTCGATCTGCTCGATCGCGGGGTCCGCGAGCAGCACGGCCGAGAGGTGGTGGAAGGCCGCGGTGACGCGGGAGTCGGGCAGCAGGGCGGCGGCCTGTTCGGCGGCGCTGCCCTCCTCCGGCTTCAGCGCGTAGGCGCCCTTCTTGTCGAAGCCGAGCGGGTTGACGCAGTCGACGACGAGCTTCCCGGACAGTTCCTCGCGCAGCGCGGCGAGGGTGTCGCCGTGGCCCTCCCAGGGCACGGCGACGATCACGATGTCGCTGCGGCGCGCGGTCTCCGCGTTGTCGGCCCCCTCGACGCCGTTGCCGAGCTCGTCGGCGGCGGCGCGGGCGCGGTCCGCGGCGCGCGAACCGATGATCACCTTCTGTCCCGCCCGGGCGAGCCGGTAGGCGAGGCCCTTGCCCTGCGGACCGGTGCCGCCCAGCACGCCGACGACGAGCCCGGACACGTCGGGCAGATCCCAGGGGTCCTTGGCGGGGGCCTTCTGTGCACTGTCAGTAGAGGTCATGGGCCGACCTTACGTGCGCGGACGGGCGCCCCGCGTGTCAGGTGGCGGTGCGCCCGGGTGAGCGCGGTCACCCGAGCGCGGTCACCGGGACGCGCCGGAAGGTGACGGTCTCGTACGCGCCGAAGTCGCCCGTCTCGTAGAGGAGTCCGACGGTTGTGGCGTCCACCCGGACGAGGTCGGAGTACGCGGCGGGCAGTCCGTCCACGGTGTGCGCGGTGCGCCAGGTGGTGCCGCCGTCGGTGGAGGCACGGAGGGTCATCACCGCGCGGAACTCGGGGTCGGCGGGCCCGGAGTACAGCAGCAGGTCGGGGTCGCGGAGCTGGAGCAGGCTGCCCTCGACGACGGGCGTGACGAGGCCGGCCTGCGGGCGGAAGGGCTTCTCCAGGGTGCGGCCGCCGTCCCGGGAGTACGCGTCGGCGCGGTTGCCGGGCGACGGGGAGTCGTTGCGGGTGTTGAAGTACAGCCTGCCGTCGGGGAGTTCGGCGGCGGTGGTCTCGTTCACGTTCACGTAGCCGTTGGTGTTCTCGTCGAGGTAGCCGAGGTACCAGGTCGCGCCGCGGTCGTCGCTGAGCAGGCAGTGGCCGCTGTTGTACTTCGCCTCGGTGCCGTTGTCCGTGCCGGTGGGGGGCAGGGTGTGGTTGCCGGGGACGACCACCCGGCCGGAGCGGAGCTGGAGGGCGTGCCCGGGTGTGGTGGCGTACCAGCGCCAGCCGGCTTTCTTCACCTGCCCGGTGATCTCCTTGAGTCCGGACCAGGTGAGTCCGTCGTCGTCGCTGTGCTGCACCCACACGCGCCGTCCGTCGGCGGCCTTCACCTTGCCGCGCAGCAGGGCGTCCTCGGTGGCGGTCGCGGCGGCGCGGACGTGGACGAGCAGGACGCGGCCGGTGTCGAGGACGACGGGTGCGGGGTTGCCGGCGAGGTTGACGCCGTTGCGGGCGACGGCCTGCGGCGGTCCCCAGGTGCGGCCGCCGTCCACGGACCGTTTGAGGACGATGTCGATGTGTCCGTGGTCGCTCGCGGAGCCGACCCGGCCCTCGCAGAACGCCAGCAGCGTGCCCGCCCCCGTCACGACGACGGCGGGGATCCGGTAGCTCGCGTAGCCCTCCCGGCCGCCCCGGAAGGGGACGCTCACCGCCGGGTCGGTCGCGGCGGGCGGCCCGTCGGTGCCGGTCGGCGGTGGTCCCGGCTCCGTGCTGGTGCCGGTGCCGGGCCCGGTGGTGCTCGGATCTGTCATGGTCGGGCTCCTTCGCGGTGGCCGGTGGGGTCGGTGGTGCGGGCATGTCCCCATGTCGGGCGAATTCGGGGTGAACTCCGGGTCACGAAGCGCCGGTTGCGCGAGGATGCGGCCATGGACGCCGTACGGGTCGCATTGCTGCGCGAGGTGCTTGCCGGAACCGAGTGGCTGGGGGCCACCCGCCGGTTCGGGGGGACGCTGCGGGGGTCCGTGGTGTCGCACGGCGGCGGGCTGCTGCTGGTCGGATCCGAGGGGTACGAGCCGTGGCATCTCGCGGCCCATCTGGTCGACGAGGCGGCGTGGTCGGGGACTCCGGAGCTGGCGCCGACGCTGGTGCGGCACGGCGCGCGGGAGTCCGATCCGGCGCATCTGGCGGTGGGCCTCGGCCGGATCGAGGCCGCGCGACGCGGGGAGACACTGCTGGTGGTGGCGCCGGACGCGCCCGGGGCCCCGCTGCTGGAACGGGTGCACGACGCCCGCCGGGCCGGGGCGACGGTCCTCGCCCTGTCGGCCGTCGGCGGCGAACTGCCCGCGCTGGCCCACGAGTCGCTCACGGTGCCGCCCGCCCCTGAGCTCGACCTCGACACCGTGCAGCATCTGGTCGGCGCGGCGGCCGGGGAGAACGCGCTGCCCTCGCCCCGGGGCCGCCGCCGCCTGCGCGACCGGCTGTCCCACCTGGCCGACCAGGTGACGGCGCCACCGTCGTACCGCTGGTAGCCGACCCGTACCCGGCTCCGGTCCCGAGGCCGCCGACGGACCGGCGCAGCGGACCGCCGCTGCCGCCGGCCGGGGAAAAAGGATTTGCCCGCCTTCCCCTTTCCGCAGAGCATGGCCCGTCGTGAGTGATGACACCCCTGCCTCCCCGTTGCGCGCCCTGCTGCCCGATCTCGCGCCCTGGCGGACCTCCGCCGACTTCCGGCGGCTGTGGGTGGCGGGCCTCGTCACCGGTTTCGGCAGCTTCCTGACGTTCGTCGCGCTGCCCGTGCAGATGAAGGAGCTCACCGGGTCGACGGCCGCCGTGGGTGCGATCGGTGCGGCCGAGCTGATCCCGCTGATCGTCTTCGGGCTGTACGGCGGTGCCCTCGCCGACGCCCTGGACAAGCGCAAGCTGATCGTCACCACGGAGGCGGGACAGGGTGTGCTGAGCGCCGCCCTGCTCCTCAACGCGGTCCTGCCGCATCCCGCGGTGTGGCCCCTGTACGTGATCGCCGCCCTGTCCGCGGCCCTCAGCGCCGTGCAGCGTCCCGCGATGGACGCCCTCACCCCGCGGATCGTGGCCCACGAACACCTGACGGCCGCCGCCGCGCTCAACTCGCTGCGCTGGACGGTGGGCGGCGTGGCCGGACCCGCGCTCGCGGGCGTCGTCGTGGCGTACGCGGGACTGGGCTGGGCCTATGCCGTCGACCTGGTGACCTTCGCCGTGTCGGTGGTCATGATCGCCAGGATCGCCGCGTCCCCCGCCTCCCACGAGGCGGCGAAACCGTCGCTGCGGTCCATCGCGGAGGGCGCCCGGTACGCGTGGAGCCGCAAGGAGCTGCTCGGCACGTACGCGATCGACCTCGCGGCGATGTTCTTCGCGATGCCGCTCGCGGTGCTGCCGTTCCTCGCGGACGACCTGGACGCCGCCTGGTCGCTGGGCCTGATGTACGCGGCCCTGCCCGCGGGCGCCCTGGTCGTCAGCCTGACCAGCGGGTGGACCTCGCGGATCCACCGGCACGGCCGGATGGTGGCGCTGGCGGCCGTCTGCTGGGGCCTCGCGATGGTCGGCGCGGGTCTGGTGCACAACGTCTGGCTGGTGCTGTTCTTCCTCGCGCTCGCGGGCAGCTGCGACATGGTCAGCGGGATCTTCCGGGCCGCGATCTGGAACCAGACCATCCCGGACGAGCTGCGCGGACGCCTCGCCGGGATCGAACTGCTGTCGTACTCCGTCGGGCCCCAGCTGGGCCAGGTGCGCTCCGGCGGGATGGCCGCGTGGACGACCGTACGGACGTCGGTGTGGGCCGGTGGGGCGCTGTGTGTCGCGGCGGTGGGCCTGCTGGCCGTGGGCCTGCCGAAGCTGATGCGCTACGACGAGCGGACGAACGAGCACGCGCGCCGGATGCGGGCCGCGCGTGCGGCGTCGGTGGCCCAGGAGCCGTCGGTGCCCGCCGCCTGAGGCAGCGGGCCGGGGCGCTCGGCCCCGGGCCCGTCCGCGTCGTGCCCCCGGAGCCCGGGCCCGGTCAGTCGTCCTCGGAGCCCGGGGCCTTCTCCGACGCGTCGTGCCAGTTCGGGTCCGTCTCCCATTCGAGGTTGCGTTCGCGCGCGGTCTCCATCGCGTGCTGGGCCTCCTCGCGGGAGGTGTACGGGCCGAAGCGGTCCTTGGCCGGGCAGTCGGGGCCCTCCTCGACCTTCTTGTGCTCCAGGCAGTAGTACCACTCGCCGGGCTTACCGACCGTCCGCTTCTTGAACAGGGCCATCACCAGCTCCTTTCGCCAGGGACATGTTCCCCCATGACCGCTGGTTAGACTCGCTGGCATGTCTGGCCAGTCGCTGCTCGTACCAGGGGAGCTCTCCCCCACCCGTCCCGTGCCGGGAAACATCAGGCGCCCCGAGTACGTGGGCAAGCCCGCGCCCACGCCGTACACCGGCCCGGAGGTGCAGACGCCCGAGACGATCGAGGCGATGCGGATCGCCGGACGGATCGCCGCACAGGCGATGGCCGAGGCCGCGAAGCTCATCGCGCCCGGCGTCACAACGGACGAGCTGGACCGGGTCGCGCACGCCTACATGTGCGACCACGGCGCCTACCCGTCGACCCTCGGCTACCGCGGTTTCCCCAAGTCGCTGTGCACCTCGGTCAACGAGGTCATCTGCCACGGCATCCCGGACTCCACGGTGCTGCGCGACGGCGACATCGTGAACCTCGACGTGACCGCGTACATCGGCGGCGTGCACGGCGACAACAACGCGACCTACCTGGTCGGTGACGTGGACGAGGAGTCGCGGCTGCTCGTGGAGCGGACCCGTGAGTCCCTCGACCGCGCCATCAAGGCGGTCCGTCCGGGGCGGCAGATCAACATCATCGGGCGCGTCATCGAGTCGTACGCCAAGCGGTTCGGGTACGGGGTCGTGCGGGACTTCACCGGTCACGGGATCAACTCGTCGTTCCACTCCGGGCTGATCGTCCCGCACTACGACAGTCCGCACGCGACGACCGTCATCCAGCCCGGGATGACCTTCACCATCGAGCCCATGCTGACGCTCGGCACGCACGACTACGACATGTGGGACGACGGGTGGACGGTCGTCACCAAGGACCGCAGGCGGACGGCGCAGTTCGAGCACACGCTCGTCGTGACCGACTCCGGCACGGAGATCCTCACGCTGCCGTAGCGCCGGCCGTCCACGCGGCTGCGCCGTCCGGCCGTCGATCCCTTGAGCCCGCCCTGTCCACAGGGCGGGCTTTCCCATGTGGTTCGGGGCCAGAATCGGGGTACGGTTTTACCGACACGGTGTCGGGAAGGCTGTTGACTTAGGTAAGCCTAACCATAGAAGATACGAGGGATCTCGCACCAGTTCCCGCCCTTCTCCTCGGCCTCGGAGGCCCCATGAACGCGTCGGACACGTCGGACACGATGACGCCGGCGAGCACGCCCTTCTCGACGCTCATCCGCACCGCGTCGCACGAGCAGCACACCGAGGCGGAGACCTCGACGTTCATGAGCGACCTGCTCGGCGGCCGGCTGGGTGTCGAGGCGTACGCGCGCTACACCGAGCAGCTGTGGTTCGTCTACGCGGCGCTGGAGTCGGAGGCGGACACCGCGCGGCTGGCCGCCGATCCCGTGGCGGGCCCCTTCATCCGCCCGGAGCTGCTGCGCCGCGCGGCACTGGAGCGCGACCTCGCCCACCTCCGGGGTCCGGACTGGCGGGCCACGCTCACCGCGCTGCCCGCGACCCGGGCGTACGCGGACCGGGTCGCGGAGTGCGCCCGCGAGTGGCCCGGCGGCTATGTCGCCCACCACTACACGCGCTATCTCGGCGACCTCTCCGGTGGTCAGATCATCCGGGGCAAGGCGGAGCAGACGTGGGGCTTCAGCCGCAAGGGGGACGGCGTCCGGTTCTACGTGTTCGAGGGCATCTCCAACCCGGCGGCCTTCAAGCGGGGTTATCGGGAGCTGTTGGACGGGGTCCTGGCGGACGAGTTGGAGAAGCAGCGGATCGTGGCGGAGTGCAAGCGGGCGTTCGCCCTGAACACCGGGGTGTTCCGGGACCTCGGGGAGGAGTTCCCGCTCTCGGCGTGATCGTCTTCTTCGTCTTGTCGGGGCCTGGGGTTTTCCCCGGGCCCCTTTGCGACTCCCCTGCGGGGGGCGTCGGGTTCGGGGGGCTTGGGGTTCACCGGATGCGTGCGGGTGGGTGGGGGTCGGTCGCGCAGTTCCCCGCGCCCCTGACATGCCCCTGCGGGGGCCATCCGTTGGCGCCGTTCCAGGCCGTGCGGGCCGGTGGGGGTTGCTCGCGCCGTTCCCCGCGCCCCTGGGAGCCCCTGCGGGGCCCATCCGTCGGCGCCGTCGATCCCGTGCGGGGCCGTGGGGGTTGCTGGCGCCGTTCCCCGCGCCCCTGACATGGCCCTGCGGGGGCCATCCGTCGGCGCCGGCCAGGCCGTGCGGGCCGGTGGGGGTTGCTCGCGCAGTTCCCCGCGCCCCTGGCATGCCCCTGCGGGGCCGTGGGGGTTTCTCGCGGCGTTTCCCGCGCCCCTGACATGGGCCTGCGGGGCCGTGGGGGTTGCTCGCGGCGTTCCTCGCGCCTCTGACGTCGTGGGTCTCTCAGTGTTCGAGGTGGACTCGGCCGCCGACTTCCACCCAGTCGTTCGGCTGGGGGGCCGTGAGGAGTTGGGAGCCGTTGCCCTGGGTGATATTGAGGGCCCGGCCCAGGTGTTGGGTCAGGAGGATGGCCGCCGCTCCGGTGGCCTCGTCCTCGTCGATGCCGTCGTCGCGGCCGGGGAAGGCCCGGGCCCGTACCCGGCCGCCGGCCTCGTCCTGCCAGGCCCAGGCGTAGATCCACTCCCCCGGCGCGGGCACGGCCAGTGCGTCGACCTCGGCCACGGACGCGTACCGCTCGAGGGTGCGCGGCGGCGCCCATGCCGCGCGCGCCTCGATCCAGCTGAACTCGCCGTCCAGCCGGACCCCCACCACCCCGGCGGGCGTGACCAGTTCGGGCACGTCGAGCAGCCAGCCCACTCCGACGCAGGGGTGTCCGGCGAAGGGCAGCCGCAGGGTCGGCGTGTAGATGTCGATGACCCCGCGCTCGGGGTCGTCCACGAACACGGTCTCGCTGAACCCGAGTTTCGCGGCGAACTCCTGCCGCTCCGCCCGGTCCGGCATCACCGAGCCCTCGCGCACGACACCGAGTTCATTGCCATACCCGCCGTCGGGTCCGCAGAAGACCCGCAGCACGTCGTAGTCAGTCACTCCGGCATTCAAACACCACCCGGGCACGCGACCGCCCACCCCGGTCGGTTCCCCCTCCAGGGGGCCGCGTGCGGGGTGGGCGGTCGTGCGGCCGGGGATCAGGCCTGGCGGCGCCTGCGGACCGCGATGACCACGCCCGCGCCCGCCGCGACGGTGACCGCGGCCGCCGCGCCGAGGGCGCCCGTGGGGACGTCCGAGCCGGTGGAGGCGAGGGCGCCGGTCACGCCGCCCGTCGTGGAGCCGGTCGTGCCGCCGCCGCCGGTGGTGCCGGACGTCGTGCCGGAGTCGCCGGAGCCTCCGGTGCCGGAGCCGTTGCCCGAGCCGCCGTCGCCGTTGCCGTCGGGGAGTTGGGCGTCGTCGCTGAGGGCCACCGACAGGTCGACCGGGTCGAGGACGGTGCCCTCGGTGTAGAAGCCGCCGAAGGCCTGCGCGCCCGCCTTCGTCAGTTCGGCGGTGACGTCGTCGAGGCTGATGACGTCGTCCTCGGCCTTCAGGTCGGAGGTGCCCGCGGTGAGGTGCGCGAGGACGACGTCGTCACTGGTCCTACCGAGGCTCTCGACGTCGGCGGTCAGCTCGCCGGTGCCGCCGTCGAGCTCGACCGTGAGGCCGCTGAGGGTGAGGTCGAGTCCGTAACTGCCGTTCGCCTCATGGCCCTTGAAGTTCACCGCGCCCTTGAAGGCGGCCTTGAGGGTGTCGGCGTCGGTGTCGTAGGTTCCGGTGGCCTCGGTGAAGGTGAAGTCGCCGTTGCCGGAGGCCTGCGTCGCGCCGCCGGACGCCGTGATCCTGCCCTTCGCCGGGCCGTCCACGACGTACGTGCGGAAGGACTGCTTGACGCCCCAGCCGAGGGTGCCGTCGGCTATGTCGCCCTGGGTGGCGGCGCCGGTCTCGGAGGCCGAGGCGCTCGGGCTCGTGGTCTGCGAGGCGGAGGGCGACGCCGTGGAGGAGGCCGATCCGGTCGGCTTCGGGGAGGTCGACGTCGTCGGCGACGGGGACGTCGAGGAGGAGGGGCTGCCGGTCGGCGACGGGGACTGCGTCGGGGGCGTCTTCTGCACCACCGTGAGCGGGTCGCCCGCGGCCCCCTCGTAGCTCGCGCTGCCGAGGACGGTCGCCGCCTCCTTGGTCAGCCTGGTCTCCATGCCTGTCATGGTGCGGGTCACGGTGACGTCGGCGAGCGGGACGTCGTCCTGGGTGGTGCCGCCGCTCGTCACGTCGGCGGTGATCTCGGCGGCGCCGCTGTCGAACCTGACGTCGGACAGGGTGAGGTCGAAGCCGTGCAGCTTCGAGGCGATCTTCAGGCTGCCCGCGAAGCCGAGCCGCACGGCGTGGGTGTCGGAGTCGTAGGTGCCGGTGCCTCCGGCGAAGGTGAACGCTCCGTTGTCGGCGGCCTGGGTCGCTCCGCCGGCGGGCGTGAAGGAACCGGCCGCCATGCCGGTCACGTACGAGCGGTAGGACTGCTTGATGCCCCAGGTCAACTCGTAGTCCTTGAGCGGTGCTTCGGCTGCCGACGCGCTGGTGACGGCGAGGGCGCCGGCCCCCAGGGCGACCGCGACGGCGGCGGCGAGGGCGAGGGGGCGGCGGCGGCTGATGGCGGCCATGATCGTGGGTCTCCTCAGGGGTGGGCGCCCTCCGCCGGGGGGGCGGAGGGGCTCGATGGGTGGGTGTCAGTCCTTGTCCGCGGACGCGGGGGCCGATGCCGAGCCGGAGGCGTCCGGAGCGTCCGACGGGTCCGGCTCGGCTGCGGCCCGCGGGGCCTGCGCGGAGGGGGGACTGGTGCCGGCAGCGGTACCGGTGCCGGCCGAGGTGGTGGTCGGGGATGCCGCCGGCGGCCCGGACTCCGCCTCGTCGGCGGCGCCTTCCGCGCCCGGCGTCGCGCCCGGTGCGGGACGCCGACGGCGCCTGCGCACGATCACGAGGGCGAGGACCGCGGCGGCGGCGAGCAGGACGGCGGCGGCGATGCCGAGCGGCACGGCGGACCCGCCGTCCGAGGTGTCGCTCGCGGTGTTCTCCGTCCGGGGCGCGGCGGCGGCCTTCTCGTCGTCGGTGGTCCTCGATGCCTGCGGGGCGGGGGACGCGGAGGTGCCGAGGTCGGGCAGGGCGGGCAGTCGCGCGTCGTCGGTGAGGGCGACGGAGAGGGTCAGGGGGTCCATCGCGGTGCCGCCCCGGTACACCCCGCCGAAGGCTTTCGCGCCCCGGGAGGTCAACTCGGCCGGCACCTCGGCCAGTTGGAGCAGCCCGTTCTTCGGCGTCAGGTTCTTCGCCGCGAAGGTCACGAGAGGGACCTTCCTGCCGGTGAGTCCGGCGCTCGCGACGTCGGCGTACAGCGTGCCCCTGCCGTCGGCGACGGAGACGCGCAGTGCGCTCAGCCGCAGGTCGAGTCCCTGGTGTCCGGTGAAGCGCACGGCACCGTCGAAGGCGGCGGTCAGGGTGTGCTTCTTCTTGTCGTACGTGCCCTGCCCCTCGGGGAAGCGGAAGAGCGCGCCGCCGTCCTGGGCGCCGGCGGTCAGCGTCCACTTTCCGTCGGCGACGGGCCCGGTGACGTACTCGCGGAAGGTGCGGCGCACGCCCCAGTCGACGGCGCCGTCCTCGATCGCGCCCGACGCCGGCTTCTCGGCCGGGTGCTTCGACGTCGGCTCGGGCGCGGCGGTGGTCGACTGCCGGGGCGACGGCGCGGCCCGCACGTCGGCCTCCAGGCTCACCGGGTCGAGCGCGGTGCCCGCGGTGTAGTACCCCGCGAACGACCTGGCTCCTTGTGAAGTGAGCGTGGCGGGGAGGTTGTTGAGCCGGACGGCGGTGCCGCCGCCCTTCATGTCGATGCCGCCGAGGGAGAGCGTGGCGAAGGGCACCTGTGAGGACGTCGTGACCGCCCCGGTGCCCTTCGCCTTGCTGGTGATGTCGACGTAGAGCGTGCCGCCGCCGCCGGCGAGGCGGACGGTGGGGCGGCTGATCGTCATGTCGAGTTCGTAGGCGCCGCCGCTCTGCCGGTGTCCCACGAAGTGGACCCCGCCCGCGTACGAAGCGGTGAAGGCGCCGGTGCCGCCGTCGTACGAGCCGCTGGCCGAGTGGAAACGGAACTGGCTCGCGCCGACCGTGGCCGCGCCGCCGGTGAGCGAGAAACTCCCCTTCGCTATGGGACCGGTGACGTAACTCTGGAAGGACGACTTGATGCCCCAGTCGAGGCGGCCGCCCTGCACGGTGCGGCTCGCGGCGTGGGCGGCCGTGGCGGTGAGCAGAGCGCCCAGCACGGCCGCGCAGACCACGGCGGCCAGAGCCCTCAATCGCGCGGGCATGGATGTCCTCCGGATTCCGGTGCCTGAAGAGGCGGTAGCGGCTTAGGTAAGGCTAACCTAAACTATCGTCCGGATGGGTCGGAAGAGTACCGAGAGGAATGACGGGACAGTGCAACGCTTGCGCAGACGACTGGCGGGGGCGCTGTTGTCCGCCTTCACCCTCACCCTCACCCTGACCGCGTGCGGCGGCTCGGCCGGTCCCGCACCGGCGGCCGCGACCGCCGCGGCCCGGGGCGAGGGAGCGGCAGGAGCCAACCGCGTCGAGCCCCTGGCATCGCCGGGGAAGCCTCGACTCCCGGTCACCGTCCGCTCGTCCGGCGGCAGGAAGGTCACCGTCGAGAAGGCCGACCGGATCGTGCCGCTGTCCGGAAGCCTCAGCGAGATCGTCTTCACGCTCGGCCTCGGCGACCACGTCGTCGCCCGCGACATCACCGCCACCTTCGACCAGGCGAAGAAGCTGCCGGTCGTGACCCGCAACCACGACGTCTCCGCCGAGAGCGTCCTCTCGCTGCGCCCCGACCTCGTCCTCGCCGAGAGGACGACCGGACCCGACGAGGCCATGGAGCAGATCCGCGACGCCGGCGTCCCGGTCCTCGTCGTGGACCCGGCACAGAGCCTCCAGGACGTCGGCCCACGCATCCGGGCGGTGGCCGACGCCCTCGGCGTACCCGCCGCCGGGAAACGGCTGACGCAGCGGTCCGAGGACCGGATCGCCGCCGTGCGCGCGGCGGTTCCGGCCCACGCGGACCATCCGCGCGTGGCCTTCCTCTACCTCCGCGGGTCCGCCTCCGTCTATCTGATCGGCGGCCGGGGCTCGGGAGCGACGTCGCTGCTCGAAGCGGCCGGAGCGGTCGACGCGGGCGCCGCGTCGGGCCTGAGCAAGGACTTCACCGCCATCACCACCGAGGCACTGGCACAGGCCGCGCCCGACGCGATCCTCGTGATGTCCAAGGGCCTGGAATCGGTGGGCGGCGTCGACGGGCTCGTCAAGATCCCGGGCGTCGCCCAGACCCCGGCCGGGATGGAGCGCCGGATCGTGTCCGTCGAGGACGGCGTCCTGCTCAACTACGGCCCGCGCACCGACCAGGTGCTGAAGTCGATGGTGCGTCAGCTGTACGGGGACGCCGCGTGACCGCCGCCCGGCCGGCCCCGGAGACGGTCGCCGCACCCGCCGCCGACCCCGTCGGCCCCCGGGACACCGGTCCCGCCGCCGTCGAACCCTCCCCCACCGCTCCCGCGCGGAAGCGGCCCCGGGGTGTGCCCTGGTTCCTGACCGGCGGGCTGGTCGCCGCCCTGCTCGTCCTGATACCCGTGGCGGCCGGCATCGGCGCGTACCCGATCCCCGTCGGTGACGTGCTCGGCTCGGTGGCGCACCGGATCGGACTGGGCGGCGGCTCGCTGGACCGGGTCCCGGAGTCGGTCCTGTGGGACGTACGGTTCCCGCGCATCGTGCTCGCGCTGCTCATCGGCGCCTCGCTGGGCTGCGCCGGCACCCTGATGCAGGGCGTGTTCGGCAACCCGCTGGCCGAACCGGGCGTCATCGGCGTCTCGTCGGGCGCGGCGGTCGGCGCGGTCGCGGCCATCGCGCTCGGCCTGGACTTCATCGGCAGCTGGACGATCCCCGCCGTCGCCTTCGTGACGGGCCTCGCGACGGTGCTGATCGTCTACGCCATGTCCCGCTCGGGCGGGCGCACCGAGGTCGTCACGCTGATCCTCACCGGCATCGCCCTGAACGCCTTCACGGGCGCGCTGATCGGACTGTTCCTGTTCTTCGCGGACTCGGCGGCCGTCAACCAGATCACCTTCTGGCAGCTCGGATCACTGGCGCAGGCGACCTGGCCGAAGGTCCTCGCGGTACTGCCCTGCGCCGTGGCCGGTCTGGCGGTGGCACCGCTGTACGCCCGCCGGCTCGACCTGCTGGCCCTCGGCGAACGCCCGGCCCGGCACCTGGGCGTGGACGTCGAACGGCTGCGGATCGTCCTGGTCCTGGTCATCGCGCTGCTCACCGCGGCCGCCGTCAGCGTCTCCGGGATCATCGGCTTCGTCGGTCTCGTCGTCCCGCACCTGCTGCGGATGGCGGCCGGTCCCGGGCACCGGTTCCTGATCCCGGGCAGCGCGCTCGGCGGCGCGGCGGTGCTGCTCGCCGCCGACCTCGCGGCCCGCACGATCGCCCAGCCCGCGGAACTCCCCCTCGGTGTCCTCACCGCCCTGCTGGGCAGCCCGTTCTTCCTGTGGCTGCTGCGCAGGACCCGCCGCAAGCAAGGAGGCTGGGCGTGAGAACCGCTCGTACGAAGTCCGGGCCGACGACGCCCTCGCGGCTGCCGCGCACGGCCCTGCGCCTGCTGCTGCCGGGGACGGCGCGGCCCGTGCCGCCTCCCCGGCCCGCCCCGGGCGACGTCCTGGCCCAGACCGAGGACCTGCACGTCCGGCTGGGCACCGAGGAGGTGCTGCGCGGCGTGGACGTCAGCGCCCGCGCCGGTGAGGTGCTCGCCCTGGTCGGACCCAACGGGGCGGGAAAGTCCACCCTGTTGTCCGCGCTGGCGGCCGATCTGCCGCCCGCCGAGGGGGTCGTACGGCTGCACGGGCGTCCGGCGACGGAGTGGACGGCGCCCGAACTCGCCCTTCGCCGGGCCGTGCTGCCCCAGGCGGCGGCCCTGTCGTTCCCGTTCACGGTCGAGGAGGTCGTCCGGATGGGCCGGGCGCCCTGGGCCCACACCCCGCACGACGACGACACCGCGGTCGCCTCCGCCATGGCCGCCACCGAGGTCACCGGGTTCGCGCCCCGCTCGTTCGCCGCGCTCAGCGGCGGCGAACGGGCGCGGGTGGCGCTCGCCCGGGTGCTCGCCCAGCGCGCACCGCTGCTCCTTCTCGACGAGCCGACGGCCGCACTCGACCTGCGGCACCAGGAGTTGGTCCTGCGGGTGTGCCGGGAGCGGGCGGCCGCCGGTGACGCCGTGGTCGTGGTGCTGCACGACCTGGGCCTCGCCGCGGCCTACGCGGACCGGACGGCGGTGCTGTGCGCCGGCCGGATCGCGGCCGACGGTCCGCCGGCGGAGGTGTTCACCGACGGCCTGCTGAGCGACGTCTACCGGCAGCCGGTCGAGGTGCTCCCGCATCCGCGCACCGGCGCCGCGCTCATCACGCCGAGACGGGACGCTTGACCTTTCCTTGACCCTCCCGTGGGGTCTGTTTTGAGTCACCGTGATCTCGCTGTTTCTGTACGGCGACTGTGAGAGCTGAATCACCGAACGACCGGGTATCACCAAGGCAAGCCTCAGATAAGTTAGGCCAGCCTCACCATGCCGACGGGGGACCTCCGTGCGGTTTGTCCGACTTCTCTTGGAGCCTGAATGCGAGCCGTCCGACTCTCTGTTGTCACCGCTGCCGCCACCGCGGCAGCTCTGGCCGCCGTCACGGGTTGCACCGAGAAGAGCGACGCCAAGAACGGCGACGCGATCCAGGTGACCGCCGCCGACGCGAAGTGCGACACCTCGGTGAAGTCGGTGCCGGCCGGACAGGTCACGCTGAAGATCGAGAACAAGGGGTCGAAGGCGACCGAGGTCGAGATCCTCTTCCCCGACGACCGGATCGTCTCCGAGAAGGAGAACATCGGCCCGGGCACCAAGTACACGCTGACCGCCGAGGTGAAGGCCGGTTCGTACCAGATCGCCTGCCGCCCGGGCATGAAGGGCCTGGGCGTGCGCCAGAAGCTCACCGTGACCGGCGGCAAGGTCGCCCGGCGCGACCCGCGCCTGGACAAGGCCGTCGCCGCCTACCGCGAGTACGCGCAGGAGCAGGCCGACGCCACGATCCCCAAGGTGCAGACGTTCGCCGACGCCATCAAGGCCGGCGACCTCGAAGCCGCCAAGAAGGCCTTCGCCCCCTCCCGCGTCGGCTGGGAGCGCACCGAGCCGATCGCCGAGTCCTTCGGTGACATCGACCCGAAGACGGACACCCGCGCGGACGGCCTGGAGAAGGGCCAGAAGTGGACCGGCTGGCACGCGCTGGAGAAGTCCCTCTGGCAGGACAAGAAGATCGGCGCCGAGCAGAAGACGCTCGCCGACCAGCTCGTCACGGACCTGAAGGACTGGCAGAAGCGGGTCGGCAAGGCCGAGATCACGCCGACGTCGATGGCCAACGGTGCCAAGGAGCTGCTGGACGAGGTCGCCACGGGCAAGGTCACCGGCGAGGAGGACCGCTACTCGCACACCGACCTCAGCGACTTCAAGGCCAACGTCGAAGGCGCCCAGAAGGCGTACGAGCTGCTCAAGCCGGTCGCCGAGCAGAACGACAAGGCCCTGACGACCAACCTGGACAAGCAGTTCACGGCGCTCGACACGCTGCTCGACAAGTACCGCACCGACAAGACCTCGGACGGCTTCGTCTCGTACGACACGCTCACCAAGGCGCAGACCAAGGAGCTGTCGGACGGGGTCAACGCGCTCGCCGAGCCCCTGTCGAAGCTCGCCGCCGCCGTCGTCAAGTAGTCGCGGACAGAGGAACAGCATCATGACGAACGCCCAGGACAGCACGGAGGGCACGGAGGACACCGGACCTGCCGCAGGCGGCTCCGCGCCGTCCCGGCGTTCGCTGATCGGCTGGGGCGGTGCCGGGCTCGCGCTCGGTGCCGCCGTGGCCGGCGGTGCCGTCGCGATGACCCGCACCGGCAACGACGTCGACCCCGCCGGGTCCGACACCTCGGGTCCGGTCCCCTTCCACGGCACCCACCAGGCCGGCATCGCCACCCCGGTCCAGGACCGCCTCCACTTCGCCGCGTTCGACGTCAAGACCGACGACCGCGCCGCGTTCGTCCAGCTCCTCAAGGACTGGACCCGCGCCGCCGCCCGCATGACCGCCGGACACACCGTCGGCGACGGCGCCTACGGCGGCCTCGCCGAGGCACCCCCGGACGACACCGGCGAAGCCCTCGGCCTCAGCCCCTCCCGGCTGACCCTGACGATCGGCTTCGGACCGTCCCTGTTCGACAAGTTCGACCTCGCCGACCGCCGCCCCGACGCCCTCGTCGACCTCCCCCAGTTCCCCGGCGACAACCTCGACAAGAGCCGCAGCAACGGCGACCTGTGCATCCAGGCCTGCGCCGACGACCCCCAGGTCGCCGTCCACGCCATCCGCAACCTCGCCCGCATCGGCTTCGGCACCGTCGCCATCCGCTGGTCCCAGCTTGGCTTCGGCAAAACCTCCTCCACCACCCCCGACGCCCAGACCCCCCGCAACCTCATGGGCTTCAAGGACGGCACCCGCAACATCGCCGGCACCGAGACCGACCGCCTGAAGAAGTTCGTCTGGGTCGGCGACGGCGACGGCAGCGACTGGATGACCGGCGGCTCCTATCTCGTCGCCCGCCGCATCCGCATGAACATCGAGACCTGGGACCGCACCTCCCTCCAGGAACAGGAAGACGTCTTCGGCCGGGACAAGGGCGAAGGCGCCCCCGTCGGCAAGGCCAAGGAACACGACGAGCCGTTCCTCAAGGCGATGAAGCCCGACGCGCACGTCCGCCTCGCGCACCCCGACGCCAACCACGGAGCGACGATCCTGCGCCGCGGCTACTCCTTCACCGACGGCACCGACGGACTCGGCCGCCTCGAAGCAGGCCTGTTCTTCCTCGCCTACCAGCGCGACGTCCGCAAGGGCTTCATCCCCGTCCAGCGCAGCCTCGCGCGCACCGACGCCCTCAACGAGTACATCCAGCACGTGAGTTCGGCGCTGTTCGCCGTCCCGCCCGGCGTCCGCGACAAGGACGACTGGTGGGGCCGCACGCTGTTCTCCAAGGAGGCCTGACCATGTTCTCCAACTACCTGATCGGCCTGCGCGAGGGCCTCGAAGCCAGCCTCGTCGTCTGCATCCTCATCGCCTACCTCGTCAAGACGGACCGCAGGGACGCCCTCAAGCCGATCTGGGGCGGCATCGCCGTCGCCATCGCCGTCGCCCTCGGCTTCGGCTGCGCCCTCGAATTCGGCTCCCAGGAAATGACGTTCCAGGCCCAGGAAGCCCTCGGCGGCTCCCTGTCGATCGTCGCCGTCGGCCTCGTCACCTGGATGGTCTTCTGGATGCGGCGCACCGCCCGCCACCTCAAGACCGAACTGCACGGCAAGCTCGACGCCGCCCTCGCCATGGGCACCGGCGCCCTCGTCGCCACCGCCTTCCTCGCGGTGGGCCGCGAAGGCCTGGAGACCGCCCTGTTCGTCTGGGCCTCCGTCCACGCCGCCAGCGACGGCACCCCCCGCCCCCTCATCGGTGTCGCCCTCGGCCTCGCCACCGCCGTCCTCCTCGGCTGGCTGTTCTACCGCGGCGCCCTCAAGATCAACCTCGCCAAGTTCTTCACCTGGACCGGCGGCATGCTCGTCGTCGTCGCCGCCGGCGTCCTCGCCTACGGCGTCCACGACCTCCAGGAAGCCGACTTCATCCCCGGCCTCACCAGCCTGGCCTTCGACATCAGCAACACCATCGACCCCACCAGCTGGTACGGCACCCTCCTCAAGGGCGTCTTCAACTTCCAGCCCGACCCCACCGTCCTCCAGGTCACGGTGTGGGCGCTCTACCTGGTCCCGACACTCGCGATCTTCCTCGCCCCGGTAGGGTTCGCCTCCGGGAAGGGGAAGGTGAAGGCACCTGATGAGCAGGGATCACACGGGTCGCAGCCCACGAAGGCCTCGTAGTTCCGGCAGCCTCCGCCGTTTCGTCCTGGCGACGGGAGCGGTGACCGCTCTGTCCGTCGCCGCGAGCGGCTGCGTGGTGGTGCACGGTGAGCGGGAGGTCGTCCCGGCGGCGACCCGCGCCGAAGCCGCCCGCGCGCTCAAGGACTTCACCGCCGCCTACAACAAGGCGGACAAGACGTACGACCGTTCGCAGGACGCGGACCGGGTGACCGGTCCGCTCGCGGACATCGACGCCGCCAAGCTGAAGGCCGGGCACAAGAACAGCCCCGGTGGGAATCCCGCGCATTCGGCGCTGGAGTTCCGGGACGCGACGTTCTCCATACCCGCGAAGGCGGCGTGGCCGCGCTGGTTCGTGGCGAACACGGCGGCCAACAAGGGCGCGCCGGGCAGCCGTTGGCTGATGGTCTTCACCCGGGGCAGCGCCGCCGAGGTGTGGCAGGCCTCGTATCTGACGGTCCTCACCGCCGACGAGGTGCCGCGGTTCACGCGGGACAAGGACGGCTGGGCGCAGCCCGTCACGGCCGACGACGCCGCGCTCGCCGTCGAGCCGGAGAAGCTCGGCAGCACCTACGCGACCTATCTGCGGGCGGGCGGCGACACGTTCGCGGCGGGGACGCACACCTCGCTGTGGCGGGCCCAGCGCAAGAAGTTCGCCAACCGGCCGGGGCTCGCACGGCAGTACATCGACGAGCCGCTGACCACGGGCGACCACGCGCCGGTGGGTCTGCGCACCGCGGACGGCGGGGCGCTGGTGTTCTTCACGACGCACCGCTTCGAGAAGCAGACCGCCGCGGAGGGCAGCGCGATCCCGACGCCCAGCGCGGACGTCCAGGCGCTGACGACCGGTGAGATCAAGCAGTCCCTGACCCTGGAGTTCGTCTCCAACCAGGTGGCCCTGGACCCGGCGAAGGGCGCGGACGACCAGCGGGTGTCCGTCCTCGGACGGGTCGAGGGACTGACCGGCGCGAAGGGCGAGTGAGCGCGGTCCGGCCCCGGGGGGCCGGACCGGTCTCCGATCAGCCCCGGTGAGGCCAGGCGGCGAGCCGCTCCGCGCCGCCGTTCTCCCCGGCGTAGCGGGCGCACGCGTCCGTGAGGTGTTCCAGGAGGGTGAGCGGGTCGGGCAGCGGGTGCTCGGGACCGCGCACCCAGTCGACGCTCAGACCGCCCGGCAGCTGGGCCGGCGGCACCAGGACGTACGAGCCGCGGCAGTGCCAGCGGAACCCGGGGTGCTCGTCCATCGTCTCGGGGTGGCAGTCCAGCTCGCAGGGCCACCACTCGTCCTCGTCCTCGGGCGTACCGCGGGTGAGGGTGAAGAAGAGCATGCGGCCGTCGCCGGTCTCGGCGACCGGGCCGACGTCGACGCCGGCGGCCAGTATCCGCTCCAGCGCCTCACGGCCCGCCTCCAGCGGCACGTCGAGCACGTCGTGCGTCATGCCGGTCGCGGTGATGAAGTTCGCCTTCGGCTGGTGCCGGGCCCAGCGCTCGATCTGGGCGCGGTCGGTGGTGGACTGCGTCTGCCAGGCGAAGGAGACGGGGTGACGCGCGGGTGTGGGACAGCCGACGCGGTCGCAGGAGCAGCGGTGGCCCGCGGGGTACGCGGCCTGCGCGAGCGGCAGACCCGCGTCCGCGGCGGCGAGCAGCAGGGCCTCACGCCGGGCGTCGGACGTCTCCGCGGGAGGCTTGGGCCGGCGTCCGCGCAGCCACTGGGAGATCCTGCCCTGCGCGCCGGGGCGGCTTCCGAACTCTGCGCTCATCTATCCCCTCGCCAAGCCGTAGTGCACTCGTCGTCCTTTGCCCATGGTCCCACCATCCTGCGCCCCGGGTGGCCGGAGCCGACAACCGGGGTAGGTGGGGCGATGCGTTCGCCGGGCCCTGATCAGGTGTTATCGCATGATGTATGACGATTTACGGGCCGCTCGGAGGGTGACGGGACCGTCAGCGCGGGGCGAGACCGTGCAGGGCGTAGTCGACGAGGGTGTCCGTGTAGTCGTACGTGATCGGGGCGGTGCGCTGGAGCCAGCGCTGGGCGAGCGGGGAGACGAACAGTTCCAGGGCGATCCGGGGGTCGACGTCCGGGCGGACCTCGCCCTGGTCCTGGGCGGAGCGCAGGCGCCGGACGTACAGCTGGAGCTGGGGTTCGAGCAGTTTGGCGACGAACTCGGCGCCGAGCCGGTCGTTCACCAGGCCCTCGGCGGCGAGGGCGCGGGAGGGCACCTCGAAGGCGGGGTCGAGCAGCTCGTCGACGGTGGCGCGCAGCACCAGTTTGAGATCGGCGGCCAGGTCGCCGGTGTCCGGGAGGGTGTACGGCTCCTGTCCCGCGGCCCGCGCGGCCTGTTCGCCGAGGTCCATGAAGGCGTCCAGCAGCACCTCCGCCTTGGACGACCACCACCGGTAGATCGTCTGCTTGCCGACCCCGGCCCGGGCCGCGATGCCCTCGATCGTGGTCTTCGGGTAGCCGCTCTCGCCGACCAGGGCCAGGGCGGCGGCGAAGATCGCGCGGCGGGACTTCTCGCTGCGCCGGGTGGCGTCGGGGGCGGGCCGCCCGGCGGGGCCGGGTGCCGGGGCGGAATCGGGGCTGGAGCTGGGCATCTCGGCCATGGGGCGAACCTACCAGGACCGCGATACGGGGCGTCTCGCGTCCGGCGGGCACCCGTGGACGGACGTCGCGGCGGGGGTTCCGACGGGGGCCCCGGTCGCGGTTCCGGCCGGCGTTCCGGTCGGCGTTGCGATCGGCGTTGCGGCGGGCCGCACGGTCGGGGTTCCGATGTACGCGCTGTACCCCCGGCCGGGATTCGCCCGGGCGTCCCGGGCGGGGGTCCCGTGGCGTTTCCCGCGGGCGTTCCGGCGGCCGGGCGGGGCGCCCGTGACGCGGACGGCGGACACCACCCGTCCGCCTGCGGGCGGCGGAGGGGCGCACGGCGCACCATGAGCATCAACTGCCCCTGCGGTTGCGTAAGGAGCCTTCCTTGCACCCTCTCCGTCGTGCCACGCCCCGGCGTTACCTCATGTGCCCCCCGGTGCACTTCGACGTCACGTACGCGATCAACCCGTGGATGGACCCCGCCAAGCCGGTCGACGTGCCGCTCGCGCTCGCCCAGTGGGAGGACCTCCGCGACCGCTACCGCTCCCTCGGCCACACCGTCGAGCAACTCGCCCCCCGCCCCGGCCTGCCGGACATGGTCTTCGCGGCGAACGGCGCGACGGTCGTGGACGGCCGGGTGCTCGGTGCCCGGTTCGCCTTCCGGGAGCGTGCGCCGGAGGCGGCGGCGCACCTGGAGTGGTTCCGCGCCCGGGGGTTCGCCGAGGTCCTGGAGCCCGTCCACGTCAACGAGGGCGAGGGCGACTTCGCGGTCACCGCCTCGTACGTCCTCGCGGGCCGCGGCTTCCGGGCGAGCCCGCTCTCGCACGGTGAGGCGCAGGAGTTCTTCGGCCGTCCGGTGATCGGCCTGGACCTCGTCGACCCGCTCTTCTACCACCTGGACACGGCGCTCGCCGTCCTCGACGACACGACGGACGAGGTCATGTACTACCCGCGGGCGTTCTCCCCCGGCAGCCGCGAGGTGCTGCGCCGGCTGTTCCCGGACGCGCTGACCGCCACCGACGAGGACGCCGCCGCGATGGGTCTGAACGCGGTCTCGGACGGCCTGAACGTCCTGCTCCCCCAGGAGGCGGCCGGTCTCTTCGGCCCGCTCCGCGACCGCGGCTTCACTCCGGTCGGCATCGACCTCGGCGAACTCCTGAAGGGCGGCGGCAGCGTGAAGTGCTGCACGCAGGAACTCCGGGGGTGAGCCGCGAGCCCCGCGATCCGCCCGCTCTGCCGGTCCTCGCGGCCCTCCCGGTGCGCGGCCCGGGCTTCCGGGCGGGGTCTAGGCCTCCTCGGGCGGCGGCCAGGCGTCGCCCCAGTCCGTGTCCCGGGCCGCCTTGTAGAGCGGGCCGTGGCGTTTGGTCACCGTCTCCCGGTGGAGGGACTCGTCCGGTCCGCACAGGTCGAGCAGGACCTGGCCCTTGCGGATCTGGGGCCTGCGCACGACGCGGGCGGGCGCCGGCTCGGGCGGGAAGCGGGTCGCGGCGACGTAGCTGAACTTCTCGTCCTCGTAGGGCAGGGAGCCGCCCTTGACCTGACGGTGCAGGGAGGAACGGGCGACCCGGGCGGAGAAGTGGCACCAGTCCTCGCCGGGGACGATCGGGCAGGCCGCGCTGTGCGGGCAGGGGGCGGCGACGTGGAAGCCGGCGTCGATCAGCCGGTCGCGGGCGGCGAGGACACGGGTGTAGCCGTCGGGCGTGCCCGGCTCGATGATCACGACGGCCTGTGCGGCGCTCGCGGCGGCGTCCACGACCGAGGCGCGGTCGTCCTCGGTCAGTTCGCCGAGCACGTAGGAGACCGTGACGAGATCGGTGCTCTCGATGGTGAGCGCCGCTCCGATCCGTGAGCGCTGCCATGTGGCGCCGGTCAGTTCGGGGTTGGCGGCGGCGATCTCCCGGCCGAGGGCCAGCGCGGGCTCGGCCCAGTCGAGCACGGTCACCGGGCGGGCGCCCTCCCAGGTGGCGTTCACCGCCCAGGTCGCCGCGCCCGTGCCGCCGCCGACGTCCACATGGCTTCCCGGCGCCCAGCCGGGTACCGCGTCCGCGAACGCGTCGAGGGCCGCGCGGACCGCCTCGAACGTCGCGGGCATCCGGTACGCGGCGTACGCCGCCACGTCCGAGCGGTCCCGCAGGATCGGCGCGTGCGTCGGGGTGGTCCCCCGGTAGTTGACGATCAGCCGCTCGACCGCCTGTGCGGCGGCCTTCGGCGGGAGACCGTCGAGCAGGCCGGCGAGGGCGCTGCGCAGGGTGTCGGCGGTGGGTTGGGGGGCGTTCACGGGGCCGATTCTCTCAGGTACGGCGGGTCGCCCGTAGCACGGGCGCTCTTCCCCGACCTGGGGCGTCTCCCCGCCCGCGCACCACCCGTGGCTGTCACCCGACGACCTCGGCTCGCCCGTGGGGACTCCCCGCCGTCGGCGGCACGCGGTGGCCAACCGTCCCCGGCCTCCGGCCGGGCCCTCTCCCCGCCCGCGCACCACCCGTGACTGTCACCCGACAACCTCGGCTCGCCCGTGCGACCTCCCCGCCGTCGGCGGCACGCGGTAGCGATGCGCCCCGCGCCGTCGGCGGCGTGCGGAGGCTCAGGTGCCGCGTACCGCTCGGCGGAGGCGGGTTGCCGCTGCTGCGCGGGGGGTGTTGTCCGGCGGGCGGCGGCGTGGGTGGACGGTGTTGGCGAGCAGGACCAGGAAGGTGCCCGTCACCGGGTCGAGGACCAGGGACGTACCGGTGAAGCCGGTGTGGCCTGCCGCGCCGCCGCCCGCGAGGGCGCCCATGAACCGGGGCTGGTCCAGGGCGAATCCGAGGCCGGGCGGGGTCAGCAGGAGTTCGACGAAGTCGGGGCCGAGGATGCGCGCGGGACCGTAACTGCCGCCGGCGAGCAGGGTGCGGCAGAAGACCGCCAGGTCGCGGGCGGTGGAGAAGAGGCCCGCGTGACCGGCCACGCCGCCGAGCGCCCAGGCGTTCTCGTCGTGCACGACCCCGCGCAGCATGCCCCGGTCCGCCTTGCCCCAGGGCCGGCGCTGGTCCTCGGTGGCGGCGGCGCCCGGGCAGGGGCCGAAGGCGGTGGCGTTCATGCCGAGCGGGCGGGTGATGCCGTCCCGGACGAGGACGTCGAGCGACCGCCCGCTGACCCGCTCCAGCACGTACTGGAGGAGGATCAGGTTGAGGTCGGAGTACAGGTACTCCCCCGGCTCGGACGAGGGGGCCTCGGCCCGCAGCATCGCCAGCCGGGTCGCGTCGTCCGGGCAGTCGTACAGCGGGAGTTCGGGGCGCAGCCCGGAGGTGTGGGTGAGCAGCTGCCGTACGGTGACGCCGTGCTCGCGGACACCGCGGAACTCGGGCAGGTACGCGCCGACCCGCGCGTCGATGCCGAGGGTGCCGCGCTCCAGCTGCTGCACCGCGGCGACCGCCGTGAACAGCTTGGTGAGCGAGGCCAGGTCGAAGGGCGTGTGCACGGTCGCCGGCACACGGGCCCCGGCCGCCAGCTCGGTCCCGGCGTCGGTCTTCTCGTCGTAGGCCGCGTAGCGGACCGCCCATCCCGCCGCCTCCTCGACGGCGATGACGGGGCCGCGCCCGGCGACCAGCACGACGCCCGCCGCCCACGGGTCGGGCCCGGTGGTGAGGGCGCGGACCTCGCCGGCGAGCTGTCGCAGCTCTCCGGCGTCGAGTCCGGCGCGTTCCGGTGTGTCGATCCGCAGTCTCGGAGCGCTCAGCTGTCCGCCGCCTTTCCGTCCGGTGTGGGCCCCGTGCGCCGGGGACGGCACAGTCCCACGAAGCAGGCGACGGCCACCAGTACGGCCGCCAGTTGGACGACGGCCATCGGGACGGCGGTGTGCTCGCCCGCGATGCCGACGAGCGGTGAGGCGACCGCGCCGATGAGGAAGGAGGTCGTGCCGAGCAGCGCGGAGGCGGAACCGGCCGCGTGCCGTACCCGCATGAGGGCGAGCGTCTGGGTGTTGGGCAGGGCGAGGCCCATCGCGGACATCAGGACGAACAGCGCGGCGGACACGGGGACGAGTCCGACGTTCCCGAAGACGCCGGTGGACATGAGGAGCAGCGCGGTCGCGGCGAGGACGACGAGGGCGAGGCCGGTGGCGAGGACCTTCTCCAGCGGGACCCGGCCGACCAGCACCTTGCCGTTGATCTGGCCCGTGATCACGAGGCCGACGGAGTTCACGCCGAAGAGCAGGCTGAACGTCTGCGGGGAGGCGCCGTAGATCTCCTGGATCACGAACGGGGAGGCGGAGATGTAGGCGAACAGGGCCGCGAAGGTGAAGCCGCCGGCGAGCATGTAGCCGGCGAAGACCCGGTCGGCGAGCAGCGCGCGCATGGCGTGCAGCGCTTCGCCGACGCCGCCCACGTGCCGGTCCTCGGGCCGCAGCGTCTCGGGGAGTTTCGCCCAGACGACCGCGGTGAGCGCGATGCCGACGGCGGTGAGGACCACGAAGACGCCCCGCCAGTCGGTGACGCGCAGGATCTGTCCGCCGATGAGCGGCGCGACGACCGGGGCGACCCCGGAGATCAGCATGAGGGTGGAGAAGAAGCGGGCCATGGCGTCGCCGTCGTAGAGGTCGCGCACGACGGCGCGGGCGATGACGATGCCGGCCGCGCCCGCGAGGCCCTGGGCGAGGCGGAAGGCGACGAGGAGTTCGACGGTCGGGGCGAGCGCGCACAGCACCGTGGCGACGACGTACACGGCGAGTCCGGAGAGCAGCGGGCGCCGGCGGCCCCAGCGGTCGCTCATCGGGCCGACGACGAGCTGGCCGAGTGCCATGCCCGCGAGGCAGGCGGTGAGGGTGAGCTGCACCGTCGCCGCGGGCGCGTGCAGGGCTCCGGTGACCTCGGGCAGCGACGGGAGGTACATGTCCATCGCGAGCGGGGGTGTGGCGGTGAGCCCGCCGAGGACGAGGGTGACGAGGAGTCCGGTGCGGCCGGCCGAGCCCGGGCCCGCGGCCGGTCGCGCCGTCCGGCCCCGGGCCTGCCGGGGTTCGGCGGCGGGCACCGGTGCGGTGTCCGCGGCGGTCGCGTCCGGTATGTGCCCGTGCGGGCTTTCCTGTTCCCGCGTGGTGCGGCCACGCTCGGGCATGTGCCCTCCCTCTCCGAGTGATGCGCCCCCTATGCTCTCAGTTCGAACAGCGTGTTCGGGGTCACAGATCGAGGTGCGGGCATGACGGGCGAGCGCGAACGCGTGCGGTGGGGGATTCTGGCGACGGGCGGGATCGCCGCGGCGTTCACGGCGGACCTGGTGGACATGCCGGACGCCGAGGTCGTGGCGGTCGCCTCGCGGACGGACGCCTCGGCGAAGGCGTTCGCCGAACGGTTCGGGATTCCCCGGGCGTACGGGGACTGGGCCTCGCTCGCGGCGGACGAGGACGTCGACGTCGTGTACGTCGCGACTCCGCACGCGGCGCACCGGCAGGCCGCCGGGATGTGTCTGGAGGCGGGGCGCCACGTGCTGTGCGAGAAGGCGTTCACGCTGAACGCGCGGGAGGCGGGCGAACTCGTCGCCCTCGCCCGGCGGCACGACCGCTTCCTGATGGAGGCCATGTGGATGTACTGCAATCCGCTGGTCCGGCAGCTGAAGACCCTGGTCGACGACGGGGTGATCGGTGAGGTCCGCACCGTGCAGGCCGACTTCGGTCTCGCGGGGCCCTTCCCGCCCTCGCACCGGCTGCGGGACCCCGCGCAGGGGGGCGGCGCGCTCCTCGATCTCGGCGTCTATCCGGTGTCGTTCGCGCAGTTGCTGCTCGGGGAACCCTCGGACGTGGTCGCGCGAGCGGTGCTCTCCGAGGAGGGCGTCGATCTCCAGACGGGTGCGCTGCTCTCCTTCGAGAGCGGTGCTCTCGCCTCGGTGCACTGCTCCATCAACGGCGGTACTCCGGTGGCCGCCTCCGTGACCGGCTCCGAGGGCCGCATCGACGTGCCGGACGGCTTCTTCTTCCCGGACCACTTCGTGGTGCACCGCGACGGCCGCGAGCCGCAGACGTTCCGTGCGGAGCCGTCGGCGGGGCCCCGCAACAGCCTGCGGCACGAGGCCGCCGAGGTGATGCGCGCGCTGCGGGCGGGCGAGCGGGAGTCCCCGCTCGTCCCGCTGGACGGCACGCTCGCCGTGATGCGGACGCTCGACACGATCCGGGACCGCGTCGGCGTCCGCTATCCCGGCGAGGCCGGCGGACCGGACGTCAGGCCTGCTTGAGCCCCTGGTCTCCGACCTCCGTCACGAAGGAGGCGGCGGTGGTGACCGGCGCCCCCGGGGTCGTCACCGCGGACACGGTCCTGAAGTCGGCCCGCGCCGCCTCCCGGCCCAGTTCGACGGTCACGTAGCCGCGCCGCCCGTTGTAGAACTTCAGGTGCGGGTTGGCCTGGGTGTAGGTGGCCCAGTTGGCCGGCCGGTCGGCGCCGTCCTTGCCGCTGGTGATCGAGGTGGCGACGATCTCGGTGCCGAGGACCGCCGACGAGGGGTCGTCGAAGTCGTCGAGGAGGTCGAAGGCGTACCCCACGTGCACGTCCCCGGTGAGCACCATCAGGTTCTCGGTCCCGGTGGACCGGGCGCCCGCGAGGATCCGCTGCCGGGAGGCCCGGTAGCCGTCCCAGGCGTCCATGGACACCTTGGCGACGGGGTTCAGGTCCAGCTTGCGCTGGGCGAAGGTGACCTGCTGCGGTACGACGTTCCACAGGGCCCGTGAGTCCCGCCAGCCGTCGATCAGCCAGCGTTCCTGCGTCGCGCCGGTGATGGTGCGCGCCGGGTCGTCCGACTCGGGCCCGGGGACGTGCGAGCCGTCGCCGTAGGCCTGGTCGGAGCGGTACTGGCGGGTGTCGAGGATGTCGAACTGGGCGAGCCTGCCCCAGCGGAGCCGGCGGTAGAGCTGGGCGTCCGGGCCGACCGGGAGCTGCGCGCGGCGCAGCGGCTGGTTCTCCCAGTACGCGCGGTAGGCGGCGGCGCGGCGCAGCAGGAACTCCTCCGGCGGGCCGTCGTTCTCGTCGATGTCGTCGGCGTAGTTGTTCTCCGTCTCGTGGTCGTCCCAGGTGACGGCGAAGGGGTGCGCGGCGTGCGCGGCCCGCAGGTCGGGGTCGGACTTGTAGAGGGCGTACCGCAGGCGGTAGTCCTCCAGCGTCAGGGTCTCGTGGTTGAACAGGTCGGGGAGCGTCCGGTCGGTGTAGTTGCGGGCGCCGCCGACGGAGCTGACGGCGTACTCGTAGAGGTAGTCGCCGAGGTGGAAGACGACGTCGACGTCCTCCTCGGCGAGGTGGCGGTACGCGGTGAAGTAGCCGTCGTGGTACGCCTGGCAGGAGACGGCGGCCAGGGTGAGCGCGGAGACACGGGCGCCGGGGGCGGGCGCGGTGCGGGTGCGGCCCGTCTCGCTGGTCCAGCCGCCGACCTTGAAGCGGTAGAAGAAGACGCGGTCGGGGGCGAGCCCGCCGACCTCGACGTGCACGGCGTGGTGGTACTCGGGGTGCGCGGTGGCGGTGCCGCGCCGCACGATCCGGCGGAAGCGGTCGTCGTGCGCCAGTTCCCAGTGGACGGTGACGCGTTCGGCGGGCAGGCCGCTGTCGGGCTGGTACGGGGCGGGCGCGAGCCGGGTCCACAGCAGCACCGAGCCGGGCAGCGGGTCGCCGGAGGCGACGCCGAGCGTGAAGGGGTTCTCGGTGATTCTCGCCGCGTCGAGTTCGGCGGCGCTCGCCGTACCGGCGGCCGGGAGGTCGACGGCGAAGGCGAGCGCGGCGGCCGCGCCGGTGACGGTGAGGAAGCGGCGGCGCCCGATGTGCCGTGCGACGGCGCGGAGTTCGGGGGCGTGCTGCGACGGGTGCTGTTGGCCTGCGGGTGTCATCTGGCCCTCCCCTGACGGTGGTGGTACTCGGCATTGGAGTGGTCAGGATCGACGGCTGCTTGGCGCGTACACAACAGGCACATGGCGGGGGGATGAGTTCCGGATGTCGGCCGCGTCAAAAGCCCCTCCCGTACGCTGCGGGCCCATGAACGCCATGAATCACCCGCATCCCCCGGAGACGAAGACCGCGGTGGTGACCGGAGCGGGCTCCGGCATCGGCCGCGCGGTGGCCGCCGAACTGCTGCGTGCCGGCTGGTCGGTGGCGCTGGCCGGGCGCCGGACCGAGACCCTGGAGGAGACGGCGGCCCTCGTGCCCGAGGCGCCCTCGATCGCCGTCCGCACGGACGTCTCGCACCCCGACGAGGTCGCCGCCCTGTTCACCGCCGTACGCGACCGGTTCGGGCGGCTGGACCTGCTCTTCAACAACGCCGGGACGTTCGGCCCCGGCGGGGTGCCGGTCGAGGAACTGCCCTACGACGCCTGGCGGCACGTCGTGGACACGAACCTGAACGGCGCGTTCCTGTGCGCGCAGGCGGCGTACCGGCAGATGAAGGAGCAGGACCCGCAGGGCGGCCGGATCATCAACAACGGCTCGATCTCGGCGCACACGCCCCGGCCGCAGTCGATCGCGTACACCGCGACCAAGCACGCGCTGACGGGCCTGACCAAGTCGCTGTCCCTGGACGGCCGTCCGTACCGGATCGCCTGCGGCCAGATCGACATCGGCAACGCGGCCACCGACATGACGGAGCGGATGCGGACCGGCACGCTCCAGGCGAACGGCGAACTCGCGGTCGAGCCGGTGATGGACGTGGCCGACGTGGCCCGCACGGTGCGGCACATGGCCGAGCTGCCGCTGGAGGCGAACGTGCAGTTCGCGACCGTCCTGGCGTCCGCGATGCCCTACGTCGGACGCGGCTGACCCGCGCCACGCCCCGCCGTCGCCGTCGGGGCGGCCCGTCCTCTGTGTACGCGGGAAGCGGGCCGAGCGTTCACCGCATCTGGTCAAGTCCTCAACCTACACAAACGGAAGCTGACTCTCCGGACCATACGAGCCGGTGATGGGCTTATGCTCAACACCTCCTCCACGAGAGCTTCACACTCGGAGGAAGAGACTTCGGTAGGACCGATGGTCCGCACCGAGGGGGGAGGCGACCGTCGTTCCGCGGTCCGGGTGGGGGCGGGCCTCGCGCGCAGGCGTGAGGAAAGCACCGGGTCACGGAGCGGCTGTCGCCGTCATTGCCGGCACCGCACAGCTGTCAGGGCTGTGCGGTGCCGTGCTGTGTTGTGCGGCCCGCGCACGCGGTCCCGCGTCAGCGCTCGCGGCGACGCCCGCGGCCCTCGGCGGACGCGTCGGCCTGATCCTCCGCCGGGCGACGGCGGCGGTTGCGCAGCGCCAGCGCGCCCCCGGCGAGCAGCACGACCGCTCCCCCGGCCCCGCCGACCAGCCCCCAGGGCGGGCCGTCGCTCTTCGCGGCGGCCGCCGGAGCGCCCGCCGCAGGTTTCGCCGTCGCCCTGCGCGTGGGGGCCGCGCTCGCGCCGCCCTCGCTGATCGGTTTGACGAGCGTCCCCACCGGGTCGACCGAGGCGTTCCGGAAGCCCCAGTCGAGCAATTGGGCCGTTTCCTCGTAGACGCCGTTGCCGCCGCTCTTGGGGTGCATCACCGTGACGAGCAGGGTCCGTCCGTCGCGCGTCGCGGCGCCCGTGAAGGTGTTGCCGGCGTGGCTGGTGTATCCGTTCTTGACGCCGATCAGGCCGTCGTACGTCTTCAGACCCCACGCGCCGGTCAGCAGGCGGTCGGTGTTCTGGATCTGGAAGGTCTTCTTGCCGCCGGCCGGGAAATCGGCCGTCCTGGTCGCGCAGTAGCCGCGGAAGTCGGCGCTCGCGAGGCCGTGCCGGGCGAACAGCGTCAGGTCGTACGCGGACGACAGCTGGCCCGGGTGGTCGAATCCGTCCGGGCTGACCACGTGCGTGTCCAGGGCCTGCAGGTCCTTCGCCTTGGCCTGCATCTCGGCGACCGTCGCCGGGACGCCGCCGTTCATGTGGCTGAGCACGTGCACCGCGTCGTTGCCGGAGCGCAGGAAGACGCCCTGCCACAACTGCTCGACGGTGTAGGTGATGCCGGGCTTGATGCCGACCAGGCTGGAGCCCGCGGGGACGTCCGCGATCTCGACGTCGGTCACCCGGTGCGTCTCGGTGCGTTCGAACTTCGCCAGCACGGTGTCCGCGAACAGCATCTTCAGGGTGGAGGCCGGCGCGAGGCGCTGGTGCGCGCGGTACGAGGCGAGCACCTGGCCGCTCGTGTGGTCCGCGATCAGCCAGGAGCGGGCCGTGAGGTGCTTGGGCAGCGCCGTGCCGCCGCTCGCCTGGACCCCGGTGCGGCCGAGGCGCGCACCGCCGATCGTGGTGGCGGCGGACGCGGTGGCGGCCGTCGCGGCGGCGAGCGGCACGGCGGCGGCGAGGCCCAGAGCGGCACGGCGGGAGAGCCCGGAAGAATCACGCATCCCGGGACCGTACAAAGCCGCTCCGCGGGCCCCGACAGCGGGGTGACAAAGGGAAGGGAAGCCGCTTCCAAAGGGGCGGCAAAGACACCGCGAACGTCGGGGCGAGCGGGCCGCCCGGGGGCGAGCGCGGGCCCGCCCGCGCACCGTCCGCCGTCCCACCGGGAGAAGCGCGGCGGGCGGTCCCGCCGTCTGTGACCGTCCGCCATCCAACAGGCCTTTCCTGTCAATGACCCCTTCACCGCCCAGGAATGCGCTGTCTGACCAAAGAATGATGTGGGGCCCCGTTTTCTCAGTTCGCGCACATCCGCCACTCAGCCCGGATCAAAGGTTCCTCCCTAGCGTGTGGCCGCGCCCACAGCGGGCGCCAAGAACCATTGAGGAACGGGATGTTTGGCATCTATCTCAAGCGTGAGCTGAGCCGGCGCAAGAAGGCGGCGCTGGTGATCGCCCTGGGTCTGGCGCTCGGAATCGCGCTGGTCATCACCGTCAATTCGGTGTCGGCCGGAATGCAGCAGGCACAGGACAAGGTCCTGAAGTCGCTGTACGGACTCGGCACCGACATGACGGTCACCAAGGCCCAGGCGGCACCGACGGGCAATTCCTCGGGCCGCCCGAAATTCGACTTCGACGCCAAGGCGGACAGCGGCAAGAGCCAGAGTTCGGACCGGGTGATGACCCAGGGCGGGCAGTCCCTGAAATCCTCGCTCGTCACCCGGGTCGCCGCGCAGAAGGGCGTCGCGAGCGCGGTCGGCGCGCTGAGCCTGAACGTCACCAAGGTCGACGGCTCCTTCACCCAGGGCAAGGCGAAGTCCTCCACCTCGGGCTCGGGACAGCAGGGCGGACCCGGCGGCGGCCAGAACGGCGGCACCGGCACCCCGCAGGTGCAGGGCGGCGGAGCCTCCTTCGACGTGAACTCGTACTCCGTCGCGGGCGTCGACGTCACCCACCAGGACCTCGGCCCGCTCGCCACCTCGAAGATCACCACGGGCACGACGTTCACCTCCGCGCAGAGCGACGCCAAGGTCGCGGTGCTCGCCACGTCGTACGCCAAGGAGAACAAGTACACGGTCGGCAAGACCGTCAAGATCTCCGGCACCACGTACAAGATCATCGGGATCGCGACGCCCGACAGCAGTGAGTCGACCACCGACGTCTACCTGCCCCTGAAGCAGGCCCAGACGCTCGGCGACGCGAAGAACAAGGTCACCACGATCTACGTCAAGGCCACCGACTCGAAGCAGATCGACACGGTCAAGGCGGCCATCCAGAAGAACATCTCGGGCACGACGGTCACGACCTCCGCGGACCTCGCCGACACCGTCTCCGGCTCGCTGTCGACGGCCTCGAACCTCGCGACCAGCGTCGGCAAGTGGCTGTCGATCGCCGTCCTGGTCGCCGCGTTCCTGGTGGCGGCGCTGCTCACCTCGTCCGCCGTCTCCCGCCGGGTGCGCGAGTTCGGCACCCTGAAGGCGCTCGGCTGGCCCTCCCGCCGGGTGACCCGGCAGGTCGTCGGCGAGTCCATGGTGAACGGCCTGCTCGGCGGCGCCCTCGGTATCGCCCTCGGCGTCGGCGCGGCGGCCGTCGTCACCGCGATCAGCCCGAAGCTGACGGCGCAGCTCGGCTCCACCGGCGGCGGAGGCGGGATGGGCGGTCCCGGTGGCGGCGGTCCCGGCCGGCAGGCCGCCTCCGCGGCCAAGAACACCGTGGACATCGCGCTCTCGGCGCCGGTCTCGGTCACCACCATCGCGCTGGCCGCGGGCCTCGCCATCGCGGGCGGCCTGATCGCCGGCGCCATGGGCGGCTGGCGCGCCTCGCGGATGCGCCCGGCCGACGCGCTGCGCAGCGTCGCGTAACCGCTCCCGGCCACACCCCGGGCCACACCCCAAGAGCCGGGGCGCCGCGTCCACTCCCCCGGGCCGCGGCGCCCCACCCCTCACCCTCGGAGAACCTCATGTACAAACTCACCGGCGTCACCAAGCGCTACACGCGGGGCAAGGAGACCGTCGAGGCGCTGCGCGGCGTCGACCTCGCCATCGAGGACGGCGACCAGCTCGTCATCCAGGGCCCCACCGGCGGCGGCAAGTCGACGCTGCTCCAGATGATCGGCGGCCTCGACCGGCCGACCTCCGGCCGCGTCGAGCTGGACGGCGTGGACCTCGCCTCCATCAGCGAGGCCAGGCTGACCCGGCTGCGGGCCGAGAAGATCGGCATCATCTTCCAGTCGTTCAACCTCATCCCGACGCTGACCGCCCAGGAGAACGTCGAGACCGCCCTCGTCCCGCTCGGCGTGAAGCCCGCCGAACGGCGCGAGCGGGCCGCCGAGGCGCTCCGCTCGGTCGGACTCGGCGAGCGGCTCGCGCACGTCCCGACCGAGCTGTCCGGCGGCCAGCAGCAGCGCGTCGCCATCGCCCGCGCGCTGGTCAAGAAACCGAAGGTGCTGCTCGCCGACGAGCCCACCGGCAACCTCGACGAGGGCACCCGCGACGACATCATGGGCCTGCTGGAAGGACTGTGGCACGAGTACGGGCTGACGTTCGTCATGGTCACCCACGACTCGTCCATCGCCCGTCGTGCGCCGCGCCTCGCCACCATCCGGGCCGGCCGGATCACCCTGACCGAGCAGGGCGGCGCGCGCCGCGCGGCCCCGCGGCACTCGGCCCGGCAGGACCACGAGGGACCGCAGCCGGCGCAGCAGCCGTACGACTCCCAGCCCGCCGTCCCGTAGGCGTACGCGCCCGGGACGCCGCCGCGGTGCCGTACGCGCCGCAGGGCACCGCCCCGTTCCCCCTGGACGACCCGGCCGTACGGGGTCGCGCAGGGGGAACAGACCTCCACGACCCGATGGTTCGGGGTCGTACAGGGGAACCGTGCGTCTACGAGCGGCAGTTCGGGGTCGTACAGGGAGACCGGACGTCCGGCGCCCGCACTCTCGCGTGGGAACCCGTGGGGCCGTTCACCGCCCGAGCACCCGGTCGACCTCGGTCATCTGGGCGGCGGTGAGCGGCCCTCGGGCGATCGCGCCCGCGTTCTCCTCGGCCTGGGCGACCGAGCGGAAGCCCGGGATCGGCACGGTCCGGGGGCTGCGGGCCCACAGCCAGCCGAGGGCTCCCTGGGCGAGGGTGCGCCCGCCGCTGGTCAGGATCTCCTTGAGGGCGTCCACCCGGGCCAGCCACTCCGGGTCGGCGCCGCCCTCGCCGGTGAATCCGGGCAGCCAGGCGGGCGGCGCGCTGCGGATGTCGCCCGCGGCGAGGGAACGGCCGGAGGTGTGGCGGCCGGTCAGCAACCCCATCGCCAGCGGGCTGCGGTTGATGCTCGCGAGCCCCGACTCCTCGCAGAACGCGACGAGTTCGGGGGCGTCCTGGAGGATGTTCAGCCGGTGCTGCACGGCCGCGCAGTGCTCGCCCTCGGCGAAGACCGCCGCACGCTCCGGATCGTCGGTGCTCCACGCGTAGGCCCGGACGAGTCCCTCCCGCACGAACTCCTCGCAGGTGTAACGGAGTTCGGCGGCCCGGTCGGGTTCGGCGTCGGAGAGGTGCAGCTGGTAGAGGTCGATCCAGTCGGTGTCCAGGCGGCGGAGCGAGGCGGTGAGGGCGCGTCGGGCGTACGCCGGGGAGTCGTCGGCGCCGGTGAGGAGCCGGTGGTCCTCGTCGATGACGTTGCCCCACTTGGTGGCGAGGACCACGTCGGCCCGTCGCTTGCCGAGGGCCCGCGCCAGCACCCGTTCGCTGTGCCCGGCCCCGTACGCGTCCGCCGTGTCGAAGAAGGTCACGCCGAGGTCGAGGGCGCGGCGGACGGCCCGTACGGACTCCTCGTCGTCGACCGCGCCCCAGCCGAGCGGCTGCCCGCCCGGCGTCGCCCACTCACCGCCGATGGCCCAGCAGCCGAAGCCGAGCGCGCTCACCTCGATGCCGCTGCTTCCCAGTGTCCTGTTCCCGAAGCTCTCCATGCCCAGGGACGCTAGGAGTTGGAGCGCACGCGAACACAAGCCCACGGGGCGGGAGGTCCGGCCCGGGCCGGACCTCCCGGGGTCCGACCGGCGTCCCCCGGCCGGCCTCGGTCAGGCCTGGCCGGTCTCGAAGCGGCTGATCCGGCCGCCGTCGTCCACGGTGAACGTCCACTTGGTCTTCATCTCGCCCCAGGCGTCGTTGCGGTACCGCACGACGAGGGAGCGGCCGCCGGCGGACTCGTTGTCGACGTCCATGTGGCCCCGGGAGGAGAAGATCTCCCGGTCGGTCCAGTCGGCGACGTCCCGGTCGGAGCCGTCGTCGGACATGGTGGCCCCGGGCGCGAGGACCGACTGAAACGCGTCGCGGTCGTGCGCGTTCACGGCGGTGACGAAGGCCCGGACGGCCGGGTCGCTGAGTTTCGCTACCTGAATCGTCATGGCAAGCAGACTCACACCGGTCCCCGGAGCCCGCCACCCGAACGGCCGCGCGGGAACACCGGGCGCGTGTGATCGGTGCGACGGTGGAGACCCGGGAGGGAACCGTTGCCGTTGTCTGCACTGGGAGTCACCGTGACCTGTTTCGACCGGCGTGATCTGGGACTGCTGCTGCTCCGTCTGAGCACGGGCGGCGCACTGGCCGCGCACGGAGCGCAGAAGCTCTTCGGCTGGTTCGGGGGCGGCGGCCTCGAAGGGACGGGGGCGGCCATGGAGGCCATGGGCTACTCCCCCGGCAAGGCCAGCGCCACGGCGGCGGGCCTCGCCGAGGCGGGCGGCGGCGCTCTCCTCGCCCTCGGCCTCGCCACCCCGGCGGCCGGTGCCGCCGCGGCCGGGGCGATGGCCGGAGCGGCCGCGGTGCATGTACCGAACGGGTTCTTCGCGCAGTCCGGCGGCTACGAGTACGCGGCGTCGCTCGGACTGGCCGCGGCGGGTCTCGCGGTGACGGGCCCCGGGCGGCTGTCGGTCGACCACGCGCTGGGCCACGCCGTGAACCGCGGCTGGATGGTGCCGATCGCACTCGGTGTCACGGCCGCGGTCACCGCCGTCGTCATCGGCACCCGCAACAGCCGGCTCCGCACGGCGCAGCAGGGCGAGCAGGAAGCCCTGTTCGAGGAGTAGGAGTCGGCCGGTCCGCCGCGGGGGAGGCTGCTCCCATGGCCGACCAGGACCGTGACGACGACCCGATGGACCGTGACGCCCCGACGAACCGTGCCCGCCCGGAGGGCCCGGCGGGCACCGCCGGCACCACGGCGGGCCCACCGGACCCGTGGGAGGCGATCGACCGGCTGCACGGCTGGCTGACCGCGAACCGGGCGCACGGCGGCCGGGAGGGGCTCCTCCTGCGGGTGCTGAAGCTGTCGGAGGAGGTCGGCGAGGTCGCCCAGGCGGTGATCGGCGCGACAGGCCAGAACCCGCGCAAGGGCGTGAGCCACACCTGGGACGACGTCCGGTCGGAACTGTGCGATGTCATGATCACGGCGATGGTGGCGCTGCGGGAACTCGCGCCCGACGCGCGCGAGGTGTTCGCGGAGCACCTCGCCTCGGTGACGGACCGCTCCCTGCGTCCGGACCCTTCTCCTGACGCCGAACCGGCCCCCGAACCGGCCGCGGGGCCGCCCCAGTCCGACGCGGGCCCCTGACCCTGCTCCCCACCCGGCGCGCCCACCCTCCACTCGCCGCTCTCCCCTCACCTCCACCCGGCACTCGCCGCTCTCGCCTCGCTCCCCCACCGTCCGGCGGGTTCCGCCGACCCCTCCCGCTCCGCCTCCACCCTTCCTACGAGGCAGGGGAGTTGGCGGTCGGCTCCGGGGTGCCCTTGGGCCGCGTCCTCGGTGACCGCATCTGTTCACCTCCCGGACAGCGCGGCGCAGCCGGGAGTTGGCGGACGCCGCACAGCCTTCTCGTCGACATCGCGTCGACGAAAGGGCCCCCGTGCAGGACAACGCTTTCCCCAGAGGCCGCCGGACGACCGCCGTCATCGGCGGCGTGCTGACGCTCGCGGCCATGGGGCTGGGAAGCCAGGCACACGCGGCGAGTTACGGCACGCCGAGCCTCTCCCTGTCGGCCACGTATCTGTCGGGCGCGGTGGGCGCGACCGGCGATCCGACCGTGAACGTGACCGTCGCGCAGAGCGGGGCCGACGCCGGCGCGCTCGCCGTCACGGTCACCAAGAGCAGCAAGACCTCGGTGGCGACCACCACCGACGCCACCGTCAGCGGCACGGGCGCCACCCGCAAGGTCGCGGTCGCCGCGCGCGGCCTGGGCTACACGGACCTCACGGTGCAGGTCACCGGCGTCGACGGCAAGAAGGTCACCAAGACGCTGCACTACGCCGCCTCGGCGTCCGTGCAACACCCCACGGACACCCGCTACTTCACCGGCTCCAGCGACGCCTCGGCGGCGGTCGACGTCGGCGGCGGCTACGCGGTCGTCGCGGACGACGAGTCCAACACGCTCCGCCTGTACGACCGTTCGGCGTCGGGCGCGCCCGTCAAGACCTGGGACTTCGGCTCCAAGGCGGGCGTGTCCAAGGAGATCGACATCGAGGGCGCCACGCGCGTCGGCGACACGATCTACTGGACGGGCTCGCTCGGCAACAACAAGGACGGCGAGTACAAGGCCGACCGCAACACCGTGTTCACCACGACGGTGACCGGCTCCGGCGCCTCCACCAACCTCACCTACGGCCGTTCGTACAAGAAGCTGCGGGACGACCTCGTCGCCTGGGACGAGGCGAACGGCGACCGCTACGGCTTCGCGGACGGCACCGAGGACGGCCAGATCCCCAAGCAGATCGACGGGTTCAACGTGGAGGGTCTGGAGTTCGCGCCGGGCTCGACGACCACGGCCTACCTCGGCTTCCGCGCACCGCTCGCTCCCGCGGTTCCCGGCGGCAAGGCGCTCATCGTGCCGGTCACCAACTTCGACAAGGTGCTGAGCAGCGGTTCGAAGGCGGTCTTCGGCACGCCGATCGAGCTCGACCTCGGCGGTCTGGCGATCCGTGACATCCGTAAGAACGCGTCGAACCAGTACCTGATCGTCGCCGGTTCCTGGGCCGCGGACGACAACTCCGACCCGTACGCGCTCTACTCCTGGGACGGCAACGCGGCGCACGCCCCGGTCAAGCGTCTCGACCTGCCGACCTCGGACCCCGGCGGCTGGGAGGCGGTCGTGGACGTCCCCGATCTCAGCGTGTCCGGCGCCCGCGCCCAGCTGATCACGGACGACGGCTCGGCCGACCTGTACGGCGACGGCACCGAGGCGAAGGACCTCGACCACCCGGAGTGGCAGAAGTCCCGGGCGACCTGGTTCACGGTCACCAACTGAGCTGCCCTGGGCGCCGGTTCACGGTCCGCGTTTGATGGTCCACGCGGGCAACGGCGCGGTCCCGCCGGGACCGTGACCCCGCGCCCGGCACGGACCTGATGCACGTCCGCACGGACCCGTGCCCCGCACTCCGGGGCACGGGTCCGTGGTGTTTCCCGTGTTCGTCCGGGGGACGGAAATCAGCCGTTCTCCGAGGTGGGACGGGGGACGGCGCACGCCGTGCCGGTCGGCGGGCGGCGACACGGCTCCCGCTCCGGACACGGCTGTCCGGACGGATCGGCGGGCGCGTCCCGGTGCCCGATCGACCGCCCGGAACAAGGGCCGCTGCCCGATCGGGCAGCGGCGGCTGCCCCGCCGGTCAGATGTAGCCCTCGCGCAGGGCGTGGGCCACCGCGTGCGCCCGGTTGCGCAGGCGCAGCCGGGTGGTCAGCCCGTGCATGACGTTCTTGACGGTGCGCTCGGAGTAGGAGAGCTTGCTCGCGATCTCCGCGGTGTCGAGCCCCTCCGCGACCAGGCGCAGCACGTCGATCTCGCGCGGTGTCAGCCCCGACACGGGGGCGCCGGGTTGGCCGGACGCCGAGCGCTGCATCGTGCCCACCTGGCTGAGCAGCCGCCCGAGCAGGTCGGCGGGCAGGTCCCCGTCCCCGCGCGCGGCGGCGAGCACGGCCTGCGACAGACGCTGCGCGGTGGCCTCGTGCCGCCAGACGACAGCGGCGGCGCCACAGGCGATGACGTCGAGGAGCTCGGCCTCCCGGACGGAGTTCACCACCAGCACGGCACGGGCGCCCTCGGCACGGACCAGCCGGCGCAGCCGGGCGAGGGTGGTGGCGTCGGGCGTCTCGCTGATCAGCACGGCCACGGTGTCGGGGCCGGCCTCCGTCTCGTCACGCAGGTCGATCAGCGGGTTGCCGCGCAGTTGGCTCAGCGCCCCGGCCCGGGAGATGGGGTCCGCGGTGTGGACCACGACCGGGATGCGGGGCGGCGCGCCCGCGGGGCCGTGGTCGGTGCCCGGTTCGGATGCCGATTCCAGGGACGCCTCGATGCCTGCCGTCCGGGCTGAACTGTGCAACCGCTTCTCCCGAGTCAACGTGCCGTCCGTCGTTGTGGGGTCGGTGACAGAGGGCTGAAATCACACTCCTGTGCCAACAGAGGTCCGCACAATCGTGGAGCACCACGAGAGACACCACGAGATCGGCGTCAGCGGATCCACGACTGCGGGAGGCAGTGATGTCCGTACGCGGACCACTTCGCGAACGCGGGGACGCGCTGGAGCTGGTGGCCGCCGAGGCCGCTCGGGCCCGCGGCGGCACCGGCCGGCTGCTCCTGCTGTCGGGCGCCACCGGCACCGGCCGCACCGCCCTCCTCGAAGCCGCCGCCGGTCACGGGGAGACGCACGGCATGCGGGTGCTGCGCGCCCGCTGCTCGCCGGACCCCCATCCCCCCTTCGCGGCCGTGCTCGACCTGCTCTCCCTGGACCAGGACGCGCTGGGGCAGCACAGCGGGCGCGGGACGGAGCCGCCGTCCCCCGTCCACGACCATGGCCGGGCGGCTGCCCGGCTGTGGCGCCTGCTGCTCGCGCACGCGGGCGACGCGCCGCTGCTGGTGGCCGTCGACGACGTGCACCGCGCCGACGAGCACTCCCGGCAGTGGCTCGCCGCCGCCGCCCGGCAGATCGACCGCCTGCCGGTGCTGCTGGTGGTGACCGAGCGCACGCAGTACGACGTCGGTCCGGCGGGGCCCGGCCTCGCCCACGGCCTCTCGCCCGACCTGGTCCGTACCCACACCCTGGCCCCACTGAGCACCGACTCGGCGGCGGAGCTGGTCCGTTCGGCCTTCGACGACGCCCCTGCCGACGCCTGGGTGGACGACTGCGTACGGGCCTGCGCGGGCAACCCGCTGCTGCTGCACGCCCTCCTGGACGACCTGCGCGCGGTGCCCGGTGCGCGGTCCCCCGCTCCCGTCCCGTCGACCTGCGCGGCCCTCTACCCCGGCGCGTACCCGGCGGCCGTGTCGTGGTGGCTGGACTGCGCGGGCCCGACGACCGCCGACGTGGCCCGTTCGCTCGCGCTCGCGACGACGGACTCCGCCGGCCACGCGCCGTACGCCGACGCCGAGTTGCTGGCCGGGATGTCCGGCGCCGACCCCGCCCGGGTCCCCGGCTGGCTGACGTCGATGACCCGCCTCGGGATGCTGCGCCCCTCGCCCGTGGGCGGCCACCCCGACTACTCCCACCCCCTCCTCCGGGACGCGGTGGCGAGCGGCTGGCCGGGAGCGCGGCGCCAGGCGGCCCACCGGGCGGCGGCGGAGACGATGCTGCGGCGGGGCGATCCGGCTCAGGCGGTGGCGGGGCACGTCCTGCGGGCGCCCGCGATCGGTGCCGGGTGGGCGGTCGGCGTGCTGCTGGACGCCGCGTCCGCCGCGGTCCGCGCGGGCAGGGCCGGCGACGCACCGGCCTTCCTGCGCCGCGCCCTGGAGGAGCCCCTGACGCCCGAACGCCGCTCCGCGGTCCTCACCGAGCTGGGGTCGCTGGAGTTCCTGACCGTCCGGCCGGCCGCGGGGATGTCACGGCTCGCCGAGGCCGTACGGCTGCCGGGCACGCCCCGTGACCGGGTGCGGGCGGCGGTCGCCCTGGGCACGGCGCTGACCGGGCAGGGTGAGACGCGCGCCGCGATCGGCGTACTGAGGTCCCTGGACGAGCAGTTGCGCGACCACCCGGACCTGGCCCGCACCGTCCAGACGGCCTCGGCACTGCTGTCGGACCAGGACGCGGACGTACGGCGGGAGATGTACCGGTGGCTGCGCGAGACCGCCGAACGCTCCCCCCACCTGGTCGGCGCGGCGGGCCGGGCGCTGCTCGTGCGGTACGAGGCGACGGCGGGCCTGACGTCGGCGCGGACCGCCGTACGACGCGTCCGCGCGCTCCTGGAGGAACCGTCGGACCCGCTCGGCGAGCCGTTCCTCCTGGGCACGGCCGCCGCCGTCGCCCAGTGGGCCGACGAACTCGACGAGGCGGAACGCCTGGTGGAGCGGGGCCTCGCGGGCCAGAGCGCGTCGCTCCTGCATCCGATGCACGCGGCCCTGCTGAACGTACGGGCCGACATCGCGGCGGCCCGCGGCGCCCACGAGGACGTCGTCCCGGCCACCCGTCCCGTCGGCCGCGCCCCGGGCAACCAGGACGCGCTCGCCGTCCTCGCCCTGGTGGGGCAGGGCCGTACGGACACGGCCACCGCACTCGCGGGCGACGTCGAGCTGCGGGACGCCCCCGACTCCTGGGAGGCGAACCGCTTCCTCTACGCACGCGGGGTCCTGCGCGCGGCCGACGGCGACCCGGGAGCGGCGCTGGACGACTTCCTGGAGTGCGGGCGCCGGCAGTCGGCGCGGGAGGTGCTGAGTCCCGTGGTGACGCCGTGGCGCACGGCGGCGGCGGAGTGCCGGGTGGCCCTGGGCCGCCCGGAGGAGGCCCTCGCGCTGGCGCGGGAGGAGCTGCGCCTGGCCACCGTCTGGAACACGCCCCGCCTGGTGGGGCGTTCACTGAGCACCCTCGGCACGGCGACCGGCGGCAGACAGGGCCTGGACCTCGCGGACCGCGCCGTACGCCTGCTGCGCGAGGCACCCGCCGGTACGGAACTGCCGGCCGCGCTGATCGCCCAGGGCCGCCAGTTGACCGCGGCCGGGGAGCGGACGCGCGCCCGTGAGCCCCTGCGCGAGGCGGCCGAACGCGCGGAGCGCCTCGGCGCGGTCCGCCTGCACACCGAGGCCCAGCAGGCCCTGCGCGAGGCCGGCGCCCGCCGCGCGGCGGCCCCCCGCACCGGCACGGACGCCCTCACCCCGAGCGAACGCCGCATAGCCACCCTGGCAGCCAACGGCCGCACCAACCCGGAAATCTCCACCCTCCTCCACCTGGCCCGCCGCACCGTGGAAACCCACCTGACCAGCACCTTCCGCAAGTTGGGGATTCGGGGTAGGGGGGAGTTGGCGGGGGCGCTGGGGCGGGAGTATCCACAGGGGGACGGCGAGCCGAGAACACGGATGCCCGCGTGAGCAGCCGGGCAAGAGGCCGTGCGGCCCCGATCAAGGGTCGGCTCACCGGCAGACATCCGCCGCTCGCGGTCCCGTGTCGGAACCCCTACGGGCTTCTCCAGCGGGGCGCACGCCTTGACAGCTGATCCAACGCCTCGGGAGGCTGACGGCAATGGACTTCCATGAGACTCATGACGGGTTGACCGAGGCCAACGCGCGACGGGCCATGCTGGCCGCGTGCGACTCCGCCGGACTGCCCCAGTTCCCGGACGCGAAGCTCCTGCGGCTCGGCGAGAACGCCCTGTTCGCCCTTCCCGAGGTGGATACCGTAGTCAGAGTCGCCCGGTCGGCGGAGATGGCCGACAAGGTCGCCAAGGAACTCGCCGTCGCACGCTGGCTCGCCCGGTCCGGCTTCCCATCCGTTCATCCGACGGACGCGCCACAGCCGGTCGAAGCGGACGGCCGACTGGTGACCTTCTGGGAGTTCGTGCCGGACAGCTCTCCCCCGACAGCCTGTGCCCCGCTCGCCACGCTCCTCCGCGATCTTCACGCGCTGCCGGATCCTGACTTTCCCCTCCCGGTCTTGGACCCGTTTCCCGTCATGCGTCGCCGTCTTGACGTGGCATCAGGCATCCGACGGGAGGACGTCCGCTTCCTTTCCGAAGCCTGTGACAGCGCAGAGGACGACTTCCGTACGCTCGTGGCCTCGTCACCACAGCACTTGGTCCACGGTGACGCCCATCGCGGCAACGTCCTGCGCAACAGCGACCGCACCCTCCTGATCGACTACGAGGCAGTGGCGTTGGGCCCACGGGCCTGGGACCTGGTGCCCACCGCAATGGCTGTCGACCGGTTCGATCTGCAACCCGCCGAGTACGCGGCCTTCGCGCTCACCTACGGCACCGACGTCACCGAGTGGCACGGCTATCCGGTACTCCGCACCACGCGGGAGTTGGGGATGACGACCTGGCTGATGCAGATCGCCCAGTCCGGCGACGCGGCGGACGAATTCGCGCTGCGTATGGAGTCTCTGCGAAAGGGTGACCTTGAACGGCGCTGGCACGCGCTCTGACGGCACGGCCGGCGGGCTCTTCGCTCCCTATGCCTCCCGGCCCCACCTCCGCATCACCACGGTCTATTCGACGTCCTGGGTCTGCGACCCGGCCCGGCTCCCGCCGGACGGTCATGCTCCGACGGACCTCCTGGCCTTCGGCCGGCTGACACCCTTCTACGACATGGCGAAGGAGCAGTTACCCAGAGTCCTCAGGAAGGAGTCCCTCGACTGCGCCTCGCTGGTGTGTCAACGCTGGCAGACCGGCCTGCCGATGGCCGCGACTCTGTGGCATTTCCTGCACCCCTCCGGCCAGGTGCTGGTGGCGCTGACGCTGGACGTTCCCCTGGGACTTGTCGAGTCGGTTCCGCTGATGGAGGACCTCTACTACGCGAGCATCGAATGCGGCGGTGTCCCGCTGGAACAGCTCGCCGGCGAACGAGTCGGCCATCACGCGCCGAACGGCGACGCAGCGACCAGGGGCTTCCTCCCCGAACGACACCAACTGGTCTTCCGCAGTGTGTCCTCTCCGGAGGATGCGCCGGGCGACGATGTCATCCAGCGCGTCATCTACCGCTCCGATCTTCCGTACCGCCCGGAACACAGTTCCATCAGCTACCCCGCCGAACTCAACAGACGACCCACCACAGTCGGCGCCCTCGGGCCGTACGCGAGCCTCATCTGCGGCCATCAGGACTACATCGAGAACGGTGTCCTGCTCTCCGCCGTGCAGACAGTGGGTTCGGCCGCACGCCTGCGGGAGATCCGGGAAGTCGCCTACGCCTACGGACACCGGTTCCGGGCCCGGTCCGAAACCGAACGCGACACCCATCGCCGCCGGACGATGCTGGAGTCGATCTCCGAAGGCCTGAGCCATCTCGAACTGGAGCTCAGTTACAGCGTCGAAGCGGGCGGTGACATCGGAACCCTCGTCCCGGCCTTACGCGTGGAGAGCTTCCACAACGCCCTCTACTCCGCGATGGGTCTGACCGGACGCTCCAGCACGATCGGCCAGATGCTGGGCCGGCTCAGCAACGCCATCGCCGCCGAACTCACCTCTGTCGAGAGTGCCGAGCAGCGAGCGGGCGACCGGCGTCGTATCCGGACGGTCGTGGCAATCACCTTCGTCACCACGGTCTCCGGAACCCTGAGTCTGCTCTTCGGCTTCTTCGGCATCAACGCCCGGCAGGTGGACGACCAACGGTCGATGTTCGACGACCGCTACACACCGATCTACGCCCTCATCGCCCTCATCCTGGCCTGCGCCTTGGCGATCTTCGGGGGGATGAGGCTGCACGAACGACGGACCGAACGGCGTGAGCGCAGCCGTATCCGCAGTTGGGAGACCATTCACGGGCTCCTGGCCCGCGAATTCGGAGCCGTCATGCTGAACCCGGCCAACTTCGCCGCCCCCGCATCCCCAGGCCGGACCGTCCCCGGAAGCAGGACAGGACCCCCCGATGGCGAGCCGCATCCTTCGGGCACCCCGGCTCACTGACGTGATGGAGCGACGCCGGCTGTAAACGCCAGACCAGTCTGGAGCCGCGCGTCCTGTCGCGAGGATGGGGCACGGTGCAGCAAGCATCCACGGGTTAGGGAAATCAGCCATCGGAGGGGACGCCGATCGCGACGACTGTGCCGAGCCCTATCTGTCAGCCTTAACTTCTCACAGACCCCGGTCCCGATATGTCGGCCTTCACTGGAGTAGCGCTGCAGCGTGGCGCAAAACCGCCCTTCACCCCAGCCTCGGCCACGCTCCGATTGCCCGTCACAAGCGCACTCCACTACGCTCCGCCTCAGAACGAACACCACTCTGCGACCGAGCTCCGCTCGGCGTGGAACCTCCTATGGCCGTCTCCCAAGGATTTGGGGTCGGCCATAGCTGTTTGTGCACCTAGGGGGAAGGTCTTGCACCTGTGCTACCTCGATGAGTCCGGGACCGGACAGGTCCTCAACCCGGTTCTGGCCGACTCCGTTCCGGTCATGGTTATCGGCGGATTCACTGTGCCGGAGAGCCAGATCAAAGGCCTCGCCTGGGACTTCATCGCCCTCAAGAAGCAATTCAGGCCTGAACTGCGCAAAGTGCCCACCTTGAGTCAGGTTGTACACCATGAAATCAAGGGCGAGACGATACGCAAGTCCTTCCGCCGGCCGGGGCGCAACCAAAGACGCATGGCGCACGGTTTCCTCGACCATCTCCTGACGATTCTGGAACGTCGCGACTGCAGGGTCATGGCTCGCATCTGGGTGAAGCAGGACGGTGTCGTCAATGACGACACCGCCATGTACGCGGCTTCTGTGACCGCTCTGTGCGCGAACTTCGAGCACTACCTTGCGGAGAGCTCCAGCAGCGGCATCGCAGTGCTGGACAGCCGCAATCCCAGCGACAACGTCGGCAACGTGCACTGTGTGACGACCCGAAAGTTCGCCAAGGGGGGCGACGTGATGCCCCACCTGCCCGAGTCTCCGGTCTTCGGCCACAGTGACACACACTTGGGTCTACAGATCGCCGATCTCCTGGTAAGCGCCGTGCTGGCGCCGTCGGCCGCCGTGACCTACGCCAATGACCTGACAGGCAATGTCCACTGTCACCCGGGATTCATCGAGGTACGAGACCGGCATTGCCCTCGCCTCGGAAAGCTCCAGCACCGCTATCAGGCGCCAACGGGCAAGTGGACGGGCGGGGTCGTCGTCTCCGATGCACGCGGGCATCAGTCAGCAGCAAAGTTGTTTGCTCCGGCAGGCACCGCCCTGACTGCACCAGCGGTGGTGATCCCTGGGCAGCGCTCTCCTCTCGACCTGGCTACCGCTGCCACCGTTCCCGCGCCATCAGCGCCTGCGACGTAACCTCCGAACCCCACGCACAACCGCTGCTCAACCTGGCATGCTACTGAACCGGACCGGCTCGTCGAGCACTGCAACGGCCCCTTCCAGATCCGCCAGTCTCGCCTCGGCGAGGCGGCGTGGCAATGCCGCGTTGAACTTGAGTCCCTTCAGCGCCTGTTCATGGACCACAGGAAGGCCAAGCTGGGATGCGGCGTCAGGCACCGTCTGCTTCGGCACCGAACCCGTGAAGCGCAGTTGCCGTGCGGCCCACTGCAGCTGGCTTTTGAGGTCCTTGGCGTCGTTGAAGTGCAGCGGGTTGTTGATCGTCCGGGTGCGATGCGCCTAAAAATCTTCCGGACGACCGTACCTTGCAGCGATTATCTCCCTCCCCGTGACTCCTTGAGGTGCCTGGCTCGATCTTGCACCCACGGCTCCGAATCGAGCTAGTGTTTGAGGCTGTCATCGCGGCCCGCCAGGCTTCCGCTTCCAAGGACATGCCTCCACCCGCAAGGATTCGGCGTGCCGTGGGGGAAGTCCTTGTCGTCCTATCTGCTCCGGGAGTCTGCCGCCTCGCTGGCCGAAGAGGTCAAGCGCCAACCTGGAATGGCTCATCGTCCGCTGACCGAACGGCTGATCCTGGCCTACAAGGACCAGCACAAGCGGAAGAAGGACCAGGACGGAACGCCTCCGGCGAACAGTCTTGTCGAGGCATGGGAGAACAGTCTCCCTCCGGTGATCAATGCCCTCATCGAGCGCGGCCTTGGTCAGGTGGAGGTGTTCATAGAGTTCGGGCTTCCGCACACCGACGCCGATGTGGACATGCTCCTGGCCGGCGTGCACCCGGGCAGCGGCGCACCCTCGTACGTGTTGATCGAGCTGAAGCAGCAACGTTCTTCCACCGTGCACCCGGAGCGGTCGGTCGCTGTCGATCTCGGCTTCGCCAACTGGAAGCTGCATCCGGTCCGGCAGGTGCAGAAGTACTGCGACTACCTGGTGCAGTACAAAGCCGCCCTGCGCGGCAAGCCCGAGAGCGTCGTCGGAGCGGTACTGATGCACAACGCTCACGACGACGACGTGCGAGAGCTGTTCAAGCTTCCGGAGAGCGAGCACGGGCGGCTCTACACCATGGACCGGTTCGAGCGTTTCCGGAAGTTGCTGGGTGCGCGGCTGGCCGCACTGCCGGGTGGAGAGGCCGCCCAGGCATTGATCGACTCCCCCGAGTACGATCCTCCGAAGATCGCCGACGTCAACCTCCCCACGCGTATGGGACCGCCGGAGCGTTTCCAGTTGCTGGACGAGCAGGAGCTGGCGCACCAGGACGTGCACGAAGCGGTACAGCGGGTCCGTGAGGGCGGCACCAAGGAAGTCATCATCGTCCGGGGCGGGCCGGGCAGCGGCAAGAGCGCCATCGCGCTCGAACTCCGGCGCACCCTCGACCAGGCCGGTTGGAACGTCGTTCACGCGTCCGGAGCCAAGGCCCTCACCCTGACCCTTCGCGAGACCTACACGCAGAACGCGCCGCGTGGCATGAAGGGACAGCTGAAGAAGGAAGCCACAAGGCTGTTCACCTACTTCAACCAGCTGAAGAAGCTGCCGCCGGACAGTTGTGACGTGGTCGTCTGCGACGAGGCACACCGCATTCGCCGCCACTCCGTCGACCGGTACACGCCGCGCGAGGAGCGGGAGAACCCACGCCCTCAGGCCGACGAAATCATAGAAGCGGCGCGCGTCCCCGTCTTCCTGCTCGACGACTGGCAGTCCCTTCGCCCCGGCGAGGTCGGCACGGCCGAGTACCTGATCGAACGCGCGAAGGCGTTGGGGCTTCGGCACACCCTCATCGACCTCGGTGGCATGTTCCGGGCTCAGGGAAGTGCCTACTACCGGGACTGGGTACTGAAGCTGCTCAGCGTCGGCGTACACACGCCTCAGGCCTGGGTGCCCGACGGGCGGATGCAGGTTCACCTCGCCGACTCTCCACAGGAAATGACGGACTTCCTTGAAGAGCAGCGGCTCACAGGGGCGAGCACGCGAACGGTCGCCGGTTTCTGCTGGCCGTGGAGCAATCCGGACGAGAACGGCGAGCTGGTCCCGGACGTCGCCATCGACGGTTGGCAGCAGCCTTGGAACGTGAAGAGCGGCTATGCCGTTGAGGGCGCACCCGATGCCGACTTCTGGGCCACCGACCCACGGGGAACCGGACAGGTCGGTTGCGTCTACACCGCCCAGACCTTCGAGTTCGACTGGGTAGGCGTGATCATCGGCCCTGATCTAGTCTGGCGTGAGGGGCATTTCGTCATCGACCGGACCGCCACCCATGACCCGGAGCTGCGGCCCAGGACGATCGACGAGGTCGATATCGACCGATGCATCCGTAACGCCTACCACGTTCTGCTGACCCGCGGGATCATGGGTGTGGTGATCTACTCGACGGACGAGGCCACGCGGGACGCTCTCCGCGGGCATGTGATCAGCTCGGTACAGCATCCGCTCCCCAAACCGATGCGCAAGATCGTCAGTGCGTGACGGCGCTATTCCGCCAGTCGGCCTCGCACGTCGTTCGGTAGCATTCGATCAATCGTCAACGCGGCCCGCCGGGCTTCCGCCTCAGGACATGCCCCCACCCGCACGAGTTGTTTCGTGCTGCCTGGGGGCCTCTCTTGCTGTTCCGCGACTCCGCCGTTGCAGTCGCCGCCCGCCGTCTCGAAGGATCGTTGGGCTTGTATCTCACCGAACAGTTCACTCGGGTGCACGGGTACAGTCCGAGCACGGCGGAAGCGCGCTCCTGGGATCGGAGCATCCCGGCTCTCACCGACGCGCTGCTCGATGCCGGGCTCGGCCAAGTTGAAGTGCTGCTGGAGTTCGGGCTGCCGTTGACCAGCAAGCGTGCCGATGCGGTTCTCGCCGGAGTCCATCCCCGGACCGGCGAGCCCTCGTACGTCGTCGTTGAGCTCAAGCAGTGGAGCGAGGCTCACCCCGACGATGATGATCCTCTGCTGTGCCTCCTGGCCGACTACTCCCATCCGGTCCTCAACCCCATCGAGCAGGTACGGGGTTACTGCGACTACCTCGTCGCCTTCAACGGGGCGCTCGCCCAGCACCCTGAGCGGATTTCGGGCGTCGCGTACCTCCACAACGCAACCACGTCCGGCGTGGCCGGCCTCGACGAAGTCGAACTCAGTGAGCGCGGCCGCATGTTCACGGCGGACAGGCGCGGGGCATTTCTGGCGTACCTGCGGTCGAAGCTGGCCACCGCATCCGGAGCCGAGGCAGCCGACGAGTTGTTGCTCGCCAAAGTCCAGCCTTCGAAGCAGTTGATGGCCGTCGCGGCGCAGGAGGTCCGCGAGCGGGAGCAGTTCGTGCTTCTCGACGAGCAACGTGTGGCGTACGAGACCGTGCTGAAGGCCGTCGAGCGGGCGAACGAGGCTGATCGCAAAGAGGTTGTGATCATCACGGGCGGCCCGGGGACCGGCAAGAGCGTGATCGCCCTGTCGCTCCTCGGGGAGCTGTACCGGCGTGGAGTTCCCGCTCTGCACGCCACCGGCTCGCAGTCGTTCACGAAGACCATGCGCAAGGTGGCCGGCGCGCGGAAGCCCGAAGTGCGGGACCTCTTCAAGTACTTCAACAGTTTCGCAACCGCCAGGCGGAACAGCCTGGACGTGCTGGTGTGCGACGAAGCCCATCGTGTGCGAGAGACTTCTGCCAGCCGTTTCACTCCGGCAGCGCAACGCACTGGTAAGCGGCAGCTTGAGGAACTGATCGACGTGGCTCGCGTGCCCGTCTTCCTCTTGGACCAGCACCAGGTTGTACGGCCCGGGGAGACGGGGACCGTCGAGGAGATCAGGGCAGCGGCCGCGCAGAAGAACCTGCAGTGCCGGGTAGTGGAACTGGACAGCCAGTTCCGCTGTGGTGGGAGCGACGCGTACCTGCGGTGGGTCGTACGGCTGCTGGGGCTGGAGGGCGACGAGCCCGTCGCATGGGAGCCCGATGGTCGGATGCAGCTCGATGTCGTCGATTCTCCGGAGGAGTTGGAAACCCTCCTGGACATAAAGCGGTCGAAGGGATACGGGGCCCGACTGTCAGCCGGGTTCTGTTGGCGCTGGTCGGACGCCAAGCCCGGTGAGGCGCTTCCCGCCGATGTTCAGATCGGAGACTGGGGACGGCCGTGGAACCTCAAGGGTGAGCGGTCGATCATGGGTGCACCGCCTTCGGCGCTCTGGGCCACTGACACTGCGGGCTTCGGTCAAGTCGGCTGCGTCTACACGGCGCAAGGCTTCGAGTACGACTGGAGCGGTGTGATCATCGGGCCCGACCTCGTGTGGCGGGAGAACGGCTGGGTCATCGACCGGGCCGCTTCCAAGGACCCCGCCTTGCGGAGGGGGAACGGCACGACTGCGGCATCGGACATCGACGTAGATCGGTTGATCCGCAATACATACAAAGTACTCTTGACGCGTGGCATGGTCGGCACGGCCATCTATTCGACAGATCCGGAGACTCGGGCGAGGCTGCATGAGCTGGTGAAGTCCGGAAGATCGACTGTCACGTCGCTCACTGCGGGATAGTGCCGCACGGTCAACTGCTAAAACCGCAAACGAGATGAAACCTCTTGCCTCGTCACGAGTGCGTGCGCCGGATCGATCGCCCGACATGCAACTCGCCGTGTAGGACCTTTGGATCAACCGTGGCTGTCAAAGAGGTACCCACTGGCCGGACTCGTAGCCTGCTCGGCCATCGCGGCGGAACCCGGATACTCCAAGGCAGAAGTCGCTTGCCTCAGGTCAGGCCCCCGGGGACGTCGGCGTCCCCGCCCCCGCAGCTCCGTTCACAACTACGTACGCGGCCGCGCTCTCGCTCGAACCGGTCAGAATCCGACCAGATATCCGCTGGCCAGCGGCACTAAGGGCAGACGAGTCGGGCTGTACGCCGGGTTTTGTACCGCGGGTCCTCGCGGACGTCGCGGTGACGGCCATCCATCTAGGGCCGGCGTTGCCGCCGGCCTCGTGCGGTCTACCCGCGGACTCGGGCGAGCAGCCCTCGAACGTCCGCGCAGGAGCACCGAGGTGCTCCCTCTTGACCTTGCTCCGGGTGGGGTTTACCTAGCCGCCTGAGTCACCTCAGGCGCTGGTGGTCTCTTACACCACCGTTTCACCCTTACCGGGAACCGGAGTTCTCGGCGGTCTGTTTTCTGTGGCACTGTCCCGCGGGTCACCCCGGGTGGCCGTTAGCCACCACCCTGCCCTGTGGAGCCCGGACGTTCCTCGGGAAGGTCCACAAGGACCTCCACGCGGCCGCCCGCCCGGCTCGTCTGCCGTGTCGACCATGGTACCGGCCGGACGGGGCGGCGCGGACCGGTGGCCGCCGTCGCGAGGACCGAGCCCGCCAGGATGAGGGTGAAGGAGACCATCACGGCCGTGGTCAGCGACTCGTCGAGGAACAGTGCGCCCGCCGCCACGGCCACCGCCGGGTTGACGTACGTGATCACCGTCGCCCGCGTCGGGCCCGCCTCCCTGATCAGCTCCAGGAAGGCGACGAACGCGATCGCCGTGCAGATGACGCCGAGGCCCGCGAGGGCGGCCAGGGCGTGGGCGGAGGGGACGGCGGCGGGGCGGGTGAGGACCGCCGCGGGGGCGTAGACCAGGGCCGCCAGCGCCAGGCACGGCGCCGTCAGATGGAGCGAGGGCACGTCCTTGAGTCGGCGGGCCGCGATCACCGGCGCCGTCGCGTAGCCGACGACCGTCAGCAGCACCTCCGCGAGCGACCGGGTGTCGCCGCCGGTCAGGTGCGGGACCGTGAGGACCGCGACGCCGGACAGGCCGAGGGCGAGGCCGATGACGCGCCGGGCGCCGAGGCGCTCCGTGTCGCCGAGGAGGCGGGCCGCGGCGACGCCGACGATCGGCACCCCGGCGATCAGCAGGCCGGCGGTGGAGCTGGACAGGTGGCGTTCGGCGTCCGTGAGGGTCCACCACGGGACGATGACCTCGATGCACGCGAAGGCCAGCATCGGGCGCCAGTGGGCCCGCACCGTCCGGGTCAGGCCGCCCTGGCGGATCGCGAAGGGCAGCAGCAGCGCGGCACCGATCGCGCAGCGCGTGAACACCACCACCGACGGGGACACCTCGTCCACCGCCACTTTGATCATCAGGTAGGGGATGCCCCAGACCACTCCCATCAGGGAGAACAGGAACCAGCCACGTGCAGTCATACGCGCAGTCTCGGGCTGTCGGGCCTCGACCGTCTTGAACGCTGTTGCGCCGCCGTCACCGGCCGACGCCCCCTGTCATCGCGGGAACACGCTCGTGCGGTACGCCGCCGGGGTCACCCCGAGCACCCGGCGGAACCAGCGTGTCAGGTGCGCCTGGTCCGCGAAGCCGACGAGGCCGGCCACCTCGGCGGGGCGCAGCCCGGACTCCAGGAGCCGGCGGGCCCGCTGGACGCGGTGCTGGGCCAGCCAGGCGTACGGGGGTATTCCCACGGTCGTACGGAAGGCGCGCAGGAGCTGGTAGCGGGACAGGCCGAGGTCGGCCGCGAGGACGGCGAGGGAGGGCGGGGCCTGGAGCTCGCCGGCGAGGCGGTCCCGTACGACGGTGGCGATGCCCGCTGCGCCGGGGATCCCGTCGCGGTCCGGGCGGGCCGTGGAGTGGCGTCGGACGAGCGCGGCGAGCAGCCACGGGAAGCATGACTCCGCCTCCAACGGGTCGGGGCAGGCGCTCAGTTCGGTGTGCGCGGCGCGCAGCGCGGCGGCGAGTTCGGGGTCGTCGAGGAGGGGTTCGCGGAAGTGCGGCGGCGGGCCGACGACTGCCTCGGTGAGGAGCGACGGCTGCGCGTACAGGGCGCGGTAGGCGTAGCCGTCGCAGGCGGCCGGTCCGCCGGTGTGCATCTCGCCGGGCGCGAGGACGACGATGGAGCCCGGGACGGCGCGGATGTGGCCGCCGCGGTAGTCGATGATCTCGGAGCCGCCGACGCACACCCCGATGGTGAACTCGTCGTGGGCGTGCGGCGCGTAGCGGTGCCGGTCGAAGCGGGCGGTCAGCAGGTCGAGGGGCTGTCCGTCGCGCCCGAGGGTGGCCCGGGTCCAGCGGGCCTCCTCCCGGCGGGTCGGGGACCGTACCGCCCCGGCGTCGTCCGTCACCGTTCCGTCCTCCCCCGTGTCCGCTCCGGTGCCGTGTGCCGGTACCGCTGGATGGACAACGCGGACGGGTGCCGTTTCCATGCCGGGCGGCGGCCGTCGGATACGCCGACGGGCCCGGGGAGCGGAGTCCTCCGCCTCCGGAGCGGTCAGGCCGGGGCGAACTGGACCTTCGTCGTGCCGGGGTCGGCCTGGGTGAGGCGGACCCGGAGGCGTTCGCCCAGGGGGAGCCGGGAGGTGCCGCCGGTGATCCGGGCGAAGACCGCCGGGGACTCCAACTGGACGGTTCCGACGGTGGGTTCGTGTTCCTGCACGTCGACCACGCAGCCTTCGAAGAGTTCGCCGACCCGGTCCTTGAGCAGGGCGGCCTCCACGATGTCGACGCACTCGCGCTCGACGGTCCCCGCGCGCCGGCCGCCGTCCGCCATCTCCTTGGGGAGGGCGTCGAGAGCGGCGAGGGCCCACTCGGGCGACGGCTGCCCGGCGACGGCCGCGAGGCAGATCTCGGCGGCGTAGCGGTCGACGAGCCGGCGCAGCGGGGCCGTGCAGTGCGTGTAGGGCGCGGCGACGGCGGCGTGCGCGGTGGCCTCGGGGAGGACGCCGTCCCGGAAGACGGTGTACCCGGCGCCGCGCAGCAGGGTCGTGCACTCCTGGAGGAAGGCGGCGTGGTGCGGCCGGTGCGGGTCGAGGGAGCGGATGAGCTGTGCGTACGAGACGTGGTGCGGCCAGTCGATGCGCAGGGCCCTGGCGGTGCGGCGCAGCCGTCCGACCGCTCCGTCGGGCGCGGCGGGCAGGGTGCGCAGCACTCCGGTGCCGTACGCGAGCATCAGGTCCGCCGCGGCCATGCCGGTGAGCAGGGAGATCTGGGCGTTCCAGCCGTCGGCGGGCAGCGGGGCGCGGTAGGCGAGTTCGTACGTCCCGTCCGTCTCGACGATCTCCTGTTCGGGCACGTTCAGCGAGATGCCGCCGCGTTCGACCTCCAGGGCCTCGCGGAGCGTGCCGACGTCCTTGAGGAGCGCGAGAGGTTCCTCCGCGGTCCCCGCGTCGATCTGCCGCTGCACGTGCGCGTAGTCGAGCTTGGCGCGGCTGCGGACGAGGGCGCGGCGCACGTCGGTGGCCTCGGTGCGGCCATCGGCGTCGAGGTCGATCGTCCACAGGACGGCGGGGCAGGTCTGGTCCGGGAGGAGGCTGGCCCTGCCCTCGGAGAGGCCCGGCGGGTGGACGGGGACCTTCTCGTCGGGGAAGTAGAGGGTCATCACGCGGCGGTGGGCCTCGGCGTCCAGGGCCCCGCCGGGGGTCACGAACGCGGCGACGTCGGCGATGGCGTACCGGACCCGGTAGCCGCCGTTCTCCCGGCGCGACAGGTGCATCGCCTGGTCGAGGTCCTGGGACGTCGGCGGGTCGATGGTGAACAGCGGGATGTCCGTCGCGTCGTACGCGGGCAGCCGGGGCGGCTGCGCGGCCTCCGTGAGCGCCTCGGCCGGGAACGCCTCGGGCACGCCGAGTTCCGTTCGCAACGCGCTGAGGGCGGCTCGCAGCGGAGCCTCCGGTGCACCGGTGACACGGACGCGACGGCGAGGCATGGGTCGAGCCTAGGCCGGGGGTCCCCGATGGGCACGCCGAAGGGGGACCCCTCGCCCAGGAGCGGGCCGTCCGGACGGCCCGCGCACACCGTTTAGGCTGGCGCCGGGCCGTTTCCACCGTGAGGAGATCCAACCGTGCTCGTGCTGCTGCCCCCCTCCGAAGGGAAGGCCTCCTCCGGCCGGGGAACCCCGCTCAAGCTGGAGTCGCTGTCCCTGCCCGGGCTCACGGAGGCACGCCAGGCGGTTCTCGACGAGCTGGTCGAGCTGTGCGCGGCCGACGAGGAGAAGGCGCGTGAGGTCCTCGGGCTGAGCGAGGGGCTGCGCGGGGAGATCGCGAAGAACACCGAGCTGCGGACCGCGGGCGCGCGTCCGGCCGGGGAGATCTACACCGGTGTCCTCTACGACTCCCTCGACCTGGCGACGCTGGACACCGCGGCCAAGCGGCGCGCGAGCCGGTCGCTGCTGGTGTTCTCGGGGCTGTGGGGCGCGGTGCGGGTGACGGACCGGATCCCGTCGTACCGCTGCTCGATGGGTGTGAAGCTGCCCGGCCTCGGAGCGCTGGGCGCGCACTGGCGTGCGCCGATGGCGACCGCGCTCCCGGAGGCGGCGGGTGACGGACTGGTCCTGGACCTGCGGTCCTCGGCGTACGCGGCGGCCTGGAAGCCGAAGGGCGAGGTCGCGGGGCGCACGGCGACGGTACGGGTGCTGCACGCGCAGCGGGTGGACGGCGTCGAGAAGCGTTCCGTCGTGAGCCACTTCAACAAGGCGACCAAGGGAAAGATCGTCCGGAGCCTGCTGAGTGCGGGTGCGGCACCGAAGAACCCCGCCGCGCTGGTCGAGGCGCTGCGGGACCTCGGGTACACGGTCGAGGCGGAGGCGCCCGGCCGGGCGGGCCGGCCCTGGGCGCTCGACGTGGTGGTGACGGAGATCCACTGACGGACCGGTCCACGCGGAGACCACGGACCGGTCCATGCCGAGATCACGGGCCGGTCCCCGCCGAGATCACGGACGGTCCGCGCTGAGATCACTTCCCTGAGGACCCTCCCTCGGATTGCAGCATGTGCAACGACCTTTGCGCATGCTGCACACCCCGGGCAGGATGTGGGCATGACTTCGCCGCTGCCCCCGTCTCCGCATGCCTCCGTCCTGGATCTGGCGCCCGTCGTGCCCGTCGTCGTGGTCGCGGACGCCGCCGACGCCGTTCCCCTGGCGCGGGCGCTGGTCGCCGGCGGGCTGCCCGCGATCGAGGTGACGCTGCGGACCCCGGCCGCGCTCGACGCGATCCGGGCCATCGCGGCGGAGGTGCCGGACGCGGTGGTCGGCGCGGGCACCGTGCTCACACCGGAGCACGTGGCCCAGTCGGTCGCGGCGGGCGCCCGCTTCCTGGTCAGCCCGGGCTGGACGGACGCGCTGCTCGACGCGATGAAGTCGTCCGGGGTGCCGTTCCTGCCGGGGGTGTCGACCACGTCGGAGGTGGTGGCGCTGCTGGAACGCGGGGTGCGCGAGATGAAGTTCTTCCCCGCGCAGGCCGCGGGCGGTACGCCGTACCTCAAGTCACTGGCGGGGCCGCTTCCGCAGGCCCGGTTCTGCCCGACCGGCGGCATCGGACCCGACACCGCGCCGGACTATCTCGCCCTCCCGAACGTGGGCTGTGTGGGCGGCAGTTGGATGCTCCCGTCGGACGCGGTCGCGGCACGCGACTGGCCGCTGGTGGAGCAGCTGGCCCGGGAGGCGTCGGCTCTGCGGCGCTAGGACGAGCCGGGGCCCACGGTCCCGCCCGGCACGCAGGGGCCCTCCTCAGCCCACCCGGACGACCACCTTGCCGAAGGCCGCGCCGCTCTCGTAGTAGCGGTACGCCTCCCGCACTTCGTCGAATCCGAAGACGCGGTCCACGACCGGTCGCACGCCGTGCAGTCGCAGCGCCCTGTTCATGGACTCGAAGTGGGCGCGGCTGCCGACGAACACGCGGCGGATCGTGGCCAGGCTGCCCGCGTACGCGGCGTTGGAGATCTCGATGCCCGGCCTGCGTGGGCTGCCGGTGATGAGGAGGACGATCTGTGCGTACAGGGCGGCGGCCCGTACCGACTGCTCGATGGTCTCGGGCCCGTTGGTCTCGACGACGAGGTCGGCGCCGCGACCGCCGGTCAACTCCCTGACCTTGAGCCCCCATTCGGGATGTGCGGCGTAGTCCACGACGTGGTCCGCGCCCAGGGCCCGGAGCCGGTCGGCCTTCGCGGGGCTCGATGTCGTCGCGACGACCTCGGCTCCCAGCATCTTGGCGAACCGCACGACGAACAGGGACAGCGCTCCGGTGCCCAGGGTGAGGACGGTGTGGCCGGGAGCGAGCGCCTCGCCACCCGTCAGGGAGTGCCAGGCGGTCACCCCGGCGCACGGCAGGCAGGCCGCCTCCTCCCAGGTCAGATGGTCCGGGACGCGCACCGCGGCCTCCTGGTCGAGACGGGCGTACTCGGTGAGCATGCCGTCGAGGGTGGCGCCCGGCTGGTCGAACCGGTCCGGGGTGATCCGGCCGTCCAGCCAGTTCGGGAAGTACGTGCCCGCCACCCGGTCCCCCACCGCGAACCGGGTCACCTCCGCCCCCACCGCGACGACCTCCCCCGCTCCGTCGCTCACCGGGATCACGTCCGGTGCGGCCTTGAGGGGGTAGGTCTCCCGCAGGATCAGCAGGTCGCGCTTGTTGAGGGAGGCGGCGCGGACCCGGACGAGGATGTCGCGGGGGCCCGGTTCCGGCCGGGCCTGCTCGCGCGGGACGATGCCGTCGACCGTGCCGGGGGTTTCGAGGTGGTAGGCGCGCATGTCCCGCTCCCTGGGTGGGCTCCTGTGTGGATGCGTCCATGCTGTTCGGGACGGGCGTCGCGCTCAATTCCCGGCCGGGTATGACGGGTTGCGGGTGCAGCGGGACGAGCCCAGAAGGCGGGTCCCGGTGTCGGCCTCTCGGTATCGGCCTCCCGGTGTCGGCTGTCGGTGCCGTCCACCGGTCCGCCGGCGTACAACTGACCCCATGACGACCGGCACCTCTCTCTCCGTCGAACCGCCGCCCCTCGCGCGGGAGTTGCTGCGCTGGCGTACCGCTCGCCGGATGAGTCAGCTGGAGCTGGCCTCGCGGGCCGGGACGACACAGCGGTACGTCAGCTTCATCGAGCGGGGGCGGTCCGTGCCCGGCCGGGAGGTCGTGATCAGGCTCGCCACGTCACTGGACCTCACCCTGCGGGAGCGCAACGCGCTGCTGCTGGCGGCCGGTTACGCGCCGGCGTTCGCCGAGTCGCCGCTCGACGCGGAGGTACTGAAGCCCGTACGGGAGGCGTTGGACAGCATTCTCGAAGGGCATCTGCCGTATCCGGCGGTGGTGGCGGGGCCGCTGGGTGAACTGGTCGCGGCGAACGCGGCGTTCGACGTACTGACCGAGGGCGCGGCGCCCGATCTGCTGGCACCGCCGGTGAACGTGCTGCGGCTGGCCCTGCATCCCCGCGGGATGGCGTCCCGGGTGGTGAATCTGGACGCGTGGGGGCAGCACATCGTCGAGAACGTGCGGGGCCGGTCCCTGCGCAGCCCGGATCCCCGACTCGACGCGCTGGCAGCGGAGTTGGCGCGGTACGTGCCGGTCGGCGAGCCCGGCGGCGATCACCTCGGATTCGCGGTGCCCTTGCGACTGCGGTGCGAGGAGGGCGAGTTGAGGCTGCTCACCACGCTGACGTCGTTCGCGACGGCGGTGGACGTCACGCTCGCCGAACTCCACCTGGAGGCGTTCCTGCCCGCGGACCGGGAGAGCGCCGAGATCCTCCGGAGCCGGGCCGCCCGGCGGGGTTGAGCCCTCGGGTCCGTGCCCGCGGCGCCGGTGCGCTCGTCGCCGGCGGGTGCTCAACGCAGGTGCGAGGTGTCGTTGAACAGGCGGACGCTCGCGTTGCCGTCCGCGTAGTAGGCCACCGCGGAGAGGGACGCCGCCGACAGCTCCATGCGGAACAGGGACTCCGGCGGGGCGCCCAGGGCCAGCCGTACCAGGGTCTTGATCGGGGTGACGTGCGTGACGAGCAGGACGGTGCGGCCCGCGTAGGCGGCGGTCAGTCTGTCGCGGGTCTCCGCCATGCGGTGGGCGGTCGCGGCGAAGCTCTCGCCGCCGCCGGTCGGTTCGACGTCCGGGGAGCCGAGCCAGGCGTTCATGTCGTCCGGGTACCGGTCGCGGACCTCGCCGAAGGTCAGTCCCTCCCAGGCGCCGAAGTCCGTCTCGCGCAGGCCGTCGTCGACGGTCACGTCGAGGCCGAGACGGGCGGCGACGACCGCCGCGGTCTCGCGGGTGCGGGCCAGCGGGGACGCCACGACGGCTTGGATCGTGCCGCGGGCGGCCAGTGCCGTGGCGGCCCGCTCGGCCTGCTGCCGGCCCACGTCGGAGAGGGACGGGTCGCTGCCGCCGCTGCCCGAGAAGCGCTTCTGCGGGGTCAGGGGGGTCTCGCCGTGGCGCAGGAGGACGAAGGTGGCGGGGGCGCCCATGTCGGGGGGTGCGCCCCAGCCGACGGTGGGGGTGGTCGCCACGTTGTGCGCGGCGCGTCTGTCGTCCGTGGCCTTCGCGGCTTCGCCGCCGGGGGGTGGGGTGGGGGCCTCGGTCGTCGTCCGGCTGCCGCTCGGCTGTGGCTGGTCGCGCAGTTCCCCGCGCCCCTCAACCGGCACCCCTGCACTCGCGGCTTCGCCGCCGGGGGGTGGGGTGGGGGTCTCGGTCGTCGTCCGGCTGCCGCTCGGCTGTGGCTGGTCGCGCAGTTCCCCGCGCCCCTCAACCGGCACCCCTGCACTCGCGGCTTCGCCGCCGGGGGGTGGGGTGGGGGTCTCGGTCGTCGTCCGGCTGCCGCTCGGCTGTGGCTGGTCGCGCAGTTCCCCGCGCCCCTCAACCGGCACCCCTGCACTCGCGGCTTCGCCGCCGGAGGGTGAGGTGGGGGCCTCGGTCGCCGTCCGGCTGCCGCTCGGCTGTGGCTGGTCGCGCAGTTCCCCGCGCCCCTGGACAGTCCCGGTGCCGGGGCGCTGTGGCTGGGCGCGCAGTTCCCCGCGCCCCTCAACCGGCGCCCCCGGACCCGCGGCTTCGCCGGTCGGTGGGGTCCAGGGTTCGCCGCGTTTGCCTGCGTCCATCGCCTCGTTGGCCAGGCGGTCCGCGTGCTTGTTCTGGGCGCGGGGGATCCACTCGTAGGTCACCTGCGAGCGGGGAAGGACCCGGGCCGCTTCCGCGGCCAGGGGCCTCATGTCGGGGTGCTTGATCTGCCAGCGGCCAGACATCTGCTCGACGACCAGCTTGGAGTCCATGCGGACCCGGACCCGCGCGGCCGGGTCGAGGTCGCGGGCCGCCCGCAGCCCGGCGATCAGGCCGCGGTACTCCGCGACGTTGTTGGTGGCGACCCCGATGTACTCGGCGCGCTCCACCAGCGTCTCCCCCGTGACCGCGTCGATCACCACGGACCCGTAGCCCGCGGGCCCCGGGTTGCCCCGGGAACCTCCGTCGGCCTCGACGATGAACTCCCGCACGCGACGGACTCCCTGACTGCTACGGGCCGAAAACTGCTACAGGCCGGACTCGGACGTACGCACCAGGATGCGACGGCAGTTCTCGCAGCGCAGCACGGTGCTGGGGGACGCGGCCTTCACCTCGTTGACCTCGGTGATGTTGAGCTCCAGGCGGCAGCCCTCACAGCGGCGCTGGTACAGCCGGGCGGCACCGACGCCACCCTGCTGCTCGCGCAGCTTGTCGTACAGCTTGAGGAGATCGGCGGGCACGCTGCCGGCGATGACCGCGCGCTCCTTGGTCACCGTGGCGGCCTCGGTGTCGAACTGCTCGAACGCCGCGTCGCGCCGCCCGGTGGCGTCGTCGATCTTCGACTGGACGGACGCGTCGCGCTCGGTCAGCTCGGCGACCCGCTCCTGCGCCGACTCACGGCGCTCCATGACCTCCAGCACCACGTCCTCCAGGTCGCCCTGGCGCTTGGCGAGCGAGGTGATCTCGCGCTGGAGGTTCTCCAGGTCCTTGGGGGAGGTGACGGCACCCGAGTCGAGGCGCTGCTGGTCACGGACGGCGCGCTGGCGCACCTGGTCCACGTCCTGCTCGGCCTTGGTCTGCTCGCGGGCGCAGTCGCTCTCCTCGGTCTGCGCGGCGACGAGCAGGTCGCGCAGCTGGGTGAGGTCCTTGTTCAGCGACTCGATCTCGGCGTGCTCGGGAAGCGACCTCCGCCGGTGCGCGAGCTGCTGCAGGCGGGCGTCGAATGCCTGGACGTCGAGAAGTCGGATCTGGTCGGCGGGCTCGGCGTTCAGTTGGGGGCTCCTGATGTGTCGTTGTGAGAGGCCGCGTGAGCGGTCCAGGGGTCGGTGACCGTCCGGGAGACGTGGACGCGCAGTCCCCATCCCTTCCGGTCGGAGATCTCGTCGAGCTGGGCGGCGGCCAGCTCGCACCAGGGCCACTCGGTGGCCCAGTGCGCCGCGTCGAGCAGCGCGAGAGGACTGTGGGCGCGCGCCTCGGAGGCGGGGTGGTGCCGCAGGTCCGCGGTGAGGAAGGCGTCCACGCCCGCGGCGCGTACGTCGTCGAAGAGGCTGTCGCCCGAGCCGCCGCTGACGGCGACGGTGCGCACCAGCGCCTCGGGGTCGCCCGCGACGCGGATGCCCTGCGCGGTGGCGGGCAGCCGCTCGGCAGCCCGCGCCGCCAGTTCGCGCACGGTCAGCGGGTGGTCGAGTTCACACACGCGGCCGAGGCCCCGGCGGCCCTCGGGGTCCGTCGGGTCGGGCACGAGCGGCCGTACGACCCGCAGGTCCAGCGCTCCGGCGAGGGCGTCGCTGACGCCCGGATCGGCGCGGTCGGCGTTGGTGTGGGCGACGTGCAGCGCGATGTCGTTCTTGATCAGAGTGTGCACGACGCGGCCCTTGAAGGTGTCCGCCGCCACGGTCGTCGTCCCGCGCAGATAGAGCGGGTGGTGCGTGACCAGCAGGTCGGCGCCCAGCTTCACCGCCTCGTCGACGATGTCCTGGACCGGGTCGACGGCGAACAGCACGCGCGTGACGTCCTGGTCCGGGGCGCCGCAGACGGTGCCGACCGCGTCCCAGCTCTCGGCCTGCTGAGGAGGCCAGAGGGATTCGAGCGCGGAGATGACTTCAGACAGACGGGGCACGGGGAAAGGCTACCTGGCCCGGGTGCCTCTCCGACCGGCCGCGGACCACCCGGCCGGTGCCCGGGCGGCCGGGCGTCCCCGGCCGCCGCCGCACCGGCTCCGTCCGCCCCCGTCCGGGGCGCGTCCGCCCCTCCCTTCCACGGCACCGTTCAGCACATCCGCCCCCGTTCCCTCAGGCGAATCCCGACATGGCCACCCTTATGTGTGAAGCCGCAGCCCGTCGGTCCCCCGTCTGTGCGTGCGAAAACTACCTTCGTCGCCGGAGGTGACCGAACGATGACGGCCGGTGCGACGGAGCCCGTGGTGGCGAGCGAGGGCGGGATGGGCGACGGGGACGACGACGCCGCGAGTGGGTGGGCCGCTCCGCCCGCCTGTGTCATCACCGCGGACGGGACCTACGGGGCGCGGCTGACCAGCGACGGCGAGTCCTGGTACCCGGAGCGCTGGACGCTGGACGGCCCGGAGCCGTACGCCGTCCCGTTGCCCTCCCACCAGCCGGAGGAGCCCGGCACCGAGGTGCTGCCGCTGACGGACGGGAGGGTGCTGATCCATCGGGTCGCGGACGGACGCCACGCGTTCTCGCTCCTGTACCCCACCGGGCCGGGCACCGGTGAGCTGCCGCTCGGCGCGGTCGAGTGCCCCGACCGGGGCACCCGGCTGCGGCTGCTGCCGCCCGCGCCGGACGGGGAGCGGGCCTACGCGCTCGCCGTGGGACGGGGGTCCACGGCGGTGTGGCTGGTGGCGGGCGGCGCGTTCGGTCCCGAGCATCTCGCCGAGATCCCGGGGCACTGTTCGGGCGGGGTGTGGCTGGACGGCTCGGGACGGCTGCTCGCGCTGGACCGCTTCCACGGCGGCCGCACCAAGACGGTCGTCGTCGACCTGGAGCGTGGCGGAGAGGTCTCGCCGCTCCTCCAGATCGCCGAGCGCAGCAACGACCGGCTGCTCCTCGCGGACGCGGACAGCGGACTTCTGCTGATCCGCTCCGACGCCCCCTCGCCCGGCCGGGAGCGGCTCGGCTGGGGTGTGCTCGGCAGCACGCTGCCGGTCCGCTTCCCGGAGTGCCTGACGGCGACAGGCTGCTCGATCACGCCGTTCGCCATCCAGCCGGGCCAGGTGCTGACCCCGGAGGCCTGCGCGGTCGCCCTGCGCATCGACGGTCCGGGCGGCACCTGGGTGGGGATGTGGCGCCCGTCCGAGCGCCGGATCGACCACCGGCCGGTACCCGAGGGCTGGTTGGCGGGCACCGGGCTGTGGACCAGGGAGGGTGTGCTCCACCTGCCGTATGCGAACGGGGGCGTGCCGTGCGGTGTCGCCCGGCTGCAGGTGTCCACGGGGGCGAGGGAGCCGGACCGGGGGGACCCGGTTCCCTCGGAGCGCCCCGCGCCTCGGCCGGTCCCCCTGCAACAAGCCTCTCTGCACGGCCGGTTGGCCACCTCCCGGAATCCGGTGGTGAGCGCGGGTCCCGTGCTCCGCACGTCCGACGCCCACCCGGCCCGACAGACGGACGCCACCCGCCGGCCCCCGCAGACCGACGCCGCCCCCGTGACCCCGGCCGCCGGGGTACACCGGCACACCGCCACCCCGGAACCCCGGCACGAGGAGACACCGGGGCCGGGGGAACCGGGGGCTCAGACACCTGGGCCGGCGTCGGCGGGTGCCATGTCGTCGGGTGCTGTGTCGGCGGGTGCGGTGACCTCGGGTGCGGGGACGTCGACCGTCGGAGCGCCCGCAGCGGGGGCGCCCGGTCCCGGGCCGCGCCTCCTCGCGGTACCGGTCGAGATCCAGCGCACACCGGCCCCGACCCCGTACGCCGACACCACCACCGGCGTCGACGCACCGGCGGCCGAAAGGGAGCGGCCCGTCCCGCCGGTCGCACCCGAGCCGACGGAACCGCGCCGGCCGAGGCCCGGCCTCTGGACCAAGGTCGCCGCGACACCCCCGCCCGGCAGGAGTCTCGGCGCCGGGTTCGTCGCGTCCCTGCCCCTGGAGGTCGAGGTACGTCCCGCGGTCTCGCACGGCGGGACCGAACTGCCCCTGGGGCAAGACGGCTTCAGTGAGCCCGAGCCGCCGCTCGCACCCCAGCAGCAGGCCGACTTCGGTGGACGCGAACTACCCCTGGAACCCCAGCAGCAGGGCGCCCTCGACGGCGGCGAACCGCCCCTGGAGCAGACCGCGTTCGACCGCGGAGGACTGCCGATGGAGCAGTCGGGAGCCGCCGGTTCCCCGCACCCCTCCGGCCAACGGCAACTCCCCGTCTCGGCACCGCTCCCCGTTTCGGCACCGCTCCCCGTTTCCGCACCGCTCCCCGAACACCGGCAGCCCCCCGTTTCCGCCCAGCCCGCGGGCGCAGCGGAGTTCACGGGCGCACCGGAGTTCACGGGAACACCGGAGTTCACCGGCTTCACGCGGATCGCCGACTCCCCCGGCTCCGGGAGCTTCGCGGACTTCACCGCGTTCCGGGGCGAGACCCCGCTGCGGAGCTTCGAGCCCCAGCAGCTCCCGCCCGAGCAGCCGTGGCGCGACGCACCCCCGGCCCACCCGCAGGCGCCCGCACACGACGCGGGGTGGAGCCCGGAGACGTCCCCGAGCCCCGAGGGCCCGGAGAATGCGGGGAGCCCGGGCGGCCCCGACCGTACGGAGTCGCCGGACCGCCCGGTACACCCGGACGTCCCCGCCCGTCGCACGCCCCCGACCCACCGCCGTCCCCTGCACGCCGGCCCGCCCACGCCTGTCGAGCAGGCGTCGGGGGGAGAGATCGCGCCGCCCGGGGTCGCGGTCCCGGACGCGGCCTCTCCCGGGCATCCGGCGGCGACCGCGCCCGGAGGCGGGGAGGAAACGGGCGGAGAGGATGAAGAAACGTCACCCTCCGCCACCGGGGCGATGACGGCACGTTAGACTCCCCCGGCTGAAAAGAAGGATCTTGCATACGGGGTGAACACTTCAATGAACGACACCAGCACCAGGGAAACGCGGGGCTCGGACGTCCACGAGACGTCGACGGGCCGGTCGGACGGCCACGGCAGACACCGTGGACCGGTCTCCGGCCACGACGACGAGGCGAGCCCCCAGGGGCGCCACCGCAAGCCGTCCGGTCAGCCCGGTCAGTCGGGCACGGCGATCTGACGGCTCCGCCGGTTCTCGTCGCGTCGACGATCCGAACGGCACACGGCCCCGCTCGCACCAAGACGAGCGGGGCCGTTCCCTGTCCGTGCGGGTGTCCACGTCCGCATCCGCGCCGGGGCCCTCCCGGCGGCACGCTTCGCCGACGGACGGCCGCGCGGCTCAGCGGGCGGTGCCGTCCCGGTCCCTCTTGAGGCCCAGCACCTCGGCCGCCGCGAACGTCTCACCGCGCGGCCGGTCCGCGTAGTACGGGGTGAGCAGCCCGTCGAGTTCGTCGTGGCTGAAGGTGTCCTGCTTGCTGTCGAACTGGGCCGCCACCCGGGGTCGTTCGACGACGGCGACCATGCCTCCGTGCACCACGAGGAGCTGTCCGTTGACGTCGGCGGCGGCGGGCGAGGCCAGATAGCCGACGAGCGGGGCGACATGCTCGGGGGCGAGCGGGTCGAGTCCCTCGTCCGGCCTGCCGAATCCGGCGAAGACGTCCTCGGTCATACGGGTGCGGGCGCGCGGGCAGATGACGTTGGCCGTGACGCCGTACTTGGCGAGCGCCAGGGCCGTCGAGGTCGTCAGTCCGACGATCCCGCCCTTCGCCGCCGCGTAGTTGGGCTGTCCGGCGGATCCGGCGAGGAAGGCCTCCGAGGAGGTGTTCACGATCCGCCCGTACACCGGTGCGCCGGTGGCCTTGGAGCGGGCCCGCCAGTGCGCGGACGCGAAGTGGGTGGTGTTGAAATGGCCTTTGAGGTGGACTCGGATGACGGAGTCCCACTCGTCCTCGGTCATGGAGAAGACCATGCGGTCGCGCAGGATGCCCGCGTTGTTGACCAGGACGTCCAGCTTCCCGAACGCGGTGACGGCCGACTCGACCAGTTCCCGGGCCTGTTCGTGGTCGGCGACGTCCCCGGTGTGGGCGAGGGCCCGGCCGCCCGCGGCGCGGATCTCCGCGGCGACCTGCTCCGCGGGGGCGTCCGAGGCCTCGCCCGAACCGTCCCGTCCGGGCTGTCCGAAGTCGTTGACGACGACGGCCGCGCCGAGCCGTGCGAGTTCCAGTGCCTCGGCCCGGCCGAGGCCGCGGCCCGCACCGGTGACGATCGCGGTCAGCCCGTCAAGTGGCAGTGACATCAGGGTCCTTAGCGGTTGTCGTGGGGGGCCTCGGAGGGCGGAGTCTCGCGGGACACCCGGCCCTCCTCTCGTGGTCGGCGGGCCCTCGGGCGGTCTCGGAACGGGTCAGATCTCGATGCACGTCCGCAGGGCGGTGCCCGAACGCATCTGGTCGAGGGCCTCGTTGATCCCGGCGAGCGGTACCCGGTGGGTGATGAGGCTCTCCAGGTCGATGCGTCCGGCCCGCCACAGGGCGATGGTGCGTTCGTAGGAGCGCAGGACGTCGCCGCCGCCGTACATGGAGGGCAGGATGCGCTTCTCGTCGAAGAACAGCTCGAACATGTTGAGCTGGAGGAAGTCGTCCATGGCGCCGGCTCCGACGACGACGAGCGTGCCGCCGCGGCGGGTGTGGTCGTAGGCGGTGCGGGCGGTGGCGGACCTGCCGACGACCTCGAAGACGTAGTCGAAGCCCTCGCCCGCGGTCACCGACTGCTTGGCGTCGCCGAGTTCCTCGGGCGACACGGCCCGGGTCGCGCCGAAGCGGAGGGCCGCCTCGCGGCGTGAGGCGACCGGGTCGACAGCGACGATCTCGGCGGCTCCCTTGAGGCGGGCGCCCTGGATCGCGGAGATGCCGACGCCTCCGCAGCCGATGACGGCGACCGACGAACCCGCCTCCACGTCGGCGGTGTTGAGGGCGGCGCCGAGTCCGGTGGTGACGCCGCAGCCGATCAGGGCGGCGATGTCGAAGGGCACGTCGTCGGGGATGGGGACGGCGCAGCCCGCGTCGACGACGACCTCCTCGGTGAAGGTGCCGGTGCCGGCGAACCCGAAGACGTCGCCGCCGGGCCGCCGGAAGTTGGGGGTGCCCGCGTTCATGAAGCCGGCCAGGCACAGCTCGGTCTGGCCGCGCTTGCAGGCCGGACAGACGCCGCAGGCCGGCAGCCAGCAGACGACGACCCGGTCGCCCGCCTTCAGATGACCCACTCCGTCACCGACCTCGACGATCTCGCCGGCGCCCTCGTGGCCGGGGACGAACGGCGCGGGCTGCGGCAGCACGCCGTTCATCGCCGACAGGTCCGAGTGGCACAGCCCGGTGGCGCGGACACGGATGCGCACCTTTCCGGGCCCGAAGCCCACCGCCTCGACGTCGTCGAGGACTTCGAGCTTGTCCTGGCCTATCTCGTGCAGTACGGCTGCGCGCATGGTGCGGCTCCCCTCGGGATGGTTCGTGCGACGGGTCACGTGGGTTCGGCGGTCAGGTGTGATCGACGGTGGTGTCGGCGAGGACCGGCGCGTCGTCCCGCTCGGCCGCGCTCACCGTCACCCGGACCGCGCCGTCGTGGCGCCACATCCGGATGCGCAGGGTCTCGCCGGGGAAGACGACGCCGGCGAAGCGGGTGGTGTACGAGCGGACGCGGGTCACGTCGCCGCCGAGGAGGGTGTCGACGACGGCCTTGAGCGTCATGCCGTACGTGCACAGCCCGTGCAGGATCGGCCGGTCGAACCCGGCGAGCTTGGCGAACTCGGGGTCGGCGTGCAGCGGGTTCCGGTCGCCGGAGAGCCGGTAGAGCAGCGCCTGGTCCTCACGGACGGGGCGTTCGACGGTCCGGTCGGGATCGCCGGACGGGGTTTCGAGGCGGGCGGAGGGGCCCCGGTCGCCGCCCCAGCCGCCCTCGCCGCGTACGAAGATCTGGGCGTCGTTCGTCCACAAGGGGCCCTCGGCGTCGGCGACTTCGGTGCGCATGACGAGGACGGCCGCCTTGCCCTTGTCGTAGACCGCGGCGATCCGGCCGGTTGCGGTCGCCGTGCCCTCGGCGGGGATCGGGCGGTGCAGCCGGACGGTCTGGCCGCCGTGCAGCACGCGGGCGAGGTCGACGTCGACGCCGGGCATGGAGAGACCGCTGATCACGCCCGGTGAGCCGGCGCCCGCGACGGTGGCGAAGCTCGGCAGGACGTGCAGCCTGGATTCGAGGGTGTAGCGCAGCTCGTCGGGGTCGGTCGCGGGCACGCCCGCGCCGAGGCCGAGGTGGTAGAGCTGGACGTCCTTGTGGCTCCAGGCGATCTCGCCGGTCCGCGGTTCGGCGGCGACGGCCTTGGCGGCGTCAATGGGCATGGGGCTCCTGACTCGACTGCGCGAAAGACCTCGGTGCGACCGTCCGCACCGTCGGCCGCACCGAGGTCGACACCGGGGCCGGGGAACCCGCCCGTTCTAGAACGCGTTCCAGTCCGGCGAACCCCTGTATAGCCCAGCCCTCAGCACTTGTGAAGACTCCTGACACCATGTCAGATCGAGTCGTGGCGCGGGCCTTCGAGGGCGCCGGGCCGCCGCCGGGGCGACCATGACATTTGTCCTGGGTGACTGCTGACAACTGCATCTGCCGGTGGCTCCGCCGGAGCTCTAGCGTCGTTCTCATGACACAGACGACGGGGACACCACCGGCCGTGTCCTTCACGGGGGCGGTCAAGACGTTCGGCGCGGTGCGCGCGGTGGCCGGCATCGACCTGGACGTGGCGTGCGGCGAGACGGTGGCGCTGCTGGGACGCAACGGCGCGGGCAAGTCGACGGCGATCTCGCTGCTGCTCGGCCTGAACGAACCGGACGGGGGCTCGGTCGCGCTGTTCGGCGGCCGCCCGCAGGAGGCGGTGCGGGCCGGCCGGGTCGGGGCGATGCTGCAGGACACCCGGCCCGTGTCGCGCGTCACCGTCCAGGAGCTCGTCTCCTTCGTGGCGGGCCGCTATCCGGCACCGCTCCCGGTCGCCGAGACCCTGCGGCTCGCGGGCGTCGAGGAGCTGGCGGGGCGGCGCGCGGACCGGCTGTCCGGCGGTCAGGCACAGCGGGTCCGGTTCGCTCTGGCGCTCGCCGGGGACCCCGCGCTGATCGTCCTCGACGAGCCGACGGCGGCGCTCGACGTGGAGGCGCGGCACGCGTTCTGGGCGTCGATGCGGGCCTACGCGCTGCGCGGCCACACCGTCCTCTTCTCCACGCACTATCTGGAGGAGGCCGACGCGCACGCGGACCGGATCGTCGTCCTCGACCGGGGGCGGCTCGTCGCGGACGGGACCGGGGAGGAGCTGAGGCGGTCGGCGGGCGGCGGGCTGGTCGCGTTCGACCTGGCGGGGCGGGGCACCGAGGGTCTGGCGCTGCTGCCGGGCGTGGTGGCCGTCGAGGTGCGCGGGGACCGGGCCCGGCTGCGCACGGACGATCCGGACGCGACCGTGATCGCACTGGCGGAGCTGGGGGCGATACGCGGCCTCGAAGTCGCCCCCGCCTCCCTGGACGACGCCTTCCTGGCCCTCACCTCGCACGTTCTGGAGACGGTGTGATGATCGACTATCTGCGGCTCGAAGTGCGCCGGACGCTGCGCGACACCGGCTTCGTGATCGGCGGCGTGGGGATGCCGGTGATGATGTATCTGCTGTTCACCAACCTGGGCGGTGGGGACGACGGCGCCTGGAAGACGGCGTCCATGGTGGGGATGGCCGCGTACGGCGCGGTGGGTTCGGCGCTCAACACCGGGGGAGGCGTCGCCGAGGACAAGGTGACCGGCTGGCTGCGGCAGCTGCGGGTCACGCCGATGACGTCGCGCCAGGTGGTGCTCGGGCGGGCGCTGACCGGCTCGGTGACGGTGCTCCCGGCGATCGTGGCGGTGCTGGCGGCGGGCGGTCTGGTCAACGGCGTACGGCTGGCGGCCTGGCAGTGGGCGGCGACCGCCGTGCTGCTGTGGATCGGCTCGGTCCCGTTCACCCTGCTGGGCCTCGGGAACGGCTACCGTCTGACCGCGCAGACCACGGGCGTCGCGAACATGGTGTGCAACCTGGGGCTGTCGGTGGTCGGCGGGCTGTGGTTCCCGCTCGCGCTCTTCCCCGGCTGGCTGCGTTCGGTCGCGGCCTACACGCCCACGAACCGGTTCGCGCAGCTCGGTGTGGCGGTCACGGAGGGCCGTGCGCCGTCGCTCGCGGCGGCCGCGGTGCTGACGGGCTGGCTGATGGCCTTCGGTTCGTACGCGGTCGTCTCGTACCGTCGATCCGCACGAACCGTCTGAACGGGGAGCGGGACATGTCCTTGATGAGGGGCCTCACCTGCCAGGTGCGGGCGTGGCGGGCGGAGCGGGCCGTCTGGAAGGCCGACATGGAGCGGTTCAAGGCCGACCGGCGGGCGGCGCGGCGCAGCGGCGGGAAGGTGCCCGAGAACCCGGGGCCGCCGCCCACCGGCTTCGCGCTGCTGCCGTGGCTGCTGATGGGGCTGGGCTCCTTCTCGAACCTCCTCCAGGGCAGGACGGCCCAGCCGTGGATCGGCGCCGTGGGCCTGTTCGCCTTCAACTCGCTGTACATCTACGTGACGTTCCGGGCGTTCGTGAAGGACAAGCGGGAGTCCCGCTCCACGCGGGTGGCGCTCGTCGTGATGGGCGTCATCACGTGCGGGCTGGCCGTCGGGTACGGCGGGAGCTGGCTGTACTTCTTCCCGCTGCTCGGGCTGGCCACGGGGGCGGTGCTGCGTGGTCCGTGGCTCGGCAGGACGGGCCTCGCCCTGACGGCGCTCGCCGCGGTGGTGTCGTCCGTCCAGGCGGGCTGGGACGCGTTGAACGTCGCGTACGGCACGTTCCTGTCGACGATGGTGACGGCGGCGATCCTCTCGCTCTCCGAAGCCGTGCGTGAACTGCGTTCGGCGCGTGAGGAGTTGGCCCGCCAGGCGGTCGAGAAGGAGCGGATGCGCTTCTCCCGGGACCTGCACGACCTGCTCGGGCACACGCTGTCCGTGATCGTGGTCAAGTCGGAGGCGGCCCGCCGGCTGGCTCCGCGCGACCTGGACGCGGCGCTCGTGCAGGTCACCGACATCGAGTCGGTGGGGCGGCAGGCGCTCACGGAGATCCGGGAGGCGGTGACGGGATACCGGGAGGGCAGCCTCGCCACGGAGCTGGACCGCGCCCGCTCGGCACTGTCCGCGGCACGGGTGGAGCCGGTCGTACGCCAGTCGGGGCCGCCGCTCGTCCCGCAGAGCGAGGCCCTGCTCGGCTGGGTGCTGCGGGAGGCCGTCACCAACATCGTGCGCCACAGCGACGCGACCGGCTGCGAGATCACCGTCGACGGCACCCCGGACCTGGTCCGCCTGACCGTCTCCGACAACGGCACCGAGGCGGCCCCGGCCACGCCCGACGCGGGCGGCGGCACCGGCCTCAAGGGCCTCGGCGAACGTCTCGCGGCGGCGGGCGGCTCCCTGGAGGCGGGCCGGACGCCGCGTGGAGGCTTCCGGGTGAGAGCCGAACTGCCGGTGGAGGCAGTGGACTTGACGGGGATGTCGAGCTAGGACGCGGGGCCCCGGCCCCGGGCCGGGCGCAGGATGACGCCGGAGGCCCGGCGGCAACGACCGTGCGGGGGTCGGTCGTACGGCGGCCGGTCGTCCGGGGGCCGGTCGTCCGGGAGGGCCCGCCGGGAGGGGCCGCCGGGAGGGTGCCGATGCCCGGCCGGTGAGGCGGCCGGCGCTTCCGGTGGGCCGGTGCGGCGGCCGTCGCCACGCGTCCTCACCGGGGAAGGGCCGATCGTCGGCCCGTGGCGGCCGCCGCCGCCTACCCTTGGCCCGTGAACGAGATGCCCCGGGACCACCGCCCCGCCAAGTCCATCCGCGTGCTGCTCGCCGAGGACCAGGGGATGATGCGCGGGGCGCTCGCCCTGCTCCTCGGGATGGAGGCGGACATCGAGGTGGTCGCCCAGGTCTCCGCGGGCGACGAGATCGTGGACACCGCACTCGTCAGCCGGCCCGATGTGGCCCTGCTGGACATCGAGTTGCCCGGGATGAGCGGACTGGACGCCGCCGCCGCGCTGCGCGAGGAGGTGCCGGACTGCCGGGTGCTGATCCTCACCACCTTCGGCCGCCCCGGGTATCTGCGCCGGGCCATGGAGGCGGGCGCGGCCGGGTTCCTCGTCAAGGACGGGCCCGTGGAGGAGCTGGCGCAGGCGGTCCGCCGGGTGCTGACCGGCGAGACCGTCATCGACCCGGCGCTCGCCGCCGCCGCGCTCAGCGCCGGGCCCAGTCCGCTCACCCCGCGCGAGTGCGACGTCCTGAAGGCGTCGGCCGACGGCGCGACGGTCGCGGACATCGCCGCCCGCGTCCATCTCTCGGAGTCGACGGTCCGCAACTATCTGTCCTCCGCCATCGGCAAGACGGGCACCCGCAACCGCATGGAGGCGATGCGCGAGGCGCGCCAGCAGGGGTGGCTGTAGGGCGGACGGCCGGTCCGGCCGCCGGCCCCGTCAGGACCCCTTCGCCACCTTCGTCACCTTCGCCGCCCCCGAGCGGTGGTCCTCGCCCTTGGGTGCCACGCAGGTGAACCAGTTCGCCCGCGATCCGTCCACCGGCCGGACCAGGTCCTCGAAGTCGCCGACGAGACCCGTGCCCGGGGCGGCCGGAGCGGCCTTCACCTTCGTGCCGTCGTCCCAGGTGCAGGTGACCTCCAGCGCGGTCGGGGCGACCCGGCCGACGACGAGCCGCCGCGAGCCGCCCGCGGCCTCCGGGTCCAGTAGCGTCGCGGCGTCCGCGACCTGTCCGTCGGGCGGCGTGCCTCCCTTCTCCACCGGGGCGTTCATGAACGTCGACACCAACCCGCCGTCGCGCATCAGACGGCCGTAGTACCAGCCCTTGCCGACCAGGTCCGAAGGAGCGTGGATGCCGGCGGGGACGAGGGCGTACCTCCTCATCGTCTTCAACTGGGCCCGCGCTTCCGACACGTTGCGCGGCGCCCCCCACACCAGGGCCTCCACCGTCCAGTCCTCGCCGTGGTCGGTCCCGCGCGCCACGGCCGTGCTCCGCGCTTTGTCGACCTGCCGGGAGTCCGGTGTCACCGGCGCGGTCGCGGCCGGCACGACCCGGCGTCCCTCGCCGTCCGTCCCGCCGGCCGACGCCAGCGTTCCCACGGAGCCGGCGACGACGAGGGCCGCCGCCGCGGCCAGGGTCCAGCGGCGCGCCCTGCGCCGGCGTCCACCGCGCACCAGCTCCCGGTACGGGACGGCGCCGATCCTCACCCCGTCGGCCGCCTCCGCGAGCAGCACGGCGATGTCCCGGTCCGCCGCCCCGTCGTGCTCCGCCTGTCCGTTCCCGCCCATCACGCCCGCCCTCCGTAGGTCACCATGTCGGCCAGGCCCGGTACGACACGGAGTTTCGCGATTCCCTTGGCCGCGTTGCTCTTCACGGCACCCACCGAGCAGCCCATCGCGGCCGCCGTCTGGATCTCGCTCAGGTCCTCCCAGTAGCGCAGGACGACCGCCTCGCGCTGCCGCGGGGGCAGTTGGGCGAGTGCGGTGAGCAGGGCGCCGCGGTCGTCGGCCCGCCCGATCGGGTCCGCGCGGTCGGGGACCTCGTGTGTCAGGCCCGAGTCGTCCCTCGGCGCGAGGAACTCCTTGAGCTTCCTGCGGTGTCTGCGCGCGTGCGCGTTGATCATCACGCGCCGCACGTACGCCTCCGGTTCGTCCGCCGCGGCGACCCTGCGCCAGGCGACGTAGACCTGCTCCAGCGTCGCCTGGACCAGGTCCTCAGCGGCGTGCTGCTCCCCCGTCAGGAGAAACGCCGTACGCATCAGCCGCGGCCAGCGGCCGAGGACGAAACGATGGAACTCCTCGTCCCGGGACTGCTTCCGATCCCCCATGAACACCTCCTCGATGCGTGAAGGAGTCCACGAGGGCCCGATCCCGTTGCCTCATCCGCGTGACGTTCTCCGTGGCAGCCATACGAGCATCAGGGCGGCACCGGCCACCAGCAGGGCGGCGCTGGTGCGGAAGGCCAGGGCGTAGCCGGCGGTGAGGGACTCGGCGGAGAGGCTGTCCCCCGTGCGGGCCGCGGCGATGGTGGACATGACGGCGAGGCCGAGGGAACCGCCCATCACGCGCGAGGTGTTGACCAGTCCCGAGACCAGGCCCGCGTCCTGTGGGGTCGCGCCGGAGGTGGCGAGGGAGGCGAGCGGGGTCTGCGCGAGGCCCGCGCCCGCCATCATCAGGATGCCCGGGAGCATGATCGCCGTCAGATAGGTGCCGGCCGCCGTCATCGTGGACTGCCAGCCGAAGCCGACCGCCGCGAGGAGGGTGCCGAGGACGGCGACGGTGCGCGGTCCGGTCACCGTCATGAGCCGGGGCGCCAGCTTCGAGCCGAGGACCACCGCGAGGGAGCTGGGCATCAGGGCGAGACCGGCACCGAGGGGCGAGTAGCCGAGGACGTTCTGCGCGTAGAGGGTCATGAAGAACCACATGCAGAACATGGCGGAGCCGCTGACGAACATCGCCGCGTTCGCCGAGGACACCGACCGCACCCGCAGCAGCGTCAAGGGCATCAGGGGTGCCTTGGTCCGTGCCTCGACGGCCAGGAAGGCTCCGATGAGGGCCAGTCCGGCGCAGAGCGGCACCAGGGTCGCCGCCGACGTCCAGCCCTCGGCCTCCGTCTGCACGATGCCGTAGGCGAGGGTGGCGAGCCCGGCCGTCACGAGGAGTGCGCCCGGCAGGTCCAGGCGGCGCCCGTTCCCGGCGCGGCTCTCCACCAGCCAGCGGGCGGCGCCCGCCAGCACGACGGCGCCGACGGGCACGTTGATGAGCAGGACCCAGCGCCAGGACAGCCCGTCCACGAGCAGGCCGCCGACGAGTCCGCCCGCGGCACCGCCCCCGGCCCCGACGGCCGCCCAGGTCGCGATGGCACGCGCACGGGCGGCGCCCGCCGGGACGGCCGACGTCAGGATCGTCAGCGTCGAGGGCGCGAGCACGGCCGCCCCGAGCCCCTGCACGGCCCGCGCCACCAGGAGCTGCGGGCCCTCCTGCGCGAGGCCTCCGCCGACCGAGGCGAGGGTGAAGAGGGCGAGCCCGACCAGGAACATCCGCTTGCGGCCGTACAGGTCTCCGGCCCGGCCGCCGAGCAGCATGAACCCGGCGAAGGCGATCGAGTAGGCGTTCACCACCCATTGCAGCCCCGGCGCGCTCAGCCCCAGGTCGGCCCGCATGGACGGCAGCGCCACGTTGACGACGGACACGTCGAGGACGACGAGGAACTGTCCGGCGCAGGCGAGCGCGATCACCACCCAGGCGGGTGGCGCGACCGGTGCGGAGGTACGGGTGTCTTCAGCGGCTCGGAGCATGGGTGTCATGCTCTCAACCGGCGGACGCTCCTGGCATCGGGATTTCGACGCAGCCGGGCGCGGCCGCCGGACCTAGGCCGTGGGACGGGCGGGGGGGCCGCCTCAGACACCCGCGCGCAGCAGCGTGACCACGGCCGCGCCGCCCAGGCCGATGTTGTGGGCGAGCCCGACGCGCGCGCCGGGCACCTGGCGGGCCGCGGCCTCGCCCCGCACCTGCCAGACGAGTTCGGCGACCTGGGCGATGCCGGTCGCGCCCAGCGGATGCCCCTTGGAGATCAGGCCGCCCGAGGGGTTCACCACCCAGCGTCCGCCGTACGTCGTCGCGCCGGACTCGACGAGCTTGCCGGACTCCCCTTCCTCGCACATGCCGAGCGCCTCGTAGGTCAGCAGCTCGTTGACGGAGAAGCAGTCGTGGAGTTCGACGACGTCCACGTCCCCGATGCCGAGTCCGGAGCGTTCGTACACCTGGCGCGCGGCCTCGCGTGACATCGGCCGGCCGACGACGTCGATGCAGGAGCCGGAGGCGAAGGACTCCTCGGTGTCGGTGGTCATCGCCTGCGCGACGATCTCGACGGCCCGGTCCCCGAGTCCGTGGCGGTCGACGAACCGTTCGGACACGACGACCGCGGCGGCGGCCCCGTCCGAGGTCGGCGAGCACTGGAGCTTGGTCAGCGGCCGGTGCACGGTCCGGGCGGCGAGGATCTCGTCGACGGAGTACACGTCCTGGAACTGCGCGTACGGGTTGTGCTGCGAATGCCGGTGGTTCTTGGCGCCGACGGCGGCGAGCTGGGCCTCGGTGGTGCCGTACCGCTCCATGTGCTCCCGGGCGGCGTCGCCGAAGATCTGCGCGGTGGGCGGGGTCATCTCGAAGCCGTGCCGGGCGGCCATGATCCCGTAGTGGCGGGCGACCGGCGAGGTCGAGAAGTCGCCGCCGTCCGCGCCCGATCCGAGGGCGCCGCGCTTCATCTTCTCGAAGCCCAGCGCGAGGACGCAGTCCGCGAGGCCACCCTCGACGAACTGCCGCGCGAGCATCAACGCACTCGCTCCGGTCGCGCAGTTGTTGTTCACGTTGTACACCGGCACGCCGGTCAGGCCGAGTTCGTACGCGGCGCGCTGACCGGCGGTGGACGCCTGGAAGCAGTAGCCGACGGGGACCTGCTCCACGTCGGTGTAGGCGATCCCCGCATCCGCGAGGGCGCCGGAACCGGCCTCCCGGACCATGTCCCAGTACTGCCAGTCCCGGGTCTCGGGCTTCTCGAACCGGGTCATGCCGACCCCGACGACGTACGACTTCATGGCGGACTTGGCCGGCTTGGCAGGCCTGGCTGGGTCGGTGCTCGTGGCGGGCTCGGTGCTCGTGGCGGGCTTGGCGGGCTTGGCTGTCATGGCGGTGGCGCTCCTAGTCTCGTGGCAGGCCGAGGATGCGTTCGGCGACGACGTTGAGCTGGACCTGCGTGGTGCCGCCGGCGATCGTCAGGCAGCGGGAGAGCAGGAAGCCGTGCACGGCCCGTTCGCCCGGCCCCTCGCGCAACGCGCCCTCGGGACCGAGGAGTTCGAGGGCGAGTTCGGCGACCCGCTGCTGGTGGGCGGTCTGCACCAGCTTCCGTACGGAGGCGCCCGCGCCCGGTTCGGTGCCGGACACCTGCTGGAGCGTCGTGCGCAGCCCGATGCAGGCCAGGGCGTGCGCCTCGGCGAGCAGGGCGCCCAGCCGGGCCGCGTCGACGTCCGCCCGTATCAGCGCCTCCAGACCGGTGTCGAAGGTCAACTGGTCGGCCATGTGGACGCGTTCGTTGCCGAGGGTGTTGCGGGCGACCCGCCACCCGTCGTCGACCTCGCCGACGACCGCGTCCGCGGGGAGCAGCACGTCGTCGAACCAGACCTCGTTGAACAGGGAGTCCCCGGTGATCTCCTTCAGGGGCCGGACGTCGATGCCGTCCGTGGTCTTCATGTCGACGAGGAAGTAGGTGAGCCCCCGGTGCTTGGGTGCGTCCGGGTCGGTCCGGGCGAGCAGGATGCCGTGGTCGGCCCACTGCGCCGCGCTCGTCCACACCTTCTGCCCGTTGATCCGCCACCGGCCGTCCGCGGTGCGCTCGGCCCGGGTGCGCAGCGAGGCGAGGTCGGAACCGGCGTCCGGCTCGGAGAAGAGCTGGCACCACAGCAGGTCTCCGCGCAGCGTGGGCAGCAGATAGCGCTCCTGCTGGGCGGCGGTGCCATGGGCGATGAGGGACGGCACGACCCAGGTGGCGATCCCGAGGTCGGCGATCCGTACGCCCGCCGCCGCCAGCTCCTGCTGCACGGCGAGCTGCCGGACGGGTCCCGCGCCGAGCCCGTGGGGCGGGGGCAGGTGCGGGGCGGCGTAGCCGGTGGGCGCCAGCGCCCTGCGGACCGCCGCGGGGTCGAGACCGCGCACCGGGTCGATCACCCGGCGGGCCTCGGAGCGGTACCGGTCGGCCTCGGGCGGGAGTTCGAGGCGCAGTTCCCGGCGTACGCCGTCCCGGGCGAGCCGGGCGGCCCGGCGCAGGTGTCCGCTCCCGGCCCCGTAGAGCTGGCGCGCCACGAGGGCGCGGCGCAGATACAGGTGGGCGTCGTGTTCCCAGGTGAATCCGATGCCGCCGAGGATCTGGACGCAGTCCTCGGCACAGGTGAGGGCGGCGTCGAGTGCGGAGCCCGCGGCGAGGGAGGCCACCAGTTCCCGTACGGGGGACGGCTCCCGCCCGGTGCGTGCGGCGTCCCAGGTGAGGGCCCGGGCCTGTTCCAGCCGGACGAGCATGCCGGCGCACAGGTGCTTCACGCCCTGGAACCGTCCGATGGGGCGGCCGAACTGTTCGCGGACCCGGGCGTGCCCGGCCGCGGTGTCCAGCGCCCACGCGGCGGTGCCGCAGGCGTCGGCGGCGAGGACGACGGCGGCCAGGTCCCGGACCGTCGGCGGGCCCGCCGCGAGCACCCGGTCGGCGCCGACCCGGACCCCCTCGGCGCGCACCTCGGCGGTCCCCCGCGTGGGATCGGCGCTCTCGTGCGGCCGTACGACGAGATCCCGGGCGTCGACGACCAGACAGACGGACCCGCTCCCCGCCTCGGACCCTCCGCCGCGCCCCGGATCACCCCCGGCCCCTCCGCCGCCGCTCGGATCACCCCGGCGCTCTCCGCCACCGCCCGGATCGCCTCCTGCCGCGTCGCCGGCCCCCGGACGTCTCGCCGGCCCGCCGGTCACGACGGACGCCACGAGCACCAGGACGTCCGCGTCGGCGCCGGAGAGCACGGGTGGCGCGACCCCGTCGAGCAGGTATCCGCCGCCGTCCACGGCCTCGGCGGTCAGGGAACCGGCGCCGAACGCGACCGCCCCGACACGGTTCCCGGAGCCGAGATCCCGCAGGAGACCGCGGAGCCCGCCGAGCCCGCCCGCACCGCGGTCGCCCGGCCCGGGAGAATCCCCGGCGGTCCGAGCCGTGGACGCGGGGACGGCGGACGCGGAGGCGGCCGACGCGAGGACCGCTGCCGCGAGGACGTGCGCGAGGAACGGTCCCGGAAGTGCCGCCCGCGCGGCCTCCTCCACGACCACGGCGAGGTCGAGGAGGTCGCCGCCGCCCCCGCCGTACTCCTCCGGAAGGTGCACGGCGAGCAGCCCCTGCGCGGCGAGCGCGTCCCAGAACGGCGGGCGGCCGGTGCCCGGGGCGTCGAGGAGTTTTCGGACCTCCTCGGGTGGCACGGCGCGGGCGATCCAGCCATGGACGGCCTCGGCCAGCTCCCGCTGTTCCGGCGTGATCGCGATGCCCATGCGTGCCTCCCCGAAGGCCCAAGGTGCGTGGATCGGGCGCCAGACTAGAACACGTTCCATTCTGACGGTAGGTCAGATCCTCATGGAACGGTCAAGAATTCGTTAGTACGCCGAAGCATCGGAATAGTTGCCCGGGCACACCGGGTTCTCCTTGCACGTATTCCGCACGGATCAGCCGACCGACGTCCCCGCATCCGCATGGATCAGCCCGACCGACCGTCCCTCGAATCCGCACGGATCACCCCTTTTCCGCTTCACCTCTCTTCTGAGTGCTCGCTTTCTTACGGCCTGGAGGCCCCACGCAATGACGCACACGACGACCGACCAGCCCGCGCGGAGGCCGAGCGGCGCGACCGTGCCGGTGCTCGCGTTCGCGGGCATCGTTGTCGCGGTGATGCAGACCCTGCTCGTCCCGGTCATCAAGGACCTGCCGGCACTGCTGGGAACCGCGCCCAGCAACGCCACCTGGGTCCTGACCTCGACCCTGCTCGCGGGCGCCGTTGCCACCCCGATCATGGGCCGCCTCGGCGACCTCTTCGGCAAGCGGCGCATGCTGCTGACCAGCCTGTCCATCATGGTGGTCGGCGCCCTGATCAGCGCACTGACCAGCACGCTGCTGCCGATGATCGTGGGCCGTTCGCTCCAGGGCTTCGCGATGGGCGCCATCCCGCTCGGCATCGGCCTGATGCGCGACATGCTCCCCCGCGAGAAGCTCGGCTCCGCGATGGCGCTGATGAGCTCCTCGATCGGCGTCGGCGGCGGTCTCGCGCTGCCCGCGGCGGCCCTCGTCGCGCAGCACGCCAACTGGCACGCGCTCTTCTACGGTGCCGCGGCCCTCGGTGTCATCTCCATCGTCCTCACCCTGCTCGTCGTCCCGGAGTCCCCGATGCGGGCCCAGGGGACCTTCGACGTGCTGGGCGCGATAGGCCTGTCCGTCGGTCTCGTGCTCTTCCTGCTGCCGATCACCAAGGGCAGCGACTGGGGCTGGACCGCGCCCACCACGCTCGGCCTCTTCGGCGCGTCCGTCGCCGTCCTGCTGCTGTGGGGCGTGATGGAGCTGCGCCTGAAGGCCCCGCTGGTCGACCTGCGCACCACGGCCCGCCCGGCCGTCCTCTTCACCAACCTCGCCTCGATCATGGTCGGCGTCTCCTTCTACGTCGTCTCCCTCGTCCTGCCGCAGCTCCTCCAGCTCCCGAAGTCCACCGGCTACGGCCTCGGCCAGTCGATGGTGAGCGCGGGCCTGCTCGTGATGCCGCTCGGCCTGACGATGATGGTCACGGCCCCGGTGTACGCGCGGCTGTCGGCGAAGTACGGCCCCAAGGTCACCCTCATCCTCGGCATGGTGATCATCGGGATCGGCTACGGCGCCGGTCTCGGCCTGATGAGCGCCGCCTGGCAGTCCCTGGTCATCGCCGTCGTCCTCGGCGCGGGCATCGGGCTCGCCTACTCCTCGCTGCCCGCCCTGATCATCGGGTCCGTCCCGGCCTCGGAGACGGGTGCGGCGAACGGCCTGAACACCCTGATGCGGTCCATCGGCACGTCCGTGTCGAGCGCCGTCATCGGCATGGTGCTCGCCAACACGGCGAACCACGTCGGCGGCGCCGCGATCCCGACCATGCACGGCTTCCGGGTGTCGTTCATGATCGCCACCGGCGCCGTCCTGGTCGGCCTGGTCCTGGCCCTCTTCCTGCCCCGCCAGCGCCAGGCCTCCGCGCCGCAGCTGCGCGCGAGCAGCGAGGAGGAGGCCGCGCTGGAGCGTGCGCACGAGGTGCTCGGCGGCTTCCGCGGCCGGGTCCTGAACGCGTCCGGCGACCCGGTCGCCCGCGCCAAGGTCACCCTGATCGACCGGCGTGGCCGGCAGGCGGGCGCCACCCTCTCCGACGAGAACGGCGGCTACGCGCTCGCCGTCCCGGCGCAGGGCGCGTACGTGCTCGCCGCCCGGGCCGCCGGCCACGGCCCGCTCGCCTCGTCCGCGACGCACGCGGGCGACGACCGGCCTGTCGACCTCGATCTGGCGTTGCCCGGCGAGAACGCGGGCGTCACCGCCTGACCCCGGCCCGCTCCTCGGCACGTGATCATCCACACCCCCGTCGCCCACGCGGCGGGGGTGTGGTGCACGATGGGTCGGCCCGTCGCCCGCAACGCTCACGACGTGCGCGCTGTTGAGGTCGTCGACACCGTCGACGCCGTTCGCACCGATGGAGGACCCCATGCCCGCGGCACCCAAGCCCGAGATCCTCGCCGCCTTCGAGGCGGCCAAGGGGTTCATGCCGACGGCCGAGGGGCTGGCGCTGTACGAGGCCGCCGTCGAGGCCGGGCGGCTGGGGCTGCCGCTCCTGGAGGTCGGCACCTACTGCGGCCGCTCGACGATCCTGCTGGCCGACGCCGCACGTGAGGCGGGCGTGACCGCCGTCACGGTGGACCACCACCGGGGCAGCGAAGAGCAGCAGCCGGGCTGGGAGTACCACGACCCGTCGACGGTCGACCCGGAGATCGGGCGCATGGACACACTGCCCACGTTCCGCCGGACCCTGCACCGGGCGGGCCTGGAGGACCACGTCGTCGCGCTGGTCGGCCGCTCGCCGCAGATCGCCGCGTTCTGGCGCACGCCCCTCGGTCTCGTCTTCGTCGACGGCGGCCACACCGACGAGCACGCGAGCGGGGACTACGAGGGCTGGGCGCCCCATGTCGCCGAGGGTGGCCTCCTCGTCATCCACGACGTCTTCCCGGACCCCGTCGACGAGTTCACCGGCCAGGCCCCGTACCGCGTCTACCTCCGGGCCCTGGAATCGGGCGCGTTCACCGAGATCGGGGTCATGGACTCGCTGCGGGTGCTGCGGCGGACCGGGGCGGGGATCTGACCGGCATCGGCAAGGGCCCGCGCCCGGCGGGCCCTTCCCTCGAACCGTCCCGGCATCGGTGCGGACCCCGTGGACACGGTGGACGCCCGCTAGGGTGGCTGACGTGTCGTACGTAGGCCCTGACTTCGATCCGCCCCAGCCGCGCCGTTTCCGGCGCGGGCCCCTCACCGTCGCGGTCGCCGCGCTCGTCCCGGGCGCACTGGCCGGCTGGCTGGTGTGGCTGGCCGTCGGGAACGACTCGGGAGGCGGGTCCGACCGGGCCGCCCCCGCCACGTCGTCCTCGGCGCCCGGCTCCGGCGCCCCCTCGGCGGCGGGTTCCGCCTCCGCGACCGCGCGGGACGACAGCAAGCCGGGGAAGTCCCCGAAGGCTTCCCCGTCGGGCTCCGAGACCGGTGCGAAGCCGGCCGGTTCCGGCCCCCTGAAGGGCAAGGTCGTGGTGATCGACCCGGGGCACAACCCCGGCAACTTCCAGCACACGTCCGAGATCAACCGCAAGGTGGACATCGGCACGAACCGCAAGGAGTGCGACACGACGGGGACGTCGACCAACGCGGGGTACGCGGAGGCCATCTTCACCCTCGACGTGGCGAACCGGATGCGGACGATCCTCGAACACGAGGGCGCCACCGTGAAGTTGACCCACGACGGCGACCGCTCCTGGGGTCCCTGTGTCGACGAGCGGGCCCGGATCGGCAACAAGGCGCACGCGGACGCGGTCGTCTCCGTCCACGCCGACGGCTCGGCGTCCGGCAACCGCGGGTTCCACGTGATCCTGCCGGGGTCCGTGCACGCGGGCGGCGCCGACACCCGCCCGATCGTCGCGTCCTCGCGAGAACTGGGCGAGCGCATCGCCGGCCTCTTCGTCCGCGAGACGGGCAGCGCCCCCTCCAACTACATCGGCGACGGCACCGGTCTTGACGTGCGGACGGACCTCGGCGGTCTCAATCTGTCAACGGTTCCGAAGGTGTTCATCGAGTGCGGCAACATGCGCGACAGCAAGGATGCCGCGCTGCTCACCAGCGGCGCCTGGCGGCAGAAGGCGGCACGGGGGATCTCTGAGGGAATCGTGAGCTTCCTGCACGGGTAGTGATCGACGCGTCCAACCCGGCGGACACCCTCCTAGGACGGGCGATAGTGTCGTCCGTACGATGAGGGGCCGCCCCCGCGCTGCACACCGGGACCCGACGGCGACACCATGACGGCGACACGGCGAACAGCGATGCCTCCACCGATGACGAGACGACTGACGAAGGACCTGAAGTGAATATCCGCTCCCTCACTCGAGGCGACGGCGTGGTGATCGGAGCAGCGGTATTGCTGTTCATCGCGTCGTTCCTGCAGCTCTACACCGTTTCCGGGTTCGACTTCGACCAGAACGCATGGGACAGCCTCGGCACCGGTCTTGGCGTCTACATGGGCGGTGTCATCGGTGCCGCCCTGATCGTCGCCAATCGTTGCCTGCCGCAGCCGCGCAAGGTCGCGGGGCTCGACCTCGGCACGGTCGGCGTGGCCTTCACGGTCCTCGTCGCGTGGACCATGTTCTGGACGCTGGTTGACGTTCCGGACAGGACCAATGCAGCCGCCGGAACCATCCTCGGCTTCATCGCCGCCCTCATCCTCGCGGCCGCCGCCGTGGCGACTCCGCTCCTTCCCCCGCTCCAGGCCGCCCTCGTCGGCGCCCCCAAGCCGGCCGCCCCTCTGCCCTACGGCGGTCAGCCGCAGGGTGGGTACGGGTACCCGGGTGCCGGACAGCCGGGGCAGCCCGGACAGCCGGGGCAGCCTTACGGTGCCCAGCCCGCGCAGCAGGGACAGCCGTTCGGCGGGCAGCCGAACCAGCCGCAGCCGCAGTCGTCGACCCCGCCGCCGCAGCAGCCCTCGCAGGACTTCTCGCCGTTCTGGTTCGCCGTGCCGGTCGCGCGGCCGCTGTTCTCGGAGGACGGCGCGCAGTCGCCGATCGCCGAACTGGCGCCGGGCACCTGGTACCTGGCCGTCGAGCAGCGTGGTGCGGCCCTGGTGGCGCAGACGCAGGACGGCCGTCGTGGTGTCCTGCAGGACACGTCGGGGATCCAGCGCGGCTGACCCCCGCTTCGCCCTCGCACCGGCCCCTCGCCCTTTCCGGCGGGGGGCCGTTGTCGTACAGTCGCAGCATCCCGTGACCTGACGGATCGTCAGAATGCTGGCTCTGGAGGCGACATGCGGCTCGGTCTCGCGCTCGGCTACTGGGGGCGCGGCCCCTCGGCGGACCATGTGCCGCTCGCTCAGGAGGCGGAGCGGCTCGGCTACCACTCGGTGTGGACCGCGGAGTCGTGGGGCTCGGACGCGTTCACGCCGCTCACCTGGATCGCGGCGCGGACCTCACGCATCCGACTGGGCACCGCCGTCGCGCAGATGGCCGCCCGCTCCCCCACGACCACCGCGATGCACGCGCTCACCCTGGATCATCTGTCCGGCGGGCGCATGATGCTCGGGCTCGGGCTGTCGGGTCCGCAGGTCGTCGAGGGCTGGTACGGGCGGCCGTTCCCGAGGTCGCCGCTGACCGCGACCAGGGAGTACGTCGACGTCGTACGCCAAGTCCTGCGGCGGGCGGGCCCGGTGGAGCTGGACGGGCGCTTCCACTCGCATCCGTACCGGGGGGCGGACGGTACGGGGCTCGGCAGGGCGCTGCAGCCGATCACGCATCCGCTCCGGGCCGACCTGCCCGTCCTGCTCGGCGCGGAGGGCCCGAAGAACGTGGCGCAGACGACCCGGATCGCGGACGGATGGCTGCCGCTGTACTGGGCGCCGAACCGGCCGCAGGCGTACGGGGCGGCGCTCGACGACCTGCCCGAGGGCTTCCTGGTGGCGCCGATGGCCCGCGCGCAGGTCTGCGACGACGTGGCCGAGGGGCTGCTGCCGGTCAAGGCGATGCTCGGCTTCTACATCGGCGGGATGGGGCACGCCGCCCGCAACTTCCACGCCGACCTGATGGCCCGCATGGGGTTCGAGGAGGAGGCCCGCAGGATCCAGCGGTTGTTCCTCGAAGGGCGACGCGAGGAGGCCGTGGCGGCCGTGCCGGACGCCTTCGCCGACGAGATCTCGCTCGTCGGACCGCGTGAACGCATCGCCGAACGGCTGGAGTCGTGGCGCAAGGGCCCGGTGACCGACCTGCTGGTCCTGTCCCCGGACCCCCACACCCTGCGCGTGCTCGCGGAGCTCAACTCCTAGGCCGGCGGCGGGAGATCGGTCCTGCTACGGTCAGCTGCCGCTGAGCTGCGAGGCCGACGGCACCTTGTCCTTGACCTCGGCGCCCGCGCTCTTGCCTGCTTCCTTCACCTTGTTGATGACGTCGTCGAAGGAGTTCGTGACGGAGTCGGTGGAGTCGCCCTTGCGGAGCTTGGCCGGCAGGTCCTTCAGGGCGTCGATGCCCGCGGTGAGCGGGGCGACGGCCTTGGCGAGCGTCGGGTCGCCCTTGGCGTTGTTCGAGGCGGCCTTGAGGCGGTTGTAGGCGAAGGCGCCCGCGAGTCCGGCCTTGACCAGGGCGAGCTTGCGCCCCTTGGCGCCCTTCTTGAACTTGCCCGCCTTGTAGGGCTTGACGATCCACTGGTAGGTCGCGCCGGCCGCGAGCCCCGCGTTCGCCACGAAGCGGGTCTTGGCGAACTTCTGCTTCTCGGCGGAGGTCGTCGGCGTGGGGGTGCCCTTCGCGGGGACGACGGCGGCGGTGTCCTGCTGCGAGGAACTGGAACTGTCGCTGCCACAGGCGGTGGCACCGCCGATCAGGGCACAGCAGAGGGTCAGCGCCACGAACAGGCGCCGTACGGGTACGGGCACGGGATCCTCCGGATGGGGGAACGGTTCTCCCTGGTCCGCCGGTCCTCCCCGGCCCCGGGGCGACACGGCTCTCCACGGCAGCCTCACCCGGTTCGCACACCTGCGCCACTTGACCGAAGCCGTTCGGGTTTCATTCAGCGGCGCCGGGCAACACGCTGGTCATGTCCCCTCGATATCGCAACGGCTCGAATTCTGCGGGGACGGTCATCGCGATCGTCGCGGATGTTATGGCCGTCATCCTCGGTCTCTGGATTCTGATGTATCTGCTCGACGCCAATCGTGGCAACGACCTCGTGCAGTTCATCCACAACCTGGCAAGCTGGCTCGCCGGCTGGTCGCGTGACCTGTTCACCTTCGACGAGCAGTGGGCGCGTGTCGTCGCCGGCTACGGTCTCGCCGCCGTCGTCTACCTGTTCATCGGGCACGCCATAGCGAACCGCATGCACCGGCACTGACGACCGGGAACATCCGGAGGGTCCGGATGTCCAGTGGGTCCCGGGCCTGATCCGCCGGTCAGGTCCGGGCGCAGCAGTCGGGGTCCAGCCCCGTCGGCAGGCGCTCACCGCTGAAGACGGCGCAGGTTGCCTCGTCACCGCCCAGTGCGGCGACGGCGAGCAGCACGGAGCCCGCCGTCCAGGTGGTGAGTTCCTCGGGCCAGACGGCCCGGTCCTCGTAGACGTACCCCGTCCAGTACAGGCCGGTCTCCGGATCGCGCAGGTGCTGGATGGACTGAAGGATCTCCAAGGCACGGTCGGACTCGCCCACCGCCCACAGGGCGAGGGCGAGTTCGGCCGATTCGCCGCCGGTCACCCACGGGTTGGGGACCACGCAGCGCACCCCGAAGCCGGGCACCACGAAGCGGTCCCAGCCCTCCTCGATACGTGACGTGGCCTCGGCGCCGGTCATCGCGCCGCCGAGCACCGGGTAGTACCAGTCCATGGAGTAGCGGTCCTTGTCGAGGAACCGCTCCGGGTGGCACCGGATCGCGTGGCGCAGTGCGCCGGCCGCCAACTCCCAGTCGGGTTGCGGCTCTTCGCGCTGTTCGGCGATGGCCAGGGCGCAGCGCAGCGCGTGGTGGATCGACGAACTCCCGGTCAGCAGCGCGTCGTCGACGGCCGTCCCGTCGTCCTCGCGCTTCCAGCCGATCTGTCCGCCGGGCTGCTGGAGGCGCAGCACGAACTCCACGGCCGCGTAGACGGCGGGCCACATGCGGTCCAGGAACGCGTCGTCGCCGGTGGCGAGGTAGTGGTGCCAGACGCCGACCGCGATGTACGCGCAGAAGTTGGTCTCCCGGCCGCGGTCGGTGACCTCGTCGAACTGCCCGTCGGCGTAGGCCGCGTACCAGGATCCGTCCGCGTTCTGGTGCCGGGCCAGCCACGCGTAGGCGCGTTCGGCGGCCTCGTGCTCCCCGGCCGCGTCGAGCGCCATGGCCGCCTCGGTGTGGTCCCACGGGTCGAGATGGTGACCGCGGAACCACGGGAGGGCTCCGTCGGGGCGCTGCACCGCGAGGATGCCGCGCACGGTGACGGCGGCCTCCTCTGCGGTGAGGACCCCGGGCAGGACGAGGTGTTCTGTCCGGGGAGTGGTCACGTGGCGTCCGCCTCGGGGGTGCTCGCGCCGGAGTCCGTCGCGCCGGCGAGGCGCGGCAGGTGGGGCTTGGTCGCGTACGCCACGAAGCTCTTGCCGATCAGCGGGTTCAGTGCCTGTTCGGCGACCCGGGTGGCCAGCGGTTTCTTCATGATGTCCCAGACCAGGAGCTTGTGGTACGCCCGCACGGGCAGCGCCTTGTCGTTGTCGACGCCGAACGCGCACTTGAGCCACCAGTAGGGCGAGTGCAGGGCGTGCGCGTGGTGGGAGCCGTAGGGGCGCAGTCCGGCCTCGCGGATCTTGGCGAGCAGTTCGTCCGCCTTGTAGATGCGGATGTGGCCGCCCTCGACCTCGTGGTAGGCGTCGGACAGGGACCAGCAGACCTTCTCCGGGCCGTAGCGCGGCACGGTGATCGCGATCCGGCCGCCCGGCCTGAGCACGCGGACCATCTCGGCGAGGACACCCTTGTCGTCGGGGATGTGCTCCATGACCTCGGAGATGATGACGACGTCGAAGGACTCGTCGGGGAAGGGCAGATGGAGCGCGTCGCCCTCCATCGCGGTGGCGGTCGCCCCGGCGGGCGCCTCACCGGCCTCCTTCATCGCGGCGAACCACTTCGCGACCTCGCGGATCTCCTCGCCGTTCTGATCCAGCGCCACGACCTGGGCGCCGCGCCGGTAGCACTCGAACGCGTGCCGGCCGGCCCCGCATCCGAGGTCCAGGACACGGTCGCCCGGGGCGAGCGGGAACCGGGAGAAGTCGACGGTCAGCACGTGGCCCTGCTTTCGCGGTTGGCTGCAACGGGTTCGGTGGCGGGAGTCTGTGCCGCGGCGTCGGCGGGTCCGGCGTCCGCTGCGGCCGCGCGGTCGGTGTCCGGGGCGACGGGCGGGACGGAGGCCGCGGCCGGCGTCACCGCGGGGGTCGCCCGGCGGGCCGGCGGCCGGGGTGCGGAGAGGGCGATGGCCGCGCGGTAGTGGGCCACCGTGCCCTCGGCCGCCCGCGCCCAGGTGAAGCGCTCCAGGACCCGCGCGCGGCCGGCGGCGCCGAGCCGCGTGCGCAGCGGGGCGTCGCCGAGGAGCCGGGTCAGGGCGGCGGCCAGGGCGCCCGAGTCGCCGGGCGGGACCGCGAGGCACGTCTCGCCGTCGGCGCCCGCGACCTCCGGGATGGCGCCGCCGGTGGTGGCCACCAGGGGCGTGCCGGTGGCCATCGCCTCGGCGGCGGGCAGCGAGAAGCCCTCGTACAGGGAGGGCACGCAGGCGACTTCGGCCGAGCGGACGAGGTCGACGAGTTCGGCGTCGGAGATGCCCTTGACGAACTCGACGGCGCCGTCGAGGCCGTAGCGCTCGATGGCCTGGGCGACCGGTCCGTCCTCGGCGCGGCGGCCGACGACGACGAGGTGGGCGCCGGGGTGTTCGGCGCGTACCTTCGCGAGCGCCTCGACGAGGAAGACGAGGCCCTTGAGCGGGACGTCCGCGCTGGAGGTGGTGACGATGCGTCCGGGCACCTGGGGGACGGACGGATCCGGCGAGAAAAGGTCGGTGTCCGCGCCGATGTGGACGACGTGGATGCGGTCCCGCTCGACGCGCAGGTGCTCCACGATCTCCTGGCGGGAGGTGCCGGAGACGGTGAGCACCGACGGGAGGCGGCGCGCGACGCGCTTCTGCATCCGGGTGAAGGCGTACCAGCGGCGGACGGACGCGCGGCGCTTCCAGCCCTCGGCGGCGTCCAGCTCCAGCTGCCGGTCGACGGTGATGGGGTGGTGGATCGTCGTCACCAGCGGGGCGCCGACATCGCCCAACAGGCCGTATCCGAGCGTCTGGTTGTCGTGGACGACGTCGAACTCTCCCTGGCGGGAGCGCAGATGACGGCGGGCGCGCAGCGAGAAGGTCAGCGGCTCGGGGAAGCCGCCGGTCCACATGGTGCCGACCTCCAGGGCGTCGACCCAGTCCCGGTACTCGTCGCGCGCCGGGGTGCGGAACGGGTCGGGCTGGCGGTACAGGTCGAGGCTGGGGAGCTCGGTGAGGCTCAGGCCGGGCAGGCCCTCGTCGAGGACGGGGTAGGGCTGCGAGCCGATGACCTCGACCCGGTGCCCGAGACGGGCGAGTTCGCGCGAGAGGTGCCGTACGTACACACCCTGGCCGCCGCAGAACGGGTTTCCCTTGTACGTGAGGAGCGCGATCCTCAGGGGTGGTTCCCCGTCGGCTGCCGTACCCTCCCCGGGGCCCGCCTCCATGGCCTCAGCGGTCACTTCCGGCCCCCTTCTCCCTGCACTTTCCCGCGAGATTACGCCGGGACGCTAATCTAGAACAAGTTTCAGACTTGATCGTTCAAGGAGCATTGAATCTACCGGCAGGTAGCGCCAGTGTGAGCGGTGGATCAGGTGATTCACGCCACGACCGCGCGGCGTGGTCGGCTGGTCCGCGGCGCGGCGGACGGCCCTGCCGCGCGGACTCCTCGCTCGCTCGCCGATGTCACGGAACGGAACCATGTCTGCGGAAGCCAAGGCGGACTCGAAGAACGCGCGACCGGCGCCGGGTGCGGGCAGGCCTGCCGCGTCCTCCGGCGCGGGGCACGCGTCGGCGCACTCCACCCCGCACATCACCTCCCGCCCCGCGTCCCCGCCGCTCACCGAGCGGCAGGAGGCGCGTCGCCGCCGCATCCTGCACGCGAGCGCGCAACTGGCCAGCAGGGGCGGCTTCGACGCCGTGCAGATGCGCGAGGTCGCGGAGTCCTCGCAGGTCGCGCTCGGCACGCTGTACCGGTACTTCCCCTCGAAGGTGCATCTGCTGGTCGCCACGATGCAGGACCAGCTGGAGCACATGCACGGAACGCTGCGCAAGCGGCCGCCGGCCGGGGAGAGCGCCGCGGAGCGGGTGGCGGAGACCCTGATGCGGGCGTTCCGCGCCCTCCAGCGCGAGCCGCACCTCGCGGACGCGATGGTCCGCGCCCTCACCTTCGCCGACCGCAGCGTCAGCCCCGAGGTCGACCAGGTGTCCCGGCAGACGACGGTGATCATCCTGGACGCGATGGGCCTCGACGACCCGACCCCGGCGCAGCTCTCCGCGGTCCGCGTCATCGAGCACACCTGGCACTCGGCCCTGATCACCTGGCTCTCGGGCCGCGCCTCGATCGCCCAGGTCAAGATAGACATCGAGACGGTCTGCCGCCTGATCGACCTGACGGCCCCGGGGGAACCGTAGGAACGGGCCGTCCGCAGACGCGAGCGTGCGGCTCACGGGCCGCCCGGCGAGTCCGGGCGGGCCAGGCCCGGCCGCGCCAGCCCGCTCCAGCTGCGACCGATCGCCTTCTCGCCGGCCCAGCGGTCCAGGAGGCGGCGCGCCTCCTGCTCGGGAGCCGCCAGCGACACCGCCTGGGCTCCCGCCCGTACCTCGCGGTCCACTTGATGGGTTCCCTCGCTGCAACACGCGCAGAGCATCCGCACCGCGCTCGCGGGTTCGGCGCCGAGACCGTGCTCGGCGAACAGGGCCAGCAGGGCCTCCAGGTCCGCCGCGTCGCCCGCGCCGACCGTCACCTCCCACGTCGGCAGCTCGGACGGCTCGAAGAGCTCGAGCTCGTCGAAGACGGGACAGGTCGTGCCGCGGAAGACACGCTCGCCCGTGGGCTCGCCGTCGTGCACGACGATCTCGCCGTACCGCCGGCCGCCCGTCACGGGCACGTTCACCACGCGCCCCCGGGTCGGGCACAACCGCTCGATCCACACGACCTCCCGTTGTCCGTCCGTGTCCAGCCGTACACAGGCGACCCCGAAACGGCCGTCGATCTCGCCCTCGCCCTCGGGGAGTTCGATGCCGAAGCCGGCCCAGGCCGCGCGGGCCGTGGTCCAGTCGCGCCGGATCGTGGCGGCGATGCCGAGGTTCCAGTAGGCGGGATCGCCCTCCCCGCGCGGGGCGCGGGCAGCCGCCTCCCGGCCGAGGTCGAGGGCCTTGTCCCAGTTCCGGAGGAACTTGTGGGCGAGCGCGGCGTCGTACCACCACACCGCGCTCGGCCGCTCGTCGGGGAAGTGCTCCAGGACCCGCTCGTAGAGGTCGGCGGACCGCAGCCACTCCTCGGCCTCCCACGCCGCCCTCGCCTGCTCCAGCAGCTCCTTGGCCTCGGTCTTGTGCACGCTTGCCCACCCCGGTCGATCGGTCGGAACCGGTGGAGCGTAACCGAGGGCCGGGCAGCCCCCGTCCGGCGCCCCGCCCCCTACTCCTCCGGCGGGAACACCGGCTCCCCGCTGCCCAGCAGGGTGATCATGACGGCTTCGACCGGGCAGCCCTCGGCGGCTTCGAGGATCTGTTCGGTGGCGTCCGTCTCCGGGGTGGTGGGGTGGGACTGGCGGGCGGTGTCGAGGTGGAAGGCGTCCGGGGCGTGGTGGACGCACTGGGCGGAGCCGATGCAGACGGAGCGGTCGACCTCGACCTGCCAGCGGTCGCCCATCCTCACGCCTCCCAGCCGGCCGGCAGGTGGATCATCTTGTGCTCCAGGAACTCGCCGAACCCCTCGGGTCCGAACTCCCGCCCCAGGCCCGAGTTCTTGTAGCCGCCGAACGGGCCGAGCATGTCGAGGCTGAAGGTGTTGACGGAGTAGGTGCCGGTGCGGACCCGGCGGGCGATGTCGATGCCGTGGGCGACGTCCGCGGTCCAGACGCTGCCGCTGAGCCCGTAGTCGGAGTCGTTGGCGATCTTCACGGCCTCGGTCTCGTCGCCGTACGGGAGCAGGCAGATGACGGGGCCGAAGATCTCCTCGCGGGCGATGCGCATCGAGTTGTCGACGTCGCCGAAGAGGGTCGGCTCGACGTACCAGCCGCGGTCGAGACCCTCCGGGCGCCCGCCGCCCGCCAGGATCTTGGCGCCCTCCTCCTGGCCGATGCGGATGTAGTCGAGGTTGCGGCGCCGCTGGCGTTCGGCGACGAGCGGGCCGACCTGAGTGGCCGGGTCCAGCGGGTCGCCCACGACCAGGGCGTTCGCCGCGCCGGCGAAGGCGTCCGCGAACTCGTCGTAGCGGGAGCGCGGGACGAGGATGCGGGTCTGGGCCACGCAGGCCTGGCCGTTGTTCATCCAGGCCGCCGACACGATCCCCGGCACCGCCGTGTCGAGATCGGCGTCCGGCAGCACCACGGCCGCCGACTTGCCGCCCAACTCCAGCGTCACGCGGGTGAGATGACGGGAGGCGACCTCCATCACGCGCCGCCCGGCCGCGACCGAACCGGTGAAGGAGACCTTGTCGACGCCGGGGTGTCCGACCAGGTACTCGCTGACCTCGCGGTCCGCCGGGAGGATCGACAGCACCCCTTCGGGCAGTCCGGCCTCCTGCGCGATCTCCCCGAGCAGATAGGCGTCCAGGGGTGATTCGGGCGACGGCTTGAGGACGACGGTGCAGCCGGTCAGCAGCGCGGGAGCGAGCTTGGCCGCCGCCACGAACTGCGGGACGTTCCACGGCACGACGGCCGCAACCACCCCCACCGGCTCGCGCCGCACGAGCAGCTTGCCGAGGACGCCGTCGCGCGCCTCCTCGTAGGTGTAGCCGCGCGCGACCGTGATCGCCGCGTCCCAGACCATCATCGCGCCGAGTGCCTGCGCGAGGACGCTCCACGAGTAGGGGGAGCCGTTCTCGGAGGAGATGACACGGGCGATCTCCTCGTGCCGTACGGCGATCGCGTCCTTGATGCGGGTGACGACCGCGATCCGTTCGTCGAGGCTCATGCGTGGCCAGGGCCCCTCGTCGAACGCCTGGCGCGCCGCGGCGACGGCCCGGTCGACGTCCGCCGTCGACGCGTGCGGCACCCGCCCGATGACCTCCTCGGTGTGCGGCGAGATCACCTCGATGACGCCCTTGCCCAGGGGGTCGGTCAACGCCCCGCCGATGAACAGCTGTCCGTGTTCCACGAGCTCGGTCATGGCCGACTGCCTCCCAGGGACGCCCACTGCCAGCACTTCTGACGCTTCATCAGATACGAGAACTGATACCAGTTCCGGTCACATGAGTCCACGGCGCGGACCCGACCGGTGAACACCGCGTACCGGACAGTCGACTTGGGCTCCCATTGGAACCCGTTCTAGTTATAGTGTCCGCAACTCGGCGATGGGTGGGAGCGCATGGCGCAGGTGAGCGATCACGGCGGGGGCGTACGGTCGATCCGCGTCCCCATCCCCGACAACCCCCTCGGTCACACCCTGGTCTATCTGCTCGACTCCGACGCGGGGCCGGTGCTCGTCGACACGGGCTGGGACGACCCCGCCTCGTGGGACACCCTCACCGAGGGGCTCACGGACTGCGGCACCTCCGTCGAGGAGATCCACGGCGTCGTCATCACGCACCACCACCCCGACCACCACGGCCTGTCCGGCCGCGTCCGCGAGGCGTCCGGCGCCTGGATCGCGATGCACGCGGCCGACACCGCCATCGTGCGGCGCACCCGGGAGAACCGCCCCGAGCGCTGGTTCGCCTACATGGTGGCCAAACTGGAGGCGTCCGGCGCCCCGGAGGACCACATCGCCCCCCTGCGCGGCGCGGGCACCTCCCTGCGCCGCACCGGCACCCTGCCGGGCTTCTCCCCCGCGCTGCCCGACCGCGACATCGTCCCCGGCGAGTTCCTCCCGCTGCCCGGCCGCCGGCTGCGCGCGGTCTGGACCCCCGGCCACACCCCGGGCCACGTCTGCCTCCACCTGGAGGAGGAACACCCCGCCCGGCTGGCGGGCAACGGACGCCTGTTCTCCGGCGACCACCTGCTCCCGAGGATCACCCCGCACATCGGCCTCTACGAGGATCCGGACACCCACGGCCGCCCTCCGTACGCGGACGGGGACGAGGGCCTCGCCGAGATCGCCGACCCGCTCGGCGACTACCTCGACTCCCTGGAGCGCGTCGGCCGGCTCGCCCCCGCCGAGGTCCTCCCGGCCCACCAGCACGTGTTCACCGACGCGCCCGCCCGCGTCACCGAGCTGCTCGCCCACCACGAGGACCGCCTCACCGGCCTGCTGACCCTCCTCGCCACCCCGCTCACCCCCTGGCAGATCGCCGAGCGCATGGAGTGGAACCGCCCCTGGGCCGACATCCCGTACGGGTCACGGAACATCGCCGTGTCGGAGGCCGAGGCGCACGTGCGGCGCCTGGTGAAGCTGGGCCGGGCCGAGGCGGTGACGGGCACCGACCCGGTGACGTACGTAGCGGTCTGACTCTCCGGCGTCCGGCCGCCGTACGGCCCCGTCGGCCTGCCGCCACTCGTCGTGCGGCTTCGACTCCCCACCCCCTGGCCGTACGCGGTCCCCTGTCGGCGTCCCGGCCCACACATATCGGCCGCGCGGTCCTCGGCGGGCGCGGTCCTCAGCCGCTGTGGGGTTACGGCGCCCCGGTCGACATCGCCCCGACCGAGCCGTGGAACGTCCCCGGCCGCTACGGCTGGACCGGCGGCACCGGCACGACCGGCCACCTCGTGCCGTCCACCGGAACGGTCGCCCTGCTGCTCACCCAGACCGGCATGACGGGTCCGACGCCCACCCCCCTGATGTGCGCCTTCTGGCGCGCGACGGCGGGATGAGTCCGGACGCGATACCCCCTCCGGCCGTCGAGGAGCGGGGTCCGGGGCGGAGCCCCCGCTTCGGGTGGACCGGCGTCGGGCAGGGGCCGAGGGGGACGGAGAAGCTGTCGGGCGGCCGCGGGTTGGTGGGACGGGCGCCGGCTCACCGCCGGCCGAGCACCACCCGGATCAGGTCCTCCGCGTCCCCGAGCAGCTCGACCTCGCGGCCGCTCATCGTCGGGTTGGCCGCCCGGCGCCGCAGCGCCTCGGCCAGCGCGCTCTCCGTCACCTGGTCCTCGTTCGCGTCGAGCAGGGCGTCCAGCGTCTCGCCCGCCACGTCGCCGATCGGTCCGCCGCCCACGGCGACCTGGGCGAGGATCACCGCGGACGTGGCCCAGTCGAGGCCGGGCGGCCCCTCCTCGGCGTTGGCCCAGTCGATGACCTTCGGTCCGTCCGGGGTGAGCATCACGTTGTCGGGGTGCAGGTCCAGGTGCAGGACGCGGACCGCGGGATCGGCGGACAACCGCGCGGGCACGGCGTGCAGCCGGCGCAGCAGCCGGGCCAGGACGAGGCCCGCCTCCGGCGGGGACAGCAGCCCCTGCCCGAACGCCTCCAGCATGGTCGGCCCCGACAGCCGCTCCATGACCAGGTCGGCGCGGGTCGCGGCCCGCACGCCCGGCACCGGATAGCCGTGCTCGTGGACGTGCCGCATGACGACGGCCTCGGCCGTCGCGTCGCCCCAGCCGCCGCGGTCCCGCCGCAGCACCCACGCCTCGTCGATCTCGTAGACGTCCGCCGAACGCCCCGAACCGAGCAGTCTCCCCGTCCGCATGGCCCGAACCTAACGCCGCCCCCGGCGGGCGCACAGGCGGCACGAAAGTTCTTTCGTACGGCCGGTAGAGTGAGCCCGTCGTCATCACACCCGTACGAGGAGAAGCCGGTGCAAATCCGGCGCTGACCCGCAACCGTGAGCCGCTTCGGCGGTGAGCCGGATCGCCTCGCCCGGGATGTGACCGGCTCGCGCCCTCGGCAGTCCGCCGACGGCCGGCACCGTCGAGGGATACGGAGCCGGAGCCGCCCGGGATGCCTCGTCGTACCCGGTGCTGCCCGGCTCCCCACTGGGAGAGTCATGTTCGTTCGCCGCACCGCCGCGGTACTGGCCGCCACCACCGTGATCGGAGCGGTGCTCGCACCGGCCGCCCTCGCGGCGGACTCCTCCCCCTCGCCGTCGACGGCGATCCCCTCCGGCCTCTACGGCTCCACCGACCCGACGTACGACGGCGTGTGGCGGCAGTCCCTCGCCCTGCTCGCCCAGGACACCGCCGGGGTGCGTCCCGCCGCGAAGGCCGTGGACTGGCTGACCGGGCAGCAGTGCGCGAACGGCGCGTTCGCCGCGTTCCGCGCCGACGCCTCCGCCGCGTGCGACGCCAAGACGCAGGTCGACACCAACAGCACCGCCGCCGCCGTCCAGGCGCTGGCCGCGCTCGGCGGGCACGACGACGCCACCGGCCGGGCGGTGACCTGGCTGAAGTCCGCGCAGAACAAGGACGGCGGCTGGGGCTACATGGCCGGCGGGCCCAGCGACACCAACTCGACGTCCGTCGTGGTCGGCGCGCTGCACGCGGTCGGCAAGAAGCCCCAGAGCGTCTCCAGGGACGGCAAGTCCCCCTACGACGCGCTGCTGACGCTGTCGATGCCGTGCAAGGGAAACGGTGGCGGCGCCTTCGCCTACCAGCCCGACAAGAAGGGCAGGCTCGCGGCGAACGCGGACGCGACCGCCGCGGGCGTGACGGCCGGCATGGGCCAGGGCTTCGTCGCGCAGACCGGAAACACGAACGCCCTCACGGGATGCGTCACCACCGAGACCCCCGACCGGGCGGACGCGGCGGGCAACGGCGCCAACTACCTCGCCGGGGCGCTGGCCAAGACCTCGTACCTGAAGTCCTCGCTCCCCGGTGCCGATGACCAGCCCGACTACGGCAACACGGCGGACGCGGTCGTGGCCCTGTCGTCCATCGGGGCCACGAAGGAGGCGAAGAAGCCGCTCGCCTGGCTGGAGAAGAACTCCGCCGCCTGGGCCGCCAAGTCCGGCCCCGCCGCGTACGCGCAGCTGATCTTCGCCGCGCACAGCACCGGCACCGACCCGCGTGACTTCGGCGGCCAGGACCTGGTCGCGAAGCTGAACGCGACGGGCCCGGCGCCGAGCACGGCGGGCGCCTCGGCCACGCCGAGCGAGAAGAAGGACGACGAGAAGAAGGACGACGGCGGCGGGCTCGGCGTGTGGTGGATCGTCGGTGTCGGCCTGGTCGCCGGTGTCGGCATCGGCTTCCTGATCAGCGGCCGCAACAAGAACCGACAGCTGTGACCGTCCGCCGGACGACCGCGCCGGCCCTGGCGCTCGCCCTCGCCCTCCTGCTCCTCGTCCTCGGCGGCGCGGGGCAGGCCCGGGCGGTCGGCTACCGCTACTGGTCCTTCTGGGACCTGGCCGGCGGGAAGTGGACGTACGCGACCCAGGGCCCGTCGACCGCGCGGCCGTCCGACGGTGACGTCGAGGGCTTCCGCTTCGCCGTGAGCGAGGACTCCCGGCACGCCGTACAGCCGCGCGGGGAGCGGGACTTCGCCGCGATCTGTGCCGGCACGGCCGCCGAGCGGGGCACGAAGCGCGTGGCGCTGGTCATCGACTCCGGCACGGCCGCGGACGCGCCGTCCGGCGAGCGGCCGCCCGCCCCGCGCACCGCGTGCGCCCGCGTCGCCCCCGACGCGAGCACCGCGGAGGCGCTGGCGGCGGTCGCCAAACCGCTGCGCTACGACACCAACGCCCTGCTGTGCGCGATCTCCGGCTACCCGCGCACGGGCTGCGGCGACCAGGTCGCGGCCTCCGAACCCACCGCGTCCGCCCGGCCGGGTGCGGCCGAGCCGGCCGGTCACGGTCCGTCGGTGGGCCTGTGGGCGGGCGTCGCCGCGGTGGCGGCGCTCGGCGCGGCGGCCGTCCGGCAGGCCCGCCGCCGCAGGGGCTGAGCGCGACCATGAACACCGGCGACCGTGCACATCCCACCGCCGCGGCCACGGACCGGAGCCGCCCCGGCCGTCCCCCGGGACGGCCGGACGCCGGCCTGCCGGAACCGGGCCGCCGGGAGACCGGCGACGGACCGGCCGCGCCGCCCGGCTCCCCGGCCCGGCCGCCGTGGTCGGCCCGCGCGGGCGCCCTGCATCCGGGAGCCTGGTGGATCTGGGCCCTGGGCCTCGGCACCGCGGCCTCGCGCACCACGAACCCCCTGATCCTGGCCCTCCTCATCGGAGTCGCGGGATACGTGGTGGCCACCCACCGCAGTGACGCGCCCTGGGCCCGCTCCTACACCGCTTTCGTGAAACTGGCCGCCGCGGTCCTGATCGTCCGGCTGGCCTTCGCGGTGCTCCTCGGCTCCCCCATCCCGGGCACGCACGTGATCGTCACCCTCCCCGAACTCCCGCTGCCGCACTGGGCGCAGGGCATCCGCGTCGGCGGCCGGGTCACCGCCGAGGGCGTGGTCTTCGCGCTGTACGACGGTCTGAAGCTGGCCACCCTCCTCGTCTGCGTCGGCGCGGCGAACGCCCTCGCGAACCCGGCGCGGCTGCTCAAGTCACTGCCGGGGGCGCTGTACGAGGCGGGGGTCGCCGTGGTCGTCGCGCTGACCTTCGCACCGCATCTGATCGCCGACGCCCAGCGGCTGCGCGCCGCGCGCCGGCTCCGGGGGCGTCCCGACCGGGGGCTGCGCGGGCTGCTGCACGTCGGACTGCCGGTCCTCGAAGGCGCGTTGGAGCGTTCGGTCGCGCTGGCCGCCGCGATGGACGCGCGCGGATACGGGCGCACGGCCCAGGTTCCGCCCGCCGTCCGCCGCACGACCGGTGCCCTCACCCTGGGCGGGCTGCTCGGCGTGTGCGCGGGCACCTACGGGCTGTTGACGGCCGAGGGCGGCACGTACGGGCTGCCGGTGCTGCTGGCCGGACTCGCCGCGGCGCTCGGCGGCCTGTGGCTGGGCGGCCGGCGCTCCCTGCGGACCCGCTACCGGCCCGACGTGTGGGGCGTGCGGGCCTGGCTGGTCGCCGGATCCGGCGCGGCCGTGGCGGCCCTGATGATCCTGGCCGCGTCCGGCGACCCCGCCGCCCTGCGCCCCGGTGTCGTCCCCCTCGTCGCTCCCACCCTGCCGCTCGGGCCCGCGGCGGCCGTCCTGCTGGGCCTGCTCCCCGCCTTCGTGGCCCCGACCCCCCTGCGAACCCCGGCCCCCGAGGAGCCCTCATGATCCGCTTCGAGGACGTCTCCGTGACGTACACCGGCGCGGCCGGACCCGCCGTCCAGGGGGTGGACCTCGACGTCCCGGAGGGTGAACTCGTGCTGCTCGTCGGCCCGTCCGGGGTCGGCAAGTCGACGGTGCTCGGCGCGGTGAGCGGACTGGTCCCGCACTTCACGGGCGGAACCCTGCGCGGCCGGGTCACCGTGGCGGGACGGGACACCCGCACGCACCGGCCGCGTGAACTCGCCGACGTGGTGGGCACGGTGGGCCAGGACCCGCTGTCCCACTTCGTGACGGACACGGTGGAGGACGAACTCGCCTACGGGATGGAGTCGCTCGGCCTCGCCCCGTCGGTGATGCGGCGCCGTGTCGAGGAGACCCTCGACCTGCTCTCCCTCACGGACCTGCGGGACCGTCCGATCGCCACCCTGTCCGGCGGCCAGCGCCAACGCGTCGCGATCGGTTCCGTCCTGACCCCGCACCCCCGGGTGCTGGTCCTCGACGAGCCCACCTCGGCCCTGGACCCCGCCGCCGCGGAGGAGGTCCTCGCCGTCCTCCAGCGCCTCGTCCACGACCTCGGTACGACGGTCCTGATGGCGGAGCACCGCCTTGAGCGCGTCGTCCAGTACGCCGACCGGCTCGCCCTCCTCCCCGCGCCCGGAGCGCCCCTGACACTGGGCACCCCGGCGGAGATCATGGCCGTCTCACCGGTCCGCCCGCCCGTGGTGGAGCTGGGCCGCCTGGCCGGCTGGTCCCCGCTCCCCCTGACCGTCCGCGACGCGCGCCGCCGGGCGGAACCCCTGCGCGAGCGCCTCGCCGGAATCCGCCGCGAGACCCAGGGGTCCCCCGAGGCAGGAGCCCCCACGGGAGTCGCGGCACCGCACGGCCCGGCGGGACACCCGGCGGCCGTCGCACCGGCGGCCCCCTCCCGCCCCCTCCTCGCCCGCCTCCTCGGCAGGCCCGCCCCCGTCACCCCCGGCGCTCCCGCGTCGTCCGCCCCGGCCGAGGTGGCCGTCGTCCGCTCGCTGGCCGTGCGGCGCGGACGGGTGGAGGCGCTGCGCCGGGTGGACCTCACCGCGGGCCCCGGCGAGACGATCGCGCTGATGGGCCGCAACGGTGCCGGGAAGTCGACGCTGCTCGGGGCGCTGGTCGGGCTCGTCGAACCGGCTGCGGGCTCCGTACGGGTCGGCGGCGCGGTACCCCACCGCACGGCGCCGCGCGATCTCGTGCGCCGCGTCGGACTCGTACCGCAGGAGCCCCGGGATCTGCTGTACGCGGACACGGTGGCCGCCGAGTGCGCGGCGGCCGACGAGGACGCCGCGGCAGCGGCCGGGACCTGCCGGGCGCTGGTGTCGGAGCTGCTGCCGGACATCGGCGACGACACGCATCCCCGCGACCTGTCGGAGGGGCAGCGGCTGGCCCTGGCGCTGGCCGTGGTCCTGACGGCCCGGCCCCCGCTGCTGCTGCTCGACGAGCCGACCCGCGGCCTGGACTACGCGGCGAAGGCCCGGCTGGTGACCGTGCTGCGCGGGCTGGCCGCCGAGGGTCACGCCATCGTGCTCGCCACCCACGACGTGGAGCTCGCGGCGGACCTGGCCCATCGCGTGGTGATCCTCGCGGACGGCGAGGTCGTCGCCGACGGGCCGACGGCCGAGGTGGTCGTGGCGTCACCGTCCTTCGCCCCGCAGGTCGCCAAGATCCTCGCCCCCGAGCCCTGGCTCACCGTCGCCCAGGTCGGAAAGGCCCTCGCATGAGCGCCCCGGAATCGGCCGGGCGCACCGCCCGGTCCGTGCAGCCGCAGGCCAGGGCCGTCCGCCTCGGCCCGCGGTCCGTCGCCGCCCTGGCCCTGGTCAGCGCGACCGGAGTCGCCGGGTTCGGCTGGCCGCTCCTCGCGGGCCCCGGTTCGCAGGTCGGCGCGCACGCCCAGGACGCCCCGTGGCTGTTCGCGGGGCTGCTGGTCCTGCTGGTCGCCGTCGTCGCGGCGACGATCTCCGAGTCGGGGCTCGGCCCCAAGGCGGTCGCCATGCTCGGGGTACTGGCCGCGACCGGCGCCGCGCTGCGCCCGGTCGGGGCGGGGACCGCGGGCATCGAGCCGATGTTCTTCCTGATGGTGCTGAGCGGGCGGGTGCTCGGGCCGGGCTTCGGGTTCGTGCTCGGCTCCGTGACGATGTTCGCCTCGGCCCTGCTCACGGGCGGGGTGGGGCCCTGGATGCCGTTCCAGATGCTGGCCATGGGGTGGTTCACGATGGGGGCGGGTCTGCTGCCGGGGCCCGACCGGCTGCGCGGTCGCGGGGAACTGCTGATGCTCGCCGGGTACGGGTTCCTCGCCGCCTTCGCGTACGGCACGGTCATGAACCTGTCCGGCTGGCCCTTCATGGACGCGCTGGCCTCGAACGTCGCCTTCGACCCGGACGCCACGCTGCCCACGAACCTCGCGCGGTTCCTCGCGTACTGCCTGGCCACGTCCCTCGGCTGGGACCTGGGACGCGCGGTCGTCACGGTCGTCCTCACGCTGACGCTCGGCGCGACCCTTCTGAAGGCGCTGCGCCGGGCCACCCGCCGGGCCGCCTTCGAGAGCCCCGTCACGTTCGACCCCCGCTGACCGGCGACCCACGTCACACCGGCGGACGACACCCCGTGGCGACGCGCGCACCCTCCGTCGGACCCGGAGTGAGGCGGCCCACAGGACTTAGGTCACCTACGAAGCGGCTTCGTAGCCCCACCCCATGACATGAACGCATCGAAACCCCCTCCCACCTGGGGTTTGAGACTCAGGTCACACAGGGGACTTTCATCGCTGATGCGACCACCACTAGTAAAAAGGGTCATTGCGGACAGCCGCTGAGCCTGTTTCTCTGGAGCAGTCGCCAGGCGCCGACGGCCCACCCGGGTCGCGGCGCCGACGTACGCCCCACCGCTTCACGTGGTCACGGCATGCGAGCGACCTCATGTCCCCGAAGAAAAAGGTTCTCCGTGTCCGTCTCTGTCATCCGTCGCGCCGTCTCCTCCCCGAAGAAGGCCCTCGCCGGTGCCGCTGTGGCCGCTGCCACCGCCGGCATGGTCCTGGCCGCGGCGCCCGCCCAGGCCGCCACGCCGACCAGCGCCTCCTCCGCGAAGACGATCGCGCACAAGATGATCCCGGACTCCGGCCAGTTCAACGCCTTCAGCAAGATCGTGGAGCACGAGAGCGGCTGGAACCCCAGCGCGACCAACTCCTCCTCCGGTGCGTACGGCCTGGTCCAGGCCCTGCCCGGCTCGAAGATGGCGTCCGCCGGCTCCGACTGGAAGACCAACCCCAAGACCCAGATCAAGTGGGGTCTCGACTACATGAACTCCCGCTACGGCAGCCCGGCCGGCGCGTGGAACTTCTGGCAGGCCAACGGCTGGTACTGAGCCGGCCCACAAGCAGGCGGCGACCCCCGATCCCCGGGGCCGCCGCCTTCTGCGTACCCGGGGCCGGCTACACCCCTCACCCCTCGGGCCCGCGGCACCGCCCTCCCGCCCGGGCCACAAGCGTTTCTCGCCCCCTCCGCCCCTACCCTTCCCACCCCGGGGCTCCGCCCCGGACCCCGCTCCTCAATCGCCGGAGGGGCTGAAAATCACGTACTGCCCGCACCCGGCATCCGGCGTGAGGGGCCGTGCCGGTACATCAGATGCCCGTCACTTACGCCCGGATCGAGCAGCCCGGCGTTGATGTTCCACGTCTGATTCAGCGGCGACGGGCGGATGTACCGGCACGGCCCCGACCCACCCACCGGACCGCAGCCGTGCACGGGACGCCAGAAGGCGCCTACAGCCGCTGGAGGATCGTCCCCGTCGCCAGCCCCCCACCCGCACACATCGTCACCAGCGCGAACTCCTTGTCCTGACGCTCCAGCTCGTGCAGCGCCGTGGCGATGAGCCGAGCCCCCGTGGCCCCCACGGGATGCCCCAGCGCGATCCCGCCCCCGTTGACGTTCACCCTGGACAGGTCCTGCTCGAAGACCTGCGCCCAGCTCAACACCACGGAAGCGAACGCCTCGTTGATCTCGACGAGGTCGATGTCCTTCAGCGACATCCCCGCCTTGCCCAGCACGGCCCGCGTCGCGTCGATCGGCCCGTCCAGGTGGAAGTGCGGATCGGACCCCACCAGCGCCTGCGCCACGATCCGCGCGCGGGGCCGCAGCTTCAGCGCCCGCGCCATCCGCTTGGACGCCCACAGGATCGCCGCCGCACCGTCGGAGATCTGCGAGGAGTTGCCGGCCGTGTGCACGGCGGTCGGCATCACCGGCTTCAGCCGCCCCAGCGCCTCCATCGACGTGTCGCGCAGCCCCTCGTCCCGGTCGACGAGCCGCCACATGCCCTGCCCGGCCGCCTGCTCCTCCTCGGTCGTCGGCACCTGCACGGCGAACGTCTCCCGCTTGAACCGCTCCTCCGACCACGCGATCGCGGCCCGCTCCTGCGAGATGAGCCCGAGGGAGTCGACGTTCTCGCGCGTCAGCCCGCGATGCCGCGCGATCCGCTCGGCCGCCTCGAACTGGTTCGGCAGATCGACGTTCCACTCGTCGGGGAACGGCTTGCCCGGCCCGTGCTTGGAGCCGGACCCGAGCGGCACCCGGGACATCGCCTCGACGCCGCAGGAGATGCCGACGTCGACGACCCCCGCCGCGATCATGTTGGCGACCATGTGCGAGGCCTGCTGCGAGGAGCCGCACTGACAGTCGACGGTCGTCGCGGCGGTCTCGTAGGGCAGTCCCATGGCCAGCCAGGCCGTGCGCGCGGGGTTCATCGACTGCTCGCCGGCGTGGGTCACCGTGCCGCCGACGATCTGCTCGACGCAGTCGGCGTGGATGCCGGTACGGCCGAGGAGTTCACGGTAGGTCTCGCCCAGGAGATAGGCGGGATGCAGATTGGCGAGCGCGCCACCGCGCTTGCCGATGGGCGTCCGTACGGCTTCGACGATCACGGGTTCCGCGGCCATGGGGGCTCGTCCTCTCCTCAGGCCTGCCCGGCGGCCAGGCCCAGCTGACCCGCGCAGCGCGGGGCGTCCCGGCCCACCCACCGCGCAGAACTAGAACGCGTACCAGTTCTGCGTGCAGTTTGCTGAGCGGACCCCCCGCGCCGCAAGGGTCGTGCAGCTCCCGAAGTCGTGATCTGCACGAATCCCGCACGGAATTGAGGGCCCCGCACCTCTTGCCACTTGTAGAACCCGTTACTACCTTCACGGCGATTCCCTGTTCCTGATGGACCGTCAGAATCGCCGTAGGCGCGAGACCCGGAGTTGCCGATGCCCTGTCCAGCGCTGCCCGACGGGTTCGATTTCACCGACCCCGACGTACTGCACCACCGCGTGCCGCTCCCGGAGTTCGCCGAGCTGCGCCGGGCCGAAGCGGTCCACTGGATCCCGCAGCAGCACGGCGTCGCGGGCTTCGGGGACGACGGCTACTGGGCCGTCACCCGGCACGCGGACGTCAAGTACGTCTCGACGCACCCCGAACTGTTCTCCTCGTTCCTCAACACGGCCGTCATCCGCTTCAACGAGCACATCCAGCGGGAGCAGATCGAGGTCCAGCGGCTCATCATGCTGAACATGGACCCGCCGGAGCACACCCGGGTCCGCCAGATCGTGCAGCGCGGCTTCACCCCGCGCGCCATCCGCTCGCTGGAGGACGCGCTGCGCGCCCGGGCCGGCTCCATCGTGGCGAACGCGCTCGCGCAGGCCGGCCCGGACGGAGCCTTCGACTTCGTCACCCAGGTGGCCTGCGAACTGCCGCTGCAGGCGATCGCCGAGCTGATCGGCGTCCCGCAGGAGGACCGCGTCAAGATCTTCGACTGGTCCAACAAGATGGTGGCGTACGACGATCCGGAGTACGCGATCACGGAGGAGATCGGCGCCGACTCGGCGACCGAACTCATCTCGTACGCGATGAACATGGCCGCCGACCGCAAGCAGTGCCCGGCGAAGGACATCGTCAGCACGCTGGTGGCGGCGGAGGACGAGGGCAACCTCGCCTCCGACGAGTTCGGCTTCTTCGTCCTGCTGCTGGCCGTCGCCGGCAACGAGACCACCCGCAACGCCATCACGCACGGCATGCACGCCCTGCTCACCCACCCCGACCAGTGGGACCTCTACAAGCGGGAGCGCCCGAGGACCACCGCCGAGGAGATCGTCCGCTGGGCGACCCCCGTCGTCGCCTTCCAGCGCACCGCGACCCAGGACACCGAGCTGGGCGGGCAGCGGATAGCCAAGGGCGACCGCGTCGGCATCTTCTACTCCTCCGCCAACCACGACCCCGAGGTGTTCGAGAACCCCGAGGTCTTCGACATCACCCGCGACCCGAACCCGCACCTCGGATTCGGCGGCGGCGGCCCGCACTTCTGCCTCGGCAAATCGCTGGCCACCCTGGAGATCGACCTGATCTTCAACGCGATCGCCGACGCGATGCCCGGCCTGCGGCTCTCCGGCGACCCGCGCCGGCTGCGCTCCGCCTGGCTGAACGGCGTCAAGGAACTCCAGGTCCGGCAGGCGTAGCGGGCGCCTCATCGCTCGGGCCGGCGGCCTCCCGGCATCCGCCGGCCCGTCCCGCGGGTCAGCTCCGGACACGGCCGGTGGCCGGAACCGGCACTTCGGCACCGGCCTCGACCGTCTTCCCCGGGGTCCGGGCCCGTGGGCCCTGGAGGAGGTAGGTCAGTCCGAAGCCCGCGGCGACCACGGCGGCGCCGCCGACGGCGTCCAGGGTCCAGTGGTTGCCGGTCGCGACGATCGCGGAGACCGTGAACAACGGGTGCAGCAGGCCCAGCGCCTTCATCCACCACTTCGGCGCCAGGATCGCGATGACGAGCCCGCACCACAGGGACCAGCCGAAGTGCAGCGAGGGCATCGCCGCGTACTGGTTGGTGAGCGCGGTCAGCGTGCCGTAGTCCGGCTTGGAGAAGTCCTGCACCCCGTGCACCGTGTCGATGACGCCGAGGCCCGGCATCAGGCGGGGCGGGGCGAGCGGGTAGAGCCAGAAGCCGACGAGGGCGAACAGGGTCGCGAAGCCGAGGGCCGAGCGGGCCCAGCGGTAGTCGGCGGGGCGGCGGACGTAGAGCACCGCGAGGACGCCCAGCGGGACGAAGAAGTGGAACGACTCGTAGTAGAAGTCGAAGAAGTCGCGCAGGAACCCGATCTTGAACACCGCGTGGTTGACCCAGTGCTCGATGTCGATGCGCAGGAACCGTTCGACGGCGAGTATCTGGTCGCCGTGGTGCTCGGCGGTGGCCCGGCCCCCCGCGTTGGTGCCGCCGGTCGCGGCGAGCCTGACCTGCTGGTAGGCGGAGTAGCCGACGCGGATCAGGAGCAGTTCGAGCAGCAGGTTCGGACGGGCGAGGACGCGGCCGGGGAGGGGCAGCAGCGGTACGCGCTTCCACCGGGTGGGCACGGGCTCGGCGTAGTCGGTGGGGACCGGCGCCCGGTAGTACGCGGAGGAGCGGGACAGGAACGGGACGAGGGTGGCCGCGGCCAGCGCGGCGATCAGCACGACGTTGTCGCGCACCGGGTGGAGCACCGCCATGTTCGGCAGCATCATCTTCCCGGGCAGGGTCATGACGAGGACGACGGCGACGGGCCACATGAAGCGGTCCGAGGTCTTCCTGCCCACCCGGCCGACGACCGCGAGCAGCACCCACAGCAGCTGGTACTGCCAGGTGGTGGGCGAGACGGCGACGGCGACGCAGCCGGTGATGGCGACGGCGAGGAGGAGCTGCCCGTCGCGGGCGTAGAACACCGCGCGGCGCAGTCCGAGGACGGCGACGGCCGCGCCGAGGGCCAGGAACAGCCCGATCTCCAGGGGGCCGCTGAGGCCGAAGCGCAGCAGCGCGCCGTGCAGGGACTGGTTGGCGAGGTCGTCGGCGGCCCGGCCGAGGCCGACGCCCGCGAGGTGGTGCACCCAGTAGGTGTTCGAGTCGTGGGGCATCGCCGCCCAGGCGAGCGCGGTGAGGGCGGTGAAGGTGATGCCGGTGGAGGCAGCGGCCCGGCGGCGGCCGGTGAACCAGAGCAGCGGGGCGAAGAGCAGCACGGTGGGCTGGAGGGCCGCGGCGAGACCGATCAGGACGCCGCAGGCCCGCTCCTCGCGCACGGCGAAGCAGCCGAGGAGGACGAGCAGGACCGGGAGGATGCTGGTCTGGCCGAGGTAGAGGGCGTTGCGCACGGGCAGTGACAGCATCAGCAGGCTGATGGCGACGGGTGCGGCGAGCAGTGCCGTACGGCGGCTGACGGGCTGCGGCAGGGCGCGTGCGGCGACCAGGCCGAGCGCGACGACCAGCAGCAGGGTGCCGAAGGTCCAGCCCCAGCCGAGGGCCTGTTCGGCCGCCCGGGTGAGGGGCTTGAGGACGAGTCCCCCGAACGGGGTCCCGGTGAACTGCGTCGAGTCGTACAGCGAGCCCTTCACGTGCAGGACGCCGTCGGGTCCGACCCAGGTCTCCAGGTCCGTCAGCCGGTCCGCCTTGGGGGTGCCGAGGACGGCGGCGACCTGCCGTGCGGCGAGGAGGGCGGCGATCACCCAGAGCCCGACGCGGAGCGCGCGCAGCCGGGCTCTCGCGGGCTGTGCTCCTGCCGCGAAGGCATTTCCCGCTCGTCCGCCGTGCTCCACGTTCGCCACGCCTCGTCGACCCTCCCGCCCCCGTTGTTCCGTTATGTCCCGTACGCCGTGTACGTCACTCCTTGTCAGGACCCTACGAGGCTCACGCCGCCCCGTCGAAAGACGCGGGCAACCCTCGCTCCCCCTGACACGGATCTCCCTTTTGCCCGAATGACGATAGTCGTCCGAGACGCCGGTTCCGTCCGGGGGCCGCGACATACCTCACAGACGGGACGCCCGCGGGGCGCTCCGGAGCGCCGCGTCCTGCCTGCATACGCCGCCTTTAGGCGCGTTCCGCGACCACCCGCTCGCTCCACGTCATCCGGACGAGTGGCTCTAAGGTCGCTTTTCGGCCTGCCTCCGGGCAGGCCTCGGTTCCGCCTCCGGGCGGGCCGCGTCCCTGTCCCCTGCGGAAGGAAGGCCCTTGCCCACCGCGACCCCGGTAGCCCCCGCGACATCCGTCCCGGCCCCCGCCCGCCCGGCATCCCCAGAGGTCACCGTCACCGACCCCGCGCTCGTCAAGCGCGCTGTGAAGGCGGCAGCGCTCGGCAACGCGATGGAATGGTTCGACTTCGGTGTCTACAGCTACATCGCGGTGACCCTGGGCAAGGTCTTCTTCCCCTCGGGCAACCCGACCGCCCAGCTCCTGTCGACCTTCGGCGCCTTCGCCGCGGCCTTCCTGGTCCGCCCGCTCGGCGGCATGGTCTTCGGCCCGCTCGGCGACCGCATCGGCCGCCAGAAGGTCCTCGCCCTCACGATGATCATGATGGCGGCGGGCACGTTCGCGATCGGCCTGATCCCGTCGTACGCCTCGATCGGCGTCGGCGCCCCGATCCTGCTCCTCGCGGCCCGTCTGGTGCAGGGCTTCTCCACCGGCGGCGAGTACGCGGGCGCCTCGACGTTCATCGCCGAGTACGCGCCCGACAAGAAGCGCGGCTTCTTCGGCAGCTGGCTGGAGTTCGGCACGCTCGCCGGATACATCGGCGGCGCGGGTCTGGTGACCCTGATGACCGCCCTGCTCTCCACCGACGACCTGCTCTCCTGGGGCTGGCGCATCCCGTTCCTGATCGCCGGCCCGATGGGCATCATCGGCCTCTACCTGCGGATGCGCCTGGAGGAGACCCCGGCGTTCACCGCGGAACTGGACAAGGCCGAGGCGGACCGCCCCAAGGTGCCGCTGCGCGAGATGATCACCGGCCAGTGGCGCGCCCTGCTGCTGTGCGTCGGCCTGGTCCTCGTCTTCAACGTCACCGACTACATGCTGCTGTCCTACATGCCGAGCTACCTGACCAGCGAGCTGAAGTACGACGAGACGCACGGTCTGCTCGTGGTCCTCGGCGTGATGGCGCTGATGATGATCGTGCAGCCCTTCGCCGGTGCGCTGACCGACCGGATCGGCCGTCGCCCGGTGATCGCCGCGGGCTGCGCGGGCTTCCTCGCCCTGTCCGTTCCGGCGCTGCTGCTGATCCGCCAGGGCAGCCTGGTCGCGATCGCCCTCGGCATGGGGGCCCTCGGCCTGCTGCTGGTCTGCTTCACCGCCGCGATGCCGGCCGCGCTCCCGGCGCTCTTCCCGACCCGGGTCCGCTACGGCTCGCTGTCCATCGGCTTCAACATCTCCGTCTCGCTCTTCGGCGGCACCACCCCGCTGGTGGTCACCGCCCTCATCGGAGCGACCGGGAACATGATGATGCCCGCCTACTACATGATGGCCGCGGCCGTCATCGGCGGTGTGGCCGTCTGGTTCATGTCGGAGTCGGCGGGCCGCCCGCTGCCGGGTTCCGCGCCCGCCGTGGAGCCCGCGCCCGCGCGCGACTGACACCGCGCCCGCCGGCCGGATCTCGAAGGGCCGCGGTCGCGGGGCACCACGCCCCGCGACCGCGGCCCTTCGCCGTACCGTGCCCGCCGGCCCGCCCCCGGCCGGACGGCACCGGAGCGCCGGGCCCGGAACCGGCTGGCAGGCACCGGCGCGGACGACTAGGTTTCCCCCTGAGATACTTAGCGCATCTAACTAGGCATACGAAAGGCCCGGTGCATGAGCGAGTCGCAGGTCTGGACCGACGTCGACGACCACTTCACCACCCTCCTGGCCCCCGCCGACGAGACGCTGGCCGCCGCGCTGCGCGACAGCGACGCGGCCGGACTGCCCCCCATCAACGTCGCCCCGAACCAGGGCAAGCTGCTCCGGCTCCTCGCCGAGATCCAGGGCGCCCGCCGCATCCTGGAGATCGGCACCCTCGGCGGCTACAGCACGATCTGGCTCGGCCGCGCCCTGCCCGCCGACGGCCGGCTGGTCACCCTGGAGTACGACCCCCGGCACGCCGAGGTCGCCCGCGGCAACCTCGCCCGGGCCGGCCTGGCCGAGCTCGCCGAGGTGCGGGTCGGCCCCGCCCTGGAGTCCCTGCCGAAACTGGCGGACGAGAACCCCGAGCCCTTCGACTTCGTCTTCATCGACGCGGACAAGGTGAACAACGCCCACTACCTGGACTGGGCGGTCCGGCTCACCCGGCCCGGCAGCGTGATCGTCCTCGACAACGTCGTCCGCGGCGGCGCGGTCACCGACGCGACGAGCACCGACCCGAGCGTGCGGGGCACCCGGGCCGCGCTCGAACTCATCGCCTCGCACCCCCGGCTGGACGGCACGGCGGTCCAGACGGTCGGCAGCAAGGGCTACGACGGCTTCGCCCTGGCCCGCGTACACGCCTGAGCCGCCCGGCCCACCCCTGCCGATCCGCCGGCCCCGCACCAGGCCTCGGCCGTGTCCGGCCTAGGTCTCGTGGTAGAAGCCCACGTTCACGGTGCGGGGGCCCGTGCGGTCCTGGATGACGAGTTCGCCCGAGCCGCCCGCGGGCAGCCGGGCCGTGCCCCCGTACGGCAGCGGCTGCGGCTGCACGCCCACCAGGGCCAGCCGGACCTCGGAGGACGGCTCCGGGTGGGAGCCCTGCAGCCAGGTGACCTGCCAGGAGCCGTCCGGTCCGCACAGGAACTCCAGGTGGACCCGGGACACGAACAGCCAGTCGTCGGGGGTCGCGAGCCGGCACACGGCCCGGTCCCGGCCCACCCGCAGCATGGCCCCGGGGTCGCTCGGCGCGTCGGCCATCAGCATCCCGGCCGTCGCGCCGGCGTCCCCGCCGGACATCGTGGCCATGGTGAGTTCGAGCACGCGTGCTCCTTCGTGAAGGGTGCTGGTCCCAGTGTCCTGACGCGACGTGGTTCCCACGCCGCCGCCGCATGATAATTCGACCATTCCCGTCCTGGTGCGGCCTCCGGCACAATGGACCCATGACGGAGCGCAAGCCACCCGGTGTCAGCTTCGAGTCCTGGGTCGACCGGCAGATCCGCGAGGCGGAGTCCCGCGGCGAGTTCGACGAACTCCCGGGCGCGGGAAAGCCGTTGCCCGCGGTCACCGACACGCCGTACGACGAACTCTGGTGGATCAAGCGGAAGATGGCCCGTGAGGGCCTGTCGGTGCTGCCGCCCACGCTGGCCCTGCGCAAGGAGGCGGAGGACGCCCTCGTCGCGGCGGCCGCGGCGCCCTCGGAGCGGGCCCTCCGGCGGATCGTCGAGGACATCAACGCCAAGATCCGTGAGGTCATGTTCAAGCCGCCGCCGGGTCCGCCCCTCGGGCTGAAGCCCTACGACGTGGAGAAGATCGTCCAGGAGTGGCGCGCGGCCCGCGAGGGCCGGACCGCCTTAGCCTGCGCAGACGGAGCCGCGTAACGGCGGCCCGGCCGTCCGGGGACGGGCCCGCCCGCGGACCGGACGGCGGGAACGGCGCGGTCGTCCCGACCGCGCGAACGCCGTGAGGCCGCGTCCCGGAACATGGTCCGGGACGCGGCCTCACGGTGCCTGCGGTGTCCGAGGGCGGCTCAGATGTGCAGCAGCCGTTCGGTCATCTCGCGGTAGTCCTGCAGGGCGAGCCGCAGCTTCTCGGTGTCGGAGGCCGACGCCTTGCCCTCACCGCCGGACTGCCAGGAGGTCCGCAGGGAACGACGACGCTGGGACACGGCTTCCGTGAACCGGCTCGCGAGCTCCTCGAGGACGTGGTCCGCCTCCTCGACGGACGCCTCCGGCCCGTCGACGAACCCGCCGACCGCGTGCCGCATCCGCTCCGAGAACTTGTCGTACTCGTCGCCGGGGAGCAGCCGCTCCCCGTGCTTCCCGGAGTCCTTGGCCGGGTCCTTGGCGGAACCCTGACCGTGGGCCTTGCCGTCCGTACGGGTGCCGCTGTCCGCGGAGCCGCTCGTGGGGAGCGCTCCCGCGGTGTCACGGCGCACGCCGCCGGCGTCGCGCGACGCGGAACCGGGCTTGGCGTTGTCCGTGTCCAGGTCCGTGTCACGCGAGGTGACCGACCGGCCCGTACCGGTACGGCTCGTCCGGTCCTCGTGCGAGGCGGCGCGCTCACCGCTGCGGACGTCCGCGCTCTCGCGGGCCGGCGTGCCGGTCCCGGTCGTCCGGGCGGCGATGTCGTCGCCGGTCCGGGCCGCGCGGGCCGCCTTCGCCTCGTCACCGATGCCGGTGCTCGTGCCGGTGGTACCGCCGGTGCCGGTGCGGGACTTCGCCTCGTCGCCGATGCCGGTGCTCGTGCCGGTGGTGCCGGTGCGGGACTTCGTGTCGTCGCTCGTCGTGGCCGACCGGACCGCGGCGGTGTCGCCGGCCCTCGCCCGGTCGCCCGGGGTCTGCTCGTCGGCCGTGGGGTCCAGATGGCCCTTCAGTGCCTCACGGCGCGACACGTCCTCGTCGGAGGCGCTGTCGGCCGCCTTCGCCCGGTCGTCCTCGGGACGCTCGGGGGGCACCGGGGTGACACGGCCCTTCATGGCCGCGTCGCCGGACGGGTTGCGCTCAGGGTCCTGCTCGGGCTTCATCGCGTTCACCTTCCTCAACTCCCCTTCTCCTGGCGCCTGGTGAACGACCAGGGCAGGTGGGAGCGAGTGTCGTGGTTGGAAGTCTGTTGGACGTCTCGGTGCTGTCGGGTGCCCGGCGGTCCGCCGTGCTCCCGACGCTCCGCGTGTTCGCGCTCGCGTCGTTGTCGGCGGGCTAGGCGGGTTCGGTGTGCCGGTCGTTCTTGGTCATGCCGAACCGCCGGGTGCGCCGGGAGCGGTCGTCCTCGGACTCGCTCACGTCGTCCGCGCCGTCCGTGTCCCGCACGGGAGCGGTGGACCTGTCCCCGCGGTCCGGGCTCATCAGGTCCTCGAACAGGACGCGGGCCTCGAGCATCGCCTCGCGCATCTGCTCGGTGTCGACGGTGCCGTCCTTGTCCGTACGGGCGAGCGCGGCCCGGTGCACCGTGCGGTAGCCGTGGACGTGGTGTCCGTGGTGCACGGACAGTGCGGAGACCTGCTCCTCGTACTGCTCAACGCCGGGGAACCCGCGTGCTCCGGCCAGGTCGCCGAGCAGCCGGTCGGCCTCGGCCACCGCCTCGCCCGGGGAGTCGACGAAGCGCTCCTGCGCGGCGGTCCAACCGGCCGTGAACCGCTCCCGGTCCGCGGGGTCGAGGGCCTTCTCGCGCAGTCCGCCGTGCAGCTTCACCCGCTCGGCGAGGTCGGCCTCGGCGGCCTTGGTGTCACCGTCGTGCCGGGCGACGGCACGGTCGTACTCCGGGCCGAAGCGCCGCCGAAGGGTACGGCCGCCGGGCGGCCGTCGGTTGAGGAGGGTCAGGGCGGCCGCGACGACGGCAACGGCCACCACGATCACGATCAGAGCGATGATCACGCCTGTGGACATGGATGCCTTCCGGGGTTCTCGACCCAACGGGCCGGTTCTTCACCCGGGTTGCCCGGAAGTCGCTCCTCAAACGGCGGCGGTCACGGCGCGTAGGGCCGAGGCCCCACCTCCGCTCCCGCCCACCTCTCCGTCACCACGCGGGCCGGGGCCGTCTCCCGCCACGACCGGGCCGATGTCTCAGGCAGGCTCCCCCAGACGCCTGACCGGTGACGGCCCGCCCTCGTGCGGGCGTTCCGCGTCGGAGCCGCACATCTCCTCGTTCAGCTCCACCACCAGCTGGGTGAGGTCGGTCGGCCGGTCCGGGCTCCACCAGTCGCCGAGGAGTGCGGCGAGCGACTCCTCACGGGCCAGCGACAGCTTCCGGGCGGCGGCGCGTCCCTCGTCCGTCAGCACCAGGTCCAGGCCCTCGCGCCGGGCGAGGCCGCGCTCCTCGATCTGGCGGGTGCCGGCCAGCACGACGCCCAGCGGAACCGTGCTCTTCTCGGCGAGCAGGGCGGGCTCCGCCCACCCGTACTTCCTGATCCTCAGCAGCAGCCAGCTCGCCGCCGGCTGCAGGTCGTAGCCCGCCCGCTCGGTGATCTCCTCGTAGATCTGGCGCCGCCCCTCCCGTGTGCCGAGCACGGACAGCGCCCGGCACACCTCGTCGTACGACGACCGCTCGACGGGATTGCTGGCGAGCGTCTCCGTGACGTCGGGGGCCGTGACCGACCCGCGCAGTCTGTCCTCCCGCAGGAACCAGGCCAGCGCGAAGCCGAGCACGGCGACCGGGGCCGCGTACAGGAAGACGTCGGTGATCGACGTCGCGAACGCGTGCAGGACCGGTGGCTGCAGGTCGGGGGGCAGGGCGCCGATCCCCTTCGGGTCGGCCTTGAGCGAGTCCGTCGTGATGCCCGGCGGCAGGTTCTGCCCCGCCAGGGCCTTCGTCAGGCTGTCGCCGAGACGGCTCGCGAAGACCGTGCCGAAGATCGCGACGCCGAACGAGGCGCCGATGGACCGGAAGAACGTCGCGCCGGAGGTGGCGACGCCCAGATCCTCGTACGGGACCGCGTTCTGCACGATCAGCACCAGGACCTGCATGACCAGGCCGAGGCCCAGGCCGAAGACGAAGAAGTACGCGCTCATCTCGGCGGTGCTGCTGTTCTCGTCCATCTGGTGCAGCAGGAGCAGGCCGATGGCGGTGATGCCGGTGCCCGCCACCGGAAACACCTTCCAGCGGCCGGTCCGGCTGACGATCTGCCCGGAGACCGTGGACGACAGCAGCAGTCCGAAGACCATCGGCAGCATGTGCACACCCGACAGCGTGGGTGTCACACCCTGCACGACCTGGAGGAACGTCGGCAGATAGGTCAGCGCGCCGAACATCGCGAAGCCGACGATGAAGCTGATGATCGCCGACAGCGTGAAAGTGTGGACGCGGAAGAGCTTGAGCGGAAGGACGGGTTCGGCCGCCCGTCGCTCCACCGAGACGAACGCGAAGCCGAGGAGCACGCCGAGCACCGCGAGACCGATGATCTGCGGCGAGTCCCAGTCCCAGGTGGTGCCGCCCAGCGAGGCCACCAGGACCAGACAGGTGGCGACCGCGGCGATCAGGAACGTACCGAGGTAGTCGATGACATGGCGGGCCGACTTCTTCGGGATGTGCAGCACCGCCGCGATGACGACGAGTGCGACGACGCCGACGGGCAGGTTGATGTAGAAGACCCAGCGCCAGCTCAGGTGCTGGGTGAACACCCCGCCGAGCAGCGGTCCGAGCACACTCGTCGCTCCGAAGACCGCCCCGAACAGGCCTTGGTACTTGCCTCGTTCGCGCGGTGGGACGAGGTCTCCGACGATCGCCATCGACAGCACCATCAGGCCGCCGCCGCCGAGCCCCTGCAACGCCCGGAACCCGATCAGCTCGCCCATGTTCTGCGACATGCCGCACAGCGCCGACCCGATCAGGAAGATCACGATCGCCGTCTGGAACAGCCGCTTGCGGCCGTACTGGTCGCCCAGCTTGCCCCACAGCGGAGTGGCCGCCGTCGACGCGAGCAGATAGGCCGTGACCACCCAGGACAGGTGTTCCAGGCCGCCGAGGTCGCTGACGATGGTGGGCAGCGCGGTCGACACGATCGTCTGGTCCAGCGCGGCGAGCAGCATGCCGAGCAGCAGCGCGCCGATGGACACGATGACGCTGCCGTGCACGCTGTCGCGGGCATCGGTGGCCGCCGCCGTACGGCGGCGCACGGCGGACTCGCTGACCGCGACGGACTCGTGCGGGTCGATCGGACCGGCGAAGCCGGTCCCGCTGTCCTGTCCGTCGCCGCCGTGGCCGCCGTCGCCGTCGCCCGCGCCACCGGCACCCGGGCCCGGGCCGGTCGGTGCGTCCGGCCCGTCCGGCCCGTCCGTGCCGCGGCCGGCGGGCGTCTGCGAACCGTGCGCGTCCCCGGTCATTCGGCCTCCCTGCGCCCCGAGGGTCTCGATCACCCTCCATCCTGATCGGTGTGTCCGGTTATGGCCTGTCGAGGCGTCCGGAATCCGGGATTCCGGGGGGCTCGTTGAAGGTTGTGTGAAGGGCGTCCGGATAATCTCTGGAGTTCTCTGGGGAGGGACCCACTCGTGACTGAACAGACCGGGCATGTCTGCCCCCGGTGCGCCGCCCATCGCGCACCGGACGGCACCCCGTCCTGCACCTGCACCCGCCGCGCGTCCGACGCCCTCCGGGACGCCCGCACGGCGGAGGCCGCGGCGGCCGAGGACTTCGACCCACTGCGCATACGCCCTTACGTGGAGCTGAGCCGGGACGGCGTGGCCGCAGGTGTGCCGGGGGGCGCACCGGGGCCGGAGCCGACCGGAATACCGGCCGCGGGCGCCACGACGACCGGAACCGGGGGTCCGGTCGCGGGCGGGGGCGCCGGCCCGGTGAACGGTGCCGGCACACGGCCCGGACCGATGGACGCCTCAGGCACGGCCGCCACCGCCGCGCCGGCCGGGCAACCCCGTGAACCCGGTGAACCCGGGATCGTGCCGCCGCCGGCCGGGGAGGCCCCCTCGGCCTCCACGATGCGGCTGGCGGCCGTACCGGCAGACGCGGCCCTTCCGGTCGACGCGACCATGCGGCTGCAGGCGCTCCCTTCGGAGCCGCGGGCCGCCGACGTCCGGCTGTTCCAGGAGCACGCCTCGCACCCCGGGACGGCGGCGGCCGCCGGGGCCGGACGGCCGGGGCGCAGACGGCGCAACGGGATCCTGGCCGCGGCCGGAGTCGTGGTGACGATGGTGGCCGCCGCGGGGTTCGCGGGCGGCCTGCTCTCGTACGACACTCCCGCGCGGGACGGGGCCCTGCCCGAGGACGTACGGGCGAGCGTGCCGGACGTGTCGCCGAAGGCGGCGTCGGTGGCCCCGTCGGCGAGCACCTCGCCCACGGTGTCGGCACCGGCGGCTCCGGCGTCCTCCCTGAGCGCGAGCCCCTCGCCGTCGGCGTCCGGGGCGAGCACGTCGGCGTCGCCGTCACCGTCGGTCTCGTCGTCCTCCTCGTCCGCTCCGCCGAGCGCGACGGCCACCGCGACGGGGTCGGCGGCGGACACGGGGGGCCAGCAGGGACTGGGACCCGCGCCGACCCTGCAACGCGGCGACGACGGCCCCGAGGTCACCGAACTCCAGCTGCGCATGAGCCAGTTGAGGATGTACATGGGCGACGCGGACGGCCACTTCGACCGCCACCTCGAAGACGCCGTGCGCTGGTACCAGTGGGCACGCGGCATCACGTCGGACCCGTCGGGCGTCTACGGAGCCGCCACGCGCACGAGCCTGGAGTCGGAGACGTCCCAACCGTGAACCGGGGCTGCGCCTCGGCACCGGCCGGGTTTCGGTCCGGTGGGTGGTGCGGGGCCGTGCCGGTACATCCGCCCGTCGCCGCTGAATCAGACGGAAGAAGAAACGGGAACGCTGCTCGATCCGGGCGTAAGCGACGGGCATGTGATGTACCGGCACGGCCCCTCCCGCCGGATGCCGACTGCGGGCCGTGCGTGAATTTCAGCCCCTCCGGCGTTTGAGGAGCGGGGTCTGGGGCGGAGCCCCAGGTACGGGTCGGGTAGGGGCGGAGGGGGCGAAAAAGCCGGCCCCAGCCAACCCGCACGCTCCCCCAAGGACCTTCTCAGCCGATGTGAAGGCGAAGGGTCCCGTCTCCGAGGGACTCGACCCGCACCTGGGTGAGGTCCCGTACGAGCACGTCCGGCGCATGGAACCCTGCGCGGGGTCCGACCCCGACGACCCGCATCCCGGCGGCCCGCCCCGCGGCGATCCCCGCCCCGGAGTCCTCGAACACGATGCAGTCCTCGGGCGCGACCCCCAGTTCGGCCGCCCCCTTGAGGAACCCCTCGGGATCCGGCTTGCTGGCCCCGACCGACTCGGCGGTGACCCGTACGTCGGGGAGTCCGAGACCGGCGGCGGCCATCCGCCCGTTGGAGAGCGCCACGTCCGCGGAGGTGACGAGCGCGTGGGGGACTCCGGCGAGGGAGGCGAGGAACTCGGTGGCACCCGGGATCTCGACGACGCCGTCCATGTCGGCGGTCTCCTCGGCCAGCATCCGCGTGTTGTCCGCGTAGTTCTGTTCCATGGGCCGGTCCGGCAGGAGGACGGCCATCGAGGCGTAGCCCTGGCGGCCGTGGACGACCTTCATGACCTCGTCCCCGTCCAGCCCGTGCCGGTCGGCCCAGCGGCGCCAGCAGCGCTCGACGACGACGTCCGAGTTGACGAGGGTGCCGTCCATGTCGAGCAGGAGGGCGCGGGCGGTCAGAACGGTCGTGGCCGTCGTCATCGGCATGCTCCAAGGTGCGGGGTGGGGGTTCAAGAATCCCCCGGGAACAAGGCGGCCCCGCCCACCGGTCAGGGAGGTGCGGGCGGGAGCCACTTTGTTCCTTCACGATACAAAACAAGCACCCCTCGGCGCCACCACCCCTGACCTGCCCTTATGCCATCCGACCCACAGGGTCAACCCCAGACCCCTTCAACAGACACCCCTCGGCCACCCACCGGACAGAGACCAAACACACCTCCCACCCCCGACCCAGCACGGGGCTCCGCTTCCCAAAACCCGATGAGGGCCGAATCCCCAGGGGCTGAATCTCGCCCCCGTCGACCCGCACCCGGCATCGGACGCGAGGGGCCGTGCCGGTACATCACATGCCCGTCGCTTACGTCCGGATCGAGCAGCTCCCGCATCTCGACCCACGTCTGATTCAGCGGCGACGGGCGGATGTACCGGCACGGCCCCGCCCCACCCACCGGACCGAGCCGAAGCCGGAACCGGACCGGAAAAGCCGGAACCGGACCGGAGCCGCAGCCGAAGGCACCCGTACCGCCCGGCGCGCAGCCGAACCTCAGCCCGCGACCGCCTCGTACAGGCTCCAGACCCCCAGCCCCACCATCAGCAACGCGGCCACCTTGGTGATCAGCGACAGCGGCACCCGCTTCATCAGTGCCTTGCCGCCCACGATGCCCAGCCCCGCGACCGCCCACAGCGCCAGCACCGCGCCGACGCCGACCGACACGGGGTCGTCGTAACGGGCCGCGAGGTTCGCGGTCATGATCTGGGTGAGGTCGCCGAACTCGGCGACGAGAATGAGCATGAAGCCCGCCCCGGAGACCTTCCAGAAGCTCTGGTTCTCCGGGTCGCGGACCTCCTCCTCGTCCTCGCCCTTCTTCATCAGCAGCACGGCCGCGCCGCCGAGGAACAGCACACCGGTGACCGCGTGCACGATCTGCTGCGGCAGCAGGGTCAGGACACTGCCCGCCGCGACGGCGAGGGCCACGTGGACGGCGAACGCGGCGGCGACGCCGGCGAAGACGTAGGAGGCGCGGTAGCGCGTGCCGAGGACGAGGCCGGCGAGCGCGGTCTTGTCCGGCAGTTCGGCAAGGAAGACGACACCGAAGACGAGCGCCATCACGCTGAAGCTGATCAAAATTCCTCAATCGGTCGGGCTGCCCCGCCGAGAGTTGCGACTGCGCGTTCCGTGACTGCGCGACACCTCGGCACGGCAGCACACAGCGGCGCCCGCACCGAGAGGCGCGAGCGGAAGAACCCTTGCCGGTAGGCCCGGCACGGGCATGTGCACTGCTTGCCGAAGGTCTCGCTGGCCGGCCTCGTGGACGAGGTCTGCCTCCGGGCGCCGGCTCAGACGAGCTGAGCAGTATGTCGACGGTCCGGCGAAGAGCTACTCCCCTTCTGCGCCGTTCATAGTACGCGACCGGCGCACGGGCCCCGCAGGCCGAAGGTCCCCGCACCCCGGGAGCACCCCGGGCCGCCCGCCGAAAAGCCCCCAAGCACCGCACACCCACAGAAAGACGTGAGCGCCCTCACACCCTCCGCCGAAACTTTCGCCCCACACCTTGTCATGTCATGTACGCGTCACTAATTTCTAACCGCGTACTCATCTCCCGGCAACACACCCCCGCGAGCATTCGTTCGCCCGCTCGCTCGCACTCCAACACCCCCACACCCCAAGGGAGTTCGCATGCCAAAGGTCTACGCGCGTCGACGGCTGAGCATACTCGCGGCCGCCACCGGACTGATAGCCCTGGCCGGTGTCTTCAACGGCCCGACCGCCTCCGCCGCCCTCCCCACCCCGGTCAGCGCGGCCACCGCGCGCACCTACCTCGCGTCCCTCACCGTCGCCACGGAGAACCGCACCGGCTACAACCGCGACCTGTTCCCCACCTGGATCACCATCAGCGGCACCTGCGACACCCGTGAGTACGTCCTCAAGCGCGACGGCACGAACGTCGTCACCACCTCGGCCTGCACGGCCACCAGCGGGTCGTGGCACTCCGTCTACGACGGCGCCAACTGGACGGCCGCGTCCGACCTCGACATCGACCACCTCGTGCCGCTCGCCGAGGCCTGGGACTCGGGCGCCAGCGCCTGGACCACCGCGCAGCGCCAGGGCTTCGCCAACGACGTCACCCGCCCGCAGCTGCTGGCCGTGACGGACAACGTGAACCAGTCGAAGGGCGACAAGGACCCGGCCGAGTGGATGCCCCCGCTCAGCTCGTACGCCTGCACGTACGTCCGCGCCTGGGTGCAGGTGAAGTACTACTACAACCTCAAGGTCGACTCCGCCGAGAAGTCCAAGCTGAGCTCGGTCCTGAACGGCTGCTGACCCGTACCGGCAGGGCCGCCCCCGGGCGCCCGCCTCCCCGTGAATTCCGGGCACCGCTCCCCCCACGGCATCGCCGCGGTGTCCGGAACCTCGCCACCGGCCTCCGTCGTTCCGTACCGTACGGGGCGACGGAGGAGGGTGATCATTCATGGCCGAGCTGCGCCTGGGGCCGCTGCTGAGGTACGTCGACGGTTCGTCCGCGACCTTCTGGGTCGAAGCGAGCCGCCCGTGCACCGCCGAGGTGCGCTGCGCGGACGGGACGTCGGGATCGGCCCCGACGTTCCAGGTCGCGGGCCACCACTACGCGCTGGTGCCGGTGAGCGGGCTGACGCCCGGCACCGTGACGGCGTACGAGGTGCTGCTCGACGACGTGACGGTGTGGCCGCTTCCCGGGTCCGCCTTCCCTCCCTCGGTGGTCCGCACCTCGGCGGGTGACGAGGCGGCGGTCCGTGTCACCTTCGGCTCCTGCCGCTGGGCGGCGCCGCCCGCGGACGAGAAGGACCCGGTCGGGCCCGACGCGCTGGACACCCTCGCGGCCCGCGTCGCGGCGGACCCGGACGGCGAACGCCCGGACGTACTGCTGCTGTTGGGCGACCAGGTGTACGCGGACGAGGTCTCGGACGCGACCCGCGCGTGGATAGCGTCCCGCCGGGACCTGGCGGACCCCCCGGGCCATCAGGTCGCGGACTACGAGGAGTACACCCGGCTCTACTACGAGTCCTGGCTGGACCCCGAGATCCGCTGGCTGCTGTCCACCGTGCCCAGCTGCATGATCTTCGACGACCACGACGTCATCGACGACTGGAACACCAGCGACGCCTGGCTCGAGGACATCCGCGCGACCCCGTGGTGGCGCGAACGGATCCTGAGCGGCCTGATGTCGTACTGGGTCCACCAGCACCTCGGCAACCTCTCCCCCGACGAGCTCGCGGACAATCCGCTGTACGCGGCGGTGCGCGAGACGCCCGACGGCACGGACGTGCTGCGGGCCTTCGCCGCACAGGCCGACTCCGATCCGGCCTCGGTCCGCTGGAGCTACCGCCGCGACTTCGGCAGGACCCGGGTCCTGATGGTCGACAGCCGCGCGGCCCGCGTCCTGGACGAGCAGAACAGGGCGATGCTCGACCCCGGCGAGTCGGCGTGGCTGCGCGAACAGGCCCTGGACGCGCCGGAGACCCGCGACCACCTGCTGATCGGCACGTCGCTGCCCTGGCTGCTGCCGCCGCTGATCCACCAGGCGGAGGCGTGGGACGCCGCGCTGTGCCGCGGGGAGCGGGGCGCCCGCTGGGCACGGTTCGGCGAGAAGCTGCGGCGCACGGCGGACCTGGAGCACTGGGCGGCGTTCCCGCAGTCCTTCGAGGAGTTGGCGGACCTCATCGCCGACGTGGGATCCGGCGAGCACGCGCCGGCGACCGTGTGCGTGCTCTCGGGGGACGTGCACCACGCCTATGTCGCCGAGCCCGTCTGGGCCGAGCCCGCCCGGCAGCCGGCGGCCCATGTGGTCCAGCTGACGTGCTCGCCCGTCCACAACTCCGTCCCGCCGCAGATCCGGCTCGGTTTCCGCTTCGGCTGGAGCCGCCTCGCGCGGGGGCTCGGCAACCGCCTTGCCCGGCACGGCCGCTGCGCGCGCCCGTCGGTCGACTGGAACCGGTCGGGCGGCCCCTGGTTCGGCAACCAGCTCATGACGCTGACCCTTCGGGGGCGTTCGGCCTCCCTGCGCCTCGAGAAGGTGGTGCGGGGTCGCGACGACCGGACGGGCGGAGCCGTCCAGCTGCGGACGGTGCGGGAGTCCGCACTCGCACCGCAATAGGACCTTTTCGCCTGGTTGTTGGGCCGTTTGTCCCCGATGATCGTGACGCATCCCACACCGGGTGCCGATCCTTCGCTCCGGGGCTCGGTTCGCACAGCGCCCGGCGGCATGATGAGGCGGACCGTCCGCTTCCAGTGGACGGTCAGCCGTCCTGCGCCCCCACGCCCGGGAGTCACACCCTTGTCTGCAGAGCCCTCCCCCCAGTGTTCCGCCGCGCCCGTCGCGGCGGGGTTCCCGGCGACCGCCGGGTCCCCGCGGATCTCCGTGGCCGTCGTCGGCGCGGGCCCGCGCGGCACGAGCGTCCTGGAGCGCCTCTGCGCGTCCGCCCCCGAGCTGCTCGCGCCGGGTGCGCGGCTGACGGTCCATGTCGTCGACCCGTCGCCCCCCGGCCCCGGCCGGGTCTGGCGCACCACCCAGTCGCCGCATCTGCTGATGAACACCGTGGCCTCGCAGGTGACCCTGTTCACCGACGAGAGCGTGGACTGCTCGGGGCCGGTCCGGCCGGGGCCGAGCCTGCACACGTGGGCGGGCGGCGAGCTGGGTCCGGACGCGTATCCGACCCGCACCCAGTACGGCCGCTATCTGGAGTGGGTGTTCGGCGAGGTGGTGCGCGGGGCGCCGCCCGAGGTGCGGGTCGAGGTGCACGCGGCCCGGGCGCTGCGGCTCACCGACGGCCCGGACGCCCGTCAGACGCTGGCCCTGTCCGGTGGCCGCACGCTCACGGGCCTGGCCGCCGTGGTGCTCGCCCAGGGGCATCTGCCGGTGCTCCCGGACGCGGCGCAGCAGCGGCTCTCCGCGCACGCGGCGCGGCACGGCCTGCTGCACATCCCGCCGGCCAATCCCGCCGACGTCGACCTCTCGTCCCTCGCGCCGGGCGAGCCGGTCCTGCTGCGGGGGCTCGGGCTCAACTTCTTCGATCACATGGCCCTGTTGACCGAGGGCCGTGGCGGGCGCTTCGTGCGGGCGGGCGCGGGGCTGCGCTATGTGCCGTCGGGCGACGAGCCGCGGGTGTACGCCGGTTCGCGGCGCGGCGTCCCGTACCAGGCGCGCGGGGACAACGCGAAGGGCCCGTACGGGCGGCACGTTCCGCTCGTCCTGACGGACGAGGTGATCGGGGGGTTCCGCAAGCGGGCGGACTCCGGTGACGCGCCGGACTTCCTGCGGGAGATATGGCCGTTGGTCGCCAAGGAGGTCGAGACGGTCTACTACGAGCGGCTGTTGGCGCCCTCGGGGCGGGCCGGCGCCTTCCGGGAGCGTTTCCTGGCCGTCGCCCGTCGCACGGACGAAGAGGCCGCCGTGCTCGGCGCGTTCGGGATCGGGGAGGCGGAGCGCTGGTCGTGGGACCGTGTCTCGCGCCCATACGCCGGGCGGGAGTTCACCGGGCGCGCGGACTGGCGGGAGTGGCTGCTGGACCATCTGCGCGAGGACGCCGCGCAGGCCGCGCTCGGCAACGTGGCCGGCCCTCTGAAGGCGGCGCTGGACGTGCTGCGGGACCTGCGCAACGAGCTGCGGCGGATCGTGGACCACCGCGGTCTGCCGGGAGAGTCCCGCCGGTCCCATCTGGACCGCTGGTACACGCCGTTGAACGCGTTCCTCTCCATCGGCCCGCCCCGCCGCCGGGTCGAGGAGCTGGCCGCGCTGATCGAGGCGGGTGTCGTGGAGGTGCTCGGTCCGCGGCTCGACGTGCGGGCCGAGGACGGCGCGTGGGTGGCGCACTCACCCGACGTGCCGGGCTCGGGTGTCCGCGTGACGGCCCTCGTGGAGGCGCGGCTACCGGAACCGGATGTGCGCCGGACCGGCGACGAACTTCTGGCCCGGCTGCTGAAGACGGGAGCGTGCCGCCCGCACACGGTGGACGGCTACGAGACCGGCGGCCTGGACGTGACCGAGCGGCCTTACCGCCTGATGGACCGTCAGGGCCGGTCGCACGCGCGGCGGTTCGCGTTCGGTGTGCCCACGGAGGGCGTGCACTGGGTGACGGCGGCGGGCGCGAGACCCGGAGTGGATTCGGTCACGCTTTCGGACGCCGACGCGGTGGCGCGAGCCGCGCTACGTGCGGCGACGGCCGAAGCGGAACCGGAAACGGAGGCCGCGCCGTGGCCGAATGTTGAACTTGCAAGCATAGATTAGGCGCACCTAACGTAGGTGGCTCACTCGGTTCCGTCCCCACGGTCCGGCCCGCTGCGGCCCGGATCAGACCGAAGGAGTTCCCCACATGACCGGACGCCTCAACAGCGCCCAGCCGTACGCCATAGCCCTGTTCCGCATCGTCGTCGGCCTGCTCTTCGCCGTGCACGGCACCGCCTCGCTCTTCGGCGTGCTCGGCGGCGCGGCCGGCACCGACGGAGGCACCCTCGACGCGGGCACCTGGCCCGGCTGGTACGCGGCCGTCATCCAGCTCGTCGCCGGCGCCCTCGTCCTCCTCGGCCTCGGCACCCGCGCCGCCGCCTTCGTGGCCTCGGGCTCCATGGCGTTCGCCTACTTCGACGTGCACCAGTCGGCCGCCCTGTGGCCGATCCAGAACGGCGGCGAACTCTCCGCCCTGTTCTGCTGGGCCATGCTCCTGCTCGTCTTCACCGGCTCCGGCGCGCTCGGCCTCGACCGGCTGCTCACCGCCCGTACCCCCGCCGCCGAGGAGCAGCGGGCCGCGGAGCCCGTCACCGCCTGACCCACGGGCGCCGCGCCCGCACCGCACGACAGCGCCCGCCCCCGGTCACGGGAGGCGGGCGCCGCCGTGTCCGGACGTGACCGGAGCGTGCGGGAAGGTGAACGTGATGTGACCGACACATGCGGCCCCCGTGGATCTCCGGCCCCGCCCGCGGCGTACGCTGTATGGCTGTACTGGCCGCCCCTGCCGCTCCCCGCGACGTCGCGGCACGGTCCGTGCCTACGGGGGATTCCGGGGGAGTGTTTCGGTGCTGGAGAGTGTGGGGTCGCTGACGGGCAGCCCATGGATCTACGCGGCGGTCGCCGTGTCCGTCGTCCTTGATGTGTTCCTGCCGGTCCTGCCGAGCGGGGTGCTGGTGATCACCGCGGCAACGGCCGCGGCGGGTTCCGCCACCGGCGCCGTTCCGCACGCCGTCCCCGACCTGCTGGTGCTGACCCTCTGCGCGGCCACGGCCTCGGTGCTCGGCGACCTGGTGGCGTTCCGCCTCGCCTGGCGCGGCGGCGAACGCCTGGACCGCGCGATCGCCCGCTCGCGCCGCCTCACACAGGCGCAGGAACGTCTCGGCGACGTGCTGGCGCGCGGCGGCGGGGCACGCGGGGTGCTCGTGGTCGTCGCCCGTTTCGCACCGGCCGGGCGCTCGGTCGTCTCGCTCGGCGCGGGCGCGGCGCACCGCCGGGTCCGCGAGTTCCTGCCCTGGTCGGTGCTCGCCGGCGTCGCGTGGGCCGGCTACAGCGTGGGGCTCGGCTACTTCGGCGGCCAGTGGCTGGGCGCCACCTGGCTGGCGACGGGCGTGTCGTTCGGGGCGCTGTTCATCGCCGGGGCGGGCGCCGCCTACCTCGTGCGCAAGCCGGCCGTACGTGAGCAGGGCACCGGCGCCTGAGCGTCCGGCACGCTACCCGGCACGCCGGGCCGGCACGCCCCGTACCTCCAGGGTTTCGAGGAGGTCGGTGGTCGCGGCGGCGACGGCCTCGACGGCCCGGTCGAAGGCCTCCTGGTTGTGGGCGGCCGGGGCGCGGAACCCGGAGACCTTGCGCACGTACTGCAGAGCGGCGGCGCGGATCTCCTCGTCGGTCGCTTCCTCGGGGATCGACGGCGGACGGAGTGTCTTGATGCTGCGGCACATGCGTCCAGTGTCGCGCGGCCGGCGCGATCGTGGGGCCCCCTGCGCAAACCCGCAGGCCCGGGGAGTGCGCGACCCGCGGACCCGGGAATAGTGCCGCCGGTCGCGCGGATTGTGCTGATCATGACCCGACGGCTCTCCGCGGGTCCCGTTCGGAGGATCGAGGACGTATGGCGAACGACCGGCTGACCGTGGCGGTACTGGGTCCGGGAGGGGTCGGCGGGCTCCTCGCGGCGGTGCTGGCCCGCGCGGGCCACCGGGTGGTCTGCCTGGCCGGGGAGGACACCGCACGGGCCCTGTCCGCCGACGGCATCGAGGTACGGAGCGGTCTGTTCGGGGACTTCACGGCCCGGGTGTCCGCGGACACCGAGCTGCGGGAGCCGGTCGACGCGCTGCTGATCGCGGTCAAGGCGACCTCCCTGGACGCCGCCCTGGAGCGGGTCCCGGCGAAGGTGCTGGGCGAGGACGCCCTGATCGTGCCGTTCCTGAACGGCGTCGAGCACCCCGCCCTGCTGCGCGAGCGCTACCGCCCCGAGCAGGTGGCCCCCGCGGTGATCCGGGTCGAGTCGACGCGGACCGCGCCGGGCGTGATCGAGCACGGCAGTCCGTTCGCCGACGTCGACCTGACCGCCGAGACGGCGTCCCGCCCCCGGGTCGACGCGCTCGCCGCCGCGCTGGCGGAGGCCGGGGTGGGCGTCCGCGTCGAGGACGAGGAGGCGGCGACACTGTGGGCGAAGATGTCGTTCCTCGCGCCGTTCGCGCTGCTGACGACACGGTACGGACTCCCGCTGGGTGACGTACGCACCCTGCACCGCGACGAGTTGACCGCGCTGGTCGAGGAGACCGCGGCGGTCAGCCGGGCGTCCGGCGCCCCGGTCGATCCGGCGGCCGCGCTGGCCCGCTACGACGCGTTCCCGCCGGGCGCCAAGTCGTCGATGCAGCGTGACGCGGAGACCGGCCGCACCCTCGAACTCGACGCCATCGGCGGCGCGTTGCTGCGCGCTGCGGACCGCGCCGGGGTGCCGGTGCCGGTGGCCTCCGCTCTCGTACGGGACCTGACGCCGCCCTCCGGCTCCGCCGCCTGACCGCACACCGCTACCCCAAACACCCGGGCCGTGGCCGGAGTTCGCGAACTCCGGCCACGGCCCGGGTGTTTGGGGTTCTCCCCGCTCAGGCGCGGGACTTGTCGAGGACCTCGAGGATCGCGTCGGTGGTGCCGGTCTCCCCGAGGCGCGGGAAGATCCGCTCGACGCTGTTGCGGTGCGTCTCGGCGTCGAGGTCGGTCATCGCGTCGGTGGCCAGGGTGACGTGGTAGCCGTGCTCGTGCGCGGCACGGGCGGAGGACTCCACGCCGATGCTGGTGGCGATGCCGGTCAGCACGATCTGGGTGATCCCGCGGCGGCGCAGCTGCAGGTCGAGGTCGGTGCCGTAGAAGGCGCCCCAGTTCCGCTTGGTGACGGTGATGTCCTCGGGGTGCCCGGCCAGGTCGTCGACGATGACGTCCCAGCCCTCGGGGAAGCTGCGGCCGCGGCTCGCTCCGTCGGTGCGTCCGCTCACCGCGTCCGCGCCGTCGGCCGCGGCGGTGACCCGGACGAGGACGACCGGCAGGCCGTGGCCGCGGAAGGCGTCCGCGAGGCGGACGGACCGCTCGACGACGTCGGCGGCGGGGTGCGGGCCGACGCCCGGGTTGCCGACGATGCCGTTCTGCAGGTCGATGACGACGAGCGCGGTGCGGGGGTCGATGGTGGTGACTGCCATGGTCAGGCCTTTCGGGGGGTGAGGGTGCCAAGTGACCGGTCGATCACGGTGACCGCCAGGAGCAGCACTGCTCCGGCGAGCATGAAAAGGGACAGGTGGTGCAGGCCGCCGGTGTCGGCGCCGTGCTGGAAGAAGGCCGCGTCGGCCGCGGAGGCGGCCATCGCGCCGAGGTACATGAAGGTGCGCAGCAGGCCCGCGGCGGAGCCGATCCGGGCGGGGTCGGCCTGCCGGTAGAGGGCGTTCTGGTTGGCCAGGCCGTTGAGGCCCTGCGGGACGCCCATGAGGGCACCGACCGCCGCCAGCAGCCACAGCGCGCTGCCCGCCTGGAGGGTCAGCATCGCCGCGCATCCGGCGATCTGGACGAGGCTTCCGACCACCAGCTTGCCCCGCACGGCCTCCCGTCGTCCGGTGATCGCGGAGACGAGCAGTCCGGTCAGCGACAGCGGCAGCAGGACGAGCCCGGCGGCCGCCGCGTGCAGTCCGCGCCCCTCCTCCAGCCACTGGGTGAACCCGTACAGGAAGGCGTACGCGGTGGTGTAACTGAGGAACTGGCGCAGGAAGGTGGCCAGCAGGGGTCCGTTGCCACCCAGGACCCGCAGGTCGATGAACGGTTCGGGGACCCGGAGTTCACGCCGCGCGAAGGCGGCGCCGGCGAGGAGGGCGAGCACCGGCAGGTACCAGTCCTCGGCCCGCGGTTTCATCAGGAACACCATGAGCGCGACGAGCAGGGCGGCGAAGAGGGCCATGCCGGGAAGGTCGATGCCACGCGCGACGGGAACGGGCACGCCCCCCGCGTCCGCAGCACGGTCGGCGCCCTGGGCACCCTGGGCACCCTGGGCACCCTGGGCGATCTTGGTGGCCTTGGGCAGCCGGAGGGCGCCGAGGACCAGACAGGCCAGTGACAGCGGCACGTTGACGAGGAAGATGGTGCGCCAGCCGCCCAGGCCGATGAGCAGCCCGCCGAGGGTGGGGCCGATCACGGAGACGGTCTGCGCGGAGACCGCGAGCGCCGTGAGCACACCGGCCGGGCTGTCCCGTCCGGTGCGTTCGGCCTCGCTGCGGGTGAGGTGCATCGCGGCGGGATACGCGGCCGACGTGCCGAATCCGAGCAGGACCCGGGCGGCGACCAGCGCGCCGAGGTTCGGGGCGACGGAGCCGAGCAGCCCGGCGACGCCCACCATGGCCGTACCGATGAGATACAGGCGGCGCGGCCCGAACATGTCGACGAGCCGTCCGATGACCGGTTGCCCGACGGCGGTGGCGAGGTAGAGGCCGGAGACCAGCCACGCGGTCTGCGAGGGCGGAGCGCCGAGCGCGCTGCCGATCGGCACCAACGCCACCGCGATCATGGAGGAGTTGACCGGGTTCAGTACGGAGCCGAGGACCATCGGCGCGATCAGCCGGCGGTCGAACCGGTCGGGCGGCCCGCCGTCGCCGGCCGGGGTGAAGCGCTGCTGGAACCGCGCGCGGAGCGTGGGTATCACGGGCGGGTCAGCCGTTCCAGCAGGGCCATCGCCGCGATGACCGTCTGCCGCTCCTCCTCCGTGCAGCGCTCCTCGAAGGCGTGGGCGAGCCAGGCGGAGCGGGCCTCCCGGGTGCCTTCGACGCGCTCGCGCCCCGCCTCCGTGAGGGTGATCAGCTGCCGCCGGCCGTCACCGGGGTCCGGGTTGCGCTGGATGAGGCCGTACTGGTCGAGGGCGGCGAGAGTCGCGGCCATCGACTGGGGCCGGACGCCCTCCGTCGCCGCGAGCGCGCTGGCGGTGGCGGCACCGCTCTTGCTCACGAGGGTGAGCGCGGAGACCTGGGAGGGCGTGAGGTCCTGCTTCTCGGAGACCTCCCGGATCCGCCGCCGGAGAAGGCTGAACGCGACCCGCAGATCCTGCGCGGCGCGGGCGGCGGAGTCCGAGACGCCCGGGTCGTACGGAGGAGTGCTGTCCTGAGCCATTCCGCCACCGTAAATTAATCAGTCCAGACTGTCCAGTTCCACCTGCACAGCCTGCCTGCACACTCACCCGCTGCCCGCTTTCCCCCAGGTCAGCGGGATACGGAACACCCGTTCGCGTGAACTCCCGTAAGAAACTCGCCCCATAAAATCGAACAGACGTATCATTGGCACGTGGCTGAGACCTACGACTTTCCGAGTGACCTCCTGGCCGGTCAGGAGGAGCTGCATCAGGTCCGGGCCGAGCTGCTGGCCCTGCTGAAACGACTCCCCTGGTCGGTCGAACCGCTGGACGGCTTCAGCGACACCGGCGGCTGGCGCAAGGTGGAACGCCCCGCCTCCCCCGGCTGGAGCCCCGACGAACAGGCCGAGGTCGAGAAGCTCCGCCAACGCGAACTCGAACTCGCCGTGTTCGTCTCCGGCCACCGCTACTGGTCGGAGGTCGCGCCCCCGGCGAAGGTGGAGGCGCGGATGAGCCTGAAGCGCGCGGGCGACGGGGTCGCGCCGGTCTGACTTGGGCCACCTCGCCACCGCCGCGGGCCCGGATCCCTGCCGTACACCCGGCAGGTCCGGGCCTCGCGCGTCTCCGGGGGGCGAGGTGGGTGGGCTGCGGGGCGCGCGGGTCACCGCCGTCACGCCGGCGGCCGGAGGGCAGACGTCTGCGGGGGCCTCCAGGCGCGCGGTGCGGCAGTTGGGCGAACTCGCCTCGACGCGCGACCAGTTGGGGCCGAGCTCGACGGCCGACCCGACCCGGCTAGGCGAGGCGGGGCGGGGCCTCGACGCGCTCGACCTGTGTCCATGGCTGATGTACTCGGGCGGAGCTGAGTATCTGCGCTCTGGCCGGTGAACCGGTGATCGGAAAGTCTTGGGCCATGCCTCAAAGATCACTGAAACCAGTTCCCCAGCTCGTGTCGATGCTCCTGCTGGCCGCGCTGTCGGTCGCGTTGTGGGCAGCCTGGCTGGGCTGGGACCAGCACCGCGACGTGCACCCCGACGGCTCGACGACGGGCCCGTACGAGGCGTGGCAGGTGATCGGCCTGGTGCTGACGCTGCTGCCACCCGTGTTCTGGGCAGTGTCCCGGCACTACGTCGCGGGCGCCGTGGCCGGCACCACGGCCGGCCTCACCCTTGCCGCCGGTTACGACTGGTCGGACGACTCCAGCGGCCTCTTCGTAGTCGGCGTGGTGCTGGTGATGATGGGAAGCCTCGCCGTGACCGCCGCCGTCTCCGCGGTCGTCCCGGCGCTACGACGCCGCGACCGGCCCGCGGAACACTGACGTCCGGCACACCCTGGGACACCTCGCTACGACCTGACCCACACCTCGCACAGCCCGGCGCAACGCACCGCAGCGTGGCGTGGTACGGCGTGGCGCGGCAAAGGAACGGCGTGGCGTGGCGCCCATGGTGCGGGCCCTCGCGGGAACCCTTTCCACCGTCCCGGCGGTGGGTTGGTACACCCGGATGCCCCTGGCCTGAGGCACGATCCGAATTCTTCGGAACTCGGCAGTCTGCGGATGTCGAGAACGTGCCACCGGCTCCGTCCCAGGGACATCAGCAGCCACCACCGGCCGCAGCAGGAAGAAGGAGAGACCAGCATGGCGATTCAGCGGATGGACAACGTCGGCATCGTCGTCGAGGACCTGGACGCCGCCGTCGCGTTCTTCGTGGAACTCGGTATGGAGCTGGAGGGCAGGGCGACGGTCGAGGGCCTCGTCGCCGACCAGTGCACCGGACTCGACGGCGTCCGCTGCGACATCGCGATGGTCCGGACCCCGGACGGACACAGCCGCCTCGAACTGGCGAAGTACCGTAGCCCGCTGGCAACAAGTGCCGGACCGCGCAACCCACCGCACAACATCCTGGGCACGCACCGCGTCATGTTCGCCGTCGACGACATCGAGGACACCGTCGCCCGCCTGCGCCCTCACGGCGCCGAACTCGTCGGAGAGATCGCCCGCTTCGAGAACAGCTACCTGCTCTGCTACGTCCGCGGCCCGGAGGGCATCATCGTCGGCTTGGCGGAGCAACTGAACTGAACCGGGGCGATGGCCCTCCCACAACGACGGCTCACCACACGATGCCCGTTGCCACCCAGGCATGAAGCAGCCACTCACACGCTTCGGCTGACGACGCGGCACCTGCAGAGCGACGGGATCCGGCGCCCCCTTCGGACCGGAACGTCAAGGCCCCCAGCCGTGATCGGCTGGGGGTCCTTTGTCTGCTGGGTGTGGACGGTTCCGAAACGCCGACATCCGCCTCGTAAGTTCGATCCAACAACCGCCCTGGAGCTTTTAGGTCCTCGTTCGTCGGGCGCGTTCGGCTGCTCAAGGCTGCCTGCGTACGCCGTCGTTGATGTCAGCCGGTGATGTCAGGTTGGATGGTGCCATGGAACGTGTTGAGGCAGAGCTGTTCACGGACGGCGGGAACAACGCTGTGGTGCGCCTGCCTCCGCGCCGGTTCCCCGGCGTCTTGATCCAGGGGGACTCCCTCTCCGTCATCCGCAGCGAAGTTGCCGAAGTCCTCGAAGCATGCGACCAGGGCGACCTCGCCGGAGCGCGGGAAACCGCCGGCCTTCTACTGGCTGACCTCGATGAGGTGCTAGAGCGATACACCGCCGCGCTGGACGCCCACCAGGTCCCGCGGCCGTACTGATCGCAAGGCTCTGGTCTTCGAGAGCTGGATCGCTGTCTTGTAAGGGCGGACATGGTCGTCGGCTTCTCCGTCCACGTCACTCCGGCTATAGCGCCGGCCCTGGTGAACAGCACATCTCGACTGCTGCGAGCCGTCGTTGACCGTGGTTGACCGCACGATGTGGCACGGCTGTGGCACGTTCCGATTGACGACTCCTGGCGCATAAGGCCAGCGAACGTAAGTTCAGTTCTCCGGGCCTAGGCATGGCTGTAGCAGTTTCGCAGATCCAAACGGGTGGCCTGCGGCTGTCGCGGGCTACGGCTGTCGTTAGTAGACGTCGCCGGTCACCACTGAGCGGCCTCGGACGGCCCAGCGGAGGTCACTCGTCGGCTGCCAGCCACTCATCGAGCCGGACCTTGACCTGGTGGTTGTGGGCGACGTGCCACACGACCTCCCCACTGACGAAGGCCCCGAGGGCCGGGGGGTCCATCCCGAGCGGCATGGCCGTGACCTCCGCCAACGCTATGGCGTACAGCGCGCCGTCTACACGTATGAGTACCCCAGCGCCGGAGACCGGTGATCGCCTCTACTGCCCGGCGTCCGCAGCCGCCACCTCGGGGGCCAGCGGACCACGCGCACTGTTCTGTTCCATGCACGGTTCGAGACATACCAAGTTGGAGAGAACCCTTGCGGAGAAGGTCCGCTATACGGGGGGGACATGCCCGGTCCGAGGTTTTCGATCATGGTGCATGCTGCTATACGCAGCTTGGATCTCTACGTAACCCTAGTGGCAGCGGTGACATTTGGCGTTCTAGGACTAGCGGGGAACGTCTCAAAGGAGGTAATAACCTCCGGAATTCTAGCAATCCTAGCTCTTGTGGCCATATCTCTTTTGCGATCGCGCTCACAGAGTGAGCAGATCAATCAGTCTTTGACTGAAATCAAAGCCCGACCGAGCGCAGATCGCTTCTTCTCCGAGGTTGACGACAGGGATGAGATCAGGGAGATGATCTCATCATCGCGAGAAGTATGGCTTCACGGCTGGACGCTCGGAATACACCTTGTCTCCTACGCGGATGAGATCAGGAGAGCTGTCACCGCAGGTCTACATATCAAAATTCTCGTGATTGAGCCGAACAGCATGGCCATGACTATCGCGGCAAGCGAGGCAGAAAATCACGGTGCGGACGAGCTTAGCTCCAACCTAGAGGCCAACCTTAGAAGATTGTCTGCACCAATCGAAGGGACCATAGTCGGAAAGTTGGAGATCAAGACCCTCAGTTACGTTCCCCATAACACCGTAATCGCTTCCGATCCGTCAACCAAACATGGAAAAATCGTTATGCGAATAGCGACTTTCCGGGCGGATCATTGGCAGCGTCCAACCTTCACAGTCACCCGGCAGAACGATCCCGGATGGTACGACTTCTTCAAGACACAGTTTGATAGGAAGTGGGAGTCAGGGCGCCTGTATGCGTCACTTCCGTAAAGGGGACGTCACAAGCCGGCCCTTCCCCTGATCAGCGGGACTGCAGAAGTCCACGGCTCCGAACAGCTCAGATGCCGTGGACTTCTGTTATTGGTGGGTCGGCGTCAGGCGACCTCGCACGCCCCAGAGGCGGACCGGACTTTGGGCACCGCGCTCTGCACAGCCACAACTAATCACGCGGGGCCGTGACCTGTGGCCGCCTAATCGATCAATGCTCTGACCTGCTGCCGAGCTGTCACCTATCGACGTTGGTCACCATTGAGCGCCCTTCCACGGCCCGGGAGGGCGCTCGTGCGTGAGCGCCGCTTTACAAGCTCGATCCGAGCCCGCTCGGGCTGCGGCCGTCGGCTGACGCCAGGGCCAGACACTCATTTTGTTGCCTGAGCTGGTGACCTCTGCAACGCAAACGCAGCGATCTGCCACAGGACGCGCGGCCTTGGACCGCTCCATGTCATGCTTCTTTCTGCTGCTTCGACGTCGAAGCGATGCCCAGGAGAGTCATTGATCCCCGTTCAGCTGCGTCTTTTGCCGAGAGAAGTTCGGGAATTCGGTAAAGTGCCCGCATGCTACTGAGGGCGGTTTCGAGCGCCGATTCTGCCGCTGAATGCAACTGCACCAAAGATGGCTCCGATTTACCGTGAACGATATTACTGCGCATCGTGTAGATCTTCTTAAGCTCCCTGAAAAGTTCGAAGCGCTTGTCGAAGTCGTTAGGTTCTAGAATGTGAGCGATGGATCCGCAGACACGCAGGTTGGTTTCCGGCGTTCCACTGAACATATTTTCCCAGGCGAGTACGGCGTCTACTAGAATGTCGGCCGGCTCCAGCCTCCCATTCGCAGCTTTGACGATTCTTCGCAGCGCAACGTTTAGATTTTTCGGATGACTCGTTTCAAGGGTAGACGCCCAAGCTCGGGCCTTGGTGGCATAGGCCTGGTCGATTGCGATTCCCTTCACTACGGGCGTGAGCCGCTCGCGGCCGTACATGGTGGGGTGGAAGACAAATGGATGCAGCACTCCTGTGAATGCCGGGTAACCACCAGAAGGGCAGGGATCGCCAGAGGCCATCAAAAGGGAAAAAGACGCGCGAGTTACGATTTCATCAAGCGTTTTATCCCACATGTCAAATTCAGTCTGGAACTTCGCTACATCCGATTGTGTGATCCCGTTCTCGGTGAATTCAACCTTGCAAACATTGAGCAGCTTTATGGGGAGATTGAACGTGAGGGTAGGTTGAATGAACGCGTGATACTGGCTTCGGTGATAGAACTCCCGGTTGGCTAGTTTCGCTCGTCCGAGCGACAAGCTAATTCCTTCCGATACGACCAGACCTCCCAGGCCGATGGCTACCGGCAGGTGGGTCTCCTCCCCTCTAGCCAGGGCGCGCATCTCATCGAGAACGCGCGAGATCTCCGTAAGGAAGCGGCTCATAGAAGGTTTGCCGCTCAAGGTAATTCTTCGGAATGCTCCGTTTAGGACGTGAACACCGAGGCTGTAGACCTGTAGTGGCAGACAGCCCCGAATACTTGAGGTTGTCACGAGGGATGTCACCGAGTTCAATTCGCGCATCAATTCTCGATCGGACAAGGCGAGCAAATGACTAGACCCTGGGAACAGGCGGCTAAGATCGGGGTCGCTGAGTACCTTCCTCTCCAAGCCCTTTCCGCTGGAGTGCGCTGAAATTTCAGCGCCACACGCAAAGTGTGAATTCAATGGATCAGGGGACGGAGGGGAGATGAGAAAACCCGGGTAGAGTTGGCGGCCAACTGAAAGCAGAGAATTAAGTAGTGCATCGTCCGTCTCTGGGTCGGGAGGTGGAAACTCTCCACCGCAAGACTCACGGATTGCGTTGGCGATGGCAGTGTCGTTGACGTATCGGCAAAGATAGACAGCAAGATTGGCCGATCGGACATCAGGGTGTTCCGTCGCGGTCGCTTTTGAGACTTCGTTCATAACTGCGAGTCCGGCAGCTTGTGCTGAGTTGCTTGGACTATATGCAAACTCGCCTTCATCTAGGGCCAGAACATAGCGAACAAAGTGTTCCCCAAAGAGCAACGTAGCCGAGTGGTTTGACAGGTCGACATGAGAATCGGACATCGGTTACCTCCTATTTTTGCTTGGCTGCCAGGTGGGGAGAACTCTATTGGAAGCTCACGGCGAAGTCGTCTTCTCTACGAACAGGACCCGAGCGGGCATCCTGGAGATCAGGAAGCGTAGATGAACCGCAGGCGCCCGGGCACGAGAACCTTGCTTGTCCTTCGGCTACTGCGGCAGAAGTCCGGCTTAGCCTTACCAAGATCACGCAACCGTGCCAAGTAGTCATTGGCGGCAACAAGGGTTTCGGCAATCAGCGTTCGGGGACCGGCTCATTGAGATGCGCGGAATCATGCGACGGAGCATCGTCGTCCCTTCCGCGGCGGCCTAGGAGGTAAATCAGCCCACAACCCACCTCAGCTCCCTTCCCGTCCGCCGTCGACCCACACACCGTGGAGCGGGCGTGGTTCATGGCGTCCAGGTGGAGCGCGCCACTGTACGAACGACCTGGACGCCATGGGCCGCGTCTGCTCGGCTTCGCCTGGGTCGATGGCGGACGGGATGGGAGTTCCCCACGCACGCCACTGTGGACCCGCGGCCGGGAACGGCGCCCCCTCTATCCCGGTGCCGGCCGATCCCCCGCCGGAGGCTCTGTTCTTGACCGTGGCCGCGCTATGCGGTGATCGACTCTCATGGCCACCCGGCCCTATCCACATGTGGGCGCGCGTCGGCGCAGCGCGGGCGGAGCGGGCCGAAGGCAGGAGCGGCGCCCGCAGCGGAGCCGGGAAGCGCGCCCGGCGGAGCGGAGCGCAGCCGGGGCTTGAATGAAGTAGAGAAAGTTCTATCCCTTGGCTTCGCTGCGCTCCGCGCGGTACTCGTCCAGCAAGCTGAAGAACAGCTCCACCGCGGGCTTGTTCGTCGCTTCAGCCTCGCGCTCGATCTCGACCGCCCATCCCAGAGCGCTGGGGTACTTATGGCCCAGGCGCTGCCAGAGCCACTCCGCGAACGGCCCCTGACTGCCGGGACTCCAGAAGTCGAAGTCCTCCGGGATGCCGTGCACTCCCAAGGCGACTCGGTATCCGATGAGCACCGACTCAAGATGCTGCAAGGAACTGCCACGCAGCCACATCCCGGGGCGCAACCGAACCTCATCGAGGAAGTCGTGCACGTCCCCCAGCTGCGTGAGCTGCCTCGTTTCCTGCCGTGGCCCCTCTGATGCCGGCATCAGCACGCCTTAACCACGAAGCAGCTGCCGGCCGTCATGACTCCGCACGTGAGGCCCGTTGCCGTCCAACTGGTGCGGGCGGCACGGCATCGCTGGACGGCTCGGAGGTGACGAGTTCGTCGCCGTCGTCGATCCCCTCGCTGGGGCCCAGCTGGGGGACTTGAGCCGCGATCTGCACCGGCCCTTCCTCCACGCCGGACAGATGTTGCCGCTCGCCGCCTCGTTGGGCTCGTGCCGCCTTGCCGACCTGCCCACCCGCACGCTCCCCGACGCCCTGGCCGCTGCCGACGCTGCCATGTACGCGGCCAAGGGACGCGCCACCCGCCGCGGGCAACGCCCCGCCTCCGCCTGACCGGCCTCCGGGCGACGCACAAGCCGCCAAGCATCGCCGCCGCCCGGACGGTCCGGCCCCTTCCAACCGCAATCGAAAGGAACTCCCGGCATGACGCACCGCACCCGAGCCCGGTCCCGGATCTGCCCCGACTGCGACGGCTTCGCCTCCGCCGCCGTCACCCTCGGCGGCCGCGACCGACGTGGACACCTGCGGACCATTACCGCCCACTGCCCGGCCTGCCACGGCACCGGCACGACCACCCGCCCCGCCGTGCGTCAGGCGGTGAGCGTCTGATGCCGCGCAACTGGAGCCGAGGAGTCGACCGCATTCCGCCGGACCCGATCGACGGCGACTACGACCGCCTGAAGAAGATCGCCAAGGCGCACCACCTGCACGACAAGGACCGCGCCGCGAAGGGCACCCCCGCCGGCCGCTCCTCCAACGAGGCGTCCAGCCGCAACGCCAGCACCCCTCAGAAGCGGGGATGGCGCCGTTGAACCTCGCAACCCAGCTCGACCCGACCACCCTCGGCGATCTGCTGAGGGTGGCTTCGGCCGACGACTTCGACCGCTGGCACGAGCAGATCCGCCGCACCGGCGGCTGCGCCGACCCCATCCACCTCACCGGCTGGACCCTCAGCAAGGACAAGACCACCGGCGAGACCCTCCACCACTACTCGACCGAATCCGAGCCGGGCGGACGGCTGCGGGTCGCGTGCGGCAACCGCCGGGCCTCCCGCTGCCCGTCCTGCGCCTGGACGTACGCGGGCGACACCTACCACCTGATCCGCGCGGGCCTGGCGGGCGACGACCGCCGCGACATCCCCTCCACCGTCCGCGATCACCCCAGGGTCTTCGCCACGCTCACAGCCCCGTCCTTCGGCCCCGTCCACAACCGTCCCGAGCGAGGCATCTGCCGCTGCGGCACCCGCCACCCCGCCGACGACCCCACCCTCGGCACGGCACTCGACCCGGCCACCTACGACTACGCGGGAGCGGTCCTCTTCAACAACCAGGCAGGCGACCTCTGGCAGCGCTTCACCACCCGACTCCGCCGCGAGGTCGCCGCCCGCGCCGGCCTCACTCGAAGTGAACTATCCGCCCATGTGCGGGTCTCGTACGGCAAGGTCGCCGAGTTCCAAAAGCGCGGCGCCCTCCACTTCCACGCCGTCATCCGCCTCGACGGACCGGACGGACCCGACACCCCGCCCCCGTCCTGGGCGAGCGCCGGCCTTCTCACCGACGCGATCCACGCCGCCGCGGCGCACTCCTACACCTCGGTATCCGCCCCGGCCGTCCAGGACGAACCCGCCCGCACCTTCCGATGGGGAACGCAGCTCGACGTACGCCCCGTGAAGGCGTTCGGAGACGGCTCCGACATCACCGAACAGGCAGTCGCCTCCTACGTCGCGAAGTACGCCACCAAAGCCGCCGAGAACACCGGCAGCCTCGACCGACGCATCGGCGAACTCTCCGAACTCGACCGCCACGAGATCCCCGACCACACTCGCCGACTCATTGAGGCGTGCAAGCACCTCGATCCGCTCTACCCGGAACGGCGGCTGTGGGCCTGGGCTCACATGCTCGGGTTCCGCGGCCACTTCTCCTCCAAGTCGCGTCGGTACTCCACCACCCTCGGCGAACTCCGCCAGGCCCGCGCCGACTTCCGCGCCGCACAGGAACGCCAAGCCCTCGGCCTGGACGACCGCGAGCCGGACACCGTCCTCGTCCTGGCCGACTGGCAATACGCCGGCCACGGCCACACCCCCGGCGAATCCGCCCTCGCCGCCACCGTCGCCCGCGACCTCCAGCACAACCGCGAAACAGCACGCGAAGCCCTGCACGACCAACTCGCCCCGGAAGGAGCCGCCGCATGAAAGAGCGATACCTCAGCGTCGACCAGGTGGCCGAAGTCCTCGGCACCTCCGCGCGCTTCCCCCGTCGGCTGATAGCCGAGCGACGCATCACCTTCGTGAAGGTCGGTCGGCACGTCCGCATCCCGGAGAGTGCCGTGGACGCCTACATCACGGAGCACACCGTGGAGCCGATCACGGTCCGTGCCTCGCGCCTGAAGGCGGTGGCCTGATGCCTAACTCCAAGAGGCGCCGTCGCCGCTTCGGCTCCGTGCGCAAGCTGCCCTCTGGCCGCTTCCAGGCCCGCTACCGGGGTCCGGACGGTCTGATGCGGACGGCTGACACGACGTTCGCGACGCAGACAGATGCGGACCGCTGGCTCGTCAAGCAAGAGGCCAAGATCCTCGACGGTGACTGGACGAACCCGGACGTGAAGATTGCGTTCGGTGACTTCGCGCAGTCGTGGTTCAAGGATCGTGACTACGCGGCCACCACACGAGAGCGCAACGCCGGCGTGCTCAACCGGCACATCCTGCCGACGTTCCGCACGATCCCCCTCCGGGAGATCACCACTCCGCAGGTACGGCGCTGGCGTACAGACCTCCTCGACGCCGGGGTTGGGCCGGCCACCGTCTCCAAGGCGTACCAAGTCCTACGGGCCGTCATGAACACCGCCGTGGATGACGGGCTGATCGAACGCAATCCGTGCCGGGTCAAGGGCGCGGGCACGGTCACCCACACCGAGCGGCCGTTCCTCTCCGTGCCCGAGGTGTACCGGCTCGCCGACGCGGTCCCCCCTCACTGCCGCGCCCTGGTGCTCCTGGCCGCGTTCGCCGCACTCCGCTTCGGCGAGCTGGCCGCGCTCCAGCGCCGGGACATCGACCTGGAGGCCCGAACCGTCTCCGTCCGCCGTTCGTACGCCGAGACCCGAACCGAAGGCCTCACGGTCAAGGCGCCCAAGAGCGCTGCGGGTGTCCGCACCGTGGCGTTCCCGGCCTCGATCGTGCCCGAGCTGGCGCAGCACCTGGCCGAGCACGCAGAGGCCGGCCGGACTGGGCTCGTCTTCGTCGGCGCCCGCGGCGGTGTTCTGCGGCGGAACAACTTCCGGCGGATCTGGCTCCGCGCGCTGACCGCGACCGGTCTCGGTGACGTCCACTTCCACGATCTCCGGCACACCGGGAACACCCTCGCCGCGACCGGCGGCGCCACCACCCGTGAGCTGATGCACCGCATGGGCCACTCGTCGGTGCGGGCCGCGCTGGTCTATCAGCACCTCGTCAACGGGCGTGATCACCAGATCGCCGACTACGTGGACGGTCAGATCAAGAAGGTGAAGCGGCCTCCGCACGGACCATCTGGCACGTGAGTGGCACGGCGGCGAAAAGTCGCCGCGAAAGATCAAGGCCCAGGCACCCGGCTTCGCACCGGTTGACCTGGGCCTTAGTCGTGTCCTGAGACTGGTGGGCGCGGACGGTTTCGAACCGCCGACATCCGCCTTGTAAGGGCGGCGCTCTACCCCTGAGCTACGCGCCCAGAACGAGTCGATAGCCTACATTGCCGGGGGGCCTGACCCGCAAACCCGTATCCGGGGGCACGCGGCGGAGGTGGTCCCGGCCGGGGGTTATCCCCACCCCGCATCCGGGAGCGGCCCGGATGGGCCCTGGGCGTGGGCGCCCATACCTTCGAAGTGGCTTCGTGGACCGGGTTCGGTCGAGGGTGCGGAGCGACTCGCAGACCGTTTCAGGGGGAGATCATCATGGCTCGTACACCTGCCCGTGCCCGGACCCTTCGTGCCGCCGGCGTCGGGGGTGTCGTGCTGGCGGTCGTCGCCGTCGCCACCGCGTGCGGCGCGTCCGCCGGGGACGACAAGGACCCCGACCACCGTTCCTTCGCGCTGCACGGCCGGACCCTGACCGTCGACTCGGACGACTCCTCGCTCGATCTCGTCGTGTCGGACTCCGCGAAGTCGGACGAGGTCCAGGTCACCCGGTGGTTCCAGGGCCACGTCACCGTCGGCGGGGACCCGAAGGTGACCTGGGCGATGAAGGGCGACGACCGGCTCGTCCTGCGGATGAAGTGCTCCGGCGTGATCGCCGACTGCTCCGCCCGCCACCGGATCGTCGTGCCGCGCGGCGTGGCTGTGAAGGTACGGGACGGGGACGGAGGAGTGAGCGCCCGGGGCTTCGCCGAGGCCCTGACCATCCGTACGGCCGACGGATCCGTGCGGGTCAGCGACTCCTCGGGACCGCTCGACCTGCGCAGCGCCGACGGCTCCATCCAGGCGCTCGGCGTGGACGCCCGGAACGTGCGCGCCCGTACCGAGGACGGCTCCGTACGGCTCGAACTCGCCTCCGTACCCGATCTGGTGGACTCCCGGACCGCCGACGGTTCCGTGTCGATCGTGCTGCCCCACGCCGGCTACCGCGTGACGACGGGCAGCGGTGACGGCTCGGTCCACGTGGACGTGCCGCGTGACGCCTCCAGCACGCACCGTGTCTCGGCTCACACGGGCGACGGAAAGATCACGGTGCGAACCGCGAACTGACCGGCCCGTGTGTTCGTCCCTAACCGGTGGGAGAATGACAGCCGGGCAAGCGGATGACAGCACGGGAGAGGGATGTGACGGCGACACCTTCGCGGCCGTACTCGCCGTTCGCGCGATCAGCGCGGCCGGCCCACCCCCTTCCCGTCAGGCAGGGCCCCCCGCCGACAGGGCCGGTGCCCGCGCAGCGCGACCGCGCGGAGGACGCCGGTTCCACGCAGGCGCACCGGTCCGGTGCGCAGCAGTCGGGTACGCACCAGTCCAGTACCTCCGGTGCGTCCGTTGCGTCCGGTACGTCGACAGGCGGCCCCGTACCCGGCCCGCACGGCCCCGTCCCGGCGATCCCCCCTTCGGAGCCCTCCACGCGCCCCTCCCGCTCCTTCGCCGCCGCCCGTGACGTGCTCACCCTCGTCGCCCTCCCCGTGCTGGCCGCCCTCGTCCTGCCCGCGGCCTTCGCCGGGGGCGGTACGCGGCGCTGGTTCGGCGGGCGGGCCGAGGGGCAGCGGGCCGAGGCGCAGGCCGCCAAGGACGCCGCCGCCGCCGCGTTCTACGAGCTCGACACCGCCCAGCGCGACCTGCGCATCTCGATCGAGACGATCACGGCCGTGGACGACTCCCCGGCCGCCCGGCGCGCGGTCTCCGACTTCGAGGCGCTGGGGCGGCGCATCGACGAGGCCAGCCAGAAGTACATCACCGCCGTCGACGCCCACGATCTGGACCGCGACGAGCTGGAGGCGTCGGTCGCCGCCCGGGCCCGCACCGAGCTGACGGCCGCCAAGGACGAGCTGGGCCGGGTGAAGACCGAACTGGACCGGTTCGAGCAGGGTCTCGGCCCGCTGCTCGGCAAGGCCGAGACCCAGCTCGCCCGGCTCGCCCCGGCCGTCGAGCGCGCCCGGCAGTCCCTCCTCGCCGCGTCGAACGCTCTGGACGCGGTACGGCAGTCGGGGCTCCGGGCCGACGACCTCGCCGCCCGGCTCGCCACGCTCGGCCCCGAGCTGACCAAGCTCAACCAGGGTGCGGGGCAGCACGGTGTGCCGGAGACCCTGGAGCGTGCCGAGCGGGTCTCCCGGGAAGCCGGGGCGGTACGGGCGGAGGCGGAGCGGCTGCCGGAACGGGCCGCGGAGATCGACCACCGGCTGGTGTCGCTGCGGACCCGCGCCCAGTCGCTGACGACCCGGGCCGGACAGGTGGAACCGGTGCTGAGCGAGCTGCGGCGCCGGTTCTCCGCGGCCTGCTGGCAGGACCTCCAGCACGTACCGGACGCGGCCGAGGAGAACGTACGGCAGGCCGAGGCGAAGCTGAAGGAGGCCAGGGCGGCGCGGGAGGCGCAGCGCTGGCCGGACGCGACCGCGCTGCTGGCGACGGTGCGCGCGCTGCTCAACAACACGGACGAGGCCGTTTCGGCGGCGGGTGACCGGCTGCGGCGGCTGAACGCCGTACAGAAGGATCCGCAGGCGGAGATCGACCGGACCCGTTTCGCGATCCGGGACGCGCAGCGGCTGGCCATGGCGGGCCGCAGCACTCCCGATCCGCGGCAGGCGCGCCCGCTGGACGAGTCCGTCGCCCGGCTGGACCGGGCCGTCGCCACGCTGGAGGGGCGTCACCCCGACTACTGGCACTTCCTGACCGAGACGGAGGCCGTGCGGCAGACGGTGGCCGGGGTCGTCTCCCAGATCCGCGAGGAGCGCGGGGGCGTCTGAAGACGCCGTGAGCGGTCGGCCCCGGGACACCGAGTCCCGGTCCGCCGGAAACGGCCGCCCGCGGCAGGTCCCACCCGTGACTCCGTAGGCCCTCGGCAGGCCCTCGGCCCGCCACGCGCGGGTGCTCCCCGGCGACCCGTCGTGGGACCCCGCACCCGTTCCTGGGCGGGTCACCCGCACGTGTCCCTTTACATATTCTCCGCAACTGTGTCGGGTTCGCGAAGAGTTGGGCCGGAGTGCAACCGAGTCCCTTATGTCCGAGGTAAGTTGATGTTCAAAGTCGCCGCGGCGACCCCGCGGGCGCCGTTGCGACCAGCTACTTCACGACCGTCGACCAGTCCGGCGACTGGGCCGGGTCGAGGCTGCGCAGGCGCTCCAGGGTCTCCGGCTTCTGCACGTCGAGCCAGTCGGTCAGTTCACGGAAGGACACACAGCGGACGCCCTTCTTCGTGCACACGCTCTTGATGACCTGGTCGATGGACTTCATGTAGATGCCCCCGTTCCAGTCCTCGAAGTGATTGCCGATGAACAGCGGCGCCCGACTGCCGTAGTAGACCCGGTCGAAACCGGCCATGTACGACTTGACGGTCTCCTGTTCCCACTGCGGGTACTGGGCCGGATCTCCGTCGGTCTCGCCGTCGGACTGGTTGTAGAGGAAGTTGAAGTCCATGGACAGGCCTTGGTACTTGCCGTTCTCGTAGGGGAGCATCTGGAGCGGGAAGTCCCAGACGCCCTCCTTCTTGGCGGGCCATATCTGAAAGTCCCCGGCCGAGCTGGCGTCGTAGCGCCAGTCGTACTTCTTCGCCGTGGCCTTCATCGCCTTGAGCAGGTTCTTCTGGCCTTCGAGGCAGGGGGCGCGCCCGCCGCTGATGGCCTTCGCCGGGTCGAAGGGGAGCGCCGGCAGATCGCTGTAGCCGGTGTTGGTCTTCCACTTCTCGACGAAGGAGAAGAACTGGTTGATCTCGCTCTCCCACTCCTCGACGCTCCAGTCCCCGCCGCCCTTGTCGCCGCAGAAGTGGCCGTTGAAGTGGGTGCCGATCTCGTTGCCCGCCTTCCACGCCTTGCCGAGTTCGGCGAGCGTGGTGCGGATGTGCTCGTCGGTGGGGTAGCTGATCGCCGCCGCGCCCGGGTTGTGCATCGGAGGCTCGTAGAGCGTCTTCTTGTTCTTGGGCAGCAGGTAGATCCCGGTCAGGAAGAACGTCATGTGGGCGTTGTACTGCTCGGCCATCTCCCGGTAGTGGGAGAACAGTTTGTCGTCGCCCTGGAGGGCGCCGTCCCAGGAGAAGACGACGAACTGGGGCGGCTTCTCACCGGGCTTGAGCGGTACGGCCTTCAACTCGCCCTTCTGCGGGCCCGTGTAGGACGTGGAACCGTCGCCGAGGATCTTCGTCTTTCCGTCCCACGCCGGTTCCTTCTTCGCCTTGGCGGCGTCGTCGGAGGCGTGCACTCCGGCGGAGCCCGCCGGTGTGGTGCTGTCCGTGTTCAGGGCCAGGTAGGTGGCGGTCAGGGACGTGACGACGAGGAACGCCGTCATGGCCGCGAAGCCCTGGCGTGCCGAGGCGGCGGCAGAAGGCTGTTCGGGCTCCCGGCGTCGGCGCCGGCTGTGCTTCGAGTTCATACGGGGCACATTCTGCGAGGGGGGTCTGAGGAAGGGGACGCGGCCGGACGGCGGCCGTCGGAGGGGGCCGGTCCGGACGGCCGGCCGACGGGGTCAGCGCAGCGGACTCATCGCGCCGGACCAGATGCCGTACGGGACGTCGGTCTCGGGTGTGCCGGCGATCCCTTCGAGGGGAAGCGGTTCGAGGCTCTTGGACAGGTCGATGCGGTAGAGGACCACCGCGGTCGAGACGTCACGGTTCGTGCCGACATACCAGGCCGCCTTGTCGTCCTGCGTCGTGCCCTTCTTGCCCGCCACCTGCGCCGTGGTGGTTGCGGCGCCCGGGTGGGCGGTGCGGAAGGAGTCGGAGAGCGCCTCCGTGACCTCGCGGGCCACCTCCGCGCTCATCGCGCGATGGGGCGCCGGGGTGTCCAGGGTGACGCGGTAGCCGTTGCGGGTGACGCGGCGCACCGAGTACGGCTCGGTGTGCGTCCCGTCCGCGGCGAAGGTGGCGTACGCGTTGGCCATGCGGATCGCGCTGGGTGTGGAGCTGCCCAGCGACAGTGTGGGTACCTGGGGTCCGATGCTGGAGGAGAGCAGGCCCGAGGCCTCGGCGGTCGCGCGCACCTTGTCCAGGCCGGTGTCCATGCCGAGCTGCATGAACGGGGTGTTCACGGAGGCGGCGAGCGCCTGGCGCAGCGTGACCTGCCCGTGGTCCTTCTTCCCGTCGTTGTGGGCGGCGACCTTCTTGCCGCTGCGGTCCCAGTAGGGGCCCTCCGGGGTGCTGACCGGGATGCCGTCGTTGCCGTCGTACACGGACTCGGGGGTGACCGGTGTGACCGCGCCCTCGCGGGTCTTGTGGACGCCGTGTTGCAGCCCCGCCGCGTAGACGAACGGCAGGAAGGCCGAACCGGCGGGCACGGTGGTCGCGTTGGACTCGTTGTAGCCCTGCGTACGGTGGTCGGGGCCGCCGTAGACGGCGAGGATCCGTCCGTCGTCGGCGATCGAGGCGGCGCCGTAGTGGGCGTTCTTCGCCTTGTCCGGGTCGTCCTTCTTCGCCTTGGCGCGGGCCTCGGTCACGGTGTCGGTGAGCTTCTTCTCCCGCTTGCGGTCGAAGGTCGTGTAGATCTGGTAGCCGCCGAGGTCGAAGTCGCGGTCGGAGATGTGCCCGGCCTTCTTCGCGTACTGGGTCGCCAGCTCGACCAGGTAGTCGCTCTGCTTTCCGGTGTCGAACGCCCGCCCCTGCTCGAGCGGTTCGGGGAACTTCGTGTAGGTGGCCCGCTCGGAGGCGGACAGCTTGCCCGTCTTGACCATCCGGTCGAGGATCCAGGACCAGCGCTCCACGGCCCGCTTGTGGTTGGCCTCGCTCAGGGTGGGGTCGTAGAGGCCCGCGCCCTTGAGGAGCGAGGCGAGGAAGGCGCCCTCGCTGGCGTTGAGGCGGCTCACGTCCTTGCCGTAGTAGGCCTGGGAGGCCCGCTGCAGACCGTAGGTGCCGCGCCCGAACCAGCTCGTGTTGAGGTACCCCTCAAGGATCTCGTCCTTGCTCAACTTGTTGTCGAGCTTGAGGGAGATCATGGCCTCGGTGAACTTGCGGCTCACCGAACGGTTCTGGTTCAGGTAGACGTTCTTGACGTACTGCTGGGTGATCGTCGAGCCGCCCTGGGTGTCGCCCTGGCCGACCGTGCGCACCAGGGCGCGGGTGATGCCCTTGACGGAGATCCCGGGGTCGGAGTAGAAGCTCTCGTTCTCCGCCGCGAGGACGGCCGAGCGGACGTCCGGGGGGATGTCCTTGAGCGGCATGGCCTGGCGGCGCACCCAGCCGGTACGGGCCATGGGGGTGCCGTCGGCCCAGAAGTAGACGTTGTCCTGCTGGGTCGCGTACGTGTTGAGGTTCTGCGGGATGTCCGTCGCGGCGTAGGCGATGACCAGCAGCGAGCCGCTCAGGCCGATGGAGAGCGCGAGGGCGCCGAGCCACTGGCGCCAGGAGGGCATCCAGCGTCGCCAGCCGGCCCGGCCCGGTCGCGGGTAGGCGGGCTTCAGGCGGCGGCCGAGGGGCGCGAGGGGTGCGAGGCGGGTGGCCAGCCGGGACAGCGGGGTTGGCTGCGGCTTGCGGCGGGTGCCGCCGGGGCGGTGCGCTCCGATCGGGTCAACCACGGCGCGCTCCGGCGCGTGGACGGCCCGTGGACAAGGGATGCCGGGCATCGTTTCGATGCCAAGTCTGGGTCACGACTGCGTCTCCCTCCGCACTTCTGAATTGCGCGCGCGGGTAGATGCAGCGGCCGCTCACGCGGCTGCGAGCCCCCCATCCCCGACCTTGCGGCTCGTCGCGGCAGTATTAAATTATCAGCGACCTCGGGGATCGCTTCGATCAGCGACCAGACAAAAAAGCACAGGGGCCAAGAGAGCCGAGTGACGGGCGGGACACGAATCGACCTCGTTCCGGTCGCGGACGGTCGCCCGGCGGCTCGCCGAACGGCACGGATCCAGCGCCGCGAGACCCTCCGGAAGCGGGCCTCCTCCGGCTAACCTGTCGGCATGCCTCGCTACGAGTACCGCTGCCGGACCTGCGGCGACACCTTCGAACTCAGCCGTCCGATGGCCGAATCGGCCGCTCCGGCGGCCTGCCCGGCCGGTCACGACGACACGGTCAAACTCCTGTCGACGGTCGCCGTCGCCACCGGCGGTTCGGCGTCCGCGCCGGCTCCCGCGCCCGGTGCGGGCGGCGGCGGAGGCGGGTGTTGCGGCGGAGGTTGCTGCGGCTGATCCGGGGAGATTTCTCAGGAGATCTTCAGGTATGCCCGAAGCGTGCACCGCGGTGTGAGACGCGGCACGTTCGAAAACGACAAATCTTCCATCTCGGCCTTATTCGGGTGCTGTCGATCCTCGACGGCAGTGCGTATGCCCCGGGCAGCGCGTTCGACACGGGTGCGCCCCGGACCGCACGTCACGGGTGTGCCCCGGACCGGACGGTCCGGGGCACACCCGCATGAATCAGGCGAGTTCGGGTGCGGCGCAGGCGTGCACGAACTCGCGGAGGATCCGCTCCCCCGCCGCGACGCCCCGCTCGGGCAGCGCGGTGATCGCCGGTGCCGTCCAGTCCGCTTCGGCCAGCTCGCCGTGACCCGGGCGCCAGCCGCGGTCCGCGACGAGCAGCAGGTCCGCGTCGAGCAGCGAGTCGCCGGCACCCAGGGTGAGGACGGCGCCGGTGCGGCGGGCGACCTCCCGCACGGCCGCGCTCTTGGTGAGCGGCTTCGGCACGGCGTAGATCTTGCGGCCCTGGAGCGAGACCGTCCAGCCGCGGTTCTCCGCCCAGACGGCCAGGTCCTTCACCCACTGCTCGGGAAGCAGTTCCCGCTCCACCACCAGGTAGGCGAACAGGTCCTCGGCGATCCGGTGCTTGCGCACCCAGACCGGGTCCGCGGTGTCCGCGAGGTGCTCCCGGATCTCCGCGAGCGGCGCGCACTCGGAGGCGAGCCGGTCCATGACGCTCCGGTGCCAGTCGAGGTCGGAGACCCCGTCGACGAGCAGGTGTCCGCCGTTGGCGCAGATCGCGAACTCGGGTGCCGGACCGGGCAGGTTGATGCGCTGGTACTGCTTGCGGGTGCGGGTCGTGGTGGGCACGAAGTGCGCGAGGTCGCCGAGTTCGGTGAGCAGCCCGGCGGCCGTCTCCGTCATGTAGGACAGCGGCTTGCTCTCGTGCACCTCGACGCAGAGCAGCCGGGGCGCCCGCGCGTCCGGCATGGTCAGCGCGAGCGCGGCCGAGGAGTAGATGAGCGTGCGGTCGAGGTCGCTGGCGACGAGCACCTTGGGCGCGGACATCAGGCGGTCACCGCCTTGCCGTCGGCACCGGTCGCGCCGCGCGTGAACTTCGGGTGGATCAACCCCACGCAGGTGTAGGGGAGTTCGCCGACCTCCTCGACGGGCACCCCGCGCTGTCCGGCGAGCAGCCGGACGTGGTCGAGGTCGGCGCCCGCTCCGGCGCGCGCCAGGATCTTCCAGGGGACCCGGCGCAGCAGCACCCGGGTGGTCTCGCCGACGCCCGGCTTGACGAGGTTGACGTCGTGGATGCCGTATTCCTCGCTGATGCGCTCGACGGCGGCCCAGCCCTCCCAGGTGGGGGTGCGGTCGGCGGCGAGCAGCTCCTTCGCCCGGTCGCGGGCCGCCTCGGCGACGTCGGGGAAGTGGGCGGCGACGACGTCCAGGAACTCGACGGAGACGTCGGACCCGGCGAGTTCGCGGTAGAACTTCGCGCCGTGGAAGTCGTGTTCGCCGACCAGGTCGGAGCGCAGCACCGTTCGCGAGATGAGCCCGGAGACCGTGGAGTTGAGGCAGGCGGAGGGGATGAGGAAGTCCTCGCGGGTGCCGTACGTGCGGACGCACGAGCCGGGGTCGGCGAGCACCGCGATCTCCGGGTCGAAGCCGGAGACGCCCTCGGCCTGCTCGAACTCGGCGATGGCGTCGGCGAGTTCGCGGGTGATGGCGCCCTTGCCCGTCCAGCCGTCGACGAACACGACGTCGGCCGGGTCGTGGTGGGCGGCGAGATAACGCAGCGCGTTGGCGTCGATGCCGCGGCCGCGGACGATGGAGACGGCGTAGTGCGGCAGGTCCAGGCCGTGCTGGTGCTGGGCCCAGCGGCGCATCAGGACGCCGACGGGTGTGCCGGCCCGGGCGAGGGAGACGAGGACTGGCCGCGGGGAGCGCTCGGCGAGGACGACCTCGGTGACGGCGCCGACGGCCTCGGCGATCCGGGCGGCCGAGGTGGTGAGGGCCGCGTGGAACAGCTCCTGGTACTGGGTGCTCGGCTGGTACTCCACCGGCAGCGACTCCGCGTAGTGGGCGCCGCCGCTCTGGATGGCCTCCTCGCGCTCCTCGGTGGGCGCCTCCAGCGTCACGTCCGAGAGGTCCTGCAGCAGCCAGCCGACCTCGTCGGGCGCGTACGAGGAGAAGGCGGGGCCGCGGAGGGGCTCGGGCAGCATGGAGGGCCTTTCGGTGGACGGCCGTGCGGGGACGTACGACGGGACGACGGCGAGCAGGATGCTCGGGGTGTGCGCCGCGAGCCGGGCCAGCAGGCCGTCGGGGGCGTGCAGTTCGGGGGTGTCGGCCGTGGAGTCGACGACCGCCACGACGGCGTCGAAGCCGCCGCCCGCGACGTTGTAGGCGAAGCGGGCGCCGGGGCCGTCGTCCGGGTCGTCGTGCGCCGGGAAGACGATGCGGCTGCGGATCGCGTAGCCGGGGTCGTCGAGTGCGAGGACCGGGGAGCGGGTCGTCGTGGAGAAGCGCACCTCGGCGGACACCACCTGCTCCAGCTCGCGGGCGAGGCGCAGCGGCGCGTACATCAGCTCCTCGAAGCCGAGCACCAGCACGCGGCGGGCGTCGTCCGGCAGGGCTTCGGCGAGCCGGGCGGCCATCGCGGGCAGGGCGCCGTCCAGGCGTATTCGCTGGCCCGGGGTGAATCCGTGCCGTCCGCCGTCCGGGAGGCCGCGGGGCCAGCCCAGCTCGACGCGCACGGCACGGCCGGGGCTGCCGGTGGCGGGGGCGTCCGGCGCCTCCCGCTCGTGCTCGGCGACCAGTGCCTGCCCCTTCTCGAGGACGCCCTCGGGCAGACGCACCGTGCCCGACGCGGCCGCGATCAGGTCGACGCGGGCGCCGATCTCGGCGGCGAACCGCTCGAAGCGGGCCAGGTCGGCCTCCGACCGCATGTCGACGAGCGCCACCACGACGTACCGCTCGCGCGGGTAGCGCTCGTGGAGGTCGCGGATCGTGTTGAGGACGGTGTTGCCGGTGGAGAACTCGTCGTCGACGAGGATCAGCGGTCCGGGGCCGGCGAGCAGGTCCGGGTGCTCGGGCAGGAGCAGGTGCGAGGTGGCGTGCGAGTGGGCCTCCTCAAAGCCGCCGGCGCGCGCGACACCGGCGACGGGACGGCGGGTGGAGTGGAGGTAGGGGGCGACACCCACCCCGTCGGCGACCGAGTGACCGAGCCCGGTGGCCGTCTCGGCGTACCCGAGGACGACGGCCTCGCGGGCCTCCTCGGTGCCCAGCAGGTCGCGCACGCGCCGGCCCAGGGCGACGCCCTGGCCGTGCACGACGGAGGGCGACTGCGGCACGTGCTTGCCCAGCACGTTCGAGACGAGCAGGTGGGCGCGCTTGGGGTTGCGCCGGAGCGCGAGACCGAGCATCCCGCTCAGCCGCTCGTCGCCGACCAGCTCGACGCCGAGCCGCTCGGCGACCCAGGAGCCCGTCCAGGGCGCGTCAGGCACGGCGCCCTGGCCCTGCCCGCCGTCCGGGGCGCTCGCCCCGGACGGCAGGTCCGGCACGTCCGGCCCGGCCGGTCGTGCGGGGTCGTTCGGGTCCTGCGCAGGGGTGTTCATCAAGTCCTCGGTGATCGGTTTCCGCGTCGCCCGGCCGGGCCGCGTCACTCGGGCAGTCCGGCGGTGAGCAGCTCGACGAAGCCGATGTCCTCGTGGGCGACCCCGAAGACCTCGGCGCGCAGCAGGGTGCGCTCCGCCCAGGCGCGATGCGGCTTCACCTCGTTCATCTTGTTCGTGTACGCCGACCTCAGGACGCCTCCGCCGCCGCGCTCCGGCCGCAGGATGTCCTGCGCGTCACTGAACTCCTCGTGACTGACCACGGACAGCGCGTGCACGGGCAGCACGTGCGACGGGTGGATGCAGGTCTTGCCCATCAGGCCGTTGGCCTGGTCGAGAGCGATCTCACGCAGCAGACCGTCCATGGCGTGCTCGATCAGTGTCTCGCGCAGCTCCTCCGCCTGCCCCTCCAGGAAGGGGCTGCGGCGCAGCTGCGGCTTGAACATGCGCTCCTGGACCCGGAAGTACTCCCAGACGGGTCCGGTCACGGTGAAGCCGGTGCCGTCGGCCCGGCCCAGCATGTTCACCACGTCGGCGATCACGGAGGCGACGACCTGCACGTCGTACGCCGTCATGTCGGGGGCCCGGCGCAGGCCGTACGAGGAGCAGAAGTCGGTGACGCCGAGGCGCAGGGCGAGGACGCGCTCGCGGTACTTGTCGACGGCGCGGGAGATGCCCTCCAGGGTCTCCACGCGTGACTCGCGGTAGAGCAGCTCGGGGGACTCCAGGACCGGCATGGCGAAGAGCCGGCGGCCGCTGGAGGCCTCGGCGGAGGCGAGGGCCTCCAGGAACGGCATGCCGCGCTCCTCGGTGAACTTCGGCATCACGAATCCGGAGAGCAGCCGGACGGCGGGGCCGAGGCGCCGCACGAGGTCGGGGATCTGTTCGGGGTGGCGGACCCGCACGAACAGCAGCGGGGTCTCTCCGGTGTCGGGGCGTGCGGCCAGGTCGGTGAACTGGCGGACCAGGTTCTCCTCGGCGCCCACGACCTCGGAGTCGTCGATCGAGTCCTCCAGGCACAGCACCATCGAGACAACGCCCCGCGTGGTCTGCTTGACGATGTCGTCGGCGAGCTGCGGTCGGGTGGCCGGGCTGTACAGGGTGGCCCCGAGGGCGGCGGCGAGGACGCGGGCCGGCGAGTCGGCCGTGAAGACGCCGGGCTCGCGGTGGAAGAGGCGCTGCCGCTCTTCCGGGGTGATGTGACCGAAATGACGCATGAGACTCCCCCGTGGCGGCTAGTGGGCTGCGGCTGCTGGGCCGGATGTGATGTGGCCGGTAATAGTACGTATGGATCAATGTCAGGGGTTCCCGCAGGGCGTGAAGTTCAGGTAACTCGGCCGTGTCCAACACTCGCCGGTTCCGGGTCGACCCCGCATTGTCGTGACCAGGACCGAGAGGGCAGGATGGCCGTATGACGCACGCCATGCCGAAGGGGTCGAACGTCCCGCTGGACGCCACAGCGGTGCGCGCCGTCCTGTGCTGGACGCCCGGGCAGGGTGTCCCCGATGTCGATGTGTCGGCGCTGCTCCTCGGCCCCGACGGTCGTGTGCGATCCGACGAGGACTTCGTCTTCTACAACCAGCCCCGCCATCCGTCGGGCAAGGTGTGGCGGCTCGGCAAGAAGCGTGGCGCCGAGGGCCTCACCGACACGATCCAGACAGATCTGGCGGGTGTCGAGTCCGGAGTCGGACAGATTCTCCTGGTCGCATCGGCGGACGACGTCACCTTCGATCGCGTACGTGATCTGCGCATTCTGCTGTACGACGCCGGTGTCACGGACGGTGAACCGCTGGCGTACTTCGACGTCAGGCCGGAGACCGGGGCGGAGACCGCGCTGATCTGCGGCGAGCTGTACCGGCGCGGTGAGGGCTGGAAGTTCCGGGCGCTGGGCGAGGGCTACTCCAATGGTCTGGTCGGTCTCGCGACCGATTTCGGGATCTCGGTGGACGAGTCCGAGGCGGCGGCCGCCGCGGCCGCCTCCGCTCCGGAGGCGAGCACCTGGGCGGCGCCCGCGGGCACCCCGGAGACCTCGGTGCCGCTGCCGCCCGAGCAGGTCCCGCCGCTCCCCCGGCAGCCGGCCCCGGTGCCGCACCAGCCCGCGTACGGCTATCCGCAGCCGGCCGCGGCGGCCCTGACGGAACCGGCGTACGGCTATCCGCAGCCGGCCGGTCAGCAGAGCGCCCCGTCCGCCTACGGCTATCCGCAGCCCCAGACCGCGCCGGCCGCGCCGCCCGCGTACGGCTTCCCGCAGGCCGTCGGCGCGGGGCCGGACCCGGACTTCCGGCTGCCGCCGCAGGGACCGCAGTTCATCGGCCGCTGAGCCCGGAGCCCCGCACCGCCCGCCGGGCCCGGTTCGCCCTGGGGCCCGCCGCTCGGATCAGGGCCCGGGGCGTGTCCTAGCGCTCGACCTTGGACTTGTAGCCGCGGCCCCACTGGAGGCCCCAGCCGTAGAGGCGGTCGAGTTCGGCCTGGAAGCCGTACACGAACTTCACCTCGCGGCGCACGGTCAGCTCGCCCTTGTTGTTCTCGATCATGACGACGGCGCAGGAGCGGGCCTGCGGGTGGCGTTCGTCGAGGCCGATCTCGATGCGCGGGCCGTTGCTCGGGTAGAGCGTGATGATGGCGTGGGTGCGGTCGAAGGCCGGGGTCTGGTCGTAGATGTAGACGAAGACCAGCAGCCGCTTGATGTCGTCGCGGTGGTCGAGGTTGACGAAGGCCGTCTCGCCCGAGCCCGAACCGAAACGGTCGTCGCCGCTGAGCTTCACGAACGGCGGGCCGTTGAGTTCGCCGAGGAAGCCGCCGAGCGGCTGGACGACGCCCTTGGTGCCGTCCGTCAGCTCGTACATGACCCCGAGGTCGAGGTCGACGTTCACCATGCTCTGGGTGTGCGCCTGGACCACTTCCGGTTTGAAGGTGCGGAAGGGGTGGCGCAGCAGGCTCTCGCGCTGCGGCCCGCCGATGTCGGAGGTGCGCATCCGCCAGGAGAGGTTGATGCGCAGGTTGCCGGTGGCCGCGCCCTGCTTGGTGAGCGACACCGTGTGGTTGCGCTTGGTCAGCTCGATGGAGTTGGTGGCCGCGCTGCCGGAGTCGAAGTCCGCCGAGCGCCCCCGCCACAGGTCCTGCCAGATGCCCATTTCCGCCCCCCACGTTCCTCGGTATGCGGCGGGGCGGCCGTCGAGGACCTGTCCTCTACGGCCGCCCCGCTCAGAGCGTTCCTCAACCGGGGCCGTGTCACACCCCGGACGGCGGAGGGGTGTCACACCCCGGACGAGACCTCAGCCTTCTCGTCCGAGGTCGGGGCTTTTCCCTCGGCCTCGGCGAGCGCCTTGTTCCGGCGCACGGAGGACCAGAAGGACCAGGCGATCAGGACGACACCGACGAGGCCGGTGATGACCTCGTTGATCTGGTACTGGATGGTGACGAGGAGGATCACCGAGAGCGCGCCGATCGCGTAGTGCGCGCCGTGCTCCAGGTAGACGTAGTCGTCGAGGGTGCCCTGGCGGACCAGGTAGACGGTGAGCGACCGGACGTACATGGCGCCGATGCCGAGACCGAGCGCCATCAGCACGATGTCGTTGGTGATGGCGAAGGCGCCGATGACACCGTCGAACGAGAAGGACGCGTCCAGCACTTCCAGGTACAGGAACATGAAGAACGCCGCCTGCCCGGCGAGGACGACGGCCGGCTTCTTCTTGCCGCTCCGCTCGGCCTCCTCCTCTTCCTCGTGGGCCCGCTCCTCCTCCTCTTCGAGACGGTCCTCGAAGTAGCCGGAGAGCCCGCCGACGACCATGTACGTGATCAGGCCGGCGATGCCGGAGATCAGCACCGTCTGCGCCTTGTCGGCGTGCCCGCCGCCGTGCTGGTGGGCGTTGACCGCGAAGGTGAAGGAGGTGATGAGCAGGACGATCAGGGCGATGCAGACCGACAGCATGTCGACCTTGCCCAGCTTGGCGAGCGGACGCTCGATCCAGCGCAGCCACTGGATGTCCCGGTCCTCGAAGATGAAGTCGAGGAAGATCATCAGCAGGAACATGCCACCGAAGGCGGCGATCGACGGGTGCGCGTCGGTCACCAGCTGCTGGTACTGGTCCTTGTCGTTCAGCGCGAGATCGACCGCGTCGATCGGGCCGATCTTGGCGCTGATGGCGACGATGACGACGGGGAACACCAGACGCATACCGAAGACGGCGATCAGGACACCGACGGTGAGGAAGATCTTCTGCCAGAAGGCACTCATCTTCTTCAGGATTCCGGCGTTGACCACCGCGTTGTCGAAGGACAGCGAGATCTCCAGGACGGCCAGGATCGCCACGATGCCGAAGGCGGTCCACCCCCCGTAGAAGGCCGCTGCGACCAGACCGAGCGCGGTAATCGCGAACGACCAGCCGAAGGTTTTCAGAAGCACTGGCTACCCAATCATCGTGTGGTGGGGGCACCCCCAGCGGTCGCTCGGAGGAGGGCTTCCCCCGCGCCGCACTCGTCTTTACCTACTGTTGACCACGAAGTGTAGAGGGCCGCCTTCGACCGAAACAGGTGGGCCTAGGAAACATTCACCCCGAAGTCGAGTGCGATGCCCCGCAGCCCCGACGCGTATCCCTGGCCGACCGCGCGGAACTTCCACTCGGCGTTGTAGCGGTAGACCTCGCCGAAGATCATCGCCGTCTCCGTGGAGGCGTCCTCGGACAGGTCGTAGCGGGCGAGTTCCTGGCCGTCGGCCTGGTTGACGACACGGATGAAGGCGTTGCTGACCTGGCCGAAGGTCTGGCCGCGGTTGTCCGCGTCATGGATGGAGACCGGGAAGACGATCTTGTCGACGTTGGCCGGCACCTTGGAGAGGTCGATCAGGATCGACTCGTCGTCGCCCTCGCCCTCACCCGTGAGGTTGTCACCGGTGTGCTCGACCGAGCCGTCCGGGCTCTTGAGCTGGTTGTAGAAGATGAACCATTCGTCCCCGAGCACCCGGCCGCCGTTGCACAGCAGGGCGCTGGCGTCGAGGTCGAAGTCGGCTCCGGTGGTCGAGCGCGCGTCCCAGCCGAGCCCGATCATCACCTGTGTGAGGTTCGGCGCGGCCTTCGAGAGGGAGACATTGCCCCCCTTGGCGAGTGTGACACCCATGATGCTGGTCCTCCCCGAGGTCGATCTTCACTTGGTACAGCGGGCCCGGCGCCGCACCGAAGAGGTGCGGCGCCGGGCCGGACGGCTGAGGCCCGAGGGCTCAGACGTTGACGCCGAAGTCCTGCGCGATGCCGCGCAGGCCCGAGGCGTACCCCTGGCCGATGGCGCGGAACTTCCACTCCGCGCCGTTGCGGTACAGCTCGCCGAAGACCATCGCGGTCTCCGTCGAGGCGTCCTCGGAGAGGTCGTAGCGGGCGATCTCCGCGCCGCCCGCCTGGTTCACCACGCGGATGAACGCGTTGCGGACCTGGCCGAAGGACTGCTGGCGGTTCTCGGCGTCGTAGATCGAGACCGGGAAGACGATCTTCTGGACGTCGGCCGGGACGGTGGCGAGGTTGACCTTGATCTGCTCGTCGTCGCCCTCGCCCTCGCCGGTGGTGTTGTCACCGGTGTGCTCGACCGAGCCGTCCGGGCTCTTCAGGTTGTTGAAGAACACGAAGTTCTGGTCGCCGGAGACCTTTCCCTGGTCGTTCGTGAGCAGGGCGCTGGCGTCGAGGTCGAAGTCCGTGCCGGTGGTGGTGCGGACGTCCCACCCCAGACCGATGATGACCGCGGTCAGTCCCGGGGCCTCCTTCGACAGCGAAACGTTGCCGCCCTTGCTGAGGCTGACTCCCACGAGTCCTCCCAATGGTGTTCAGGGGCGGGGCGCCCCGTAGGTGCGTTGGTATCGGATCAACGATCCGATCCTAGTGACGGGTTCCCGTGCCCCGCAGGGCTTGGAACCGAAGAATCACAGGGTGTCGAGCGCCTTGACGTACTCGTTCAGGTCACGCGCGTCGGGCAGGGCGTTGACGACGGTCCAGCGGACCACGCCCTCCTTGTCGATGATGAACGTGCCGCGCACCGCACAGCCCTTGTCCTCGTCGAAGACGCCGTAGGCGCGCGAGACGTTGCCGTGCGGCCAGAAGTCCGACAGCAGCGGGTACTCCAGGCCCTCCTGCTCGGCGAAGACCCGCAGGGTGTGGATGGAGTCGTTGGACACGGCGAGCAGCTGGGTGTCGCGCTCGGTGAACTGCGGCAGGTTGTCCCGCAGGGAGCACAGCTCGCCCGTGCACACCCCGGTGAAGGCGAAGGGGTAGAAGAGCAGCACCACGTTCTTCTCGCCCCGGAAGTCGGAGAGCCTCACGGTGGCGCCGTGGTTGTCCTTCAGCTCGAAGTCCGGTGCCTTGGTGCCGACGTCGACGGTCATGCTCACTCGCTTCCCTTCCAAGGGTCTGTTCGGGTGACGACCAGCGTACGCAGTGATCGTCGTCGGGCCCCGGTGCGGTCCCGCCGGGTGGATCACGGGGCGGACGGACGGGCGCCGTCCGGGTGGTCGCGGGCATGCGTGAGGCCCCCGCCGAGGTGGCTCGGCGGGGGCCTCACGGATGCTCTGCTTGCAGACGGGGCTGCAGCTCAGCGCTTCGACTTGGGGGTGGCCAGGCGGGTGCCCGACCATTCCTTGCCGACGGAGATGCTCTTCGTCTGGGAGAGGCCGGCTGTCTGTGCGGCATCACTGATGTCGCTGGGCTCGACGTAACCGTCCCTGCCGGTCTTCGGGGTCAGCAGCCAGATCATGCCGCCGTCCTCGAGGAGACCGATGACGTCCACCAGTGCGTCCGTGAGATCGCCGTCCTCGTCCCGGAACCACAACAGCACCACGTCAGCGGTGTCGTCGTAGTCCTCGTCGACCAGATCCTGGCCGATCAGCGATTCGATGCCTTCACGGAGCTCGTGGTCAACGTCGTCGTCGAAGCCGATCTCCTGGACCACCTGTCCGGGCTCGAACCCCAGCCTGGCGGCCGGGTTGGTCCGCTCCTCCGCGTGGTCCGCGGTCGCGCTCACGGCTTGCCTCCTGATCATGTTTCGGGATTGGGGTCTCCCCCCACTCGTCCAGAGCTCGGGGGAGTCTCAGCCACGCGCGTGCGCGCAGCATTGGCCGTAGTCCACACGGGCGGAGCGGATCGCGCAAGTACCCGGCCGTCGAGACCGCCGAAACGGTGACGATCCTGGCAGTGCCGACGCACCTCCCGGTGGGCCTTCATCAGGCCTCGTGACGCGCACCACACCCTTCTGCCCCATTTATGAACTTCGGAACCCTTGGAGCCTACGAGAACCGAACGGCTTTGCGGAACGCGTCACGTACTGAGCGTATCGTTGCGTTTTGGTCGGGCCCGTCCCAGCGGTCTGCACGAGCGTCTCGGTTACCCCTAAGTAGAGATGACGTATGCGTTCCCGAGGTACACGATGGGGAACGGTGCAGATACAGGGGAAACCCACCGCAGACAGCCCTCTGACAGCGAAGGAACAGCGTGGCTTCCGGATCCGATCGCAACCCGGTCATCATTGGCGGCCTTCCCAGCCAGGTCCCGGACTTCGACCCTGAGGAGACTCAGGAGTGGCTCGACTCGCTCGACGCCGCCGTCGACCAGCGCGGCCGTGAGCGCGCCCGCTATCTGATGCTGCGGCTGATCGAGCGGGCCCGCGAGAAGCGCGTGGCCGTGCCCGAGATGCGCAGCACGGACTACGTCAACACGATCGCCACCAAGGACGAGCCGTTCTTCCCCGGCAACGAGGAGATCGAGCGCAAGGTCCTGAACGCGACCCGCTGGAACGCGGCCGTGATGGTCTCCCGGGCGCAGCGCCCCGGCATCGGTGTGGGCGGCCACATCGCGACCTTCGCCTCCTCGGCCTCGCTCTACGACGTGGGCTTCAACCACTTCTTCCGCGGCAAGGACGAGGGCGACGGCGGCGACCAGATCTTCTTCCAGGGGCACGCCTCGCCGGGCATCTACGCCCGCGCGTTCCTCCTGGACCGGCTCTCCGAGCAGCAGCTCGACGCGTTCCGCCAGGAGAAGTCGAAGGCGCCCTACGGGCTGTCCTCGTACCCGCACCCGCGGCTGATGCCGGACTTCTGGGAGTTCCCGACCGTCTCGATGGGCCTCGGCCCGCTCGGCGCGATCTTCCAGGCCCGGATGAACCGCTACATGGAGGCGCGCGGCATCGCCGACACCTCCAAGTCCCACGTCTGGGCGTTCCTCGGCGACGGCGAGATGGACGAGCCGGAGTCGCTCGGCCAGCTCTCGATCGCGGCGCGCGAGGGCCTGGACAACCTGACCTTCGTCGTCAACTGCAACCTCCAGCGCCTCGACGGCCCGGTGCGCGGCAACGGCAAGATCGTCCAGGAGCTGGAGTCGCAGTTCCGCGGCGCCGGCTGGAACGTGATCAAGCTGGTCTGGGACCGCACCTGGGACCCGCTGCTCGCCCAGGACCGCGACGGCGTGCTGGTCAACCGGCTGAACACCACGCCGGACGGCCAGTTCCAGACGTACGCCACGGAGACGGGCGCGTACATCCGCGACCACTTCTTCGGCGACGACCACCGGCTGCGCGCCATGGTCGAGAACATGACCGACGACCAGATCCTGCACCTGGGCCGCGGCGGACACGACCACAAGAAGATCTACGCGGCGTTCTCGGCGGCCAAGACCCACTCGGGCCAGCCGACGGTGATCCTCGCGCAGACGGTCAAGGGCTGGACGCTCGGCCCGAACTTCGAGGGCCGCAACGCCACGCACCAGATGAAGAAGCTGACGGTCGCCGACCTCAAGGGCTTCCGTGACCGCCTGCACCTGCCGATCTCCGACAAGGAGCTGGAGGACGGCGCGCCGCCGTACTACCACCCGGGCCGGGACTCGGAGGAGATCCAGTACATGCACGACCGCCGCAAGGGGCTCGGCGGGTACGTCCCGACGCGTGTCGTGCGGTCGAAGCCCCTGGCACTGCCCGAGGACAAGACGTACGCGAGCGTGAAGAAGGGCTCGGGTCAGCAGTCCATCGCGACGACCATGGCCTTTGTGCGACTCCTCAAGGACCTCATGCGGGACAAGGAGATCGGCAGGCGGTTCGTGCTGATCGCGCCCGACGAGTACCGCACGTTCGGCATGGACTCGTTCTTCCCGAGTGCGAAGATCTACAACCCGCTCGGCCAGCAGTACGAGTCGGTGGACCGTGAACTGCTCCTCGCCTACAAGGAGTCGCCGACCGGCCAGATGCTGCACGACGGCATCTCGGAGGCCGGTTGCACGGCCTCGCTGATCGCCGCGGGTTCGGCGTACGCCACCCACGGCGAGCCGCTCATCCCGGTCTACGTCTTCTACTCGATGTTCGGTTTCCAGCGCACCGGCGACCAGTTCTGGCAGATGGCCGACCAGTTGGCGCGCGGTTTCGTGCTGGGCGCGACCGCCGGGCGGACGACGCTGACCGGTGAGGGCCTGCAGCACGCGGACGGCCACTCGCAGCTGCTCGCCTCGACGAACCCGGGCTGTGTCGCCTACGACCCGGCGTTCGGTTTCGAGATCGCGCACATCGTGCAGGACGGCCTGCGCCGGATGTACGGCTCGACCGAGGAACACCCGCACGGCGAGGACGTCTTCTACTACCTCACCGTGTACAACGAGCCGATCCAGCACCCGGCCGAGCCGGAGAACGTGGACACCGAGGGCATCCTCAAGGGCATCCACCGCTACGCCGCGGGCACGTCGGGCACCATCCCGGCGCAGATCCTCGCTTCCGGTGTCGCCGTCCCGTGGGCCGTCGAGGCCCAGCGGATCCTCGCCGAGGACTGGAACGTCCGGGCGGACGTCTGGTCGGCGACCTCCTGGAACGAGCTGCGGCGCGAGGCCGTCGACGTGGAGCGGCACAACCTGCTGCACCCCGAGGAGGAGCAGCGCGTCCCGTACGTGACGCGGAAGCTGTCCGACTCCGAGGGCCCGTTCGTGGCCGTCTCGGACTGGATGCGCTCGGTCCCGGACCAGATCGCGCGCTGGGTGCCCGGCACCTACCAGTCCCTCGGCGCGGACGGCTTCGGCTTCGCGGACACGCGCGGCGCGGCCCGCCGGTTCTTCCACATCGACGCGCAGTCGATCGTGGTCGGCGTGCTGACCGAGCTGGCCCGTGAGGGCAAGGTGGACCGGTCGGTGCTGAAGCAGGCCGTGGACCGTTACCAGCTCCTGGACGTGACGGCGGCGGACCCGGGCGCTGCGGGCGGGGACGCGTAGCCGTTCGCGGCGAAGCGGAGGGGCGGCGGGCCGATCGGCCCGCCGCCCCTCCGCCTTTCTTCCTACGATGCGCTCATGACGCAAGAATCGGCTCAGGCCCGTTGGGAGCTGCACACCCAGCGGCCCCTGCTCGTCCTCGCGGTGGCCTTCGCCCTCGCGTACGCCGTGCCGATCGTGGACAGCGACGCGGAACCGGCGGTGGCGCTCACCTGCACGGTGGTGGAGTGGGTGGTGTGGGGGGCGTTCGCGGCCGACTACCTGGTACGGCTCGCGCTCTCCGGCCGGCGGCGGGACTTCGTCCGGACCCACTGGCTGGATCTGTGCGCGGTGGTCCTGCCGATCCTCCAGCCGCTGCGGCTCCTTCGGCTCGTCTCCACGCTGATGCTCGTGGGGCGGCGGGCGCGGATGGCCTCGCAGATCCGGCTGACGACGTACGTCGGGGGCGCGGTCGTCGGACTGCTGATGTTCGGCTCGCTCGCCGTGCTGTCCGTGGAGCGGGACTCGCCCAACGGGAACATCCGGACGCTGGGTGACGCGGTGTGGTGGTCCTTCACGACGATGACGACCGTGGGGTACGGCGACCACGCCCCGACCACCGGGATGGGCAGGGTCCTCGCCGTCGGTCTGATGCTGTCGGGGATCGCCCTGCTCGGTGTGGTCACCGCGAACATCGCCGCCTGGTTCATCTCCCGGTTCGAGAAGGACGACGTGGAGGAACGCCGGCAGACCGCGGCGATCGAGGCCCTCACCCAGGAGGTACGGGCCCTGCGCGCCGAGCTCACCGCCCTCACGGGCACCCCGGGTCTCCTCCCGCACCCCCTGCCGTCAGGGTCCGAGGAGCACTCCCCCACCTAGACCTGTGGGCCCGCGCGCCGCTCGCAGCGGCACACGGGCCCACAACAGGTGACAGCCGTCGAGCGGCCTCAGAGCAGGCCGTTGCCCGCGCCGCCCGCCAGCCAGATGATCGCCAGGAGTGTGTCGATCGCTCCCAGGACGAGGGCGATCAGAGCCGGTACCGGCCCCGAGCCCGTCCAGCGGCGCCCCATCGAGAACCAGCCGCAGATCATCGCGACCGGCCCGAGGACGATTCCCAGCGTGAAGAAGCCGGCAACCGCGCACACGACTCCGATGATGCCCAAGGTCGCGCTGTCCGGCCCGGTCCGTGGTCCCATCCGGCCACGTGAACGGGGGTACCTGCGCGTACCGTTTCCGAAGCCCGCCATCATCAACTCCTGAACTCCCGTGACCTCTCGGTCGGTTCGGGTCGATGCCTCGGGTACCCCCGTTCCACGCGTACAGACCTGCACGCGCGCCACCCCCCTCCGGCAGCGCGCCGCAGACCCGGTCGCCCTCCAGGCCGTACGGAGGACTTGACCCACTGTGACCTGCGGCGTGTGCCGAACGGGAGGGAACGTGAGCGTGATCACCCGGATAGGCGACATTCCGCCACGCGATCCCCGGGTGACCCCGTCCGTCAGATGTGTCCGGCGCCCGCTCCGGCGGCGTCGGCGTTGTCGCCGCGCTTGGTGAGCAGTGCCACGAACACCGCCACGACGGCGACGGCCGCGGCGACGAGGCAGGCGAGGCTCATGCCGGAGATGAAGGTGTCGTGGGCGACGTCCGTGATCCGCGCGGCGATCGCGGCCGGCGTGCCCGGGGGAACCGGCGCGACGCCGCCCCGGACGGCCTCGGACGCCTGGTCGAGCTGGGCCGGGGTGAGCGGCGGCAGCTTGGCGTCGGCCCAGTTGCCCGCGAGGTCGCTGTCGACCTTGGAGGCCATGACGGCACCCAGCACGGCCGTGCCGAGGCTGCCGCCGATCTGCATGGCGGCCTGCTGGAGCCCGCCGGCGACACCGGACAGCTCCATCGGCGCGTTGCCGACGATGACCTCGGTGGCGCCGACCATGACCGGCGCGAGACCGAGGCCGAGACCGGCGAACCAGATCGACATGACCAGGCTGCTCGTGTCCGTGTCCAGCGTGGACATGCCGTACATGGAGACCGCGGTGAGCGCCATGCCGCCGGCGAGCGGGATGCGCGGGCCGACCTTGCTGATCAGGGCGCCGGCCAGCGGCGAGCCCACGATCATCATTCCGGTCAGCGGGAGCAGGTGCAGACCGGCGTCGACCGGGCTCATGCCGTGCACCCGCTGCAGGTAGAACGTGACGAAGAACAGACCGCCGAGGAAGGCGATGGCCATCAGGACCATCAGCACCACACCGGCCGACAGCGGCACGGAGCGGAACAGGGCGAGCGGGATCAGCGGCTCCTTCACCCGCTTCTCCCAGAGGGCGAAGAGCACGAAGCCGGCGATCGAGACGACCAGGAAGGTCCAGGTCAGACCGTCGCCCCAGCCCCACGCCGGCGCCTTGATGAGGGCCCAGACCAGGCAGAACATGGCGCCGGAGAGCAGCGCGATGCCGAGGAGGTCGAAGGAGCGCGGGGCGTTCGCGGCGCGGTGGTCGGTGAGGATCAGCGTGCCGAGGACCAGCGCGAGGACACCGACGGGCACGTTGATGAAGAACACCGACTGCCAGCTGACGTGCTGGACGAGCAGGCCGCCGAGGATCGGGCCGCCCGCGGTGGAGGCGCCGATGACCATGCCCCAGATGCCGATCGCCATGTTCAGCTTCTCGGCCGGGAAGGTGGCGCGCAGCAGGCCGAGCGCGGCCGGCATCAGCAGGGCGCCGAACAGGCCCTGGAAGACGCGGAAGGTGACGACCAGGGCGATGCTGCTGGAGAAGCCGATCGCACCGGAGGCCGCGGCGAAGCCGAGGACGCCTATGAGGAAGGTCTGCCGGTGGCCGAAGCGGTCGCCGAGCTTGCCCGCGGTGATCAGGGTGACCGCGAGGGCGAGGAAGTAGCCGTTGGTGATCCACTGGACGTCGGCGAAGCTCGCGCCGAGGTCCTTCTGGATGGCGGGGTTGGCGATCGCGACGATGGTGCCGTCCAGGGCCACCATCATGACCCCGACGGCCACGGTGATGAGGGTGAACCACGGATGGCCGCGCAGGCCCGTGGACGGGGCCCCGTCCGACGGGGAGACCGGAGCCTTGTCGCCGGGCTCCGGCTTGTCGATGGTGGTCTGACTAGTCATGTTTTCGAGGCTAGTGACAGTCACTGACAGTTGACAAACCAATTCACAAGTCGGTAACTGTCACGTTACTCACAGATAGGCTGAACTGGGCCGACTGTTCGGGGAGGGACGCGAGGGAGAGGTTCCGGGACCATGACGGACACGGGCGGCAGCGCCGGACCGGCGGCAGCGGCGACGACGCCTGCCGCGACGACGGCGGCACCCCGCCCCGGCCTGCGCGAGCGCAAGAAGCAGCGCACCCGGGACGCCCTGCTGCGGGCCGCCCTCGAACTCTTCGTCGCGCAGGGGTACGAGCGCACCACCGTCGACGAGATCGCCGAGGCCGTCGACGTCTCGCAGCGCACCTTCTTCCGCTACTTCGCGGGCAAGGAGGACGCCGCCCTCTTCCTGCAGCGGCTCAGCGAGTCCCATTTCATCGACGCCGTGCGCGAACGGCCGTCCCACGAGGCCCCGTTGGAGGCGCTGCGGCGAGCCGTCCTGGAGAGCTGGGACACCATCGGCGAGGCGATCGAGGCCGTCGTGCCGATCGAACTCCACATGCGCACCTACCAGTTGATCGAGTCGACGCCCGCACTGCTCGCGGCCCACCTGCGCCGCTCGGAGGAGATCGAGGAGGAGATCGCGCGGCTGATCGCCGAGCGCGAGGGCCTCGACGTGGACGCGGACCCCCGGCCGCGCATCGCCGTCGCGGTGTTCGGCGGGGTGATGCGGGTGACGGGCCGCCGGTGGGGCGCGGGCGAGGACACCAGCGTGGCGGCGATCCGCGCGCTGACGGCCTCCTATCTCGACCATGTGGGGCCCGCGTTGGCGGAGAAGTGGGACACCCGGCCGGACCGGCCGTCCGTCGAGCCGCCGGAGCCCTCTGCGGGGTCATGACAGCGAGGACCCCCGAGACCCCGCACAGAGCGTCACAACTCGCACACGCGTCGCAGGAATTCGCCAACAGAGTGTGACTATTTAACTCAAACTGAACCCGGTTTGCCCCAATTACCCCACCAGAAACGTGATCCCAGTCACTCGTTTAACGGGAGGCACCCCACTTCTCCTAGGGTGTCCTCTCAGTGACTTCCTTCGACTCCACCCCCCAACTCAACGCCTGGCGTGCGCTGCTCGCGCTGGCCGTGGTGTTCGTGATGCTGGCCACCAGTGGCTGGACCGCGCTCCACAGCCACCGGGCACCCTCCCCGCTCCAGGCGTCCCGCTCCGCGTGGGAGCACGGCAGCATCGCCGGACACCGGCTTCCGGACCCGGACGCCACGCCCGCCCGGCTGGCCGGCTTCTTCGACACGCTCGACGCCCACCAGCGTGCTCGGCTCGCCCACCGCTATCCGCTCGCGGTCGGCAACATGAACGGCGCCCCGGTGACCCTGCGGTACCAGGCCAACCGCCTCGCGCTGCAACACGAACGCAAGGTCGAACAACGGCGCACGCACGACAAGCGGTTCTCCGCCGTCGGCCAGTACGACGCCGGCCGCCGGATGCACCGCTACGAGGCACTGCTGGACGGCGACCGGAAGATCCTCGCCTTCGACCCCAACGGATCGGGCCGGATCGCCGAGGTGTTCGGCGACCTCGACACCGCCCGGCGCGTCTCCGTCGTGGTGCCCGGCGTCGACACCGACCTGCTCACCTTCCAGCGCACGGACAAGCAGTACTCCGCGCCCGTCGGCATGGCGAGTTCGCTGTACGCGGCGCAGCGCGCGGCCGACCCCGCTGCGCGGACGGCCGTCATCGCGTGGGCCGACTACACGGCACCCAGCGGGCTCGGCATCGACTCGGCCACCGCGATGCGCGCCCAGGAAGGCGCGGTACGGCTGAACGCGCTGCTCCGGGCACTACCGGGGACCAAGCCGGTCGCGCTCTACTGCCACAGCTACGGCTCGGTGCTGTGCGGGGTGGCGGCCCACTCGCTGCCCTCCCGGGTCTCCGACATAGCGGTGGCGGGCAGCCCCGGCATGCGGGCGGCGAACACCGCCGGTCTGCACACCACTGCCCGGGTGTGGGCGATGCGCGACGCGGACGACTGGATCCGGGACGTGCCCCATCTGGAGGTCGGCGGCCTCGGGCACGGCGCGGACCCGGTGTCGAAGGGGTTCGGGGCGCGCCTCCTGTCCGCCGACGGGGCGAAGGGACACGCCGGCTACTTCCAGCCGGGAACGGAAAGTCTCCGCAACTTCGCGGAGATCGGCATTGGCGCGTACCGCGCGGTCCGATGCGCGCACGACGACGGCGGCTGCCGGGCGGGTTTGTCCGCCGCGACAGCGGCCTGACGCGCGTAGAGACCGAAAGAATCGCGGTCCGCCCGGAGAGGCGACGGAGGCTTGCGTGCCGCATACGATGGCCCGCATGGGTGACGTACTGGCCGGATTGCATGCCGCCTGGGAGTTCGAGTCCGACTCCGTGGTCATCCGCTTCGAACGGGGGATCCGCACGCCGAAGCTGTTCCAGGCGCTCGGCGAACGCCGCATCCCTCTCGACGCGGTCGCGGCGGTGACGCTCACGCCCGGGAAGCGGGGCACGGTCGTGCTGCGCGCGGTGCCGAGACCCGGCGCCGACCCCCTCATGGAGGCGGCCGCGGGACAGCTCAAGGAGGGGTGCGACCCCTACCGCCTGGTGCTGCCCGCCGAGCGCGAGACACTCGCCGAGTACTACGCGGACGAACTGCGCGCCCGGCTCACCGCGGACGACGAACCGGCCGAGCGCTTCCTGGTGGAACCGCCCGAGGCACCCCTCAGCTTCAAGGCGTACGACGGGAAAGCCTCCTTCGACGGCAAGGCGGTGTCCTTCCGCTGGTTCTGGACGGGCGCCTCGTCGGCGAAGTGGAAGGCCGGCGACCAGACGTTCCCGGTCTCCGCGCTGAGCGGCGTCGAATGGCGTTCCCCGGAGGTGTTCGAGGGCCATCTGCGTCTGCTGCGGCGCGAGCCCGTCATCGCGCAGCCCGCGCAGGCGGACCAGGACCCCGCGGCCGTGGTCTTCGGTCTCGGCTACGGACCGGTCCACGAGTCCCTGCCGTTCGCGGCGGCCGTGCTGGCCGCGGCGCGCTCCGCGAGCCCCGCGCCGGTGACCGCGTCCGCCGTGCCGCGCCGGGACCCGGCCGACATCGCCGACCGGATCCGGCACCTCGGCGAGCTGCACGAGGCGGGGCTCGTCACCGACGAGGAGTTCTCCACCAAGAAGGCGGAACTCCTGGCGCAGCTCTAGGGCGTGCGCCGGGTCCCGCCCGCCCCGTGATGCCCGGCGCGCCCGGGCGGCTACCCGGCGCTCACTCGCGGCCGGCGGACGAGAACGTCATGTCCGCGTAGCGGTCGCCCGCCACCTTGCCCGCGATCGGCTCCAGGAGGGCCAGTTCGCCGTCGGTCAGGACGATGCGGGTGGCCGCCGTGTTCTCCTCCACCCGCCGGCTCTTGGTGGTCCCCGGGATCGGCACGACGGTCAGTCCGTGGACGCTGCCGCGCTGCTGGACCCAGGCCAGCGCGATCTGGCCGAGCGAGGCCCCGTGCGCGGCGGCGACCGTGCGGACCGGTTCGAGGAGGGCGGCGTTGGCGCTCGCGTTCTCGCCGGTGAAGCGGGGCATCGTGCGACGGAAGTCGTCCGAGGTCAGGTCCTCGTCGGCGTTGGCGAACGATCCCGTGAGGAAGCCGCGGCCGAGCGGTGAGTACGGCACCAGGGTGACCCCGAGTTCGCGGGCCGCGGGCACCACGGCCGCCTCGATGTCGCGGCTGAACAGCGACCACTCGGACTGCACGGCGGTGATGGGGTGGACGTCGTGGGCGGCCCGCAGTTCGCCGGCGGTGACCTCGCTCAGCCCGAGGTGCTTGACCTTGCCCTCGCGGACCAGTTCGGCCATGACCCCGACGGTCTCCTCGATGGGGATGTCCACGTCCCGGCGGTGCATGTAGTAGAGGTCGATCACGTCGACGTCCAGCCGGCGCAGGCTCGCCTCGACGGCCGCGCGGATGTAGGGCGCGTCGTTGCGGACGATCCGCTTGTAGGGGTCGTCCGGCGAGCTGGTCAGCGCGAACTTGGTGGCGATGACGAGGTCGTCCCGGTGCGCTCCGACGAAGGAGGACAGGAAGGTCTCGTTCTCCCCCTTGCCGTAGGCGTCGGCGGTGTCGAAGAGGGTCACGCCCAGCTCCAGCGCCCGGCTCAGGGCGGCCCGGGACTGTTCGGCGTCCGGCGGCCCGTACGCCCAGCTCATCCCCATGCAGCCGAGACCCTGCACACCGACCTCGGGTCCGTCCGCGCCGAGCCGTGCCGTCGCGATCCTGCTGTCCGTCATCGGGACCTCTCCGACGCCAGTGCCCGCCCGGCGTCACCGTAGAAGCTGATCTTGCGGTCGAGCACCGCGAGGGTGTCCTGGAGCTCCGCGATCCGGGCCTTGACGTCCCGTCGGGTCGCCTCCAGGAGTTCGTAGCGCTCCCGGTAGGTGTGGTCGCCCGCGCGCACCATCTCGGCGTACCGCACCATGTCGGCGACCGGCATCCCGGTGAGCCGGAGCTTGCCGACCAGGCCGAGCCAGTCCAGGTCACGGTTGCTGTAGCGGCGCTGGCCGGTGTGCGAGCGGTCGATGTGCGGCATAAGCCCGATGCGCTCGTACCAGCGCAGGGTGTGCGCGCTGAGGCCTGTGTACGCGGCGACCTCGCTGATCGTGTAGTTGTCCTGGCCGTCCGGGCGCCGGTCGCCCTCGGGCGGTCCGGCGCAGGTGTCGGCGTCGGTCTCGACGGCCTCGGCTGTCGTCTCCATCACGGTCATGGCCCCCACGCTAAAACCTTGGAGTGCACTCGAAGCAAGCGGAATCCGCCGAAAATGCGAGGACGCGCCCCGGTGCGGGTGGCTAGCGTGCCGATCATGAGTCTCGTACGCCGTGCCACAGCCGAAGACGCCCGGGAAGTGCTCCGCCTGCGCCAGGTGATGATCGACTCGGTCTTCGCCGCCGACAGCTCCAGCGCGTGGCATGCCGCCTCGCTGCCCACCGTACGCGCGAAGCTCGCCGATCCGCAGGAGTCCTTCGTGGCCTTCGTGGTCGACCACCCGGACCGGCCCGGCGCGCTCGCGGCCCTCGTCGCCGGGACGGTCGAGTACCGGATCGGGCGGGCGGAGAACCCGCACGGCGCGGTCGGGCACGTCTTCAGTGTCGCCACCGACCCCGACGCCCGGCGCCGCGGGTACGCCCGCGCCTGCATGGAGACGCTCCTCGACTGGTTCCGCGAGCGGGGCGTCGGGCAGGTCGACCTCAACGCGTCCGCCGAGGCCGAGCCGCTGTACGCGTCCCTCGGCTTCGTCCGCAAGCCCGACCCCTCGATGCGGCTGACCCTGTGAGCGGCTTAGGCTCGGCCGCATGTCTTTGCAGAGTCTGGCGCTGATCGCGAACTGGCCCGTTCCCACCGCCGCCGCCGCGGTCGTCCGCGCGGACGGCACGGTCGTGGGCACCCAGGGCCCGGGGCAGCACCGGTTCGCCCTCGCCTCGGTCACCAAGCCGCTCGCCGCGTACGCCGCGCTCGTCGCGTACGAGGAGGGGGCGATCGAGCTCGACGAACCGGCCGGGCCTCCCGGCTCGACGGTCCGGCATCTGCTCGCGCACACCTCCGGTCTCGCCTTCGACGAACACCGGGTGACCTCCGCGCCCGGTGAGCGGCGGCTGTACTCCAACGCCGGTTTCGAGGTGCTCGGGGACCACATCGCCAAGGCCGCGGAGATGCCCTTCGCGGTGTACCTGCGCCAGGCGGTCCTCGAACCGCTCGGCATGACCGCGACGACACTGGACGGCTCCCCCGCCAAGGACGGTGTCTCGACGGTCGAGGACCTCGTCCGTTTCGCCGCCGAGCTCCAGGCCCCCCGGCTGCTGGACCCGCGCACGGTCGCGGAGGCGATGACCGTGCAGTACCCGGGCACGAAGGGCGTCCTGCCCGGCTACGGACACCGCAGCCCCAACGACTGGGGTCTCGGCTTCGAGATCCGCGACTCCAAGTCGCCGCACTGGACGGGGAGTTCGTCCTCCCCGCGGACCTTCGGCCACTTCGGCCAGTCCGGTACGTTCCTGTGGGTCGACCCGGTCGCGGGTGCCGCCTGCGTCGCCCTGACGGACCGGGCCTTCGGACCCTGGGCGATCGAGGCGTGGACCCCGTTCACCGACGCGGTGCTGGCCGAACTCGGCGCCTGAGGAGAGGCCGGCGGGGACGGCCGCGCCTCCCGTCCGCTCAGCGGAACGCCGCCGCGTTGCGCCGCGCCCAGCCGGCGAACGTGCCCGGCGCGCGGCCCAGCACCCGCTCCACGTCGGGGCCGGCCCGGCGCTCCTCCTCCGTCGGTTCGCCGAGGATGGCGAGGGTGCCCTCGACCACCGGCAGCGGCATGAAGGCCGCCATCTGCGTGTGCGCCTCCTCGCGGGTCTGCTCGGTGAAGCGCACGGGCTCGCCCAGTGCGGCGGCGATGGCGGCGGCGCGTTCCCGCGGGGTCGTCGCGGCGGGACCGGTCAGCGTGTAGGTGGCCCCGGCGTGGCCCTCCCCGTGCAACGCGGCGGCCGCGACGGCGGCCACGTCGTCGGGGTCGACGAACGGCAGCCCGACGTCGCCGAACGGGGCCGCGGCCTCGCGGCGGGCCCGGACGGATCCGGCCCAGGCGAACGCGTTGGTGGCCATCCCGCCGGACCGCAGGACGGTCCAGTCCAGGCCCGACTCCCGTACCGCCCGCTCGAAGCGGGCCGGGTGTTCGTAGGCCTGCGGCCGGGTGCCGACGCCCTGCGAGGACAGCAGCACCACCCGCCGGACGCCGGCGGTTTTCGCCGCGCCCAGGACGCCGTGCGGGTCCTCCCCCGCCACCAGCAGGAACAGCGCCTCGGCCCCGTCGAACGCGGGGCCCAGCCCGGCGGGTTCGGCGAGGTCGGCCGCCACCGTCCGGACGCCTTCGGGCACGTCCGCGCCGGTGATCCGCCGGGCCACCGCCGTCACCGGCAGCGCCGCGTCGTCGAGCCTGCGCACCAGCGCCCGTCCCACGTTCCCGGTCGCTCCTGTCACCACGTACATGCCGGTCTCCTCGTGAAGATTTAGTCAGTCGACTGACTTAGTTCGACGGGGCGACGCTAGCAAGCGGCGCGCACGGCTGTCTATAGTCAGTCGGGTGACTGACTCAGAGAAGGTCCGGAGCCCCCGGGCCCGGGCGGGCGGCAAGCGGCGCCTGCTGACGGCGGCGGCGGCCCGGGTGCTGCACGAGCAGGGCGTGGAGCGCACGACGATCGCCGACATCGCCCGCGCCGCGGGCGTCCCCGCGGGCAACGTCTACTACTACTTCAAGACCAAGGACGAGCTGGTCGAGGCCGCCCTCGCCGAGCACGCCGGGCATCTGAAGGAGCTGACCGACGAGCTGGACCGGCTCCCCGATCCGCGCGAGCGCCTCAAGGGACTCGTCGGCGCGTGGGTCTCGCGGCGCGACACCGCAGCCCGCTACGGCTGCCCCACCGGCACCCTCGCCGCGGAGCTCGACAAGCGGGACGACGGCGGCCTCGACCTCGCGGCGGGGCAGGTGGTCCGGCTGCTGCTGGACTGGGTCGCCGGGCAGTACCGGGAGCTCGGCGACGCCGACCCGGAGGGCCGCGCGCTCACCCTCGTCGGCGCCTACCAGGGCATGTCCCTGCTCTCCAACGCCCTGCGGGACCCGGAGATCATGACCCGTGAGGGAGCACGGCTGATCCGCGAACTCGACGCGGCGGTCTAGCGGTGTCCTGACGGCGGCCTCCGGAGTCAGCCGACGGCCATCTCCCACATCAGCAGCTCGGCGGGCACGCCCGCGACGAGTTCGATGTCCTTCGCGTCCGCGATGCGGGCCGCGTCGCCCTCGCCCAGTTCCTCGCCGTCCAGGCGGACTTCACCCCGGACGACGTGGACGTAGACGAAGGGCGCGTCCGGGACGGCGGTGCGCTCACCCGCCGTCAGACGGCGCACGTGCAGCATGGCACCCGCCTCGGGCAGGGCGTACGGCGTGGAGTCGGCGATGCCGTGCACGATCTCGTACGACGGGTCGCCGCCCGGTTCCAGCGGGGCGAGCCACATCTGCACGAAGACCAGCGGGAGTTCGCCGTCGTTGCGCTCGACGTGCCGGACACCGCCCGCCGAGCTGAGCCGCTGGACGTCGCCGTGCCGCAGCACCGACTCGTGCCCCGCCGAGTCACGGTGGGTCAGCTCCCCCTCCACCACCCAGGTGACGATCTCGGTATGGCTGTGCGGGTGCTCGTCGAAGCCCGCCCCGGGATCGAGCCGTTCCTCGTTGCAGGCGATCACCGCGCCGAAGCGGAGGTTGTCGGGGTCGTAGTGCGGGCCGAAGGAAAAGGCGTGGAGCGAGGAGATCCCGGCCGCCGGGTCCCCTCCGCGGTAGCGCTCTTCGGCGCGGCGGACGTCCATCACGTCCACCACCGTAGCCCCGGCCGGACGCCCGGCCTCCCCGCTTACGTGCGACCCGCCGCCGCACGGCTCCGTCCTGATAAGGCAGTCTTGTCCCGTGCCCGAACCCGAAGCGAGCAACACCGAGCGCCCAGCGCACGACGTCCACGCGCACTCCGCGACCCTCAAGCGGCTGGAGAAGTCGTCCGGCAGTCTCGCCGCCCAGGCGATCACGCGCATGGACGAGACGCTGTCGTGGTACCGGGCCATGCCACCGGAGAACCGGTCGTGGATCGGGCTGGTCGCCCAGGCCGGCATCGCCGCCTTCACCGAGTGGTTCCGGCACCCCGACGCGCCCCAGGCCATCTCCACCGACGTCTTCGGAACCGCGCCGCGCGAGCTGACCCGGGCGATCACCCTGCGCCAGACCGTGGAGATGGTGCGCACCACGATCGAGGTCATGGAGTCGGCCATCGACGAGGTGGCGGCCCCCGGCGACGAGTCCGTGCTGCGCGAGGCGCTCCTCGTATACGCCCGCGAGATCGCCTTCGCGACCGCCCAGGTGTACGCGCAGGCGGCGGAGGCCCGCGGCGCGTGGGACGCCCGGCTCGAATCCCTCGTCGTGAACGCCGTGCTCTCCGGCGAGGCCGACGAGGGTGCCGTCTCCCGGGCGGCCGCGCTCGGCTGGAACTCGCCCGAACATGTCTGCGTGGTGCTGGGCACGGCCCCCGACGGTGACAGCGAACTGACGGTCGAGGCGATCCGGCGGGCCGCCCGGCACGCCAAGCTCCAGGTCCTGACCGGCGTGCTCGGCGACCGGCTGGTCGTCATCGCGGGCGGCAGCGACAACCCCCTCGCCGTCGCCAAGTCGCTGATCGGCCCGTACGCCGCGGGACCGGTCGTCGCCGGGCCGATCGTGCCCGACCTGCTGGCCGCGACCCGGTCCGCGCAGGCCGCCGCCGCCGGTCTCAAGGCATGTACCGCCTGGCAGGACGCCCCGCGCCCGGTTCTCGCGGACGATCTGCTGCCGGAGCGCGCCATCGCCTCCGATCCGTCCGCCCGCGAGCAGCTGGTGGAGGAGATCTACAGACCGCTGGAGGAGGCCGGCTCCGCGCTCCTGGAGACGCTCAGCGTCTATCTGGAGCAGGCGAGCAGCCTGGAGGGGGCCGCCCGGATGCTCTTCGTCCATCCCAACACCGTGCGCTACCGGCTCCGACGTGTGACTGACGTCACCGGCTGGTCGCCCTCGGATGTACGATCCGCGTTCACGCTGCGGATCGCGCTGATCCTGGGGCGTCTCGCCGATGGAGATCCCCAGACCTAGCCTTTTGTCGGGGACCTACAATTCCCCCTCGTGTTCTTCGTCCCTGTCCCCACGGGCGGCCGTGGCCGTCCACAAGAGAGAGTGTGAGAGTGCTCGTACTCGTCGCTCCCGGCCAGGGCGCCCAGACGCCCGGCTTCCTGACTCCTTGGCTCGAACTCCCCGGTGCCGCCGACCGCGTCGCCGCGTGGTCGGACGCCATCGGGCTCGACCTCGCCCACTACGGCACCCAGGCCGACGCGGACGCGATCCGCGACACGGCGGTCGCCCAGCCGCTCCTGGTCGCCGCGGGTCTGCTGTCCGCCGCCGCCCTCGGTGACGTGAACCCCGGTGCCGTCGCGGGCCACAGCGTCGGCGAGATCACCGCCGCCGCGTTCGCCGGAGTGCTCGACGACACCGCCGCGCTGACCCTCGTGCGGGGGCGCGGCCTCGCGATGGCCGACGCCGCCGCGGTCACCCGGACCGGCATGTCGGCGCTGCTCGGCGGCGACCCGGAGACGACGGTCGCACACCTGGAGAAGCTGGGCCTGACCCCGGCGAACGTGAACGGCGCGGGCCAGATCGTGGCCGCCGGCACGCTGGAGCAGCTGGCCGCTCTGGAGGCGGACAAGCCCGAGGGTGTCCGGCGGGTCGTGGCCCTGAAGGTCGCGGGCGCGTTCCACACCGAGCACATGGCCCCCGCCGTCGAGGCGCTGGCGAAGGCCGCCCAGGACCTGACGCCCGCCGACCCGCGGGTCACGTACGTGTCGAACCGGGACGGCAGGGCCGTCGCCACCGGCGCCGAGGTCGTCGAGCGGCTGGTCGGCCAGGTCGCCAACCCGGTCCGCTGGGACCTGTGCATGGAGACCTTCAAGGAACTCGGCGCGACCGCGCTGATCGAGGTGTGCCCCGGCGGCACGCTGACCGGTCTGGCGAAGCGCGCGCTGCCCGGCGTCACGACGCTGGCCCTGAAGACACCCGACGACCTCGACGCAGCTCGCGAGCTCATCGCCGAGCACAGCGCGGCCTAAGGAGCCCGAGAGCATGTCGAAGATCAAGGCACCCAAGGGCGCTCCGTTCGCGCGCATTCTCGGCGTCGGCGGCTACCGCCCCGTCCGCGTGGTGCCCAACGAGGTGATCCTGGAGACGATCGACTCCTCCGACGAGTGGATCCGTTCGCGCTCCGGCATCGAGACCCGGCACTGGGCCTCCGACGAGGAGACCGTCGCCGCGATGTCGATCGAGGCGTCCGGCAAGGCCATCGCCGACGCCGGGATCAACGCCGACCAGATCGGCGCCGTGGTGGTCTCCACCGTGTCGCACTTCAGCCAGACCCCCGCCATCGCCACCGAGATCGCCGACAAGCTCGGCACGAACAAGGCCGCGGCCTTCGACATCTCGGCCGGCTGCGCGGGCTTCGGCTACGGCCTGACCCTCGCCAAGGGCATGATCGTCGAGGGTTCGGCCGAGTACGTCCTCGTCATCGGCGTGGAGCGGCTCTCCGACCTGACCGACCTGGAGGACCGCGCGACGGCCTTCCTGTTCGGTGACGGCGCGGGCGCGGTCGTCGTGGGTCCCTCCGACGAGCCGCACATCGGCCCGACCGTGTGGGGCAGCGAGGGCGACAAGGCCGGCACGATCAAGCAGACCGTTCCCTGGGACCGTTTCCACGTCGGCGACGTCACCCAGCTTCCGCTCGACTCCAAGGGCGAGATCAAGTTCCCCGCCATCACGCAGGAGGGCCAGGCGGTCTTCCGCTGGGCCGTGTTCGAGATGGCGAAGGTCGCGCAGCAGGCGCTGGAAGCGGCCGGGATCAGCCCGGACGACCTGGACGTCTTCATTCCCCACCAGGCCAACGAGCGGATCATCGACTCGATGGTGAAGACCCTCAAACTGCCGGAACACGTCACGGTCGCGCGTGACGTGCGCACCACCGGCAACACCTCGGCCGCCTCGATCCCGCTCGCTATGGAGCGGCTCCTGGCGACCGGAGCGGCGAAGAGCGGCGACACCGCGCTCGTCATCGGCTTCGGGGCGGGTCTCGTGTACGCCGCGACGGTCGTTACCCTCCCCTAGGCACTCCGTGCCGGATCATCCGGTCCGTACGGAATATCGCCACCCTCTGTAAACACACCGAAGGAGCGCCTGACATGGCCGCCACTCAGGAAGAGATCGTCGAAGGTCTCGCCGAGATCGTCAACGAGATCGCCGGGATCCCCACCGAGGACGTCCAGCTGGACAAGTCCTTCACCGACGACCTGGACGTCGACTCGCTGTCCATGGTCGAGGTCGTCGTCGCCGCCGAAGAGCGCTTCGACGTCAAGATCCCCGACGACGACGTCAAGAACCTCAAGACGGTCGGCGACGCGACGTCCTACATCCTCAAGAACCAGGCCTGATCCGTCGATCACCTGGGCCGACCGCCCGGGTTCGCCGGGGCCTAGTGCCCCGGTCCGCCTGGGCTGATGCCCCGCCACCCGGCGGTGGCGCCGCTGAATCCTCGTATCCGTTGGAGAAAGAATTCCCGTGAGCCCGACCAATCGCACCGTGGTCGTCACCGGTATCGGCGCAACCACACCGCTGGGTGGCGACGCAGCCTCTACCTGGGAGGGCCTGATCGCCGGACGTTCCGGCGTCCGCCCCCTGGAGCAGGAGTGGGCCGCCGACCAGGCGGTCCGCATCGCGGCGCAGATCGCCGTGGAACCGGGCGAGGTCATCCCCCGCCCGCAGGCCCGCCGCCTGGACCGCTCGGCGCAGTTCGCGCTGATCGCGGCCAAGGAGGCCTGGGCGAACGCCGGTTTCACCGACAAGGCGGGCGAGGACGAGAGCGTCGACCCCGACCGGCTGGGCGCTGTCATCGCCTCCGGCATCGGCGGCGTGACGACCCTGCTCGACCAGTACGACGTGCTGAAGGAGAAGGGCGTACGCCGCGTCTCCCCGCACACCGTCCCGATGCTGATGCCGAACGGCCCGTCCGCCAACGTGGGTCTCGCCGTCGGCGCCCGCGCCGGTGTGCACACCCCGGTCTCCGCGTGCGCCTCCGGCGCCGAGGCCATCGGCTACGCCATCGAGATGATCCGCACGGGCCGCGCCGACGTCGTCGTCGCCGGTGGCACCGAGGCGGCCATCCACCCGCTTCCCATCGCCGCGTTCGGCAACATGATGGCGATGTCCAAGAACAACGACGACCCCGAGGGCGCCTCCCGTCCCTACGACGTCGCCCGTGACGGCTTCGTCCTCGGCGAGGGCGCCGGCGTCCTCGTCCTGGAGTCCGCCGAGCACGCCGCCCAGCGCGGCGCCCGGGTGTACGCCGAGGCGGTCGGCCAGGGCATCTCGGCCGACGCGCACGACATCGTGCAGCCGGAGCCCGAGGGCCGCGGCATCTCCCGCGCGCTGCAGCACCTGCTCGACAGCACCGACCTGGACCCGGCCGAGATCGTGCACGTGAACGCGCACGCCACCTCGACGCCGGCCGGCGACGTGGCCGAGCTGAAGGCGCTGCGCAAGGTGTTCGGCGACGACGCCGACCACTTCGCGGTGTCCGCGACCAAGTCGATGACCGGTCACCTCCTCGGTGGCGCCGGTGGCGTCGAGTCCGTCGCGACCGTGCTCGCGCTGTACAACCGGATCGCGCCGCCGACCATCAACGTGGAGAACCTCGACCCCGAGGCCGAGGCCGCCGCCGACATCGTCCGCGGCGAGGCGCGCAAACTGCCCGTCGAGGGCCGTATCGCCGCCCTGAACGACTCGTTCGGGTTCGGCGGCCACAACGTGGTGCTGGCGTTCCGCACGATCTGACGCCGGTTCATCGCAGTGCGACGGTGTGTGGCCCGTACCCCCGGATCCAGGGGTACGGGCCACACACCGTTCGGCGTTTCGCGGGTCAGACGACCTGGTGCAGCCAGCGGACCGGGGCGCCCTCACCCGCGTAGCGGAAGGGTTCCAGTTCGTCGTCCCAGGGCTTGCCGAGCAGCTTGGCGAGGTCGGCCTCCAGGTCGGTCTCGCCGCGCTGGGAGCGCAGCAGCGCGGCGCGCAGCCGGTCCTCGGGGATGAGGATGTCGCCGTGGATGCCGGTGACGGCGTGGTAGATGCCGAGTTCGGGGGTGCAGCTGTAGCGCTCGCCCTCGGCGGTGGAGCAGGGTTCGGCGGTGACCTCGAAGCGCAGCAGGTGCCAGCCGCGCAGCGCGGAGGCGAGCTTGGAGGCGGTGCCGACCTCGCCCTTCCAGGAGAACTCGGATCTCCAGGTGCCCGGCGCGGCGGGCTGCCGGATCCAGTCGAGGTTGACGCGCGTGCCGAGCACCCCCGCGACCGCCCACTCGACATGGGGGCACAACGCGCGGGGCGCGGAGTGCACGTAGAGAACTCCACGTGTCGTCACTGGGGCCTCCGGACAGAGCGAGACATCTTGTAACTTAGCGGAACGGCAGTGGCAGGGCGGCCACGGGGCGAGGCTACCGTGCGGTGGCGCGAGGAGTGTGACGTACCGTCGGTCCTGGCGCCGTGAACTCCGAGGTTTCACCCGGCGGGACGCGTCCGGACCTCCTGCGGGGGTCCGGAACGGTTTCCGGGCCGGTCCGGCCGCCCCGTGGAAAGCGGGTGGCCGGCCCTGTACGACGTGGTGCGACCGACCGCACGGAGCGGGTGCCGACCAACCCTGTACAACGAACGAGGAGACCAGGGGATGCGCAATCGCGGCCACCGTTCACGGGCCGTCCTCGCCGTCGCGGTGGCGGCCCTCCTCGGCGCCGCCGGGTGCGACGCCTCCGGCGGCAACTCCTCGGCGCCCAGCGGCACGGGGGGCCACGGGTCCCCGAGGCCCACGCCGGCGTGGGACCGCAGCCCGGCGTCGATGGCCGCCGTCGGCGACTCCATCACCCGCGGGTTCGACGCGTGCAGTGTGCTGTCCGACTGCCCCGAGGTGTCCTGGGCGACCGGCAGCGATCCGCGGGTCAGGAGTCTCGCGGTCCGGCTGCTCGGCAGGACCGGGGCGGCGGAGCGGAGCTGGAACTACGCGGTGACCGGCGCACGGATGGACGACCTGCCCGGCCAGATGGCGCAGGCGGCGACCCGCCGGCCGGCGCTGGTCACGGTGATGGCGGGCGCCAACGACGCCTGCCGCGCCTCCACCTCGGCGATGACGTCGGTGACGTCCTTCCGCCGCTCGTTCCAGGACGCGATGGACACCCTGCGCGGGACACTGCCCAAGACCCAGGTGTACGTGTCGAGCGTGCCGGACCTGAAGCGGCTGTGGTCGCAGGGGCGGGGCAACGCGCTGGGCAAGCAGATCTGGAAGCTGGGCATCTGTCCCTCGATGCTCGGTGACGCCGACTCGCTCACGTCGGCGGCCACCCTGCGCCGGGACCGGGTGCAGGACCGGGTGGAGGCCTACAACCAGGTGTTGCGCGAGGTGTGCGCCAAGGACCGGTACTGCCGCTTCGACGGGAACGCCGTGTTCGACTACCGCTTCGGCACGGACCAGTTGAGCCACTGGGACTGGTTCCACCCGAGCACGGACGGCCAGGCCCGACTCGCGGAGATCGCCTACCGGACCGTTACCGCGCGGAAGCCCGTCACCTAGGGTTTCTCCCATGAGCGAACTTTTCGGCACACTTTCCGACGGCACCCCCGTCCACCGCTTCACGCTGGAGCGGGCCGGGGTCCGGGTGCGTGTGCTCACGTACGGCGGCATCGTGCAGTCGGCCGAGGTGCCGGACCGGGACGGGCGGGCCCTCGACGTCACGCTGGGCTTCCCCGACCTGGCGGGGTACGTGGAGCACCCGGAGCCGTATCTCGGGGCCCTGGTGGGGCGGTACGCGAACCGGATCGGCGGGGCGCGCTTCCCGCTCGACGGGGCGACCTACCACCTGGCGCCGAACAACGGGCCCAACTCGCTGCACGGCGGCGACGGGGGCTTCGACAAGCGGGTGTGGGACGCGGAGCCGCTCGAACACGGGGTGCGGCTCTCCCGGGTCAGCCCGCACGGCGAGGAGGGCTTCCCGGGCCGCGTGGAGGTCTCCGCGGCCTACACCCTCGACGAGCGGGGCGCGCTGCGCATCGTCTACGAGGCGGTCGGTGACGCGCCGACGGTGCTGAACCTGACGAACCACACGTACTGGAACCTGAGCGGATCCGGCAGCGCGATCGGGCACGAGCTGCGGCTGGACGCCTCGCGGCTGACGCCGGTCGACGCCGACCTCATCCCGACCGGGGAGCTGGAGCCCGTCGAGGGCACCCGCTTCGACTTCCGCACCGCGCGCAAGACGGGGGCGGGGTACGACCACAACTTCGTGCTCGACAAGGGGATCACGGACACGCCGGTCGAGGTGGCCGAGCTGCACGATCCGGCGTCCGGGCGGGTGCTGACCGTGGCGACCACCGAACCGGGCCTGCAGTTCTACACCGCCGACCACCTCGACGCCCCGTTCGCTCCCAACGACGGGATCGCGCTGGAGACCCAGCACTTCCCCGACTCGCCGAACCGGCCGGAGTTCCCGACCACCGAGCTGCGGCCGGGCCAGGTCTACCGGTCGGAGACGGTGTACGCGTTCTCCACGCGGGACTAGGGCGACAGGCCCTGGCGACAGGAGAAGGGCGAGCCCCGGTCCGGAGGTCAGGTTCCGGACCGGGGCTGCTCGGGGGGACGTGCGCCGGTCACGCCTCGATGATCGTGCGCAGCCGGGGGTCCATGAGGGAACGCCCTGCCTGAATCTCGTACGAACCCTTCACAAACGCCCAGCCGCCGGCGGCGGTGTCCCAGAGCTCGAACGCGCGGCGCGGCAGCTCCACGACGGCCTCGACGCTCGCGCCGGGGGCGGCCTCGACGACGGCGAATCCGGCGAGCGCCCGGGCGGGCCGCTCCGCGTCCGGTTCCGTGGGGGCGAGATAGACCTGGACGACCTCGCGTCCGACGCGCTCACCGGAGTTGCGGACCCGGACGGTCACGGTCGTTCCCTCGACCTCGATCGCCTCGTACGTCCAGTCGGTGTAGCCGAGTCCGTGGCCGAACGGGTAGGAGGGGGTCCGCCCCTCCTTCTCCCAGGCGCGGTAGCCGATGAACACGTCCTCCGTGTAGGGGAGTTCGCCGTCGGCCGGGGCGACCCGGGTGACCGGGGCGTCGGCGAGGGAGCCCCAGGTGGTGGGGAGGCGGCCGCCGGGCTCGTGGGCGCCGGTGAGGACGTCGGCGAGGGCGGCGCCGCCCTCTTGGCCGGGGAACCAGCTCAGGAGCACCGCGGCGACCTCGTCGCGCCACGGAAGCTCCACCGGGGAGCCGGAGTTGACGATCACGACGGTGTTGGGGTTGGCGGCGGCCACGGCGTGCACCAGCTCGTCCTGGCGGCCGGGGAGCCCGAGGTCCGCGCGGTCGAAGCCCTCGGACTCGACGCGGTCGGTGGTGGCGACCACGACGACGGCGGTGTCGGCGGCGCGGGCGGCCTCGACGGCCTCGGCGATCAGTTCGTCGGCGTCGCGCACCGGTTCCTGGTGGGCGAGCGAGAAGCCGACGACCTTCATCGGGATGTCCTCGGGGAGGGCGACGACGTAGGTGAGGGAGACCTCGACGGGCGTTCCGGCGGTGAGTTCGGCCCGGCCGCGCGGGACGGGGGCGCCGAAGAAGGTGATGAAGGGGTCGTCCTTGTCGGTGCCCTGGACGCCGTCGAAGCAGGTCGTGCCGTCGACGGTGAGGGTGAACGCGCCGAGGCCCTTCACGCCGAAGGTGTGCAGGCCGGTGTCGCGCGGGGTGAAGGTGCCGGTCAGCTCCACGGTGTGGAGGGTGTCGTGGGTGACGCCCTCGGGCAGGTCGTCACCCATCCACTGGATCTGGCCGCTCGGGGCCGAGCCGCTGCCGATGGTCTCCCCCGTGGCGTCGCGGCAGACCGCACGCAGCTCGAACCCCTTGTCGGCGACGGGGAGTTCGACGGTCGGGTCGGCGCCGACGGCGTAGCTGAGCGTGCCCTCGGGGAGGGCGGCGGTGAGGCCGTCGAGGGGCGAGACCACCCGGGCGGGGAACACGGTGGCGGAGCCGCCGCCGAGGACACGGGCGTCGCGGGCCGCGGCCCCGATGAGCGCGACGCGACGGCCTTCCGTGAGCGGCAGGGCGCCTTCGTTGCGGACGAGGACGAAGGCGCGGCGGGCGATCTCGCGGGCCAGCGCCTCTCCGTCGACGGTCGCGGGCAGGTCGGTCACGACGGGCTCGGCACCCTGGAGGATGCCGACGCGGGCGGCGAGGCGCAGCACGTTGCGGACGGCCGTGTCGACGGTGGCCTCGTCGACCTCGCCGGCCCGGACGGCGGCGGCGAGCGGGGCGCCGTAGACGGTGCGGGGGCCGGGCATGGCGACGTCGAGGCCGCCCTCGATGGCGGCCTTGGTGGCGCGGCCGGCCATCCAGTCGGAGACGTTGAAGCCGTCGAAGCCCCACTCGCCGCGCAGGACCTCGTTCACGAGGTGGCGGTGCTCGGTCATCGTGGTGCCGTTGACCTGGTTGTAGGCGGTCATGATGCCCCAGGGGTGGGCGTTCTCGACGATGGTCTCGAAGGGGGCCAGATAGAGCTCGCGCAGGGCGCGTTCGGAGACGAGGTTGTCGACGGTGAAGCGGTCGGTCTCGGCGTCGTTGGCGACGAAGTGCTTGACGGTGGTGCCGACTCCGCCGGACTGCACGCCCCGGACGTAGCCGCTGCCGATCGCGCCGGTCAGCAGGGGGTCCTCGCTGTAGGCCTCGAAGTGACGCCCGCCGAGCGGGGAGCGGTGCAGGTTCACGGTGGGGGCGAGCAGGACGTGGACGCCCTTGCGGCGGGCCTCCTGGGCGAGGAGCGTGCCGGCGCGGCGGGCCAGCTCCGGGTCCCAGGTGGCGGCGAGGGCGGTGGGCGAGGGCAGGGCGACGGAGGGGTCGTCGGCGGTCCAGTGGACGCCGCGGACGCCGATCGGGCCGTCCGACATGACCAGCGACGGCAGCCCGATCTCGGGGAGCGCGGGGAGCGTCCACATGTTCTGGCCGGCCAGCAGGCGCGCCTTCGCGTCGAGGTCGAGGCGGGCGAGCGCCGCCTCGACGACGGCCTCGCGGGCCGCGTCCGCCCCCTGCGGGTCCTTCGCCGTGTCCACCGCTGTCTCCGCCATGGCGGCACCTCCTCGTTGAAAGCCGTCTGTGGCCTCCATCCTGCATCGGCTACCTGTAGAGCGGTAGGTTTCGTTATTCTGCCGTTACAATCGCGGTGATCGGATGCCGTACGGTGACGCCATGGCGACCAGGACCAGGAGTGAGGAGCGGCGCGCGGAGATCGTGCGTGCGGCGCTGGAGGTGATCGCCGAGCGCGGCTACCGGGGCGCGAGCCTCGCCGCGGTCGCCGAGCGCGTGGGACTCACCCAGCAGGGCCTGCTGCACCACTTCCCGACCAAGGAGGCGCTGCTCGTCGCCGTGCTCAAGGAGCGCGACCAGTGGGACGCCGTGCCGGACAGCGCGTGGCGGTCCGATCTGCTCGTCTCGCTGGTCGAGTACAACGCGATGCGGCCCGGCATCATCCAGACGTTCTCCGCGCTGCTCGGCGAGAGCGTCACGGAGGGGCACCCGGCGCGCGAGTTCTTCACCCGGCGCTACACCGCCGTCCGCGCGAACATGGCCGCGGTGCTGCGCGCCGAGTACGGGGAGCGGCTGCCGAGCGGCCTCACGCCGGAGCGCGCCGCCCCCCTGCTCGTGGCCGTGATGGACGGGCTCCAGTACCAATGGCTGCTGGACCCGGAGTCGGTGGACATGCCGGCCGCGTTCCGTGACTTCCTGACACTGCTCGGCGAGCACTGACCGCTCTCTCCTGCGCCGCCGCCCGGCTCACCCCGTCACGGGGGCGCCGACCGCGGCGACGACCTCCACCTCCGCCGGCGCGTCCGGCCGGACCGGCCGGGTGCGGCTGCCCCGACTGGCGGACGAGGACTGGGTGTCCGGGAGCCGGCGGTCCGAGGGGACACTCCTCGACGCGGCGCTGCGGCACGGGTTCCGGCCACGCATCGCGCACGTCGTCGCCGAGTGGACCGCCCGGCAGGGGTACGTCGCCGCCGGGCTCGGGGTGACCCCGGTCCCGGCGCTCGCCGCCGAGGCCGTACGGCCCGGCATCGCGCTCGTCCCGGTCCGCGACGAGGCCGCGCCCGCCCGGGCGGTGTACGCGGCGACCCCGCGCGGGCCGTCCCTGACACCGGCCCGCACGGCGTTCCAGGCCGCGCTGCGGACCTCGGCGGCCGCGTTCTCCCCGTGAGCGACTCCACCGTCGGACGACCGGCGCGCTTCGGCCACATCGGCCCCGCGCCATGGCGCCCGTCCCACGCGTCACGGGATACTCGGCGCCGTCCGGCTGCACCCCCACGCGACGGAAGGCCCGAACTCCCTTGAATCGTCTCCGCGTTCGGATCGGCGTCCTCGGGCTCGCACTGCTGGCGGGGTTCGCCGCACCGCCCGCCGCCTCGGCCCTTCCGGCCGCGCCCACCGCCACCGCCACCGGGGTTCCCACGGCCGAGGAGCGGCGGCTCGACCGGGCGGCACCGCAGGAGATCCTGCGGCGCTCCGGATTCGACACGGTGGCACCGGAGTTCGCACGGGCGCTGGCGCGGGCCGGGTCGTACGCGCAGGCCGAGCGGATCGTCCGGCGGCAGGGTGCGCGCCTGTGGCAGCGGGCGGTCGACCGGGTCCAGGGGCGGGGCCCCGCGGGCGGCGACCTGAGCCGGGACGACGACCGGCCGCTGTACTGGGCCCGGCTCGGCATGACCCTCGAAGTCCGGCGGTGGCAGCCCGCGTTCGGGGTGACCGACGCCTGCCGCGGCCGCCTGCTCGACGCCTTGGAGCGGGGTTCACGCGGCCAGGACGCCGTGCGCTATCCGCCGCGCGACCGGGTGAAGCGGATCCTCGTCACCGGGTTCGACCCGTTCACCCTGGACCGGGACGTCCGGATCTCCAACCCCTCCGGGGCGACCGCTCTCGCCCTGGACGGCACGACGATCCGGACGGCGGAAGGGCCCGCGCGGGTGGAGGCCGTCGTCTTCCCCGTCCGCTGGCGGGACTTCGCCGAAGGCGCGGTGGAACGCGCCCTCGGCCCGTACCTTCCGCACGTGGACCTGTTCACGACCGTCAGCCAGGGCCGCGTCGGCCGGTTCGACGTGGAGCGCACCAACGGGGCCTGGCGGGGCGGCTTCCCGGACAACGAGAACGTCTCCAGCACCGGGACCGTGCCGGTGACCGACCCGGCCGCGCAGCCCCAGTGGACGTCGACGACCCTCCCGTACGCGCGGATCGTCGCCGCGCCGACGGGGCGCTTCCCGGTCTACGACCACACCGCGGTGACCGAGATCCCGGCCGGGGGCGCCGATCCGGTCGTCCGGGACGACGGACCGACGCCGGGATCGCAGGCCCGCGCGGGCGGCGGCGGGGACTACCTGTCCAACGAGATCGCCTACCGGGCGACCCTGCTGCGCGACCGTCTCGGCCTGGGCGCGAGCCTGCCGGGCGGCCATGTCCACACGCCCGTGCTGGAGTTCGGGCCCGGGAACACGGACCCGGCGAGCGGAGCGGTGACGGACCCCGCGTTCGTGCGCAACCGCCTCGACATCGTCGCCCAGGTGCGCGCGATCCTGACGGTGGCCGCGGGTTCCGGGACACCCGCCGTCGGCGCGGCGCGGCGGTCGCGCGGCTGAACCGGAGGGGCCGGGGCCTCCGGTCACGGAGTGGCGGTCTCCTCCGCCGCGGCCGCCGCGGAGACCTCGGCGTCGCTCGCGCCCTCGCCCGTCTCCTCGCCGAGCAGGTCCCGGGCCATCAGGGTGGCGCCCGCGACGGCGCCCGGCATCAGGAACACCGCGACGAACGGCACGACGAACGCCAGGGCCAGCGGTGTGCCGAAGCCCCAGACCAGCGTCTTGCGGGAGCGGAGCAGGGTGAGGCGGGTGCGCAGATCGACCCGGCGGCGCTGGAGGGCGACGGCGACGAGTTCCTCGGTGAGGAAGAAGCCGGTGACGAAGAAGCCGAGCACCGGGACGGCGGTCTGGCCGACGAAGGGCACGAAGCCGAGCGCGAAGAGCAGCACGCCCCAGACGGCGGCCCGCACCACGATCCGGAGGCTGTCGCGTCCGGAGATCCACAGTTCCCGCCAGAGCGGCAGCCCCGACTCGGGGGCGCTGCCGTCCGGGGAGACGTCACGGTCGACCTTCTCCGAGAGGTTCTCGTAGAAGGGCTGGCCTATCAGCAGGGTGACGGCGGTGAAGGTGACGACGGCCAGGAGCAGCGCGAGGGCGAACAGCACGGCGGTGAGGAAGCCGCGGAAGAGGCCGGACCAGGGGCTGGTCCAGTGGTCGGCGAACGGGGTGGACCAGGTGACGAGGTCCTCGCCGTACATGCCGAGTCCGACCAGCGCCCCCGCGTACAGCACGAGCGTGATGAGCCCGGGCAGCAGGCCGAACCCGTACTGCTTGCCGTGCCGGACCACCCATCGCTGGCCCCGCAACAGATGACCGAAACCCACCCCGAGATCGCGCATGGGGGGAACCATATCGGGGTGCCGCGCGGGACATCACGGGGCGGTGGCGACCGGATTCCGCCGGGCGCGGCACCGGATCCGTCGTCGGGCACGGCGAAGGCCGCGCCCCGCGTCCCGGGGTGCGGCCTCCGTGGCGTGCGACGGGCGCCGTCAGGCGAGCGTCACGGTGATGTTGCCGCGCGTCGCCTTCGAGTACGGGCAGACCTGGTGGGCCTTCTCCAGGAGCGCGCGGGCGGTGCCGGCGTCGACGTTCGGGATCGTGGCGGAGATCTCCACGATGATCCCGAAACCGTCGTCGTTCTTGCCGATGCCGACCTTCGCGGTGACGGTCGAGCCGGTGATGTCGGCGTTCTCCTGCCGGGCCACGACACCGAGGGCGCCCTGGAAGCAGGCGCTGTACCCGGCGGCGAAGAGCTGCTCCGGGTTGGTGCCGGCGCCGCTGCCGCCCATCTCCTTCGGCGGGTTGACGACGACGTCGAGCTTGCCGTCGTCGGTGGCGACGCGGCCGTCCCGCCCGTTCTCGGCGGTGGCGACTGCGGTGTACAGGACCTCGGACTGCTGGATGGACATACGGTGCGCTCCTCCTTGGCCGGTCGCGACTCGCGCCCACGATCGCGACGACTTCGGAAAGAAGTTATCGCATGTCGGAAGTCCGGCGACAGGCCCGCCCCCGGTCGCCGAGGGCGGCCGGGGGCGGTGGACCCTTCGCGTCCGAGCAGGTCGGCGCGGGTCGGGGCAGGTCAGAGCTTGACGATCATCTTTCCGGTGTTGTCGCCGCGCAGGACGCCGAAGAAGGCCTCCAGGTTGTTCTCGATGCCCTCGACGACCGTCTCGTTGTACTTCAGCTCGCCGGAGCGGACCCAGCCGCCGACCTCCTGGACGAACTCCTGCTGGAGGTCGTAGTGGTCGCCGACGAGGAAGCCCTGGATGCGGCCGCGGGTCTGGATCAGACGGGCCAGGTTCTTCGGGCCGGGGACGGCCTCGGTGCTGTTGTAGACGGAGATCATGCCGCAGATCGCGATGCGGCCGTCCCGGTTGAGGGAGCCGATCGCCGCCTCCAGGTGGTCGCCGCCCACGTTGTCGAAGTAGACGTCGATCCCGTCGGGTGCGGCCTCGCGGAGCTGCTGGGAGACCGGGCCGTTCTTGTAGTTGAAGGCCGCGTCGAAGCCGTACTCCTCGACCAGGAGCTTGACCTTCTCGTCGGAACCGGCGGAGCCGATGACACGCGAGGCGCCCTTCAGCTTCGCGATCTGGCCGACCTGGCTGCCGACCGCGCCGGCCGCGCCGGACACGAAGACCGCGTCGCCCTCCTTGAAGTCCGCGACGCGCAGCAGCCCCGCGTAGGCGGTGAGGCCGGTCATGCCGAGGACGCCGAGGTACGTGGAGAGCGGCGCGGCCTCGGGGTCGACCTTGACGGCCTGCTTGGCGTCCACGACCGCGTACTCGCGCCAGCCGAGGAAGTGCAGGACGTGGTCGCCGACGGCGATGCCCTCCGCGTTCGAGGCGACGACCTCGCCGACCGCGCCGCCCTGCATGGTCTTCCCCAGCTCGAAGGGCGCGACATAGGACTTGGCGGCGCTCATGCGGCCACGCATGTACGGGTCGACGGACGCATAGGCGTTGCGCACCAGGACCTGGCCCGGTCCCGGCTGCCGCACCTCGGCCTCGACCAGGGCGAAGTCCTCGGGCTTGGGCCAGCCGACCGGACGGCTGACCAGCTGCCATTCACGGTTGACGGCGGGGAGGTGGGGGGTCTCGGACATGAGGGTGCGCCTTTCACAGTGACGGGCGAGCGGCTCTGGCGGTTCAGCGGTGGTTCGTCCACGGCAACAAGTACTTCATTACCTGAAACAACCATGCGCCTGAATATTTCATGATGTCAAGTAACGGGGTACGCTCGGAGGCATGGCCACCCAGAAGAGACCCCGGATCGACCCCTTGACCATGGAGGTCGTCGAGCTGATCGGCACGGTCGTGGCCCGCTACCACGACGAGTACGAGGACGCCGCGGCCGAGCACGCCCTGACCGGCGCGCAGGCACGGCTGCTGAGTCTGCTCTCGCTGGAGCCCCTGCCCATGCGCCGCCTGGCGCAGAAGCTGCGGTGCGAGCCGTCGAACGTCACGGGGATCGTGGACCGGCTGGAGGCGCGGGGCCTGGTGGAGCGGCGCCCCGATCCGGCGGACCGCCGGGTGAAACTGGCCGCCGCGACGGCCGAGGGGCGCACAGTGGCCGGGGGCCTGCGCGACTCCCTGAAGTTCGCGCGCGAACCCCTGGCCGGCCTGTCGGAGCAGGAGCGGCTGACCCTGCGCGACCTGCTCTCCAGGATGCTGGAGCCGGACGGCACCGCGGGCTGACCGTGCCGCACGCGGGCCCGGGAGTCCCGGGAGCCTTGGGGACCCGTTCCCCGGGGACCCGCTCCCCGCGGTCCGGCACGACCCGGACGGCAGATGCTAGGCGCACCACCACAGGAAGCGGCTGCACGTCTCCGAGGGGGCCGGGTCCGGCGGCGGGGCCGAGGTCGTCGGGGCCGTCGTGGCGGGGGTCGAGGTCCGCGAGGCCGAGGGGGCGGGCGCCGTCTTCGAGGGCCGGTTCGGGAGCGTGCCCGCGGTCGCCGACTGGGCGTCCTTGGTGCCCTTCGCGCTCGTCGCGGACGCGGACGCGGAGGGTGAACCGGAGGCCGAGGGCGAGGCCGAGGCGTCGGGTGTCCGTCCGGCCGAGGCGTCACCGGGGCCCGGCGTGCCGGCCTTCGGCTGCGCGGCGTCCTTCGCCTCGGCCGCCGAACCGTCGGGCGACTCACCGCCGGCCGCCGCCGGGCTGGGACCCAACCCGGGTGCGTCGACGCCGAGTTCGGCGAGACTCAGACCGCCCGCGGCGAGGACGAAGCCGGCCACGACGAACACGGTGCGGCGGCGGCGCCTGCGGTGCGCTGCGGCCTTGCGGTCACGGCGGCTGGTACCGCCCTCCGCGTCCGGCCCCTCCAGCTCCTCCGGCTCGCCCGGACCGACCGGATCGTCCGGATGCCCCGGATCACGCGAACTCCCGTCGCCGGCAGCGGAGTCGGCGCCGCGGGAGGCGTCGTCGTCGTATGTGGTGCCGCCGTCGTACGCAGTGCCCTCCCCGTACGGGGTGCCGTCGTCGTACGAGGTGCCGTCCCCGTATGAGGTGCCGCCGTCGTAGACGGTTCCCTGGTCGTACGCGACCCCTCCGTCGTAGACGGCACCGTAGACCGGGTCGGCGTCCCGCTCCCGCGCGCCGGGCCGTTCGGCGGGGACCCGGGGTTCTTCGGCGCGGAGGCCCTCGACCGGGATGCCGCACCCGGGGCAGGCAAGGGCGCCGTTGAGGTGCCGTCGGCACGCGTGGCAGTAGTCCATGACGCGGGAAGACTAAGTTCACCCTCGGTAACGTTCCTAGGCGCGCCTGTGAAAGTTCTGTGCGGAACCCGGAGTTCCGGCATGGCGGTACGCGACACCCCCGGCCATTTCCCTCCATCCGCACCACCGGCGCCGCCCGCGCGAGGCCTCCCCCGGCACACGGCCCCGCCGCACGACACTGTCCCGCGCGAGGCCCGCCGAAACCGTTCTCTGCGCGAACCATTGACACCCCCCGGGCCGCGTCTCTACTGTCACGCCAGCATTTCGAACGTGTGACGAAATTTCGAACAGAGAAGCACAGGGGGCAACTGCCGTGCGCATCACGGGAATCACCACACACGTGGTCGGGACACCCTGGCGGAACCTGACCTACGTCCAGGTGCACACCGACGAGGGCATCACCGGAGTCGGCGAGACCCGGATGCTGGGCCACACCGACGCGCTGATCGGCTACCTGCACGAGGCCCGGACCAACCACATTCTCGGCTCGGACCCCTTCGCTGTCGAGGACCTGGTCCGCCGGATGAAGTACGGCGACTACGGTCGCGCCGGCGAGATCGTGATGTCCGGCGTCGCGGTCATCGAGATGGCCTGCTGGGACATCAAGGGCAAGGCGCTCGGGGTGCCGGTATGGCAGCTCCTCGGCGGCAAGGTCACCGACAAGGTGAAGGCGTACGCCAACGGCTGGTACACCACCGAGCGGACCCCGGAGGCCTACCACAAGGCCGCCCAGGAGGTCGTCGCGCGCGGTTACCGGGCCCTGAAGATCGACCCGTTCGGCACCGGCCACTTCGAGCTGGACCACGAGGCCACGCTCTACTCGGTGTCGCTCATCGAGGCGGTGCGCGACGCGATCGGCCCGGAGACCGAGCTGATGCTGGAGATGCACGGCCGGTTCTCCCCGTCGACCGCGGTCCGGCTGGCCCGCGAGCTCGCGCCGTTCCAGCCCGCGTGGCTGGAGGAGCCGGTGCCGCCGGAGAACCTCAAGGCGCTGGAGAAGGTGGCCGCCAAGGTCGACATCCCGGTCGCCACCGGCGAACGGATCCACGACCGGATCGAGTTCCGCGAACTCTTCGAGAGCCAGGCCGTCGACATCATCCAGCCGGACGTCGGCCACATCGGCGGCATCTGGGAGACCCGCAAGCTCGCCGCCACCGCCGAGGCCCACTACGTGCTGGTCGCGCCGCACAACGTCGGCGGCCCGGTCCTGACCGCGGCCTCCCTCCAAGTCGGCTTCAGCACACCGAACTTCAAGATCCTGGAGCACTTCAACGACTTCGCGGACGCGGAGATCAAGAAGGTCGTGAAGGGCGCCCCGCAGGTCGTGGACGGCTACTTCGAGCTGTCCCACGAACCCGGTCTGGGCGTCGAGCTGGACGTCGACGCGGCGGCCGAGTTCCCCCAGCAGCAGGCCCGGTTCGACCTCTGGGCGGACGGCTGGGAGCAGCGCAGGCCCAAGGGGAACGCGTGAGTACCGCGGTCGTCGTCGACAGGCCGGGCGAGCACCGGCTGGTCCCGCACGAGCCGGTGCGGCCCGCGGCGGGCGAGGCGCTCGTGCGGGTGCACGCGGTCGGCATCTGCGGCAGCGACCGCGAGGTCTACCAGGGCAACCGGCCCGAAGGGTACGTGCGTTACCCCCTCACCCCCGGGCACGAGTGGTCCGGGACCGTGGAGGAGGTCGGAGCCGGCGTCCCCGCGACGCTCACCGGCCGCAAGGTCGTCGGCGAGGGCTTCCGCAACTGCCAGGTCTGCGACCGCTGCCACGCGGGCGAGACGACCCTGTGCACGGCGGGATACGAGGAGACCGGCTTCACCGTTCCCGGCGCGATGGCGGCCACGCTGACGCTCCCGGCACGGCTGCTCCACGTGCTGCCCGACACCGCCGACCTGACCGCCGCCGCCCTGCTGGAGCCGGCCGCCTGCATCGCGGCCGCCGCCCTCAAGGCGAACGCGCTGCCCGGTGAGCGGGTGGCCGTGGTGGGCACCGGAACGCTCGGGATGTTCGCGGTGCAGTTCCTCCGGGCGGGCTCCCCCGCCGAGCTGCTCGTGGTGGGCACCCGCCCCGACCGGGCCGCGCTGGCGAAGGAGTTCGGCGCCACCGGTTTCCGTACCCGCGACGAGGAACTCCCCGGCGGCTTCGACGTCGTCGTGGAGACCGCGGGATCGGCGTCCGCCGCGCGCACCGCCGCCTCCCTGCTGCGGCGCGGCGGACGCCTGGTCCTCACGGGGATCCCGGCGCCGGGCGCGGAGGGCCTCGACCCGACCGACCTGGTCGTACGGCAGCTGGAGGTGCACACCGTGTTCGGAGCACCGCCGGACGCCTGGGCGCACACGGTCCGGGTGTTCGGCGCCGGACTGCTGAACCCGACGCCCCTGGTGACGCACGAGCTGCCGCTCGCCGCGTTCGCGGAGGCGATCGAGCTGGTGGGGTCCGGTGACCCCGAGGTCGGCAAGGTCCTGCTGAAACCGTGACCACCCGAGCCGTACGCCGGTGCGGGGCTTCCTGACAGTCCCGTGCCGGCGTACTCCCCGGGTCTCCGCACACCCCAAGACGCGAACCTTGTCCGAAATATCGAACGTGAAGGACAGCCTGTGACGACCGATGCCTCTCCCACGGCGGCCCGGCGACCCGGCGAGCGGGCGCTCGCCGCGCTGGGCCTGGGCGCGCCCGCCCTCTCCCCCGCCGACACCTCGCCGCACACCTTCCCGGGAGGCGGCCGCTGGCGCACCGAGGTGCCCTCCGTCGAGGGCCCCGAGGCGCTGGCCGCGGTCCTCAAGGAGTCCTCGCGGCTCGACGTGCCGATCCACCGGATCAGCCAGGGCAGCGGTGTCTGGATGCTCACCGACGCCGAGATCACCGAGATGGTCGAGGCCACCGGTGAACGCGACATCGAGCTCTGCCTCTTCACCGGCCCGCGCGGCACCTGGGACATCGGCGCCTCGGTCCGCACCGACTCGCGCGGCGGCGGGCTGCGCGCCCGCGGCCACGACGCGGTCGCCGGCTGCGTCGAGGACGCCGTCCGCGCCACCGAGCTGGGGGTCAAGTGCCTGCTCGTCGCGGACGAGGGGGTGCTGTGGACGCTGCACCGGGCGCGCACCGCGGGGATCATCCCGGCGGACACCACCCTCAAGGTCTCGGCGCTGATCGGCCCGGTCAACCCGGCCGCGTACGCGGTGTACGAGCACCTCGGCGCCGACTCGGTCAACGTGCCGAGCGACCTGACGCTCAGTCACCTGACCGAGATCCGGCGGATCTCCGCCGCCCCCATGGACATGTACATCGAGGCCCCCGACGACCTCGGCGGGTACGTGCGGATGTACGAGGTCGCCGAGCTGATCCGGCGCGGCGCACCGCTCTATCTGAAGTTCGGGCTGTCCAAGGCCCCCGGGATCTACCCGTACGGCACCCATCTGCGGGACCTGACCCTGAGCACCGCCCGGGAGCGCGTACGGCGCGGCCGGCTCGCGCTCGACCTGCTCGCCCGGCACGGCGCGGACGGCGACATGGCGCCGCTCGGTTCCCGCATGCCCGGGCCGCTCCACCGCTTTCCCACCGATGTCACCCCGCTCTGACCCGCCGCACCACCCGCTGCCCTCTCTCAACGACGAGAAGAACAAGGACTGATCATCATGCGCAACCGCAGAGCCGCCATCGCCGCCATCGCCGGTGCCGCCTCCCTCGCCCTCACCCTGTCCGCCTGCGGGCAGGACAGCGACGGCGGCAGTGACGACAAGGGGGGCAGCACGAAGGGCGCCACGATCGGCATCTCGATGCCGACCAAGTCGTCCGAGCGCTGGATCGCCGACGGCAACAACGTCGTCAAGAACCTCCAGTCGAAGGGCTACAAGACCAAGCTGGCGTACGGGGAGGACGACCCGGACCAGCAGGTCTCGCAGATCGAGAACATGATCACGCAGGGTGTGAAGGCGCTGATCATCGCCGCCATCGACAACAAGTCGATGAACAACGTGCTCCAGCAGGCCGCCGACGCCAAGATCCCGGTGATCTCCTACGACCGGCTGATCCTCGGCAGCAAGAACGTCAACTACTACGCGTCGTTCGACAACACCAAGGTCGGTGAGCTGCAGGGCGGTTACATCGTCGACAAGCTCGGCCTGAAGGACGGCAGCAAGAAGGGGCCGTTCAACATCGAGCTGTTCGCCGGCTCCAACGACGACAACAACACGAAGTACTTCTTCCAGGGCGCGATGAACGTCCTCCAGCCCTACATCGACAAGAAGCAGCTCGTCGTGAGGTCCGGGCAGACCAACCTCACCCAGGTCACCACGCTGCGCTGGGACGGCGGCACCGCGCAGAAGCGGATGGACGACATCCTCACCTCGGCGTACAAGAGCGAGCACGTCGACGCCGTGCTGTCGCCCTACGACGGCATCTCGATCGGCATCCTCTCGTCGCTGAAGTCGGACGACTACGGCTCCAAGAGCAAGCCGCTGCCGGTCGTCACGGGCCAGGACGCCGAACTCGCGTCGGTGAAGTCGATCATCAGGGGCGAGCAGACGCAGACCGTCTACAAGGACACCCGCAAGCTGGCGACGGTGGCCTCGAACATGGTCGACGCGGCGCTCAAGGGCAAGAAGCCCGAGATCAACGACGACAAGACCTACGACAACGGCACCAAGGTCGTCCCCGCGTACCTGCTGCAGCCGGTCAGCGTCGACAAGTCCAACTACGAGAAGGAGCTCGTCACCACGGGCTACTACAAGGCCACCGACCTCAAGTAACCGCCGCCCCCTACTGATTGGAAGGCACGACCATGGCGGGACCCGTCCTGGAAATGCGCTCGATCGTCAAGACCTTTCCCGGCGTCAAGGCGCTGTCGGACGTCACTCTGACCGTCCAGCAGGGCGAGGTCCATGCCATCTGCGGGGAGAACGGCGCCGGCAAGTCGACCTTGATGAAGGTCCTCTCCGGCGTTCACCCGCACGGGAGTTACGAGGGGGACATCCTCTTCGACTCGGAGGTCTGCACGTTCAAGGACATCAGGGCCAGTGAGCAGCACGGCATCGTGATCATCCACCAGGAACTGGCCCTGGTGCCGTACCTCTCCATCGCGGAGAACATCTTCCTCGGCAACGAACACGCCACCCGTGGACTCATCAGCTGGACCGAGACGCTGCGGCACGCGTCCGAACTGCTGCGGCGGGTCGGGCTCGACGAGAACCCGCAGACCCGCGTCGCGGACATCGGCGTGGGCAAGCAGCAGCTCGTCGAGATCGCGAAGGCGCTGTCGAAGAAGGTGAAGCTGCTCATCCTGGACGAGCCGACCGCCGCCCTGAACGACGAGGACAGCGGCAAACTCCTGGATCTCATCCTGGAGCTGAAGAACCAGGGCATGACCTCGATCATCATCTCCCACAAGCTGAACGAGATCGAGCGGGTCGCGGACTCGGTGACCATCCTGCGCGACGGGCGGACCATCGAGACGCTCGACGTGAAGGCGGCGGAGACCACCGAGGACCGGATCATCAGCGGCATGGTCGGCCGCGACCTGGAACACCGCTTCCCGGAGCGGACCCCGCACCACCCCGAGGCGGGCGCCGCGCCCGCCCTGGAGATCCGCGACTGGACCGTGTTCCACCCGATCGACCAGCAGCGCAAGGTGGTCGACGACGTGTCGATCTCCGTGCGGCGCGGGGAGATCGTCGGCATCGCCGGACTCATGGGCGCCGGGCGCACCGAACTGGCGATGAACGTCTTCGGGCGCTCCTACGGCCGCTACGCGGGCGGCACGGTGCTCAGGGACGGCGAGGAGGTCCGGACGAAGACCGTGTCCCAGGCGGTCGGGCACGGGATCGCGTACGTCACCGAGGACCGCAAGCACTACGGCCTCAACCTCATCGACACGATCAACCGCAACATCACGCTCAGCTCCCTGGGCAAGGTCGCCCGGCGCGGCATCGTCGACGAGCACGAGGAGCGGCAGGTCTCCGAGGGCTTCCGCACCTCCATGAACATCAAGGCGCCGACCGTCTTCGAGCCGGTGGGCAAGCTGTCGGGCGGCAACCAGCAGAAGGTCGTCCTCAGCAAGTGGATCTTCGCGGGGCCCGAGGTGCTGATCCTCGACGAGCCGACCCGCGGGATCGACGTGGGCGCCAAGTTCGAGATCTACACGGTCATCGACCGGCTGGCGGCCGAGGGCAAGGCGGTCGTCTTCATCTCCTCCGAGCTGCCGGAGCTGCTCGGCATGTGCGACCGCATCTACACGATGGCAGCGGGACGGCTGACGGGTGAGTTCTCGCGGGCGGAAGCCTCGCAGGAATCGCTGATGCGTCAGATGACAAAGGACAAAGAGGTAAGCCGATGAGCACGGATGTGACCGCCAAGACGCCGGCCCCCGCGCCGGCCGGCAAGAGCGGCTCGGACACGGGAGAGAGCCTGCTCCAGCTGATGCTGGACGGCATGCGCCGCAACATGCGGCAGTACGGCATGCTGTTCGCCCTCGGTCTGATCGTGGTGCTGTTCGCCGTGTGGACCGACGGCGACCTGCTGCTGCCCCGCAACGTCTCCAACCTGGTGCTGCAGAACAGCTACATCCTGATCCTCGCGATCGGCATGATGCTCGTCATCATCGCCGGCCACATCGACCTCTCGGTCGGCTCGCTGACGGCGTTCGTGGGCGCGATCGGCGCCGTGCTGATGGTCAACCACGACCTCTCCTGGCCGCTCGCCCTGGTGCTGTGTCTGGCCATCGGCGCGGCGGCGGGCGCCGCGCAGGGCTTCCTCATCGCGTACCTCGGCATACCGTCGTTCATCGTGACCCTCGCGGGCATGCTGACCTTCCGCGGCCTGACCGAGATCTTCCTCAAGGGCCAGACGATCGGCCCGTTCCCCGAGGGTCTGCAGAAGGTCGCCAACAGCTTCCTGCCCGAGGTCGGACCCGACACGAACTACCACAACCTCACGCTGCTGCTGGGCATCGCCCTGATCGCCTTCGTGGTGTTCCAGGAGGTCCGCGACCGCAAGCGGCAGCAGGAGTTCTCCCTCGACGTCCTGCCCCGGAACCTCTTCCTCCTCAAGCTCGTCGCGCTGATCGCGGCGGTGTTCACCGTCACCCTGCTGCTCGCCAGCTACAAGGGCGCTCCGGTGGTCCTGCTGATCCTCGGTGTCCTGGTCGCCGGCTTCGGCTACCTGATGCGCAACGCGGTCATCGGCCGGCACATCTACGCGATCGGCGGCAACCTCCCGGCGGCGAAGCTGTCGGGCGTGAAGGACAAGAAGGTCACCTTCCTGGTCTTCCTGAACATGGGCATGCTCGCGGCCCTGGCGGGTCTGGTCTTCGCCGCCCGCTTCAACGCGGCCTCGCCCAAGGCCGGTCTGAACTTCGAACTCGAAGCGATCGCGGCCTCGTTCATCGGCGGCGCGTCGATGAGCGGCGGCGTGGGCACGGTCCTCGGCGCGATCATCGGCGGTCTCGTCCTGGGCGTGCTGAACAACGGCATGAACCTCGTCGGCGTCGGCAGCGACTGGCAGCAGGTCATCAAGGGCCTGGTGCTGCTCGCGGCGGTCGGCTTCGACGTGTGGAACAAGCGCAAGGTCGGTTCGTAAGTCGGCCGGGCCCCGCCCGGCCGGGCGGGGCCCCTTCCAGTGCAGGAGCCGCACATGGACATGAGCAGACGTACGGTCATCGCAGCGGCAACCGCGGCGGGGCTCACGGCCGCCGCCGGAGCCGGAACGGCGCACGCCTCCGCGGGCGGCGGGCCCGCCAAGGAACTCTTCGGCAGACTCGCCGACGGGACGAAGGTCCACCGGTGGTCGCTGGAGAACGGCGGCACCCGCCTGAAGGTCCTGTCGTACGGCGGGATCGTGCAGTCCCTGGAGATCCCCGACCGGCACGGCCGGTACCGCAACGTCGTCCTCGGCTTCGCCGGTCTCGACGACTACGTCGCGAAGAGCCCCTACTTCGGGGCGCTGATCGGCCGGTACGGCAACCGGATAGCCAAGGGGCGGTTCACGCTCGACGGCACCACCCACCAGCTCTCCGTCAACGACGGCGTCAACAGCCTGCACGGCGGCGCCCAGGGCTTCGACAAACGCGTCTGGGACGTGGCCGGCTTCACCTCCGGCACCGATGTCGGGCTCGTCCTGCGCTACACCAGCGCCGACGGCGAGATGGGCTACCCCGGCACCCTCCGGACCAAGGTCACCTACACCCTGAACCGGCACGGCGACTGGCGCGTCGACTACGAGGCGACCACCGACCGGGCCACCGTCGTCAACCTCACCAGTCACGTCTACTGGAACCTCGCCGGTGAGGGCAGCGGCTCGATCTACGACCACGAGCTGGAGATCGCCGCCGCCCGCTACACCCCGGTCGACGCCGGCCTCATCCCGACCGGCGAACTGGCCCGGGTCGGGGGCACACCGTTCGACTTCCGCCGCGCCAAGACGGTCGGCGAGGACATCCGGGTGGGCCACCAGCAACTCCTGTACGGCCAGGGAATCGACCACAACTGGGTCCTCGACAAGGGAATCTCCGCCCGGCCCGAGCACATCGCGACGCTGCGCGACCCGTCCTCGGGCCGTACCCTCAGGATCTCGACGACCGAGCCGGGCCTGCAGTTCTACTCGGGCAACTTCCTGGACGGCACCCTGCTCGGCACCGGCGGTCGCATCTACCGCCAGGGCGACGCGCTGTGCCTGGAGACCCAGCACTTCCCGGACTCCCCGAACCACCCGTCGTTCCCCTCGACGGTGCTGCGACCGGGGCGGACGTACCGGACGAGCACCGTGCACACCTTCGGTCCGTGACCGGCCTTCACCACCGGTTCACCGGGTCCACACGATTTCCCGCCGATTGAACAGCGCCACCTCCGTATCCGTATGGAAGGGCGGCCCGTGCTCCCCCGCACGGGCCACCCCACGTCCAAGGGTCCGTCCTCCCCAGCGGGCCCGCCCCCTACGGAGGTTCCATGGCAGGCAATGTCACCTCGCTCTTTCGCGGCACCGCGGCGCACAGCCCGTCGATGGCCGCACTGACGCGGGAGGGTGACGGAGCCGGACCCGTGGACTTCTGCATTCCGTGCAACCCGTACTTCCCCACCCCCGCGATGTTCGACGAACTCGCGGGCCGGCTGCGGGAGATCATCACCTACTACCCGAGCAGCGCCGACACCATCACCGCCGAGCTGTGCTCGCTGCTCCAGCTCCCGCCGCAGTGCGTCGCGATGGGCAACGGCTCCACCGAGCTCATCACCTGGATCGACCACCTGCTGGTCCGTGAGTCCCTCGCCATCCCCGTCCCCACGTTCGGCCGCTGGACCGACCAGCCCATGGAGACCGGCAAGCGGGTCGACATGTTCCCGCTCCAGGAGTCCACCGGCTTCGCCCTCGACCTCGCCGCCTACGCGAAGTTCATCCGCGCCCGCGGCACCCGGGTCGCCGTCCTGTGCAACCCGAACAACCCCGACGGCGGCTTCCTGCCCCGTCAGTCCGTCATCCAGTTCATGGACGCGATGGCGGACCTGGACCTGATCGTCATCGACGAGTCGTTCCTGGAGTTCGCCGACGCCGAGTCCGAGCCGAGCGTCGTCGAGGACGCGGTGATGCGGCCCAACGTCATCGTGCTGCGCAGCCTCGGCAAGAACTTCGGGCTGCACGGCATCCGCTTCGGGTACATGGTCGCGAACCCCGCGCTGGCCGGCAAGGTCCGCTCGATGCTGCCCAAGTGGAACCTCAACTCCTTCGCGGAGACCGTGGTGTTCATGCTCAAGGAGCACGGCGCCGAGTACATGGAGAGCCTCCACATGGTCCGCCGCGACCGGCTCGACATGGCCCGCGAACTGGCCGCGCTGCCCGGTCTGACGGTCTATCCCTCACAGGGCAACTTCCTCTTCGTCCGCCTTCCCGTGGGCGCCGAGGGGACCGTGGTCCGGGACCGGATGCTCACCGAGCACCGCATCCTGGTCCGCGAGTGCGGCAACAAGATCGGTTCGTCCAGCCGCTTCCTGAGACTCGTGGTGCGCCCCCAGGCCGACGTGCGTCGCCTGGTGTCCGGCCTGGAGCAGGTGCTCTACGGGTCCAGGAGGGGTGCCGCCGTACCGGAGCTGAGCACAGGGACCGGCTACAGCTCGGGTACGGCGGCCGTCGACCGTCTGGTCGGCGCCACCAACGGCGCCGGGATGCAGGGGCTGGCCGCCCAGGCGGGCGCCTGGCCCGGGACGACTCCCCAGGTCCGGCCCGCGCCCGCCGCCGCGCCGGCGCCCGTCCTGCCGCCCGCTCCGCCCGTGCGGCCCGCCGCCGCCGTGATCTTCCCCGACCAGCAGCCCGCGGCGGCTCCGCCCCGCCCCGCCCCGCAGCCGTTCGCGGCCGCCGCCTACGCCGCCCCGCAGGCCGCGCCCCAGGGCGTGCCGCAGCCCGGCACCTGGCCCGCGCCGGCCCAGAGCCCGGGCGCGATGCCCGCCCAGATGCCGCCGGTCGCCATGCCCGCCCCGGCCCAGCCGGCCGGACTCCAGCCGGCCGCCGCGCAGACGGGCATGCCCGGCATGGCGAACGCCGCGTCGCTCGGCGCGCAGGGCGGGCTGACGGCCGCCCAGGTCCGCGGCAGGACCCAGCCCGAACCCCCTCCCCCACCCCAGTCGACCGGCGGCTGGGGAGCCGTCGGCGCGATGCTCTACAACCAGGCAGGCTGAACAGGCCACCCCCGACGGGCCCTTCGGCGTCCCGCTCGGGCCGCGATCCGGACTCCGATCCGGGCTCCCGCGCCCGGATCGCGGCCGGGGCCCGCCGACACCCTCCCGCTCCGCACACTCCTCGACGTGCGCCGGCGCCGACACATCGCCGGAACCAAAACGCAACCGGCCGGGCCCTGTGCGCCACCCGCCTCCGGGCCTACGATCGACGCTCTTCGTCTACGCGCGTCGAGCGTGGCTGGAACAGAGGTGGTGGCCGTGCGTCGCAGTACCCGGATCCTGGTGACGGTGACAACCGCGCTCGGCCTCACGGCGAGCGCGGCCGGCTGCGGGACGGGGCAGGGGACGGAGGACGCGGGGACCACCACGCTGACCGTCGTCGCGACCAACTACGGCGACAGCGTCCACAAGAACTCCCAGGGCTACTGGGACCGCGTCGGACTCGCCTTCCAGGCGGCCCACCCCGGCATCCGGGTGGTGACGACGGTCTACCCGGCCGACACCGTGGACGCGAAGGTCGCCGCGCTGGTGAAGCACGGCAAGGCGCCCGACATCGTGCAGAGCGGCAGCTTCGCCCAGTACGCTGCCGCCGGCCGGCTCTACTCCGCCGACGAGGTGCTCTCGATCCCCGTGCAGGCCGGGTTCGTGCGCAGCCTCGCGGACGCCGGAAAGGTGAACGGCACCCAGTACGCGATGCCGTTCACCGCGAGCACCCGGCTGCTCTACTACAACAAGGACCTGTTCCGGCGGGCCGGCCTCGACGCCCCCACCACCTGGCGGGAACTCGCTGCGGACGCGCGGGCGTTGAAGGCGCAGGGCGTGAAGTACCCGATCGCGCTGCCGTTCGGGCCCGAGGAGGCCGAGGCGGAGACGCTGGGATGGCTGCTGGCGGGCGACGGCGGCTACACCGGCAGCGCCGGCGGCTACGACCTCGTCTCCGAGGCCAACGTCTCGGCGCTCACCTGGCTCAGGACGAACCTCGTCGAGCCCGGGCTCACCGGCCCGGTGGCACCGGGCAGGCTGAACCGGAGCGCGGCGCTGGCCGCCTTCGTCGACGGCGAGGCCGGCATGGTGAACGCCCCGCTCTCACTGATGCGGCAGATCGACGACTCGTCGCAGAACGTGCCGTACGGCACCGTCGCGCTGCCCGGCAGCACCGGCAAGGAGGTGCCGACCATGGGCACCGCCGACTGGGTCGTCGCGTTCGAGCAGGGCGGGCACCGCGAGGAGGCGGGCGCGTTCCTCGACTTCCTGTACGGCGACAAGTACGTCCGCGAGCAGGCCACCGAGTACCAGCTGCTCCCGGTCACCGCGACGGTGACGGCGGACCTGCGCGCCGACCGCCGCTACAGCGCCCTGTGGCACGGCCTCGACGCCCTGGACGGCATGGACCTGTACCCGCTCGCCGAGACCAACTGGTCGAGGGTGTCCGCCTCGATCCGGTCGAGGATCGGCGCGGCCGTGGCCCCGGGCGGCGACGCGGAGGCCGTCCTGACGTCGATAGCGAAGACGGCCCGCTGAACAGGCCGGCACCCGTCCCGCCGCCCCACCCGCTCCTCGTCACGGATCCGCGGCCGGAAGACCGGCCGGAGACCGGCGGTCGTTAGCGTCCCGCCCGTCGGTACGACGTGCACGGCGAGCGAGGAGAAGCAGGGATGACGACGAGGGCGAAGAAGTGGCGTCTCGCGGTGGCGGCCGCCGCGGCGGGTGCGGCGGTGCTCGGGGCCGCCACGAGCGCGCAGGCGTACTCGGGGTTCACCCCCGAGAGATACCGCCAGATCCAGTTCGGCATGACGAAGGACCAGGTCTGGCAGATCGGCGGCGGCTCCCAGGCGTGCGAGACCGGCGGGCTCTTCGGGGACAGCGTGATGTGCTGGGCCGAGTCGAGCGACTACGCGCCCTACGGCGGCTTCTCGTTCACCGCGGACGGCAGGATGCGGGAGAAGCGCAGCGAGTTCCTGCTGGAGGTGAAGGCACCGTCCGTGACACTCGCGCAGTACGACGGGACGCGGCTCGGCATGACCGAGGCGCAGGTGTGGTCCGTCGTGTCGGAGGACTCCTGCGTCCTGCGGCGCGAGGGCTACCCGAACTGGCCGGCGACGAACGGCCACGTCGAGGAGTTCTACTGCACCGCCGCGAAGGGCCTCTTCCCGCCCGACGCCCACTTCACGTTCACCGACGGCGGCCTGACCGCCCGCCGGCAGTACCACCTCTCCTGACGGTCCGGCGAGTCCCGGCCCCCCGGGGGGTGCCGCGGGGCGTGCGCGGGAGAGGAGGATGCCGTCGTCCGGCGGGCGGCGGCGTCCCCCGTAAGGCCCATACCGCGTAATCCCCCCGCGCCGGGCACCTCATATGACCATGAAATGACCTGCCTATGTGGACAATGGCCGCACCCGCCCCCGGGTGCTCGGGCCCGGCCCGGCCGGGGGGATCCCCATCGCCGTCCCCGGGAGGACCCGCATGGTGTTGAGCAGACGTACCTTCAGCGCACTCGCCGGCACCGCCGCACTCGGATTCTCCCTCGGCGGCAGCGGCAGTGACGTGGCGAGCGCCGCCGGAAGGACGGCCCTCGCACCCACCGGACCCGCTCCCGCGCCGCCCGGGGCCGACGGCCGGAAACACACCGTCGGCTTCGACCGCTACTCGATGCTCGTCGACGGCCGGCGTCTGGTGATCTGGTCCGGCGAGGTCCACCCGTTCCGGCTGCCGAGCCCGTCCCTGTGGCGGGACGTGCTGCAGAAGCTGCGTGCCCACGGCTACAACACCGTCAGCATCTACGTCGCGTGGAACTACCACTCGCCCGCTCCGGGCACGTTCGACTTCACCGGGGTGCGCGACCTCGACCTGTTCCTGCGGACCGCCGCCGAGACCGGGCTGTACGTCATCCTGCGCCCCGGCCCCTACATCAACGCCGAGGTCGACGCGGGCGGCTTCCCCGGCTGGCTGACCGCCACGCCGGGCGTGGCCCGCACCTCCGACCCGACGTACCTGAAGCACGTCGACCAGTGGCTGACCGCCGTCGACCGGATCGTCTCCCGCCACCAGTACACCGACGGCGGCGGCACGGTCGTCCTCTACCAGCTGGAGAACGAGTACGACAACCACGTCACCGAGCCCGCCGGCCGCGACTACATGGCACACCTCTACGCGAAGGTCCGGGCCGACGGCATCGACGTGCCGCTCTTCCACAACGACAAGGGCCGCAACGGCCACTGGGCGCCGGGCACCTTCGACACCGGCGGCGAGCGGGGCCGTTACCTGTACGGCTTCGACGGCTACCCGTCGCCCTTCAAGACCCCGCCGGACTGGGGCCACTTCGGCATCGGCGGCACCAAGGGCGGCGCGACCGCGAGCCCCGGCACCCCCGGGTTCATCCCCGAGTTCGGCGGCGGCTGGTTCGACCCGTGGGGCGGCGCCGAGTTCGACGGCAAGGGGTACGCGGAGTCCCGCCGCACCCGCGACGCCGCCTACGAACGCCGGTTCTACCTCACCAACCTCGCCAACGGCATCACCGTCCACAACGTCTACATGACCTTCGGCGGCACGTCCTGGGGCTGGCTGCCCGCCCCGATCGTCTACACCTCGTACGACTACGGGGCCGCCCTCGACGAGGGCCGGCAGCCGACCGAGAAGCTCACGCCCATGCACCAGATCGGCCAACTACTGCACTCCGTGCCGGAGTTGGCGAAGCTAGACCGGGCCGAGGCGATCCCGTCCGACGACCTGGGCGCCGACCTCGGCATCAAGACCTACCACCTGGTCAACCCGGACACGAAGGCCCATGTCCACGTGCTGCGCAACGACTCGGCCGCCGAGGCGGTGGCCTCGGTGCCGCTCGCGGGGACGACCGTTCCGGTGCCGGTGCCCGGCCTCGACGCACGGCTCCTGGTCACCGGGATCTCCCTGGGGCGGCGCACCCTGCGGTACTCGACGGCCCAGCCGATGCTCCGCCTGACCGCAGGGCGCCAGGACATCGCCGTGTTCACCGGCCGCTCCGGCGAGTCCACCCGCACCTGCCTGGAAGCGGCGAGCGAGCCGACGGTCACCGTGCTGGACGGCACGGCGCGGCACGGCTTCGAGGACGGGGTGCTGCGGATCGACGCCCGGCTGGACGGCGTCACCCGGGTCCTGGTCGAGGGCGGCGGCGTCGGCGCCCCCCTCCTGCTGCTGCTCGCCGACGACGAGAGCTCCCGCCGGCTGTGGCGGTACGACACCCCCTCGGGCCCGGTCCTGGTGCGCGGCCCGGCACTGCTGCGCACGGCGGCCCTGCGCGGCGGCACCCTCCATCTCACCGGGGACACCGTGGACGCGGCGGACCTGGAGGTGTGGGGGCCCCGCGGGACGGAGGAACTCGTCTGGAACCAGGGCACGTTGCGAACCCGCACGACCACCTCGGGAAGCCTGCGCGCCGAACAGCGGCTGCCCGGGGTGCCGTCGGTGCGCCTGCCCGCCCTGACCACCTGGCGCCGGTCCGCCGAGAACCCCGAGTCCGCCGCCGACCACGACGACTCGGCGTGGCGGGTCGCCGACCGGAGGACCACGTACAGCGTCACCCCCGTCCCCGCCGGGCAGCCCGTGCTGTTCGCCGACGACTACGGCTTCCACTACGGAGACGTCTGGTACCGGGGGCACTTCGACGACGAGGGTGCCGGGGGCGACGCCGAGTCCGTGGCGCTCTCCTATGTCGCGGGCGCCCAGGGCCTGTTGATGGCCTGGCTGGACGGCGAACCGCTGGGCACGCACCGGATGCCGGTGCCGGACAGGAAGACGGTGCGGCAGGGGACCTGGTCGGCCACCGCGACCTTCCCGGTCCGGCCACGGCCCGGCCGCTCCCATGTGCTGTCCGTGCTGGTCCGCCGCATGCAGCACGACGAGGACGGCCGGGCCAACGACAGCCACAAGGCCGCCCGCGGACTCACGGCCGTCACCTTCGCGGGGGCGTCCCCGGCGATCGGCTGGCGCATCCAGGGCGAGGGCGCGCCCGACCGGGTGCGCGGACCGCTCAACAACGGTGGCCTGCACGGAGAGCGGCACGGCTGGCATCTTCCCGGGTTCGCCGACGGCGGCTGGAAGCTCGTGGACCTCCCGCGCGCCGAGAAGCGGCAGGGCGTCACCTGGTACCGCACCGGGTTCCGGCTCGCCGTCGAGAGCGGCGTGGACGCGTCGATCGGCCTCACCCTCACCGACGACCCGTCCCGTGCCTACCGCGTCCAGATCTTCCTGAACGGCTGGAACATGGGCCAGTACATCAACGACGTGGGCCCCCAGCACACGTTCGTCCTGCCCAACGGGGTGCTGCGCACCCGGGGTTCCAACACGCTGGCCCTCGCCGTGCTGTCCGACGGGACCACCCCGGCGGGTCCGGGGCGGGTGGAACTGACCCTGCTGGGCAGCGCGGCCGGAGGAGTGCCGGTGGCCCCGGTCGACTCCCCCGGCGCCGTACGGTAGGCCCGCCGGCCGGCGCTATCCGGCGAACGGCGGCTGCGGCAGGCCCTTTCCGGCTCCCGGGACCACCAGCAGGGAGCCGGACAGCGGGTGCGGGCGCGCCAGGCCGGTACGGGCGGTGGTGATGTAGAGGTCGGTGAGGCCGGTGCTGCCGAAGGCGCAGGCGGTGGGGCGGCGGACCGGCAGCGGAACGACCCGGTCGAGCGCGCCGTCCGGGGTGTAGCGGCGGACCGCCCCTCCGTCCCAGAGGGCCACCCAGACACCGCCCTCGGCGTCCACCGTCAGACCGTCGGGGAAACCGTCCTCGACGGCCGTGAACGCCCGCCGGTTCACCGGGAGTCCGTCGTCGTCCAGGTCGAACACGTCGATGCGGCGGGTCGGCGAGTCGACGTAGTAGACGCGGCGGCCGTCCGGGCTCCAGCCGGTGCCGTTGCTGACGGCGACGTCGTCGAGGAGCGGGCGGACCGTGCCGTCGGGCGCGATCCGGGTGAGGGTGCCGCCGCCCGGCGCCTCGTCGTAGCGCATCGTTCCGCACCACAGCGAGCCGTCGGGGGCGACGGCCGCGTCGTTGGCCCGGCGTCCCGGGACGGGGTCGTGGTGCAGCCAGCGGAACGGCGCCGCCCCGCCGGCGCCGGTGGAGCCGCCGGACGCCGCCGGCGGGTAGAGGCCCACCCCGTCACGGAGGTTGACGACCAGGCCGCCGCCCGCGCGGGGCTTGGCCGCGCCCACGTGCTGCTCGGTGGCCAGCACCGTACGGCGGCCGGTGGCGGGCTCGTAGGTGTGGACGCGGGAGCCGAGGATGTCGACCCAGATCAGGCGGTCGGCGGCGCTGTCCCAGGTGGGGCCCTCGCCGAGCGCGGCGTGCGCGCGGACCGCGACCTCGACGGCCGTCATCCCACGCTCCGGTGGCCGAGGCGCTCGGACAGTTCGGCCGCGCCCTTCGCGGCGAGCTGCTCCAGTTCGGCGCGGCGCTCGTCGCTCCAGCGGATCATCGGCACGGAGACGGAGAGCGCGGCGACGACCTGTCCCGTGCGGTCGCGGACCGGGGCGGCGACACAGCTGACGTCCGGGTTGGACTCCTGGTTCTCGACGGCGACCCCGCGGCTGCGGATCTCGGCGAGGGCCTCGCGCAGGGCTCCCGGTTCGGTGATGCTGTTGGGCGTCATGGCGACGAGGTCGGCGTCGTCGGGGATCCGCGCGGTCAGCTGCTGCTCGGGCAGCGAGGCGAGGAGCATCTTGCCGACGGAGGTGCAGTGCGCGGGAAGACGCCGGCCGGCCGCGGACACCATGCGTACGGCGTGCGTGGAGTCGACCTTCGCGATGTAGATGACGTCGGTGCCTTCGAGGATCGCCACGTGCACGGTCTCGTCGCAGGTCTCGGCGACGGAGCGGGCGACCTGCTGACCCTCGGCGGCGAGGTCGAGCTGCTCGGCGTACCGGCTGCCGAGCTGGTAGGGCCGGACGCCGAGGCGATAGCGTCCCGGCTGCCCCGGCACCTGCACGATGTACGAGCGGGCACAGAGCGTGGTGACCAGTTCGTGCACGGTGGTGCGCGGCAGCCGGAGCCGGCGCACGATGTCGGGGGCGGAGAGCGTGCCGTCCCCGTCGAGGAAGAGTTCCAGGATGTCCAGAGCCCGGGTCACGGCAGGTACGAGGCGTCCCACAGCCGGCCCCCTCCCATATGTTCGAAATTTCAACAGACGATCGGCATGACGAACACAGGCTAGTCATAGTGGGCTTGGGCGGGCAATGGGTGGGGCGGGGTCCCCGGTGAGGGCGCGCGGCGGCGGGACACGTGGGCCGGGCGGGGCGGACGGGTCCGGTGGGCAGTCCGGGGCCGGGTCCGGTGGCCGGGTCGGACGGGCCGTGGCCGCCGACGCGGGCACCGGGGTCAGCGGCGGGTCCGGGGGTCGCCCAGTACGCCGCGCAGCCGCTGGGCCCGCAGGACGAGTTCGAGTTCGAACCGCCGGTCCGGGTCGTCGATCTCGTCGCCCCACAGTTCCCTGATCTGGCGCAGGCGGTAGCGGACGGTCTGCGGGTGGACGCCGAGCCGGGCCGCGACCTCGGGGGCGCCGCCGCGTGTCTCCAGCCAGGCCAGCAGGGTCTCCGCGAGCCGTCTGCCGTGCGTGGGCCCGCAGTGGGCGAGCGGTTCCAGGCAGCGCAGGGCCAGGTCGTCGATCAGTTCCTCGGGCTGGAGGAGGACGAGTGCCTCGGTGTGCTCCGTGCAGTGCAGCACCTCGCCGCCGGGGAGCAGCCCGCGTTCCATGAGGCCCACGGCGGCCTCGGCCCAGCGCAGCGACTTCGCGGCGTCGGCGAGCGGGACCGGCGGGCCGAGCGCGCCGGACCATCCGGTCAGCGCCCGGTGCAGCAGTTCGGGCCGGCCGGCCGCGTCCGGTTCGGGCACGACCATGCGCGGCTGCTCGTACTCCATGTCGAGCAGCACGCTCTGGCCGACGGCGGGCGCGACCGCCTCACGGGCCGGCCGCAGCAGGACACCGACGGCCAGCCGGCCGGGCAGCGGCCAGCCGACCCGGGCGGCCCGTTCGGCGAGGCCCTCGGCGAGGTCGCCCCGGGGGTGGTGCTCGGAGAGCAGGAGTTCCATCAGGCGCCGCTGGAGACGCAGCCGTTCCCCGGCCTGCCGGGCGGCGGCCTCGGCGTAGCCGCGGACGGACTGGTCGACGAGGCCGTCGAGGTACTCGTATCCGGCGTCGACCAGTTCGTACATCGCCGGGGGCGGCATGTCGACGCGCTGCCCGATCTCAGCGAACCGCCGCCAGGCGAGCCGGACACCGAGCCGGTAGACGGCCTGGAGGGAGTCGAGGCTGCGGCCGTGCAGGCCCTCGCCCCGGCCGAACTCCTGGAAGACCTCGGGGTGGACGCGCGGGCGGCCCTCGGCCGTTCCGAGGTGCTGCACGAAGACCTCGATGGCGCGGCGGATGCCGACGAGGGCCATCGGCTCGCCGAAGTCGTCGAGCACGAGCGGCAGGTGCGGGTACTCCCGGCGGATCTCGCGCAGGATCTCCTCGGCGAGCCCGGGCGCCTCGGCCATGGCGATGGTGGCGAACTGCCGGACCTGGCGGCGCGGCACGTCGCGCCAGGCGGAGCGGGCCGGGGCGGCTCCGGCGCGGGCGGCCGGTGTGCGGCGTGCTCCGGGCGCGGACGCGGCGGGACCGGGACCGGATGCCGTCTCCGCCGTGCCGGGACCTTCGCGGCCGGGCGGGTCGGTCCGGCTCCGCCGGGGTCCGCGACCGGCGCGCGCGGCATCGGGCCCGGGCAGCTCACCGGGTCCGGGGCCGCGGGCAGTCGGCCCTTCGGGATCCGCCGGTCGTTCGCGGTCGACGGGGGGCTCGGGATCGGCAGGTCGTTCGCGACCGGACGGGCGCCCGCCGGGCCGCTCACCGGTCGGGCCCGGGGGCCCGGTCCCGTCCTGGCGGGGCGGGGACTCCGCGGGGACGACGCCGGATCCGGCCCGCCACGGGGGCCGGGGCTCTTCGGGCTGCCGTGACAGCGCCGGCCGGGTGCCTCTGCGGCTCGGCACGGTCAGCGCTCCCGGGCGGCGTTCTGGTACGTGATCAGTGGGGTGTTCGGCTGGTCGGGGGTCGCGTCGAGGAGCGCGACGATGCCGAGTGCGGCACCCACGGCGAGTGCGGCGGAGGCCGCGACGGTGAGCGCCACGGCGAGCAGTCTGGACATCGCAGGGTCAGCCTCTCTGTCGGAGGTCGTCCCCACCCCGGAAACCCGTGCGACCGCCGGTCGAGCGGTCCCACGGACAGCGCCTGCGCCGGTCCCGCCCGGCAGGAGCCAGTCTCGACAATGCATTGACACCCCGTCAAGGGTGCGCCTACGGTTCCCGGCCCGTACCGCACGCGCACTTTCTCCCACGGTGTCGACGCATCCGTATCACCTCGCACCAGCTGATATCACCCGTGCGTCGAGCCTCCTCAGCCACTGGAGTGCCCGGATGCGCCGTAAGTCCTCGCCCGTCTCCCTGATCCTCGTCGGCCTCGGCACCTTCCTGCTCGTGCTGGCCCCGATGCTCGCCTGGTACGTGGAACCGCGTGCCGCCGTGAACCCGATCGACATCGACACGACCGCTGTCTACCAGGGCACCGGCAGCGTCTTCGACCTCGACAAGGCCGAGACCGTGCCCGGTCAGGACATCACCGTGACCCAGGTGGTGCGCGGCGACGTCGCCGACAGCGAACGCAGTGGCCGCGCGGTCTGGGACGTGACGACGACGGTCGACACGAACGCCTCCCTGCCGGCCGCCGACCCGCGCGACGCGCTGGAGTTCATGCCCGGACGCTGGGTCACCGACCGGCGGTCCAACGAACCGGTGCACTGCTGCCGGGAGCACCCGTACTACGAGGGCGACGCCTATCTGAAGTTCCCCTTCGACGTGCGCGAACACGACTACCGGTGGTGGGACAACTCCCTGGGCGCCCCGGTCACCCTGCACTACCGGGGCACGAAGAAGATCCGCGGGTACCGGGGCTACCGGTTCACCGGGTCCGTCCCCGCCACCCGGACCGGCACGCGGCAGGTGCCGGGCGCGCTGGTCGGGGAACCGCAGCGCAGCCAGGTGCTCGCCGAGGAGTGGTACGCCAACCACCTCGTCGAGCTGGTCGTCGACCAGCGCACCGGTCGGGTGATCTACGCACAGGTCGGCCCGCGCAAGACGCTGCGGGCCCCGGGCGGCACGAAGGACGCGGCGGTGCTGCTGGACAGCCGGAAACTGGCCTTCACGGCGGCGACCCAGCGCGACCAGGTCGAGCAGGCGAGGACCGAGAGCGGCCAACTGCGGCTGCTGGGAACGACGTTGCCGATCGGCGCCGGTCTGCTGGGGTTCCTCCTGGCCGCGGCGGGGGCCGTCCTGCTGGTACGCGGGCGACGGGATCCCGGTTCGTCCGCTTCGCCCCCGCCGACCCTCACGATGTGATGTGCCGTCAGCTCCACAAAGCCCCGAAATTGTCACCTCGGTGAGTAGCCGACGCGAACGGCTCGGCGAAAACTGTCCACCCCACCCGAACACAGCGCTTTCACAGCCCCGTTACAGCCGAGCGCCCAGCGTCCCCCGCCGCCGGGCGCACCCGGCGTCACCCGCGACGCCGGCCCGTCACCCACGGAAGGCACCCCAGGCGGCACGACCACCGAGGACCGGCGCCCCGTCCAGCCCCCCACACTGAGTTCCGCACCCCGAGACGAGTTGGAGCACCCATGCCCCAGCACGTACCGTCCCCGCTGCGCACCCCGTCCCCGCGGGCCGCGCAGTACCCTCCGGCGCCCTCCCCGCGTCCGCGCCGCATCGTCTTCCTCGCCCGCCGCGATCTCGGCAACCCGGCGGCGGGCGGCTCCGAACTCCTGGTCGACCGGCTGGCCGAGGGGCTGACCGGGCTGGGCCACCAGGTCACCCTGGTGTGCGGCGGCCCCTCGTCGGGCCACGGCTACCGGGTCGTCTCGGCGGGCGGCGACCTCGGGCACTTCCTGCGCGCCCGGCCCGCCTTCCACCGCGAGGTCGGGGGCTGCGACCTGCTCGTCGAGGTGTGCAACGGGCTGCCGTACCTGACCCCCCTGTGGCATCACGGGCCCACGCTCTGCCTGGTCAACCACGTGCACACGGACCTGTGGCCGATGCGGTTCGGCGGACCGCTCGCGCCCGCCGCGCGGCTCGGCCGGCGCCTCGAACACTGGGCTCTGGCCGGCGCCCAGCGCGGCAACCTGCTGGTCGCCGTCTCCCCGTCGACGGCGGTGGCGCTGCACGCGATCGGCGTCGAACGGGACCGTATCCGGGTCGTGCACAACGGGGTGGAGGAGCCGGGGCCGCGTGCCGCGCGCTCACCCGAGCCGCTGTTCGTCGCCGTGGGACGGCTGGTGGAGTACAAACGCATCGATCTGCTGCTGCGGCTGTGGGAACGGGTCCGGCCCGTCACCGGCGGCCGGCTGGTGATCGTCGGCGACGGCCCCGAGCGTGAGCGTCTCCAGCAACTCGCGGGAGACGGCGTGGAGTTCACGGGTCATGTCTCCGAGGCGGAGAAGCACCGGCTGCTGTGCGCCGCGTGGCTGCTGCTGCATCCCTCCGCGGTGGAGGGCTGGGGTCTGGTGGTCACCGAGGCGGCGGCGCGGGAGACGCCGGCGATCGCCTTCGACGTGCCGGGGCTCCGGGACTCCGTCGTGAACGGCGAGACAGGCGTGCTGGTGCGCGGCGAGTCCTCCTTCGCGGCCGCCTGGTGCACCCTCGCCCTGTCCGCCCGCCGCCGCGCGCTGATGGGCCGGGCGGCCCGCGACCGTGCCGCCGCCTTCCGCTGGAACCACACGGTCCGCCGGTTCCGGGCGGTGGCCGCGGAGGCGGTGAGGGGCTGGGCACCGTGACGGCCGCCGGACGCGGACGGGCCGGCAGCGGCGCCGGTCCGGTCGGCGGCAGCGGGCTCAAGGACCCTTCCCTGCGCCGTTCCCTCGCACTGTTCCGGGCCTTCCTGCACGAGCAGGACGACCCGGCGGCCTGTTACGCGCTGCTCGCCCGTGACGCGGCCGACCAGGTCGAGGCGGTGCACGGCGCCGTCGCGGGCCGGACGGTCGTGGATGTCGGGGGCGGCGGCGGCTACTTCACCGAGGAGTTCCGCCGGCGCGGCGCCCAGGCCCACCTCTTCGAGCCGGACGTACGGGAGTTGGGGGCCGAGCCGCCCGGCGGGGCCGTCGTCGCGGACGGCTATCTGCTGCCGCTCGCGGACGGGGTCGCCGACGTCTGCTTCTCCTCCAACGTCCTGGAGCACGTGGCGGATCCGCAGACGTTCCTCAGCGAGATGGTCCGGGTGACCCGCCCGGACGGGCTGATCTACGTCGCGTTCACCAACTGGCTGTCCCCCTGGGGCGGTCACGAGTGGGCGCCCTGGCACTACTTCGGCGCCGAGCGGGCCCGCGCCCGCTACCGGCGCCGTACGGGCAGGCCCGCCAAGCACACCCTCGGCGAGAACCTCTTCGCCGTGCACGTCGGCACCACCCTGCGGCAGGTCCGCGCCCGCGACGACGTCACGCTCGTCTCGGCGCGTTCCCGCTACTGGCCCTTCCTCGCGGAAGCCGTCACCAAGGCACCGGGGCTGCGCGAGTTCGCCACCTGGAACCTCCTCCTCATCCTCCGGCGGTGTCCACCATGACGAGCACGGTCCAGGCCCCTCCCCCGGCAGCCGTCCGCCCCGCAGCAGGCGCGTCCGGCCCCCCGGAGGGGCCCCGCTCACGCCGGTGGCTGCTGGGGTTCTGGGCCGTGGTGTTCGCGCTGTTCCTCGCCGTGCACCCCGGGCGGGCGACCTTCGACACCAAGCTCGGGGTGACGCAGGATCCCTGGCAGTTCCTCTCCGACCTGGGTCAGCTGTGGCACGACCGGGGCGGCTTCGGGGGCATCCAGGACCAGTACGTCGGCTATGCCTGGCCGATGCTGCCGTACTACGGGCTGTGCCGACTCGTCCATCTGCCGGTGTGGCTGGCGGAGCGGCTGTGGCTGTCGGTCGTGGTGTCGGTGGCCTTCTGGGGGGCGCTCCGGCTGGCCGAGCGGCTGGGCACCGGCAGCCGCGCGTCCCGGCTGCTCGCCGCCGTCGCGTACGCGCTGTGGCCGGTGTTCACCGTCGTCGTCGGGTCGACCTCGGCGGCCGCGCTGCCCGGCGCGTTCCTGCCGTGGGTGCTGCTGCCGCTGACCGACGAGCGGTACACCGCGCGGATCGCGGCCCTGCGCTCGGCGCTCGTCGTCCCCTTCATGGGCGGCGTGAACGCGGCGGCCACCCTCGCCTCCCTGCTCCCCGTCGGGCTCTATCTGCTCACGCGGCCGCGGGGGCCCCGGCAGCGCGGACTCATCGGCTGGTGGGTGCCGGGCGTGATCCTCGCGACGGCCTGGTGGTGGATCCCGCTGCTGCTGCTCGGCGTGTACGGCGAGAACTTCCTCCCCTACATCGAGACCTCGCAGACGACGACGGCCACCATGTCGGCCACCGAGTCGCTGCGCGGCGCGGGCAACTGGGTGGCCTACCTGCACTTCGGGGAGGCCTGGCTGCCGGCCGGCTGGTCCGTCGCGTCCTCGGTGATCGTGATCGTCTGCTCGGCGCTCGCGGCGGGGCTCGGGCTCGCCGGTCTGGCGCGACGGGACCTGCCCGAACGCCGGTGGCTCGTGCTGACCGTCCTGTCGGTCGTCCTCATCACCCTGGCCGGGTACGGCGGTTCGCTCGGGGCACCCTTCCACGGCGTGGCGCAGGACTGGCTGAACGGCCGGCTCGTCCCCTTCCGCAACATCTACAAGTTCCAGACCGGCCTCGCCCTCGCGCTCGTCCTCGGTCTCGCGCACCTGGTGGGGGTCGCGACCCGCACGCACGGCGCCCGCCCGGTGCGCGGCAGACGCCTCGCCCCGCTGATCGCGGCGGTCCTCGTCCTGCCGGGCCTCGCCTGGCCCTACCTCAACGGCGCGATCCTTCAGCCGGGTTCGTTCCAGGAGCTGCCCCGGTACTGGCACACCACCGCCGACTGGCTGGAGAAGTACTCGCCCGACTCCCGGGCCCTCGTCGTCCCCGCCACCGCGCACGGCATCTACACGTGGGGCTCCCCCATCGACGAACCCCTCGACGTGCTCGCCGACTCCCGCTGGGCCGAACGGGACTACGTGCCCTTCGGCACCCCGGGCAACCGGCGCGCCATGGACGCGGTCGAGCAGGCCCTGCTGACCGGGGGCGACGTCCCGGGACTGGCGGACTACCTGAGCCGGGCCGGCCTGTACTACGTCGTGGTCCGCAACGACCTCGACCCCGACCAGCTCGGCCACGTCCCCACCGCGACGGTGAAGCGGACGCTGGAGCAGTCCGGCTACCGGCGGGTCACCGGGTTCGGTCCGGTGACGACCGGCGGGCGCATCGCGAACGACACCCCGCTCCAGGTCGAGGGCCTCTATCCGCGGCAGCGCGCCGTGGAGATCTACGAGCCGGCCGACACGGCGGTGGCCCGGCCCGGGCAGGCCGGGCTGAAGCCGATCGCGGACACCGCCGTGGTCTCCGGCGGTCCCGAGGCGCTGCTCCCGCTCGCCGCCGATCCGGCGGTCCGGGGCCGCGCGGCCGTCCTCACCGGCGACAACCACCCCGGGCTCGGCACCGCCGGCGTGCAGATCGTCGGGGACGGGCTGCGGCGCGCCGACACCCGTTTCGGTCTGGTCGACGCGAACACCTCGTACACGTACACGCGTGACCAGCGCAACGACAGCGACAGCGTGCAGGACCCGGGGCGCGCGCCGCGGCAGATCCTGCCGACCGACGGCGTCGGACACCAGACCGTCGCGGAACTGCGCGGCGCCCGGTCGGTGACCGCGTCGTCCAGCGGCAACTGGCTGTTCCATCTCCCGCAGTACGACCCGGTGAACGCCTTCGACGGCAACCCCGACACCGCGTGGGCGGAGGGCACGGCGGGGTCGGCGGACGGGCAGTGGCTGCGGATCCGCTTCGACGGCTCCGTGGACATGCCCGCCTCCTTCGACGTGATCCCGCTCCCGCAGGACGGTGTGCGTTCGGCGGCGACCCGGGTCCGGGTGGAGACCGAGAAGGGCTCCGTCTCCAGCTATCTCCTGCCCGACGGCAGGAAGCAGAGCGTCAAGGCCCCCCCAGGGTCCACGGGTTGGCTGCGCATCACGATCACCGGATCGACCGCGCAGCGCGCCGGGCTCACCGGCGCGGGCTTCTCCGAGATCGGCCTCCCCGACGTGCGGGTGACCCGGCTGCTGCGGCTGCCCACGGATGCCTCCGGCGCGGACGCGACCGCCGAGATCGTGTCCCTGCACCGCTCCACCGACCCGACCGGGCTCTCCCCCACGGGCACCGAGGCGGGCCTGCACCGCGTCTTCTCCACCTCGACGGCGGGCACGTACTCGCTGAAGGCGAGCGCCGTTCCCGTACCGGGCACGGAACTCGACCGGCTGCTGTACGAGGTCGCGCCCGAGCAGCAGGGCCGGATCACGGCGACGGCGGACTCGACGGCCCGGCTCGGCGCGGGTGTGTCCGCGCGCAACCTCACCGACGGCGACCTGACGACGGCGTGGATCGCGGGCTCCGATCCGACGATCCATCTGAGCTGGCCGGGCGAACAGCCGGTGTCCTCCGTCGTGCTGGCGCCGGCGGGCGGCCTGTCGACCCGGCCGACGAAGGTCGAGATCAGCTCCCCGGACGGCGCGGCGGTCGTCGGCGTCGACGAGAACGGCTGGGCCCGCTTCGACCCCGTCACGACCGACCATCTCGACATCAAGGTGACCGGAACGGCCCGGCTCACCGTCCACAACCCCGTCGCCGGCGCCGGCCTGCGGCTGCCGGTCGGCCTGACCGAGGCGTACGTGCCCGGCCTCGACCAGTACCGCACCCCGCAGCCCGCCGGGACCCGGCCCTTCGCGCTGCCCTGCGGCGAGGGCCCGGTCGTGGCGGTCGACGGGAAGCTGTACGGGACGAGCGCGCAAGGAACCGTGCGGGATCTCGTGGAACGCCGGCCCGTCGAGGTGACGCTCTGTCAGCAAGGGCGTGAGGACGGCGATCTGAGCCTCGCCGAGGGTGCGCACCGGGTCGAGGCGGGCGACGGCGGTCCGCTGGCCGTGACGGACGTGACGCTGACCCGCGGCACCCCGGCGGAGGCCGGCACCACGGGGCGGGGCCTGAGGATACGGGACTGGCTGGGCGACCGCCGCGAGGTGACGGTCGGCTCGGGCGCGGCCTCGTACCTGACGACGTACGAGAACTTCAACGACGGCTGGAAGGCCACCCTCGGAGGCAAGGAACTGACGCCGGTCCGGCTCGACGGCTGGCAGCAGGGCTGGCGGATCCCGTCCGGAGCGGGCGGCACGGTCACGCTGTCGTACGGGCCCGCGACGACCTACGAGGCCGGGCTGATCGCGGGCGGCGTCGGCATCCTGGTGCTCGTGGGACTGGTGGTGTGGCGCCGTCGGGAGCCCAACCCCGACGAGCCGCAGCCGGTGCCGCCCGCACCGGGGATCTGGCTGGGGCTGGTCGCCCTGACCCTGGTCGGCGTCGTGGTCGCGGGGTTCCTCGCCCTGCTGGTCCCGGCCCTCGCCCTGCTCGCCCGGCGCCGGCACCCGCTCCTCGTCCCCATCGCGTTCCTCGCCCTCGCCGGGGCCGGGATCGCCGCCGCGACGGGCGCGGGCTCGCCTCCCTCGGCGGGCGAGGGCGCGTTCGGCACCGTCGCCCAACTCCTCGCGCTCATCGGCCTGTTCGCGGGGCTGGTGAGCGTGGGGGCGTCACGGGGCCGGGAGGTGCCGGCCCCACCCGGAGCGGCACCGGCACCGGACCCCGGGCCACCCCCGGCCGCCCCCCTGCCCCGCCGGGAACGCGGCGGATCCCCCGGCCCGCGCACCCTCCCCGCGGGGTTCCGGTCCCGCCGGGGAGCGGACCTGTCGAAACGGGAGCACTCCGATACGGGGCCCGACGGGCAGCGGACGGGAGAAGCGGAGGCCGGGGCCGGGGATGCGGCCGGTGCGGCCGGTGCACCCCGCGCGACTCGTACCGGCGATGTCGAAGTCCGTTCAGGTCAGGGCGAGTTCGATCGGGCCGACGTCGAACTCCGCCCGGCAGGAGGTGAGTCGGTGATGACAGAACCCGAATCCAGCTCCGGACCGCGGCAGTCCGGCGGTGTCGCGTCCGATCGCGCTCCAGGCCCGTCGCCGTCCCGTGGTGTCCCGTCCGGGGACCCCGCCGGTCCACCGGAGTCCGGGTGCTCCGAGGCACCCGCGCTCTCCCGGACGCCGGAGCCCGGGATCGTCGCCGGGCCCACCGTGTCCGCGCGCGGGCCCGAGCCGCTGCGGTCCGAAGGTGATCCGGCGGCGGCGCGGCCCGCGCCGCGCAGGGCGTTCCGCATGCCGGGGCTGCGGGCCGTGGCGCCCGGGGAGCCCCGGAACGACCCCGGGAAGGGGGCGTCCTCATGACCACGGTGGACCATCCCGCACGCGACGGCACGGGCGGCCCCGCACGACGACCGGTGCGCGTTCCGTTCCCGGTGGTGGACGAGGTCGCCCGGCACTGCCTCCAGGAGGCGGAGCCGGAGACCGTGCACATCGAGATCCATCTCCCGGGTCCGCTCGACCGGGACCGGCTGACGGCCGCGTTCACCGAGGCGCTGCGGCGCCATCCGCGGGTGCTGATGCGCGAGGCCCCGGGACGCTGGTACCGGCGCCGCTACGAGTGGGAGCTGACCCCGGAGCCGGACACGGCGGTGGTGTCCTTCACGCCGCACGGCCGGGACTCCCTGCGGGCCGCGCGGGCCAGATGTCTGGAGGCGGCCCCGCCCCTGTCGGCGTCCCCGCCCGTCCGCCTGGAAGTGGTGGAGGGCGCGGGCCCGGCGGCGAACGGCGGGGCGGCCCCGGACACCCCCACTGGCACCAGCGCCGACCCGGCCACGGGCGCCGGCAGCAACAACATCAGCAACGGCAACGGCACGGTCCTCTTTCTCACCATCAACCACACCGCCCTGGACGGCCCCGCCTGTCTCCGGGTGCTCGCCACCGCGGCGGAACTGTACGGCGGCCGGGACAACACCCCGGCCGCACCGCCCGTCCGCCCTCCGGACGCCGTCGAGCCCGGGGACGCGGGCACCCCGTCCGTGTGGGCGCCGCCCGCCCGGGTCGCCTCCGGCGCCCCCGAGTCCGCCCCGGGCAACGGGCTGATCGTCACCGAACTCGCCGTGCCGCGCCGCCCCCAGGGCTCCCCCTACACGGTCAACGACCAGCTGATGGCCGCCACCGCGCTGACGGTCGCCCACTGGAACCGCGAACACGGGCAGCGGCCGCGGCCGTTGCGCATCACGATGCCGGTGGACGACCGTCCGCGCGGTGCGGACATGCCGATCGGCAACGGGACCCGGCTGGTGGAGGTGACGTTCTCCCCCGCCGAGGTGGACGCCTCCCGCATGGGCGAGCTGCTGCGCCGCACCGCCACCCGCACACGGGCGCTGAAGGCCGCCGACCGACCGCAACTCGGGCACGGGGCAGCCCTGTTGACCGCGCCGGTCGTTCCGGTGGCCTGGCGGGCCGCCGTCACCAGGGGGCTGCGCAGGGCGGCCGGGCCGTGGACCTCGACCTGCCTGCTCAGCAACATCGGCCGCATCCCGTACGCCCTGGACTTCGGTGAGGAGGCCGGCCGTGCCCGGGCCGTCTGGTTCTCCGCGCCCGCCCGCACCCCCCGTGGGCTGACCGTCACCACCGCGTCCACCGCGGGGCGCCTGCACGTCTCGCTGCGCTGGTCGCGCTCGCTGCTCGGGCACGGCGACGGGGCCCACCTCCGCGACCTCTTCGAGCACTACCTGCACGCGACCGAGGAGACGGGGGCGAGCGGCCGATGACGGCCCGCGCCCGGTCCACGGACCCCGCCCCGGTCACGACCGCGGCCCACCACGGCGGCGGGCTCCGGGACTTCTACGAGGACCCGGCCGTCCCCGTCGCCTCCGGTGCCGCGCGCACCCTGCGCCAGGCGCGGATGCTGGCCGCGGCGCTCGGCCCCGCCACCGGGGGCGCGCGGACCGTGCTCGACATCGGCTGCGGCGACGGCACCGCCGCCCGGGCCGCGGCGCCACTCCTCGCCGGACACCGGGTGGTCGGCGTCGACTGGTCGCAGGACGCGCTGCGCCGGGCCCGCACCCGCGTCCCGTACACGGTCCGTGGTGAACTCACCGGCGGCGGGCTGCCGTTCGCCCGGGAGTCGGCGGACGCGGTGCTGTTCAGCGAGGTCGTCGAGCATCTCGTCGACCCGGACGGGGCGCTCGACGAGATCCGCCGGGTGCTGCGCCCCGGCGGGCACCTGATGCTGTCCACCCCCAACCTCGCCGCCTGGTACAACCGCGGCCTGCTGCTCGCCGGGGTCCAGCCCGTCTTCTCCGAGGTGAGCCTGCGCGCCGTGCACGGCCGTCCCGGGCGGGAGGTCGTGGGCCATCTGCGGCTCTACACGGCCCGCGCTCTGCGGGAGTTCGTCGCCGCGTCGGGCTTCGAGGTCGTCCGGCTCGCGGGTGCCCCCTTCCACGGGGTGCCGCGCCCGCTGCGGCCGCTGGACCGGCTGGCCTGTGCCGTGCCGTCGCTGTCCTCGATCCTGCTCCTGCACGCGCGAAGGACGTAGCCATGTGGTGGGGAGTGATCGCGGCGCTGCTCGCGAACGTGCTGTACAGCACCGGATTCGTCCTGGAGAAGCGGGCGCTCGGCACGATGCCCGAGGTGGACTTCCGGCGTCCCGCGCGGCTGCTGCGGCTGGTCCTCGGCAGCCCGCTGTGGATCGGCGGCTCCCTCGCGCTGGCCTCCGGGTTCGCCGCACAGCTCGCCGTGTACCGCACGCTGCCGATCGCCGCCGCCCAGGGCATCTTCGTCTCCGGACTGGTGCTGCTCGTGCTGCTGTCCTCCCGGCTGCTCGGCGAGCGGACGACGGGCCGGGAACGGTACGCGCTCGGGGCGATCCTGGCGGCCCTGCTGATGGTCGTGCTGTCCCTGCGCGAGAGCTCGGACACGGTCGGCCGCGGCGCTCCCGCCCCGCTGGTCCTCACCGTCTGCCTGCCGACGCTCGCCCTGGGCCTGTGGCTGTACGGGCGGGCGGAGCGGCGCTCCCGGGAACCGCACCGCGCACCGCCCGGCGGGGTCGAGTACGGGGTGGCGGTGGGCCTGCTGTACGGGGTGAGTTCACTGGCCGTGAAGGGGGTGTCGGGCCGGCTGACGACCCACGAAACGGCCGGTGCGGTGCTCGGGCTGCTGCGCTCCCCGTACCCCTATCTCCTGCTCTTCACCGGCGCGTTCGGCCTGGTCATGTCGCAGGCGGCGCTCCAGCGCTGCCGGGCGTCGCTGATCGTGCCGGTCTGCACGACCGTGAGCTGTCTGTTCACGGCGGTGCTCGGCACCCTCACGTTCGGGGAGGCGCTGCCGCACGACCCGGTCCGGCTCACCCTGCGGCTGGCCGGCACCGTTCTCGCCGTGGCCGTCCTGCTCGCCATGCCCGGACAGGAAACGGCGCCGCAACCCTCCCCCGGCGCCAAGGAGTTGACACCCCCATGACCCCCGACGACCCCCTGCTGAGGATCCTTGCCTGCCCCCTCGACAAGGGGCCTCTGCACCTCCTTCCGCCCGACGCGGAGCTGCATACCGAGGAGGCGCTCTACAACCCGCGTCTGCACCGCCGCTATCCGGTCGTGGACGGCATCCCGCAGCTGCTGCCGTCCTCCGGACAGCAGGTGACGGAGGACGAACACCGGGAACTCCTGCGGCGGATGGCCCCGTGAGCGCGTCCGCCGGCCACCGCGCGGACGACCGGACCCTCGCCGCGCGCGTCGCCCCCTTCGTGCCCACCCGTCTCGTCGCGGCGGCGGCCCGGTTCGTCTACCCGCGCTTCGAGCCCGAACTGGCCCGGCTCGCCGACCTCTGCCCGCCGGACTGCGGCACGGCGGTGGACGTCGGCGGCTGGTACGGCCCCTGGACGCACCGGCTCGCCGGCCGGGCGCGCCGCGTGGTGACCGTGGAACCCGTACCGCACCTGGCCCGGCTGCTCGCGTCGGGCACCCCGGGCAACGTGCGGGTGGTCCGGGCCGCCGCCTCCGACCACCGGGGCACCGCCCGGCTGTGGCTGCCCGCCGGCGACGCGGGCGACCGCGGGGTGTCCTCACTGGTCCGCAGGGACATCCACGCCCGCGCCCTGGAGGTGCCCTGTCTCACCCTGGACAGCCTGGACCTGCGGGACGTCGGCTTCGTCAAGATCGACGTGGACGGCAACGAACCGGCCGTGCTGCGCGGCGCCCGGAACCTGCTGGCCCGCGACCGGCCCGCCCTCTTCGTCGAACTCGAGTCCCGTATCCAGCCGGTCGCCCCGGTCGTCGAGCAGCTGGCCGGGCTCGGGTACGCGGGCTGGGTACTCCCCGGCAGGAGCTGGCTGCCGCTCGCCTCCTTCCCCCTGGAGGAGCACCAGGCGCGGACGGCGTACGTCGCCGGACAGGGGCTGCTGCGCCGGGTGCTGCCGCCGCGCGGACCCCGTTACGTGAACTCGGTGCTGTTCCTGCCGGACGGCCGGCGTCCGGGCGGCCGGCCGGTGCGCGACGATGGATCCCATGCCGGCCAGACGCCCCACCACCCCGTTCACCCCGCTCGACTTCCAGCTGGTCCTGCTGCGCCGCATGGCCGACCACCAGCCTGACCTGGTCGAGGACGCCCGCCATGCCCTGGGGGTGTCCATCGCGGACATGCGGGAGGCCAACCGCCGCTGGCAGGCGATGCTGCACGCGCCGCGGCAGCGGTCGGCGGCCTCCCGGTACCGCTCGGTCCTCGGCGTCCCCGAGTCCTCGGCGGGCCGCCGGATCGGCGACCTGGCCTGCGAGGCCCTCCAGTGGCCGGTCCCGCTGTGGCCCACCCTGCGCTTCGAGGTCCTCGTCACCGGGAACGGCGTCGCCTGGAACGAGTGGCTGGTGCGGGCCCCCGGTGCCGACGGCCCCGCCCTGGAGACCCTGGACGACATGGTTCCCTGGTCCTGCACGGTCGACGAGGTGGCCCGCGCCTTCGCTCCCGTCCGGCCGCTGGAGGGCACCGCCCCGACCCGTTGGGGGCTGGCGTTCACGGCCCCCGACGCGTCGGGCGTGCGCCAGGAGTGCGCGGCGGAGTTCACGTGGGGGCTGCTGCAGCGGGTGGCCGTGAAGGGTCCCGCGCCCGATCCGGCGCCGCCGGGTCACTGAGCGGCGGCGGCCTCGACGATCGCGTCGACGACGACGGGCAGCGACCCCGGGTGCAGGAACAGGAAGAGGTTCGGCTCGACGAGCTCCAGCTCCATCACCAGGGGCTGTCCGTCGTCGCCGTCGACGAGGTCCACGCGCGCGTAGAGCACGGAGTCCGCGCCGCCCGGGACGGCGGCCAGCGCCCGCTCGGCGACGGCCCGTTCGGCCGCCGTGGGTTCCCAGGCCTCCAGCCGCGGGTGCGGCGTCTTGGCCCCGTCGTAGGGAGTGCCCGGCTCCAGCACCGCTCCCTTGCGGCTGGCGTGCAGCAGCCGTCCGCCGAAGAACTGCAGGGCCCGTTCGCCCCGGACGTCGATGTTCGCCAGATAGGGCTGGACCATCGCGGTCAGCCCCTCGGCGTGCATCCGCGCGAGCTGGCCGACCGCCGTCTCGCGCTCCTTCGGCGTGTACCGGGCGGCGTAGCGCGCGCCCGCCCCGGCCGTGGGTTTCACGACGAACTCGCGGTCAGCGGGCAGGTCGACGGCGTCACCCGGCGCGAGGTACCGGGTCGGGACGACCGGGACGCCCGCTTCCGCGAGGTCCCCCAAATACCGCTTGTCCGTGTTCCAGCGCACGACCCGCGCCGGGTTCAGCAGCCGGGTCAGGCCCCCGCACCGCTCGGCCCACTCGGTGAACTCGGCCAGCCGCCAGCTGTAGTCCCAGGTCGAGCGGATCAGCGCCAGGTCGAACGCGGCCCAGTCGGTGTCCGGGTCGTCCCAGTGCACGACGGCGGCCTCGGCCCCGGCGTCCTCCAGCGCCTGCCGCAGCACCGCCAGGTCCCGGTCGACGGTGGGCTCCTCGCCCGGGTTGTACGTGACGAGCGCGATACGGGCCACGACGACTCCCTCCTCGTACGACACCGGCGTACGGTCACGGACGCGCCGCACCGGCGTGCCACTTCGGGACGATCCCGCCGCAGGCTAACAACCACCCGTGCCCTCGGGCCAAGCCGTTATCGGTCCTCCGGCGGGTGCGCGGGGCCGGTGTCCGTCCGGGGAGCGGGGCCCGGGGCGCGCGCCGGTCAGTCCTGGGGGCCGTAGCCCAGCGAGGTGCGGATGGCGCGGCCGACCGGGTCGACCGTGCCCCGGCCGCCGGGGCGGGCCAGCCAGGAGCGGAAGACGCTCGCCAGATGCAGGCCGAACTCCTCGGCCCGGGCCTCGTCCGCCTGCCGTGATCCGTCACGGGCGGCGACGGTGAGGGCGAACTCGCGTCGCGGCGGCGCGCCCGTCCCGGTCCAGTCGGGACGGCCCGAGAGCGCGGCGCGTGCGACGGCGGAGGCGCCGTCCACGTGGTGGTCGCGGTGCCCTTCCTTCATGTGCCACAGCTCGTGGCCGAGGATGACGAGCTGCTGAACGGTCTCCGCGCGTTCCTCGACGACGACCAGGTCGAAGTCGCCGAACTCCATCCACAGACCGGTCACTTCGATCTCGTCCGGGAACCGTTCGAAGCGGAGCTGGACGGGCCGGCCGCCCCGCCGCCGGCTCATCTCCTCGCACAGCGCCCGGGCCAGCTCCCGCACGTCGACGGGAGCGTCGATCCGGTGCCGGAGCTCCCGGCCGAGGTCCACCGCGAGGGCCCGTGTCCCGGAGCGGGCGCCGCGCGGGCGCAGTGCGGTGAGCAGTCTTCCGACGGCGCCGGCCGGCCGCTTCATCGGTCCGCTCCCTCGCCGCCCGTCGCTCCGCCCGTCCGGACGTCGCGCACCGGCCCGGCCGCCCGTACCGCCCGGACCCACTCCACGCGCAGGACCGGCCGGGAGGAGAGGACGCACCGGACGAGGACGTCGCCCCGGTCCTGGCCCTGCCCGGCGGTCGGCACGTCGAGGCGTACGCGGGTCTCGGCACGGGGTGGCGGGGACTGACTCACCAAAGGGCTCCCGGCAGTTGACTCATCAAGTTGTCGCGCCCGGCCGACATTACGGGGCCCGGTCCGTCGGCGCCACGGTTCCCGGACGATCGAGCCCGCATCCCGGGCGATCGTCACGGCGTCCGCACCCGCCCTCCACGTCCCCGACGCGGAGGGGGCGGCCGACCGCCCGCCACGGGACCGCCATCGTGTAGGAAGAGGCTGTCCGTCCCGGTGAAGTCTCACGGCAAGGAGTCCTCGTGTTCTCCCTCTTCCCGGCCCTGGTGAGCGGCTCGGTCGCGGACCGGTCCGCGCTGCGCTTCGGTCATCGGTCCCTGACGTACGCGGAACTCGCCGCCTCCGCAGGGGCGCTGGCCGCGCGGCTCGACGGTGTCGGGCGGGTCGCCGTGTGGGCGACCCCGACCCTGGAGACGGCCGTGGGCGTCGTCGCCGCGCTGCTCGCCGGAGTGCCGGCGGTGCCGCTCAACCCGAAGTCGGGAGTGGCGGAACTGGGGCACATCCTCGGTGACAGCGCGCCGTCCCTGGTGCTCGCCGCCCCGGGTGAGACCCTGCCCGCCCCGCTCGCGGCACTGCGCAGGATCGACGTCGAGGTCCCCGGCACGGGCGGCGCCGGCCCGGCGGCGCCGCCGGATGTTCCGGACACGGCCGACGCCGGCGGGTCCGACGCCTTCGGGTCCGCCGGTTCGGTCACCGACCCCACGGCTCCGGCCCTCGTCGTGTACACCTCGGGGACCACCGGCCCGCCCAAGGGTGCCGTCATCCCGCGGCGGGCGGTCGCCTCGACGCTGGACGCGCTCGCCCACGCCTGGCAGTGGACCGGCGACGACGTCCTCGTGCACGGACTGCCCCTGTTCCATGTGCACGGGCTGATCCTCGGCGTGCTGGGCCCGCTGCGGCGCGGCGGGTCCGTGCGGCACCTCGGGAGGTTCAGCACCGAAGGGGTGGCGCGGGAGCTGGACGCCGGGGCGACCATGCTGTTCGGGGTGCCGACGATGTACCACCGGATCGCCGAGGAACTCGACGGGAATCCGGAGCTGGCGGCGGCGCTCGGCCGGGCGCGGCTGCTCGTGTCGGGGTCCGCGGCGCTGCCGCTGCACGACCACGAACGGATCACGGCCGCGACGGGCCGCCGGGTCGTCGAGCGGTACGGGATGACGGAGACGCTGATGAACACCAGCGTGCGGGCGGACGCGGAGGGCCGGCCCGGCACGGTGGGCGTTCCGCTGCCCGGGGTCGGACTGCGGCTCGTCGAGGAGGACGGGACGACGATCGCCGGGTACGAGGCCGACGGCACCCCGACCGGCGCGTACGACGGCACGAGCGTGGGCGAGATCCAGGTGCGGGGACCGAACCTGTTCACCGAGTACCTGCACCGGCCCGACGCGACGGCCGCCGCGTACACCGCGGACGGCTGGTTCCGTACCGGCGACATGGCGGTCCTCGATCCGGACGGCGCCGTCCGGATCGTCGGCCGCAAGGCCACCGACCTGATCAAGAGCGGCGGTTACAAGATCGGCGCGGGGGAGATCGAGAACGCGCTGCTCGACCACCCCGGTGTGCGCGAGGCCGCCGTCGCCGCGGAGCCCGACGCCGACCTCGGCGAGCGGGTGGCCGCCTGGATCGTGCCGGCCGACCCGGACCGTCCGCCGTCCGCCGGGGAGCTGGCCGATCATGTGGCCGGCAGCCTCGCGCCGCACAAGCGGCCGCGCACGGTGCGGTTCCTGGACGAGCTGCCCCGCAACGACATGGGCAAGATCCTCAAGAGGGAGCTGCCCCGTGACTGAACGCTTCTCGGCCCGCGAGGCCATCGCCCAGGTCACCGACAGTTTCGCCGAACTCCCCTCCCCCGAGGGGAAGTCCGGCCCGGACGGCCCGCTGGCGTGGGACGGGTACGACGCGGCGCGGGCCCGCGCGGCCGACCGCACCGGCGAGGAGGAGTCCGTCGTCTGCGGCACGGCGACGTTCGGGACGGCGAGTTTCGGCACGACGACCGACGGCAGGGAGCCGCTCGGACCGGTCACCGCCGTCCTGGTCGCCTTCGAGTTCGGCTTCCTCGGCGGTTCCCTCGGCGAGCGCACCGGGGCCCGCCTGGAGGCGGCCCACACGCACGCCCGCGCCCACGGGCTGCCCGTCGTCACGCTCGTCGCCACCGGCGGCAGCAGGATGCAGGAGGGCATGGTCGCCCTGACCCAGCTCCAGCGCGTCGCGCGGCAGTCGGAGCTCACCCGGGAGGCCGGGCTCCCGCAGGTCGCCGTCGTGCGCGACCCGACGACCGGCGGCGGCTGGGCCACGCTCGGCGCGGGCGCCGACGTCACCCTGGCGCTGCCCGGCGCCCAGGTCGCCTTCGCCGGCTCCCGCGTCCGGCCGGCCGACGCGGACCCGGCCGCGTACACGGCCCAGGCGCAGCTCGCGGCCGGCGCGGTCGACGCGCTGGTCCCCCGCGAGGTGCTGCGGGAGACGCTGGCCCTCTGGCTGGACCTGCTCGGCCGTCCGTCCGCCGAACCGGCCCCCGTCCCGGCCGCGTTGGGTGTCGGCGGGCTGCCCGCCACCGGCTGGGACGCGGTGGAGCGCGCCCGCGCCGGCGGACGTCCGCGTGCCGACGCCTATCTGGACGCGTACTTCACCCGCCGGGCGACGATCCGCGGCGACCGCTGCGGCGGCACCGACGACGGCATGGAGTGCGGCTTCGGCCGCACGCGCGACGGGCGGACGGTCGCGTTCGCCGCCCAGCGCGGGACGGCGACCCGTCCCGCGGGGTACCGCACCGCCGCCCGGCTGGTCCGGCTGGCGGGCCGGCTCGGCGTCCCGGTGCTGACGCTGGTGGACACCCCGGGCGCGGCGAACGACGCGGAGGCCGAGGGGCAGGGGGCCGGGCCGGCGATCGCCGACCTGTTCGCCGCGGTGGCGACCGCCCGGACGCCGGTCACGACGCTGGTGATCGGGGAGGGCGGCTCGGGCGGCGCACTGGCCTTGGCCGCGCCCGGCAACACGTGGGCCACGCCGGACAGTTACTTCTCCGTCATCGCTCCGGAGGCGGCCGCTGCGATCCTCAAGCGGCCCGCCGGCGAGGTCCACGCGACCGCCGACCAGCTCCGCGTCCGGCCGCAGGACCTGCTGGAGCTCGGCGTGATCCGGGGCATCGCGGAGCCCTTCCGGGGGTGAACGGACGCGGCCGCCGGCTCCCCCCTCCCAAGGGGAACCGACGGCCGCCCGGGGGACCGGCGCGCCGTGTCCCTCCTGTGCGGAGGAGCCGGGGTGCCGGGTCTCCCGTTCCATGGGCCGGCCGCGCGGCACCCGCTGGTCGCGGGGGTGCCGCGCGGCGGCCGGTCACTTCACGCCCACCGCCCGGATGATCTCCTGGGTGACCGTGCCGCCCTGGTCGTCCCGCGCGGAGGCCCGCAGCGAGATGAAGCCGGCGCCGCGCGGGACGGCCAACAGGCCCTTCCAGGAGGCCTGGTGGCCGAGGAGCGGCACCTTCCTCCAGGTCTTCCCGTCGTCGTAGGACACCTCCAGCTTTCCGCCGCCGATGGTGCCGGTGTCCGGCGCGCCCTTCACGTACTCGGCGAACAGGCCCACCGGGACGAGGCCGTGGCGGACGTCGCCCGTGAGGTCGGTGCCGACGTCGAAGCCGAGGTTGAGGAGCGGGAGGAAGGTGGAGCGGTCCTCGGGGGTGGCCGCCGAGCGGACGGTCCACTCGGTGTGCCCCTTGGTGGAGAGCTTCCAGCGCTCCGGGTCGAGGGCGGTGTCCGTGACGACCTTGTAGGTGTGCTCGTCGGCGGGCGCCTCCCACACGTAGGCGGCGGAGCTGGTGCCCCGGTCGACGAGGACGTCGTCCTGGTACACCGAGGTGGTCTGGGTCATCCCGGACTCCTCGCTCCACACGTCGCCGAAGCCGGTGTGGTCGGGCCCGGAGTCGCCCCAGCCGGGGGTGTTGAACTGGATCTGGTTGCCGTTGCGCTGCTGGCCCCAGCCGAGTCCGGTGCCGAGCCAGGGGTGCCAGACCGGCTTGAACCAGTCGAGGGTGTCGTGGGTGCCGCCCTTGTAGGGGACCAGGCCGCTGCGCTCCTCCAGCGTGCCCTCGCCGACGAACGCGGACTCCGTCCAGGTCTGGCCGGGGCCGGTGGAGACGTAGTCGGTGCGCTCGGCCGGGTAGTCGACGCGCTCCTGGAAGCCGATGCCGATCGGGAAGGGGGCGGCGATCGAGTAGCGGAACTCGCTGCCCGAGACCGGCTTCACCGCGTGGAACTTCGTGTCCAGCACGGCCAGTTCACGGTGTCCGGGTTCGTAGGTCAGGCTCCGGTCCGGGACCGCGCCCCGGTAGCCCTGCGAAAGGTCGTACACGTAGGGCGTGTTGCGGGTGCCGGTCATGTCGACGGTCCGGGAGGAGCGCAGCTTCGCCGCGTCCGCGGTGTTCACGGTGGCGATCTGAAGGGACCGGTCGGCGTAGTCGTCCGTGCCGAACCAGGCGTTGAGGCGTCCCGCCGTGCCGTCGGTGACGAACAGGGCCTTGGCGCCCGCGTCCTGGGCCGCCTGGGCGAGCGCGGCCGGCTCGACGCCGTCGGTGAGCGTGGCGAGGGCGGCCTTGCCGCGCACCCCGGTGAACGGTCCGTCACCGACGTCGACGAGGGACAGCTTGCTGCGGCCCTCGATGAGGGTGCCGCCGGGCTGGGCGAGCGCGTCCCCGACGCCCTTCACCTCCAGGAGGGGCTTCCCGAGGCGCCACACGGTCCGGTAGTCGAAGCTGCCCTCGGTGACCTTCGGGGTCGGCGCCGCGAAGATGCTGTCGTACATGACCGGCACCTGGACCGCGCCGAACAGGTCGGAGCCGCCCGCGTTGCGGTCGTACTCCATCAGCAGCTGCCGGGTCTCGGTGCGCTGGTCGACCTTGGCGGCGATCTCCCGCAACGTCCGTCCGTCGAGGGTGACGTCGCGGTCCCGGTCGAGGGTGATCTGGGGTGCGGCGAGGAAGCCGAGTCCGAGCGAGTCGGCGCCGTGGCTGCCGCGCACGTCGAGGAAGGACGTCAGGCCGTACGTGCCCGGCAGCAGCCGGAGCTTCACGGTGCCGGACTCCCCGACGGACGCCGGGTAGGGGTCGGTGCCCGCGGCGAACTGCTGCACCGCGAGGTCGGCTGCGGTCGGCCTGCCGTCCCGGTCCTTCACGTGGACGGTGAGCGTGTACCGCTCCTCCTCCTTGACCAGCCCGAACGCGGTGTGGGCGACGGGGGTGCCGTCCACCGAGGCGACGATCTGCCCGGAGGTGTCGCCGACCGGTGCCTTCGCCGCGTCGCCGGTGACCGTGGTGGAGGCGGTGCCGTGCGCGGGCACGGTGAGCGTGGTGTCGGCGAGGGTGGCGACACCCTCGCCGGCCCCCTCCGCGGCGAGCGTCAACCGCACCGCCGCGTCGTAGGAGTTGGTGTACGTCACGGTCTTCGTGACGGGCTTGTCGTCCTCGTAGGGCCAGCCGTGGAAGCCGAGGTCGGCGCTGCCGGTGGCGGTGATCTCCGCGCCGGTCGCGTCCGGGACGCTCACCCGGCCCGCGCCCAGCTGGTAGACGGAGGCGTCGAGCCGCTTCGACGTCGACATCAGCCCGTCCTTGAGCTGCGCGCCGGTCCAGTCGGGATGCTTCTGCGCCAGCAGCGCGGCCACGCCCGCGACGTGCGGGGTCGCCATCGACGTACCGCTCATCGTCGTGTACGGGCCGCTGCCGTCGACGAGCGTCGAGCGGGCGGCGAGGATGTCGACGCCGGGCGCGGACAGGTCGGGCTTGAGGGCGTTGTCGCCGGAGCGCGGTCCGGCACTGGTGAAGTAGGCGGCCTCGTCGGCGGAGTCGACGGCACCGATGGTCAGCGCGGAGTCGGCGGCGCCGGGCGAGCCGATGGAGGAGCGGGCGCCGGTGTTGCCCGCGGCGATGACGAAGAGGGCGCCGGTCTCCTTCGAGAGGCTGTCGACGGCCAGGGCCATCGGGTCGGTGCCGTCACTGGCCTCGGTCGAGCCGAGGCTCATCGAGATCACCTTGGCGTGCACGTCGCGGGCGGCCCACTCCATGCCGGCGATGATCTGCGAGTCGCTGCCCGAGCCCTCGTCGCTGAGCACCTTGCCGACGGCGAGCGTGGCGTCGGGCGCGACGCCCTTCTCCTTGCCGTCGGAGGCGGCGCCGCTGCCGCCGACGGTGGAGGTGACGTGCGTGCCGTGCCCGTTGCGGTCGGCGACCTCCTGTCCGTCGATGAAGCTCTTGGTCTGCGTGACGCGTCCTGCCAGGTCGGGGTGGCCGGTGTCGACACCGGTGTCGAGGACGGCGACGGTCACGCCCTTGCCGGTGAGACCGGCCTCCCACGCCTCGGGGGTGCCGATCTGCGCGTTGCTCTCGGCCATGTCGGCCTTGACGCGCCCGTCGAGCCATACCTTGCCGATGCCGTCCTGGCGGGTCACCGCCTTCCAGAACGTCCGGCCCTTGTCCGCGTCGACGGCGGCGCCGCGGATGCTGGGCAGTGCCCGGGTCCGCTCGGCCCCGGCCGGGATCAGGGCCCGTGCCTTGGCGTCGTAGGTGACGATCAGCGGCAGCTCGTGCGTCTTCTGATCGGTGAGCCCCTGGCGTATCAGCTCGCTCACGTCGAACAGCCGACGGTCGAGGGTGCCCGCCCGCAGATACGGCAGCGCCTCGTCGGGTACGACGGTGACGGCCCCGTCGGCCACCTGGGTGCGCACCGCTCCGGTGGCACCCCGGGGCCGCACCACGGACACCGTCTTCTTGCCGCCGCCGACGTCGGTGACGGTCACCTTGTCGCCGGTCACGAGGGTGACGGTGTGCGCCGCGGACGCGGCCCGCTTCGACGCCGGGGTGCCGGTGTCGCCGGTTCCCGCGGCGTCGAGCGCGCCGGCCCGCCCCATGGGCAGCAGGGCGAGCACGAGCCCGGCCGACAGCAGCGCCGCCGGACGTCTCGCTGGTCCTCTGGTCATTGGTGCCCTCTCTTCATCGCCGTACCGCGCCGGACGGGGGTGGTGCCCGGGGCTTGCGAAGAGTGTCGGGGGGCTTGTGTTGCGGGGGTGTTGACGGAACCTGGCGGGAAGGCGCCCTGGCGGCTTCCCGCCAGGTCACGGACGGGGACACGGCGGTAGGAGCCACAGAAACCGGGACAGGTCCGAGCGGCCCGTCGGACCGCCGGGGGCAGGGGGCCGGCAACTCACTGACGCGGTGTCAGTCGGGCGTCCCGGTGACCGGACCCGGGCGGGCTGACCATCCGTCATCGGCCCGCGCCGACCGGGGATGCCGCCGGCCGGACGGGCACTCCGGGAGCCCGGCGCGGACCACTCCGGCCGTGCGCGGGAGCGGGCGGGGGAAGACCACCCGTCCAGCGGCACCCCGCCCGGCCCCCCACAAAGGGCGGCGCCCGCCCCGCGCGCCGAGGATGCGAAGAGAGGACCGCCGCCCGGCGGAGCCCCACACGGTCTGCGCTCTCGGGAGGACCCGCCATGACCGCCAGCCTGGAGCAGTTGCGCCGCTGCCATTTCGCCGTCGACCTGGGCGCCGCGAGGACCCGCGTGTACGTGAAGGGCGCGGGCCTGGTCGTCGACCAGCCGAGCGTCGCGGCGATCAACACGAAGACGGGCGCGCTGATCGCGGTCGGTGAGTTCGCGGAGAAGATGACGGGCCGTACGCCCGACTACATCCGGGTCGTGCGTCCCGTCTCCGGCGGCACGGTGGTCGACATCGACATGGCCCAGCGGATGCTGCGTCACCTGCTCGGCGACAAGGTGCGCCGCGCGCTGCGCCGCAAGCCCCGGCTGCGGGCCGCCGCCTGCACCCCGCACGACGCGGACCCGCTGGCGCAGCGCGCGGCGATCGAGACGCTGGTCGGCCTCGGGGCGCGGCGGGTCGAGCTGGTGGACACCCTGATCGCCGCCGCGGTCGGCTGCGGTCTGCCCGTCGAACGGCCCGAGGCCACCATGATCATGGTGTGCGGGGCCGCCGCCACCCAGCTCGCCGTCCTGTCGCTGGGCTCGATCGTGACGGCCGAGCGCATCCCCGTCGGCGGCGAGGCGGTCGACCACGCGATCGTCCAGCACCTGCGCCACCAGCACGAGTTGATGCTGCCGAGCCAGGCCGTACGCCCCCTGCAGATCGCGCTCTCCGGCAACGGGCTCACCCCGCACGGACCGGCCCTCACCGAGATCCACGGACGGGACGTCGCCACCGGCCTCGCCCGTTCCGTGCAGGTCGACACCGCCGCCGTGCGCAACGCGATCCAGACCCCGCTGACCGCGGTGCTCGACGGCATCGGCAAGGTGCTCCGCACCTGCCCGCCCGACCTGGTGGCCGACCTCGCCGACCGCGGGATCATGATGGTCGGCGGCAGCGCGCTGCTGCCGGGCCTCGACCAGATGCTGCGGCAGGCGACGGGCATGCCGGTGCACATCGCGGAACGGCCCGACGTCTGTGCCGTCCAGGGACTCGGCTACATGCTGGAGGGCAAGATCGAGCCGCTGATCCTGGACCCGCTGGCCGGCTGACTCCCGGTGCCCGGGGGTCTCGCATGACCGGTCCCGCACACGTACCCGGCCGCGGGCCCGATCCCGTCCCCGGGCTCCCTCCCCTTCTCGAAGCGGTGCTGCGCGTGGGCACCGACCTCGAACTGCGCGCCACGCTCCAGCGGATCGTGGACGCGGCGGCGGAGCTGACCGGCGCCCGGTCCGCGGCCCTCGGCACGACGGACCCGGGCCGGGACGGCCTGGTCCGCATCCGCACGACGGCGCCCGACCGGCCCTCGGCCCCCGGAACGGCCGCCGAGGGCGCCGGCGCCGGCCCCGGGCACGACGCCGGCGACCGGCACGAGCACGGCGCCGACCGCGAAGGCACCGGCACCAGCACCACCGGCGACGGCGACGGCGAAGGTGAAGGACACGGCGACAGCACCGGCCCCGGCGACAGCCGCGGCGGGACCGGAACGGCCACCGGGGCGGGCCCCGGGGCCGAGGCGGGCGCCGAAACCGGGGCCGACGCCGACCCGCACCCCGCCCCCGACCTCTGTCTGGACGTCCCCATCCGTGTCGGTGACGAGGTGTTCGGGAACCTCTACCTCGCGGACCGGTCCGGCGGCCCCTTCACCTCGGAGGACGAGCAGGTGGTCCGGCTCCTCGCCACCCAGGCCGGGATCGCGATCGCCAACGCCCGGCTGTACGAGACGGCCCGGCAGCGCGAACGCTGGATCGAGGGCGCCGCCGCCGTCACCACGGCCCTGCTCACCGGGGAGAGCGCCGACGACGCGCTGCTGACGGTCGCCGAGCGGGCCCGGCTCCTCGCGGGTGCGGCGGCCGGGGTGATCCTCCAGCCCACCCCGGAGGGCGGGATGGAGATCGTGGCCGCCTCCACGCACGAGGACCCGGACGGCATCGTCGGGACCACCATCACGCCCGGCAGCCCGGTCCTCGAACAACTCCTGGGCGGGGAGCCGGTGTTCATCGACGACTCGGCGACCGACCCGCGGATGACGACGCCGGTGCGCTCCCGGTTCGGGCCGAGCATGATGCTGCCCCTGGAGACCGAGGGCCGGCTCATCGGCACGCTGGCCCTGCCGCGCGCCCGGGGCGACCGCCCCTACACCCGGGTCGAACGTCTGCTGGCCACCCAGTTCGCCTCGCAGGCCGCGCTCGCACTCGTCCTCGCCGGTGCCCGGCACAGCCGGGAGCGCCTCGCGGTCTACGAGGACCGCGACCGCATCGCCCGCGACCTGCACGACCTGGTCGTCCAACGCCTGTTCGCCACCGGCATGATGCTGGAGTCCACGCTGCGCCGGAGCCGGGCGGAGGGGACCGTCGGCGCGACGGACGCGGCGGGGGCGAGCAAGCCGGGGGACGGCGAGGGCGCGGAGGTGCGGGCGACGCTCGGGCACGCCGTCGACGAGCTGCAGTCCACGATCCAGGAGGTCCGCACCGCGATCTTCGCCCTCCAGCAGCCGCCCGCCGACGCGCCCACCACCTTCCGCGGCAAGGTGCTGCGCGAGACGGCGGGCGCGGGAGCCCCGCTCGGTTTCCAGCCGTCCGTCCGGTTCACCGGCCCCGTCGAGGACCGGATCCCGGAGTCCGTCGCCGGACACCTCGTCGCCGCCCTGCGCCGCGCCCTCGCCGTCGCCTCACGGCGCACCGGGGTCTCCCGGATCGAGGTCGCCGTCGACGCGACGGCCGCCCTGCCGGACGGCAGGCCCGCCGTGCGGCTCACCGTCCGGGACGACTCCCCGGCGGCCGGCGGCGGCCCGGACTCTCCGTTCATCTGGCAGTCACCGCTGTGACCGGTTTGCACCTGCCGAACGGACGTTCCGTATTCACCTGGGCGGATCAACTGGCCCGACCCGGCCGGCCTCCGGTATTGACCTGGCCCTCATACCGCAGAATCCGCCGGGAATCCACCGATCCCCCAGGCCAATGTTGTTGATCTCCTGTAGGGTCCGGCTGAGAAGGCCAAAAAACATGTAGCCTCAGAGTCGAAAGTCCTCACATGAACCCTTCGGTGACGCCGGCGCCGCAGCACTCGACCGCTCCTGAGTCCCTGCCCAGGCAGCACACTCCCCTGTCGGCCATCACCGCGTCCACGGGACGCATGACCGACGTCCTCGAAAGGCGTCCGATCAAGCCGATCACCTTCGACTCGGCGCTGTAGGGGCCACCCGTCCCGCTCTGGGCGCATCCGGTGGGACCTCGCCGCCGGCTGCGCCCACGTTTGTGTCCACGAGGCGCCAACTCCCTTGATTGATCATGGAGTTGACGGCCCTCGAGGTGGCGGCCTGACGCTACCCTTCACCGGGTGAAGCTGCAGCAACTCGTCCTCAAGATCCATAGCAGATGCGATCTCGCCTGCGACCACTGCTATGTGTACGAGCATGCCGATCAGAGCTGGAAAGGGCGCCCGACCGTAATTTCCGAGGAAACGGTCGGAAGGGTCGCCGAGAGATTGGCGGCCTATGCGGAAGCACATGAACTCCCCTCGGTTTCCGTGATCCTTCACGGTGGCGAACCACTTCTCGTGGGCCCCTCCCGGATGAGAAACATCTGTGCGGAACTCAAACGCGTTATCACCCCGGTCACCACGCTGGACCTCCGCATTCACACCAACGGTGTGCAGCTGAACACCCGCCATCTGAATGTATTCAAAGAATTCGGCGTCAAAGTCAGCGTCTCGCTCGACGGCGACCGCTCCTCCAACGACCGCCACCGGCTCGACCGCCGCGGGCGCAGCAGTTACGAGCGGGCCGTGAAGGGCATCGGCCTGCTGCGCTCGGAGGAGTACAGGCACCTCTACAGCGGACTGTTGTGCACCGTGGACGTGGCCAACGACCCGATCGCCGTGCACGAAGCGCTGGTGGCGCTCGACCCGCCCAGGATCGACTACCTCCTTCCGCACTCCACGTGGGACAACCCTCCCCCCCGGCCCGCGGACGCTCCGACCGTGTACGCCGACTGGCTCCTGAAGATCTTCGATCACTGGGAGCAGCAGGGGCGCACCGTCCCGGTGCGGACCTTCGACTCGGTTCTCAGCACCCTGCGCGGGGGACCGAGCCTGACGGAGGCCATGGGACTCGCCCCCAGTGATCTCGCGGTCGTCGAGACCGACGGCAGCTTCGAGCAGGCCGACTCGCTGAAGACGGCATACGACGGCGCCCCCGCGACGGGTTACGACGTCGTCGAGCACAGTTTCGACGAGTTCGCGCTCCACCCCGGTGTGCGCGCGCGCCAGTCGGGCCTGGCAGGCCTCAGCGACACCTGCCGCTCGTGCCCGGTCGTGGAATCCTGCGGCGGGGGCCTCTACGCGCACCGCTACAGCAGCGAGGGCGCGTTCGACAACCCGTCCGTCTTCTGCGAAGACCTGCGCACGCTGGTCGACGGTGTGGCGGAGCGGATCACCGACCGCGCGCTGTCCCCCGTCGTGGGCAGCACGGACGACCTCGTCTGGCACCAGGGTGAGCTGAACAGGACCCTCCTGGCGGCCGCCGCCGACCGGCACCGGGCGGAGCCCGACTGGTCCGGCGTGTGGAGGGCCTTCCTGGAGCTGGACGGCGCCCCCGACGTCGCCCCCCACCTCGACAGGACTCTCGCGCACCCCTACGTCCGCACCGCGCTGAGGGACGCCCTGCACGACCCCGCCTCCGCCGCGCCGCTCGCCGCGACGGCCGTCGCCGTCGCCGTCCGCGCCCGCGCCGACCTCGAACTCCGCTGGGACCACCCCACCGCCGCACTGCACCTGCCCGCGCTGGGCACCCTCACCCTGCGGGAGGCGGGGCCCGTGGCCGTCTCGGTGAAGGCCGGCGAGCTGCGGGTGAGCACCCTCTGGGGTGACGAGTTCACCCCGGGTGAGGCTTCGGCCGGGTGGCGCCCCGTGCCCACGGTCCCCCTCGCGGACGGCACGCTGCTGCTCCTGGACGACTCCGACCCGCTCCGCGACTGCTATTCCGTGCCGGTCGCCGAGCCGCTGGGCCCCAGCGGCCTCGCCCGGTTCACCGAACGGCTGCGCCGGGCCTACGTGTTGCTGGAGGAGCGGCATCCTCTCGAGCGGGGCCGCGTCCACGCGGTGGCGCTGACCACCGTCACTCCGCTCGCCGCCGGAACGGGCGTACGGCTCGGCGCGCACGGGCTCGGCGCGATCGGCCTGGCCGTGGACTTCGAGCCCGAGGACCTGGTCAGGGAACTGCCGCGCGCCGCACGGCTGGCGCGTCTGCGGGCGCTGCGCGAGACGGCCGACCTGAACGTGCCGGGCAACCGGGCCGGCCGGCTGCTCGACGAGGCGAGCGGAGAGCTGGGCAACGCCGCGTACTGGGCCGGCGAGGCGGCCGAGCACACCGCCGCACTGGAGCGGGCCGGCCGCGCCCTCGACCTGCTGGCGGCCCGCCCCGCCCACGAACTCACCGCGACCGGTGCGGTGTTGGCGGACGAGCTGCGCGCCGAGCTGAGGCAGGCGGCGAGCGCGCTCCCTACGAGCCGGTCCGGCCACCGTGACTGACGCGCGCCAACTGGACGATTTATTCAGGGATGTGGGTGTTCCGCGCGGAGGCGTCCTCATGGTGCACGCCTCCCTCGGCGGCAGTGGCCTGCGGGCCGCCGCGGTGCGGGACGCGCTGCTCGACGCGCTCGGTCCGGACGGCACCCTCGTCGTGCCCGCGTTCTCGCCGGAGAACTCGTTCACCTCGCGGGCCTACCAGGAGCTCACGGCGGGGATGACCGAGGAGGAGGAGCGGGCGTTCCGCGCGTCACGGCCACCGTTCGACGTCCCGACCACGCCCTGCCCGACGATGGGCGTGCTCGCCGAGTGCGTCCGCACCACGCCGGGCGCCGCCCGCAGCACCCACCCGCACACCTCACTGGCCGGACTCGGCCCGCGGTCGGCCGAGTTGCTCGGCGTCCACGACCCGGACTGCCACCTCGGCGAACGCTCCCCGCTCGGCGCGCTCTACGCGGCCGGCGCCCATGTCCTGCTGTTCCGGGTGGGGTTCGAGGTGTGCAGCGCGTTCCACCTCGCCGAGTACCGGCTGCGGCCGACGCCACCGCTCCGCTCGTACTCCTGTGTGATCGGGCGGCCCGGTCACTGGATCTCGTACGAGGACATCACCCTGTACGACGGGGACTTCGGGGCGATCGGGGCGCGGCTGCCGCGTGATCTCCCGGTGGAACGGGAAATGGCGGGGAGAGCGGTGCGGCTCTTCGGGATGCGGGAGGCCGTCGATCTCGCCGGGGTCCAGATGTCTGGATATCGCCAGGGATTGACGTGAAAGAGGCGACCCGCGCGGGGCCTCGGTCGGGAAGATTGTGGGTTCCGGCCAGGTGAACATCCCGTAGGGGTCAAATCCACAGGCAGGGGGGCGCGTGGACATACCTGAACGGGCATCGGACAACCGGCCGTACTTCTTTCTGAGTTACGCCCACACACCGGCCTGGGGGCCCGGCGGCGGGGACCCGGACCACTGGGTGCAGGTCCTCTTCACCGATCTGTGCGACCACATCATGGCCCTGACCGACCTGCCCGCGGGGGTGCCCGCCGGGTTCATGGACCGGGAGATGCGTTCGGGCGACGGGTGGCCGGAGAAACTCAGCGAGAACCTCGCCAACTGCCGTGTGTTCGTTCCGCTGTTCTCGCCGCGCTACTTCACCAGTGAGAGTTGCGGGCGGGAATGGTTCGCCTTCAACGAACGCATTCTGCGGGCCCGGGCCACCAGCAACGGCGCCGTGCAGGCGATCGTCCCGGCCCTGTGGACGCATATCGACTACGCCCAACTCCCGGATTCCGTACGGCACATCCATGTGGACCACGCCCAGTTCGGGGACCGCTACGCCGCGAACGGCATCTACGGTCTGATCAAGCTGAACCGGCTGCGTGACGAGTACGAGGAGACGGTGCTCGGCCTCGCCCAGCGGATCGTGCAGATCGCGCAGGAGTCCCCGCTGCCGTCCAGCAGACCGCGCCCCTACGAGAGCACGCCGAGCGCGTTCAAGCCGCGCGGCGAGGGACCCCGGCGGATCCATCTGACGGTGGCGGCGCCCACCCGGCACAGCATCCCCGAGCACCGGGACACCCGCCCGTACGGCGAGGACGCCCAGGACTGGAACCCGTACCACTCGGAGTCGACCCGTTCGCTGCCCGCGCTCGCCGAGGAGCTCATCCGCTCCCTCGACTACCGGATCACGGTGTCCTCGTTCGACGACGAGACCACCGACGACGACCTGGGCGCGGACGACACGGAGAAGGCGGGACCGAGCCATCCGGGCATCCTGCTCGTCGACCGCTGGGCGCTCACCGACGAGGAACGGGCCCGCAGGCTCAAGGCGTTCGACGCCAGCGCCCGGCCGTGGATCAGCGCGGTCGTCCCCTGGAACCGGACCGACATCCAGTGCCACGGCGAGGAGGGCCGGCGACTGGCGGCGGAGCTCGAACGGACGCTGCCGCTGATCCTCGACCGGGGGCGGCGCGCGGACTGCCGGGTCGCCGTCAACGGCGTGCCCACGCTGAAGGCCTTCACCGACGTACTCCCTGTCGTCGTCGCGCACGCGACCCGGCAGTACCTGAAGCACGCCGAGGCGCATCCGCCCGCGGGCCCGGCCGTCCGCCGGCCCCGTCTGATGGGCCCCACCCACCCGCCGCTGCCCGAAGGCGGATCCGACCACGGAGGAGAAGAAGCATGACGGCCGTGCAGGACGGACGGATCATCACCTTCTACTCGTACAAGGGAGGCACGGGCCGCACCATGGCCCTGGCCAACACGGCCTGGATCCTCGCCGCCAACGGCAGGCGCGTCCTCGCCGTCGACTGGGACCTGGAGGCTCCCGGCCTGCACCGCTTCTTCCATCCCTTCCTCGACCCCAACGCGCTCGCGGCCACCACCGGCGTCATCGACATCATCAACGAGTACGCGTGGGCCGCGACCACCGGAACCCAGCGCTCCGGCGAGTGGCACCGGGACTACGCGCGGGTCGAGCAGCACGCCATCTCCCTGACGCCCGAGCGCCTCGGACTGCGCTTCCAGGAGGGCGGCTCGCTCGACTTCCTCTCCGCCGGCCGCCAGGACCGCTCGTACTCGGCGAGCGTGTCCTCCTTCGAGTGGGACAACTTCTACGAACGGCTCGGCGGCGGTCTCTTCCTCGACGCCCTGCGCGACGACATGCGGTCCTCCTACGACTACGTGCTGATCGACAGCCGTACCGGGCTCTCCGACAACGCCGACATCTGCACCATCCAGATGCCCGACGTGCTGGTGGACTGCTTCACGCTCAGCGACCAGTCCCTCGACGGCGCGGCGGCCGTCGCCCGCAGCGTCGAGGACGGCTACCGCAAGCGGCCCATCCGGGTCCTGCCGGTGCCGATGCGCATCGACGAGGGCGAGAAGGAGAAGGTGGACGCCGGCCGGGCGCTGGCCCGTCTGAAGTTCGACGGACTGCCCAAGGGGCTCGGCGGCGAGGAGATGGCGGGCGAGGAGCTGACCGCCTACTGGGGTGCCGTCGAGATCCCGTACCGCCCGTACTACGCCTACGAGGAGACCCTCGCGACCGTCGGCGACGAGAGCGGCATCGCCAACTCGCTGCTGTCCGCCTTCGAGCGGCTCACCGCGGTCATCACGGACGGCACGGTGACCGCCCTGCCGCCGGTGCCGGAGCCGGTGCGGCTGCGCTGCCGGGACGCCTTCCTCAGGCGGCGGCCGATCTCCACCGCGGCGGACGTGGTCATCGCGTACACGGCGGAGAACCGCGTGTGGGCGGACTGGATCGAGTCGCTCCTCAAGCGGGCCGGCTGCCGCGTCACCCCGCACGACGTCGCGTCCGGCCCCGTCGACCGCCCGGACCCGGCGACCCGCACCCTCGTGCTGCTGTCCAAGGCGTTCCGCAAGTCCCGGCACGCCGACCCCCTCTGGCGCGCCCTGACGGACGCCGAGGACGAGGCCCCGCACGACGCGGCGCACGGCAGCGTCGTCCCCGTCCGGGTGGACGAGGTGCACCTCCCGCAGTCCTACCTCGACCGCAATCCGGTCGACCTGCACCGGCTCGACGAGGCCCAGTGCGTCGGCGCGCTCCTCGGCGCCCTGGAACTGCCGGGCCGGCCTGTCGAACCGGGCGCGGCGGGGCCCCGGTTCCCGGGCAGCACCCCGGCCATCTGGAGCGCGCCGCAGCGGAACAACACCTTCACCGGCCGTGACGTCATCCTCGACCGGGTCCGCGACCAGCTCGGCGGCGGCATCTCCGTCGTGCTGCCGCAGCCGCAGGCGCTGTACGGCCTCGGCGGCGTCGGCAAGACCCAGGTGGCGCTGGAGTACGTGCACCGGTTCATGGCCGACTACGACCTGGTGTGGTGGATCTCCGCGGAGGACCCCGGCAACGTCGTCTCCTCGCTCGCCGAACTCGCCGCCCGCATCGGCGCGCCCAGCGGCGAGGACATCAACCTGGCCAGCCAGGAGGCCGTGCAGATGCTGGCCCGCGGGGCGCCGACCAAGCGGTGGATCCTGATCTTCGACAACGCCGACGACCCGGCCCGCCTCACCCGCTTCTTCCCGGCCGGTGGCGGCGGCCACATCCTCGTCACCTCCCGCAACCAGGCGTGGGCGCAGCAGGGCGCCTCCCTGCCCATCGACGTGTTCCTGCGCGAGGAGAGCGTCGAGCACCTCACCCGGCGCGCCTCCGGGCTGACCGTGGAGGAGGCCGACCGGGTCGCGACGGCGGTCGGTGACCTGCCCCTGGCCGTCGAGCAGGCGGCGGCCTGGCTCGCGGAGACGGCCACCCCGATCGAGGACTACCTGCGCCAGCTCGCCGAACAGACCACCGAGGTCCTGGACCTCAACCAGCCCGCGGACTATCCGCAGACGGTGGCCGCGACCTGGAACATCTCCATAGCCAGGCTCCGCGAACGGTCCCCGGCGTCGGTGCGGCTGCTCCAGCTGTGCGCGTTCCTGGCCGCCGAGCCGATCTCCTCGCACCTGCTCTACAGCAAGGAGATGATCGACGCCCTCAGGCCGTACGACCCGGCGCTCCAGGAGAGCCTGCTGCTGGGCCGGGTGATCCGGGAGATCGGCCGGTTCGCGCTCGCCAAGGTCGACCAGGTCAGCAACAGCATCCAGGTCCACCGGCTGGTGCAGGCCGTGATCCGGTCGCAGCTCACCGAGGAGGAGCAGCGGCAGGCCCGGCACGTGGTACACACGGTCCTCGCGGGCTGCCGGCCCGACGGCGACGAACCGATCGACGACCCGGAGACCTGGCCGCGCTTCGCGGTCATCTGGCCGCATCTTGCGGCCTCGGACGCCCGCAACTGCACCGACTCCGCCACCCGCAGGCTCCTCATCGACCGCGTCCGCTATCTGTGGAAGCGCGGCGAGTTCCCCGGTGCGCAGGCGCTCGCCGAGGAGCTCCTCGCCCACTGGGAGCCGATCCTCGGCGAGGACGACGTGCAGTTCCTGTACCTGCGCTGCCAGCTCGGCAACGTCCTGCGGTCCCAGGGCCGCTACGTGGAGGCCCGGGACATCAACACGGCGCTCCTGGAGCGCCAGCAGCGCGTCCTCGGGCCCACGCACCCGCACACGTACGTCACCATGTCCGGCCTCGCCAGCGACCTCGCGGCACTCGGGGTGTACGAGTCGGCGGTGGACTACGCGCGCGAGGCGCACGAAGGGTTCCGGCAGATCTTCCACGAGTCGCACCGCCGCACCCTGAGCGCCGCCAACAACCTCGCGCTGGCGCTGCGCATGGTCGGCCGGTACGGCGAGGCCCGCGTCCTCGACCAGGAGACCTTCGACCGCCGCACCGAGGTCCTCGGCCCGGACCATCCGTACACGCTCGCCTCGGCGGCCCGCCTCGGCCGCGACCTGCGCGAGGTCGGCCGCTACGGCGAGTCGGTCTCCCTCCTCTCCCGCGCCTACGACGCCCACAAGCGCATCCTCGGCAAGGATTTCCCGGGCACGCTGAGCTGCGCCAAGTCCCTCGCGGTGTCGCTGCGGCGGGCGGGCGAGTTCGAGGACGCCCGCCGGCTCACGACGGCGACGCGCGCGCAGTACCGGCAGCAGTACGAGGCGCCGACGCCGGACTCGCTGGCCTGCGACCTCAACATGGCGGCGGACCTGTTCGCGGCGGACGAGCGGGAGGCGGCGCGCGAGGTGGCCCGGGACGCCCTCACGGAGTACATGAAGGTGCCGGGCGAGGCCCACCCGTACACCCAGGCGGCGCTGAACAACCTGGGGATCTTCCACTGGGGCTGCGGCGACGCCGAGGAGGCGGAGAAGGTGTTCCGCAAGGTGCTGCGGCGGATGGGCGAGGTCCTCGGCGAGAAGCACCCCCACACCCTGTTCACGGGCGTCAACTACGCCAACGTCCTCGCCGACCAGGGCCGGCTGGAGGAGGCCCGCGACCTGGAGGAGAAGGCGATGGTGACCCTCCGTACGGTGCTCGGCCCGCACCACCCGGAGACCCTCGCGGTCGTCGCGAACGCGGGCCTCACCCTGGCCGCGCTCGGCCGCCGTGACGAGGCCCGCCGGCTGCGCGAGGAGGCCCTGTCGGAGCTGCGCGCGCTGCTCGGCGAGGAGAACGGCCTGACCCGCGTCGCCGCGGACGACCGCCGCATCTACCGGGACCTGGAACCGCTGGCGGTGTGAGGCGCGGGGGCGCCCGGAGTGGCCGAGGGCCGGCTGCTCCGGGCGCCCCGACGACGTCGGGGTCTCACGTCGCGAACACGGGCCGGTGGGCCGGGGCCCCGGCACGGAGACGCACTCCGGACGTCGGGGAACGGTCGCGACGGGCGTCCGGTGAGCGGGGCCCCGTCTCGTGCCGGGGCCCGGTGACCGACCGGACCGCGGGCCCTTTCGGGTGCACACCGCCCGGAATCCTCAGAGCGCGGCGGCAGCCTGCGAGCGCGCCCGGCCGGACGGTGCCTGCGGGACGTCGGCGTGGGCGCCCGCGCCGGAGGTCACCGCGCGGCTCCTCCTGCTGCCGGGCCACACCGGGGTGTCGGCCAGCAGCCAGGCGAGCACCTTGGGCAGGGCCCGCAGCGCGGCGAAGTGCGCGGCGGTGGGTTCGAGGACGGCGGTGGCCCGGGGGATCCGGGCGGCCATCCAGGAGGAGTGCGAGGCCGGGGAGAACACGTCCTTCACCCCGTGCCAGAGCAGCACCGGCACGCGGATGTCCGCCGGTTCGAAGCCCCAGGTCCCGGTGAGGGCGAGCGCGTCGTCGATCCAGCCGTACGGGGAGGTCCGCAGCGCCTCGCGGTAGTTGCGCAGCAGCATCGAGCGGATGGTGTTGTCGGAGACGATCTGCCGGTCGTCGGCGGTGAGTTCGGGGCGCAGGTCCTCCAGGAGGCGGACCGGGTCCCGGCGGATGGCGGCGGACCGCGGGATCAGCCGGGCGGTGAAGCGGTCCGGGTCGGTGAACGCGGTCCGGAACTCGTTGACGTTCGACGGTGCCATCCCGGCGAACCAGTCGAGCCCCTCGGCGCCGCGCGGCGCGAGTCCCACGAGGGCCGCGGCCCGGGTCACCCGCTGCGGCATCAGCGCGGCGCAGGCCAGCGCGTGCGGGGCGCCCCCGGACCGGCCGGCCACGGCGAACCGCTCGATGCCGAGCGCGTCCGCGATGGAGGTGACGTCCTGCACGACGTCGACGACGCGCCGTCCCGGGAGCCGGTCCGATCCCCCGTACCCGGGGCGGTCGTAGCTGATCAGCCGGGTGCCGCGCTGGTACAGGAACATGGACCGGGGCCGCGGTCCGACGCGGCTGCCGGGCATGCCGTGCAGCAGGAACACGGGGCGTCCCCGTGGGTCCCCCGAGATCTCGACGCGCAGCAACCGGCCGTCCGCCGAACGCACATGGTCACGCACAGCGCTCCCCCTCCCTCGGTCCGGACGGACCGGGACAAACGCTGCCGAGTGACTGCCCGCCCGGATGTACGACGAAACGAGTTCGTGAGTCAACCTGACCATCAGATCAAGCCACTCGCGGCTCGGCGGGCTCCGGACGGGAGCGGGAGCGGGAGAAGGAGAGTGAAGGAGGGTGAAGGAGAAGGAGGGAGAACAGGGCGGGGAACAGCGGAACCGGCTGGGAGTGACGGCCGGTTCAGTACGGCAGGATGCGCCCCGACGGGGTCCTGCGGTCGATCGGCATCTCGCGCGGCGCTGCGGGCCGGCGGCTGACGCGAATCCGGATCTGACGGTTCATGACCCCTCCTCATGACTGACGATCCCCCGCGTCATCACCGACGCGCTTAGACGCATGGTGCCCACGGAGAACGGCTCCTACCCTCCGAGCAGCATGTTCGGTACGGCGCTCTCGTCCCCCCGGGGAGGAGACGGGCCCCGCGGACCGGGTGCGGACCCGGTGCGGAGCGGGACGGGACCGGCGCCGACCGGGACGGGACCGGTGCGGCGGGTGTCCTGGAGGGCGCCTGGGGGTCCGGCGCGGGATCCGGTGGGTGCGGCCGCCCGGAGGGGGCCTTGTGAAGGCCCCGCGATCAGTGCCGCGGGCCTCTCCGGTACGGCCTCGGGGCGGCTCGCGTGTACTCCGTCCGAGGCCCGGTCAGGCCGTTCGGGTGAGGGGCGAGTTGGGCGGAAGGGGGGGCCTCCGCGAGGGCCCTGCGACCGGGGTTCCACGGTCGGGCGGGGCGCCCTCGCGGGCTCTCAACTCGCCTGATCCACCAGCGAAGTTGCTGGTCGCATCGATTCTTCACGCGTAGCGTGTGGTGGGGCGGGTGGGACTCGAACCCACGGCCGACGGATTATGAGTCCGCTGCTCTAACCGGCTGAGCTACCGCCCCGTTACGGCGCGCCGCGCACATTTGTGCGCGCCGTCTGCCGCAGCATAGCCGCTCATACGATCTCCTGCTTCGGATGGTCGGCATCGCACGACCATGAGGACTTCGGCGTGCCCCGAGCGGTTCCCCCGGACATGAAAAAGGACCCCTGAGGGGTCCTCTTCCGTTGCTCTCCCGACTGGACTCGAACCAGTAACCTGCCGGTTAACAGCCGGCTGCTCTGCCAATTGAGCTACAGGAGACCGAGCTCCCCCGACTGGACTCGAACCAGTAACCTGCCGGTTAACAGCCGGCTGCTCTGCCAATTGAGCTACAGGGGAATGTCTCGTTGCATCGAACGCACCTACCTGGGTATTCGCCAGGGGGCGTGCGCTCGCTGCGACACATACATTAGCGCAAGCAGGGGGGTGCTCCGCCAATCGGTTCCCTCCGTACCGATGCCGACGCAAGGGAAGGGTGGCTGTCATGCGCTACAAGCTCACATTCGTCGCCGGACTGGCCCTGGGGTACGTGCTCGGCACGCGCGCCGGGCGAGAGCGTTACGAACAGCTGAGGAAGTCCGCTCGCCAGGTCTCGCAGAACCCGGCGGTGCGCAACACCGCCGAGACCGCCGCCCAGCAGGGCCGCGCGATCGCGGGCAAGGCGTTCCACACGGTGAGCGAGAAGGTGGGCGACCGCGTCCCCGACTCGGTCACCGACCGGGTCCGCTCGCTGCGGCAGCGGAACACGGGCGGGGCCGGACAGGACGACTGGGGCACCAGCAACACCTGACCGGCACACCCGTGACACCAGGGGAATCAGGGGCCGCGCCGGATCTCGTGCACCCACCCGGCGCCGCCACCCCCCGTCGTACGGCAGAATTTCGCCCATGGGGATAGTCGCCGGGTTGGACAGTTCGCCCGATTTCACTCGCATCGTCGTCTGCGACGCGGACACGGGCACCGTGCTGCGGCAGGGCTACGCGCCGCACCCGCTCGACGGCGCCGAGGGCGGCGGACGTCCTTCCGACGTGGATCCACAGGCCTGGCTGCTGTCCCTGGGCGAGGCCGCCGGCGGCGGCCTGCTCGAAGGCGTGCAGGCGATCGGCGTGTCCGCGCAGCAGAACGGCCTCGTCCCGCTGGACGTACAGGGCAACACCGTGCGGCCCGCGCTGGTCGGCGGTGACAAGCGGGCGCAGGTCGCCGCGGCCGATCTGATCGACGCGCTCGGCGGGCGCGAGGCATGGGCACAGGCCGTGGGCAGCGTCCCGCAGGCCGCCCAGCCGGTGACCAAGCTCCGCTGGCTGAACAAGACCGAACCCGACGCTGCGCGGCGGACCGCCATGCTGCTCCAGGCCCACGACTGGCTGGTGTGGCAGCTGCTCGGCCGGCCGGTGCGCAGGACCACGGACCGGGGCGGCGCCTCCGGCACCGGCTACTGGTCGGCGGCGACCGGCGGCTACCGCCCCGACCTCATCGAACTCGCACTCGGCCATGGGGCCGCGCTCCCCGAGGTGCTCGGCCCGGCCGACGCGGCGGGGACCACGCCCGAGGGGCTGCTGATATCCGCCGGCACCGGCGAGACCATGGCGGCGGCGTTCGGGCTCGGCATCGGGCTCGGCGACGCGGTGGTGTCGCTCGGCGCCTCCGGTTCCGTGATGGCCGTGCACACCGAGGCGCTGGTGGACTCCACCGGCATGATCACCTCCCTCGCGGACGCGACCGGCATGCACCTCCCGGTCGTCAGCACCCTCAACGCCGTACGGGCCCTGCGCGGCGCCGCCGAGATGCTCGGCGTGCCGGACCTGGAGGGCCTGTCCGACCTGGCGATGAAGTCGACGCCCGGCTCGCACGGGCTGGTCCTGCTGCCGTACCTGGAGGGCGAGCGCACGCCGAACCTGCCGCACACGGCGGGGACCCTGGCGGGGCTGCGCCGGGAGTCGATGCGGCCCGAGCATCTCGCGCGGGCGGCGTTCGAGGGCATGCTCTGCGGGCTCGCGGACGCGCTCGACGTCCTGCGCGGGCGCGGTGTCGACGTCCGCCGGATCTTCCTGCTCGGCCAGGCCGCGGAGCTTCCCGCCGTCCAGGCCGTGGCGCCCGCGCTGTTCGGCGCGCCGGTCGTGGTGCCGCAGCCCGCGGACTACGCGGCGCTCGGCGCGGCCCGCCAGGCCGCCTGGGCCCTCGGCGCCTCCCAGGGCACCCTCGACCCGCGGAACCCGCCCAACTGGCAGGGTCCGGTCGCCCAGGTGCTGGAGCCGGGCGAGGAACTCGCCGTGGGCCAGGCCGTACGCCAGCAGTACGTGTCCGTACGGGAACAGACGCATCCCGGGGCGTTCCGGGCGTAACGGGTTCGGACCGGCTCACGGGATCCGACCAGGCGTACGTCCCCGGACGGAGCCATGGCCGGTTCTTGGTCCGCACTTGGGTTATTCGCTTGAGGTAACACCGGTGGAGTGTCCGACGATAGGGGGTGGTGCACCATCCAGCGCCCGCCGATCACCCAGCCGTCGACGATCCCGAGAGACCCCGCGTGCTCATACGACTCCTGCGGACCCACCTCAGTCCGTACAAGAAACCCATCGCCCTCCTGGTGCTGCTGCAGTTCCTGCAGACCTGCGCCACGCTCTACCTGCCCACGCTGAACGCGCACATCATCGACAACGGTGTCGTGAAGGGGGACACGGACTACATCCTGTCCTTCGGCGCCCTGATGATCGGCATCTCGCTGGCTCAGGTCGTCTGCAACATCGGAGCCGTCTACTACGGCGCCCGCACGGCGTCCGCGGTCGGCCGGGACGTCCGGGCCGCCGTCTTCGACCGCGTCCAGTCCTTCTCCGCCCGTGAGATGGGTCACTTCGGGGCGCCCTCGCTGATCACCCGCACCACCAATGACGTCCAGCAGGTGCAGATGCTCGCACTGATGACGTTCACCCTCCTGGTGTCGGCCCCGATCATGTGTGTGGGCGGCATCATCCTGGCCCTCGGCCTCGACGTGCCGCTGTCCGCGGTGCTCATCGCCGTGGTGCCGACCCTCGGCATCTGCGTCACGCTGATCGTGCGCCGGCTGCGCCCCCTCTTCCGCACGATGCAGGTGCGCCTGGACACCGTGAACCGGGTGCTGCGCGAGCAGATCACCGGCAACCGGGTGATCCGCGCGTTCGTCCGCGACGGTTACGAGAAGGAGCGCTTCAAGGGCGCCAACACCGACCTCACCGAGACGTCGCTGGCCACCGGCCGGATGCTCGCGCTGATGTTCCCGATCGTCATGACGGTGGTGAACCTGTCGTCCATCGCGGTCGTCTGGTTCGGCGCCCACCGCATCGACAGCGGGGGCATGCAGATCGGTGACCTCACCGCGTTCCTCGCCTATCTGATGCAGATCGTCATGTCCGTGATGATGGCCACCTTCATGTTCATGATGGTGCCGCGCGCGGAGGTCTGCGCCGAGCGCATCCAGGAGGTCCTGGGCACGGACAGCAGCGTGGTCCCGCCCCTCGCGCCCGTCCTGGAGCTGCGCCGTCACGGCCACCTGGAGCTCCGCGGCGCGGGCTTCCGCTACCCGGGCGCCGAGGAGCCGGTCCTGAAGTCCGTCGACCTCGTGGCACGCCCCGGGGAGATCACCGCCGTCATCGGCTCGACGGGCAGCGGCAAGTCGACGCTCCTCGGCCTGGTCCCCCGGCTGTTCGACGCCACCGACGGCGAGGTCCTCGTCGACGGCGTCGACGTCGCGACGATCGGCCCGAAGCTGCTGGCCAGAACGGTCGGACTGGTCCCGCAGAAGCCGTACCTGTTCGCCGGGACGGTCGCCACCAACCTGCGCTACGGCAACCCCGACGCGACCGACGAGGAGCTGTGGCACGCGCTGGACGTCGCGCAGGCCAAGGGCTTCGTCGAGCGCCTCGAAGGCGGCCTGGACGCGCCGATCGCCCAGGGCGGCACCAACGTGTCGGGCGGCCAGCGCCAGCGCCTGGCCATCGCCCGCACCCTCGTGCAGCGCCCCGAGATCTACCTCTTCGACGACTCCTTCTCGGCCCTCGACTACGCGACCGACGCGGCCCTGCGCGCGGCGCTCGCCGAGGAGACCGCCGAGGCCACCGTGGTGATCGTCGCCCAGCGGGTGTCGACCATCCGCGACGCCGACCGGATCGTGGTCCTCGACGAGGGCCGGGTCGTCGGCACCGGACGCCATCACGAACTGATGGCCGACAACGAGACCTACCGGGAGATCGTCCTCTCCCAGCTGACGGAAGCGGAGGCCGCCTGATGGCCGGGCCGATGGGGCGCATGATGGCCGGGAGCGGCCCGGACCAGCGCTCGATGGAATTCAAGGTGTCGGGCCGCAGGCTGCTCACCCAGTTCAAGCCCGAGCGCGCCACGCTGTACGTCATGCTGGTCGCCGTGGTCTTCAGCGTCGGCCTGTCGGTGGTCGGCCCGAAGATCCTCGGCCGGGCCACCGACCTGGTCTTCGCGGGCATCGTCGGCCGGCAGATGCCGGCCGGCGCCACCAAGGCCGAGTCCCTGGACTCGCTGCGCGCGCACGGCCAGGGTGCCGTCGCCGACATGCTCAAGAGCACGGCCTTCACCCCCGGCGAGGGCATCGACTTCCACGCCGTCGGCAACGTCCTGCTGATCGCGCTCTGTACGTTCCTGCTGGCCGGCCTGCTGATGGCGGTCGCGACGCGGCTGGTGAACCGGTCCGTCAACAGGACCGTCTTCCGGATGCGCGAGGACCTCCAGGCGAAGCTGTCGCGGCTGCCGCTGTCGTACTTCGACAAGCGGCAGCGCGGTGAGGTCCTCAGCCGGGCCACGAACGACATGGACAACATCCAGCAGACCCTCCAGCAGTCGATGGGCCAGCTCGTCAACTCGCTGCTGACCATCGTGGGCGTGCTCGCGATGATGTTCTGGGTGTCGCCGCTGCTCGCGCTCGTCGCGCTGGTCACGGTGCCGCTGTCGTTCGTCGTCGCGACCCGGATCGGCAAGCGCTCGCAGCCGCACTTCGTGCAGCAGTGGCGCACCACCGGCAAGCTCAACGCCCACATCGAGGAGATGTACACCGGCCACAACCTGGTGAAGGTGTTCGGGCGGGCCGACGAGTCGGCCGCGCAGTTCGCCGAGCAGAACGAGAAGCTCTACCAGGCCGGGTTCAAGGCCCAGTTCAACAGCGGGATCATGCAGCCGCTGATGATGTTCGTCTCGAACCTCAACTACGTGCTGGTCGCGGTGGTCGGCGGACTGCGCGTCGCCTCCGGCACGCTGTCGATCGGTGACGTGCAGGCCTTCGTCCAGTACTCCCGCCAGTTCTCGATGCCGCTGACGCAGGTCGCGTCGATGGCGAACCTGGTGCAGTCGGGCGTGGCGTCGGCGGAGCGGGTCTTCGAGATCCTCGACGCGGACGAGCAGCCGGCGGACCCGGCGGTCTCGGCCGGCCCCGCCGAACTGCGCGGGCGCGTGGCGCTGGAACACGTGTCGTTCCGCTACGACCCGGAGAAGCCGCTCATCGAGGACCTCTCGCTGACGGTGGAGCCGGGCCGGACGGTGGCCATCGTCGGCCCGACCGGGGCCGGCAAGACCACCCTGGTGAACCTGCTGATGCGGTTCTACGACGTCACGGGCGGCCGCATCACCCTCGACGGGGTCGACGTGGCGTCCATCTCCCGTGACGAACTGCGGGCCGCCGTCGGCATGGTGCTCCAGGACACCTGGCTGTTCGGGGGCACGATCGCCGACAACATCGCGTACGGCGCCGCGCGGGAGGTCACCCGCGGGGAGATCGAGGAGGCGGCGCGCGCCGCGCACGCCGACCGGTTCGTCCGTACGCTGCCCGACGGCTACGACACCGTGATCGACGACGAGGGATCGGGCGTCAGCGCGGGCGAGAAGCAGCTGATCACCATCGCCCGGGCCTTCCTGTCGGACCCGGTCATCCTGGTGCTCGACGAGGCGACCAGCTCCGTGGACACCCGGACCGAGGTGCTGATCCAGAAGGCGATGGCGAAGCTGGCGCACGGCCGGACGTCGTTCGTGATCGCCCACCGCCTGTCGACGATCCGGGACGCCGACACGATCCTCGTGATGGAGGACGGCGCGATCGTCGAACAGGGCGCGCACGCCGAGCTGCTGGAGTCCGGCGGCGCCTACGCCCGCCTCTACCAGGCCCAGTTCGCCCAGGCGGTCGCCGAGGTCGACTAGGGCCTGTCGTTTGGATCAGGCGGCGCCGAGGTGCGGTGCCTTGTCGGCTGGGCCGAGCGGGGCTGGGTGCGTGCAGCTGCAAGGCGGAGGAGGGCGACGACGCGGTGGGGGCACCTCCCGGCCGAAGGCTGGGGGACGTCGGCAACCGACGACAACGCGGCTGGGGGTCCCCCCTGCTCGAAGAGCTTGGGGGAGGGCGTGCCCAGCCCCGCGACCCGCCGCATGATCCAAACGACAGGCCCTAGGGCACGGCCGCTGTCCCTGGACCCCGCTGAAGATCCTTCAGCCGCTCCGGCTTCGAGGAGCGGGGGGTCCGGGGGCGGCGCCCCCTGCCGGGGACGGGTCAGTCCAGATAGCCGCGGAGCTGGTCCGCGAAGGCGTGGTCCCGCAGCTTGTTGAGGGTCTTGGACTCGATCTGCCGGATGCGTTCGCGCGTGACACCGAAGATGCGGCCTATCTCCTCCAGGGTCCGCGGCCGCCCGTCCGCCAGCCCGTACCGCAGCTGCACGACCTTCCGCTCCCGCTCCCCCAGCGTCGACAGCACCGCCTCCAGGTGCTGCCTGAGCAGCAGGAACGCGGCGGACTCGACCGGTGAGGCGGCGTCGCCGTCCTCGATGAGGTCGCCGAGGGCGACGTCGTCCTCCTCCCCCACGGGCGCGTGCAGGGACACCGGCTCCTGGGCCAGCCGCAGCACCTCGCTGACCCGCTCGCCGGTCAGGTCGAGATGGGCGGCGACCTCTTCGGGACTGGGTTCGTAGCCGCGCTCCTGGAGCATCCGCCGCTGCACCCGGACCACCCGGTTGATCAGCTCGACCACGTGCACGGGGACGCGGATGGTGCGTGCCTGGTCGGCGAGGGCGCGGGACATGGCCTGCCGGATCCACCAGGTGGCGTACGTGGAGAACTTGTAGCCGCGGGCGTAGTCGAACTTCTCGACCGCCCGGATGAGCCCGAGATTGCCCTCCTGGACCAGGTCGAGCATGGTCAGCCCGCGCCCCACGTACCGCTTGGCCACCGAGACGACGAGCCGCAGGTTCGCCTCGATGAGCCGGCGCTTGGCCATCCGGCCCATGACGACGATCTTGTCGAGGTCGAGGGCGAGCTGGCTGTCCAGGTCCGTGGCGAGGCGGAGCTTCTCCTCCGCGAAGAGCCCGGCCTCGACGCGGCGGGCGAGCTCGACCTCCTCGGCCGCGGTGAGCAGCGGGATCCGCCCGATCTCGCGCAGATACTGGCGGAACAGGTCCGACGAGGGGCCGCCGGTGTCGGCGGCACGGCCTCGCGGCACTTCGGCGGGCTCCTCGGCCTCGGTCTCCACTTCCGCCTCTGCCCCGGGGTTCTGCGGCGGGCCGTCCGGGTCGGCCTCGGGGTGGTGGGCGGCACGGCTCTGCGCGGGTACCGCCGCGACGACGTCGGCGTCCGCGTCCGTGACGGTGGTGTTGTCGGTCTCGGCGAGGGTCTGGGTCTGCACGGGGGCGACCTCCAGGAATGTCGCTGCTGAGTCGTGCGGCAGCGGTACGTCCGGGATGGGCTCGACGGCCTCGCCGCTGTCCATCCCGTAGTCGTTTGGCGGAACCGCGGGAAAAGGGAACCCGTCGCGTGCGGGTCGGCCGCGCTCCGAGGACTCAGGCACCGGAACCCAGTGTGGAGTACGACACATCGCCGCCACGAGGGGCGTGCGGTGACTTTTTGCGTCCGGTCCGTGACCGCCTGGTGACCGTTCCGGACGAGTGCGCAGTTCAGCGGAGCCGAAAGCGGTGGGAGACGGTCCGGGATTGGCATGTGCCGGGCCCCCGCGGACGCGTCCCGCCGCCCGCGCGCCCCGCCGCGACCGCGCGCACCACCCCGGCCCCGCGGGCCCGGGCCGGCCTCAGAGGGCTTCGGCGCCCTTCTCGCGCAGCGCCTGCCCGTACTGCTGGAGGACCCACAACTCGTTCTGCACGGCTGCCAGCTGGGCCGGGTCGCCGCCCGCGCTGAGCCGGGACAGGGAGCCCTGGACCTCCCGGATGCGGCGGTCGACGGCGCGGCGGCGGACCGCGACGAGCTGGTCGCCCGCGTACGTCTCGTCGACCGTCTTGCGCAGGATCGCCTCGACCGCCAGTTCCGTGACCATGGCCCGTACGGCGTCGTCCGGGGCGGCGTCGCGGACGCGGATCAGGTACTCCTGGGGGTCCTGAACGCCGTGGTCGGCGCCGCCCGCGTCCATGACGGCCTGGCGCACCGCGGCGTACGGGGGTGCGGTGAACTCGTCGATGCCGTACGCGTCGAATGCCGGGGCGACCAGTTCGGGGCGCTGCAGGGCGAGTTTGAGCAGCTCGCGCTCGGTGGCGAAGACGGGGTTGCGCAGGGTGAGGGCCGGGCCGCCGTTCGTCGGGGCCTGGGCGGCGGTGTACGTCTGCTGGGCGCGGTTCCCGGCGGGGGCGGGTCCCCTGCCGCCGCGGTCGCGTGCCCAACGGGCCAGCTGCGCCACCCGCTTGACGACGAACTGGGTGTCGAGGATGCCGAGCATGCCGGCGAGCTGTACGGCCACCTCGTGCTGGGCGCCGCTGTTCTTGATGCGGGCGACGATCGGGGCGGCCTCGTCGAGGGCGGCGGCGCGGCCGGCCGGGGTCTCCAGGTCGTAGCGCAGGACGATCTGGCGCAGCGCGAACTCGAAGAGCGGTGTGCGCGGTTCGACGAGGTCGGCGACGGCCTCGTCGCCCTTGGCGAGGCGCAGCTCGCAGGGGTCCATGCCGTCGGGGGCGATGGCGATGTACGTCTCGGCGGCGAACTTCTGGTCGTCCTCGAAGGCGCGCAGGGCCGCCTTCTGGCCGGCCGCGTCGCCGTCGAAGGTGAAGATCACCCGGGCCGAGCCGTTGTCCATGAGGAGGCGGCGGAGGATCTTGATGTGGTCGGTGCCGAACGCGGTGCCGCAGGTCGCGATGGCGGTGGTGATGCCGGCCATGTGGCAGGCCATGACGTCGGTGTATCCCTCGACGACGACCGCCCGGCTGCTCTTGGCGATGTCCTTCTTGGCGAGGTCGATGCCGTACAGCACCTGGGACTTCTTGTAGATCGCCGTGTCGGGCGTGTTCAGGTACTTCGGGCCGTTGTCGGACTCGTAGAGCTTGCGCGCGCCGAAGCCGACGACCTCGCCGCCGATGTCGCGGATGGGCCACATGAGGCGGCCGCGGAAGCGGTCGATGGGGCCGCGGCGGCCCTCCTGGGAGAGGCCGGAGAGGACCAGCTCCTTGTCGGTGAAGCCCTTGCCGCGCAGGTGGCGGGTGAGGTGGTCCCAGCCCTGGGGGCTGTAGCCGACACCGAAGTGGGCGGCGGCGGCCTGGTCGAACCCGCGCTCGGCGAGGAACGTGCGGCCGGTGTCGGCCTCGGGGCTGGTGCCGAGCTGCTCGATGTAGAACTGGGCGGCGGCCTTGTGCGCCTCGACCAGGCGGATCCGCTCGCCGCGCTGGTGGGAGGGGTTGTACCCGCCCTCCTCGTAGCGCAGGGTGATGCCGGCCTGGCCGGCGAGGCGCTCCACCGATTCGGAGAAGGTGAGGTGGTCGACCTTCATCACGAACGTGATGGTGTCGCCGCCCTCCTGGCAGCCGAAGCAGTGGAAGAGGCCCTTGCTGGGGCTGACCTGGAACGACGGTGACTTCTCGTCGTGGAAGGGGCACAGGCCCTTCAGGTTCCCGCCGCCCGCGTTGCGCAGCTGGAGGTACTCGGACACCACGGCGTCGATCGGGACCGCGTCCCGAACCGCCTTCACGTCCTCGTCGTTGATCCTGCCGGCCACGTGGTGATTCTACGGGGCCGGACGGACACTCCCGGGGCGAGGTGAGGGACGCCGTGCCGGGGTCCGGGGGAACTGCTCCGGACCCCGGCACGGGAGGGGTGGGGCGGCGGGTGCCGCCGTGCGTCAGGGGAGCAGGCTGTCCAGGGGGACGTGCGGGTCGGCGAGCGCGTCGGCGTCCACCTGGATCCGGGAGCGGACGAGCTGCTGGATCGGGTCCGTGACATCCCACACGTTCACGTTCATCCCGGCGAGCACCCTGCCCTCCTTCAGCCAGAAGGCGATGAACTCGCGCTTGCCGGCGTCTCCGCGGATCACCACCTGGTCGTACGTCCCCGGGGGCGCCCAGCCCGAGTACTCCAGGCCGACGTCGTACTGGTCGGAGAAGAAGTAGGGCACCCGGTCGTACGGTGTGCCGCGGCCCAGCATGGAGCGGGCGGCGGCCGGTCCGCCGTTCAGGGCGTTGGCCCAGTGCTCGACGCGCAGCCGGGTGTCGAAGAGGGGGTGGTGGAAGGAGGCGACGTCGCCGGCGGCGTACACGTCGGGGTCGGAGGTGCGCAGCATCTCGTCGACCGCGATGCCCCCGCCGTGCTCGCGGCCCGCGAGTTCCAGGCCCGCGGCCTCGGCGAGGCCGGTGCGCGGGGCGGCGCCGATGGCGGCGAGGACGTCGTGCGCGGGGTGCTCCTCGCCGTCGTCGGTGCGGGCGGCCAGCACCATGCCGTCCTGGCCGATGATCTCGGTGAGCCGGGCGCCGAAGTGGAACCGCACGCCGTGCTCGCGGTGCAGCTCGGCGAAGACCTGGCCCAGTTCGGGGCCGAGCACGCTGTGCAGCGGGGTCGCCCCGTGTTCGACGACGGTGACCTCGGCGCCGTATTCGCGGGCCGCCGCGGCGATCTCCAGGCCGATCCAGCCGGCTCCGGCGATGACGATGTGGCCGTTGTCCCGGCCGAGGGCGGCGAGGACTCCCTTGAGCCGCTCGGCGTGGGCGAGGCGGCGCAGGTGGTGCACGCCGGCGAGGTCGGTGCCCGGGATGTCGAGGCGGCGCGGCTCGGAGCCCGTGACGACGAGGAGCTTGTCGTAGTGGACGAGGGTGCCGTCGTCCCCGAAGCGGACGGTCCTGGCCTCGCGGTCGATCGCGTCGACGGTCTGGCCGAGGTGCAGCTCGATGTCGTTGCGCGCGTACCAGGCGGGTTCGTGGACGAAGACGCTGTCGCGTTCCTCCTTGCCGAGGAGGTAGCCCTTGGACAGCGGCGGACGCTCGTAGGGGTGGTCGCGTTCGTCGCAGATCAGTATCACGCGTCCGGTGAAGCCCTCCGCTCGGAGCGTCTCGGCCGCCTTGGCGCCTGCCAGGCCTCCTCCGACGATGACGAATGTCTGATCCGCGTCGACCACTTGATGCCTCCTCGTAAGGATGTCGCCATATGCGAGAGTCCCGCACGGAGCGTGATGCGGGAAGGGGGAGTGGCCCGATCAGGCCACGCAGGGTCACACTCCGGCGCCTCCATGGGAACGCGTGGTGAGCCTGAGGTGCAGGGAACGCGCCGAGGCATCCGTGAGGGATGCGATCTGGTCGACGATCACCCGCTTGCGCGCGCGGTCGTCGGCCGCGTGCTCGAACAGGGCGCGGAACTGCGGATCGAGCACCTCGGGCGCGCGGGCGGTGAGCGCCTCGGCGAGTTCGGCGACGACGATCCGCTGGTCGGCGCGGAGCCGCTCCTGTTCGGCGCGCTGCATGACGTACCGGTCGGCGACCGCCTTGAGGACGGCGCACTCGTGGCGGGCGGCGCGGGGGACGACCAGCTCCGCCGCGTACCGGGTGAGGCGGCCGCTGCCGTGGCGGGCGCGGGTGGCGCCCTCCGCCGCCAGGCAGAACCGGCCGATGAGCTGGCTGGTGGCGTCCTTCAGGCGGGCCTGGGCGACGGCCGATCCGTCGTAGCGGTGCGGCCACCACTCCTGGGCGAGGAGCCGGTCGAGCGCTTCGGCCAGCTCGTCCGGTCCGGTGTCGGCGGGCACGTAGCGGCCGATGGCGACGGCGAAGATCTCCGCGCGCTCGGGCCCGGACGTCAGACTCGCGGGGTCGATGTGGCCGGCGTGCAGGCCGTCCTCGACGTCGTGCACCGAGTAGGCCACGTCGTCGGACCAGTCCATCACCTGGGCCTCGAAGCAGGTCCGGGTGCCGGGGGCGCCCCGGCGGATCCAGTCGAACACCGGCCGGTCGTCCTCGTAGACCCCGAACTTGGGTGACGCGGGGTCGGTGGGGCAGGCGCCTCTGGGCCACGGGTACTTGGTGGCGGCGTCGAGGGCGGCCCGGGTGAGGTTGAGGCCGACGCTGACGAGGTCCTCGTCGGCGTCGGCGGGCGCCGAGGCGACCATGTCGCTGCGCACGAAGCGCTTGGGCTCGATCCGGGTGAGCAGGCGCAGCGACTGGGCGTTGCCCTCGAACCCGCCGCAGTCCTCGGCGAATTCGTTGAGCGCCTGTTCGCCGTTGTGCCCGAAGGGCGGGTGGCCGAGGTCGTGCGAGAGGCAGGCCGCCTCGACCAGGTCGGGGTCGCAGCCGAGGGCGGCGCCGAGGTCGCGGCCGACCTGCGCGCACTCCAGGGAGTGGGTCAGCCGGGTGCGGGGGCTGGCGTCCCACACCTGGATGGGGATCTCCGTGCCGCGGGCGGAGCCGAGGACCTGGGGCAGGGTGCCGGGGGTGACGACCTGGGTCTTGCCGGCGAGGCGGCGCAGGGCGGCCGAGTGCAGGACGCGGGCGCGGTCGCGCTGGAAGGCGGTGCGGCCGGGGTGTTTGTCGGGCTCGACGGCCCGGCGCTCGACGGCGGACACGTCGTACTCGTCGTGGGCGGCGGGGTTCTCGGGGGCCTTCGGTGCGGGTGTTGCTGCGTGCGGTTCCATGCCTTCCATGCACCGACAGTAGACGCAGCCGGTGACAGGCGGGGTGCCCGGCACCGGTGGCGACGGGCACGGGAGGGCCGGGAACCGCCGGGGTCAGGCGGGGGTGAGGGTGCGTTCCGGGGCGGGTTCGGGAGTCGCGAGCGCCTGGTCGTAGCGGTGCAGGACGAGACGGACCATCGCCGGGTGGTCGCCGAGGGGTTCGGCGCGGATCCACGGGCCGGCCTCGGCGCAGCGGGAGGCGAGCCGGCCCGGGGCGGTGAAGTGGGAGGCGACGGCGACGCGGTGGCGGCCCCGGGCGGCGAGGGCGCGCAGGGCGGCCGGGACGGTCGGGGCGGCGCCGGAGGCGTACGCGGGGACGACGGGCACGCCGAGCCGTTCGGCGAGCAGGAGGGCGGTGCGGCGGGTGTCGGCGGCGGACTCCACGAGCCGGGAGCCGGCGGAGGCGAGGACGACGGCGCTGGCGCGGCGGGCCGCGTCGCTCATCCCGGCCGGCCACCCGGCCTCCACGAGCCGGTCGTGGAGGGTCTCGACGAGCAGCGGGTGCGGGCCGAGCGGAGCGGCGACGCGGACCGGCGGGCCGGGGGCGGCCGCCGCCGCCCGGGGCAGGTCGCGCCGGACGTGGTGGCCGCGGCCGAGCAGCAGCGGGACGAGCACGGCGCCGGCGCCCTGTCCGCCGCCGAGCGAGGCGAGCGTGCCGGAGAGCGGCGGGTCGCTCACGTCGATGTGGCCGAGGCGCACGGTCAGGTGCGGGCGCAGTTCGCGGACGCGTTCGGCCAGGGCGCGGACGGTGCTCAGCGCGCGCGGGTCGCGGCTGCCGTGGGCGGCCAGCACGAGCGGGGGCGGCGCGGGACGGCGGGTGCCGTTGAGCGAGACCAGGCTGAGCTGGCTGCCGAGCTGACTGGTGATCCGGTTCATCAGCTGCGCCGTGGTGTCGAGCTGCCCGTCGAACCGGTCGGCGCGCGGCGGCTCCGCGGAGCGGGCCGGGGACTCGTCTCGTTCTGGGTGCGACGCCGTCATGGGGGCGATCCTCGCGGTAGGAGGTTGCCGGGCCGTTGCACGGGCATGTCGGGCGTTTTCCGGCGGTTCACCGCACGGTACTCCTGCCGGACGACCGGCTCCCACCTGCGGTTCCCGCGTCACGGGTGACAGCACTCACGACGCCCCGGCGAACCGAACGGGCTTGCGTCGCGTCCTCCTGTGTCGAACACGTACGTGAGGATCGGCGTCCGTCGGACCCGGCCGCGGGACCCGGCCCGCACCCACGCGTGACGTCATCTGGGGGACATCGACCATGCCGCGACTGCCGCGTATGCCGCGCCCGAAGCGTCCGGTCCTGCGCCGGCCGCGCCCGCTCCGGCTGCTGCGCGCGGTACGCCTGCCGCGGACCCGGCCGGGCCGACGACGGGCGGTGCAGGCGCTGATGGTGCTGTGCGTGCTGGCCCTCCTCCCGATGACGTGGATGTACGTGACGACGGGCGACCGGCTGCGGACGACGGCGGACGCCCCGCGCACCCCGGTGGCGGTCGTCTTCGGCGCGGGTCTGTGGGACGGCGAGCCGTCGCCGTATCTCGCGCACCGGCTGGACGCGGCCGCGAAGCTGTACCGGGCGGGCCGGATCGAGGTCGTGCTCGTCACCGGCGACAACAGCCGTGAGGACTACGACGAGCCGGACGCGATGCGCGCCTATCTCACCGCGCACGGGGTGCCGGACCGGCGGATCGTCAGCGACTACGCCGGTTTCGACACCTGGGACTCGTGCGTCCGGGCGCGCAGGATCTTCGGCGTGCGCGAGGCGGTCCTGATCAGTCAGGGCTTCCACATCCGCCGGGCCGTCGCCCTGTGCCGGGCGGCGGGTGTCCGCTCGTACGGGATCGGTGTCGACGCCAAGCACGACGCGACCTGGTACTACGGCGGCACCCGGGAGATCTTCGCGGCGGGCAAGGCCGCCCTGGACGCGGTGTTCCGGCCGGACCCGCGGTTCCTCGGCCGCAAGGAGCACGGGGTGGCCCGGGCACTGGCGGCGGGCCGGTAGACGGCGCCGCGCGCGTACGTCCGGCTCCGCTCGGGCCTGGGCCGGCCGGGGTGAGCGGCGCGGGACGTCAGTCGCCGCCCGCGGTGTCCGCGGCGGGCGCCGACGGCTGCCCGTCCGGCCGCTTCGGAGGGGCGGCGGTCCGTGGGCCCGGGGAGGCGTCCGGTTTCGGTTCGGCGGAGCAGGAGTTGAGGCCGATGCCCAGGGCGGCGCCGACGGCCGCGCCGCCGAGCGCGAGGACACGTCGCCTGGTGAGGTCGCGGTCGGTCATGGCCGGACCCTAGGGGGTACCGGCGCGCGGGCGGGCGGGGCGCACGGGCCGGCCACCCGCACGGGTGCACCCCGTACCGGTGACGGCGGCTCAGCCGGGGCCGGGTGCGGGCGCGTCCGCCGTCGTGCCGTGCCACCCCCCGCTCGCGATCGGGCGTCCGGCGGCCCGCAGGCGCGCGGCGACGGAGGGCGCCGCGACGTACACCCAGGCGCGGACGGCCGTGCCGTCGGCGAGGACGGCGTCGCGCGCCACCCGCTCGTACAGGTTGCGCGGATCGCCCGGTACGTACTCCTCCAACGCGTCGAGTTCCGCGAGGAGTTCCTCGTACGCGGCGGGCAGTGCGGTCACGAGGTCGCCGGTCGCCGTGCCGCCCGCCTCCTCGACGGCGTACGGGTATCCGGGCCCCGGGTGGAGCACGAGCCCCGGCATCCGTGCGGGCTGTTCGGAGCGGGTCCGGCCGCGCAGGAACAGGTCGTGGTTGCGCTCGCCGGGGCGCAGGGTGCCGTAGACGAAGAAGGGCGGTCCCGTTCCGCTCACGGGGTCGTCTCCCGCGCCACCCACCGCAGGTAGTCCGCCCCGCCCGCGACGACCGGGGTCGCGATGATCTCGGGCGTCTCGTAGGCGTGGGCCTCGCGGAGGTACGCCTCCAGGGCGGGGTAGCGGACCTCGGTCGTCTTGAAGTGGATCTGCCACTCGGTGGCCGTCTCGACCGCGCCCTGCCACCGGTAGACGGAGGTGACCGGTCCCGAGATCTGTGCGCAGGCCGCGACCCGCGCGGCAACCGCGCCACGGGCCAACTCCCCTGCCCTCTCGGCCGAGTCGATGGTGGTCAGAACGGCCAGGCAGGCCGGCGTCTCCATGATCGTCTCCATTCGTGGGGGTACGGAAACGATTCTCGCCGCATCCCGCGTCCACCGCGGAGGCGCTATGGACATGACATGTCATGAACCCTTAAATCTGAGGCAGCTGTGCAGCGCCTTCGAGGCGGCTGTGCGGCCCTCCCCCACGCGCCCTCCCCCAGGGCCTTCCCAAGGAGACCGATGAGTCGGACACGGCACATCCGAGGTTCCTCTCTCGCCGCCGCGGCCGCGGCGGCCCTGCTGGCCGCCGCGCTCGCGCCCACCGCGCACGCCGACGCCCGCCCCACCAGGGCCGCCGCCGTCACGAACGCGGCCGCCGCGCTGGTGGACCACGCCACGGGCCTGGGCCTCACCTCCGCGCAGGACACTTCCGTACGGGACGTCGTCGTGGACCGGGACGGCACCCAGCACGTCCGCTACGACCGGACGTACCGTCATCTGCCCGTCCTCGGCGGTGACTTCGTGGTGCACCTGGCGCCGGGCGGCACGTACCGCGGCGCCGACCGGGCGACCACGAGGGCCGTCTCCCTGAGCAGCGTCACCCCGGCGCTGTCCGCGCCGAAGGCCGCCGACCTCGCCGCGTCGGCCCTGCGCGCCGCCAACCCGGGCGAGGCGCTGCGCAAGGTGACGGCCGAGCCGCAGCTCGTCGTCGACGCCCTGCACGGGGCACCGAGGCTCGCCTGGCGCACCACCGTGGTGGCCCAGGACAGTCTCGGCAATCCGGTCGCCCGCCTGGTCCTCACCGACGCCCGCACCGGCGCCCGGATCGACGCCTGGGACACCATCGAGACGGCCACCGGGGACGGCAAGTCGCTGTACAGCGGCACCGTTTCACTGGAGACGACCGCGTCCGGGTCGACGAACCAGCTCAAGGACCCGACGCGCGGGAACACGTACACCGGGGACGCGGCGAACAAGACGGACCTGTGCATCTTCGGGATCTGCATCAGCCGGGCGCCCGCGACGCTGTTCACCGACGCGGACAACCACTGGGGCACCGGCGCGACGGCGGACCGCGCGTCCGCGGCGGTGGACGCGCAGTACGGCACCGACGAGACCTGGGACTACTACAAGAACGTGCACGGCAGGAACGGCATAGCCGGCGACGGCAAGGGCTCCTACAACCGCGTGCACTACGGCAACAACTACAACAACGCCTTCTGGGACGACAGTTGCTTCTGCATGACGTACGGGGACGGTGACGGCACGACGTTCGGGCCGCTGGTCGCGCTCGACGTCGCGGGGCACGAGATGTCGCACGGCGTCACCTCGAAGACCGCCGCGCTGACCTACTCGGGCGAGTCCGGCGGCCTGAACGAGGCGACCTCCGACATCTTCGGCACCATGGTCGAGTGGTACGCGAACAACGCGGCGGACCCCGGTGACTACCTGATCGGCGAGAAGATCGTCCGTTCCGGCTTCGGCAAGCCCGCCCTGCGCTTCATGGACAAGCCCTCCAAGGACGGCAACTCGGCCGACTGCTGGAGCAGTTCGGTCGGCGGCCTCGACGTCCACTACTCCTCCGGCGTCGCCAACCACTTCGCCTACCTCCTCGCGGAGGGCAGCGGGGCCAGGACGGTGGGCGGCGTCGACTACGACTCCCCCACCTGCAACGGCTCGACGGTCTCCGGCATCGGGCACGACAAGGTGGGCAGGATCTGGTACCGCGCTCTGACGGTCTACATGACGTCTTCGACGAAGTACGCGGGCGCCCGCACCGCCACGCTGAACGCGGCCAAGGACCTGTACGGCGCGGGCAGCACGGAGTACAACGCCGTGGCGGCCGCCTGGTCGGCGGTCTCGGTCGCCTGACCTCTCCGCCTCCGGGAATCCCGCCCACCGTGGGCAGACGGCACCAACGCCCGTCTGCCCACGGCCCGTTCCCCGCCGGCCATGACGGTGCGCACCTCGCGCACCTCATCCCGCGTACGGCCGTCGCCCCCGCGCGTCCTTCAAGGCCCGCGCCCACCAGCCCAGTTGATCCAACATCGCGTTCGCCGCGGCGGCGGGTCCCGCGGGATCGCGCGGGTGGCCGGCCTCGTCGAAGGCGGCGCCGGCGCCGTGGAAGGACACGGTGTCCCGCACGGTGACGGCGTGCAGCTCCGCGAAGACCTGCCGCAGGTGCTCGACGGCCCGCAGGCCTCCGGAGACGCCCCCGTAGGACACCAGGGCGACGGGCTTGGCCCGCCACTCGCCGTAGTGCCAGTCGACGAGGTTCTTCAGGCCCGCGGGGAAGGAGTGGTTGTACTCGGGGGTGAGGACGACGAAGGCGTCCGCGTCGGCGAGGGCGGGCGTCACCTTCGCCAGCTCGGCGGCCACCGCGGGCGACGGCGAGGACGACAGGGCCGTCGGGAGGTCGACGGAGGCGACGTCGAGGACCTCGGGGAGGAAGTCGTCCCGTTCCGCGATCCGGTCGAGCAGCCAGCCGGCGACGACAGGACCGAACCGGCCCTCGCGATTGCTGCCGATGACCACGGCGACCCGTACGGGCGGCTCGACCACCGGTCCCGGCGCGGCGGCCTCGGCCCGCGACAGGGCCGACGGCTCCGCGGCCGACGCGGGAACGACTGAAGGGGCTGTGGTTGTCTTCATGCCGCACAGCCTCTTACCTCAACCATTCTTGAGGTCAAGCGTCCGCGCCGGCTGGTCACCGGCGTACCGGACCACCGCGCCGTCACCACGGCGTACACCGGGACGGCCCGCGCCCGAACCGCCGGTCACCCGTTCACACCCCCGGCGCCGCGCCCTTCGGGTTCTCCCGGCGACACGCCAGGCGGACGCCGGTGACCTGCTGGAACAGCGGCGCTTCCGCCAGCCCGGCGGGGCCGTCCGACACCCGTTCACCACATTTCTGACGATCCATCAGAGAGCGGACCGGTGCCGGTGCCACTTACCTCGGTAGAGCAGGGGCACGACCGACGCAGCGGCACTTGGGGGTGTCGCGGGCCGGGCCCCCTCGGAGGAGCTAGCACGATGCGACGTACCGCCCGGATGCTGACCGGTACCGCGCTCGCCGTCGCCGCCGCGGGTCTGGCCGCCGCGCCCGTGTACGGAGAGGACGGCGGGAGCCTGGAGGTGTTCCCGTCCACCGTCGTCCCGGGCGCCGACGTCACCGTCAACACGTCGGCCTGCCCCGGCGACGGCACCGCGACGGGCGACGCGGACGCGGTGGGCGCCGGCACCTTCACCCTCGCGGCGAGCGCGCACGAGGAGGAGGCGATCGGCCAGTTCCGGGTACCGCCGAGCGCGCAGCCGGGAACGTACGAGATCGTCGCGAAGTGCGCGGACGGCCGGCTGGTCACCGGCGACCTGATCGTGACGCTGACCTCGACGCGCGAGCAGGTCCAGCCGCGCGGCCATGTGAACACCGGTGTCGGCGGCGCGCTGGGCCCCGACCCCGTCCAGACCGCGGCGGGAGTGGCGGCACTGGCCGTCGCCGCCGCGGGCGGTACCTGGCTCCTGCATCGCCGGGCGAGAGGCGACGGGATCTGACGGACACCCTCCGCCGTCCGTCCGCCGGTTACCGCCGTCCCCTCCCCCTCCGTGGCCCGACGCCCCTCGCGGCGCGGAGGGGGAAGGGGACCGATCGCGTCCCCTCCCAGCCGTCGGGCCCGGCCGGCCCCGGCCCCGGAGAGGACCCTGTGAGGAGGCTCGTGTGCGCCGGGTCAGCAACATCGCCATAGCGTCGGTCACCGTGTTCGCCCTGTGCTCGGGCGCCTGGCTGCTGCGCAGCGGCTCCGAGGCCCATCCGCCGCCGCAGCCGTCGGCGGCCGAGGCGGGGACCGGCGGGGACCGCGCGCCGTCCGCCGCGCCGGCGCTGCCGCACTCCCCGCCGGACCGCATCCGTATCCCCGCGATCGGGGTGGACGCCCCGCTCATGGGCCTCGGTCTCACTCCGCAGGGCAGCCTGGACGTGCCGCCCGCGGAGAAGAAGAACCTGGCCGGCTGGTACGAGTCGGGAACCTCGCCCGGCGAGCGCGGCACGGCGATCGTCGCCGGGCACGTCGACAACGCCGAGGGCCCCGCCGTCTTCTACGACCTGGGCGCCGTCCGCAAGGGCGGCACGGTCGAGGTGGACCGGCTCGACGGCAGCACGGCGGTGTTCACGGTCGACGCGGTCGAGGTGTACGACGCGCGGGCCTTCCCCGACGCCAAGGTGTACGGCGCGGCCCGCCGGCCGGAGCTGCGGGTCATCACCTGCGGCGGCGGCTACTCCCGGTCGACGGGCTACCAGGGCAACGTGGTCGTCTTCGCCCATCTCACGGGCAGCCGCTGAGGGGTGGGCCGGACACCGGGACGGCGTCGCGGGACGCGTCCCGGCCCGTGCGTCCCGGCCCGCGCGTGCCGGGAGGCCGACGGCCTCAGGCCAGCCACTGCTCGTACGCGAGGTTCGCGACCAGCGCGAAGACGACGGTCAGGAGCACGACGCGGACGAAACCGCTGCCCTTCTTGAGCGCGGTCCGGGCGCCGACCATGCCGCCGGCGAGGTTGAACACGGCCATCAGGGCGGCGAGTTCCCAGAAGACGGTGCCCTTCCACGCGAAGGTGGCGAGGGCGCCCGCGTTGGTGCAGCAGTTGACGATCTTGGCGGTGGCGGAGGCGGTCACCAGGTCGAGGTGGAGCAGCGCGGTCAGTGCGAGCACGAGGAACGTGCCGGTGCCGGGGCCGATCAGCCCGTCGTAGAAGCCGATGCCGAGGCCCGCGAGGCCGATCGCGGCGAGGACGCGGCGCCCGGAGACCGGAGTGGTCGCCGGCGCGGTGCCGAACGCCGGCCGCACGATCACGAAGATGCCGACGGCGAGCAGCACGACCATGACGACCGGCTTGAGCACCTCCGTGCTCAAGCCCGCCGCGACGAACGCGCCGGCCGTGGAGCCGGCGAGCGCGGCCAGCCCGATGCGGACCGCGAGCCGTACGTCGACGGGTGCCTTGCGCGCGTACGTCACCGCGGCGCCCGTCGTACCGACGATCGCCACCGCCTTGTTGGTGCCGAGCGCGTACGCGGCGGAGGTGCCGGCGGGCAGGCCCAGCAGCATGGCGGGCAGCAGGAGCAGTCCGCCGCCGCCGACCACGGCGTCGATCCACCCGGCCGCCAGGGCGGCGACGCAGAGGACGAGGACCGTGGTCAGCGATATGTCGGGCATGATCGCGACCCTATGGACGCGGTGCGTGTGCCGTCCATGGATCTCGTCAGGCTTGAGCGAGTTCTGAGGTTCGGACCAGTTGCTTTGACGGACCCGCGTCGGCCGCGCGTTCAGTCCTTGAGTCCCTCGAAGGCGACGCCGGTCAGTTCCTCGGACGCGGCCCAGAGCAGCTCCCCCGCGCGGTCGTCGCGGGTCCAGGGGGCCCGCCAGGACGGCGCGGGCGAGCCGCGCCACATCGCGAAGGACGGCCCGACGAAGGTGTCGGGTGCCACGTCCGGGGCGGTGGCCGCGTACAGGCTGGGCAGGGCGCCGGCTTCGGCGCTCTGCGCGAAGACGCGGTTGCCGAGTTCCATGAGCCGCTCGGCGCCGCGGCGGCCCTCCATGCGGGGCCCGGCGGTCTGCAGGTTGGTGGAGGCGTAGCCGGGGTGCGACGCGGCGGCGACGACGCCGGATCCGGCGCGCGACAGCCGGCGTGCCAGCTCGTGCGTGAACAGGAGGTTGGCGGACTTCGACCGGGCGTAGGCGATCCACTTGCGGTAGGGCTGCCGGTCGTTGTTCAGGTCGTCGAGGTCGATGTTGGAGAGCGCGTGGACCATGCTGGAGACGGTGACGATCCGGGCGCCGGGGGTGTCGGCGAGCAGCGGGTGCAGCAGCCCGGTGAGCGCGAAGTGCCCGAGGTGGTTGACGCCGAACTGGGTCTCGAACCCGTCGGCGGTGCGGCCGGGCGGCAGCGCCATGACCCCGGCGTTGTTCACGAGCAGATCGAGCCGCCCGTACGTCCGCGAGACCGTGGCGGCGAACTCCCGCACGGAGTCCAGCTCCCCGAGGTCCAGCCGCAGGAACGCGACATCGGCCCCCGGCACGTCGGCCACGATCCGGTCCCCGGCCTCGGCCCCCCGCTCGGCACTCCGACACGCGAGCACGACCCGCGCCCCCTGCCGCGCCAACTCCCGCGCGGTCACATACCCGAGCCCACTGTTGGCCCCGGTGACGACGACGGTACGCCCCTTCTGCCGGGGGACGTCCTGAGCGGTCCAGCGGGGCATGGGGGCTCCTTCGGGGGACGACGGGGGGCCCAGCCTAGGGGGGACGGGGCGTGGACACGGTGCGACAGACGAAGGGCGGTGCCGGCGGACTGATCAGCCGGGGCTCTCGCAGTGACCGAAAGGGCGTTGGCCACGCGGGCCAGCCGCCGGGCGTGGGCGCGGTAGCGGGGGATGTCCTCCCCCGACATCCGGGCGGCTGCGGCCCGCAGGTAGGGCGCCGGCACGCCGATGTGGCCACGGAGCAGCTGCGTCACCGACTCGACAGCGTCGGGCGCGCTCGATGCCAGGAGACACTCAACGCCTGCGCCTGGAGCACGCGGTCGAGAACCGGCCGACGCCGTATCCGGGCTGACGGTCAACTCGTGCGGGCTGCCCCAGGAGACCGATCGCCACCTCGGGACGGATCCGGCAAGGGATCTACGACGCGGGACGCTAGAGCCGCTTCAGTTTCCAGGCCAGGATCGCTCGGAGGCGCTCGATGTCCTCGGTTCTCCGAGCACCCCGCTTGGGGAGAAGGATCATGATCGGGGACCAGCGTGAGCCGGACAGCAGCACGAAGAGCCGTGGTGTTTCCAGGTGTGCGTGGAAGTGCCCCCATTCGAGGGCTTCGAAAGCTCGCTTGGCGGAGCTGAAGATCACGCCATGGTCGTTCACGACCGTGCGGAACTCTCCGTGCGACTCGGCCACACCCATCGCCTTGCGCACATGGGTGCGCCAGTTCGTGACCAGTTGCCAGTACGCCACTCCGATACCAGCCACCAGTTGGACGATCCACCCCCACACGGGGAGATCGAGGAACAGGGCACTGACCATCGGCGCACCCAGGATGAGCAACCCCCCGCCCACCAACTTGGCCGGTGACCGTCGGGCTTGGACGCGCAGCGCCTCTTTCCAGTCCTCGGCCGTCAGCCGGTAGACGAACTGCGCCTCCGTGTCGCTGTCCCGGTCGTGCTGGACGAACCCCCCGGCCCCCTCATTCATGATCGGGATCCTAACCACGGGCGGAACACCCCGAAGGGGCGGCACCCCCGCACAGGGTTGCCGCCCCTTCGGGTCGGGCGCCGGAGCCTCGCCGGCCGGTGAGGGTGAGTGGCCGGCGGGGTTCCGGGGTTCTAGCGGTGGTCGCTGCCCTTCGAGCTGGAGGCCGCTCGGCCCGCTTCCAGGCGGGCGACGGGGATGCGGAAGGGGGAGCATGAGACGTAGTCGAGTCCGACCTCGTGGAAGAAGTGGACCGACTCGGGGTCGCCGCCGTGTTCGCCGCAGACGCCGAGCTTCAGGTCGGGGCGGGTCGCGCGGCCGGCCTCCACCGCGGACTTCACCAGGGCGCCGACGCCGTCCTTGTCGATGGTCTCGAAGGGGCTGACGCCGAAGATGCCCTTCTCCAGGTACGCCGTGAAGAAGGAGGCCTCCACGTCGTCGCGGCTGAAGCCCCACACCGTCTGGGTGAGGTCGTTGGTGCCGAAGGAGAAGAACTCGGCGGCCTCGGCGATCTGGCCGGCCGTGAGCGCGGCCCTCGGCAGTTCGATCATCGTGCCGATCGCCAGTTTCAGCCGGACGCCGGTGGCGGCCTCGACCTCGGCGATGACCTGGTCGGCCTCCTCGCGGACGATCTCCAGTTCCTGGACGGTGCCGACGAGCGGGATCATGATCTCCGCGCGCGGGTCGCCCTTGGCGTTCTTGCGTTCGGCGGCGGCCTCCGCGATGGCCCGTACCTGCATGGTGAACAGGCCGGGGATGACGAGGCCGAGGCGCACTCCGCGCAGGCCCAGCATCGGGTTCGCCTCGTGCAGGCGGTGCACCGCCTGGAGCAGGCGCAGGTCGTTCTCGTTGGCGTCCTTGCGGGACTCGGCGAGCGCGACCCGCACCGACAGTTCGGTGATGTCCGGCAGGAACTCGTGCAGCGGCGGGTCCAGGAGACGGACCGTGACCGGGAGGCCGTCCATCGCCGAGAACAGCTCGACGAAGTCCTTCTTCTGGAGCGGCAGGAGTGCCTTCAGCGACTCCTCGCGCTCGGCGTCGGTGTCCGCGAGGATCAGGCGCTCGACCAGCCCGCGGCGGTCGCCGAGGAACATGTGCTCGGTGCGGCACAGACCGATGCCCTGGGCGCCGAAGCGGCGGGCGCGCAGCGCGTCCTCGGCGTTGTCGGCGTTGGCGCGTACGCGCAGGCTGCGCTTGCGGTCGGCGAAGGCCATGATCCGGTGGACGGCCTCGACGAGCTCGTCGGCGTCGTCGGCGCCGGCGTGCATCCGGCCCTCGAAGTACTCGACGACCGGGGACGGGACGACGGGGACCTCGCCCAGGTAGACCTTGCCGCTGGAGCCGTCGATCGAGATGAGGTCGCCCTCCTCGACGACGTGCCCGCCGGGCACGGTCATCCGGCGCCGCTTGGTGTCGACCTCCAGCTCCTCGGCGCCGCAGACACAGGTCTTGCCCATGCCGCGGGCGACGACGGCCGCGTGGGACGTCTTGCCGCCGCGCGAGGTCAGGATGCCCTCGGCGGCGATCATGCCGTCCAGGTCGTCGGGGTTCGTCTCACGGCGGACCAGGATGACCTTCTCGCCGGAACGGGACCACTTCACCGCGGTGTACGAGTCGAAGACCGCCTTGCCGACCGCGGCGCCCGGCGACGCGGCGATGCCCCGGCCGACCTGCTGAACCTTCGCGTCCTCGTCGAAGCGCGGGAACATCAGCTGGGCGAGCTGGGCGCCCGTCACCCGCTGGAGGGCCTCGGCCTCGTCGATGAGTCCCTGGTCCACGAGCTGGGTGGCGATGCGGAAGGCCGCGCCCGCGGTGCGCTTGCCGACGCGGGTCTGGAGCATCCACAGCTGGCCGCGCTCGATGGTGAACTCGATGTCGCAGAGATCCTTGTAGTGGTTCTCCAGGGTCTCCATGATCTGCATGAGCTGGTCGTACGACTTCTTGTCGATCGACTCCAGCTCGGCGAGCGCGACCGTGTTGCGGATACCGGCGACGACGTCCTCGCCCTGGGCGTTCTGGAGGTAGTCGCCGTAGACGCCCTGGTGGCCGGAGGCGGGGTCGCGGGTGAAGGCGACGCCGGTGCCGGAGTCGGGGCCGAGGTTGCCGAAGACCATCGAGCAGACGTTCACGGCGGTGCCGAGGTCGTGCGGGATGCGTTCCTGGCGGCGGTAGAGCTTGGCGCGCTCGGTGTTCCAGGAGTCGAAGACCGCGTGGATGGCGAGGTCCATCTGCTCGCGCGGGTCCTGCGGGAAGTCCCGGCCGGCCTCGGTCTTGACGATCCTCTTGAACTTGGTGACGAGCTTCTTCAGGTCGGCCGCTTCGAGGTCCGTGTCGACCGCGACCTTCTTGAGGTGCTTCGCCGCCTCCAGCGCCTCCTCGAAGAGGTCGCCGTCCACGCCGAGGACCGTCTTGCCGAACATCTGGATGAGGCGGCGGTAGGAGTCCCACGCGAAGCGCTCGTCGCCGGCCTGCTTGGCGAGGCCCTGGACCGACTTGTCGGAGAGGCCGATGTTCAGGACGGTGTCCATCATGCCGGGCATGGAGAACTTCGCGCCGGAGCGGACCGACACCAGCAGGGGGTCGTCGGCCTGGCCGAGCTTCTTGCTCATCTTCGCCTCGAGGGCGTCGAGGTGCGCACTCACCTCGTCACGCAGTGCCGCCGGCTCCTCGCCACTGTCGAGGTACGTCTTGCACGCCTCGGTGGTGATGGTGAAGCCGGGCGGGACGGGAAGACCCAGGTTGGTCATCTCGGCGAGGTTGGCACCCTTGCCTCCGAGAAGGTCCTTGAGTTCCTTGTTGCCCTCGGTGAAGTCGTAAACGAACTTCGCTCCGCCGACGCCGCTGTCGCCGCTCTCAGCTACGTGGGGATCTTTGTTTTCCGACACGAGTCTCGACTCCTCGACGTCGCGGTGGCTGCCCTGACGAGGGGGAACATACCCAGATCGAAGGCGCGTGGGTACGTCCACTTGCGCGTCATGCGCCTGTAACCACCCGTCCGCCACCAGATCGAAAGTCAAGGCTTGGCAAGCCATCCGGCGCCGGTGTTTTCACTTCTTGAACGCATCAACGCCCGTAGACCGGCCAGCACGCTCAGGTGAGCACCCATCGGCACGTCTGAGTTTAATCGATGAACGATCAGAGGGTGGCACTGAGTGCCACCCCTTAGGGAAGTGCAGTCGCCCACGATCCGCTCATCTGAGCAATGACCCCCTCAAGGGTGGCGAGAATCACGCCCCGCGGAGCGGCCCGGTTCCATCATGCGGACCACGATCCGGATAGGGACACGCCTGTCACACACCGAGCGCCGCGAGCCGCTCCTCGGCGCGCTCCGGGGCATAGAGGTGCTCCACGACGAGCGCCCCGGCGCCCACCAGCGCGGCCTGCTCCCCGAGCCGCGAGGTCACCACGTCCAGATGAGCGGTGGAGCGGGGCAGCGCCCGCTGGTAGAGCAGTTCGCGCACGCCCGTGAGGAAGGGCGTGCCGGCCAGGTCTCCGGCGATCATCAGCACACCCGGGTTGAGCAGCGTGACCACGGTGGCCAGGACGTCCCCGACCTGCCGGCCCGCCTCCCGGGCCAGGGCCATCGCCTCGGGGTGACCGGCCGTCAGCAGATCCCGCACGTCGGAGCCGGAGGTCGCCCGCACACCCGCCTCGGCGAGCCGCCGCGCCACCGCGCCGCCGCTGGCGACGGCCGCGAGACAGCCGTACGAGCCGCACCGGCAGGGCGCGTCCGCACCGACCCGGATGTGCCCTATGTCGCCGGCCCCGCCGTCCACGCCCCGGTACACGGCGCCGCCGACGACCATGCCCGCGCCGATACCGGTGGAGACCTTGACCAGGGCGAACGCCGAGCAGTCCGGGTAGCCGGTGCGCTGCTCCCCGTACGCCATGAGGTTGGCGTCGTTGTCGACGAGCACGGGGACGCGGGCGCAGCGGTCGGTGCCCGCGTGTTCGGCGAAGGCGCGGGCCAGCCGGCCCCGGATGTCGTAACCGTCCCAGCCCGGCATGATCGGCGGCTGCACCACGCGCCCGGTGTCGATGTCGACCGGGCCCGGCACCGCGAGCCCTATGCCGCAGACCGCGTCGGCGCCCCGGCCGGACTTCTCCAGCAGTTCGGCGAACCAGCGCCCCAGTTCGCCGAGCACCGCCTCGGGCCCCTCGTCGATCACCAGGAGGCCCGCGTGCTCGGCGAGGATCTCGCCGGTCAGGGTGACCACGGCGGCCCGGGCGTGCCGGGTGTCGAGGTCGGCGGTCAGGACGACCGCGTGCGCGTCGTCGAACTCCAGCGTGATGGAGGGGCGGCCGCCGAGCGGTGAGTCGACCGGGCCGCCGGCGCCCTCGCGGAGCCAGCCGGCGCGGAACAGCCGGTCCAGGCGCTGGCCGACCGTGGCCCGTGACAGGCCGGTGGCCTGCTGGAGCGCGCCACGGGTGGTCGCCCGGCCGCTGCGCACCAGTTCGAGCAGCTGTCCGGCGCTTGCCTGGTTCACGGTCCTCGCCGCCCTTCCGGTCATGCGCACCCCCTTGCGTTCCTCAACTCTGCATTACATATTGAGTTTTGCGTGTTAAATAGACGTAACCCTACGGTAGCTAGTGCCGAACTGGTCGGACGGACGTCTTCGGGGAGACCTGAGTGGACAGCACAACCCAGCTCACCGCCCTGCGCAGGGGACTCACCGCCCCCTTGCGCCCCTCCGGCACTCCCGTGCACGCCTCCGGCCCGCCCACTCCGCCCGGTCCGGGCGGAATCGCCCGTACCGGACCACTTGTATACGATCCCGCGGGGCCGTCGGGTTCCCTGCACCTCAGGGCGTCCCGGGTGCTGGACGGCAACTGGACGGGAACGTCCACGGTGCCCTCGCGCGGTCTGTACCCGCACCAGTGGTCGTGGGACTCCGCGTTCGTCGCGATCGGGCTGCGTCATCTGTCCCCGCTGCGCGCGCAGACGGAGCTGGAGACCCTGCTCGGCGCGCAGTGGGCCGACGGGCGTGTCCCGCACATCGTGTTCAACCCCTCCGTCCCGCTGGACGCGTACTTCCCGAGCCCCGACTTCTGGCGCTCCTCGACCGCGGGCCGCGCGGCGGGCGCCCCGCGCACCGTACAGACGTCGGGCATCGTGCAGCCACCGGTGCACGCGCTCGCCGTGTGGCTGGTGCACCGCGCGGACCCCGGACTGTCGCGGGCCCGGTCGTTCCTCCCCCGGATGTACCCGCGGCTGGCGGCCTGGCACCGCTATCTCCTGCACCGCCGGGACCTGGGCGGCGGCGGCCTCGCCAGCGTGGTCCACCCCTGGGAGCAGGGCATGGACAACAGCCCGTGCTGGGACGCGCCGCTCAGCCGCGTGACCCCCGCGCCCGCCCGCTCCTTCCGCCGCGCGGACCTCGCCCACGGCGCCCCCGAGGACCGGCCCACCGACCTCGACTACGGGCGGTACGTGCGCCTCGCCGCCGACTACCGCGACCGCGGATACGCGGACGGGGGCGGCGAGTTCGCCGTCGAGGACCCCGCGTTCAACGCCTTGCTGATCGCCTCCGAGCACGCGCTGGCCGAGATCGCGCAGGAACTCGGCGCGGCGGGCACCGCACGCCACGCGCGCGCCGAGCGGCTGACGGCGGCCCTGGTGGACCGGCTGTGGGACCCGGCGGAGGGCCTGTTCTTCTGCCGGGACGAGCGCGGCGGCCCGGACGGCCGCGGCAGCGGGCCGATCCCCGAGCGCAGCGTCGCCGGACTGCTGCCCCTCATTCTGCCGACGCTGCCGCGCGAGATCGCCGCCACGCTCGTACGGACCGCGAGCGGCCCGCACTTCGCGCTCGGCGGCGCCGCGCGCCTCGCGCCCAGCTACGACCTGACCGGCGACGCCTTCGACCCGCACCGCTACTGGCGGGGCCCGGCCTGGTTCAACACCAACTGGCTGCTGGAGCGCGGGCTGCGGCTGCACGGGGAGCACGGACGGGCGGACGCCCTGCGGACCGCCCTGCTCGACACGGCCGGGGAATCGGAGTTCGCCGAGTACGTGGACCCGTACACCGGCGAGGCCTGCGGAGCACTCGGGTTCAGCTGGACGGCGGCACTGACCCTCGACCTGCTGCACTCCACCGGCAGGCCGGAGCCGGTCGTGTCCGAGGCCGGGCGCGGCACGTTGGTGAACACGGCACACAGCACGGGGTTATCGAGCGCTTACGACGCCGGGACGGGCGCCGAGGGAGGGGACCGGGGATGACGGAACGGCATCATCTGCTCGTGCACGGGGGGACGTTCGCCGCCGTGGACGACGGAGGGGACATCAGCGGGGTACGGGGCGGCAGTTCCCCGGACGGGCTGTTCGTGCGGGACGCACGGCACCTCAGCCGGTGGCAGCTGACGGTGGACGGGGCGGTGCCCGAGGCACTCACCCCGGTCGCGGACGGCGACACCGCCCGCTGCGTACTGGTCCCGCGGGGCGGCCGCAACGAACCGCCCGCGTACACCCTCTTCCGTGAACAGGCCGTCGCCGAGGGCGCGTTCGTGGAGGCGCTGCGCGTCACCAGCAACCGCCCGACGCCCACCACGGTCCGTATCGCGGTCACCGCGGACGCCGACTTCACGGACCAGTTCGAACTGCGCTCGGACTACCGGACGTACGCCAAGACCGGTGTCGTCCGGCAGCGCCAAGTCCTGGATGACGGGGTCGAGTTCAGCTACCGGCGCGGGGAGTGGCGGTCCTGTACGACGGTCACCTCCGAACCCGCCCCGGACGGCGTCGAGGAGACCGGCACGGGCGCCCGCCGCCTGGTGTGGGCGCTGGATCTCGAACCGCACGGCTCCGCGGAGCTGGCGCTGCGCGTCGCGGCCCGTCCGCACGGCGCCGCGCACGCGCCGAGCGTGCCCGCCTCCCCCGCCGCCGCGAACGAGCGACTCCTGGCGCTGGAGGGCGAGTTCGCGCAGGGCGTGCCCTTCCCGACCGGCTGGCCCGAGCTGGCCGCGGCCTGCGCGCGGGGTCTGTCCGACCTCGCCGTGCTCCAGGTCCCGGCCCGCGGCCCGGACGGCGAGGAGCTGCGGGTGCCGGCCGCCGGAGTCCCCTGGTTCCTCACCCTGCTGGGCCGGGACGCCCTGCTCACCTCGCTCTTCGCCCTGCCCTACCGGCCGCAGCTCGCCGCCGCGACGCTGCCCGCGCTCGCCGCGACCCAGGCCGTCGAGGTCGGGGCGGACACGGTCGCGCAGCCCGGCAAGATCGTGCACGAGGTGCGGCACGGCGAACTCGCTCACTTCGGGCAGGTGCCGTACGGCCGCTACTACGGTTCGGTGGACGCGACTCCGCTGTTCCTGGTGCTGCTCGGCGCGTACACGGAGCAGACCGGCGACGCGTCCCTCGCCCGCAGGCTGGAGTCCAACGCCCGTGCGGCGATCGGCTGGATGCTGGACCACGGCGGGCTGACCTCGCGCGGCTATCTCGTCTACCGCGCGGACGGCGGCGGCCTCGCCAACCAGAACTGGAAGGACTCCCCCGGCGCGATGTGCTCGGCCGACGGCAGCCGTCCGAGCGGGCCGGTGATGGCGGCGGGCGCGCAGGGGTACGCGTACGACGCGCTGCGCCGCACCGCGCATCTCGCCCGGACCGTCTGGGACGACGAGGTGTACGCGGCGCTTCTGGAGCAGGCCGCCGCCGACCTGCGCGACCGCTTCCAGCGGGACTTCTGGATGAGTGAACACGCCTTCCCCGCGCTGGCGTTGGACGGTGACGGCCGGCACGTCGACGCGCTGGCCTCGGACGCGGGCCATCTGCTGTGGTCGGGGCTGCTCGACAAGGAGTACGGCGAGCTGGTGGGCCGCCGGCTGCTGGAGCCGGACTTCTTCTCCGGCTGGGGCGTCCGCACCCTCGCCTCGGGCCAGTCGGCGTACCACCCGCTGTCGTACCACCGCGGTTCGGTCTGGCCGCACGACAACGCGCTCATCACGCTGGGGCTCTCCCGGTACGGCCTGCACGACGAGGCCCGGACGGTGGCCCACGGGCTGGTGGACGCGGCGACGGCGGCCGGCCACCGGCTGCCCGAGGTCCTCGCGGGCTACGACCGGGAGACCCACGCCGAACCGGTGCCGTACCCGCACGCCTGCGTCCGGGAGTCCCGCTCGGCGGCGGCTCCCCTGGCTCTGCTCACGGCGGTCGGCGGCGCCTGAGGTCCGCCGCGGGGGCGGGGGAACGCGCGGACCGGTCGGGGCCGGTCCGCGCACCGCCGCGTGCTGTGCGGGGCGGTGCGCCGAGGCGGGGACTCCGTGCCGAGGCGCGGCGGGCCGTCCGGGCGCGGCTGCGGGTCGGACCGTGAGCGCCCGCTGTCGTACCGGGGTCCCGGCGGGCCGGGTGGGCTGTCCGGGCCTGGCGGGGAGCCGTGAGTCCCGGTCCGGTCCGGTCCGGGAGGGCCGGGCAATCCGCCGGAGGGCGGTGGGCGCCTGCTACCCGCGGCCGGTGGCGGCCTGTGACCCGCGGCCGGGGTTCAGCCGCCGGAGGTGTCGAGTTCCGCGTCCTCGCCGACGCCGGCGCAGTCGTAGGGGTCCTTGAGCCAGCCGTCCGGCAGGACGACGCGGTTGTTGCCGGAGGTGCGGCCGCGGGGGCCGTCGGCGCCGGCGGGCCACTCCTGGTCGAGGTCCAGCTCGGCGAGCCCGTCGGAGAGTTCGGCGAGCGAGGAGGTGATCGCGAGGCGCTTGCGCATCTCGGAGCCGACGGAGAAGCCCTTCAGGTACCAGGCGACGTGCTTGCGGAAGTCGATGACGCCGCGCGCCTCGTCGCCGATCCACTCGCCGAGCAGGGTGGCGTGCCGGACCATGACGGCCGCGACCTCGCGCAGCGTCGGACGGGCGTACTCCTCGCGGCCCTCGAACGCGGCGACCAGGTCGCCGAACAGCCAGGGCCGGCCGAGGCAGCCGCGGCCCACGACGACGCCGTCGCAGCCGGTCTCGCGGACCATCCGCAGCGCGTCGTCGGCGGACCAGATGTCGCCGTTGCCGAGGACGGGGATCTCCGGCACGTGCTCCTTCAGCCGGGCGATGGCGTCCCAGTCGGCGGTGCCGCCGTAGTGCTGGGCGGCGGTCCGGCCGTGCAGGGCGATCGCGGTCACGCCCTCCTCGACCGCGATGCGTCCGGCGTCGAGGAAGGTGATGTGGTCGTCGTCGATGCCCTTGCGCATCTTCATGGTGACGGGCAGGTCCCCGGCGCCGCTGACGGCCTCGCGGAGGATCGCGCGCAGCAGGCGGCGCTTGTAGGGCAGCGCGGAGCCGCCGCCCTTGCGGGTCACCTTGGGGACCGGGCAGCCGAAGTTGAGGTCGATGTGGTCGGCGAGGCCCTCCTCCGCGATCATGCGGACGGCCTTGCCGACGGTGGCGGGGTCGACGCCGTACAGCTGGATCGAGCGGGGCGTCTCGCTCGCGTCGAAGTGGATCAGCTGCATGGTCTTCTCGTTGCGCTCGACCAGCGCCCGCGTCGTGATCATCTCGCTGACGAAGAGACCCTTGCCGCCGCTGAATTCCCGGCACAGGGTGCGGAACGGCGCGTTCGTGATGCCCGCCATGGGGGCGAGGACGACGGGCGGCTGCACCTGGTGGGGACCGATCGACAGCACGGAGTTCACGGTGGACGTGGGCGTGGGCATTCCCCCATTGTGGCGTACGGCGCCGGGTGCCCGCGCAGAAGATCGTGTAGAGGTCATTAGTTAGACACACTATCGACGTCGGCGTACGCTGACGGAATGCCTGAGCTCAGCCACCGCCACCGCATGCTGGTGCTCGCGATCTGCTGCATGAGTCTGCTGATCGTGAGCCTCGACGTCACCATCCTGAACGTCGCCCTCCCCTCGATGCAGAGGGAACTGCACGCGAGCGTCGCGGGCATGCAATGGACGATCGACGCGTACACCCTGGTGCTGGCCTCCCTGCTGATGCTCGCGGGCTCCACCGCCGACCGCATCGGCCGCCGCAAGGTCTTCATGGCGGGCCTCGTCCTGTTCACCATCGGCTCGGTGCTCTGCTCCCTGGCCCCGAGCCTCGACACCCTCATCGTCTTCCGGATGATCCAGGCCGTCGGCGGCTCGATGCTCAACCCCGTCGCGATGTCGATCATCACGAACACCTTCACCGACCCCCGCGAACGCGCCCGCGCGATCGGCGTGTGGGGCGCCGTCGTCGGCATCTCGATGGCCGCGGGCCCCCTCGTCGGCGGACTGCTCGTCGACACCGTCGGCTGGCGCTCCATCTTCTGGATCAACCTGCCCGTCGGCCTCGCCGCCCTCCTGCTGACCCTGCGCTTCGTCCCCGAGTCCCGCGCCCCCAAGGCCCGCCGCCCCGACCCGGTCGGCCAGCTCCTCGTCATCGCGCTCCTCGGCTCCCTCACCTACGCGATCATCGAGGCGCCCACCTCCGGCCTCGCCCACACCCTCGCCTTCGGCGCGATCGCCCTCGCCGCCCTGCTCGGCCTCCTGTGGTACGAGCCCCGCCGCGACGAACCCCTCATCGACCTGCGCTTCTTCCGCTCGGCCCCGTTCAGCGGCGCGACCGTCATCGCGGTCAGCGCGTTCGCCGCCCTCAGCGGCTTCCTGTTCCTGTCGACGCTCTACCTGCAGAACGTCCGCGGCCTCGACGCCCTGCACGCCGGCCTGTGGATGCTCCCGATGGCCGCCCTCTGCTTCGTCTGCGCGCCCGTCTCCGGACGCCTCGTCGGCAGCCGCGGCCCCCGCATGTCCCTGCTGATCGCCGGCGTCGCCATGACCATCAGCGGCGTCCTGTTCGCCGCCTTCGAGGCCGAGACGTCGAACGTCACGCTCGTCATCGGCTACGTCTTCTTCGGCCTCGGCTTCGGCTTCGTCAACGCCCCCATCACCAACACCGCCGTCTCCGGCATGCCCCGCACCCAGGCCGGCGTCGCCGCGGCCGTCGCCTCCACCAGCCGCCAGATCGGCGGCACCCTCGGTGTCGCCGTCATCGGCGCGGCCCTCGCCTCCGGCATCCATGCCTCCGCCTACCGCGCCACGTTCGTCTCCGCGGCCCGCCCCGGCTGGTGGATCATCACCGCCTGCGGCCTCGCCGTCCTCGTCCTCGGCGCGCTCACCAGCGGACGCTGGGCCCGCGGCACCGCCGACCGCACCGCCCGCCTGCTGGAGGCGCCGGAGGTGGCGGAACCGGTGGGCGTCCGGGCCCAGGACAGCACGGCCGCCTGACCCCACCCCGGAGAGCACGAGGCCCGGACAGCGAGGGGCCGGACGGCAAGGGGCTCAGACAGCGAGCGGCTCGGGCCGGTGGCGCCCGGGCCGTTCACCGTCCTGGGCGGCGCAGGTCGGCAGTGGTCGGGCCGCGCCTCACCGTCAGGCGGCTCCGGCCTCCCCCGCCTCCCCCGCCTCCGCCTCCAGGGCGATCGCGTGGAGCCGCTCCAGGCGCTGACGGCTCTGCTCGTCGGCCGGCGGATACGTCACCATGCGGGCGCCCTGCGCGGGCGCCAGCCACAGGTCGGTGTGATCGACCGTGACGAGACCGACGTACGGGCTGACGAACTGCTTCGTCTTGCCGCGCGCGCTCACCACCTCGTACCGCTCCCAGATCTCGCGGAACTCCGCCGACTCCGTCCGCAGCCGCTTCACCAGCATCTTCCAGGCCGGCTCCCCCAGATGCCCGGCCATCGACACCCGCAGCCGCGCCGCCATCAACCGCATCGCCTCGTCCAGGAAGACGATCGACTCGCGCCACTCCGCGTTCGTGTACGCGAGCACCAGACAGTTGCGGTCCGCGGGCGGCACCGTGTCGAGGTCCCGCATCATCAGCCGGGCGTACGTGCGGTTGTACGCCAGGATGTCGTAGCGGCTGTTCTGGATGCACGCCGGTACGGGCTCCAGCTGCCGCAGCATCAGACGCAGCGCCGGCGTGATCCCCGAGCACTGCGCGGCCGGCGACGGATCCACGGCACCGGCCAGCTGGAAGAGATGCGCGCGTTCACCGGCGTCCAGGAGCAGCGTCCGCGCCAGCGCGTCGAGAACCTGCTCGGACACCTGGATGTCCCGCGCCTGCTCCAGCCACGTGTACCAGGTGACCCCCACCGCCGAGAGCTGCGCGACCTCCTCGCGGCGCAGCCCCGGAGTGCGCCGCCGACGCCCCCGGGGCAGCCCCACCTGCTCCGGCGTGATGCGCTCACGGCGGCTGCGCAGGAACGTCGCCAGCTCGTGCCGCCGGATCTCGCTGCCCCGCCCCGCCGCGGCACCCGACGACACCGCCTGCCCGGGAACGCCCTCGACGCTGCCGGCGGGATCCGCAGGAACAGGGGCGACTCCGCCCGGCACCCGGGCCACCCCGGTGGACCGTGCCCCCGCCGAACCCGTGGTCGCGTCCCGTGCCATCGTCGTCATGCCTCCAGCCTGCCGCTCACCGCAGCCTGTTGCCAGGTACTCCTTCTACCAGGATAAGAAGACTCTGGTACCAGCCTGAGACCGGGAGAACCCTGGAGGACGTGACCGAAACCGGAACCCTCACGACCACCGCCCGCGCCCCCGCCGCCCCACCCGCCCTCGGCGGCCTCGGACTCTTCACCGTGCTGCTCGGAGCGGCCCTGCCCCTGATCGACTTCTTCATCGTCAACGTGGCCCTCCCGACCATCGGCCACGACCTGCACGCGAGCGAGTCCGTCCTCGAACTCGTCGTCGCCGGCTACGGAGTCGCCTACGCCGTCCTCCTCGTCCTCGGCGGACGCCTCGGCGACCTCTTCGGCCGCCGCCGGTTCTTCCTCGGCGGCATGGCCGCCTTCGGCCTCACCTCCCTCGCCTGCGGACTCGCCCCCACCGCCTGGACCCTCGTCGCCGCCCGCGTCGCCCAGGGCGCCGCGGCCGCCGCGATGCTGCCCCAGGTCCTCGCCACCATCCAGGCCGCCACCGCCGGACCCCGCCGCGCCAAGGCCATGGGCCTGTACGGCGCCACCGCCGGCCTGTCCATGATCGCCGGACAGATCCTCGGCGGCGTCCTCGTCGCCGCCGACATCGCCGGCAGCAGCTGGCGCTCCGTCTTCCTCGTCAACGTGCCCGTCGTCGTCCTCGGCCTGTTCCTCGCCGCCCGCGCCGTCCCCGAGACCCGCTCCCGGCGCCCCGAGCCCGTCGACGCCCCCGGCACCGTCCTCCTCGCCGTCGCCCTGCTGGCCCTCCTCGCCCCCCTCACCGAGGGCCGCGCCGCCGGCTGGCCCCTGTGGACCTGGCTCTCCCTCGCCCTGTTCCCCCTCGCCGCCACCGCCTTCTACCTCGTCGAACGCCACGCCGACCGCAACGGCCGCACCCCGCTCGTCCCGCCCAGCCTGTTCCGGATCACCTCGCTGCGCCGCGGCCTGATCATGATCGTGCCGTTCTCCATCGGCTTCAGCGGCTTCATGTTCGTCATCGCGGTCGCCCTCCAACAGGGCGAAGGCCTCGGCCCCGTCGCCGCCGGACTCGCCCTCGCCCCACTCGCCGTCGTCTTCTTCGTCACCTCCCTGTGCGGCCCCCGGCTGATCGCCCGCTACGGCACCCGCGTCGTCACCGCCGGCGGAATCCTCCAGGGCATCGGCGTCGCCCTCATCGCCCTCGCCGCCTCACGCTCCTGGCCCGACCTCGGCGTGTGGCAACTCCTCCCCGGAGCGGCCGTCGCCGGAGCCGGACAGGCACTCCAGCTGCCCGTCCTCATCCGGATCGTCCTCTCCGAGATCCCCGCCACCCGCGCCGGCGTCGGCAGCGGCGTGATGGCCACCACCCAGCAGGCCTCCCTCGCCGTCGGCGTCGCCACCCTCGGCACCCTGTTCCTGTCCCTCGCCCCCACCCACGGCACCCGGGACGCCCTCGTCACCACCCTCCTCGTCCAACTCGCCGGCATCGCCCTCACCACCGCGCTCAGCCTGCGACTCCCCCGCACCATCGCCTGACCCCGCACCCCCGCCCGGCCACCCCGGGCAACACCCCCGCACACCCCTCGCCCACCGCCCGCGCGGCCACCGGCACATGCACCCGTCATGCCGCCAACTACCCATTCCCCAGGGGCTGTTGACACTCCCCGCACACCATGTCGTACTGAGTCGCACTGAAGTCGAACGGACCCGCGCCCGGCGACCGCCCAGCCGCACGCCCCCGTCGACCGCTCCGCGATCCGAGGAGGCCCCGTGGCCCACACCAAGATCCGCACACCGGACCAGAGGCCCACCACGGGCACCGGCGGAACCGGACACTGAACTACCCCACACCCGCCGACGTCACCCGCACCGCCAAGGCCCTCGCGACCCGGCACCCCGACAGATGCCGGCTCACCACGATCGGCCACTCCCGCCGCGGCACCCCCCTACGGATGCTCAGCGTCGGAAGAGGCCCACGGCACGCCCTCGTGGTCGCGGGCGCCCACCCCAACGAATACGTCGGCGGCGGCACCCTCCTCGCGCTGGCCCACCGGGCACTGGCCGGCGAACACCCCGGAACCGTATGGCACCTCGTGCTGTGCCTCGACCCCGACGGAGCCCGCCTCAACGAAGGCGGCCACCACGCCGCCACCCTCCTCGACCAGTACCGCCACTTCTTCCGCCCCGCCCCCGACGAACAACCCGAATGGGCACCCGCACTCCCCCGCCCCCGCTACCTCCCCGAGAGCCGCGCCCTCCTCGACGTCATCCGCCGCATCCGCCCCTACGTCCAGATCACCCTCCACAGCACCGACATCGGCGGCACCTTCGCCCAACTCACCCGCGACGTCCCCGGCCTCGACCGCACCCTCACCACCTCCGCCGAACGCCTCTCCATCCCCGTCGAGAACGCCCCCCTGGACGCCCTCCACTGGCCCGCCACCGCCCCCGGCGTCTTCGTCCTCCCACCCCCCGGAGCCCCCGAACGCCCCACCGCCTTCCCCGAGAACGCCCACCACTCCACCTGGCTCGCCCCCCACGCCTACGGAGGCGTCACCGCCGTCATCGAAGTCCCCGTCTGGGCCGCCCCCCGCTTCGCCGACCTCACCCCCGACCCCGCCCCCGAACAACGCCTGCGCCACTGGGCCGAACGCCTGCGCGCCCACACCCACACCACCCGCACCCACTACGAACGCGCCCGCCCCCACCTCCCCCCACCCGGCCCGGACCCCGCCTTCAGCATCCGCCGCGCCATCGCCGAAACCCTCCGCGTCTGCGGCGCCCTCGCCGACAGCTGGGACCCCGCCCACCCCACCTACACCCCGCTGCCCGACCTCACCCGCGCCCGCACCGCCAGCATCGAGGGCTTCGCCCGCCGCACCCCGCTCCGGGCCGCCGCCATGCTCCTGCGCCTCCTCGACGAACACGCCCCCACCCCCGCCACCGCACCCCAACGCACCGAACTGGAAGCCCTCATCACACGCTGGTGCGCCGCCTACTCCGCGAGTTTCACCGCCACCTGGGTCCCCGTCGACCACCAGATAGAACACCAGGTCAACGTCACCACCGCCGCCGTCGAAGCCGCCGAAGGACACCTCGCACCCTCCTGACCGACCACCCCCACCACCGAACTCACCGCCCGACAGCCCCCGTTGATCTTCCCGATGCTGCACACTCCTACCGCAGACGAAACGGTCCACCAGGAGGTGTCATGCTGCAGATCAACCAGAGCAAAGTGAGCCGCTGGGACCAGCACGGCCGCGAACACACCGTCCGCGTCCAACGCACCGGCGTCCAACGCACCATCCGATGCGACACCTGCGGCTGGCGCAAGAACGCCCAGTTCCTCCCCTGGCTCAAAGCCGAGGAACACCTCGCCGAAGCCCACCAGGCGACCGTCGACCCCAAGGAAAACTGAAACCCCGGCGAGTCCACCCCGCCGGGGTCCACCACCACCGTCCCGGGCACCCCGGGCGAGCGACCTCAGTCGATACGACGACGCAGACCACGCAACAGCAGACGGACCACCGCCACGAACTCCGCCTCGATCCCCGGCTGCTCCCACTCACCCGCGTACGCCGGATCGTGAAAACGGCCCGTCGCGTCGAACACCGCACGCGCCGTCGCCGCCGAATCACCGTCCACCGACGAGAAATCGCCCTCCTGAACACCCCGGAACACGATCTGCGTCACCTGCTCCACCAGCTCCGCGATGTGCTCCTCCACCACCGCGCTCGCCTCACCGAGCAGCACCGTGTACGTCGCGAACAGCTCCGGATCGTCCCCCGCCTTGTGCCGCTTCGCCGTGAACAGCGCGCCCAGCCAGTGCTCCAGAGCCACCGGAGCCGGGTGCGCGGCCGACCCCGCGATCTCCCCCAGCGTCGCCGACGTCCGGTCCAGCCACCGCTTCGTGACCGCCTCCCGCAGCGCCGCCTTCGTACGGAAATGCCGGTAGACACTGCCGTGGCTGACACCCAGCGCACGCGCCACGTCCACCACGGTCGCCTTGGCCGGGCCATGGCGGCGCAGCACCTCCTCCGTCGCCACGAGGATGCGCTCCGCCGTCAGTGCTTCACCGGTCTGTGCCATGACGAAGACCGTACCTGCCGGTACTGTCAGCGCTCGCTGTCGAGATGTGCCATCTGCGCCGCCGGGTAACGGTCACCGGCGGCCGCGTCCACCGGCACCGCCCGCTCGATCGCCGCCAGGTCCGCCTCGTCCAGCGTCACGTCCAGAGCGCCCAGCGCCTCCGCGAGCCGCTCCCGGGTCCGCGCACCCACCAACGGCACGATGTCCTCGCCCCGCGACAGCACCCACGCGATCGCGATCTGCGCGACGCTGACACCCTTCTGCTCGGCGATCTTCCGCAACGCGTCCACCAGCGAGAGGTTGTGCCGCAGATTGTCGCCCTGGAAACGGGGACTCATCGCCCGGAAGTCGTTCGCCCCCAACTGCCGGTCCGCCGTGAAATGCCCCGAGATCAGCCCGCGCGACAACACCCCGTACGCCGTGATCCCGATCCCCAGCTCACGCGTCGCCGCGAGGATCTCCCCCTCGATGCCCCGCGAGATCAGCGAATACTCGATCTGCAGATCCGAGATCGGCGCCGTCGCCGCCGCACGCCGGATCGAGTCCGCGCCGGCCTCGCTCAACCCGATGTGCCGCACATGCCCGGCCTCCACCAGCTCCGCGATCGCACCCACGGTCTCCTCGATGGGAATTCCGGGATCGACCCGGGCGATCCGGTACACATCGATATGATCGACACCGAGGCGCTGCAAGGAATAGGCGGCGAAATTCTTCACCGCCGCAGGACGCCCGTCATACCCCGACCAGCCCCCGTCCGGATCCCGCAACGCCCCGAACTTCACACTCGTCAACGCCCGCTCACGCGACGCCGCCGACGCCGAACGCAGCGCCTCCCCGATCAGCATCTCGTTGTGACCCATCGCGTAGAAATCGCCCGTGTCGAGCAGGGTCACGCCCGCTTCGAGCGCGGCATGGATCGTCGCGACGGACTCGGCCCGGTCCGCGTCCCCATAGAGCGCGGACATGCCCATGCAGCCGAGGCCGAGGGCGGAGACCTGGGGGCCGGTGGTTCCGAGGGGGCGGGTTTGCATGAGAGCTCCTTGGTGGTCCTTGGAGGGGCGGTACTCCTTCACCTTGGCATGACAGCTGACAGATTTCAATATCTGTCAGCTGTCATCTGTTAGTTGTCAGCCCACACCTCCTCGCGCGGCCGAAACCCTGGTCCAGACCTATTGACGAATGGTCTGGACCGCGCGAATGTCATGCCTACGACAGCTCGACACCTCACCGCACCCCCCACCGGGAGGCCTCGCATGATTCGTCGCAAGCTCCGCCTGCTCGCCGTCGCCCTGGCAGCGGCGGTCCTGACCCCGTTGTCGGTGGCCGGTGCGCCCAGTGCCGCCGCGGCCGACACCTGTGCCGTGAAGTCGCGTCCGGCCGGCAAGGTTCTCCAGGGCTACTGGGAGAACTGGGACGGCTCGTCCAACGGGGTGCATCCGCCGTTCGGCTGGACGCCGATCACCGACGCGCGGATCGCCCAGCACGGTTACAACGTGCTCAACGCGGCGTTTCCCGTGATCCGTTCGGACGGGACGGCGTTGTGGGAGGACGGGATGGACGCGGGGGTGAAGGTCGCGACGCCCGCCGAGATGTGCGCGGCCAAGGCGTCGGGGCAGACGATCCTGATGTCGATCGGTGGCGCGGCCGCGGGGATCGATCTGAGTTCCTCGGCGGTCGCGGACCGTTTCGTGGCGACGATCGTGCCGATTCTGAAGAAGTACAACTTCGACGGGATCGACATCGACATCGAGACGGGGCTGACGGGCAGCGGGAACATCGGTCAGTTGTCGGCGTCGCAGGCGAACCTGATCCGGATCATCGACGGGGTGCTGGCGAAGATGCCGTCGAACTTCGGGCTGACGATGGCGCCGGAGACGGCGTATGTGACGGGTGGCAGCATCACGTACGGGTCGATCTGGGGCGCGTATCTGCCGATCGTGAAGAAGTACGCGGACAACGGCCGGCTGTGGTGGCTGAACATGCAGTACTACAACGGGAGCATGTACGGGTGTGCCGGTGACTCGTACTCGGCGGGCACGGTGCAGGGGTTCACGGCGCAGACGGACTGCCTGAACAAGGGTCTCGTGGTACAGGGGACGACGGTCAAGGTGCCGTACGACAAGCAGGTGCCGGGGTTGCCCGCGCAGTCGGGTGCGGGGGGCGGTTACATGGCGCCGAGTCTGGTGTCGCAGGCGTGGAAGCACTACGGGACAGGTCTGAAGGGTCTGATGACCTGGTCGGTGAACTGGGATGGTTCGAAGAACTGGACGTTCGGCGACAACGTGAAGGCGTTGCAGGGCCGTTGAGGCGGCCGGCGGCTCGTTCGCGGGGTCGTTGAGGACGACGGTCCGTGTCCGGGCGGCGCGAAGCCCCCGGTTCCCTGGTGGGAGCCGGGGGCTTCGTGGTGCGTGGTGCGTGGGTCAGCAGCCGACGAGGCGGCTGGCGAGGTAGCCCTCGATCTGGTCGAGGGAGACGCGCTCCTGCTTCATGGAGTCGCGCTCGCGCACGGTGACGGCGTTGTCGTCGAGGGTGTCGAAGTCGACGGTGACGCAGAAGGGGGTGCCGATCTCGTCCTGGCGGCGGTAGCGGCGGCCGATGGCGCCGGCGTCGTCGAACTCGATGTTCCAGTGCTGGCGCAGCGCGGTGGCCAGTCCCTTCGCCTTGGGCGAGAGCTCCGGGTTCCGCGACAGCGGCAGCACGGCGACCTTGACGGGTGAGAGGCGGGGGTCGAGGCGCAGGACGGTGCGCTTCTCCATCTTGCCCTTGGCGTTGGGGGCTTCGTCCTCGATGTAGGCGTCGAGGAGGAAGGCGAGCATGGCGCGGCCGACGCCGGCGGCGGGTTCGATGACGTACGGGGTCCAGCGCTCTCCGGCTTCCTGGTCGAAGTAGGAGAGGTCCTGGCCGGAGGCCTTGGAGTGGGCGCCGAGGTCGTAGTCGGTGCGGTTGGCGACGCCTTCGAGTTCGCCCCATTCGTTGCCGCCGAACTGGAAGCGGTACTCGATGTCGGCGGTGCGCTTGGAGTAGTGGGAGAGCTTCTCCTGGGCGTGCTCGTACCAGCGCATGTTCTCTTCGCGGAGGCCGAGGCCGGTGTACCAGTTCCAGCGTTCCTGCATCCAGTACTCCTGCCACTTCTCGTCCTCGCCCGGCTTGACGAAGAATTCCATCTCCATCTGTTCGAACTCGCGGGTGCGGAAGATGAAGTTGCCGGGGGTGATCTCGTTGCGGAAGGACTTGCCCATCTGCGCGATGCCGAAGGGGGGTTTGCGGCGCGAGGTGGTCTGTACCTGGGCGAAGTTGGTGAAGATGCCCTGGGCGGTCTCGGGGCGCAGGTAGGCGATGGAGCCGCTGTCCTGGGTGGGGCCGAGGTGGGTGCTCAGGAGGCCGGAGAACTGCTTGGGCTCGGTGAACATGCCCTTGTTGCCGCAGTTGGGGCAGTTGATGTCGGCGAGGCCGTTCTCGGGGAGGCGGCCGTGCTTGGCCTCGTAGCCCTCTTCGAGGTGGTCGGCGCGGTAGCGCTTGTGACAGGAGGTGCACTCGGTGAGGGGGTCCGAGAAGGTGGCGACGTGTCCGGAGGCGACCCAGGTCTCGGTGGCCAGGATCACCGATGAGTCGATACCGACGACGTCCTCACGCGAGGTGACCATGTAGCGCCACCACTGGCGCTTGATGTTCTCCTTGAGTTCGACGCCGAGCGGGCCGTAGTCCCAGGCGGCACGCTGTCCGCCGTAGATCTCACTACTGGGGAAAACGAAGCCACGGCGCTTGCTCAGGCTGACGATGGTGTCGATCTTGTCGGCGGCCACGGTGCTCTCTTCATTACGGACGGACGGCAGCGAATGCTTCAGGTTACCGGCGTGGCCCACCTCTGTATCAAATCGGTTCGCTGGGTGGGCGGCTCGCTGGGGGTTACATCCGGTTGGTGGGTGTTTTCGAGGGGGGTGCTGGTGGGGGTGGGGGCGGCGTGAGCGGGCGGTAGGTGCTCTGTCGCTCGCCTCTCGCTCGCCTCTCGCTCGCCTCTCGCTCGCCTCTCGCTCGCCTCTCGCTGGTCTGTCGCTGGTCTGTGATTGGTCCGCGCGGCGGGCGTATTGACAATCGTTTCCACCTTTGTTGAAAATGACTGTCATGAACGTACGACGACGCCTCATATCCGGGTCCGCCGCGCTGGTGGCCACCGCCCTCGGTCTCGGGGTCCTCTCGGCCTGCTCGGGTTCGGCATCGGCCGACGGCAAGGGCGGGGGGAAGCTCGACGTGGTGGCGTCGTTCTATCCGCTCCAGTACCTGGCCGAGGAGATCGGCGGGTCGCATGTGAGCGTGACGAATCTGACGCAGCCCGGTCAGGAGCCGCACGACCTGGAGATCAGCGCGCGGCAGACCGCGCAGCTGCAGGAGGCGGACGCCGTCCTCTATCTGAAGAACCTGCAGCCGGCCGTCGACGACGCGGTCGCCCAGTCCGAGGTGGGCACGAAGATCGACGCGGCGTCGCTGACGACGCTGGAGAAGCACGGGAACGAGGTCGGCGGGCACGCGGCCGAACACGATCACCGTGCGGGCGAGGAGGCGGGGGCCGCCGATCCGCACGTCTGGCTGGACCCGGTGCGGTTCGGTCAGGTGGCGGAAGGCGTCGCGAAGGGGCTGGAGAAGGCCGATCCGCGGCATGCCGGGGACTACGCGAGGAACATGGCGGCGCTGCGGAAGAAGTTCGACGCGCTGGACAAGGACTTCCGTGACGGGCTGGCGCACACGGACACGAAGACGTTCATCACCACGCACGCCGCGTTCGGTTACCTCGCGGAGCGGTACGGGCTGACGGAGGAGGCCATCAACGGACTGGATCCGGAGTCGGAGCCGAGCGCGAAGCGGGTGCGGGGGCTGGAGACGCTGGCGAAGGCCGACGGGGTGACGACGGTGTTCTACGAGACGCTCGTGAGTGACAAGACGGCCCGGACGATCGCGCGGGACGCGGGGCTGCGGGCGGATGTCCTCGATCCGATCGAGGGGATCACCGGCAAGTCGAAGGGTGACGACTACATGGAGGTCATGCGGTCGAACCTGAAGGCGCTGCAGACGGCTCTGGGGGCGAGGTGACGGTGGTGGAGGACATGAGGGCCGCGGGTGAGGCGGTGGTGTCGTTGCGCGGGGTGCGGGCCGAGCTGGGTTCGCGTCCGGTGCTGCGGGGTGTTGATCTGACGGTGCGCCGCGGTGAGGTGGTGGCGCTGCTGGGAGCGAATGGTTCGGGGAAGTCGACGGCCGTGCGCAGTGTCATCGGGCAGGTTCCGGTGAGTGCCGGCGAGATCGAGGTCTTCGGGGTGCCGCGGCGTCGTTTCCGTGACTGGCGGCGGGTGGGGTACGTGCCGCAGCGGACGACGGCTGCGGGTGGTGTGCCGGCGACGGTGACGGAGATCGTGGCGTCGGGGCGGTTGTCGCGGGCGCGTTTCGGTGTGCTGCGCAAGGCCGATCACGTGGCGGTGCGGCGGGCTCTGGAGCTGGTGGGGATGGCGGACCGGGCGAGGGACTCGGTGAACGCGTTGTCGGGGGGTCAGCATCAGCGGGTGCTGATCGCGCGGGCGCTGGCGTCCGAGCCTGAGTTGCTGATCATGGACGAGCCGATGGCGGGAGTGGACCTTGCGAGCCAGGAGGTCTTGGCGGCGACACTGCGTGACCAGGTGGCACAGGGCGCGTCGGTGCTGCTGGTGCTGCACGAGCTGGGACCGCTGGAGCCGTTGATCGACCGTGCGGTGGTGTTGCGGGACGGGTGTGTGCTGCACGACGGTCCGCCGCCGCGGGCGGTGGGTCAGCACGCGCTGCCCGGTCATGACCATGTACATCCGCACGCGGCGCACGACGCCGGGCCGATCCGGACGGGGCTGTTGAGCTGATGGAGATCCTTGATTACGCGTTCATGCAGCGGGCGCTGCTCGCGGCGGTGCTGGTGGGGATCACGGCGCCGGCCGTCGGTATCTATCTGGTGCAGCGGCGTCAGGCGTTGATGGGTGACGGCATCGGTCATGTGGCGATGACGGGTGTGGGGCTGGGTTTTCTGCTGTCGTGGTCGCCGGTGTGGATGGCGACGGCGGTGTCGGTGCTGGGTGCGGTGCTGATGGAGCTGATCCGCTGGTACGGCAGGACGCGGGGTGACATCGCGCTGGCGATGCTGTTCTACGGGGGTATGGCGGGTGGCGTCATGTTCATCAATCTCGCGCCGGGTGGTTCGAACGCGAACCTGACGTCGTATCTGTTCGGTTCGCTGTCGACGGTGAGCCAGTCGGATGTGACGGCGATCTGTGTTCTGGCGGCGTTCGTGGTGCTGGTGACGGTGGGGCTGCGGCGGCAGTTGTTCGCGGTGAGCCAGGACGAGGAGTTCGCGCGGGTGACGGGTCTGCCGGTGCGGGCGCTGAATCTGCTGACGGCGGTCACGGCGGCGGTGACGGTGACGGTCGCGATGCGGGTGGTGGGTCTGCTGCTGGTGAGTGCCCTGATGGTGGTGCCGGTGGCGGCGGCGCAGCAGCTGAGCCGGAGTTTCGCGGCGACGTTCGCGATCGCGGTGGCGATCGGGGTGAGTGTGACGATCGGGGGGACGGTGACGTCGTACTACCAGGATGTTCCGCCGGGGGCGACGATCGTGCTGCTGACGATCGGGGCGTTCGTGGTGCTGACGGCGTTGGCGGCTCCGGTGGCGCGGCGGCGGGCCCGGGCGGCGGCGGCTGTCCGGGAGGCCGGGGATCCGGTGGAGTGCGCGATTCCGGCGTCGCGGGGTCCGGAGAGCACGGTCGGCGTCTGACCGGGCGGAGTGCGGGCTGGCACAATGGCCGGGCAAGGGCAGACGTGAGGAGGCAACGGTGACAACCGCTGGATCGCCCGTTCGGGGCCGTTCCACCCGGCAGCGTGCCGCCGTGGCGGCCGCGCTGGACGAGGTCGACGAGTTCCGCAGCGCGCAGGACCTTCACGACATGCTCAAGCACAAGGGCGACTCGGTGGGGCTCACCACGGTCTACCGCACGTTGCAGTCGCTGGCGGACGCCGGTGAGGTGGATGTGCTGCGGACGTCGGAGGGTGAGTCGGTGTACCGGCGCTGTTCCTCCGGGGAGCACCATCACCATCTGGTGTGCCGGGTGTGCGGCAAGGCGGTGGAGGTGGAGGGTCCGGCCGTGGAGAAGTGGGCGGAGGCCATCGCCGCGGAGCACGGGTATGTGAACGTGGCGCACACGGTGGAGATCTTCGGTACGTGTGCGGAGTGCGCGGAGTGTGCGGCGGCGAAGGGCTGAGTTTCGTCGTCGGTCACGGCCCCTCCCCCGTCCGGGGTGAGGGGCCGTTGTCGTGGTGTGCGGGTTCGGTCGGGACCGCGGGCAGGGGGGCGGCGGGTGTCAGGAGCCGTCGCCCCTCATGCCTTGTTCCATGGCGAGGAGGTCCTCGTTGGGGACGGCGCCGCCGAAGCGGCGGTCGCGCTGGGCGTATTCGACGCAGGCGCGCCACAGGTCGCGGCGGTCGAAGTCGGGCCACAGCACGTCCTGGAACACCATTTCGGCGTAACTGGACTGCCAGATGAGGTAGTTGGAGGTGCGCTGCTCGCCGCTGGGGCGGAGGAACAGGTCGACGTCCGGCATGTCCGGGTAGTACAGGTACTTCTGGATGGTCTTCTCGGAGACCTTGTCGGGGTCGAGGCGGCCGGCGGCGACGTCGGCGGCCATCGCCTTGGCGGCGTCGGCGAGTTCGGCGCGGCCTCCGTAGTTGACGCAGAAGTACAGGGTCATGGCGTCGTTGTCCTTGGTCTGCTCCTGGGCGACCTGGAGTTCCTGGACGACGGACTTCCACAGTTTGGGCATGCGGCCGACCCAGCGGATCCGGATGCCGAGTGCGTCCATCTCGTCGCGGCGGCGGCGGATGACGTCGCGGTTGAAGTTCATGAGGAAGCGGACCTCGTCGGGGGAGCGCTTCCAGTTCTCGGTGGAGAAGGCGTAGAGGGAGAGGTTCTTCACGCCCAGGTCGATGCAGCCCTTGAGGACGTCCATGACGACGCCCTCGCCGACGCGGTGGCCCTCGGTGCGGGGCAGTCCGCGTTCCTTGGCCCAGCGGCCGTTGCCGTCCATGACGACGGCGACGTGGCCGGGGACGAGTTCGCCGGGGAGTTTGGGCGCGCGGGCACCGGAGGGGTGCGGTTCCGGCGTCTTGTACTCGCGGCGCTGGCGTCCCAGGATCCCGCGTACGACCATGTGCTTCTCGTCTCCCTCTTGCTCTTGCTCTCGTGCGGTGGTGCCGGTGTTCGGTGCGATGGTGCCGGTGGCCGGTGTTGTCCGTGCCGGTGCGGTGGCCGGTTACTTCTCCACGTAACGCAGGGAACGCAGTCCGCGTTCCAGATGCCAGTGGAGGTAGGCCGACACGAGTCCGCTGCCCTCACGGACGTGGCGTGGTTCGGCCGCGTCCGCGGTCTCCCAGTCTCCCGTGAGGAGGGCGCCGAGGAGTTCGAGGGCCTGGGGCGAGGGTACGACGCTGCCGGGGACGCGGCAGTCGACGCAGACGGAACCTCCCGCGGCGACCGAGAAGAACCGGTTCGGTCCGGGCATGCCGCATTTGGCACAGTTGCCGAAGCTGGGGGCGTAGCCGTTGACGGCGAGGGAACGCAGCAGGAAGGCGTCGAGAACGAGGTGTGACGCGTGTTCGGCGCGGGCGAGGGTGCGCAGTCCGCCGACGAGCAGCAGGTACTGCTGGACGGCGGGTTCTCCCTCGTGGTCGGTGAAGCGTTCGGCGGTCTCCAGCATGGCGGTGCCGGCGGTGTAGCGGGCGTAGTCGGTGACGATGCCGCCGCCGTAGGGGGCGATGGTCTCGCTCTGGGTGCACAGCGGGAGGCCTCGTCCGACGAGTTCGCTGCCGCGGGAGAAGAACTGGACGTCGACGTGGGAGAAGGGTTCGAGGCGGGCGCCGAACTTGGACTTGGTGCGGCGGACGCCGCGTGCCACCGCGCGTACGCGGCCGTGACCGCGGGTGAGGAGGGTGATGATCCGGTCCGCCTCGCCCAGCTTCTGGGTGCGCAGCACGATGCCGTCGTCGCGGAACAGACTCATGGGGCCCATTCTCGCCTACGGCACCGACGTCCTGGCCCGGATGGGCTCGATTGCGTGCGGGGGGCCGGTTCGGGGGGTCCGGCCGGGGGCTGGGGCGGACTGCGGGCGGGCGGCTCGGGGCGTGGGGCGGCAGTGGCGGGTGGTCGCACCGGGCGGGGCGGGCGGGGGCAGGGCCTCGCGGGAGGTGGGCGCCGTCGGCCGGGTTCGGTCGGGTCCGGGTCAGTCGCGTCCCGGGCTGTCGCGGCTGGCTCAGTCGGGCTCGGGTCCGGACGGTCGCGGCTGGTCGGCCCGGCCCTGTCCGTCCCGGTCCGGTCGGGCGGGGGTCAGGGGACCTCGCCGCGGCTGCGGGCGTTGGCGTAGGCGGTGGCGGCGCTGATCCGCTCCGCGGCGGTGGCGCGCCGGACGGCGTCGGGCGGGCACTCCCATTCCCTGCCGCCGCCGAGCGGCCTCAGCCGGACGCGGGGCCCTTCGTGTCCTGTGACCATGCCCACCTTCCCGGTGTGCGTGTCGACGGCGTACGAGCCGACCGGTGGGGTCGGCGTGGAGGGGTTCATCGCGGGGCCGCCGGTCGCCGGCGGCGGGCGGCTCTGGTGGAGCGGCCGCCGCGGACGACCGCGGGGCGGGGTGGCGGGGGTGCCGCGGCCGGCGGGGCGGTCCGCGGGACCGGCGGCGTGGTGTCGGCGTGGGCGAGCGCCGTGGGCGATTGCTTCACGGTTTCCTCCGCCTCTTCGGCGCGGTGCGCCGAGTGTCGTCCTCCGAGTGGTGCGTGTGCTCGTACCTGGTGCCTCGGAGTGTCCGCGGTGCCGGTGCGGGTGCCCGTGTCCGGGGGTGGTCCCGTGCGGGTGGCCGCGGTCGTTCTTCCTTCACCCTGCTCCCCCGTGCCGCCCGGTTTCACCCTTCGCATCCTGGTGGTGACGCTCCGCATCTACACTCGGCAGGATCGGCCGGCGGCAAGTGCCGTGCGGGTTGCGGGGGTTGGCGGCGGCCGCGGGCGGGGGCGGCGGATCCGCCGGGTGTACGGGGGTACCGGCGGACGGGTGACGCGGCCCGGGCGGAGGGCGGGGAAGGGTAGCCTGCACTGCCCTGTGACCGACCGCTCCGTGGGGGAGGACGACCCGGCGATGACCCTTCCGAGCCTTCTGGGGGTGTTCGCGCATCCGGACGACGAGTCCTTGTCGGCGGGTGGTGTGCTGGCCCGGCACGCGGCGTCGGGAGCGCGTACGGCGGTCGTGACGGCGACCTGGGCGGAGGACACCCGGAGGGCGGCGGAACTCGCCGACGCGCTGAGCGTCCTCGGCGCGGGCGCGCCCCGCCTGCTCGGCTACGCCGACGCGCGTTTCCCGGGGTCGGCGCCGGGGGCGGTGCGGTTCTGCGACGCGCCGCTGGACGAGGCGGTACGGCGGCTGGTGGCGCATGTCCGGGAGGTCCGGCCGGACATCGTGGTGACGCACGACGCGTACGGCGGGCTGACGGGCCATCCGGACCATGTGCACACGCACCGGGTGGCGGTGCTCGCGGTGCAGGCCGCCGGGCTGGACCAGCTTTATCCGGAGGCGGGCCCGGCGTGGCGGGCGGGCGCCGTCTATCTGGCCACGCATCCCGACTCCGCCGCCCGGGAGCTGGGCCCGCTGCTGGTCCGGGAGGGCAGGCCGATGTTCAGTGTCCCGGACGCGTGGGTGACCGCGACGGTCGAGGCCGGTCCCTGGCTGGACCGGAAGATCGAGGCGGTGTTCGCCCACCGTTCCGAGGTGGAGCGCGGCGCGCTGCCGGGCCGGCTCGCCGGACTCTCCCCGGAGGAACGGCGGAGGCTGATGGCCACGGAGTGGTTCGTCCGCCACGACAGCGTTGCCACGGACCTGCCGGGGGCGGCGCTGACGGAGCTGACGGTCTGAGCCGTCGGGTGTCCGGGGGGCGCGTCAGCCGGTCGGTGGGCGGGGGGCGGGGGTCCGCCGCCCGGCCCCTGTCGTTCGGGTCAGGTCCGGTCCTGCGGGGCGAAGTGGCGTACGTAGGCGCGTTGCCAGGGGGTCTCCACCGCGTGGCGGTCGTAGTGGCGGCGGACGTGGGCGACCGCTTCGGCGGGCGGGACGCCGTCGAGGACGGCGAGGCAGGCCAGGGCGGTGCCGGTGCGGCCCCGGCCGCCTCCGCAGGCGATCTCGACGCGTTCGCCGGCCGTCCGCCGCCAGGCGTCGGTCAGGACGGCGCGGGCCTCGGCGCGGTCGGCGGGGAGCCGGAAGTCGGGCCATCGCAGCCAGCGGGCCTCCCAGGGCACCGGCGGCGGCTCCTTGCCGAGGAGATACACGGCGTACGTGGGCGGCGGGGTGCCGTCGTCCGGGAGGGGGCGCCGCAGTGCCCGCCCGCGGACCAGGCGTCCGGAGGGCAGCCACAGGACACCCGCGCCACCCGGCTCCCACGTGCCGTTCGCGGCGCCGGAGTCGGGCGGGGTGCCAGGCTGGGGTTCGGGTCCGGTTTCGGCCATGAGGTCAGGGTAGGGGCGGCGGAGACGAGGGGGTCCGCTCGTCGACGGGGTTGTCGGACAGGCCTGTTGGACGTCGGCGCCCCGACGTCTCGGCGCCCCGCTGCCTCGGCCCCGCCGCCCCTGCACGGCACCGTGAGCGGCCGTACGGACGGGCCGTACCGCCGCCCGACGACCGGGCGGCGGACCCGGCGGGGGTCAGCTCACGCCGCGGGCGCCCTGGGCCGCTCGTGCCTCGATGCCGCGGAAGTGGTCGGACATCGCGTGGCGGGCGCCCTCGACGTCGCGGGCGCGGAGGGCGGTGAGGATGTCGCGGTGGCGGCGGGCGGTGACCTCGGGGGTGATGTCGTCGGTCCAGCCGCGGACGGCGGCGACGCGGCGGAAGACGGTCCAGAAGGCGTTGAGGAGCTGGGGGACGAGGGGGTTGCCGAGGGAGGCGTAGAGGAGTTCGTGGAACTCGCTGTCGAGTTCGGGGAAGGAGCGTCCGTCGCGGGCGGCGGTCTCCATCCGGGTGACGACGGTTTCGAGCCGGTCGAGTTCGTCCTCGGTGAGGACGTCGGCGACCCGGCTCATGAGGCCCTCCTCCAGCACCTCGCGGACCTGGAGGATCTCGGCGAGGGCCCCGGTGGGGTCGTCCGGGCGGGCGAGGGTGCGGAAGGTGAGGCCGTCGACGAGGGGGGTCATGGACGCTTCGCCGACATAGGTGCCGTAGCCGTGCCGGATCTCCACTATGTCGAGCGCCTGGAGGGCCTTGAGGGCCTCGCGGACGGAGTTGCGGCTCACTCCGAGGTCGTTCATCAGCTCGGTCTCGGTGGGCAGCGGGGAGCCTGCGGGGAGCCCCCGGTCGAGGATCAGCTGCATGACCTCGCGCTGGATCTGGCTGGTCACCCGGCGCTCGGCCCGGCCCCGGTTCCCGGTCTCCTCAGGCATGCGCCGCATCGTACGCTCGCTGGACATCGGACGTCCCACCTCTGGGCTGATTAAAGTCCTGGTTCGGCCAACTGCCCCTGTTTCCAGCCGTCATTGGTCGCACCAGTGGAAGATACGCCATTCGTGTGCGATCCCTTGACCCCCTCGACGCCCCCTTTTATGGTCGCGCTGCCGCCCATGACGTAGGACGTCGTATCTCCTGTCGCGCGGGCCCGGGGCGGCCGTCCGACCGGTCCGGGGTCCGCGGCGCCGAGGACCGGCCGTTCCACCGCTCCACCGCTTCACCGGACCGCTCAACTGGACCACTCCTTGCTGGAGGAACCGTGCGCGACGTGACCACCGCTCCGGCGCTGCACCGCCGGTCGTTCCTGAAGTACACGGGCGCCCTGGGCGCCGCCGCCGCACTGTCCTCGTCGCTGGCGGCCTGTTCGTCCGGGCCGGAGTCCACCAACGACACGGGGAACTCGGGCAGCGGCAGGAACGCCACCCTGACGGCCGTGATCGGCTACGGGAACGACGGCAGCTGGGACCCGACGCAGACCGCGTCGGCGTTCTGCATGGCCGCCAACAACCACATCTACGAGGGTCTCCTCGACACGGACCCGATCTCCCGCGCGCCGTACGCGGCGCTCGCCACCCGGGTGCCCGCCGATCTGACGGGCACGTCATGGACGTTCACGCTGCGCTCGGGCGCCACCTTCCACGACGGGAAGCCGGTCACCGCCGACGACGTGGTGTTCGTCTTCGACCGGATCCTCGACCCGAAGACCCAGACGCTGGCCAAGGGCTTCTTCGCGAGCTGGCTGAAGGAGGTCCGGAAGATCGACGCGCGGAACGTGGAGCTGGTCCTCAAGTTCCCCTTCCCGGAGGGGATCGCCCGGCTCACGCTCGCGAAGATCATGCCCCGGCACGTGTTCTCGCTGCCGGGTGCCTGGGACGACGCGATCCGGGGGAAGGCGATCGGCTCGGGACCGTACCGGCAGACCGCACACCACCCGAAGTCGAACACGACGTTCGAGGCGTTCGCCGCGTACAACGGGCCGCGCAGGGCCGCCTTCAAGAAGATGAACTGGCTGACCATAGTGGACGCCGCGCCGCGCGTCGCGAGGATCTCCGGGGCGAGCGCCGGAGCACAGATCGCCGACAACATCCCGTACGCCAACATCGGGCAGCTCACCAGGGGCGGCATGACGGTGCGGGGCGGCGCCGGCATGAACAACCTGTTCCTCATGTTCAACACGCAGCACAAGCCGTTCGACGACGTCCGCGTCCGGCAGGCGCTGCACCACGCCATCGACACGCAGAAGATGGTCGAGGTCGCCCTCAAGGGGCACGGCAGGCCCTCGACGTCGTTCCTGAACGAGGCGAACCCCTCCTACCGGCCCGCGAAGACCGTCTACTCCTACGACCCGGAAAAGGCGAAGAGGCTTCTGAAGGAGGCCGGCGTCAAGGGGCTGGAGGTCGAGATCCTGGCGGTGAACGTGAGCTGGATCGTGGACTGCCTGCCGACGATCAAGGCGTCCTGGGACGCGATCGGCGTGAAGACGACCCTGGCACCGCAGGAGACCACGGCCGTGTTCACCAAGATGGACCAGAAGCAGGACTACCAGGTGGTCGCCGCCGCCTCGAACCCCAACCAGTTCGGCCTCGACGCCGACCTGATCATGCACTACAACTACGGCCCGCAGAACCTGTGGATGGGCTACGCCCGCTGGGCCGGCGACCCGGTCGCCAGGAAGCTGTTCCAGGACATGGACCGGGCGACCCGGGAACCGGACGCCGGCCGGAAGAAGACGATGATCCAGGACTACATCGACGTCGTCGCCGAACAGGCCGTGCTCTACCCCGTCGTGCACAACGAGCTGATGACCGCGTGGAACCCGCACCGGCTCACCGGGATAAGGCCGCAGCCCTACCCGGGCATCAACCTGCTGCAAGCCAAGTGGGTCTAGGCGACAGGAGAGTCGGCACGTGGTCGTCATCGTCAGGATCCTGCTGCGCCGCGTCGCGCTGCTCGTACCGCTGATGCTCGGGATCGTCCTGTTCGTGTTCCTGGTGATGCGGTTCTCGGACGTCGACCCGGCGTCCGCGTTCTTCCAGGGCGCCAACCCCACCCCGGGACAACTGCACGCCTTCCGGGAGCGGAACGGCCTGCTCGACCCGCTGCCCGTGCGCTACGTCCACTTCGTCGGGGACCTCCTCCACGGCGACCTGGGCACCAGCGCGCTGACCCGGGCGCCGGTCGTCGAGCAGGTCACCACCGCGCTGCCGCTGACCCTCCAGCTGACGTTCCTGGGCCTCGGCATCGCGGTGGTGCTGGCGCTGCTCGGCGGGGTCACGGCGGCGATCCACCGGGACCGGCTGCCGGACCAGATCATCCGGGTCGTGTCGCTGACCGGGGTCGCCGCGCCGGGCTTCTGGCTGGCGCTCCTGATGATCCAGTACCTCGCCGTCGACCGGGGCTGGTTCCCGACCGGCGGCTACATCAACCCCGCCGACTCGCTCACCGGCTGGCTGAGGACGATGGCGCTGCCCGCGCTCGCGCTGTCCCTGCCGGTCGCTGCGCAGCTCACCCGGATCGTGCGGACGTCCGTGGTGGAGGAACTCGACAAGGACTACGTGCGCACCGCGATCGGGAGCGGGCTGCCGCCCCGGGTGGTGGTGGGCCGCAACGTGCTGCGCAACGCGCTGATGAACCCGCTGACCGTGCTGGGTCTGCGCGTGGGCTATCTGCTGGGCGGCGCGGTCGTCATCGAGACGATCTTCTCGCTGCCCGGCATGGGCAAGCTGATGATCGACGCCGTGCAGAACGGCGACCCGGCGGTCGTGCAGGGCGTCGTCCTGACCACGGCCACCGGTTTCGTGGTGGTGAACCTCGTCATCGACCTCCTGTACCTGCTGGTCAACCCACGACTGAGGGAGGCGTCCTGATGTTCACGCGGAGGGAACTGGCGGGGGTCCTCGCCCGGCCCGGTGTCCGGCTGCGCGGCTGGCGCAGGCTGCCGGCGCTGTCGCGGATCGCGGTGTGTTTCCTGGCCGTGGTCGTGCTGGTGGCGTTGTTCGCGCCGCTGATCGCCCCGCACGACCCGCTCGACCAGCTGCCGCCGGTCGGCGGCACGGGGCATCCGTCCGCGGGCCACTGGATGGGGCAGGACAGTCTCGGCCGGGACATCCTGAGCCGGCTGATGTACGGGGCGCGGTGGTCGCTGGCGATCGGTCTCGGCGCCACCGCGCTCGCCCTCGTGGTGGGTTCGCTCCTCGGGGCGTTCGCGGCGACGTCCCGCAAGGGGGTCGACGAGACGCTGATGCGCTGCCTGGACGTGGTGATGGCGTTCCCCGGCATCGCGCTGGCCGCCGTGCTGGTCGCCGTGTTCGGCGGCGGCATCACCGTGCTGATCTGCGCGATCGCGTTCCTGTTCACCCCTCCGGTCGCGCGGGTCGTCCGGGCGAACGTCCTCGACCAGTACGGGGAGGACTACGTGACGGCCGAGCAGGTGATCGGCGCCCGTACCCCGCACATCGTGCTGCGGCACGTGGCCGTGAACTGTGCGGCGCCGGTGCTGGTGTTCTGCACCGTGCAGGTCGCCGAGGCCGTCGTGTTCGAGGCGTCGCTGTCGTTCATCGGCGCGGGCGTGCGGCCCCCGGACCCGTCCTGGGGCAGTGTCATCGCCGACGGGAAGAACATGGTGCTGACCGGCGGCTGGTGGGCGACCGTGTTCCCCGGGCTGCTGATGCTGGTCACCGTGCTGTGTCTGAACATCCTCTCCGAGGGGGTCTCCGACGCGTGGGCGGCGCCCGCGGCGCGTGGGGTGCCGGTGCCGCCCGCCGAGGACCGGCTGGAGGCGCCCGAGCCGGGCAGCGGCACGGTCCTCGAACTGCCCGGCCTCGCGGAGGCCGCGGCCCGGCTGCGGTCCCGGGCCCGGCCCCGGCCGCTGGCCCTGCGGCCGGTCCTCGCCGTCGAGCGGCTGGCGATCGGGTTCGACGGCCGGCACGGCGGGGTGGACATCGTCGACGGGATCAGCTTCGACGTGTTTCCCGGTGAGGTGGTGGGGCTGGTGGGCGAGTCGGGGTGCGGGAAGTCGCTGACGGCGCTGACGGTGATGGGCCTGGAGCCGAAGGGGGCCCGGGTCCGCGGCCAGGTCCGTTTCGACGGGCGGCAGCTGGTGGGCGAACCGATGCGGGTGCGGCGCCGGCTGCTGGGCCACGAGATGGCGATGGTCTACCAGGACGCCCTGTCGTCGCTGAACCCGGCGATGACGATCAGGGCGCAGCTGAAGCAGGTGATACGGCGCGGTGGCCGGCGTGGTGCGGCCGAACTGCTGGAGCTGGTCGGTCTGGACGCCGGCCGGACCCTGCGCAGTTATCCGCACGAGTTGTCGGGCGGGCAGCGTCAGCGGGTGCTGATCGCGATGGCCCTGTCCCGTGAACCGCGTCTGATCGTCGCCGACGAGCCGACGACGGCGCTGGACGTGACGGTGCAGGCGCAGGTCATGGAACTGCTGTTGCGGCTGCGGGCGGAGCTGGACTTCGCTCTGGTCCTCGTGTCGCACGATCTGGCGCTGGTCTCCGCGGTCACCGACCGGGTGGTGGTGATGTACGGCGGGCAGATCGTCGAGACGGGGGTGACGGCGGATCTGGTGGAGTCGCCGGCGCATCACTACACGCGGGGGCTGCTGGGCAGCGTGCTGTCGCTTGAGTCGGCGGCGGAGCGGATGACGCAGATCAAGGGGGTGGTGCCCTCCCCCGCCGACTTCCCGGCCGGCTGCCGGTTCGCCGACCGGTGTCCGCTGGCGGGCGAGGTGTGCCGGTCGACGGCGCCGGTCCTGGTGGGGCCGCCGACGCACACGGCGGCCTGTCACCGTCCGGCCGTCGACCTGGTGACCGCGGAGAGCGAGGCCGTGAAGTGAACGCTGCGCAGGGGACGCCGGGGGTTTCCGGATGAGCGGGCCGGTGACGGAGCGGGCGAGTTTCGGGGCGGAGCCGCTGGTGCGGCTGACGGACACGCATGTGGTGCACCGGGCGCGCAGCGGCGGGGTGTTCACCCGGGACCGGGTGTACGCGCTGACGGGTGTCGATCTGGCGGTGGCGCCCGGGGAGACGGTGGGGGTGGTCGGCGAGTCGGGGTGCGGGAAGTCGACGCTGGCGAAGGTGCTGGTGGGGGTGCAGCGGCCGACGTCGGGCACGGTGACGTTCCACGGGGACGATCTGTGGTCGCTGAAGCCGGACGCGCGGCGGACGGCGGTCGGGGCGAGCACGGGCATGATCTTCCAGGATCCGTCGACGGCCCTGAACCGGCGGCTGCCCGTGCGGCGGATCCTGCGGGACCCGCTGGATGTGCACCGGCGCGGGACTCCGGCCGAACGGGAGGACCGGGTGCGGGAGTTGATGGCGTTGGTCGGTCTGCCGCGGGCTCTCGCGGACGCGTTGCCGGGCCAGTTGTCGGGTGGGCAGCGCCAGCGGGTGGCGATCGCGCGGGCCCTGGCGCTGGATCCGGGTCTGGTGGTGGCGGACGAGCCGACGAGCGCGCTGGACGTGTCGGTGCGGGCGCAGATCCTGAATCTGCTCCTCGATCTGAAGGAACGCCTGGGTCTGGCGCTGGTGTTCGTGTCGCACGACATCCAGACGGTGCGGCGGATGAGCGACCGGGTGATCACGATGTATCTGGGGCGGGTGGTGGAGGAGTCGCCGGCCGGTGAGGTCACCGAGCGGTCGCGGCACCCGTACACGCGGGCGTTGTTCTCGGCGACGCCGGGGCTGCTGGATCCGATCGACCCGATTCCGCTGGCCGGGCCGGTGCCGTCGGCGACGCGGCCGCCCAGCGGGTGCCCGTTCCGCACCCGCTGCTGGAAGGCGGACGACCACTGCGCGGAGGGGATGCCGGAGTTCACGGCCGCGTCGGTGCCGGGGCACCGCTTCCGGTGCCACCATCCTGTGGAGGAGGGCCGGTCGACACGCGCCCTGGTGGCGCAGGCCGAGTCCGCCGTCGCGGCCACCGCCCTGGCCGACGCCACGTTCCAGCAGCACACCAGGGAGCCTTGATGACCTTCCCCGCCCCGCTGACCGGTGTCGTACCGCCCGTCTGCACTCCCCTGACCCCGGACCGCGAGGTGGACGTCGCGTCCCTCGTGCGGCTGATCGACCATCTGATGGACGCCGGGGTGCACGGGTTGTTCGTGCTCGGTTCGACGTCCGAGGTGGCCTATCTGACGGACGCGCAGCGCAGGCTGGTGGTGGAGACGGCGGCCGGGCACGTGGCGGGCCGGCTGCCGGTGCTGGCCGGTGCGATCGACATGACGACGCCGCGCGTCCTGGACCACGCGCGGGCGGCGCGGGCCGCGGGCGCGGACGCGGTCGTGGTGACGGCGCCGTTCTACACGCGGACCCACCCCGCCGAGATCGCCCGGCACTTCCGGCTGGTGGCGGCCGGGGCGGGGCTGCCGGTGTTCGCGTACGACCTGCCGGCCTCCGTGCACACGAAGCTGCACCCGGAGCTGGTGCTCTCTCTGGCGGCGGAGGGTGTCCTCGCCGGTCTCAAGGACTCCAGCGGTGACCTCGGTCCGTTCCGGTCGGTCGTCACCGGGGCCCGTGATCTGCCCGGTGCCGGCGGGTTCACCGCTCTCACCGGTTCGGAGGTCGTCGTCGACGCGGCGCTCGCCCTCGGCGCGCACGGCGTGGTGCCGGGGCTGGCCAACGTCGACCCGGCGGGCTACGTACGGCTGTACGACCTGTGCGCGGCGGGGGACGCGGCGGGGGCGCGGGCGGAGCAGGAGCGGCTGTGCGAGCTGTTCGGGATGGTGGGCGTCGGCGATCCCGTCCGGATGGGCGGGAGTTCGTCGGCGCTCGGCGCGTTCAAGGCCGCGCTGTTCCTGCGGGGGGTCATCGCCTGCCCGGCGACGGCGGAGCCTCAGGTGCCGTTGTCGGAGGGGGAGGTCGAGCGGGTGGGCAAGTACCTGGCGGGGGCGGGGCTGTTGTAGGGGGCCGGGCACTGCTGCCCGGCCCGTATCGCCCCGCCCGCGCGACCCGGCCCGTACGCCCGGCCCGTGCCGCCCGGCCTCGTCCCGTCCGGGCCGTACGGGGCCGGGTCCGCGCCGCCGGGTTCGCCTTATCCGGTCGGGCCGTTCACGGGCAGGCGCCGGAAGGTGATGCTCTCGTAGGGGCCGCTGACGCCCGTCTCGTAGAGGATCCCGACGCGGGACGGGCCGAGCTGGACGAGGTCGGAGTAGGCGGCCGGGTCCGCGGACAGGGTGGCCGCCCGGGTGAAGCCGGCGCCCGCCGTCGTGCTGCGCCACAGGGCCATGGAGCGGCGGGCGGTGGGGACGGACGGGCCGGCGAACAGGAGCGGCGCGGCGGGTCCGCCGGTGAGCTGGAGGACGCTGCCCTGGACGACGGGGACGTCGTTCAGGGTGGGCTGGACGGCGTAGGGGCGGTCGAGGGTCTCGCCGCCGTCACCGGAGTAGGTGTCGAGGCGGTTGCCGGGGCTCGTGCCGTTCTGGTCGCGGGCGCTGAAGTACAGCCTGTCGTCGGGGAGTTCGGCGACGGCGTTCTCGTTGGCGTTGTCCTTCCCGTCGTAGGTGTCGTCGACGAAGCCGAGGTGCCAGGTGAGTCCGCCGTCGTCGCTGTAGAGGGCGTGGGCGCCGTAGTACCTGGCCTCCTGGCCGGTGTCGGCGGAGCCGGCGGGCGGGGCGGCGGAGTGGTTGGCGGGGACGACGAGGCGTCCGGCGTGCGGGCCGTGGCGCAGGGCGATCGCGTGGCCGGGTCCGGTGGCGTACCAGCGCCAGTCGGGCAGCTTGGTGGCGGCGGTGACGTCGCGCGGAGCCGTGAAGTGGCGGCCGTCGTCGCGGCTGCTCTGGACGAAGACGCGGCGGCTCTGGTCCGCGGTGACCTCGCCGCGCATGATCTGCGCCTCGCTCACGGCGCCGCTGTTGTAGGAGGTGAGCAGGACGACGCGGCCGCTGCGGGGGTCGACGACGGGGGCCGGGTTGCCGCGGGTGTCGCCGTCGCCGGAGGTGACGACCTGGAGCGGGCCCCAGGTGCAGCCTCCGTCCGGGGAGCGTCTGAGGACGACGTCGATGTCGCCGGTGTCGCCGGCACCGCTGTGCCGGCCCTCGGCGAAGGCCAGCAGGGTGCCGGCGCGGGTCGTGACGGTCGCGGGGATGCGGTACGTGTCGTAGCCGTCGCGGCCCGCGGTGTACGGGACGGAGGAGGTGCACTGCCGGCCGTGCAGGGGCGCGGCGGAGGCGGTGCCGCCGGTGGCGGCGAGGGCGGTGAGGAGTCCTGCGGCACTGGCGAACGCGGCCATGCGGGTCGTGACGGTCATGGCACTCCCTGGACTTCGCGGACTGCGCGGACCACGTCGGACATGGGACGTGGGATGTCCTGAGAGAAGCTAGTGGGCGTCGTGGAGCACAGCAATACCTGTGGGGCGAGGGCACTCTGACGGGGTGTCGGTTCACTCCGATGTCGCGGCGGACGCGCGCGGACGGCGCCGGCTGAGGCGGCGAGCGGGGGCGCGGAGCCGGGTGACGGGGCGGGCGACGGAGGTGGCGTCCCGGAAGGGTCAGCCGGAAGGGTCAGGACGTCGGCACGGGCAGGACGTCAGGACAGTCAGGCGTCGGAACGGTCAGGCGGCAGGACGGTCAGGACGGGGTGCGGGCCGTCGCGAGGAGGCGGGTGACGTCGTCCGAGCAGATCGTGAGGGCCGCGCCGACGGTGGCGAGGGCGTCCCGCTCGGCGGGCGTGTAGGGGCCGTCGGCCAGGGCGATGCGGGCGCCCTGGAGGAGGATCGCCTCGCGGCCGGTGGGGGCGAGATGCGGGGCCAGCGGGTCCAGTGCCTCGTGGAGCTCTATGGCCAGGCTCGCGCCGCAGGGCTCGCCGAAGAGGCGGCCGGTGTCGGCGGCGAGTGCCTCGACGAGCGCGCCGAGCTGGTCCTCGGTGCAGTCGTCGAAGCCGGCCGAGCGCACGGCGGACGCCGCGGTCTCCAGCGACGTACGGGCGCAGGTGCCGCCGGCGGCGAGGACGGCGAGGGCGACGGTGTGGACGGCGTCGCGGAGCATCGCGGAGAAGCGGGTGGTGGTGGGGTGGTCGAGGACGTCCGCACCGTAGTGGCGGTGGCAGGCGGCGCACTCGACGACGGGTCCGGTCTCGCCGCGCGGCAGCACGGGGACGCCGAGGAGGGTGAAGCGGCGGCGTCCGGTGAGCCGCTGGTAGTTGCGGTCGCCCCCGCAGCCGGGGCAGAAGAACTCGCCGTCGCCGACGGTGCTCCACGCCGTACGGGTGCCCAGGATGCGGGGAACCTGAACCGAGCGACCGTTTCGTCCCCATCCTGGCAGCACGTCGCACACCTCCGTAACTCCCCCACAGCCTTAAAGGCGTGGGAGGTACCCCCACGGCAACATCGCCGCGCTGGCGTGATGTTAGCCACATTGTCGAGGCGCCGTCAGTACCCCGGACGAGACCCGTCCGTGACCCCGGTGCGGTTTGGCCGGTACACGACGGCGGCCCCGCCCGCCTCGGAAGGCGGACGGGGCCGGAAAGACGCAGGTGGAACGGGTCAGCGGGCGGCGCGGTTGACGGCGGAGACGACGGCCTTCAGCGAGGCGCGTGTCGTATTCGCGTCGATGCCGATTCCCCACAGAACCTTGTCGCCGATCGCGCATTCGATGTACGAGGCGGCCTGGGCGGAGGCGCCCTCGCTCATCGTGTGCTCCTGGTAGTCCAGCAGGCGTACGTCGATGCCGATGGACTGCAGGGCGTCGAAGAACGCGGAGATCGGGCCGTTGCCGGTACCGCTCAGGACGGTGTCCGCGCCGTCGACGGTGGCCTCGACGGTGAGGGCGTCCACGCCGTCCTTGTCCGTGGTGGACTGGCCGGTCCTGACCTGGACGCGGCCCCACGGGTTCGCGGGGTTGGGCAGGTACTCGTCCTGGAAGGTCGCCCAGATGTCCTTCGGGGTGACCTCGCCGCCCTCGGCGTCCGTCTTCTGCTGGATGAGCTTCGAGAACTCGATCTGCATACGGCGCGGCAGGTCCAGCTTGTGGTCGTTCTTCAGGACGTACGCGATACCGCCCTTGCCGGACTGCGAGTTGACGCGGATGACGGCCTCGTAGGAGCGGCCGACGTCCTTGGGGTCGATGGGCAGGTACGGCACGGCCCACTCGATGTCGTCGACGGTGACGCCCTTGGCGGCGGCGTCGGCCTCCATGGCGTCGAAGCCCTTCTTGATGGCGTCCTGGTGGGAGCCGGAGAAGGAGGTGTAGACGAGGTCGCCGACGTACGGGTGACGGGCGTGGACGTCCATCTGGTTGCAGTACTCCCACGTACGGCGGATCTCGTCGATGTCGGAGAAGTCGATCTGCGGGTCGACGCCCTGCGAGAACAGGTTCATGCCCAGGGTGACCAGGTCGACGTTGCCGGTGCGCTCGCCCTGGCCGAACAGGCAGCCCTCGACGCGGTCGGCGCCGGCCATCAGGGCCAGTTCGGCGGCGGCGACGGCGGTGCCGCGGTCGTTGTGGGGGTGGATCGACAGGCAGACGTGCTCGCGGCGGGACAGGTTGCGGCCCATCCACTCGAAGCGGTCCGCGTGCGTGGAGGGGGTGGAACGCTCCACGGTGGCGGGCAGGTTGAGGATGATCTCGCGGCCCGGGCCGGGCTGCCAGACGTCCATGACCGCCTCGCAGACCTCCAGGGCGAAGTCCAGCTCGGTGTCGGTGAAGATCTCGGGGCTGTACTGGTAGCCGAACTCGGTCTCGGGGCCCAGCAGCTTCTCCGCGTACTCGACGACCAGGCGGGTGCCATCGACCGCGATCTGCTTGATGTCGTCCTTCGAGCCGCGGAAGACGACGCGGCGGAAGACCGGGGCGGTCGCGTTGTACAGGTGGACGTTGGCGCGCCGGGCGCCCTTCAGCGACTCGACGGTCCGCTCGATCAGGTCCTCGCGGGCCTGGGTCAGTACGGAGATCGTCACGTCGTCGGGGATCGCCGTCTCGTCCTCGATGATCGAGCGGACGAAGTCGAAGTCCGTCTGGCCCGACGCCGGGAAGCCGACCTCGATCTCCTTGTAGCCCATCTTCACCAGCAGGTCGAACATCTCGCGCTTGCGCGCGGGCGACATGGGGTCGATCAGGGCCTGGTTGCCGTCACGCAGGTCGGTGGAGAGCCAGCGGGGGGCGACGGTGATCCGGTTGTTCGGCCAGTTCCGGTCGGGGATGTCGACCTGGTCGTACTGGCCGTACTTGTGGACCGGCATCGACGTGGGACGCTGGCGGTTGGCGCGGGTCTGCTCGCTGCTGTGGCTGTTCGCCATGATGCGTGGGCTCCTCAGGATGTCCGAAAGGACGGCCGACGGCGCAACGCCAGACTCCGCGGGGAGGGGGTCGGCCTCGACTACAGGCCCTCGCCGCGGCAGCTAAGGAGAAGCAGCCCGAAACGCATGATGCTCCGCAGCCTAGCCGAGTCGCGCTGGTCTCGGGGGGCCGTATCAGTATGCGGGATCACGGGTGGCGAAGAGGACAAAACGTGCGTCATGCCACTTCCGAGCGGACGGTCCGGCTCCCTTTCGCCGCATTTCACCAATCATGGTTGCAGGTAGTGACAGTGGCATAACTCAGTGCAAGGGTGCCGGGCATGACCACCAACGGGGGCTTCGAGCCCGTCTTCTGCACCATCGTGCCGCCCCACGTCCTCGACCGGCTCGCGAGCAGCGAGGACCCCGCGCTCGCCGGTCCCGCCCGCCAGACCCTGGAGCGGGACGCGTACGAGCGCACCCACCGGCGGCTGACCACCGTCCTCGGCGCGCCCTCCGTCGCCGCGCCGCCGGACGCGGCGGGCGGGCAGCCGCACCGCACGATCTACGACGCACGCCACGGGCAGGACCTGCCGGGCACCCGGGTCCGCGGCGAGGGCGAGGAGCCTGGCAAGGACGCCACCGTCAACCGGGCGTACGCCGGCCTCGGCGCCACCTTCGAGCTGTACCTGAACGCCTACCAGCGCTCCTCGATCAACGGCGACGGCCTGCCGCTCGACGCCACCGTGCACTTCGACAACGACTACAACAACGCCTTCTGGAACGGCGAGCAGATGGTGTTCGGCGACGGGGACGGCGAGATCTTCCTCGACTTCACCATCCCGGTCGACGTCATCGGGCACGAGCTGACCCACGGCGTCACCCAGTACACGGCGAACCTCACGTACTTCGGCCAGCCGGGCGCGCTGAACGAGTCGATGTCGGACGTCTTCGGGTCACTGATCAAGCAGTACACGCTCGGCCAGAGCGCCGCCGAGGCCGACTGGCTGATCGGCGCCGGGCTCCTCGCCCCGCGGGTCACCGGCTCCGCCCTGCGGTCCATGAAGGAGCCGGGCAGCGCGTACGACGACGACGTGCTCGGCAAGGACCCGCAGCCCGGCACGATGGACGGCTATGTCCGCACCGGCCGTGACAACGGCGGCGTCCACATCAACTCGGGCATCCCCAACCACGCCTTCTACCTCGTCGCCGAGGCACTCGGCGGGCACGCGTGGGAGCGGGCCGGGCAGATCTGGTACGACGTCCTGACCGGCGGGGAGCTGCCGCAGCAGGCCCTGTTCTCGGACTTCGCGCGGCTCACGCTGGCCGCGGCGCGCTCCCGGTACAACGACGGGGAGGAGCTCCAGGCGGTCGTCAAGGCCTGGGAGCAGGTGGGGGTTCCGGCCACGTAGCGGGTGCCGTTCCGCGTCGGGGCCGTGGCCGCGGGCGGCCGTGTCGGCTAGACAGGGGCCATGCGTATTTCGGTGAGGCGTACGGGCGGGTTCGCGGGCATCGAGCGCCGTGCGGAGGTGGACACCTCGGGACGGCCCGACGCGGCCGACTGGCACGCCCTGGCCGAGCGGACGCTCGCCGCCGGGCGGGACACTCCCCCGCCCGGTGTCCCGGACGGCTTCGGCTACCGGATCACGGTGGACGGCACGACGGTCCACGCGGCCGACCCGAGCCTCACGGAGGACCAGCGCGAGCTGATCTCCCGGGTGCTCAAGGAGGGCGCCTAGCCAAGGGGTGCGACGGGCGGGGCCGGCGGGGGTGTCAACGTCCGGTCCTCGCCGCACCGTTGACTTCCGTTACCCGGGGTACGGATGATCGCGCGCATGGCGACGAACCCCCTCCCGCAGTTCCCGCCCGGCTTCCTCTGGGGCGTGTCCACCTCGGCCCACCAGATCGAGGGGGCCGTCGGTGAGCGCGCCCCGTCGGTGTGGGACGCCTTCACCGCCGAACCCGGCCGCGTCAAGGACGGCTCCACGGCCGCGGTGGCCTGCGACCACTACCACCGCTACCCCGAGGACGTGGAGCTCCTCGCGGGTCTGGGCGTGGACGCGTACCGCTTCTCGGTGTCCTGGCCCCGGGTGAACTCCCCCGGCGGCCTCGACTTCTACGACCGTCTCGTCGACGCCCTGTGCGCGGCGGGTGTCCGGCCCGTCCCCACCCTGTTCCACTGGGACCTGCCGGCGGAGCTCGACTGGCGGGACCGGGACACCGCCGAGCGGTTCGCCGCGTACGCGGGAACGGTCGCCGGACGGCTCGGTGACCGCGTCACGAAGTGGATCACCCTCAACGAGCCCGCCGAACACACCCTGCTGGGCCACGCGCTCGGCGCGCACGCCCCCGGCGAGCGGCTCCTGTTCGACGCGCTGCCGGTGGCCCACCACCAGCTCCTCGCGCACGGTCTCGCCGTCCGGGCGCTGCGCGCGGCCGGCGCGGGAGACATCGGCATCGCCAACTCGCACGGCCCGACCTGGGCCGCCTCCTCCCGCGCAGAGGACGTGGCGGCGGCCGACTTCTACGACCTGCTGCTCAACCGCCTGTTCGCCGACCCGGTCCTGCTCGGCCGCTATCCCGAGGGCGTCGAGACGCTGATGCCCGGCGACGTCGAGGCCGACCTGAAGATCATCGGCGAGCCCCTCGACTGGTACGGGATCAACTACTACCAGCCGACCCGGGTGGGCGCCCCCGAGGGAACCGAGATCGAGTTCGGCGGACTCCGCCTGCCCGCCGACCTGCCCTTCACCGTCCACGAGCTGGAGGGGTACCCGGTGACCGACTTCGGCTGGCCGGTGGTGCCCGAGGCGCTCACCGAACTGCTCACGGGCTTCCGCGAGCGCTACGGACAGCGGCTCCCGCCCGTCGTCATCACCGAGAACGGCTGCTCCTACGACGGCATCGACGACCAGGAACGGATCACCTTCCTGGACGGTCATGTCCGCGCGCTGCACCGGGCGTCGGAGCAGGGCGTCGACGTCCGCGGCTACTTCGTTTGGTCGCTTCTGGACAACTTCGAGTGGGCGGAGGGGTACGCGCGCCGCTTCGGTCTCGTCCACGTCGACTTCGACACCCTGGAGCGAACGCCCAAGGCCTCCTACCGATGGCTGCGGGACGTGCTGCGGGCACAGAGATGACCGCGACCGGACCGGCCGTGCCCGCCGGGGCGCTCGCCGAGCCCGTCGAACGGGTGGGCCGGGGCTGGACGTCGGCGCTCTCCCTCGCCAACGGGGCGATCTGGGTGGGCTGGTACGGGCCTCTGCAGATCCTCCTCGCCGCGCAGGCGGAGGACTTCGCGCCCGGCACCGGCATGTCCAAGGAGACGCTGCTGGCCTGGATCACGGGGGCCGGCGCGGTCGTCTCGCTGATCGCCAACCCGCTGTTCGGCGCGCTCTCTGACCGGACGACCTCACGCCGGGGCCGCCGCACGCCGTGGATCGTGGCCGGAGCGGCCGGCGGCGCGCTGTCCCTGCTGCTCCTGGGGCGGGCCGACGGTCCGTGGACGGCGGCGGCGGGCTGGTGCCTGGTCCAGCTCACCCTGAACGCCGCGTTCGCCGCGGTCACGGCCGCCGTCCCCGACCGGGTGCCCAGGTCCCAGCGGGGCTCGGTGGGCGGCTGGCTGGGCGCCGCGCAGATCCTCGGCGTGGTCGGCGGCACCGCGCTGGCGACGGCGGCGGGAGGCACCGGCGGCGGCTACGCGGCCTGTGCGGTGTTCACGCTGGTGGGCGTCCTGCCGTACGTGCTGCGGTACGAGGACCTGCGGCTGCCCGCGGCGGACCGGCCCGACTGGTCCCCGCGGGCCTTCCTCGGCTCCTTCCGGCTGAGCCCGCGCCGCCACCCCGACCTGGCGTGGGCGTGGCTGACCCGCTTCCTCATCAACCTCAGCAACGCCCTCGTGCTGCTGTATCTCCTCTACTACCTGCGCGACCGGCTGCACCACGACGATCCCGAGCAGGGCGTCCTGATCCTCACCGCGGTGAACGGCGTCACGCTGCTCGCCACCGTCGTGGTCGGCGGGGTGTGGTCGGACCGGGTGGGCCGCCGCAAACCGTTCGTGGTCTGGTCCGGCGTCCTGATGGCGGTGGCCACCGCGGCGCTGGCGGGGTGGCAGACCTGGCCCGGCGCGATCGTCGCGGCGGCCGTCCTCGGTGTCGGCTTCGGCGTGTTCACCTCCGTCGACTTCGCCCTGATGACGGACGTCCTGCCGACGGCGCTCGACCGCGGCAAGGACCTCGGCGTCATCAACATCGCCAACGCCCTCCCCCAGGTCGCCGCCCCCGCCCTGGCGGCGCCGGTCGTGACGTATCTGGGCGGCTACCGGGTGCTGTACGCGGTCGCGGCGGTGATCGGTCTCGCGGGAGCGGTGCTGGTCGGGCGGATCAAGGGGGTGGACTGAGGAGGGACCCGGGGGGGGGAGAAGGTGCCGGCGGGAACTCCGGTCCGGTCACAGGGCGCCGGCGTCGCGGGCGCTCCACACGGTGGGGTGGATCGGGCGGAAGCCCAGCTCGTGGCGGATGCGGTCGGTGGAGACGATCCCGTGCCACGGGTCGGAGTCGGTGAGCTCGTACAGGGCGGGCGGCACCTCGACGCCGTTGATCCGGTGCAGGTCGACGGTCGTGACGGGGGCGTCGTCGGCGATGTTGTAGATCCGGCCCGCCGCGCCGGGGGCGTACAGGATGCGGCGCAGGCCCTGGGCGACGTCCGCGTGGTGGACCATTTGCAGGCGCTGTCCGGCGGCCCAGTTCCCGGCCCAGCGCATCACGGCGGCGAGGTGCGGGTCGCCCTCCCCGTAGACGAACGCGAGCCGCCCGATCCGCACGTCCATGCCGCCCTCCAGGGCGAGCAGGCCGCGCTCGGCCTCCGCCTTGGACGCCGGGTAGGCGCCCCACATCTCTCCGCCGGGCATGCTCGCGTCGTCCTCGGTGAGCGGTCGGCCACGGCCCGTCCCGTACACCAGGTTCGTGCTGACCTGCACGAACCGTGCCACCCCGGAGGCCTCGGCGGCGCGGCCCAGCTCCAGGGCGGCGTCGCGGTTCACCGCCCACGCCTCCTCGTCCGGCACGCCCCGGAAGGCGGCCGCGATGTTCACCACCGCGTCGACGCCGGCGAGGGCCTTGCCGAGGGTGTCGGCGTCACGCAGGTCGCCGACGGCGATCTCTGCGCCGAGGTCGGCGAGGGCCGTCGCGCGGGTCTCGTCGCGGACCAGGACCCGGACCCGGTCCCCCGCGGGGGCCTGTCCCAGGAGGCGGGGGACGAAGCGGCGTCCGACCTCGCCCGTCGTTCCGGTCACCAGTGTCAGCATGTCGTGCTCCTCTCGTCGGCCTCCACCGTCCCCCGGTGCGGGCCCGGGCGGGAGAGACCTCCTGATCCAGGGAGTGGCGGTGCCTGGATAAGTCCGGCGGTCCGGGTCACGCTGGAGGGGTGAACCGAGCCGAACTCGCCGACTTCCTACGCCGCGGCCGTGCCCGTCTGGACCCCGCCGACGTGGGGCTCACGGCCGGATCGCGGCGCCGAACCCCGGGGCTGCGCCGTGAGGAGGTGGCGGCCCTGGCGGGCATGTCGGTGGACTACTACACCCGTCTCGAACAGTCACGTGGTCCGCGCCCCTCCCGCCAGATGCTCGGCGCGCTGGCGCGGGCGCTGCGGCTCTCCGGGGACGAGCGCGACCATCTGTTCCACCTGGTGGGCGAGGAGCCGCCGCGGGCGGCCGGCGCGTCGACGCACGTGCGTCCCGGGCTGCTGCTGATCCTCGACCGGCTGCACGACGCGCCCGCGATGGTCATGACCGACTACGGCGACGTCCTCGCGCAGAACGCCCTCTCGGCCGCTCTGTCGGGAGAGATGGAGCCGGGGCGCAACGTCGTCCGGCGGTTCTTCACCGCCCCGCGGTCCGAGGCCCTGTTCCCGGCCGAGGACCGCGCCGAGCACGCCCGCTCGCACGTCGCCAACCTGCGCGCGGTCACCGCGGCCCGCCCCGCCGATCCGGTGCCCGCCGCGCTGGTGGCCGAACTCCTCGCCACGAGCGCGGAGTTCGCCGAGCTGTGGGAGACGCACGAGGTCGCGGTGCGGCGCGCGGCGACGAAGCGGTTCCTGCATCCGATCGTCGGCATGCTGGAACTCGACTGCGAGTTCCTGCTCAGCTCCGAAGCCAACCAGCTCCTCCTCGTCCACACGGCCCGCCCCGGCACCGCGTCCCACGAGCGTCTGCAGCTGCTGCGCGTGGTGGGCCTGCAGAACATGACCCCGGCCGCCGGGACGAGGTGACCCGAGCGGTGGCGGTCACCGGCGGTGGCGGTGGGAGTCAGAGCGCGTCGGGGCCGCGCTCGTCCGTGCGGACCCGCACCACCGTCTCCACCGGGACGGTCCACACCTTGCCGTCGCCGATCTTCCCGGTCCGCGCGGCCTTGACCACGGTGTCCACGACCGCGTCGGCGTCCGCGTCCTCGACGACGACCTCGATCCGCACCTTGGGGACGAGGTCGACCTGGTACTCGGCGCCGCGGTACACCTCGGTGTGGCCGCGCTGGCGCCCGTATCCGCTGGCCTCGGTGACGGTCAGGCCGTGCACGCCGATCTCCTGGAGTGCGGTCTTGACCTCGTCGAGCCGGTAGGGCTTGACGATCGCGGTGATGAGCTTCATGGCCGGTGATCGTAGGCGCTGCGGCCCCGCTCCGTAAGATCCCCGCCGGTGTTCACCCGGCGGCCCGGGGACCCGGTTCCGGCGACTCGAACAACTTGGTACGGCGGGCCCCCGACGATCAGGGACAATGGGCGCCATGAGCGTTCGCAACCAGTCATCCGAGCCGTCCGAGGGCGAGGGCACCTCGCGCGCCCCCGAGGCCGTGGGACCCCACCGCGCCGGCTTCGCCTGCTTCGTGGGCCGCCCCAACGCGGGCAAGTCCACCCTCACGAACGCTCTGGTCGGCCAGAAGGTGGCGATCACCGCGGACCAGCCGCAGACCACCCGGCACACGGTGCGCGGCATCGTGCACCGGCCCGACGCGCAGCTGATCCTGGTCGACACCCCTGGCCTGCACAAACCCCGCACCCTGCTGGGCGAGCGGCTCAACGACATCGTCCGCACGACCTGGGCCGAGGTCGACGTGATCGGCTTCTGCCTGCCGGCGAACGAGAAGCTCGGCCCGGGTGACCGTTTCATCGCGAAGGAACTCGCGTCGATCAAGAAGACGCCGAAGATCGCGATCGTCACGAAGACCGACCTCGTCGACAGCAAGACGCTCGCCGAGCAGCTCATCGCGATCGACCAGCTCGGGCGCGAGCTGGGATTCGAATGGGCGGAGATCGTCCCGGTGTCGGCGGTCGCCGACCAGCAGGTGGGTCTGCTGGCCGACCTGATCGTCCCGCTGCTGCCGGAGGGGCCCGCGCTCTACCCCGAGGGCGACCTGACGGACGAGCCCGAGCAGGTCATGATCGCGGAGCTGATCCGCGAGGCCGCCCTGGAGGGCGTGCGCGACGAACTCCCGCACTCCATCGCCGTCGTGGTCGAGGAGATGCTGCCGCGCGAGGACCGGCCCGCCGACCGGCCGCTCCTGGACATCCACGCCTTCGTCTACATCGAGCGGCCCAGCCAGAAGGGCATCGTCATCGGCCCGAAGGGCAAGCGGCTGAAGGACGTCGGCATCAAGTCCCGCAAGCAGATCGAGGCGCTCCTCGGCACTCCGGTCTTCCTCGACCTGCACGTGAAGGTCGCCAAGGACTGGCAGCGGGACCCGCGCCAGCTCCGCAAGCTCGGCTTCTGAGCGGTCGCCGACGTCCCCGCCGCGACCCCCGGGTCCGGCGCGGGCCCGGGTTCAGCCGGCGGTGACCGTCAGGCGGACGGCGCCGTCGAGCCCCGCCAGCAGCACCGGCGTGCCGGGGCCGCCGAGGTCGGACACGGCCGCGCGGTCCGTGTCGGTGAGGGCGTCCGCCTCGGAGACCACGGCCGCCGCCTCCAGCGACTTCGCCCCGGACGCCACGGCCATCGCGACGGCCGTCTGCAGGGCGCTCAGCCGCAGCGAGGGCAGGTCCACGGTCCCGGCGACGTACGTCCGCCCGGTCTCGTCCCGTACGGCCGCCCCCTCGGGCACGCCGTTGCGGGCCCGCGCGGAGCGGGCCAGGGTGACGATCTTGCGGTCCTCGGGGTCGAGCGCGTTGCTGTCGGTCATGACCAGAGCATACGAAGTGCCGGAGCGGGCCCCCGCCGACGGGTCGGCGGACGCGGCGGATCACCGCCGCCCACTGCGGAGCACCGCCGGCCACCGGTCAGCCGGCCACCGGGTACATCGACCCCCGCCGGCCCTCCGGCGACGCCAGCCACTCCAGCTTCGCCGCCGTGTTCGCCTCCGGCAGCGGGGTGTGCAGCACGATCGTGAGGTCGGGACGGACCGGCACCTTCATCGCGGTCGACTCGACGGCGAGCAGCCCGACCAGCGGATGGTCGAGCTCCTTGCGGATCTGGCCGGCGTCCTCGATGTCCCGCTCCTCCCACAGCCGCGCGAACTCCTCGCTCACCTCGGTCAGTCGGGCCAGCACCTCGTGGAAGCCCTCGTCGTCCGGCGCGGCGGCGCAGGAGGCGCGGAACTGGGCGACGACGGTCCGCGCGTTCCGCTCCCAGGTGCGGGAACGGCCGCGGTAGAGCGGGTCGGTGAAGAAGTCGACGATGCAGTTCTGGGTGTTCTCCGGCCGCATGCCGAGGACCACCGAGGCCGCGTCGTTGTACATCACGCAGTTGTAGTACGGGTCCATGATGTGCGCCGGGTACGGCATCCACGTGTCGATCAGCCGGCGCAGCCCGTCGCACATGTCCCGGTCGGCGGGGGCGACTTCGGGCGCGGGCGGGTTCAGTCCGGCCAGCGTGTACAGGTGGCGGCGCTCGGTGTTGCTGAGCCGCAGCACCCGGGCGACCGCGTCGAGGACCTGCGGCGACACGGAGATGTCCCGCCCCTGCTCCAGCCACTGGTACCAGGAGGCGCCGACGCCCGCGAGGACGGCGACCTCCTCACGGCGCAGTCCCGGTGTGCGGCGGCGGGCGCCGCCGTCCGGGAGCCCGGCCTCGGCGGGTGAGATCCGCGCCCTGCGGCTCATCAGGAACTCGCGCAGTTCCCTGCGCCGTTGGGTCCCGGTCCCGAGGACGTCCTCCGTCACGTCTGCCTCCCCCTTCGGTGCACCGGCCGGTCCGCTGCGGTGGCTGGTGGTGCGACCACCAGCATAAGTTGCGGCTCCCCACGGGTGTTCCGGCCGCCGGATGCTCTTGCCATGCCCATCGAGACGACGACACAGACCACCGGCGACACCACCACCGACTCCCTCCCGGCCGGCCGCGGCACCCCGGCGCACCCGGACCGGGTGCACCGGCCACCCCGGGCGGAGCGGCTGTCACGGCGCGACCGGCTCGTCCTGTTCGTGCTGTGCGCCGCGCAGTTCATGGTCGCGCTGGACTTCTCCGTCCTGAACGTGGCGCTGCCCGTGCTCGGCGGCGACCTCGGCATGAGCCGGGCCGCGCTGCAGTGGGCGGTCACCGCGTTCGCCCTGCCGTCCGGCGGCTTCCTGCTCCTCTTCGGCCGCATGGGCGACCTGTTCGGACGCCGCCGGCTCTTCCTCGCGGGTCTCGCCCTGTTCGGGGCGGCCTCGCTGCTCGCGACCTTCGCCTGGGACCCGGCGTCGTTCCTGGCCGGGCGGGCCCTCCAGGGGCTCGGCGCCGCGGCGATCGTGCCGACCGGCATGTCGCTGCTGACCACGACGTTCCCGGAGGGTCCGGCGCGTGACCGGGCGCTCGGTGTCTCGGGCACGGTGCTGTCGCTCGGCTTCACCGTGGGGATGGTGGCGGGCGGGGTCCTGACCGACGTCCTCGGCTGGCGTTCGACGATGGGGCTGCTGTCGCTGTTCGCGCTGGTCGTGCTGCCGCTGGCGCCGGGTCTGCTGCCCGAGTCCCGGACCCCTGAGCGTCCCCGCCTGGACGTGCCGGGCGCGGTCGCCGTCACGGGCGGACTGCTGGCCCTGATCTACGCCCTGTCCACGGCCGCGGAGAACGGCTTCGGCGGCGCCGACGTGATCGTCTCGCTCGTCGCCGGTGTGCTGCTGCTGGGCGCCTTCGTCCGGATCGAGTCCCGTGCCGCCGACCCGCTGGTCAGCCTGCCGATGCTGCGCCGCCGCACGGTGGCGTGGGGCAACCTGGGCGGTCTGGTGACCTTCTCGATGATGTCGACGGTCGTGTTCGTGCTGACCCTGTACCTCCAGGAGACGCTCGGTCTGTCGGCGTTCGAGACGGGCCTGGTGTTCGGCGCGCAGGGTGTGCTGTCGGCCGTCGCCGGGATGTACGCGCCGAAGGTCATCGGCCGGGTCGGCGCCCGCCGCACGCTGGTCGGATCGCTGGCCGGGCAGGGCCTGTTCGTGGCGGCGCTGCTGCTGCTCGGCACGCACGGCTGGTCCGTGTGGATCGCCACGGCCGCGGTGTCGCTGGCGAGCATGTGCCACCTGGGCGCGATCATCTCGTACGGGCTGACCGTCACCTCGGGGGTTCCCGACGAGGAGCAGGGGCTGGCGACCGGCCTGGTGACGTCCACCCAGCAGGTGGGCATCACGATCGGCATCCCGCTGCTCGGTGTCCTCGCGACGACGTCCGACGACCTGCTGACCGGTGTCCACACGGTTCTCCTGCTGGACGCGGCGATCGTCCTCGCGGCGGCGGTGCTGGTCGCGGTGGGCCTCGGGCGGCGCGGCGCGGGCCGGGCCGGCTGACCTCGCGCGGGGCGCGGCCCCGGGCGGGCGGTCGTCAGGGCCGGTCGAGCCGGAGCCGCTCGGCACGGGGCAGGCCGGCGACGACGAGGTCGTACGAATCCTCGACGAGCTCCCGGACCAGGCGGTCCGGGAGTTCGCCGTCGACCGTCACCGTGTTCCAGTGCCGCTTGTTCATGTGGTAGCCCGGGATGATCAGTCCGGGGTGCTGCTCGCGCAGGCGCAGGGCGTCCTGCGGGTCGCACTTGAGGTTGACCGTGAGCGGGCGCGCGTCCAGGTTCGTCAGGGCGAAGAGCTTGCCGAGCACCTTGAAGACGGAGGTCTCCGGGGTGAAGGGGAAGTCCTCGACCGAGGCGTTGAAGGACAGGCAGAACGCGCGCAGTTGCCGCGGGGTCACTCCGGTTTCTCCTCCGGTGCGGGACCGTCCGGGCCGACGGGCTCGACGAGCACCGTGACGATCTTGTTCCGGCGGCCGGCCGAGGCCTCCGCGGTGAGCCGCAGTTCGCGTCCGTCGGGGAGGGCGACGACCGAGGAGGCGCCGGCGATGGGCACCCGGCCGAGGGCCTTGGCCAGGAGACCGCCGACGGTCTCCACGTCCTCGTCGTCGTACGCCTCGAAGCCGTACAGCTCGCCGAGGTCGCCGATGTCGAGGCGGGCGGTGACGCGGTAGCGGTCGTCGCCGAGGTCCTGGACGGGGGGCAGTTCGCGGTCGTACTCGTCGGTGATCTCGCCGACGATCTCCTCGAGGATGTCCTCGATGGTGACGATGCCGGCGGTGCCGCCGTACTCGTCGATGACGACGGCGACGTGGTTGCGTTCCTGCTGCATCTCGCGCAGCAGGTCGCCCGCGTTCTTCGTGTCGGGCACGAAGGTGGCGGGGCGCATGGCGGTGGCCACCAGCTCGGACTCGGCGTCCCGGCTGATGTGCGTCTTGCGGGCGAGGTCCTTCAGGTAGACGATCCCGACGATGTCGTCCTCGCTCTCCCCGGTGACCGGGATGCGCGAGAAGCCGGAGCGCAGGGCCAGGGTGAGGGCCTGCCGGATCGTCTTGTAGCGCTCGATGACGACGAGGTCGGTGCGCGGCACCATGACCTCGCGCACGAGGGTGTCGCCCAGTTCGAAGACGGAGTGCACCATGCGGCGCTCCTCGTCCTCGATGAGGGACTCCTTCTCGGCGAGGTCGACGAGTGCCCGCAGTTCCGCCTCGGAGGCGAACGGGCCGCGCCGGAAGCCCTTGCCGGGGGTGAGCGCGTTGCCGATGAGGATGAGCAGCGGGGGGATCGGGCCCATGACGCGGGCCAGCGGCAGCAGGACGTACGCGGCGGCCGTCGCGGTGTTCAGCGGGTGCTGACGGCCGATGGTGCGCGGCGAGACGCCGACCGCGACGTACGACACGAGGACCATGACGGCGATCGCGACGGAGAGGGCCTGCCAGGTCCTGTCGAACTCCTGGAGGCAGGCGTAGACGACGAGCGCGGCGGCCGCCATCTCGCAGGCGACACGGACGAGGAGCGCGACGTTCAGGTAGCGCGTCGGGTCCGCGGCGATCTGGGCGAGTTTCGCGCTGCCGCGCCGGCCGCTGCGGACGGCCTCCTCGGCGCGGAAGCTGGAGACGCGGGCGAGCCCTGCCTCCGCGCAGGCGGCGAGCCAGGCGACGACGACGAGGGCGATGGCACCGATGACAAGCTGTGGGCTCATGACACGGTCGGGGCCGGTGAGGGACCCGTCATGCCCTTCTCCGCGCGCCAGCCGTCCACGATGGCGGCCTGGAGGCCGAACATCTCGGCCTTCTCGTCGGGCTCCTCGTGGTCGTAGCCGAGGAGGTGCAGCACTCCGTGGACGGTGAGGAGTTGGAGCTCCTCGTCCATGGAGTGCTGCGTCTCGGCGTCCTTGCCCTGCTGCTCGGCGACCTCGGGGCAGAGCACGATGTCGCCGAGCAGGCCCTGCGGCGGCTCGTCGTCGTCCTTCGACGGCGGACGCAGCTCGTCCATCGGGAAGGACATGACGTCCGTCGGGCCGGGCAGGTCCATCCACTGGATGTGGAGCTGCTCCATGGCGTCGGTGTCCACGACGATCACCGAGAGCTCGGAGAGCGGGTGGATGCGCATCCGCGCGAGCGCGTAGCGGGCGATGTCGAGGATCGCCTGCTCGTCGACCTCGGTTCCGGATTCGTTGTTGACGTCGATCGACATGGTCGTGCTGGTCTACTTCCCCTTGTGTCCGGCGTTGCCGCGGCCCTTGTGCGTGCCGTTCTCGGTGCCGTTCTCGCTGTCGTACTTCTCGTACGCGTCGACGATACGGCCGACCAGCTTGTGCCGGACGACATCCTGGGACGTGAGCCGTGAGAAGTGCACGTCGTCGAGGCCTTCCAGGATGTCCTGGACCTGCCGCAGACCCGACTTGGTGCCGCTCGGCAGGTCGACCTGCGTCACGTCACCGGTGATCACGATCTTCGACTCGAAGCCGAGCCGGGTGAGGAACATCTTCATCTGCTCGGGGCTCGTGTTCTGGGCCTCGTCCAGGATGATGAAGGCGTCGTTGAGGGTGTTGTGCGTCAGCAGGTAGTCCTGCGTGACGTACAGCGAGTCCTCGGCTGCTACCTGGATACAGACCGTCTCCTCCCTGCCCGCGGGCTCGATGCTGTCGATGAACCGCATCGGGCGTCCGCCGCCGCCGGCCTCCTGGTACTTGTCGCGCTTGCGGGCGAGGCGGAAGGGCTCGATGCCTTCGGGGAGGCGGATGTCGACGATGTGCGCGTCGTGATTGAAACGCACGTCACGGCCATGGGCCCTTCCGGGCTTGCGGCCTTCTGCCGCCCGTCGACGGGTGTACGCGACGCCGCCCAGCGACCGCACGAGGGAGATCACGTCGTCGCGGAGCAGGATCGAGGTCGTCGTGTACTGGATCCGGCACGTGCGGTCCTCCTGCGTGACCGGACCACCGTCCGAGTCCAGGAGCCCTTGGAGGACCCCCAGACGCACCTCGGCCGAGTTGTGCAGGTAGTCGTCGGGCACGAATTTGGAGTGCGAGCGCGTCCGGAGCAGGTCCAGCTCACGCAGGATCCGCGTGACCGGGTTCTCCAGGGTGACCACGTCGCCCGGGCTCTTGATCCGGTTGAGCGTGTAGTCCGGGCCGCCCCGGTGCCGGAGGGTGACCCCGGGAAGTGCTGCGTCCAGCGCCTCCACCAGCTCTCGGTCCTCCGAAGCGAACGAAGGCGTGGTCGAGCCGGTGAGGCAGCCGTCTCCGAGAAGAAGGCCCAGCGCGTAGGGGTCCATGGGAACCTCACGCTCGGGCATGCTGACCGCGGCCGTGAGCATCGGCAGCTCGTACCGGCGAGCGTGTGCCGCCCGCAGGTTGCCGATCATCTCCTGTGTCTCCAGGACGCGCCACGGCTTGTCACGACGCCTGTCGTCGCGCGTCCGTACTGTCCACAGATGCTCGCCGCAGGCCAGCGTCCAGGAGCCGTCCTGGGCGGCGACCCGGTAGACGTCCTTCTCGCCCTGCGGATAGACGCCGAGAACCGGGGTGGGTTCTCCGTTCGATCCGATGACCAGGTCGCCCACCTGAAGGTCGCCGATGGGGCGCCAGCCTTCCGGTGTCAGTACGTTCGTGAAGAGCGGCTGGGCCCGGCCGCGCATGTATGCCAGCGGTGCCACCTCGATCGTGCCCGAGGCCATCAGTTTCGGGATGGAGTCGGGGTCGAGCATGTCGTGCAGCGCGTCGTACAGCGGGCGCAGGTAGGGGTCGATCTTCTCGTAGAGCGTGCCCGGGAGGAAGCCGAGGCGCTCGCCGGCCTCGACCGCGGGGCGGGTCAGGATGATGCGGTTGACCTGCTTGGACTGCAGGGCCTGGACGGCCTTGGCCATGGCGAGGTAGGTCTTGCCCGTGCCGGCGGGGCCGATGCCGAACACGATGGTGTGCTTGTCGATGGCGTCGACGTAGCGCTTCTGGTTGAGCGTCTTGGGGCGGATGGTGCGGCCTCGCGAGGACAGGATGTTCTGCGTGAGCACTTCGGCCGGTGTCTCCTGGCCGTCGCCCTCCCCGTTCTCGCTCGCCCTCAGCATGGCGATCGAGCGTTCCACTGCGTCCTCCGTCATGGGCTGCCCGGTGCGGAGCACCAGCATCATCTCGTCGAACAGGCGCTGGACGAGAGCGACTTCACCGGCGTCGCCGACCGCACTGATCTCGTTGCCCCGGACATGGATGTCGGCCGCCGGGAAGGCCGTCTCGATCACGCGCAGCAGCGAGTCTCCGGACCCCAGAACGGTCACCATGGGGTGCTTGGCCGGGACGGTGAAGTGCGCGCGCGCCTGCCCCTGGGCGGGGCCGTGAGCTGTGGGTGTCTGAGTCATGGGCCGGCTCTGTAGGCCTGCGTATCCTCCTCGGTCGGCACGCTTGCCACACGGGCAGCGTTGCGTCTCCCAGCGTACGTCGCGGCGCTGACAGAGCCGTAGGGCTTTTCCTCACGTCACGCGGTCGTGACCTCACACCGAGCGGCCGAAGCCGATCGTCGGCACCGCGCGGCGCAGCGGCCAGGGGCGGGTGACCGCGGGCAGCAGTCCTTCCAGGAAGGCGTACCGGCGCAGCGCCGTCGGATCCTGGTCGTCGACGGACTGGACGCGGCGCCACCAGGCGGCGATCTCCGACCAGCCGGGCGCGGAGAGGGAGCCGCCGAAGTCCTGGACGGAGAGCGCGGCGGTGAGGCCGGCGAAGGCGAGGCGGTCGGCGAGGGGCCAGTCGGCGAGGGTGCCCATGACGAATCCGGCGACGAAGACGTCTCCGGCGCCGGTGGGGTCGAGTGCCTCGACGGCGATGGCGGGGACGGCCGCGCTGTCGCCGGTGCGGCCGTCGACGGCGTAGGCGCCCTCGGAGCCGAGGGTGACGACCGCGAGCGGTACGTGTTCGGCGAGCGCGTGGGCCGCGGCGCGGGGGCAGTCGGCGCCGGTGTAGCGCATGGCCTCCTCGGCGTTGGGCAGGAACGCCTCGCAGTGGGCGAGGTCGGCGAGGCCGGCGAGGTCCCAGCGGCCGGTGTCGTCCCAGCCGACGTCGGCGAAGATCCGGGTGCCGCGGCTCGCGGCCTGGGCGATCCAGGGGTCGCGGACGCCGGGGGTGAGGGAGGCGACGGCGGCCCGTGCGCGGGGCGGGCGGTCGGGGGCGGCTGCCGCTTCCACGGGTGGCGGCTCGTGGCCGTGGCTGACCATGGTCCGTTCGCCCTCGTAGGCCATGGACACGGTGACCGGGGAGTGCCAGTCGGGCACGGTCCGGGAGGCGGACAGGTCGATGCCCTCGCCCTGTTCCAGGGCGTCCCAGCAGTACTCGCCGTAGTGGTCGTCCCCGAAGGCCGCGGCCAGGGAGGTGCGCAGGCCGAGGCGGGCGAGGGCGGTGGCCATGTTCGCGACCCCGCCGGGGCTCGAACCCATGCCGCGCGCCCAGGACTCGGTGCCGCGCACGGGGGCGGAGTCGAGGCCGGTGAAGATGATGTCCAGGAAGACGGTGCCGGTGAGGTAGACGTCCCAGGGCGGGTCCTGCGGCGTGCGCAGCCCGGCGAGCGGGTCCACATGTGCCTGGACGAACGGTCCTTCGCCGTTGGACGCGATCACGGTGTGCTCCCTGGGGTGGTACGGATCTGGCCAGTGTGCACCACACCCGCCGTCCGGGCCGTGGGTCACGCCGGGGCGTCGCCGTGGTCGGTGCGGGCCGCCGTCCTGGTGGCCGGCGTCGGTGCCGCGGGTCCGGCGGGTGTCGCACGTGAGGGCCGTCCGGCGCGGGACCGTCTTCGGCGCGGAGCCCTCGTGGGCTCCTGCCCGTGCGGCGGCGGGGCAGTCCGGCGGGCCCTCCCGGTGTGGGCGGCCGGCCTCCACGGGTCCGGTGACGGCGTCCGGCCATGCCGTGGGGCTTGCTCCCCCACCTGCGGGAACACCGTCTCCCCGTGCGCGGGGAGGGCCTCCACGTCCTCGACGGCCCCGGGAAATGGCGGGCCATCTACCCCCGGCTCCCCTCCCCAAACAGAAGGTGCTCCAGATCACACCCTCCCGCCTTTTTCGAGGTGCCATCGCCTTGATACAAATTGCCCCGCGCGTTCCTGTCCGTCGACAGCCGCCCCATCCCCCTTCTTGAGCCGCTCCTTTCGCATGCCCTGGGAACGCCCGTGTCCGCCCGCACCACCACGCCCTGGCCACTCGTCGCCCTTTTCACGGCCGGGTACCTCGCCGCGTATCTCCTCCCCACCACCGTCGGCCGCCTCGACGCGGGACTCCCGCTGTCGGCGACCCAGGCCGGAGCCATCGGCAGTGTCCTGCTGCTGAGTTCGGCCTCGGCCGGCTTCCTGCTCGCTTCCCGCGTCGACCGTTTCGGCCCCCGCCGGCTCGCCCGCGCCGGGCTGCTCCTCGCGGTCGCCGGCTACGGCACCGCCGCGCTGTCGACCGCGCTCCCCCTCGTCGTGGCCGGCGCGGTCGTCGGCGGATTCGGCTCCGGTACGGCCACCACGGTCGCCGCGACCGGGATCGCCGGCCGCCGCGACCCGCACCGCGTCACCACCACGGGTCTGCTCGGCGTCTCCGCCCTCGCGGGCGCGCTGTATCTGACGATCCCGCACCTGGGCCCGGCGCACGGCGTCCCCCTGGCCGCGATCGCCGTCACGGCGCTGCTCGTCCTGCCGCTGACGGGCCGTCTGCCGGCCCGCTCCGCGGCGACGCGGACCGTGCGCCCGGCCGGCCCGCTGCCGTACCGCCGCTCCGGCCTGCTGCTCGCGGCGGCGATGCTCTTCTGGTCGCTCGCGCAGAACTCCCTGTGGGGGGTGAGCGGCCGGATCGGGCTCACGCAGGCGGGGCTCGGCGAGGTGACCGTCGGCGCGGTGTTCGCGGTGGCACTGGGGGCGGGACTCCTCGGCGTCGTGTGCGCGGGGGTCCTCGGACCGCGGCTCGGCGGGGCACTGCCGATCGGCCTGGGCACGGTGCTGATCGCCGGCTGCATCGCGCTGAGCGCGGCGGCGTCCGACCTGACGTCGTTCGCGACGGGTGAGATCGCCTGGAACACGCTGTACCCGGTGGTCCTGTCGTACGTGATCGGGCTCGCCGCGTCGATGGACCGGCGCGGCCGGTGGGCGGTCCTCGTCGGCTCCGCGTCCTCGCTCGGTACGGCGTGCGGGCCGCTCACCGGCAGCCTGCTGTCGGCGCGGGCGGGCTATCCGGCGATGGGCCTGGTCCTCGCGGCCGGCCTGCTGCTGGTCACCGTCCCGATGACCCTGGTCGCCCGGCGCCCGCGCCGCAGCCAGGTCGTGGAGATCCCCGTCGTGGAGATCCCGCTCGCCGAGATCCCGCTCGCCGAGATCCCGGTCGTCGAGATCCCGGTCGTCGACATTCCCGTACCGGAGACGGCGGCCGTGGAGAGCGCGGCCGGGCAGGTCACGGGCGCGGACGTCGCGGGCCTGGCGGACCTTCTCGCGGACAGCCCGTCCGCCGAGGACCCGTTCGCGCGTCTGCCGGTCGTCGAGATCCCGGTCGCCGGGAGCCCGCTGGACGCCGTGCCCGCCCCACGGGAGGCGTACGGCACGGCCGGCCCCCGGCACGCCGGAGCGGCGACGGCGGCGTCCGCGGCGGAAGGCGTGTGACGCGTCCGGAGCGGAAGGCGCGCGAGGCCCGGCCGGGGAACGCCCGGCCGGGCTCCCGCCCCCGTCACGAGAACTCGTACGCCTCCACCTCGGCGATGTAGCGGGCGCGCCGCTCCTCGTCGTGCTCCAGGAAGGACGCCTCGAAGGAGTTGCGCGCCAGTTCCCGCAGCCGCTCGGGGCCGAGTCCCAGGGCCTCGCGCACGGCACGGAAGGTGTCACCGGCGTAGCCGCCGAAGTAGGCGGGGTCGTCGGAGTTGACCGTGCAGAGCAGGCCGGCGTCCAGCATGGCGGGCAGCGGGTGCTCGGCCAGCACGTCCACGGCGCGCAGCCGTACGTTCGACAGCGGGCACAGCGTCAGCGGCACCCGGTCCCGGACGAGCCGTTCGACCAGCTCGGGGTCCTCCATGCAGCGCAGCCCGTGGTCGATGCGCTCGACGCCGAGGACGTCCAGGGCCTCGGTGATGTAGGCGGGCGGGCCCTCCTCGCCCGCGTGCGCGACGCGCCGCAGACCGAGCGCGGCGGCGGCCTCGTACACGGCGCGGAACTTGACCGGCGGGTGGCCGACCTCGGCGGAGTCGAGGCCGATGCCGACGATCCGGTCGAGGTGGGGCTTCGCGGCCTCCAGGGTGTCCATGGCGGACTCGGCGGACTCGTCGCGCAGGAAGCACATGATCAGCTGGGTGGAGACGCCGTGGGTCTCCTCGCTGCGCCCGAGCGCCCGCCACAGCCCCTCGACGACCGTCCCCATGGACACGCCCCGGGCGATGTGCGCCTGCGGGTCGAAGAAGATCTCGGCGTGCCGCACGCCCTGCGCGGCGGCCCGGGCGAGATAGGCGTCGGCCAGGTCGGCGAAGTCCTGCTCGGTCCGCAGCACGGCCATGAGCTCGTAGTACAGGTTCAGGAACGACTGGAGGTCGTCGAAGAGATACGCCGTGCGCAGGTCCTCGGTGTCGGCGTACGGCAGGGTCACGCCGTTGCGGGCGGCGAGCGCGAAGGCCAGCTCGGGTTCGAGGGTGCCTTCGATGTGGAGGTGCAGTTCAGCCTTGGGGAGGGACATCGAAGCATCGTACGGTCGGATCCCGGACAGTCCGAAACCGGCACCTTCCCGGCACCGGGCACGGGTCCGGCCGACGCAAGGGCCGGCCGGCACCTTCCCGGCGCCGGGTGTCACCGGCGTTTCGGGACCGGGACCCTCACGAGGTCGTGGGCCACCGTCAGTTCGCCGTCGAAGCCCGCCGCGCGGGCCTCGTGCTCGAAGGCGGCGGGGTCGGAGTAGCGCTGGCTGAAGTGGGTGAGCACGAGATGCCGGACGCCCGCCTGCTTGGCGACCCGGCCCGCCTGGCCGGCGGTCAGGTGCCCGTGGTCCGAGGCGAGCTGGTGGTCGCCGTCGAGGAACGTCGACTCGATGACGAGCAGGTCGCAGTCCTCGGCCAGCGCGTCCACGCCCTCGCAGAGCCGGGTGTCCATGACGAACGCGAACCGCTGGCCGCGCCGCACCTCGCTGACGTCGTCGAGGGAGACGCCGCGCAGCGTGCCCTCGCGGTGCAGCACCCCGACGTCGGGGCCCTTGATGCCGTGTTCGGCGAGCCGCTCGGGCAGCATGCGCCGGCCGTCCGGTTCGACGAGGCGGTAGCCGAAGGACTCGACGGGGTGCGAGAGCCTGCGGGCCTCCAGCGTGTACGCGGGGGTCGTGGCGAGGACTCCGTCGTCCGCGACCGGTGCCTCGGTGATCCCGACGGTCTCGCGATAGGCGGTGGAGTGGCGCAGCCGCTCGAAGAAGTGCTGTCCGGAGAGCGGGTAGTGGGCGGTCACCTCGTGCGGGACGCGGTCCAGGTTGACGCGCTGGATCACGCCGGGCAGGCCGAGGGCGTGGTCGCCGTGGAAGTGGGTGACGCAGATGCGGTTCAGGTCGTGCGCGGCGACGCCGGCCCGCAGCATCTGGCGCTGCGTGCCCTCGCCGGGATCGAAGAGGAGACCCTCGCCGTCCCAGCGGAGCAGGTAGCCGTTGTGGTTGCGGTGCCGGGTCGGGACCTGGCTTGCGGTCCCGAGGACGACCAGTTCACGTGCGGACAAGGCCGGTTATCCGGGGGGCCACTGCAGTCCGCGGCCGCCCAGGAGGTGGGCGTGCGCGTGGAAGACGGTCTGTCCGGCGCCGCTGCCCGTGTTGAACACGATGCGGTAGCTGTCCAGCTTCTCCTCGGCCGCGACCTCGCCGGCGTCGCGCAGGACGTCCGCCGCGACGGTGGGTTCGGCGGCCGCGAGGGACGCGGCGTCCGGGTAGTGCACCTTGGGGATGACCAGGACGTGGGTCGGGGCCTGCGGGTTGATGTCGCGGAACGCCACGGTCGTGTCGGTCTCGCGCACCAGCGTCGCCGGGATCTGTCCCGCCACGATCTTGCAGAACAGGCAGTCGTCCTGCGGCTCGCCCATCATGCGTGTGCCTCCTCACGCCGGCCGGTCATTACCCTGCGCATGCTAGTCGCCCCGGCGGGACGGACGGTTCACGGCCGCCCCGCCCCGCCGGTCACAGCGGCGGCAGTGCGGGGGCCGTCTTGGCCGGGTTCTCCTCCAGTGCGGCGAGCGCGATCCGGATCGCCGCGTCGAGCTGGGTGTCGCGGCCGGCCGCGTGGTCCTGCGGGGCCTGGACGACCTCGACGTCGGGATCGACGCCGTGGTTCTCCACGTTCCACTCGTAACCCTCCAGCCAGAAGGCGTACTTGGGCTGGGTGACGAGGGTGCCGTCGACGAGGCGGTAGCGGCTGTCGATGCCGATGACGCCGCCCCAGGTGCGAGTGCCGACCACGGGGCCGATGCCGAGTGCCTTGATCGCCGCGTTGACGATGTCGCCGTCGGAGCCGGAGAACTCGTTGGCGACGGAGACGACGGGGCCGCGCGGCGCGTCCTCCGGGTAGCTGTAGGGACGCAGTCCGCGGGGCAGGTCCCAGCCGACGATCCGCCGGGCGAGTTTCTCCACGACGAGCTGGGAGGTGTGGCCGCCGCGGTTCTCCCGGACGTCCACCACCAGGCCCTCGCGGGCCACCTCGATGCGCAGGTCGCGGTGGAGCTGCGCCCACCCGGAGCCGACCATGTCCGGCACGTGCAGGTAGCCGAGTCGTCCGCCGGACCGCTCGTGGACGTAGGCGCGCCGGTCGGCGACCCAGGCGTGGTAGCGCAGGGGTTCCTCGTCGGCGAGCGGTACGACGACGGCGTGCCGCGGGTCGCCGCCGCCCGCCGGGGAGACGGTCAGCTCGACCGGTTTGCCCGCCGTGCCGACGAGCAGGGGGCCGGGGCCCGCGACGGGGTCGACCGGCCGGCCGCCGATCGCGACGATCGCGTCCCCGGCGCGCACCGCGACGCCGGGCGCGGCGAGCGGGGCCCGTGCGTCCGGGTCGGAGGTCTCCGAGGGAAGGATGCGGTCGATGCGCCAACCGCCGTCCTCGTGGCGGGAGATGTCCGCCCCGAGGAGGCCCTGGGCGCCGTCGCCGCCGCGGTGTCCGCCGCGCGGGGTGACGTACGCGTGGGAGGTGCCGAGTTCGCCCTGGACCTCCCAGAGCAGATCGACGAGGTCGTCGTGGGTGGCGACCCGGTCGAGGACGGGCCGGTACCGGTCGAGGACGGCGTCCCAGTCGACGCCCCCGAGGTCGGGCCGCCAGAAGTTGTCGCGCATGAGGCGGCCGGTCTCGTCGTACATCTGGCGCCATTCGGCGGCCGGGTCGACGGTCTGGCGCACCCGCGAGAGGTCGACGGTGATGTTGGTGTCGCTCTCGTCGTCGTTCGACGCGCGCCGGTCGCTGGGCACGACCTTGAGCTTTCCGTCGGTCCACAGCAGGACCCGTTTGCCGTCGCCGGTGACGGTGAAGTGGTCGGCGTCGGCGGCGAGATGCTCGATGCGCTGCTGGGCGAGGTCGTACCGCTCCAGCTCGGTCCGCGGGTCCGGGTCGTCCGGGTTGGCACGGGAGGCGCCGAGCACGCCGCGGACGGGGTGGCGCAGCCACAGCAGGCCGTCCTTGGCGGCGCGCAGGGTGGAGTAGCGGGCGGCCTCGACGGGGAACGGGACGATGCGGTCGGCGAGTCCGTCGAGGTCGATCCGGGTGCTGGGGGTGCCCTCGCCGTCGGGGGTCTCGTCCTTGTCCGGGGCCTCGAAGGGGCGTCCGTGGCGCTGCGGTCCGAAGGGGGACGGCGTGGTCGCGGCGAGGGTGATCAGATACGGCCGGGAGCCGCCGACGAAGGCCAGGTCGAAGACGTGCTCGTCGTAGACGGGGTCGAAGGCGCGGGCCGACAGGAAGGCGAGGTGCTTGCCGTCGAGGGTGAACGCCGGCGCGTAGTCCCGGAAGCGCAGCGGGGTCGCCTCGGTCACCGACAGGTCGGTGGTGTTGGCGATGCGGAGCTGGCGCAGCGGGCGCGGGCCGGGGTGCGACCAGGCGAGCCAGGCCGAGTCGGGCGAGAAGACGAGACCGTCGACCTCGCCGTCCTCGCTGCGGTCGACCTCGCGGACCTCGCCGGTCTCGCGCTCGACGAGCAGGACGCGTCCGTCGTGGGAGGCGACGGCGGCGCGGCTGCCGTCGGGTGCCACGGCGAGGCCGAGGACGCGGCCGAGGGCTCCGGCGGCGAGCCGGCGCGGGGTGGCTCCGGGGGCGACGCCGGTGGCGGGCGCGAACTCCAGGGCGTCGTCGCCCTCGGCGTCCGTCACCCACACGACGTGTTCCTCGCCCTCGGCACGGAAGGCGCGGGGCAGCCGGGCGCGGACGCCGGGGTCGGCGGCGAGCGCGCGGGCCGGTCCCGAGCGGTGGGTGATCCAGTGGACGGCGCCGCGCACGGAGACGGCGCTGCCGCGTCCGGTGTGGTCGGGGGCGGCGGTGGAGAACCAGCGGGCGGCGTTCACGGGGTGGGGCTGCTGGTCGGCGCGCTGCCCGCCGAGGAGGATGTCGAGGCGGCGGGGCTCGGCTCCGTCGAGGTCGTCGAGGAGCCGGAGTTCACCGGCGGTGGAGTACACCACGCGGGTGCCGTCGGTGGCGGCGTGCCGGGCGTAGAACGCGTCGAGCGGGGTGTGGCGGCGCAGGTCGGTGCCGTCGGCGAGGGAGGAGTACAGGGCGCCGACGCCCTCGTGGTCGGAGAGGAAGGCGATCCGGTCGCCGACCCGGAGGGGGTACTCGATGTTCCCGTCGAGGTCCTCGTGCAGGCGGACGAACTCGCCGTCGCCGTCGCGGTCGATCCACAGCTTGCCCGCGGTGCCGCCGCGGTAGCGCTTCCACCAGGCAGCCTCGCGGCCCATCGGGGCGGACAGCAGGACGACTCCGGGCTCGCCGTGGGCGACGTCGCCGACGGGTCCGTAGGGCAGGAGGGTGGCGGGGCCGCCGTCGAGCGGGACGGCGCGGGCCCAGCTGCGGCGGAGGCTGGCCTGGCCCTGGGTGCTGAGGGCGAGGACGTGTCCGTCGGGGGTCCAGCCGCGGACCTGGGTCCGCGAACTGCCCCAGTACGTCAGGCGTCTGGTGGGTCCGCCGGCCAGCGGGGCGGCGTAGACCTCGGGGGCGCCGTCGCGCGTGGACGTCCAGGCGACGGTCGTGCCGTCCGGGGAGATGCGCGGGTGGTTCACCGGTGCGTTGTCGGCGCTGACGCGCCAGGCGCGGCCGCCGCCGTCGAGGGGGGCGGCCCAGATGTCGTCCTCGGCCGTGAAGACGGCCAACTCGCCGTGCAGATGCGGAAACCGGAGATACGCGGAGGCTGCGGACTCTGTCACCCGGTCACCCTATGCAGCCGGGACGCGGCCCGACAGGGGTTCGGATCACTTGATCCGTGGACGGCCGGGCAGGTCACTTGCCCTGTGCGGGCCAGCAGGTGGGGTCGCCCTTGCACCACATGGTCTTCGTGACGGTGACCGTGACGGTGGGGTCGGGCCCGTTCGGAGGACGGTAAGTGGCGGGTGGGGTGGGGTTGTTGGTGGCGTCGCAGTTGCCGAGGCCGCTCACGTGGAACCACTGCTTGCCGCCGACGGTGGCGGTCAGGTCGCCGCGCACGCAGGCGCCGTCGACGGCGCGGGTGACCTTGCCCTTGACGACGATGTCCCGTCCGTCGTCGGTCTGGCCCTGGCAGTCGACGCTCGCGACGGTGTTCTCGGTCGGCGCGGGCGACCTGCCGGGCGTGTAGACCTTGCCGGCGTTGCCGTAGTTGGCGGTGCAGGTGAGCCACCGCACGTTCACGTTCTGCCGTTCGAGCTGCTTGGTCGCCGTCTGGTCGGTGGTGTACGCCACGGTGGCGGCGCTCAGTCCGTCCCCGGGTTCGCACGCGGTCGCGCCGAACACCCCGGCCGCGCCCAGCCCGAGGGCCATCAGCGCCCGCCTGCGCCCGGTCCGGCTCCTGATCCGTCTCAAAGCCCCCATGGACGGCAGCGTGCCACCGCGGGGCGCGGTGCGGTAGACCGCATGCGGCCATGAGGGGCACAACCACCCGAAGGAGTTCCGGGCACCGTCCGGGGCCGGTTCAGCCGAGGAGGAGCAGCCACTCCTGGAGTTCCACGAGGTTGCCCTCGGGGTCCCTGAGGTGCGCGACGCGCATCCGGTCGGTCATGGGGGCGGGTCCGTGGAGCACGTCCGCGCCGCGCGAGACGAGCTGTTCGCAGTAGGTGTCGAGGTCGTCCACCCGCAGCACGACCAGCGAACGGTGTCCGGTGACGTCCTCGCCGATCTCGCCCAGCACCTCGGCCATCATCGCCCGGTCCTGGAGGGCGATGCCGGCGGAACCGGTGACGGGGCTGAACTTCTCGTACGGTCCCCCGGTCGCGCCGGACTGCGGCTTGAGGCCGAGGACCTCGGAGTAGAAGCGGTAGCAGGCGGCGAAGTCGGAGACGAGCAGCCGTACCTGGGCGAGTTCCATGCGGATCCCCCGTGGTTGGGCGGGCGGTTGGGGTCAGGACCAGCGGCCGGTGCGGGCCAGCAGCAGTGCGGCGGCCACGGTCCCGGCCGTGGACGTACGCAGCACCGTACGCCCGAGGTGGAACGTCCTCGCGCCCGCCTCGGTGAAGAGCGCGACCTCCTCGGGGGAGATCCCGCCCTCGGGGCCGACGACCAGGACGATCTCCCCGGACTCGGGCAGTGCCGCGGTCGCGAAGGGCTCGGTGCCCAGCTCGGTGTCCTCGTGCAGGACGGCGGCGAGGTCGGCTTTGGCGAGAAGTGCGGCAACCTGTCGGGTCGACATGGCGTCCGCGACCTCCGGGAAGCGCACCCGGCGGGACTGCTTGCCGGACTCGCGTGCGGTGGCGCGCCACTTGGCGAGCGCCTTGAGCCCCCGGTCGCCCTTCCACTGGGTGATGCAGCGGGAGGCGGCCCAGGGGACGATGCCGTCGACGCCGGTCTCCGTCATGGTCTCGACGGCGAGTTCGCCCCGGTCGCCCTTGGGCAGCGCCTGGACGACGGTGATCCGCGGTTCCTCGGCCGGCTCCTCGCTCACCGAGTCCATCCGGACGACGAGCCGGTCCTTGTCCTCGGTGTCGAGGACGACGCAGTCCGCCCAGCGGCCGGCCCCGTCGGTGAGGACGACGTCCTCGCCGGCGCGCAGCCGCTTCACGGAGACGGCGTGGCGTCCCTCGGGTCCGTCGAGGACGTAGCGTCCGCCGCCGCCCGCGTCGAAGTGGTCGACGAGGAACACGGGTGCCGTCATCGGGCCGTGCCCCCGTCCGGGGTGTCGCCGGGCGACGACAACGCTGTCCTGGCGGCGGCGAGTTCGGCGACCAGCACCTCGACCAGCTGTGCGGCGGGCAGGTCGCGCGCCATGCGGTGGCCCTGGCCCGCCCACAGCGCCATGCCCTGCGCGTCGGCCGCCTTGGCGGCCGCCTTGCGCAGCGGCGAGGTGAGGTGGTGGACGTCCGGGTACGCGGCGGGGGCGTAGGGGCCGTGCTCGCGCAGGAACCGGTTGACCAGGCCGCGGGCCGGGCGTCCGGAGAAGGCGCGGGTCAGTTCGGTGCGTACGAAGAGCGGGTTGGTCAGGGCGTCCTTGTGGACGGCGTTCGCGCCGGACTCGGGGGTGGCGAGGAAGGCGGTGCCGAGCTGGGCCGCGTCGGCGCCGGCGGCGAGGACGGCGGCGATCTGGCTGCCGCGCATGATGCCTCCGGCGGCGACGACCGGGATGTCCACGGTCTCGCGGATCTGGGCGACCAGCGAGAGCAGTCCGATGCCCGCGCGGTCGGTCTCCGGGTTGTCGCGGTGGGTGCCCTGGTGTCCGCCGGCCTCGACGCCCTGGGCGATGACGGCGGCGGCGCCCGCCCGCTGCACGGCGAGGGCCTCCTCGGCCGTGGTCGCGGTGACCAGGGTGAGGGTGCCGGCGCGGTTCAGTGACTCCAGCACGTCCTGGGCCGGGATGCCGAAGTGGAAGGAGACCACCGGCACCGGGTTGTCGAGGAGGACGGCGAGCTTGGCGTCGTAGCCGTCGTCACGGCCGCTGTCCGGGTCGCCGAGTTCGGTCTCGTACCAGGCCGCCTCACCGGCGAGCTGGTGGGCGTAGACCTCGACCGCCGAGGAGTCCGCGTACTCCGGCTGCGGCATGAACAGGTTGACGCCGAAGGGACGGCCGGTCAGCCCGCGCAGCTGTTTGATCTCCTGGTACATGCCGTCGGCCGTCTTGTACCCGGCGGCGAGGCATCCGAGCCCGCCGGCCTCGGACACGGCGGCCGCGAGCTGGGGGACGGAGACGCCGCCCGCCATGGGGGCCTGCACGATCGGGTGAGGGAAGAGATCGGTCAGCGCGGAGGACATGACGGCATGTTGTCACGTCCTCCGTACAAGTCCGAATCCGGCCGTCCGCTCGGTTACGGGGTGGCGCGGCGGGCGGTCACGGGGCGGGAATACCGCCCCGTGCCGCCGTCGCGTCAGCGTCCGTTGAAGGCGTCCTTCAGCCGGGAGAAGAGCCCCTGCTGCCCGGGCTGGAACTGGCCGGTGGGCCGCTCCTCGCCGCGCAGCGCCGCGAGCTCGCGCATGACCCGCTCCTGCTCCGGGTCGAGCTTGGTGGGCGTGGTGACCTCGACGTGCACGATGAGGTCGCCCCGGCCGCCGCCGCGCAGGTGCGTGACGCCCCGGCCGTGCAGCGGGATCGACTGGCCGGACTGCGTGCCCGGACGGATGTCGACCTCCTCCATGCCGTCGAGGGTCTCCAGGGGCACCTTGGTGCCGAGGGCTGCGGCCGTCATCGGGATCGTGACCGTGCAGTGCAGGTCGTCGCCGCGACGCTGGAACGTCGAGTGCGGCAGCTCGTGGATCTCGACGTACAGGTCGCCGGCGGGGCCGCCGCCGGGGCCGACCTCGCCCTCGCCCGCGAGCTGGATCCGGGTGCCGTTGTCCACACCGGCCGGGATCTTGACCGTGAGGGTGCGGCGGGAGCGGACCCGGCCGTCGCCCGCGCACTCGGGGCACGGGGTCGGGACCACGGTGCCGAAGCCCTGGCACTGCGGGCACGGCCGCGAGGTCATGACCTGGCCGAGGAAGGACCGCGTCACCTGGGACACCTCGCCGCGGCCGCGGCACATGTCACAGGTCTGCGCGGAGGTCCCGGGTGCGGCGCCCTCGCCGTTGCAGGTCGCGCAGACGACGGCCGTGTCGACCTGGATGTCCTTCGTGGTGCCGAAGGCCGCCTCGTCCAGCTCGATCTCCAGCCGGATCATGGCGTCCTGGCCGCGGCGGGTGCGCGAGCGCGGTCCGCGCTGCGACGCCGTGCCGAAGAAGGCGTCCATGATGTCCGAGAAGTTCCCGAAGCCGCCAGCGCCGAAGCCGCCGGCGCCTCCGCCCTGCTGGGACAGGGGGTCGCCGCCGAGGTCGTAGACCTGCTTCTTCTGCGGGTCCGACAACACCTCGTAGGCGGCGTTGATCTCCTTGAAGCGCTCCTGCGTCTTCGGATCGGGATTGACGTCCGGGTGCAGCTCGCGCGCGAGCCTCCGGAACGCCTTCTTGATCTCGTCCTGGGACGCGTCGCGGCGCACGCCGAGTACGGCGTAGTAGTCCGTGGCCACTTACGACTCCGCCAGGATCTGTCCGACGTACCGTGCCACCGCTCGTACCGCTCCCATCGTTCCCGGGTAATCCATGCGGGTCGGGCCGACCACGCCGAGTTTGGCTACTGCCTCGCCGCCCGAACCGTAGCCGACCGAGACCACGGACGTGGAGTTGAGTCCCTCATACGCGTTCTCATGACCGATTCGCACGGTCATGCTCGAATCCCCGGCCTCTCCAAGCAACTTGAGGAGCACGACCTGCTCCTCCAGCGCTTCGAGCACCGGACGGATGGTGAGAGGGAAGTCATGTCCGAAACGGGTGAGATTGGCGGTCCCGCCGATCATCAGCCGCTCCTCGGTCTCTTCGACAAGTGTCTCCAGCAGGGTGGAGAGCACTGTCGAGACCGTACCCCGGTCCTCCGCCTCGAAGGCGTCGGGGAGGTCCTGCACGAGCTGCGGGACGTCCGCGAAGGGGCGGCCCGCAACCCGGCTGTTGAGCCGGGCCCGCAGATCGGCGAGAGAAGTCTCACCGAACGGGACGGGGCAGTTGATCATGCGTTGCTCGACCCGGCCGGTGTCCGTGATCAGCACGAGCATCACGCGCGCCGGGGCGAGCGAGAGCAGTTCCACGTGCCGCACGGTCGAGCGGGTCAGCGAGGGGTACTGCACGACGGCGACCTGCCGGGTGAGCTGCGCGAGCAGCCGCACCGTCCGGCCGACGACGTCGTCGAGGTCGACGGCTCCGTCCAGGAAGTTCTGGATGGCGCGCCGCTCCGGCGCGGTCATCGGCTTGACGCCCGCGAGCTTGTCGACGAAGAGCCGGTATCCCTTGTCCGTGGGGATGCGTCCGGCGCTGGTGTGCGGCTGGGCGATGTAGCCCTCGTCCTCCAGGACCGCCATGTCGTTGCGGACGGTCGCCGGCGAGACGCCGAGCCGGTGACGCTCGGTGAGCGCCTTGGAGCCGACCGGCTCCTCGGTGCCCACATAGTCCTGGACGATGGCGCGGAGCACCTCGAGCCTGCGTTCACTGAGCATCGCGCACACCTCCAGAAGTCGACTCCGTGGTCTTCGTGGCCTTCGTGGCTTTTCGCCTGGCACTCAACGCGCCCGAGTGCCAGCGTTCCCCGGGCCAGTGTACGGCGGTGAGGCACGACCCCGGCAAGGGCGGGCCTGCGATGTCGTGCGCGACACCCGGTCACCGCTAGCGTCGCCGTATGAGGCTGACTTGGGAAGAGCTGGGGTGGGAACGGGTGACGCCCCGGATCGGCCGGCGGCGGCTTCCGGGCTGGGACTGCACCGTCGGGCTCGTCGTCGGCGGGGACGCGGCGCTGATGATCGACGCCGGGTCGGGTGTCGCGGAGGGCGCGGCGCTGCGCGCGGAGGCGGAGCGGCTGCTCGGCCCGGGGCGGCACGTGACGCACCTCGCACTCACCCACCCGCATTTCGACCATGTCTTCGGCGCCGTGGCGTTCGCGGGCGCCGAGGTGTTCGTCGCGGACGGCTCGTCCGGGGTGTACGAGCACGGTCGTGAGGAGCTGCGGGCGGACGCGGTGCGCAACGGGCTGGACCCCGGGGCGGCACGGGAGGCGGCGGACGCCCTCGTACGCCCCGCGCACGGCGTCCGGGGCACCCGGGACCTGGAACTCGGCGAGGGCGCCCTGGTGCGGCTGGTGCGGATCGGTGAGGGCCACACCGCCCACGACCTCGTGGCCGTGGTGCCGGGCGACCCTTCGGTGGTGTTCTGCGGCGACCTGGTCGAGGAGTCCGGCGAGCCGCAGGCGGGCCCCGACGCGGTCCCGTCGCGCTGGCCGGCGGCGCTCGACCGGCTGCTCGCACTCGGCGGGCGGGACGCTGTGTACGTGCCCGGCCACGGAGCGCTGGTGGACGCCGCGTTCGTCCGCTCGCAGCGGGACGAGCTGGCCGCGCGTTTCGGCGTGTCGCGGTGAGCCCCGGCGTGCTTCTCCTATCGTCATGCGAATGCGCCAGTACTCTCCGGACCTGACCCCGCCGTGGAAGAAGCCCAAGCCCGTGCCCGAGGTCCCGGCGGACCCGGGTCTGGTGGTCGAGGAGCCCGGCACCGGTTTCTGCGGCGCGGTGATCGGCTGCGAGGCGGGCACGGTGACCCTGGAGGACCGCTTCGGCAAGCACCGGGTGTTCCCCATGGAGCCGCGCGGCTTCCTGCTGGAGGGCAGGGTGGTGACGCTGGTCCGCCCGGCGTCCGCGGCACCCGTACGTCCCAGCCGTACCGCGTCCGGCTCGGTGGCGGTGCCCGGCGCCCGCGCCCGGGTCGCGCGGGCGGGCCGCATCTACGTGGAGGGCCGCCACGACGCCGAACTGGTCGAGCGGGTCTGGGGCGACGACCTGCGCGTCGAGGGCGTCGTCGTGGAGTACCTGGAGGGCGTCGACGACCTTCCCGCGATCGTCGAGGAGTTCGCGCCGGGCCCGGACGCCCGGCTCGGCGTGCTCGTCGACCACCTGGTGCCCGGCTCGAAGGAGTCCCGGATCGCCGCGGCGGTGACGAGTGAGCACGCCCTGGTGCTCGGCCACCCCTACATCGACATCTGGGAGGCCGTGAAGCCGTCCTCCGTGGGCATCCCGGGCTGGCCCCGGGTGCCGCGCGGCGAGGACTGGAAGACGGGCGTGTGCCGGGCCCTGGGCTGGCCGGAGAACACCGGCGCGGCCTGGCAGCACATCCTGTCCCGGGTCCACTCCTACAAGGACCTCCAGCCCGAACTCCTGGGCCGCGTCGAGGAACTGATCGACTTCGTCACGGCGCCGGAGTAGGCCGGACCGCGCCACGGCCGGGCACGGTCGCGTCCGGCCGCCCGTCCGGTGGTGTCCGGGGCCGCGGTGGCTTCCTGCGTCGTCGTCCGGTCAGTCGACCAGGTCCCGGACGACCGCGTCCGCGAGGAGGCGGCCGCGCAGGGTGAGGACGGCGCGGCCCTCGTCGTAGGGGCCCGGTTCGAGGAGGCCCTCGGACAGGGCGCGGCGGGAGGCCGTGCGGCCGTCGGGGCGGAGCAGCGAGAGCGGGCAGCCCTCGCGCAGCCGCAGTTCGAGCAGGATGCGCTCGACGCGGCGGTCCTCGTCGGAGAGGAGTTCGCGCCCGGCGCCCGGGGACCGGCCGGAGGCCAGCGCCGCCGCGTAGGCCCCGGGGTGCTTCACGTTCCACCAGCGGACGCCGCCGACGTGGCTGTGGGCGCCGGGGCCCGCGCCCCACCAGTCCGCGCCGCGCCAGTACAGCTCGTTGTGCAGACATCGGGCCGCCTCGGTGGTGGCCCAGTTCGACACCTCGTACCAGTCGAAGCCCGCTTCGGCCATCACCTCGTCGGCGATGAGGTAGCGGTCGGCGTGGACGTCGTCGTCGGTCATCGGGACCTCGCCGCGGCGGATGCGGCGGGCGAGCTGGGTGCCCTCCTCGACGATGAGCGCGTAGGCCGAGACGTGGTCGGGGCCGGCGCCGAGGGCTGCTTCGAGGGAGGCCCGCCAGTCGTCGTCGGACTCCCCCGGGGTGCCGTAGATCAGGTCGAGGTTCACGTGCTCGAAGCCGGCCGCGCGGGCCTCGGCGACGCAGGCCTCGGGGCGGCCGGGGGTGTGGGTGCGGTCCAGCACCTTCAGCACGTGCTGCCGGGCGCTCTGCATCCCGAAGGAGACGCGGTTGAAGCCGCCGGCGCGGAGCGTCGCGAGGTACTCCGGGTCGACCGACTCCGGGTTCGCCTCCGTGGTGATCTCGGCGTCGTCCGCGAGACCGAACTCGTCACGGATCGCCCCCAGCATCCGGACGAGGTCGTCGGCGGCCAGCAGGGTGGGCGTGCCGCCCCCGACGAAGACGGTGCGGACGGGACGCGGGTCGTCGCCGAGGACCTTGCGGGCGAGGCGGACCTCGTCGGTCAGGGTGTCCGCGTAGTTGTCGCGGGAGGCGAGCACGCCTCCGGTGCCCCGCAGCTCGGTCGCCGTGTAGGTGTTGAAGTCGCAGTACCCGCAGCGGGTCGCGCAGTAGGGGACGTGGAGGTAGAACCCGAGGGGCCGCTCGGCCGCCCCGGCCAGGGCGTGCGCGGGCAGCGCCCCGTCATCGGGGACGGGCTCACCGTCGGGGAGTGCGGAAGGCATGCGTTCCATTGTCCAGCACGGGCGGAGTGAACGGTCCCGGCCTGTGGACGAACGGGCGCGCTCCTCGTCGCCCGGCCTGTCGCCGGGGCCGGACCGGGGCGGGGCGGGGCCGGGGCTACTCGGCCTGTAACACCAGCAGGGCCATGTCGTCCTCCGGCGGGCGGCTCCCGAACTCGTGCACGAGTGCGCGGATGCGTTCCGCGACCAGCTCGGCGTTCAGGCCGGTGCACCCCGTGAGGGCGTGCGCGAGCCCGTCGTCGTCGTCGAACTGCCGGGTCCCCTCGCGCCGCTCCGTCACGCCGTCGGTGACGCAGAGCAGGGTGTCGCCGGGGTGCAGGTCGAAGGACTCGGAGGTGTAGCCGGGGTCCTCGAAGACGCCGAGCAGGGTCTGCGGACGGGCCACCTCCCGTACGTCGCCGTCGGGGGCCAGCAGCAGCGGCAGCGGGTGTCCGGCCGAGGCGAGGGTGCAGCGCACGCCGCCCTCGAAGGGAACCAGTTCGCCGTAGAGCATGGACAGGAAGCGGGTCTGCGGGCCGAGATCGGTGCCGAGCCCGGGGCCGCCGGCCGCCACGAGCGCCCGGGCCGCCGCGTCGGCGGCCTCGGTCGCGTCGTCGAGGAGGAGCTGGTTGAGGCGGTCGAGGACGTCCGCCACGTCGTAGCCCTCGCGGGCCAGCAGCCGCAGCCAGGGCCGGGCGAGCCCGATCACGACGGCGGCCTCGGGGCCCTTGCCCTGGACGTCGCCGACGGCGAAGCACCAGCGGCCGTCCCCGGCCGGGAACACGTCATAGAAGTCGCCGCTGGGGCCGCCCTTGTCGAGCGGCTCGTAGACGAGGGCGCTGCGCACGCCGGGGATCTCGGCGACCGCGCCCGGCAGGAGCCCGCGCTGCAGGACCCTGCTGATGGTGGCCTGGCGCGCGTACTGGCGGGCCGCGCCGATGGCGAGCGCGATCCGGCGGCTCAGGTCCTCGACGAGCCCGCTGACCTCGTCCGCGAAACCGGTGGGTCCGGCCCTGCCGATGACGAGCGTGCCGAGCGGACGGCCGCCCGCGATCAGCCGGTACGCCAGGGCGGCGCCGCTCGCTCCGCGCGGGCCCAGCGCCTCGCCGGGCCAGGGCACGGGCACGGCGCGGGAGCGGACCGCGTCGGGCAGCCGCGGCGGGTCCTTCTCCAGGGCGTCGCGCAGGTCCTCGATGAGGTTCTCGCTGCCGTGCCAGACCCGGGCCAGCCGGGGTCCGAGGGCGAGCCCGAGTCCGCCGGCCCGGTCGGTGGCCTCGTCCTCCAGCCACACCGCGCACCAGTCGGCGAGCCGCGGGACGAGGAGCTGTCCGGCGAGCGCGGCGACGAGGTCCTCGTCGAGCTGCCCGGCCAGCAGGTCGGAGGCCTCGGCGAGGAAGGAGAGGGCCCCGCGGTCGAGCCAGTCCCGCCCCTCGGAGGGGTTCCGTGGGCCGCCGGGGGCCGTGCCGGCCGGGGTGACCGCGTGGAAGCCGGACGGGTCGAGGGCGTCCCCACCCGGGACGGACGCCCCGTGCCCCGGGACCGGCGCCGCGAAGACGGACGCGGTCGCGGTGGGGCCCGCCGGACCCTGTCCACCGGGGCGGTGGGCACGCGTGCGGCGGCTCCCGGAGGCGCCGTCGGCCGGCCCGGCCTGCGCGCCGTTCTTCCCGCCGGTACCCGCGGCGCCGTCCGTGCCCGCCCGGCCGCCTCTCCCCGTGAGGTCGTCCCCGTCCACCGCGAACACGTCGGCCGAGGACGGGGCGTCCGCCGTGAACGCGTCGGCGCCGCCGTCGAGCAGCAGGCGCGCCCAGACCGTCTTGACGCCCGGGCGGTAGGTGATCCCCCAGGCCTCGGAGAGGGCGGAGACGAGACGCAGGCCCCGCCCGTACTCCGGTGTCCCGTAGGGGCGTTCGGGACTGTCGTCGCGTATCGCGCGGGCGGGGTGATGATCGGTCACCTCGACGACCAGCGGGCCGGGCGGGCCGTCGGGGGCGTGCTCCAGGCGGCACAGCAGCTCGACGTCGGTGCCCGCGTGGACGACGGCGTTGGTGACGAGTTCGCTGACCACCACGGCGGCGTCGTCGGTGAGCCGGTCGTCGATGATCTCCGCGCCGGGCAGGGCCAGTTCGGCCCAGCCCACGAGCGTGTCACGGAGGTAGCGGCGGGCGGCTCCGGGGGCGAGCGGAGTGCCCGGCAGGGTCGTGCGGGCCACGGTGTCCTGGCCGGCCCGGTGGTGCGCGGGCGCACCCGGAGCGCACGCCATGGACTCGCGTTGCGTCGGAATGGCCCCCACGGTGCGGCTCCCTGAGCAGTTCGGACGAATACACCTCAGCCGGTGCGGACAGGGTGACAGACTGACCGCGCCCATAAGCGTCGAGTCACCGAAGTGGGCCGTCATGAGTGAGAACAGTGGTATGCATGTGCTCGAAGACGGACAGATTCGAGCATCGGAGCTGCGCCCCCTGCTCGCCGCGATGACCGCGGCGCGGGACGGCGACTTCAGCAAGGTGCCGGAGACGGCGCACGGTCTGGTCGCCGAGCTGAACACGATGTTCAACCAGATCATGGACCGCAGTTCGCACTTCAACTCCGAGGTACAGCGCGTCCGCAGGGAGCTGATCCGGCACGGACGGCTCGACGAGCGGCTCGCGGCCAGCCCCGGCGGCGGCAAGTGGACGACGCGCGTGGACGACGTGAACCAGCTGCTCGACGCGCTGGTGGCGCCCGCGGCGAACGCGACCCGCGTGCTCGACGCGGTGGCCGGCGGCGACCTGACCCAGCGTGTCGACCTGCACGACGGCAACCGTCAACTGCGGGGCGACCTGCGCCGGCTGGGCCGCGCCGTGAACAAGATGGTCGACCAGCTCTCCCTGTTCACCGGCGAGGTCACCCGGGTCGCCCGCGAGGTCGGCACCGAGGGGCGGCTCGGCGGCCGCGCCAAGGCGACCGGCCTGTCCGGGAGTTGGCGGGACGTGACCGAGGCGGTCAACACGATGGCCTCACGGCTGACCGCCCAGGTGCGGGACATCGCCCTGGTGACCACGGCGGTGGCACGCGGCGACCTGACCCGTACGGTGACGGTCGAGGCGACCGGTGAGCTGCTGGAACTGAAGCTCACCGTGAACACGATGGTCGACCAGCTCTCCGCGTTCGCCGACGAGGTGACCCGGGTGGCCCGCGAGGTCGGCACCGAGGGGCGGCTCGGCGGGCGGGCGCAGGTGCGGGGGGTGTCGGGCGTCTGGAAGGACCTCACCGACAACGTCAACTTCATGGCGTCCAACCTGACGTCACAGGTTCGAAATATCGCACAGGTCACCACGGCGGTCGCCAACGGTGACCTCAGCCAGAAGATCACGGTCGACGCCCAGGGCGAGATCCTGGAGCTGAAGTCGACGATCAACACGATGGTCGACCAGCTCTCCGCCTTCGCCGACGAGGTCACCCGCGTCGCCCGCGAGGTCGGAACCGAGGGCAACCTCGGCGGCCGGGCGCAGGTGCGGGGCGTGTCGGGCGTCTGGAAGGACCTCACCGACAACGTCAACTTCATGGCGGACAACCTGACCTCTCAGGTCCGCAACATCGCCCTCGTCTCCACCGCCGTGGCGCAGGGCGACCTCGGCAAGAAGATCACCGTCGAGGCGAAGGGCGAGATCCTGGAGCTGAAGTCGACGATCAACACGATGGTCGACCAGCTCTCCGCCTTCGCCGACGAGGTCACCCGCGTCGCCCGCGAGGTCGGCACCGAGGGCAACCTCGGCGGCCAGGCGCAGGTCCGCGGGGTGTCGGGCGTCTGGAAGGACCTCACCGACAACGTCAACTTCATGGCCCTGAACCTGACCTCGCAGGTCCGCAACATCGCCCAGGTCACCACCGCCGTCGCCAACGGCGACCTGTCGAAGAAGATCACGGTCGACGCCCGGGGCGAGATCCTGGAGCTGAAGGACACCGTCAACACGATGGTGGAGCAACTGCGCGCGTTCGCCGACGAGGTGACCCGGGTGGCGCGCGAGGTCGGCACGGACGGGCGGCTCGGCGGACGCGCCCAGGTTCTCGGGGTCTCGGGCGTCTGGCGGGACCTGACCGACAACGTCAACTACATGGCGGACAACCTGACCTCGCAGGTCCGCAACATCGCCCAGGTGGCCACGGCGGTGGCGCAGGGCGACCTGTCGAAGAAGATCGACGTGGACGCCCGCGGCGAGATCCTCGAACTGAAGACGACGATCAACACGATGGTGGACACGCTGTCGTCGTTCTCCTCCGAGGTCACCCGGGTGGCCCGCGAGGTGGGTTCGGAGGGCCGGCTCGGCGGCCAGGCACGGGTCGAGGGCGTGTACGGCACCTGGAAGCGCCTGACGACGAACGTGAACGAGCTCGCCTCCAACCTCACCACCCAGGTCCGCGCGATCGCCGAGGTGGCGTCCGCGGTGGCCCAGGGCGACATGTCCCGCTCGATCACGGTGGAGACGCAGGGCGAGGTCGCCGAGCTGAAGGACAACATCAACCTGATGGTGGCCAACCTGCGCGAGACGACCCGCGCCAAGGACTGGCTGGAGTCGAACCTCGCCCGCCTCGCCGCGCTGATGCAGGGCCACCGCGACCTGATGGAGGTCGCCGACCTGATCCTGCGCGAGCTGACCCCGCTGGTGAACGCGCAGTACGGAGCCTTCTTCCTCGCCGACCCCGAGGAGGACGAACCCGCGCTGCGCACGGCCGTGCCCGCCAAGGGACTCGCGTTCATCGCCGGGTACGGCGCGGCGCAGGGCGCGACCGTCGACACCGGCGGCATGCCGGTGCACGGGCTGGTCCGGCAGGCGGCCCGCGAGAAGAAGCGGATCCTCGTCGAGGAGGCCCCGCCCGACTACATCAAGATCAACAGCGGGCTCGGGGAGGCGGCTCCGGCCAGCGTCGTCATCATCCCGATCCTCTTCGAGGACAAGCTCCTCGGTGTCATCGAACTCGCCTCGTTCTCCCGCTTCTCCGACGTCCACCTCGCCTTCTTCGACCAGTTCGTGAACACCATCGGCGTCGCCATCAACACGATCATCGCCAACTCCCGTACGGAGTCGCTGCTCGGCGAGTCCCAGCGGCTCGCCATCCAGTTGCAGGACCGTTCCGACGAACTCCAGTCGCAGCAGGCGGAGCTGCAGCGGTCCAACGCCGAACTGGAGGAGAAGGCGGCCCTCCTCGCGACCAGCTCGCAGTACAAGTCGGAGTTCCTGGCGAACATGTCGCACGAGCTGCGCACACCGCTCAACTCCCTGCTGATCCTGGCCCGGCTGCTCTCCGACAACCCCGACGGCCGGCTCTCCGACCAGGAGGTGCAGTTCGCGACGACCATCCACCGCTCGGGCTCGGACCTCCTCCAGCTCATCAACGACATCCTCGACCTGTCGAAGATCGAGGCCGGCCGGATGGACGTACGCCCCAAGAGGCTGCCGCTCATCAAGCTCCTCGACTACGTCCACGCCACCTTCCGTCCGCTCACCCACGACCGGGGGCTCGCCTTCGAGGTGGCGGTCGGCGAGGACGTGCCGCGCGAGATGTGGTCCGACGAGCAGCGGCTCCAGCAGATCCTGCGCAACCTGCTCTCCAACGCCATCAAGTTCACCGCGAGCGGCCGCGTCGAGCTGCGCGTCGACCGCGTCACGGACCCCGACCGGAGTCGGGAGAGCGGCGACACCGTGATCGCCTTCGCCGTCTCCGACACCGGCATCGGCATCGCCCCGGAGAAGCTCCCGGTGATCTTCGAGGCGTTCCAGCAGGCCGACGGCACCACCAACCGCAAGTACGGCGGCACGGGCCTCGGGCTGTCCATCAGCCGGGAGATCGCCGGGCTGCTCGGCGGCCGGATCGTGGCCGAGAGCACACCCGGCAGGGGCTCCACCTTCACGCTGTACGTGCCGGTGGTGAGCCCCGGGAACGCGGCGACGGGACCGACCCGCGAGGACCATCTCGTCGCCCTGCCCGAGCAGTTGTCGGCCGAGCCCTACACGGTCCACGGCACCGACGACACCTGGCCGGCCCCCACCAAGCTGGAGGCCTGGCAGGCGGGCCGGGCGGGCCGGGTCCTGCCGGGCAGGCGGGTGCTGATCGTGGACGACGACATCCGCAACGTCTTCGCGCTGACCCATGTGCTCGGCCGGGTCGGCATGCCCGTGCTGTACGCGGAGAACGGCCGCGAGGGCGTCGAGACGCTGGAGCGCAATCCCGACGTCGAACTGGTGCTGATGGACATCATGATGCCGGAGATGGACGGCTACGAGACGATCTCCGCCATCCGCCGCGCTCCCCGCTGGATGGGGCTGCCCATCGTCGCGCTGACCGCGAAGGCGATGCCCGGCGACCGCGAGAAGTCCATCGCGCGGGGCGCCAACGACTACGTACCCAAGCCGGTGGACGTCGACCGGCTCCTCACCGTCGTCTGCGCCCTCCTCGATCCCGAGGGTACGGACGACGGGGAGGAGCCGGACGCCCCCGGTACTGCGGAAGGCGGGGGGACCGCCACCGGCCCGGACACGGCTGCCGCCGAACCGGCGGCCGACGCACCGCGGGGGCGGGGCACCGACAGGACGCGGACCGAGTGAGGCACCGTCATCATGAGTGAGGCAACGAACGGCGAGCGCGCGAGCATCCTCCTGGTCGACGACATGGAGGACAACCTGATCGCCCTGGAGGCCGTCCTCGGCTCCCTCAACGAGCCGTTGGTACGGGCGCGTTCGGGCGAGGAGGCGATGAAGGCACTGCTGCGGCAGCGGTTCGCCGTCGTCCTGCTCGACATCCGGATGCCGGGCATGGACGGCTTCGAGACGGCCGCGAACATCAAGCGGCTCGACCAGACCAAGGACGTTCCCATCATCTTCCTGACGGGCACGGACGCCGACGCGGGCTACGCCTTCCGCGGGTACGCGACCGGGGCCGCCGACTATCTGACGAAGCCGTTCGACCCGTGGGTGCTGCGCGCCAAGGTCACCGTCTTCCTCGATCTGCACCGCAAGAACCGGCAGTTGGAGCGCCTGCTGGCCCGTGAAGAGGAGCGGTTCGACGAACTCGCCGACCGGCTCCGCGGCATCGAGAGGCAGCTCGCGGCCGGCACCCTCGACGACGCGGCAGGACTCCGCGAGCAGCTGGGGCGGATGGAGGCGCTGCTCGCGGACCTGCGCCGGGACCGGGCCTAGGACCCGGCGGCCGCGTCCCGGCAACGGCGTCGGGGGCCGTGCACGACTGCGCCCCCGGTCGAGACCGGGGGCGCAGAGGTCGCGGGCGCGGGACCGGGCCGGGGGCTACGCCTCGCGGCTGCCCGCGTACATCTCGTCGATCAGGTGCTTGTACTCCCGCTCGACCACCGGGCGCTTGAGCTTGAGGCTCGGGGTGATTTCGCCGTGCTCGACGTCCAGGTCGCGGGGCAGGAGACGGAACTTCTTGATGGTCTGCCAGCGCTGGAGACCTTCGTTGAGCTCCTTCACATAGCCCTCGACCATGGCGACCGTCGTGGGCGCGGCGACGACCTCGGCGTACGACCTGCGCTCCAGGCCGTTGTCCTTCGCCCACTCCATGATCGACGGCTCGTCGAGCGCGATGAGGGCGGTGCAGAAGTTCCGGTCGGCGCCGTGCACGAGGATGTTGGAGACGTACGGGCAGACCGCCTTGAACTGACCCTCGACCTCGGCGGGCGCGATGTACTTGCCGCCCGAGGTCTTGATGAGGTCCTTCTTGCGGTCGGTGATCCGCAGGTAGCCGTCCGGGGACAGCTCACCGATGTCGCCGGTGTGGAACCAGCCGTCGGCCTCCAGCACCTCGGCCGTCTTCTCGGGCAGCCCGTGGTAGCCCTCCATGATGCCGGGGCCGCGCAGCAGGATCTCGCCGTCGTCCGCGATGCGCACCTCGGTGCCGGGGAGCGGCTTGCCGACCGTGCCGGTGCGGTAGGCCTCGCCCGGGTTGACGAAGGAGGCGGCGGAGGACTCGGTGAGTCCGTACCCCTCCAGGATGTGGATGCCGGCGCCGGCGAAGAAGTAGCCGATCTCGGGCGCGAGGGCGGCGGAGCCGGAGACGCAGGCGCGCAGGTTGCCGCCGAAGGCCTCGCGGATCTTGGCGAAGACGAGCGTGTCGGCGACCTTGTGCTTGGCGCCGAGCGCGAAGGGCACGGAGGCGGAGCCGGTACGGCGGAAGTTGTCCTGGCTGACCTTCGCGTACTCGCGGGACACCTCGGCGGCCCACTGGAAGATCTTGTACTTGGCGCCGCCGCCGGCCCGTGCCTTGGCCGCGACCCCGTTGTAGACCTTCTCGAAGATGCGCGGGACGGCCGCCATGTAGGTCGGCTGCACCACCGGCAGGTTCTCGATGATCTTGTCGACGCGGCCGTCGACGGCGGTCACGTGCCCGACCTCGATCTGGCCGGAGATGAGGACCTTGCCGAAGACGTGCGCGAGCGGCAGCCACAGGTACTGGACGTCGTCCTGGCCGACCAGGCCGGTGGAGGCGATCGCCTTCGCCATGTACGACCAGTTGTCGTGCGGCAGCCGGACACCCTTGGGGCGGCCCGTGGTGCCGGACGTGTAGATGAGGGTGGCGAGCTGGTCGGCGGTGATCGCGCCGACGCGCTCCTTGATCAGCTCGGGGTGCTTCTCCAGGTAGGCGGCGCCGCGCTTCTCCAGGTCGGCGAGGGTGAGGACCCAGTCGTCGCTCTCCGCGCCCTCAGCGTCGATGACCACGACGTGGCCGAGCTCGGGAAGGTCCGCCCGCTTGTCCCGCGCCTTGGCGAGCTGGGCGGCGTCCTCCGCGATGAGCACCCTGCTCGCGGAGTCGGAGAGGATGAACGCCGACTCCTCGGCGTTGGTCTGCGGGTAGACGGTTGTGGTGGCCGCGCCGGCGCACAGGATGGCCAGGTCGGCGAGGATCCACTCGACCCGGGTGGAGGAGGCGAGCGCGACGCGCTGCTCGGGCTCCACACCGAGTTCGATGAGACCGGCGGCGATGGCGAAGACCCGCTCGGCGGCCTCGCTCCAGCTCAGTGACTTCCACTCGTCGGGGCCGTCACCCGCGGCCGGTACCGGGTAGCGGTAGGCCTCGGCGTCCGGTGTGGCCGCGACGCGCTCCAGGAAGAGGGCCGCGACGGACGGCGGACGGTTCTCGATCAGGGTCTGTGTGTCGCTCACGACATCCTCCGGGGCCCGCGGCGTTGCGGCTGGCTCAATTGCGGCTGTTGTTTAACTCGCGAGTAACTACCGAGCAGAGATCAGAGTAGAACGCGCCCGGCCGGTGCGTAAGAGGCGGCGGCCCGCCACTTCGACCAGGACACACTCCGCAGACAAGCACAGGGCCCGCCGCGCCGAAGCGCGACGGGCCCTGAAACTCGGCATCCCGGGTGACTACTTCTTGCCCTTGGCGCCGCCGCCGCTGTCGTCGCTGGACAGCACGGCGATGAAGGCCTCTTGCGGAACCTCCACAGAGCCCACCATCTTCATGCGCTTCTTGCCTTCCTTCTGCTTCTCCAGCAGCTTCCGCTTACGCGAGATGTCACCGCCGTAGCACTTGGCGAGGACGTCCTTACGGATGGCGCGGATGGTCTCGCGGGCGATGACCCGGGAGCCGATGGCCGCCTGGATCGGGACCTCGAAGGCCTGCCGCGGGATCAGCTCACGCAGCTTGGCGACCAGCCGGACACCGTACGCGTACGCCTGGTCCTTGTGGGTGACCGCCGAGAAGGCGTCCACCTTGTCGCCGTGCAGCAGGATGTCGACCTTGACCAGGCTGGAGGTCTGCTCGCCCGTGGGTTCGTAGTCCAGCGAGGCGTAACCGCGGGTCTTGGACTTCAGCTGGTCGAAGAAGTCGAAGACGATCTCGGCGAGCGGCAGGGTGTAGCGGATCTCGACGCGGTCCTCGGAGAGGTAGTCCATGCCGAGCAGGGTGCCGCGCCGGGTCTGGCACAGCTCCATGATCGAGCCGATGAACTCCGAGGGCGCGAGGATGGTCGCGCGCACGACGGGCTCGAAGACCTTGTCGATCTTGCCCTCGGGGAACTCGCTCGGGTTGGTGACGATGTGCTCGCTGCGGTCCTCCATCTCGACGCGGTAGACCACGTTCGGGGCGGTCGCGATCAGGTCGAGCCCGAACTCGCGCTCCAGCCGCTCGCGGATCACGTCGAGGTGCAGCAGACCGAGGAAGCCGACACGGAAGCCGAAGCCCAGCGCCGCCGAGGTCTCCGGCTCGTACACCAGCGCCGCGTCGTTCAGCTGGAGCTTGTCCAGCGCGTCGCGCAGCTCGGGGTAGTCGGAGCCGTCCAGCGGATACAGGCCCGAGAAGACCATCGGCTTGGGGTCCTTGTACCCGCCGAGGGCCTCGGTCGCGCCCTTGTGCAGGGTGGTGATCGTGTCACCGACCTTGGACTGACGGACGTCCTTCACACCGGTGATGATGTAGCCGACCTCGCCGACACCGAGCCCGTCGGCCGCCTTCATCTCGGGGGCCGAGACGCCGATCTCCAGCAGCTCGTGGGTCGCCCCGGTGGACATCATCCGGATGCGCTCACGCTTGTTGAGCTGACCGTCGATGACACGCACGTACGTCACGACGCCGCGGTACGAGTCGTACACCGAGTCGAAGATCATCGCGCGGGCCGGGGCGTCCTGGACGCCGACCGGGGCCGGGATCTCGGCGACGACCCGGTCGAGGAGCGCCTCGACGCCGAGACCGGTCTTGGCGGAGACCTTGAGGACGTCCTCGGGGTCGCAGCCGATGAGGTTGGCGAGCTCCTCGGAGAACTTCTCCGGCTGGGCGGCCGGCAGGTCGATCTTGTTCAGTACGGGGATGATCTTGAGGTCGTTCTCCATCGCCAGGTAGAGGTTGGCGAGAGTCTGCGCCTCGATGCCCTGGGCCGCGTCGACCAGCAGGACCGTGCCCTCGCAGGCCGCGAGGGACCGGGACACCTCGTACGTGAAGTCGACGTGCCCGGGGGTGTCGATCATGTTGAGGATGTGGGTGCTGCCCGGATCCTCGGAGGGCGCCCAGGGCAGCCGGACGGCCTGGGACTTGATCGTGATCCCACGCTCGCGCTCGATGTCCATGCGGTCGAGGTACTGAGCGCGCATCTGCCGCTGGTCAACCACCCCGGTCAGCTGGAGCATGCGGTCGGCGAGAGTGGACTTGCCGTGGTCGATGTGCGCGATGATGCAGAAATTGCGGAGCAGAGCCGGGTCGGTACGGCTCGGCTCGGGCGCATTGTTAGGGGTCGCGGGCACGCAGGGTCCTGTCTCTTGAGGCGCCTGTCGCCTCGGGTCGGATCGATACGTAGGCTCCATCGTCCCACGCGTGGGGAGCTGCGACCGGTTTGGGCCGTGTGAGCGGGGATCGCCCCGCTCGATCGGGGTGTCCGGCGCCGTCTTCCGCGCCCGCCCCACGGCCTCCTCCGCGGGCGGCGGAGACCGGTTTGGGCCGGTCGCACGCGGACTGGTAGCCTGGGTGGCTGTGTCTCGTGCCCTCTCTGCAGGAGACGCACCCAAGAAAATCAAACGGCGGGTGAGACGTGCTGTCTCGCCTGCCTGAACCTGTAAAGGCTCATTCGTGGCGAACATCAAGTCCCAGATCAAGCGGATCAAGACCAACGAGAAGGCCCGGCTGCGCAACAAGGCCGTCAAGTCTTCCCTGAAGACCGCGATCCGCAAGGCCCGCGAGGCTTCGGCCGCGGGTGACGTCGAGAAGGCCACCGAGTACACGCGCGCCGCGTCGCGCCAGCTCGACAAGGCCGTCTCGAAGGGCGTCATCCACAAGAACCAGGCCGCCAACAAGAAGTCGGCGCTTGCTTCGAAGGTCGCCGCCCTCAAGGGCTGAGTCGGCTGAGCCCCTCGGGCTCACCCTCTGACTTACTTGACGTGACCGTCGGCCGGACCCGAGCGGGCCCTCTCTCTCCGCTCCCGACCGACACCCCGGATCCGCGCACGATCTGCGTTCGCCACGCGGGCGTGGATCCACCCATCTCGAACCGAAGGCCCCGCTTCCTCCCCTACGGGAGACGAGCGGGGCCTTCGGCGTGAGGTGGGGCACTGACCATGAGGGACGCCATCGGACAGCGGCCGACGTGAGGCGAGGCGGACGTGAGGTAAGGCCGACGTGAGGTGAGGCCGGCTCAGAGCGCGGTCGGCTCAGAGCTAGGTCGGCTCCGGGCGAGGAGGGTGGGGCGGGGGCAGGGCCTGTTCCTAGCCGCGGCCGGAGCGGGCCGCGCGGGCGATCGTCACGACCGCCTTCTCCAGCGCGTACTCCGGATCGTCGCCGCCGCCCTTGACCCCGGCGTCCGCCTCCGCGACGGCCCGCAGGGCCACGGACACCCCGTCCGGCGTCCACCCGCGCATCTGCTGGCGCACCCGGTCGATCTTCCAGGGCGGCATTCCCAGCTCACGGGCGAGGTCGGCGGGCCGGCCGCCCCGCGCCGAGGACAGCTTCCCGATCGCCCGCACGCCCTGCGCTAGCGCGCTGGTGATCAGGACCGGGGCCACACCGGTCGACAGCGACCACCGCAACGCCTCCAGCGCCTCCGCGGCCCGCCCCTCGACGGCCCGGTCCGCCACCGTGAAGCTGGATGCCTCGGCCCGTCCCGTGTAGTAGCGCGCGACGACCGCTTCGTCGATCGTCCCCTCGACGTCCGCGGTCAGCTGCGTCACCGCCGACGCCAGCTCGCGCAGGTCGCTCCCGATGGAGTCCACCAGCGCCTGACAGGCCTCCGGCGTGGCCGAACGCCCCAGCACCCGGAACTCGCTCCGCACGAACCCCAGCCGGTCCGCCGCCTTCGTCATCTTCGGGCACGCGACCTCCCGCGCCCCGGCCTTCCGCGCGGCGTCCAGCAGCCCCTTGCCCTTGGCACCGCCCGCGTGCAGCAGCACCAGGGTGATCTCCTCGGCGGGCGACCCGAGATACGTCTTGACGTCCTTGATCGTGTCCGCCGACAGATCCTGCGCGTTGCGTACGACCACGACCTTGCGCTCGGCGAAGAGCGAGGGGCTCGTCAGCTCGTTGAGCGTGCCGGGCTGCAACTGGTCCGAGGTGAGGTCCCGTACGTCCGTGTCGGCGTCGGCGGCCCGGGCCGCGGCCACCACCTCCTGCACGGCACGGTCGAGCAGGAGGTCCTCCTGGCCCACGGCGAGCGTGACAGGGGAGAGGGGGTCGTCTTGTGCGGTCTTCTTGGCCATCCCCGAAAGCATCCCACGCGCCACCGACAACCGAACCCGCCCTCCCACGGCCCCCACGCGCCCCGGCCACCCGTTCCCCGGGGGGGCCGGCCTCCTGATCCCGAGCGGGGCCGGCCTCCCGTTCTCCGGGGGGGGGCCTCCCGTTCCCGAGGGAGGCGGCCACCCGTTTCCCGGGGGGCGACCCCGGCGAGGCGAACAGCCGCCCTGACACGGGTGCCGCACATGACCGGCCCGGGTCGGCCGGGAGGGCCGCCCGGGGTCACGAGTTCCCGCGCAGGCCGCCCGGGGTCACGGCTCCTCGCGCCAGCCGTCCCACTCCGCCGCGAACTCGTCCAGTTCCTTCGGGTCCAGCCGCTCGTCGGCGTCCGTCAGGACGACGAGCCACTGCGCGTCCTCGGCATCGTCCTCGCCGGCCAGCGCGTCCCGGACGAGCTGCGGCTCCTCGTGCAGCCCGAACCTGTCCCCGACGGCCTCCGCCGCCTCCTCCGCGGCATCACGGTCGGGCAGCACCAGCACATGTCTCACTTCGCTCACCCGGACATTTTCCGGTACGCCCGACGTGACTTGCCCCCGGGGCGGCTTTCGGAGCGACAGGGCACGAGAACGGACCGGAACGGGGTGGGAAACAAGGCCGTGAGCAGGGCGGGAGCGGGGCGCGGAGCAGGGCGGACCATCGGGGCAGGGAGCCTAGCGAGCCACGGGCGGGGAGCAGGGCGCCGGGCCGGAGGTCACCTCGCCCCGGAGGTCACCTCGCCTGCCTGACCCCCGGCACCCGGTCCAGCTCGATGCCGAAGCGCTCCCGGTAGACCGCCAGCACCTCCTCGTCCGTGGCGACCTCCGTCACCTCCTTCGCCCCGTCGGGGGCCGTCACCGTGAACTTCCTGCCGCTGAGCGTGATCCGTCCCCCGTCCTTCGTGACCCGCGAGCAGACCAGCGAGCGGGAGAAGTGCGACAGCGCCGACGTGCTGTGCCACCAGGCCCCGACGACGAAGTCCTCGAGCACCCGCGGCCGCATCTCCAGCCGGTACTGGCGCTTGCCGCCCAGGGTGACGTCCAGGTCCTTGCTCTCCCGCCCGTCGCCGGCGCCCCGCACCCCGGCCGCGTCCGGTCCGGCCTCGACGACCCCGAACACCCCGCCCGGATCCCGCTGTTCGCCCCGTTCCCCGAAGGCCAGCGGGTAGTGGCTGTGCGCTCCGAAGCCGACGTCGGTGATCCAGTCGCCTCCGTCCACCGTGCGCACCCGCAGCGCGAGATGGTCGTAGGGAATCCCGAGTTTCCCGTCATCCCCGTACACCCGCGCCGCGAGCAGCGTCACGTCGAAACCGAGCGAGCTCAGCAACGCCCCGAAGGAGCCGTTCAGTTCGTAGCAGAAGCCTCCTCTGCGCGCGCCCACCAGCTTGTCGAGCAGCCTCTTCTCGTCCAGCACGATCTCCTCACCGAGGTGGATCGACAGGTTCTCGAACGGCACCGTCCTCAGGTGGCGCAGCTGAAGCTCGCGCAGCACGTCGGACGTGGGCCACGCGGGGTGCTGAGCCCCGATGCGGCGGAGGTAGGCGTCGGCCTGTGCGGAATTCATGTCCTCAGTGTCCCGCCACACTCAAGGCCCCGCCCGCACTCGTGACGGCGAGCGACCCGTCCTCGTCGGTCCGCAGCACCACCGCGCCCCCGGCCCGCAGCGCCTGCACCGTGCTCGGGGCGGGATGCCCGTAGACGTTGTCCCTGCCGCAGGAGATGAGCGCGAGGCGCGGCGCCACCCGGCGTATGAGCTCGGGATCCTGGTAGGAGGACCCGTGATGGGCGACCTTGAGCACGTCCACACCGCCTACCTCCAAAGCTGCGGGTGACCTCAACAGGGCCTGCTGCGCGGGTGGTTCGAGGTCCCCGAGCAGCAGCAGCCGCAGCCCGGCCGTCCGGACGAGCAGGGTGATGCTCGCGTCGTTCGGACCGTCCGGCGTCGGGGCCGGATCCGGTGGCGGCCACAGCACCTGCCAGTCGAGCGCGCCGGTGCGACGCCGCTCGCCGGCCGCGGCCCGGGTCACGGGGATGTGTCGCGCGGCCGCCTCCCTCCTGACGAACTCGGCCTGATCCGGCGGTTCTCCGAACCCGGTTGTCTCGATCGCGCCCACCGACCGCCCGTCGAGCACACCCGGCAGCCCCGCGACATGGTCGGCGTGGAAGTGCGTGAGCACGACGAGCGGGATCCTGGTGACGCCGAGGGTGCTCAGACAGCGGTCGACCGCGACCGGGTCGGGCCCGGCGTCCACCACCACGGCGCTGCCGTCACCCGCGGCCAGCACCGTCGCGTCGCCCTGTCCCACGTCGCACATCGCGAACCGCCAGCCGGGCGGCGGCCATCCCGTGATCACCCTCGTCAGCGGCGGCGGCTGCACCACGACCAGCAGGAACACCACCAGGCAGGCGCCGATCAGCCAGGGGTGCCGCAGCAGTCTCCGTCCCACGAGCACGACGACAACCGTGACGAGCGCCAGCAGACCGGCGCCCGCCCAACTCCCCGGCCAGTCCACTCCCCCGCCGGGCAGGGCGGCGCCGGTGCGCGCGATCTCCGCGATCCACCGGGCGGGCCAACTCGCGCACCACGCGAAGACCTTGGCGACCGGCATCGCCACGGAGGCCGTCGCCAGCGTCCCGAAGCCGAGCACCGTGGCCGGCGCGACCGCGAACTCCGCGAGGAGGTTGCACGGCACCGCCACCAGGCTGACCCGCGCCGACAACACGGCGACCACGGGCGCGCACAGAGCCTGCGCCGCGCCGGCCGCGGCAAGCGCCTCCGCCAGCCGGGGAGGTACCCGGCGCCGGCGCAGCGCCGCACTCCAGCGCGGGGCGACCGTCAGCAGGGCGCCGGTGGCGAGCACCGACAGCAGAAAGCCGTAACTGCGGGACAGCCAGGGGTCGTACAGCACCAGCAGCAGTACCGCGGTGGCGAGCGCCGGGATCAGCGATCTGCGGCGCCCGGTCGCGATGGCGAGCAGCGCGATCGATCCGCAGGCCGCCGCCCGCAGCACGCTCGGGTCCGGCCGGCACACGATCACGAAGGCGAGGGTGAGCGCACCGCCGAGCAGGGCGGTCGCCCGGAGCGGGACACCGAGCCGGGGTGCGAGTCCGCGCCGCTCCACCCGCTGGGCGAGGCCCGCCGGGCCGATGAACAGGGCGAGCAGAATCGTGAAGTTCCCGCCGCTGACGGCGAGGAGGTGAGTGAGGTCGGTCGCCTTGAAGGCCTCGTCCAGCTCCGGTGTGACCCGCGCGGTGTCCCCGACGACCAGGCCCGGCAGCAGCGCCCGGGCGTCCGCCTCCAGACCGTCGGTCGCCGCACGCAGCCCCTCCCGCAGCCGTCCGGCGAACCGCTGCGGCCCCGACGGCTCCGCCACCACCTCCGGCGGCGCGCTCCCCCGGACCCGCAGCACCGCCGCGACGTCGTCCCCGCCGGACAGAGCCGGCACGACCCTCGCCGCCACCCGCACCCGCGTGGACGGCAGCAGCGACAGCCAGGGTGAGCGCTCGCCCGTGCCCCGGTCGGGCCCGCGCCGCGAGCGCGTGTCGACGATCACCAGCACCGGCGTCCGGGTGGCGAGCACCGAGCCGTCCGCCTCGACGATCCTCCTGACCCGCGCGTCGAAGAGCAGCGCTGTCGGCGCCATGTGGTCCCCGGTGATCCGGGGCCGGGTGAACCGTGGATCGGAGGTGACCTCCACGTCGGCCGTCACCTGGGCGAACCTCTTCGCCAGCGCCGGCACGGGGCCGCGCCGCACGTCCGCGCCGTGCAGCCCCGCGGAGGCCGCGGCCGCGGAGACACAGAGCAGCACGGCGGCCGCGGAGACGCGGGGCCACCCGCCCGGTCGTACTCCTCCACGCCCCCGCCACGTCGCGAACACCCCGCGTCGGCGGACGGAACCTCCGAGTGCCGAGGCGGAAGCAGGTTCGCCTAGCACCCCTGAACGCGCTTCGGACCGCCCGACCGACAGCAGCAGGCCCGCGGCCACCAGGGACACCACCGCCACGCCGGTGACCCACCCCGGCGACGCCCCCACCAGCAGGGCAGCCGTCACCCAGACCGCCAGGGCGGGCGGCACGAGCCGGAGGTCCACCGGCCCCTCCACCCGAGGGTGTGCGGCGCCCAGTCGCTTCCCGGAGTCGGCGTGGACGGACCTGCGGCCCGAGGCGTGTGATGCCGGCTCGCTGCTCGCCGGACGCACATCCCTCGCGCTCGTCGCCGCCCCCACCGAGCCCGTACCCGAAGGCGACCCGAGCGAGGGCGAAGGCACAAGCAGTCCGACCGAGCGCGTAGGCGCAAGCGGTCCGACCGAGCGCGCACCCGAAGGCGACCCGACCGAGCGCGAAGGCACAAGCGGTCCGGCCGAGCGCGTACCCGGAAGCGGTCCGGCCTGCGGACCGTCAGCCGCCAAGCCGGTGCCGCTCGCGGCGCCCTTCGCGGTGCCGCTCCCGCCGCCCCTCTCTCCCCTGTCGCTCATGGCTGCACCAGGTCCCGGAGGTCCGAGAATCGGCGATCGCCGATTCCGTTCACCTCGCGGAGTTCGTCGACCGCGCGGAACCCGCCGTGCGCCGTGCGGTAGTCGATGATGTGCCGGGCCAGCACGGGGCCGACGCCGGGCAGTGTGTCGAGCTGGTCGACCGTGGCCGTGTTGAGGGCGATCGGCGCCGAGGGTGCCGCACCGGCCGCGCCTCCTGCCGCTCCGGCCGGACCCGCCCCATTCGACCCCGCCCCGGAAAGCCCCGCCCCGGGCCCCGCTCCCGGTGGGGGCACCGCCGCTCCGACCACGATCTGCTCCCCGTCGACCAGCAGACGCGCACGGTTGAGCCCGCCGGTGTCCGTGCCGAGCCGCACGCCGCCGGCCGCCCGCAGGGCGTCCTCCACCCGGGAGCCCCTCGGCAGCCGCTGGAGTCCGGGGGTTCGCACCTTGCCGCCGACGTCGACGACGATCCGGCTCCCGGCGACACCGGTGGGGCCGGAGGCTCCGGTCGAGGCGCCCGCTCCCCGCGCGGTACCGGACTGTTCGCGCTCCCCGCCCTTGCTCCCGAACGGGACCGCCGCCCGTACCACCTCGGGGGCACGCACCGGCTGCGGCCTGCCGACCCAGAAGTGCTGAACGGCGAAGACAGCCGCCGCGACCAGCAGCACGGTCAGCGCGGCCACGCTCCTGCGCTCCAGACCGCACCGCGTCTGGAGCCACAACGGCAGCCGCTCCCGCACGGCCGGCCCGACCCGCTCCCGCCACGCCCCGACACCTCCACCCGCGCCAACACCGGCACCGGTGTCCTCCAGCTCGTCCGGAACCATGTCAGGAAGCGAGGTAGGCCGAGAGCCGGAGCGCAGGTCGAGACGGGCATCGGAATGCCGGTCGGGATCAGCATGCCGGTCGCGCCGCACGTCGAAGCGGGTGTCCGACTGCAGGCCGGCCTCGGCGCCCGAGCGACCGAGGGCCCCGCGGCGAGACCGGGTGTCCCGGCCCGCATCACCCAAGGCCCCCTCCCCCGAACCCGTCCGAGCCGGGGCGGGTCGTAACGACGCGGCGCGCGCCCGAAGCTGCCACTCGGCATACGCCCCCACCCCTCGGAGGGCCAACCCCGCGGGCGCGCTCGCCTCCGCAGGACGCTCGCCTCCCGGCAGACCCGTCGCGGGCCCGTCCCCGCCCCCGTCCCCGCCCCCGTTCCCGTTCCCGTCATGAAAGCCCTCGGAGCCGTGCCCCGAACGCTCGCCCCTCTCCTCCTGAGGAACCTCGGGGCTCTCCCGAATCCCGCCGCCGGCACCGAGCGGCCCGGTCCCCCGCACGGTGCTCCCCCGCGGACGCCGCGATCCCCTCAAGTCCTCCAGGTTCCTCCAGCCCTCGGAACCTCCGGGACCCTCCAGGCGGGCCGGCCTCACCAAGGCCCCCGGCGCTCCCGGGCCGTCCCTCACCTCCGGATCAGCGCCCGGCGGATCGCTCCCCAACTCCCCGTGCCTCGTGGTCCGTTCGGCAAGGAGAGCCTCCGCACGCAGGCGCAGGGCGGCCGCCGACGCCTCGTGGCGGTGCGCGCGGCTTCGTGGGTGGTGACGGCGGTGGCGGCTGCGGCCGTCGGAGACGGGGCCGCGGCCCGGGCCGCTGGTCGGAGTCGCGGTGCGTGAGCTCGATCGAAGTGCCATGCGGCGAGGATCCGGCAATCCGGCCCACTCGCGATGATCATGGTCAATTCCGGTGGACGACCGCCCACTTGTGGATATCTCCGTCACTCACGCGGGCGCGGGCCCGGTCGGAGAAGTACGGCGGGAGCCCCGGCTCGGTCGATCGCAGTCGGCGAGCCGGGTGCCTCAGCGAGGCGAGACGACCGCCGCGAGCAGCCCGGGTCCCGTGTGCGCCCCGATCACCGCGCCCACCTCGCTCACGTGCAGTTCGACGAGGCCGGGCACGCGTACGCGCAGCCGGTCGGCGAGGGCCGACGCCCGCTCGGGGGTCGCCAGGTGGTGGACGGCGATGTCGACCTGGGCGCTGCCGGCACGCTCCGCGACGATCTCCTCCAGGCGGGCGATGGCCTTGGACGCCGTGCGGACCTTTTCGAGGAGTTCGATGCGGCCGTCGTCGAGCTGGAGCAGCGGCTTCACGGCGAGCGCGGACCCCAGCAGGGCCTGCGCGGCGCCGATCCGGCCGCCGCGGCGGAGGTAGTCGAGGGTGTCGACGTAGAAGAACGCGGACATGCCCGCGGCCCGCTTCTCGGCCGCCGTCACCGCGTCGTCGACGGTGCCGCCCGCCTCCGCGGACTCGGCGGCTGCCAGTGCGCAGAATCCGAGGGCCATCGCGACCATCCCCGTGTCGACCACCCGCACCGGCACCGGTGCCTCCCGTCCGGCGAGCACGGCGGCGTCGTAGGTGCCGGAGAACTCCGAGGACAGGTGCAGGGAGACGATGCCGGTGGCGCCGGCCGCGGCGACCCGGCGGTAGGTCTCGGCGAACATCTCGGGGCTGGGCCGGGACGTCGTGACGGGGCGGCGCTTCTGGAGCGCCAGGGCCAGGGAGCGGGCCGAGATCTCGGTGCCCTCTTCGAGCGCCTGGTCGCCGAGGACGACGGTCAGCGGGACCGCTGTGATGCCGTGGCGCTCCATCGTCCGCGTCGGCAGGTAGGCCGTGGAATCGGTGACGATCGCGACATGGCGGGACATGAGCTGGAGATTACCTGTCGATACGGGTGGGTGGCAGCCCGGGCCCGGGTGCCTGTGACCGGGGCGGCCGGATCACGTGGTGCTCTCGGGGCGGGGCTTCTTCTGCCAGGGGTAGGTGGGACGTTGGCCCGGCGGCGTGATGGCCGAGCGCGTGGGCTGCTCCGGGGTGCGGGAGCGCGGCGTCTCGGGCCAGGTCTGTCCGTCGGCTGTACCGGCGTCCGCCGCGGGGGCGTCGGGCCAGGACGCTGCGGGCCCCGGCTCCTTCGTCCAGTGCCGCAGCGCTCCGGCCTCCAGGTCGATCTGGCTGCTCAGGGTGTCCAGGTCGTCGCCCGCGAAGCGGTGCGCCCGGTCACGGGCGGCCCAGCGCAGCGAGTCCGCCGACCGCGTGATCCGCTCGGTGCGCTCGCGCAGGCCGGGCAGCCGGGTGGCCAGCGCGCCCCGGTCGGGCTCGGCCTCCAGGCGCTTCAGCTCGGCGTCCAGCTCGTGTCCGTGCGCGCTGAGCCGCTCGAAGAGGCTCAGGGACTCCTTGAGGGACTCGTCCTCCGCCACGCTCGCCTGGAGGGCCTCCTGGGTGGCCCGCATCGAGGTGCGCAGCTTCAGGCGGAGCTGGGCCAGCTCGCCCTGGGGACCGAACTGGGTGAAGGTCTTCGCCCGCAGGGTGTGGTCCTCGACGGTGCGGCGGGCCTGCGTGATCGTGCGGTCGACGCCGCGCTTGGCGGCACCGACGACTTTCACCGTCGCGTAGGCGCCCAGCACCACGAACAGCAGGAAGAGCAGGGCGATCACGGTGATCACTGTTCCCATCACACTCCTCCTCGGACCGGTCGCGGCAGGCGTGGCCGCGCTCTCAACGGTAAACGCTGCGGGCAGGTTCGGAGTTCCGGAAGAACCCCGAACCTGCCCGTAGGGGACTACCCCGAGCCGCGCCGGCGAAGCCGTGGGGCCCTAGGCGGTGACGATGTTGACCAGCTTCGGCGCCCGCACGACGACCTTGCGGATCCCCGCGCCGCCCAGTGCCGCGACGACCTTCTCGTCGGCCAGCGCCACCTTCTCCAGCTCCTCGTCGGAGATCGCCGGGGAGACCTCCAGGCGGGCCTTGACCTTGCCCTTGACCTGCACGACGCAGGTCACGGTCTCGTCCACGACGTACGCCGGGTCGGCGACCGGGAAGTCCTGGTGGACGACCGAGTCGGTGTGGCCCAGCCTGCGCCACAGTTCCTCGGCGATGTGCGGGGCCAGCGGCGCGACCATCAGGACCAGTGCCTCGGCGACCGGGCGCGCGACGGGGCCGCCCACCTTGGTCAGGTGGTTGTTCAGCTCGGTGACCTTGGCGATGGCGGTGTTGAAGCGCATGCCCTCCAGGTCCTGGCGCACGCCGTCGATGGCCTTGTGCAGGGCCCGCAGGGTGCTCTCCTCGACGTCGGCCCCGGCGGTGTCGACGACGGTGACCTCGCCGGTCGCCTCGTCGACGACGTTGCGCCACAGCCGCTGCAGCAGGCGGTACTGGCCGACCACCGCGCGCGTGTCCCAGGGGCGGGACACGTCCAGGGGGCCCATCGCCATCTCGTACAGGCGCAGGGTGTCCGCGCCGTACTCGGCGCAGATCTCGTCCGGAGTGACCGCGTTCTTCAGGGACTTGCCCATCTTGCCCAGCAGCCGGGAGACCTTCTCGCCCTGGTAGTAGTAGGCGCCGTCGCGCTCCTCCACCTCGGCGGCCGGTACGGCGATGCCGCGGCTGTCGCGGTACACGAAGGCCTGGATCATGCCCTGGTTGAACAGCCTGTGGAACGGTTCGGCCGAGGACACGTGGCCCAGGTCGAACAGCACCTTGGACCAGAAGCGGGCGTACAGCAGGTGCAGCACGGCGTGCTCGGCGCCGCCGACGTACAGGTCGACGCCGCCGGTCGGCTGTCCCTCGCGCGGGCCCATCCAGTACTGCTCGACGACCGGGTCGACCAGCTTCCGGTCGTTGTGCGGGTCCAGGTAGCGCAGCTCGTACCAGCAGGAACCGGCCCAGTTGGGCATGGTGTTGGTCTCGCGGCGGTACTTCTGGGGGCCGCGGCCGTCGCCCAGGTCCAGGGTGACGTTCACCCAGTCCTCGTTGCGGGACAGCGGGGTCTCCGGGGAGGTGTCCGCGTCGTCCGGGTCGAAGGTGCGCGGCGAGTAGTCCTCGACCTCCGGCAGCTCCAGGGGCAGCATCGACTCGGGCAGCGGGTGGGCGATGCCGTCCTCGTCGTAGACGATCGGGAAGGGCTCGCCCCAGTAGCGCTGGCGGCTGAACAGCCAGTCGCGCAGCCGGAAGTTGACGGTGCCCCGGCCGATGCCCCGGCGCTCCAGCCACTCGGTGATGCGCGCCTTGGCGTCGACGACGCCCAGGCCGTCCAGGGAGATCTCGTCGCCGGTGGAGTTGACGATCTTCGCGTCGTACGAGGCGAAGGCGTCGTCCCAGGTGGAGGCGTCGGTGCCGCGGTCGTCGGAGGGCTCGACCACGCAGCGCACGGGCAGTTCGAAGGCGCGCGCGAAGGCGAAGTCGCGGGTGTCGTGCGCCGGGACGGCCATGATCGCGCCGGTGCCGTAGCCCATCAGCACGTAGTCGGCGATGAAGACGGGGACCTGCTCGCCGTTGACCGGGTTGGTCGCGAACGCGCCGGTGAAGACGCCGGTCTTGTCCTTGGCCTCGGCCTGCCGCTCGACGTCGGACTTCGAGGCGGCCTGCGCGCGGTAGGCGGCGACGGCCTCGGCGGGCGTCGCGTGTCCGCCGGTCCACGCGTCGTGGGTGCCCTCGGGCCAGGCGGCCGGGGTGAACTTCTCGACCAGCGGGTGCTCGGGCGCCAGCACCATGTAGGTGGCGCCGAACAGGGTGTCCTGGCGGGTGGTGAAGACCGTGATGGCCTCCCCGTCGACGGGGAAGTCGACGCGTGCGCCCTCGGAGCGGCCGATCCAGTTGCGCTGCTGCAGCTTGATGGCCTCGGGCCAGTCCAGGGCGTCCAGGTCGTCCAGCAGGCGGTCCGCGTAGGCGGTGATGCGCATGTTCCACTGGCGCAGCTTGGCCTTGAAGACGGGGAAGTTGCCGCGCTCGGAACGGCCGTCGGCGGTGACCTCCTCGTTGGCCAGGACGGTGCCCAGGCCGGGGCACCAGTTGACCGGGGCGTCGGAGGCGTACGCCAGGCGGTACTCGCTCAGGACGTCGGCGCGCTCGGCGGCGTCCAGCTCGTTCCAGGAGCGGTCGCCGCCGACGCCGCGTTCACCGGACTCGAACTGCGCGACCAGTTCGGCGATCGGACGGGCCTTGCCGGCCTCGTCGTCGTACCAGGAGTTGAAGATCTGCAGGAAGATCCACTGGGTCCACTTGTAGTACTCGGGGTCGATCGTGGCGAACGACCGGCGCTTGTCGTGGCCCAGGCCCAGCGCGCGCAGCTGGACCTTCATGTTCTCCATGTTGGCCTCGGTGGACACGCGCGGGTGCGTGCCGGTCTGCACCGCGTACTGCTCGGCGGGCAGGCCGAAGGCGTCGAAGCCCAGGGTGTGCAGGACGTTGTGGCCGGTCATGCGCTGGAAGCGGGCGAAGACGTCGGTGGCGATGTAGCCCAGCGGGTGCCCGACGTGCAGGCCCGCACCGGAGGGGTACGGGAACATGTCCATGATGAACTTCTTGGGCTTGGCGACCAGCTCGGGATCACCGGCCAGGTCCCCGACGGGGTTCGGCGCCTCGTACGTGCCCTCGGCGTCCCAGAAGTCCTGCCAGCGTGCCTCGATGTCGGCCGCCAGGGCGGCCGTGTAGCGGTGCGGCGCGGCCACTTCGGCGGTGGCAGCGGTGTTCGTCTCGCTCATGATCCTCAAAGCTCCATCGATCGTCTCTGCCAGCGGCTGACACTCAGGAAATGAAAAAGCCCCTCGCACAGGAGGGGACGCCGCGCCGATTCCGACCACGATTCGTCAGTGGTTCGGGACTGATCAGCGCGGCTCGCTAAGCAGAAGGCGTACGGCACGCATGGCGTCAGGGTACCGCAGCGCCCGCGCGGGCCGCGACGAGCTTTCGGCGCACTCCGGCACTCCGTGCCACCCGCCCCGAGCACCGAAAAAGCTGAACAAAGTTCAAATCTTACTTCGCGTAACGGACACCAGGGGACAACACAAAGACCTCATTGCCCTTTGGTAACAACGCAATAACTCAAACCTCGAACTCGCCCGTATCTCTCGACCTAGAGTGCGGCTTCGGGACCGCTTCCCCGAACCGTTGGGAGTAACCCTCCATGAACCCTCGTCGCAACAACAGCTCGCTTCCCCGAGCGGGCCGTTCGGCCTACGGGGCGGCCAGTGCTGCCGCCCTTCTCCTCATCCCCGTGGTCGTCCTGGTGGGAGGCAATGGAGTCCGTGACTTCCTGAACTTCGGCGCCGGCGTGCTGTCGCTGGTCGCTCTGTCGTGCTCGGTGATCTGGGGCCTCGTCGCCACCGACCGGATCTTCCTGAACACCCGCCAGCGGCTGGTGGCACAGGCCGTGCACCGGACCACCGCCGTCTCCTCCGTCGCCTTCCTGTTCCTGCACATCACCGTCAAACTGGCGCTCGACCACACCACCCTGCTCGCCGCCCTCGTCCCCTTCGGTCTCGGTGTCACCGGCACGGCCGGCCTCATCGGCTTCGGCTCGCTGGCCGCCCTGCTCATGGTCTTCACCGCGATCACCGGTGCGCTGCGGAGCGCCTTCGCCTCCCCGGCGCCGATCGCGGCCCGCTGGCGCGCGGTGCACATGCTGGCCTACCCCGCCTGGTGCTCGGCGCTGGTCCACGGGCTCTACGCGGGTCGACAGGCGAAGCCGATCTTCACCATCCTCTACAGCCTGTGCCTCGTCGCGGTCATGGGCGCGCTGGCGCTGCGGGTGGCGCCCGCCCCCGTCAAGCGCAAGGTCGCGGCTCGCGTCCTCGCGCTCATGGGCAACAACAACGGCCCCGGCGCCCGCGACTTCCGCGAGGACCTCGACGCGTCCCGCGCGGCCAACGCGGAGGCCCCCCTGCCGGGCTTCTCGGCACGCTCGGCCCGGCCGCCCGCGGGCGGGAACTTCGTCCCCTCCCAGCGCATGGACTCCCCCTCCGCGCCGTACGACACCGCCGCGGAAGCAGGCGCGGCGAACGCGGGCACGAACGGTTTCGCCGCGGCCTACCGGGCCGTGTCCACCCCCGGCGGCGACGGCTCCGGGGCCGGCGGGACGCAGCAGTTCCCGATGCCGCCGGCCATGCAGCCGACCGAGATGTTCCCCCGCGTCGACGCCGGCGGCGCGTCGGGCAGCTGGCCCGTCCCCTCGCCGCCCCCCGTCGGTGAGGCCCCGCAGTCGGCGTACGACCCGCTGGCCGACACGGGATACAACATCCCGGTCTATGACAATCCGGCCGTCGACGCGTACGGCATGAGTGACGTGTACGACACCGGTGAGTCGAATGCCGCCTATCGCACGTACAACACCAACGACACGTACGACAGCGGTCCCACGCCTGACGTACTGCCGGGCGCCTTCGACGCTCCTGGCTCCGGTGAATCATGGAACGCCCCTTCCGGAGGCTTTAAGTGAACGAGGCCCTGCCCGACGTCCCGGAGGTCCGCGTCGTCGGACTTCCGCAGCTCACGTCGGGTTTCGACCTGGTTGAACGTCTTGATCTGCCCATGCACCTGAAGGTGCACGGTCCGCTCGAACCGATGGGTGGCGAACAGCTCGCGGGACTCGCCGAGGCGATCTCCCTGAAGGGGCGCGGCGGCGCCGGTTTCCCCTTCGCCAAGAAACTGCGCTCGGTTGCCGAATCGGCCATCAAGAAGGGCATCCGCCCGGTGGTCGTCGTCAACGGAAGCGAGGACGAACCGGCCTGCCGCAAGGACACGGTGCTCATCAACCGTGCCCCGCACCTGATCCTGGACGGCGCCCTGCTGGCCGCCGAGGCCATGGGGGCGCGCACGCTCGTGATCGGCGTGACCCGCGAATCGACCCAGCGCTCCATGGAGGCCGCGCTGGCCGAACGCGGCCTGAGCAACCGGCGCGGATCGCCGCTGCGCGCGCGGGTGCAGCGCAATCCGGTCCGGATGGTGACCGGGGCCGCCGCCTCGCTGGTGCGGTCGATCGACGGCGGGCCGGCCATCCCGCCGGGCCGCAAGATCAGCGCGTCACAGAGCGGTGTGGGCGGTGCGCCAACCCTCCTGTCGAACGCGGAGACCTTCGCCCAGCTGGCCATCGCAGCCCGCATCGGCCCCGACCGCTACCGCAACACGGGCCTCTACGACGAGCCCGGCACCGTCATGCTCACCGTCTCGGGCGCGGTCGCGCGCCCCATGGTGATCGAGGTCCCCACGGGCGTGCCGCTGCGGTACGTCCTCCAGCTGGCCGGCGCCCCGCCGATGCCGCAGGGCGTGCTGACCGGCGGCTATCACGGCAAGTGGCTGGACGCGGCGGCGGTCAACGAGGCGATCGTCTCGCGCGACAACCTGGCCGCGGTGGGCGGCGCGCTCGGCGCCGGCGCCATCATGCCGATCACCCAGCAGACCTGCCCGCTCGGCGAATCGCTGCGGGTGGCCCAGTGGCTGGCCGAGGAGAGCGCGGGACAGTGCGGTCCCTGCTACCTCGGGCTGCCGGCCGCGGCCCGCGGCCTGGAGGACATCCTCAACGGCGGCGGCCCCGCGGCCCTGGAGGCCGTGAAGCAGGTCGCCAAGTCCGTGAAGCGGCGCGGCGCGTGCTCCCACCCGGACGGCTCGGCGATGTTCATCGAGTCGACCCTCAAGGCGTTCACGGACGACCTGGCCGCCCATGTCCTCGGAAACGGCTGCGGACGGCCCGTGGAGGGCGTTCTGCCGCTCTTCGAGGGCGGCAGGGCACCCGCGGGCATCCCGGGCGGCCAGGGCGAGCAGGACACGGGCTCCAGCCGCCAGAAGATCTACGTCGACTGGACGCTGTGCCGCGGGCACGGCCTGTGCGCCGACATCCTCCCCGAGGTCTTCGAGCTGGGGGCCGACGGCTTCCCGACCGTCGCGCAGGCCTCCGTGCCCCGCTACGCCGAGGCGAAGGCCCTGCGGGCGGTACGGCGCTGCCCGGCGCTCGCCCTGCGCCTGGAGGAGGACACCCGGTCCGCCGCGCCGGCCCGCAACAACCTGCCGGTGCTGTCCCAGGGGCGCGGCCGGCGTGCCCTGGGCAGCGGCCGATGAGCCCGCGAGGACGCTGAACACGAGAAAGCGGGCCACCGGTGACCGGTGGCCCGCTTCTCGCTGCCTTCCGGCGCGGGACAACGAAGAAGCGGGCCACCCGATCCGGGTGACCCGCTGTCAACTGCTGTGGAGCTAAGGAGAATTGAACTCCTGACCTCCTGCATGCCATGCAGGCGCTCTACCAACTGAGCTATAGCCCCTCGCGACCAGCGGCGTAACCGCTTCCCGGCCGTTCCGCCCGGTTTCCCCGGCGGCGACGCCAACATTACACGGTCCCCCTGGGGAACCACCAAATCGTTTCCCGTACGCGCCGATTGAGGCTAAATGTCGGATTCGCCGACCCGGCCCGGGACTCCCCGGTCAGGCCGTGGCGAACGAGTAGAACCGCTTGAGGGTGCAGTGCTCGTCGAGGAGCCGGCCGTAGATCGGCTCGCCCTCCAGCTCCCGATATGTCTCGATCGGGTCGCCTTTTATGATCAGTGCCCGCGCGCACTCCTCGCACCAGTACTGGTAGTCGTGGTTGACCGGCTCCATGTCGCGGACGATGGGCGTACCACTGCCGCACCAATCGCACTTCCGCCTGTGTGCACCCATCGATCAGCTCCAGCTGTGGCCGCAGGCCGTGCACACGTAGGAGATCCCACCATTGTCGCCGAGAACCTGGGCGATGTGGGCCGATCCGCAGGACGGGCAGTCGAGGAGGGTGGCTGGCTTCCGGGTCAGTACCGCATCGGGGAGATCCTCGACCTCCTCGATGATGCTGGCAGGCATCGGTTCTCCCTCCCGTCGGGCCGCGCCCCCTTCCGGCCGTTTGATTCTGCCACGGCAGCGGCAATACGGTCAGCGACGCCTTCGTACCAGTCCGGACACGGGACCCGGCGCGGCCGTCGCGGCCCGCGCATTCATGCACGCCAGGAGGGTGTCCGCAGAGATATACGCCCGGCGGCGCCAACTGACTCAAGCGGAGGACAACGAAAAATCCCGCCCCCTGCCGGGGACGGGATCTTCACAAGCGATCAACGACTCTTCGATAACTCGAAAGGGAGTCGATCCGTGGAGCTAAGGAGAATTGAACTCCTGACCTCCTGCATGCCATGCAGGCGCTCTACCAACTGAGCTATAGCCCCGTGTGTTCTTCCCGCCCTGCGGGCCGAACAAGAAGAACTTTAGCCTGCGACCAGCCGGAAAGTGAAATCCGGTCCGTCCGGGCCCGCGGGACCGGACGGAGGCCTTCCGTGGCACCGCTCAGTCGTCGTCGCCGAGCACCGGTTCGGGCAGCGTGCCGGCGTTGTGCTCCAGGAGCCGCCAGCCGCGGGCGCCCTCGCCGAGGACCGACCAGCAGCAGTTGGACAGCCCGCCGAGGCTCTCCCAGTGCTGGGACTCCAGGCCGAGCAGACGGCCGATCGTGGTGCGGATCGTGCCGCCGTGGCTGACGACGACGAGCGTGCCGTCGTCCGGGAGCTTCTCCGCGTGCCGCAGCACCACGGGGGCGGCGCGGTCGGCGACCTCGCTCTCCAGCTCGCCTCCGCCGCGACGGACGGCCTCACCGCGCTTCCACGCGGCGTACTCCTCGCCGTGGCGGGCGATGATCTCCTCGTGCGTCAGGCCCTGCCAGACGCCCGCGTAGGTCTCCCGCAGGCCCTCGTCGTGCGTGACCTCGAGGCCGGTCAGCGCGGCCAGCTCGGCGGCCGTGTTCGCGGCCCGCTGGAGGTCCGAGGCGACGATGGCGTCGGGCTTCAGCGAGGCGAGCAGCCGGGCGGCGCGCCTGGCCTGCCCGACACCCGTCTCGGTCAGCGCGACGTCCGTGGTGCCCTGGAAGCGGCGCTCCACGTTCCACGAGGTCTGGCCGTGCCTCCAGAGGATGAGGCGGCGGCCGCGACCCGGCCTGCCGCCGCTCTCCGCGCCCGGCCTCTTCTCGGCCCCACCGGTCACCGCAGCTCCTCCAGTTCGGCGGAGTCCTCCTCGGCCTGGAACTTGGCGTGCTCGGCGCCCTTGCCGCGGGTCGCCTTGGCCTCCTCGGGGAGGTCCAGCTCGGGGCAGTCCTTCCACAGGCGCTCGAGGGCGTAGAAGACACGCTCCTCGCTGTGCTGGACGTGCACCACGATGTCGACGTAGTCGAGCAGGACCCAGCGGGCCTCGCGGTCGCCCTCGCGGCGCACCGGCTTGACGCCGAGCTCCTTGCTGAGGCGCTCCTCGATCTCGTCGACGATCGACTTGACCTGGCGGTCGTTCGGGGCGGACGCCAGCAGGAAGGCGTCGGTGATCGAGAGCACATCGCTCACGTCGTAGGCGATGATGTCGTGCGCGAGCTTGTCTGCGGCCGCCTGTGCGGCGGTCTTGATGAGCTCGATGGAGCGGTCCGTGGCGGTCACTACGCGGCTTTCCGTCGGCGGTCAGTAATGACTCAAGGGTCTCACGGACCGCCGAGGACCCCCCACGCGTTTCCCGCGACCACGCCCCGGGCTGCCCCGGGGCGTGGTCGCGGTCACCCCTTGGGCGCCGTGTCGACCTTGTAGTCCTGGCCGAGGACGACCGAGACGTCGGCGTTGTTGGTGACCGTGCCCTTCTTGACCGTGCTGGTCGGCAGCCCCAGCGTCTTGGCGACCTCCACGGCGTCGTCCTTCTTCGCCGCGTCGCCGTAGGTGATCTGCGACACGCTCTGGGCCGCGCCGGCGGATCCGGCGTCCAGGTAGGTGTAGCCGCCGTTGACCAGGACGACGCGGGCCTGTCCGGTGGCCGCCTTGTCGCCGGTGGCGTTCTTGATGCCGACGCGGACCGCGGCGTCGGCGTCCGGGCTCTTCGCCGTACCGCCGAGGATGTCCTTGATCACGCTGCTGGAGGCGCTCTCGCCGAGGGTGCCGTCCTGCTGCACGGGGAGCAGCGCGGTCTTGTAGTCGCCGCCCTTGGCGAGGTCGGCGAGCTTGGAGAGGAAGGCGCCGAGGTCCTGGTCCGTCAGGGACGGGTCGAGGATCTGCGCCAGCGTCTGCACGGTGGTCGTCGCGGCCTGCTTGTCGGAGGACAGCTTGCGCAGCACTCCCTGCATGACCTGGCCGAACCGTTCCAGCTGCGCGTTCTGCGCCTCGCCGGGGGCCCGGTAGGTGGCGTAGGCGACGGCCATCTTGCCGCTGAGGGTCTGGTCCGCGCCCTTCTTGACGAGCGGGGCCTCCCCCTTCTTCTTGGACTCGGGGTCCGGCACGTCGGCGTTGGTGGTGATGTCCACGTTGCCGACGAGTTCGACGAGGTTGTTGAGGTAGGGGGTGTCGAGCCGCCAGGTGCCCTGGATGTTGGTGCCGAGCACGGTGTCGACCGCGTCCCGGGTGCCGGACGAGCCGTCGCTGTCGACGGACTTGGCGAGCGTGGTCGTCGAGCCGTCGTCGTCCGTCAGGGCCAGCGCGTTGGGCAGCAGGACGGTGGTGCCCTGCCGGGTGGTGGTGTTGTCGACGAGCAGTGCCGTGGAGGTCCCGCCGCCCTTGGTGTTGTGCAGGTGGACGACGATCACGTCGCGCTTCTGGGCGGTGACGGCCGTGCTGGTCCCCGGCCTGGCGTCCGAGGAGGTGCCGGGCAGCTTGCCCGCGTACCAGAGGTAGCCGGCGCCTCCGACGACGACGAGGGCGAGGACCACGACGAGCGCGACGACCCGGCCGCGCGCGCGGCGCCTGGCCTCCTCGCGGCGCTCGGTGCGGTTCTCGGTGAACTTCAGCCAGTCGATGACGTCCTCGGACTCGGCTTCCGGTTCCTCGACGAAGGCGAACTGCTCGGTGCGGTAGTCCCGGTCGGCGCGCAGCGGGCTGTCGTCGTCCTCCTGGGGCCCGGCCTGCTGCGGGATGTACGCGGTCTGCTCGGCGACGACCCGGGGCTGCTGACCGGTGCCCGCGCCCTGCCGGCCGTAGGCGTCGTACCCGGTCCCGGCGGGCCCGCCGGCGCCGGGCGCACCGGTGCCGTAGGCGTCGTGGGAGCCGTAGGGCTGGGCGCTCGGCTGCCGGCCGGTGTCGTAGGGCGACACCGTGGGCTGCTGTCCCGTGTCGTACGGGGACGCCGTCGGCTGCTGACCGGTGTCGTACGGGGACGCCTGTTGCTGCTGCCCCGTGTCGTACGGCTGGACGGGGTGGACGGGCTCCTGGGTGCCCGTCGCGTAGGGGTCGTAGCCGTAGCCCTGTTGCTGCTGGGCGCCGTAGCCGTCGTACCCCTGGGCAGGCTGCTGCGGCACCTGCCGGTACACGGGCTGCCCGAACTCGTCGTAGCCGACGAGTTCGTACGGATCGCCGCCCGTGTATCCGTCGTATCGGTCGTTCACCGGGTGCCCCTCTCGGCTCACTAGCCGCGGTACAGCTCACGCTTGTCGATGTAGCGCACCACACCGTCCGGCACCAGATACCAGACGGGATCGCCCTTGGCGACTCTCGCACGGCAGTCTGTGGACGAGATGGCGAGCGCGGGAACCTCGACGAGCGAGACACCGCCCTCCGGGAGCCCCGGGTCGGTCAGGGTGTGGCCGGGCCGGGTGACCCCGATGAAGTGCGCGAGGGAGAACAGCTCTTCGGTGTAGCGCCAGGTGAGGATCTGGCCGAGCGCGTCGGCGCCGGTGATGAAGAAGAGGTCCGCGTCGGGATTGAGCGAGCGCAGGTCGCGCAGGGTGTCCGTGGTGTACGTCGGCCCGCCGCGGTCGATGTCGATGCGGCTCACCGAGAACTGCGGGTTCTCGGCGGTCGCGATGACCGTCATCAGATAGCGGTCCTCGGCCGGGGTGACCTTGCGGTCGGTCTTCTGCCACGGCTGGCCGGTCGGCACGAACACGACCTGGTCGAGGTGGAACTGGGCGGCGACCTCGCTGGCCGCCACCAGGTGACCGTGGTGGATCGGGTCGAACGTGCCGCCCATGACGCCGAGACGGCGCTTGCCCGGATTCGAGGGCCCGCCCCTGGGACCGGCCGTCAGCCGCTTCGCCGCGCTGCCGGCCGTGCCGCTCGCGCCGTCCGTGGCGGCGCCGTCGGCGCCGCTGCCCGTGTCACTCGCCGGACCGGTAGGCATGTCCTGCTCTCCCATGCGTGCAGACCCTACCGGCCCGGCCGACGGGCTCCGGCCGACAGGGGCCCCGGACGGGGCCGGTGGGGCTCAGCGGTCGCGGTTGAAGCGCGTGGTGATCCACAGCAGCAGGAGCAGGATGACCAGGGCGCCGCCGCCGGTCAGGTACGGGCTGAGGCTTTCGTGGTTGCCGCCGTTCTCGCCCTCGGCGGCGACGGTGACCAACTGGGCGGCGGTGCTGTGGAAGCTCATCTCGGCAGACCTATCCGATGAGGGTCCCCCCGCTCGAGCGAAGTCGAGTGTGGGGAGGGCGGGATAAAGACGTCGGCTCATCGTATGCGGGCGCCCCGGCCGCGAACACGCCGACTCCGCCGTTGGGGACGCCGGTTGCCGTGACCGCCCCGCCGGGGCCGGTGGCCGTCCCGTGCCGGATCAGTCCTCGCGCTTGTACCCGCGCAGCAGGAACCAGGCGGCGAACACCACGCCGATGACCATGACGACGAGCACGACGCGGAGCAGATTGCCCGGGCCCTGCTTGTCCGCCGCGTGCGCGGCTTCCGTGAGCCAGCCGGCTGCGGGAATGTGCTCCATGACGTACGACTCCTTCGCTGTACTGCCCGTCCACGGTATCTCCGCCTAGGCTGGGCCCTGCCTCGGGGGCACACAAGGCATTCAGGCACACAGCAGACGCACATGGGGGAAGACATGTCCGACGGCGACCGGCAGCAGAACGGGCACGAGAAGGTGCCGAGCAGGCAGCGCAGGCGCTTCGAGGGGATCTCCTCGCGGGCGTACGAGCACCCGGCGGACCGCTCGGCCCTGGTGGCCCTGCGCCGGCTGAGCGGCTTCGACACGGTCTTCAAGGCGCTCAGCGGTCTGCTGCCCGAGCGGAGTCTGCGGCTGCTGTTCCTGTCGGACTCGGTGCGGGTCTCGGACGCCCAGTTCGCGCACCTCAACGACATGCTGCGGGACGCCTGTTACATCCTGGACCTGGAGAAGGTCCCGCCGATGTACGTGAACCAGGACCCGCAGCCGAACGCCATGTGCATCGGCCTGGACGACCCGATCATCGTGGTGACGACCGGCCTCGTCGAGCTGCTGGACGAGGAGGAGATGCGGGCGGTCGTCGGCCACGAGGTCGGCCACGCGCTGTCCGGTCACTCCGTCTACCGGACGATCCTGCTGTTCCTCACCAGCCTCGCGGTCCGGGTCGCCTGGATCCCGCTGGGCAACCTCGCGATCATGGCGATCGTGACCGCGCTGCGTGAGTGGTTCCGCAAGTCGGAGCTGTCCGCGGACCGCGCCGGCCTCCTGGTCGGCCAGGACCTGCGGGCCTCGATGCGCGGCCTGATGAAGATCGCGGGCGGCAACCACCTGCACGAGATGAACGTGGACGCCTTCCTCGCGCAGGCCGAGGAGTACGAGTCGGCGGGCGACCTGCGCGACTCCGTGCTCAAGATCCTGAACGTGCTGCCCCGTACCCACCCCTTCACCGCGGTCCGCGCGGCCGAGCTGAAGAAGTGGGCTGAGTCCCGCGACCACCAGCGGATCATGGACGGCCACTACCCGCGGCGCGACGAGGACAAGGACACCTCGGTGTCGGACTCGTTCCGGCAGTCGGCGGCCAGCTACGCCACCGACATGAAGAACTCCAAGGACCCGCTGATGAAGCTGGTCAGCGACATCGCGGGCGGCGCGGGCGACCTCGGCGGCCGGGTCCGGCGCGGCTTCGGCGGCTTCGGCAGCGGCACGGACAGCGCGGCCGGCAAGGACAGCGGCAGCAGCGGCAAGGACGGCGGGGCGGGCGGCACCGGCGACACGGGCGACGAGGGCACCGACAGCCGCGGCTGACCGCCCGGCGCCGGGCGGCCGGTGGCCGCCTCGCCGGCTACAGCTTCGGCTGCGCGCTCCTGGCCAGGGTTCCGCAGAGGGCCGTGGCGCTCCCGGTGGCGTACGGGTCGGTGCCGGCGGGGCCGCCCGCCCTGGCCGTCTGGCCCGCGAGCAGCGGGTGCAGCCGGCTCACGGAGTCGTCGGAGCAGGTGAGCGGGCCTGCCTGGACGTACGACACCGCCAGCTCGGCCTGGTGCATGCGCAGGTCGTCGCGGTCGAAGCGGAAGTGCAGTTCGCGCCGGACGGTGAACAGGGACGCCTTCGCCCGGGCGTCCCCGCCGGCCGGCCTGAGCGCGTAGACGAAGGTGTGGTCGGCGATGACCTCCAGGGTGTTCGCGTCGAACTCCGCGGCCTGGAGGGTGCCCTGGACCCGGATCCGCTGGTCGGCGAGCCGGGCCCGGGTCGCGTCGAAGCGGACCAGCCAGCCGGTCGGCGCGTGCCGGCCGTCGGCGAGCGGGTGCTCGAAGCTCTCGTCGAACTGGTCGAGCTGGCGCGGGTCGAGCAGGATCCGCACGGGCCGGGTGGCGCCGCCGGTCAGGACGCTCGGGTCGAGGGCGGACTCGACCAGGTAGTCCTTGGCGGTGGTCAGGGCGCTGACGACCTGGCTGTCGGAGAAGTGCGCGGTACGCCGGGACGCGGGCAGGGTGATGCCGTCGGCGCCGATGCGGAACTGCGCGGCGGGGCTGTCGGCGTACAGCTGCTCGGGGTCGGTGGAGCCCGGCACCGGGGTCTGCGGGGCGAGCGGGATCACGGTCATCCGCAGCGGTTCGGCCGACTGGGTGGTGGGGGTCTGGTACGGGTGGCGCACGCCCATGTAGATCGCGGTGCCGAAGGCGATGGCGATCAGCAGGACGAGGACCAGCGCCTGGCGGGACAGTCCGCGCCGCAGGGGTGGCCGGCGGCGTACGGCCGGGCTGTGGTCGGCCATGCGTTCCTGGGCGGAGAACTCCTGGAGACGGGCAGCACGGACGAACGACTCGTCGAAGACGACGGATCGGTATTCGTCCTCTCCACCGGCGGGGGCGCCCTCGGGTGTCCCCTCAGGTGGGTCTCCAGGCCCGCCCATACCTTCAGAGTAGGTCTCCGGGAGCCTCGGTAAACGCTGCGGTGTGCGACAAGTTCTGACAGGTTCTCACCAGGACGGCCACGCTGTTCGAGGGATCGTCACGGCTCCGCCGGGCCCCTCGGCGTCAGGGGGTCCGCGGCACCGCGGAGACGGCCGGGTGGGAGTAGTCGGCCGAGGCGGAGGGACCGGTGCCGGTGACCTTCTCACGGCCCTGTTCGAGGCCGGTGGAGGCGGGCGGGGGTATCTGTTCGTCGTGGGCGCCGGAAGCGCCCCGGTAGACCGCGGTGAAGGCCAGGGCGACCATGCCGACGCCCATGACGAGGGCGAGGATCCAGGCGACCGGACGGTGCCAGCGCGCGTGCTTGCCGTAGATCCGGCCGTACGTCCCCGGAGCGCCGTAGCGGCCTTCGAGGAGGTCGTTGTCGTCGAGGTCGTCCAGGTCGGGATCGTGGCCGAAATCGCCGTGGTCGTCCGGCCCGAAGCCGTCCTCGTAGTCGTCGGAGCGCAGGCCGCGGGCGTGCGCCCGGCGCGCCTCGGCCTCGGACGCCTCCGCGCGGGCCTGCGCGGCGGAGAGCAGTCTCTCCACGGCGGTCGGCTCGTGGATCACCGCCGCCCGGACGAAGTCCTCGTCGAAGACCACGGAGGCGAACTCTTCGTCCGCACCCCCGCGGTCACGGTTGTCGTCGGGCTCCCAGCCGTCAGGGAACGGCGTGCCCCCCACGTCCTCCGGCACGGATCCAGAGTAGACCTGGGGGGTCAATTTGGGCAGACGGTACGGAAATTCATCCACCTGACAAGACGCGCCGGGCGTCGTCGGACGGTCCCGCACCACCCGTCGCACGCCCCGTGCGCCCCCGTGGGCCCGCGGGTTCGCCCCATGGGCCCCGGGTGCCCCGGGCGCCCCCGGGATCCCGGGGGCGCGGCGGTGCCGGCGGATCAGCGGCCGATCAGCGGCGGATGTGGCCGTCGCCGGTGACGATGTACTTCGTGCTCGTCAGCTCCGGCAGCCCCATGGGGCCGCGTGCGTGCAGCTTCTGCGTGGAGATGCCGATCTCGGCGCCGAAGCCGAACTGGCCGCCGTCGGTGAACCGGGTGGAGGCGTTCACCGCGACCGTCGTGGAGTCGACCAGCTGTGTGAAGCGGCGGGCGGCCTGCTGCGAGGTCGTGACGATGGCCTCGGTGTGGCCGGAGCTCCACAGCCGGATGTGGGTGACGGCCCGGTCGAGGGAGTCGACGACGGCCGCGGCGATGTCGTACGACAGGTACTCGGTGTCCCAGTCCTCGGCGGTGGCCTCGACGACGGTGGCCCTGGAGTCCTTCGCGTAGGCGAGGACGCGCTCGTCCGCGTGCACGGTCACACCGGCGTCCGCGAGGGCGTCGAGGGCGCGCGGCAGGAACTCTGCGGCGATGTCCTGGTGGACCAGGAGGGTCTCGGCGGAGTTGCAGACGCTCGGCCGCTGGGCCTTGGAGTTGATGAGGATGTCGACGGCCATGTCGAGGTCGGCCTGGGCGTCGACGTACACGTGGCAGTTGCCGGTGCCGGTCTCGATGACCGGGACGGTGGACTCCTGGACGACCGTGCGGATGAGGGACGCGCCGCCGCGCGGGATGAGGACGTCGACCAGGCCGCGGGCGCGCATCAGCTCGCGGACCGACTCGCGGCCCTCGCCGGGCACGAGCTGGATGGCGTCGGCGGGCAGTCCGGCGCCGCCCACCGCGTCGCGCAGGACCCGCACGAGGGCGGTGTTCGACTCGTAGGCGGAGGAGGAACCGCGCAGCAGGACCGCGTTGCCGGACTTCAGGCAGAGGGCGGCCGCGTCGACCGTCACGTTCGGGCGGGCCTCGTAGATGATGCCGACCACGCCGAGCGGGACGCGGACCTGGCGCAGGTCGATGCCGTTCGGGAGCGTCGAGCCGCGGACGACCTCGCCGACCGGGTCGGGCAGCGCCACGACGTCCCGGACGTCCGAGGCGATGGCGCGCACCCGCTCGGGAGTCAGCGTGAGCCGGTCGACGACGGTCTCGCTGGTGCCGGCCTCGCGGGCCTTCGCGATGTCCTTGGCGTTGGCGGCGACGATCTCGCTCGTACGGACCTCGAGCGCGTCCGCGATCGCGAGCAGCGCGTCGTCCTTCTCGGACCGCGGCAGGGGCGCCAGGTCGGCGGCGGCGGACTTCGCGCGGTAGGCGGCCTGGGTGACCGGGGACATCGAGTCGTACGGCGAGAGCGTGGTCATGAGGGAAGCGTAGTGCGCCGGGCACGACGGTTCAGCGGTTGTCCCACACCCCGAGACGGGCTCAAAAGGGGTGAACTCCGACGGGGGTCGCGGGCAGCGGTCCGTACCCCTCGGCGATGCGCTGGTGGTAGGTCTCGCGGTCGATGACCTCCAGGCCGACGATCTCCCAGGGCGGGAGTTTGGCGGTCTGCCGGTGCTCGCCCCACAGGCGCAGCGCGACCGCCGCCGCGTCGTGCAGGTCGCGGGCCTCCTCCCAGTAGCGGATCTCCGCGTGGTCGTTGGCGTACCGGCTGGTCAGGAGGAAGGGGTGGTCGTGCGCGAGCTGTTCGAGGCCGCGCCTGACCTCGGTCAACGGTGCCTCGCCGCCGGAGACGCTCAGCGTGACGTGCCACAGCCGGGGCTGTTCGGCGGGCTGCTCGCCCTCGTAGGTGTCGCCGGCCGCGACGCTCGTGAGGGCTCGCTCCTCGCCTGCCGCACGGGAGGCGGGACCACCGCGGGACGCCGCCGCCCCAGGGCGCACTCGTCTCACGACGGCCTCCTTAACCCGATGGTCGTACCGAATCCCGGACTCTCCCTGTCACAAAGTTGAGCAGGTGAGAAGCCGTCGTGTGGCGGTTTTACGGAACGTCCCCCGGTGGGGGCGGCGGAATCAGCCGTTTACGGGTGTAGCGGACAGTCGATCCGGGGTGCGGCCGGGGACGCCGGGGCGGGTGACTCAGGGGTTGAGCAGGGCGAGGTCGTCGCGGTGGACGACCTCGCGCTCGTAGGCGGGCCCCAGTTCCCGTGCCAGCTCCCGGGTGGAGCGGCCGATCAGTTGGGGGATCTCCTTGGCGTCGAAGTTGACCAGCCCGCGCGCGACGGCCCGGCCGGTGCTGTCGCGCAGTTCGACGGGGTCCCCGGCGGTGAACTCGCCCTCGACGGAGGCGATGCCCGCGGGCAGCAGCGACTTGCGCCCCTGGACGACCGCGCGGACGGCGCCGTCGTCGAGGGTGAGCGCGCCCTGCGGGGTGGAGGCGTGCTGGAGCCAGAGCAGCCGGTCGGCGGAGCGTTTGCCGGTAGCGTGGAAGTAGGTGCCGGTGTCCCGGCCGGCGAGGGCGTCCGCCGCGTGGACGGCGCTGGTCAGCACCACCGGGATGCCGGCGGCCGCGGCGATTCCGGCCGCCTCGACCTTGGTGGCCATGCCGCCGGTGCCGACGCCGGCCTTGCCCGCGCTGCCGGTCTCGACGCCCGCGAGATCGGCGGGGCCGCGGACCTCGGCGATCCGCGAGGTGCCGGGCCGGCTGGGGTCCCCGTCGTAGACGCCGTCCACGTCGGAGAGGAGGACGAGCAGGTCGGCGTGGACGAGATGGGCGACGAGCGCGGCGAGGCGGTCGTTGTCGCCGAAGCGGATCTCGTCCGTGGCGACGGTGTCGTTCTCGTTGACGACCGGGAGGGCGCCCATCGCGAGCAGCTTGTCGAGGGTGCGCGAGGCGTTGCGGTGGTGGGAGCGGCGGCTGGTGTCGTCGGAGGTGAGGAGCACCTGCCCGACGCGGATGCCGTAGCGGGCGCAGGAGGCGGTGTAGCGGGCCACCAGGAGCCCCTGGCCGACGCTGGCGGCGGCCTGCTGGCGGGCGAGGTCCTTGGGGCGGCGGCGCAGCCCGAGCGGCGCGAGTCCGGCGGCGATGGCTCCGGAGGAGACGAGGACGATCTCGCGCGCGCCGCCGCCGTGCGTCTTGGCGAGGACGTCCACGAGGGCGTCGACCCGGTCGGCGTCGAGGCCGCCGGAGGCGGTGGTGAGCGACGAGGAGCCCACCTTGACGACGATCCTGTGGGCCTCGGCCACGCCCGCCCGCACCGCATTCCTTGCCGCTGACACGCCATCCCCAATGTTCCGACCAGCCCGGTGTCTGCAATCTACGCGAGCGGGCCTCCCCGGCGGTTCCGCGTTCCGACGGGCGGACGCCCACGGTTCCCGGGCGGCGACGGAGCGTGGTCGCCGGAGCCCGCCGATCGATGAGGCGCGGGTGCGGGGGCCGTGCGGGGCGGGGGCTCCGGGGCCTGCCGGACGGAGGTCCCGAGGTGGCCGTCGGCAGGATTTCCGGGTGGCTTCCGGAGGGCTCGCCGAGCGGCGTCCGGCCAGTCGGCACACGGCCTGCTGAGGGCTCGCTCACAGAGTCTCCGGGCATTATGTGCCCTATGCAGTGATTGTTCCCACGGAAGATTGCTAGCCGGGTCTTCAGGTCATACGGTCAGTCGTCGGCCCTCTGTTGGTGACAGCTCGGCCGCACGATCCCCCATCCGCTGCATCCCCCTCGCAGGAGCCCAGCCCGTGCCCTCCGCAGGCCTCGCCCCCCGTCGCATCGTGCAGCTTTCCGCGCTGCTCGCGATGTTCGCCTTCCTCACGGCCCAGATCGTCTCCGCGCTGCTGCCGAACGTCCCGGTGTTCGTCGCCGCGAGTGCGGCGGGTCTCCTTCTGGACGTGTATCTGCAGTACCGCGACCCCGGTCTGCTCTCGCTGCTCGGCAAGGTCCGCTTCGACATCACCGTCCGCCAACTGCTGCGCGACATGCTGATCATGGTGGGGCTGCTGCGGATCGACGGCATCAACCCGACGCACGAGCAGGCGCCCCTGCTGATCGCGATATGCGTCCTGTACGCCCTGCACTTCGCCTGCCACGCCGTCTCGGTCCTGGTGCGCCGCACACGTACGCTGCCGATCGTCACCCGCAACATCGACGCGTCCGCACTGCGTCTGAGCGCCGCGCCGCCGCGCATCCTGGCCCGCCGCCAGGGTCACCGGCTGCTGGCCCTCTCCGTCCCGGCGACGGCTGGCCTGCTCGTCACCGCCGCCACCACGAACGCCCTGTGGGGCGGCATCGGCGAGGGCGTCGCCATCGCGCTGGCCCTCGGCGGCATCGTCCACCTCGGCACCTGGCTGCTTCCCGGGAAGCGCGCCAAGAACGAGGCGAAGGTCATGGAGTGGGTCGACTCGTGGCTGGAGGAGTACCAGCCCACCGTCGCCATGTACTTCTCGGGCGGCACCACGTCCGCGTACCAGGCCAACATGTGGCTCTCGACGCTGTCGCAGATCGACGCCCGGCCGCTGATCGTGCTGCGTGAGCGCTTCATGGTGCAGAAGATCGACGCGACCGACGTCCCGATCATCTGCTTCCCCAAGGTCTCCACGATGTTCTCGCTGGAGAACTCGACGCTGAAGATGATGCTGCACCCGGCGAACGCCGCGAAGACCTCCCAGGTCCTGCGCATCCCCACGATCAAGCACGCGTTCATCAACCACGGCGAGAGCGACAAGCTGTCCTCCTGCAACCCGTACGCCAAGGCGTACGACGAGGTGTGGGTCGCCGGTCCCGCCGCCCGTGAGCGGTACGCGCTCGCCGAGGTCGGCGTCGAGGACAAGAACATCGTCGAGGTGGGCCGGCCGCAGCTGACCCCGATACGCCTCTTCTCGGGCCCGCCCACGGGCACGTACACGACCGTCCTCTACGCCCCCACCTGGGAGGGCTGGGACGGCAACCCGGGCAACACCTCGGTGGTGCTGGCCGGCGAGAACATCGTGCGCCACCTGCTCGCCGACGAGGGCGTGCGCCTGCTGTACAAGCCGCACCCGATGACCGGTTCCGTCGACCCGCGCGCCGGTGCGGCGAACGACCGCATCATGGCGATGATCCGCGAGGCCAACACCCGGCGTTCCGGAGCCCGTCCCGGCCCGGAGACCGCCGCCGAACTGGCGCGCCGCACGGCCGAGTTGGACACCCTGACCTCGACCGCCTTCCGTACGAGCGCGGACGAGATGGAGCGCATGCTGCTGCAGGGCGCGCCGCGCGGCGACCGCGAGGCGGAGATCGGCCGGGCCACGGCGGCGTGGGGGGCGGCCTTCTGGGCGTCCTTCCCGGAGTGGGAGCACCAGATCGTCACGGGCCCGCGTCCGGCGATCTTCAGCTGCTTCAACGAGGCCGACCTGCTGATCAGCGACGTCTCCTCGGTCGTCTCGGACTGGCTGTCCAGCGAGAAGCCGTACGCGGTCGCCAACACCTCGGGCCTGCCGGAGGCGGCGTTCCGCGCCGGGTTCCCGACGGTGTCCGCGGGCGCGATCCTCTCGCCCTCGGCCGACGGCGTCCCGGCCCTCCTGGACGCGGTCCGTCACCCGGAGCGGGACGCGTTCACGGCGGCCCGCGCCGAACTCAAGGAGCACCTCCTGGGCCCCTCGGACCCGCCGTCGCTGGCCCGCTTCGACGCGGCGATCGCGGAGCTGTGCACGAAGGCGGACGAGCGCCGGGTGCGGATGACCGCGCGGCTCGCCGCGGAGATCCCCTCGCAGCGCGGGGCGGCCGAGGACTCCGCGCACGAGTCCGAGCAGGGGCTCGGTTCCGACGCGGACTCCTCGGACAGCGAGGACCACGGCGCCGAGGACTCCGTCAACGCGTGACGCGGCGCGGCTGAACAGGGCCGAGCCAGGAGGAGGGCCGGCGACTCGACACGAGTCGCCGGCCCTCTTTCCGTGCGCTCCCCCGGACCGGTGGCAGCACGGGGCGCGCCTGACGCTCCGCCCGGTGCCCCAGGCCGCGACAGCAGCGCGGGCCCGGCCTCCGGAGAGGTCGGGCCCGCGCTGCTGTTCTCGCTGTTCCTGGGGGGACGGCTCGTGGCCGTCCGGCTAGAACGGCTCGAAGTCGTCGTACTCCTTCTGCGACTCGTCCCGCTCGGCCTGCTGGTCGCGGCGGCGCTGGGCGGCGGGGCGCGGGGCCTCGAAGCGGTGGTCCTCACCGCGGCGGCCCAGCATCTCGGCACCGGCCATGACGGTGGGCTCCCAGTCGAAGACGACCGCGTTGTCCTCGGGGCCGATGGCGACGCCGTCGCCGGAGCGGGCGCCCGCCTTCATCAGCTTCTCCTCGACACCGAGGCGGGCGAGCCGGTCGGCGAGGTAGCCGACGGCCTCGTCGTTGCTGAAGTCGGTCTGGCGCACCCAGCGTTCGGGCTTCTCGCCGCGCACGCGGTAGAGACCGTCCTCCTCCTGCGCGACGGTGAAGCCGGCGTCGTCGACCGCCTTCGGACGGATGACGATGCGGGTCGCCTCCTCCTTGGGCTTGGCGGCACGCGACTGGGCGACCACTTCGGCGAGGGCGAAGGACAGCTCCCGCAGGCCCATGTGGGCGACCGCGGAGACCTCGAAGACGCGGTAGCCGCGGGCCTCCAGGTCGGGGCGCACCATCTCGGCCAGGTCCTTGCCGTCCGGCACGTCGATCTTGTTGAGGACGACCATGCGGGGCCGCTTGTCCAGGCCGCCGTACTGCGTCAGCTCCTCCTCGATGATGTCGAGGTCGGAGATCGGGTCGCGCTCGGACTCCAGGGTGGCCGTGTCCAGGACGTGGACGAGGACGCTGCACCGCTCGACGTGGCGCAGGAACTCGAGGCCGAGGCCCTTGCCCTGGCTGGCGCCGGGGATGAGGCCGGGGACGTCCGCGATGGTGTAGACGGTCTCGCCCGCGGTCACGACGCCCAGGTTCGGGACGAGGGTCGTGAAGGGGTAGTCCGCGATCTTCGGCTTGGCGGCGGACAGGACGGAGATGAGCGAGGACTTGCCGGCGCTCGGGTAGCCGACCAGGGCCACGTCGGCGACGGTCTTGAGCTCCAGGACGATGTCCAGGAACCCGCCGGGCACACCGAGCAGCGCGAAGCCGGGCGCCTTGCGGCGGGCCGAGGAGAGGGCCGCGTTGCCGAGGCCGCCGCGGCCGCCTTCGGCCGCGACGAACGAGGTGCCGTGTCCGACGAGGTCCGCGAGGACGTTGCCCTCCTTGTCGAGGACGACCGTGCCGTCCGGCACGGGCAGGATCAGGTCCTGGCCGTCCTTGCCGGAGCGGTTGCCGCCCTCGCCGGGCCTGCCGCTGGTGGCCTTGCGGTGGGGCGAGTGGTGGTAGTCGAGCAGCGTGGTGACGGACTGGTCGACGACCAGGATCACGTCACCGCCACGGCCGCCGTTGCCGCCGTCCGGGCCGCCCAGCGGCTTGAACTTCTCCCGGTGTACGGAGGCACAGCCGTGACCTCCGCTACCCGCGGCGACATGCAGCTCGACGCGGTCCACGAAGGTGGTCATGTGGGGTGCCTCCAGCACTTCGGTACTTCTTGTACGTACGGAATGTCTCTTACGTAACACGCGAAAGGCGGACCCTCTTCCCGTGGGGGAAGTGAGGTCCGCCTCGCGAAGAACTCTGTTCTGCGGAGCCTGGGCCCCGAGGCACGGGTCCGTCCGCGGGGGACGGATCAGCCTCGACGGGACTGGATCAGGCGACCGGAACGATGTTCACGACCTTGCGGCCACGGTGCTTGCCGAACTCGACCGCACCGGCGGCCAGCGCGAACAGCGTGTCGTCCTTGCCACGGCCGACGCTGACGCCGGGGTGGAAGTGGGTGCCACGCTGGCGGACCAGGATCTCACCGGCGTTGACGGTCTGACCGCCGAAGCGCTTCACACCGAGCCGCTGAGCGTTGGAGTCGCGACCGTTCCGAGTGGACGATGCGCCCTTCTTGTGTGCCATGTCTCAGTCCCTACCCTTACTTCGCAGCCGCGGGGATCTCAGTGACCTTGATCGCCGTGTACTGCTGGCGGTGGCCCTGACGACGGCGGTAGCCGGTCTTGTTCTTGTAGCGAAGGATGTCGATCTTGACGCCCTTGTGGTGATCCACGATCTCGGCCTGGACCTTGATGCCGGCCAGGACCCAGGGGTCGCTCGTCACGGCTTCGCCGTCGACAACGAGCAGGGTCGAGAGCTCGACCGTGTCGCCAACCTTGGCAGTGGAAATCTTGTCAACCTCAACGATGTCGCCGACAGCAACCTTGTGCTGGCGACCACCGCTGCGCACGATGGCGTACACGCGGATCTCTCTCTCGCTCGGGAACGGCACCCCCGCAGTCCAGTCGCCCGGGAAGGAACACGGGCAACCTCTCCCGGCCACCGGAGTGCCCGGGAGGAAGAAAGGTTTACGGGGATGTGGCGTGTCGATGGACACGCCGACGGTCCAGGTTACGAGACCGTCCCCACCGGGGTCAAACCGGCCCGGGCTCGGCCGGAGACCGCCGTGACGCAATCGGCGCGGGCCCCCGACGCGGCGCGGGCCCGGCCGGTGGGCCGGGCCCGCAAACCAGTGTGGTCCCGCCCCGAGGGGCGGGACCACACGCGGGTCAGGGGCTGGGTCAGCCCTCGTCGGCCGAGGCCGTGACGGCGGGAGCGGTCTGCTCCGCGGCCACGGTCTTCTTCGCCGTGGACTTGGCGGCCGTCTTCTTGGTGGTCGCCTTCTTGGCCGTGGTGGTCTTCTTCGCGGCCGTCTTCTTGGCCGCCACGGTCTTCTTGGCGGCGGCCTTCTTGGCGGGCGCCTTCTTGGCCGCCGTCTTGCGCGCGGTCTTCTTGGCGGCCGGCGCGTCGGCGTCGGCCTCGGCGGCCTCCGTCCCGGCGGGCTCGGCGACCGGCTCGGCTGCGGCCGACGGGACGACCGTGACGGCCGCCTCCTCGGACGCGGTCGGCGCGGTGGCCTTGCGGACCGCACGGCGGCGCGGGCGGGCCGGAGCGGCGCTCTCCGCCACCGGCTCGGGCGTCGGCTCGGCCGCGGGGGCCTCGGCGACGGGCGCCGGAGCGGGCTCCGTGACCGTCACCACGGTCTCCTCGGCCTCCTTGGGCGAACCGGCGGGCGCCGACACCTTCCGGGTCGCACGGCGGCGCGTACGGCCCTTGGGAGCGGCGTCCTCCTCGGCGACGGCGGCCACGGGGGCCGGGGTCTCCTCGACGGGCGCCTCGACGACCGGCTGCTCCGCGACCTGCCGCACGGCGACCGGCGCCTCGACGACCGGGTCCTCGACCGCGGCCGGCTCGGCCTCGGCGGCCTCACGGGACCGGGCGGCCGCCCGCTCGGCCCGCTCCTCGCGGCGGCTGCGGGGAGCGCGCTCCTCGGCCTTCGGCGCACCGGCCGGAGCCGACGCGCGCCGGGTGGCGCGACGCCGCGAACGGCCACGGCCCGCGGCGGCCTCCGCCTCGGCGGCGCTGCCGTACAGCTCCTCGTCCGGCTGGAAGTCGGGCTCGACCGCGACGGGCGCGGCGACCTCGGCGGCCACCTCGGCCTCCGTCTCGACCGTCTCCGGCTCCTCGGCCGTCTCGTGGTCGTGGTCGTGGTCGTGCTCGTGCACCTGCTCGGCGCCACCGCGGCCGCGCTTCTTGCGCTTGCCGCCGCCACCGACGGACGTCGGCTGCTCCATGTGCACGATGACACCGCGGCCGTTGCAGTGGACGCAGGTCTCGGAGAACGACTCCAGCAGGCCCTGGCCGACCCGCTTACGGGTCATCTGGACCAGGCCCAGCGAGGTCACCTCGGCGACCTGGTGCTTGGTGCGGTCACGGCCCAGGCATTCCAGCAGGCGGCGCAGGACCAGGTCGCGGTTGGACTCCAGGACCATGTCGATGAAGTCGATGACGACGATGCCGCCCAGGTCGCGCAGCCGCAGCTGGCGCACGATCTCCTCGGCCGCCTCCAGGTTGTTCCTGGTCACGGTCTCTTCGAGGTTGCCGCCCTGGCCGGTGAACTTGCCGGTGTTGACGTCGACGACGATCATCGCCTCGGTCTTGTCGATCACCAGCGAACCGCCGCTGGGCAGCCAGACCTTGCGGTCCAGCGCCTTCATCAGCTGCTCGTCGATCCGGTACGTCGCGAAGACGTCGACCTCGGAGGTCCACTTCGACAGGCGCTCGGTCAGGTCGGGCGCCACGTGCGCGACGTAGCCGTGGATGGTGTCCCACGCCTCGTCACCGCTGACGATGACCTTGGAGAAGTCCTCGTTGAAGATGTCGCGGACGACACGGACGGTCATGTCCGGCTCGCCGTAGAGCAGCGTCGGGGCGTTGCCGCTCTTCGCCTTCTTCTGGATGTCCTCCCACTGCGCCTGCAGACGCTCGACGTCGCGGCGCAGCTCGTCCTCGCTCGCGCCCTCGGCGGCGGTGCGCACGATGACGCCCGCGTCCTCGGGGACGATCTTCTTGAGGATGGTCTTCAGACGCGCGCGCTCGGTGTCGGGCAGCTTGCGGCTGATGCCGGTCATGGAGCCCTCGGGCACGTACACGAGGTAGCGGCCCGGGAGGGAGACCTGGCTGGTCAGACGCGCGCCCTTGTGGCCGATCGGGTCCTTGGTGACCTGCACGAGGACCGACTGGCCGGACTTGAGGGCGGACTCGATGCGGCGCGGCCCGTGGGCCATGCCGAGCGCCTCGAAGTTGACCTCACCGGCGTAGAGCACGGCGTTGCGGCCCTTGCCGATGTCGATGAAGGCGGCCTCCATCGACGGCAGCACGTTCTGGACCTTGCCCAGGTAGACGTTGCCGACGTACGAGGTCGACTGCTCCTTGTTGACGTAGTGCTCGACGAGCACGTTGTCCTCGAGGACGCCGATCTGGGTGCGCTCGCCGCTCTGGCGGACGACCATGACCCGCTCGACGGCCTCACGGCGGGCCAGGAACTCGGCCTCGGTGATGATCGGGACGCGGCGGCGGCCCTGCTCGCGGCCCTCGCGGCGACGCTGCTTCTTCGCCTCCAGCCGGGTCGAGCCCTTGATGGACTGGACCTCGTCCTGGGCGTCGCCGTGCCGCTCGTCCTTCTTGCTCCGCGGCTCGCGGACCTTGACGACCGTGCGCTCGGGGTCGTTGTCGCCCGCCTCGCTGTCGCCACCGGAGTCACCGGCGCGACGACGGCGGCGGCGCCGGCGACGGCTGCTGCTGGAGCCGCCCGACTCCCCGCGCTCGTCGTCGTCGGACTCCTCGGCGTCCTCCTCGACCTGCTCGGCGGTGTCCTCGGCGTCCTGCGCGGCCTGCTCGGCGGCCTCGTCCTCGTCGCCGGAGTAGGCGGACTCGTGCTCCGAGTCGCCGGAGTCACCGCGACGACGGCGACGGCCACCACGACGACGGCGACGACGGGAGCCCGCGGACTCCTCCTCGCCGTCGTCACCCTCGGCGGTGTCCTCGGCGTCCTCGGCGGACTCCTCGACCTCCTGGACCTCCTGGACGTCCTGGACGTCCTGCGGCTCCTCGGCGGCCACGGTCACCGGCTCGTCCTCGACGGCCCGGCGACGGCGGCGGCTGCGACGACCGCCGGTGGGCTCCTCGACGGCCTCGGCCGACTCGGGGGCCTCGACGGGCTCGGGCGCCTCGGTGCTCGCTCCGGCCGCCTCGGCTGCGGCCGCGGCGGCGGCGCGCTCCGGCGTCTGGAACATCGGCTCGGTGAACACCGGCGCCTGGAAGACGGCGACGGCGGGACGGCCGGGACGCCGCGAGGAGTCGTCGGTCTCCTTCGGCGCGGGCGCCGAGAAACCACCGGCGGCCTTACGGGTGGCGCGGCGGCGGCCACGACGCGGGCCTGCGTCCTCGGCGGGTGCGGCGTCGGCGGCCTCGGGACGCTCGGACTCCGCGGGCTTGCTCTCGCTGGTCACGGGCGCCTCCACACGCTCGTCGGCGGGCTCGCCCTCGGGCGCGGCGGCCGGGGCGGAGACGCGCCGGGTGGCACGGCGACGGGTGGCGCGGCGGGGAGCTGCTTCCTCCTCCACCTCCGCCTCCACCGTCTCGGCGGGTGCCTCGGCCTGCACCGGGGCGGCGACGGGCTCGGCGGGAGCCGTCACGGTCTCGGCGGCCTCGGCGGCGGCGGGCGCGGCGACCCTGCGGGTGGCGCGGCGGCGCGTGCGGCCGGCGGGAGCGGGCTCCTCGACGGGGGCCGGGGTCTCCTCGGCCGCCTGGGCGGCGGGCTCGGCGACGGCCGCCGGGGCGGGCACCACGGTCTCGGCGATCTCGGTGGCCTCATCGGCCACCGGCACACCGGCGGGGGCCGAGACACGGCGGGTGGCGCGGCGGCGCGAACGGCGCGGTGCGGCGTCCTCGGTGTCGGCCGCGGGAGCCTCGGCCGCTGCGGCCCGGGCCGCCTCGTCCGTCTCCTCGGCCTCCGGGTCCACGAGGTCCGTGGCCGCGGTGGTGGGTTCGTCCGCGACGGATGCGGCGGACGCGACGGCCGGTATGGCCGGCGCGGTGGTCTCGGCCGCGGCCTCGGAGGCGGCGGTCGGAGGACCGGCGGGGCGCGACGCGGCACGGCGGCGGCGCCGCGGCGGCAGGGTGTCGCTGGGGCTGTTGTTGTTGTCGCCGGCGCCCGTGGAGGGCTCGGCGGCTTCGGTCGGCTCGAGCATGCGGGTGGATCTCCCGTCAGGCTCCCGGGCGCCGCGCCTGGTCCGGCAGTGCCGGTGACGTCCGCGGCTCGCGCGATGCGCGGTGCCGCCGTCCGGGGCGCGGGCGCCGCACGGGAGCTCTCTGTGTCCTGTCTCGCCGGTTCCGTACGCCATGTGTGCGTACGGCCTGGCGAAAGTCTTCTGGTGGGGTGCGCTGCCCGACCCAGGTGGCTCCCGGATACGAGGGCGGCGCTACGACGTGCGTCCTTACGCGGGACTTCCCTACGCCGACGCCTTCGCGGCGGCAGTTTCGGCGGCCCCTGTGCGATCGGCTGGGGCGGCTGCGACTGCCTCGCGGTCGGGCGCGAGCGGGTCGGTCACCGTGCCGGTCTCTTCATCGAACAGCCCCTGCGCCAGCCTGGTCACCGCTGCGGCGACCGGCGGCGCCAGGTCGGCCACGGCGCGAAGACCGGACAGGACGTCGTCGGGTCGAACGGCAGGCGTCACGTGCCGAACAACCAGCCGCAGTATCGCACAGGCCTGGTCGCTCGGCCTATCAGCCTGGGGACCGTGCGTCCCGGGGACCGTCTCAAGACCCGCCACGGCGCTCCGGGCATCGAACGTCCGTACGCCATTCTTGGTCTTGCGGCTGACCTCGACGGTCTCGGCGGTCATGAACGCCGCCACCGCGCGCTCCGCCTCGGCCGGTTCCACGCCGTCGAGCCGCAGCTCCCACACGGAAGCCGTGAGCCGGTCGGCGAGACCCGAGGTGCGGGCCTCCACCGCCTCGATGATGTCGAGGCCCGAGGGCATCGACTCGTCGAGGAGCTCGCGCAGCCTCTCCGGGTCGCGCGCCTCGGTGAGCGCGATCTCCAGGTACTCCGCCTCGCTGCCCGTGCCGGTGGGTGCGGCATTGGCGTACGACACCTTGGGATGGGGCGTGAACCCGGCCGAGTACGCCATCGGGACGGCGGCACGGCGCAGGGCACGCTCGAAGGCGCGCTGGAAGTCACGGTGGCTGGTGAACCGGAGGCGGCCGCGCTTGGTGTAGCGCAGTCGGACGCGCTGCACCGCGGGAGCGGGAGGCGGGCCTTCGGGCTGTCGCTTGCCCAGTGTCGTTCAGTCCTTCGTGAGTGCGGTCGTACTGCTACCTAGAGTACGTGTACCGCCCGCGACTGGTTCCCTCGGACCGAGCGGGTCCGGCTCCCGGGCGACGCCGGCCCGTGGTTCCGGCGGTGGCGCGGGCCGTGATTCCGGGGCCCCGGCGAGCTGTGGCTCCCCCGGCGGGCCGAAGAGCAGACGGCGGAAGTCGGCGCGGGCCTGGCGCGCCCCGTCGCGCGCGGCGGCCAGGGCCTGCCGTGCCGCCCTCCCCGCACTGCGTGCCGCCTCGGCGGCGGGTTTGAGCACCAGGTCGCGGACGGTGTGCCCGACCGGCGTCAGCACGGTCCGGTAGGCCCAGCGGGCCGGATCCACGAGGATCCATGTCAGGAGCCGTCCGAGGAACCGTCCGACGGCGAGCGAGAGGTGTCCGGCGACCCGCCACGCGTGCCCGAGGGCGTCGCCGACCTCCCGTCCGACGACGGCGAGCGCCCGGCCGACCGGGACGAGCACCCAGCGCCACAGCGCGAGCGCGGGCAGCACCAGCAGGACGCGCGCCGTCCAGTAGAGGACGGCGCCGATGCCGAGCAGCATCATCCGTACGACCCACACGAGCCCGGTGAGCAGCAGGACGACCGCTCTCGCCACGGGGGTGAGCACCCACCGGTGGAGCCAGGTGGCCGGTACGACCACCAGGTACCGCGCCAACCAGGTGGCCGGCACGACCACCAGGTACCGCGCCAGCCAGGCGGCCACGGTCCACAGACCGCCGCCGACGGCGCCGAGGACGAGCCCGATGCCCCTGAGCAGCGCGGCGACGGCATGTCCCACGGGCGTGAGCAGCCGCGCGTACATCCAGCCCAGCACCGACCCGACGCCGCCGGCGAACCGGGCGAGCGCGTGGCCGAGCGGGGTCAGGACCGCGCGGTACAGCCACACCGCCGGCACCACGAGCAGCACCCGCCCCAGCCAGGCCAGTGCCGTGCCGAGCGGCACGACGACGTACCGCCACAGGGCCACCCACGGCCAGACGAACAGGGCCCGCGCCACCCAGCCGACGACCCGCCCCAGCGGGCGCAGCGCGGTGTCCCGGAGGAGCCGCCCGCCCACGACGCACGCGTCCCACAGCATGCGCACCGGCACGACGAGCACGAGCACCACGATCCGCACGGGAACGCGGATCGCCACGGCGAGACAGCCCTCGGCTCCCGCCCCGGGCGGCCCGACCGGCCCGGCGGACGGTTTTTCCAGATCCATACCTGCCTAGACGCAGCGACCACCCCGATGGATGCGACGCACGGGCAACCGGCGTCGCCGCGGTGCGGGCGGGCATCGGCCGTACGCGGCCGATGAGTTCCCGCCCCTCGCGCAGTCTGCCTCTGCACAAGGGAACGTCGCGTACGAGTTCTGTGAGGGGACCATGAGCGCACTACCACCCGTCGTCGACAGCGCGACCTGGGAGCACCGGCTGGAGGCCCTGCGGGCGCGGGAGAAGGCCGCGACGCGGGAGCTCGACGCCGTCGCCGCCGAGCGCCGCCGGCTGCCGATGGTCGAGATGCCGGAGTACACGCTGGAGGGCGCCGACGGCCCCGTCCGGCTCGCGGACGTCTTCGAGGGCAGGCGGCAGCTGATCGTCTACAACCACATGTGGTTCGCCGGGCAGGAGTGGCAGTGCCCCGGCTGCACGGGGTTCACCTCGCAGTACACCCGCCTGGAGTTCCTCGACCGGTACGACGCCCGCTTCGTCGTCGTCACCCAGGGCCCCGTCGACGAGGCGCTCGCCTACAAGGAGCGGGTCGGCAACCGGATGACGTGGTACTCGACGGCCGACAGCCCGTTCGGGACGGATGTCGGCGCCCCGCCCGGCGGCGGCTTCGCCGTCAACGTGTTCCTGCGCGACGGCGACACCGTCTATCGCACCTGGCACACCGAAGGCCGCGGCACCGAGCAGCTGAGCCACACCTTCGCGCTCATCGACCTCCTGCCGTACGGCCGCCAGGAGGAGTGGCAGGACTCCCCCGAGGGCTGGCCCCAGTCCCCCACCTACAGCCGCTGGGCCGCGTCGAAGGACATCGCGGCGGCGTACGGCCCGGGGACAGGCCACGCCTGAGGACGGCCGCACAGCGAGGCGCCCCCTTCCGTCGGGAAGGGGGCGCCTCGTTCGGTTCCGCGTCGCACGTGCCCTCAGTGCGCGTGCCCGCCGGCCGCCGGAGCCGCGTTCTTGACGGTCAGCGGCAGCAGCTTCTTGCCGGTCGGGCCGATCTGGATGCTCGTGTCCATCTGCGGGCACACGCCGCAGTCGAAGCAGGGGGTCCAGCGGCAGTCGTCGACCTCGGTCTCGTCGAGGGAGTCCTGCCAGTCCTCCCAGAGCCAGTCCTTGTCGAGACCGGAGTCCAGGTGGTCCCAGGGCAGGACCTCCTCGTAGGAGCGCTCGCGGGTCGTGTACCAGTCGAGGTCCACGCCGAAGTCGGGAAGCGTCTTGTCGGCGCAGCGCATCCAGCGCTCGTACGAGAAGTGCTCGCGCCAGCCGTCGAAACGGCCGCCGTCCTCGTAGACGGCGCGGATGACGGAGCCGATGCGGCGGTCGCCGCGGGACAGCAGGCCCTCGACGATTCCGGGCTTGCCGTCGTGGTAGCGGAAGCCGATCGAGCGGCCGTACTTCTTGTCGCCGCGGATCTTGTCGCGGAGCTTCGTGAGGCGGGCGTCCGTGTCCTCGGCGGAGAGCTGCGGCGCCCACTGGAAGGGGGTGTGGGGCTTGGGGACGAAGCCGCCGATCGACACCGTGCAGCGGATGTCGTTCTGGCCGGAGACCTTGCGGCCCTCGGCGATCACGTTCATCGCCATGTCGGCGATCTGCAGGACGTCCTCGTCCGTCTCGGTCGGCAGCCCGCACATGAAGTAGAGCTTCACCTGGCGCCAGCCGTTGCCGTAGGCGGTGGAGACGGTCCGGATGAGGTCCTCCTCCGAGACCATCTTGTTGATGACCTTGCGCATGCGCTCGGAGCCGCCCTCGGGGGCGAAGGTGAGGCCCGACCGGCGGCCGTTGCGGGTCAGCTCGTTCGCCAGGTCGACGTTGAAGGCGTCCACGCGGGTGGAGGGCAGGGAGAGACCGATCTTGTCCTCCTCGTACCGGTCCGCGAGGCCCTTGGCGATGTCGCCGATCTCCGAGTGGTCGGCGGAGGACAGGGAGAGCAGGCCGACCTCCTCGAAGCCGGTCGCCTTCAGGCCCTTCTCCACCATCTCGCCGATGCCGGTGATGGACCGCTCGCGCACCGGGCGGGTGATCATGCCGGCCTGGCAGAAGCGGCAGCCGCGGGTGCAGCCGCGGAAGATCTCCACCGACATGCGCTCGTGGACGGTCTCCGCGAGGGGGACCAGGGGCTGCTTGGGGTAGGGCCACTCGTCGAGGTCCATCACCGTGTGCTTGGAGACGCGCCACGGGACACCCGACTTGTTCGGGACCACGCGGGCGATCCGGCCGTCGGGGAGGTACTCGACGTCGTAGAAGGCGGGGATGTAGACGTTGCCGGTCTTCGCGAGGCGGAAGAGGACCTCCTCGCGGCCTCCCGGGCGGCCCTCGGCCTTCCAGGTGCGGATGATCTCCGTCATGTCGAGCACGGCCTGCTCGCCGTCGCCGATGACCGCCGCGTCGATGAAGTCGGCGATCGGCTCGGGGTTGAACGCGGCGTGCCCGCCGGCCAGCACGATCGGGTCGTCGAGGGTGCGGTCCTTCGACTCCAGCGGGATGCCGGCCAGGTCGAGGGCGGTCAGCATGTTCGTGTAGCCCAGCTCCGTGGAGAAGGACAGGCCGAACACGTCGAAGGCCTTCACCGGGCGGTGGCTGTCCACGGTGAACTGGGGGACCCGGTGCTCGCGCATCAGCTCCTCCAGGTCGGGCCAGACGCTGTAGGTGCGCTCGGCGAGGACGCCCTCGCGCTCGTTCAGCACCTCGTAGAGGATCATGACGCCCTGGTTGGGCAGGCCGACCTCGTACGCGTCGGGGTACATGAGCGCCCAGCGGACGTCGCACTCCTCCCACGGTTTCACCGTGGAGTTGAGTTCTCCGCCGACGTACTGAATGGGCTTCTGCACATGCGGGAGCAGGGCTTCGAGCTGTGGGAAGACCGACACAGCGGTTTCGGCAGACATCTCGCGAACCTTCGTGAGCCGACAGGGGTGACCATTCAGCGTAACGCGGACGGGAGCCCCCTCCGCCCACGGTCGTCCGCCCCCCGGGCGGTGGCCGTCAGACGGACGCCTGCTCCAGCGTCGCCCGCCAGGCCTCCGGCAGCGCCGCCTCGACCGCCGCGGCACGCTGTTCCTCGCGGCCGTACAGCACCCCGTAGGTGAACGAGCTCTCTCCCGCCGCGTGTGCCAGGGCCGCCAGTTCCCGCAGGGCCTCGCGGGTCATCACGCTGTCCTGGTGGTCGCCGAGGAGTCCCTGGAGCGCCTTCATGGCCTTGGTGAGGCCGGCGGCCGGAGCGCCCAGCGCGGGGAGGGCGGTCTCGGCGGCGTAGCGGGTGCGCTTGGCCTTCTTGCGGGCCTCGTGCAGGGCGACGTCGCGGTCGGTGCCGGGCTCCCCGCCGAGTGCCTGTGCGACGAGGTCGGAGACCTTCGCGAAGTCCTTGCGGACCGCTTTGGCGATGACCCTTTCGGGGTCTCCGGCGGCGGCCCGGAGCAGCGGCGGGTCGTTCACGAGGGCGTCGAGGGCGCTCAGGAGTGCCAGGTACCGCTTGCCGTCGAGCACGGCGAGGAGGCGGCGCCGGGAGCCGCCGTGGCGGGCGTGCGCCCAGGTGCGCAGCCGGGCGCGGACGGGGCCGACGACCAGGGTGCGCGGGAGTTCGCCGAGGGCCTGGGTGAGGCGCTCGGTGAGGACCTCCCGGTCGCGGTCGACGCCGAGTTCGCCGGCGAGCCATTTCAGCTCGTCGCCGATCGGCCCGGTGACGGCGGGGTCGAGGATCCTGGCGTACGAGCCGAAGGTGCCGCGCAGGCGACGGGTGGCGACGCGCATGCTGTGCACGGAGTCGGGGAGGTCGCGGCGGACGTCGGGGTCGAGTTCGACGATGGCGTCGCGCTGGGCGCGGAGGTGGGCGAGGACGTGGTCGCCCGCGGTGACGGGGTCCGTCGCGGGGGCGGGGTCTGTCGCGGGGCCGGGTTTCGACGGGTGCCCGCCCTTCAGCGCCCGCTTGCGGCCTCGCTTGCCGGCCGGCTCACCGGTCTCCGCGAGCGCCTTGGCGAGTTTGGAGGGTGCGGCGGAGCGGTGCAGGCCGGCCTTGCGGAGTCTCTTCTCGACCGTGCCGAGGAAGGCGGGGTCGCCGCCGTCGGCGAGTTCCACCTCGATCTCGGTCCAGGCGGCGGTGCCCCCGCCTCCGTCGAGCCGCTCCGCGCGGACCCGGTCGAGGCTGACCTCGGCGAGCAGGGCGCCTGAGCCGTCGACGAGGTGGCGGACGTCTCGGGCGGACAACAGGCGGACGAGGGGGATGAGTTCGGTGTCGCGCACCCGGGAGCGGACCAGGCCGGACAGGGCGCGGGGCACCGTGTCGGAGAGGGGTGCGCGGATCTCGTCGCGTACGCCGTCGGAGACGGGGAGTTTGAGGTGCCAGCCGGCGTCGGCTCCCCCGGTGCGGCGGCGCAGGGTGAGGGAGGCGGCGGCGAGGCGTTGGTCGCGGGTGTCGTAGTAGGTGGCGTCGAGTTCGGTGACGCCCTGGTCCACGACGGCGGCGACGCCCGGGACGCCGCCGAGGTCCGGGAGGCCGTCGGCGCCGTTCTCGGTTGCGGGACCCTCGTACTTGCGCTCGATCTCGCGTTTCGTGTCCGCCATGAACCGAATCTAGACGCGATACGGCGCCCTGGGCAGTACCCGATCGGCCTCTCCTGGCCGGCTTGCGGCCCCCGCTCGACGTCCTGGCGGGTGCGGCCGGGCGGCCGGTGCGGCCGGACCTCAGGGGTCCCGCAGTCGCCCCGGCCGCCCGGGGCGCCTATGCCGACATCGGCCGCTGCACTCTGATCGACTGCAGCAGCCCCACCGCGACCCAGACGGCGAACATGGAGGATCCGCCGTAGGACACGAAGGGCAGGGGTAGACCGGCGACCGGCATGATGCCGAGCGTCATGCCGATGTTCTCGAAGGCCTGGAAGGCGAACCAGGCGATGATGCCGGCGGCGACGATCGTGCCGTACAGCTCGGTCGTCTCGCGGGCGATGCGGCAGGCGCGCCACAGGACCACGCCGAGGAGGACCAGGATCAGGCCCGCTCCGACGAAGCCGAGTTCCTCGCCGGCGACGGTGAAGACGAAGTCGGTCTGCTGCTCGGGCACGAACTGGCCGGTCGTCTGCGAGCCCTGGCCGAGGCCGGTGCCGAAGAGGCCGCCGGAACCGATGGCGATGCGGGCCTGGTTGGTGTTGTAGCCGACGCCGGCCGGGTCGAGGTCGGGGTTGGCGAAGGCGGCGAAGCGGTTGATCTGGTACTCGTCGAGGATCTTGAGCTGCCAGACGGCGATCGCGCCGAGGGCACCCGCGCCGATCAGGCCGAACACCCAGCGGTTGGAGGCTCCGGAGGACAGCAGGACGCCGAGCACGATGATGACCGCGACCATGATGGTGCCGAGGTCGGGCATGAGCAGCACGATCATCATCGGTACGGCCGCCAGGCCCAGCGCCTGGAGCACCGTGCGGTGGTCGGGGTACTGCTTGTCGCCCGCGTCGACCCGCGTGGCCAGCAGCATCGCCATGCCGAGGATGATCGTGATCTTGATGAACTCGGCGGGCTGGAGCGACAGACCGCCGGCGACGAGCCAGTTGCGCTGGCCGTTGATCGTCGCGCCGAGCGGGGTCAGCACCAGCAGGATCATGAAGACCGACAGGCCGTACAGGATCGGCACGGCCGTGCGCAGGGTGCGGTGGCCCAGCCAGATCGTGCCGATCATCAGGCCGATGCCGATGCCCGTGTTCATCAGATGGCGGATGAGGAAGAAGTACGGGTCGCCCTGGTTGATCTCGGTGCGGTTGCGGGTCGCCGAGTAGACGAGGGCCGCGCCGATCAGGGAGAGCGCGACGGCCGAGAACAGTATCGGCCAGTCGAGCCGGCGGGCGAGCGAGTCGCGGGCGAACAGGCGTGTCCAGCCCGCGCGCTCGGGTCCGTACCCGGAGACGGAGAAGTTGTTGGCTCCGGTCATGTCAGATCCTCAAGCCGTTGGTCGCCGCGGTGGTCATGTCAGGACCTTCTTCCCCCGCGGCTTCCCCCGGCGGGCCGAGCGCCTGCGGGTGTCACGGTTCGCGGCGGTCGGTGAGGGTGTCGTGCCCGCGGGGAGGTCCTGGCCCGGGTCCGTGGTCCCGTCCCGGAGGGCGTCGTTGGCCTTCAGGTCCTTGACCGGGTCCTTGGAGACCTCCGGGGAGTCGATCGAGCCGTCGCTCTCGATCTTCGGCAGGCTCTTCTGCGGGGTGGCCAGGAGGGCCTTCTTCTTGTCGATGGCGCCGTCCGCGGAGACGCCGTAGAGCGCGTTGTAGATCTTGCGCACGGCCTCACCGGACGCTCCCGAACCCGTACCGGCCTGGGAGATCGTCATGATGATCGTGTAGTCCTTGGAGTACGTGGCGAGCCAGGACGTCGTCTGCTTGCCGTAGACCTCGGCGGTACCGGTCTTGGCGTGCAGCGGGATCTTGTCCTGGGGCCAGCCGCCGAACTTCCAGGCGGCGGTACCGCGGGTGACGACGCCCGCGAAGGCATCGTTTATCCCCCTCAGCGTCGCCTGGTCGACCGGCAGTCTGCCGTTCTTCTTCGGCTTGATCTCCTGGACGGTCTTGCCGTCGGGGCTGACGAGGGCCTTGCCGATGGTCGGGGCGTACAGCGTGCCGCCGTTGGAGACCGCGGAGTAGATGGCCGCCTCCTGGATCGGGGTGACGAGGGTGTCACCCTGACCGATGGAGTAGTTGATCGAGTCGCCCTCGCGCATCCGGTTGCCTTCGAGGCAGTTCTCGTACGCGATCTGCTGGACGTACGTGCCGCCCTTCTTGCCGGTCTTGCACCAGACGGCCTTGTTGGCCTTCCAGTAGTCCGCCTTCCACTTGCGGTCGGGGACGCGGCCGGTGACCTCGTTGGGGAGGTCGATGCCGGTCTCCTTGCCGAGACCGAACTGGTGGGCGGCCTTGTAGAAGTAGTCCTTGGGGGTCTTCTTCGGGCTGATGCCCCCGTCCCTCTTCCACTCGTTGTCGGAGAGGCCGTAGAAGACGGTGTCGCAGGAGACCTCGAGGGCGCGGCCGAGGGAGATGGGGCCGAAGCTCTCGCCCTCGAAGTTCTTGAAGACCTGGTTGCCGACGGAGTAGGAACTCGTGCACGGGTAGTGCCCGTCGAAGGCGTATCCGGCCTCGACGGCGGCGGCCGTGGAGATCACCTTGAACGTCGAGCCGGGCGCGGACTGACCCTGGATGGCCCGGTTCAGCAGCGGGTAGTTCGACTTCTTGCCGGTGAGGGCGGTGTAGTCCTTGCCCGAGATGCCGCCGACCCAGGCGTTCGGGTCGTACGACGGGTTGGACGCCATGGCGACGACACGGCCGGTCTTGGCCTCCATCACCACGACGGCACCGGAGTCGGCCTTGTAGTTCTCGCCGGTGATCTTGTCGAACTGGGTGCGGGCGACCTTCATCGCGTCGTTCAGCTCGTACTCCGCGACCCGCTGGACCCGGGAGTCGATGCTGGTGACGAGGTTCTCGCCGGGCTCGGCCTTGTCGCTCTTGGCCTGGCCGATGACACGGCCGAGGTTGTCGACCTCGTAGCGGGTGACGCCGGCCTTGCCGCGCAGTTCCTTGTCGTACTCGCGCTCCAGGCCCGACCGTCCGACCTGGTCGGAGCGCAGGTACGGGGAGTCGGTGTCCTTGGCCTTGGTGATCTCGTCGTCGGTGACGGGCGAGAGGTAGCCGAGCACCTGGGCGGTGTTGGCCTGTCCGGGGGCGGCGTAGCGGCGCACGGCCTCGGGTTCGGCGCTGATGCCGGGGAAGTCCTCGGAGCGCTCGCGGATCTGGAGGGCCTGCTTGGCGGTGGCCTCGTCGGTGATGGGGATGGGCTGGTAGGGCGAGCCGTTCCAGCAGGGCTGCGGCGTCTTGGCGTCGCACAGCCGGACCTTCTCCATGACGTCCTTGGGCTTGAGGCCGAGGACGCCGGCGAGCTTGGTGAGGACGGCGCGGCCGTCGTCCCGCATCTTCAGCAGGTCGGTGCGCGAGGCGGAGACCACGAGCCGGGTCTCGTTGTCGGCGATCGGCACGCCGCGCGCGTCGAGGATCGAGCCGCGCACGGCGGGCTGGACGACCTGCTGGACGTGGTTGCCGGAGGCTTCCTTGGCGTATTCGTCGCCGTTGCGGATCTGGAGGTACCAGAGGCGGCCGCCCAGGGTGCCGAGGAGGGAGAGTACGAGAATCTGGATGACGACGAGCCGGATCTGGACCCGTGGGGTCCGGCCGGTCTCCGGGATGTTGGTCACTGCTTGTGCCTCCCCCTCTCAGTGTGTGTACGTGACATACGAGTACACGGCGAACCTGTGCGCGGCGAGCCCGCGGCCGGCCAAGTTCCGTGAGCCGTGCGGCGCTTGGGACGAGGGCCGGACGGATCTCCTCGGTGTCCTCACAGGCGCTTCACCCCCTTGATGCGTCCCGCGCGGGCGACCCGCGCCTTGGCGGCCTTCACGCGCAGTCCGCTGCGCTGGCTTCCGATGCGCAGCCCGGTGCCGGAGGACAGCCAGCCGGTCGAGACGTCGCCGGCCTTGCCGGCCGAACCGCCCTCGGCGAGCGGGTCGTTCTCGGCGCGCCGGGCGAGTGCCATCACCACGGGGACGACGAACGGCGCGAGCAGCAGGTCGTAGAGGGCCGCGGTGAACAGCAGGCTGGTCAGCCCGACGTGGCGGGCGGCGGTGTCGCCGACGAGGGCGCCGACTCCCGCGTAGAGCAGGGTGGATCCGATCGCGGCGACGACGACCACGGCCATCGGGCCGGTGGCCGACTTGAGCCGGCCGTTCTCCGGCTTGACCAGGCCGGCGCAGTAGCCGATGACGCACAGGACCAGGGCGTAGCGCCCTGCGGCGTGGTCGGCGGGCGGGACGACGTCGGAGAGCAGACCGGCGCCGAAGCCGATGAGCGCGCCGCCGACGTGGCCGTAGACCATGGCGAGGGCGATCACGGTCAGGAGCACCAGGTCCGGGACGGCGCCCGGGAGATGGAGACGGGCAAGAACGCTCACCTGGATCACCAGGGCGACGACCACCAGGGTGACGGAGAGCAGCATCCTGTTGAAACGCATGGGATTCGGCTCCTCCTGCTACTGCTGCTGGCCGTCGACGGGGGCGTTCGCCGAGGGGGTGACCGTGACGGTCACCGTCGGTGTGGGCGTGGGTTTGGGTTTCGGCGGCAGCACGGCGTCGCGCGGGTCGCTCTTCGGGGCGGTCACGACGACCCCGAGGATGTCGAGCTTGGTGAACGAGACGAACGGCTTGACGTAGACCGTGCGGGTCAGGTCGCCGCCGGAGGGGTCGACCCGGGAGACGGTGCCGACGGGCACGCCGGGGACGAACGGCTTGTCGGCCTGGGAGCCGAAGGTGATCAGCCGGTCGCCCTTCTTGATCTTCGCCTTGGCGTTGAGGAGTTCGACGCGCAGCGGGCTGTCGCCCTGTCCCGAGGCGAAGCCGAGTTCGTCGGTCGACTCCATGCGCGTGCCGACGGTGAAGTCGGGGTCGTTGGCGAGCAGCACCGTGGCGGTGTCCGGGCCGACGGTGGTGACGCGGCCGACGAGTCCGTCGCCGTTCAGGACGGTCATGTCGCGCTTGATGCCGTCATGGGCGCCGACGTCGATGGTGACGGTCCAGGAGAAGCCCTGGGCCGCTCCTATGGCGATCACCTCGGCGCCCTTGATCCCGTACTGGCCCTCGCCCGCCACCTTGATCATCTTGTCGAGCTGCTTGAGGCGGCTGCGGTTGCGGTCGTCGCTGCCGAGCTTCGCCTTCAACGCAGCGTTGTCGTGCTCCAGTTGGGCGACGCGGTCGTGGCGGTCGCCCGAGTCGCGGACCGCGGCGACGGCGTTGCCGACGGGGTCGACCGCGGACGACACCCCGTTCTCGATCGGGCCGAAGACCGTCGCGGCGGCCTGGCGGGCACCGTCGACCGGTGAGTCCTGCCCGCCGCGGATGTCCACCGTGATCAGTGCGAACGCGATGGCGATCAGCAGCACCAGGAGCAGCCGGCTCTCTCGTGTGTCCCTCACGTGCGGCGGCCGTGCCTTCCTCGTCGAAATGGGTCAACAGGGGCGCACCCCGGGCGAGAAGCCGGCCCGTGGGTGCGATGAGGCTGGGGTGATGGAGTGGAGGACGGGGTGACTGTTATGGGAGAGGTTATGTCTCTATGTCGCAGGAGTTTATGCCTCCACACCAACGATCCGCCGTACGAGAAGAGATCATCTCGTACGGCGGAATCGAAGCGTTACGTCATCGGCGGGGCTGCGCGTCCAGAACCTGCTGGAGCGCCTCGAATTCCTCGACGCACTTTCCGGCACCGAGCGCCACGCTGTCGAGCGGGTCCTCGGCGATGTGGATCGGCATACCGGTCTCGCGGCGGAGCCGCTCGTCGAGACCGCGCAGCAGGGCTCCGCCGCCGGTCAGAACGATTCCGCGGTCCATCACGTCACCGGAGAGTTCCGGCGGGCACTTGTCGAGGGTCGTCTTCACGGCGTCGATGATCGCGTTGACCGGCTCTTCGATGGCCTTGCGCACTTCGGCCGCGGAGATGACGACGGTCTTGGGCAGCCCGGAAACGAGATCCCGGCCGCGGATTTCGGTGTGTTCGTCATTGTCGAGGTCGTACGCCGAACCGATCGTGATCTTGATCTGTTCGGCCGTCCGCTCACCGAGAAGGAGGGAGTACTCCTTCTTGATGTGCTGGATGATCGCGTTGTCCAGTTCGTCGCCCGCGACGCGGATGGACTGGGCGGTGACGATGCCGCCGAGCGAGATGACCGCGACCTCCGTGGTGCCGCCGCCGATGTCCACCACCATGTTGCCCGTGGCCTCGTGGACCGGCAGGCCGGAGCCGATGGCCGCGGCCATGGGCTCCTCGATGATGTGCACCTGGCGGGCCCCGGCCTGGGACGACGCCTCGATGACGGCACGGCGCTCGACGCCTGTGATGCCGGAGGGCACGCAGACGACGACACGGGGGCGGGCGAGGTAGCGCCGCTTGTGGATCTTCAGGATGAAGTAGCGGAGCATGCGCTCGGTGATCTCGAAGTCGGCGATGACACCGTCCCTCAGCGGACGCACGGCAACGATGTTGCCGGGGGTCCGCCCGATCATCTTCTTCGCTTCGGCGCCTACCGCGAGGATGCCACCGGTGTTGGTGTTGATCGCGACGACGGACGGCTCGTTGAGTACGATCCCGCGACCCCTGACGTACACCAGCGTGTTGGCGGTCCCGAGGTCGACAGCCATGTCACGGCCGATGAACGACATTGAGTTCCCCATCAGGATTCGTCTGGCCTTCCCAAGTGGAGCTTTGACGGCTTTTTAGGACGGCGAGGTGGGTGCAGTGACGTGAAGGCTTCCATCGTAGACGCGCCTGCCCGAACACTGCGCGAGGGTCTTCGCCATTGTCAGCAGATGATGAGCCGCCTCGCTTCTGGAGACGGGCCATCGGGGGCACGCGTTCCCCCGATCGGCACGCATATGCCACGGGACGGCCGGAAATTTCACGGCCGCCCCAGGTCAGGCACTCCGAGAGCGGCTGACGCCCCCTCAGAAAAATTCTCGAAAATTTGCCGCGCGCCGCGCTCGAAAGATCCACCGGACGGCCGCCGGACCCCCCGTACGCGGGAACGGGACGTCGCTGCGACGCTCAGCCACGGCCGGGGAAGAAGATCTTCACCTCGCGCTCGGCGGACTCCTCGGAGTCCGAGGCGTGGATCAGGTTCTCGCGGACGATCACGCCGAAGTCACCGCGGATGGAACCGGGGGCGGCGGCGATCGGGTCGGTGGGACCGGCGAGGGCGCGCACGCCCTCGATGACCCGCTCGCCCTCGACGATGAGCGCCACGACCGGGCCGGAGGCCATGAACTGCACCAGCGGCTCGTAGAAGGGCTTGCCCTTGTGCTCGCCGTAGTGCTGCTCCAGCGTGTCCTGGTCCAGGGTCCGCAGCTCCAGCGCGGTGATCTGCCAGCCGGCCTTCCGCTCGATACGGCTGATGATCTCGCCGGTCAGGCCGCGACGGACGGCGTCGGGCTTGAGGAGGACGAGGGTGCGCTGGCTCACGGGGTGGCTCCTTCAGGTCACAAATGTGCGGGTCACCGAGGCTACAGGGCGTGTCGGGGGCGCTGTCACGCAGCGTCAGGTGATACGCGCGCCCACCCTCCCGTCCCAACGACCGGCCCGGGGCGGCGCGTCGCCGCCCCCTCCCGGCAGACCTACGCCGGCGTGCCGCCCGCCTCCGCCTGCGGCTGGGACCGGGTCCGCTCCGGGGCGGTGCCCTCCCCCCCCGACGCGGCCTGGGCGGCGAACCGCGCCTTCGCCTCGTCGATCTTCCGCCCGTAGTGGACCGACGCCCACCACAGGGCGGCGAAGATCGCGCCGAGGACGAACATCGACGGGACGAAGAAGCCGCCGCCGATCAGCAGGATCTGCAGCGCCCAGCCGAGCTGGACACCGCCGGGCCGGGTGATCATGCCGCACAGCAGCACGCTCAGCAGCATCAGGACACCGCAGACCGTCCAGACCGTGGCCGTGGACAGATCGGGTTCCTTCATGGCCACGAGACCGGCGAAGCCGATGACGAAGAACTCGCCGATCAGCGTGGAAGCACAGAGCACGCGCACGACAGTCAGCCCCTCCCGAGGAGCAGCCGGGCCTCGCCGACCGTGATGACGGATCCGGTGACCAGCACGCCGCCGCCCGCGTACTCGCCCTCTTCCTCGGCGAGCGTGATCGCGGCCTCCAGCGCGTCGTCGAGCCGCGGCTCGACCTGCACCCGGTCGTCGCCGAAGACCTCGACGGCGATCCCGGCCAGCTCGTCCGCGTCCATCGCGCGGTGGCTGGAGTTCTGCGTGACGACGACCTCGGCGAAGATCGGCTCGAAGGCCTCCAGCAGTTCCCGCACGTTCTTGTCGCCGCTCGCGCCGACCACCCCGATGAGGCGGCTGAAGTCGAACACCTCGCTCACCGCCTCGGCGGTGGCCCGGGCGCCGGCCGGGTTGTGCGCCGCGTCGAGCACCACGGTCGGCGACCGGCGCACGATCTCCAGCCGGCCCGGCGAGGTGACGGAGGCGAACGCCTTGCGCACGGTGTCGATGTCCAGCCGCTCGGCGTGCGCCGCGCCGACGCCGAAGAACGCCTCGACGGCGGCCAGCGCCACCGCCGCGTTGTGCGCCTGGTAGGCGCCGTGCAGCGGCAGGAACACCTCCTCGTACTCGCCGCCGAGACCGCGCAGCGTCAGGAGCTGTCCGCCGACCGCGACGTGGCGGGCGACGACGCCGAACTCCAGGCCCTCGCGGGCCACGGTCGCGTTGACCTCGACGGCCTTCTTCAGCAGCACCTGGGCCGCGTCGACCGGCTGCTGGGCCAGGATCACGGTGGAGTCCTGCTTGACGATCCCGGCCTTCTCGACGGCGATCTCGCCGGGCGTCTCGCCGAGACGGTCGGTGTGGTCGAGGTCGATGGGGGTCACGACGGCGACATCACCGTCGATCACGTTCGTGGCGTCCCAGCTGCCGCCCATGCCCACCTCGACGACGGCGACGTCCACGGGAGCGTCGGCGAAGGCCGCGTAGGCCATGCCGGTCAGCACCTCGAAGAACGACAGCCGGTACTCCTGCTGCCCGTCGACCATCTCGATGTACGGCTTGATGTCGTTGTACGTCTCGATGAACCGCTCGGCGGAGATCGGCGCCCCGTCCAGGCTGATCCGCTCGGTGACCGACTGGACGTGCGGGCTGGTGTAACGCCCGGTGCGCAGGTCGAAGGAGCTCAGCAGCGCCTCGATCATGCGGGCCGTGGACGTCTTGCCGTTCGTGCCCGTGATGTGGATCGAGGGGTACGCGCGCTGCGGATCGCCGAGGACGTCCATCAGCGCGGCGATCCGGTCGACGGAGGGCTCCAGCTTGGTCTCGCCCCAGCGGCCGGCCAGTTCCGTCTCGACCTCGCGCAGCGCCTTGTCGACCTCGGGGTCGGCGGGGCGCGCGGGTACGTCGGCCTGCCGGCCGTCGTGGCCCTGGGTGCGCAGGGTGCGGCTGCCCGCCGCGATCACCGCGAGGTCGGGGTCACGGTCGGTCTCGGCCTCGACGATCTCCTCGAAGAGACCGAGCGGATCACGCTCCGGGTCGTCGGGCGCGCTGCTGTCGTGCGGGGGGAGGTCGCTCACGGGGCCAGTCTACGGAGGGGGCGGGGGGTGCGGACGTCTGGGTGTTTTTCGCCCCCTCCGCCGCCCGAGATCTTTCAGCCTCTCGCCGACCTGAGGCGTTTCAGCCCCTCCGGCGACCTGAGGCGTTTCAGCCCCTCCGCCGGCCTGAGCTCCTTCAGCCCCTCCGGCGCTCGTGACAATTCAGCCCCTCCGGCGTTTGAGGAGCGGGGTCCGGGGCGGAGCCCCAGGTACGGGACGGGTAGGGGCGGAGGGGGCGAAAAACTCTCGGTCGGGTACGGCGAAGGCCCCCGGGACCGAGCGGTCCGGGGGCCTTCGTGTCTCCGTGGGGCCGGCGACTACGCCTCGGGGAGGCGGGTCAGCTGGTCCTGGATGCGGGTGATGTCCTCGTCCGCCTTGGCGAGGCGGGTGCGGATCTTGTCCACCACCTGATCGGGTGCCTTCGCCAGGAACGCCTCGTTGCCGAGCTTGGCGTTGGCCTGCGCCTTCTCCTTCTCGGCGGCGGCGAGGTCCTTGGCGAGCCGCTTGCGCTCGGCGGCGATGTCGATCGTGCCCGACAGGTCGAGCGCGACCGTGGCTCCGGCCACCGGCAGGGTCGCCGTGGCCGCGAAGCTGTCGCCCTCCGGCTGGAGGCGCAGCAGCTGGCGGATGGCCGCCTCGTGCGGGGCGAACGCCGTCCCGTCGAGGACCAGCCGGGCCGGGACCCGCTGACCGGGCTGGAGACCCTGGTCGTTGCGGAAGCGGCGGACCTCGGTGATCACCGACTGGAGCGACTCGATCTCGCGCTCGGCGGCGGTGTCGCGGAAGCCGCTGTCCTTGGGCCACTCGGCGATGACGACGGACTCGCCACCGGTGAGCGTCGTCCAGAGCGTGTCCGTGACGAACGGGACGATCGGGTGGAGCAGCCGCAGCGTGACGTCGAGGACCTCGCCGAGGACCCGGCCGGAGACCTTCGCGGGCTCGCCGCCCGCCATGAACGTCGTCTTGGACAGCTCGACGTACCAGTCGAAGACCTCGTCCCAGGCGAAGTGGAACAGGGCGTCCGACAGCTTGGCGAACTGGAAGTCGTCGTAGAGGGCGTCCACTTCGGCGACCGTGGTGTTCAGCCGGGACAGGATCCAGCGGTCGGTGGCCGACAGCTCCTCGGCGGGCGGGAGTTCGCCCTCGACCGTCGCACCGTTCATCAGCGCGAAGCGGGTGGCGTTCCAGATCTTGTTCGCGAAGTTGCGCGAGCCCTGGACCCAGTCCTCGCCGATCGGCACGTCGACACCGGGGTTGGCGCCGCGCGCGAGCGTGAAGCGCAGGGCGTCGCTGCCGTACTTGTCCATCCAGTCCAGCGGGTTGACCGCGTTCCCGAAGGACTTGGACATCTTCTTGCCGAACTGGTCGCGGACCATGCCGTGCAGGGCGATGGTGTGGAACGGCGGGGTGCCGTCCATCGCGTACAGGCCGAACATCATCATCCGGGCGACCCAGAAGAAGAGGATGTCGTAACCGGTGACCAGGACGGAGTTCGGGTAGAACTTCGCGAGGCTCTCGGTCTGTTCGGGCCAGCCGAGCGTGGAGAACGGCCACAGGCCGGAGGAGAACCAGGTGTCGAGGACGTCGGTGTCCTGGTGCCAGCCCTCGCCCGTGGGGGCCTCGTCGTCCGGTCCGACGCAGACGATCTCGCCGCCCGGTCCGTACCAGACGGGGATGCGGTGGCCCCACCACAACTGCCGCGAGATGCACCAGTCGTGGAGGTTGTCGACCCAGTCGAAGTAGCGCTTCTCCATCTCCTGCGGGTGGATCTTGACCTTGCCGTCACGGACCGCGTCGCCGGCGGCCTTCGCGAGCGGGCCGACCTTGACCCACCACTGCATGGACAGCCGCGGCTCGATGGTGGTCTTGCAGCGCGAGCAGTGGCCGACCGAGTGGACGTAGGGGCGCTTCTCGGCGACGATCCGGCCGTCGGCGCGCAGGGCGGCGACGATGGCGGAGCGGGCCTCCAGGCGGTCCAGGCCCTGGAAGGGGCCGGGGACCGTGATGACGGCGTGCTCGTCCATGACGGCGATGTTGGGCAGGTCGTGGCGCTGCCCGATCTCGAAGTCGTTCGGGTCGTGGGCGGGCGTCACCTTGACGGCGCCGGTGCCGAACTCGGGGTCGACGTGCTCGTCCGCGACGACCGGGATGGACCGTTCGGTCAGCGGGAGGCGGATGAGCTTGCCGACGAGGTGCTTGTACCGCTCGTCGTCGGGGTGGACCGCGACGGCGGTGTCACCGAGCATCGTCTCGGCACGGGTGGTGGCGACGACGATCGCGTCGTCCCCGTCCCCGTACTTCATGGAGACCAGCTCGCCGTCGTCGTCCTGGTACTCGACCTCGATGTCCGAGATGGCGGTCAGACAGCGGGGGCACCAGTTGATGATGCGCTCGGCGCGGTAGATCAGCTCGTCGTCGTAGAGCTTCTTGAAGATCGTCTGGACGGACTGGGAGAGGCCCTCGTCCATGGTGAAGCGCTCGCGCGACCATGCGACGCCGTCGCCGAGGCGGCGCATCTGCCCGGAGATCTGTCCGCCGGACTCGGCCTTCCACTGCCAGACGCGCTCGACGAACGCCTCCCGGCCGAGGTCGTGCCGGGACTTGCCCTCCTTGCCGAGCTCCCGCTCGACGACGTTCTGCGTGGCGATGCCGGCGTGGTCCATGCCGGGCTGCCACAGCGTCTCGAAGCCCTGCATGCGCTTGCGGCGGGTGAGGGCGTCGATGAGCGTGTGCTCGAAGGCGTGCCCGAGGTGGAGGGAGCCCGTGACGTTCGGCGGCGGGATGACGACCGTGAACGGCGGCTTGTCGCTCTTCGCGTCCGCCTCGAAGTAACCCCGTTCCACCCAGCGCTCGTAGAGCGGCCCCTCTACATCGGCCGGCGCGTACTGGGTCGGCAGTTCGGAGGTGGGCGCTGCTTGCGGCTGCTGAGAGTTCTCGGTCACGGGGTCAGTTTAGGGGCGTCACACCCGTGTCCCGAAACGGGATTACTTCGTAACGGTGCGGCCCCCGGAGACCTGGCCCCTCGCCCTGTGCGCCAGGATGTGAGGAACACATAAGCATCTGGAGGGGAACCCAGAAATGAGCTACAACCAGCCGGGCCCGTACGGCGGGCAGCCCCAGCAGCCCGGACCGTACGGTCAGCCGGGCGGCGGGCAGCCCCCACAGCCGGGGCCCTACGGCCAGCCGGGCCCCTACGGCCAGCCGCCGCAGCAGGCTCCCCAGCCGGGCTACGGGTACCCGCAGCAGGCTCCCCCGGCGCAGCCCGGTTACGGCTACCCGCAGCAGGCCCCGCAGCCCGGCCAGCCGCAGACCCCTCCCTACGGCCAGCAGCCCCCGTACGGCCAGCCCCCGTACAACACCGCCCCGATGCCGCCGGTGCCGTCCGGCGGCAAGAAGAAGACGGGCCTGATCATCGGCGGCGTCGCCGTGGTCGCGGCGATAGCCGTGGGCGTGTACTTCGCGATCGGCGGGGGCGGGGGCGGCGCGGACGTCGCCGACGACGGCCCTCACAAGCTGACGACTCCGGCGACGGTTCTCGGCGGCGAGTACAAGAAGTCCAGTGACGCCGACAGCGGTGGTTTCGACGCGAACGACGTCAAGGACGCCGAGAAGCACGGCGTGAAGAACGCCCAGGACGTGCACGCCGGCTACCAGTCGGGGGACAAGGACAACCCGCTCGCCCTGAAGATGATCAACTTCATGGGCGTGTACGGCGACATCGCCGACCCCGAGGCAGTCGTCGACGGCATGTTCGCCGAGATGAAGAAGAGCGCCACCAAGGACGGCGACGGCGAGGTCGTCGGCAGCCCCAAGGCCTACACCCCGAGCGGTCTCGACGGCGCGGTGCTCAAGTGCCAGGAGACGAAGGTCAAGGACACCGACTCGTCCGGCACCGGCCCGAGCGAGATCCACATGCCGGTGTGCATCTGGGGCGACCACAGCACCCTCGGCGTCATCATCGACGTCGACCTGGCCGCCGCCATGACGGGCAAGAGCCCCGACCTGAGCGCCGCGGCCGACCTCACGGCCAAGTTCCGCAAGGACGTGCGCGTCAAGGCCTAGCGGTTCACCGCACAGCGGAGGGGCGCGGCCGGTCGGCCGCGCCCCTCCGCGCGTATCAGCTACCCGCTCAGGCCCACTGACAGGCGGTGTTCGCCACGTCGTACCGGACACCGGCGAGCATCAGCTTCTGAAGGCACATGGCGTTGGCCTGCCCGCCGACGTGCGGCCAGCCGCACGCGGTCTTCACCTTCGGGCCCACGACGTATCCGGCGTGGCTCACCACACCCGTGCACTGCTTGACCGTGGCGGAGGCCGGTCCTGCCGTGGCGAGGGGCACAACCCCCAAGGCCGCGACCACACTTGCCGCCATGGAGATGCGCTTGAACTTCTGCGACTTCATACCGGGTCCTCCCGTTTCACTGCGTCAGACAATCGAACGCACGGTCGATGCGAACGCGGTGACCAAACCACGCGGAGCAGCGCGGTTTCAGGATTTCCCATGAACATGGCTTGATCGTTTCGGTTCGGGCAGCGGAAGCCGCACGCGCCCGGCCAAGACGAAGGGGCGCCCGACGGAATCCGCCGGGCGCCCCTTCTTCGTCTGGTGTCGCGTTACGCCGTCTTCTGCTCGCCCGGGCCGCCGCGGCGGGCGTCCCTGGGGATCAGGGTCGGGTTGACGTTCGACAAGACGACGTCGGCGGTGATGACCACGCGGGCGACGTCCTTGCGGGACGGGACCTCGTACATCACGGCCTGGAGGACTTCCTCCATGATCGCGCGCAGGCCTCGCGCGCCGGTCTGGCGGAGGATGGCCTGGTCGGCGATGGCCTCCAGGGCCTCACGCTCGAAGTCCAGCTCCACGCCGTCGAGTTCGAAGAGGCGCTGGTACTGCTTGACCAGCGCGTTGCGCGGCTCGACGAGAATCTGGAGGAGGGCCTCGCGGTCCAGGTTGTGGACCGAGGTGATCACCGGGAGACGCCCGATGAACTCGGGGATCATGCCGAACTTGACCAGGTCCTCCGGCATGACGTCCTCGAACTGGTCCTTGGACTCCAGCTCCCGCTTCGAGCGGATCGTCGCGCCGAAGCCGATGCCCTTGGCGCCGGCCCTCGACTCGATGAGCTTCTCCAGACCGGCGAACGCTCCGCCCACGATGAACAGGACGTTCGTCGTGTCGATCTGGATGAACTCCTGGTGCGGGTGCTTGCGACCGCCCTGCGGCGGGACCGAGGCCGTCGTGCCCTCGAGGATCTTGAGCAGGGCCTGCTGGACACCCTCACCGGACACGTCACGCGTGATCGACGGGTTCTCGCTCTTGCGGGCCACCTTGTCGATCTCGTCGATGTAGATGATCCCGGTCTCGGCCTTCTTGACGTCGTAGTCGGCGGCCTGGATGAGCTTCAGCAGGATGTTCTCGACGTCCTCGCCGACATATCCCGCCTCCGTCAGCGCCGTCGCGTCCGCGATGGCGAACGGGACGTTCAGCATGCGCGCGAGGGTCTGGGCGAGCAGCGTCTTGCCGGAGCCCGTGGGGCCCAGCAGGAGGATGTTGGACTTCGCCAACTCGATGGCGTCCTCGCGATTCTGGCCCGCGCTGTTCTCACCGGCCTGGACGCGCTTGTAGTGGTTGTACACCGCGACGGAGAGCGCCTTCTTCGCGGACTCCTGTCCGACGACGTATCCCTCGAGGAACTCGTAGATCTCGCGAGGCTTGGGGAGTTCCTCCCAGCGCACCTCGCTCGTCTCCGCGAGTTCTTCCTCGATGATCTCGTTGCAGAGGTCGATGCACTCGTCGCAGATGTACACACCGGGGCCTGCGATGAGCTTCTTGACCTGCTTCTGGCTCTTGCCACAGAACGAGCACTTGAGCAGATCGCCGCCGTCACCGATGCGTGCCACGGTGTGCTTCCCCTTCGCCTGGGAGTCGCCTGGATCCAGCGGCTCCTGGTGCTGCCTTATGTCCGACGGTACCTTGCCGAGCCCCTCGTTCGGGCCCCCCTTGGCGCGGTTCACTTCGCAGCGAACCGCGCCGGGGAACGGCAGACGATACAGCGGTACGTCAGACAACCGCCGAGTTGTTCATCTTCCGGGTGGAGATGATCTGGTCGATCAGGCCGTACGCGAGCGCGTCCTCAGCCGTGAGGATCTTGTCGCGCTCGATGTCCTCGCGGATCTTCTCGATCGGCGTGGTCGAGTGCTTGGCCAGCATGTCTTCCAGCTGCGAGCGCATCCGGAGGATCTCGTTGGCGGCGATCTCGAGGTCCGAGACCTGGCCGCGGCCGGTCTCGCTGTACGGCTGGTGGATCAGCACACGGGCGTTCGGGAGCGCCATGCGCTTGCCCGGGGTGCCGGCGGCCAGCAGGATCGCGGCGGCCGAGGCGGCCTGGCCCATGCAGACCGTCTGGACGTCCGGCTTCACGAACTGCATCGTGTCGTAGATGGCCGTGAGGGCCGTGAACGAGCCACCGGGGCTGTTGATGTAGACCGAGATGTCACGGTCGGGGTCCATCGACTCCAGGCACAGGAGCTGCGCCATGACGTCGTTGGCTGAGGCGTCGTCGATCTGCACGCCGAGGAAGATCACGCGCTCCTCGAACAGCTTCGCGTACGGGTCGTACTCACGCACGCCCTGCGAGGTGCGCTCGACGAAGCGCGGGATGACGTAGCGGGACTCCGCACGAGGACCGGTGTACTCGGCCTCAGTGCGGGCGAAGAGGCCGCTGCCGGGGAAGTCGTTCACTGTGTCTCCTGAAAAGCCTGAAAAGGGCTGAGCGGTCGGCTGGGGGCCGCGCCGGGGCCCTGTGTCACCCGGGGGGCGACCAGGGGCCCTGCGCCGCCTCCGGGGGCGCTGGAGGGGCTTACGCCGCCCCGGTGCCGCCGCCGCCCGGCATACCGGCAGCGGTGGGCATGATGTCGTCGATGAGGCCGTACTCCTTGGCCTCGATCGGGTCGAACCAGCGGTCGCGGTCCGAGTCACGAGTGATCTGCTCGACGGTCTGACCGGTGTGGAAGGAGGTCAGCTCCGCCATCCGCTTCTTGGTGTGCAGCAGCCGCTCGGCGTGGATCTTGATGTCCGAGGCCGAGCCCGCGAGACCCGCGGACGGCTGGTGGATCAGGATCTCGGCGTTCGGCAGGGCGAAACGCTTGCCGGGCGTACCCGCGCTGAGCAGGAACTGGCCCATCGAGGCCGCCATGCCCATCGCGATCGTCACCACGTCGTTCTTGATGTACTGCATGGTGTCGTAGATCGCCATGCCGGCCGTGATCGATCCGCCGGGGCTGTTGATGTAGAGGTAGATGTCCTTGTCCGGGTCGGAGGCAAGGAGCAGCAGCTGCGCCGTGATCTTGTTGGCGATGTCATCGTCGACCGCCTGGCCGAGGAAGATGATCCGCTCGCCGAGCAGTCGGTTGTAGACCTGGTCGCCGAGGCCACCACCGATGGGGTCGCCGGCAGCTGTGGGCATCAGATTCGTCACGTATCCACCTGCTCGTCTTACGACGGCGCCGGGCCGTCTCACGTCTTCTGCTGGGGGCGTGGGACCCCGGTGCTTTACACCGCTCGGGGCGGCTTCGGGGACTCCCCTGCCCTCGTATTCATGGACCCTAACGCGCGGGTCCCTCCGGGGAATCCCGCAGAGGGAACTGTTCGCTGTGAGCGCATGCGCTGCGCTGGCCTGACCGGGGTTTTGATCCCGTCCCCGGAGGGGCTCGGAGAGCCTGTGGGGGCCTTGACAGGCCGCGCGGTCCGATGGCCCTGGCACCCGTGGCGCGGCTGCGGGGCGGTGGGGGTCGCTCGCGCAGTTCCCCGCGCCCCCTGAAAGCCGCTGGGCCCCGGAGACGAGAACGTCTCCGGGGCCCAGCGGCTCTCAGGCGTACAAGATGAGGTGATCAGGCCTCGGGCTTGTCCTCGGCCTCGGCCTCGGTGGTGGCCTCGACGGTCTCGGCCGTCTCGTCGGCCTCGTCCTCGTCGTCCAGGTCGACGACCTCGCCGTTGGTGTCCTTGACCGTGGCGGCCTCGACGACGACCGCGAGGGCCTTGCCGCGGGCGACCTCGCCGACGAGCATCGGAACCTGGCCGCCCTCGACGACGGCCTGGGCGAACTGGTCGGGGGACATGCCGGAGGACTGCGCGCGCCGCATGAGGTGCTCGGTGAGCTCCTCCTGGTTGACGTTCAGCTTCTCCTTGTTGACGAGCTCGTCGAGGACGAACTGCGTCTTGATGCCCTTGACCGCGGCTTCCTTGGTCTCGGCGTCGAACTCTTCCTCGGTCTTGCCCTGGATCTCCAGGTACTTGGCGAGGTCGAGGCCCATCTGGCCGAGCTGGTGGTGCTCGAGGTTGTGCTTGCGGGTCTGGATCTCGTCCTCGAGCAGCTTCTCGGGGACGGGCACCTCGACCAGCTCGAGCAGCTTCTCCAGGACACGCTCCTGGGCCTGCGTGGCCTGGTCGTACTGCTTCATGTTCTCGAGGCGCTTGCGGCTGTCGGCCTTCAGCTCGTCGAGGGTGTCGAACTCGGAGGCGAGCTGCGCGAACTCGTCGTCCAGCTCGGGCAGTTCACGGGCGGCGACCTGGGTGACCTTGACGGTGACCTGGGCCTCCTTGCCGGCGGCGGAGCCACCCTTCAGCTCGGAGGCGAAGGTGGTCTCGCCACCGGCCTCCAGGCCCTTGACGGCCTCGTCGATGCCGTCGAGCAGCTCACCCGAGCCGATGGTGTACGAGACGCCACTGGCGACGCCGTCCTCGAGGACCTCGTCGTCGACCTTGGCCTCCAGGTCGAGGGTGACGACGTCGTCGTCCTGGGCGGCGCGCTCGACCGGGGAGGTCGAGGCGAAACGCTCGCGCAGGTCGGAGACGGCCTTCTCGACGTCCTCGTCGCTGACCTCGACGGCGTCGACCTCGACCTCGATGCCGGAGTAGTCCGGGATCTCGATGGCGGGACGGATGTCGACCTCGGCGGTGAAGTTCAGCGTCTCGCCGTCCTTCAGCTCGGTGATGTCGACCTCGGGCTGTCCGAGGACATTCAGCTCAGCCTCGTTGACCGCTTCGGTGTAGAACTTCGGGAGCGCGTCATTGACGGCCTCTTCGAGCACGGCGCCGCGACCGAACCGCTGGTCGATGACGCGCGCCGGGATCTTGCCCTTCCGGAACCCCTTCACCGTGACCTGCTGGTTGATCTTCTTGTACGCCGCGTCGAGGCTGTCCTTGAGCTCCTCGAAGGGCACCTCGACAGTGAGCCGAACCCGAGTCGGGTTCAGGGTCTCCACGGCGCTCTTCACGGTTCGGTCTCCTTGTGGCTGACTTCTTGGGGGTTCTGCTGCGTGCTTCTGCCGGTCGGGCAGAGCTGGGCGGATTCGCGCGGCCCTTGAGAGACGTAACAGTGCAGACATACGGGCACGCAGCTTGCATAGTAACCGCAGGCGGTACACGCCCCAAAAGGTGATCTTGCCGAGGCAGGGCCCCGGCTGGTTCTGCCGGTGGTCGGGGTGGCGGGATTTGAACCCACGGCCTTCCGCTCCCAAAGCGGACGCGCTACCAAGCTGCGCCACACCCCGTCGGTGCGACACGTAGGGTACATGCCCGCAAGCGGTGCGGCTGCCGCATTTCGCCGGGTCGACACGGCGAGGAACGCGGAAGGAAACGGGGTGTGCGCCGAGGGGGGCCGACCCGCTACGATGCTTCCAGTGCCGCGGTCGCTGACCTGCGGCGCACCCTGTGCGGGCGTAGCTCAATGGTAGAGCCCTAGTCTTCCAAACTAGCTACGCGGGTTCGATTCCCGTCGCCCGCTCCATATGACGTAGGGCCAGGCCAGAGGTTCGATCCTCTGCCTGGCCCTCGGTCGTTCCCCGGGGCTCCGCGCGTGCTGTCGGCCGCCGCCGCCCTGCGCGCCCCGTCCGCCGAGGGGACCTCGGGTGCCGCGCTCGGGGCGACCCGTCGCGGCGATCCCCCGATGTCGACGCCGAGGCGACTCCCGTCGCGGGTGCCCACGGGAGGTCCGGCGGCCGGCGGCCTCAGAAACTGATCGAGTTGATCGTCTCCGCTATCGAGTTGAGGAACCGGTTGATGGACGGGGCCATGCCGGTCGACGCGAGGAAGAAGCCGAAGAGCACCGCGACGATGGCAGGTCCCGCCTTGATCGATCCTCCTCGGATCAGTACCACGAGGATGATCGCCAACAGCAGCACCACTGACAGCGAAATGGCCACAACTGATCACACCCTACGGTCGGTCCCGCACTCCCGGCCCGGAGGTGCAGCCCCGCACACCCCCGCCAGAACCATCGTGCCACCAACGAGCCGTTCGTATGCGGCAGGTGACGCATCGTTGGCCAAGGACAGACCCAAGAGCTGACCAAGGACACACCGGTTCACGGCGTCGCCCGCACGGCATCGCTCTCGCGCCGGAGCCGACTCCGAGGCGCCGTACGGCAATTCGGGAGCACCCCCTCACCGGAAATCAATAGAGGTCGTTGCCATGTCCACACACCCTGTTCGCAGGTAATTCGAATTGTTGCCACAGGCACACCGCGGGCACTCAAGACGGGTAACTAAAGCCTAATGAACCGGACATATGACCAGAGTCGCCCGCGGGCGTTATGCACGCTTTAGTCGGTATGAAGCGGGACAGAACACCCCTTCCCGGCAGGGGAATCGGCCCGCGCGATCTTGTGTGAATCGACAGGCACACATCTTCAAATCCGGGGTATGCGCAGGTGATAGCAGGTAATGAGATCGAAGGTTTTACGAGAACACACAGAGAACGCTAGGGTGCCTCAGATGTCCCACCACGCCACGTCTCCCGTATGCGCAGCGAGGCTCAGGACCGCCCCCGGAAGTTCGTGGCGGGAGGGCCTGTGACCAACACACTCCGACCCCAGGGCCGCACCGGGTCGCCACTCCCTCCGGCGGTGCAGCCGAAGGACGGGGTGCCGGGTCCGCGCTCTCCCCGGTCGTCGCCCGCGGAAACTTCCGCGACCGCGGGCTCGGCGCCGGGCGGCAAGCCCAAGAGCCGCGACGCCTTCTTCGACAACGCCAAGTACCTGGCCATCGTGCTCGTGGCGATGGGCCACACCTGGGAGCCGTTGAAGGGGCAGAGCCGCACGGTCGACGCGCTCTATGTCGTCGTCTACGGCTTCCACATGCCGGCCTTCATCATCATCTCCGGCTACTTCTCGCGGAACTTCGACATGCGCCCCGACCGCCTGAAGCGGCTCGTCACCGGCGTCGTCGTCCCGTACGTCCTCTTCGAGACCGCGTACTCGCTGTTCGACCGCTATGTCGGAGGCAACGCGGACCAGACGATCAGTCTGCTGGATCCCTGGTATCTCACCTGGTTCCTGATCGCGCTGTTCGTCTGGCGGCTGACGGCCCCGCTGTGGAAGCTGGTCCGCTGGCCCGTGCCCCTGGCGCTGGGCCTCGCCGCGCTCGCGTGCGTCTCGCCGGAGATCGGTAACGACCTGGACCTCCAACGGGTCCTGCAGTTCCTGCCGTTCTTCGTGCTCGGCCTGGTCATGAAGCCCGAGCACTTCCAGATGGTGCGCCGCCGCGAGGTGCGCGTCCTGTCGGTGCCCGTCGTCGCCCTGGCCCTGGCCGTGGGCTACTGGGCGGGGCCCCGGATGAACGACTCCTGGTTCTACCACCGCGACGCGGCACAGGAACTCGGCGCTCCCTGGTGGGCCGGCGTGGTCATGACGCTGGCGCTCTTCGGCTGCTCGCTCCTGCTCACCGCGTGCTTCTTCGCCTGGGTCCCGGGACGGCAGTACTGGTTCACGGCGCTCGGCGCCGGCACGCTGTACGGCTACCTGCTGCACGGCTTCGTGGTCCGCGCCTCGCGGCAGTGGAACTGGCTCGACCACGGCTGGGTGCAGACCCCCGTCGGTGAGATCTTCGTGACGGTCGTCGCGGCGGCGCTGATCACCGTGCTGTGCACCCGGCCCGTCCAGCGGATGTTCCGCTTCGCGATGGAGCCGAAGATGGAGTGGGCCTTCAAGCAGGACGCGGCGGAGCTGGCCCGGGAGCGGGCCAGGGCGAACGCCTAGAAGCACGGCGCACGGCCGTCGGGAGACATGGCGGAGGGCGGGCCCGGGAGTGATCCCGGGCCCGCCCTCGCGCGTGGCGCGGGCATGCTCTCCCGGCCGCGCCGGGACGCGGCCAAGTGGCCTCGGGAGCAGGGGTGTTCAGGCGGGCGGGAGTCCCAGCAGGGAGCGCATCGCCGCGTACTTCTTCGTCAGCCGGGCCCGGGTGTGCTCGTCGAGGACCGCGAGGCGGACCGGGTCCGCGTTGTGCGCCAGGTCGGACGCCTTGACCAACAGGGCGCCACGGGTGGTGCGGATGCGGCGCGCGTAGGCCTCCGCGGACTCGCCGTCCTGTTTGGTGAGCGCCAGCACGATGTCCTTCGTACGAGGGGTCAGCGCGGCTTCGGTCAGCCACTCCTCGGAGAGGGCGTCGTCCTCGACGGCGTCGTGCAGCCAGGCCGCTGCTATCTGGTCTTCGTCGCCGCCGCGTTCGCGGACGCCGTCCGCCACCGCCTGGAGGTGCTCGGCGTACGGGCGGCCGGCCTTGTCGGTCTGGGCGGCGTGCGCCGTGCGGGCGAGCGCCTCGACTTCGGCGAGGGTCAGGAGAGGTTGCGTCACGGGTTCAGTGTCCCCTCGGAACACCTCGCTGCCGCCTTCTTGCCGAAAACCGTGATGTCCGCGGCCTGCCGTCCGGGCGGGGCCCCGGATCCGCCCCGATCCGCCCGGCCCGCACCGGGGTCAGCGCACCGGGGTCAGGCCCTCGCGGCAGATCAGCAGCAGCGCCCGGTCGTCGTTGACGTCCTTGGCGACGGCCTCGATGAGATGCCAGGCGGCTCCGTGGAAGCCGCCGGCGACATAGCGGTCGGCCTCGCCGGTGAGCCGGTCGATGCCCTCGACGATGTCGCGCTCGGCGGTTTCGACCAGACCGTCCGTGAACAGCATCAACACGTCCCCGGGCCGCAGCGAGCCCTTCACCGGGTCGAACTGGGCACCGTCGTACACACCGAGGAGCGGGCCCTCCGCGGCCTTCTCCTCCCAGCGGCCGCTGCCCGCGCTGAGCTGGAGGCCCGGCGGGTGTCCGGCGGAGAAGAGTTCGTAGTCGCCCGAGTCGAGGTCGAGCACCAGGTGGATCGAGGTGGCGAAGCCCTCGTCCCAGTCCTGGCGCAGCAGATAGCCGTTGGCCGCGGTCAGGAAGGCGTGCGGCGGGAGCGAGCCGAGCAGGCCGCCGAAGGCTCCGGACAGCAGCAGGGCGCGGGAGCCGGCGTCCATCCCCTTTCCGGAGACGTCGGTGAGGACGACTTCGAGGGTCCGGCCGCCGTTCGTCCGGGCGGCCACGACGAAGTCGCCGGAGAACGACTGGCCGCCCGCCGGGCGCAGCGCCATCTCGCGGTGCCAGCCCACCGGGAGCTGCGGCAGCTTGCTCTGCACCCGGATGCGTTCGCGCAGGTCGAAGAGCATGGTGCCGCCGCGTCGCCAGGGCACGCCCACCCGGCTGCGGAACTGGGCGATCAGCAGGCCGAAGAAACCGCAGGCCGCGACGACCAGGACCACGCCGGGGGTGACCCGGGAGGGGCCCTCCGTGTAGGGGCCGAGCTTCACGGACTCGACTATCAGCGCGGTGGCGGCCGCCGCGTACAGCCCGAGCAGGCTCGCGGGGCGGAGCAGCAGGCCGCCGGCGACGATCGGCAGGACGAGGACGGCGGGTGAGCACCACACCGAGTTCACCAGGGTGGTGGCGGCGATCACGGGGATCGTGATGAGCAGGCCGGCGAGGGCGATCCAGTCGGAACCGTCGCCGCGGAAGTAGTCCACGGCGGATCTGCGCAGCCCTGTGCGGGCCCGGTGCCACAGCTTCTTCAACCGGGCCGCGAACGTATCGGCCTCCGAGCGCCGCTCTCGTCCTGCTGCCATTAGTTCGGGACCCTATCCATCGGACCAGGTGCTTGGCACGGGAGGTCCCACTTGTCCCCCGTCCGAGCGCTCAACTTCACAGAGAACTTCACCGACACGTTCCGGTCAGGGGGCTCGGCAACGGGCGAAATTCCCTCGCTCGTACCGCATTGCCCTGGTAGGCATGGGCTATGACGACTGACGTCCGGGTGCTCCGGCAGGCCGACTGGGACAAGTGGTACGAGAACCTGATCCGCGCGTTCGGAGGTGTGGCGGAGTCGTCCGAGGAGCGCGAACTGTGGAACGCGCTCACAGAGTACGACCGTTCGCTCGGCGTGTGGGACGGCGAGGAGTGTGTGGGTACGGCGGGGGCCTTCTCCTTCCGCGTCACCGTCCCGGGCGGCGCCTCGGTGCCGGCGGCCGGCGTGACGATGGTGAGCGTGGCCGCGACGCACCGGCGGCGCGGGGTGCTCACCGCGATGATGCGACGGCAGCTGGACGATCTCCGTGCGGGGAACGAGCCGCTCGCCGTGCTGACCGCGTCGGAACCGGCGATCTACGGCCGGTTCGGCTACGGCATCGGGACCCTGCAGATCAACGCCGAGATCGACACCGGTCGCGTGCGGCTGTCCGTGCCGCCGGGGACGGACGACGTACGGCTGCGGTACGCGGCGCCGGGCGACGTCCTCGACGTGTGCGAGGCGGTGTACGCGCGGCGCGTGCCGGAGCGTCCGGGGATGCTGGCGCGGCAGCCGGGCTGGGAGCGGCTCCAGGTGCTCGACCCGGAGGGCGAGCGGGACGGCGCGTCCCCTCTGCAGTGCGTGGTCGCGGAACGGGACGGCTCGGCGGTGGGCTACACGCGTTTCCGGGTGAAGCCGGGCTGGGGTCCGGCGGGGCACGACGGCGTGGTGCAGCTGGAGGATCTGGAGGGGACGGACGCGCCGGCGCGGGCCGCCCTGTGGCGGTTCCTGTCCGACGTCGACCTGACGACGACGCTGCGCACCCGGGGCCGGCCCGTGGACGAGGACTGGCAGCACCTGGTCTCGGACATCCGGCGCTGTCAGGTGCGGTTGAAGGACGCGCTGCATGTGCGGCTCGTCGACGTCGGGGCGGCGCTGGAGGCGCGGACGTATCAGGCCCCGGTGGACGTGGTGTTGGAGGTCGAGGACGCCTTCTGCCCCTGGAACGAGGGGCGTTGGCGGCTCACCGGCGACGCGAAGGGCGCCTCCTGCGTCCGGACCGGCGATTCACCCGATCTGGCGTTGTCCGTGCGGGAGTTGGGTGCGGCGTACCTGGGCGGTGTACCGCTCGCCTCGCTCGCGGCGGCCGGGCGGGTGCGGGAGCTGCGTCAGGGTGCGCTGGCGGAGGCGTCGATGGCGTTCACGTCGGTGGTCGCGCCCTGGCTGCCGCACGGGTTCTAGCGAAGGACCGGGCACGGGCCGCGGACCGGCCCCCGTTTCAGGCCTGTTGGCAGGTAGGGCACCAGAACAGGTTGCGGGCGGCGAGACCGGCGGTGCGGATCTCGCCGCCGCAGAGGTGACAGGGCAGGTGGGCCCTGCGGTACACGTAGACCTCGCCGCCGTGGTCGTCCACGCGCGGTGGCCGCCCCATGGCGTCGGGGGTGTGTTCGGGGCGGACCGTGTCGATGCGGTTGGTGCGGACGCCCTCGCGCATGAGGTCGGCCAGGTCCGCCCAGATCGCGTCCCACTCCCCCGCCCGGAGGTCCTTGCCCGCGCGGTACGGATCGATGCCGTGCCGGAAGAGGACCTCGGCGCGGTAGACGTTGCCCACGCCCGCGATGACCTTCTGGTCCATCAGCAGGGCGGCGATCGTCGTACGGCTGCGGGAGATCCGGCGGTAGGCCGCCGCGGGGTCGGCGTCGGGGCGCAGTGGGTCGGGGCCCAGCCGGTCGTGTATCGCGCCCTTCTCGTCGTCCGTGATGAGGGCGCAGGTGGTGGGGCCGCGCAGGTCGACGTGGGCGGTGTCGTTCACGAGACGCAGGCGGACGGTGTCGGTGGGCGGTGGGGCGGGCGTCGCACCGAAGCCGACCTTGCCGAAAAGGCCGAGGTGGATGTGGACCCAGTCGGCGTCGCGGAAGCCGAGGAAGAGGTGCTTGCCGTGGGCTTCCGCGGTGGTGAGGACGGACCCGTCGAGGAGGGCCGCGGCGTCGCTGAACTTGCCCTGGGGACTGGTGATCCGGGCCGCGCGGCCGCCGAACGCGCCGAGGTAGTCCTGGGCGAGCCGGTGAATGGTGTGCCCCTCGGGCACGGGTCCTCCTGGTGGTCCTTCGTCGCGGGGCCCGGCGTCCCGGGCCCCGAACGGTTCCGCGGTCCTACGGCTGCTGCGGGTGGTGCGCCGGGATGGGCGGGAGTTCCCGCGTCGTCTCGTAGTCCGCGAGCATCTGGATGCGGCGGACGTGGCGCTCTTCGCCGGTGAACGGGGTACCGAGGAAGGTCTCGACGAACTTCGTCGCCTCTTCCTCGGTGTGCATGCGGGCGCCGACGGACATGACGTTGGCGTTGTTGTGCTCGCGGCCCAGCGCGGCGGTCTCCTCGCTCCAGGCGAGCACGGCGCGTACGCCGGCGACCTTGTTCGCGGCGATCTGCTCGCCGTTGCCGGAGCCGCCGATGACGATGCCGAGCGAGCCCGGGTCCGCCACGGTGCGCTCGGCGGCGCGGAGGCAGAACGGCGGGTAGTCGTCCTGGGCGTCGTAGATGTGGGGCCCGCAGTCGACGGGCTCATGGCCCGCGGCCTTGAGCCACTCGACGAGGTGGTTCTTCAGTTCGAGACCGGCATGATCGGAGCCGAGATACACACGCATGGTCCGAGTGTGTCACGCCCGTCCCGGTCCGGCCTCGCCGGGGCCGACGGCCGAAAAACGTGAGCAATACTACAGAACCTCAAGGAAACCTCAAGTAACGATCTGGATTCAAAGGTTCACGAATTCCTTTGCCTCCGTTTCACTGGACCAACTCGTACGCCGGTCCACACGATGGAGCGACGCGTTCCCCGTACACCGCTCGTACGGATGGGACGCCGTGTACGGGAATCTGCTCATCCGGCGCAAAGGAATCCCCCTCATGACCTCGCAGCCGACCCCCACGAAGGCCGCACAGGCCCCAGGAGGCCCCGGAGAACCCGGTGGCGGCCTCCAGGCCGGACTCAAGAACCGTCACCTGACGATGATCGCCATCGGCGGTGTCATCGGAGCCGGACTGTTCGTCGGGTCCAGCACCGGCATCGCCACCACGGGCCCCGGCATCCTCCTCTCGTACGCGCTCGTCGGCACGCTCGTGGTGCTGGTGATGCGCATGCTCGGCGAGATGTCCGCCGCCAACCCGACCTCGGGTTCGTTCTCCGCGCACGCCGACCGCGCGCTCGGCCGCTGGGCCGGCTTCTCCATCGGCTGGCTGTACTGGTTCTTCTGGGTGGTGGTGCTGGCCGTGGAGGCCACCGCCGGCGCCACGATCCTCGAAGGATGGGTGCCCGCCGTACCGCAGTGGGGCTGGGCGCTCATCGTGATGATCGTCCTGACCGCGACGAACCTGGTCTCCGTGGGTTCGTACGGCGAGTTCGAGTTCTGGTTCGCCGGGATCAAGGTCGTGGCGATCGGCGCGTTCATCGTCGTCGGCGCCCTCGCGATCTTCGGCGTGCTGCCCGGCGTCCACGCCGACAAGGCGGGGGTGGGCAATCTGAGCGAGCACGGCGGGTTCCTGCCGCACGGGCCCGGCGCGATCCTCACCGGTGTGCTGCTGGTCGTCTTCTCCTTCATGGGCAGCGAGATCGCGACGCTCGCGGCCGGCGAGTCCTCGGACCCGCAGCGGGCGGTGACCAAGTCGACGAACAGCATCATCTGGCGTATCGCCGTCTTCTACCTGGGCTCGATCCTCGTCGTCATCACCCTGGTGCCGTGGAACGACCCGGCGATCAAGGAGAAGGGCTCGTACGTCGCGGCCCTGGACTCCCTCGGCATCGCGCACGCCGGCGAGATCATGAACTTCATCGTGCTGACCTCGGTGCTGTCCTGTCTCAACTCCGGTCTCTACACGGCCTCGCGGATGGCGTTCTCGCTCGGTGAGCGCCGGGACGCGCCCAAGGCCTTCGCCCGGACCACCCGGCGCGGTGTGCCGATGACCGCCATCGTCGTCTCGGTCGTGTTCGGCTTCGTCGCCGTCTTCTTCAACTACAAGTTCCCGGACTCGGTCTTCCTCTTCCTGGTCAACTCCTCCGGTGCGGTCGCCCTGTTCGTGTGGCTCGTCATCTGCTTCTCGCAGCTGCGCATGCGGAAGATCATCCAGCGTGAGGCGCCGGAGAAGCTCGTCGTGAAGATGTGGCTCTACCCGTACCTGACGTGGGCGACCGCGGCTCTGATCGTCTTCGTGCTCGGCTACATGCTGACCGACACCGAGCACGACGGCCGTACGACCGTGCTGCTGTCGCTGCTCGTCGCGGCGGTCGTGGTGGCCATCGCCGTCGTCCGGCAGAAGCTCGGCGCCGGTTCGTCCTCGGCCGCGGGACCGCTCGCGAGCGCGTCCCGCGACGAGGAGCAGGCCGAGGTCGGCGCCTGACCCGCCCTCCCGGCCTGACGGGAGAGGGGCTCGCGGCACTGCGCCGCGGGCCCCTCTCCCTGTTCACAGCACGGTGAAGCTCTTCTTCACCTGGTGGTAGGTCGCGACGGCCCCGTCCTCGATGTCCCGGTGGTACCAGGTGTTGATCTGGTACGACTTCCCGTCGACGTCGAAGCCGAGCAGCCGGGCGTGCCAGCCCACCCCCTTTATCGTGAACGTGTACTCCCAGACGATCGCGGGCCTGCCCTGGAACGTCGTCTCCTCCAGCCGGATCTTCCGGTAGTCCTGGCCCTGCCGGGCGTTCTGCTCCGAGGTCTGCCAGGTGTCCATCAGGTTCCCCTTGGCGAGGGAGGACTTGGCCGCGAGTTCCTGGGCGCCGTCGGGCGAGGTGTAGTGCACCTCCGAGCCCGTCTGCAGGTCGCGGCGCCAGCCCTTCGGCGTCACCCACGCGTATCCCCCGGCCTCCCGGTGCGCTCCCGGGGGCAGGCTGGGCGGGCGCGAGGTGCCCTCGACGGTGGGTGAGGCGGACGTGGGGCCCCCGTCCGCGGACGAGGCGGTGGCCGCCGACGAGGCTCCCGGCGACGCGGCGCTCCGGCCCTCGGGCGAGCCGCCGCCCGACAGCGCGAGGACGATCCCGGCGACCGCCCCGGCGACCACCAGACCGGCGGCCGCGACGACGACACGGCGCCTGCCGCCCCGCCCGCCGGGCCCGGTGGCCGTCCCGCCGTCCTCCCCGGCTCCCGGCGGAGACCCGGCTTCCGGAGTCGACTGTGCGGCGGGGCCCGGGAGTTCACCCCGTGGCGGCAGGACGGACACCGGTGCGGTAGGCAGGTGGGACGGGGTCTCCGAACGGGGTTCCCCGCGCGGTTCGGACGGCGCTTCGGTGGAGGCGTTGGCCGTGGCCGGCGGAACGGGGCCCCGGGTGAGGGCCCCGGCGCCGCTCGCCGGGACACCCTCCGCGGAACGGGCCCGCGCGTGCTTCCGGAAGTCGGGCGCGCTCGTGCGGGCCGGCGTACGCGGGACCGGGACGGCGTCCTGTACGGAGAGGGGTCCCCCGGGGTCGGCGGGCGTCCCCTCGTCCTGCGGGAGATCCTCCGCGGGCGAGGAACCCTCCGCCGGTTCCCCCGAGAACGGCTCCTCCAGTGGCGGGGTCGCTTCGGGCAGGTCCGCCGGGAGGCGCGTCGCCCGGATGCGCCGGGCGTCGAGCAGAGCGCGCGTGGGCGACGCTGCGGGCGCCGGGGACTTCGGGTCGGGGGCAGGCGCGGGTTCAGGGGCCGCGTCGGCCTCGGGACGTGCGGACTCGTCCGTGAGATCCGAAGGGGGTTCGGACAACTTCCCCGCTCCGGGGGCGGGTTGAGGCGGGAAGTCGCGCTCGCGGCCGGGTTCGCGCCCCGACGGGAGGCGCGGCGGCGGGTCGAGGACGGGCTCCGAGGCCGGTTCGGGAGGGGTGCCCGGCACGTCGCGCCGGTCCGTCACCGGCCGGTGCGCGGAGTGCGGTTCGAGTGGGGACGGGGATGGGGGTGTGGATGGAGGTGTGGCGTCGGATTCGGCCCGGCGTCCTGGAGCGGAGTCGTGCGCCGGGGCCGACGCCGCTTCCGAGGGGGCGGGATGTGCCGGCACGGGGACCGAGGCGCCGGGCCGGGAATCGGGCTCCCCAACGGGCGACGCCGGAGTGCGCTCGGAGATCGGCCCGCTCGGGGAGACGACGGTGGGCGAGTACCCCGGGCCGGGTCCGTGGTCCGAGCCCGGCGTCGTCGCGGGGTCCTCACCCTGGCCGGCGCCCGGCGTGGACGCGGCCCCGGGCGCCTGCCCGGAACGCGGACCGGGGGTGGAGGCAGGGGCCGGGCCGCGACCGGGGCCCGGGGGCGTCGCGGCGGTTTGCCGTCCGTGCCCTGCGCCCGGCGTGGAGGCGGGCCCGGGGGTCTGCCCGGAACGCGGGGGTGAGGCAGGCGCGGCGCCCGGTTCGGCCCCTGGGCCGGGCAGGACGGCGGGATTCCGTCCGTGCGCGGCGCTCTGCGTCGGCGCGGGCCCCGGAGCCCGGGCGGAACGCGGACCGGCGGGGCGGGCCGGTCCGGGTCCGCCGTCGGGACCCGGGGGTGTCGAGGACGTCCGTCCGCGTTCGGAGGCCGGCGCGGTCGCGTCACCCGGTTCGTGACCCGCGCCCGGAGTCGCCGGGCCGTGTTGCGGAACCGGAGGCGTCGGGGGCGTCCGGTCCGGGGGCGGAGCCGGCGGGCGGTGGGGAGCCTGACCGTGGTCGGGCGTGGAAGCGTGTCCCGGTTGCCGCCCGTGGGCCGAGGAGCGGTCGGGTTCCCGCCCGGCGCCCGGGGTGCGCCCGGGGCCTTCGGTTCGGGTGCGGCCGTACGCGGGGCCGAACTCGACGCCGGTGGTGAAGTCGTACTCCGGGCCCTCCGTCAACGGGCGGGTGGCCGCCGACCCGGGGGCGGGGGGCCGGGCGATCTCCTCCAGCGCCGTCTCCAGTTCCTCCAGGCCGGGCCGGGTGTCCGGCTCCTTCTCCAGGAGGGCGGCGAGGATGTCCCGCAACACACCGGCGGCAGCCGGGAGAACCGGCTCCTCGTAGAGGACGGCGTGCAGGGTCGCGTACGTGGTGGCGCGGGAGAACGGGGAGCGGCCGCCGAGGGCCGCGCACAGGGTGGCGCCGAGGGACCACACGTCGGAGGGCGGCCCCTGCGGGCGGCCGGAGATCCGCTCGGGCGCCATGTAGTCGGGGGAGCCGACGAGCATGCCCGCCATGGTGAGCGCCTCGGCGTCCTGCAGCGCGGCGATCCCGAAGTCGGTGAGGACGACGCGCCGCCGTCCGGCGCGCTCCACCAGCACGTTGCCCGGCTTGATGTCGCGGTGCAGCACTCCCCCGGCGTGCACCTGCCGCAGCGCGCCGACCAGTTCGAGACCGACACGGGCCGCCTCACGCGGGTCCAGCGGACCGTCCTCCGCCACGACCCGTTCGAGCGAGCGGCCGGCGACGAGTTCCATGACGATCCACAGCCGCTCGCTCGCGTCCACCACGTCGTAGATGCGGACGACGCCCGGATGGTCGATCCGGGCCGTGGCCCGCGCCTCGCGCAGGGTGCGCTCCCGGCGCGTGCGGGTGTCCTCGGGATCGAGTCCGTCTATGCGCATTTCCTTGACCGCGACCTGCCGGTCGAGCATTTCGTCGGCGGCTCGCCACACCCGCCCCATTCCCCCCTGGCCAATACTCTCGACCAGTCGATAGCGCCCGGTCACCAATAATCCCGGAACACCACCCTGTACGTGCGCCGACAATCCCCCCACCCCCTCAACATCAGCCACATTCGCCCGTCACAACAGAAACACAATGGTCACACTTCAGGCCGTACCAGCATAGTGCGGAGAAATCTTGTGGTACCTCTTCAAGTACTGCGAATTCAGGCGCAGCCAAGGGGGGCGAACATGCGTTCTCGTCACACGACGACCATTACGGGATCTCTGCTCGCGGCATGTTTCTCGGCCGTGGTGATCCTTTCCCACACCGCCGTCGCGGACGACCAGGGACCGGGCAGCGGCAAGGGCGGCAAGGCCATGGACAAGGCGCCGGCGGGCGTGAAGGTGACCACGTTGCTGCCGTCGAAGATCTCGGTCGACAACAGTACGCAGAAGACGGCAATGACCGCCACGGTAAAGAACGAAGGGACAAAGGAAAGCGGTGACATCCGACTGCTGGTGGTCGGTTTCGACGGCCTGAAGGTCAAGAACGTGAAGGGCTGCACGGCGATGGGAGAAAAGGATCTCCCGGAGGGTTCGAACAGCGGTTTCGTGTGTTCCGTCGGCAATCTCGCGGTGGGCAAGTCGAAATCGTTCGCCGTCGATGCCACGTTCGATCTGGGAAAGACCGGAAAGATCTGTCTTCCGGTCCAGACGGGCGACGGGAAGAAGACCTACTGGCAACAGGGACCGGTTCCGTTCGGGACGACGAACCCGTCGCCGAACGCACCGGCCACCCCGCTGCTGCTGGGCACGGACAACAAGCCGGTGGCACCGGGCGGGGACTCGCTGCCGAAGACCGGTCCGGGGAGTTCGGTCCTGCCGTTCGGTGCGGCGGGCGCGGCCCTGATCTCGGCCGGGGCCGCGGGCATGTGGTGGGTCCGCCGCAGGCCGCGCCAGGAGGCGTGACCGCCGGGCGCGACCTCGGGTGAGAACGCGGAAGAGGCCCGCCGGCGGGGTGGGACACCCCCGGCGGGCCTCTTCCGCTGAACGTCACGTCCTCCGGGACGTGATGTCCGGCTCGACGCGCTTCACTTCACGTCGAGCATCACTTCTTGTCCAGCGTCACTTCTCGTCGCGCGTCACTTCTTGTCGACGAGCTTCCATGCCGTCGGCAGCAGGCCCATGGCCAGTGCGGCCTTGAGGGCGTCGCCGATCAGGAACGGCGTGAGGCCCGCCGCGACGGCCGCGCTCGCCGACATGCCGGTGGCCAGGGCCAGGTAGGGCACGCCGATCGCGTAGACGATCGCCTCGCCGATGAGCATCGTGCCCGCCATGCGCAGGACCGAGCGGTCGGCGCCACGGCGGGCCAGGGACCCGACGACCGTCGACGCGAGCAGCATGCCGAGGACGTAGCCGAAGGACGGCGCCGCGGCACCCGAGCCGCCGCCCGCGAACCACGGGACACCGGCCATGCCGACCAGCGCGTACACCGCGAGGGACAGGAAGCCGCGGCGCGCGCCGAGTGCCGTGCCGACGAGCAGCGCGGCGAAGGTCTGGCCGGTCACCGGCACCGGGGACCCCGGGACGGGCAGCGAGATCTGGGCGGCGAGTCCGGTGAGTGCGGCACCGCCGACCACGAGGGCGACGTCGCGGACGCGGGAGGCCGGGAGGAGGTCGGCGAGGACCTCGCCGGGTCGGGAGGACGTGGCGGCAGCGGTGCTCATGGGGACTCCGGCGAAGGGGATGCCCCACGGACTCCTGGGGAGTTCGAGGGGAGGCAGGTCGGGACACGGTGACGCTATCCCAGGGGCGTACGGGTGATCACCGTCAGCGCTCGACAAAGGGCGGAGCGCGCGCTTGGTGGGCTCCTCACAAAGAACGGCCCGTACACCCGCGCGGAGGTGATGCTGGTCACTGCGGTGACGTGGTCCGTGCCGCGCTCCGGCGCCGGGCGCGACTGTAGGGACTCACCAAAGGGGTCGCCGTGTTCCCAACGAGGGGTGCGCGGCGCTCGCGTCACCGTGACCGAACCGGCGCCCCGGCCCAGCTCCACCTGCGGCCCGGCCCCCGACCCCGACCCCGAAGTGAACGGAACCTCACGCTCCGTACGGATCGCGTCCGCATGCTGGGCGGCCTTGCCCTCCCGGTGGTGCGGCTGCCCAGACTGTGGGCGTTTTTGCCGCTCGCACGCACTCGCACGTAAGGGACCCCCCGCTCTCATGTCCCGCACCACCCTCGACACCCCGCCCGGCGACACCCCACCCGGCTCCGCCGGCGCCGAAGCGCCCCTGTCCCACGGTCTGAAGCAGCGCCACCTCTCGATGATCGCCCTCGGCGGTGTCATCGGCGCCGGACTGTTCGTCGGCTCCGGCGCCGGCATCGCCGCCGCCGGTCCGTCCATCGTCATCGCGTACGCCGTATCGGGTCTGCTCGTCATGCTGGTGATGCGGATGCTCGGCGAGATGTCGGCCGCGTATCCGTCCTCCGGATCCTTCTCGGCGCACGCCGAGCGGGCGATCGGGCCCTGGGCCGGCTTCACGGCCGGCTGGGCCTTCTGGGTGCTGCTGTGCACGGCGGTCGGCCTGGAGGGCATCGGCGCCGCGAAGATCGTCACCGGCTGGCTGCCCGGCACGCCCGAGTGGGCCTGGGTGGCGCTGTTCATGGTCGTCTTCTGCGTGGCCAACCTCGCCGCCGTGAAGAACTTCGGCGAGTTCGAGTTCTGGTTCGCGGCCCTCAAGGTCGGCGCCATCGCGCTGTTCCTCGTGCTCGGCGTCCTGGCCATCACGGGTGTCCTGCCCGGCACGGACGCTCCGGGCACCGCCAACCTCACGGGCGACGGGGGCTTCCTGCCGAACGGCGGTGAGGGGCTCGTCATCGGACTGCTCGCCTCGGTGTTCGCGTACGGCGGTCTGGAGACCGTGACGATCGCGGCGGCCGAGTCGCAGGACCCGGTCAAGGGCGTCGCGAGCGCGGTCCGCACCGCGATGTGGCGCATCGCGCTCTTCTACGTCGGCTCGATGGCGGTCATCGTCACCCTCGTGCCGTGGGACTCCGAGGCGGTCGTCACCAGCGGCCCGTACGTGGCCACCCTCGAACACCTCGGCATCCCGGGCGCCGGACAGCTGATGAACGTGGTCATCCTCGTGGCCCTGCTGTCGGCGATGAACGCGAACATCTACGGCTCCTCGCGCATCGCCTACTCCCTGGTCGAGCGCGGGCAGGGCCCGAAGGCCCTCGGCCGCGTCTCGTCGGGGGTGCCGCGGGTCGCCGTGCTCGTCTCCTGCGTCTTCGGTTTCGCCTGTGTCGTCCTCAGCTACTGGCGTCCGGACGACGTCTTCCCCTGGCTGCTGAACATGATCGGCGCGGTGATCCTGGTCGTCTGGATGTTCATCGCGGTCTCCCAACTGCGGCTGCGCCGGCGCCTGGACCGGGAGGCGCCGCAGAAGCTGGTCGTCCGCATGTGGGCGTTCCCCGCGCTGACCTGGATCGCGCTGGCCGGCATGGTCGCCGTCTTCGCCCTGATGGCCCGGGAGCCGGACACCCGCGTGCAGCTCTACTCCACGGGCGGCATGACGCTGTTCCTGGCAGCGGTCGGCTACGCCCGCCAGCGGACCCGCGCCCGCGCCTGACCGGCCCGGCCGCCCCGCCCGAGGGGCCCTCACGCGAGGACGACATCGCGCGGGGGCCCCTTTCGCGTACCCGGGCGCGGTTGCCGGAGCTCGCACGATCCGGTGGCGTGCCCGGACACACACTCGCCTCCTGTTGCTGCTAGCGTGCAGTTGCGACCTGTTCGCAATAAAGCGAGGGGTGCGAGGGCGCGTGCCCGTCCGTACGCGCCCCCGGACGCCTGGAGCGTGAAGCGTCCTGCTCGTGATCGTCTTCTCACCTTTCACGGAGCGGGCGGAAGAAAGGGAGCCCCTGCGAGGACATGACTCGCAGGGGCTCTCCCCTGCCCGGGATCTCCGGGTACGCCGGTCCGGACGACGAGCCCGCCTTCAGGACACGCGCGGCCGGAACCGGAACCCTCGTGGGGGCGGGGCCGCAAGATGAGAGCGGAACGTGCTGCGCAGGGGGCGCTCGGAGTGAAAGGGCGTCGCGGCGGGACGGAATTTGGGACCGTGGGCCGACCCGGGGAGCGCATACGCTCGCGGGGCCGGCGTCCGGCACCCGGACGCCTCCGGCCCTCGTGCCCGCTCTCTGCCCCCGGACCGGTTCCACACGGAGGTGTCGCCGTGGACGTGCGCTGCCCGAACTGCGGAGGACCGCTGCAGCGGTTCCGCAAGCTCACCAAGGACGAGGAGGCGCAGGTGCGCCGGATCCTGGAGGTGGACGACCCGGCCGCCTATCACCGCTGCACGCGGAAGGGCTGCCGCCGCTTCCAGCGGTGGATCAACTGGCGGGACGGGGGCGACTTCCCGGAGGCCCAGGCCGCCACCTGACACGCGACCGGGGCCCGGCGTGTGCCGGGCCCCGGGGAGCAGCGGACCGGCCGGCGGAGAGCGCCGGGCCGGGAGCCGGACTACAGGTTGCTGAAGTCCGGACCGGCGGAACGGGAGCGCTTGAGCTCGTAGAAGCCGGGCACCGAGGCGACCAGCAGCGTGCCGTCCCACAGCTTCGCGGCCTCCTCGCCCTTGGGCGCGGGGGTGACGACGGGACCGAAGAAGGCGATCTGCTCGCCGTCGGCACCGGGCACGGCGATGACCGGGGTGCCGACGTCCTGGCCGACCTTCTCGATGCCCTCCTTGTGGGAGGCGCGCAGCTCGGCGTCGAACTCGAAGTCGTCCTGGTCGGCGTAGTCGATCAGGTCGGCGGGCAGCCCGACGTCGGCGAGGGCGCCGACGATGGCCTCCCTGGTCGGGCCCGCGCCCTCGTTGTGGATGCGGGTGCCGAGCGCGGTGTACAGCGGGCCGAGGACGTCCTCGCCGTGCTTCTGCCAGGCGGCGGTGACGACCCGGATCGGCTGCCAGGCCTTGGTGGAGAGCAGCTCGCGGTACTCCTCGGGCAGCTCGTCCAGCTTGGGCTCGTTCAGGACGGCGAGGCTCATGATGTGCCAGCGCACCTCGATGTCGCGGACCTTCTCCACTTCGAGCACCCACCGCGAGGTCATCCAGGCCCAGGGGCACAGCGGGTCGAACCAGAAGTCGACGGGGGTCTTGCCGGAACTGGGCTGAGCGGTCTGCTCGGACATGGCTCTCCTCGGAACGCGGGCTTTACGGGTCCAACGCACGAGGCCGTCCGCGCCATTCCCGCACGGCGCCCCCGTTCCGCTCCTCCCGGCCGCCCGCGCCGTCGCGCGGGCGTCCTCGGCACCGTGCTGTCCGGCCACAGGGGCACATGGCAGGATCGGTCCTGTTCACACATGTCTATGACGCCATGAGGGAGTGCAGCCGTGCCCGGTGAGAACCTGTCCCGCGACGAGGCCCAGGAGCGGGCGGCACTGCTGTCCGTCGACAGCTACGACGTCTTCCTCGACCTGCGCTCGGCCGTCGGCGAGACGGAGCCCGGCGACGCGGACGGCGGTCCCCGCACCTTCCGGTCGGTCACCACGCTCCGTTTCCGCTGCGCCGAGCCGGGCGCCGCGAGCTTCGCGGACCTGATCGCGCCGAGCGTCACGGCCGTCTCGCTCAACGGCCGCGACCTCGACCCGGGCGAGGTCTTCGACGGCGTGCGGCTCCGGCTGGAGGACCTCGCCGCGGAGAACGAGCTCGTGGTGGACGCCCAGTGCGCCTACTCCCGCACCGGTGAGGGCATGCACCGCTTCGTCGACCCCGAGGACGGCGAGGTCTACCTGTACACGCAGTACGAGCCGGCGGACTCGCGGCGCGTGTTCGCCAACTTCGAGCAGCCGGACCTCAAGGCCCCGTTCCGCTTCTCGGTCCGGGCCCCGGAGGGCTGGACGGCCTGGAGCAACGGCGCGGGTGAACTCGCGGACGGTGTCTGGCAGTTCGCCGAGACCAAGCCGATCTCGACGTACATCACGGCGGTCGTCGCGGGCCCGTACCACTACGTGACGGACTCCTACACGCGCAGCTTCGACGACGGTACGACGCTGGAGATCCCGCTCGGCGCGATGTGCCGCAAGGGCCTCGCCCCGCACTTCGACGCCGACGACGTGTTCCTGGTGACGAAGCAGGGGCTGGACTTCTTCCACGACCACTTCGACTACCCGTACCCCTTCGGGAAGTACGACCAGGCGTTCGTGCCCGAGTACAACCTCGGCGCGATGGAGAACCCGGGCCTGGTGACCTTCCGCGAGGAGTACATCTTCCGCGGCAACGTGACGCAGGCGTCGTACGAGGCCCGGGCGAACGTCATCCTGCACGAGATGGCGCACATGTGGTTCGGCGACCTCGTGACCATGGTGTGGTGGGACGACCTGTGGCTGAAGGAGTCCTTCGCCGACTTCATGGGCACGTTCGCCAACGTGGGCGCGACCCGCTTCACCGACGCCTGGATCACCTTCGCCAACCGCCGCAAGGCCTGGGCCTACCGCGCCGACCAGCTGCCCTCCACGCACCCGATCACCGCCGACATCCGCGACCTCCAGGACGCCAAGCTCAACTTCGACGGCATCACCTACGCCAAGGGCGCCTCCGTCCTCAAGCAGCTCGTGGCGTACGTCGGGCAGGACGCCTTCCTGGAGGGCGCGCGCCGCTACTTCAAGCGGAACGCGTACGGCAACACGCGCCTCGGCGACCTGCTGTCCGTCCTGGAGGAGACCAGTGGACGGGACATGGCCGTCTGGGCCCGCTCCTGGCTGCAGACGGCGGGCGTCAACTCCCTTACCCCGCAGGTGGTGTTGAGTTCCGAGGGGCGCGTCACCGAGCTGGCGGTGCTCCAGGAGGCCGCGGAGTCCCACCCCGAACTGCGCCCGCACCGGGTGGCCGTGGGCCTCTACCGGCGTGAGTCGCTGCGCGAGGGCGGCGACGGCGCGCTCGTCCGGTACGCGCGTGCCGAGGTGGACGTCGACGGTCCGCGGACGGTCGTCGCGGACCTGGCCGGCGCACAGGCCCCGGACCTGGTTCTCGTCAACGACGACGACCTCACGTACTGCAAGATCCGCTTCGACGAGGGTTCGCTGGCCGCGCTGCGGGACGGCCTCGGCGAGATGACCGACCCGCTCGCGCGGGCCCTGTGCTGGTCGGCGCTGTGGAACCTCACGCGTGACGCGCTGATGCCGGCGCGGGACTTCATCGGTCTGGTGCTGCGTTTCGCCGGCCGCGAGTCCGACATCGGCGTCCTCCAGACGCTGCACGGCTGGGCGGACTCCGCGCTCGTCCACTACGTGGCGCCGGACTGGCGTGCCGAGGGCGCGCGGTCGCTGGCCGAGGGCGCGCTCAAGGAGCTGCGGCTCACCGAGCCGGGCAGCCAGCACCAGCTGGCGTGGGCGCGCTTCTTCGCCCACGTCGCGTCGGGCGAGGCCGATCTCCAGCTGCTCCAGGGTCTGTTGAAGGGCACGGCGAAGATCGACGGACTGGAGGTCGACCAGGAACTGCGCTGGGCGTTCCTGGAGCCGCTGGCCGCGCACGGCGTGGCCGACGAGTCGGTGATCGGCGCCGAACTCGCCCGCGACGACACGGCGTCCGGCAAGCGGCACCAGGTCCGCTGCCTGGCGGCCCGCCCCTCGGCGGCGGTCAAGGCGCAGGCCTGGGCGGCCGTCGTGGAGTCGGACGCGCTGTCCAACGCCCTGGTCGAGGCGACCATCGCCGGCTTCGCCCAGCCGTCCGGCCGCGAGCTGCTCGCGCCCTACACCGCCCGCTACTTCGCCGCGATCGACCGGGTCTGGGAGGAGCGGTCGATCCAGATCGGCATGGACGTGGTCAGGGGACTGTTCCCCGGACTCCAGGACTCCCCGGAGACCCTGGAGGCGACGGACGCGTGGCTCGCCGCGCACGAGGACGCGGCGCCCGCGCTGCGCCGGCTCGTGCTGGAGTCCCGCGACGACCTGGCACGGGCGCTGCGCGGTCAGGCCTGCGACATCGCCGCGGGCTGAACACCCGCACGACGCACTCCGCTTCGAGGGCACCGGCGCCGCGCGCGTCCGGTGCCCTCGCCGCGTTCTCGCCGCGTTCTCACCGTGCTTCCCGCGGTGTTCCCGCGGCGCACCGGCGGTGGACTCGGCGGCACGTCGCACCCCGGCGCTTCGGCCGGCGTCCTCTCCGGTGACTTCATCCGACGGGACCACTGGTTACGAAATACAGGTATTCAGAGCCGTAACCCCTATTAGTCCCCGTCCGGACCAGCGCCTTTCGGCACTCGAACGCCCGTACTTTAGTGCAGGCTTGTCCTGATTTGTCGACGAGCGTGTAACAGCGGTTAGAGGACGGCTTCCGGGCGGGAAACCCCGGATCATGAACCACAACACCCCGCTCTCCCCCCGCCCCCTCCGCCACCTGTCCCACGTGCAGCGCCGGGTCCTGACCACGACTCAGCTGCGCAGCCACGGCGTCACCGCCGCCGAGACGAACGAGCAGTGCCGGGCGGGCGGAGCCTGGCAGCAGATCCTTCCGGGTGTGGTCCTGCTCCACCCCGGCCCGCCCACCGCCGAGGAGCGGCTGCAGGCCGCGCTGCTGTACACCGCCCGCTCCCCCGCCCCCCACCGGGTGGCCTCCATCCCGGTCCAGCCGGGCGCCGAGGAGCCGCACGCCCCGCAGCGGTTCGCGGACGTGCTGGTCACGGGCCTGGCGGCGCTGGCCCTGCACGGGTTCACCACGGCGCCGCCGCTGCTCTCCCTCGACACCATCGACGTGCTGGTGCCCCGGCTGCGCCGACTGCGCTCGACGGGCTGCGTCCGTATCGTGCGGACGCCCTCGCTGCCCGCGCCCGCGTTCGTGACCGGCGTCCCGGTCGCCCCGGTGCCCCGCGCGCTGGCCGACGCGGTCGCGGAACTCTCCGACGCCGACGTCGTGCGCCGGCTGCTGACGGAAGCGGTGCGCGGAGGACACTGTGAACCGGCCGCCGTGGTGCGGGAGTTGACGGCGGCCCGGCTGCTGGGCCGGCCGCACGTGGTGGACGCGGTGGACTCGCTGCTCGCGGAGGGCCGGGCGATCGCGGAGGACCGCCTGTACCGGATGGTCCGCGAGCACGGCCTGCCCGACCCGGTGTGGAACGTGGACCTGCGGCTGCCCGGCGGCCCGCACATCGGCGGCCTCGACGCGTACTGGCCCGAGCAGGCGGTGGCGGTCGAGCTGGACACCCGCGCCCCGCGGCAGGACGAGGACGCGCTCTGGTCGGAGTACGCCCGCAAGCGTGAGGTGCTGGAGCGGCTCGGGATCACCGTCGTCCACATCACGCCGAAGAAGCTCCGCGAGGCGATGGAGCAGCAGGCCACGGTCGTCCGTACCGCGCTGATGGCGTCGGACGACCGCGATCCCGCGGCGCATGTCGTGGTGCTGCCCCGGTAGGGACGGACCGGGGTGGTGGCAGGAGGGGAGGGAAGGGGCTCGCGCGACGGCGCGGGCCCCTTCCCGTGCGCCCTCCCCTTCTCGACCCTTGCCGCCCCTTCTCGGCCGGGACGTCCGGGAGGTCTGGGAGGACCGGAGCCCTGTTCGGAGGGGCGTTGTCGGTGGGCCGTTCTACTGTGGAGGGGACAGGAGATCCATGGCCCGACGTGCCTGCCGTGACGAGCAGGACGCCCGAGGGGAGAGCCCGATGACGACCCTGCCCGGTCGCCCGAACACCGCACTGCTGGTGGTCGACATGCAACACGGCGCGGTGGACGCCGCCCACCGTCGCGCCGAGGTGATCGAGAACATCAACGTCCTGGCCGCCAAGGCCCGCGCCGAAGCGGTGCCGGTGATCTGGGTGCAGCACTCGGACGACGGGATGAAGGTCGGCAGCGAAGCCTGGACCTACGTGCCGGAGCTGGTCCGCGAGGAGACCGAGCCCCTCGTCCACAAGAACTACGGCGACTCGTTCGAGGCCACCGACCTGGAGGACGTGCTCGCCCAGCGAGGGGTCGGCCACCTGGTCGTCACCGGCGCCCAGACGGACGCCTGCGTCCGCTCCACCCTGCACGGCGCGTTCACCCGCGGGTACGACGTCACCCTCGTCGGCGACGCCCACACCACGGAGGACCTCACCGCGTACGGCGCGCCCGCTCCCGCCCAGGTCATCGCGCACACGAACCTGTACTGGCGGGAGCAGGACGCGCCGGGCCGGCACGCGGCCACGGTCGACACCGCGAAGGTGAGCTTCACGGCGCCGGCCGCGGACTAGAGCGGAAGACGGCGGGCGGCGGGCGCCGGGCGTGGCTAGGAGATCCGGTCCGCCCGGACCGGCTCCGGCCGCTTCCCGCAGAACTCGGCCTCGATCACGGCGTCGCTGTCCCCCGACCAGTCGCCGTTGAAGTTGAAGGCGAGGGCGTGCCGGCCGTCCGCCGTGGTGACGGCCGACGACGTCGAGCCGTGGATGCCGCCGTCGTGGCCCCACACGTGGACGCCGCAGCTCAGTTCGCGGTCGATGAGGCCGAGGCCGTAGCGCGCGTTCGGGATCTCGTCGACACGGACCGTCGTCTTCATCTCGGCGAGCTGCTTGCGCGGCAGCAGCCGGCCGCGCAGGAGGGCCGTGTAGAAGCGGTTCAGGTCGGCGTTGTCGGAGATCATCCCGCCCGCCGAGGCGGCGAGCGTCGGGTTGAGGGTGGTGACGTCGTACGTCGGTCCCGTCGTGGTCCTGGCCAGCTTGGAGTAGGCCCTGCTGCTCGGTCGCGGGAGCGTCACCGTGGTGCCGGGAACGGACGTGCCGCGCAGTTTGAGCGGTTCGACGATGCGGTCGCGGATCTCCGTGGCGTACGAGTGCCCGGTGACCTCACGGATCACCATTCCGGCGAGGATGTAGTTCGTGTTGGAGTAGCTCCAGGAGGCGCCCGGCGCGAAGCCGGGTTCGTGGGCCATGGCGATCGCGACGAGGTGCTCCGGTGTCGCGGTGTCGTAGCGGTGCCGGAGGAAGCCGTCCTTGGCGAAGTAGGTGCGCACGAAGTCGTCGTCGGTCGTGTAGTCGAAGATCCCGCTCGTGTGGTTCAGGAGCCGGCGCAGCGTGATCTTCCGTCCGTCGTTGCCGTTGCCCCGCACCACGCCGGGCAGCCAGTGGTCCACCGTGTCGTCCAGCGACAGCCGCCCCTCCGCCTCCAGTTGGAGCAGCACGGTGGAGACGAACGTCTTGGTGATGCTGCCGACGCGGTAGCGGTCGGCGGTGGAGCGCGGAGCGCCGGTGCGCAGGTCGCCGGTGCCCGCCGTCGCGGACCAGGTGCCGTGCCGGCCGGAGGCCGTCGCCGTCACGCCCGGCACGCCGTCGCGCACGGCCGCCTCCATGGCCTGCCGGGTCGGCGCGTGGCCCGCTCCCGCGGCGGGCGCCGCGACCGCGGTGCCCGCCAGTGCCGTGGCGATCGCCACGGTGGTGATTCCCACAAGTCCCGTACGTACCCTCATGTCTTCCCCCGTCTCACGGTCGAACGTGTCAGGGGAACGGACCCGGGTCCGCGGCGCGGGGTTGCCCGGTCCGCGTGCGTTGAGCGGTTTTCAGCCCTTCTTCAGGATCAGCTCCGTGTTGCGGTCGCGCGAGGTTCCGGCGAGGTCGGTGCGGGCGCCGGGCGTGTTGAAGGACAGCTCGCGGTAGAGCGCGGCCAGGCCCGTCTGGCTGAGGTCGGAGAAGTCCGTGGCGTGCGGTGCGGCGGACTCGATGAGGGTGGTGAACAGGGAGAGCGTGCCGTCCTTGTTGTCGACCAGCTCGATGACGCGGGCGAGCTGGGGGAAGTCGACGTGCGAGGCGGTGGAGATCTCCCAGAAGGAGCGGTTGCCGGGGGCCGCGTGCGGGGTGATGTCGTTCTTGTGGGAGTGGCCGTTCACCCAGGCCAGCACGTTGCTGAAGCGCGCGAGGAGGGCGACGACCTCGTCCCCGCCGTGCCGCTTCTCCCCCGGGTGGGCCGGGTCGGCGTTCAGGTTGCGCATCGTCTTGCTGGTGTGGTGGCTGAAGACGATGACGTAGGCGTCCTTGTTGTCGCCCAGCGTCTTCTCCAGCCAGCGCAGTTGCGCCGTGCCAAGGGACCCCTCGTAGTGGCCGCCCGGGTCGGTGGTGTCGAGGCTGACCCCGATGACGTCCTCGGCGATGCGGAACGTGTAGTACTGGGTGCCCGCGGAGAGGTTCGCGGAGGAGTAGCCGTGGCCGATCGGGCCGGGCCCGGTGTGGGCCGGGTCGAGGTGCGCCTTGAGGTACTCGGCGGGCGTGAACGGGGCCCGGTTCTCGTCCGGGGTGACCGAGCGCATCTGACGGGTGTGCGCCTTGAGCAGGGCGTGCACCTCGGCACCCTTCGGGCTGGAACCCTTCTTCATGCTCTTGGCGAGTTTGTCGCACTCCGCCGCGCCCAGGGACATCAGCTTCTTGCCGCCGACGGCGAACTCGGTGAGGTACGAGTCGCCCCGGGTGCCGTAGCAGCCCAGCGGAAGGGCGTCGTGGTTGCCGACGGTGGAGTACCAGGGCAGGCTCAGGCCCGGACTGCGCAGCTCACGGATGGCCGCCTCCAGGAACCCCTGGATGCGCGGGAACCCGACCTGCTTGTCGGCGTCGCGCAGGGCCGCGTCCGGCTGCCAGTAGGTCTTCAGCCCGCTGGCCTGGACCCCCTCGTAGTGCCGCGGGTCGCCGCTGTTCGGGCTGATGCGGCCGCCGCTCATGACCTTCAGGAACCAGTCCAGTTCCGTCTTGGAGTTGTTGTCCGTGTTGTCGCCGGTGGTCATCACGAAGTGCAGCGGGGAGCCGGTGACGGGGGCTCCCCGCAGGGAGTTGACCCGCTCCACGAGGGACACGGCTCCGGCGACGGTCAGGGTCTCCTGGGGGCGCCAGAAGCTCTTGTTCTGGGCGCGCAGGTACTCCAGGCGCAGCGGGTGCTGGGCGTCGGTCAGGTGCAGGTCGGTGAGCTGCACGAAGGAGGCGAGCGCGGTGCGGCGGTCGGCGCGGCCCTGCTTGCCCGCGGCCAGTTCGTCCCGGACGACGCGCTGCCAGCCGGCGCCGTCGCCGAGCCGCCGGTATCCGGAGGTGCCCGAACGCGGGACGGCGACGCCGCGCAGTGTGGTGCCGCGGGTGTAGGGGACCAGCTCGGGCGGGGCGAGCGGAGTGACCGCCGCCGACCGGGCCTCGGACTGGGCGACGGAGTCGGCGACGGTCTCCCGTCCCGGGGTCGCGGCGTGCGCCGGGGCCTCCGGGCGCAGGGCGAGGCCGACGCCGGCCGAGAGCGACAGGGCTCCGGTGGCGGCCAGCAGGGTGCGGCGGTTGAGAGCGGGTACGGCGGCGACAGAGCGTGTGCGCGACATGGCGCGGTCTCCCCGAGTGCGAACGCGTCGGCTGTGGTCGCGGGGCGCCAGGAACGAACACCCCGCTCACCATGGATCGTTGGCAGCGGGGGTGACCTGCGCGTTAACTCGGCAGCAACGCCCGGCGCCGATCACCGTACGTGGATCTTGGCCCACCCTGCGCGTCCATGGAGCCCTGTCCGAACGGCCCGGGCCCGGTCACTCCGCGTTCACCTTCCTGGGTAGGGGGGCCTCATTCCCCGTGCGCGGCGCGGCCGTTGGCCCGGGAGAGAGGTCACTCCGGGCACACTCGGCGGACAGATCGCCGTCACAGCACGAAAGCGTGCCGCCACGGCCCGCGCATGAAAAGGCGCCGAATCGGCAGAGCCGGACACCGGGATCATCCGCAATATCGCCCGATAGCAGGTGATCACCGGCATGGCGTGTGGCGGAAGTACGCCATGTGTCCATCCCGCCACGGTCAACTCTCCCCAAACAACTGCCCCTTAGGCAAAGCTGAGCGGTCATCCGGGTCCACATACCGGACTGACGCGACCGGCCCGTATCGACCGTCGGAACCGGCCGCTCCACGCTCGTTCCTTTACCTACAAGGGATGCAGATGATCTCCGACCCTCAACGCGCCCCGATATCGGGCGCGAGACGCGTGGCCCGCATTGCCGTGGCCGCGGGCCTGGTGGCCGCGCTCTCCGCGGCCGGCCCGATACCCATGGCCTTCTCCGCTGACCCGGGTGCGCCCACCGCCGACCCCGGCACCAAGTCAGCAGCCGCCAAGCTCGGTTCGAGCGACGCCGACCTCCTCACCGAGGCCAAGGCGAACGGCGACAAGAACGTCACGATGATGATCGCCACGGCCCCCGGCCGGACCGAGCAGGTCGCCGAGCAGTTGGACGCGGTCAAGGGCGGCTCCGTGGGCCGTACCTACGACAAGCTCGGCTACGTCCGGGCGACCGTCCCGACGGGCCGGGCGGACGCGGCCATCGCCGCCGCGGCGAAACTGTCCTCGGTGCACGGGATCGACCTGCGCCAGGAGATCGCGCTGGACGACCCGACGCCGAGCGCCGACACCGCGAAGCACGGCAGCAACACCTCGACGGCCACCACGTACCGGGCCCCCGGCAAGAACACGCCGGCGGAGAACCCGTACAACCCGTCCTTCGAGACGGGTGCCGTCGACTTCGTGAAGGACCACCCCAAGGCGGACGGCCGCGGGGTCACCATCGGCATCCTGGACTCGGGCGTCGACCTCGGCCACCCGGCGCTCCAGAAGACCACCACCGGCGAGCGCAAGATCGTCGACTGGGTGACCTCGACGGACCCGATCCTCGACAGCGACGCGACCTGGCGCCCGATGATCACCCCCGTGGCCGGGCCCACCTTCACGTACAGCGGCCGGACGTGGACGGCGCCGGCGAGATCGTACGAGATCAGCACCTTCCGCGAGTCGTCGACGGCCGGCGGTGACGCCAAGGGCGACGCGAACCGCGACGGCGACACGACCGACGTGTGGGGCGTGCTCTACGACCCGGCCGCGGGCACGGTCACCGTCGACCTGGACAACAACGGCAACTTCACCGACGACAAGCCGATGAAGCCGTACAAGGACGGCTTCCAGATCGGCTACTTCGGTACCGACAACCCGGCGACGGACGTCGTCGAGCGCCAGCCCTTCGTCGTGGAGATCCGCAAGGACGTCCCGATGGACCCGTACGGCGGCGACTGGGTCGGCCAGAAGCGCGACTTCGTCAACATCGGCGTCATCGAGTCCGAGCACGGCACCCACGTCGCGGGCATCACCTCCGCGAACGGCCTGTTCGGCGGGAAGATGAACGGCGCGGCCCCCGGCGCGAAGATCGTCTCCTCGCGCGCCTGCACCTGGACCGGCGGCTGCACCAACGTCGCGCTCACCGAGGGCATGATCGACCTCGTCGCCAACCGTGGCGTCGACATCGTGAACATGTCCATCGGCGGACTGCCGGCGCTCAACGACGGCAACAACGCGCGCAGCGAGCTGTACACGCGCCTCATCGACACCTACGGCGTCCAGCTGGTCATCTCCGCGGGCAACTCCGGCCCCGGCGCGAACACCATCGGCGACCCCGGCCTGGCCGACAAGGTCATCTCGGTGGGCGCGACCATCTCCAAGGACACCTGGGCCTCCAACTACGGCTCGCAGGTGGAGAAGAAGTACGCGATGCTGCCCTTCTCCTCGCGCGGCCCGCGTGAGGACGGCGGCTTCACGCCGACGCTGAGCGCGCCCGGCGCCTCCATCAACTCCACCCAGACCTGGCTGCCGGGCTCCCCGGTCGCCGAGGCGGGCTACACCCTGCCGGCCGGCTACTCGATGCTGCAGGGCACCTCGATGGCGTCCCCGCAGGCCGCGGGCGCCTCCGCCCTGCTGATCAGCGCCGCGAAGCAGAAGGGCCTCGCCCTCACCCCGGCCACCCTGCGCACCGCGCTGACGTCGACGGCCGACCACATCAAGGGCGTCCAGGCGTACGAGGAGGGTGCGGGGCTCATCAACATCCCCGACGCCTGGGACTCGATCCGTGACGGCGCCACCGCCCACGACTACGCCGTGAAGGCGCCGGTCGACACCGCGATCGACTACGCGCTGAAGACGCCGGGCTTCGGCACCGGTCTCTACGACCGCGAGGGCGGCCTCAAGGCCGGCGAGCGCAGGACGTACGACATCACCGTGACGCGTACGTCCGGTGAGGACCGGGCGATCCGGCACGAGCTGTACTTCGAGAACAACGCCGAGAACACCTTCCGCATCGTCGGCTCGGACGAGGTCAGGCTCCCGCTGAACCAGCCGGTGACCGTCAAGGTGCAGGCCGCCCCGCGGTCGGCCGGTCTCAAGAGCGCGATCCTGGAGGTCGACGACCCGCGCACCGAGGGCGTCGACAAGCAGATCCTGTCGACCGTCGTCGTCTCCGCGCCGGTCAAGTACACCTACAAGGCGTCGGGTTCGGTGCAGCGCAACAGCACCACGTCCTCCTTCGTCACGGTCCCCGAGGGCGCCTCCGCACTGGAGGTCGCGATCGGCGGGCTGAAGGACAAGAGCCAGACCCGGTTCATCTCGATCCACCCGTACGGCGTTCCGGTCGAGGACACCGGCACCCCGTACTGCTACAACAACTACCTCGACGGCAACGGCTGCAAGCCCGACGTGCGTTCGTACGCGGACCCGCAGGCCGGTGTCTGGGAGATCGAGGTCGAGGCGCGCCGCACCTCGCCGCTGCTCGACAACCCGTACAAGCTCGACGTCGCCGTGCTCGGCGCGGCGTTCGACCCGGCGGTCGTGACCGTCCCGGAGGCCAAGGTGGGCGTCCCGTCCACCGCCTCCTGGAAGGTGACGAACAACTTCGCCTCGATCGACGGCAAGCTCAAGGGCGGCCCGCTCGGCTCCTCGAAGAGCACCCGGCCGACCATCGCCGACGGTGCGACGCAGACCACCACGGTCGAGGTGCCCGCGGGCGCCGCGTCGCTCGACGTGTCCATCGGCAACGTCTCGGACACCGCCGCCGACCTGGACCTGACGGTGTACGACGCCGCCGGGACGGTCGTCGGGCAGTCCGCGGACGGTGACTCGGAGGAGGCCGTCTCCATCGCCTCCCCCGCCGCCGGCACGTACACCGTCGAGGTCGCGGGCTACTCGGTTCCGTCGGGCTCGACCGCGTACGACTACCTGGACGTGTTCTTCTCCAGCGCGCTCGGCACGGTCACGGTCGACGACTCCACCCCGGTGAAGCTCGCCACCGGCGCCTCGGCCACGGTGTCCGGTTCGGTCACCGCCGCCGCGGCCGCGCCCGAGGGACGCGAGTTCTTCGGTCAGGTCCAGCTGGTGAACGCGCACGGCACCGTCGCGGGTACCGGCAGCGTGAAGATCGAGAAGGTCACGCCGTGACGGCGTAGGCCTCCGGCCGCGTGAGCGGTACGGGCACGGGGCGGGCGTCCGGAAACGGGCGCCCGCCCTTTCGTGTGCGCCACGGCCCCTGCGCGCGGCTCGTACCGTCCGTCGGCGTCGCCCGCCCAGGCCGCCGGTCACCGTCGCCGTCGCCGTCGCCGGCCCACGCCACCCGTCACGGTCGGCGGGCCGGGCCGCCCCTCACTCCCCGCACTTCATGCCGCGGGACTCGGGCAGTGCCTTGACGATCCAGGAGCGCTCCCGGGCGATGGCCTCGTCCCCCGTGGTCCAGATGTCGGGGCCCGCCGCGCCGCGCGGGATGCCGACCAGCACCTCGTCGCCCTGGTGCAGCCGGGGGAAGACGTCCTTCTCCATCAGGAAGGTGATCTCCTTCTCGCCCTTGGCCGGCTTGTAGTAGTGGTAGACGTCGAGGGTGATCCGGTCCTGTCCGGTGCCGGGTTCCTGGCTCACGCGGGCGACCGTGCCCTCGGCCACGAGCCGGGAGCAGGCGAGGTAGCCCGGCGCACTGAGCAGACTCCCGCCGGTGTCGGCCCTCTTGGAGTCGGCGGATGACGTGTCGTTCGCTCCGGCCCCGCCCTGCGCGACCAGCCAGCCCATGCCGACGACCAGGGAGGCCACCGCGGCCGCCGCGAGGGCGCCGACGGCGAACGCGCCGCGCCGGCGGGAGCGGCCCGGGGCACTCCCCGGACGTCCCTGTCCCGGCCTCCCGGTGACCGTGGGCGTCTTGGCACCCGCCGGTTTCCCGGCCTTCCCGGCCTTCCCGGTCTGCCGGGCCTTCTTGGCGGCGTCGGCGGTCCCGGTGCTGTTCCCGGGGTCCGCCAGAGCGTCCCCGATGACGATCAGCTGCTCCCGGAGCATGTCCACGTCCTCGCGGGCCGCACGGTGCTCGGCCATGAACACGACGTCGTCGCGGGCACCCTGGGGTAGTGACGCGTCCGTGATCGCGGCCAGCAGCGCGTCGACCCCTTCGTACTCGGCCACGTCACACCACCTCGTCCTCGTGCAGGCGGGCGCGCAGCGCGCGGACCGCCGTGTGCAGCCTGCTCTTGACCGTGCCCTCGGGTATGCCGAGTTCGTCGGCGATCCCGCGCACGGGCAGATCGGCGTAGAACCTCAGGACGACGACCTGGCGCTGGGCGTCGGGCAGTTCGTCCAGTCCCTGTGCGACGGCCAGCGCGAGCACGCTGGACTCCTCGTCGGAGGGCTGCTCCACCTGTCGCAGCGAGGCGAGGCGTTCACCGATCCGCTCCTGCCGGCGCTTCGCCCGGTGCCAGTCCATCGCCAGGTTCGAGGCGACGACCGCCGCCCAGGCGGACACGTCGCGCGGCGCCTCGTCCCCCTTGGCCGCGCGCTCCAGCAGCCGCAGCCGTACCTGCTGCACCCCGTCCGGCAGATCCGCCTGGGGCACCCCGCCGAGCGCGAGCACGGCCCGCACCCGGCGTTCCTGCGCCGCGTCCAGGGGGTCGTCCGCCCCCGGTGCGCGGCGTGGCTTTCTGCGCAGCACAGCCACCCTCCCCTCCCGCGTTTCCCCTAGGACGCCGGTGCGGGCCGAAACGTTCGGCCCACTTCGAGTCGTACGTCACACCGGACCGGAAACCATGACGGGGCCCACACCGTACGGCTTGCGGTTCCCCTTCGTCGCGGGGCGATTTCTTCGTACCCGGACGTCGGACCGCCGCAGGATCGGGCTCCCGGAGCCCCCTGGAGGCGTCCCGATCCTCGGACGGCACGGCGAAAGGATTGGACACGCGGGGCCGGGTCAGACGCATGATGGAAACGCTGGACCACGTAAAACGCACGCAAAGGGAGTCGCCGTGAGGGTCGGAATCGTCGGAGCCACCGGTCAGGTCGGCACAGTCATGCGCAGGATCCTCGTCGAGCGGGACTTCCCGGTCGACGAGCTGCGCCTGTTCGCCTCGGCCCGCTCGGCCGGGACGGTCGTCGACGGTGTCACGGTGGAGGACGCTTCCACGGCGGACTACTCCGGCCTGGACATCGTGCTCTTCTCCGCCGGCGGCACGACCTCGAAGGCGCTGGCCGAGAAGGTCGCCGCGCAGGGTGCCGTCGTGATCGACAACTCCTCCGCCTGGCGCAGGGACCCCGAGGTCCCCCTCGTCGTCTCCGAGGTGAACCCGCACGCGATCGCCGACCGCCCCAAGGGCATCATCGCCAACCCGAACTGCACGACGATGGCCGCGATGCCGGTCCTGAAGCCGCTGCACGAGGAGGCGGGCCTGGAGGCGCTCGTCGTCGCCACCTACCAGGCGGTGTCCGGCTCGGGCGTCGCGGGCGTGGCCGAGCTGCACGGCCAGGCCCTCAAGGTCGTCACCGAGGCCGACAAGCTGACCCACGACGGCGAGGCGGTCGACTTCCCCGAGCCGCAGGTCTACAAGCGGCCGATCGCGTTCAACGTGCTCCCGCTGGCCGGCTCCGTCGTCGACGACGGCCTGAACGAGACCGACGAGGAGCAGAAGCTCCGCAACGAGTCCCGCAAGATCCTGGAGATCCCCGCCCTCAAGGTCTCCGGCACCTGCGTCCGTGTCCCGGTCTTCTCCGGCCACTCCCTCCAGGTGAACGCCCGCTTCGCGCGGCCCCTCTCCGCCGAGCGCGCCACCGAGCTGCTCGCGGGCGCCCCGGGCGTCGTCCTCTCCGACATCCCGACGCCCCTCCAGGCCGCCGGCAAGGACGCGTCGTTCGTCGGCCGCATCCGCCGGGACGAGACCGCCGAGCACGGCCTCGCGCTGTTCGTCTCCAACGACAACCTCCGCAAGGGCGCCGCGCTGAACGCGGTCCAGATCGCGGAGCTGGTCGCGGCCGAGCTGAAGGACCTCCGGAGCTGACGTTCCGGGCCACCGGACGGTTCGGGAGGGGCGGGGTGCCGGCCGGCACCCCGCCCCTCCCGCGTCCCCGGCGGGCGCAAGGCGCTCCCGCGTCCCCCGCCGGCGCAGGGCGCTCCCGCGTCGCACGGGCAGGGGTCCCGCAGGGCGGCGGCCCGGCTCCGCACGAACGGCGGCCCGTGATCCGCGGGGCGCGCGGACGCCGGTCGGTTACGGCGCTTCCCCGGTGCGCGGGGCCTTCGAGCCGATAGCGTCACGTCGTCCCCGCGTGACGAAAGAGCCCGGAGGTCCCCGTGGTCGCCGACACCGTGTGCCCCAGTTGCGGGAAGCCCCTGCCCGGGCGGGCCGGACGCACGGGGCGTTCCTCCGTGTACTGCTCGGCGGCCTGCCGGCAGAAGGCGTACCGGGACCGCCGGGCGGCACCCGCCGACACCGTGCGCGGCCTGATCGCCGCGATCGGCCGGCAGGTCGAGGACCTGGTGCCGCAGCCTCCGTCGGTCTTCTACTCCGGTGTGAACGACCTGGCCTCCTCCGTCGGACAGCTGCGCCGCATCGCCCGGGTGGCCCGCGACTCGGCGACGGACGGTTCCGTCACGCCCGCCGCCGTGACGGAACCGGCGGTCCCTCCCCCGCCCTCGTCGCCCGCCTCCCCGGGAGACCCCGGCGGCCCCGGCTCGGGCTCGGGCTCGCCGGATTCCGTCACGCACGACCGCGTGACGCACGACCAGGCGACGCACGACCACGCGACGCCGGACTCCGGCCGGCGCGAGGCCCTGGCGCACGACTCCGGGGCGGAGTCCGTCCTCGACGAGAGCGGCTTCGCCGTGCTCGTCGAGCCGTACCGCCGCGAGCTGCGCGTGCACTGCTACCGCATGTCGGGGTCCTACGACGACGCGGAGGACCTCGTGCAGGAGACGTTCCTGCGCGCGTGGCGGGCCCGCGCGGGCTACGCCGGGAAGGCGAGCGTACGGACCTGGCTGTACCGGATCGCCACCAACGCCTGTCTGGACCTCCAGCGGCGCACGGCCCGCCGCCCGCAGCGCTACGAGCCGCTGCCCGGCATGAACCACGGCAGCGCCGAGCCCCCGGCCCGTGTCACCTGGCTGCAGCCCTACCCCGACGAGGACCTGCCCTCGGCACAGGAGCAGCCGGACGCGCTCGCCGTCTCCAGGGAGACCCTGGAGCTGGTGTTCCTGGCCGCCATCCAGCATCTGCCGGCCCGCCAGCGCGCCGTACTGGTCCTGCGGGACGTCCTCGGGCTGTCCGCCGCCGAGACGGCCGAGGCCCTGGAGATGACGGTGGCCTCGGTCAACAGCGCGCTGCAGCGCGCGCGGCCCACGCTGCGCGACCGGCTGCCCCGGCGCCGCACCGAGTGGACCGCGGAGACCGACGCCCGCGAGCGGGAGGTCCTGCGGCGCTACATGGCCGCCGCCGAGAGCCTCGACCTCACGCTGTTCACCGGCCTGCTCAGCGAGGACATCGCGCTCACCATGCCGCCGAACCCGTTCTGGTTCGTGGGGCGGGAGGCGATCACCGAGTTCCTGCGGATCAGCCTGGACCCGGCCTCCCCGATGTTCCTCGGGCACTGGCGCCACCTGCCCGCGCGGGCCAACGGGCAGCTCGCGGCCGGGGGTTACGTACGGCGCCCGGGTACGACGGTCTACCGGGCCCAGGTCCTGGACGTCCTGCGCATCGAGGGCGACCGCATCGTGGAGATCACCTCGTTCGAGCCGCACCTCTTCCTCGCGTTCGGTCTGCCGCTGCGGCTCCCGGCGGACCGATGAGCGGCCCGGCGAGCGGCCGGGCGAGCGATGCGGCGACCCGTCCGCCGAGCGGTCCGCGCCGTGGGACGGACGCCGACCGATGAGTGGGGCGGGGGCGTGACGTCTGTATGACCGACGCGTACGGCCGACCGGCACGGCCTGCCCTACGCGGACACAGGACCCATACGGCGAACGAACACCTCAGGAGATCACCATGCTGCTCACCGACAAGACCGCGGTCGTCTACGGCGCGGGCGGATCCATCGGCGGCGCCGTCGCCCGCACCTTCGCCCGCGAAGGCGCCCGTGTGCACCTGGTGGGGCGCACGGCCGACACCCTGGAGACGGTGGCCAAGGACATCACGGCGGCGGGCGGGCACGCCGAGACCGCCGTGCTCGACGCGCTGGACGAGGCGGCGGTCGAGGCGCACATCGCCTCGCTGGACGCCCTCGACATCTCCTTCAACCTGGTCACACGCGGCGACGTGCAGGGCCTGCCGCTGGTCGACCTGTCCGTCGAGGACTTCGTACGGCCCGTCGAGACCGGCGTCCGCACCAACTTCATCACCGCCCGCGCCGCCGCCCGGCGCATGGCCCGCTCCGGCTCGGGCGTGGTCCTCACCCTCGACAGCGGTTCCGCGCACGGCAGTCCGATGATGGGCGGCACCGGGCCGGCGGACGCGGCGATCGACACGCTGGTGCGGAATCTGGCCACGGAGCAGGGACCGCACGGCCTGCGGGTCGTGGGCCTGTGGGCGGCCGGGGTGCCCGAGACGCTGACCCGGGAGAAGCTCGCCGCCGTCGACAGCAACATGAACCTCGACGACGCGGCCCTCCAGGGGCTGCTCGCGAACCTCGCCGGGATGCGCATGACCCGCCGCAACCCGACCCTCGCCGAGATCGCCGCCACCGCCGCGTTCCTCGCCTCGGACCTGGCGGGCGGTATCACGGGGACGTTCGTCAACGTCACGGGCGGAATGGTCCCCCACTGACCGGTACGGACCGGTGCCGACCGGCCCCTGCCACGGGTGGCGGGACGACGGCGTGCGGGAATACGACGGCGGGCGGGGAGACCGGTCCGCTCTCCCCGCCCGCCGTCACGGTTTCCCGTCGGGCACGTCCTACGCGGTGGCCCCCTGCGCGTCGGCCGCCTGGGCCTTCAGCGCCCGCTCGACACCCGAGCGGGACTCCGAGACGAGGCGGCGCAGGGCGGCGCTGGGCTCGGCCGAGGCCAGCCACTCGTCCGTCTTCGCGAGGGTCTCCTCGGAGACCTGCACGGACGGGTAGAGACCGACGGCGACCTGCTGCGCGATCTCGTGCGAGCGGCCGTCCCAGATCTCCTTGACCACGGCGAAGAACTTGTCCGTGTACGGGGCGAGCAGCTCACGCTGGTCGGTCTGCACGAAGCCGCCGATGACCGCTTCCTGCACGGCGTTCGGGAGCTTGTCGGACTCGACGACCGAGGCCCACGCCTCCGCCTTCGCCTCCTCGGTCGGCCGGGCCGCCCGGGCGGTGGCCGCGTGCCGCTCACCCGCGGCCGTCCTGTCCCGCTCGTACTCGGCGGCGATCTCCGCCTCGTCGAAGCGGCCGACGGCGGCGAGCCGCTCCACGAACGCCCAGCGCAGCTCGGTGTCCACGGCGAGGCCCTCGACGGTCTCGCGGCCCTCCAGGAGGGCCTCCAGGAGGTCGAGCTGCTCCGGCGTGCGGGCGGTCGCCGAGAAGGCGCGGGCCCAGGCGAGCTGGTGGTCGCTGCCGGCCTCGGCCGCCCGCAGGTGCGCGAGGGTGGCGTCCGTCCAGCGGGTCAGCAGCGTCTCGCGGGCCGTCGGGTCGGCGTACAGCTCGATCGCCAGCTTCACCTGACGGTGCAGCGACTGGACGACACCGATGTCGGACTCCTTGCCGATGCCGGACAGCACCAGGGCGAGGTAGTCGCGGGTGGGCAGCTCGGCGTCGCGGGTCATGTCCCAGGCCGAGGCCCAGCACAGGGCGCGCGGCAGGGAGGACTCGAAGTCGCCGAGGTGCTCGGTGACGAAGGCCAGCGAGTCCTCGTCGAGGCGGACCTTGGCGTACGACAGGTCGTCGTCGTTCAGGAGGATCACGTCGGGGCGGCGCGTGCCGACGAGCTGCGGCACGGCGGTCAGCTCCCCGTCCACGTCCAGCTCGACGCGCTCGCCGCGGACGAGCTTGCCGCTGTCCGCGTCGAGGTCGTAGAGGCCGACCGCGATGCGGTGCGGACGCAGCGTGGGCTCGCCCTGGGCGCCGGCGGGCAGCGCGGGGGCCTCCTGGCGGACACCGAAGGAGGTGATGACACCGTCGGCGTCGGTCTCGATCTCCGGGCGCAGGATGTTGATGCCGGCGGTCTGGAGCCACTTCTGCGACCAGGTCCCGAGGTCGCGTCCGGAGGTCTGCTCCAGCGCGCCGAGGAGGTCGGACAGCCGGGTGTTCCCGAACGCGTGGGCCTTGAAGTAGGCCTGGACGCCGCTGAAGAACTCGTCCATGCCGACGTAGGCGACGAGCTGCTTGAGGACCGAGGCGCCCTTGGCGTACGTGATGCCGTCGAAGTTGACGAGCACGTCGTCGAGGTCGCGGATCTCCGCCATGATCGGGTGGGTCGAGGGCAGCTGGTCCTGCCGGTAGGCCCACGTCTTCATCGAGTTGGCGAAGGTGGTCCAGGAGTGCGGCCACCGGCTGTCCGCGTGGTGGGCCTGGCAGGCGATGGAGGTGTAGGTGGCGAACGACTCGTTCAGCCACAGGTCGTTCCACCACTCCATGGTCACGAGGTCGCCGAACCACATGTGGGCGAGCTCGTGCAGGATCGTCTCGGCGCGCAGCTCGTAGGCGGCGTCGGTGACCTTCGAGCGGAACACGTACTGGTCGCGGATGGTGACCGCGCCCGCGTTCTCCATCGCGCCCGCGTTGAACTCGGGCACGAAGAGCTGGTCGTACTTCTTGAAGGGGTACGCGTAGTCGAACTTCTCCTGGAACCAGTCGAAGCCCTGCCGGGTGACCTCGAAGATCGCGTCGGAGTCGAGGAACTCGGCGAGCGAGGGACGGCAGTAGATGCCGAGCGGCACGGACTGTCCGTCCTTCTCGTACACGCTGTGCACGGAGTGGTACGGGCCGACGATCAGCGCGGTGATGTACGACGAGATCCGCGGCGTCGGCTCGAAGGCCCAGACGTCGTCCTTGGGCTCCGGCGTCGGCGAGTTGGAGATGACCGTCCAGCCGGACGGCGCCTTCACGGTGAACTGGAAGGTCGCCTTCAGGTCCGGCTGCTCGAAGGACGCGAAGACGCGGCGGGCGTCGGGCACCTCGAACTGGGTGTAGAGGTAGGCCTGCTGGTCGACGGGGTCGACGAACCGGTGCAGACCCTCACCGGTGTTGGTGTACGCGCAGTCCGCGACGACGCGCAGGACGTTGCGCCCCTGCAGCAGACCGGGCAGGGCGATCCGCGAGTCCTCGAAGACCTGGGCCGGGTCGAGCGGGTCGCCGTTGAGGGTGACCTCGTGGACGGTCGGGGCGACCAGGTCGATGAACGACTCCGCGCCGTCCTCGGCGGAGTCGAAGCGCACCGTGGTCACGGACCGGTAGGTGCCGCCCTCCTGCGCGCCGGAGAGGTCGAGATCGACCTCGTACGAGTCAACGGTGAGCAGCTTCGCGCGCTGCTGCGCCTCTTCGCGGGTCAGGTTTGTGCCAGGCACGCGGTCATCTCCTCGTTATGTGTGGGTTGCGCCATCCTTCCACGGGACCCGCACGGAAGGCGATGTCCGTTTCCCGCCGGTGCCCGGCCCGCGCGGGCGCGAGCCTGGAGCCATGACGACGTACACCGCACGGCCCATCCCCCCGACCGTCCTGAAGGAGCTCCGCGACGGCGACGACGCCGGTCGCCCGGTCGTCGCGCTGACCGATCCGGAGGGCGGCGCGCCGCTGCGCTGCTGCCTGCGCCGCAGCGAACCCGGCGAGCGCATCGCCCTCGTCTCGTACGCCCCGCTGCGCCGCCGGGCCGCGCGGACCGGCACCGACCCGGGGGCGTACGACGAGCAGGGTCCGGTCTTCGTGCACGCCGACGACTGCGCGGGCCCGGCGGACGGGGATCTCCCCTTCACGAACGCCCACCGCGTCCTGCGCCGCTACTCGGCCGAGGGACACATCCTGGGCGGCCGGCTGGTGGAGACCCCGGACGCGTTCCAGGAGGCCTTCGGCGAGGCCTTCACCGACCCGGAGGTGGCGCTCGTCCATGTGCGGGCGGTGGAGCACGGCTGCTTCCTGTACGCGGTGGAACGGGGCTGAGGGGCGGCCGGCGAGGCGTCCGCCCGGAGGCCTACCGTCGCGAGCCCGGAGCCGACAGGTCCATCGTGTCTTCCGGAGCGTTCCCCTCGGCACGACCGACGGGCCGAGGGGCCTGTCGCACGATCGCGGCCCCCCTGCGGGAGGTGGCGGCGGTGGCGGCCGCCGCCGTGGCGGGTTCGCGGGTCCTCAGCTGGCCGAGGATCGTTGCACCGAACGCCAGCCCCATCCCGGCCAGTTGGAGTGGGGTGAGGGTCTGTCCCAGGGCGGCCCAGCCGATGACCGCCGCGGTGAGCGGTGAGAGCGGGCCGAGGAAGGTGACCTGGGTGGCGGTCAGACGGCCGATGCCGCGGAACCAGAGCCAGTAGGCGACCGCCGTGTTCGCCAGGGCGAGGTACAGGTAGCCGCCGACCGCGCGGCCGTCCAGGGCGGGCGGGGCCCCCTCGACGGCGAGGGCCACCGGCACGATCAGCAGCCCGCCCGCCGTCAGCTGCCAGGCGGTCAGCGCGAGCGGGCCGACCCCGTCGGGCCGGCCCCAGCGCTTGGTGAGCACGGTCCCCGCGGACATCGAGGCGGTGGAGGCGAGCGCCGCCAGGACCCCGACGGGGTCGAGCGCGCCCGCGGCCTTCAGGACGACGAGGCTGACCCCGAGCGCGGCGGCGACGCCGGTGAGGAGCGTACGGAGGGTCGGCCGGTCGGCGAGCAGCAGCACGGAGAGGCCCGCCACGAACAGCGGCCCGACCGAGCCGACGACGGCCGCCATGCCGCCGGGCAGCCGGTACGCGGAGAGGAACAGCAGCGGGAAGAACGCGCCGATGTTCAGCGCGCCCAGCACGGCCGCCTTCCCCCACCAGACGCCCCGCGGCAGCACGCGGGCGAGCGCGAGGAGCAGCAGCCCCGCGGGCAGGGCGCGCAGCGCGGCCGTGAACAGCGGCCGGTCGGCGGGCAGGAACTCGGTGGTGACCGCGTAGGTGCTGCCCCAGGAGACCGGGGCGAGCGCGGTGAGCGCGGTGAGCGCGGTCAGGGCGAAGCGGTTCGTGGCCATGACTATTAGCTTAGCCCTAAGCTAATTAGATGCAAGATACTTACTGCTGATCAACTTAGGGCCGGCCTACCTGCGCGGATCCGCCGGGCGGCGCCCCACTCCCTGACCTGCCGCTCCCTTCGCGCCGCTCCCTTCGCGCCGCTCCCTTCGTGCCGCCCCCTCGCACGCCGCTCACTTGCGGGCCACTTTCTTGCGGGCCACCTGCGGCGCGGCGGATACTCGGCCCCATGAGCACCCCCCAGGACCCCGTCGACGCGATCATCGAGCAGTGGGCCGCGGTCCGGCCGGATCTCGACACCGCCGCGATGGAGGTCTTCGGGCGCGTGTTCCGGATCTCGCGGGCGCTGGGCGACCGGATGGAGAAGGCGTACGCGCGCTACGGGATCTCGCGCGGGGAGTTCGACGTGCTGGCCACCCTGCGCCGCTCGGACGCCCCGTACACGCTCTCGCCCCGTCAGCTCTCGGCCACGCTCATGCTCACCACCGGCGGGATGACCGGACGCCTGGACAAACTGGAACGCGCCGGACTGCTCCGCAGGTCCCCCGATCCGCACGACCGGCGCGGCCTGCAGGTCACCCTGACGGACGAGGGCCTGCGGCTGATCGACGAGGCGGTGGGCACCGGACTCGCCGTCCAGACGGCCGCGCTCTCGGCCCTCGACGGCGACCAGGCCACCCAATTGGCCGCTCTGCTGCGTCCGTTGCTGGCCGCGACCGCCGACTGAACCTCCGCCGGACCGCCCGGAGCGCCCGGAGTCCCGGGAGCTCGGCCCGCCCGGCCTGCGGAGAACCCCGCGCGAACGCGTCGAGGGAGTCCCCGCACCCGGTGGGTGCGGAAACTCCCTCGACGGAGAGACGTGGTGGGGCGAGCGGCGCTCAGCCCTGCTTCGGCTGCTTGTCGGACTTGTCCAGGACCATCACCAGGCCGGCGATGACCGCGAACAGCACGAGCGGCGCCGCGACGTAGAGGCCCAGCGTGTCCAGCACGCTCAGCCCGTTGCCGGGGTCGTCACCGTCGTCGCGGGTCAGCGCGAGCGCGGGGGACGTCATGAGCAGCATCATCAGCGTCGTACCGGCGGCCAGGGCACCGGCGCGCAGAGCGTTCTTCTTGTCCACGGTGCAAACGTAGCGAACACCTGAAGGACGCGCGCGCCCGGGGGTGCCGTACGGAGGTCACGGCGCCCCTCCCGGCCCCGGCGCGGGCCCGCCGCCGACCTCGCCGACCGGGCTTCCGCCCGGGCCGCTCTCCGTCCGGACGACCTCCAGGAGGGCGTGCAGCCGGGGTGACGCGGCGAGGTCCTCCAGCGTGACCGGACGGCCCTCCGCGTCGGCGACGGGCAGCCGCCAGTTGGGGTACTGGTCCCACGTGCCGGGCAGGTTCTGCGGGCGCCGGTCCCCGACGGCGTCCGGCAGCCAGACGCCGATCATGTGGGCCGGGGTGCGCAGCAGGAAGCGGTGCACGGCCTGGATCTCGGCCTCCTCCGCCGACGCGGGGCTGCCGCCGGCCGGGCCGTGCAGCAGCCCGAGCCGGGACAGCAGGGCGAGCCACTCCCGGGTGTCCGCCGCGGCGGCGGCCCGCTCCTCGTCGAGGGAGCCGAGCAACAGGCCGAGGCCGGCGCGCAGTTCGACGTGTTCACCGGTGAGCCGGGCCGCGGTGGACGGCAGGTCGTGGGTGGTGACGGTGGCCAGGCAGTCGGCGCGCCAGCTCTCCGGGGGCAGCGGGTGGCCGTCGCCCTCCCAGTCCCGCTCGAACCACAGCACGGACGTGCCGAGCACCCCGCGCTCCTGGAGCGTCTCGCGCACCCCGGGTTCGACCGTGCCGAGGTCCTCGCCGATCACCAGGGTCCCGGCCCGGGACGCCTCCAGGACCAGGATCGCGAGCATGGCCTCGGCGTCGTAGCGGACGTAGGAGCCCTCCGTGGGCGGCTGCCCCTGGGGGACCCACCAGAGCCGGAACAGACCCATGACGTGGTCGATGCGCAGCGCGCCCGCGTGACGCAGAAGGGCGCGCAGGAGGCGGCGGTAGGGGGCGTATCCGGACGCGGCGAGCCGGTCGGGCCGCCAGGGCGGCAGACCCCAGTCCTGGCCCCGCGCGTTGAAGGCGTCCGGGGGCGCGCCCACGGACATGCCGGCCGCGAAGTGCTCCTGCTGCGCCCAGGCGTCGGCCCCGTCCGGGTGGACGCCGACGGCGAGGTCGTGGACGAGGCCGACGGCCATGCCCGCGTCGGTCGCCGAGCGCTGGGCGGCGCCGAGCTGGGCGTCGGTGAGCCAGGCCAGCCTGCTGTGGAAGTCGACGCGGTCCATCAGCTCGCCGCGCGCCCGGGCGGTCTCCGGCGAGCGGGGGTCGCGCAGGCCCTCGGGCCAGCTGCGCCAGTCGGAGCCGTGCACCTCGGCGAGCGCGTACCAGGTGGCGTGGTCCTCCAGCGCCTGGCCCTCCTCGGCGAGGAAGTCGGCGTAGGCGGCGCGCCGGCCGGGACCGAGCGGTACGGCACGCACCGCTTCCAGTGCCTCGCGCTTGAGTTCCCAGACGGCGTCGCGGTCGATCAGCGCGCCCTTGCCCAGGACGGACTCGCGCAGCTGCTCGGCCCGCTTCAGCACCGTGCGCAGCCGCTCGGGGTCCTCGACGTACGGGTACTCGGGGACGTCCTCGACCCGCAGGTGCACCGGGTCGGGGAAGCGCCGGGACGAGGGCCGGTACGGGGAGGGGTCGGTGGGGTGACCGGGCACGGCCGCGTGCAGCGGGTTGACCTGCACGAATCCGGCGCCGAGCGCGCGTCCCGCCCAGGCGGTCAGCTCGGCGAGGTCCCCGAGGTCGCCCATGCCCCAGGAGCGGCGGGAGAGAAGGGAGTAGAGCTGGACGAGCAGGCCGTACGTGCGTCCGGGCGGCGCGGGCAGCCGGGTGGGAGCGACGACGAGGTGGGCGTCAGCGGTGCGGCCGTCGGGCGCGGTGGCGTGCAGCGTGTGGACACCGGGGGGCAGCCCCTCGGCGGAGGCGCGGGCCTCGCCCTGTTCGGTGGTGACGCGCAGCCGGGTGCCGTCGGGCAGCGCGTCGAGCCCGGCGGGGGCCAGGCCGCCCCAGCAGACCACGGTCGGCGGCAGCAGGCGCCGGGCCGCTTCGGCCTCGTGGCGGGCGAGGGAGGCGGTGACGGCGTCCGGAGTGCTCGCGTCGACGCCGAGGGCGGCCAGGATCGCGACGAGCGCGGCGTCCGGGGCGGCGACCGTGCGGTCCGGGGAGGGGTTGTAGGCGGGGGCGACGCCATGCAGTTCGGCGAGCCGGGACAGGGGTGTCCGCGGTGCCGGATCCGACGGCGTCCGCTGCGGCTCGGCGGGCCCACTCGATGCCATCTAGAACCCCGACGCGGCGCCGGTGGAGGTGGGCTCGCTCGTCAGGTGCGCGGCGTCGGCCAGCGGCGGCTCGCTGGTCAGGGGTTCCGCGTCGGGCAGCGGGGGTTCGCTGGTCAGCGGCAGCTCCGTGCAGGCGCCTTCCGCGCTGAGCAGGCAGAGGTCGGCGGCCTCGGGCTCGGCGGACGCGCGTCCGCCGCGCTGGCCGGGGAAGGACGGCTCCGCGTCGCGTTTGGACAGGGCCGAGAGAAGCAGGTGAGCCGATGCGGCCACGGGGGCCTCCTTGGTCGAGTCGGGTACGGCGTCCGAGGGCATTCCGGCGGTCGGTGGCGTGCCGTTGCCGGAGAGGCATGCCCAGGCGGTCACCGCAGCCCTACCCAGCGGGCGCGACGGCAGACGTACACGGACGAACAACGTGCTTCTGGTCACACTCCGCTGCCGTCCCGTCCCTCCGGGCCGCCCCTCCAGGCTGGGGCAATCCTGACACTTCGGCCACTCTCGTTGACACCCCCACCACCCGGATGGTGGGCTCGTCGCCACTCCGGCGCGGTGGCCGGGCGGCTGGCTACGAGGGGGAAGCGTGCGGCTCCGGCGGGCGAAGGGGACGACCGCACTCGCGTTCGCCGTGGTCGCGAGCGCTCTCGGGACGGCTCCCGTCGCCGTCGCGGCGCCGCCCGACGCCGGTCCCGCGGCCTCCGCGGACGACGCGGGGACCACCGCCGGCGGTGTGCCCTCCGTGTGGCCGCGTCCGCAGTCGCTGCGCGCGAAGGGTTCCCCGGTCACCGTCCCCGACGAGGTCGTCCTGGTCACCGGTCCGGCGGGCGGGACGGCGGCCCCGTACGCCCCCGGCACGCCGCACACTCCGTACGCGCCCGGGGTCACCACCGACCGGCACGCGACGGCTTCCTCGGCTGCCCCCGGCACCTCCGACGGCACGCCCGACCCGTACGCCGTCGAGGCGTTGCGCTCGGTTCTGCGCGAGGCGGGCGCCCGGCGGATCGGCACGGCGCGCGAGGGGGACACCCTTCCTGCGCACGCCCTGGTGGTGCGGCTGGGTACGGAAGCGGCGGGCAGCGGGCGGTGGGGCGCGAACGGCGTCCCCGGTGCCGGTCCGAGCGCCCTCGAGCGTGCCCTCACGGCGCTCGGCGCGGCTCCGCGCGCAGACCTCCCCACCGGGGGCTACCGGCTGGCAGTGGGCCGGGTCGACGGCCGCGACACCCTCGCGCTCGCGGGCGTCGGCGAGGACGGCCTGTTCCACGCGGTCCAGACGCTCCGTCAACTCGTGCGCACGGACGGCAGGATCGCCGGGGCCGTGGTCCGGGACTGGCCCGGAACCGGTGTGCGCGGCACCACCGAGGGGTTCTACGGCAGCCCGTGGACCACCGACCAGCGCCTGGCGCAGCTCGACTTCATGGGACGGACCAAGCAGAACCGGTACGTCTACGCGCCGGGCGACGACCTCTACCGGCAGGAGCGCTGGCGTGAGCCGTACCCGGCCGCGCAGCGCGCGCACTTCCGGGACCTGGCCGAGCGGGCTCGGCGCAACCATGTGACGCCGGCGTGGACGGTGGCCCCGGGGCAGGCGATGTGCTTCTCCTCGGACGCCGACGTGTCGGCCCTCACCCGCAAACTCGACGCCATGTGGGCGCTCGGATTCCGGGCGTTCCAGCTCCAGTTCCAGGACGTCAGCTACAGCGAGTGGCACTGCGGGGCGGACGCGGACACCTTCGGTTCGGGGCCCGCGGCGGCGGCGCGGGCACAGGCGCGGGTGGCGAACGCCGTGGCCCGGCACCTCGCCGCCCGCCACCCGGACGTGGCCCCGCTGTCCCTGATGCCGACGGAGTACTACGAGGACGGTTCGACGGACTACCGGCGCCTGCTGGCGGGCGCCCTGGCCGAGGGCGTCGAGGTCGCCTGGACGGGCGTCGGGGTCGTGCCGAAGACCATCACGGGCGGCGAACTGGCCCGCACCCGCGAGGTGTTCGGCGGCCACCGGCTCGTCACCATGGACAACTACCCGGTCAACGACTATGCCCAGGACCGGGTGTTCCTCGGCCCTTACGATGGGCGTGAGCCCGCGGTCGCGACGGGCTCGGCGGCGCTGCTGGCGAACGCGATGCCCCAGGCCGAGGCCTCCCGCATCCCGCTGTTCACCGCGGCCGACTACGCGTGGAACCCGCGGGACTACCGCCCGCAGGAGTCCTGGAAGGCCGCGATCGAGGACCTCGCGGACGGGGACGCCCGGCGGTCCGCCGCGCTGCGCGCACTGGCCGGGAACGAGGCCTCGTCCGTCCTGGGCGGCGAGGAGTCGGCGTATCTGCGCCCGCTCATCGCGGCGTTCTGGCAGGCGCGGACGACGACCGACCGGGCCGCGAACGCGACGGCGGCCGAGCGGCTGCGTGCCGCGTTCACCGTGATGCGCGAGACCCCGAAGCGGCTCGCCGGACGCCCCGTCGCCGCCGAAGTGGAGCCCTGGACGGCGCAGTTGGCCCGGTACGGGGAGGCAGGCGAGACGGCCGTCGACCTGTCCGCCGCACAGGAGCGGGGTGACGCGACGGCCGCCTGGACGGCGTACCGCACCCTGGAGCGGCTGCGCACCGAACTCGCGGCGAGCGGGGTGACGGTCGGCAAGGGCGTGCTCGACCCGTTCCTGACGAAGGCCCGCTCCGCGTACCAGCGGTGGGCCGGGCTCGACAACGACCCGTCGGCCCGGCCCGGCGGACGGACCAAGCCCGGCGGGACGGCGGACGGGACGACGCCGAAGGGCGACGGCCGGGCGGACACCGGCGGCGGCACCCGGGACGACTCCGGTCACGCGCGGGACGACGCGCCCCGGCACGACGGCGGACAGCAGGACGGCGGAGCGCGCGAGGAGGCCGATCCCCGCACCCTCACCCTTGCGCACCCCCGGACGCTGACCGCCGTGAGCGTGCTCACCGACCCCGCCGCCACGGGATCCGTCGAGGCGCACGTGCCCGGCGAGGGCTGGCGGCGCCTCGGCCCGCTGACGGCCGGCGGCGCGACGGAGATCCACACGCCAGACGTGCGCACGGACGCGCTCCGGGTCAGCGGGCCCACCCGCGACCAGGTCCGGCATCTCGTGCCGTGGTTCGCCGACTCCCCCGCCGCCGCACTGGAGTTGACCCGCTCGACGGCGGACGCGGAGATCGGCGGCAGCCTGCGGGTGACGGCCCGGATCACCTCACTGCGCCCCTCCGACGTCCGCGGCGAACTGACCGCGAAGGCCCCCAAGGGCATCCGGGTCGAGGTCCGGCGGAGTTCCGCGACGCTCCCGCGCGGCGCGGTCGTCGACACCCCGGTCGAGGTCACGGTCGCGCCGGGCACCCCCTCGGGCACCTACGAGGTGCCGGTCACGTTCGGCTCCGAGACCCGCACCCTGACCGTCCGGGCCTTCCCCCGCACGGCGGGCCCCGACCTGGCGCGCAGCGGCACGGCCTCCTCGTCCGGCGACGAGACCCCGGACTTCCCGGCCTCGGCGGCCAACGACGGTGACCCGGCGACGCGTTGGTCCTCCCCCGTCGAGGACGGCGCCTGGTGGCAGGTGCGTCTGGCCGAACCGGCCCGCCTCGGCCGCCTCACCCTGCACTGGCAGGACGCCCACCCCTCCGCCTACCGGGTGCAGGTCTCCGCCGACGGCCGCGTCTGGCGCACGGCGGCCACCGTGACGGACAGCCGGGGCGGCCGGGAGGACGTCCGCTTCGACGAACGCGATGCGCGTTACCTGCGCGTCCAGGGCGTCAAGCGCGCGACCAAGTACGGGTATTCGTTGTGGTCGGTGGGGGTTTACGCGGTCGCGGACTGACCCGCGGGCCGGACACGGCTGCCCCCGGTGATCAATTTTCGGCGATCTTCCGGCCAGCTATTCACTCAGTACATATATTGAGTACATACTCAGTCCATGAGCACCCGTCACATCCTGTTGGGGCTGCTCGCCGGAGGACCCAGCCATGGGTACGACCTCAAGCGACGGCACGACGAACGCTTCCCGCAGGCACGCCCGTTGGCCTACGGGCAGGTCTACACGACGCTGCAACGGCTGGTCCGCGACGGACTCGCCGCGATCGACGGCACCGACTCGGACGGCGGTCCGGAGCGGACGCTGTACCGCTCGACCGACGACGGCTCGCGCGAACTGGCCCGGTGGGCGGGCGAGATCACCCCGCCCGCCCCCTTCGTGACGAACGAGATCTTCGCCAAGGTCGTCGTCTCGATCCTCGCCTCGGCGGATCCGGCCGGCTACCTGCGCGCCCAGCGCCTCGCCCACATGGAGCGGATGCGCGAACTCACCGCCGTGAAGACGGAGCCCGGCGCCGACCTCGCGACCGTCCTCTCGGCCGACTACGCCCTCAACCACCTGGACGCCGACCTGCGTTGGATGAACACCACCGCGGCCCGGCTCGTCCCTCTGACCGCGGAGGTCGACGCGACATGAGCACTCCCCTTCTCGCCGCCCACGGCCTGGTCAAGGCCCACGGGCCCACCCAGGCCCTGCGCGGCGCCTCGATCGAGCTGGCCGCCGGCGAGGTGGTCGCGGTCACGGGACCCAGCGGCAGCGGCAAGTCGACGCTGCTGCACTGCCTGGCGGGCATCGTCCGGCCCGACCTCGGGACGGTGGAGTACGCCGGTGAGCGCCTCGACCTGCTGCCCGAGAAGCGGCTCAGCGAGCTGCGCAGGACGGAGTTCGGGGTGGTGTTCCAGTTCGGACAGCTGATCCCCGAGCTGACGGCCGCCGACAACGTGGCGCTGCCGCTGATGCTCGCGGGCACACCCCGCCCGGCGGCGCGCGAGCGGGCGGGCGCCTGGCTGGAGCGGTTCGGCGTCCAGGAGCGGGCGGCGAGCCGGCCCGGCGAGATGAGCGGCGGCGAGGCCCAGCGGGTGGCGCTGGCCCGGGCCCTGGCGACGGAACCGAGGATCGTGTTCGCGGACGAGCCGACCGGCGCCCTCGACTCCCTCGCCGGGGAGCAGGTGATGAGCGCGCTGATCCGGACCGCGCGGGCGTCCGGCACGGCGGTCCTCCTGGTCACGCACGACGCCCAGGTGGCGGCGTACGCGGACCGGGAGGTCGCGCTGCGGGACGGCGCGGCGGCCGGCCACGGCCTCGCGTCGACGGCTCCCGGCGCACTCCGGGTCCAGGAGGTGCCCCGGTGAGAACGGACCTCGGACTCGCCCTGCTCCTGACCCGCGGCTCCGACCGGCGGGAGTGGTGGCGCGTGACGCTGACGGCGGCCGGCGCGGCTCTCGCCACCGGCCTCGGCCTGACCGCCGTGGCGGTCCTCTCGATCCGCGGGAGCCGCAGGGTGCCGGTGGCCGACGGCCTGCTCGACAACCCCGGCGAGCGTTCCGGCGTGGTCCTGGCCCTGGTGCTCCTGCTGGTGCCGGTGCTGGGCTTCCTCGGGCAGTGCGCCCGCGTCGGCGCCGTCCACCGCGACCGGCGGCTCGCCGCACTGCGCCTCGCGGGGGCGGCTCCCGGCCAGGTGCGGCGGATCGCCGCCCTGGAGACCGGACTCGCCTGCCTCATCGGCTCGGTGGCCCCCACCGCCGTCGCCGTTCCGTACCTGTGGCACCGGTGGCCGGACCCGCCCGCTCTTCTCTGGACGGCGTGCGCGCTGGTCGCGGTGGCCGTGCCCGTGCTGGGCGCCCTGGTGAGCGTGTTCGCGCTGCGCCGTGTCGTCGCCTCGCCGCTGGGCCACGTGCGCCGGACCCGTCCGGCGCGGGGACGGGGTCCGGGCCGTGTCGTCCTCGTGACGGCGCTGGTGATCCTTCTCACCGGCCTCGCCCTCGGCCCGAGCCGCCTCGGCGGCTACGAGACGACCCAGGGGTTCGTGCTGACCGTGGTGATCCTCACCGGCCTCGGCGCCGTCCGGGCGGCGGGCGCCGCCGCCCGGCTGATCGGCCGCGTGCTCGCGGAACGCACCGGGAACGCGGCGACCCTGATCGCGGCCGAACGGCTGCGGGACGACCCGTGGGCCGGGGCCCGCAGCCACGCGGCGGTGCTGCTGGTGACCGTCGTGGGGACCGCCTTCGTGGGCGTACGCCAGGTGCTGCTCGACGACCTCACCGGACGCGACCCCGGGATGCTCGGGGCGAACCTGTCCTTCTACACCACCGGGGTCGACCTCACCGGTGCGGCGATCCTGATCGCTCTCGCGCTCGCCCTGTCCGGGCTCGCCGTGGGCACCGCCGAGTCGCTGGCCACCCGGCGCCGGGGCCTGGCGGCGCAGGTCGCGGCGGGCGTGCCGCGGAGCGTGCTCGGCCGCGCGCTGCTCCTGGAGACGGCCCTGCCGCTCGCCCCGGCCGTCGCGGTCGCCGGTGCCGGAGGGCTCGTCGTCGGCTTCTGGTACGGACAGCTGGCCGGCCACGGGACGGTCCCCCTGGTGCCGCTGGTGGTCCCCTTCGCCGTCTACGCGGCCTGCCTGCTCGCCGCGGCCACGTCCCTGCCCCTGCTGCGCCGCTCCATGCGGCCCGCGGAGCTGCGCCACCTCTGAGGGGCGCGCATGCGGACGCGCCCGTCCGCCGGGAGGCACAGGGGTCCTCCCGGCGGTCCGGGCACGGCGTGCCGCACGGGGTGTGCCAACACAAAAGCCCGGATCGTCAGGCTGAAATGCCGTCGATCCGGGCCATCGCGTCGTCCGCGCCGTAAGGCTGCAGGTAGGGCATCCAGCGCGGGTCCCTGTGCCCGGTTCCGATGATGCGCCAGGCGAGCCCCGTCGGCGGGGCGGGTTTGTGGCGCAGACGCCAGCCGATCTCGACCAGGTGGCGGTCGGCCTTGGTGTGGTTGCAGCGGCGGCAGGACGCCACCACGTTGTCCCAGGCGTGCTGACCCCCACGGGAGCGCGGGATGACGTGGTCGACGCTGGTTGCGACGCCACCGCAGTACATGCACCGGCCGCCGTCACGGGCGAACAGAGCTCGCCTGGTCAGCGGGACGGGCCCTCGGTAGGGAACCCGTACGAACCTCTTCAGCCGGACCACGCTGGGTGCGGGGACAGTAACGGTCGCGCTGTGCAGGAAGGCGCCGGATTCCTCGAGGGAGACGGCTTTGTTCTCCAGGACGAGGACGAGCGCGCGGCGGAGCGGTACGACGCCGAGCGGCTCGTACGACGCGTTGAGAACCAGGACGTGCGGCACGGATGCCTCCTTGTACGCCGGCGGCGCGTGGCTCGCGCCGGGACGATCTGTAGCCAGTCTCTCCTCATGCCTGGTGGAAGCGCCACCATGTCCCGGTAACGGGCTGGGAGTGTTTTCGACCACACCCCCTACATCCCCAGGTGAGCACCGTCTCTCCCCCACTGAACACAACGATCCACACACGATGCCCCGTTAGTGTGGTGGTTCTGCCCGAACGGCGCCTCTTATGTCCCCGGCCGTGGGCGGACCGCTACGCCTGGAGGTACCTGCCGTGTCCCTGACCGTCCTATCGGCCCTGGCCGCCGCCCCGACCCCGTCGCCGTCCCCGTCGACGACAGGTCGGGTCGCCCCCACGCTTCAGGACGCCCAGGAAAGTGCGACCAACGCAGCGAGCTGGGTCGAGGAGAACTGGTCGACCTGGCTCGCGATCGGTCTGCGCGTGCTGCTCATCGTGGTGATAGCCGCGGTGCTGAGAGTGATGGTGCGGCGGGCGATCACCAAGCTCATCGACCGCATGAACCGCACGGTGCAGGCCGTCGACGGCACCTCGCTGGGCGGTCTGCTGGTGAACGTGGAGCGCCGCCGGCAGCGCTCGCAGGCCATCGGCTCGGTCCTGCGCTCGGTCGCGTCCTTCCTGATCGTGGGCACCGCCGCGCTGATGATCCTCGGCACGTTCGCGATCAATCTGGCCCCGCTGCTCGCCTCGGCCGGTGTGGCCGGTGTGGCCATCGGTTTCGGCGCCCGCAACCTGGTCACGGACTTCCTCTCCGGCGTCTTCATGATCCTGGAGGACCAGTACGGCGTCGGTGACACGATCGACGCGGGCGTCGCGTCCGGCGAGGTCATCGAGGTGGGCCTGCGCGTGACGAAGCTGCGCGGCGACGGCGGCGAGATCTGGTACGTCCGCAACGGCGAGGTCAAGCGCATCGGCAACCTCTCCCAGGGCTGGGCCACGGCCGGCGTGGACGTCACCGTCCGCGCCTCGGAGGACCTGGACCAGGTCCAGTCCGTGCTGAACAACGTCGCCGAGGCGATGAGCAAGGAAGAGCCCTGGAACGAGCGCCTGTGGGGCCCGATCGAGATCCTCGGCCTGGACAGCGTGCTCCTCGACTCGATGGTGGTCCGCGTCTCGGCGAAGACCATGCCCGGCAAGGCCCTGTCCGTCGAGCGCGAGCTGCGCTGGCGCATCAAGCGGGCCTTCGACGAGGCGGACATCCGGATCGTCGGCGGAGTGGCGGCGGCCCACGAGGAGGAGCCGGTCGACCCGTCGGAGAGCGTCGCGGCCCCCTCGGCGCACGCCAACCCGACGTCCCCGCAGTCCCTCGCGGCGGCCCCGATCGTCCCGGGACCCACCCCGCCGAGCACGGCCAAGTAGCGCGACGGCACTCGCCCGCCGGAAGGAGGCGGCACCCGGTCACCTCGGGTGCCGCCTCCGTCCACGTACCGCCGCCTCCGCGAACGGGTCGCACCCGTCACGCCGTCGAACAAGCGCGCACCATCTCGAACGGCAGTGCCCCGACCTCGAACAGCACCACCCCCGCAGGTAACGAGTCGGTTGCCTCGGGGGTGGTTTCTCTTGACGCCTCCGCCCCACCCGGCCTACTTTCCTCGCACCAGCAATAGGAAACTTTCCTAACAATGATCTTGGGTGGACTTACCGAAGGCACCCCTGGGAAGCTGGTCGGCCGAGAAGGGCAGGTGGCGACAGACATGGCAGGATCCGCCGGTACGCCGGGCACTCCGCGCGTCCTGCGCGCCATGAACGACCGGGCCGCACTCGACCTGCTGCTCGCGCACGGCCCCCTCTCCCGGACCCGCATCGGCAAGCTCACCGGGCTGTCCAAGCCCACCGCCTCGCAGCTCCTCGCCCGCCTGGAAGCGGCGGGCCTGGTGCTCGCCACCGGCACCAGCGAGGGCCGCCCGGGCCCCAACGCCCAGCTGTACGCGGTCAATCCGGGCGCCGGCCACGCGGCGGGCCTGGACGTCACCCCGGACCGCGTCCTCGCCGCCGTCGCCGACATCACCGGCCGGACGGTCGGCGAGTACGAACTGCCCACCCCCGGCCGCCGCCCCGCCCAGCCCGTCGTACGCCAGGTCACCGACGCCCTCGACGGCGCGGTCAAGGCCGCCGGGCTCGCCCGGGACGACGTCCGCCGCCTGGTCATCGGCACACCCGGCGCCTTCGACCCCAACACCGGCCGGCTGCGGTACGCCTCGCACCTGCCCGGCTGGCACACCCCGACGCTGCTCGACGAACTGGCGGCCGCGCTGCCGATGCCCGTCGAGTACGAGAACGACGTCAATCTCGTCGCCATCGCGGAGCAGCGCCTCGGCGCCGCCCAGGGGCACGAGGACTTCGTCCTGTTGTGGAACGAGGGCGGTCTCGGCGCCGCGCTCGTCCTCGGCGGCCGGCTGCACCGCGGCTGGACCGGCGGCGCGGGCGAGGTCGGCTTCCTGCCGGTGCCCGGGGCGCCCCTGGTGCGCCAGGTGACCAAGGCCAACAGCGGTGGCTACCAGGAACTGGCAGGTTCCCAGGCGCTCCCCAAGCTCGCCCGCGAGCTCGGCATCAAGGACCTGCCCGCGGGTCCGTACACCGAGGTCGCCGCCACCCTCGTCGAGCGGGCCGCCGCCGTCGCGGACGGTCCGTACCGGCAGCTCCTGGAGACCTACGCGACCGGCCTCGCCACCGGTCTGGCCTCACTGGTCTCCGTCCTCGATCCCGAACTCGTCGTGCTCAGCGGCTCGTCGCTCACCGCGGGCGGCGAACCACTGCGCGCCCTGGTCCAGGCCGAGCTGGAGGAGCTGGCCGCGTCCCGGCCGCGCCTCGTGGTCGGCGGCGTCCACGAACACCCCGTACTGCGCGGCGCGTTGGAGAGCGCCCTGGCAGCCACCCGCGACGAGGTCTTCGACACCTCCCGCTGATCCGCACCACCGACTCGGCACCGCCGAGCCCATCACCGTCACCGTCCCGCCCGTCACCCCGTTCCGCCCCGTCCTTCGCAGGGAGATCTCGTCATGCCCGGAATATCCCGAAAGGCGGCGGTCGCGCTCGCCGCCTCCGCCTCGATAGCCCTCTTCGCCACCGCGTGTACCGGCCAGTCCGACAGCGGCGGGAGCGACGACGCGTCCAAGGAACAGACGATCAACTTCTGGCACGCCTGGAGCGCGCCGGGCGAGGTCAAGGCCGTCAAGTCGATGGTCGCCGGCTTCGAGAAGGCGCACCCCAACATCCACGTCAACGTCGTCGCCAACATGACGGACGACAAGATCAACCAGGCGCTGCGGGCCGGCGGTGACAAGGCGCCCGACGTGATCTCCTCGTTCACCACGAACAACGTGGGCAAGTTCTGCTCCTCGGGCGCGCTGGTCGACCTCAACCCCTTCTTCAAGAAGTCGGACATCGACCCGGAGACGACGTTCCCGAAGGCGATGAACGAGTACACCCAGTTCGACGGCAACCGCTGCACGGTGCCGCTGCTCGGTGACGCGTACGGCCTCTACTACAACAAGACCGCCTTCGAGAAGGCCGGGATCTCCTCCCCGCCGAAGACCTGGTCGGAGTTCGAGAAGGACGCCAAGAAGCTCACCGTCGCCAAGGGCGACTCGTATTCGCAGCTCGGCTTCATGCCGAACTACCACGGCTGGGAGTCCACCACCGAGCACTACTTCGGGCAGTTCTCGCCGACGTACTTCGACGGCAGCGGCAAGTCGAACGTCGCCAAGGACCCCGCCTTCACGGCCGGTTTCACCCTCCAGAAGAAGCTGGTCGACGAGCTCGGCGGCTTCAAGAAGCTGGAGACCTACCGCTCCAAGCTCGGTGACGAGTGGGGCCCCAAGCACCCCTTCCACACCGGTCAGGTCGCCATGCAGCTGGACGGCGAGTGGCGGCTCGGCATGGCCGAGGAGGCCAAGCCCGGCTTCGAGATCGGCGTCGCCCCGCTGCCCGTCCCGGACGACCAGGCGGACCAGTACGGCAAGGGCTACATCACCGGCACCATCGCGGGCATCGCGGCCACCAGCAAGAAGCAGAACGCGGCCTGGGAGTTCGTCAAGTACATGACGACGGACACGGACGCGGTGGTCGGCTTCGCCAACGCCATCCACAACGTGCCCTCGACGCTCGCCGCCCTCAAGTCGCCGAAGCTGAAGTACGACCCGCGGTTCAAGACGTTCCTGGACATCGCGTCGAACCCGAACTCCACGACCACGCCGGCGTCCATCAACGGCGGCACCTACCTCGTGACGCTCCAGCAGTTCGGATACGACTACGAGAGCGGCAAGACGAAGGATCTGAAGGCGGGCCTGGAATCCACCGCCAAGCAGATCGACACGGACATCGCGCAGGCGAAGTAGCCACCCGATGAGCACTGTCACGCTGGCTTCGAAGCGCCGCAGGGCGGCGCTTCGGACCCTCGCCTTCATGTCGCCCTGGTTGATCGGGTTCGCGGTCTTCTTCGCCTACCCGCTGCTCTCGACCGTCTACTTCTCCTTCATGCACTACGACGGCTTCAAGCCGCCGACGTGGGCGGGGACGAAGAACTGGCGTTACGTCTTCGAGAACTACCCGCTGTTCTGGCCCGCGTTGCGCAACACCCTGTGGCTGGTCCTCGTCATGGTGACCCTCCGCGTCCTGTTCGGACTCGGCGTGGGCCTGCTGATCACGAAGATCAAGACGGCCACGGGTGTCTTCCGCACCCTCTTCTACCTGCCCTACCTCGCTCCGCCGGTGGCGGCCACCATGGCCTTCGCCTTCCTGCTCAACCCCGGCACGGGACCGGTCAACTCGATCCTGGAGAAGGTCGGCATCCCGGCCCCCGGCTGGTTCAACGACCCCTCCTGGTCCAAGCCGGCCCTCACCCTGCTCGCCCTGTGGGGCATCGGCGACCTGATGGTCATCTTCATGGCCGCGCTGCTCGACGTGCCGACCGAGCAGTACGAGGCCGCCGAGCTGGACGGCGCCTCCGCCTGGCAGCGCTTCCGGTACGTCACCCTGCCGAACATCTCGCCCATCGTGATGTTCGCCGTGGTCACCGGCGTGATCCAGACCATGCAGTACTACACGCAGCCGCTGATCGCCGGGAAGGTCGCCTCGGGCGTCATCCAGGGCGCCGGCACGCAGTTCGAGCCCGGCTATCCCGACAAGTCGACGCTCACCCTGCCCCAGCTCGTCTACAACCTCGGCTTCCAGCGCTTCGACTACGGCTCCGCCTGTGTGGTCGCGCTCGTGCTGTTCGCCCTGTCCATGGTGTTCACCGCGTTCCTGATGCGGCGCCGGGGCGGTCTCATCCAGGCAGGTGACTGACCGATGACCCACGTACTCGACAAGCCGGCGGAACTGACGAAGCCCGTCTCCCCCGCCGAACGCACCGCCCGCCGCAAGGCGCTCCTGGAGTGGGTGGCGATCCACTCGCTCGGCCTCGCCGCCGCCCTCTTCTTCGTCCTGCCCTTCGTGTTCGTGTTCCTGACCTCGCTGATGAGCGACAGCCAGGCACTCAGCCGCGACCTGATCCCGCACACCTGGGAATGGGGCAACTACAAGAAGGTCTTCGACACCCCGGGCTTCCTCACCTGGTGGAAGAACACCCTGCTCTACGCGGGCTTCGGCACCGTGCTGACCGTCGTCTCGTCGATCCCGGTCGCCTACGCGCTCGCCAAGTTCCGCTTCCGGGGCCGGAACCTGTCCCTGATGCTGGTCATCTCGATGATGATGCTGCCGCCGCAGGTCGTGATCATCCCGATGTACCTGTTCTGGGCCAAGCAGCTGGACCTGTCCGGAACGCTGTGGCCGCTGATCATCCCGATGGCGTTCGGCGACGCGTTCTCCATCTTCCTGCTGCGCCAGTTCCTGATGACCATCCCGAACGAGTACCTGGACGCCGCCAAGGTCGACGGCTGCGGGGATCTGCGGACCCTGCTGAGGGTCGTCCTGCCGATGGCGAAGCCCGGTATCGCGGCCGTCGCGCTGTTCCAGTTCTTCTACGCCTGGAACGACTACTTCGGACCGCAGATCTACGCCTCGGAGAACCAGGGCGCCTGGACCCTGTCCTACGGCCTGGAGTCGTTCAAGGGCGCGCACCACACCGACTGGAATCTCACCATGGCCGCGACCGTTCTGGTCATGGCCCCCGTGATCCTCGTGTTCTTCTTCGCGCAGAAGGCGTTCGTCGAGGGTGTCACGCTCACCGGAGTGAAGGGTTAACCATGAAACTCACCGTGGTCGGCGGAGGGTCGACCTACACCCCCGAACTCATCGACGGATTCGCCCGGTTGCGGGACACCCTGCCGGTCGAGGAACTCGTCCTCGTGGACCCGGCGGCCGAACGCCTGGAGCTGGTGGGCGGCCTGGCGCGGCGCATCTTCGCCAAGCAGGGCCATCCCGGCAGGATCGTCACGACCTCCGACCTCGACGCGGGCGTGGAGGGCGCCGACGCGGTGCTCCTGCAGCTCCGGGTCGGCGGCCAGGCGGCCCGCCAGCAGGACGAGACGTGGCCGCTGGAGTGCGGCTGCGTCGGACAGGAGACGACGGGCGCGGGCGGTCTGGCCAAGGCGCTGCGGACCGTCCCGGTGGTGCTGGACATCGCCGAGCGGGTCCGCCGCAGCAACCCGGACGCCTGGATCATCGACTTCACCAACCCGGTCGGCATCGTCACCCGTGCCCTCCTCCAAGCGGGCCACAAGACGGTCGGCCTGTGCAACGTGGCGATCGGCTTCCAGCGGAAGTTCGCCGGCCTGCTCGGCGTCTCCCCCGCCGACGTGCACCTCGACCACGTGGGCCTCAACCACCTCACCTGGGAGACCGGGGTGCGCCTCGGCGGCCCCGAGGGCGAGAACGTGCTGCCCAAGCTGCTCGCCGAGCACGGGGACGCCGTCGCCGACGACCTGCGGCTGCCCCGCAGCCTCGTCGACCGGCTCGGCGTGGTCCCCTCGTACTACCTGCGCTACTTCTACGCGCACGACGCCGTCGTCGAGGAGCTGCGCACCAAGCCCTCCCGGGCCGCCGAAGTCGCCGAGATGGAGCGGCAGTTGCTGACCATGTACGGCGACCCGGCGCTCGACGAGAAGCCGGAGCTGCTGGCCCGTCGCGGCGGCGCCTTCTACTCGGAGGCCGCCGTGGACCTCGCCGCGTCGCTGCTCGGCGGAGGCGGCAGCCCCTATCAGGTGGTGAACACGTACAACCGGGGAACCCTGCCGTTCCTGCCGGACGACGCGGTGATCGAGGTGCAGGCCGCGATCAACGCCAAGGGCCCGACGCCGCTCGCGGTGCCGGCCGTGGACCCGCTGTACGCGGGTCTCATGGCGAACGTGACGGCGTACGAGGACCTCGCTCTGGAGGCCGCCCTGCGCGGCGGCCGCGACCGGGTCTTCCGCGCCCTGCTCGCCCACCCCCTGATCGGCCAGTACGCCTACGCCGACACCCTGACCGACCAGCTGATCGCGCACAACCGGGAGCACCTCGCGTGGGCATGACCTCGACGGAGTCCGGCGCCGGGACGGCCGCCGGGTCCGGCCCCGCAGACCCCACCGGCCTCGTGCTGGCCATCGACGCGGGGAACAGCAAGACCGACGTCGCCGTGGTCACCGCGGACGGCCGGGTCACCGGCACCGCGCGCGGCGGCGGCTTCCGGCCCCCGGTGGTCGGTGTCGAGACCGCGGTCGACGTGCTCGCCGACGCCGTGCGGCGGGCCTTCGCGGAGGCGGGCGTCACCTCGGTCGAGCACGTCTCCGCCTGTCTCGCCAACGCCGATCTTCCGGTGGAGGAGGAGCAGTTGGCGGCGGCGCTGGACGCGCGGGCGTGGGGCGCGGGCGTGGAGGTGCGCAACGACACGTTCGCGATCCTGCGCGCCGGGATAGCCGACCCGCGCGGTGTCGCCGTGGTGTGCGGTGCCGGCATCAACTGCGTCGGCATGCGTCCCGACGGCCGTACCGCCCGCTTCCCCGCCATCGGCCGCATCTCCGGCGACTGGGGCGGCGGCTGGGGTCTGGCCGAGGAGGCCCTGTGGCACGCGGCACGGGCGGAGGACGGCCGGGGCGGACCCACCGCCCTTTCCCGCACCCTGCCCGCGCACTTCGGCCTGGACTCCATGTACGCGCTCATCGAGGCGCTCCACCTGGAGCACATCGGCAACGCGCGCCGGCACGAACTGACCCCGGTCCTGTTCGCCACCGCCGTGGACGGCGACCCGGTGGCCCGCGGGCTCGTCGACCGGCTCGCGGAGGAGGTGGTCGCCATGGCCACGGTGGCGCTGACCCGCCTCGACCTGCTCACGGAGGAGACTCCGGTCCTCCTCGGCGGCAGCATCCTCGCGGCCCGGCATCCGCAGCTCGACGACCGGATCGCCGAACTCCTCGCCGCCCGCGCCCCGAAGGCGGTCCCGCAGGTGGTCGCGGCCCCGCCCGTGCTGGGTGCGGCGCTGCTCGGCCTGGACCGGGTGAGCGCGGGGCACGACGTCCACGCGCGCGTGCGGGCCTTCTACGAAGGGGTCTGACCGGACCGGTGGAACGCGGGGGCGCGCGCGGGGGCGCCCCCGCGTTCCGCCGCGCCGGCGCGGGAACCGAACCGGACCGGAACACGTGTTCATGGGCAGGGGGCGGTGCCGGCGATTTCGTGCTGCGCCGTGATCCGAACAAGATCCAGGCAAGGCCTGTGCGGATGCCGGTCCCGGCGGCGATACTTGCCGCCGTGCACCTACGCCGTACGGCCGCGCCGGCCGCGTCCGCGGCGAGCGCGACCGGACGGATGACCATGGGGGAGGTCAAGTGACACAGCCGCCGAAAGGCAGTGCGGCGCCACCGGGTCGGGGCGCCCCGACGATGCCGGCCGTGCCGCCGCAGTCCGGACCTCCCGTGCCGCCGGCCGGGCCCGGAGTTCCCCAGGGGCCGCCGCCGGTGACCACCGCGGCACCGGCCGCTCCGCCCCGGCGTACGGCGTGGGCGGAGGGCGTGGACCGGCTGCGCGCCGCGGCGACGACGGAGCCCGGACGCCTGCGGATCATCGGCGCGCTCCTGGCCCTGCTGGTCGTCGCCTTCGGCGCGGTCACCGCCCTGCAGATGACGCAGCGCTCGGACGCCGCGGACAACGTGCTGAACAGCAGCCAGCCGCTGAGCGCGAGCGCGGCCGACATCTACCGCTCCCTCGCCGACGCCAACACCGCGGCCGCCAGCGGCTTCCTGGCGGGCGGCCAGGAGACGCAGGAGTCCCGGGACCAGTACGACCGGGACATCCGGACGGCTTCGGAGAAGCTCGTCACCGCGGCCAACAGCAGTGACCCCGGCTCCGCTTCGGCGGCCACGATCGCCGACCTGAACAGGCTGCTGCCCGAGTACACCGGCCTGGTCGAGCGCGCCCGCGCCAACAACCGGCAGGGCTTCCCGCTGGGCGGCGCCTATCTGCGGTACGCGAACGAGAAGATGCAGGAACAGATGCTGCCGAAGGCCCAGCAGCTCTACACGCGGGAGAACCAGCGGCTGAACGCGGACTACGCCGAGGCGAAGCCCTACCCGTGGGCGGCGATCGCCCTCGGCCTCGTCGCGCTCGGCGCGCTCGTGTGGGCGCAGCGGCGCAACTACCGCCGGACGAACCGCGTGATGAACCAGGGCCTGGCCGCCGCGACCGCCGCGTCCGTGGTCGTCCTGCTGTGGCTGGCCGTCGGGCACACCCTCGCCCGGGCCGGGCTCGACGAGTCCTACGAGCACGGGGTCCGGTCCCTGAACGTGCTGCACGACGCGCAGATCGCGTCCCTGAAGGCGCGGGGCAACGAGAACCTCACCCTGGTCAGCCGCGGCGCGGAGACCAAGACGCTGCCCGACGAGACGACGGTCGACCTGTACGACAGCGAGTTCGACACGGAGATGAAGCAGCTCACCAAGGGCCTCGCCGTGGCGGCGAGCCTCGCGGACGACGCGGCGGGTGAGCAGCCCGTACGGACCGCGACGTCCAACATGAAGGAGTGGAAGGTCCGCCACAAGGAAGCCCGCGCGCTCGACAAGCAGGGCAAGTACCAGGACGCGCTCGACAAGGTCATCGGCTCCGCGGACAAGAAGCCCACGGGCGCGTGCTTCAACGGCGTCGACAAGAGCCTCACGCGCGCGCTGACGCACGAGCAGACCGAGTTCAAGCAGGCGGCGAGCGACGGCCTGGGGGCCATGAGCGGGCTTCCGGTCGGCGCGGCGGTCCTCGCGGTACTGGCCGCGGCCGGCGCGGTGTTCGGCGTCGGGCGCAGGCTTTCGGAGTACCGGTGAGAGGGGGAGCGGCGATGATCGCACGACGTCTGAGGGCGAGCCTGCGCGGCTGGGGCGGTGTGGGCGCGATGGCGGTCGCCTGCGCGGTCGCGCTCGTCTTCGCGCTGCTGCTGCCGCTCAGCGACGCGCACGGGGAGGGCGGCGCGGGTCTGGGCGGTCAGGGCCTCGGCCGGGGCACCCAGGCCACGGCCGAGAAGTGCACCGACCCGCAGGACCGGAGCCCCGCGCCGTCGAGCGCGGACGGGCCGACGATCGAGGCCATCAAGGCGCGCAAGGACCGGCGGCTGATCGTCGGCGTCGACCAGAACAGCTACCGCTGGGGCTACCGCGACCCGAACAACCCGAAGGCCGGCAGCGACCTGGAGGGCTTCGACATCGACCTGGTGCACGCCATCGCCGAGGACATCCTCGGCGACCCGGACGCCGTCCAGTTCCGCGCCATCCCCACCAGCCAGCGCATCTCCGCCGTCAAGGACGGCACGGTCGACATGGTGGTCCGCACGATGACGATCACCTGCGACCGGCTGAAGGACGTCGCCTTCTCCGCGCCCTACTTCAAGACCGGCCAACAGGTGCTCGCCCCGGACAGCTCCTCGATCACGGGGTACGACAAGAGCCTCGCCGGCAAGAGGATCTGCGCGGCGTCGGGATCGACGGCCCTGGCCAAGCTGACGACCGACAAGATGGTCGCGTCCGCCACCGTCATCACCGTCCCCAACCAGCTCGACTGCCTGGTGCGGCTCCAGCTGGGTGAGGCCGACGCGGTGGTGACCGACGGCGCGCTCGCCGCGAGCCAGGCGGCGCAGGACCCGACGGTCAGGCTGAAGGGCGACACCTTCACCACCGAGTACTACGGCGTGGCCATGCGCAAGGACTCGGACGACCTGGTCCGCCGGGTGAACCAGATCCTCGCGGACTACCGCAAGAACGGCTGGCGCCAGTCCTACGACAAGTGGCTCGCGCCGACCCTCAAGGACGACTCCCCCTCGAAGGAACCGCCCACCGTCCACTACGAGTAACCGACCTGATACCACTGGAGAGTTGCCCCGGCGCGCCGCCGAGCGCGCGGGGACGGACAGGAAGCGAGAGGTGATCGATGGGCGCCACGGAGCCCCCCGCGCCGGTGCTGGACCGGGACGAGGCGGACCGTGCGCTGGCGCGCCTCGCCGCCGAGCACGAGGCCATCGAGACCTCCCTCCTCGCCCTGCAGGACCACGCGGGCCGCAGGCTCCTCGAAGGCGCCGAACTCACCGGCACGACCAAGGAGCGCTGGACGTCCGCGGACGCCTCGATCACGCTGCTGTGGGCGTACTTCGACGCCTACGCGGACGCGCTGCGCTCCGCGCGCGAGATCCGCTCCCGCCGGCGCTGGTCCAGCCGTGAGGATCTGGTCGAACTGACCGAGCTGCTGCGGGGATCGGGCATCACGGTCGCCGGTTCCACCACGGCCACGGCGAACGCGCCGACGCTGGCCGGCACCGGCAAGCTCAGCGAGCGGTTCACGCTGGCCGCGCTGGTGGACCGGATGAACGACCTGTACGCGTCCTCGCTCGACATGGTCGTCAGCGCGGACGCCGTGTGGTCCGCGCTGCCCGCCCGGATCGATTTACTGGCCGCCGAGCTCCAGCGCACCCGCCGGCTCGCGCACTCCGTGGGCGTGCGCCCCGGCGAGCATCCCTCGGGCGACGACCTGGAGCGGATCACCCGCACCCTGACCACCCTGCGCGAGCAGGTCATCTCCGACCCGCTGGCCTTCTGGACGCCGGCGCAGGGGAGTTCGGCCCCCGGTGGCGGCCGGCCGGACACGACGGCGTACGACCGTGAGGCGCGCGCCCTGGAGGAGGTGCGCCGCGAGATCGACGCGGTGCTCACCGTGCGCCAGGACGCGGAGGCGCGGCTGGTGAAGCTGCGGGACGTACTGAGCCGGGCGGACCGCACGCTCGCCGAGGCGCGCAGTGCCCGCGGCGAGGTCCTCGCGAAGATCGCCGCGTCGGAGGTGCCCGCCGTGAGCGGTCCGCCGACGGCGTTGCAGGAACAGCTGGCGGCGGCCGCGGAGTACCGCAGGCACGCGCAGTGGCACCGTCTGTCACCGCTGCTGGAGGCGCTGGAGGAGAAGGCGGAGGACGAACTGCTGCGGGCCCGTGAGTCGTTGACGGCGGTCACCGCGCCGCTGGCGGTCCGCGCGGAGCTGCGCGGCCGGCTCGACGCGTACAAGGCGAAGGTCGCTCGGCTCGGTTTCGCCGAGGACCCGTTCCTCGTGGAGCGCTACGACGCGGCCCGGCGCATGCTGTGGAGCGCTCCCTGCGATCTCCGGGTGGCGGAGGAGGCGGTGCTGCGGTATCAGCGGGCGGCCGCGGAGGCGTTGAGCCCGAGGGTGCCGGAGCAGGGCGGACCGCAGGACCGGGCGGAGCACAGGGGGCCCGACGCGTGAGCGGGGAAGGGGGTGCGGCGTGAGTGAGCACGCTGTGGGTGAACGACAGAGATGCCAGCGGCCCGGTTGCGAGGGGTCGTACGAGGACATGGGCGGGGGCGAGCTGTACTGCGACACGTGCGGGCTCGCCCCGGTCGTGTCCGGGAAGGGGACGGTGAACTCGCCTCCGACGGGGGTGACGGCGGGCGGCGGTGCCGCGCGCGGTTCCACCAGCGGGAGTGTGCGCGGGAGTTCGCGGGCCAGCTCGCGGACGTCGTCGCGCTCCTCGCAGTCGCGGCGCTCGGTGTCCGGCCGGCTGTCGCGGTCGGTGTCCGGCGGTTCGACGGGCCGTTCGGTGTCGGTGCGCAGTTCCGGTTCGACGGCGGGTTCCTCCGGCCGGGGCCGGCTCGGCGCGGGTCTCGTCGAGGTCCCGGGCGTGCCGCGTCCCGATCCGCGCGAGATGGTGCAGGAGAACCCGGAGGTCCCCGAGCGCAAGCGGTTCTGCTCGCGCTCCGACTGCGGTGCGCCGGTGGGGCGTTCACGCGGCGACCTGCCCGGCCGTACCGAGGGTTTCTGCACGAAGTGCGGCCACCCGTACTCGTTCGTGCCGAAGCTGCAGACCGGTGACATCGTGCACGGCCAGTACGAGGTGGCGGGCTGTCTCGCGCACGGCGGGCTCGGCTGGGTGTACCTCGCCGTGGACCGCGCGGTCTCCGACCGCTGGGTGGTCCTCAAGGGGCTGCTGGACACGGGCGACCAGGACGCGATGGCGGCGGCGATCTCCGAGCGGCGCTTCCTCGCGGAGATCGAGCACGCCAACATCGTGCGGATCTACAACTTCGTCGAGCACCTCGACCAGCGGACCGGTTCGCTGGACGGGTACATCGTCATGGAGTACGTCGGCGGCAAGTCGCTGAAGGAGATCGCCAACGACCGGCGGACGGCGGACGGCAAGCGGGACCCGCTGCCGGTGGAACAGGCCTGCGCGTACGGCATCGAGGCGCTGGAGGCCCTCGGCCATCTGCACAGCCGCAACCTGCTGTACTGCGACTTCAAGGTCGACAACGCGATCCAGACCGAGGACCAGCTCAAGCTGATCGACATGGGCGCGGTGCGCCGCATGGACGACGACGAGTCGGCCATCTACGGCACGGTGGGCTACCAGGCGCCCGAGGTCGCCGAGGTGGGCCCCTCCGTCGCCTCCGACCTCTACACGGTCGCGCGGACGCTCGCGGTCCTCACCTTCGACTTCCAGGGCTACACGAACGTCTTCGTGGACTCCCTGCCCGACCCCGGCCACATCGAGGTCTTCCGGCAGTACGAGTCGTTCTACCGGCTGCTGGTGCGCGCCACCGACCCGGATCCAGCGCGCCGGTTCGCGTCGGCGCAGGAGATGGCCGAGCAGCTGACCGGCGTGCTGCGCGAGGTGGTGTCCCTCCAGACGGGGCGGGCGCGGCCCGCGCTGTCGACGCTGTTCGGGCCGGAGACGAAGGTCACCGACACGGAGCTGTTCGGGGCGGTGGCCGAGGACGTCTCGCGGCTCGGGGCCCGGGTGGTGCCCGTCCGCGGCAGGAGGGCGGCGCCGTCGCTGCCCGCGGGCGGCAACGGCGCGGCGGCCCTGCCGCCGCGTCCGGACTCCCCCACGCTGGTCAAGCCCGTGCCCGCGGCCGCCGCCGCGCTCGCCCTGCCCGTTCCGCGGGTGGACCCGGGCGACCCGAACGCCGGCTTCCTCGCGGGACTCATCGCGTCGGCGCCCGCCGAGCTGATCGCCGCACTGCACGCGGCCCCGGCCGGCTCCCCGGAGCTGCGGCTGCGTGAACTGCGGGCCCGTCTGGAGATGGGCGAGGTGGCCGCCGCGCAGCACGGGGTGGAGGCGCTGGAGTCGGACCACCCGGACGACTGGCGGGTGGTCTGGTACCGCGGTGTCACGGCGCTCGCGACGGGCGGCAACGAGATCGCGGCCCTGTCCTTCGACGCCGTGTACGACGCCTTCCCCGGCGAGCCCGCGCCGAAGCTGGCCCTCGGACTGTGCGCGGAGGTGCTCGGCCAGCTGGACAACGCGGCGGAGTACTACCGCCTGGTCTGGACGACGGACCCCAGTTATGTGAGTGCGGCGTTCGGCCTGGCCCGCGTGCAGCTCGCCGCCGGGGACCGCCGGGCCGCCGTGAGCACCCTGGAGTCCGTGCCGGAGTCGTCGATCCACTACACGGCGGCGCGGGTCGCCGCCGTGCGGGCGCGGCTGCGGCAGCGCCCGGTCGCGGACGCCGCCGCGCCGCCGTTCCTGGACGACCTGACGGCCGCCGCGGGGCAGGTCGAGGCGCTCGACGGGTTCGGTCTCGACGCGGTGCGACGCGAGCAGTTGTCGACGGAGGTCCTCGGTTGCGCCCTGGACTGGGTACTCTCCGGTAGCCAGGGTTCCGCTCCGGCCTCCGGAGGCGGACATGTGCTGCTCGGCAGCGCGTTGGACGAGCGCGGCCTCCGTTTCGGCCTCGAACGTTCTTACCGGACGCTGGCCCGGCTCGCGCGGGGCGGCGAGGAGAGGATCGACCTGGTGGAACGTGCAAACCGTTACCGCCCCCGGACGTGGGTGTGATTGATGTCCCAGATGCCCCAGCCCACGGCCCTTTCGCGGTGCCCCAGTTGCGAGGAGCCGCTGGAGGCGGGTGACCGTTTCTGCGGTGCGTGCGGCTACGACCTGTCGACGGCGCCGGCACCACCGCAGGACCACCCCACCATCGCCATCAACGGCGCCGCGGCGGGCGCCCCCGCGGCGGCTCCCGCGGCACCGGCGGCGCCGCCGCCCCCGCCGGCGCCTTCCGTGGACTGGCCGGTGGCGCCGGAGGCCGACACCTCCGACGTGCCCGCGCCGGTGCACCACGCCGCCGACATCCGGGGCACCGACTCGGGCGGTTCCGAACTCCCGCACCCGGAGCACCCGCACGGCGATCATCCGTCGGGCGTACGGTTCGACCGGCCCCCGGAGCCCGACGAGTACCCGCTCGCCCCGCCGGCCGCCGGGAGCGTCCCGGCCGCCCCCGGAGCGCCGGCCGTCCCCGCCGACCCCCGCACCGCCGACCTGCCCGCGCCCCCCGCGGGCGGCAGGACGTGCGTGGCGTGCCGGTCCGGCCAGGTCGACACCGACGGGTACTGCGAGAACTGCGGCCACGCGCAGCCGCGGGAACGCGATCACATGGAGCAGGAGTTGGGCGCGGTCGCCGCGGTCAGTGACCGGGGTCTGCGCCACCACCGCAACGAGGACGCGTTCGCGATCTCCTCGACCGCGCTGCCCGACGGCTCCCCCGCCGTCGTCGCGATCGTCTGCGACGGCGTCTCCTCGGCGACCCGCCCCGACGAGGCGTCCCTCGCGGCGTCCCGCGCGGCGAGCGAGTCGCTCATGGCCGCCCTGCCGCTCGGCACACACCCGCAGCAGGCCCTGCACGAGGCGATCGTCGCGGCGGCGGAGGCCGTCAACGCGCTGGCCGACCCGTCCACCGCGCAGGGCGACCACGCCCCGCACGTGAACGCGCCCGCCTGCACCATCGTCGGCGCCGTCGTCACCCCGGCCCTGCTCATCGTCGGCTGGGTCGGCGACAGCCGCGCCTACTGGGTTCCCGTCGACCGCACCTCGCTGCCCGCCCGGCTCACCGAGGACGACTCGTGGGCCGCGCAGATGGTCGCCGCGGGCCTGATGAACGAGGCGGAGGCGTACGCCGACGAGCGCGCCCACGCGATCACCGGCTGGCTGGGCGCCGACGCCTACGAACTGGAGCCGCACACCGCGTCCTTCAAGCCGGACCGGCCGGGTGTGGTGGTGGTCTGCACCGACGGGCTGTGGAACTACGCGGAGGCGGCCGAGGACATGGCCGCGGCCGTGCCCCCCGACGCCGCCGAGCGGCCGCTGCACAGCGCCCAGGTCCTGGTCGGCCACGCGCTGGACGGCGGGGGCCACGACAACGTAACAGTGGCCGTCCTGCCGTTCCCCGCGCCCGTCCAGGGGGCAGGATCGGCCTGAGGCCGACGAACGGACGGGGACGGCCGAGGACCGAAGGGGACCGGTCCGCACAGTCATGGCCCCCGCCGGTGGCGGGGGCGCGAGGGGGACACAGAAGGCATGGCCAATTTCTCGAAGTCGAACGTGCCGCAGTTCTCGGTCGACGTGTACCAGAACGAGTACCTGCCCGAGGGCGGGCGTGAGGTCAGCGCGATCGTCACGGTGAGCTCGACCGGCGGCGGCACCGTCGGCACGGCGGTCGCCGCGCCGCATCTGTACACGGCCGGTCAGGGTCCGGACGCCGCGGTGGTGGTCATGGTCGACTGCTCGGGCTCGATGGACTACCCGCCGACCAAGATGCGCAACGCCCGCGACGCGACGTCCGCCGCGATCGACACGCTGCGCGACGGCGTGCACTTCGCGGTGATCGGCGGCACGCACGTCGCCAAGGAGGTCTACCCGGGCAACGGCCGGCTGGCGGTCGCCGACGCGGCCACCCGCGGCCAGGCCAAGCAGGCGCTGCGCAAGCTCAGTTCGGGCGGCGGCACCGCGATCGGCACCTGGCTGCGGCTCGCCGACCGCCTGCTGTCCTCCGCGGACGTGTCCATCCGGCACGGGATCCTGCTCACCGACGGCCGCAACGAGCACGAGTCGCCCGAGGACCTGAGGGCCGCCCTCGCATCCTGCGCCGGGCGCTTCACCTGTGACGCGCGGGGTGTGGGCACCGACTGGGAGGTCAAGGAGGTCACCGGAATCGCCTCGGCGCTGCTCGGCACCTCCGACATCGTCGCCGACCCTGCCGCCCTGGCGGCCGACTTCACGCAGATGATGGAGACGGCGATGGGCAAGGAGGTCGCCGACGTGGCGCTGCGGCTCTGGACGCCGGTCGGCACCGAGATCAAGTTCGTCAAGCAAGTGGCGCCCACGGTCGAGGAGTTGACCGACCGCCGTACCGAGGCCGGCCCGCGCGCGGGCGACTACCCCACCGGCTCGTGGGGCGACGAGTCCCGCGACTACCACGTCTGCGTCCAGGTCCCGACGGCGGGCATCGGCCAGGAGATGCTCGCGGCCCGGGTCTCCCTGGTGATCCCGCAGGCCGACGGCAGCGTGCACAACCTCGGCGCACAGGGTCTCGTACGGGCCGTGTGGACCGACGACATGGTCGCCTCGACGTCCATCAACCCCCAGGTCGCGCACTACACGGGCCAGGCCGAACTGGCACAAGTCATCCAACAGGGCCTGGATCTGCGCAAAGCGGGAGATGTCGACGGAGCAACGGCCAAGCTGGGACGGGCCGTCCAGCTCGCCGGCGCCTCCGGCAACGCCGATACTGCGAAACTGCTTGCGAAGGTGGTGGACGTGGTCGACGCCGCTGCAGGTACTGTGCGATTGAAGGCCCGGGTCGAGGAGGCCGACGAGATGACCCTCGAGACACGGTCCACAAAGACTGTTCGTGTAAAGAAGTAGCGAGCCCGGTTCCCGAGGGGAAGCGGAGAAACCCGGTCACAACGACCGGAAAAGGAGAGGGGGAAGCGCCGACATGCCGACCTGCCCGAACGGACACCAGTCGGGTTCCGACGACTGGTGCGAGGTCTGCGGTCACCGCATGGCCGGTGCCGTGCCCCCGTTGCCCCCGCCGCCCCCCGGCGCCGGATACGGCTATCCGCCGCCCGGTTCGCCGCAGCAGGGCGGAGGGCGCTCCCACCTGTCCGCCGTGCCGGACGGCGAACCCGAGCTCTGCCCGCAGTGCCGCACGCCCCGTGAGGGCGCCGCGCCGTTCTGCGAGGAGTGCCGGTGGAACTACCTCACCAACACGGCGACGTCCTACACCCCGGCCGCGCCGCGCCCCACCGGCTCCGCGCCGGGTGGTCCCGGCGGCCCGTCGCCCTTCGGCGGCCCCGGTCGCCCCGGCGGTCCTGGTGGCCCCGGTCAGCAGGGTGGCCCCGGAGTCCAGGGCGGTCCCGGTCAGCAGGCCGGCCCGCCGCGGTTCCAGCAGCAGGGGCCGGGCGGACAGGGCGGCCCGGGTCCCGGTGGCCCCGGCCACGATCCGTTCGACTACCAGAGCTCGCGGCCCTCGCAGATGAACCGGCCGGCCGAGCCGATCCCGCCGGGCCCGCCCGGCCGGCAGTACGGCGGCCCCCCGGCCTTCGGCGGCGATCCTGCCTTCGGCGGGGACCAGGGCTTCGGCGCCGACCCGGCGCGTCCGGTTCCGCAGCCGCCCGGGCCCACGCCCGGCGGCCAGGGCGCTCCGCAGCAGGCCTACACCCAGCAGCCCGCCGCCCCCTTCACCCAGGGCCGGCCGCCGCAGCAGGGCGGACCGCAGTCCGGTGGCCCCGGCTTCGGCGGTGGTGACGACGACTGGGTCATCTCCCCGCCGACGGCCGGTTCGCCCGGCGGTCAGGGCGGCCCCGGCCAGGGCGGTGGCGGCTACGGCTACCCGCAGCCCGGTGCCACCCAGGCCCCGCCCGGCCCCGGCTACCAGCAGCAGCCACTGTCGTGGAGTGCGACGATCGGTCCTGACCGCGAGTACTTCATGGCGATGATGCAGCGCTCGGGCCCCGAGGCCGCGGGTCTGAACCTGCCGGCCTACTCGCCCGAGCAGCAGCGTCCGCTCACCGGCAACCAGCTGACCATCGGCCGCCGCCGGCACTCCACCGGCGACACCCCGGACATCGACCTGTCGGTGCCGCCGGAGGACCCGGGCGTCTCGCACCAGCACGCGGTCCTGGTCCAGCAACCGGACGGCGGTTGGGCGGTCGTCGACCAGAACTCGACGAACGGCACCACGGTCAACGGCGGCGAGGAGCCCATCCAGCCGTTCGTCCCGGTGCCGCTCCAGGACGGCGACCGGGTGCACGTGGGTGCCTGGACGACGATCACGATCCGGCGGGGCTGAGGGAGGGCTCCACGGGTCCGACGGATCTGCGGCGACGGAGGCGGTGTTCCGGAAGAGTCCGGAACACCGCCTCCGGGCGTACCGGGGCGTCCCCGGGCGCCCTGACCGGTCCGGGGCCGCCGTCTCAGGCCAGCGGCCAGACGTACGGCCCCCGTGGATCGTCCAGCCAGGCGCGGGCGGGCCCGTCGCCGGCCGTGACCCCGTAGCGCTCGCGCTCGGGCCGGCCCTCGCGCTCCCACAGCGCGTACGCGTCCTGCGGGTCGAGGCGGCCCGCCGTCAGGGTCAGCAGGAACCGGAGCAGGTCCTCGCCCTGGGCCCGCCCGGGCAGCCCGCCGAGCCGGTCGGGCCGCGGGGCGGGCGAGGTGCCGCCGCGCAGCGGCACGAAGTAGGCGGGCGTGTGCAGGAAGGTGCCCTCCGCGCACCCCGGGCCCCGCACACGCAGCGCGATCAGGCCGGTGGCCAGCGGGGCGAGGATGCGGGCGCCGGGCGCGCACTGGGGCAGCCAGGCGGGCGGGATCGTGGTGAGGGTGCAGGTGGCGACGATCCGGTCGAAGGGCGCGCGTTCGGGCACCCCGCGGGCGCCGTCGCCGGTGACGACGTGCGGGTGGTGTCCGGCCCGGGCGAGGTGCCGGCGTGCGGCCTCGGTGATCTCCGCGTCGAGGTCGATCGTCGTCACCCGGGAGTCGCCGAGACGGTGTGCGAGCAGGGCCGCGTTGTAGCCGGTCCCGGCGCCGATCTCCAGGACGTGATGCCCGTCCCGTATGTCCAGCTCGGCCAGCATCCTGGCCATCAGTGACGGCTGGCTGCTGGAGGAGACGAGTTCGCCGTCGCGCACCCGGGTCGCGAGCGGGGCGTCCTCGTAGGCGCCGCGCAGCCAGTCGTCCCGGGCCCGCGGGTCCGGGTCCTCGCTCCACACCCGCTCGAAGCCGCCCGTGCCGGCCGCGCCGCCCACGTAGTAGAAGGGCACGAAGAGGTGGCGCGGGACGGCCTCGAAGGCCTCCCGCCAGGCCGGGTCGGCGGCGAAGGCCCCGCTCCGGTCGATCTCGCGCACCAGGGCCGCCCGCGCCCGGCGGGCGAGGTCCTCCGTCGCGGACTCCGGAGCATGCGCGGCCATACCTCCACTGTGCTGCCGGACGGCCCGCCGGGCGAGCGGCCGCGGTCACCGGGCGTGGTCCTAAGCCCTGGGTCCTCGGTCACCCCGTCTGAGAGCATGGGGACGTGAATGAGATTCGGCGCGGCACGTTGCAGGAGCAGACCTTCTACGAGCAGGTCGGCGGCGAGGAGACCTTCCGCCGTCTCGTGCACCGTTTCTACGAGGGGGTCGCCGAGGATCCGCTGCTGAAGCCCATGTATCCGGAGGAGGACCTGGGCCCGGCCGAGGAGCGGCTCACACTGTTCCTGATCCAGTACTGGGGCGGCCCGACGACGTACAGCGAGAACCGCGGGCACCCCCGGCTGCGGATGCGGCACGCGCCCTTCAAGGTCGACCAGGCCGCGCACGACGCCTGGATCCGGCACATGCGCGTCGCGGTCGACGAGCTCGGCCTCTCCGCGGAGCACGAGCACACCCTGTGGAACTACCTGACGTACGCGGCCGCCTCGATGGTGAACACGGCGGGCTGATCACCGGTCACTGACGGGCGCATTCCGGTCGTTCGGCGTCGGATTCCGGTCACGATCCGGTCAAGGCGGGCCTACAAGCGCTTACCCTCGGGCCCTCCCCTCTGAAAGCATCGCGCTCGTCCGAGATCCGGAACGACGGCGGGGGGCCGGGTGACGGGGTTCGTCCTACTGCGCGCGCGGGCGCACCGCCTTCTGCTGGCCGCCGCCCTGCTCACGGTTCTGCTGACCACCGCGGTCCTCGCGACGCTCACCGCCTACTCCGCCGCCATCGGCGACGCCTCGATGCGCCACGCGCTCCGGGACCCGGGCAACACCGCGGACGCCGCGCTCGTCGTCCGCGCGGACGTTCCCGAGGACCAGCGGGCCGCCGCCGACGACGCCGTCCGCGCGGGGGCCCGGCGGACCTTCGGCGGATATCCGGTGACCGTGCGCACGCTGGTGCGTTCGGGCTCCTACGCGCTCCCCCGCTCCCTCCAGGAGCCCGCCGCGCGGGCCGGGGACCCCGACCTCACCCACTTCGCCGCGCTCGACCGCACCCAGGTCGACGTCACCGCGGGACGGCTGCCCGGCCCGGCGGCCGGCTCCGGCGGCACCGCGATCGAGGTGGCCCTGCCCGCGGCGGCGGCCGAACGGCTCGGTCTGGAGCCGGGCGCGCGCCTCAGCCTGGTCGACCGGCTCGGCGGTCCCCGGCGCGAGGTCCGGGTCACCGGCCTGTACCGGCCCGCCCGGGCGGACGCGCCCTACTGGCGGCTGGACGAGCTGGGTGGCCGAGGGATCAAGAAGGTCGACTTCACCACGTACGGTCCGCTCCTCGCCGACCCCACCGTCCTCACCGGCGGCCGGGTCAGCGCCGGGGAGTCCGCGTGGCAGGCCTCCGCGGACTTCTCGACGCTCTCGCCCGACGGCATCGCGGCCCTGCGGGAGTCCGCACGGACCGGACAACTGGCCCTGCGCAAGGACCGGGCGCTGAGCGGGGCCACCGCCGTGACGACCTCGCTGCCGGAGATCCTGGACGGTGTCGAACGTTCGCTGCTCGTGTCGCGCTCCACCCTGCTCATCGTCGCCCTGCAACTGGCGCTCCTGGCCGGATACGCGCTGCTGCTGGTCGCCCGGCTGCTGAGCGCCGAACGGGCGGGCGAGACAAGGGTGTTGCGGGCCCGGGGAGCCTCCCGTCGGCGGATCGCCGGACTCGCCGCCCTGGAGGCGCTGCTGCTGGCCGTCCCGGCGGCCCTGTGCGCGCCGCTGGTCGCGGGACCGCTGACCCGGCTGCTCGCCGGGCAGGGAGCGCTGGCCCGCATCGGTCTGCGCCTGGACGTCGCCCAGGGACGGGGCGGGGTGTGGCTCGTCGGCGCGGGAGTGGCGCTGGGCTGCGCCCTCGCGGTGACCTTGCCGGCGCTCACCTCGGGCGACAGGCCCCCGGGACGGGCACGGGCGCTGCCCGCTCCGGTGCGCGCGGGCGCCGACATCGGCCTGCTGGTGATCGCCGCCGTCGCCTACTGGCAGCTGGACCGGCAGACCTCCGGCGCCCTGACCGGCGGTTCCGGGCAGCAGGGCACCACCGCGGGAACCGGCGTGCGGTCGCTCGGCATCGATCCGCTCCTGGTGGCGGCGCCCGCCCTCGCGCTGCTCGCCGGGACCGTGCTCACCCTGCGGCTGCTGCCCCCCGTGGCCCGGCTCGCCGAGCACCGGGCGGCCGGCGGCCGCGGGCTGCCCGCGGCGCTCGCGGGCTGGCAGCTCAGCCGGCGCCCGATGCGCGGCGCGGGCCCGGTCCTGCTGCTGGTCCTCGCCGTGGCGATGGGCATGCTGGCCATCGGCCAGGGCGCTTCCTGGAACCGCTCCCAGGACGACCAGGCGGACTTCCGCGCCGGTACGTCGGTGCGCGTGACCGGGGACAGCGACGCCGGACCGGGCGAGGCGGCCGTCCTCGCCGCGTTCCCGGGCGTCCGCGCGGCGGCGCCCGCCCTCCGGACGACCCTGCCGCTGTCGGGCGGCCGTACGGCGGCGCTCCTCGCGCTGGACACCGCGCACGCCGCCGACGGGATGCTGCTCCGCGGCGACCTGGCGGCACGGCCCGCGGGACCGCTGCTGAAGGGGCTCGCGGTGAAGGGGACCACCGGCGGGGTCGCGATCCCCGAGGGCTCGACACGGCTCGGCCTGGTGATGCGGCTGCGCAGCTCGAACGCCCGCGTGGAGGTGGACGTGTCGGCGACGCTGGAGGACCGCTTCGGGACGCCGTACACCGAGCGGATCGGTCAACTGCCCGCCGACGGACGGCTTCACGCCCTGTCACTGGACCTCGCGACGGGACCCCTGACCCTGACCGGCGTCCAGCTGGACATGACCCAGCCCGTCGACACGGCACAGCGGCACCGGGTGGACCTGCGGGAGGTGAACGTCAGCGGCGCCGACGGGGCACGGCGGCGGCTCGCCCTGCCGGCCGGCTGGAAGGCCGACGCGCAGACCAGCAGCACGGCGACGGCACCGGACGACGCCACGCGCCCCACGCGCCCGCGGCTGAAGGCGTCCGCCGCGGCCCTGTCCGTCCGCTACGGCACCGGCTACGTGCCGGCCGACCTGGCCTGGCAGGTCACCTCGGTGACGGTCCGTCTGCACCCGGACCGGTCGGCCGTCCCCGAGGTCATGGCGGTCGCGACCGACCGCTTCCTGAAGGCGGCGGGAGCGCGGAAGGGGCAGCAGCTGGACGTGCCCTTCGCGGGCGAGACGGTGCGCGTGACGATCGCGGACACCGTACGGGCCCTGCCGACCACCTCGGAGGCGGACGGCGGGGACGGTGACGGCGGGGGGCTGCTGGTCGATCTGCGGGCCGTGAACCGGGTGTTGCAGACGCACCACGGGCAGAGCGTGCCGCCCACCGAGTGGTGGCTGGACACCGCGCCGGGCGACGCGGCACGGGTCGCGGCGGCCCTGCGGAAGCAGCCCGGCACCGAACCGTCCCAGGTCGTCGTGCGCGACGAGGTCGCCGACCGGCTGCGCGACGACCCGTTCGGAGCGGGCCCCGAGGCCGCGTTCGCGGCGGCGGCCGTCGTCGCGGCGGCGCTGGCCGCGGTCGGGTTCGCGGTGAGCACGGCGGGCTCGCTGCGCGAGCGCCGGGACGAGTTCGCCGTGCTCAGGGCGCTGGGCGCGCCGCGCCGCCAGCTGGCCCGGCTGATCGCCGCCGAGCAGGGCGTCCTGGTGGGCCTGGCCCTCGTGGTGGGGACGGCGCTCGGCACGGTGCTGACCCGCGCGGTGGTCCCGCTGATCGTCCTGACCTCGGAGGCCACCCGCCCGGTCCCCGCGGTCCTGGTGCGGCTCCCCCTGCCGCACATCGCCGTGCTGCTGGCGGGCGTCGCCGTGACACCGCTGGCCATCACCGCGTTCATGGCGCTGCGCCGCCCGGACGCCGACAGTTCGCTGCGCCGGCAGGGAGGCGAGTGACATGACGGGCACGGACGACGGCACGAAGGCCGGAACGCGCGGGCCCGCCCGAGCCTCCGGGCCACGGGTGCCGGCCCCCTGGGTGCGCACCCGGCTGCGTGCCGCCCCGGCAGCGGCTCTCGCCCTGGCCCTGCTGGTCGCGCTCACCGCCGCGCTGGCCGCTGCCTTCCCCCGCGCCGTCGACCGGTACGAGGACGCGGGGCTGCGCCGGACCCTCGACGACGCGTCACCGCGACGGACCACCGTCCAGTTCTTCGCCCCGCGGCCCGACCTCGAACTCTCCCTGGGGGAGGGCGAGAACGCCCTGCGCGAGGCCGCGCTGCGCAAGGGGTACGACGCCGTGCTGGCCGCCGTCGACAAGCCCCTGGTCGCCGACCGCGCCCAGTCCTCGTACGGGGTGCGCACGTCCGACCCCACCGACGCGTCGGACTCTTTCCTGGCCCGGCCGAGCGGGCTGCCGCCGCGCGTCGCCCTCGTCGCGCAGAACGCCCTCGGCGCTCACTCCCGGCCCGCCTCGGGCCGGCTGCCCCGCGCGACGGACCCGGTCACCGCGACGACGTCCGAGGTGGAGGCGGCCGTCACCACCGAGACCGCCAGGACCCTGCACATCAAGGTCGGTTCGGTGATCCACGTGCCCGGCCTGGAGCGCGCGCCGCTGGCCGTACGGATCACCGGCATCGTCGCGCCGCGCGAGCCGGACGGCGCGTACTGGATGTCCACCCCGCTGATCCGCGAGCCGTCCCTCATCCAGCTGCCCAGCGACGGCGGCACGTACTGGATCGGCGCCCTGCTGCTCGCGCCGGACGCGGGACCCGTCCTGCTCGGCACGCCCGGGAAGCCCGAGCGGTACTGGCAGGTGGCCCCGGACACGTCCGGTCCGACCGCCCACGACGTGTCCGGGCTCGCCTCGGCGGTCGCCGCGCTGGAGTCGGGCCCCGGTCTGGCGCGGATCCGAGAGCGCGTGGACCCGCTGACGGACGCGACGACGGATCTCGACGAGGTCCTGTCGTCCTTCACCGAACTGCGCTCCGGCATCGCCCCGTTGGTGGCCGTCGCCGCCTTCGGCGCGGGCACGGTCGCCGCGGTCGTCGTCCTCATGGCGAGCGGCCTCGCCGCCGAGCGCCGCCGCGGCGAGCTGGCCCTGGTGCGCGCCCGCGGCGGCTCGCTGCCCGGCGTCCTCGGCCGGCTCCTCGCCGAGACGGCCGTGGTCGCCGTCCCGGCGGGGGCGCTCGGCCTCGGGGCCGCGCTGCTCGCCGTTCCGCACGCCCGCCTCTCCTCCGCCGTGGCCGCCGCCCTCGCGGTGACCGTCCTCGCCTGCGTCGCCCTGCCGGTGCGCGCCGCGTTCGCCCACCGCGCGGTCCGCGTCCACGGGGGCCGCGAGGACATCGCCTCCGTCCGTCCCTCACGGCGCCGCACGGTCGCGGAACTCACCGTGCTGGTGCTCGCGACGGCCGCGGTGGCCGCCCTGCGGCGCGGGGGAACCGACGACGCGGGCTCCTCCGGAGGGTCCGGGGACCAACTGGTCGCCCTGGCACCGGTGCTGGTCGGCGTCATCGCGGCGCTGGTCCTCGTCCGGCTCTATCCGTTCCCCCTGCGCCGGCTGGCCGGACCCGCCGGGCGCCTGCGCGGAGTGGTCGCCCCTCTCTCGCTGGCCCGCGCGGGCCGCACCTCGGCCTCCACCGCTCTGCCCCTGCTGGCCCTCCTCACGGCGCTCACCACGGCGGCCTTCGGCGGTTCGGTCCTCGCGGGCGTGCACACCGCCCGCGACCACGCCGCCCTCCTCGCCACCGGCGCCGACGCCCGCATCGAGGCCACGCACGCCCTGCACACCGCTCTGCCCGGCCGGATCCGCGACATCCGGGGCGTGCGCGAGGCGGTCCCCGTGAGCGTCGCCTACCGCGCCCAGGCCCGCAGGGGGTCGGGCACCGCAGGCGAGACGGCGGCGCTGGTCGGCGTCGAACCGGGCCCCTACGGACAGCTGTCCCGGGAGCTCGACCTCGGAGGGTTCCCGGCGCGCACCCTCCGCGCCACCGGACCGGGCGGCAGCGGCAGCGGCAAGGCCGTGGTCCCCGCCATCGCCTCCCCCTCCCTCGCCGACCGCTTCGGAACCGCCCCGTTCTCCGTACAACTGGAGGACGACAGCAAGGTGACCGTGCGGATCGCCGCCGTACGGGACGTGACGCCCGCCGTGACCGACCTGGACTTCCTCGTCGTGGACCGGGAGGCGCTCACCCGCCGGGCCGCGCGGCCGACCGCGCTGCTCCTCACCGGCGGCCACCTCGACGGGGCCGCCCTGCGCCGGGCGGCGGGCGGCGGCGTGGACGTACGGCTGCGCGCGGAGGTGCGCACGGCGTACGTCCACTCGCCCCTCCAGTCCGGCGCCGAGCGGATCTACACGGCGGCGGTCGCGGCAGGCGCCGGATACGCGGTGCTGGCACTGCTGCTGGCCCTCGTCCGGGCCGCCCCGGAACGCTCGGCGCTCCTCGCCCGGCTGCGCACGATGGGCCTCACCCGGGCCCAGGGGCGGCGCCTGCTGGTCCTGGAGTCCCTGCCGCAGGCCCTGCTGGCGGCGGTGGGCGGCGCGCTCACGGGCTGGGCGGCCATCCGTCTCCTCGCCCCCGGGCTCGATCTGACGGCGATCGCGGTCGCCGGCCGCCCCGCGCCCGGAGGAACGGCCCGCCTCCGCACGGACGCGCTCTCGCTGCTCGTCCCGTCCCTCGCCGTGCTGGTCGTCGCCACCGGCGTCGCGCTGGCGCAGGCGTGGTGGACGGGGCGGCGCGGTTCGGTCCGGGAGCTGCGGGCGGGGGACGGCCGATGACGGCAGCACCCGCGCACCGCAGGCCGCTCACCGGCTCGCCCGCCCCGACGGCAGGACCCGTGCACCGCAGGTCGCCCGCCGGCCCGGCCGCCACCTCGCGCACCCCTTCGACGAGCAGCACCGGGAGTCGCCCATGACCACCGCCGACCCGACGGAGGCCGCCGGTTCCGCGCAGCCGGCCGGCCCGACGTTCGCCGACCTCGCGGACCGTGCCGCCGCGCGCCGGGACCGCCCCGCCTACGGCCACGACGCCCTGATCACCTGCGACCGCCTGGTGCGGATCTTCACCACGGACGGGGTGGAGGTGCAGGCGCTCCAGGGTCTCGATCTACTCGTCCGGGAGGGCGAGTTGATGGCTGTGGTGGGGGCCTCGGGCAGCGGCAAGTCGACCCTGATGAACATCCTGGCCGGACTGGACACCCCGACGGCGGGCGCGGCGCGGGTCGCCGGCCGCGATCTGCTCACGATGAGCGCCAAGGACCGGCTGCGCTACCGCCGGGAGGTGGTGGGCTTCGTCTGGCAGCAGACCGCCCGCAACCTGTTGCCCTATCTGACGGCTGCCCAGAACGTGGCTCTGCCGATGCAGCTGGCGGCCCGCCGCACGAGCCGTCGCGCGCAGTCCGAACGGGCCCTGGAGCTGCTGGAGTTGCTGGGGATCGGCGACTGCGCCGCCCGGCGCCCGCACCAGATGTCGGGCGGCCAGCAGCAGCGGGTGGCGATCGCGGTGGCTCTCGCCAACGCGCCGGCCGTGCTGCTCGCCGACGAGCCCACCGGCGAGCTGGACTCGCACACCGCCGAGCAGATCTTCGGCGCGTTCCGCACGGCCAACGAGCGGCTGGGGACGACGATCGTGATCGTCACGCACGACCAGGCGGTCGCCTCGGAGGTCCGTCGCACGGTCGCCATCCGCGACGGCCGGACGTCCACGGAGGTGCTGCGCCGTACGGAGGTCGACGCGGCGACGGGCCAGGAGGCGGTGGTGGCCCGCGAGTACGCGATGCTCGACCGGGCGGGGCGTCTGCAGCTCCCCGCGGACTACACGCGGACGCTGGGCATGCGGGACCGCGTGGCCCTCGAACTGGAGGCGGACCACATCGGCGTGTGGCCGGACGACAGCCGTCCCGAGTGACCCGGCGGTTCCAGCCGGGGCCGGGTCATTGGACGCTGACGTCCAGAACGCCGAGTCCCGCCCTGCGGACGGCGATCGACCCGAAGGGGGTGCGCAGCCGCAGCCAGGCCCCCGACGAGTACAGCCCCAACTCGCCCTCACCGGACGGGAGCCGCGGGTCGTCCGCGACCCGGGCGGCGGACGGCCGGACACGCGCGGCGGCGGACGCGACGGGGCGCAGGAATCCCAGCGACTGGGCGGCGTGCGCGGCCCGGACGGGCAGCACGGTGTCGCCGAGCGGCCGGGACCAGATCTCCCGTCCGAGCCGGTCGAGTTCGGCGCGGGTCCGCAGCTCGGGCGCCAACTCCTGCGTACGGGAGCGGAATTCGGCGACCACGGCGGCGACGGTGGCGCGCACGGCGTCCGGGGCGGGCAGCCCCGGTTCCTGGCGCCAGCCCCCGCGCGGCGGCAGCACCCCGGCCCACGGCGGTCCGGTGACGGCGCCCGGGACGGTCGCGGTGGCCGCCGACTCGTCGATGGACTCCAGGAGTTCGCCCGCGGAGACGGTCACGTCGAGGGTGTCGTCGAGGCCGTGCTCGTAGGGCTTGGCCAGCCGTGCCGTGCGGATCGCGAGGACCTCGAACGAGGGGGGCCGGCCGAACACCGCGAGGGTGGTGCCGTGCGCCTGGAGACGCACGGCGGCCGCACGGTCGTAGTGGACCAGCCGGGCGAGGAAGGCGCCGAGATCGGCAGCCTCCCCCGCGTCGGCGAGGTGCAGGACGGTCATGCCGCGACGGCCTCGTCCGCGTCGTCCCGGTAGGACTCCAGGAAGTCGCGCTCGTCGGCGGTGATCCGGCGCGGGCGCTGCTGCTCGAAGTCGAACGGCACGATGACCGTCGAGGCGGTGACGTAGACCTGGTCCGGGTCCTTCACCTCGTAGGCGATGGTGAAGGACGCCGCACGGATCTGCGTCACCCACAGCTCGATGTCCACCGGCGCGTGCCGGTGGACCAACTGCCGCTTGTAGTCGATCTCGTGACGCGCCACCACGGACCCCTGCTTGAAGTCCTTCTCCGGGCGGAACAGGAAGTCGATACGGGCTTCCTCCAGGTAGCGGAGGAACACCACGTTGTTGACGTGGCCGTACGCGTCCATGTCCGCCCAGCGCAGCGGGCAGCGGTAGATGTGGCGCAAGACCGATCAGCCCCGGGTCAGCTTCTTGTAGGTGGCGCGGTGCGGACGGGCCGCGTCGGCGCCGAGACGCTCGACCTTGTTCTTCTCGTACGACTCGAAGTTGCCCTCGAACCAGTACCACTTCGACTCGCCCTCGTAGGCGAGGATGTGCGTCGCGACCCGGTCCAGGAACCAGCGGTCGTGGGAGATGACCACGGCCGCACCGGGGAACTCCAGCAGCGCGTTCTCGAGCGAGGACAGGGTCTCCACGTCGAGGTCGTTGGTGGGCTCGTCGAGGAGCAGCAGGTTGCCGCCCTCCTTGAGGGTCAGCGCCAGGTTCAGCCGGTTGCGCTCACCGCCGGAGAGGACACCCGCGGGCTTCTGCTGGTCCGGGCCCTTGAAGCCGAAGGCGGACACGTAGGCCCGGGACGGCATCTCGACCTGGCCGACGTTGATGTAGTCGAGCTCGTCGGAGACGACGGCCCACAGCGTCTTCTTGGGGTCGATGTTGGCGCGGCTCTGGTCGACGTAACTGATCTTGACCGTGTCGCCGACCTTGATCGCGCCGGTGTCCGGCGTCTCCAGGCCCTGGATCATCTTGAACAGCGTGGTCTTGCCCGCGCCGTTCGGGCCGATGACGCCGACGATGCCGTTGCGCGGCAGCGTGAAGCTGAGGTCGTCGATGAGGACCTTGTCGCCGAACGCCTTGGAGAGGTTCTGGACCTCGACGACGATGGAGCCCAGGCGCGGGCCCGGCGGGATCTGAATCTCCTCGAAGTCCAGCTTCCGCATCTTGTCGGCCTCGGCCGCCATCTCCTCGTAACGGGCGAGGCGGGCCTTGGACTTGGTCTGGCGGCCCTTGGCGTTGGAGCGGACCCACTCCAGCTCTTCCTTGAGCCGCTTGGCGCGCTTCTCGTCCTTGCGGCCCTCGACCTTGAGGCGGGCGGCCTTCTTGTCGAGGTACGTGGAGTAGTTGCCCTCGTAGGGGATCGCGCGGCCGCGGTCGAGTTCGAGGATCCACTCGGCGACGTTGTTCAGGAAGTACCGGTCGTGCGTGACGGCGACGACGGCGCCCGCGTACTTCGTGAGGTGCTGCTCCAGCCAGTTCACCGACTCGGCGTCGAGATGGTTGGTGGGCTCGTCGAGGAGGAGCAGGTCCGGAGCCTCGATCAGCAGCTTGCAGAGCGCCACGCGGCGCTTCTCGCCGCCGGAGAGGTTGGTGACCGGCCAGTCGCCGGGCGGGCAGCCCAGGGCGTCCATGGCCTGCTCGAGCTGCGCGTCGAGGTCCCAGGCGTTGGAGTGGTCCAGGTCGTCCTGGAGCTTCCCCATCTCCTCCATGAGCGCGTCCGAGTAGTCGGTCGCCATCAGCTCGGCGACCTCGTTGAAGCGGCTGAGCTTGCCCATGAGCTCCTTGGCGCCGTCCTGGACGTTCTCCAGCACCGTCTTGGACTCGTCCAGCTCCGGCTCCTGCATGAGGATGCCGACGCTGTAGCCGGGCGACAGGAACGCGTCACCGTTGGAGGGCTGCTCGAGGCCCGCCATGATCTTGAGAACGGTGGACTTACCGGCACCGTTCGGACCGACCACACCGATCTTCGCGCCCGGGAGGAAGCTCAGGGTGACGTCGTCGAGGATCACCTTGTCGCCGTGCGCCTTGCGCGTCTTGCGCATGGTGTAAATGAACTCAGCCAAGAGAAACCGTCCGGACGCTTGAAATCGGGAGTGGGCAGATACACCCCATCTTGCCTGACGGCCACCCCTCGACGGAAACCAGTCTCATCGGGGAGCTGTGACCTGGCGGTTCACCGTCCGTGCCGGTAGCGGAACCGTCACCGCCCGTCCCCACCCGCCGCTCGCGACCCCCGGGGCTCCGGCCCGTCTCGTGCGGGACCGTCCTGAGGAGGACACTTTCAGGAGGGGATCCGTCAAGGGGTTCATCAGGGGGACCGGCGGGGGACGCGGCTCCGGAGGTGATCGCGATGACACAGACGAAGGACCGGCCACGGACCACGGTGGGCTGGCACGTCGAGATGGAATTCGAGGAGGACGAGCACCGCACGCGGGCCGCCGCCCTCGTGCGGCTCCCCGACGGGAGCGAGATGCGGGCCCACGGATACGCCAGCCGCCATCCGTCCGACGCGAACCAGCCCAGGGTCGGCGAGGAGGTCGCCGGCGGGCGCGCGCTGAACGAGCTCGCCATGCGCCTGCTGACCAAGGCCCACGACGAGATCGACGACGCCTCGGGCAGGACCTCGCACACGCTCAGGTGACCTGCGGGCACCGCGGGACGGTCCGGAGGGCAGGGACGGCTGCGCCGTTCGGCCGTACGGCGAGGTGAATGCCGTACGCCGAAAGGATCACTCTGAAGCCGGAAATCGCGCCCCCGGACCCTCCCGGAGGGGCGTGCGACGAGGTCCAGGACGCCCGGACGGGGCGGCGCGGCGGGATCGCCGGGCGCGACCGGAACAGCAAAAGGCCCTCCCGAGGGAGGGCGGAGACTGGCGCCCCCGGCAGGACTCGAACCTGCGGCCAAGCGCTTAGAAGGCGCCTGCTCTATCCACTGAGCTACGGGGGCCGGTTGTGTCGGCCGGTGTCCTGGTGCCCTGGTACGGGCTGATCCCTGACCTTGCCGGGGACAAGAATAGGGCTCCCGCATCCCTGTCCCTCATGCTTCACCTCCGTGGCTCAATGTGGAGGTTCGGTGAAGCGGTCCTGATAATCGCAGGCGGGTACGAATCGTGCACCGCTTTTGGCGCCTCACGCATCGGGTGTTGTGCACTCGTTATGCCTGCGCCCCAGTCATCCCTTCCGCCCCCTGTGTCCGGTCGGCGCGCAGACATACCCATATGCTTCAGAAAGCCTCCAAAATTGGGCATTCTTCGCATGTGGTGACCTTGGACGTACGGCCTCAGCTGCTCGACGCACTTTCCGCCCTGCGCGACCGTGTCGCCGCCGCACGCTTCCCGCTGCCCCTTCCGGGGGCTCCACGAGCGCGTGCCAACCGCGACGAACTGCTCGCCCAGCTCGACGACTATCTGGTGCCCCGGTTGAGAGAACCCGAAGCACCGCTTCTCGCCGTCATCGGGGGCTCAACCGGCGCCGGCAAGTCGACACTCGTCAACTCCCTTGTGGGGCGCCGGGTCAGCGAGGCGGGCGTGCTCCGCCCGACGACCCGCACCCCGGTGCTGGTGTGCCATCCCGAGGACCACCACTGGTTCAGCGGGATGCGTGTGCTGCCCCAGCTCACGCGCGTGTGGGTGCCCCATCAGGAGCCGGGCGACGAACTCCCCGCCCTCGGCGACCGCGGGGAGCGGGTCCTGCGCATCGAGACCGCCGACACCCTCCCCCGCGGACTCGCCCTCCTGGACGCGCCCGACGTCGACTCCCTGCTGGCCGACAACCGCGTCCTGGCGGCCGAACTCATCTGCGCGGCCGACATCTGGGTGATGGTCACCACGGCCGCCCGCTACGCCGACGCCGTTCCCTGGCATCTGCTGCGCACCGCCAAGGAGCACAAGGCGACGCTGGTGACCGTCCTCGACCGGGTGCCGCACCAGGTGGTCTCCGAGGTCTCCCGGCAGTACGGCGCGCTGCTCACCAAGGCCGGGCTCGGCGACGTCCCGCGCTTCACGGTGCCCGAACTCCCCGAGTCCGCCTGGGGCGGTGGCCTGCTGCCCGCCACGGCCGTCGCGCCGCTGCGCACCTGGCTCGCGCACCATGTGCAGGACCCAGGGGCCCGGCAGGGCGCGATGGCCCGCACGGCCTACGGCGTGCTCGACTCCATGAAGTCGCGGATGCCGGAGCTGGCGAGCGCGGCGGCCGCCCAGTACGCGGCGGCGACCCGGCTCACGGCGGCCGTCGACGGGGCGTACGACAGCGAACACACACGCGTGAAGGGCCGTTTGCAGGCCGGCGCCGTGCTCTCCGGGGACGCCCTCAAGCGGTGGCGGGCCTATCCCCTCGACTGCAGCGCCGACGAGCTGCTGGACGCGCTCGTGGAGAGCCTGTCCGCCCTGCTGCTGTGTTCGGTGACGGCCGCCGACGAGCGCGTGGACGACGCCTGGCGCCGTGAACCCGCCTCGGACTCGCCGGGGCTGACGGACCGTGACCCCACGCTGGAGAGCGCCGAGCACCGCATCGGCATGGCCGTACGCCGTTGGCGGCGCGTCCTGGAGGAGTACGCCGAGGAGGAGGTGCGCGACCTCGACAAGAGCGTCGCGCCGGACCCCTCCGTGGTGGCCGCGCTCGTCGCCACCGCCCTCCTCGGCGGCCGCAGGGCGCGCAACGCAGGTGAGGGGCTCGCCGAGCGGATCGGGGCGCACGGGGCGCTGAGGCTCCGCGACAAGGGCGGCCGGCTGCTCACGGAGCTCATCGACGGGGCCCTGCACACCGAACGCGAGCGCCGGCTCGCACCGCTCGACGCGCTCGACGTCCACCCGGAACCCCAGGCCGAACTCATCGCCGCGCTGTCCGTACTGCAGAAGGAGAGGTGACCGCGGTGACTGCCGTCACTGACCACACGGATCACGCCGACCGTCCCGGAGACGACCCCTCCGGCGACGTCCGACACGGAGAGGACCCTTCCGGCGACGACCGTCCCGAAGGGGTCCGTCCCGAAGGAACCCGCTCCGAAGGGGCCCACTCCCAGAAGGGCACCCCCGAGAACACCGCCTCCGGGGACACCGGCGCACGTTCCGAGGACTCCGCGGCCCCCACAGCCTCCGCGGGCTCCCCGGCCTCCGCCGGCGGCGGGCGCTCCGCGTCCCCGGACGAGAACGACGCCCCGAAGGCGGCCGCTTCGGCAGCGGGGGCCGGTAAAGACGCCGGGGCGGACAGGGACGGCGAGGACGCTCGGACCAAGGGCGCACGGACCAAGGGCGCACGGACCGAGGGCGCCTCGGGTGCGGGCGCCCCCAAGAGCGCCCCGGTGGCCGGGCCACGCGCGCGGGGCGAGGGCGACGAGGCCCCGTCCCGCGCGAACGGCGCCACGCGGGACGCCGGCTCCGCCAGGAAGGGCGACGCCTCCCGGGGCGACGGCCAGGCCCGGACGGACACGCCCCGTACCGGCGACTCCGCCGCCCGCGCGGAGGACGGCCCGGTCTGGGACGACGGCCTCATCGCGCGGCGCGTGAACGAGTCGGCCCCCGTCCGCTACCAGACGCCGCTGGTGGAGACCCGGGCCTCCGCACCGGCCGCGCCCGCGCCGCTCGCGTACGACGGGCCGCTGCGCTCCCGCCTGGACGCGCTGCGCGAGCTGGTGGGGCTCTCCCGCACCCGGCTGGACAGCAGGACGCTCGCCGAGGCCGGACGTGTCCTGGACGAGGCGGCGGCCCGCCGCAAGCTGTCCGGGGAGCACACCGTGGTCGCCATCGCCGGCGCCACCGGCAGCGGCAAGTCCCAGCTCTTCAACGCGCTGGCCGGCGTGGCCATTTCGGAGACCGGCGTCCGCAGGCCGACCACCTCGGCGCCGATCGCCTGCAGCTGGAGCGACGGCGCGGCCACCCTCATCGACCGGCTCGGCATCCCCGGGCGGCTGCGCAGGCGCCCGCTGCAGAGCGCGGAGGCGGAGGCCCAGCTGCGCGGCCTGGTGCTGGTCGATCTCCCCGACCACGACTCCGCCGCGGTCCAGCACCGTGAGCAGGTGGACCGCGTGCTGGCGCTGGTCGACGCCGTCATCTGGGTCGTGGACCCGGAGAAGTACGCGGACGCCGTCCTGCACGAGCGCTACCTGCGGCCGCTGGCCGGGCACGCGGAGGTCACCTTCGTCGTCCTCAACCAGGTGGACCGGCTCCCCGGCGAGGCAGCCGACCAGGTGCTCGACGACCTGCGGCGCCTGCTCGACGAGGACGGCATCGCGCTCGGTGAGTACGGCGAGCCGGGCGCGACGGTCCTCGCGCTGTCCGCGCTCACCGGCGACGGAATCGGTGAACTGCGGGAGTGTCTGGGCCAGTTCGTGGGGGAACGCGGAGCGGCCGCCCGGCGAATTTCGGCCGATCTCGACGCGGCGGCGGCGCGGCTGCGGCCGGTCTACGCGACCGGGCGCCGGATCGGGCTCAGCGAGGAGGCACGCGACGAGTTCGCGGACCGGCTCGCGGACGCGGTGGGTGCCGTCGCGGCCGGCGAGGCGGCCGAACGCGCCTGGCGCCGCAACGCCAACCGCGCGTGCGGAACCCCCTGGCTGCGGCTCTGGCGCTGGTACCAGGACCGGCGCGAACCGCCGACCGGCCGGCTGCCCGTGCGGGCGCCGGCGGACGAGGAGGCCACCGCGCGGCAACGGGTGGAGCAGGCGGTGCGGACGGTCGCGGACCGGGCGGCCTACGGCCTGCCGCTCCCCTGGGCGCAGGCGGTGCGCGAGGCGGCCGTACGCGGCGCGCAGGGGCTGCCCGAGGCACTGGACGACATGGCGGCGCGCGCGGTCACTCCGGTGGGCCGGCCGCCGCGGCCCGGCTGGTGGCCGGTCGCGGTCCTCGCGCAGGCCATGATGACGATCGTCCAAGTCGTCGGCGGGCTCTGGCTGGTGGCGCAGATCGTCGGGATCGCCTCGCCGAACCTCGGGGTTCCGGTGCTGCTGATGGTGTGCGGGATCGTCGGCGGTCCGGCCGTCGAGTGGAGCAGCAGGATGGCGGCCCGCGGGCCCGCCCGGCGCTACGGCCTCGAGGCGGAGCGCCGGTTGCGGGAGGCGGCGGCCGGCTGCGGCCGGGCCCGGGTCCTCGATCCGGTGGCGGCGGAGCTGCTGCGGTACCGCGAGGTGCGGGAGCAGTACGGGCGGGTCATGGGCGTGGCGCCGGCGGGTGCCCCGGTCGGGTGACGCGGTTGTCCACAACCGTCCGGCGGTGCACAGGGCCCGGCGGGCCCGGCCCGGCGAAGGCAGTCTGATCTCGCGGCGACCGCAGCGCATGCGGTCGCCGCGGCGGACGCATTCGCACGGGAGGGAATTCGCGATGAACGAGACGATGGTGTGCGCGGTGGGCAACGTGGCGACACGGCCCGTGTACCGGGAGCTGGCGAACGGCGCGTCGGCGCGGTTCCGGCTGGCGGTGACCTCGCGGTACTGGGACCGCGAGAAGAGCGGGTGGACGGACGGGCACACCAACTTCTTCACGGTGTGGGCGAACCGGGCGCTCGCGACGAACGTGGGGGCTTCGGTGTCGGTGGGTGATCCCGTCATCGTGCAGGGCAGGCTGAAGGTGCGTACCGAGACCCGTGACGGGCAGAGCTGGACGTCGGCGGACATCGACGCGGTGGCGATCGGCCACGACCTCTCCCGCGGCACGTCGGCGTTCAGGCGCCCGGCCAGGGACGGCGAGCAGGCCGGGGGCGGCACAGGCGGCCGGCCCGAGCCGAGTTGGGAGTCGGCGCCCGAGGAACCCGCGGAGGACGCGGCCCGACAGCAGTCCGAACCGGCGGGAGTGACGTGAGGTCAGAGAGGGCCGCTCTCTGACCGGACTGCGGCTTATCGACGGACTGCGGCTTATCGACGGATGCGCCGTGAATCAAACCGCGTGGATTTGTCGATAAGCGCAGCTCCCAGCCGTAGGGCGGTAACGATTCCGAGTCGGATCGGTTATCGGACGACCTGACCGGGGAGAGCGTTGTGCCGCCTTCCTTAGGATGCCGAACACAGCTCTCGGGGCTTCTGATTCTGCTGGCGGGACCGTCCCCCCATGTCAACGGGTCCTGCATGAAGGGGAATTCTGTGCTTTCCGCGTTTTCTGCGTTGTCCGCGTGCAGGCGAGGGGCAGCCCGTCTCGCCGCCGCGACGTTGGTGTCGGGGCTCGTCGCCGCGGGGGCCGTCGCCACCGCCGGCACGGCCGTCGCCGACGAGACGCCGCAGAGCCCCGGCGGAGCGACCGCCACCCTCGGCGACCTGAAGACGTACGGGTCGGCGGTCATCCACGACCACGGCGAGGACTCCTGGGTCTCCGCGGGACTCTTCGAGATGTCCGTCGACGACGGCGGGACGCTCCAGACGTACTGCATCGACCTGCACAACCCGACGCAGCGGGACGCCAGGTACCAGGAGACCTCCTGGAGCGGCACGTCGCTGAGCGGCAACAAGGACGCGGGCAGGATCCGCTGGATCCTGCGGAACTCCTACCCGCAGGTGAACGACCTGACGGCGCTGGCCGAGAAGGCCGGCGTCGGCGGGCTCACCGAACAGGACGCGGCGGCGGGCACCCAGGTGGCCATCTGGCGGTACTCGGACGGCGCCGACGTGGACGCGGCGGACCCGAAGGCGGAGAAGCTCGCGGACTACCTGCAGAGGAACGCCCGGAACCTCCCGGAGCCCGACGCCTCGCTCACCCTGACCCCGGCCGCGGTCTCCGGTCACCCGGGCGAGCGGCTCGGCCCGGTCACGGTCCACACGGACGCGGACGGCGTGACGGTGGCCCCGCCCGCGGACACGGCCGCCAGCGGAGTGAAGGTCGTCGACGGGCACGGCAAGCCGGTCACCTCGGCGGCCGACGGCAGCCGTCTCTTCTTCGACATACCGAAGGACAGCGCGGACGGATCGGCGTCGCTGACCGTGCAGGCGTCCACGAGCGTGCCGGTCGGGCGGGCCTTCGCCTCCGACTCCCGCAGCCAGACGCAGATCCTGGCGGGCTCCAGCGAGTCCACCGTCTCCGCCACGGCGACCGTGGACTGGGCGGCGAAGGGTGCGATACCCGCGCTGACCGCCGAGAAGAACTGCGCCGACGGCGGTGTGGACATCACGGCGGTCAACAAGGGCGACGAGGCGTTCACGTTCGAGCTGATGGGTGTCGAGCACACCATCGCGGCGGGCGCGGCCCAGACGATGACGGTCCCGCTCCAGGAGGACCAGGCGTACGACTTCACGATCAGCGGTCCGAGCGGCTTCGCGAAGCGGTTCAAGGGCGTGCTGGACTGCAGGACCCAGGGCGGCGCGAGCGACATCACGACCCAGACGGTCGGTGAGCCGAGCCCCGCCTCGATCGGCGGCGGCGGCTCCGGGGGCAGTGACCTGGCGGAGACGGGCGGTTCGGGCGCGACGCCGGTCATCGCCGGGGTCGCCATCGCGCTCGTCCTCGTCGGCGGTGCGGCGGTCCTCTTCGTCCGCCGGAAGCAGACACCCGAACAGGGACCGGCGCAGGACTGAGGCCGGGGGGTACGAGACCCCTGGACGTCACGCGCCCCGCCCACCGGAGGCTCCGGTCGGCGAGGCGCGTGACGGGGTGGGTCAGGGGCGGGCGTTCCGGCCGCGGGCGAGGGCGAACCCGGCCGCGATCAGGCCGAGGACGCCGACGACCAGGCCGGCCGTTCCGAGGGAGCGGGCGGTGGAGTCATCGGCTGCGTCGCTCGCGGTGGACTCCTTGGTGTCCTTCGAGGACGCCGAGGACGACGCGGACGACGGCGCCGCCGAGTCGGCGTCCGAACCGGCGGCCCCGCCGGACCCGTTCGAGGCCTCGGCCCCCGCGCCTCCGGCGGTGAGCGTCAGCGCGGGGGCGGGATTCTCCGGCTCGTCGGCACCCTCCTTCGCCTCCTCGATCCAGCGGACGACGCTGCCGTCCGAGTAGGTCTGGAGCGTCTTGAAGCTCAGCCGGCCGGTGTCGTCGGGCAGTTGACCGAAGGCGACGTCGAAGTCCTGGAACTCGCCGTGGCGGATCCTGCCGCCGGTCCAGGTGATCTCGGAGACGGCGTCGGTGATCGTGCCGTCGTCCGTCTTCACCGGCTTCTTCAGCTTCGTGGTCGTGACCTTCGCGGTCCAGCCCGCCTGCGGCGTGACCAGGACCCCGAGGACGGGATGGTCGGTGGGCAGGAACACCTGCACCTTCGTGGTGCTCGCGGTGTCCTCCTCGTTGGGGACGCGGAAGCTCAGGACGCCGTCCGTGGCGCCCTTGGCATAGCTCTCGGGGTGGACCGTCACATGCGCGGAGGCCGCGCCCGCCGCGGCCAGGACACCCGCCAGGGTGAGGGCGGCGAGGGTGCCGGTGCGGCGCAGGGTGGTGCTCGTCGGGGACATCTGGGGAACTCCGTACGGGAGGGGACGTGGTCAGGGCGTGGACACGAGCCCTGCCGGCGGTCCCCGGCGGGAGACGGCGTGCCGCAGCAGCGCCTGGCGGAGCGGCCGCGGTTCGGCCGAGCGGCCCGCGGCCTCTCCGGGCGGTCGTACGGGTGCCGGTCCCGTGCGCCCCTTCCACCAGGCGGCGAGCCCGGGCACGAAGGCGACGGCCCGGCGCAGCAGGGACCACAGGGCGGCCTCGCCGCGCCGCAGCCACCAGGTCGCGAGGAGGGCGGCGCCGATGTGGGCGGCCGTGGCGTGCGGTGTCAGGGCGTGGCTGTGGGCGTACGTCATGTGCGCCCCGTGCATGGTCATCGTCATCTGGGGGCGCCCGGCCCCGAACCCGAGGTGGAGTCCGGTCTGCGCGCCCAGCATGGCCCCGGCTATCCCGAGCAGGGACCGCTCGCGGCCGCACAGCGCGCAGCCGACGGCGAAGACGACGAGGAGGCCCGCGCCGACGGCGCCGCGCGAGGGGGCCTGCCCGGTGGCGAGCACGTGCCCGCCGGCCGCCAGCAGCACGCAGAGCACGGCGAACACCGCCGCGCGCAGGCTCCGTACCGCAGGGGACGCACTCATGAAGCCCAGATACTGCCATGGGGAGGGAGTGGCCGTGGGGGCTTCCCGGTGAGCCGTCCGTCACGGGCCGCCGGGCTCGTCCCACGGTCGCTCGGATAGGGTCCGGCTGAGCCTGGGAGGGATCCGACATGCGACTTCGCTGTGCCGTGCTGGACGACTATCAGAGGGTGGCGACCAGGATCGCCGACTGGTCGCCGGTCACGGACCGGGTCGAGGTCACCTCCTTCGACGGTCACGTCGTCGACGAGGACGCGCTGGCCGCCGCTCTCGCCGCGTTCGACATCGTCGTGACGCTGCGCGAGCGGGTGCCCTTCCCGGCCTCGCTGCTGGCCCGGCTGCCCCGGCTGAAGCTGCTCGTCGCGTCCGGGATGCGCAACAGCGTCATCGACTACGCGGCGGCGAAGGCGCACGGGGTGACCGTGTGCGGCACGCCGAGTTCCTCGACGCCTCCCGTCGAGCTGACCTGGGCGCTGCTGCTCGGTCTCGCGCGGGGCATCGTCACCGAGCACGAGGCGGTGCGGTCGGGCGGCCCCTGGCAGAGCACCGTCGGCGCCGATCTGCACGGCCGCCGGCTCGGTCTGCTGGGGCTCGGGAAGATCGGCGCCCGGGTGGCCCAGGTGGGGCTCGCGTTCGGCATGCGGGTCGGTGCGTGGAGCCAGAACCTCACGAAGGAACGCGCCGAGGAGGTGGGGGTGGAGCTCGCCCCTTCCAAGGAGGAGCTGCTGGCGGGCAGCGACTTCGTGTCCGTGCACCTCGCGCTCGGCGACCGCACCCGGGGCCTCGTCGGCGCCGCCGAGCTGGCTCTGCTGAAGCCGACGGCCTTCCTCGTCAACACCTCGCGCTCGGCGATCGTCGACCAGGAGGCCCTGCTCGCCGCGCTGCACGCCGGGCGGATCGCCGGAGCGGGCATCGACGTGTTCGACGTGGAGCCGCTGCCCGCGGATCACCCGATGCGGTCGGCCCCCCGCCTGCTGGCCACCCCGCACCTCGGCTACGTGTCGCGGTCCAACTACGCGACGTACTACGGCGCGGCGGTCGAGGACATCGAGGCGTACCTGGCGGGCAGTCCGGTACGCCTGCTCGGCTGACCCGGCCGGCCGGTCAAGGCCCGCGGCTCAGGCGGCCTCGGCGGGCCGGCGGTAGACGCCGACCCGGCGGTGCAGGTGGTGCAGGTCCACGAGGTAGCGCCGGAGCGTCACATGGTCGACGGGGGCGTCCTCGCACCAGGCGCGCAGCTTCTCGTTGACCGTCCGCTCCGGGTACTCGACGCCCGGCTCGAAGGTCCGTTCGGCGATGTGCCGCAGGACGACCAGCTTGCGCTCCCACTGGGCGGGCAGCCGCACGAGACGGCCGTCGCGCACGAAGGTCCGCAGTACGGTCTCGGACTGCTCGTCCCCGGAGCCGTAGCTCTCGGCCGCGGGCTTCGACTCCCGTGCGGAGCGGGCGAGTTTGCGGAAGCGGTCGTAGACGACGGCGAGCCCGTCGGCGCCCTCCGCGATCACGCCCTGGTCCCGCAGCCTGCGCAGCGCGGTGGTGGCCTGCTTCGGGGACAGGCCCGTCCGCTCGGTCACCTGTACGGGGGTGGTCGCGCCGAGGACGACGGCCGCGAACACGCGGGCGCGGGACTCCTCCGCGAAGAGGCCGACCGTGCCGGCGAGGTCGGCCGGCTCGACCGGCTCGGTCCGCTCGGCCGGTGCGCTCCGCTCGGCGGAAGGGGCAGGCGGGGCGGACGGGGCAGGAGCGGTCGGCTGTTCGGCCCTCTGGTCACTGGCCCGTTCGGTGGATCGGTCGGTCGGCATGCCCGGCAGGCTAGTTGAGCGGGTGGGGCGGACCGAAGCGAATTTCCGCCGCCCGTCCGGTGCCGGTCGGTGGGCGATACCCCGGTCAACGCCCGTGACCAGGTGTGGGCGGGCGCGTTGAAGGGGGAGTGCGGTCGCGTCCGTGCCACCGCGCTCATCGAACCAAAGGAGAACGTGATGTCTCGCATCGCGAAGGTCGCCGCAGTCGCCCTCGGCACGGGTGCCGTTGTCATCAGCGGGGCCGGTCTGGCCATGGCTGACGCGGGCGCCCAGGGTGCGGCCGTCGGCTCGCCCGGCGTCCTCTCGGGCAACGTCATCCAGGTGCCGGTCAACATCCCGGTCAACGTGTGCGGCAACACCGTCAGCGTCATCGGCCTGCTGAACCCGGCCTTCGGCAACCACTGCTCGAACGACGGCGGCCACGGCAAGGACAAGGACCGCGGCGGCTACGGCTACGGCCACTGACCCACGCCACGCGAGAGGCCCCCGGCAGGAAGTCGCTGCCGGGGGCCTCGCCGTCCCCGGTGTGCGGACGGTGGACGGCCTCACGCGTACCGGTAGACGGCGCTGTGGTCCTCCATCGACTGCGGCGTCACGCCCCACGGGGGCATCTCCTCGTTGCGGGCGATGATCCGGCCGCGCTGGGAGTTCCCGAGACCCGGCGGGCGCTCGGGCAGATAGCGGGCACCGCGGTGCCGCTGCTGCCAGCGCGACCACTGCAGGTCGACGAAGGCGTGGTGCAGCCAGAACACGGGATCGTTGACGGATCCGCCGCCCAGCATGTGACCGCCGACCCAGCGGTGGACGCGGTTGTGGTTGGCCCAGGCGGCGTTGCCCGACCCGTGCCCCCACCCCTCCAGCTTGTTGCGGAAGCCGCGCGTGGACGTGGAGTTCCAGGGCGACGTGTCGTAGACGGGGTCCGCCAGGGCGGCGTTCAGGTCGCCTGCCGTGGGCAGTTGGAGCGGCTGTCGCGGCCGGCCGAGGTCCCGCGTGAGGAACACCCCGTCCGTCACCCCCTCCTTGATGATCCACTTGCCCTGCGCGTAGGCGAACGGCCCGGTCGTCACCTGCCGGTCCGAACTCCGCCCGTTGCCGCCGAGCAGGTCCTTGGTCCAGGGCGCGGACGTCGTCGCACGGTCCCGTGTCCAGTCCCAGTAGGGCACGCTCACCGACGGGTCCACCTTGCGCAGGGCACCTTCCAGCTCCAGCAGGAAGCGCCGGTGCCAGGGCAGGAAGGACGGCGTCATGTGGGCCGCGCGCAGCCCGTCGTCGCCGTCCGCGACGTAGTAGTCGATGTGCGTGCGGACGAACTCGTCGTACTGGCCCCGGCGTTTGACCTCCAGCATCGCGGTGACGAAACGGCGCCGCTCCGAGCTGGTCAGCGTGCTGACGTCCTTACGCGTGTACACCATGGTGGTGGCCGCCCCCTTCCGTACCGCTGCCGTACGGCGTGCTCCCGCCCCCGCCGCTCCGGTCGCCGCCGGCACCGTCCATCCCCTTCATGCCGTCCATGCCGTCCATGGCCTTCATGGCCCGCAGGTGTTCGGCGGGGTCCAGTTCGTCGACGGCGGCACGCGCGGCCTCCAGGGCCGTCGGGTACGACACGTAGTGGTCCACCATGCTGAGATAGCCGCCGTCCGCCCGACGCATCAGGTGCAGGGGCCTGCCGTCCACCGTGACCAGCCACTCCGCGCCGGTGAACGCGACCCGGCCGTCCGAGCCGCTCCTCCTGCCGAGCAGGTGGCGGCCGCGGTACACCTCGTCGAAGGAGAGGTCGTCCTGCCGCTCGGGGCGCGAGGCCCGGGAGGCGGCGACGACGGGGGCCAGTGCCACGGCGACGGCCGAGACCAGCAGGCCCCGCGTCACACCGCGCCGGGTCACGGCCATGGTGTCGGCAAGGCGTTCCGCGCCCCGGCCCGGCACCCGGCCGGCCGGCGCACGGTTCGGTCCGCGCCCCCGTAATCTGCTCGACACCCAGCTGACGAACATGCTTGTCTCCTCCACGGATTGAGGCGGATGCAGCGTCTTCAGCAGGGTTCAACGACGGCGGCGCCGGATGGTTCGGGCGGCGGGCCCGGGCCGGACTCCCGGGACCGCGACCGCGCGGGTCTCAGGCGCCGGAGCCCGTCTCCACGTTCGCCCCCGGGACGGTCTGCAGCAGCGGCGTGAGCACGGCGGCCTGCGGCAGCTTCACGTCGGGGAGACCGAAGTGGTCGGCGTTCGGCGCGCCGAGCGGGGCCTGCAGGGACAGCCCGGGGGTCAGCGTCCGCAGGTCGGCGGCGGGCGCCGAGACCCCGAGGTGGTCGAAGCCCTCACCGAGGATGTGCGGCAGGGGCGTCCGCAGGTCCGCCCCGGGCAGCCCGCCGACGAGCGGCAGCTGGGGAAGCGTGCGGTCGGGCAGCATCCGGCCCTCGACGTAGCGGGGTCCCTCGGGCGAGCCGGGCACCGGTACCGGCAGCTCACCCGCGATGTGGGGCGTCCGCAGGTTGAGGGCCTGCTCGACACCGTTCAGCGGCACGGGGATGGGGACCGTGTCCGCCGCGACGGCGGGTGTCGCGGCGGCGGCACCCACCACCGCCGCCACCCCGGTCATGACGGCGGCGAGAGTTCCTCGTGTGGTCGGCTTCATCTCAGGTACGGTCCCTTTCAGGATTCGGTGGCTCTGCGTCCGTACCGCGTAACGATGCCGGGAACGCCATCAGCGAAATATTCCCCCGCCGGACGCAATAGTCGTCCGATAGGAATGATCAGCTCGTCCAGAAATCCCACCATCGGGTCAGAATCAGCATTCCGATGACACCGATGTGCAGGACCGGAACAACCCAGGTGAATTCCGCGAGGAATGTCTTGAGCCATTCCGGAGCGGGTAGAAAATCATGTCGTACGTTGAATGATGTGACGTACCAGAACATGATGATCGTGGCGACCCACGCCAGGCAGCACCAGAGGCACAGCGAGTTGATCCGGTAGAACGACTGGAACTGGAGCCAGGTGCAGAATCCGACGCCGAAGAGCATTCCGGCGTTGAGGATCAGCCAGTACCAGCGTGGGAACGCGGCCCGGGCGAACAGGCTCACGCCGACGCAGGTCACGACGCCGTACGTCACCAGGCCCAGCATCGGGTTGGGGAACCCGAAGGCGGAGGCCTGGTCGCTCTTCATGATGTTGCCGCAGGACACGACCGGGTTCAGGCTGCACCCGGGCACGAAGTTCGGGTCCTCGAGCAGTTTGAACTTGTCGATCGTGATGACCCACGCGGCGAGGAGCCCGGCCGCCCCCGTGATCACCAGCAGCAGGGCGAGGGCACGGCTGCTGCCCACGGCGTGCCCGCGCGCACCCCTGCCCGCGACGCCGTCCCCCGGCCCTGCGGCGGCCGTCATCAGCCGCGCAGGCTGCGCGCGGGCAGCAGCACGTGCGCGGCGCTGAGCAGGGTGTCCTCGTCGCCCGCGAAGGCCGTCAGGTCCTCCGGCGCGACGGGCTTGCCGGGCTGGGCGACGGGCCAGGCGCGGGTGGCGAACAGGAAGTAGGCGTAGCCGCGTTCGCCCACCGCCGCGAGCCACTCCGTCGGGGCGACGCACTGGGCGTTGAGGTGCGGCATCCGGACGACGGCCTGGCCGCCCTCGACGAGCAGGGTGAGCGGCAGGCTCGGGTGCTTGGACCCGTCGATGAGGGTCTCGCCGACGGGGATCCCGTTGTCGGTCAGCAGCTGCCGGATGGCGGAGGCGGATCCTTCCGGGCCGCCCTCGCCGTCGCCCAGGGAGTAGGCGAGGAGGTAGGGCATGTCGCCGTCGGGAGCTTCACCACTGAATGCCATGACGGCGAGCGTGCCGAGATCGACGGCCCGAAGGGGGCTCATTTGGCTTGAGGTTGAGGTCACCGCGGAACCTTATCGGCGCATCCGTTCGGGCCCCTTCCCGATTTCACCCGCCCGGGCGATGACCGGCCGCGCGACCACACGAACGAAGGACGCGACTCGAACAGCGCGAAGGACCGATTCCACGGCTGCGGAATCGGTCCTTTCGGCGCATGGCCGTACGACGTCAGTCGTTGACGCAGGTGTTGCCGAACGCCGGGTTCAGCAGACCGATGACGTCGACCGTGTTGCCGCAGACGTTGACCGGAACGTGCACGGGGACCTGAATGACGTTTCCGGAGGCGACACCCGGGGACTTGACCGCCGCGCCCTCGGCACCGGAGTCGGCGACAGCGCTGCCCGCGGCGGCACCGGCGGCCATTCCGGCGGTGGCGAAAATCAGCGCGGCCTTCTTGGCAGAGTTCATCGTCAGCCCTTTCCTCGGAGATTTGCCCACGAGCCTAAGGAAATGCCCGCGCACGTCGAGGAAAGACACGCGATGAATTCTTTCCACTACTTCTGAAGGGGAAGTCCGCCGAGCAGCTGCGAGGGGCCGCCGGCCGCGTTGAGCGCCTTCGTCGTGCCGCTCACGGTGCTGAGCAGAGAGTTCTTGTTCTCGGTGTCGAGCGCGTTCGACTGGTGCTGCAGGGGCATGACGTCCTGCACGCTGAGCGAACGCTGGCTGGTGATGGTCTCCAGGGCGCCGTTGAGGCTGGAGGGCGTGAGGTCGGAGGCTCCGGCGGCGAACGCGGGTGCGGCGGCACCGGCGACGACCAGGGACCCGGCGACTACAGCGGCGGCCTTGAGGGACTTCATCGTGTTCCTTTCTTCGGCAACTCATGTCACCAGAGGGAATTCCTCTTTGACATGGCTAACGAGCCCCGAACGCGACGGAAACCCCGCGTGCAGAAAATTCCTGCACCCCACCCGAATGACCGGCGTGTCGCATTCTCATATAAGAGGCGGGCGGACGGTGCGCGGACAGACGGAACCGGCCGCCGTACCGACCCTGCGGGGTCGGTACGGCGGCCGGTGGGCGAGGCGCCCGGTTCGCGGACGGTCCGTCAGGAGACCGGCAGCGAACCCGTCGGGAGGGCGCTCGTCGGCAGCGCCGGAAGCGCCGGGAGGCCCGGCAGGTTCGGCGCCGGGAGGCCGCCGCCGAGAACGGTGGCGACGACGAAGTTGACGAGCCCGGTCACCACGGCGGTGGCCGCGGGGACGACCGAGGCGGCGTCACCCGAGGTGACCGCCTTGACCAGCGAGTCGACGGCGGTCTGCAGGGCCGTCAGCGCGTCGGCCTTGACGTCCGCGGCGGCCAGGGCCCGCGGGCGCTCGGCGTTCTTGGACAGCGGGGGCACGGCCGGCAGCGCGACGGGCGGCACGGCCGGGACGGCGGGGGCGGCGGCCGGCGGAGCGACCGGAGCCGCGGCGGTGACCTTGGCGATGGCGTCCTTGGCGGCCTGGCCGAGCTTCGTCGCCTGGTCGGCGGGAATCTGGCCGTTGTCCGCCTTGAGCGCGGCGTCGACCAGGGCGGTGACCGGGGCCAGGACGCCGCTTATGTCGCCCAGGGTCTTGGTCTGCGCCAGAAGCGCGTCCGCGCCGGGTACGGGCGCCGCCGCATGGCTGTGGCCACGCGGCAGGTCGCCGTCGGCGGCCATGGAGGCCGGTGCGGCGATCCCGATCAGAAGCGTGGCACAGAGTGCGGAGGTCGCGATGCGCCGTACGGGCAGAGCACGCATGGATGTTCCCTTCGGTGGTGCGTCGGATCTTGACTCCACCGTGAAAGCAGTCATCGCACTCTGCAACCGTTCGCATGCCCTACGTAATCGACGGGTGCCTCTACCACCGTCATCGCCGCAGGTGAGGAGCCATGCCGGGCCCCGCTGCGGGTCTCCCCCGTTCGGGGCAACGCGAACCGGCCGCCCTCCCGTCGGGGAGGGCGGCCGGCAGAAGATCCGCGCAGACGTCAGCCGTTGACGCAGGTGTTGCCGAACGCCGGGTTCAGCAGGCCGATGACGTTCACGGTGTTGCCGCAGACGTTGACCGGGACGTGGACGGGAACCTGCAGGACGTTGCCCGACAGGACGCCCGGGGAGTGGGCGGCCGCGCCGTGCGCGTCGCTGTCGGCGGCGGCGATGCCGGCGGTGCCGGCCACGGCGGCGGCGGCAACGGAGGTCAGGGCCAGGCCCTTAGCGATACGCGACATGGAGAAATGCTCCTTGGAAGTCGACACAACATCCGGGCGGGTTGCCCGGCTCTGCATTCAACGCGCGGCGCGCACGCGGGTTGTGCCTCCAAAGGGGTGATCTCACAAACGGCCGGGCTTCACGAATCCGACACACATCACAGGTTTCACCCATAAATACGGACAACAGCTAGAGTCGGCCACCTCCCGAGGGCGCCTGCGACCAGACGCCGACCGGCGCCGGAAGAGAGACGGGGAGCCGGCGCGCACCGATTCGCTCTGCAGATGTCCGTCCCTCCGCTGGTCCAGAACCTTTTCCCCCGAAAGGGCACCGCCGGTCATGCGTATTTCTCCGGGTCTGCTGCTGCGCCGTGCGATGGTGGGCTGCTCCGCCCTCGCCACCCTGTGGGCGCCGGCCGCCGCCGCGACCGCCGCCGGACCCGCCGCGGAGGCGGAGAGCCCGGCCTTCACGCAGCGGTACCACGCGCTCCAGCACGGCGGGATCGTGCGGGCGGCGAACTCCTCGATCAGCTGCCGCGGTTCGGCACGGGCCCAGCACCCCGCGGCTCCCGCGAAGGCCGCCGGCCACCGGCGCGGGGCGACGGCATCGGGCGCCACCCGCTCCGCGGCGAACGCGTGCTCCACCGCCCGGGCGGGCGGCCGGGCCGCCAACGGCGACTTCGACATGTTCTACATCGACGTCGACAAGGACCCGAACACCTACAACTCCAGCCGCTCCGAGGTGCGGCTGCCCAAGGGAGCGCACGTCACGTACGCGCGCCTGTACTGGGGCGGCAACCTCCGTGTCGGCGAGCAGAAGCCGCCGAAGGACAACGGCCGGGTGCTGATCGCCGAGCCCGGCGGCCAGTACAAGGAACTGCTCGCGGACAGCGTGGTCGGGCACCGGGTGGCGCAGGGGGCGGACGCGTTCCAGGCCTCGGCGGACGTGACGCGGCTGGTGCGGGCGAGCGGCGGGGGGCTGTGGACCGTGGCCCAGGTCAACGTCGCCAAGGGCAGGACGGCCGCCGGTGCGTGGGGCGGCTGGACGCTGGTGGTGGCGTACGAGAAGAAGGCGGAGCCGCTCAGGCATCTGTCCGTGTGGGACGGCTTCGGGACGCTGGGCCCGGACGACGCGGAGCGCTCGGTGCCGCTGGGCCCGATGTCGCTCCCCGGGACCGTCAGGGGCCGGGTGGGCCTGGTCGCGTACAACGGCGACCGCGGCAGTACGGGTGACTCGCTCGCCCTTTCGACCGGCCCCGGAGCGCCCACGGTGCTGAGCGACGCCGCCAACCCTCGTGACGATGTGCTGAATTCGACCATCAGTGAGCCCGGACCTGCGACGACGCGCCGGGTGCCCGCGTACTCGAACACGCTCGGCTACGACTCGGACGTTCTCGAATTCGGCAAGGGGATCCGTTCCGGGGGTGACCAGTTGGCCTTCCGGATCGTTTCGCACCGGGACGCGGCCTGGGTCGGGGCACTGTTCGCCGCCGTCGACGCGAAGCAGTGACGCGCGCCCCGGCGCGCCGCCCGTGAGCAAGGAACCGCGCATGTATCTGTCCACCGACCCTCCGCCGCGTGTCCTTCATGTCACGCAGCCGGTCGACGGCGGCGTCGCCCGGGTGGTCGCCGACCTCGTCCGGGCGCAGCTGGCCGCCGGAACCCGGGTGACCGTCGCCTGCCCGGACGGCAACGCCTTCGCCCGGGAGGTGCGGGAGCTCGGCGCCGACGTCCGGCCCTGGCAGGCGACGCGCGCGCCGGGGCGGCTGCTGCCGCAGGAGGTGCGCCGGCTCGGCCGGGTGCTGGCGCGGGTGCGGCCCGACGTGGTGCACGCGCACAGCGCGAAGGCGGGTCTCGCGGCCCGGCTCGCCCTGCGGGGACGCGTGCCGACGGTGTTCCAGCCGCACGCCTGGTCGTTCGAGGCGGTCGACGGCACCGCGGCCGCGCTGGCGCTCCGGTGGGAACGGTGGGGGGCGCGCTGGGCGTCCCGGGTGGTGTGCGTGAGCGACGCGGAGCGCACGACCGGCGTGCACGCCGGGGTGAGCGCCCAGTGGCGGGTGATCCCCAACGGGGTCGACCCGGAGCGCTTCCGCCCCGCGCTCCCGGACGCCGTACGCGCAGGACTTCCGCAGCTCGCCGGGGTGGACCCGGCTGCCCCGCTGGTGGTGTGCGTGGGACGGCTGTGCCGGCAGAAGGGGCAGGACGTCCTGCTGGAGGCGTGGGACGCGGTGCTGCGGCGGGTCCCCGAGGCCCGGCTGGTGCTCGTCGGGGACGGCCCGGACTCCGCCCGGCTGCGCGCGGGCGCACCGCGTGACGTGCTGTTCGCCGGGGCCACCGACGACGCCGTGCCCTGGTACCAGGCCGCCGATCTCGTGGTGCTGCCGTCCCGTTGGGAGGGCATGGCGCTGGCCCCCCTGGAGGCCATGGCCTGCGGCCGTCCGGTCGTGATGACGGACGTGGACGGCGCGCGGGAGAGCCTCCCGGCCGGTCACGACCCCCGCTGTCTGGTCCCCGCGCGGGAGCCGGAACCCCTCGCCGAGTCGATCGGCGCCCTGCTGTCCGAACCGGAGCTGCGCGAGTCGCTCGGCCGGCAGGGGCGCCGCCATGTACTGACCACGCACGACGTGCGCCTCACGGCCGACGCGGTCGCGGGGGTCTACCGCGAACTGCTGGCCGGCGTACCGGCGCAGCACGCCGGGAGCGCCGCGTGCGGGGACCACACCGAGTGCAGGGAGTCCATCCACTCGTGACTGCGGAAAGCACCGTTCCCTCCCCCGGCGGACAGCCCCGGGAGTACGGATTCTCGCCCGTCTCGGTCATCCCTCCACGCGGGGCCGACGGTGGTTTCAGATTTCCGGCCGGCCGGCGGACGGCGGCCCGGCGGGCCGCCTGGGCGCCGCTGGTCGCCGTGGACGCCGTCGCGGCTCTGGCGAGCGGGCAGGCGCTCACGGAGAGCAGGCATCCGCTGTTCGTCGTCGCGCTGCTGGTCGGCGTGGTCGCTCTGAACGCGCGGGCGTCGCTCTACCGTCCGGCGCCCGTACCGGTCCTGCTCGACGAACTGCCCACCCTGTGCGCGCGGGTCGCGGTCACCTGGTGCACGCTCGCGGCGCTGGTCGCCGCGCTCGTCCCGGACGCCGCGCTGTCCGCGCGGACGCTCGTCCTGGGCTGCGCGGCGCAGTCGGCGATCAGCTGCGCGGGGCGCGGCACGGTGCACTGGCGCCGCCGCCGGTCCCTGGTCCTGCACCCGGGCGCGGCCCTGGTCGTCGGCCCCGCCGCGACGGCGCAACGGGTGGCGGCGGCCTTCCTGCGTCACCCGAACTGCGGGGTCCGGCCGGTCGGTGTCGTCGCCGACCAGCCGGCCGGCGTCGAGGGCCTGCCGGTCCTGACGACCGGTGAGGAGGTGCAGCGGGCCCTCATCCAGAACGGCGTGCGGTCCGTGCTCGTGGTGGAGCCCGCCGCCGAACGCGCCCCGATGCTGCGGGCGTTGGCGGAGGCGGGCTGCGAGCTGTGGGAGGTCGACGCGGACTCCCCGTCGTACGAGCGGGACGGGCGGGACACGCTGGCCGGGTTCGCCTGCCGCCGGCTGTCCATGACGCTGCGCCGCTCCAGCGTCGGCAAGCGGCTGCTGGACGTCGCCGTCTCCGGGACGCTGCTGCTCATGGTCAGTCCGCTGCTGCTGCTCTGCGCGGTGGTCCTGCGGCTGAGCGACGGGCCGGGGGTGGTGTTCCGGCAGGAGCGCATCGGCAAGGACGGGCGGCCTTTCACCCTGCTGAAGTTCCGCACCCACCGCCCGGTCGACGCGCACGAGGCGGCGACCCGCTGGAGTGTGGCCAACGAGCTGAGGATGAGCCCCTTCTGCCACTTCCTGCGGCGCACCTCGCTCGACGAGCTGCTCCAGCTGTGGAACGTCTTCTGGGGCGACATGAGCCTGGTCGGGCCGCGCCCCGAACGCCCGTACTTCGTCGCCAAGTTCAGCCAGACCTACCCCGGTTACGCGGCCCGGCACCGGATGCGGACCGGCATCACCGGCCTCGCCCAGGTGCACGGGCTGCGCGGCGACACCTCGATCGAGGACCGCTGCCGGTTCGACAACGCCTACATCGACAACTGGTCGCTGTGGCAGGACATCTGCATCCTGCTGCGCACGGCCGCCGCGCTCGTCCGTCCGACGGGGAGCTGAGCCGATGAGCGACGCCCTGACCGTCACTCCGCTGGACAGCGCGATCGCCGTCCTGCGGCGCGCGCTGCCGGTGCTGCCCGTCGTCGTGGTGATCGCCCTGCTCGGGCTGCCGGTCGCGCCGGGCGGCGAGGGCGGCGCGAACATCGCGGACGCCATGTCCGGTGTGGTCGTGGTGAGTTGCGCGATCCGTCTCGTACGGGCCCGTCGGCGTCCGTTGTCCGCGACCGCGGCGGTGGTCCTCGGGCTCCCGGTGGTCGGCATCGCGGTCGCGGCGGCCGGGGCGGCGGACCCGGGGGCCGGGATCACCGGCCTCGCCCGGTACCTCCAGATCTTCGTGCTGGTCCCCGCCGCCGTCCTGCTCTCGGTACGCGACCGGCGCGACTTCCGGCTGCTGGCCTGGTCGTTCGTCGGCCTGGCGCTGTGGCAGGGGGCGGTCGGCGTGCAGCAGTACGTCACCGGGACCGGCGCCTCCTACCAGGGCGAGGACGTGCGCGCGGTCGGCACCTTCGGGCCGACGGACGTGATGGGGATGGCGACGGTCGTCGCGTTCGGGCTGGTCTGCGCGGTGGCGCTGGCCCTCGGGACGAGCGCGGCACGTCAGCGCGCGGTCGCCACGGCCTGCGCGCTGGCCCTGCTGCTGCCGCTCGCCCTGTCGTTCAGCCGGGGTGCCTGGATCGCCACCACCGTGGCCTGCGGAGCACAGCTGGTCCTCGCGGGCCTGCGTCGCGCGGCGAAGGTGGGCGCGGTGGTTCTCGCCACCGGGGTGATCCTGGTCGGCGGCCTCGGAGTCGGCACCGCGATGCTGCAGGAGCGCATCGCGAGCATCACACAGGTCACGGACGCGCCCGACCAGTCGGTCGTCGACCGGTACACGATGTGGGCCGCCGCCACCGACATGTGGCGCGAACACCCGCTCACAGGCGTCGGGCTGAAGGGATTCCCCGACAACCGTGACGGCCACGCCTCGCTCGCCCTCTCCGCGGGCAGCGACATCGCGGGCGCGGGCGCCGCCTTCCACAAGCAGGCGCTGCTCTCCCCGCACAACATGTACCTCCTCGTCCTCAGCGAGCAGGGCCTCATCGGGCTGCTCGCGCTCGGAGGCAGCTGGCTCGCGCTTCTGGTGTGCGCGCTGCGCGGGCTCCTCCGGGTACGGCGCACACCCCCGGGGGCCCGGTCCGCCGGGGCCCGGATCCCGGCCGGCACGGACTGCGCGCTCGTCGCGTGCGGGCTGATCGTCTGGCAGTTGACCGACTTCGTGTACGCGGACATCGGCGGCCCCTCCACGGTGCTGACCGCTGTCGTGTTCGGCCTCATCGGCTGGTGGGCGCTGGTCGACCAGGCGGCCCCGGCCGGCCCGGAGGCCCCGGCCGCGGCCCCTTCCGTACCCGAGGAGGCCGCGGCGCGATGACGGTCACGCCGCCCAGGGCGGGGGAAGACACGGACGCGAACGAGGGCGCGGACACGGGGGCAGGGGCGGACGCGGAACGGAACTCCGAGCGGGCCACCGGCGTCGGGCCGACCGCCGCGAGCGCGGCCCGCCACCCGGCGCCGACCAGCTCGACCACCGGCACGGCAGCGGGGTGGGCACCGATGGCAACCACGGGCACGGCGGCGCAACCCAGCGGGACGACGGCCGCGGGTACGGGGACGCACCCCGGCGCGACGACGGCAGCCGGTGGGGCGACGGAACCCGGGGCGAGGGCGGGCGCCGGTACGACGGCGGAGGCCGGGGCGACGGCGTCCGCCGGTGCGGCGCTCCCCGGCGCCCGTACCGCTCCGCCCGCTCTCCCCTCCACCGATCCTCCCGGCCCCGGGCAGCAGGAGGCCCGGTCCGAAGCGGCCGCCTCCAACCGGTTCCTCGCGAAGGCCGCGCTGGTCACCGTCGCGCTCTCGATCGCCGGAGCGGTCCTCGGCCTCGGCCGGGACCAGGCGCTCGCCCACCTGTTCGGGGCCGGATCGGACACGGACGCGTTCCTGGTCGCGTGGACGGTCCCGGAGTTCGCGGCGACGCTGCTGATCGAGGACGGACTGGCCTTCGTGCTGGTCCCGTTGTTCAGCGTGGCCGTCGCCCGGCGCGCGCGGGGAGACGCGGGGGATCCCGTACGGGCCCTGGTCGCCGCCACGCTGCCGCGGCTGACGCTCGCCTTCGCCGCGGTCGGCGCGCTGCTGATCGCCGGCGCCCCCTACCTCGTCGAGGCGCTCGCGCCCGGCCTGCCCGACCCCCGGCTCGCGGTGGACTGCACCCGGCTGACCGCGACCTGCGTGTTCTCCTTCGGACTGGCCGGCTACTGCAGCGCGGCCCTGCGGGCGCACCGCCGGTTCGTCGCGCCGGCGGCGATCTACGTGGCGTACAACGCCGGGATCATCGCGGCGATGTTCGTCCTCGGCAGCCGCTGGGGCGTGCGCTCGGCGGCGCTGGGGGTGGCGGTCGGCGGCGCCCTGATGGTGGTGGCGCAACTCCCCTCGGTGGGACGGCAGCTGCGGCGCAAGGAGTCGGCCGGAGAACTCCTGGAGAGCGAGCCGGCCCGGCCGATGGACCTGACGCTCGTCAGCACGGTGCTGCTCTTCGCGCTCTGCCGGCAGTCCCAGGTCCTCGTCGAACGCTTCCTCGCCTCCTCGCTGCCCGCCGGGGCGATCTCGCATCTGAACTACGCGCAGAAGGTGGCGCAGATGCCGATGGTCCTCTCGCTGATGCTGTGCACGGTCACCTTCCCGGTGGTCGCGCAGGCGATCGCCGAGGGGGACACGGAGCGGGCCCGCGACCGGGTGGAGCGCGATCTGGCGCTCGTGTCCTGCACGGTGCTGCTGGGCGCGGCGGCGGTCGCCGCCTGCGCACCGCAGATCATCCAGCTCCTCTTCCAGCGGGGCGCGTTCACCGCCGCGGACACGGCCGCCACGGCGTCGGTCATGCGGGTGTACGCGCTCGGACTGCTCGGTCACACGCTGGTCGGCGCGCTCGTGCGGTCGTACTTCTCCTCGGGGCGGCCCACCTGGTACCCGCTGTTCGCGATGACCGCCGGGATCATCGCGACCTCCTGGATCGGCGTCCTGGCCGTCGGCCCGTGGGGGGTGTGCGGCATCGCCGCCGCCAACGCCACCGGCATCACCCTCAGCGCCGTGCTCCTGCTGTACGGCACGGGGCCGCGCAGTGTGCCGATCCGCACCCGCCGGGTGCTGACCGAGATCGGCAAACCGCTGCGGGCCGCGCTGGTCGCCGCGGTGGCCGGGGGTCTGTGCGCGAGCCGCCCGGACTCCCCGCTGCTCGGCCTCGTCCTCGGCGGCACGGTCGTGACCGTCGTCTTCGCCCTGCTGGCCTGGATCCTCCGGGTCGAGGGGTTCGCACCCGCACTCCGTTCCGTCACACGAAGGGTTCCGTATGCCCGTTTCCGCTGACAGCAGCAGACGTACCGGCACGAGCTCCCTCGACGCCCCGCCCTGGGTGGCGATGTACCACTCCGTCGGGGACTGCTCCGACGACCCGTACCGCATCACGGTCTCCCCGGACCGCCTCGACCAGCAGCTGAGCTGGCTGCGCCGCCGCGGGCTGCGCGGGGTGGGGATGGCCGACCTGCTCGCCGCCCGCGCCCGCGGCGAGGCCCGTGACCTGGTGGGTCTCACCTTCGACGACGGGTACGCGGACTTCGTCGACACGGCGCTCCCCCTCCTGCACCGGTACGGCTTCGGCGCCACCCTCTTCGTGCTGCCCGGACGGCTCGGCGGCGACAACGGCTGGGACCCGCTGGGCCCCCGCAAGCCGTTGCTGTCCAAGCAGGGCATCCGGCTCGCCGCCGCCTCCGAGGGTGTCGAGGTCGGCTCGCACGGCCTGACGCACGTCGACCTGACGAAGGCCGACGACACGGTGCTGCACGCCGAGGTCGCGGAGAGCAGAGCGGTGCTCTCGGAGTTGATCGGCGCTCCGGTCGAGGGCTTCTGCTACCCCTACGGGACCATCGACGAGCGGGTCGTCGACGCCGTCCGCGACGCCGGGTACGGCTACGGGTGCGCGATCGACCCCGGCCCGCTCTCCGGCCCGCACGCCCTCCCCCGCGTGCACGTCGGCGAGAACGACACCCCCGTACGCATGCTCCTGAAGCACAAGCTGCACCGACTGCGCCGGCGCCCCGTCGAGGGGGTCTGATGAAGGCGCTGCACATCATCACCGGCCTCGGGGTCGGCGGCGCCGAGCAGCAACTGCGGCTGCTGCTGCGGCATCTGCCCGTCGAGTGCGACGTCGTGACGCTCACCAACCCGGGTGCCGTCGCCGCCGGACTCACCGACGACGGTGTGCGCGTGATCGACCTCGGCATGACCGGCAACCGTGACCTCGGGGCACTGCCCCGGCTGGTGAAGGTGATCCGCGCGGGCCGCTACGACCTCGTGCACACCCACCTCTACCGGGCCTGTGTCTACGGCAGGCTCGCCGCCCGGCTGGCCGGGGTGAAGGCCGTCGTGGCCACCGAACACTCCCTCGGCGACTCCCAGATGGAGGGGCGCCGACTCAGCTCCGGCGTCCGCGCCCTCTACCTGGCCAGCGAGCGGCTCGGCCGGTCCACCGTCGCCGTGTCGCCCACGGTCGCCGACCGGCTGCGCCGCTGGGGCGTGCCCGGGCCGCGCATCGAGGTCGTGCCGAACGGCGTCGACGTGGCCCGTTTCCGCTTCGCCCCCGTGCTGCGCGAACGCACCCGCCGCCGGCTCGGGCTGCCGGAGGGCGCGTACGTCGTCGGCGGGGTCGGACGCCTCGCGGCGGGCAAGCGGTTCGACGTCCTGATCCGGGCGCTGGCCGAACTGCCCGACGACTGCTGGCTGCTGCTCGTCGGCGGCGGCACGGAGGAGAGCGTGCTGCGGCGCGCCGCGCACGACGCCGGGGTGGCGGACCGGGTGCTCTTCACCGGCGAACGCCCCACCGGCGGCTCCCCCGGCGCCGACCTGCCGTCGCTGATAGGAGCCATGGACGTCCTCGCCTCGCCCAGCCCGGAGGAGGCGTTCGGGCTGGCCGTGGTGGAGGCGATGGCGGCCGGACTGCCGGTGCTGTACGTCTCCTGCCCGGCCGTCGAGGACCTGCCGCCCGAAGCGGCCCGCGGCGCCCTGCGGGTCGGGGGCGACGCCGACTCGTTCGTCCGCGCCCTGGCCCGCGTCCGTACGGAGGGCCCGGCCCCCCGCGCGGCGGCGGACGCCGCCCACCACTACTGCATCACCCGCAGCGCCGCACGGCTCATGGACGTGTACGCGGCCGCTGTCTCGCGCACCTGAACTGGAGTGAGTTCCTCATGTCCGAAAACCTCACCAGGGGCCACCGTTCCGCGGGAACGGGCCTCGCCCGGGCGAAATCCATGCCCCCGTGGTCGCTGCTCGCCGCCGGAGCCGTGCTCGGCGGCCTGCTCGGCGGCGCGTACGGCGTGGTGAAGACCCCGACCTACACGGCGACGAGCTACGTCATCGCCGTGCCGACCGACAAGGGTGACCCGTCGGCCGCGCTCGGCTTCGCCCAGGCGTACGGCCGGGTCGCGACCCAGCTCGCGGTCCTCGGCGACGCGCAGGTGTGGGCCGGTGTCCCCGTCAGGACGCTGCAGGCGGACGTGCGGACGGCGACCTCGCCGGACGCCCCGATGGTCGCCGTGTCGGCGACCTCCTCCCGCCCCGACCGCGCCGCCGACATGGCCAACGCGGTCACGCGCTCGCTGACCCAGCACGCCAACGACAACCAGAAGGACACGCACGTCCAGCTGCTGTCGTTCTCCCGCGCGGTGAAGCCGGCCTCGGCGTCCTCCGCGTCGGCGACGGTGACCGGCCTGGTCGGCGCGAGCGCGGGTGGCCTGCTCGGCGGCCTCGTGCTGCTGGTCCGCCCCCGCCGGTCGGCCGACGCGGCCCGGCCGGCCTCCGTGCCGAGCCCCGCCACCGCCGCCGATGTGCACGGAGCGCTGTGACCGAGACGCTCCGGACCGGCGTACGGAGGGCCGCGCGAGCGGAACTCATCACCGACGAGAGGGAGTTCGCGGAGCTGGGGCCCGCCTGGGATCGCCTGTACCGCCGGTGCGGCGCCGTCACCGCGTTCCAGAGTCACGCCTGGCTGCATTCGTGGTGGCTGTCGTACGGGACACCGGGCCGGCTGCGTCTGGTGGTCGTCCGTGAGGACGGTGAGCTGCGGGCGGCCGCGCCCCTGATGCTGGTGCGCCGCCCGCTGCCCGCCCTCGTCCCGCTCGGCGGAGCCATCTCCGACTACGCGGACGTGCTCCTCGACGACGAGCAGGCCGACCGGTGGGCGGCCACGCTCACCGAGGGCCTGTCGGCCGCCGCCCGCACCGCGCTGATCGACTTCCGCGAGGTCCGTCCCGGCGGGGCGGTGGAGCGGATCTACGAGAGCTGGCGCGGCCCCCGCCGCCGGGTCGGCGACTCGCTGTGCCTGGAGCTGCCCGCCACCTCGATGGAGGAACTGGTGGGCCGGCTGCCCTCGGCCAAGGCGCAGCGCGTCCGGGCGAAGCTGCGCAAGCTCACCGCGCTCGGGGTCGAGCAACGGGTCGTGGGCCTCGACGAGGTGGACGCGGCGCTGCGTCGGCTGCTCGAACTGCACCAGTTGCAGTGGCAGGGCCGGAAGGTGACGAGCGAGCACGTGCAGGAGCGGTTCGCGGAGCATCTGGTCCGCTCGGTGGTCCCGATGGCGCGCTCCGGGGACGCGGTGGTCACCGAGTTCCGTCTCGACGGCACGGTCGTCGCCGTGGACCTCACGCTGCTGTCGCCCCGCCTGGCGGGCGGCTATCTGTACGGCGCCCATCCGCGGCTGCGCGAGCGCAAGGCGGACGTCGCGGTGATGCTGCTGAACGCGTGCTCCCGGCACACCGAGGCGGGAGGCCGCGGGACCCTGAGCCTGTTGCGCGGCGACGAACCGTACAAGCGGCACTGGCGTCCGGAGCCGGTCGTCAACCAGCGGCTGCTCCTCGCCCGCCGGTTCACCGCACCGCTGATGTCGGCGGTCGTCTGCGACGTCGCCGCGCGCCGGCGGGGCAAGGCGCTGCTGCGCAGTTGGAGGGAACGCGGTGGCGGCAGGCCCTGAACGACCCGCCGCCACCCGGGGTTCACCGGTTGCGCGACCACCAGTCGAAGCGCAGGCACAGCTTGCCGCCCATCCAGTACTCCACCCAGTCGCCCAGGTCCAGCGGCGAACAGTTCGGCGGGGGAAGGGGAACGGGCGTGACCGGCCCGGTCGGCTCGGGCTTCGGCGTCGGCTTCGGTGTCGGCTTGGGGGTCGGCTCCGGCGACGGCGGGGCCGTCGGGTCGGTCCGGCCGGACAGCGCGGCACGGTAGGCCTGGGACGCCTTCGGATTGTCCTCGCACTGCCACACGCCGTGCGGGCAGTAGTCGGTGAGGGTGTTGTACAGCGGCTTGTGCTCGTCGATCCAGCCGAGCATGCGCTTCATGTACTCCGCGTTGTCGCCGTTGCGGAACAGGCCCCATTCGGGATAGGAAATGGGCTTGCCGTGGGCCTTCGCGAAGTCGACCTGCTCCTGAAGCCCGTACGGCTCCTTCACCTGCTCGTCGAATGAGAGCCCCGACGGCTGGTCGTACGAATCCATGCCGATGATGTCGACCGTGTCGTCCCCGGGATAGCACTGTGTCCAGGGAATGCCGTCCCGGCCGCGGTTCGGGGCGAAGTCGAACTTGAATTTCTGCCCCGGCACCGCGCGCATGGTGGTGACGATCCTGTTCCAGTACTTCTTCCAGGCCTCCGGGTCGGGACCGCAGCGATGGGTGTACGTGATGCCGTTCATCTCCCAGCCGAGCACGATGACGGTGTCCGGCACCTTCAGCTCGACGAGACGCTCGGCGAGCGCGCGGAAATGGCTGTCGAACGCTCCGGAGGAGGCCTCGGCGAGCAGGCTCCTGACCTCGTCGTCGGAGACCCGGTCCTCGTTGCGCTCCATCATCGGGACGTTGAGGACGAGCATCCGGTCGGCCTGGTCACGACGCCAGTCCGCCCAGGCGTCCAGGAACCCGGGCGCGCCCTCGATGTTGCTCCAGCGGTCACCGGGCAGATACGTGTGCCCGACGCGCAGTTCGGTCCCGCCCAGCCACTCGCTGAGCTGGGCGATCCGCGCGATACCCCTGGCGCCGTAGTCCAGGTAGGCGCCGAAGGCGGGCTGCCGGGCCGCGGGTTGCGCGGTGGGCGCGGGTGTCGCGCCGGCCGCCGCGGGCTTGCCGGACGCGGCGTGCGCGCCGACCGGCGGGCTGGGGACCGGGGGCGGGGTCTGGGTCCCGCCGGTGGGCGGGGAGGCCGCGGGCGGTGCCACCACCGTGGGCGTAGGAGCCGGCGGATCGCCGACCCGACCCACCCCGGCGCCCACGGCGTATCCCGGACCCGACGCGAGTGCGACCGACGTGACGATGCCGGCCGCGACGAACGCCAGCCTTCTGTTCCGGGGCCGATGCTGCTGTGGGGCCATGCCTGCTCCTCTCTCCCTCTTGTTTCTCGGATTTACGTATCCGATTACTGACACTCAGTCATACGAATACCCATTCCGCCAACCGAGGCCCCTGCCTCCGCAGCTGATGATCACTCGCACGGGTGACCCACCCGCTCGCGCGTCCATCACCGAACGTCCGGGCCCGTTCCCGAAAACGCCCCTGAAGCGTTCCCCACCCCTACAACGACCCCGTCGCCGATCCGAAGGAAAAGCCTGTGCAGATTCTCGACACCCGGGTCCCCGCCGTTCTGTTGCGCATCGACCGGAATCCCTTTCACCACGGAACTCTGGGAGCCGTGCGCTCACTCGGCAGGGCCGGTGTGGAGGTTCACGTCGTCGCCGACTCGGAGGGAAGTCCCGTCCGCAGATCGCGCTTCGTGTGCGAGATGCACCCCCCGCCGCCGCCGGGTTCCTCCACCGCGGACATCGCCGCGGTGTTGCGCCGAGTGGCCGCGCGGGTCTCCCGGCCGGCGGTGCTGGTCCCGATGGATGACGCGAGCGCGCTGGCGGTGGGCCGCATGGGCGAGGACCTCGCCGGCGGGTACCTGTTGCCGCAGCAGCCGGGCCGCCTGGCCGAACGCGTCGCCGACAAGGCCGAACTGGCCGCCGTCTGCGCGAGCGTGGGTGTTCCGCACCCGGTGACCCTGATCCCGGAGAGCCCGGCACAGGCCGCCGCCGCGGCCTGGCAGCTGGGGCTGCCGGTGATGGCCAAGTGGAGCCGTCCGTGGCTGATCCCGGCCGGGACCGGACTGCGCAGCACCGTCGTGGTGCGCTCCGCACGGGAGGCACAGGACCTCTATCTGCGCGGCGCGGAGGCGGGCAGCCCGCTGCTGCTCCAGGCGTTCCTGCCGCCGGGGCCCGACCGGGACTGGTTCTTCCACGGATACGTCGGCCGGTCTGGGACCACGCACGGCGGCGGCGCGGGCCGCAAGCACCTGTCCTGGCCGCGCGGTGCGGGCCTCACGGCGGTCGGCCGCTGGACGCCCAACCCCGAGTTGGAGACGCTGGTCGAACGGCTCACCACGGCTCTCGGCTACCGGGGCATCTTCGACCTCGACTTCCGCAGGGACGGCACGACGGGCCGCTACCACCTGCTCGACTTCAACCCCCGCCCCGGCGCCCAGTTCCGGCTCTTCGAGGACGGCGGCGGCCTGGACGTCGTCCGCGCCCTGCATCTGGATCTGACCCACCGTCGGATCCCCGAACCGGAGCCGCTTCCGGGCCGCGCGTTCGTCGTGGAGAACTACGCGCCGCTCGGCGCCCTGCGTCCGCGTCCGCGCCCGGCGGGGCGCGAACTCGCCTGGCACGCGCCGGACGACCCCGCGCCGGGCCGGGCGATGTGGAGCCTGTGGACCCGGCACGTGCCGCGCCGGCTGACCCAGCGCGCCGCCCGTCTGCTGTCCGGACCGGCCGCGTCACAGGAGTCGGACGACGCGACGGCCGGTGGAGCGCCGGGGCTGGAGGCGGCGGTGACCGAGGCGCTCGAAGAGGTCGCGCTGCCCGTGGAGGGGCCCGTCGTCCCAGGCCCGGACCCGACGGTCGTCCGCCCGCGCGGCGAAGCCGTCGCCCGCCCCGGCACCAGGACCGTACCCGCGCCCGCTCCCCCGCCCGCCCCGTCGGCCGACGCGCCGGCCGGCTCCCTTGCCGACTCCCTTGCCGACGACGAGAAAGCGAGCAGCCACTGATGTACGACCTCCTGGTGGTGGGAGCCGGACCCTACGGCCTGTCCATCGCGTCCCACGCCGCGGCCGCCGGGCTGAGCCTGCGCGTCCTCGGCCGTCCCATGTCCTCCTGGCGGGACCACATGCCCGCCGGCATGTTCCTGAAGTCGGAGCCGTGGGCGTCGAACCTCTCCGACCCGGAGGGCCGCTGGCGCCTGGAGACGTACTGCGCGGGCCGCGGTGTGACGGCCCGGCACGGCGAGCCGATCCCGGTCGGGATGTTCGCGTCCTACGGGCTGTGGTTCGCCCGCAACGCCGTGCCGCACGTCGACGAACGCACGGTCGTCCGCGTCCGGGCCTGCGCCGGCGGCTTCGAGGCGCTGATCGACGACGGCGAGGTGCTGCGCGCCAGGACGGTCGCCCTGGCCGTCGGCGTCACGCCCTTCGTCGAGGTGCCGCCCGTGCTGCGCGACCTCGGCCCCGAGCAGGTGTCGCACAGCAGCCACCACGGCGATCTCTCCCGCTTCCGCGACCGTCACGTCACGGTGATCGGGGGCGGCCAGGCCGCCCTGGAGACGGCGGCGCTCCTTGCCGAACAGGGCACCCGGGTGCGGGTGCTGGCCCGCGCGGGCCGGCTGAACTGGAACGACGTGCCGCCTGCCCGGGACCGGCCGTGGTGGCGGGCGGCCCGTGCCCCGCACAGCGGTCTCGGCTGCGGCTGGCGCAACTGGTTCTACGCCGAGCGCCCCGGCCTCTTCCGACGGCTCCCGGAACCCACCCGGACCCGGATCGCGGCGACCGCGCTGGGGCCCGCGGGCGCCTGGTGGGTGCGCGACCGCGTCGAACCCGTCGTCGAGCTGATGCTGGGTCACGAGGTCACGTCGGCCTACGCGTCGGGGATCGGCCTGCGCGTCGAGACGGTGGACTTGGACGGCACACCGACCTGTCTGGAGACCGACCACATCATCGCGGCCACCGGCTTCCGGGGCCGGCGCGACCGGCTCGGGCTGCTCGCCGACGAACTCCGGGCGGGCGTGGCCGCCCTGCCCGACGGCTCCCCCGCCATCGGCAGGGACTTCGAGTCCTCTGTGCCGGGGCTGTTCATGGCCGGTCTGGTCACGGCGTCCTCGTTCGGACCCGCCATGCGTTTCGTGCAGGGTGCCGGCTTCACCGCGGACACGCTCGTGCGGGGCGTACGGCGCCGGCTGCGCGCGGAGCCGGGCGGCGCACGGGTTCCGGCGCCCGCGTCCCGTCTGCCGAGGGGATCCGACGAGGAACTCGGCGCCCGGAGCTGACCGACGGGCCCGGGGTCCGGGGGCACGAAGGTCCGGGGCCGGACGCGTCACCGCGTCCGGCTCCCGGTGGTGTCAGGGACGCGAGGCGACCCGGCTCCGCCGGTACATCACCGTGCCGCCGGCGAGCAGGAACAGGCTGACGGCCGCGGTCTCCGCCAGTCCCGCGCCGCCGGTCTCCGCCAGCGCGGCCGGGGGCGTGGACCGGTGGTGTGCCGGGGCGGGCGGCGCGGGCGGCTGCTCGTGGACCGTGGGCGGCGGGGTGTACGAGACGGGCGTGAACGGCGTCTCGGTGGGCGGGTGTTCGTGGGTCCGCGGGGGCGTGACGGGCGGGGTGCAGTCCTCGTCCGGGGTGGAGCCGTAGCCTCCCGGGGTGTGCTGGTGACCGCACTCGTTGCCGAACACCGGGTTCCCGATGCCGATCACGTCGACGGTGTCGCCGCACAGCTCGACCGGGACATCCACGGGGGCACCGGCGTGGTTGCCGGAGAACACGCCCGGCGAGTCGTGGGCAGCGCCGTGCGCGGACGAGCCACCGTGACCCCCGTGGTGACCGTGTCCGCCGTAGCCGGAGTCCCCGTACCCCGAGTCCCCATAGCCGGAGTCCCCATAGCCGGAGTCGCCGTAGCCGGAGTCGCCGTACCCGGAGTGACCGTGGCCCGAGTCCCCGTAGCCGGAGCCTCCGTGGCCGCCGCCGTACGCTCCGCCGCCGTGACCGCCGCCCGAGTGGCCGGAGCCCCCATGGCCGGAGCCGCCGTGGCCGGAGCCGGTGTCCTGCTGGGCGGGGATGCGCGGTGCGGCGTGCCTGCCGTGCGAACCCGACGGGTTGGCGCAGGAGTTGCCGAAGGCGGGGTTGAGCGCCGCGACCACGTCGACCGTGTTGCCGCAGGCGTTCAGCGGCACGTTCACCGGGACCTGGACGTTGTTGCCCGACGCGACGCCCGGCGAGCCCGAGGCGGCCGACACCGCGCCGGAGTCGGCGAAGGCCGGGCTGGCGTACAGGGACATGATGCTTGTCGCGGCCGCTGCCACGACCACTCCCCTACTCAGGTTCTGTCGCACTCTTGTTTTCTTCCTGCTGGTAGAAGTGAGGAAGCCGGCCTCGGGCCGCACTGCGGTCCAAGGCCGGCCGTGGCACAGCCGGGGGCGGCTGAGGTGCCGGGAAGCGTCAGTCGTTGACGCAGGTGTTGCCGAACGCCGGGTTCAGCAGGGCGATCACGTTGATCGAGTTGCCGCACACGTTGACGGGGATGTGGATGGGAACCTGGATCACGTTGCCCGAGAGGACACCGGGAGAGTGGACGGCGGCACCCTCGGCACCCGCGTCCGCGAAGGCCGGGGCAGCCATGCCCAGGGCCATGATCGCGCCGGCGACGACAGCAGCGCTCTTCTTGTGCTTCACGTGCTTTCCCTTCTCTGCGGTCATGCCCCTTTGTCGGCCGAGACCGAGCGAGCACAACTTGAACGGCTCGCACCATGACCTGCAGGCTGTAAACGAGGGACGGACGACCGAAGAAACTGCGGAGCGCGCGCCGCTTGGTAATTCACTCGAATCGCCCTGAGCGGACGGTACGCGCGAACGGCCACAGCAGGAGAAACGCTTCTTTCGGGAGTGCGGCGAAGAAGAAGCGTTTCCCTGGAAAGGGGGGAACGGTTTCCCGCGGGGTGTTCACGCACCGGGAATTCCGACAGGAAAATCCGTCACGGTACGGGCGGGAACGCGGAGCGGGCCCGGGCCGCGCGTCGGACGGAGCGCGCGACCCGGGCCCGGCCGGGGGTCAGCTGCCGAGGGAGCCGTTGCCCGACAGGACCGGGATGTTGTCCGCGATGTGCGACAGCGGCTCGTCACCCTTGCCCTGGGTGGAGTTCTCGGCGCACTGCTGGTTCTGCGGCGCGGAGAGGACCGGCACGTCCTGAAGGGCGGTGACCGGGACGAGGACGCCGACGAGCGAACCCGCGTTGACCTTGACCGGAACACCGAGGCAGAGCTTGTTCAGCGAGCCCTGCACGAGCGAGGCCTGCGGGCTCAGGTCGCCCTTGGCGACGGAGTTGCCGTACGACTGCTCGGCACCGTTCCCGTTGGTGGTGGTGACACCGTCGTCGTTGCCGACGGCCAGCGCCTGCGGGGCGGCCGCCGCCGAGACACCGACGACGGAAGCCGCGACAGCAGCCACGGCCATTGCCTTCTTGAGCATTTCTCCGGGTTCCTTTCCTGCCTGTGACACATATTCCTGCTCCCACATCAACCGGAGCCGGCCGGATTGGTTCCGCGGCGTCACCCGAACGGACTGTTCACCCCGTCCGAATTCACGGAACCTCTGGCCCGAGCACGTGACGTTCATGCCGTGCATATGGGCCATTGGGGTGAATCGCAGCAACTATGCGGGCCGGGTCCAGTTGTCCAGGTCGCTCCGGTGGACGGGGTTACTCCAGAAGGGATCAGCAAGTGATCAAGAAGGTTATGGCTGCTGCGGCGATCGCCGCTTCCGTCGTCGGAGCCACGGCTGCCGCCGCGCCGCAGGCGCTGGCCATCGGCAACGACGGTGGTGTCACCACCACCCAGGGCAACGGCGCCGCGCAGATCTACGGCAACCAGGCCACGTACGGCAACATGAGCCCGCAGATGGCGCTCATCCAGGGCTCGCTGAACAAGCCCTGCATCGGCCTGCCCGCGAAGGCCAACCTCGCCTCGCTCGTCGGCCTCGTGCCGGTCACCGTGGCCCAGGACGTGCCGATCCTCTCGGCCCCGCAGAACCAGCAGTGCACCGAGAACTCCACCCAGGCCAAGGGCGACGAGCCGCTGTCGCACATCCTGGACAACATCCCGGTCCTGTCGGGCAACGGCTCCCTCGGCAGCTGACCCGTCACCGCGTACAGCGGGCCGCCCGCACCTTTGGCGGCCCGCTGCCGCTGTCACCTCCACGACGACAGCGGCGGTGACGTCCGGCCCCGGAAACTTCCCGTGGGCCATTCGGGGTACACCCCGCAACCGCACCATCCGCAGCACTGTTGATCATGACGCGGCTCCGCTCGGAGTCCGCTCTCCGAAAGGGCAAAACCACCATGAAGAAGCTCTGGGCGACCGCGGCCATTGCCGCTTCCATCGCCGGTGTCTCGGCTGCCGCCGCCCCCCAGGCGCTCGCCATCGGCAACGATGACGGCGTCACCACCACGAACGGCAACGGCTCCGTCCAGAAGTACGGCAACCAGGCCACGCACGGCGACATGAGCCCCCAGCTCTCGCTCGTGCAGGGCTCGCTGAACAAGCCCTGTGTCGGCCTGCCCGTCAAGGCCAACCTGGCCTCGCTCGTCGGCCTGGTCCCGGTCACCGTCCTCCAGGACGTGCCGATCCTCTCCGCGCCGCAGAACCAGCAGTGCACCGAGAACTCCACCCAGGCCAAGGGCGACGAGCCGCTGTCGCACATCCTGGACAACATCCCGGTCCTGTCGGGCAACGGCTCGGCCGGCAGCTGATCACCCTCAGCTCCGCGGACAGCGGGTCGCTCTTCGGAGCGGCCCGCTGTTCCCGTGTCCGGGGGCGGGTGGGCCGGGCGGCCCGTCAGTTCCCGTAGAGCGCCTCGATGTCGGCCGCGTACGCCGACGTCACCGCGTGCCGCTTCACCTTCAGGGACGGCGTGAGCAGGCCGTTGTCCTCGGTGAACTCCCCCTCCACCAGGGCGAAGGCGCGGATCGACTCGGCGCGGGAGACGGCCGCGTTGGCGTGGTCCACCGCCTTCTGGACGTCGGCCCGCATCCGGGGGTCGGTCACGAGGTCCGCGAGCGGGGTGTCCGCCGGGAGTCCGCGGACGTCGAGCCAGTGCGCGACGGCCTCCGGGTCGAGGGTGACGAGGGCCGCGACGAACGGCCGGTTGTCGCCGACGACGAGGCACTGGCCTACGGGGGCACGGCTGCGCAGCCGGTCCTCCAGCACGGCGGGAGAGACGTTCTTGCCGCCCGTGGTGATGAGGATGTCCTTCTTGCGGCCCGTGATCGTCAGGTATCCGTCCTGGTCCAGGGCGCCGAGGTCGCCGGTGGCGAACCAGTCGTCGGTCAGGGCGGCGTCGGTGGCCGCCGGGTTGTTCCAGTAGGCGCCGAAGACCACTCCGCCCTTGATGAGCACCTCGCCGTCGTCGGCGATCCGGACGGTGGTGCCCGGGACCGGCAGCCCGACCGTGCCGGGGCGCGGGCCGAGCGGTGGGACGACGGTGGCGGCGGCGGTCGTCTCGGTGAGGCCGTAGCCCTCGTAGACGAGGATTCCGGCGGCGTAGAAGAACAGGTTGAGGTCGCGGTCGAGCGGGGAGCCGCCGCTGATGGCGTAGTGCGCGCGGCCGCCGATCTCCTTGCGGACACGGCGGTAGACCAGCAGGTCGTAGAGCGCCCAGGCGGCGTAGAGGCCGATACCGGGACCCTTGCCGGTGCCGAGGAACTTGTTCAGGTACGCCGCTCCGAAGCGCACGGCCACGCGGTCTGCGCGGTCGAAGGAGGCGGCGCGGCCCATCTTCTCGGCGGTGGCGCGGCCGGTGGCGTGGATCTTCTCGAAGAGGTACGGCACGCCGACCAGGAAGGTGGGCCGGAACTCCTTGAGCGCGGGCCGGAGTTCGTCGGGCTTGATGCTCGGGCAGTGGCCCACCTCGATGCGGGCCATCAGGCAGGCGATCTGCAGGCTGCGGCCCATGATGTGGGCGAGCGGCAGGAAGAGGAGCGTGGACGCGGTCTGGCCGGTGACCTCCTTGAAGAGGGGGTGCAGCAGCTCGACGGTGTTGGCGGCCTCGGCGTGCAGGTTGGCGTGGGTGAGGACGCAGCCCTTGGGCCGGCCGGTGGTCCCGGAGGTGTAGCAGATCGTCGCGACCGTGTCGGGGGTGAGCGCGGCCCGGCGTTTGACGACCTCCTCGTCGGTGATGTCCCGTCCCAGCGAGGCGAGTTCACCGAGGGCGTCGGCGTCGAGCTGCCAGAGGCGCGGCGGTTCGGGGTGACCGGCGGTGCCGGTGGTCACGGTGTCCGCGTTGCCGGGGGTCTCGACGATCACGAAGCGGGCGCCGGAGTCCCGGACGATCCACTCCACCTGCTCGGCGGAGGAGGTCGCGTAGACGGGGACGGTCTGGCCGCCGGCCGCCCAGATCGCGAAGTCCAGGACCGTCCACTCGTAGCGGGTACGGGACATCACGGCGACCCGGCCGCCCGGTTCGAGGCCGGCCGCGATCAACCCCTTGGCCGTGTCGGTGACTTCACGGGCGAAGGCGGTGGCGGTCACCGGGGTCCACGCGCCGGCTCCGGGGCGGCGCAGGACGATCGCGCCGGGGGCCTCGGCCGCGTTGGTGAACGGCAGATCGGCCGTGCTCCCGGTGGTGGGAGCCGGTGCCAGACGGGCGGTACGTGCCTCGCGGACCGTACCGCTCTCGTCCCTGACCAGCTCCACCCGACTCGTGCTCGGCAGGCCCGCACGCCGCTTCGCCCGCTTCAGATCCTTGCGTACGCCCATCACGGCTCCCGGTCGCAGGGTCCTTACTCCCGGGTCAACTTACTCGCGCGTAACAGAAATTCAATGGGTCGCGCACGATCAGTTCCCGCCCGGGGTTCCGGTGGGGCTACCGGAGGCAGTCCGGGTCGCAGACGTTCAGGTCGTCGGCTTGGCCGATGGCGGTGGCGAGGGCCTCGACGTCCTTGTCGTCGGTGGCGCGCGCCAGATCGCGGGTGCGGGAGGCCAGTTCACCGAGCGGGCGTCCGCCGGGCAGGGCGCTCCAGCGCGCGTCGCCCGAGCGGAGGGCGTCGGCGAAGTAGGCGGCCACGGCGGTGATCTGGAAGGCGGGCGGGGCGGCCCAGACGTCGGCGCGGAGCGAGCCGGTCCCCAGCCGGCCGGAGTTCTCGTGCGGCGTGCGGCTGTCGGGGTCGAGCCAGCGGACGGTCGCGGTGGCGAGCCGGCCGGAGGCGCCGGGGCGGGTGCGGACGGCGTAGAGCGCGGTGACGGTGTGGCCGGGGCCGACCTCGCCGCCGTCCACCCGGTCGTCGCGGAAGTCGTCGTCGGCGACCTTGCGGTTGTCGTAGCCGATCAGGCGGAACTGTTCGACCGTCTCGGGGTCGAAGGCGACCTGTGCCTTGGCGTCGCGGGCCGTGAGGTCGATGTTCTGCGGGAGCTGGTCGCAGAAGACGGTGTAGGCGTCGTCGCGGCTGGAGACGTAGGTCGTGTGGCCGTCGCCCTTGTCGGCGAGGCGTTCCATGAGGGCGTCGCCGTACTCGCTGCCGACCCCGACGCCGAAGAGGGTGATGCCGTGCTCGCGGCGGGCGGAGGAGATCCGTTCGAGGATGCTGTCGGCGTCGGTGTCGCCGGTGTTGGCGAGGGCGTCGGAGACGAGGACGACGCGGTTGGTGGCGCCCTTGCGCAGGCCTTCGACGGCGGTCGCGTAGCCGGTGCGCACGCCCGCCCCGAGGTTGGTCGAGTCGGTCGGTTCCAGGCGGTCGATCGCCTTGTGGACGCGGTCGCGGTGGTCGCCGAGCCGGGTCATCGGCAGGACGGTCTCGGCCTCGTCGCTGAAGGTGACCAGGGCGACCGAGTCGTCGTCGCGCAGCCGGTCGGTCATCACGTCGAGGGAGGCGCGGGCCAGGTCGAGGCGGCCGGGTTCGGACATGGAGCCCGAGATGTCGATGACGAAGGTGAGGGCGGCGGGCGGGCGGTGGCTCTCGGTCTCGGCGGCCCGGGTGGCGAGGCCGACGCGGACGAGGGACCAGCGTGCGTCGTCGGTGCGGGCTCCGTCGACGGTGACGGAGAAGCCGTCGCCCTCGGGGCGTTCGTAGTCCTGGCGGAAGCTGTTGACGAACTCCTCGGGGCGGATCGTCGACGGGTCCGGGGCGCGGCCGTTCGCGAGGGAGCGGCGGGCGTAGCCGTACGATGCGGTGTCGACGTCGAGGGCGAAGGTGGAGAGGTAGTCGGCCGAGGGGGTGGCGTCGGGGGCGCCCGACTGTTCGCCCTCCTGGTCGCGTTCGGCGCTCCCGCCGGTCGGCCGACCGGGGAGCGGGATGTCGTGACGGGAGGCCTTGCTGCCGTCGGAGGAGTTGTCGCCGCTGCCCGCGCCGCACCCGCTGAGCAGGACGGCGCCCGCGGCGGCGAGGGCGAGCAGCGGGACACTCGGGCGTCGGCGGCCCGTCCTCCGGGCGCCACCGGTCCCGCTGCCTGCGCCGTCCGCCGTGCGTATGTGGTTCTTCCCCATCCGTGCCCCCTCGGTCGTACGGCCCTGGTGTGGCCCGACGTGTGTGACTGTGACGCCGGAGGGGGCCCGGACGAGCGCTCAGGAGCGTTGCGGAAGCGTCTCGAACCGGCCACGGCGGCGGGGTTTCGAGACCGGTGGGTGATCTTCCGGAGACCTGGGGGTGTCGTCGGCCGCCGCCGGGTCCGGCCCGGCGGCGGCCGACGACACCGCTACGACACGATGTCCTTGTGCCGGAAGCCGCGGAAGGCCAGGGCGAACAGGACGAGCGCGTACGTCACGGAGATCGCCGTGCCCTGGATCATGCCGCCCCACTCCGGGGTGGGCTGGACGGCGTCGGCCCAGGCGAACTGCCAGTGCGCGGGCAGGAAGTCGCGCCAGTGGCCGAGGGCGGTGACCGCGTCCAGGACGTTGCCCACGATGGTCAGGCCGACCGCGCCGCCGACCGCGCCGAGCGGGGCGTCGGTCTTCGTCGACAGCCAGAACGCGAGCCCGGCGGTGACCAGTTGGGACACGAAGACGTACGCGATGACGACGAGCAGGCGCTGGGTGGCCACGCCCGGGGAGAGCGCGCCGCCGGTCGGGATCTCCAGCGGTCCCCAGCCGTACGCGGCGGTGCCGACGGCGAGGGCGACGACCGGCAGCAGGATCATCGCGGCGAGGCTGAGGCCGAGCGCCACGGTGAGCTTGGACCACAGCAGGCGCGTTCTCGGCACGGGGGCCGCCAGCAGATAGCGCAGGGAGGACCAGCTCGCCTCCGAGGCGATGGTGTCGCCGCAGAACAGGGCGACCGGGATCACCAGGAGGAAGCCGGCGGAGACGAACAGGTTCACTGCGGCGAAGTTGGCGCCGGACGCGGTGGCCGTGTCCATCAGGGTGACCTGGCCGTTGCGCCCGCCCGGCTCGCCGCCGATCGCGAACGCCGCGACGAGGACGAAGGGCAGCAGCGCGAGGATCGCGCCCATCACCAGGGTGCGGCGGCGCTTGAGCTGGCGGAGCAGTTCCACGCGCAGCGGCAGGGTGCGGCGCGCCCGGTACCCGTCCGCCGTCTCGGTGCGCTCGACGAGCGTGCTCATGCGGAGCCTCCGATGAGGGTGAGGAACGCGTCTTCCAGCCGGCGGTGGGGTCCCACCGCCGCCACCGGCACGTCGAGGCGCACGAGTTCGGCGACGAGCCGCTGCGCGCTGCCGTCGGCGCCGAGGCGGACGAGCAGTCCGTCCTCGGTGGCGAGGGCCGACACGACGCCCGGGAGGGCGCCGACCTTCTCGACGACGGGTGCGTCGACGGGTGCCGCGGTGCCGACGAGCAGGGTGTCGCCGGAGCCGATGATCTCCGAGACGGGGCCGGCCTGGACGAGCCGGCCGCGGTCCATGACCACCAGGTGGGTGCAGGACTGCTCGACCTCGGCGAGGAGGTGGCTGGACACGATGACGGTGCGGCCCGCGGCGGCGTACCGGATCATCACCCCGCGCATCTCGCGGATCTGCGGCGGGTCGAGGCCGTTGGTCGGTTCGTCGAGGATCAGCAGGTCCGGGAGGCCGAGCATGGCCTGCGCGATGGCGAGGCGCTGGCGCATGCCCTGGGAGTAGGTGCGCACGGCGCGGGCCAGCGCGTCGCCGAGGCCGGCGATCTCCAGGGCCTCTTCGAGGTGGGCGTCCTCGGGGGGCCGGCCGGTGGCCTGCCAGTACAGCTCCAGGTTCTCCCGGCCGGAGAGGTGCGGGAGGAAGCCGGCGCCCTCGACGAACGCGCCGACCCGGGAGAGGACGGGGGCGCCGGGGCGGATGGCGTGCCCGAAGACGCGGATCTCGCCGTCGTCGGGCTTGATGAGGCCCATCAGCATGCGCAGGGTGGTCGTCTTGCCCGCGCCGTTCGGCCCGAGCAGGCCGAGGACCTGGCCCTTCTCCACCCGGAACGACAGATCGCGCACGGCGTACCGGTCGGCCGACTTCGCGTAGCGCTTGCTCAGGTCGGTGATCTGGAGCGGGACCTCGGCGAGCGCGGGGTCGGGCGCCGGCGCGGTGGTGCGGCGGCGGCCGGTGACCAGCAGGGCCAGCGCGGCGAGCGCGCCGGCGACCGGCAGCCACCACACCCACGAGGGGAGCGGCGCGGCGGCGGTCGTCACGCCGGGTGCCGTGGGCACCTGGAGGCCGCTCTTCACCGCGACGGTGTACGTGGCCGGGGCGACCGGAGAGGCGTAGCCCAGGTCGGTCGAGGCGAGGACCAGGCGGAGCCGGTGGCCCTTCTGCACCTCGTGGTCGACGGCGGGCAGGGTGAGGCGGACGTCCTTGCCGGACTTCGCGCCCTCCACCCGCACGGGGGTGACGAGTTGGGAGGGCAGCACCTGGCGCCTGCCGTCCGGGCCGACGTCGTAGACCTTGCCGAAGAGGACGGCGTCGTCGCTGCTCGACTTCACGTGCACCGTGACCGTGGGCGAGCCGGTGACGCGCAGGTCGTCCCGGAAGGGCGCGGACTGGAAGTGGGCGTACTGGCCGGGGAAGTCGATGCCGATGCCGACGCCGAGGGAGGAGAGCTGGGTGAGGCCTCCCGAGTCGCCGAGCCCGGGCAGGGCGGAGATGGCGGGCGGGCTGGCGCCTGCCGGATTCTGGAACGTCTGCTCCCGGCCGGTCAGTGCGACGGTGCGGCGGCCGCTCTCCAGTCCGGGGTAGCGGTCGGCGCTCGCGCCGCGGAGCAGGGCGGCGCCGTCGGTGGAGTCGATGCCTCCGGTGCGGGTGACACGGAAGGCGGGGCCGGTGTCGGCGCCCTTGTCGTCCTTCAGGTAGCGGTCGAACCAGGAGGCGGCACGGGAGCTGACGCGGTCCGCCTCCATGTCGCCGCCGTCGTGCCCGCCGGAGATCCAGTCGACCTTCACGGGTGCGCGGTTGGCGCGGAGCGCCTTCACCATCGCGTCGGCCTGGCCGAGCGGGAAGAGCGAGTCCGTCTGGCCCTGCGCGATGAGGGTGGGCACCTTGATGCGGGAGGCGACGGCCTCGGGGCTGCGCTCCTGGAGGAGCTTCTTGGCCGCCGCGTCCGGTTTTCCGGACTCCGCGACCCGGTTGTACATCGCGCACAGCTCGGCCTCGAACCGCTGGCAGCCGCCGCCGGAGTTGATGAAGAGGCCGGCCCAGACCTTCTTGAACACGCCGTTCGGGAAGAGGGCGTCGGCGAGGTTCCAGTACGTGATGGACGGGGCGATGGCGTCGACGCGCGGGTCGTGCGCGGCGGTCAGCAGGGAGACGGCCCCGCCGTAGGAGGCGCCGGCCATGCCCACGCGCGGGTCGCCGGCCTTGTCGAGCCGGACCTCGGGGCGCTCGGCCAGCCAGTCGATGAGCCGGGAGGCGTCGGCGACCTCGCCCCGCGCGTCGTTCAGTCCGATCCTGCCGTTGGACCGGCCGAAGCCGCGGGCCGACCAGGTCAGCACCGCGTACCCGTCGCGGGCGAGCTTCTCGGCCTCGCCGCGGACGTCCGCCTTGCTGCCGCCGAAGCCGTGGGCGAGGAGGACGGCGGGGCGGCGCTGCGCGGACGGGCCGGTGGTGAAGTACGAGGTGTCGATCCGCACTCCGCCGCCCATGGACATCATCCGGTCGCTGCGGTGCACGCCCTGCGGGTCGTCGGAGGCGACGGCCGTCCAGGTGCCCGCGCCGGCGAGCACCACGAGGGCCGCGCCGGCGGCCGCCCACCTCCAGCGGGCGCGCGCGTCCGTCCGGGCGGGCAGGCGTCCCCGGCGCGGCAGACGCGGCCGGGGCAGTCGAAGATCCATGCCTCAACGGTACGGGTGCCCACGGACATCCGGGGCAGCCGCCCGGCTGAACCCGGGCCCCTCCCACGGGAGTACGGTACGGCCCCCGTGTACCGCGTCCGTGGTACGAACGGGCCATGGACCTGCGCCGCGCGACCACCGTGCCGGAACTGACCGCCGCCGAGTACCTCTTCGACAACCCCGTGCGTCCGGAGTGGGCGCGGCGGTTCCTGGAGACCCAGGGGCACCACCTGTTCCTGGCCTACGAGGGTGACGATCCCGTCGGCTTCGTCAGCGGCGTCGAGACGGTCCACCCGGACAAGGGCACCGAGATGTTCCTGTACGAGCTGGCGGTGGCGGAGCCCTTCCGGCGGCGCGGGATCGGGCGGGCGCTGGTCCGTGAACTCGCCTCCCTGGCACGGGAACGCGGCTGCTACGGGATGTGGGTGGGCGTGGACACCGGGAACGACGTCGCCCTTGCCGTGTACCGCAGCGCGGACGGCAAGGACGACGGGACGTGCACGGTGGTGACGTGGGACTTCGGCTGAGCCCGGCGGCCCGTCCGGTCTGAGGCCGGGCGGGCAGGGGCCCCGGTCAGACCTGCTCGTCCTCCGGGATCGACACCAGCCAGCGGGTGTCGCGGCGCGGGCGCAGATAGAAGGCCCAGTACAGGGTGGCGACCGCCGTGATGCCGCCGGTCCACAGCAGGTAGACCGTTTCCTGCTGGGTCAGGATGTAGGCGAGGACCGCGATCAGCAGGACCGGGACGGCGGGCCACAGGGGCATCCGCCAGGCGGGGGTGTGGCGGTGGTGGCCGCGCCGGGCGAGCAGCGCGGCGACCGCGACGAGCAGGTACATCGCCGTCACGGAGACGCCCGTCACGCCGTACAGCGTGTCCAGGTTGACGAAGCAGAGGGCCGCGCCGGGGACGCCGACCAGGAGGGTGGCGACCCAGGGGGAGCCGAAGCGGCCGAGCCGGGACAGGCCCTTGTTGACCGGGCCGGGCCACGCCTTGTCACGGGCCGAGGCGAACAGGACGCGGGAGTTCTGGATGACCATGACGATGCCCGCGTTGATGATCGCGAGGGCCACGCAGAGGCTCACGAAGGTGCCGACGGCGGAGTTGGACCAGGCCGTGACCATGGTGCTGATGTCGCCGCCGGTGAGGGCGGACAGGTCGGGGGCGCCCATGGTGATGGCGATCACCGGGACCAGGATGATGACGGTGGAGATGGCGAGCGTGGCGAGGACCGTGCGGGCGACGTTGCGGCGCGGGTTCTCCAGCTCCTCGGAGAGGTAGACGGCGGTCGAGAAGCCCTGGGTGATGAACAGGGCGATGGCGAGTCCGGAGACGACGAGCATGGCCGTCACGGTGTCCGTGTGGCCGCCGGAGCCGGAGACCTGCAGGGAGACGAGACTGCCGGCGCCGCGCTCGCTGTGTGCGAAGCCGAGGACGGCGACGACGCCCGCGGCGATGACCTCGAGGACGAGGAAGATGCCGGTGATCCAGGCGTTGGCGCGCAGGTCGAGCAGGCCCGCGAGGGTGGCCAGGAGCATCACCCCGGCGCCGGCGATCGAGGGGTTCAGATGCACGAGGGGCGCCAGGTAGTCAGCGGTGCCCATGGCGATCACCGGCGGCACGATCATGACGACCAGCAGGGAGAGCACGAAGACCAGCCAGCCCGCGAGGCGTCCGGCCAGCGTGGAGACCATGGCGTACTCGCCGCCGGCGCTGGGGATGAGGGTGCCCAGCTCCGAGTAGCAGAACGCCACGGCGATACAGAGCACGGAGCCGATCGCGATGGTGAGCGCGGTGGCCGTGCCGAGGGACGAGAAGAGGTCGGGGACCACGACGAACAGCGTCGACGCGGGTGTCACGCACGAGAGCGTCAGCAGGGTCCCGCCGACGATGCCGATGGAGCGCTTGAGCTTCTGGGGGTTCCCGGTCGTCGTGAGGGCGGCGTCCGGGGCGGCGGTCTCGACAGGGCGGAGCGTGTCGGTCATGAAGGCGGTTCCGATCGACTCGTGCGTCAGGTGGTTCGGGCGGGAGCGTTATCGCCTCCGGCGGCTCGTGTCGTACGTCTCTTCGTCCGCTCCCGCGTTGATGGAACCTTGACGGAAACCGTTGCGTCAATGGCCGTTTACCTGCGGAATCCGCAACCGTAAAGCGACGGACGTCACATCACTTTCTGAGGCTCGGACGCTCTGGCACATCAATCAACAAGCCCTTGTGAAATGTGACCATGCTTTCGAAGGCAGCCACGACAGATACCCTGCGCCACCCGGTTCCTCCCCCCTCTACGGGAATCGTTGCGGGCGCGTCAAAAAAAGATGAAGCCGTCCGCTATGCGGACGGCTTCATCGGGGGGGTTCCGTGGGGCTCAGTGGTTGCGCGGGAAGCCCAGGTCGACGCCTGTCGGAGCCTCGGAGGGGTCCGGCCAGCGGGTGGTGACGACCTTGCCGCGGGTGTAGAAGTGTGTGCCGTCGTTGCCGTAGATGTGGTGGTCCCCGAAGAGGGAGTCCTTCCAGCCACCGAAGGAGTGGTAGCCGACCGGCACCGGGATCGGCACGTTCACGCCGACCATGCCCGCCTCCACCTCCAGCTGGAAGCGGCGGGCGGCGCCGCCGTCCCGGGTGAAGATCGCGGTGCCGTTGCCGAAGGGGGACGCGTTGATCAGCGCCACACCCTCCTCGTAGGTGTCCACCCGCAGCACGCACAGCACCGGGCCGAAGATCTCGTCCTTGTACGCGTCCGCCGTCACCGGCACCCGGTCCAGGAGCGAGAGGCCGATCCAGTGGCCGTCCTCGTGGCCCTCCACGGTGTAGCCCGTGCCGTCGAGGACGACCTCGGAACCCTGGGCGGCGGCGCCCGTCACGTACGAGGCGACCTTGTCGCGGTGGGCGGCGGTGATCAGCGGGCCCATCTCGGACGCCGGGTCGTTGCCGGGACCGATCTTGATCTTCTCGGCGCGCTCGCGGATCTTGGCCACCAGCTCGTCACCGATGGAGCCGACCGCCACGACCGCGGAGATCGCCATGCAGCGCTCGCCGGCCGAGCCGTAGGCGGCGGAGACGGCGGCGTCGGCGGCCGCGTCCAGGTCGGCGTCCGGCAGGACCAGCATGTGGTTCTTGGCGCCGCCCAGGGCCTGCACGCGCTTGTGGTTCGCGGCGGCGGTGGTGTGGATGTGGCGGGCGATCGGCGTCGAGCCCACGAAGGACACGGCCGCGACGTCCGGGTGCTCCAGGAGGCGGTCGACGGCGGTCTTGTCACCGTGCACGACGTTGAAGACGCCCTCGGGCAGGCCGGCCTCGGCGAGCAGCTCGGCGATCTTCATCGCGGCCGACGGGTCCTTCTCGGAGGGCTTGAGGACGAAGGTGTTGCCGCACGCGATGGCGATCGGGAACATCCACATCGGCACCATGGCCGGGAAGTTGAACGGGGTGATGCCCACCACGACGCCGAGCGACTGGCGGATCGAGGACACGTCGACCCGGGAGGCCACCTCGGTCGACAGCTCACCCTTCAGCTGCACGGTGATCCCGCACGCCAGGTCGACGATCTCCAGGCCGCGCGCGACCTCGCCGAGCGCGTCCGAGTGGACCTTGCCGTGCTCTGCGGTGATCAGCGCGGCGATGTCGTCGCGGTGGGCGTCGAGCAGCGCGCGGAACCTGAAGAGGATCGTGGTCCGCTTGGCCAGCGACGAGGTGCCCCAGGTCGCGTAGGCCTCCTTGGCCGCGGCGACCGCGGCGTCGACCTCGTCGACGCTCGCGAACGCGACCCGCGTGGTCACGGCCCCGGTCGCCGGGTCCGTGACCGGCCCGTACGTACCCGAGACACCTTCGACTGGCTTGCCACCGATCCAGTGGTCGACGGTCTTCGTCATGGCCAAAAACTCCTTCACAGATGGCGGCGTCGGGCGGCGACGTGCCGGTCGTACTCCTCGCGGGCCGCCACCGCCGACGATCGGGTCGCGGTCTCGGCCACAGGTACATCCCACCAGGCCTGGGCCGGGGGCGCGCCCGACACTGTGTCTGCCGTTTCGGTCTCCACGTAGACACAAGTGGGAGTGTCCGCGGCGCGCGCCGCGGCGAGGGCGGTCCGCAGGTCACGCACGGTCTTCGCGCGCAGAACCCGCATGCCCAGGCTGGCCGCGTTGGCCGCGAGATCGACCGGCAGCGGCGCCCCGGTGAACGTACGGTCCGCAGCGCGGTGGCGGTAGGCCGTGCCGTACCGCTCGGCGCCCACCGAGGCGGAGAGGCCGCCGATCGACGCGTACCCGTGGTTCTGCAGGACGACCACCTTGATGGCGACGCCCTCCTGGACGGCGGTGACGATCTCGGTCGGATTCATCAGATACGTGCCGTCCCCCACCAGCGCCCACACGGGCCGGTCGGGGGCCGCCATCCGGACGCCGATCGCGGCCGGGATCTCGTAGCCCATGCACGAGTACCCGTACTCGACGTGGTACTGGTCCCGCGACCGCGCCCGCCACAGTTTGTGCAGGTCGCCGGGGAGCGAGCCGGCCGCGTTGATCAGGATGTCGTCCTCGGTGACCAGCTCGTCGAGGACGCCCAGGACCTGTGGCTGGGTGGGCCGGATGTCGATGTCCTCGGCCTCGTAGGCCGCGTCGACGCGGTACTCCCAGCGCTCCTTGTCGTCCGTGTACTCGGTGACGTAGGCGGGCTCGACGCGGTGCCGGTGGGGCAGCAGCGCCCCGGTGAGGGCCTCCAGGCCCGCGCGCGCGTCGGCGATCAGCGGGAGGCCGGAGAGCTTGTGACCGTCGTAGGCGGCGATGTTGAGGTTGAGGAAGCGGACGCCGGTGGCGCCGAACAGGGTGCCCGAGGCGGTCGTGAAGTCGGTGTAGCGGGTGCCGACGCCGATCACCAGGTCGGCGGTGCGGGCCAGCTCGTCGGCGGTCGCCGTGCCGGTGTGCCCGATGCCGCCGACGTCCTGCGGGTGGTCCCAGCGCAGCGAACCCTTGCCCGCCTGGGTGGAGGCCACCGGTATGCGGGTGGCGGAGGCCAGTTCGGCGAGGGCCTCCTCGGCGCGGCTGTGGTGGACCCCGCCGCCGGCGACGATCAGCGGACGCCGGGCGCCCCGGACCGCGGCGACGGCGGCGGCCAGCTCACCGGGGTCGGCACCCGGGCGCCGCACGGTCCAGGTCCGCTCGGCGAAGAACTCCTCCGGCCAGTCGTACGCCTCGGCCTGCACGTCCTGCGGCAGCGCGAGCGTGACCGCGCCCGTGTCGACGGGGTCGGTGAGCACGCGCATCGCCTGGAGCGCCGCCGGGATCAGCGCCTCGGGGCGGGTGATCCGGTCGAAGTACCTCGACACCGGGCGCAGACAGTCGTTGACGGACACGTCCCCGGCGAAGGGGACCTCCAGCTGCTGGAGCACCGGGTCGGCGGGGCGGGTGGCGAAGACGTCGCCGGGCAGCAGCAGGACGGGCAGGTGGTTGACCGTGGCGAGGGCGGCACCGGTGACGAGGTTGGTGGCGCCGGGGCCGATGGAGGTGGTCACGGCGTGCGTGGCGAGCCGGCCGCTCTGCCGGGCGTAGCCGACCGCCGCGTGCACCATGGCCTGTTCGTTGCGGCCCTGGTGGTAGGGCATCACGTCCGCGTACTCGACGAGTGCCTGACCGATCCCGGCGACGTTCCCGTGCCCGAAGATGCCCCAGGTGGCGCCGATCAACCGCTGTCGCGCGCCGTCCCGTTCGGTGTGCTGGGCGGCCAGGAACCGCACCAGCGCCTGCGCGACCGTCAGCCTCGTCGTCGAGGTCATCGGTATCCCCCTGTGCTCTCTTCGTGTCCGGGGTGGAAGCGGATCCGCCACTGCCTGTCCCGGCCCGGCCCGGCCATGACGTTCAGGTAGTACATGGCGTGGCCGGGCTGGGCGACGGACGGACCGTGCCATCCGTCGGGGACGAGGACGGCATCGCCGGTGCGGACCTCGGCGAGGACGTCCGAACCGCCCTCACGGGAAGGGAATACGCGCTGATAGCCGAAACCGTTCGGGCCCTCGATCTCGAAGTAGTAGATCTCCTCCAGCCGGGACTCGACGCCGGGCACGTCCTCGTCGTGCTTGTGCGGCGGGTACGAGGACCAGTTGCCGCCGGGGGTGATCACCTCGACGGCGATGAGCCGGTCGCACGCGAAGACGTCCGCGGCGGCGAAGTTGCGCACCTGGCGGGCGCAGCCGCCGCTGCCGCGGTGCTCGACGGGAACCTCCGGCGCGGGGCCGTAGCGGGCGGGGAGTCTGCGCTCGCACTTCGCTCCTGCCAGGGCGAAGCGGCCTCCCACGCCGGAGGCGATGTGGGCCAGGGCGTCACGGGGCACGTACGCGAAGTCGGTGACTCCGTCGAACACGCCCTCTCTGCCCAGGAGATGGAACTCTTGCTCGTCCATGCCGTCCTTGGTGCGCACCGTGCAGCCACCGGCGAGCGGGAGCACGATCCACTCGCTGTCGCCGGTGGTGAAGGTATGGGTACCCCCTGGTGCCAGTTCCACGATCCGCAGGGCGCTGTGGGTCCAGCCGGCCCGCGCGGGGTCGATGTCGAGCGCGTAGTGCGCGTCGGCGGCGGTGCCTCTCGGCACGTGCAGCCCGGCGCCCGGACCGCTCATGCGCTCCTCACAGGAGTCCCACGGCGGTGTCCACGGCAGCGGCGACCTCGCCGTCCGCCGGGTACAGCAGCGAGCGTCCCACCACCAGCCCCTGGACGGTGGGGAGTTGGAGCGCGCCGCGCCACTTCTCGTAGGCACCCTCCTGGTCGTCGCCGACCTCCCCGCCCAGCAGCACCGCGGGCAGCGTGGACGTCTCCATGACGCGGGCCATGTCGTCGGGGTTCTCGGTCACGGGGACCTTGAGCCAGGTGTACGCCGAACTGCCGCCCAGTCCGGCGGCGATGGCGAGCGACTTGGTGACGGCCTCGGCGCTCAGATCGTTGCGCAGCGTGCCGTCCTCCCGGCGACGGCAGAGGAACGGTTCGACGAAGACCGGGAGTCGGCGTTCCGCCATCGCGTCGATCACGCGGGCGGCCGATTCGAGGGTCCGCAGCGATCCCGGGTCGTCGTAGTCGATGCGCAGCAGCAGCTTCCCCGCGTCGAAGCCGAGCCGTTCGATGTCCTGGGGGCGGTGTCCGGTGAACCGGTCGTCCAGTTCGAAGGCCGAGCCGGCGAGGCCGCCCCGGTTCATCGACCCGATGACCACCTTGTCGTCGAGTGCGCCGAGCAGCAGCAGGTCGTCGAGGATGTCGGCGGTGGCGAGCACGCCGTCGACGCCGGGGCGGGAGAGCGCGAGGCAGAGCCGCTCCAGCAGGTCGGCGCGGCTCGCCATGGCGTGTGTGCGGTCACCGACGGCGAGCACGCCACGCGCCGGGTGGTCGGCGGCGACGATCATCAGCCGGCCGGAGTCGCCGAGCAGGGGTCGGCGCACCCGTCGCGCGGCGGCCTCCGCGACCGCCTCGGGGTGCCGGGCCCGGGTGCGCGCGAGGCGGGCGACGTCGACACGGGGGGACGGCGGGCGGAGCGCCGCGTAGGCCGTGGGCGGGGCGCCGTGGCCGGCCGACGGGCCCGCGTCGCCGCCCTGTTCCTGGTGCGCGCCCCCGACGTGGCCCGCCCTCACCGCACCGCTCCGGCGGCGAGCGCGTCCTCGACCTCGTGCGCGGTCGGCATCGCGGAGGAGCACTCCAGGCGGGAGGCGACGATGGCGCCCGCCGCGTTGGCGTGCCGCATGATCCGCTCCAGGTCCCAGTCGGCGAGCAGCCCGTGGCAGAGGGAGCCGCCGAACGCGTCTCCCGCGCCGAGGCCGTTGAGGACCTCGACGGGCAGGGGCGGGACCTCGGCGGAGGTGCCGTCGCGGTGGACGGCGAGCACGCCCTTGGGGCCCTGCTTGACCACCGCGAGTTCGACACCGGCGTCCAGGAGGGCCGCTGCGGCGGCGTGCGGGTCGCGCTCCCCGGTGGCGATCTCGACCTCGTCCACGTTCCCGACGGCGACGGTGGTGTGGCGCAGGGCCTCTTTGTAGAAGGGGCGGGCGGACGCGGGGTCCTGCCAGAACATGGGGCGCCAGTCGAGGTCGAAGACGGTCGTGCCGGACCGGGCGCGGTGGGCCAGCGCCGCGAGGGTGGCCGTGCGGCTGGGCTCCGCGCACAGCCCGGTGCCGGTGACCCAGAAGACCCGGGCGTCGCGCACGGCTTCGAGGTCGAGTTCGTGCGCGTCGATCTCCAGGTCGGGGGCCTTGGGCAGCCGGTAGAAGTACAGCGGGAAGTCGTCCGGCGGGAAGATCTCGCAGAAGGTGACGGGGGTCGGCAGTCCGGGGACCGCGGTGACCCAGCGGTCGTCGACGCCGAAACCGCGCAGCGCGTCGTGGAGGTAGACACCGAAGGGATCATCACCCGTCCGGGTGATGACGGCCGTACGCCGTCCGAGTCGCGCGGCGGCCACCGCGACGTTCGTCGCCGAGCCGCCGAGGAACTTGCCGAAGGACGTCACCCGGGCCAGCGGCACCCCCGCCTGCAGGGGATAGAGGTCCACCCCGATCCGCCCCATGGTGATCAGCTCGTACGCCATCCCGTTCCCTTCCCTCCGGCTGTCCCCAGGTCTAGCCCCGCGCGGGGAGCCCTGTCAACGTTTTGTCCGGACATTCGGACGACGCTCTTGACACCTCTTCGGAGCGGCCGGAAGCTGGCGCCCATGACGTCGTTGTCACCTCAGTCATCGCCGCGGCCCGAGCCCCAGCCGACGCCGGAGTCGTCGCCTCCGTCCTCACTGTCGCGCATCCGGATCGGTTCGGCTCCCGACTCCTGGGGCGTCTGGTTCCCCGACGACCCGCGGCAGGTGCCCTGGCAGCGCTTCCTCGACGAGGTCTCCGGCTCCGGGTACGAGTGGATCGAGCTGGGCCCCTACGGCTATCTGCCCACCGACCCCGCCGTCCTTCGCGAGGAGACGGCCCGGCGCGGGCTCACCGTGTCGGCGGGGACGGTGTTCACCGGGCTGCACCGGGGGCCCGAGGTCTGGGACGCGACCTGGGAGCACGTCGCGGACATCGCCGCGCTGACCCAGGCGATGGGCGCGAAGCACCTGGTCGTCATCCCGGCGTTCTGGCGCGACGACAAGACCGGCGCCGTGCTGGAGGACAGCACGCTGACGCCGACGCAGTGGCGCAGTCTCACCGCGCAGACCGAGCGGCTCGCCCACGAGGTGCGGGAGCGCTTCGGGCTGCGGATCGTCGTCCACCCGCACGCGGACACGCACATCGACAGCGAGGAGAACGTCACCCGCTTCCTCGACGCGACCGACTCCTCGCTGGTCTCCCTGTGCCTCGACACCGGTCACTACGCCTACTGCGGCGGCGACAGCGTCAAGCTCATCGAGACGTACGGGGAACGCATCGGCTACCTCCACCTCAAGCAGGTGGACCCGCTGGTGCTGGCCTCGGTGCGCGCCGAGGAGCTGCCGTTCGGGCCCGCGGTCGCGCGCGGCGTGATGTGCGAACCGCCGTCGGGCGTACCGGCGCTGGAACCCGTGCTGGCCGCCGCGCAGCAGCTCGGCGTCGACCTCTTCGCGATCGTTGAGCAGGACATGTACCCGTGCCCGCCGGACAAGCCCCTGCCGATCGCCCGGCGCACCCGAGCGTTCCTGAGGTCCTGCGGGGTCTGAGAGCCGGGGGGACGCCGGGGCTTGAGGGCGCCGGGGCCTGAGGGCGCCGCGGCGCACGGAGCCGGACGGCCCGGGGCCGGAGGACCTGAGGGCATGCGGGGCCGAGGGCATGCGGGGCCACACGGGGCAAATGCGTCACCCGTGTCACAAATGCCACCTCCGTGTCACAGATGTCGCGTGTACGCGGGTCTTGCGTCACACCCGGTCGACAGCCGCTGCCCGGCGCTCACTCCGTGTCGTTCAAGGGGCACAGGCTTTGTGATCACCAGCGCAGCGCCCCGGCTCCCCCGCCGGCCGCCCCAGGCCGCCGCCGCGGCGCGCGCAGGGAGGTGCCCCGCATGACCGACCCCAGACTCTGGTCGTACAAGGAGATCGCCGCGCACATCAAGGTGCAGCCGGACACGGTGCGTTCGTACCGCAAGCACGGGCTGCTCCCTCCGCCGGACCACGTCGAGAGCGGGAAGCCCTACTGGTACGCGGACACGGTCCGCGCCTGGGTCGCCTCCCGCCCGGGAAACCGGGGACGCAGAACCGACTGACCGCCGCCGGCCCGGCGCCCCGCTTCCGCCGGGGCACCGGGCCGGCGCACGTCCGGTCCCTCGCCGGCCCGCCGCTCCGGCCGGCGCCTAATTCGATTGCCGCACCGCCGCGCGTCCGTCGATGATCCACCGATGAGCTTCTCCGAGAAACCCGTCCTCACCGGTGAGAGGACCGTGCTGCGCCCGTTCACCGCGGACGACGTCCCGGTGATGGCGGAGATCCTGCGCGACCCGGACGTCCTGCGGCTCACCGGCAGCCCCGTCGCGGAGTTCGGGGCGGAGCGGCTGCGCCAGTGGTACGGCACCCGCTCCGATCAGCCGGACCGGATGGACCTCGGCGTGGTGGACCGCGCCACCGGTGAACTGGTCGGCGAGGCCGTCCTGTTCGAGTGGGACGAGCACAACCGCAACTGCACGTTCCGTATCCTCGTCGGTCCGCGCGGCCGTGACCGCGGGCTCGGCACCGAGGCCACCCGGCTGATCGTGGGCCACGCCTTCGAGCAACTGGGCCTGCATCGGGTCTCGTTGCAGGTCTTCACCTTCAATCCCCGGGCCCGGCGCGCCTACGAGAAGGCCGGCTTCGTGGCCGAGGGGGTCGAGCGCCAGACGCTGCTGCACGACGGGGAGTGGATCGACGCGGTACGGATGTCGGTCCTGGCCCACGAATGGGCCGCCCACCGCGGCCGCCCCGGCCCACCCGCGGTCTGACGGCCGGCCCGCGCCCTCGGCTCCGCGGCCGCGCGGGCCGGGTCAGCCTCGGCCCCACGGCTCGATGACCGTCACACCCGAGCCCGGCGCCGACCCCATGGCCGCCAGCGCGGCCGGGGCCGCGTCCAGGGCGATGGTGGAGGTCACCAGGAGGTCGGGCCGCAGGACTCCGGCGCGCACCAGCTCCAGCATCGCGGGGTAGGCGTGGGCCGCCATGCCGTGGCTGCCGAGAAGTTCGAGCTCCAGGCCGATCACCCGGGCCATCGGGACGGGGGTGACGCCGGTCGGCGAGGGCAGCAGGCCGACCTGGACATGGCGTCCGCGGCGGCGCAGTCCGTTCACCGAGGCGGCGCAGGTGGCGGGCGACCCGAGGGCGTCCAGCGACAGGTGGGCGCCGCCGGCGGTCAGGTCGCGCACCGCCTCCGCCGGGTCCGCGACGGCGGAGGCGTCCACGCACTCCGCCGCCCCGAACTTCCGTGCCAGACCGAGCGCCGCCGGGGACACGTCGACGGCCACGACCCGCGCCCCGGACGCCGCCGCGATCATCACCGCCGACAGGCCGACGCCACCGCACCCGTGCACCGCGACCCACTCCCCCGCGCGCACCCGGCCCTGGACGGCGACCGCGCGGAACGCGGTGGCGAACCGGCAGCCCAGCGACGCGGCCGTCCCGAAGGACATCTCCTCCGGGACCGCGACGAGGTTCACGTCGGCGTGGTCCAGCGCCACGTACTCGGCGAAGGAACCCCAGTGCGTGAACCCCGGCTGGGTCTGCCGCTCGCACACCTGCTGGTCGCCCGCCGCACAGGCGGGGCAGCTCCCGCAGGCGCAGACGAACGGGACGGTGACCCGGTCGCCGGCGCGCGTCCCGGTCACCCGGGACCCCACCGCCTCGACGACGCCGGCGAGTTCGTGGCCCGGGACGTGCGGCAGCGCGATGTCCGGGTCGTGGCCCATCCAACCGTGCCAGTCACTCCGGCACAGGCCGGTGGCCCCGACCCGCACCACCACTCCGTGCTCCGTCGGCCGCGGGTCCGGGACCTCCCGGACCTCGGCCGGTTCCCCGTACCGCTCGAACACCACTGCCCGCATGGGTCCCGCCCTTCTCCGGAGACGACCTTCCGCGGGGAACCCTAAGGGCTGCTCAGCGCGCCTCCACCGGATCCCGGTCGGGCTCCGGTTCCCCCGCGGGCTCGGCCGCCGGCGCCGTCACCGCCGCGGGCGCCTCCCCCTCGCTCAGGCCGAACCGGTCGTGGAAGCGGCGCAGCGGTCCGGGCGCCCACCAGGTGGCGCGGCCGGTGAGGCGCATGACCGCCGGGACCAGCAGGCTGCGGACGACCATCGCGTCCATCAGGACGGCGAGCGCGATGCCCAGGCCGAGCATCTTGGTGTTGGCCACCCGGGAGGTGCCGATGGCGACCATGACCACGGCGAGGATGACGGCGGCGGCGGTGATCAGCCCGCCGGTCCGCTGGAGCCCGAAGCGGACGGCCTCCTGGTGGTCGCCGGTGTGGTCGTACTCCTCCTTGATGCGGGAGAGGAGGAACACGCCGTAGTCCATGGAGAGGCCGAAGGCGACGCAGAACATCAGGACCGGGAGCGTCGTCTCGATGGAACCGGAGCTGGTGAAGTCGAGGAGGCCGGAGAGGTGCCCGTCCTGGAAGACCCAGACCACCGCGCCGAACATCGCCGTCAGGCTGAGCGCGTTGAGCAGCACCGCCTGTACGGGGATCAGGACGCTGCCGGTCAGCAGGAACACCAGGAGCAGGGTGACGATCGCGATGAACCCGGCGGCCCAGGGGAGCCGGTCGCCTATCGCGTCCTTGGAGTCGACGAGGACGGCGGCCGTGCCGGTCACCGCCGTGGTGAACGGGGCGTGCGTGGCGCGCAGTTCACCCACCAGCCGCTGGGCGCCCTCGTCCACCGCCTCGCCCTTGGGCAGCACCGTGAAGTAGGCCGCGTCCCCCTTCACCAGGGGTCCGTCCACCCGCTGGACCCCGGGCAGGGCGGCGATCCGTTTGCCGTACTCGGCGTACTGGGTGGCGGTGGCCGGGCCCTCGGCCAGGACCTCCAGGCCGCCTCCAGGGCTGCCCGGGAAGCCGTCGCGGATGTGCTGCTGGACGACATGGGACTCGGCCGTCGAGGGCAGCTGGCGGTCGTCGGCCGTGCCGAACGTGACGCCCAGGAAGGGCAGTCCGAGGACGATGAGGCCGGCGGTGGTGGCCACGACGAACAGCGGCGCCCTGCGCATCACCAGGGAGGCCGTCCGGCCCCAGGCGGCCCCGCCCTCGGCGGCCCGGGGCGCGCCGCGCCGGAACAGGCGCCGCAGGTCCAGGGAGTTGACCCGGTGGCCGAGGAGGACGAGGGCGGCCGGGAGCAGGATCAGGGCGGCGCCGGCGGCCAGCAGCACCACGGCGATGCCGGCGTAGGCGAAGGAGCGCAGGAAGTACTGCGGGAAGAGCAGCATCGCGGCCAGTGACACCGCGACGGTGAGGGAGGAGAAGAGCACGGTGCGGCCCGCGGTGCGCAGCGTGGTGCCGACGGCGGCGCGCGGTGCGGCGCCGGTGGCCAGCTCCTCGCGGAACCGGCGGACGATGAACAGGGCGTAGTCGATGGCGAGGCCGAGGCCGAGGGCCGTCGTCAGGTTCATCGCGAAGACGGAGACGTCCGTGACCTCGGTGAGTCCGCGGAGCACGGCGTTGGTGCCGAGGATCGCGAAGATGCCGACGCCGAGCGGCAGCAGGGCCGCGATCGCGCTGCCGAAGACCATCACCAGCAGCAGGAGGGTCACCGGCAGGGCGATCAGCTCGGCCCGGGTCAGGTCCTCGCGGATGGTCGTCTGCATCTCGTGCCGCACGGCGACCGGGCCGCCGATCTCGACCTCGACGGGTCCGCTCCTGCCGCGGTAGGAGGGGGCGAGGCGGTCCAGGGTGTCGGCGGCCGCCGTCTCGTCGCCCGTGATCCGGGCGGCGATCAGCGCCTCGTGACCGTCCCGGGACTTCAGGGCGGGGGAACCGGACTGCCAGTACGACCCGACGCCGGTGACGCCCGGCTCGGCGGCCAGCCGCGCGGTGACGCGCTTCGCCTCGGCGGCGACGGCGGGGTCGTCCACCGAGGAGCCGCCCGCGCGGAGCAGGAGCAGCAGGTTGGGCTGCGAGGCGGGGAACTCCCGCTCCAGCGCCTTCGTCGCGTACGTCGACTCGGCGGTCGGGTCCTCCCAGCCTCCGCTGCCGAGCCGGTCGGCGACGCCGCTGCCGGCGACCACGGCGAGCGCGGTCAGCAGCAGGGCGACGAGCAGGGAGAGGCGGGGCCGCGCGGTGACGAACCGGGTCCAGCCGCCGAGCCGCGCGCCGGTGCCGCGACCGTCCGCGTCCCCGCCCTCGGCCGGGGGCGGAGCGGCGCTGCCGCCCCGGTCCGCGGGCTCGCTCTTCCCCTGGTCGGGGCCCGCCCCGGGCCCGTCACCCGCGCTGTTGACTTCGGACATGATGCGGTGTCCCCTTCACCGTGACCCCGAGGGCCCGCTTCCGTGCAGGCAGCATGGGTCGCCCATTGCCATAGAATCGGCAAACACGAGTCATCGCTCGCGTTTTTCAAGAATGCGAGCGAGCGCTCGTGTTTGTCAATCGCGTCCCGAGAAGCTGGGGATAACCCGTGCCCGAGAATCAGCAGACCGAGGAGTCGCCGGCGCCGCAGGAGCGCGCCGAGGAGAAGCCGCGCCGCCGTCAGGCGCGCGGGGAACGCCGGATCGCCCAGCTCCTGGAGGCGGCGGCCTCGGTGTTCTGCCGGTCCGGTTACACGGGGGCGAGCACCAACGCGATCGCGCGCGAGGCGGGCGTCTCACCCGGCACGCTCTACCAGTTCTTCCCGAACAAGGAAGCCATCGCGGTCGGCCTCAGCGACCAGTTGCTGGAGCACTGGGCCACCTCCCACGGGCAGGCGCTGACCGCCGAGAACACCGGCCTCCCGCTCGACCGGATGCTCGACGCGGTGCTCGACCCGCTGATCGCGTTCAACGTGGAGAACCCCGCCTTCGGGATCCTGATGCACGCCCCCGACACCCCGGGGCGGATCGTCGAGGAGATCAGCACCCTGCACGGCGCGATCCTCACCCGGGTGGAGGATCTGATCGCGGCCCGCCTGCCGGACAGCCCGGCCGAGGAGCGCAGCCGCACCGCGAACATGACGCTCATGCTCTTCAAGGCCGGCCTCACGCTGATCATGGCCCACGAGGGCGCCGAGCGGGACGCGTACGTCGCCGAGCTGAAGACGGTCATGTACCGCTATCTGGAACCGCTGCTCGGGGGCGGAGCCGCCGACGGCCGCTGAGGCCCCGCGGCGCCCGCTTCGTCGCCAGCGCGCCCACCGTCACGGCGGCGGCCTCCCCGGCATCTGCCATAGGGTGCGGACAAATCACCCGGCGACCGACAGGCCCGCCCCTCACCGACGTCGGTTGGATTCATACCCCCTAGGGGTATAGTCTGGTGACAGTCGGAGGGAACCCTGGGCACCCGGAGTCCCCCTTCGTACCCGTACGCAGCACACGCCTCGACGAGGAGTCACGCCATGACCGCGCAGACCGACACCCCGGGTTCCGTCACCACCGTCTACCAGGTGAGCGGCATGAGCTGCGGACACTGCGAAGGCGCCGTCAGCAGCGAGATCTCCGAGATCCCCGGCGTCAGCTCGGTGAAGGCCGTCGCGGCGACCGGCGAGGTCACCGTCGTCTCCGAGGGCGCGCTCGACGAGGCCGCCGTCCGCGCCGCGGTCGACGAGGCCGGCTTCGAGCTCGCCGACCGGGCCTGAGCGGCCGCACCTTTCCCTCCGCACCGGGCCGTGCCGACCAGCTGATACTGCCTCCGCACGGACCGGCTGATTCCGGGAGCCGGACGATGTCCACCGCACCACCCGAGATAGCCGCCGACGGGACCGCGACCTCACAGGTCGAGCTCTCCATCGGCGGGATGACCTGCGCCTCCTGCGCCGCGCGCGTGGAGAAGAAGCTCAACCGCATGGACGGCGTGACCGCCACCGTCAACTACGCGACGGAGAAGGCCCGCGTCACGTACCCGCTCGGGGTACAGGTCGCCGATCTGATCGCCACCGTCGTGAAGACCGGCTACACCGCCGAGGAGCCCCCGCCACCGGCTCCCGAGGAGACCGCGCCGCCCACCGCCGACGAGGACCCCGAGACGGCCGCCCTGCGCCGGCGGCTGACCGTCTCCGCGCTGCTCGCGCTGCCCGTCGTGCTGATGTCGATGGTCCCGCCGCTGCAGTTCGAGAACTGGCAGTGGCTCGCGCTGACGCTCGCCTCGCCCGTCGTGGTCTGGGGCGGACTGCCCTTCCACCGGGCCGCCCTGACGAACGCCCGGCACGGCGCCGCCACCATGGACACCCTGGTCTCGGTCGGCACCCTCGCCGCGTTCGGCTGGTCCCTGTGGGCACTGTTCTTCGGCGACGCGGGCATGCCCGGGATGCGGGACAGCTTCTCCTTCACCGTCTCCCGTACGGACAGTGCCTCCACGCTCTACCTGGAGGTCGCCTCCGGCGTCGTCGCCTTCATCCTGCTCGGCCGCTACCTGGAGGCCCGTTCCAAGCGGCGCGCCGGAGCGGCGCTGCGGGCCCTGATGGAGCTCGGCGCCCGGGACGTGGCCGTCCTGCGGGACGGCCGCGAGGTCCGGATCCCGGTGGCACGGCTGGCCGTGGGCGACCGTTTCGTCGTGCGGCCCGGCGAGAAGATCGCCACCGACGGCACGGTGGTCGAGGGCGTGTCGGCCGTCGACGCCTCCATGCTGACCGGCGAGTCCGTGCCCGTGGACGTGACCGTCGGCGCCGCCGTCACCGGCGCGACCGTGAACGCAGGAGGCCGGCTCGTCGTCGAGGCCACCCGGATCGGCGCCGACACACAGCTCGCGCGGATGGCCCGGCTGGTGGAGGACGCGCAGAACGGCAAGGCGGAGGTGCAGCGGCTCGCCGACCGGATCTCCGGGGTCTTCGTGCCCGTGGTGCTGCTCATCGCGCTCGGCACCTTCGCGGCATGGATCGCCGTCACCGGCGACACGGCCGCCGCGTTCACCGCCGCCGTCGCGGTGCTGATCATCGCCTGTCCCTGCGCGCTGGGCCTGGCCACCCCGACCGCCCTGATGGTCGGCACCGGCCGGGGAGCCCAGCTGGGCATCCTCATCAAGGGACCCGAGGTCCTGGAGTCCACCCGCCGCGTCGACACCGTCGTCCTGGACAAGACCGGCACGGTGACGACCGGACGCATGAGCCTCCAGGAGGTGTACGTCGCCGCGGGCACGACCGAGGAGGACGTCCTGCGGCTCGCCGGAGCCCTGGAGCACGCCTCCGAGCATCCCGTCGCCCGCGCCGTCGCGGCAGGCGCGGTTCGGCGCGTCGGTGGCCTTCCGGCGCCCGAGCATTTCGCGAACGTGCCCGGTCGCGGGGTGCGCGGCCGGGTGGACGGCCACGAGGTCACCGTGGGCCGGTTCCCCGATCCGCTCCCGGACACGCTGGCGCGCGCGAAGGAAGCCGCCGAGGCGGAGGGGCGCACGGCCGTCGTGGTCGCCCTGGACGGCAGGGCCGTGGGGGTCCTGACCGTCGCCGACACGATCAAGGAGACCAGCGCCGAGGCCGTACGCGACCTGCGGGCCCTCGGGCTCACACCGGTCCTGCTGACCGGGGACAACCGCGCGGTCGCCGAGGCCGTCGCGCGGGCGGTCGGCATCGACGCCGCCGACGTGTTCGCCGAGGTGCTGCCCGAGGAGAAGGTGGCCGTCGTCGAGCGGCTCCGGGCCGAGGGGCGCAGCGTCGCGATGGTGGGCGACGGGGTCAACGACGCGGCGGCGCTCGCCACCGCCGACCTGGGGCTCGCCATGGGCACGGGAACCGACGCGGCGATCGAGGCGAGCGATCTGACGCTGGTGCGCGGGGACCTGCGGGTGGCCGCGGACGCGATCCGGCTGGCGCGCAGGACCCTGTCGACGATCAGGGGGAACCTGGTCTGGGCGTTCGGCTACAACGTGGCGGCACTGCCGCTGGCCGCCGCCGGGCTGCTGAACCCGATGATCGCGGGGGCCGCGATGGCCTTCTCCTCGGTGTTCGTGGTGACGAACAGCCTTCGGCTCCGGGCATTCTCGTGACGACGGAGTTAAGAGTCCCCCTAGAGTCCAACGGCAGCCTCACATAAGCTCTTCACAAGGCTCGCGCATCTTCCTTACGCTGGGACCTCGATTCCCGTATCGGGGCTCTTGCCTATCTTCAGGACATATGCAAGAGACACAGATCACAGTGATGTGAACGTAACCATCGAAGGGGTTCGTGAGTCTAAGTTGGCGATGTCAGAAGCGTCTTGGGGGGCGTGACTGACATCTGGGGATGTCTTGGGGGACGTTCCCGGAAATTGCGTCGCCGGGGCGCGTACAGCGGGGAGCTTTGAGCGGCCCTCCCGATCCGTACGGGTCCCGGCAGATCGCACCGCACCGACCGCAGCACGAGCACCACCGCGGCATGACGGGTTCTGCTCGTTCTGCTCACCGCCGGCCCCGTGCCGGCACACAGCGATTCAGGCGCTGTCCCACAGACGCCCGGCCGGATCCCGTGGGGGGAATCCGCACCGGGACAAGGAAAGCGCCCTGACTGCCGGCCCGTGGGGGGACCAGTAGCAGGGCGCTTTCCGTTTTCTGCTTCTTTGTACGGGCTCAGCTTCTCCGGACGGGATCAGCCGGTCCCGCGTACGGGCTCAGCGGGCCCCGCGTGCGGGGCCCGACCGTCTCGTACGAGCCTCAGCGGCCCTCGACCGGCACGAAGTCGCGCTCGACGACACCCGTGTAGATCTGACGGGGGCGACCGATGCGGGAGCCGGGCTCCTTGATCATCTCGTGCCACTGGGCGATCCAGCCCGGCAGCCGGCCGAGAGCGAACAGGACCGTGAACATCTCGGTCGGGAAGCCCATGGCCCGGTAGATGAGGCCGGTGTAGAAGTCGACGTTCGGGTAGAGGTTGCGCGAGACGAAGTAGTCGTCGGAGAGCGCGTGCTCCTCCAGCTTGAGCGCGATGTCCAGCAGCTCGTCGGACTTGCCGAGAGCGGACAGGACGTCGTGCGCCGCCGCCTTGATGATCTTCGCGCGCGGGTCGAAGGACTTGTACACCCGGTGGCCGAAGCCCATCAGGCGGACACCGTCCTCCTTGTTCTTCACCTTGCGGATGAAGGAGTCGACGTCGCCGCCGTTGGCCTTGATGCCTTCCAGCATCTCCAGGACCGACTGGTTGGCGCCGCCGTGCAGCGGGCCCCACAGGGCGGAGATGCCGGCGGAGATCGAGGCGAACATGTTCGCCTGCGAGGAGCCGACCAAACGCACGGTGGAGGTCGAACAGTTCTGCTCGTGGTCCGCGTGCAGGATGAGCAGCTTGTCGAGCGCGGAGACGACGACCGGGTCCAGCTCGTACTCCTGCGCGGGGACCGAGAAGGTCATGCGCAGGAAGTTCTCGACGTACCCGAGGTCGTTGCGCGGGTAGACGAAGGGGTGGCCGATCGACTTCTTGTACGCGTACGCCGCGATCGTCGGAAGCTTCGCGAGCAGCCGGATCGTGGAGAGGTTGCGCTGCTTCTCGTCGAACGGGTTGTGGCTGTCCTGGTAGAAGGTCGACAGCGCCGAGACGACCGACGACAGCATCGCCATCGGGTGGGCGTCGCGCGGGAAGCCCTTGTAGAAGTTCTTGACGTCCTCGTGCAGCAGGGTGTGCTGCGTGATCTCGTTCTTGAAGGTGGAGAGCTCGTCGATGTTCGGAAGCTCACCGTTGATCAGCAGGTAGGCCACCTCAAGGAAGGTGGAACGCTCGGCCAGCTGCTCGATCGGGTAGCCGCGGTACCGGAGGATGCCCTGCTCACCGTCGAGATAGGTGATCGCGGATTTATAGGCGGCGGTGTTGCCGTACCCGCTGTCCAGCGTCACCAGACCGGTCTGGGCGCGGAGCTTGCCGATGTCGAAGCCCTTGTCGCCGACGGTGCTGTCGATCACCGGGTAGGTGTACTCGCCATCGCCGTACCGCAGTACTACAGAGTTGTCGCTCACGTCATCCCTCACCGACGTTGTGCCTCTTCTTCGAGGTGCCCTGACTGTCTCTACCATCCCCCATTTGGCCCTGGAGAGTGCACTCGGGGTCGACCATTGGGCCTATTGGCGGCACTCAGTGCCGCCAACCTGCTCATCCTGCCCCGCCGGCCGCGCATCCGGAAGGTCTCTGTGACCTTCGTGACTCATTTGATCGATCATTTTTTGCGTCCCCCCGCTCCGCAGGCCGGAGAAGCTGCGGATCAGACGCCGGAGAGCCGGAAGTCCAGGGCCGTGCACCGGCGTCCCGCCGACACCGTACGCACCGCCTGGCCGATCGCCTTGCGCGAACCGACGAGGACGACCAGCTTCTTGGCGCGGGTCACCGCCGTGTAGAGCAGATTGCGCTGGAGCATCATCCACGCGCTGGTGGTGACCGGGATCACCACCGCCGGATACTCGCTGCCCTGGGAGCGGTGGATGGTCAGCGCGTAGGCGTGCGCCAGCTCGTCGAGTTCGTCGAACTCGTACCCCACCTCCTCGTCCTCGTCCGTGCGCACCGTCAGGCGCTGCTCGACGGGATCGAGGGAGGTGACGACGCCCACCGTGCCGTTGAAGACGCCGTTCTCGCCCTTCTCGTAGTTGTTGCGGATCTGGGTGACCTTGTCGCCGACGCGGAAGACGCGGCCGCCGAACCGCTTCTCGGCGAGGTCGGGGCGGCCGGGGGTGATGGCCTGCTGCAGCAGGCCGTTGAGATGGCCGGCGCCCGCGGGGCCCCGGTGCATGGGTGCGAGGACCTGGATGTCCCGGCGCGGGTCGAGGCCGAACTTGGCCGGAATCCGACGGGCCGCCACGTCCACCGCGAGCCGGCCCGCCTCCTCGGTGTCGTCCTCGACGAAGAGGAAGAAGTCCTTCATGCCGTCGGTGAGGGGGTGCTGCCCGGAGTTGATCCGGTGCGCGTTGGTCACCACGCCGGACTGCTGGGCCTGGCGGAAGACCCGGGTGAGCCGCACCGCGGGGACCGGGCCGCGGTCGGCGAGCAGGTCGCGCAGCACCTCCCCCGCGCCGACGCTGGGCAACTGGTCCACGTCGCCGACGAAGAGCAGGTGCGCGCCCGGGGGCACCGCCTTGACCAGCTTGTTGGCGAGGAGCAGGTCGAGCATCGAGGCCTCGTCGACGACGACCAGGTCGGCGTCGAGCGGGCGATCCCTGTCGTACGCCGCGTCGCCGCCCGGCTTGAGCTCCAACAGGCGGTGCACGGTGGACGCGTCGGCGCCGGTCAGCTCGGAGAGCCGCTTGGCGGCCCGGCCGGTGGGGGCGGCGAGGACCACCTTGGCGCGCCGGGCGCGGGCCAGCTCGACGATCGAGCGGACGGTGAACGACTTGCCGCAGCCGGGGCCGCCGGTGAGCACGGCGACCTTCTCGGTGAGCGCGAGCCGGACGGCCGCCTCCTGCTCGGGGGCCAGCTCCGCGCCCGTCCTGTCCTTCAGCCACGCGAGGGCCTTGTCCCAGGCCACGTCGCGGAAGCCGGGCATCCGGTCGCGGTCGGTGCGCAGCAGGCGCAACACCTGGGCGGCGAGGGACAGTTCGGCGCGGTGGAAGGGGACCAGGTAGACCGCCGTCACCGGGTCGCCGCCGTCCGGTCCCGGCACCTTCTCGCGGACGACCCCGGGCTCCTCGCCCTCCTCGGCGGGGGCGGCCAGCTCGGCCAGGCACTCGATGACCAGGCCGGTGTCGACCTGGAGCAACTTCACCGCGTCCGCGATCAGTTGCTCCTCGGGGAGATAGCAGTGGCCCTGGTCGGTGGACTGGGACAGCGCGTACTGGAGGCCGGCCTTGACGCGCTCCGGGCTGTCGTGCGGGATACCGACCGACTGGGCGATCTTGTCGGCGGTGAGGAAGCCGATGCCCCAGACGTCCGACGCCAGGCGGTAGGGCCGGTTCTTCACGACGGAGATCGACGCGTCGCCGTACTTCTTGTAGATGCGCACGGCGATGGAGGTGGAGACCTCGACGGTCTGGAGGAAGAGCATGACCTCCTTGATCGCCTTCTGCTCCTCCCAGGCGTCGGCGATCCGGCCCGTGCGCTTGGGGCCGAGTCCGGGGACCTCGATGAGCCGCTTCGGCTCCTCCTCGATGATCCGCAGGGTGTCCAGCCCGAAGTGCCGGGTGATCCGGTCGGCGAAGACGGGGCCGATGCCCTTGACCAGGCCGGAGCCGAGATAGCGGCGGATGCCCTGGATCGTGGCGGGGAGCACCGTCGTGTAGTTCTCCACCGTGAACTGCTTGCCGTACTGCGGGTGGGAGCCCCAGCGGCCCTCCATGCGCAGGGACTCGCCGGCCTGCGCGCCGAGGAGCGCTCCGACCACCGTGAGCAGGTCGCCCGCGCCGCGGCCGGTGTCGACCCGCGCGACCGTGTAACCGCTCTCCTCGTTCGCGTACGTGATGCGCTCCAGCACGCCTTCCAGCGTCGCCGTTCGCCGCTCGCCCTGCTGGTCGGCCCCCGCCTGAGTGGACATGATCCGACGGTACCGCCCCCCTCCGACACCGCCGCGGCCCCTGTGGACGATCCCGCCCGAAAGGGACACGCGCCCCGGGAAGCGGTACATCACGATCCGGTTGCGGGATGCCGTCAGGGGGTTGCCCCACGCCCGTGTAATCGATTCCAATCCTCCGTGTAATCGATTCCACGAGGAGGTGGAGCGACGATGGCGAGCATCAAGGACGTTGCCGCCGAGGCAGGCGTGTCCGTCGCCACGGTCTCGCGGGTGCTGAACGACCACCCGTCGGTCAGCGAGGAGGCACGCACCCGCGTGCTGGCCGCTGTGCGGAGCCTCGGCTACCGCCCGAACGCCGTCGCCCGCTCCCTGCGCACCGACCAGACCCGCACCCTCGGCCTGGTCATCAGCGACGTGCTGAACCCGTACTTCACCGAGCTGGCCCGCTCCGTCGAGGAGGAGGCCCGCGCCCTCGGCTACAGCGTCATCATCGGCAACGCCGACGAGCGGCCCGACCTCCAGGACCACCACGTACGGACCCTGCTGGACCGGCGCATCGACGGCCTGCTGGTCTCCCCCACCGACGGCGGCTCCCCCGGCATGCTGGACGCCGCGCGCGCGGGGACTCCGATGGTCTTCGTGGACCGCTGGATCCCGGGTCTCGACGTGCCGGTGGTCCGGGCCGACGGACGCGCGGCGGTCCGGGACCTGGTCGCCCACCTGCACGGCCTCGGCCACCGCAGGCTCGCGATCATCGCGGGCCCGGCCGCCACCACGACCGGCAGCGAGCGGGTGGAGGCCTTCCGCGAGGCCCTCGCCGCGTTCGGGATCGCGCTGCCCGACGCCTACATCGGGCAGGGCGACTTCCAGGCCGAGAGCGGCCGCCGCGCCACCGAGGCCTTCCTCGACCTGGCCGAACCGCCCGAGGTCGTCTTCGCCGCCGACAACCTGATGGCGCTCGGCGCGCTGGACGCGGTCCGCGCGCGCGGGCTGCGCGTCCCCGACGACATCGCGCTCGCCGCGTTCGACGACATCCGCTGGTTCGTGCACACCGATCCGCCGGTCACCGCGATCGCCCAGCCCACGGGCGAACTGGGCCGGGCCGCCGTCCGCGCCCTGGTCGACCGCATCGAGGGACGGACCCCGCGGTCCGTCACCCTCCCCGCCCGTCTCGTCGTACGCCGCTCGTGCGGCGCCCCGGCGACCGGGCAGGCCCCCGTGCGGCCCGCCCCCGCACAGCAGTCCCCCGTACGAAGGAGCCAGTCGTGAGCGACCAGGACGTGAGCGGCCAGGACGCGTTGCTGCGCATCGAGGGCATACGCAAGACCTTTCCCGGCGTGGTCGCGCTCGACAGCGTCGACTTCGACCTGCGCCGCGGCGAGGTGCACGTGCTGCTCGGCGAGAACGGCGCGGGCAAGAGCACGCTGATCAAGATGCTCTCCGGCGCCTACCGGCCCGACGCGGGGCGCGTCCTCGTCGACGGCGAGGAGGTGCGCATCCACGGCGCCCAGGACTCCGAGCGGCTCGGGATCGCCACCATCTACCAGGAGTTCAACCTCGTCCCCGATCTGACGGTCGCCGAGAACATCTTCCTGGGCCGGCAGCCGCGCCGCTTCGGGCTGATCGACCGCAAGAGGATGGAGGCGGACGCCGCGGCGCTCCTGGAGCGCGTCGGCGTGAACGTGTCCCCCCGCGCGCGGGTGCGTGAACTGGGCGTCGCCCGGCTCCAGATGGTGGAGATCGCCAAGGCGCTGAGCCTGGACGCCCGTGTCCTGATCATGGACGAGCCGACCGCCGTGCTCACCTCGGGGGAGGTCGACAAGCTCTTCCGGATCGTGCGCAGGCTGCGCGAGACCGGTGTCGGCGTCGTCTTCATCACCCACCACCTGGACGAGATCGCCGCCCTCGGCGACCGGGTCACGGTCATCCGCGACGGCCGGAGCGTCGGTCAGGTGCCCGCCTCCACGCCCGAGGACGAACTCGTCCGCCTGATGGTCGGACGCTCCATCGAGCAGCAGTACCCGCGCGAACGGGCGGACGCCGGCGACGCGTTGCTGACCGTCGAGGGGCTCACCCGGGACGGGGTGTTCCACGACGTGAGTTTCGAGGTGCGGGCCGGTGAGGTCGTCGGCATCGCGGGGCTCGTGGGCGCGGGCCGCACCGAGGTGGTCCGGGCCGTCTTCGGCGCCGACCCCTACGACCGGGGTTCCGTGAAGGTCGCCGGGGCCGGTCTGCGGCGGGGCGACGTGAACGCGGCCATGGAGGCCGGCATCGGGCTCGTGCCCGAGGACCGCAAGGGCCAGGGCCTCCTCCTGGACGCCTCCGTCGAGGAGAACCTCGGCCTGGTCACGCTGCGCTCCGCGACCCACGGCGGCCTCGTCGACCTCAAGGGCCAGCGGGCCGCGGCGGCGCGGATCGCCGGGCAGCTCGGTGTCCGGATGGCCGGGCTCGGCCAGCACGTGCGCACCCTGTCCGGCGGCAACCAGCAGAAGGTCGTCATCGGCAAGTGGCTGCTCGCCGACACCAAGGTGCTGATCCTCGACGAGCCGACGCGGGGCATCGACGTCGGCGCCAAGGTCGAGATCTACCAGCTCGTCAACGAACTGACGGCCGCCGGTGCCGCCGTCCTGATGATCTCCAGCGATCTGCCCGAGGTCCTCGGCATGAGCGACCGGGTCCTCGTGATGGCCCAGGGCCGGATCGCGGGCGAACTCACCGCGGACCGGGCGACCCAGGACTCCGTGATGGCCCTGGCCGTCGGCACACCCGCCACCGCGCACCCGAACGACACCACGAACGAGAACGACAAGGAGGCCCCCCGTGGCCACTGACACGCAACCGAGCACAGCGGGCACGAGCGGCGCCTCCGCGGTCCGCCGCCTGCTGCTCGACAACGGGGCGCTCACCGCGCTCATCGTCCTCGTCATCGCGATGTCGGCGCTGTCCGGGGACTTCCTGACGACGGACAACCTGCTGAACATCGGCGTCCAGGCCGCCGTCACGGCCATCCTCGCGTTCGGCGTGACCTTCGTGATCGTCTCGGCGGGCATCGACCTGTCGGTCGGCTCGGTCGCCGCCCTGTCGGCCACCGTCCTCGCCTGGACGGCGACATCACAGGGCATACCGGTCTGGATCGCGGTGCTCCTCGCGGTCGCCACCGGAATCGCCTGCGGCCTGGTCAACGGCGTGCTGATCTCGTACGGGAAACTGCCGCCCTTCATCGCGACGCTGGCCATGCTGTCGGTGGGCCGCGGTCTGTCGCTGGTGATCTCGCAGGGCAGCCCGATCGCCTTCCCCGACTCGGTCTCGCACCTCGGTGACACGCTCGGCGGCTGGCTGCCGGTGCCGGTCCTGGTCATGGCCGTCATGGGCCTGATCACGGCCGTGATCCTCGGCCGGACGTACATCGGCCGGTCCATGTACGCGATCGGCGGCAACGAGGAGGCCGCGCGCCTGTCGGGCCTGCGGGTCAAGAAGCAGAAGCTCGCGATCTACGCCCTGTCGGGGCTGTTCGCCGCCGCCGCGGGCATCGTGCTCGCCTCCCGGCTGTCCTCCGCGCAGCCGCAGGCCGCGCAGGGCTACGAACTCGACGCCATCGCGGCGGTGGTCATCGGCGGTGCCTCGCTGGCCGGCGGCACCGGCAAGGCGTCCGGCACGCTCATCGGCGCGCTGATCCTCGCGGTACTGCGCAACGGTCTCAACCTCCTGTCGGTGTCGGCGTTCTGGCAGCAGGTCGTCATCGGTGTGGTGATCGCGCTGGCCGTGCTGCTCGACACCGTGCGGCGCAAGGCCGGGGCGACTCCGGTCGCCGGCGGGGGCGCCTCGGGCGGGGACCGGCGCAAGCAGGCGGCCACGTACGTCATCGCGGCCGTGGTCGCGGCGGCGGTCGTCGGCGCGATGTCCTTCGTGCACGGCGGCTCGTCCACCTCGACGACGCAGAAGGTCGGCCTGTCCCTCTCCACGCTGAACAACCCGTTCTTCGTGCAGATCAAGGCGGGCGCGCAGCAGGAGGCGAAGAAGCGCGGGGTGGACCTGACCGTCACCGACGCGCAGAACGACGCCTCGCAGCAGGCCAACCAGCTGCAGAACTTCACCAGTTCGGGGCTGGGCTCGATCATCGTGAACCCGGTGGACTCGGACGCGGCGGGCCCCTCGGTCCGTTCGGCGAACACGGCGGACATCCCCGTCGTCGGCGTCGACCGGGGCGTCAACAAGGCGAAGACGGCCGCGCTCGTCGCCTCCGACAACATCGCGGGCGGCAAGCTGGGCGCGAAGGCGCTGGCCGAGAAGCTGGGCGGCAAGGGCAGGATCGTGATTCTCCAGGGTCTGGCCGGCACATCCGCGAGCCGTGAGCGCGGGGCGGGCTTCGCCGAGGGCCTGAAGGCGTACCCGGGCATCAAGGTCGTCGCCCGGCAGCCCGCGGACTTCGACCGCACCAAGGGCCTCGACGTGATGACGAACCTGCTCCAGGCGCACCCCGGCGTCGACGGCGTCTTCGCCGAGAACGACGAGATGGCGCTCGGCGCGGTCAAGGCGCTCGGTTCGAAGGCCGGGAAGTCGGTCTCGGTCATCGGCTTCGACGGCACGCCCGACGGTCTGAAGGCGGTCTCCGCGGGAACGCTGTACGCGTCCGTCGCCCAGCAGCCCAAGGAGCTCGGCCGGATCGCGGTGGACAACGCGCTGCGGGCCGCCGAGGGCAAGAAGGTCCAGGAGACGGTGAAGGTGCCGGTGAAGGTCGTCACGAAGGAGAACGTCGCCGGGTTCGGCGGCTGACACCGGACCGGGTGCGGCGGGCCGGCACCTGCCGGCCCGCCGCACCCGGTCCCGCGCACATCGGCTCGACTCATCTCTGCAGGGAGACAGTTCATGTACGACTACGACCTTCTGGTCGTGGGATCGGCCAACGCAGACCTGGTGGTCCGGGTCGAGCGGCGGCCGGCGGCGGGCGAGACGGTGCTCGGCTCCGATCTCGTCGTCCACCCGGGCGGAAAGGGCGCCAACCAGGCGGTCGCCGCGGCCCGGCTCGGGGCGCGCACGGCGCTTCTCGCCCGGGTCGGCGACGACGGCCACGGACGGCTGCTGCTCGACGCGCAGCGCGCGGCCGGCGTCGACACCGTCGGCGTCCTCGTCGGCGGGGCTCCGACCGGGGTCGCGCTGATCACGGTGGATCCGTCCGGGGACAACAGCATCGTGGTGTCGCCGGGTGCCAACGGCCGGCTCGCCCCGGAGGACGTGCGGGCCGCCGGGAGCCTCTTCCATGCCTCCCGGGTGGTGTCGGCCCAGCTGGAGATCCCGCTGGAGACGGTCGTGGAGGTCGTACGGAGTCTCGCGGAGGGCGGTCGTCTGGTGCTGAACCCGTCGCCGCCGCGTCCGCTGCCCTCCGAGGTGCTCGCCGCCTGCGACCCGCTGATCGTGAACGAGCACGAGGCACGGGTGATCGCCGGGGACGACCTCGGGGACTCGCCCGAGGAATGGGCGACGGCGCTGCTCGCGCTCGGCCCGCGGTCGGTGGTCATCACGCTGGGCGCGGCGGGCGCGCTGGTGGCGGAGCGGGCCGGCGCCCGGGTCCGGGTGCCGTCGGTGCGGGTCGCGGCCGTGGACACGACGGGCGCGGGCGACGCCTTCACCGCCGCGCTGGCCTGGCGGCTGGGGCGCGGGGAGTCGCTGCCGGAGGCAGCGGGGTACGCGGCCCGGGTCGGTGCCGCCGCGGTCACCCGGGCCGGGGCGCAGGAGTCGTTCCCGACCGCCGAGGAGGTGGCCGCGCTGTGAAGCGGTCCGGAATCCTGAACCGTCATCTGGCGGGCGCGCTGGCGGAGTTGGGGCACGGGGACGGGGTGCTGGTGTGCGACGCGGGGATGCCGATCCCGGCGGGGCCGCGCGTCGTCGACCTGGCGTTCCGGGCGGGTGTGCCGTCCTTCGCGGAGGTGCTGGACGGGCTGCTGGCCGAGCTGGTGGTGGAGGGCGGGACGGCGGCGCGCGAGGTGCGGGAGGCGAACCCGGCGACGGCGGACCTGCTGGTGGCGCGGGTGCCCGGTCTCGTCCTGGTCGGGCACGAGGAGCTGAAGTCGCTGTCGGCGGGTGCGCGGCTCGTGGTCCGCACGGGTGAGGCCCGGCCGTACGCGAACGTGCTGCTGCGCTGCGGGGTCTTCTTCTGATCCGCCGGTCCGCGCGATCCGTGCCGGGGCGGCCCGCCCGGGTGCGGTGCGGCGAGGTTCGGTGCGGTGCGGTGCGGAAAAGTTTCGAGGGGCCCGGTCCGTCGACCGGGCCCCTCGGCTTTCCCCTCCGTATCAGAACCCCGCGATCCCCCCAGATCCCCCTCCAGGTGTCCTGATGCCAAGTACGACCCGCGAGGTGCGGGAAGGGTTGCACGGACTTCTGAAGTTTTTTTCCCGGGGGTCGGATCCCAGGTCAGACGGCGTGCTCCAGGTACCGTGCGGCCGTCTCGGCCAGCACCTCGTGGCCGTCCCGGGCCCACAGGACGTCGTTGAAGAGCTCGACCTCGATCGGCCCGGTGTACCCGGCCGCCTCCACGTACCCGCGCCACTCCCGGAAGTCGATCGAGCCGTCTCCCAGCTGACCGCGGCCGTTGAGGACGCCCTCCGGCAGCGGGGTCGTCCAGTCGGCGAGCTGGAAGGCGTGGATGCGGCAGGAGGCGCCCGCGCGGGCGATCTGGGCGGGGGCCGTGTCGTCCCACCAGAGGTGGTACGTGTCGACGGTGACGCCGACCTGCTCGGCCGGGAACCGTTCGGCGAGGTCGAGGGCCTGCGCGAGGGTGGAGACCACGCAGCGGTCGGCGGCGTACATCGGGTGGAGCGGTTCGACGGCGAGCCGCACCCCCCGGGCGGCGGCGTACGGGCCCAGTTCGGCGAGGGCGTCGGCGATGCGTTCACGGGCGCCGTGCAGGTCCTTCGAGCCGGCCGGGAGTCCACCCGACACCAGGACGAGGGTGTCCGTGCCCAGGGTCGCCGCCTCGTCGACCGCGGCGCGGTTGTCGTCCAGGGCGTTCGCCCGCTCGGCCGGGTCGAGGGCGGTGAGGAAGCCGCCCCGGCACAGGCTGGTGACCGTCAGGCCCGCGTCACGGACCAGAGCGGCGGCCGCCTCCACCCCGTGGGCGCGCACGGGTTCGCGCCACAGGCCCACACCCCCGACGCCGAGCGTCAGGCAGGACTTCACGAGGTCGGGCAGGGAGAGCTGCTTGACCGTCATCTGGTTGACGGAGAACCGGGCGAGGCTGTTCATGAGGTCACTCCGTAGACGGCCAGCAGGCTCTTCATCCGGGTCTCGGCGCGCGACGGGTCCGGGAACAGGCCGAGACCGTCGGCCAGTTCGTAGGCGCGGGCCAGGTGCGGCAGGGAGCGCGCCGACTGGAGTCCGCCCACCATCGTGAAGTGCTCCTGGTGGCCGGCGAGCCAGGCCAGCAGGACGACGCCGGTCTTGTAGAAGCGGGTCGGGTGCTCGAAGAGGTGACGGGACAACTCGACCGTGGGATCGAGGAGTTCGCGGAATCCCTTGACGTCTCCGGTGTCCAGGACGCGGACGGCCCGTGCGGCGGCCGGTCCGAGCGGGTCGAAGATGCCGAGCAGCGCGTGGCTGAAGCCCTGTTCGTCACCCGCGATCAGCTCGGGGTAGTTGAAGTCGTCGCCGGTGTAGCAGCGGACGCCGTCCGGGAGGCGGCGGCGCAGGTCGACCTCGCGCCGGGCGTCCAGCAGGGACACCTTGATGCCGTCGACCTTGTCCGGGTGGGCGGCGATCACCTCCAGGAACACCTCGGTCGCCGCGTCGAGGTCGCCGGATCCCCAGTAGCCCTCCAGGGCCGGGTCGAACATCGGGCCCAGCCAGTGCAGGATCACCGGATCGGCGGCCTGCCGCAGCAGGTGGCCGTAGACGTCGAGGTAGTCCTCGGGTCCGGCGGCGGTCGCGGCGAGCGCGCGGGAGGCCATCAGGATCGCCCGCGCGCCCGACTCCTCGACGAGGGCGAGCTGTTCCTCGTAGGCGGCCCGGACCTCGTCGAGGGTGGCGGGACCGGTGAGCTGGTCGGTGCCGACACCGCAGGCGATGGCGCCGCCGGTGGCGCGCGCCTCGGCGGCGGAGCGGCGGACGAGCTCGGCCGCGGTGGTCCAGTCGAGGCCCATGCCGCGCTGCGCGGTGTCCATCGCCTCGGCGACGCCGAGGCCGTGGGACCACAGGTGGCGGCGGAAGGCGAGGGTGGCGTCCCAGTCGACGGCGGCGGGCACGCCGGGCGACACGTCGGCGTACGGGTCGGCGACGACGTGGGCGGCCGAGAAGACCGTGCGGGAGGCGAGGGGCGCGCCGTCGGGGAGCACGACGAGGGGGTCGGTGCGCGGCTCGTAGGACCGCAACCGGCCGTCGGCGCCGGGGAGTCGGATGGTCACAGCGTGATCTCCGGTACGGCGAGACGGCGGCCCTCGGCCGAGGAGCGCAGGCCCAGTTCGGCGAGCTGTACGCCACGGGCGCCCGCGAGGAGGTCCCAGTGGTAGGGGGCGTCGGCGTACACGTGCCGCAGGAACAGTTCCCACTGGGCCTTGAAGCCGTTGTCGAACTCGGCGTTGTCGGGCACCTCCTGCCACTGGTCGCGGAAGGAGTAGGTGGCGGGGATGTCGGGGTTCCAGACCGGCTTCGGTGTCGTGCCGCGGTGCTGGACGCGGCAGTTGCGCAGTCCCGCGACGGCGGATCCCTCCGTGCCGTCGACCTGGAACTCGACGAGTTCGTCGCGGTTGACGCGCACGGCCCAGGAGGAGTTGATCTGGGCGACCGCGCCGCCCTCCAGCTCGAAGATGCCGTAGGCGGCGTCGTCGGCGGTGGCGTCGTAGGGCTTGTCCCGCTCGTCCCAGCGCTGGGGGACGTGGGTGGCGGTGAGCGCCTGCACCGAGGTGACCCGGCCGAACAGCTCGTGCAGGACGTACTCCCAGTGCGGGAACATGTCGACGACGATGCCGCCGCCGTCCTCGGAGCGGTAGTTCCAGGAGGGCCGCTGGGCCTGCTGCCAGTCGCCCTCGAACACCCAGTAGCCGAACTCCCCGCGGACGGACAGGATGCGGCCGAAGAAGCCGCCGTCGATCAGCCGCTTGAGCTTGAGCAGGCCGGGGAGGAAGAGCTTGTCCTGGACGACGCCGTGCCGGACACCCGAGGCGTGGGCGAGCCGGGCCAGGTCGAGCGCCCCGTCGAGACCGGTGGAGGTCGGCTTCTCGGTGTAGATGTGCTTGCCCGCGGCGACGGCCCTGCGCAGGGCCTCCTCGCGGGCGGAGGTGACCTGGGCGTCGAAGTAGATCTCGACCTCGGGGTCGGCGAGGACGGCGTCGAGGTCGGTCGACCAGTGGTCGAGGCCGTGCCGTTCGGCGAGCGCCCGCAGGGCGGGCTCGCGGCGCCCGACGAGGACCGGCTCGGGCCACAGCAAGGTGCCGTCGCCCAGGTCGAGGCCGCCCTGATCGCGCAGGGCGAGGATCGAGCGGACGAGGTGCTGGCGGTAGCCCATGCGCCCCGTCACGCCGTTCATGGCGATGCGCACCGTCTTGCGTGTCACGTCGTTCCCTTCGTCCGCGTCAGGCGCCGCGCATACTCGGACGAGCATGACAGCAAGCGCTTTCTATGCGGTGAGAAGCTAGCCTCTGTTCACTGTTCGGGACAAGACCGTCGCCAGGTCGAGTTGTTCGAGGGGGCGAACGACGGGGGCCGTTGGCCGTATGGTCTGCACGAACCCCGACCACGGGAGGCGGCGCGTTCGGCCCCGCCCCCGTGTTCGACGCCGTTCGACGAGGCACGACCAGGCACGACGACGTAGCCGCCGTACGACGAGGTACGGCGGGACGCGCGACCGGAGGACGACGAGATGACGGTGACCCTGGCGGACGTGGCGGCCCGCGCGCAGGTCTCTCCCGCGACGGTGTCGCGTGTGCTGAACGGGAACTATCCCGTGGCCTCCTCCACGCGGGAGCGGGTGCTGCGCGCGGTCGACGAGCTGGACTACGTGCTGAACGGTCCCGCCAGTTCACTGGCCGCCGCGACCTCCGACCTCGTCGGCGTCCTGGTCAACGACATCGCCGACCCCTTCTTCGGCATCATGGCCGCCGCGATCCAGTCCGAGATCGGCGGCCCCGGGGGGCGCGCGGGCGGGGAGCGGCTCGGGGTCGTGTGCAACACCGGCGGCTCCCCGGAGCGCGAACTCACCTACCTCACGCTCCTTCAGCGCCAACGCGCCGCCGCGGTCGTCCTCACTGGCGGCGCGATCGAGAACCCGGGGCACGCGGCCGCCGTCGCCGCGAAGCTGCGCCGGCTGGCGGAGGCGGGCACCCGGGTGGTGCTCTGCGGGCGGCCGCCCGCGCCGGACGCTCCGGACGCGATCGCGCTCACCTTCGACAACCGCGGCGGCGGCCGGCAGCTCACCGATCACCTGCTCGGCCTCGGTCACCGGCGGGTCGGCTACATCGCGGGCCCCGAGGAGCGCACGACGACGCGCCACCGGTTGGAGGGCCACCGTGCCGCGCTCGCCGCACACGGTGTCGAGGAGGATCCACGGCTCACCGTGCACGGCCGCTACGACCGCCGCTCCGGGTACGAGGCGACTCTTGAACTCCTGCGCCGGGCGCCGGAGTTGACTTCCGTGGTCGCCGCGAACGACACCGTGGCGCTGGGCGCCTGCGCGGCGCTGCGCGACTCCGGGCTGCGCATCCCGGACGACGTGTCCGTGGCGGGCTTCGACGACCTGCCCTTCAGCGTCGACGCGGTCCCCGCCCTCACGACCGTGCGCCTGCCGCTCTCCGAGGCGGGCGCCCGCGCCGGCCGCATCGCCATGAACCGCGAGGACCCTCCGCCGGGCGGGATCGCCACGGTCCGGGGCGAGTTGATGGTACGAGGGTCCACCGGGGTTCCCCGGGGGTGACTCCCCCTCCGCTCCACGGGAGGCTCCTCCCCGGCGTCCCGGGGGTGGAGGTTCTCTCCGAGCCCATTGTCCCCGGTGTCCTGGGAGTCGGGGCTCCTCCCGGCACGTTCCCGGCATCCCGGGAGTTGGGCCCCCTCCGGCCCGCCCGTCGGTCTCACGGCTGCGCGCCTCGGCCGTAAGCGGTGGTCGGTGCCGCGGGACGGGTGCCCGCGTCCGGGACCCGGCCGTCTCACGGGCCGCCGAACTTCGGTACGGGCCCGGGCCCCGAGAGTCCGGCGCCGTGCGGTGAGCCCGACGGGCGTCGCCGTGGTGCTCCCCCGTCCGGGACGCTGCCGGACGGGGGCGGGTCCCGTCTCGCGAGGCCCCGGGGCGGTCTTGGGTGGCCGTCGGGGAGGCCGTAGGGTCCCGGCCATGAAGCTGGCGTTCTCCACTCTCGGTGTGCCCGGGCTGCCCGTCGCCGATGTCGTGCGGCTGGCCGTCGCGCACGGTTATCAGGGGGTCGAGCTGCGGGCGCACCCGGAGGAGCCCGTGCATCCCGGGATCGGGGCGGGTGAACGGGCCTCCGTGGCCGCGGAGTTCGCGGCGGGCGGGGTTGAGGTGCTCGGCGTCGCGGGGTACGCGCGGGTCGCGGAACCGGGTGACGACGCGCCGGTGCTGCGCGAGATGCGTGAACTGACCGAACTGGCGCGGGACGTGAACGCTCCGTTCGTCCGGGTCTTCCCCGGCGGCGATCCCGGGGCGAGCGCAGCGGAGTCGGACGCGACGGCCGCACGGCGGCTCGGCACCGCGGCGGAGTACGCCGCCGACCTCGGCGTGCGCATCCTGCTGGAGACCCACGACTCGCACCGCACCGGCGTGGACGCGATGCGGGTCCTCGGCCGGGTCGGCCACCACCACGTCGGGTCCCTGTGGGACGTGATGCACACCTGGCTCGGCGGTGAGGACCCCGACGAGACCTACCCGGCGCTGTCGCCCTTCCTCGGATACACGCAGGTCAAGGACATCGCGTCGGCCGGGGACACCACCCCGCTGCCGCTCGGCTCGGGGGTCCTCCCGCTCGGCGCGTGCGTGGACGTCCTCGTACGGAACGGGTGGGACGGCTGGCTGTGCTGGGAGTACGAGAAGCGGTGGTACGAGCGGGCGGCGCCGCTGGAGGGGTTGCTGGGAGCGGGGCGCGAGCACCTCGCCCGGCTCGTGGCCGAGGCGGAACAGCGGGCGGCCGAGGCGGAACAGCGGGCGGCCGAGGCGGAGCGGCGGGCGTGAGGGCGTCCCGGTCCGCCGGGTCCGGGACGAGAGGGGACGGGACGTGACCCGGGCACGGACCGCCGGGCCGCGCGCTACCCCGAGCGGCCGGTGAGCCGGACCGAACCGTCGAAGCACCAGTCCAGGACCGCCGGCCACGGCCCGTACCCGGCGTCCAGGTCGAGGTGCCCGGCGCCGGGCAGGATCTCCGTGGGGATGCCCAGTGGCTCGCCGTAGACGGCGTCGGCACCCTCCGGGCAGTACGGGTCGTCGTCGCCGGCGACCAGCCGGATGGAACCGGGGAGGGCGCGCGGGTCCAGCCCGGCCGGGGTGAACGCGGCGATCTCCGGCAGACCGGCGAGGACGGAGGGCGAGGGCGGGGCGACCAGCAGCACCCGGTCGACGCCGTCCAGGCCCGGCAGCGCGCGGGCGACGGCGTGCAGCCACAGCACGGCGGAGGCGCTGTGCGCGAGGACCACCCGCTCGGCACCCCGCAACGCGTCGAGGTGGCGGGCGAACTCGGCGAGCCACACCTCCGGGTCCGGCGTGTCGGGATCCGGCAGTTGCGGGTACACGACGTGCTGCCCGCGTTCGCGGAGGCGGTCGGCCAGCCGGTGCTGCCAGTGGCCGGCGGGCCGGTGGTTCTGCCAGCCGTGCAGGATGAGGAACGAGCGTTCGACGCCCGCGCCGTCCCGGGCGGTGATCGGGGTGGCGGGCCGCTCGTCGGTGGTGGGCGGGGTCCCGCTCCGGTCGTCCGTGGTCATGGGCCGATCGTTTCCGACCGCGGGGCCATCGGTCCAGTTAATCTTTTCCGGTGGAACAGGTAAGCGAGACCTTCACCATGGATCTGCGTCGCCTGACCGTGCTGCGGGAGCTCCGGCGGCGGGGCAGCCTGGCCCGCACCGCCGAGGCCCTGCACCTCACGCCCTCCGCCGTCTCCCAGCAACTCGCCGCGCTCGCCCGCGAGGTGGGCGTGCCGCTGACCGAACGGGACGGCCGGGGCGTCCGGCTGACCGGGCAGGCCCGGGTGCTGCTGGCGCACGCCGATCTGATCGCCGCGCAACTGGAGCGCGCCCGGACCGACTTGGCCGCCTACGACGGGGGCGGCCGCGGAACGGTCACGGTCGGCTGCTTCTCCAGCGGCATCCTCGGCCTGCTCCCGGACACGCTGACGGCACTGGCGGACCGGCTGCCGCACGTGCGGATCGACGTCGTCGAGGCGGAGCCCCCGGACCTGTTCACCGCTCTGGACGCCGGGCAGGTCGACCTCGCCGTGGCCGTCGACTTCGCGGCCGCTCCCCCGCACACCGACCGGCGCTACCACCGTCTCGACCTGCTCCGGGACGTCCTGGACCTGGCGCTGCCCGCCGGTCACCGGCTCGCGGGCGCCGCCCCCGTCGATCTGCGCGAACTCGCCGGCGAGCCCTGGATCGTCGGCGACCCGGCCAGTTGCTGCGGCGCGGTGGCCCGCTCGGTCTGCGCCGCCGCCGGTTTCACCCCGGACGTCCGGCACGCGGTCGACGACTGGGGCGCCCTGGCCGCGCTGGTCGAGGCGGGCCGGGGGGTGGCCCTGGTCCCGCGGCTCGTCCGGCCGCTGTACGCGCACCGACGGCTCGCCCTGCTGGGCATCCTGGGCGCGCAGCCGTCCAGGAACGTGTTCGCGGCGGTGCGCGCGGGCGCGGAGTCCGACCCGGTGCTGACCGCCGTGCGCGATCAACTGCGCTCCACGGCAGTGGGGTTGGCGGCCCGGGATTCCGCCGGACACCCGTGACGGTCGGGTCTAGACCGTCTCCACGGTGCCGGCGTGCCGGGCGCGTTCGGCGGCCAGGACGGTGAGGTGGCTGGTGAGGGACTCGCGCGGGCCGGACTTCACCAGGCCGGGGTTCTTGGTAGCGACCGCGGCGACGAAGGCGTCCATCAGGCCGGCGTCGCCTCCGCCGTGCCCGCCCGCCGCGTCCATGCCGCCCGCGCGGCCGAGGTCGACGGCCTCCTCGGTCCGGGTCAGGAAGTCGTAGACGCTCACGTTCTCGCCGTCGCCGCGCAGTTCGCCCCGGGTGCCGAAGATCCGGGTCCGGCGGTCGGCCTGTTCGGTGAACGCGGTCATGGTGAAGGTGGCGGTGGCCCCGGAGGCGAACTCCATCGACACCACCTGGTGGTCGACCACGTCGTTGTCGCAGGCGTACACGCACCGCCCGTAGGGGCCCTCGCGCAGGGCCGTCTCCAGGGCCTCGGGCGTGAAGTCGTCGAGGAGCACGCTGAGCGGCCAGTGGTGTTCGCCGCGGGCGAGCCGGTCGCCGTACTCGCGCCGGGCGGAGTAGGGGCAGTCGGGTTCCACCGCGCAGTCGAGGCAGCGGTCGGCCGCGCCCTCGGGCCGGTTCTCCGGGCGGAAGTGCGAGAGGTGTCCGAAGCTGGAGACGCGGACGGGGGGTTGGCCGAGGACGTACTGCAGCCAGTCGATGTCGTGGCAGGACTTGGCCATCAGCATCGACGTCGCCTCCTGCGTGTTGCGCCAGTTGCCGCGCACGAAGGAGTGCGCCTGGTGCCAGAAGCCGACGGGTTCCAGGTGCTGGACGCTGACGACGTCGCCGAGCCGCCCGGAGTCGACGACCTCCTTCACGGCGCGGGTGTAGGGGGTGTAGCGCAGGACGTGCCCGAGCGCGAGGGTCACCCCGGCGCGCTCGACGGCGTCGACGATCCGCCGGCACTCGTCCTCGGTGAGGGCCATCGGCTTCTCCAGCAGGATGTGGTAGCCGAGGGCGGCGAACCGCAGGACCGGTTCGAGGTGTTCGCGGTCGAGGGTGCAGATCAGGACGGCGTCGGCGATCCGGCCGCGCTCGGCGAGGTCCCGCCAGTCCCCGACGGCGGCGTCCGGCTCCAGGCCGTGGGCGGCGGCGAAGCGGCGGCGGCGCGTCTCACGGGGTTCGGCGACGGCCACGACGGTGGCCCGCCCGGGGTGGTCCAGGGCCCAGCGCGCGTGGCGGGTCCCCCGGTCGCCGGCACCGACGACGGCGAGCGTGACGGCGGGGGCGGGGGCTTCGGAGGTCATGGGCGGGCCGCTTTCCCGGTCGGGTCGCAGGCGCGGGGAGCGCTGTCCGTCGGGACGCTAACCGCCGGCGCCGGGCTCGACAAGAGCGCTGTGCGCGCCGCCCGGGCGGCCCGGGGTGTCCGTGAGGTGAGGGCGACCCCGCCCACCAGCAGGGCGGCGGACGCCCAGCGCAGCGGGCCGACGGACTCGCCGAGGAACAGGGCGGCCGACGACATCCCGAAGACCGGGACGAGCAGCGAGAAGGGGGCGACGGTGGACGCGGGATGCCGGTGCAGCAGCCAGCCCCAGGCGCCGAAACCGAAGACGGTGGTGATCCAGGCGGCGTACACGACGACTCCGGCGCCCTGCCAGTCCAGGGCGCGCAGCGCGTCGAGGTCGCGGGAGGGCCCCTCGGTGAGCAGCGAGAGGCCGAGCAGCGGGAGGACGGGGACGGTGCTCACCCACACCATGAAGTTGAGCGGGTCGGGCGGGGACGCCTTGCGGGTGAGGACGTTGGAGACGCCCCAGCAGGCGGCCGCCGCGATGACCAGGGCGAAGGCGCCGAGCGGTCCCGCCGTGCCCTCGTCGACGGCGGCGAGGCCCACTCCGCACAGGGCCACCGCCATGCCCGCCACCCGGACGCGGGTGGGGCGTTCGCCGAGGAAGGCGAAGGCGAAGAGCGCCGTGAACACCGCCTGGATCTGGAGCACGAGGGAGGACAGGCCGGGGGGCATCCCGGCGTCCATGCCGATGAACAGCAGCCCGAACTTCGCGACGCCGAGGGCGAGTCCGACGGCCACGATCCACTTCCACGCCACTTTGGGGCGGCCCACGAGGAACACGGCGGGCAGGGCGGCCACGAGGAAGCGCAGGGCCGAGAAGAGGAGGGGCGGGAAGTGGTCGAGGCCGACCTCGATGACGGTGAAGTTCACGCCCCAGGCGGCGGCGACGAGGACGGCGAGGGCGATGTGGGCGGGGCGCATGCGTCGAGCATCCGACGAGCCCACCGTGTAGCACCAGCGCGGATGTCTGCATCAATGGATGAAGCAACGCTTACGTATGCTGGCGGCGTGCGATGTCGTGTCCCGGGAGGCCCCCATGCTCGATCTCCAGCGTCTGCGCGCCCTGCACGCCGTGGCGGTGCACGGCACGGTCGGCGCCGCCGCCGCCTCGCTCGGCTACACCCCCTCCGCGGTGTCCCAGCAGATCGCCAAGCTGGAGCGGGAGACCAGGACGGTGCTGCTGGAGCGGCGCGGGCGCGGCGTCCGGCTGACCGAGCAGGCCGAGCAACTGGCGGCGGCCGCGCAGCAGTTGCTGGCGATCGTGGAGCGTGCCGAGACGGAGCTGGAGGAGCGCAGGGGGCTGCCCGCCGGACGGCTGACGGTGGCCGCGTTCGCCTCGGCCGCCAGGGGTCTGCTGCCCGCAGTACTGGCCGATCTGGCCGTCCGCCATCCGGCGCTGGACACCCGGCTGACGGAGGTGGACCCGCATCTGTCCGTCGACCTGGTGGCCCGGGGGGCGGTCGATCTGGCGATCGCGCACGACTGGGACATCGCCCCGCTGCCCGCGCCGCCCGGTGTGGAGCAGGCCCCGATCGGGGAGGACCTGTGCGATCTGCTCGTCCCGGCCGGGCATCCCTTCGCCGGGCGGGCCTCGGTGCGGCGGGAGGACCTCGGCGGCGAGCGGTGGATCTGCCAGCCACCGGGGCGGGTCTGCCACGACTGGCTGGTGCGCACGCTGCGCGCGGCCGGCTGCGAGCCGGACATCGTCCACCAGGCCGACGAGAACCCGACCCTGGTCGCCCTCGTCGCGGCGGGTCTCGGCGTCGCCCTCATCCCCCGGCTCGGCCGCGGACCCCTGCCCGCCGGGGTCGTGGAGGTGCCGCTCGATCCGTTGCCGGTGCGCCGTCTGTACGCGCTGTGGCGCTCGGGAGCGGCTCGCCGGCCGGCCATCGCGGAGACGGTCCGCACCCTCCAGGCCCACTGGCCCGCGGTGTCGGCGCGGAACTGAGCCGCTCCCCGGCCCGGGTCGGCGCGGGCCGTCCACCCCCGACCCTATGAACCACGCCCTGCGCCCTCCGGCCCGACGGGGCCGCCCGCCCGCGCCACCGGTCCGATCGGTTCAGGGCCTCCGCGGCCCGGCACACAGGCACCGCCGACTCCGCGCCGCCGACTCCGTGCCACCGGCACCCCGCCCTCCTCGGCACCCCGCCCTCCTCGACGCCGGGCCCGACGGACCACCGGTCCCCCGCGCCCCGTCCGTACCGACTTGTGGCGTTCTCCCCGATTCCGGGAACCCCGGGTCCTCCCGCTTCGTCCCAACCGCATGCTGCCGGATGAGTCTCCGCAGAGCGGTGTCGGCCTCGCTGCTGGCTGCGATCGCTGACTTACCCTCTCCGCCGCCTGCGGCCGGCAGCACGCCGCCACCGGCGCGCCCCCCTCCAACTGCGCCGGTGGCGGCCCGCCTCCCGTTACTGTGCACACCCTTGACTGGAAGAAACTTCCTGGATATTCGTGGCTCCTTGGAAGTTTCCTTCACGAGGGAAGGAGCGCTTGTGCGCGACTCCAGCACGGGAAGCACCGCAGGACCGTCCGGTCCGGACGGGCCGAACACACCGTCAAGACCCTCCCGGCGCACGGTTCTCGCCGCGACGGCGGGCGTCACCGCCGCACTGGCCACGGGGCCCGTCGCCCACGCGTCCGGCGCCCGCGCCCCGCACGGCGACAAGGCGCTGCGCGCCATCGTGTCCCGGATGACCCTGGAGGAGAAGGTCGGCCAGCTGTTCGTGATGCGGGTCTACGGCCATTCGGCCACCGCACCCGATCAGGCCGACATCGACGCCAACCTCGCGGAGATCGGCGTCAGGACCGCCGAGGAGCTGATCGCCAAGTACCGCGTCGGCGGCATCATCTACTTCGCCTGGGCGCACAACACCCGCGACCCGCACCAGATCGCCGACCTGTCGAACGGCATCCAGCGCGCCTCGCTGGACCAGCCGCGCGGGCTGCCCGTGCTCATCTCCACCGACCAGGAGCACGGGATAGTGGCCCGCGTGGGCAAGCCCGCGACCCTGTTCCCCGGCGCCATGGCGCTGGGAGCGGGCGGCTCGCGGGCCGACGCCCGGACGGTGGGCACCATCAGCGGCGCCGAGCTGCGCGCGATCGGCATCCGCCAGGACTACTCCACCGACGCCGACGTGAACGTCAACCCGGCCAACCCGGTGATCGGCGTCCGTTCCTTCGGCGCCGACCCGGACGCCGTGGCCGGCCTGGTCGCGGCCGAGGTGAAGGGCTACCAGAGCTCGGCCGTCGCCGCCACGGCCAAGCACTTCCCCGGGCACGGCGACACCGCCGTCGACAGCCACTTCGGCTTCCCGGTCATCACCCACACCCGCGAGGTGTGGGAGAAGCTCGACGCGGTGCCGTTCCGCGCGGCGATCCGGGCCGGCATCGACTCGATCATGACGGCGCACATCATGGTCCCGGCCCTCGACCCGGCCGGCGACCCCGCCACCCTCTCCCACCCGATCCTCACCGGCATCCTGCGCGGCGAACTCGGCTACGACGGGGTGGTGGTGACCGACGCGCTCGGCATGGAGGGCGTGCGGACCAAGTACGGCGACGACCGCGTCCCGGTCCTCGCCCTGAAGGCCGGTGTCGACCAGCTCCTCAACCCGCCGGACCTGCACGTCGCGTGGAACGCCGTGCTGGACGCGGTCCGCGGCGGCGAACTGACCGAGGCCCGCCTCGACGAATCGATCCTGCGCGTCCTGCGGCTCAAGGCGAAGCTCGGCCTGCTGAGCGACCCGTACGTCGAGGACGCGGCCGTCGACCGGGTGGTGGGCACCCGCGCCCATCTCAGGGAGGCCGACCGGATCGCCGAGCGGACCACGACCCTGCTGGTCAACAAGGAGAAGCTGCTCCCGCTGTCCCGGCGGCGCACCCCGAAGGTGCTCGTGGTGGGTGCCGACCCGGCCTCCCCCTCGCTCTCCGACGGGCCGCCCACCACGGTGCTCGCGGGCGCCCTGACCGAACTGGGCTTCACCGCCACCGCCCTGTCCACGGGCACGGCACCGACGGCGGCGAAGATCACCGAGGCCGTCACGGCGGCGGGCGGCGCCGACGTCGTGGTCGTCGCCACGTACAACGTCACGGCGACGGGGTCCCAGAAGACCCTCGTCGAGCGGCTCGTCGCCACGGGCGTGCCCGTGGTCGCCGTCTCCGTCCGCAATCCGTACGACGTCGCCCAGCTCCCCGGGGTCGGCGCCTGCGTGGCCGCCTACTCCTGGATCGACGTCGAAGTGCGCGCCGCCGCCCGGGTGATCGCGGGCCGGGCGGAGCCGCGCGGCACGCTCCCGGTGGCCGTGCAGCGGGCGGACGACCCGACGCAGGTGCTGTATCCGATCGGGTACGGCCTGACGTACTAGCCGTACGCAGCCCACCCGGCGGCCCACCCCCAAGTGAGCCAAAGGGACCCGGATGTCTGGCGTGTGCCCGCCTCGGCGGGCCACGCTGGGCGGGGGTACGGGGGGAAGCCATGCGAGCCAGCTCGGTGTTCCGGCGTCCGGCGGGCGGGGCGGCCGCTCTGCTGCTGGTCGCGGCCGCCCTCACGGGGTGCGACCGGTGGTCGGGCGCCGGGGCCGCCGAGCCCCTCCCGTCCCCGGCGGCGACCCGCGTCTCCGGCTACGGAACGGTCTTCCTCGCCCGGGGCGAGTGCAGTTCGTTCGGCACGACCACTTTCACCGAGGTGCCCTGCTCCAGCGAACGGGCCGCAGCCCGGGTGGTCGCCCGGCACGACGGCAGGGCCGCGGACGGCCCCGCCTGCCCGGCGACCACCGACTTCGTGCTGCACATCAGCGAGAGCAGGCCGGCCTCCGACGAGGACGGCGACGGCACCGTCCCGCAGGGCTACGCCTGCATGCGCGGCCTCGAACCCCCGCACCCCGGCGACCCGGGTGGCGGCGGGGGTCCCCGCACCATCGTCGGTGACTGCGTCTACGGCGCGGGCCGCGGCGAGGTCCGCGAGACGGCGTGCGACGGCACGGGCAGGAAACCCCCGGAGTACCGGGTGACGTCGGCGGTGACCAGCCGCGCCGCGTGCCCGGCCGTCACGGCGCTCTACGTCGAGCTCGGCGGCGCGCGGACGGTGGGCTGCGCCCGCCCCGTGTGAGCGGAGCGGGCGCGGCCCCGGTCTCACGGGCGCAGGGTCATCTCCCGTTCGACGTCACGCCGGTCCAGCTTCGCGTCGTACGGCGCGAGGGGCCGGGCCGCCGACGGGTCCGCCGCGACCGCCGCGGGGGCGACGCCCGCCCACTGGAGGATGCGGGCGGTGGCGAGCGCCTTCTGGTCGGCGGCGAGCCCGGCGACGTTCGCCCCGTGGTTCATCCCGGGGGCGGTGAAGACGTACGCGTCCCGCGCACCGGAACCGACCCGGAAGCGCTCGGCGCCCCACGGGTCGTTCTGGCCGTACACGAACAGCATGTGCTGCGCGTGGTGGCGGACCCAGCTGTCCACGTCACGCATCGCGGACCCCTGGAACCTCATCGGGATGGAACGCGGCACGAAGTTCCGCGGCGGCTGGTAGCCGTAGTGGACGTACTTCCGCTCGATGTACGGGAAGTGGATCGTCGGCGCGCCGAGCTGGGTGCCCGCCTGGTAGTAGTACGGCGTGTACGGCTCCAGGCCCTGGTCGGTGTAGAACGAGAAGCCGGAGATCGTGTCGACGGAGTCCCAGATCTCGTCGTCGGTGGCGGTGGCGGCGTTCGCCGGGATCGTGTCGCAGTCGGCGAGCAGGCTGTACTGCCAGAAGCCCCACACGTAGTCGAGCACGACGGCCTCGTACGCCTTGTCGAGGCTGCCGACGGTGGTGAAGGTGTAGCCGTTGTCGGCGGCGTAGGCCGCGTACTTCTTCTCCAGCGGCTCCCGGCGCACGAGGGCCTCGCGCTGCACGGCGTTCAGCCGGTCGCGGCACTCCTTGGTGCCGACCTGCGTGAAGAAGCGGTCGTACGCCGAGTCCTCGTCGTTGACGACGTCGTTGGGCGCCACGTAGGCGACGACACCGTCCATGTCACGCGGGTAGAAGCGCTCGAAGTAGGTAGCCGTCATGCCGCCCTTCGAGCCGCCGGTGGCGATCCACTTCTTGTGGTAGATCGGCTTGAGGGCCCGGAAGACGCGGTGCTGGTCACTGGCCGCCTGCCAGATGTCGAGCTTGGACCAGTCGGCCGGCGCGGGCCGGGACGGCGTGAAGTAGCGGTACTCCAGGGAGACCTGGTTGCCGTCGACGATCTGGGTCGGCTCGCGGCGGCTCGGCGTGGTGGAGACGTTGTAGCCGCCGGTGTAGAAGACCGTCGGGCGTTCGGTGTCCTTGTGCAGCACCGTGATGCGCTGCTGGAACGTGCCCCTGGACGGGTGCCGGTGGTCGACCGGCTGGGTGTAGTTCAGGACGAAGAACCGATAGCCCGTGTAGGGCTTCTCCTCGACGAGGCTCATGCCCGGGATCGCGAGGAGGCGGTCCTTGATGTCCTCGTCGGCCCGATCGGTGGTGCCGGTGGTGGTGCCGTGGGCCTCCGGCGGGGCCGCGGTGGTGGTGCCGTGGGCCTCCGGCGGGGCCGCGGTGGTGGTGCCGTGGGCCTCCGGCGGGGCCGCGGTGGCGGCCCCGGCCGTGCTCAGTGTGCCTATGAGCACCGTGAGCGCCAGCAGCCATCTGAGCGCCTTGCGCATGCACCCTCCCTGGGATGTGGCAGATGTCCGCCGGAACCTAGCGGAGCAACTCCCGTGACACCAGGGGCCCTTGGGTGAAGTCTGTGCGTTTGTCGTGATGCGGCCGCACCGGCCGGACGAACCCGAGACGGCTCAGCAGAGGATCCAGCCCGAGTTCACCGAACCCGAGCCGACCGATCCCCTGAACAGGACGCAGCGGTGGCCCGCGTGGACGGTCACCGGGCCCGCGCGACGGGTGAAGTGCCCGGAGTCGACCACCGGGCGGCCGCCGCGGGCCTGCACGCTGACGGACATCCACTTGCGGGCGCCCGGCTTCTTGGGGACGGTCACGGCGCACACGTAGTCGCCGCGGCGGTAGATCCGCACGGAGCCCGTCGCGAAGGACAGGGTGCGGACCTTGCGGCCCGAGCAGGAACTGGAGGCGGCCTGGGCACTGCCCGGGCTCACGAGCGCGAGCACCGCGGACGCGGCCAGCACGGCCACGCCGACCGCCAGCCGTCGACGTATCGCACCACGGTCCACTCTCGCCCCTTCCGCCCGCAGACAGCGTACGGGTGTACGGACGCAGAACGTACGTCGGACGGTTGCGCGCGGCGGCGACTCCCGTCCCCCGTCCGCCGCGCCGCAGGATCTCCGGTGTCAGGCGGTGGAGCCGACGGGCTCCTCGGGCTCCGGGTCGCCGACGAAGGTCCGCCACAGCGCGGCGTACCGGCCGTCCTGGCGCAGCAGTTCGTCGTGGGTGCCGTCCTCGGCGACGCGGCCGTGGTCCATCAGCACGACCCGGTCGGCGCGGGCGGCCGTGGTCAGCCGGTGGGCGACGACGAGCGTCGTACGGCGGCCCGCGAGCCGGTCGGTGGCCTGGTTGACCAGCGCCTCGGAGGCGAGGTCGAGCGCGGCGGTCGCCTCGTCCAGGAGGAGCACGTCCGGGTCGACCAGCTCCGCGCGGGCCAGTGCGATCAGCTGGCGCTGGCCGGCGGAGAGGTTGCGTCCGCGCTCGGCGACCTCGTGGAGGTAGCCGCCCTCCAGCGTGGCGATCATGTCGTGGGCGCCGACCGCGCGCGCGGCGGCCTCCACCTCGGCGTCACCGGCGTCGGGACGGCCGTAGGCGATGGCGTCGCGGACGGTTCCCTGGAAGAGGTAGGCCTCCTGGGGGACGACGCCGAGGCGGTGCCGGTAGGAGGTGATGTCGAGGGCGCGCAGGTCGGTGCCGTCGACGGTGACCCGCCCGCCGGTCGGGTCGTAGAAGCGGGCGACCAGCTTCACCAGGGTCGACTTGCCCGCGCCGGTCTCGCCGACGAAGGCGACGGTCTGCCCGGCCGGGATGCGCAGCGACACCGCGCTGAGCGCCTCCTCGCTCTCGCCCGCGGGCCCGTAGGCGAAGTCGACGTCCTCGAACGCGATCTCGCCGCGCAGCGACAGCACGTCGAGGGGCTCCTCGGCGGTCTTCGTCGAGGTCGGCTCCTGGAGCAGTTCCTGGATGCGGCCCAGCGAGACGGTGGCCTGCTGGTAGCCGTCGAAGACCTGCGAGAGCTGCTGCACGGGCGCGAAGAACAGGTCGATGTAGAGGAGGTAGGCGACCAGGGCGCCGGTGGACAGGGTGCCGGCGTCGATCCGGTGGGCGCCCACGATCAGCACGGCCGCGGCGGCCACCGAGGAGAGCAGCTGCACGAAGGGGAAGTAGACGGAGATCAGCCACTGTCCGCGGATGCGCGCGCTGCGGTAGCTGTCGCTGCCCTCGGTGAACCGCGCTCCGCTCGCGTCCTCGCGCCGGAACGCCTGGAGGATGCGCAGTCCGGACACCGACTCCTGGAGGTCGGCGTTGACGAGCGAGACGCGTTCGCGGGCCAGTTCGTAGGCCTTGACGCTCGCGCGGCGGAAGAAGAACGTGCCGATGACGAGCGGCGGGAGGGTCACGAAGACGACCAGGGCCAGCTGGACGTCGATGATCAGGAGGGCGCCCATGATGCCGAAGAAGGTGACGACGGAGACGAAGGCCGTGACCAGGCCAGTCTGCAGGAACGTCGACAGGGCGTCGACGTCGGTCGTCATCCGGGTCATGATCCGGCCGGTCAGTTCCCGCTCGTAGTAGTCGAGGCCGAGGCGCTGGAGCTGGGCGAAGATCTTCAGGCGCAGCGCGTAGAGGACCCGTTCGCCGGTGCGGCCCGTCATCCGGGTCTCACCGATCTGCGCCGCCCACTGGACGAGGACCGTGACCAGGCCGAAGGCCGCGGCCGCCCACACCGCGCCGAGCGCGACGCGGGTGACGCCCTGGTCGATGCCGTGCCGGATCAGCACGGGCAGCAGCAGGGTCATCACGGCGTCGACGGCGACCAGCGCGAGGCTGACGAGCAGCGGGGCGCCGAACCCGCGGAGCAGCCGGCGCAGTCCGTAGGAGTCCTCGGCGCGGACCGCCTGGGCCTCGTCGACGTCCGGCACGTCGGTGGCCGGGGGCAGCGCCTCGACCTGGGCGAGGAGTCCGGGGGTGGCGGGCATCCCGTCGAGCGCGGTGTCGCGGGGTTCGCGGTCGCCCGTCCACAGGTGCGGTGTCACCCCGCGCTCGGCGTCGAACTCGGCGTCCAGTTCCTCGCGTACGGAGGTGTCCTCGCGGGGTGCGGCCGGGCGGGCGTGGCCCGGGGAGACGCCGCCGAGTTCGTCCGGGTCGGTGAGCAGCCGCCGGTAGAGCGCGGAGCGGGCCTGGAGTTCCTCGTGGGTGCCGATGTCGGCGAGCCGGCCGCCGTCGAGGACGGCGATGCGGTCGGCGAGGTTCAGGGTGGAGCGGCGGTGGGCGATCAGCAGGGTGGTGCGGCCCTCCATGACGTGGCTCAGCGCCTCGTGGATCTCGTGCTCGACCCGGGCGTCCACGGCGGAGGTGGCGTCGTCGAGGACGAGCAGCCGGGGGTCGGTGAGGATCGCCCGGGCGAGTGCGACGCGCTGGCGCTGGCCGCCGGAGAGGGTGAGGCCGTGCTCGCCGACGGTGGTGTCGTAGCCGGCGGGCAGTTCGGCGATGAAGCGGTGTGCCTGGGCGGCGCGGGCCGCGGTCTCGATCTCGTCCTGGGTGGCGTCGGGGCGGCCGTAGGCGATGTTGGCGCGGACGGTGTCGGAGAAGAGGAAGGAGTCCTCGGGGACGAGCCCGATCGCGGCGCGCAGCGACGCGGTGGTCAGCTCACGCACGTCGTGGCCGCCGACGAGGACGGCGCCGTGCGTCACGTCGTAGAAGCGGGGCATCAGCAGCGAGACGGTCGACTTGCCGGAGCCGGAGGTGCCGACGACCGCGAGGGTCTCGCCGGCGCGGATCTCGAAGCTCAGCCCGTCGAGGACCGGCCGGCCCTCCTCGTAGCCGAACGACACGTCGTCGAACTCGACGGTGGCGGGCGCGTCGGCGGGCAGGTCCTTGGTGCCGTCCTTGATCGACGGCCGGGTGTCGATGAGTTCGAGGACCCGCTCGGCGCCCGCTCGGGCCTGCTGTCCGACGGTCAGCACGACCGCGAGCATCCGCACCGGTCCGACGAGCTGCGCGAGGTAGGTGGAGAAGGCGACGAAGGTGCCGAGGGTGATCTGGCCGCGCACCGCCAGCCAGCCGCCGACGGCGAGCATCGCGACCTGGCCGAGCGCGGGCACGGCCTGGAGGGCCGGGGTGTACTTGGCGTTCAGCCGGATGGTGCGCAGGCGTCCCGCGAAGAGGCGCCGGCCGACCTCGCGCAGCTTGCCGGTCTCCTGCTCCTCCTGGCCGAAGCCCTTGACCACGCGGACGCCGCTGACGGAGCCGTCGACGACGCCCGCCACGGCCGCGGCCTGCGCCTGCGCGTACCAGGTGGCCGGGTGCAGTTTGGAGCGGCTGCGCTTGGCGACGAACCAGAGGGCGGGGGCGACGGCCAGCGCGACCAGGGTCAGCGGCAGGGAGAGCGAGGCCATGATCCCGAGGGAGATCAGGAAGAGCAGCACGTTCCCGATGGTCATCGGGAGCATGAAGAGCAGGCCCTGGATCAGCTGGAGGTCGCTGGTCGCGCGGCCCACGACCTGCCCGGTGGACAGCTCGTCCTGCCGCCGCCCGTCCAGCCGCGTGATCGTCCGGTACATGTCGGTCCGGAGGTCGTGCTGGACGTCGAGGGCGAGCCGGCCGCCGTAGTAGCGGCGGACGAACGTGAAGGCGTAGACGAGGACGGCGGCGCCGATCAGCGCGCCCGCCCAGGGGGCCATGCCGCGGCTGCGGTCGCCGATCACGTCGTCGATGATCACCTTGGTGATCAGCGGGACGACGGCCATCAGGGCCATGCCGCCCAGGGACGACCCGAGTGCGAGCACCACGTCCTTCGGGTACCGCCACGCGTACCCGGCGAGTCGCCGTGCCCATCCCCGTTCCGTCGCCACGCCGGTACCTTCCGTAGAACTCACTCCGCCGGAGGCACCAACACCGCACGAAGCGGATTTCATCCCTCCGCAACAATCCTCCGCCCGCCGGGCGCGGAGGCCGGGCGGGCGGAGGCGTGGAGGGGCGCGCGGTCAGTGCGCCGGAACGGCAGGGAAGGCCTCCCTGGGCGCCGAGGTCGGCGTGTACCGGTGGGCACTGACGGTGACCGGGACGAGGTCCTTGTGGATGGCCCGGGCGACGCCCTGGATGGTGGCGACGCCGTAGTCCATGGTGCTGTTGCCCTGCGTGAGCACCGTCATCGTGTAGTCGTGGCCACCGCCGGAGAACGTGCCGACGCTGTGCACCCGCCAGCCGTTGGCGGCACGGGAGAGCCAGCCGTTCTTGACGTGCACCGTGACCGACGAGGGCGCCCCGGCCGGGGTGCCCCAGCGCTGCGAGGAGATCACCTTGCCCATCAGCTTCAGGACATAGGCGCGCGCGTTGTCGCTCAGCACGGAGTTCTTGGCGGTGAGCAGCGCGAGCAGCTTCTGCTCGTCACGCACCGTGATCTGGGTGAGGCCCCAGTAGCCGTCGGCGCCCGGCTTGGTCTCCGTCATCCCGGCGGCGGTGAGGAAGCCCTTGACCTTCGTCGTGCCGAGCTGCTTCCACAGGGAGGTGGTCGCGTTGTTGTCGGACTGGGTGATCATCGCGGTGGCGAGGCCCGTCTCGCGGGACGTCAGGTACCGGTCGTGCTTCTTGGCGTCCCACAGGAGCGTGGCGAGCACGGTCACCTTCACCACGCTGGCCGAGTCGAAGGCGGACGTGCTCCGCAGCGTGCAGGTGGTCTTCGTGCCGCGGTCGTAGAGACCGACCGCGACGGTGCCCTTGCGGCCCGCGAGCGCGGCGGTGATGTCCTTCTGCAGTTTGGCTGCCAGACCGGCCTTGCCCGACGTACAGCTGACGGTGGGCGCCGGCGCGGCGGCGGCGGGAGCCGCGGCGACCGCGAACGGCACGATCACCCCGGCGCCCAGGCTCGCTGCGAGCACACGGGCACCCCGGGATATCCGGTGAGTCATGGAGGCTTCCCATCCCCTTGGACCGATACGAGCGCACCCCCGGCGCGCTCGCCCCAGATGACTCTCCGAGGCGTCCGATAGTTGTACAGGTGTTCTGACGACAGCTGTACGGGTGCTCTGACGACGGGAGCCGCACGGCCGGGAGGGCGGTCGGCGGGGCGGGACGGGCGCGGCGGGACGGGACGGGCGGGGAGGCCTCCGACGGAGGCCCGTTTCCGGTCGGGCGCCGCCGGCGCGTCAACTCCCGTGCGCGCCGCACAGTTTGTTGAATCCCGACACAGAACCGACACTTCTCCTTAACCCCATGCACCGCATGTCCATGTCACGCTCCCGGTTATCCGCTCCATTCAACCCGCGTAGAACGGACACCCCCATGCCCGCCACGCACATACGGCGCTGGAAGACCCTGGCGCTGACGACGTCCGCGGTACTCGTCGGACTCACCCTCCCGGCCGTCACCGCGTCCCCCGCGAGCGCGACGAACACCTCGTACGACAGCACGTACTACAAGAACGCGGTCGGCAAGACCGGCACGAGCCTCAAGTCCTCGCTGCACACGATCATCAGCAGCCAGAGCAAGATCTCGTACTCCGCGGTCTGGAACGCGCTGAAGGTCACCGACCAGGACCCGAACAACAGCAGCAACGTGATCCTGCTGTACAGCGGCGTCTCCCGCAGCAAGTCCCTCAACGGCGGTGACGTCGGCGACTGGAACCGTGAGCACACCTGGGCCAAGTCGCACGGCGACTTCGGCGAGGTGACCGGACCCGGCACCGACCTGCACCACCTGCGCCCGGCGGACGTCCAGGTCAACGGCATCCGCGGCAACCTGGACTTCGACAACGGCGGCAGCACGGTGACCAACGGCGGCGGCAGCCGCGTGGACTCCGACTCCTTCGAGCCGCGCGCCGCGGACAAGGGCGACGTGGCCCGCATGATCCTCTACATGGCCGTGCGCTACGACGGCGGCGACGGGTTCGCCGACCTGGAGCCGGACGAGAAGGTGAACAACGGCAGCGCGCCGTACATCGGCAAGCTGTCCGTGCTGAAGCAGTGGAACGAGCAGGACCCGCCGAGCGCCTTCGAGGAGAAGCGCAACCAGGTCATCTACGACACCTACCAGCACAACCGCAACCCGTTCATCGACCACCCGGAGTGGGTCGAGGCGATCTGGTAGCCCCACCGGTCGCAGTAGTCGCCTGAACTCCCGCGGTGATCACGGGAGTTCAGGCGGCCCATGCGCGCCGCTGTCGCCGGATGGTGACAAATGAATGGCCTGAGGGTGTACAACCAGTGACGCCCTGCCCGAGTCGCACTCCGTGGACGCGTCGGACCACCGCGTCCGGAAGACGACGAAAGGCAGCACCTGATGTCCCGAGCACGACGCCGCGACCGTTCCACGCGGCTGACCGCGCCCCTGGCCGCCGCCGCCCTGCTGGCCGGGGGAGCCGGCGCCTGGGCCCTCACCGGGGCGACCGCGCAGGCGGCCACCGGATCGGCGGCCGTCCAGGACGACTTCAACAAGGACGGCTACGCCGACCTGGTCGTCGGAGCGCCGGACGCCACCGTGTCGAGCAAGGCCAAGGCCGGGTACGTGGCGATCATGTACGGCTCCGCGAGCGGCCTGTCCACCGCGAAGAAGCAGATCGTCAGCCGCTCCACCGCGGGCGTGCCCGGCTCCGCCACCGCGAGCCAGCGCTTCGGCTCGGCCTTCACCAAGGGCGACCTGGACAAGGACGGCTACACCGACCTCGTGATCGCCGGCGGCACGACGGGCTCGGTCGTCCTGTGGGGCTCCGCCTCCGGGCTCACCGGCGGCACCGCGATCGCCGGGTACGGCGCCGCGCCCGAGGCCGGTGACTTCGACGGCGACGGCACCACCGACCTCGCCCTGTTCTCCGCGCAGTCCGTCGGCGGGGACGACCCCGCGGGCGCCCCGGCCACCCTGTGGAAGGGCCCGGTCTCGCGCGCCGGAAAGCCGGCCGCCGTCCTCAACATCCTCGACAAGTCCGCCTGGTGGGGCTACGACGAGGACGACGCCACCTGCGCCACCGGCGGCGGCTGCGAGGAGGACGGCGACTCGATCACCGGTCCCGTCGTCTCCGGCCAGGTCGGCGACGTCAACGGCGACGGCCGGGACGACATCGTGCAGTGGTACTACACCGGTGACGGGACCTGGGGCAACCGGCTGCTGTACGGCAGCCCGACGGGCTTCAAGCGCACCGACGCCCCCGGTGACGGCGTGAGCCAGACCGCGTCGGGGACCGGTGTCGGCGACGTGAACGGCGACGGCTTCGACGACGTCGTCGTCGGCGCCGACGGCTGGAACGACAAGGTGCGGATCGCCTACGGTTCCTCCGCCGGACTCACCGACCACGTGCAGACCTTCGACCAGGACCTGGCCGGCTTCCCCGGCGTCCAGGAGGAGGGCGACGAGCTCGGCTCCGCCGTCTCCGTCGCCGACGTCACCGGTGACGGCTACGCGGACATCGCGCTCGGCATCGCCGGCGAGGACGTCGCCGGTGTGGCCGACGCCGGTTCGGTCGCCCTCGTGCACGGCGGCGCCTCCGGCGTGACCGGCGCGGGCACCCAGGTCTTCCACCAGGACACCGCCGGGATGCCCGGCGTCGCCGAGACGGACGACCGGTTCGGCGTGGCCACCGCGCTGCTGGACGTCGACGGCAACGGCCGGCGTGACCTCGCCGCCTCTTCCACCGCCGAGAACGCCTCGGCCGGCGCGGTCTGGGTGCTCCGCGGCACGACGACCGGCCTGACCACCACGTCCGCCCTCGCGTTCGGCCCGAAGACCATCGCGGCCCCCGACGTGAAGGCGCGCTTCGGCGCGTCCCTGCGCTGACCCGCGGCACACGACGGAGCGCCGGGGAGTGTCGCGCACACTCCCCGGCGCTCCGGTGTTTCCGCCGCGTCCGGCCCGGTCAGTCCAGGTGCGTCGGCGCGAACATGCGCAGCACGGCGGGCAGCACGACCACCGAGGGGCCGGGGGCGGCCAGCGCCTCGGCCAGGTCCGCCTCCAGCGTCTCGGGGCTGGTGAGGGTGCCCGGGACGCCGAACGACTCGGCGAGGGCCACGTAGTCGGGGCGGGACAGCTCGGTGGCGGTCGCCTGGCCGAACGCGTCCGTCATGTACTCGCGCAGGATGCCGTAGCCGCCGTCGTCGACGATGAGCCAGGTGACGGGCAGGCCGTACTGCTTCGCCGTCGCCAGCTCGGCGATGGAGTACAGCGCGCCGCCGTCGCCGGACACCGCGAGGACCGGTCGGGAGGGGTCGGCGGCGGCCGCGCCGAGCGCCGCGGGGAAGCCGTAGCCGAGACCGCCGGCGCCCTGGGCGGAGTGCATGGTGTTGGTGCCGCGCGGGTCGAAGGCCGACCACGCCCAGTAGGCCAGGATCGTCATGTCCCAGAAGGACGGCGAGGTGGCCGGCAGGGCGCGGCGGACGGCCGCCAGCACGTCCTGTTCCAGGGTGAGTTCCTGGCCGGCGATACGGTCCGCGACCTGGGCGAGCACCGAGGTCACCCGGTCCGCCGCCGACGCGTCGGGGCGTTCCTCCACCGTCTCCAGGAGCGTGGAGAGCGCGAGGCGGGCGTCCGCGTGGATGCCGAGCGCCGGGTGGTTGGACTCCAGCTTGCCGAGGTCGGCCTCGATCTGGATCACCCGGCCGCGGGGCTTGAACGTGTGGTAGTTCGAGGAGAGTTCACCGAGTCCCGAGCCCACCACGAGCAGGACGTCGGCGTCCTCCAGGAAGTCGGTCGTGTGCCGGTCCTCCAGCCAGGACTGGAGGGACAGCGGGTGCTCCCAGGGGAAGGCGCCCTTGCCGCCGAAGGTGGTGACGACCGGCGCGTTCAGCCGCTCGGCGAGCAGGCGCAGTTTGCCGGAGGCGTCGGCGCGCACGACACCGCCGCCCGCGATGATCGCGGGGCGGTCGGCCGTGGAGAGCAGATGGGCGGCCAGCGCGGTGAGTTCGGGGCGCGGGACGACGTCCTCGGGGGTGGCGTCCATCGCGGTCACCACGGGCAGGGAGGTCTCCGCGAGGAGGACGTCCTGCGGGATCTCCACCCACACCGGTCCGTGCGGGGCCGTGAGCGCCGACTCCCAGGCCGCGGCGATCGCGGAGGGGATCTGCGACGGCGTACGGACCGTGTGGACCGACTTGACCACGCCCCGGAACGAGGCCTGCTGGTCGGGGAGTTCGTGCAGATAGCCGTGGCGTCCGCCGCCCAGGCCCGCGGTGGGGATCTGGCTGCTGATGGCGAGCACCGGCGCGGAGGCGGCCCGCGCCTCCTGGAGGGCGGCCAGCGAGGTCAGCGCGCCGGGGCCGGTGGACAGCAGCAGCGGCGCGGCCTCGCCGGTGACGCGGCCGTAGGCGTCCGCAGCGAACCCGGCGTTGTTCTCGACGCGCAGTCCGACGTACTGGAGGGAGGAGCGGCGCAGGGCGTCGAACATGCCGAGCGCGTGCTGGCCGGGCAGCCCGAAGACGGTCGTCGCACCGAGACCGGAGAGGGTCTCCACGACCAGGTCTCCGCCGTTGCGGCCGGGGGGCGGGTTGAGCGCGGCCTCCGTCTGCGACGCCGTCGGACGGAGCACCAGGTCGTGGTCGTGGGTCACTTGTTCCGGGCCTCCGCGATCTGGCGGGACATGATGGTGGTCAGTTCGTAGGCGGTGTGGGACGCCGCCACGGCGGTGATCTCCGCGTGGTCGTAGGCCGGGGCGACCTCGACGACGTCGGCGGAGACCAGGTTGCAGGACGAGAGTCCGCGCAGGATCTCCAGGAGCTCGCGGGAGGTCATGCCGCCCGCCTCGGGGGTGCCGGTGCCGGGCGCGTGCGCCGGGTCGAGGCAGTCGATGTCGATGGAGATGTAGAGCGGGCGGTCGCCGATGCGCTGGCGGAGCTGGTCGGCGACCTCGTCGGCGCCGTGGCGGTAGATGTCCGCCGAGGTGACGATGCCGAAGCCCATCTTCTCGTCGTCGGTGAGGTCCTGCTTGCCGTACAACGGGCCGCGGGTGCCGACGTGCGAGAGCGCCTCGGTGTCGAGGATGCCCTCCTCGACGGCCCGGCGGAACGGCGTGCCGTGGGTGTACTCGGCGCCGAAGTAGGTGTCCCAGGTGTCGAGGTGCGCGTCGAAGTGGAGCAGCGCGACCGGGCCGTGCTTCTTGGCCACGGAGCGCAGCAGGGGCAGGGCGATGGTGTGGTCGCCGCCCAGGGTCATCAGCCGGGCGCCGGTGCCGAGCAGTTCGTCGGCGGCGGCCTCGACCGTCTCCACGGCCTCGTTGATGTTGAACGGGTTCGCCGCGATGTCACCGGCGTCCGCGACCTGGGCGAGGGCGAACGGCGAGGCGTCCTGGGCCGGGTTGTAGGGGCGGAGCAGCCGGGACGCCTCGCGGATGGCGTTGCCGCCGAAGCGGGCGCCCGGCCGGTACGAGACGCCGGAGTCGAACGGCACACCGACGACGGCGACGTCGGCGGTGCCGACCTCGTCGAGGCGGGGCAGCCGGGCGAAGGTCGCGGGGCCGGCGTACCGCGGGACGCGGGACGAGTCGACGGGGCCGCGGGGCGTCTCGTTGCTCATGGGGTGATGCCTTCTTTCCTACGCTTCGTCGCGTATGTACAACTAAGTACAACTAGTACGACTCTACTGGTGAACCGGGACCGGTTCGGACAAGGGTTCGGCGCCGCGGCCGGCCAGCCGCTCGCGCCAGACGGCCAGGACCGCGGCGTCGGTCGCGGGCGTGGCCAGCGAGACGATCACGTAGGCGGCCAGGGAGAGGAGCAGCCCGTAGTAGACGGGCTCGTTGGCGAGGATGCCGTAGCCGGCCATCAGGCCGACGACGGCGAGACCGCCCACGACCACGGAGGCGAGCGCGCCCTGCGCCGTGCCGCGCTTCCAGAGCAGGCCGCCGAGGATCGGCACGAGCAGTCCGGCGACGAGCAGGTTGTACGCGACGGTCAGCGCCTCGACGACGTTGTTGAGCGCGATCGCCGTGCCGATCGCCGCGACGCCCATGATCAGGATGAAGACGCGGTTGCCCTTGACCTCGTCGTGTTCGGCGGCGCCGGGCTTCACGGCACCGCGCAGCCGCGACCAGATGTCGTTGTTGGCGACGGTGGCGCAGGCGATGAGGGCGCCGGAGGAGGTGGACATCACGGCGGCGAGCGCGGCGGCGAGCACCAGGCCGCGCACTCCGACGGGGAGTTCGTCCTTGACGATGGTCGCGAAGGCGGTGTCGGCGCTGGGCAGTTTCGGGTACATGACCTTGGCCGCGGTGCCGATGACGGCCCCGGCGACGGCGTAGACCAGGCAGTAGGTGCCGGCGACGGTGCCGCCCCACTTGGCCGTCCTGTCACCGCGCGCGGTGAACACGCGCTGCCAGATGTCCTGCCCGATCAGCATGCCGAACGTGTAGATGAGGACGTAGGTGAAGATCGTCTCGCCGCCGATGCCCAGCGGGTCGAAGTACTCGGTGGGCAGCTTGGCCTTCATCGCGCTGAACCCGCCGGCCTTGACGACGGCGATGGGCAGCAGCAGGAGCAGCACGCCGATGGTCTTGACGACGAACTGCACCATGTCGGTGAGGGTGATCGACCACATGCCGCCGAGGGTCGAGTAGGCGACGACGATCGACCCGCCGATGATGATCGCGAGCGTCCGGTTCATGTCGAAGAGGACGTCGAAGATCGTGGCGTACGCGATGGTCGAGGTGACCGCCAGCATCAGGGTGTACGCCCACATGACGACGCCGGAGATGAGGCCGGCCCGGCCGCCGTAGCGCAGGTCGAGCATCTCGGAGACGGTGTAGACCTTCAGGCGGGCGATGCGCGCGGAGAAGAAGACGCTGAGGGCGAGCAGGCCGAGTCCGATGGTGAAGACCATCCAGGCCCCGGAGAGGCCGTACTGGTAGCCGAGCCCGACGCCGCCGATGGTGGACGCGCCGCCGAGGACGATGGCGGCCATGGTGCCCGAGTACATGGCGGGTCCGAGGCGCCGTCCGGCGACCAGGAACTCGCTCTTGGACTTGGCGCGGCGCATGCCCCACCAGCCCATGGCCAGCATGCCGGCCAGATAGACGACGATCACTGTGTAGTCGACGGCCATGGGTCTCCTCCGGGCACTGGGTGGCGTGTCGTGCGGTGGTGTGGGGAGCCGGCGACTGGTCGCGGGGACATCCGCCCGTACCCGCGGCCGCCGGTCGGGACCGACACTAGGTGGCCGGAAAGCGACTGCGAAGTGTACGTTTCATCCATTCGATCCGAGCCGGATGGAGGAACCGTCCACCATGCCGGACCCCCGGTCACCGTCAGCCCCGCAGGCTCCCGCCGTCGCCCCGGCCCCCGCCGTCCCGCCGACTCCCCCGGTGGCGCTGTCGGCGCTCCTCGCCCGCGAGGACCTGGGGCTGCGGCGGATCGCCGGTCCCGCCGGGAGCGGCACCGTGATCCGGTGGGCGCACACCTCGGAGATGTCCGACCCCTACCCCTACCTGCTGGGCGGCGAGCTGCTGCTGACCGCCGGGGTCCACGTCCCGGACCCGGCCGCCGGGCAGGACGCCCCTTCGCGCGCCGGGGACGCCGCCGGACGTCTGCGGGAGTACTTCGACGCCTATGTGTCCCGGATCGTGGCGGCGGGTGGCGCGGCCCTCGGCTTCGGCCTGGCGCCGGTGCACTACCGGGTGCCGCCCGAGCTGGTCGCGGCCTGCGACGCCCACGGCCTGCCACTGCTGGAGGTGCCGCCCCGGACGACGTTCTCCGGCGTCGCCCGGGCGGTGTGGCAGCTCATGGCGCAGGCCCGGCTCGCGGAGCTGCGGCGGGTGACGGAGGCCCAGCAGAGCCTCGCGGCAGCGGCGGCCCGCCCCGATCCGGTCCCGGCCGTGCTCCGCCAGCTCGCCCAGCGGGTGGGCGGCCTCGCGGTCCTGTACGGCCCGGAGGGCACGGAACTGGCCCGGACCGGCAGGATCCCGGATGCCTCGACGACGGGGAGCGCCTCCGGGCGGGGTGCCTCGGGGGACGCCTCCCCGGAGGGCCCGACGGCCACCTCGGCGGGCGGCGCCACCGGCACCCCCGGGGCCACCCGCGCGAGCACGGCCGCCGGCGCCCTCGACGACTCACCGGCGAACCCCTCGCCCCGCACCCCCGCTGACCCGCCCGCCGGCGGGACCGGTGCTGCCGACGCGCGTCTCGCCGCGACGCCCGCCGAGGCCGCCCTCGCCGAGCTGGCCGGGGTCGTCCGCCCGTGGGAAGGGGCGGGGGCCGCTTCCCCGAGGCCCTCGTCCGCCACCGACACCGTCGGCGGTGTCCATCTCGCGGCCTACGCGCTCGGCAGCGGTCAGGGCTTCGTGCTCGGGGTCGCCGCGCCACGCCGCGACCCGGGCGACCACACGATCGCCTCCGTCGCGTCCGTGCTGCTCTCCCTCCTCACCGGGGAGCAGCAGAGCGGCAGTGGTGCGGCCAGGTCGGCCGCGCTGGTGCGGCTGCTGCTCGGTGCCGCGCCCGAGGCGGTGGCGCCGCTCCTCGGCGGCGAGCGGTGGACCGTCGTGCACGCGTGCCGTACCGGGGAAGGGCCGGCGCCGGACGCCGTCACCGCCACCGCGCTGGGGGCGGCTCTGGGCTCCGCGCTGGTCGACGTGGAGGGTGACGTGGTCCGCGTCCTCGTCCCCGGTGACCGCGTGCCCGCCGAGCAGCCCGGCTGGACCTGCGGGGTCGGCGCGCCCGCCGGCCCGGACGCCTGGACGGCGGCCGACACCCAGGCCGCCCGCGCGCTGGCCCGCGCCCGAGCGACCCGCACCGCCCTGGTCCGGCACGGCGAGCGCCCCGCGCTCGCCGATCTCCTCCCGGCGGGCGACGCCGAGGCCCACGCCCTCGTCCTCCTCGCTCCCGTCGCGGGGACGCCCGCGCTGACCGAGACCCTGCGCGCCTGGCTCTCCCTGCACGGCAGTTGGGACCGGACGGCGGTGGCCCTCTCCGTCCACCGCAACACCGTCCGCCAACGCATCGCCCGCTGCTCGGCGTTGCTGGAGGCGGACCTCGACGATCCGGACGTGCGGATGGAGTTGTGGTTCGCGCTCCGATCCGGGTGACGAACGGGCCGTCGGGGGTCCGGCGGCCTCCGCCCCCGCGAACTCACCAGTCCCGGGGGGCGATCAGCTCCTCCACGTCCGCGGCGGCGAACCCGTACGCCGAGGCCACGAACCAGAAGTCCTCCGCTATCTCCTCGCGGGCGACCGTCTCGATGTCGCTGTCCGCCTCCCAGAACGCGTCCTGGAGCGCGTTGAACTCCTCGGTCGCCGCGTGGGTGAGCACGTACAGCGCGGCGAGGTCCGCGGGCCGCTCCGCCTCGATCCGCTCGCACAGGCCGAGCAGGATCACCCGGCCGCGGTCGACGACGTGGTCCGGGTAGTACCCGTCGGCGTACATCCCGCGCAGGAACGCGTGCTCCCCCACCCGACCATTGGTGACCGCCACTGCTTCCCCCGTCCCTCGGACATCTCCCGGCGTCCCTCGACCCGTGGCAGCGATCCTGCACCACGCCACTGACAACGGGCCCTGCCCCGGCCGCGGACCACCGGGCCCCGGCACCGCACCCTCCCGGCACACCCGAGTGACACACGTCCCAGCGACCGGGACAGCCGCGCCCCCGACCGGAACCCACCGGCACAATGGGGGTATGCCGATACCCGGGACTCCCAGCCGCGCCGAACTTGTCGACCATCTCGTGAAGACCCGCATCGCGGGCGATGTCGCCACCCCCCGCGAGAACAACCTCTCCCACTACCGCAAGCTGGCCAACGGCGAGCGCAACTGGTGGCTCGGCCTGGAGCTCGGCGACCGCTGGACCGACGAGCAGGACGTGCTCGCGGTGATGGCGGAGCGGGTCGGTGTCAACGACGACCCGGAGTTCCGGTACGGGCAGGACACCATCGATCCCGAGCTGACCGTGGACGGTCTGGACCGCCTCGCGGCCCGGCTGCGCAAGGCGGCCGAGGGGCGCCAGCGGGTGCTGTTCGCGACCGGCCACCCCGGCGGTCTGCTCGACGTGCACCGCGCCACGGCCGCCGCGCTGCGCGCCGCCGGCTGCGAGATCGTGGTGATCCCGGAAGGCCTCCAGACGGACGAGGGCTACGTCATGCAGTTCGCGGACGTCGCCATGCTGGAGCACGGGGCCACGCTGTGGCACACCCACTCCGGCGAGCCGATGCGCGCGATCCTCGACGGCCTGGCGCGCGAGGGCCGCCCGCTGCCCGACCTGGTCGTCGCCGACCACGGCTGGGCGGGCCGCGCGGGCCAGCAGGGCGTGGACTCCGTCGGCTACGCCGACTGCAACGACCCGGCCCTGTTCCTCGCCGAGGCGGAGGGCACCGTCCAGGTCGTGGTCCCGCTCGACGACCACGTCGTCAGCCCGCGCCACTACGACCCGATGACCGCGTATCTGCTGAAGGAAGCCGGCCTGGCGTAACGCCCGGCACGCCGTACGGCACCCGTGCGTGGCCCGGATCCCCGGGTGAGCGGTCCGCGTCCCGTCACGGCCAGGGGTTCAGGCCCTCCGCCCGGCGCTGGGCGTACCCCGGCGTCGGGTCCAGGTAGACCCGGATCACCGAGGGGAACACCGTCCGGAGCCGGTCCTCTGCCTGTTCGCAGGCCCACTCGATCTGGGCCGCCGTCGACACGTCCCGGAAGTCGACCTTGGCGGCCACGAGTGCCTCCCGCGGGCCCTGCACGAGCGTGGTCAGCTCCAGGACGGCCTCCACGTGCTCGACCGCCAGCAGCTCCGCCCGGATCCGCTCGCGCATCGCCTTGGGCAGGGGCCGTCCGATGAGCAGTTCCGCGTTGGACCGGCCGAGCACCCAGGCGACGTAGAGCAGCAGCACGCCGATGAGGAGCGAGGCGACGCCGTCCCAGACGCCCGAGCCGGTGAGCTGGCCGCCCAGCAGGCCGCCCGCGGCGAGCACCAGGCCGACCAGCGCCGCCGAGTCCTCCAGCACGACGGCCTTCACGGCGGTGTCCGGCGTGTGCCGCAGGTAGTGCTTGAACGTGGTGTCGACGCGGGCGGCCTCGCCGCGGGCCTGCCGCAGTCCCGTCCGCAGGGAGAAGCCCTCCAGCAGGAAGGCGACGCCGAGCACGATGTACGAGACGAGGGGGTTGCCCAGCTCCTCCCCCGCGACCAGGGTGTGCACGCCGTCGTAGATCGAGAAGACGGCGCCGCCGACGAAGGTGGCGACGGCGGCGAGCAGCGCCCAGATGTAGCGCTCGGGGCCGTAGCCCAGCGGATGCTCCTCGTCGGCCGGTTTCTCGCTGCGTTTCAGGGCCGTCAGCAGCAGGATCTCCGTGACGGTGTCGGCGACGGAGTGCGCGGCCTCCGACAGCATCGCGCTGGATCCGCTGATGATGCCGGCGACCGCCTTGGCGAGGGCGATCCCGAGATTGGCGACGGCGGCGACGATCACCGTGGCGACGCTCTCGCCCCCGCCGTCAGGACCGGCCGCTTCGTCCCGCGCTGCTTCAGTCATGCCCCAGTCTTACCGGCGAACGGCCTACCGGGGGACGCGGACCACGCCTTCCTGGATGACCGAGATGGCGAGGCGGCCGTCCCGGGTGTAGATGCGGGCCTGGCCGAGGCCCCGGCCGCCGGACGCGGACGGCGACTCCTGGTCGTACAGGAGCCATTCGTCGGCGCGGAACGGGCGGTGGAACCACATGGCGTGGTCCAGGGACGCCCCGACGACGTCCCCGGTGACCCAGCCGCCGCGCCCGTGGGCGAGGAGGACCGAGTCGAGGAGGGTCATGTCGGAGACGTAGGTGGCGAGGACGACGTGCAGCAGCGGCTGGTCGACGGCGCCGTCGAGCTTGCCGTTGGTGCGGAACCACACCTGGGAGCGCGGTTCCCGGGGCTCGCCGACGGTGCCGTACGGCGGCGGGTCGACGTAGCGCAGGTCGACGGACTCGCGGGTCTCCAGGAGGCGTTCCAGGACGTCGGAGCCGGAGAAGCGGTCGGCGTACCGGGGCAGCAGCTCGGCGGCCGTGGGCAGCGTCTCGGGGTCGGGCGCCGGCGGCATCGTCGCCTGGTGCTCCAGGCCCTCCTCGTACGTCTGGAAGGACGCGGAGAGGTGGAAGATCGGCTGTCCGTGCTGGACGGCGACCACCCGGCGGGTGGTGAAGGACCGGCCGTCCCGGATGCGGTCCACGGTGTAGACGATGGGCGCGCCCGGATCGCCCGCCCGCAGGAAGTAGGCGTGCAGGGAGTGGGCGTGCCGGTCCCCCGGGACCGTGCGCCCGGCGGCGACCAGTGCCTGCGCCGCCACCTGCCCGCCGAAGACGCGGGGGACGACGGCCGAACGGGACCGGCCGCGGAAGATGTCCTCCTCGATCCGCTCGAGGTCGAGCAGATCGAGGAGGGACTGAAGTGCCTCGCTCATGGGGCAGTTGTACCGTGCAGTCGTTTCGCGGTCCTTACAGGCCCATGTTCTTGGCGATGATCGTCTTCATGATCTCGCTGGTGCCGCCGTAGATGCGGTTGACGCGGTTGTCCGCGTACAGGCGGGCGATCGGGTACTCGTTCATGAAGCCGTAGCCGCCGTGCAGCTGGAGGCAGCGGTCGATGACGCGGTGCGCGACCTCGGTGCAGAACAGCTTGGCGCTGGCGGCTTCGGCGGGGGTCAGCTCGCCCGCGTCGAGGGCCTCCAGGGCGCGGTCGGCGACGGCCTCGGCCGCGTCCACCTCGGCCTGGCAGGCGGCCAGCTCGAACTTGGTGTTCTGGAAGGAGGCGACGGGCTTGCCGAAGACCGTGCGCTCTTGGACGTACTCCTTGGCGAACCGGACGGCGGCCTTGGCCTGCGCGTAGGCGCCGAAGGCGATGCCCCAGCGCTCGGAGGCGAGGTTGTGGCCCAGGTAGTGGAAGCCCTTGTTCTCCTCGCCGAGCAGGTCCTCGACGGGCACCTTCACGTCGACGAACGCCAGCTCGGCGGTGTCGGAGGTCTTCAGGCCGAGCTTGTCGAGCTTGCGGCCGATGGAGTAGCCCTCGGACTTGGTGTCCACGGCGAACAGCGAGATGCCGAAGCGGCGGTCGTCGGCGGTGGGCGCGGAGGTGCGCGCGCAGACGATCACACGGTCGGCGTGCACGCCGCCGGTGATGAAGGTCTTGGAGCCGTTGAGGACGTAGTGCGTGCCGTCCTCGGAGAGCTTGGCGGTGGTCTTCATGCCCGCGAGGTCGGAGCCGGTGCCCGGCTCGGTCATCGCGAGGGCCCACATCTCCTCGCCGGTGACGAACTTCGGCAGGAAGCGCTTCTTCTGCTCGTCGGTGGCGAGCATCTTGATGTAGGGCAGGCCGAGCAGCACGTGCACGCCCGAGCCGCCGAACTGGACACCGGCGCGCGCGGTCTCCTCGTACATCACGGCTTCGAACTTGTACGAGTCGATGCCGGCGCCGCCGAACTCCTCGTCGACACGGATGCCGAAGATGCCGAGCTCGGCGAGCTTGAGGTAGAAGTCGCGCGGCGCCTGGCCGGCGGCGAACCACTCGTCGTAGACCGGGACGACCTCGGCCTCGATGAAGGCGCGCAGGGTCTCCCGGAACGCCTCGTGGTCCTCGTTGAACACAGTACGGCGCACCGCCGCCACCTCCACCTGAATACCTGGGTCATGTCTAAGCGCTTGCTCAGATACCACGTTACCCGCCGGTCACGACAGACGTCCAGGGGCCACCGCCCGAGACGCTCGTCACGCGCCGGGGGCCACCGCCGCCGCCCCGAAGGCGCCCCGGGCCATCCGGTGCAGCAGCTCCGCCGTCACGGCACGCCCGGGCAGGGCGCCGGGGCGCCCGAGGTGCGGGGTGGAGTTCAGCAGACCGAAGACCGAGTGCACGGCCGACCGGGCGGCGGGCTCGGCCAGCTCCGGGTACACCTCGCGGACCACCTCCACCCACAGCTCGACGTACTGCCGCTGGAGCTGGCGCACGAGCTTGCGGTCGCTGTCCCGCAGGCGGTCCAGCTCACGGTCGTGCAGGGTGATCAGGGGGCGGTCGTCGAGCGCGAAGTCGATGTGGCCCTCGATGAGCGAGTCGAGCAGCGCCCCGGCGCCCCCCTCCGCCTCGGCCACCCGGCGCTTGCCGCCCGTGAGGAGCTGGCCGCTGATCCCGACCAGCAGTTCGGCGAGCATCGCGTCCTTGCCCGGGAAGTGCCGGTACAGCCCGGGGCCGCTGATGCCGACCGCCGCCCCTATCTCGTCCACGCCCACGCCGTGGAAGCCGCGCTCGGCGAAGAGCCGGGCCGCCTCCTTGAGGATCTGCTCGCGGCGGGTGGGGGCGTCGGTTCTCGTGGCCATACAAGTGATTCTAGACAGGGAGGTTAGCGGTCGTTAACCTGAAGGAAATGCGTTAACGCTCATTAACTGGTCGACCACCTGGTGAGGGGACCGCAGGATGCACGAGGCACCGGAGCTGACGAGCGCGGCCGATCCCGCGTCGGAGGCCTGGCGGGCCAACGAGGCCGCGCACCGCGCGCTGGGCGAGGAGCTGCGCCACAAGCTGGCCGCGGCGCGGCTCGGCGGCGGCGAGAAGGCGCGCGCCCGGCACACCGCGCGCGGAAAGCTGCTGCCCCGCGACCGCGTGGACACCCTCCTCGACCCCGGCTCGCCCTTCCTGGAGCTGGCGCCGCTCGCCGCCGACGGGATGTACGACGGGGCGGCCCCGGCCGCCGGCGTCGTCGCGGGGATCGGCCGGGTCAGCGGCCGGGAGTGCGTGATCGTCGCCAACGACGCCACGGTCAAGGGCGGCACGTACTACCCGATGACGGTGAAGAAGCACCTGCGCGCCCAGGAGGTCGCGCTGGAGAACCGCCTGCCGTGCATCTACCTCGTGGACTCCGGGGGTGCCTTCCTGCCGATGCAGGACGAGGTGTTCCCCGACCGCGACCACTTCGGGCGGATCTTCTACAACCAGGCGCGGATGTCCGGGGCGGGCATCCCGCAGATCGCCGCCGTCCTCGGCTCCTGCACGGCGGGCGGGGCGTACGTCCCGGCGATGAGCGACGAGGCGGTGATCGTCCGCGGTCAGGGCACGATCTTCCTCGGCGGTCCGCCGCTGGTGAAGGCCGCCACCGGCGAGGTCGTCACGGCCGAGGAGCTGGGCGGCGGCGAGGTCCACTCCCGCGTGTCGGGCGTCACCGACCACCTCGCGGAGGACGACGCGCACGCCCTGCGGATCGTCCGGAACATCGCGGCCACCCTCCCCGCGCGCGGGGGGCTGCCCTGGTCGGTGGAGCAGTCGGTCGAGCCCAAGGTGGACCCGTTCGGGCTGTACGGCGCGGTGCCGGTCGACTCCCGCACCCCGTACGACGTGCGCGAGGTCATCGCGCGCGTGGTGGACGGTTCCCGCTTCGCCGAGTTCAAGGCCGAGTTCGGGCAGACCCTGGTCACCGGGTTCGCCCGGATCCACGGCCACCCGGTCGGCATCGTCGCGAACAACGGCATCCTCTTCTCCGAGTCGGCCCAGAAGGGCGCCCACTTCATCGAGCTGTGCGACCAGCGCGGCATCCCGCTGGTGTTCCTCCAGAACATCTCGGGCTTCATGGTCGGCCGGCAGTACGAGGCCGGTGGCATCGCCAAGCACGGCGCCAAGATGGTGACGGCCGTCGCCTGCACCCGCGTGCCGAAGCTGACCGTCGTGATCGGCGGGTCGTACGGAGCGGGCAACTACTCGATGTGCGGCCGGGCGTACTCGCCGCGCTTCCTGTGGATGTGGCCCGGCGCGAAGATCTCCGTGATGGGCGGCGAGCAGGCCGCTTCGGTCCTCGCGACGGTCAAGCGCGACCAGCTGGAGGGACGCGGCGAGTCGTGGCCGGCCGCGGACGAGGAGGACTTCAAGGCGCCGATCCGCCGGCAGTACGAACAGCAGGGGAACGCCTACTACGCCACGGCCCGCCTCTGGGACGACGGAGTGATCGACCCGATGGAGACCCGGCAGGTCCTGGGACTCGCCCTGACCGCCTGTGCCAACGCGCCCCTGGGTGACCCCCAGTTCGGCGTCTTCCGGATGTGAGGGGACCCATGTTCGACACGGTGCTTGTGGCCAACCGGGGCGAGATCGCCGTACGCGTCATCCGCACGCTGCGCGCGCTCAGCGTGCGCTCGGTGGCCGTCTTCTCGGACGCCGACGCCGACGCGCGGCACGTCCGCGAGGCCGACACGGCCGTACGGATCGGGCCCGCGCCCGCGTCCGAGAGCTATCTGTCGGTGGAGCGGCTGCTGGAGGCGGCGGCCCGGACCGGCGCCCAGGCCGTCCACCCGGGGTACGGCTTCCTCGCCGAGAACGCCGCCTTCGCGCAGGCCTGCGCGGACGCAGGACTCGTGTTCATCGGGCCGTCCCCCGAGGCGATCTCGCTCATGGGCGACAAGATCCGCGCCAAGGAGACCGTGAAGAAGGCCGGGGTCCCGGTCGTCCCCGGCTCCTCCGGCAGCGGTCTGACCGACGACGAACTGATCGAGGCCGCCCGCGAGATCGGCGTGCCGGTGCTCCTGAAGCCGAGCGCGGGCGGTGGCGGCAAGGGCATGCGCCTGGTCCGCGACGCCGCCGTCCTCGCCGAGGAGATCGCCGCCGCCCGCCGCGAGGCACGCGCCTCCTTCGGCGACGACACCCTCCTCGTGGAGCGCTGGGTCGACCGTCCCCGGCACATCGAGATCCAGGTCCTCGCGGACGGACACGGCCACGTGGTGCACCTGGGCGAGCGGGAGTGCTCGCTGCAGCGCCGCCACCAGAAGATCATCGAGGAGGCGCCCAGCGTGTTCCTCGACCCCGCCACCCGGGCCGCGATGGGCGAGGCGGCCGTCCAGGCGGCCCGCTCCTGCGGCTACCGCGGCGCGGGCACGGTCGAGTTCATCGTCCCGGGCGGCGACGCCTCGTCGTACTACTTCATGGAGATGAACACCCGCCTCCAGGTGGAGCACCCGGTCACCGAACTGGTCACCGGCCTCGACCTCGTCGAGTGGCAGCTGCGGGTCGCCGCCGGTGAGCCGCTCCCCTACGGGCAGGACGACATCACCCTCACCGGGCACGCCGTGGAGGCGCGGATCTGCGCCGAGGACCCCGCGCGCGGCTTCCTCCCCTCCGGCGGCACGGTGCTCGCGCTGCGCGAGCCCCAGGGCGACGGGGTGCGCACCGACTCGGGCCTGTCGGAGGGCACCGAGGTGGGCAGCCTCTACGACCCGATGCTCTCGAAGGTCATCGCGTACGGCCCCGACCGGCCGACGGCGCTGCGCCGCCTGCGGGCCGCGCTCGCCGACACGGTCACCCTCGGCGTCCAGACCAACGCGGGCTTCCTGCGCCGGCTGCTGGCCCACCCGGACGTGGTGGCCGGCGACCTGGACACCGGACTGGTCGAGCGCGAGGCGGCCGGCCTGGTCCCGGACGGAGTGCCGGATGAGGTGTACGAGGCGGCCGCCGCCGTGCGGCTCGACGGGCTGACCCCGGCGGGCGACGGCTGGACCGACCCGTTCTCCGTGCCCACCGGCTGGCGGCTGGGCGGCACGCCGAAGCCGGCCACGTTCTCGCTGCGGGTCCTCGACCCCGTCGCCTACACCCCGCGCGGCACCCACACGGTCGGTGCGGGACAGGTGGCGGTGACCCTCGACGGGGTGCGCCACACCTTCCACCGCGCCGGCGACTGGATCGGCCGCGACGGCGACGCCTGGCACGTCCGCGACCACGACCCGGTGGCCGCCTCGCTGACCGGCGCCGCGCACGCCGGGGCCGACTCGCTGACCGCCCCGATGCCGGGCACGGTGACCGTCGTGAAGGTCGCCGTCGGCGACGAGGTGACCGCCGGACAGAGCCTGCTGGTGGTCGAGGCGATGAAGATGGAGCACGTCATCTCCGCCCCGCACGCCGGCACGGTCAGCGAGCTGGACGTCACGCCGGGCACCACCGTCGCGATGGACCAGGTCCTCGCGGTCGTCACCCCGGCCGAGGAGGCGGAGACAGCATGAGCACGTCCGAACTGGGCCTGCCGATGGCCGTACCGGCCGAGGACCTGCCCGCCCGGGTGCGGATCTACGAGGTCGGCGCACGCGACGGTCTGCAGAACGAGAAGGCGACCGTGCCCACCGAGGTCAAGGCGGAGTTCATCCGCCGCCTCGCCGGCGCGGGACTGACCACCATCGAGGCGACCAGCTTCGTGCACCCCAAGTGGGTTCCCCAACTGGCCGACGCCGAGCAGCTGTTCCCCCAGGTGTCCGAACTGCCGGTGGCACTCCCCGTCCTCGTGCCGAACGAACGCGGACTGGACCGGGCGCTCGCGCTCGGCGCCCGGCACGTCGCCGTCTTCGCCAGTGCGACGGAGTCCTTCGCCCGGGCCAATCTGAACCGCGGCCTCGACGAGGCGCTCGCCATGTTCGAGCCCGTGGTGCGCCGCGCGAAGGACGGCCGGCTCACGGTCCGCGCCTACGTCTCGATGTGCTTCGGCGACCCGTGGGAGGGGCCGGTCCCGGTCCATCAGGTCGTCCGGGTCTGCAAGGCGCTCATGGACATGGGCGCCGACGAGCTGAGCCTCGGCGACACGATCGGCGTGGCCACCCCCGGCCATGTGGGGTCGCTGCTGGCCGAGTTGAACGCGGGGGGCGTGCCGACCAGCGCGATCGGCGTGCACTTCCACGACACCTACGGCCAGGCACTGTCCAACACCCTGGCCGCCCTCCAGCACGGCGTCAGCACCGTCGACGCCTCCGCGGGCGGCCTCGGCGGCTGCCCGTACGCGAAGTCCGCGACCGGCAACCTCGCCACCGAGGACCTCGTGTGGATGCTCCAGGGCCTCGGTATCGACACCGGGGTCGACCTCGGCCGCCTCACCGCCACCAGCGTGTGGATGGCCGGACGACTGGGCCGACCCAGCCCCTCCCGCACCGTCAAAGCGCTCGGTAACTCGACTCAGTCCCACCAGGAGTGATCCCCATGTCGCTGGACCACCGCCTCTCCCCCGAACTCGAGGAGCTCCGCCGCACGGTGGAGGAGTTCGCGCACGACGTCGTCGCCCCCAAGATCGGCGACCTCTACGAGCGGCACGAGTTCCCGTACGAGATCGTGCGGGAGATGGGCCGCATGGGCCTGTTCGGCCTGCCGTTCCCGGAGGGGTACGGCGGCATGGGCGGCGACTACCTCGCCCTCGGTGTCGCCCTGGAGGAGCTGGCCCGGGTCGACTCGTCCGTGGCCATCACCCTGGAGGCGGGCGTCTCGCTGGGCGCCATGCCGATCCACCTGTTCGGCACGGACGCCCAGAAGGCCGAGTGGCTGCCCCGGCTCTGCTCCGGCGAGATCCTCGGCGCGTTCGGCCTGACGGAGCCGGACGGCGGCTCGGACGCGGGCGCGACCCGGACGACGGCGCGGCTCGACCCCGACACCGACGAGTGGGTCATCAACGGCAGCAAGTGCTTCATCACCAACTCCGGTACGGACATCACCGGCCTGGTGACGGTCACCGCGGTCACCGGCCGCAAGCCCGACGGGAAGCCGCTGATCTCCGCGATCATCGTCCCCTCCGGCACCCCGGGCTTCACGGTCGCGGCCCCGTACTCGAAGGTCGGCTGGAACGCCTCGGACACCCGCGAGCTGTCCTTCGCCGACGTGCGCGTCCCCGCGGCGAACCTGCTCGGTGAAGAGGGCCGCGGCTACGCCCAGTTCCTGCGCATCCTGGACGAGGGCCGCATCGCCATCGCCGCGCTGGCCACCGGGCTCGCGCAGGGCTGCGTGGACGAGTCGGTGCGCTACGCCAAGGAGCGGCATGCGTTCGGGCGGCCGATCGGCGCCAACCAGGCGATCCAGTTCAAGATCGCCGACATGGAGATGAAGGCCCACATGGCCCGCGTCGGCTGGCGCGACGCCGCGTCCCGCCTCGTCGCGGGTGAGCCGTTCAAGAAGGAGGCGGCGATCGCCAAGCTGTACTCCTCCACGATCGCCGTCGACAACGCCCGGGACGCCACCCAGGTCCACGGCGGCTACGGCTTCATGAACGAGTACCCGGTGGCCCGCATGTGGCGCGACTCCAAGATCCTGGAGATCGGCGAGGGCACCAGCGAGGTCCAGCGCATGCTGATCGCCCGGGAGTTGGGGCTCACGGGCTGACCTCCGGACCTCCGGGGCTCGGCAGCCCCGCGACCCGGGCGGTCCGTGACGTTCCGCCCGTTACGTCCCCCCGCGAGGCACCCCGCCCGCTGGACAGTTGATGAGGTTAGGCTAACCTACCTTCGAACTTGTCCGGCGGGCGTTTCGCCGCCCCGTGCCGAAAGCAGTCACACTCATGTCCAACGCCCGTGCCACCCACCTCACCCGTCGCGGCATCCTCGCCGCGGGCGGCGCCCTCGGCCTCGGCGCCGTCCTCGCCGCCTGTGGCGACGACGACGCCTCGAAGAACGGTGGCTCGGACGCGGCGAAGGCCGCCAAGTCCGGCCCGTGGACGTTCAAGGACGACCGCGGCACGACGGTGAAGCTGGACAAGACCCCGGCGAACATCGTCGCCTTCACCGGTGTCGCCGCCGCCCTCTTCGACTACGGCATCGAGGTCAAGGGTGTCTTCGGCCCGACGACGACCAAGGACGGCAAGGCCGACGTCCAGGCCGGCGACATGGACGTCAGCAAGCTGACCGTCCTCGGCAACGAGTGGGGCCAGTTCAACATCGAGAAGTACGCGGGCCTGGCTCCCGACGTCCTGATCTCCACCATGTTCGACGCCGCGGGCACCCTCTGGTACGTCCCCGAGGAGTCCAAGGACAAGATCCTCAAGCTCGCCCCGAGCGTCGGCCTCTCCGTCTTCGACGTGCAGATGCCGCAGCCTCTCCAGCGGATGCTCGCCCTGGCCGAGTCGCTCGGCGCCGACGTGAAGTCCGCGAAGATCGTCGAGGCGAAGAAGAAGTTCGAGACGGCCGCCGAGCGGCTGCGCAAGGCCGCCAAGGCCCGCCCGGAGATCAAGGTCCTCGCGGGCAGCGCGAGCCAGGACATCTTCTACGTCTCCGGCTCCAACCTCTCCATCGACCTGGAGTACTTCAAGGCGCTCGGCGTGAACATCGTCGAGCCCTCCGCCAAGGCCCTGAAGGCCAGCGGCGGCTGGTTCGAGAACCTGAGCTGGGAGAACGTCGACAAGTACCCGGCCGACGTCATCATCATGGACGACCGCACCTCGACCATCCAGCCGGCCGACATCACCGAGGCCACCTGGAAGAAGCTGCCCGCCGTCAAGGCCGGCCAGGTCATCGCGCGCACCCCCGAGCCGATCCTGTCGTACGACAAGTGCACCCCGATCCTCGACAAGCTCGCCGAGGCCATCGAGAACGCCAAGAAGGTCGCCTGACACCCCGGCGTCACCCGCCGACCGTGACCCCCTGACGATCTCTCAGGAGCATGCATGACGACGGCCGTAGCCGCCCCGTTCCGTTTCTTCTCCCTCCGGGTCGTAACGACGAGGCGGCTCGGTCCGTCTCTGGTCCGGGTGACCTTCGGCGGGCCCGACCTGGAGGCGTTCCACTCCGACGGGCGCGACCAGTCCCTGTCCCTCTTCCTGCCGCACCCCGGCCAGAGCGAGCCGGCCGTGCCGGTCGAGCTCGGAGAGGGCTGGTGGCAGGGATGGCGTGAACTCCCCGACGACGTCCGGGCCGTGATGCGCTCGTACACCCTGCGCTCGCTGCGCCGCGAGCCCGGCGGGCCCACGGAGATCGACATCGACTTCGTGCTGCACGGCACGGAACCGGGCGCCGCCGTCCCCGCGGGGCCCGCCTCACGCTGGGCCTCCGGCGCGCGCACCGGCGACCGGGTCGCCCTGCTCGGTCCCGCCCTCGCGGACAACCGGGCCATCCGCTTCCGGCCGCCGGCCGACACCGACCTGGTGGTCCTCTGGGGCGACGAGACGGCCCTGCCCGCCGCCTGCGCCATCCTCGAATCGCTCCCGGCGGGACTGCGCGTGCGGGCCTGGCTGGAGGTCCAGCACACCGAGGACATCCAGGAACCGGTGACGGCGGCCGACGCCGAGATCACCTGGCTCGTACGGGACGGACACGTCGGGGCGGAGGCCTCCATGGGCCTCGACGCGGTGCGGGCCGCCCGGCTCCCGGCCGCCGGGGCGCCGTACGCCTGGATAGCCGGAGAGTCCGGCCGTGTGAAGGAACTGCGCAGACATCTCGTGCGCGAGCGGGGCGTCGACCGCCGCCGGGTCACCTTCGTCGGCTACTGGCGAGAGGGACTGACGGAGGAACAACTGCGAGACAGCGGGGAGTAGTTGACCGCACGACAAGACGGCTCTTCGGCGACTCGCACGAGGCGTATGTCACGCCGGGCGGGAGCGGGACCGGGCGGAACGCGTGATCGACTTAGGTTAGGCTAACCTAAGTCGAACGTCGCGACCCGCCCTTTCTCCTGTCCCGCTCGGACTCTCCCCCGCACGGAGGACCCCCACATGCGCTCGCACCTGCTCAACGACACCACCGCGGACCGGTATCGCCGCTCCGTGACCGAAGGCGTCGAGCGGGTGGCGGCCAAACTCGCCACCACCACCCGCCCGTTCACGGGTGTCACGGTCGACGACCTCACTCCCCGCATCGAGGGGATCGACCTCGACAAGCCGCTCCACGACACGACGGCCGTCCTCGACGAACTGGAGGAGGTCTACCTCCAGGACGCGATCTACTTCCACCACCCCCGCTACCTCGCCCACCTCAACTGCCCGGTCGTCATCCCGGCCGTGCTCGGCGAAGCCGTGCTCTCCGCCGTCAACTCCTCCCTGGACACCTGGGACCAGTCGGCCGGCGGCACCCTCATCGAGCGCAAGCTCATCGACTGGACGAACGAGCGCATCGGCTTCGGCCCCTCCGCCGACGGCGTGTTCACCAGCGGCGGCAGCCAGTCCAACCTCCAGGCGCTTCTCCTGGCCCGCGAGGAGGCCAAGTCGGACCACCTCGCCGACCTGCGGATCTTCGCCTCCGAGGTGAGCCACTTCAGCGTCAGGAAGTCCGCCAAACTCCTCGGCCTCGGCCCCGACGCCGTCGTCTCGATCCCCGTCGACCACGACAAGCGCATGCAGACGCTCGCCCTCGCCCGGGAGCTGGAGCGCTGCAAGGAGAACGGCCTCGTCCCCATGGCCGTCGTCGCCACCGCCGGCACCACCGACTTCGGCTCCATCGACCCCCTGCCCGAAGTCGCCGAACTCTGCTCGCAGTTCGGGACCTGGATGCACGTGGACGCGGCCTACGGCTGCGGGCTGCTCGCCTCGCTGAAGAACCGCGGCCGCATCGACGGCATCGAGCGCGCCGACTCCGTCACCGTCGACTACCACAAGTCCTTCTTCCAGCCCGTGAGTTCCTCGGCCCTGCTGGTCCGCGACGTGGCCACCCTGCGGCACGCGACCTACCACGCGGAGTACCTCAACCCGCGCCGGATGGTCGAGGAGCGCATCCCCAACCAGGTCGACAAGTCCCTCCAGACCACCCGCCGCTTCGACGCCCTCAAGCTGTGGATGACGCTGCGGGTGATGGGCGCCGACGGCATCGGCGAACTCTTCGACGAGGTCTGCGACCTGGCCGCGCGGGGCTGGGAACTGCTCGCCGCCGACCCGCGCTTCGACGTCGTGGTCGAACCCTCGCTCTCCACCCTCGTCTTCCGCGTCATCCCGTCCGGCGTCACCGACCCGGCCGAGATCGACCGCGCCAACCTGTACGCCCGCAAGGCCCTGTTCGCCTCCGGTGACGCCGTCGTCGCGGGCACCAAGGTCGGCGGACGCCACTACCTGAAGTTCACGTTGCTCAACCCCGAGACGACGGTGGACGACATCGCCGCCGTCCTCGACCTGATCGCCGGCCACGCCGAGCAGTACCTGGGAGACTCCCTTGACCGCGCTTGCTGACACCACGGAAAAGACCCACGACTTCGTGGGGATCGGGCTCGGGCCCTTCAACCTCGGCCTCGCCTGCCTGACCGAACCGATCGCCGAACTCGACGGCGTCTTCCTGGAGTCGAAGCCGAACTTCGAGTGGCACTCCGGGATGTTCCTGGAGGGCGCGCACCTCCAGACCCCGTTCATGTCGGACCTGGTCACCCTCGCCGACCCGACGTCCCCGTACTCCTTCCTCAGCTACCTGAAGGAATCGGGCCGCCTGTACTCGTTCTACATCCGCGAGAACTTCTACCCGCTGCGCGTCGAGTACGACGACTACTGCCGCTGGGCCGCGAACAAGCTGAGCAGCGTCCGCTTCGGGACGACGGTCGCCGAGGTGACGTACGAGGACGAGGTGTACGTCGTGCGGACGGAGGCCGGCGAGGTGTACCGCGCCCGGCACCTGGTCCTCGGCACCGGCACCCAGCCCTACGTACCGGAGGCCTGCGCGGGCCTCGGCGGCGACTACATCCACAACTCCCGCTACCTGCAGAACAAGGCGGAGCTCCAGGCCAAGGAGTCGATCACCCTGGTCGGCAGCGGCCAGTCGGCCGCGGAGATCTTCCTCGACCTGCTGGGCGAGATCGACGTGCACGGCTACCGGCTGAACTGGGTGACCCGCTCGCCGCGCTTCTTCCCGCTCGAATACACCAAGCTCACCCTGGAGATGACCTCCCCGGAGTACATCGACTACTTCCACGCGCTGCCCGAGCCGACCCGCTACCGTCTCCAGGCCGAGCAGAAGGGCCTGTTCAAGGGCATCGACGGCGACCTGATCAACGAGATCTTCGACCTGCTCTACCAGAAGAACCTCGGCGGCCCGGTCCCCGCGCGGCTCCTCACCAACTCCGCGCTGGAGTCGGTGCGCCACGAGAACGGCACGTACACGCTGGGCCTGCGCCAGCAGGAGCAGGTCAAGGACTACGAGCTGCACTCCGAGGGCCTGATCCTCGCCACGGGCTACCGCTACACGGAGCCGGCGTTCCTCGCCCCGGTCCGCGACCGGCTGCGCTACGACACCCAGGGCAACTTCGACGTGGCCCGCAACTACGCCATCGACACCACGGGACGCGGGATCTTCCTGCAGAACGCGGGCGTCCACACCCACTCGATCACCTCGCCCGACCTCGGCATGGGCGCGTACCGCAACGCGTACATCATCCGAGAACTGCTCGGCACCGAGTACTACCCGGTCGAGAAGACCATCGCGTTCCAGGAGTTCTCCGTATGACCACCCCCACCCGCACCGCCATCGGCACGTTCCACATCCGTCCCCTCGACCCCGTCGGGGACGCCCCGCTGCTGCACCGCTGGGTGACGCATCCGAAGGCCGCCTTCTGGATGATGCAGGAGGCGAAACTGCACGACGTGGAGCGCGAGTACAGCGCCATAGCGGCCAGCGAGCACCACCACGCGTACCTCGGTCTGCTGGACGGCGAGCCCGTCTTCCTGATGGAGCGCTACGACCCGCGGTACATCGAACTCGTCGGCCTGTACGAGCCCGAACCCGGTGACGTCGGCATGCACTTCCTGGTCGCGCCGAGCGACACCCCCGTGCACGGCTTCACGCGTGCCGTCATCACCGCGGTGATGGAGGACCTGTTCGCCGACCCGGCCACCCGCCGGGTCGTCGTGGAGCCCGACGTGGGCAACAAGGCGGTGCACGCGCTGAACGAGGCCGTCGGCTTCGTGCCGGAGCGGGAGATCCAGAAGCCGGAGAAGAAGGCGCTGCTGAGCTTCTGCACCCGGGAGCGGTTCGAGAAGGCGGTGGCGGCATGACCCTCGCCGACAGCGTCGCCCACCTCTCCCCCGAGCGCTGGGCCACCGCCAACCGCCTCCTCGTCCGCAAGGCGCTCGCCGAGTTCGCCCACGAGCGGCTGATCACCCCGGAGCTGCTGCCGGACGGCCGGTACGAGGTCCGCGGCGACGACGGACAGACCCGCTACCGCTACACGGCCGTCCGGCGCGCGCTGGACCACTGGCAGGTGGACGCCGAGTCCATCACCCGGCACCGCGACGGCGCCGAACTCCCGCTGGCCGCGCTGGACTTCTTCATCGAGCTGAAGGAGTCGCTGGGGCTGAGCGACGAGATCCTGCCGGTCTACCTGGAGGAGATCTCCTCCACGCTCTCCGGTACCTGCTTCAAGCTCACCAAGCCGCAGATCCCGGTCCGTGAGCTGGCGGGCGCCGGCTTCCAGGCCATCGAGACCGGCATGACCGAGGGCCACCCCTGCTTCGTCGCCAACAACGGGCGGCTCGGCTTCGGGGTGCACGAGTACCTCGCCTACGCCCCCGAGACCGCGAGCCCGGTCCGGCTGGTGTGGCTGGCCGCGCACCGCTCGCGGGCCGCGTTCACGGCCGGTGTCGGCATCGCGTACGAGTCGTTCGTGCGGGACGAGCTGGGCGCGGAGACGGTCGAGCGGTTCGCCGGCACGCTGTCCGCGCAGGGGCTCGACCCGGAGGACTACCTGCTCATCCCCGTCCACCCCTGGCAGTGGTGGAACAAGCTGTCCGTGACCTTCGCCGCCGAGGTCGCCCAGCGCCACCTGGTCTGCCTCGGCGAGGGCGACGACGAGTACCTCGCGCAGCAGTCGATCCGGACGTTCTTCAACACGTCGCACCCCGAGAAGTACTATGTGAAGACGGCGCTGAGCGTCATCAACATGGGCTTCATGCGCGGTCTGTCCGCGGCGTACATGGAGGCGACCCCGGCCATCAACGACTGGCTGGCGCAGCTCATCGAGAACGACCCGGTGCTGAAGTCGACGGGTCTGTCGATCATCCGCGAGCGGGCCGCCGTCGGCTACCGGCATCTGGAGTACGAGGCCGCCACCGACCGGTACTCCCCGTACCGCAAGATGCTGGCCGCGCTGTGGCGCGAGAGCCCGGTGTCCTCGCTCCAGGAGGGCGAGAGCCTCGCCACGATGGCGTCCCTCGTGCACGTCGACCACGAGGGCGCGTCCTTCGCGGGCGCGCTGATCGAGCGGTCGGGGCAGACACCGGTGGAGTGGCTGCGCGACTACCTGCGCGCCTACCTCACTCCGCTGCTGCACAGCTTCTACGCGTACGACCTCGTCTACATGCCGCACGGCGAGAACGTCATCCTGGTGCTGGAGGACGGGGCGGTGCGGCGGGCGGTCTACAAGGACATCGCCGAGGAGATCGCGGTGCTGGACCCGCAGGCGGTGCTGCCGCCCGCGGTCGAGCGCATCCGTGTCGAGGTCCCCGAGGACCAGAAGCTGCTGTCCGTCTTCACGGACGTCTTCGACTGCTACTTCCGCTTCCTGGCGGCGCAGTTGGCGGCCGAGGGCCTCCTCGACGAGGACGACTTCTGGCGCACGGTCGCCGAGTCGGTGCGTGCCTATCAGGAGGCGACGCCCGAACTGGAGGACAGGTTCCGGCAGTACGACCTGTTCGCCCCCGAGTTCGCGCTGTCCTGTCTCAACCGGCTCCAGCTGCGGGACAACCGGCAGATGGTGGACCTGGCGGACCCGTCGGGCGCGCTCCAGCTGATCGGCACCCTGAAGAACCCGATCGCCGGGTTCTGAGCACCGGGCTCCCGGGAGCCCCACACACGGGCGGGCGCCCCGGAGACGGTCCTCCGGGGCGCCCGTCGCATGTCGGGCCGGGGCGTGCGGTTCAGCCGGCGGGCCAGGGGACCTGGGGCGAGCGGTAGTAGCCGATCCCGAGCGCGTCCCAGCGGGGGGCCTGCGCGGCGAGGCGCACCTTGTAGGTGTCCCAGTCGTGCGTCGACGCGGGCGACCAGCCGAGTTCGGCGGCGCCGGGCAGCCTCGGGAAGGCCATGACGTCGATGTCGGCGGAGCTCGCGAGGGTCTCCGTCCACAGCGGCGCCTCGACGCCCCTGACGGCCGATGCGGGCACGCCGGCGAGGTAGCCGCCCGGATCCCAGTCGTACGCCCTGCGCACCTCGACGAGTCCGGCCCAGTCCTGGCCGAGCGGGGTGTCGGCGGTGTACTTCATGTCGAGGTACAGCCGGTCGGCGGGCGACAGGACGATGCCGGTGCCGTTCTGCGCGGCCCGGGCGACCTGCGCCTTCTCGGCGTCGTCGGTGTCGTCGAGCCCCCAGTACTGCGCGATGGCGCCCTTCGCCGGGGTGGCTCCGGTCAGCTGGTGCCAGCCGATCACCTTCTTGCCGTACTTGGCGACGAGCGGCTGCACCTTGTCCATGAAGGTCACGTAGTCGGCGTGGCTGGTGGAGTGGGCCTCGTCGCCGCCGATGTGGAGGTACTTCCCCGGGGTGAGGGCGGCCAGTTCGCGGAGGACGTCGTCCACGAAGTCGTACGTCACCGGCTTGTTCACGCACAGCGAGCTGAAGCCGACCTCGGTGCCGGTGTAGAGCGGTGGCGCGACCCCGTCGCAGTTCAGCCGCGCGTACGAGGCGAGCGCGGCGTTGGTGTGCCCGGGCATGTCGATCTCCGGGACGACCTCCAGGTAGCGGGAGGCGGCGTAGCGGACGATCCGGCGGTAGTCGGCCTTGGTGTAGAAGCCGCCGGGTCCGCCGCCGACCTGGGTGGAGCCGCCGTGGGTGGCGAGGCGCGGCCAGGAGTCGAGGGCGATGCGCCAGCCCTGGTCGTCGCTGAGGTGCAGATGCAGCTTGTTGACCTTGTAGAGGGCGAGTTCGTCGATGTAGCGCTCGACCTGGGCGACGGTGAAGAAGTGGCGGGAGACGTCGAGCATGGCGCCGCGGTAGCCGTAGCGCGGGGTGTCCGTGACGGTGCCGCCGGCGATCGGCCAGGGTCCGGACTGGACGGTGTTCTTCTCGACGGCGGCGGGGAGCAGCTGGCGCAGGGTCTGGACGCCGTGGAAGAGGCCGGCGGGGCGGCCGGCGGTGATGGTGACGCCCGACCTGCCGCTGACGAGGCGGTAGCCCTCCTCGCCGAGTCCCTTGCCGCCGAGTCGCAGTCGGATCTGTCCGTCGCCGTGGGCGGTGACGGGGAGCGGGTAGCCGGTGGAGGGCCGCAGGACGTCCGCGAGGTAGGCGCCGACCGCGCGGACGGCGCGGGAGTCGTCGACGCGGATGCGGGTGTCCCGGGTGACGCGGTACGGGGATCCGCCCGGGTCGACGGAGGCGGGGGCGGGGACGACCCGGCCGAGGGGGGTGGGGGTGGAGGGGGTGGCCGGTGCGGCCGGTGCGGTCGGGGCGGCTCCGGAGAGGGAGAGGCCGGCCGCGGCGACGAGCAGCAGTGTTCCGAGAAGGCGGGGCGTTCGGTGGTGCTGTCTCACATGCGCTCCCATCGATGCCCGGCACGGGCTCCGAGCGGCCCCGGGGGCGGGCCGCTCACCGTGCCGTCGAATTGGTCGAGACCACTCTCCCGCAGTCGCGGTGGAACAATCCCCTTCATGGCGGAAATCATCCAGCGGGACGGCACCTGGGTCTTCGACGGCGACGCGCTGCGGCTGACCCCGGGACGGGACAGGAACGTCGGCCTGCTGCGCAAGGAACTGGGCGAACTCGCCGTTCCGCTGGGGGCGTTGGCGGGTGTCTCGCTGGAGCAGGGAAAGAAGGCGGGGCGGCTGAGGCTGCGGCTGCGGGACGGCGCGGACCCCCTGCTCCAGGCGACGGGCGGCAAGCTCGGCGAGCCGAACGATCCGTACCAGCTGACGGTCGAGGCGGACCGATTCGGCGTCGCCGAGTACTTCGTGGACGAGGTGCGGAACGCGCTGCTGCTCGACGAGGTGCCCGCGGGGCCGGTCGACGGTTTTCTGCTGCCCGGTCCCGCGGTCCCGCTGTCCGCCTCCGCCGGTGACGGCACGGCGACCTTCGACGGGGAGTCCGTACGCCTGGACTGGAACTGGAAGACGGAGGAGGCGAAGTCGGCGGCCGGTGCGCGCACGCTCGCCCTCGGCGACATCACGGCCGTCGAGTGGCATCCGGCGGTGGGTCTGGAGAACGGCTGTCTGCGCTTTTCCGTGCGGGGCGCGGAGACGAAGGCGCCGCCGAAGTACGACCCCAACTCGGTGGAGCTGTGGGGCTTCAAGAAGGATCCGCTGATGGCGCTGATCGCCGCGGCGGTGCAGGCGCGGCTGCCGCATCCGGCGGTGTCCGTGCCCGAGGAGGCCGCGCTGCCGGCCGCGGGAGCGGACCGGGCCGCGATCCCCGCGCCCGCGGCCGAGGCCGATCACGACGCCCTGCTGCGCAGGCTCAGGGAACTGGGCGAGCTGCGCCGGGAGGGCGTCCTGACCGAGGAGGAGTTCGCGCTGGCCAAGCAGGCGGTCCTCAAACGCCTGTGAGGACAGACGTGTCGAGGACCGCCCGCTCGCGGGGCCGTCGGCCGTACCCCCGGCGCTCGGGGTGTATGGGGCCTTCGGGGGCGTCTACTTGGCCCGGCGGGCGACCGTGAAGTGGTCGACCTCGGCGCCGGTCTCGGCGATGCCGCGGACCTTCAGGGTGGCCAGGCGGCCCCGGGAGGCCGGCGTGACGTCGACGCGCAGGAACGAGTAGTTGAGGTAGCGCACGCGCGACCAGGTGACCGTCTCGTTCTGCTTGCCGTCCTTCAGGTTGACGAAGGAGGCGACGGACTCGACCTCGTTCTCCTTGCCCTCGTAGGACTCGGGGGCGGTGAAGGCGTAGAGGCTGCGGCCGGCCGCGCCCGCCGTGACGTAGACGACGCCGTCGGTCTCCGGGTAGGCGGTGCCGCCGATCGGGAGCTTCTTGGTGACCGCGTTGTTCTTGATGACGTCGGTGCGCTCGTACTGGTGGTTGTGGCCGTTGATCACCAGGTCGACGGTGTACTTCTCGAACAGCGGCACCCACTCCTGTCGCACGCCCCCCTCCGAGGCGTGCGCCGTGGAGGTGCAGTACGCGCAGTGGTGGAAGAAGACCACGACGAAGTCGATGTCCCGCGCGGCCCGGTACTTCTTGAGCTGGGTCTCCAGCCACTTCGTCTGGGTGCCGCCGGAGATGCCGAGGTTGGCCGGGATCTCGAAGGAGATGTCGTTGGCGTCCAGCGAGATGATCGCCGTGTTGCCGTGGACGAAGGAGTAGACGCCGGGCAGGTTGGCCTTGTCGGGGCCGTTGTCGGGCAGCGTCCAGCGGGCCTCCTCGCCGCCGTACCCGTTGGGCGAGTACCAGGCCTCCATGTCGTGGTTGCCGTAGGCGGGCATCCAGGGGACCTGCTTGGCGACGGTCTCGGTCTGGGCGAGGAACTGGTCCCAGATGCGCGAGTCGAAGCCGGTGTCCTCCTTCTTGCCCGCGCCGGACGGGTCCGCGTACGCGATGTCGCCGGCGTGCAGGTGGAAGGCCGGGTTCTGGGCGAGCAGCAGGGCGTCGTTGGCGAGGCCGTGGTAGCCGACGCCCTCGTCGCCGAAGGCGGTGAAGGTGAAGGGCTCGGCGCGGTCGGGCGCGGTGGTGAAGGTGCCGAGCGTGCCGAGGAGGTGGGGCGCGGCGGGGTCGAAGCCCGCGTGGCCGACGCCGTAGTAGTACGTCTTCCCGGGGCGCAGGTGGGTGAGTCTGGCGTGCAGGTAGTACTGGGTGTGGTCGCCGCTCGCGCCCACGCCGGCCGGGGTGTAGAGGGTGCGGACCTCGGCGTCGATCTTGCGGGAGAGGTCCCAGGGGTGGGCGCCGATGCGGATGTAGGGGCGGCTCACCGCGGTCGGCACCTGCCAGGAGACGGTCATCTCGGTGCGCGGGTCGTTGCCGAAGGCGAGGTGGCGTCCGAAGGGGGCGACGAGCGCGCCGTCGACCTTCTCCGTCGGGGCGGGGGCGGAGGTCCGCCGCGCCGGGACCGCCGCCTGTGCCACGGCGGCGGGCACGAAGGCGCCGCCGGCGACGGCGCCGAGGGTCACGGCGCCGCCTCTGATCATGTTGCGCCGGGAGAACCTGGCGCGCAGGTACTCGTGCTGCTCGGCCATGCTCATGTTCTCGGCGAGCCGCTCGGGTACGCCCATGCGTGGAGTGTCCATGGCTCCAGAAGTTGCTCTCGGCAATCGACGGGGCGCAAGACGCCGGATGGACAGCGTGCAAACAGCGGTCCATAAGAGTTTCAACAACCCCTTGCCCGATATCGGGCAGGATTCTTGCGAATCGCCTTCCGGTACCCCAGGATCAACGGGTGCACGACGAACTTGTTGATCATCTGACGCGGTCCACGCCCCTGAGCCGGGGCGAGGCGCTGCGTGTGGTCCAGGACGTGCTCGCCTGGTTCGACGAGACGACCGAGGAGTACGTCCGTCGCCGCCACCGCGAACTCCAGGCACAGGGCCTGGTGAACGCGACGATCTTCGATCGGATCGAGGCGGACCTGAAGTACCGCGCGGTCGCGCCGCCCGAGCTCAGCCTCCGGCAGCTGCGCCGCATCGTCTACGGCTGAGGAATACGTATATATGTGCGGAATCGTCGGATACATCGGCAGGCGTGACGTGGCGCCGCTGCTCCTGGAGGGCCTGCAGCGCCTGGAGTACCGCGGCTACGACTCGGCGGGCATCGTCGTGACCTCCCCGAAGGCCGCCGGTCTGAAGATGGTCAAGGCCAAGGGCCGGGTCCGTGACCTGGAGGCCAAGGTCCCCAAGCGGTTCGCCGGCACCACCGGTATCGCCCACACCCGCTGGGCCACGCACGGCGCCCCCTCCGACGTGAACGCGCACCCCCACATGTCGGCCGACAGCTCGGTCGCCGTCGTCCACAACGGCATCATCGACAACGCCTCCGACCTGCGCAAGAAGCTGGAGGCGGACGGCGTCGAGTTCCTCTCCGAGACCGACACCGAGGTCCTCACCCACCTCATCGCCCGGTCCCAGCAGGAGAAGCTGGAGGACAAGGTCCGCGAGACCCTGCGGGTCATCGAGGGCACCTACGGCATCGCCGTGATGCACGCCGACTTCCCCGACCGCATCGTGGTGGCGCGCAACGGCTCCCCCGTCGTGCTCGGCATCGGCGAGAAGGAGATGTTCGTCGCCTCGGACATCGCCGCGCTGGTCACCCACACCCGCCAGATCGTCACCCTCGACGACGGCGAGATGGCCACCCTCAAGGCCGACGACTTCCGGACCTACACCACCGAGGGCACCCGGACGACGTCCGAGCCGACCACCGTGGAGTGGGAGGCCGCGTCGTACGACATGGGCGGCCACGACACGTACATGCACAAGGAGATCCACGAGCAGGCCGAGGCCGTCGACCGGGTGCTGCGCGGCCGGATCGACGACCGGTTCTCGACGGTCCACCTCGGCGGCCTGAACCTGGACGCCCGCGAGGCGCGCCAGATCCGCCGGGTGAAGATCCTCGGCTGCGGCACCTCGTACCACGCGGGCATGATCGGCGCCCAGATGATCGAGGAGCTGGCCCGCATCCCCGCGGACGCCGAGCCGGCCTCCGAGTTCCGCTACCGCAACGCGGTCGTCGACCCCGACACCCTGTACGTCGCCGTCTCCCAGTCCGGTGAGACGTACGACGTGCTCGCCGCCGTGCAGGAACTGAAGCGCAAGGGCGCGCGGGTGCTCGGCGTGGTCAACGTCGTCGGCTCCGCGATCGCCCGCGAGGCGGACGGCGGCATGTACGTCCACGCGGGCCCCGAGGTCTGCGTCGTCTCGACGAAGTGCTTCACCAACACCACGGTGGCGTTCGCGCTGCTCGCCCTGCACCTCGGCCGCACCCGCGACCTGTCGGTCCGCGACGGCAAGCGGATCATCGAGGGCCTGCGCAAACTGCCCGCGCAGATCTCCGAGATCCTGGAGCGCGAGGACGAGATCAAAAAGCTGGCCGAGCAGTACGCCGAGGCCCGCTCGATGCTGTTCATCGGCCGCGTCCGGGGCTACCCGGTGGCCCGTGAGGCCTCCCTGAAGCTCAAGGAGGTCTCGTACATCCACGCCGAGGCCTACCCGGCCTCGGAGTTGAAGCACGGTCCGCTGGCCCTCATCGAGCCGGCGCTCCCCACGGTCGCGATCGTCCCGGACGACGACCTGCTGGAGAAGAACCGCGCCGCGCTGGAGGAGATCAAGGCCCGCAGCGGCAAGATCCTCGCGGTCGCGCACCAGGAGCAGGAGAAGGCCGACCAGACGATCGTCGTCCCGAAGAACGAGGACGAGCTGGACCCGATCCTGATGGGCATCCCGCTCCAACTGCTCGCCTACCACACGGCGTTGGCGCTCGGCCGGGACATCGACAAGCCGCGCAACCTGGCCAAGTCGGTCACCGTCGAGTAGTCCGCTCCGCCAAGTCCCCCACGAAAAGCCGGACATGAACGGTCCCCGTGCGCGCCACCTGTGCACGGGGACCGTCCCCGAAGGGCCGGAGCCGCCCAATTGCCCCGGCCCGCGCCGGTCTCAGCCGGTGGCCGTCACACCCCGGCCGCGGCGCGTCGCGGCAGTCCGGGGGCGGCGTCGGGTGTCCTGCTGTCCGGTGCGGAAGATGCGCGTCCCGGCGGTCGCCGCCACAAGGACCGGCGTCCGGTGTATTCCCCCCACCAGGGCACGAACACCCGCTACGCGCCGGTAGGTTGACCCGCCGCGCGGAGAGGCTCACGGAGAAGCGGGAGGCCGCTCCCCGCATCGGTGCGGCCGGCGTGACGCGACGTCAGGGAATGACGATCACGGGGCGCCTGGCGCGCTTGGCGAGCCGCCCGGCGACGGAGCCGAAGATGCGCCCGACGATGCCGTGCGTGGAGCCGACGACGATGGCGTCCGCCTCGTACTCCCGCCCCACCTCTTCGAGTTCGTGGCAGATGTCGCCGCCGCGCTCGACCAGGATCCACGGGACCTCGGAGAGGTACTCGGCGCAGGCCAGTTCCAGTCCCAGCACCTCGGTGCGGTGGTCGGGGACGTCGACGAAGACGGGTGGCTCGCAGCCCGCCCACACGGTGGTGGGCAGCCGGTTGGCCACGTGCACGATGATCAGGCCCGAGCCTGAGCGGTGAGCCATGCCGATCGCGTAGGCGAGGGCGCGCTCGCTGGACGTCGAGCCGTCGAAACCGACGACGACGCCGTGCTTGAAGGCGGGATCGCAGGACTGGCGCGGAGCTTCCGCCGCCAGGGGCTCGGCCGCCGTGGGATCGGCGAGCGGGCGCTTGCGGTCCGCGTGATCGAAGAATTCGTGACCGGCCATGATTGTCTCGGCGTCTGGATCCTCGTGGTGGGGACGACTGCGATCGGCAGAGCTGTGTCCGGGAAACATCTTCCCGACCCCATACCCCCAAGGGTACGGCGGCACGCCTCCTCTGCCCAGATCCCGCGCGCCTTACGCGGCGTTCCAGGGAGCATGCATGAGAGGCGCCCGTAACGCAATGGTTGCTGCCCCGTACAGGCGGTTTGCACGGGGTTCACCCGGGGACGGGCGCTTTCCTGACCGTACGGGCGGGTGCGCGCGTCGTGTGCCACCCTGCCGGACGGCGGAGTCGGGCGCCCGGGCAGTGACCGGCCGGTCGACCAGGCGTTGAACCCTGCGCAGCCACCGCCATGGAGAGCATGGAGAACAACAGGAGTACTAGGGAGCAGAACGTGCCCGGACCCGACACCGCCCCCCGCCCGTCCGCCCCGTCCTCTTCTTCCGCCGTGCCCCCGTCCGGATCGCGCCCCGCCGCACCCCCGTCCGGATCGCACCCCGCGGTGCACCCCGGAGCGCACGCCGCCCCCCGCCCCGCGCCGGCGCCCGCGACCGACACGGTGAGCGACCTGGTCCGCTGGGCGGCCTTCAGCTGCGTCCTCGTCCCCGTGGTCCTCTTCTGGTACGGCACCTCACTGGCCGGCGCGACCGGAACCGCCCTCGGTCTCGCGGCCGTGACCGGAGCCTGCCTGGTGCTGCTGCGCCGGTCCGAGCGCGGCGCGGCCGTCCTGCGCGAGCAACAGCGGGACGCCGAACGGTCGTCGGCGCGGCAGCGCGCACCGCAGCAGCGGGGCCGGCACGGGAGGACCGCGCCGGGTCCGGCGGCGGGCGCGGGACGCGGGAACGGTGCGGGGACGGGGGGCGGCCAACGTGGCACGAGCGGCTCGGGAACCCGTCGTGGCGGGCGTCACGGTGCGGGGAACCAGCCGGTCGACTGACCGGTTTGCGCGCACTCCTGCGTTTCTTTTCAGCCAACTTCTCGTTATGGCCCATCCCTTGGTCGAACGACCCCCCAACCCCCGTTCCACCTGCACCGAAAGGGGTACGGAGGGCGCACGCACCCTACGTGGATTGGCCACGGCCACGAGGCGCACTTCCCTGCACGGCCCACGAGTGCAACGCTTCGTGATCGAATGCTTCACGCCAAGTTGCCATGTCGACATTCTGCGGAGTACCGATCTGGTCACCTTGGCGCCACGGGACACAGTAGATTCGATCTTGTCTTACGGCGGGGGACTCGTGCAGGACCGAGGGGAAACGTGCAGGAGCGACACAACCGAGGAGCCGCGACCACCGAGGGGGGCTTAGCAGGATGAGCCACGACTCCACTGCCGCGCCGGATGCCGCGGCCCGGAAGCTGTCCGGGCGACGCCGCAAGGAGATCGTCGCGGTGCTGCTGTTCAGCGGCGGCCCCATCTTCGAGAGTTCCATACCGTTGTCGGTGTTCGGGATTGACCGCCAGGACGCCGGCGTGCCGCGCTACCGCCTTCTGGTGTGCGCCGGCGAGGAAGGCCCGCTGCGGACCACAGGGGGCCTGGAACTCACCGCACCACATGGCTTGGAAGCGATCTCCAGGGCCGGCACGGTGGTCGTGCCCGCCTGGCGGTCGATCACCTCGCCACCACCCGAGGAGGCACTCGACGCACTGCGCCGCGCGCACGAGGAAGGTGCCCGCATCGTCGGACTGTGCACCGGCGCCTTCGTGCTGGCCGCGGCCGGTTTACTGGACGGCCGTCCGGCGACCACCCACTGGATGTACGCACCGACACTGGCCAAGCGCTATCCGTCGGTGCACGTCGACCCCCGCGAACTCTTCGTGGACGACGGCGACGTGCTCACGTCGGCGGGGACGGCGGCCGGAATCGATCTCTGCCTCCACATCGTGCGCACGGACCACGGCAATGAGGCCGCCGGCGCGCTCGCCCGGCGTCTGGTGGTGCCGCCCCGGCGCAGTGGCGGCCAGGAACGCTATCTCGACCGGTCGCTGCCGGAGGAGATCGGCGCCGACCCGCTGGCCGAGGTCGTCGCCTGGGCGCTGGAGCACCTCCACGAACAGTTCGACGTGGAGACGCTGGCGGCGCGCGCCTACATGAGCCGCCGCACCTTCGACCGCCGGTTCCGTTCGCTGACCGGCAGTGCTCCGCTGCAGTGGCTGATCACGCAACGCGTGCTGCAGGCACAGCGGCTGCTGGAGACGTCCGACTACTCGGTCGACGAGGTGGCGGGCCGCTGCGGCTTCCGCTCACCGGTCGCGCTGCGGGGTCACTTCCGGCGCCAGCTGGGATCGTCCCCGGCCGCGTACCGGGCGGCGTACCGCGCCCGCCGGCCGCAGGCGGAACGTTCGGTGGACCCGGAGAGCGTGACGGGTCCGGTCGGACCGCCGGCGTCGGTGCACCAGGAGCATCCGGGTCCGGTCCCGATGCAGACCCGCCGCACCGCGGCGGCCCTGGGCGCCTCGGCGCTCGCGCCTGACGCGCTGCGCGAACGGCCCGAGCTGTACGTCGCGGGCCGGGCCGGCCTGCCCGGGCAGCGCAGCGCGCCCTAGCCCGACCGCCCTGTCCGTGAGGGCCCGCGCCTTCGGGTGCGGGCCCTCACGCATGCCGTGCGCCGGGCGATCCGGCGCGGCGGCCCGGCGCACGGGCGGGTCCACCTGGCCGGGGCGGGCCGTAGGGTGAGACACATGAACGATCGCATGGTGTGGATCGACTGCGAGATGACCGGGCTCTCGCTGTCGGATGACGCGCTCATCGAGGTGGCCGCGCTGGTCACCGACTCGGAGCTGAACGTACTCGGCGACGGTGTGGACATCGTGATCCGCCCGCCGGACGCCGCCCTGGAGACGATGCCGGACGTGGTGCGCCAGATGCACACGAAGTCCGGTCTGCTGGAGGAGCTCGCCGGGGGCACGACCCTGGCGGACGCCGAGGCGCAGGTCCTCTCCTACGTACGGGAGCACGTGAAGGAGCCCGGCAAGGCGCCGCTGTGCGGGAACTCCGTCGGCACCGACCGCGGTTTCCTGCTGCGCGACATGGCGAGCCTGGAGGGCTACCTCCACTACCGCATCGTCGACGTCTCGTCGGTGAAGGAGCTGGCGCGCCGCTGGTACCCCCGGGCGTACTTCAACAGCCCCGACAAGAACGGCAACCACCGCGCGCTCGCCGACATCCGCGAGTCCATCGCCGAGCTCCGCTACTACCGCGAGGCGATCTTCGTCCCGCAGCCCGGACCCGACTCGGACACCGCCCGCACCATCGCCGCCAAGCACGTCGTACCCACCGAGTAGGCCTTTGACGGGGCCCGTCCGGGCCCCGGAAAAAGCCGTGCGCGAGCACCCCTTCCGACCCTGTACACTTTTTCTCGGCCGGTCGGAGAAGCACGAAGACCGGACATGGTGGGTGTAGCTCAGTTGGTAGAGCACCTGGTTGTGGTCCAGGTGGCCGCGGGTTCAAGTCCCGTCACTCACCCTGAGTAGTCAGCCGGTGACCTGTTGAACAGGTCACCGGCTGATTGCGTTCCCGGGGTGCCCCGGCCCCCCGGGCGGCCGCCGAACGGAGACGCCATGGACCCCGAGCCCGACACCACCACCGCCCGGCTCGACCTGGTCCCCCTGCGCGCCGCGCACGCCGAGGAGATGGCCGCCGTGCTGTCCGATCCGGCGCTGCACGCGTTCATCGGCGGGGAGCCGCTCACCGCCGAGGCGCTGCGGGCGCGGTACGAACGGCTCGTCGCGGGCTCCCCGGACCCCGCCGTCGTCTGGTGCAACTGGGTGCTCCGGGCGCGTCCGGAGGGGTGCCTGGTGGGGACCGTCCAGGCCACCGTCGAGGGGGAGGCCGCGGAGATCGCCTGGGTGGTGGGGACGCCCTGGCAGGGGCGCGGGTACGCGGTGGAGGCGGCCCGGTCCCTGGTCCCGCTGCTGACCGGCGCGTTCGGCGTCCGTACGGTCGTCGCGCATGTCCACCCCGCGCACCACGCCTCCGCCGCCGTCGCCGCGGCGGCGGGTCTTTCGCCGACCGACGCGTGGCAGGACGGCGAGGTCCGCTGGGAACTGACGGTGCGTGGCTGAGGTCAGCGCTGCCGGGCGCCGCCGGCCGTGCGCCACGCCGCCGCGAAGTGGTGGACGTCGGGGAAGCGGTCGTCCGGAGCGGGGAACGTGGCGCGCTCGACGACCGCCAGCAGTTCCGGGGTGCCGCGCCAGGCCCGTTCCTCGTCGCCCGCGTCGAGCAGCAGACGGGCCGCCCGGCCGAGCGTGAAGACGGTCGTCCGGGTGTCGATCACGGCCCCGCGCTCGAACTCCTCGGGCGCCATGAACCGTCGTGAGCCCGGCAGCCGCTCCTCGTCGAGGACGAAGGGGCCGGGCCGGTACGCGTCGAGGTCGACGAGGTGGACCGTCCGGCCGGTGAAGTCGTAGAGCAGCGTGCCGTCGTAGAAGTCGACGGCGACATGACCGGCGGCCTCGACGGCGAGGTGGGCGTCGAGGACCCGGTCGTAGGCACGCAGGATGTCGGCGACGGGCAGGGACCGGAAGCGGGCCATCGGGCTGCCCGGGGCCGTACGGTCCCGTGGGTTGCCCTCCGTGGGGTGGTGGAGCACCTCGCCCTCGCGCCACGGCATGACCACCGCCCACCCGTCCCGGACGGCCATCCGGTGGACCTGGGGCACGATCGCGGTGTGCCGGACGGACCGGTGGAACGCCCATCCCCGGTCGAGCGAGCGGCGGCCCCGTTCGTCGGCGGCCTCCTTGACGAACCAGCGGGCGCCGTCGAGAAGGCGCACTCCGTAGGACACACACCCGGAGTCCTGCTCACGGAACACCGTGAACACTTCACCCACCCGGCCCAAGTACGTCTCCACGGCGGGCACTTCGTCGACTCCGAGCAAGGGATGCAGGACCATGCCCATCAGCCTGCCCTACCGAGCCCTCCGAAGGGACGGAAACCGCAGGCCAGGCATTCCGGGCGCGTCGAACCCGCCCGTGCGGGAGGTGGCGGGGCGGCGGGCGCACGAGAAGTGCCCTCCGCTCCGGGCGAGAGACCTGGGAGGTCCCGCGTCCCGGTGCGGAGGGCACTTCCGGGCCGTCACTCGAGCTCACGGTCCGGACGCGGCCGCGAGAGGGAGGTGAGGGTCAGCAGGCCTTGTTCTTGATGCCCGAGCCCTTGGTCCAGGCGACCCCGCCGTAGGCGAAGGACTCCTTCTTGTTCTTGCCGATCGAGAGGTCCGGGTCCCGCCGTGCGGCCACCGTGACGCTGAAGCACGCCGTGCGGGCGCAGCTGTTCTTCACCTCGACCATGCGGTTGAAGCGCTTGTTGTACCAGCGGACGACCGTCACGCAACCGGCCGCCTGCGACGACGCCTGCGACACTCGCGGCGCCGTCCCGTTCGACACGGCCATCGCCTGGCCTCCGAAGCCGGCCAGCGATCCCGCGAGCGCGGTCGCGACGGTGGCAAGGGCTACAGTCCTGCGCATTGCTTCCCCCTGATCATCGATGTGGGGGGACACGAAAAGGTCCTGGTCAGGGACCGCTTCCCCCCGGTTCGACGGCAACGCTAGTCCAGACGGATCAGCGGTCTCCACAGGTATTCCCAGGCCACGGCACCAGCGGGCCGGGGACGGCTGAAAGATCCCTTCCGTTTGCATCCGCCACGGGCGGGAATCTGCGCACACCGCCTCACCACAAGGGTCGAAGCCCGTTGTGCGAACGACACGGTTGCCACATGTGACGCTCAACACGACCGCTTCCGGCCAGTGGTTCAACGCTGGAAGGTGTTCGCCCGCGGCCCGGGAGCAGCCGGAGCACCGGGACTACGAAGACGCCCGCACCACCAGCTCGGCGGGCAGCACCAGTTGGCGCTGCTCCAGGGTGCGGGAGGTGGCGGGGCGGCGGTCCGCTATTTCGCCGAGGAGGAGGTCGGTCATCGCGCGGCCCATGTCCTCGATGGGCTGGCGGACGCTGGTGAGGGGCGGTTCCATGTGGCGGGCTATGGCCGAGTCGTCGTAGCCGATCAGGGCCACGTCGTCCGGGATGCGGCGGCCGGTCTCGCGCAGGACCTGGCGGGCGCCCGCCGCCATGACGTCGGAGCCGGCGAAGACCGCGTCGAGGTCGGGGCAGCGCTCCAGCAGCAGGGTCATGGCCCGGCGGCCGCCCTCCTCGGTGAAGTCGCCCGGCACGATCAGCAGGTCGTCCACCGGACGGCCCGCGTCGAGCAGTCCCTGGCGGTATCCGGCGACGCGCTGCTGGGCTCCGTACACATCCATGCGGCCGGCGAGATGGACGATGGAGCGCCGGCCGCGGGCGACCAGGTGCTGCACGGCGGCGCGGCCCCCGCCGTAGTTGTCGGAGTCCACCGACGGCAGCGTCTCCTCGGCCGAGCGCCGGCCGCTGATCACCGCCGGGATCTCCAGCTGGGAGAGCAGGTCGGGCAGCGGGTCGTCCGCGTGCACCGAGACGAGCAGCACCCCGTCCACGCGGTGCGCCGCCAGGTACTGGGCGAGGCGCTCCCGCTCCCGGTCGCTGCCCGCGAAGATCAGCAGCAACTGCATCTCGGTGTCGGAGAGTTCCGCCCCGACACCGCGCAGCATGTCCGAGAAGTACGGTTCCGCGAAGAACCGGGTCTCCGGCTCGGGGACCACCAGGGCGATGGCGTCCGTGCGGTTGGCGGCCAGGGCCCGGGCCGCCGTGTTGGGGACGTACCCGAGTTCGGCGACCGCCGCCTCGACCGCGGCGCGGGTCGCGTCGCTGACCCGCGGGGAGCCGTTGATCACCCGGGAGACCGTGCCGCGGCCCACGCCGGCGCGCGCGGCCACCTCTTCGAGGGTGGGCCGCCCGCCGCTGCGGCCCCGCGCTCCGTGGACTGCCATGGGCTTCGCCCTCCCGTCGACACCAAGTGGCCTGGAATCTAACAGCCCCGTCCGCCGAGGTGAGCGCCGCTCACGTCCGCGTGGGGGCCCTTCCCGCACCCCGGCGCTCGCCTTCGGGCTCCGAAGGGGCTATAAGACAACTCTGGCCATGTAGCGGAATGACATCTTCAGCTAACAGGCCGATAACTGAACGCATCTCTCCGCTCCCCCACCCTTGACACCCCCGCGGGAACCGACGACTCTTCAACACATCACTGGTGGGAGCGCTCCCACAGTACCTGACACATACACAACCCGCACGTTCCCCGCCCGAGCCGCAGCGAGTAACAACGGGCGCCACCAATGCAGTTGGCCGGGGGGTCGGCACGTCAGGCAACAGGAGGACGCAATGCGCACGAGTACCCGCCGATCCCGCAGGCTGGGGGCCATCGCGGCCGTCGCCGCGCTCGCCACGGGGCTGCTGGCCGGCTGTTCCAGCGACCCGGACAGCGGCTCGTCGGACGCGAACAACGGGGGCGACGCCAAGGGCAAGACGACCCTGTCCGTCGGCACCTTCGGCGTCTTCGGCTACAAGCAGGCCGGTCTGTACGACGAGTACATGAAGCAGCACCCGGACATCTCGATCAAGGAGAACGTCACCACCCGCACCGACGTCTACTGGCCCAAGACGCTCACCCGTCTGCAGGCCGGCTCCGGCACCGACGACATCCAGGCGATCGAGGTCGGCAACATAACGGAGGCCGTCCAGACCCAGGCCGACAAGTTCGTCGACCTCGGCAAGGAGGTCGACAAGTCGCAGTGGCTGGACTGGAAGCTCGCCCAGGCCACCAACAAGGACGGCAAGACCATCGCGCTCGGTACGGACATCGGCCCGATGGCGATCTGCTACCGCAAGGACCTGTTCAAGAAGGCCGGTCTGGAGACCGACCGCACCAAGCTCGCCGCGCAGTGGAAGGGCGACTGGGCCAAGTACGTCGACCTCGGCAAGCAGTACATGAAGAAGGCGCCGAGCGGCACCAAGTTCGTGGACTCCGCCTCCTCGGTCTACAACGCGGCCCTCGGTGGCGAGAGCCAGCGGTACTACGACAAGGACGGCAACGTCATCTGGGACAAGTCCACGGGCGTGAAGAAGTCCTGGAACGCCGCGATGACGGTGGCGACCAGCGACATGTCGGCGAAGCTGAAGCAGTTCGACCCGACGTGGGACCAGGGCTTCGCCAAGGGTTCCTTCGCGACGGTGGCCTGCCCCGCCTGGATGATGGGCTACATCCAGGAGAAGTCCGGTGACGCCGGCAAGGGCAAGTGGGACGTGGCGGCCGCGCCGACCGCGGCCAACTGGGGCGGTTCGTTCATCGGCGTGCCGACGGCGGGCAAGCACCAGAAGGAGGCCATCGCCCTGGCCAAGTGGCTGACCGCGCCCGAGCAGCAGGCGAAGGTCTTCGCCAAGCAGGCCAGCTTCCCGTCGACGCCCGCGGCGTACGACACCCTGAAGCCGGCGACCGCGACGACGTCGTACTTCTCGGACGCGCCGATCACCCAGATCTTCGCCGACTCGGCGAAGACCATCCCGGTCCAGAACTTCGGCACCAAGGACCAGCCGATCGGCACCGCGATCACCGACGTGGGCATCCTCCAGGTCGAGCAGAAGGGCAAGTCCCCCTCGCAGGGCTGGAACGCGGCCAAGGCGGAGATCAAGGACGTGCTCGGCCAGTGACCAGCTCCAAGCAGGCTCTCGCGCACCCCGCGACGAGCGCCGACGCCGCGCCCGGCTCCCAGCCGGGCGCGGCCCGGGGCGCTCAGGGTCGCGGTACGCCACCGCCGGGCCCGGACTCCTGGCGCAGCCGGCTGTACCGCTGGGACATGAAGGCGTCGCCGTACGCGTTCATCGCCCCCTTCTTCATCTTCTTCGGGGCCTTCGGGCTCGTGCCGCTGCTCTACACGGCCTGGTACTCGCTGCACAACGTGCAGCTCTCCGGCCTGGACCACCAGACCTGGGCCGGTCTCGACAACTACAAGAACCTGCTGTCCTCGGAGTTCTTCTGGAACGCCCTGGAGAACACCTTCACCATCGGCGTGATCTCCACGGTGCCGCAGCTGGTCATGGCCCTCGGGATCGCCCACCTGCTCAACTACCGGCTGCGCGGCTCGACCGTGTGGCGGGTCGTGATGCTCACCCCGTACGCCACCTCGGTGGCGGCGGCGACGCTCGTCTTCACGCTGCTGTACTCGTGGGACGGCGGCATGATCAACTGGCTGCTCCACTTCGTCGGGGTCGACCCGATCAACTGGCGCGAGTCCGACTGGGGCGGCCAGTTCGCCGTCTCCTCGATCGTGATCTGGCGGTGGACCGGCTACAACGCGCTGATCTACCTGGCGGCGATGCAGGCGATCCCCGCCGACCTGTACGAGTCGGCGGCGCTGGACGGCGCGGGCCGCTGGCAGCAGTTCCGCCACGTGACGGTCCCCATGCTGCGGCCGACGATCCTGTTCACCGTGGTCGTCTCCACCATCGGCGCGACGCAGGTCTTCGGTGAGCCGCTCCTGTTCGGCGGGGTCAGCGGGTCGAAGGGCGGCTCCGCGCACCAGTACCAGACGCTCGGCCTCTACATGTACGACCAGGGCTGGACCATCGGCAACCTCGGCAAGGCGTCGGCGATCGCGTGGACCATGTTCCTGATCCTGCTGATCATCGCCGTGATCAACCTGCTGGTCACCCGACGGCTGAGGAAATCCCAATGACCACCACTGAACTGACTGCACCTCAGGCAGGGGCGAAGGAGCCGGAGGACCGGGTCCCCGGGCGCCGCAGGATCATCGGCGCGGGCAAGCAGCTCCACGCGGGCCCGGTCACCTATCTCGTCCTGACCGTCCTCGCGCTGGTCTCGCTCGCTCCGCTGGTCTGGACGGCCATCGCGGCCTCCCGCAACAACGAGCGGCTGGCACAGTCGCCGCCCCCGCTGTGGTTCGGCGGGAACCTGTTCAAGAACCTCCAGGCCGCGTGGGAGCAGGCCGGGCTCGGCACCGCGATGGTCAACTCCACGATCGTCGCCGGGACCATCACCGTCGGCACGGTCGTGTTCTCCACGCTCGCCGGATTCGCCTTCGCCAAGCTGCGGTTCAGGTTCTCCGGCCTGCTGCTGGTGCTCACCATCGGCACGATGATGATCCCGCCGCAGCTCGCGGTCGTCCCGCTGTACCTGTGGATGAGCAACCTCGGCTGGTCCAACCAGCTGCAGACGGTCATCCTGCCCACCCTGGTGAGCGCCTTCGGCACGTTCTTCATGCGGCAGTACCTCGTGCAGGCGCTGCCCACCGAGCTGATCGAGGCGGCGCGGGTCGACGGCGCCAGCAGTCTGCGGGTCGTCTGGCACGTCGTCTTCCCGGCGGCGCGGCCGGCCATGGCGGTACTCGGCCTGCTGACGTTCGTGATGGCCTGGAACGACTTCCTGTGGCCGATCATCGCGCTCAACCAGCAGAACCCGACCGTGCAGGTCGCCCTGAACTCGCTGGGCACCGGATACATCCCCGACCAGGCCGTCATCATGGCGGGCGCGCTGCTCGGCACCCTGCCGCTGCTCATCGCCTTCCTGCTGTTCGGCAAGCAGATCGTGGGCGGGATCATGCAGGGCGCGATCAAGGGCTGACCGCTCGCCCGGGGGCCGGGCCACCGCTGCCCCGGCCCCCGTACTCCCGCCTCTCCCCCTCCTCCAACCCGTCGGTCTTCACGACCCCCTTGGGAGCGCTTCCATGCCTGAGTCCGTATCGCCCCTGACCTTCCCTCCGGCCTTTCTCTGGGGTGCGGCGACCTCCGCGTACCAGATCGAGGGGGCGGTGCGGGAGGACGGCCGCACCCCCTCGATCTGGGACACCTTCAGTCATACGCCGGGCAGGACGGCCGGCGGCGAGCACGGCGACATCGCTGTCGACCACTACCACCGCTACCGCGACGACGTGGCCCTGATGGCCGACCTCGGCCTGGGCGCGTACCGCTTCTCGGTCTCCTGGTCGCGGGTGCAGCCGACCGGCCGGGGTCCCGCCGTGCAGCGCGGCCTCGACTTCTACCGCCGGCTGGTGGACGAGTTGCTCGCGCACGGCATCAAGCCCGCCGTGACCCTCTACCACTGGGACCTGCCGCAGGAGCTGGAGGACGCGGGCGGCTGGCCCGAGCGGGAGACCGCGCTGCGGTTCGCGGAGTACGCGCAGATCGTGGGCGAGGCGCTCGGCGACCGCGTCGAGCAGTGGATCACCCTCAACGAGCCCTGGTGCAGCGCGTTCCTCGGCTACGGCTCCGGGGTGCACGCTCCCGGCCGGACGGACCCGGTGGCCGCCCTGCGCGCGGCCCACCACCTCAACCTGGCCCACGGACTCGGCACGTCGGCGCTGCGTTCCGTGATGCCGTCCCGCAACTCGGTCGCGGTGAGCCTCAACTCCTCGGTGGTCAGGCCCGTTTCGCAGGACCCGGCGGACCTGGACGCCGTGCAGCGCATCGACGACCTCGCCAACGGCATCTTCCACGGACCGATGCTGCACGGCGCGTACCCGCAGACGCTCCTCGCGGCGACCCGGTCGGTCACCGACTGGTCGTTCGTCCAGGAGGGCGACCTCAAGACGATCAAGCAGCCGCTGGACGCGCTCGGTCTCAACTACTACACGCCGACGCTGGTCTCGGCCGCAGAGGCGCCCGCGGACGGTCCGCGCGCTGACGGTCACGGTGCCAGCTCGCACTCCCCCTGGCCCGGGGCGGACGACGTCGCGTTCCACCAGACGCCGGGCGAGCGCACGGAGATGGGCTGGACGATCGACCCGTCGGGTCTGCACGATCTGATCATGCGTTACACCCGCGAGGTGCCGGGCCTGCCGCTGTACGTGACGGAGAACGGCGCCGCCTACGACGACAAGCCGGACCCGGACGGACGCGTCCACGACCCCGAGCGCATCGCCTACCTGAACGGCCACCTGTCCGCCGTGCACCGGGCGATCGCCGACGGCGCGGACGTCCGCGGCTACTACCTCTGGTCCCTGCTGGACAACTTCGAGTGGGCGTACGGCTACGGCAAGCGGTTCGGCGCGGTGTACGTCGACTACGCGACCCAGGTCCGCACCCCGAAGTCGAGCGCCCACTGGTACGGCCAGGCCGCACGCACCGGAACGCTCGCGCCGGTCGCGCCCGCCGAGTAGGCCGGGCGCGCGGGCCCGCGCGGGGGGGAACAAGGGGCGGGGACACGGGAACGGGGCGCGGCACCGAGGGGGGTGCCGCGCCCCGATGTGTCTCCGGGCGGGGAGGAACGCCACGACGCCCCGGCCGGGTGGGGGGTGCGGAGTCCGGCCGGGGCGCGCAACCCCCGTTTTCGGATGGCTACTTGTAGGCCCCGAAGGCCTTCGAGAAGGCGCCGTCGCTCTGCGTGATGGAGGAGCAGACCGGGTCGGCGGAGTTCTTGGCGCCGCCGGCGCACTGCTTGTCGCGGGTCGCGGACCACATGGAGAGCCAGCCGAGGCCCTTCGACTGCGCGAACGTCACGAGCTGCGCGGCGTCGTCGACCTTGAAGACCTCGGACGAGACGTCGTTGACGCCGATCATCGGGGTGACGGCGACGGCCTTCCACGCGGCGCTGTCGGAGAGGCCGAGGACCCCCTTGATCTGCGCCTGGGTGGCGGTGGCGGCCTGCTCGGCGTAGGTGCCCATGTCACCGCTGTACGCGGGGCCGTAGTCCATCGCCATGATGTTCACGGTGGTGATCCGCACGCCGTTCGACTTGGCGTTGGAGAGGAGGTTCACGCCGTCCTGGGTGAGGCCCTCGGGCATGACCGGCAGGGTGAACGAGACGTCCAGGCCGGGGTGCTGCTGCTGGAGCTTGGCGATGGCCTTCGCGCGGGTGGTGTTCGCGGCCGTGTTCGGCAGCGCCCCGCCCTCGATGTCGAAGTCGACCTTCGTGAGCTTGTACGCGTCGACGGCCTTGCCGTACGCCGCGGCGAGCGCGTCCGCCGAGGAGCAGGTGGTGGCCAGCTCGGAGCCGGAGGCGCCGCCGAAGGAGACCCGGACGTCGCCGCCCTTGGCGCGCAGCGCGCCGATCTGGGAGGCCACCGCGTCGCTCGCGAGGTCGCTGACGCCGCCCCACTTGGGGGTGCAGCCGCCGCCGTCGGTGATGAAGGCGAGGTTGTAGTTCTTCACGCCGGTGGCCTCGGCCGCCTTGACGAGGTCGAAGGCCGGGTAGAGCGAGGTGTCGACGTAGGGCGCGAAGCCCGCCGTCGTGGCGCTGCCGCTGCCCGAGCTCTGGGTGGGGGTCGCGGTGGTGGCCGTCGCGGTGGGCTTCGGGCTCTCGCTCTGCGAAGCGGTGGCGGTCGGCACGGGGCTCGCCGTGGGGCTCGCGGACTCGCTCGGGCGGCCGCTCGGTTCGGGCGTCGCGCCGCCGTCCACCGAACACCTGGCGTCGTCGATGAGACAGCCGGTCGGGTCGGCGGTGCCGTTCACGACGAATCCGACGGTGACGGTCGCACCGGGCGCCAGCCCGTCCTTGTCCCAGGACGGGGGGCTCACGGTCACGTGCTGACCGCTCACCTTCGACGTGGCGTTCCACAGCGAGCCGAGCGTGTTGCCGGAGGGCAGGTCGAACTCCAGCTTCCAGTCCTTCTTCGCCTGGGCGGTGTCGTTGGTGACGACGTACTGCGCGGTGTATCCGGTCGACCAGTCGCTGGTCTTCGTGTACGCCGCGCCGACGCTCGCCGCCTGCGCGCTGCCGGTGAACAGGAGGGCGCCGCCGCCTACCACGGCCGCGGCGACCACGCCGCCTATCGCCTTGTTCCTGCCACTGACCTTGCGCCGGTGCGTACTGCTCATCGCGTGCCTGCCTTCGCGGTTTCACGGGGTTCTCAGGGGGGGTCCCATGGGGGTGCGGCACACGCTAGCGATCCGGAATCGGTCAAACCGGCCCATCCGGGCGGAGGTTGAGGATCTTAGGGTCCGCTTAAGGAAGGCATCGGGGACGGTTAAAGGTCGAGACCAATATGGGCGGTTCGGCGGGGGCGGCGCGGGGGCGGGGAACGGCCGGCACGGGGGCGGATCGGCCCGGCGCGGGGCGGATCGTCCCGGCGCGCGGCCGCGACCGGACGGCCGGTCCGTCGTGGTCACCCGCGGCCGGAGCTCCGTTTCTCGTCGGGCGTGCTCAGCTCACGCCGGCGCCGCGCCTGCGGCGGCGGACCGTCCCCCGGTGGCCGCGGCGGACCGGCGCCCGGCCGTCCAGCTGGATCCAGATGCGCACCTCGGTCCCGCCCAGCACGGAGGAACCGATCCGTACGTCACCGCCGGTCGACTCCGCGAGCCGGCGCACGATGTCCAGGCCGAGCCCGGTCGAGCCGTCGTTGCCCGAGCCGCGGCCGCGCGCCATGGCGGCCTCGGGGTCCACGATGCCGGGTCCCGCGTCCGAGACCAGCACGATCACCGCGTCCTCGCCGTTGTGCACGTCGACCGCGAACGCCGTGCCCTCGGCGGTGTGCCGGAAGACGTTGCCGAGGAGGGCGTCGAGCGCGGCCGCGAGATCGGCGCGGGCCACGGGGATGCGGACCGGCCGGTCCACCCCGGCCACGCGCACCTTGCGGCCCTCGTCCTCGGCGAGCGCCGACCAGAAGTCCATCCGCTCACGGACCACTTCGGCCGCGTCGCAGCCGGCGCCGACTCCGATCGCCGCGGTCTGCGGCTTGGCGTCCCGGGCCGTCCGGATGATCGTGTCGACCTCGCGCTCCAGCTGCTCGACGGCGGCCCGGGTCTGTTCGGCCGCCGGACCGTCGCCGAGCGAGGCGGTGTTGAGGCGGAGCACGGTCAGCGGGGTGCGCAGCCGGTGCGAGAGGTCGGCGGCCAGCTCTCGTTCGTTGGCGAGGAGTTGGACGACCTGGTCGGCCATCGCGTTGAACGCGACGGCGGCCAGCCGCAGTTCGGTGGGCCCTTCCTCGGGCACCCGGGAGCCCAGCTTCCCCTCGCCCAGCTCGTGCGCGCTCTCGACCAGGCGCTGCGCGGGCTGGACCATACGGATGCCGAGCCGGTCGGCGACCGCCACGGAGCCGATGATGAGCGCGACGCCGACCGCGGCGAGGACCGCCCAGGCGGTGCCCACGCCGTTGCTGACCTCGGCCTCGGGGACGTACACCTCGACGACCGCGATCTCGCCCGAGCTGATGGCGATGGGCTGGAGCAGGGTCGATCCGCCGGCCACCTCCGTGGTGGAGGCCCGGCCGAGCTTGCGGGTCATGGCGATGTCCTCGGCGGCGGCACGCCGCTTGCCGATCTCGACCGCCGGTTCCCGGTCGGCGGCGGGTATGTGCACGCCGATGCCCGCGTCCGAGCCGGCCGAGGCGACGACGCGGTCCAGCTCGTCCCGGTCGGTGGTGATGGAGAGGGCGGGCGCGATGGCGGCGGCCTCCCGCTCGGCGTTCGAGAACGCCCGGTCGCGTGCCATCTCCTTGATGACCAGGCCGAGCGGCACCGCGAAGGCGACGACGACCATCGTGGTCACCGCCACGCAGACCTTGACCAGGGCCCACCTCACAGCGGTCGCTCCGCTCTCGGCGGCTCCAGCTTCACGCCGACGCCGCGCAGGGTGTGCAGATAGCGCGGCCGTGCCGCCGTCTCGCCCAGCTTCCGGCGCAGCCAGGACAGATGGACGTCGATGGTCTGGTCGTCGCCGTACGCCTGCTGCCACACCTCGGCGAGCAGCTCCTTGCGCGGGACGACGACGCCGGGGCGGCCGGCGAGGAAGGCGAGCAGGTCGAACTCGCGCCGGGTGAGGTCGAGTCGTACGCCGTCCAGTTCGGCCTGGCGGCGCAGCGGGTCGATGGCGAGGCCGCCGACGCGGATGACCGTGGACGGCGGGGCGTCGGCCGTGCTCGTGCGGGAACGGCGCAGCACGGCGGCCATCCGCGCCGACAGGTGCTCGACCGAGAACGGCTTGGTCAGGTAGTCGTCCGCGCCGTCGTTCAGCAGGCGGACGATCTCCGTCTCGTCGTCCCGCGCGGTGGCGATGATGACCGGCACGTCGGTGATGCCGCGCAGCATCTTCAGCGCCTCGGACCCGTCCAGATCGGGCAGTCCGAGGTCGAGGATCACGACGTCGAAGGAGAAATGGGCGACCTCGCGCAGCGCCTCCAGGGCCGTACCGACGCTGCGCACGGTGTGTGCGGCCTCGGTCAGATGCCGGATGAGGGCCGAGCGCACGAACTGGTCGTCCTCGACCACGAGCACACTTGCCATGGGCGGCACCGTAGCCCATCCGGGCGATGGCCCAGGGTGCCTGTGGACAACCTGTGCCGGGCACCTGTGGACAATCCCGGCCGGACGTCCGCGGCGCCTCCCGGCGGTGCCGGGTCCCTGAGACACCCGTGGGGCGCGTGGTGCAGTATGGCCGCGATGCGCAGAGGATTCGTACACGTACTCGCGTGGTCGCTCGCCACGGGCGCGGCGGTCACACTGTCGTGGTGGGGTGTGCACACGGTGATGACGGGGACGGCGTACGACCCGCCGCGCGCCCTGCCCATCACGGCGGCCGGCGCGACGACGCAGGAGTCGAAGCCACTGGCCTCCTCGACCCATCGGGCCGAGCCGTCGAAGAAGGCGTCGGGCAGGCCGTCGGCGACGCCGCGGCCGAGCGCGACACCGTCGGCGTCCGCGACACCGGGCGGCAGCCCCCCGCCCGCCTCCCCCAGCGCCTCCGGCCAGGTCAAGAGCTACGACACCGACGGCGGCCGGGCGGTCTTCGACATCGGTCCCGCCTACGCGACGCTGGTCTCGGCGACGCCGAAGGCCGGCTGGTCGATGCAGGTGTGGAAGACCGAGTCGTGGATCCGCGTGGAGTACTCCGCGGGCGCGGACCGGGTGTCGGTGTTCTGCACCTGGCACGACGGGCCGCCCCGCGTGGAGATCGGGACGTACTGACGTCCCGCCGGGCCCGGTCCTGCCGTGGATGGGGCTCCGGGTCAGCGGAAGACCGAGGGCGGCGGGGCCGGTGACGCCACGGCCACCGCGTCGGTGACCGGCACGGCGCCGCCCGTGAAGTCGGCGAGCTGCCTGCCGTGTTCGACCCGCGCGGGGTGCGGGTCGGAGGCCGCGCGGCGGGTGAGTTCGGCGACCGGGAGCGGCAGCCCGGAGGCGACGAGGACGGCGTTGCCGAAGCGTTTGCCGCGCAGCACCGCCGGGTCGGCGATCAGGGCGAGTTCGGGGAAGACGGCGGCCACGGTGGCGATCTGGCCGCGGAGGTGGGCGAGCGGCGGTCCGTCGGCGAGGTTCGCGGCGTAGACCCCGGAGGCCTTCAGAGCGCGGCGGACCTCGGTGACGAACTCGACGGACGTGAGGTGGGCCGGGGTGCGCGCGCCGCTGAAGACGTCCGCTATGACCAGGTCGGCCCAGCCGTCGGGCACCTTGGCGAGACCTTCGCGGGCGTCCGTGGACCGCACTCTGATCCGGGCGTTCGGGTCCAACGGCAGCTCGCGGCGGACCAGTCGGACGAGGGCGGCGTCCCGCTCGACGACCTGCTGGGTGGACCGGGGGCGGGTCGCGGCGGCGTAGCGGGCGAGGCTGAACGCTCCGCCGCCGAGGTGCACGGCCTGCACGGGCTTGCCCGTCGGTGCGACGAGGTCGATGACGTGGCCGAGGCGGCGCTGGTACTCGAAGCTCAGGTAGGACGGGTCGTCGAGGTCCACGTGGGACTGCGGGGCGCCGTCGATGAGCAGCGTCCAGGCGCGCGCCCGGTCCCGGTCGGGCAGCAGCTCGGCGAGCCCGCCGTCGACGGTCTCGACGACCGCCTCGGCCGCCTGACCGCGCCGCGCGGCCCGTCCCGTGTCGCGGCGGTCGTCCGACCGCTGGTTCTTCGCCCGTGCCATCCCGCCATTATCGGGGGGCGCGGGGGGCTCGGCTCAGCGGCGGGTCACCGGGGACGGACGGCGGGCGGCGGGCGCGGTCACTGGCAGCCGTCCGCGGCCTCGATGAGCCGGGCCGCCTCGCCCAGTGCGGCCCGCAGCACCGCCGGGTCGGTGGCGAGGTCGGCCTCGCCGGGCGGCAGGAGCCAGTCCGAGCCCTCGACCGGGGGCTCGGGGGCCAGCCGCAGGCCGCGGCCCTCCGTCTGTGTGCAGGTGCTGCCCGGCACGTCCCAGGCGTCCGCGGTGCCCGGCGGCACCAGGAAGCCGAGGGTGTCGCAGTCGTCGTCGTGCAGCACGGGCCCCACGGCGTCGCAGGCGCCGCGGCGCAGAATGTCGACCGCCTCCAGCCCCTGACGTGCCGGAACGGTCACGAGGTCGCACTCGGCGACCGGGCGCTGGGGGGCGCCGTACTCCGGGGACGGTCCGTGCTGTGCCGTCGACAGCGGTGTACGTGCCTCGGTGCTCTGCCTGATCTGCATCCCGGCCTCCAACGGAACCCCTCCTCATGACGAGTGGGTCGGGAGTTCGGGCGGCTCCCGGTCCATCGGGTTCAACGCGCCAGGACGTCAACGGCTACGGCGAAACTGCGCCGCAAAGGATGGCAGTTCATGGCGGATCGTGGATGAGATATCCGGTTTGTAGCCAAACCCAGCGTGGTGGCGTTGTCACAGCAGGTACGTTCTTGCCCCGCCGGAAGCAGGCATCTACTGGGCACAACCCGGGCAACTCGCCCCGCCTCCGGCATGGTTCGACGGTTCGCAAGAGAGGGCCCGGCCATGGCGTCGTCAACGATGACCTCGTCCCCGTCCCCCAGGCCACCCCGGCCGAATCTCGCCTTCAGGCGGTTGCGCGGCCCGCGCTCCCCCGGCGAGTTCGCCGCGCTGGTCCGGCGGGCCGCGCGCGACATCGGCGAGCGGGTGAGCTGCGACGCGCGCTACATCGGGCGCGTCGAGGCGGGCGAGATCCGCTGTCCCAACTACGCGTACGAGCGGGTGTTCCTGCACATGTTCCCCGGCCGCACGCTGACCGACCTGGGTTTCGCACCCCGCTCATGGGTACGCGGACGCGGGGCGCGGGGCACGGACGAGGCGCTCCCCGAGCACCCCACGAGCCCTTCGCCCGCCTCGTATGAGACGGACGAGGCACGAGGGACGTACGAGACGCCGAACCCGCATCACCCCACCCCCTACGAGCCGCAGCCCCCGTACGCCGCGCACGATCCGCACGCCCCGTACGACCCGCATCCCGGATGCGATCCGTACGCCCCGTACGAGGAAAACGGTCAGAACCACGAGGAGAGCGACGTGCAGCGTCGCGCATTCATGACGGGAGGCACCGCCACCGTGGCGGCGGCCTCACTCGGACCCTTCGCGGTGGCCTTCGGCAACAGCGCCGCGGCCGCCGAACGGCGGGTCCACCGCGCGGGAACCTCCGAGGCCGGCGCCCTGGAGGAGGCGGTCCGCAAGATCCGGCTGCTCGACGACCGGCACGGGGCCGACGGCCTGTACCGGCGCGCGGCGGCCCCGCTGCGCACCGCCTACGAGCTGCTCGACGCCGGCACCACCCGGCGGGCGACCGCCGACCGGCTGTACTCCGGCGCGGGAGAACTGGCCATCTCGGTGGGCTGGCTCGCCCACGACTCCGGGCGCTTCGACGACGCCCGCTCGCACTACGCGGAGGCGCTCGCGACCGCGCGGACGGCCGACGACGGGGGCCTCGAAGCGCACGCCTTCTGCAACACCGCGTTCCTCGCCCGTGACGCCGGCCGCCCGCGCGAGGCGGTGCGCGCGGCCCAGGCGGCCCAGCGCGCGGCCCGCCCCCTCGGCTCCCCCCGCCTGCTCTCGCTGCTCGCGCTGCGCGAGGCGGGCGGCTGGGCGGGACTCGCCGACCGCAGGAGCTGCGAGCAGGCGATGGCCCGTGCGCACGCCCTCTACGAGCGCGGCCCCGCCGAGACGGACCCCGAGTGGATGACGTTCTACGGGGAGGCCGAACTGGAGGGTCTGGAGGCGCAGTGCTGGTCGATGCTGGGCGACTGGCCCCGGGCGGCCCGGCACGCCCGCCGCGCGGCCGACCTCCAGGACCCGCACTTCACCCGCAACATCGCCCTCTACACCGCCGAGCTGGCCGACGACCTGGCGCGCGGCGGGCGGCCGGACGAGGCCGCCGTCGCCGGGCTGCGCGTCCTGGAGCTGCTGAGCGAGGTCCAGTCCTCCCGCATCCAGACCATGCTGGCGGGCACGGCCCGGGTCCTGCTCCCGCACCGCAGGGCCTCGGGCGTCTCGGCGTTCCTGGACCGCCACGCGAGCCTGCCGCGCACGGCGTGAAACCCGCCGGAGCCGCGGGAATCGCCGGAATCGCCGCTCAGACGCTCAGGTGTCCGCAGTCGTTCCACGTCTCGATGGCCGGCTCGCCGTAGGCCCAGCCGAGCACCGACAGCGAGGTCGGGTTCAGGCGGACGCGGGCCGCGAAGTCCAGCGGGAGTCCGAGCCAGCGGGCGCCGATCGACCGCAGGATGTGGCCGTGGGCGAAGACCAGCACGTCACGGTCGGCGGAGCGGGCCCAGGAGACGACCTCGTCCGCGCGCGCGGTGACCTGTTCCAGGGTCTCGCCCCCGGGGACCCCGTCGCGCCAGATGAACCAGCCGGGCCGGACCGCCTGGATCTCGGCCGGGGTCATCCCCTCGTAGGCGCCGTAGTCCCACTCCATGAGCGCGTCCCAGGTGTCGGCGCGGTCCCCGAAACCGGCGAGTTCGCAGGTCTCCCGCGCGCGGACCAGCGGGCTGGTGCGCACCTCGACACCGCGGAGCCCGTCCAGGGGCGGCCGGTGCAGCCGCTCGCCCAGCAGCTTGGCGCCGCGCCGCCCCTCGTCGAGGAGGGGGATGTCGGTCCTGCCGGTGTGCTTTCCGGACAGCGACCATTCGGTCTGTCCGTGCCGGGCCAGCAGGATGCGCGGTGCCATGGAGAAGAGCCTTTCCGGGACGGGCGGCGCGAGGGGACGGGCACTCGGAACCGCTGACAAGTCGGTCACTCCATCATCGCGCACCGGCGCGCGAGGCAACCCGGGGGGCGATCTCCGCGTCTTTGAGGACCGGGGGCGCCCCTTCGGGGCGGCCGCACGCACCGTAAAATCCCATGTGGCCACACACCGCCGTCAGCAGACTGCAGACTGTCGGGTCACGACAGACGAGACGAAGGGCCACGAGCAGATGGGGGAGGGCGATCGGATGCCGCAGACCGATGCACCGCGTACGGAGGCGGCACCACGCGCCCGGCTGCGCCGGTGGACCGAGCTGCGCAGGTCCGCGGCCGCGCAGGGCCGGCTCCGCTGGTGGACCGAGCTCCCGCTGATAGTCCTCGTGTACGCGTGCTACTCGGCGGGCCGGCTGCTCGCCCGGGGCGACACGGCCGGCGCGGTCGACCACGGCCTGCAGATCCTGCGGATCGAGAAGGTCCTCCGCCTCAACGCCGAGCACCCGCTGAACCGGCTGTTCACGCGCGAGGCCTGGCTGGGCGTGCCCGCCGACTTCTGGTACGCGTCACTGCACTACCTGGTGACGCCCGCCATCCTCGTCTGGCTGTTCCGCTCCCGGGCCGTCCGCTACCGCGCGGCCCGCACCTGGCTGATGACCTCCACGTTCATCGGCCTCATCGGCTTCACGCTGCTGCCGACGTGCCCGCCCCGCCTGCTGTCGCCGGGGCACGGCTTCGTCGACACCATGGCCCAGTACAGCGACTACGGCTGGTGGGGCGGCGAGGCGAGCGCCCCGCGCGGCATGGGCGGGATGACGAACCAGTACGCGGCGATGCCGAGCCTGCACGTGGGCTGGGCGCTGTGGTGCGGCGTGATGCTGTGGCGCCACGGCCGTACGCCCGCCGCGAAGGTCGCCGGTGTCGTCTATCCGCTGTTCACCACGATCGTCGTGATGGGCACCGCCAACCACTACTTCCTGGACGCCGTCGCGGGCGCCGCCGTGATGGGCGTCGGCCTGCTGCTGACCCCGTTCGTGATGCGCACGGCGAACCGCCTGTGGTCGCTCTTCGAGGGCCGTGTCCCGTGGGTCGCGGGTGTCGCGCGGGGCGAGGGTTCCGCGATTGTCAGTGCGGGGTGCCAGACTTCCCCGGGTGAACGCATCCCCCGACAGCGCGAGTCCCGATCCGGACCGGGAGCCGAGCCGGGTGCCTCTCCCGCGGACGCGGGGGACGGCGCTGCGGCAGCAGCTCGCTGAGCTGCGCGGTCCGGACGTCCCACCGAAGGCACTGGACGCGCGCGCCCTCGCGGCGCTCGCGGCCAACCCGGGCTGCGACCGCCGGGCCCTGCTGGACGGCGCGGGGGTCGACAAGGCGAAGCTGGCGGGCGCGCTCGGTGCGCCGTCCGCGTTCGGCCAGTCGCAGTTCGCCTTCATGCGGGGCAACGCGTTCGAGGCCCGCGTCAAGGCCGACGGCGGTGCCGAGCTGCTGCGGCTGGTGCACGAGAAGCTCGACCCCGGCGCCGAGGCACCCGGCTCCGGTACCGTGCCCGACCTGAGCGCGATCGGCCCCGAGGGGCGTGCCGCCCGTACGGCCCTCGCCCTGCGCGAGGCCACCGGCACCGGCGGCTGGACGCTGCTCGACCATCCGATGCTCGCCCTGGACGTCGCGGGTTCCGCCGCGTTCCTGGAGCCGGACGCGGTGGTCGTGCACCCCGACGGCGGCTGGACGGTCGTCGAGATCAAGTCGTTCCCGATGCTGGACGGTTCGGCCGACCCGGCGAAGGTGGGCGCCGCCGCCCGGCAGTCCGCGGTGTACGTCCTCGCACTGGAGGAGGTCGCGGCCCGCCTCGATCCCGCTCCCGAGGTCCGCCACCGCGTCCTGCTGGTCTGCCCGAAGGACTTCTCCAACCTCCCCACCGCCTCGGCCGTCGACGTGCGCAAGCAGCGCGCCGTCACCCGCCGGCAGCTCGCGCGCCTCACCCGGGTCGAGGACATCGCGGCGGCCCTGCCCGAGGGCAGCTGCTTCTCCCCCGACCTCCCGGCCGAGGAGCTGATCACGGCCGTCGAGGCGGTTCCCGCGACGTACGCGCCCGAATGCCTGTCCGCCTGCGAGCTGGCCTTCCACTGCCGGGCCCGTTCCCGCGCGCGGGGCGTGGTGACGTCCCTGGGCCGTTCGCTGCGTGCCGAGCTGGGCGGTCTCACGACGGTGACCGACGTCCTCGCGGCGGCGCACGGGGACGCCGGCGATCCGGCGGACCCGGCCGTCGCGGCGCTGCGGAGAGCGGCCCGGCTGCGGGCGGAGGCGCTCGGCGGCCGGGTCGCCGTGCCGGCCCAGGTGTCGGCGACCGCCGCGTCGGGCGACGGCCGGGAGGCGGGCGCATGTCGCTGATCTCCACGCTCGCCCGGCTGGAGGCCGTCGAGAGCGGCCGGGCGCAGCCCACCGCGACCGTGCTGCACCGCCATCTCGTCGAGCGGCCGCTGGTGTTCGTGCCGTTGACCACCGCGGGCGAAGCGGGGGCGCCGCTCGGCGCGCTCGTCGGCACCGACCGGGACGCGCCGCGGCTGCTGGTCGTGCCGCAGCCCCGCGACCGCGACCTGCGGTTCGCGTTCCTCGCCGAGCTGGCGGACGTCGTCCTGCCGTACATCGACACGTTCGCGGACGTGGTCGAGGCGGCCGAGCGCAGCGACACCGACCCGGAGACCGGCAAGCGCGTCAAGGTCGAGGTCGAACTGTGCTCGGACGCGCCGCAGTTGATCGTGCCGGGCCGCGCGGGCATCGAGTTCGTGCGGCTCCTCGGGCGCTCCACCCGGTTCCGCCGCACCGCCGAGCAGGATCCCGAGGCACCGCATCCGGCGCCGCCGCGGGTGCCGTTGTCCGGGCGCTGGCTCACCCACTTCGGGGAGCGGGCCCGGGTGCCCGGCTCCGCCCTGCTGCTCGCTCTCACCGACGTGCTCGCGCGGCACTGGGCCACCGGCCAGAGCAGCCTGGAGGACCAGCACCTCGGGGCACTGCTCGCCTGGATCGACCCTCCGGAGGGCGAGCCCGGCGCCGAGGCCGCGGTGCGGGCCGAGCTCCAGCGGGACACCCGGGGCCAGTTGGTGTGGCCGCCCGCCGGCCCCGCCACCGACCCCGCCTTCGACAACCAGCTGCTCGCCCCCGCCATCGAGGCGTACGACCGGGCGCGGACGGCGTTCGCCGCCGCCGAGGACGGCGTCGAGGCGGACGACCGGCTCGGTGAACTGACCGCGGCCGAGCGGCGGATCCGTGATCTCGTCGCGAGCGTCACCCGGCCCACCTGGGACGCGGTCTGGCACGGGCTCGACCTGCTGCGCTCCCTGCCCGAGGGACCGCGCGCGGCCGACCGGTGGACCCGGGACCGCTGGTCGTTCACCGGTCACCGCGACCGGGTGGTGGCGGGCGAGCCGCCGCAGCCGCGCCGGGACGACGCCGTCACCGCGGCGAACAAGCTGGCCACCCGCGAGCGGGAACAGGCGCGCCTGGAAGCGCAGGAGGCGCTGGACGACCCGCTGGTGATGGCGGGACGGCGGCTCTCCGGAGAGGCGTTCGCGGGCGAGGTCACCGACGTCGTCATGGCGTACAGCGAGGGCAAGCGGCCGAGTCCGCGCCCCCTGGTCACCGTCCGCACCGACGACCGCCCGCACCTCGGCGAGCGGGCCAAGGTGTACCGCTCGCTCGGCGGGAAACCGCAGTCCGCGGAGTTCGTGGGGTACGAGGACGAGGGTGCCGCCGTGGTGCTGCGGATCACCGACAAGATGGGCCGGGGCAAGGAGCCGGAGGCCGGGTCCGTGCCGGAGAAGGGGGACCTCCTCTGTTTCACCCTCTTCGAGCACGAGCAGCGCGGCGGCGCCAAGCTGCCCGACCCGGAGGACACGCCGTGGACGCACGGGGGGCCACCGGGTGAGCCGGACGCGCTGCCGCTGCCGGACCCGGTGACCGAGGAGGACGTCCTGTGACCGCCGTCTTCGACCCGGGTGCAGAGGCCGCCCGCGCCACCGACGCGATCCTGCGCGACACCCTGCACGGCACCGACCGCGGCGTCGTCGTCGACTCGCCTCCCGGCGCCGGGAAGTCGACGCTCGTGGTCCGCGCGGCTCTCGAACTGGCCGCGGCCGGGCGCCCGTTGATGGTCATCGCGCAGACCAACGCCCAGGTCGACGACCTGGTGCTGCGGATCGCCGAGAAGGCCCCCGACGTGCCGGTGGGGCGGCTGCACAGCAGTGACTCCGACCCGTACGACAAGGCGCTCGACGGCCTGGACCAGGTCCGCAAGTCGACGAAGGCGGCCGACCTGGCGGGCCTGGACGTCGTCATCTCCACCGCGGCGAAGTGGGCCCACGTCAAGGGGGTCGAGCCCTGGCGGCACGCCATCGTGGACGAGGCGTACCAGATGCGCTCGGACGCGCTGCTCGCCGTCGCGGGACTCTTCGAGCGGGCGCTGTTCGTCGGTGACCCCGGCCAGTTGGACCCGTTCGCCATCGTCGGCTCGGAGCAGTGGGCCGGCCTGTCGTACGACCCGTCCGCGTCCGCGGTGACGACGCTGCTCGCCCACAATCCGCACCTGCCGCAGCACCGGCTGCCGGTGTCCTGGCGGCTGCCCGCGTCGGCGGCCCCGCTCGTCTCGGACGCCTTCTATCCGTACACGCCGTTCCGCAGCGGCACCGGTCACGCCGACCGGCGGCTGAACTTCGGTGTCCCGTCGGACGGTTCGGGGACCGACCGGGTCATCGACGAGGCGGCGGAGTCCGGTTGGGGTCTGCTCCAGCTCCCCGCCCGGCACACTCCGCGCACGGACCCGGAGGCCGTACGGGCGGTGGCCGAGGTCGTCCGGCGGCTGCTCGACCGGGGCGGCGCGGCCACCTCGGAGCGGGCGCCGGATCCGGTGCCGCTGACCGCCGACCGGATCGCGGTCGGCACCGCGCACCGGGACCAGGCCGCGGCCGTGCGCGCGGCGCTGTCGGGCCTCGGCGTCACGGACGTCACCGTCGACACGGCGAACCGGCTCCAGGGGCGGGAGTTCGACGTCACGGTCGTCCTGCACCCGCTGTCGGGACGGCCCGACGCCACGGCGTTCCATCTGGAGACCGGGCGGCTGTGCGTGCTCGCCTCCCGGCACCGGCACGCCTGCATCGTGGTGTGCCGCGAGGGCGTGGGCGACCTGCTGGACGACCACCCCTCGACCGAGCCGGTCCAGCTGGGCGTCACGGTGAAGTTCCCGGACGGTTGGGAGGCCAACCACTCCGTGTTGTCCCATCTGGAGGAACATCGGGTGGCGTGGCGCCCCTGAGCCCCGGCCCAGGGACCGTCCCGCCGCCGGACCGAGCCACTGCGGACCGGCCCGGCGCGAACCGGCGGACCGGGCCCCCGCACAGGGGGCGCACCCGGCCCCCGGGGGCCCACTTGCGCCGCCAGGGGACAATGGACGGTGGCCCTCTTCCGAGAGGGGCACCTGAACCGTACGAGGAGGAGAAGACATGGCGGAGCCCACGCCGCGTCGGAACGAACCGCGGCTTCGCCCCGCGCCCCTGCTCTTCGAGCCCGCGGAGGCCGCCGGGGACCCGGAGCACTTCTTCGACCTGGAGTCGATAGACGATCCCCACGCGCTGCTGGACCGGGCCACGGAGCTGACGCAGGCGTTCCGCGCCGCTGCCGACCGGGCGCTCGAGTTCCAGGCCATCGCGGCCGCGCAGCTCGCCGATCCGCGCCGCTTCGACCGGCTGACCACGACGGAGATCGCCGAGCGGGCCGAGTGGACCGAGGACTACGCGAAGAAGATGGTCGAGTACGGCCGCGACCTGCTCTCCGGCGCCGAGGGCGGCGGCCACGGCCACGGAGTGTCGGACACCCTCTGACCGGGGCCGGCGCCCACCCGCGTACCGGGAGCCGTGCGACCACCGGACCCCGGGCACGGCACGGCTTCCGCCACGTCCTCGCGCACCGTCCGCCGGCCCAGGTCCGGGCCACCCGGCCCACGGCCTGCTGCGGGCCTCCCCGCCGACCGGGGCCGCAGCCACCGGCGCCGGGGGACCGCCACAGCCTCCGCCCGTTCCCCCACCCCCTCGGCTGCGCCGCGCCTCGCCCTCCGGCAGGACACGGCCACCCGCAGACCGGGAGTCGTGCAGCCCGGCGCTCGGGCTGCACAATCGCCGCCCGAGTCACCGCGCACCCGCCGCCGGCCCCGGCAGGCCTCGGCCTCCGGCCTGGCGCGGCGTGCCCCGCGGCCCCGCCGACCCTCCGCCTCCACCGGCGGTCCGACCACGTGCCCCGGCACCCGGCCCGGACCGGCCCGCCCCACCGGGGCCCCGGCCCCGCGCGACGGGCGGAGCCGGAGTCCCGCACCGCCTCCCGGTGGGGCCCGGTCCCGGCACAGCGCGGCACGTCGCGGCCCGCCGTCCGGAACCTCGCCGAGGCACCCGCAGGCCGCCGGGAAGCCGGGGGGACGGTCAGGTCGTCCCTGCCGCCGCAAGATCGCTGGCATATGCCAGGCGGGCAAGATACTCCCCTCCACCCGCTCCTGTCCCGGTTTTTCGCAACCCTCCGGAACGGGCCGCTCACCGCCGGTAGATGTATACGTCATGAGCAGCACACGGAACCCGGCCAGCAGCACCCCGCACAGCCCCGGAACGCCGTTGCCCGAGTGGCGGGACGCCTCGGGGGTCACCTCCGAGGGAGCCGCCTGGCTCGCCTCGGCAGGAACGTATCCGCGAAGCATGCTCGCCCTCTGGGCGGAGCGGCCGGACGCGCCGGTCGTGCTGCCGTGCGGCAGCGCCTTCGACGTCGTCAGCGCACCGTCGCTCTTCGGCCGCCGCATGCTCGACCGGCTCTGGGACGACGGCCCGGGCTCGGGCCCGGTGGCCGCGTACCGCGGGCGGATGCTGCTGTTCGCCGCGCCCGGCACCGCCCAGCGACTGCCGTCCCTGATGCGCTGGGAGGAGTGGGGATCCGAGGGGCGGGACTCCGCGGGGCACGGAGCCGCGGGCGGGCACGTGGGCCGCTGCCGCGAGGTGCCGCCCCTGCTCTGTCACGGCAGCGGGGACGCGGTGACCGTTCCGGCGCTCGCCGCGCCCGGGGTCACGGCGGACCCCGGCCGGCACGACGCGCGCTGGCTGGTCGCCCCCGACACCCGTCAGCCATGGCTCCCCGGACCCGAGATCCTGCTCTGGGCGGCCGTCCGGGCGGCCCGTGCGGCGGTGTCGGCGGCGGTGCGGATATCGATTTTTCCTCGCGCGGATCAGGATGCTAAGGTCTACGACGTCAGCAGGCGCCGCTAGCTCAGTTGGTTAGAGCAGCTGACTCTTAATCAGCGGGTCCGGGGTTCGAGTCCCTGGCGGCGCACGCCAACGAGAGCGGGATGATCGCGGAAACGCGAGCGTCCCGCTCTCGTCGTTTCCCCCCACTCCCCCGACCTCGCCGCGTCCGCTCAGCCCGTCGTGATCCGGACCGTCCAGGAGCCCGACGCGGTCCGGTCCTCCACCGCCACCCGGACGTTCTCGCCCGGCACCGTGAAGCTCTCGCCGACGCTCACCGGGGCGTCCGCCAGGGGCGGGTAGACCGAGTCCTCCCAGCAGGCCTCGGTGTGCGGGTGGGCGTCGAGGACCTGGACGGGGCCGCCGCCCGACTCGGTGTCGCTGCTCACCCGGTAGACGAGCACCCCCTGCGTGCAGGTCGAGCCGTCGTTGCCCACCGAGCCGCGTGCCTCGAAGGCGAGGGCGCTGCCGGGGCCCGTCGGGACGACCGCCAGCTTGGTGCCCCGTCCGACACCGAACGTCCGCGTGCCCGGGAGGGCGGCGACCCCCAGCGCTCCGGGCTCGGCCGCCCCACCGGCACTGCCCGGCGCCCCGCCCGAGGCGCCGGCCGCGCCGACGGAACCCGTGCCGCCCACCGGCCGCACCGCCGGACCCGCCGAACCCGCGGATCCGGCCGGCGGCCCGGCGCCGAGCGGTTCCAGCGTCAGACGGGTGGTGCCGGAACCCCGTACGCACGCGACCTGGTTCGGATCCAGCCAGCCCAGCCGCCACTTGTGCCACCCGAAGAGGTCGGGCGCGAGGCCGAACTGGCTGCCCATGAGGTCCCAGTCGCCGACGTACGTGTCCCAGTCGCCCTTGCCGTCCTCGGGGCGGTGGTACAGGTCGGGCAGGTCGAAGACGTGGCCGGTCTCGTGCGCGAGGACGAGGCGGTCCGGCGGGTGCTTCTCGAAGACGGTGACGACCCGGCGGATGTCCTTGCCGTCGGCGCGCAGCGGTGCGTCCAGGTTGACGACCTTCGTGGCGTCGGAGTCGACGCCCGGCGCGTCCGGGTCGGCGACGAAGTAGACGACGTCGTAGCGCGAGAAGTCGACCTGCGGGTCGGACACGGCGAGGGCGTCGCGCAGATAGGCGGCCCGGTCGGTGGCGTTCCAGTCGCGCTGTATGGCGTACGAGGTGGAGGGGTGCGGCATCTGGATCCAGGCGCGCTGGGGATGCGGGCGGACCGTGAACCTGCCGTACGAGGCGCGTTCGAAGAAACGGCTGGTGGCGGGGAAGTAGTCGCCGGTCAGCTCGGCCGGCGTGGTGGTCGGGGTGGAGTCCGGGAACGACAGGAACACCATCACGGCGTCGAGGGGACGGGTCGGGCGCACGTAGGAGGAGTTCCAGGTGTCGGCGCCCTCCGAGTGGTGCGCCTCGGTGCGCGTCAGGGCGCAGGGGTCCGCGAGGGGCTCGGCGAGCGCGGGGCCGGGCACCAGGGAGGTCGCGGCGAGCGCGGTCATCGAGGTGAACGCAGCCGCGTTCCTGCGCCAGCGGGGCAGCCCGTCACGGGCGAGGCCGCGCAGGGTCCCACGAGTGAGAACCCCCAGGGGGAGCGGACGCGGCACGTCGACCTCCGGATGCGGATTTCGGGACACCGCACCCAGCCTGTGTGTATTTGTATTACTTCGCCCTGTTTGTCTGCACCAGAAGAGTGAGAGGGCTGACGGGGCGACACCCCCGACCACTCACGGAACGTCACATGCGGTCGGCAGAGGAAGGAACCCGTCCAGATGCAGGCAGAAACGATCTGTCAGAACGGGTGGTTGTTCCGGGACACTGGACAGGGGCTGCACCGTTCCGAGGCCAGCCTCTATGATCGGCACACTTTCCTGCACCGACACGGCTTGTGCGGCCGCCCAGTCCGGCCGACCACCCGAGAGACCCATACGAAGAACGACTGCACTGCGGGAGCGAGCGGTGAGCGGAACGTCCGAAGGGCCGGCGCCCGCGGGAGACCTCGTCCGGCCGACCGTCACAGAGCGTCACGTCGACACGTCTTCTCGTCCGTCCGCCGGGTCCTCCCCCGGCACATCCGCCCCTCCCCCACCACCCGTGCCCTCCGGGTCACCGGGGACGGCCGTGGAGCCGGCGGCTCCCGACGGAACGTCACCCCGCGCCTTCCAGGCGGCGTTCGCCACCGCCCCCCTCGCGATGGCCGTCGTGGACCGCGACGGCACCGTCGTCACCGCGAACGAGTCCCTGGCCATGCTGCTGGGCGTCGAGGCGCGCGCGTTCGCCGGGCGGTCCGCCTCCGAGCTGGTGGACCTGGCCTCCGACGCCCGGACCTGGCACGCCTACCGCGAGGTGCTGCGCGGCCGGCAGGCACGACTGCGCTGTACCCGCCGGCTCAAGCACCCCGACGGCCACTCCCTCTGGGTGCAGATCACGGTCACCCCGCTGCCCCCGCAGGAGGAGGCCGTCCTGGTGTCGGTCGCCGACATCGGTCCCCGGCGCGAACTCCAGGCCCGGCTGCGGCACTTGCAGATGCACGACCCGGTGACCCGGCTGCCCAACCGCACGCTGTTCTTCGAACGGCTGACGGCGGCCCTGGAGGCGGAGGCGTACGAGGACGGCGGTACCGGCCGGATCGGACTCTGCTATCTGGACCTCGACGGCTTCAAGGCGGTCAACGACACCCTCGGCCACCGGGTCGGGGACCGGCTGCTCGCGGCCGTCGCGGAGCGGCTGACGCGCTGTGCCGACGAGGCGGGGCACGCCCGGGCCACGTCACCCCTGGTGGCGCGGCTGGGGGGCGACGAGTTCGCGCTGCTGGTCGAGGACTCGACCGGCACCGAGCAGGTGGCGGACCTCGCCGAGTCCGTACTGAAGGCGCTCCAGGCGCCGTTCGACCTGTCGGGTCAGCGGCTGTCCCTGTCGGCGTCCATCGGGGTCGTCGAGCGGCGGGCCACCGGGACGACCGCGACGGGTCTGATGCAGGCCGCCGACACCACGCTGTACTGGGCGAAGGCCGACGGCAAGGGCCGCTGGACACTCTTCGACCCGGAGCGCAACGCGCACCGCATGACGCGCCAGGCCCTGTCCTCCACTCTGCGGTCCGCCGTCGAGCGCGGCGAATTCGCCCTGGAGTACCAGCCGTTGGTGGGCATGGAGGACGGCGGCGTGCACGGGGTGGAGGCGCTGGTCCGCTGGAACCATCCGCGCTTCGGCATGCTGACGCCGAATCGGTTCATCGGACTGGCCGAGGAGGACGGGTCGATCGTGCAGCTCGGCCGCTGGGTGCTGGCCACCGCCTGCCGGCAGGCCCGCCGCTGGCAGCTGGACCATCCGGACGCGCCGCCGCTCTTCGTCAGCGTCAACGTCGCCGTGCGCCAGGTCTGGGACTCCGATCTGGTGGCCGACGTGGCGGAGATCCTGGCGGAGACCGGACTCGCCCCGCATCTGCTGCAGTTGGAGCTCACGGAGTCGGCGGTGATGGGCTCGGCGGGCCGCCCGCTCCAGGCCCTCCAGGCGCTCAGCGACATGGGCGTCCGCATCGCGATCGACGACTTCGGCACCGGCTACTCGAACCTCGCCTACCTCAGCCGGCTCCCGGTGTCCGTGCTGAAGCTGGACGGCTCCTTCGTCCGCGGCTTCCAGTACGAGAACGCCGACGGGAGCTCCGCCCACCCGAACCCGGCCGACGAGGTCATCGTCGAGGCGCTGATCCAGCTCGCGCACCGGCTCGGGCTGACCGTCACCGCGGAGTGCGTGGAGACGGCCTCGCAGGCGTCCCGGCTGCGCGGGATCGGCTGCGACACCGGACAGGGGTGGCTCTACTCCCGGCCGGTGGCACCGGACCGTATCTCCGCGCTGCTGACCTCGGGCGCCTGCCCGCTGGCCTGACCGGGCCCGGGCGGGGCGGCCGGACGCGGCCACCCCGCCCTTCCCCGCCTCACCCGGTCCCCCGGGTCCGCGGACCTGCCCTCAGACCTCGGTGTCGTGGGCCTTCGGCAACCCGTAGGCGTCCGCGATCAGTTCGTAGGAGCGCAGCCGCACGTCGCCGCCGTGCGCGTTGCCCGTGATCATCAACTCGTCGGCGCCGGTGCGCTTCTGGAGGTCGTCGAGTCCGGTGCGCACCTCGTCGGCGGTTCCGTGGATGACGTTGGCGTTCCAGGAGTCGATGAACTCCCGCTCCATCGGGCTGAATTCGTACGCCTCGGCCTCCTCCGGCGTCGGGACGAGTCCCGGGCGGCCGGTGCGCAGGCGGACCATGTTCAGGGCGGCGGCCAGCACCTGGCGGCGGGCCTCCCGCTCGTCGTCCGTGGCGAGCGCGGAGACGCCGATGAGGGCGTAGGGGGCGTCGAGGACCGCGCTCGGCCGGAAGGACTCGCGATAGAGGTCCAGCGCAGGAACGGTGTTCTGCGCCGAGAAGTGGTGGGCGAAGGCGAAGGGCAGACCGAGCACTCCGGCGAGCCGGGCACTGAAGCCGGACGAGCCGAGCAGCCAGATCGGCGGCCGGTGCGGGGACTGGACGCCGCCGGGCGAGGTGGACTGGACGGGGCCCGGCACGGCGTGGATCCGCGCGTACGGGTGACCGTCGGGGAAGTCGTCGTCCAGGAAGCGGGTGAGTTCCGCGAGCTGCTCGGGGAAGTCGTCGGCGCCCTCGTTGAGCCGCTGGGAGCGGCGCAGCGCCGCGGCGGTGGCCCCGTCCGTTCCGGGGGCCCGTCCGAGGCCGAGGTCGACGCGGCCGGGGGCCATCGCTTCGAGGGTGCCGAACTGCTCCGCGATGACCAGCGGGGCGTGGTTCGGGAGCATCACTCCGCCGGAGCCCAGCCGGATGCGGTCCGTGTGGGCGGCCAGGTGGGCGAGGATCACCGCGGGCGAGGAGCTGGCCACGCCCGGCATCGAGTGGTGCTCCGCCACCCAGTAGCGGTGGAAGCCGCGGGATTCCGCGAGGCGGGCGATCTGCACGCTGGTGCGCAGGGCGTCGGTCGCGGTGCGGCCCGCGCCCACGGTGACCAGGTCCAGTACGGAGAGGGGGACCGGGGCGGTGCCCTGTGTCGTGCCTCGGATCTCGCCCGTTTCGGCCGTCTCGTCCACCGGGGGTGCCTCCTGTTGCTCCGCGATCGTGTCCTCGCGTCTCCCAACAGGAGGGTGGCTCCGTTTATTCCTCCTTCTCCTCCGGCTGACCCCGGGGGTGGGCGGGGAAAGCGGCCTTCTTCGCCCCCTCCGCCCCTGCCCGTCCCGTACCTGGGGCTCCGCCCCGGACCCCGCTCCTCAACCGCCGGAGGGGCTGGATGGCCGCGAGGGCCGGAGGGGCTGAAGAGATCACGCCTGGACGATGGGTTCCCTGGTGAAGAGGGCGCCCAGGCGGGGGGCGTTCACGCGGCGGTCCGTCAGGCGGAGTGCCTCCCAGACCGAGACCTGGTTGGCGGTGAGGACCGGTTTGCCGAGTTCCTTCTCCAGGTCCGGGATGTGCGCCACGGTGTGCAGGGCGGTGTCCGGGAGGAGGACCGCCTCGGCGTCGGGGCGGTCCACGTCGCGCGCCAGGGCGAGCACCTGGTCGTACTCCCAGGTGCCGACCTCGGCCGCGGTGACGACGCCGGAGGCGCTCACGGCCACCACCTCGGTACCGGCCTCCTTGAGGAACGCGGCGAAGAGCGCGGCCACGTCCTCGGGGTAGGTGGCCCCGATCGCCACGCGGGTCGCCCCGATCTCCTGGACGGCGTGCGCGAAGGCGAAGGACGTCGAGGAGGCGGGGAGGCCCGCCGACCGGGCGAGGCCGCGGACCTGCTCGTGGGCGCCCTGCCAGCCGCGGACGAAGCTGCCGCTGGTGCACGCCCAGACCACGGCCTCGGCCCCGGACAGGCGCAGCTCCTCGACACCCGCCTCCAGGCGTTCCGCGGACCCCATCTCGAGCAGGGCGTCCACGCGGTGGGCGTCCTCCCCGATGTCCGTGTGGACGACGGTCAGGCGGACATCGCTGCCGAGCAGCTGCTCCATGCGCGGGTAGTCGTCCTCGGCCGAGTGGCCGGGGTAGAGGAATCCGAGTGCGGTCATGCCCAACCTTCCTGTTCTTCCGGCAGTACCGGGTCCCTTCGGGCGGCGGAATCGATCAGCCGTTGATAGGGGCCCACCGCTCGGGTACCCAGTTGGCGCAGTGCCGCCCACATCGTCACCTGGTTGGCCGAGATCACCGGGATCCGCAGCTCGGCCTCCAGCTGGGGGATGACGTCGTACGTCGGAAGGTTGGTGCAGCTGATGAAGAGGGCGTCGGCGTGGCCGCGCACCGCCCGGCGGGCCATGTCGGCGACGTCGCGGTAGGGGACCTTCCAGATGTGCCGGGTCAGGCCCATGAAGGCGCGGTCCGTGACGGTGATGCCCGCCTCGGCGAGGTACTCCTCCAGGGACTGGGTGACCGAGACGGTGTACGGGGTGACCAGGGCGATCCGGCGGGCACCGAGTTCCGTGAGGGCGTCCAGCAGGGCGCCGGAGGTGGTGAGCGAGGGGAGGGCGCCCGCCCGGGTCATCGCCTCGCACATGGCCTTCTCCCCGGCGACCCCGCCGACGAAGCTGCCGGAGGTGCACGCGTACGCGACGACCTCGGGGGCGACCGCGTTCAGGGCGCGTACCGCGTCGCCGAGGGTCTCGTGCTCGGAGACCAGCCGGGCCAGGTCGAGACTGACTTCGACCGGCACGAACGGCGTGCGGGTCAGATGCAGGGAGACCTCGGCCGGGACCCAGCGCCACAGCTCGCGGTCGAGGGCGAAGTCGAACGGGGCGACGACACCGACCCCACGCTGCGGATGCGGACCGCCGAGAAAGGAAACGTCCATGGCTGACACCGGCCTCACGAAGGGAAACAGGTGGGCAACGGACCGTGTGCGGGCCCGTGTTGACGAAGGTAGGTTCGGGTGCGAGCGTGGTCAATCCGCGCATCTCAGACGGCTTCGACCCCTGTTCGCCCGCACGTCCCCCCGGTCATCTCGCCTCAGGACACCCCAGAGAAGCGGACTCGCATTGCGAAACGGTTTCCTCCGATGAACGCCCGTATGTCCCCCACCCCGTCCCCCTCCTCGCCCCCCGGGACCACCCTGCTCGTCCTGGACGCCGATCCCCTCCCCCGCCTCGGCCGCCTCACCGGCCGCGTGCGGGTCGAGCACGCCGACGCCTCGACCCTCGCGGAGAAGCTGCCGTCCGCGGACGCGCTGCTCGTGTGGGACTTCGCCTCGGACGCCGTGCGCCGCGCGTGGCCGGGCGAGGGTCCGCGGCCCCGCTGGGTGCACACCGCGAGCGCCGGTGTGGACCATCTGATGTGCCCCGAACTCGCCGCCTCCGAGACGGTGGTGACGAACGCGCGCGGGGTGTTCGACCAGCCGATCGCCGAGTACGTGGCGGCGCTGGTGCTCGCCATGGCGAAGGACCTGCCGCGGACCTGGGACCTCCAGCGCGACCGTGAGTGGCGCCACCGCGCGTCGCAGCGCGTGGCCGGCACCCGGGCCTGCGTGGTGGGCTCCGGGCCGATCGGACGGGCGATCGTCCGCACGCTCAAGGCACTCGACATCACCACGGCCCTGGTCGGCCGCACGCCCCGCACCGGGATCCACGGCCCGGCGGAGCTGGACCGGCTGACGGCCCGCGCCGACTGGGTGGTGTGCGCCGCGCCGCTCACCGAGGAGACGCGCGGCATGTTCGACGCGCGGCGCTTCGGGACGATGCAGCCCTCGGCCCGGTTCATCAACGTGGGGCGCGGTCAGCTCGTCGTCGAGCGGGCGCTCGCCGAGGCGCTGTCGAAGCGCTGGATCGCGGGCGCGGCCCTCGACGTCTTCGAGCACGAACCGCTGGGCCCCGACAGTCCGTTGTGGCAGGTCCCCGGTCTGATCGTGTCGCCGCACATGAGCGGGGACACCATCGGCTGGCGGGACGAACTGGGCACCCAGTTCCTGGAGTTGTACGACCTCTGGGCGGCGGGTAAGCCCCTGCGGAACGTGGTCGACAAGAAGCGTGGGTACGTACCCGGGCACTGAACCGCCGTGGAGGGGCCGATGTCGGAACTCACCGAGCTGACCGCCGTACAACTCGTCGACGGGTACCGCAAGGGCGAATTCGGCCCCGAGGAGGTGACGCGCGCCGCCCTGGCACGGGCCGAGCGGGTGCAGCCCGCCGTGAACGCGTTCGTCCGCCTCCTCGCGGACGACGCCCTGGCCCGGGCCCGCGCCTCGGCGGACCGCTGGCGGCGCGGGGAGCCGGCGGGCCTGCTGGACGGGGTGCCCGTCACGGTGAAGGACATCCTGCTGCTCCGCGGGCATCCGACGCTGCGCGGCTCGAAGACCGTGAATGAGCAGGGGCGTTGGGACGAGGACGCGCCGTCGGTGGCCCGGCTGCGCGAGCACGGCGCGGTGTTCCTCGGCAAGACGACGACGCCCGAGTTCGGCTGGAAGGGGGTCACGGACGCGCCGCTGTCGGGCGTGACCCGCAACCCGTACGACGTCGCGCGCACCGCGGGCGGCTCCAGCGGGGGCAGCGCGGCGGCCGTCGCGCTCGGCGCGGGTCCGCTGTCGCTCGGCACGGACGGCGGCGGCAGTGTGCGCATACCGGCCGCGTTCTGCGGGATCTTCGGGCTGAAACCGACGTACGGCAGGGTGCCGCTCCACCCGGCCAGCGCCTTCGGGACGCTCGCGCACGTGGGGCCGATGACCCGGGACGCCGCCGACGCCGCGCTGATGCTCGACGTGATCGGCGCGCCGGACGCCCGCGACTGGTCCGCGCTCGGACCGGCGAACGGCTCCTTCGTGGACGCCCTCGACGGCGGCGTGCGGGGACTGCGCGTCGCGTACTCGCCGTCCCTCGGCGGACAGGTCGCGGTCGCACCCGCGGTCGCCGCGGCGGTCCGGCGGGCGGTGGAACGCCTCGCCGGTCTCGGCGCCCATGTCACCGAGGCCGACCCGGACTTCACCGACCCGGTGGAGGCGTTCCACACCCTGTGGTTCAGCGGGGCGGCCCGGGTGACCCAGCAACTCGGGCCCGAGCGGCGGGCCCTGCTCGATCCGGGGCTGCGGGAGATCTGCGGCCGGGGCGCCCGGTACAGCGCGCTGGAGTATCTCGCCGCGACGGACGTCCGGATGGCGCTGGGCCGCCGCATGGGCCTGTTCCACACGGAGTACGACGTGCTGGTCACACCGACGCTGCCGCTGACGGCGTTCGCCGCGGGCGTCGAGGTGCCGGCCCGCTCGGGACTGCGCCGCTGGACGGGCTGGACGCCGTTCACGTATCCCTTCAACCTGACGCAGCAGCCCGCAGCGACGGTCCCCGTCGGTCTGGACGGCGACGGACTGCCGGTCGGGATGCAGATCGTCGCGGCCCGGCACCGGGACGACCTCGTCCTGCGGACCGCGCACGCCCTGTACGAGGCGGGCGCCGCCGGGGTGGTACCCCCCGCGGCTCCCGCGGCGTAGCCGACGGGTCTCCGGCACCGGTGACGCCGGTGCCGGAGACCCGCGGCCGGCCTCAGGCCCGCCGGAAGCTGAGCGTCTCCCCCGCGGCGCCGGTCCGCCACAGGTCGTTGCAGGCCTCGGCCATCTCGTCGAGGCCCTCGACCAGTTGGCCCCAGACGATGCCGGGGACCCAGCCCACGTCCCCGTTCAGGAGCAGGTTGTTGCGCTCGTAGAAGAGGGCTAGGTCGACCACCGTCGTGCCGGGACGGACGTCCGCGTCGTAGCCGTAGGCCTTGGTGCCCAGCTCCGTTCCCGCGAAAGCGAAATAACAGAGGTCTCCCGGAATAGGGGTAACTGTCGGATTTTCCAGGGGTGGCTCGGATATCGCGAAAGGGGGGAAGAGAGCGTAGATCTCATTGCGTGCGTATTTCGCGTGGTAGACGTCGCCGCTCAGCGGAAGGGCGTCCCAGACCGCCGCGCAGGTGATCGGCGCGCGGTCGTCGAGGAGTTTCGCGGTGCAGTGCACACCGCGCTTGACCAGCGAGACTTCGATGAATCGATCAGCCATGCATTCCATGGTCCCCCCGAGGTCAAGTGCGCGTCGGAGACGTACGGGGCTGAAATCGATCCGAATACTTCGCATGGTCTCGGGTAGCCGCGCGGCCATGGCTCCACCTTTTGGGAAAGCACAGGAAAACAGCCGCGCACACGACAGACACACATCCGGAACCACGCGCCGGTCGCTGCTCGCGGGGGTCGCGGCGCTCGGTGCGATCGGTGCCGCCGGCTGCAGCCGGGTGGACACCGCGTCCTCGACCGACGGCGGCGATCTCCTCGACCGGCTGAGGGCGCAGGGCGTCGTCCGTCTGGGCATCGCGGGCGAGATCCCCTTCGGGTACATCGACCGGGACGGCCGACTCACCGGTGAGGCACCGGAACTGGCCAAGGCCGTCTTCAAGCGGCTGGGCGTCGACCGGGTCCAGCCGGTGCCGACCGAGTTCGGCTCCCTCATACCCGGGCTCAACTCGCAGCAGTTCGACGTCGTGTCCGCCGGAATGTACATCAACGCCGAGCGGTGCGAGCAGGTCATCTTCGCCGACCCCGACTACCAGATGCTCGACGCGTTCATCGTGCGCAAGGGCAATCCGAAGGGGCTGCACGACTACAAGGACGTCGTGGCGAGCAAGGCGAAGTTCGCGACGGGCACGGGCTACGCGGAGATCCAGTACGCGGTCGAGGCCGGGTACAAGGAGAGCGAGATCCTGATCGTGCCCGACCAGGTCGCCGGCCTGAACGCCGTCGAGGCGGGCCGCGCCGACGTCTTCGCGGGAACCGCGCTGACCGTCCGCGAAGTGGTCAGGAAGTCCGGCAAGACCGAGAGCACCAAGCCCTTCGCGCCGCTGGTCAAGGGCAAGCCGCACGTCGACGGCGGCGGTTTCGCGTTCCGTTCGCCGGAGACGAGGCTGCGGGACGCCTTCAACGTCGAGCTGCGGAAGATGAAGGAGAGCGGCGAACTCTTCCGCATCCTGCGGCCGTTCGGCTTCACCAAGGCCGAGATGACCGACATGACCGCGAAGGAGCTGTGCCGCGGATGACATCGGGACTCTGGGAACTCGTACTCAAAGGCATCTGGGTCACGGTCCAACTGCTCTTCTGCAGCGCCCTGCTGGCCGGTGCCATGTCCTTCGTGGTCGGCATCGCGCGCACCTCGCGCCGGTGGATCGTCCGCTTCCTCGCGGGCTTCTACACCGAGGTGTTCCGCGGTACCTCCGCCCTGATCATGATCTTCTGGGTGTACTTCGTGCTGCCGCTCGCCTTCGGCTGGCAGCTCGTCCCGCTGTGGGCGGGCACGCTGGCGCTGGGGCTGACGTACGGCGCGTACGGCTCGGAGATCGTGCGCGGCGCGCTGAACGCGGTCGACCCGGCGCAGCGTGAGGGCGGGATCGCGCTCAGCTTCACGCACTGGCAGCGGATGCGGCTGATCCTGCTGCCGCAGGCGGTACCCGAGATGGTGCCTCCGTTCAGCAACCTGCTCATCGAGCTGCTGAAGGGCACGGCGCTGGTCTCCGTGATGGGCATGGGCGATCTGACGTTCAGCGCCAACCTGGTGCGGCTCGCGCTGCAGCAGAGCGCGGAGGTCTACACGTACGTCCTGCTGATCTACTTCGTCATCGCCTTCCTGCTCACCCGCCTGATGCGCGGTCTGGAGAAGCGGCTGAAGGCCGGGGTCGGCAAGGAGCCGGACAGCATGCCCGCGCGCGAACTGAAGCGGGCGGAGACGACCGGTGTGGGTGCCGGTGCCGGTAACGCGGGAGGTGCCTCATGACGTGGGACTGGAACGCCGTCGGCGACTTCATGCCGCACTTCTGGGACGGCCTGCTGGTCACCCTGCAGGCGCTGGCCCTCGGCTCGGTGATCGCGTTCGCGCTCGGTCTGGTGTGGGCGCTGCTGATGCGGACACCGACGCGCTGGGTGCGCTGGCCGGTCGGGGTGGTCACCGAGTTCGTCCGCAACACCCCGCTGCTGGTGCAGTTGTTCTTCCTCTTCTACGTGCTGCCCGAGTGGAACATCACGTTCTCCGCGCTGACCACCGGTGTCGTCGCGATCGGGCTGCACTACTCGACGTACACGATGCAGGTCTACCGGGCCGGTATCGAGGGCGTGCCCGCCGGCCAGTGGGAGGCCGCCACGGCGCTCAGCCTGCCGGTGCGGCGCACCTGGACGGCGGTGATCCTGCCGCAGGCGATCCGCCGCGTGGTGCCGGCCCTCGGCAACTACGTCATCGCCATGCTGAAGGACACCCCGATGCTGATGACGATCACCGTGCTGGAGATGCTCGGGGAGGCGCGGCTGTACTCGCAGCAGCACTTCCAGTTCACCGAGCCGCTCACGGTCATCGGCGTGGCCTTCATCCTCATTTCCTACCCGGCTTCCCTGCTGCTGCGAGCCCTGGAGCGACGCCTTGTCCGCTGACACGAACACCGACACCAGCCCGCTGAAGGACCTGGCCAACCCCAAGGTGGACGGCAGCGAGCTGATCCGCTTCGACCAGGTCACCAAGCGGTTCGGGGACAACACCGTCCTCGACCACCTCGACTTCCGGGTCGACTCGGGCAAGCACGTCACGCTGATCGGCCCGTCCGGCTCCGGCAAGACGACGATCCTGCGGCTGCTGATGACGCTGACCGAACCGGACGAGGGCACGATCACCGTCGCCGGCGACCGGCTCTTCCCGGCGGGCGAGAAGGAGGTCCGCGAGGTCCGCAAGAAGATCGGGATGGTATTCCAGCAGTTCAACCTGTTCCCGAACATGAGCGTGCTCAGAAACGTCACCGAGGCGCCGGTGACGGTCCTCGGCATGTCGAAGGACGAGGCGGAGGTGCGGGCGCGGGAGCTGCTCGACCTGGTCGGTCTCGCGGACAAGTGCGACGAGCGGCCGAGCCGGCTGTCGGGCGGCCAGCAGCAGCGGGTGGCGATCGCCCGCGCGCTGGCGATGCGTCCGCAGGTGCTGCTGCTGGACGAGGTGACGTCCGCGCTCGACCCGGAGCTGGTCGCGGGCGTCCTCGACGTCCTCCGGGACATCGCCCACACCACGGACATCACGATGCTCTGTGTGACCCACGAGATGAATTTCGCCCGGGACATCTCGGACCAGGTGCTCATGTTCGATTCCGGCCACGTCATCGAGTCCGGTCCGCCGGAGAAGATCTTCAGCGATCCGGAGCAGGAACGGACCCGGGAATTCCTCAGCGCCGTGCTGTGACGACGGGGAGTGGACCGGGGGCGGACGACGGGGGTGGACGGGAAGGCGCGAGGTCCGGCGCGCGGGGCATGCCCCATGGGCCGTGACCTTGGCATATGCCAGAGTGGTGCGCTCCTGCTGAGCGCCGTGGAGCGCACCACCAATCTCGTCAACAGGCGCTCACAGAGAGCAGCTTGACGGCTATCGTGGGGTGAGCCCAGCCGTCCGGACCGACGTCTTTTTTGAGCCGGGCCATGAAGCGCAGGGGGAAACCGTGGCGCTGAAGAACGAGCCGACCGCGCCGTACCACTCGGCTCAGGACGCCCTGCGCGTCCTGGAGACGGTGGCGCGGCAGTCCACCGGCGTCACCAACGCCGAGCTCGCCCGTCAGACCGGCCTCGGCGGTGACCGGCTGACCGCGCTGGTCAGGATGCTGCGCCGCGAGGGGTACGTCGAGCAGGTCGCCGACGGGGCGTACGTGACCGGTGCCTCCCTCAGCCGCCTGGGCTCCGCCGAGGGCCGCGACCAGGCCGTGCGCGAGACGCTCCAGCAGACCCTCGACCGGCTCCGCGACTCGGTCGGCGCGGCGGTCTACGTCAGCCGGTACATCGACGGTGAGGTGCACGTCACCCAGTACGCGGACAGCCCGGCCACCCCCGCGGTCAACGAATGGGTCGACTTCCGTTCCGCCGCGCACGCCAGCGCGGTCGGCAAGAGCCTGCTCGGCCAGCTCGACCACAACGGCCGCCGTGACCACCTCGCCCGGCACAAGATGGCCCGCCTCACCTCGCGGACCATCACCAGCGAACGGCTGCTGCTGTCCCGCCTGGACTCCCAGCCGGCCACCATGCCGGTGCTCGACCTCCAGGAGTACGCGATCGGCACGGTCTGCGCGGCCGTCCCGATCACCGCGGGCTCCTCCGTCGGCTGTCTCGCCCTGTCCCTCCCGGTCGAGCACGCCCACCGGCTGCGCCGCGCCGCGGACACGCTGAACCGCGGAGCGGCCCCCGTCCTGCTCTCCCTCTCGATCTAGGGCCCGGCCCGCACGGCATCCCCGGACCGGGCACCCGCCGGTGCCCCCGGGGTGTCGCGCGGGTGGTCGGAAGCACCCTGGAGGACCAGGTAGTATTTCTTTTGTCGCCGCCCGCGGAAGCGGGAGGCGAGAGTCATGCGCCGCTAGCTCAGTTGGTTAGAGCAGCTGACTCTTAATCAGCGGGTCCGGGGTTCGAGTCCCTGGCGGCGCACCGTGATGAAGGCCTCCCACCTGTGTGGGGGGCCTTCATGCGTGTCGGCCTACGCCGACGTGACGAACTCCGTCAGCACCCGCGCCAGCAGCCCGGGGTCCCGTGCCCCGCACAGCTCGCGCGCCGAGTGCATCGACAGCCCCGCCACCCCCACGTCGACCGTCGCCACGCCGAGCCGGGCCGCGGTGATCGGGCCGATCGAGGTGCCGCACGGCATCGCGTTGTGCGAGACGAACGGCTGCCAGGGCACCCCGGCCCGCTCGCACGCCCCGGCGAACGCGGCGAATCCCGCGCCGTCGGTGGCGTACCGCTGGTTGGCGTTGACCTTGATGACCGGGCCGCCGTCGGGCAGCGGGTGGTGGCCCGGGTCGTGCCGCTCGGCGTAGTTGGGGTGGACCGCGTGGGACATGTCGGAGGACACGCAGAGTGCTCCCGCGAGAGCCCGGTCGAAGTCGTCCGCCCGCCCGCCGCGGGCGGTCACCGTCCGGCCGAGGACCCGTTCCAGGAGAGGGCCCTGGGCGCCGGAGTCGGAGCCGCTGCCCACCTCCTCGTGGTCGAAGGCGGCGAGCACCGGGATGTGCGCGGGCGGCCGGCCAGAGCCGGCGGCGGCCACGAGGGCCGTGACGCCCGCGTGCACCGAGATCTGGTTGTCCAGGCGGGGCGCGACGATGAACTCCTCGTCCGCGCCCAGGTACCCGGGCGGCTGGACGTCATGGAGCATGAGGTCCCAGCCGAGGATCTCCGAGACGTCGGCGCCGGCCGCCTCCGCGACCCGGCCGAGCAGGGCACCGGGCCGCGGGTCGCCCAGCCCCCACAGCGGGGCCATGTGCTGCTGCCGGTCCAGGGCGAGCCCGTCGTTGACGGTCCGGTCCAGATGGATGGCCAGCTGGGGCACCCGCAGCAGCGGCTTGTCGACGCAGACCAGCCGGGTCGATCCGTCGCGCAGGGCCAGCCGCCCCGAGACCCCCAGGTCACGGTCGAGCCAGGTGTTGAGCGGCACACCGCCGTACACCTCCACGGCGATCTGCCGCCAGCCCGCCGAACCGGTGTCCGGGGTGGGCTTGACCCGCAGGTTCGGGGAGTCGGTGTGGGCGCCGACGATCCGGAACGGGGTGTGGGCCGGGGCGCCCGGCGGCACGTACCAGGCGAGCAGCGCACCCGCGCGGACGACGTACCGGCCGCCCTCGGCTCCGGCCGTCCAGTCGTCCCGCTCGCGCAGCTCCGCGAAGCCCGCCTTCTCCAGGCGCTGCGCCGCGCTCGCCACCACGTGGTACGGCGAGGGGCTGGCCCTGACGAAGGCGAGCAGGTCGTCGGCGTGGCCGCGGTCGAGCGGGTCATGCGTGGGGGACATGAGTGCCTTTCGGGTGCTGTCGAGGGTGGGTGGGGCACCGCCGGACCGTCGGGCCGGGTGCACGGTCCGGCCCCCAGGGGGTCTCTCCGATCGGTTCGAGGACCCAGCCGGGCTCGGGCGTCGGGTACGCGGGCCCATCGGCTCACGTGTCCCGGTATCCTCCCCGCGCGAACCGGCCGGGACTCCTTCCCACGGCATCCTTCACAGCACTCCGGACGACCCCGCCGGGCCTCGACTACCCCCGCAGATAGGCGAGTACGGCGAGAACGCGGCGGTGTGTCCCCGCGGCCGGCGGCAGGTCCAGCTTTCCCAGGATGTTGCCGATGTGCTTGCCGACGGCGGCCTCGGTGACGACCAGTTCCCGGGCGATGGCGCCGTTGGATCGGCCCTCGGCGACCAGGCCGAGGACCTCGCGTTCGCGGGGTGTCAGTGTCGCCAGCGGATCGCGCCGGCGGCGCAGCAGCTGCCGTACGACCTCGGGGTCCACGACGGTCCCGCCGGCCGCGACCCGCTCGACCGCGTCCGCGAACTGCTCGACCTGCCCGACCCGGTCCTTGAGGAGGTAGCCGACGCCGGTTCCGTCACCGGTGTCGAGGAGGTCGGCGGCGTAGGCACGCTGGACGTACTGGCTGAGCACCAGCACCGGGAGGCGCGGGTCGGCGGCGCGCAGGGCGAGGGCCGCGCGCAGTCCCTCGTCCTGGAAGCCGGGCGGCATGCGGACGTCGGTGACGACGAGGTCGGGCGCGTACGCCGACACGGCGTCCCGCAGTGCCTCCGCGTCGCCGACGGCCGCGACCACCTCGTGTCCGAAGCGGTTCAGCAGCCCCACCAGGCCCTCCCGCAGCAGCACGCCGTCCTCGGCGAGTACGACTCTCAGCACGGGATCTCCATACGCAGCACGGTGGGACCGCCCGGCGGGCTGTCGACGGCCAGTGTTCCATCGAGGACGGCGAGGCGGTCGGCGAGCCCGGTGAGGCCGGAACCGGCCCGGCCCGCGGACCCTCCCGTCCTCCCGGCCGCGCCGCCGGGCGGTACGGCTCCGCCGCGGCCGTCGTCGCGCACCTCGATCCACAGCCGCCGTCCGTGCCGGTCCCCCGCCGTGCAGCCGGCGCTGATCCACGCCCGTGCGGCGCCGCTGTGCCGGGCCACGTTCGCGAGCGCCTCGCGGACGGCGAAGTACGCGGCGGACTCGACGGCTTCGGTGAACCGGGGCAGCTCGACGTCGGTCTCCACCGGGACGGCGGAGCGGTCGGCGGCGTCGGCGATCGCGTCCCCGAGGCCGTAGTCCGCGAGCACCTGGGGATGGATGCCGTGGATCAGCTCCCGCAGCTCGACCAGCGCTTCGTCGGCCTCTCGGTGCGCCTGCGCGAGACGGTCCGCCAGTTCGGGCGGGGCGTCGAGGCGGGCGAGCCCGAGGCGCACGCTCAGGGCGACCAGCCGCTGCTGGGCTCCGTCGTGCAAGTCCCTTTCGATGCGCCGCCGTTCGGCCTCGAAGGCAGCCACCAGCCGGGCCCGGGACTCCGTCACCTCGGCGAGTCGCACCTCGGTCTCGCGTGGCGCGAGGAGCAGCCGGGCGAGGGCGGCGCGGGCCCGGGCGTAGAACGCGAGGGGCCACAACAGGGCGAGGAGCAGCAGGAGTCCGCCCGCGGCGATCAGGGACGCCTGCGGGTAGCCGTCGACGAGCCAGAGCTTGGCGACGCGTGTCTCACCGCCGGAGAGGGCGAGTTGGGCCGGGGCCGCGAGCAGGGCGCCGGGGACGGCGAACACTCCGGCCAGGACGAGCAGGTCCAGCGGCCACAGCACGAAGGCGAGCAGCACGGTGTAGGCCAGTTCGCGCCAGGTCGCCTGCTCGGTGAAGCGGAGCCTGGCCCAGGGGCCGAGTCCCGGCCCGGCCGGGGTGCGGTGCGGGTCGACGGGCGCGTGGCCGTGCGGGTCACCCCGGGCGGGGTCCCTCACGGCGGACCGGTCGAGCCACGCCACCCGTCGGCGTTCGAGGATGCCGACGGGTATGCCGGACAGCGCGAGCAGGCCGAGCAGGGGGAGCCCGACGAGGACGGGGGTCAGCGCCGCGCCCAGGGTGCCGAGGGCCAGCAGTCCCACCGACAGGGGCGCGCCGACCAGCACGCCGCCGACGAGATATCCCGTGTACGCCACCGGTCGGATCATGCCGAACACCGTAAGGGGGCCCGGTGACCGCGCACCATCCGGCCCGCGGGAGCGCACGGCGCGGATCCGGCCACCTTCCGGCACCCGTCGGCCGGAGCGCGTCCGGCTACGTCCGCGGGGTCCGCTCGGTCGGCAACTCCCCTGCCCCGCGGGCCGGTCGGGAGAGGAGGTCCTCCCGGCCGTGGGCCCGGTACCGGGCGACGAGACTGTCGGTGTCGGCCGTCGTCAGGGGCCGGTACGCCCGCTCGCCCGGGGGCCGCCACCACACGGGGTCCGGGCAGTGGAAGCCCTCGCTCCGCAGGCCCACCCGGTGGATCTTGTTGGTGGCGGTGACGGGCATGCGCTCCGCGATCCGCAGGAAGCGGGGGGCCATCTTGGTGCCCAGGTCGGGCTGGGTGTCCAGGAACGCCGCGAAGTCCGCGGGGTCGAAGGAGGCTCCGTCCCGCAGGGCGAGCGTCGCCATGACCTGGTCGCCCGCCACCGGATCCGGCACGGCGTACACCGCGACGGCGGCGGCGTGCCCGTACCGGGCGAGGATGTTCTCGATCATCGCGGCGGCGAGGTTCTCGCTGTCGACGCGGAGCCGGTCGTCGGTGCGTCCGGCGAAGTAGAGGTAGCCGTCCGTGTCCCGGTAGAAGAGGTCGCCGGTCCAGTACCAGTTCCGCTCCGCGGCGGGGGCGTCCGGCCGGGGGTCCGTCCCGTGGCGCCGGGCCGCGTCGGCGTCGGGGTTGCGCCAGTAGCCCTCGAAGGGGCTGGTGCCACGGTTCACCAACTCCCCTATCGATTCTGCTCCGTTGAGCAGTCGGCCGTCCGGGGCTAAGCGGGCCGGCGGGCAGACGCGGCGGGTCCGCGGGTCGACGACCGCGAGGTCGTCTCCGGGGGCCGCCCGCCCGATGGCCCCGGCGGGAGTGCCGGACGTGCGCTGGATGGCGGCGCCGCCCTCCGAGGATCCGTACCCCTCCACCAGTCGCGCGCCGAAGCGTTTCTCGAAGGCGGCCGCGTCGACCGCGCCGGCCTCGGTGCCGAATCCCAAGCGCAGCGGGTTGTCCCGGTCGTCGGGTCGGGCGGGCGTGGCCAGCAGGTACTGCACCGCGCGGCCCACGTAGGTGAAGTAGGTGGCGCCGCAGGCGCGGACGTCGGGGAGGAACCCGGACGCCGAGAAGCGGCGCCGCAGCGCGACGCGCGCCCCGGCCGCCAGCGCGGGCGCCCAGTCGGCGATCACGGCGTTGCCGTGGAACATCGGCATGCAGATGTAGTGGGTGTCGTCCGGGCGCACCCCGAAGTGGCCGGCGAGCGAGAGCCCGGCGGCCGCGATCCTGCCCTGGGTGCAGATCGCGGCCTTGGGAGCGCCGGTCGAGCCGGAGGTGAACAGCAGCAGGAACCGGCTGTCGGGCCGCGCGGCGGACGCGTCGGGCGTCGCCCCCTCGAACGGCGCGAGGAGTTCGCCGTAGGCGTCCGTGTCGGTCACCAGGACCCGCACGCCGGGGAGTTCGAGGCCGGTCAGCAGCGGTAGGTGGGCCCGCTCGGTGATCAGGACGCGGCATTCGGTGTGCAGGATGTCCCGGGCGAGTTCGGCTCCGCGCCGGGTCGGATTGATCCCGGCGACGGTGGCTCCGGCGAGGGCGGCGGCGCCGAGCCACAGCGGGTACTCGGGGGTGTTGTCGAGCAGTACGCCGAGGTGCGGCCGGGCGCCGGGCGGCAGCAGTTCGGCGAGCAGCGCGGCCCGTCGGGCCGCGCCCGCCGCCACCTGGTGGTGACTGACGGTCCGGCCCTCGAACCACAGCCCCGGCCGGTGGTCGCCCCACCGCTGCGCCACGAGTTCCCCGACGGTATGCCTGCTGGACCCCATGAGCCGCACGGTAATTGACGGACCGTCAGATGTGGAGAGCCGTGCGTGCGCCGTCCGCGCCGGTCCTACATGCCGCCGAAGAAGGAGTCCCCCGCGAACACCTCGTGGTAGGTGATCATGAAGCCGACGCAGAAGGCGACGAGCACGCCGCAGAACGCCAGCACGGCGACGGTGGCCGCCGCCGCCTTGACCGGGCTCGGCGCGTGGGCGGTGGCCTTCTCGGGGTGTGCGGCGGTGTAGTGCACGGTGACGACGTCTCCCGCGACGGTGGTCGGGCGGCCGTTGTCCTCGTCGAAGCGGACGGCGCGGCCGTCACGCGTCGTGAACTCGTAGACGTGGTGCTGCGTCGTGGTGACGGAGGAATCGCCGCTGCCGCCGCCGGTCGTGGTGTAGGCGCGCAGGCAGTGGCCCTCGGCGGTCAGGCCGCTGCTCCAGGCGCTGCGCAGTTCGAGCGAGCGGCGCACCACCTTGACCGCGACGAGCAGCACCCCGGCGATGATCAGTACGGGCACGGCGTAGAAGAACACACTCATCAGGACCCCCGGTGGTCGGACCTTGCTTCCCCGCACGCCGTCTCGGTCGGGACGGCGTGCGGGGAACCTACCCGCGCCGGGGGTGTCCGCGCCTCAAGAGAGGCTCAGAACCGTGCCGGTCTCAGAACGTCACGTCCGCGCAGGAGTAGAACGCGTTCGTCGTGTCCGCGACCGTCCACACCCCGAGGATGATGTGGTGTCCGCTCTTGCCGCTCGGCAGGGTGCCGGTGTGCGAGAGCGTGGACGGGGGGCGCTGTCCGTTGTAGGGGACCGTCAGGAACGGGGTGGTCTCCAGGTCCGCGCGGGTCAGCGCGTGGTTCTGGTTCCAGCCGGTCTTGGTGATGAAGTACTTGAAGTCGGTCGTCGCGTGCATGGCGGTGAACTGCCAGCGGAAGCTGTAGCTCTGCCCCGCGCTGACCTTGGTCGTCGGCCAGGCCGCACCCCCGGGGGTCTTGGGCTGGTCGAGCTGGCTGAAGTTGGTGTGGCCCGCGGAGCAGATCTGCCCGTCGGCCGGGCCCGCCGCCGGGAAGCCCTTGAGACCCTCGACGCTCTGCGGCTCCCACTGGATGGCACCGCAGTTGGCGACGCTGCCGCCACTGGCACACATCTTCTGCCGGCTGAGGGGCTGGTCGGTGTAGCCGTGGGCGCTCGCCCCGCCGCTGGAGAGCACGAACGTGCCCGCCGTGGCGAGACCGAGAGCCGCCGCGTACATCTTCGTCTTGCCGCTGATGAGGGACTTGTTCGTCCGTTTGCGCATGCTGCCGCTCCTGGAGGACGTGGGGGAGGTTCTCGTGAGCCGTGCGCCGCGGTGTTCAGGTCTAGACCAAGTCCCAGATTATTGCGGGTAGTTGAACATGTCCATACCAATCGCGGACCCGCCTACGACGACACCTCTCCGCGCCCCGTGCAGAACGCCACCGTGAGGTCCTTCACCAGCGCCTTGCGCTCGTAGTCGTCCAGTTCGACCAGTCCCCGCATGGTCAGCCGGGTCACCGTGTCCTCCACCGAGTCGACGACCGAGCCGAGCACGCTGTCCCGGTGCTGCGCGTCCAGGGCCGCGATCCGGCGCCGCTGCATCACGGCGGCGATCTCGGGTGCGTACTCGATCCGCGTCGGCTGGGCGGAGAAGACCTCCAGGCCGACCGGGGCCGTGTCCGCGGCCACCATCCGGGTCAGCGCCTCACCGACCGCGTCGGTGTTGCGCAGGGTCAGGTCCTTGACCACGGCGGGGGGCAGTTCGGCCGGCTGCTGCGAGAGGACCCGCGACAGCGCCGCCTCCACGCACTCGCGCAGATACGTCTGGTGGTCGTCGACCCCGAGCGTGGCCCGCGCGGTGTCCTTGACGCGCCAGACGACGAGCACGACCACCCGCAGCGCGACGCCGTTCGCGTCCACCACGGACATCGGCTCGCTGCGCCAGTGCCGCAGCCGGACGTCGACCCGGCGGCGCAGCACCAGCGGGTTGACCCACATCAGCCCGGTGCGCCGGACGGTGCCGCGGTAGCGCCCGAAGAGGCCCAGCACCCAGGCGCGTCCGGTCCGGCCGCGGGCGAGACCGCCGAAGCCGAACAGCCCGAGGGTGCCGGCCCCCACGTACGCCGCCCACTGCGCGGGACCGAACCCGGCACCCACGGTCTGGGGCAGGTGCAGGGCGTCCAGGAGAGCGGGCGGCAGGACGCCGGCCCACCACGAGGTGACGGCGCAGCCGGCCACGCCGCAGGTCCCGGCGAGCACACCCGCCAGTCCCGGGAGGACACGGGCGGGCCGCTCCACGAGGCCGGGGTCGGCCTCCGGGACGGGGCGGGGCGGTCTGCCGGCGGCGGGCCGCCTGATCCTCGGCTGTTCGCCGGTGCCGCGCCGCCGGCCCACGACGGCGGGCGCGAGCGGCACCGACACCGGGTCGGGGTCGTCGCGGAAGAGCAGGTGGACGGGGATCTCGGTGGTCACCTCGTTCTGGATGAGCCGGACGGCCCGTGCGCCGCCGGCCTCGGCGGGGCCCTCGGGCCGGGGCTCCGGCGAGGGCGGCTCCCCGGGCTCGGGGGTGTGTTCCGGGGTGTGTGACGTCGTCGTAGTCATAGCTGCCTCCATGCCTCCGCGCCTGGAAGTGTGTTCACGAGCCGTGGGCGGGCCCGGCCGGTCCGAGGGGGAAGCCGGCCGGTCCGGGGTCCGGGTCCTGCGCGCTCAGGAGAAGAGCCGCCGCCAGGTCTCCGGCCCGGGGTAGCCGTCCGCCGCCCCGCCGCGCCAGCCCTGGGCCCGCTGGAACGCCTCGACGTTGCGCCGGTCCGCCTCGCCCCAGCGGGACCCGGGGCCGGTCGTGTAGTGCGTGCCGAACCCCTTCTTGACGAGCTGCTTCCCGAGCTGGGTGACGTACGCGTTGTTCGCGCCGGGCCGGAACATCGCGCGCCCGGGGTAGGCGGGAACGGGGTGCGAGGTGCCCGTGCCCGGGGCTCCGGGGCTGCCGGCGACGGGCGGGATGTCCTTGCCCTTCTTGCCGGTCAGATAGGCCCAGGTGGTCGGTCCGGGCCGGCCGTCCGCGTCCGCGCCGGTCCAGCCCTGCGCCTTCTGGAACGCCTGGGTGGCCCGCTGGTCGGCGCTCGTCCAGCGCGGTCCGGGGCCCGTGGTGTAGAACCGGGCGCCGCCCCGCTCGACCAGGAGCTTGCCGAGCTGGGTGACGTAGGCGTTGTTCGCGCCGGTCCCGAAGTAGGCGGCCCCCGGGAACCGGGTCGCCGTGCCCGGGGTGGCCGGCGGCGTCGGCGTGGACGGCTCCGCACCGCCCGCGCCCTCCGCGAGCCCCTTGTAGCGGTAGGGCACGTAGTGGTCCGAGTTCGACCAGTACGCGTACGGGGTGGACTGCTTCCTCGCGTGCGGCGGGGTCTGCTCGTAGGCGACGTAGTAGGTGTGGGTGTAGTCGGTCCAGCCGCCGAAGATGACGACGTGCGAGCCCTTCTCCGGGTTGTCCGGGTTGTGGAAGAGCAGCATGTCCCCGGGCTGCAGCTGGTCGCGGGTGATCCGCACCCCGAAGCTGTCGAGGCTGCCCGTCCACTCGTTGCCCGGGAGCCCCCAGGCCATCGAGACGAAGCCGGAGCAGTCCTGCCGGTAGCCGTCCTTCCAGTACGCGCTCATGCTGTACGGCACGTCCGCGTCGATCCAGGTCTTGGCCCGGTTGATGATCTCGGCCCGGGTGGTGGTGGGCGCCTTGGCCGCCTGGCCGGGCTTGGCCGCCGCCGCCGGTTTTCCCGAGGGGCCGTGCAGGGGCGCCTTGCCGCCCTGCGGGGTGTCGGGCTCGTCACCGGCGGGAACGCCCGGCAGGGCGGGTCCGTGCGCGGCGGCGACCGCCGGCACCGCCTGCCCGGCCGCGAGGACGGCGCCCGCCGTGGCGGCCAGCGCGAGAGCCATGGGGGTCCGCCCGGCCCGGGCGAGGCCGCGTACGTGGGAGAGGGTCGCCGGATGGCCCACGGGGCCCGCCGCCCGGGACCCTGGGGGCAGGACGCGCCGCCAGTGAACGCATCCGGGGCAGTCGCAGTCGCTCGCGGGATCGAGTTCCTCGAATACCGGAGTCTCCATGCGTTGCCCCTCACACTCCAGATGGAAATGTCCGCATTTCTGCACAATCGTCAGTTTCTCAACTGTCGTCCGGTGTCGCATGTTGACGGTCCGAATGATGTACGGGAGCCCTCCCACCTGCTGCGGAGCACGCCCCCGCGGTCATGAGCACCCCCGTGGGTCGGGTAGAGTTTTCGCGTCAGCAGGCGCCGCTAGCTCAGTTGGTTAGAGCAGCTGACTCTTAATCAGCGGGTCCGGGGTTCGAGTCCCTGGCGGCGCACCGACCGAAGAGCCCCCTCGTCATGACGAGGGGGCTCTTCGTCATGCCCCGGGACCCCCGCGCGGACGCCCCCCTGTGCCCCTTCTTCGTACACGCGTCCCAATTAGCGCGTATGACCGGTTAACACCGCGTTTCGCATCTTGCGATCATGAAGGGAGACGTAGAACCCTGGGCCCGCAAGAGGCTGTCGATTTATGGCAGTTGAGAGAAGTGGGGGGCTTGGCCGGTTGCGGCATGGGGGGTTGGGGGCCCCGTTCATGGCCGGACGCCGAGGGGGGCGTCGCGCAACCGGACGGCCGGGGTTCCACGTCCATACGGTGTGGACGACGCGCTGGCCCCGGTCTGCCATTGACACGTCCGCGAAGGGTCGAGGGGGACCCCCGGCGGACGAAGAGAACCGACGAACACGCGCCCGACGGCGCGTGTTGGGGGGATGACTCATGACGTCGACGCCGACGGGTGCCCGAAAGGATTTCGACCCGTCCGAGACGACCCAGCTGCGCATGCCGTCACACCGCACCGGCAGCATCCGCAGGATCAAGAGCACACTGCCGAGATACGACTACGAGCACTACAGCCGGCTCGCCGGCCCGCTCACCCAGCCCGACCCGGACAAGCCGTACCGGGTGCAGTACCGCTCCCTGCTCTCGCAGGAACCGCACCGCCTCAGAGCCGCGCTCATGCTGGGGGCCGCGCCGCTGCTCTCGCTGGTGCTGCTCGGCTGGCTGCTCCAGCCCGAGCACTGGACCGAACGCGACTATCCCGCCTACGACTTCCTGCCGGCCCTCGACATGGTGATGCTGGTCTCGATCGGTCTGATCGAGTTCTTCCGCTGCATGAACGTGCTGTCGAACGCGCACGCCACCCTGGTCGCCCGCGACCCGGTCCCGGTGGTGCCCGAGACCGGCACCAGAGTCGCCTTCCTCACCTCGTTCGTGCCGGGCAAGGAACCGCTCGCCATGGTGACGAAGACCCTGGAGGCCGCCGTCAGGCTGCGCCACCGGGGCCTTCTGCACATCTGGCTCCTCGACGAGGGCGACGACCCGGACGTGAAGGAGGTCTGCGCGCGCCTGGGCGTGCACCACTTCTCCCGCAAGGGCGTCGAGAAGTGGAACCGGCCCAAGGGCGCCCACCGCGCGAAGACCAAGCACGGCAACTACAACGCCTGGCTGGACGCGCACGGCGACGCGTACGACTACTTCGCCTCGGTCGACACCGACCACGTGCCGCTGCCCAACTACCTGGAGCGGATGCTCGGCTTCTTCCGCGACCCGAACGTCGGCTTCGTCATCGGCCCCCAGGTGTACGGCAATTACGACAACCCCATCACCAAGGCCGCCGAGTCCCAGCAGTTCCTCTTCCACGCCCTCATCCAGCGGGCCGGCAACTTCTACGGCTCCCCGATGTTCGTCGGCACCTCCAACGCCGTACGCATCAGGGCGCTGAAGCAGATCGGCGGGCTGTACGACTCGATCACCGAGGACATGGCGACCGGGTTCGAGATGCACCGTGCCAAGAACCCGGCGACGGGCCGCAGGTGGAAGTCGGTCTACACGCCGGACGTGCTGGCCGTCGGCGAGGGCCCGGGCGCCTGGACGGACTTCTTCACCCAGCAGCTGCGCTGGTCACGGGGCACCTACGAGACGATCCTCAAGCAGTACTGGAAGGGCTTCGCCACCATGCCTCCGGGCAAGCTCTTCAACTACACCATGATGATCATCTTCTACCCCATGTCGGCGCTCAACTGGATCCTCGCGGCGCTGAGTTGCGCCCTGTTCCTCGGGCTCGGCGCCTCGGGCGTGAACATCGACCCCACGGTCTGGCTGATGCTGTACGGCAACGCCTCGGCGCTCCAGATCGGCCTGTACATCTGGAACCGCCGGCACAACGTCTCGCCGCACGAGCCGGAGGGATCCGGCGGTGTGGCGGGAATGGTGATGTCGGCGCTGTCCGCGCCGATCTACGCACGGTCGCTGATGGACACCGTGCTGCGCCGCAAGAGCTCGTTCGTGGTGACGCCCAAGGGCGACTCGGCCAGCCCCGACACGCTGTTCGGGACGTTCCGGATCCATCTGTTCTTCATCCTGGTCTTCGCCGGCTCGATCACCGCCGGCTTCGTCCTCGGCCACTCCCACCCGGCGATGATCACCTGGGGCGCCGTCGCCCTGCTGATCACCGCGTCGCCGATCCTCGCCTGGCGCTGGAGCCTGCGGCAGGAGCGGCGCAGGGGGCGGGCGGTGCCCGAGAACGTGGCCGTTCCGCAGCAGGCCCCGGCCCCGCCGCAGGAGCAGCACGCCCCGCACGCGCCGCAGCACAAGCCCAGCTGGGCCGCGGCGGGCGGGAGCGGCGACCAGACCGTGCAGATCGCCCTTGGGGGACGTAAGAAATGAAGGACGGTGCCCGTCGCCGCCGTGCCCGCCGCCTCGGGATCACCGGGGTGGTGGTGCTCGCGCTGGCCGGGATGAACGGACCGTGGCTGTACCGCTTCGGGACGGACAAGTACCACCAGTACACGATCAACAAGCCGGAGTACAAAGCCGACAACGGACACTGGGACGTCATCGAGTTCCCGAAGCAGGACCGCCTCAACACGATCCACGCGGCCTTGCTGCACACGGGCAAGATCCTGCTGATCGCCGGCTCGGGGAACAACCAGCAGAACTTCGACGCGAAGAAGTTCGACACGCGGATCTGGGACCCGGTCAAGGGCACGGTCAAGAAGATCCCGACGCCCGCCGACCTCTTCTGCACGGGCCACACCCAGCTCGCGAACGGCAACCTGCTGATCGCGGGCGGCACCAAGCGGTACGAGACCCTGAAGGGGGACGTCACCAAGGCGGGCGGCCTGATGGTCGTCCACAACGAGAACCCGGACAAGCCCATCACCCTGCCGGCGGGCAGCACCTTCACCGGCAAGGAGAACGGCAGGACGTTCGTCTCCAAGGACCCGGTGCTCGTACCGCGCGCCAAGAAGGTCTTCGACAGGAAGACCGGCGCGTTCCTGCGCAACGACCCGGGACTGGGCCGCATCTACGTCGAGGCCCAGAAGAGCGGCCAGAAGTACGAGACCGGCACCCAGGACAACTACCGGATCCGCGGGCTGAGCGGTTCCGACGCCCGCAACACGTACGGGATCGCCCAGAAGCTCGCCCTGGACAAGAAGGACTTCCAGGGGATCCGCGACGCCTACGAGTTCGATCCGGTCGCCGAGCGGTACATCAAGGTCGACCCGATGAACGAGGCCCGCTGGTACCCGACGCTGACCACCCTCGGCGACGGCAAGGTCCTCAGCCTCTCCGGCCTGGACGAGATCGGCCAGCTCGTCCCCGGCAAGAACGAGGTCTTCGACCCGAAGACCAGGAAGTGGACGTACACCAAGGGCATCCGGCAGTTCCCCACCTATCCGGCGATCTCCCTGATGCAGAACGGCAAGCTCTTCTACTCGGGCTCGAACGCCGGCTACGGCCCCGACGACGTGGGCCGCGACCCCGGCGTGTGGGACCTGGCGAGCAACACGTTCACCAAGCTCGGGGGCCTGAGCGACCCGAACATGATGGAGACGTCCGGGACCGTGCTGCTGCCGCCCGCGCAGGACGAGAAGTACCTGGTGATCGGGGGCGGCGGGGTCGGCGAGTCCAAGCTGTCCAGCAGGAGGACCCGGCTGATCGACCTCAAGGATCCGCACCCGGCGTTCGTGGACGGGCCCGGGTTGGAGAAGGGCACCCGCTATCCGCAGTCCTCGATCCTGCCCGACGACACGGTCCTGGTGTCGGGCGGCTCCGAGGACTACCGGGGGCGCGGCGACTCCGACATCCTCCAGGCGCGGATCTACGACCCGAAGGCGAACAGCTTCGACCGGGTCGCCGATCCGCTGGTCGGCCGGAACTACCACTCGGGCTCGATCCTGCTGCCCGACGGCCGCGTGATGTTCTTCGGCTCCAACCCGCTCTACGCGGACAAGGCCGGCACCAAGCCGGCCACGTTCGAGCAGCGCATCGAGATCTACACGCCGCCGTACCTGTACCGCGATTCGCGGCCCTCGCTGTCCGGGGGCCCGCGGACGATCGCCCGGGGCGCCTCGGCGACGTTCACCTCGGCGCACGCCTCGTCCATCAGGACGGCGCGGCTGATCCGGCCGAGCGCGTCCACTCATGTCACCGACGTCGACCAGCGGTCCGTCGCGCTGGACTTCACGAGGACGGCGAAGGGGATCTCGGTGACCGTGCCGAAGAACCGGAACCTCGTGGAGTCCGGCTGGTACATGCTGTTCGTGACGGACGACCAGGGCACGCCCAGCAAGGCGCAGTGGGTCAAGGTGCCCTGACGGTACGGGCGTTGACGAAGAGGGCGCTCCCCGCTCCGGCGGAGGGCGCCCTCTCGCGTGCCGAGGGACGCCGCTACTTGGAGGCCTTCGCGAGCTTCAGCGCGTAGTCGGCCCACCAGTCGCCCGCCTTCGGGCCGCCCCTGCAGGTGCCGTCCGACTCGCCGGGGCGCTTGATCCACAGATAGGCGTCGACGAGCGGGTCGGCGGTCTTCGTCGTCGGGTTCTCGCCGAGCGCGCGGCCCGGCGGGTTGCACCAGTTCTCGTCGGGCTTGCCCCGCGTGTACGGGCCGTTGCCGTTGCGGCTGGTGTCGACGACGAAGTGCTTGTTCCCCACCTTCGACGCGAGCTGCTTGCCGTAGGCGATGGAATCCCCGGTCGCGTAGAAGTTGGAGACGTTGACCGCGAAGCCGTCCGCCCGGTCGATCCCGGCGGCGCGCAGGGGCTCGAAGATCTGGTCGGGGTGTCCCCAGCCGGCGTTGCCCGCGTCCAGGTACACCTTCGTGTTCTTCAGGGACGTGAGCCGGGTGACGGCGCCCTTGAGCAGGTCGTAGCGCTCCCCCCGGAACTCCTCCGGGGTGCACTGGTTGACCAGGTGGAGGATGGCGTCCGGCTCCAGGATCACCGTGGCGGGGCGGTCCCCGATGCCCCGGGCCACCGCGTCGATCCAGGTCCGGTAGGCGTTCCCGTCGGCGGCGCCTCCCTGCGAGAACTGGCCGCAGTCGCGGTGCGGGATGTTGTAGAGGACGAGGATCGCGGCCCGGTCGGCCTTCTCGGCGGCCTCGGTGAAACCGCGCGCCTCCTGCTCCGGGTTCTCCGGGCCGATCCACTCGCCGGTCGGCTGTCCCGCTATCTTGCGGATCTGCGCGGCGTCGTCGCCGCGGCCCGCCTTCGCGTAGGCGGCGACCTGTTCGGCCGCGTTCCCGTCCGGGTTGACCCAGAACGGGTCCGCGTTCTTCGGCTGCTGCGTGACCGGCGCCCCGGATTCCTCGTCCGTGCCGCCGCCGCCCCCTGAGGAGCACCCCGCGAACAGCAGTGCCGCCCCCAGCACCGCCATGGACGCCCGTGCCCCGGCACCCTTGTTGCCGTACATCCGACTCCCCCTTGGGTGCACCGTCCTAAGGGTCAATCGTGACATACCCACCGTCCGCGCCGCGGGGTCTCCGGCCCTTGTCCGGGAGCTGTTACAGCCCCGACACGACCGGGGCCGAGCCCCGGCCCCCGACCGTCACCGGGCCCCGGGTCAGGCCGAGTTGGCCTCGGACACCCTCTAGGCCCGGTCGCCCGTTCCCTCTAAGGTGGCCCCCAACGGCCCCAGCCCCCGGCCGGTTGTCCCGCCCCTCCGCCGAGTCCGGCGGACGGGGACCCAGACCTCCCGCGTCGACGCCGGGTCACTCCCGCGATCCGTGCGCGCGCGGTCGAGGACCAGCCCGGTCGGCGGCTTCTCGGGGGGAGCTGGTCGCCGACCGGGCTGCGGTGACGGCGCCGGTCACCGGCCCGTGGGTGCCGGTCGGCGCGTCGGCGGTCCGGGCGTCCGGTTCACACGCCGCGTCCGGTGAGGTACGCCGACACGACCACGTTCGCCGTGTAGGTCCCGGTGGTCCTGTCGAAGGTCCCGCCGCAGGTGACCAGCCGCAGCTCGGCCCGCCCCGACTCCCGTGGCCCGTAGGCCTGCCGGGCGTCGAAGTGGTCGCGCGGGAGTACCTGGACGTCGTCCACGGTGAACTCCGCGACCGTCCCGTCGTCGCGGGCCACCCGGACGGTGTCGCCGGGCTTCACGGAGCTGAGTTTGTAGAAGACCGCGGGCCGGGTGTCGGTGTCGACGTGTCCGACCATCAGCGCGGTGCCGACGGCTCCCGGTTCCACGCCGGCCGCGTACCAGGCGACGACGCCGGGCTGGTCGTACGGGGGCGGGTCGATGGCGCCCGCGCGGTCGAGCCCGCGGGCGACCACGGGGGCCTGCACGCCCATCGCGGGGATGTCGACGCGCTGGGGGCGGGCGTTGCCGAGCGGCTTGACGGCGTGCGGCAGCCGGACCTCGGGCGGGCGTCCGACGGCCGCGATGTCCCCGGTGGTCGGCGCCGACACCCCCAGCCGGATGTCCGTGACCCGGCTCCCCCACAGCCACAGGCCGAGCAGCAGCACCAGCCAGGCGATCCCGGTGAGCAGCCGGCCGGCGCCGGAGGAGCGTTCGCGTTCGGCCATGTCAGTCGCGGCCGTCCTGGCCCCGGCGTGCGCTGCGGAGCGCGACGGCGACCGCGGCGACGCCCGCGAGGACCAGGCCGGTCACGGCCTGCCTGGTGCCGGGGCCGGCCTCCCGGGCGTCCACCGAGCCGAAGTGGGCGGTGGCGCCGCCGCCCGCGTGCACGGGTGCGACGGGCGAGGCGGGCGCGGTCACGGCGGGCGAGGCGGCGGGGTCGGCGACGGTGACGGTGCCTCTGACCCGGTCGGCGTGTCCGTCGCAGTCGATCTCGACGGGGTAGCTGCCGGGGTGCAGGGAGGTGCGGACGCGGGTCTCGCCGACCAGCCCGCCGCCGCCGGGACCGGTCAGCCGCGCGTCGGAGACGAACGCGTCGGACACCGCCGTCCCGGTCCGGCCGGCGCAGCCCATGGCCCGCAGCCGGATGTCGCTGCCGAAGCCGGGGCCCGCGGGCGTCACGGAGACACCGCCCGGTCCCGCGTCGGCCGCGTGGGCGACGGGGGTGAACGCGGCCGCGACCACCGCACCGGCACAGAGAGTGAGTCGCACTGAGCGCATCGTGAAACCTCCAGACATCTGGAGAGTCCCCCGCGCGACGGTGGCCCGCATCTTCAGCGGGCCGCCGTTGCTCCGAACGGGTCGGTCCGGCGCGTTTCGGGTTTCGGGCCCGGCGCGGGCGCCCGGCCGGTCAGATGCGCTCGACGAGGTCGGCGATCGAGTCGACGACCTGCGACGGGCGGTACGGGTACTGCTCGATCTCGCCGGGTGTGGTCAGTCCGGTCAGGACGAGGAAGGTCTGCATCCCCGCCTCCAGCCCGGCCAGCACGTCGGTGTCCATGCGGTCGCCGATCATCGCGCTGGTCTCGGAGTGGGCGCCGATGGCGTTCAGTCCGGTCCGCATCATCAGCGGGTTCGGCTTTCCGGCGAAGTAGGGCTGCTTGCCGGTGGCCTTGGTGATCAGTGCGGCGACCGCGCCGGTGGCGGGCAGCGGGCCCTCGGTGGAGGGGCCGGTCTCGTCCGGGTTGGTGGCGATGAACCGGGCGCCGCCCTTGATCAGCCGGACCGCCTTGGTCATGGCCTCGAAGGAGTAGGTGCGGGTCTCGCCGAGGACGACGTAGTCCGGCTCGTGGTCGGTGAGGACGTATCCGATGTCGTGCAGCGCGGTGGTCAGGCCGGCCTCGCCGATCACGTACGCGGTGCCGCCGGGCCGCTGGTCGTCGAGGAACTTGGCGGTGGCGAGGGCGGAGGTCCAGATGTTCTCGACCGGCACGTCCAGGCCCATGCGCCGCAGCCTCGCGTGCAGGTCACGGGCGGTGTAGATGGAGTTGTTCGTCAGGACCAGGAAGGGCTTGCCGGACTCCCGCAGCTTCTTGACGAAGGAGTCGGCGCCGGGGATCGGCACCCCTTCGTGGATGAGGACACCGTCCATGTCGGTGAGCCACGACTCGATGGGCTTGCGCTCTGACATGTGCTGGGTCTCCTGCCGTCCTGTGGCGTACGTACGCACTCGATCCGGGGGCGCCGGAACGACGCTGTGCCGACGCCCCCAGCCTAGTCAGGACTCTGTGATCCCGGTCTCGCCGGGATCACACCGTGCGGTCAGGCGGCCTTGAGCGAGACGCCGTCGATCACCCAGTACCAGTTGTTCCCGCCGGTGTAGCGGAACCGGACCCGGGCGGTCCGCGCCCCGGCAGGGACCTGGAGGGTCAGCTTCTCCACGCGGGAGGACGTGTCGGCGGTGTACGTCTTCACGCCGACCGGCGCGGCGCCGTCGTAGGAGACGAGGACCTCGCCCTTCTGCGGGGACTCGTGGCGGTAGTAGGTGGTGTACGTGAGGGTGGCGGCGGCGCCTCCGGTGACCGGGTAGGCGGGGCTGACGAGGGTGGAGTCGAAGGTGCCCGAGAAGGTCTTGTCCTCCCACTCGTCACCGTCGGCGACCGCGAACACGTTGCGGGCGCGGACGTTGCTCTCGCGGTTCTGGTCGGCCTGCGCCTTGGTCCAGAACTCGTCCGTGGTGAAGGACCAGCCGCGCCACTCGGTGACGCCGCCGGTGCCCATCGCGGAGTTGTCGACGGACCAGCCGCTCGGCGCGGTGTGGGTGAAGCCGATCACCGTGGCGCCGATGCCGGTCTCGTCCGCGCGGGTGGCGAGCTGCGGGCGCAGCGCGTCGAAGTCGTCCGGGGCGGGCTGCTGCACGGGCCGTCCGTCGAGGCCCCAGGCCGGGTCGATGGCGACGCCGAGGTGGGCGAGCGCGGAGGCGGCGACGTCCGGCATCTTGACGTCGTGGCGCACCGAACCGGCGGCCAGGGTGGGGCCGGTCGCGATCATGAACGTCTGCCGTTCGGGCCAGCTGGAGCCGCCGTGGCCGCCGGCGTCGGTGTGCCCGTGGTCGGCGGTGACCATGATCAGCCAGTCCTCGGAGGCGTAGGTGGCACGGGCCTTGACCGCGGCGACCATCTGCCCGACCTGGGTGTCGACGCCGTGGACGGCGTCCAGGTACTGCTGACTGGCGGCGCCGTAGCTGTGGCCCGCGTGGTCGACGTTGTCGAGCTGGACGAACACCGCGTCGGGGTTGCCGGTGCGGAGCCGGTCGACGGCGCGCGCGGTGGTGCCGGTGTCGTACTCGGCGCTCGGGGTGGACACGCGGGTGTCGACCTTGGAGGAGAAGACGGTGTCCGTCAGGGGTGCCCAGGAGGAGACGGCGTACGTGGACAGGGACGGCTTGGCGGTCTCGATCCGGGTGAGGAAGTCCGGGTACTGGGCGAACTTCTGGCCGGTGAAGGTGTTGTCCTTGACGTTGTGCTTGTCGGGCCAGACGCCGGTGATGAGGGTGGACCAGCCGGGACCCGAGAGCGTGGGCGCGAACGGGTTGGCGTAGATGCTGCTGGGTGCGGTGAGGCCCGCGGCCATGAGGGCGTCGAGGTTCGGGGCGTCGGCGTCCTTGACGCGGTTCAGCAGGGTGCCGTCGAGGCCGACGACGAGGACTTTGGGGGTCTTGGCGGCGGCTCGGGCGACGGACGCGAGGGGTCCGGCGGCGAGGGCGAGGCCGGCCGCGGAGGCGAGCAGGGAGCGACGGGACATGCGTGACGACACGTGATCCTCCGGGAGGGGGACGAGGGTGTGGAGCACGGATGGAACAGCGAGGGGTGACGCGGTCGGGCGCGGCGACGCCCCCGGCGGTTCGGGTCCAGGGGCGTCGCGGGTGGAGGGGGTGGAGCGGGTAGAGCGGGTAGAGCGGGTGGAGCGGGCGCGGCCAACGGCCTCCCGGCCGAAGGCCGTTCGGTGGCCGGCGGTTCAGCTGCCGGTGGCGGACTTCCAGTCCTCGACGTACGTGGTGAGGTTCTTGTCGATGTCCGCCCAGTCGGGCTCGAAGACCTCGACGCCGTCCATCAGCTTGGTCAGCGCGATGGCGTTGGCGTCGGTGGCCTTGACGTCGGAGCGCGCGGAGAAGCCGCCGCCGATCTCGCTGACCTGCTGCTGGGCCTCGGCGGACAGCATGAAGTCGAGGAGCTTCTTGCCGTTCGCGGTGTGCGGGGCCTTGGTGACGAGGCCGGCGGCGTAGGGGAGCGCGAAGGTGGTGGGCTTGCCGGCGGCGTCGGTGGCCTTGTCGGTGGCCTGCGGGAACCAGAGGCCGAGGTTCGGCATGTCCTTGGACTGGGCGTAGTTCATCTGGACGTCGCCGTTGGCGGCCAGCAGTTCGCCCTTGTCGACCTTGGGGGCGAGCTTGCCGGTGGAGGCGGACGGGCCCACGTTGTTGGACTGGAGCTTCTTCAGGTAGGCGAGCGCCGCGTCCTTGCCGCCGAAGTCGTGGATCGCCTTGATCAGTACGGCCGTTCCGTCGCCGGCGACACCGGGCGTGGAGTACTGGATCTTGTTCTTGTAGGTGCCACCGAGCAGTTCGTCCCAGGTGGTGGGCGCCTGCTTCAGCTCCTTCTTGTTGTAGACGAAGCCGAAGTAGTTGTTGACGACGGAGGTCCAGGTGGCGTCGGCGGCCTTGTCGGCGCCGTCGACCTGGTCGGAGCCCTTGGGCGCGTACTTCTGGAGCAGGCCCTTGCCGTCGGCCTGCTGGATGAACGGCGGGAGGGTGACGAGGACGTCGGCCTGCGGGTTGGTCTTCTCGCGGGCGGCCCGCTGGACCATCTCGCCCGAACCCCCCTCGACGTACTTGACCTTGATGCCGGTCTTCTTCTCGAAATCCTTGAAGACCTGGTCGTACCAGCCGTCGCCGTTCTCGCCCTTGAGGCCGTCCGCGCTGTACACGGTGACGACCTTGGCGTCGGCGGCGGCCGAGTCGCCGCCGCACGCGGTGAGCGAGCCGGCGAGGACGAGGCTGCCGGTCACGGCGGCGATCGGGACGAGGCGGAGCGAGCGGTTGTTTCTGGGCATGGCGAGGTGAACTCCTTGCGTAGGCACGGCGTTTGAGGGTGGGGCCCGGTGGGACGGATCAGCGCGTCAGCGGTAGGAGGCCTTGGTGCGGATCCGGGAGACGGCGAACAGCACGAGCACGGTCGCCGTCATGAGGACCACGGCGAGCGCGGAGCCGGTGAACAGGGCGCCGCGGTCGGTGGCCGCGTAGATCTGGACGGGAAGCGGGGTCCAGTCCGGCGGGTAGAGCATCATCGTGGCGCTCAACTCGCCCATGGACAGGGCGAAGCAGAGGCCCGCGGCGGCGGTGAGCGAGGGCAGCAGCAGCGGCAGCCGCACCCGCCACAGCACGCGGGAGGGCCGGGCGCCGAGGGAGGCGGCGGCCTGTCCGTAGGCCGGGTCGAGACGCACGATGGCGGCCGACACCGACTGGTGGGCGAACGCCGTGACAAGAACGGCGTGCGCGAGGATGACGATCCACCGGGTGCCGTTGAGCAGCACCGGAGGCTTGGAGAAGGCGACCAGGACCGCCAGTCCGACGACGACGGACGGCACGGCGACCGGCAGCATGAACAGCGCGTCCAGGAGGGTCTTTCCGCGCTTCTTCAGGGCGTGCCCGGCGAGGGCCGCCCAGGTGCCCACGACGAGCGCGAGCACGCTCGCCGTGAGGGCGGTGACCAGGCTGGTGGTGAGGGCCTGGAGGGATTCGCCGCGGGTGGCGGCGCTGTAGTGCCCGGTGGTGAAGCCGGACGGGAACGCGCTCGACCAGTTCGTGGCGAACGACGCGGCGAGGACGACGAGCAGGGGCAGGGCGAACAGGGGCAGGAAGAGGACGAAGAAGACGGCCCAGGTGGCCCACTTCCCCTTGCGGCTATGCACCAGCACGGCGGCTCACCACCCGGTAGAGGCCGTAGAGGCCCACGGAGATCAGGACGTTGACGACGGCGACGACACACGCTCCCGGATAGTCGGACTCCAGGATCGCCTTGCTGTACACGAGCATCGGCAGGGTGGTGACGCCCTTGGCCCCGGTGAACAGGACGATGCCGAACTCGTTCAGGCACAGCACCAGGACCAGGCTGCCGCCGGCGGCGAGCGCGGGCAGCGCCTCGGGCAGGATGATCTGCCGCACGATCCGTGCGGGCCGCGCGCCGAGCGAGGAGGCCACCTCCAGCTGGCCGGTGTCGATGCCGGAGAAGGCGGCGAGCAGCGGCCGCATCACGAACGGGGTGAAGTACGTGATCTCCGCGAGGAGCACTCCCCAGGGCGTGGTGAGGAACTGGAAGGGTCCTTCGGCGGCGCCGGTGGCGCCCGTCCAGAGTCCGTTGGCCATGCCGACGGTGCCGTAGACGAACAGCAGCGCGAGCGTGATCAGGAAGGACGGGAAGGACAGGAAGACGTCGATGAACCTGGAGACCGCCCTGCCGCCGGGGAACGGTACGAACGCGATGACCAGGGCGAGGGCGAACCCGAGGACCAGGCAGCCGACCGTCGATCCGAGGGCCAGCCACACCGTGGTGCCGAGCGCCTCCCGGAACGCGGTCGAGGCGAACACGTCCCCGTAGGCCTGCGCCGACGTTCCCCCGGTGTCGGGCCGGAACGACTGCTGGACGACCAGCCCGAGCGGATAGAGGAACACCAGCCCGAGCACGGCGACGGGGGGCAGGGCCCAGATCCAGGCGGGGATTTTGGTCCTGGTCCTGGTGGCCGTCTTCGCCGGGGCGGCGACCGCGGCGCTAGCCATCCCGGCTCCCCCCAGCGGCCGCTCCCACGGCCTCCTTGCCGCGGACGCCCGCCGAGAGCAGTACGGCGTCCTCCGCCGCGAAGTGCAGGTCCACGGAGTCCCCCGGTGCCGGCGGGTTCCGCAGCTCACGGAGGTCGGCCATCATCCGGTGGCCCGCCACGTCCACGTACAGCCGGTGGGTGGACCCCCTCCACTGCACCTCGGCGACGGTCCCGGTGACCTGGTTGGGGCCGGCGCCGAGGCCGACGAGGTGCGGGCGGACGCACAGCGTGGCCGTCGCACCCCGGGCGGCGTCGCCGGTCGGAACCTTGAGTTCGGTCCCGGAGAAGTCGACCCCGTCCGCCCCCACGGTCACCGGCAGCAGGTTCGCGTTGCCCACGAAGGACGCGGTGAACTCGGTGCGCGGCGCCCGGTACAGCTCCTGGGGTGTGCCGACGTCGCGCAGCCTGGCCCTGTCCATGACCGCGATCCGGTCGGCCAGGGTCAGTGCCTCGACCTGGTCGTGGGTGACGTAGAGGATCGACACGTCGGGCAACTCGCGGTGCAGCCGGGCGAGTTCGGTGAGCATGCCGGAGCGCAGCCGGGCGTCGAGGGCGGACAGCGGTTCGTCGAGCAGGAGGACGCCGGGCCGGATGGCGAGGGCCCGCGCGATGGCGACGCGCTGCTGCTGTCCGCCGGACAGTTCCCGCGGGTGGCGTCGCGCGTACGCCGCCATCCCGGTCATCTCCAGCGCCTCGGCCACCCGCCCGCGGATCTCGCCCTTGGGGGCCTTCTGCGCCTTGAGGCCGAAGGCGACGTTGTCCTCGACGCGCAGGTGCGGGAAGAGGGCGTACTGCTGGACGACCATGCCGATCCCGCGCCGGTGCGGCGGCAGGTCGGTCACGTCGCGGTCGCCGATGAACACCCGGCCGGCGGCGGGCCGTACGAATCCGGCGACGGCCCGCAGCGCGGTGGTCTTGCCCGAGCCGGACGGCCCGAGCAGGGCCATCACCTCGCCGGGTTCGACGGTCAGGTCGAGGGAGTCGAGGACCGTGGTGCCGCCGTAGGCGACGGACACCCGGTCGAAGCGGATCCCGCTGCTCATCGCCGGTCCCCACCGGTGCCGGTGAACTCACGCAGCAGGGCGGGCAGTTCGGCCACCGACCCGAGGACGTGCCCGGCCCCGGCGGCGCGCAGCGCGTCCTCGTCGTGGGCGCCCGTGAGGACGCCGGCGACGAGTCCGGCGCCGGCGCGGACACCGCTGAGCATGTCGTAGGAGGTGTCCCCGAGGACGGCGGTCTGCCCGACCCCGTCGGCGGCCTTGGTCCGCAGGAAGGCTTCCAGGACCATGTCGGGGTAGGGGCGTCCGCGGCCTCCGGCGTCCGCCGGGCAGAGCGTGAGCGGCACCAGGTCCTGCCAGCCGAGGGCGGCGAGGATGGCGTCCTGGGTGACGCGGGCGAACCCGGTGCTCAGGACGACGGTCCGACCGCCGGCCTGGAGTTCCTCGATCGTCTCGCGGGCCCCGGCGATCGGCGCGACGGCGCCGCCGTCGACGCGTTCCCCGTACGCCTTCTCGAAGGCGGCGTTGGCGCGCCGGGCGAGGGTCTCCTCGCCGAAGAGGTGCCGGAAGACGGAGATCTTGGACTCGCCCATCGTGGCGCGGACGTAGTCGAGCTTCTCCGCGTGGTCCGCGGACCCGGGCTCGACGCCCAGTTCGCCGGCGGCCGCGGCGAAGGCCTGCTCCACGAGGCCGCCGTCGGCCACGGTGGTGCCGGCCATGTCGAGGACCACAAGGCGTATGTCGTTCGGTTCGTTCGGCTCGGTCATCTCGTTCACCATCCCAGCTGGTCGGCGGTGGTCTCTGCGATCGCGGGTGAGCAGGTCATGCCGCGCCCGCCGGGCCCGGTGACCAGCCACACGCCGTCCCGGACGCGCTGGCGGTGCACGACCCGGCTGGTGTCGGTGCACTGCGCGTACACCCCGGCCCAGCGGCGCCGGATCTTCGGCAGCGGGCGGCCGAGGAAGGACTCGACGACCTCGGTGAGGTGGTCGTAGGGGTCTTCGAGGGTGTCGAAGGCGAAGGGGTGCTCGTACTCGTGGGTGTCGCCGATGGTCAGCCCGCCGTCCGCGCGCTGCACCATGAGCAGCTGCATCCGGTGCTCGGCCGCGGTCGGCGTCTGCGGCTGTCCTTCGTTGAGCGCGTCGAGCGCGTCGCTCCGGTAGGCCGGGTAGTAGCGGAAGCTGTCCGCGTCGGCGACGGAGGTGGTGAGCGGCTCGCCCAGCGGGTCGGTCTGCATCATCTGGAGGCGCACGCGCCGTACGGGCAGCTCGGGTCCTGCCAGTTCGCGGACGAGACCGCCGAGCCAGGCGCCGGTGCACAGCACCACGACGTCACCGGTGTGGACGTCGCCGTGGTCGTCGCGGACCGCGTTCTCGCCGATCACCTCGCGGACCTCGCGGCCCGGCAGGAAGGTGTAGTCCGGGGACTTCAGCAGCTCGGCGCGGAGCGCGACCTGGGCGGTGCGCGGCTCGACGGCCGCGTCGCGCTCGCAGGACAGGGCGGCCTCGAAGGTCCCGCGCAGCGCGGGGTTCACGGCGCGCGCCTCACCGGCGGTGAGCAGCTTGTAGCCGCGGGCCGCCGCGTCGTCGCGGGCCAGGGCGGCCTCGGCGACGGCGATCTCGCGCTCGTTGCGCAGCGGGGTCAGGGATCCGCAGCCCCGGAACCCGAGGCCCGGGACCCGGGCGCCGATCTGCTCCCACAGGTCACGCGCCCGCAGGGCGGTGTCGAGCTCCTCTCCTCCTGCTCGGCCACTCACCCAGATCTGGCCGAAGTTGCGCAGCGAGGCCCCGCGGGCCTCCGCCTCACGCTCGATCTGTACGACCTGGTGGCCGCGTTCCACTGCATGCCAGGCGTGCAGGGTGCCCACCACGCCGGCTCCGACGACTATCACTCTCACAACGGCCACGCTCCTCGGTACGGGGGAATCGGAAGGGTCCGGACAGCAACCAGATGGTGAACTGCCTATCACATTTGGGCTAGACCCGTTATCTTCTCGTGATGAAAAGAGGCGGGCCGCAGCCCGCCTCGATCTGGCCGGAATCAGTCGCCGAGATGCGCGGTGAACGAGAACCGGTCGCCCCGGTACAGCGTCCGGACCCGCTCCAGCGGCCGCCGGTCGGTGTCCCGGGAGATCCGGTGGATCAGCAGCATCGGCAGGGCGGGCGGCGTGCCGATCAGCAGCGCCTCGCGCGGGGTGGCCAGCACGGTCTCGATCCGCTCGTCGGCGTCGCCGAACACGATGCCCAGCCGGTCGTGGAGATAGGCGTAGAAGGAGGAGTCGGGATCGAAGTCGGTGTCGAGTCCGGGGACCCGGGCGACCGCCACATACGTGCTCTCCAGGCCGACCCGCTCGTCGTCGGCGAGCAGCAGCCGCTCCATGTGCCACACCGGTTCACCGCGCTCCAGACCCGCCTCGGCGGCGAGCGATTCCGGACAGGGGAACCGGTCGAGCGAGATCAGCGAACGGCCGGGGACCCGCCCCTGTCTGCGGACGCCCTCGGTGTAGCTCGCCAGCGACAGCGGCTGCTCCAGCTTGGGGCCGGCGACGACCGTGCCGCGTCCCTGCCGCCGCAGCCTCCCTTCGAGCAGCAGCTCGCGCAACGCCTGCCGCACCGTCTCCCGGGCGACCTCGTACTTCTCCGAGAGGTCCCGCTCGGTGGGGAGGAGCCCCCCTTCGCCCAGCTCGTCGACGAGCCGGGCGATGTGCGCCTTCACCGCGTAGTACTTCGGAATGCGGCCGTGCTCCGGGATGCCGGAGCGGACGGGGGCGCCGGGAGCCTGGTCGTTCGGGTAGTCCACGGACACGATCGTCGCAGACGGCGCGGGCCGTGCGGCGGCCAGGTCTCAGCGGCGGCGGCCGCGCAACCGCCGTGCCACGAGGAGCAGTCCGGCTCCGAGGACCGTCAGGGCGACCGCGAGCGCGGCCAGTACCGGACGGTTCGGGGCGCCGCCGGGTCCGGTCCTGGCCAGCTCGTCCACGTCCGGCGCCGCGAGGCCCGTACCGGCGGAGGCGGAAGCGCCGGCGCTCGCACCCGGGCTCGCGGTGCCGGTTCCGGGGCTCCGGGTGCCCCCGGTCGCGGTCCCCGTGCCGGGGCTCGCGCTGCCGGTGCCCGCGTCGGCCGTGGCGGTGCCGGGGTCCGTGGTGCCGCCCTCGTCCGTGTCCCGCTCCCGCCCGGTGTCCTCGCCGTCGTCCCCGACGTGGAACCGGTAGTCGTTCGACTCCCCCACCCAGTCGCCGTCGCCGCCGTGCCGCTGCACGACCGAGGCGCTCGCCACGACGTCGTTCGGTGCGGTCGCGGCGGAGGAGAAGGAGAGCCGCACCTTCACGGTCAGGGTGCGGCCGGGCGCCACGGTGAACCCGGGGAATCCGTCGTCGAAGGGCGCCACGTTCTCGGCCTCGTCGCTCCGCTCGAACGTCACCGGGTGCGCCCGCCCGCCGTCGTAGAACTCCATCCGCAGCTGCTCCGGCCGCAGCGTCCTGCCGCTGTCCACGAGGACGACGACGGGGTGGATCGCGCCGCAGGTGTGCGCGGTGGTGTTGGTGAGGTCGAGGTACCAGGTCCCGAAGTCGCCGCCCGGCCGGTAGTCGTCCGGGCCGCCGTGGATCCGGCTCGTGACGGGGAAGTCATGGGTGTCGGACGCCACGCACGCGGGACGCGGTTCGAGCGCGTGGGCGGGCACCGGTGCGAGTGCCGCGCTCAGGGCGAGGGCGGTCGGGACGAGCGGGTGGGACGTACGCAGTCGCATGGGGAGCCTCGGGCCGATCGGTGGGGGACGGGGATCGGAAGCTTCGAAAGCGTCAGGCGGTACGGGGCAATGGCGCCGTGACCTTGACACGCCTCGCCGACGCCGCCCGGCACGCCACGCGCACCGGCCCCCCGTTCGGCGGCGGAAATCCCCCGCCCGCCCCGGATCACCCGCCCGGACGGACCCTGATCCCGAGCCACGAGAACCGGCCCTCCACCACCGGACTTCCCACCCCTCCGCTCAGCCGTCCCCCCGTCCGAAGAGCGGGGCCAGCAGGAGCTGGGCCGCGCCCTCGGCCACACCGCGCGCACCGCCGGGAGCCACGCCGACCGGAATCGCCGTGCCGCCGCCTTCGCGCCGGGCCCGTTCCCCGAGGACGGCGCCGACTCCCCGTACGAAGACCTCCTCGTGGGCGGCGACCGTCCGTCCGCCCAGCAGCACGAGGTCGATGTCGAGCAGGCCCACGAGGTTCGCGGCCCCGGCGCCGAGCACCCGGGCCGCCTCGTCGAGGGTGCCGCGTCCGACCGCGTCGAGGCAGAGCACCTCGATGCAGCCGCGGTTCCCGCACTCGCACAGCGGGCCGTCCAGCTGGATGACCTGGTGTCCGAACTCGCCGGCCCCGGTGCGGGCCCCGCGGTGCACGGTCCCGCCGATCACGAGTCCGGCGCCCAGCCCCGTCCCGAGATGCAGGTAGGCGAAGGACCCGCCGCCCACCGGGCCGGAACCGGAACCGGCTCCCACCGCGACACCGAGGGCGGCGGCGTTGGTGTCCTTGTCGACGACCACCGGGAGCCCCAGCCGCCCGGCCAGCGCGTCCCGCAGCGCGAAGCCGTCCCACTCGGGGAAGCCCGTGACCCGGTGCAGGACACCGAGGGTGTGGTCGAGGGGGCCGGGCAGCGCGACTCCCACGCCCAGCGGGGACACCCCGCCGAGCAGGGCCTCCACCTCACCGGCGGCGCCCTCGACCACCGCGTCGGCCCCGGCCCCGAGGTCCAGGGGGGCACGCCGCTCGGCGACCACCGCGCCGGTGAGATCGCAGAGCACCGCGGTCAGTTCGTCCCGGTCGAGGTGCAGGCCGACGGCGTGGCCGGCCTCGGGCACGAGCCGCAGCACCGTACGGGGCTTGCCGCCGGTGGACGCGCGGCGTCCCGCCTCCGCGGCGAGACCCTCGGCCCGCAGCCGCGCGGTGATCTTGCTGACGGCCTGCGGGGTCAGTCCCGTGCGCTCGGCCAGTTCGAGCCGGCTGATCCCGGCGGCCCCGGCCGTGCGCAGCAGGTCGAGCACCAGCGCGGCGTTGTGGCTGCGCAGGGCAAGGAGATTCACCCCGGGAGTCCCGGGCCCAGCGACGACCGACGCGGCCCCCGCGCCCCCGGCCGACCCCGCACCCCCGGTCTCCCCGGCACCACTGCCCCGTGCGGAGCCCCCGGGCACCCCGGTCACGCCACCGCTCCCACCCACATCGGTCCTGTTCACGGGACCCATTGTCCCCCGCGCTTGCACTTTGGCAACAGCGTTGCGAAAGTGGGAGGCATGACAGGCATGACTGGTACGCCCCTCCGTGTGGGTCTCGTCGGCTACGGCCTCGCGGGCTCCGTCTTCCACGCCCCGCTGATCGCCTCGACCGAGGGCCTGACCCTCGACACGGTCGTCACCTCCAACCCGGAGCGGCAGGAACAGGCCCGCGCCGAGTTCGGCGACGGACTCCGGTTCGCCGCCACGCCCGACGACCTGTGGGCCCGCGCCGACGAACTCGACCTGATCGTCATCGCGTCCCCGAACAAGACGCACGTCCCGATCGCGACGGCGGCCCTCAAGGCGGGCCTCCCGGTCGTCGTGGACAAGCCCATCGCCGGTACGGCGGCCGAGGCACGCGAGCTGGCCGCCCTGGCCGACGAGCGCGGCCTTCTGCTCTCCGTATTCCAGAACCGCCGCTGGGACAACGACTTCCTGACCCTCCAGGGACTCATCGCCGAGGGCGAACTGGGTGACGTCTGGCGCTTCGAGTCCCGTTTCGAGCGGTGGCGTCCGCAGCCCAAGGGCGGCTGGCGCGAGTCCGGCGACCCGGCAGAGATCGGAGGTCTCCTCTACGACCTCGGCAGCCACGTCGTCGACCAGGCACTCGTCCTCTTCGGCCCCGCCGCCTCGGTGTACGCCGAGTCGGACATCCGCCGGCCGGGCGCCGCGACCGACGACGACACGTTCATCGCGATCACGCACACGAGCGGGGTCCGCTCCCACCTCTACGTGTCCGCGACGACCGCGCAGCTCGGTCCGCGCTTCCGCGTCCTCGGTTCGCAGGCGGGCTACGTCAAGTACGGGCTCGACCCCCAGGAGGCCGACCTGCGCGAGGGCAAGCGTCCCGGCGGCGCGTCCCCGTGGGGCGTGGAGCCGCAGTCGCTGTGGGGCCGCGTCGGCTCCGGCGAGTCCCCGCTGACCGGTGGCGGCCGCCCGCAGCCCACCGTCCCGGGCGCCTACCCCGCGTACTACGCGGCCGTCGCCGCCGCCCTGCGCGACGGCGCACCGAACCCGGTGACCGCGCACGAGGCCGCCGCCGCGCTCGACGTCCTGGAGGCGGCCCGCCGCTCCGCGCACGAGGGAGTGGTGGTGTCCCTGTGAACGCGCCCGCCGCACCCGAGATCGCCGAGCTGGAGGAGCAGGAGCGCCGGCTGACGCTCCCCCGCTTCACCCACGACGACGCCTGGACCCTCGGCACGCTCCTCGTCGAGCTGGCCCGCGAGCGCAACGCGCCGGTCGCCGTCGACATCCGTCGCGGGGGCCAGCAACTGTTCCACGCGGCGCTGCCCGGTTCGACGCCGGACAACGACGCCTGGATCGACCGCAAGCGCCGCGTGGTCGAGCGCTACGGCTGCTCCTCGCTCCTCGTCGGCTCCCGGTTCCGCGCGAAGGGCACGACGTTCGAGGACTCCTCCCGCCTGGACCCCGACACGTACGCGGCCCACGGCGGGGCGTTCCCGCTCACGGTCAAGGACACGGGCGTCATCGGCACGGTGGTGGTCTCCGGCCTCCCCCAGATCGAGGACCACCGCCTGGTGGTCGAGGCCCTGGAAAAGTTCCTCAAGGCATAACGCCCCATGCCCCCGCGCCCCGAGAGGGGCGCGGGGAACGGCGCGAGCAACCACGACGCACGGGCGGCCGAACCGGTTGGGCCGCCCCGTCCAGGGGCGCGGGGAACGGCGCGACAAGCCACAACGCACCCGCGGCCGAACCGGTTGGGCCGCCCGTCCAGGGGCGCGGGGAACCGCGCGAGCAACCACGACACACCCGCAGCGAACATGAGGCGGAAGCCGACTCAGGGGCGCGGGGAACGGCGCGACAAGCCACAACGCACCCGCGGCCAGGAGGAGACCCCGACCCCAGCGGACCCCACCGCGAACGAAGCGGAGCGCTTACGCGCCCTTGAGTTCCTGCCGCTGCCGCCCCAACCCCGCGATCTCCAACTCCACGACATCCCCGGCCCGCAGATACGGCTTCGGCTCGGGCTGCCCCATGGCGACCCCCGCCGGCGTACCGGTGTTGATGACGTCGCCCGGATACAGCGTCATGAAGTGGCTGACGTACCGGACGACCTCGGCGACGGGGAAGATCTGCTCGGCGGTCGTACCGTCCTGCTTCAGCTCGCCGTTCACCCACAGCTTCAGCGACAGCGCCTGCGGGTCCGGCACCTCGTCCGCGGTCACCAGCCACGGCCCCAGCGGGTTGAACGTCTCGCAGTTCTTGCCCTTGTCCCAGGTCCCGCCGCGCTCGATCTGGAACTCGCGCTCGGAGACGTCGTGCGCCACCGCGTATCCGGCGACGTGGGCGAGCGCCTCCTCGTGGGACTCCAGGTAGCGGGCGGTACGTCCGATGACGACGGCCAGCTCGACCTCCCAGTCGGTCTTCACCGACCCGCGCGGCACGAGCACCGTGTCGTCCGGACCGACCACGGTGTCCGAGGCCTTGAAGAAGACGACCGGCTCGCCGGGCGCCTCCGCCCCGGTCTCGCGGGCGTGGTCGTGGTAGTTCAGCCCGATGCACACGACCTTGCCGATCCGGGCCAGCGGCGGCCCGACGCGCAGCCCGGTCGCGTCCAGCACGGGCAGCTCACCGGACTCGGCGGCGGAACGGATCCGTCCGAGCGCGGCCTCGTCGGCGAGCAGTCCCCCGTCGATGTCGGGAACGAGACCCGACAGATCCCGCAGAGTCCCCTGGGCGTCGAGCAGCGCGGGTCGCTCCGACCCCGCCGTACCGACTCGCAGCAGCTTCATGATCACCATCTCCCTCGATCGCGGGCGTCGACCGACGGGTGCAGCCATCGGATGACTGGTCGATCCTCCAAGCTCGCGGTCCAGTCCGCAAGACCCCGTTCACGGACTGGACCGCCGGGACGGCCGCGTCCCCGGTGTCAGACGAGCGCGGCCGCGACGGGTGCGGCTCCCGGCATGTCCCGGTAGAGCACCGCCCGCTCCACCGCGCTCCACGTCGTACTGGTGACGACGTACAGCGCGGCGGCCAGCGGCACCACGGCCACGGTGAAGAGTGTGAAGAAGGACATGAACGGCATGAGCTTGTTGATCGAGGCGAGGCCGGGCACGGGTTCGCCGTCGGTACCCACCGCGGCCGGAGCCGCCGCGGCGGTCATCCGCTTGGTCCGCCGGAAGTTGAAGGTGGCCACGGCCGCGACGACGGCGAACAGGGCCAGGTAGACGAGACCGGCGGCCCCGAAGAGCCCACCGTCACCGAGCGCGCCCGCCCAGCGCCCGCCGAGGGGGGCTCCGAGGAGGGTGTGCCCGAGCAGGGAGTTCGCGTCGCCGCCGATCGTCGAGCTGGAGAACAGGTGGTACAGCAGGAAGAACGCCGGCATCTGGAACAGGCTGGGCAGGCAGCCGGAGAGCGGCGACACCTTCTCCTCGGCGTGCAGTTCCATCAGGGCCTTCTGGAACGTCTCACGGTCCTTGCCGTGCTTCTTGCGCAGCGCCGTGATCTGCGGCTGGAGCGCGGCCCGCGCCCGCTGTCCGCGCGCCGAGGCCCGCGACAGGGGGTGCACGAGGAGTCGTACGAGCGCGGTGAACAGGACGATCGCGACGGCGGCCGCCGAGGCGTGGAACAGGGGCTGGAGCAGGTCGGCGAAGCTCTCGACCAGGTGCGCGAAAGCGGACAGGAACGTGGACATGGGTGAGCCCTCCGGGGGTCTCGTCGTGCCGGGGATGCGGAATGCGGCATGACGGACCACGCGGGGTCACCGGGGGGTGGAGAAGGTGGAGAGGGGTGCCCTACGCGGCCGTCGGGAGGGCGTGTCCGGGCGCCCTGGGCCGCGGGCGCCCCTGGGCGTCCGGATCGCGTTGCGCGAGGAAGGCCGTACGACGGGCGCGGTCGCGGATGGCCGTACGGACCCGGGTGCGGGGCACGGCGGGCGCGCAGCGCGACACGATGAGCGAGCAGGCCGCGAAGGCGGACCCGGCGGCGGCGGTCGCGGCGAGCGCGACGGTCGCGGAGAGGCTGCCCGTGTCGAACAGGGCGACCTGGAGCAGCAGCAGCACCAGGACGGCGGCGGGACGGGCGTTGGCCCAGGTACGGATCATCGGCTGCCCCTCCTCTCGTCCATGGCGCGTGCGTCGGTCCTTCCGTTCGTTATACAGGATGCTCACCGCCGGCCGTCCCGAAGCGGCCGCCGCGTCGGCCCGCCGGCACGCGCCGCGGTCGGGTCGGCGGGACGGGTGGGGAGCGCGGCTCGGCGGGAGGCGTGGCGGTCGGCTCGGCAGGGCTCACCCCTGGCCGCCCCTCCCTCCCCTCATCGGGGGCGCATCGCCGTGAGCTTCCCCCACACCGCCATCCGGTACCGGGAGGTGTAGTCGGGGGTGCACGTGGTGAGCGTGATGTAGTACCCGGGCTCGCTGTACCCGTACGACGGGCGCACGATGCTGCGGGGCACCGGCCGGATGACTCCGCCGTCGCTCGGCGAGGTCTGCGGCAGGGTTCGGTCGACGACGTACGTGTAGACCGCGCTCTTCGTCTCGACGGTGATCGTGTCGCCGCGCCTGAGCCTCGGCAGGTACCGGAACGGCTCCCCGTGCGTGTTCCGGTGCCCGGCGAGCGCGAAGTTCCCCGCCTGCCCCGGCTGCTGGGTGCCCTTGTAGTGGCCGACGTACCCCTTGTTGAGGACGTCCGCCTTGCTGACGCCCTCGGCGACGGGAACCCGGAGGGAGAGTCGGGGAATGCCGAGGACGGCGTACGCCTGGGACCAACGGGGGGTCGTCCGGGCGCTGTCGGAGGAGGCCCCGCGCGAGGACGCCGTCCCCGTGGAGGCCCCGGCGCCGTTCTTCCCGTCCTGACCCCCGTCTCCCGTTCCCGCCCCGGAACCGGAGGCGGAACCGGAACCGGAGTCATCGCCTCCCGGGGCTGCCCCCGCCGCCCCGGGGGTTCCCGCCGTCCCCCACTCCCGCTCCAACGCCTGCACCTTGTGCTCCGCGTCCTGCCGCGCCTGCCGGTTGGTCCACCACAGCTGGTGCGCGACGAGGAGGAGCAGCACCACCCCGACGGTGACGAGCACCTCGGCACCGCTCCAGACCACCCGCCGGTACGCCGCCCGCCGTCGCCGCGTCCCGTGGTGCACGATCCCCGGAGCCCACATCCGACCGCCCCCTTCGCCGGCCCGCACGATAGGCGCCACCTCGCGAAGTCACCAGAGCGACGGGGCAGCTCCGCGCCGCACTCACGGGGGAACTCGGGCCGCCACGACCGGTGCACCGGGCCCCCGCCCTCACCCGCCGCACGGGGCAGGCACCCCTCCCACCCCTCCCGCATATGCCCTTGGTGACTCCCGCCGCTGTGGCCAGCACCTCTCTCTTCTTTGTCGGCCAACGGCAGTACGGTGTCATCCATGCGCCCCGACACGCCTGCCGAGAACGTCGACCACACCGCCGAAGCGGCACGCCTGGAGCGGACCGCCGGCCTCTACCCCGAGGACGCCGAACACCTGCTCGTGCAGGCGGCGGCCCACCTCGAACTGGCCGGAGACCGCCCAGCCGCGACCGCGCTCTACGACCGTCTGCTGTCCTCGACGGACCCGCTGGAGAACCCCCACCTGGTGCGTGCTTTGAAGGCCTCGAACCTCTGGGAGTACGGCCACGAGGCGGAGGCCCGCGCGATCATCGACGGCGTCCGCGCGGCGGCACCCCGGGATCCGGCGCCGTGGGTCATCGTCGCCGAGGCCCTGGAGACCCACGACGAGCTCGAAGCGGCACAGGACACGTTCACCGAGGGCGCGACCCTGCTCCTGACGGACGTGGCGGAGCCGCCGTACGCCACGCGTTCGCTGCTCTTCGGCCGGCACCGGGTGCGCCGGATGCTGGGCGCGGCGCACGACGAGTGGGACGCGCTGGCGGACACCCAGCACTCGTCCGCGATCTCCCTGGACGAGCTCCACGACCCCAAGCGGATCTGGTCGCTCGGCTCGGACAACCCGGCGGAACTCCAGGCCGAGATCAGCCGCCTCCAGGCCGAACTGGGCGCCTACCGCGAGGCCCTCTCCCGCCCGTTCCCGGTGGCGGTCCTGCACTGGTCGGCCCCCGAACTGGCCGAACTGGTCGCCGCGTACCCGGACCTCGCCGAGGAGTACCCCTCCCACGAGGAGCACCTCGCGACCATAGAGTCCTCCCTCCGCGAACTGGCCTCGTCGGGCACCCCGAACCTGGGCATCGTCACCGCCACGGTCCCCTCCTACGAAGCCTTCGCAGCCTCCGAGGCCTCCTCCCCCTCGGACACGACCCTCCTCCCCCAGTACGCGACAACACTGGCGGCCCGAGGCCTGGCAGTGGCGTGGCCGCCGTCGCGGGGGGCGGGGTGCTGGTGCGGGTCGGGGAATGCTTATGGGGAGTGTCACGGGGCCTGACCGCGACTGTCGATCCCGGGCGCCCCGCACTGCGTAAACCGGCGTCCGGGGCCTGCTCTCCGACCTCACACCAGCCGGCACACCGGCAGGTCCGGCAGAATGCTCCTGTGGTTGATGCTGTTCCGTCCTCTCGTGCCGTGTCCGCGCGTATGAGCCGTCAAGGCTCCCGCGACACCGCACCGGAGATCGCCGTTCGACGGCTGCTGCACGCCTCCGGCCTCCGCTACCGAGTCAATGTGCCGGTGCCCGGACTTCCCCGGCGCACGATCGACATCGTGTTCGGCAAGGCGAAGATCGCGATCTTCATGGACGGCTGTTTCTGGCACGGCTGCCCCGAACATGCGACTCAGCCCAAAGCCAACGCGGAGTGGTGGCGCTCCAAGCTCGACAAGAACATGGCAAGGGATCGCGAAACCACCGGGCACCTCATCGACGCGGGCTGGGTCGTCCTGCGGTTCTGGGAGCACGAGGCCGGCGCGACCGTCGCGAGTCGGATCAAGGAAGCCCTCGCGGAACGACGGTTGCCCCCGCCCCCGGGGCAAGCACCGAACTCCCATACCGACGCGAACCCGGCAAGAGGCCTCCCCGGCGCCGAGTAACCGCGGGATCCGGTTCTGCCGACGCCTTCGTTTCCCTTATCGGTGGCCGTCACAACCAATAGTGTGGAGATGTTGCGCAGGAGTGACGCACACACCCCGCCTCGGGGTGCCTTGCCTTGCCGCCAGGGGGGCGGCTTGCAAGGGTGCTGTGGCGCGACGGCTCATAGAACGAGGGCGGGGGCATCCGAAACTTATGGCCGATGAATTCGACGGCATGTACGACACTTTCAAGGCGCTCTTGGACGTATTTCCTCCTACGGAAGCGATCAAGCGGCTTGAGCAACTCGGGATCAGTCCGGAAGTCGTCGAGGAGATCCGGGACCGGCACGAGCGCCAGACCATACGCATCCGGGAAATGGAAGAGCCGCATGCGGTAATCCTGGGTAACCGGGACACCTGGTACACGGGACCACAGCCCAGAGACAAGTGCTGGCCCGCAATCGCGACCCTCCTTCGTAAGGACGGCTGGTCCGACGAGCCGGCGATCAGGAGTCTCGACGAGTCCTCCACTCGCGTCGTTTCCTTGCTGAACCATCCCAAGGAGCGCGAGTTTTCCACGCGCGGACTGGTGGTGGGATACGTACAGTCCGGCAAGACGACCAACTTCACTTCGGTCATGGCGAAGGCAGCCGACCGCGGCTACAAACTCTTCATCGTTCTGGCCGGCATCCACAACGGGCTTCGACGTCAGACCCAAGCACGGCTCGTACAGCAGTTGGTGGAGCCCAATCCCTCGATGTGGTCACAACTGACCGGACTGGAAAAGGATTTCACACCTCAGGAGAACCCTGCGTCCTACTTCGGGAAGAGCAACAAAACGCGGGTCATCTGCGTGGTGAAGAAGAACGCAACAGTGCTGCGGAAACTGGCTCGCTGGCTCGAGAAGGCGTCGGACTACCTCGAGGACTGTCCTGCGTTGATCATCGACGACGAGGCGGATCAGGCCACTGTCGCCACGAAGTCCATCAACCCGTTGATCCTCGACATCATGGCTTCCTTGCCCCGAAGCGCATACGTCGGCTACACCGCTTCCCCCTTCGCGAATCTGTTGATCGACCCGAGCGCCGAGGATCTTTATCCCAAGGACTTCGTCGTCAACCTCCCCAAGCCGAATGGCCACTTCGGTACCGAGGTCCTTTTCGGTCGGTATGCGCTCGACGGCGAGGATCCGGAGCAGGTCGACGACGGCTACGACATGATTCGATCGATCCCCGAAGACGACGTCGCATGCGTCCGTCCGGAGACGAGGGCCGATGTCGACGGTTTCGAGCCTGTCATCACCGACTCGCTGCAGACCGCTGTCGAGTACTTCTGGCTGGTCACAGCCGCCCGCCGCGTACGCCGTACCGGCAATCCGCACAGCACGATGCTGATCCACACCAGCGTCAACACCTCAGTGCACAACAGCTTCGAGAGGCCTCTGAAGCGCCTGCGCGACCGGGCTGTGCGGTCCCTGACCGACACGGACCTGCTCGCACGCCTGCGCGACCTCTGGGATCGAGAGACCAAGCAGGTTTCGGCCGAGGAGTTCGGCGAGACGAAAGTCCCGTTCGAGGAACTGCTCCCCGAATTGGCGGACGTCCTGGCCAGTTGCCGCATCATCATGGACAACTCCAGCAGCGAGGATCGACTCGACTACGAAAACGGTCCCGTCGTGGCCATAGCGGTCGGTGGAAACACCCTCTCGCGAGGGCTGACTCTGGAGGGGCTGTCCGTCAGCTATTTCGTACGTTCCGTCTCGGCGTACGACACCCTGCTGCAGATGGGGCGCTGGTTCGGTTTCCGCAACGGCTACGCGGACCTGCCTCGCATCTGGATGACCGATGAACTCGCCGAGTGGTTCCGACACTTGGCCACGGTAGAGACGGAGATGCGGCGGGACATCGACGTCTACATGACGGAGGACGAGACCCCTCTGACCTTCGCGGTGCGCCTGCGCACCCACCCCAACCTACGAGTGACCGCAGCCGCCAAGATGCGGGATGCGGTCACGGCTGCCTCTTCCTACGGCGGCAAGCGGATTCAGACGCACTACTTCCACACCAACGCGGAGTGGTTGGGGCGCAACGTGGACGCGGCACGCCGCCTGGTCTCCGCCTCGGTCGCGAACGCCGTGCGCGTGGAGGAACGCACGGCACAGGGCCGCTGGGTATTCCGTGACATTCCGCACGACGCCATCACGGACTTCTTGGCGTCCTACCAGTTCCACGAGAAGTCTCCGGAGAACGACGCCGCCCTGATCACCGACTACATCAGGAAGCGGGTCGCGGCCGGCTCGCTCCGAAGGTGGAATGTGGCGATTGTCGGCAATCCCAGCGGGGAGGACTTCACCTTCGCGCCCCACGTGTCCGTGGGGCGTAACGTCCGCGCTCGACTCGATCTTTCCCACCCCACGCCCGATTTCGCCGACATCAAAACCCTGATGAGCCGCCGAGATGCCGCGGTGGACCTGGCAGGAGACGTGGCAGGCCTGGCCGAGGAAGCCATCATGGCCGCCCGACGCACCCAACTGCCCGACACGGGCCTGCTCGTTCTGTATCCGATCGACAAGGTTTCCGAGCCGAGTCCGTCGAAGATTCGACGTGCCGCCTTGAACGCTGAAGAGCATGTCATCGGCGTCGGTCTGGTGTTCCCCAAGCCTCTCGACACGGACAGCACGGTCAAGAAGTACATCTCCGCGGATCTGTCCAACGTCAGAATCGAGGACGAGGACTACAGCCTGCTCGACAGCGAGGACGCATGAGCGACGAGGCGCTTCGTAGGCTCATAGAGGAGCGTTGGACTGCGCTCGATGTCGAGCAGGCCAAGGGTGAAGGGCATCTTCGCGTCGCGCAACTCCCCATTGCCCCCGCGGCCGATCCGTTGTCGGTTGCGGTCGACCACGCCGGCCACCGTCACCTCCTGCTCCCGATCCACTCTCATCGCAAGGTCCGCCCGGGCCTGGACGGGCCGGTACTGACGCTGCGCAGACGGGCACTCGAGGACGAGGAGAGCTATCAGGCCTACGCCGATCTGGCCTGTCTCCGTGACGATCTCAGCGATCTGTTCACCGACCTGTGCGTGGATGTGCTCGGAGCGACCGTCGCCCTGCCCGAGAACCCGGTCAAGGCGCTGTACCGCGTCCTGGACCGGTGGAAGGCTCTGTTCAAGACGCAGGTGGCCCCCCTTGGCCCTGACCAGCTCGCCGGTCTCTTCGGCGAATTGCTGGTTCTCACTCGCATCCTCGAGGAGGACTCGAGCGCATCGCGTGTGTGGTCTGGCCCCAGTGGGCACCGTCACGACTTCTCCAACGGATCCACTGCGGTCGAGGTCAAGTCGAGCGTGGAGAACGAAGGACGAAGGCCGCGGATTCACGGGCTCGACCAACTGGACGCGCCCGAAGGCGGGGCCCTGTGGCTCGCATGGTTCCGCTTGCGACGCACGACGGGCGACACCCCCGGTACGGCATTCGTGGAGATGGTCCGTAGAGCGCTCGAACTCTGCGACGACGAGAGTGCCCTTCTCGAACTGCTCGCAAGGGCGGGCTACCACCTTGCCGACGCGGATCGCTACCGCGATGTGCGCTTCGCGGTCGGCGAGGAGAGGTGGTATCGAGTCGGCCCGGACTTCCCCGGGCTCACACGCCGGACTCTCAGCGCCGCAGGGCTTGCGGTGTCGGCAATAGATGTCGACTACACCATCGACCTGTCCGGTGAGACGCCTGCCCCGCTGGCTCCCTCGCAGGTACCCCGGGTAGTCGACGATTTGATCAAGGAATTCGCATGACGGCGCCTCGTTGGTTTTCCCAGCCATACCCTCCGGACGGTGCGAGTGCCGCCGAGGGCATCCGCAATCAGCTGGGTCGGCCAGAACTCGATCTCCTCACCATTCTCGTCCGCGAGTCCGCCCAGAACAGTTGGGATGCTCGCGTCATGTCGTCAAGCGACCCTGTCGAATACCGCATCGACATGTGGACGGTCAGCCCCGCGCACGCCAGTACATGGCGGGAGCTTCTCGGTGATGGCGCGCCCATCGGTGTCGATACCTTCCCCTTGCGCGACACGCTCAGGAACGGCTCGATCCGTCTCCTGTCCGTTTCGGACCGAGGTACGCGAGGGCTCGGGGGACCAACCAGAGCGGACAACGCCGTGGGGCCCGACCGCGACTTCGTTTCGTTCATCCGCAACATCGGTGAGCCACGCGATACAGCTCTGGGGGGTGGTACCTACGGCTTCGGCAAAGGCATCTTCTATCTGCTGTCCAAGCCCGGCACCATCCTCGTCCACTCCCGCTGTCGGACGACACAGGGTGGTTTCGAGACCCGTCTCATCGGCTGCACTCTGTGGAAGAGCTACGCGGCAACCGAGCCCACCGGAACGCGCCGCTATACAGGTCGCCACTGGTGGGGCGACACCTCGGGAGACGTCGTCGAACCCCTTGTGGGCGCAGCGGCCGAAGCCGCCGCCCAACGCCTCGGCCTCAAGGCTTTCGGTCCCACAGAGACCGGGACAACGACAGTCGTCATCGACCCGAACCTGGACGAACTCGAACCACCGCAGGCGGCTGAATACCTGGCGGAGACCATCGCCTGGCACCTGTGGCCAAAAATGATCTCGACTGATCAAAGTCCCGCCGCGATGCGTTTCTCCGTCACGTGCGACGGAGTCGAGCATGCTGTGCCCGATCCGCGGGAAACCCGCCCCCTCAACATGTTCGTGGCGGCCTACGAAGAGATGGCAGGGTCCGGCGGCAGCGACCTGCACTGCCTGAAACCGAAGAGACGTCTGGGGCGTCTCGGCCTGGTGAAGCGGATCATGCCGGCGCTGGAGCCCACTCGCGCCTCCCGCATGCTCGCCATCGAGGATGTTGTCCATCACGTCTGTCTCATGCGACCCGCTGAACTCGTCGTCACCTACCAGCCAGGACCGAAGCCGCCCAGCGTCAACCAGGGCTACGCGGGCGTCTTTCGTGCGGTCGAGGACATGGACGAGATCTATGCAAAGGCTGAACCGCCCACTCACGACGCCTGGAACCCTCAGTCCCTCGACAGGCCCGAGAGCACTTTCGTGCAGACCACCTTCACCCGTATCGCAGAGGCTCAGGCCCAGCTTCTTTCTCTGGGCGGAGGGGCGCGTGCGGGAGCAAGCAATGTGGCACTGGGTGCGGCGAGTTCACTCTTCTCCGGATTGGTCGGTGGAGCCTGGGGAATCGGCGGGGCCACCGCCTACTCCAAACCCGGAAGCACAGCGGTACGCAGGTCACGCACGCCTGATGTCGACGGCATCCCCGAGTCCTCACGTTCGGGCCGAGCGTCTTCGTCCTCCTCAGACACGGGTTCGCTCGTGACTTCAGGAGGGGAATCCGCAACCGGCATCGAGAACGTCGGCCCATCGATCCACGAGGCATCGGAATTCGACGGCCCCCGCACACCACGCCGTCGCCCACGAGTGCAGTACGTCGGCGACCCCTACTTCGATGATCGCGGCGACGCAGCCGTACTCGTTCAGGAGTTCCGCCTGCCCGTGCCCGGAACTCAGCAGGTAAGGATCGACCTTGCCGTGACCTTGCCGGGTTCGGCCGGACGAGAGACGGATCCCCCCATAGGGGCCAGCATGCCCGAGCTTCTGGGCTGGGAAGACCATGCCGGTCACCTTCACGTTCCCGAAATACTCGTCACCGAGGGCAGCGAGTCCCTCTGGCGCGCCGTGGTCCGCCCGGCTCCGGACACCATGACCGAAATCGGCCTGAGGGTTGAGGCGGTGAAAGAGGCGTGACTCGCCGAGTTCTCCCCTACCGGGTTCCCACGGAGGACGTCCTGGCGGCCGAACCATGGTTGCTCGTGACCGAAGACGGAGACGTACCCATGCCGGATGCCCTCCCGGACTGGGACTACCGGATGGATCTGCAACTACGCCGAACCGTTCGCGTCGACCTGGATCGTGCCCGCTCGGAGACAGGCCTTGCCGGCGACGCACCATTGATGCTGTCCGTCGTGTGGACCGCAACCGGATCCAACCTTGGCGGTCCGGCGCAGCACGTTCGACTGGCCGCCGACGGGACTGTCGCGGTGGAGCTGAACACCCGCCTAAGTGGGGCAGATCTGGGCGGGGTTCTCCTCCTCGACACCGCTTTGGTCCTGGCGGAGCGCCGTGACGAAGCCCGACCTTCGTCCCCTCGGCGGGCGGGTTCGGTGCTGTGGAGCGATCGGGAGACCCTGCGTCTCCAAGGGGACGCACCTCAGTTCCCCATGGCGGTCATCGACTTCGCACGAACGTCCTTCCCCGATGCAGCCGCCTGGCACCTACAGATCAGCGGAGGCTTGGAGAGCGCCACCATGGGATCGCTGCTCCTACTCGTCAACGAACAGAACACCGTGACGGCGACTGCCTTCGAGAATGCGGGAAAGCCTCGACCCGTCGATCGAATCGTGCTCTCCGCCGTCTATGCCGACGCGGCTCGGATCATGATCGAGCATGCCCTCAGTCACGACGACTTCGCTGAGGACGCGGACTATGCCGATGGTTCACTGGGCGCCACCTTGTTGAGTCTGTTCGACCAACTTTTTCCCGACCAGTCGATCACCGATGTCCGTCTACGTAGACGCCAGGCGCCCGCCCTGTTCGCAACCGATCTGCAGGCCGCGGTCAAGATGTTCGGAGTGTCCTGATGAGCTTCCTGTACCCACGGCTTCTCGCCGAGCAGGCTAGACCGCTCTTCGAGGAGTACCGACACCTGAGCACAGCCGAGTTGGCCGGTCAGGTTGCCGTCACCCACGAATCGGCCGTCTATGTGGCCACCGGCGGCGACCGGGTGTCGATGCGTCAGCTGCAAGAGCTGCGCAACGGGGTCATCGATCTGGCCAAGCGCGCTGGCTTCCCGGAGGAATCCGACCGCACCCGCAACGCTGAATTCGACCTTCGACTCGCCGCCCTGCTGCACGCCGAAATGGGTATGGTCCCGGCGGAGGCCGCGTCCAGAGACGTCTGGGCCTTCCTCGCGCTCGTCCTGCTCCCTGATGTCGCCTTCTGGCGCTATCCGCAACCTCCGAGGGACCGCGTTCTGGGTACGGACCTCACCCGCCACGTCTTCGGTCGGTTGTGGTGGCGGGCTCAACTCGTCCGCTCGTCCGACGATCCGGAGCCCTATAGCGCGCTCAACATCCTCGGCGAAGCCGCCTTCGACCAGATCTATGCGCGCCGATCGGCACTCGGGGGCAGCCCACATCTGGTTCGAGCCATCCTGCGCGTTTGGAAGGATCTCGACTTCACCGGCCTCAACGAACGTGAGACTCTACGCGATTTCCTCAAAAGGCTTCTCCGGCTCGCCCCCTTCGTCCTCTTCGACGGCATCGAGGAACGAGCTCTCGACGAAGAATTGCGGAGAGTGGCGGCCGAGTCCGTCGATGCGCAGCGCAGTGCTTCGCAGTCGACGGCAACCGGCGCCACAGGGGCAGGTGTCGAGCAACCGTCCCTCGCCACCGCGCACTCCCTGCCAAGCGTGTCCGAAGAGAAGCCGCGCTCTGCTCAGAACGGAATGGGAACGCCGCCCGTCACTTCTCGACGCTTCCGATCGGTGGAATTCTGCGCCGGCGCCGGCGCCCAGGCGCTCGGACTCGAACGAGCCGGATTTGACCCCGTCCTGCTCCTCGACAGCAAGGCAGACGCGTGCTTCACGATCGACCTCAATCGGCCCGAATGGGACGTGATCTGCATGGATGTGCTGGATTTCAGGCCGACCACACGCCCCGAGATTCAGGGGGTCGATCTCGTGAGCGGTGGACTCCCCCGCGTGAAGTCAACGGCAACCGTCGGTCGTACCGAGGACACGGAGGAACGAGGCGTCCTCAGGGCCGTGATCGCATTGATACGTGAGATCAACCCGACAGCCGTGCTTTTGGAGAATGTGCCGGATCTCGTGGAGAGTCCGGCTTTCGACACCGACCGCTCGTGGATCGAGGCACAACTCGGGGAGGCAGGCTACCGCTGGAGCTGGAGAGTGCTGAACGCGGCCGACTTCGGCGTGCCGCAGAACCGTAGTAGCGGCTTCCTCGTCGCGCTGAAGGACCCATACTTCTCTCGGTTTGCATGGCCTCAGCGGAGTCCGCTTTCCGCTCCGACAATCGGCCAGGTCCTCGGCCCCTCCATGTCTGCGGCGGGCTGGCTCGGCGCAGCGAACTGGGTCGACGGAGCCGACCGCATCGCACCTGCTCTCGTCGGGGGCTCAGAACGACGTGGCGGTGCCGACCTCGGTCCTACGGGGAGCAAGAAGGCATGGGCCTCCCTGGGCGTCAACGGCAACAGCCTCGGTGACGAACCTCCGGACTCCACGTTTCCGCCGGAAGGCCAGCCCAAGCTCACTGTCGATCAAGCCGCGATGATCCAAGCCATCCCGGCAGATTGGCGCTTCTTCGGCGGGAAGACGTCCCGCTACCGACAGATCGGCCACGCAATGCCACCGCCCCTGGCGACAGCTGTCGGAGAGGCCATCGCAACCGCCCTCCGAAGCTAAGATCGCACCATGCACACGTCCCGCCCCCTCGACCCCCGGCCCATCACCGTCCTCGACCTGTTCAGTGGGTGCGGCGGCTTCACCCAGGGGTTCCACGAGTACCGCCCGGAGGGGGCGCACGACGGGCGGCCCGTCTTCCACAGCGTGGCCGCCGTGGAGCATGACCTCGCCGCAGCCGCCACCTACGCCGTGAACTTCGGGACTCAGCGCCTCGACACGAGCCTTCCAGCAGCACGTGTTCATCTCGAGGACATCGAGGACTGGAAGCCGTCGGAGGAGGCGCTGCACGCTGACGTGGTGGTCGGTGGACCTCCTTGCCAGGGGTTCTCCGCCCTGAACCGCAACAAGAGGGGCACTGAGCGGAATCGTCTGTGGGAGGAATACGTTCGCATCGTTGCGAAGATCCGCCCAAAGGTCTTCGTCATCGAGAATGTCGACCGGTTTCTCAAGTCCGACGAATTCCGCAACCTTCTCAGCGAGGTGGAACAGGGCGGCCTACTCGGCGAGTATCGCTTGATCGACCCTCCGGGACACCAGCCCTCCGACTCTGAGGAAGCAAAGCACAAGCGGTATCTGCTGAACGCCGCCGACTACGGCGCGCCTCAGGCCCGCAGGCGGGCCATCGTCATCGGCGTTCGTCGCGACATCGACGATCAGCGCAGGATGGCGTACCCGGCAAAGACACACAGTCGCCGCCCGAAGGGCGCACCGACCATCCCAGCTCCCGCACTCGACGGTGTCGATGCGGGCTTGCCGTACTGGGAAGCAGTCGATGATGTCTTCAAGGAATCCGAGCAACTGCCACTGCGAGGAACAGAACTACCGGACGGCAAGGACTATGTCTCCGAAGTAGGCGTGATCGTCCCCGGCATTTTCACCACTCGTGACCTGCATTTCAAGCGGAACCCCGAAGCGCTTTCGCGCGCCCGCTATGAGGCGATTCCTGCAGGCGGCAACCGCAAGGATCTGCGAAATAAGTGGTACACGGTGCACGGGGACGGAAGAATCGAAACCTTCCTCACCGACAAACCCTCCGGCGTGAAAACACCAGTCCTGTACCTCTCCACGGCCAGCTGGGACAACCACAACACCGGAACCGGCGATGTGATGGGTCGCCTGCGTATGGGCGAACCGTCGGTCACGATCCGCACGGAGTTCTTCAAGCCCGAGAAGGGCAGATATTTGCATCCGAGCAAGAATCGTCCGATCACGCACTACGAGGCCGCCCGCATACAGGGTTTCCCCCTCACCTTCCGTTGGTGCGGATCGAAGACCGACATCGCGCGGCAGATCGGAAACGCCGTCCCCATCCCTCTTGGCACCGCCATCGCGTCAGCGATCCATACCTACCTGCGTGGGTGAGTCGACCTCTTCGCACTGGTCGGACGTCTGGGACGGCACCCGAATCACCTCGACGTCGGCCTCGTAGCGCATCTGCGCCCGGTCCAGCACCTCGTCCGCGTCGCATCCGTGTGCGTTGGTCCAGTGGAGGAAGTCGGTGATGGCCGCGATCGCCAGTTCCTCCGCCGTCGTTCTGCCCAGCTTGCTGGACTCCGAGGGCAGGCATGCGGCTCCGTAGAGGCTGAGAAGGGCCTCCGTTCGTAAGATGCCGGGGCCCGCCGGAGGTGCGAGGTTCGTCTCCAGCTCGCACCACGTGATCTTGCGGTCGGGGGTGAGTTGGACGCCCCAGCGGTCGGCGACTCCCTCGACCAGGGCCATGCCTCGGCCACTCTCGGAGTCGGCGTTCGCGTCGAGCAGGGTGGGCAGGGCGCGGGTGTCAGGGTCGTGTACCTCGATGCGCAGCCGGACTCCGTTCATCGAGATCGCCAGCGTGGCCGGGGTGCCGGCGCCGACGTGCGTGATGATGTTGGACACCAGCTCGCTCACGCAGAGCTCTGCCGCGTCCGTGATCCCGCGCAGACCACAACCCTCCAGGTGGAGCCGCACGATGCGGCGCAGGACAGCCACTTCTTCGGGTTCGGCCAGGAAGGCCACGTTCCACGGCTCGCGCCACACGCACGCCTGCTGCTGCATTGCCGGGTTTCCTCTCGTCGCACGCCATCACCATCGGCCCGCCGGGCGACGGAACGTTATCGCCCGTCACCGTGAGTGGTGGTGTTGTCAGGATGGTGGCAGCGCATCCCGCCGTGCAATGTGCACGGCGGGATTCCCACTTCCGTGTGATTGGCAAGCACACCCCTTGGCGCGAGACTGAACACCCGCTATCCGAAAGAGGGTTGAGATGGCCGGTTCACCGACGGCACGCCGTCGGCGTCTCTCCATCGAGCTGAAGAAGCTCCGCGAGCAGAGTTCGTTGACCTGCGCACAGGTCGGCGCGGCGTTGGACTGGAGCGGCTCCAAGGTCAATCGCATGGAGACGGGCAGCGGCCGGGTCCAGCCCTCCGACGTCGACGCGTTGTGCCGCTTCTACGCCACCAGCGACGAGTTGCGCGAGTTCCTCATGACGCTGGCCCGCCAGGCGAAGACGCGGGATTGGTGGCAGGCCCACGGTGCCGGCGTCCCTGAATGGTTCTCCATCTACATCGGCCTGGAGCGCGACGCCTCGAACCTCCGCCAGTACCAGTGCGAACTCCTGCCCGGGCTGATGCAGACCCCTGCGTACGCGGGCGAGCTCCACTGGACCGGTGCCCACATGTCTACCCAGGCCATGGAGCGCGCGGTGCGGGTCAGGATGGAGCGGCAGGCGATGCTCAGGGAGCCCGGCGGCCCCGATGCCTGGTTCATCGTGAACGAAGGGGCGTTGCGCAACGTCATCGGGAACCGGGCGCTCATGCGCGAGCAGCTCGAACGAGTTCTGGAGACATGCGAGTTGGCCAGTGTGACGCTACAGGTGTTGCCCTTCGACTCGGGTACCCATCCGGTCACCGGCGCGTTCACTCTGCTTGGCTTCCCTGACCAGGAGGACCCTGACCTCGTCTATCGGGACGGCATCACCGACGCCGTCTATCTTGAGGGCGAGCATCATGTGCGGGAGTACACAAGGGCCTTCGACGGACTGCGAGCGGCGGCTCTGAGCCCGCCGCGCTCGGCCGAACTGATCAGGACTGTCCTCAAGGAGTACGCGAGATGAACCCTGCACCGCCCGCGGCCGTCCGCACCTCTCCGTGGTTCACGTCGTCCTACAGCAACGGCGCGGGCGGCGAGTGTGTCGAGTGCGCTCTCGACGCGGACGGCATCCTCGTGCGGGATTCGAAGCGGGCCGCCGGGTCCGTCGTCGCATTCGGCTCGCGTTCTTGGCGAACCTTCGTGGAGACCTTGGCTGCGAAGCCCTCACGCGGACGAGACGCGTGACGCCGCCCACACACTCACGCTCAAGGCGGGGGACGCCGCACTCCATCGAATCGCCCGCGTTAGCCTCGGTTCGTTCGGCCGGCGTGCGTGATCGGCGTGGCGGTGTAGGCAGCAGCAGGAGGCAGTCATGGTGAAGGTACCGGCCGCGGTGGTGGCCGCAGGGGGGCTTGTCGGGGGGTACGGGGTTGCCCGGTGGACCAGGAGGCGGGAGCTCGGCGGGGTCGTGCTGGCTGCCGCCGGGGCCGTTGCCGCTCAGCAGTGGAAGCGGCAGGCCGGCGGCACGGCCGCCGGGGTGCTGACCGCAACCTACGTCGCCGCTTTCGCCGGGTCGCATCCGCTGGCCAAGAAGGTGGGCGCCTGGCCCGCCGTCTTCGGTGTCGCCGGGGCCGTGGCCCTCGCCTCCTGGGCCGTCTCCGACCGTCGGGGCTGAGCGCGGGCCGAGGGACCGGTCAGGCCGCCCTCTCCCCCTGGAACGCCCGCCGGTACGCCTGGGGGCTCGTGCCGACCACCCTTTTGAAGCGTTCCCGGAACGCCGTCGGGGAGCCGAAGCCCGCCTGGGTCGCGATGCGTTCGACCGGGTGACGGGTCGTCTCCAGGAGGTACTGGGCGCGGCGGACCCGGGCCAGGTGCAGCCACTGCAAGGGCGTCGTGCCGGTCTGTTCGCGGAAACGGCGATTGAGGGTGCGGGTGCTCGTGCCGGCCTCGACGGCGATGTCCTCCAGGGTCAGTTCGCGTTCCGCGTTCTCCTCCAGCCAGGCGAGGAGCGGCTCCATCGCCGTGCCCGCCGGCGCCGGCGGCTGCGCGTGGACGATGAACTGGGCCTGCCCTCCCTCCCGTTCGAGGGGCATGACCGACAGCCGTGCCGCGTCGGCCGCGACCGCCGAGCCGTGGTCGTTCCGGATCATGTGCAGGCACATGTCCAGGGCCGCCGCCGCGCCCGCCGACGTGAGGAACTGGCCGTTGTCGACGTAGAGGACGTTCGGGTCGACGGTCACCGCCGGGTGACGGGCGGCCAGTTCCGCCGCCGCCCGCCAGTGCGTCGTCGCCCGCAGACCGTCCAGGAGACCCGTGGCCGCGAAGACGAACGCGCCGACGCAGACCGACGCGATCCGGGTGCCGTTCGCGGCGGCCGCGCGCAGCGCCTCCGCGACGCCCGGCGGGAGGGGCAGTGACAGGTCGGACCGGCCCGGCAGGACGATCGTGTCGGCCTCGGCGAGCGCCTCCAGGCCGTGCGGCGCGCGCAGGGTGAAGGCACCCGCGCTCACCTCCGCGTCCGGCGTGACCGAGCAGACGCGGGTCCGGTACGCAGGGCGGCCGTCCGGCAGTCTGGCCCAGCCGAATGTGTCGATCGGGGCGGAGAGGTCGAACGGGATGACCTGGTCGAGCGCCAGTACGGCCACGGTGTGCATGGCTGGAGCGTAAAGGGGCGACGGGTTTCCGTCATCCACCCGGTGGCGGGCGCCGGCGGGCGCGGTGGCCGTCCGGCGGCGGTGCCCGGTGCCCGTGCCGGTGTTTCCGCGGCCTCGCGGTTGGCGCTCCGGCCAGGTCGGACGGCGGATCGCTGCCTGCCCAGGGCCCCCGGATTCCCCGTCCCTTCCACTGGCTGAAATCCGTTGCCTCCTGGCAAAAGCGCCACTTCTGCGTGCTCCGTCTCCGCCCGTACGGTCACCCCGTGACCAAGTTCCTCCTCGCCGTCCACGTCATCGCCGCCATCGTCGCCGTCGGGCCCGTGACCGTCGCCGCGAGCATGTTCCCGCCGGCCGCGCGCCGGGCCTTCGGTGCGCCGGGTGATGCCGACGCCCTCGCGACCACGCGGCTGCTGCACCGCATCTGTCGTGTGTACGCCGTCGTCGGCGTCGCCGTCCCCGTGTTCGGGTTCGCCACGGCGAGCAACATGGGCGTGCTCGGCGACACCTGGCTGATCGTCTCCATCGTGCTGACCGCGCTCGCGGCCGGCGTCCTCGCGCTGCTCGTGCTGCCTCGCCAGAGCGCCGTCCTGGAGACGGCCGAGGGGGACCGAGTGGTGGAGGAGGCGCCGGGAGAGAGGGCAACGGCCGCCCGCGCGGCGACCGTTCGGCTCGCCATAGTCACCGGGATCTTCAACCTGCTGTGGGCCACCGTCACGGTCCTGATGATCATTCGCCCCGGGTCCACGACAGGGGCCTGACGGACGGCGTCGGGCGGCGGCCTAGGATCCGCGCATGGACGCACAGCAGCAACAGCAGTCGGCGCCCGGCGCCTACCTGGCCTTCGTGCAGGGACGGTTGACCGAGGACGGATGCGCCACGCGGTGGGAGGACTGGGCCGGGGTGCCCGTGCTCGTCGGGCGGCGGGCCGAGTTCCGGATGAGCTGGATGGCCACGAAGCTGCATCTGTTCACCGTGGCCGCGGCGGTCCCGGAGATAACCGTGCCCGTCGTCGCCGCCTTCACCGACCAGGTGATGCAGTACGCCAAGGACACCAAGGGCGGTCTGCCCGTCGGCCTCCAGAACGGCGTCGGCGCCTTCCCTGTGCTGGTCAGCGACCGGGTCGATCCGGCGGCCGTGCAGTGGGCCGAGGCGCAGCAGCGGGTCAAGTTCGCCTGTATGACGCGGCCCGTCGTCGTCGACAGTTCTCGTCAGTACGTGGGGATGTACCGCGGCAAGCCGGCCCTCGGCCGTGTCTACGCCTCGTACTTCATCGAGAAGGGGACCCGGTACTTCCACGCCCAGTGACACCCGGTGAAGCCGGTGAGCCCGGTCGGTCCACGTGAGCCCGGCCCGTCCCGGTGAATCCGGTGAGCCCGGGCGGTCCCGGTGAGCCCGGCCCGTGCCGGTGGACCCCCTCAGCCCCGATGCCCCAGCACGTTCACCACCCGCCCGTTCGGATCGCGGACGAAGAACCGTCGTACGCCCCATTCCTCGTCCTGCAGGTCCCGCACGATCTCCGCGCCCGACGCCAGGACCTGCGCGTACACGGCGTCGACGTCCTCGACCTCCACGCTCAGGTCGGGGACGACGGGCGCGGTGCGTTCCTCGGTGAGGAAGCTGATCTGGGCGGTGGGGTTGGCCGGGGAGGCGAGGGTCATGACCCAGCCCTGGTTCATGACCTCCTCGAACCCGAGCAGGCCGTAGAAGTCGCGGTTCGTCGTCATGTCCTGGTCGGAGGCGACCTGGAAGTCGGGGACGATCCTGCGGATGGTCATCGGTGGTGCCTCCTGATGGCTGTGGCGGGGCGTGGTGGCGGGCGATGGCGGGGTGCGCGGGCGTGGCGTCCTGCGGTCCGGACGCCCTGCACGCCCGTGCCCTGTCCGGCCGCCCCCTGCTCGCCCTGCCCTGTCCGGCCGCACCCTGTCCGCCGGCGTCACGAACGGTGGGCGTGGGCGAGCACCATCCACTCGTCGAGGTCGGCCGGCTCCGTCCAGTCTGTCCTGAACCGGCGGGCCACCGCAGCCACGACCAGTACACCCGCCGCGCCGAGCAGCGTGAAGAACGCCCAGGTGAGCGGCCAGGCGTCGACGAAGCCGTCGGGCACTCCGGGATGCGTGCGCAGGGACACGTACAGCAGGGCCGCGGGAGGGGCCGCGACGAGCAGCAGCGGCCAGGCGAGGGCGTCGCGGTGGCCGACGTAGGCGGCCAGGAGCAGCAGGCAGACGGCGAGGGCGAGGACGCCCGTGCCGGTCACCGGGGTGGTCTCCGGCGTGGCGCCCGGTGCCGCGGGGCGGTTGCGCAGGTCCCACGGGAGGCACAGGAGGTACGCCGCGCCGGAGAGGGCGGCGCCGAGCACGCGCGTCAGCCAGCGTTCCGGCCAGGGGCGCGTTCGCAGGGGGCGGAGCAGCTTCTCGGTCATGCGTACGAGGGTTACGTGCCCGGCGGGGGCCCGACAGAGTACGCGTACTCAGAACCGGATACTCGGAAGGGCCCCGCACCGGGACTCAGTCGGAGGGCGTCGACGGAGTCGAGGACGTCGTGCCGGTGCTGGAGGGCGCCGTCGACAGCGGGGCGGCGATGTCCTCCAGTCCGCGGCGCTCGGCGTTGACGGCGAAGAACACGGCGACCAGACCGGCGGCGCACATCAGACCTGCGCCGATCTGGAAGGCGAGCACCGTGTCGCCGACGACGCCGGACTCGGTGAGGTCGGCGAAGACCAGCGGGCCGCTGATGCCGCCGGCGGCGGTGCCGATGGCGTAGAAGAAGGCGATGGCCATGGCCCGGGTCTCCATGGGGAAGATCTCGGAGACGGTCAGGTAGGCGCTGGAGGCGCCGGCGGAGGCGAAGAACAGCACCACGCACCAGCAGGCCGTCATCGTCACGGCGTTCAGCGAGCCCTGGTCGAACAGCCAGGCGGTGCCGAACAGGAGGACACCGGAGAGCAGGTAGGTCGAGGAGATCATGACCCGGCGGCCGACGGTGTCGAAGAGCTTGCCGAGGAGCAGCGGGCCGAGGAAGTTGCCGGCGGCGATCACGGCGAAGTAGTAACCGGTGCCGCCCGTGGGGACGTCGAAGAACTTGGTGAGGATGGCGCCGAAGCCGAAGGTGATGGCGTTGTAGAGGAACGCCTGGCCGATGAAGAGGGCGAGACCGAGCACGGCGCGCTTCGGGTAGCGGGCGAAGACGGTCTTGGCGATGATCCCGAAGCCGATGCTCTTGCGCTGCTCGATGGTGATCTCGCCCGCGGGCGGCGGCAGATCCTTGCCCGTCTCCTTCTCCACCTCCTCCTCGACGGAGGTGACCAGTTCGTCCGCCGCGTCGCCCTGGCCGTGGATGAACTGCCAGCGGGGGCTCTCCGGGACGTGCCGCCTGACCAGCAGGATCACCAGGCCGAGCACGACGCCCAGGCCGAAGGTGAGCCGCCAGCCGAGGTCCTTCGGGAAGATGTCCGTGTTCAGCATGAGGATCGACAGCAGGGCGCCGCCGATCGCGCCGAGCCAGTAGCTGCCGTTGATGATGAGGTCCACCCGGCCGCGGAACTTGGACGGGATGAGCTCGTCGATCGCCGAGTTGATGGCCGCGTACTCGCCGCCGATGCCGAAGCCGGTGAGGAAGCGGAAGGTGAAGAACCACCAGGCGTCGAAGGACAGCGCGGTCAGGGCGGTCGAGGCGAGATAGACCACCAGGGTGACCATGAAGAGCTTCTTGCGGCCGTAGCGGTCGGTGAGCCAGCCGAAGAAGAGGGCGCCCACGCAGGAGCCGGCCACGTAGAGCGCCGCGGCGACACCGGTGACCTGCGCCGAGGTGATGGAGAGACCGCTGCCCTCCTCGGAGAGGCGGCCCGCGATGTTGCCGACGGTGGTGACTTCCAGGCCGTCCAGGATCCAGACGGTGCCGAGGCCGATCACGATCATCCAGTGCCAGCGGGACCACGGCAGCCGGTCCAGCCGGGCGGGCACGCTGGTGGTGATGGTGCCGGTGGACGCGGGCGTGGGGGCCGGCGAGGCGGGTGCGGTCATGGGGTCCCTCTCCGTCGAGCGAACGCCGCACGTGTTCCCCGATCTCCGCCCGCTTACGCCCCGGCCCGCTCCGCCCGGCTACGCCCCCGTCTCCCGCCCGGTCACGCCCCCGTCTGCCGCCCGGTCACGCTCCCGTCTGCCGCCCGGTCACGCTCCCAGCGCCCGCGACACGGTGTAGATCAGCAGGCCGACGAGCGAGCCGACCACCGTGCCGTTGATCCGGATGAACTGCAGGTCACGCCCGATGTTCGCCTCGATCTTCTTCGTCGTGTGCTCGGCGTCCCAGCCGGCGACCGTGTCGGTGATGAGCGAGGTGATCTCCGTGCGGTACGTCGTCACCACGTACACCGCGGCGCCCTCCACCCAGCCGTCGACCTTGGCCTGCAGCTTGGGCTCGGTGGCCATGCGGGCGCCGAGGGAGAGCAGGGAGGCCCGCACCCGCAGCCGCAGTTCGCTGCGCTCGTCCTCCGCCGCGGAGACGATCATCGACCGTACGGCGGTCCAGGCGGACGCGATCAGGTCCTGGACCTCGCCGCGGCCGAGCACCTCGCCCTTGAGGCGCTCCACACGGGCCCGGGTCTCGGTGTCGGACTGCAGGTCGGAGGCGAAGTCGGTGAGGAAGCGGTCGAGGGCGCCGCGGGCCGGGTGGGCCGGGGAGTCGCGCATCTCGGTGACGAAGCGGAGCAGCTCCCGGTAGACGCGCTCGCCGACCTTCTTGTCGACGAAGCGGGGCGTCCAGCCGGGGGCGCCGCCCTGCACGGCGTCCATGACCTGCTCGTCGTGGAAGACCAGCCAGTCGTGGGCGCGGCTGACCACCAGGTCGACGACCCGCCGGTGCCCGCCGTCCGCGACGACCCGCTCCAGCATCTTGCCGATGCCGGGCCCGATCTCCTGGGCGTCGGCGCGCCGGGTGATGGCCTCGCCGACCACGGCCTGCACATCCGAGTCCCGCAGCACGGTCAGCGCGCCCCGCAGGGCGGCCGCCAGCTCGGCGGTCACCCGGTCCGCGTGCTCGGGGTCCGCGAGCCAGATGCCGAGCCTGCTGCCGATGCCGACGGCCCGCAGGCGCTGGCGTACGACCTCCTCGGAGAGGAAGTTCTCACCGACGAACTCGCCGAGCGAGACGCCCAGCTGGTCCTTCTTGGTGGGGATGATCGCGGTGTGCGGGATGGGCAGGCCGAGCGGGTGCCGGAAGAGGGCGGTGACGGCGAACCAGTCGGCCATCGCGCCGACCATGCCCGCCTCCGCGGCCGCCGCGACATAGTCGGCCCAGGCGCCCGCGCCCTCGTGCGAGGCCCACTTCGCCAGCACGTACACCAGGGCGACGAGGAGCAGCAGGCCGGTGGCGGTCGCCTTCATCCGGCGCACCCCGCGCCGCTTCTCGATGTCGGAGGCGCTGAAGGTGTTCATCGCGCGGCCCGGCGGCGCGGCGGGCGCCGTGGTGTTCGCGGTGCCCCCGGGGCGGGCATGCTCCATGCCGTCCGGTTCACCCGATTTCGTGCGTTCCATTCACTCCACCCGTCCACAGAACCCGACCCACCCCGTAAATATTGTCTCTTTCCCCTCTCTTCTTGACCGACTACTGGAACGGCACACGAGTTCCCGGCGTCTGTTCGGATGGGGATTCGACCGGTGGGACCCAAAGGGGGGTGCGTCGGTGCTCCTCCCGGCCCATGCCGCATCATGGGGTGATCACATCGGAGCATTTCGCTCCCATCGTTTCGAGGAGAGACGCACCGCATGACCAAGCGTCACGGTTATGCCCTGCTCGCCGCGGTTCTCGCCGTGGTCGTGGTCCTTTCGGGGGCCATCTACATCGGTGTCGCCGCCGACGACGGCAGCGGCACCCGGACCGACGTCGCCAGTGGGCGCACGTCGCACAACTCCGCCGCGCCCGCCTCCACCGGAACCTGGGTCGGCGCCTGGTCGGCGTCCCCGGCCGGAGCCGAGCCCGGCACGGAGGCCGACGGCATGGCCGGCCGCTCCGTGCGCAACGTCGTGCACGCGGCCGTCGGGGGCACGGGCGCCCGCATCACGCTGTCCAATCTCTACGGACAGCAGCCGCTGGCCCTCGCGCACGCCACGATCGCGGTCGCCGCGACCGACAACAACGCCGCCGCCGCGGCCGACACCATGCGCCGCCTCACCTTCGGCGGCGCGACGGCCGTCGTGATTCCGGCGGGCGGTCAGGTGATGAGCGACGCCGTCCGGGTACGCATCCCGCGCGGCGCGGACATCCTCGTGACGACGTACTCGCCGACGCCGTCCGGACCGGTCACCTACCACCCGATGGCACGCCAGCTCTCGTACGTCGCGCAGGGCGACCGTACGGAGGACGTGAGCGGCGCCTCGTACACCGAGCAGACGCCGTACTGGCGTTACCTGACGGCGGTCGACGTGCTGAGCGACGAGGCGACGGGCACGGTCGTCGTCCTCGGCGACTCGCTCACCGACGGCGTCACCTCCACCGTGGGCGCCAACCGGCGCTGGCCGGACGTCCTCGCGGAGCGGCTGCGCGCCTCGGCCGGAACCGGTGAGACGCCCCGCTACAGCGTCGTGAACCAGGGCATCAGCGGCAACCAGATCCTCGCCGCGGGCCTCGGCCGTCCCGCCGACAACCCCAGCGGGCTGAGCCGCTTCGGGCGGGACGTCCTCGACCGTACGAACGTCAAGGCCGTCGTCATCGACCTGGGCGTCAACGACATCCTGCGCAACCCGAGGCAGGTCGACCCGCGCACCATCACGGCAGGCCTGCGGACCCTGGTCCGGCAGGCGCACGCCCGCGGCCTGCGCGTCGTCGGCGCCACCCTGATGCCCTTCCAGGGCCACCGGGGCTACACCCCCCAGCGGGAGACCGTCCGTGAGGCCGTGAACGCCGAGATCCGCGCGGGGAAGGTGTACGACGCCGTCGTCGACTTCGACGCGGCCCTGCGCGACCCGTACAACCCGCGCCGGCTGCGGACCGACTACGACTCGGGGGACCATCTCCACCCGAGCGACCGGGGCTTCCGGCGGATGGCCGAGGTGTTCGACCTGCAGCAGCTGAAGGGTTCGGCTCCGGCGGAGCTGTGATCCGGCCCCTCACGCCCACCGGCGCGCTCGCGACAGCGGGCGCGCCGCGGCCGTCCACGAGGACATTGGGGACGCCGGGGACACTCCGGTCACGGGGGCCGCAGCAGCTACCGCGGCCGTCAACGGACCCGGCGGCCGCGGGAGTTCAGTAGTCGCCGAAGTGCCGGCGGTGGCGGTCCTCGCGGCGCTCCCGGTGACGGTCCCGGCGCTCCTCGTGGCGTTCGCGGCGCTCCTGCTCCCGCTCGTCGCGGTACTCGTGATGGTCCTCGTGCCGGTCGCGGATCAGGTCCCGCGCGTCGTCGAGGACGTCGAACACGTCACCGAGGCGGCCGCCCTGCGACCCCTGGAGCTCCTTGCGGGCCGCCCGGCGCTCCAGCTTCTCCTGGCGGCGCTCCTCCCGCTGGCGCTGGCGCTCGGCGCGGGTGAGCTTGCGCTCCACACCGACGCCGCCCCAGAAGGCGAAGCCCGTGACGATCACCCGGGGTGCCCCGGGATCGCCCGGCCGGCCCTCCTCGCGGTGGTCGAAGCCGCCCATGATGCCGATACCGCGGACGACGACCTCGACGCCGGGCGGCACGATGACGTTCATCCCGCCCATGACCGCGACGCAGTTGACGACGACCTCGCGGTCCGCGAAGTTCGCCTCGCGCAGGTCGATCTCACCGCCGCCCATGAAGGCGAAGGAGTTGAAGCGGCGCGGCACCGTCCAGCGGCCCTTGCGCTCGAATCCGGACAGCACGGCCACGCCCCACGACGAGGAACCCTCGCCGCCCACGATCCGCGAGCCCCAACTGCCGTCGTCCACGGGCTGCTTGACCATGGAGATCGGGGCAGCGACCGCCGCGCCCGGCAGATCGCGGGTGATCGGCGTCAACTCCCCGTAGGTACGGGCCTTGTACGTCGCCTCCAGCCGCTCCTCGAACTCCTCCATGTCGAGGCGGCCTTCGGCGAGGGCGTCCCTCAGCTGTTCGGCGACCCGTTCACGATCGGCGTCGGAGGCGCGCAGCTCCGGGAGTTCGTCGTCCGTCATGGACAGCAGCCTACGAGTTCCCCGGCCCGCTCGCCATGCCGCTCGCCGCCTTGGACACGCCGGGGGCCCGGCCCAGGAGAGGCGTCATGAGACCGCTTTCTCCGCGTACATGCGGCTGATCACGGCCTCGATGTCCGGCTCCCGCACCGAGAGGTCCACGAGCGGGTACTCCGCCGCGATCCGCGCCACCAGCGGGGCCGCCGAGAGCGCCGCGGGGAACGCCAGCCACTGGCGCGGTCCCTCCACCTTCACGACCCGCGCCGACTCCACCTCGATCGGCGGGAGTTCCCGCTCCAGATCGACGACCAGGGTCCGCTCGCTCTCCCCCACCTCGTGCAGCCCGGCCAGCGGACCGTCGTACATCAGCCGCCCGTGGTCGATGACCATCACGCGCCGGCACAGCTGCTCGATGTCGGTCAGGTCGTGCGTGGTGAGCAGGACGGTCGTGCCGCGGTCCGCGTTCAGGTCCCGCAGGAACTCCCGTACCCGCGCCTTGCTGATCACGTCGAGCCCGATGGTCGGCTCGTCCAGGTAGAGCACCTCCGGGTCGTGCAGCAGCGCCGCCGCGATGTCGCCGCGCATCCGCTGGCCCAGCGACAGCTGCCGCACGGGCACGTCCAACAGGGCGCCGAGTTCGAGGAGTTCGACACAGCGGTCGAGGTTCTCCCGGTACCGCGCGTCGGGGATGCGGTACATGCGGTGCATCAGCCGGTAGGAGTCGATCAGCGGAAGGTCCCACCAGAGGGTCGTGCGCTGCCCGAAGACCACCCCGATCCGGCGGGCCAGCCGGGTCCGCTCCCGGGAGGGGTCCAGCCCCGCGACGCGCAGCCGGCCGCCGCTCGGGGTGAGGATGCCGGTGAGCATCTTGATGGTCGTCGACTTGCCGGCGCCGTTCGGCCCGATGTAGCCGACCATCTCGCCGCGCGGCACGCTGAACGAGATCGAGTCGACCGCCCGCACCTGCCGCCGCTCGCTGCGCAGGAAACCCGTCCGCTTGCGCACGTCGAAGACCTTCTCGACGCCGTCCAGTTCGATGAAGCCCGCGTCCGGGCCCGCGGGCCCGCCGCCCCGGCCCGCCGGCGCGCTGTCCGGACCGGTGGGTCCGCCGTCCTCGGTGATGGCCACGCCCGTTCCCCTCACGTCTAACTTCCCGTACTGCGGTAGGCGCGCAGTCCCGCGCGCCAGGCGATCCCGGCGAGCGCGCAGCAGAGCGCCGCCACGAGTGGTGGTGTGAAGGCGACCCACGCCGGCAGGTCGAGCGGATACGGCCGTCCCAGCACGTACAGCGCGGGCAGCCAGTTGACGAAGGCGAGCGGGAGCACGAAGGTCACCCCGCGCACCATGTCCTTGGCGAAGACGGTGGGCGGGTACTGCAGGAGCGTGCTGCCGCCGTAGGTGAAGGAGTTCTGCACCTCGGAGGCGTCCTGCGCGACGAACTGGAAGGCCGCGCCCGCCACGAAGACCGCCGAGAAGATCACGCCGCCGCTGAGCAGCATCACCGGGACCAGCAGCACCTTGAGCGGCGTCCACTGGATGTCGAGGACGGCGAGGGCGTAGCCGAGGACGAGCAGGCCCTGGACGATGCGGCCGAGGCGGCGCAGCGCGAACCGGTCGGCGGCGACCTGCGCGAGGACGGGCGCGGGCCGCACCAGCAGGGTGTCGAGCGTGCCGTCGCGGACCCGCCGCCCGAGCCGGTCCATCGAGCCGAGGGCGAGGTCGGCGAGCCCGAAGGCGGTGCCGGCCACCCCGTACAGGAAGGCCACCTCGGGCAGTCCGTAGCCGCCGATCCGGTCGACCTGAGAGAACATCAGCAGGATCGCCACGAAGTCCAGGGCGGTCGCGGCGAAGTTCCCGAGCGCGGTCATCGCGAACGACGCCCGGTAGGCCATCGTCGAGCGCATCCACATCGCCGTGATCAGCCGGTAGGCGCGCAGCCCGTCGCACAGCCGCTCGTACGGCCCCTGCCGCGGGAAGGGCTCCGCCGTCCACTCCGGTGCCCCGCTCACGCCGGGCGTCCGCTCCAGCACCGCCTCCTCCACAGGGTCAGCCACCCTGCACCACCACCCTCCGGGTCGCCGCCGACTGGAGCAGCCGCCCGGCGGTGAGCAGGACGAGCGCCCAGGCGGCCTGGAACGCGTACGTGCCGAGCGGGTCCGCCGTGCCGAGCAGGACGTCCACGGGTGCCTGGATCAGCGACGACCACGGCAGGGCCCGTACGACCTCGCCGAGCGTGCCCGGGAACACGTTCAGCGGCAGCAGCATCCCCGAGCAGAACACCCCGGCGATCATGGTGAGCTGCGAGACACCCACGCCGTCGAGCAGCCAGAACGCCGACAGCGCCACCAGGAAACGGATCGAGAACCCGACGACCACCCCGAGCGTGACCGCGACCAGGAAGGCGAGCCAGGTCAGCGGATCGGCGGGCAGCGCCAGGTCGAAGAAGAGCGCCCCGAAGGCCAGCGGGACCATCCCGCGGCCCAGCAGGTGGAACAGCGCCCGTCCCATGTCCTGCGCGAGCCACCACAGCTGCAGGTCGGCCGGCCGGTACAGGTCGATCGCGATGTCACCCGTACGGATGCGCTCGATCAGCTCGTCCTCGAAGCCGCCGCCCATCACCGCGACCACCATCAGCAGCGCCTGGCTCAGCCACACGTAGCTGAGCGCCTGGGCCTGGTCGTAGCCCCCGAGGTGCGGCCTGGTGTCCCACAGCGCGATGAAGATGTAGGCGAGGATCAGCCCGAAGACGGTGTTCGTGAAGACGCCCGCGGCCGTGGCGACCCGATAGGTGGCGTACCGCCGGAAACCGCCCGCCGCGACGGACGCGTACAACCGCGCCGTGCCCACAACCCGTCCTCCTTCCGCGCGTTGAGCCAAGTTGGGCCAAAGCGCAGGAGCCTAGCCCCGGCCCCGTGGGCACCGCCAGGCATTTTCCGGCGCGACGCGTGCCGGGATCAGGGAACGAAACGCAGGGTGCGACAGTCTTCAAGAGGGGCGCACCAGGCGTATGAGGCGTAAGAGGTCGTACGGCGACGTACGACGTGAAACAGGAGTCCGGCGAACAGATGAGTGACGAGCCGCAGCCGCAGCGGAACGACCAGGGCTGGGCACCCAGGGAACCGGAACCGGGCCCCCGCCCGGCCGGCGAACCCGCGGCGGGACCGGGCGGGCCCGGCACGAAGCGGAAGGAGAAGCGGAAGCGGACCGGCTGGCGCCGGCTCGTCCCGACGTGGCGGATGGTGCTGGGCACCCTCGTGTGCCTGATCCTCGTCGTGGTCGGCCTCTTCGCGCTCGGCTACTACCTCGTCAAGATCCCGCCGGCGAACGCCGCGGCGACCAAGCAGAGCAACGTCTATCTGTACGCCGACGGCAGCCAGCTCGCCCGCGACGGCGACGTCAACCGGGAGAACGTGTCCCTCGCGCGGATCTCCAAGGACGCCCAGCACGCCACCCTCGCCGCCGAGGACCGCGACTTCTACACCGAGTCCGCCATCGACCCCAAGGCGATGATCCGCGCGGGCTGGAACACGGCCACCGGCAAGGGCAAGCAGTCCGGCTCGACCATCACCCAGCAGTACGTGAAGAACTACTACCTGGGCCAGGAACAGACGGTCACCCGCAAGATCAAGGAGTTCTTCATCTCGATCAAGCTGGACCGGGAGAAGAGCAAGGACGACATCCTCGAGGGCTACCTCAACACCAGCTACTACGGCCGCAACGCCTACGGCATCCAGGCCGCCGCGCAGGCCTACTACGGCGTCGACGCCCAGAACCTGACCGTCGCCCAGGGCGCCTACCTCGCCGCGCTGCTCAACGCGCCCAGCGAGTTCGACGTGATCGCCCACCCCGAGAACAAGGCGGCGGCGCTCGCCCGCTGGAACTACGTCCTCGACGGCATGGTCAAGAAGAAGTGGCTGACCCAGCCGGCCCGTGCCCGGGTCACCTTCGAGCCGCCCAAGCAGGCCAAGGGATCGGCGGGCATGTCCGGCCAGCGCGGCTACCTCGTGCAGGCCGTCAACGACTATCTGACCTCGAACAAGATCCTCGACGAGGACACCCTCACCAGCGGCGGCTACCGCATCACGACCACCCTGCAGAAGCCCAAGCAGGACGCCTTCGTGAAGGCCGTGAACGACCAGGTCATGGACCGCCTCGACAAGAAGAACCGCAAGGTCGACTCGTACGTCCGGGCCGGCGGCGTCGCCATCGACCCGTCCAGCGGCAAGGTCCGCGCGATGTACGGCGGCATCGACTACACCAAGCAGTACGTGAACAACGCGACCCGCCGCGACTACCAGGTCGGCTCCACCTTCAAGCCGTTCGTCTTCACCTCGGCCGTGCAGAACTTCTCCACGACCCAGGACGGCCGCATGATCACCCCGAACACCGTCTACGACGGCACCGACAAGCGCCCGGTGCAGGGCTGGAACGGCGGCACCTACGCACCGGAGAACGAGGACGGCGTCTCGTACGGTGACATCACCGTCCGCACCGCCACCGACAAGTCGGTCAACTCGGTGTACGCGCAGATGGCCGTCGACGTCGGCCCCGCCAAGGTGGAGAAGACCGCCGTCGCGCTCGGCCTGCCCGCGAACACCCCCGACCTGACGGCGTCCCCCTCCATCGCCCTGGGCCCGGCCACCGCCAGCGTCCTCGACATGACGGAGGCGTACGCCACGCTCGCCAACCACGGCAGGCACGGCACGTACTCCCTCGTCGAGAAGATCACCAAGGACGGTGAGGACGACGTGGAGCTGCCGAAGGAACAGACCACCCAGGCGGTGAGCCGCGAGGCCGCCGACACGACGACGTCCATGCTGCAGAGCGTCGTCGACGGCGGCACCGGGCAGGCCGCACAGGCCGCCGACCGGCCCGCCGCGGGCAAGACCGGCACCGCCGAGGAGGACACGGCCGCCTGGTTCGCGGGCTACACCCCCGACCTCGCCACCGTCGTCTCCGTGATGGGCCAGGACCCCGAGACCGGCGCCCACAAGTCCCTGTACGGCGCGCTCGGCCAGGCCCGCATCAACGGCGGCGGCTACCCCGCCCAGATCTGGGCCCAGTTCACCAAGGACGCCCTCGACGGCACCGACGCGTCCGACTTCGACCTCCGGCTCCAGCCGGGCGCCGAGGAACAGGAGGACGTCCCCTCCTTCGAACCCAGCGAGCCGGACAGCACCGGGGACGACGACGGGGGCACCACCGACGGCGGGCAGCAGACCCCGGGCCAGGACCAGGGACAGACACAGGGCGCCAGCCAGTCACCGGGCCGGACCAACGGCCAGACCCAGGGGCAGACCGCGGGTCAGAACCAGGGCCAGACCAACGGCGGCGCCGACACCGGGGGCGGCGCCACGAACGGCACCGGCGGGGGCGACGGCGGGGGCACCACCGACGGCGGCACCACCGGATCCACCACGGACGGCGGCACCGACGGCGGGGACACGGACGGCGGAACGGGCACCATCGCGGGCGAGGGCCCGCTGAACCCGCTCACCTCCAGAAAGCCCTGACGGGCCGGGCGGCGCGCGGAGACAGCCCCCGGAAGGGGCGTCGCCTCCGCGCGCCGAACGGCTCGGAACACCGGACCGCACGGAACGCCGAACCGTACGGAACGGCGAACCGCACCGACCCGCGGCGAACGGGTCAGATCCCCAGGTCCTTGATGATCTTCGCCACGTGCCCGGTCGCCTTCACGTTGTAGAAGGCCTGCTCGACCTTGCCCTCCTCGTCCACCACCACGGTGGACCGGATGACGCCGACGACCGTCTTGCCGTACAGCTTCTTCTCGCCGAAGGCGCCGTACGCCTCCAGGACCGACTTGTCGGTGTCCCCGACCAGCGTGACCTTCAGGTTCTCCTTCTCACGGAACTTGGCGAGCTTCTCCGGCTTGTCCGGGGAGACACCGATGACGTCGTAACCGGCGCTCGCCAGCACGTCGAGGTTGTCCGTGAAGTCGCACGCCTGCTTCGTGCAGCCCGGGGTGAGGGCGGCCGGGTAGAAGTAGACGATGACCTTGCGGCCCTTGTGGTCCGCCAGGGAGACGCCCTTGCCGTCGGCGTCGGGCAGGGTGAAGGCGGGGGCGGTGTCGCCGGGCTGCAGTCGCTCGCTCATCGGAACCTCACGTGGCCAAGGGGATGGAATGGATACGGAACGAGCGTAATGGGGGGTGCCGAGGGGTGCGGCGCAGCGGGAGCTGACAGACTGTCCGAACCAGACAGTCACTACACGACCACGGAGGCAGCGCGGTGTCGGATACGTCGGACACGTCGGATACCAGGACTCCGGCGCAGATCGAGGCGGACATCAAGAACCGCCGCGCAACGCTCGCCGACACGCTCGACGAGATCGGCGTGCGGGTCCACCCCAAGACGATTGTCGGAGACGCCAAGGCCAAGGTCGCCTCCAACATCGACCACACGCTGGGGCGCGCCTACGTCGGCGTGAACCGCGTCGTCGGTGACGTGAAGGGGCAGTTCGTCACCGAGGAGGGTGCGCCCCGGCTGGAGCGCATCGTGCCGGCGGCCCTGCTGGCGGTCGGTGTCGTCGGGCTGCTCGTGCTGGGCACGCGGCGGCGCAAGGGCTGACCCGCCCGGCTACGGACGGCTCGGGGACAGGTAGGTTCTGGGCGTGAGCGCCAATCGGGAACAGCACAACACCCACGACGACAAGTTGCCCATCCGGATGCTGCACGACCGTGTGCTCGTGCGGCAGGACGCCGCCGAGGGCGAGCGGCGTTCCGGCGGCGGCATCCTGATCCCCGCGACGGCGGCCGTCGGCCGCCGTCTCGCCTGGGCCGACGTCGTCGCGGTGGGCCAGAACGTCCGTACGGTCGAACCGGGCGACCGGGTCCTGTACGACCCCGAGGACCGCGCCGAGGTCGAGGTGCGCGGGATCGCCTACGTGCTGATGCGCGAGCGGGACCTGCACGCCGTGGCCGCGGACCGGTTCGAGGGGTCCGAGGACTCGACGGGCCTGTATTTGTAGGGGTGAATCCCGCGAGAAGGGGCTGGTGACCATGGTCACCAGCCCCTTCCGCATTCCTTTGCTACGGTGGAAACACCCCCGACGAGACGCGCCGTACCGGGTCAAGGGCAAAGACGACGCACTTCGGTCCATCCGTCGTCCTGTCTCTCGGAGGTTCCCCATGGCCTGGGTTCTGCTGCTCGTCGCCGGTCTGCTCGAAGTCGGCTGGTCGATCGGAATGAAGTACACCGACGGTTTCACCCGCCTGGTCCCGAGCGTGCTCACCGGCGCGGGAATCGTCGCCAGCATGGTCCTCCTCTCGTACGCCGCGAAGACCCTCCCCATCGGCACGGCCTACGGCGTCTGGGTCGGCATCGGCGCGGCCGGCGCCGCCGTCCTCGGCATGCTCCTCCTCGGCGAACCGGCCACAGCGGCCCGCATCTTCTTCATCGGCCTGCTGCTGGTGGCGGTGGTGGGGCTGAAGATGACGTCGGGGCATTGAGCTCCCGGCGTCGGACGGACACTGAGCCCGCGTCGGGCGTGACCGTCCGATGAGCTGCTCGTTGATCCGTTCGAGGTGCGAACGCGCAACCGGGGACGGGGGAACATGAGCGTGAGGTACACCCGTGAGCTGCTGCAGGAAGCGGCTCGCGAGACGCGGCACATCGATGACGCGGTCCGCTGGTGCGGAGGGAGCCCGACACCGGGCAGTCGCCGGTATCTGCGGCAGAAGATGGGCGAGGCCGGCATCGACATCACCCATCTCATGACGAACCAGGTGCGGCACACGGAGGAGCGTCTGCGTGCCGCCGTGACCGCATCGACCAGCGTCAAGGACGTCGTACGCCACCTGGGGATCAGCCAGGTCGGCGGCAACCAGGCGCACGTGGCCCGCAGGATCACGGCGCTCGGGATCGACACGTCCCACTTCGCGCGCCCCAGACGTAGGTCCGCGAAGGTCTCGTCCGGCGGACTCCTCACCCTGCGGCCGCCGGAGAAGGGCAGAGTTCCGGGAGTGCGGCTCCGCCGCGAGCTGCTGCGCTCCGGGGTGGCCGAGTGCTGTGCCGAGTGCGGCACGGGTCCCGCGTGGAACGGCAGGCCGCTCACCCTGGAGGTCGACCACGTGAACGGCGACTGGTGGGACAACCGGCCTGGGAACCTGCGTCTCCTCTGCCCCAACTGTCATGCGGTGACGGACACGTACCGAGGGCGCAAGCGGAGGCCGGCGTGACCGTGGCGAAGTATCCACGGGACACGCTGGCCAGGACGGCGGACCTCTCGACCAGCCTGGTCGATCTGCTGCGCCGCCTGGGCGCTCCGCTGGGACCTCCGAGCCTGCGTTATGTGCGACGCAGGCTCGACCACTACGGGATCGACACCTCGCACTTCGTCCACGAGCCCCTGCCCGTCCGCGAGAAACGCTCCTACAGCCGGGAGTTGCTCACCGAGGCGGCGGCCCACTCGTACAGCGTGCGGGAGATCTTCGAGTATCTGGGACACCCACCCGACACCGGCCCGTACGGCCATGTGCGAAAGAAGCTCGACCAGTTCGGGATCGACACCTCGCACTTCACCCGCGGCCGCGGGTACGGCCCGCGTCTGATCCCGCCCGAGACCCTCGGGCCGGCCGCAGCCCGGTCCAGCAGCCTGGCCGGGCTGCTCAAGGCGCTCGGCATGGCGGACAACGCGACCAGCCGTGCGCGGGTGACGCGTAGCGCCGAGAGGTACGGCATCACGTTCGATCACTTCACCGGGCAGGGGCACCGGCGCGGTGTTCCGTCACCCCGCCGGAAGTCCGCCGAGCAGGTCCTGCGTCGTGGGGCGCCCGGCTCCCGGCGAACCCGGACCACGCTCCTGCGGCGGGCCCTCGACGACCTCGGTGTACCGCACACGTGCGCCGAGTGCGGCATCGGAGACAGGTGGCGCGGCAGACGCCTGGTGCTCGAGATCGACCACGTCAACGGCGACCGGTGGGACGACCGGCTGGAGAACCTGCGCTACCTCTGCCCGTCCTGCCACAGCCAGACCGCGACCCACTCGCGGCGGGGACCGTCTCGCGGACTCGGCGGACGGGCGGCCCGCGCAGACCAGTAAAGTGACCGCGTTGGGCCCGTACCCCAGCTGGCCAGAGGGCGCCGGTTTAGGTCCGGTGTGTCGTGGGTTCGAATCCCACCGGGCCCACCGCGGAACAGGGGCGCGCCATCCGGTGATGGCGCGCCCCTCCGCGTACCGGCCGACCGACGGTCAGCCCAGCAGTTCCCGTACCACCGGTACCAGTTCGCGGAACGCCTTGCCTCGGTGGCTGATCGCGTTCTTTTCCGCGGGGGTGAGTTCCGCGCAGGTGCGGGTGTCGCCGTCGGGCTGGAGGATCGGGTCGTAGCCGAAGCCGTGGGTGCCGGCCGGGGTGGCGCGGAGGGTGCCGAGGAGCTTGCCCTCGACGACGCGTTCCGTGCCGTCCGGCAGGGCGAGTGCCGCCGCGCAGGCGAAGTGGGCGCCGCGGTGCGGGGCGTCGATGTCGGAGAGCTGGGCGAGGAGCAGGTCCAGGTTGGCCTGGTCGTCGCCGTGCCGGCCGGCCCAGCGTGCGGAGAAGATTCCGGGGGCGCCGTTCAGGACGTCGACGCACAGGCCCGAGTCGTCGGCGACGGCGGGCAGCCCGGTCGCGCGGGCGAGGGCGTGGGCCTTCAGCAGGGCGTTCTCCGCGAAGGTGACGCCGGTTTCCTTGACGTCGGGGATGTCGGGATAGGCGTCCGCGCCGACGAGGTCGTGCGTGATGCCTGCGTCGGCGAGGATCGCCTTCAGTTCGGTGAGCTTGCCGGCGTTGCGGGTGGCGAGGATCAGGCGGGTCATGCCCGCCAGTATCTCCGAGCGGGCCGCGGCCGCGGGACGGGCGTCCGGTCCCGCGAGCTGCGGCGGTCCGGTGCCCGTGCCGTCCCGAGCGCTGCTACGGCGTGCACACCTTGGTCAGTTCGCCCGCCGCGTCCGTGACGGGGCTGATGTCGGGGGTGTCGTCGCCGTTCCTGACGGCGGTGCGGACGTTGGCGACGGCCTTGTTCAGGTTGTCGACCGCCTTGTTGACGTCGGCGTTGTCGGTCTTGTCGCCGATGTTGTCGAGGTTGTTCTCGATCGAGTTGAGGGACGCGTCGGTCTGCGACGGATCGTTGGCCGCGTTCTCGACCGCCTGTTGGAGGTCGGTGACGCTGTCGGCTATCGAGTCGGCGGTCTGCACGCAGTCGAGCGCCTTGTTGACGGCGTCGCAGCCGACGGCCGCCGGCAGGACGACGAGTGCGGCGGTGACGGCGAGTGCGGCGGTACGGCGACGAGTGCGGTGGCGCGCGGCCATGGAACGGTCCCTCCCCGTGGGCATGATGGCGTTCGGCCGCGTCGGCGGCCGGTGCGTCCCGCGGTGGGGTCGTCCCGATCCGCCTGACGTGGCCGGCGGGCGCACGGCTGGACCGTGCGCCCGTACCCCTTAGAACGCGTGGAGTTAACGCGCGGTTGCCTCACCGGTGGATTCGAGTACCGCGCGCTGGACGGCGGCGAGTTCGTCGCAGCCGCCGACGGCGAGGTCGAGGAGGGCGTTGAGTTCCTTGCGGTCGAAGGGCTCGGCCTCGGCGGTGCCCTGGACCTCGACGAAGCGGCCGTCGCCGGTGCACACGACGTTCATGTCGGTGTCGGCCTTCACGTCCTCCTCGTAGCAGAGGTCGAGGAGGGGGACGCCGCCGACGATGCCGACGGAGACGGCGGAGACGGTGCCGGTGAGGGGCTTGCGGCCGGCCTTGATGAGCTTCTTGCCCTGGGCCCAGGTGACGGCGTCGGCGAGGGCGACGTAGGCGCCGGTGATGGCCGCGGTGCGGGTGCCGCCGTCGGCCTGGAGGACGTCGCAGTCGAGGACGATGGTGTTCTCGCCGAGCGCCTTGTAGTCGATGACGGCGCGCAGGGAGCGGCCGATGAGGCGGCTGATCTCGTGGGTGCGGCCGCCGATCTTGCCGCGGACGGACTCGCGGTCGCCGCGGGTGTTGGTGGCGCGGGGCAGCATGGAGTACTCCGCGGTGACCCAGCCCTCGCCGCTGCCCTTGCGCCAGCGGGGGACGCCTTCGGTGACGGAGGCCGTGCAGAAGACCTTGGTGTCGCCGAAGGAGACGAGGACGGAGCCCTCGGCGTGCTTGCTCCAGCCACGCTGGATGGTGATGGGGCGCAGCTGTTCGGGGGTGCGGCCGTCGATGCGAGACATGCGGCTGAGCCTATCGGCACACGGGTGAGGGGCTGTCCGCCGGTGACGGAAGCAGCCCCTCAAGGGTGAGCCGGGTCGGCCGGGGCGGGGTGCCGCTCGCGGTGAGCGGGAGCGGCGGGTGCCTCAGCGGGTCCGGGTGCTCACATCATGTCTTCGATCTCGCCGGCGATGGGGTCCGCGTCGGTGCCGATGACGACCTGGATGGCCGTGCCCATCTTCACGACGCCGTGGGCCCCCGCGGCCTTGAGGGCGGCTTCGTCGACCAGCGAGGCGTCGTGGACCTCGGTGCGCAGGCGGGTGATGCAGCCTTCGACTTCTTCGATGTTGTCGATGCCGCCGAGCCCGGCGACGATCTTCTCAGCCTTCGTGGCCATGTCGTACTCCCTGATCAGAACCGCTTTGTCGCAGTAACCCACAGTTGGCCCATCTTCGCGAGCGGTCATGTCGTGGGTGCCGAATGATGGCGAGCACGACAGAGCGACGCGTCGTCAACTGGTCTACACCAGTTGACGGGCAGTCGCCAAACCGGCCCGGCCCGGAGGACGCCCATGAGTGCCGTGAGTGCCGTCTCACCTGCGCGCAACCGCTGGAACAAGGCCTTCCAGGGTCTGCAGAAGATGGGCCGGAGTCTTCAGCTGCCGATCGCCGTTCTGCCTGCCGCCGGCATCCTCAACCGGCTGGGCCAGCCGGATGTGTTCGGGGCGGACGGGCTCGGCTGGGACAACGTCTCGAAGGTGATGGGGGCGGCGGGCGGCGCGCTGCTCGACGGTCAGCTCGGCCTGCCGATGTTGTTCTGCGTGGGCGTGGCCATCGGCATGGCGAAGAAGTCGGACGGTTCCACGGCGCTCGCGGCGGTGGTGGGGTTCCTCGTCTACTACAGCGTGCTGCGGGCGTTCCCGGAGGACTGCCCGGGAGGCAGTACGGCGATCAAGCTGGGGTGTCAGCTGGAGGACAACTCCGTCGTCGAGTTCACCTACCAGAACCCCGGGGTGTTCGGCGGCATCGTGATCGGGCTGCTGTCGGCGTATTTCTGGCAGCGGTTCCACCGTACGAAGCTGGTGGACTGGCTCGGCTTCTTCAACGGGCGCCGGCTGGTGCCGATCATCATGGCGTTCGTGGCGATCCTGTTCGCCTCGTTGTGCGTGTGGGTGTGGCCGCCGATCGGTGACGCGCTGGAGAACTTCAGCGACTGGCTGGTCGGGCTGGGCGCGTGGGGCGCGGGCGTGTTCGGCCTGGCCAACCGGGCGCTGCTGGTGATCGGCCTGCACCAGTTCCTGAACGTGCCCATCTGGTTCCAGTTCGGCAGCTTCACCAAGCCGGACGGGGAGGTCGTGCACGGTGACATCAACATGTTCCTGGCGGGCGACCCGAACGCGGGGCAGTTCACCTCGGGCTTCTTCCCGATCATGATGTTCGCGCTGCCCGCGGCGGCGCTGGCGATCACGCACTGCGCGAAGCCGCACCGCCGCAAGGAGGTGGGCGGCCTGATGCTGTCGGTGGCGCTGACGTCGTTCGTCACCGGCATCACGGAGCCGCTGGAGTACTCGTTCCTGTTCATCGCGCCGCTGCTGTTCGTGGTGCACGCGATCCTCACCGGCGTCTCGATGGCGGTGACGTGGGGTCTGGGCGTGCACGACGGCTTCAGTTTCTCGGCGGGTCTGATCGACTACGTCATCAACTGGAACCTGGCGACGAAGCCGTGGGCGATCGTGCCGATCGGGCTGTGCTTCGCGGCCGTGTACTACACGATCTTCCGGTTCGCGATCACGAAGTTCGATCTGAAGACGCCGGGGCGGGAGCCGGAGGAGGACGTGGAGGACACGACCAAGGCGTAGCCCTCTCCCCCCGAAGGGGCCGCCCACCAGCACCGCTCTCCCCCAAGGGCCCCCGGACCACCTGGTCCGGGGGCCCTTCGGCATGACCGGAACCAGTTCTTCCCGTTATGGCCGAGACCACAAAATCAGCGGGTTCCTTATCCAGCCTTCACCGTGCTACAACAGGTCTACACCACTGAGTGGTGTAGACCACGCGAGGCCGACGAGTCGCCGCGTACCCCCAAAGACGCCGCCGTCCTCATCACTGTCCCCTGGGCGGCGCCTTGCCTACTGGAGGAAGTTGATGACCACGGCCAGCGCGGCACCCGCCGCGGAGAAGAAGGGCAGGGGCGCCGGCGTGATGGCGGTCCTGCAGCGCATCGGCCGGAGCCTGATGCTGCCGGTCGCCGTGCTGCCCGCCGCCGCACTGCTGGTGCGCCTCGGCAACCCCGACATGCTGGGTCGCCCGTCGTTCCCGACGTTCCTCACCAAGATCGCCGGCTTCATGGCGGCCGGCGGCAACGCGATCCTCGACAACATGGCCCTGCTGTTCGCGGTGGGCATCGCGATCGGCTTCGCCAAGAAGTCGGACGGCTCGACCGCTCTCGCCGGCGTGGTCGGTTACCTGGTCTTCAAGAACGTGCTCGCCACGTTCACCGACAAGAACCTGCCGAAGGTGGCCACGGCCGTCGACGGCAAGGTCGTCATGGTCGACGCCCCGGTGGACGCCAAGGTGCTCGGCGGTGTCGTCATGGGCATCGTGGTGGCGCTGATATACCAACGCTTCTACCGCACCAAGCTGCCCGACTGGGCCGGCTTCTTCGGCGGCCGCCGCCTCGTCCCGATCCTGTCCGCCTTCGCGGGCCTGGTCCTCGGCGTCGTCTTCGGCTACATCTGGCCGGTCCTCGGCACGGGTCTGCACAACTTCGGTGAGTGGCTGGTCGGTTCGGGCGCCGTCGGCGCGGGCATCTTCGGTGTCGCCAACCGTGCGCTGATCCCGATCGGCATGCACCACCTGCTCAACTCCTACCCCTGGTTCCAGGCGGGCGACTATCACGGCAAGAGCGGCGACATCTCCCGCTTCCTGGCGGGCGACCCGTCGGCCGGACAGTTCATGACCGGCTTCTTCCCGATCATGATGTTCGCCCTCCCCGCGGCCTGCCTCGCGATCGTGCACTGCGCCCGCCCCGAGCGCCGCAAGGTCGTCGGCGGCATGATGTTCTCGCTCGCCCTGACCTCCTTCGTCACGGGCGTCACCGAGCCCATCGAGTTCACGTTCATGTTCATCGCGCCGGCGCTCTACGCGATCCACGCGGTCCTCACCGGTGTCTCCATGGCTCTGACCTGGGCGCTCGGCATGAAGGACGGCTTCGGCTTCTCGGCCGGCGTCGTCGACTTCGGCCTGAACATCGGCATCGCGTCCAACCCGTGGGGCCTGGTCCTGGTCGGCCTGTGCTTCGCCGCGGTCTACTACGTGGTCTTCCGCTTCGCGATCACCAAGTGGAACCTCCCGACGCCTGGCCGCGAGTCCGACGAGGAGCTCGCGGAGCTCCTGAAGGCCGAGGCCAAGTAACACCGAGCCTCCTCCCGTACAGCGGAATTCCCCGGACCGTCCGACGGTCCGGGGAATTCGGCATGCCCGGAATGATGGATCCACCGAAGAAAGACACCACTCCGAACGGACAAAGTGACCACCGTCACTGATCATTTGACCTTGATCATTTGATTGTTCTGCGTCTACGGTCGGCATCGGGCCGGCCACGAAAACGACCAAGAAGGCCGGCCGAGACCAGAACAAGTGGGGAAATCGATGAGTCTTCAAGCTCTTCGCGAGATGCAGTTCACCGCGCTCACCGACGAGGAGGCCGCCGCCGCCTCCGGTGAGGGCAAGCCGAGTCGGGCCCGGTGCGAATGGATCTTCGCGCAGATCGGGAATCCGATGTCGTGCAGCTACGGGGATTACTACAAGCTCTGGAAGTCGCTGGGCTGCGACAAGCTGTAAGGACGACCGGTGCCCGCCCCTGCTCGGGGGCGGGCATCTCCTTTTTCCGCCGGCAGGCCCAGGAGATCCAAGCTTGAAGTGGCAGAGCTACCACACCCGTCAGTCCGGGGAGACGGACTGCGGCCCGTCGTGCGTCCGCACGGTGCTGTTGCGGCACGGCGTCGTCATCGACACCGCGATCCTGCGCGAGGCGATCGGGCTCGGCGAGCAGGGTTCGAGTCTCCTCCGACTCCGTGACGCCCTCGCGGGATACGGCGTCGACAGCGAACTGCTGCGCCTGGACATCGACGGGCTGGCCCAGGCCGTGCGGTTGGCGGGACCTGCGGTCATCCTGATGGACGACGAGGGGTACCGGCACTTCGTCGTCGTGCACGAGGTCACCCCTCAGGGCGACTTCATCGTCGGCGACCCCCTGATGTCCCGGCCGATGCGGCTGCCGTCCGCGACGCTGGCCGAGCTGTTCCACGGCGAGGTCCTGGTCACCGACCGCCCGGCCGCACGGCCGTCGCCAGTGGCGCGACTCCGGCGGCCCGGGCCGCCCGGGCTGCTGCGTCAGACGGTCCGGGAGCACCGCGGACAACTCGCGGTCGTCCTCGTCACCACCGTCGTCGTCTCCCTCGTCGCCCTGCTGAACAGCCTGTTCGTGCAGGTGGCGGTGGACCGGGTCATGGGGGACGGGAACCGCGGACGACTCGCCCTCCTGTCGGCCGAGTTCATCGGCGTCGCGATAGCGGCGGCCGGCATCCAGTTCCTGCGTGGCCGGGTCATCGTCGCACTGAGTCAGTCCCTGCAGCGGACGCTCTCCGAGCGTTATCTCGGCAAGCTCCTGCGTCTTCCGGCCCACTATTTCAAGAGCCGCAGGCCGGGCGATCTGGTCAGCCGTATCGACGACGTCCAGGAGATCCAGGGACTGATCACCGCTGCCGCCGTACGCGCCGCCGTGGACCTCTGCGTCGTGCTCTCCGTCGGCACTTATCTACTGGTGTCGAGCCCCACCCTTTTCCTTTTCCTGATCCCACCCGCGACGGTCAATCTGCTCAGCTCCTTCCTCCTCTTTCCGCACATCAGGAGCGCCGCCGAGGAAGCTCTCCAGCGCGATGCGACCCTGAAGTCCGAGACGCTCAACGTACTGCGGGGACATACGGAGTTCATCGGCTACGGACGTCGTGAATTCGCCTTCGGACGGATGGCACGGGCACTGGACCGCAGAATCACGTCGGAGACCAGGCTGGGGCGCCTGGAGAACATCAACGCGGTGATCAAGACGGCCACCCAGACCGTTTTCACCGTGGTGATCGCCTGGGCCGGTCTCAGCCGCATGCTCTCCGGCTCCCTCACCGTCGGCCAGGTCTTCGGATTCCTCACCATGTCCGGCTACTTCCTCGGCGCCATGGACTCCGTCGCCTCGCTCCAGGTCACCGCCCAGCGCACGTCGGCCGCTCTCGGCCGGTACCGGGACGTCATCCTCCAGCGGGACGACGCCCGCCAGAGCCTGCCGGACGAGGAGGCGCAGACACCGCTGGAGCCGGCCGACCTGCGCGTCAGGGATCTGGGCTTCACCCACGAGGGCTCCGGCCGCGCGGCACTCTCCGGCATCACCCTGGACATTCCCCACGGCACCAGCGTGCTGCTGCGCGGCGCGAACGGCTCGGGAAAGAGCACCCTCCTCGCCCTGCTCGCGGGCACGCACACCGGATACCGCGGCAGCATCACCCTCGGCGGTGCCGAGGTCGGCCGGATCCGGGAGGCCGACCTGTGCCGTCGCGTCCTCTATGTTCCCGAGAACCCCGTCCTGCTCACCGCCTCGCTGCGCGAGAACCTCACGCTCGGCGTCACCCACCCGACGGCGGACATCATCGAGGCCTGCCGTGTGGCCTGCTTCCTCGAAGTGCTCGACACCCTCGCGGGCGGCCTGGACGCACCCCTCCGGGAGAGCGGCGCCGGACTGTCCCGCGGGCAGATCCAACGGCTGTCGATAGCCCGGGCCGTTCTGCACGCCCCGGACGTCTACCTGTTCGACGAGACGTTCAGCGGCGTCGACCGCGGGACCTTCGTCCGCGTCTGGGGTCATCTGGGATCGGTGAAGGGGACGAAGGTCCTGGTCTCGCACGGGCACGTCCAGGACATCGACTTCGACCTCAGCCACACCCTCGGCTGACCCCGGCCGCTCGGCCGACCCCCCATGGGAAAGGCATCACCCCCGATGAAATTCGCGCAGCTGCTCGATCTCGTCCGTACGGACGGCGGACTCCCCGCGTCCCGGTTCGCCGACGACCTGGCCCTGATCACCACCGTGTCCCTGGACCTCGCGGAGACCGAGCTGGCCTCGTCCGATCCCGCGCTGCTGGCGGCTTCGTACGAGGAGAACCGGCCCACGGCCGTCACCGTCGTCGTCCTCAGCCGCGACGAGGAGGACCGCATCGCGGGCACGCTCGGCGCACTCGTCCACGACACCGACCGCTGCCTGCTCATCGACTCAGGATCCACCGACGCCACCGTGCGGCGCGCCCGCGAGGCCCGCGCCGACGTACGCGTCCTGAACGCCGCCTGGGTCGACGACTTCGCGCACCACCGCAACCTCGCCTTCGGCCACGTCACCGAGGGCTGGATCCTGCACGTCGACGCGGACGAGGTCCTCGCCACCGGCCACGCGGGCCGTATCCGGCGGGCGCTCGGCGTCCTGGACCACATCCTGCCCGAGGCGGACTTCGTCGTCTCGCCGACCATCGCCGACATCGACGGCCCGACCTACACCAACACGCAGCGCGCCCTGCGCTCCGGCAGTGCCCTCCGCTTCCGCGGTCGCGTCCACGAGCACCCGTACGACGCCTCGGGGAACAGTCCGGCGCGTATCGGCATCGACGCGCGGCTCGACCACGCGGGCTATCTGCCGGAGGTGGTCGAGGCCCGCGGAAAACGCGACCGGTACGGAAGGCTCTGCCGCTTGGCCGCCGCCGAGGAGCCGGGCCACCCCAAGTGGGTCTTCTACGAGGTCCGCGACACCCTGGACTACCGGACCACGTCCCGGCAGGACCTGATGGCCGCCTTCGCCCGGCTCGAGAAGGCCTTCGAGGGGTCCGAACCCGGCGTCGGGCCGGACTACCGTTCGGAGCGCACGATCGACGCGTGGGCCCTGCTGTGCGAACTGGCGGTCCGGTTCGGCGGAGCCGAAGAGATCCGCGCGTACAGTGCGCTGCTCGCCGGTGCGGGACGCCCCGTGGAGGCCACGTACTACCGCACCGTGCTGGAGTCGAGCCGACTGCTCGGGCGCCTGTCCGCTCTCGTCGACGGCATCAGCGCCGTCGAGCCGCACGAGGAACCGGGCAACCGGCACCTGATGGCCCGGCTCTTCGAACTCCAGGCGACCCTCGCACTCTCCAGCGGACGCTACGAGGCGGTCGAACCGGCCTACGGCAAGGCGGTCGCGCGCGGCGCCGGGCAGAGCGTGACCGAGGACTTCGCGATGCTGGGCCGCCTACTGCCCGGCCCGCGGAGCGGAACCGGGCAGTAAGGACCTCACACCTCGTACGTCACCCGAGGCACCGCCAGTTCCAACGGCCCCGCGTACGCCGTGCGGGCGTCGGCGAGGTTGGTCCGGGGGTTCGTCCAGGGGGGGATGTGGGTGAGGACGAGGCGGCGGGCGGCGGCTCGGGTGGCGGACTCGCCTGCCTGGCGGCCGTTGAGGTGGAGGTCGGGGATCTCCTCCTTGCCGTGGGTGAACGCCGCCTCGCACAGGAACAGGTCCGTGTCGCGGGCGAGTTCGTCCAGCACCTCGGTCGGCCCGGTGTCCCCGGAGTACGTCAGCGACCGCCCGCCGTGCTCCAGCCGGATCCCGTACGCCTCCACGGGATGGCGCACCCGCTCCGTGTGCACGGTGAACGGGCCGAGCTCGAAGGTGCTCGGCTTGACGGTGTGGAAGTCGAAGACCTCGCTCATCGAGGACGCGGACGGCGTGTCGGCGTAGGCCGTCGTCAGGCGCTGCTCCGTGCCCTCGGGTCCGTAGACGGGGATCGGGTCGCAGCGGCCGCCGTCGTGACGGTAGTAGCGCGCGACGAAGTACGCGCACATGTCGATGCAGTGGTCGGCGTGCAGATGGCTGAGGAAGATCGCGTCGAGGTCGTAGAGACCGCAGTGGCGCTGCAGCTCGCCCAGGGCACCGTTGCCCATGTCGAGGAGCAGCCGGAAGCCGTCGGCCTCTACGAGGTAGCTCGAACAGGCCGATTCCACGGACGGGAACGACCCCGAGCAGCCGACGACGGTGAGCTTCATAAGAGCTGGAACCTCCGCGCTGGCAGGTTGTGCAGAGAGTAGGTGGGGGGCGCAGGTACTCGGGTTGCGGATACGGGAACGGGAGTCGTGCGGTTCGTCGAGCCTAAGGCGCGTCAGGGCCGGTCGCTCCTCCGCCAGGGGCTGTTGTGGGCGAACTCACCTGTGGTGTCACCGGTTCGGATGGACCTTGGGTCAACCGGGGTCCGTACCGGTCGGGCGTGGGCAGATGCGCGCCGGTACCTTCTTCGGTATGGACAGCTCCTGGTGGCTCGCGTCGGCCGCGGTGGTATTGCTCGCGCTGATCGCGGCGGTGGTGGACGGCTGGGGGCGCCGCGGGCGCCGGCCGGCCCGGCGGCAGCGTCCCCCGGGCCGGCCCACGGGTCCGCGCCGGGGCGCGCGGCTCCGTGGCGGACCGCTGCCCAAGGCGGCGGAGATCTGGTGGGCGAACGTGCCCTACGAGGACGGGCCCGGCGCCAAGGACCGGCCGTGTCTGGTGCTGACGGTGCGCGGGAAGCGGGTGACCGTCGCGAAGATCACCAGCAAGTACCACGACGAGCGGCCCGGTGTGATCCCGCTGCCCCCGGGTGCTGTCGGGGACGCGCAGGGGCGGCCGAGCTATCTGGAGACGGACGAGCTGCGCGAGGTGTCGGTGCGGGACTTCCGGCGCCGGGTGGGTGTGGTCGATCCGGCGCTGTGGGACCAGGTGCGGAACCTGGCGGGCTGAGACCGTCGGAAGCCGGTCGGCAGCGGCGGCCGGCCCTCCCGAGCGGGAAGAACGGAGCGAGAAGAGCGTCGAAACGCCGGAGGGCGTGAAGACCGGGGTCCGGTCTTCACGCCCTCCGGCGTTTCGCGCTTCGACGGGCTCGCCGTCCGGGCTACGCCCAGAGCTGGCCCTGGAGGGTCGCGATCGCCTCTTCGGTCGTCGCCGCCGTGTAGACGCCCGTCGACAGGTACTTCCAGCCGCCGTCGGCGACCACGAAGACGATGTCGGCCGACTCGCCGGCCTTGACGGCCTTGGCGCCGACGCCGATCGCGGCGTGCAGCGCGGCGCCGGTGGAGACGCCCGCGAAGATGCCCTCCTGCTGGAGGAGTTCCCGGGTGCGGGTGACCGCGTCCGCCGAGCCGACGGAGAAGCGGGTGGTGAGGACGGAGGCGTCGTACAGCTCGGGGACGAAGCCCTCGTCCAGGTTGCGCAGGCCGTAGACCAGGTCGTCGTAGCGGGGCTCCGCGGCGACGATCTTGACGTCCGGCTTGTTCTCGCGCAGGAAGCGGCCGACGCCCATGAGGGTGCCCGTGGTACCGAGGCCCGCGACGAAGTGGGTGACGGACGGGAGGTCGGCGAGGATCTCCGGGCCGGTGGTGGCGTAGTGCGCGCCGGCGTTGTCCGGGTTGCCGTACTGGTAGAGCATCACCCAGTCCGGGTGCTCGCGCGCCAGTTCCTTGGCGACCCGTACGGCGGTGTTGGAACCGCCCGCGGCCGGGCTGGGGATGATCTCGGCGCCCCACATGCCGAGCAGTTCACGGCGTTCCTGCGAGGTGTTCTCGGGCATCACGCAGACCATGCGGTAGCCCTTGAGCTTGGCTGCCATGGCGAGCGAGATTCCGGTGTTGCCGCTGGTCGGCTCCAGGATCGTGCAGCCCGGTGTCAGGCGGCCGTCCTTCTCCGCCTGTTCGATCATGTGCAGGGCGGGCCGGTCCTTGACCGAGCCCGTCGGGTTGCGGTCCTCCAGTTTCGCCCAGATCCGGACGTCCTCGGAGGGCGACAGCCGCGGCAGGCGCACCAGAGGGGTGTTGCCCACCGCGGCGAGCGGGGAGTCGTAGCGCATCGGGGACCAGCGGCCGATCAGGCCATGCCGCCGGCGACGGCCGGCAGGATGGTGACGCTGTCGCCGTCGGTCAGCTTGGTGTTGATGCCGTCGAGGAAGCGGACGTCCTCGTCGTTCAGGTAGACGTTGACGAAGCGGCGCAGTTCGTCGCCGTCCACGATCCGGGCCCGGATGCCCGCGTGACGGGTGTCGAGGTCGGCGAAGAGCTCGGCAAGGGTCGCCCCGCCGCCCTCGACGGCCTTCTCGCCGTTCGTGTAGGTGCGGAGGATGGTCGGGATGCGGACCTCGATGGCCATGTCTGCGGGCTCCTGTCGGAAGGAAAGTCAGGTCGGAAGACGCGCGGCGGCGCGGGCGGTGCGGGTGGTACGGGGCTTGCGGTGCCGCGGCTCTCGGCCGTACGGCGGCGGGTCAGCGCGTACAGATGGCGCTCTGCAGCCTGCACAGGTCGACGTGCAGCCGCGCCACGAGCAGGGCGCCCGGCGTCTTGTCGCTCACGTCGTGGAAAACCATGGGCTCATCGTATCGATTCCCGGTACGGGTCCCGGAGTGTGATCTCGCATTCCGGACGATTTTTGACCGATGGGTGAGATCAGTACGCCTCTACGACCTTGACCTCCTCCTCCGTGACCTCGCCCTCCACGATCCGGTACGAGCGGAACTGGAAGGGGCCCGCGGCGTCGGTGTCGGCCGTGGAGACCAGCACGTAGTGGGCGCCGGGCTCGTTGGCGTAGGAGAGGTCGGTGCGGGAGGGGTAGGCCTCGGTCGCGGTGTGCGAGTGGTAGATGACGACGGGCTCCTCGTCGCGGTCGTCCATCTCGCGGTACAGCTTGAGCAGGTCGCCGGAGTCGAACTCGTAGAACGTGGGCGAGCGGGCCGCGTTGAGCATCGGGATGAACCGCTCGGGGCGGTCGGTTCCCGCCGGTCCCGCGACGACGCCGCACGCCTCGTCGGGGTGGTCCTGGCGCGCGTGCGCGACGATCTGGTCGAACAGGGCCTGGGTGATGGTCAGCATGCTGGCCAGGATAAGCAGAAGGGCCGCTCCGTACCGAGGGGTGGTACGGAGCGGCCCACATGGTGAACCGCGGGGCGGCCTCCGGGGCCGGCCCGAGCGGGCGGGACCGGTAGGGCCGACGACGGTTCTCCCAGGTCAGCCGATCTTTTCGAGCTCCGGCTCACGGCGCTGCGTGATCTGCGGGTTGCGGGCCTTGAGGACGGCCCAGCCGATCCCCAGGGCCGCGGCCCAGACGGCCATCACGTACAGGCAGACGCGGGAGTCGGCGTCGTAGGCGATGAGGCCGGTGACGAAGAGCAGGAACGCGACCGCGACGTAGCTGCACTTGGCGCCGCCGGGGGCCGGGAAGGACGAGGCCGGGAGCCGGCCGGCGTCCACCGCGCGGCGGTAGCGGATGTGGCTGATCAGGATCATCAGCCAGGTCCAGATGCCGGCTCCGGTGGCCACCGAGGTGACGTAGCCGAAGGCCTTCTCGGGGACGACGTAGTTCAGGACCACGCCGATGCCCATGAAGAGGACGGAGACCGTGATGCCGAGGGCCGGGGTCTTCGTCGAGGAGAGCTTGTTGAAGGCCTTCGGGGCCTCGCCGTTGTCGGCCAGATTGCGCAGCATGCGGCCGGTGGAGTACATGCCCGAGTTGCAGGAGGACAGGGCGGCGGTGAGGACCACGAAGTTGACGATGCCCGCGCCGGCCGGGATGCCGATCACGGCGAACGCCTTCACGAAGGGGCTCACCCCGGGCATGAACTCGGTCCACTTCACGACGCAGAGGATGACCGTGAGGGCGCCGACATAGAAGAGGGCGATGCGCCACGGGAGGGTGTTGATGGCCTTGGGGAGGGTCTTCTCGGGGTTCTCGGACTCGCCCGCGGTGACGCCGACGAGCTCGACGGCGAGGTACGCGAACATGACGCCCTGGAGGGTCATCAGGGACGAGCCGATGCCCTTGGGGAAGAAGCCGTCGAACTGCCAGAGGTTGGTGACGGAGGCGGTGTCACCGGCGGCGCTGAAGCCGAAGGTGAGCACGCCGAGGCCGATCACGATCATGCCGATCAGGGCGGTGACCTTGACCATCGAGGCCCAGAACTCGATCTCCCCGAAGACCTTCACCGAGATCAGGTTGGCCACGAAGAGGATGACGAGGAAGACCAGCGCCGACACCCATTGATGGATCGACGGGAACCAGTAGTTGATGTAGATGGCGGCCGCGGTCAGCTCCGCCATGCCGGTGACCACCCACATGAGCCAGTAGGTCCAGGCGGTGAAGTAGCCGAAGAACGGGCCGAGGAACTCGCGGGAGTACTCCGCGAAGGAACCCGAGACCGGGCGGTAGAGCAGGAGCTCGCCGAGGGCGCGCATGATGAAGAAGATGATGACGCCGGCGAGGGCGTACATCAGGATGAGGCTGGGGCCCGCCTTGGCGATGTTGGCCCCGGCGTTGAGGAAGAGGCCGACGCCGATGGCGCCGCCGATCGCGATCATCTGGACCTGACGGCTGCCGAGCCCGCGCTCGTACCCCTCTTCGGGAGCGTCGCCGCCCACGGCCTCACTGCCGTCGTACTGCTTGTCGACCTGCGATGAGGTCATGTGTGGTGCGCCTTTCTCCATGCCGATCCGAGCCAGTCCCTTGGCTACGGATCGGTTTCCGATCCCCCCGGATACGTGGAGCTGTGCCTGGCCGGCGGTCCGCCGGCTCGGTGGCGCACCCGGCGGGACGTGGGTGGTGTCCCGTCGGGCGGTCGTGAAGATTTATCACGGCCGCAACGTCGGGAGAGGGAGGGCGCTGTTGCGCAGACCACAGGAAGAACCGGACAAAACGTCGAACCGCGCCCCATAGGGCGCGGTGGCGGTGACGCGATCGTTATCCGGATTTGAGCGTCCGTTGAGCGAACACCGGAGGCGTTATGTCCGGACAGGTCGGGGCATAGGGGCCGAGGGTGCGAAGGTTCAGGGCATCAGGGTTTCGACCAGGGTCTCCTGGAGGCCGCCGAGCCAGAGGTACGCCATGACCATCGGCTTGCGCGGGTCCTCGTCCGGGAGCCGGTAGAGGAGGTCGGTGTCCTCCTCGTCGACGACGTCGAGCCGGGAGCCGATCGCGAGCCTCAGGTCGTTCAGCGCGCGCAGCCACTGCTCGGACTGCGCGGCGTCCAGCTTCAGGACCGCTCCCCCGTCGCCCGGGGTCAGACCGTCCAGCGAGCGGATGACGGCTAGGGCGTTCTCGCGCTTGCCCGCGCGCAGGTCGTTCTCGGTGAAGCGGCGGAACTCCGAGGAGTGGGCGCGCTGCTCCTCGGCCTGCTCCGCGGAGGCTGCCTCGACGCCGGGGCCGCTGTACGCGTCCGGGAAGAGGCGCCGGAGCACCGGGTCGCCGGGCGGTTCGCTCGGGCCCTCCGCGAACAGCTCGGCGAGCGGGTCGTCCGGGGCGTTCTCCGCCGGGCCGGGACCGATGAGCTCCAGGAGCTGGACGGCGAGGGAGCGGATGATGGAGATCTCGACCTCGTCGAGGGCGACGGCCGCGCCGCCGCCGGGGAGCGGTTCGAAGTGTCCAGGCATGGAGTGGGTTCGCTGCTTCCGGTCCTGCGGGCGGTCGGTGGACAGGGTCCGGCTGCTTCCGGTCCCGCTGGGGGGCCGGCCGCTTCCGGTCCTGCTGAGGAGGTCCGGCTACTTCCGGTCCTGCTGGAGGGTGGCCCACAGACCGTAGCCGTGCATGGCCTGCACGTCGCGCTCCATCTCCTCGCGCGAGCCGCTGGAGACGACCGCCCGGCCCTTGTGGTGGACGTCCATCATCAGCTTGGTCGCCTTGTCCTTGGAGTAGCCGAAGTACGTCTGGAAGACATACGTCACGTAGCTCATGAGGTTGACCGGGTCGTTGTGGACGATGGTCACCCAGGGGACGTCCGGCTCGGGTACGGCGAAGACCTCCTCCGCCGACTCGGTCTTCTCGATCTCTAGAGGTGCGGGAGCCGTCACAGCGCCCATGCTGCCACCAGAGGGGGGCAGCCGCACAAACGGGGACCGGGAAAAGGGGCGCGACTCCCCCGGACGACCGGAGACACCCCGGAAATCGTCAAAGTGACGAGATGGGGGTACGATCCCTGCCATGAACACAGCGGACCTTGGGCTGCCGGTGGATGTTCCGTCGACGGCACTCTTCACCGACCAGTACGAGCTGACGATGTTGCAGGCCGCCCTCGCGGCCGGGACCGCCGATCGGCGCTCCGTCTTCGAGGTCTTCACGCGGCGACTGCCCGAGGGGCGGCGCTACGGGGTCGTCGCGGGCACCGGACGGGTCCTCGACGCCGTCGAGAACTTCCGGTTCGACGCGGACGTGCTCGCCTTCCTGGGCGAGCGGGGGATCGTGGACGAGCCGACCCTGGAGTGGCTCTCCTCGTACCGCTTCGGCGGGGACGTCTGGGGCTACCCCGAGGGCGAGGTCTACTTCCCCGGGTCGCCGATCCTGCGGGTCGAGGGCAGCTTCGCGGAGTGTGTGCTCCTGGAGACCGTGATCCTCTCGATCCTCAACCACGACTCCGCGATCGCCGCGGCCGCCTCCCGGATGGCCTCCGCCGCGGGGGACCGGCCGCTGATCGAGATGGGCGCCCGGCGCACCCACGAACTGGCGGCGGTCGCCGCCTCGCGCGCCGCGTACCTCGGCGGCTTCGCCACCACGTCCGACCTGGCCGCCGGCTTCCGGTACGGCATCCCGACGGTCGGCACCTCCGCCCACGCCTTCACCCTGCTCCACGACACCGAGCGGGACGCCTTCCAGGCCCAGGTCGACTCCCTGGGCCGGGGCACCACCCTGCTGGTGGACACCTACGACGTCGCCGAGGCCGTCCGGACGGCCGTCGAGGTCGCCGGGACCGAGCTGGGCGCGGTCCGGATCGACTCCGGTGACCTGCTGCTCGTCGCCCACCGGGTGCGCGAGCAGCTGGACGAGCTGGGCGCGCGGGACACGAAGATCGTCGTCACCTCCGACCTGGACGAGTACGCGATCGCCTCGCTGGCCGCCGCGCCCGTCGACGCGTACGGCGTCGGCACCCAGCTGGTGACGGGGTCCGGCCACCCCACCTGCTCGATGGTCTACAAGCTGGTCGCCCGCGCCGAGTCGGCCGACCCGACAGCGCCGCTGGTGCCGGTGGCGAAGAAGTCCTCGGGCGGCAAGACGTCCATCGGCGGCCGCAAGTGGGCCGCGCGGCGGCTGGACGAGCACGCGGTCGCCGAGGCCGAGATCATCGGCACCGGGCCGGTCCCCGCGGAGCTGGCCGACCAGCAGCTCCTGGTGGAACTGATCAAGGGCGGCCAGGTCCTGGCCCGTGAGTCCCTCGACGTCGTCCGCGACCGGCATGCCGCGGCCCGCACCCGACTCCCCCTGTCGGCGGCCCAGCTGTCGCGGGGCGAACCGGTGCTGCCCACCGAGTACGTCTGAGGTACCGGAGGCGGGTGGGGTGCGTGGGGCGCCGCGCATGAACCTCCGGTGAGCGGGAATGCAACGGCCAGCGGGCCCGGCCGGGCCCGCGGACGCCGCACAGCCCCCCGCCCGCCCGGGATGTCTGCCGGACAGCCCCTCCCGCACCGCCCTCCGAGTCTCTACGCTCGGAAGTTCAACGGCCCGGCCCGCACACCCAGTTCGCCGACGTTCGCCGACCCCATAGCCGAAGGACACCGCCCATGCGCCGCGCCTTGATCGTCGTAGACGTGCAGAACGACTTCTGCGAGGGAGGCAGTCTCGCGGTGGCCGGGGGCGCCGACGTGGCCGCCGCCGTCACGGAGCTGATCGGGCAGGCGCCCGCCGGCTACCGGCACGTGGTCGCCACCCGCGACGCGCACATCGCCCCCGGCGGCCACTTCGCCGACAACCCCGACTTCGTGCACTCCTGGCCCGCGCACTGCGTGGCCGGCACGGAGGGCGTCGGCTTCCATCCGAACTTCGCTCCGGCGGTCGCCTCCGGCGCGATCGACGCCGTGTTCGACAAGGGTGCCTACGCGGCCGCGTACAGCGGCTTCGAGGGGGCCGACGAGAACGGGACCGGGCTGGCGGACTGGCTGCGGGCCCACGGGATCGGCGAGGTCGACGTGGTCGGCATCGCGACCGACCACTGTGTGCGGGCGACCGCCCTGGACGCGGCCCGCGAGGGGTTCCGCACGACCGTGCTGCTCGATCTGACGGCGGGGGTCGCGAAGGAGACGACGGACCGCGCGCTGGAGGAGCTGCGCGCCGCCGGCGTGGAGCTCACGGGCAAGCCCGTGGTCTGAGCGCAGCGGAGCGGATCCGGCCGGAGCGGTTCACGCCCGGCCCACGGCCCGGCGCACGGAGCGCGACACACCTGCGCCTCCTCGTGACACCCCATGACACTGCGGACACTCCGTGACGCCTGTCACGGTCGCCGCCGAGATCACGGCTGAGTTCACGGCTGAGCTCACGGCTGCGGTGCCGGGCGTCTGAGCAGGGCTCTGATCGGGTGCCACAGCTCCTGGGTCAGCTCGGGGACGGTGCTGTCGGGTGCCGTCCGCCATATCAGCCCGTCCGGATGGTGCAGGACGGCGGTGATCTCGTCGGGGGTCGGCGGAGCCGCGTTGCCCCGCAGGTAGACGGTGCGCAGGCCGAGGTTCCGCAGCCGCGTCAGGGCGCGGGCGCGGTTCTGCGCGACGACGAGGAACCGGACACAGCCGCTGCCGGAACCTGCCGGACTGGGCAGGTTCAGCGCCACCACGACGCTGCCGTTCGGCAACTTGCAGAAGCCTCCTGCGGCCATGCGGTCACACCCCCGTGCGATTCGGTGTCAATAAGCCAGGCACAGGACGCACCTAAACACGATCGGCGGCAACCCGCCAGGGGGTTGCCGCCGATACGCTTCTGACCTGCGGAAATGCTGACTACTTCACCGCGGGACCAACCTTGAGGGAGATCGTCGAGCCGTCCTTGGCCTCCTTGACGATCTCGATCTTGGTGTTGGTGTCAGTGACCTTGACGCCACCGGTGGGGTTCCGGTTGTCGTAGTAGTCACTGGTGTGGTCGTTGAAGACCGAGACACCCTTCGACGACGGGATCTTCGTCGCGACGTCCGCGTTGTGCAGCGTGATGCCGTCCGTGCGGAACGTGCTGAAGGGCGAGTCGTAGGCCTGCATGCGGTTGCGCATCAGGGTGCCGTTGTCCCACCACAGCGCCTTCGGGTGCGCGTCGATCGGGAGCGCGAGACCGACACCGGGGTGCTGGCTGGTGTTGTTGTCCGCCTGCGAGGTGTCCCACTTCCAGATCAACAGGCCGTTCTGGTACGGGTAGTGCTCCACCCAGTCCGGACGGGTCGTCGAGAAGCCGAAGTTGTACGGGCCGACCTTGAGGGTCTTGTCGTACGACACGTACTGGCGGTTCTCCGCGATGTAGTACTGCGCGTAGTCCTTGGTGAACGACGCGCCGATGCGGGAGAAGCCGGCCGCGGTCCACGCGGCGTCCGCCGACTCGGCGTTGTCCGAGAAGAGCGCCGAACCGTCCGCGGTCACGCTGATCTCGTCGGCCGCGAAGCCCTTCTGGGCCACGCCACCGTCGGTCTGGTAGCGGAAACGCACGTCGATCTTCTTGCCCGCGTAGGCGTCGAGCGGGTACGACAGCTTCGCGTAGGCGTCGATCGTGCCGGTGAGGGCGGGCTTGTCGCTGCCGTCACGCGGGATCGCGGCGCCGTCCACGGTGCCGTCGAGAGCGGTCCAGTTGGCACCGCCGTCGGTCGAGACCTCGGTGTAGAGGTAGTCGTAGTTCGCCTCGATGTCGTACCAGCCGTCGAGGGTCAGCTTCGCCGACGACTTGCCCGTGAGGTCCACCGACCGGGTCAGCGTGTTCTTCAGGTTGTCGCCGCTGCCGCTCCACCACTGGGTCGCGCCCTGGGCCGGGTTGACGACCGTGGTCGTCACTTCCTTGTCCGGCAGGGTGACGAGGAGCGCCTGCTTGTTCCAGGTGTTGTACTCGGCGATGCCCAGCTTGTGGGTGGACTGCTTGCCGGCCTTGGCGGTGTCGTAGTTCAGCCAGCCGAGCTGCAGCTTGTCCCACGCGTTGAAGTCGCCGGGCAGGTCACCGATGGAGTCCTTGCCGGTGCCGAGCCAGGAACCCGAGGACATCAGGGTCCAGAAGCCGGTGGAGTTGTCACCGCCGGCGGTGTCGTAGTGGTCCGGCAGACCGAGGTCGTGGCCGTACTCGTGGGCGAAGACGCCGAGTCCGCCGTTCTCCGGCTGGATGGTGTAGTCGCCGACCCAGATGCCGGTGTCGCCGATCTGCGCGCCACCGAGCTTGTTGTCGCCGGGGCCCGTGGCGCCCGCGTCGGTGCCGAACGCGTACCAGCGGTGGGCCCAGATCGCGTCGGTGCCTTCGACGCCGCCACCGGCGGACTCGTCCTCACCGGCGTGCACGATCTGGAAGTGGTCGATGTAGCCGTCCGGCTCGTTGAAGTTGCCGTCGCCGTCGTAGTCGTACCGGTCCCACTGGTCGAACTGCTTCAGGTCCGCCTTGATGGCCGCGTCCGACTGCCCGGCCTTCTTCTGCTGGGCGACCCACGCGGTGACGCCGTCGCTGACGACGTTCCACACGCTCGGGCAGTTGGTGGAGCCGCAGGCGTTGTTGCCGTACCGGGCCTCGTTGTACGGGACCTTGACCCAGTCGGCGACCTCGCCGTCCACCGAGTAGCGGCCCGAGGACTGCTGCTCGTAGAACTTCTTCATCGACTCGGTCTTCTTGCCGGTGCCGAAGTAGAGGTCCTGGAAGTGCTTCTGGTTGTAGTCCGCCTGCCAGGCCGTGCTGTTGTCCTTCTTGCGGTCCGGCTTGGCTATCTTGTTGTGCAGCGGGCCGGCGGAGCCGCCGTACTTCGGGTCCGTCTTGTCGCCGAACTCCACCAGGATCGTGAAGATCTTGTCGGTCTTCTCGCGGCCCAGCTCGACGTACTTGCTCGAGCCCTTCTTGCTCTTGAGCTGAACGACCTTCGAGCCGTTGCGGTCCTTGACCGAGGCGTCGCCGGATATGACCTGGCTCAGCGCCTCCTGGCGCTGTGCGTTCTGCGTCTTGCTCAGCGGGCCGTCCAGGTCGTGGTCGACCGTGTTCTTGGCCGGCTGCGGGTCGTGGCGGTCCACGACCGGTGACTTGGCGGCCGAGTCGGCCTCCGCCACGGCAAACGTAGAGAACGTGGCGGTAGCCGCTGCGAGGGCGACGCCCACCGCTGCTGCTCTGAACGTCCATGGTCTGTTGGTCACTTGATGTCCTCCCCCGCGCCCGTTCACGCGGAGGGGGTTCCGGGTCATGGAGGTCCGCGCGCGCAACGCGATTCAAGTGACGACATTTGACCGGAGTTACCAAAGAAAAAACAGATCTTGACTTGAACCTGGCAAGTGCATTATGCGGAGCGGTCGTTCGCTATCCGGACGCGCTCACAAACCCCCAACCGGCGCGTCGAGATGTCCACTTGGTGGACGTGATGACTCCGTGCGCCCCCTGTGCACCGGCACCGTGGGTAAGGTCACGCTTACCGGTCGTTCCTGTCGGGCATGCAGGCGATTAGAGTCGATTGGCGGAGCGTCGGGAAGTCGGCGGAAAGCCAAGTCGACACCGTTGTCCCACCCCCGATTCCTGTCCGCACCCTCCCCCGTCGCGAGAGGCACCCGGGGGGAGGCACTCCATCCGAGGACACGATTGCCATGCCTCGTCCGACCGCCGCACAGCTTGCCTACGGTTCCTGCACCGTGATCTTCTCCACTCTCGCCATGCTGCTGCTGTCACAGACGAGTTCGAGTCTGGGGATCGTGCTGATCACCCTCTCGGCGCTCGCTCTCGGACTGCTCGTGGCCATGACGGTCCCGCTCCCCAGGCAGGCACCGTCCGCCGCCGCCCCCGTTGTCCGCGAACAGGTGCCGGCGCAGCGGGAGACCGCGTCCGTCTCCGCGGCCCCCGGCCGCCGCGTACGCGAACACGCGGAGCGCTGACGCCGCGCGCGGACGCCCCGGAGGCGTCGATCCTCGACCACGAACGGCGGGCCCGTGCAGTACGGGCCCGCCGTTCGTGATCGAGGAACCGGACCGCCGCCGCGGTCGCGCGGTCAGCCGGTGCGGACCACCACCGTCTTGGCCGCCTTGTCGTGCAGGCCCTGCTTGTAGGGCTTGTCGAAGAAGCTCCAGCCGCCCGCGATCGCCGTCCAGATGCACGCGCAGCAGAACGCGAACGGCAGCCACAGGACCAGCGCGCGGACCAGCGAGGTCTGCACGGAGGGCGTCGAGCCGTTGTCGAGGTTGGCGACCCGGTGGTTGAACAGCTTCTTGCCGACGGTCTGCCCCGTCCGGCTGATCATCACCGTGTCGTAGGCGACGTAGAGCACGGCGGCCACCAGGGACTGGCCGAAGGACTTGCCGTACTCGATCTTGTCCGAGTCGACGTTGTACTCGGTGACGCCGAACGCCCAGGACAGCAGCCACACCACGATGCCGACGAGGATCATGTCGAGGATGCGCGCGAGCACGCGCTTGCCGCTCTCCGCGAGGGGCGGCATCCCGGCGAGCGGATCGCCACCGTAGGGTCCGCCACCGCCGTAGGGATCCCCGCCCTGGCCGTACGGGGGCTGCTGACCGCCGTAGGGTCCGCCGCCGGGGGGCTGTTGGCCGCCGTAGGGGGGCTGTTGGCCACCGTAGGGCGGCGGCTGACCGCCGGGGGGAGGCTGGCCGCCGGGCGGGGGCTGCTGGGCCCCGTAGGGCGGCGGCTGGCCGCCGGCCGGCGGCGGGTCGTACGGGGAACCCCCGCCCTGCGCGGGCGGGGGCTGCTTCGTGAACGGGTCGTCGTCCGGCTGGCCGGGGCCCGGGGGCGGCGGTTCGCTGCTCATGGCCCGAGTCGACCGCGAACCCCGGGCCTCCGCATCCGGCGAGGGGCCGTCCGGGGGACGGATTCCGGGATTCCCGGGGCGCCGTCCCCTCCGTGTCAGTGCTGGGCCACGAAGGTGTGGGCCGCCTTGTCGTGCCAGCACTGGCGCCAGGGCCGGTCGAACAGACCCCACAGGACGCCGACGACACCGACGACGAGGAGGCCCGGGACGCTGAAGACCAGCCAGCGGCCGAGGGCCCGCCCGAAGGTCGGCGGCTCGTGGCCTTCGATGTCACGCACCTCGACACCGCACAGCTTCTTGCCCAGGGTGCGGCCCCACTTGGCGGTGGGCAGGGCGTCGTAGAGGACGCCGAAGACGAGGAGCACGGCGAGGATGCCGCCGAAGCAGACGGAGGTCGTGCCGTCGAGGAGCCAGACGGTGACCTTCTCACCGGACAGCTTGGCCGCGTCGATCTTCTCGTCGATGTGGTCCATCGCCCGGGTGCCGAGCGGCACGGCGGCCACGCCGGTGACCGCCGCGAGGACGAGGGTGTCGAGCAGGCGGGCGGCCAGCCGCCTGCCGATTCCCGCCGGACGGGCCGCCGACTGCCGGCGCGCGGCGGCCTGGAACACGTCCTCCACGGGAGGCTTCCACGGGGTGACCGGCGCCCCCTCCTCGGCCGGTTCGCCCGCGAGCCGGTGCACCTGCTGGGCCCAGGACGGCTGCCCGCCACCGGACCCGGGCGCCATCGGCGTGGCCGGGCCGGGCTGTTGGGGCACGGCGGGAGAGGCCGGCGCGGCGGGTACGGGCGCGGACGTGGGGGCGGGCGCCGGGGCGGGAGCCTGGGCGGATGCCTGAGCCGCGGCCGCCTGTGCGGCCTGTCCGGCCCCGAATCCGGCACCGGCCGAAGGGCCGGGGGCGGCGGGAGCCGCGGGAGCGCTGGAGGCGGCGGGCGCCGTTTCCGGCGTACGGCCCGTGCCCGCGCCCGGCGCCGTGCCCTGCCGGTCGGTGCGCGGGGAGAGCGCGCGGATGGCCATCGTCCCCTCGGACGGAGCGGGGCTCCGGTCACCGGCGGGGCGTCCGGCCGCGGGCAGCGCCCGGCCGTCGGCCGTGCCCGAACCCGCCTGCCCCGCGGTGCTCGTGCCGCCGGTGCCGCGCGCGGCGCCCTGCCCTTCGGAGCCGGCGGGCCGCACCGGCTCGGTCGGGCGGCGGAAGACCACCGGGCCGCCGGCCGCGGGCGCCGGTGCGCCGCCCGCGGGCCCGGCGGGCGGGATCGTCGCCGTGCCGTCCGCGTGGACAGGCACGCCGTCGGGCCGGGACGCCGTGTCGGCTGGCCCCGCCGAGCGCGGCACCCGCGGGTCGGGTCCCTGCGGAGCGCCCCACGACACCCGGCGGTCCTGGTCGCCGCCGAAGCCGGTCTGCCGGGAGCGGTCGGCGCCCCACGCGGCGGCGGGCTCGGGCCGGCTGCCGTGCTGCGCCTCCGAGGGCGTCGCGGTGCGGGGCTCGGGGTCCTCGTCGAAGAAGTGCGGGCCGGTCTCCTCCGCCGGGGTCGGGGCGGGCCCGGGCACCTGGCCGGGACGCACTCCGGCCGGAGCGACGAGCGGTTCGCCGGCGGACGGTGCCGGGCGGCTGGTGCCCGGCACCCAGGCGGCGCCGTTCCAGTACCTGACATATCCAGGAATGGACGGGTCCGGGTAGTACCCCTCGCGGGGCCTGTCGTCGCCGGGTGCCGGAGTTGGGGCGCTCATGGCCGTCGTCCCGTATCTGCTCGGGGGTCGTGTTGGGGGTCCACATCTACCAGAACAGCGGGCGTGTCACGGCCTGTCCCGCCGTACCCACCCCTTTCGGGCAAGGATCCGCCACCTCGTGGCAGCGGAGTCACGAAGCTGTCCGGCAGGTGTCCGAGAACGAGGGAGACGGGCCCGGAAAAAAAACTTCTCCCGACCCGCGTAATGGTCCGGCCCGGACGCGCTCTCCACTCGTACGGGCCCGCCCAGGGGCCCGTGCACGACGAAGGGAAGGGCATCGACATGCACACCGTGGTGGAACGCGAGCTGGAGCTCAAGCTCGTCCTGTCGCCCGAGCGCAGCATCCCTGTGCCGGCCCGGCTGACGTACCGCACCGACGACCCGTACGCCGTCCACATCACCTTCCACATCGGCTCGGACCATCCCGTCGAGTGGACGTTCGCCCGTGAGCTGCTCGTCGAGGGCGTGTTCCGGCCGTGCGGGCACGGCGACGTGCGGGTGTGGCCGACGAAGGTGGGCGGCCGGTCCGTCGTCCTGATGGCGTTGAGTTCACCGGACGGCGACGCGCTGCTCGAAGCGCCCGCCGCGCAGGTGTCGGCCTGGCTGGAGCGCACCCTGAGGACGGTCCCCCCGGGTTCCGAGGCCGAGCAGCTCGGTATCGACGCCGGCCTCGCCGAGCTGCTCGCGCCCTCACCGAGGCTGTCGGCCACGCTGGAGCAGGGTGCGGCCGCGGCGGCCGACGACCTGTGGCTGCGCGACCCGTGGCCGTCGGACGAGTCCGTGGACGGTGAGTAGCCCTTGGGGTCTCAGAAGAGCTTGCCCGGGTTGAGGATGCCGAGCGGGTCGAACGCGGCCTTGATCGCCCGCTGCATCTCGACGCCCACCGGGCCGATCTCGCGGGCCAGCCACTCCTTCTTGAGGACGCCCACGCCGTGCTCGCCGGTGATCGTGCCGCCGAGTTCGAGGCCGAGGGCCATGATCTCGTCGAAGGACTCGCGGGCCCGCCGGGACTCGTCGGGGTCGGCGGCGTCGAAGCAGACGGTGGGGTGGGTGTTGCCGTCGCCCGCGTGCGCGCAGACGCCGATGGTCAGGGCGTACTTCTCGGCGACGCGCTCGATGCCGTCCAGCATGTCGCCGAGCCGGGAGCGCGGCACGCACACGTCGTCGATCATCGTGGTGCCCTTGACTGCTTCGAGCGCCGTGAGCGACAACCGCCGTGCCTGGAGCAGCAGTTCGGACTCGGCGGCGTCCTCCGCGGGGACCACCTGGGTGGCGCCCGCGGCCTCGCAGAGCGCGCCCACGACGGCGAGGTCGGCCGCCGGGTCGTGCGTGTCGAACGCGGCGAGCAGGAGCGCCTCGGTGGTCTCGGGGAGACCCATGTGGGCGAGGTCGTTGACCGCCTTGACGGTCGTACGGTCCATCAGTTCGAGGAGGGACGGGACGTGGCCGCCCTCCATGATCCGGCAGACGGCGTCGCAGGCGGCCCGGGCCGACCCGAACTCGGCGGCCAGGACGAGCTGTTGCGGCGGCTGCGGCCTGAGGGCCAGCGTCGCGCGGACGACGATGCCGAGCGAGCCCTCGGAGCCCACGAAGAGGCGGGTGAGGTCGTAGCCGGCGACGCCCTTGGCGGTGCGGCGCCCGGTGGACATCAGCCGGCCGTCCGCGAGGACGACGTCGAGACCGAGGACGTACTCGGCGGTCACCCCGTACTTCACGCAGCACAGGCCGCCGGAGGCGGTGCCGATGTTGCCGCCGATGGTGCACATCTCCCAGCTGGAGGGGTCCGGCGGGTAGTACAGGCCGTGTTCGTTGACGGCGCGGGAGAGCGCGGCGTTGACCACGCCCGGTTCGACGACGGCGATGCGGTCGACCGGGCTGATCTCCAGGATGCGGTCCATCTTCACGAGGGACAGCACGACACAGCCGTCGGAGGCGTTCGCCGCGCCCGACAGGCCGGTGCGGGCGCCCTGCGGGACGACCGGGACGCGCAGGTCGCTCGCGACACGCATGACGTGCTGGACCTGTTCGACGGTGCGCGGCAGGACGACCACGGAGGGAACGCCCGCCTCGCAGAAGCTCGCCATGTCGTTGGCGTACGCGGCCGTGACGTCCGGGTCGGTGAGAACGGCCTCGGCCGGCAGGCCGCCCAGCAGGCGTTCGACGAGGCCGCCGGTCACTGCCGTGTCCTCATCGCGCGGGGCTTCGATACGGCTCATGATCACAGGGTCGCACCCGGGGCCATCGGTGTGAACCCCATCCGCGCGGGGCTTGGCAAGCCGGGGTGTGGTCTTCGTACTGACGCACAGTGAGCGGCATGGACATCGAAGAGCGACAGCCGGTGCCCGCAGGGCCGGGGCCGGGGCAGCCCGTGGGTCCGCGATCCGGGGACGCCGCGGGTCCGGGATCCGGGGAGCCGGACGGGCCTGCGGTGACGGGGGCCCCCGGTGCGGGCCGCTCGCCGCTCGCCCGGCGCGTGCTGATCGGTGCGGCCGTCGGCTGTGTCGTGCTCGGCGGTGTGCTGGTGCTGCTGCCCTCCACGGGCCCGGGCGGCGCGCCGCCGCCCTCCCCCGGTCCGGTGGCGCGGGCGATGACCGCCGTGGGGGCCGGCGCGCCCGCCGCGCTGCCCGATCTGGCGGCGCTCATCGGTGACCGCGAGACGCATCTGCGGGCCCATCCGCGCGACGACCAGTCGTGGGCGGTGCTCGGGACCGCCTACGCGGAGCAGGCCCGCCGGACGGCGACGGCCGCCTACTACCCGAAGGCCGAGAAGGCGCTGCGCACCTCGCTGGACGTGCGGCCGAAGGACAACGCGGCGGCGCTGGACGGGCTCGCCGGGCTCGCGGTGGCGCGCGGTGACTTCCGGACCGCGAAGCAGTGGGGGGAGGCGTCGGTGAAGCTGGCGCCGAAGCGGTGGACGGCGTATCCCGCGCTCGTCGACGCGTACACCGGGCTCGGCGACCCCAAGGCGACGCGCAGGGCGCTCGACAAGCTGCTGGCGCTGCGGTCCGGTCCGGTGACGCAGGCCGTCGCGGCGCGGGCCTACTGGGACAGAGGCTGGCGGGAGGACGCGGGGGCGGCGATCGCGGACGCCACCGCCGGTGCGACGACGCCCTCCCAGCAGGCGGCCTTCCTCCAGCAGGGCGGGCAGCTGGCGTGGGAGCGCGGTGACGTCCAGGAGTCGCTGGACCACTACCGGGCGGCGGTGAACACCGACCCCGACGAACACGGGGCGCTCGCCGGACAGGGGCGCGCGCTGGCGGCGCTCGGGCGGACCTCGGAGGCGCTGCGCGCCTATCAGACGGCGCTCGCCAAGCGGCCCGCGCCGCGCTACGCGCTGGAGCTGGGCGAGCTGTACGAGAAGCTCGGGCTTCCCGGGGCGGCGCGCGTGCAGTACGACCTGGTGCGGGAGCTGGTGCGGCGGGACGCGGTGGGCGGGGTGGACGACGAGCTGGTCATCGGGTTCCTGGAGGCGGACCACGGTGATCCGCAGGAGGCGGTGCGGCGGCTGCGGGCCGAGTGGGACCGGCAGCCGGGGATCGCGGTCGCGGACGCGCTGGGCTGGGCGCTGCACCGGGCCGGGGACGACGCGCAGGCGCTGACGTTCGCCACCCGGACCATGGACAAGGAGCACGGCGGCGAGGTGCGCAGCGCGCTGTACGCGTACCACCGGGGGGAGATCGAGCGAGGTCTGGGGAAGACGGGTCCGGCCCGCCGGCATCTCGCGGAGGCGCTGCGGATCAACCCGTCCTTCTCGCCACTCCTGGTGCCCGCGGCGCAGCAGGCGCTGGCGGCGCTGGGCGAACCGCCGGCCGAGGGCCTGCCGGAGCCGTCGGACCACGAAGAGGAGTCCGGGGCGGCCGGGGAGTCCGGGGAGAGTGCGGGGGCGGCCGGTGCGCCGGGAACGGCGGCTCCGCAGCCCGCGCCGCGTCCGGCGTCGTCGGGTCCCGCCGTCGCGCCGGCCGCTCCGCGGTCACCCTCGGCTCCCGCGCCGGGCCCGTCGACCGTGCGCTGAGCACCCCTGCCGGCGGGGCGTGGCCGGCGCCGGGCACGCCTCGGGTCCGGTGGATGCCGCGCCTCCACCGGACCCGAGGGGGTCGACGTGTCCGGGGGGACCGCCCGCAGGCGGCCCGCCCTCGGCCGGTCAGAGGTTGCCGCGCTTCTCCTGCTCGCGCTCGATCGCCTCGAAGAGGGCCTTGAAGTTGCCCTTGCCGAAGCCCATCGAGCCGTGCCGCTCGATCATCTCGAAGAAGACGGTCGGACGGTCCTGGACCGGCTTGGTGAAGATCTGCAGCAGATAGCCGTCCTCGTCGCGGTCGACGAGGATCTTCAGCTCGCGCAGGGTGTCGACGGGGACGCGGGTGTCGCCGGCCCACTCGCCGAGGGTGTCGTAGTACGAGTCGGGGGTGTCGAGAAACTGGACCCCGGCCGCGCGCATGGTGCGGACGCTCTCGACGATGTCGTTCGTGTTCAGCGCGATGTGCTGGACGCCCGCGCCGCCGTAGAACTCCAGGTACTCGTCGATCTGCGACTTCTTCTTGGCGACGGCGGGCTCGTTGATCGGGAACTTGACCTTGAGCGTGCCGTCGGCGACGACCTTCGACATCAGGGCGCTGTACTCGGTCGCGATGTCGTCGCCCACGAACTCCTTCATGTTCGTGAAGCCCATGACCTTGTTGTAGAACCCGACCCACTCGTTCATCCGGCCGAGTTCGACGTTGCCGACGCAGTGGTCGACGGCCTGGAAGGTGCGCTTGGCGGGCGGCTCGACGATCGGGTCGGCGGCCGCGTAACCGGGCAGGTAGGGGCCTTCGTAGCCGGTGCGCTCGACGAGGGTGTGGCGGGTCTGGCCGTACGTGGCGATCGCGGCGAGGACGACCGTGCCGTGCTCGTCCTTGACCTCGTGGGGCTCCACGATGCCGCGGGCGCCGTGCTCGACGGCGTACGCGAACGCGGCGCGCGCGTCCGGGACCTCGATCGCGAGGTCGACGACGCCGTCGCCGTGCTCCGCCACGTGCTCGGTGAGGAACGTGCCCCAGGGAGTCGTCGGGCGGATCACCGAGGTGAAGACGAAGCGCGCCGAGCCGTTCTCGAGGACGTACGACGCCGTCTCGCGGCTGCCGTTCTCCGGTCCGGAGTAGGCGACGAGCCGCATGCCGAAGGCCGTGGAGTAGTAGTGCGCGGCCTGCTTGGCGTTGCCGACGGCGAAGACGACCGCGTCCATCCCCTTCACCGGGAAGGGGTCGGCCTGCCGGGCGGTGTCGGGGGTGTGGTGTGTGGTCTGCGTCATGGCCGCAGACTCCCGCCGTTCCGCAAGGTGCGCAATAGTTCGCGTATCAGCTGAGCAATCTGTACAGCGGATGGCCCACACCGGCGGGCTTTCTGTACATGATGACCATCCCGGAGGCACCTGTGGCGATCGATCATCTGGACGGGCGACTGCTCGTCCTGCTCGCGCGGGAGCCGCGCATCGGTGTCCTGGAGATGTCCCGGCGGCTCGGGGTCGCGCGGGGCACCGTGCAGGCCCGGATGGACCGTCTTCAGTCGAATGGAGTCATCCGGGGCTTCGGTCCCCAGGTCGACCCGACCGCGCTCGGCTACCCGGTCACCGCGTTCGCCACCCTGCAGATCCGGCAGGGCCAAGGGGCCGACGTACGGGCCCACTTGGCGACCGTGCCCGAGGTCCTGGAGCTGCACACGACCACCGGCAGCGGGGACATGCTGTGCCGCCTGGTGGCCCGCTCGAACGCCGACCTCCAGCGGGTGATCGACCGGGTTGTCGGATTTGATGGCATCGTCCGGGCGTCCACGGCGATCGTCATGGAGAACCCGGTTCCGCTGCGGATCATCCCGCTGGTGGAACAGGCAGCGACCGAGCACTGAACCGAGCGACCGAGGTGACGTGGCGTGAACTTCTGGGAGTACCTGAGCAGCCGCCATGAGCAGCTGCTCACGGACGCCTACCAACACGCCAGCGCGGTCTTCCAGTGCATGGTCGTGGCGACCCTCATCGGGGTGGTGATCGGTGTCCTCACCTATCGCAGCGACTGGGCGGGCAACCTCGCCACCACGACGACCTCGGCGATCCTGACCATCCCCTCGCTCGCCATGATCGGTCTGCTGATCCCGATCGTGGGCCTGGGCGTCCCGCCCACGGTCATCGCCCTGACGCTGTACGGACTGCTGCCGATCGTGCGCAACGCGATCGTCGGTCTGCGCGGCGTCGATCCCTCGCTGGTCGACGCGGCCACCGGGATCGGCATGTCACGGGTGGCCCGGCTGGTGCGCGTGGAACTGCCGCTGGCCTGGCCGCCCATCCTCACCGGCATCCGGGTCTCCACCCAGATGCTGATGGGCATCGCGGCGATCGCGGCCTACGCCTCCGGTCCCGGACTCGGCAACGAGATCTTCCGCGGCATCAGCTCGCTGGGCAGCAAGAACGCTCTCAACCAGGTGCTCGCCGGCACGGTCGGGATCATCATCCTCGCGCTGCTGTTCGACGCCGCGTACGTCCTGATCGGCCGGCTGACCATCCCGAGGGGGATCCGTGCCTGAGACCGCCGACACCACCGGGCGCACCGAGCGGCCCGACACCGCCGATGCCGCCGCCGCCTCGTCGACCACGGGCGCCACGATCGAGCTGGAGAACCTCACCAAGCGCTACCCCGGCAGCCGCGACGCGGCCGTCGACAGCGTCAACATGGAGATCAAGGCGGGCGAACTCGTCGTGTTCGTCGGCCCGTCCGGCTGCGGCAAGTCGACCACCCTGAAGATGATCAACCGGCTGATCGAGCCGAGCAGCGGCCGGATCCGGATCGGCGGCGAGGACGTCACCGACATGGACCCGGTGAAGCTGCGCCGCAAGGTCGGGTACGCGATCCAGTCGTCCGGGCTGTTCCCGCACATGACGGTCGCCCAGAACATCGCGCTCGTCCCGAAGATGGTCGGCTGGCCGAAGGCGCGGATCAAGGCGCGGGTCGAGGAGATGCTGGACCTGGTGGGCCTGGACCCCTCCGAGTTCCAGGGCCGCTACCCGCGCCAGCTCTCCGGAGGCCAGCAGCAGCGCGTCGGGGTGGCGCGGGCGCTCGCCGCGGACCCGCCGGTACTCCTCATGGACGAGCCGTTCGGCGCGGTGGACCCGATCACCCGCGACCACCTCCAGGACGAGCTGATCCGGCTCCAGCACGAGCTGCACAAGACGATCGTCTTCGTGACGCACGACTTCGACGAGGCCATCAAGCTCGGCGACCGGATCGCGGTCCTGCGTGAGCACTCGCACATCGCGCAGTTCGACACCCCGGAGGCGATCCTCACCAACCCGGCCGACGACTTCGTCTCGGGTTTCGTGGGCGCGGGCGCCGCCCTGAAGCGGCTGAACCTGAGCCGCGTGCGGGACGTCGAGATCACCGACTACCCGACGGTCACCGTCGACGACCCGCTCCAGGACATCTTCGGCAAGCTCCGCTCCAGCGGCACGAACGAGATCCTGCTGCTCGACAAGCGGGGCCGCCCCTACAAGTGGCTGCGGCGCGGCGACCTGATGCGGGCCAAGGGGTCGCTGGCGCGGGCGGGCACCCTGGTGCACGACACGGTGACCCGGGACGCCACCCTGCGGGACGCGCTGGAGGCGGTCCTCACGGACAACTCGGGCCGGGTCCCGGTCACCGGGCGGCGCGGCGAGTACACCGGGGTGGTCGACATGGAGACGCTGATGAACTCCGTGCACGAACTCCTGGAGGCCGACCGGCTGGAGGCCATGGAGCACCAGCACGAGCTGGAGGAGGCACGCGCCCAGCAGACCCAGTTCGAGCAGGAGGGCGTCGACGGCGGGGAGGCGAAGGCGTGAACACTCCCCCGACGGAACACCGCCCGGAGGGCGAGCACGAGGTGAAGGGGCTCGCCTTCCGCGACGACAGCGACGGCGACGGCGAGGGCGAGCGGGAGGCACCGCCGTCGGCCGAACCGCCCCGGCGGCGGATCGGCTGGCAGAAGCTGACCTTCCTGCCGGCCCTGCTGATCGCCCTGCTGCTGGGCACCTGGCTCTGGTTCCAGCAGGCGGACCTCGACCCGATCTCCAAGAACGCCCTGTCGAACGGCCAGGTGTCCAAGGCCCTGTGGCAGCAGATCCAGCTGACGGCGATCTCCACGTTCTTCGTGCTGATCATCGCGATCCCGCTGGGGATCCTGCTGACCCGCAAGGCGTTCCGGAAGGCCACCCCGATCGCGATGACGATCGCCAACATGGGACAGGCGACCCCGGCGATCGGTCTGCTGGCGCTCCTGGTGATCTGGCTCGGCACCGGCCAGAAGTCGGCCCTGATCGGCATCACGATCTACGCGATCCTGCCGGTCCTGTCCAACACGATCGCCGGCCTGAACGCGAACGACCCGACCCTGCTGGAGGCGTCCCGCGGCATCGGCATGTCACCGCTGGGCGTCCTCACCCGGGTCGAACTCCCGCTGGCGGTCCCGCTGATCCTCGCCGGCGTCCGTACGGCACTCGTCCTGAACGTGGGCACCGCGACCCTCGCCACCTTCGGCGGCGGTGGCGGGCTCGGCGTCCTCATCACCACCGGCATCACCACCCAGCGCATGCCCGTCCTGGTCCTCGGCGCCGTCCTCACGGTCGCTCTCGCCCTGCTGGTCGACTGGCTGGCGTCGCTCGCGGAGCTGCTGCTGCGGCCGCGCGGCCTGGAGGTGGAGAAGTGACCGCGCCCACGAGAAGGACCCGTGCCCTCGCGCTGTTCGCGGGACTGCTCGTGCTGGCGTCCGGGTGCGGGCTGACCAGCGGCTCCCCGATGACCGACGACGTCGAGCCCGGCACCGTGGGGAAGGGACAGCCCCTCAAGGGCGCCACGCTCACGGTGGCGTCGAAGGAGTTCACCGAACAGCTGGTCCTCGGCGCGATCATGGGCATCGCGTTCCAGGCGGCCGGCGCGAAGGTCATCGACCGCACCGGTATCCAGGGGTCGATCGGCACGCGTGAGGCGATCAAGAACGGGGACGCGGACGCGACGTACGAGTACACGGGCACCGCGTGGATCACCTACCTCGGCAACAGCAAGCCGATCACGGACCCGCAGAAGCAGTGGCAGGCCGTGCACGACGCCGACACGAAGAACGGCGTGGTCTGGCTGCCGCCGTCCGTCCTCAACAACACCTACGCGCTCGCCATGAACCAGGCCAACTTCAAGAAGTACGGCACGAAGACGCTCTCCGACGTGGCCGCGCTGTCGAAGTCGGACCCGGGCGCCGTCACCCTGTGCGTGGAGAGCGAGTTCGCCAACCGGGCCGACGGACTGCCGGGCATGGAGAAGGCGTACGGCATGTCGATCCCGGCGAAGAACATCACGCAGATGGACACCGGGATCATCTACACCCAGGTGAAGAAGGGCAGTTGCACGTACGGGGAGGTGTTCACCACCGACGGGCGCATCAAGTCGATGAACCTGGAGGTGATGCAGGACAACAAGAAGTTCTTCCCCAACTACAACGCCGCGCCCGTGGTCAACGCCAAGGCCTTCAAGAAGTATCCGCAGATCGCCCAGGTCATCGAGCCGGTGACGAAGGCGCTGAACAACTCGGTGGCGCAGGACCTGAACGCCAAGGTCGACGTGGAGGGCCAGGATCCGCACGAGGTGGCTCTGGACTGGATGACGTCGGAGGGGTTCGTCAAGCAGAAGTGAACGGGACCGCGAACTCGGCCGATCCGCAGGGCGGTTGACCGGTCGGGGCGGTCCTCGGCCGTCCCGGGAAGTAGTTGCAAAGAAACTGTTGCAAGCAAGTCTTTGCAACGCTACCTTTGTACGCATGACGGAGCAGCAGCCACCGCACCCCCCGAACGCCCCTCTCCCGCCGGAGCCGCCCCTGCCGCCGGCACCGCCGCAGCACCGGCGGCTCGACGCCCGCTCCCTGCGCGGTCTCGCCCACCCGCTGCGCATGGAACTGCTGAGCAGCCTGCGGCGCCGGGGCCCGGCCACCGCGTCGATGCTCGCCGAGCGGCTGAACGAGTCCAGCGGGGCGACCAGTTACCACCTGCGCCAGCTCGCCGCGCACGGCTTCGTCGAGGACGCGCCGGACCGGGGCAAGGGGCGTGAGCGCTGGTGGCAGGCGGCCGACCAGGGGCTCGGTTTCGACGAGGAACTGCTCAAGGACCCGGACCCGGCGGTGCGCGGGGCGGCGGACATGTTCCTGCACGAGGTCGCCACCAGCCACGCCCGCGAGCTGTCGACGTGGCTCGGCACGCGTGACGACTGGTCCGACGACTGGACCCGCGCCACCGACATGAGCGACTTCACGATCCGGCTGACCCCGGCGCAGTCCCGCGAACTGATCGAAAAAATGCACGCCCTGCTGGAGAGCTACGCCGCCCTCGAACGCCCCGAGGCCGACACCGAGGCGGCCCAACTGCGCTTCCACACCCACGTGTTCCCGCAGGCGTCCGACTGAGCAGGCGGGCCGCGAACGAGCCGGCTCACCCCGAGGAAGCCCGATCCCTACGCCCCACCACGACACGCGACCCCGACGCCCGACCCCATCGAAGAGAGGTCACACCGATGCACCCGGACACCCAACTCCAGCTGCACCACCTGCGCGCCGCCGAACTGCGGGCCGAGGCAGACACCTACCGGCTCACGGCCGAGGCCCGCCCCCACCGGCTGCGCGCCCGCGTCGGATGGACCCTCGTGGAGGTCGGCCTCCGCCTGGCCTCCGCGCCGAGGACGGCCGCCGCGGCCTTCTGAGCGGGGCGGCGGACGGATCCTTTCGCGGGTCCGGACTAGCAGCTCGGGACCGAGCCCTTGCCCTTCTCCAGGGAGACCAGCGACTCGACCGCGCCCTGCAGGCTCGTCACCGGGACCAGCCGCAGCCCCTTCGGCAGCTCCGACTTCGCGTCCGAGCACTCCGCCTTCGGTACGAGGAACACGGTCGCCCCGTCGCGGCGGGCCGCCTGCGTCTTGAGGGCGACCCCGCCGACCGCGCCGACCTTGCCGTCGGCGTCGATCGTTCCCGTACCCGCGACGACCCGGCCGCCCGTGAGGTCGCCGCCGCTGCCGTCGCCGTCCAGCTTGTCGACGATGCCGAGCGAGAAGAGCAGCCCGGCACTCGGTCCGCCGACGTCGGCGAGCTTCAGCGTGACCTTGACGTCGCCCTTCTCGTGCAGATAGCCGAGCGCCGCCTCGGTGGCGGTGTCCTGGGACTTCTTCATCTCGTTCGCGTTGTGCTGCTCGATCTCCTTGACGCTGCCGCCGCTCGGATAGACCGAGTCGCGGGGCATCACGGCCTTGTCGGTGGCGAACCAGCCGCTGAGCACGTCCCCGAGGGAGATCTTCGCGTCGGGCCCGGTGGCCTCGATCGTCGTCATCCGGAGCTGGCCGCGGGTGTCGCGGGTGGGCGCCCCCGTGATCGTGATCACCGGGTCGCCCTTGTTCTCGCCGAGGACGTTCGCCGTCAGGCCGGGCTGCGCCAGGGAGAAGGGCAGCGGCGCGAACACCGCCGTGGCGAGGAGGGCCACGACGGGGAGGGCGCAGACGGCGACGGCCTTGGGGCGCGTGAGGCGAGAGAGCACGGGTTCAATCTAACGTCCCCTGCCGCCGGGCCCTCCGGACAGGTCCCACGGGGCGAGGCCGGGCAAGGATCACCCCGGGCCGACGGGGCGGTACGGGCCGAGACGTCCCCGCGTTCGGGAACCGTGTCCGTACGGAGCGGCCAGGTCGCGGGGCGACGGTTCCCGCAGCACCCCGGGCGGTGGGGCCTCCGTCGACGCACGGCGCTTCGGTCAAGGCGCCGGCGCGTCGCGGAGGGCGTCGGCGCCACCCGCTGCCGGGTCAGCGCAGGGCGTCCGCGACCTCGCGGGCCGCGTCCATCACGCGCGGCCCGACCCGCTCCGGCACCGCGTCCGCGAGCATGACCACCCCGACACTGCCCTCGACCCCCGTCACCCCGATGAGCGGCGCCGCGGCCCCGCTGGCGCCCGCCTCCAACTCCCCGTGGGTGAGCGTGTACCCGGGATCCCCCACCGGCGCCTGCCGGGCGGCGAGGATCGCGCGGCCCGCGGCTCCCCGGTCCAGCGGATGCCGGAACCCGGCCCGGTAGGCCACGTGGTAGTCGGTCCACGTGGGTTCGACGACGGCGACGGCGAGCGCCTCCGTCCCGTCGACCAGCGTCAGATGGGCCGTCGCGCCTATGTCCTCGGCCAGGGCGCGCAGCGCGGGCAGCGCCGCCTCCCGCACCAGAGGGTGCACCTGGCTGCCGAGGCGCAGGACCCCGAGACCGACCCGGGCACGACCGCCGAGGTCCCGCCGTACGAGCGCGTGCTGCTCCAGCGTGGCGAGCAACCGGTACACCACGGTCCGGTTGACGCCCAGTTTGTTCGAAAGCTCGGTGACGGTCAGCCCGTGGTCCGTGTCGGCGAGCAGCTTGAGGACGCGCAGTCCCCGGTCGAGCGTCTGAGAGGTCTCCGCGGTCACGACGCCCACTCCTTAGTGGTGAGGTCGACGGCCCTCGCTCGGCGGATGCGTCACCGAGTCCCGTCGGCGACGCGCTCAAGAGGCCGCCGGTCGGCTGGCGACCCGGGCTCTTCCCGGGCGGAGTCGCTTCACGGCTGCGCTCCGCGGCGGCGCTGCCACGGGGCGTGTGCGTAGCGGGACAGTAGCGAGCCGGTCCGCTCAGCGGAAGTCTCCGTCCAGAATCCGGGCATCGGCTCGTACGGACTGATTCCGTTTGTCCCGGAACGTGGAGCGCGCGGAACTCCGCGTACACCGCGCGTGCACGCAGCGCACCGGCGGAGGCGCACGCCGGTCCGAAGAGTTGCGCGCCCCTGAAAGGGAAGCCGCCGCGCAGGGGGGGCGGGTTCCGGATATCGGCCGCGCCGAGGTAACCGGTTCTCCATGTGCGTCCGCGGTCCCGCGGTCCGGCGCCGGGGCGGGGGCCGGGGCCGACGATCGGCCGGCCCGGGAACACACGCCGACGGCACCGCTCACGGACCGCGACGGACACGGGTGTCAGGTGGCGTCAGGCGCCGCAGGTGCTCACGGACACGGATGGCGCGTGTCCGGCGGCACGGGTGTCAGGTGTCCCGGCGACGCGGATGTCAGGCGTCCCGGCGACACGGATGTCAGGCGTCCCGGTGATCTCCGCGACCGCGGATCACCGCATCCGGGTGGCCCACTCCTGGACCTTGGCGATCCGCTGGCGCAGTTGCCCGGCCGTGGCCTCCGCGCTCGGCGGGCCGCCGCAGACGCGGCGCAGCTCGGTGTGGATCACGCCGTGCGGCTTGCCGCTCTGGTGGACGTACGCGCCGACCATGGTGTTGAGCTGCTTGCGCAGTTCCAGCATCTCCTTGTGGGAGACCACCGGACGCCGCTCGGCGGGCAGTTCGAGGAGGTCCGCCTCGTCGTCCGGCTTCTTGCGGCTGTGCGCGATCTGGCGGGCCTGTCGCTTCTGGAGCAGCAACTGCACCTGGTCGGGTTCGAGGAGCCCGGGGATGCCGAGGTAGTCCTGCTCCTCCTCGCTGCCGGGGTGGGCCTGCATGCCGAACTCGGCGCCGTCGTAGAGGACGCGGTCGAAGACGGCCTCGGACTCCAGCGCCTCGAAGGAGAACTGCTCCTGCTCGCCGGTGTCCTCGTCCTGCTCCTTGTTCGCCTCCTCCATCTCCTGCTCGGACTCGGCGTACGGGTCCTCCTCGCCCTCCTTCTTCGGCTTGTCGAGGGCGTGGTCGCGCTCGACCTCCATCTCGTTGGCGAAGGTGAGGAGGTCGGGGACGGTCGGCAGGAACACGGACGCGGTCTCGCCGCGCCGCCGGGACCGCACGAAACGGCCGACGGCCTGCGCGAAGAACAGCGGCGTCGAGATGGTGGTCGCGTACACGCCGACGGCGAGGCGCGGCACGTCGACGCCCTCGGACACCATGCGGACGGCGACCATCCACCGGTCCTCGCTCGCCGCGAAGTCGTCGATGCGTTTCGAGGCGCCGGTGTCGTCGGACAGGACGACGGTGGCCTTGGAGCCGGTGATCTCCCGGATCAGCTTGGCGTAGGCGCGGGCCGAGTCCTGGTCGGTGGCGATGACGAGGGCCCCGGCGTCCGGGATGCCCTTGCGCACCTCGGTGAGCCGCTGGTCGGCGGCGCGCAGCACGCTCGGCATCCACTCGCCGCGCGGGTCGAGCGCGGTGCGCCAGGCCTGGCTGATCGCGTCCTTGGTCATCGGCTCGCCGAGGCGCGCGGCGATCTCGTCGCCCGCCTTGGTGCGCCAGCGCATGTTGCCGCTGTAGGAGAGGAAGATGACGGGCCGCACGACCCCGTCCCCGAGCGCGGACCCGTATCCGTACGTGTAGTCGGCGGAGGACCGGCGGATGCCGTCCCTCCCCTCCTCGTAGGTGACGAAGGGGATGGGGTTGGTGTCGGAGCGGAACGGCGTACCGGTGAGCGCGAGCCGGCGGGTGGCGGGCTCGAACGCCTCCAGACAGGCCTCGCCCCAGGACTTGCTGTCACCGGCGTGGTGGATCTCGTCGAGGATGACGAGCGTCTTGCGCTGCTCGGAGCGGTTGCGGTGCAGCATCGGCCGCACACCGACACCCGCGTACGTCACCGCGACGCCGTGGTACTCCTTGCTGAGCGGCCCGGCGCTGTACTCGGGATCCAGCTTGATCCCTATCCGCGCGGCCGCCTCGGCCCACTGCTTCTTCAGGTGCTCGGTCGGCGCGACCACGGTCACCTGCTGGACCACGTGGTGGTGCAGCAGCCAGGACGCGAGCGTCAGCGCGAACGTCGTCTTGCCGGCGCCGGGGGTGGCGACGGCGAGGAAGTCGCGCGGCTGCTCCTGGATGTACCGCTCCATCGCCCCCTGCTGCCAGGCGCGCAGCTTGTTGGCGGTGCCCCAGGGGGCGCGGCCGGGGAAGGCGGGTGAGAGGTGGTGCGAGTGCGAGGAGGCGCTGGCGGCGGTGGTAGTCACGGTCTCCGGTCTGGGTGGCGATGGGGAGCTTCCGGGTCCGCGCGCGGCGCGTCGGTGTGGCGGTGACGGCAGACGGGCGGTCGGCTCGGCTACGTATGACAACCGGGCCACCCTACCGGCGCCCGCGGCGTGTCACCGCGCGGACGACGCCGGGTCCGCCGTGGATGGGACTGACGTCACATGACGGTCCGCACTCGCTCCCGCACCCGGCCCGTCGACGCCGCCGCGTGACGCGCGGCAGCCCCCGTGGGCCGCGGCCTCAGCCTTTCTGGCCGATCCCGGCCGCGGGTCGCCGCTCCCTGACACGTGTCGTCACCCACGCCCCGACCAGCGCCACGGCGGCCATCGGAAGGAACACGGCCGCGAAGGCGGCCGGGTGGGATCCGTGGGCGCCGGAGGCCGTGCCGGTCGCCGCGTGGGCCATCGCGCCGCCGCCCAGCGCCGCGAAGGCGGCTCCGCCGAAGGCGAGCAGCAGGACGTTGCACAGGGCGTCGGAGATCTGGAGGGCGGCCGAGTTCGTACCGGCCTCGTGCGGGGCCGAGAGCTGGAGCAGCAGCACGCTGGTGGAGGCGACCACGAGCCCCATCCCGAAGCAGCCGAAGGCCCAGGCGACGGCGACGGTCCACACGGGCACGGCCGGGAGGAGCACGCTGGGCGCGGTCGCGACGGCCGCCGCGACCAGCAGCATGCCGAGGAACATCAGCCGCTCCCGGTGCGGCTCCACGCCGGGCCGCGCCTGCAGCCAGGAGCCCAGCGCCCAGGTGGCACCGCCCGCGGCGAGCGACAGCCCGGCGAGCGTCGGGGAGAGTCCCCGCTGGGTGACGAGCATCAGCGGCACGAAGGACTCGGCGGCGACGAAGGACCCGGCCGCGACGCCGCGCAGGAGCACGACGGACGGCAGCCCGCGCGCCGCCCGCCAGGTGCCGTGCGGCAGCAGCCCGCGCACGGCGGGGACGAGCAGGGCGACACCGGCCAGCGCGGGCAGGAGCGAGAGGAGCCGCAGATCCTGGGCCGCGTACTGCAACAGCCCGGCCCCGAAAGCGATCCCGAACGCCAGCCGGATACGCCGCCGGTCGAGGGGAGCGCGACGGAGGGGCTCCGGGGGGAGGGTTTCGGCGGCGAGGGCCTCGACGGCAAGAGGCGCGCGGTCGAGGGGGCCGGCACCGAGGGGGTCGGGGGTGAGGGGGTCGGAGGTGAGGGGGTCGGGGGAGGCGTCGCCGGGGGCGTGCCCGAAGGGGTGGGTGCCGGTGAACCCGCCGGTGCCGGGGCGGGCGACCTCGTCGCTGCCGGTGCCGACGCGAGCAAGTCCGTCGCTGCCGGTGCCGGAGCGGGCAAGTCCGTCGCTGCCGGTGCCGGAGCGGGCAAGTCCGTCGCTGCCGGTGCCGGTGCGAGCAAGTCCGTCGCTGCCGGTGCCGGTGCGGGCGAACCCGTCGCTGCCGGTGCCGCCGGCGATAGGGGTGTCGGCGGGTTCCCCGTCCGTCGCGGGCCCCCCGGCCCGCCGGCGTATCTGGGGCAGGGCGAGGGCGAGGGGGATGCCGACGAGGGCCGGGATACCGAGGAACACCCAGCGCCAGCCGAGGTGTTCGGTGACCGCTCCGGCGGCGAGGGGGCCGACGACGGACGGCACCACCCAGGCCGCCGCGAACGCCGCCATGATCGCGGGCCGCAACCGCTCCGGGTAGGCCCGCCCGACGACGACGTACAACGCGACGATGACGAGCCCTCCGCCGAGCCCCTGGACGGCACGCCCGAGGACGAACAGCCACATGCCCCCGGCCGTCCCGGACAGCAGCAGCCCCCCGGCGAACGCGCCGATGCCGACCGTGAGGGACGCCAGCGGTCCGTCCCGGTCGGACCACTGTCCGGCGAGCACCATCCCGAACAGGCTGGTCGTGAAGTAGCCGGAGAAGGCGAACGCGTACAGCGCCACCCCGTCGAGTTCCCGGGCGGCGACGGGCATCGCCGTCCCCACGGCGGTCGCCTCGAAGGCGATGACCAGCACCACGGAGACGATCCCGATGCTCAGCGCGCGATACCGTCGCCCTCCACTTCGGGGGGAACGGTCGTGACGTCGGAGGTCTCCAGTGCTGCCATGGCCGTCAGCGTAAGGTGCGCAGCCCTCACTGACTCCTGTCGGAAGTCGGTGATCATCCGGTCCTTTGGTCCTACGACCACGCCCCGCGCCGCCACCTCCCGTTCATGAACGGCGTGTGGCAGTCCCGTTGCAGCGGTGCCGGACCCCTTGAGCCGCCCGTCCCACCCGCCTACGGTCGACTCATCAGGTTCGGAACGAGTGAGCCGTGCCGCACCTGAGAACGGCCGTGTGCCCGAGTGGTTCAGGGACTCGCCTGCAAAGCGAGTTACGCGGGTTCGATTCCCGCCACGGCCTCTCTTAGTAGGTCTGACCAGGCAACTCTTCTGGTCAGACTGGCTCTCTCCCTGGTGGTGCTCCCATCAGAACCGGTCTGGGCAAGTCGCTTGGCTACCTCGCACTTGCCTAGGCCCCTGTGCCAGGGAGACCCCGTGTCGGCAAGGAAGACCCCTCTCCGCAGTGCCACCAGGACGGCTGGCTACGACGCCAGCCGACACCAGGAAGCAGCAACCCCACTCCGGGCAGTCGGCAAGCTGTCAGGGGCAGAGGTACGCACATCGATGCTGGAGGAATTCGACCTCCACCTCAGCACCACTAACAACCGGTACGGCAGGCCCTATCAGCGGAAGAGCATCAACGCTTACCGGTTCGCTGGAGTGACCCTGTCCAACTGGATGACCGAGGCAGGACTCTCGGGTGACTTCACCACTCTCGACGTGGGCACCCTGAACAAGTTCTTCCGCTGGTACTACCAGGAACACGACGTACCCAAGAGCCAGGACGGCAAGGGCGGATACACAGGGGGAACCAACACCCTCCAGAGGAACCTTCGCCCGTTGTTCAAGTTCCTGGAAGAGGAGTACGAGCACCCCACTCCCTACCGTCACCCGAAGTTCCACAAGTACGCAGCACCCGCACTCGGTAAGCCAAAGACCCTCAGCACGGAGTTCATCGAAGATGTGCTCAGGGCTACAGGTAACGGGTCATCGAAGGTAAGGGACTTCGAGACAGTGAGGGACCACGCAATCATCAGGGTTCTCACAGAGGGTCTCAGGGCTGAAGAGTTGCTGAATCTGAGGCTTCAAGACCTAGACCTCACTGGACACACTTTGGTGGTTGTCCCCTTGAAGGGAAACAGGAACACCAAGGACGGGCGAACCATCCCCCTCCAGCCGAAGACAGTGAAGGCCCTTACTCGGTACCTCAGGGCAAGGGCCGAGCACAGCCTCTCCGAGACGAACCCCCACCTTTGGTTGGGCACTCGGTCACGGCAAGAGCTGAAGTACATGGGTCTCTATCGGATCGTGAAGAAGAGGGCCGAACAGGCGGGATACGAACCATCCGCAGTAACCCCGCACTCCTTCTGTCATACGTGGTGCGATGACTTGCAGACGGCAGGAGTGTCCGGGGAGAACATTATGGCTATCCGGGGATGGAAGTCCCCAGCCATGCTCAGGAGGTACGGGGCAGACATGGCCGTGAGTAGGGCTGTGACTGCCGTACAGGGCTTGGGAGACAGGTACTAGCCACGACGGTAGGCAAGGGCTCTGGGGGCTTCCCTGGGGCCCTTTGTCGTACCTGGGTGAGGTGAGCGGCAGCCTTAAGGGCTGCCGTCCCTGGGCGGGGAATGAAGGTACGGGTGATTCCGGACCCAATCCCGTAGCGAGCCCTAGACTTGAGGGCAGGCGGTCACGCCCGGAAAGAAATCTGCTGGCCGTGCTTGCCTTCTCTTGCGATGGGGGCCCTGCCTGATAGGTGAGGGTGTTCCGCTCAGGGGGTTCGGTGATCTGGCTCACACTTCAATGGGCGACGTTGCAGAACCGCTCTTGAAAGTCCCTACCTAATAAGTGAGGGTTTCCCGACGAGAACCCAAGTGATCTGGCTCACACTTTGGTAACGCTCTTTGCAGAACCGTCCTTGAAAGAGGTTACCTACTTAGTGAGGTTGCTACTCCAAGACTCTGCGGCTGTGAGGGTTCATCTCTAGTAGGTGAGTCCCCAGAGGTGCAGAGGCACGGATGAGCCTCTTCCTTCATGTGGTTGGTCTCCACTGTTCACGATCGGTTCCGTCACTGATGCGCAAGCACAGGACGTGGGTAGCACGGCACGGCAGGGCCCTGGTTCTTCGCGAGAGGACCCGGGGCCCTTTGCTTTGGCCCTGAGGTACCCCAACACTCCGAGACCACCACCAATGGCCAGCACGGGACATGACGTCCCGAGCGTGGCCGTCCCCTTTTTTCATCCGAGGTACCCCATACCTGTATCCCGAGGTACCACAACATTCCCGCACTCAGGCTTACGCCTCGTGCGTCCACTAGCTGACTCTCGTCGGCAAACCGTAAAGGAGATCCACCATGAAGCGTCACTACACCCGCACCCTCACCGGCTTTCAGTGCTGCGCCTGCCGAGAGGAGTTCTCTACTAAGCAGGAGTTCGCCAAGCACTGTGGGCGAGGTGGAAGGTGCAAGCACCCGATTGCCCTGGGATTCACCATCGATCTGAACGTGAGTCCGCACCACTGGATGAAGGCGGCCTGACAAACGCAGAGTCGCCATACGGCCCTCTGGGGACTTACCAGGGAAGCCGTGAAGGAAGAGTCCCAGCACATCACGAACGGCCCGGAGAAAGACTCTCAGGGCCTATACAAGGGAGATCAGCCCATGAACGCGAACACCATTACTTGCTCAGACGCAGACTGCACCAACCTGGGAGCCATGAAGGAGCTTGGCCTGGTGACCATTCCACTGTGCCAGGAGCACGTTTGGGATCTGGCTGCTTACAACCGGACCAGAGCCAGAAAGATGGCAAGAGATATCTACGCAGTGAATCCCACAGCCAAGCATGTGGATGGCTGGACCTACATCATCAGGTTGGTTAACGGCAACGTGAAGATAGGGACTACCGCGAACCCTTCGCTTAAGAGGCTGAAGGACATAACCAGTCGAGACAACCAGGGAGTACCGGTTCAGGTGATTGCCGTCATGAAGGGTGGTGCCAGCCTTGAGGCAATCGCTCAGGAGGAATGGATTCACCTCAGAGTCCCAGGGCACATGGAGGAGTTCTACGCCGACCCCACTCTCCTCCGCTGGGCTGAGAAGCTAGGCATTCATCCTGACGTCGCCAGTCTTGACGACTGGCTACTGAACAAGCACAACCGGAGAGACATGCATGAAGTCTCCCGAGCAATGAAGGATCACATTGGAATCGACCCCATGCCGTTCCGAGAGTGGACGGCACGAGAGGCGGAGTTCCTTACAAACAAGATGGAGGATAGGTAAGAGATGAAGGTAAGCACGACTGAAGCCCGAGACAGACTCCCTGATTTGGTTAGCAGGGCTGAGGCTGGAGAGACAATCGAGTTCACCAAGTACGGATCAGTTAAGGCAGTGCTCATCAGCAAGGAGAGATACGAGCGACTGAGTCGAGAACTGTTCTCCCGTTGAGCTAAGCAGAAGCAACCCGAACCGGGCCCCCGGCATTGCGCCGGTGGGCCCTTCTTTATGAACAGAAGGAGAAGACCATGGGAAAGAGGAAGTACACGCTGGCTCAGAGCACAGCAGACCTTTTCACCGCAATGGGGGTTAAGGCATGGGTGCACGAAGGAGGAGTTAAACACCAGGCATCCCCGGAGATTCGAGTGGAGATCAAAGAGAACCTGGAGAAGGTTAGGGAGAAGGCTGGGGTTCGAGGGTCTGCCCTGTACTTCGGGGCAGTGCTCCTTACCGCTATGGACAGAGGCTGCTTCTCTGAGGCAGACATACGTTACCTAGACAAGCTGGGATCAGGGAACGCCAATTACATCCTGGAGAAGCTGAGAAGTCAGTGAGCACAACCGAGACCAACAGAGGCACTGGCTTTAGGGCCAGCACCATAACCATGAGCGGAAGGAAGAGGACATGAGTAGAGGACAGTGCGGATTCACCGAGTGCGAGAAGCCGAGGAACTCTTACGGCCTTTGCGATGGGCATTACCAGCAGAAGTACAGGCGGAGAGAAGAGCTTAGGCCGCTGAAGAAGAAGAGTAGACAGCACTACTGGGAGAACGGCCGGAAGGTCTGCCCGGGGTGTGGTAAAAGCAAGGACGCTATCGAGTACTCGGGAGATAAGTACCAACCCTCAGGGAAGAAGCAATACTGCAAAGACTGTCAGCGCCTCAGCAAGGCGAAGAAGAATTGAAATGCCAGGGTGCAGCCGGCCCGGCCATTCCATATTTACGCAACATGTCAGCACAGGGGCCTACGCCGATAACGGCTAGGGCCCCTTTCTGGTGCATCAACGAAGGAGACTAATCATGAACTACCCCAACGTGACTACGGAATTCGACTGGGAAACTGTCGGAGGAAAGAACTTCCTGACTACACATCTCATGACCCAAGCCTTCCTGAAGGTGAAAGCAGAGCAGGAAAAGCCGAGGAGCAGGACACGCCCCGGCCAAAGCGGAGACAACAGAACAGAGTTCCTCTCCATCTATGCAGATGAGATCAGGGAGCATCGACGCAAACTGAGGAAGAGAGGCTTCGCTCTTGCTGTTGAGCATTGCCCGCCTACCGATCAGGCAGCCCTTTGGTACGGAGACGTCATTCACTTCGTGCCCCGCTCCGGAAGGGATGTAGCCAGGCAGATAGCCAGGCTGGCAGGGGACGACTCCCAGGTGACTATCCCCTGGCGTTCCCTGGCTGATGCTGTAGGGATTCGGAACCGGGCAGGGAATCTCGTCTCGTACACCGAGCGAGGAGTTCAGGCTCTTGTTGAAGCAGGCTGGCTGACTGTCGAGACCGTTGGAGAGAAGCGAGGAGCTAAGACCACGTTCACTCTGCAAGTCGGGGAGTTCAGCGACAGGGCTTGGCTTGAGGGTGAGGGCGAGTACTGCGAGGAGTGGGGCTGACTTATGTCCCTAGCAGGGGGAACCCCTGCTCTGACTTATGTCCCTAGTAGGGGATGCTCCACACCGAAGCAACAATGCCCCTAGCAGGAACCACCCTCCAGCCGTTACGACTTATGTCCCTAGTAGAGGAATCCTAGCTCTCTGACTTATGTCCCTAGTAGGAGTGCATCTCCCGCAACCTGACTTATGTCCCTAGTAGGGAGTCGGGTACAGCAGGGGTTCAGGGCTCTGCCTGACTTATGTCCCTAGTAGGGCAGGCCCAGCCTTCTGACTTATGTCCCTAGTAGTAGGCAAGCACTCCCTCGCTCGCAGCTTATGAGCAGAGGGTCCAGAGCTAGCCCCTGACTTATGTCCCTAGTGGGGAGCACCTTTGAGCCCCTCGCTACTTATGGCCAGAAGAGTAGGAACCTAATATCACCCGGCGTAGGGGCAGAGGCGACCGCAAGGAAGCCTCTCGCATGTCCTACGTGGCGTGATGTTGTGTCTAGGCAGGAGTCACCTAGTACGCCTGGTGCTCCGCTAGGGCTACGCACCATTCGGATAGCGGGGAGAAGAGACGTAGGGAACCCTCACCCGCTCCAAGGAAGGGAACCGAACCATCTACCGGCTGGCCAGCTAAACGGTTCTGGTTCTCGGTTCCCCCCATACGTATATGTAGAACTGTAAGAACCGTTCAGTTCTCCAATACTCCCCCCGCTTGATAGCTGTACCTAGATGCTCCGCTTGCCCTCCCTAGGGGTCGGGACAGCGCTGCGCTGGTTGGCGGGGAGAAAAGGCTAGCGGGGAGAAGAGACGTAGGGCCTTAGCCCGGAGTCTCGTTCTGACTGAACCTGGACCAGGGGCGAAGGGCCTTAGCCCGACAGCCCCGTTTTGATTAAGAGGACTGAACGGCAGCCTTAAGGGCTGCCGACCTCTTTGACTGACTGAAGCGGTAGCCCTTCTCTTCCCCGCCACATTCGAGGGAACCGAGACTGTTACCTCTCCCCCGCCGAGTGAACCACGGCCATTAAGGCCGTGGAGTTGTGAACTGAACCAGTAGTGCACCAACAGCGGAACCCGTAAAGGGTTCCCCGCTGAACCATGAACCTGAACCAAGTGAACTGAACCGGGACCCTTAACGGGTCCCGTGAACTGAACCTGAATCTGAACCTAGGAGATCTGAACCATGATGAACATTGCGAATGAACTCAAGAGCATCATCCGAACCCGGAAGGTTGTGGACGGGATGATGTGGGTGATTGCAGCAGGAGCGATCCTGTTCTCTCTTATGACAGGAGGGCCCCTCGTTGCCCTGCATTCCCAGTGGGTATGGACGGGGTGGGTTCTTCCATCCGTTGTGGATGCCGCCCTAGTCCTATCCTTGTCGGCTGACTCGGTCCTATCCAGACACGGGAAGAAGTCAGGGAAGTGGGCTACCGCCTTTAGGTGGGTCACAGGAACGGCCTCCCTCTTCCTCAACACCTGGACCTCAACAGCTCTGGGTGACTGGGTAGGTGTAGGTATTCACTCCATTGCCCCGCTGATCCTTGTGTTCGCTGCCGAGGTTGCCCCTGTCTACCGACGGAAGTTCAGGGAGGTTGAACTAGAGCTGAGTGAACAGATGAAGGAGTTCACTGTGACCAAGACTGTCTCGAAGAAGAGTTCACTTCAGAGTTCAGTTCAGGTTCAGAATTCAGGGGTTCAGCCGGCTCGGGGTTCACATATCACTGAAGAGGTTCACCTCACCGACAACCAGAAGGCAATCAGGGATGGGTTCCTGAACAACAGGAAGGCATCAGAGGTGGCCAAGGAGATTGGAGTCAGCAACTCTTACGTATCTGGCCAGTACCGGAAGATCAGGGATGAACTAGAGCTGACTGCATAGAAAGGGCGAGGCATTAAGCCTCGCCCCCCTTTGGTTCTCCAACTTCTCAGCCTCGCTTTTGGGATGCCCCGAACACTCCGAACATAACAAGACAGCAGATGCTCGTGCCGAAGCTGGAACCCGCCAACCTATCAGGCAAGGGATCGTCCGCCAGGGTCACGAGGAAGAGGAGTGCGAAGAGAATGAAGGAGACATTACTCAGTCCCCTAATGACGCCGTGGTCGACCTCACCACGAGATGAAATGGCCAGACCGACAACACCAACCCCGATGACGGTCAACAGTCCCACTAGCGGAGATAGAAAGAAGGCACTCGATATCCATAGGACGATACCGAGCAGTGCACCAAAGCAGCCATGACCCTCACCCTGATTCTGCATACGCCCACTCCTGTGAGTCATCTATGTCGGACGGAGTATGGCAGGAAGCCTTCCCACTACATGGCTGAGGGCCGGACATTACTCCGGCCCCCTCTTGTCGCATCACGCCGCTCTCGCTACGAACCCTCGGCGTCTCTCTGCGCAGCCTTGTACTCCTGCCACAGCCCCTCGGCCACCTCGCACCGCCACCCCGCCTCCTTGCAGTGCTCACACTTGACCGAGTGGCCAACGAACGCCCCATAGGTGTTCTGGATCTCGTCAGTGATCCGAGCCACCCGAGCCGGAACCCTGGCTCGCACTCTCGCTTCATCTGTCATGCCTAGATGGTCGGCATCCCGTAGGGGCGTACTGGGCCATAGCTAGGGACAGTTGGGCAGTTTCGGCGGTAGCTTGGAAGAACGCCCAGACGTCCCTAGGGGGAGCCTTGAACACTGCCCTACGATCAGCTATGGAGTCCGCTGGTCTGTCACCCCGGCAACTGGCTCTGAGGGTAGGTGTCTCAGGGAAGACGGTGGAGCGATGGGTCAGTGACTCTGAACTGATCCCTCACGCCAGGAACCGTGAAGACGCCAGCAAGGCACTGGGAGTTGACGAAGAGATGATCTGGCCCAAAGCAGTCAGGGAGCGAATCAAGACGGGCGGGGATAGGGAAATCATTCACAGCTATCCCTATCGGTCCGCCTGCCCCTCTACTGTTTGGGCGGAACTCACAGAGAAAGCCAAAGAGGATCTGTTCTTCGCTGGCTATACGAACTACTTCCTGTGGACTCAGATGCCAGACTTCCTCGGTACTATCCGGAAGAAGGCTGGAGAGGGGTGCCGAGTAAGGTTCCTTGTCGGCGATCCCAACGGAGACGTGACAAGACAGAGGGAAGTTATCGAAGATGTGGCCCTCACCGTCTCCACTCGAATCAGGATCACCCTGGAGAACCTTGCCAAGCTGACAGAGGTGGATGGGGTAGAGGCTCGTTTCTCCTCCGCTGATGATGCTGTGAACCATGTATCCCTGTCGGTATTCAGATTCGACAATGAGGCACTGGTTACCCCGCACCTTGCAAGGTTGGTCGGACACGACTCCCCCCTACTTCACCTGCGACGTATCGGGGAGTCAGGGATGTACTCCCGGTTCTCTGAGCATGCAGAGGAGCTATGGGGTAGAGGTGTTCCCATTAGCTGAACGTGTAGTTCAGGCCCGGGGGCTTAAGGCCCCCGTACTGGCTCATTAGTGAAGCCAAGGGGACTCCAGGGCTTAACGCCCTGGGTCCCTTCTTTGCTGTAGCGGGGGAAAGAGGGGTTAGAGCAGAGATATGCAGGCTTTAAGCAAAGAAGAGTGGCTCTATCTTTGTTTATTTGCATGTTAATGCCTGTTCTGGACAGTCCCCCTACACCCCTTCCCTCCCCGCTCCGTACAGCTAGCCACCCCTGTACGTCGGTAATGTATGACGAATTTCTGTGGGGTCTCACTGTCACAGTGTCGACGCAGTTTAATAACCCCCGGGTAGGTATATACCGATTCACCCGCCTGTCCCGGAAGCCTGCCCTTTCTGGGATCTCGCCACCCCTGCATATCGGATTGAGTGAGAGCGGGAAGGAATTGGCTGGGGTGACTGCCTCTCCTTCTCTCTTGAATAGGGGGGCGGTGAATACGCCACAGGTAATGGCAATGGATATAGGCACGTCGACCTACCCTCACCCTTCCCCGCCTGTAGTCCCCTGTACGCCCTGTACGGCTCTCTACGGGCTTGACCCCCCACCCCTAGGCAGTCAGTCCAGGGCCTCTCTGAACGTGGCTCACAGGGCCGCACAGAGCCTCGCTCTCTTGGCCGGGGGCTACGGGGACGGCAGCCTCAAGGGCTGCCGACACCAGGCAGGAGAGGTCAGACCGAGCTAGGCAAGTCGCCTCAACCCTGCCGACTCGGTTGACCTGGGGTGTCTTGGCTGGTCATGCTGATCTGAGTACCACCGCTGAGTGAGCTACCTGCAAAGCGAGTTACGCGGGTTCGATTCCCGCCACGGCCTCTGCCTGCCTGACCAGGCATAGAAAAGGGCGGCACCCCTTCGGGAGTGCCGCCCTTTTAGTCGTCCGTCTCAGTTTCCGTCTCAGTTGACCGGTCGGGCGCACTCGCGGTCTGCGACAACCGCTCCGTCCTACCCCCACCTCACAAAGGCACCGTCGTCGGTGCCGGAGAGGCGCGGTGTCATCGGATCGGCATGACCGGGCAGGCGGATCTCCGTCCCCTCAGTCAGGGCGGCGAGCAGGTCTCGGAACATGTGAGAAAGGCTGTCCCACACCTTCACCGGGCCGTCCGTGTCCCCGGCCTGCAGACCGTAGAGCACGTTCCCGAACCGGTCTCCACCACGGTGGTCGACAATGAGCTTGCCTCCGGTGATATCCGTGGCGATCGGAACCCACCGGACGTGGAACAAGTACCCGTACACGCCGTCATAGATGTCCCGCAGGCCGGGGTCTTCCGACTCGTTCTCGTCGATCCATTCAGCGATCGCTTCCTCCAGCGATCGTTGACCGGCACTCATTCCCTCGGCACCGTGCAGGAGGAACCCGCCGGGGATGATGACGCCGGGACCGTCATGGCCCTTCGTAGCGGTGACCCCGTCGTGACGACCCAACCACACCACCAGATCCGGGTGCAGAGGGAACCGACGGTCAGAGACCGCGTCGATGCCGTCCTGCGCAGCGGGTGGGTTGAGGGCGGCAAAGTCCGCGGGCGCGTTGGCCTCCAGCCACGCATCGAGACTGGCGAGGACAGCGTGGAAGTCGTCGGTCATATGACGACTTTACGAATCACACCGGTAACAGCATCACGCACTCCGCGGCCGGGCCGCACCGGGACGGAACCGCGAGCCTCCCCCGGCTCGTGTCCTCGTACGGATGAGCGATCGGCCGGGCGGGCTTCGCGGGGGGGGGGATCATGCAGATCATCGAGGTGACCGGATATGCCGTCCGATCTGCTGTGATCACCATGCGGCGGACAGGGACCCCGCTCGAGTTCGTGATCTTCCCGATGCTGCACGTGGCGTCGCCGACCTTCTATTCCCAGATCCGCGTCAGGCTCAAGGAGTGCGACCTCGTCGTCGTCGAGGGGATCCGGGGCCGGTCGGTGGGAGTGAGTGCCCTCACGCTCGCCTACCGGTTCGCCCCCCGCCGGCGGCGCAACGGTCTGCAGGAGCAGCGGGACGCACGGCTCCTGCCCGAAGGCGTCCCGGTCATCAATCCGGATGTGACCGCGGCGGAGGCGATCGCGGACCTGAAGGAGCTGTCGCGGTGGACGTACGCGCTGCTCATGGTGGCGGCTCCGGTGATGGGCCTGGTGTTCGCGCTGCGGGGGCCGCGCGCCTTCCTGGACGAGGATCTGGCGGTCGAGGATCTGCCGCCGACCCTGCGGGCCGAGTTGATGGCCGACGATCCTCTGGAGCACGCGCTCACCGATCGGCGTGACCGGCGGGTGCTCGACGCTCTCGGCGAGATCCACGCGGAGCACGGCGACGAGCCGCTCCGGGTGGCCGTCGTCTACGGCGCCGGCCACGTGCCCGCGATCGTCCACGGGCTGCGCAACCGGCACGGTTACCGGCCACGCGAAGCGGACTGGCTCACCGTCCTCGTCCCGGCGTAGGCCGTCGGGTGGACCGGCCCGCCCCGCGGGTACCGCTCGCGCCGGGGCGCTACGCGTACAGCGAGCCGCTCGCCCGGTCCTCGAATATCTCGGGCCAGTGGCGCAGGCCGTCGTCGCCCGGGAGGGTCGGGGTCCGGTCGCAGGCGACGGGGTCCACCGTGGCGAGGGTTTCCGTCAGGGTCGCCGCTAGGTGTTCGTAGGAGTCGCTCAGGCCGTGGACCGCGTCCAGGGTTCGCTCGCGGTGCAGGAGCCAGAGGGTGAAGGCGAGCGTGGAGATGTCCGCGTTGAGCGGGCGCAGGGTCAGGTCCGGTTCGCTCCAGGCGAGCACCGCGCCCGTGGCGCCGTCGACGACCAGGCTCGTGTCCTCCACGAGGCCGCCGAGGCGGATCAGGCGGCAGGCGGTCACCGGGAGGTGACCGGCGGCGAACGCGTCGGGGCGCTCGTCCGCGTAGTACTCGGTGAGGGCCGGCAGCGGCACCTCCGTGTCCAGCTGGAAGAGGAGCCCGTCCTCGGGCAGGCCCGTCTCGCGCAGGAAGCGGCGGGTCGGCTCGTGCGTCAGGGCGCGCGGGAAGTCGACGTCCTCGAAGCGCATGATCCCGCCCGCCCCGAACTCCTCGTCGAGCAGCCGCTTCGGCAGACCGAGGACGAGTCCCTCGCCGGGCCCGGCGATGCGGGCCAGCGGGCGGATCAGCGCGGCCATCCGCCAGTACGGCGGCACGTCCGGGCCCGCGGTGTCCTCGAAGACCGCGCCCAGCCGGTCCGCCGTCTCCGCGACGGCCTTCGGGCCGAACGGGCCCGGACGGTCGGCGGGCGCCGTCAGTTCCTCGGTGGCCGCCGCGAAGCGCAGCAGGGCCTCCAGGGAGGGGGCCAGCGGTGACAGGTCCAGGTGCGCGGGATCCCGCGGGACGTGCGCCGAGGAGACCTCACCCGTCGTCCCGTCGAGGACGAGCGACTCCAGGTCCCGGTCCAGGTTCCGCAGGGCCCCGATGACGAGCCGGTCGCGCAGCTCCTCGGCGAGCCTGTCGGCGCCGCCGGTCAGATCGGCCAGGGTGCGCAGGCCGTGCTCCCGCAGCGCGTCGAACCCCAGCAGCGCGCTCGCGGCAGGCAGGCCGGCGCCCGTGAGGAGGTGCCGGGTGGACGCGTGCGTGACGTACGGATCCAGCTCGTGGTCGGTCAGTGTGATCGCGCCGCCGACATCGGTGTCAGTCGTGCTCATGGCTCCCCCGCGCATGTGAACGCTTGTGCTTCCCCCGGTGAGAACGGCCGGTCGTACCACGGCAGTTCCCCATTGAGCGAGAACCATACGCCGCCCCACTGACAACGCAGGGGGGCCTTGGGAACGGGTCCCCCGGCGACCGGGGACGGGCAGGTCACGCCCATGATCCGCACCACGGGAGGAGGCCGGCTGGAGCGTTCCTCGAGTGATGCCGGGGCGGCTCGCGAGCAAGGTCCGAGGGGCGAGCGGGGTCCGAGGGGCGAGCGGGACTCCCAGCGAGACTCTCTTGCCTGCTGCCGGTGTCCTGTCGGCGAGCGCCGGGAGGCCCTCGGCTCACCCGGGATCCTCGGGCTCGGGCTCGGGCTCCGCGGCCGCAGGGACCGACGCCCCGGGCTCCGAGCCTCAGGTGAAGTATCCGAGCCTCAGGTGAAGTAGACGCCGCCCGCGACGACGACCACCGCGGCCAGGACGAAGAGCAGCACCCAGAAGAACAGCTTTCCGACACTGGGCGGGGGTTCGTAACGCGGCTGGTCGTCGGCGGTGGCCCGGGTGACCGGGACTCCGGTGTCCGGTGCGGCGGGGCCGGTGTCGGGTGCCGTGCCGTCGTGAGCGGGCTCGTGCGCGGTCACGACGCCGTCACCACCGCTGCCTGCGGGCGGATCGGGAGGCGGTTGACGGGGCGGCCGGTGGCGGCCCGGACGGCGGACGCGACGGCCGCGGGGGACGTCACGACCGGCACCGCGCTGGCCGCCTTGGCCCCGAAGGGGGCGACGACGTCACGCTCCTCGACCAGCTTGACGATGCGGATGTCGGGGGTGTCCAGGGCCGTCGGGAGGGCGTAGCCGGTGAGGTCGGGGTGGCGGACCAGGCCGCGGGCGGTGCGGAGGTTCTCGGTCAGCGCGGCGCCGACGCCCTGGGTGACGCCCGCCTCGATACGGGCCGTCAGCTGGGCCGGGTTGAGGATCCGGCCGACGTCCTGGGCGAGCGCCAGCTCCACGACCCGGACGGAGCCGAGTTCGATGTCGACGTCCACCACCGCGCGGATGGCGCAGAAGGCGAGGCCCACGAAGGCGTCGCCCTGGCCGGCCTCGTCGAGCGGTTCGGTCGGGTGCGGGCGGCACTGCGCGGTCGCCCACAGCTCCTTGCCGTCCATCGCCTCGGTGACGGTGGTCGACAGGACCCCGTCGTACGAGGTGATCTTGCCGTCGGTGATCTGGAGGAGCTCGGTGGACATGCCGAACTTGTGCGCGAGCGGCTGGAGCAGCTGCGTACGGACCATCTTGGCGGCGCGTTCGACGGCTCCCCCGGAGACCCAGGTGTGCCGGCCGCGGCAGCTGGGGCCCGCCGGGGGCTGGTCGGTGTCGACGGGCGCCACGTGCACCTCGTCGATGCCGAGGGTCTCCTGGACGATCTGCCGGGCCAGCGTGGTGAAGCCCTGTCCGGTCTCCACGGCCGCGCAGAGCACGGTGGCGACGCCGTCGTGGACCTTCACGGTGGCGGTCGAGACCTCGTCGGCGCCCTCGGCTCCGAGCATGTGGACCATGCCGAGCGCGTAGCCGACCCCGCGGCGCACGGCGCCGGGTTCGCCGGCGCCCTCGGGGCCGCCGGGCAGCAGCCACTCGTCCTCGGGGGTGTCCTTGGGGAGGGCGGGCAGCGGGAAGTCGCGTACGGCCTGGAGCAGTTCGGCGACGGGCGCCGGGCAGGTCACCGTCTGGCCGGTGGGCAGGACGTCCCCGGTGGCCATGACATTACGCAGCCGCAGTTCCGCGGGGTCGACGCCGAGCTTCTTGGCCAGTTTGTCCATCTGGGCCTCGTAGGCGGCGCAGACCTGGAGGGCGCCCTCGCCGCGCACGTGCCCGGAGGGCGGGTTGTTGGTGCGGACGGCCCAGCCCTCGATGAAGGCGTTCGGGACGACGTACGGGCCGCAGGCGAAGGAGACCGCGGCGGCCAGCGACTCGCCCGAGGTGTCGGCGTAGGCGCCCGCGTCGAGCAGGATCTGCGCCTCGACCTTGACCAGCTTGCCCTCGGCGTCGGCGTGGTGCCGGTAACGCAGCAGGGTCGGGTGCCGGTGGGCGTGGCCGAGGAAGGACTCCTCGCGCGTAGCGGTGAGTTTCACCGGGCAGCCGGTGGTCAGGGCGAGCAGGCCGAGCGGCAGCTGGAAGCCCTGGTCCTCGCGGTCGGCGGTGGCTCCGGGGACGCCGGTGACGACGACCTTCACGCGCGCGGGGTCGAGGCCGTAGCAGGCGGCGGCGGTGTCGCGGTCGGTGTGCGGGTCGGTGGAGGCGACGTAGAGCTCGACGCCGCCGTCGGGGCGGGGCACGGCGAGTCCGGCCTCGGCGCCGACGGGCGCGGGGTCCTGGCGGCCGATGCGGTACAGGCCCTCGACGACGATGTCGCCGACGGCGTCCGGGTCGCCGTGGCGCAGCGGGATGTGCCGGATCAGGTTGCCGTCGGGGTGCAGGGGTTCGGCCTCGAAGGCCTGCTCCGGGTCGGTGACCGGTTCGAGCACCTCGTACTCGACGATGACGGCGGCGGCGGCCATCCGGGCGGTGTCGGGGTGGTCGGCGGCGACGGCGGCGATGGGCTCGCCGTGGTGGCGTACGACCTCGGAGGCGAACACCGGCCGGTCGGCTCTTCCTCGGCCGTGCAGGGCGCTGCCGGGGACGTCCTCGTGGGTGATGACGGCGCGCACGCCGGGCATCTCGCGCGCGTGCCGGGTGTCGATGGAGACGATGCGCGCGTGCGGGTGGGGCGAGCGGAGCACGGCGGCCCACAGCAGTCCCTCGGCCCACAGGTCGGCCGCGTACGGGAAGGTGCCCTCGGTCTTGGCGCGGGCCTCCGCGGTCGGCAGGGAGACGCCCAGTCCGTGCGGCAGGGGCTCGGGGCCCGTCTCCGGCGACGCCGGTGTCGTCGCGGTCGCGGCTTGGTTGGTCACGCCTGGCCTCCGTCCTGGCCGTACGGCTGTTCGTGCGAGGCCTGGGAGCCGTAGGCGTCGTCGTCCTCGTAGGCGGACGGATGGACGCCGCCGGCGCCGGGGCCCGCCTGGTGCGGGATGCGGGCCTCGTCCGTGTCCGGGCCGTCGTCGGGTGCGGACGACGCGTGCTCGCGTTCGGCGACGACCTCGCGCACGGCGTCCAGGACACCGCGGTAGCCGGAGCAGCGACACAGGTTGCCGCACAGCGCCTGGCGGGTCTCCAGTTCGGTGGGGGCGGGGTTGCCCTCCAGGAGGTCGTGGAGGGTCATCGCCATGCCGGGGATGCAGAAACCGCACTGCACGGCGCCGCACTTGGCCAGGGCGCGCTGGACGTCGGAGGGCTGTCCCTCGGTGGCCAGGCCCTCGACGGTGCGCACCTCGCTGCCGGCGGCGGTGACGCCGGGCACCAGGCAGGAGGCGACGAGCCGGCCGTCGACCTGGACGTTGCAGGCGCCGCACTCGCCCTGTGAGCAGCCGTCCTTGGCGCCGGCGAGACCGAGCCGCTCGCGCAGGACGTAGAGCAGTGACTCGCCGATCCAGGCGTCGGTGACGGGCCGGTCGGCGCCGTTGACGCGCAGGACGTAGGAGGCGAGGGGGTGTTCGTCGTGCGGGGCGGTGGCCGGGTGGTCCGCGTCGGGGGTCGCGTCGTCGGCGTCCGCCACGAGGTCGTCGCCGTGCGTCTGCGGGCCGCCGGGGGCGTGCGTCCCGGTGTCGTCGGACGTGTCGTCCCCGGCACCGTCGGACGTCTCGTGCGCCGGGTCCCGCTCCGGCGCCTCGGGCGCGTGGTCGGCGCCGGGTTCGGGGGTGGCGAACCCGGCTGCCTCGTGGGCGGGCTCGGCGGGCTGCTGGGGGGCCTGGGAGTGCGGGGGCGGAGGTGACTGCGGTTCGGAGTCCGCGAGGCCCTCAGAGGGCGCCTCGTGGGGTTCGGCGCTCCAGGCCTGCCCGATCTCGGCCTGTCCGATCTCGCTCGCCCAGGGCGCCGACGCGCCGCCGGGCAGCGTGGCGGGCGGTGTGCCGCCCCACTGCTCGACGAGTGCCGATGTGGTGAACTCGCCCGATTCGTCCGGAAGATCACCTACGGCGACGGGGATCGACCACTGCCCGGTCACGTCGTGCCCGGCGCCGTGTCCGCCCTCGTGGGCCGCGCCGCGTCCGTCGTCGTAGCCGTGGCCGGTGCCCTCGGGAGGGGTCTCGGCGTATTCGGCGTACTCCCACTGCCCGGTGGCACCCGGCTGGTAGGCGAACCGGTCGTCGCGCGCGCCGGCCCCCTGCTGCGCGGCGTTCGGGTCGGGCCAGGAGCCGCCGCCCTGCGCGCCCCACGTCCCGCCGGCCGCCGGGTCACCGGCGTCGGGCGGGGCGGGCGTCACGTCGATCTGCGGGGGGACGTATCCGTGTCCGGGCGCCGCGAGCGGCTCCCGGGAGGCGAGGAGGGCCTCGATGCCGCCCTCGGGGAGCTTGACGAAGGCGGTCGCGCCGTCGTCGTAGTCGCCCTGGGGCAGCGGGTCCCAGCGGCCGCCGCTCCGGCGGGCGCCTTCCTCGTGCTGGTCGTCGGTCACGACAGCGCCCTCCCGAGTGCTCGTCGGGCCAGCGCGGCGACGGTGCGCCGCAGGTGCAGTACTGCGGGCGGAAGCGGTTGCACGGAGCCGTCCTCGGCGGGGACGGGGTCGGGGATGCAGGCCGCCGCGACGTACTCCCCGAACGCGGTCAGCGCCTCGGGGACGATCGTGCGGCTGTTGTCCCAGTCGATGAGCTGGGCCACCCACGCCTCGGCGTCCAGGGGCCGCAGCGGCATCGGCGCTATGGCGCCGACGGCACACCGCACCCCGCGCCGGGCCGGGTCGAGGACGAGCGCCACGGAGGCGATCGCCCGCCCGGGTCCGGTGCGTCCGGTGGCCTTCAGGAAGACCTGCGGAGCGTGCAGCAGCGGCACGCGCACGTAGCCGATGAGTTCGCCGCCGCGGAGCATGTCCACGCCCGCGAGCAGGTGCGACACCGGGATCTCGCGGCGGGCTCCGCCGGGCCCGGCGATGATCAACGTGGCTTCCAGGGCGGCCAGTACGGGCAGCGCGTCGCCGGTGGGCGCGGCCGAGGCGATGTTGCCGCCCAGGGTGCCCGCGTTGCGGATCTGCGGCGGTCCGGCCGCCCGCGCGGCGGCGGCGAGCGCCGGGATCAGGGCGGCGAAGTCGGGGCGGCCCATCCGGGCGTGGGTGAGTCCGGCGCCGAGCAGCGCGTGTCCGTCCTGGTACTGCCAGCCGCGGATCTCGCTGATCCGGCCGAGGCCGACCAGCGCGGCCGGCCTGAGCTGCCCGGAGTTGACCGCGGTCATCAGATCGGTGCCGCCGGCGACGGGAACGGCGGCGGGCATGGCGGACAGTGCCGCGACCGCCTCGTCCAGCGAGACGGGCAGCGTCACGGCCTGCGCCGCCTGCGGTGCGTGCGTGGTCAAACCGGCTGCCCCTTCCCGCTGCCCCACCTGGTCCCACCTGTGCTGCCGTACGGTACGTGCTGACAGGGCGGACGTGGCAACTCTGGCACATCTTCCCCGGCACTCGGCGCGGGGGTCCGCTAGGAGGCATTCGCCCCTGTCGTCAGGGAGATGGTCCGTTTTCGCACGGCATCACCGGTGAGCGCGCATTGCCACTCTTCGGTGACCCCTGGGGCCTTTCTCCTTTTGGGGTCACCGGGCCGAAGAGCGGCGCGTGGGGAGCGGGGAGCGGGGTGCGGGGCATGCCGGTCCGCGGCCGCCTCACACGTTCGGAGGCGCTCCCTCGATCGGGCGTCCGAGGACCCCGGGCCGGCGCTGCCACGGCAGCGGTCCGGCCGGCGGCCGGTAGCCCACCCCGAGGGCGTCGAGGCGCGTGTAGTGGTCGGTCATCCGGTGTTCGAAACCGGCGAAGTCCCGTTCTGCGGGCGCCGGGAGACGGCTCCAGGCGACCTCGGCGAACGCGGCGAGCCGCGGGAACGCCTGGTAGTCCACGCGGGTGTGGTCCTCCATCACCTCGGTCCACAGGTTGGCCTGCGTGCCGAGCACGTGCCGCGCCTCCGCCTCGGTGAGTTGCGAGGGAACGGGCTCGAAGCGGTAGACGTCCTCCAGGGTGCGTACGTACGCGATGGGGACCGGCTCGTCCTCCCCCGCGGCCTGGCGGTAGTCCAAGTACACGTGCTGCTCGGGGCACATGACGACGTCGTGGCCCGCGCGCGCGGCCGTGACCCCGCCCTGGTAGCCGCGCCACGAGGAGACCGCGGCGCCCGGCGCGAGCCCGCCCTCCAGGATCTCGTCCCAGCCGATGAGCCGACGCCCGCGCTCGGAGAGCCACGTGTCGAAGTGCCGGATGATCCAGGACTGCAGGGCGTTCTCGTCGGCGAGCCCGAGTTCCTTGATGCGGGCCTGCGCGGTGGGCGACTGCTTCCACTGGTCCTTGGGGCACTCGTCGCCGCCGACGTGGAAGAAGCCCGAGAACTCCGGGAAGCGCGCCGGGTCCGCGGGGAACAGGTCGAGGAGTTCCTCGAAGACCCCCTCGTAGAAGCGCAGGGTGTCGTCGGTGGGGGCGAGTACGTTTTTGGCGATGCCCCAGTTGTCCCAGACGGTCAGCGCGGCCGTGTCGACGACGTCGGTGTTGCCCAGTTCCGGATACGCGGCGATGGCCGCCTGCGAGTGCCCCGGGATGTCGATTTCCGGGACGACGGCGATATGCCGGTCGGCCGCGTAGGCGACGATCTCGCGGATGTCGTCCTGGGTGTAGAAGCCGCCGTGCGGCTTGTCGTCCCACAGCGGTGAGGCGCGGTGGCCGAATTTGGTGCGGGCCCGCCAGGAACCGACCTCCGTCAGCTTCGGGTAGCGCTTGATCTCGACACGCCACCCCTGGTCGTCGCTGAGGTGGAAGTGGAAGACGTTGAGTTTGTGGGCGGCCAGCAGGTCGAGGTAGCGCAGGACGCCTTCCTTCGGCATGAAGTGCCGTGCCACGTCGAGCATGAGACCGCGCCAGCGGAATCGGGGGGCGTCCTCGATGGTGCGGGCCGCGATTTCCCGGGACGCCACCGGGCCGACGGGGGCGCGGCGAAAGGCGTCGGGGCCGAGGAGTTGACGCAGTGTCTGCGCGCCCCAGAACACACCGGCCGCGTCGCCGCCCCGGATCTCGGCGCCGGCCTCCCCGATGTCGAGCCGGTACGCCTCCGCTCCGAGGGTGTCGTCGAGGAGCAGCCGCACCCCGCCGGAAGCGTCCTGCGGCGCAGGTCGCAGGGGCAGTCCGAGGGCGGCGCCGAGCGTCGAGCGCAGCCAGCGTTCGGTGCCCTCGGTGCCGGGGGCCGCGGACAGTGTGGTGTCCACGCCGAGGGTGAACGCCCCGCGCTCGCCGCCCTCGACGGCGAGGGGCGCCGGAATCAGGCCCGTTTCCATCATGTCCATCAGTCCTTTACCGCTCCGCCGAGGCCGGAGACGAGTCGTCGCTGCACGAGAACGAAGAAGATCAGCACCGGAATCGTCATCACCGTGGAAGCGGCCATCACGCCGCCCCAGTCGGGTTCGTCCGGCTTGTAGAAGACGAGAAGAGCCATCGGCAGGGTGGACTGCGAGGTGTCGCTGATGATGAAGGACTTGGCGAACAGGAAGTCGTTCCAGGCCGAGATGAAGGAAAACACACTGGTGGCCACGAGGCCGGGGAGGACCAGCGGGAAAAGGATCTGCCAGAGGAATCGCGCGCGGCTCGCGCCGTCGATGTAGGCGGCCTCCTCCAGCGCCTCCGGAACGGCCTTCACGAAACCGCGCAGCATCCAGATCGCGAAGGGCAGCGAGAAGGCGATGTGCGGCAGGATCAGCGAGCCCAGGGTGTTCAGCTGACCGGCGTCGCGCATGACGAAGAACAGCGGGATCGTCAGGGCCTCGACGGGCACCATCTGGGCCACCAGGAACATGATCAGCAGGGTGGTCCGGAATCGGAAGCGGAATCGCGTGACGGCGGTCGCGGCGAGAAACGCGATGAGTGCCGACGCGATCACCACGGAGCCCGCCACGACGAGGCTGTTGAGGAAGTAACGGCCGAATTCCTGCTGCCCGAAGACGCGGCGGAAGGAATCCAGGGTGGGCGAGGCCGTCCAGGGCCGGGGCGTGGTGGACTCGATCTCCCCGGCCGGCTTGAAGGCGCCGAGCACCATCCAGTAGAGGGGGAAGGCGACCACGACGGCGACGAGCAGGGCGGTCGTCTCGGCGGCGAGCCGCCAGGGACGCCGCGGGCGCCGGACAACACCCTTGAGCAGGCTCACAGTTCCTCCCCCTGTCGGCGCAGCAGCCGCAGGTAGACCAGCGTGACGGCGAGCAGCAGCACCAGCATGGCGACGCCGATGGCCGAGCCGAGGCTGTACTGGGAGGCGGCGAACGCCTTCTGGTAGGCGTAGACGTTCAGGACGAGGTTCTGCCCGGCGATGCCGCCGCCGCCCGTCATGACGTAGATCTGGGTGAAGACCTTGAAGTCCCAGATGACCGACTGGATGGTGACGACGACCAGGATCGGCCGGAGCATCGGCGCGAGCACCGACCGCCAGATCCGCCACTGCGAGGCGCCGTCCAGGGCGGCCGCCTCCAGGACCTCGGACGGTACGGCGCGGATGCCCGCGTAGACCGTGACCATCACGAACGGGAAGGAGCACCAGACCACTTCGAGCAGGACGAGGGCGAAGGCGCTGAGGCGGCCGTAGGTCCAGGAGTGGTCGCCGAGTCCGAACACCCGGTTGACGGGGCCGAAGTCGGGGTCGAAGAGGAACAGCCAGACCGTGGACCCGGTGACCGCGGGGGTCGCCCAGGCGCCGAGCGCGGCCAGCATCAGCGCGAGCCTCGGCAGGGCCCGTACGCGGGTGAGCAGTACGGCGAGCGCGCATCCGGTGGCCAGCGTCGACACCACGCAGGCCGCGGCGAACAGCACGGTGGCGAGCAGCACCTGCCAGAACTGTTCGTCGGCGAAGAGTTCGGTGTAGTTGCCGAAGCCCACGAAGGTGGTCGGCTGTCCTCCGCTGACCTGGGCCTGTGTGTACTCCAGGAAGGAGATCAGGCCGAGTTGGTAGATCGGGTAGACGAGCAGGCCGCCGAGGACGACCAGGGCGGGCGCGAGGTAGAGCCAGGGGGTCCGGCCGGCCCGCCCGCGCGGGGAGGGGCCGGCCGCGGGTCCGCGGCCACGGCGCCCGGCGGGACGGGGGACGGCCCTGGTGGCCGCCCTCCGTCCGGGGCGCTCGGCGAGGGTGTCGGGCGTCGCCATCCGCTCAGCCCGCGGAGCTGAACGCGTCGTTCATCTTCTTCGCCGCGTCCTCGGACGCCTTCGCCACGTCCTTCTTGCCGCTGACGATCTCCTGGAACATCGTCGGCAGGACCAGCGAGGCGTCGATCTGCGCCCAGGCGGGCGAGGCCGGCACGAACCTGGCGCCGGACGCGAGGGTCTTCACGAACGGCGCGACGAAGGGCTCGCGGTCGGCGACCTGTTCGCGGACGTCGGTGTAGGTCGGCAGGAAGCCCATCGCGTCGAAGAGTTCGCTCTGTGTCTTCTTGGACGCGAGCTGTTCCATCAGGTCGACGGCGAGTGTGCGGTGCGCGGTGCTCTTGAGGACACCGAGGTTGTTGCCTCCCGCGAAGGCGGGCGCGACCGAGCCGGCCTTCACACCGGGCAGCGGCACCACCGCGTACGTGCCCTTGACCGTCCCGGCCTCGACCGCCGCGTGGCTGAAGTCGCCGCCGATCGCCATCGCGGCCTTGCCCGAGGCGAAGGCGGTCACCGTGTCGTTGCCGCCCATGCCCGCGCACTTGGCGGCGGGACAGTTGGTGTCGCCGAAGAGCGAGGTGTAGGCCTTGATGCCCTTCCGGGCCTCGGCGCTGTCGATGGCGGAGGCGTAGGAGCCGCCCTTGCCCTGGGCGAGTTCACCGCCGTTGGCCCAGATGAACGGCATCGCGCCGTACGTGTAGGCGCCGCCCACGGCGAGCCCGTACAGGTCGGGCTTCGCGGCGTGGATCCTGCGTGCGGTCTCGGCCAGTTCGGCCTGCGTCTTCGGGACGGTGAGGTCCAGTTCCTTGAAGACGTCGGTGCGGTAGTACAGGGCGCGGACACCGACGAAGTACGGGGCGCCGTAGACCTTGCCGTCCACGGTGACCGACTGCCGTGCGGTCGGGTCGGTGTCCTTGGCCTCGTCCCAGGCGGCGAACTCCCCGGAGATGTCGGCGAGTCCGCCGTCCTTCACGTATCCGGCGGTGTCCGTGTTGCCGTACTCGATGACGTCCGGGGCGCTCTTCGGGTCGTTGAAGGCGGCCTTGATGCGCTGGGCGCGGGTCTCCACGGGGATGTACTCGATGTTCACCCGCGCGCCCTTGTGGGCCTTCTCGAAGGCGGCGACGGCCGCGTCGACCACCTTCTCCTTGGGCTTGTTGCCGACCTCCTGGAAGAGCCAGACGCGCAGGGTGCCGCTCTTCTCGTCCTTGCCGGACGAGGAGTTGTCGGAGGTCTGGGGGGCGCAGGCGGTGGCGACGACCAGGGCCGCGAGGGCGGCGGCCGTCCGGGCGGCGCGGATTCTGGGAGCAGAGAGCTTCATCGAGCGTCCTCCGGTGGGGGTGCGCGCGTTGCAACATGCGCAATGGCGGTTTTGCTCTGCACAACACCCCGGAGGCTATGGAGTACATGAACATGCCCACAAGAGGTCTCAACCACTCTGTGACCACGCGACGCACTCCGTGCAACGCTCAGCCCTCGGCCCCCTCCACGTCGCCCGTCTTGTCGCGCTTCTCCACACGCTTCTCGCGAGCGGCCCGCCCCGCGGCCCGCCTGCTCACCACGGACAACGCGCGGATCGACGCGACGAGCAGCCACGCGTGACCACCCAGGGACAGCACCCCCCACTGCCGCTCGGCCGCGGGTCCGGTCGCCAGCAGGACGGCCCCTCCGAAGAGGGCACCCGCGGCGGCGCACTCGAGCTTCACCAGCGGGTGAGGCAGCAGCACTCCCCTCAGGAACCGCTCCCCGCACCACCACCGGAGCAGGCCGCCGGCGCCGACGAACACGAGGGAGGCGCACAGGGGCGCGGCGAGCACCACGGTCCACGTCGGCGGCGGGTGACCGGCCTCGCCCTGCCGCGCGAGCAGAAGGCCGCAGGCCCCGGTCACCGCCCCGCACAAAGCGACGGCCAGCTCGGCCAGATCCTTCGCCTCCGAGCCCCCGTCGCCGTACACCCCGTCGTTGACGGCGCGCCTCTCGGCGACCCGCCTCCGCAGACCGGGACCGCACCGCCCGGCCCCCGGGCCGTGCCCCCCTCCGCCGAGGACCGCGTCCAGGACGCGCAGCAGCAACTCCACACCCCACCCCTTCCCTCCGACCCCGCGCACGACAAGGCCGCGGCGTCCCTCGTCAGGGACACCGCGGCCTCGCGCGGTCCACGCGGCGTACTGCGCCGGGGAGAGCCGTGGCGTTACTTCTTGTCGCCGCCGCCCTTGCCCTGGTCGCCGCCGGCGCCCATGGACTCGAAGATCTCCTTGCACATGGGGCACACCGGGTACTTCTTCGGGTCGCGGCCCGGCACCCACACCTTGCCGCACAGCGCCACGACGGGCGTGCCGTCCAGCGCGCTCGCCATGATCTTGTCCTTCTGGACGTAGTGGGCGAAGCGCTCGTGGTCCCCGTCGCCGTGCGACACCTGCGGCGTCGGCTCCACGAGGGTCCCCGTCCCCGTGCCTCGCTGGGGCTGGGTCTCAGGCTCAAGAGTGCTCATGGAGCCAAGGGTACTGGGGCCGGAGGCCATCAGTTGAGGGAAGGGTCGCGTGCCACTCCGAGGAGCCGCGGGGGCCCCACGGGGCTCAGTTCAGGGAGGGGTCGTCCGGGTACGTCGCCACCATCGCCAGTTCGCTGCGCTGGCGGCGCAGGACCTCGCGCCACAGCCCTTCCGGGGCCGGCGAGGAGACGTCCCCCGGCTCGGACTCCACGACGTACCAGGCGCCCTCCCCCAGCTCGTTCTCCAGCTGGCCCGGGCCCCAGCCGGCGTAACCGGCGAAGATGCGCAGGGAGCCGAGGGCCGAGGCGAGCAGCTCCGGCGGGGCCTCCAGGTCGACGAGACCGATCGCCCCGTGCACCCGCCGCCAGCCGAGTGGCGCCCGCTCGGCCGACGCCCCGCCCGGGATGACCGCGACGCCGAGCGCCGAGTCCAGCGAGACCGGGCCGCCCTGGAACACGACACCCGGCTCACCGGCGAGGCCGGCCCAGGCCTCCAGGATGTCCCCGACGCCCACGGGGGTCGGCCGGTTGAGGACGACACCGAGGGAGCCCTCCTCGTCGTGGTCGAGGAGCAGCACCACCGCGCGGTCGAAGTTCGGGTCCGCCAGGGCGGGCGTGGCCACGAGCAGCCGCCCTGTGAGCGAGGACACCTCGGTCATGCCAGACATGATCCCGCACATTCCCGTCCCGTGGGGAGCCAATACCCGTACGCGAGTGAATGCAGCTCAGGGCGCAACGGAGCGCCGACCGCGCACGCCGGGGGCGGTGACCCCGCGTGCCCGTTTCGGAACGGTTCGTGTTGTGGCAAAGCTATGACGCACCTGAGGCGTCCGTGGGCTTACAGAGGGGGGGTGGGCGGCCATTACCCTTGCTGTTCGGCTCCCGTACGACCGGCCTGCCGACGACTCACACCTGCCCAACTCATCGGAACGCGAGATACATGACCGTCAACGACGATGTCCTGCTTGTCCACGGCGGAACCCCGCTTGAGGGCGAGATCCGTGTCCGCGGTGCGAAGAATCTCGTACCGAAGGCCATGGTCGCCGCCCTCCTGGGCAGTGGTCCGAGCCGACTGCGCAACGTCCCCGACATCCGCGACGTGCGTGTCGTGCGCGGACTGCTGCAGCTGCACGGTGTGACCGTCCGTCCGGGTGAGGAACCCGGCGAGCTGGTCCTCGATCCGTCCCATGTCGAAAGCGCGAACGTCGCTGACATCGATGCCCACGCGGGCTCGTCGCGCATCCCGATCCTCTTCTGCGGCCCGCTGCTGCACCGTCTCGGCCACGCCTTCATCCCGGGCCTCGGCGGCTGCGACATCGGCGGCCGGCCGATCGACTTCCACTTCGAGGTGCTGCGCCAGTTCGGCGCGAAGATCGAGAAGCGGGAGGACGGCCAGTACCTGGAGGCCCCGCAGCGACTGCGCGGCACCAAGATCCAGCTGCCTTACCCCTCGGTCGGCGCGACCGAGCAGGTGCTGCTCACCGCGGTGCTCGCGGAAGGCGTCACGGAGCTCTCGAACGCGGCGGTGGAGCCGGAGATCGAGGATCTGATCTGCGTCCTGCAGAAGATGGGCGCCATCATCGCGATGGACACCGACCGGACGATCCGCATCACCGGTGTGGACACGCTCGGCGGCTACACCCACGCGGCCCTCCCGGACCGTCTGGAGGCCGCCTCCTGGGCTTCCGCGGCCCTGGCGACCGAGGGCAACATCTACGTCCGCGGCGCCCAGCAGCGGTCGATGATGACGTTCCTGAACACCTACCGCAAGGTGGGCGGTGCCTTCGAGATCGACGACGAGGGCATCCGCTTCTGGCACCCGGGCTCGCAGCTCAAGTCCATCGCCCTGGAGACGGACGTCCACCCCGGCTTCCAGACGGACTGGCAGCAGCCGCTGGTCGTCGCCCTGACGCAGGCCACCGGCCTGTCGATCATCCACGAGACGGTGTACGAGTCCCGGCTGGGGTTCACCTCCGCGCTCAACCAGATGGGCGCGCACATCCAGCTCTACCGTGAGTGCCTCGGCGGCTCGAACTGCCGATTCGGGCAGCGCAACTTCCTGCACTCCGCGGTCGTTTCGGGCCCGACGAAGCTCCAGGGCGCCGACCTGGTCATCCCCGACCTGCGCGGCGGCTTCTCGTACCTCATCGCGGCGCTGGCGGCCCAGGGCACCTCGCGGGTCCACGGCATCGACCTGATCAACCGCGGCTACGAGAACTTCATGGACAAGCTGGTGGAGCTGGGCGCGAAGGTCGAGCTCCCCGGCAAGGCGCTCGGCTGACCCAGCCTCTCGGCTCCGGCCCCCGGCAGGCACTTGCGGCTGGGGGTCCGGGGGTCATCCCCCGGGCAGGCACAGCATGGACAAGCTCGTGGCGATACGTACGCCGATGGGGCGGCCCCCCTGAAAGGGGCCGCCCCATCGGCGTTCCGCGCCTCGTACGTGTCCCGTCCTACGGGAACGTACCGGCCAGGACTACTTGCCCTTGGCGGCTTCCTTGAGCTTGCTGCCCGCGGAGACCTTCACGCTGTAGCCGGCCGGGATCTGGATCGGGTCGCCGGTCTGCGGGTTGCGCGCGGTGCGAGCGGCACGGTGGGTGCGCTCGAAGGTCAGGAAGCCGGGGATGGTGACCTTCTCGTCGCCCTTGGCGACGATCTCGCCGACGGTCTCGGCGAAAGCGGCCAGAACGGCGTCGGCGTCCTTGCGGGTCACCTCGGCACGGTCGGCCAGCGCGGCCACCAGCTCACTGCGGTTCATGTTGTTACTCCCGTGTTCTTCTTGCTGTTGAGGCGTGCCACGCGGCGGAGCCGCATATCCGGCACAGTGAAGCCGATGCTGCCAGGGTCCTCGGTCGGCCCCCGGACCCGGGTCCGTAGCCAGACCGTCGCGCCCGAAGACGCATCCTGCCCCCACCTGCGGCGGGAAAGCCAATCCGGCACCCCTGGGAGTCACACGAACACCCTTGGGGGTCACACGGAAAGGCCTGCGAGGCCTGAGCCTGGCCGCCACCATAGAGGCGGCCACTGGCCCCGCGTTCCGCGACGCGCCGGGTTGCGGGCGGTCGTGGCGCCCGTCACAGGCGGGCCACCGGCCGCTTCCGGCCGGTTCTGCGGTCCGGCCCGGCCCGCTCGGCTACGCGGTCGTACTGGCCGCGTCCGTCACCCCCGCCGCCTTCGCGGCGTTGCGCACCGCTCCGGCGACCGCGCCCGCGACCTTGTCGTTGAAGACGCTGGGGATGATGTAGTTCGGGTTGAGTTCGTCCTCGGTCACCACGTCCGCGAGCGCGGCAGCGGCGGCGAGCATCATCTCCGTGTTGACGGTACGCGACTGGGCGTCCAGGAGGCCACGGAAGACGCCCGGGAACACCAGGACGTTGTTGATCTGGTTGGGGAAGTCGGAGCGGCCGGTGGCGACAACGGCCGCCGTCTGCCGGGCGATCGCCGGGTCGACCTCGGGGTCGGGGTTCGCGAGCGCGAACACGATGGCGTTGTCGGCCATCCGGGCCACGTCGTCGCCGTCGATCACGTTCGGGGCCGACACGCCGATGAAGACGTCCGCCTCGCGGACGGCCTCCTTCAGTGTGCCGGTGAGGCCCTCGGGGTTGGTGTTGTCGGCGATCCAGCGCAGCGGCGAGTCGGGGGCCGCGGCGACGAGGTCGGAGCGGTCCGCGTGCACCACGCCGTGGATGTCGGCGACGACGGCGTTCTTCACACCGGCGGCGATCAGCAGCTTGAGGATGGCCGTGCCGGCCGCGCCCGCGCCGGACATGACGACGCGGATGTCACCGATGGCCTTGCCCGCGACACGCAGGGCGTTCGTCAGCGCGGCGAGCACCACGATGGCCGTGCCGTGCTGGTCGTCGTGGAAGACGGGGATGTCGAGCGCCTCGCGCAGCCGGGCCTCGATCTCGAAGCAGCGCGGCGCGGAGATGTCCTCCAGGTTGATGCCCGCGAAGCCGGGGGCGATGGCCTTCACGATCTCGACGATCGCGTCGGTGTCCTGGGTGTCCAGGCACAGCGGCCAGGCGTCGATGCCGGCGAAGCGCTTGAAGAGGGCCGCCTTGCCCTCCATGACGGGCAGCGCGGCCTTGGGGCCGATGTTGCCCAGGCCCAGCACGGCGGAGCCGTCCGTCACGACCGCAACGGAGTTGCGCTTGATGGTGAGGCGGCGGGCGTCCTCGGGGTTCTCGGCGATCGCCATGCACACCCGCGCCACGCCCGGGGTGTAGATCATGGAGAGGTCGTCACGGTTGCGGATCGGGTGCTTGGACTGCATCTCGATCTTGCCGCCGAGGTGCATGAGGAACGTACGGTCGGAGACCTTGCCGAGGGTGACGCCCTCGATGTGGCGCAGCTGTTCGACGATCTCGTCGGCGTGCGCGGTGGAGGTCGCCGCGATGGTGACGTCGATCTGGAGCTTCTCGTGGCCGGATGCGGTCACGTCGAGGCCGGTCACCGAGCCTCCGTTGGACTCGACGGCCGTGGTGAGCTGGGAGACCGCCGTTCCGCTCGCGGGCACCTCCAGCCGGACCGTGTTCGAGTAGGAGACGCTGGGCGCCGTTGCCATGGCCGACTTCCTCTGCTTTCACCGTGTCACTGCGTTTGTGCCGTCCGATCGTCGCACCTACCCCTGAGTACGTGGTAGTCGCCCCGGATTGCGAACGTTTTGTTCGCGAGGGGCTCGCGGTTTCGGAAAACGGATTCCACCATACGAGAATCGGCCGGGCAACGAAAGAGGCCCACGTCACGGGGTGACGTGGGCCTCTTCAGGTCCTCCGAGGAGGACGACGTTCATGACACCGACCCGCCATGCTCGCCTCGCGGCAAGTGGTCGCTCGTAGCGACGAAGGTTGGGCCCGGGGGCTTGGATCGAGCCGGTGTCACGTCAAAGGTAACAAAGGATCCCCGTAAGGCAATTCCCGTCCCGGGAGTTCTTTTTCGGCGAGGCGTGGGGCGGGGGCGGACCGGAGCGGTCGAAGCGGACGGGGTCAGTCCCTGAGCAGGTCGGGGACGCCGGACGCGTCGGGATCGTCGCGGTCGCTGGAGACGACGGTCAGCTGCTGGGTCGCCCGTGTCAGGGCGACGTACAGGACCCGCAGCCCGGCCGGCGACTCGTCCGCGATCTCCGCGGGCGACACGACCACGTTCGCGTCGTACTCCAGCCCCTTGGCCTCCAGGCTGCCGAGGGCCACCACGCGGTCCCCGAGCCCGGCGAGCCAGCGGGCGGCCTCCTCGCGCCGGTTCATGGCGACGACGACACCCACCGTGCCGTCGACGCGGTCGAGCAGCCGGGCCGCCTCGGCGCGCACGGTCTGGGCGAGGGACTCCCGGACGACGGCGAAATGCGGCTCGACGCCCGTGGACCGGACCGCGGAGGGCGAGTCCGAGCCCGGCATCGCGAGCGCGAGGACCTTGGCGGCCAGCTCGGCGATCTCGGCCGGGTTGCGGTAGTTCACGGTGAGCGTGAACCGGCGCCGGGGGCGGGTGCCGAGGGCCTCGTCGCGCGCCTCGGCCGCCTCGTCCGGGTCGGACCAGGACGACTGGGCCGGGTCGCCGACGACCGTCCAGGTGGCGTGCCGGCCACGACGGCCGACCATCCGCCACTGCATGGGCGTGAGGTCCTGTGCCTCGTCCACGATGACGTGGGCGTACTCGGTGCGCTCCTGGGCGAGCCGCTCGGCGCGCTCGCGCTGCGACTCCTCGCGCACCGGCATCAGCTCCTCCAGGCCGGTGAGCTGGTCCAGCGGGTCCAGGTCGCGGCGCTTCCTGGGCCGCGCGGGCATCCCGACGATCGCCTGGAGCTCGTCGAGCATCGCCACGTCGTGCACGGACAGCCCGTCCCGCTTCAGCGAGCGCGCCACCCGGCGCACCTCGCCCGGGTTGAGGATCCGCCGCGCCCAGCGTCCGAGCCGCCGCTCGTCGGCCATCGCGGTCAGCACGCCGCGCGGGGTCAGCTCGGGCCACCAGGCGTCCAGGAACGTCAGGAAGCTGTCCTCGGAGGTGACGTCCTCGTCGAACGAGGAGCGCAGTTCGGCGGCAAGCTCCGGGTCGGAGTGCCGGGTCCCGGCGCCCGACCGCGCCCACAGCGCGTCGAGCAGCAGCTTGCGGGCGCGCGGGCGCAGCAGGTTGACCGGCGCCGTCCCGCTGAGCGCGTTGTGCTTGATGCGGTCGAGTTCGGCGGACTCCAGCTCGACGCGGCGTCCGAAGGCCACGACCCGCAGCCGGGTGGGGGGTCCGGCGGGCGCGGTGTCGGGTTCGCCGAAGGCGAGCTGCCCGGAGGCCGCTTCACGGGAGCCGCCCGACCCGTTCCGGCCGTTCGCTCCGCCCGGCGTCTCCAGCGCCCCGCGGGCCGCCTTCCGCAGCACCTTCAGCATCCGGTACGACCCCTTGGCGCGGGCGACCGCGGGAGAGTCGTACAGCGTGGCGCTCACGCCGTCGACGAGGGAGCCGATCGCGCGGATGGCGACCTGGCCCTCCTCGCCGAGCGAGGGCAGGACGCCCTCGGTGTAGGCGACGAGCAGCGGGGTCGGGGAGACGATCAGGATGCCGCCCGCGTACCGGCGGCGGTCCTGGTAGAGGAGATAGGCGGCCCGGTGCAGGGCCACCGCGGTCTTGCCGGTGCCGGGGCCGCCCTCGACGTAGGTCACGGAGGCGGCGGGGGCGCGGATCACCAGGTCCTGTTCGGCCTGGATCGACGCCACGATGTCGCGCATGGAGTGGCTGCGGGCCTGGCCGAGCGCGGCCATCAGTGCGCCGTCCCCGACGACGGAGAGCCGGCGGCCGTCCAGCGCGGCCGTCAGCTCGGGGCGCATCAGGTCGTCCTCGACGCCGAGGACCTTGCGGCCCTTGGAGCGGATGACGCGGCGCCGTACGACCCGGCCCGGGTCGACCGGGGTCGAGCGGTAGAACGGGGCCGCGGCGGGCGCCCGCCAGTCGATGACCAGCGGCGAGTAGTCGGCGTCCAGGACGCCGATACGGCCGATGTGGAGCGTCTCGGCGATGTCGGCGGTGTTGTCCTCGCGGACCGCGCCCTCGGCGGGCTCGACCGCCGTGTACGCGCCGTCGGGGCCCTTCTTGCCGTCCTTCCCGAGGAGCAGGTCGATCCGGCCGAAGAGGAAGTCCTCGAACTCGTTGTTGAGCCGGTTGAGGTGGATTCCGGCGCGGAACACCTGGGCGTCGCGTTCCGCGAGCGCTCCGGGCGTGCCGACCTGACCGCGCTGGGCGGCGTCGTTCATCAGGAACTCGGCCTCATGGATCTTCTCCTCGAGGCGCCGGTAGACCCGGTCCAGATGATGTTGTTCGACGCCGATCTCCCGGTCCCTCACGGAGTCGTCCTGGGCGGACTTCTCCGCTGCGGACGGACGGACCGAACCGACCGCGGATTCCTGCTGAGCCTGAGCGGCCACCGGGCCCCCTTCTGACGTGCTGGGCAGCCGTCAACCGTACGCGAAGGGGGGCCCGCCGGGCTACGTGCGCGCCCGGGGTTCGCTCACGCGTCCACTTCGACGAGCCGCTTCCCGTCGAAGGTCATGACCTCGAAGTGGTCGATCTGGTTCGGCGTGAAGGCCGCGCCTCCGTGCACGTAGAGCGGCTGCTTCGCCTCCTCGGCCTTGGCGTTGGGGATGCCGTAGCCCCACTTCGGGACCGCCCAGGTGGTGACCGTCTCGCGCTCGCCGTTCTTGCCGACGGCGATCAGGGAGCACTTGAGCGGGCCCTTGACGTTCTTGAGCTGGAGGACGGCGTGGGTACCCCAGTCCTTCGGCTCGACGGCGACGACGGCGTTGACCTTGGTGGTCGGGTCCGTGGCCTGCGTCTTGTCCGTCATCACGTCGAAGGCGGCCTTGGCGGGGCTGGTCGCGTGCGCCTGCGGCACGGTCGTACCGCCGTCGCTGCCGCCGTTGACGGCCATGACGGTCAGCGGACCGCCGACGATCAGTGCGGCCGCGGCGGCCACCAGGTACATTCCACGCCTGCGCTTGTGGGCGCGGCGTGCCGCGACCTCGTCGACCAGTCGCTCCGCGAGCCGTGGGCTCGGGCGGGCCGAGAGGGACTCCGCGATGGCCGGGCTGCCCTGCGAGGCGGGCAGGTCCGCGAGCGCGGCGAGCATCGGCTCCATCCCGGCCAGCTCGTCGAGCTGCTGGGCGCACCACTCGCAGGTCGCCAGATGCTCCTCGAAAGCGCTTGCCTCGGCGTCGTCGAGGATGCCCAAGGCGTAGGCGCCGACGGTTTCGTGGATGTCTCCGGGGCCTTGCTGTCCCCGCGGACCCTGCATGGCTCCCGGACCACCTGTTCCGTAACCCCCGTACGTGTTCATGCCGTCACCCCCCGCTCCTCCAGAGCCAGCTTCATCGACCGCAGGGCGTAGAACACCCGGGAGCGCACGGTGCCGCTGGGGATGCCGAGGGTCTCGGCCGCCTCATTGACCGTACGCCCTTTGAAGTATGTTTCGACCAGTACCTCCCTGTGAGCAGGGGTCAGGTCGTCCAGCGCGTCCGACAGTGTCATCAGCCACAACGCCTTGTCGATCTCGTCCTCCGCGGGGATGACCTCCAGCGGCGACGGGTCGACCTCCTGCGGCCGGGCCTGCCGACTGCGGTGGCCGTCGATGACGATGCGTCGGGCGACCGTCACCAGCCAGGGGCGTACCGAACCGGTCGCTCGATTGAGCTGGCCGGCGTTCTTCCAGGCACGGATGAGTGTTTCCTGCACGACGTCCTCGGCACGCTGCCGGTCGCCTGCGACCAGGCGCAGCACGTACGCCAGCAAGGGCCCCGCGTGTTCCCGGTACAGCGCACGCATCAGCTCCTCGTCGGGTTCGGTCGACGAGGACTGCTGAGACATGCGATGTCGGGCCCTTGGCCTACGTTCGTCAGCCACGGCGGAATCCTTGCGCACGCCTACCTCCGGTGTCCGGGGGTTCCCCCAGTCGGTCGCTCATCACCGGGTACGTGTGCTGGTACGCGGGTGTTCAAAGTGCACAGGGTTTTTTCTGTTTGAGTTGTGAAGACAGCGAAAAGGAAGCGTATCGATCACCTCCGGTCACAGGAGGATCACGGACGGGTGTGGTCAGGCGCGGGCCAGGGCCGCCCTGCGGCGATGCCGGGCCACCCGCTCCCGATTGCCGCACACCTCGCTCGAACACCATCGTCGCCGCCGGCCACGCGAGGTGTCCAGATAGACGATCGGGCAGTTGTCACCCTCGCACTGTCGCAGACTCGCCCGCGCCGCAGGGTCGGTGAGCAGATCGAGGGTGTCCCGGGCCACCACGGCGAGCAGTTCGGCGCAGCCGGGCTCGGTGTGCAGCCGCCGGCGCAGCGAGCCGTCGTCGGCGCGGACGGCCCAGGGAGCGGGCGGCGCGGCCAGGGCCGCGGCGTTGACCCGGGCGAGCGCGCTGTCGGCGGGCCGGCCGTCCAGCTCGCCGCGCACCAACTGGGAGATGTGCCCGCGCAGTTCCCGGAAGCCGAGCAGCCAGAGGGTGTCCACCGAGATCAGTGGGGTGTCCGCGGGCACCAGGCCGGACGCGACGACCCAGGCGCGCAACCGGCCCGCGGAGTCGAGCCGTTCGTCGGGATGGGTGGTGGCCGTCAGGTCCAGGCAGATCCGCCCGGAGTCGAACCGCAGGTCGTACGAGGCTGTGGCCGTGCCCGCTGCCATGCGCCTGTCACCGCCTTGGGGTCACCCGCCGTGGTCCCTCCTACAGTGCATGCCCGCACGCCGTGCCGGAAGACTCCGTACCGCCCCGTACCGGACACGTTCACGACACCCGCGCACCGGCCGCGCCGTACGCCGTTCCGCGGCCCGGCCCCGCGCTCGCGAAACGGTGGACGCCCGCGTATGCGACCGCGCTCCTCGGCCATGTCACCCGCCGGACCGGACCGCTTGACTGACGGACATGACGACCGACGCGAACACCACGAACACCGAACATCCCACCGGCACAGGCACAGGCACCGGCACCGGCCCGGTGCGGCGGCGCGGCACGGCGGCGGGGGTCCTGGGGGCGGCGACCGTCGCGATGGGCCTGATCGCCGGGGTCTTCTACATCTTCGCCTGCGCGATCATGCCCGCCCTGGCCCGCAGCGACGACCGCGTCTTCATCGAGGTCATGCAGAACGTCAACGACGTCATCCAGAACCCCGTGTTCTTCCTCAGCTTCCTGGGCGCACTCGCCCTGACGGCGGTCGCCGCCTGGCAGTCGCGCGGCGCCCCGCACCGCTGGTGGGTGTTCGCCGCCCTCGCCGCCTACGCGCTCGCAGTCGTCCTCACCGCGGCCGTGAACATCCCGCTCAACGACGACCTGGCCGCCGCGGGCGCCCCCACCCGGATCGCCGAACCCGCCGCCGTACGCGACCGCTTCGAGGACACCTGGGTGGCCTGGAACGTCGTACGAGCCGTGCTCTCGACCGTCGCCCTGGCCTGCCTCGCCCGCGCGCTGTACCTGTTCCGCCACCCTCAGGCGTCGGCGTACTTGGAGTCCGCGACCGGGTCGAGCGCGAGCCGGTAGCCGCGCTTGACCACGGTCTGGATCAGCCTGGGCGCGCCGAGTGCCGTCCGCAGCCGGGCCATCGCGGTCTCCACGGCGTGCTCGTCCCGCCCGGCTCCGGGCAGCGCGCGCAGCAGTTCCGCCCGCGCCACCACCCAGCCGGGCCGCCGCGCGAGGGACCGCAGCAGCGACATCCCGGCGGGCGGTACGGGCCGCAGCGCGCCGTCCACCAGCACCGCGTGCCCGCGGATCTCCATCCGGTGCCCGGCGACGGGCAACGTCCGCGCCCTGCCCGGCAGTTCCTGACAGAGCACCTGCACGAGCGGCGCGAGCCGGAACCGCTCGGGCTGCACGGTCTCCACGCCCTCGGCCTGCAACGGCAGCGCGGTGACCGGGCCGACGCAGACGGGCAGCACGTCGTGGCGCAGGGCGGCGACGACGTCCGCGCGCAGTCCTCGGTCCCCGGCACGGGAGAGCAGGGACGCGGCGGCGGGCGCGCTGGTGAAGGTGAGCGCGTCCAGGCCGCGGGTGAGGACGGCGTCGAGGAGCCGGTCGACCGGCCCGATGTCCTGCGGCGGCATCCACCGGTACACCGGCACGGGCACGACCTCACCGCCGGCCGCGCGCAGCGACTCGACGAACCCGGGCAGCGGTTCACCGTGCAGCAGTACGGCGACACGGCGGCCCTCGACTCCCTGGTCGAGCAGCCGTCCCAGGACCTCGGACATCGACTCGGAGACGGGCGACCACGCCTCGGTCAGCCCCTGGGCCCGGATCGCGCCCTTCACCTTGGGCCCCCGGGCCAGCAGTTCGGCCTCCCCCAGCCGCGCGAGCAACTCCGCGCCGAGACCCCACCCATGGGCGGCCTCGACCCACCCCCGGAACCCGACGGCGGTGCTGGCCACGACGAGATCGGGCCCGCGCTCGACCAACTCCCGCGTCACCGAGCGCAGTTCCCCGTCATCACCGAGCGGCACGATCCGCAGGGCGGGCCCGTGCACGACGGCGGCCCCGCGCCTGCGCAGCAACGCCCCGAGCTCCCCGGCCCGCCGCGCGGCGGTCACCCCCACGGTGAACCCGGAAAGAGGCCCGGGCACACCCCCCGCCCCTCGATCCGACCCCTGCTGTTCGTCGTACATAGACCGGCGCTCGCCTCGCACTCGTCGAGTCGTGGTCCGGCACCGAACACGTCGGCCACCGGGAAGGGGGTTCTCATAGGTCCGCGAATGACCGGGAGCCTGTCAACGCCCCATGACAGCCAGGGTTCCCCACGATGTCGGAGCTGTTACGGGCGACGCGAAGGGCGTGCGGACGGGGCGCGGGATGAGGGGGAGGACGAGCGGGGGCGAGGGGTGAGGCGGGGGAAAGGTATACGGCTCGTGCGGGGGTGGTGGGGGCGGGGGAGGGAAGGGCAGGGTGGCTGGGCCGGGAGCCGGGGGCCGGGGTCAGGACTGGGCCGGCGGCTGGGACTGAGGCCGTGGCTGCGGCTGCGTCGGCGGCTGGGTGTGGCTGGTGTACGGGTTGGGGCTGGGGTGCGGGGCGAGTGCGGCGCCGGAGGGGTTGTAGGGGCCGGGGGCGGCGGGGGCAGCGGGGGCCTGGGCTCCGTAGGGACTCTGACCCTGGGTGGGGGGCTGGGCGTAGGGGCCCTGAGGCGTCTGAGGGGTCTGAGGGGTCTGCGGTCCGGGCTGGGCGTAGGGGCCCGGCGGGGTGGACTGGGCCGACGCGGTGGGCTGCGCCGGCGCAGTGAGGGGCGCCTGCGGGGTCTGTGGGGTCTGTGGGGAGTAGGCGCCGTGGAGGCCGTACGGTCCGTACGGTCCGGGGGTCTGCGCCCCGTATCCGGCGCCGGGTGGGCCGCCGTGGCCGCCGTAACCGGCGTATCCGCCGTACCCGGCGGTCGGCGGCAGGTACCGCACGCGCCCGCCCTCTTCCGTCACGGGAGCGAATCCGGCCGCTTGCAGCCGGGCCGCGAACTTGGCGTTGCGCTTGCGCGTGACGACGATTCCGATGCCGAGGACGACCATGAGGACGGCCCACAGGACTCCGGCGACGGTCCAGGCGACGGAGTCACCGCCGGTCCGGACGCCGAGGACCACACAGGCGACGGTGAGACCGACGAACCCGTACCGCATCCGCTTCTCGGCGTTCTTGCCGGTGAGGTCGAAGTTGATCCGGGCCTTGAGGAGTTCGAGGGCATCGGGGACGACGGGCGGAAGGGAGACGCCGTCGCCGGCCTTCGGATACTGGGCCCAGTTCTGCGCGGCGCGCGCCTGCGCCTGCGGGGCGAGGTCGGGGACGATGAGCATGGTGAGCGCGTTGTTGCGGCCGCTGCCCTGTCGTACGTCCGCGTACTCGTACCCGAACTGCTGCGCCATGAAGGCAAGTCGGGCGAGTTTCTTCACGGAGGCCATGGGGCTGGTGAGCTGCACGGGCTCCCCCGAGGCCATCAACCGGAACATCTGCCGAACCTGCCGCTTACCCATCCCGCCCCCAACTCCCCGCGCTCCAGCCACGTTCACAGCAGCAACGGGGGTCAGCTTTTCATGGGGGTGGGGGTGCGTAGGAGTGAGGTGGGGGCGGTTTACCAGGGCTTGACCGGTCCTGCTCAGCCGGCCGCCACCTCCAGAGGGCTGTCGAAACACACCGTGGCCGCCACCTGGCGGAGGATCGCTCGGTACTGCTCGTGACGTGCGACAGCCGTGGTGCTCAGGGTGCAGACCGCGAGTCGCTTGCAGTCCGGGTGCGGCAGGTGAGCGTGGAACTGGATCAGAGGCACCTGCGGCAGCCCGCAGCCCGCCCTCGGTGTGCGAAGCGTCTCGCTGAAGGTTGCCGGACCGCAGGCGAGTTCCGCGCACTCGATCCTTGTGCGTCCGAGGGGGTCACCTACCGCGCGAGCTGCGGTCACGGCACGTGGCGACACTGCTGTCGGCACCCAGGAGACGGTGAGGAATGACAGCAGCGGCCTGCTCCCACCCGAACTCGTCTCGTCTACGTCATCGCGATGCAGGCCGACCGAGCAGTGGACGATTCCGGCTTCACTCAAGCCTTTGAGCAACTCCTGGCCCTGGGCGAGCTGGGCGATGAACTGCTGCCGGGCCATCTCGTCCGGCGCTGCACGGAGAACGGGCGCCAGAGCCGAACGCAGCTCTTCGGCCGACGGTGAGTCCGGCGACGGGAGCAACGCGGTGAGGGGGACGGGGGTGAAACCCGCCGGCTCCGCGAACCAGATCTCTGCTTCCGGGTCTTCGGCCGATTCCGCGACAGTGAAGGTGGGGGTTGTGGTCATCAGGTCCTGCCGGATGCGAGTCAGTGCGGGTGTACGTGGGGGTGGGGGCTCACGGGCGCGGGAACGTGGGCTCCGGAGCGACGGGCGCGTTCCAAGGCCGCGGGGCCGGCGTCCCAGTCGATCGGCGCGACGCCGCGGCGGCCCGTCGCGGTGAGCTGGTAGAGAAGATGCAGCCTCCTTGGCGCTGTGCCACTGCGGCTGCCGGCTGCAATCACTGCGATGAAGCGAGGGTCACCGGCGAACCACAGAGGCTCGATCTGTGCCTTCAGTTCAGGCTTCGTGCGGGCGGTACCGAACCGTCGCATCCACCAGAAGGTGCGCATGCCCGAGAGGAAAAGCAGGGGGATCTGCTCGTCCGGCCGCTCAGGATTGGGCAACTCCAGCCACATCTCGTCCTCTTGGACCGCCGGATGCTTGTTCCGACCACGAGGAACTCCGGTCAGCAGCTGCCAGGGGTACTGCTGGAGAACGCGTCGGATGTAGAGCGAGGGGCGAATATAGGCGAGTTGGAGGACGGCTCGGAAGGTCGCGTAGAGGAGAGGAAGAAGAAAGATCCATCCACTCCACGGCGGGGTTGCCACGATAAGGAAAAGGCTCGCGATCCAGACCGCAGTCCATCCGATCAGGCGCCCAGCAGTCGCGCCCATGTGTCGCACCCAAGCTTGTCTGGAGGGAGGGTAGTTCCAGGCAGTGTGATGGCCGGTCGGATCCATCAGGCGACTTCTCTCTCTTTCCGGCTCAGAAGACATGTCGAGCGACATTGAATAGCCCTCCTGCGTCTAGGCCGAGTCGTGCTCCGTCGACACTCGCCACGGAACCGTCCTTGATTCCGTCGTCGTCTGTGTCCACCGCGGTCATGGCCAGGCCGAAGCCCGCTGTGCCGACACCGATGGATGCCGACGTGACCTCGACTGCCTTCGTAATCTGTGCGGCACGCGCGCCGCGAATGGTGACCCCGAGCAGCGCGTTATCCAGGCTTGCAATGACCTTCGCTTGCTCAACGGTTTCGTCGCCGAACCGGCCCACTCGTGCCATGAGAGTTAGTGCCTCGCCTGCCTCACCCGAAGCTCGCACAGCGACCGCCGCCCCTCGGCCTGCCGCAGCGAGCCCTGGCAGCACTCCCAGCGCATCACCACCGACGGTGACGAAGTTGCTCCAGAAGTCTGTGTCGAATTCGCCCTTTGTGAAGCCGTCCCACAGAGACGCGCGCAACGTTGGGTCGCCCAGGACTCTCATGGCCAGAGACGTCCCGCTCAAAGCCGCAGCGGCAAGGAGCAAAACCGCAGCAGCCGTCCCGCCCGAAACCACGAAGAGCGCCACCAGCCCAATCACCGCCCCCACCGTGCTCAAGATGTCCGGCAGGTTCTCCGCCAGCCAGTCGAGTGCCGAGTCGAACCAGCCCGGTTCGTGCGGAGCCAGTTTCTTCGTTGCGTCGCGGATCTTGGCGGCCCGATGTTGCGCTTGGTCCTCGTGTTCGGAGGCGAGTTCGCGAGCCTTGGCTCGGATCTTCTCCAAGGCGTCTTCGGCGTCGTCCACAGCCCGATTCGCCTTGGCCAAAGCCTTCTTGGCGTCCGCGTGCCCGGAGTTCTTCTTGTCGAGCTCTGGATTGTCGCCGGCCTGTGCGGCATGTCCCTTCGCACGGTCAACCGCGTCCTGGGCGTCCTTCGCGTCTCGCTCCAGCCTCGTGGCCCGGCGTTGAAGGTCGTCGAGTTCGCCTTCCCAGCGATCGAGTTGCCTGGCTGCCTTGCGGATGGAGTGGGCGGCGTTCTTCAAGTTCAGGGGCAGCGGACCGCCGTCCAACTGCTCGCGGAAGGCAACCGCTGCGTCGCCCTCCCAATAGCTGCCGTCCATCAGCCTGGTGACAAGATCGTGTGTCTCTTCGAGAACCTTCGCGCACCCCGTGAGCTTCTTGCACAGCCCCCGCACGGTTTCCGTGCTGCCGGGCACCGGATTGAAACCGAGGTGGGGAAAGTCGGGGTTCGGGATGGGCGGCGCTGACTTGAGGCCCTGCGGCCTTGAGCGGTCGGCGCGGGATCGCGGATCGAGTGCCGCTCCCGTCTCCCCGGGCGGGTACGTCACCGCGTACCCCCGCCCGGGGCATGCCCGCTCCTGCCGTGCGCCAAGGCCTGTTCCAGGGCCTTGTCCACCTCGCGGTAGCTGTCCCTGCTCTTTCCGACGATCTTCGCCAGGTCCTCGGTCTGTTCACCGATCTGGTCCGCTCCGAACTTCCAGTTGTCCTGGAAGTCCTCGCAGGCTCGATCGAGGTCGTCCGTGCCCAGGCCGGTGACCGTGGCGTCCTCCAACGCCCTGCGCAGACCCTTCAGCGAGTCGGTCGACTTTCTGAGCATCTTCATGAAGTGCGACAGCTCATCGCCGTCAACGGCTAACCGCTCCGCCACGCCCTGTGCCTCTTCCGGATCCCTCAGCGAGTCCGGAGAGCCGGACTCAGCGATTAACCGATTGGATTTCCTGCACGACCACATCTTGTTCGGCGCCGAACGTGCCATCGGGCAGATCCTGCGCGGCGGCGACTCCCGTACCCGTCCAGTGGATCTTCCACGTGATGGTCGCCCGCAGCTTGAACGAGCCGTCCCCCGAAGAGCGCAGATACTTCACCCCACAGGGTGGTGTCTGCTTCGCCTTGCCCTTGGCGTAGGCCTCACCGATGCGGTCGCCGACTATCTCGCAGACTCCCGACGCCGGATACGTCGTCGCGTCCGCCGTCCCCGCCTCGATCTTCAGAGAGACCGGCTCGGCGGTGGTCGTCGCCGACACGTTCAGCAGCGGTACCGAAGCCGTCACCGACACCGGCTTGAACTTCGCCGTGTCCAGCCATGCCCAGGTCGGCAGGTTCACCTTCGTCGTCCCCGCAGGGGCCAGATCGACCTTGGTCGACGGGACCCGTATCTCCGCATACGCGAGCTGGGCCAGGATCTCGGGCGTGATCGCTTCCGGGATATCCGCCGGCGGGGGCGTTCCCGTGTCCACCCAGAAGATGCCCTTGGTGCACTTCAGGGCACCTGGGTCGCCTTCACGCCCCTTGGTGACGTACGAGTCCCACCAATAGCCCTTGCCGGTCTTGGCCTTGTTGAAGTCCTTGGCCTCGCCACCGTTGACGTACTTGTCCCGCTGCTCAGCATCCCACTGAGGACCAGTCGACTCCGCGCTCCAGATGGGCTCCAGATACTTCTGGAGCTGATCCGGCGTGTACTTCGGGGCGTAGTAACAGGCTGGAGGCGTCCAGTTGCTGGATGCTGAAGTGACCGCGCCGGTCGAATCGCCGGATCCGTTTTTCGAACGGTCGAAGACGACAACTCCGGCAGTCGCGGAAAGGTTGCCGTTTCCATCCGTATCACCGTGGGCCTGGCCATTCGGAGGAGGCGTCCGAGTGCCACCGCCAATCTTGTTGTCGGCCATGGCGGGCGCGGCGCACAAGCAGATCGAACCGATCAGCGCGGAGGAGATCAGAACGCGCGACCCGGTGCTCAGGGCTGGCACTTGGTACTCCCCCTCTGGGAAAGAAGCTTCTCGATGACCCAGACGCCCTTGTCGTTCTTGCGGAGCTGGGTGTTGTAAAGCACGTAGCTGTTCTTCGTGACAGCCGTCTTGTCAATCTTCTTCGGCTTCAGATACATGTCGTAGGCCTTGCCCTGGTCCTCGCAATACACGAGAGAGGCACTGCCGGATCCGGTCACGTTCACCGCAGCGTCGTAGTAGCGATAGGCGCCGGTCGTGCGGGCCTTGGCTTTGACGTAGGCCGCAATGAACTTCTGGGTCGCCGCAGCCGCCTCGCCCTCGTAGTAGAAGAGGTAGCCCTTATCGAGAGCGTTCTGATTGGCGATCGCCAGAGCCACAGCTTTGATCGACTGCTCGCTGTCCGTGAGAACCGCGTCCTTCTCCTTGTCGCCCGTCTTACTCCACTCGAAGGAGTAATGAAGGTCCGAAGGTAGCTGGATCTTCGGCCGCCCCGCCGCCTCCGACGCACTCGCACTCGGAGAAGCCGAAGCCGAGCCCCCCGTGTCCGCCCCGGCGATCTTGTCGTTGCCCTTGGACTCGTCGTCCCCGCCGCCGCACGCGGTCAGGAGCAGCGCGGCTGTCGCGCCGGCGGCGGCTGTGGCAAGCAGGCGGGGGCGGCGGTTCACGGCGGGCTCCTGTGCGGCGTGGGGTGCGGAAGGGCAGCAACACGCTATCGGGGGCCGGCGGGACGACACCAGAGCGAACGGTATCAAGCACGCAACAGCAGGCGGGCAAAGACCGGCAAAGGGTGATCAACCTGCCCCGCGGAACCTTCGAATGAGTGACAGGGCGGCGTGCAATGCGTCACCACGTTGGCCACCGCAAAGCCCTGCGGTGGCCAACTGTGGGAGCGGGGAGGGGAGTCGAGGATGGGCGGTCTGCCGCCGGCTCCGGCGCTCAGCCTCTTCCCCGGCGTCCCTCCCTCTTCCTGCCGGCCCCGTTCGGCCACAGCCGCGGTGCCCGCTTCGCCGCGATGTCCTCGATCCAGCCGAAGGCGACGATGGCCAGGCCGATCAGAGGCCAGACCAGGACGAACATCCAGAGCGAGTACGTCTCGTCGAGGGCGGCGCCTGCGCGTTCGCTGTCCATGAAGGGGAGGGCGTACATCTGGTCGAGGATCGGGACCGTCGCCATGATGAGCATGTTGTGCCAGAGGTAGATCGTGACCGCGCGGTTGTTGGACAGCGTCACCAGCTTGTCCCACTTGGCCAGGCGGCCCGGCAGTTCCTTCCAGGAGGGGCTGTACTGGAGCAGGATCACCACGAACCCGAAGGACCACAGCGCGTCGGCCAGCGGGATGTCGTTCATGTCCCAGCCCTCGGGGCCCAGATGGCCCGACGCCCACCACAGGGCGAAGCCCATCACCAGGGCCGAGCAGGAGATCGCGACGTAGCGCGGGATCTCGGCCAGTTTGCCCTCGTGGTGGGCGAAACCGAGGACCCAGCAGCCGCCGTAGACGGCGAAGTCGGTGACGGCGTTGCCCGTTTCACCGGGGATGGTGACCAGCCCCGTGCCGACGACCGCCGTCAGCGCGAGCGGCGCCAGCAGGGTCGCCCACGGAACGCGGCGGAACGCCCACAGCAGGACCGGTGACGCCACGACGAACCACAGGTACGCCCGCAGGTACCACAGCGGGCCCGCGCCCTGCTCCGCCCAGGTGGCCTCCAGCAGGCCGGACTCCGAGCCGATGTGCGCGGGATAGGGCGGAGCCCCCACGGGGACGATGTAGTTGAGCACGTCGATGACGCCCCACGCGCCGCCGCCGGTGTCCGGGTCGTGCGCGGGGTTCCAGCCGCCGGCGAACATCAGGGCCAGCGCCACCGCGCTGAAGGCCCACAGCGGAGGCAGCAGACGCCGGACGCGTCCCCGGATCACGCTGAATGCCGGCCGGTTCAGCGAACGCGCCATCAGCGAGCCCGCCAGCGCGAACATCACGCCCATGGAGGGGAAAAGGATCGACAGCCACGCCCACCCGAAGAGGTGGTAGACGACCACGCGCACCAGGGCGATGGAGCGCAGCAGGTCCAGATAGCGGTCGCGGCCCGGGCGGCGGGGCGCGGAGGGGGGTTGTTCCGCCACCGATGGATCGGCGGACGGACGACCGGCGGACGACGGATCGGCGGAGGGAGGATCGGCGGAGGGGTGCCCTGTACGCCGGTGCGCCGCGCCCCGGCCGGGCTCCGGCACTCCTCCCCCGTGGCGCCGGGACCCCGGGTCAGGAGGTGACTCCGTCCCCGGACCGGGGTGTGCGCCCGCTCCCTCCGGCTGCCGCGGGACCCCCACCCTCGGTGATCCCAGCGGTGGTGTGGACCCCACCGGGTACTCGTGCGTGGTCATCCGACCGGCCTCCGTTCGTTCCCGTCCTGCGGCTCCCGCTGGCGCGGGGCCGATCCCGGTGCCCCCACCACGCCTGTACGGCGCAGTTTCTGCCAGCGCAGCCGGCCGCCGGTGAGGGCGGTGATCCAGGACTGCAGCAGGACGACGTACATCAACTGCCGGTACAGGACCTGCTGGAGGGGGAGCGAGATCAGGTGGGTCATGCGTTCCTTGTCCAGGCGGAAGGCGTAGGCCGCGCACACTGCCTGGATGGTGAGGACTCCGAGCCAGGCGACGACCGTCTTCTGCGTCGGGCCGAAGACGACCCCGTAGAGAAGGAAGATGTCGATCAAGGGTGCCAGCAGTGGGGCGAGCACCATGAAGAGGGAGACCAGGGGCAGGCCGACGCGGCCGAAGCGGCCCGAGGGACCCCGTTCGATGAGGGCACGGCGGTGCTTCCAGATGGCCTGCATGGTTCCGTAGCACCAGCGGTAGCGCTGGGACCACAGTTGCTGGACGGACTCCGGGGCCTCGGTCCAGGCGCGCGCGTTCTCCGCGTAGACCACGCGCCAGCCGTCGCGGTGCAGGGCCATGGTGATGTCGGTGTCCTCCGCGAGCGTGTCGTCGCTCATGCCGCCGACGCGCTCGAGTGCCGTGCGGCGGAAGGCTCCTACGGCGCCGGGGATGGTCGGCATGCAGCGCAGCAGGTCGTACATGCGGCGGTCGAGGTTGAAGCCCATCACGTACTCGATGTGCTGCCAGGCTCCGATGAGGGAGTCGCGGTTGCCGACCTTGGCGTTGCCCGCGACCGCGCCGACGCGCGGGTCGGCGAAGGGCTGGACGAGTTCGCGGACGGTCGCCGGTTCGAAGACGGTGTCGCCGTCCATCATGACGATGATGTCGTGACTGGCGTTCGCCAGGCCTCTGTTGAGGGCGGCGGGTTTGCCCGCGTTGAGCTGGCGCACGACGCGTACGTTCGGCAGGGCCAGGTCCTCGACGATGCGGGCGGTGCCGTCGCTCGACCCGTCGTCGACGACGAGGATCTCGATGGGGTGTTCGCTCGCCATCAGGGAGTGGACGGTGTTCTCGATGCACTTGGCCTCGTTGTAGGCGGGCACCAGCACCGACACCGGTTCGGTGATCGGGGTCCGTCCCCAACGGAAGCCCGCCCGGCGGACCTTGCGCGCGTGCGTGGCGGAGAGCAGCAGCATCAGACCGAACCGGGTGAACACGAGGACGCCGATGACGGCGATGCCGACGACCAGGACGTCGGTGGTCCTTTCCGAGGCCTGGACGAGGAAGATCCAGGCCCGGCCCTTCCACAGGTCGAGGCCGGTGACCGGGGTGTGCGCGCTCGGCGCGTCGAGTGCCTCGGTGAGGTTCTCGAAGTCGTAGCCCCGCTGCTGGAGTTCGGGAATGAAGGTGTCCAGCGCCTGCACGGTCTGGTGGCGGTCGCCGCCGGAGTCGTGCATCAGGACGATGGCGCCCTTGCCGCCCTTGGGCGTGGCCCGGCGGACGATCTCGGCGACGCCCGGCTTCTGCCAGTCCTCACTGTCGGTGTTGTTGACGACGGTGATGTAGCCGCGGGTGCCGATGTACTTCGTGACGGGCCAGGACTGGTCGTCCATGGCGTCGGCGAAGGACGAGTACGGCGGCCGGAACAGTGAGGTGCGGATGCCGGCGGCGCCTTCCAGGGCGAGCTGGCTCTGCGAGAGCTCCCAGTCGATGCGGCTCTTCGACTGGTACGACAGGTCGGGGTGGTTGAAGGTGTGCAGGCCGACCTCGTGGCCCTCCCGCACCATGCGTTCGACCAGGTCCGGGTAGCGCGAGGCCATGGTGCCGGTGACGAAGAAGACGGCGTGCGCGTGGTGCGCCTTGAGGACGTCGAGGACCTGGGGCGTCCAGGTCGGGTCGGGGCCGTCGTCGAACGTGAGGACGAGGCGGTGGTCGGGGATGCCGAGGCTGGTCGTGCGGCCGCCGCGGGTGTCGATGACGGGGCCGCCGTCGAGGATCTTCTCCGGCACCTTGTCGGTGGCGGCCTCGGGCTGGATGCGGTGGTCGGCGAGGATCTCGCTGTGCACGTAGCCGCGCAGCATCAGCATCGCCATCATCGCGAGCAGGATGAACATCGGCAGCAGGAAGCGCATCGGCAGTCGCCGGCGCCGGGCGTCACGATGACGTTTCGTGGTGGTGCGTGAGCCACGCCCGGGCGCCTTGGGCGCCGGACCGTGACGGCTGGTACGGGAAGCCATCAGAGAGGGTTCTCCGGGAACGAGTGATGAGGGACGAGTGAGGTGTACGGGGACTCGGGACGCTCGCCGCCCGGACGGACCCGGCGCGGCGCGGTGACCGGTCCCGAGGGACCGCGTGCGGTGACCGGTCCCGAGGGACCGCGTGCGGTTCGGCGTGACACCGACGGGGTTGCCCCCGGCCGTGGTGACGGCCGGGGTCGCGGGTGTACCGGTCGAGGGGCGTCCGCGTGCGATCCCGTACGACGGATGCCGGAGGACGACCGCGTGCGGCCCCGAAGGGCGGGTGCCGGTGCAGCCACCCGGGGTGGGGCGGACGGACGGCCGGCGGTGAGTCGCCTGCGGCGCTGTGGCCCCCGGTGCACGACAGCCCGTCGCCCGGGGCCGGTACCGGCCGCCCGGGTGCGACGCGGTGGGCGTCGGCCCCGCGGACCGCGGCCGCCCCGCACGGTGTCGGCCGGTCGATCGCGTGCCGTCGGGCGGCGAGGTGCGTGCGACCGGTGAGCCGTTCCGCCCGGCGGGTGCCGGTGGAGCGTGTGCGGAACGGCACCGCGGATCCCTGGTGACTACACGCCGCTCGGCGCGGCGGACGCCGACGAGCTCGTGTCGCTCGGGGCGGGTGCCGAGGGCGTGAAGCCCGCCGGCTGGGCGCCGGTTCCGCCGCCCGCGTCCCCACCGCCGGTGGCCGGCGGATCCGAGGCCGGGGGTGTCGTGGACGGGGGTGTCGTGGGCGGGGTCGATTCGGCGGGCGGGTCGACGACCGGGTTCGACGGCTTGGGGTCGGGGCCCTTCGAGGTGACGCCGGGCTTCGGCTTCTTCGTCGTCGACGCGCTCGGCTTCGGCTCGCCCGTCGCCTTGGGAGCCTTGGACGTGCCGGAGGCCTTGGCCTTCGGGGTCTTCCCGGGTGCGGGCGTCGAGCCGTCCGCGGCCGTCTCCACCGTGCCGGGCGCGGCGGCCTCGCCGGGGGCGGTCGGGTCCACCGCCTTGGACGGCAGCGGCGAGGTGTCGACCTTGCCCGCGGGCTGGTCCTTCTTCTGGCCCGGCACCGGCAGCCAGGGCGCGTTCGAGTTCCCGGACAGGAGGGTGGCGACGATGACGACGGCGTAGACCGCGCAGGCCGCGGCGACGAAGATGCCGAGCCGGCGGTAGCGGCGGCTGCGGCGGCCGGACTCGTCGACGAAGACCGGGCCGTCCGACTCCTGGCCCGCCGCGCCGCCCTCGGTCTGCTTGACCAGCCGGTCGTCCAGCCGCCGTCCCGTGCCGTCGAGTTGGACGGTGACCTCGTGCGGGTCGTGGTTGTGCCCGGGGACGTCGGGCTGTTCCCAGGACGGCGGGACCGGACGCGCTCCGGCTGCCACGGCCTCCGGGTCCGGCCCGGGTGTCACGGCGGGTCCGGTGAGCACCTCGGTCGGCGGTTCCGATCCGGCGGTGTCGGCGGCCGGCGGATCGGCGAAGAACGGCCGGCCCTTGGCCCGCCGGCCACGGGAGGACGTCCCGCTCTCCCCGGAACCGCCGAAGCGGAGGCGTGACCGGCCCGAACGGCCCGACCGGGAACGCCCGGCCGACGGTCTCACCTCGGTGTCGGCGCCTCCGGACACGGCGTCGCCGTCGGACGCACGGTCGGGCAGGAGACCGGTGTCTCCCGCGGCACCGGAGAGCGGGCCGCCGTCGGACGCGCGGCCATGGAGCGGCGCCGTGTCGGGTTCCGGGGTTCGTTCGGCACGTCCGCCGAAGCCGCCGACGGCGCTGTCGGCGCGTTCCCCACGCTCAGGACTGATGCCAACTCCCCTGCTCGGCCACGATGCCGTTCTGCCGCCGGCCTCCGGCCAGACGACCGGATCCGCGACTCCTGGGCCCGGGGACGGTTCGGCTGTCCGCCCGTCCCGCTGATCGACGGATCGTCGATTCGGTTGAGCGTCATTTCGCCAGTTCTCCACGCGCACGTGCTTCCCCCCACGGGACTGTTCACGGGGTGCGCGACGACTCCGGGCCTACATCTCTTCGTCGTCCGGACCGGGCCCCCACCCGGTCAAAGCGCCCCCAAATATCACACTGCGCCCGGAGGAAAAAATGTAGCGCCGTGAGGGACTCGTGGGGTTACGTCTCATGCATGGGTCATCAGGACGAGTGATTCCCTGGCGGGAACCCACCCTTCCAGGTGACTCATGAGCCATCCTTCCTCGCCCGCAAGTTCGGTGGCAGCACGCCTGAGGGCGTCGATCCCGGGATGCGCGAGTCCCTTGCGCCACACCAGGGACACCGGTGACAGGGGGACGGGGTCGACCAGCGGTCTGAGCACCGTTCCAGCCAGGGCGGGGAAGTCCACCACCGCGAGGACGGGGGTACGGGTCTTCGCCATCACCCGCTGGAACTCCTCGGGCCCGACGGCCACCGGCGCGGGTGACGCGAGGTCGATCCCCCGTCCCTCGAACAGGTGACGCGCCAGATCGGTCCACTCCAGCGTCCGGGGATTGCCGGCCCCCGCGTACACGGTCTCGCCGGAGAGGGCGGCCAGCGGCACCTCGTCCAGTCCCGCGAGCCGATGGTCCTCCGGCAGGACGACCGCCATGGGTTCGTACCGTACGAAGTGCTGCTCCAGGCGCGCCCGCACGGCCGGGTCGAGTCCGGCGAACCGGCCGAACGAGGCGTCGAGGCGTCCGGCGAGCAGTTCGGTCGCGGCGCCGGTCAGCCCGGTCTCGTAGCGGGCCATCAGTTCGCAGGCGGGGGCGAGTTCGCGGGCTCTTTCGAGGATGCGGCCGGTGACCAGGCCGGGTGTGTTGACGTCGACGAGGAGCGGGCGGTCGGCGCCGCCCGGGTGCGCGAAGGCGGCGAGCAGGGCGTCGTGCGCTTCGAGGACGCGGCGTGCGTATGGCAGCAGCCGCTCGGCGTCGACCGTGGGAGTCACCTGCCGGGTCGTACGGACGAACAGCTCGGCCCCCAGCTCCCGCTCCAGCCGGCGGATGTCCCGGCTCAGCGCCTGCTGGGCGACGTACATCCGGGCGGCGGCCCGGGTGAAGTGCAGTTCCTCGGCGACGGCCACGAAGGCGCGCAGCAGGCGAGGGTCCAGGTGTCCGGGAAGAGGCCCGGGGAGGGGTCCGGGGAAAGCTCCGGAGAGTGATCCGCGGGGAGGTCCGGGGACGGGGCGTCGACCAGGCATCACGTGAACCTACAACCCAGGTGCGTCAATCGCCACGGAACAGGTGTTGGACCGCCCGCGGAGTGCCGGGCGAGGGTTGCCGCATGTCACCCCTCACTCCCTACCGCCGGCTGTTCGCGCGCCCGGGCACCCGCGCCTTCACCCTCGGCAACCTCGTCGCACGGCTGCCCATGGGCATGTTCGGCGTGAGCGCCGTGGTCATGATCGCGAGTGCTCGGGGCTCGTACGCGCTCGCGGGCGCGGTCACCGCCACCGGCCTGGTGGCGACGGCGGTGGTCGCTCCGTGGACCGCGCGCCTGGTGGACCGGCACGGGCAGGCCCGGGTGGCGGTGCCCACGACGGCCTGCGCGCTGCTCGGCGGGATCGGTCTCGTGCTGTGCGTGCGGTTCGGCGCTCCGGACTGGACGCTGTTCGCCGCGTACGCCGCGACGGCCACCACCCCGAACACCGGCGGCATGTCCCGGGCGCGCTGGGCCCACCTGCTCGCGGACGACCCGGCGGCCCTGCACACGGCGAACTCCTTCGAACAGGCCGCTGACGAGCTGTGCTTCATGCTCGGTCCGGTGCTCGCGGCCTTCCTGTCCGGGACGCTGTTCCCGGAGGCGGGCATGCTCGTGGCGTCGGTCCTGCTGATGACGGGTGTCCTGCTGTTCGCGGCCCAGCGGTCGACGGAGCCGCCGCTCCGGCCGCGGACGGTGTCCCGGTCGCCCGTGCGCGCGCCCGGGATGCCCCCGCTGTTGTTCACCTTCCTCGCGACGGGCGCGGTGTTCGGGGCCATGGAGGTGGTGACGATCGCGTTCGCGGACGAGCGGGGGCACCGGTCCGCGGCGGGTGCGGTGCTCGCGCTCCAGGCGGCGGGGTCGTGCGCGGCGGGGCTGTTGTACGGCTCCGTGGGGGTGGGCGGGGGCGCTCCCGCGTCGCTCGCCGAACGGCGCTTCGCGCGCTGTGTCGCCGCCATGGCCGTCCTGCTGACGCTGCCGCTGTTCGCCGTCGTGCTGACGGGTTCGCTGCCGCTGCTCGCGGGCGCGTTGCTGGTGGCGGGCATGGCGACCGCTCCGACGATGGTGACCGGGATGACGCTGGTCCAGCGGCGCACGCCCGAGGGGCGGTTGAACGAGGGCATGACCCTTGCGGTGACCGGCCTGCTCGGCGGGATGGCCGCCGGTTCGGCGGCCGGGGGCTGGGTGGTGGAGCACGTGTCCCCCGAGGCGGGGTACGGGGTTCCGGTCCTGGCGGCGACGCTCGCGTTCACGGTGGCCGCGCGGGGCGTGCGGCCGGGTGCCCCTCGGCGGATCCCGGCCGCCGCCGGCCTCGACGTGACGCGGCGGGGGCCACGGACGGAGCCCGGGGACCGGAGCGCGGGCATCCGTGCCACGGCCGCCGTGCCGTCCGACCCGTCGAACCCGTGCGCCAATTCCCGCGCAGCCCATTGACGGGTCCTCCTCCCCCACCTACCTTCCCCCGTCGAAGCGCTTCGACGTCACGCATCGAAACGATTCGACAATCGCCGCGTGACGCTCCCGATACCCATCCAACTCCCCTGGAGGCAGTGGATGTTGACGAAAAGAAGGCGTGCGGCGGTGGCCGCCGTGGCCCTGGCGGGCGCCCTGCTGGCCACGTCGTGCGGCAGCTCGGACAGCGGCTCCTCGGACGGCCGGACCCTGCGGCTGTGGCACTACGAAGGGCCGGACAGTGCGATGGGGGTGGCCTGGAAGGAGGCCATCAAGGAGTTCGAGGCGCAGCACCCGGGCGTGAAGGTGAAGTTCGAGGAGAAGGGCTTCGAGCAGATCCAGAAGACGGCGCCCATGGTCCTCAACTCGAACGACGCGCCGGACCTGATGGAGTACAACAAGGGCAACGCGACCGCGGGCCTGCTGTCGAAGCAGGGGCTGCTCACCGATCTCACGCCCGAGGTGACCCGGCGCGGCTGGGACAAGAAGCTCACCGGCGGGGTGCGGACCATCAGCCGGTACGACGCCAACGGCGTGATGGGCTCGGGCAAGTGGTACGGCGTGCCCGACTACGCCGAGTACACGATGGTCTTCTACAACAAGGACCTCTTCAAGAAGTACGGGATCGCGCGGCCCACCTCGGTCGACGAGCTCACCGCGGCGATGGACACGTTCGTGAAGAAGGGCATCACCCCGCTCGCCAACGCGGGCGCCGAGTACGTCGCCCAGCAGTACCTCTATCAGCTGGCTCTCTCCAAGGCCGACCGTTCCTGGGTCGACCGCTACGAGCTGTACAAGGGCCGCACCGACTTCCACGACGCGGCCTGGACGTACGCGGCCGAGACCTTCGCCGACTGGGTGAAGAAGGGGTACATCGGCAAGAAGTCCACGGGTCTCAAGGCCGAGGACGCCGGAGTCTCCTTCATCCAGGGGAAGAACCCGATCCTGTTCAGCGGGAGTTGGTGGTACGGCCGCTTCAAGGCGGAGAACAAGTTCGACTGGGGCACCTTCCTGTGGCCCGGGAGCGACCTCACCCTCGGCTCCGGCGGCAACCTGTGGGTCGTCCCCAAGGGCGCGAAGAACAAGGAACTCGCCTACGACTTCATCGACATCACCCTGTCGAAGAAGATCCAGAACCTGCTGGGCAACCAGGGCGGTGTCCCGGTGGCGGCCGACCCGGCCGCCGTGACCGACCCGCGCGCCAAGTCGCTGATCGCCGACTTCAACTCCCTGTCCGGCAAGGACGGTCTCGCCTTCTATCCGGACTGGCCCGTCGCCGGTTTCTACGACGTCCTGGTCTCGGAGACGCAGAAGCTGATCACCGGGAGCGAGAAGCCGGACGACTACCTGTCGGCGTTGCAGAAGGCGTACGACAAGGGCGTACCGAAGACATGACGGCCACCGTCGAGCGGAGTGTCCGGGTGGCGCGCGGGCGGCGCGGTGGAGCGTCGCGCCCGCGCCGCCCGGGCTCCTCCTACGCCCTCTTCCTCGTCCCTGGGTTCGCCGGGTTCCTCGTGGTGGTCGTCGCGCCGTTCCTGATGAACACCGGGGTGAGCTTCACCGACTGGCAAGGGGTGGGCACCCCGCACTTCACGGGGCTCGCCAACTACCGGGAGCTGATGGGCGACGCGGAGTTCTGGGCGTCGTTCCGGCACAGCCTGTTCATGGTCGTCGCGATGGCCGTCGTACCGACCGCGCTCGGACTCGTGCTGGCGGCGGCCCTGTTCGACTTCGTCGGCAAGCATTTCGGGTCGCGGACGGCCTCCGTGCTGCGTGCCTGTTTCTATCTCCCGCAGGTCCTGCCGATCGCGGTCGCCGGCATCGTGTGGAGCTGGATCCTGGCGCCCGAGGACGGCTCGCTCAACGACCTGCTGAAGGCGGTCGGCCTCGGGTCCTGGCAGCAGGACTGGCTGGGCGATCCGGACATCGCGCTGTACAGCGTCATGGGCGTGATGGTGTGGGTGCAGATCGGCTTCCCGCTCGTCGTCTTCATGGCGGGCCTGCAGCGCGTGGACCCGCAGTTGTACGAGGCCGCCGAACTGGACGGCGCGGGCTGGTGGCGACGCTTCTGGCACATCACGCTGCCGCAGATCCGCCCGGAGATCTCCGTCGTGCTGCTGTGGTGCACGATCGCGGCGCTCAAGGTGTTCGGGGCGGTGTACGTGCTGACCAAGGGGGGTCCGGGCGGCGCCACCGACGTGCCGTCCTACTTCTCCTTCACGACGTTCTTCGAGAAGACCCAGGTCGGCTACGGCGCCGCGATCTCCACCGTCCTGACCGTCGTCATCCTGGCCCTCGCGCTGGTCGCGCTGGGGTTCCAGTCGCGGGCCGAGAACGCCGAGGAAGGGGGCGGCCGATGACCGCGCTGCGCAGGTATCCGGTGCTGCTGGCGCTCGTCGTCGGTGCCCTGTTCATGGTGCTGCCCTTCGTCGTCGTCGCGCTCAACGCGGTCAAGTCGCCCGCGGAGTACGCCGAGCACGGCCCGCTGAGCCTCCCGCACGGCCTCTACCTCGACGGCCTGAAGGACTTCTGGGAGCGCGTCGACTTCGGGCGCAAGCTCCTCAACTCGGTGCTGATCTCGGGCTCGGTGGCGGCGGGTGCCGCCGTGCTGTCCGTCCTGAACGCGTACGCGATCGGCATCGGGCGGATCAGGGGCCGCACCTGGGTGCTGGCGTTCTTCGTCCTCGCGAACACGCTGCCGCAGGAGGCGCTGGTCTACCCGGTGTACTACCTGAGCAAGCAGGCCGGCCTCTACGACACCCGGCTCAGCGTGATCATCGTGTTCACGGTGATCCAGGCGGCGTTCGGCACCTATCTCCTCTCCTCGGTGCTCGGGCGGTTCCCGCGCGAGATCATCGAGGCCGCCCGGATCGACGGGGCGAGCCGGTGGCAGGTGCTGTGGCGGATCGTGGTGCCGGTCAGCCGGCCGACGATCGGTGTGCTCCTCGTCTTCTTCTTCATCTGGACGTGGAACGAGTTCCTGCTGCCGCTGGTCATGCTGATCTCGAACGACAACCAGACGGTGTCGGTGGCCCTCGGTGTCCTCCAGGGGCAGCGTCTGATGGACGCCACCATGACGAACGCGGCCGCCCTGCTGGGCGTCCTGCCCGCCATCGTCTTCTTCCTCCTCTTCCAGCGGACCCTGACCCGCGGTATCGCCGTCGGCGCAGTCAAGTAAGGGGTACGACAGTGAAGTTCACGGACGGCTACTGGCTGCTGCGCGACGGTGTCACCGCCGCTCACCCGGTCGAGGTCCTCGACGTGACCGCTGGTCCGGACGGCCTGGAGATCCACGCACCCACGCAGCCCATCCGGCACCGCGGGGACCTGCTGAAGGGACCGGTCGTGACGATCAGCGCGCACGCGCCGATGCCCGACGTCATCGGCGTCACGTTCACCCACTTCCAGGGCGAGCGGTCGCGGGGGCCCCATTTCGAGGTACGGACGGGCGAGTTCGAGCCGCTGGTGGAGTACGACGACACGCACGCCACACTCACCGCGGGCGCGCTGTCCGTCCGGGTGGACCGCACCGCGCCCTGGCACGTCGACTTCCGCGCGAACGGCCGCACGCTCACCAGCAGCGGCCCCAAGGGCATGGGCATCATGCGGGACGCGGACGGCGCCCACTACCTGCGCGAGCAGCTGAACCTCGGGGTCGGCACCCAGGTCTTCGGCCTCGGCGAACGGTTCGGCCCCCTGGCCAAGAACGGCCAGGTCGTGGACATGTGGAACGCGGACGGCGGCACGGCCACCGAACAGGCCTACAAGAACGTGCCGTTCTATCTGACGGACGCGGGCTACGGCGTGTTCGTGGACCACCCGGGCCGGGTCTCCTTCGAGGTCGGCTCCGAGGCGGTCTCCCGGGTCCAGTTCAGCGCGGAGACCCAGCAGTTGACGTACTACGTCATCCACGGCCCGACGCCGAAGGACATCCTGCGCCGGTACACGGAGCTGACCGGCCGGCCGGCCCTCCCGCCGCCCTGGTCGTTCGGGCTGTGGCTCTCGACGTCGTTCACCACCTCCTACGACGAGGCGACCGTCACCTCCTTCATCGACGGCATGCGCGACCGTGAACTGCCGCTGTCCGTCTTCCACTTCGACTGCTTCTGGATGCGCGAGTTCAACTGGTGCGACTTCCGGTGGGACCCGCGGGTGTTCCCGGACCCGGAGGCGATGCTGGCGCGCCTGAAGGACAAGGGGCTGCGGATCAGCGTCTGGATCAACCCCTACATCGCCCAGCGCTCACCGCTGTTCGCGGAGGGCCGCGAACTCGGGCACCTGCTCCGCAGACCCGACGGGAGCGTCTGGCAGTGGGACCTGTGGCAGCCGGGCATGGCCCTGGTCGACTTCACCAGCGCGGGCGCCCGCGCGTGGTACGCCTCGAAACTGGAGGCGCTGCTCGCCCAGGGCGTCGACTGCTTCAAGACCGACTTCGGCGAACGGGTCCCGGTCGACGTGGCGTACGCCGACGGCGCCGACCCGGAGCGGATGCACAACTACTACACGTACCTCTACAACCGGACCGTGTTCGACGTGCTCCGCAAGCACCGGGGGGAGCACGAGGCCGTGGTCTTCGCCCGGTCGGCGACCGCGGGGAGCCAGCAGTTCCCGGTGCACTGGGGCGGCGACTGCGAGGCCACGTACGCGTCGATGGCCGAGTCCCTGCGCGGCGGGCTCAGCCTCGGCATGTCGGGGTTCGGGTTCTGGAGCCACGACATCGGCGGCTTCGAGGGGACGCCGTCGCCCGCGCTGTTCAAGCGGTGGATCGCGTTCGGGCTGCTGTCCTCGCACAGCCGTCTGCACGGTTCGTCGTCGTACCGGGTGCCGTGGCTCTTCGACGAGGAGGCCGTGGACGTGCTGCGGCTGTTCACCCGGCTCAAGCTCCGCCTCATGCCGTATCTGTACGGGGCCGCCCGCACCGCCCACACTGAGGGGGTGCCGATGATGCGGGCGATGGTCCTGGAGTTCCCGGACGATCCGGGGTGCGCGCATCTGGAGCGGCAGTACATGCTCGGCTCCGACCTGCTGGTCGCCCCGGTCTTCAGCGACGAGGGCGAGGTCACCTACTACGTCCCCGAGGGCGTCTGGACGCACCTCCTCACCGGCCGGACGGTGACCGGGCCGCGCTGGGTCCGCGAGCGGCACGACTTCACCAGCGTTCCGCTGCTCGTGCGGCCGGGCGCGGTGATCCCGGTGGGGTCGGTGGAGGACCGGCCCGACTACGACCACGCGGACGGGGTCACCCTGCACGCGTACCGGCCGGAGCGGGGCATGCGGGTGACCGTGCCGGTCGGCGGGGTGACCTTCACCGTCGTCCGCGAGGGGAACACCCTGCGCGCGTCCTGTTCGGATCCCGCTGCCCCCTGGGGGCTGGCCGTGGACGGGCGTGAGGTGCGGGCCGCCGCGGGCACCGGCTTCCTGTCCCTGGAGGTGGAGTCCGCCTGATGGTCAAGATCACCGATGTGGCCCGGCACGCCGGGGTCTCCCCCAGCACGGTCTCGTACGCGCTCAGCGGCAAACGGCCGATCTCCGAGGAGACCCGGCGCCGCGTCGAGGAGAGCATCCGCCGCCTCGGCTACCGGCCGCACGCGGGCGCCCGGGCCCTCGCGAGCAGCCGCTCGAACGTCCTGGCGCTGGTCGTGCCGCTGCGGGCGGGCATCCATGTGCCGGTCGTGATGCAGTTCGCGGTGTCGGTGGTGACGGAGGCACGGCGGCACGACCACGACGTGCTGCTGCTCACGCAGGAGGAGGGGGAGGAGGGGCTGCGCCGGGTCGCGGACACGGCGCTGGTGGACGCGCTGATCGTGATGGACGTCCAACTGCACGATCCCCGGCTGTCGTTGCTGCGGGCGCTGGACCGGCCGTCGGTGCTGATCGGCTTCCCGGCCGCGGCCGAGGGCCTGACCTGTATCGACCTGGACTTCAGGGCGGCCGGCGAACTCTGCGTGGAACGGCTCGCGGAGCTCGGGCACCGGGTCGTCGCCCTGGTCGGCTCGCCGCCCGAGGTGTACGTGCGGGGGACGGCGTTCGCGCAACGGGTCGTGGAGGGGTTCACGGCCGCCGCCGACCGGGCCGGCCTGGTGTCGTCCGTCCACCCCTGCGAGGCCTCCCCCGCCGCGGCACGCCGGATGGCCGAGCAACTCCTGCGGGAGCAACCAGGTCTGACGGGCGTGGTCGTCCACAACGAGCCCGTGCTGGAACCGTTGATCGACGCCTTCGCCCACCTCGGCCTGCGGGTGCCGGCCGATCTGTCGGTCACGGCGATCTGCCCGGACGAACTCGCCGAGAGCCTCCCCGTCCCGGTCACGTCCATCGCCATCCCGTCGGCGGAGGTGGGCGCACAGGCGGTCGAGCTGCTGATGCGGAAACTGGCGGGCACACCGGTCGCGGAGGCGACCTTGTTGGCACCTCGGCTGGTGGAGAGGGGGAGTACGGGGGTGCGGACGCCGACTCCCTGAAGCGGCACGTGAGGACGAACGCCGGAATGGTCAGTCCGTCTCGACCAGGTGGTCCACGTCGGACACGGGGAACGCGCCGTATCCGGAACGCTCGCCGTACTGACGACCGCGGACCCCGGACCGCGACATGACTCGGGCCCCGCCGCTCGAAAGCGACGGGGCCCGGGCCCACATGGGATGAGTGGAGATGGCGGGAATCGAACCCGCGTCCAACGGTGCAAAATCAGGGCTTCTCCGTGTGCAGTTCGCTGTGATTTTCTCAGCCCCGGCGATCACGCGAACAAGTCGCCGACGGGCTCAGTCACTGTTTGATTTCCCAGCGAACCCCGTGACCGGGCTCGATGGTTTAGTCCCCTAGATTATGCCAGGATCCGGGTCGGGAACACTCCCGGGCTGACACCCATTAAGGGTCCTTCACTCACTGCTTATTAGGCAGCGAGGGCGAAGGACTGGGAATCGCTCTTGGAATTGGCGATTATTTTTTGCGACATATGGTTAACGAGATCATTGCCGCTTCCTCGACACGCTTCCCCTGCTTCAACAGCCGCTGTCGAAACCGATCATCCCCATGTTGATTTATCAATGCGTCTCCGGTGGCCGCCTTAACCGACCAGCCTGTGACGCCCGGCCCTCCGAAGAGGAACCCACACCCACGGTGAGGTGCGGTGCCATCGTACGTGACCGACGCACGACGGTGCCAGCCTATTCCGGCGGAGCCGCTCTCACTGGCCGCGCTGCTTGCGCTTGGCCGCCGCGATCGCGCGGTCCGACTCGCGCCGGTCCTGCTTCTCGCGCAGGGTCTGCCGCTTGTCGTACTCCTTCTTGCCGCGGGCGAGCGCGATCTCCGCCTTCGCCCGGCCGTCCTTGAAGTACAGGGCGAGCGGAACGATCGTGTGACCCGTCTCCTGGGTCTTCGCCTCCAGCTTGTCGATCTCCTCGCGGTGCAGGAGGAGCTTCCGCTTGCGGCGGACGGTGTGGTTGGTCCAGGTGCCCTGGCTGTACTCCGGGATGTGGGCGTTGTGCAGCCACGCCTCGTTCCCGTCGATCTGGACGAAGCCGTCCGTCAGCGAGGCTCGCCCCTGCCGCAGCGACTTCACCTCGGTGCCGGTCAGGACGAGCCCGGCCTCGTAGGTGTCGACGATCGCGTAGTCGTGCCGTGCCTTCTTGTTCTGCGCGACGATCTTGCGCTTGCCGTCCTTGGCCTTGCCGGAGGCCTGGCCTCCCTGCTTGGGCTGGGACTCCTTCGGTACGTACATTCCCTTGCTCATAGTGCTGGCCATTTTCGCACTACCGGGGGCCTCGGGGGAAAGCCGATTACCGGGAGGGGGCCCGGCGCGTCACGAAGGGTCGCCCAGACCGCTCAGAACGGTCTCGGCCCGCTCCAGGGGCTTCTTGTCCGCCTCCAGGTCGGGCGTGATGCCCCGGCCGTCGACGGACCGGCCCGCCGGGGTGCGGTAGTGGCCGACGGTCAGCTCGGCGACGGAGCCGTCGGGCAGCCGGCTCGGCATCTGGACCGAGCCCTTCCCGAAGGTCCTGGACCCGACGACGACGGCGCGCCCGCGGTCCTGGAGGGCCCCGGTGAGCAGCTCGGCGGCGCTCATCGTGCCGCCGTCGACGAGGGTGACGAGGGGCCGGGCGGTGTCGCCGCCGGAATCGGCGTGCAGGGCGCGCTGGGCGCCGTTCACGTCGTACGTGGCGACGAGGCCGCCGTCGAGGAAGGCGGAGGCGGCGGTGACGGCCTCGGTGACCAGGCCTCCGGAGTTGCCGCGCAGGTCGAGGACGATCCCGCCGCCCCGGGGAGCCCGGTCGACGGCGGTCCGTACGGCGTGGCCCACCCCCTTGGTGAAGGCGGCGACCTTGATCACGGTGGCGTCGTCGGGGAGCCGGCCCACGGTCACGGAGTCCGTGGAGAGGGTGGCCCGGCGCAGGGTGCGGCTCCAGTTGCGCGAACCGCGCTCCAGGCCGAGGGAGACCTGGGTGCCGGCGTCGGCGTCGTCCGCCTCGCCGCGCAGTAAGGCGACGACCTCGGTGACGGGCCGGCCGTCCACCCGGGTGCCGTCGACGGAGCGCAGCAGGTCGCCCTCGTGGATGCCGGCCGCGGCGGCGGGCGAGCCGGAGGCGACCCGGGTGACCTCGATCCGTCCGTCCCGCTCACGGCGGGCCCAGAGGCCGACGCCGGTGTACCGGCCGTCGAGCGCTTCCTCGAACTCCTCGTACTCGCCCTGGGAGTAGACCGCGCCCCAGCGGTCGCCGCTGCGGCTGACGGCGCGTTCGGCGGCCTCCATGGGGGACTTGCCGTCGGCCATCGCCTCGGCGGCCGCCCGGGTGACGGTCTCCTGGTGGCGAGCCGGTGCCGGGCGGGGCCCGTCGCCCGCGGCCTTCGGCGCGCCGTCGGAGAAGGATCCGGTCGCCGCACCGGCGGCGAGGACGCTCGCGAACACCAACGTCAGGGCCGCCCCGCGGCACATGCGGCGGGGCTCGCAGAACGGGTCACGGCCTGACATGCCGGTGAGTCTAGGACAACGCGAAGGGCCGCACCGCCGGTTGACGGTACGGCCCTCTTGGCATGTGTCACACCTTCAGGTACTTGCGCAACGCGAAGAACGCGGCCAGCGCCGGCATCAGCAGGCTCGTCGCGAGGATGAGCGGCAGCTTGGTCAACACCGCGTCCCAGCCGATGAAGTTGATCAGGTTCAGCTTCTCGGACAGCGCGAGTCCGTGGTCGATGATGAAGTACCGGGCGATCAGCAGGAACCCGCAGGCGACACCGCCGCCGATGAGTCCGGCGACCGCGGCCTCCGCGATGAACGGCGCCTGGATGTAGAAGCCGGAGGCGCCGACGAGGCGCATGATGCCGGTCTCGCGGCGCCGGCTGAACGCCGAGACGCGGACGGTGTTGACGATCAGCATCAGCGCGACGACGAGCATCATCGCCATCACCGCGCGCGCGGCCCAGTTCATACCGTTGAGGAGCCCGAAGAGGTTGTCCAGGATGCCCTTCTGGTCCTGCACGGACTGCACGCCGTCCCGGCCGTCGAAGGCGGTGGCGATGACCTGGTACTTCTCCGGGTCCTGGAGCTTGATCCGGTACGACTCCTGCATCTGGTCCGGCGTGAGGCTGCTGGCCAGCGGGGAGTCGCCGAACTGCTCCTTGTAGTGCTTGTACGCCTGGTCCGAGGACTCGTACGCGACCTTCTGGACGACGGTCATCTTGTCCAGGTCGGCGAGGATCTGCTTCTTCTGGTCGGCGGTCACCGCGCCCTTGGCGCAGTTGGGGTCGGACTCGGCGTCGCTCTTGTTGCAGAGGAAGATCGAGACGTTGACCTTGTCGTACCAGTAGCCCTTCATGGTGTTCACCTGGTCGCTCATCAGGAGCGACCCGCCGAACAGGGCGAGCGAGAGGGCGACCGAGACGACGACCGCGAAGGTCATGGTCAGGTTGCGGCGGAGACCGACACCGATCTCCGACAGAACGAACTGCGCGCGCATGGCGTCTTCCTCAGACCTTTCCGTGGTCGATGATCAGTGCTGGTAGCCGTAGACGCCGCGTGCCTGGTCGCGGACGAGTCGGCCCTGCTCCAGCTCGATGACGCGCTTGCGCATCTGGTCCACGATGTTCTGGTCGTGGGTCGCCATCACCACGGTGGTGCCCGTCCGGTTGATCCGGTCGAGCAGCTTCATGATGCCGACGGAGGTCTGCGGGTCGAGGTTTCCGGTCGGCTCGTCCGCGATGAGGAGCTTGGGCCGGTTCACGAAGGCTCTCGCGATGGCCACACGCTGCTGCTCACCGCCGGACAGCTCGCCGGGCATCCGGTCCTCCTTGCCGCCCAGGCCGACGAGGTCGAGCACCTGGGGCACGGACTTGCGGATCTCGCCGCGGGACTTGCCGATGACCTCCTGGGCGAAGGCCACGTTCTCGGCGACCGTCTTGTTGGGCAGGAGACGGAAGTCCTGGAACACGGTCCCCAGCTGGCGGCGCATCTGCGGCACCTTCCAGTTGGAGATGCGCGCGAGGTCCTTGCCCAGGACGTGCACCTGACCGTGGCTGCACCGCTCCTCGCGGAGGACCAGTCGCAGGAAGGTGGACTTTCCGGAGCCGGAGGAGCCCACGAGGAACACGAATTCTCCGCGCTCGACCTCCAGGGAGACATCCCTGAGGGCGGGGCGGGTCTGCTTGGGGTAGACCTTGGAGACGTTGTCGAATCGGATCACGGATGCACCACGGGTCGCCGGGGGTAGGTGTGCGTGACCATACGCGAACCGGGTGTGCGAGCGCAGTCGGCGTACGGGGTTGCGCGCGGCTTGCACTTTTTGTCACGGATCTGAGGTCCGATTCTCCCTTGATCTCTCCGGATCTTTCCTCGATCCGAGCGGCTGGCGGACTTCTCGGCGGGGCAGGATAAGGCGAGCCGCGCCGAAATCCGCGGAACCTGGCACAGTGGAAGGGGAACGGTTGCGTTCCCCGCAGCGTTAAGAGAGCGACGCGCCCGCAGGAGTCGGTGCGGCGCGGAAGACAGCGCAAGGAGGGCCGGCGCATGACGTACGACCGACTGGTGTGCGCTAACTGTGCGGGGCCTGTCAGCGAGGGCCGCTGCCGCGTCTGCCGCGCGAACCGCGAGCGGCTCCAGCAGGAGAGCCCCTTCGCGGGCATGAACCCGATGGCACTGATCGCCCTGCTCGCGGTGCTGGTCGCCGCGCTGGCACTGGTGGCCCACCAGACCGTCTGAGCCTCTCGCGGCCGATCACGGCCCGAGGGCGATGACCTGCCCCTGACATGACGAAGGGCCCGGAGCGAGGTGCTCCGGGCCCTTCGTGGTGCGCGTGCGCGTCAGGCTGCGGTGGTGCCGCGGCCGCCCGCGAGACGCGGGAGCATCCGGAAGCCGATGCCGCCGGCGATCATCGTGGCGGCGCCGATCAGCAGGAAGGTCGTCTGGCCCGCACCGGTCTCGGCCAGCTCGCCGTCGTTCTTGCCCTGCGGGGCGGTGTCCGAGCCGGTGTCGGTGAGGGCGGAGGAGCCCTCGTCCTGGGCGGAGGAGCCGCCGTCGGGGTCGGCGTCGTTACCGCCGGTGCCCGAGCCGCCGCCCTGGGTCGGGGTCGAGGTCGGGTCCTCGGTCGGCTCGGTCGGCTCGTCGGTCGGCTGAGTGGGCTCCTCGGTGGGCTCCGTGGGCTCCTCGGTGGGCTCGGTGGGCTCCTCCGTGGGCTGGGTCGGCTCCTCGGTGGGCTCGGTGGGCTCACCGGTCGGCTCGGTCGGGATGCCCGTGTCGGTCGGAGTGGGCGTCGGGTCGTCGGCGGTGGTCGCGCCGATGCCGACATTCAGGTCGAGCGCCGAAGCGGCACCCGCAGCGGTGAGCGAAGCACCGGCGGCAATCACCGCACCGGCGGCTATCCGCGCCACGCGGATCCGCGTCTTCTTGGTCATCTGCCTGCTACCCCCAGTAGCTGATCGTCAGTGGAGCAGCGCCCGGGGCCACGGCGTCACAGGTGGCCTCTCTCGGCCCCCCGGTTCACATGCGCCCCAGAGATACGCATGCCACGCGTCACCCTTCCCAGTTTTCACAGCAACGTCAAGGTCGTTGCGTACGCGATGTCCGGAAGGGCGCCATTTGCCTGTCGTGAGGACATGTGACTGTGACGTAAAACCCAGAGAACCCCCACAACAAAGGCAACTGCCGTCCGGTGGACGGCAGTTGCCTTGTCGACAAAGCGGCCGCCGCAGCGGGTCGGGAATTCCCGTCCCCGGCGCGGCCGTTCGCGCGGGTTACTTCTCCTGCTGCTTGCGCCAGCGAATTCCGGCCTCCAGGAAGCCGTCGATCTCGCCACCGAACACGGCCTCGGGGTTGCCGACTTCGAACTCGGTGCGGAGGTCCTTGACCATCTGGTACGGGTGCAGGACGTACGAACGCATCTGGTTGCCCCAGGAGTTGCCGCCGTCGCCCTTGAGGGCGTCCATCCTGGCCTGCTCCTCCTGGCGGCGCCGCTCCAGCAGCTTGGCCTGCAGCACGTTCATCGCCGAGGCCTTGTTCTGGATCTGCGACCGCTCGTTCTGGCAGGAGACGACGATGCCGGTGGGCAGGTGGGTCAGGCGCACCGCGGAGTCCGTGGTGTTGACGCCCTGGCCGCCCGGACCGGACGAGCGGTACACGTCGATGCGCAGTTCCGACTCGTCGATCTCGATGTGGTCGGTCTGCTCGACGACGGGCAGGATCTCGACACCGGCGAACGAGGTCTGGCGACGCCCCTGGTTGTCGAAGGGAGAGATGCGCACGAGACGGTGGGTGCCCTGCTCGACGGAGAGCGTGCCGTAGGCGTACGGGACGTGGACGGCGAAGGTGGTGGACTTGATGCCCGCCTCTTCCGCGTACGAGGTCTCGTACAGCTCCGTCTTGTAGCCGTGGCGCTCCGCCCAGCGCAGGTACATGCGCTGGAGCTTCTCGGCGAAGTCGGAGGCGTCGACGCCGCCGGCCTCGGCGCGGATGGTGACGACGGCCTCGCGGGAGTCGTACTCGCCGGACAGGAGGGTGCGGACCTCCATCTCGTCCAGCGCCTTCTTGACGGCCGTGAGCTCGGTCTCGGCCTCGGCGCGGGTGTCCGGGTCGTCCTCCTCCTCGGCCATCTCGAAGAGCACACTCAGATCGTCGATGCGTCCGCGGAGCGCCTCGGCCTTCCTGACCTCCGCCTGGAGGTGGCTCAGCTTGCTGGTGATCTTCTGCGCCTCGTCGGGGTCGTCCCACAGGGACGGCGCGGCCGCCTGCTCCTCGAGCACGGCGACATCTGCCCTCAGCTTGTCGAGGTCCAGGACGGCCTCGATCGACTCCATGGTCGAGGAGAGGGACTTGAGCTCTTCGGATACATCGACGACTGCCACGCCTCCAGCGTAACGGCTACGACAACCGGGCCCGCCCTCGTCCCCCGGGGGTCCAGCCGGTCCGGCGATCGAGGGCGAGGCCGTCCGGGCCGAAGCGGGGGTCCGGGGGCGCAGCCCTCAGGGACGGGACGGGTGGGGGCGGAGGGGGGCGAAAGGCTCCCGCCCGGGGTCTCACACCCGGGGCCTCACACCGGGTTCACGGGGACGACGGGGCCGAGTTCTTGGTGTCCTGGGGGTTCGCGCCGGCGTCGTCGCCGGAGGTCGCGAGCCAGGTGCCGACCCCCACCGCGGCGACGAGCGCGACCGCCGCGGCCCCCAGCGTGATCCGCCGCCGCCGGGCGGAGGCACGGTGCCGTGCGGACCCGGGCCTGGGGGCGCCGGCGGCCCGGGGCGCCCGCGCGGTGCCGCGGGCGCCGCCGGCCAGTTCGTCGGGCGCCGGCACCCGCATCGAGGTGTGGGTGTCGCGGTTCGAGTCGGGCGCGGCCCCCGGCACCAGCGGCACGGCCCCGCGCCGCACCCGCTCCGCGGCGGGCTCCGCCGGCTCCGCGCTCTCGTCGTTCTCCTGGCGCTCCTCGTCCGCCTCCTCGCCCTCCGCGTCCGGCGAGTCCACGTCCAGCGGCGGCATCCCGGCCAGCAGCGGCAGCTGCTCCCGGAGCCGGGCTCCCAGCTCGGAAGCGCGCAGCCGGGAGGCGGGCGCCTTGGCGAGGCACTGCACGATGAGCTGCCACAGCTCGTCCGGGATGCCGGGGAGCGGGACGACGGTCTCCGTGACGTGGCGGCGCAGGACGGCGCCGGGATGGCCGCCGCCGAAGGGCGTGAACCCGGCGAGCAGCTCGTAGAGCACGGTGGCCAGGGCGTAGATGTCGACGGCGGCGCGCGGCGGCAGTCCCTCGATGATCTCGGGGGCCAGGTAGTCCGGGGTGCCGATGATCTTCGTGGCCCGGGTGCGGCGCGGGGAGTCGATGAGCTTGGCCACACCGAAGTCGGTGAGGAGGGCGGGGTGGGATCCGCCCGGGCCGAGCGGACCCTGCATGTCGAGCAGGACGTTCTCGGGCTTCACGTCGCGGTGGACGACACCGGCGGCGTGCGCGGCGGCCAGCCCGTCGGCGACGTCGGCGACGATCGCGACGGCCGACTCGGGGGCGAGCCTGCGCTCCCGGTCGAGCCGGGTGCGCAGGTCGGTGCCGCGGACGAGGTCCATGACGAGGGCGAGGTCGTTGCCGTCGACGACCAGGTCACGGACCGCCACCACGTGGGGGTCGTCGAGACCGAGCAGGGCGGTGCGCTCCTGCACGAAGCGCCCCACGAGCTCCTGGTCGGACGCCAGGTCCTCGCGCAGCAGCTTGATGGCGACGGGACCCTCGGGTCCCTCGCCCAGCCACACCGTGCCGGCGCTCCCCCGCCCCAGGATCTGGTTCGCGGTGTACCGGCTGCCGATCTTGCGTGCCAAGACTGCTCCTACAGACGCGTGTTGTCGCTAAAAGTACGCGTCCGAGGAGCCAACCTTCACTCCCGAGGCGGAAATCACCCGTCAGATATCGACAAATCCACAGGGTCAGTTGCCCGAGGAGCCGCTTCCGCCGAGGTCGCCGACCCATCCGCTGACCGTGTCGAACCAGTCGCTGAGCTGGGCCCAGTAGCCCTTCGTGCTGCCGATCCAGTCCTGGAGGGGGCTGAACTCCCACACCAGCCAGCCGGCCACGAAGAGGATGACGATGGTGAACAGACAGCCCTTCAGGCAGCCGAGCCCCGGGATCTTCATGGGGTTGGCGCTGCGCTGACGGGGTTCACGCGCGGGACGCGGCGCGGGCTGCTGCGGCTCGGCGTAGCGCTGCGGCTGGGGCTGCTGCTGGGGAGCCGGGGCGTAGCGCTGCGGCTGCTGTTGCTGGTGACGCGGCGCGTACTGCTGCGGGTCCTGCTGCTGCGGGTAGCCGTAGCCCTGCTGCTGCTGCTGCCGGCCGCGCTGCGGTCGCTGCTGCTGGGGTTGCTGGGGCTGCTGCTGCGGCCGGGCCACCTGTCGCTGGGGACGGCGGCGCAGCGGGTCCTCGTTCGGGTCGAGGTACTGGACCTGCGTCTGGTCGTTGCGGTCGCGGGCCGCGCGGAGCTGGTTCTGCCAGGGGTGCGGGTCCTCTCCCTGGCCGCCGCCCGGCTGGTTCGGGGGCACGGGCGGCAGGACCGCGGTCGGGTCGGCCGCGCCGCGGGTCGGCAGGACGGAGGTGGGGTCGGCGTCGCCGGAGGTGTGCGGCAGCACGCTGGTGGCGCCGTACGGGTCGTAGGAGCCCGCGTTGTGCGGGAGCACCTGCGTGGGGTCGGCGGCACCCGGCATGTTCGGGACGGTCGCCGGGGACGGGTCGGGCGCGAGGAGGGCGCCCACGCCGTCGGCCGCGGCGATCTGCGCGGGGGTCGCGTGCACGCCGACGCCCGCGGCGACGGCCCGCAGTCCGCGCGCGAGGTTCTCGGCGCTGGGCCGCTCGTCCGGGTTCTTGCGCAGGCAGCGCTCTATGACCGTCCACAGCGGGTCCGGGACGGTCGAGGGGCGGCGCGGTTCGGCGCTGAGGTGCTGGTGCAGCACTTCGAGGGCGGACCCGCCGGAGAACGGCGGGCGGCCGGTGACCAGCTCGTACAGCAGGATGCCCGCGCCGTAGATGTCGACGGCGGACGTCTGCGGGCGTCCTTCGGCGGACTCCGGCGCGACGTACGCGGGCGTGCCGACGAACTCGTGGGTGCGGGTCAGGCCCGGGGAGTCGGCGAGGCGGGCGATGCCGAAGTCGGTGAGCATCGGGTGCATCCCGCCGGCGTCCTGCTTGAGCAGGACGTTCGCCGGCTTCAGGTCGCGGTGCACGACGCCGTCGGCATGGCTGGCGGCGAGCGCGTCGGCGACCTGGGCCGTCAGCAGGGAGGCGGCGACGGGCGAGAACGGCCCGTTCTCGCGCAGGTAGCGGTGCAGGTCGGGTCCGTCGACCAGGTCCATGACGAGCGCGAGCAGGTCGCCCTCGACGACGAGGTCCCGTACGCGCACGATGTTGGGGTGGGTCAGGCGCAGCAGCACCGACCGCTCGCGCAGGAACCGCATCACGATGTCGGCGTCGCTGGCGAGCTCCTCCTTCAGGACCTTGATCGCCACGGTCTCGCCGGGCTGGCCCGCGACGGCGGCCTCGGCGCCCGCGGTCTCCCGCTGGCTGGCGCGCCAGACCGTGCCTGTGGCGCCGCGCCCCAGCGGCTCCTCAAGGAGGTACTTGCTCCCTACCGGCCGCACGTCATGCGCTCCCTGTTGCTTGCTTGCCTGGTCCGTCCACCGTGGTCACCGTGGTACAGGTTTCCGACCCACTGTAGTGCCGCCTTCCCGGGCACCGGGCTGCTCTCGTCGTGTGCTTGCCCATAGGTCCCCCGCGCGCCTGTGGTCTGCATAAGCGCATACGTGCGGCTACCCGTGCATGTTCGATGGAAAGACGCTCGGTCCGGTCGCTTGGTTGCCGGAAGCCGGACGTGACCGATCTCAAGCGGACACCCGCCGGCTACCGGTCAGGCACTTTTACGGGCAGAGCCGACCAATCAAGATCACTTACGGGTGGGGGGCGGGCGTGTTGTCAGTGGCAGGTGCGAGGATGCCTCCAGTACTGGCCGACGTGCCCGTGTGCGGTGGGGGATTTCTGCGGTGGGGGACCGCAGCACAGCCTCGTCCTCGTCGCGGGCACCTGCGCGGAAGGGACCCCTGACGGCGATGCAGATCCGGCTGACCGTCGTAGACCCGTTGGGCCCGCCCTCGGAGCCGCGGGGGCGCGCCGCGGCCTGCGATGTGCTGGTGACCGCGCCCGCCGGGACGGCGCTGGCCGCGGTCGCGTCGGGGCTGGCCTCGGCGGTCGGGGGGAGCGGGGGCACCGGCCAGGGCGAGCGGGGCCGAGAGCCCGGTGGCGGCCAGATCGTGCTGTACGCGGGCGCGGAGCGGCTCGACGCCCAGCGCTGCACCCTCGGTGAGCCACCCCTGACGGACGGCGCAGTGCTCTGCCTGGGCGCGCCCGCCGAACCGGGCCCCGACCTGGACGACGTCTCGGCCCAGCTCCATGTGGTCGCCGGTCCCGACGCGGGCGGGGTCCATCTGCTGCACGGCGGCCAGATCCACGTGGGCCGCTCCGCCCGGGCGGACGTACCCCTGGACGACCCGGACGTCTCCCGTCTGCACTGCGCCGTCACGGTCACTCCGGACGGCCGGGTCTCGGTCGCCGACACCGGCTCCACGAACGGCACGACGCTGGACGGCGCCCGCGTGGGCGAGCGTCCCGTCCGCTTCACCGAGGGCGCCCTGCTGCGCGTCGGCGAGTCGGCCCTGCGCCTCGCCCCGCCCGGCGGCCCGGGCGCGTTGGCGACGGCCCCGGACGGCGAAGGGCACGTCCGGGTGTCGGCGGGCGCCCCGCGCGACGCCCCGGACGGCGGCTCCGCCGGACCGCTCCCCTCGTCCGCCCCGTCGCCGAGCGCCTCCCCGGACGACCGGCAGCCGCACGGAGCGGTCCCCCACGCGCGCGGGGACAGCGCCTCCCTCTTCCAGGGAGGCTCCCTGCCTCCCGCGGACGCGACCCACCACACCTACGGCACCTCCGAGTGGGGGGCCTCCGCGGACGGGGTCCCCGGAACCGGGGAGTACGGGCGGTACGGGGGGTCGGAGCCGCCCGTCGTGCCGGAGCAGGGCGGAGCACCGCGGATCGAAGGCGGCCCGCGCGGCGGCGCCTCCGCGGGGGCGCGGGGACGCCCCGGCGGGAGCGGCGGCCACACGGGGACCACCGGGGAATGGCCCGAAGGAGAGCCCGAGGACACCTTCGGCGCCGGACCGGGCATCCCGGGCGCCCGCAAGGGCACGCCGATGCGCGGCACGGACGTTCCGGCGGGGATGCGCAGGCGCGGCGGTCTCGGCGCCTGGGCCCGCCGGCTGACCGGAAGCCGCGGCGGACCGGAGGGCGCGGCGCCCGAGACGTGGGACGACGGAGCGCTCGTGGTGCGGGACCTGCCGACCGCCGTGCACCGCTCGCCCGAGACCTGGCCCGACCCGGCGGCGCTGCTGCTCACCGCCCTCGGCCCGGGCCCCCGGCTCTGGGAGCGCGGCCCCGGTCACCCGGAGGCCCTGACCGTGCGGCTCGGCACGACCGACCGGACGACCCCGGGCGGCGCGGGCGCGCTGCCCGCCGTGCCGGTGACCACGGGACTCCGAGAGGTCGGTTCCCTGGGCCTCGCGGGACCGAGGGCCCGGCTGGCGGGGCTGGCCCGCGCGGTCGTCGCCCAGCTCGCCACGCTGCACTCCCCCGACGCGCTGGAAATCGTCCTCATCAGCGCCGACCGGGCCCGGTCCGTGCAGGAGCGCAGCGCCGAGTGGTCCTGGCTCGGCTGGCTCCCCCATCTGCGTCCCACCCACGGGCAGGACTGCCGTCTCCTCCTCGCGTACGACCGCGAACAGGCGGCGGCGCGCACCGACGAACTCCTGCGCCGCCTGGAGGACCACCTCGCGGAGACGGACGGCGGACCGGGCCGGCGGGGCACCCGCCCCGGCGGCGACGGTGGCTCCGTCCCGGCCGCCCGGCGCGCGGAGCGGCACGACAGCGGCGGACACGACGGACCCGGCACCGGCGACCCCGCGCGCGGTGCGGCACACCGGCCCTCCTGGGCGCGCGACGGGAGCGGACCGGACACCGGCTCCGGACCGGACACCGGCTTCGACGGCCCGTACACGGTGGTCGTCGTGGACGGCGACCCCGGTGGCGCGGACGTCCGGGAGGCCGTCCTGCGCCTCACGCACGAGGGCCCGCGGGCCGGTATCCACGTGGTGTGTCTCGCCGAGACGGCCGCAGCGTCCCCCGCGTCCCCGGTGACGGAGACGTACGAGGCGGCATGCGCCGTCGTGCCCGCGTTCCGTGCCTGCGGGGCGGTGGCCCTGCTCAGCGGGGACGTGGCCACGGCACTGCGGCTGCTGCGGGTGGCGCCGGGCGGTACCGGCGATCCCGTCCCCGGCGGGACTCCCCGGACCGGGGCACCGGACGACGGCCCGTTCCACGACGGTGGGTCGGAGCGCACCGGGCCGCCGGTGCCGTCACCGCGTTCCGGCGCCGCGCACACCGGGCCGTCGGCCGCCTCGTCGCGCCACGACGGATCGACGCACCTGGGCATCCCGCATCCGGGAGCCGGACGAGGATCCGGGTCCGGCGCCGGATCGTCCTCGTCGCACCCCGGCCGCACCTCCCCCGGCACCGCGGGCCGGCCGGCGCGCGGTCCCGTCGGTCACGGCACCGTCGCCGCGGTGGACGCCGTGTCGCTCGCCTGGGCCGAGCGGTTCGCGCGGGCGCTCGCACCGCTGCGGACGGACGGCGCACAGGGCGACCGGCACACCCGCGTGTCCGCCCCCCTGCCCCAAGCGGCCCGCCTGCTCGACGAGTTGGGCCTCGCGCGCGCCACCCCCGCCTCCCTGATGGCGCGTTGGGCGGACGCCGCGGACGACACGGAGGCGCTCGGCGGACGGGCCAGGGCCGTCCTCGGCGCGGGCCCGCGCGGCCCCGTGGCCGTCGACCTCCATGTCGAGGGCCCGCACCTGCTGATCGAAGGCCCGCCGGGCAGCGGCCGCACGGAGCTGCTGCGCTCGGTCGCCGCGTCCCTCGCCGCCGCCGAGCGGCCCGACCGGCTCGGCATCGTCCTGATGGAGGGCCGGGACGGCACGGGCGGGCACGGCACGGCGGCCGCCGGTGAGGGCCTCCAGGTCTGCACCGACCTGCCGCACGTCACCACTCATCTGACGACCAACGACCCCGTTCGCATGCGGGAGTTCGCGCAGTCCCTGAGCGCGGAGCTGAAGCGGCGTTCGGAGCTGCTCGGCCGGCTCGGCTTCGGCGAGTGGCACACCGGGCAGGCGGTGTCCGGCCGGCTGGTCGCCCAGCGCGCGCCCGGCCCGTCGGCGGGCACCAGGCCGTCGACCGGCGCCGCCGACCTCGACACACCGTCCAGCTCGACGCTGCGGCTGCGGCCCGCCGCGGCCCGCCGGCAGACCGAGCCGGGTCCGCCGCTGGCCCGCCTGGTCGTGGTCGTCGACGACCTGGACGCCCTGCTGTCACCGCCGTTGGGGTCCCCGGGACGTCCGGCGGCCGGTTCGGTCGTGCGGGCGCTGGAGGCCGTGGCCCGCGAGGGCGACCGGCTCGGGGTGCACCTCGTGGCGGCGTCCGCGGTGGACGGCCGTACGGCGGGGTCGGAGCTGGCGCGGTCCGCCGCGCTGCGCGTCGCCCTGGACGCGCCGTCGCCGGGACCGGACGAGCCCTCCCCCGGGCGGGGCCGTCTGCTGCGCCGGGACGGGCGGGAAACGCCCTTCCAGGGCGGCCGGGTCACCGGACGCATCCCCCGCACGGCGACACTGCGCCCCACGGTCGTCCCCCTGGAGTGGCATCGGATGGGCGACCCGCCGGCCCGCCGCCCCGTCCGCGAGCTGGGGAACGGCCCGACGGACCTGGCCCTGCTCGCCAGCGCGCTGGAGCGCGCGGCACGTTCCGTCTCCGCCGCCGAGGTGCCGTCGCTGCTGTAGTGGATCCGAGGGATCGGTCCGGCCCCGGGCCGATCCTGAGCGACGCTTCCGGAGCGGGGAACCCGCCTCAAGTGCCCTGTTCGCGAGGTCTGTTCGGGTCGCGCGCAGGGGTGCCCGACGTCACGACCCAATCACGATCGCTCACTTGACAGTACCGGCGCTCTTGCCGCCCTCGAGCGACCAGGCGTAGACCGGAGCGCACGGGACAGCTGTTCGGACGTTCAACGAGGAACGCAGAACGGAGAACGGGGCACTGATGCGCAGCACTCTTCGTACACGCAGGTCGACCGATCACGCCACGCACCGCTCACGCAGGACCGCGCAGGCCGCCGCTGCCGCGCTCGTCGCGGGGGCGCTCACGCTCACCGCGTGCGGCGGCGACAACGACAGCAAGGACAAGGGAACCGACGGCGGCAAGGCCACCGCGAGCGGTGACACCGGCTCCGTGACCCTGCCCAAGCTCGACGGCGACACCCTGGAGGTCGCCGCCGTCTGGACCGGCGCCGAACAGGCCAACTTCAAGAAGGTGCTGGCGGAGTTCGAGAAGCGGACGGGCGCGAAGGTCACGTTCGTACCCGCGCAGGACCCGATCATCAACTTCCTCGGCTCGAAGATCGCCGGTGGCGCGCCGCCGGACGTCGCGATGCTCCCCCAGGTCGGCGCCATCAAGCAGGCCGTCGACAAGAAGTGGGCCAAGCCCGTCGGACCCGAGGCCCAGGCGCAGTTGGCGAAGAACTACGCGCAGGGGTGGCAGGACCTCGGCAAGGTCGACGGCAAGCAGTACGGCGTCTACTACAAGGCCGCCAACAAGTCGCTGGTCTGGTACAACGCGAAGGTCTTCGAGAACGCGGGCGCCAAGGAGCCGAAGACCTGGAAGGACTTCCTGACCACCGCGCAGACCGTCTACGACTCCGGTGTCACCCCCGTGTCGGTGGGCGGCGCGGACGGCTGGACGCTCACCGACTGGTTCGAGAACATCTACCTCTCCCAGGCGGGCCCGGAGAAGTACGACCAGCTCGCCCAGCACAAGATCAAGTGGACGGACCCGTCCGTGAAGGACGCGCTGACCACGCTCGCCCAGATCTGGGGCGACAAGAACCTCATCGCGGGCGGCCCGGACGGCGCGCTCCAGACGGAGTTCCCGGCGTCGGTGACGCAGACGTTCACCGGTGGCGACCAGCCGAAGGCGGGCATGGTCTTCGAGGGCGACTTCGTGGCCGTCAACATCGCGGAGACCAAGGCGAAGATCGGCACGGACGCGAAGGTGTTCCCCTTCCCGGCGGTCGGTGCCAAGCCGCCGGTGGTCAGCGGTGGCGACGCCGCGGTCGTCCTGAAGGACTCCAAGCCGGCCCAGGCGCTCGTCACCTTCCTGGCCTCGCCCGACGCGGCGACCATCCAGGCGAAGCTCGGCGGCTATCTGTCGCCGAACAAGAGCGTGGCGCTGTCGGCCTACCCCAACGCGGTCCAGCAGAAGATGGCCAAGGCGCTGGTCGCGGCCGGTGACGACTTCCGCTTCGACATGTCCGACCAGGCCCCGCAGTCGTTCGGCGGTACGCCCGGCAAGGGCGAGTGGAAGGACCTCCAGGACTTCCTGAAGAACCCGAAGGACGTCGCGGGCGCCCAGAAGAAGCTCGAAGCCGACGCCGCAGCGGCCTACAAGGGCTGATCCGGCGATGACGTCGGCAACGGCCGGGGGCACCGCACCGGTGCCCCCGGCCCGTAAGCGCAAGAGCGTGACCGGCACCCGCAGGACCGTGGCAGCGCTCTTCCTGCTGCCCGCCCTGGTGCTGCTCGGCGCGCTCGTGGTCTACCCGATCGGGTACTCGGTCGTGCGCAGTTTCTACGACCAGTCGGGCGACGGTTTCGCGGGGATCGACAACTACAAGGCGCTGTTCAGCGACGACGGCATCCGCACCGCGCTGAAGAACAACATCATCTGGGTGGTGTTCGCCCCGACGGTCGCGACCGCGCTGGGCCTGATCTTCGCGGTGCTCACCGAACGGGTGAGCTGGGGAACGGCGTTCAAGCTGGTCGTCTTCATGCCGATGGCGATCTCGATGCTCGCCTCCGGCATCATCTTCCGGCTGGTGTACGACCAGGACCCGGAGAAGGGCATCGCGAACGCGGTGTGGGTGGGGGTGCACGACACCTTCGCCTCGTCGTCGGCGTTCCCGAAGGCCCACCTCGGCCGGGAGTCGCCCCTGAAGGCCGACGGGGGCGGCTTCGTCACCCGGGACGCCGTGCGGGCCGGACAGTCCGTGTCCCTGCCGCTGGTGGGTGTCGCCCCGGACCAGATGCCGGACAGCGCCAAGAAGGCGGTGCGGGCGAGCACGGACCCCGGCAAGGTCACCGGCACCGCCTGGCAGGACTTCACCCGCGGCAAGGGCGTGGGGAAGCTCGGCCAGGTCGACCCGAGCGAGCTGGGCTACTCCGGGATGCGGATCGAGGCGGTCAAGGACGGCAAGGTCGTCGACTCGACGACGGTCGGCGGCGACGGCACGTTCACCCTCTCGGACAAGGCCGACGGGGCGCTGCTGCGGCTCCCGGCGGACAACTTCAAGGAGCCGTACAACGGCCTCGACTGGCTCGGCCCGTCACTGGTCACGCCCGCCATCATCGGCTCGTACATCTGGATGTGGGCGGGCTTCGCGATGGTGCTGATCGCCGCGGGGCTCGCGGGCATGCCGCGTGAGCTCCTGGAGGCGGCCCGGGTCGACGGGGCGAACGAGTGGCAGGTGTTCCGCCGGATCACGGTGCCGCTGCTCGCGCCGGTCCTCTCGGTGGTCGCCGTGACGCTGATGATCAACGTGCTGAAGGTGTTCGACCTGGTCTTCATCATCGCTCCGGGCTCCTCCCAGGACGACGCGAACGTGCTGGCCCTGGAGCTGTACCGGAAGGGGTTCGCCGAGGGCCAGCCGGGCATCGCGAGCGCCATCGCGGTGTTCCTGCTGCTGCTGGTGATCCCGGTGATGCTCTTCAATGTCCGCAGGCTCAGGCGGGAGGTGCGGCGATGACGGCCCATGCCGGAAGTCTCACGAACACGGCGTCGGCACCCGAGGCGAAGACGGCCCGGCGGTCGCTCGGTTCACGGATCGCGGGCGCCGTCAGCGGCGGCGTCCTGCGCGTCTTCCTGCTCCTGGTCGGCCTGTTCTGGCTGGTGCCGACGCTCGGGCTGCTGCTCTCCTCGTTGCGCAAGCCGGAGGACATGAGCGCGACCGGCTGGTGGAAGGTCTTCACCACGCCCTCGCAGCTCACCCTGGACAGCTACCAGAAGCTCCTGGAGAACAGCGACATCACCAACTCGCTGCTCAACACGGTGCTGATCACCGTGCCGGCGACGCTCCTCGTGGTGGTGATCGGCTCGCTGGCGGGCTACGCCTTCGCCTGGATGGAGTTCCCCGGCCGCGACTGGTGGTTCCTCGGCGTGGTCGGCCTGCTGGTGGTGCCGGTGCAGGTGGCGCTGCTCCCGATCGCCGAACTCTTCGGGAAGATCGGCATCTTCGGTTCCATCATCGGCGTGGTCCTCTTCCACGTCGGGTACGGACTGCCGTTCGCGGTGTTCCTGCTGCGGAACTTCTTCGCGGAGATACCCCGGGAGCTGCTGGAGGCGGCCCGGCTGGACGGCGCGGGTGAACTGCGGCTGTTCGCCCGGGTCGTGATGCCGCTCGGCGGGCCCGCCATCGCCTCGCTGGGGATCTTCCAGTTCCTGTGGGTGTGGAACGACATGCTGGTCGCGCTGGTGTTCTCCGACTCGGGCAGCCAGCCGATCACGGTCGCCCTCCAGACGCAGGTACGCCAGTTCGGCAACAACATCGACGTGCTGGCGCCCGGCGCCTTCATCTCGATGGTGATCCCGCTCGCCGTGTTCTTCGCGTTCCAGCGGCAGTTCGTGTCCGGCGTGATGGCCGGCGCGGTCAAATAAGCAGGCTGCACGAGCACTTGAGGGGCGGGCCGGACACCGGCCCGCCCCTCGCCGTTCACCGGACATCCCCCGTATGCCACATCTGGCGTAACCAAGTCACCCCTTCGGCCGTTCCCGGGCAGGTATGCCCGCGCCGACCCATGGATGTCCCGTGCCCCGGTTCAGTGTCATCGTCCCCGCGTTCAAGGTTCAGGCGTACCTGCACGAGTGCCTCGAATCGGTGCTCGAACAGTCGTATCCGGATCTCGAACTCATCGCGGTGGACGACTGTTCGCCCGACGCGTGCGGCTCGATCATCGACGAGTTCGCGGCCCGCGACGCGCGGGTCCTCGCGGTGCACCTGCCGGAGAACGTGGGACTCGGCCGCGCCCGCAACGCGGGGATCGAACGCGCCACCGGCGACTACCTGCTCTTCCTGGACAGCGACGACACCCTCACCCCGGACGCACTGCACGCGATCGCCGACCGGCTGAAGGAGACCGCCGAACCGGACGTGCTGGTCTACGACTACGCCCGCACCTACTGGTCGGGCGAGGTCCGGCGGAACCAGCTCGCGGCGGAGCTGTCCGAGGAGGGCCCGGCACCCTTCCGGCTCGACGAACGGCCGGGCCTGCTCCGGCTGCTGATGGTGGTCTGGAACAAGGCGTACCGCCGGGAGTTCGTCGAGCGCGAGGGCCTCACCTTCCCGCCCGGGTACTACGAGGACACGCCGTGGACCTATCCGGCGATGATGTCCGCCGAGTCGATCGCCACGCTCGACCGGGTGTGCGTGCACTACCGCCAGCGGCGGCACGGCAGCATCCTCGGCACCAGCAGCCGCAAGCACTTCGACGTCTTCGCGCAGTACGACCGGGTGTTCGCGCACGTCGCCGCGCACCCGGAGCTGGAGCGGTGGCGTCCGCTGCTGTTCCGCCGCATGGTCGACCACTTCTCCACGGTGTTCGTGAAGCGGGACCGGCTGCCGCGCGGCGCGCGGGCCGAGTTCCTGCGCAAGGCCCGCGACCACTACCGGCGTTACCGCGTGCCGGGCTCCCCCGCCGGACTGCGGCTGCCTCTGCGGCACGTCCTGGTCAGGTTCGGCACGCACCGCACCTACCGGCTGCTGTCGCTCCTGTCGCGGGCCCGGAAGAGAGCCGTGCGGCTGACCGGCGCCCTGCGGCGCTCGGCACGGACCGCGGCGCTCCGGCTCCACTACCGGGTGCAGCTCCGGCTCCCGCTGCGCGCCGACCGCGCGGTGTTCTCCAGCCACGGGGGCCGCGGACACGGCTGCAACCCGGGCGCCCTGGAGTCGGCGTTCCGCACGTACGCGCCGCACGTCCGCACCACCTGGATCGCCGACCTCGAACACCATCACACGATCCCCGCCGCCACCGGCCGGCTGCGCCCCGGGACCGCCGGCTACTGGACGGCCCTCGCCCGCTCCAAGTACCTCGTGAACAACGTCGACTTCGACCGGAGTCTGGTGAAGCGGCCCGGCCAGGTCGTGATCCAGACGCAGCACGGGACACCGCTCAAGCACATGGGCCTCGACCTCCAGGACCGGCCGGCCGCCGCCCGCGGCACGGACTTCGCCGAGCTGCTGCGCGACGCCGACACGTGGGACTACTGCCTGTCGGCCAACCGCCACTCCACGCTGGTCTGGGAACGCGCCTTCCCCTCCTCGTACGACACGCTGGAGTACGGGATGCCGCGCAACGACGTGTTCCAGCAGGCGACTTCGGCCGACGTGGCCCGGCTGCGCGCGTCGCTCGGCATCCCCGAGGGCGCGGTCGCCGTGCTGTACGCGCCCACGTACCGCGACTACCGGAGCGGCCAGCGCCGCACCCTGGACCTGGAGCGGGTGCTGCGGCAGCTCGGGCCGCGGTTCGTGATCCTCACCCGCGCCCACCACCGCTACGGCGCGCCGCTCACCGACGCCCCGGCCGGCCGGCTCATCGACGTGTCGGACCATCCGAGCGTGGAGTCGCTCTGCCTCGCCTCGGACGCGCTGGTCACCGACTACTCGTCCCTGATGTTCGACTACGCGGGCCTGGACCGGCCGATCGTCGTCCACGCCGACGACTGGGAGGCGTACGAGGCCGCCCGCGGCACCTACTTCGACCTGCGCGCCTTCCCGCCCGGCGCGGTCGCCCGCAGCGAGGACGAACTGATCGACATCTTCGCGACCGGCCACTGGCGGGGCTCGCGCTCCTCGCAGCTGCGGGCCGCGTTCCGCGAGCGGTTCTGCCCGTACGACGACGGGCGCGCCGCCGAGCGGGTGGTGCGGCGGGTGGTGCTCGGGGAGACGGCGGGGCTGCCGCCCTTCATCCCGTTCGCGGAGCGGCACCCGGTCCCCTCGGCCGTCGAGGCGCCTCCCCGCACGGGGGCCTCCGCCCCGCCCGAGGTCGCCGCCGCCGCGCCGCTCGCGGCCGTTCCGGCGCCGGGCGGTGCCCTCCCCCTGACCGAACAGCACTGAACCGGAGTCCGCGTGCCCTCCAGCCCGTCGCGGCCCACCCCCACCCGGCCGACCACGTGGCGGCCGACCGGGCGCCCCGGGCGATGAAACCCCCGTTCGGCGCCCCTTGAGAGAAAGAACAGAATGCCCCGCTTCAGCGTCATCGTGCCCACCTTCGGAGTCGCCGGGCGCCTGTCCCACGCGCTGGACTCGGTCCTCACCCAGTCCTTCGGCGACGTCGAGCTGATCCCGGTCTGCGACGAGCCGGACTCACCGGCCGCGGCGGTCGCCGCCGGATACGCCGCCCGCGACCCCCGGGTGGCGCCCGTCCACTCGCCGCCCTCGGGCGGCCTGAGCGGGGCCCGCAATGCCGGGATCGCGGCGGCGACCGGCACCTACGTCCTCTTCCTCGACGGTGACGACGAGCTGGCGCAGGGTGCGCTCACCGCGCTGGACGCTGCACTGCCGGCCGGTGTGGACGTCCTCTACTTCGGGCACCAGCGGGTGCACTGGTGGGAGGGCGAGCCGAGCACACCGCCGCTCGACAAGGCCCCCGAGGTCCTCGGCGTGCACGTCCCGGCATGGAGCGCGGCCTACCGTCGCGCCTTCCTCGTCGAGCGTGGACTCACCTTCCCGGAGGGGCATTTCACCGACGCCGGCTGGGGCGGGCTGGTGACGGTGGCCGCCGAGCGGACGGCCGTGCTGCGCACGGTCTGCGTGCGCCACCATCTGCGCCGCCAGGGCAGCCGGCTCAACGCCCCGGGCGAGCACCACTTCGAACTCCTCGACCAGGTCGAGCGGGTGCTGGCCCGGGTGGCCGAGCAGACCGTGCCCGCCGCCCGGTCCAAGGCGCTGTTCGGCCAGCTCTTCACCCTGGTCCTGAAGACGGCCGCGCATCCCACCCGGGTGCCGGCGCGCCGCCGCCGGGCCTTCTTCCGCCGGGCGGGGCGGCTCTACCGGCGCCACCGTCCGGCCGGCTACCGCGTTCCGGGAGGCAGCCTCGGCGTGCAGCACCGGCTGCTCGCTACGGGCGCCTACAGCGCGTTCCGCGCCCTGCGCGGCGCCAACCGGGCCGCGGCCGGAGCGGTCCGGCGGGTCCCGCGTCCGAGGATGCTGCGCACCCGGGCCTTCTACGCCGCCCAGCTGCGCCGCCCGCTCGACGAGAACCTCGCCGTGTACTGCGCGTACTGGGGCCGCGGATACGCCTGCAACCCGGCCGCGATCCACGCCAAGGCCCGTGAACTGGCCCCGCACATCCGCTCGGTGTTCCTGGTGGAACCGGACGCGGTGGACGCGGTCCCGAAGGACGTCGAGCACGCGGTGATCGGCAGCCGGCGCTCCTGGGAGGTGCTCGCCCGCGCCAAGTACCTGGTGAACAACGCCAACTTCGCGGACGCGGTGGTCAAACGGCCCGGCTCCGTGCACGTCCAGACGCAGCACGGCACCCCGCTGAAGAAGATGGGCGTCGACCAGTCGACGTATCCGGTGGTGGCCGCGGCGACCGGCAGCTTCACCAAGCTGCTGTCCCGGGTGGACCGCTGGGACTACAACCTCTCCTCCAACCGGCACTCCACCCAGATGTGGGAGCGGGCCTTCCCCGGCGGCTACGAGGCCCTGGAGTACGGCTATCCCCGCAACGACGTGTACTGCACGGCGACCGCCGAGGACGTGGCACGGGTCCGTGAGCGCCTCGGGGTGCCCGAGGGGCGGACGGCCCTGCTGTACGCCCCCACCCACCGCGACCACAGCACCGGCTTCGAGTCCCGCCTCGACCTGGAGGCGTTCTGCGAGGCGGTCGGGGACCAGTTCGTCGTCCTGCTGCGGGCCCACTACTTCTACGACGAGGGCAGCGGGCGCGGCTCGGGGCGGATCATCGACGTGACCGGGCACCGCTCCTCCGAGGACGTCTGCCTGGCCGCGGACGCGCTGATCACGGACTACTCGTCGATCATGTTCGACTACGCCAACCTGGACCGCCCCGTCGTCGTGTACGCGGACGACTGGGAGGTCTACCGGGAGACGCGGGGCGTCTACTTCGACGTGATGGAGGAGCCGCCGGGCCGGGTCGCGCGCACCCCCGGGGAACTGGCCGCGCTCTTCACCGACGGCTCGTACGCCGACCCGGAGGCGACGGCTCTGCGCGCCCGGTTCCGCGAGCGGTTCTGCCAGTTCGACGACGGAAGGGCCGCCGAGCGGGTCGTCCGCAGGGTGCTGCTGGGCGAACCCCCCGAGGCGATCCCGCCCGTCCTGCCGCTCGCCGAACGCCGCCCGGCTCCCGCCGCGTCCACCCTCGTAAGGAGCTGACGTGCCCCGCTTCAGCATCATCGTCCCCGTCTTCAAGGTGCAGGGCTTTCTGCGCGAGTGTCTCGACTCGGTCCTGGAGCAGTCGTACACGGACCTCGAGGTGATCGCCGTCGACGACTGCTCCCCGGACGGCTGCGGAGCGATCCTCGACGAGTACGCGGACCGCGACCCGCGCGTGCGGGTGCTGCACCTGCCGGAGAACGTGGGGCTCGGCCGCGCGCGCAACGCGGGCATGCCCCTGGCCACCGGGGACTACCTGTTCTTCCTCGACAGCGACGACACCCTCACGCGGGGGGCGCTGCGCGCCGTCGCCGACCGGCTGGAGGAGACCGCGGACCCGGACGTGCTGGTCTTCGACTACGCCCGCACCTACTGGTGGGGCGGCACCCGCAGGAACGTGCTCGCCCGGGTGCTCGCGGAGGCCGGCGCGGGGACCTTCTCGGCGTCCGAACACCCCGAGATCCTCGACCTGTTGATGGTGGTGTGGAACAAGGTCTACCGGCGCGGGTTCGTCGAGACGGAGGGCTTCGCCTTCCCGCCCGGCTACTACGAGGACACGCCGTGGACGTTCCCGGTGATGCTCAGCGCCCGGCGGATCGCCGCGCTGGACCGGATCTGCCTCGCCTACCGGCAGCGCAGGCAGGGCAACATCCTGTCCACCACCAGCCGCAAGCACTTCGACATCCACGACCAGTACGAGCGGGTCTTCGCGTTCGTCGACGCCCGGCCCGAGCTGTCGAGCTGGCGCCCTTACCTGCACCACAAGATGGGCGAGCACTGTCTCGACATCCTCTCCAAGCCGGACCGGCTGCCGGAGGGTGACAAGGCCGAGTTCTTCCGGCTGACGGCAGCGCTGTTCCGCAAGCACCGGAGCGGCCCCGTGCCGCCCGAACTGCGGGTGCTGGAGGGCGGGTTCACGCGGTACCGGCTGCGGCGGCAGGCGGTGCGGGCGGGACGGGAGCTGAGCCGGCGCGGGCAGCAGGTGCGCAGGGCGGCGACCGTGCGGGTCAAGCGCGGCTGGTCCACGCTGCACGAACACCGCCCGCTGGACCCGAACCTCGCGGTGTACTCGGCGTTCTCGCACCGCGGGGTCCTCGGCGACCCGGCGGCCGTGTACACGGCCGCGCGTGAACTCGCGCCGCACATCCGGGGTGTGTGGGTCGTCCGCGACGAGGAGCAGGCCGCGCTGCTGCCGCCCGGCACCGAGCACGTCCTGCTCGACTCGCCCCGCTATCGGCGGGTGACCGCGCGGGCCACGTACTTCGTGAACAACGTCAACTGGCCCGGTTCCCTGGTGAAGCGCCCCGGCAGCGTCCACATCCACACGCATCAGGGCACTCCGCTGAAGTTCATGGCCGCGGACCTGCTGCACAAGCCCGGTGCCCGCCAGGGCTTCGACGTGCCGCAGATGCTGCGCCGCGCCGACCGGTGGGACTACAGCCTGGTCGCGAACCGGCATTCGGAGCTGGTCTGGGACCGCGCCTACCCCTGCCATTTCACCTCGCTGCGCACCGGCAGCCCGCGCAACGACATCCTCGTGCGGGCCCGCTCCGAGGAGGGGGCCGGGGCCGCGGTCCGCGCCCGCCTCGGCATCCCGGCGGAGAACCGGGTGGTGCTGTACGCGCCGACGCGACGCGACTACGTGCGCGGCGGGCATGCCGACCGGCTCGACCTGGCCCGGTTCGCGGACGATCTCGGGGACGGCCACACCCTGGTCGTACGGCTGCATCCCTCGCTCGCGGACGGTCCGGCGCGCGGGATGGGCCTGGCCGAGCTGCACCGGCGGGGAGTCCTGGTCGACGCGACGGACGAGCCGTCCGTCGAGGACCTGATGCTCGCCTCCGACGCCCTGGTCACCGACTACTCGGCCCTGATGTTCGACTACGCCAACCTCGACCGGCCGATCGTGCTCCTCGCCGACGACTGGGGCGCGTACGCGGCGAGCCGGGGCGTCTATTTCGACGTCACCTCGGACGCTCCGGGCCATGTGGCGGGCACCCAGCGGGAGTTGGCGTGGCTGTTCGCGTCGGGGTCCTGGCGGGACGCCGAGTCGGCGCGGCTGCGGGCCGGATTCCGGGCGCGGTTCTGCGAGTTCGACGACGGGAGGGCCGCCGAGCGGGTGGTGCGGACGCTGATGCTCGGCGAGCGGCCCGATGTCCCTGCCCCGGCCGTCGCGGTTCCCGCGCAGGCGGGACACGACGTCCTCGCGTCCTCGTGAGCTCCCCGCGTTCCTGGTCGCGGGCGCTGCGCCGGCCGCGGTCCCCGCGCGGCTGGGTGATGGTGATCGCCGCGGTCTTCGCCGTGCTCCAGCTCGCCAACATCACCGGCCGGGACACCCCCGACACCAAGAACTACCTGTCGTACGCGCTGAGTCTGAGCGGCGACAGCAAGCACGAGGCCGCTGCCCGGACGATCGACTACGCGTGCGCGAGCAGGGCGTCGGTCGCCCGCCGCAACCAGGCCGTCGACGTGGTGCGCTTCCACCGCGCCAGTCCGACGCGCCGGGTGGTCGAGGAGTGCCGTCGTGCCGAGTGGCGGGGGGTGTCCGCGCGGCTCGCGGCCGGTCAGACGGCCGGCCGCACGGTGCCGTTCATGCCGCCCCGCTTCATGCGGATCTTCGAGGTGCGGCCCGGCTATCCGGTGCTGCTGGTGCCGTTCGTCACGGTCCTCGGGGTGACGTGGGGCCTGTGGGTGTCGAGTGTGCTCGTGACGGTGGCCGGGGGCGTTCTCGTGTTCCTCGTGCTGCGGACCCTGCGCACCTCCACCGGCGCGGCCCTGACCGGTCAGGCGCTCTTCTACGTCCTGCCGTGCGGGACGACGGCGATGCGCCCGATGACCGAGGGCCTGATGATGACGGTCACGCTGGCGGCGCTGTGGGGCTGCGCGCTGCTCCTGGAGGGCCGGGCGCGGGCCGGGACCTGGCTGGTGGGCGGGTCGCTTGCCGTCCTCTTCACGGTCAAGCACTCGCAGGCGCTCTTCCTCGGCCTGTGTCTGGCCGCCGTCTGCGCGCTGGACCTGGTGCGCCGGCGGCGCTGGGACGGGCCGTTGCGGACGCTCGGGGTGGTCGCCGGCTGTGCGGCGCTCGGCACCGTGCTGCTCGCGAAGGTGCTCCACTATCCCTCCGAGTCGGAGAGCCTCCAGGATCTCCTGACCGGGCACTTCTCCCGCCCCGACCGGGCCCGTCCGTGGCCGGAGTTCTTCCATCTGGAGAGCGCGTTCTGGATCGAGTGGCTGCGCCGGCAGCTGTGGGAGCCGCTGTTCCTGGCGGCCGTGCTGGCGTCCGGGTGGGGTGCGCTGCGGCGGCACCGCGCCTTCGCGCCCTTTCTGCTGGCGGCGGCGCTCACCGGGGTGCTGAACCAGGCGGGGCACCCGGACATCAACATCTGGGGCGACCGGCTGATCGTGGTGCTGTGGCTGCTCCCGGTGGTCGGCCTGCCGCTGCTCCTGGACGCGGTCGTCCGTCCGGGCGTACGGGCTCTCTCCGGCGCGGTGCCGGGGCCCGCCCGGCGGGACGCCGAGGTCGCCCGATGAGGTGATCTTGGGCTAGCGGCCCGGCACCGACGGGCATATACCGCAGATGCCACAAACCGTTGAGCCCGCCCTCCCCGCCGCCCGATGAGCGCCGATGTCCTCGCCCGGCGGGGGGCCGTCCGGGGCGCGACGGCACTGCGCGGCGGCGGCACCTGGCGCCCGACGCCGTACCAGCTGTTCGGCGGCCTGTTCTGGCTGGTGGTGACGCTCGCCTACTGGCGTGTCCCGCTGTGCTGCGACGCGGGCCAGCACGCGGCGGTCGTCGAGCGCCTGCGGGCTCATCTGCTCCATCCGCTGCACCCGATGGCGGACCTGCCGGGCGCGGGCAGCCCGTACTACTCGCCGTACGCGGTGGCGCAGGGCGCGTTCGCCCGGCTGACCGGGCTCGGCGGCTGGGCGGTGGTGCGGCTGTCCGGACCGGTGAACCTGCTGGTGCTGCTGACGGGCATCGGCCGTTTCGTGCGGAGCCTGACACCCCGGCCGTGGGCGCCGGTCCTCTGCCTGTTCGCGATGGTGCTGCTCTGGGGCACCGAGCGGGCCTGGTGGAGCGGCTATCTCGGACTGATGTCGATGACCGGCAACCTCGGTTATCCGTCGACGTTCGCGATCGGACTGACCTTCTGGGCCTGGGCGCTCACGGCCACCCGCGCGGCGGGCACCACGGGCGGCCCGGTCCGTTTCGTCGGCCCGGCGGGTCTCAGCAGCTGGTGGGGGTACGCGGCGCTCGGCGGGCTGTACGGGCTGATCCTGCTCGTCCACCCGATCACCGCGATCGCGGCGGCGCTCGGAGCCGTGGCGTTCGTGGCGGGCTCGCGGCGCGTCCGGCGCCCGGCCGTCGTGGGCCGCTGGCTGCTGACGGGCGCGGTGGCCCTCCTCGTCGCGTACGCCTGGCCCTACTTCGACGTCCTCGCGCTGACCGGGGACCGCAGCGTGGACGCCATGCACGAGCGGCTGTACGACGGGATGCCCGGGCACTTCTGGCTGGCCCTGGCCGGACTGCCGGCCCTGTGGCTGCGGGCCCGGAACGCCCGCAGGCCCGGGGGGCACGGATGGCGTGACCCGCTGGTGCTGCTGTTCGCGCTGGACTGCGCGGTGGTCGCCTACGGCTGGGCGAGCGGGCACTACACGTACGGCAGGATCCTCGGGCTCACGCTCGTGCCGCTCCAGTTCGCGCTCGGGGTGGAGCTGGCGGCGCCGCGGCCGTGGAGCCGGGGGCGGCGCCTGCTGGGGTGGGTGGCGGCCTGTGCCGCGCTGACCGGGTTCCTCACCGTGCAGGCCGGGGCGGTGGTGCCGCGCGCGCTGGACCCGGTCGGCTTCGACCAGCCGCCGCACTGGCCGACGTACGACTGGGCGGCCCGGCACATCGGGCCCGGTGAGGCGGTCATCACCGACGGGTACTACGCGGTGCACCTGATCGCGGGCTACGGCCCCGACCTCGCCGCGCCCGCCTGGCCGGACCCCGCCCTCGACGAGGGCGAGCGGCGGCGGCGGGTCGCGGCGGTCCGCGCCTATCTCGACCCGGCCTCGACACGGGCCGAACGCACCGCCGTCGCCCGCCGGTACCACGTCCGCTGGCTGCTGCTGACGCGCTGGCGGCGGGTTCCCGAGGAGGCGACGGTGGTGGCGTGGAGCCGGGAGACCGGGGAGGTGCTGGCCCGGGTCGGCACGGGATCCGGGACGGCCGGCGGCGGGGACACCGGCGCGGCGGTCCGCCCGGCGGTGCGCACCGGCCGCTGACCGGCCTCGCCCGCCTGCTACTCGATGACGAGCTCGACCGGGATGTTGCCGCGGGTGGCGTTGGAGTAGGGGCAGACCTGGTGGGCCTGCTCGACCAGCTTGCGGCCGGTGGCCTCGTCCACGGTGTCGGGCAGCTCGACGCGGAGCGTGACGGCCAGGCCGAAGCCCTCGCCCTGCTTGCCGATGCCGACCTCGCCGGTCACGGCGGCCTCGGAGACGTCGACCTTCGCGGCGCGGCCGACGACGCCGAGGGCGCTCGCGAAACAGGCGGCGTAGCCGGCGGCGAAGAGCTGCTCGGGGTTGGTGCCCTGCCCGCTGCCGCCCATCTCCACCGGGATCGCCAGCTGGAGGTCGAGCTTGCCGTCGGAGCTCACGGCACGGCCGTCGCGGCCGTGGGTGGCGGTGGCGACTGCGGTGTAGAGCGTGTCCATGAGGACCATCCCTCTCAAGTCGATTCCTTGGCGGGACCGCCGGTCCGGCGGTCCCACGACCAGAATTAGAGCACGCAATTCAGTTGTGCACAACTTAATGGCTCGCACGAGCTATCCTGAGGACATGACCGCGACACCCGCGCCGATCTCCCCGGCCCCCTCCGACGGGGACTTCCTCCGCCTCGACCAGCAGATCTGCTTCTCGCTGAACGCCGCCTCGCGCGCCTTCGGCGGTGTCTACCGGGTGATCCTCAAGGACCTCGGGCTCACCTACCCGCAGTACCTGGTGATGCTGGTGCTGTGGGAGCACGGCGAGCTGCCCGTGAAGCGGCTCGGCGAGCATCTGCGGCTCGACTCGGGGACGCTCTCTCCGCTGCTGAAGCGACTGGAGGCGGCGGGCCTCGTCCTGCGCGAGCGCAGCACGCGCGACGAGCGGTCCGTGCAGGTGCGGCTCACCGAGGAGGGCGGCGCCCTGCGGGAGCGGGCGGTGTCCGTGCCGCGGCGGATCGCGGCGGCTACCGGGGCGGACCTGGAGGAGATCCGAGAGCTCCGGGACCGGCTCGACCGACTGACGGCCGCTCTCGACCGGGCGGCTCGGTCGGAAACGCCGGGCTCCGCATAGGCCTGCGCACGTAGAGACGCATCGTCACCCCGCGGCGGACGACCTGCTCGCGGGGCACGAACTGCTCGTCGACCACGGCGAGTTTGACGCGTTCGGTGGGGCTGTCCGGATACCAGGAGGGCACCGTCGCGAACGGTTCGGCGACCAGCCACACCCGGTCGAGGCCCGCCAGCCGGCGGCGCAGGTCGGCGGCGTCCGCCTCCTGGCCGTACAGCGTGCCGGAGGCCGGGGCGGGGACGCTCAGCGCGATGTCGCGGATTCCCAGGAACCCCCTCGGGTAGGCCAGGGCCGCGCGCCGGGCGAGCGAGGGCAGGAACAGCACCGGGTCGCCCGGGCGCAGTTCGCGGTGGGCGACGGCGGAGACCGCGGCCAGGTTGTCGGGGCGACGGTCGGGGCTGCGGTCCTGACGCAGGATCGGGAGCTGGACCGCGAAGACGAGGGTGATGCCGAGGACGCCGCTGAGGACCGCGTGCGGCACGAGCCGGGGCAGCAGCCCGGTGAGGCGGTCGGCTCCGGCCGCCGCGAGGAGCGGGGCTCCGGCCAGCGCGTACAGGACGTAGCGCTCGTCGTACAGGGGCCACCAGCGCGACACGGTCAGCAGCACCAGGGGCGGCACCGCGGCGAGCGGCAGGGCGACGGCCGGGAGGGTGAGCCCGCCGCGGCGGGGCAGGCCGGGCACGAACGCGAGGGCGGCGAGCAGGAGATAGGGCAGGACCACGAGCCGCGCCGGGCCGGTGAACGTGTCGAGCAGGCGCTCCGCGCTGCGGAGCCCGGTCCGTGACAGCCAGGCGACCTGCGCGGACTGCCCCCGCGAGACCAGGAGCAGCGGCAGCAGGACGAGGCTCACCCCCGCGGCGGCGGTGAGCCAGCGTCGCCAGATCCGCACCGGAAGCCGCGCGAGGGCCAGCGTGCAGGCGTGCGCGAGCAGCAGGAGCAGGGCCATCTCGTGCAGCAGACAGGTGACGGCGAGGGTGCTGCCGTACGCCCACCAGGGACCCGGCCGCGGGGACGGCACGGCCCGCACCAGGAGCAGGGTCGCTCCCGCCGCACCGGCCGCGACGAGCGCGTAGGAGCGGCCCTCCTGCGCGAAGTGGCCGGCCATGGGCGTGACGGCGTAGAGGAGCCCCGCCCACAGGCCGACCCGCGGCCGGCACAGCCGGACGCCGAGGGCGGCGACCAGGCCGGCGGTCGCGGCGGCGCCGCAGACGGAGGGCAGGCGCAGGGCGATCTCGCCGGGGTGCGGGGCGAGGACGGCGTGCATCCCGAGGTAGTACAGGCCGTGCACGGCGTCCACGGTGTGCAGCAGATGCCAGATCTGGGGCACCGAGCGCCGGGCGACCTGGAAGGTCACCGCCTCGTCGCGCCACATGGCACCGCGGTCGAGTCCCCAGAGCCCGATCGCGAGCATCACGAGCACGGGCACGAGCACAGCCACTGTCTCCGGACGTCCCGCTGCCGACCGCCTGACCCACGCATACACCATGGGCCAAATTTTTTGCTATTAAACAACCTTTGGCCGGTATTGACGGCGTATCGCCCGCAATAGCCCATCCATGCGGCTTACCATCCGGCCTTGATGAGCGCCCTCAGGAACCTCCGCCCGCTTGCCCTCGCCGCCGCCTGGCTCGCCACCCGCGCGCTGATGCTGTGGCTCCTGGCCCACGACGACCTCCGCCTCCTCGGCCGGGGCGGGGTGTCCCGCGAGGTCGGACATCTCTACTTCCGCTGGTACGGCGTCCTGTCCCAGGGCGCGTTCCCGGCGGGCGACCGGCTGTGGCAGTACCCGCCCGGCGCGGGGCCCGTCCTGCTGGCGCCCGCGCTGCTGCCGTGGCTGACGTACGTCACGGCGTTCGTGGCGCTCACCCTCGTGGCGGACCTGGTGATCACCGTCGCCCTCACGTGTGCGGGGCGGCGGACCGGCCGCAGTCTGCGCGGCGCCCTGCTGTGGGTGCTCGGCCTGCCGCTGCTGCTGCACATCCCGCTCGCCCGGTACGACGTGGAGGTCACCGCCTTCGCCGTGCTGTCCCTGCTGGCGCTGTCGCGCTCCCCGCGCGCGGGCGGGGCGCTGGCCGCGCTGGGCGCCCTGGTGAAGGTGTGGCCCGCCCTGGCGCTGATCGGCACGCCCCGGGGCCGGACCACCCGCGAGGCCTGGACGTCGGCCGTGGTCGCGGCCGCCGCGCTGCTCGCCGTCCTCGCCGCCGCGTTCCGCAACCCCTTCGACTTCCTGCGCCAGCAGGGCGGCCGGGGCGTGCAGATCGAGTCGCTCGGCGGCACGGTACTGGGGTTCGCGCGTCACGCCGGCTGGCCGGGAACGGCCCGCTACCAGTACGGCGCCATGGAGTTCGTCGGCCCCTACGTCAGCTCGGTCGCGGCCGCCTCGCTCGCCCTGACCGTCGCGGCGTTCGGGGTCCTGCTGCTGTGGCGGGTGCGGGCTCGGCACTGGACCGCGGCCACCCCGTACGACGCGGCGCTCGCCGCCGTCCTGCTGTTCACGGTGACGAGCCGGGTGATCAGTCCCCAGTACATGGTGTGGCTGCTGGGTCTGGCCGCCGTCTGCCTGACCTCCCGGCACACCACCCAACGCCCGGTCGCCGCGCTGATCGCGGCGGCGACGGCGGTCAGCACGGTCGTGTACCCGGCGATGTACGGCGAGGTGATCCACAGCACCTGGACGGGCTGCCTGCTGATGCTCGTGCGCAACGGCCTGCTGGCCACCGCGGCGGGCCTGTCACTCGTACGGCTGTGGCGGTCGGGACTGCCTCCGGCCACGACGGGCCGCATCCCGCAGCGCCGGACGCGCGGCGCGCGGCGCGCCCTCGTCGGTCTCCGGACAGGACACTGAGGACCCCTTAACGGAGAATTGCGGCAACTCATCCGATTCCGGACCGTGGACCGCACTCATGACCCCTCATCGCGCGAAGGTCGGCGTCGTCGTCATCGGCTACGACGACGCCGCCCATGTGGCGGACGCCGTACGCTCCGCCCTCGCCCAGGGCGACGCCGTGCGCGAGGTGATCGCCGTCGACGACTGCTCGACGGACGGCAGCGCCGCCCTCCTCGACGCGCTCGCCGCCGAGGAGCCGCGCCTGACGGTGATCCACCGGGCCGTCAACAGCGGCGGCTGCGGCAGCCCGCGCAACGACGGCATCGACGCGGCCACCGCCCCGTACGTCATGTTCCTCGACAGCGACGACGTCCTGCCTCCCGGTGCGGTGGACGCCCTGCTCGGCACCGCCGAGGCGCACGGCGTCCCGGTCGCGGCCGGACTCTGCGTCCGCCGCGAGCTGCCGTCGGGTCGCGAAGTCCCCTGGGAGCGCGCGCTCTACGCGGGCCCCGCGGTGCTCCCCAACCCCTCCCGGCGCCCCCGTCTCGCGCACGACACCCTCTGCGTCAACAAGCTGTACCGCACCGACTTCCTGCGCGAGCACGCCATCCGCTTCCCCGAGGGCCGCTACCCCTACGAGGACTACGTCTTCAGCGCGCGCGTCCTGGCCGCCGCGCCGCGCGTCGCGCTGATCCCGGACACCGTGTACGTCTGGCACGTCCGGCGCGACGCCGAGCGGCTGTCCATCTCCCTGGACCGCGGGGACATCTCCAACTGGCGCGCGCGCACCGAGGCGAACCGGGCGGCGTACGAGATCCTCCTCGGCGCCGGCGAGAAGCGGCTCGCCCGCGCCGTGCACGCCAAGTTCCTCGACCACGACCTGCGGATGTACACGCGGGAGCTGGAGCTGCGCACCGCCGCCTACCGCCGCGACTGGTGGGACCACACCCGCGCCTACCTCTCGACGTTCGACGCGGCCGACCTCACCCTCAACCCGAGCGCCCCCGGCCGCCTCCTCGCCCGTGTGCTGCTCGCGTCGCCCGCGCCGCGCGACCTTCCCCGGCTGCGCGAACTCGCGGCCCGCCCGGCGCGGCTGCTCCCCCCGTACTCCCGCGCCTCCGACGACACCCCGGTCTGGTCCTCGGACCTCCCGCAGGTCACCCTGGAGCACTTCCTGGAGCGCCCGGCCCACCTGCTGCCCCTCGCCGTCGACGCCGAGCTGCACGTCGGCGCGCGGGCCACCCGGCTGCGGCTGCGCCTGCACGAGCTGTACGGGCGGGTGGCGCAGTCGGGTCCGGCCTCGGCGCACGTGGTGTTCACCCGCCGCGAGGACGGCAGGGTGGGCCTGCGCGGCGAGGCCCGCCTGCTGCCCGACCGGTACGGCGACGTGTGGACGGGCGAGACACCGGTGGAGCTGTCGGAGCTGGCACCGGGCACCTGGGACCTGCGCCTGACGCTGCGCTTCGGCGACGGCACGGACCGGGAGGTCACCGCGCACGCGCTCGGCGGCTCCGGCCTGCTGCGCCGCCGCGTCGTCCTGGACGTCCACCATTCCGTGGGCCGGGTCCTCCTCCTTCAGCCGTACCGGACCCACGCGGGCGCGCTCGCCCTGCGCACCGCGTCCGGTTGGCGAGGAATGACCGAAGTGCTGCGCCGCAGGCTCGGCCGCCTGCTTCACTGATACACGCGGACACATGGCGACGGACGACGGAGCACCATGGGCTCACCGACGAGGGGACGACCCACATGACCTGGCTGATCACCGGCGGCGCCGGCTACATCGGGGCGCACGTCGTCCGCGCCCTGCGCGAGGCGGGCGAGGACGCCGTGGTCTACGACGACCTGTCCACGGGGATCGCCGAGCGGGTGCCGTCCGACGTCCCGCTGGTGGTGGGCTCGACTCTGGACGGCGAGCTGGTGGCCCGGACCCTCGCGGAACACGCGATCACCGGAGTCGTCCACCTGGCGGCGAAGAAGCAGGTCGGCGAGTCCGTGGAGCTGCCCCTGCACTACTACCGGGAGAACGTCGAGGGGCTGCGCGTCCTGCTGGAGGCCGTGACCGCCGCGTCCGTGACCGCCTTCGTCTTCTCGTCCTCGGCCGCGGTGTACGGCATGCCGGACGTGGAGCTGGTGACGGAGGAGACGCCCTGCGCGCCGATGAGCCCGTACGGCGAGACGAAGCTCGCGGGCGAGTGGCTGGTGCGCGCGTCGGGCCGTGCCACCGGCCTGTCCACGGCGTCCCTGCGCTACTTCAACGTGGCCGGTGCGGCGACCCCCGAGCTGGCCGACGTGGGCGTCTTCAACCTCGTCCCGATGGTCTTCGAGAAGCTCACGGAGAACGCGCCGCCGCGCATCTTCGGCGACGACTACCCGACCCCCGACGGCACCTGCGTCCGTGACTACATCCACGTGGTCGACCTGGCCGAGGCCCACGTCGCCGCGGCCCGCGCGCTGCGAGCCTCGCCCGGCACCGATCTCACCCTCAACATCGGCCGCGGCGAGGGTGTTTCGGTCCGCGAGATGATCGACCGCATCAACGCGATCACCGGCCACGACCGCCCGCCGGTCACCACCCCCCGCCGCCCCGGCGACCCGTCCCGCGTCGTCGCCTCCGCCGACCGCATCGCCACGGAGCTCGCCTGGAAGGCCCGTCACGACGTCGACGACATGATCACCTCGGCCTGGGCAGGCTGGACCCGCAGTCACCCGGAGGCGAAGCGGGACTGACGGCCCGACGGGTCCGACGGGTCCGACGGGTCCGACGGGAGGGCCTGCCCGGAGCGGCACACCCACGCGGCCCGGGCCGGAACCGCCGCCCGGAGCCGGCCCGGGCCCGCCCCGTACGCTCGCCCCATGACGGCCATCGGCACGATCCTCGGCTCCGCGGTGGGTGACGCGCTCGGCGCTCCCTTCGAGTTCGGGCCGGAAGGGGCGTTCACGCGGCGCTTTCCCGTTCCCGGACGGGGTGGGGAGATGTGCGGAGGCGGCGGCTGGGACCCCGGCGAGGCGACCGACGACACACAGATGGCGGTCGTCCTCGGCGAGTCACTGGTCCGGCACGGCGGGCTCGAACTCCCGGACGTCTTCGACGGGTTCCGGCAGTGGGCGGCAGCCGAGCCGAAGGACATCGGCCTTCAGACGGAAGCGGTTCTCACCAGCGGTGACCCCTGGGATCTCGCGTCCGCCCTGCACTTCCAGGTCAGTCAACGCGCCGCCGGCAACGGCTCGTTGATGCGGGCCGCGACCTCCGCCGTGTTCTTCGCCTCCTGCGGCCGGGACGTCACGATGTCCGCCGCCCGCCGGATCGCCGCACTCACCCACGGCGACCCAGCGGCCTGGGAGGGCACGGCGATCCTCCACGAGCTGATCCGCACCGCCCTGGTCGGACACGATCCCCTCACCGCGCTCCCGGACACCCTGGGCGCGGTCCACCCGGACCATCGCGCCCGCTACGCGACCGTCCTCGCCGGCGACTGGCACCCGGACCGGGCGACCGAGTTCAACGGCGCGGTCTGGCCCTGCCTCGGCTCGGCGGTGTGGGCGCTGCGGACGACGGACTCCTTCGAGGACGCCCTGCGCGCGGCGGTCGACCTCGGCGGCGACACGGACACGGTCGCCGCCGTGACCGGCGCCCTCGCCGGCGCCGTGTACGGGGACGAAGCCGTCCCCGCCCGCTGGACCGAGGTCCTGCACGTCCCCCTGCCGGGTTCGGGCGGGCGCGTGCTGCGGGCGGACGGACTTGCGGGGCTCGCCGGCCGGCTGGCCGACGGGCCCCGGACACCCGTCGAGGGGATCACAACGCCTTGAGCGCCGCCGCCGTCGTGCGGGCCAGGGTGGCCAGGTAGGGCTTCGGGAGCTTGGGACCGCGGACCACGACCGCCCGCCAGTACAGGGGGCCGGACATCAGGTCCAGGGCCAGGTCGAGGTCGGCGCCCTCGCGGACCTCGCCCCGGGCGGTGGCCGCCGCGACGATGCCGCTCGCGACACCCTGCTGGCCCTCCCGCAGCGCCTTCTGGAGGGCGTCCGCGATCTCGGGGTTGCGGGCGGCCTCGGCCTGGAGGTCGGGGATGATCTGCCCGGCGACCGGATGCCGCAGGGCGCGTGAGGTGACCTCGTAGAGCAGGCGGAGGTCGCCCTCCAGGGAGCCGGTGTCCGGGGCGGGCAGACCCTGGACGGCGATCGCCGAGACCAGGTCGAGCACGAGATGGCGCTTGGAGCGCCAGCGCCGGTACACCGCGGTCTTGCCGACCCCGGCCCGGCGGGCGATGCCCTCGATGGACATCCGGGCGTACCCCACCGCCGCGAGCTCCTCGAAGACGGCGGCGCGGATTGCTTCGGTCACATCCTCCCTCAGGACGGCCGCACCGGCGGGGGCCCGGCGACGCGGGGCCTTCCCGTCGGCAGGCGCGGGCGTGGCGGCACTCGCGGCTGTGTCGGCGTTCGTGGTCATACGGACCAGCATAGGCCGTTACGACGAAACGGTTGCGTTCCGACGTAGACCGCCCTACGCTCACGTTGCGACGATACGGTCCCGTCCCGACGTAAGAGAACGGCAAAGAGCAGTCCTCGAAACGGTCAGGACGCCCCGCACCCCACCCCCCGAGCGAAAGCAACGGATGTGAGCCAGGTCCTCCACACCCCGCCCGCGACGGCGGCACCGGCCTCCCCCGCCGACGACGCCGCGGCCTTCGCCGCCCGGTACGGCCTCACCGTCAGCGGCGCCCGCCCGAGCCTGCCGGCGTACGTCCGCCAGCTGTGGGCGCGGCGCCACTTCATCACCGCGTTCGCCACCGCCAAGCTCACCTCGCAGTACAGCCAGGCCAAGCTCGGCCAGGTCTGGCAGGTGATGACCCCGTTGCTGAACGCGGCGGTCTACTACTTCATCTTCGGCATCCTGCTCGGCACCAAGCACGGCGTCCCGGACTACATCCCGTTCCTGGTCACCGGCGTCTTCATCTGGACCTTCACGCAGAGCTCGATCATGGCGGGCACCCGGGCGATCTCCGGCAGCCTCGGCCTGGTCCGCGCCCTGCACTTCCCGCGCGCCGCGCTCCCGGTGTCCTACGCCCTCCAGCAGCTCCAGCAGCTGCTGTTCTCGATGGCCGCGCTCGTCGTGATCCTGCTCTGCTTCGGAGTGCCGGTCAGCGCCTCGTGGCTGCTCGCGGTACCGGTGCTGGTGCTCCAGTTCACCTTCAACGCCGGTGTCGCGATGGTCATGGCCCGGATGGGCGCCCGCACCCCGGACATCGCCCAGCTCATGCCGTTCCTGCTGCGCACCTGGATGTACGTCTCGGGTGTCATGTGGAGCATCGACAAGGTGCTCAGCAACAACAAGCTGCCGCACTGGGCGATGGTCCTGCTGGAGAGCAACCCGGCGGCCGTCTACATCGACCTGATGCGCTTCGCCCTCATCGACAGCTTCCACGCGCACCAGCTGCCGCACCACGTCTGGGCGCTCGCGGTGGGCTGGGCGCTCGTCGCCGGCGTCGGCGGCTTCATCTACTTCTGGAAGGCTGAGGAGACCTACGGCCGTGGCTGACACCATCACGCAGCAGACGCAGGCGACGCAGGACGCCCCGCCGCAGGGCACCGAGGCGGCGGCCGGAGCGGGCTCCGAACGCATCCCCACCGTCATCGCCGAGAGCGTCGACATCGTCTACCGCGTCAACGGCACCGGCGCCGGACGCGGCAGCGCCACCGCCGCCCTCAACCGCATGCTGCGCCGCAAGCAGACCGAGAAGGCCGCGGGCGTCCGCAAGGTCCACGCCGTCAGGTCCGTGTCGTTCACGGCCTACCGGGGCGAGGCCATCGGCCTGATCGGCACCAACGGCTCCGGCAAGTCCACGCTGCTCAAGGCGGTCGCGGGCCTGCTCCCCGTGGAGAACGGCAAGATCTACACGGACGGCCAGCCCTCCCTGCTCGGCGTGAACGCGGCCCTGATGAACGACCTCACCGGCGAGCGGAACGTCTACCTCGGCGGTCTCGCGATGGGCATGTCCCGCGAGCAGGTCAAGGAGCGCTACCAGGAGATCGTCGATTTCTCCGGCATCAACGAGAAGGGCGACTTCATCACCCTGCCGATGCGGACCTACTCCTCCGGCATGGCGGCCCGGCTGCGCTTCTCCATCGCGGCGGCCAAGGACCACGACGTCCTGATGATCGACGAGGCGCTCGCCACCGGTGACCGCTCCTTCCAGCGGCGTTCGGAGGCCCGTATCCGCGAACTGCGCAAGAGCGCGGGCACGGTGTTCCTCGTCAGCCACAACAACAAGTCGATCCGCGACACCTGCGACCGCGTGCTGTGGCTGGAGCGCGGCGAACTGCGCATGGACGGACCCACCGAGGACGTCCTCAAGGAGTACGAGAAGTTCACGGGCAAGTAGCGGGACCCGAACCGGACGGGACGCGGGCTGTCGAAGCCCCGCGTCCCGTCCGTCGTCCGGCGACCCGCCCCTCGGCGGCCAGCATGCGGTGTCCGGCGCAGTGCGTTCCGGATTCGGTGCTCAGCGCTCCAGGAACGCGAACAGTTCCTCCCAGCCACGGACGACCGCATCGGTCGTGAAGCGCTGGACGTTCACGCGCGCGGCCTCGCCCATAGCGTCCCGCAGGGCCTTGTCGGACATCAACGTGTCCAGACGGCGGGCCAGTTCGCCGGTGTTGCCGAGGGCCGCGAGGAGGCCGTCCTCGCCGTCCCGGATGATCTCGTGGACGCCGGGCGCGCAGTCGAAGGCGGCACACGGGACACCGGCGGCCATCGCCTCCATGACGGCGAGCGGGAACCCCTCGCCCCGCGAGGAGAGCACGAACACCGAGCCGCCGCGCAGCGCGCCGGGCACGTCGTTCGTCCGGCCCATCCAGTCGACCGAGTCGTCCAGCCCGAGGGCCGTGCACTGCTTCTTGAGGATCTCCTCGTCCTCCCCCGAACCGTAGATCCGCAGCCGCCAGTCCGGGTGCAGCGGTGCCGTCTCCGACCAGGCGTCGAGCAGCATGTCGATGCCCTTCTGGTCGTGCAGGCGGCCGATGCTGACGACGACGTTCTCGGTGCGCGGCGAGGGCACCTCGGGCATGAACGGCAGCGGGTTCGGCATGAAGGACGCGTTGTTCAGGCCCTGCCTGATCCACAGGTCGGCGTCCTCCCGGGTGAGCGCGAGCATCCGGTCGACGTCCTCGTAGTGCTTCAGGACCCGCCGGAAGCGCGAGGTCGACCGGGAGTAGGCGAAGGACTCGTGGCTCATGCCGATGACGGTCAGGCCGTCGGTGTCGGCGAGTTCCACCCACTCCATGGCCCACACCTGGGTGACGATGACGACGCCGCCGGGCCGCGCCGCCCGCAGCAGCCCGGTCAGCCGGTCCGCCTGTTCCCGCATCCCGGCCGCCCGCTCGGCGCGCCGCCGGTGCTCGACGACGTCGATCCGCCCGCGCAGCCCGCGCGCCGACCGCACCCGCGGCGGCCGGACGTCGTACAACGTCGTGGTCGGATACGGGAGTTCGCCCAGCTCCTGGGGGACGTCGGGGTCGGTGATCCCGATGACGTGCACGCGGTGCCCGCGTTCCGTGAAGAGGCGGGCCATCTGGTGCGACCAGCTGGTCACCCCGCCGAGTTCGTCGACGCTGTTGGAGACGAAGAAGATGTCCCGCTGCGGGTGGTCGGTCATCCACGCCTCCAGTGCGCGAAGAACTGCTCGACGATGTCGCGGGACGCGGTCCCCTGGTCGTACTCGCCGAACTCGGCCGTGAACTGCTCGCGCTTCGGGGCGTACTTGACGCTCTGTTCCTCCAGCGAGCCGAGGACGACGTGGAGTTCGTCCTCGGTGCGCACGACGGGTCCGGGAGCGCGCTCCAGCAGGTCGAAGTAGGTGCCGCGGCCCTCGTGCACGTACTCCTCGTAGTCGTGGACGAAGAAGAACATCGGCCGGTCGAGGAGGGCGTAGTCGAACATCACCGACGAGTAGTCGGTGATCAGTCCGTCGGCCAGCGCGAGGAGCGGGGTCATGTCGTGCCGCGCGCTGACGTCGATGACGCGCCCGCGCACGGACGGCGGCAGCACGACGTGGTTGAGGTAGTGGGAGCGGACCAGCAGGACGTAGCGGTCGCCGAAGGTGTCGGCGAAGCGTTCCACGTCGAAGGGCAGCTCGAACCGCTTCTGCCCGCTGCCCCGGTTCCGGAACGTCGGGGCGTACAGCAGGATCTGCTTGTCCTCGGGGATGCCCAACTCCGCTGCCAGCGGACCGCGTTCCCGCGTTCCGCCCGCCTGCTCCGCCGTCCGCGCCCGCACGAGTTCGTCGTTGCGCGGATAGCCGACCCGCAGCAGGGTCCGCTCCTGGAGCCGGAAGGCCCGCGCGAGGGTGCGTACGTCGTGCTCGGAGCGGATCAGGAACCGGTCGAAGCGGTCCAGGGTGCGCTGCTGCACGTCCTGCGCCGTCCGCGACTTGAGCTTCCACTCCGGTTCGTCGAAGCCCATCCGCTTGAGGGCGGACCCGTGCCAGGTCTGGAGGTAGGTGGTCGCGGGCCGCTTGGTGAGCTTGAGCGGATAGCTCTGGTTGTCGACCCAGAACTCGGCCCGCGCGAGCGCCCGCAGGTAGGGCAGCGACCAGCGGTGCACGAGGGTGGCGTCGTCCGGGAATCCGTCGGGCCGGCCCGCGTAGGACCAGACCGCGTCGAACTCCAGGCCCTGGCGGCGCATCTCCTCGTAGAGGGCGCGGGGGCTGTCGCTGTACTGGCGGCCCAGGTGGCTCTCGAAGACGACGAGGCGGCGGCGGACGGGCAGCCGGCTGAACACCTCGTGGTAGAGGCGGATCTTGGCCGGTCCGGAGGTGAGGTCCTTGCGCAGCGAACGCGCCCTGCGGTAGCCCGACTTGGCGAGCGCCCCGGGACGGCCGTGCACACCGCGCTGCACGAGGGCGTTCGCCCTCTTGTCCGGGACCAGCCGGTAGGACAGGTGTCCGCGTGTGGAGACGACCGGCTCGAACCGGTCGGCGACGAGCCGGGTGAGCCGGGGCCGGACGGGCGACCGGCCGGCGATCAGGCCGGGTTCGGCGGCGGTGAGGCGTGTGGTGGTGCGCACTCCGTCGACGTCGAGGTGCAGCCGTACGTCCCAGACGGTGTCCACGACGCCGAGCGGGCGCACGGCCGTGAGGTCCGCCGAGCCCTCCCAGGCGATGGTGGTGCCGGCGTGCCACACCCGGGCCACGGGGAAGCGGAACGTCCAAAAGCGCACACCGCGCCGCCGGGCGTAGAACTCCAGCTCGGCGGTGAGCCGGGCGTCCGGCGGAACGACCCCGAGCGGGTTGGTCACGCGCCCGGCGAGCCGGACGGTACCGCCGGGACCCTGCTCGTAGGAGGTCAGTTCGTCGCGCAGGAACATCTTCTCGACGGGCCGGGCGTGGTACCCGAGGTCGGTGACGTCCAGGACGTGGCGGCCGAAGGGGTCGTCGAGGTGCTCGGCGCACCAGTACACGCGGCCGTCGCGTTCGACGAGCGGCGAGGAGATCTTGTCGCGGTTGGCGAGGGTGTCCACGGCGGGCAGCAGGTTGTCCCAGTCGCTGACCTGGAGGAGGTACGCGCAGACGGCGTGGATGGGTTCGGCCTCGTCGAAGGCGGCGCGGTCGATCGACTCCAGGTACTGCCGGGCGATGGCGGCGAACTCCTCGCGGTAGGCCGCGTCCCGGAAGGGCAGTTCGCGCAGGTGCAGCACGAGGTCGTGCTTGAGGAACTTGACGTCCTTGGCGAACTTCAGCTCCAGCAGGCCCTTGTCGGCGAGCAGCCGGTCGACGCGCCGGTGGATCTCCATGCGGTGCGCGAAGTTGGCGATCTCGTCACGCCGGTTGCTGATGGACTTCGCCGCCGCCTTGTCCGCGACTCGCCAGTCGTACACCCGGTTGGGGATGAGGGTGATGCGGCGGGCCGAGGCGTACGCCTGGGCGGAGAAGAGCAGGTCCTCGTAGTGGATGCCGACGGGGAAGCGCAGTCCCTCGTCGAGCAGGAAGCGCCGGCGGTAGCACTTGTTCGTCGACAGGGTGTCGAAGACCATCAGGTCGGGCAGCTCGGAGATCGACTCCAGCGTGCGGGTGCGCTCGTACAGCCAGGGGTACCACTTGACCTCCTTGCCCGTGCGCGAGTCGACGTGCACGCGCACGCACAGCCCCGAGACGAGGTCGGCGCCGGTGGTCTCGGCGGCCTCCAGCATGTTGCGGCAGGCGTTGCGCTCCAGGACGTCGTCGCTGTCGAGGAAGACCACGAAGTCGCCGCGGGCCTCGGTGATGCCGCGGTTGCGGGGGGCGCCGCAGCCGCCGCTGTTCTCGGGCAGCCGGCAGGCGCGGACCCGGCCGGGGTGGGCTGCGGCCAGTCCGCGCGCCACGTCGTACGAGTCGTCGGTGCTCCGGTCGTCGACGATGACGACCTCGACGGCGCGCAGCGTCTGGTCCAGTACGGAGCGGACCGCCGTGGGCAGCCGGCCGGCGTCGTTGTAGACGATGACGACCACGGAGACGGCCGGTGCGGTCCGCCCGGACGCTGCCCACTGCCCGGCGGCCGCGGGAAGGGGCGCGTCGGACGCGTCACCGGGTCCGGCCGGCTCGGTCGCGTGCGCGGCGGACGGGCGCTGCTGTTCCACGTTCATCCTACTGATCGTAGGTACCTTTGCGCGTTATGGGTCGTTATCGTCCGCTCTTCGAGTGTTGGAAGACCCAGGTGCGGTAGACGACGAACCGGAACGCCGAGGCCAGCACGATGGACAGCACCTTGGCGATGTTCGACCCGAGCGAGCCGCTCATCCCGAGGCCGTGGTAGCCGAGATAGAACAGCGCGCTCTCCATGAGGACGCCGAGCCCGCTGAACGCGAAGAAGAGGGCGATCTGGCCGCGGGTGCGTGAGGCCCGGTCCCGGTACGCGAAGAAGCGGAAGCCGAGGTAGTTCGTGCCCATGGCGACACAGCTGGCGATCACGGTGGCGGTCATCGGCGCCCAGCCCAGCCCGTGGAGCGCCAGGTTGAAGAAGAGGACGTTGACGGCGACGCCACTGCCGCCGACGACCGAGAAGCGGGCCAGTTCCATGGCCAGCCGGCGGACCCGGGGGGCCTTCGCGACGACCCCGGGACGCCGGGGGCGGATGACGGGCGCGGCCGCGGTGGGGGCCCGCCTCTCGGAGAGGTGCACTGTCACGGGTCCGGGTCCTCCACGCGTCTGTCCGTCGGTCGAGCTGGTGGTCGAGCGGTCGATCGAGCCAACCTTAAGTCAAATGTCTTATTTACCAGGTATAGGTAAATTGCGAGCCGGGGTTTCGCAGGAGAACGACCGGAGGCGGGCAAGGGAAAGGCGCGGTGCCCCGGTCCGGGAGGACCGGGGCACCGCGCCCGGGGCGACGCACCTCGCGACGCGTCACGCCTCATGCCGACGGGGGCGCCCCGGACCCTGAAGGCCCGGGACGCCCCCGTCGGCGTACCGCCTAGGAGTGCGCGCGCAGCAGCGTCCGCATCGTCCGCATCGCCACCGACAGGTTCGCGAGGTCGAACGAGTCCGAACCCCGGATCTCCTCCAGCGTGGCGCGGGCGCGTCCGAGGATCGGCGCGTTCTTCTCCTGCCAGGCCTCGAAGCGCTGCTCCGGCGTGGAGGTGCCGTCGCCCACCGCGAGCACGTCCGCGGTGAGTGCCGCGTGGGCCGCGTAGAGGTCCTCGCGGATCGACGCGCGGGCCATGGACTGCCAGCGGTCGGCGCGCGGCAGCTCGATGATGCGGTCCATGAGCTGCGTGATGCCGAGCCGGTCGGCGAGGTCGTAGTAGACCTCGGCGACGGCCATCGGGTCCTTGCCCGTGCGGTCGGCCACCGAGACGATGTCGAGCGCCGGGAAGGCGGAGGAGAACCCGGCCACCCGCGTGGCGAGTTCGTCCGGCACCCCCGCGTTCGTCAGCTCGTCGCAGATCTGCTGGTACCACTCCAGGTCCGCGCCGCGCAGCAGCTTGGGCAGCTCCGACCACACCTGCTCGACACCCGCGCTGAAGAACGTGATCGTCTCGGCGAGCTGGAGCGGCTGCGGCCGGTTGTTGAGCAGCCAGCGGGTGCCGCGCTCCACGAGCCGGCGCGAGTGCAGCCTGATCCGGGTCTGGACGTCGGCGGCGACGACATTGTCGAGCGCCTCCACCGCGTCCCACACCGCGCTGGAGTTGAAGATCGCGCGGGCCGCGGTCTGCGCCCGGACGATCTCCTCCAGCGAGGCACCCGTCTCCTCGCGCAGCCGGTGCAGGAAGCTCGTGCCGCCCGTGTTGACCGTGTCGTTGACCAGGACGGTCGTCACGATCTCGCGGCTCAGCGCGTGGCCCTCGATCTGCTCGCGGAACCGGTCGCGCAGCGCCGTCGGGAAGTACGCGTGCAGCAGGCTCTGCAGGTACGGGTCGTCGGGCAGCGAGGTGGCGAGCAGGTCCGTGGAGACCGTGATCTTCGTGTACGCGAGGAGGACGGCCGTCTCCGGACCGGTCAGACCCTGGCCCGCGGTGAGCCGCTCACGGATCTGCCGCTCGCTGGGCAGGAACTCCAGGGCCCGGTCGAGGTGCCCCTCGCGGACCAGGTGGCGCATGAAGCGCTGCTGGGCGTGGAGCATGCTCGGGGACTGGGCCAGCGCGTTGGCGATCGCCGTGTTCTGCGCGTAGTTGTTGCGCAGCACCAGGGCGCCGACCTCGTCGGTCATCTCGGCGAGCAGCTTGTTGCGCTGCTTGACGGTCAGATCGCCGTTGGCCACCACCGCGTTGAGCAGGATCTTGATGTTCACCTCGTGGTCCGAGGTGTCCACGCCCGCGCTGTTGTCGATGGCGTCGGTGTTGATCTTGCCGCCGGTCTGCGCGAACTCGATGCGGCCGAGCTGGGTCAGGCCCAGGTTGCCGCCCTCGCCGACGACCTTGACGCGCAGTTCGGCGCCGTCGACACGGATCGCGTCGTTCGCCTTGTCGCCGACCTCGGCGTTCGTTTCGGCGGACGACTTCACGTACGTGCCGATGCCGCCGTTCCACAGCAGGTCGACGGGTGCCTGGAGGATCGCCCGCATCAGGTCGGCCGGCGTCATCTTCGCGACCTTCGACTCGATGCCGAGGGCCTCGCGGATGTGCGCGTTGACCGGGATGGCCTTGGCGCTGCGCGGGAAGACCCCGCCGCCGGCCGAGATGAGGCCGGTGTCGTAGTCCGCCCACGAGGAGCGCGGCAGTTCGAACAGCCGGCGGCGCTCGGCGTACGAGGTCTCCGCGACCGGGTCCGGGTCGATGAAGATGTGCCGGTGGTCGAACGCGGCGACCAGGCGGATGTGCTCGGAGAGCAGCATGCCGTTGCCGAACACGTCACCGGACATGTCGCCGACACCGACCACGGTGAAGTCCTGCGACTGGGTGTCGACGCCCAGCTCCCGGAAGTGCCGCTTGACGGACTCCCAGGCGCCGCGGGCGGTGATGCCCATCTTCTTGTGGTCGTAGCCGGCGGAGCCGCCGGAGGCGAAGGCGTCGCCGAGCCAGAAGTCGTAGCTCTCGGCGACCTCGTTGGCGATGTCCGAGAACGTCGCCGTGCCCTTGTCGGCCGCGACCACGAGGTACGTGTCGTCCTCGTCGTGCCGCACGACGTCGGCGGGCGGCACGATCTCACCGGCGACCAGGTTGTCGGTGATGTCGAGCAGCGCCGAGATGAAGGTCCGGTAGCTGCGGATGCCCTCGGCCAGCCACGCGTCACGGTCGGCGGACGGGTCGGGGAGCTGCTTGGCGACGAAGCCGCCCTTGGCGCCGACGGGCACGATGACGGTGTTCTTCACCATCTGGGCCTTGACCAGGCCGAGGATCTCCGTGCGGAAGTCCTCGCGCCGGTCGGACCAGCGCAGACCACCGCGCGCGACCTTGCCGAAGCGCAGGTGCACGCCCTCGACGCGCGGCGAGTACACCCAGATCTCGAACGCCGGGCGCGGCGCCGGGAGGTCGGGGATCGCCGTCGGGTCGAACTTCATGGAGACGTAGGCGTGGGGGGTGCCCTCCGCCGTCTTCTGGAAGAAGTTCGTGCGCAGGGTCGCCTTGATGAGGTGCAGGAAGGACCGCAGGATCCGGTCCTCGTCCAGGGAGGCGACCTGGTCGAGCGCCGCGTCGAGCTCCTCCAGCAGCGCGTCGGTCAGCTCGACGCCGGCGCGCTGGCGCTCCGGCGACATCCGCGCCTCGAAGAGCGAGACGAGCAGCCGCGTGGTGTGGACGTTGTTGCGGAGGGTGTCCTCCATGTAGTCCTGGCTGAACGTGGAGCCGGCCTGGCGCAGGTACTTCGCGTACGCCCGCAGCACCATCGACTGGCGCCAGTTGAGGCCGGCGCTCAGCACGAGGGCGTTGAACCCGTCGTTCTCGGCCTGGCCGGTCCAGGTGGCGGCGAAGGCCTCCTGGAACCGCTCGCGGCCGTCGTCGCCGAGGTAGTCGCCGTTGCCGTTCGGGGACTTCGGCAGCCGGAGCCCGAAGTCGTAGATCCACGCCGTCGTACGGTCCGAGCAGCGCAGTTCGTACGGGCGCTCGTCGGTGACCTCGACGCCCATCCGGTTCAGGGCGGGCAGCACCGCGGAGAGGGAGACCTGCTCGCCGGTGCGGTAGATCTTGAACCGGCGCTCGCCGGGGGCCGCGCCGACCGGCTCGTAGAGGCTGAGCGCGAAGTCCTTGCTCTGCTCCTGGCCGAGCGTCTGGAGGTGCACCAGGTCGGCGACCGCGGAACGCGGCGAGTGGTCGGCCTTGTAGCCCTCGGGGAACGCGTTGCCGTAGTGGCGCAGCAGTTCGGCGGCGCGCTCCTCACCGCACTCGGCGGTCAGTGCCTCGCCGAAGCCGTCGGCCCACGAGCGGGCGGCCTCGACGAGACGCGCCTCGATCCGGTCCTTGTCGGCGTCGGAGAGCTGCGCCAGCTCGGTGCCGGGCTCGACGCGGACCACGAAGTGCAGCCGGGACAGGATCGACTCGGTGTTCCAGGCCGTGAAGTCGACGCTGGTGCCGTTGAGTTCTTCCTTGAGGATGTCGATGATCCGCAGGCGCACGCCGGTGGTGTAGCGGTCGCGCGGCAGGTAGACGAGGGCCGAGTAGTAGCGGCCGTACTCGTCCTGGCGCAGGTAGAGCCGCAGCCGGCGGCGCTCCTGGAGGTACAGGACGGAGGTGACGATCGCCCGGAGCTCGTCGGCGGGCGTCTGGAACAGCTCGTCGCGCGGGTACGTCTCCAGGATCTGGAGCAGGTCGCGGCCGTCGTGGCTGTTGGGCGAGAACCCGGCCCCGCGCAGGACCTCCTCGACCTTGCGGCGCACGACGGGCACGCGGCGCACGGACTCGGTGTACGCGGCGGACGAGAAGAGGCCGAGGAAGCGGCGCTCGCCGACGACCTCGCCGTTCTCGTCGAACTTCTTGACCCCGACGTAGTCCAGGTACGACGGCCGGTGCACGGTGGCGCGGCTGTTCGCCTTGGTCAGGACGAGCAGCTTGTGCTCGCGCGCCTTGGCGCGGGCGTCGGCGGGCAGCCGCTCGAAGGACGGGCTGACGGGGTGGCTGTCCTCGTCGCCGTGCTGCGGGTCGGAGCGCAGGATGCCGAGCCCGGTGCCGGGGACGGCCGTCAGCGAGTCGTCGTCGCGCAGCTGGTACTCGCGGTACCCGAGGAAGGTGAAGTGGTCGCCGGACAGCCAGCGCAGCAGCTCGCGGGCCTCCTCGACCTCCTGCTCGCGCAGGTCGTCGGCGGCGGGCTCGGCGGGCAGCTCGTCGGCGATCCGCAGCGCCGCGTCGCGCATCTTCTCCCAGTCCTCGACGGCCTCACGGACGTCGGACAGGACACGGAGCAGGTCGGCGGTGATCTGCTTCAGATCGGCGCGGTCGGTCTCGCGGTCGATCTCGACGTGGATCCACGACTCGACGTGCGCGTCGTGCGGCAGGTCCTCGGCGGAGGGCCGCGTGGGCAGCACCTCGATGAGCTTGCCGGTCAGGTCGCGCCGTACGACGAACTGCGGGTGGATCACGACATGGATGCCGCGGCTCTGACGCGACAGCTCGTTGGTCACCGAGTCGACGAGGAACGGCATGTCGTCCGTCACCACCTCGACGACGGAGTGGCTGCAGGTCCAGCCGTTCTCCTCGACGGTGGGGGTGTGCACGCGCACGTTGGCCGTGCCCTGAGGGCGGTTCTCGGCCAGTCGGTAGTGGGAGAAGGCCGCTCCGAAGACGTCGACCGGGTCACGGTCGCTGAGGTCCTCCGGGGCCGTGTGCAGGTAGTAGCGCTGGAGGAACGCGAGCACGGTGTCCCGGTCGGGGGTGCCCTCGTCCGTCGTCCCGGTCGGTAGGTGCCCCCCGACCGGGCTGTTCTCAGCTACCCGGGCGGCCCGTTCGAGCAGCTCGGCCTTGGCTTCGTCCAGCTTGGTCTGCATTGTCCTCTGGCTCCTGTCGCGCGCCGTTGCGTGACGTTGAAGGAAGTACGGTCTCGTCGCTTCCGACGCAACGCCGTGACGCGGGGTGTCCGGTCTGCTTCGACGCTATGCCGCAAGGTGAGATGAGCGGGGGGTTATCGGCCATTCTCGGCGCCCTCGACGACTGTGACGCTACTCTCGGCGACGTCCGTCTCGCGGGTGCCCTCGACGTACGGAGTGCGGTGCCGTCGGCGCTGGCGGCTCTCCCGCTCGCGCACACGGCGTTCGCCGTCATCCCGTCCCGCTCACGAAGATCAGCGACTGACGCCCGGTCACGGATGTCGTCCGTGCGCTCCGGGCGCGGGGCAGGGGCGACGAGGCCCCCGCGAGATATCGCGCTGATCACGCCACCAGGCTATCCCCCTCCACCCGGGGGTCGTCATGAGCCGTATGTGTACAAAACCAGGGGGGGAACTTTGACAGTATGCACAGGGACGAATAGGGCGAGGACATGCAGTGCGGGCCGACTGCGCGCTACCGTCGTCCTACGCACGGTGTTCCGCGGCGGCCGGACCCCGGGGCGGCGCTCCAGAGGGCCCGCGCCCCCTTGGCACGTCCCTCCCGCGGAGGCAGGTTGACCGGGACGACCGAACGGAACACCCGAGCACGGCCGACGGGAGCGCAGCACCATGGCAGCGAAGATCCTGATTGTCACCGGCGACGCGGCGGAGTCACTGGAGGTCCTGTACCCCTACCAGCGGCTGCGCGAGGAGGGCTACGAGGTCCACATCGCGGCGCCCGAGCAGAAGAAGCTCCGGTTCGTGGTCCACGACTTCGAGCCCGGCTTCGACACCTACACGGAGAAGCCCGGTTACACCTGGCCGGCCGACCTCGCGTTCGCGGACGTCGACCCGGGGGCGTACGTCGCGCTCGTCATCCCCGGTGGACGCGCCCCGGAGTACCTGCGCAACGACCCCGAGCTCCGGAAGATCCTCAAGTCGTTCTTCGACGCGGACAAGCCGGTGGCCCAGATCTGCCACGGTCCCCTGCTGACCGCGGCCGTCGACAGCCTGCGCGGCCGCCGCGTCACGGCGTACCCCGCGCTGGAGCTCGACATGCAGGCGGCGGGCGCGACCTTCCAGGACGCGGAGGCCGTCGTCGACGGCACGCTCGTCTCCGCTCGTGCCTGGCCGGACCACTCGGCCTGGATGCGCGAGTTCCTGACCGTGCTGCGGGCGAAGGCGCCGGTCACCTGACCTGCCCGGACCTGTCCTGACGACCCCGGGTGCGGCGGCTCGCGCCCGGGCATCGCACACCGGCCGGCCCCCGGGTCGCTCCGCCCCTCCGGCGCCCCCGGCCCGTGCGGAGCACCCGCAGGACCGTCGGCCGCCCGCTCAGGCCGCGAGGCGCTGCGCCTCCTCGACGGCTTCCTCCAGGCTGTCCACGACCGGGACGCCGACCAGCTCCAGGCTGGCGCGGCTGTGCGAGCCGCCGGTGTAGAGCACCGCTCCGGCTCCCACGTGCCGGGCGGCGACCGCGTCGTCGGCGGCGTCTCCGATCACCACCACACGGGACGGGTCGACGCCGGTGAGGGCCGTGAGGTGGCGCACCATGTGCTCCGCCTTGCTGCCACCGGAGGGCCCGGTGCGGCCGTCCACCCGGACGAAGTGCGGCTCGATCCCGAAGCCCCGCACCAGCGGGACCAGTTCCTCGTGCACGTACATGCTCAGCAGCGACTGGCTGCGGCCCGCCGCTCCCCAGCCGGCGAGCAGCGAGGGCACCCCGTCGGTCAGTCCGCAGGCCACGCGGTGCTCCGCGTAGTACCGGTGGAAGGTGTCGTCCATGATCTGCCACTCGGCGTCCGTGGGCAGCCGCCCCATCAGCCGCTCGTAGAACTTCGGCACGGGCACGCAGTACATCGCCCGGTACCGCTCCAGCGTGATCGGCTCGAGCCCCAGCTCGGCGAACGCGGCGTTCGTCGCCCCGATGATCGCGTCATTGTCGTGGAACAGCGTGCCGTTCCAGTCCCAGACGATGTGCGCGTTTTCTGGCTTCCCCATACACAGAAACGTACCCGTCCCCACCGACAACGCCACACCCCGCTGTGGCTACTCGCCCTGCCCCAGGAGGCTGGGGATCTCCTGCCGGGCGAACCACAGCAGTTCGTGGTCCTCGGCCCCGTCGACGACGAACTGCGCGTCGTCGTCCCCCATGTCCGCGGCTCCGAGGGCCTGAGCGGCCGCGGTGACGTCCTTCTCGGCGTCGGGGGCGTCGACGTGGACGGCCGCGGCCTTGGACAGCGGCACCGCCTGCGCGACGCGCACCTCGCCGAGCCCGGCGGGGTCCAGCCCCCGGTCGGGATCGACGGCCGCCGCACGGTCGGGCACGTCCACGGCGACGACGACCCGGCGCCGCACCGCCCCCGGGTCCACGGCCACGAGCCGCAGCGAGGCCAGCGCGGCACGGCTGAGCGCCGCGTACTCCAGCTCCTCGATGTCGTCCGAGAGGTACCACTCGCGCAGCGCGGGGGTGACGGCGTACGCGACGAACGGTCCCGCCTCCAGCTCTCCCGTCCTGTACGCCTCGGCGAGACCGGAGAGGGTCAGGGGGACGTAGACGCGCATGGTGGCCGCTTTCGTAGTCGGGCTCCGGGGATTCGCGGTCCGCGAGCTCCGGGGAGGGCGGTTCCGCACCTCCGGGGAGGGCCTTCAGGATACGTGCGGGCGTCCCCTTTCGAGTCCCCGGTCGCCTCCTCGCGGGCGTCCACCCGGGTCCCGCGATTCACCCGGTACCCCCCTTGGCGCGCGGGGATTCCCGACCGCCCGGCAACCCTGATAGGTGAACTCGCCGAGGGCTCCGACGCGCGCCCTCCTTCCTTGCGAGGGGCCTCCCCCGCCTCGTACAAGATCCCCAACGGCAGGTTACCGACCGGTATGAACCGGTCCGGAGGAACGGGGACGGCACATGAACAAGGTGATGACCAGGACCAGGCGCCATCCCGGCGGCCGGCCGCCGGGCCGCCAGGACTCGCGCCGTCCCGGGAGCACCCCGCCGCGCACACCGGGCGCCGGAACGCCCGCCAGGCCGCCGGGCGGCAGCCCGCCGCCTGGCCCGGTCCCCTCGGCCCCGCCGTCCGCCGTACGCGCCCCCGAGGCGCCGCACGGCGGGGCCCGGCCCGCGGCGCGGCCCCGGCCCACCGACGTCTTCGCCGAGCGGCTGCTGGCCGTGCTGAGCGGCACGCGTCCGGTCCACTGCATGCTGCGGCACACCGCGGGCCGCGCCTACGACGAACTGGTCTGGCTCGCCGAGCGCGGCGCCCTGCGCGCCCGCGGCACCCGCCCGGTCATCCGGGACATCGGGTACTACGTCGCCCGCCCCGGCGCCGTGGAGGCCTTCGCCCGCATCGGTGCAGGCGACCGGCTCCGCGCCATGGCCTTCCGTCTGGAGCAGGGTCCCGACCTGCGCTGGCGCTGCACGGCGATCGAAGTGGGCGGCCCCCGCATGCCCCACGGCGACGGCTGAACGCCGGAAGGGCCGGGCACCTGGGTGCCCGGCCCTTCCGGCCTTCCGTCAGTCGCGCGCTCCGGCTGTCACCGGTTCCGCGCGACCTCGCTCACTTCTTGCGGCGACGCGCGCCGCCCTTCTGCTGCTTGCGGCGCTCCGCGCGCGTGAGGCCGTCCGCCTCGGAGCGCACGGGCTCGTCGTCGTGGGTGAAGTCGCCCTCGATGACACCGCCCTCGCCGTCGACGCTCGGCGCGGAGAAGTGCAGGCGGTCCGGCCGCTGCGGGGCGTCGAGCCCCTTGGCGCGGATCTCGGGCCGCACGGCGCCCGCGGGAACGGCGTCCTGCTTGTCCAGGGACGGAGCCGAGTCCTGGACCTCGACCTCCTCGACCTGCTGCTCGACCTGGACCTCCAGGTTGAACAGGTAGCCGACGGACTCCTCCTTGATGCCGTCCATCATGGCGCTGAACATGTCGAAGCCCTCGCGCTGGTACTCCACGAGCGGGTCCTTCTGGGCCATCGCGCGCAGGCCGATGCCCTCCTGGAGGTAGTCCATCTCGTAGAGGTGCTCGCGCCACTTGCGGTCCAGGACCGACAGGACGACCCGGCGCTCCAGCTCACGCATGATCTCGGAGCCGAGCTGCTCCTCGCGGGCCGCGTACTGGTCGTGGATGTCGTCCTTGATGGACTCGGAGATGAACTCCGCGGTCAGACCGGAGCGGTCACCGGCGGTGTCCTCCAGCTCGTCCACGGTGACCTTCACCGGGTAGAGCTGCCGGAAGGCGCCCCACAGCCGGTCGAGGTCCCACTCCTCGGCGAAGCCGTCGGCGGTCTCGGCCGCGATGTACGCGTCGATCGTGTCGTCCATGAAGTGCTGGATCTGCTCCTGCAGGTCCTCGCCCTCCAGGACGCGACGGCGCTCGCCGTAGATGACCTCGCGCTGCCGGTTGAGCACCTCGTCGTACTTCAGGACGTTCTTGCGCGTCTCGAAGTTCTGCTGCTCGACCTGCGACTGGGCCGACGCGATCGCGCGCGTGACCATCTTGTTCTCGATCGGCACGTCGTCCGGGACGTTCGCCATCGACATGACGCGCTCGACCATCTGCGCCTTGAACAGACGCATCAGGTCGTCGCCCAGGGAGAGGTAGAACCGGGACTCGCCCGGGTCGCCCTGACGGCCGGAACGACCGCGCAGCTGGTTGTCGATACGGCGCGACTCGTGGCGCTCGGTGCCGAGGACGTACAGGCCGCCGAGGTCCTTGACCTCTTCGAACTCGGCCTTGACCGCCTGCTCGGCCTTCTCCAGGGCGGCGGGGAGGGCGGCCGCCCACTCCTCGATGTGCTCCTCGGGGTCGAGACCGCGCTGCCGCAGGTCCGCCTCGGCGAGGTCGTCCGGGTTGCCGCCGAGCTTGATGTCCGTACCGCGGCCCGCCATGTTCGTGGCGACGGTGACGGCGCCCTTGCGGCCCGCCTGCGCGATGATCGGCGCCTCACGGTCGTGCTGCTTGGCGTTCAGCACCTCGTGCTGGACACCGCGCTTGGAGAGCTGCTGCGAGAGGTACTCGGACTTCTCGACCGACGTCGTACCGACGAGGATCGGCTGGCCCTTCTCGTGCTTCTCGACGATGTCGTCGACGACCGCCTCGAACTTCGCGACCTCGGTGCGGTAGATCAGGTCGGACTGGTCCATGCGGACCATCGGCCGGTTGGTCGGGATCGGCACGACGCCCAGCTTGTAGATCTGGTGGAACTCGGCGGCCTCGGTCATCGCCGTACCGGTCATGCCGGACAGGCCCGGCATTTCCTTCTCCTGCTGGTCGTGGCGCTTGTAGAGGCGGAAGAAGTTCTGCAGGGTGATCGTGGCGAGGGTCTGGTTCTCGTCCTTGATGTCCACCCCTTCCTTCGCCTCGATCGCCTGGTGCATGCCCTCGTTGTAGCGGCGGCCGGCGAGGATACGGCCGGTGTGCTCGTCGACGATCATGACTTCGCCGTCGATGACGACGTAGTCCTTGTCCTTCTTGAACAGTTCCTTGGCCTTGATGGCGTTGTTCAGGTAACCGACGAGGGGGGTGTTCACCGACTCGTAGAGGTTGTCGATGCCCAGCCAGTCCTCGACCTTGGCGACACCGGGCTCGTGGATGGCGACGGTGCGCTTCTTCTCGTCGACCTCGTAGTCCCCCGTCTCCTCGATGCCCTTGAGGGGGTTGCCGGGCTCGCCCTTCTTGAGGCGAGTGACCAGCTTGGCGAAGTCGCCGTACCACTTGGTCGCCTGGTCGGCCGGGCCGGAGATGATCAGCGGCGTCCGGGCCTCGTCGACGAGGATGGAGTCGACCTCGTCGACGATCGCGAAGTTGTGGCCGCGCTGGACGAGTTCGTCCTGGGCCCACGCCATGTTGTCGCGCAGGTAGTCGAAGCCGAACTCGTTGTTCGTGCCGTACGTGATGTCGCACGCGTACTGCTCACGGCGCTGGGCCGGGGTCATGTTGGCGAGGATGCAGCCGACCTCCAGCCCGAGGAACTTGTGGACGCGGCCCATCATTTCGGAGTCGCGCTCGGCCAGGTAGTCGTTGACCGTGATGAGGTGGACGCCCTTGCCGGAAAGGGCGTTCAGATACGCGGGCAGGGTGCCGACGAGCGTCTTGCCCTCACCGGTCTTCATCTCCGCGACATAGCCGAGGTGCAGCGCGGCGCCGCCCATCATCTGCACGTCGTAGTGACGCTGGCCAAGGACGCGCTTGGCCGCCTCACGGACGGTGGCGAACGCCTCGGGCAGCAGGTCGTCGAGGCTTTCGCCGTCGGCGTACCGCTGCTTGTACTCATCGGTGAGGGCCCTCAGCTCGGCGTCGGAGAGGTCGACGAAGTCCTCTTCGATGGAGTTGACCTGGTCCGCGATGCGGTGCAGCTTGCGCAGGATCTTGCCTTCGCCTGCACGCATGATCTTCGAGAGGACGGACACGGGGGTTTGTCTCCTTGCCGGTCGGGCCTGGGACGGTCGGTTTCAATGACAGATTCAAATCACAGCTTGAGCAACGGCCATCGTAAGCGAGGACCACACCGCGTCGGGAGGTCTGCCTGCGACAGCCACTAGGACAACGGACAGGTGCTGCCGAAGGTGCCGCGTTCCCGCAGCGAAAAGTAACGAACTGCTCACTCACCGCAAAGGAATGGCGTCCTTACGGCTCCCCGAGCAGAATCGGCCGATGGACCCCGTCACCCTGACCACCGACCGTCTCGTCCTGCGCGCCGTGGGGGTGGAGGACACCGACGCCGTCTTCGACGCCGTCCAGGACCCCGACATCCAGCGGTGGACCACCATCCCGTCCCCGTATCTGCGCGAGCACGCGACGGGCTTCACGGACCAGATGGTGCCCGAGGGCTGGGCGGACGGCTCCGCCTTCACCTTCGGGGTCTTCCTGCCCTCCGGGGAGCTGGTGGCCATGGTCGCCATCACCATGCGGTCCCTGGGGGTCGGCGAGATCGGTTTCTGGGCGACCAAGGAGCACCGGGGCAACGGCTATGTCACCGAGGCCTCCGTCGCCGTGTCCCGCTGGGTCTTCACGGACGTGTCCGTCGACCGCGTCGAATGGCGTGCCGAGGTCGGCAACAGCGGCTCCCGCGCGGTCGCGGAGAAGGCCGGCTTCACCATCGAGGGCACCCTCCGGTCCGCGATCAACAACAAGGGCGTCCGCAGGGACTGCTGGGTCGGCTCCCTGCTCCCCTCCGACCTGGGCCTGCCGTCGACGGCCCCGTACCTGCCGGCGCGCTGACGTCCGCGCGGTCCGGACGAGAACCGCCCCCGTCCGCCCACCCGCACGCGTCCCGCCGCCCGGGCCGGTCCGGCCGGTCGTACGGAGCCGCCCCGGACCACGGCGGCACGCTCACCGGAGCGGGGCCGATTGTCAGTGGCACGGCCTACCGTGAGGGCATGACGAGTCTCCCGCGTCCCCTCACCGAACTCTCCGCGGACGAAGCCCGCCGCATCGTGCTGCGGGCCCAGGGCTTTCTGGGCGCCCCGGACCGCAGGGCGGGCGTCCGCGGGGTCCTGCGGCACCTCGGCGCGGTGCAGCTCGACACCATCTCCGTCCTCGCCCGCTCGCACGAACTCGTGCCGTACGCCCGGCTCGGCGCCGTCGGCCGCAAGACCGTCGAGGAGGCGTACTGGTCGTCGTCCGGTTCCGCCGACGCGCCCCCGGCACCGCACGCCTTCGAGTACTGGTCGCACGCGGCCTGCATCCTGCCCGTCGAGGAATGGCCGCACTTCGCCTTCCGCCGCCGCGCCTACCGCGCCCGCCCGCACTGGAACCACGACCTGCCGGACGGCACGTACGACCAGGTCGTCAAGCAGCTCCGCGCCGAAGGCCCCCTGACGGCCACGGACTTGGGCGGCGCGAAGAAGACCAGCGAATGGTGGGACTGGTCGGGCACCAAGGTCGCCGTCGAGCGCGCGCTGATGTACGGCGAGGTGGTGTGCGTGGAGCGGCGCGGCTGGAAGCGGGTGTACGACCTCGCGGAGCGCGCCGTCCCGGCGTCCCTCCTCCATGACGACCTGGACGACACGGAGTGCCTGCGCCGTCTCGTCCGGCTGGCGGGCCAGGCGCTCGGCGTCGGCACCCGCGCGGACATCGCCGACTACCACCGGCTCCGCGGCGAGCAGGTCGACGCGGTGATCGCGGACTCCGGCCTCGTCCCGGTGACGGTCGAGGGCTGGGGCAGGCCCGCGGCGGTGAAGGGCGGCGCCAAGGGACTCGGCGCACGGCCTGCCGCGGACGCGTGGGCGGACCCGGTGGCGCTGGCGACGGTCCCGCGCGGCCGCCACCGCACGACGCTGCTGTCGCCCTTCGACTCCCTCATCTGGGAGCGGGCGCGCACGGAGCGCATCTTCGACTTCACGCACCGGCTGGAGGCGTACACGCCCAAGCAGAAGCGGATCCACGGCTACTTCGCCATGCCGGTCCTCGCGGGCGGCCGGCTGGTCGGGCGGGTGGACCCGGCGCGGGAGGGCAGCACCCTGGTCGCCAAACAGGTCACGGTGGACGGTGTCCGGGCGGTGCCCGCGGTGGCGCAGGCGCTGGTGGAGGCCGCGAGCTGGGTGGGCTGCACGGACGTGCGGGTCGAGCGGGTGGACGCGCCGCAGCTCCGCGACGCCCTCGACACGGAGATCGCCGGGCTGCTCGGCTGACGCCCGGCGGGGTGCTCCGCCGGCGCCCGGCGCGAAGCTCCGGGGCCGGCCTGTCCGCCCCCGGGAGGGCGTCAGCGAATTTCGAGGATCTTCTCGCGCATCGCGTACACCACGGCCTCCATCCTGGAGTGCAGCTGCAGTTTCTCCAGGATGTTGCGGACGTGGTTCTTCACGGTGTTCTCGGAGATGAACAACTGCTTGGCGATGTCGCGGTTGTTCATTCCCGTGGCCACGAGCTTGAGGACTTCCAGCTCCCGCTCGGTGAGCCGGGGCGCGGGCACCAGTCGGCGCTCGTCGGTCCGCTGGATCATCGACTTGAACTCGGTCAGGAGTTTCGACGCCATGGAAGGGCTGATCTGCGACTGCCCGTCCGCCACCGCGCGAATGGCCGTGGCCACCTCGTCCGTGGAGATCTCCTTGAGGAGATATCCGGTCGCGCCCGCCTTGATCGCGTCGTAGAGATCGGCCTCCTCGTCGCTGATCGTCAACATGATGATCTTCGCGCTGGGGGCCACCTCCTTGATGGAGGTGCACGCCTCGATACCGCCGCGCTTGGGCATCCGTACGTCCATCAGCACGATGTCGGGCAGCAGGTCGGCGGCCTTGTCGACCGCCTCCGCCCCGTCGCCCGCCTCGCCGACGACCTGGATGTCCTCCTCGGCCGCGAGCACGATCTCCAGACCGCGGCGGAAGAGGGCGTGGTCGTCCACGACGAGGACCCTGATCGGTTCCTTGCGTGGGGCGCCCACGTCCGCGCCCGGGGCGACCACGCCGTGGTCGGCGTCCCGGTCACGCATCGGTCCGAAGCTGTCCGCCATCGTTCCTCCCCCTGAAGGCCGTGGCCTGTGTTTCCGTGCCATCGCCAACCCAAGGCACCGGCCCACCGGTTGGGCCGGTGCGGCCATGATTCCATGCCGGGACGGCAATCCGGTGTCGGAGCGGGGCGCGAAGGGGTCGCACACCGATGCCCCTGGGGGCGCACACACGCTTCCAGGGGCATCGGATCGGCCGATCTGCTGCCATCGGGCGGGGTCAGCCGCCGAGCGCACCGCCCGGCGCGTCCGCTTCGCCCTGGGTGACCATCGGGTCCGTGCTGAGGTGGATGACGCCGTAGTCGTAGGCGTGCCGCCGGTAGACGACACTGGGCTCCTTCGTCTCGGAGTCGACGAAGAGGTAGAAGTCGTGCCCGACCAGCTCCATTTCGTAGAGCGCCTGGTCGAGTGTCATCGGGGCGGCCACGTGGGTCTTCTCGCGGACGACACAGGGGCCTTCACCCATGATCTCGAGGGAACCGATCTTCTTGGTCGGCACGGCGTCCTGGTCCCCTTCGTGGACGACGCTGCCGTTGCCGTTCAGGGTCGCGGCACCCGGGACGTGGTCGGCGACCTCGGCTGCCGGGATCCTGCCGTTGCCACGTCGGGTGTAGCGCTTGTCGTGCTGCTTGCGCAGCCGGGCCTCAAGCTTGTCCGCGGCCAGGTCGAGTGCTGCATACGCGTCGCTCGCCGCTGCCTCCGCCCGGATCACCGGTCCGCGGGAGTGGAGCGTGATCTCCACCCGGTCACAGCGGTCGGCCTGTCGGGGGTTGGGCTCCTTGGACACCTCGACGTCGAGGCTGATCACCTTGCCATCGAGCTTCTGGATCTTCTCCAGCTTCAGCTTCTCGGCCACGTGCTTGCGGAACCGCTCGGGCACCTCGGTCTTGCGGCCCTTGACGACGATGTCCACGCAGAACTCCGTTCCCGGATAGCCCCGCTCCACTGGCGGAGCATCTCCCTTTTGCACCAGGTCCCGGTGAGCACCGGAACCTCGGACTCGGTGACGTTCACCTCCTCCTCCCCCGAGGACAAGATCTCCACCCCACCGATGCGGGTGATTCGCAAAAACCCGCGGCAGTGCATTCGAGTGCGCGAGGCCCGGCCTGCGCCATTGCCTCACAACCGAACATATCTCGCCCGGACGGATGTCGTCACCCTCTACTGCGGCGTACCTCCGTTCAGGTGAATTGACCCGGTCATTACCTGCAACGATGCAAGTTCTCGGTCAGTTCCGGTTTATTTCGAAAGCGTCCGGTGGTGCGGCGACCACGGCCGAGCAGACCGTGTCACCGCGCGTCCCTCTGGCCTGCCCTCTACCCACGATTCGCCCGTCCACTTCCGGTAGTTCCGCTCGTTCCGGTCTCTCCCGCGCCGCGCACGCACCCCCCGCCGCACCCTCCGCCGCGGCCTGCGCCTCGCGCACTGCGCGCGCCGCCTCCGTCAACGAGGCACCCGTCGTCATCAGGTCGTCCACCAGCACCACCCGGCCTCCCCCGGCCAGCAGCCGGGCTCCGCCGCCCACCACCTCCAGCGCACCGGCCAGATTGTCCGACCGCTGCCGGGAGTTCAGCCCCGACTGGTCGGCCACCGCCCGGCGTTGCCGCAGGACACCGAGCACGCGCGCGGGTGTCCCCGTGCGCCGCAGCTCACCGGCCGCCGCGAGCGCGATCCGCCGCGCCGGATCGTGTCCACGGGCCCGGACAGCCCGCCGTGCCGACGGCACGGGCACCAGCAGGACGGCCCTGTCTCCCGGCCCCGCGCCGCGGACCCCTTCGCCATCGCCTTCCGGCCACTCCCGCTCGCACCCCGCTTGCCCTCTCCCGCGTCTCAGCCGCCCCTGCGAAGCCACGGGCCGCCCGGCCGGAGCAGGACGTCGCGCCGTCTCCAGAGCGGCCCGCACGGCCCCGGCCAGGGCCGCGCCCAGTGGTGCCGCCAGGGCCAGCGCACCGCGCTCCTTGTGAGCGAGCAGCACCGCCCTCACCTCGTCCGTATAGGGAGCGGCCGCGTGCACCGCCGGCAGCCCGGCCGGTTCCGGCACCGGTCGCACCCGGCTCGGCGCGGCCCCGCTCAGGACGGCACGGCACTCGGGACAGAGCACCGCGCGAGGCCTTCCACAGCCTCCGCACTCGGCCGGCAGCACCAGATCCGTGAGGTCCCGCCACCACCCCCGCATGGCCACCACTGTGCCAACGCCCGGCCCACTCGGCCACCCCTGTGGACAACTGCCTGTGGACAACTCCGCGGCCGGTGCGTGCAAGGCGACGGCGACGGGAGCCGGCGGGACTCGTGGCCGTTCGGCGGACAGCCCCGGAGACGTCGGCGGACCGCCACGGGAACACCGTCGGACGGCCCCCGAACGACGTTGGGCCCGCCCGGAGTACCGGACGGGCCCACGGCCGAGAACCTTCCCGGCTAGCCGGGATAGACCGGTGCCGTTCCGTCCTGGACGATCTTCTGCCACTGCTCCCCCGCCGACAGGCGCACGATCCCGTCCGTCTCGGACTGCGCCACCAACGGCAGGGTCTCGTCCTCGGACGCGGCGATCTCCTTGACGTTGGCGAGCGCGGACGGCGCGGTGGCCGGCGGGGTGGAGCCGTCGACCTGGACGTAGCGCATCTGCTGCACTCCGCCCTTCTCGCTGCCGACCACCACGAGCCGACTGTCCCCGGCCCAGGACATGGCCGTGACCTCCTCCAGCCGGGGGGCCACGACGCGCGTGTTGACGACGTCGGCGCCGGCCGGTTCGTCCCCGGCGGACCGGTCGATGCGCCCGATCTGCAGCGAGCTCTTGCCGTCCTTCTCCACGATCAGCGCGATCCGCACCCCGTCGGCGGCCACCCGTACCGCCTCGATGCGCCCGTCGACCAGCGGCGTCTGCACGACCACGGGGTCGCCCGCGCCCTTGTTCAGCAACAGAAGGCGAGGCTTCTTCGGGTCGCGGTCGGCCACCCACAGGTCGCCGCGCGCGTCCCAGCTGGGCGTCGTCAGCCGGTCGGCCGGTGTGCTGCCCTGGCTGCGCAGCACCGGTTCGCCGAGTGAACCGCCGGACACCAGCGTCCCGACGTACAGGTTCCGGCCGTCGGCGGACACCCCGGCCGCGGTGGTCTCGTCCCGTGACACCGCGGCCGCCCGCAGCTTCTTGACGCCCTCACCGAGCGCCCCGGGCACCGGTTCGGGCTTCTTGTCGCGGTCGCCGCCGTCCATCCGTACAAGCCGCTGCTCGTGGTCGATGAAGTACTGGTCCTCCGACTGCCGGCCCGTACCGTGCGAGGCGACTCCCGCGGCCTGTCCCTTCGTCTGCACGCACAGCTGCGAGCCGTCCGACCTCTGCAGCTCCACCTCGTCGACGCCGGTCGGCGTCAGGTTCGTCAGCGTGAGCAGAACCTGGGCCGCCATCCGTTCGCACACCGCGTTCCCGACGTGGTCGGCCTGGCCGTTCAGCGGCACCGTGACCCTGTTGCGGTCGTCGGTCGACAGGGAGGTGTCGGCGCTCTTCAGGTCCGTGCCCGTGGGGAAGCTCGACGTGACCTCCGGGTCCAGCCACTTCGTGGGCCCCCGCAGCAGCGCCCGCACGATCTGTGTCATCGGGTCCACCTGCGCGCGCACGTAGACGGGGTCGGCGACCGTCGCCAGCGGACGCCCGGCCCCGGAGATGCCGTTCGACGCGTAGTAGTACTTGTTGACGGAGACGTAGTTGCGCTGGAAGTCGGACGAGCCCATGACGACGCCCTGCGGCAGGGCGTCGATGCGCCATTGCTTGTTCTTCAGTTTGGTCAGGCGCACCGACTCGTTGTACGTGCCGGCCGCCGGTTCGTAGGCGTGCCGCTCGTCCACGCCGGCGATCTTGCTGCCGTTCAGCCGGAACCGGACGTCGCGCGTGCCGTCCTTCGTGTCCGTCGGCACCGTCACCGGCTCCGGCGCGTCGTCGAGCACGGTGGTGGAGTCGTACGGGTCCCACGTCTTGCGGGCGCCGTCCGTGAGGTACTTGCCGGCCGTCTCGTAGTTCGCGTCGTCGCTCGTGAGTGCCTCCAGGAAACCCCGGACGATCTCGTCCGCCGAGGCGCCGGGACGCGGCGGGATCGCGTAGACCCGCACCTGCGAGTCCTGGCGCGGCGTGGACTCCACCTGCCGCAGATCCCCGCTGTCCGGCATCGACGCGCACCCCGCCAGCAACAGTGCCCCACAGCTCGCGTACGCCATGACGCGCACCGAGCGCCGTCCGCGGACGCCGCTCCCCCCGCGGTCAGCGCCCACGGAATACCTCCCCATGTCCGAGCTCCTCCGACGTCCCGCCGTCCCGCCCCGGCTCCGGCCCGCCCTGTTTCCGGCTGCCCTGCTCCGAGCCGGTCCGTTCACGGCCGGCGGTCTCTTCCTGACGGCGCACGGACCCGGTGGGCCGGGGCACCACGCGCGAGCCGTTGCCCGGCAGCGCCGTCGGGTCGGCCGTCGCCGACCCGGCCGTGCGGGGCGCTATGGGCCCCCGCTGCTGCGTGGCCCCACCCACCGGCTGCTGTACGGGCACCGTGGCCAGCTTGGCTCCGCCGGCGTGCGGCAGGCCCGCGTCGTCGAGTCCGCGGTTGCGCCGCGAGTCCTTGGGCTCCAGCGGTATCGGCGATCCCCGCAGGGGTTCGTCGGCCGTCCGCGGCAGGGTCAGCCGGAACTGCGAACCGCCGCCCGGCTCGCCCCAGGCCTGCAGCCAGCCGCCGTGCAGCCGCGCGTCCTCCAGGGCGATCGACAGCCCGAGGCCGGTGCCGCCGGTGGTCCGCGCGCGGGCCGGGTCGGCCCGCCAGAAGCGGCTGAACACCCGGGTCGCCTCGCCGGGCTTGAGCCCGACGCCGTAGTCACGGACGGCGATCGCCACCGCTCCGCCCGCCGCCGCGAGCTTGACGACCACGTCCTTGCCCTCGCCGTGTTCGACGGCGTTGACGACGAGGTTGCGCAGCACGCGCTCGACGCGCCGGGCGTCCGCCTCCGCTATCAGCGGCTGCTGGTCGCCGACGACCCGTATGTGCGTGCCCTTGCGCTCGGCGAGCGGCTCGGCTCCGCCCACCACCCGTCGTACGACGTCCCTGAGGTCGATCGCGTCGGCCTCCAGGGCGGCCGCGCCCGCGTCGAACCGGCTGATCTCCAGCAGGTCGGCGAGCAGCGTCTCGAAGCGGTCCAGCTGGTCGGCGAGCAGTTCGGCCGACCGCGCGGTCATCGGGTCGAAGTCCTCGCGGGCGTCGTGGATGACGTCGGCCGCCATCCGGACGGTCGTCAGCGGCGTGCGCAGCTCGTGCGACACGTCGGAGACGAACCGCCGCTGCATCCGCGACAGGTCCTCCAGCTGCTGGATCTTCAGCTGGAGGTTCTGCGCCATCTTGTTGAAGGCCTCGCCGAGCCGCGCGATGTCGTCCTCGCCGGTGACCTTCATCCGTTCCTGGAGGCGTCCGGCGGAGAGCCGCTCGGCGATGCCGGCCGCCATCCGCACCGGTGTGACGACCTGGCGCACCACGAGCCAGGCGATGGCACCGAGGAGCACCACGACGAACAGTCCGGCCGTCGCCAGAGTTCCCTTGACCAGGCTCAGCGACTTCTCCTCCTGCGTCAGCGGGAAGAGGTAGTACAGCTGGTACGCGTCGCCGTTGGGGTCGGTGAGCTGTTTGCCGATGACCAGGGCGGGCTGCGACGCGCGGCCGTCCTTGTAGACGACCCGCGTGTAGCTCTGCTGGGCGGCGCTGCTGCTGTCGATCCGGGCGCGCAGGTTCTCCGGCACACTCACCGTGGAGTCGACCCGCCCGGAGCCGCGCGGGGCGAGACCCGCACCGCTGTGGCCCGAGCCCGAGGGCGTGGAGTTGAGGGTGACGACGTCGAACGCGCCCTGGCCACCGCTGGACAGGGACACGACGAGATCGGTCATCCACTGCGTGACGTTCTTCGACGAAGGGCCGGTCGCGGCCACACCGTCGTCGCCGTTCGCCGTCACCGTCGAGTCGGCGCCGCGCTTGGCCGCGGCGAAACCGCCGGTGGCCTGGCTCTGCGAGGCCTTCACCTTGGCGTCGAGCAGGCCGTTGCGGACCTGACCGATCACGACGAACCCGAGCAGCAGCACGACGCCGAGCGACATCAGCAGTGTCGTCACGACGATCTTGAGCTGGATGTTGCGCCGCCACAGCCGCATCACGGGCAGCAGCGGACGGCGCACCCAGCGCATCAGGAGCCGGAGGACCGGGCTGCCCTGGACTCCGCCCTGGAGCAGCCCGCCCTCGAACAGGCGTCCCCAGCGGAAGCCCGTCATCTTCCGGCCGACAGGCCGCCCCGTACGTTCCCCCTGCTCAGCGGGCGCCGAAGCGGCACTGTCACGGGTCATGTCAGCTCGGTCCTGCCTTGTAACCGACGCCACGGACGGTCACGACGATCTCGGGCCGCTCCGGGTCCTTCTCGACCTTGGAGCGCAGCCGCTGGACATGGACGTTGACCAGCCGGGTGTCCGCCGCGTGCCGGTATCCCCACACCTGCTCCAGCAGGACCTCACGCGTGAACACCTGCCACGGCTTGCGGGCCAGTGCGACCAGCAGGTCGAACTCCAGCGGCGTCAGCGCGATCGACAGGCCCTCCCGTTTCACGGAGTGACCGGCGACGTCGATGACGAGATCACCGATGGAGAGCTGTTCGGGTGCCGGCTCCTCCGAACGGCGCAGCCGCGCCCTGATCCGTGCCACCAGCTCCTTTGGCTTGAACGGCTTCACGATGTAGTCGTCGGCGCCGGACTCGAGGCCGACCACGACATCGACGGTGTCGCTCTTCGCCGTGAGCATCACGATCGGCACCCCGGACTCCGCCCTGATCAGGCGGCACACCTCGATGCCGTCCCGTCCGGGCAGCATCAGGTCCAGGAGCACCAGATCGGGCTTGGTCTCGCGGAAAGCGGCCAGCGCCTTGTCGCCGTCGGCTACGAAAGACGGCTCAAAACCTTCACCACGCAACACGATGCCGAGCATCTCGGCCAGTGCGGTGTCGTCATCGACGACAAGGACTCGTCCCTTCATAAACGACATCATCCCATTAACTAAATCGTTACCTGGCGTGACAAGTCACACAGCTCGGCGAGAGCCTCAGCCGTCACGGGCGACACAACGCCCTCTTCGGTGACGATCGCCGTGATCAACTCCGGCGGCGTCACGTCGAACGCCGGGTTGTACGCCTGGGTCCCCAGGGGTGCCACAGGTATACCGCCTCCCGGCTCCGCGCCCGCCATCGGCACCTGCGGAGCTGTGATCTCCGTCACTTCATGACTGGGTCGCTGCTCGACCTCGATGGACGCCCCGTCCGGCGTGTCCGGGTCGATCGACGTCACCGGCGCCACCACGATGAACGGCACGTGGTGGTACTTGGCCAGCACAGCGAGCGGATAGCTCCCCACCTTGTTCGCCACCGAACCGTCGGCCGCGATCCGGTCGGCCCCGATCAGCACCGCGTCCACCTCTCCGGACGCGAACAGCGAGCCGGCCGCGCTGTCCGTCAGCAGTGTGTACGCCATGCCGTTACGTGCCGCCTCGTACGCCGTCAGGCGCGCGCCCTGCAGCAGCGGCCGCGTCTCGTCGACCCAGAGCCGCCGCAACTGCCCGGCCCGGTGCGCGGCGAGCGCCACCGCGAAGGCGGTGCCCTCGCCGCCCGACACCAGCGCACCGGTGTTGCAGTGCGTGAGCACCCGGTGTCCGCCGCCCGGCAGCAGCTCGTCGAGCAGCGCCAGACCGTGCCCGGCCATCCGCGCGCTGGCCTCGGCGTCCTCCCGGTGCAGCGCCCGCGCCGCGGCGAGCGCCGCCGCGGCGGCCGCCTCCTGGTCACCGCCGTCGGCCAGCGCGGCCTGGTGAGCGGCCTGCGCCCTGCGGACACCGGCCGAGAGGTTCACCGCGGTGGGCCGGGCACCGGCGAGGTCCCGGGCCGCGTCGCCCACGTCGAAGCCGCGCACGGCGGCGAGCGCGACCCCGTACGCGCCGGCGATCCCCAGCAGGGGCGCCCCGCGCACGGCGAGCGTCCGGATCGCCTCCACCAGCGCGGGGGCGTCCGTGCACACCAGCTCGACCTCTTCGGCCGGCAGCCTGGTCTGGTCGAGAAGGACCACGACAGGTCCTTCGGGAGGCTCGTGCCAGCGGATCGCGGGTATCTCCGTCGGCCCGCTGTCCTCGCGGGATTGCGCGTAGTGATCAGCCATCCGCCCAGTCTGCCCCGTACCCGGCGGACAATTGAAGGTGTCCAGCTCATACAGGGGCCGGTCACCTGCCGGGCGGGCCGTGGCACGATGGCTGCCAACCTGCCGCCGCGACCGCGGAACGGGCACCGTGAAGGAGCGACGATGAACGACACTCCGGGCTGGGCGTCGCCCGGATCCGCCCCCTCCGACGGACAGGAGCCGGACTCCACCGGCACCCCGCAGCCCACGGAGCAGCCCACGGACCCGGCCGGTGCGACCCAGCCCCAGCAGCCTCCGAAGTGGTCCAAGGAGCAGCCCCCGCCCGCCCAGTGGTCGGCCCCCGGCCCGCAGGTACCCGCCCAGACCCCGCCACCGCCCCAGCCCGGCCCGGGCTGGGGCGGCCAGTACCCCGGCGGTCAGCCCGGCCCCGGAGCACCCGGCGGCTGGGGAGCACCCGGTCAGGGCTACGGCGGCCCCGGCGGCCCGGCCGGCTGGGGCGGCAACTGGGGCGGTCCGCCGCCCGCCGCCAAGCCCGGCGTGATCCCGCTGCGCCCCCTCGGTGTCGGCGAGATCCTCGACGGCGCCGTCTCCACCATGCGCACCTACTGGCGCACGGTGCTGGGCATCTCGCTGACGGTCGCCGTGATCACGGAGATCGCGGTCATCCTGCTCCAGGGCTTCTTCCTGAACGACACCGAGGGCTCCGACGCCCTCAGCGACCCGAGCGCCACCGTCGGCGAGCTGACCCGGGCCCTCGGCGACACGATGCTCAGCTCCGGTGTCGTCCTGCTCATCACCCTGCTCGGCACCATCGTCGCCACGGCCCTGCTCACCTCGGTCACCAGCCGCGCGGTGCTCGGCAAGCCGGTCACCACCGGCGAGGCCTGGCGGGACGCCCGACCCCAGCTGCTGCGCCTGTCCGGCCTCACCCTGCTGCTGCCCGTCATCGCCCTCCTGATCGTCGGCGTCGGAACACTGCCCGGCGTACTCGTCGGCGTGGCCGGCTCGGGTGACGCCGGCGCCGCGCTCGCCGTCCTCGGCGGTCTCGCCGGAGCCGTCGTCGCCATCTGGCTGATGGTCCGCTTCTCGCTCTCCTCGCCGGCCCTGATGCTGGAGAAGCAGGGCATCGTGAAGTCGATGAGCCGCTCCGTAAAGCTCGTGCGCGGCTCCTGGTGGCGGGTCTTCGGCATCCAGCTGCTGGCCACGATCATCGCCAACATCGTGGCGTCGATCGTCGTCATCCCCTTCGCCCTCCTCGCCGCGGCCCTGAGCGGCGACGGCTTCAGCGGCCTGCTCGACAGCAGCGGCGGCGACATCGGCTGGACGTTCCTGATCATCAGCGGCATCGGCTCGGTGATCGGCTCCATGCTCACCCTCCCGATCAGCGCGGGCGTCACCGTCCTCCTGTACATCGACCAGCGCATCCGCCGCGAGGCCCTCGACCTCGACCTGGCCCGCGCCGCCGGCGTGCCGGACTACGGCACCGAGCCCTCCGGCGTCACACCGGGGAGCTGATGCGGTGAACGGGGCGGGGGGAGCCTTCACAGCAGTACTCGCAGGACCGCACACCGGTGCCACGGCCGTGCTCGCACTGGCGCGCGGGGACGCGCCACCGGTGACGACACCGCGCGACCCCGCGCGGGAGGCGGCCAGACGCGAGCTGTCCAAGCGGATGTACCACGAGAACGACCCGGGCCTGATCCAGCGCGCCCTGAACGCCTTCTGGGACTGGGTCGACAAGCTGTTCGGCGCCGCCTCCACCGCGACACCCGGCGGGGCACTCGGCCTCGTCGTGATCGTCCTCGCCGTCCTGGCGGTCCTGGGCGCCCTCTGGTGGCGCCTGGGAACCCCGCACCGCACTCCCGTCCCGTCCGCCACCCTGTTCGACGACCGCCCGAGAAGCGCGGCGGAACACCGTGCCGCGGCCGAGGCCCACGCGGCCCAGGGCCACTGGAACCAGGCCGTCCAGGAACGGATGCGCGCCGTCGTCCGCTCCCTGGAGGAACGCGCCCTGCTCGACCCGCGCCCCGGCCGCACCGCCGACGAGGCGGCCGCGGAGGCGAGCCGGACGCTGCCGGACCACACGGACCGACTGCGCTCGGCGGCGCGGGACTTCGACGACGTCACGTACGGCGGCCGCACCGGCGACCGGCGCGCGTACCAGCACCTCACCGAACTGGACCGCGACCTGGAGCGCACCAGGCCGATGCTCACGAACAGCGCCCACAGCGGCCAGAACACCTCGGCCACCACCCGCCGGGGCGCCGCCTCATGACCCAGGCCACGCTCACCCCCGCCTCCACCTCGGCCTCGCCCACGGCCCGGCAGGTGTGGACCCGCACGCGCGGAGTCGTCCTCGCCCTCGTCGTCCTCCTGGTGGCCGCCGTCGTGATCGCCGTGGTCCGCTCGGACGCCCGGCACGGCCGCCTCGACCCGCGCTCCGCCGACCCGCTCGGCAGCCGGGCCGTCGCCGAACTCCTCGCCGACCAGGGCGTCTCCACCCGTGTGGTCACCACCCTCGGCCAGGCCCGCGCCGCCGCCGGCCCCGACACCACCCTGCTGATCGCCGCCCCGGACCTCCTGACCAAGCGTCAGCAGACCCTTCTGCACACGGCGACGGCGAACTCCGACGGCCGGACCGTCCTGGTCGCCCCCGGCCGGCCCTCCGTCGGCACCCTCGCCCCCGGCGTGTCCGCCGACCCGGCCGTCAGCTTCGACTCGACGCTCTCCCCCGACTGCACGCTTCCCGCCGCCCGGCGAGCGGGCAGCGCCGACACCGGCGGCGTCCGCTACACCACCACCGCGCCGGACGCCGACGCCTGCTACCCCAGCGACGGCCGGCCCACGCTGCTGCGCCTCCCCGCCCGCTCGGGAAACGGCGACACCGTCGTCCTCGGCGCCCCAGACGTCCTCTCCAACGAACGTCTCGACGAGCAGGGCAACGCCTCGCTCGCCCTCCAACTCCTCGGCTCCCGCTCCCACCTGGTCTGGTACCTCCCCTCGCTCTCCGACACCTCGGCCGCCGACGCGAGCGACCGGAGCTTCTTCGACCTGCTCCCCTCGGGCTGGCTCTGGGGCACGCTGCAGCTCTTCGTCGCGGCAGCCCTCGCCGCCCTGTGGCGCGCACGCCGACTGGGCCCCCTCGTATCCGAACGGCTCCCCGTGGCGATCCGGGCCTCCGAAACCGTCGAAGGCCGCGCCCGCCTCTACCGCAAGGCCAACGCCCGCGACCGGGCGGGCACCGCTCTGCGCTCCACCACCCGCACCCGCCTCGCCCCCCTCGTCGGCGTCCCCCCGGCCCAGGCACACGCGCCCGAGGCCCTGCTCCCCGCCCTGTCCGCCCACCTCGACGGCGACGGCCAGGCCCTGCACCAGCTCCTCTTCGGCCCGCCGCCGCACGACGACGCAGCCCTCATCTCCCTCGCCGACCAACTCGACGCCCTCGCAAGAGAGGTACGCCATTCATGATGGACCCGACCACTGACAATGCGGGATACGCCGGACATTCCGGGGACGCGAGTACCGCCCGCGCCTCCCTGGAGTCCCTGCGCGCCGAGATCGCCAAAGCCGTGGTCGGCCAGGACCCCGCCGTGACCGGCCTCGTCGTCGCCCTCCTGTGCCGTGGACACGTCCTCCTCGAAGGCGTCCCCGGAGTAGCCAAGACGCTGCTCGTCCGAGCTCTGGCATCCGCGCTCGAACTCGACACCAAACGCGTCCAGTTCACCCCTGACCTGATGCCGAGCGACATCACCGGCTCCCTGGTCTACGACGCCCGCACGGCCGAGTTCTCCTTCCAGCCCGGCCCGGTCTTCACCAACCTGCTGCTGGCCGACGAGATCAACCGCACGCCCCCGAAGACCCAGGCGTCCCTGCTGGAAGCCATGGAGGAACGCCAGGTCACCGTCGACGGCACCCCCCGGCCGCTCCCCGAGCCCTTCCTCGTCGCCGCGACCCAGAACCCCGTCGAGTACGAGGGCACGTATCCCCTGCCCGAAGCCCAACTGGACCGCTTCCTCCTGAAGCTGACGATCCCGCTGCCCACCCGGCAGGACGAGATTGCCGTCCTCACCCGGCACACCGACGGCTTCAACCCCCGCGACCTGCGCGCCGCCGGCCTGCGCCCCGTCGCGGGTCCCGCCGACCTCGAAGCCGCCCGCGCCGCCGTCGCCAAGACGGCGGTCTCCCCGGAGATCACCGGCTACGTCGTCGACATCTGCCGCGCCACCCGCGAGTCGCCGTCCCTCTCGCTCGGCGTCTCACCGCGCGGCGCGACCGCCCTCCTCGCCACCGCCCGCGCCTGGGCCTGGCTGACCGGCCGTGACTACGTCATCCCCGACGACGTGAAGGCCCTCGCCCTCCCCACCCTCCGCCACCGCGTCCAACTCCGCCCCGAAGCCGAGATGGAGGGTGTGACGGCCGACTCCGTCATCAACGCGATCCTCACCCACGTCCCCGTCCCCCGCTGATGGCGTTCACCGGGCGTGCCGCTCTCCTCGCGGCTCTCGGCGCACTCCCCGTCGGTATCTGGGAGCCGAGCTGGACGGGCATCCTCGCGGTGAACGCCCCGCTGGCCCTGGCCTGCGCCTGCGACGCCGCCCTCGCGGCGCCCGTACGGCGCCTCGGCCTGACCCGCTCCGGCGACACGTCCGTACGCCTCGGCGACACCGCGGACGTCACCCTCACCGTCACCAACCCCTCGGGTCGCCCGCTGCGCGCACACCTGAGGGACGCCTGGCCGCCGAGCAGTTGGGAGTCGGGCACCGAGGTCGCGTCCTCCCGACACCACGTGTCCGTACCCGCCGGCGAACGCCGCCGTGTGACGACCCGTCTGCGCCCGACCCGCCGCGGCGACCGCCAGGCGGACCGTGTCACGATCCGCTCGTACGGCCCCCTGGGCCTCTTCGCCCGCCAGGGCAACCACAAGGTCCCCTGGTCCGTACGTGTGCTGCCCCCCTTCACCAGCCGGAAGCACCTCCCCTCCAAGCTGGCCCGGCTCCGCGAACTGGACGGCCGCACCAGCGTGCTGACACGCGGTGAGGGAACCGAGTTCGACAGCCTGCGCGAGTACGTTCCGGGCGACGACACCCGTTCCATCGACTGGCGCGCGACAGCCCGCCGGACCACGGTCGCCGTACGCACCTGGCGCCCCGAGCGCGACCGGCACATCCTCCTGGTCCTCGACACGGGCCGCACCTCGGCGGGCCGCGTCGGTGACGCCCCCCGTCTGGACGCCTCAATGGACGCGGCCCTGCTGCTCGCCGCCCTGGCCTCCCGCGCCGGCGACCGCGTCGACCTCCTCGCCTACGACCGCCGCGTCCGCGCCCTCGTGCAGGGCCGCGCGGCGGGCGACGTCCTCCCGTCGCTGGTCAACGCGATGGCGGGCGTCGAACCGGAGTTGGTCGAAACGGACGCCCGCGGCCTGGCCGCGATCGCGCTCCGCACGGCTCCCCGCCGTTCCTTGATCGTGCTCCTGACGAGCCTCGACGCGGCGCCCGTCGAGGAGGGCCTGCTCCCCGTGCTCTCCGGTCTCACCCAGCGCCATACGGTCCTGGTGGCATCGGTCGCCGATCCGTACATCGCCCGTATGGCGAAGGCCCGGGGTGACGCCGAAGCGGTGTACGAAGCGGCGGCGGCAGCTCAGGCACAGACGGAACGTCAGCGCACGGCGGAGCAGTTGAGGCGCCGTGGCGTGACCGTCGTCGACGCGATCCCGGACGATCTGGCCCCGGCTCTGGCGGACGCCTACCTGGCCCTGAAGGCCGCGGGCCGACTGTAAAAGCCGGCCTCATCCGGACATCAAAAAAAGGGGCGGTCTCCTTGGGGAGACCGCCCCTTGATAGATATCGTCCGAACGCAGAAAACCCCCGTACCGGTATCCCCGGCACGGGGGTTTTCTCAAAACTTGTTCGGCGGCGTCCTACTCTCCCACAGGGTCCCCCCTGCAGTACCATCGGCGCTGTGAGGCTTAGCTTCCGGGTTCGGAATGTAACCGGGCGTTTCCCTCACGCTATGACCACCGAAACACTATGAAACTGTCAACCGGAGCCGTGGCATAGCTACGACGGTTGTTCGTGGTTTCAGAACCAACACAGTGGACGCGAGCAACTGAGGACAAGCCCTCGGCCTATTAGTACCAGTCACCTCCAGCGGTTACCCGCCTTCCAGATCTGGCCTATCAACCCAGTCGTCTACTGGGAGCCTTAACCCCTCAAGGGGGTGGGAATACTCATCTCGAAGCAGGCTTCCCGCTTAGATGCTTTCAGCGGTTATCCCTCCCGAACGTAGCCAACCAGCCATGCCCTTGGCAGGACAACTGGCACACCAGAGGTTCGTCCGTCCCGGTCCTCTCGTACTAGGGACAGCCCTTCTCAATATTCCTACGCGCACAGCGGATAGGGACCGAACTGTCTCACGACGTTCTAAACCCAGCTCGCGTACCGCTTTAATGGGCGAACAGCCCAACCCTTGGGACCGACTCCAGCCCCAGGATGCGACGAGCCGACATCGAGGTGCCAAACCATCCCGTCGATATGGACTCTTGGGGAAGATCAGCCTGTTATCCCCGGGGTACCTTTTATCCGTTGAGCGACGGCGCTTCCACAAGCCACCGCCGGATCACTAGTCCCGACTTTCGTCCCTGCTCGACCCGTCGGTCTCACAGTCAAGCTCCCTTGTGCACTTACACTCAACACCTGATTACCAACCAGGCTGAGGGAACCTTTGGGCGCCTCCGTTACTCTTTAGGAGGCAACCGCCCCAGTTAAACTACCCATCAGACACTGTCCCTGATCCGGATCACGGACCCAGGTTAGACATCCAGCACGACCAGACTGGTATTTCAACGACGACTCCACCATGGCTGGCGCCATGACTTCAAAGTCTCCCAGCTATCCTACACAAGCCGAACCGAACACCAATATCAAACTGTAGTAAAGGTCCCGGGGTCTTTCCGTCCTGCTGCGCGAAACGAGCATCTTTACTCGTAGTGCAATTTCACCGGGCCTATGGTTGAGACAGTCGAGAAGTCGTTACGCCATTCGTGCAGGTCGGAACTTACCCGACAAGGAATTTCGCTACCTTAGGATGGTTATAGTTACCACCGCCGTTTACTGGCGCTTAAGTTCTCAGCTTCGCCACCCCGAAGAGTGACTAACCGGTCCCCTTAACGTTCCAGCACCGGGCAGGCGTCAGTCCGTATACATCGCCTTACGGCTTCGCACGGACCTGTGTTTTTAGTAAACAGTCGCTTCTCGCTGGTCTCTGCGGCCACCCCCAGCTCACCGAGTAAATCGGATCACCAGTGATGGCCCCCTTCTCCCGAAGTTACGGGGGCATTTTGCCGAGTTCCTTAACCATAGTTCACCCGAACGCCTCGGTATTCTCTACCTGACCACCTGAGTCGGTTTAGGGTACGGGCCGCCATGAAACTCGCTAGAGGCTTTTCTCGACAGCATAGGATCATCCACTTCACCACAATCGGCTCGGCATCAGGTCTCAGCCTTGATGTGTGACGGATTTACCTATCACACGGCCTACACCCTTACCCCGGGACAACCACCGCCCGGGATGGACTACCTTCCTGCGTCACCCCATCACTCACCTACTACCACCTTGGGCCGGCGGCTCCACCACTCCCCTCAACTCCGAAGAGATCAGGGCGGCTTCACGGCCTTAGCATTAATGGGCTCGATGTTTGACGCTTCACAGCGGGTACCGGAATATCAACCGGTTATCCATCGACTACGCCTGTCGGCCTCGCCTTAGGTCCCGACTTACCCTGGGCAGATCAGCTTGACCCAGGAACCCTTAGTCAATCGGCGCACACGTTTCTCACGTGTGTATCGCTACTCATGCCTGCATTCTCACTCGTGAACCGTCCACCACTGCCTTCCGGCGCGGCTTCACCCGGCACACGACGCTCCCCTACCCATCACAGCGGGCGTTGGCCCTATTGCTGCAATGACACGACTTCGGCGGTACGCTTGAGCCCCGCTACATTGTCGGCGCGGAATCACTAGACCAGTGAGCTATTACGCACTCTTTCAAGGGTGGCTGCTTCTAAGCCAACCTCCTGGTTGTCTGTGCGACTCCACATCCTTTCCCACTTAGCGTACGCTTAGGGGCCTTAGTCGATGCTCTGGGCTGTTTCCCTCTCGACCATGGAGCTTATCCCCCACAGTCTCACTGCCGTGCTCTCACTTACCGGCATTCGGAGTTTGGCTAAGGTCAGTAACCCGGTAGGGCCCATCGCCTATCCAGTGCTCTACCTCCGGCAAGAAACACACGACGCTGCACCTAAATGCATTTCGGGGAGAACCAGCTATCACGGAGTTTGATTGGCCTTTCACCCCTAACCACAGGTCATCCCCCAGGTTTTCAACCCTGGTGGGTTCGGTCCTCCACGACCTCTTACAGCCGCTTCAACCTGCCCATGGCTAGATCACTCCGCTTCGGGTCTTGAGCGCGCTACTAAATCGCCCTATTCGGACTCGCTTTCGCTACGGCTTCCCCACACGGGTTAACCTCGCAACACACCGCAAACTCGCAGGCTCATTCTTCAAAAGGCACGCAGTCACGACGCACCGAGTAAACTCGATGCGCGACGCTCCCACGGCTTGTAGGCACACGGTTTCAGGTACTATTTCACTCCGCTCCCGCGGTACTTTTCACCATTCCCTCACGGTACTATCCGCTATCGGTCACCAGGGAATATTTAGGCTTAGCGGGTGGTCCCGCCAGATTCACACGGGATTTCTCGGGCCCCGTGCTACTTGGGTGTCTCTCAAACGAGCCGTTGATGTTTCGACTACGGGGGTCTTACCCTCTACGCCGGACCTTTCGCATGTCCTTCGTCTACATCAACGGTTTCTGACTCGCCTCACAGCCGGCAGACTGTGAAAGAGAGATCCCACAACCCCTTGCATGCAACCCCTGCCGGGTCTCACACATACAAGGTTTGGCCTCATCCGGTTTCGCTCGCCACTACTCCCGGAATCACGGTTGTTTTCTCTTCCTGCGGGTACTGAGATGTTTCACTTCCCCGCGTTCCCTCCACACTGCCTATGTGTTCAGCAGTGGGTGACAGCCCATGACGACTGCCGGGTTTCCCCATTCGGAAACCCCCGGATCAAAGCCTGGTTGACGGCTCCCCGGGGACTATCGTGGCCTCCCACGTCCTTCATCGGTTCCTGGTGCCAAGGCATCCACCGTGCGCCCTTAAAAACTTGGCCACAGATGCTCGCGTCCACTGTGCAGTTCTCAAACAACGACCAACCACCCATCACCCCGAACCAGTAGTTCGAGTGCACTGGGGCCGGCACTGAAGGCAGCCTTTCGGCCGTACCTTCAGACACCCAACAGCGTGCCCGACACCCTCACCACTCGTGATCAGCTTTCCACGCTCCGAAGAACAGTACTTGCAGCCCGAGATGACTTGAGTGCCGAATAATCAACGTTCCACCCATGAGCAACCACCGTCGAACGTATGCCGACGTAATGGCCCTGGACCACCAAGCAAGCTTGGCGGCCTAGATGCTCCTTAGAAAGGAGGTGATCCAGCCGCACCTTCCGGTACGGCTACCTTGTTACGACTTCGTCCCAATCGCCAGTCCCACCTTCGACAGCTCCCTCCCACAAGGGGTTGGGCCACCGGCTTCGGGTGTTACCGACTTTCGTGACGTGACGGGCGGTGTGTACAAGGCCCGGGAACGTATTCACCGCAGCAATGCTGATCTGCGATTACTAGCAACTCCGACTTCATGGGGTCGAGTTGCAGACCCCAATCCGAACTGAGACAGGCTTTTTGAGATTCGCTCCGCCTCGCGGCTTCGCAGCTCTTTGTACCTGCCATTGTAGCACGTGTGCAGCCCAAGACATAAGGGGCATGATGACTTGACGTCGTCCCCACCTTCCTCCGAGTTGACCCCGGCAGTCTCCTGTGAGTCCCCATCACCCCGAAGGGCATGCTGGCAACACAGAACAAGGGTTGCGCTCGTTGCGGGACTTAACCCAACATCTCACGACACGAGCTGACGACAGCCATGCACCACCTGTACACCGACCACAAGGGGGGCACTATCTCTAATGCTTTCCGGTGTATGTCAAGCCTTGGTAAGGTTCTTCGCGTTGCGTCGAATTAAGCCACATGCTCCGCTGCTTGTGCGGGCCCCCGTCAATTCCTTTGAGTTTTAGCCTTGCGGCCGTACTCCCCAGGCGGGGAACTTAATGCGTTAGCTGCGGCACCGACGACGTGGAATGTCGCCAACACCTAGTTCCCACCGTTTACGGCGTGGACTACCAGGGTATCTAATCCTGTTCGCTCCCCACGCTTTCGCTCCTCAGCGTCAGTAATGGCCCAGAGATCCGCCTTCGCCACCGGTGTTCCTCCTGATATCTGCGCATTTCACCGCTACACCAGGAATTCCGATCTCCCCTACCACACTCTAGCCTGCCCGTATCGACTGCAGACCCGGGGTTAAGCCCCGGGCTTTCACAACCGACGTGACAAGCCGCCTACGAGCTCTTTACGCCCAATAATTCCGGACAACGCTTGCGCCCTACGTATTACCGCGGCTGCTGGCACGTAGTTAGCCGGCGCTTCTTCTGCAGGTACCGTCACTTTCGCTTCTTCCCTGCTGAAAGAGGTTTACAACCCGAAGGCCGTCATCCCTCACGCGGCGTCGCTGCATCAGGCTTTCGCCCATTGTGCAATATTCCCCACTGCTGCCTCCCGTAGGAGTCTGGGCCGTGTCTCAGTCCCAGTGTGGCCGGTCGCCCTCTCAGGCCGGCTACCCGTCGTCGCCTTGGTGAGCCACTACCTCACCAACAAGCTGATAGGCCGCGGGCTCATCCTTCACCGCCGGAGCTTTTAACCCCCACCCATGCAGGCAGGAGTGTTATCCGGTATTAGACCCCGTTTCCAGGGCTTGTCCCAGAGTGAAGGGCAGATTGCCCACGTGTTACTCACCCGTTCGCCACTAATCCACCCCGAAGGGCTTCATCGTTCGACTTGCATGTGTTAAGCACGCCGCCAGCGTTCGTCCTGAGCCAGGATCAAACTCTCCGTGAATGTTTTCCCGTAATCGGGACGACACCACGAGAGCGGAACAACCGGTCGGAATAGGACCGGTCGTTCACAGCGTCCTCGCTGTGCGCCTACCCCAAGGGGGCAGGACTTTTTTCAAAGGAACCTCGTCCCAGCCGATCGGCCGGAGACGGGGTATCAACAAATCTGGCGTTGATTTTTGGCACGCTGTTGAGTTCTCAAGGAACGGACGCTTCCTTTGTACTCACCCTCTCGGGCTTTCCTCCGGGCGCTTCCCTTCGGTCTTGCGTTTCCGACTCTATCAGACCGTTTCCGTATCCGATTTCCTCGGTGCTTTCCAGGTTTTCGCTTTCGCGTTTCCCTTTCCGGCGAGTCCGACTCTATCAGATCCTTTCGGGCCCGATTTCCTCGGCGCTTTCAAGTTCCGCGCTTTTCGCGCTTTCCTTTTCAGCGACTCCGACTTTATCAGAAGGTGTGGGCCGGATTTACCGGCGACCGTTTCTGAATCATCAGGAGGGGGGCTTCTTCGAATCGACGTATCGATTGCTTGGAGAAGCTCGCAGACTCTAACCGCTGCCGCTGGACGTGTCCAGTTCTAGGCAACTGTTCTAATCTACCTCCCCGAGTAACCCGTGTCAACGGGTTCCCTGGGGCGAAGAGGAGACTAGCAGCTCAGCGGAGGCCCACGCACATCAGGCGGCCGTAGGGAGAGTGGCGCTGCGCTCGGGGGCGTCGACGTCGCCTGTGGCGCCCGAGCGGACCGCGCGGCCGCCGAGCACGTAGACGTACAAGAGGAAGGCCAGTTCGGCCGCGATACCGATGGCGATGCGCGCCCAGGTGGGGAGGCCGGACGGTGTGACGAAGCCTTCGATGGCGCCCGAGACGAAGAGCACCAGCGCCAGGCCGACAGCCATTCCCAGTGCGGCGCGTCCTTCTTCGGCGAGCGCCGTGCGGCGGGAACGCGGGCCCGGGTCGATGACCGTCCAGCCCAGTCGCAGGCCGGTGCCCGCGGCGACGAATACGGCGGTCAGTTCGAGCAGGCCGTGCGGAAGGATCAGTCCCAGGAAGGTGTCGAGGCGGCCGGCCGATGACATCAGGCCGATGCCGACACCGACATTGAGCATGTTCTGGAAGAGGATCCAGAGCACCGGGAGACCCAGGAAGATGCCGAGGACCAGGCACATGGCCGCGGCCTGGGCGTTGTTCGTCCACACCTGGGCCGCGAACGACGCGGCCGGGTGGCTGGAGTAGTAGGTCTCGTACTCGCCACCGGGACGGGTGAGGTCGCGGAGCTGGCTGGGCGCGGCGATCGAGGCCTGGACCTCCGGGTGTGCGGCGATCCACCAGCCCAGCAGCGCCGCCACCGCGGTGGACAGCAGCGCCGTGGGCACCCACCAGTGACGGGAGCGGTAGACCGCCGCGGGGAAACCGCGGGTCAGGAAGCCGGTGACGTCGCGCCAGGAGGCTCGGCGGGTGCCGGTCACGGCGCTCCGCGCGCGTGCCACGAGTTGGCTGAGCCGGCCGGTGAGCTGCGGGTCGGGCGCGCTGGACTGGATCAGCGAGAGATGGGTGGCGGTTCGCTGGTACAGGGTGACGAGTTCGTCCGCCTCGGCTCCGTCGAGGCGGCGCTGACGGCGCAGCAGGGCGTCGAGTCTGTCCCATTCGGCACGGTGGGCGGAGACGAAGACGTCGAGGTCCATCGGTTTGCCTGCTCCTCGGCTGCTCGTCGGCGGCTCTTGGTCGATGTCAGCTTGTCTTACTGCGGCGCGAAGTGCGCTCAGCTTGGCAGACTGGCGGTTCTCGGGGCAGGTCAGGGGAAGGGCGGCACGTGTGAGTGAGCTAGTGACGGGCGAGGCGGTGGCGCTGGAGCTGCGCCCCGCGAAACTGCCGAGCCGGGCGCTGGCCGTCGTGCTCGACCTCGCCGCGGCGATGGTGGTCTACCTCGTCGTGACGATCGGGCTCGTCGCCGCGACCGCCGCGTTGGACGACGCGGCGCAGGTCGCGCTGTCGATCGCGAGCTTCCTTCTCGTCCTGGTCGGCGTGCCCATCGCGGTGGAGACGCTCAGCCATGGCCGGTCGCTGGGGAAGCTGGCGTGCGGGCTGCGGGTGGTGCGGGACGACGGCGGGCCGATCCGGTTCCGGCATGCGCTGGTGCGCGGGGCGGTGGGGGTCGTCGAGATCCTCATGACGTTCGGCATCGTCGCGTGCATCGCCTCGCTGGTGTCGGAGCGCGGTCGTCGGCTCGGGGACGTGTTCGCCGGGACCCTCGTGGTGCGTGAGCGGATTCCGGTAGGGCGTATGCCTCATGTGCCGCCGCCGCCTCCCTGGCTCGCGGGACGCTTCGCCGAGCTCGACCTGTCCGCGGTGCCGGACGGGCTGTGGCTGGCCGTCCGCCAGTACCTGACGCGGATGGGGCAGTTGGATCCGCGGGTGGGCGGGGCGATGGCGGAACGGCTCGCGATGGACCTCGCGACGCGTACGGGAACGCCGCCGCCGCAGGGTGTGCCCGCGGGGGCGTATCTCGCGGCCGTGGTGCAGGAGCGGCAGGCCCGTGAGGCCCGTCGGGTGTTCGGAGGCGGCGCGGCTGCCGGAATGCCCCAGCCCGTTCCTGGCGGATACCCCTATCCGCAAGGTTCTGGCGGATATCCCTTCGCGCAGGGGCCCGGCGGATACCCCCAGCCGATGGGGCACGGCGGTTATCCCCCGCCGCCCACCAACACCGGCTATGCCCCACCCCCTGCGCCGGCCGGCTATCCCGCTCAGGGAAGTCACGGCGGCGACACCCCGCAGGGTGGTCACGGCGGACACGCCTCCGCCGCGGCTCCCGGTGGCTATCCGCCGGAGGCCGGTGGGGATGCCGGACGACCGACGCCTGCCGCGCATCCCGTCGCGGCGAGGCCTCCCGCTGGTCCGCAGCCCGATCCGTCCCAGGACGGTCGGGATCGTTCGGACGACCCGGGTCGGCCCGCGGGTGGGCCGGGGCAGGGCGAGCGGCCGGCGACGGGCTTCGCGCCGCCCGCGTAGCCGTTCTAGCCGTTGCGAGCGGGTCCCTTTCCGGACGGTCGGGTCTCGCCCTTCACGTCTCACGCCGGGCATCGCCTTGGGCCTCGCGTCGTGCGGTGCCGTCAGGTGAACACCGACGGAGGCGACTCCAGGTCCTCCAGCTCGATGCCGGGGGCCGCGAGCACCACGTCCCCCGCGATGTGGACGGCGTGCTGTTCCCCCGTGTCCAGGGCTGTGACCTGGTATTCGTCCACGGTCAGGGGGCCGTTGTCAGTGCTGTGTGTTTCGCTTTCGATCAAGGCCCAGGACTGGTCGAGGGTGCGCGGGGCGAGGACCGGGCCGGTGAAGGAGACGAGGCGTACGCGGGTTGCCGCGGTGCCGGCGGAAGGGGTGAGGCGCAGGAGGCGGGCGGTGGCGACGAGGAACGCGGGAGAGGTGCCGGTGAAGGCGTGGGCGGCCACGTTTCCTTCGGTCGCCTCGGTGCCGGCGGGGTCGGTGCGGACCCAGGTCACGCCGTCGATGGCGGCGCCGCGCACCTGCCAGTTCGCGGAGTGGAGTTCGAGCCGGATGGGCCGGCCGAGTTCGTCGACGGCGAGGTCGACGGAGCCGGTGACGGTGTTCTCCCCGGGGAGGCCGTCGGGTCCCGTCGCGGAGGGGGTGGTGAGTTGGGCGACGTAGCGCCAGCCGGAGGGGCCGGGCGCACAGTGGAAGTGTTCTTCACCGAGGGGGGTGTGATCGTGCGGATCATGGAGCGAATAACGGCCGCGGGGCATGGGCGTTCAGGTCCTCATCGGGGACAGGCCCCCGCCGGGAGGGCGAGGGCCTGCTGACATCCGGACGCCGAGCGGGGGTACCGCTGCTCGGCGGGTGTGCTCAGTAGCGGTAGTGGTCCGACTTGTACGGGCCGTCGACCTCGACACCGATGTACGAGGCCTGCTCGGGGCGGAGCGTCGTCAGCTTCACGCCGAGCGCGTCCAGGTGGAGACGGGCGACCTTCTCGTCGAGGTGCTTGGGCAGCACGTAGACGTCGGTCGGGTACTCCTCGGGCTTGGTGAACAGCTCGATCTGGGCCAGGGTCTGGTCCGCGAACGAGTTGGACATCACGAAGGACGGGTGTCCGGTCGCGTTGCCCAGGTTCAGCAGGCGGCCCTCGGACAGCAGGATGATGACCTTGCCGTCGGGGAACTTCCAGGTGTGGACCTGCGGCTTGACCTCGTCCTTGACGATGCCGGGGATCTTGGCGAGGCCGGCCATGTCGATCTCGTTGTCGAAGTGGCCGATGTTGCCGACGATCGCCTGGTGCTTCATCTTGGCCATGTCCGCGGCCATGATGATGTCCTTGTTGCCCGTCGTGGTGACGAAGATGTCCGCCTTGTCGACGACCTCGTCGAGGGTCGTGACCTGGTAGCCGTCCATCGCCGCCTGCAGGGCGCAGATCGGGTCGATCTCGGTGATGATCACGCGGGCGCCCTGACCGCGCAGGGACTCCGCGCAGCCCTTGCCCACGTCGCCGTAGCCGCAGATGACGGCGGTCTTGCCGCCGATGAGGGTGTCGGTGGCGCGGTTGATGCCGTCGATCAGGGAGTGGCGGCAGCCGTACTTGTTGTCGAACTTCGACTTGGTGACGGCGTCGTTCACGTTGATCGCCGGGAAGAGCAGGGTGCCGTCACGGTGCATCTCGTACAGACGGTGGACGCCGGTGGTGGTCTCCTCGGTCACGCCGCGGATCTCCGAGGCGAGCTGGGTCCACTTCTGCGAACCCTCGCTGATGGTGCGGTTGAGGAGTTCGAGGACGACGCGGTGCTCCTCGTTCTCGGCGGTGTCGGCCGAGGGGACCTTGCCGTCCTTCTCGTACTTCACGCCGTTGTGGACGAGGAGGGTGGCGTCACCGCCGTCGTCCAGGATCATGTTCGGGCCGCCGGTGGGGGTGTTCGGCCAGGTCAGCGCCTGCTCCGTGCACCACCAGTACTCCTCCAGGGTCTCGCCCTTCCAGGCGAAGACCGGGACACCCTGGGGGTTGTCGGGCGTGCCGTTCGGGCCGACGGCGATGGCGGCCGCCGCGTGGTCCTGGGTGGAGAAGATGTTGCAGGAGGCCCAGCGGACCTCGGCGCCGAGGGCGACGAGGGTCTCGATGAGGACGGCGGTCTGGACCGTCATGTGCAGGGATCCGGTGACGCGGGCGCCGGCCAGGGGCTGCGCCGCGGCGTACTCCTTGCGGATCGACATCAGGCCGGGCATCTCGTGCTCGGCGAGGGTGATCTCCTTGCGGCCGAAGTCGGCCAGCGAGAGATCGGCGACCTTGAAGTCCAGTCGGCTGTCGACAGTCGTCATGACGAGCTGCTCCTCGGGTTCGGGGCGAGTTGGGCTGTTCTGCGCGGCGGTGGACACATACGGATGCCCGAGAGGGGCACGGACGTGACCCGGCAGGACACAGGGGTGCCCGGTGCGCGCAGCGCAGTCCGTCGGAGGCCCTCTCTCCCTCGGCCGGTCCGCGGGGGGACCGCCCGACCGCCATCAGCAGCGACGTCTGGCTCAGTCACCCAAGCTACACCGGTGAGCCCGCCCGTCCCCAGTCCGCCTCCGGAAGGGCCGGTGTCCGGGGACGGGGGCCGAGGTGTCCCGGTGGCGCTGCGCGAGGGGCCGCGGCGGCCGGGGTCGTGGGCTCCGGACCTGCGGATGTGGGGCCTCCGGGCCTGGGGACCGGGTGGGCTCCCGGCCTGGGGACCGGGTGATGTTCGGCGTCTTCGATCGTGGGCAGGGGTGCCAGGGCATCGGAAACATGTCAGTGCTTCCGCGGGCGTCCGCGAGGCGTGCCGTGTGAACGCGGCGTTCAGGGCGCCGCAGGCGTTAGGAGATCGACGTGACCAGTCCGGCCGGCCCTCCCCCCACGGGCGACGGCGGTGACGAGCCGCAGCGGTTGAAGCTGCTGGCGGTGACCGCGTGCCCGACCGGCATCGCGCACACGTACATGGCGGCCGAGAAGCTCTCGCAGGCTGCGGAGCGGCTCGGGATCGACATGAAGGTGGAGACGCAGGGATCCATCGGGGCTGAGAACGTCCTCGATGACAACGATGTCAGAACTGCCGACGGGATCATCGTCGCGGCCGACAAGGATGTGGACCTCGGCAGATTCGCGGGCAAGCGGGTGATCACCGTCGGGGTGGCCGAGGGGATCCACCACCCGGAGCGGCTGATCGAGCAGGTCCGGTCGGCGCCCGTGCACACCGCCGACGGCCCCGCGCCGACCTCCGGGAAGGGCGGCAGCGGCGGCGGCAAGGAGCGGAGCCTGCCGTACAAGGCGCTGATGAACGGGGTCAGTTACATGATCCCGTTCGTCGTGGTCGGCGGGCTGCTGATCGCGATATCGCTCTCGCTCGGCGGCCACACCGACCCCTCGGGCGGCCTGGTCATCCCGAAGGACTCCTTCTGGATGGACGTGAACAACATCGGTGTCATCGGCTTCACGCTGATGGTGCCGATCCTGTCCGGCTACATCGCCTACGCGATCGGCGACCGGCCCGCGCTCGTGCCCGGCATGATCGGCGGGTGGATCGCCAACACCGGCGCGCTGTACGACTCCAAGTCGGGTGCCGGGTTCATCGGGGCGATCGTGACCGGCTTCCTCGCGGGCTATCTGGTCCTGTGGATCAAGAAGGTCAAGGTCCCGAAGTTCGCCCAGCCGATCATGCCGATCATCGTGATCCCCATCGTCGCGACGACGGCTCTCGGCCTCTTCTTCATCTACGTCATCGGGAAGCCGATCTCGTGGGTCTTCGAGCATCTGACCAGCTGGCTCAGCGGGATGACCGGCACCAGCGCGGTGCTGCTCGGCGCGATCCTCGGCCTGATGATCGCGTTCGACATGGGCGGGCCGGTCAACAAGACGGCCTTCCTCTTCGGCTCCGGGCTCATCGCGACCGGCAACCAGACCGTGATGGGCATGTGCGCCGCCGCGATTCCCGTGATGCCGCTCGGCCAGGGCGTGGCCACCCTGATCCGCAGGCGCCTCTACACCGAGCAGGAGCGGGAGACGGGACTGGCCTCGCTGTTCATGGGCTGCTTCGGCATCTCCGAGGGCGCCATCCCGTTCGCCGCGGCGCGGCCCGCGCAGGTCATTCCGGCGAACATGCTCGGCGGTGCCGTGGCCGGTGCGGTCGCCGGACTCGCCGGGGTCAGCGACGCCGTCCCGCACGGCGGGCCGATCGTGGCGGTGCTGGGCGCCGTGGGCGGCGTGCCGATGTTCTTCGTGGCCGTCGCCGTCGGTACCGCGGTGACGGCGCTGACGACCGTCACGCTGGTCGACGTCAGTGAGCGCAGGCGGCGGGGCGAGGTGCTGATCCCCTCGGCGCGGACGCCCGAGCCGGCGCTCGCCGCCGCGGTCGCCGTCCCCGGGACCGGCGGCGCCACGGGACCGGTGCGCGCCGGCCTCGCGAAGGAGAACGGCCCGACCGCCGAGGCACCAGTGTCGCCCGTGTCCGGCGAATCCGCCGCCCCGGGCGGGGGATCGACGGCCACCGCTGTCGCCGACGAGACCGAGGTGCTCTCCGGATATGTCACGGAGGAGACCGTCAAGGTCCGGCTCGCGGCCGAGGACAAGGAGTCCGCGATCCGCGAGATGGCCGGACTGCTCGCCGCCACCGGCAAGGTGCGGGACGTCGAGGAGCTGGTGCGGACGGCGCTGCGCCGTGAGGAGCAGGGCACCACGGGCCTCGGCGAGGAGATCGCGATCCCGCACGCCAAGACGGACGCCGTGAGCGCCCCGGTCGTCGCGTTCGCGCGCTCCGACGCGGGCATCGAATGGGGTTCGCTGGACGGGACCAGGGCCCGGTTGGTGTTCATGATCTCCGTGCCGGAGGCCGCCGCGGGCGACGAGCACCTGAGGATCCTGGCGCTGCTGTCGCGCAAGCTGATGGACCCCGCCTTCCGGGAGCGGCTGACGGCCGCGGCGGACGCGCGGGCGGTCCTCGCGGTGCTGAGCGAGATCGAGTAGTCGGCGGTTCCGCGACCGCCCGGCCGCTGGACGACGTCGGGGCCCGCCTGAGATCTCAGGCGGGCCCCGACGTCGTACGGACGAGAGGTCAGTGGTCGGACGGCGACTGGGCCGGTCCGCCGGGGGTGGCGTCGCGGTCGGCGCCCTTGGCGGCCTCCGCCTCGCTGTAGATGTCCGGCTCCAGGTAGATCACCCGGGCGATCGGGACGGCCTCGCGGATACGGGCCTCGGCCGCGTTGATCGCGGAGGCGACCTCGGTGGCCGTGTCGTCGTGCCGGACGGCGATCTTCGCGGCGACGAGGAGTTCCTCGGGGCCGAGGTGGAGCGTGCGCATGTGGATGATGCGGGTGACCGTGTCGCCGTCGACCATCGCGGCCTCGATCTTCGTGGTGTTCTCCGGGCCCGCCGACTCGCCGAGCAGCAGCGACTTGGTCTCGGCGGCGAGGACCAGGGCGATCAGGATGAGCAGGACACCGATGCAGACCGTGCCGATGCCGTCCCAGGTGCCGTCGCCGGTGAGCAGGGCGATGCCGACACCGCACAGGGCCAGGACCAGACCGATGAGCGCGCCGAAGTCCTCCAGGAGGACGACGGGCAGCTCGGGGGCCTTGGCGCGGCGGATGAACTGGGACCAGGAGTGCGTCCCGCGGATCTGGTTGGACTCCTTGATCGCCGTACGGAACGAGAAGCCCTCGGCGATGATCGCGAAGACCAGGACGCCCACCGGCCAGTACCAGTGCTCGATCGCGTGCGGGTGCTTGATCTTCTCGTAGCCCTCGTAGACGGCGAACATGCCGCCGACCGAGAACAGGACGATCGAGACGAGGAACGCGTAGATGTAGCGCTCGCGGCCGTAGCCGAAGGGGTGCTCCGGGGTGGCCTCACGCTGGGCCTTCTTGCCGCCGATCAGCAGGAGTGCCTGGTTGCCTGAGTCGGCGAGCGAGTGGACGCCCTCCGCGAGCATCGAGGAGGACCCGCTGAACGCGAACGCCACGAACTTCGCTACCGCGATCGCGAGGTTGGCGCCGAGTGCCGCCACGATCGCCTTGGTGCCGCCTGAAGCGCTCATCTGCTCCTGCTGTCCCTTCGTACGCCGTCCGGACCCCGTTCGTACCCTCGTACCCCGGTCCGGGCTTTGCCCGCCCTTTGCGGTGGGCCATTCTTGCAGCCCGGGCCGGCAGCGGCGCCTCAGGCCTGCGCTGTCGTCCCGTCAGGCCACCACTGTCGCACGGAAGATCGTGCCGGACCCGGACACTTCGGCCTTTTCGCCGGCCGGTACGAACACCGAGTGGCCGGGCGTCAGGTCGATGCCGTCGGCGCGCGCGGAGCCCGCTGTGCACAGCAGGATCTGCGGGGTGTCGCGGGTGAGGTCGCGGGGGGCGGCGCCCCCGGCGAGGGAGTAACGGGACAGGCGGAACTCGTCGATGGGGGTCGCGTAGAGCTCCTCGCCGTCGGCGGACGCCTCGGGGCGCAGGACGCCGGGGTCGCTCGCCTCGAAGCGGACCACGCGCAGGAGTTCGGGGACGTCGACGTGCTTGGGGGTCAGGCCGCAGCGCAGGACGTTGTCGCTGTTGGCCATGATCTCGACGCCGAGGCCGTTCAGGTACGCGTGCGGGATGCCGGCGCCGAGGAACAGGGCCTCGCCGGGCTGGAGCCGGACGTGGTTCAGGAGCATCGCGGCGATGACCCCGGGGTCGCCCGGGTAGTGGTGGGCGAGGTCGGCGTACGGGGCGTGGTCGCCGCCGAGGCGGGCGCAGGCGGCCGTGGTCTCGGTGACCGTGCGGGCCATCTCGTCGGGGTCGGCGCCGAGGACGGCCGTGAGGACCTCGCGCAGGGCGGCTTCCTCGGGGTGGGCGCGCAGCAGGTCGACGTACGGCTTGAGGGCGTCGACGTCGAGGGCGGCGAGGAAGTCGGCCGCCTCCTCGGGGGCGCGGAAGCCGCACAGTCCGTCGAACTCGGTGAGGGCGCAGATCAGTTCGGGCTTGTGGTTGGCGTCCTTGTAGTTGCGGTGCGGGGCGTCGATCGGGACACCGCGGCTCTCCTCGTCCTCGTAGCCCTCGCGGGCCTGTTCGAGGTCGGGGTGGACCTGGAGGGAGAGGGGGGCGCCGGCGGCGAGGAGTTTGAGGAGGAACGGCAGGCGGGGGCCGAACCTGGCGACGGCCGCGCGGCCGAGTTCCTTCTCCGGGTCCTCGGCGACGACCTCGTCGAGCGGACCGCGCTCCGTGCGCGAAGGTGCGCCCGGGTGGGCGCCCATCCACATCTCCGCCTGCGGCTCGCCGGTCGGTTCCACGCCGAGCAGGTGCGGGATGGCGGTGGTGGAGCCCCAGGCGTAGGGGCGGACGGTGTTGTCGAGGCGGTCCATCGGTGTCTTCTTCTCCATACGTGCGCTGCGCGGCCCGCTCCGTGCGGGCCGGGTGGGGAGGCGTGGCGGCGGGTTGCGGTCGGGTGACCCGCGGCCGGGGCGCCGGTCGCGGGGCCCCGGCCCCAGGTCAGGCCCCCGAGGCGAGCGCCAGGTAAACGGCGGCGAAATCCGTGGTGGCGATCAGCTCGGCGAGGGTCTCCAGTTCGCCGCCCTCCTCGGGTTCGAGCTCGCTGATCGCGGTGTCGTGGGTGAGGGCGAGTTCGCGGGCGGCGGGGGCGGCGCTGATCCCGCCGATGGGGCGGTCGCGGAGCAGCACCACGCGCGCGTGCAGCGCCTGGGCCTCCTCGACGCGGTCGCGGAAGAAGTCGTCGGGGTCGGCGCCCGCGGCGAGGGCTCCAGCGAGGAGCACGCTGTGCGAGGCGAGGGCCTCGGGGAGTTCGGCGGCCAGCGCGGGGCGGCCCGCGAGTTCGGCGAGCGCGGCGGTGAAACGGCGGCCGGCCGGTCCGGCCGAGGTGCCTTCCGTCCAGATGACCGGGAGGGCCTCGGCCAGTTCGACGGCGAGGGTCTTGGCGGGGTTGCTGTACGCGGCGATCGCGGGGCCGCAGCGTTCGGCGACGCGGTCGAGACGGTCGGCGACCTTCTGCAGGGCCTCCGGCGGGGCGGAGACCAGGCCGGTGCGGTCGAGGAGCGCGAGCAGCGGGGTGAGGAGCGCCCACAGGACGCCGGGCGCGGAGGCCGCGATCGGTTCCTCCGGTTCGTACGGGGCGGTCGCCATCGGGACGAAGAGGCCGTGGATGCCCGCCACCCAGCCGGAGAGGGGGGAGCCGGCGGGGGCCACGGCGGCGACGGTGCAGCCGCGCCGGTAGGCCTGCTCGATGAGGAGGTCCAGGCCGGGTTCGCTGCCGTCGGGGGTGGCGATCAGCAGGAGGTCGACGGGGCCGGCCCAGCCGGGCAGTTCCCAGCGCAGGGCGCCCGCGGCGGGGGCGACGCCCTGGGGGGTGAGCCGTGTGACGGGGCAGCTCGCGCCGGCGAGGGTGCCGAGGAACTCGGCGACGCCGGTGGCGGCCATGCCTGGGCCGGCGATCAGGACGGCGCGGGGGCGGCCGTCCGGCTTGAGCTCGGAGATCCCGGCCTCGGCGGCGTGCCGGACCGCGGTGCGCACCCGGGCGCCGGCCTCGGCCGCGCCGCGGAGCAGGGCCCGCCGGTCGGCCCGGGCGAGTGCGTCGGGGTCGTCGAGCAGCGATTCGTCGAGCATGGGGTCGGGAGCCTCCGATCGCCGGGGCGGCGTCTGCGCGCCGGCCGCCGGTGCGTGCACGGGGTCGCTCGCGTGAGGTGCCGAGCGGCGCTGGGTCGGACCGGGGACCGGCCGGGTGCGGCGCCGGTCGCCGTGCGGGACGGACGTCGCCGGTGTCCCGTGCGGACGACGGCGGCGCGGTCGCTTGTCGTTGCGTGTCGTCGCTGGTCAGGGGAGCTGCCGGTTGCCGCGCCGTCGGCCCGCCGTGCGGACCGGGGCGGCGCCGCGGGGGCCTGTCCTGCGGGCGGCGGCGGTGCGGCTCAGGCGGGGCGGCGGGCCTCGTCGACCAGGAGGACGGGGATGCCGTCGCGGACCGGGTAGGCGAGGCCGCAGTCCGCTCCCGTGCAGATCAGCTCGGTCTCCTGCTCCTTGAGCGGGGCGTGGCAGGCCGGGCAGGCGAGGATCTCCAGGAGGCCGGCTTCGAGCGGCATGGGGTGTCCTTCCGAAACGGTGGATGCGGCCTGGTCAGGGTACCGCTGCGGGAACCCCGGCGCGGGGGCGCGGGGGCCTGTTCGTCGGGCGCGCGGGCCCGGGCGCGGCAGGGCGTGTCCGGCCGTTCCGGCGTGTACGCGTCCCGGGTCCGCGAGGGCCCGGCGCGCCCGTGGCACGCCGGGCGGGAGGGCTCAGCCGCGGATGATGGCCAGCACCTCGTCGCGGACCTTCGTCATCGTCGTCTCGTCGCGGGCCTCGGCGTTGAGGCGGAGGAGGGGTTCGGTGTTGGAGGGGCGGACGTTGAACCAGGCGTCCTCGGTGGTGACCGTCAGGCCGTCGAGTTCGTCGATGGTGACGCCCTCGCGTCCCTCGTAGGCGGCCCGGACGGCGGCGAGGCGGGCGGCCTGGTCGTCGACGGTGGAGTTGATCTCGCCGGAGCCCGCGTAGCGGTCGTACTCCGCGACGAGTCCGGAGAGCGGGCCGTCCTGTCCGCCGAGCGCGGCGAGGACGTGGAGGGCGGCCAGCATGCCCGTGTCGGCGTTCCAGAAGTCGCGGAAGTAGTAGTGGGCGGAGTGCTCGCCGCCGAAGATCGCGCCGGACGTGGCCATCTCGGCCTTGATGAAGGAGTGGCCGACGCGGGTACGGACCGGGGTGCCGCCGTGCTCGCGGACGACCTCGGGGACCGACCAGGAGGTGATGAGGTTGTGGATGACGGTGCCGCCGCCGTGCTTGGCGAGTTCGCGGGCGGCCACCAGCGCGGTGATCGCGGACGGGGAGACCGGCTCGCCGCGCTCGTCCACGACGAAGCAGCGGTCGGCGTCGCCGTCGAAGGCGATGCCGAGGTCGGCGCCCTCCTCGCGGACACGCTTCTGGAGGTCCACGATGTTCGCCGGGTCGAGCGGGTTGGCCTCGTGGTTGGGGAAGGTGCCGTCCAGCTCGAAGTACATCGGGACCAGCTCCAGCGGCAGCCCGGCGAAGACGGTCGGGACGGTGTGTCCGCCCATGCCGTTGCCCGCGTCGACGACGACCTTCAGCGGGCGGACGGACGTCAGGTCGACGAGCGAGCGGAGGTAGGCCGCGTAGTCCTCCAGCGTGTCGCGGCTCGTGATCGTGCCGGGCTTCGCGTCCGGCGCCGGAGCCGGGGCGCCGGAGTCGAGCCAGGACTCGGCGAGCCGGCGGATCTCGGACAGGCCGGTGTCCTGGCCGACGGGGGCCGCGCCCGCCCGGCACATCTTGATGCCGTTGTACCGGGCGGGGTTGTGCGAGGCGGTGAACATCGCGCCGGGGAGGGTGAACGCGCCCGAGGCGTAGTAGAGCTGGTCCGTCGAGCAGAGGCCGATCTCGGTGACGTCGACGCCGCGGGCGGCCGCTCCGCGCGCGAAGGCCCGGGACAGTCCGGGCGAGGAGGGCCGCATGTCGTGCCCGATCACGATGGCGTCGGCTCCGGTCACCTGGACGAACGCGGCACCGAACAGCTCGGCCAGCGGCTCGTCCCACTGGTCCGGGACCACCCCGCGCACGTCGTACGCCTTCACGAGCTGCGACAGATCAGCAGTCACGGGCCAACCCTCCAGAAGTCCACTTCGGTCGGCCCAAACTACCCTTCCGCGCCGGCCGGGCGCCGTACCGAGCCGCGGTGGAGCACAACCGCGACCTGCGGAACCGTCCCTTCCCGGGCGGGCGGGGACGCATCGGCCCCGGGAGGGGTCGGTGCGCGGCTCAGGGCAGCATCCAGGACAGCACCGGCGAACTCTGTCCGACCACGATGAGACACATCACGAGCAGGAGTCCGAGGCTCCAGGGCAGCACCTTGCGCAGGAGGTCGCCCTCCCGGCCCGCGAGCCCGACCGACGCGCAGGCGATCGTCAGGTTCTGCGGCGAGATCATCTTGCCGAGGACACCGCCCGAACTGTTGGCGGCGGCGAGGAGTTCGGGCGACAGTCCCGACTCCTTCGCGGCGCTCACCTGGAGGGCGCCGAAGAGGGCGTTCGCCGAGGTGTCGGAGCCGGACACGGCCACGCCGAACCAGCCCAGGACGGGTGACAGGAAGGCGAGCCCGGCTCCGACGGCCGCCACGAACTGGCCGATGGTGGCGGCCTGTCCGGAGAGGTTCATGACGTAGGCCAGCGCCAGCACGGACGTCACGGTGAGGATCGCGAACCTCAACTCGTGGACGGTCGCGAGCCATTCCCGTACCGCCACGCGCGCGTGCACCCCGAGCACGACGGCGGTGCACAGCCCGGCGATCAGGACGAGGGTGCCGCCGGTCGCCACGATCGGCCAGGTGAAGACGTTCCCGCCCACCGGCTTGCCGCCCGGTCCGACGACGTCCAGGAAGGGCCAGTCGTACGTCCGGGTCGCCCCCGCGAGCCAGTCCTTCACGACCGGGATCTGCGCGACCGAGAAGACCACGACGATCAGGGCGTACGGGGCGTAGGCGCGCAGGACTTCGCGGCGCGGGTCCGGCTCGTCGAGGTCCTCGCTGCGGGTGCCGGTGAGGACCGACGCCCGTACGGACTCGGTGGCGGGCACGCGGGTGCGCGGCACGGCGACCAGGGCCGCGGCGCCGGCCAAGGAGGCGGCGATGTCGGCGAGTTGCGCGGAGAGGTAGTTGGAGACGGCGAACTGGGCGGCGGCGAAGGCGACTCCGCACACCAGGGCGGGCACCCAGGTCTCCCGGAGTCCGCGTCTGCCGTCGACCAGCCCGACCAGCACCAGGGGGACGACCAGCGCGAGCAGTGGGGTCTGCCGGCCCACCACGGAGGCGACCGAGTCCAGGGGCAGGCCGGTGACTTGGGCGAGAGTCACGACCGGTGTGCCCATCGCGCCGAAGGCGACCGGGGCGGTGTTGGCGACGAGGGCGACGACCGCCGCGCGGACGGGGTCGAAGCCGAGGGCGACCAGCATGACCGAGCAGATCGCGACGGGTGCGCCGAAACCGGCGAGGGCTTCGAGGAGCGCGCCGAAGCAGAACGCGACGACGAGTGCCTGGATGCGCGGATCGTCCGAGAGCCGCCCGAAGGAGCGGCGCAGGATGTCGAAGTGCCGGGTGCGGACGGTCATCCGGTACACCCACAGGGCGTTGACGACGATCCACAGGATGGGGAAGAGGCCGAACGCGGCGCCCTGGGCGGCGCTGGAGAGCGTCTGACCGACCGGCATGCCGTAGGCGAGGCAGGCGACCAGTGCGGCCGTCAGAAGGCCGGCCAGGCCCGCCAGGTGGGCTTGCATGCGGACACCGCCGAGCAGGACCAGCACGACGACGAGGGGCAGGGCGGCCACGAGGGCGGACAGGCCGAGCGAGTCGGCGACGGGTTCCAGCTCCTGGACGTACACGGGTGCCTCCCCGGGATTCCGTGATGCGAAAGCGGTTTCTCACGGCAGACGGAATCGTCGTGTCCGCGACAACTTCACGTCAATGGGTGTGCGCGGCCCGATGCGATCGACGAGGCCCCGCGCTCGGCGGGCACGGCGTCCGGAACGGGCGCCAGGAGCCGCGCGGAGCGGGTGGACCTGGGGGGCCGCCAGGAGACGTCGACGCTCGGCGCGTGAAAGCGGTGCCGGGGCCATCGGTCCGGCCGCGCGAGGCGGGCTGCGGGGGTGCTCAGTTGTCCGGTGAGCGGAGGACCCGCAGGTGGCCGCGGCGTGCGACCTCCATCGGGTCGGCCGAGCGGGCGCTGCCGCCACCGGCCTCGGCCGTGCGCCGCTGCGGGCGGGCCGCCTCGCGCACCGCGTTCGCCAGCGCCTCCAGGTCGTCACCGCTCGGGCGGGCGGGACCCGAGGAGTCGGCGAGCCGGACGACCTCCCAGCCGCGCGGCGCGGTGAGGCGCTCGGAGTGCTCGGCGCACAGGTCGTAGCAGTGGGGTTCGGCGTAGGTGGCGAGCGGGCCGAGGACCGCGGTCGAGTCGGCGTAGACGTACGTCAGCGTCGCGACGGCGGGACGGCCGCAAGCGGTGCGCGAACAGCGACGTACAGGGCTCACGACGTTGGACGGTACCGCACTCTTGAGCGGGCCGCGACGACTCTCCCCCAGGTCACCCCACCGTGTCGTTCTGTGAGACGGCCCACACCGCATCGCGATCATCACCCCCTGACCTGGGGGGACATCACCGCTGGCAGGACCGAACAGGCCTGCGTCCGATCACCACTTGGTACACATCGGGTCAATTGCCATGTCAGCGACGGTCCTGGAGAGATACGGAATCGAGCCCAACCTTGGCCGGAATGGTCATCGGGCGACATCCGGAACAGAAGCCGGATCACCGGGCGTCGGCCGGGAGGGCGGTGATCCGGCGCAGCGTGGGGCCGGGCGGCCGGGCCGGGCGGGGACTACTCTTCGTCAGTGATGGACAACCCCGTACCGCCCCCCGCCGCACCAGCCGGTCCCCGCCGTCGTGACCGCCATGGCCGCGGCATGCGCGGCCCCGTGGCGCCGCCCCAGGTGCCTCTCGCGGCGAGCCGCGCCGAAGTGTTCGCGGACCTGGTGCAGGACTCCGTGGAGCGGCTGGAGCGGCGCTGGCCGCAGCTCGCCGACATCGACTTCATGGTCCTCGAAGTGCCCCGCCTGGAGGGCTCGGGCGACGGCTGGAGCGACGAGGCGGTGCCCCTGGGGGGCACGATCGCCGCACGCGAGGGCCGTCCCGCACGCGTGGTGGTCTACCGCCGGCCGGTCGAGATCCGCACCAAGGGCCGCGACGAGCGCGCCGCCCTGGTGCACGAGATCGTCGTGGAGCAGGTCGCGGAGCTGCTGGGGCTGACCCCGGAGACGGTCGATCCCCGGTACGGCGAGGACTGAGCCGAGGGCGGGATCGCCCCGGCCGCGTCATCGGCCGGGGATCACCCGTACGTGGTCGGCCGCCCCGGCTCACTTCCCGAGCAGCACCGAGAGGTCCTGGTCCGCCTCCGGCACCGAGACCGTGCCCCGGTCGTCCGGGAGGGTCTGGACGGTGAACGCGGGAACGCCGTCCTGGGGCGCGGCGAGCATCCGGGAGGCGTAGACCGGGCCTCCGGAGACCGGCTCGACGGTGAGGGCGTAGGTGCCCTTGAGGCCGCTCGGGACCGGTGCCTCGACGTTCTGTGTGGTGCCGGCCTTGATCGTGAACGTCTTCGAGACCGCCGTGCCGCCGCCGCTGCCCGCGGAAGCGGTGACCTTGACCGTGGCCCCCTTGCCCGGGGCGGTGACCGCGAGAGTGGACCCCTTGGCGCTGTTGTCCGCCGCCGTCGCACGCGTGCCGACGGGGGCGGTCGCCGGGATGAACGCGGTCTCCTGCCGGTCGCCCTTGCCGCGCACCACCCGCAGGGCGGCGACGACCGGGACGGAGGCGTCGCTGGGCGTGAGCACCAGGGAGCCGGCCTCGCCGCGGGTGACGTCGCCGAGGTCGACGGCGGAGGTCATGCCGGCCTTCACGTGCAGCGTCTCGTGGCCCGCCGGGGTGATCAGGCCCGAGGGCGAGGCGAGGCGGACCTTCAGGTCGGCGTCCGTGTCGCCGGGCGCGAAGGCGACCAGGCGCACGGAGGTCGCGTCCTTGGGGATGCCCGGCAGGACGAGGCTGCCGGCCGGGTCGGCGGAGGCGGCCAGCCAGTCGCCGCCGATCTTGTCGTCCAGCGCCTGCACGGCGGCACCGACACGGCCGCTGCGGACCGTCACGTGCACCGTGAGGTTGGTCTGCGGGTCGCCGGCCAATGTGTTCAGCAGGATCGGCTCGCTGGCGTGCGGCTGGACCGTGATCCCGTCGGCCACCGTGGACTTGAGGGTGCCGTCCTTGCCGTACAGGTCGATGTCGACGACGGCCGCGGAGTCGTCCGGGTTGGTCAAGTGCACATAGTCGGTGCGGTCGTCGGCCGTGCTCGCGCCCGGGAACCAGAACTCGGTGTCCGGAGCGGTGCAGTTGGTGCCGAGCAGGCCGCGTCCGGTGCCCACGGCGACGTCGGTGGTCTCCTGGACCGTCCAGCCGGGCGCGAACCTGCCCTCCGCGGTGCCGACGAGCGCGGGCGCCTGGGATCCCGAGGCGTCACCGGTCGCGGGCTTGCCCGGCTCCTTGACCCGCACGACGGGCTCGGTCGCCTTGCCGCCGCTCTTCTTGCCGCCGTCCGACTCCTCGGTGGCCGCCGTCAGTTCGGCCTTGCCGCCCGCGCCCGCGCCGTCCGCGACGGGGGTGAACGACGTGTACGCGGTGTCGGCGATGTCGGAGGTGCTCGGCTGCGGGCAGAGCAGGCTGGTGCGCTCCACGGGCAGTCGCGCGGCCGCCCGTGCCGTGTCGTCCCCCGAGGCGTCCGGGGACTGGAGCGTGGCGAATCCGGTGACGGCGGCGAGCGCGGTCGCGCCGGCGATCAGGGACAGGGTGGTGCGGTTCACTGCTGGCTCCCGTCGGGGCGCTCACTGTCGGTGCCGTGCGGCGGGGGCTGCGTGGGGTCGTACGCCGGGTCGTAGCCCTGCTCGCCCGTGCCGTAGCCCTGGCCCTGGCCCTGGCCCTGGGCGTCGTACGGCCGGCCGTTCGCGTCGTAGCCCTGGCCGTACGCCGGGTCGTAGGGCGTCCCGCCGTAGGCGTACGGGTCGTACTGGCCGCCCTGGTAGGGGTCCGCCTGGTACGGCTGCTGGTAGCCGCCCGTCGCGTACTCACCGGTGCCGTCGTACTGCTCGGCGCCGTACGTGCCGTATTCGGCGCCCGCGTAGCTCGGGGTGTCCCACTCGCCGTAGGTCTGCTGGTGCGGGACGGTGCCGGCCGGGACTTCCTCGTCCACGGCGGAGACGCTGTCGAGGTCCTCGTCGGATCCTTCGGCCTCGGCCTCCGCCTGGGCGCGCAGGCGGCGGGCGCGGCGGCCGTCCCCCGTGGTGTCCTGGGCGGGCACGGCCCGCTCCTCGGGGAGGTCGTCGTCGACGTCGCGGCGGCGGCCCGGCAGGGCGAGCACCACGAGGACGAGGGCGAGCGCGCCCTGGGCCCACAGCCAGGCGGTGTGGCTCAGCGGGGCGTCGAAGGTGACGTCCAGCCGTCCGCCGCCCGTGGGCAGTTCGAAGCCCTGGGCCCAGCCGTCGACCGTGGTGCGCGTGAGGGGCTTGCCGTCCAGGGTGGCCGTCCAGCCCGGGTCGGCGCTGTCGGCGAGCCGCAGGACGCGGCCGTCGGCGCCGGTCGGGACGGTGGTGTGCACCTCGACCGGTCCGGCGGCGATGGACTGGGGTTCACCGGAGGCGGGGACGATCGCGGCGCGCGAGACCTGCCGGTTGACGCGCCACAGGGCGCTGCCGTCCTGCTGGCTGAGCCGGGTCAGGCCGGGGGTGGCGTCCAGGACGCGGCTCACCTCGCGGGGCGCGCCCTTGCGGACCAGGACGTACCGCACGGCGAAGCCGCCGAGTTCGTCGGCCTGGTCGGCGCCGGAGCCCGCGACGAGGTTGGCGACGACCTTGTCGAGCTTCTTGTTCTCGCCGCCCGCCGAGGCCAGTTCGGCGTCGCCGAGGCGGGCGCCGGAGCCGCGGACGAGGGTGTAGCGGACCTGGGCGGCGGACCGGCTGTCGAGGACGAGGGTGCGGGCCTGGTCGCGGGTGCCGCTCTCCTCGGCGACGAACGCGGGCACCTGCACCGGGTCGCGGCGCTCCACGGGTCCGTCGGCGCCGCCGATGATCCATCCGGCGGCGATGAGCAGGGGTCCCGCGGCGCAGGCGAACGCGACGAGCGCGGCGACCGGCTGACGCCAGCCGAAGCTCTGCTCGGCCACCCGCGCGCGGGCTCCGTCGGCTCCGACGGCCGCGGCGGAGAGCAGCGCGAGGCCGTAGACGAGGGTGGCGGGGCCGGCCCAGGTGGAGCCGTTGGACAGGACCGCGAGGACGAGTGCCACCAGGGCGACGATCCAGGCGGTCCTGATCCCCGCCTGGCGGTCGGTGCGCAGCAGGGCCGCGAGCGCGGCGAGCACGACACCGAAGAGCATCAGGCCGCTGACCGTGCCCGGGCCGCCGGGGCTCGCGCCGAGCAGGTCGAGCGCGGAGGCCGCGCTCGCTCCGTACTCCAGGCCGGCTTCCTTGAAGAAGCCGAACGGCAGCAGCGTGAGCGACCAGGGGGCGAGGACCAGGAGCGGGGTGCCGAGCTGGGCGAGGAACCGCGGTCCGTACGCGGACAGTTCCCTGCGGCGCACCGCGAGGAGCGCGAGGCCGAGGATCAGCGCGAGGGGCCAGACGATCGGGGTGAACGCCGTGGTGAACGTCAGCAGCAGGGCGTAGGCCCAGGTGGCGCGCCAGCTGCCGCGGGCTCCCGAGGAGTGCGCGAGACCGCTCGCCGCGACGCCCGCGCGCGCGAGGAGCGGCAGCAGGATCGCGAGGACGGCCGTGCCGATGCGGCCGCCGGCCAGCGCGCCGGTGGCGGCGGGCAGGAAGGCGTAGGCGACGGAGGCCCAGGCGCGCAGCAGGCGGGACTCGACCAGCGGGCGCGAGGCGAAGTAGGCGGCGAAGCCGGCCAGCGGCACGGACGCCACGAGGAGCACGGTGACCGCGAGTCCGGTGGAGCCGAGGAGGAGGGAGGCCAGCAGCGCGACGAGCGCGAGGTAGGGCGGGGCGGCCTGGGTGTCGCCCGCGCCGACCGGATGCCAGCCGTCGGCATAGCGGGCCCAGAGCTCGGAGGCGTCCGACGGTGCGGGCAGCAGTGAGCCGCCCGCGAGGGCTCCGCCGCCGAGCAGGGCCCGGCAGGCGAGGAGCGAGACGAACAGGAGGACCAGGAAGACCATCGGACCGGGGTTGCGCGCGATGCGCTTGAGCCGGGCGAACTGCTCGATCTCCAGGAAGTCGCCGTCGTCGCCGCCGGGTCCGGACTCGACGGCGCCGCCGTGCCGGCCGGCGCCCGTGGTCAGTTCGGCGTCGGAGCGGCCCACCAGATTGCCGGCGACCTGCTCGACGGTGGCCCGCACGGTCGCGCCGGGCGGCGGGAACAGCGGGCGCAGTTCGCCCTTGTCGACCTGGGGCCGGCCGCGCCTGCGGCGGCCGGCGATGATCCGCTCCGGACGCAGCAGGGTGCCGAGCAGGCCGCGGATCTCGTCGACGGCCTGGCCGGGGACCTTGCCCACGAGGTAGGCGACGGTGCGCAGCAGGGTGCCGAGGACGAGGCGGACCAGGATCCAGGGGAGCTGCGCCGTGCGGGCGTTGACGAGGAGGGTGTAGGCGGCGCCCGCCTTGTCGACCTTGTGCGGGGACGCGGAGGTGCGGCCCACGCAGTCGACGGTGCGGCGCTCGCGGGAGGCGGCCTCGGCGTGCCGTACGACCGCTTCCGGGGCGACGAGGACGCGGTGGCCGGCAGCCTGGGCGCGCCAGCACAGGTCGACGTCGTCGCGCATCAGGGGCAGTCGGCGGTCGAAGCCGCCGAGCTCCTCGAAGACGTCGCGGCGGACGAGCATGCCGGCGGTGGAGACGGAGAGGACCGGGTGGACGTGGTCGTGCTGTCCCTGGTCCTGCTCGCGGCGGTCGAGTCCGGTCCAGCGGCGGCCGGAGTTGGCGATGGTGACGCCGACCTCGAGGAGCTGGCGGCGGTCGTACCAGCCGCGGAGCTTGGGGCCGACGACGGCGACCTCGTGGCCCAGCTCGCGTTCGTTCTCCACGACGCGCAGCAGGTGGGCGAGGGCGTCGGGTTCCGGGGCGCTGTCGTCGTGCAGCAGCCAGAGCCACTGCTCGGGCTCGCCGTACGGAAGGTCCGGCATGTCGTAGGCGTCGTCGCGCCAGCTGCGGGTGACGGGGTCCCAGCCGCTCGGCCGCTTCAGGTAGGGCAGGTCGTCCGGGGTCAGCAGACCGGCGGTGCGGGTCGCCTCCTCGACGGCCTGGCCGAATCCCGTGCGGCGGGCGAGGTGCAGGACGTGGTCGGCACCGAGGGCGTCGGTGAGCAGCTGGGCGGAGTCGTCCGCGCTGCCGGTGTCGGCCGCCACCGCGTTCTGCACGGGGCGCTCCTGGCCGAGCAGCCCGGCGAGCGCCTCGGGGAGCCAGCGGGCGCCGTCGTGGGAGACGAGCACCGCGGTCACGACGTGGCGCGGGAACTCAGGTGCGGCAGCTGCGTCGTGACGGGCTGCCGAATGGCTGTGCACGGACATCGAGGTACGGGCCCCGGTTCGATGGACTGCGGTGGACGTCTGTGTCCGGCGGGGACAGCGGGACGTCTCGGACGAGGGCCCACACTAACGGCTGGGCAGGACGACGGCCCGCCGCCTGTGGATAACCCACGTGCGACGGGCCGTTCGTTACGTGAGCGTGTGTGCCGATTGGTCAGCGGCTCCCACGCGTGCGTGCGGCTGTTTTCCGTCCGCATTTCCGTGCGACTGTTTTCGGACAGCGTCCTTCTTCGTGCGAGCGCCCGTCAGGCGGTCGTTCAGACGGCGGCCTTCTTGAGACGGCGCCGCTCCCGCTCCGACAGACCGCCCCAGATGCCGAACCGCTCGTCGTTGGCGAGCGCGTATTCGAGGCACTCGGAGCGGACCTCACAGGCGAGGCAGACCTTCTTGGCCTCGCGGGTGGAGCCGCCCTTCTCGGGGAAGAAGGACTCGGGGTCGGTCTGGGCGCACAGCGCGCGCTCCTGCCAGCCGAGTTCCTCGTCCGCGTCGTCGACCAGCAGTTGCTGCACCAGCTCGGTCATGTGCGCCCCTCGTCTGTCTTTCGCGTCCCCGTGATGCTGCCGTTACCGATTTCGGCTGAACGACACGAGTGAAATTACAAGTGTGCCGATCCGGGCCAGTCAAGCCGAGATCTGCTATTGGGCCCCTTATTCACTCTGCGGAACCAAGGCTATGCGGAAAGTGTTCAAATCGGCATAAACCCTGACAGCCCAAGGGGTCCGACCGGACGTCCACTCCCGTTACGGGGGAAGACGGCCAGGAGTTCGATCGCGTTCCGACGCCGACCTCGAAGCGAACCTGATCACATGGGGATCACGGGCTCGCGCTGAGGTTTGTGCGCCCGGTTGTGCGCCATGTGTCCGGGGAGGCGGGTGAACAAACCTTTCGCCTGCCAGATGAACCGGATGAGGTGAAACATCCCCCACATAACGGACATGAAGTTGACATTAGGGGTGTGAACCGGTGACCTTATGGGCATGCTCGCGAACTTGGCATCCACCTCGACCCGCACCGCCGGGTCCCACGGTGCTGCCCACGTCCGCCGCAGCTGTTGTTGCTGTTCCAGCTGTTGAGCCCTACCGCGCTCCGGCTGCCTCGCCGCCACTGAGGCGAACCTCCCGCCCCCTCCGGGCGACCGCCCGCACCAGGGCACTCCCCTCCCGCCCGCCACCCGGGCGTGAACCCCCGCTCGCGACCCGGGCGGAAACGGCCAGCGACACCCCAGCACTCTTCTGCCGAGGAACCACCGCACCCATGAACAGCGACAGCGACCTCCAGATCGCCGGCGACATCCTCGAAGTACCGCACCTGCTCCAGCCGCCGCGCGAACACCCCGTCACCGTGGCCGACTTCGTCGGCATGGCACGCTCCATCGCCGCCGACCGCTCCCAGTGGGAGCACCTCGTCGAGTACGACGCCACCTCACGCTGGTACCACCGGCTGCGCACCGGCCCCGGCTACGAGGTCTGGCTGCTCTCCTGGGTGCCCGGCCAGGGCAGCGGACTGCACGACCACGGCGGCTCCTCCGGCGTACTGACCGTCCTCGACGGCGCGCTGACCGAGCGCACGGAGCGCGGCACACGCGCCCTGAGCTCCGGCGCGCAGCGGGTGTTCGCACCCGGCTACGCCCACGAGGTCGTCAACGACTCGCTCGAAGGGGCCGTGAGTCTGCACGTCTACTACCCGGGTCTCACGGAGATGCCGATGCACGCGGCGCGTTGCGCGGTCGCCGGGAGCGTGGAGCCGGACGGCGCGCCCGCGGGGGCCGAGGTCGCGTGACCGGCTGACACGCCGTCGTCGCCGCCTGCAAGACTGAACCCCATGCGCATTGTGGTTCTGGCAGGCGGTATCGGTGGTGCACGGTTCCTGCGTGGTCTCCAGCGGGCCGTCCCGGACGCGGACATCACGGTCATCGGCAACACCGGCGACGACATCCACCTCTTCGGGCTGAAGGTCTGCCCGGACCTCGACACGGTGATGTACACGCTCGGCGGCGGCATCAACGAGGAGCAGGGCTGGGGCCGTGCCGAGGAGACCTTCCATCTGAAGGAGGAGCTCGCGGCGTACGGGGTCGGACCGGAGTGGTTCGGACTCGGCGACCGCGACTTCGCGACGCACATCGTGCGCACGCAGATGCTCGGCGCGGGCTATCCGCTCAGCGCCGTCACCGAGGCGCTCTGCGACCGGTGGAAGCCGGGCGTGCGGCTCATCCCCATGTCGGACGACCGCGTCGAGACGCACGTCGCCGTCACGCTGCCGGACGGCGACGCGGCCGGAGGCGCCGGCGAGCGCAAGGTGATCCACTTCCAGGAGTACTGGGTGCGCCTGCGGGCCTCCGTGCCCGCCGAGGCGATCGTGCCGGTGGGTGCCGAGCAGGCCAAGCCGGCCCCCGGGGTCCTCGAAGCCATCGGCGAGGCCGACGTCATCCTCTTCCCGCCGTCCAACCCCGTCGTCTCCGTCGGCACCATCCTCGCCGTGCCCGGCATCCGCGAGGCGATCGCCGAGGCGGGCGTGCCCGTGGTCGGCCTCTCCCCCATCGTCGGCGACGCGCCCGTGCGCGGCATGGCCGACAAGGTGCTCGCCGCCGTCGGCGTCGAGTCCACCGCCGCCGCCGTGGCCGAGCACTACGGCTCGGGACTCCTGGACGGCTGGCTCGTCGACACCGTGGACGCCTCCGTGGTGGAGCGCGTCGAGAGCGCCGGCATCCGCTGCCGGGCCGTCCCGCTGATGATGACCGACCTCGACGCGACGGCGCGGATGGCCCGCGAGGCGCTCACCCTGGCGGAGGAGGTACGGACTCCGTGACCACCAGGAACCATGCGGCGGACACGCCGTGGCCCTCGGGCCGGGAAGAGCCGGCGGAGCAGGTCGCGCCCGGCTACCGGGTCTGGGCGCCGACCGGACTGCCCGAGGTGCGGCCGGGCGACGACCTCGCGAAACTCATCGCGGCCGCCGGGCCCGGCCTGGCCGACGGGGACGTGCTCCTCGTCACCTCCAAGATCGTCTCCAAGGCGGAGGGCCGGATCGTCGAGGCCGTGGACCGCGAGGCGGCCATCGACGCCGAGACCGTCCGGGTCGTGGCGCGCCGCGGCGCGCTGCGGATCGTCGAGAACCGGCAGGGGCTCGTGATGGCCGCCGCCGGGGTCGACGCCTCCAACACGCCCGCCGGGACCGTGCTCCTGCTGCCAGAGGACCCCGACGCGTCCGCGCGGGCGATTCGCGACGGGCTGCGGGACACCCTCGGAGTCGACGTCGGCGTCGTCGTCACGGACACCTTCGGGCGCCCTTGGCGCACCGGGCTCACCGACGTCGCCATCGGCGCGGCGGGCGTCCAGGTGCTCGACGACCTGCGCGGCGGCACCGACGCGCACGGCAATCCGCTCAGCGCGACCGTCGTCGCCACGGCCGACGAACTCGCCGCCGCCGGTGACCTCGTGAAGGGCAAGGCCTCCGGGCTCCCCGTCGCCGTCGTGCGCGGACTCGCCCACCTGGTGGCCGACGGCGACGGCGAGGGGGCACGGGCCATCGTCCGGGACGCCCGCGACGACATGTTCCGGCTCGGCACCTCGGAGGCCGTCCGGGAAGCGGTCACCCAGCGGCGCACGGTCCGGGCCTTCACGGACGAACCCGTCGACCCCGGTGCCGTGCGCCGGGCGGTCGCCGCGGCCGTGACCGCCCCCGCGCCGCACCACACCACTCCCTGGCGGTTCGTGCTCCTGGAGTCGCAGGAGTCACGGACACGGCTACTCGACGCCATGCGGGACGCCTGGCGCGCCGACCTGCGGGCCGACGGGAAGAGCGAGGAGTCCGTCGCCAAGCGGGTCCGCCGCGGCGACGTGCTGCGCAACGCGCCGTATCTGGTGGTGCCGTGTCTGGTCATGGACGGCTCCCACACCTACGGCGACGCCCGGCGGGACGGCGCCGAGCGCGAGATGTTCGTGGTCGCCACGGGCGCGGGCGTGCAGAACTTCCTGGTCGCCCTGGCCGGGGAACGGCTCGGCTCCGCCTGGGTGTCGTCGACGATGTTCTGCCGTGACGTCGTCCGCGCGGCGCTGGACCTGCCGGCGAACTGGGACCCGATGGGCGCGGTGGCCGTGGGCCACGCGGCGGAGGAACCCCGGGACCGTCCGGCACGGGACGCGGAGGCGTTCGTCGAGGTGCGGTGAGGGGGGCGCGAAGGGGGCGGACCGCCCGGGGCCCGGTCAGGCCCCGTGGACCGCACCGCGGCCGGTCGGGCCGTGGACCGTGCGGTGAGGGGGTTCGCGGAGGGGCGGACCGCACGGTGCCGCGAACGGTGCGTTTTCGGCCGGGCGAGCGCCTACCCTCGTAGGGCACCCCGAGCACCCCTAGGACCTCATCCGTGGCTGGACGTTTCGCTCCCCGGCCGACGCGTACGACCGTGCGCGGCGGACATGTCGTGGTGCCCGGCGGAGTGCCGCGGCAGGCCGCCGAACCCGCCCGCGTCCGTAGCTGGGACCCCGCGGGGCCGCTCGACCTCGGGCTGGTGCTCGGGCCGCTCCGCCGCGGCCCCGGCGATCCGACGTTCCGTACGACACCCGACGGCTCGGTGTGGCGGGTCTGCCGCACCCCCGCCGGGCCCGGCACTCTGCGCGTGACGCTGCGGGACGGAACGGCCCGGGGCGAGGCCTGGGGACCCGGCGCCGACTGGCTGCTCGACCGGCTCCCGGAGTTGCTCGGCGCGGCCGACGACCCCGACGCCTTCGAACCCCGGCACCGCCTCCTCGCGGTCACCCGGCACCGGCGCCCGGGACTGCGGCTGGTGCGGACCGGACTCGTCATGGAGTCGCTGATCCCGTCCGTCCTGGAGCAGAAGGTCACCACCGACGAGGCGTACCGGGCGTGGCGGCTGCTCGTCCGGAAGTTCGGCGAGCCCGCGCCGGGACCCGCGCCCGAGCGCATGTACGTCATGCCGGCGCCCCGGACCTGGGCGCTGATCCCCTCCTGGGAGTGGCACCGCGCCGGTGTCGACGACAAGCGGGCGTCCACGATCCTGCGGGCCGTACGGGTCGCTCCCCGGCTGGAGGAGGCCGTGCGGCTCGATCCCGTGCGGGCGCGGGAGCGGCTGGAGCTGGTGTCCGGGATCGGGCCCTGGACCTCCGCGGAGGTCGTGCAGCGCAGTCACGGTGCGGCCGATTCCGTGACCGTGGGGGATCTTCATCTCCCCGGGATCGTCGGGTACGCGCTCGCGGGGGACCGGGACGCGGACGACGCGGTGATGCTGGAGTTGCTGGAGCCGTATGCCGGGCAGCGGCATCGGGCGGCTCGGCTGATCCTGTTGTCGGGGCGGACGCCTGCGCGGCGCGTGCCCAAGATGCCCCGGGGTGACATCGGGAAGCTCTAGGCGGGGCTCGCCTTCGGCTTCGTCCGCCCGGCTTCCCTGGTGTCCCCGGGTTCCGCCGGCCTTCCTCTCGCTTCCGATGGGCCGGGGTCCCCTGCGTGCCTCGGGTACAGCGGGATGTCGCCCCCTCCGCCCCTGCCCGTCCCGTACCCGGGGCTCCGCCCCGGACCCCGCTCCTCAAACGCCGGAGGGGCTGGATTTTTCCTCCCGAGGGGCTCGAACAGTGACCGCTGGAGCGACTGGATTTTCCCGCCGGAGAAGCTCAGCAGTGACCGCCGGAGGGGCTGGATTCTCCCGCCGGAGGGGCTCGAACAGTGACCGCCGGAGGGGCTGGTGGGCCCCTCCGGGCGGTGTGGTCGGTCGGCTACTGGTCCGACGAGAAGCGGAGCGCTCCCGCCGGGATGTGGGCGTCGCACCAGATGCGGACTCCGTCGCGGAGTTCGTTGTCGGGGCCGACGGTCGCGCCGTCGCCGATGACCGCGCCCGTGAGGATCGTGCGTTCGCCGATGCGGGCGCCGAGGCCGACGAGGGAGTCGGTGACGACCGCGCCCGGCTCGACGACCGCTCCGGCGAGGATCGTGCTGCCGGAGATCCGGGCGCCCTCACCGATCCGGGCGCCCTCGCAGACGACCGTGCCGCCGGTGAGCTTGGCGTCGGGCGCGACCGTGGCCGTGGGCAGGACCAGACGGTCGCCGCAGCGGCCGGGGACCGCCGGGGAGGGCGCGCGGCCGAGGACGAGGTCGGCGGAGCCGCGGACGAAGGCCTGCGGGGTGCCCAGGTCCAGCCAGTACGTGGAGTCCACCATGCCCTGGAGGTGGGCGCCGGTGGCCAGGAGCTCCGGGAAGGTCTCGCGCTCGACCGAGACGGGACGGCCCTCGGGGATGGTGTCGATGACCGAGCGGCGGAAGACGTACGCCCCCGCGTTGATCTGGTCGGTGACGATCTCCTCGGGTGTCTGCGGCTTCTCGAGGAACGCGGTGACGCGGCCGGTGGAGTCCGTGGGGACGAGCCCGAACGCGCGCGGGTCCTCGACCCGGGTGAGGTGCAGGGACACGTCCGCGCCGGTCGTCTCGTGGGTCGAGACCAGGGCCGGGATGTCCAGCCCGGTGAGGATGTCGCCGTTGAAGATCAGGACGGGTTCGTCGGGGCCGGAGTGGAGCCGGGACGCCACGTTGCGGATGGCGCCGCCGGTGCCGAGCGGCTCCTCCTCCGTGACGTACTCGAGGTGGAGGCCCAGCGAGGAGCCGTCGCCGAAGTACGGCTCGAAGACCTCGGCGAGGTAGGACGTCGCCAGCACGATGTGCTCGACGCCCGCCGCGCGGGCCCGCGCCAGCTGGTGCGTCAGGAAGGGGACTCCGGCCGCGGGCACCATCGGCTTGGGCGTGTGCACCGTGAGGGGGCGCAGCCGGGTGCCTCTGCCGCCGACCAGGAGGATCGCTTCTGTCACCTGTCGTCTCTGCTTCCTGCCGGGACCGGCCGAACTGTGTTCCGGCCGGCCAGTGTATGCAGACTGTTCGATGGCGCCTTCGATGGCCGTGCGGTCTCCGTCGAGGGGCCGTGCTCGTGACGTCAGGTGATCCCCGCCCGGCCCCGGCCGGCCGGGCGGTGCCGGCGCTGCCGGTTCCGGGCCCTGCCTACCGGCCCTGGTAGCGGGCCGCCGTCTTCCGTGCCGAGCCGAGCTTGCCGTAGAGCAGCCGTCCGGGGCACTCCGTGGCGAACCCGTCCCGATGGCCGGAGATCACATTCAGTCGTACGTTCTTTCCCTTTCGGTAGAGATTGCCACCGCCCGACTTCAGGTATGTCTTGCCACGCGGATTGCCACCGTAGAGGCCCAGCTTCCACGCGGTCAGACGGGCGATGGCCTTGAGCGAGGCGTCGGTCGGCTTCGTGTTCTGGAAGGTGCCGAGGACGGCGATCCCCATGCTGTTGCTGTTGAACCCGAGGGTGTGGGCGCCGAGGACCGCCTTGGCGACGCCCCCGGCCCGGCCTTCGTAGATGTTTCCGCACTTGTCGACGAGGAAGTTGTAGCCGATGTCACGCCAGCCGCTGCTCACCACGTGGTAGCGGTAGATACTGCGGATGACCGAAGGCACCTGGGAGCAGCTGTAGTTGTTGCCCGACGCGGTGTGGTGCACGAAGGCCGCCTTGACCTTCTTCGTGTAGACGAAGCCGCGCTCGCGCAGCTTCTCGTTCGCGCCCCAGCCCTTGCGGGTGATGATGCGCGGGCGTGCGCCGATGTACGGCTTCACGCGCTGTACGGCGGAGTCCGCGGAGAGGTACTCGCGCTCCGTCTCCGCCTGGGTGAGCGCGCCGATCTCGGTGTCGTCGGCAGCCGGGACCCCGTCCGAGGCGCCCGCGCGTACGCTTCCGGCGCGCGTGGCGGGATGCGCGCCCCCTGCCCGGCCGGCCGTGCGGGCGTCCGCGCGCCCCGGGGGTCCGCCGGGGTCGATCAGTTCGAGGTGCAGGCCTCTGGGGAGCGGGGTGTCCGAGACCGCACGCTCGCCCCCCTCTTCGTCCCCGGGTGTCGTCCGGTCCGCGTCGACGCGGACCTCGACGCCGTCCGAGGCGCCGACCCACAGGGGAGCGGTGGCGCCGCGCACGCGCCGCGAGGCGCCCTCGGCGGTGTCGGGGTCGGCGCCGTGCTCGTGGTTGTGGGTGTCGACGGCCTGCCAGCCCGACCAGTGGCCGGTGCCGGCGGCCCGGGTGCGGACCTGGACACGGCCGCGCAGCTCACTGCTCGGATCGTCCCAGATGACGCCGACCAGGGAGAAGGGCTGGGCGTCCCGGCGGCCGAGGCCCTGTTCGGGTGCGGCGGCCCCGAGGGCGCGGTCGCCGGAGAGGGGGACGAGGGGCAGGGACTGGGTGCTGCCGGGGACGGAGGTCTCGGACGTCAGCGCCGACGGCCCCGCCTGTGCCGGGGCGGGCAGGGCGAGCGGAAGGGCGAGAGCGGCCGCGCAGGTGACGCCGACCGAGGAAGCAAGGAATCCACGCATGCCCCTGATCTTGGACATAGTCATACATATCTGTCCATCCCGGAATTGACGGACCGTCGGACGCGCTCCGCCGAACCGGTGGCTCGCGCCGCCGCTGCCGCGTGGCGTCCCCGCGTACGCTTGCCCGCGTGAACGCCACCGACCGCACCCCCGCCGACCTGCTGCGATCCGCGCTCTCCACGGATCCGGCGCGCCCCCTGGTGACCTTCTACGACGACGCGACGGGCGAACGCGTCGAATTGTCCGTGGCCACCTTCGCCAATTGGGTGGCCAAGACGGCCAACCTGCTGCAGGGCGAACTGTCCGCCGAACCCGGCGAGCGCGTCGCGCTGCTGCTGCCCGCGCACTGGCAGACGGCCGTGTGGCTGCTCGCCTGCTCGTCGGTGGGTGTCGTCGCGGACCTCGGGGGCGACCCGGCCGCGGCGGACCACGTCGTCGCCGGACCGGGCCGGTTCGAGGACGGCCTCGCCTGCTCCGGCGAGCGGATCGCGCTGTCCCTCGCCCCGCTCGGCCGCCGCTTCCCGGCCCCGCCCGCGGGGTACGCCGACTACGCGGTGGAGGTCCCGAGCCAGGGCGACCGGTTCGCGCCGTACGCGCCGGTGGACCCCGAGGAGCCGGCGCTGATCGTCGCGGGAGCCGCCTGGACGGGCGCGGAGGTCGTCGAGCAGGCCCGCTCCGACGCTCCCGGACTGGATCTGACGGGACCCGGCTCACGGATCCTGTCGGCGCTCCCGTACGACACCTGGGAGGGGCTGTCCGCGGGCCTCTACGCGCCGCTCGCCACCGGCGGCTCGGTGGTGCTGTGCCGCCACCTCGACCAGCTGGGGGACGACCGCCTCGCACAGCGGATCGAGAGCGAGCGCGTCACGGCGACGGCCCGCTGACCGGTGCGCACGGCCCCGGGGACCCGGGGCCGTAGCCCGTTCGGCCCATCACCGGCCCCCCTCACCAGCCACTTCAGGACATGGTCGTAGGAGCAAGACGCGCTCGTACACCAGGAGGGGTGGTGGATTCCGACGTGACCGACTCCGAAGGCACTCCCTCCGGACGTCCGGAGGGGCCGGTGCCGGGAGCGTCGCCCACCGGGGCCGGGCTGACCCGCCGGCGCAGGCGCTGGCTGCGCTACACCGCGATCGGCGTGGCCGTGGTGGTGCTCGGCGCGGGGATAGCCGGCTGGGTCGTCTACGAGAAGCTGAACGGGAACATCACGGCCGACGACGACGCGGCGGCCGAGCTCGCCCGGTACGAGAAGGAACGGCCCACCGCGCTGGTGCGCGGCGCGCAGAACATCCTCATGATCGGCTCGGACTCGCGGTCGGGCGCCGGCAACAAGAAGTACGGCCGCGACTCGGGGACGGAGCGGTCCGACACCACGATCCTGCTGCACCTCGCGGCCGACCGGCGCACCGCGACCGCCATGTCCCTGCCCCGCGACCTGATGGTGGACGTGCCGGGCTGCCGGCGCCCGGACGGCACCCGTACCGAGCCCATGTTCGCGATGTTCAACTACGCGTTCCAGGTGGGTGGTTCGGCGTGCACGATCCGGACCGTCGAGAAACTCACGAACATCCGCGTCGACCATCACATGGTGGTGGACTTCCACGGCTTCAAGGACATGGTCGACGCGGTGGACGGCGTCGAGGTGTGCCTGAAGGAGCCCATCGACGACAAGGCCGCGAAGCTGCGGCTGCCCGCGGGCAAGGTCGTGCTCGACGGCGAGCAGGCGCTGGGCTACGTCCGCGCCCGCAAGACCATCGGCGACGGCAGCGACACCGACCGCATGGACCGCCAGCAGCGGTTCCTCGGCGCGCTCGTCAACAAGGTGCGCAGCAACGACGTCCTGCTGAACCCGGCCAAGCTGTATCCGGTCCTGGACGCGGCCACCTCGTCGCTCACCACCGACCCGGGCCTCGCGAGCCTGCGCGGCCTGTACGACCTGGTGCGCGGCATGCGGAACATCCCCACGCAGAGCGTGCAGTTCCTGACGGTGCCGCGGACGGCGTACGCCCTGAACGCCAACCGCGACCAGCTCGTGGAGCCCGAGGCGACCCAGCTCTTCGAACGGCTGCGCACGGACGAGCCCGTGACGGTCACGAAGGAGTCCGCCGAGAAGGCCTCCGAGGGGCCGCCCCCGCATTCCGCAACTCCGTACGAGAACTCCCTCTCCCGTCACCCGGCGCAGTCGAACAGCGACGGTAGGTCGATGCTGTTGCTTCCCGGTGCCCTTACAGGAACGCCTGATCCTGCGCCGACTTTCCGGGGTAACACTGCGGCCGAGGACGCCTGCGGGTAAAGCGTGCGCCAAGGCGGGAACAGCTGAGCTAAGAACTCTCTGAGAAATAGGGCGGATTGCCCGGTTGTAGGGACGTTGAATTTGTCACGGTCGTGGCTCGACGCTGAACTGGGCGGATAGTGTGAGCGACCCGGTGCACCCGGCCACGAGGTTCATCCTCGTGGGTCGCGCATCGCTGACCGAGACCCGAGCGCCTTTTGAGGGGGAAAGGCGCCGCGTGGCCCCGACGGAGGATTCAGACAACCGTGGACGCGCAAGGCCGTGGGCGGGCGGACAACATCGATCCCGCAGACCAGTGGGTGCTCAACCCGAACACCGGCGAATACGAACTGCGACTGACCCCTTCCGGAGCGCAGTCGGGAGTGCCGCGCCCGCGCAGGGGTACGCCCCCTTCGCAGGCACGCACCCGGACCGAACCGGGCCGGGACCGCGCGGCGCCGGGTCGGGAACGTGAGGCGCCGGGCACCGACGTGCCCGGGCCGCGGCGACGCCGTGGCGAACCGCCGGAGCCCGAGCCGGGGCGACGGCGCGGACGCACCAAGCCGAAGAAGAAGTCGAAGGCGAAGAAGGTCCTGCTGTGGACCGGCGGCACGATGGCCTTCGTGCTGATCGCCGCCTCCGGAGCCGCGTACGCCTACCTCAAGCACCTCGAGGGCAACGTCAACTCGACGGACATCGGCGACTCCGGCAAGGACGGCTTCAGCAAGGACGAGGCCTTCAACATCCTCATCATCGGCACCGACAAGCGGACCGGTAAGGGCAACGAGGGCTACGGCGACAAGAACAGCGTCGGGCACGCGGACACGAACATCCTGTTGCACGTCTCCAAGGACCGGACGAACGCGACCGCGATGAGCATCCCGCGCGACCTCATCGTCGACATCCCCGAGTGCAGGACGAAGCTGGACGACGGCACCGAGAAGGTCATCCAGCCGACTCGGAACGTCCGCTTCAACACGAGCCTCGGGCAGGAGGACCGCAACCCCGGCTGCACGATGGACACGGTGAAGGCCGTCACCGGCATCTCCGTGGACCACTTCGCGATGGTCGACTTCAACGCGGTGAAGACCCTCACCAGCGCGGTGGGCGGTGTGGAGGTCTGTCTCGCCAAGGACGTCGACGACCCGGACTCGCACCTCAAGCTCTCCGCCGGCAAGCACACCATCGAGGGCGAGCAGGCCCTCGCGTTCGTGCGCACCCGGCACAGCTTCGGCAACCAGGGCGACCTCGACCGCATCAAGGTGCAGCAGCAGTTCATGGCCTCGCTGATGCGCAAGATGAGTTCGAGCAACACCCTCACCAATCCGAAGAAGCTCATCGATCTGGCCGAGGCGGCCACCAAGGCGCTCACCGTGGACACCGGCATCGCCAAGGTCACCACGCTCAAGGACATGGCCCTGGAGCTGAAGAAGGTGCCGCCGAAGAACATCACCTTCACGACGGTGCCGGTGATCGACAACCCCGCCGACGGCGTGATCCACAAGACCGTGATCGTCAACCCGACGACGTCCCAGCCGGTCTTCGACGCCATCAAGAACGACGTCTCCTTCACCGCCGTGAAGCAGAAGGCGAAGAAGGAGAAGGCGGAGGTCGCCGCCCGCCTCAAGGGCTCCCGCTCGTCCGCCTCCGACATCCGCGTCGACATCTACAACGGCGGCGCCGAGGCCGGCTCCGCACAGGAAACTCTCAACTGGCTGCAGAACACTGAGGGCGTGCTCAAGTCCAGCCAGCTCGGAAACGCCGACGAAACACTCGACAAGACGAGCCTGGAGTACTCTCCCGACCAGGCCGACCAGGCACGCAAGCTGGCGGACCTCATGGGGCTGCCCGCTTCGGCGATGAAGCCGGGCAAGAGCGAGAAGAACGCTCAGGGGCTGCCGGCGATCGTGCTGACCCTGGGCAAGGACTTCAAGGGCGCCGGGGTGCCGCTGACGGCTTCCACGAAGGCGCCTGACGTGGACAAGTCCACGGCGGACAAGACGGTGTGCGCCAAGTGATGACCTAACGGGTCCGAGAAGCGTCCTACAGGACGCGAGAGACCGGCCGGCCGGACGTTCTACGCGTCCGGCCGGACGCGCGACGGATCCGTTTGTCAGGCGCAGGGGTGGGAGGGGCTGGGGAGATGGCGCAGAGCAGTGTGCGTGGGGAGAGTGCACGACCACGTGTCCGGCGGACCGGCGAACTGGGCTGGGACGAGAACCTGTACGAGGAGGGCGGCGAGCCCGTTCGTACGGCCGGCTCCGACCGCGGGCCGGCCGCGGGGGACACGTCCGGGCAGGCCGACGACGACACGTCGGCCGCACCGCGGAAACAGGACCGCGGCGGCGGGGGCCGGGGCGGACGACGGCACGGCGGCGGCGGACGCCCCCGGCGCAGACGCCGCATACTCCGCTGGTCGGCGATGGTCCTGGCGCTGCTGATACTCGGCACCGCCGGCGCGGGCTATCTCTACTACCGGCATCTGAACGCCAACATCAAGAAGGACGACCTGAACATCGGCGACGACAAGAACCGGGCACCGGCGCCGAAGCCGAACGCCGCGGGTCAGACGCCGCTGAACATCCTTCTGATCGGTTCCGACGGCCGCAACTCCAAAGAGGACCAGAAGCTCGGCGGCGCGAAGGACACCTTCAACTCGGCGCCGCGCGCCGACGTCCAGATGCTGCTGCACCTGTCGGCGGACCGCACCAACATGTCGGTCGTGAGCATGCCCCGGGACACGCTGCTCCAGATCCCCGAGTGCACCGACCCCCACACCGACAAGACGTACGCCGCGAGCACATCACTCACCATGACGAACGACTCTCTGGGCCGCGGGGGCCCCGGGTGCACGGTCGCCACATGGGAGAAGCTCACCGACATCCACATCGACCACTTCATCATGGTCGACTTCGCCGGAGTGGTGTCGATGGCCGACGCCATCGGCGGCGTCCCGGTGTGCGTGGACGCCAACATCTACTCCCACACCTCCAACGGCCACGGCTCCGGCCTGAAGCTCGAGAAGGGCACGACGTCCGTCCAGGGCAAGCAGGCCCTGGAGTGGCTGCGCACCCGCTACGGCTTCGAGGACGGCAGCGACATAGGCCGCACCAAGGCCCAGCACCAGTACATGAACTCGATGGTGCGCCAGCTGCGGGACAACGCCACGCTGAGCAACCCGGGCAAGCTGAAGAACCTCGCCGAGACCGCCACCGACGCCCTGACCGTCGACGACGGGCTCGGTTCGGTCACCAAGCTCTACGACCTCAGCAAAGAACTGAAGAAGGTCCCGACGGACCGCATCAACATGACCACGATGCCGTGGGTGTACTCCTCCGACGGCAACCGCGTGCTCCCCAAGCCGACCGACGCCGACAAGGTCTGGCGGCTGCTGCGCGAGGACATCGCGCTGGACGGCGTCGGGAAGAAGAAGGCCAAGGAGCGCACGTCGAAGGACCCGGCCGCGGCGGACGACCAGATCGCCGTGCAGGTGCAGAACGGCACCCGTACCGACACGCTGGCGCCGGTCGGCGGGCGGGCCAGCACGGTGAGCGCGCTGCTCACGGGCAAGGGTTTCACGCGGACCACCGCCGACCAGACGACGGCGACCGCCGAGGACACCACGCTGATCCGCTACCCGAGCGCCGACCTGGAGGGTGACGCCCTGCGCGTCGCCAAGGCCCTCGGCGTTCCGTCGAGCGCGGTGGAGAAGTCCGCCGACGTCTCCGGGGTCACCCTGGTCGTCGGGGCGGACTGGCGGGACGGCACGAAGTACAAGGCCCCGAAGGACGACGACTCGACACCGTCCTCGGCCAAGCTCGACAAGGGCTCGGACACCGGCGCGTGCATGCACGTCGACCCGGACTACACCTGGTAGGAGCGGCGCCGGACCCAGCCGGCGGCCGCACGACACGCGTCGGGCCCCTCTCCATGCAGAGAGGGGCCCGACGCGTGTGCGGGACAGGTCAGTCGGAGCTGGTGGCCGGCGCCGTCGAGGGCTCGGCCGCACCGCCGAGCACCGCCGGACGCCGGGACGCGACGACCTTCCGGGCCAGCGCCTTCGGGCTGGTGAGGAAGCCCCAGCCCCACGACATGTGCATCGTCGCCAGGGCGACGGGGATCTGCAGGCGGGCCTTCACCGGGAGCCCCTTGCCCGCGGGCAGCGAACCGAGCGCGATGGCCGCGAGGTAGCCGGCCGGGACGACGAAGCCCCACGGGGTCAGCGCCGCTCCGACGACGACGCCCGCCGCGATCGCGCACACCGCGGTCGGCGGGGCGAGGTAGCGCAGGTTGATGGAGCCCTCGTGGTAGCGGGCGACGACGTGCCGCCAGCGGCCGTAGTCCTTGTACTGCTTGGCCAGCGCCCTCACGCTCGGCCGCGGCCGGTACGACACCCGCAGCTCGGGCGAGAACCAGATCAGGCCGCCCGCCTCCCGGATGCGGAAGTTCAGCTCCCAGTCCTGGGCGCGGATGAACTCCTCGTTGTAACCGCCCTGTTGCTCCAGCGCCTCGCGCCGGAACACCCCGAGGTACACGGTCTCGGCCGGAGCCGCGTCGCCGCCCGTGTGGAAGGCGGCGTTGCCCACCCCGATCTTCGACGTCATGGCCGCGGCGACGGCGTGCTCCCAGTCGTTCTCGCCCTCGGCGTGCATGACGCCGCCGACGTTCTGCGCGCCGGTCTCCTCCAGGAGGCGTACGGCGGTGGCGATGTAGTTCGGGGAGAGGATGCCGTGGCCGTCGACCCGCACGACGACGGGATGCCGGGACGCCTTGATCGCGGCGTTCAGCGCCGCGGGCGTGCGCCCGGTCGGGTTCGGCACGGTGTGCACCCTCGGGTCCTCACGCACGAGGCCGGCCGCGATCTCGTCCGTCCGGTCCGTCGAGGGACCGAGGGCGATCACGACCTCCATCTCGCCGTCGTACCGCTGCGCCAGGATCGCCTGGACGGCCCCGCGCAGATGCCGCTCCTCGTCGAGGACGGGCATGATCACAGAAACGGCGGGAGACCGCACGTCAGACTTCTCGCTCATCGGGCGTCACGTTACCGCGAACGGGGGACACGGGCGCGCGCCGCCCGGCCCAGGGACCGGGCCGCAGATCGTATGGGCCTACCGTTCACACGGATCCCCACGCCCAGCGGTACGCGGCCCCGTCCGGCCTCGCGGAACGCGTCCCTCCCCCGTCCAGCCTCGCGGAGGTGTCCCCCCTTGCCCACGCCGCCCCGCTCCCCCGCACGCCCTCAGCGCCCCTCGCAGCCGTCTCCCGCACGCCGACCGGCAGCCCGGTCCGACGGCCGCCCCACACGCCCCGTGCGCCCCGTACGGCGCAAGAAGCCACGCTGGGCCATGCGGGCGGTGACGACCGTCTCCGTGGTGGTCCTCGCGTCGGCGGGCATCGGGCACGCGGTGGTGACCAGCCTGGACGCGGACATCGCCCGGGTCGACCCCTTCAAGGACATGAAGAACCGGCCCGAGGCCGGGAACGGCATGAACGTGCTCCTCGTCGGCACCGACGGCCGGGACAAGATCACCGAGGCGGAGCGGCGGAAGTACCGGCTCGGCGGCGCGCCCTGCCACTGCACCGACACGATCATGATCGTGCACATCTCGGAGGACCGGGAGCGCGCCAGTGTCGTCAGCCTGCCGCGCGACTCGTACGCCGAGACGCCCGCGCACACCGACGCCGTCTCCGGCAAGCGGCACGAGCCGCACCCCATCAAGCTGAACGCGGCGTACGCGGAGGGCGGCCCGACCCTGACCGTGCGGACCGTCGAGAACATGACCCACGTGAAGGTCGACCACTATCTGGAGGTCGACTTCACCAGCTTCATGAAGACGGTGGACGTGCTCGGCGGGGTGAAGATCTGCACCGTGCAGCCCCTGAAGGACAGCTACACCGGCCTCGACCTGGCGCCGGGCTCGCACGTGCTGGGCGGTGGCCAGGCCCTGCAGTTCGTCCGGTCCCGGCACGCCGACGGCTCCTCCGACCTCGGCCGGATGCAGCGCCAGCAGCGCTTCCTCGCGGCCCTCGTCGACCAGGCCACCTCGTCCGGGGTGCTGCTGAACCCGATGAAGTTCCGCGACGTGACGCGGGCCGTGCTGGGCTCGGTGCGGGCCGACAAGGGGTTCGGGACGGACGAGCTGCTGGACCTCGGCCGGGCGATGCGGAACTTCTCGCCGTCCTCGTCGGAGTTCACGACCGTGCCGATCGGACAGATGGGGTACGTCGTCAAGGGCATCGGCTCGACCCTGAAGTGGGACCCCGAGAAGTCGCGGAAGCTCTTCGAGGCGCTGCGCGAGGACAAGCCGCTCACGGAGCACAAGGCCCCGCGACAGCAGGCGGTCCGGGTCGACGTGGCCCCCCAGCAGATCCGCGTCCAGGTGGAGAACGGGACCGCCACGGCGGGCCTCGGCAAGCAGGTCGACAGCGCGCTGGCCGCCACCGGATTCCGTACCACGCACCAGCCCGCCACCGCCCAGGACCGGACCGTGCAGCGCACCGTCGTCGCGTACGACCCGCGCTGGGACCGCTCGGCGAAGTCGCTCTCGACGGCGCTGCCCGGCTCCGAACTGCGCGCGGTCCCCGGACAGGGTCCGCTGCTGAAGGTGATCGCCGGCTCGGACTTCAAGAAGGTCACGCGGGTCCGCGCGGACGACCCGGCCCAGGGCGAGTTCGGCGCGGTGACGGGCGACCAGGTGGTGTGCCCGTGACAGCGGTGTGCCCGTGACGAGCGGGCGGAGGGCCGGGCGGCGGGTCCGTCGCCCGGCCTGAGGCCGGTGGCACCCGTCACGGGATGTCAGAGGGTGTCGAGACCCTCCGCCGCGCGCTTCTCGCGCAGTTCCATGATCGCGCGGCGGCGGGCCAGGCGGTGGGTGCGGCGGATCTGGGCCTCCTGGTAGCGGCGCTCGTCGCGCTCGGTCTCGGGGAGGACCTGCGGGACCCGGCGCGGCTTGCCGTCGGCGTCGACGGCGGCGAAGACCAGGTAGGCCGAGCCGACCTGCTGGGCGGGCGTCGACTCGTTCCAGCGCTCGGCGAGGACCCGGACGCCCACCTCCATCGAGGTCCGGCCCGTCCAGTTGACCTGCGCCTTCACATGGACGAGGTCGCCCACGCGGACCGGTTCGAGGAAGGCCATCTCGTCCATCGAGGCGGTGACGGCCGGCCCGCCGGAGTGCCGCCCGGCCACCGCGCCCGCCGCGTCGTCGACGAGCTTCATGATCACGCCACCGTGCACCGTGCCCAGGAGGTTGGTGTCGTTGTGGGTCATGATGTGGCTCAGGGTGGTCCGGGACGCGGAGGTCGGCTTGCCCGGAATATCGGATTCCGGGTTGGGGGCCAGGTCTGTCATGACGTCCACCTTATGCCGGGGGCACACACGGTCGTTTTGCATCAGCTCTGCAACAGGCGTGACCCAGATCTCCCGGCTCTCTTGTAAGAGACATGGTGGAGCCCTGCACACTGGTCGGCATGAACGATTGGCCCGACGACAGCCGCGGCAACGGCGGCAACCGCTACGGACGCGGCAGCGCAGGCTCGCAGCCTGAGGGTGCCCGCGTCATGCGCCAGGTCCGCCGTGGACCGTCGGCACCCGCTCCGGGCCCGGACGCACCGCCGTACGGCGGCGGGGTGCCCCGGCAGCCTCAGTACGTCGACGGGCAGGGCTACGACGACGGCTACGACAACGGGTACGACTCCGGCTACAACACGGGGCACGTGTACGGCGCCCCGGGCGGCCCCGGCGGTCCGCAGGGTCCCGGCCCGGGTCCCGGCCGTCCGCGTCAGGCACCGAACTGGCGGCGCCGGATCAAGTGGACGGCGATCACGCTGGTCACGCTGCTGGTCGTCGTCTCCGTCGGCACGTACTTCTGGGCCGACTCCAAGCTGCACCGCGACGTGGATCTCTCCAAGGTCATCGACCGGCCGGAGGCCGGCGAGGGCACGAACTACCTGATCGTCGGTTCCGACAGCCGCGCCGGCATGTCCGCGGAGGACAAGAAGAAGCTGCACACCGGCTCGGCCGCGGGCAAGCGCACCGACTCGATGATGATCCTGCACACCGGGAGCAACGGGTCGACGCTGGTCTCGCTGCCGCGTGACTCCGACGTCGAGATCCCCACGTTCAAGGGCTCCGACTCCGGCAAGACGTACCAGGGCACCGGCCGGCACGTGAAGCTGAACGCGGCCTACGCCGAGGACGGCCCCGAACTGCTCGTGCGCACCGTCGAGTTCAACACCGGCCTGCGCATCGACCACTACACGGAGATCGGCTTCGGCGGCTTCGCGAAGATCGTCGACGCGGTCGGCGGTGTCGAGATGAACCTCGACAAGGGCTTCAAGGACAAGTACTCGGGCGCCGACTTCAAGGCGGGCAAGCAGACGCTGAACGGCGAGCAGGCCCTGGCGTTCGTCCGGACCCGGCACGCGTTCGCCGCCTCCGACCTGGAGCGCACCAAGAACCAGCAGAAGTTCCTGGCCGCCCTGGCCCACCAGGTGGCGACCCCGTCGACGGTGCTGAACCCGTTCAAGCTCTACCCGACCATGGGCGCCGGCCTCGACAGCCTGGTCGTCGACAAGGACATGAGCCTGTGGGACCTGGCCGACATGTTCTGGGCCATGAAGGGCGTCACCGGCGGCGAGGGCAAGTCGATGAACATGCCGATCTCCGGCTCCACGGGCGGCAACCTCGTCTGGGACAAGACGAAGGTGAAGGAGCTGGTGACCCAGCTCAAGAACGACGACAAGGTGACGGTCACCGGCAACTGAGCCCGCGCCGGACCGGCTGACGCAGAACGAAAAGGTGGGAGGCCCCCTCGGGGGGTGCCTCCCACCTTTCGCGTCGGCCGGCCGTCGCCGACCGCTCCCCGACTACGGCAGGTTGCGGGCCATGACGATCCGCTGGACCTGGTTCGTGCCTTCGTAGATCTGCGTGATCTTCGCGTCGCGCATCATGCGCTCGACCGGGTAGTCGCGGGTGTAGCCGTAGCCGCCGAGGAGCTGGACGGCGTCCGTGGTGACCTCCATGGCGACGTCCGAGGCGAAGCACTTGGCCGCCGCGCCCTGGAAGGTGAGGCCCCTTTCTCCACCTCCGGCGGCGACCCGCTCCGACGTGGCGGCCGCCGCGTACGTGAGCTGGCGGGCGGCCTCGATCTTCATGGCCATGTCGGCGAGCATGAACTGGATGCCCTGGAAGTCGGCGATCGGCTTGCCGAACTGCTTGCGCTCCTGGACGTAGCCCTTGGCGTAGTCGAGGGCGCCCTGGGCGATGCCGAGGGCCTGGGCCGCGATGGTGATGCGGGTGTGGTCCAGCGTCTTCATGGCGGTCGCGAAGCCGGTGCCCTCCTCGCCGATCATGCGGTCGGCCGGGATGCGCACGTTGTCGAGGTAGACCTCGCGGGTCGGGCTGCCCTTGATGCCGAGCTTGCGCTCCGGGGCACCGAAGGAGACGCCCTCGTCGGACTTCTCCACCACGAAGGCGGAGATGCCCTTGGAGCGCTTCGTCGGGTCGGTGACGGCCATCACCGTGTAGTACTCGGAGACGCCCGCGTTGGTGATCCAGCGCTTGACGCCGTTGAGGACCCAGAAGTCGCCGTCCCGGACGGCCTTCGTCTTCATGCCGGCCGCGTCCGAACCGGCGTCCGGCTCGGAGAGGCAGTACGAGAACATGCCGTCGCCCTTGGCGAGCGGGCCCAGGTACTTCTTCTTCAGGTCCTCGGAGCCGGAGAGGATCACCGGCAGCGAGCCGAGCTTGTTCACGGCGGGGATCAGCGAGGAGGACGCGCAGACGCGGGCCACCTCCTCGATCACGATGACCGTGGCGAGGGCGTCGGCGCCCGCGCCGCCGTACTCCTCGGGGACGTGCACGGCGTGCAGGTCGTTGGCGACGAGGGCGTCCAGCGCCTCCTGCGGGAAGCGGGCCTCCTCGTCCACGGCCGCGGCGAACGGCGCGATCTTCGCCTCGGCCAGCGAACGGATCGCGTCCCGGAGCATGTCGTGCTCCTCGGACGGGCGGTACAGGTCGAAATCAGCCGATCCGGCCAAGGTCTCTCACGCTCCAAGGAATGCTGTGACAGCGACGCTAACTACTGTTAAGTAACCCAAATTTTAGGGGCCCGCCCACGCAAGGGATACGTGAGCTTGGCGACAAGGGGGAAACTGCCCGTGAAAGCGCTCCCCCAAGCCCCGACTATGCTCGGGCGCGCACCGACGCCGCACACCCCAGGAGCACCCATGGCCCTCAAGATCACCGTGATCGGCACCGGCTACCTCGGCGCCACGCACGCCGCGGCCATGGCCGAGCTCGGCTTCGAGGTGCTCGGGCTCGACGTGGTGCCCGAGAAGATCGAGATGCTCCAGCGGGGCGAGGTCCCGATGTACGAGCCCGGTCTGGAGGAGCTGCTGCGCAAGCACGTGGCCGGGATCGAGGGCTCGACGGGCCGGCTGCGCTTCACGATGGACTGGGCCGAGGCCGGGGCCTTCGGTGACATCCACTTCGTCTGCGTGAACACCCCGCAGAAGCACGGCGAGTACGCGTGCGACATGTCGTACGTCGACTCCGCCTTCGAGTCGCTCGCGCCGCACCTGCACGGTCCCGCGCTGGTCGTCGGCAAGTCCACCGTGCCGGTGGGTTCGGCGGCGCGGCTGGCGGAGCGGCTCACGGAGCTGGCGCCCGCCGGGGAGGACGCCGAGCTCGCCTGGAACCCCGAGTTCCTGCGTGAGGGCTTCGCGGTGAACGACACCCTGCACCCCGACCGGATCGTGGTGGGTGTGCGCAGCGAGCGCGCCGAGAAGCTGCTGCGCGAGGTCTATGTCACGCCGGTTGCCGAGGGGTCGCCGTTCGTGGTGACCGACTTCCCGACCGCCGAGCTGGTGAAGACGTCCGCGAACTCCTTCCTCGCCACGAAGATCTCGTTCATCAACGCGATGGCCGAGGTGTGCGAGGCCGCCGACGGTGACGTGGCCAAGCTGGCCGAGGCCATAGGGCACGACGACCGGATCGGGAAGAAGTTCCTGCGGGCCGGGATCGGCTTCGGGGGCGGCTGTCTGCCCAAGGACATCCGCGCGTTCATGGCGCGCGCCGGCGAGCTGGGAGCCGACCAGGCGCTGACGTTCCTGCGCGAGGTCGACACCATCAACATGCGGCGGCGCGGTCAGATGGTGGAGATGGCGCGTGAGGCGCTCGGCGGCGGCTCGTTCCTCGGCAAGCGGGTCGCCGTGCTGGGCGCGACCTTCAAGCCGGACTCGGACGACGTGCGGGACTCCCCGGCGCTGAACGTCGCCGGGCAGATCCACCTCCAGGGCGGCCAGGTCACCGTCTACGACCCGAAGGGCATGGCGAACGCGCGCCGTCTCTTCCCCACGCTGGGGTACGCCGACACCGCGACGCAGGCCGTGCGGGGCGCCGATGTGGTCCTGCACCTGACGGAGTGGCGGGAGTTCCGCGAGCTGGACCCGGCGGTGCTGGGCGAGGCGGTCACGTCCCGGGTGCTGCTGGACGGACGGAACGCGCTGGACCCCGAGGTGTGGCGCCGGGCCGGCTGGACGTACCGGGCGATGGGGCGGCCCACCGCCTGAGGGTGTCGAGGCGACGCCGGTCCGGCCGAGGCTCAGTCGGCCGGACCGGCGTCCGTTGCATTCTGCACCACTTCGCCGTGCGGTGGACGGCGGTCGCCCGACTCCCCTCGGGCCCCTGCCCGGGGGCTACTTGGCGCGGTAGCGGCGCATCTTGGCGCGCGCCCCGCACACCGACATCGAGCACCAGCGGCCGCGTCCCGCCGGTGAGCGGTCGTAGTAGGCCCAGTGGCAGTCCGGGGCCTCGCAGGCCTTGAGCCGCGGCCAGGTGCCTTCGACGAGCGACTCGGCGACCGCGACGGCGATCCGGGAGGGCAGGGGCACCTGGGCGGCCGACGAGCCCGAAGAGCCTGAAGAGCCTGAAGAGCCCGGGGAGTTCCGGGAGTTCGGGTCGGTGGAGGTGTCGGCGTTCCCGGCGGGGGTCAGGCGGGCGCCGCCGTCGTGCTCGTCGACGGTCAGCCGCAGCGGGGCCCGGGCGAGGAGTTCGCCGAGCTGGGTGACCGCGGCGTGGGCCGGGTGTCCCGCGTGGGCCAGGCACACCGCCCGCAGCGACTCGCGCAGTTCGCGTGCGCCGGGCACCTCGTCCGGCGTGAGGCCGAGGCGGGCGAGACCGTCGGCGGTGTCCAGGGAGTCGGCGCCCGATGCGAGGTCCAGGGTGTTCACCAGGGTCTGGACCAGGGCGAGGCCGCCGGGTGCGGGCGCTCGGTCGTTCATGCTTGCGACGTTACCTCCTGTGCGGGAGTATGGGGTAACCGTTACCTCTTGAGTCGATGTACCAGTAACCGTCAGTACTCTCACGGAGGAAGTCATGGCTCTCGCCACGCTCGACGTCGTCGTCCTGGACTGTCCCGACCCGCGCGCGCTGGCCGGGTTCTACGCCGAGGTGCTCGGCGGCACGGTCCGCAACGAGGGCGACTGGGTCGACCTCGACCTGCCCGGCGGCCGCAGGCTGGCGTTCCAGGCCGCGCCCGCGTACACGGCGCCGCGGTGGCCCGGCTCCGACGGGGCGCAGCAGTTCCATCTGGATCTGGCCGTCGAGGACCTGGACGCCGCGGAGAAGGGCGTGCTGGCGCTCGGTGCCCGGCCGCTGGACACCGAGGACCGGTCCCGCTCGTTCCGTGTGTACGCGGACCCCGCCGGGCACCCGTTCTGCCTCTGCGCCTGCTGAGCACGGCTGCCTCGCCGCCCCGGCCCCCGCGGAGTTCACCTCTGGAGGAGCACGTCATGGAACAGCCCGTCGCCCGTCTGCGCAACGTCGTCCTCGACTGTCCTGATCCCCGTGCGCTCGCCGCCTTCTACGCGGCCGTGGCGGGCGGTGTGCCGCAGGCGGAGGACGACGACTGGGTCGTCCTGCGGATCCCGGGCGGGCCCCGGCTGGCCTTCCAGCGGGCGCCGGGGCACGTCCCGCCGCGCTGGCCGAGTGCCGCCGGGGACTCGCAGCAGTTCCATCTGGACTTCGAGGCCGGTTCGACCTGGGAGGCCGTCGACGCGGCGCAGGAGCGGGTGCTCGCTCTGGGCGCCCGTCCGCTCGACCTGGACGACGAGGACGGAAAGAAGGACTTCCGGGTGTTCGCCGATCCGGCCGGGCACCCGTTCTGCCTGTGCATGATCGACGCCCCCGGGACGCCCTGACCCACCGCTCCGCCGGCGGTTCCCCGCCCGGGGTGCGGCCGCCGGGGCCTCAGCCGTCCAGGTCGGCGATCCTCGCGCAGGACGGCGGGCGGCGCTGCTGGGCGGCCCGGCCCGTGAACTCCGCGCTGCGCAGCACGCGCTGGACGTTGCCCCAGGTGAGCAGGGCGAGGTCGGACGTGGACCAGCCGCGGGAGATCAGCTCCGCGACGAGGTGGGGGTAGCAGGAGGCGTCGGCGAGGTCCTGCGGGTGGGCCGCGCCCGAGTCGTACGTGCCGGAGAGGCCGACGCACTCCGCGCCCGCGAGCGCGCGGACGTGGTCGAGGTGGTCGGCGACGTCCCGTACGGAGGGGCCGGTCTGCTCGGCGGTCAGCGGGACGAGGCACAGGCCCTTGGCGGCGCCCAGTTCGGTGAGGACCTCGTCGGGGAGGTTCGCCGGGTGGGGGCGCAGGGCGCGGGCGGCGGAGCGGGTGAACAGGACCGGGGCCTTGGTCACCGCGAGGACGCGGCGGACGGTGGCGTCCGAGGTGCCGGAGAGGTCCGCGAGGACGCCGAGCCGGTTCATCTCGCGCAGCACCTCCTCGCCGAAGCGGGTGAGGCCCGCCTCGCTCGCCCAGGAGACACCCGTGAGCGTGAGGATGCGCAGGCCGAGGGTGTGCAGGGCGCGCAGGATGCCCAGGGAGTCGCCGAGCGCGGCGGCTCCGGCGGGGCCGAGGACGACGGCGATGCGGCCGCAGTTGCGGGCATCGGCGATCTCGGCGGCGCCGCGCGCCATGCGGAGCCCCTCGGGGTGCGCCTGGACCACCGTCTTGACCAGGTCGAGCTGCTCCATGGTGGCGCCGACCGCGCGGTCCCCGGCGAGGCCCTCGGGCAGGTGCAGTGACCAGAACAGGGCGCCCACGTGCCCTTCGCGCAGCCGGGGCAGGTCGGTGTCGACGGCGCTCTCGCCCAGCTCCAGATCGAAATAGGGCAGGTGGCGCAGCGCCCAGGGCAGGCCGCTGTAGCCGTCGGCGACGGGGTTGCCGGCCAGGAACGCGCGGGCGCGCGCGAGCGGGTCCGCGCCGGGTTCGTTCTCGGGGGCTCCGGGGCCGGTCCCGGCGAGGGTGCGGGCCGCGGGGGCCGTCGGTTCGGACGCGGGCCAGGCAGCGGGCGGGTCGAGCTCTCCCACCTCGACGGCGGTGGCCAGTTCGTCCTGCAGGTCTGCCATGACAGGCTCCGGGGGTGGACGGCGGTGATCGCAGTACCGCCACCGTGGCACGGAGCCCGGAGGGCTTCCATGTGGGTGGGGCGTTCGGGGGTACGTGTACGCCCCACGGGTGCGGCGGTGCCGGCCCGGGCATGCCGAAGGCGCCCGGCCGGGCGGCACGGGCGCCTTCGGTGGAGCGGGGGACGTCAGCCGTCCAGTTGCTCCAGGGTCGCGTTCGACGGGGCGCGGGTGGCCTGGAGGTCGCGGGCCACGTCCTCCGCCGCGCCCAGCACGCGTACGGAGTTCCGCCAGGTCAGCTTGGCGACGTCGTTGGCCGACCAGCCGCGGTCCAGCAGCTCGGCGATCAGGTTCGGGTAGCCGGAGACGTCGTCGAGGCCGTCCGGGGTGAACGCCGTGCCGTCGTAGTCGCCGCCGATGCCGAGGTGGTCGATGCCGGCGACCTCGCGCATGTGGTCGAGGTGGTCGGCGACGGTGGACACCGTGGCGACGGGGCGCGGGTTCGCCTCCTCGAAGACGCGATGGACCTTCATGCCCTCGGCGGTGGTGTCGAGGTGGTGCAGGCCGTGCGCGCGCATGTTCTCGTCGGCGGCGGCCGTCCAGTCGACGGCGGCCTGGAGGACGAACTTCGGCACGAACGTCACCATCGCCACGCCGCCGTTGGCGGCGAGCCGCTCCAGCACGTCGTCGGGGATGTTGCGCGGGTGGTCGCACACGGCGCGGGCCGAGGAGTGCGAGAAGATCACCGGCGCGACGGAGGTGTCGAGCGCGTCGCGCATGGTGGTCGCGGCCACGTGCGAGAGGTCCACGAGCATGCCCTCGCGGTTCATCTCACGGACGACCTCACGGCCGAAGGCGGACAGGCCGCCGCCGGCGGGCACGTCCGTCGCGGAGTCGGCCCACGCGATGTTGTCGTTGTGGGTGAGCGTCATGTAGCGGACGCCGAGGGCGGCCAGCTGGCGCAGGACGGCGAGGGAGTTGTCGATCGAGTGACCGCCCTCCGCGCCCATGAGGGAGGCGATACGGCCCTCGGCGCGCGCCGCCTCCATGTCCGCGGCGGTCAGCGCGGCCCGCAGGTCGGCCGGGTGGCGATCGATCAACTGGCGTACGCAGTCGATCTGTTCGAGGGTCGCGGTGACCGCGCCGGGCAGGTCGGAGCGGACGTACACCGACCAGTACTGCGCGCCGACGCCGCCGGCGCGCAGCCGGGCCAGGTCCGTGTGCAGGTGGGCGCTCTGGTCGGTGGCGATGTCCCGCGCGCCGAGGTCGTAGCGGACCTGTTCGCGCAGCGCCCAGGGGAGGTCGTTGTGCCCGTCGACGACGGGGAACTCGGCGAGCAGGGCGCGGGCCCGGTCGAGGGAGGGGACCGAGGAGCCGGCGGGCAGGGGGGTCTCGGAGGACATGCGCGTCACTTCCCGAAGCCGAAGCCGCCGGTGCCGCTCTCGACCTTGGACCGCAGCCGCTTGCCCTTCTCGGTGGCCTGGTCGTTCAGCTCCTGCTGGAACTCCCGCATCCGGCCGAGGAGTTCCTCGTCGTGGGCGGCGAGGATCCGGGCGGCCAGCAGACCGGCGTTGCGGGCGCCGCCGACGGAGACGGTCGCGACGGGCACGCCGGCCGGCATCTGCACGATGGAGAGCAGCGAGTCCATGCCGTCGAGGTACTTGAGCGGGACGGGCACCCCGATGACGGGCAGCGGGGTGACGGACGCCAGCATGCCCGGCAGGTGGGCCGCGCCGCCGGCGCCGGCGATGATCGCCTTGAGTCCGCGCTCGGCGGCCTGCTCGCCGTACGCGATCATCTCGCGCGGCATGCGGTGCGCGGAGACGACGTCCACCTCGTAGGGGATCTCGAACTCGTCGAGGGCCTGGGCCGCGGCCTCCATGACGGGCCAGTCGGAGTCCGAACCCATGACGATGCCTACTACTGGGCTCATTCGGTGATCGTGCCTCTCAGGTAGCCGGCTGCGTGCCGGGCGCGATCGAGGACGTCGTCCAGGTCGTCGCCATAGGTGTTGACGTGGCCGACCTTGCGGCCGGGCTTCACGTCCTTGCCGTACATGTGGATCTTGAGCTGGGGGTCGCGGGCCATGCAGTGCAGGTACGCGGAGTACATGTCCGGGTAGTCGCCGCCGAGGACGTTGGCCATGACGGTCCACTTCGCGCGGGGGCGCGGGTCGCCGAGCGGGAGGTCGAGGACGGCGCGGACGTGGTTGGCGAACTGGGAGGTGATCGCGCCGTCCTGGGTCCAGTGGCCCGAGTTGTGCGGGCGCATCGCCAGTTCGTTGACGAGGATGCGTCCGTCGTGGGTCTCGAACAGCTCGACGGCCAGGTGGCCGACGACGCCGAGCTCCTTGGCGATGCGCAGGGCCAGCTCCTCCGCCTGGAGGGCCAGCTCCTCGGCGATGCCGGGTGCCGGGGCGATGACCGTGTCGCAGACGCCGTCGACCTGCTGGGACTCGACGACGGGATACGCGACGGCCTGTCCGTGCGGGGAGCGGACGACGTTGGCCGCCAGCTCCCGCACGAAGTCCACCTTCTCCTCGGCGAGGACGGGGACGCCCGCGCGGAAGGGTTCGGCGGCGTCCTCCAGGGAGCGGACGAACCAGACCCCCTTGCCGTCGTAGCCGCCGCGGACGGTCTTCAGGATGACCGGGAATCCGTCACCGCCCGCGCCGTCGGGCAGGCCCTCCGCGGCGAACGCGGCGACGTCCGCCACGTCGGTCACGATGCGGTGCCGCGGGCAGGGCACGCCGATCGCGTCGAGCTTCGCGCGCATCACGCCCTTGTCCTGGGCGTGCACGAGCGCGTCGGGTCCGGGGCGGACGGGGATGCCGTCCGCCTCCAGGGCCCGCAGGTGCTCGGTGGGGACCTGTTCGTGATCGAAGGTGATCACGTCACAGCCCCGCGCGAAGTCGCGCAGCGTGTCGAGGTCGCGATAGTCGCCGATGACGACGTCGCCGACGACCTGCGCCGCGGAATCCTGTGGAGTGTCACTGAGGAGCTTGAATTTGATGCCGAGCGGGATGCCCGCCTCGTGTGTCATACGAGCGAGCTGGCCGCCGCCGACCATGCCGACTACCGGGAACGTCACGCTCCAAGAGTATCGGCCACGCCACGCTGGCTGGTTTCGGCACCGATACGCCCGATTTTCCGTGCTGGTGACCGGGTCTTTTCTTACCTGTGAAGACATGCACGGGCACCGCGCGGGGGCGCTGGTTAGCATGGCTGGGTTGACGTATTCCATCGCTTGATCGACGACGTACCCACCGACGGGGGCTGGCGACACCATGGACAGTGCTTCCTCGGGGCCTCAGGCGGGGCCCCGCAGCGCGGTTCGCCGCCGCTTCGACCTGCTGTTGCGTGAGGTCGCCAAGTTCGGCGCGGTGGGTGGCGCGGGGCTGCTCGTCAACCTGATCGTGTTCAACCTGGTGCGCCACACCACGGACCTCCAGGTCGTGCGGGCCAGTGTCATCGCGACGGTCGTCTCCATCGTCTTCAACTACGTGGGCTTCCGCTACTTCACGTATCGGGACCGCGACAAGGGCGGCCGTACCAAGGAGCTGACGCTGTTCCTGCTGTTCAGCGCGGTGGGACTGGTCATCGAGAACGGCGTGCTCTACGCCGCGACGTACGGCTTCGGCTGGGACAGCCCGCTCCAGAGCAACATCTTCAAGTTCCTCGGCATCGGCGTCGCGACGCTCTTCCGCTTCTGGTCCTACCGCACCTGGGTGTTCCGGACGCTTCCGGCCCGTGAGGCGGTGGCCAGTGCCGAATCGTTCCTGGACGAGGAGCCGGAGCCCCGGCGGGCCCAGGCACGCGCGAACTGACCCCGGCGGGACCGTCCGGGAGAGACCGTAGGCTCCCCGTTCCCTCTGCTTCCCGCTCCCTCTGCTCCCCGCTCCGCTACCTGACCGTCCGCTCCTCGTCGTCGTCCTCGCCGATCAGCGGGCCTCGCTTCAGGGGGGTCCGGGACAGGAACAGGCCGAAGACCGGGGGCTGGGCCTGGAGCATCTCCAGACGGCCGCCGTCGGCCTCCGCGAGGTCGCGGGCGACGGCCAGGCCGATGCCGGTGGAGTTGCGGCCGCTGATGGTGCGCTCGAAGATGCGGGCGCCGAGGTCGGTGGGCACACCGGGTCCCTCGTCGGTGACCTCGATGACGGCCTGGTTGCCGATGACCCGCGTCCGCAGGGCGACCGTGCCGCCGCCGTGCATGAGGCTGTTCTCGATCAGCGCCGCGAGGACCTGGGCGACCGCGCCCGGGGTGCCCACCGCCTGGAGATGGCGCTTGCCGGAGCTGACGATCGCGCGGCCCGCGCTGCGGTAGGCCGGGCGCCACTCCTCCAGCTGCTGCTTGATGACCTCGTCGAGGTCGAAGGTGACCGCGGAGCCGGTCCGCGGGTCGCGGGCGTTGGTGAGCAGCCGCTCGACCACGTCCGTGAGGCGCTCCACCTGCGTCAGCGCGATCGTCGCCTCCTCCTTCACCGTGTCCGGATCGTCGGTGAGGGTGATCTCCTCCAGGCGCATCGACAGCGCCGTCAGGGGCGTGCGCAGCTGGTGGGAGGCGTCGGCGGCGAGCCGGCGCTCGGCGGTGAGCATGCGGGCGATGCGCTCCGCGCTGCCGTCCAGGACGTCGGCCACGCGGTCCAGCTCGGGGACGCCGTAGCGCTTGTGGCGCGGGCGCGGGTCGCCGGAGCCAAGCCGTTCCGCCGTCTCGGCGAGGTCGGTGAGCGGGGAGGCGAGACGGTTCGCCTGGCGGACGGCGAGCAGGACGGCGGCGACGATCGCCAGCAGGGCGACGGCGCCGATGATCAGCAGCGTGCGGCCGACCTCCCGGGTCACCGAGGAGCGTGGCTCCTGGACGGTGACCGTCTCGCCCTCCTCGCCCTTGGCGGTGTAGTGGATGACGTCGCCGGTGGGCTCGGTGCCGACCTCGATGGGATCCCGTCCCGGGATTTTGATCTCGGCGTAGCGCTGGTCGGTGACCTGGTTGCGGAACGTCTCGCTGGAGATGTTCTCGTCGCCGAGGATGCGGCTGTCCACGATGCTGGCCAGCCGCAGCGCCTCGGAGTCCACGCGTTCCTGGGCGCTGTTGCTGATCGTGCGGGTCTCGACGATGACGAGGGAGACACCGAACACGGCGATCACGACGAGGACGACGGCGAGGGTGGACTGGATGAGACGGCGACGCACGGGGCCCTCCGGGCAGGTGGCGGTACGTGGACCAGTGTGCACGGTCGCCGGGCCGTCCCCGCGGGGCGCCGGGCCGGGGTACGGGGTTTCCGGTGCCCGCCGGTTCCGGCACGGCTCCGCGGCGGGCGGGCCGTCTGCGGTGCGGTACGCGGAACGCCTCGGGGGCCGGACGGCCGTCCGGCCCCCGAGGCGGGGCCTCAGCTCTTCTCGAAGCGGAAGCCGACTCCTCGTACCGTCGCGATGTAGCGGGGGTTCGCCGCGTCGTCGCCGAGCTTCTTGCGCAGCCAGGAGATGTGCATGTCGAGGGTCTTGGTGGAGGACCACCAGGTGGTGTCCCAGACCTCGCGCATCAGCTGGTCGCGGGTGACGACCCGGCCGGCGTCGCGCACCAGCACCCGCAGCAGGTCGAACTCCTTGGCGGTGAGCTGGAGTTCCTCGTCGCCCATCCAGGCGCGGTGCGACTCGACGTCGATCCGCACGCCGTGGGTGGCGGGCGGCTGCTGGGGCTCGGCCGCGCCGCGCCGCAGCAGCGCCCGGACGCGGGCGAGCAGTTCGGCGAGCCGGAAGGGCTTGGTGACGTAGTCGTCGGCGCCGGCGTCGAGGCCGACGACGGTGTCCACCTCGTCGGCGCGTGCGGTGAGGATGAGGATGGGCACGGTGTGCCCCTCCGCGCGGAGCCGGCGGGCCACTTCCAGGCCGTCCATACCGGGCAGCCCGAGGTCCAGCACGACCAGGTCGACGCCGCCCTGCATTCCGGCGTCGAGCGCGGTGGGTCCGTCTTCGCGGACTTCGACCTCGTAACCCTCCCGGCGCAGGGCACGGGCCAGCGGCTCCGAGATGGACGCGTCGTCCTCGGCGAGCAGTACACGGGTCATGGGGTGATGGTAGTCCGCCGCGGACGAGGCTCGGGCAGTGATCGGCCTCCGTGATTCACACCCTCCGTCCGGGTGTTTCTTACCTGCGGGTGTGGGATGCCATCCTGAGGAACACCTTCGAATGGCTCCCGGCGGTTCCATGATCGCCTGTGATCCATCTCTCAAGTCCTTCCATATGGTGCATTGCCATGTCGTATGGTGACCGGACGCCTGTAGCACTACATGGGGACCTTTGGCGCGTGCTTGATGCTGAAGGTCTCTTTTGTGTGCGGGCTGGTGTTCGCCAGCCTCGAAAGGAATGACCTGTGGCCGGGCCCGAGGCGCGCTGACGCGCACCGGGCGTGGATCCCGGTGGTCGCCGTCCACCGCTTCGCCATCCGGAGCGGACTCCCCGTGGGCGTGGGGGCGGACGCCGTTACCGCCGGTGCCGGCCGCCCCCCACTGGGCGCGCGACTCCTCAAGGCCTTCGACTCCGGTCCGGCCCGGGGGACCCCCACAGCGCGTCCCGACAGCAAGGAACGACCATGGCGTCCAGCCTGACGAAGGCCTCGGTGAACCCGGGTACCCCCGGGTCCGGGAAGACCTTCTTCGGCCACCCCCGCGGACTGGCCACTCTCTTCATGACCGAGATGTGGGAGCGATTCTCCTACTACGGAATGAAGGCACTGCTCCCGCTGTACCTGGTGGCACCGGGCGGCCTGCACATGAATGCGGCCACCGCGACCGCGATCTACTCGGTGTACCTGTCGCTGGTGTACCTGCTCGCCCTGCCGGGCGGCTGGTTCGCCGACCGTGTCCTCGGCCCCCGCAAGACGGTCGCCGTCGCGGGTCTGATCATCATGCTGGGCCACCTCACGCTGGCCCTGCCGACCTCCGGCACCTTCTTCGCGGGACTCGGCCTCGTCGCCATAGGTTCCGGTCTGCTGAAGGCCAACATCTCCACGATGGTCGGCCACCTCTACGACGGTCCGGACGACCCGCGTCGTGACGGTGGCTTCACGCTCTTCTACATCGGCATCAACCTGGGCGCCTTCATAGCGCCGCTGATCATCGGCACCGTCGGCGAGAACGTGAACTGGCACCTGGGCTTCGCCATCGCCGCGCTCGGCATGGCCGTGGGTCTGGCCCAGTACCTGCTCGGCAGCCGTCACCTGAGCCCCCGTTCGCAGGAGGTCCCCACGCCCCTGTCGCCGGAGGAGAAGGCCTCGACGCTGCGCAAGTCCGCGCTCTGGGCCGCCGTCGCCGTGGTCTTCTACGCGATCGTCGGCTTCTCGGGCCACTACACGCTCAACTGGCTGCTGGTCCCGATCACGCTCGCCGGCCTGCTCATTCCGGTGATGGTCATCGGCCGCATCAAGCGGGACAAGTCGCTGGACCGTGCCGACCAGTCGAAGATGTCCGCGTACATCTGGTTCTTCATCGCCGCGGCCGTCTTCTGGATGATCTACGACCAGGGCGGTTCGACGATGTCGATCTTCGCCGATTCGTCCGCCGAGAACACCATCTTCGGCTGGGAGTTCCCGGTCTCCTGGTACCAGTCGGTCAACCCGGTCATGATCATGGCGCTCGCGCCGGTCTTCGCCTGGCTGTGGCTGGCGCTCAACCGGCGCGGCAAGGAGCCGAGCACGGCCACCAAGTTCGCCTCCGGTCTGATCCTGGTCGGTGCCTCGTTCTTCCTCTTCCTGGCCCCGCTGACGATCGCCGAGGGCGGTCACAAGGCGGCCGCCATGTGGCTGGTGGCCATCTACTTCGTCCAGACCGTCGGTGAGCTGACGCTCTCCCCGGTCGGCCTCTCGGTCACCACCAAGATGGCCCCGGCGAAGTACGCCTCCCAGATGATGGGTGTCTGGTTCCTGGCCGTCACCGCGGGTGACGCCACGACCGGCCTGCTCTCCATCGCCAACGTCGACCTCAACAAGACGGGCATCGTGGCCCTGGAGGCCACGCTCGCCGTGATCGCCGGTGTCGCGGTGTGGATGTACCGCAAGAAGGTCAAGCAGCTGATGGGCGACGTCCGCTGACGCGGGCCGCACCAACGGCGGAGGGCCGCCGCACCACCGGGTGCGGCGGCCCTCCGCCGTTTCGGCGCGTGGCGGTCGCCGTCACAGCGGCCGCCCGGCGATCTTGAAGGGTCGGCCGGTCACCTCGTCCTGCCGCGGGGCATGAACGTGAAGACCGCTCCGCCCAGGAGGATGACCGTGCCGGCGACCAGACCCAGGGCCTCGAGGGCGCCGTGGCTGTCGGAGCCGGTCTCCGCGAGGCCGCCGGACGCCGAGCCCGTGGAACCCGAGCCGGACGAGGAGGAACCGCCGCCGGACGCGCCGCCCGCCTGCTCGGAGGTGTCCAGGGTGAGCGAGACCTCGGACGTGGCCGGGGTGCAGGTCGTCGTCGTACCGAGGGCCATCACCGTCAGGACACCCGGGGACAGCGTCGACTTGCCGGTCGCGCCCGGCTTGTACGTGCCCTTCAGGTCCGGGACCTCGATCGGGTCGCCCGCCTTGATGGGCCCGGAGTTGGTCGGGCCCTCGACATGGACGGTGCCCTTGTCGGCGCCGCCGAGAGCGACCTCCATCGAGGGCTTCACGGAGTCGGCCGGGATGTCCGCCGGGCTGTCCATCACGGACGTGCCGAACTTGACGGTCAGGGCGTAACTCCCGCCGCTCTTCTTGGCGTTGATCTGCACGGGCGAGGTGGCGTTCTTGTCCCCGATGGGCGTCTTGCACGCGTAGGCGACGGAGACCTGCTTGCCGGTGAAGTCGGTCTGCCCACCGCCGCCGGTGGAGCCACCGCTGTCGTCGCCACCGGTCGCTCCCCCGGTCCCGCTGCCGGTTGGCGACGGGGTGGCCGAGTCGGTCGGCTCACCGGACGGAGTCGGCGTCGGGGTCGGCGTCGGCGTCGGCGTGGAGCCGCCCGAACCGCCGCCCGCGGCCGTCACCTTGATGGTCGCGGAGGAGCCCACCGCCTCCTTGGGCGTGCACTTGGTGTCGGTGGAGATCGGCTTGTTGACGTTGATGTTGTAGGCGTCCGGGGTCAGCGTGACGTCACCCGCCGCGGTCAGTTTGAGCTTGCCCGTCATGTCGGACAGCTTCATGTCGCTGTTCTTGGGGATCGCGGGGTTCTGGCGCGGCCCCTCCATGGCGATGCTCGTGGTCTGCGCGCCGCCCGCCTTGAGGGTGCCGGAGGGCTTCACCGTGTCCTTGTCGAGGTCGAGGACGTCCGGGTTCTTCGAGGCGGCCTGGGCGAACTTCCAGGTGATGGTGACCTCGTCACCCACCTTCGCCTCCGCGGGCGCGGTGATCTCCACCTTCGTGGTGCCCTGCACGGCGGGCAGCCCCGAGATCGCGGGCGGGATGCACTCCGTCTTGTACGACACCTCGGCGGCCTGCGCCGGTACGGCGGCCACGCCCAGCAGGATGCCCGCACCGCCGAGCATCAGCGCGACTCCGGCCGCGCCCGCTCTGCGTCCGGTGTCCGGTACCACTCTCCGTAGCGTCCTCACGTATGTCCCTCTCTCGTCTGTGTCGTCGGACCGTTCTCGTGCGGTGCGGAGAGCTGACCGTTCGTCGCGGTGCCCGGATCGCTGTCCGGGGTGAACCACGGCAGGGCGGCCGGGGCCGGCGAGGCGTCCGGGACGTCCGCCGGGGTCGGAGGGGCGGGCGCGGGGGCCGGCCGGGGCAGGCGCTGTGCGAGGTCGGTCAGGCGCAGCACCCGGTGCCGGCCCGCGCGTCCGCTCGACCGGTGCGGGCGCACCCGGTCCACCAGGGCCATGCCGACACGGAACACCGCGGCCGGGACGACCACGCAGAGCAGGATCCAGAAGACGGTCACACCCCAGGGGCGGCCCACGCCCCACGGCTGCTCGGCGAGCACCTTCCCGCCGTACTTGAGGGAGACCGTGTAGTCGCCGTGCGCCCCCGCCGCCAGCTCGAACGGGAGCTTGATCCGCGCTTTCCGGCCCGGCTCGACGGTGCCGCGCCACTCCTGCTCCTCCCACTGCGGGGCGAACACCCCGTGGGAGGTGCCGACCTGGAAGACCGGGTTCTTCACGGGGGCGGTGCCGACGTTGCCGACGGTGAAGACGAGGGTGCGCGCCGGGGGTGAGCCGAACCAGGTCAACAGGCCGCTCGACCCGTCGAGGCGGGTGTCCGTGAGCACCGAGAGCCGGGCCCCGCTCGCCTCCTTGGGCAGCGGTTCGACCGAGTGCCCGGCCACCATGAAGAGGGCGTCCGCCTGCGCCTCGGCCCCGGTGACGGTGGCGACGTGCACCACGCAGGGGCAGGGCTTCGGCGGTTCGGCGACCGGCAGTTTCCTGGTGAAGGCGCCCTTGGCGTCGGTGGTGACGGCCCGGCCGTCGGCGTTGGCGCAGGAGTTGGTGCCGCCGATGACGCCGCGCGAGGGCACCGACTGTCCGCAGATGAGCAGCATGAGCAGGGCCTTGGGCCGCCACCCGCTGCCGCTCACGGTGACCGAACCACCGGCCCCCGCCTGGGATCTGGACAGTTTCACGCTCGGACCCGCGGCGGCGGACGCCGGACCCGCCGAGGTGATCACCGCCAACGGGCCGAGGAGAAGGACCAGGACCGCGCCCAGCGCTGCCGTCCGCATCGTGCCGCCCAGGACCCTCACGCCACCGCTCCCGTCAACTCGACCTCTGTGCCGGGCTGTTCGATCGCCGCTCCGGCCTCCGGACTCCGGTGCCCGTGCCGCCGCGGACCCGGTCGCGCGGGACGCCCCAGACGTCGTACGGCGATCAGGGCGACGACCGCCGCCAGGACGGCGCCCGCTCCGGCGGGCGCCCACCACGGCACGAACCGGGCGGACGCGGTCGCCTCGCCGCGCGCCCCGCCCTCCGCGGTCACCGTCAGCCGCACGTCGACCGCGTCGAGGACCGGCGGGTCGGTCCAGGATTCGTGGAGCGTGACGCGGCGGCCGGGGAGGAGGCCGACGGGCAGGGTGCGCGGGGCGCGGTCCAGTACACGGCCGAGGACGCCGTCCGCGTGCACGGCCAGGCGCGGGGTGAGGACGGTGGTGCCGCGGTTGACCAGTTGGTAGGAGATCCGGCCGCCGTGCACCCGGACGTGTTCGACCGTCAGGGCCGACAGGGCGGGTCCGGCCACCCGCAGCCGGACCCGGACCGCCGCGGTGCGGCCTTGCGCGCTCACGACGATCGCGCCGGGATGGTCGCCGGGCGCCGCGCCCGCCGGGACGGCGACGGTGAACGGCACGTCCGCGCGGGTGTGCGCGGGCACGCGCACGGACAGGGCGCGCACCGCCGTCCGCCGGCCGCCGGAGCGCTCGGCGAAGGCGATCCACGCGCCCGTGCCGATGACGCGGTCGCGCGCGGTGGCGCCGTCAGCGGTGCGGTCGGCGCCACGCACCCGGACCGTGAGGGGCCTGCCGCCCGGGTTGACCACGGACACGGCGTCCTGGAGGACCGTGCCGGGCGCGCCCTCCGCGTACACGGAGGGCCGTCCGTCGGCCGCGCCGCCCGCGGCCGGGACGACGGACCAGCCCGGAGCGGCCTGGGCCGCCGGGGCCGCGCCGAGCAGCACCAGGGTCGTCAGGCCCAGCACGCGGGCGGCGGGGAGTGCGTAGGGCATGCGGCGGCTCCAGGTCGTCGTGCGGGCAGGTCAGCGGCGTACCGCCTGATGCCTGCGGGTCAGCCACAGCACGCCCGCCGCGCCCGCGAGCAGGACGGTGCCGCCGAGTGTGCCGAGGGCGATCGCGGAGTCCGCGGGGCCGGTCTGCGGAAGCTGCCCGCCGGAGTCCGAGCCGCCCTGGCTCCCCGAACCCGAGGACCCCGAGGAGCCGGACGAGCCCGAGCCGGAGCCCGAACCCCCGCCCGCGGCCTTCACGTCGAGGGTCAGGGAGGGCTTCGGGCTGTTCGAGGGCGAGCAGGTGGTCGTGGTGCCGAGGGCCTTGATGGTGAGGACGCCCGCGGTGAAGGTGACCTTGCCGGACTTCTTCGGTGTGTACGTGCCGCTCAGGTCACTGATCTTGATGGGCGTGTTGGCGGGGATGGCGGCCGCGTTGGCCGGTCCGGTGACCGCGACGGTGCCGCTGTCGGCGCCGCCCACCTTGATGACGGCGCTGGGCGTCATGGCGCCCTTGCCGAGTTCGACCGGGCTGGAGGAGACGCCCTTCTGCCAGGACATGGTGAGCTTGTAGCCGCTGCCGCTCCTGACGCCCTTGATGTCGATGGGCGACACGGCGCTCTTGTCGCCGATCGGCGTCTTGCACTGGTAGTTGACGTCGACGACGGCGGCCTGGGCTGCCGGGGCGGCCATCAGCACCGCCGAGCCGGCCAGGGCCGCGGCGCACGCGAGCGCGGCGGTTCGTTTCTGGTACGTCCGGTACGACACGGGCCTGCCCCTCACTCCTGACGTCGTCCCCGACGGGACACGCGGCGAGATTTCCTGACGGAACATCAGATCGGCCGTCAAGGTACGCCCGGGGACTTGTGGAGGGAAGACAAAGTGCGCGCCGGATCCGTGGGGATCCGGCGCGCGGAGTGACGTACGGGGTGGGAGGCGGAGGTGTGTGCCGAGGACTCCCCGCGTCAGGCGGGTGCGCCCAGCTCGGCCCACACGGTCTTGCCGGAGACTCCGGGGCTGCGGACGACCCCCCAGTCCAGGCAGAGCCGCTGCACGATGAACATGCCGTGGCCGCCGGGGCGGCCGGCACGGTGCGGGGTGCGGGGTGCGGGCTGGCCCGCGCCGCGGTCCGACACCTCGATGCGCAGCACCTTGTTGTCGACGGAGATCCGGAGTTCGTCCGGGCCCTCGGCGTGCAGGCAGGCGTTCGTGACCAGCTCGGAGACGACCAGCAGGACGTCCTCCGCGGCGGCACGCCGGTCGGCGCCCTCGGCGGGCAGCCAGCCCCAGGCGTACAGCGCCTGGCGGGCGAAGTCGCGGGCGAGCGGCACGACGCCGCTCTCGCCCTCGAAGTTCAGTCTGCGGGCCTGGCGTCCCGGAGGAGCGAGGACCGCGCCGTCCGGAGTGGCTCCGTCGCCGGGCGGTCCGCCGTCCACGGGCGCCGTGTCGTCCACGGACGCCCCGGAAGCGCCGCCGTCGCCCGACTCAGGGCCGCGGTCGCCCGGCGGGTAAGGCCGGGTGGTGCTCATCAGCGCTTCACCTCACCGATTCACCGGTTCACAATTCAAGACTCGGTACGCAGTACTCAGTACGGATGGATCAACGGCTTTCGCCGCGTGTGGATCGGACGACTTTCGCCGCACCGGAGGCCGGCCCGCTCGCTGCCGACGCATCCAGGATGTCTCCTGCCCGACGGAACCGTCCGAACACCCACTTATTCGGCACGGAAACTGTGACGCGAGTAACGCGCCGGTCACGCGGGGGCGACTGGGACATAACGGCGACATGATCGACGGGCCGCCCGGTCAGTCGGCGAGAGCCGCTTCGAGCGTGTCGTGCACGGTGAAGACGGCCTCCGCCCCGGTGATCTCGAAGACCCGTGCGACCACCGGCTGCATCGCCGCCAGATGGACGCCGCCGCCCGCGGCCTCGGCCTTCAGCCGGGCACCGAGCAGCACGTTCAGTCCGGTGGAGTCACAGAACTCCAGGCGCGAACAGTCGACGACGAGCCGTGAGTACCCCTTTTCGAGGCACCCTTCGAGTGGCTCACGCAACAGATCGGCCGTGTGGTGATCCAACTCACCCGCGGGGGTCACGACGGCACTAGTGCCCTCTTCCCGCACCTCGACAAGAAGCCGGCCAGACTGTGCGCTGCCGACCGTCCCGCGGTCCATGCCGTCTCTCTCCCGAGCGTCCGACTGCTGATGTATGCACTCGAACACTACGCCTTCTCTACGTCACCTGACACCCGAACAACCCCCCGCAAACGGACATTTCGACACAGAAGGCACTTGCGACAAGTTCACAAAAGCGGGTAGGGCTAGTGGAGACACCTATCCGACCCGGCCGGCTTTGGAGGCGCCGCACACCGCAGTGCACGTATTGGCATCGGCGGCCATATGCCGAGAACGATGGAGGACACCCATGTCAGCCCGGCTCGACGCATCGCATACCCAGACGGCGACGTCGACACCCTCTCCGGTCGGCCCGGAGCACCTCGAAGGCCCCGGCCCCGACGGAGCCGACGGACTCGCGGGACTCGACGGTCTCCCGGAGATCCCCCCGTACGACGAGGTGGGGCCGGTGGACGCACGGGCCCTGTCCAAGACGCTCTTCGCGCGTCTCGAGTCCCTCGAAGAGGGCACGCACGCCTACGCGTACGTCCGCAACACGCTCGTCGAACTCAACCTCGCGCTCGTGAAGTTCGCCGCCTCCCGCTTCCGCTCGCGCAGCGAGCCCATGGAGGACATCATCCAGGTCGGCACCATCGGCCTGATCAAGGCGATCGACCGGTTCGAACTGAGCCGGGGCGTCGAGTTCCCCACCTTCGCCATGCCAACCATCATCGGCGAGATCAAGCGGTTCTTCCGCGACACCTCCTGGTCGGTGCGGGTTCCCCGCCGGCTTCAGGAGCTCCGGCTCGACCTGGCCAAGGCGGGCGACGAACTCGCGCAGAAGCTGGACCGCGCTCCGACAGTGGGAGAGCTGGCGGAACGCCTCGGCATCAGCAACGACGAGGTCGTCGAAGGCATGGCCGCGTCCAACGCGTACACGGCCAGCTCGCTGGACGCCCAGCCCGAGGAGGACGACTCCGAGGGCGCGCTCGCGGACCGCATCGGCTACGAGGACAACGGGCTCGAAGGCATCGAGTTCGTGGAGTCCCTCAAGCCGCTGATCGCGGAACTCCCCCAGCGTGACCGGCAGATCCTCTCGCTGCGCTTCGTGGCGAACATGACCCAGTCCGAGATCGGCGACGAACTCGGCATCTCGCAGATGCATGTCTCCCGGCTCCTGTCGCGCACCCTCGTGCGACTCCGGAAGGGACTGACCGTCGAGGAATGACAGGGCTTCGCGGCCCGTGTGGCCGCGCGCAAGGGAGCGGTCCGGCGCCATCGGCGCCGGACCGCTCCCTTTTCCGCTCCTGTGCCGTCCCGCGCGCCGCCCCGGCCGCGTCCGGCGGCCGCCTCAGACCGCGCGGGCGCCCCGCCGCCAGACGGCGCTGACCAGCGGGACGCCGGGACGGTAGGCGAGGTGGACGTGGCTCGGGGCGTCCAGCAGGGTCAGGTCCGCGTACGCGCCGGGCGTGAGGCGTCCGACGTCGTCGCGGCGCAGGGCCCGCGCGCCGCCCGCCGTCGCCGACCACACGGCCTCGTCCGGCGTCATCCCCATGTCGCGCACCGCGAGGGCGACGCAGAACGGCACGGACGAGGTGAACGACGAGCCCGGGTTGCAGTCCGTGGACAGGGCGACCGTGACGCCCGCGTCGATCAGCCTGCGGGCGTCCGGCCACTCGGCACGGGTCGAGAACTCGGCGCCCGGCAGCAGCGTCGCCACGGTGTTGCCGCTCGCGAGGGCGTCGACGTCCGCGTCCGTCAGATGGGTGCAGTGGTCGGCGCTCGCCGCGTCCAGTTCGACGGCGAGCTGGACGCCGGGACCGTGGGTGAGCTGGTTGGCGTGGACGCGCGGGTGCAGGCCCTTCGCCCGGCCCGCCGTGAGGATCGCGCGCGCCTGGTCGCCGTCGAAAGCGCCCTTCTCGCAGAAGACGTCCACCCAACGGGCGTACGGGGCGCAGGCGTCGAGCATCTCGCCGGTCACCAGGGCGACATAGGCGGCCGGGTCGTCGGCGAGGTCCGGCGACACGATGTGCGCGCCGAGGTAGGTGACCTCGTCGGTGTGCGCGGCGGCGATGCGCAGGGCGCGGGCCTCGTCGGGGACGGTCAGGCCGTAGCCCGACTTGGTCTCCATGGTCGTGGTGCCCTGGCGGAGCGCCTCGTGGAGGTAGCGCGTGAGGTTCCGCTCCAGCTCCTCGTCGGAGGCGGCGCGGGTGGCGGCGACGGTGGTGCGGATGCCGCCGGCGCTGTAGGCGCGGCCGGACATCCGGGCGTTGAACTCCTGGGTGCGGTCGCCGGCGAAGACCAGGTGCGAGTGGGAGTCGACGAAGCCGGGGATCAGCGCGCGGCCTTCGGCGTCGAACCGGTGGTCGGCGGCGGGTGCTTCACCGGCCTCCCCGGTCCACACGACACGGTCGCCCTCGATGACGACGGCCGCGTCCTGGATGAGACCGAGCGGGGATCCGTCACCTTGAGAAGGATCGTTGGTGACCAGACTGGCGATGTTGGTGATGACGGTCGTGCTGCTCATGGCGTCCTCAGGGGTGGCGGGACTGCGGGTGGGGGGACTGCGAACGGGGGGCCGGAGCGCCCGGGGGCCACCGGGCCTGTCGGGCGAAGGGCCCCGCCGTCCGCTCCGGGTCAGGCGCGCAGGGCCTCGACGGCGCCCGCGAGCGCCGTCGGCACGTCCGGTACGAGGGTGTGCGCGCCGTCGCGCACGATGTGGCGGCCCGCGACGACCGTGTGCCGGACATCGGCCGCGGTGGCCGCGAAGACGGCGGTCTCGGCGCCGAGGCGCGGCAGCGGTCCCGCCGTTCTGACCGAGTCGAGGGCGATCGTCGTGAAGTCGGCGAGCGCGCCGGTCTCGATGCTGCCCGCGTCGTCCCAGCCGAGGGCGGCGTGGCCGTCGGCGGAGGCGGCGCGCAGCAGGGCGGCGGCGGTCCAGTGACCGCGGGTGCGGGTGCGCAGCCGTTCGTTCAGCTCCATCGCGCGGGCCTCTTCGAGGAGGTCGATGACGGCGTGGCTGTCGGAGCCGAGCGACAGGGGCGAGCCGGCGCGCTGGAGGGCGACGGCGGAACCGATGCCGTCCGCGAGGTCGCGTTCGGTGGTCGGGCACATGCAGGTGCCGGTGCCGGAGCCGCCGAGGAGGGCGACGTCCTCGTCGGTGAGGTGCGTGTTGTGGACCCCGGTGGTGCGCGGGCCGAGGACGCCGTGGTCGGCGAGGAGCTGGGCGGGCGTGCGGCCGTGGGCGGCGCGGCACGCCTCGTTCTCGGCGGTCTGCTCGGACAGGTGCACGTGGAGCGGGGCGCGCCGTTCCTCGGCCCAGCGCGCGACCGTGGCCAGTTCGCCGGCGGGCACGGCCCGTACGGAGTGGATCGCCGCGCCGATCCGGGCGTGATCCTGGTCCTTGAGGAGTGAGGCGCGTTCCGCCCAGGCTTCGGCGGTGCCGTCGGAGAAGCGGAGTTGGTGCTGGTTGGGCGGCTGTCCGAAGCCGGAGGAGAGGTACGCCGTGTCGAGCAGGGTGATGCGGATACCGGCGTCCGCGGCGGCGGCGACGAGCGCCTCGCCCATGGCGTTCGGGTCGGCGTAGCGGGTGCCGCCGTGGGCGTGGTGGACGTAGTGGAACTCTCCGACGGCGGTGACTCCGGCGAGCGCCATCTCCGCGTACACCGCGCGGGCCAGGGCGTGGTAGGTCTCCGGGGTCAGCCGGTCGGCGAAGGAGTACATGATCTCGCGCCAGGTCCAGAAGGTGCCGGAGCCGACCTGGACGGTGCCGCGCAGGGCGCGGTGGAAGGCGTGCGAGTGGGCGTTGGCGAGGCCGGGGAGGGTGAGTCCGCGGAGGATCTCGGCGCCGGGCGGCGGGGTGTCGACGCCGGTGCGGACCTCGGTGACGCGGCCGTCCTGGCCGGCCCCGGAGCCGCCGGTGGACACGGTCACGGTGACGCCCGGCTCGACGTGGGTGTCGAGCCAGGCGTGTTCCAGCCAGTACGTCTGCGTCACCTGCAGGCCAGCCCTTCGAGTACGTCGGCGAGTGCGGTCACCCCGGCCACGCAGTCGTCCTCGGCGGCGAACTCGGCCGGGGAGTGCGAGACACCGGTGGGGTTGCGTACGAACAGCATGGCGGTCGGGACGGTGCCGGAGAGGATTCCCGCGTCGTGTCCGGCGCCGGTGCCGAGCACGGGCACGGCGAGGGCGGCGTCGCGTTCCTTGCCGAGGATGCGGGCGAGTTCGTCGCGCAGGGCGTGCTCGAACTCGACGACGGGGGTGAACGACTCGCGGACGACGTCGAGTTCGACGCCCTGCTCCTCGGCGTGGGCGCGGGCCGCCTTCTCGATGCCGGTGACCACGGTGTCGAGGGTGGCCTGGTCGGCGGCGCGGGAGTCGAGCCAGCCGCGGACCAGGGAGGGGATGGCGTTGACGCCGTTCGGTTCGACGGCGATCTTGCCGAACGTGGCGACGGCACCGGCGAGCCGGGCCTCCTGCCGGGCGCTGAGCACGGTCTCCGCGTACGACAGCATCGGGTCGCGGCGGTCCACGAGGCGGGTGGTGCCCGCGTGGTTGGCCTCGCCGCGGAAGTCGAAGCGCCAGCGGCCGTGCGGCCAGATGGCGCTGGCGATGCCGACCTGGTCGCCGCCGATGTCGAGGGCGCGGCCCTGCTCGACGTGGAGTTCGACGAAGGCGCCGATCCGGCCGAGCCGTTCGGGGTCGGGGCCGATGGCGGCGGGGTCGTACCCGGCGCGCTCCATGGCCTGGGGGAGGGTGATGCCGTCGGCGTCGGTGAGGCGGTGCGCCTGCTCGACGGTGAGCTGTCCGGCGGCGAGCCGGGAGCCGACGCAGGCGAGCCCGAAGCGGGCACCCTCCTCGTCGCCGAAGTTGACGATGGCGAGCGGCTTGGTGAACCGCGCGCCACGGGCACGGAGTTCGTCGAGCGCGGCGAAGGAGGAGACGACGCCGAGGGGGCCGTCGAAGGCGCCGCCGTCGGGGACGGAGTCGAGGTGCGAGCCCGTGACCACGGCGTCGCCTTCGGCGGGGTCGCCGAGCCAGGCCCACTGATTGCCGTTGCGGTCGAGTTCGCAGGTGAGCCCGCGGGACTCGGCCTGCTGCCGGAACCAGGCGCGGCAGTCGGTGTCGGCGCCGGTCCAGGCGAACCGGCGGTAGCCGCCGGAGGCGGAGCTGCGGCCGATCGGCAGCAGCTCCGCCCACATGCTGTGGAAGGTCACGCGGTGCCGCCTTCGTCGCCCTCGCGCATCGGGATGCGCACACCGCGCTCGTCGGCGACCGTCTCGGCGATGTCGTAGCCGGCGTCGACGTGGCGGATGACGCCCATGCCGGGGTCGTTCGTCAGGACGCGGCGGATCTTCTCGCCGGCGAGCTTGGTGCCGTCGGCGACGGAGACCTGGCCCGCGTGGATGGAGCGGCCCATGCCGACGCCGCCGCCGTGGTGGATGGAGACCCAGGAGGCGCCGGAGGCGACGTTCACCATGGCGTTCAGCAGCGGCCAGTCGGCGATCGCGTCGGAGCCGTCGAGCATGGCCTCCGTCTCGCGGTACGGGGAGGCGACGGAGCCGCAGTCGAGGTGGTCGCGGCCGATGGCGAGGGGGGCGGCGAGCTCGCCGGAGGCCACCATGTCGTTGAAGCGCTCACCGGCCTTGTCGCGCTCGCCGTAGCCGAGCCAGCAGATCCGGGCGGGCAGGCCCTGGAAGTGGACGCGCTCACCGGCCAGCTTGATCCAGCGGTGCAGCGACTCGTTCTCCGGGAAGAGGTCGAGGATCGCCTTGTCCGTCTTGTGGATGTCGGAGGCCTCGCCGGACAGGGCGGCCCAGCGGAAGGGGCCCTTGCCCTCGGAGAACAGCGGGCGGATGTAGGCGGGGACGAAGCCGGGGAAGGCGAACGCCCGGTCGTACCCGGCGAGCTGGGCCTCGCCGCGGATCGAGTTGCCGTAGTCGAAGACCTCGGCGCCGGCGTCCATGAAGCCGACCATGGCCTCGACGTGCCGCGCCATGGACTCGCGGGCGCGGGTGGTGAAGCCCGCCGGGTCCTTGGCGGCCGCGTCGGCCATGTCGTCGAAGTCGATGCCGACGGGGAGGTAGGCGAGCGGGTCGTGGGCCGAGGTCTGGTCGGTCACGATGTCGATGGGCGCGCCCTCGGCGAGCATGCGCGGCAGCAGCTCCGCGGCGTTGCCCAGCAGGCCGATGGAGAGCGGCCTGCGCTGGTCGCGGGCCTCGACGGCGAGCTGGAGCGCGTGCTCCAGGGAGTCGGCCTTCACGTCCAGGTAGCGGTGCTCGATGCGGCGCTCGATGGCGCGCGGGTCGACGTCGATGCAGATGGCGACGCCGTCGTTCATCGTCACGGCGAGGGGCTGGGCGCCGCCCATGCCGCCGAGGCCGGCGGTCAGGGTGATGGTCCCGGCGAGGGTGCCGTTGAACTTCTTCGCGGCGACGGCGGAGAAGGTCTCGTAGGTGCCCTGGAGGATGCCCTGGGTGCCGATGTAGATCCAGGAACCGGCGGTCATCTGGCCGTACATGGTGAGGCCGAGGGCCTCCAGGCGCCGGAACTCCTCCCAGTTCGCCCAGTCGCCGACCAGGTTGGAGTTGGCGATGAGGACGCGCGGGGCCCACTCGTGGGTCTGCATGACGCCGACGGGGCGGCCGGACTGGACGAGCATCGTCTCGTCCTGCTTGAGGGTGCGCAGCGTGCGGACCATGGCGTCGAAGGAGCGCCAGTCGCGGGCGGCCTTGCCGGTGCCGCCGTAGACCACGAGCTTGTCGGGGTGCTCGGCGACCTCGGGGTCGAGGTTGTTCTGCAGCATCCGAAGGGCGGCCTCCTGCTGCCATCCCAGGGCGCTCAGTTCCGTACCGCGCGGTGCTCGGACGGGGCGGGGTCCTGACATGGTCTGCCTCCCAGCGGACTGTTGCTATGGATATTCACATCCTCGCCCCTTGAATAGGCCTAGTCAATAGCTCCACGGAAGGCTCCTGGCGGTCACTGATGTTTGGCTGGGATCCATGGGCGCAGAGATGGACGGGGCGGGAGATCCGCCGTTCGACAGGGTGAGTGGGGCTGCGATGTCTTCGGCAGGAACGTCCGGACCGTCTTCGGGCGACAGGACGGGGAGCGGGAACGGGACGCCGGGCGGGAACGGGACACCGGAGCGGGCCGGGACACCGGGCGGGAACCGGCCACCGGGACGCGGCGGGAGCGGTGAGCCGGACTTCGGCGGATCCGGGAGCGCGGCGGCCGGCCCCGGGGCGGGCGGCGCGGCGCCGGACCGGGGCGGAAGCGGCGCCCCCGACGGGAGCGGTGTCGGCGCCGCCGCCGTGGCGGCCGCGGACGCCGAGCGCGTCGCCCGCCGGGACGACGCCGTGCGGGCCGCCGTGGAGCAGGGCCTCCTCACCCTGGAACAGCCCGTCGTCGCTCTGCTCGACGTGCCGGGCATCCGGGCCTCGGCGGCCGCCCTGCGCGCCGCCTTCGACACCGTGACCGCGCCCGGCACCCCCGTGCTGCACGCCTTCGCCGTGAAGGCGGCCCCCCTCGTGCCCGTCCTGCGGCTGCTGGCCGACGAGGGCGTCGGCGCCGAGGTGGCGAGCCCGGGAGAACTGGCGCTCGCCCGCGCGGCCGGGGTGTCCCCCGACCGGACCGTCCTCGACTCCCCCGCCAAGACCTCCGCCGAACTGCGCGAGGCACTGGCGCTCGGCATCGCGGTGAACGCGGACAACCCGCAGGAGCTGGAGCGGATCGACGCGATGGTGCGCTCGGCGCCCACCGGCTCGCCCATCGGACTGCGGGTCAATCCGCAGGTCGGCGGCGGTTCCATCGGAGCGCTGTCCACGGCCACGGCGACCTCGAAGTTCGGCGTCGCGCTCCGGGACGAGGGCGCCCGCGCGTGGATCGTGCGGGCGTACGCCGACCGGCCCTGGCTGACCCGCCTGCACGCCCACTCGGGGTCGCAGGGCATGCCGCTCTCGCTGATGGCGCAGGGCGTGGCGGAGACGTACGCGCTGGCGGAGGAGATCAACCGGCACGTCGGGCGGCGGCAGGTCGACACGATCGACATCGGCGGCGGACTGCCGGTCAACTTCGGCTCCGACGCGACGGCCCCGACGTACGCGCAGTACGCCCGGCTGCTCGCCGAAGTGGTACCGGGCCTGTTCGACGGGCGGTACGGGCTGGTGACCGAGTTCGGCCGGTCGCTGCTGGCCAAGCACGGCACCGTCGTGGCGCGGGTCGAGTACGCCAAGAGCGCGGGGGGACGCGCGATCGCCGTCACCCACGCGGGCGTCCAGGTGGCGGCCCGCACGGTGTACGCGCCGGGTGCCTGGCCGCTGCGGATCGCCGCGTACGACGCCAAGGGCCGCCCCAAGACCGGGCCGGACGTGGTGCAGGACATCGCGGGTCCCGCCTGTTTCGCGGGCGACCTGCTCGCCGAGGGGCGGGCCCTGCCGCTGTTCGAACAGGGCGACCTGGCGGCTGCGTTGGACACCGGCGCGTACTACTTCGCCCACCACTACGCGTACAACTCCCTCGCGCGCCCGGGCATCTACGGCTTCGCGCCGGACGGCGGCGGCACGGGACACGACACCAGGGAAGGCGACGGCCGGACGGACGGCGGAGGCGGCAGCGGCGGTGTGCGGTTCGCCGTCGTGCGGGAGCCGCAGACCGTGGAGGAGATCGTCGCGGAGTCGGGCGGCGCGCACGGCCCGTCGCTCACCGCCCTGTAGCAGCCCCTCGCTCAGGCCCGCCGCGGCGCGGGGCCCCCACCGAAGGGCTCCCTCTCGCGGCGGGGCGCCTCCGGAACCCCCGCTCCCGCTCCGTCGGGAACCCGAACGCGGGCCCGCGCGTCCGAGGAGCGTGCCGCCGGCGTGGATCTCCCGCCGGAACCGGCGGCACGCCCTGTCGCGCCGCCGTCGCGCGGGCACCTTCCCGGCGTGTACGGCAGGCCGCGCGCCCTCTTCGGCCCGTGAGCGCCCCCGTCGTGCGCCCCAAGGCCGCACAAACCGCCCACCTGCGGTTTCAAGAACGCCGGAAAATATGGTCAGTTGACCCACCTTAGTCATCCGGGGCATGTTCCACAGGAAAATGCCGGATCACTCACTCATCGCGCACACAGTGCGTAACTTCTGCGTCACTCGGCCGAACCCTTGGCGGGAGGGGAGACACGGTGCCCGGAATCGACGAGTGCCTGCTGGAAGCCATGACACTGCCCGGTGCGCGGGGTGCCTCGGTGGTCGACTGGACCAGCGGGCTGGCCCTGGGCACGGTCGGCGACGCGCCGGGCGACGACCACGAGACGACCGCGGCGGAGGCGGCCGAGCTGGCCCGACTCGCCGCCGAGAACCGGTCGTTCGCTCCGAAGGACGGCTCCGACTGGTCCGAGTGGTCGGACCAGGAGACCCCCATCGAGGACCTGATCATCAGCAACCGCGACAGCTACCACGTCCTCCGGTTCGTGCGGACCAGCTTCGACAGCAGCGTGTTCCTGCACCTGTGGCTGGGCCGCTCGGACGGCAACCTCGCACTGGCCCGGATCCGGCTCGGCGAGATGGCCGGACGGCTGGTGCTCGTATGACGACCGTCAGAACCCCTCCCCCGCCCCGGCTCCCGGTGCGCGACAGGGCTCCGAGCACCGAAGCGGGCGGGGTCTCGCCCATGCTCGGCCGGCTCGCCGCCGAGCGGGCCACCGGCGTCCTCATCCGCGAACGCGGCACCCTCTACCTCGCCGACGGCGAGGTGGTGCACGCAGAGAGCCCGTTCACCCCCGGCATCGACGTGCTGTTCTCCGCCCGCGGGGTGCTGGACCCCGAGGTCTGGCGCGAGGCCGTCGCCCTGGCCGGCGCCCGCCGCCGGGTGGGCCGGTTCCTGATCGACAGCGGCCGCATAGCGGAGGGCGCGCTACAGCTGTGCCACCTCGGTTCGCTCTACGACGCCGCGTACTTCGTGCTCGGCCCCAGCAGCACCCCGAGCCGCTTCCGGTACGGTGCCGCGCACTGGTTCGGCACGCTCCGCCCCGTACCCGTCGCCGCCCTGGAGCGCGAGACGGTGCGCCGGCGCGAACTGCTGCACCGCATATGGCCCGACGCGGCGACCGACACCGCCCCGCTGCGCCGCGCCGGCCTCGCCGCGGGGCCCGCGGTCCCGCTGCGCCAGGAGGCCGTCCTCGGCCGGGTGGACGGCGTCCGCACGGCGGCCGACGTGTCCGCGGCGCTCGGCCGGCCCGCCTTCCACACGCTGGTCGACCTGCGCCGGCTCGCCGCCGCCGGCCTCGTGACGGCCGCGCCCGCGGCGCGGCCGCCCTCCGTGCCCGGTGTGCTCACCCAGTCCTCCAACGATCCCGACGTCGCCCTGCTGCGACGTCTCAGAGACGCGCTGGAGGCCTTGTGAGTACCGACCCGCGGGAGGCCTTGTGATCCGCGCGCTGCGACAGCGTGCCGAGAGGAGACTGCTGATGGCGGCGGAGCCCGAAGTCCTCGACGAGCTGCACCGGTTACGGGCCCGGGTGCCCCAGCTGACCGGAGCGCTCGCGGCCAGCGCCGACGGTCTCGTCCTCGCCCACGACACCCCCGGCGTCGAGCCGGACGGTCTGGCCGCGCTCACCGCGGCGGCCCTCGGGGTCGCCATCCGGATGGCGGACGCCACCGGCCAGGGCGACCTGCGCGAGCTGCTCGTGCGCGGTGTGAACGGCTATGTGGCGACCTACGCGGCGGGCGGCTCCGCCGTGCTGACGCTTCTCGCCCAGGACCGCGTCAACGTCGGCCGGCTGCATCTGGAGGGGCGGCGCTCCGGCACCCGGATCGGGGAGCTGGTCGACGCCGCCGCCGCACGCGGCGAACCGCCCGCCGCCCCGGCCAAGCAGGCCCCGAAACCCTCACCGGGCATGCCGCGCCGCCCTCCGCGCGGCACGACACCCGCCCGGCCCACGACCACACCTGTTACCAACCACCCCAGCACATCCGAGAGTTGAGAAGGAGCACCACATCATGACGAACACCGAGACCGCCCTCAAAGAAGCCCTGGCGTCCATCGAGGGCGCGACCGGAGCGGCGCTCGTCGACTACACCAGCGGTATGGCGCTGGGCACGATCGGCGGCAGCAAGAGCTTCGACCTCACCGTCGCGGCGGCCGGCAACACCGACGTGGTCCGCGCCAAGCTGCGCACCATGGAGCACCTGGGTCTGAAGGGCGAGATCGAGGACATCCTGATCACGCTCTCCGACCAGTACCACCTGATCCGGCTCATGAAGGGGCGCGGCGGGAACGGACTGTTCCTGTACCTCGTGCTCGACCAGAAGCGGGCCAACCTGGCGATGGCCCGCCACCAGCTCAAGCGCATCGAGACGGATCTGGAGGTCTAGGACCGGCTCCGGGGCGAGCGAGGACCCCGCGACGGGTCAGCGACGCCGTGCCCCTCCGGGCGCGGCGTCGCCCGCTGCCGGGCCGGTGGTCCGTACGGCCTTGACCGGCTTGCCCGCGGGGGCGCCGGCGCGCGGTCCGAGCCAGTCGACGCGCACCCAGATCAGCTCCTGCCCGGCCTGTTCGAGCCGGCCGAGGCGCCCGGCCTTCAGCCACAGTCCGACGCCCGCGCCGGCGAGCAGCATGCCGCCCGCGGCGGGCAGCGCGAAGGAGCTGCCGAGCGCGGCGGCGAAGGCGAGCAGCAGCCACCAGCGGTGGCCCCGGCGCCAGTTGCGGACCGTCACGGCGCGGTCCTGGAGCACGTCCTGTTTGCCGGCGCGGGCGGCGGACCGGACCAGGGCGGCGTACCGCTTCCTGCGCCGGGCCGCCACGACGACCACCGCGACGAGGAACAGCGCGGCCCCCGCGAGGACCCCGATCCTGCGTCCGGTCAGCCCGGGGACGAGCACCCCGATGCCGGCCGCGAACACCCCGCACCACCAAAGCGGTGCGGCTCCGGCCCGCACCACGACGGCCATCCGGGCCAGTCCCTGTCCTCCGCGCGCCATGTTCCGCCTCCTGTCCCCGCACGTCCGCGCAACGGACGTGCCGCCGGCAGGCGCCGCGCCCGTTGTCTCTTCGGGCGCGCAGGCTAGCGGCGGAACGTGAGACGAATCTGAGAACCCGGGGGCCGTACGGCGGCCGTCGGCCACCCGGGTGGGATCGCGCCGCCTACTCCACGAACAGCCCCCGTGCGGCGGCGCGGGCGTCGAACTGCTCCAGTCGCGCCTGCGCGTCCGGCAGGTCGTCGCACATGGCCTCCAGCAGCACGCGGCCGAGCAGCATCGGCGCGCACGCCGTGTCGAAGGCGAGGCCGGTGCCGACGGCGGCGGGGATCAGCAGGTCGGACACCTTGGCCACCGGCGCGAACGCCGAGTCCGCGACGGTGACGACGGTGAGTCCGGCCTCCTTCGCGTGGCCGAGGGCGTCGACGACCTCGCGCGGGTGCCGGGGCAGCGCGAAGCAGAGCAGGGCGGTGGCCCCGGCCCGGACGGCCGCGTCGATCCGGTCCTGGAGCATCGTGCCGCCTTCGTGCAGCAGCCGGACGTCGGGGTGGACCTTGGCGGCGAAGTAGGCGAAGCCGTAGGCCTGGGAGGCGGCGGCGCGCAGTCCGAGGACGGGCAGCGGGCGGGACGCGGCGAGCAGCCGGCCGGCCCGGGCGACGGGCCGCGGGTCGGCGAGGGCCTCGGCGAGGTGCCGCAGGTTCTCGATCTCGGCCTCGACGGCCTGCTGGTACTCGTTGTAGGCGGTCGTGTCGGTGGCCGGCTCGGCGGGCGCGACCTCGCGCAGGTGCCGGCGCAGCGCCGGGTAGCCGTCGAAGCCGAGGGCGACGGCGAAGCGGGTGACGGAGGGCTGGCTGACCCCGGCGAGTTCGGCGAGTTCGACGCTGGAGAGGAACGGCACGTCGGCGGCGCTGCGCACCATGCTGTGCGCGATGCGCCGCTGGGTGGGGGTGAGCCGGCGTCCCTCGAAGAGGGCCTGGAGGCGTCCGGCGGGGCTGTCGTTCACCCGCGTCCCGCCGTCGTCGGCGGAGCCTGTGGTCACCGACGCGTCCCCGTCCGCGGCCCCGGTGCCGTGCGTGCCCCCGCCCGCGTCCTCGCCGGTGTGCGTGCCTGCGGCCTTGTCCGCGCTCATGGCGTGCTCCCCCTCCAGATGTCCGTGAACCGGTCGAGCAGTGCGGCGGCCGCCGCCACGTCGTCCGTGAGCGGCCGGTCGGCCTGCTCGGCGTCGAGTGCCGCCTCGGCCAGTTCCAGCGCCCGTCCGGCCGGCAGCTCCGGGCCGGGCCGCAGGCCGCGCTGGCGCAGCGCCCGTACGGCGGCGACCAGTTCACAGCCGACGACGAGACGGTACGCGTCGCAGGCCCGCAGCGTCTGACGTGCGGCGAGCGAGGCGAAACTCGCCTGTTCCTCGACGCCTCGGGAGAGTACAGCGTGGCCGAGCGAGGCGGGCGCGGAGAACGCCCGCAGGTCACCGAGGGCGGCACCGGCGGCGTACTCCAGGATCATCACGCCGGAGGACGCCGCCTCCTGGTCCGCGAGGAAGGGACGCAGGCGGGTGTACGCGGGCTCGTTGAGGGTGGACAGGCGCGAGGTGGACAGCCGTGCGACCTGGGTGACGGCGAGCCGGAAGTGGTCCAGGGCGAGGGCGAGTTGGGCCTGGTAGAAGCCGCCGTGGTGGTAGGCGGCCATGTCCTCGGCGGAGATGAGCGGGTTCTCGGCCGCGGCGTTGATCTCGACGGCGAGCACGTCCTCCAGGGCGTCCGCCGCGTCCTGCGCGGGGCCGTGTATCTGCGGGAGGCAGCGGAAGCCGTACGGGTCCTGGATCCGGCCGAGGGGTGGGGTGGGACGGTCCGCGGCGCCGATCAACTCCCGCATCCTGCGGGCCACTTCCACCGATCCCCGGTGCGGGCGGGCGGCGTGCACGGGGGCCGCGTACGCCTCGTGGGAGCCGTCGACGGCCAGCAGTGACAGAGCGGCGACGACCTGGGTGGCGCCGATCAGCCCGCGCAGTTCGTGCAGTGCGAGCGCGGCCTGTCCGAGGGTGAGCGCGTTGCTGCTGATGAGGGCGAGGGCGTCGTTGTTGTCGAGCGGCTGCGGTACCGGGGCCAGGGCGGTCGGCGTGGCCCCGTCGGGACCCCGCCAGGGGTGTTCGCCGGCGAGGGCGAGGCCGAGCTGGGCGAGGGCGGCGATGTCGCCGGTGCCGACGGAGCCGAACGCGTTGACGACCGGGAAGACGCCGGTCTCCAGGGCCTCGCAGAGTGCCGTCACGACGCTGGGGCGCAGTCCGGCGCCACCGGCCAGGAGCTGGTTGGCGCGGACGGCGAGCATGGCGCGGACCTGGCGTGCGGGGAGTTCCTCCCCGATGGCTCCGGCGTGGCTGCGCAGCAGGCGCAGGCCGTGGTCGGCGGCCGCCTCGGTGGGCACATCCTCGTTGCGGTTGGCGCCGACCCCGGTGGAGCGGCCGTAGACGCGGCCGGTGGCGGCGATCTGCCGGGCGGCGTCCCAGGAGACCTCGGCGCGCTTCATGCCGTCGGTGCCGGGAACCGGCCGGGCGAGCCCGTCGGCGAGGCGTACGACGTCGTCCACGCCGGTGCCGCGGCCGTCCAGGACCACGAGCGGGACGTGCGCCGGGCGGGCCACCGCACTCGACGTGTCCACAGTCTGCGACGACATCACGCGCACACCCTCCTCGGTCCGGACGTCGGATCCTGCCCGGCGGCCTTCGGCGGCCGGCGCTCGGCGCCGGCCCGTTGCCAACCTATTCAGACAGGGAGAACTCTGCATGACGGTATGCAGGGCGGGCAAGGGACCCGGGGGGTCAGCCCCGCCGTAACAGGGGGGCTAACCCCAGTGCCACGGGGCCCGCGGCTGCCTAACGTGAGAGGCATGACCGGTATGGATGCCCGCCACGACGACGCCGAACTGAAGAAGGAACTCGACGCCACCCTGCACGCGCGCAGGGAACTCGGCGACGAGTACGAGTCCGCGCTCGTCGACTCGTTCCTGGAGAAGGTCGAGCAGCGCCTCGACGGAGCGGTCGACCGCCGGGTGCGGCGTCAGCTCGCCGAGCAGCAGATGGTGGCGGCGCGCGGCGCGCGTTCGCCCCAGTCGTCCGACTCCTGGGGCGAGCGGTTCGGCTTCGGGATCGTCTCCCTCGTGCTCGCCGTCCCGCTGTCCGGGATCGGCGGCGGGGTCGCGGGCCTGAAGGGACTGCTCGTCGCCTGGGTCGGCATCGTCGGGGTGAACGTGGTGCAGGCGGCGCGCCTGTCCCCGGACTTCTTCGGCCGCCGCAGGTCCGGCCGGGGCGGCTCGGACTGGGAGGACTAGGACCGCACGCCGCACGGGACTCTCCGGGGCTCTGGACGACGGACACACGTGAGGGCCCGGTACTCGGTCGATCCGAGTACCGGGCCCTCGTGACGTATAGCGCGGGGACCGCCGCACCCCCGTTACCGGGGGGCGGGACGACGGCGGTCCCCGCGAGGGACGCGTGCCGGGTCAGGGCCGGGCGTGCGCGTCCTTGGCGTCCATGGAGGTCCGGGAGCCGCTCCGGAGGTCCTTGGCGCCGTTTTGGCGTCGGCCGGGGCGGGGAGCCGCTCCCGCCCTGCCGACATCCACCAATGTGCCGGACGCGTGTTAAGCGGGTGCTGCGTGGACGTGACGCGCTCGTACCACTTCCGCGAAGTTCGCCCCGGACGGGCCGGGAAGATCCGTCAGCTGATCCGGTACGGGCCCCCCGAACGCACGGACGCACGACACCGGGACGGTGTCGTGCGTCCTGAACAGCCGGTCCGGGCTACTGGCGGGTGCCGCCCTTGGCCAGGAAGGACAGCAGGTCCTGACGGCTGACGACGCCGGTGGGCTTGCCCTCGACGAGCACGATCGCGGCGTCGGCGGTGCCGAGCACGGACATCAGGTCGCCGACCGGCTCACCGGAACCGACCTGCGGCAGCGGCGCCGACATGTGCTTCTCCAGCGGGTCGTTCAGCGAGGCCCGCTGGGTGAACAGCGCGTCGAGCAGCTCGCGCTCCACGACCGAACCGATGACCTCGGCGGCCATCACGTCCGGGTGGCCGGCGCCCGGCTTCACGATCGGCATCTGCGAGACGCCGTACTCGCGCAGCACCTCGATGGCCTCGCCGACGCTCTCCTCCGGGTGCATGTGGACGAGGGACGGGATGGAGCCGTGCGCCTTGTCCTTCAGCACGTCGGCGACGCGCGCGTTCGGGCCGGTGTCCTCCAGGAAGCCGTAGTCGGCCATCCACTCGTCGTTGAAGATCTTGCTGAGGTAGCCGCGCCCGCTGTCGGGGAGCAGCACCACGACGACGTCGTCCGGGCCGAGGCGCTCGGCCACGCGCAGCGCGGCGACCACGGCCATGCCGCAGGAGCCGCCGACGAGCAGGCCCTCCTCCTTGGCGAGGCGGCGCGTCATCTGGAAGGAGTCCTTGTCGGACACGGCGACGATCTCGTCGGCGACCGTACGGTCGTACGCGGTCGGCCAGAAGTCCTCACCGACGCCCTCGACGAGGTACGGGCGGCCCGAACCGCCGGAGTAGACGGACCCCTCGGGGTCGGCGCCGACGACCTGGACCCTGCCGTCGCTGGCGTCCTTCAGGTACCGGCCGGTGCCGGAGATGGTCCCGCCGGTGCCCACACCCGCGACGAAATGGGTGATCTTCCCCTCCGTCTGGTCCCACAGCTCGGGGCCGGTCGAGTGATAGTGCGACAGGGGGTTGTTCGGGTTGGAGTACTGGTCGGGCTTCCAGGCTCCGGGCGTCTCACGGACCAGCCGGTCGGAGACGTTGTAGTACGAGTCCGGGTGCTCCGGGTCCACGGCGGTGGGGCAGACCACGACCTCCGCCCCGTACGCGCGCAGCACGTTGATCTTGTCGGTGGAGACCTTGTCGGGGCACACGAAGATGCACTTGTACCCCTTCTGCTGCGCCACGATGGCGAGGCCGACACCGGTGTTACCACTGGTCGGCTCGACGATCGTGCCGCCCGGCTTGAGGGCGCCGCTCTCCTCGGCGGCCTCGATCATGCGCAGGGCGATGCGGTCCTTCACGGAACCGCCGGGGTTGAAGTACTCGACCTTCGCCAGGACGGTCGCCTGGATGCCCGCGGTCACGTTGTTGAGCCTCAGCAGCGGGGTGTTGCCGACGAGGCTGATCATCGAGTCGTGGAATTGCACCGTTGTCTCCGGAGCTGCGTTTTTTACAGGAATGGTCCCGTCAGCCTACGGCCCTGGGCAGGCGTTCACGCCCCGTTGAGATTGGCCGACCTCCTCTTCGGGGCAAGCAGTGGTTGTACGGCTACGAGGAGGTGGCGGCGACGGATGTCGAGCTTGTCGAGGGCGAGGGTGGCCCGGCGGATCGCTGCGGGAGCGGCGTACGGCGGTGGCGGGGTCGGGCTGGTGGGCGCGGCGGCCGTCGGTCTGGTGCTGGCGGAGGTGCAGCTGGCGAAACGGCACGTGGGCAACGGACACGCTCCGTACGCCCCGCGCGCGGACGGTCTGTACGGGTACGACTACGCGGGCGCCTCCCCTGACGAGCCGCCGCTGCGTCTGATGATGCTCGGTGACTCCACGGCCGCGGGCCAGGGTGTGCGGCGGGCCCGCCAGACGCCGGGGGCGCTGCTGGCGTCGGGGCTCGCGGCGGTGGCGGAGCGGCCGGTGGAGCTGTGCAACGTGGCGCTGCCCGGGGCCCAGTCGGACGACCTGGACCGGCAGGTGGCGCTCGCCCTGACGGACGGCTCCCCGCTGCCGGACATCTGCGTGATCATGGTCGGCGCGAACGACGTGACGCACCGGATGCCGCCGACGCGGTCCGTGCGCCATCTGTCGGCCGCGGTACGGCGGCTGCGGACGGCCGGCGCGGAGGTGGTCGTCGGCACGTGTCCCGACCTCGGGACGGTCGAGCAGGTCCAGCAGCCGCTGCGGTGGCTCGCCCGGCGGGCGTCCCGTCAGCTGGCCGCGGCGCAGACGATCGGCACGGTCGAGCAGGGTGGGCGCACGGTGTCGCTGGGCGACCTGCTGGGGCCCGAGTTCGAGGCGAATCCGCGGGAGCTGTTCGGGCCCGACCACTACCACCCCTCGGCCGAGGGGTACGCGACGGCGGCCATGGCGCTGCTGCCCACGGTGTGCGCCGCGCTGAGTCTGTGGCCGGAGGAGGAGCGGCCGGACGTCTCGCGCAACGAGGGGTTCCTGCCGGTCGCGCGGGCCGCCGCGGAGGCGGCGTCCGAGCCCGGCACGGAGGTGGCCGCCGCGATGCCGACGGGGCCTCGCGGCCCCTGGGCCCTCCTCAAACGCCGCCGACGCCGCCGCCTCCCCGCCACAGACCCGACCCCGGCCCCCTCGCCCTGACCTCGCCCGGGCCCGGGCCGGGTCGACCTGCCCCCGCCCGGCCCACCCCGCTGTCGCCCGCGGGCGCGGGGGCCTGCTCGCGCAGTTCCCCGCGCCCCTGGGCATCCCACCCCGGCCGGCATCGAGAAGCGCGGCCCCGGGAGCCGCACCGTTCGCGCAGTTCCCCGCGCCCCTGGGGGCTCGGCCGAGGGGAGGGAAATTCAGCCCCTCCGGCGTTTGAGGAGCGGGGTCTGGGGCGGAGCCCCAGGTGGGGGGGACACCAGCGCCGGGCCGCCGATGAAACCCGGCGGGGAAAGCGGACCCCCCTCCCCCAAGGCGCCCCCGCCAGAAAAAAGCAAGCGCTTGGAAAGTGCGGCCCGTGTCACACGTCGAGACCGGTGACCCGGGCGGTACGTGCGGGTAACTTCCCAAGCAGCCCTGTACACATCCCAGAGCGCCAATGGAGCCGTGATGCCCGAAGCCGTGATCGTCTCAGCCGCCCGCTCCCCGATCGGCCGCGCCTTCAAGGGCTCCCTGAAGGACGTGCGTCCCGACGACCTGACCGCCACGATCATCGAGGCCGCCCTGGCCAAGGTCCCCGGGCTCGACCCGAGGGACATCGACGACCTGATGCTCGGCTGCGGCCTCCCCGGCGGCGAGCAGGGCCACAACCTCGCCCGGATCGTGGCCGTGCAGATGGGGATGGACCACCTCCCCGGCTGCACGATCACCCGTTACTGTTCCTCCTCGCTCCAGACCTCCCGCATGGCCCTGCACGCCATCAAGGCCGGCGAGGGCGACGTCTTCATCTCGGCGGGCGTCGAGATGGTGTCGCGGTCGGTCAAGGGCACCTCCGACGGCATGCCGGACACCCACAACCCGCTCTTCGCCGACGCCGAGGCCCGCACGGTCGAGGTCGCGCAGTCGGAGGGCTCGTCCTGGCACGACCCGCGCGAGGACGGCCTGATCCCGGACGCGTACATCGCGATGGGCCAGACCGCCGAGAACCTGGCCCGCCTCAAGGGCGTCACCCGCCAGGACATGGACGAGTTCGGCGTCCGCTCGCAGAACCTCGCCGAGGAAGCCGTCAAGAACGGCTTCTGGGAGCGGGAGATCACCCCGATCACCACCCCGGACGGCACGGTCGTCAGCAAGGACGACGGCCCGCGCGCGGGGGTGACGCTGGAGGGCGTCCAGGGCCTCAAGCCCGTCTTCCGCCCCGACGGCATGGTCACCGCCGCCAACTGCTGCCCGCTGAACGACGGCGCCGCCGCCCTCGTGATCATGTCGGACACGAAGGCCCGCGAGCTCGGCCTGACCCCGCTCGCCCGCATCGTCTCGACCGGCGTCACCGGCCTGTCCCCCGAGATCATGGGCCTCGGCCCGGTGGAGGCCAGCAAGCAGGCGCTGCGCCGCGCCGGACTCACCGTGGGCGACATAGACCTGTTCGAGATCAACGAGGCCTTCGCCGCCCAGGTGATCCCGAGCTACCGCGACCTGGAGATCCCGCTGGACAAGCTGAACGTGAACGGCGGCGCCATCGCCGTCGGCCACCCCTTCGGCATGACCGGCGCCCGCATCACCGGCACGCTCATCAACAGCCTCCAGTTCCACGACAAGCAGTTCGGCCTGGAGACCATGTGCGTCGGCGGCGGCCAGGGCATGGCGATGGTCATCGAGCGCCTCAGCTAGGACACCCGCGAACTCCCGTCACCCTGTGGGTGACGGGAGTTGAACGCACGGTGACCGAAACGGCCCAGACTCCCACAACCACCGGGGCTCTGGGCCGATTTGTGATCCAATCCCATCCAAGATGTGACCTATGTCCCTCCCGACCGGCGTTCGCGCAGGTCAAAGTGGTTACGTGGCTAAACCCCGGCCCCAAAGTCCTGTCCCATTTGTGACGTTACGCACTGACAGTTTGGTGGTTCGCCCTTCAAGCTGATGTAGGAAGTCGGGGGCCGACTTTGAACCGGGAGTACGTCAGTGAGCGCCATGCCGATTGCTTTGCTGCTCACCACCGCCGCCACCGCGGCCGTGGGCGTCGCCGCTCTGCGCACCCTGCGGGGTCTGCGCCGGCAGGTCGCGGCCCTGCACAACGAACTGGTAGAGAGCCGCGCCGGTGACGCGCGCGGCCTCGTGCCCGCGGCGCGTGGAGCGGCCGACGCGGACGAGATACGCACGGCCGTGGCCGAGGCGCTCGCCGAGGAGAGGGAGCGCGAGCTCGCCGAGGCGCGGGCCTTCTGGGCCGCCCAGGAGGCGCGGGACGCCTCCGACGCGCCCTCGCTGCTCGGCCTGCCCGACAGTGAGCTGTTCCTGCCGCGCCACTCGGACTTCGTGGGCCTGGAGCACCTGGAGCCGGTGACCGAGGCCGGTCCCGACGTCGAGGACTTCCTCCAGGGCGCCACCTCCGGCGACTCGCCGGAACTCGCCGCGGCCCGCCGCCGGCACCCCTCGCATCCGGACTTCGTCCCCGTGCAGTCACCCGTGGTCGACGACCACGAACGCACGGTGGCCTGCCTGGAGGAGCTCGCCGAGTCCCGTACGGAGCTGGCGGACGTCCGTCCCGGCCCGCTCGGCACGCTCGACGTCTACGTCTTCGCCGACGGCACCACGCTGTGCATGACCCCGGGCCACCGCGAGACCGCCGAGCAGCTCGCCGCCGCGCTGGACGCCGGTGAGACCCCGGTCCTGCTGGGCGGCTCCGGCGTCTCGGGCGCGTACGCCCTGACCTTCGCCTTCGGCGAGGAGAACGTGTACATCCTGGCGGACCGCGTCATAGCGTCCCTGTGACGTCGGCGCCACGAGCGCCCCACCGAGCGGCACACCGCGCGCCGGAGTCGATCCCCTGGATCAGACCCCGGCGCGTTTCTGTGCCTCCGCGACGAGCGTGACCGCTTCGGCCAGTTCGTCCTCGTCCTTCAGTACGAGCGCCAAGTCGTGCGCGGCGACGGTGATTTGGTCGGCGGCGGCGAACATCCCGGCGTCGGGCATCTCCCGCGGCTCCCCCGCGGGGTCCTCGACCCGCTGGGTGCGCAGTGCGAACTCCCTGGCCAGGCCCAGGGCCTCGGCCGCCGCACCGCGTTGCAGGCGGCTCTGCGGCGCGGCGCGCAGCCGGTCGGCGAAGTGGTCCACGGCTCGGGTCAACGGCGTCGTATCCAGCACGCCGCGAGACTACGCGCAGCGGCGGGACTGTTGCCAACAACCCAACGCTCAGGCACGGTGGCGTGAAGGACCGGCTTACATCCCCTTTGCGTCCGGAGGCGCCGATGTCCCACGTCTTCTCCGAGGAGACCCATCGCAATCTGCTCGCCCGCATCCCCCATTGCACCGGTCGTGAGATCTCCGACTGGATCCGCACCGTCGACGAAGGCCCCTCCCTCTTCCGCTTCGAGGAGAAGGTGAGCTGGCTCCGCGCCGAGCACGACCTCGCGTACGGCCACGCCAAGGCGATCATTCACGAGTACGACCTGAGGAGGGCCGCGCGCAACCTCCGGTGAGCGCGCGCACGACCGAGACGACCGGCACCCACGACGAAGGGCCCGCGAACCGGTGAGGTCCGCGGGCCCTTCGTGTCGGTCGACGGCCGCGAGGGCCGCCGGCGCCGCTAGTCGTCGCCGCTGAAGATGGCGACCAGCCGCAGCATCTCGACGTAGATCCACACGAGCGTGAGGGTCAGGCCGAACGCGGCCAGCCACGCCTCGTCCTTCGGCGCGCCGTAGGCGATGCCGTCCTCGATCTGCTTGAAGTCGAGGGTGAGGAAGAAGGCGCCGATCAGGATCGCCAGGATGCCGACGATCGCGCCGAGCGGGCCGCTGCTGCGCAGACCGCCGTCCGGGGCGACACCGAAGGCGACCAGCAGCAGGTTCACCGCCAGGACGACGACGAACGCGATGGCGATGGTCATGCCGATGCGCGCGTACCGCGCGGTGACCCGGATCCAGCCCGCCTTGTAGACGAGGAGGGTGGCGCCGGTGACCGCCATGGTGCCGAGCACGGCCTGGAAGGGCGCGCCGGACCACTGCGAGTTGTACATCTCGCTGAGGACCCCGAGGAAGACACCCTCGAAGGCGGCGTACCCGATGATCAGGGCCGGGGTGGCCTTGCGCTTGAACGACTGCACCATCGCCAGCACGAAGGCGACGAGCGCCGAGCCGATGGCCAGGCCGTAGCTGGTGCTGGAGACCGGCAGCAGCGCCCAGGCCAGGACGGCACCCACGACGACGGTGCCGAGGGTCATGGCCGAGCGCATGACGACGTCGTCCATCGTCATACGGCCGGCGGAGGCCGGGGCCTGCGGCGGGGCGCCGTACTGAAGGTCCTGCTGTGCGTACGGGTTCTGCGCGTAGGGGTTGCCGCCCTGCTGGGCGTACGGGTTCCCCTGCGTGCCGACAGCGGGTCCCCCGGCCTGCGGCGCCGCGTTGAAGCCCGCGTAGCCGTTGTCGCGGCTGAACCCCCGTCGCGAGAAGACCGGGTTACTGCTCCTCATTTCACTCCTCCATGGCCACCCTGCGTGGCCTTGGCTCAAGAGTAATAGGTAGGCAAAGGACTGACCCTAGTGCTTGGGGAGGATCTTTCCCTTGTGGTGCCACCGTACGCGTGTGCCCCCACGCACGCCCGTACTGGTACGAAGCCGTGACCACCGGCTTCGACGGCTCACGTGCCCTGTCAACCGCCCTTGATCCCTTCTTGTTCCGCCGCGCCTACGGCCTGGGCGTCCCGCCCGGTGCCGCGGCCTCGAAGGGGAAGCCCGTGTAGCCCTCCGCGAGGTCGGCCGCCGCCGACCGGGAGGTGGCGAGCCGCTCCAGGCGGGCGAGCTGGAGGCGCTCCTCGAAGGGGCTCGCGGCGGGGTCGCGGTGCAGCAGGGTCGTCATGTCGTACGAGAACCGCTCGGCCTGCCAGACCCGGCCGAGACAGGTCTCGCCGTAGGAGTCGAGCAGGGCGGCCGATCCGGTGTCCCGGAGGTGGACGAGGGCGCGCGCGAAGGTCACGACGTCGCCGACGGCGAGGTTGAGGCCCTTGGCGCCGGTCGGCGGCACGATGTGGGCCGCGTCGCCGGCGAGGAAGAGCCGACCGTGCCGCATCGGCTCGTGGACGTGGCTCCGCATGGGGGTGACGGACTTCGCCGTGACGGGACCCCGGCGCAGCCGCCATCCGTCGGTGGTCGCCAGGCGCCGCTCCAGCTCGTCCCAGATCTCCTCGTCGCCCCAGGCCGCGGGATCGGTTCCCTCGGGCACCTGGAGATAGAGCCGGGAGACGGTGGGCGAGCGCATGCTGAGCAGGGCGAAGCCGCGGTCGTGGCGGGCGTAGACGAGTTCGTCGTGCGAGGGCGGCACGTCGGCGAGGATGCCGAGCCAGGCGAACGGGTAGGTCCGCTCGAAGACGCGGCTGAGCGCCGCGGGCACGGCCTTGCGGGCGACGCCCCAGAAGCCGTCGCAGCCGACGACGTAGTCGCACTCCAGGACGTCCTCGCGTCCCTCGTGCCGGAACCGCACGCGGGGCCGGTCGCCCTCGGCACCCTCCACGGCGAGCGCCTCGGCCCCGAAGAGCAGCGGACCGCCCTCCTTGAGCTGGAGCGCGATGAGGTCCTTGCACACCTCGGTCTGCGCGTACACCATCACGGACCGTCCGCCGGTGAGCGCCGGGAAGTCGATCCGGTGCCGCCGGCCGGCGTGCCGCAGCTCGATCCCGTCGTGGCGCAGCCCCTCCCGGTCCATCCGCTCCCCGGCGCCGGCGGCGCGGAGCACGTCGACGGTGCCCTGCTCCAGGATCCCCGCCCGCTGCCGCTGCTCCACATAGGCGCGGTCCCGGCTCTCCAGGACCACGGCGTCGATCCCGGCGCGGTGCAGCAGCCGGGCCAGCAGCAGCCCCGCCGGACCGGCCCCGACGATCCCCACGGTGGTACGCATCGGCACGCCCCTTCGCTTCCCCTTGTTCGCCTGGTGAAATTTCCTTCACCTTTCCCGGAAGGGAGTCTCCGCCGCCGCACGACCGCTGTCAACGGCCGGCCGGCAGGCACGGGGGAGGGGTGAGCAGGAGCAAGGGGAAGATCGGAGGTGCCCGGAGCCGGACTTGAACCGGCACGCCCGCGAGGGGCAGCGAGGTTTAAGCTCGCCGTGTCTGCATTCCACCATCCGGGCAGGCCATGAGCCCCGCATCGAGACTCCGAGCCTATCGGGGCCCGCCCCCCGAACAGCGGCCGGGCGAACCGATGTTGTCTTATTTTATTGACGTCTGAGGGTGCATCAGCACCGGGTAAGGGCCATCAGCACTTGCCAACAGCCTTTCCGACGGCCGCGGCCCCCGTATACGGAATGACGGAATTTCACCGTCCGGGCGGTCCCCCGGCGGAGCGCGACCCGGAGGACCCTCAGGGCAGAGCCGTCATCCCCAGGTATGACACAACGGCTCGCGGTGCGACCGGAGTCTGCCCCCGGAACCGGAACAGCGGCTGACTCCGGGGCGCGGATCGGCACGGACGATGGAATCCGTCCCTCGCACAACTCGTCGTCCCGACAGGAGCACCCTCCCGTGACCACCACTCCCCTCGCCGGCACAAGCACCGCGGTCGCAGCCCGCGCCACGGAACTGTCGAAGGTCTACGGGCAGGGCGAGACCCAGGTGGTCGCCCTCGACCAGGTCTCCGTCAGCTTCCGCCAGGCCGAGTTCACCGCGATCATGGGCCCCTCCGGCTCGGGCAAGTCCACGCTGATGCACTGCGTGGCCGGCCTGGACACCTTCTCCTCGGGATCGGTGCGCATCGGCGACACCGAACTCGGCTCCCTCAAGGACAAGCAGCTCACGAAGCTGCGCCGGGACAAGATCGGCTTCATCTTCCAGGCGTTCAACCTGCTGCCCACGCTGACCGCCCTGGAGAACATCACGCTCCCGATGGACATCGCGGGCCGCAAGCCCGACAAGCAGTGGCTGGACACGGTGATCCGGATGATCGGCCTCGCCGACCGGCTGGGCCACCGCCCGTCGCAGCTCTCCGGCGGCCAGCAGCAGCGCGTCGCGGTGGCCCGCGCCCTCGCCTCCCGGCCCGACATCATCTTCGGCGACGAGCCGACCGGAAACCTCGACTCGCGCTCCGGCGCCGAGGTCCTCGGCTTCCTGCGCAACTCGGTGCGGGAACTGGGGCAGACCGTGGTGATGGTGACTCACGACCCGGTGGCCGCCGCCTACGCGGACCGGGTCGTCTTCCTCGCCGACGGCCGGATCGTCGACGAGGTGTACGAGCCGACCGCCGACTCCGTCCTCGACCGTATGAAGCAGTTCGACGGCAAGGTCCGCACGAGCTGACCCCGGCCGGACGGCCCACCGCCGCACGGGCCCCGGCACCCCGCTCCTCCTCGGCGCCCCGCACCGTTCCGACCCTGCCGCGCCCGCTCGCGGCCTCCCGCGCCCTCCTGCGACTCCTGGACTGAGAAGACCCATGTTCCGTACCGCCTTGCGCACCGTGCTCGCGCACAAGGCCAGGCTCCTGATGACCGTGCTCGCCGTACTGCTCGGCGTGGCGTTCGTGTCGGGGACCCTGGTCTTCACCAACACCATCTCGGACGCCTACCAGAAGAGCTCCGCCAAGGGCTTCGACCAGGTCGACGTCGCCATCCGCCCGGAGAGCGCCGAGGACAGGGGAGACACCGTCGGCGCGACCCACAAGCTGACCCGGCCGCTGCTCGACAAGGCGGCCCGGACACCGGGCGCCGCCTCCGCCATCGGCGTGGTCGACGGCTTCACCGCCATCGCCGACAAGGACGGCAAGCTCATCGGCGGCGGATTCCAGTCGCAGGGCGGCAACTACTGGGGCGACAAGGACCCCCGCTACCCGCTGACGGCCGGTCACGCCCCGCACGGCACCGGCGAGGTGGCGATCGACGCCGAGACCGCGCAGCGCGCCGGCTACCACGTCGGCGACACCGTCCGGCTGTCGGTCGACGGTCCCGTCCTCGAACCCGTCGTCACCGGCATCTTCACCACCGACGACGGCAACGTCGCCGCGGGCGGCAGCCTCGCGCTGTTCGACACGGAGACCGCCCAGAAGCTGTTCCACTCCGTCGGCTCGTACGACGAGATCGACGTGAAGGCCGCCGCCGGCACCAGCCAGACGGCGCTGCGCACCGCGCTCGACGAGGTCGTGCCCAAGGAGGTCGCGTCCACGACCACCGGCCGGCAACTCGCCGACGACCAGGCCGAGATGATCTCCTCGTCGATGAGCGGCATGAAGACGGGCCTGCTCGTCTTCGCCGGGATCGCGCTCTTCGTCGGCACGTTCATCATCGCGAACACGTTCACCATGCTGGTCGCGCAGCGCACCAAGGAGCTGGCCCTGCTGCGCGCGGTCGGCGCCTCCCGCCGCCAGGTCACCCGGTCCGTGCTGCTCGAGGCCTTCGTGGTCGGCGCGGTCGCCGCGGTCACCGGACTCGCCGCGGGCATCGGCATCGGCGCGGGCATGCGCTCCCTGATGGGCACGCTCGGCGCCACCGTCCCGGACGGCCCGCTCGTCGTGTCCCCCGGCACGGTCGCCACCGCGCTGCTCGTCGGCGTCCTCATCACGATGCTCGCCGCCTGGCTGCCCGGCCGCCGGGCCGCGAAGATCCCGCCCGTCGCCGCGATGAGCAGCGTGCACGCGAAGGCGACGACGAAGTCCCTGGTGCTGCGGAACACGATCGGCGCCCTGTTCGCCGCCGCCGGTGTCGCCGTCGTCCTGGCCGCGACGACGATGGACGGCTCGGACGGCCAGGCCCCGATGGGCTTCGGCGCGGTCCTGCTCATCATCGGCGTCTTCGTCCTCACCCCGCTGCTGTCCCGCCCGCTGATCGCCGCGGCGGCCCCCGTCCTGCGGATCTTCGGCATCTCGGGGAAGCTGGCCCGGCAGAACTCGGTGCGCAACCCGCGCCGTACGGCGGCCACCGCCTCGGCGCTGATGATCGGCCTCACCCTGATCACCGGTATGACGGTGATGGCGGGCAGTCTGCAGAAGTCGATCGACAAGATGGCCAGTTCGGCGGTCAGCGCGGACTACGTCGTCTCGATGGCGAACGGCAACTCGCTCTCCCCGGACGTCGAGAAGAAGCTCACCGGGGCCGACGGGGTCACCGACGTCAGCCCGCTGCGCAACGCGCCCTCCCGCATCGACCGGCAGACCGAGTACCTGACCGGCGTCAACGGCGCGGCCATCGGCAAGCTCACCGATCTCACCGTCAAGGACGGCTCGTTCACGGTCGGCGGCCCGCGCGTGGTGGTCGACGCGGACACGGCCGCGTCGCACGGCTGGAAGGCCGGCTCCGCCTTCCGCGTCTCCTACGAGGACGGCAAGCGGCAGAACCTGACCGTCGCCGGGGTCTACGAGGGCAACGAGCTGATCCGGGGCATCATCCTGGACAACGCCACGCTCGCCCCGCACCAGAGCCGCGTCTCCGACATGCAGGTCATGGTGAAGACGGCGGGCGGCGCCTCGGACGCGGCCAAGAACCGGCTGGAGAAGGCCCTCGGCGACAACCCGGCGATCCAGGTCCAGAGCAAGAAGGACCTCTCCGACAGCATCGCCAAGATGTTCACGCTGATGCTCAACATGCTCTACGGACTGCTCGCGATGGCCGTGATCGTCGCCGTCCTCGGCGTCATCAACACCCTCGCGATGTCGGTCTTCGAGCGCTCGCAGGAGATCGGGATGCTCCGCGCGATCGGCCTGGACCGCAAGGGCATCAAGCGGATGGTCCGGCTGGAGTCCCTGGTCATCTCGCTCTTCGGCGGTGTCCTCGGGATCGGTCTCGGCGTGTTCTTCGGCTGGGCGGCCGGGGAGCTGATCGGCAGCAAGATGCCGACGTACGAACTGGTGCTGCCCTGGGGCCGGATGGCGGTCTTCCTCCTCCTCGCGGCGGCGGTGGGCGTGCTCGCGGCGCTGTGGCCGGCCCGCCGCGCGGCCCGCCTGAACATGCTGACGGCCATCAAGTCGGAGTAGCGGCCCGGGCGCACGACCGGACGCACGAGGGGTGAGGGCCCCGTTCCCGACACGGAACGGGGCTCTCACCCTTGGGGCACCGCGGGCTGCTGCCCGGCCGTCCCCGGGGTCAGTTCCAGGTTCTCGCCCGCAGCGGCATCCCGGACGCTCCGGTTCCCTCCGGTGTCTTCACCGCCAGGACCTGGTTGACGCCGATGTTGTTGCGCTCGAAGGCCAGGGCGCTGGCCGCCATGTACAGCCGCCAGACCCGGGCGCGGCCGGGGCTCGTGAGGTGGACGGCGCGGGTCCAGTCGGCCTCCAGGTTGGCGACCCAGCGGCGCAGCGTGAGCGCGTAGTGCTCACGGATGGACTCCACGTCGCGCACCTCGAACCCGGCCCGCTCCAGCTGGGTCACGGTGGTGCCGACGGGCGCGAGTTCGCCGTCGGGGAAGACGTAGGCGTCGATGAACTCGTCGACGGCGTACGCCGACTCGTCGCGCCGGGGCCGCCGGCCGATCTGGTGGTTCAGAAGCCGTCCGCCGGGCCTGAGCAGGCGGTTCAGCACCTCGGCGTACTCCAGGTAGCGCTCGGCGCCCACGTGTTCGGCCATCCCGATGGAGGAGATCGCGTCGAAGGGCCCGTCGGTGACGTCCCGGTAGTCCTGCACCCGGATCTCCACCTTGTCGGTCAAGCCCTCCTCGGCGACCCGCTTGCGGGCGTAGGCGGCCTGCTCCTGGGACAGCGTCACCCCGACCACGGTCACGCCGTGCTCGCGGGCGGCGTGAATGGCCATCGAGCCCCAGCCGCAGCCGACGTCGAGGAGCCGCTGACCGGGCTTCAGGTCGAGCTTGCGGGCGATGAGTCCGAGCTTGTCGCGCTGGGCACACTCCAGGGTGCCGCCGTCCTGCCAGTAGGCGCACGAGTAGACCATCGAGGGGCCGAGGACGATCTCGTAGAAGTCGTTGCCCACGTCGTAGTGGTGGCTGATGGCGCGTCTGTCGCTGCGCTTGGTGTGCAGGTGGCGGCGTCTGCGCATCTCCTCCGCGGGCGGCGCGGGCGGCAGCGGCGGCCCGGCCAGCTTCACCAGCCCGCGCACCGCGGCACGCACCTCCGGGTCGCGCAGGGCCTCGCCGAGCCCCCGGGCGTCCTCGCCCCGTTCCCAGACCAGCCCGGACAGGTGGCCGAGGGCGGTGTAGAGGTCGCCCTCCACGCCCAGGTCGCCGGAGACCCAGGCCCGCGCGAGGCCCAGCTCGCCCGGCTTCCACAGCAGCCGGCGCAGGGCCCGGCGGTTGCGCACGACGAGTGCCGGAGCGCCGGGCGGCCCGGCCTCGGAACCGTCCCAGGCACGGATGCGCAGCGGGAGCGGAGCTCCCATCAACTGTTCGACAAGGCTCTTCAGCCGCGGCGCGGCGTCCTGCATGACGTACACCTCCGAGACAACACTCCCGAACGCTCCAACACCACGTAAACACCTACCCGCCCCTCGCGCAGTCCCCTCCTCGCGTCACGGCTTGGCAAAATACGTGTACACACCATGCTTTCTGTGCCGGTTCGCCCCGGCTGTCCGCCCGGCCGGCGGACAGCCCCCGGGAACGCCGAAGGGGCCGCCCGCACCACGGATGGCGGGCGGCCCCTTCGGGGCGTTCGGTGACCGGAGGTCGGCGGACCTCGGTCAGGAGGCCTTGGCCTTCTCCTCGGACTTGGCGGCGGACGCCGGGGCCGCGGCGGCCGGAGCCGGCTTGGCAGCCTCGTAGAACTCCTCGCGCGGCGTCTCCATGGCGCCGAGCGAGACCACCTCGCGCTTGAGGAACATGGCGAGCGTCCAGTCCGCGAAGACGCGGATCTTGCGGTTCCAGGTCGGCATGGCCAGACCGTGGTAGCCACGGTGCATGTACCAGGCGAGACGGCCCTTGAGCTTGATCTTCATCTTGCCCATGACGATCATCGCGACGCCCTTGTGGAGGCCGAGACCGGCCACCGCACCCTTGTTGGAGTGCGCGTACTCCTTCTGCGGGAAGCCCCGCATACCGGAGACCACGTTGTCGCCGAGCACCTTGGCCTGACGCAGCGCGTGCTGGGCGTTCGGCGGGCACCAGGCGTTCTCGACGCCGGCCTTGCGGGCGGCCATGTCCGGCACCTGGGCGTTGTCGCCCGCGGCCCAGATGTAGTCCGTGCCCTGCACCTGGAGGGTGGTCTGCGTGTCCACGTGACCGCGCGGGCCCAGCGGCAGACCGAAGCGGGAGAGAACGGGGTTCGGCTTGACGCCGGCCGTCCACACGATGGTGTTGGAGTCGACCTCGAGGCCGTTCTTCAGCACCACGTGACCGTCGACGCAGGAGTCCATGGAGGTGGAGAGGTAGATCTCCACACCGCGGCTCTCCAGGTGCTCCTTGCCGTACTGACCGAGCTTCGGACCGACCTCGGGGAGGATCTTGTCCGCGGCGTCGACGAGGATGAAGCGCATGTCCTCGCGGGACACGCTGCTGTAGTACTTGGCCGCGTCGCGGGCCATGTCCTCGACCTCGCCGATGGTCTCGGCGCCGGCGAATCCGCCGCCCACGAAGACGAAGGTCAGCGCCTTGCGGCGGACGTCCTCGTCCGTGGTGGAGTCAGCCTTGTCGAGCTGCTCGAGGACGTGGTTGCGCAGGCCGATGGCCTCCTCGATGCCCTTCATGCCGATGCCCTGCTCGGCGAGGCCGGGGATCGGGAAGGTGCGGGAGACCGCGCCCATCGCGATGACGAGGTAGTCGAAAGGCAGCTCGTACGCCTCGCCCACGAGGGGGGCGATCGTGGCTACCTTGCGGTCCTGGTCGATGGTGGTGACCCGGCCGGTGAGGACCTCCGCCTTCGGCAGCACGCGTCGCAGCGGGACGACGACGTGCCGAGGGGAGATGCTGCCGGCGGCGGCTTCGGGGAGGAAGGGCTGGTAGGTCATGTACGACCGGGGGTCGACGACCGTGACGGTCGCCTCTCCGTAGCGCATCTTCTTGAGAATGCGCCGAGCTGCGTACAGGCCTACGTACCCACCGCCTACTACGAGGATCCTGGGACGCTCCGTGGTGCTCATGCCATCGAGTATCCACCCGGTCATGGGGGGTCGCTCGTGCGCCCCTTCACAAGCTTGGGCAGGTGCTCTGCTACACTGCGCGGCTCGCATGATCGAGGTCATGGTCCGCGAGGGCGGCACGCGTACGGTTCGTACCCTTGTCAACACCGCGTGAGCTGCACTCCGACCCGTTCGGCCCAGTGGGCAACTCCTCTGTTTCACCGACCGGAAACGCGCCCGCAACGCGCCGTTGAACCCGCTCCGGGGGTGACCGGACCCCGCTCGGAGGCCCAACCGGCCCCTTCCACGCCCAGCAGGGGTTTTTTCCTTGTGAAGAACTTCACGAACTTTCTCGGCGCGGTGCGCCCGAGGGGCTCTCCCGACCCCCTCGGACCCGCTCATACGCTAGCCGACCTGCTCAGCCGAGGCTACTGATCGGTAGCAAAGGAGACCCAGGCCACCGCCCGGGCGACCGGCCTAGGCCACCGACCAGGCGATGCCGTCGAGGATGTCGTGCTCGCTCACGACGACCTCCCGGGCGCCGGTGCGCTCCATGATCGACAGGAGGACCAGGGCGCCCGCGCCGATCACGTCGACGCGCCCCGGATGCATGGAGGGGACGGCCGCGCGCTCGGCGTGGGTGGAGCGCAGCAGCCACTCGGTGATCTCGCGGACCCGCTCGACGGGGATCCGCGAGTGGTGGATGGCCGCGGGGTCGTAGGCGGGCAGCTCCTGGGCGATCGCCGAGACCGTGGTGACCGAGCCCGCCAGGCCGACGAGCGTGCGTGCCTCGCGCAGCGGGACGGTCTCGGCGGCGAGGTCGAGGGCCGCCTCGATGTCGGCGCGCATGGCCGCGACCTGCTCGGCGGTGGGCGGGTCGGTGACGCCGCCGTCGTACACGAGGTGCCGCTCCGTCATCCGCACGCAGCCGACGTCCACGGAGCGTGCCGCGCGCACCGTGTCGGCGCCGACCACGAACTCGGTCGAGCCGCCGCCGATGTCCACCACGAGGTACGGCTTGGCCAGGTCGTCGCTGCCCTTCAGTTCCAGGGTCGCGCCGGTGAAGGAGAACTCCGCCTCCTGGTCCCCGCTGATGACCTCGGGTTCGACGCCGAGGATGTCGAGGACGCCGCGCACGAAGTCGTCGCGGTTCTCGGCGTCCCGGGAGGCGGAGGTGGCCACGAAGCGGAGCCGCTCGGCGCCGTGCTCCTTGATGACGGCGGCGTACTCGCGGCACGCGGCGAACGTCCGCTCCAGCGCCTCCGGGGCGAGCCGTCCCGTCCGGTCGACGCCCTGGCCGAGCCGGACGATGGTCATCCGGCGGTCCAGGTCGACGAGTTCCCCGGTCTCCGGGTCCGCGTCGGCGACCAGCAGGCGGATCGAGTTCGTACCGCAGTCGATCGCGGCGACGCGGGTCACCGGCCGTCACCTTCGACGGGCTCGGCGGTCTCAGCGGCCTCCACGGGCTTCACGGCGAAGTGGCCGGTGCCGTCCTCCGTCGTCCCCGTCTGCCACCCCTCGCCGGCCGGCGCGCCGGGGACCGTCACGCACGCTCCCTTGCGCCACCACTCCGGCAGCATCGCGATGGTCTCGTCGCCGAGCGGGTTCACGCCCGGTCCCGCGGCCAGCGAGTGGGCGACGAGGACGTGCAGGCACTTGACCCGGTCCGGCATGCCGCCCGCGCTCGGGAAGCCCGCCAGGACCTCGATGGCGTCACGGCGCGCGATGTAGTCCTCGTGGGCGGCGCGGTAGGCGGCGGCCAGTTCCGGGTCGGTCGCCAGCCGGTCCGTCATCTCCTTCATGACCCCGTTGGCCTCCAGGGTCCCGATCGCGGACGCCGCCCGGGGGCACGTCAGGTAGTACGTGGTCGGGAAGGGGGTGCCGTCGGGGAGGCGGGGCGCCGTCTCCACCACGTCGGGCTGACCGCAGGGGCAGCGGTGCGCGATCGCGCGCAGCCCGCGCGGCGGCCGGCCGAGCTGCTGCTTGAAGGCCTCGACGTCGGCGTCGGTGGGCTCGGTGCGCGGGGTGGTCGGCGGTGGCGTTTCCATGCCGTGAGTCACGTGTCTTTCTGGTCAGTTCAGGGGTTCGTCACTGGTCGGCGGCGTCGGACTTGTCCACGCCGTCCCAGACGTTGGTGTACCAGGGGCGGTCGGCGGCACCCTGGCCGGCGCGGGCCTGCTTCGCCGCGTCCGGGTCGACCACGATGTAGCCGTTCTCGCCCGGCATGACGTAGTGCAGCCGCTGCCGGATCTGGTGCTCGGCGTACGCGTCGTCCTGCCAGCGGGCCTTCAGGTCACGCAGTTGCTCGACCCGCTGACGGGCCTGCTCCTGACGGTGCTCCAGGTCGGCGACCTCGGCACGCTGGGAGACGTACTGCCGCATGGGATAGGCGAGCGCGACGATCAGGGAGCACAGGACGAGAGCGAGGAGCGCGGCCCGGCCGGTGAGCCGGGAACGGCGGGCCTGCCGTTTGGTCTGGGAGCGGTAGACCCGGGCCGCCGTCTGCTCGCCGAGCAGCTTGAGCCTGGTCGAGGTGGAGAACCGGTCCCGGTCCTTCACGGCCATGAGTCCCGCCTCCCCAGTACCGGCCCACCGTGGTGCGGGCCCGTCACGTGCGTACGTCCCCGCACACGGTACGGGACCGAGTACGGGGACGTACGTACGACGCTTCCTAAGGAGCGGGTGGTGCTCAGCCCTTGAAGCGGGGGAAGGCGCTGCGGCCGGCGTACACCGCGGCGTCGTCGAGGATCTCCTCGATGCGCAGCAGCTGGTTGTACTTGGCGACGCGGTCCGAGCGAGCCGGGGCGCCGGTCTTGATCTGGCCGCAGTTCACGGCGACCGCGAGGTCGGCGATGGTGACGTCCTCGGTCTCGCCGGAGCGGTGGGACATCATGCACTTGAAGCCGTTGCGCTGGGCCAGCTCGACGGCGTCCAGCGTCTCGGTCAGCGAGCCGATCTGGTTGACCTTGACGAGCAGGGCGTTGGCGGAGCCCTCCTCGATGCCGCGGGCCAGACGCTCCGGGTTGGTGACGAAGAGGTCGTCGCCGACGATCTGGACCTTGTCGCCCAGCCGGTCGGTGATGACCTTCCAGCCGGCCCAGTCGTCCTCGTACAGCGGGTCCTCGATGGAGACGAGCGGGTACGCGGAGACGAGCTCCTCGTAGTACTCCGTCATCTCGGCGGCCGAGCGGGACTTGCCCTCGAACTCGTACTTGCCGTCCTTGTAGAACTCGGACGCGGCGACGTCGAGCGCGAGGCCGATCTGCTCACCGGGGATGTAACCGGCCTGCTTGATGGCCTCGACGATGAGGTCGAGGGCGGCGCGGTTGGACTCCAGGTTCGGGGCGAAGCCGCCCTCGTCACCGAGGCCGGTCGACAAGCCCTTGGTCTTCAGCACCTTCTTGAGCGTGTGGTAGATCTCGGCGCCCCAGCGCAGGGCCTCCGAGAACGACTCCGCGCCGATCGGGGCGATCATGAACTCCTGGATGTCCACGTTCGAGTCGGCGTGCGACCCGCCGTTCAGGATGTTCATCATCGGAACGGGCAGCAGGTGCGCGTTCGGGCCGCCCAGGTAGCGGAAGAGCGGCAGGTCGGACGCCTCGGAGGCGGCGTGCGCGACGGCGAGCGAGACGCCGAGGATCGCGTTGGCGCCGAGCGAGCCCTTGTTGTCGGTGGCGTCCAGGTCGAACATCGCCTGGTCGATCAGGCGCTGCTCGGTGGCGTCGTAGCCGACGAGCTCCGGGCCGATCTGCTCGATGACGGCGAGGACGGCCTTCTCGACACCCTTGCCCTGGTAACGGTTGGGGTCACCGTCACGGAGCTCGATGGCCTCGAAGGCACCGGTGGAGGCGCCGGACGGAACGGCGGCACGACCCGTGCTGCCGTCGTCGAGGCCGACCTCGACCTCGACCGTGGGGTTGCCTCGGGAGTCCAGGATTTCCCGGGCTACGACGACGTCGATGGACGGCACGAGCATCTCCTTCTGGGATGTGACGCGAATACGCAGGGCTTGGCTAGTCCTGCGGGACGAGCCTAACCGGCCCGGAGGGATCGGCCAGCCGATCGACCACCCCTTGGGCAGAACTCGGGGTACATATTGTTCCCGATCGGAACAAAAACGAGATGAAAAACCCCGCTCCGGCGCGTACGGGGGAACACGCGCCGGAGCGGGGAGCCCGTGGGGACGGGAACCCTCGGTGGGGATCAGGCCCGGGGACCGGGCCCGCGAGGGGCTGTCGTTCAGCCGGGCGGAGCCGCCGGGCCGGGTGGTGGTCGCCGTCCGCCGAGGGCGACCACGTCCGGCCGGTGTGCGGCCTCGCTCAGTGCAGGTGGAGCTGCTGGCCCGGGAAGATGAAGTCGGCGTCGTCCACGATGTCGTGGTTCAGCTTGAACAGCTTCTGCCAGCCGCCCTTGACGTGGTGCTTCTGGGCGATCGAGCTGAGGGTGTCACCCTTGACGACCTTGTACTCGCCGTCGCCCTTCTCGACCTTCTTGCCGGTCGGGGTGGTGACGGTCTTCTTGGCGGCCGGGCGCTCCTGCGAACGGGAGGCGGGCTGCTCGGACGTGCGGTCCTGCGAGCTGCCGGCCGACGAGGAGCCGGAGGAGGTCGACGGCGCCGCGGGGGTGGAGCTGCCACCGCTGTAGGCGGCGCTCGACAGGCCGGTGCCGCAGGTCGGCCAGGCACCCTTGCCCTGCGCGGCGAGGACCTTCTCGCCGACGGCTATCTGCTGCGACTTCGAGGCCTGGTCGGCGGTGGAGGCGTACGCGGTGCCGCCGTACGCGGCCCAGGTGGAGGACGAGAACTGCAGGCCGCCGTAGTACCCGTTGCCGGTGTTGATCGACCAGTTGCCGCCGGACTCGCACTGGGCGACGGCGTCCCACTCGGAGCCGGTCGCGGCGGAGGCGTTGCCCGCGGCCATCAGCGGCGCGGCGATGGCGACACCGGTGACACCGGCGAGCGTGGCGACCCGGGTGGCCTTGTTCGGACGGCGGTGCTTGCCCTTGCTGGAAAACAGCATCGAGAGATCCCCTCACCGACGCCTGCGAGGTGAGCTGTCGGGTTCGGGCCGGTTGAGTTGCCCGGCCGCACGTCCCCGGTCCCGTCTCGGAACCACGGCGTGCGGCTTTACCCCAAGCCGTCCCCGGGCGTCTCTCAACTCCCGGTCGCGGCACTTACCTTGGGTCCCCCGCTCCTGCCTACGGCGCTTGACGCGACGACTGTTCCCGTACGGCCGCTGGCAGGATTCGGCGTTGCGACCGTCGGGGCCCGCTGTGGCGAGCGGTCACGACCGTAAGCAGTCGATCGCCTGAATTTCAAAGACGATCAGGGCTTCTGAGACTCATGTCTCACTCGCACCAAACCGGACATTCCACGGCGAACCGTGACGTGAACTCCCGCTACTTTTCGACCGATTCGCTATCAACAGCAAGGCTCTGACCGGGCAGGATGAGGTCCGGGTCGATGCCCACGGTCTTCTCGTTGGCGGCGTACAGGTCGGCCCATCCGCCCGTGACGTCGAGGGCGTCGGCGATCTTCCAGAGGTTGTCGCCGGAGCGCACGACGTAGGTGCCGTCGCCGGCGTCACGCGCGTCGTCCGAACCGCGCGAGGCGTGCCGCCCGGCAGTGCCGTCGGTACGGCTGTCGGTCGCCGCGTCCGCCCCGTCCTCGTCGGCGCTGCCGCCGCGGTGCCGTCCGGCCGCGGTGGACGCGTCCCCGGAGGGCTCCGAAGAGGCGTCACTGCGGCCCGACTTGTCCGACTCTGATGCATCGGACGTCGACTTGTCCGACTTGTCGGAGCTGTTGGCGTCCTGTGAGCCGCCGGACTTCGTGCCGCTCTCGGTCGCCTTCGGCGAGGCGGTGTCACTCGCACCGGAGGAATCCGACGATCTGGACGATTCGGTGGAAGGGGAGGCGCTGGGCGAGGTGGACAGCCCGCTCGAACCGGAGTCGCCGGCGTCGTCCGACGCGCCGTCACCCATGCCCGTGTCGACGTCGACCCCGGCCGAGTCCTTGCTGAGGCCGGAGAGCGGTCCGCAGGTCGGCCAGGCGACGAGGCCCTGGCCGTCGAGCACCTTCTCGGCGACGGCTATCTGCTGCGAGCGGCTGGCCTGGTCGGCGCTCCGGGCGTACTCGAGACCGCCGTACCGCTCCCAGTTGTCCTGGGTGAGCTGGAGGCCGCCGTAGTACCCGTTGCCGCTGTCGGCGCTCCACGCGCCGCCGCTCTCGCACTCGGCCACCCGGTCCCAGGTGGTCCCGTCGGCCGCGCTCGCGCTCGACGCCCCGAGGAGCGGGATCGCGATGGCGGACCCGGTCACCCCTGCGGCGACGATGAGGGCCGGGGCCTGACGGGGGCGCCGGTGACGGCCGTTCCCGGAGAGCATGCGGGAGCCTTTCGCGTGACAACGGGGTGACTACGGCACCTACGGCGAAGTGACGATCGCCGGGGCCGCATTGATGGGTGAACGTATATGGACTCGAACGCTTGTCACAAGTCGATGCAGCGCAGATCACGTGAAGATCACAGTTGTGACGGCGTGTCAGTTGACGTCGTCCGTCGGGTCGGTCGGCCGGGCGTCCTCCCGGTGCCCGCGGGAGTCCTGCCCCACACCGTCACCAGGCGTTCCGGATGAACCGGTTCCGGACTGTCCGACCGGGGTGAACTCCACAGGAAGCGTCCGCAATCCCCGCATAATGAGCCCGCCACGCCATCGCAAATCGGCCGAATCTCCGGCGAGTTGGAGGTCGGGGAGCCGGGTGAGGAGGGTGGCCAGCGCGGTCTGCCCCTCCAGCCGGGCGAGCGGCGCGCCCAGGCAGTAGTGGATGCCGTGGCCGTAGCCGAGGTGCTGATTGTCACGCCGGGCGAGATCGAGGGTGTCCGGCTGCTCGAAGCGTTCGGGGTCGCGGTCCGCGGCGGCGAGGACGACGAGCACGGGGTCGCCCGCGGCGATGTCCTGGCCGCCGATCCGCACGCTCTCGGTCGCGAACCGCCAGGTGGCCAGCTCCACGGGCCCGTCGTAGCGCAGGAGTTCCTCCACCCCCGTCTCCAGCAGGCCGCTCTCCCCGGCCGCGAGGGAGGCCTGGAGGCGGGCCCGCTGCCCGGGGTGGGTCAGCAGGGCGTACAGGCCGTTCCCGATCAGGTTGACCGTGGTCTCGAACCCCGCGAACAACAGGATGAAGGCCATGGCGGCGGCCTCGTTCTCCGTGAGGTGCTCACCGTGGTCGGAGGCGCGGATGAGTCCGGAGATGAGGTCCTCGCCGGGCCCGGCCTCGGCGGGCAGCGCCTCCCGCTTGCGGTGGATCAGTTCGGCGAGATACCCGCGCATCTTCTTGACCGAGCGGGCGACCCCGCCCCGCGGACCGCCGCCGTGCCGGATCATCATTCCCGCCCAGTCCCGGAAGTCGTCCTGGTCCTCGCGAGGGACCCCGAGCATGTCGCAGATGGCGTAGATGGGAAGCGGGAACGCGAACTCGTGGATGAGGTCCGCCGACCCCTTCTCCGCGAACCCGTCGATGAGATCGTCCGTCAACTCCTGCACCCGCGAGGAGAACTCGGCGACGCGCCGCGGGGTGAACGCCTTGCTGACGAGCCGGCGCAGCCGGGTGTGGTCCGGCGGGTCGATGTTCAGCAGATGCGTCATCAGCTCGGCCTTGCGCTCCCCCGGGATCCCCGTCCTGCCCTTCGCGTGCGCGGACCCGTCGTGGTGCGCGGGGTTCTTGGAGAGCCGCTGGTCGGCGAGGGTCTGCCGGGCGTCGGCGTACCGCGTGACGAGCCAGGCCTCCACCCCGCTGGGCAGCCGCGTCCGGTGCACCGGCGCGTGCTCCCTGAGCCAGGCGTACGCCGGGTAGGGATCGGTGGCGAACTCCCAGCTGAAGAGTTCGGGGGCGGGGCTCGCGGGGGTCTCGTGCTCGGTCACTCCCCGACGGTATCCGCCGGCGGCCGGAACGCCGGGGCGGGCCCGCGCGTGGGGGCCGCGCGCGGAGGCGGGGCGCCACTCGTCCGGTTCGCCCGGGGCTGTCCGCACATCGGAGGCTGTTTGACTCGGCCGCTCGGCAGCTCCCACATTCACGCAGTGGACCCCGAAATACTCAAGTCCAGCTTCGCGGTCGTGGAGCGCCGGGCCGAGTTCGCCGTCAAGTACTTCTACGCGCACCTGTTCCGGCACCACCCGGAACTCCGCGAGCTGTTCCCGACGGACTTCCCGGAGGACATGGAGCGGCAGCGGGACCGGCTGTTCGCGGCGCTCACCTTCGTCATGGACCGGCTCGAGGACCCCGAACTGCCCGACTACTTACGGGATCTCGGACGGGACCACCGCAAGTACCTGGCCCAGCCGGACCACTACGCGGCGGTGGGGTCGAGCCTGATCGCGGCGTTCGCGGCCGTCGCCGGATCCGCCTGGAGCGGCGAGACCGAGAAGGCCTGGTCCGAGGCGTACGGGGCGATCGCGAACATCATGCTCCAGGGCGCCTGGGAGGCCCAGCACCAGGGCGAGCCCGGCTGGTGGGACGCGGAGATCGTCGCCCGCACCCGGCACGGCGACGACCTCGTGGTCCTCACCCTGCGGCCACGGCAGCGCCTCACCTACTCCGCCGGCCAGTACGTCAGTGTCAGCACGCCGCATCTGCCGGGCATCTGGCGCCCCTACTCCCTCGCCAACGCGCCCCGGCCCGACCGCACCGTCGACCTGCACGTCAGCCGGGTCGAGGGCGGAGTGCTCTCCACCGCTCTCGTCCGCCAGACCCGCGTGGGCGACGTCCTGCGGCTCGGCGCGCCCGGTGGCGGCCTCACCCTGCGGACCCCGGCGGACCGCCCGCTGACCCTCATCGCGGCCGGCACCGGCTGGGCACCCGTGAAGGCCCTGCTGGAACAGCTCGAACCCGCCCACGAGGCCCGCCTGTTCCTCGTCGCCCGCGACATCGCGTACCTCTACGACCAGCCCTCCGTGGACCGCCTGCGGGCCCGGCTTCCCCGGCTCACCGTCACCCACATCACCCCCGCGCCCGGCCGCCCCAAGGCCCAGGCGACCGAACGGCTGCTGACCGCGCTCGGCAACCGGGCGGGCTGGACCCGGCACGACGTCTACCTCGCGGGGCCGCCCGACCTCGTCGAGGAGGTCGCCGACACCCTGCCCTCCCTCGGCACACCGGACGGCCGGCTCTTCCACGACCTGCTGCCGCCGACCGGCGGGAACCGTCCGCTGGGCGCGGCGGAGTGGCTCCTCGACCGCCCGCGGCCGAGCTGGCACAACCCGACCGGCCGCGCCCCGCGAGCCTGAACTCCCCCGCCCGTCCGGCTTCTTACTCCTCCTGCTCCAACTCCAGCTCTTCCTCCTGCTGCTCCACCGGAGCTCCTGCCCGCTCCTCCGCGAGGATCGCGTCCCGGTAGGCGCGGGCCGCCGCCCGCAGCGCGGCCTCCGGGTCCACGCCTCCGGCCTCGGCGCGCGCCGCCAGGGCCAGCAGCTCGTACCCCACCCCCTCGCCGGCGGGCAGCGGCACATCGAGGCCCGCCGTGCGCACCCGGGACGACAGCTTCGCGGCCAGGGCGAGACCCGGCTGGCCGAGCGGGACGCCCTCGGTGACGGAGGTGCGCCGCTTCTCCTCGGCCTTGGTGCGCAGCCAGTGCTCCTTGACCTCCTCGGGGGTCGTCGCCGTGGCGTCGCCGAAGACATGGGGGTGGCGGTGGATCAGCTTGGCGACGATGCCGCCCGCGACGTCGTCGACCGAGAAGGGCGCGTCCTCGTCCTCCTCGGCGATGCGGGCGTGGAAGACGACCTGGAGCAGCACGTCGCCCAGTTCCTCGCGCAGCTCGTCCCGGTCGCCGTCCTCGATGGCCTCGACGAGTTCGTACGCCTCCTCGATGCCGTACTTCGCCAGGCCCTCGTGGGTCTGCCGGGACGACCAGGGGCACTCGACGCGGATACGGTCCATCACCTGGACCAGGTCGAGGAGGCGGGCGCCCGGCAGGTCGTACGAGGCGGGGAGCAGCTCCAGGTCCGGCATCCGCACCCGGCCGGAGCCGGCCAGCCGGGCCAGTCCGTCGGTGAGCCGCGGCTCGCCCTCGCCGGTCGCGACGACCACCAGGGTCCGGCCGCCCGCGCAGGCGTCGACCAGGTCCTCGGCGGTCGGGGACACCTCGTCCACACCGATGCCCGCCTCGCGCAGATACGGGATCTGGGGATGCGCGCCGTCGGCGCACAGCACCCGGTCCGCGCCGTGCAGCGCCTGCCAGGCCGGCCAGGACAGCAGTCCGGGAGCGACCCGGTGGCTGGTGGTGAGCAGGACGATACGGCCGGGGTCGGTGGCGGTGGGGCCGCCCTCGGAGCTGCTGGTTGCGTTCACCCCTCGAACGTAACCCACCCCGCCGACGGCCCCGGAGGTTGTCCACAGGTCCGCCGGGGACCGGTCACGGCCCCCGCGCGGATCACGTCGTCTGCTGGGTCCCCGCCGACGTGACCTCGCGCAGCCACGGCGTCTTCGCGTCGACCCGGCTGCTCTTCTGGACGTCCCAGGCGCCGTAGCGCGGGTTCAGGTCGACGTGGAGCTGCTTCGAGGCGGTGGACATCGCCTTCCAGAAGACGGCCTTGCCGCCCGTGGTGTTCATGTCGGCGCCGAGCGCGGCGGCAAGCTTCTGCGCCTCGATCTCGGTGCGCAGGCTGTCGTCGAGACGCCTCGGTGCGACCCCGTAGTTCTGCAGCCAGGCCGTCTCCAGGGCCTTCGAGCCGCCCGCCTGCTGTTCGAGGGCCGACCGCATCTGCTGGGAGTCCTTGCGGGTCACTGTCACCCCCTCGTTCTTCGCCGCCCGGTCGAGGACCTGGTCGAGGACCATGCCGTGCAGGGTGTCGCGGGTGAGCGTGCCGGTCTTGGCGATGGCCTGCTCGTACTGCGCCTCGTCCTTGGTGGCGGCGCGCTGCGCCGAGCGCACCTCGTTCACCCGGCTCTCCAGCTGCGCGACGGTGATCCGCCGGCCCCCGACGACCGCGGCCGCGCCCGGATGGGCGTCACTTCCGCAACCGGTCAGCAAGGGAGCCGCGGCGACGATCGCGGCGGAGAGGACGAGCGCGGTGCGACGGCGGCGGTGCAAGGAAGCCTCCCGAGGAGATTGTGCGGCGGTGCACAAAGTCTTGCGGTGATCGATGGTAGGCAGTGGCTCGCCTCCCGGCCAGCCATTCGACCAACGATTCACGACGACTTCGGGCACCGCCGCACGTCACATCGCGATCAGCCCGTGATCGCGACGGGCGCGTCCCACGCGTCCCGGTCCACCGTGATCGTGTAGGCGCCGCGGGTCTCCTTGCTGTTGACCATGTACTGGTGCGCGCGGCTGTGGTTCGTGAACTGGGTCGATCCCCACGGCCAGTCGGCCGTCGTGGTGTTGTTCTTGTCCCACAGCGCGTACCAGAGGTTGCCCGGCAGGTCCGTCCTGTCGCTCGCCGTCGCGATCGCCTTGGCGCTGGAGCTGGTGAAGCCGTAGTAGCCGGTGCGGTACGTCTTGGCGTGCAGGGTCTTGTCGAAGGCCCGCACGTACGTCAGCACGGCGTCGTTGCACGCCTTGTTCGTGACGTCGTACGACTCCATGTCGAGGTAGACCGGGCTGCCGGCCTTCATGCCGAGGGCCGCGGCCTTGGCGACCGCGTCCGCGCCGTCCTTCGCTCCGAGGGAGGCGGCCGTCGAGGCGGTCATCTTCTCGGGGCTGCTCCCCGTCTGGCAGGACGGCTGCGCGCCGACGTACAGGGGGACCAGTTTCCAGCCGAGCGCGCTGACCGACTTCACCCAGGAGGCGGTCAGGTTGGGCTGCGCGCAGCCGCGGTTCGTGCCGCCCACGTAGACGGCGGCGGCTCCGTAGAAGCCGGTGTGCCAGGCCTTCATCGCGGACAGCGAGGGCGCGGCGCAGGCGTCGAAGGCGCGGCCGGTGAAGGTGCGCTGCGCGGGCCACGTGGTCGCGGCCATCGAGGTCTGCGCGGCGATCCCCGCGCCGGCGACGACGGCGGCGCCGGCCGCGGCCCAGGCCGCGTATCTGCGCTTCTTGGAATGCCGATGGCTGGACATGAAAATTCCCACCCCATGGTTCAACTGGTGCAACGGGTACGACGGGTACGACGGTCGGAACGGCACGCCGGGGCGGCGACCGCCAGGGCTGCCGTGCCGGTGCTGTGTGCCGGTGCGGGTCACGCGGTCGTGCGGCGCGTCCGGACCGGGCCGCGCACGCGCGCGTGGCGCACGGGAGACCGCAACTTACCCGGCGCGTCCCTCCGCCCGGGTAACCCCGCCCCCTGATCATCACAAGTTTCGGCCAAGGCGGCGCAAAAACCTTCGGTGTCCGGGTGGGCTCAGCCCCGGACCTGCCCGAGCCACTGGAGTGTGCGGCGGATCTCCCCCGCCATGGGGTGCCCGGGCCCGCGCAGCCGGTCCACGTCGTGCAGGAGCCGGGCCAGCGTGTCGTGGGCGGCGGCCCGGTCGCCGAGCGCGAGCAGCAAGTGGCCCATCCTGCGGCGCACTTCGAGCGAGATCGCCGGGTCCCCCGCGACGTATTGGTTCTCGTAGTACGGCAGGAGCGCGCGGTACTCCGCCAGGGCCGCGGCGGGTTCGCCGAGTTGTTCCAGACACTGGGCGGCGTCGTAGCGGAAACGCAGCGACTGCGGGTCGGCGTGGCCCGCCTCGGAGGCGCGCTCGTCGGCGAGCCGGCGCAGTTCCGGCAGGGCGCGGCGGTACTGGCCGTCGTCCATGAGCGTGGCCGCGTACTGCTTGCGCAGGGTGCGCACCACCGGCGAGTGCTCCCCGTGCTCGACGGCGGCGGCCGGGAGGATCGAGCCGAGGATGTCCACGGCCTGCGTGATGCGGCCCTCGCCGAGCAGCCGCTTCACCTCGTCCACGGCACCCGCCACGTCGGGCTTCTCCACCGCGGGCGCGGCCTGCGGCTGGGTCGCGGGCGTCCGGGCCCGGTCCGGCCACGGGGCGTGCGGGCGCAGGAACGGCCGCGTGGGGTCCAGCGGCGCGCCGGTGGGCGTGCCGCGCGCGGGCAGCAGCGGGAGGAGCTGCTCGTACGTCTCCTGCGCGGAACCCGGGCGGTGCTGGGGGTCCTTGGACAGCAGGCGCAGCACCAGGTCCTCCAGCGCGGGCGGCACCTCGGGGCGCAGCCGGCGCACCGGCAGCGGCGGCTCGTACAGGTGCCGGTGCAGCACGCCGAGCGCGGTCGAGCCGGAGAACGGCACGTCCCCGCTGAGCAGTTCGTGCAGCAGCACCCCGAGCGCGTACAGATCGGTGTACGGGCCGACCGCGCCGCCCATCGCCTGCTCGGGGGCCATGTAGGCGGGGCTGCCGATGGGCGAACCGGTGTGCGTCAGCCGCGTGGTGTCGGTGTCCATGACGGAGGCGACGCCGAGGTCGAGGACGGTGACCGTGCCGTCCTGCTTGACCATCACGTTCCGCGGCTTGAGGTCGCGGTGCACGATCGGCACGGCGTGCACCGCGCTCAGCACCGCGCACAGCTGGGCGGCGACCGCGACGGCCCACTGCCACGGGTAGGGGTCGTGCTCGGCGAGGTGGTCGGAGAGGTCCGCCCCGTCGACGTACTGCATGACGAGGAACAGCTCCTCGCCGACGCTGCCCGCGTCGTGGACCGTGACCAGCCCCGGGTGGTCGACCTGGGCGGTCACCCGGCACTCGCGCACGAAGCGGCGGCGCAGTTCGTCGGCCTCCTGGCCCGCCACCTTGTCCGGGCGCAGCAGCTTGACCGCGACCCGCCGGTCCAGGCGCTGGTCGTAGGCCGTCCAGACCTGGCCCATGCCGCCCTGGCCGATGAGCGTGGACAGTTCGTAGCGGTCGGCGATCACCCGGCCCGTCGCAAGGCTCACCTGCCGTCCCCGCTGTCGGTCCGGCCGTCGCGCTTGCGGAGGTAGTCGCTGAGTTCGTCGAGTTCGGCGCGCACCTGGTCGATCCGCACGGGCGCGGGCCGCTGCGGAGGCGGCGGCACGACGGGCGGCTGCGGCAGGGACGGCTGCTGGTGCGGCACCGGCGTCCCGTACGGCGATCCCGTACCGGCCGTCTGCGGGTAGCCGTAGTGCGGGCCGGGCTGCGGGGTCCGGTGGAGCGGCGCCGGGTAGCCGGGCGGGGCGAGCCGGCTGTAGTGGCGGATGTCCGCGAACAGGAAGTACCCGGTGCAGGCGGCCGCGTTGAGCAGCAGGATGATCATTCCGACGTTGCCGTTCGGGCTGCTGAAGTCGTCGGTGTGGTCGGTGCTGAGGTAGGCGAAGCTGATCCCCATCGCCAGCAGCGACCCGAGGAAGATCCACCAGTCCACGGCGCGGCGCGTCACCAGCGCCACGCGCAGGGTGGACCCCCATGCCAGGAAGCCGATGCTCAGGAGCGGCAGCGCTCCGAAGATCACGCGCAGCACGACGAGCAGCCCGGTCGGGGGTCGCTTCGGCGGAGGCGGCGCGTAGCCGTGGCCGTGCATGGCTGCTCCTGGAGGCCTGATGGGGACGGACGTACGAGTTGGAAGTCCGAGCGTATAGGCCGACAAGGACAACCGGTCCCGGGTTGTACCGAACCGTTGTCGCGCTGATCACTTCACGTGGTCCGGCGCCCTCGTGGCGCCCGTGCGGGAAGCCGCCGTTCCGCCCGTCCGGGGCGGCGCCGCCGTCGCCCCGCGCGGGTCAGTCGGGAGCGACCGTCCCGTCCGTCAGCCCGTCGTACATGCCGCGGACGAGCTGCTCCCCGAGGCGCCCGGCGCGGCGCAGCGCGTCCTCGAACTCGGCGAGGGCGCGGAAGCGTTCGCCGTAGCGGCGCTGGTCCTCCAGCGGCAGGCGCGGCAGGTGCAGCCGCCGTACGTCGAGCCGGGTGGCGGTGGACGCGTAGCTGCTGGCCTGCCGGTTGTTGGCGGTGCCGCGCAGGAATCCCGCGAGGAACCACGGGTCCAGCGCGGCGCGGTCGGGGCGCAGGAGGGTGAGGTTGCGTCCCAGTACCGCGCCCGCCGTGTCCGCGTCGATCACGCGCGCGACGGAGCCGCCCCCGAGCACGGGGACCACGACGTCGCCCGCCTCGACCGGAACGGTCTCCTCGTCGCCCTCGGGGAGACTCCCGGAGGGGGCGGTCCCGGCGAGCACGTCGTGGTCGGTGAGCACCCTGGCGCGCGCGGGGGCGCTGTTTCCGCCCGTGCGCAGCAACAGGGCTCCTCCGCGCGCCAGTTCGCCGACGGTGATGAGCGGCCAGCGCACGGCGGGGGTGTGCAGTGCCTCGGGGGGCGTGAGACCTGCGGCGAGCCGCAGGGTCTCACCGAGGTCCTCGCGTACGCTCGCGAGCCGCTCGGAGCCGCCTCCCGCGGCGGCCGGCGGCAGATGGCGGGCGGGCGCCAGATCCACGTCGTCGTCGAGGAGTTCGATGACCGGCACCGAACGGCTGAACCCCGGCTCCTCCCGCGCGCTGCCCGCGCGTTCGAAGGGCCGCCACGCGTCGAGCACCGCTCCGCGCACGGCGGCCCAGTCGAAGGCCCTGCCCTCCCCGGCCGATGCGCCGGTGTCCACGAGCAGCAGCTCGGGCTGTGCGGGCGCCTTCTCGGGACGGCGCAGCACCCAGACGTGCAGCGGGATGTTGTACGGCGGTGCCGCGCCGATCGGCAGCGCGATCACGGCCCGCAGCGCGCCGCGGCGCAGCAGGTCGGCGCGGATACGGCGGCCGGAGCGGCGCGAGGCGGCGGCCGGCGGCATGAGGACGACGGCGGTGCCGCCGTCCTTGAGGTGCGCCAACGCGTGCTGCACCCACGCCAGTTCGGACTCGGTGCGGGCCGGGAAGCCGTACTCCCAGCGGGCGTCGTAGGCGAGTTCGTCGTGTCCCCAGTTGCGTTCGTTGAACGGCGGGTGGCACAGCACGACGTCGGCGCGGAGCGCGGGAAGGGCGTCCGCGCGGAGGCTGTCACCGGCGGCGGTCCGCACGGCGGCCTTGCCCTGGAGCGCCAGCCGCAGCGCGGAGAGCGCCGCGAGTTCGGGCGCGCTGTCCTGCCCGAACAGCTCCTGTCCGGGCCGGGCGGCCACGGCGCGCAGCAGGGCGCCGGTGCCGCACGCCGGGTCGAGTGCGGTGCGTGCCGGTCCCGCGAGTTCCGCCATCAGCGTCGCGAGGCCGGCGGGGGTGAGCGTGTACTGACGGGGGTTGGCGTCGAGGTGGCGCCCCAGAAGGAACTCGTACGTCTGGCGGGCGCCCAGCTCGGCGGCCAGTTCGGCGGCGCCGCGCAGCAGGGGGGCGGAGGTGAGCAGCTCCGGACCGGCCGGGGTGTTCACGGCGCGTTCGCGCGGGGGGCCGAACCTCGGGGTGATCACCTGGTCGAGGGCGGCGGGCAGCAGCGCGGCGAGCCGTTCGTCGGAACCGGCGCTCAGTTCCAGCCAGTCGGTGGGGCGGTCGTGGATGAGCAGGAGCACGCAGCCCGCGTGGACGAGGGCGGTGACCGGGCCTTCGGGGTGACCGGCGAGCTGCTGCCAGACGCGTTCGCGGAGGGGGACCTCGGCGAGTTTCCCCTGGTCGCGCAGCCAGGCCTCGACCTCGGCGAGGGCGAAGGAGGGGCTGGTCTCGGTGCCGCCGACCGGTTTGGGGAAGTCGGCGTGGCGGCGGCGCCAGTTGCTGACGGCCGCGCGGCCGACTCCGGCGAGCCGTGCGATTCCGGCGGCGGTCACCTCTGTCGCGTTGTGCTGCACCCGCCCGGCTCCCCTCGTTCTGGTCGGCGCCCCTGTGACCCCGGCCGGCCCGCCGTCACCCCCGCACCGCGGTCCCGGTGTTCTGGCGCTCCGGCATTCCGGTGCTCCGGCATTCCGGTGTTCCGGTGTGTGGCGCCGAGCATACCGGCGCAAGCCAGATCTACCCCTTCACAGGCGTGTACACAACCTTCTCCGTGAACCGTGTTGACTCGGTTCACACGCTCTGCTGTTATTGACCCATCGAACGGGCAGGCCGCCGGAGCGATCCGGTCGCCCCTGGCTTCGCCGACACCGCCACCCACACCACGCCAAGGAACTCTCATGCGTCGCACCGCACTTGCCGCTCTCTGCCTCGCCGCCGCGGCCACCGCCGGTCTCACCGGTTGCCTGCCCGGCGAGAGCAAGGCGGACAGCAAGCCGAAGGGTCCGTTCGCCGGTCTGTCCGGGGGCGAGATCGCCGACCGGGCCGTGAAGGCCACCGACGGCGCCGCCTCGCTCCGGATGAAGGGCGACGTGCCCGACGACGAGGACGGCGGCACCATCCGTATCGACATGGCCCTCAGCAAGAAGGGCGACTGTGCCGGAACGCTGGGCATGGGCGGCCAGGGCAAGGCCGATCTCATCAAGACCGGCGACACCGTCTACATGAAGTACGACGAGGCGTTCCTGCGCGCCCAGGGCAAGGGCGACTCCAAGGCCGACACGGACGCGGTCGTGAACATGCTGGCCGGCAAGTGGACCAAGATGTCCGCGACCGGCTCCGACGCCAAGGACATCGCGGGCTTCTGCGATCTCGACTCGGTGCTCGCCGGCGCGGAGGACGTGAACTCCAATGCGACGCGCGGCAGGACGACCACCGTCGACGGGACCGAGGCGATCATCCTGCACGAGAAGGACGGCAAGGACCGGTACACCCTGTACGTCGCCACGAAGGGCAAGCCCTACCTGCTGCGGGTCGACAGCACCTCCGCCAAGGACCCCGGCACGATCACCTTCGGCGACTACGACAAGCCGGTCCCCGCCACCAAGCCCGCCGGCAAGGTCATCGACATCGACAAGCTCGGCAGCTGACCGGCCGGGCGCGGGGGTGCGGCATCCGTCCGGCGCCCGGCCCCCGACCGGGCGCGGCCGGGGGACGCGGCGCCGGGCACGGCCGCTAGTTCGCGGTGAACCGCTTCGGGGCGTCCGTCGGGTTGCCGCCCGAGGGGAGCTTCTGGCCGGGGCAGCCGGACAGGACCTTCTTCATCGCGGCCTTCTCGGAGCCGGTGACCCACAGCCCGTACTTCTTCTTCACGGCCACCTGCCCCGCGACGTACGTGCAGCGGTACTCCTTGTTCGGCGGGAGCCAGGTCGCCGTGTCGCCGTCGCCCTTGCTGCGGTTGGCGCTGGCGCCGACGGCGGCGAGGTTGAGCGGGTCGTTGGCCAGCGCTATCCGCTTGCTCGCGTCCCAGTACTTGGCGCCCTTCTGCCAGGCGTCCGAGAGGGCGACGAGGTGGTCGATGTCGACCAGGCTGCGCCCGCGGGTGAAGGTGACGTCCTTGCCGCCGTAGGGGTCGGGTTCGAGGACTCCGTGCGACACCTTGCACTTGCCGTCGCTGTACTTCACGTCCTTGAGGTCCCGCTTGAGGATGTCGTCGCGGGTGTCGCAGTGGTTCGCGTCGGTGTCGGCCCAGGCCGTGCCGAACCGCTCCCTGCTGTAACCGGTCTTCGGGGCACGCCCCTTGACGGTCAGTGAGTCCACCGCGGAGAGCGCGGCCCCGCCACCACCAGCGCCGCCACCGCCCGCCGTCTCCTCGGGTCCCGCGGAACCTATGGCGTCCTCTTTGCAGCCGCTGACCCCGGCACCGAGCACGATCAGCACCGCCGCGGCAGCAGCCGCCCCACCCCTCATACGCACGACAAACGCCCTCCCCTTCGCCTCCCCGGGTCCGCCCTGCCCGGGCGTGCTTCCCCTCTGCCCAACCTATCGGGGCGTACTCCCGGGTCATACCCGACCCAACGGGCAATTGGCGCACGCCCGGCGTATCGTCGGTGGTGAGTCAGCCCCCGGAAGGAGCTCTGGATGGGCATCTTCGACAGGTTCAAGAGCAACCGCGCGGCGCAGGACAAGGCGAAGGACATGTCCGACGCCGCGGAGAAGCAGGTCAACAAGAAGACCGGCGACAAGTACACGGACAAGGTCGACGACGCGCAGGGCAAGGCCGAAGGCGCGATGGGTATGGACCGTGACCGCGACCGGCCTTGATCGGTCCTGACCGGCCCGCAGCCATATCCGGAGCGGGTGTCCGAGCGGGCATCCCCTCGACCTTCCCGCAGTCCGTCGCGTGCCGAGGTGACGGCGTCTCAGAACCCCAGAGGTCCGTCTCGGACCCCGACAGGCCAGTGATCCCACGGCCGGTGTGAACGGACCGGTGGCCCTGGCCCACCTCGTGCGCCCCTCACGTCCCGCCCCACCACGGTGTCCCACCGGGTGGGGCCGGCGTCGTCACGGACTCGGGCCCGACGACCCGACGGCGGCCCGGGTGTCTCGCCCGTCTCACACCTTCCCGATCCCCAGCGTCGTCTCCGCGGGCAGCAGACCCGAGCCGATGACGGCCACCCAGAACTCGCCCAGCAGATCGGCGAGTCGACCGGTGGCGTCCGGACCGAGCGACTGCCAGGGCCCGGCGGCCAGTCGGTCGGTTCGCTCCTCGACCTCGCGGCGCAGCGCACGGCCGGCGTCCGTCGCGACACCTCCGGCGTCCACCAGGCCGCGGGCGGTGAGCCGCTCACGGCCGGCCGCCCATTCCCGCGGGCTCCAGCCGCGGCTCTCGAAGCGCTCCACCGAGGCCGCGCCTATCGCGGCGAACGAGACGAGGGACTCGACGGGATCGAGACCGGCGACGAGCAGAGCCGCGAGGTGGCCGTCGCCGCGGTGCTCGCGCAGGATCGTCGCCGCGTGCCACAGCTGGAGGTGCGGCGGCTCGGGCCAGTCCAACGCGGCGCCGGCCGCGGCGAGCGGGCGCCCCGCCGTGTCCGCCGCCTCGGCAGCCCGCCGGGCGAGAGCCGCGGCCTCGGCCATCCCCGGCCCGGCGATTCCGTCACCCAGCAGCGCCCGGTAGGCGCGGTCGACGGATCGCTCCCGCGCGGCGAGCACCTCCTGCGGACTCGCCGTCCGCCAGGCCGACGTGATGTGTTCGTCGACCATGCGAGGGCTGAAGCTGTAGAAGGCGGAGGCAACCCGCTCGGCGCCGACGGGGCCCAACGGGGCCGCGCGATAAGGGAAGTAGCTCGGCCAGCGCTCCTCGGTCCCGAACCCGAGCGCGGCCGCCTCCTCGAAGCTCTCCGGCGCGTAATACAGCACGGCGTGCAGGGGCTCCAGCAGATGCCACAGCCGGCGCACCTGGCCCGGTTCGATCCCGCCCTCGCCGGCACCACCCTCCGCCGCCGCCACACCGCCGCCCCCGGCGCTCCCCTCGAACCGATCCGTCCCGCCGGCCCCGCTGACGCTCCCCGACATGACCGCACCCCTTGTCACGTGACGACACACCCCACAACTTGACACCGACAAGATTGCCGGAACCCACGCCAACTTGTCAATGACTAGATTGCGCGTACGCTGGCGCCCATGAATCCCGCCCCGCCCAGCGACTCCGCGCGCCCCTATCACCACGGGGACCTGCGGCGCGCCATCCTCGGTGCCGCGCTCGACGTCATCGGCGCCGAGGGCCCCACCGCGCTGAGCCTGCGCGACCTGGCCCGCCGCGCGGGTGTCTCCCACGCCGCCCCGGCGCACCACTTCAAGGACCGCACCGGACTGCTCACGGCGATCGCGGCGGAGGGCTACGCGCTGCTGGCGGCGGCACTCGACACGGCCGACGACCTGCGGGACGCCGGCGTGCGCTACGTCCGCTTCGCGCGGGAGCACCCCGCCCACTTCCAGGTCATGTTCTCCCCGGAGCTGCTCCGCGGGAACGACCTGGAGCTGACGGCGGCCAGGACCCTCGCGGGCGAGCGGCTGCGCGCCGCCGTCTCCGACGTCCCCACCGAGGGCCGGGGGGAGGACGCCCGGCTCGCCGGGGTCGCGGCCTGGTCACTGGCCCACGGCTTCGCCACGCTCCTGCTCAGCCACAATCTGGACGGCCCGGTGGGCGACCAGGACCCCGACGAGGTGTTCCACGCCCTGACGGGCATGCTGTTCCGCCCCCGGCAGCCCTGACCGAGGACCCGGGCGGGCCCGGCGTCCTCGGCACGGGGGCCACGGCCCCGGCCGGGGCCGTGGCGGAGTACCACCGGTCCTGACGGCGTCACGGACCACGGACCACCGGTCCCCGTCGGCATCACGGACCACCGACCCCTGCCGACGCCGCGGACCACCGGTCCCTGCCGGCATCACGGACCACCGACCCCTGCCGACGCCGCAGAACCGCCGGTCCCTGACGGCGTCCCGCCTACGGACGACGGAAGCCCGGCCGCCGAAGACGACCGGGCTCCCGCCGTGCGGCCGGGCTACGACCCGAGGATCGTGGCGAGGAACTCGCCGGTCCAGCCGAGGAGTTCGCGGCCGACCAGCGGCTTGCCGCCCACCTTCGCCGTCTTCGGGCGGGGGACCAGGAGCTGGTGGGCGGCCTGCTTGACGACCGTCCCCGGGTAGAGCCGCTGGAGACGCAGCTCCTGGGACTCCCTCAACTCCACCGGAGCGAAGCGGATGTTGTTGCCCTGGAGGACGATCTCCCCGACCTCGCAGCTCCGCGCCAGCATCCGCAGCCCCGCGACGAGGAGCAGGTTCTCGACCGGCTCGGGCAACTTGCCGTAGCGGTCGACGAGTTCCTCGCGTACGGCCTTCACGTCCTCCTCGGTGTTCGCGGAGGCGATGGACCGGTACGCCTGGAGACGCAGCCGCTCGCCCGGCGCGTAGTCGTGCGGGACGTGCGCGTCGACCGGCAGCTCGATCTTGACCTCCAGCGGCGGCTCCTCCTCCACCCCGCCGTCCAGCGCGGCGCGGTAGTCCGCGACGGCCTCGCCGACCATGCGGACGTACAGGTCGAAGCCCACCCCGGCGATGTGGCCGGACTGCTCGCCGCCGAGCAGGTTGCCCGCGCCGCGGATCTCCAGGTCCTTCATCGCCACGTACATGCCCGCGCCCATCTCGGTGTGCTGGGCGATCGTCGCGAGCCGCTCGTGGGCCGTCTCCGTCAGCGGCTTCTCCGGCGGGTACAGGAAGTAGGCGTAACCGCGCTCGCGGCCACGGCCGACGCGGCCGCGCAGCTGGTGCAGCTGCGAGAGACCGAAGTTGTCGCCGCGCTCCACGATCAGCGTGTTCGCGTTCGAGATGTCGATGCCCGACTCGACGATCGTCGTGGAGACGAGCACGTCGAACTTCTTCTCCCAGAAGTCGACGACCACCTGCTCCAGGGCCTGTTCCGACATCTGTCCGTGGGCCGTCGCGATGCGCGCCTCGGGCACGATCTCGCGCAGCCGGGCCGCCGCTCGGTCGATGGACTCGACCCGGTTGTGGATGTAGAAGACCTGTCCCTCGCGCAGCAGTTCACGGCGGACCGCCGCGCCGATCTGCTTCTCCTCGTACGGGCCGACGAAGGTCAGCACCGGGTGCCGCTCCTCCGGCGGGGTGGTGATCGTCGACATCTCGCGGATGCCGGTGACCGCCATCTCCAGGGTGCGCGGGATCGGCGTCGCGGACATCGTCAGGACGTCGACGTTCGCGCGGAGCTTCTTCAGCTGTTCCTTGTGCTCGACGCCGAACCGCTGCTCCTCGTCGACGATGACCAGGCCCAGGTCCTTGAACTTGGTCTCCGAGGAGAACAGGCGGTGGGTGCCGATGACGACGTCGACCGATCCGTCGCGCAGCCCTTCCAGGGTCGCCTTCGCCTCGGTGTCGGACTGGAAGCGGGACAGGGCGCGGACGTTGACGGGGAACTGCGAGTAGCGCTCGGAGAACGTGCCGAAGTGCTGCTGCACCAGCAGGGTCGTGGGAACCAGGACCGCCACCTGCTTGCCGTCCTGGACCGCCTTGAACGCGGCGCGGACCGCGATCTCCGTCTTGCCGTAGCCGACGTCACCGCAGATCAGGCGGTCCATCGGGACCGTCTTCTCCATGTCGTCCTTGACCTCGGCGATCGTGGTGAGCTGGTCGGGCGTCTCCACGTACGGGAAGGCGTCCTCCAGCTCGCGCTGCCAGGGGGTATCGGCGCCGAACGCGTGCCCGGGGGCGGCCATCCGCGCCGAGTACAGCTTGATCAGGTCGGCGGCGATCTCCTTGACGGCCTTCTTGGCGCGCGCCTTGGTCTTGGTCCAGTCGGCGCCGCCGAGTCGGTGCAGGGTCGGGGCCTCGCCGCCGACGTACTTGGTGATCTGCTCCAGCTGGTCGGTGGGGATGTAGAGGCGGTCGCCGGGCTGGCCGCGCTTGGCGGGTGCGTACTCCACGACCAGGTACTCGCGGGTGGCGCTCTGGACGGTGCGCTGGACCATCTCGATGTAGCGGCCGACACCGTGCTGTTCGTGGACGATGTAGTCGCCGGCCTCCAGGGTCAGCGGGTCGATCGTCTTGCGGCGGCGGGCCGGCATCCGGGCGCCGTCCTTGCCGGCCGCCTTCTGGCCGGAGAGGTCGGTCTCCGTCAGGACGGCGAGCCGGAGGGCCGCGTCGACGAAGCCGTAGTCGATGGAGCCGCACGCCACGTGCACGACGGAGGGGCCGATCTCGGTGAGATCGATGTCCAGGCGGGCCGCGATGCCCTCGCCGCCCAGGACCTCGGCGGTGCGGGCGGCCGGTCCCTGTGCCTCGGTGACGTAGACGGCGCGCCAGCCCTCGGCCAGCCAGCCCTTGGTGTCGGCCAGTGCGCGGGCGGTGTCGCCGCGGTAGGTCTCGGGGGCGTGCATGCCCAGCTTGAGGGTGTCGCCCGCGGCGCCCGGGGCGAAGTCGGCGAGTTCCCCGTCGGCGGCGAACGGCGACACCGACCACCACATCATGTCCAGCGCGCGCGCCCGCTCCCGTACGTCCGCGATGGACCACAGGGAGGCGGCGCCGACGTCGATGGGTGCCTCGCCGCCACCCGCGGTGGCCGCCCAGGACGCCTGGAGGAACTCCTGCGAGGTGGCGACGAGGTCCGCGGCCCGGGTGCGGACCCGCTCGGGGTCGCAGACGACGGCCATCGAGCCCTCGGGCAGCACGTCGAGGAGCAGTTCCATGTCGTCGACGAGGACGGGGGCGAGGGACTCCATGCCCTCCACGGCGATGCCCTCGGCGATCTTGCCGAGGAGTTCGCCGAGTTCCGGGTGGGCCTCGGCGAGTTCCGCCGCCCGGCGCCGCACGTCGTCGGTGAGCAGCAGTTCGCGGCAGGGCGGCGCCCACAGGCCGTGTTCGGCGACCTCCAGGGACCGCTGGTCGGCGATCTTGAAGTAGCGGATCTCCTCGATGTCGTCGCCCCAGAACTCCACGCGCAGGGGGTGTTCCTCGGTGGGCGGGAAGACGTCGAGGATGCCGCCGCGGACGGCGAACTCGCCGCGCTTCTCGACGAGTTCGACGCGGGAGTACGCGGCCGCCGCGAGCGCCTCGACGGTCTCGCCCAGGTCGGCGCTGTGCCCGGTGCGCAGGATGACGGGCTCCAGGTCGCCGAGCCCCTGCACCTGCGGCTGGAGCACGGAGCGCACGGGGGCGACGACGACGGACACTGGGCCGGTCTCCGGGTCGTCGGGGCGCGGGTGGGCGAGCCGGCGCAGCACGGCGAGGCGGCGGCCGACGGTGTCCGAGCGGGGCGAGAGCCGTTCGTGCGGCAGCGTCTCCCACGAGGGGTAGTCGACGACGCCCTCCGGGGGCAGGAGGGTGCGCAGGGCGGCGGCCAGGTCCTCGGCCTCGCGGCCCGTGGCGGTCACGGCGAGGACGGTGCGGCCGGCCTCCCGGGCCAGGGCGGCGATGGCGAAGGGGCGTGCGGCGGGCGGGCCGACCAGGTCGACGTGCATCCGGTTGCCGTCGCCGGCGGCCTTGACCGCTTCCGTGAGGGCGGCGTCCTTGACGACGGCGTCGAGCAGACCGTGCAGGCTCATGAAGGGCTTCCATCCCGGGGAGTGGGCAACGCGAGGCGCCCGACACGTGGGACGGGCCGGGGGTCTCCAGCCTACGACTCCGCGCCGACTCGCGCGTGGCCGTTCCTCGTGGGACCGGTCACCCAGCGTGACGCACGGGCGCGGAGGCCGGGCGCTTCCCTGTGTCCCCGGCCCGCGTCCGTGCGAGGAACCCGGGCCTCGCCGGGGTGGACGTCCGGACGGCACCCCTGGCCTCGTTCGGTGAGGCGGGGGCCGGGACGCGCCGAGGGCCCGGTCCGAGGAGCGTGCTGCTCCTCGGACCGGGCCCGTCCGCCGCGACCCCCGTGCGCGGTGGTCCGGTGCGGCCGTCCCCGGCCGGGATCGCCGGTTATTCGGTGGCGATGGCGTTCAGGACGTTCATCCGGCCGGCCCGGAACGCCGGGATCAGGGCGGCGAACAGGCCCACGAAGGCCGATCCGATGAAGACGCCGATGATCGTCGGCCACGGGATGTCCAGGACCTTCAGACCCTCCAGGGCGAGGAGCTTCTGGGCGGTGGCGCCCCAGCTCATGCCGAGCCCCAGTCCGAGGAGGGCCCCGAAGAGGGCGATGACGACCGACTCCAGGCGGATCATCCGGCGCAGCTGGCGGCGGGAGAGGCCGATGGCGCGCATCAAGCCGATCTCGCGGGTCCGCTCGACGACCGACAGGGCCAGGGTGTTGACGACGCCGAGGATCGCCACCACGATCGCGAGGCCGAGCAGGCCGTAGACCATGTTCAGGAGCTGGCCGACCTGGTCCTTGAGTTCCTGCTTGTAGTCGGTCTGGTCGCGCACCTGGTACTGCGGGTACGGCTCCATGGCCTTCTTCAGGGCCGCGTAGGCCTGCTTCTGCTGGCCTTCCTTGGCCTTGGCGAACATGATCTCGTTCGGCGGGATCTTGCTCGCCGGCACGTACTTCTTCATGGTCGCGATGCTGGTGTAGCGGGCGCCCTTGTCGATGGCGACGTCGTCGTCCGTGATGGCCGCGACCTTCAGCTTCGCCGTCGAGCCGCCCTTGAAGGCGACGCTCAGGGTGTCGCCGACCGTGACGTGGTGCTTCTTGGCGTACTCCGAGCCGACCGACATGGCGTTCGTGCCGTACGCCGCCGACAGGTCACCGGCGGTCGTCTCGCGCCGCAGGTCCTGGGCGTACGAGGGGTCCGCCGCGGTGATCTCGTAGTCCTCGGCCTTGCCGTCGGGCGAGGTCATCGTGGTCGAGAGGTCCTTGTAGCGGGTGACGTGGTCGAGGCCGGGGGTGTCCTGCATGGCCTTCTCGGCCTGCGGGACGATCCGCTGCTGTCCCTGGACGATGAAGTCCGCGCCGACCGACTTGTCGAGCTCGTCGGTCGCCGAGGCCACCATGGACGAGCCGACCACCGAGAGGCAGGCGACCAGGGCCAGGCCGATCATGAGGGCCGCGCCGGTGGCGCCGGTGCGGCGCGGGTTGCGCAGCGCGTTGCGTTCGGCGAGCCGGCCGACCGGGCCGAACATCCGGAGCAGGACGGCGCTGATCACCCGGACCACGCCGCCGGCCAGCAGCGGGCCGACGATCACGAAGCCGATCAGGGTGAGCACGACGCCCGCGCCGAGCACGAGCGAACCGTCGCTCGCCTTGTCGGCGGTGGCCGCGAGGTACAGGGCGAACGCTCCGGCGCCGGTCAGTACGAGGCCGATCAGTCCGCGGACGAGACCGGCCCTGCCGTCGGCCGGGGTTCCGGCGTCGCGCAGCGCGGCCATCGGGGAGACCTTGCCGGCGCGCCGGGCCGGGAGGTAGGCGGCGAGGACGGTGACGACGACGCCGAGGATCATGCCGATGACGGGGGTGGCCGCCTTGACGGTCAGGTCACGGGTGGAGAGGTCCATGCCCATGGAGGACATGAGTTTCATCAGGCCGACCGCGAGGCCGACGCCCGCGGCGACGCCGAGGACGGATCCGATGAAGCCGAGGAGCAGCGCCTCGACCAGGACGGAGCGGTTGACCTGCTTGCGGGAGGAGCCGATGGCGCGCATCAGGCCGATCTCGCGGGTGCGCTGGGCGACCAGCATCGAGAAGGTGTTGATGATGAGGAAGATGCCGACCAGGAACGCGATCCCGGCGAAGCCGAGCATGGCGTACTTGATGACGTTCATGAACGCGCCGACGCCCTCGCGGTTCTCGTCGGCGTTCTCCTTCTGCGTCTGGATCTTGTAGGACCCGTCGAGCGCGGTGGAGACGTTCTGCTTGAGGCGCGCGTCCGGGACGCCCGCCGCGGCGGTGACGTTGATCTGCGTGAACCGGCCGGTGGAGCCGAGGAGTTCGCGCTGGGCGGTCGCGGTGTCGAAGTAGACGACGGCGGCACCGGGGTTGGTCACCTTGAAGGTGGCGACACCGACGATCCTGGCCTTGAAGTCGCCGGTGACGGCGATGGTGCGCAGTTCGTCGCCCATCTTCAGGTGGTGCTTGTCGACGGTGTCGGCGTCGACCATCACCTCGGTCGGTCCGCGCGGGGCGTGGCCGGAGGTGATCTCCATGGACCGCAGGTCGTTGTGCGTCCAGTTGCCGGCGATGGTCGGGGCGCCGGTCGTGGAGCCCATGTTCTTGTTGTCGCCGTTCACGACGGTCACGTTCATCGAACTGACCGCGCCCTCGGCCGACTTGACGCCGTCCGCCTGCCTGGCCTGGGCGAGCGCGGCGGCCGGGACCGACTCGGGCTTGCCGTTCTGCGGGGTGTCGTCGCTCTTCGCCGCCTTCGGCAGCACGGTCACGTCGGAGGAGGTGACCGCGAAGAGCTTGTCGAACGTCGTGTTCATGGTGTCGGTGAACACCAGGGTGCCGCAGACGAAGGCCACCGAGAGCAGGACGGCCACGGCGGAGAGCGCCATGCGTCCCTTGTGCGCGAAGAAGTTGCGCATCGAGGTCTTGAGGACGGTCATGACGTCCGCCCGCGGGAGTCGAAGTCCTTCATGCGGTCGAGGACCTGGTCGGCCGTCGGCTGGTGCATCTCGTCGACGATCCGGCCGTCGGCGAGGTACAGGACGCGGTCCGCGTACGAGGCGGCCACCGGGTCGTGCGTGACCATCACGATGGTCTGGCCGAGGTCGTCCACGGAGCGGCGCAGGAAGCCCAGCACCTCGGAGCCGGCCCGGGAGTCGAGGTTTCCGGTCGGTTCGTCACCGAAGATGATCTCGGGGCGGGCGGCCAGCGCCCGGGCCACCGCGACGCGCTGCTGCTGGCCGCCGGAGAGCTGGTTCGGCCGGTGCTTGAGGCGGTCCGCGAGCCCGACGGTCTCGACGACCTGGGCGAGCCACGCCTTGTCGGGCTTGCGGCCCGCGATGTCCATCGGGAGCGTGATGTTCTCCAGCGCGTTCAGCGTCGGGAGCAGGTTGAACGCCTGGAAGATGAACCCGATCCGGTCCCGGCGCAGCTGCGTCAGCTTCTTGTCCTTGAGGCCGGTGATCTCGGTCTCGTCGAGGTGGATCTGGCCGGAGGTGACGGTGTCGAGGCCGGCGAGGCAGTGCATCAGCGTGGACTTGCCGGACCCCGAGGGGCCCATGATCGCGGTGAAGCGGCTCCGCTCGATGTCCACGTCGACGTGGTCGAGGGCGACGACGCGGGTCTCCCCCGACCCGTACGCCTTGACGACCTGCCGCGCTCGCGCGGCAACGGCCGTACGCCCTCCAGTGCCCCCGTGCCTGGGAATGGTTACAGCCGATGTCACGGTATGTCTCCTATGTCGGCCAGCAGGGCGAGCTGCTGGGCTGCGAAGGTTCGAACGGTCGGGAAGGACGGCGGTGTTCGCGCTGCCCCCGTGTGGTGCGCTGCCTACGTCCGTAAGTCTGGTGCCGGCGGAGGGTCGGGCGCGCTGGTGCACGGCCCCGTCTTCTGCTGGGGAAAACCCCACCCCCCAAGGTGTGGTCCGTACGAGGCGAACCCGCCCTCCGACGACGTAAAGCCAGGTTAAGGAAGCACCCCGGCCCGTCTCGTCCTCCGCCGGGACGAACCCGCCCCGACCCGTAGTAAGGAGGTCCCCCTAGGGGACCTCCACCCTTCGGTGGACAACTCCTCGGGGTCGCGTCCACCCCCGGGCCCACCGGCTGACGCCCTCCCGCGCCCCTGCCCCCAAGTGGCAAGCTGGTCCCGGCAGACGGATGCAGGGGGAAGGGATCCCGTGGGCGAGGGGGACACCGGGATACCGGTCGTACAGCAGAAGCCGCCGGTCGGAGACCGCGCGGACGACCGGCGCCGGCGGGCCGTCGTCGCCGCGCTCATGCTGGCGATGGGGCTGGCCGCACTCGACTCCACCATCGTGTCGACGGCCGTACCGCAGATCGTCGGCGACCTCGGCGGGTTCTCCGTCTTCTCCTGGCTGTTCTCGGGCTATCTGCTGGCCGTCACGGTCACCCTCCCCGTCTACGGCAAGCTCTCCGACACCTTCGGCCGCAAACCGGTCCTCGTCGCGGGCGCGGCCGTCTTCCTCCTCGGCTCGCTGCTGTGCGCCACCGCCTGGAACATGGCCGCGCTCATCGCCTTCCGGGTCGTGCAGGGGCTGGGCGGCGGCGCCCTCCAGGGCACCGTGCAGACCCTCGCCGCCGACCTGTACCCGCTGAAGGAACGCCCCAGGATCCAGGCCAAGTTGTCCACGGTGTGGGCGACCTCGGCGATCGCGGGCCCCGCCCTCGGCGGTGTCCTCGCCGCGTACGCCGACTGGCGGTGGATCTTCCTCATCAACCTGCCGATCGGCGCCGTCGCCCTCTGGCTGATCGTCCGCCACCTGCACGAACCGCAGCGGGCCCCGCTGGCCCACCGGCCCCGCGTCGACTGGGCGGGCGCCCTCGCCGTGTTCGCCTGCGGCGGCGTCCTGCTGACCGCCCTCGTGCAGGGAGGGGTCGCCTGGGCCTGGCTGTCGGCGCCCTCGCTCGCCCTGTTCGGCGCCGGACTCGCGCTGGTCGGCGTCGTCGTGGCCGTCGAGCGGCGCGCGGCGGAGCCGATCATCCCCGGCTGGGTGTGGCGCCGCCGGACGATCGCCGCCGTCAACCTGGCCCTCGGCGCGCTCGGCCTGCTCATGGTCGCGCCGACGGTCTTCCTGCCCACCTACGCGCAGGCCGTCCTCGGTCTCGCCCCGGTCGCCGCCGGATTCGTGCTCTCCGTATGGACGTTGAGCTGGCCGGTGTCCGCGGCGCTCAGCCAGCACGTGTACCGCAGGATCGGCTTCCGCAACACCGCCATGCTCGGCATCGGCACCGCCACCCTCCTGCTGCTCGCCTTCCCCTTCCTCCCCTATCCCGGTGAGCCGTGGCAGCCCGCGCTGCTGATGCTGCTGCTCGGCGGCGCGCTCGGGCTCTTCCAGCTCCCCCTGCTCATCGGCGTCCAGTCCACCGTCGGCTGGGCCGAGCGCGGCACGACCACCGCCTCCGTCCTCTTCTGCCGCCAGACCGGACAGACCCTGGGCGCCGCCCTGTTCGGCGCCGTCGCCAACGGAGTGCTGGCCGCGCGGCTCGGCGGCGCCGGAGACCTCGACGCGGTGACCCGGGCCCTCGACTCGGGCGCGCCGGCCGGACATCTGCGGCACGCGGTCGCCGACGCCGTCCACGCCGTCTACCTCGGCGCCGCGGGGGCCGCCGCCCTCGCCTTCCTCGTCCTGCTGTTCGTCGCACCGCGCCGCTTCCCCGTCCTCAAGGACGCGACGGACTGACCGCGGGCCGGCACCGCCCGCGGCCGGGAACGGGGGCCCGGACACCGGCGCGCACAGGCCCGTCGAGGAACCGCCGGACCCGGCACCGCCCGCGCCCGGAGAAAGCGCGTTCACATCCCATCCGTCACGGGGTGCACTCCAGTCCCCCACGTGACGTCCTGCGAAACCCCTCCGGAACTCCGGCGGAACTCCACAGGTGAACGCGGGTAACACCCCAGGTCACCGAAGTAAGCGCGTACCGACCGACCAGTTCGGTCAAACCGCTACGCACGCGAGCTACCTACGAGTAGCGTGCGCTGCTCACCCCCCAGCTCCCTGCGGTCCCCGCACCGGACCCGAGCCACGCAAGGAGAACCGGGATGCCCGACGCATTCTCGTCCCCCGAGCACCCAAGGCCACATCAGCAGCACCCGCAGCACCCGTACCGGCAGAACCGGCCGTACGACCAGAGTCCCCAGACCCCGCCTCCCCCGCCGCAGGGAGACCCCTCCTACCCCGCCTATCCCCCGTACCAGCCGCCTCGGGCACGGCCCCCGCAGCAGCCGTACCAACCGGACCAGCCGCACCTGACCTATCCCTGGCAGCCCCGGCCGCAGCCGCCCGAGCCGGCCCCGCCGCGCAGGCCGCGCCATCGCGCGCTCGGACAGCACAGCGACATCCGCGTGCTGCGCGGCGCCTACCGCCGGCAGCGCCGCGTCGCGACCCTCACCGCGCTCGGCTACTTCACCCTCTTCCTCGTCCTGTCGGCGTTCGCCCCGTCGCTCATGACGAGCACCGTGTCCGGCGGACTGTCGACCGGACTGCTCCTCGGTCTGCTCCAGGTCCCCGTGACCTGCCTGGCGATCGGGCTGTACGAGCACACCGCGCGCCGGAGCGTCGACCCGATCGCCGACCGGATCCGCAGACAGGCCGAACTGGACGCACGGCGGGAGGCGGCATGATGACCGGGTTCAGCAGTTCCGCGCAGACGATGTCGCTGGTGGCGTTCACCGCCGTGGCCACGATCACGCTCCTGCTGTGCGTGATGACGGGCCCGGACCGCGACGACCTCGACGAGTTCTACACCGGGTACGGATCGCTCTCCCCGATGCGCAACGGCCTCGCGATCGCCGGCGACTACATCTCCGCGGCGACCGTCCTCGGCACCGGCGGCGTCATCGCCCTGGCCGGCTACGACGGCGTCGTCCTCGCCCTGAGCACCGCCCTGTCCCTGATGCTCCTGATGTTCCTGCTGGCCGAACCCCTGCGCAACGCGGGCCGGTTCACCATGGGCGACGCCCTCACCCGCCGCACCCCCGGCCGCGCCGTCCGCAACACGGCCTGCGCGGTGACCATCGTCGCGCTGCTGCCGCTGATGCTCGTCCAACTCGCGGGCGCCGGCGACCTGCTGGCCTTCATCCTCGGCTTCTCCAGCGACTCCCTGAAGACCGGCTGCGTCATCGGCCTGGGCGCCCTGATGATCAGTTACGCGGCGATCGGCGGCATGAAGGGCACCGCCCTCATCCAGATCCTGAAGATCGTGATGCTGCTCGGCTCGGGCGCCGTGGTCGCCGCCCTCGTCCTGAACCGCTTCGACTGGAACCCCGGCGCGCTCCTCGACAGCGCCGCCGCGAACAGCGGTGCCGGCGCCGCCTACCTCCACTCCGGGCTCCAGTTCGCGGGCGGCTCCAACCCCCGCCTGGACATGATCACTTCGGAGCTGACGGTCGTCCTCGGCGGCGCCTGCCTCCCGCACGTCACCATGCGCATGTACACGGCCGGCAGCGCCCGGCAGGTGCGCCGCTCGCTGTCCTGGGCGGTGCCGTGCGTGGCCCTGTTCGTCCTCGTCATCAGCGTGATCGGTTTCGGGGCCACCGCCCTCGTCGGGCGGGACGTGATCGTCGCGGGCGACCCGCAGGGCAACACGGCCTATCTGCTGGGGTCCCGGGCCGTGTTCGGCGCGTCCGTCTCCACCGCCGAGACCCTGCTCTTCACCACGGTCACGACGGCGATCTTCCTGACCCTGCTCGCCTCCGTCGCCGGGATGATCCTGGCCTGCGCCAACTCCCTGGCCCACGACGTGTTCGCGCACAGCCGGTTCTTCCGGGGCCGCCGCCGCGGCGACGAGCTCTCCCCGCGCCGCGAGATGCTCCTCGCCCGCGTCTCCGCGCTGGCGGTGGGCGGGCCGGCCATCCTGCTCGCCACCCTCGTCCAGCACCGCAGCCTGCAGCCGCTGGTCACGCTGTCGTTCTGCCTCGGCGCCTCCGCGATCGCGCCCGCGCTGATCTACAGCCTCTTCTGGCGCCGCTACACCCGCACCGGCCTGCTCGCCACCCTCATCGGCGGCACCCTCACGGTCCTCCTCCTCATGCCCGGCACCAACCTCGTCTCCGGCTCCCCCGCCGCGGCCTTCCCGGACGCCGACCTCAACTGGTTCCCGTTCACCACCACGGGCATCGTCTCGATCCCGCTGGGCTTCGCCTACGGCTGGCTCGGCACGGTGGTCTCGGGCCGCCGCAAGGCCGAGGAACAGCGCCGGCAGTACGAGGCGGTGGAGGGCTGGATCCTGGCGGGGGCCGTGCGCCGGGGGAGGTGAGGGTGCCGCAGCGGGGCGGGCCTACTCGACGGGGGCGCGGCCCGTCAGGGACATGAGGCTGCTGCGTACGTGGTCCATGTGGGCCCGTACGTCGTCCCACCGCTCCCCGTGCTCACGCAGCACCCGCTCGGTCTCGCGGGCGATCCGGTCCTCGCGGACCCGCGCCTCGGCGATCACCTCGGCCGCCCGCACCTCCGCCTCGTCCTGCCGGCGCCGGTCCGACTCCTCCGCCTCGGCGAGGGCCCGGCCGGCCTCGGCGAGCGCGGCCTCGGCGCGGGCCACCCGGTCCTCGTGGTGCGCCTCGAACGCGGCCTCCCGTTCGACGGCGGCCCGTTCGGCCTCCGCCCAGCGCACCGCCTGCTCCTTCTCCTGCTCGACGAGGAGCCCCTCGGTCCGCCGGCGCACCTCGCGCAGCCCGGCCAGGGCCTCGCCCCGGTTCTCCTTGACCTCGCGCCGCGCGGAGATCCGTACGTCGTCGGCCTCGGCCCGTGCGGCGAGCAGCCGTTGCCGGGCGCGCTCCTCGGCCTCGCCGCACACCTCGTCGGCGTAGGCCTGTGCCGCCTCCCGTACCGCGCGGTCCGCCGCCTCTGTCTCCTCCAGCGCCGAGCGGACCCCCTGCCGCGCCGCCTCGCGCAGCGCCTCGGCCTCCTCCTCGCCGAGCTCGAAGATCCGCCGGGCCCGCTCACCGAGTTCGTCGTACGTCTGCGGGACGAGCCCGGCCACGGTCTCCCGCATCCGCTCCGCCTCGGCCTCCATCTCCTTCTCCAGCACGGTCAGCCGGGCGGCCCGCTCCCAGGCGGCGTCGCGGTCCGCGGAGAGCGCCGCGGCGTACGCGTCGACCTGTTCGGGACGGTAACCACGTCCCCGTACGGCCACGAAGCCGTGCGGCGACACCGATGTGCTGCTCATCCTTTGACCCCTCTCCGCCGACCCACACAAAATGACGATTTGGCGCACATCTTGATGGATCACACGGAAGTGTTCATAACGCGACACTCCGCCCGCAGGTTCGGACGTGAAGGGGTCGTTCACGCGTCATTTGAGGTCAGGAGCCCGCGGGGGGCGGCGCGCCGGGCACGGAAAGGGGGCACCCGACCCTTCGTACGGACCCCCGGACGGACGCGCCCCATCACACCGCACGCCCCTGAACCCCGCCCCGGACCGGACAGGCCGGGACCGGACGGGACAAGACGGGACGGGACAAGACGGGACGGGAGGGGAACGCGAACGCGTCGGGCCGGAACGCCCGCACACACGACGAGGCGCCCGCCCCGTCACCGGGCGGGCGCCTCGACCGTTCTCCGCAGCGGCCCTGCCGCCGCCCCGCTGTTCCCCTACCTCCGCATCGCGGCTACAGGAGTCCGTCCCACATCTGCTCCAGCAGGACCGACCACCAGCTCTCGGGCGAACCGAGCGCCGCGGGGTCGAGCGCGGCGAGCTGGGCCTGGAAGTCGACGGTCCAGCGGCCCGCCTGCTCCTGGTTGAGCCCGAACCGCAGCCGCCACATCCGGCCCAGCAGACCCAGGCAGCGCGCGAACTCGGGCAGCCCCGTGTTCACGAACTGCGGGGGCACCGGAGCACCGCCCGGACCGGCCTCCACCGGCACCGCGACGATGTTCGCCGTGCCGTACTGGACACAGATCGCCTTGCCGAAGTCGCTGCCCATGACGAGGTACGAACCCGCGTCGGGACCGGCCGCCACCCCGCGCTCCTGCGCCAGCTCGGCGAGCGTCGGCACGGGCCGGCCCGGCTGGGCCTGCGCCCAGAAGAACGGCCCCATGTCGAGCGGCAGTCCGGCCACGACCAGGGTGTGCGCCACGATGTCGGGCACCCCCTGCCGCGACACGGCGCCCTGGTCGAACCGGAACACACCCGGCCCGAACGCGGCAGCCAGCTCCTGCCCGATCGCCTCCGGCGGGACCGGCGGCACGGGATGCACCGGCGGGATCGGCGCCCGGACCGGCGCGGGACGCGCGGGCCCGTCCGCCACCTGGTGCAACTCGCCCTGATGAGCCAGGAGTTGATGCATTCCCTGCTGCCGGCTCGCATGGTCGGTGCCGTACGGAGCGATGCTCGTGATCCGCGCCTGCGGCCAGGTCTCCCGGATCATCCGCGCGCAGTACGCACCCGGCAGTTCACAGGACTCCAGCTCCGTGTGCAGCTCCAGCACCTGCTGCGGCGGCACGTTCATCGCACGCAGCTCGTGCAGGATCTGCCACTCCGGGTGCGGGGTGCCCGGCGCGGACCGGCGGATCAGCTGCTGCTCCGAACCGTCCTGCGCGCGGTAGCGCAACACCGCCTGGTAGCCGGGCCCGACGGTCGGCTGCGCCGCCTGCGGATAGCCGTACGCCGGCGGCTGCTGACCGGGCAACGGCCCCGGCCCACCCGGCGGCGTGCCGGGAGCCTGCGGCGGGAGCGGCGCCCCGGGGCCACCGACCGGCGGACCCCCGAACACCGTCGCCGCGTGGTGCGCCCCGCCCGGGGGCATACCGCCGGGAGGCTGCGGCGCACCGGGAGCACCCGGCGGCTGCGGCGCGCCCGGACCACCGACGGGGGGCCCGGCGAGCATCGTCGCGGCATGGTGCACACCGTCACCCGGAGGCGTACCACCCGGCGAGTTCGGCGCGCCGGGACCGTTCTGCTGCTGCCAGGGAGCACCCGGAGCACCGGGTGCGCCCGGCGCCTGCGGAGCGCCCGGACCGCCCACCGCGGGCCCCGCCAGCATGGTCGCGGCGTGGTGCACCCCGTCACCCGGAGGCGTGGCGGCCGGGGGCCGGGGTGCGCCCGGCGGACCCACGGGACCCTCCGGCCCCTCGGGGCCGAGCTGCGGGACGAGACTCGTCGGCACGTACCCGCCCGCGGGGGCACCGGGAGCGCCGGGCCCGGCCGGCGGCGGAACGCTGCCCGGCCGTGCGCCCGGCACACCCGGAGCGCTCGGCGGATGCGGCGTCCCCGACCCGGCCGCGCGGGCCCCGCGCGGCGGCTGGGCCTTGCTCGTCGCGGCGTCGGCGATGTCACCGGCGTGCGGCGGCAGCGGCCGTGCCGGCGCCGCGGGCGGCGTGCCGGGAGCACCCGGAGCCTGCGGAGCGGCGGGCGGCGGCGTGCCGGGCCCGTGCGGGAACCCGTACGCGGGCGGCGTCCCCTGCGGACCGCCGGGAACGGGCGCACCGGGAGGCTGCGTACCGGGACCGGCACCGGGACCCTGCGGATAGCCGTACGAGGGCGCCGGCGGCGGGCCCGAAGGCTCGCCGTGTCCCTGCGCGTCACCGGACGGCGCACCCGGGCCGGGCTGTTCGACCTTCGGGGCCATGGCCGTGCGCGGAAGCCGGCTGCCCCCGGACATCAGGGCCGTCTTGGCCTCCGGCAGCGAGGCGGGCGGCGGGGTGCCGGAATCGTCGGAGCCGGTCAGCGGCGGCGCGAACACGGTCGCCGGCAGCGGTACGGAACGGTCGTCCCCCGCGTCGGCGTTCGTGTCCGTCCCGGCCCACGGCGTCGCGTCGGCGGGCACTCCCGGCGTCGTGTCCCGCAGGCCCGGATCCGCGTCGTCGGCGCTCGCGGCGGCCGGCCACGGCGTGGCACCACCGGGAGCGGACGGCACACCCGGCGGCGGAGTGGCCGGCGCGTCGGCGGGCGGCGGAACCGGAGCCGACGGCGAGGAAGCAGCGTGCGCCCCCGGCGTGGACGGAACACCGTGCGCCCCCGAATGTCCCGATGCACCCGGAAGCGAACTCCCGTCCCCCGAAGCACCGTTCACGGACCCGTCACCCGACGAAGCCGCAGCCGCAGCCGCAGCCGGACGCGATCCCGCACCGTCCGACGCACCCGCACCCGCACGCCGGTCCGGAATACCCATCCGGTCCGCGGCCTCCTGCAACCACTCCGGAGGACTCAGCAAGAACGACGTCTGATTCAGATCCACCCGCGCCGGAGGCTCCGGCGCCGGCTCGGGAGCACCGTCCGGACCCCCGTACTCCTCCTCATACCGGCGGATGACCTCACCCACCGGCAGCGCGGGCCACAACGTGGCCTCCCCGCTGTCCCGGGCGATCACCAGGCGCTGCGCGCCCCCGTCGGAACGCGGCCCCTCGGCCCGGTCCTCCGCCCACACCACGAAACCGAGTTCGAACTCACGCACCCGCACCTCACGATGCTGGTACCCGGGCACGTCCCCGTTGATCCACTCCTCGGCGCGCTCCTGCGCCTGCGCGAACGTCACCATCGCAAGCTCACTCCCCCACCGAAGACACCGAGGACACCGACGACACCGAATCCGCCGGCCCCTCGGAGTCCGACACCACGGACACCGCGTACGCGAACCCGCCGTCCACCATCAGATTCGCCACCGTCTCCAGCTCCGGCGGATTGCCCGCGAGCCGGGACAGGAACGCGTCGAAGTCCTCACCGCACGGCAGCAGCAACCGCTCCACCCGCTCGGCCGGCGGCCACGCGTCCTGGTCACGGGCATCGTCGAACGCGCAGAACCACACCGAACCGATCCGGTCGCCCTTCACCTTCACCGCCAGCAGACCACCCTGCACGAACCCCACACCCAGGTAGTCCTTGGTCAGATGGTCGCGCAGACACTTGTTGACATAGACCAGATCGTTCACCGCGGCCTCGTCCCGCACCGTGAAGAACGGCTGGTCCACCAGCAGACCCAGCTCCGCGTCGAGCGCCGCACCCACCGGCGCACACCCGCCCGCGGCCTTCAGGAACGACCGATAGGCACCCGGCAGCCGGTAGCCGAGCTCCTCCTCGACCCCCTGCACCTGCTCCTCCGTCACCGCGACCGACGACTTCGGCAACCCGAAGTGCGCGGGCCGCGTCTCCTGCAACGGCCGCGTCCCCCGCTTGTCCTGATCCACGACCGTCGTCGCCACACCACCGTGATGCCGCAACAACGCCTTGACCTCGACCGGCACCAGCTCCAGCCGCCTGGTCCCCGCCACGTGATGCCACGTCCACCCGTGCGGCGTCGCCACCGACGGGATCGTGTCCCACAGATCGTGCCCGGCCGCGGCCAGAGCCGCGTTCGCCGAGACATAGTCCGTCAGCCGCAACTCGTCGACACCGAACCCCTCCGGGGGCTCGGCGATCTCCGCGGCAGCACGCGCGTAGAGGGAGAAGTCGGGATAACCGTGCTCATCGATCCGCACACCCCTGGGATGGCGGGCCGCCCGGACAGGATCCGGAAAATGCACGACCTGCCCGGCATAGGCCGCGTTCGGCGGCACGGCTTGCCCCCCAGCCTGGCGGCTGGGAGGTGCCCCCAGCCCGAGCCGACCTGTCGTCATGGCTGTTGCCCCCTGCGGCGTTCTCAGTAGCTGGATGGAGCCCGGATGTCGACAGCCTATGCGGTCGTACGACACCGGTCACCGGGCCTCCGGTTCCGTGACCAGCCGTCACCCCGCCGTGACCCACAGCCGAAGACCGGGCGTGTCGCGACGCCCCAGCTTCCGCACACGCCACGGCATTTGGCAGTCTGTCTCCGCACCGGGGGATGCACGGGAGGGAAAAAGATCATGAGCGCGACGCATACGGGCACGTCCGGGGATCCCCGGGTCGGCTGGAGCAGCGACGAAGCACCGCACACCCCCGTCCTCCTCCACCGACGCGACGGCATACTCCCCACCGTCGCCGCCGCCCTCTCCGTCCGCGGCGCCACCCTCACCGGCACCGCCGCCCGCGGCGACCAGCCACCCGCCCTTCACCCCCTGGTCCAGGACTTCCTCGACACCCTCACCAACGCCCAGCGCGACCGCTTCACCGGACGCTGCGCCGAGGCCATCCTCATCTCCCGGCACATCGCCACCGCCGACGCCGAACGCAGCAAGCGCGCCGCCCGCAAGCCGATGACCAACGGCGAAGCACGCAAAGCCCTCAAGCAGGCCAAACTCACCGCCCGCCGCATCCGCGAGGACGGCGACCCCCTGCACGGCAGCTTCGCCGCACCCTGCCGCTCCTGCACCGCCCTCAGCGACCACTTCGGCGTCCGCATCGTCGACCCGTCGGCACCGGGCGCCTGAACACCCCCCACCCCCGCACACGTATCCACAACCGGCGCCCCGCGACGCCACCGTCCCATCCCCCGACGAACGAACGGCAGATGCAAGCAGAACGCTCCTCCTCCAAGCTCACCGCTCCCCCCGGGCCCGGGGGACCCACGTCGACCCGCTTCCCCGAACCCGTGGACTCCGCGCTGCGCTCCGCGGGATGGCAGCCCGGACGCTGGGACATAAAGCAGGCCGAGTACTGGGCCGACGCCCTACGAGGCCACGCCTCACCCGCCGGACACCGGCACGCCGTGTTCCCGGCGGCGGTCGAGGCATGGGCGGAGTTCGGAGGACTGCACGTCACCGCCACGGGACCCGGACGACAGGTCGCACCCACCGCCCTCGACCTCGACCCGCTGCACGGACTCCACCTCGCCCGCACCCTCGTCGACCTCGGCCGCGCCCTCGACACCGAGGTCTGCCCCCTCGGCGAGGAGTCCGACTCCCGCGCCCTCCTCGCCATCGACGCCGAGGGCCGCGTCTACACCCTCGACCACACCGGCGACTGGTACGTGGGCGCGCACATCGACGCAGCCCTCACCACCCTCCTCACCGGCACACCCCCCACCCGCCTGACGACGGCGTAACAGACCTTCTCTCGCCCCGGCGACCGCCGGAAGGGACGAGCCCAGCAGCCCACGGCCCGCAGTCGGCGTCCGACGGGAGGGGGCCGTGCCCCAGCCAGTCGCTGCCCGCAGTCGGCATCCGGCGGGAGGGGCCGTGCCGGTACATCAGATGCCCGTCGCTTACGCCCGGATCGAGCAGCGGTCCGCTTCTCCCCTCACGTCTGATGCAGCGGCGACGGGCGGATGTACCGGCGCGGCCCCGCCCCACCCACCGGACCGGAGCCGCGACAGCAGACACGGCGAACCTGCTACGCGGGAATGACCGCCGACACCCGGAACCCCCCGGCATCCGTGGGCCCCGAAACGAACACGCCCCCCAGCGCCGCCACCCGCTCCTTCATCCCCAGCAACCCGTTCCCCCCACTGGGCAACCGCACCGACGACCCGGCGCCCACCTCCGGCGGACACTCGTTCTCCACCTGCATCGCGATCTCCGACATCCGATGCGCCAGCCGCACATACGTCTTCGCGCCCGCCGCGTGCTTGTGGACGTTCGTCAACGCCTCCTGCACCACCCGGTACGCGGTCTGCTCGATCTCCCGCGCATACGCGCGCACATCCCCCTCGACCGACAGCGCCACGACCATCCCGGCCGCCGCCGACTGCCCCACCAGCTCGTCGAGCTCCGCGAGACACGGCCCCTCCACGACACCACCGGCACCCGCACCCGACACCGCGCCGACCCCGGACCCGTCCGCCGCCCGCGAAGCCGCCACAGCCGCCGCCACACCCACTGCCGCCAACGGCACCGCCGCGACCGCCGCCCCCGAAGACGAGGACGAGGAGGAGGGGGACGAAGACAACGCGGCGGACGACGAGGCCGCCGACACCCGCCCGTCCGCCCCGTTCCCCGACCGGAGAACACCCAGCATCTCCCGCAACTCCGTCAGCGCCTGCCGCCCCATGTCCCCCACCAAGGCCGCGTTCTTCACCGCCTTCTCGGGATCCTTCCGCGCGATCGCCTGAAGCGCCGCCGCGTGCACGACCATCAACGACACCCGATGCGCGACCACGTCGTGCATCTCCCGCGCGATCCGCGTCCGCTCCTCGTTACGGGCCCACTCCGCCCGCTCCTCCGCCCGCTCCGCGAGCAACTGCAGCTCACGCTCCAGCGAGTCCGCCCGCTCCCGCAGGCTCTCCATCAACCGGCGCCGCGCCCCCATGTACAGGCCGAGCAGCACGGGCGGCGCGGTCATGCCGATCGCGGTCGTGATCGACGCGAACGGGACGAACCAGTCCCCCATCGTCACATCGCCGCTCATCACACCCTGATGCGTCCGCACGAACGTCACGATCAGCATGCCGGCGAAGGACATCGCCGCCAGCGCGGCGGTGATACGGCGCGGCAGCTCGGACGCGGCGAGCGTGTACAGCCCGACGAGGCCCATGAGGAACCCCATCTGGGCGGGCGTGATCGCGATGGACACCAGCACGACCGCGATCGGCCACTTCCGCCGCACCAGCAGCACGGACCCGGCGATCACCCCGAAGACGACACCGATCGGAACGGGCAGCCCCGCGTCGTGCGCGAACCTGACTCCCTCGCCCCCGCACTCCGCCGCGGACGCCAGCGCGAGCCCCGCGTCCAGTACGGCACTGCGCCACCTGACCCACCACCACGGGCCGGTCCCGGCCGCGGTGTGCTCTTCCCCCGTCGTGGTCATGACTCCAGCCTACGGGCGGGCCCCGCCCCTTTTCCGGTGAGTTTCACCTACTGGCCTACACCACCCACCCCCTCGAACAGAAGCGAAATCAACAGTTATCCCTCGAACTGTTGACTGACTCACCCTTCGCTCCCGGAAGGCCCGATTCCGCCCGGACGATATGCCCATGGCACATGCAAAGGGCAAGTACGCAGACTTCGAGGGGCTTCGGGAACGAGCAGTCGCACTACGACGGGCCGGGCTCAGCCTCCGACAGATCCGGGACGAACTTCAGGTCCACAACAACGACACCCTCCAACGACTGGTGGCAGGCGAACCACCACCCGAGTGGACAAAACGACCGAGGGCAAAGGACTCCCTGCGAGAGCGGGCTCGCGAGCTGCGGAGGCAGGGCCGGACGTACAACGAGATCCAGGCCGAGCTGGGCTGCTCGAAGAGTTCGGTATCCCTCTGGGTTCGCGATCTCCCCCACCCGGAGCCCCGCTGCACCCCGGAGGAGCAACGCGCACGCATGAACGCGGGCCTGGCGCGGCTGCGCGCCGAGCAGGATCAGGTACGGGAGGAGACCAAGCGGCAGGCCGCGGAATCCATCGGAGAGTTGTCAGACCGAGAACTGTTCATGGCCGGGGTCGCCCTCTACTGGGCCGAGGGCCAGAAGAGCAAGCCGTACCAACGCCGCGAGACAGTCGCCTTCGTCAACAGCGATCCGGGAGTGATTCAGGTCTACCTCGCCTGGCTGGACCTGCTCGACGTGCCCCGAGAGCGACTGCGCTTCCGTGTCATGATCCACGAAACCGCGGATGTGGATACAGCCGAGAGGTACTGGGCCGACCTCGTGGGGATCGACGCCACCACACTCCTGCCGACGACGCTCAAGAAGCACAACCCCAAGACCGTTCGCAAGAACGTCGGTGACGCGTACCGCGGTTGCCTGGTCGTCCGCGTGCTGCAGGGAGCCGATCTCTACTGCCGCATCGAAGGCTGGTGGGGCGGAATCGTGGCCCATACGCAGACCCGACTCAGGTAAGGTCTCAAGGGCCATCCCCCGTGGTGTAACTGGCAGCACACTAGTTTTTGGTACTAGCAGGACAAGGTTCGAATCCTTGCGGGGGAGCCACGGTATACACGTCCTTGGTTCGGGCCCTGACACCTCTGTCAGGGCCCGCTCTCATGTCCCTCCTGATACGCCCCGGTATCCTGCGGATGTCCACACCCCAAGCATCCGAAGCCGAAGGGCATTCCCGTGAGCGCCAATCGCCCGGCAGCCGTCGTCGTTCTCGCAGCGGGTGAGGGCACCCGTATGAAATCGGCCACACCCAAGGTCCTGCACGACATCTGTGGCCGTTCCCTCGTCGGTCATGTGCTCGCCGCGGCGGGCGAGTTGGACCCCGAGAACCTGGTCGTCGTCGTGGGTCACGCCCGCGAGAAGGTCGTCGCCCACCTCACCGGGATCGACCCCGCCGTGCGGACCGCGGTGCAGGCCGAGCAGAACGGCACCGGGCACGCCGTGCGGATGGGCCTGGAGGAGCTGGGCGGCGGTGTGGACGGCACCGTCGTCGTGGTCTGCGGCGACACCCCCCTGCTCAGCGGCGCGACGCTGCGCGCCCTCGCCGAGACGCACGCCGCCGACGGCAACGCCGTGACGGTGCTGACCGCCGAGGTCCCCGACGCGACCGGTTACGGCCGCATCGTGCGGGACGGCGCGAGCGGCGCGGTCACCGCGATCGTGGAGCACAAGGACGCGAGTGACTCGCAGCGTGCGATCCGTGAGATCAACTCGGGTGTCTTCGCCTTCGACGGGCAGCTTCTGGCGGACGCGCTGGGCAAGGTGCGGACGGACAACAGTCAGGGCGAGGAGTACCTGACGGACGTCCTCGGGATCCTGCGGGAGGCCGGGCACCGTGTGGGCGCGGCGGTGGCGGGTGACCACCGGGAGATCGCCGGCATCAACAACCGGGTGCAGTTGGCGGAGGCGCGGCGCATCCTGAACGACCGGTTGCTGACCGCGGCGATGCTGGCGGGTGTGAGTGTGGTGGATCCGGCGACGACGTGGGTGGATGTGACGGTGACGTTCGAGCAGGACGCGATCGTGCACCCGGGGACGCAGTTGCAGGGTGCGACGCATCTGGCGGAGGGTGCGGAGGTGGGTCCCAACTGCCGTCTGCGGGACACCAGGGTGGGTGCGGGGGCCCGGGTGGACAACACGGTGGCGGACAGTGCGGAGGTGGGTCCGCAGGCGACGGTGGGTCCGTTCGCGTATCTGCGTCCGGGGACGCGGCTGGGTCTGAAGGCGAAGGTCGGCACGTACGTGGAGACGAAGAACGCGACGATCGGTGAGGGGACGAAGGTTCCGCATCTGTCGTATGTCGGGGACGCGACGATCGGCGAGTACTCGAACATCGGTGCTGCGAGTGTGTTCGTGAACTATGACGGACAGGACAAACACCACACGACGATCGGGTCGCACTGCCGGACGGGTTCGGACAACATGTTTGTGGCTCCTGTCACGGTGGGGGACGGCGCGTACACCGCGGCGGGCTCGGTGATCACGAAGGATGTGCCGGCGGGTTCGCTGGCCGTGGCCCGTGGCCAGCAAAGGAATATCGAGGGTTGGGTGGCCCGTAAGCGTCCCGGGAGCGCGGCGGCGAAGGCCGCGGAGACGGCTGTCCGGGGGACGGAAAGCGAAGACTGACCGGAAAGCGGTACGTCCGGGACGGCGTACCGTGATAGGTGCACACCCCAGCTGAGAGGGCTTCTCGCAACCCAGCTGAGACGACCTCTCGCGCCCACTGAGTAGACCTCTGAGGAGACAGTGCTGTGACCGGGATCAAGACGACCGGCGAGAAGAAGATGATGTTCTTCTCCGGCCGCGCCCACCCCGAGCTTGCCGAGGAGGTCGCCCACAAGCTGGGTGTCGGGGTTGTCCCGACGAAGGCCTTCGACTTCGCGAACGGTGAGATCTACATCCGTTATCAGGAGTCGGCGCGTGGTGCGGACTGCTTCCTGATGCAGAGCCACACGGCTCCGATCAACAAGTGGATCATGGAGCAGTTGATCATGATCGACGCTCTGAAGCGGGCGTCCGCGCGGAGCATCACGGTGATCGTGCCGTTCTACGGTTACGCGCGCCAGGACAAGAAGCACCGTGGGCGTGAGCCGATCTCGGCGCGTCTGATCGCGGACCTGATGAAGACGGCGGGTGCGGACCGCATTCTGACGGTGGATCTGCACACGGACCAGATCCAGGGCTTCTTCGACGGTCCGGTGGACCATCTGTTCGCGCTGCCGATCCTGGCGGACTACGTGGGTGCCAAGGTGGACCGGTCGAAGCTGACGGTGGTCTCGCCGGACGCGGGCCGGGTGCGGGTGGCGGACCGTTGGTGCGACCGTCTGGACGCGCCGCTGGCGATCGTGCACAAGCGTCGTGACAAGGACGTGGCGAACAAGGTCACGGTGCACGAGGTGGTCGGTGACGTGAAGGGCCGGGTGTGCATCCTGGTCGACGACATGATCGACACGGGTGGCACGATCTGTGCGGCGGCGGACGCGTTGTTCGCGCACGGTGCGGAGGACGTCATCGTGACGGCGACGCACGGTGTGCTGTCGGGTCCCGCGGCGGACCGTCTGAAGAACTCGAAGGTCAGTGAGTTCGTGTTCACGGACACGCTGCCGACTCCGGGTGAGCTGGAGCTCGACAAGATCACGGTGCTGTCGATCGCGCCGACGATCGCGAACGCGGTGCGTGAGGTCTTCGAGGACGGTTCGGTGACGAGCCTGTTCGAGGAGCAGTAGGCCTCGGTTCCGCCGGTCCTCTAGATCGATTTCTTGTACGGCCTCCCCGCCCCGTAAGCTGTCACAGTTGCTCGGCGAGGGAGGCCGTTCCGCTGTCATCGGCGGTACGGCGGTCCGTTATCGACGCGCTCTTCGTAGCAGGCCGACGGTTTGGCCGGGTGACCTTTTTCGTCAGGTTTCCCAGTTCTACGAGGAGTGAACATGTCCGAGGTCAAGCTCGCCGCCGGCACCCGCACCGAGTTCGGCAAGGGCGCTGCCCGCCGCATCCGCCGTGAGAGCAAGGTTCCGGCGGTCGTCTACGGTCACGGCACGGAGCCGGTCCACATCACGCTGCCGGGTCACGAGCTGCTGCTCGCCCTGCGTACCCCGAACGTTCTGCTGACGCTGGACATCGAGGGCAAGACCGAGCTGGCGATCCCGAAGGCTGTCCAGCGTGACGCCATCAGGGGCTTCATCGAGCACGTCGACCTGCTGCTCGTGAAGCGTGGCGAGAAGGTCACCGTCGAGGTCTTCGTGCAGACCGAGGGTGAGCTGGCCCCGGGCAGCTTCCTGCTGGAGCACGTCCTGAACACGCTGACCGTCGAGGCCGAGGCCACGCACATCCCGGAGTCGGTCACCGTGTCCATCGAGGGCCTGGAGGCCGGTGCCTCCATCCACGCCAAGGACATCACGCTCCCCAAGGGCACCACGCTGGCGATCGACGAGGACGCGGTCGTCCTCCAGGTCCTGTCCGCGCAGGCCGAGGAGCCGGCGGCCGAGGACGAGGCCGCTGCGGCGGACGCGCCCGCCGAGGCCTGATCCTCACCGCCATCTTCAGTCGTGCCGGCCGCCGCTCCTGTCAGGGGCGGCGGCTGTCGCGTATCAAGGACACATGGGAGAGACGGACGTGACGACCGACGCCAGCGCGCCCTGGCTGATCGTGGGCCTGGGGAATCCGGGCCCGGAGTACGCCATGAACCGGCACAACGTGGGCTTCATGGTGGCCGATCTGCTGGCGGGACGGATCGGTGGGAAGTTCAAGCGGGCGGGGAAGGCGCAGGCGCAGGTGATCGAGGGGCGGATCGGGCCGCCGGGTCCGGCGAACCGGCGGGTGATCCTGGCGAAGCCGATGTCGTACATGAATCTGTCGGGTGGGCCGGTGACGGCGTTGCGGGACTTCTACAAGGTGCCGACGGGGAACATCGTGGCGGTCCATGACGAGCTGGACATCGACTACGGGGTGTTGCGGCTGAAGCTGGGTGGCGGGGACAACGGTCACAACGGGCTGAAGTCGATGACGAAGGCGATGGGCGCGGACTATCACCGGGTGCGGTTCGGGATCGGGCGTCCGCCGGGGCGGATGCAGGTGGCGGATTTCGTGCTGAAGGATTTCGGGTCGGCGGAGCGCAAGGAGCTGGACTACTTCGTGGACCGGGCTGCGGACGCGGTGGAGGCTCTGGTGATCGAGGGTCTGGAGCGGGCGCAGGGCACGTACAACTCCTGAGGTCGGGTGGGGTGCCCGGGTGGCTCGGAGGCGGTCGTTGTGCGGGTACAACGGGGGACTTGTCCCTGCCGGAGTTGACCGAGCGCTCAGCCATGGCCAATGATCCCCGCCATGCCTGCTGTCACCTCCCGTCAGAGCGCCCACGCGGCGCTGCGTTTCGGGCGGCTCGCGGCGATGGGCGCGGTCACGCTGCTCATTCTGGTCGCGGGTGTCTGGGCCTCGTGGGGCACCGCTCAGCACGTGATGCTGGGCAAGGGCCGGGAGCGGGGCACGCTGGCGGTGGTGTCGTGTGCGGACGGGACGTGCTGGGGGCCGTTCACGCCGTCCTCGCCGGGGTACCGGGCGCGGGACCGGGTGAGCATCGGCCAGGAGCCGGCGGTGCGGAAGGGCCGGACGTACACGGTGACGGTGAAACCGGACAGTGACGAGGTGGTCCGCAGCGGTCCGGCCGGTCTGCTGTACGCGTGGTCGCCGCTGGCCGGTGCGTTGTTGCTGGCGTCGGTGGTGGTGGCGGGCGGGCTGCGGCTGACGCGGGTGGCGTGGGTGATGGCGGGTGCGGGGCTTGCGCTGCTGACGGCCGCGTTCGTGGCGCTGTAGCCGTCCGCTCCGGGGTCGGGGCTCTTCTCTTTCATCGGACGCCGAAGGCGCCCTCTCTGTCCGGTCGGTTGCGACGGACGGGGAGGGCGCCTTCGTGTTCCGTCGGGCTGTGGCGCCCCGGCGGAGGGTGGGCTCAGCCGGTGTTGCGCAGGCCGGCGGCGACGCCGTTGACGGTCAGGAGGAGGGCCCGCGCGAGCAGCGGGTCGGGTTCCTGGCCGGCGGCGGCCTCCTCGCGCTGGCGCTTGAGGAGGGCGACCTGGAGGTAGGAGATCGGGTCCAGGTAGGCGTCGCGGATGGAGAAGGTCTGCTGGAGCACCGGGTTGGTGTCGAGGAGCTTTTCTCCGCCGGTGATGCGCAGTACCTCGCGGACGGTGAGTTCGTGCTCGGCCCGGATGGCCTCGAAGACGTGCTTGAGTTCGTCGGGTACGAGGGTGTCGACGTAGTGGCCGGCGATGCGCAGGTCGGTCTTGGCGAGGGTCATCTCGACGTTGGAGAGGAAGTTCCGGAAGAAGTGCCACTGCTCGTGCATCTCGTCGAGCATGGTGTCGAGGCCGGCTTCGCGCAGTGCCTTGAGGCCGGAGCCGACGCCGTACCAGCCGGGCACGATCTGCCGGGACTGGGTCCAGCCGAAGACCCAGGGGATGGCGCGCAGTCCGTCGAGGGAGACGCCGGAGCCGGGGCGGCGGGAGGGCCGTGATCCCAGGTGGAGGTCGGCGAGCTGGTCGACCGGGGTGGAGGCGAGGAAGTAGGTCGGCAGGTCGGGGTCCTCGACGAGGCGCCGGTACGCGGAGTGGGCGGCGTCGGAGACGACGTCCATGGCGGCGTCCCAGCGGGCGAGGGCCTCGTCGGACTGGCGCGGCGCGGTGTGCAGGGCGGATGCCTGCAGGGTGGCGGCGACGGTCAGTTCGAGGTTCTCGCGGGCGAGGGAGGGGACGAGGTACTTGTCGGAGATGACCTCGCCCTGTTCGGTCACCTTGATCTCGCCCTCCAGGGTGCCCCAGGGCTGGGCGAGGATGGCGTCGTGCGAGGGGCCGCCGCCGCGGCCGACGGTGCCGCCGCGGCCGTGGAAGAGGCGCAGGCGGACGCCGTAGCGGTGGGCGACGTCGCGGAGGCGGCGCTGGGCGCGGTGGATCTCCCACTGGGAGGTGGTGATGCCGCCGAACTTGGAGGAGTCGGAGTAGCCGAGCATGACCTCCTGGACGTCGCCGCGCAGGGCTACGAGGCGGCGGTAGGAGGGGTCGGAGAGCATGTCCTCCAGGATGGTGTCCGCGGCCTTGAGCTCGTCGGTGGTCTCCAGGAGCGGCACGATGCCGATCTTGGCCCAGCCGGCGTGCAGGTCGAGCAGTCCGGCCTCGCGGGCAAGGACGGCGGCGGCGAAGACGTCGTCGGCGCCCTGGCACATGGAGATGATGTACGACTCGATGACCTCGGGCCCGAAGATCGTCAGGGCCTTCTTGACGGTCTCGAAGACGCCGAGGGTCTTGTGGCCGGCGGCGTCGAGGGGTGCGGGGGTGGGGGCGAGGGGGCGCCGGGAGCGCAGTTCCTTGGCGAGGAGCTTGGCGCGGTAGTCGCGCGGCATGTCCACGTAGCGCCAGGATTCCTCGCCGAGGCGGTCGAAGAGCTGGCCGAGGGCGTGGTGGTGGGCGTCCGCGTGTTCGCGTACGTCCATGGTGGCGAGCTGGAGGCCGAAGGCGGCGAGGGTGCGGATGGTGCGGTTCATCCGGCCGTCGGCGATCAGGCCGCCGCGGTGTGCGCGCAGCGAGGTCTGGATGAGGATGAGGTCGCGGAGGAGTTCGGCGGTGCCGAGGTAGTCGCGGCCGTCCTCGTGTGTGGTGCCCTTGGCGAGGCGGAGCTTGGTGTTCTCCAGCTTCTGCCGGATGCAGGTGGCCTTGAGCCGGTAGGGCTCTTCGGCGTTGAGGCGCTTGTAGCGGGGGCTGATCTCCGGGAGGCGTTCGAGGTCGGTCTGGAGGGATTCCAGGAGGTCCTCGGTGGCGCCGGTGTAGCGGATGGAGTTCGACAGGAAGCCGCGGAGTTCGTCGATGAGTTCCAGGGCGTCGTTGATGCCGTGTTCGTGCTGGAGGATCAGGACGTCCCAGGTGACGTCGGGGGTGACGTTGGGGTTGCCGTCGCGGTCGCCGCCGATCCAGGTGCCGAAGGTGAGCGGGCGGGTCTCCTCGGGGAGGGTGACGCCGACGCGTTCGAGTTCGGCGGTGAGGTCCTCGAGGACGTCGCCGACGGCGCCGGCGTGGAGTTCGTCGAGGTAGTAGATGGCGTTGCGGGCCTCGTCGGCGGGTTCGGGGCGCACGACGCGGAGCTCGTCGGTCTGCCAGACGAGGTCGATGTTCTCGGCGAGGCGGGTGTCGTAGCGGCGGCGGTCGGCCTCGATGACCGGGGTCTCCAGGAGGGCGGCGATGCGGCGCAGCTTGTTGAGGACGGAGCGGCGGGCCGCTTCGGTGGGGTGGGCGGTGAAGACGGGTCGGACGTTGAGGTTCTTGACCGTCTGGCGCAGGTGCTCGGGGTCGGCGTCCTTGAGGCGGTCCGCGGTGCGGGCGAGGAGGCTGCCGTCGGCGGCGCGCCGGGCGCGCAGTTCGCGGCCTCGGTGGACCTGCTCGGTGACGTTGGCGAGGTGGAAGTAGGTCGAGAAGGCGCGGACCAGCTTGGCGGCGGTCTCCAGTTCGGTGCCGCGCAGCAGGTCGGCGGCGGCCTCGCCGTCCTCGCGGGTCAGGCGGCGGACCTTCTCGACCAGTTCCAGGAGCTCGGGGCCCTCCTGCCGTACGAGGGTCTCACCGAGCAGATCGCCCAGGCGGCGGATGTCGGCGCGCAGCTCGCTGCTGGTCGTCGTGGTCTGGTCGTCGGCACTGCTCACAGGTGCGGCTCCTTGCAGTGTTGAAGCTCGTCTGAAGAGTGGGGAATCTCGTCTGAAGCTCGGCTGGGAGGGAACCCGGGTGTTCGACCGCGCGGCGGGTGCCGCTCGGCGAGGAGGCATCCGGGAAGAAATCAGAACGGACCGCGCTGTCCGACCGACTCCAAGGATAGGTGTCCATCAGGACGCGCAGGCTGTCGGGCTCTTGCCGCCGGGCTACGCGCTGACATACTTACGACGCCGTAGGTTACGGACCCGTAGGGTCTCCCGTCGTTCGACGGGTGAACCATGGGGGCCGCACCCGGACTCTCTTCCCCGCCCTTCCTCTCCTTCGAACCCCACAGGGGACGCCCATGACCACGAGTTCCGATGTGATCGACGACGCCCCGGGGGCGGACGGCGACGGCAACCGGCTTCCGGCCGCGACGCTGGGCGGTGAGAGGAAGGGGTCGCTCGAACAGCTCACTCTTCTTCTGTTCATCGCCGTTCCGTTCGTCGCGCTGCTCGCGGCGGTGCCGCTGGTCTGGGGGTGGGGGGTGAGCTGGCTGGATCTCGGCCTGCTGGTGTTCTTCTACTACCTGGGATGCCACGGCGTCACGATCGGCTACCACCGTTACTTCACGCATGGCTCCTTCAAGGCGAAGCAGCCGCTGCGGATCGCGATCGCGATCGCGGGTTCGATGGCGGTCGAGGGGCCGGTGGTGCGCTGGGTGGCCGACCATCGCAAGCACCACAAGTTCTCGGACGCGGAGGGTGACCCGCATTCGCCGTGGAAGTACGGCGAGACGGTGCCGGCGCTGCTGAAGGGCCTGTGGTGGGCGCACATCGGCTGGATGTTCGACGAGGAGCGGACGCCGCAGGAGAAGTACGCGCCGGATCTGGTGAAGGACCCGGTGATCCGGGCGATCTCGCGGCAGTTCCTGTTCTGGACGCTGTTGTCGCTGGCGTTGCCGGCGCTGATCGGCGGTCTGGTGACGATGTCCTGGTGGGGTGCGTTCACCGGGTTCTTCTGGGGGTCTTTGGTGCGGGTGGCGCTGCTGCACCATGTGACGTGGTCGATCAACTCGATCTGTCACGCGGTGGGCAAGCGGCCGTTCAAGTCGCGTGACCGTTCGGGGAACGTGTGGTGGCTGGCGGTGCTGTCGTGCGGTGAGTCCTGGCACAACCTGCACCATGCGGACCCGACGTCGGCGCGGCACGGTGTGGACCGTGGCCAGATCGACTCGTCGGCGCGGATCATCCGCTGGTGCGAGCAGCTCGGCTGGGCGTACGACGTGCGGTGGCCGTCGCGCTCGCGGCTCGATTCCCGCCGGAGCGGCGAGGGGAACGGCTCCCGGCGCACGACGGAATCCGCTGAAGCGGCATGATTGACGGCGTGGCGACCGACTCCAGCAGCACCTCAGGCAGCAACGAGAAGCCGCGGCGTGCGCGCCGTACCCGGATGACGGGCGCGGAGCGTCGTCAGCAGTTGCTGGAGATCGGCCGCACCTTGTTCGCGGCGAAGGGGTTCGAGGGCACGTCGGTGGAGGAGATCGCGGCGAAGGCCGGGGTGTCCAAGCCGGTGGTGTACGAGCACTTCGGCGGCAAGGAGGGCCTCTACGCGGTGGTGGTGGACCGGGAGATGCGCCGGCTGCTGGACATGGTGACGAGTTCGCTGACGGCGGGGCATCCGCGGGAGTTGTGCGAGCAGGCGGCTTTCGCGCTGCTGGACTACATCGAGGAGTACACGGACGGTTTCCGGATCCTGGTCCGTGACTCCCCGATCCCGCAGTCGACGGGTTCGTTCGCGTCGCTGATCTCGGACATCGCCACTCAGGTGGAGGACATTCTGGGCCGCGAGTTCAAGAGTCGCGGTTTCGATTCGAAGCTGGCTCCGCTGTACGCGCAGGCCCTGGTGGGCATGGTGGCGTTGACGGGTCAGTGGTGGCTGGACGTCCGCAAGCCCCGCAAGGCGGAGGTGGCGGCGCATCTGGTGAATCTGGCCTGGCACGGTCTGGACGGTCTGGAGCCGAAGCCCCGGCTGATCGGGCACCGCAAGGCCTAGGACCGGATCTGTGGGTGTTCTTCCGGGCGGGACCGCTCCCCTGTGGCGGTCCCGCCCGGAAGGGTTTCCGGGCGGGGTTCGAGGAATTCGAGGCGGTTGCCGACGGGGTCCTCGGAGTAGAAGCGCCGGTGGCCGGGCAGTTCGTCGTCCCAGGTGACGGGGGCCCCGGTGGCGGCGATCCGTGCGGCGTAGGCGTCGATGCCGGTGACGCGGAGTCCGGGGTGGGCCTTCTTGGCGGGCCGGAAGCCGGTGTCGACGCCGAGGTGGAGCTGGACGGCTCCGGCCCGGAACCAGCAGCCGCCGCGGGCGGCGAGGGTGGGCGGCTTGGGTGTCTCGGTCATCCCGAGGGCGTGGACGTAGTAGGCGCGCAGCCGGTCCTCGGAGCCGGGCGGGGCGGCCAGCTGGACGTGGTCGACGGCGGTGAGCATCAGCTCTTCTTCCGGGCGACGACGAAGAGGCGGCGGAACGGCAGGACGGTGCCGTAGGACTGCTCGGGGTAGGCGTCGCGCAGCAGGTCGCGGTAGGCGGTGAGGAAGCTGTCGCGGGCCTCGGGGTCGTCGGCGAGGGTGGTTAGGAGGGGCCGCAGTCCGGTGCCCTTGGCCCAGTCGAGGACGGCGTCGGGTCCGTTCAGGAGTTGCATGTAGGTGGTCTGCCAGATGTCGGTGGTGCAGCCGAGGGCTTCGAGGCGGTCCAGGTAGACGAGCGGGTCGTGGACGGAGTCGGTGGCGCGCAGGACGCCCGTGAGGCGGGTCTTCCAGCGGGCGGAGCCGGCGAGGTCGCGCATGAGGACGTGCAGGGGCGCGTCGATGTTGTCGGGCATCTGGACGGCGAGGGTGCCGCCGGGTGCGAGGGCGTCGAGCCAGCCGGGGAGCGCTTCCAGGTGTCCTGGCACCCATTGGAGGGCGGCGTTGGAGGCGATGAGGTCGTAGGTCTCGGTGGGTGTCCAGTCGGTGAGGTCGGCGTGGGTGAAGTCGAGGCGGCCGCCGCCGGGGGTGGGTCCGGCGTGCTCCTGGGCCTCGGCGAGCATCTCGGCGGAGTTGTCGTAGCCGGTGATGTGGGCGGTGGGCCAGCGTTCGGCGAGCTGGACGGTGACGTTGCCGGGGCCGCAGCCGAGGTCGGCGATGCGGGCGGGGTCGGCGGGCAGCTCGGTGACCTGGGCGAGCAGGTCGGCGAAGGGGCGGGCGCGGTGTGCGGCGTGGCGCAGGTACTGGTGGGGGTCCCAGGTGGGGGTGGCTGCCATGGGCGGTCTCCTCGCGGGTCGGCGGAGCGGTCGCGGGCCTCCGGACGGGCTGCCCGGGGCCGGTCGTTCCGCCGGTCCAGCCTCACCCACAAAGTATCTCGACGTCAAGAGACTCCACATCAAGAGACTTCATGTCGACACAACCACTACACTGATCGTCATGGAGGACGAGGTCGATCGGCTGGTCGCTGCGTGGCGCCGGGAGCGCCCGGACCTCGACGTGGAACCGCTGGAGGTACTGAGCCGGGTGAGCAGGCTCGCCCGGCACCTGGACCGCGCCCGCCGGCTGGCGTTCTCCGAGCACAGTCTGGAGCCCTGGGAGTTCGACGTCCTGACGGCGCTGCGGCGCGCGGGATCCCCGTATCAGCTCTCCCCAGGACAGCTCCTCACCCAGACGCTGGTCACGTCGGGCACGATGACGAACCGCATCGACCGCCTGACGAAGAAGGACCTGGTGGAGCGCCTCCCGGACCCGAGCGACCGCCGGGGCGTGCTCGTCCGGCTGACCGAGGAGGGCCGCGACCGCGCCGACCAGGCGCTGGCCGGGCTGCTCGAACAGGAGCGGGCGATCCTCGCGGAGCTGAGCCGCGGGCAGCGCGGTGAACTGGCCGGGCTGCTACGCCAGTTGACCGCCCCGTTCGACAACATCCCCGGTTAGGTCGACGGGTCCGACCCCGGCGCGCCGGGCGAGGGCCACGGCGGCGAGGGTCGAGTGCACGCCGAGCTTCCCGAGCACGTTCTGCATATGGGTGCGGACGGTGTGCGGGGAGAGGAACAGCCGCTCCGCCACGGCCTTGCGGCCGAGCCCCGCCACCATGCAGCGCAGCACCTCGCGCTCACGGGGCGTCAGCGACTCCACGAGCCGTTCGCTCTCGGTGCGGTGCTTGCGCGCGGCGGTCAGCTCCCGCAGCACCCCGGTGAGCAGGGCGGGCGGCAGATGCGTCTCGTCCCGCAGGACACCCCGTATGACGGTGAGCAGCCGCGACAGCGAGCAGTCCTTGGCGACCCAGCCGGAGGCGCCGGCCTGCAGGGCGAGCGCGGCGCGGCGCGGGTCGTCCTTCTCGGCCAGGACGACCATGCGGACGCCCGGCTGCCCGGTGCGCACGCCGGCGACCAGCGAGATGCCGTCCACCAGGCCGTCCTCGTTGCTCTCCTGGACGGGTACCGCCGGGCGCATGCCGGGCAGATTGCCGCCCAGATCGGCGTCGACGAGCAGCACGTCGAAACGGCGCCCCTCGGCCGCGGCGCGTTCCAGGCAGCGCAGCGCGGCGGGCCCGCTGCCTGCCGCGGACACGTCGACATCGGGCTCGGCCGCGAGAGCTGCGGCGAGCGACTCGGCGAAGATGCGGTGATCGTCGACGACCAGTACTCGGATGCGAACCACTGAAACCCCCACTGTCGGGGGACGGTCGGTACGGGTACGGCGCCCGAAGTGTTCCCGAGCCAGCTTGCGACCCGGAAGCGGGGTGCCGCAGCCGCACGGCCGCCGCCGTGCTGGAAGTGCTACCCCCACTTCGGGCGTCGTACCCGACTGTCTCGCCCCCTGATCAGCACCGGCCCCCACCGGTACTGCTCATCAGGGTACGGGCGGGGGCGGGGAGCGGAAGGCAATTTGCAGAACTGGTTGGCCAGCGCGTTTATGGTGAGCCGTATGTTTCGTATCGAGACAGGAGACGACAAAGAGCGTCGGGAACTGCTCCGTCGGCGCCTGCTGGAGACCAACACGGCGGCGTCCCCGGTGCTGCGCGCGCTGCGCGGGACCCCGGGCGAGCGTCAGCGTCCGCTCCAGCTGTGGGCCCTGGACGACGCGGGTGACCTGGCCGGCGGGCTGGTGGGGCACACGTGGACGACCTGGCTCCACGTCACCTACCTGTGGGTCGACGGCCGCCATCGCGGCACCGGTCTCGGCAGCCGGCTCCTCGCCGACGCCGAACGGGCGGCGGCGCGGCGCGGCTGCGTCGCGGCCCGCCTGGAGACCTGGGACTTCCAGGCCCCCGACTTCTACCGCAAACAGGGCTACGAGGTGGTCTCCGTGATCCCCGACTACCCCCCGGGAATCACGGAGTACACGTTGACGAAGCGCTGGAAGGGGTTCGGCCCCTCCGGCGATTGAGGAGCCGGGGGTCCGGGGGCGGAGTCCCCGGGTACGGGACGGGGGTTCAGCCGATCCGCCGGGCCCCCGCCGAGGGAACGGCCGGGAAGATGCGCGGGGCGGTGAAGCCCGCGGACAGGAACGCCTCCGCGATCGCCTTGCTGACGGAGTCCACGTCGGTGGATTCGAGCAGCACGATCGCGGACCCCCCGAAACCGCCCCCGGTCATCCGCGCCCCGAGCGCCCCCGCCGAGTTGGCCGCCGAGACGGCGAGATCCAGTTCGGGGCAGGAGATCCGCAGGTCGTCGCGGAGCGAGTGGTGACCGTCCGTCAGGACGAGCCCGATGGCGCGGACATCACCGGCGTCGAGCAGCGTGATGACCCGCTCCACCCGGTGGTCGTCGGAGACGACGTGCCGGACATAGCGGCGCACCCGCTCGTCGGAGAGCCGCGCGAGTGCCGCGTCGAGCCCGTCGAAGGGAACGTCCCGCAGATGGGAGACGCCCAGCTGACGGGCCCCCTCCTCGCATCCCTCCCGGCGCTCGGCGTACGCCCCGTCGCCCAGCGCGTGCTTGACGCGGGTGTCGACGACGAGGAGTTCGAGCCCCTGGGCGGCGAGGTCGAAGGGGACCTGGCGGATCGACAGGTCCCGGCAGTCGAGGTGCAGGGCGTGGCCCTCGGTGCAGCACGCCGACGCGGTCTGGTCCATGACCCCGCACGGCACGCCGACGAAGTCGTTCTCGGCGCGCTGCGCGACACGGGCCAGTTCGGGGCGGGTCAGGCCGAGGCCGTACAGCTCGTCGAGGGCGACGGCCGTGACGACCTCCAGGGCGGCCGAGGAGGACAGGCCGGCGCCGGTGGGGACCGTGGAGGCGAGGTGGATGTCCGCGCCGCCGACCGGGTGGCCGGCCTCGCGCAGCGCCCACACGACGCCCGCCGGGTACGCGGCCCAGCCGGTGTCCGAGCGGGGCACGAGTTCGTCGACCCGCAGCTCGACGACGGGCCCGTCGATGTCCGCCGAGTCGAGCCGCAGCACCCCGTCGGAGCGGCGGGAGACCGCCGCGACCGCCGTGTGCGGCAGCGCGAGCGGCATCACGAACCCCTCGTTGAAGTCCGTGTACTCGCCGATCAGGTTGACGCGGCCCGGTGCCGCCCAGACGCCCTCGGGCGCGGCACCGTACAGCTCCTCGAAGCCCTCACGTACCCCCACCTGCTCCACCTGCTATCCCTTCGCTACGTTCTGTGCGAACTCCCACGCGTCCGCGACGATGCCCGCGAGATCCGCGCGGGACGGGTTCCAGCCGAGCCGCTCGCGGGCGGTGTCCGCGGAGGCGACGAGCACCGCCGGGTCGCCGCCGCGGCGCGGTGCCACGACCTCGGGGATCGGGTGTCCGGTCACCTGGCGCACGGTCTCGACGACCTCGCGGACGGAGAAGCCGTTGCCGTTGCCGAGGTTGCAGATCAGGTGCTCGCCGGGCGCGGCGGCGGCGACCGCGAGCAGGTGCGCCTCGGCGAGGTCCGCGACGTGGATGTAGTCGCGGATGCAGGTGCCGTCCGGGGTCGGGTAGTCGTCGCCGTAGACGGAGATGGCGTCGCGGCGGCCCTGGGCGACCTGGAGGACGAGCGGGATGAGGTGCGACTCGGGGTCGTGCCGCTCGCCGCTGTCGCCGTAGGCGCCGGCCACGTTGAAGTACCGCAGGGAGACCGCGGCCAGTCCGTGGGCGGCGGCCTCGCCGGTGATCATGTGGTCGACGGCGAGCTTGGAGGCGCCGTAGGGGTTGGTCGGGCGGGTCGGGGCGGACTCGACGATGGGGGTGGTCTCCGGCTCGCCGTAGGTCGCGGCGGTGGAGGAGAAGACGAGTCGGCGCACGCCGGCGTCGCGCATCGCGGCGAGCAGCGCCATGGTGCCGCCGACGTTGTTGTCCCAGTACTTCTCGGGCTTCACCACGGACTCGCCGACCTGGGAGAACGCGGCGAAGTGCAGGACGGCGTCGTACGAGGAGTCCAGCCACTTGGCGGCGTCGCGGATGTCGCCCTCGACGAAGGCGGCGCCGGCGGGGACGCCCTCGCGGAATCCCGTCGAGAGGTTGTCGAGGACGGTGACCTCGTGGCCCGCTTCCAGCAGGTGGCGGGCGACCACGCTGCCCACATAGCCGGCTCCACCGGTGACCAGGTACTTCCCACTCATGAACTCGCTACCTCTCGCAGTCGCTGAGCCGCGGTCTCCGGCGGCACGTCGTTGATGAACACGCTCATGCCGGACTCGGAACCCGCGAGGAACTTCAGCTTGCCGGAAGTGCGGCGAATGGTGAAAAGCTCGAGGTGGAGTGCGAAGTCGTCGCGGTTGACGCCCTCGAACTCGTCGAGCGGGCCGAAGGGGGCCTGGTGCCAGGCCGCGATGTACGGCGTCGGGGACCCGCTCGTCCCGTCCTTCGCACCGTCCAGGCCGTCGAAGATCCGGTCGAAGCGCCTCAAGAGTTCCAGATAGACCTGGGGGAACTCTGTGCGCGCCTCCTCGTCGAGGCCGAGCAGGTCGGGGACGCGGCGGCGGGGGTAGAGGTGGACCTCGTAGGGCCAGTGGGCGGCGTAGGGCACGAAGGCGACCCAGTGGTCACTCGACAGGACGACGCGTGAACCGTCCGCCACTTCCTTCGCGACGACCTCGTCGAACAGGTTCTCGCCGCCGGTCGCCTCCTTGTGGGCCGCGAGCGACCGCAACATCAGGGCGGTACGCGGCGTGGTGAAGGGGTAGCCGTAGATCTGCCCGTGAGGGTGACCGAGTGTCACGCCGATCTCGGCGCCCCGGTTCTCGAAGCAGAAGACCTGTTCCACGGAGGGCAGATGCGACAGCTCGGCCGTGCGGTCCGTCCACGCCTCCAGCACGAGTGCCGCCTGCCGCTCCGTCAGATCGGCGAAGGACGCGTCGTGGTCGGAGGTGAAGCAGACGACCTCGCAGCGGCCCGCGTCGCCGGCCAGCGAGGGGAAACGGTTCTCGAAGACCACGACGTCGTACGAGGAGTCGGGGATCTCACTCAGCCGGTCGCCCGAGGACGGGCACAGCGGGCACTCGTCGGCCGGCGGGTGATAGGTGCGGCCCTGGCGGTGCGAGGCGATCGCGACGGCGTCCCCGAGCAGCGGGTCGCGGCGCACCTCGGAGGTGGTGACGGTCGGGTCGAGCGGACGCCGGTCCACCGCGTCGCGGACCTGGTCGTCCCGTGCGTCGTAGTAGATGAGCTCACGACCGTCGGCCAGCCGGGTCGAGGTCTTCTTCACTGTCGGACTCCCCATCCACACCCGCTCAAACCTTCAAACATAACCGAACATAACAAACCACAAGGCACCAGCGCCGTCAACATCACAATCAAACAAAGGACACCATCGGAAGTGTTCATTTATTAGAAGCGGCGGCGTAGGTTCCGGTCCGATACGTTCACGCGACGAAGCGAGTTCTGATGCAGTCCCCCACATATCTCCCACCATCGGGCAGCGTGCTGGCCGCCGAGCTGCGGCTCCCCACGAACGCACTCGACTACACGATCCTCGGCATCTACTTCGTGGTCGTCCTCGGCATCGGCTTCGCGGCCCGTAGCTCCGTCAAGACGAGCCTCGACTTCTTCCTCTCCGGGCGCTCGCTCCCGGCCTGGATCACCGGCCTCGCGTTCATCTCGGCGAACCTCGGGGCCACCGAGATCCTCGGCATGGCGGCCAACAGCGCCCAGTACGGCGTCTACACCGTGCACTGGTACTGGATCGGCGCCATCCCGGCGATGGTCTTCCTGGGCCTGGTGATGATGCCGTTCTACTACGGCTCCAAGGTCCGCTCGGTGCCGGAGTTCCTCTTCCTGCGCTTCGACAAGTACGCGCACCTGCTGAGTTCGATCCTGTTCGCCTTCGCCGCGATCCTCATCGCCGGCGTCAACCTGTACTCGCTCGCGATCGTCGTCGAGGCGCTCCTCGGCTGGCCGCAGTGGGTGGCGATCGTCGTCGCCGGCTTCTTCGTGCTCGCCTACATCACCCTCGGCGGGCTGTCCTCCGCGATCTACAACGAGGTCCTCCAGTTCTTCGTGATCCTGGCGGCGCTGATCCCGATCGCCGCGCTCGGCCTGAAGCGGGTCGGCGGCTGGGACGGTCTGACGGACTCCCTCGACGCGTCGCACGGCCACAACTTCACGACGGCCTGGGGCGGCACCGGCATCGGCAGCGCCAACCCGCTCGGCGCCAACTGGCTGACCATCGTGCTCGGTCTCGGCTTCGTGCTGTCCTTCGGCTACTGGACGACGAACTTCGCGGAGGTGCAGCGCGCGCTGTCCGCGAAGAACCTCTCCGCCGCGCAGCGCACCCCGCTCATCGCGGCCTACCCGAAGATCTTCATCGTGTTCCTGGTGATGATCCCGGGCCTGGTCGCGGCCGTCCTGGTCCCGAAGATCGGGATGAAGGGGAATCTGCAGTACAACGACGCGATCCCGTACCTGATGCAGGAGTTGCTGCCGAACGGTGTCCTCGGCATCGCCGTGACCGGTCTGCTGGCCGCGTTCATGGCGGGCATGGCGGCCAACGTCTCGTCCTTCAACACCGTGTTCACGACCGATATCTGGGCGCGGTACGTGGTCAAGGACCGCGAGGACGCGTACTACGTGCGCTTCGGCCGCGGGATCACCGTGATCGGTGTCCTGGCGTCGATGGGCACGGCCTTCCTGGCGTCGTCGTTCTCCAACATCATGAGCTACCTCCAGACGCTCTTCTCCTTCTTCAACGTGCCGATGTTCGTGGTCTTCATCGTCGGCATGTTCTGGAAGCGCGCGTCGGTGAAGTCGGGCTTCTGGGGTCTGCTGGCCGGTACGACGGCCGCGATGGTGAACTACTTCGTCTTCTACAAGCAGGGCATCATCGGCTTCCCCTCCGACCAGGGCGCCAACTTCGTCTCCGCGATCGCCGGCTTCGTCGCCGGTGCCGTGGTCATGGTCGCGGTGTCGCTGTTCACCGCCCCGAAGCCGGCCGAGGAGCTGGAGGGGCTGGTCTACGGCACCCGCTCGCCCGGCATGGCCGAGCCGCCGGCCGCCGGTGACGACGCCTGGTACCGCAGGCCGGCGCTGCTCGGCTGGGGTGCCGTGATCCTGGCGGCCGCCTGCTACATCCCGTTCTCGCTCTGACGAGTTCCGACTTCCGACGAGGGAGAATCAAGAAACCATGTCCGACAATCCCGAACGCGACGTCCAGCGCGAGGTCACGGAACTTCAGAAGGAGTCCACGACCGCCGCTCGCCTGTTCGACATCCGCCTCATCATCGGCGGCCTGTTCGTCCTCTACGGCATCATCCTCACGATCGCCGGCATCACGGCCTCCGACGCCGACATCGACAAGGCGGTCGGCGTCAACATCAACCTGTGGACCGGCCTCGGCATGCTGATCCTCGGCCTGTTCTTCGTGGGCTGGCTCTGGCTCCGCCCCCTGGCGGCCCCGGTCCCGGACATCCCGGCCGACGACACCACCGGTCCGAAGGAGTAGCTCCACCGCTCAACCCCGCTGCCCGGGGCCGGAGTTCCCACGGGAACCCGGCCCCGAGGCATGTACCGGCGAGGCGCCCGGCCCGGCAGGAACCCCAACTCTGCCCGGACCAGGCGCTTTACGCGGTGACACCCGTGTGATCAGCTTCGCTGTGTCATGTACAGGCGGCCTCTGGGGAGGGGCCGTGGGGGCAGGGGAGAGTCCACGATGCACACCACCACGGAGGAATCGGTCCGGGGATGCCCGGACTGCGGGAGCGAGATCCGCGTCCACAGCAGGTTCAGCGCGTGGTGCGCCGCCTGCGACTGGAACGTCGACCCCACGCCGCCCGAGGAGAAGCCGGGCCGGCTCGCGCGGGCCCGGCGCCACCGGACCCGACGCCACAGCGAGCGACTGCTGGCCGAACTGACCGCGGGCGGGGCCCTGCGCGCCCGGCGCGACACCGCCTCGGTGCTCACCTACGCGCTCGCCCTCGCCATCCACGCCCTGACCGTGGCCGTCGTCGTGGCCGGCCTCGGTTTCCTGATCCGGGGGTGGGGCGGCTTCGGCATGGTGCCGGGTCTGCTGCTGCTCGGCCTCGCATGGTCGATCAGACCCCGGCTGCCGCGCCTGGCCGAGGACGCGCTCGTGCTGCACCGCGCCGACGCACCGGAGCTGTTCGCCCTCGTCGACGAGGTGGCCACCGTCGTCGGCACCCGCGGAGTCGACACGATCGCCGTCGACGACAGGGTGAACGCGAGCGTCGGGACCTACGGGATCCGGAACCGCCGCCTGCTCGTCCTGGGGCTGCCCCTGTGGGAGATCCTCACGCCCCAGCAGCGGATCGCCCTGCTCGGTCACGAACTGGGCCACTACAGCAACGGCGACACACGCCACGGGCGGGTCGTCGGGGCCGCCTACCGGTCGCTGAACACCTGGCTGTACTTCTTCCACCCCTACCGGGAGCCCACCCTGCTCGAGGTGGTCGTCAACGCGTTCTTCACCGTGCCGCGTTGGCTCCTGACCGGGCTGCTGCTCCTCCTCGATCTGCTGACCCTGCGCGCCACCCAGCGCTGCGAGTACCTCGCCGACCGGCTGGCCGCCCGCGCCGGGTCGACCGAGGCAGCGGTGGGGGTCCTCGACCGGCTGCTCGTCTCCGAGTCGGCCGAGGTCACGCTGATGCGCGAGGCCAACGGTTCCGCGCTGCGCGGACGGGGCGGATCCCGGCACGACGACGAGCGGATCGACGGGCTGTGGGAGCGTCTCGCCACCGACCTGAGGTCCGTCCCGGAACACGAACGCGAGCGCCAGCGCCGGGCCGGCATCCGGCGGGGGCACAGCGTCGACTCCACCCACCCGCCGACCCATCTGCGCCAGACCGCGCTGCTCCTCGCACCGCCCGTACCGCCCGCGGTCGTCTCCGACGCCGGCCGTGAGGGACGCATCGCGGCGGAGCTCGCGGGCGTCCGCAGGACGGTGGCCCGGCGGATCCTGCTGGACGGCTACGGCGGCTGACCGTCGAAGGGCGGGGCGTCGCGCATGAATCGTGCCCAGCGGGAAGGCTGACCCCATGAACGACACACTCACCGTCAGCGTCCTCGGTACCGGGATCATGGGGGCCGCGATGGCCCGGAACATCGCCCGGGCCGGGCACACCGTCCGGGTCTGGAACCGTACCGCCGCCAAGGCCGAACCGCTGGCCGCCGACGGCGCGTACGTCGCGGCGTCGCCCGAGGAGGCCGTGCGGGGCGCCGATGTCGTCCTGACCATGCTGTACGACGGGCCCGCCACCCTCGACACGATGCGGCAGGCGGCGCCCGGGCTGCGCGACGGGGCCGTCTGGGCGCAGTCCACGACCGCCGGGATCGACGCCGTCGCGGAACTCGCCGGCTTCGCCCGCGCGCACGGGCTCGCCTTCTTCGACGCGCCGGTCCTCGGGACACGCGCCCCCGCGGAGGCCGGACAGCTGACCGTGCTGGCCGCGGGCCCGATGGCCGCGCGGGACGCGGTGACGCCGGTCTTCGACGCGGTCGGCTCGCGGACCGTGTGGACCGGCGAGGACGGAGCGGCGGGCAGCGCCACCCGGCTCAAGCTCGTCGCCAACAGCTGGGTCCTGGCGGCCACCGCCGCGACCGGCGAGGCCCTCGCGCTGGCGAAGGGGCTCGGGGTCGACCCGCAGGACTTCTTCGGCCTCATCGCCGGCGGACCGCTCGACATGGGCTATCTGCACGCCAAGGCCGGCCTCGTCCTGGAGGAGCGGCTCTCCCCCGCCGCGTTCGCCGTCACGACCGCCGAGAAGGACGCCCGGCTGATCGTCACGGCCGGGAGGCAGAACGGCGTCCGGCTCGATGTCGCCGAGGCCGCCGCCGAACGCTTCGCCCGCGCCGCGGCCCAGGGCCACGGGGACGAGGACATGGCCGCCGCGTACTTCGCCAGCTTCGACGAGGACAAGCCCCCGGCCCCGTAAGGCCGGTGGCACCGGGAAGGCCCCCGGCCGAACGATCTCAGCGGCCGGGGCACCGAGGCGCCCGGGCGACGTCAGAGGGGCTCGGTCTCCGAAGGGTGCGGTGCCGCCGGCGCCGGGATCGGGCCCGCGCGGTCGAGCAGTCCCGTGCGGGCCGCGAGCGCCGCGGCCTCCAGACGGGAGCCGACGCCCAGTTTCATCAGCACCCGCTGGACGTGGGTGCGGGCCGTGGAGGGCGCGATGCCCATGCCGGCCGCGATGAGCCGGGTGTCCTCCCCGTCCGCGACCCGCACGAGGACCTCCACCTCCCGGGGCGTGAGCATCTGGAGCAGCCGCTGGCCCTCGTCGTCGGGCTGGGCCGCCGGGTTGAGCAGTTCGCTGAAGGCCCCCTGGAGCAGCTGCGGCGCGACGGCCGCCTCGCCCGCCCGCGCCTTCATGATGGCGCGCTCGACCCCTTCGATGCGCTCGTCGTGGCGTACGTAACCGGAGGCGCCGGCGGCGAACGCGGCGGCGATACCGCGCGGGTTCGGGACCGGACCGAGCACCAGGACCGCCACCTGGGGACGCTCACGTTTGATCCGCACGACCGGGTCGAAGATGCCGGGCTCGGCCGGCGTCGCGGTGCCGATCAGGCAGACCTCGGGCGCCCGGGTGATCACCAGCTCCGCCGCCCCCGCGGCGGGCGCCGCCGCGGCGAGCACCCGGTGCCCGCGCAGCTTCAGTGCCGAGGCCAGCGCCTCGGCCAGCAGTCGGTGGTCATCGACCACCATGAGCCGCACTCCCATCAGGCAACCCCCCAGTCCCCCCAAGCATCCCCACTGGTTCCCCGTGGATGAGAAGCCCCCCGGCTCTCCATCCCCCGGAAGCTACACGCTTGTTCGACGTTGCGCTTCCCCTACCGGAGAGAAGTGCCCCGGAATATCGAATTCTCTCGCCGTGGGGATTGATGCCGGATACGCGTGCGGCCCCGCCCCTGAACAGGGACGGGGCCGCCAACGCGACAGGAACCGAACGAAACGGTCCGCTTCGTGGGCTACTTGGTTCCGAAGGCGATCGCCAGGTAGTCCTTGGTGCCCGTCGTCGACGGCTTGTCGGCGAAGACCTGGGACATGTACAGGTGCCCGTCGTGGAAGAGGATCTCGGCGTACTCCGGGAGCATGCTGGACTCCGCGTCGCGCACCGACTGGTCCGCCGGGTTCTCCAGGAGCTTGGTCGCCTTGAACGAGGTGCCGTCGATCGTGACGATCTGCCCGCCCTTGTCGTACGGCGGCCGCTTGTACGCGAGGAGGTTGGTGCCGTCCATGCGCAGCGGGGTGATGGTGTAGCCGTCCCCGGCGTCCGCGCGCTGGCCGGTCTGCTTGCCGGTGGCCAGGTCGAAGGCGACGATCTCGTTGGTCCGGCTGTACTCGCCGGAGCCGTCGTGCTCCTCGGTCGGGATGTACAGCCTGTCGTTGCCGACGGCGAGCGAGGAGCAGTACTCGATCCTGGTGATGCCGTCGCAGCGGGCCGCGTACGTCTTGCCCGGCGCGGAGATCTTGGTGCGCAGCGTGCCGGTCTTGTTGTCGATGGAGAAGAAGTCCGAGATGCCGCTGCCGTCCCCGGCGGAGTCGCCGACGTCGGCCGCGACGACCAGCGGGTCGGTGGAGACGACGCTCGCGTACTCGATGCCCGGCGACATCTTGTACTCGGAGATCACCTTCCCGGTCTTCGGGTCGATGGTCTGGATGTGCAACTGGCGCGTGCTGCCGTACTCGCCGCACTTGCGGACCGCGACGAGCTTCGAGCCGCCGCCGTAACCGGAGTCGTAGCAGCTGTCGGTGGTCTTCGGGGCCCAGAGCGGCTTGGCGGTGGAGATGTCGAACGCGCCGCCGCCGCTGGTGCTGCCCGCGGCGACCGTGTTGCCGCTGACCGTCACGTTGTCGAGGTTGATCGGCTGGTCACCGGACTTGATCGTCCGGGTCCAGAGCTTCTTGCCGGTGTCGAGGTCGATGGCGGCGAGCTGGCTGCAGCCGTGCGACGGTTCCGCCTTGGTGGGCATGGCGGGCTCGTAGATGATCGCCGTGCGGTCGGATTCGGTGGTGTGCCGGCTCGCCTGGCAGACCGGGCCCGGGAGCTTGATCGTCCAGGTCTTGGCGCCGGAGTCCGGGTCGTAGCCGTTGATCTCGGCGACACCGCTCTTGGCGTACACCTTGTCGGTGAGCCAGGAGCCGACCGTGGTCACGCTCGTGTCGTCCTTGGGGATGGCGGGCGCGGGGATCTGGAACAGCGGGGTGGAGGCGGTGCTCGCCGGCACCTTCTCCTGTCCGTTGGACGAGGTGCCGCCGGTGCCCTTGCCGTCGCCGCCCTTGCCGCCGGTGCCGCCGCCCGAGTCGGCGGAGGTCTTCTTGTCGTCGCTCTTGCCGGAGGAGTTCGCGTACCAGACGCCGCCGCCGATGATCAGCGCGACGACCACCACGGCCGCCACGATGATGGCGATCTGGGCGTTGAACTTCCCGCCGCCGGAGCCCCCTTGGGGAGCCTGCGGCTGCATCGGCATGGTCTGCTGCTGCGGGTAGCCGTAGGGACCGGGCGCGCCGTACGGGGCCTGCGGCTGGCCGGGTGCGCCGTACGGGCTCTGCGGCTGGCCGGGATAGCCGTAGCCCGGCTGGGCCGGGGGCGGGGTCTGCGGGTAGCCGTAGGGCTGCTGCGGCGGGGCCGCGGGCGGTGCCGTCTGCGGGGGCGGGGGGGTTTGCGGGTAGCCGTAGCCGGGGCCCTGCGCGGGCGGCGGGGGCGGCGTGGGGGCGCCGAAGCCACCGGGGGGCGGGCTCTGCGGCGCGCCGAAGCCACCGGGCGGGGGGCTCTGCGGGGCGCCGAACCCGCCGGGCGGGGGGTCCTGGGGCGCGCCGAAGCCGCCCTTCTGCGGTTCCTTCGGCTCGGGCTGGTCCGACGGGGGCTGGTCCGACGGCGGCTGGTTCGGGGGCGGCGGGGGCGGCTGGCTCATGGCGTGGGTACCTCGGGGGACGAAGGGGCGGCGGGCCGGTGCGCGCGGGGATCGCGCGGTAAGGGGAGGCGGGCTGCGGTCACTTGCCGTAAGCCAGCATCAGCTTCTCCTTCGCCTCGTCGTTGCCCGTCAGCCGGGTGGTGGAGATGTAGAACCGCCCGTCCACGTAGTCGACGGCCTTCGAGAAGAAGCTGCTCTCGATGTTCGCCGTGCCCTGCGGGTTCTGGAGGAGCGTGCTGGGCTTGTGGCTGCCGGTCGTCGGGACGGACACGACGCGTCCGCCGCCGTCGTAGGACGCCTCGACGTAGGCGACGAGGGTGCCGCCCTCCGTCCGCATCGGCATCATCGTGGCGTCCGCGGGGGACTTGACCCGCCACTTCTCCTTGCCGGTCGCCAGGTCGAACGCGACGACCTCGTTGGCCCCGGTCTTCTCGTCGGTCGGGAGGTACAGCGTGGTCGCGTCGGCGACGGCGCCGAAGCAGCCCGTCAGGTCGCGGCTGAGGATCGCGAAGCCGCACTCGGGCGCGAACCCGTCGTCGCTCTTGAGCTGCGCGCGGATGCTGCCGTTGCTGTCGTTCAGGACACTGACGTTGACGGTCTTCTTCGCGTCGTTGGTCAGGTAGAGGACGACCGGGTCGACGGAGTAGGCGCGCTGGACCTTCCAGCCCTTGGCGATCTTCGTCGTCCACTTCACGTGGCCGGTGGCGGGGTCCAGTTCCTGGACCTCGTCGTGCTCGGTGTCGCTGCCGGCGCCGCAGGACGCGACGGAGAGCAGCTTGCTGCCGCCGGCGAACCCGGCCGGGTAGCAACTGGCACCGTACTTCTCCTTGTCCCACAGCTTCTTGCCGCTGGAGACGTCGTACGCCGTGCCGGACATCGAGCGGCCGACGGTCAGGGTGTCGCCGGTGATGGACAGCTCGACGGAGAGCGCGCTGTCGAACAGGCCGCCGTCGGCGACCTTCCCGCTCCAGCCCTTGGCACCGGTGTTCAGGTCGATCTGCTGGAGCTGGTTGCACTTGGCGCTGCTGGTGGAGCCGCTCATGTACGCGATGACGACCTTGTCGTCGGACGTCTTCTGCGGGGTGGCGGCGCAGATCTTCTGCGGGAACGTCAGCGCGTCCCAGGCCGGCTTGCCGTTGCCGACGTCGAACGCGAAGACCTGCTTGTACGCGGCCTTGACCGCCGCCTTGCCGGTGATCCACAGGCCGGGCGCGTCGGCACCCGAACCGGGTGCGTCCGGGGCGGACTTGTACCAGAGCACCTTCGCCTCGCCCGGCTTGCGGCCGGCGTTCAGGTTCTCGTCGTCCGTGCCGCCGTTGCCGCTGCCGTCTCCGGGGTTGACCGGGTCGTCCGACGCGGACGCCTTCGGGCTCCCGCTCGGGCTCTCCTTGGCGACGGGCTTCTTCCCGTCGTCACCGCCGCTCGTGACGGCCCATACGGTGCCGCCGACGACGAGCAGTCCGGCCACGGCCGCCGCGATGACGAGCCCGGGCCTGCCCTTGAACGGGTTCTTCGAACCGCCGGGCGGCGGGGTGCCGGGACCGCCCGGGTACGTGGGCTGCTGCGGGTAGCCGTAGCCCGGCTGCTGCTGCGGGTAGCCGTACGGGCCGGGCTGGCCGTAGGGCCCGGGCTGGGCGTACGGGCCCGGCTGCTGCGGCTGCCCGTACGGACCGGGCTGCTGCGGCTGTCCGTACGGTCCCGGCTGCTGCGGGTAGCCGTAGCCGGGCTGCGGGGGCGGCGGTGCGCCCTGCGGCGGCGGAGGCGTGGTGGGCGGCGCGGCCGGCGGCGGACCCGCGGGCGGGGTCTGCGGCGGCTGCTGGGGCGGAGGCTGCGGTGTGCCGAAGCCGCCCTGTGAGCGCGGGTCCTGCGGTGTGCCGGAACCGCCCTGCGGCGGCTGGTCCTGCGGTGCTCCGAACCCGCCCTGCGGCGGCTGACTCGGCGGCTGACTCATCAGCGCTTCCCCCTCTTCACTGATGTGGCGCCCCATCGGCGGCACTGGATCTCCGCCACACCCGGTGGTTCTCAGACTGTTCTCAGACGGCTCTTTCTATCACTGCGGGGGGCGCGGGCAGGGGGCCGGTGCGCGCCCTGTTCCCAAGGGAGAACCGGGCTGTGATGCCGTCGTTACGCGTCTTCACGGGGCCTTCACGCCGGAAGCGCGGGGGATCTTCTCCGCCGGTGAGGCGGTTCCTCCCCGGCGACGGGGAGGGGCGCGCCCCTCAACACGGGGGCGCCCACCGGGAGGCGTACGCCGTCCCGGTGAGCCGTGCGCGCCCGAGGATCACGCCGGGCGGGCGCCCCCGGGAGTCACGCGTCCTCGGCCAGTTCCAGCCAGCGCATCTCCAGCTCCTCGCGCTCGCCGGTCAACTCGCGCAGCTCGGCGTCGAGTTGGGCGACCTTCCCGAAGTCCGTGGCGTTGTCGGCGATCTGCGCGTGCAGCTTGGTCTCCTTCTCGGACATCTTGTCCAGCTGCCGCTCGATCTTCTGGAGTTCCTTCTTCGCGGCCCGCGCGTCGGCCGCGGAGGCCGACTTGACGGGGGCGGGGGCGGCGGCGAGGACGGCGGCCGCGGCCACCTCCTCCATCTTCCGGCGCCGCTCCAGGTACTCGTCGATCCCGCGCGGCAGCATGCGCAGCGTGCCGTCCCCGAGGAGCGCGAACACGTTGTCGGTGGTGCGCTCGACGAAGAAGCGGTCGTGGGAGATCACGATCATGGAGCCGGGCCAGCCGTCGAGGAGGTCCTCCAGCTGCGTGAGGGTCTCGATGTCGAGGTCGTTCGTGGGCTCGTCGAGGAAGAGGACGTTCGGCTCGTCCATCAGCAGACGCAGCAGCTGGAGCCGACGGCGCTCACCACCGCTGAGGTCGCCGACCGGCGTCCACTGCTTCTCCTTGTTGAAGCCGAACGTCTCGCACAGCTGCCCGGCGGTCAGTTCACGCCCGGTGCCGAGGTCGACGCGGTCGCGGACCGACTGGACGGCCTGGAGGACCCGCCAGGTGGGGTCGAGTTCGGCGACCTCCTGGGAGAGGTAGGCGAGCTTCACCGTCTTGCCGGTGACGATCCGGCCGGCGGCGGGCTGCTGTTCGCCGCCGCTGCGGGCGGCGTCGGCCAGGGCGCGCAGCAGGGACGTCTTGCCCGCGCCGTTCACGCCGACGAGGCCGACCCGGTCGCCCGGGCCGAGCTGCCAGGTCAGGTGCTTGAGCAGCACCTTGGGCCCGGCCTGCACGGTGACGTCCTCCAGCTCGAAGACGGTCTTGCCGAGCCGCGTACCGGCGAAGCGCATCAGCTCGCTCTTGTCGCGGGGCGGCGGCACGTCGGCGATCAGCTCGTTGGCGGCCTCGACGCGGAAGCGGGGCTTGGACGTGCGGGCGGGGGCGCCGCGCCGCAGCCACGCCAGTTCCTTGCGGACCAGGTTCTGCCGCTTGACCTCCTCGGTCGCGGCGATGCGCTCCCGCTCGGCCCGGGCGAACACGTAGTCCGAGTAGCCGCCCTCGTACTCGTAGACCGCGCCCTTCTGCACGTCCCACATGCGGGTGCAGACCTGGTCGAGGAACCACCGGTCGTGGGTCACGCAGACGAGCGCGGAACGGCGCTCGCGCAGGTGCTGGGCGAGCCAGGCGATGCCCTCGACGTCCAGGTGGTTGGTGGGCTCGTCGAGGATGATCAGGTCCTGCTCCTCGATGAGGAGCTTGGCGAGTGCGATGCGGCGCCGCTCGCCACCCGAGAGCGGGCCGATCACGGTGTCGAGGCCCTGCGGGAAGCCGGGCAGGTCGAGGCCGCCGAAGAGACCCGTCAGCACGTCCCTGATCTTGGCGTTGCCCGCCCACTCGTGGTCCGCCATGTCGCGGATGACCTCGTGGCGGACGGTGGCGGTGGGGTCGAGCGAGTCGTGCTGGGTGAGGACGCCGGTGTGCAGGCCCCCGGAGTGGGTGACCCGACCGGTATCCGCCTCCTCCAGCTTGGCGATCATGCGGATCAGGGTGGTCTTGCCGTCGCCGTTCCGGCCGACCACGCCGATGCGGTCCCCCTCGCTGACGCCGAGGGAGACCCCGTCGAGCAGCGCACGGGTGCCGTACACCTTGCTGACGGACTCGACATTGACCAGGTTGACGGCCATTTCTCTCCTGAACAAGGGGGACGATCGACCCTCAAGGGTAGTCCGCGAGCCGGGCGTCCCCTCCCGCGCGCTCCCCCTCGCCCTTCCCTGCCCGTTCCCGGCCCGTCGGGGGCCGGTCCGCAGGTCAGCCGAGGACGTGCGCGCCGGGTGCCGGGGACCGGGTGACGCGGACCGACCGGCAGGTGCCCGACGCGCTCAGCGCCTCGGCGACCGTGCGCGCGGCCACCGCGTCCGGGGCGAGGAACGCCGTGGTCGGCCCCGAGCCGGAGACGAGCGCGGCGAGCGCGCCGGCCGAGCGGCCCGCGACGAGGGTGTCGGCGAGGGCGGGGAAGAGCGAGAGGGCCGCGGGCTGGAGATCGTTGGAGACGGTACTCGCGAGGGCCGCTGCGTCCCCCTTCGCCAGGGCGTCCAGCAGGTCCTGCGAGGCGACCGGCTCCGGGACGGGCGCCCCCTCGTGCATCCGGTCGAACTCCCGGAAGACCGCCGGGGTCGACAGCCCGTGCTCGGCCATCGCGAACACCCAGTGGAAGCTCCCGCCGACCTCCAGGGCGCGCAGCTGCTCGCCCCGGCCGGTGCCGAGCGCCGCCCCGCCCACCAGGCTGAACGGCACGTCACTGCCCAACTCGGCGCAGATGTCGAGGAGTTCGTCACGCGAGGCGTTCGTGCCCCACAGTGCGTCGCAGGCGAGGAGCGCGGCGGCCCCGTCCGCGCTGCCGCCCGCCATGCCGCCGGCGACGGGGATGTCCTTGGCGATGTGGAGGTGGACGGCGGGATCGACGCCGTACCGGCGGGCGAGTTCGAGGGCGGCACGGGCCGCGAGGTTCGTACGGTCCAGGGGCACCTGGCCGGCGTCCGGGCCCGCGCAGGTGACGCGCAGCTCGTCGGCCGGGGTGACCGTGACCTCGTCGTAGAGGCCGACCGCGAGAAACACGTTGGCCAGGTCGTGGAAACCGTCGGGGCGGACACCGCCGACCGCGAGCTGGACGTTGACCTTGGCAGGGACGCGTACCGTCACCGTCTCCGTCACGGCTGGGTCGACTCCTCGTGCTCGGTGTGCTCGGTGTGCTCGGCGTGCGCAGGGTGCTCGGTGTGCTCGGTCTCGGGGCGGTACCGGCGGGCGTTCCTGGTGTCGGCGCCCTTCGCGTCGCCGCGGTTCTCCGCGATCCGGGCGAACTCCTCGACCGTCAGGGACTCCCCGCGGGCCTGCGGGGAGACACCGGCGGCGACCAGCGCGGCCTCGGCCGCCGGGGCCGAACCGGCCCATCCGGCGAGGGCGGCGCGCAGCGTCTTGCGGCGCTGCGCGAAGGCCGCGTCCACCGCCGCGAACACGTCGTTCTTCCGGGCGGCCGTGGAGACCGGCTCGGCACGCCGGGTGAGCGACACGAGCCCGCTGTCGACGTTGGGCGCCGGCCAGAAGACGTTGCGGCCGATGGAACCGGCGCGCTTGACCTCCGCGTACCAGTTCGCCTTCACGGACGGCACGCCGTACACCTTCGAACCGGGCGCCGCGGCGAGCCGGTCGGCGACCTCCGCCTGGACCATCACGAGGGTGCGCTCGATGGTCGGGAAGGTGTCGAGCATGTGCAGCAGGACGGGCACGGCGACGTTGTACGGGAGATTCGCGACCAGGGCGGTCGGCGGCGGGCCCGGCAGTTCCCGGACCTGCATGGCGTCCGAGTGGACCAGCGTGAAACGGTCGGCCCGCTCGGGCATGCGCGCCGCCACCGTCGCGGGCAGGGCGCTCGCGAGGACGTCGTCGATCTCGACGGCGACGACCCGGTCGGCCGTCTCCAGCAGGCCCAGCGTCAGCGAGCCGAGGCCGGGTCCCACCTCCACGACCACGTCGTCGGGCCGCACCTCCGCGGTCCGCACGATGCGGCGCACCGTGTTCGCGTCGATCACAAAGTTCTGGCCGCGCTGCTTGGTGGGCCGTACGCCGAGTGCTGCCGCGAGTTCGCGGACGTCGGCGGGGCCCAGGAGGGCGTCGGGGGTGGGGCTGGTCACGCCCCAAGGGTACGGGTGCGGAACCCCCCGCCGAGCTCACGCCCCTCACCGGGCGCGGGGCGCGTCCCCCGCGGCGGGGACTCCGGCCGGCTCCCCGGCGTTCGAACGGAGTCGGGTCCCGTCCGGGGAGAGCGGGACGAACCGCCGGACGGGCTCAGCCGTGGAGGCGGGCGCCGCAGTGCGGCCAGGGGCTCGCCCCCCGGCGTACGTACAGCTTCTTCGCGCGCAGCGTCTGCTCGGCGGCGGACGCGTCCTGGGGGCGTCCGCTGCCGCCGAGGGTCTGCCAGGTGTGGGTGTCGAACTGGTAGAGGCCGCCGTAGGTGCCCGACGGGTCCACCGCGCCGGGCCGGCCGCCGGACTCGCACGCGGCGAGGCCGGACCAGTTCAGGTGGTCGGCGCCGTCGACGGAGGCCGGATGCGGCTTCGTACCGACCCTGACCAGCTGGACCTGCGGCTCCCGCACCACCTCGGCGCGGATGCGGCGCGGCTTCTCGTGGACGCCGTTGACGGTCCGCAGCGCGTACGTCACGCGCCGCGCCCCGAACCGGCCGGGGCGTTCGACCACCTCGGTGCCCTTGAACAAGGAGGCGTCCTCGGTGCGCCGGACCTCGAACGGGATCCGTTCCTCGCGGACCTCCCGGGTCCCGGTGACCCGCAGGACGGTGACCGTCTGCCCGTCGCGCGGGAAGCTCCCGGCCGGGACCGATGTGGTGTCCTGCCCGTGCAGGGTGATCCCGGCCGCCTCGACGGCCTCGCCCACGCTCGCCGCGTTCGTGCGGATGGTCCGCGCCCGGCCGTCGGCCATGATCGTGACGGTGCGCTCGGTGCGCACGTCGAGCTCCAGCCCCGTGCGCCCGATCGGCTGGGAGCGCGAGGCCGACAGGTAGGCGCCCTCCGCACGCACCCCCAGCTGTCTGAGCGCCCCCTCGACGGTGTGCGCGGTGGTCCACACCCGGCGCTGGGTGCCGTCGATGGTGAGGCTCACCGGGCGTCCGTAGTGCACCGCGACCTCGTCGCCGTTCGACAGGGGTGTGCCGGGGGCGGGCGCGACGACGTCGTGGGCGCCCACCTTCACGCCCTCGTCGGCGAGCAGCTCCGTCACGTCGTCGGCGAAGGTGTGCAGCGTGCGGGGTCTGCCGTCGACGCTGAGCTCGATCGCCTTGTCGCTGGCGACGAACGCGGAGGTGCCGCCGGCCAGGAAGGCGACGACCAGGGCCTGCGGGAGCAGTCGGCGCAGCGCGTCGGGCCGGTCGGTGACGCGCTTGCGCCGGGCCGCGCGGCGCGCGTCGGCCCGTCCGCCGGCCGGACGGATCCCGTCGCCCGCGTCGGGTCGCACGGCCCCGCGGTCGGGCACGGTGACGACCACGGTGTCCGCGAAGGCGATCGGGTCGGTGAGCACGACGGTGTCGGCCCGCGCGAACCCGCTTCCGTCGGCGACGGTGTCGGCCTGCGCGAAACCCCTCCCGTGCACGTCCGGGCCGGCCTGGGCGGGCGCGTCCGTGTACTGGCGCGGGAGCAACGGCTCGGTGGGGGCGGCGGGGCCGGCGGGTTCGGCGAAGCCCCGGTGAGCCCCGGAGGCGGGCGCACCGGGCGTGTCCGGCGCCCGGTGTCCTGGCGTGCGTGCCTCGTACGCCGGGCGGTAGGTGTCGGCGTACCCGTGGCCGTACGGCTCCCAGCGCACGTACTCCACATGGCCGGAGCCCGAGCCGGAACCCGGACGGGAGCCCGAGCCGGATTCGGAGCCGGATGCGGAGCCGGATGCGGAGCCGGAGTATGCGCCGTACGCCTCGTGTGCCGCGCGGACCTCTCCGGATCCCGGCGGCGGGACCGCCCCGCCCGGCCCGTCCGCCGTGTCCCGCGCGGGGACCGGGACGCGCGCGTGGCGTCCACCGGGCGCGGCGGCTCCGGGGGGCGGGCCGGCGGTCACGGCGGCGCCGGTGGCGTCGACGACCGTGGTGGCGTCGGCGCCACCGGTCGGTCCGTACGTCTCGTACTGCTCGTACCGCGAGCTGCTCACGACGACACGCTCCAGGGTCCGGATCGGGCGACCAGAACCTAGCGGAGCGGTCGTCACTCTCCCAAGCAACGCGGCTACGCTGTGTCGCGACACTCCCCCGCCGGAGACGGGCGTCCGACCAGGGAAAACCCCCGGAGCCGTTATCGATCAGTAATCGAACGCGCGCGCGGTGTTGGCGGAGAGGGAGGTCGCGAGGGTGTCCTCGTCGATCCCGCGCACCGCGGCCATGGCGCGCACCGTGACCGGAACGAGATACGGAGCGTTGGGCCGTCCGCGGTACGGCGCGGGGGTCAGGAAGGGCGCGTCCGTCTCGACGAGGACGAGGTCGAGCGGGGCCACGGCGAGCGCGTCGCGCAGCGGCTGGGCGTTCTTGAAGGTCATGTTCCCGGCGAAGGACAGGAAGTAGCCGGCGCGGGCGCAGACCTCGGCCATCGCGGCGTCGCCGGAGTAGCAGTGGAAGACGGTCCGCTCGGGGGCGCCCTCCTCCTTGAGGATGCGCAGCACGTCGGCGTGGGCGTCGCGGTCGTGGATGACCAGGGCCTTGCCGTGCCGTTTGGCGATCTCGATGTGGGCGCGGAAGGAGCGCTCCTGGGCGGCCTTGCCCTCGGGGCCGGTGCGGAAGTTGTCGAGGCCGGTCTCGCCGACGCCCTTGACCTGCGGGAGGGCCGCGAGGCGGTCGATCTCCGCGAGCGCCTCGTCCAGCGCGGCGTCGCCGCCCGGCTGGCGGGCGCCCTGCCGGGACCAGCCGTCGGGATCGCCATGGACGATCCGGGGCGCCTCGTTGGGATGCAGGGCGACGGTGGCGTGGACGGCGTCGTACGCGGCCGCCGTCTCGGCCGCCCAGCGGGAGCCGTTCAGGTCGCAGCCGACCTGGACGACGGTCGTGACGCCGACCGACGCGGCCTTGGCGAGGGCCTCCTCGACCGTGCCGGACTGCATGTCGAGGTGGGTGTGCGAGTCGGCGACCGGGACGCGCAGGGGCTCGGGGAGCGGGGGCGCGGCGTTCTTGTCCTTGGCGTCGGACACGGAGGAAGGCATACCCCGATCCTACGAAGGGGGCATGCCGTCCTTCACGTCGCGGCCGTCGCCGCCCGGGTCTGCGGGATCAGCCGGCCTTGCGGTGCTGGAACGGGTGCAGCAGGTCCGACAGGTGCCAGTGGTGCGGTTCCTTCGGCGTCTCGGAGGAGTCGCCCGGAGCGGCCCCTTCCGCACCCTCGGCGGGTCGCCGCGGCACCGGTCGGGGCTTGGTCACGGAGTGCAGGGAATCGAGGACGGAGGACACCTGGCCGGCGCGCATGATGCGCACCACGTGGCTGTCGCAGTTCAGGCAGGAAGGGCGGCTGAGCGGCGACGGCACGGTCCGGCCGTCCGCCACGTACGTCACGAACTCGGTGCCGTCCCCGTCGTGGTGGTGCTCGATCGCGTAGGACTGCTCCCAGCCGTGCCCGCAGCGCATGCAGGCGAAGGAATACGATTCGTGGACAACGGCCGTCGCCGCACTGCGATGCCCGGTCTGTTCGGTGACCCGACCCGCGGCGACGCCGCCGGTCCGTCCTGTGGTCTCACTCATTCCGACTGCTCCTCTTGTCCGCTGGACAAGCACCTCCGGCACCTCCATCGACGGGATTTCCCCCTGGAGTCCGCCGATGCGCCGCAGGCGAGGGACGGGTGCGTCCCTTCATCCAGTGGACGCTTCTCCCGGCGCGAACGCATCCGCCCTGTCGACTGTTGGAGCCGTCTTGGCCGTTCCTTGTCGGAACGGCCCCGCTACGCGGCCTGAGCTTTGCCTTTGAAGCCGGCCCTTTGCCCTTCTATGGGGTGGTTCGGGCGGCGTTCTTTGCCGCGACGACGGCATCAAAGACGTCACGTTTGGGAATTCCGGCCTCCGCGGCGACGGCGGCGATCGCCTCCTTGCGGCGCTCCCCCGCCTCCTCGCGCACCTGCACCCTGCGCACCAGCTCGGCGGCGTCGAGTTCCTCGGCGCCCTTGTCGGGGGCGCCCTCGACGACCACGGTGATCTCGCCGCGGACCCCCTCGGCCGCCCAGGCGGCCAGCTCGCCCAGCGGGCCGCGCTTGATCTCCTCGTACGTCTTGGTCAGCTCGCGGCAGACGGCGGCGCGGCGCTGCGTGCCGAGGACCTCGGCCATCGCGGCGAGGGTGTCGTCGAGGCGGTGCGGGGCCTCGAAGTAGACCAGCGTCCGGCGTTCCTCGGCGACCTCCCGGAGCCGGGAGAGCCGCTCTCCGGCCTTCCTCGGCAGGAAGCCCTCGAAGCAGAACCGGTCGACGGGCAGCCCGGACAGGGCCAGCGCGGTGAGCACGGCGGAGGGGCCCGGTACGGCGGTGACCTTGATGTCCTTCTCGACCGCGGCGGCCACGAGCCGGTAGCCGGGGTCCGACACGGACGGCATCCCGGCGTCGGTCACCAGCAGCACCCGCGCCCCGCCGGCCAGCGCCTCGACGAGCTCCGGGGTCCGGGCGGCCTCGTTCCCCTCGAAGTAGGAGACGACCCGGCCGGTCGTCTGGACGCCGAGCGCCTGGGTGAGCCGGCGCAGCCTGCGGGTGTCCTCGGCGGCGACGACATCGGCTCCGGCCAGTTCCGCGGCGAGCCGTGGCGGCGCGTCCGAGATGTCGCCGATGGGGGTGCCTGCCAACACAAGGATTCCTGTCACGCTCCCATCCTCGCAGGGGTACCGTCCGACAAGCTCATCCGGCCGGAAGGGCCCGGGCGCGGGACTCCCACAGACGCGTTCCCTACGATGGCGCGGTGACCAGTACCGCGTCCTCCACGGACACCCGGCAGGGCCAGGCCGCCGACGATCAGCGGCCGTCGTGGCAGCGGCGGCTGCGCCGATTCGGCTACACGGCGCCGCCCCGAAGCGATGTGCGCGACCGGCTCGTACCGCCGTACCCCGAGCCACGGTCGCGGATCTGGGCCGCCCTCGGTCTGCGCCAGGAGGTCGCCGACCGCTTCCACCGCTGGTCGGGGTGGGGTGGCCCGCTCCTGGTGACCCTGTTCGCCGGGCTGCTGCGGTTCTGGCATCTGGGCAGCCCCAAGGCGGTGATATTCGACGAGACGTACTACGCCAAGGACGCCTGGGCCCTGATCCACCGCGGGTACGAGGTGAACTGGGCCAAGAACGCCAACGACCTGATCCTCCAGGGCAACGGCGACGTCCGGATCCCCAGCGACGCCGCCTATGTCGTGCACCCGCCGGTCGGCAAGTACGTCATCGGGCTCGGCGAGTGGATGTTCGGGTTCAACCCCTTCGGCTGGCGCTTCATGACGGCGGTGCTCGGCACGCTGTCGGTGCTGCTGCTGTGCCGGATCGGGCGGCGGCTGTTCCGGTCGACGTTCCTCGGCTGTCTCGCGGGCACGCTCATGGCGGTGGACGGCCTGCACTTCGTGATGAGCCGCACCTCGCTGCTCGACGGCGTGCTGATGTTCTTCGTGCTCGCGGCCTTCGGCTGCCTGGTCATCGACCGGGACAAGGCGAGGGCCCGGCTGGCGGCGGCGCTGCCCGTCGACGAGGACGGCACGGTCCGGCCCGACGCGGAGGCCGCCGAGAGCACCCGACTCGGCTGGCGGCCCTGGCGCTGGACGGCCGGCCTGATGCTCGGCCTGGCCATCGGCACGAAGTGGAACGGCCTGTACGTCCTCGCCGCGTTCTGCGTGATGGCGGTCCTGTGGGACGTGGGTTCGCGCCGGGTCGCCGGCGCCCGCCACCCGTACACGGCGGCGCTCAAGCACGACACCGGCATCACCTTCCTCGCCACGGTCCCGGTCGCGGTCGCGGTGTACCTGATCTCCTGGACCGGCTGGATCCTGTCGCCGACCGACGGCAGCGGCGGCTACTTCCGCAACTGGGCGGCGACGGACGGCAGGGGCGGCACCTGGACGTTCCTGCCCGACTGGGTGCGCAGCCTGTGGCACTACGAGCACGAGGTCTACAAGTTCCACGTCGGCCTCTCCTCGCCGCACACCTACCAGTCCAACCCGTGGAGCTGGCTCGTCCTCGGCCGCCCGGTCTCGTACTTCTACGAGTCCCCGCTGCCCGGCAAGGACGGCTGCCCCTCCGACGCGGGCGACAAGTGCGCCCGCGAGGTGCTGGCCCTCGGCACGCCCCTGCTGTGGTGGGCGGCCTGCTTCGCGATCCTCTACGTGCTGTGGCGCTGGGCGTTCCGTCGCGACTGGCGCGCGGGCGCGATCGCCTGCGGCGTCGCCGCCGGGTACCTCCCCTGGTTCCTGTACCAGGAGCGCACGATCTTCTTCTTCTACGCCGTCGTCTTCGTGCCGTTCCTCTGCCTGGCCGTCACGATGATGATCGGCGCGATCCTCGGCCCACCGGGCGCGACGGAACGCCGCCGCACGGTCGGCGCGGCGGCGGCAGGCGTCCTGGTCCTCCTGATCGCCTGGAACTTCATCTACTTCTGGCCCCTGTACACGGGCACCGCGATCCCCATCGATCAGTGGAGATCGCGGATGTGGCTGGATACGTGGGTCTAGCTGCACAGATGAAACGAAGGGGCCCGGCACTCAGCCGGGCCCCTTCGGTCGTTGTTGGTCGCTGGCGGCCGTTACTGGCCCTCGTCGCACGGCCCGAGGACGGCCCAGCTCAGGGCCTGTCGGCAGATTTACAGTGGGCACTGCCGGAACCGCCTCACCGGGGAGTTTCTTCAACGGCGTGGTCAGCGGGGGACATCTGGGGGAAGCTGACGGGCACTACCCAGCCCTTCGTGGTGGAGCACAGCCTCGTACCAGACGTCGTCACTCTGGTACCTCGGGTCACCCTTGTGGAACTGCTCAGCCCACCTCCGTGCTTCTTCATGAATTGCCCTTAGCCCATCGCCTGGAATGAGGCATCTCAGTCCGGGATCGACTCTGCGGAAGGCACTGAAAATCGTCCCAAGCGGGCTGGTGTTAGGCACCCCGTATCCAAGCATTTCGCGATATCGAGGACGGAGAGGGCCAGTGCCACGGACTGCCTCTACGACCGCGCGCCATGCGGCCGGATCATGAGCGAATGCATCCATGGTGGGGGTGACGCGTAGGTGGTCACAGTGAACTTCACCGACGATCCGGCCACCACGGTGACCGAGTTCAATCGGGTACTCCAACTCGCTTTTTCCGGTGTCGTCGTCGTGCCATTCAAAGATCTTCTTGTCCCGGGTAAGAATCTTTCTACCGTTACGGTAGAAGTCGAGCCCATAGTCGATCCGATCAAGGTACCGCTGTACACCCACCCAGCCCCAGATGTGGGCGGTCATCGGGCGTAGATCACCCCCTCCGCACACCACGCACACGTCGCTGGTGACGCCCCTGTGCCCGCAATCCAAGCACTCGTGCACAGTTCGCTGCGGGCTGTCAATTCGTTGCACCGCGCTGATGTCGCTGCCGTAACGCGTGACCGAACGATGCTCCCCCCAAACGCAAGGCATACGTGGCCTGACCTTACGGCCGTTCATGGTGATCTCTATCTGTCCTTCACGAAGCGGATAGCTATAGAGGTCGCCTAGCCTAATGCGGAGTTGCTGCCAAGCGTCGTCGCTCCAGCTCTCACGCAGACCATCGATGGCGATGTGGGTACCGTGATCACTGGACTTAGCCTTTCGCTCACTCGCCAAGGTTATCCAGTCAGACTCAGGAGAACGGACCAGCGCTCGCAGGTCGAGCTTAAGCACTGCCCATCGACGCATTTCCGCCTGGGCTGTACGGATAGTGATGAGCGTTCCGAGTCGCATGGTGGCGATATTGAAGCTGACACCGAAGGCACGGTTACGACCGCGAGTACTGGTGGTCCAGCCATCACTCAGCCTCTGTAGGAGGCTATCCGCATCCAGACCCGGGCCGTCATCGGAGACGCGCAAACTGGGGCGTCCTCCAGCGTCAGATGGAGCCTCCAATGCGAGGGACACTCGAATTGGTTTTGACCGACCATCACGCCTGCCGGCGGAGGCCTGATCAACTAGCGCGGCGACGCAGTTCCAGCGAGGCAGCTCCGGATCAGCCAGTTGCGATAGGAGCGCAGGCGACACCATCATGCGGACAGGTACAGGTGGGTTGGCCACATAGTTGGCGTTTGCTCGCTCCCACGCAGCTCCCCACTGCTCTACCTGGTCCACGGTCTCACCCATTGCCCGCATGTAGGCAAGCAGCAGGTCTTTGCGGACCCGGCGCGGCGGGGCGCTACCAAGAAGCGAGCTGAGGGTGGACCGTGGCATCAGACCAGATCCGGCACTTTCGACCTCTCTCAGGGTCGGCGGCTTGGAGTGGCGGGCACGCAATACCCGCATCGCCCAGACCAAGTCGCCGAAAGTATTGATGTTCTGTGGCTGCGGCTTTGCTGCGAGTTCGCGGCGGACGGGCTGTGCTCGCTGCCATGCGGCAAGAGCTTCCTCCGGGTCGGCCCCGCAGCCGTGCGCGAACGCTTCAACGACTTCCCAGGATGTGCGATGCCCCTTCGCAGCCCGGTTCAGGCTCGAACTGGCGACCCCTGTCATTTCCTCCAGCTGACGGAAGGAGAGACGAGCGAGGCGGCGCGCCTGCTGCAGCAGTTGCGCCACCTCCTCCATCTCTGGGACGTGCGCTGGAGTTATCTGCTCACGACGGCCCATCAGGAGCACTCGATCAGCACTGGCCGTGGCTGGCCTGGGGGATGAACGGAGCCGCCAGACTGGTCAGTGCGGCCAGGTCGTCGCGGACCATGAGCCACATCGACCGAAGCCCCGTGTCGGCGGTGTGAAGCACGACGACGAGCACGTAAATCACGACGACGAGGGCACAGGGGGCGATGCAGGTAACAGTCTCGGTCATGTCGGAACCTTTCCACGGTTTCATTCCACTCGGACATGCACGTCTTGTACGGCCGGGAGTTTGGGGCTCTACGGCGCGGCACGCAGTTGATGGTGTCCCAGCATCTAGCCCGGAATCCACCGGATGGCGACGTTCCGGATTTTGTTCCAACGCTGTCCAGCGCAACCGAGTAGTCCCTAAAGCAACAGTCAGAACCCTTCCCGAGCCAGAGCGTCGATCTGCGCCGCTGGTTGTTCCAGCCTCGTCCGGACTTGCCGTTGCAAGGGCCGTGGTCAGTAGGTCAGAGTGGCCGTGGTTCCCACACTCGGACATCACAGGTATTGGGTCCCCGGCCAGAACGCATTTGGGGTGCGTCCGGCCACCAGACGTGGTTGCCGACCCGGGAAACCGGGGCGGCAACCACGCCCGTGCTCGTCCTAGCCGTACACAGCCACCCCACCCATGGGCAGACTTACACAGGGCTCCGTGGACCGCCTACGAGCTGCGAAGTTCCGTGGGCAGCCCTCTGGCGGGGAACACCTGGGGAGGAAGTCGCTCTCCGACCGCCTCACAGTCCGGTTCGGTGGATGTAAGAGATGACGGTCAAGGTTTTCTCCTCGATGGTCCACGGCGGTGCAGTGGAGGATTCCACCGCTCGCAGTCACAGGTTCATCGGTGCGATCCAGTTCGATGGAGTGGACGATCACGAGGGCGTTGTTCGGCGCAAATCTGCGCTGCCAGTCGACCTCGGCCCGCGTCAGGATGACCTGGCTGCCATCGGACGTGGTCCCCTTCACCTCTACGTGAAGCTTCTCGTCCCCTCGCGTCAGGTGTAGGTCGTACGGCTTGCTGGCGCCGACGTCCTTCACGGCCCATCCCTGCGTTTGGAAGTGCTCCGTGGCGAGTAGGACACTGCGCTTCTCGATGGCCATACGCTCGTCGGCGGTCAGGAGGAACCCTTGACCGCCCCTCCGGGCGTTCCTGCGGTTCGCTGTGGTCGCCGCGCTCTGGGTTGCCTCACGGACCTCTACCGCCACGTCGCCGGGAACGTAGGTCGCGTCGTCCGTGGCCTTGTACAAACGCCCCAAGAGCCGTGCCATGAAGAGCAAATCGTCGCCAAGAGCGCCCGAGTCGGGGATCGCATCGCGCTGGTACTCGATGGCCACGACGTTGCCCGGCTCGTAACCCCTGCCGAGCTTCGTTCGCGCATTGAGACGGATCTCTGTCACCAAGTCGGCGCGCTCGGCGCGCTCGGCGCGCTCGGCGCCAGCTTGCTCGATGAGCGGGCGGGCCCAGTCGATGCGCTTCTTCAGGGCGGCCGGCTCGCGAGGCTTGAGCTCACCGGCGATCCACTCGGTCGTGCCCTGCATAAGTGACAGGTAGATGCGTTCACCGTCGCCGCTGAACAGATAGACGATGTACCAGCCGTCAGTTGCGCTCGGGGTTCTGCTCTTCGAGTAGACCCGGGTCCATACGACTTCAGCCCTCTGACCGGCCCCGTCCTTGCCCTCCACTCCTACGTCGTCGAGGGGTATCTCCATGGCCGCAGCGAGAGCCCCGGCGTGCGCACGCAGCCAATCGCGGATCTCGGTACGAACGACGAAGCCACGACGCTGCATCTCTGCGGTGTTCTTCGCCTGCCACACCTTCTGAAGGTTGAGCACCTCACTCAAGAGTTCATCCACGCCCGAACACTAGCTACGGGCAATGACATTGGGCTGCGCAAGTTGGCCTGAGACGTACTGCGGACGCGGCCGGCTGGGTGGTCAACCAGCGCCAGCCCCCGAAGACCTACAGAGGGCCCCGCTCTGGGGCACGGCGGATTTACAGTCCTCCTGCGAACCTCCACACGACCGAGGCCTGACCTGCCGAAACGTCGTAGTGAGCACGGCAATAGGCCACGACCGTCCACATCTCGTCCAGAGGCCTGTCGCTGAGACCTCAGCCTGCGGCGATGTCGCAACCAGCCACTCCCGCTTCCGCGCCTGGCTCTCACGCCCATCGGCCGCGAATCTCAGCAGAGGCTTTGAGGTAGCGCCAAGGCGGACACACCGCCAACCAACTGCGAGCCACACAATCCTTCGACACTTAGACGTTGTCTCAGTTGGCTTGGCGAAGTGTCATGTGACGTCGAAAGGTTCGGTTCCGGCGTAGTCGTACGACCATCCCGCGGTCGTGTCGGGTGCAGGCATGAGGTCGTAGACGTGCCACACGTCAATCGGTGGGTGCTTGCGCGAGCCGCGGGCGCGTTGCCGCTGCGGCGGCTGGTGGCGTTCGTTGAGTTCCACGATGCGAGTGCGGCCGTTGAACGGCCCTCCGCGCACCTTGATGCCCACCGTGTTGTCTACGACCTCCCCGCGCACCCACCGGGCGATCAGGGCCAGGTGTCCGCTGTTTGCACCGCTCATACCGCCAGCGAACCACTTGCCGGCAGCCTTCGGGGAGTCGGCTGCTTCGGCGTTGAGCGAACGGTGTCAGCTGAGCCTGCGGTAGCAGATGAGGGCACTGGCGATGCCGACGAAGGCGAGGAAGTGCTCGGCCTTGCGTTCGTAACGTCGGTGCAGGCGGCGGCAGCCGTTCAGCCAGGACATCGTCCGCTCGACCACCCAGCGGTGCCGGCCCAGGCGGCCGGAGTTCTCGACGCCGCGGCGGGCGATCCGCGGCACGATTTGCCGTCGGCGCAGCCATCCGCGCAGGTGGTCGAAGTCGTAGCCCTTGTCCGCGTGCAGCTTGGCCGGACGACGGCGCCGGGGTCCGTAGCGGGAGCGGACCGGAGGGATGCCGCGCATCAGGGGGATCAGCGCCTGGCTGTCGTGCAGGTTGGCGCCGGAAATACCCACCGAGATCGGCAGCCCGTTGCGGTCACAGATGACGTGGATCTTCGACCCGAGCTTGCCTCGATCGGTCGGATTCGGTCCGGTCAATGGCCCCCTTTGACCGCGCGGACGCTGACCGAGTCGATCGCGCACCGCGACCAGTCCAGATCGCCGTTCGCACCGAGCCGGTCCAGGACCACCCGGTGCAGCTTGGCCCACACCCGGGCTGCGGACCAGTCGGTGAAACGCCGATGGACCGTCTGCCACGACGCGCCGAAGACCGGCGGCAGCTGCCGCCAGGTGCAGCCCGAGGTAGCCACGAACACGATCGCCGCCAGTACCGCGCGATCATCGCACCGCCGTCGGCCTCCACCCTGGGTGCGGATCGGCGGTTCCGGCGCCACGTCCCTGAAGATCTCCCACAAGCCGTCCGGCACCAACCGCTCAACTATGTCCACGCCCAAACAACGAGCCACAGCCAATCAAGACACCGTCTTAGCATGAAATCTCCGAGACGGCACCCATTTCAGCTAAAGCCAACAGTGGATTCGCCAGGTTTCGCTACCCCCCCAAGCCTGCCACCTGGCTCTTTAGTTTTTCCGCCAGTCAAACGCTAGGGGTAGCAAGATCATTAGCCACCGGCAAAAGCGGGCAAAGTGGGGTTAGGCGAATCCGCGGGGGCTTGATGGATACCCGCCCTTGGGGTTACCTCATCTAGCAGTGCCCGAGTGGGCACGCCGCCTGGGTTCTGGTCTCCCCGCGACCACACAAGGCCTGGCTTCGGGAATGCAGCCCGAAGCCAGGCTCGTGCGCGGGGCCGGGTGAGTCCGGCCGCGTAAGCGTCGGTCGGACTCACTCATCCCGACCAGCCGTCCGACTCACCTCTCGTGCGTCAGAGGAAGTGTTCGACGCACCCCGCGATGGCAGTGATCGCCGTGAGGAACAGTGCCGCTAACTCCGCCCAGCCCGGCCGCTGGCGGTGCCCGCGACACCTCCTCCGCCTTGTCGATCGCTCCATCTCGTCCGACCTCCTGCCTCTCTGAGTTCCCAACTGCGTTGGGACCTGCCCGATTTAGGCAGGTGCTCCTGGAGAGACGGCCGGACGTCTCGCAACATACCTGGGCTCCGAACATCCGCATGGCCGAGCTAACTGTTCGCCAGGGTTCGCCACACCTCACTCAGGAGACCGCCACGCCAAGCGGGCTGCTCTGGGCAGGCGACGCTCTCGACCTCGGGGCCGGCAACCCCGCGCCGGGCTCGGTTCAATAGGTCTGATTAGCGGCCGCGCGCCACGCTGCCGAGTCGACGCGGCGGGCGGCCCTCTCGCTCGCGACCGAAGCCAACCATTCAGAGATTGCCGGGTGGGCGCACGAGATGCGCGCATGGTTCGCGCTCACTACCGGCGACTACCGCGGCGTGATTTCGGCAGCCCAGGCCGGGGGCGAGGTAGCGCCGCACCACAGTGTGGCCGTGCAACTCGCGGGCCAGGAGGCCAAGGCATGGGCGCGGCTCGGAGACCGCCGACAGGTCGAGGTAGCTCTCGACAAGGGCCGGCGCCTGCTCGAAGGAATGCCGCACCCCGAGAACCTGGACAACCACTTCGTGGTGGACCCTGCGAAGTTCGACTTCTACTCGATGGACTGTTATCGCCTGGTGGGTGAGGACAAGCTCGCGCGGACCCTCGCTGAGGAAGTCCTCCGCGCCGGAACAGACTTCTACGGAAGCGAGCGCTCACCGATGCGCAACGCGGAAGCCCGCGTCACGCTGGGAGTAACGGCGGCACGTGAGGGCGACTTGGAGGAGGCACTCATCATGGGAGCCGGCGCTCTCGAAGGCGACCGCCAATCAGTGCCGTCGCTCATCATGACCAGCCGCGAACTCGCTGCCGAGATGAAGCGCCGGTACAGCTCAGAACCGGCCGCACAGGATTACCTCGCGCGACTCCACGCACTCGGCCAGCAGAAGCCTGGGTTCCTGCCCCAATAGGCGCGCGTAGCACGGCCGCCCCACCCACTGCCTTCCTTCTGGAAATTTGCGCCAGCTCACCGACCTAGTAGCTGAACGGATCAGCGCAACCACGAAGGCGCAAGCGGACATGCGCAGACAAGAACTCCACGCATTCTCCGTACAGCCCGTCAAGACCTCGCTCTTCCAACCTCCCCTTCAAGAGGTCGTAGAGCTCCAACAGGCGAATGACGTCTCCCGTCGCGTATTGCAGTTGTTCCTCACTCAACGACTCGGACATCCAGTCCGTAAATCGAACCTTCTTGTCCAACACGAGTCCAAAATGACACGCCATCAAGTACTTCAACGAGTACTTTTCTGCCGCTTCTCCAGGCATGAGTATCTTCGCGGCGATCTTGGTGCACGCAACATTGCACGGCTCGACATTCCATGCGTGAGCCATGAAGGACAGGTCAAATGGAGCGTGATGGAAGACTTTCACCACACGCGGATTCGCGAGGAGTCGCGTAAGCAGCGATGGAACCCGACCTGCCACTCCGGTGACGATGAAAGTCCCGACCTCCGGCGAATGGATCTGGCACGTTCCAATCATCGCCTCTTGCGGCTCTAGCCCATTCGTCTCGATGTCCCACGCCACTCGTCCGCTCTCTGTCAACCGGTGGTAGGCATCAAGGGTGAGGTCGTGAACCAGCACATGGACAGGTCCCGTAGCGGGAAAATCACGGGTAGACTTTGACGCTTGCACTGAGCACGCCCTCCAAATCATCCTCGAAGAATCCATAAAGAGATCCGCCCTGATGGCAAGTAAATGCCGGGACGGAACCGCTACGACTGTCTTTGTGATGGTAGAGGGTGACCACAAAACGATTATCTATGCGATAAGCAGTGAAAGCCCTGAAAACAGGAGTCGTGTAGATCTCCACTCGGCCGCTACGACTGTTCCCATCAAGCTGTTTATACCCGTCGATCGCCTCGTTAAGCTTGGTTCGAACGTCAGCTGCGGACATGCTTTTGAAGCGAGTGGCGAGCAATCTGACACATGCGGGATCGTTGGGGTCAGGGAGGCACACCCTGAGCTTTGCATCACTCTGCGACACCAGGTTCTGAAGCTTCACTTGATTCGTGTTTCGCCACGTGGTCGCCCACGCAGCAAAGACGTCAACCTTCTTGGCCGAGCCCAAGCAGGCATCCCAGTCAACAACCTTGCTGTAGTCAGTACTGACAGACTCAAGGCCAGACAGATGAATGTCATGCTTCAGCTTGAGTACTTCTAGCATCTCGAGGAAGAACGACCGACGACCCACCAAGTCCCAGATTGTCGCTAGAGCAACCGAAGCGATCAAGAGGCCCCCCAGCTGGTTGGCGAGGGTTCCCAGAGACTCGTGTTTCTTGAACCAGGCAATGCCTGACACGTACAGAAGTCCCACGCCAGCTGCCGTGGTCACCCCAGCCACAAGCCAGTACTTCAGGTTTGCAACCAAGCGGTACATGTTGGGAGTCGCCATCCGTCGCCCTCTCTCATCTGAACAGACGCTATCTGCCGCCACTGACAACGAGGCCGGGTCGCCGTCCCTGTGGTGTGGAGCAGACTGTATCCGCGCGTTCTCAAGGCGCTCCTCGGTTGTGGCGATCCGTGAGGCTCGCAGCGCAGGTGTGCAGACTGGCATCCCACATCCACATCTGCGCCCCGCGCGGCCGGCTGTGGACCACAGGATGAAGGCGCATACAGGGGGCCAAACGAGTCGGACCGGCCGCACTGGTGCCTTTGTTGCGACGTCACGAGGGTCCTTGACCGCGTTCGGGAAGAAGAGGTTGTGGACTGGCGAACCCTGTGGCCCGGGTTCGGATACACCGAACGCCCGCTACTCGGTGCCTGTCTGCAGGCCGGTCTAGTCTGCAGACAGGCACAACTCCAGCTTGCCGTCGTCGCCTTCGATTGCAGGCCCGTGTCGGCGCGCTAGGTCGGGCGACGGCTGCGGTCCGACCACAAGAGTCGAGACCAAGAGGCTTGTCGGTGCTGATCGGTCTTGAGTTCGGTGCGGATCTGCTTCCGCAGCGCCGCGACGGCTTCGGTTCGCGCCGCTAGCAGCGGTGCGATCCCTGCTTCGTCCTCCGGCGTCGGGGCTAGCGGGTTGCTCATTTCCTCGCCGATGAACCAGTTCACCTCCCAAATGGAGAGCATGGCGGCTCGCCATCTGGCACCCACCGTGTCTGTAGCGAACGCGTCGACACGGGCCGTCAGCGTCCGCTGTAGCTCTCGTTCCTCCTCTGTCTCCGCGCCGAAGAGCGGCCGGACCGCCGGGTCATTGACGTCCTCGGCGAGGTGCGGGCGCTGGTTTGCCAGCAGGTCGACGTACAACTCTGCGCGCCGTTCCCATAGCCTTGCGGCCTCACTTTGGCGCCGCTGGTGCGACAGGGCGCCGATTGACATGACGGTCGTTGCGATGATCGCCAGAGCCGGGATCAGAGTGTTGTTGACGTCCACGCCCGTAGCCTTACACCTCTCGGCGGAGCGCAAGAGGCTTGGGTAAGAAGCGGGACAAGGTAGCGCTAGCAAGCGAGAATGAGCGGGTGGACCTTTCGGGCATCGGGGCGATAGCTGCTGCGGCGGTCGCCGCCCTGGGCATCCCAGCGGCACTCGTGGTCGGCCGCTGGCAGATGCGTGCGGCGATCGACGTCGTGCGGGCGACAGCTGTCTCGGACCGTGAGCAGTGGCGGCGATCGCTTCGCCGCGAGGCCGGAGTGCAGTTCTTGGTCGTGACAGCCGAGTTCGAACGGTTGGACCGTGACCGGCTGGACGCGGATCGAACAGAGGCGAACTTTAAGGCTGTTGAGACGGCTATCAAGGAAATCCACCGGCGTGCCACAGAGGCGTATTACGTCCTTCGGATCGAGGCACCGGATCTCTCAGACCAAGCCATGAGACTCCTGGACGCGGCACACTGGAACGCTAGCAGCGAGGTACGGGCTGCTCGGGAGCGGCAGGCGAAAGATGCCTTGGAGCAGCTAGAGTCGGAATCCCACGCCGATATGCCGAACATTCGCAGAATGTTTGAGGCTTACGTGCGGGCGAGCCTCTACCCCCAGTTCACCCAAGCTGAGGTGCAGTGGCGCAACGGTCAAATGATGGCAGCAAGTTATGCCCTCAACAGTGGGTTGCGCTCTCTGAGTCGGCTGACGAAGGTTCAGGTCGACAGCCTCATGCACGGGCTACACAACCCCATAGATCTGCTGCGGCGGGAGCATGCACTCCAGGTGGCACGCGACGCATTTGTGGCAGCCATCCACTCCGAGCTGAACGCTTCGTAGGTGGTATCTCCAACGGGGACTGGAGTTCTTGCTCTTGGAGCGACAAGGAGGCCCCCGCCTTACGGACAGCGTCCTTGAGGCGGGTGCCTTGGTACCCATTGATCAGGTCAGTCGTCGGTGCCCCTTTCGATGGCCTGAGCGATGCGGTCCCCTCCTTGACGTATAGCATGGGCGACATCAAGGAGGGCTAAGGCAACGGCGGCGGTGAGGTGATGATTCATGCTGTTGTCTTCGCTGGCCTGAGGATGGACGCTGGACACGTAACTCGCTGCATTGATAAGGGTCTCGGCAGCTTAGGCGGCATCGCTGCGCAGAGAGCTCCCGCACGCCAAGCTCGCTCAGACCGGCGCCGCTCCACTCTTCGACGGGGGGCAGTTGAAGTGAGGAAGCCGGAGCGCCGCCTCTTCGAGGCCGCGGGCTACCGTGGTGTGGTCACTTCCGCTCTGCGGTGTTCGCCACGAGTCGACTTGTGAACCCTGCGTCGCGTAGGCGCTCGTACGCAGCAGCCACGTCCTCGGGTACGAACTGCTCAATCATGAAGCCCTGTTGCGGGTAGAGCATGAGCCGCTCCTGCGCGCCGGCCAGCATGTCGATGACCAGGCGTGCGTCTCCGATCGAGTCGACATAGTCAGCGAGGGTCATGGGCGTGGATACGCTGACCCATTCGACTTCGGGCCATAGTTTGCGTGCGGTTGCGTAGGCCCGTCGTTCCTCATACGGCTTGCTGACCAGCAGAACGGACGACACTGCGACCTGGTGCACTTCCAGCAGTGCGCGCGAGAAGCGGATGTTCTCTCCTGTGTTCCGAGCCAGCGGCTCCACGAGGATGACGTCAGCCGGCACCCCCAGCTCCATCGCGCGCTCGCGGTAGTGCTCAGCCTCACCGCGCGGCATGCGGTCGCGTGTGGTGCGGCTGGTCGCCCCGGTGAAGACGATCAGCGGCGTCATGCCTCGGTGGTAGAGATCCGCGGTTGTGTCCGCGACGCCGAGGTCATGACTGCCGAGTCCGATCGCGACGGAGCATGGGCGCAGCTCGTGCCCCATCTGCTGGAAGTCCCAGAGCCGTTGAGCGTCGGCCCATGCTTGTGCTGAGATCACTTGCTCTCGCCCTCCGCTTTCGCTGAGTCGGGGACCTTAAAGTCGTACGTCCAGGCGAAGCGTGTCGCCGCGTGAACGCCGATCGCGAATTCCACCACGGTGCCGTCCGCCGTGTACGTGGTCCGGTGCAGCTCCACAACCCATTCGCCCGGCGCAAGTGCGCCCGACCCGCGTGAAGTGTGCTGGCGGCGTACGCAGCTCACCGGGGAACTTCCCCTGCCGGTCAAGGACACCGACGGCAAGGGGATCGACCTGCTGATGCGTCTGTGCAACTTCGCCAACGCCGAAACCGAATGCCTGGCCATCGTGTGGCTGATCGGCTGCCTTGGACCCTCCGTGCCTGTACCCGCGCCGTTCCTCACCGGGCCGCAGGGCGCGGGCAAGTCGACCGGAGGACGGATGCTCGTGCGGATTGTTGAGGGCATGAGCGGTGACCTGCGCCGGGCGCCCAAGGACGAGGAGAACCTGATTGCCGCGGTGGCGGCGGGGTGGGTCACCGCGCTGGACAACCTCTCCCACATGACGCCAGACCTGTCCGACGCGATGTGCTGCATCGTGACCGGGGCCGAGAGCGTCAAGCGGGCCCTGTTCACCGACGGGGACGTGTTTCGCGTCGGCTACCGCCGGCCCCTGCTCCTGACCGGCATCGACGTCGGCGTCATCCGCCCCGACCTCGCCGAACGGCTCCTGCCCCTGCGCCTGGAGCGGCCTCGCGTCCGGCGCACCGAGGCCGAACTGTGGGCGGACTACGCGGAAGTGCTGCCCGTCGTCCTCGGCTCGCTCCTGGACCTCACGGTCAAGGTCCGCGCCGTGGGCGCGGACACACCCACGGATCTGCGGATGGCTGACTTCGCGCACCTGTGCGCGCAGTTCGACGCGGCAACCGGGCTCGGGGCGCTCCCCGCCTACCGGGCGAGCCTGGACGACCTGAACGACGACGTCATCGAAGGTGACCTCCTCGCGCAGACCGTCCTCCTGCATGCCGACACCATCGAGCCGGGAACGGCGCAGCAGATGACGTCCACGGAGTGGCTTGCCTGCCTCAGCCGCCTCTACAGCGGCGACGAGGGCCGTGCGCTGCCCAAGGGATGGCCGACGACCGGCAAGGTGCTCTCGGACCGCCTCAAGCGTCTTCAACCGACTTTGGCGGCCCGGGGCGTGCTCATCGACTCGGGGCGCACCAAGGCGGGCCGCTACCTCGAAATGACCCGCACGGTCGCCCTGACCGTGAGTCCGCACGAGCAGACGCAGGCGTTCTGACCCGCGATCTGCGCGCTCAAGCGAACAGCAAGAGGAGCACGTGCTCCTCTTGCTGTTCGGCGGAACGCCGCCCCAGGTCGCGCCGCGCAGCGGCTCCTTCTTCGCTCTGTAAGGCGCACAGAACTACTACAGGCAGCCCCTTCTTTGTCCTAAGTAAGAAGGCGCTGCGTCACCTGCGTCACCACGGCCGGAAAACGGCCCCTGGCCTGCGGTAACAGCGGTGACGCAGACGGATTTCTCTGCGTCATCCTGCGTCACCTGCGTCACCCGGTGACGCAGCCGATGACGCACGGGTGACGCAGGCCCGATCCGGCGCGTCACCGAAAGCCGCAGGTCAGAGCCCTAAATGACGCAGGTGACGCGGTGACGCAGAAATCCGAACCTCGGACACACACGAAGTCCGAGGGCGCCCGGAAGCCAATATGCCGCAACCTCCGAGGAACCCCGTGAGCCGAATCAGTTCCGCTCAGACCGACCCCCGCGCCGCCCTTCGCGGCGGCCTGCCCGATCGGTACCTCACCCCTGACGACATCGCCCAGATCTTCGGTGTCCCCCTCGAAACCGTCTACCAGTGGCGCAAGAAGCGCACCGGCCCGGCCGGGTTCCGGATCGGCAAGCACGTGCGATACGACCCCGCCGATGTCCAGGCATTCGTCATTCAGCAGCAGCGCGCCGAGATTGACGCGGCGTAGACCCGCATTCGCTGTCCCAGGGAGGGCTACCGCGGTGGCCCTCCCTCTGCATGAGGAGACACAGACACCATATGGCCGGCCATATCCAGGACCGCTGGTTCAAGACCGAGAACGACGCCAACGGCAAGACAGTCCGAAGCAAGTCCGATCGCTACGGCACCGGCATGCGCTACCGAGCCCGCTACACCGGCCCTGACGGCACCGAGAAGAGCAAGAGTTTCCCCGACCGTCAGAAGCGCCTCGCGGAACTGTGGCTCGCGCAGACCGAGTCCGACATGGCGCGCGGACAGTACATCGACCCGCGCAAGGCGCGCACCACCTTCCGCCAATACGCGGACCGTTGGGTCAAAGCGCACACGGGCGAGATCAATAGCCGCGAAGCCGCTGAGCGTCGGCTTCGCCTCCATGCTTACCCTCACATCGGGACTCGCCCGCTCGGCTCGTTCAAGCCCGAGCACATCCGGGCCTGGATCGCCGCTCTCGAACTCACCGTGCCGGCGGAGTCCCATCGCCGCATCATCGTTGGCACCGTCTCGGCAGCTCTGAGCGCGGCAGTCGATGACGGACTACTCAGCAAGAACCCTTGCCGAGCCCGCACCGTGCAGCTCCCCAAACCGGGCAAGCCCCGCGTCCTCCCGTGGACGGCAGCGCAGGTCTTCGGCGTACGCGCCAGTCTTCCCCAGCGCTATCAGGCGGTCGTTGACGCCGGGGCGGGGTGCGGACTGCGTCAGGGCGAGATCTTCGGCCTGACGCTCGAAGAACTCGACGTCGAAAGAGCGTGGCTGACCGTCGGCCATCAGCTCAAGCGCATCCGGGGCAAGTACGTGTTCGCGTTGCCGAAGGGCGGCAAGGTCCGGGATGTGCCGCTTCCCAAGGCCGTGGTCGCCGCTCTACAGGCCCATGCGAAGCAGTTCGAGCCGATCACCGTGACGCTGCCTTGGCGCACACCTGACGGACCGCCCGTCACAAAGCGGCTCCTTTTCAGCGGACCGGAGGGCAATCACGTCCGCGTCAGCAACTTCAACGACCACCACTGGAAGCCCGCTCTGGCCACGGCCGGCATCATCCCAACACGAGACGCGGGCGCCCGATACGCATCCGCTCCCGAGCACGGCATGCACGCACTCAGGCACTTCTACGCGTCCGTGCTGCTGGACGCTGGCGAAAACATCCGGGCCTTGAGTCAGTACCTCGGTCACAGCGATCCAGGGTTCACGCTCCGGACGTACACGCACATGATGCCCAGCAGTGAGGGACGGACCCGAGAGGCTGTGGACAGCCTCTACGTGGCGTCCGCTCCACAAGATCGCGACCCTAAAGAACCCTAAAGCCATCAAACACCCCAGAACGCGACCAAGTAACCTTGCATCCCATCGGAGCGACTCTCTCAGCACTCAGCTTCGATGACGACGTCCCAGTAGACCGGCTGCTCGCCCCCAGGGATGTCCCCAAAGCCCCCGGGGGCCTCTTCCGTCAAGGCACTGCATGCTTCACACGCCACCGCGCATGCAAAACTTGTTCGATATTCGTTTGATCATTCTAAGTGGCACCTCTCGCTCCGGTTACCGGAAGATAAAATCTTCTCCTCACGGTTCCCTGACCGCCACTCCCTCCCTATACTCTGTCTGTACTTTGGGTGCGCTACGGGTTGCCGCCGACCAAAATTCCTGTAGCGCATTTTTGGTATCTAAAAACGGAGGGCACGCGTGGCTCCATTGCCGCCTGTCAGCGGGTACAGATTCGAGATATTCCAAGCGGAGCCCTTTTTGCTGGCCCGCTTTCGGGCGAACAGATGGCGCACAGGATGGCTTCTAATGCTAGCCCCCGCGATTCTATTTTTTATGGCCGTACTGTCAGCAATTTACGGTCATCTCTCCATGCGGGGCGTGGGTGGTCAAATTTGCCGCGATGCGGCGACTTTTCTCCACATGGAGAAGCTGAAGTGCCTCAAGCAAACAACCTTGAGTAGCGACTTCCCTATGTGGCGGGACATTCCCTCCCTTTTTGTAATTGTTGCCCTAGCCGCTACCCCATATTTGATATTTCGACAATGGTCATCTATTGAAGTACTCCTTCCCTCCATGGTGCGCACCGGCGCCTTAAGAACCCCCACGGTCGTAGAGCGCGCTGCCATGCAAGATGAGATAAGAACTGCGAACAGATACCTCGAATCGGTAGGGCGCCACGCGAAGGCTGTTCTAGTAGCGGCCGGAGTATGCAGCCTGATGGTATCCGTGGCTGAATATAAATTGGGCATCTATAGCTCATTCAACCCTGCAGAAAATGGAGGGAACGATTGGGGCGCCAGGATCTATTCGGACTGGTGGGCCAGCTGGAAGATCGCGCCGGTTACCGCGGTGTTCTACTGGTGCACTGGGACCGCTGGCCTATACTTCATCATCATTATGAACCTGTCCGGCGGACGAGTTCTCGTCTCCTTGTGGCGACTTCGTAAAACAATTTCTTATCAGGCGGACTCGTACAACCGAGATGGTTATCACGGCTGGGGAGCCGCGAGGGGCGTCCTACTCCCTACCTACATAGCTATTCTCCTACACGGATTTTGCCTCGTCTTGGTGTCGATATCACTCCCTCAGCCAATCGGCTTCTGGGTGTTGCTGCCTGCCCTAGGGCAATGGGTTATGACCCTGCCCTTTTACGTGGGACTACCTCCCAAGTTGACGCGTCGAGGGGTTGTGGAGTTTCGGGGTCGCGAGATTGCACGATTGGGACGCTATCTCAGGAGCGTAGAAGACAGCCGCGCAACCCTTGAATCGAACAGTCGCTACCATGCGGAAGTCGAAGCAGTAGTGCAGCGAATCCAAAGAGTTGGCTCGATCAAGTCCATGCCATTCAGCCGTCCCCGCGACATAGTATTCGCCTTTCTTCAGTTACTGGCAACCGCGAGCGGTGTGTACGCCCTCGTCATCCTTTGGTACTAGAGGTAACAGTGCGAGCAGATCAGGAATCCCGTATAGATGCCCTCTTCGACAGCTACGCGCGCTCGTGGGGGCCGATATCATGGCGCGAAGTATGCGGAAAGATCACCGCACGTAGGGACTTAGAGCATGGCCAGATGCTGTGCGCCCTTAGCATGATCGAGACGGATTCCGCCGTCATGCGTCGCAAACTAGCCGCTACTCGCGCCGATCGAAGTAACCCAATCAAGCAGTTCAATGTCCTCTGGCTAGCCGAGGAGGCCGAGCACGGTCGGGCACTCAGTGCAGCAGCTGAACGTCTCGGAGTTCATCTGCGTACCCCTGAGAAACGACCAATGTTTCGAGATGTGCGGTCAGTAACTACATGGCCGGCCTTGTACGTGTCAGGCGCCTTGATACCGCATCTTGACGCTGCCTACTGCACGCTTGGATCACTACAGGAGTACATCGCTCTGACGACATACAGGCACATCGCGAACAGGGTTGGTGATGCGGCTCTCGATGGACTTCTCCGTCAAATTGCGCGCCAAGAGGGCCGACACATGCGCTTCTATACGGAGGCAGCAAAGGTTCTTCTAGCGGAACCATCTGCACGATGGGTGACAGTTGCGCTGATCAATCGCTTGTGGCGACCTCCGGGTGTCGATCTTCTCGGATCAGCTAGGTGGTTGAAAGTATTTGGTCCGCTGTTTGATGACAGCGAGTACGTGTCAAAGTTGTTGCGGGTCGACGAAATTCTTGGCGAGTTAGCCTCTGCAGAGGTTCACCCCATGAGTCGATTCATAGAGACGGCCTTTCCGAAAAAAATCCGACCTAGTAGGCAATCGTGAAGAGTTATACGTCCGACGGTTTAGATTTCCCGGTGCTGGACTTCGGCCCAAAGGATGGACCAGTGGTTGTACTACTGCATGGCTTTCCTGCTGACGCAAACAGTTGGGTTAGCACTGCAGAAACACTCTCTGCCACCGGGCTGCGCATCATCGTCCCTTTTCAGCGCGGCTATGTCGCAACCGCCCGGCCTAGTAAAATTTCTGCTTACCGACTGAAAAAGCTGGGGGCGGATATCGTAGAACTGTTGAATTCTCTGCAGTGCGAACGTGCCCACATTGTCGGACATGATTGGGGGGGTGGAGTGGGCTGGTTCTTAGCTGATCAGCATTCGTCGAGAGTTGCCTCTTTGACTGCGGTTTCAACTCCGCACCCACGCGCCCTCGCGCGCACCCTGCTGACAAGTAAGCAGGTTCTCTTGTCTTGGTACCTATTGTTCTTCCAGCTTCCCGCTCTGCCGGAATGGCTACTTACGAGGAGGCGCGGGCAGCTCGGGCGAGCATGGCTTAGGAAGCTCGGATTAGAAGAAGATACTGCTGCCGCCTATGCCGCAAAATTTGCAGAAGATCGCGGTCTATTCACGGGCGCTTTGAATTGGTACCGTGCACTTCCACTGGATGCAGCGTATGGAATAAGGGCAGGATCAATTCAAGTTCCCACTCTATACGTTTGGGGAAAGAAAGATCTGGCCGTCGGTGAGAAAGCGGCACAAATGACCGGCCGTTGGGTTGCGGGGAAGTATAGCTTCAAACCCTTGGAAGGTGTAACGCATTGGATTCCAGAACAACACCCGACACTTATCGCCGAACTGATCCTTCGACACATTGAAACCACTAGTTAAACGGAGATGGAGTTTTTGCAGTGACCAAGGAAGAACTATGGCCTTCGGACCATGACCATCAGGATCGGCCAAGAGGCGGGGATCCTGGCACGCGGTAAGGACTTACGATTTGGTGCGTGATAGCGGGTGAGGCGTGCTTTTCGCGTTCACGGCCGATTTCAGGCTGCAGTAGCTCGGTCGGAGACGAGGCCGGCAATGGCTTGGTAGGTGGCGGGCAACGTCTCGCCTCGGCGAGTCCAACGGGGCAGTTGTTTCCAGCGTTTGTGGTCGGCGAGGGTATGTTCGACGATGATGCGTTTAGAGGAGTGCCGGCGACGGGCTCGCTGACGGGCTTCGAAGACCTCGGGCGGGCTGATCTTGTTGCCCTTCCTCGGCGGGGTGAGGGCCTGGCCGGGGCGATCGCGGCGGAGCCCCAGAGAGTCGTCGTCCAGAAGTACCTCGACCTCGGGAAAGTGCTGGAAGCAGAGCCCGATGCCTTCGTTGCGTGCGGTGGTCGCATCATGTATCCGACCAGGTCGCAAGGCATCGACCCATAAGGTGCGGCCCTGTTGGTCGGCGATATAGGTGGCCTTCATCGTGTTCTCCTTCTTTTTCCGGAGACGACCGCCCGCCGTCCGCCGCACCCGGCAGGCGGTCGGCGGACCTGGATCTCGGTGGCGTCCAGGCGTAATTCGATGCCCTCGGCCTGGGCCTAAGCGAGGACTCCCGGCAAGGTCCGAAGACGCAGCTCAGGGCGGTCGGGGGACCGAGCACCCCCGCTCGGCAAGGAGGACGCGTATCTCGCCGGTCGCGCGGGTGATGGTGGAGTGGTCCACGCCGTAGAAAAGTCCGAGGCCGGCGTGCGGCAGATCGTGCCGCAGATGAATGAGGGTCGCCGTCAATCGGTCGATGAATACCAGCTGATGTCGGGTGCCGGCTCCAACTGCCCGCCTTCCGGAACCGCCACGTGCCGCGTGATGGCGGCCCTCGACACCCGCCTGCCACGGCTCGGCCAACTCCTCAACCAGACGGGCGAGATGGCGCCTGGAGAGCCCGGTGAACACTCGATGCGCGAGAACCGATCGCTTGATCATGATCGCCACATCCGGATCATGCCACCAGCCAGCAACGACGCCTCACCCGCTATCACGCACCAACTCGTTAGAGGCGAGATCGCTGCCACCAGGAGTAGCCACGGGAGTCGGACATAACGCCCCCCGCACAGCAGCCGGCGCGCAGACTGGCTCGGTGGCCACGTCTGCTTCGGACGCCCCGAGCCCGGTCGGGGGTCTGCTTTACTCGCAGAATTTCAAGATCACGGCCCGTAGGCGGCCCCAGGAGTCGGATGTGACGCTGACCAGAGCTGCAAGCCCTGGTCAACGCTCCATCGGACTGAGATTCGCAGAGTTCATCTACTTCTGGCCCCTCTACACCGGCACCGCGATCCCCATCGACCAGTGGAGATCGCGGATGTGGCTGGATACGTGGGTCTAGCGGGGCATCGGACCAGGAGGGCGCGGCCGGTGGCCGCGCCCTCCGGCGTTGCCGTGGCCGGATCCCGTGCACCCGGTCCCGTCGATAGATGGTGTTCACACCCATAACCGCCCGCCCCGCGCTAACGATTCGGAGAAACCGCTGTCATGGCGGCCCCGCTCGCATCTACAGTTCGGGGAGAACGGCTTTTCTGAACGCGTTCAGAAGTTCGGGAAGGGTTCACGGGGAGGGAATCGCGCGATGCGCAAGGGGGCCAAGGCTGCCGTCATCGGCAGTGTGTTCGCCGTCGTACTGGGGGGCGTCGGGTACGGCGCGTACAACTTCGTCACCGCGGTCAGCGGGGGCACCGGGGCCGCCGGGCCGGCGCCCGTGAAGACCGGGCCGCCCAGCGGCTCCGAGGTCAAGGAGACCAGCCGCGCGTTCTTCGCGGCCTGGGAGAAGGGCGACGCGGCGAAGGCGGCGGGCTACACGAACTACGAGTCCGGCGCCGAGAGCCTGCTCGCCGGGTACAGCGGCGCCGCGCACCTGACCCGTGTGCGGATCACGCCGGGCGCGACGGCCGGGGCGACCGTGCCGTTCTCCGTGAAGGCGACGGTGTCCTACGACGGGAAGAGCAAGCCCCTCGCGTACGCCTCCCGGCTGACCGTGGTCCGCGGGGAGACGACCGGCAAGGCCCTGGTGGACTGGAAGCCGTCCGTCGTCCACCCGCAGCTGAAGGACGGCGACACCCTGGTCACCGGCGAGTCGGCCAGCCCGGCCATCGAGGCCGTGGACCGGAACAACGTTGTCCTGAGCAAGGACAAGTACCCCTCGCTCGGGCCGATCCTGGACGCGCTGCGCGACAAGTACGGCGACAAGGCGGGCGGCACGCCCGGCATCGAGCTGGCGATCCACCACGGCACCACCGAGACCCCCGACACCACGCTGGCCACCCTCGCCGAGGGACGTCCCGGCAAGGTCCGCACGACGCTGAGCGCGAGCGCGCAGGCCGCCGCCGAGAAGGCGGTGGAGCGGTACGCGGAGTCGTCCGTGGTGGCGGTGAAGCCGAGCACCGGCGAGGTGCTGGCCGTCGCCAACCACCGCCAGGACGGCTTCAACGCGGCGTTCCTCGGCAAGCTCGCCCCCGGCTCCACCATGAAGATCATCAGCGCGGCGACCCTCATCGACAACGGCATCACCACGTCGACCGGACCCGCGCCCTGCCCGCCCACGGCGACCTGGCAGAGCCAGACCTTCCACAACCTCAAGGGCATGCAGCCGCAGGAGAACGCGACGCTGTCCGACAGCTTCTCCCGCTCGTGCAACACCGCGTTCGTGAAGTACGCGGACGAGGTGAAGGTCGACTCGCTGACGAACGAGGCCCAGCAGCGCTTCGGGCTCGGCAGGAACAACTGGAAGACCGGCATCGAGTCGTTCGACGGCTCGGTGCCCGCCTCCGGCGGCCCGGACACCGCGGCCAACATGATCGGCCAGGGCCAGGTCCAGATGAGCCCCCTCAACATGGCCTCGGTGACCGCGACCGCCATGACCGGCGCCTTCCGCCAGCCGGTCATCGTGGCCCGCTCCCTCGACGGCCGCGACCTGGCCACCGCCAAGGGCCTGTCCGGCGGTACGGTCGCGCAGCTGCGCACGATGATGAACCGCACGGCGGTCAGCGGCACCGCGGCCCAGGTGATGGCCGGACTCGGCGGCAGCATCGGCGCCAAGACCGGCTCCGCCGAGGTCGACGGACAGACCGTCTCCAACAGCTGGTTCACCGGCTACCGCAACGACATCGCCGCCGCCGCCATGACCCAGGAGGGCGGACACGGCGGCGACGCGGCCGGTCCGATCGTCGCAGCAGTGCTACGAACGGGTGGCTGAGGTCACTTCGCACAGGGCGGGACCCTAGGGTGGGGCATCTCGTTGAGGAGCGAGAGGCGCGGGGGCGCCACAGGGCACCAGGGGACAGCGGAGGACGATCAGCCGTGGGCAAGAGAAGACGGGTCGCCGAGCGACCGAGGACCAGACAGCCCGCCGTGATCGGCGGCGTGATCGCGGTGGTCGTCGCCGGCGGCGCGTTCGGCGCCTACAGCCTGTACGGGGGCGGCGCCGCCGGGGACGACACGTCCGCCGGCGGCGCGCACACGACGGTGAGGACGGGCCCGCTGTCGGCGACCGAGATCCACACCGCGTCGACCGCCTTCCTCACCGCCTGGCAGAAGGGCGACGTCGCCGGGGCCGCCGCCGCCACCGACGACTCGGCCTCCGCCACGACCGTCCTGACCGGCTACGGCAAGGACGCCCACATCACCGGCGTCACCCTGACCGGCGGCAAACCGTCGGGCACCGACGTCCCGTTCACCGTCAAGGCCACGGTCGGCTACAAGGGCACGTCCAAGCCCCTGACGTACTCCTCGAAGCTGACCGTCGTACGGCGGGCCAAGGACGGTGCCGCGCTGGTCGGCTGGAAGCCGTCCGTCGTCCACCCGGACCTCCAGGACGGCGACCGGCTCGTCACCGGCGCGTCCGGGACGCCGCCCGTCACCGCCCTCGACCGCGACGGCGGGGAACTGACCACCGCCAAGTACCCGTCCCTCGGCACGGTCCTCGACGGGCTGCGCGAGAAGTTCGGCAAGACGGCCGGCGGCAAGGCCGGCATCGAACTGCGCGTGGTCCGCAAGGCCGCGAAGAAGGGCGCCCAGAAGACGCCCGACAAGACCCTCGTGACGCTCAGCGAGGGCACCCCCGGCAAGGTGACGACGACCCTCGACCCCGCCCTCCAGGCCGAGGCCGAACGCCGGGTCGCCGCCAAGGAGAAGGCGTCGGTGGTCCTGCTGCGCCCCTCGACCGGCGAGATCCTCGCCGTCGCCAACACCTCCCACGGCTTCAACACCGCCTTCCAGGGCTCCCTCGCGCCCGGCTCCACCATGAAGGTCATCACCGCCTCGCTCCTCTTCGACAAGGGCCTGGCCTCCGCGGACAAGCCGCACCCCTGCCCCAAGACGGCGACGTACGGCGGCTGGAAGTTCCACAACGACGACGACTTCGAGATCAAGGACGGCACGTTCAAGGCGAGCTTCGCGCGGTCCTGCAACACCGCCTTCATCACCCAGGCGAAGAAGCTGGAGAACGACGACCTGACGAAGCAGGCCCAGCAGGTCTTCGGGCTGAGCATGAACAACTGGGCCGTCGGTGTGCCCTCGTTCGACGGTTCGGTGCCCGTGCAGAGCGCGGCGCAGATGGCGGCGTCCCTGATGGGCCAGGGCGGTGTCCGGATGAACCCGCTGAACATGGCGTCCATCGCCGCCACGGTGAAGTCGGGCACCTTCCACCAGCCCTACCTGGTCTCCCCGGACGTCGACCACCGCACCCTGGCCAAGGCCTCCCGCACCCTGTCGGCGTCCACGCTGTCCCAGCTGCGCGAAGTCATGCAGTACACCGCCGCCGCAGGCACCGCCGCCGAGGCCATGTCCGGCCTCGGCCCCGACTACGGCGCCAAGACCGGCTCCGCCGAGGTCGACAACCAGAAGCAGCCGAACGGCTGGTTCACCGCGTGGAAGGGCGACCTCGCGGGCGCGGGCGTCGTCCAGCAGGGCGGCCACGGCGGCGACACGGCCGGCCCGATCGTCGCGGCGCTGCTGAAGGCGGGCAGTTAGTTCCGGCACGAGGAGGGGGCCCCGCGCGGGCGTCCCCTCCCCGTGTTCCCGGTGCGACGGGAACCCGGTCGCGTGCCGGGTACACCGACCGCTAGCGTGCTGCGCATGACCGCCACCGATGAGAACTCCGCGGGATCCGCGTCCCGTGGCGAAGACACCGTGCACCCCCGGTTCGCCGAAGCGCTGCGGGAGTTGGGGCTCGACGAGCTGACCGGGCGGGTCCGGCGCTTCCCGGACGCGGCCCGCACCGCCGCCGAGGCCGCCGCCGCGATCGGCTGCGACCTGAACCAGATCTGCAAGTCCCTGATCTTCGCGGCGGACGGCGTCCCCGTGCTCGTGCTGATGGACGGCGCCTCCCGCGTCGACGTGGAAAGTGTCCGGGACGCGCTCGGCGCCGAGAAGGTGACCCGGGCCCGCGCGGACCTCGTACGGGAGACGACCGGGTACGCGATCGGCGGGGTGCCGCCCTTCGGGCACCGGACGAAGACCCGTGTGCTGGCCGACCGTTCCCTGCTCGACCACGCCACGGTGTGGGCCGCGGCGGGCACCCCGTACACCGTCTTCCCGATGGACCCCCAGAGCCTGGTCGCGCACGCGGGCGGCACGCTGGTGGACGTGCGCGAGCGCACCGGATGACACCGGTCGTCACCGCGGCGGTGCTGCTCGCCGCCGTCACGCACGCGTGCTGGAACGCGATCGCGCACCGCATCACCGACAAGCTCGTCGGCTTCACCCTGATCGCCGGCGGCGGCATGCTGATCGGCCTCGTCATGGTGCCGTTCGTGGCGTTCCCGGCGTCCGGGGCGTGGCCGTACCTGCTCGCCTCCGCCGTCATCCACGTCGCGTACTACGTCCTGCTGATGCGGTCGTTCCGGCTCGGCGACTTCGGGCAGGCGTATCCGATAGCGCGCGGTACCGCACCGCTGATCGTCACGGTCCTCGCGGCGGTGTTCGCGCACGAGGTGCCGGACGGCTGGGCGGCCTCGGGGGTCGCCCTGTCCTGCGCGGGGCTGACCGGGGTCGCGCTGTGGGGGCTGCGCGGCCGGCGTCCCCACTGGGCGGCGATCGGCGCGGCCCTCGCGACGGGCGTGTCGATCGCCGCCTACACGGTCGTCGACGGTCTGGGCGTACGGGCCTCCGGCAGCTCCCTCGGGTACATCGCCTGGCTGATGGCGGTCGAGGGCGTCGTGATCCCCGCGTTCGCGATCCACCGCTGGCGCGGCGACACCCTGGCGGTGCTGAAGCCGGTCGCCGCGGTCGGGTTCCTCGGCGCGGCCCTCTCGGTCGCCGCGTACGGGCTGGTCCTGTGGGCCCAGACGCGGGCCGAGCTGGCGCCGATCGCGGCCCTGCGGGAGTCGTCGATCATCGTGGGCGCGGCCATCGGCGCGGTGTTCTTCAAGGAGCGTTTCGGGGCGCCCCGGATCGCCGCGGCCGGCCTCCTGGTCGTCGGCATCGGTCTGATGCTGCACACCGGATAGCCGCCGCGGGCCCGCCGGTTGTCAGTGGGCGCCGCTAGGGTCGGCACCGAGGCCGGACGGAGACGCCCCCGCGCGGGGCCCGCGGCACAGGGGGGTGGGTACTGGTAGCGCCCCGGAAGCCACCTCGGGCGTGAAGGAGGACCAGCCGCACCCCACCCCCCTCACCGCCCTCGCCCCCTCATCCGGTCCCGCCGCTCACCGGTCTACGCGTCGACGGCCGCCCGCACCGCACGGACCAGCGCCTGCGCCCGGGCGTCCGCCGTCACGCTCGTGCGGAAGCCGTTGGTGACGTAGCCGAAGGCGATGCCCGACTCCGGGTCGGCGAAGCCGAGGGCGCCGCCGCGGCCGGGGTGACCGAACGAATCCGGGGAGAGCAGCGGCGAGGCCGGGCCGTGGAGCATGTAGCCGAGGCCGAAGCGGGTGTTGACCACCAGGACCCGGTCGGGTCCGGCCGAGTGCTCCGCCCGTGCCTGCGCCGCCGTCTCCGGTGTGAACAGGCGGACGCCGTCCACCTCACCGATCAGCGCGGCGTAGAAGCGGGCCAGGCCGTCGGCGGTGGCGATGCCGTTCGAGGCGGGCAGGACGGCGGCCCGGTAGGCGGGGTCGTTCTCGTCGGGCATCGGCGTGATCGCGGCGAAGGCGCGGCGGGTGACGCTGTCCGGGTCGGCGTAGGCCTCCACGACCGCGCGCTTGGGGCGGGTGCGCAGGCCGCCGGGCGCGGGCGGTGCCTCGACCTGGGCGACCCGGCCCACCCGGCCGGCCTGCTCGGGCGGGAGTCCGACCCACAGGTCCAGGTCCAGCGGCCGGGCGATCTCGTCGGCGATCCACGCGCCGAGCGTGCGCCCGGTGACCCGCCGGACCAGCTCGCCCGTCAGCCAGCTGTACGTCTGCGCGTGATAGCCGTGGTCGGTCCCGGGCCGCCAGACCGGTGTCTGCGCGGCCACGGCCGCCGCCGCGATGTCTGGGTCGGCGGCCTCGGCGGGGGTGAGCGGCCGGTCGAGGACCGGGACGCCCGCGCGGTGCGCGAGGAGGTGCCGGACCCGGGTGTGCTCCTTGCCGCGCGCCTTGTACGCGGGCCAGTGGGACGCGACGGGTGCGTCGAGGTCGAGGAGGCCGCGCTGGGCGAGGAGCAGGACGACGGCGGCGGCGACGCCCTTCGTCGCGGAGCGCACGATCTGAGCGGTGCCGTGCTGCCAGGGCTCGGTGCCGTCGACGTCCCGGGTGCCGGCCCACAGGTCGACGACCCGGTGCCCGTCGCGGTACACGGTGACGGCGGCGCCCCGGTCGCCGAGGGCGGCGAAGTTGCGGGCGAACGCCTCCGTGACCGGTTCGAATCCCTCGGCCACGGTGCCGTTCACGTCCACGGGCCCGTCCGCGCCGGCCGTAGCCGGGGTCGCGGTGTACGGCCCGGCCGGCACTCCGGCGTCCTCTTGTCTCGTCACGCTCCCATTGTCACGGAGCGCGGATCGAAGCCGAAGGGCAGCTCCAGGCGGTGCGTGCGCATCAGGGCGTCGTCGGAGAGGAGCTCGCCGGTGCGGCCGTCGGCGACGATCACGCCGTCGCTGAGGACGAGGGCGCGCGGGCACAGTTCGAGGGCGTACGGCAGGTCGTGGGTGACCATGAGGACGGTGACGTCCAACGAGCGGAGGATGTCGGCGAGTTCACGCCGGGAGGCGGGGTCGAGGTTGGAGGAGGGCTCGTCGAGGACGAGGATCTCCGGCTCCATCGCGAGGACGGTCGCGACGGCGACCCGGCGGCGCTGTCCGAAGGACAGATGGTGCGGCGGGCGGTCGGCGAAGGCCTCCATGCCGACGCGCTCCAGGGCCGTGCGGACGCGTTCCTCCAGCTCGGCGCCCTTCACTCCCGCGGCGGCCGGTCCGAAGGCGACGTCCTCGCGGACGGTCGGCATGAACAGTTGGTCGTCCGGGTCCTGGAAGACGATGCCGACCCGGCGCCGGATCTCCGCCATGTGCCGCTTGCCGACCGGGAGTCCGGCGACGTGCACCGTGCCGGCGCCGCCGGTCAGGATGCCGTTGAGGTGCAGGACGAGGGTGGTCTTGCCCGCGCCGTTCGGACCGAGCAGTGCGACGCGCTCGCCGCGCCCGATGGTGAAGTCGACGCCGAAGAGGGCCTGGTGGCCGTCGGGGTAGGCGAAGGCGAGGCCGGAGACCTCCAGGGAGGCGGGCACGACGGGGTCCCCGGAGGGCGTCACGGTGGTTTCGGCAGACATCACAGCGTCCATCCCAGCACACAGACGACGAGGGCGGCGCACGGGAGGGCGAGGGCGTACGACCACTGCGCCCGGGAAGCGGTCACCTCGTCGATGACGGGCATGGTGCCGGCGTACCCCCGGCTCACCATGGCGAGGTGGACGCGCTCACCGCGTTCGTAGGAGCGGATGAACAGCGCGCCCGCCGACTTGGCGAGGACGCCCCAGTGCCGGACCCCGCTCGCCTCGAAGCCGCGGGACTCCCGCGCGATGCGCATGCGCCGCATCTCGTCGGTGATGACGTCGCCGTAGCGGATCATGAAGGAGGCGATCTGCACGAGGAGCGGCGGGAGTCGCAGGCGCTGCAGGCCGAGGAGCAGTTCGCGCAGTTCGGTGGTGGAGGCGAGGAGTACGGAGGCGGCGACGCCGAGGGTGCCCTTGGCGAGGACGTTCCAGGCGCCCCAGAGCCCGTTGACGCTCAGGGACAGGCCGAGGACGTGCACCCGCTCGCCCTCGGCGACGAACGGCATGAGCACGGCGAACGCCACGAACGGGATCTCGATCAGCAGCCGCTTCAGCAGCACGCCGGCCGGTACGCGGGCGCGCTGGGCGACGGCGGCGAGCAGCAGGGCGTACAGCGCGAACGCCCACATCGCCTCGCGGGGCGTGGACACGACCACGATCACGAAGGCGAGGGTGGCGGCGAGCTTGGTGTGCGGCGGCAGGCCGTGCACGGGCGAGTGCCCGTGCCGGTAGAGCTTGTGGGTGTGGCCCGCCCCCATGTCAGACGCCTTCCGGCACGGAGGTGGGCGAGCTGTCGGCCGTACGGCGCCTGCGGACCGCCCAGAAGACGCCGGTCCCGGCGACGACCGTGACGCCGACGCCGATCACGCCGGCCAGACCGCCGGAGACGCGGGCGTCGGAGACGTCCTTGACGCCGTATCCGGCGAGCGGCGAGGAGTCCTCGGTGGCGTGCTTCTCGGTCTTCGCGTCGATGCCCTTGTCCTTGGCGACCTTCTCCAGGCCGTCGGGGCTGGCGGACGCGTAGAAGCTGACGAATCCGGCGAGGACGAGGGAGGTGACGAGTCCGGTGATCCACACCGTGCGGTGCGAGGAGCGGGCGGCGACGGGCGCCGGGGTCGCGGCGGGTGCGGCGGGCGTGTCGACGAGTTCGCCGTTCACCCGCAGCTTGAGCCGCTGCTGGAGGCCGCGGGCGCCGTACACGAGGTCGGGGCGTACGGCGACGACGGCGCCCACGGTGAGCGCGGTGATGACCGCCTCGCCGATGCCGATGAGGACGTGGACGCCGATCATCGCGGTGGCCACCTTGGTGATCGCGATGTCGGTGGTGCCGCCGACGGCGTAGATGAGGGTGAAGGCGACGGCGGCGGCCGGGACGGACAGCAGCGCGGCGACGAAGGAGGCGACGGTGATCGAGCGCCGCGTGCGGGGCAGCACCTTCACCAGGCCGCGGAAGAGTGCGTAGGAGACGACGGTGGTGACGATCGCCATGTCGGTGATGTTCACGCCGAGCGCGGTGAGGCCGCCGTCGGCGAACAGGATGCCCTGCATGAGCAGGACGACGGAGACGCAGAGGACCCCTGTGTAGGGGCCGACGAGGATCGCGGCGAGGGCGCCGCCGAGCAGATGTCCGCTGGTCCCGGCGGCGACCGGGAAGTTCAGCATCTGCACGGCGAAGATGAAGGCGGCGACCAGGCCGGCGAGCGGGGCGGTCCGCTCGTCGAGTTCGCGGCGGGCGCCTCGCAGGCTGACGGCGATGGCGCCGGCGGCGACCACTCCCGTGACAGCGGAGACAGGGGCGTTGATGAATCCGTCAGGCACATGCACCGTTCGATGATAGTGCCCAGTTGCGAACTACTTGCAAGAGCGAGGGACCCTCGAATAGTTCACGACGGCCCGCCACCCACCCCGCGTGCCGACGAGCGTGACCAGTGCCTCACGGTGTTCCGGACATGCGCGCGCCGTGACCGGGAAGACGTTCAGGAACGACACGACGCACATGGAGGAGGGGTCGCGGGCGGCCGGAGAGCGGTTTCCGTGAGATGTGCGACATTGGAATGGTGACGGATTCACACATTCCGCACAGGTTACGCAGCGTGAGGAGTCGGTTCATGTACGCCGTCGAACAATACGCACGCGCTCACATCGTCACCGACACCGCCGACTCCGCCGAGGACGAACACCGGGCCGTCCCGGTGGCCCTCCGCTACGACCCGGAGAGCGATCCGCCGCAGGTGCACATCACCCTGCCGGGTCCCAAGGAATGGGTCTTCGCCCGTGAACTCCTGGAGCAGGGCCTGCGGGTCCCGGCCAGCAGCGGGGACGTCCGGGTCTGGCCGTGCGGCCGGGTGCAGGCGGTCCTGGAGTTCCACTCGCCGAAAGGGGTGGCGGTCGTGCAGCTCGACGCGAAAGCCCTGATCCGCTTCCTTCGTCGCACGTACACGGCCGCCACCCCGGTGGCTCACTGACGGATCAGACGCGGGCCAGTTCCCGGTCCTCGTCGCCGTCGCGGCGCTTCTCGTCGAGGGCGCGCAGGCCCTCGCCCTCCACGTCCACGTTCGGCAGCGCGCGGTCCAGCCACTTCGGCAGCCACCAGGCGCGCTTGCCGAGCAGGGCGAGCACCGCCGGGACGATGGCCATGCGGACCACGAACGCGTCGAAGAAGACGGCGATCGCGAGACCGAAGCCGATCATCTTGATCATCGACTCGCTGGAGCCGATGAACCCGGAGAACACGGCGATCATGATGACGGCGGCCGCGGTGACGACCCGCGCCCCGTGCCGGAACCCGGTGACGATCGCCTGGCTCGGCTTCTCGCCGTGGACGTAGGCCTCGCGCATGCGGGTCACGAGGAACACCTCGTAGTCCATGGCCAGACCGAAGACGACGCCCACCATGAAGATCGGCATCATCGACATGATCGGGCCGGTCTCCTCCACGCCCATCAGGTTGGCCAGCCAGCCCCACTGGAAGACCGCGACGACCGCGCCGAGGGCCGCCATCACGCTGAGCAGGAAGCCGAGGGCCGCCTTCAGCGGGACGAGGATCGAGCGGAAGACCACGATGAGGAGCAGGAACGCGAGGCCGACGACGAGCGCGAGATACGGGATCAGCGCGTCGTTGAGCTTCTGCGAGAAGTCGATGTTCATGGCCGTGGAGCCGGTGACGAGCACCGTGGCGTCCGTGTCGGCCTTGATCTCGCCGCCGGTGCCGCGGATGGCGTGCACCAGGTCCTCGGTCTTGACGGAGGACGGCTTCGAGTCGGGGACCACCGTGATCATCGCGGTGTCGCCGGACTTGTTGGGCACCGCGGGCGACACGCTGACGACGCCCTTGAGGCCCTTGATCTCGTCGGTGACCTTGGTGAACGCGGCCTTGGGGGCATCGCTCGCCTTCGCGTCGACGACGATCATCAGCGGGCCGTTGAAACCGGGCCCGAAGCCGTCGGACAGCAGGTCGTAGGCACGGCGCTGCGTGGTGGACGTGGGCTGCGAACCGTCGTCGGGCAGACCCAGTTCGAGGGAGGTCGCGGGGAGGGCCGCCGCGCCGAGACCGATCACGCCGAGCAGCAGCACGGCGAGCGGCCGGCGGACGACGAAGCTCGCCCAGCGGGTGCCCATGTTGGGCTTGCCCTCCTTCTTGGCGGCGCGCCCGCCGCCGAGGAGCCTGCTCTTCTTGCCGGCCGGCTGGACCCTACGGCCCGCGTAGCCGAGCAGCGCGGGGATCATCGTCAGGGCGATGAGGACGGCGATGGCGACGGTGCCCGCGGCGGCGACGCCCATCTTCGTGAGCATCGGGATGTTGACGACCGACAGGCCGACCAGGGCGATGACGACGGTCAGGCCCGCGAAGACCACGGCGGAGCCCGCGGTGCCGACGGCCCGTCCGGCCGCCTCCTCGCGTTCTCGGCCCTCGGCCAGTTCCGCCCGGTAGCGGGAGACGATGAACAGGGCGTAGTCGATGCCGACCGCGAGGCCGATCATCATCGCGAGGGTGGAGGTCGTGGAGCCGAGGTCGAGGGCGCTGGCGAGCGCGGTGATCGTCGAGACGCCGATACCGACGCCGATCAGCGCGGTGAGCAGCGGCAGCCCGGCCGCGATCAGTGAGCCGAAGGTGATGACGAGGACGACCGCGGCGATCGCGATGCCGATGACCTCGGTGGACCCGGTCTCGGGTGTCGCCTGGAGCGCGTCACCGCCGACCTCGACGGTGAGCCCGGCGTCCCGCGCGTCCTGCGCCGCCGACTCCAGGGCGTCCTTCGAGGAGTCCTCCAGCTCCATGCCGGAGACCTTGTACTTGACCGAGGCGTAGGCGACCGACCCGTCCTTGCTGACGGTGTGCGTCTCGAACGGGTCGTCGACGGAGGTGACCTCGGACCCGGTGCCGAGCACCTTGACGGTCTTCTCGACCGTGGCCTTGTTGTCCTTGTCCGCCATCTTCTCGCCCTCGGGGGCCTTGAAGACGACGCGTGCGGTCGCTCCGTCGGCGCTCATCCCGGGGAAGCGGCTCTCCAGCAGGTCGAAGGCCTTCTGCGCCTCGGTGCCGGGGATCGAGAAGGAGGACGCTCCGGCGACGGGCGCGGAGGCCGCGCCCACCCCCGCGAGGGTCAGCAGCGCCACCCACATCAGGGCGACGAAATGCCGTCGCCGGAAGGCGAATCGGCCGAGTTTGTAGAGGAACGTGGCCACGAGGGCGAACTCCCGGTCAGGTCGTGGGATGGCAGGGGCTGGTGTGACCACCCGAGTGGGGGCAGGGGTGATCAGCCCGACGACGTGAGCGGCGCGTCAGGTGCAACTACAGGGGCTTGGAGAGGGTGAGGAAGGTGAAGGGGGTGCAGGGCCGAGGAATCAGGCGCCGAGAGCGGGGAGAACCACGGCGTCGATGTACGAATGCAGGAAGGCCTGGGTCGGCGGGAGTTCGTCGATCATGGTGCGCGCCGCGAAGCCGCCGATCAGCATGTGCATCACGAACTGCATCGCGGGGTTGTCCGCACGGATCTCACCTCGGTCGACACCGCGCTGGAGCACCAGGCGCAGCTCTTCCATCTCCGGCTCGACCAGCCATTCCCGGAACGCCTTCAGCAGATCCGGGTTCCCGTGCGCCGCCATGGCCAGGCCCCGCATCAGCGCGGAGTCCTGCTCCATCTGGCAGTCGTCCTGCCGGGCGGCGAGTGCCAGGAAGTCGCCCCGCAGGCTTCCCGTGTCCATGTCGGAGAACTTCAGCGGCTTGTGGTGCCGCAGCGCTTTCACGACGAGCTCGGCCTTGCCGCCCCACTGGCGGTAGAGCGTGGCCTTGCTGGCACGGGTACGGGTGGCGACGGCGTCCATCGTGAGGGCGTCGTAGCCGACTTCCCGAAGCAGGTCGAGCACGGCCGTGTACAGCTCGGCCTCGCGCTCGGGCGTGATCCGACTGCGACGCACCGTTGCGGCCTCAGTCATCCCGGTCACCTCTGCTTCGTACGACACGGATTCGTATGTCTCTGAAGATACCCCCGCCGTCAACGAAACGAAACCGTTTCGTACGTGGGCTGAGTCACCCCCGCACCGGGAACCCGACCGCCGGCGCGGGGAAAGGACGGCCGCCGTGAAGGCGACGGCGCCGGATTCCCCCGTTCCACGAGTTGCCGGGGCCCCCCGGGCGGAAAAGCATGGGGAGGTGAGCGACGAGCACGAGAACGCGACCACGGACGAGCACTCCCCCGGCTACCTGCGCTTCCCGCACCTGAGCGGCGACCGGCTCTGCTTCGTCACCGAGGACGACCTGTGGGTCGCCCCGCTCGACGGCCGCGGGCGCGCCTGGCGGCTCACCGTCGACCGCACCAAGGTGGGCCACCCCCGCTTCTCGCCGGACGGCCGGACCATCGCCTACACGAGCTGGCGCAGCCTCGTCCCGGAGATCCACCTGGCACCGGTCGACGGCGGCCCCGGCCGCCGGCTCACCTACTGGGGCAGCCCGGACACCCAGGTCTGCGGCTGGTCCCCCGACGGCGACATCCTCGCCGTCGCCTCGCACGGACAGCCCTTCTCGTACTTCACCTGGGCCCACAGCGTCCCCACCGACGGCGACCCCGGGGGCAAACTGCCCTGGGGGCCCGTCTCGGACATCGCCGTCGCCGACATCGACGGCGAGCGCAGGACCCTGCTGCTCACCGGCACGCCCCCGCACGAACCCGCCGTCTGGAAGCGCTACCGGGGCGGCGCCATGGGCCGCATCTGGCTGCACGGCCGGCAACTCGTCGCCGACATCGGAGGCCACCTCGCCTGCCCGATGTTCGTCGGCGGACGGATCGCCTTCCTCTCCGACCACGAGGGCGTCGGCAACCTCTACTCCTGCGCCCACGACGGCTCCGACCTGCGCCGGCACACCGACCACGACGCCTTCTACGCCCGGCACGCCGCGTCCGACGGCACCCGCGTCGTCTACCAGTGCGCCGGCGACCTGTGGATCGTCGACGACCTCTCCCCCGCCTCGGTCCCGCGCCGCCTCGACGTCCGGCTCGGCGGCCCGCGCGCGGGCCGGCGCCCGTACCAGGTGCCGGCCGCCCAGCACGTGGACAGCATCTCCGTCGACGAGACAGGCCGGGCCAGCGCCGTCGTCGTCCGCGGCAGCCTGTACTGGCTCACCCACCGCGACGGCCCCGCCCGCACCATCGCGGACACCCCCGGCGTCCGCGTCCGGCTCCCGGAGATGCTCGGCTCGGGCGGCCAGGTCGCCTACGTCACCGACGCGCGGGGCGAGGACGCCGTCGAGATCGCCTACCTGCCCCGCGCGACCGGCGACCGCGCACCGCGCCGCCTCGCCTCGGGCGACCTCGGCCGCGTCCTGGAACTCGTCGCGGACCCGCAGGGCGAACGCCTCGCCGTCGCCTCGAACGACGGGCGGCTGCTCCTGCTGGACGCGACGGAGGAGTCCACCGGTGAGGTGACCGAGCTGATCCGGTCCATCAACGGCCCGGTCACCGACCTCGCGTTCTCCCCGGACGGCGCCTGGCTGACCTGGTCGCACCCCGGGATCGGCCGCTCCCTGCGGCAGATCAAGATGGCCCGCATCAAGGACCGCCTGGTCGTCGACGTCACCAACGGCCGCTTCGAGGACGAGAACCCCGTGTTCACCCGGGACGGCCGCTACCTCGCCTTCCTGTCCTGGCGCGGCTTCGACCCCGTCTACGACGTGCACACCGGCGACCTGTCCTTCCCGCTCGGCTGCCGCCCCTACCTCGTCCCCCTGTCCTCCGCCACGCCCTCCCCCTTCGCCCTGAACCCGGACGGGCGGCCGGTCGCCGGAGGCCTCGACCCGGTCGAGGAGGAGTCGGACGACGGTACGGCGGCGACCGTCGAACTCGAAGGGCTGGAGAGCCGGGTGACCCCCTTCCCGGTCACCGCCTCCAAGTACTCGGCGCTGTACCCGGTCGCGGGCGGCGGCCTGGTCTGGCTGCGCTGGCCGATCTCCGGCGCGCTCGGCGAGACCTTCGCCAACCCGGACGACACGACCGGCCGCCCCACCCTGGAGTTCTTCAACATCACCAAGGCCAAGAAGTCCGAACTCGTCGACCACCTCGACTGGTTCGCGGTCAGCGGCGACGGCTCCCGGCTCGTCGTCGTCGACGAGGGCGACCTGCGCGCCGTCCCCTCCACCGAGTCCGGCGACAGCGACTCCACGGTCTGGATCGACCTGCGCCGCATCCTCCACGAGGTCGACCCGCCCGCCGAGTGGCGCCAGGCCTACGACGAGGCCGGCCGGATCACCCGCGCCTACTTCTGGGACCCGGACATGTGCGGCATCGACTGGGACGCGGTCCTCGCGCAGTACCGCCCGCTGGTCGAACGGGTCGCCTCCCCCGACGAGTTCGCCGACCTGCTGCGCGAGGTCCTCGGCGAACTGGGCACCTCGCACGCCTACGTCAGCGCCGCCCGCCGCAACGAGGGCCCCGCCCACTACCAGCGCCGGCAGGGCCTGCTGGGCGCCAACCTCGTGTGCCGCGACGGGAACTGGATGCTCAAGAGGATCCTGCCCGGCGACTCCTCCGACTCCAAGGCGCGCTCCCCGCTGGCGGGCACCGGCATCCGCGCGGGCGCCGTCCTCACCCATGTCGACGGTCGCCCGGTGGACCCGGTCACCGGCCCCTACCCCCTGCTCGCGGGCGCGGGCGGCACCACGGTGGAACTGACCTTCCGGCCCGCCGAGACCGAGGGCGAGGGCGCGGGCCGTTCCCGCCGGGTCGCGGTGGTCCCGCTGATCGACGAACGGCCGCTGCGCTACCAGGACTGGGTGGCCAAACGCCGCCAGGTGGTCCGGGAGCTGAGCGGCGGCCACTGCGGCTATCTGCACATCCCGGACCTGGGCGGCTCGGGCTGGGCCCAGTTCAACCGCGACCTGCGGCTCGAGGTCTCCCGCCCGGCCCTCATCATCGACGTACGCGGCAACGCGGGCGGTCACATCAGCGAGCTGGTCGTCGAGAAACTGACCCGCACCATCCTCGGCTGGGACCTCACCCGCAACGCCCAGCCCGTCTCGTACGCCTCCAACGCCCCCCGCGGCCCGATCGTGGCCCTCGCCGACGAGGCGACCTCCTCCGACGGCGACATGATCACCGCCGCGTTCAAACTGCTGAAGCTCGGCCCCGTGGTGGGGCAGCGCACCTGGGGCGGGGTCGTCGGTATGACCGGCCGCCATCAGCTCGGCGACGGCAGCGTCATCACGGTGCCGATGAACGCGGCCTGGTTCGACGCCTACGGCTGGTCCGTCGAGAACCACGGCGTCGCCCCCGACCTGGAGATCCTGCGGACCCCGCTCGACTGGGCGGAGGGCCGCCACGCCCAGCTCGACGACGCCATCCAGCTCTCCCTGGACCTGCTGCGCAGCCGGCCGGCCGCGTCCCCTCCGGACTACTCCAATGTCCCGGACAGAACCCGCCCGAAACTCCCCCCGCGCCCGGAGTGACAGCGACCTGACAGCGACAGCGACCTGACAGCGGCCGGTGCCTTCCCGCGAGACGGGACGGCACCGGCGGGACAGCGGAGTTGGGGTGCCCTCCGTGTGGAGGACACCCCAACTCATGCAGAACGGACGGCCGATCAGGCGTCGAAGTCCTGGTCGAAGCGGTCCTGCGCCTCCTGCCGGGCACGGTCCGTGGCCGGCATGGCGTGGTCGCGCTCCTGCGGGGACCGCTCGCTCGCCTCGTCACGCGCGGCGCCCGGCTTGCCCTTGGCCTTCTGCTGAAGACGCTCGGCCTTGTCCTTGAACTGGTCCTGCATGCCCATGAGATTCACTCCCGTAGTGGGTGAGGGGGGTCGGCCCGATCCCGTTGTGAGGGACGGGTGTTCGGGCCTCGATCAGACTGACACGCAGGGACGGACCCCGCATTTCGATCAGTCACGCTCCGTGAGACCCCCCGGTGAATCAGGGTGCCGACGCCTCCCGCTCCTGCTCGTCGGCCGCCCCGCCGGCCCCGACCAGCCCGGTCCGCACCGTCCCGAGCCGCGGCTCGAACCGCCGCATCTCCCGCTGCCCGACGGCACCGATGATCCCGGGCAGGTACCCGCGGATGCCCTGCATCCCGCGCAGCCACCACTGGGCGTACACATGGCTGGAGCGGCGCTCGATCCCCGCCACGATCCGGTCGACGGCCGGGCCCAGCGGATACGTCTTGTTCGACGGCCACGGCAGCCGCTGCCGCAGCTCCCGCATCACCTCGTCCTGGTCGGCGCCCCGCACCATGTCCGTGTCCGTCCACGACAGATAGCCGACGCCCACCCGGACGCCCTTGTAGCCGACCTCGGCCCGCAGGCTGTGCGCGTACGCCTCCACACCGGACTTGGACGCGCAGTACGCCGTCATCATCGGAGCCGGCGTGATCGCCGCCAGCGACGCGATCTGCAGCAGGTACCCGCGGCTCTCCATCAGCACCGGCAGGAACGCCCGTGCCGTCACCGCCGACCCGATCAGGTTCACCTCGATGACCCGCCGCCAGGCGACCGGGTCGGAGTCCAGGAACGGGCCCCCGCTCGCCACCCCGGCGTTGGCGACGACGATGTCGACCTTGCCGAACCGCTGCTTCACCTCCTGCGCGACCCGCGCCATCGCCTCGTGGTCGGTGACGTCGGCGTACCAGTGGTCGCTCTCGCTGTGCAGCCGCTCCGAGACCTGCTTCAGCGCGTCCGCCTCCAGGCCGACCAGCGCGATCTTCGCCCCGCGCGCCGAGAGCTTGCGCGCGAGCAGCTCCCCGACGCCGCGCGCCGCCCCCGTGACGACCGCGACCTGTCCTTCGAGACTCACCTTGCTCATGCGCCCTCCTTGATCTCTTCGATCTCCTCGGCGGTCTGCGTGTACGTCGTGACGAGTTCCCGGATCCGGGCGGTCACGAGCTCCGGTGCCTCGATCGGCGTCATGTGGCCGACCCCCGGGAGTTCGGTGCTGCCGACGCAGTTCGGCAGAGCCGCCACCAGGGCCCGCGCGTGCACGACCGGCGTGAGCCGGTCCGCCGTCCCGGCGATCACCGCCGTCGGCACCCGCAACTCCCGTACCCCGTGGTCGAGATCGAGCGACTCCAGGACCGCCGACCAGGCGTGCCGCACGGTCCGCGGGCAGGCGTGCACGATCCGCGCGCAGGCGTCCACCATCAGCGGCGACGAACCGGCGCCCATGGTCGCGTACTTGAGGATCCGGCGGGCGACCGGTGTGACGGGCCCGAGCGGCGCGCGGGAACCGAGCACCGCCGCGGTGACCCGCGTCCGGAGCCGGCCGGCCCGCAGCGGGACGACCCGCGACTCGGCGACCAGCCGGGTGCTCCCGGTGCTGCACAGCAGCGCCGCCGCCGCGTGCTCGGTGAAGCGGGGCCGGGTGGACGCCGCCATCAGCGTCATCCCGCCCATCGAGTGCCCCACGAGCACGGCCTTCTCGCCCGGCGCCAGCGTCGCCGCGAGCACCGCCTCCAGGTCGTCGGCGAGCGCGTCCGTGCTGCACAGCTCGCTCGCCGGACTGCGCCCGTGACCGCGCTGGTCGTAGGCGACGACCCGGTGGTCGACGGCGAGGTCCCGGATCTGCGCCGCCCAGAAGGCCGTCGAACAGGTCCAGCCGTGCGCGAGGATCACGGCGGGCGCGCCCTCGGGACCGTGCACCTCGACGTGCAGGGTCGCGCCGTCCGCGGAGTGCGCGACCAGTTCCCGTACGGGCGGGGGAGGCGCGTACGTCCCGTGCGCGTCGTGCGTCAGCCGGCTCACGCGTCCGCCACCGCCTTCTTCTTGCGGGTGCCCGTCACAGCCGGTCCGGGGTCGGGTTCCGCCGCGCGCACCACCTCGTACTCCGCCAGGTCGACCCGGCGCGTGGCGCCACGGAACTCCGTGGTGGTGCCGGGCCACACGGTCGTGTTGACGCCGTTGGCGTCGAGGTACCAGCTGGTGCAGCCGCCGGTGTTCCACACGGTGCGCTTCATGCGTTCCTGCACTCGGTCGTTCCAGGCGTCGACGGCGGCGGGCCGCGCGTCGAGCGCCACACGCCCGCCGAGCACGTCCAACTGCCGTACGAAGTCGGCCATGTAGTTCAGCTGGGACTCGATCATCAGGATCATCGACGAGTTCCCGAGCCCGGTGTTGGGTCCGATGATCGTCATCCAGTTGGGGAAGCCGGCCGCGGTCGCGCCGCGCAGCGACTTCATGCCGTCCTTCCACGACTCGGCCAGCGTCCGGCCCTCCGCCCCGACGACGCGGTCGGCGATCGGCATGTCGGTGACGTGGAAGCCGGTCCCGAAGACGATCGCGTCGGCCTCCGCCGTGCTGCCGTCGGCGGCGACCAGCGTGGACCCCTCGATCCGGGCGAGCCCGGAGGCCACGACGTCCACGTTCGGCTTCGTGAGCGCCGGATAGTAGGCGTTCGACAGCAGGATGCGCTTGCAGCCGATCCGGTAGTCGGGCGTCAGCTTCGCGCGCAGCGCCGGGTCCTTCACGGCCCGCGCGATGTTCCGCTTGGCCAGCCGCTCGACCAGGCCGAGTTCGTCGGGCCGCTTGGTGAACGCCTGCACCTGCAGTTCCCGGATGCCCCACAGCAGTCCGCGCCGGGCCTGCGTGGTGAACGGCAGCTGCCGGTGCAGCCACCGCTCGGCACCGGTGATCGCCCGGTCGACCCGCGGCATCACCCAGGGCGGGGTGCGCTGGAACAGGGTGAGCCGGGAGACGTCCGGCTGGATCGCCGGCACGATCTGGATGGCCGAGGCCCCGGTGCCGATCATGGCGACGCGCTTGCCGCGCAGGTCGTAGTCGTGGTCCCAGCGGGCGGAGTGGAACACCTTGCCGGTGAACGTGGCGATCCCGGGGATCTCGGGGATCTTGGGGTCGGACAGCGGCCCGGTCGCGGAGACCACGAGGTCCGCCGTGAGGTAGCCGCTGCTCGTCTCGATCCCCCAGCGCAGCTTCTCCGCGTCCCAGGTCATCATCCGCACCTCGGAGTTGAACCGCAGATGCGGGCGCAGCCGGAAGACGTCGGCCACGTGTTCCAGGTAGGCCCGGATGTGCTCCTGGCCGGAGAAGGTGCGCGGCCACTCGGGGTTGGGCGCGAACGAGAACGAGTACAGGTGCGACGGGACGTCACAGGCGCACCCGGGGTAGCTGTTGTCCCGCCAGGTGCCGCCCACGCTGTCGGCCCGCTCCAGGACGACGAAGTCGGTGATGCCCTCGCGGCGCAGCCGCACCGCGGCTCCCAGCCCGCCGAACCCGGACCCGATCACCGCCACCCGTACATGCTCGTGCTCGGTCATCCCGACGCCTCCTGGTCCGCACGACTCCGCCAGTGAACACTGGCGCAATCGGAGCGTAGAACAGCTTCGTACTGATGGGTAGGGGTCGGGGACGGGAAAGTTACCGGGGGTACGACGTAGGGTGCGCAGGTGGCCGAGGGATCAGGAAAGCGGGACGCCGGGGCGCGAGCACGGGGCGCGCGGACGCCGGGGAACGGCGCGCGCGGCGCCGGCGCACAGGCGGGCGCAGCCCGCGAGCAGGGCCCGACACCCCTCGCCGACAGCGGCCTCCCGGACCCCGGCGGGCACGAGTACCGCATGGAGGAACTGGCCGCGAAGGCCGGCATCACCGTGCGCACCCTGCGCTTCTACCGGGAACGCAAGCTCATACCGCCGCCCCGGCGCGAGGGCCGCATCGCCTGGTACGACGACACCCACCTGGCCCGCCTGCGCACCATCTCGGCGCTCCTGGAACGCGGCCACACCCTCAACGGCATCGCGGAGCTGGCCGAGGCCTTCGACCACGGGCGCGACGTGGGCGAGCTGCTCGGCCTGGGCGAGCCCACCGAGGAGACCCCGGTCCGCCTCTCCCCCGAGGAACTCGCCGACGTCTTCGCCGGGCAGGCGACCCCGGAGAACCTCGCCGCCGCCCTCGACCTCGGCTATCTCGGCACGGACGGCGGCGAGATCGTCCACATCAGCCGCCGTCTGCTGGACGTCTCGGCCGCGCTGGTCCGCGAGGGCATCCCGCTCGCCGACGTCCTGCGCGCCGCCCGCCGCGTCCGCGACCACACCGACGCCCTCGCCGAACTCTTCACCACCCTGGTCCTCACCGAGGACCGCACCCCACAGGACCTCCAACGCCTGCGCCCCCTCGCGAAGAGCGTGGTGGAGGCGGAACTGTCGATGGCCCTGGACCGCCGCCTGCGGGACAAGGAGAACGGCGAGGGTGAGGCGTAGGACGTAGGGCCTGCCGGGGACGACCGCACACCGGCGGCCGGTCCCGGCACTCCCGTCCCGGCTCAGAGGTCGTAGACGACCGTCACCGGCGCGTGGTCGGACCAGCGCTCCTCGTGCGTCGCGGCGCGCTCCACGAAGCCCTTGACCGCCTTGGCCGCGAGCCCGGGCGTGCAGACGTGCATGTCGATCCTCCACCCTGAATCATTGTCGAAAGCCCGCCCCCGGTACGACCACCACGAGTAGGGCCCCTCGGTGTCCGGGTGCAGGGCGCGGACGACATCCACGTAGCCGCCGTCGGCCGCGTCGAGGACCTGGCCCAGCCAGGCGCGCTCCTCGGGCAGGAAGCCGGAGTTCTTGCGGTTGGCGCGCCAGTTCTTGAGGTCGGCCTCCTGGTGGGCGATGTTCCAGTCGCCGCAGACGACGACCTCGCGCCCGTCGGCGGCGGCGCGCTCCCTGAGTCCCTTGAGGTGGCCGAGGAACTCCGCCATGAAGCGGATCTTCTCGTCCTGCCGCTCGGTGCCGACCTCGCCGGAGGGCAGGTAGAGGCTCGCCACGGTGACGCCGGGCAGGTCCACCTCGACGTAGCGGCCGGAGGCGTCGAACTCCTCGGACCCGAAGCCGACGCGGACGGCGTCCGGCTCGCGGCGTGTGTAGAGGGACACACCGGCACGGCCCTTGGCGGCGGCGGGGGCGTGCACGACGTGCCAGCCCTCGGGCGCGCGCACCTCCTCGGGCAGCTGCCCGGGCTCGGCCCGCACCTCCTGGAGGCACAGCACGTCCGCGGAGGTCTCCGCGAGCCACCCCACGAAACCCTTCTTCGCGGCGGCCCGGAGCCCGTTCACATTCACAGAGGTCACAGTCAGCACCCGGGCACGATACTGAACCGGTGCGCCCGCACCCGAACTCGATCACCCGCCCGGCAGGACGGGAGCCACCGCTCGCGCCGGTCCCGCACGACGCGTCACCACTCCATCACCCGCAATCGCATAGATGTACGGTATTCCGCATGAACATCCGCCAGGTCCCCTTCGACCATCCCGACGCCGTGAAGCTCAACGACCAGGTGCAGGCCGAGTACGCCGAGCGCTACGGCGACGACGGCGACGCCACGCACCTCGACGCGTGGATGTTCGCCCCGCCCGTGGGCCTCTACCTGATCGCCTACGACGAGCGGGACCGGCCGGTGGCGACGGGCGGCTGGCGCACCCAGGACGAGAACGCCGAGGCCTACTCGGACGGCGACGCCGAACTCAAGCGCATGTACGTGGTCCCCGAGGCCCGCGGTCTCGGTCTCGCCCGGCGCGTCCTCGCCGCCCTGGAGGAGGACGCACGTGCGGCCGGCCGCGTCCGCATGGTCCTGGAGACCGGCGCCAAACAGCCCGAGGCGGTGTCCCTCTACGCGTCGAGCGGCTATGCCCCGTGCGCGAAGTTCGGCTACTACCGCTTCCACGATCTGAGCCTCTGCTACGCCAAGGCCCTCTAGGACCCGGCGTCCGGAGCGGGCGGCAGCCGGAGCGGGCCCCAGGGGCCCGCTCCACGAAGGGAGTTGTCCGCGTCACGGTGCGGACATGGCAAGAGCCCCAGTCGGATCTCTCCGACTGGGGCTCTTGGCTGCGGTGGACCTGTGGGGATTTGAACCCCAGACCCCCTCGATGCGAACGAGGTGCGCTACCAGACTGCGCCACAGGCCCTTGCAACGAGTGAAACTCTAGCATCCCGATCGCGGTGCTTGGAAATCCGTTCCTGGCTGGTCAGCCAGGCCCTTCCGGGCACCGGTCGTCCGGCTTCTCACTCGTTGGCCGCGCGCGGCCGTTCGCCGTCCTCGTACTGGTCGAAGAGCGGGGTGCGGCCGCGTTCGCGGGCGCGGCGCGCGGACGCGGCGCGGCGGGCGTCGCTGCGGCCGTCGTCCGCCGCGTCCGCGCAGTCGTCGTCGCACTCGGGGTTCTCCTCGACCGGTTCGGCCTCGTGGGCGCTCGGCTCGACGGAGCTCGACCGCGCGGAACTCCACGCGTCCGGCGCTCCCAGGTCGACGTCGGAGGTGGCCCGCGGCGCGACGGGCGCGGTCACGTAGGTCGGCAGCGGAACGGGCACCGGGTCCCAGCTGTCGCCCTGTCGGGGGCCGCGCCGGCGTTCACGCTGCTGGTCGACCCACTCGGCGTGGTCCGTCTGCTCGACGAGGGCGCGCCGGTCCGCGGCGAGCGCGGAGAGTCCGGTGTCGGTGTCGGCTCCTGGTCCTTCCTCCGGTTCGTCCACGGCGAGGTCGGCGGCCGCCCGGCGGCGCGGCTGACGCTCCCGCAGCCGCTGCGCGGCGACCTCGGCCCGGCGGCGGTCCATGACGTAGGTGAAGCGCCGCCGCTCCTGGGCCCGCAGATACACGATGTAGGAGCTCAGCATCACGGCCGGCACGGCGGGCGCCCAGAGGAGTCCGAGGCCGCCGACGGCCGCGACGATCGCGCCGAGGGTGAAGGCGAGGAAGAGCATGACCGTCGTACGCCGGCGGCGCGCGAGGACCTTGACGCGCCGGGCGCGCGCTTCGGCTTCCGCCGAGGGCGCCCGCCGCACGCCGGGTGCGCGGCCCGCCGCGGACGACGTGGCCTGCTGGGGCGCGGACTTGGCCGGCTGTCTCGGCGTGGACGGGGACGACTGCTGCGGTACGGGCCGGGCCGCGCCCGGTGTCTCGTACGCGCCGCTCTCCCTGCCGGCCGTCCGGCCGCCCTGGTTCTGTTCCGCCTGGGCCGGGTCCGGTGACGGCACACGCTCCTGGACCTGTGGGCGGTGCTGGACCGCCGTCTGGGGCCGGGTCGGAGGCATGGCGAAGGACCGGACGTCCACCGAATCGGTGGCGTCGTCCGGGTCGGCGTCGGGCTCCCCCTCGTCGGCGGAGCGCGCCCGCAGGTCCTTGGCGTATCGACGCTCCATGCCCGCCCGTCCGGACAGCAGCCGGATGGCGGTGCTGAAGCGTTCCGTCGGACGAGCTTCGTTCAGCTCGTCCTGCCTACGGAGCCACATCGGCACCAAGTAGGCGGCCCAGGCCCCGACAATGACTGCGTAGATGAGGCCGCTGCTGCTCACGCCTCACACGGTAGAGGGGTTTGTGTGAGGCCATCTGCCAATTGCGCCGGTGTGTCGCACGATCTGGCTGATATTTCGAGCTTTTTTTGTGACCGATGCGATCAGCAGGCCACCGGGAGCGCGAAATTAATGCCCTGAGCTGATCGCACAGCGATCAATTTCGAACACTCATTTCATTTACCGGCGTTGCCCGGCGTGCTCGGGTTCTGCGATCCCGACTGATCCGGTCCCAGCTGTTCCGGCCTGGTCTGGACCGATCGGCCGCGGCGCCAGCGGGCGAGCAGTCCTTCGGGCACTTCCTCCGCGGTGAGCGCGAAGACGAGATGGTCCCGCCACGCGCCGTCGATGTGGAGATAGCGCGGGCGAAGCCCTTCCTCACGGAATCCGAGTTTCTCCACGACCCTGCGGCTGGGCCGGTTCTCGGGGCGAATACAGACTTCGACGCGGTGCAGTCCGACCGTGCGGAAGCAGTGGTCGGTCACCAGCGCCACCGCCGTCGGCATCACGCCGCGGCCCGCGACCGACTGGTCCACCCAGTAGCCGACGTGCCCCGAGCACATCGAGCCCCAGGTGATCCCGGCGACGGTCAACTGACCGACCAGCCGCCCCTGGTACTCGATCACGAAGGGCAGCATGCGGCCCGCGTTGGCCTCGGCCCGCAGGTGCCGGACCATCTGACGGTAGGTCGGCCGGTGCGCGATCGGACCGCTCGGCGTGGGCGGCGGAATGGTCGCCTCCCAGGGCCGCAGCCAGTCGCGGTTGCGCCGGTTGACCTCACGCCACGTCCGCTGGTCGCGCAGCCTTATCGGCCGGAGGACGACGTCGCCGTCCACCAGCTCGACGGGCCAGGATGGGCTGTTCAGCACGCACCCCCACTGCCGCTGGGTCTGAGGTGGTCGCCGCCGCGCAGTTGGTCGACGGCGTGGACCAGAAGGGGCTCCAGGACGGCCAGGCCGTCCTTCACCCCGCCGGGGGAACCCGGCAGGTTCACGATCAGTGTCCCCCGGGCGACGCCGGCGAGCCCGCGGGAGAGCGCCGCGGTCGGCACCTTCTCCCGGCCGAACGCCCTGATCGCCTCGGGAATGCCCGGGATCTCGTGGTCGAGCACCCGGAGCGTCGCCTCGGGGGTGCGGTCGGTCGGTGAGATCCCGGTGCCGCCGGTGGTGACGATGACGTCGTAGCCCGCCTCGACACCGGCGCGCAGCGCGGCCTCCACGGGGTCGCCGTCCGGCACGACCTGCGGTCCCTCGACCGTGAAGCCGAACGAGGAGAGTCCGGCGGCGATCAACGGGCCGCCCCGGTCCTCGTAGACGCCGGCGGAGGCGCGGTTGGAGGCGGTGACCACCAGGGCGCGGTAGGTCCGCGCGGCGGCCGGGCCGGTGCCGGCGCTCATGTCCGGCTCCAGTCGCCGGACTTCCCGCCCGTCTTCTCTTCCACCCGGACGTCCGTGATGACCGCTCCCTTGTCGACGGCCTTCACCATGTCGATCACGGTGAGCGCCGCGATGCTGACCGCCGTGAGGGCTTCCATCTCGACGCCGGTGCGGTCGGTCGTCCTCACGGTGGCGCGGATCTCGACGGCGTCGTCCGCGACCGACAGGTCGACCTTGACGCCCGACACGGACAGCGGGTGGCACAGCGGGATCAGGTCCGGGGTGCGCTTGGCTCCCATGATCCCCGCGATGCGGGCGGTGGCGAGGGCGTCGCCCTTGGGAACTCCCTCGCCGCGCAGCAGCTCGACGACGCGGGGCGAGACCAGGACGCGGCCGCTGGCCCGCGCGGTGCGCGCGGTCACGTCCTTCCCGGACACGTCGACCATGCGGGCGGCGCCCGCCTCGTCGATGTGCGTCAGTCGGTCCTGCACGGGGGGTCCGGAGGTGTCCCCCCGGGACGGAACAGTCATGTGCGTGGGCGCTCCCGGTCAGGGCCCGTCGCGGTGCGGCGCGTGGGCCTGGTGTGCGCGACACGTTACCGCCCGGTCGTCCGCCGCCACGCCTCCGTGATGAGCGTGCGCCCCTCTCGTGACCCGGCGGTGCGTCGGCGGGCGGCCCGGGTCCCGGCCGCTCAGCCGAGGAGCACGACCTCGACCTCGGTGCCGGGCTCGACCGAGGTGGCGCTCTCGGGGACGACGATCAGCGCGTCGGCGTGCGCGAGGGCGGCGACCAGGTGCGATCCGGCGCCGCCGACCGGTGTCACGGTGCCGTCCGCGTAGGTGCCACGCAGGAACTGGCGGCGGCCTTCCGGCGAGGTCAGCGCCTTGTCCGCGGCGAGGGTGGCCCGTGTGGTGGGCCGGTGGACGTCCTTGAGGCCCGCGAGCGTGCGGATGGCGGGGCGCACGAAGAGCTCGAAGGAGACGTACGACGAGACGGGGTTGCCCGGGAGGGCGAGCAGCGGGGTGTGGTCGGGGCCGATGGAGCCGAAGCCCTGGGGCTTGCCGGGCTGCATGGCGAGCTTGCGGAAGTCGATGCCGCCGCCGGCCTCGTCCTCGTCGCCCACGGAGGACAGCGCCTCCTTGACCACGTCGTAGGCGCCGACGCTCACCCCGCCGGTGGTGACCACGAGGTCGGCGCGGATGAGCTGGTCCTCGATGGTGGCGCGCAGGGTCTCGGCGTCGTCGGCGACCGCGCCCACGCGGTAGGCGATGGCGCCGGCGTCACGGGCGGCGGCGTACAGCGCGAAGCTGTTCGAGTCGTAGATCTGGCCGGTGCCCAACGCCTCGCCGGGCTGGGCGAGTTCGCTGCCGGTCGAGAGGACGACCACGCGGGGGCGGGGCCGTACGCGCACGGTGGCGCGGCCGATCGCGGCGAGCAGGCCGATCTGCGGGGGGCCGAGGATGGTGCCCGCTTCGAGGGCGCGGTCGCCCGCCTTCACGTCGCTGCCGGCGGCGCGCACGTGCGCGCGTGCCTCGGCGGCGCGGTGGATGTGCACCTGCCCGAAGGCGCCCTCCGGGGAGGCGCTGTGCGCGCGCATCCCGGTGACCGGGCCCTCTCCGAGTCCTCCGTCCGTCCACTCGACGGGGACGACGGCCTCGGCGCCGGGCGGCAGCGGGGCACCGGTCATGATGCGGACGGCCTGGCCGGGGCCCACGTAGGGCGCCTCGGCCTGGCCGGCCGCGACATCGCCGACGACCGTCAGGACCGCCGGGTACTCCTCGCTCGCGCCCGCGACGTCCGCGACCCGGACCGCGTACCCGTCCATCGAGCTGTTGTCGAAGGGCGGCAGGGACACCGGCACCGTGACGTCCTCGACCAGGACGCAGCCCTGGGCGTCGAGGAGTTGCAGCTCGATGGGTTCGAGGGGGCGGACGGTGCCGAGGATGTCCTCCAGGTGGTCGTCCACCGACCAGAGGTGATCCTGGCCGGCGGTGCGGGTCGCGGCGCTGCTCAAAGTCCTACATCTCCTCGGCTACGTAACTTCGAAGCCAGGTCCGGAAGTCCGGTCCCAGGTCTTCACGTTCGCACGCGAGTCTGACAATGGCACGCAGGTAGTCGCCACGGTCGCCGGTGTCATAGCGGCGGCCCTTGAAGACGACGCCGTGCACGGGGCCGCCGACCTTCTCGTCGGAGGCGAGCTGCTGGAGCGCGTCGGTGAGCTGGATCTCGCCGCCACGGCCGGGCTCGGTCGTGCGCAGTATGTCGAAGATGTGCGGGTCCAGGACGTAGCGCCCGATGATGGCGTAGTTGCTGGGCGCGTCGGACGCGTCGGGCTTCTCGACCAGCCCGGTCACCTTCACGAGGTCGCCCTCGCCCGTGGGTTCGACGGCGGCGCATCCGTAGAGGTGGATCTGCTCGGGAGCGACCTCCATGAGGGCGATGACGCTGCCGCCGTGCTGCTCCTGGACCTCGACCATGCGGGCCAGCAGGGGGTCGCGCGGGTCGATCAGGTCGTCGCCGAGGAGGACGGCGAAGGGTTCGTGGCCGACGTGCGGGGCCGCGCACAGGACGGCGTGACCGAGTCCCTTGGGGTCGCCCTGGCGCACGTAGTGCATGGTCGCGAGGTCGCTGGACTCCTGGACCTTGGCGAGCCGCCCGGCGTCGCCCTTCTTCTGGAGCGCCGATTCGAGCTCGTAGTTGCGGTCGAAGTGGTCTTCCAGCGGGCGCTTGTTGCGGCCCGTGATCATCAGGACGTCGTCAAGACCCGCCGACGCGGCCTCTTCGACCACGTACTGGATCGCCGGCTTGTCGACGACCGGCAGCATCTCCTTGGGCGTGGCCTTGGTGGCCGGCAGGAACCGGGTCCCGAGGCCTGCCGCGGGGATGACAGCCTTACTGATCCTGGGGTGTGACTCAGTCATGCCCGTAACCATATCCGGTGGCTATGTGCTGAATCTGTGGCTCCGGTTAATTCGCTCTCATATGAGCGCATTGAGAAGAGTACGGGAGCCACCTGTGAGCCACCTGGGACCCGAACCGGACCCTACGAAGCCAATGTTGCGCCGAGGGTTCCTGTCGGTGAGAACCGGGTTGACGGACGATGACGTGCGGAAGTCCGCCGCGGCGCTCGCCGTCCGAGCCCTGGAGCTGCCCGAACTGGCGCACGCGCGCTCGGTGGCGGCGTACGTCTCCGTGGGGAGCGAGCCCGGTACCCTCGCACTCCTGGACGCGCTCCACGCGCGCGGGGTGCGGGTTCTGCTGCCGGTCCTGCTGCCGGACAACGACCTGGACTGGGGCCCGTACGAGGGGGCCGGCTCCCTCGCCCCGGTCCGGCACGGCGCGAGAATGGCCCTTCTGGAGCCTGTGGGCGACCGGTTGGGCCCGGAGGCCGTCTCGGGGGCGGACGTGGTCCTGCTGCCCGGTCTCGCCGTCGACGGGCGCGGGATGCGGCTGGGCCGCGGCGGGGGTTCCTACGACCGCGTCCTGGCCCGCCTGGAGCGGTCGGGCGCGGACCCCGCCCTGGTGGTGCTCCTGTACGACACCGAAGTCGTCGAGCGGGTACCGGCGGAGGCCCACGACCGGCCCGTCCACGCCGTGGTGACCCCTTCCGGGGTCCGCCGCTTCCGCTGACCCGCCCGGAACGCCAAGTGGCCCTCCACGCGTGCGTGGAGGGCCACTTCGGCCGGGCCGGGGGCGGGGCGTCACACCCCGCCGGTCTCCGGCACCGTCACGGTTCGAGGACGAGGGTGTCGCTGGTCCTCTTGTCGACGGCCTTGTCCGAGAAGGCCCAGGGCAGGAGTTCGCCCTTGGCCCACAGGTCCGTCTGGTCCGTGTAGTGCGCGCTGTACGCGTGCCCGCTGGCTCCCGACAGGTTGATCCACTTCGACTTGTCGAGGTCGCCGAGGTTCACGACCATCCGCATCGAGGGGACCCACACCACGCCGTAGCCGCCCGCCGCGTTCCAGCCGGTCGCGTTGACCGTCGCCTCGCCGCCGCCGAGCTTCCACGGGCCGCGGTTGAGCATGTACTGGAGGAAACGGGGGCCTTCGGTACCGAGGGTCTGGTTCTTCAGGAACAGGCGGTGCAGCCGGCCCCAGCTCCAGGTGTCGATGTCCTTGCCGAGCTTGGCGGTGAGCTCCCAGCGGGCGTCCCGCAGAGCGCGGCCGAACAGCTCGTCACGCGTGTCGGTCGCCTTCTGGGTGCGCGTCTTCGGCAGCTGCCACCAGTCGTTCTTCTCATCGTTGATGATCTTGCGGACGACCTCGAACCAGCGGTCGCCGCCGTCCGGCTGCGCCTGGTCCGCGTCGCGCTCGCCGCACTCGCGCACCTTCTGGTCCGCGTCCGCGGGGCCCGTGGTGTCGACCCGGTCGACGTTCAGGCACTGGCCCTTGACCCGCAGTTCCTTGGGCAGCTTGTTGCCGAAGGCGAGCTTGAGGATGTTGCGCCAGGTGGCGTTGAAGTAGGCGGCCGCCGCGGAGTCGGAGTCCTGGGTGTAGTCCCAGCCCTCCAGGAGCTTCTGCGCCTGCCGGACGTCCGGGTCGGCCACGTCGATCTTGAGCAGCTTCGGCACGATCAGCTTGGCGATCTCGCTGCTGTTGTCGAGCTGCATCTGCCGCATGTCGTCGGTGGAGATCTTGCCGCCGCCGTTGATCTTCGACTCGATCAGGTCGTTGATCCGCTGGCTGCGCGTGCCGTAACCCCAGTCCGTGGTGAGCGTGTAGGGGTACTTGTCCTTGTCGACGACCGCCTGGTTCGCGGTGACGATGTACCCGCGCTTCGGGTTGTACTCGTAGGGCAGCGCGGACTGCTTGATGTAACCGGTCCAGCGGTACTTGGACTCCCAGCCGGGCGAGGGCAGCGAACCGTCGTCGCCCTCGGCGCGCGTCGGGATCCGTCCCGGCAGCTGGTAGCCGATGTTGCCCTCGGTGTCGGCGTACACGAGGTTCTGCGAGGGCACGTCGAACGACGTGGACGCCTTGCGGAACTCGGTCCAGTCCGACGCCTTGTCCATCTCGAAGACGGCGTCCATCGAGTTGCCGGGGTCCAGCGCGGTCCAGCGCAGCGCGATGGCGTAGCCGTCCCCGCGGTCGGGCGCCCCGGCGTCGACGGTGGCCTTCTTGCCGACCTTGACCAGTTCGTCGTCGCGGTCGGAGAGCAGCGGCATGCCGTCCTCGGTCGACCGGACCACGATCGTCTTGCTCGCACCGCCCGCGACCTTGATGGTCTCCTTGCGGGTACTGAAGGGCCGGACCTTGCCGTCGTACTCGTAGCCCTCGCCGGTGATCTTCTCCAGGTAGAGGTCGGTGACGTCGACCCCGGAGTTGGTCATGCCCCAGGCGATGTCCTGGTTGTGGCCGATGACCACGCCGGGCATCCCCGCGAAGGTGTAGCCGGCGACGTCGTACTGGCACTTGGCGGAGAGCGCCGTGCAGTGCAGGCCCATCTGGTACCAGACCGAGGGCAGCGAGGCCGACAGGTGGGGGTCGTTGGCGAGCAGCGGCTTGCCGGTGATGGTGTGGCTGCCCGAGACGACCCAGGAGTTGGAGCCGATGCCGTTGCCGTTGACGCCGACGGCGGTGGGCACCTTGTCGAGCACGTCGTAGAGGCCCGAGAGCTGGCTCTGGAAGCCGGCGGGTGCCTCGGTGTTGCCCGTGAGCCCCGTGCCCGCCGTGGACGACGCGCCCGAGGCGGTGCCGGTCCGCGCGTACGTCCCGGTGACGCTGTCGTACGCGCCCTCCTGGACGATCGCCTTGTTCCGGCTGTACGGGTACTCCGGGTACAGGTCGGCGATCTGCTTCGGTCCGAGCCGGCTCGTCATCAGGGAGCGGTCGATCTCGTCCTGCATGTTGCCGCGCAGGTCCCAGGCCATCGCCTTGAGCCAGGCCACGGAGTCGACCGGGGTCCACTGCTGGGGCGTGTAGTCGTTGCTGAAGCCGAGGGCGGCGTACTCCAGGGAGATTTCCTTGCCGTCCTTGCCCTTCAGGTAGGCGTTGACTCCCTTGGCGTACGCCTGGAGGTGCTTCTTCGTGGAGGCCGACAGCTTGGTGTCGTACTCCTTCTGCGCCACCCGGTTCCAGCCCAGCGTGCGCAGGAACTCGTCGTTCTTGACCTGGCCCTTGCCGAACATCTCGGACAGCCGGCCCGAGGTCATGTGGCGGCGCACGTCCATCTCGTAGAACCGGTCCTGCGCCTGGACGAAGCCCTGGGCCATGAACAGGTCCTCGTCGGACGAGGCGTAGACCTGGGGGATGCCGTTGCCGTCGCGCTTCACGTTCACCGGCCCCGACAGACCGTCGAGCTTTATGGAGCCCTTGGTCTGCGGGAAGGAGGCGCGCACGGTGCTGACGCTCCAGTACGCGCCGAAGGCGATGCCCCCGATGATGGCAAGAACCAGGACAATCAAGAACAGTCGGGCTTTGCGCCCCTTCTTCCTGCCGGACTTGCCGGGCTTTTGGCCGGAAGAGGCGGTGGTGTTGGGGGGCATCGCTGTCCTTGCTGTCCTAACGCGAGCGGCAGGCGGTCCTGGAGTGCTGGAGCAACCATAGGCGCAGGGCCAACCGCGCCTTGACGCGGAGTGGGGAACCGAGAAGCACGGGCGTTCGATCTTGCCTCCCGGAACGTCAAGAAAGCGTCAAGAGTTAGGTAAGGTAACGAAGTACTTGCACTGAAGTACCCGGCTTCCGGTGCTCGGATCCGCGTACTCGTCCCGGCGGGACCGGATCGGCGAGAAAGGAACAGCCCCTGACTGTCCACCACCTCAACCAGCTCCTGCTCGTGTGCGCGCTCGTCCTCCTCGTCGCCGTGGCGGCGGTCCGGATCTCCTCACGCAGCGGGCTCCCCACCCTGCTCGTGTACCTGGGGATCGGCGTCGCCATGGGCCAGGACGGCATCGGCGACGTCCACTTCAACAGTGCCGAACTGACCCAGGTCATCGGGTACGCGGCCCTGGTCGTGATCCTGGCCGAGGGCGGACTCGGCACGAAGTGGAAGGAGATCAAGCCGGCGCTCCCGGCGGCCTCCTCGCTGGCACTGGTGGGTGTCGCGGTGAGCGTCGGTGTCACCGCGACGGCGGCGCACTACCTGATCGACCTGGACTGGCGGCAGGCCCTCATCGTCGGGGCGGTGGTGTCCTCGACGGACGCCGCGGCGGTCTTCTCCGTCCTGCGGAAGATCCCCCTCCCCGCGCGCGTGACGGGCATCCTGGAGGCCGAGTCCGGCTTCAACGACGCCCCTGTGGTCATCCTCGTCGTCGCCTTCTCCACCGCCGGACCGGTGGAGCACTGGTACGCGCTGGTCGGCGAGATAGCCCTGGAACTCGCGATCGGCGCCGCCATCGGGATCGCGGTCGGCTGGCTCGGCTCCTTCGGGCTGCGGCACGTGGCGCTGCCCGCCTCCGGCCTCTACCCGATCGCCGTGATGGCCATCGCGGTCGTCGCCTACGCCGCGGGGGCCCTCGCGCACGGCAGCGGATTCCTCGCCGTCTACCTCGCCTCGATGCTGCTGGGCAACGCCAAGCTCCCGCACTGGCCCGCCACCCGCGGCTTCGCCGAGGGGCTCGGCTGGATCGCCCAGATCGGCATGTTCGTCCTGCTCGGCCTGCTGGTCACACCGCACGAGATGGGCGACGACATCGTGCCCGCCCTGCTCGTCGGCCTGATTCTGACCATGGTGGCGCGGCCCCTCAGCGTGATCGTCAGCCTGGCGCCCTTCCGCATGCCCTGGCAGGAGCAGACCCTGCTCTCCTGGGCGGGCCTGCGCGGCGCCGTGCCCATCATCCTGGCGACCATCCCCATGGTGAACGGCGTCTCGGACAGCCGGCGCATCTTCAACATCGTCTTCGTCCTGGTCGTCGTCTACACCCTCGTCCAGGGCCCGACCCTGCCCTGGCTGGCCCGCAAGCTCCGGCTCGGAGCATCCCCCGGCGCCGCCGACCTGGGCATCGAGTCGGCCCCCCTGGAGCGGCTGCGCGGCCACCTGCTGTCGGTCTCCATCCCCGAGGGGTCCCGGATGCACGGGGTCGAGGTGGGCGAGCTGCGGATGCCCCCGGGCGCCGCGGTCACCCTCGTCGTCCGCGAGGGGAAGTCCTTCGTGCCGATGCCCACGACGGTGCTGCGGCTCGGCGACGAGCTGCTGGTGGTGGCCACCGACCCGGTCCGGGACGCCGCCGAGAAGCGGCTCCGCGCGGTGGGCCAGGGCGGCAAGCTGGCCGGCTGGCTGGGCACCGGCGAGGTTGCCACGGAGAACCAGCGCGGCCACACGGCCCACCAAAAGGGCCTTTAACGGGACACTGGGGACGGCGGGCATTCCCAGGCGTACGTTGCCACGGTGCTCGCTTTCACAGGCGAGGGGAGGCCCGACCCCTGTACGATGAAGGCACACCTAGATCGGACCAACTCTGCCTGACGCAGAGCTGGCGCGACCGTATGGCGGCCGTGACGCCCTCCTGCCGAGGACGCCGGTATCTACCGCAGATCCGCGCAAGAGGACAGCTCTCGGCGCCCCCGCACGGGCGCGCTACCAGGCGGCAGAAAGGCACGGGCCGTGGCATCCACGGTCACTTCCCGTCCTGGATACGGCCAACTGCTGCGCACCCGCGGCGCCTGGACGTTCCTGCTTCCCGGATTCGCCGCACGGCAGCCGTTCGCCATGCTGACGATCTCCATCGTGCTGCTCGTGCAGCACACCACCGGCTCCTACGGAGCGGCCGGCGCCGTCGCGGCCGTGACCGGCGTCGCCATGGCCCTGTTCGCGCCCTTCACCGGCCGGCTGGCCGACCGCCACGGACAGCGGGCCGTCCTGCTGCCGGGCGTCCTCGTGCACGCCGTGGCGGGCCTCTCCCTGACCGCGCTGGCACTGGCGGACGCCCCGCTGTGGGCGCTCTTCGCCGCCGCGGTGCCCACCGGCGCCTCGGTGCCCCAGGTCGGCCCCATGGTGCGGGCCCGCTGGGGCGTGAAGCTCCAGGGCTCCCCCCTCATGACGACCGCGGCGGCCTTCGAGTCCGTCACGGACGAACTGACCTTCGTCTTCGGCCCGCTGCTCGCCACCGCCCTGTGTACGGCCGTCAACCCCGCGGCCGGCCTGCTCACGGAGGCCTCGCTGACCCTCGTCGGCGGCCTGTTGTTCGCCGCCCAGCGGAGCACCCAGCCCTCCGTCTCCGCCGACCGGCACACGCGCGTGGACCACGGTTCCGCGCTGCGCGTCCCCGGGGTGCGCGTCCTCATCGTCACGTTCCTGGGTATCGGCTCCGTCTTCGGAGGCATGCAGGTCTCCCTGGCCGCGTTCAGCGAGTCGATCGGCGAGCCCGGCCTGAACGGCGTCCTGTACGGCGTCTTCGCGGCGGGCAACATGGTCTCCGGCATCGTCTGCGGCGCCGTCGCCTGGAAGGTCGCCCCGCAGCGACGGCTCCTCGTCGGGTACGCCGCCCTCGCGCTGACCGCCTCCGGACTGTGGGCCGCGCACTCCGTGGTCGTGCTCTCCGGAATCGGCCTCCTGGTCGGCATGTGCATCGCCCCGGCCCTGATCACCGGCTACACCCTGGTCGAGAGCCTGGTCCCGCAGGGGGCCCGCACCGAGGCCTTCACCTGGCTCACCGGCGCGGTCGCGCTCGGCCAGGCGGCGGCCGTCACGGTCGCCGGCCAGTTGGAGGACCACGCCTGGGACGGCGCCGGCTTCCTGGTGCCGATGGCCGGTACGGTCCTTGCGCTGGCGACACTCCTGACCCTGCGGTCACGCCTCACCACGAGCGCCCCGAGCCGGACGGTCGCACGTGGCGTCGGTCACCGAGTGCCGGTGACAGTGGACTGATCCCGCGGAATACGTCACTATGGACCGTCGTTAGCACTCATTGAGTGAGAGTGCCAGGAGGAAGACAAGTGCCGACCTACCAGTACCAGTGCACCGAGTGTGGCGAGGGCCTCGAGGCGGTGCAGAAGTTCACCGACGATGCCCTGACCGAGTGCCCCAACTGCGGTGGCCGCCTGAAGAAGGTGTTCTCGGCCGTCGGCATTGTCTTCAAGGGCTCCGGCTTCTACCGCAATGACAGCCGCGGCTCCTCGTCGAGCAGCTCGCCCGCGTCCAAGCCGTCGACGTCCACCGCGGCGTCGTCCGACTCGAAGTCGACGTCCGGTTCGTCGTCCTCGGACTCGAAGTCGTCGGGCTCCGGCTCGGCCGGCAGCTCCGCCGCCTAGGACCTCTCCGGCCGGCCAGGGCGACCGCCCCGGCCCCGGGAGACCTCTCACGGCTCGTTCGCACCCGACCCCGTCGCCCTACGACGACGGGGTCTTCGGTGTTTCTCCGGCCCGGTTAGGGTGCGGTCCATGGCGAATACGGACAACCCACAGAGCCCGGCCGGCGAGCAGGCGGACCGGGCCGAGATCGGTGTCATCGGCGGCTCGGGCTTCTACTCCTTCCTCGACGACGTGACCGAACTCCAGGTCGACACCCCCTACGGGCCGCCCAGCGACTCCCTGTTCCTCGGCGAGATCGCCGGCCGGCGGGTCGCCTTCCTCCCCCGCCACGGCCGCGGCCACCACCTGCCGCCGCACCGCATCAACTACCGGGCCAACCTGTGGGCGCTGCGCTCCGTCGGCGCACGCCAGATCCTCGGGCCGTGCGCCGTGGGCGGTCTGCGCGAGGAGTACGGGCCCGGAACCCTGCTCGTGCCGGACCAGTTCGTGGACCGTACGAAGGCGCGGGCCCAGTCCTACTTCGACGGGCTGCCGCTGCCGGACGACTCGGTGCCGAACGTGGTGCACGTGTCCCTCGCCGACCCCTACTGCCCCGTCGGCCGCAAGGTCGCCCTGGAAGCGGCGCGCGGCCGGAACTGGGAGCCGGTGGACGGCGGCACGCTCGTCGTCGTGGAGGGCCCCCGCTTCTCCACCCGGGCCGAGTCCCTCTGGCACCAGGCACAGGGCTGGTCGGTGGTCGGCATGACCGGTCACCCCGAGGCGGCGCTGGCCCGCGAACTGGAGCTCTGCTACACCTCGTTGACGCTGGTCACCGACCTGGACGCGGGCGCCGAGAGCGGCGAGGGCGTTTCCCACGACGACGTGCTGAAGGTGTTCGCGGCGAACGTGGACCGGCTGCGGGGCGTGCTCTTCGACGCGGTCGCGGGGCTCCCGGAGAACGGCTCCCGGGACTGCCTGTGCACGACGGCCCTGGGCGGGATGGATCCCGGGTTCGAGCTGCCGTAGGCGCACTCCGCCGGGGACTTCGGGGCGGGTCCCGCCGGGTTGCCGTTACGGGGTCGGGGCGCCGTATCTCGGGACGCGGGGGCGGTGAGTGACGGGCGGGGGCTCACGGGCTGTGGCGCCAGTGAGCCTCCTCGGCGGTGACGCCGGTGAGCCCCACCGTCGGTGGAGCCGGCCCGCCCGGCCCGCGCACAGGCAGGAATCTCCCGTTCGGGTGAGGGAGTTGTCCACAATCCGTCGGCCGTCCACCGGCTCCGGCGGGCTTCGCCGCGAGGCCTCATCGTGGGATCGCAAGCCGGTCCCTCGTCACAGGTGGTGGTCTCCATGGCTCAGTACACCCGCCCCGCCCAGCTCACCCGGCGGGCCCAACTCCCCCGGCACCCGCAGCAGGCGGCATCGCTCCATCCGCGGTCACAGCGGCCGGCACCGTCCCATGACCCGCACCCACGCCCTTCTCGGGCACAGCTCACGGGACTCGACCGTCCACCTGGCGGGGACGCTCCTCCGACCTGCGCCGTTCCGCTCTTCGCGCCGGTCCACGTGCGCGGCGGGCGGTACCGGCTGCGGCGCCTCGTCAGGCACCGGAGGCGGGCGATCGCCGCGGGCCTGGCGATGACGGCGGCCGCTCTCGTGGCGGCCGGCCCGCAGGACGCCGAAGGGGCACGCGGACATCCGGCGCCCGCTCGGCCCGCGGGCTCGGTGGCCGCCTCAGCCGACGGATCCGACCCTGCTCGCGCACGCGGGACGCGCCCTGTCCGCACCGTGACGGCCCCCGTCCGGATCGCCGACGGTGCGACGGTCGGACTGCTGCACCCCGGTGACCGCGTGGACGTGGTGGCCGCGGACAGCCGTGGCGCCGTGCGGGTGGTGGCGACCGGTGCGCGCGTCACCGAGGTGCCGGACGTCGGCGCCACCGAGACCGGCGCGCTGGTGGTCCTCGCCGTGCCCCGCCCGACGGCCGTGCGCCTGGCCGGCGCGGGCACGACGTCACGGCTGGCGGTGACGTTGCGATGAGGGGAGGAACCGTGTCAAGTCCCTCGTTGGAGCGACCCAATTGGACACGCCCGGCAGGCCCTGCCGTAGGTTTCGGAGCTGTTTGTTCCACGACTTGTGCAGAGGGGCCTCCTGGTGAGCGACAAGCAGCAGCCCGGCGTCTGGGAGGGCTTCAAGGCCTTCCTGATGCGCGGCAACGTGATCGACCTGGCCGTCGCGGTGGTCATCGGCGCGGCCTTCACCAACATCGTCAACTCCGTGGTGAAGGGCATCATCAACCCGGTGGTCGGGGCGATCGGGACGAAGAACCTCGACAACTACAGCTCGTGCCTGCAGAGCCCGTGTCGCGGAACCGGCGACACCGCCGAGGGCATCCGCATCATGTGGGGTTCGGTGCTGGGCGCCACGCTCAGCTTCGTGATCACGGCCGCCGTCGTGTACTTCCTGATGGTGCTGCCCATGGCCAAGTTCCTGGCCCGGCAGGCCGCCCGCCAGAAGGCGAAGGAGAACACCAAGGAGGTCATGGACGTGACCGAGCTGGAGGTGCTCAAGGAGATCCGCGACGCGCTGGTCGCCCAGCGGGGGAACGGCCACCGCGAAAGCTGACGGCGGGGGCCCCGGGCCGCGCTCAGATGTGGTGGGGCGGCTTCTCGTCGAGGAAGCGCTTCAGGTCGGCGGCACTGTCACCGGTGCTGTCGGCCTGCTCTCCCCATCCGCGGTCCGTGTCGTCCGAGGACTGCTGGCTCAGCGGGTCGTCGAAGACCAGCGCCGGCTTCGGATCGCGCGGTTCGGAGGCGGGGGCGGTACTCATGCCTCCAGAGTACGTCTCGGGCGGCACGGCACCCGCCCGGCGGCGTCCGGGGGACTTCGGCGCCACGACCGCGGGTGACCTCCTTCACACGAATTCGCTCCGCTTTTCTGCTGTGCTTGGCCGCATGACCTCCCGTTCCACTCCCGAGCCCACCGCGGCGGCACGGCCCGCGGGCCGTCGGCCCCTGCGCAGAATGACCGCCCGCGGGCGCGACGAGGCCCACCGGGTGGCGTCACCGCTGGAGCTCTTCTTCGACCTGTGCTTCGTGGTGGCCATCTCCCAGGCCGGCGCCGAGCTGGTGCACGCCGTGGCCGAGGGACACGCGGGCAAGGGCATCCTCAACTACGCGATGGTCTTCTTCGCCATCTGGTGGGCGTGGATGAACTTCAGCTGGTTCGCGTCGGCGTACGACAACGACGACGTGCTCTACCGGGTCGTCACGCTGGTGCAGATCGCGGGCGTGCTGGTGCTGGCCGCCGGGGTGTCGAAGGCGTTCGAGAGCCATGACTTCCTGGTCGTCTGGATCGGCTACGTGATCATGCGGCTGGCGATGATCGCCCAGTGGCTGCGGGTGGCGCGCTCCACGGAGGGCGCCGAGAGAACGATGGCGCTGCGCTACGCGGGCGGCGTGCTGCTCTGCCAGGTCGGCTGGCTCGGTCTGCTGTTCACGCCCGAGGGAGCCCTGCCGTGGGTGTTCCTGGTCGTGGTGATCGCCGAGCTGTGCGTGCCGCTGTTCGCGGAGAAGGACTACTCGACGTCCTGGCACCCGCACCACATCTCCGAGCGCTACGGGCTGTTCACGATCATCGTGCTGGGCGAGACGATCGCCGCGGCCACGGTCGCGGTGAAGTCGGCGGTGGACGAGCACGACGCCCTCGGCGAGTTGCTGCCGATCGCGGCGGGCGGGCTGCTGATCGTGTTCGCCGCCTGGTGGATCTACTTCGTGGTCCCGATCCACGGACACCTGCGGACCAGCGGACAGGCGTTCCTGTGGGGGTACGGGCACTATCTGATCTTCGCGTCGGCCGCCGCGATCGGCGCCGGCCTGGAGGTCGCGGTCGAGCAGGCGGTGGGCACGGCACACGTCTCGACCCTCGCGGCGTCCGCCGCCGTGACCCTGCCGACCGCGCTGTACTTCCTCGCCGTGTGGGTGCTGCACTCGCGCTACTTCAAGGTGGGCATCGGTCAGCAGCTCGTCCTGCCGACCACCGCCCTGCTGATCATCCTGTGCACGTTCCTCGGCGACTGGGCGGTGCCCGCCGCGGGGATCGTCGCGGCGCTGGCCGTGGCGGTGGGTGTGGTGCTGACGGCACGGATGGTGACGCGGGAGGCGCCGGTGGACGCGGGCGCGTAGGCACGCGGGGGCCGGGGTTCCCGATGCGGCTGCAGTGGGCCGGGGCAGGTGCCGGGGAACACTGGGCGCATGACAGTTGACGCTCTGACGGATGTGGCCGGTCTGCGGGTGGGGCACGCGACGCGTACCGGCGACGGGTGGCTCACGGGGACGACGGTCGTGCTCACCCCCGAAGGCGGTGCGATCGCCGCCGTGGACGTGCGGGGCGGCGGGCCCGGCACCAAGGAGACCGACGCGCTCGATCCCCGCAACCTCGTGCAGAAGGTCGAGGCGGTGGTGCTGACCGGCGGCAGCGCCTACGGGCTGGACGCGGCCTCGGGCGTGATGGCCTGGCTGGAGGAGCGGGGGCGCGGGGTACGGGTGGGCCCCGACCCGCTGCACGTCGTCCCGGTCGTGCCCGCCGCCTGCGTCTTCGACCTGGGCCGGGGCGGGAGCTTCCGGTGCCGGCCGGACGCCGCCACCGGTCGGGCCGCGGTCGAGGCGGCCGACGCGAGCGAGCCGGGCGCCGAGGTGCCCGAGGGAGGGGTGGGTGCCGGAACAGGAGCGGTGGTCGGGGAGATCAAGGGCGGGGTCGGAACGGCGAGCGTCGTGCTGGAGTCCGGGATCACGGTCGGCGCGCTGGTGGTGGCCAACGCGGCGGGCTCGGCGGTGGAACCGGTGACGGGCGCGCTGTACGGGGAGTTGACGGTGGGACGTGCGGAGTATCCGGCCGGGTCGGTGCACGAGGCCGCTCGGCGGCGGCTCGCGGAGACCGCGGCGAGGAACGCGCCGCCGCCGCTGAACACCACCCTGGCCGTGGTCGCGACCGACGCCGATCTGACGCGCGCGCAGGCGCAGAAGCTCGCGGGCACGGCGCACGACGGGATCGCGCGCGCCGTACGCCCGGTGCATCTGCTGAACGACGGGGACACGGTGTTCGCGCTGGCCACGGGCGCGCGGGCGCTCGACGCCGGGAACCCGCTCGCGTTGAACGAGATCCTGGCGGCGGGCGCGGACCTGGTGACGCGCGCCATCGTGCGGGCCGTGCGCGCCGCCGGTCCGGTGGAGGGGCCGGGCGGCGTGTGGCCGTCGTACGAGGAGCTCTATGGGAGGGGGTAGGGCCTGATCCGGGCGGCCGGCCCAGGGGTTTCCGGCCGTCGGGCGGGCGATTGTCCTGGTTGTGTCACGTGACGGTCCCCGGCCCGAGTCGGCGGGAACCCCTCCCGGCGCCGCTCGCTCTTTCTCCCCGTACCGCAGCGGACGCCGCAGACGACGACAACGGGGAGCAGACGTGACAACGCCGAAGAGGACAGCACGCGCACTGGGGGCCTGTGCCGCCCTGATGATCGGCGCTCTCACCCTCACCGCCTGCGGCGGCGACGCCAGCGCCGACACCACCAGCGGCAAGGACGGCAAGGGCGGCGGGAACTCCGCCCGGACGTCCACGGCACGGATCGTCATCTCGGCGAAGGACGGCTCGACGAGCGCGTCCATCAACGCGACGGGCGTGAAGGTGAGCCACGGCAGGCTGACCGACGTGAAGATGACGGTCGCCGGAGCCGGGACGGCCGTGCCGGGGGCGATCGCGGCGGACGGCGGCTCCTGGAAGCCGAAGGAGCAGCTGGAGCGGGGCACGAAGTACCAGATCTCGGCGACGGCGAAGGACGCCGACGGGCGGACCGCGGCGGCCAACTCCATCTTCACCACGGTCTCTTCGGGCAACAGCTTCATCGGCACGTACACGCCGGACGACGGCTCCACGGTCGGGGTCGGCATGCCGGTGTCGTTCACCTTCGACAAGGCGATCGGCGACAGGAAGACCGTCCAGTCGCACATCAGGGTCACCTCCAGCACCGGCCAGCAGGTCGTGGGCCACTGGTTCGGGACGCAGCGCCTCGACTTCCGGCCCGAGACGTACTGGAAGGCCGGCTCCAAGGTCACGATGAAGATCGACCTGGACGGCGTCGAGGGCGCCGACGGCGTCTACGGGGTGCAGAAGAAGACCGTCGCCTTCACCGTCGGCCGCTCCCAGGTCTCCACGGTCGACGTGAACACCCAGACGATGACGGTCGTGCGGGACGGGAAGACCGTCAAGAGCGTGCCGATCTCGGCGGGCAGCCCCGAGCACACCACGTACAACGGGCAGATGGTGATCTCGGAGAAGTTCGAGCGGACGCGGATGAACGGTTCGACGGTCGGATACGGCGGCGAGTACGACATCCCCGACGTGCCGCACGCGATGCGTCTGACGTCGTCGGGGACGTTCATCCACGGCAACTACTGGTACAGCCGCGGGAACGCGCCCTTCGGCCGGCAGGGCACCAGCCACGGTTGTGTCGGCCTCGCCGACGAGCAGGGCACGCAGGGCGCCACCCCCGCCAAGTGGTTCTTCGACAACTCGCTCGTCGGGGACGTCGTGACGGTCAAGAACTCGCCCGACAAGACGGTCGCGCCGGACAACGGGCTCAACGGCTGGAACATGTCGTGGAGTGCCTGGACCGCCGGAAGTGCCCTCTGACGAGGGCCTTTTGAGGGCCGGGCGGGCCGCGCGGGAACTCCCCGCCCGGCCCGCCCGTTTTCCGTCCGTACGTTTTCTCGGTTCGCGGACATGATGTCCGACCGAGGGGCTACGGTATGCACCCACAAGGTGACATGCAGCAACGCCGGGAGAAACCTTGAGCGTTCCGTACGAGACAGCAGCGTACGAACCACCCGAGTCGCCCGAGTCTCCGGAGGAGCATCTCGAAAGGCTTCTGGGCCGCGCCCTGAACTCGTTCGAGCTGCCCGACGAGACGATACGGCTTCTCGACTGCGCGCTGGCGCACGACAGCTCGTTGCACTCTGCGCACCACAGCGCCGGACTGCACCGGGAGACGTACCGGCACACGTGGCTGCTCTCCGACGGCTCCGCCGTCACCCTGTGGGAGCTGGTGCACAACACGGCGGTCGGCCGCGACGCACAGCACGAGGTGTACATCGACGAGGAGGAGGTGCGCGCGGCCACGGCCCGGCTCGCCCTCCCGCCGGACGCACCGGACTTCGAACTGCCCGCGTTCGTGCAGCTTTCGTCGATTCCCGAGCCTCGGCACACCTACGTGCCCGACGCCTCCGCCGATCACGCGCGTCGGCTCCTGCGCCGCGCGGAGAACGCGGACGGGCCGGACGCCGAGCTGTCGGCACTGCTGCTGCGCGAGGCCTTCGCGCACCAGATCACCCAGGCCTTCGGCCGCCCCGGACGCACCGGCCAGGCGGGGTTGTCCTTCTCGCTGTACGAGCACGCGTTCCTGCTGCGGGACGGGCGGGAGATCTCCCTGTGGGAGGTCGAGCACACGGCGACACCGGACCGCCGGCACATGTGCGAGGTGTACGCCACGGAGGACGCGGCACGGGACGCCATGGAACGGCGCGCGGCCCGACTCGGCTGACCCGACTCGGCTGACGCGATGCGACCCACCCGGCTCGGCTGACGCGAGCCGACTGACGCGAGCCGGCTGACGCGATGTGGCCCACCTGGCTCGGCCCACCCGGCCCGGCTCGGCCCGCCCAGGCGCGGCTGAACCGATTCGGCCGGCCCGGTCTGGCCGTCGGACGTGGTTGTCCGACTCCGCCGACCCGGTGCGCGGCCTGGCGGACCCGTCCTACGGACGGCTGTCGCTGAACTGCCGTACCAGGCGCGCGAAGGCGACGCGTTCCTCGGGGGTCAGTTCCACGGCTTCCGTGTCGGGGCCGTGGTCGCGCTGACCGGGCAGTGCCCGGAGCGCCTCGCCGGGATGCGGCGCCATGGTGACGGAAGGGCCGCCGCGCAGCAGGCGGGCCAGGCCGACGACCCAGACGACGGTCGCCAGCGCGAGGAACGCCACGCCGGTCAGCTGGAGGATCGACACGTGCTCGGGCATGCGCCCCAGTAGACACCACGGTCCGGGACTTTGGCCCCGGACCGTGACGCATCTCGCAGAAGCGGTGAACGCCTCACAGATGCCCCAAAGGGGCACGGTGGCAGGCGGTTCAGGCCGCGACCGGCTCCTTCGAACCGGCCGGGGACACCGCGCCGGTGCCGGTGCTCTCGGCGCCGGCACCCGACGGGGACCGCTGGCGCAGGCCCTTCAGGACGACGACCAGAGCGGTGGTGACACCGACGCCTGCGGCGACGGCGATGAGGTAGAGGAACGGGTTGCCGATCAGCGGGACCACGAAGATGCCGCCGTGCGGGGCGCGCAGCGTGGCACCGAACGTCATCGACAGGGCGCCGGTGACGGCGCCGCCCGCCATCGCGGAGGGGATGACGCGCAGCGGATCGGCGGCGGCGAAGGGGATCGCGCCCTCGGTGATGAAGGAGGCGCCCAGCACCCAGGCGGCCTTGCCGTTCTCGCGCTCGGTCGGGGTGAAGAGGCGGGCGCGCACGGTCGTCGCGAGGGCCATCGCCAGCGGCGGGACCATGCCCGCCGCCATCACGGCCGCCATGATCTTCATCGCCGAGTCGCCGGGGTTCGCGACGGCGATCCCCGCGGTGGCGAAGGTGTAGGCGACCTTGTTGACCGGGCCGCCGAGGTCGAAGCACATCATCAGGCCGAGGAGGGCGCCGAGCAGGACGGCGTTCGCGCCGGTGAGGCCGTTCAGCCAGTCGGTCATGCCCTTCTGCGCGGACGCGATGGGCTTGCCGATCACCACGAACATCAGGAATCCGACGACCGCCGAGGAGATCAGCGGGATCACCACCACCGGCATGATGCCGCGCACCGCCGCCGGAATGCGGACCTTCTGGATCGCCATGACCACGCCGCCGGCGATCAGGCCCGCCGCGAGGCCGCCGAGGAAGCCCGCGTTGATGGTGAGGGCGATCGAGCCGCCGACGAACCCGGGGACGAGACCGGGCCGGTCCGCCATGCCGTAGGCGATGTAGCCGGCCAGGACGGGGATCAGGAAGTTGAAGGCGACGCCGCCGATCTGGAACAGCAGCGCGCCCCAGCTGTCCGCCTGGGTCCATACGAAGTGGTCCATGACGGACGGTGCCTTGTTGACCTGCCAGCCGCCGATCGCGAAGCCGAGGGCGATGAGCAGACCGCCCGCGGCGACGAACGGGACCATGTAACTCACCCCGGACATCAGCCAGGTGCGGAGCCGGGTGCCGTAGCCGTCGCCGGTGCCGCCGGTGCGCTCGACGGGCGTGCCGGAGGCCGAGCCGGCGGCGGAGCCCGGCGCCGATCCGGCGGTGACCTCGCCGCGGGCGGCCTTCTCCCGTACCTCGGCGACGAGTTCGGCGGGACGGTTGATCCCCGCCTTCACCCCGACGTCGACGGTCGGCTTCCCGGCGAAGCGTTCCTTCTCCCGTACGGGCACGTCGTGGGCGAGGATCACGCCGTCGGCGGCCGCGATCACCGCCGGGTCGAGGCGGGTGAAGCCGGCCGACCCCTGCGTCTCCACGACGAGTTCGATCCCGGCCTCGCGGCCCGCGTTCTCCAGGGACTCTGCCGCCATGTAGGTGTGCGCGATGCCGGTGGGGCAGGAGGTGACGGCGACGACACGGAACGGGCGGCCGTCCGGAGCAGCGGTGGCGCCGGGCACCGGGTCGGATCCGTCCTCGACGCCCGCACTCGGCACCGGGGCCGTGCCGCTCACGGCGGTGTCCTCGGCGGAGGCCACCGCGCCGGCCGCGCCCGCCTCCGTCGCCCCGGAGCCCTCCGGACGCTCGGCGTTCCCGGCGTCTGCGGGCACGTCCGCGGATGCCGGGGTCCGGTCGCCGCGGATGAGCGCCGCGGCGGTCTCCGTGTCGCCCACGGCCCGCAGTGCGGCGGTGAACGCGGTGTTCGTCAGCTGCCGGGCGAGGGCCGACAGGATGGTGAGGTGGGCGTCGTCCGCGCCCGCCGGGGCGGCGATCAGGAAGATCAGGTCGGCGGGGCCGTCCGGCGCACCGAAGTCGATCCCGGCGGCCTTGCGTCCGAAGGCGAGCGTCGGTTCCGTGACGTGTTCGCTGCGGCAGTGCGGGATGCCGATGCCGCCGTCCAGGCCGGTCGGCATCTGGGCCTCGCGGGCGGCCACGTCGGCGAGGAACCCGTCCAGGTCGGTGACCCGGCCCAGGGCGGCCATGCGCTCGGCGAGGGCACGGGCCGCCGCCTCCTTGGTGTCGGCGGACAGGTCGAGATCGACCAGGTCCGCGGTGATCATCTCGCTCATCGCGGGCTCCTTCGCACGCGTATCGCCCGGGGGGAGTCATGGGCGGGAACGGAAGGGGGGACGGGGACAGAGGTGGGGACGGGGGTACGGGGTTCGGTGGGGACGGGGGTGTGGAGTTCGGTGGGGGCGGGGCCGGTCACGACACCGGCTCCGTCAGGAGGCGGGACTCCGGGATCTCCGTGGTGACGGTCACGGCGTCCGGGGCGAGGTCGGCCGGGCCCGGCATCACGCTGCCGGGGAGCTGGACGGCGGCGGCGCCGTGCGCGACCGCCGAGGCGAGGGCGTGCGGCCCGCTGCCCCCGGCGATCAGGAACCCGGCGAGCGAGGAGTCACCGGCGCCCACGTTGCTGCGTACGGTGTCGACGCGGGCGCTGCCGAACCAGGTGCCGGCGGCGTCGACGAGCACCTGCCCGTCGGCGCCGAGGCTCGCGAGCACGGCGCCCGCGCCCATCGCGCGCAGTTCCTCGGCCGCCTTCACCGCGTCGCCCACCGTGGCGAGGGGACGGCCGACGGCCGCGGCCAGTTCCTCGGCGTTGGGTTTCACCACGTCGGGCCGCTCGCGCAGCGCCGCGAGGAGCGCCGGGCCGGAGGTGTCGAGGGCGATCCGGGCGCCCACCGTGTGGGCCCGCGCGACGAGTTCGGCGTACCAGGACGGGGCGAGTCCGCGGGGCAGGCTGCCGCAGCAGGTGATCCAACCGGTGTCGCCGGGGCGGTGGGCGCGGCGGACGGTCTCCAGCAGGAGTTCGGCCTCGGCGGCGGAGAGGTCGGGGCCGGGCGCGTTGATCTTCGTCAGGGTGCCGTCCGGCTCGGCGACCGAGATGTTCGAGCGGGTGGCCCCGGCGACCGGGACCGGCGCGACCTCGATGCCCTGGGCCGCGAGGAGTTCGGCGACGAGCGCGCCGGGGGCGCCCCCGAGGGGCAGGACGGCGACCGTGCGCCGTCCGGCGGCGGCGACCGCCCGGGAGACGTTCACGCCTTTGCCGCCCGGGTCCACGCGTTCCCCGGTGGCCCGGATGACCTCGCCGCGGTCGAGGGCCGGGACCTCGTACGTGCGGTCCAGCGAGGGGTTGGGGGTGACGGTGAGGATCATGCGCTCTCGTTTCTCGGCACGTGGCCTGCGGCGGGTGGCCAGTGGTTTCCCGGCTCGCGGCACGTGGCCTGCGGCGGGGCGCCGGTGGCTCTCGGCTCTCGGCTCTCGGCTCTCGGCTCTCGGCAGGGTGGCCGCGCGTCCTGGGGTCCGGCGGCGGTCGCTAGACGCGGAGCACTTCGGTGCCGCCGCTCTCGACGGCGGAGGCGTCCTCGGGGTCGAGCCCGCTGTCGGTGATCAGCAGGTCCACCTCGTCGAGGTCGCCGAACCGCGCGAAGTGTTCCTGGCCGCTCTTGGAGGAGTCCGCGAGCAGGACGACCCGGCGTGCGGCGTGCAGGGCCGCGCGCTTGACCGCCGCCTCCGCGAGATCGGGCGTGGTCAGTCCGCTCGCGGGCGAGAAGCCGTTGGCGGCGACGAAGACGACGTCGGCGCGGATCTCGGCGTACGCGCGCAGCGCCCAGGCGTCCACCGCGGCACGGGTCCGGGTGCGCACGCGTCCCCCGACGAGGTGCAGTTGGACGCCGGGGTGGTCGGCGAGGCGGGCGGCTATCGGGAGGCTGTGGGTGACGACGGTGAGCGTCGCCTCCAGCGGGAGGGACGCGGCGAGCCGGGCAACCGTGGAGCCGGCGTCCAGGATCACCGTGCCGTCGTGCGGCAGTTCGGCGATCGCGGCCTCGGCGATACGGTCCTTCTGGTCGGCGGCGGTCGACTCACGCTCGGCGAGGTCCGGCTCGAAGTCGAGGCGGCCCGCGGGGATCGCGCCGCCGTGCACCCGGCGCACCAGTCCGGCGCGGTCCAGCGCCTTCAGGTCCCGCCGGATGGTCTCCGCGGTGACCTGGAAGGTGTCGGCCAGCGAGAGGACGTCCACCCGGCCGCCGTCACGGGCGAGCCGCAGGATCTCCTGCTGCCGCTCCGGTGCGTACATGTCCGTTCGCCTCCGCCTGATGTCCGAACCTGTGGTTTCAGACGGAGGCTACGCGCCCGCGTCCGGGAAGTAAACAGGTTCGGGCCCGTTTCGGGCACGAACGGACATCAGAGGAACGGGGAGACGGCAGGGACGGACGGGCTCTTGGGAGGAGCCGGAGTCTCCGGGCAGCCGGGCTCACCCGGGGGGGGGCCGGAACTCCCGGGCCGCCGGGGCTCTCGCGTGAGGAGAGCCGAAAAGCCCGAAGGGGCCCGGCACATGAAGCGCCGGGCCCCTTCGGGCGGTCGACATGGAGGTCGGCCCACTCGGACCCGCTCGGTCGGCTCAGCCGACGAGTTCGGGCTGCTTCGGGTCGGTCTCCCCGGTCACGACCGCGTCCTCCACACCCTCCACATGCTGGGCGGGCTTCTTGGGCAGCGCGAACATCACCAGGAAGATGACGACCAGGACCCCGGCGACCCAGCCCAGCGCGTGCTGGAAGGCGTTCACGAAGGCGGGACCCACCTGGGAGCGGGTCAGGTGGTCGCTGATCTCGCCGAAGAAGACGACCGAGACCAGGCCGAGGCCGAGCGCGTTGCCCATCTGCTGCACGGTGTTGATCAGACCCGATGCCGAGCCCGCGTGCTCGCGCGGGACGTCGGAGAGCACGGCGTCCGTCAGCGGGGCGACGATGAAGCCCATGCCCGCGCCCATGACGACCAGCGGAAGGGCCATCTGCCAGGAGGCGATGTCCATGCCGTACCGGTCGGACTCCCAGATGTAGAGCAGGACGCCGAGCGCCATGAGCAGGGCGCCGGCCTGGAGCACCTTGCGTCCGAAGCGCGGGACGAGGAGCTGCACGGACATGCCCGCCGCGGCCGAGACCGCGATCGAGAACGGCACTCCGGTGAGCCCCGCCCGCAGCGCGGTCCAGCCGAGGCCCACCTGCATGTACAGCGTCCAGACCAGGAAGAAGATGCCGAGCGCGATACCGAAGACGGTCTGCACGGCGATGCCCGCCGCGAAGCTCTTCACCTTGAACAGCGACAGCTCGACGAGCGGCGAACCGTCCCGCGCCGCCTTCCGCTTCTCGAAGGCCACCAGCGCCGCGAACACGAGGGCGGAGCCGGCCATCGACAGGTACCCCCACAGCGGCCAGCCCAGCTCACGGCCGCGGGTCAGCGGGTACAGCAGCATCAGCAGAGCGAGGGTGACGAGGGCGACGCCGACCAGGTCCAGCTTGAGGGCGCGCGGGGCCTTGGACTCGCTGATGAAGCGACGGCCGAGGATCAGCGCGACGATGCCGACGGGCAGGTTGATGAGGAAGATCGGCCGCCATTCCAGGCCGAACAGGTTCCACTCGGTGAGCAGGGCGCCGAGGAGGGGACCCGAGACGGCACCGAGGCCGACGATCGCGCCGAACAGGCCGAAGACCTTGCCGCGTTCGTGCGCGGGGAAGGTGGCGTGCACGATCGACAGCACCTGCGGCACCATCATCGCGGCCATGGCGCCCTGGAGGATGCGCGAGGCGACGAGCATCTCCGGGTTCACCGCGAAGCCGCACAGCGCGGACGCGACGGTGAAGCCCGCTATGCCGAGGAGGAAGAGCCGCTTGCGGCCGTGGATGTCACCGAGCCGCCCACCGGTGATGAGCCCCGCCGCGAAGGCCAGCGCGTATCCGGCGGTGATCCACTGGATCTGGCTGAACGTGGCGCCCTCGTCCCGCTGGATCGACGGGATCGCGATGTTGACGATCGTGACGTCGACCAGGTCCATGAAGGCCGCGGTCATCACGATGGCGAGGGCGAACCAGCGCCGCCGGTCGGCCGCGGTACCGGCGGCCGGGCCGCCGGGAAGGTCTGAGGTCTCTGTCGCAGAGGACTCGGTGGAAGAGGTCATGCGGTCAAGCTAGGCCCCCATTAGGTCAGATCGTGTCCTAGTGGTGCGGCACCCTGGAGGGCATGACGACGGACACCCCGGCGCGACTCCTCCAGCTCCTCTCCCTCCTCCAGACACCCCGTGAATGGCCCGGCGGCGAGCTGTCCGAGCGGCTCGGGGTGTCCCGGCGCACGGTCCGCCGTGACATCGACCGGCTGCGCGAGCTGGGTTATCCGGTGCAGGCGAGCAAGGGGGCCGACGGCGGATACCGGCTGGTCGCGGGCAAGGCGATGCCGCCGCTCGTCCTCGACGACGAGGAGGCGGTGGCGATCGCGGTGGGTCTGCGGGCCGGCGCCGGTCACGCGGTCGAGGGTGTGGACGAGGCGTCCGTCCGGGCGCTCGCCAAGCTGGAGCAGGTCCTGCCGTCCCGGCTGCGGCACCGCGTGTCCACGCTCCAGGCCGCGACGACACCGCTGACCAGTGGTGACGGCGCCAGTATCGCGCCGGAGACGCTGACCGTGATGGCGTCGAGCGTGGCGGGCCGGGAGCGGCTGCGGTTCGCCTACCGCTCGGGGGACGGAACCCCGTCGCGGCGGCTGACCGAGCCGTACCGGCTGGTGTCCACCGGCCGCCGCTGGTACCTCGTGGCGTACGACCTCGACCGCGAGGACTGGCGGACCTTCCGCGTCGACCGGGTCACCGAACCCGTCGCGACCGGCGCCCGGTTCACGCCGCGCGAGCTGCCGACCGGGAGCGCCGCCGAGTACCTGCGCCAGTCGGTCTACGGGCGCCAGGAGACGTACGCCTTCGACGTCACCTTCGCCGCACCGGCCGACTTCGTCACGGCACGTCTGCCCGCCTGGCTCGGCGCCCCCGAACCGATCGACGAGCACAGCTGCCGGCTCCGCGCCTCCTCCGGCGACTCCGTGGAGTGGCTGGCGGTGCGGATAGCGATGGTCGACTGCGAGTTCACGGTCCACGAGCCCGGAGAACTGGTGCACTACGTACGGGACTTGGGTGCCCGTCTGCGTCGCGCGGCGGGCGGCGCCGGGGACTGACGCCCTGGGCGTCGGCCGTGGAGGCGGCTGTCCCACCCGCTCCTCATCCCGTGCGCATGCTCCACGGGAAGCCGTCCAGCGCTTCGAGGTTGCGCAGGGCGAGAGCGACCGGGCCGGCCGGTCCGTCGGAGGTGGCGTCGCCCGCCGCCCAGGCCTCGACGGCCACGCGGACGGCGGCGCTGGCCACGGCGGCCGTGAACCGCAGTCCGGCGTCCAGGTCGGCGACCGCCGGAATCCCGGGCGCACCGGAACCCCCGGCTTCCATCGGGCGGGGCCCCTCTCCAGGAGTCCCGGTGCCGGTGGGCTCCCCCGCCGTCCTCGCCGCCAGTACCGTCGCGAGCGTCCGCTCCGCCGTCTGGCACGCCTCGCCCCAGACCCGCAGCAGGGCCGGGTTCGCCTCGGCCAGCCTCAGCAGGGAGCGGACCCAGTCGAGGGACTCGTACCGGACGCCGACGCCGGGGGTCAGCGTGGAGACGACCGCGTGCCGGAGTGCCTCGGGAACGGGCAGGCCGGCCGGTGCGTCGCGGACCGCCTCGGCCCAGCGCTGGGCTCCGGCGGCGAAGAGGGGGCCGAGCGACTCCTCCTTGGCCGCGAAGTAGCGATAGAAGGTGCGGGGTGCGATTCCGGCCGCGCGGGCGATGTCCTCCGCGCGGGTGGCCCGCAGTCCGTTGCGCATGAAAAGACCCGCGGCGGCCCGGGCGATCTCCATACGGGTGGCCGCCTTGCGCCGCTCGACGAGCGAGGGGCCGTCCACGGCCGCACGCCCGGCGGGGTCGGAGGCGGTGTCGGGGCCCGTTCGGCCGGTCGGGGTGCGTGCCTCACGTTCACTACCGCTCACGAACGGCAGGCTATGCCGCTGTGGCAGAATCTGCCATCCGGGTCACCCCGGGGTTCAGGTCCGGGGTGGCCCGTCCCCGTCCTGCCCGCAATCCGATCAGGCACCGGATCAGGCACCCGCCGGTCCCGGCTCGAAGCATCGCTCGCCGGGACCGCCCCCACGAAAAATGGAGCCGGGCCCCGGCGCCAGGGGGGGGAAGGCGCCGGAGCCCGGCTCTGGAAGAGTCCCGGCGCGGGGGGGGGTGTGCGTCGGGACTCGGTTCTCGGGGGCGGGTCACGTCCGCCCGGACGGAGCCCTGAACCCTGGGCCCAGAAGTCTTGTTCCCTGAGCCCAGCAGCTTGAAGCGGTCTTACATGGCCATGTCTGGTCGACTTGTGGCCAACGTGGCACGCGTGCCCCTGCGCGAACCGGGCGAGCGGGGTCTCGTACCCCGTCCGCGAGTGAACCCGTACGGCGCACTCACGTCGCTCGCCCGCTCGTCACGGACACGTCCCGCACCCTCGCACGGGTCACGCCGCCGCGTCGAATCCGGTGTCCCGCGCGAGCTTCTTCAGTTCGAGCAGGGCGTGCTTCTCGATCTGGCGGATGCGCTCGCGGGTCAGTCCGTGTTCCTTGCCGACCTCGGTCAGCGTGCGCTCCCGGCCGTCCTCGATGCCGTACCGCATCTTGATGATGGAGGCCGTGCGCTGGTCGAGGCGGCCGATCAGGTCGTCCAGCTCCTCGCTGCGCAGCAGGGTCAGGACGGACTGCTCGGGGGACACGGCGGAGGTGTCCTCCAGGAGGTCACCGAACTGGGTGTCGCCGTCGTCGTCCACCGCCATGTTGAGCGAGACCGGGTCGCGGGCCCAGTCCAGGACGTCGCCCACGCGCTCCGGCGTCGAGTCGAGCTCCTTGGCGATCTCCGCGTGCTCCGGCTCCCGGCCGTTCTCACGGTTGAACTCGCGCTGGACGCGGCGGATCCGGCCCAGCTCCTCGACCAGGTGGACGGGGAGGCGGATCGTGCGCGACTGGTCGGCTATGGAACGGGTGATGGCCTGCCGGATCCACCAGGTGGCGTACGTGGAGAACTTGAAGCCCTTGCGGTAGTCGAACTTCTCGACCGCGCGCACCAGGCCGGCGTTCCCCTCCTGGATCAGGTCGAGCAGGGGGAGGCCGCTGCGCGGGTAACGGCGCGCCACGGCGACGACCAGGCGGAGGTTCGAGCGGATGAAGACGTCCTTCGCGCGCTCGCTGTCGGCGACGAGCGCCTCCAGCTCCTCGCGCGAGGCGTCCGCCTTGGCCTCCGCCTCGCCGTCGAGGATCTGCTGCGCGAACACACCCGCCTCGATGACCTGGGACAGCTCGACTTCCTTGGCGGCGTCGAGCAGCGGTGTACGCGCGATCTCGTCGAGGTACATGCCGACCAGGTCGCGATCGGCGATCTCGCCGCCAACGGCGCGAACACTGCGTGCCGCGTCGGTGGTCTCGCCGGTGGCGGACTTACGACGGGCGACGGCACGGGTTGCCATGCGTGCTCCCTTGCGATGGTGGGCTTGCGGGTGGTCCTGGACTTCCGTTCACCATTCCGGGTGCCCGGCATCCGAAGGAAACAACGACTGGAATCAGGACAGAATTCCCAAGGCGCCCCTTGATTTTTCTGATCATGCAGTACCCTGTCGCACCACACGGGAGGGCTGATGCCGTCGGAACGTACAGAGGTGCAGGTCAGGCCAGGAGTCGCCGCCGACCTCGACGCCCTCACCGGCCTCTACAACCACTACGTGCGCGAGACGCCCGTCACGTTCGACACGGTCGCCTTCACGCCGGAGGAGCGTCGGCCGTGGTTGCTCTCCCACCCTGAAGACGGACGGCACCGCCTGATGGTTGCCACGGACACCGATTCACCGGCGATCCTGGGGTACGCCACGTCCAGCGCCTTCCGGGTGAAGCCCGCGTACGAGACCTCGGTCGAGGTCACCGTGTACGTCGCCCCGGACGCCGGGGGGCGCGGTGTCGGCACGCTCCTGTACACGTCCCTGTTCGCCGCGCTCGCGGCCGAGGACGTGCACCGGGCCTACGCCGGGATCGTGCCGCCCAACGAAGCGTCCGTGCGGCTGCACGAACGCTTCGGGTTCCATCACGTGGGCACCTACCGCGAGGTCGGCCGCAAGTTCGGCCGCTACTGGGACGTCGCCTGGTACGAGAAGGACCTCACCCCGTAGCACCGGCCCCGGCCTCGGCCCGGCACCTGGCCTGGTGACACCGGGCCGGGGCCGAGCACGGCCCCGGCCGTCCGGACGACCGGGGCACTCCCTGCATCGCGCACGCTCAGCCGAACTGAACCGACCGCTTCGCCATTCCCAGCCAGAAGCCGTCGATCACGGACCGCTGCCCGTCCAGTTCGCCGGCCGCGTCCGCCGCGCCCATGGTCACGAAGAGCGGGGCGAAGTGCTCGGTGCGCGGGTGGGCGAGCCGGCCCGCCGGGGACTTGCGCTCGAAGTCGAGCAGCGCGTCCACGTCACCGGCCTCCAGGGCCCGGTGCCCCCAGTCGTCGAACTCGCTCGACCAGGTGGGCACTCCCCCGCCGGTGTGCCGCAGCGCCGCGAGGTTGTGGGTGAAGAAGCCGGATCCGACGATCAGCACGCCCTCGTCGCGCAGCGGCGCGAGCCTGCGTCCGATCTCGAAGAGCCGGACCGGGTCGAGCGTCGGCAGGGACACCTGAAGCACCGGGATGTCGGCCTCCGGGAACATCTCGACCAGCGGGACGTACGCGCCGTGGTCGAGCCCTCGGTCCGGGATGTCCTGCACCGGCGTGCCGGGCGCGCGGAGCAGTTTCCGTACGGACTCGGCGAGCCGCGGGGCGCCGGGGGCCGCGTAGGTCACCTGGTAGTAGTGCTCGGGGAAGCCCCAGAAGTCGTAGACGAGCGGGACGGTCTCCGTCGCGCCGAGGGCGAGCGGGGCCTCCTCCCAGTGGGCGGAGACCATGAGGATCGCCTTGGGGCGGGGCAGGTCCGCGGACCAGGCGGCGAGCTGGCCGGGCCAGACCGCGTCGTCGGCGAGCGGCGGGGCGCCGTGGCTCAGATAGAGGGCGGGCATGCGCTCCGGTGCGGGGCGCTCCTCGGTGGCGGCGGACATGGTGGCTCCCTCCAGCGGGTTCACGTTCGATCGTACGGCCGCGATGTTTGATATTTGAAGCAGTTGCTTAAAGTCTCAAGTTCTTCGACGAGGCTACGCCCGGTTTGTTTAATTTTCAAGAAGGGGTCGTACAGTGGAGTACATGAACACGGCATCCTCTCCCGCTGAACAGCCGCGCTGGCTCACCGACGAGGAACAGCGCATCTGGCGCGCGTACATGCACGCCACGACCCTCCTCGAGGACCATCTCGACCGCCAGCTCCAGCGCGACGCGGGCATGCCGCACATCTACTACGGCCTGCTCGTCCAGCTCGCCGAGGCCCCGCGCCGCCGGCTGCGGATGACCGAGCTGGCCATGAACGCGAAGATCACCCGGTCCCGCCTCTCGCACGCGGTCGCCCGGCTGGAGAAGAGCGGCTGGGTGCGGCGCGAGGACTGCCCCTCCGACAAGCGGGGCCAGTTCGCGGTGCTGACCGACGAGGGCTACGAGGTGCTGCGGCGGACCGCGCCGGGCCATGTGGCCGCCGTACGCCAGGCGCTGTTCGACCGGCTCGGCCCGGACCAGCAGAAGGCCTTCGGCGAGGCGATGCGGATCATCGCCGAGGGGCTCCAGCCGAAGGACGCGGGCGCGGACCTGCCCTGGCTCCGCTAGCGGACCGGTCCGGGACGCGGGACTGCCCCGGCTCCCTGTGCTGGGAGCCGGGGCAGTCCCCGGAGTCGTACGGACGAGGCGTCCCCACCCCGCGTCCGTACGCGAAGTACCCGATGTACCCGGAGTGAGCCGATGCGGGCCGTTGCCGTCAGTGGGCGATGACGGGCACCTTCAGCTCGTCCTCCGCGCCCTCGCCCGCGCCGGAGACCAGGTTGGCGTCCGGACGGCCGGTGTTGATGAGGGTGAAAGCGATGCCCGCGGCGAGCACGAGGATGCCGACGGCCAGCCAGATCGCGATGCTGTAGCCGTGCACCGCGCCCTGCGCCTGCACGAGCTTCTGCTGCGCGGGGGAGGTGGCACCGGCGATGTGGTCCGTGATGTACGCGGTCGTCGCCGAGGCGGCGAACGTGTTCAGCAGGGCCGTACCGATCGCGCCGCCGACCTGCTGCGAGGTGTTGACCATCGCGGAGGCGACACCGGCGTCACGCGGCTCGATGCCGTACGTGGCGAGCGACATGGCCGGCATGAACGCCGTACCCATGCCGAGGCCGAGGAGCAGCAGGCCCGGCAGCACCACGGTGGAGTACGAGGAGCCGATCTCCAGCTGCGTCAGGAGCAGCATGCCGATCGCGGCGACCAGGAAGCCGGGGCCCATGAGCAGACGCGGGGCGACCCGGGTCATCAGACGGGCACCGATCTGGGTGGAACCCGTGATCATGCCCGCGACCATCGGCAGGAAGGCGAAGCCGGTGGAGATGGGCGAGAAGCCCTTCACGATCTGCAGGTAGTAGGTCAGGAAGAGGAACGTGCCGAACATCGCGATGATCGCGAGACCGAGGGAGAGGTAGACGCCACCGCGGTTGCGCTCGGTGAGGACGCGCAGCGGCAGCAGCGGGGCCTTGACCTTGGACTCGGTGTAGACGAACGCGGCCAGCAGCAGGGCGGCGGCCACGAACAGGCCGAGCGTCACGGAGTCGCTCCAGCCGTCGGACTCGGCGCGGGTGAAGCCGTAGACCAGGGAGACCAGTCCGAGGGTGGACAGGACGACGCCCGGGATGTCGAGCGGCGAACGGTTGCGGCCGCCCTTGGGCTCACGGATGACGAAGTACGCGCCCGCGGCCGCGACGATCGCGAAGGGGATGTTGACGAAGAAGGTCCAGCGCCAGTTCATGTACTCGGTGAGGACACCGCCGAGGATGAAGCCGACGGCGCCACCGCCACCGGCGATCGCACCGTAGATGCCGAACGCCTTGGCGCGCTCCTTGGCGTCGGTGAACATGACGGCGAGGAGCGAGAGGGCGGCGGGCGCGAGCAGCGCGCCGAAGACACCCTGCAGGGCGCGGGCGCCGAACATCATCGCGCCGCTCTGGGACGCGCCGCCGAGGGCGGAGGCGAGGGCGAAGCCGACGAGGCCGACGACGAAGGCGCGCTTGCGGCCCCAGAGGTCGGCGATCCGGCCGCCGAAGAGCAGGAGACCGCCGAAGGCGAGGGCGTAGGCCGTGACGACCCACTGCCGGTTGCCGTCGGTGATACCGAGGTCCTGCTGGGCGGAGGGAAGCGCGATGTTCACGATCGTCGCGTCGAGCACCACCATCAGCTGGGCGAGCGCGATGAAGACGAGCGCTTTCCAGCGATTGCTGTGCGCGTCGGACTCCTGGTCCGGGGCTGCTTTGGTCGTTGCTGTTTCAGACATGGGGGTACCCACTCCGGGACTTCGTAGCGAAAAAATCCATTGAAAAACCGGCGAGACCGGCAAGGAGGGACGGCTCGTCGACGGTGACGGCCGGATGCGCGGCACGGCTCGTCACGCGGGCCGGTGCCCGGTGCCGAGCGCCTGGTGCCCTTCGCGCGTGATGAGGACGCGGTGGGCGCGGGCGTCGCGCGGTCGGTTGTGTGGTCGAGGGCGGTGTCAGGTTCGGGTTCGGGTCACGAGGGCCGAGGGCGGATACGGGCGCGGGTCGCGCGCCGGGTCCCGGCGGTCAGCAGCCTCGTCGCAGTTCCTCCACGGTGGCGGCCACTCCGGGCAGTTCGGAACGGGCCGGAGCCCGCATACCGTCCAGGAACAGCTGCAGATGACGGTGCACGAAGCGGTCGATGCCCTGGCACGCGGTGCCCGGCAGCGGCCTGGTGAGCTGACTGACGGCGATCATGAGATCGCCCAGCTCGACGTCGGGGCGCAGCTGTCCGGCCTCGCGGGCGCGGGCCATCAGCCGCTCGATCAGTTCGGTGATCCGGTCGCGCGCGGCGACCAGGTCGGGGTGGTGCTGGTCGAAGCCCTCGGCGAGCATCGGGCACAGGGCGCCGATCCGCTCGTCGGCGGCGAAGTGCACGAAGCCGCTCAGCGACTCGAAGGCGTCGCCGCCCCGGGCCAGCGCTTCCTCGACCCACTCCGAGGTGCGGTCCATCACCGAGCAGACGACCTCGCGGGCGAGAGCGTCACGGTCGGGGAAGTTGCGGTACACCGTGGCGTTGCCGACGCCGGCCCGGCGGGCGATCTCGTCGAAGGGCACCTCGGCCCCGAACTCGACGAACATCTCCCGGGCGGCCGCGACGATCCGCTCCCGGTTGCGCAGAGCATCGGCGCGGGGCCTGGACACTTTGCGCTGCACGGGGGGTGCGGTCTGCACGGTGTACTCCTCGAAGCTTCTCGGTGTCGGATCGCGATCCGGGGATTCGGTCCCCGTTTCGCTCGGACGTAGAGCTAAACGGGGAAACGATCCCCGGTTATTTCCGCCGGAGCGAAGAAGATGATGTGACCTGGGTCACATTGGGGGAGGGTGTCGCCGACGGCTCCGGAGACCTGGCCCTCCCTGGCCCACTGCCGGGGCCTCCGTGGCCCTCTTTCGGGGCCTCCGAGGCCCGATTTCAGCCCTCCCCGGCCCCGCTTCCGGGCCTCTGTGGCCTGCTTCCAGGGCTCCCCGGCCCGCTTCCGGGGTCTTCGAGCGCCGGGGTCTTGGGGCGCCGGGGTCTTGGGACGCCAGGGTCTCGGGGCGCCGGGGGCCTTCGGCCGCCGGGGCAGGAGGGGACCAGGGCCGGAATCGGGGCTCCAGCCCCGCCGGATAGCACCCCATCGGCCCAGCCCCCGCCCCTTTCGAAGCCCGCCCGAGGGATGAACCCGATCGGGCTCGTCCAGCGCGCGCCCGGCGCGTCGCCCACTCAGGGTGATCGAAAGGGCGCAGTCGGACACCGGCGACTGCCGCGGAGCGAAGGGCCCCCGTATGCAGCCGTCCAGCCGCCGGATACGCCCGCGCCGTCTGGCCGCCCTCGCCACCGTGACCGTGCTGACCCTGGCCGTCAGCACCTCGGCGGTCAGCGGGCGCCTGACGGCGGGCTCGGCGACGGCGGGCTCCGTGCCGCTGGCCCGATCCACGGCACTGGGCCCCTGCATGATCAACGGTCCGGCGGGCATCCAGATGGGCGAAGGCATCCCGACGGCCCCCGGCTACGCCCGCTCCACCGGTACGGTCCGCGCACTGACGCTGATGGTCGACTTCTCCGACGCGCCCGGCAAGGGCAGCGCGCTCGACCGGTACGGCGAGTTCTTCCCCAAGACGCAGGAGTGGTTCCGCACCGGCTCCTACGGCCGCCTCGACTACCGCCCCGAAGCCCCCATCCGGCACTGGCTGCGGATGCCCAAGGCGTTCAAGGACTACGGCATAGAACGCGGCGCGCCCTTCGACCCCGGATACCGCGAACTGGTCCAGGACATCGTGGCCGCGGCCGACCCCGAGGTCGACTTCCGCTCGTACGACATCCTGAACGTGCTGGTCACCCCCAACGCCGGACCCTCCGCCCTGGACACCGTGCTGTCCGTGACGTTCGCCGGCAACACCGAGGCGCCGGTCGCGGACGGCGTCCCGGTCTCCAACGCGTCCTTCGTCTACAGCCGCCAGGACGACGGCTCCGGTTCCTACGCCGACACCGGCTATCGCGTCCTGCCGCACGAGAACGGCCACACCTTCGGCCTGCCCGACCTCTACACGCAGGCCGGCGGCGGGGCCGTCGGGCACTGGGACATCATGAGCGAGGACTGGGGGGCCGACAACGACCTCCTGGGCTGGCACAAGTGGAAGCTCGGCTGGCTCGACGACTCCCAGATCCGCTGCGCGGCGGCGCCCGGCACCACCGAGTACGAGCTGACCCCGCTGGAGCGGCGCGGCGGCGCCAAGCTCGTCATCGTCCCCCTCGGCCCGAAGAGCGGGTACGTCCTCGAACTGCGCACCCGCGCCGGCAACGACTCCGCCGTCTGCAGCCCCGGCATCCTCGTCTACAAGGTCGACACGGACGTGGACACCGGGAACGGGCCGGTCACGGTGACCGACGCGCACCGCGACAGCGGCGGCTGCACCCGCTCCCCCAACGTGCACGCCGAGCTCTCCGACGCGCCCTTCTCCCCCGGTGAGACGTTCAAGGACACGAAGGCCGGACTCACCGTCCGGGTCGCGGACGCGGACACCGAGGGGAAGTATCGGGTGTACGTGACGCGCCGCTGACGTCACCGCCGACGGCCGGACGAGCCGCCGCGGGCCCGTCGGGACGGGCGCGCGCGGCAGACCCGGCAGCCGGGCCCGGGAGCGGCCGGCCTGCCCCGCCGGCCGGGCACGCACTACCGTGGCTCGTCTGAGATCCGCCACACGGTGACTCTTCCGAGAGCCGCAACGGAGAGCCCATGTCATCGAACGCCACCCCGTCGAACACCACGCCGCCGCGTGCGACACCGCCTCGTGGGACGCCGCCTTGTGCCACGCCGCCGGACGCCTCCCTGGAGGTTCCCGTTCCGGGGAGCACTCCCGCTCCGGTGGTCCCCTCGGCGGGCGGACCCGGCGGCCCGGCGGACGCTTCCGCGGACACCCCGGCGAAGGTCCGAGGGGCGGCCGGGCTCTCCCGGGGGGCAAGTGCTTCCGGGGCGGCCGGTGTCTTCGGGGAGGCGGGTGTTGCCGGGGGTGGCGGTGGCTCAGGGGAGGCCCGCGTTCCCGGAGAAGCCGGTGGCCTTGGGGATGCAGTTGCTCCCGGGACTGGCAGTGACCCCGGGGCGGCAGTTGTTTCCGGAGGAGCCGGTGGCCCTGGGGAGGCCGGCAATCCCCGGGAAGACGGTGTTCCCGCGGAGGCGGTCACCCCGCTGATCCGGGGGATCGCGGTGCTGCGGCGGCTGACCTCGGCGGACGGGTCGTCCAGCCTGAGCGCCCTGGAACGCTCGACCGGCCTCGCCCGGTCCACCGTCGACCGGATCACCGCGACGCTCGCCCGCATGGGATACGTACGCCTCGACGGCCGCGACGCGGTCCTGACCCCCCGGCTGATGGAACTCGGCAACGCCTACCTCGCCGCCCTCCGGCTCCCCCGCCTGCTGGGTGCGCACGCCGACGCGCTCGCCGACGAGCTGGACGAGTCGGTGTCCCTCGCCGTCGGGGACCGCGACGGCATCCGCTTCATCCACCAGGCGACCCGGCGCCGCGCGATGTCCCTCAGCTTCCGCATCGGCGACCTGCTCCCCGCCGAACGCACCGCCCCGGGACCGTTGTTCGCGTCCGAGTGGAACGAGGAGGAGTGGACGCACTGGCGCCGGCGCCGGGCGACCGACCCGGAGGACCGCGGCTTCCCCGCCGTACCGGCCCGCAGCAGGCCGTACGTCGAGGAGAACGCCGGGCCCTACGCGGAAGGGGCGGGGAGGGCGTACCCGGAGGGGGCACGGAGGCCGGACGGGGGCGACGGTGGGGCGCCCCGCGCCGAGAAGGGCACCTCGGGCACTCCCCCGGCGAACCGACTCCCCGCGGTGGGGGACGACTTCGAGGAACGGGCGGCCGAGGCGGGCCGGCTGGGCTGGGCCTCGGACGACCAGCTGATCGAACCGGGGCTGGTCGCCGTCTCGATGCCGGTGCGCGACGGAGGCCGGATCGCCTGCGTGGTGAACGTGGTGAGCCACACCAGCCGGCACAGCGCGGCCGATCTGCGCGAGACCCTGCTGCCCCGCCTGCGGACCGCGGTGGCCGCCATGGAACGGGAGTTGACGACGGAACGCCCGACCCCGCTCCCCGACCGCGCGGGGCACACCGCCCCGGGCCGGCCGGCACCCTCGGGTCTCGCCGACTGGACCAGCGCCTCCAAGCACGAACTGGGGCGGGAGTTCGTCGAGTCGCTGGCCCGCGGGCTGACCGTCATCACCGCGTTCGGCGAGGGCCGCACCGAACTCACCCTCACCGCGGTGGCCCAGGCGACGGGACTCGCCCGCGCGACCGCCCGCCGCGCCCTGATCACGCTGGAACACCTCGGATACGTCACCGCGCACGACCGCGTCTTCCGGCTCACGCCGCGCGTGCTGGGCCTCGGCTATCCGCCGCTCTCCCGGACCACGCTCCCCGAGATCGCGGCACCCCACCTGAGCGAGCTCTCCGAACGGCTGCACGACTCGGTGTCCCTGGCGGTGCTGGCGGGTGACGAGATCCAGTACACCGGCCGGGTCTCGACCAGTCGCGTCATGAGCGTCAACATCACCGTCGGCACCCGCCTGCCCGCGTACGCCACCGCGCTGGGCCGCGTGATTCTGGCCGATCTTCCGGAGGGACAGGCTCCGCTGCCAACGGAGTTGGGCCCCCTGACCCCGCGGACCATCACGGACCCGGAGCGCCTCAGAGCGGAACTCGACCGCGTACGGGAGGCCGGATACGCGCTGGTGGAAGGCGAGTTGGAGCAGGGGCTGCGGTCCATCGCCGTTCCGGTGCGGGACCGCGACGGGCGGGTCGTGGCCGCGGTGAACGTCGCGATGCACAGCACCCGCCGTACGGCGGAGTCGTGCGTCCGCGATGTCCTGCCCGACCTGCACGCGACGGCGACACGCGTCGAGCAGGACCTGCGCATCGCGGGATCCTTCCGGCGGGTTCCGCTGAACTAGCGGGCCCTCGCGGCCCGGTGGCGTGAAGATGATCGGTGAAGGACCGCCTCGTTGACAGATCCAAAAGGGAATTCCTAGCGTCGTCCGCAGCAGACGGAAGCGGCTGAACGACAGGAGCCCGGGTGATCGCGTCGTGGTGAGGCAGCAGCCGTGGTGAGGCAGGAGAGGTCCGAACGAACCCGGCGCAACCTCGTCGGGGCGGCGTCGACGGTGTTCGACCAGTCCGGCTACGAGCGCGCCACCCTGTCGGCGATCAGCGAACGCGCGCAGGTCACCAAGGGCGCCCTGTCCTTCCACTTCGCCGCCAAGGCCGACCTGGCGCGGGCGGTCCAGGCGGACGCCTGCGCGGTGTCGGGGGCGGCGCTCGCGGAGATCGCGCGGCGCGAGACGCCGGCCTTCGAGATCGCCACCGCGATGACCCACGCCGTCGTACGACTCGTGGAGAGCGACGCCCTGGTCCGCGCGGGCGCCCGCCTCACGCAGGAGATCCGCACCCCGGACGACCCGGCGCTCCACGTCCACCTCAACTGGCTGGGCGCGCTGCACGGGGCGCTGCGCCGGGCGAAGGCCGACGGCTCGCTGCTCAGCAACGTCGACGTCCCGGCGGCGGCGTCCCTGCTCCTCTCGTTGATCACGGGCACGACAACGCTCCCCCACCTCACCGGCCGCGGCACGAGCCCCACGTACTGGGGCCACCGACCACCCCGCGAGGCGGAAGACCGCCGACACGAACGGGGGGACCACCGAACCGAGCCGGGAGACCATCGACCCGAGCCGGGAGACCGCCGGCCCGGGTGGGGGGACCTTCGGCCCGAGTTGGGCGACCACCGACCGGGGTCGGGGAACCTACGGCCCGAGTCCGGGGACCGCCTACCCCTGTCCGGGGACCGGCCGTACGCGTCGGGAGACCGGCCGTACGAGTGGGGGAACGGTCGGCCTGAGAGGGGGGACCGGCCGTACGAGTGGGGAGAAGGGGCCCGCGAGGCGGGAGACCGGCCGCGTGAGACGGGAGACCAGTGGCTGACCCGGACGCTCCACCTGATCCGCCCAGCCCTCTCCCACCTCCGGCCCACCCTCTGATCCGCGGGCCCTCTCACACTCCCGGGCCACCCCCTGATCCGCCGGGCCCTCTCGCACCCCCGGCCCACGCCCTGGCCCGAACGGCCACCCATCGATCCGGACCCCCGCGGGCTCAGCACCCGCTCGCGCCGCCCACCCTCAGACGGGGGCCCACCTGCGCCGACCTGTGCAAAGGGGAACCTTCCCAGCCCCCAGCCCACATCCGCTAGGCTAGCCACCGGATCGCACACGATCCGCACGCCTTCGTAGCTCAGGGGATAGAGCACCGCTCTCCTAAAGCGGGTGTCGCAGGTTCGAATCCTGCCGGGGGCACCAGTTCAGAAGGGGCCCACCTCCGAATTTTCGGAGGTGGGCCCCTTCTGACATCCAGACCTGACATCAACGGCGACGGTCACGGACGACCAGGGCGCTTCCTGAGCAGCCGGTCCATGTGACTCATGGCCTCGCGCTGGGTGTCCTGCACGACGTGCGTGTACACGTCCATGGTGATGCTGATCTGCGAGTGCCCGAGGATCTCCATCACCACGCGGGGCGCCACTCCGGCCGCCGTGAGCAGGGTGGCCGTGCCGTGCCGAGCGTCGTGCAGCCGGATCACACGAAGGTCGGCGGACTCGGCGACCCGGGTGAAGGACCGGTAGACGTTCCGCGGCCCGACCTGGCGGCCGGTGCGGGTGGTGAAGACGTATCCCGACTCCTGCCGCTGCTCCCCCGCCTTGCTCTGTGCCGCCGACTGCCGCATCCGGTGCCAGCGCAATGGGGCAATGCAGAGCGCGGGCAACGGGATGACCCGGCGACGACGGCTCTTGGGATCCTCGTCGAGGTGGACCAGCTCACCGGGGTCTACAAGAACACCACCCGGGGCATCGTCGCTCTGGTCTTCCGCTGCAAGCCCTCTGGCGGCACCGAGCGCACGTCCAGCGAATCCACCGCGGTCGCTTGGCTCACGCCGGAAAAGCTCAGCGAGCGCATGGCCGAGGTCTTCGCGATCCGGCTCCTGGATTCCCTGGACGGCAACGGGTCTCAGTACGGAGCCACGACGGCAAGAGCCTGATCGCAGCGCGGTAGAACTTTCTCTACTTCATCAAGCCCCGGCTGCGCTCCGCTCCGCCGGGCGGGCTCCCGGCTGCGCCGACGCCCGCCCACATGCGGATAGGCCCGGAGGTCATGAGTCGAGCACCCGACGAGTTCGGCCCACGGTCACAGACGATGCCTCCGGCGGGGGATCGGCCGGCACCGGGTGGGAGGGGGCGCCGTTCCCGGCCGCGGGCACATCGTGGCGAGCGTTGGGGGCTCCCATCCCGTCCACCATCGACCCAGGCAGAGCCGAGCAGACGCGGCCCATGGCGTCCAGGTCCTTCGTACAGTGGCGCGCTCCACCTGGACGCCATGAACCACGCCCGCTCCACGGTGTGTGGGTCGACGGCGGACGGGATGGGAGCTGAGGAAGGTTGTGGTTTCTGTCGGAAACAGCAGTTCAGGTCGGTCGGTATCGGATGCGTGCTCTGTGAGTCCACGGCCGGGGTACGGTGCAACCTCCATGAAGGGGGCCGGTGATGGAAGACCAGGTCTGGCGATTGTGTCGAGGCCATGAGGTCGTCGGCGTACTCACACTCGAAGCCATCGATATGTTCTGGACCGACTGCCGGTTCGAGCCCTCAACTGGCTGGCCGGCCCTCAAGCCATTCATTGACGCATCTCGGGCTGCCTGGGAACGCAAGGACCAGGACGCGGCCATCAAGGCTGACGAGGCGATCTACGCGCTTGGCCTCGAATTGGTGCCCGAGAGTGGGGGCGAGGTCATCAGAGACTTCCTGTTGCGAATCAACGGCGATACCGCACGCTTCCGGTACTGAGTCGTCGGGCCGGCCGAGGCTTGGCGGCAGGGGGAAGGCTTTGGCAGGGCACCTTGAGGTGGGCCATGCTCTTGGCGGATTACAGCGGCAAGAGCGGCGACGGATACTGCAAGTAAACGGATACCGCACGTAAACAGACTGCCGGCCGATTGATCGCTAAAAGGGAGTACGGCTGACCGTGATGGCCGGATATACACATCTCGGCTTCCGATTTTGAAAGGTTGCGGAATGGACGCTCTAACCGTTCTGGCGTCGGCCGCTTTCGGCTCCACCGTGTATCTCACGACTTTCTCGGCTGTGAGATGGTTGAACCAGCTGGCGTCGCGCACCAAGGTCGTGGGCCTTGTGGTGATCGCCATGGTCCTGTGCGCAGTTATCGGAGTAGTCGCGTACGCGAGCCAGAGCGTCGTGGTCGGATTTATCGTGGGTGCCGGCACGACGCCGCCCGTACACCGGTGGATCCAGCAACGCCGCAGGCACGTCGCCAGTTCCTGACTTTCGGCGAACTCGAGCCCACGGAACCCGATACCCGGCACCCACCGGGCGGCGGACCGGCGACGGAAGCACCCTGTCATCGACCTGATCGATACGAGGCCAGACCTCAAAATCGCGATGTAACCTACGGCCAGAAGAGAGCATCGAAGGCGGGGGATTCAATGCGGAGAGCGGTAATCGTGTCCAAGGCCGTTCTCACGGTGATAGGCACGTGGGTTGCCCTCATGCTGGCGATCGCACTTCCCGCCCTGCTTCCGGATCGGTGGGAGTACTACATGATCTCCCCCGCCAGCGTGGGCCTGTGGATGATTTCCATGCTCGTAGGCCCCGTCGCAGTCTGCTGGAAACTGCGCTCCTGGATACGGACGGTCCCCGGTGATCCGCAGCGGCCGGACAACCGACCGACCAGTCCAACAGGCCCCGCATCGTGCCACTTTCGCGCCAGAACAGGCGGGGACCGAAGGGCAACTACGGTACTCAGAAGGAGGATTGGTCCACGCCTTCCATGAATGGAAACCCACAGGTCAGGACCGGAACTATCCAACCTCGCACCTAAAGCGGGTATCGCAGGTTCGAACCCTGCCGGGGCACCAGTCCAGAGGGGCCTCATCCACCAGTCTCGGTGGATGAGGCCCCTCTGCCATCTACAGCTGACATCGGTCGTTCGCAAAGTGGCGCGCTTCACCTCGACGCCCTGAACCACGCCCGCTCCACGGTGTGTGGGTCTGCGGCGGCTGGGATGAGAGCAGGGGTGAGTGGTGGGTTGAGGAGGAGGATGTCGCCATGGCAAATCTACCGAGACGGCCTCCCAGCGAACTTCGGCAAGGCGAGACAGTCCAAGCAACGATCACTAGTCACCAGCCATGGGGCCTCACGGCAAAGCTCGACGCGTACGACCTGGTGGGAGCCTCACTGGACAAGATTCGCCGCGGAAGCGAGCCGGGAGTGAAGCGACTCGTGCAGGAGCTGCCGCCAGTGGGCGCGACCGTCGACCTCGTTATAGGCGAGGTCCGTGATTGGCACAGCAAGCCGTGGACATGGGTCGACCTCACGGCACCCAGCCCAGCCGAAGACTGACCGCACCCTGCCAACGGCTACAGTCCTGGCGTGCTGCTGCTGCGCCCGGTCGAGGAGGCCGAAGGTCCCTACGACGCCGGGTACCTCCCCCGGTTGGCAATGACGTTCCACCCTGTCGAGGAGCCGATCACCGAGCCCGTCGCCAAACTGGGCGGTGAGCCCTTATGGCTGGATGAGCCCTGCTGGCCGGTACACCCCCGCACTGCGGAGCCACTGGACTTCATCGGACAGTTCCCCGTCCCTATGGGACCGGGCGACGAGCGGCGCATGGCGTATCTCTTCCTGTCCTACGAGGACTAAGAGACCGGCGGGACGGACCCGGAAGACGGCGAAACCGTCCTGCTCATCCAACCCGGGGGCCGAGTCCCCAAGTTCGCCGCCGTCGGGCCGATCGGGACAAAGGGCGTTCCCTTTGGCGGTTCGACCCCGACGAGGGGCGAGTTCCGTCCAGTTCCGAATCCAGACCACGGCTGTCCCAGAGGCGGTGGAGCGCAGCCTGGAGAAGGACGGCACGGTCGATGTCCGCGACTACCTGGGAGGCAGGCCTGCCTATCCGGACCGGGCCGGGGTAGAGGCACCGTGGCGCTTCTTCTTCTGCCTCGGCGGAATGGAGGACGACGGACCGTACTTCCTGAACTTTGCGTATGGCAGCGGATTCGCCTACCTCAGCCCCGACCGACTGGAGGGCCGCTTCAGTTGGGAAGGCGCCTAGAACCGCGTGCGGCCGTCTCAGCTTCCGACACATTCAGCACTGTTCACGGTCGTTCAGGCGGGACGGGGCCTAAGGAGCGTCGGAAGCCCAGACGCCGATACCGCAGGTGAACGCCCTTGTGCACAGTTCCTCCGACACGGTTGGAAAGCGTGTTGGGCAGCAGGTCAGGCTTCCTCCCGCCCGGGTACGTCCATCGGGCGTGCTGCGCTCATCCTTGTCACCCGCTCCCGCGCAGGCTCTCGCCAGACGCGGCGGGCGTGTTGCCGGTGTGCCGGAGGTCGTGGGAATGCACGCCGGCATCTCGGCTTGCTGCTCGGGCCGGCAGGCGTAGTCGATGGACAGCGCGCCTTCGGTCCGCGATGCTGCCCGAGTGATCACGCGCCCACGTCGGCTGCGTCGTGCAGGAGGTAGGGACCGTGGGGCAATCGCACGTCGTAGCTGGGCCGCCGTCGCGCCTTCGCTACCGGCACACGCTTCTTCAATCCGTGATGCCTGGTCTGCCGCTTCTCGTCATCGTCTGGGCCACGAAAATCTGGGACTGGATGGCTGGGACGCCCGTCGGGGCCGAGATGACCGAGTCGTTCGGCATGTGGGGCGGCATGCTGCTCGTCCTCTTGATCGCCGGGCGGTACTTCGGCGTCACTCTCACGGAGTCGACGGCCACCGTGCACAGCCTCCGCCGCCGGACTGTTCAGTGGGCAGACGTCCAGGCCATCCGCATCGAGGGTTTCCAGGGTGCCAAAGTCGTCGTGCTGTATGAAGCAGACGGCCGTCGCACTCGCCTGCGGGCGCCGATCACCGGCTTCCTCTGCTGGGATCGCGGGTTCGAGGACAAGTTCCGGACCATCGGCAGGTGGTGGCAGGAGCAACGCGGCCCGGACTGGGCACCGGTCCTGCTTCCGGGAGCGCACGTGAGTGGCCCACCGCTTCTCGACGGGAATCCGTTCGCCTCCCCCACCCAGTAGTCGGCCTGCGGCGGCAGACCAGGTTGGAGCGGCGGTCGGAGTCAGCCGTCCGGCAGTCAGGCAGTCAGGCAGTCGAGGACGTACCTCCGGCCGTGACTGCGTTCATCCAGTGGTGCCGGACGGTCCCGGTTCGACTCTCAGCCGTCGCGCCCGACGCACCACCGGTGACAGTAGGCAGCAGGCGCCTTGTGCTCACCGCGGCAGATCGAGATGCGCGAGCAGGCGCAGCGCACCGGCGACGTGATCGAGATCGTGCCACAGGGCGACGACGTCCCCTGGGGGCCGTCGCGCAACCGCCCCGATCTCAGCGGCATCATCGCCGACCTGCCCGCAACCGAGCTGCACCGGCGTCTGGCTCATGTCGAACGCGGCTGCGAGGTCGAGGGTCCAGTAGTAGTCAACGGGGAGTTCGGAGAGGTTCACCTCGTCGCCGAACCGGCGTTCCGCCTCGTCGAGGAGTACGGAACAGGCTCGCCGGAGATCGGCCATCCTCAGTACGTGTTCGCTCTGCGTCACACACGCGATGATGCCGGAGCATGTCAGCGGCAGTCCGTCGATCGCGCGCCGACCGACCTGCCTGCCGGACAGCGGTGAGATGCAGCAACCGGCACGACCGCAGTCGACCGCCACCGGCTCGCAGCCACCCAGTGACCGAGCGACCTGGTGATCGGCCCAGCAGACCTCGGCAACCATCACGCCCGTTGCGCGCGTTCAGGGGATCAGTCCGCGGCAGAGTCGGCGCGGCCTACGCGGCGAAACACGGTTCTGTACTCATCTCCTTGGACCAGGTGATCCACGACGCTCACCATGGCCGGTATACCGGCGTCACGGACGATGAGCCCGTCCCAGCAGGCGAAGAAGCTTCCTCCAAGCTCCTCACCTGTCGTCGCCCACCTCTCCATGAGCCGCTGGACCTCGGCGAGCGTGAAGATGGTCCCTGACCACCGGAGCCCGTCCGCGAAGATCACCCACATATCGACGTTGCAGACGTCTTCAAGCGCTTCGCCCGCAGCGGGCACGAAACAGATCTCGTACCCGTCCCGCCGCACGCGGTAAAAGGGACCGTCCCACATGGCGCTCTCGACTCCCCAAGTCCGAGCCAGGTCGGCTCAGTTCGGCCCAGTCCGAGCCGAACGGGGAACCTGGCTCCCTCTATCGTGCCTGGCGTGGGACTCAGGCCTGTGTGCGCCCCACCTCGCGCCCAATACGGCTGGCGCAGGTTCCCATCCCGCCCGGGCACAGGGAAAAGACCCCGGACCGGTATTGGTCCGGGGCCTTCGTGAGGGGTCGCTGTCGATGACCGCTTCGCCGCCGTGCCGTGTGCGGTGTGCGTCAGGCTGGGGTGTCGGCTTCCTGGGGCGAGGCCGTGGCTGCCTCCGGGCCCTGCTCCGCCGCGGTCGGGTCCATCCACATGACCTGCCAGCCGTGACCGTCGAGGTCGAAGAAGCTGCGGGAGTACATGAAGCCGTAGTCCTCGGCGTCGTCCGCCTTGGTGGCGCCCGCCTCGAGCGCGGCGGCGCTGACCTTGTCGACCTCTTCGCGGGACGACACGCTGAAGCAGTACAGCGCCAGCGTGTGCGTGGTGGGATCGGCCAACGGCAGTTTCGCGAACTGCGCGAACTTCTCCCGGCTGAGCAGCATGACGAAGGCGTTCTCGCCGACCAGCATGCAGGCGGACGTCTCGTCGGCGAACAGCGGGTTGAAGCCGAACCCGAGCCCGGCGAAGAACGCCTTGCTGCGCTCCAGGTCTGCCACGGGAAGGTTCACGAACAGGTTGCGGCCCGGGTGCGCGGGATTCGTCATGGCGGGTCTCCAGTCGGTGGCTCGATGGCGTACGTCCTGATAGACCGGCCCGGTCGGCGGAACTCATCGGTGTTTCTTCGCCGGTTGTCCGAGGAGCGGATGTCGTCGCTCGGGTGCCGTCGTCCACCGCGTCGAGCCGAGCCGGGACGGAGCGACGGCACACCACTCGGGTCCAGGCGCACCCGGCCGGCGGCCCCCCGCTCGCCCACCGGATCTCAGCGCAGCGCGATCTCTCCCCCGTGCACGGCGCCCAGAGCGCGCTCGACCGTCTCCTCGTTCTCGCCGACCGGAGCCACGTAGTCGAGGACGTCGCGCGCGGCGGTCTCGCCGAGGGTGCGGGTGATGACCCAGGTGGCCAGGTACGGGGAGGCAAGGCAGCCGCCGGCCGTCGCGATGTTGCCCTCGGCGTGGAACGGGGTGTCCAGCACGGTGATGTCGTGGGCCTCCACGAAGGGGCGGGTCTTGCGGTCCGTGCAGGCCGGCATGCCGGTGAGCAGGCCGAGCCGGGCGAGCACCAGAGCGCCGGAGCACTGCGCGCCGATCAGCTGTCGCGACGGGTCGAGCGGCAGTCGGGAGATGAGCCGGTCGTCGGCGACCACCTCGTGCGCCTTCACCCCGCTGCCGATCAGCACGACATCCGCTTCCGTCACGAACTCCATCGGGCGCTGTCCGGTCACCTCGACACCGTTCATCGACGTGACGACCGGCGTCGGTGTCGTGATGAAGGCCTCCAGGCCGTCCTTCCGGCACCGGTTGATCAACGCGGAGGCGATGAAGCTGTCGAGCTCGTTGAATCCGTCAAAGGTGACCACGGCTACCTGGTGCATGGCATCTCCTCGAAGCACGGTGACGGAACGCAGTCTGCCAGGGCGTTCCGTCCTGGGCGCGGGCCGATGCGTCGCCGGTGGCCGCCGGCAGGGGGCGGGAGCCGGTGCTCGGCGACGCCGTCCCGGTTGTACCTGCCATGTTTCCTGTGAGAACTCTGTTCCCTCGAGCCGCCTGCACCGCTACGGTGATCCAACTGTCGTCAGGAACGTGAGGTTGCCGTTCCGCGTCGGGGAGACGAACGACAGACCTTTGATCACTCTTGTGGGGGCACATGAAGATTCACAGACGTCGCGTGCTCGCGGCGCTGGGCACCGCGGTGGCCGTGGCGGCGGGTATGGCCGTCGCTCCGGGCGCGGCCGCCTCCGGTCCGGTGACGTGGAACGCGAAGGACGGCATGCTCGCGTTCCGCAACGGGGCCGAGCAGAGCCTGCAGCTCGTGAAGCCGGGCAGCAGCACGTACACCACCATCGCCGACCAGGCCACGCAGCCGGCCTGGGCGCCCGACGGCAGCCGGATCGCGTACGTCCGCGGCGGTCGCGTCGAGACCCGCCGGTACACCGGCTCCACCCTGGTGAAGATCCAGGAGAAGAGCAGTTCCGTGGGCAGCGCGAGCGATCCCACGTTCGTCGGCGGCGGCGGGATCATCGTCTACTCGGCGAGCGGCCGGCTCCGCTGGGCCCCGTCCGACGGTTCCCGCTACGCCCAGCCGCTGTTCTCCACGGCGGAGGACGGCTGCGACCGTCAGCCGAGCGGGTCGGTCAACAGGCTGATCGCCTTCGTCCGTACCGGAGACACCTGCGGCAGCCCGACCGGATCGGCGATCTGGCTGTTCGACGCCGACACCCAGGGCTTCACCAAGCTCGCGGACAACGGCTCGCACCCGGCGATCTCGCCCGACGGCACGCGCGTCGCCTTCGTCCGCACGGTGGACTCGGTCGGCGAGCTGTTCGTGACTAACGTGGACGGCACCGGAGAGCGGCAGCTCACCACCGGGGCGCACGCCACCACTCCGGAGTGGGCGCCGACCGGCACGAAGATCGCGTTCAACACCGGTGACGACGACGTCTCGTCGACCCGTGTCCTGGACCTCGCGGACAGCTCCATCTCCACGCTGCCGCTGCCGCCCCACACGTCGTCGACCGTCGACGTCGCCTGGCAGCCGCTGCGCAACCAGAACACCGGCCGGATCTGGGGCGCCGACTCGGCGGGCACCAACATGGCCGCGTCGCGCTGGACCTGGAACACGCTCGGCCAGAGCGAGCCGGGTCTGGTCGACGCCAAGTCGGCCGTCCTCATCAACCAGGACAGCCCGTCCTACGCGCTGACCGCGCAGTCCCTCGGCGGTCAGAAGCAGGGCCCGGTGCTGGTCACGTCGAAGTCGTCGCTGTCGTCCGCCACGCAGGCGGAGCTGAAGCGGACGCTGAAGCGGGGTGCCACGGTCTATCTCGTCGGCGGCACCGACGTCCTCTCCAGCGCGGTCTCCAGCAAGGTCAGTTCGCTGGGCTTCACCCCGAAGCGGCTGGCGGGCACCTCCCGCTACTCGACGTCCGTGGCCGTCGCCAAGACGGTGACCAGTTCGCCGGACTACGTCTTCGTCGCCACCGGAACGGACTACCACTCGGCGCTCGCGGCCTCCGCCGCCGCCGGGTCGCTCGGCACCGGGGGCAAGGCCACGGTCGTCCTCAACGACGGCAACTCGCTGACGTCGTCCGTGCAGGCGTACCTGAACTCGCTCGACCCCGACGAGACGATGATCATCCCCATCGGCAGCACGGCGAAGTACGCGGTCACGCACACCTACTTCTCCAAGTGGCCCGACACCTTCACGTACTATCCGGTCAGCGGCAGCGGGCACGACGGCACCTCGGTGGCGCTCGCCGAGTTCTGGTGGTCGGCGCCGTCCCAGGTGGGCCTGGCGTGGACGGACAGCTGGCGCGGCGGTGTCTCCGCGGGCGCGGGCATGCTCTGGTACGGGCCGATCCTGTGGTCCGACGACGCGACCCTGACGGAGACGGACGCGACCTACCTGCGCCAGCAGGCCTCGGGCGTGGGCGCCGTCTTCGCGTTCGGCGGTACGACGTCCATCTCGTCGTCCGAGCTGACGGCTGCGGGCTCGGCGATCAGCGCGGGAACCTCGAACGTGTCGTACTTCCCGTTCTACAACGGAGTCGAAGCGGCCTCGCAGAAGTCGGCGCTCTCCGCGCCGCTCGCCGGGGACGCCGTGGGCGCGACCGGTCCGGTGCGGGACGTGCCGGCGGCACCGCGGCCCGACCTGGCGTCGGTGCGGACCACGCACAGCAACTAGGGGGACCTCCCCCACGTACGAAACGGTCGGCCCCGGGTGCGCTGTGCACCCGGGGCCGACCGTCTTCGTGGTCGTGGTCGGCGGACGCGGCGACGGACACGGCCCAGCTCCTATCTCCCATCCCACCCCACCCCTCACGCCCGTCCCCTACTTCGTCACCTCCGCCGACTTGTACGTCGTCGATGCCGGGGCCACGCACGCGAACCAGTTGGCGGTGGGGTACCCGTCGACCGAGCGGATCACGGCCTGGACGTCGTGCTGGGCCGAGTTGTCGGGCGCGAGGTCGGCGAGGGTCGTGCTGCCGTTCTTCCAGTGGCAGGCGACCTGCTTCGCGGTCTTGGCGACGGTGCCGACGACCAGGCGGAGGGGGGCACCCCGCTCGGTGAGGGGCTGCGGGATCGCGTCGATCTCGGTCCCCTTCGGCCGCGGCAGCCGGGCGACGGTGTCGAAGGTCACCAGCCGGGTGCCGGTGTCGCCGTATCCGCGCAGGACGAAGTAACTGGTCCTGCCCACCAGGTCGGACGGTCCGCCCGTGGTCACCGGGGTGAGCCCCCAGCTGTTCATGGCCTTCAGCTGCCGGGCGGCCCCCGTCTTGTCGCGGGGCGCCGGCCACACCTGGACGTTCACGCCCCACTTCGCGCCGTCGTACGTGCCGAAGCCGACGTGCGAGATCCGCGGCTCGTCCACCTGACGCTCGTACGCCGGGGCGGGTTTCGCGGGCGAGGTGTCGTCACCCGTGCCGGGCAGGCCCGTCATGGCCAGGGCTCCCGTCGATCCCGCCAGTACCACCGCGGCGGCGGCCGTGACCGTCCGCCGCCGGGCCCGGCGCCTGCCGCCGGCGCGCATGACGGCCTGGACGGGGGCGGCACCGACCTCGAACTCGTCCGCGATGTCCGTGAGAAGAGGGGAGATCTCCCTCGGCGCCATGGTGTCGTTCTCCCGGTCCGTGCTCATCACTTCCGCCCCCTCTGGCCCACGACGTCGTTCAGGACCGGCAGGGCGCGCAGCTTCGCTATCCCCTTGGCCGCGTTGCTCTTGACGGTGCCGACCGAGCAGCCCATCGCCTCCGCCGTCTGCGTCTCGGTGAGGTCGGCCCAGTAGCGCAGGACCACCGCCTCCCGTTGCCGGGGCGGCAGTCCGGTCAGTGCCCCGAGCAGTGCGTCGCGGTCGTCGGCCCGGGCCATCAGGTCGTCGGCGTCGGCGATGTCGCCGACGAGGTCGGAGTCGTCCCGCGGCGCGAGGAACTCCTTCAGCTTTCGTCTGTGCTTACGGGCGTGCATGTTGATCATCACGCGTCTCACGTACGCCTCGGGGTCGTCGGCCGCGCCGACCCTGCGCCAGGACGCGTAGACGCGTTCCAGCGTCGACTGCGCCAGGTCCTCGGCCGCGTGCCGATCCCCCGTGAGAAGAAACGCCGTACGCATCAACCGTGGCCAGTGGCCCGTCATGAACTGCTGGAACTCCGCGTCCCGGACCTGCTTGCCGTCCCTCATGAGCACCTCCTCCACAAGGAAAGGAGTCCACGAACGGACCGGACCGTTGCCTCTCCCATGGACCTCGGACCTCGCGTCTCGGACCTCGGAGAAGGAGATTCTCTCCGGCCGCCGGGACGCCGGCGCTTCCGGGCCCGGTCACTCCGGCCCCGGCCCCTCAGTCCTGGCACCAGTTCCTCAGTCCTGGTACACCCGGTTCACCCCCGCACCTCCCGACAGTTTGTCCGTGGCCGGGCCGCCGTGGAGGAGGTCGTTGCCGGTGTTGCCGTGGATCGTGTCGGCGCCGGGGCCGCCGTAGAGGCGGTCGTTGCCGCGGCCGCCCTCGATGGTGTCGTCGCCCTCGTTGCCGTGGACGATGTCGTCGCCGTCGTCGCCGTAGAGGGCGTTGGCGTAGTCGGTGTACTCCTCGTCGGACTCGCTGATGCCGCCGATGAGGAGGTCGTCGCCGGAGCCGCCGCGGCAGGTGTGACCGCAGGCGGAGAGGGTGTCGTCGCCGGCGCCGCCGAGCGCGCCGTCGCCGTAGACGCCGCCGCCTCCGGACAGGTGGTCGTCGCCGTCGTCGCCGTAGAGGACGTCGCTGCCGTGGCCGGTGAGGGTGTCGTCGCCCGGGCCTCCGTGGATGCGGGAGTAGCCGCTGTTGTCGGGGTCGACGTTCGCGGTGTCGTCGCCGTCCCCGAGGTCGACGATCAGGGTGTCGAGGTCGGACGCCGAGGTGTTGGGTTCGGTGACCGTGCAGACGGCCTTCGTGGTGTCCCGTGCGTCGGGGCGGACACAGCCGGCGCCGGGCGTGATCGTCACGGTGTCGTCGAACGTGTAGATGTAGTCGGCCAGTTGGGAGTCCGGGTCGGTCGGGCCGAGGGCCCAGTCGATCTTCAGGTGGTTCGTCTGCCCGGCGGCGGCCGTGTAGAAGAGCTTCTGGCCGGTGGAGACCGCGGTGGCGCCCTGCGCGGTGGCGGCGCCGGCCGTGGGGACCGCCACCACCGCGGAGACGGCGACGGTCGCCACGGCGAGCGCTAGCGCCCTCGGTAGAGCGGCGCTGGGACGACCGGGACGGCTCGGGCGGCTCGGACGACTGAACATGGCTCTCCCTCGTGAGGTCCGGTTCGCCTGCGTTCGGTTACGCGCGTCCGGACACCCGGTTCGACCGTGGGAGGGGTGGGGCGGTTGTGACCCGGACCGCCCAAAAGGTGCCTCTTCAGGGAGAGTTCACCTGCGATTGGCCTCCGTTTGACGCGGGTGCCTCCCGGTGTTGGCGGTCCGGCGACGCGGCCCTCCCCCGGCGCAGCGACGGCGCCAGCGTCAGCGTCACCGCGATCGACGCCGCCGCCATGACGGTCATCGCCGTTGCGGGCGAGGCGAGTTGGGCCACGCCTCCGGCGATCGCGGCGCTCACGCCCTGCATGGTGAGCATGCCCGCGGTGTGCAGGCCGAGGGCGTGACCGCTGAGGTCGTCGGGGATCAGGGCGACCAGGCGTTCCTGCTGGATCAGGCTCGACCCGAAGCCGACCGAGGCGACGGTCACGCAGGCGGCGGCCACCCCGATTCCGGGCCGCAGCGCGAAGAGCAGGTAGGGCGTCGCGAGGAGCAGCAGGAACGGGATGCCCAGGCGGGCCCGGACCCGGGGCGCGAGGAGGCGCCCGGTCGTCACGTCCCCGAGGAACATGCCGAACGCCGCGAAGGCGAAGAGCACGCCGGCCCTGCTCGGCGCGTAGGACACGTACAGCGACTCGCAGCCGACGACCAGGCCGTTGGGCACCCAGAGGAGGAGATAGAGGGTGCGGCGTTCCGGCGAGGAGAAGAGCCGGGCGTTCGTCCGCCAGGTCCGGGCGATCGACGGGCGGCCGGAGGCGCGGGGCGCCCGGGGTGTGAGGCCGAGGCGGGCGGTGAGGGCCGACGCCAGGTAGAGGCCGGCCGCGAGGAGGAGCGTGATGCGCGGGGAGAGCAGGGCCACCAGGACGCCGCCGGCCGCGTATCCGGTGATCTGCGCGAGGCCGCTCATCATGTTGAACACCGAACGCCCCAGCAGATAGCCCTCCTTGGCGAGGATCTCGTTCACCAGCCCCCACTGGACGCCGCCGCCGAACGACTGGACCAGGCCGAGGAGGAGCAGGAGGGCGAAGACCGTCCAGACCGGGAGGCCGGGGATCGCCATGACGGCCGTACCGAGTCCGAAGAGGAACGCGATGCCGGACACGGTCGCCCGGGGCGGCAGCCGGTCGGCGGCCGACAGCATGGTCGTCGCGCCGACCACCTGGGCCAGCGCGGGACCGAACATGCTGAGCGCGGTGAGCAGAGGGGACCGTGTGGCCCGGTAGACGAGGGTGGCGAGGGCGAGGCCGCTCACGGTCGAGGCGGCGGTTCTGAGGCAGGCGGACAGGAAGAGCGGGGTGAACTCCCGCGTGCGGAAGAGCTCCGAGTAGCTGCGCATGCGGGGAGTCTCCGGCCCGGACGGGACGCCCGATATTGTTTCGCGCACCCGCGAAACGTCACCCGGGGCCGGGTGGAGCACGCAGAGCACGCAGAGCACGCGGAGCACGCGGAGCACGCAAGGCGGTAAGGCTCGCGGTATGCCGGGGGCGGCCGAGGAACGGGGGGACGTCCGTATGGGCTGGTGGCAGGTCAACGCCGACACACTCGCCGGAAGCCGCTTCGTGCTGTCGCCGCTCGCCGAGACCTTCGCCTGTCTGAAGCTGCTGCACGCGGGCGTCGCCGCGCACCCCGGTGAACAGGCCTGGCTGGACACCCACCTGCCCGCGTACGGCGGGCGGCTGGCCGCCGACCCCGTCAGCGCGCTGCTCGTCCGCTCGGGACTCGGGCGCGGCTGGATCGCCGACTTCCTCACCCCGACCCCGTACGGCGACGAGCCCTTCGAGACCGAGATCGCCCGCGTGCGGGAGGCACCGGCCGAGGAGGCCCGCGCCCACCTCGTCCGCTCCACGGGCGGCCCGCTGCCCGCCGTCCTCGCGGACCGTGACGACCTGCCGGAGCGCGCCGCCGCGCTGCTCACCGCCCTCTGGGAGGAGTCCGTACGCCCCGACTGGGAGCGGCGGCGGCGCGTCCTGGAGGCCGATGTGGTCGCGCGGACGGCGCAGTTGAGCCAGGGCGGCTGGGCCGCGGCGCTGGACGGGCTGCGGCCGGGGACCCGCTGGCTGGGCGGCAACCGCCTCCAGGTGAACCTGCAGGAGTACCCGCCGCGCGAGATCTCCGGCGCCCAGCTGGTCTTCGTGCCGGTCACGCCGAGGACCGGATGGGTGTCCTGGGAGGCCACCCGGCGCTACGCCGTGGTCTACCCGTGCACCGGCGCCCTGGCCGACGTACGGGCGGCGGCCGTCCCGGAGAGTCTCGGGGTCCTTCTCGGGAGCGCCCGCGCCCATGTCCTCGTCCTCCTCGACTCACCGCTCTCGACCAGCCAGCTCGTCGCCGTGACCGGGCAGGGGCTCGGATCGGTGGGCCGGCATCTGCGGGTGCTGCTGGACGCGCGGCTCGTGCGGCGCCGGCGGGCGGGCCGGTCGGTGCTGTACTCGCGGACGGCCGCCGGCGAGGTGCTCGTCACGGCCCAGCGCGAGGGACGGGAGGGCGGGGCCGACGGTCCCGTCATCCACCGGAGCTAGCATCCGCTCATGACTACTGACCACTCTGACTCTGTGCTCGACATCGAGATCGGCTCCCTCCAGGGGGGCTCCGCCGACCTGTCCCAGTACGCGGGCAAGGCCGTCCTCGTCGTGAACGTGGCCTCCAAGTGCGGGCTGACCCCGCAGTACGCGGGTCTGGAGCAGCTGCACGAGCGCTACGCCGCGCAGGGCTTCACCGTCCTCGGCGTGCCCTGCAACCAGTTCATGGGCCAGGAGCCCGGCAGCTCCGAGGAGATCGCCGAGTTCTGCTCCGCCACCTACGGCGTGACCTTCCCGATGACCGAGAAGGTCGAGGTGAACGGCGACGCGCGGCACGGCCTGTACGAGCGCCTGGTGGGCACCGCCGACGCCGAGGGGCACACCGGCGACATCCGCTGGAACTTCGAGAAGTTCCTGATCGGGCGGGACGGCACCATCGTGGGCCGCTTCTCCCCGCAGACCGAGCCCGAGTCCGCCGAGCTGGTCTCCGCGGTCGAGAAGGCCATCGGCTGAACCCTTTCGTTGACCTTGCCCCTGGGGCAAGGGGCAGCGTCCTCCTCACCGGGCGGCCCTCGCCCGGTGACGGAGGATGACCGGGTGGACAAGGACCTGCTCACCATCGGCGCGTTCGCCTCGCGGGCGCGGCTGTCGGCCAAGGCGCTGCGCCTCTACGACCGCCTCGGGCTGCTGCGCCCGGCGTACGTCGACGAGGTCAGCGGCTACCGCTACTACCGCGCCGGGCAGACCGAGCGGGCCCGGCTCGTCGCGCTGCTGCGCCAGCTGGACATGCCGCTGGCGCGCATCGCCGAGGTGGTGGAGGCGCCGGAGTCCGACGCGGCCGCGCTGCTCGCCGCGTACTGGGACGGCGCCGAGGCACGGTTCGCCTCGCAGCGGGCCCTCGCCGGCTACCTCCGTGGACGTCTTTCCGGGAGGAGTTCCGAGATGTACGAGAAGTTCGTCGTCGAGACCGCCGAGGTGCCCGAGCAGGTCGTGCTGAGCGAGACGCGGCACGTCCTCGCGCCCGAGCTGCCGGTGTGGATCCCTGGCTCGCTGGCCCGGCTGGAGCAGGGCGCCGGGGAGTCCGGCGGGATCACCGGGTCGCCCTTCGTCGTCTACCACGCGGAGGTGAGCGTGGAGAGCGACGGGCCCGCCGAGTCCTGTGTGCCCGTCGCCGACGAGGCCGCCGCCCGGGCATGGGCGGAGCGGCAGGGCCGGGCCACCGGGGCACGGGTCCGGGTGGAGCCGGCGCGGCGCGTCGCCTACGTCCGGATCACCAAGGCGCAGGTCGCCCACCCGCAGATCCTCGCCGCCTTCGAGGCCGTCGAGCACTGGGTCGCCGGGCAGGGGCTGACCGTCGACGGCCCGTGCCGGGAGATCTACTTCGCCGACTGGGACGCGGCCGGGCCGGGGGACCCGGTGTGCGACGTGGCGTTCCCGGTACGGTGACCGGCCGCCCGGTCCGGCGGCGGGTCGGCCAGGAGACGGACGGCTAGCAGACGGACGGACGGGGGCGTGGCCTATGTGCCGCGTCCCCGTCCGGACGGGACCGGCCTTGAAGGGGACGCGGCAGCACCGTCCGGGCGGACCGGCGGACCGGGACGCGCCCCTCCGAGCGGCGAGCGAGACGCCGCTCCGAGCGCGGACCGGGACGCAGCGGCCCGCACGACCGGGCCTCCGTACCGCGCCTCCGGGCGGAGATCGTTAGCCGCGCGCCCCCTCCGGACGCGTACCGGTGCGCCGCGCTCCCGCCCCCTCCCGGGGGAGGGAAACCGATGCGCTGCGCCGCGCCCACCTTCGGGTGAAGCTCCGTCCACCTTCGTGTGACGGAACGGGCACGGCTCCCGGGAGCCGTGTACCAGTGGGAGTTTCGGTGATCTCGTCCCTCCCGGGAGTTCCTTGTGCCTTCTGTCGCTTCCTCGGTCCACGTCCCCGCCCAGGCGCCGGGAGGCGGGGCGTCCACGGAAGTCGAGGAGCGCCCGCTCGCGTGGGAGGGGTACGCGTACACCGCCCGGGTCGTCCGGCGGAACGACCCCGTCACGGAGCCGCTCCTCGTGCTCGGCGGCTCGGACCAGACGCGGTACTCGTGGGTGCGTCACGAGCGGTGGCTCGGCGCGCTGGGGACCGTCGTCACGGTGGACCTGCCCGGCTTCGGGGACGCGGACTTCCTGCCCGCCGAGCACGGCATCGACTTCCTCGCCGAGTGCGCCGCGCACATGCTGCGCGAGCTGGGGCTCGGCCCGGTGAACCTGTACGCAGGCTGCTACGGCGGGGCCGTCGGCCTGCGGCTGGCCCAGCGCCACCCGGAGCATCTGCGGCGGATCGCCGTGCAGGGCATGTCGGACCACGTCCCGGGCTGGTTCGCGAAGGCGCTCGTGGGCTGGGTGCGGATGCTGGAGGAGGGGCGCGTCGAGGAGACCGCGGAGGAGTTCGTGCGGTGCTTCGTGCCGCCGCCGGGCGACCTCACCGTGCGCAAGCACACCGCGCTGGCCCGTCTGATGCACCAGCAGTTCGCGGCGCAGACCCCGCGCGACGTGGCGGTGACGATCGAGCGGAACCGGCGGCTGCTGGCCCACGAGTGGTACCGGCGGGCCCCCGTGCCCGCCGTGCCGTATCTGGCGTTCACCGGCGAGCACGACACGCTCACGACGCCCGACATGGTCCGCGCGGTGGCGGCGGACCTGCCGGGCTCCCGCTTCACGACGATCGCGGAGTGCGGGCACCTGGCCCACCTCCAGCGGCCGCAGGACTTCTGCGACCTGCTCGTGCGGTTCTTCCGCGACGAGCCGCTGGAGGACGCGGGCCTGGCGTACTGCGGCCCCTTCGAGCGGAACTGAGACCCGGCCTTCCGGCGGGTCCGGGGACCGGCCCTCCGGCGATCTAGCGCAGCTCCTCCGGGCACGGGGTGCCCCGGGGGAGCTGGTACGGCGCCGCGAGCCGGTAGGTGCCGGGCTTCGGGGCCAGCAGCTCCGTCCACTTGTCGCCCGCCGCGGTCTCCTCGGTCGGCATCAGGCAGCCGTTGAGGTTGTCGTACGTCTTCGCGGTGCCCTCCTCGCGCTCCTTCGACGCCTTCGTCTCCTGCGGCGGCTTCAGGCTCTTGCCGTCCGCGTCGACGATGCTCAGCCACGGCGAGTACGGGATGCGGATGAGGATGCGGCCCGCCTGCTTCACCTCGATGGTCAGCTCGCCCTGCTCGGCCCGGTCGACGACGGCGTGCGGTTCGGCGAGCGGGGCCGGGTCGGTGACGGTGAACAGCTGCCAGTTGGCGTCGCCCCAGACCTGGCGGAGGTAGGGCATGCCGCGCTGCACGAGCTGGCGTTCGCGTTCGCCGCCGTCGCCGTCCGGTTCGCCCTTGGGCAGCACGACGTAGTGGACGGCCCAGCGCTGCAGCCACTCGTGGTAGTTCGCCGAGTTGAGTGTGTCGTCGTAGAAGAGCGGGTTGCGCTCCATGTCGGCCTGGCGGTTCCAGCCGCGGGCCAGGTTCACGTACGGGGCGAGGGCGGACGCCTCGCGGTGCGAGCGGGCCGGGACCACCTCGACGCGGCCCTTCTCGGCGTTCACCACCTGCAACTGGTTGACGAGCGGGGCCAGCTCACGCGCCCAGGACGCGGCCGGGGTGGTGTGCACGACGTCGTCGACCGACTTGATGCCGACCCAGGCGTTGAAGCCGACGAACGCGATGACGATGGCGTACCACTTGCGTGATTTCGGGACGGCGAAGGGCAGCGCGGCGATCAGCGCGACGCCGCCGAACAGCATCGACAGACGCGTGATGTTCGACCCGATCTGCGAGCTGATCAGCCAGACGCCGAGCACCGCGAGCCCGGAGACCGCCGCCGTGATGCGGACCGTCGTCCATTCCTTGGGGACCAGGAAGAAGACCAGGACCGCGTACAGGAACGGCAGGATGACCGACCAGACGGCCATCGGCTGGGTGCCGGAGAAGGGGAACAGCCACGCGGAGACGGCGACGACGATCGCCGGCGCGATGCCGAGGGCGTAGGCGCCGGGGCGGCGCTTCTGGAGGAACAGGGCGACCGCGATCAGGCCGACGAACAGTCCGGCCACCGGTGAGGCGGCCGTCGCGAGGGCGGCGAGCGGCGCCGCGCACAGCGCCTTCGCCCAGCGCTTGTAGCGCCAGCGGTAGGGCCAGCAGAAGACGACGGCGACCGCGGCGAGCGCGAACACCGTGCCGAGGCCGTACGTCACGCGGCCCGAGGCGGCGTTGCAGAGCAGCGCGAAGACACCGGCGAGCGCCGGAGCCGTCGGATTTCTGACCGCACGGCTGCGGATGAGGATCATCGTCAGCAGCCCGGCCGAGAGCGTCCCGGCGATCATCATCGTCGTGCGGACGCCGAGCACCGACATCAGGTACGGCGACACCACGCTGTACGACACCGGGTGCATCCCGCCGTACCAGGCGAGGTTGTACGCCGAGTCCGGGTGCCGGCCGACGAACTCCGCCCACGCGTCCTGCGCCGCCAGGTCACCGCCACTGTTCGCGAAGGTGAAGAACCACACGACGTGCAGGACGCCGGCGAGGACGGTGGAGAGCAGGACGGGATGGCGGCGGAAGAGGTTCGGCCGGACGGCGCCGGAGGGCGCTACCGCTGCGGCGGCGCCGGAATCCGCGGGGTCGTCCGCCTCGTCGAGCGGCTCGGGGACACGGCCGCGCAGCGGTATTCGCGGGTCCGTTCCAGGGCCCGGATCGGCGTCGTCGGCGTGGGTCGGCTCCGCTGTCGCCACTGCAAGGTTCTCCCCGTGTCCCGTTGTCCGTTCTGGGCCGGGACCCGCGGCTCGCGAGCAGCCCCGATTGTCGCGACGCTAGCACGCACTCCGCCGGACAGCGCCCGGGTGGGGCACTGTCCGGCGGCGTGCGGTGCGGGTGCCGCTCCCCGGCGTACGTCACCGATCCGTCCGCCGGCACGTCGCCGGCGGCCCCTGTCGGCTCACCCGATACGGGTCAGCTTCGCGCCGAGACCGGGCTCGGCGAGGTCCGACTTCAGCGCGACCGGAATCTTGACGGAGCGGCTCGATCCGTCGCCGACCGTCAGCTCACCGACGACCGCGCCGGCCTTGCCGGTGTGCGGGACCGCGGTGTCGCCCGCACCGATCGACAGGTGGGTCTTGAGACCGGGCCAGCCGACCGCCGTCATGTTCTTCGTGGCGACGACCGGGGTGCGTCCGCCGAGCTGGTCGTCCACGTAGCCGACGACCTGGCCCTTCTTCACCACGGTGGCGGTGGTCAGGCTCTTCTGGACCTTGTCGATCAGCTTCTGGCTGTTGGTGAGCGCCAGGTGGAGGCTGTCCCAGACCTTGCCGGTGCCGGCGTTCTGGTTCATCACCGCGCCGTAGATCGTCTGCGTCTTGCCGTCGACGTTCTTCGTCGCGGCCCACACCAGGTTGCCGCCGGCCGGCGTCGAGGAGCCGGTCTTCAGGCCGATCACGCCGACCTGCTGCACCAGCAGGTCGTTGTTGTTGTAGATCGTGTTGTCCAGCCCGGGGATGTCCGCCTTGGCCATCCCGACGACGCTGCGGAACACGTCGTTCTGCATGACCTTCTTGGCCAGCTTGATCTGGTCGACGGCCGTGCTGACCGTGGTCTTCTGCAGACCGCTCGGGTCCGTGTACGTCGAGTTCTTCATGCCGAGGTCCTTGGCCGCGGCGTTCATCTTGGCGACGAAGCTCTTGCTGTCGGAGTCCCAGCGGGCCAGCAGCCGCGCCACGTTGTTGCCGGAGGGGATCATCAGCATCTGGAGCATCTGGCGCTCGGTGAACTGCTGGCCCTTCGACATCGCCGCCGTCGACTCGTCGGGCAGCTTCGACTCGTCCTCCGCCTGCTGGTCGACGGTGATCTTCTCGCCGTCCTCGTTCCCCTTCAGCGGGTGCTCCTGGAGGATCACGTACGCCGTCATGATCTTGGCGACGCTCGCCACGGGAGCGGGGGTCTGCTTGCCGTCGGTGCCGAGGCTGCCGACGCCGTCGACCTCGATCGCGGACTGGCCCTGGCCGGGCCACGGCAGGTCGAGCGTGCCGCCCTCGAAGGTGTACGTCTCGTCGGCGGTGAGCGTGAGGCCCGCTGCCGGCAGCGGACGGAAGGCCTGTGCGACCGCAAAGATCACGATGAGCAGCAGGACCAGCGGCGTCCAGATCTTGACCCGCCGCACGATCGTGCGGACCGGTGTCTGCGGGGGCGGCGGGGTGTTCGTCAGCTCGGCGAGGAGGTCCAGCGGGGGCTTCGGCGGAAGCGGCTGCTGGGTGGTGCGCTCGGGTCCGACCTGCGGGACGACCGCGGTGGCCGAGGCCGGCTTGTCGGCGCCCGCCGGGGCGGCCGGCTGCTTCGGGCGGGCCGGGGCGGCGGCCTCGTCCAGCGACTTGAGGGCGACGAACCGGCTGGTGCGCTCGGCCTCGCCGACGGGCTTGGCCGCCGGTTCCTCCACGGCCTTGGCGGCGGCGGCCTTGTCCGCGGTCTTCTCGCCGGTCTTCTCGTCGGCCTTCCTGCCGGCCGGGCGGCGGGCCGCGTCGCCCAGCTTGAGCATGGTGGTGGGCTGGTCCACGGCGGGCCGCGGCGCCTTGAAGATCGCGGTCGGCTGGTCGACCGGGGGCTCGTCGGCGGGGGCGTCGTCGACGGGGGGCTGCGGGGCGGTGTCGCCGTCGTGGGTGGCGTCCGGGCCGGTGTCACCCGCCGCGTCCGCGCCCGGGGCCGCGTCGGCGGCGGGGGCGGCCGCAGGAGCGTCCTCGGGGGCGTCCTCGGGCGCGGGAGCCGCATCCCGTACGGGTTCGGCACCGGGCCGGTCCTCGGGCTCGACGTCGGCGGACGCGGGCTTCGCGTCCGCGGGCTCGCCGTCGGACGCGGCGGGCCCGGGTGCGGCGTCCGCGGGCTCGGACGGTGCGGAGGCGGGTGCGGTGGCCGGCGTGGCGGCCTTCGCGGACCCGGCGTCGGGGCCGGGCTCGCCCGCGTCGGACGTCTCGCGGGAGGCGGTGTCCGGCCTCGGGGCGGTGCGCGGCTCGTCGGTGGCGGGCACGGCATCGGCCGTCGTGTCGGCCGTCGCGTCGGGCACGGACACCGCGGCGGGCCCGGCGGACGGGCCCGAGTCCTTGCCGGAACCGGCGTCGGCCGCGCTGTCGGCGCTCTCCGCGTCCGCGGAGTCCTCGGCGGCGTCCTCGGGCCCCTCGGCCGCCGTGGCGGCGTCGGAGCGGTCCGTGCGCTCGGCCACGGCGGCTGCGCTCACGGCATCGTCACCGTGACCGTCGCCGCTCCCGGACGCGCCCGGGGACGCCGGGTTCTCGTCCGATCCCGCGACCCACGCGGCGACCGCGGCACGCAGCCGGGTGTCGCCCTCGGCGGGCGCCTCGGCCGCGTCCGTGCCCGACGCGGGCTCAGCGGCCCGCTCGGACCCGGCGGTGCGCGAGGCCTCCGCCGTGGCCCTGGCATCGGCCGTGGCCGATGCCGTCGGCTCCGCCGGGCGCGAGGTGTCCGCCGCCAGGGCCTTCGTGGAGAAGACCGCCGTCGCCTGGTCCACCCGGACCGTGGCCGCCCGCTCGCGGGCCATCGCCATGCGCGGATCGGCCGGAGCCGTGCTCTGCGCCGACGAGGGCGCGACGGCCCCCGGCGACGCCGAGGACGCCGCCGACGACGGATCGCCCGGCCGCGCCGGACCCGGAACCGGCGCCGGGGTCACCGGCGTCGCTTCTGCCGACGACGCCGACGACTCGTTCTGCTTCGACCTGTCGGGGGACTCGCCCGCCACCGATGCCTCCTCCATGTGACGCACGCCCTCCGCGCGCCGAACCGAACCGTCAAACCCTTAACCCGCCGCCCGGACATCGCTGTCCGAACCATGTACCAGTGTCCTGTGTGAGGGATTGACCCCTGCGGTAGACGAGAACGACATACCTACTGGTTCCACTACATTCCGGTCACGCACCCTCGACAGACCAATGTGAGAGGGGTCACCCTGTCATTCATCCACGCGGGGAGGCATGGATGGGCAGGAGCCGCAGAACAATTCCGGAGGAGCTTCTGCTGCTGGCGTTGGACCCGACCACGGGTACCACCGCGCAGCCGCAGTCGCTCGACCTCGGTCTGGCCGGAGCGCAGCTAGTGGAGCTGGCGCTGGCCGGACGGATAGCCCCAGACGGGGATCGTATCGCCGTGGTGGTGCCACGGCCGACTGGAGATCCAACACTGGACTGTGCGTTGGAACTGCTTCGCCGACGCGGAGCACCCGTACGCGCGGTCAACTGGATTGGCGGGCCCCGGCTGGGGCTGCGCCAGACCTATCTCTCGCATCTGGAGAGGTGCGGCATGGTCCATGCCGTGGCCGGCCAGATGTGCGGGGTGCTTCCGACGACTCGCTATCAGGCGACGGACACGGAAATCAGCCGGGAGATCAGGGTCCGGCTGGACAACGCGATCCGCACCGGCGTCCCGCCGGACCCGCGGACCGCGGCGCTCGCCGCGCTGGCCCATGCGGTCGGACTCGGCAAGCACCTGTATCCGGGTAACGAGGGACGATCGTCCCGCTCCCGGCTGCGGGACCTGATCAGGCACGACCCCATGGGCGGACTCGTGGCGCACGCCGTGATGGACGTTCAGAACGGTGTGGCCGCACAGCCGCGCCGCAGCCCGGCACCGGCAGGCCGTCCGGCCACCGCCGGAGTCAGGTCCGCACCGGAGACCGCGCGCGGTGTTCCGATGCAACCGCGTCATGGGTCGATGGCGCGCGCCGTGGTCCACTGAGCCGCAGTCCCACGGCACACCGCACGACTCGCACCACCCGCAGCACCAGCACCGCCGCAGGACAACAGCGCCGCACCGCAGTCCCCATGATCCGGTTCGGGAGCCGCTGGCTCGCGCGGGGCGACAGGACCGTACGTCCGGACGACGACACGGTTCCGCCGCCCCGCGCGGCCGCATTCCACGGCGGGTCCGGCGACCGGCTCCGCGGACCGGAACCGGCGACCGCGCCGGGGCGTCGCGACGGGCGGTCACGGCCAAGGAGCCCGCGCGGGGACGCGAATACCCGCCGAAACCCCGAATGTGCGCCTACCCAGCGCATATCCGCTGTTTCCCAGCGGTAGAAAGCACCTTGGTGGCAATCTGCTCAACAGCAGATACGCAAAGCAGAGGCCCGCAGCCGGAGGTGCACGTCCCGTGGCGTCAAGTGTCAATCCCACCGTCCGACGACGCCGGCTGGGCCAGGAGCTGCGCCGGCTCCGCGAGCTCAAGGGCATGACGGCCGAAGAGGTCGCCGAGCGACTGCTGGTCTCGCAGTCGAAGATCAGCCGCCTGGAGAACGGGCGCCGCAGCATCAGCCAGCGCGACGTCCGCGACCTGTGCGGGGTCTACGAGGTCGAGGACCACCGGATCGTCGACTCGCTGATGCAGATGGCCAAGGACTCGCGCCAGCAGGGCTGGTGGCACTCCTTCGGCGACATCCCCTACAGCGTCTACATCGGCCTGGAGACCGACGCGGCGAGCCTGCGCGTGTACGACCCCCAGGTCGTCCCGGGCCTCCTCCAGACCCGGCCCTACGCGGAGTCCCTGATCGCGGGAGCCCTGCCGGAGACCGCGGCCGCCGACATCGACAAGCGCGTCCAGGTCCGCCTCAAGAGGCAGGAACGAATCTCCGCCCCCGACAACCCGCTGCGCCTGTGGACCGTGCTCGACGAGTCCGCCCTGCGCCGCGCCGTCGGCAACCGCTCCCTCATGCGCGAGCAGCTGGAGCACCTGGTCGAGCAGTCCCAACTGCCGCACGTCACCGTGCAGGTGATCCCCTTCGAGATGGGCGCGCACCCGGGTCTCAACGGCCAGTACGCGATCCTGGAGTTCCCCGACGCGGCGGACTCCAGCGTCGTCTACATCGAGGGCGTGACGAGCGACCTGTACCTGGAGAAGGCGAACGACGTCCAGAAGTACAGCGTGATGTACGAGCACCTGCGCGCCCAGGCCCTGAACGTGGAGCAGTCGCGTCAGTTCATCGCGGACATCGCGAAGGAGTACGCGCGCTGAGGCGTGCCGAGAGGAACTGCGGGGGCACGAAAGGGACTTGTGAAGGCCCTCCGCAGAGAAGGTGCCGGACCCTACACCTTCGGCACCTCAACATGGAAGACCCCACTGGAATATGCCATCCAGTCGAGTGAATAGTCGCTTCGCCTCCCGATGTTGGCGAGTAGCGTCGATCACGCCACCGAAGAACAACGTTGGCGCAAACCGAGCTGCGGATTCCGTAGTGGATCCGCAGCCCGGTGACAGCGCGTCGATGGCGTCGAAGGCGGCAACTCACCGAAGAACGACTGCTTTCTGGAGCGATCATGGCAATTCAGCAGGGTGCCACCGACACGTGGACCAAGTCTTCCTACTCCACCGGCAACGGCGCCTGCGTCGAGGTCAAGTCCCCGGTTCTCACGGCGATGGCCGTGCGTGACTCCAAGGTTCCCGCCGGCCCCACGCTGGCCTTTCCCGCGGACGCGTGGAACACCTTCGTGGCCGAGGTCGGCCGAGGAGCCTCCGACCTCGTCTGACGCCGGATGACCCCGACACAACTTCATACGTTCCACCGACAGAGCCCTCTCGACCGGCCCGCCGTCCTGGCCGAGGGGGCCCTCCTCTTTTTTTGGGGCTCGGTTCGCCTCCGGGGCGCAGAAGCCTGTGTCGGGAGGCCGACCGTGCTCGACCCCTCCTCCGTCGGGGCCTCCGCGCGCTCGGCCTCCCGACACAGGCGCGCCCCTTCGGCTCACTCGCCGTGGGGTGCCGTCGGTTCAGCGGAGCTCGTTCACGTAGCGGTCCGTTCCCGGGACCGTGGGGATGAAGGGGGCGAGCAACTCGACCCGGCCCAGGCCGGATTCGGCCACCGCCTCGTCCAGGCCCGTGAAGTGGTCCTCCCAGCAGTCCCGGGGGTCCGCCTCCAGGAACCAGAGCAGGGTGAGCCGGGTGTCCACGCCCTCCACCTGCTTCACGTACGTCATCCGGTCACCCGGGAGCGGGGTGGGCCGGAAGACGGTCACCAGGGCCGCGGGAGAGCCGGCCAGGCGCCTCGGCAGGTGGCGGGAGCGCAGCCACTCCAGCAACTCCGCCCGCTGCTCCGGTGATGCGGCGTCGACGACCTCCAGGACGAGCCCCGCGTAGGGGTGGTCGAGGGCGTGGAAGTCCCGGGGGCCCGCGGCGCCGTCCCGGTACACGGTGGCCTCGTGGTCCTGGAAGGCCGTGAAGACGTGCGTACGGTCCTGGTAGACGCGGCCGTCCCGGTTCAGCCGCCGGTTGATCCCGACGGTCCACTTCATGTGGTCGTCGTAGCGGCCGTCCGTGACCCAGTACGTCGACAGGTAGCAGCCGGCGGTGACCGGCTCCGCCACCGCGGACTTCTCGGGGCGGCGCAGCAGTTGGAGGTCCCGGGTCGCCACCCAGCGGCGTCCGGCGTACATCCAGGGCATGGCCATCGCGCCCGCGTAGTAGTGGTCGTCCTCGTACCAGCGGTTGTAGGCGTACTCGTGGCCCGGGTGCGGTTCGACCAGGGTGATCAGGGCGTGGCCCGGGCGGACGCCGTACGGGCCGAGGGCGGCCAGGTCCGCGTAGGTGTCGCTGCGGGTCTCCTCCGACATGACGGTCCCCTTCCTCGGTGGAGCGTGCGCGGGGCTTCCTTCCTCCGCCGGACGCCCATACTCTGACGCTCCGTCAGACAATTTGCCAGAGTCGGGGAGGCCCCGGATGTCACTGCTGACCGGCAGGACCGTCGTGGTGTCGGGCGTCGGAGCGGGACTCGGCCACCAGGTCGCGGCGGCCGTGGTGCGCGACGGCGGGAACGCCGTGCTCGGCGCCCGCACGGAGGCGAACCTGGCGAAGTCCGCGGCCGAACTCGACCCGGAGGGCACGCACACGGCGTACCGGGCGACGGACATCACCGACGAGGGGCAGTGCGAGGCGCTGGCGGCGCTCGCGGTGGAGCGGTTCGGGAGGATCGACGCGGTCGTCCATGTCGCCGCCTGGGACAGCTACTTCGGCGGTCTGGAGGACGCGGACTTCACGACCTGGCAGTCGGTCATCGACGTGAACCTGCTCGGCACCCTGCGGATGACCCGCGCCTGCCTGCCCGCCCTGAAGGAGCGCGGCGGTTCGGTGGTCGTCATCGGCACCCAGTCGTCGGTCGCCGCGCCGAGCCAGGTGCGGCAGGCCGCCTACGCGGCCTCCAAGGGCGCGCTGACGAGTGCGATGTACTCGATGGCCCGGGAGCTCGGCCCGCACCGGATCCGGGTCAACACCGTGCTGCCCGGCTGGATGTGGGGCCCGCCCGTCGAGGCGTACGTGCAGTTCACGGCCCACACGGAGCAGGTGCCCGAGGCGGACGTGCTGCGCCGGCTCACCGAGCGGATGGCGCTGCCGGAGCTGGCCACGGACGGGGACGTCGCGGACGCCGCGGTGTTCCTGGCGTGCGACCGGGCGCGGGCGATCACGGGGCAGTCGCTGCTCGTGAACGCCGGCGAACTCATGCGGTAGGCGGTACGGCCCGAGGGCCCCCTCTCCCAGGCGCACGGGACCCGCATCCCGTACGGCTGTCGTCGTGTCGTTGCTCTGTGGGTCTGGCGAAGTGCCCGCTCATCGTGTGTTCCACGTCACGAGCACGACAACAGCCGGACGGGTAAAGTAGAGGCAAAATCGTTCTGCTTTCTGATCTGCGTTCATATCCGTGACCGCGCGAGGTCTTGACCGGCCGGTCGCCGCAGCGGTTCAATCCCCCAAGTCCCCGCTCCCGCACGGGGCCCCGCCCCTCCTTCGATCGCTCGGCTCCGGCCGAGCGGGGAGGGACCTCCATGTGTACTGGCGAAGTGCCGTCCGGTATCTGCAGGTTCACAAGGCGGACCCCTGGAGGGGGCACATGAACGGTCTCGACTGGGCCGTCCTGGTCGCGTATTTCGGTGTCATGACCGCGATCGGGATCTGGTCCCACAAGCGCGTGGACGACGTCAGCGACTTCTTCACCGCGGGCGGCAAGATGCCGTGGTGGCTGTCCGGCATCTCGCACCACATGTCGGGCTACAGCGCGGTGATGTTCACCGGGTACGCCGGCATCGCGTACACCTACGGCATCACCTCGTACGTCACCTGGGCCCTGCCCATCGCCATCGGCGTCGCCATCGGCGCCAAGGCCTTCGCGCCCCGGCTCAACCGGCTGCGCTCACGCCTGCACGTCGCCTCACCGCTCGAGTACCTCAAGGACCGCTACAACGTGCAGACCCAGCAGGCGCTGGCGTGGTCCGGCATCCTGCTGAAGATCGTGGACGTCGGCGCGAAGTGGGCGGCCATCGCCACCCTGCTCAGCGTCTTCACCGGCGTCACGCTCACCCAGGGCATCCTCATCACCGGCGGCATCACGGCGGTGTACTGCACCATCGGCGGCCTCTGGGCGGACGCGCTGACCGAACTCGGCCAGTTCATCATCCAGTTGATGGCCGGTCTCGCGATGCTGATCATCGCGCTGAACAAGATCTCCGACCAGGGCGGTCTGTCCAAGGCGCTGGACTCGCCGAAACTGCACGGTCACGCGGACGGGTTCGCCGGCCCGTACATGACGGTGTTCTTCATCGCGTACCTGTTCATCAAGCTGTTCGAGTACAACGGCGGCATGTGGAACCAGGCGCAGCGCTACATGGCCACCGGCAGCGCCAAGCAGGCCACGCGGTCCGCGTTCCTGTCCGCCGCACTGTGGTTCGTGTGGCCGGTCATCCTGTTCATCCCGATGTGGCTGTCGCCGCTCCTGGTGACGGCGCAGAAGCCGGACGGCTCGGACGCGTACGGCCTGATGGCCGACCAGTTGCTGCCGCACGGGCTGCTGGGCCTGGTCGTCGTCGGGTTCTTCTCGCACACGATGGCCATGTGCTCCTCGGACGCGAACGCCATCGCGGCCGTCTTCACGCGGGACGTGGTGCCGGCGTTCTCGCGTGCGGCACGCGCCTGGGACACCCGCACGGGGCTGATCGCGGGCCGTGTCACCACGGTCGCCTTCCTCGGCTTCTCCATGGCGGTGGCCACCCAGGTCAACTCCCCGACGTTCAAGGACATCATCACCGTCGTCATCAAGTGGGTGGCGGGTCTGATGGGGCCGATCGCGATCCCGTTCATCCTGGGTCTGCTCCGGCCGTTCCGTAAGTCGGGTCCGACGGCCGCCCTGACGAGCTGGGCGTGCGGTCTGCTCGCGTTCTTCCTCGTCAACTACAACCTGGACTTCTCCCAGCGCACCGATGTGAAGCTGGAGTACCAGGTCGCCCTCCCGATGGTCATCTCCCTCGTCCTGTACATCCTCATCGGCATCGTGAAGCCCGAGGACACACCGGAGCGGGACGCCATCATCGAGAAGATCAACACGGACGACGACGGCACCACGGCCGCCGCGGTCCCGGCTCCCGCCGAGGCCCCCGAGGGGGAGGTGCTGGGGACGCCGGTCAAGGACTGAGGAGCGCCCCGGACCTGAGCGGGCCGGCTCGGGCCCGCCCGGGCTCAGGCCCGCGGGTAGCGGGTGAGCCAGCCCGGGGAGGAGCCCGCGGGGCCGTGCAGAGCGGGCCCCTGGGTCATCTCCATCGCGAAGTCGTCCGCGAGGACCAGCACCGAGGGACGGCCCTCCAGTTCGGCCAGCCAGGCCGGCGGGAGGGCCGTCTCGCCGTGCAGGGCGCCCAGCAGGCCGCCGGTGAGGGCGCCGGCCGCGGCGGAGGGACCGCCGTGGTTCACGGCGAGGCACAGGCCGTGCCGGACGTCGTCGCCGACGAGCACGCAGTACACCGCGGCGGCGAGCAGTCCCTCCGCGGTGCCGTCCCCGGCGAGTTCCTCGACCCGGCCCGGGGAGGGCATGCCCTGCCGTACGGCCCCCAGGGCGTGCTGGAGGGCGTCGGTGACCTGTTGCTGCCCGGGGCGTCCCGCGAGCAGCGCGAGGGCCTGCTGCACGGCCGCGTCGAGGCTCTCCCCGCGGGCCAGCGCGTGCACGACGACGGCGTACGCGCCCGCCGACAGGTAGGCCGTGGGGTGTCCGTGGGTCTGCGCGGCGCACTCGACGGCGAGCTGCATCACGAGCTGGGGCTCCCAGCCGACGAGCAGGCCGAACGGCGCGGAGCGGGCGGTGGCCTCGGGGCCCGCCTCTCCGGGGTTCTTGGGCGCGTCCAGCGTGCCCATGATGTCGTCGCCGAGGCCCAGCAGGCAGGATCTGGCCGGATCGCGACGGGCGTAGAGCCACTCCTCGCGGGCCAGCCAGCCGTCCTCCTTGCGCCGCTCGTCGGGTCCCCAGTCGCTCTGGGTGGCCGCCCAACGGCGGTAGGCGCGGTGCACGTCGGTCGGCGGGTGCCAGGCCCCGGTGTCCCGGCGGACCTGCGCGCGGACCAGTCCGTCGACGCTGAACAGGGTGAGCTGGGTGAGGTGGGTGACGGCGCCGCGGCTGCCGTACGCCGGGGCCAGGTCGAGGAGGCCCTCCGCGCCGTGCGCCTCCCGGATCTCCTCCAGGGAGAGCGTGTCGACGGGCGCGCCCAGGGCGTCACCGACGGCCGCGCCGAGCAGCGTCCCGCGCACCCGGCTGCGGAAGTCCTGCTGCTCCGCACGCCCCCAGACGGCACCGGCTGTCGCAGCCACCGAGACCTCCTCAGGCACCGTCCGCACGTCCGACAGTTCAGCACTGTAATCGAACGGGAACGGTCGGTTGAGGTCGCGGATCCAAGCAGGGGACTCAATCCCGTACAACTGACCGATCACGTACGGGCAGCGGCCGACAGGACGGCGGCCCCGCCCGGCCGCCCTCACCGGACGCCACCGGTACCGGTCAGTCCGTCCAGCGCGCCCGTACGGCGTCGCGGGCCGCTGTGACGGTCGCGAGACAACGGCGGAGGCGGGCGTGGTCGGTGGCGGGGGCGAGCAGGAGCTCATCGACGATGTCCGCGAGGACGGCCAGGTCGTCCCAGTCGGGGTTCAGGGCCAGGATCTCGGTCAGGCCCCGGTCCGCGGCGGCCCAGTCCCCGAGGCCCCAGCCGACGATGCACCGGCCCTGCAGGCGGGTGGTCTCGTCCAGCTCCTCCGTGTCCAGGAGCCCGGCCAGTTCACGCCACCAGGGGTCCGCGGCCTCCGGTCCACGGGACCGCAGTTCGGTCATCGCGAGCTGGAACGTGCCGGGTGCCGGGTCCTCGGCGCGAAGCCGCTCGGCGAGGCTCCGGGCGCGCGCCCACTGCCCGCCGTACCGGAGGGCCTCGACGCGCATCAGGTCGCGGTCGAACACGAGCTCGTCGTCCGGGTCCGGCGCCGGGTCGACCTCGGACAGCCGGGCCATCGCCTCGTCGCGTCGGCCGCAGTGGATCAGCGTCTCCATGACCTCGTAGTGCGCCGCGTCCACCTCGCCGCCCAGGGCGATCCGGCGTTCCCAGTCGGCCAGGGCCCGTTCGGTCCGTCCGGTCGCCAGGAGGACGCGGGCCCGCTGGTCGTAGGCGTAGGCGTAGTCGGGGTCGGCCGTCAGGGCACGGTCCAGCAGGCTCAGCGCCTCCGCGTACTCCTTGAGGTCACGGTGGGTCGCTCCCAGGCAGCCCAGCGCCGAAGCGTTGTCGGGATCTCGCTCCAGCACGCGCCGGAAGACGGCGATCGCCTCCTGGTGCCTGCCGTCGGTCCAGTGGGCGTTCCCCAGCTCGATCTCGATCCAGTCGGCCTCCGGACCCGCCGCGAGCGCGCGCCGCAGATCCTCGTTCGCGCCCGGCACGTCGTCCAGCCGTCGCCTCACCCGCGCCCGCATCACCAGGGCCCAGGAGTATTCCGGCACCAGCGTGACGGCGCGGTCGAGGTCGGCCAGCGCCCGCTCGCTGTCGCCCAGTTCGTGGTGCGAGGCACCCCGGCCCGCCAGGGCCGAGGCGTGGTCGGGCTCGAGGCCGATGGCCCGGCCGAGCTCGGTGACGGCGTCCTCGAAGCGGCCCGCGAGACGGTAGGCGTCGCCCCGTTCCGAGGCGACCCAGGCGGAGTCCGGCGCCAGCCGGACCGCCCGGTCGAGATCGGTGAACGCCAGGTCCCACTCGTCGGTGTCACGGCGCAGCCGGGCCCGGCGGACGAGCGTCCACAGGTCGGTCCCGTCGATGCTCAGCGCGCGTTCGAAGTCGGCGGCCGCCGCGTCGAACTGCTCCAGTGCGTGCCGGCACACCGCGCGGGACGCCAGCGCGTCCGCGTCCGTGGGGTCGAGGGCGACGGCCCGGTCGAAGTCGGCCACCGCCTCCCCGAAACGTGCCGCCAGGCGGAATGTCTCCGCCCGCCCCGCGATGATCCATCCCGTGTCCGGCCGGAGTTCGTCCGCGCGGTCGAAGGCGGCCAGCGCCGCGGGGTGGTCGCCGAGGAGCTGATGGGTGACACCACGGCCGTAGTGGACGCGCGCCTCGTCCGGATCGATGTCGACCGCCCGGCCGTACTCGGCCAGGGCCCGCTCGTACTCCCCCGCGTTCCGCAGCTCCCTGGCCCGTACCCCGTGGGCCAGGGCCCGCCCGGGTCCCTGCAGCGCGGGGCGGGCCAGCAGCAGATCCATCGCCCTGGTCACGCCGTCGTCACCGTCCTCCAGGGCGTCGGCCAGTTCCCGGCCCAGGTCGCGGACGGCCGGGTCACCCGCCGCCTCACCGGCCTCCTCGATCATCCTGGCCCAGGTACGCCCGGTCATCCGGTCGGCACGGCAGGCCTCGACCACGTCGCGCAGCGCGTCACCCAGCGCCGACCGCGGCCGGGCGCACAGCCGGTGGTACGACTCCTCCAGCCGCAGCCTGCGCCACGGCTCGTGTCTCCACACCTCGTCGGGGACGACCAGGCCCTCCGCCGCCTCCTCGCGCCACCGGCCGAAGAACTCCGCGAGCCTGCCGTGCCGTCCGGTCCAGCCGCGCGGCGACCGGAGCCGCTGGGAGCGCAGCATCGGCGCCCGTACGACGTCGTGGTACTGGATGCCGCCGCCGCGCTCGGTGACGAAGGGCAGGCCGCGCAGCCAGTCGTACAGGGCGTCGGCCTCCTCCTCGGGGCGTTCCGCGGCCGCGCGGAAGACGTCGGCGTCCAGGCGCCTCGGGAAGGCGCAGGTGAGGGCGACGGCGCGGTGCTCGGGGTCGTGCTCCCACTTGAGGAAGCTGTCGACGGCGGTGGCGCTCGGGTCGCCGACGTCGTCCGGGTCGGCGGGGCGGGTCTCGGCGAGGGTCGAGACGAGGACCGGCAGGCGTCCGGTGAGGCGCAGGATCTCCTCGACGACCGGTTCCGCGACCACGCCCCGGCCGGCGAGCACCTCGCGCGCCTCCTGCTCGGTGAACGGCAGCAGGGGCATCTCGGTCACCGAGTCCGAGCAGCTTCCCCAGCGGTCCAGGTCCAGCGGGTTCCGGCCCGCCGTCACGACGACCACGTTCCCGGGCATGACGCCGTGGCGTTCCAGGGCCATCGTCGCGTGCAGCCAGGCGTCGAGGAAGAGACCGGTCCGCTCGTACGTGTCGAAGAACAGGACCTGGCGGGGGAACCGGCCTGCGGCGCGGGCCAGTTCCTCCAGCAGCACCGGGGTGAGGACCTCTTCGGGCGACATGACGAGCCGTACGTCGTCCCGGCTGCGGAAGTGTGCGCTCAGCCCAGCCCGCATCCGGTCGGCGGCGCCCGCGAGCCGGCCCGGATCGACGGCCCCGGCGAAGGGTCCGACACCGGGGACCATGCCGAGGCCCACGAGGCCGGCCCGCGCCAGGGCCGTCCCGGCGGCGGAGGGCTCGCCCGGGGCCGCCTCCCGGGTCAGCGAGTCGGCCTCGTGGCGCCGCTCGCGGTACCGCTCCAGCAGCCGCTCCAGGTCCTTGAGCCGGCGTCCCTGCCGGGCGAACCCGGCGCAGACCGTCTCCATCGCCTCGGGCACGCTGCCGGTGCTCTCGTCGACGTACGCGGTCAGTGCCCCGGCCTCACGGGCGAGCTGCTCCAACTCACGGACGAGGAACGTCTTCCCGACGCCGGCGTTGCCGTGCACGTGGAACAGGAACCGCCGCCCCGGATCGCGCACCGGCACGTCGAAGTTCCGCAGGAACGCGGCGCGTTCGGCCCCCCGCCCGACGAACGAGAGCCGCCTGCGCTCCTCGATCAACTCCTGCATCGACGGCTGCGCCCCCACCCTGCGTCCCTTCTCTCCCCCGCCGCACGGCCGGTCCGAGCCGGACCGGCGCATCCAGTCTGGCCCAACTGGGCCCGCGCCAGGGCATTCGATCCGTGCGGAACGGCCGAAACGGCCGCCGGGCCAGTGTCCCGGCGGCCGTCGGGAGATCAGTGCTCCGGGATCTGCGCCGTCACGGGCCGGTGCCCGCACCCAAGCCCAACTGGAGGACCTGCCCGCCACTCAGAGCCCCGGCGTACGCCTGGACCTCGTCCACATCTGCGTGCAGGTACTCGCCCCAGCCACCGTCGACCTTGCCCCGTCCGATCTGGAGGGCGCCGGTGCTGTGCCAGCCGTCCGGAAGACTCGCGGTCGCGTCGGCGGTGGTGTAGCCGTCGAGGTACAGCCGGATCGTGTCGGTCCCGTCGTCGTAGACCACGGTCAGCTGGTGGCCCTGGCCCTCGCCGCCGTCCGCGCCCGCGAGCCGGGCCACCACCTTCTCGGGTGCTCCGGGCTCGTCCCTCACGGGCATCACGAGCTGCCAGGCGTGGTCGGAGGGCTGGTACCGCACCTTGAAGGCATCGGTGTGCTCACCGGCCTGCGAGAGCACGGTCATCGGGTGGGAGGGCGCGGAGTCGGTCAGGCGCACGACGACTCCGAGACTGAAGCTGTCCCCGGTGTCCACGATCGGCCCGTCGGCGGCGGCGTAACCGGTCTCGCCGTCCAGGCTCAGGTGTCCGTCGCCGACCAGCGCCGGCGGCACGTACGGGCAGTCGGGGTCCACCTCGGGGAGGCAGGAGCCGTCGGAGGCGCGGTAGACGGTCGCGCCGCCACCGATCCGCAGCGGCGCACCTCCGGAGCCCTCAGGGCTCGCGCTGTCCGTCGCGTTCTCCAGCGACCAGTGACCGAGCAGTTTCGGCTTGCGCTGCGCCAGTTCGGTCACCTCGTCCGGCACCACGACCCGGTCGTGGACCCGGACGTCGCCGACCTCGCCGTGCCACCGGTCGCGGTAGCCGGCGGTGCCCCGGGCGCGGCCGATCTGGAAGGCACCGGACGCCTCGGTGGGCGTCGCGTCCGCCGCGGTGCCGACCTCGTGGCCGTTGACGTAGAGCCGCGCCTTGCCGGTCTCCGCGTCGTACAGGCCCAGTACGTGAGCCCATTCACCGGTCTCGGGCGCTCCGCCCGTGATCCGGGTGCCGCCGATCGCGAAGGACCAGGCGGGGCCGGAGTCCTCGGCCCGGAGGCCGAGGGTGAAGCCCGGCTTCCCGGCCGCGTCCTGGCTGGCGACCGTCATCGTGCGGCCGGTCTCGGCGGGGCGCGCCCAGGCGCTCACGGCGAAGGACTTGCGGAGGTCGGTGGCCGGGGCGTCCGGGGTGAGGAAGCCGTGGCCGGTGCCGTCGAGGCTCACGGTGGCGGTTGCCTCCGTGCCCGAGGGGGCCGGGCCGCCGAAGGTCACGCCGGTGCCCGCGCGGGCCGCGGTGCCCGTCTCTGCCGCGGCGGAGCGGGAGCCGGCCGGGTCGTCGAGCTTCCAGTGACCGACAGCTGCACGCCCTGACTTCACACGGATCCAGTACGTGGTCGTGGTGCTGACACGGCTGGACCGGTCGATCGCCTGGACGGTGAGGTAGTCCGTGCCACTCCTCACAGGCAGGAAGCGGATGGTGGCGGGGCCGCCCATCTCGTCCGGACGCGCGATCGCGTACGGCTCGCCGATGAAGTTGTAGCGATACCCGACCACGTCCGGGGAGGGGGAGTCCAGGGTGAACGAGCCGTAGACACCGACGCCGTCCTGGATCTGTTCCTCCGGATAGTCCGACGAGGTGACGACCGGCCGCTCCGGACTCACGTCGTCGCGGACGAACGAGCAGACCGAGCCGTCGCCCGCGTCGCTCCACGCCGAGGTCGCCTTTCCGTCGTCGGCGCGGACGTGCCACGAGACGACGGTGTTCGCCGGGATGTCGGTCGGCATGGGCCAGCTTCGCTGTCCCCCGGACATGCCTTCGGCGGTGGTGAACGCACGGCGCTGCTCGACACCGGCCGAGTCCGTCCACCAAGCCTCGAAGGTCCCCTTGACCCGGTTGGCCTCTGCGGGCAGGTCGTCCTCCTCCGGGTCGTACAACACCGCGCTGAGCGTGGGCGCCGCGTCGACGTACACCGTGTCGTCCCCCGTCGCGCAGGCCTTCCCGCCCGTCTGGAGATCCTTCACCAGCGGCTGCTTCGGCGGCAGGTTGTCCACCGCGTTCGCCGTGCCCGCGGCGCCCGCCAGCAGCGCCGTCGCGCAACCCGCCACCAGCAGCCGTCTGCGTCTGCCGGTCCTTCGGAATGTGTTCAAGTGGCCCTCCCCTGTTCGTGCTTGCCGCCCGTGGATCACACGGGCGGCAAGAAGCTAACAGGGGCCACTGACAGCACTGAAAGGGTTTTCTGTCACTCCAGTACCGGCAGCAGCTCCGGCAGGTGGCCGTCCGAGGCCGCCGCCGTCCGCTGCCGTTCCTCCGGGACCTCGCCGTAGGTCGTCGTGCGGGGCCTGGCCGGGCGGCCCGCTGCCTCGGCGACCGCGATCAGGTCCTTGACCGACTTGTAGGAGCCGTAACTGGAGCCCGCCATGCGGGAGATGGTCTCCTCCATGAGGGTGCCGCCGAGGTCGTTCGCGCCGGAGCGGAGCATCTCGGCCGCGCCCTCGGTGCCCAGCTTGACCCAGCTCGTCTGGATGTTGGGGATGTGCGGGTGCAGCAGGAGGCGGGCCATCGCCATGACCGCGCGGTTGTCGCGGGTCGTCGGACCGGGGCGGGCGATGCCGGCCAGGTAGACGGGGGCGTTGGTGTGGATGAAGGGGAGGGTCACGAACTCCGTGAAGCCGCCGGTCTGCTGTTGGATGCGGGAGAGCGTGCGGAAGTGGCCGAGCCAGTGCCGGGGCTGGTCGACATGGCCGTACATCATCGTGGAGGACGAGCGGATGCCGAGTTCGTGGGCCGTGGTGACGACCTCGATCCAGGTCGCCGCGGGCAGCTTGCCCTTCGTCAGGACCCAGCGCACCTCGTCGTCGAGGATCTCGGCGGCGGTGCCGGGGATGGTGTCGAGGCCGGCTTCCTTGGCGGCGGTCAGCCACTCGCGGATGGACAGGCCGGTGCGGGTCGCGCCGTTCACCACCTCCATGGGGGAGAAGGCGTGCACGTGCATGCCGGGGACCCGCTCCTTGACCGCCTTCGCGATGTCGAAGTAGGCGGTGCCGGGCAGGTCCGGGTGGATGCCGCCCTGCATGCACACCTCGACCGCGCCCACGTCCCACGCCTGGGCGGCGCGGTCCGCGACCTGGTCCAGGGAGAGCGTGTACGCGTCGGCGTCGGTGCGGCGCTGGGCGAACGCGCAGAAGCGGCAGCCGGTGTAACAGACGTTGGTGAAGTTGATGTTGCGGGTGACGATGTAGGTGACGTCGTCGCCGACCGCGGCCCGGCGCACGTCGTCCGCGATCCGGCAGAGGGCGTCCAGGGCCGGGCCGTCGGCGTGCAGCAGGGCGAGCGCCTCGTCGTCGGTCAGCTTCGTCGGGTCGTCGGCCGCCGTGGCCAGTGCCGAGCGGACGTCGGTGTCGATGCGGGACGGCACCATGCCGGGGGCGGCCGCCTCCCGCAGGGCCTCCCAGTCGCCGTACACCGCGTCGAAGTCGTCGCGGCGGTCGCCGGTGCGGCCCTCGGTGTCGATGGTGTGGTGCAGGTCGGTGCGCCCCGAGGACGTGAAGGCCTCCTCGGGCTCCTGCCAGGGGTGGCCCTCGACGACCGCGTCCGGGAGCGCGAGGCCCGTCTCCGGGTCGGCGAGCGCGCGGACGTGCGGCAGCAGGCGCGGGTCCAGCCAGGGCTCGCCGCGCTGCACGAACTCGGGGTAGACGCAGAGGCGTTCGCGCAGCTCGAAGCCCGCCTCGGACGACTGCTCGCGCAGCAGCTCGATCTGCGGCCAGGGGCGTTCGGGGTTGACGTGGTCGATGGTGAGCGGCGAGACCCCGCCCCAGTCGTCGATGCCGGCGCCGATCAGCCGTCCGTACTCGCTGTCGACGAGGTTGGGCGGCGCCTGGAGGCAGGCGGCCGGGCCCATGATGTGCCGGGCGACGGCGACGGTGGCGATCAGTTCGTCGAGTTCCGCGTCCGGCATCCCACGCATCGCGGTGTCCGGCTTGGCGCGGAAGTTCTGGATGATCAGTTCCTGGATGCCGTGGTAGGCGCGGGAGATCCGGCGCAGCGCGAACAGGGAGTCGGCGCGCTCCTCGTACGTCTCGCCGATGCCGATGAGCAGTCCGCTGGTGAAGGGGACGGAGGAGCGGCCGGCGTCCTCCAGGACCCGCAGCCGGACGGCGGGCTCCTTGTCCGGGGAGCCGTGGTGGGGGCCGCCGGGCTCGGACCACAGCCGGGTCGCGGTGGTCTCCAGCATCATGCCCATCGACGGCGCGACGGGCTTCAGCCGCTGGAAGTCGGTCCACGACATGACACCCGGGTTGAGGTGCGGCAGCAGGCCGGTCTCCTCCAGGATGCGGATGGAGATGGCCCGTACGTACGCGATCGTGTCGTCGTAGCCGTGCGCGTCCAGCCACTCGCGGGCCTCGGGCCAGCGGTCCTCGGGCTTGTCGCCGAGGGTGATCAGGGCTTCCTTGCAGCCGAGTTCGGCGCCCCGGCGGGCGATGTCGAGGACCTCGTCGGGGGACATGAACATCCCGTGGCCGGCCCGGCGCAGTTTGCCGGGGACGGTGACGAAGGTGCAGTAGTGGCACTTGTCCCGGCACAGCCGGGTGAGCGGGATGAAGACGCTCTTGGAGTAGGTGATGACACCGGGGCGGCCGGCCGCGTCGAGGCCCGCGTCCCGTACCCGGGCGGCGGAGGCCGTCAGGTCGTCGAGGTCCGTGCCGCGGGCCTGGAGCAGCACCGCGGCCTCGGTCACGTCGAGCGCGACGCCGTCCCTTGCGCGCTTGAGCGCACGCCGCATGGAGTTCGCCGTCGGCCCGGATCCGGGAGTCGCGCCCGTCGCGGAGGTCGTCATCCTTCGAGCATACGATCGCGTTGATCAGGCGTTACAGGGCATGGCCGATTCCGTGCGCGCCGCGTCGCGTTACGGAGGGGCACCGGTGCCGCTCACCTTCCCGTGCCCCGGTGTTCACGGCCGGACAGCAGTCTTGCCGGTGCCGGCCCCCTGCCCGAACATGTCATGTCACTGCCACGCCGATCCCGGGAGCAGCCCATGTGCGACGACGACCACGGAAACGGTGTGCCACGGCGTGCCCTGTTCGTGACGGGAGCGGCCGCGGCCCTTACGTTGGGAAGCGTGACCTTCGCGAGCGGCGCCGACGCGGCCGGCGGACCCGGCACCCCGGCCTCCGGCACGGAGACCCGGACGGTGCGCGGCACCCTGCCCACGGGTTCGCCGGACTTCGTGTACCTGCCGGTCGAAGTCCCGCGCGGGGTGCGGGAGATCAAGGTCGCCTACACCTACGAGAAGCCGTCGGTGCCGGCCGGCACCGCGGGCAACGCCCTGGACATCGGCATCTTCGACGAGCGCGGCACCGACCTCGGCGGCCGGGGCTTCCGCGGCTGGTCGGGCGGCGCGCGCTCCGAGTTCTTCCTGCGCGGCGACGACGCGACCCCCGGCTACCTCCCCGGCCCCGTCCGGTCCGGCACCTGGCACATCGCGCTCGGCCCGTACACGGTGGCACCGCAGGGGCTCCCGTACGAGGTCACGGTCACCCTGACGTACGGGGAGCAGGCCGTGACGCCGAAGCCGGTGTACCCGCCCGCCCGCGCCCGGGGCCGCGGCCGCGCCTGGTACCGCGGCGACTGCCATCTGCACTCCTGGTACTCCGACGGCCGCCGCACCCCGGCGGAGATCGCCGCGCTGGCGCGCGCCGCGGGCCTGGACTTCATCAACTCCTCGGACCACAACACCCATTCCTCGCACCCGCACTGGGCGGACCAGGCCGGTGACGACCTGCTGATCCTGCTCGGCGAGGAGATCACCACCCGCAACGGCCACGTGCTGGCCCTCGGCACGGACCCGGGCACCTTCGTCGACTGGCGCTACCGGGCCCGCGACAACCGCTTCGGGAAGTTCGCCCGCCGTGTCCGGGAGGCGGGCGGACTCGTGGTGCCGGCCCATCCGCACGCCACCTGCATCGGCTGCGGCTGGAAGTTCGGCTTCGGCGAGGCGGACGCGGTCGAGGTGTGGAACGGCCCGTACACCCCCGACGACGAGATCGCCCTCGCCGACTGGGACAACATGCTCGTCGCCGCCGTCCGGAGCGGCGGCGGTCACGACGGCCGCGGGTGGCTCCCGGCGATGGGCAACAGCGACGCGCACCGCGACCCCGACCAGGTCGGCACCCCGCAGACGGTCGTGCTCGCCGACGACCTGACCCGCGAGGCCGTCCAGGCGGGCCTGCGCGCGGGCCGCTCCTACGTCGCCGAGTCGCAGCTGGTCTCCCTCGCGTTCACCGCGTCCGGCGCCCGGGGCGAGCACGCGGGGATCGGGGAGCGGCTGAAGGTCGCCCCGGACACCCCGGTCACCGTCCGCGTGGAGGCCGCCGGCGCCCCGCGCTGCACGGTCCGCCTGGTCACCGACGAGGGTCTGCTGTTCACCTCCGACCCGCTGCCGGTGTCCGGGGCGGGCACGGTGGAGTGGCGCACGACGGCTGCCTACGCGGCGTACGTACGCGCGGAACTGCGCCACGAGGCGGCGGCGGGGCCGCTGCCGGGCGCGCTGGCGGCGTTCACGAACCCGATCTTCCTGGGAGACGCCCGGTAACCGGCTTCCCCTCGGCGGCCGGTCCGACGGTGCCGTCCGCCGACGGCCGACGGGCTCCTCCGGTACGGCGGCGGGTGCCGTCGCACCGGGGCGCCGACGCCACCCGCCGACGACCGGGGGCCGAGCCTCTCGCCTCACCCCGGCCAGACGATCGCCTGGGTCTCGCTGTACGCGTGCAGGGCGTAGGACCCCACGTCCCGGCCGACGCCGCTCTTCTTGAAGCCGCCGAACGGGGCCTCCATGTTGCGGCCGACGGTGTTGACGCCGACGCCGCCCGCGCGCAGCCGGCGGGCCACCCGGAAGGCGCGGGCGACGTCGCCGGACCAGACGTAGTCGATCAGGCCGTAGTCCGAGTCGTTGGCGAGGGCGACCGCCTCGTCCTCGTCGTCGAAGGGCAGGACCACGACGACCGGCCCGAAGATCTCCTCGCGGACCACCCGCATGTCGGGGGTGCAGTCGGCGAGCAGGGTCGGGGCGACGTAGAACCCGGTGTCCAGGGGCGGCCGTTCGCCGCCCGCGACCACCCGGGCACCCTCCTTGCGGCCGAGTTCGATGTGGGCCTCGACCCGGTCGCGGTGGGCCGCCGAGATGACCGGGCCGACCACCGTGCCCTTCTCCCGAGGATCACCCACCTTCAAGTGACCCGCGTAGGCCGCGAGTTGCTGAACGAGGAGGTCGTGCACGCCGCGCTGGACCAGGACCCGGGTCGGCGCGGTGCAGATCTGTCCGCTGTAGAAGGAGAAGGTCGTGCCGATGCCGGCGACGGCCGAGGCCAGGTCGGCGTCGTCGAACACGACGGCGGCGCCCTTGCCGCCCAGCTCCATCAGCTGGCGCTTCATGCCGCGCCCGCACACCTCGGCGATCCGCTGTCCGACGGCGGTGGAGCCGGTGAAACTGACCATGTCGACGTCCGCGGAGTCGACCGCGGCCTCGCCCGACTCCGGCGTGGAGCCGCTCACCACGTTCACCACGCCCGGCGGCACCCCCGCCGCCTCCAGCGCCTCGGCCATCCGGAACACCGACAGCGGGTCCTGCGGCGCCGGTTTCACCACCACGGTGTTGCCCATCGCGAGCGCGGGGGCGATCTTGCCGGCCGGGTTGGCCCACGGGTTGTTGTACGAGGTGATGCAGGTGACCACGCCGACGGGCTGACGCACCGCGAGCGCGCCCATGACGGCGGCCGCACCGAACGGGCCCGCCTCGTTGATCTGCGGCGGCAGCGGCTGCTCGACCGGTTCGGGCCGCGCGTAGCGCCGGAACCTGGCCGCCCCGACCCCCACCTGCATCCCGCGCGCCGTGCCCGTGGTGGCGCCGCTCTCGGCCTGCGCGAGGTCGGCGTACGGGACCAGGTGGCGCCCGATGTGGTCCGCCGCGCGGGCGAGGACGGCGCCCCGTTCCTCCGCGGGGGTGCGCGACCACGCCCCGAACGCCTCGCGGGCCGCCGCCGCCGCCGCGTGCACCTGGGCCCGGGAGGCCTCGGGGGCGAGCCCGACGACCCGCTCGGTCGCCGGGTCGGTCACCTCGTAGAACCCGTTCTCCGGTGCCACCCAGGAGCCGCCGATGAACAGGCGCTGCTCCCCGTGCCCTCCCCCGGCGCCCGTCACCGGGTGCTCACCGTGCGGGTGTCGCGGCCCGAGCGCAGCACCGTCCCCGGCACGGCGCCGGTCACCACGTCGTCCCGGATCGACTCGACGCCGTTGACCCACACGGCCCGTACGCCGATCGCCCGGGAGTCGAGCCGGGGGCTGTCGCCCGGCAGGTCGTGCACGAGGGTGGCCTTGCCGGCGTCGATGCGCTCCGGGTCGAACAGCACCAGGTCGGCGTGGAAGCCGACCTCGACGCGTCCGCGCTCCCGCAGCCCGAACAGCCGTGCCGGGTCGTCCGTGAGCATCTTCACCGCCTGCTCCAGGGAGGCGAGCCTGCGGCCGCGCAGACAGTCGCCGAGGAAGCGGGTGGTGTACGGGGCCCCGCACATCCGGTCGAGATGGGCGCCGGCGTCGGACCCGCCGAGCAGGACGTCGGGGTGCTGCCAGGTCTCGGCGCGCAGCGCCCAGGAGTCGGGGTCGTTGTCGGTCGGCATCGGCCACAGGACCGTGCGCAGCTCGTCGGCCGCGCAGATCTCCACCAGGCAGGCGAAGGGCTCCTGGCCGCGTTCGGCCGCGATGTCGCGGACCACCCGCCCGGTCAGGCCCTCGTTGGCGGCGCTGTAGGTGTCGCCGATGACGTAGCGGCCGAAGTCGGCGAGCCGTCGGAAGACGCCCGCCTCCTTGCTGTTCGCGCGCCGCAGCATCTCGGCGCGGACCTCCGGTTCGCGGAGCCGCTCGATCCGCTCGGGGACGGGCAGTCCGAGGACCGGTCCCCAGCCGGGGATCAGGTTCAGCGCGCAGAAGGTGCCGAGCGACATGTTCATCGGGGTGAGGATCGGCATGGTGAGCGCGACGACCCGGCCGCCGGACTTGCGGGCGCGTTCGCTCGCCTCCAGCTGGCGCGGTACGCGTTCGGGGACGGCGGCGTCGATGGTCAGGACGTTCCAGTTCAGCGGCCGGCCCGCCGTGGCGCTCATCTCCGCGAACAGGTCGATCTCGGCGTCGCTGAACTGGTCGAGGCAGCCGGCCACGATCGCCTCGATCTGCGTGCCCTCGTGCTCCCCCACCGCCCGGGCGAGGGCGAGGAGTTCCTCGGGGCCCGCGTGCCGGGAGGCGACCGGGCGGCCGTCGCCGTCGGAGTGCGTGGAGGACTGGGTGGTGGACAGGCCCCAGGCGCCGGCGTCCATGGCCTGGTGGAACAGGGCGAGCATGGCGTCGAGTTGTTCCACCGTCGGCCGGCCGCCCACCGCGTCGGCGCCCATCACGTACCGGCGCAGCGCGCAGTGCCCCACCATGAAGCCGGCGTTGACGGCGATCCGCCCCTCCAGGGCGTCGAGGTACTCGCCGAAGCTGTGCCAGGTCCAGGGGGCGCCCTCCTCCAGGGCGACGAGGGACATGCCCTCGACCTTGGACATCATGCGGCGGGTGTAGTCGGCGTCCTCGGGGCGGTCGGGGTGCAGCGGGGCGAGGGTGAACCCGCAGTTGCCGCCCGCGACCGTGGTGACCCCGTGGTTGAGGGACGGGGTGGCGTACGGGTCCCAGAAGAGCTGGGCGTCGTAGTGCGTGTGCGGGTCGACGAAGCCGGGGGCGAGGACGAGCCCGCGCGCGTCCTCGCTGGTCCGGGACGGCTCGGTGACCGAGCCGATCACGGCGATGCGGCCGTCCCGGATCCCGACGTCCGCGGTGTGGGCGGGCGCGCCCGTACCGTCCACGACGGTCGCGCCCTTGATCAGGTGGTCGAGCATCGCGGAAGTACCCCCTAGACGGCCTGGCGGAACCGGGTCGTGCGGTGCACCGGGTCCGTGTCGATCTTCGGAATGACGTGTTCGCCGATCAGCCGGATCGTCTGGAGGGTCTCCTCCTTGGGGACGCCGACGGGCAGTCCGAAGCTGAGCTGGTCGGCGCCGGCCTGCTCCCAGCGCTTGCACTGGCTGAGCACCTCGCCGGGGTCGCCACAGATCAACAGCTCCTCCTGGATGAGGAGTTCGACGAACTCCGCGTTGTACTCCGGGAGGGTCTCCGGCCAGACGGGGAAGCCCTCGGGGCGCGGGAAGGTGTCGTGGTAGCGGAAGACGAGGGAGGGCAGGTAGTGCAGTCCGCCGGCGACGGCGATGCGGATCGCCTCGTCGTGGGTGGGGGCGCAGATCGCGGTGGTGGTCACCATCACGTTGTCGTTGACGAAGTCGCCGATGGGTTCGGCGTTCACGACGGCGGTCTTGTACTGCTCCAGGACCCACTCCATGTCGGAGACCTTCTGCACGCTGAAGCCCAGCACGCCGAGCCCCTTGCGGGCGGCCATGGAGTACGAGGGCGGCGACCCGGCGGCGTACCACATCGCGGGGTGCGACTTCCCGTACGGCTTCGGCAGGATCTTGCGCGGCGGGAGCTGCCAGTGCTTGCCCTGGAAGCCGACGTACTCGTCCTGGAGCCACATCTTGGGGAACTCCCCGATGGTCTCCTCCCAGATCTCCTTCGTGTAGTTCATGTCGGTGATGCCGGGGAGGAAGCCGAGGATCTCGTGCGATCCCGCGCCGCGCCCGGACCCGAACTCGAAGCGGTTGCCGGTGAGATGGTCGAGCATGGCGACCTTCTCGGCCACCTTCACCGGGTGGTTGACCTGGGCGAGCGGGTTGAAGATGCCCGAGCCCAGGTGGATGCGGTCCGTGGCGTGCGCCAGATAGCCGAGGTAGACGTCGTTGGCCGAGAGGTGCGAGTACTCCTCCAGGAAGTGGTGCTCGGAGGCCCAGGCGTACTTGAAGCCGGACTTGTCCGCCTGGATGACGTACTCGGTCTCCTCCATCAGCGCCTTGTGCTCCGCGAGCGGATCGGTCTCGGCCCGCTTGCCCACGTATCCCTGTACAAAGAGCCCGAATTCCAAGGAGGTTCACCGTCCCCATCCCGTTATCTGACGAACCGTCAGATCGTGTGAGCCGACTGTTCCACCGCACGCATGGACCGTCAAGAGCTGATACGGCGTCAGAGAACGCTGACGCCCGCGAGCCAGCCGCCGTCGACCACGAACGGCTGCCCGGTGATGTACGAGGAGTCCTCCCCCGTCAGGAACAGGGCGAGCCGTGCCACGTCCTCGGGCCGGCCGATCCGGCCGAGCGGCACGAGCTTGCTGTAGAAGGCGTCCAGCGCCTGCGAGGCCTCCGCACCGTCCGAGCCGGGCGAGAGCTGCGCCGGGTTGCTCATGGCCGTGTCGACGGCGCCCGGGCAGACCGCGTTGACGCGGATCCCCTTCTCGGCGAGTTCGAGCGCCGCCACCCGCGTGAGGCCCACGATGGCGTGCTTGGTCGCCGCGTACGCGCCCACGTACGCCATGCCCGTGAGCCCCGTGAACGACGCCGTGTTCACGATCGTGCCGCCGCCCGCCTCGGTGATCTCGGGCGCGAGGGTCTTGATCCCGAGGAACACGCCGATCTGGTTGACCTGCACGATCCGCACGAACTCGTCGAGGGGGGTGTCGACGAGCGCGTTGAAGCGCAGGATGCCGGCGTTGTTGACCAGTCCGTCGATCCGTCCGTACGCGGCCTTCGCCGAGCGCACCGCCTCCGCCCAGTCGGCCTCCTGGCTCACGTCCAGATGGACGTAGTGCGCGCCGATCTCCTTCGCCAGCGCCTCCCCCTGCTCGTCGAGCACGTCCGCGACGACGACGCGCGCGCCCTCCGCCACGAAGAGCCGCGCCTCCTGTTCGCCCTGCCCGCGCGCCGCGCCGGTGATGACGACGACCCGCCCGTCCAGCTTGCCCATGACCGACTCCCTAGGTGAGGTGGGGTGCGACGTCCGAGCCGAACGCCGCCATCTGATTGAGTAGTTCGGCGCGGTCCCGGCTGCGGAACCGCACCTGGATCTGGTGCACGCCCATCGCGCCGTACGCGCGCAGCGACTCGGCGAGCGCCTCGGGCGCGCCGTGCAGCGTGCGCCGCCCGACCTCCCAGCCGGGCTCGCCGACGTAGAGCGGTTCGGTGATGGCGCCGACCGTGAGGGGTTCCTCGACACCCGCCCCCTCGCGCAGTTCCCGCAGCCGGGCGATCTGGCCGGGCAGCCTGTCGCGCGGATCGCCCTGCGGCAGCCAGCCGTCGCCGCGCAGCGCGGCCCGGCGGACGGCGGCGGGCGAGGAGCCGCCCACCCACACGGGCACCCGCTCCTGGGCGGGCCGGGGGCGCTGGCCGAGTCCCTCGAAGTCGTACGTCTTGCCGTGGTGGACGGGGAACTCGTCCGGCCCGAGCGCGGCGCGCAGCGCGTCGATCGTCTCGTCGAGGACGGCTCCCCGGTGGGTGAAGTCCGCTCCGACCGCGGTGAACTCCTCCTCCACGTGGCCGGCCCCGACCCCGAGGACGAGCCGGCCGCCGGACAGGTGGTCGAGGGTCGCGTACTGCTTGGCGGTCACCAGCGGATGCCGGAGCCCGACGATGGCGACATGGCTGAGCAGCAGGACCCGTTCGGTCACCGCCGCGAGGTGGGCGAGGGTGGCGACCGGGTCGTACCAGACGGTGCTCATGGCGTCGGCGAGCCGGTGTGGGATGGCGACGTGGTCGCAGGCCGCGACGTAGGCGAAGCCGGCGCGGTCGGCGGCGCGGGCGATGTCGACGAGGTCCGCGGGTCCGGCGTCCGCCTCCCACGCCTCCGCGTACATGGTGCTCTGCGACTGGACCGGGAGCTGCATCCCGTACGCCAGCCGCCCTTCGGGCAGTACCTGCATGGGCCCGCACCCCTTATCTGACGGACCGTCATGTGACGGCTGCCGCCATCGTCGTAGCTGACGGTTCGTCAGACAAGGGGTCGGCGGGCACCGGCCCGCCGCCGGGGTGCCTCAGCCGGCCCAGAGCCCTTCGGGGGTGAGCCCGAGGAGGTCGATCGCGTTGCGCCGTACGATCCGGTCGACCACGTCGGCGTCCAGGTGGCCCATCTGGGCCTCGCCGATCTCCCGGGACTTCGGCCAGGTCGAGTCGGAGTGCGGGTAGTCGGTCTCGTAGAGGACGTTGCCGACGCCGATCGCGTCGAGGTTCTTCAGCCCGAAGGCGTCGTCGAAGAAGCAGCCGTAGACGTGCTCGGTGAACAGTTCGGACGGCGGCCGGTGGACCTTGTCCGCGACACCGCCCCAGCCGCGGTTCTCCTCCCACACGACGTCGGCGCGTTCGAGGATGTAGGGGATCCAGCCGATCTGCCCCTCGGCGTACATCACCTTCAGGTTCGGGAAGCGCTCGAACTTGCCGCTCATCAGCCAGTCGACCATCGAGAAGCAGCAGTTGGCGAAGGTGATCGTGGAGCCGACGGCGGGCGGCGCGTCGGCCGAGGTCGACGGCATCCTGCTGCTGGACCCGATGTGCATGGCGATGACGGTGCCGGTCTCGTCGCAGGCGGCGAGGAAGGGGTCCCAGTCGTCGGTGTGCACGGAGGGCAGTCCGAGGTGGGGCGGGATCTCGGAGAAGGCGACCGCCCGGACACCGCGCGCCGCGTTGCGCCGCACCTCCTCCGCCGCGAGCCGGGCGTCCCAGAGCGGGACGAGCGTCAGGGGTATCAGCCGCCCCCGGGCCTTAGGCCCGCACCACTCCTCCACCATCCAGTCGTTGTACGCCTTCACGCCGAGCAGCCCCAGCTCACGGTCGCCCGCCTCGGTGAACGTCTGGCCGCAGAAACGGGGAAAGGTGGGGAAACACAGGGCGGACTGGACGTGGTTGACGTCCATGTCGGCGAGCCGCTCGGGCACGTCGTACGAGCCGGGGCGCATCTGCTCGTAGGTGATGATCTCCAGCTTGATCTCGTCGCGGTCGTAGCCGACGGCCGTGTCGAGGCGGGTGAGGGGGCGGTGCAGGTCCTCGTAGACCCACCAGTCACCCACCGGGCCCTCGTCGCCCGGGGCGCCCATGACGGGCGCGAACTTCCCGCCCAGGAAGGTCATTTCCTTCAGGGGCGCCCGGACGATGCGCGGGCCGGTGTCCTGGTACTTCGCGGGCAGCCTGTCCCGCCAGACGTCGGGCGGTTCGACCGTGTGGTCGTCCACCGAGATGATCCTCGGAAAGGCGGTCCCGTCGTCCGCCGAAGGGCTCTGCGGGGATTCCGTGGTCTCCATACCGGCCACGGTAGCGCCGATCTGACGACCCGTCAGCTCCCTGTCGGGCCCGCTGTGGACGACCTCCGTCCGGCGGGTGATCGCGCGCGGAGCAGCGCGGATGACCGCGGGCGGGTGCGGAGGCCGTGTGAGGACCCTGTGGGGTAGCCGTGCCCCGCCCTGTGATCGCTGTCTCGCACGGCTGACGCATCCCCCGAGAACAAGGCAAACTGGCCTCGTTGTACTGACGTTCGGCAGGGGGACAGCGATGGACGGTGTGCCGCGGGTACCGGAGCAGCGGCGCCCGGGCTCGGAGGAGCCCGCCGCGTTGCGCTTCAGCGTGCTCGGACCGGTGCGCGCCTGGCTCGGCGCGGAGGCGTTGCCGGCGGGGTCCCCGCAGCAACGCGCGCTGCTGGCCGCGCTGCTGCTCCGCGACGGCCGCACGGCCACGGCCGCCGAACTGATCGACGCCCTGTGGGGCGACGAGCCGCCCTCCCAGGCCCTGGCCGCCGTCCGCACGTACGCCTCCCGGCTGCGCAAGGCGCTCGGCCCCGAGGTCCTGGTCAGCGAGTCCGGCGGCTACGCGATCCGCTCCCTCGGCGAGGGGGCGCTCGACCACACCCGCGCCCAGGAACTCGCCGGCCTCGCGGAGAAGGCGCGCGCCGAGGGCGACCTGCCCCGCGCCCGCGACCTGCTCCGGAACACCCTCGCCCTGTGGGACGGCGAACCCCTCGCGAGCATCCCCGGCCCCTACGCGGAGACCCAGCGGGCCCGGCTGGAGGAGTGGCGGCTGCAACTCCTCGAATCCCGGCTCGACATGGACCTGGAGCAGGGCGCTCACGCGGAGGCCGTCTCCGAACTCACCGCGCTGACCGCCGCGCACCCGCTGCGCGAGCGGCTGCGGGAACTGCTGATGCTGGCGCTGTACCGCTCCGGCCGGCAGGCCGAGGCCCTCGCCGTGTTCGCCGACACCCGGCGGCTGCTCGCCGACGAGCTCGGGGTGGACCCGCGGGCGGGCCTGCGGGAACTCCAGCAGCGCATCCTGCAGGCCGATCCCGGCCTCGCGGAACCCTCCGCACCGGCGGCCGAACCCGCCGCTGCTCCCGTGCGCCCCGCCCAGCTCCCGGCCACGGTGACCGACTTCACCGGGCGCGCCGCCTTCGTCCGGGAACTGAGCGACGTCCTCGCCGCCGCCTCCTCCGAGGAGGGCCGCGTGATGGCCGTCTCCGCGCTGGCGGGCATCGGCGGCGTCGGCAAGACGACCCTCGCCGTGCACGTGGCGCACCAGTCGCGCGGCGCCTTCCCCGACGGACAGCTGTACGTCGACCTCCAGGGCGCCGGATCGCGGGCCGCCGAACCCGAGGCGGTGCTCGGCGCCTTCCTGCGGGCCCTCGGCACCGCGGACACCGCCATCCCCGACTCGCTGGAGGAGCGCTCGGCGCTGTACCGCTCGGTCCTCGACGGCCGCCGCGTCCTCGTGCTGCTCGACAACGCCCGGGACGCCGCCCAGGTGCGCCCGCTGCTGCCCGGCACCGAGGGCTGCGCCGCCCTGGTCACCTCCCGGATGCGGATGGTGGACCTCGCGGGCGCCCATCTCGTCGACCTCGACGTGATGTCCCCCGAGGAGGCCCTGCAGCTCTTCACGAAGATCGTCGGCCGGGAGCGGGTGGCGTCCGAGCGGGAGGCTGCGCTCGACGTGGTCGCCGCGTGCGGGTTCCTGCCGCTGGCGATCCGCATCGCGGCGTCCCGGCTCGCCGCGCGGCGCACCTGGACGGTGTCGGTGCTCGCGGCGAAGCTCGGCGACGAGCGGCGCCGGCTGGACGAGCTCCAGGCCGGCGACCTCGCCGTCAAGGCCACCTTCGAACTCGGCTACGGCCAGCTGGAGCCCGCCCAGGCCCGTGCCTTCCGGCTGCTCGGTCTGGCCGACGGCCCCGACATCTCCCTCGCGGCCGCGGCGGCCGTGCTCGACCTCCCCGCCGAGGACACCGAGGATCTCCTGGAGTCCCTCGTCGACACCTCGCTCCTGGAGTCCGCCGCCCCCGGCCGCTACCGCTACCACGACCTCGTCCGCCTCTACGCCCGTTCCTGCGCGGAACGCGACGAACAGCCCCCGACGGAACGGGCGGCGGCCCTCTCCCGCCTGCTGGACTTCTACCTGGCCACGGCGGCGGGCGTGTACGCCCTCGAACGCCCGGGGGACCGGCTGGTGGACCATCTGGAGCCGACCCGGACGGAGGGCCTCGCCTTCGCCGACCGGAAGGCCTCCTGGGACTGGCTGTACTCGGAGGCGGTCCCCCTGCTCGCCTGCGTACGGCAGTCGGCCACCGGTCCGACGCTGCGCCGCGCCATCGACCTGCTGTGGGCGGCGGTGGACCTCGCCGAGTCCGGAGCCAACTCCAAGGAGTACGAGGCGGCAGCCGCGGCCCTGCGCGACGCCGCCCGCGGCGCTGCGGACACCCGCGCCGAAGGGCGCGCGGGCGTCGTCCTCAGTAACGCGCTCCTGTTCTCCGGGGTGTTCGACCAGGCGTACCGGGAGGCCCAGCAGGCACTCCGGCTCGCCGAGGCGTCCGACGACCCGCTGCCCTGCTGCTGGGCGGCGAACATCCTCGGCAGCATCGCCTTCTACCAGAAGCGCTATGCCGACGCGGAGGGCTACTTCAGCCGGGCCATCGAGGAGTTCCGCGGCTGCGGCGACCTCGCCGGGTCGGCGAGCCCGCTCTGCAATCTGTCGCGGCTGCACCTCGCGACGGGCCGGGCCGACAGCGCCGTCGTCCTCGCCGGCCAGGGCACCGAGATCTACGAGACCCTCGGCCACACCCTGCGCGTGGCCAACGGCCGCTACGCCCTCGGGATGGCCCTCGGCAAGAGCGGCCGGCATTCCGACGCCACGAGCGAGCTGGAGGAGGCGCTGCGGGTCTTCCGCGACAGCCGCCAGCGCCTGTGGGAGGGCATGGCCCTGTGCCGCCTCGCGGAGGTCGACCTCGACGCCCGCAAGCCGGCCCGCGCCGCGAGCAACGCGGAGATGGCACTGACCGTGCTGCGGGGCATCGGGGGTGAGTGGCGCCGGGGCAACGTCCTGACCGTCCTGGGCAAGTCGCTGAGCGGCATCGGCCAGTCCGGCCGGGCGCAGGTCTGCTGGCGCGAGGCCCTGGAGATCTACGAGAAGCTGGACTCCCCGGAGGCCGCGGAGGTCCGCACCCTGCTGACCCCGGTCGCCGCCGCGTAGAGCCTGACGGGAGCGCTCGCCGCAAGGAGCCGGACCGCAGCGGGCGTTCATCGTTCGTTTATCGCCACGCGGCAGTCTCTGTGTTGTCGATCCGTCGCGTCGGGGGGCAGACGGACCGCCGAAGTGGTCGCCGAACTCGCAGTCTAGGGTGGGCGATCCGAGTGGCCCGCCCGGCCGTCCTCGGGGGAATGGCCGGGCGGGCCCCGTAGTCCCAGGAAGAGCCACCAAAGGGGAGGCAGCACCATGAGCGAGACCGAGAAGCCGATCGCCGAGCCGGACAACACGCACGTCACCGGTGGTGAGGACGGCGAGGAGATCACCCCGCTGAACACCCACGTGACGAGCAGCCCGATCAAGCCGCTCGCCGCGTCGGACGGCGAGGCCAAGCCGGACAACACCCACGTGACGGACAACCCGGCCTAGAGCCGCACCACACGGGGACACCGGAGGCCGCGGCGGCCCGGAGGGGGAGCCGCCGCGGCCGACGTGTGCCGGGGGACGGCCTGTAGGGGGAACAACGGGGGGCCGTTCGTGTCCGGGAGCGGACCGGAGGGAGCAACGACGGGGGAACGACGGCGGCGGGTGTCCCGGGGGGGCGCCCGCCGCCGTCGGCGTGCGCCGTCGTGGACGGGTGCCGCTGTCGGCGTGCGCCACCGTGGGCCTGCGCCGCTGTCGGCATCTGCCGCCTTGGGCCTGTGCCGCCGTGGACGGGTGCCGCCGTGGACGGGTGCCGCTGTCGGCGTGCGCCGCCGTGGGCTGTGGCCGAAGCGGCGTCGGCCGCGGTCGGCCTGGGTCCCGGGGGCGGCGGCCCCACAGTGCCGCCGGCGCGTGCCTCACCGCCCCCGCAGCTCCCCCTTCACCACCTTCCCGCTCGCGTTGCGCGGGAGTTCGTGGACGAAGTCGACCGTGCGGGGGACCTTGTAATTGGCCATCTCGCGGCGGGACCAGGCGATCAGGTCGTCCGCGGTGAGGGTCGAGTGGGCGCGGCGGACGACGTAGGCGCGGCCGACCTCGCCGAGGCGGGTGTCCGGGGTGCCGACGACCGCGACGTCGGCGACGTCCGGGTGCAGGCCGAGGAGTTGCTCTATCTCGGCGGGATACGCGTTGAAGCCGCCGACGATGAACATGTCCTTGATCCGGTCGGTGATGCGGAGGTTCCCGGCGGCGTCCAGGACGCCCACGTCTCCGGTGCGCAGCCAGCCGTCCGGTGACACCACCTCCGCCGTCGCCGCCGCATCCTCGAAGTAGCCGCTCATCACGTTGAATCCGCGCACCAGCACCTCGCCGGGCGTGCCGGGCGGCGCGTCGGCGCCCGTGGTGTCCACCACCCGTACCTCGGTGTCCGGGACGGCCCGGCCCGAGGTCGTGGCGATCACCTCCGGCGGGTCCCCCCTGCGGCACATCGTGACGATGCCGCTCGCCTCGGAGAGGCCGTACGCCGTCAGGACCGTGGCCACCCCGAGTTCCGTGCGCAGGCGTTCCACCAGGCGCAACGGCACCACCGCCGCACCGGTGACGACCAGGCGCAGCGCGGAGAGGTCGTGGGCGTCCCGGGAGGGGTGGTCGAGCAGCGACTGGTGGAGCGTGGGCGGGCCGGGCAGGACGGAGACGCGTTCCGCCGCCACGTTCGCGAGGACCGTGTCCACGTCGAACACCGGCTGCGGGATCATCGTCGCCCCGCGCATCAGGCAGGCGATGATCCCGGCCTTGTAGCCGAAGGTGTGGAAGAACGGGTTCACGATCAGATAGCGGTCGCCCTCGCGCAGGCCGGCGAGGTCGCTCCAGATCTCGTAGCCGCGCAGGGTCTGCGCGTGGGTGATCAGGGCGCCCTTGGGACGGCCGGTGGTGCCCGAGGTGAAGACGATGTCCGAGGGGCTGGAGCCCGACACCGTGGCGGCCCTGCGGCGGACCGCGTCGCCGCCCACCCCCTCCCCCGCCGCGAGGAAGTCCTTCCAGGTGCGGAAGTCGGCGGGGGCGTCGTCCGCGAGGACCACGACCTGTTCCAGGTGCGGGAGCCCGGGCAGCGGGCCGGGACCGGGCCCCTCGCCGGCCGCCCGCCGCAGCGAGGCCACGTACGAGGTGCCGAGGAACGTGCCGGTGACGAACAGCAGCTTCGCCCGGCTCCGGTCCAGCACGTACGCCGCCTCCGCGCCCTTGAAGCGGGTGTTGAGCGGCACGAGGACCGCGCCCGCCGACACCGCGCCGAGGGCGGAGACGATCCAGTCGAGCGTGTTCGGGGCCCAGATGGCCACCCGGTCGCCGAGCCGGACACCGCTCGCCATGCAGGCCGCCGCCGCCCGCTCCACCCGGGCGCCCAGCTCCTCGTAGGAGACGCGGGTCCGGCCCTCGACGACCGCCTCGCGGCCGGCGAAGCGTGTGGCCGCCGACCGCACCAGCCCCGGGACGCTTCCCCACTCCAGGTCACCGCGCATCGCGCACCTCCCGCTGCAGCACCACTAGCTGACTGACCGTCAGATTAGCTGTAGCCTGACGGCCTGTCAGCAGCCGGGACCGGTCGCGGAGGTGCACCCATGCCAGGGATCAAGGACGCCACAGCAGTCGTCGGCATCGGCCAGACCCCCTTCGCCAAGCAACTCCCCGACTCCGAGAAGACCCTGGCCTGCCGGGCGATCCTCGCCGCGCTCGACGACGCCGGCATCGCGCCCGCCGAGGTCGACGGCCTCGCCTCGTACACCATGGAGGAGACCGACGAGGTGGAGGTCGCCAAGGCCGTCGGGTTCGGCGACCTCAGTTTCTTCAGCAAGGTGGGGTACGGCGGCGGCGGTTCGTGCGCCACCGTCGCGCATCTCGCCGGTGCGATAGCCGCCGGCCAGGCGACGGTGGGGGTGGCCTGGCGGTCGCGGAAGCGGGGTTCGGGACCCCGGCCGTGGAAGAACACCGCCGTGCAGCTCCCCACCCCGGCCCAGTGGACGCGGCCCTTCGGACTGCTGCGGCCCGCCGACGAGATCGGCATGCTCGCCCGCCGCTATCTGCACGAGTTCGGCGCGACCCGCGACCACCTGTTCAACGTGGCACTGGCCTGCCGCAACCGCGCCAACCAGAACCCGGCCGCGATGATGTACGAGCGCCCGCTGACCCGCGAGATGTACATGACCTCCCGCTGGATCAGCGAGCCCCTCTGCCTCTTCGACAACTGCCTGGAGACGGACGGCGCGCTGGCCTGCGTGATCGTCTCCGCCGAACGCGCCCGCGACTGCCGACAGCGGCCCGTGTACGTCCACTCCGCCGCCCAGGGCCTGCCCGCCCAGCACCACGGCATGGTCAACTACTGGAACGACGACCCGCTCACCGGCCCCGCCTGGGCCGCCGCCCGACACCTCTGGAAACACGCCGACTTCACCCCGGACGACGTGGACGTCGCGCAGATCTACGACGCGTTCACCCCGCTCATCCCCCTGTCCCTGGAGGGCTACGGCTTCTGCGGCCGGGGCGAGGGCGCGGCCTTCACGGAGGGCGGCGCGCTGGAGATCGGCGGCCGGCTGCCCCTGAACACCGGGGGCGGCGGGCTCAGCGAGGCCTACGTGCACGGCTTCAACCTCATCAACGAGGGCGTGAAGCAGTTGCGCGGCACGAGCACGGCGCAGGTGCCGGGTGCGGCGACCTGTCTGGTCACGGCGGGGGAAGGGGTCCCCACCTCCGCTCTTCTGCTGAGGAGTTGAGATGGACGAGTCCCTGCTCTCCCCCGTCCTCGACGACGACGGCGCGCCCTTCTGGGAGTACGCCGCGCAGGGCGAACTGCGGGTCCAGGGCTGCGCCGGCTGCGGCGAGCTGCGCTTCCCGCCCCGGCCCTGCTGCCCGCACTGCCACTCCTTCGCGAGCGCGTGGCGCAGGATGACCGGGCGGGGCAGGATCTGGTCGTACGTCGTCCCGCATCCGCCGCTCCTGCCCGCCTACGCGGAGCTGCCCGGCTACAACGCGATCGTGGTGGAACTGGCCGACGCGCCACGGATCCGGCTGGTCGGGAACCTGGTGAGCGGTCCGGACGCGGCCCTCAACTCCGTCTCCCCGGACCGGATCCGCATCGGGGCCCGGGTGCAGGTGGTGTTCACCGAGGTGAACGGCGTGACCGTGCCGCGCTGGGTCCTGGAGCGGGCGTGAGCGCGGACGGGACCACCGACGCCGGGGGCCCCGGGGGCGGCGAAGGCGGCCGGGGTCTCGCGGTCGCCGTCGACGAGGACACCGGCGTTGCCGTCCTCACCCTCGACCGGCCGCACCGGCTGAACGCCGTCGACCTGGCCACGGCCGCCGAACTGGCGGACACCTGGCGGGCGTTCCGGTTCGACGACACCGTGCGGGCGGTCGTCGTCACGGGCGCCGGGCAGCGCGCCTTCTGCACCGGCATCGACCGGGACGCGCAGGTGCCGCAGCCCTCCTCGCCGTACATGGTGGACGACCCGCTCGCCACGATCGGCCCGAAGGCCAACGACCTGTGGAAGCCGGTGATCGCCGCCGTGCACGGGATGGCGTGCGGCGGCGCCTTCTACCTGCTCGGCGAGGCGGAGTTCGTGGTCGCCGACGAGACGGCGTCCTTCTTCGACCCGCACACGACGTACGGCATGGTCAGCGCGTACGAGTCGGTCTACCTCGCCCAGCGCATGCCGTTCGGGGAGGTGGCCCGGATGGCGCTGATGGGGACCGCCGAACGCATCTCCGCCCGGCGCGCGTACGAGGTCGGTCTGGTCTCCGAACTCACGCCCCCGGGAGGCGCGGTGGCGGCGGCCGTGGCGTGCGCGGCCGTCATCGCGTCCTATCCGGCCGACGCCGTCCAGGGCACCGTGCGGGCGCTCTGGCAGGCGCAGGAGGCGACCCGGGCGGCAGCCCTCGCGCACGCCCCGCAGTTCGTCTCGCTCGGCAACCTGCCGGGCGCCCGTCAGGCGGAGCTGTTCGCGGGGCGACGCCCGGGCGGATTCCGGACGCGGTGAGCCGCGTCGAGGGTCAGTACCGGTCGACAGTGGCGCGTCGATCGACGTCGCAGTGGTCGAGCCGGTCCAAAGCCCCTGTACCGGCGGCGGCCACCCGGAGGGTCGCCTTGCCGTTCGCGGGCACCGACACCTGGTCGGTGCTGTCGGCCATGGTGAAGCCGGTGTCGTCCTTGTAACCGACCTTCACGGTGAAGAGAGCCTCGCGGCCGTTCGGATTCCTGACCTCGACGGTCGTGAACGGGTCGTCCGTGCTCGCGCACCGCTTGAGCACCGCGGTGCCGTCCTTCAGCGGCCGGGAGGTGCCGGACGAGGTCGCGGTGGGAGTGGAACGGTGGGTGGGCCGCGACCGGTACGTGCCGCCCGTGCCGCCGCTGGTGCTGGTCCCGGAGCCGTACGTGTCGTCGGACGAGCCGCCGTACGGGTCGCTGGACGAACCACCGTACGGGTCGCTGCTGGACGAGCCGCCGCCGTACGAACCGCCGCCCGACGTCGATGTCGACGACGAACTGTCGTGGTCCTGACGGGAACTGCTGCACCCGCCGCCGCTGCTGTGATGACTGCGGCTCCCGTGACGGCCTGTCGAAAAGCCGGTCAGAGCCAGCACGACCATCACCGACACCGCTGTGAACCTGAGTGTGCGCCCCCGCGTGTACATGACGTCACCCTACCCAGGACGGCCGAACGCACTCCGCCGAGGGACGCACCGGCGCGGGGCCTCAGGTCGTTCGCGCCGTGCCGGTCCCCTTCTCCGCGTCCAGCGCGTACACGCAGCGGTCCTTGCTGCACGCGTAGACCACACCGTCCTTGACGACGGGGGCGCCGGTGATCTCGCCCCCGGTCGCCAGCTTCCAGCGCAGCCGGCCGTCGTCGGCCTTCAGCGTGTAGAGCAGGTGGTCCGTCGAGCCGAAGTGGATGCGGCCCTCGGCGACCGCGGGGGCGCCGACCAGGTCGCCGCCGGCCTGGAAGCGCCACTTGGGGGTGCCGGTCACCGCGTCCAGCGTGTACAGACCCTTGCCGCTGCCCACGTGGACGTGGCCGGCGGCGACGAGGACCGGCTCCACGGAGGCGCGGGACTCGGTGGCGATGCGCCAGCGGTCGCGGCCGTCGGTGGCGTCGAGGGCGTACACGGTGCCCAGGTAGTCGGCGAGGTAGACCCCGCCGCCCGTCACGGCCGGACCCGGCGCGAAGGTGGGCGGGCTGAGGAAGACGGCCGGGGCCTCGAAGTGCCAGCGGACCCGGCCGCTCGCCACGTCGACGGCGAGGACGCGGGTGCCGGCGGAGATGTACACGTAGCCGTCGGGTGCGTGGGTGATCCGCACCGGTACGCCGCCGCAGGAGGCCGCGTCACCGATCGGGTAGGACCAGCGCTCCTCGCCGGTCCGGGCGTCCAGGGCGCGCAGCCGGGCGTCCTTCCAGACGTACACCGTGCCGTCGTGGACGGAAGGGCCCGCCTCCGGCGACTCGAAGTCCGTCTGGGCCCCGCTGATCTCCCAGAGTCTCTGGCCGTTCGAGGCCTCCCAGGCCTGGACGCCGCCGCCGCGCGTGCCGGTGACGACCGTTCCGCGGTCGGCCTTGAGCGAGTACACCCAGCCGTCCGTGGACAGCCGCCACAGGTCTGCGCCCTCGCGGGCGTCGAGCGCGAACAGGGTCGGCCCGTCGGAGGCGTGGATCCGGCCGTCCGCGACGGCCATCGACCAGGCGACGTCCCGGGTCTTGAAGCGGCGGCGGCCGGTCGCCACGTCGAGGGCGTGCACCTCGAAGGAGGTGACGTAGACCAGGTCACCGGCGACCGAGGGCGTACCCCACACGTCGTTCGACATGCGGAAACGCCAGGGGCGCCAGCCGGCGGGAGCGTCGGGCGAGGGGGCCGGCGGAGCGACCGTGGGCGCCAGGTCGGCGCCGTTCACCCCCGCGCGCGGCCGGGACCAGGAGGCCGCGAGACCGGCCTCCGGCGGCGGCGCCTTGACGGCGGCGGCGCGAGCGTCGGCGACGCGCGGGCCGGGCCCGATGGGCACCTTGGCGCCCGCGAGGCGCACCGGACCGGTGTCGGGCGCTCCGACCACGACCGGGGCGTGCGACGGGGGCGGCGGCAGCGCGGGGCGTCCGCCGCCGCTGCGCGCGCCGACGGACGCGGGCTTCACCGGCGGACGGCCGCCGCGGCGCGTCTCGATGAGGCCCACCGCCCGCTCGGGCAGCCACGCCGACGCCGTACCGCTGTCGTCGGAGCCGGAGCCGAAGAGGTGCGGGGCGAGCTGGGCCTGGAGGTCGGCGGGGTTGGGGCGGGCCGTGGCGTCCATCTTCATGCAGGACTCGATGAGCGGGCGCAGCTCCTCGGGGAGCCCTTCGAGGTTCGGTCCCTCGCGGAGCAGCATGAACACCGTCTCGACGGGGTTGGCGCCGTGGAAGGGCGCGTGTCCGGTCGCGGCGAAGACCAGCATCGAGCCGAGCGAGAAGACGTCGCTGGCGCCGGTCACGCTGCGCGAGTCCTTCGCCTGCTCGGGCGACATGTACGCGGGGGTGCCGACCGCGACGTTCGTCATGGTCAGACGGGTGTTCGAAACGCCGGACGCGATGCCGAAGTCGATCACCCGCGGTCCGTCCTCGACCACCAGGACGTTCGACGGCTTCAGGTCGCGGTGGACGAGACCGGCGCCGTGGATCGACTGGAGCGCCTCCGCGACGCCCGCAGCGAGCCAGCGCACCGCCTGGGCCGGGAGCGGCCCGCACTCGTTCACTATTTCCTCGAGCGAGGGGGCGGGGACGTAGGCGGTGGCGAGCCAGGGCACCGCGGCGCGCGCGTCGGCGTCGACCACGGCCGCCGTGTAGAAGCCCGACACGGCGCGGGCCGCCTCGACCTCGCGCGAGAAGCGGACCCGGAACAGCTGGTCCTCGGCGAGTTCCGTCCTGACCGTCTTGATCGCCACGCGCCGGCCGGAGGCCGAGCGCGCGAGATAGACCAGCCCCATGCCGCCGGCACCCAGCCGTCCCAGCACCTCGAACGGCCCGATCCGCCGCGGATCGTGCTGCGTCAGCTGATCCACCACTTGCCTGCCACCTCCCCGTACGGGTCGCGTCATCCACGTGTGAACGCGGCCCAGTGCAGCGTCTCACCACCGCACCGCCGTGGCGGCACGCACCCCGATTCTTCCTGGCCGAGCCACAGGTTGCGAACCCGGACGCGGATCGGGGTGTCTCATGACAAAACACCCGCTCCAGGAGGAGTACGGGCGGTCCGGCCCGGCCGTTCACGGCCGAATGGCGCCCCTCGTCCGGGATGTACCCGGTCCCCCGGTGCCGGATGTCCCGTCTCAGCGTTCGAGGACGGCGAACGACGCACCCTGATTGTCCGTGACCACGGCCACCCGTCCGTACGAGGCGTCGAAGGGCGGCACCTGGACGCGGCCGCCGAGCCGGGTCACCCTCCCGAGCGCCTCGTCGCAGTCGCCGACCCCGAAGTGCACGAGGAAGTGGGGCGGCATCTCGGCCGGGAAGACGCCGGTGACGGGGACGCGGCCGAAGTCGGGGGTCGCGTCGGGCCCGAAGAGGGCGTCGTGGAACAGAGTGCCGTAGAAGCGGTCGACGGTCGCGGTGTCCCGCGCGTACAACTCCGCCCAGCAGAAGGTGCGGCGTTCGTGGCGGCGGCCGAACCCGGCGTGGCTGCCGGGCTGCCACAGGCCGAACACGGCACCCTCGGGGTCCGTGACGAGGGCGGCGCTGCCGAGGCCGCCGGAGGGTCCGGGCAGTTCGGTCGGCGCGGTGATGACGTGTCCGCCCGCCGCCGCGATCCGCCGGGTCAGCGCCCGCGCGTCCGGCGTCGCGAAGTACACCGTCCACACCGTGGGCATACGGCCGTCCCGCTTGGGCGTGAGGCCCGCGACCGGCGCACCGTCCAGCTCCGCCGGAATCATCGGGCCGGCCCCCGCGGTCTCGTCGGCGGCCTCCGGGAACGTCCAGCCGAACAGTTCGCCGTAGAAGCGCTTGCCCGCCCGCACGTCGGGCAACTGGGCGTCGACCCAGCAGGGCACACCCTCGGAGAACCCGGCGACAACGGCAGATTCGGCCATGCGATCAAGCTAACGGCCACGCGCTCATCGCGCAGAGCGGGCGCATCCGCACCGGTGACACCCCTGCGAAGGGCGTCCACAACCCCTGTGACGGACGGCCGCACCCCATTTGCAGTCGGCCGAATCGCGCTCCGATCACCCCTCGGTAAGCTGACGGCATGACAGGACAAGTGCGTACCGTCGACGGCCGCGTGGCCGGACGGCGTGGGCAGGCGACCCGGCAGAAGCTGCTCGACTGCCTCAGCGAGATGCTCAGCTCGTCGCCCTACCGGGATGTCAAAGTCATCGACGTCGCCAGGAAGGCGGGCACGTCGCCGGCGACCTTCTACCAGTACTTCCCGGACGTCGAAGGCGCCGTCCTGGAGATCGCGGAACACATGGCCGCCGAGGGCGCCGGGCTGACCCAGCTGCTCGAAGGGCGCTCGTGGGTCGGCAAAGCCGGCTGGCAGACCGCACAGGAACTCGTGGACGGTTTCCTGGAGTTCTGGCGGAAGAACGACGCGATCCTGCGCGTGGTCGACCTCGGCGCGGCCGAGGGCGACAAGCGCTTCTACAAGATCCGCATGAAGATCCTGAACTCCGTGAACAACTCGCTCACGGACTCGGTGGCCGACCTCCAGGCCAAGGGCAAGGTCGACAAGGACGTGAACCCGGCCGCCATGGCCGGTTCCCTCGTCGCCATGCTCGCCGCGGTCGCCTCGCACCAGAGGGGCTTCCAGACGTGGGGCGTCAAGCAGGCTGAACTCAAGCCGAACCTCGCGCTGTTGGTGCATCTGGGCGTGACCGGGAAGAAGCCGACGAAGTAACTTACCCGACCTTTTTCGCCCCAACTCCTGTCATGCGGGCGGCAGTTCATCTCGGAGGCACACTCCGGCGGACTGCCGCCCGCTGCGCTGTGCGGTGACGGGAGCACACGGCGGCGGTCCGGGCACGGGAGCACACGGCGGCGCTCCGTCCACGGCGTCCGGGCACCGGGCGGGGGCGGCTACGCGGGCGGTGGTCCGTCCACGGCGTCCGGGGTGACGGTCGCCTGTCGCCGGACGATCCTGAAGAGCCGGATCTCCCGGTCCACCCGCGCCTGGTAGGTGGCGTAGGGCGGCCAGAAGGCCAGCGCGGTCCGCCACACCGCGGCCCGTTCCTCCCCCGTGAGGAGCCGCGCCGTCACGGGGATGTCCTCGCCCTTCCAGCTGATGACCGCGTCGGGGTGCGCGAGGAGGTTGGCGGTCCAGGCGGGGTGGCCCGTACGGCCGAAGTTGGAACCGACGAGGATCCAGCCGCTCTCCGGAGCGCCCGCGACCCCCTCGGCGTCCGGCGTCCCCCCGGTGTCCGGTGTCCCCCCGGCGTCGACGGTTCCGCTGGTCCCCCTGGTCCCCCCGGTGGCCACGGCCCCTCCGGCACCCGTCTCGTCCGGGACCCGCGCCGCCCCGGCCTCCGGCATGCAGGCCAGGGGTGTGCGGCGTTCCAGCCCGCTGCGGGCGCCGCGGGCGGTGAGGACGATCCCCGGCAGCATCTGGGCGCTGAGCAGCACCTTTCCCCGGGTCAGGCGGTGCACGGCCCGGTCGAGGGCCGGGATGAGGTGGGGTGCCACCTTGGCGAAGGCCCGCGTCGAGGAGACCCGCTGCACCAGCCGGACCCCGGGCATCCTCCGCGCCCCGGTCCCGGTCCCGACGGCGGCACCGGGCGCCCCTCCGACCGGAGCTCCCCCTCCACGCGCCCCGGCCCCCTCTCCACTCGTACCCCCGTCACCGGTCGCCCCGGGCGACCCTCCGTTCGTCCCCCCTGCGCCCGCCACCCGGGACGAGCCCCCGGCCGGCCCTTCGCCGGCGCCCACCCCGGGCGATCCCCCGCCCGGGCTTTCGCCGCCCTTCACCCCCGGCGCCCCTCCGGCCGGCCCCCTGTCACCGGTCACCCCGGGTGACCCTGCGCCCGGGCCCCCGTCACCGCTCGCCCCGGCCGCCCCGCCACCGGACCGTCCGCTGTCCCGACTCCCCGCACTGTTCACTTCGTCGCCCTCCGCCCCGTCACCACTCGCCTCGTCCGCACCGGATTCCGTAGCGCTCGCGTCGACCTCCGCCTCGTCCTCCCCGGGGCTCCCCGGGCGCCCGGCCGGCGGCATCAGACCCTCACCTCTCCGGCGTCGAAGAGGCGGGCGGTGTCGGCGGCGTGGGCGCGCAGGCGGTGGACGGGGCCGAAGAGGAGTTCGTCGCCGGCGGCGCGCTTGAAGGAGAGGTGGGCGTCGTGCTCCCAGGTGAAGCCGATGCCGCCGTGCAACTGGATGCCCTCGGAGGCGGCGGTGCGCAGGGCCTCCAGCGCCTGGGCCAGTGCGAGTCCGCCCACCCGCTCCGCGCCCGTTCCCGCGGCCCAGGCCGCGTAGTACGCCGCCGAGCGGGCCGCCCGCACGCCCACGTACACGTCGGCGAGCCGGTGCTTGACCGCCTGGAAGGAGCCGATCGGGCGGCCGAACTGCTCGCGCGTCCGCACGTGTTCGACGGTGCGCTCCAGCGCCCGGTCGGCGGCTCCCACGGCCTCGACCGCGAGGACGGCGGCCGCCGCGTCGCCGGTCGCGGCGAGGGCGGCGGGCACGTCGGCGCCTTCGTCGCCCAGCAACTCGGCCCGCACGTCGCGGAGTTCGATCCGCGCCTGGGGGCGGGTCGCGTCGAGCGCGGTCTGCCGTGCGCGGACCATGCCCGCCGCCTCGGCCCGCACCAGGAAGAGCAGGGTCCGGGAACGGGCGAAGCCGCCGGTGTGCGCGGCCACCACCAGCAGCCCGGCGCTGTGTCCGTCCAGGACCTGCGCCGCCTGCCCGTAGAGCCGCCACCCGCCGTCCGCGCGACGGGCCTGGACGCCTCCGGCGCGGCCGTCGCCCGCCCAGTCGCCGCGGTTGTCGTCGACCAGTGCGAGCGCGGTGGCCAGGCCCGCGCCCGGCACGGCGAGGGCGGCGGTCAGCTCACCGGAGGCCAGGCGCGGCAGCAGGGCGGCACGCTGCGCCTCACCGCCGAGGGCCAGGATCAGCGGGGCGGCGAGGGCGGCGGTGGCGAACAGCGGCGTGGGGGCGAGGGCGCGGCCCGACTCCTCGCAGGCCAGGGCGAGTTCGGTCACCGAGCAGCCGATCCCGCCGTAGCGCTCGGGCAGCGCGAGGCCGGGCAGCCCGAGCTGCTGGGCGAGGGTCTCCCAGAGCGCCCGGTCGTGGCCCTCGGGGCTGCGCGCGGCGGCCCGGAGGTCGTCCGGGTCGCACCGTTTGACCAGCACCTCCCGCAGGGTGCGCCGGACCTCCTCCTGCTCCGCGGTGAGACGGGCGTCCATGGGCGAGCTCCTCCCTGGGGCAGCCTGCGGGATCCGCCGATCCCGCAGATCTGACGGGCCGTCATGTTAGGTCGGCCGGTTCCAGATGCACAGGGGTGCGGGCACCTCCCGGCGACCCGGTTATCTGATGTACCGTCAGATTCATGACGCATGCCACCCCGGGCCGGAGCGGTCGCAAGGTCGCCGTCGTCGGCATATCCCTCTCCGACTGCGGTCGCGTGGACGAGGCGACTCCCTACGCGCTGCACGCCCAGGCGGCCCGGCGCGCGCTCGCCGACTCGGGCCTGGACCGCTCGGTGATCGACGGGCTGGCGTCGGCGGGCCTCGGCACCCTCGCCCCCGCCGAGGTGGCCGAGTACCTGGGGCTGCGGCCGACCTGGATCGACTCGACCTCCGTCGGCGGGTCCACCTGGGAGGTCATGGCGGCCCACGCGGCCGAGGCCATCGCGGCGGGCCACGCCAACGCGGTCCTGCTCGTCTACGGCTCCACCGCCCGCGCCGACATCAAGGCGGGGCGGCGCACCGGGAACCTGTCGTTCGGCGCCCGGGGACCGCTCCAGTTCGAGGTCCCGTACGGGCACACCCTGATCGCCAAGTACGCGATGGCCGCCCGCCGTCACATGCACACCTACGGCACAACGCTCGAACAGCTCGCCTCGGTCGCCGTCCAGGCCCGCGCGAACGCCGCCCACAACCCGGAGGCGATGTTCCGCTCCCCCGTCACCGTCGACGACGTCCTGTCGGGGCCGATGATCGCGGACCCCTTCACCAAGCTGCACTGCTGTCTGCGCTCCGACGGGGGCGCGGCGGTGCTGCTGGCGGCCGAGGAGTACGTACGCGACTGCCGTACGGCGCCGGTGTGGGTGCTCGGCGCGGGGGAGCACGTCTCGCACACGAGCATGTCGGAGTGGGCGGACTTCACCGTGTCCCCGGCGGCGGTGAGCGGCCGGCTCGCCTTCGAGCGCGCCGGGGTGCGGCCCGAGGAGATCGACGTCGCGGAGATCTACGACGCCTTCACCTACATGACCCTGGTGACGCTGGAGGACCTCGGCTTCTGCGCGAAGGGCGAGGGAGGCGCGTTCGTGGAGGCGGCGAAGGGGCGGCTCCTGGTCGGCGGGGAACTGCCGGTGAACACCGACGGGGGCGGGCTGTCGGCCCAGCACCCGGGCATGCGGGGCCTGTTCCTCCTGGTGGAGGCCGTACGGCAACTGCGCGGCGAGGTACCGGAGGCCCGCCAGGTGCGCCGGGCCGACGGCACTCTTCCGCAGTTGGCGGTGGCGTCGGGGACGGGCGGCTGGTTCTGCTCGTCGGGCACGGTGGTGCTGGGCCGGGGGTGAGACGGCGTGTGCGGCCGTCCGTCCGGCGACGGCGGGCGTCCGCGCTCCGGGGCGATACTCGACGGCATGGAACCGGATCTTCATGAGCTGCTGAGATCGCTGCGGGTGTGGGACACGGAGCTGCCGGGCTTCGAGCCGGAGAGCGCACCGGCGGACCCGCTGACCCTGTTCGCCCGGTGGCTCGCGGAGGCCGCGGCCGCGGGGCAGACCGAGCCGCACACGATGTCGCTGGCCACGGCGGACGAGGACGGGCTGCCCGACGTCCGCACGGTGATGCTGCACGGCGCGGACGACCGGGGCTGGGCGTTCGCCACCCACGTGACCAGCCGCAAGGGCCGCCAGCTCGCCGCCCACCCGCACGCGGCCCTCGGCTTCTACTGGCCGGCGCAGGGGCGCCAGGTCCGGCTCCGGGGCCCGGTCACCGTCGCCTCGGCCGAGGAGAGCCGGGCGGACCTGCACGCCCGCTCCACGGGCGCGCTGGCCGCGGCCCTGGTGGGCCGGCAGAGCGACGTCCTGCCCTCCCTGGCGGACCTGGACCGCGCGTCGGACGCGGCCTGGCAGCAGGCCGAGCGATCCCCGGACACCCCGGCACCCACCTGGACCCTCTACCGCCTCCACCCCACGGAGGCGGAGTTCTTCCAGGGCGACCCCCGCCGCCGCCACGTACGCCTCACCTACCACCGCACGCCCGAGGGCTGGGCAACGGACCTGCTGTGGCCCTGAGACCCCCGGGGCGACCCCTGGGCCGCGCTAGCTCCGGCCCGCGCCGGCGGTCCCGCTGTCCCGTCCCCGGCCTCCCGTGAAGGCGTAGTCGGCGAAGTCCGCGACCGGGCGGTAGCCGATACGCCGGTAGAGGCCGTTGCTCGTGGCATGGGCGAGGTCGGCGAAGAGCAGGACCTCCTGGGCTCCGGCCGCCCGCGCGGCCCGGCTCACCTCGACGGTGACGGCACCGGCGTAGCCGCGGCCGCGCAGGGAGGCCGGGGTGTAGACGGGGCCGACACGCACCTGGCCGGCGACCGGGGGTGTCGCGCCCGCCATCGCGACCGGGGTGCCGTCGGGCGTCTCCCAGAGGGAGACACCGCCGTAGGAGATCCGGTCGTCGGCCCACTTCCCTCCGTCGCGCTGCGCGGTCCCGCCGATGGCGTCGGCGAAGTCCCGGTACCAGCGGGCGAGCAGCCCCCGGTCGGCTGCGTTCGCCACCCTGGCCCGCCCGGCGGGCACGGGGCCGGGAGGCGTCAGGTCCGCGAGCCGGTACAGCCGTTCGCTGCGGTCCCGTACCGCTGTGGCCCCCGTGCGCCGCCGCCAGGCCTCGGCGAAGGCGCCGCCCGTGTCCGGCTCCGCCATGACGCCGGGCAGCGCGCCGTCCAAGTCCGCGAGCTGCGCGGCGAGGGCGTCCGCGTCCCGCTCGTCCACGGCCGTGAGGTTCAGCCGGTACGGCGGCGTACGGAAGAACGCCCCACGAACGGCACCGCCCCGCTCCAGCACGCCGAAGAGCGGCGGGTCCTCGCCGTACCCGCCCATCCCCCGCCTGCGCAGGGCGTCCGTCACCGTCAGCGGCACCGTGTGCCGCGCGGGCCTCGACCGCAGGAAGTCCCCGGCCCGGCCGAGGAACTCGTCGAGGTCGCGGGTGAGCTGCCAGTCGTACGCCACGGATGTCATACGCGATGATCCCGTGAGCCCGCGGCCGGACGCCTCGGGTTTTTCGGCGGTCGTCCGCCCCCGGGGCCCGCTCCCGCCGGTCTCCGGGAGGCCGCCGGCCGGCCTCACCCCCCGGCCGCCGGCTCCGGGTCCTCCGTGACGCGGCCGTGCAGGTGGACGTCGCGGAACGCGTCGTGGCGGCCTGCCTCGAACATGGCGCCGCGCAGGGTTCCCTCGGCTCGGAAGCCGCAGCGTTCGGCGACGTGGCAGGAGACCTCGTGGCCCAGGGCGTGGCCGAGTTCCAGGCGGTTCAGGGCGAGGTCGTCGAAGCCGTGGCGGGCGGCGAGGGTCAGGGCGCGGGTGGCGACCCGGCGGCCCCGCGCGTCCGGGAGGACCCAGTAGCCGACGCGGGCGCAGCTCATGACGTGGTCGATCTCGTTGACGCCGATGTGGCCCAGGATCTCGCCGCTCTCCGCGTCCGTGACGCAGAACGAGACGTTGGTGCCGTTCGTGGCGCTCGCGATCCGGGACCGCAGTGCCTCCCGGGCGCCGTCGATGTCCCGGACGAACCGGAGCGGGGTGTTCCAGCGCTGGAACTCCGGATCGGTCAGCCCGCGCAGAAACGCCGAGACGTCGGCGTCCGACTCCGCGTCCCAGGGGCGCAGCCGAAGACCGAGCCCGTTCAGCTCGGGAAACGGGTGGACGGCGAACTGTTCGTGGACCTCGGCCATCCAGCCATTGAAACCCCTTCGGCCACCGGGGTCACGTCCGGGGCCGTCCCGGCCCGCCCGCCCCGGCCGGCCGGAAGACGGGGATCCCGGACCGGAACGCGACCTCCAGATCCATCCCGATCCGCAGCTCCGCCTGCTCGCATCCGACGACCTCGGTCATCATCCGGGGCCCCTCCGCCAGGTCGACGACGGCGGCGACGTACGGCACACGGCTCCCGAACGGCGGCAGGTCGTTCCGGTGGACGACGGACCAGGTGTAGAGCGTGGCCCGGCCACTCGCGGGCCGCCAGCCCACGTCCTCGCTCCAGCAGAGCGGGCAGAACTCCCGGGGGTAGTGGTGGACGCGGTCGCAGGCCGCGCAGTGCCGGATCAGCAGCCGTCCCTCGGCCGCGGCGTCCCAGTAGGGGCGGGTGAACGCGTCCACGTCCGGCACGTCGAGGCCGTGCTCCGTCCCCGGCCCGCCCACTGCTCCGCCCACCGCTCCGCTCACCGGAACAGTCCGAGCGCGTCGTCCAGCGACCAGGTCTGCCAGGCCATCCCGAACAGCGCGACGGCCGAGATCAGCGCCATCATCGCGTTCTGCCCCTGCTCCGCCCAGTCGTGGATCATCAGCGTGAAGTAGAGGAGGTTGAGGAGCAGGCCGGCGATCAGGGCGACGGGGGTGAGGAATCCGGCCACCAGGCCGAGCCCGAGGGCCAGTTCGGCGTACACGACGACGTACGCCATCGCTCGCGGGCGCGGGGCGACGACGGTGTCGAAGCCCGAACGCACCGCTCCCCACCGGTGCTTGTGCGCGACGTCCGCCGCCCACGCGATCCCGGTCCCCCGCTCGAACCAGCCCTTCTTGTCCTTGTGCCGCCAGCTCTCCAGCCACCACAGTCCGAGGCCGATCCGCAGCACGGCCAGCCACTCCGCACCGCCGAGCCAGATCGTGTCCATGGAGCAACCTCCCGGGGAACGCCGTGGGTGCAGCCGGCCGAAGCCTTATCTGACGGTACGTCAGTTTCGATGCTCCGGGTGGGCGCGCGCAAGGGGTGGGGCGTGGACGCCCTTGCGGGTCGGGCGTGGACGCCCGTGTGGGCGGGGCGAGTTGGGCCGCACGGTTGGCCGCCCGTGCGGAGTCACCCGCGCGCGACGCACCCGCGCTCCGGCGAAGGGGCCTCGGACGCCACAGCCCCTCGCCCCCCGGCCGACCCGTGGACCCACCCCCCACCTGCCACGATCACCCCCTTCCCGCCCTCCTCCACCCCGATGAGGTGACCTACGCCACCGGCCGCACCCCTCCTCCACCAGCCGTGATCAGTTCGCAACCGATTCCGGTCTTGACCGAGACCTATCAACCGAAGTCGTGATTACGCTCGCGCACATGGCCGACTCGACTGCTTCCACGACATCCCGCCCGGTGCCGTCCCACGAGGACCGCCCCGTGTACGTGATCGGGGGCGGCCCCGGCGGACTCGCCGCGGCGCACGCGCTGCGCGCCCGGGGTGTACGGGCCGTCGTGCTGGAGAAGTCGGACCAGGTCGGGGCTTCCTGGCGGCGGCACTACGACCGGCTCCACCTGCACACCACCCGGCGCCTCTCGGCGCTTCCGGGACTCCCGATGCCGCGCAGGTTCGGACGCTGGGTGTCACGCGACAACGTGGTGCGCTACCTGGAGAAGTACGCCGAGCACCACCAGTTGGAGATCGTCACCGGCGTCGAGGTCTCGCGCGTCGAGCCCGCCCCGGGCGGCGACGGCTGGCTGCTGCACGCCACCGGCGGGCGGGAGCTGACCGGCAGCGCCGTGGTCGTGGCGACCGGCTACAACCACACCCCGCGCATCCCCGACTGGCCCGGCCGCGACACGTACACCGGTGAGCTGCTGCACGCCGGCGAGTACCGCAACCCCGCGCCACACACCGGCCGCGACGTCCTCGTCGTCGGCGTGGGCAACACGGGTGCCGAGATCGCCGTGGACCTCGTCGAGGGCGGGGCCGCGCGCGTACGGCTCTCGGTGCGCACCGCGCCGCACATCGTCCGGCGCTCCACGGCCGGCTGGGCGGCGCAGTTCACGGGGATCGCCGTACGGCGCCTCCCGGTCCGTCTGGTGGACGCGCTCGCCGGACCGATGGCGAAGCTGAGCGTGCCCGACCTGGCCGCGCAGGGCCTGCCCCGGCCCGGCACCGGGCTCTACTCCCGGGTCAACGAGGGGTCCATCCCCGTGCAGGACGTCGGCCTCATCGACGCCGTCCGCAAGGGGAAGGTCGAGGTCGTGGCCGCGGTGGAGGGATTCGAGGACGGCAAGGTGGTCCTCGCGGACGGCGACCGGATCGGCCCGGACACCGTGATCGCCGCGACCGGCTACGACCGCGCCCTGGAGGGTCTCGTCGGGCACCTCGGCGTGCTCGACGGCCGTGGCCGTCCGGCCGTGCACGGCGCGCGCACCCCGAAGAACGCGCCCGGCCTGTACTTCACCGGGTTCACCAACCCGATCAGCGGCATGTTCCGCGAACTCGCCCTGGACGCCGAGAAGATCGCGAAGGCGGTCGCCCGGCACACCCGTTCCGCCCGCCGGGACACCGCGGCCACCACGAGCTGAACCGCTCCCCTTCTCCGCCCTTCATGGAAGGCGCCGTCGCCTCCGGCGAACGCGTCGCGGAGGAGGAGCCGGCCGCGCTGCGACGGCCCGCGGCGCCCCGCCCCGTGCACGGGCGGGGCGCCGCTGTCATGCGGCCCCGGTCAGGAGGCCGCCGTCAGTTCCGCCAGCTTCTGGAACTCGCCGAGGTCGTAGTTGGCGAGCGTCGAGTCGAGGTTCGTGAGCGCGCCGAGCCGCTCGACGAAGCCCTTGGGGTCGTACTCGATCTGCACGGTGACGCGGCTGGTCGTGTCGGTCAGCCGGTGGAAGGTGACCACTCCGGCGTGTTCGACGCCCTCCACGGTGTGCCAGGCGATGCGGTCCTCCGGGATCACCTCGGTGAGCTCCGCGACGAAGTTCTTGTCGGCGCCCGGCAGTTGGAGCTGCCAGGCGAAGCGCTGTCCGTCCAGCCTGTCGACCCGGCGCACGTGACTCAGGAAGGCCGGCCACCGGGTGACGTCGCTCCACAGTGCCCAGGAGACGGAGACGGGGGCCTGGACATCGACGGTTTCGACCAGAGAGGCGGACAAGGCGACTCCTCACAGATTCCGGGCTCCGGACGGAGCGTTCCGGCGGTTCCGAGTACCCGCACCGGGACCACGCATGCGGACCGGGCTGTGCGGAGACCGGCACCAAATCCAGGTAAAGGATTGCCGGAACCAGGCAGTGATCCGGCCGTCGCCGCCGTGTGACGATGCGTCCGTCGCGGCGGATGCGGCAACGGAGGGCGGTGAGGACGCGTGGCCTGGTTCCTTGGTTTCGGTGGCGCGGGGATCGTGCTCCTCGTCCTGTCCCTGGTCCTCGACGGTGTCCTGGAGGGCCTCTTCGACGCCGTCGGCCTCGGCGACGGCTTCCTCGACGGGCTGCTGTCGCTCCCGGTGATCGCCGGGTTCCTGTCCATGTTCGGCTTCGCCGGCGCCATCGCGCTGGGGACGACCGGCTGGGGCGCGGTGGGAGCCGTCGCGATCGGCGTGCCGGCCGGGGGCGCGACGGGCTGGCCGGCGTACCGCCTCAGCCGTGCCCTGATGCGTGACGGGTCGGGCGCGGCACCGCGCGGTGACGACGTGATCGGCGCCGCCGGCTCGGTGGTGACCGCCATCCCGGCCGACGGCTACGGCGAGGTGCTGGTGCGCCTGGCCGGGCAGCCGGTGAAGCTCGCGGCCCGAAGCCGGGTGCCCGTCGCCCGGGGCGCCGAGGTCTGGGTGGAGGCGGCGCTGTCGCAGACAGCCGTCGCCGTCCGCCCCGTCGAACGCTGAGCGACCGCCCCGCTCCGACCGGGCGCGCGGCGCCCGCACACCCGTTTTCCGCACGTTCTGTACCGATCTGCCGTCCCGTGGGGGGCTGAGGGGAACATCATGAGTTCAGTAGCGATCGCCGTCGTCGGAGCCGTCGTGCTCCTCGTCCTCCTCGCGCTGGTCGTCGTCACCCGCTACAAGGTGGCGGGTCCGAGCGAGGCGTTCATCGTCACCGGCCGGCGCGGCAAGAAGTCCACGGACCCGGAGACCGGCCGGATCTTCACCGACAACAGCGGGCAGAAGGTCGTGGTGGGCGGCGGCGTGTTCGTCGTGCCGTTCGTGCAGCAGAAGTTCACCCTCGACCTGTCCTCCCGGCACATCCCCGTCGCGGTGCGGGGCGCGGTCACCCTGCGCGGCGTCAAGGCCCACCTCGAAGGCGTCGCCATCGTCAAGGTCGGCGGCACCGAGGACTCGATCCGCGCGGCCGCGCAGCGGTTCCTGATGCAGCAGGACGGGATCGTCGGCTTCACCCAGGAAGTGCTGTCGGGTGCGCTGCGCGCGATCGTCGGCCGGATGTCGGTGGAGGACATCATCCGTGACCGGGCCGCGTTCGCCGGGCAGGTCGCCGAGGAGGCCGAGGCCAGCCTGTCGGGGCAGGGCCTGGTGCTGGACGCCTTCCAGATCCAGGACATCACCACCGAGGGCTCCTATCTGGAGGACCTCGGCCGCCCGGAGGCCGCGCGCGCCCGGCAGGAGGCCGACATCGCCGAGGCCGTGGCCCGCCGCGCCGCCGAGCAGGCCCGGCTGAAGGCGGAGGAGGAGATCGCGGTCGCGCAGCGGACGTTCGCGCTGAAGCAGGCGGAGATCAAGGCGGAGACGGACGAGGCCTCCGCGCGGGCCGCGGCCGCGGGCCCGCTGGCCGAGGCGGCGCGCCGCCAGGAGGTGCTCGGCGAGCAGGAGAAGGTGGCCGAGCGTCAGGCCGCCCTGACCGACCGCGAGCTGGACACCAAGGTCCGCAAGCCCGCCGACGCCGCCCGCTACCAGGCGGAGCAGGAGGCCGAGGCCCGCCGCATCGCCCTGGTCAAGCAGGCCGAGGCGGACGCCCAGCGCTCCCGGCTGACGGGTGAGGGCGAGAAGGCGCACCGCGCCGCGCTCGCCGACGCGGTCCGGATCGAGGGCGAGGCCGAGGCCGCCGCGATCGGCGCCAAGGGGGCCGCCGAGGCCGAGGCGATGCGCAAGAAGGCCGACGCCTTCGCCCAGTACGGTGACGCGGCCGTGCTGCAGATGCTGGTCGAGGTGCTGCCGCAGGTCGTCGCCAAGGCCTCCGAGCCGCTGAGCGCCATCGACAAGATGACGGTCATCTCGACCGACGGCGCCTCGCAGCTCTCCCGCACGGTCGCCGACAACGTCGCCCAGGGCATGGAACTCCTCAACTCCACCACCGGGGTCGACCTGGCCGCGCTGCTCAAGGGCATCACCCGGCGGACGGACGGCGAGCAGCCCGCGAACACGGCGTCCGCCGAGGCGAACGGCAGGATCGAGATCGCCGGCTGACGCGGCCAGGACGTCACGGGCCCGGGCGGCTGCCGAGCCGCCCGGGCCCGTCGCGTTCCCCGGGTCCCCGCGCAGGTCGGGGTCCCCGCGCAGGTCGGACGGTGGGCTGTCGTCCGAACGGGGGAATCACGGGTCTCCGGCCAATCCCCGGCGCGTGCCGTACCGGAGTCATCGATGAGGGCCCGTCGAAGGTGGGGCCCGTCGGCCGTGCCCAGACTTCGCACGCCGCACGTCGGTATCTCCGGTGAAGGCCCGAGATCTCCGGCCCGACGCCGCTGACGGGGTGGCGCGGACCGGACGGTCCCCGTGGTCCCGGCCCGGGCGGCGCAGTACGCCGCCCGGGCCGGGGCCGCGTTCACGGGGACTCGTGCGGGTGGCGGAATCGGCACCGCCACCCGCAACGTCCCCACCGCGATCCGACGCGCGCAAGCACTCCGCCGCGATCCGACGCGCGCAAGGACTCCGCCGCGCTCCGTCACGCGGAAGGACTCCGCCGCGTCCTGAGCGGCCGGTTCTCGCCCGCCGGGGCGCCTTCCCCGCTGCAACCGACCCGCCCCGCACGCCACTTGCGCATCGATGGCAACAACGGCGCGCCTCCCCGAACGGCCTAAGGGCCGCCCCCGTGTCGGCATCGGAATCCCGGACGGTTCCCGGCCTGCCGACACCGCTCCCACCTGTGAATTCTCTGTGGGAGCGGCGCGGGTGACGCGATGTCGGGCAGGGCGGCGCGAACTTCCGGGGCGCTCGGCGTGCTTATCTGCGGCTTGCGCAGCGATGCGTGGTGGTGTGTCCCCGGCCGGCAGTCCCCGTTGCCTTTCCTGCCGTCCTGGACAGTGCGAGTTCTCTCGCCGCGGTGCCGACCGTCAGTGCCACCTCACCCATGACCCCCGTTCCGCCGCACGGCGGGAGGCGGGGGCTTGTGTCCGGAAGGAACTCTGTGAAGGCAACGACCACCGGGCCGCGTTCGCGACGCGTCCTGGACCACTCCCTGCTCGTGCTCGGCACCGGCGCCCTGGCGTGCGCGGTGAGCATCCTGAGCCTGGCGCCCGGCGTCAGTGAGGCGTCCAGCCACCGTGAGGCGCCGCTCATCGCCGGCGACCCCCGCGCCGACAACACCGACGTCTACGCGTTCACCAGCCGCGACAAGTCCGACAGCGTCACCTTCGTCGCGAACTGGATCCCGTTCGAGGAGCCCAACGGCGGCCCGAACTTCTACGCCTTCGCGGACGACGCCCGCTACAACATCAAGATCGACAACGACGGTGACGGCAAGGCCGACGTCACCTACACCTGGCACTTCCGCAACCAGGTCCGGGACGCGGCCAACCAGTTCCTGTACAACACCGGCCAGGTCACCTCGCTGAACGACCCGGACCTGAACTTCCGCCAGGTCTACGACCTGGTCCTCACCAAGAACGGCCGGAGCCGGACCATCAAGTCCAACGTGCCGGTGGCGCCGTCGCGGGTGGGTCCGGCCTCCATGCCGAACTACGGCACGCTGCGGAACCAGGCGGTCAGCCCGCTCGCCGGCGGCGGCAAGACGTTCGCCGGCCAGGCCGACGACCCGTTCTTCGCGGACCTGCGGGTCTTCGACCTCCTCTACGGCGGCAACCTGTCCGAGCGCGGCCAGGACACCCTGGCCGGGTACAACGTGAACTCCGTCGCCCTGCAGATCCCCAAGAAGGACCTCGCCCTCCGGGGCAACAGCTCCCGCAACCCGGTGATCGGCGTCTGGTCCACGACCGACCGCAAGGGCGTGCAGATCTCCGACTCCCGCCGCCATCACGACAAGTGGCGCCAGGTCTCCCGCCTGGGCAACCCGCTGGTCAACGAGGTCGTCGTCCCGCTGAAGTACAAGGACGCCTTCAACACCCTCAACCCTGACCAGGACCGCACCGTCAAGCCGGTCGTGGACAAGGTCTACGACCCGATCCTGCCGAAGCTGATCCAGAAGGTCTACGGGATCCCGGCGCCCGCCACGCCCCGCAACGACCTCGCCGAGATCTACCTGACCGGCATCTGCAAGGCGTGCGGCCCGATCAAGGCCGACCTCAACGCGCACCGGCTGAACAAGGACGCGAGCCCGCGGCGGATCGTGCCCGCCGAGGAACTGCGCCTGAACATGGGCGTGCCCGCCACCGCGAACCCCCAGCGGTACGGGGTCCTCGCGGGTGACCTGGCCGGCTTCCCCAACGGCCGTCGCCTCACCGACGACGTCATCGACATCTCGCTGCAGGCCGTCGAGGGCGCGGCCCAGACCGGGACGCTCGTCCCCGCGCTGGCCGACGGGGACAAGGTGAACGCCAACGAGGTGCCGTTCGGCTCGTCGTTCCCCTACCTGGCGCTTCCGCACACCAAGTCCGTGAACAGCGGCCCCGGTGGCAGCGAGACGCGGCAGTCGTCGCTGAAGACCCCCAGCGCGGCCGGTGCCGGCGTTCTGGGCTCCCTGATGCTGGGCGTCGGCGGCTGGCGACTGCGTCGCCGGAACAAGACCAGCTGACGCCTCCCGACACGAGGCATCTCGCCGGTGCCCGTCCCGCCACGCGGGCCGGGCACCGGCTCATCAGCAGGGAGCCCTCATGCACGACCACACCTCCACCCCCGGCCCGGCACGGTCCGGCAGCCGGGTCCGCAGCGCCGTCGTCGCACTGACGCTCGGCGCGGCCCTGTTCACCGCCGGCGCCATCGGACTGGCCCCGGACGGAAGCACCACCGCGCGGTCCGGCCCGCACGCCGCACCGGCCAGGGGCTCGCTCGGCGCCCTCCAGGCCCGGGTGCGCAAGATGCCGCAGGACGCGGACGCGTGGGCGGCCCTGGGCATGTCCTACGTCCAGCAGGCCCGCACCACCGCCGACCCGGCGACCTACGAGCGCGCCGAGAAGGCCCTGCGGCGCTCGTTGGCCGTGCGGCGCGACGACAACACCGGCGCGCAGATCGGCATGGGCGCCCTCGCGGCGGCCCGCCACGACTTCCCCACCGCGCTCGACTGGGCCCGGCGGGCCACCACGACGGACCCGTACAGCTCCGTCGCCCAAGGAGTCCTCGCCGACGCCTACACACAGCTCGGCCGGTACCCCGCCTCCTACCGGGCCGTCCAGCGCATGAACGACCTGCGCCCCGACGCGCCCGCCCTCGCCCGCGCCTCGTACACCTTCGAGCTGCGCGGCAGGACCGACGAGGCCGCCGCCCTCATGCGGCGGTCGCTGGACGCCGCCTCGACCACCGGTGAACGCTCCTTCGCCCACAGCGTCCTGTCCGGGCTGGCCCTGCAGACCGGCGACACCCGCGGGGCACTGCGGGAGGCCGAGACGGGGCTGCGGAACGCGCCGGGCGACTCGGCCCTCCTCGAAGCCCGCGCGCGTGCCCGGGCGGCCCTCGGGCAGACACGGCGGGCCGTCGCCGACTACCGTGCCGCGATCGCCGTCGCCCCGCTCCCGCACTACCTCCTCGGACTCGGCGAACTCGAGCAGTCGCTCGGGCACCGGGAACAGGCCGAGGCCCAGTACGCCGTCCTGCGCGGGCAGGAGACCGTCCGCCGGACCGGCCGCACCCCCGCCGACACGGACGCGATCCTCTTCGAAGCCGACCACGGCAGCCCCGCACGCGCCGTCGCGATGGCTCAGGAGGCCCTGCGGACACGGCCGTTCATCGCGGTGCACGACGCGTACGCCTGGGCCCTGCACCGGGCGGGCCGTGACCGGGAAGCACTCCGACAGGCCGATCAGGCTCTCGCCCTCGGCACCCGCAGCGCGCTCTTCCGGTACCACCGCGGGGTCGTCCGGCACGCCCTCGGCGACGACACCGCGGCCCGCTCGGACCTCGAAGCGGCCCTGCGCACCGAACCGCGCTTCCATCCCCTGCACGCGGCCACCGCGCGTGCCCTGCTCCAGCGGATCGACGAGACTCCATGACCCACACCCTGCGGCGCGCCGCGCTCACAGCAGCCCTTGTCGCCCTGGCGAGCGCGGGCGGTCTCCCTTCGGCGAGCGCCGCGCCGGCCCACCCCCTGGGCAACTTCACCGTCAACTACCACACGGGGCTCAGCCTGCGCCCCGACCGTCTCGACGCCGAGGTGGTCGTCGACCGCGCGGAGATCTCGACGCTCCAGGAACGCGCCGAGGTCGACGCCGACCACGACGGCGCCGTCTCCCCCGGCGAGAGACGCTCGTACGCCGAGGCCTCCTGCACGTCGCTCGGCCGGCAGCTCCACACCTCCGTGGCGGGAACCCCCGTCCGCTGGGGAAGGGTCTCCGCCGGGATGACGTACGAACCCGGCGAGGCCGGCCTCAGGACCAGCCGTCTCACCTGCGCCTTCACCACGGCCGCCGATCTCTCCCGCCCCACCGACGTCGACGTCCGCACCGCCTACGACAGCCGGCGCATCGGCTGGCGCGAGATGACCGTCCGGGGCCACGGCGTCCGGGCCACCGGCACCGGTCTGCCCGCCGTCTCCCCGACCGACGAACTGCGCCACTACCCCCGCGACCCGGCGGCCGCTCCGCTCGACCAGCGCACCGCCCGGATGCGCACCACCCCCGGCGAGAGCACCGCCGCGGGCCCCGGCAGCACCGTCCTGCCGGGAACCGGCTGGTTCGGCCAGGCCCTCGGGGCGACCTCGTCCGTCTTCGACTCGCTGGTCGGCAGCCGCGAACTCACCGTCCCCGTCGGGCTGCTGGCCCTGCTGCTGGCGTTCGTGCTCGGCGCCTCGCACGCCGTCCTGCCGGGGCACGGCAAGACGATCATGGCCTCGTACCTCGCGGGCCGCCGCGGAACCCGACGGGACGCGGTCACCGTCGGCGCCACCGTCACCCTGACCCACACCGCGGGCGTGCTCGTCCTGGGCCTGGCCCTCCCGGCCGCCACGCATCTGGCCGGTGAGACCGTCCTGAACGTGCTCGGAGGGGCGAGCGGTCTGATCGTCACCGGCATCGGACTGTGGCTCCTCACCTCCGCCCTCCGCGACAAGCCCCGGCACGGTCACCACCACCATCACGGCGCGGCCCACGGCCATCACCACCACGGCGACGCGACCGGCGGTCACCACCACGGCCACGGCCACAGCCACAGCCACGACGGTCATGGTCACGGTCACGACGATCACGGGTCCCCCGGCGACGACCACGACCACGGTCGCCCCTCCCCCACCGACGGCCTCGGAACACGGCTCCCCAGGATCCCCCGGCGTCGCGCGCCGCGGCCGGCGGGCACGGGGGTGGCCACGCTCGTCGAACCGGAGGCCACCCCGTCCTCCGGCACGGCCCACCACCCCGCCGCCGCGCGTCGCACCGGACGGGGCGGCCTCATCGGGATGGGCATCGCGGGCGGCCTCGTCCCCAGCCCGTCCGCCCTCGTCGTCCTGCTCGGCGCCGTCGCCCTCGGCCGGACCGCCTTCGGCGTGCTCCTGGTCTTCGCCTACGGCCTCGGCATGGCCGCGACCCTCACCCTCGTCGGCCTCCTCCTCGTGCGACTGCGCGAACGTCTCGAAAGCCGTCTGAAGTCCCCGTCCGGCAGCCGCCACCGCGCCGTCCGCGCGCTCACCCGCCTCGGCCCGGCGGCGACCGCTCTCCTGGTCGTGATCGTCGGCTTCGGCCTCACCCTGCGCGCGGTCTCCGCCTGACCCCGCGCGGGGTGACGGGACGCCGGTCGTCGCCGCGCGTCCCGGCCCGTTCACAAGGAGACCTATGGATACGTGGCAGTCGTACGTGGACAGGGACCTCCTCGGAGCCGGTCTGACGCAGGGAGCCATCCTCGGGACGGACCGCGCCGCGTGGTCGATCCGGGCCGCCACCCCGGGCTTCACGGTCTCGGACGCCGAGCGGGAGACCCTGCTCAACGGCTTCGAGGACCCGGCGTCCGCCTTCGCCTCGGGGATCGGCGTCAACGGCGGGACCCATCTGACGATCAAGGCGGACGCCCGGTCCCTCCACGGCAGGAAGGGCCCTGACGGCGTGGTCGCGGCCCGGGCCGGCGGCGCGATCGTCGTCGGCGTCTACACGAACACCATCACCCCCGGGGCGGCCACGAGCGCCGTGGAGCGGCTCGCCGGCCACCTGGGGGAACAACACGACCGACCGCACCCGGGCGACGGGGATCCCCGCGGGAACGGCCGGCCGGGAACTCCCGACTGATCCGCGCTCCTTAGCCTTTGCCTGCACAACTATTCCTGACACGGCGTCAGTTACGTAATCTGACAGTGCGTCAGTTATCAGTTGGCTGTCACACAGGAGCGGGCGGACCGATGCTTGGATCAACCCACGGCACCCTCACCACCGACTCCCGCCGGGCCCGGGTCATCGCCTGCGGCGAGCAACCTTCGCCGGTCGTGCACGGACGGCCGGCCGAGGTCGACGACCTGGACGTCAGCGGGCGCCCGCTGTACGCCGACGCACCCGACCTGGACCGGTTCTTCCGGCCCGGGTCGGTGGCCGTGATCGGCGCCTCCGACGCGGAGGGGCGGCCGAACACCGGGATCACCCGGCAGCTGATCGGCTGGGCCGAGCGGGTCGGCGCCCGGCTGCACCCCGTGCACCCCACCCGGGCGTCCGTCTTCGGCCTGCCCTGCCTCCCCTCCGTCGCGGACCTGCCCGAACAGGTCGACCTGGCCGTACTGCTGGTGGCGGACCCCCTCCCCGTGATCGAGGAACTCGCCGAGGCGAAGGTGCGGTTCGCGGTCGCCTTCGCCTCCGGGTTCGCCGAGACGGGGGCCGAGGGCGCCGCGGCGCAGACCCGGCTCGCCGACGCCGTGCGCCGCTCGGGCCTGCGGCTGCTCGGGCCCAACACCAACCTCAACGCCTTCGAGCACTTCCGCGACGACCTGGAGGGCCCCGCGGTCGCGCTGATCACCCAGTCCGGGCACCAGGGGCGCCCGGTGTTCGCCATGCAGCAGCTCGGCGTCCGCCTCTCCCACTGGGCTCCCACCGGCAACGAGGCCGACCTGGAGACCGCCGACTTCATCTCCTACTTCGCCGAACGGCCCGAGGTAGGCGCCATCGCCTGCTACATCGAGGGCCTCAAGGACGGCCGTTCCTTTCTGCTCGCCGCCGACCGTGCCGCCCGGCGCAAGGTGCCCGTCGTCGCGGTCAAGGTCGGCCGCACCGAGACCGGCTCACGCACCGCCGCCTCGCACACCGGCAAACTGACCGGCGCCGACGCGGTGGTGGACGCGGCGATGCGGCAGTACGGCGTGATCCGCGTCGACGGACTCGACGAACTCCAGGACACCGCCGCCCTGCTGGCCCGCGCCCGGGCTCCGCAGGCCGACGGCGTCGTGGTCTATTCGATCTCCGGCGGCACGGGGGCGCACTTCGCGGACCTGGCCGGCGCGGCGGGCCTCGACCTGCCCGTGCTGTCCGACGCCAAGCAGGCCGAACTGCACACGTGGATACCGGACTACCTGAACGTCGCCAATCCCGTCGACAACGGCGGCCACCCCGTCGGCGACTGGCGCGGCCGGAAGATCATCGACGCGCTCCTCGCCGACCCGGCCGTCGGCGTGCTGATCTGCCCCATCACCGGGCCCTTCCCGCCGATGAGCGACAAGCTGGCGCAGGACCTGGTGGACGCGGCTGAGCGGACGGACAAGCTGGTGTGCGTGGTGTGGGGGTCGCCGGTCGGAACCGAGGAGGCCTACCGCACGACGCTGCTCGGCTCCTCCCGGGTCGCGACCTTCCGCACCTTCGCCAACTGCATCACCGCCGTCCGCGCCCACCTGGACCACGCGCGGTTCACCGCCGCCTACCGCTCGCCCTTCGACGAGGCCCCGCGCACCCCCTCTCCCTCGTTCCGCAAGGCACAGGCGCTGATGCGCCCGGGTCACCAGCTGAGCGAACACGCGGCCAAGCAACTGCTGCGCGCGTACGGGATCCGGGTGCCGCGCGAGCAGTTGGTGACCAGCGCGGCGGCGGCCGTGCGCGCGGCGAGCCAGGTGGGCTACCCGGTGGTCATGAAGGCGTCCGGCGCGCAGCTCGCCCACAAGACGGAACTCGGCCTCGTGAAGATCGGGCTGACCTCCGCCAGCCAGGTCCGCGACGCCTACCGCGAACTGACCGACATCGCCCGCTACGAGGGACTGCCGCTGGACGGTGTCCTCGTGTGCCAGATGGTGGAGCGGGGCGTCGAGATGGTGATCGGGGTGACGCACGACCAGCTCTTCGGGCCGACCGTGACCGTCGGGCTCGGCGGGGTGCTCGTCGAGGTGCTGCGCGACGCGGCCGTACGCGTGCCGCCCTTCGGCGACGACGAGGCGCGGGCCATGCTGTCGGAACTGCGCGGCCGGGCCCTGCTCGACGGGGTGCGCGGGGCGCCGCCGGCGGATGTGGACGCGCTGGTCGAAGTCGTCGTCCGGGTGCAGCGGATGGCGCTCGAACTCGGGGACGAGATCTCCGAACTGGACATCAACCCGCTGATGGTGCTGCCCCGCGGACAGGGGGCGGTGGCCCTGGACGCCCTGGTGGTGTGCAGCTGACCGCCACCGCGGCGCCGGCCGACCGCGCGAACACCCCCGTACGAAACGGAGCAGCCCCATGACCGACTCCCGTACGCCCGACCCCCGGACCCCCGCTTCCCCCACGCCCGTCTCCCCCCGTGCGTCCGACGCCGCGTCCCGTGCCTCCACGGAGTCCGCGGGCGCCACCGAACCGGCCGATTCCCCCGAACCGGCCGAAAAGCCCCTCGACTCCTTGATACGGCACAGCACTGACAACGCCGTCTCGTGGATCACGCTGGACCGGCCCGAGGCGATGAACGCGCTCACCTGGGACCAGCGGGAACGGGTGATCGCCCTGCTCGCGGAGGCGTCCGCCGACCCGGAGGTGCGGGCGGTGGTGATCACCGCGACCGGCCGCGGCTTCTGCGCGGGCGCCGACCTGCGGGGTGGTCCGCCGTCGGGTGCCCGGGTCGCGGGCGACGTCGCCCGCACCATCCGGCTGGGCGCGCAGCGCCTGATCGGCGCCGTCCTCGACTGCGAGAAGCCGGTGATCGCCGCGGTCAACGGCACGGCGGCCGGGATCGGCGCGCACCTCGCCTTCGCGTGCGACCTCGTCCTGGCGGCCGAACCGGCCCGGTTCATCGAGGTGTTCGCCCGCCGGGGCCTCGTACCGGACGGCGGCGGCGCCTACCTGCTGCCCCGGCTGATCGGGCCGCAGCGGGCCAAGGAGCTGATGTTCTTCGGCGACGCGCTGAGCGCCGTGGACGCGGAACGGATCGGGCTGGTCAACAGGGTCGTACCGGCGGAGGAGTTGGAGAAGACCGCGCGCGCGTGGGCCGAGCGGCTCGCCGCCGGGCCGACCCGCGCCCTGGCGCTGACGAAGCAGCTCGTCAACGCCTCCCTCGACACCGACCGCGCCGCCGCCTTCGCCGCCGAGGCCGCGGCCCAGGAGATCAACATGACGACGACGGACGCCCACGAGGGCGTCGCGAGCTTCGTGGAACGACGGACCCCGCGCTACGAGGGCCACTGACCCGACCCGACGCCCCGCACCCGGTCTCCGACCGGTGCTCGCCAGTCCCGTCGGCCCCGTCAGTCCCGTCAGTCCCGTCAGTCCCGTCAGTCCCGTCAGTCCCGTCAGTCCCGTCAGTCCCGTCAGTCCCGTCGCAGGATGCGCAGGTCCCCCGAGTCGGGGTCGCCGAAGAGGACGAAGAGTTCGGGGCGGTCGGCGGTGCCGCCGATCGTCCAGTACGTGTCGTGGCCGCAGTCGGCGACGCGGACGACGACGCCGGCCCGCTGCCCGGAGGTGCCCCCGTCGGCGTACGGGTCGTAGCGGCCCCCGGTGTCGAGGGACCAGTGGCCGGGTCCGTCGCAGCGGGTGAACTCCCGGGTGGCGACGTCCCCGAACTCGGGCTGGGCGGGCACCTCTGTGAGCTGGGCCCGGCCGCCGGGGTCCAGTCGCAGGACGGCCCCGTGGTCGCCGCGCCAGACACCGGTGAGCCGGTCGGCGCCGAGCCTCGGGGGCTCGTACTCCCGGATGAGTCCGGTGGCCAGGCCCACCGCGCCCGCACCGGCGATCAGGACGCACGCCCCGAGGGCGGCGAGTGCGGCACGGAGCCAGACGCGGCGGTCGCCGGGCGGGCGTCCGGTGCGCCGCTCGCGCCGCCGCACGTGGGCGACGGCCAGGGAGGGCAGGACACCGGACGCGGCGAGCAGCAGCGCCGGGGCGCCGCTGGGGGAGAGGCCGCACAGGGCGACGGCGAGCACGGCCCAGAGCGCGCCGAGCGAGAGCGCGGACGCCAGCTGCCAGGCGACTTCCGGGACGGGGGTACGGCGGGCCGCGAGCCGGGCGGCGGAGGCGGCCGGCATCGTGACGACCGCGGCGTGCAGGGCCCCCAGGGCGGCGAGGAGCGCGGGACCGAACACCAGCACGCAGAGCAGACCGACGGCGGCGAGGCTGCCGCCGGACCCGGCGCCGTGGTCGTCGTCGTCGAACGTGCCGACCCAGAACACCGCGGTGACGGCCGCGGCCTGCGCCGCGCAGACCGCCGCGGCGAGGTTCACCTCGGTGCCGTCCCATCGCGGCCGGGCACGCGCGGGCGCCCCGGACTCTGCCCACCCCATGGGGCGAAAGATACGGGGCGGCGGGGGCGCGGGCGACGGGTGGGCCTGGCCCCGGGCCGCCTCGCCCGCACCGGCGGAGACGGCCCCGCCGCGCCCCGGCATCGCGGCTCCGCACCCCTTCCCATCTGACGCACCGTCAGCTTCAATGGCGGGTGTGATGGGACACGCAGGGATGGCCGCGGCGGCCGTCCGCTACCTCAGGTCGGCCGGGGCCCCCACCGTCGCGGGGCCCGTCGAGGCGTTGCCACGCCCGGATCTGCGCGCGGTCGGCGACGACGAACGCGCGCCCGTCGACCCGGCGGAGTTCCGGCGGGTCCTCGGCCACTTCGCGACGGGCGTCACGGTGGTGACGGCACCGGCCGCCGGCGACGGGGACCCGGCGGGCTTCGCCTGCCAGTCCTTCGCGTCCCTCTCCCTCGATCCGCCGCTGGTCTGCTTCATGGTCGGCCGTACGTCGTCGACCTGGCCGCGCATCGCCCGCGCCGGCGTCTTCTGCGTGAACGTCCTCGGTGCGCACCAGGGCGACCTGTGCCGGGGCTTCGCGGTGAGCGGCTCCGACAAGTTCGCCGGGGTCGACCACGACCCGGCCCCCGTCTCCGGCTCCCCGCGCCTCGCGGGCGCCGCCGCGTGGATCGACTGCACGGTCCACGCGGTGCACACCGGCGGGGACCATCTGATCGTGGTGGGCCGGGTGGACGCGCTCGGCACGGGCGGTGACGGCGACGGCGTACCGCCCCTGCTGTTCCACAAGGGGCGGTTCCTGGCCTAGGGCCTGTCCGCGACGTCTCGCCCGCCCGGTCAGGCGGTCGCGGGCGCCACCCTCACCTTGCGCGCGGCGGCCGGGCGGTTGCGCCGGATCACCAGGGCCATCAGGGCCGCCACCGCGCACAGCGCGCCCGAGGCGTACCAGACCACGTCGTAGGAGCCGAAGTGGTCGCGGGCGACGCCGCCGAGGAAGGCGACGAGGGCGGCGCCGACCTGGTGGGAGGCGAGGACCCAGCCGAAGACGATGGCGCTGTCCTCGCCGTACTGCTCACGGCACAGGGCCAGGGTGGGCGGGACGGTGGCGACCCAGTCGAGGCCGTAGAAGACGATGAAGAAGATCATCGGCGGGTGCACGTTCGGGGCCAGCAGCATCGGCAGGAAGAGCAGCGAGACGCCGCGCAGGGCGTAGTACACGGCCAGCAGGCGGCGCGGCTCGAAGCGGTCGGTGAACCAGCCCGAGGCGATCGTGCCGACCACGTCGAAGACGCCGATGACCGCGAGGAGCGAGGCGGCGGCCGTGATGGGCATGCCGTGGTCGTGGGCGGCGGGCACGAAGTGGGTCTGGACGAGGCCGTTGGTCGAGGCGCCGCAGATCGCGAACGTGCCGGCGAGGAGCCAGAAGGGGCCGGTGCGGACGGCCGAGGCCAGCACGCCGATGGTGCGCCGGGCGGCTCCGCGCACCGGCTCGGGCTTCGGCACGAACTCCGCGGCGCCGTACGGCTTCTGGCCGACGTCGGCCGGATGGTCGCGCAGCAGCAGCCAGACGAAGGGGACGACCGCGAGGGCGGCGAGCGCCACGGTGACCGCGGCCGGGCGCCAGCTGTGCTCGGTGACGATCCAGGAGAGCACCGGCAGGAAGATCAGCTGGCCGGAGGCCGAGGCCGCTGTGAGGATGCCCGTCACCAGGCCCTTGCGTTCGGTGAACCAGCGGTTGGTGACCGTCGCGGCGAAGGCGAGCGCCATCGAGCCGGAGCCGAGGCCCACGAGCAGGCCCCAGCAGAGCAGCAGTTGCCAGGCCGCCGTCATCCACACGGTGAGCCCGGAGCCGACGGCGATCACGGTCAGGGCGACGGCGACGACACGGCGGATGCCGAAGCGGTCCATCAGGGCCGCGGCGAACGGCGCGGTGAGGCCGTAGAGCGCGAGGTTGACGGAGACGGCGAGTCCGATCGTGCCGCGCGACCACTGGAACTCGGCGTGCAGCGGGTCGATCAGCAGTCCCGGCAGCGACCGGAAGGCGGCCGCTCCGATGATCGTCACGAAGGTGACGGCGGCGACGAACCACGCGCGGTGGATGCGGTGCTGGGCGGCGGGCGGGACGGGCCGGGCGTCCTCCGCGGCGGGTGCGGCTTCGCTTGTCTCGGTCACGTCATCGAGCTTCGGGCAACGGAACCGGCCGAACCACTGGCCCGGAGGACAGCATTCGTTAGGATCGGGCCATGGCCCCTTCGGGAACGTTCCGCCCGCACCGTGTCGTCGTCCTCGCCCTCGACGGCCTGCTCCCCTTCGAGCTGGGCATCCCCCAGCGCATCTTCGGCAAGGCGCGGGACAGTGCCGGGACGTCGCTGTACGAGGTGGTCACCTGCTCGGCCCGGCCGCCGGGGCCGGTCACCACGGACGCCGACTTCGAGGTGCTGGTCGCGCACGGCCCCGAGGCGCTCGCCACCGCCGACACGGTGGTGATCCCGGCGTCGTACGAACTCGGCCCCGTCGAGCAGGAGGGCGTCCTGACGCCGGAGCTGGCCGCCGCCCTCGCCCACCTCCGCCCCGGCACCCGCCTGGTCTCCATCTGCACCGGCGGCTACGTCCTGGGCGCGGCAGGCCTTCTCGACGGCCGGCCGGCCACCACGCACTGGATGCACGCCGAGCACTTCCAGCGGCTCTTCCCGAAGATCCGCGTGGACGCGGACGTGCTGTTCATCGACGACGGGGACGTGCTGACCTCGGCCGGGGTCGCCGCCGGCATCGACCTGTGCCTGCACATCGTGCGCCGCGACCACGGCGCGGCCGTCGCCAACGACGTGGCCCGCCGCACCGTCGTCCCCCCGCACCGGGACGGCGGCCAGGCGCAGTTCGTCCGGCGGCCCGTCCCGGAGGCGCAGTCGGCCGGCACGACGACCGCGCGCGCCTGGGCGCTCGGCCGTCTCCACGAGCCGATCCAGCTCCGCGACATGGCCGAGCAGGAGTCCATGTCGGTGCGCACCTTCACCCGGCGGTTCCGCGAGGAGGTCGGGGTGAGTCCGGGCCAGTGGCTGACCCGGCAGCGCGTCGAACACGCCCGGCACCTGCTGGAGTCGAGCGGTCTGTCCATCGACCAGGTGGCCCGCGACGCCGGGTTCGGCACGGCCCAGTCGATGCGCCAGCACCTCCAGGCCGTCCTCGGTGTCACCCCCACCGCCTACCGGCGCACGTTCCGGTCGGGCGCCGGGAGCGGGAGCGGGGACGGGGGCGCGGAGAGCGCCGCCGCGGCGGCCCGGGTGTGAGGCGCGCCCCGCGGCCGGGCGGGCGTCCCGGCGTCGCGCCCGCGCGGGTACGAGGTCCGGACGCCCCCGGCGGGGCGCCGGTCAGAACGTGAGCACCGCGCGCGCCACCTTTCCGGCGTGCGCGTCCTCGGCGGCCCGCTCGAAGTCCTCGACGGGGTAGGTCGCGGTCACCAGCTCGTCGAGCAGCAGGTGCCCCGCGCGGTACAGGTCGGCGTACAGGGCGATGTCGCGCTGCGGGCGGGACGAGCCGTAGCGGCAGCCCAGGATGGACTTGTCCAGGTACATGGAGGAGACGAGGAAGGACGCCTCGGCGGTCGCCGGGGGCACTCCAAGGAGGACGGCCTGGCCGTGCCGGTCGAGCAGGTCGATCGCCTGCCGGATCAGTTCCACGCGGCCCACGCACTCGAAGGCGTGCTGGGCGCCGGTGGGCAGGATGTCCTTCACCCCGTCGGTGGAGGTCAGGAAGTCGGTGGCGCCGAACTGCCGGGCCATCGCCTCCTTCGCCGGGTTGGAGTCGACGGCGACGATCCGCAGGGCGCCCGCGATCCGCGCGCCCTGGATGACGTTGAGGCCGATGCCGCCGGTGCCGATGACGAGGACGGTGTCGCCGCGGTCCACGCGGGCCCGGTTGAGCACGGCCCCGACCCCGGTGAGGACCCCGCAGCCGATGAGCGCGGCGGACGTGAGCGGGATGTCCTCGGGGATCCGGACCGCCTGCACCGCCTTCACCACCGTCCGTTCGGCGAAGGAGGAGTTGGCGGCGAACTGGTACAGCGGCTGCCCGGCCCGGCTGAACGGCCGCTGCGGCATGCCGATCGCCTTGCGGCACATCGTGGGCCGGCCCCGGTCGCACTCGGCGCAGGCCCCGCAGTTGGCGAGCGTGGACAGCGCCACGTGGTCGCCGGGCCCGACATGGGTGACGCCCGCGCCCACGGCCTCCACCACGCCCGCACCCTCGTGGCCGAGGACCACCGGGACGGGGAAGGGGATGGTGCCGTCCACCACGGACAGGTCGCTGTGGCAGAGTCCCGCCGCGGAGACCGCCACCCGCACCTCTCCGGGCCCCGGGTCCCGCAGCTCCAGGTCGTCCACGACCTCGGTCCGCCTGCCGTCGAAGATCACGCCTCGCATCGCGCCAGCTCCCCTCTTCCCGGGCCGTCCCCGGGCTGTGCCGTTCCTGGGCCGTGCGGGGTGCGCCATGGCTAGCCCCTGGGTTCCTTCGGCAGGCCGAGCGCGCGCTCGGCGATGATCGTGCGCTGGATCTCGTCCGAGCCGCCGTAGATCGTGTCGGCTCGGCTGAACAGGAACAGGTGCTGTGCGGCGTCCAGTTCGTAGGGCGCTTCGGGTGACCAGTCCGAGGGACCGGCCGCCGCGCCCGCACCCCGTACCCGCACGGCCAGTTCACCGAGCCGGCGATGCCAGCCGCCCCACAGGAGCTTCGCCGCGCTGGGCGCCGCCGTGTCCGCCGGATCACCCGAACCACCCAGCGTGCGCAGGGCGTTCCAGCGCATGGTGCGCAACTCGGCCCACAGGCGTACGAGCTGGTCGCGCACCACGGGGTCCGTGGCGGCGCCGGTCGCGACGGCGGTCCGCAGGACGGTCCCCAGCTCCTCGGCGAAACCGATCTGCTGGGCGAGGGTGGAGACCCCGCGCTCGAAGCCGAGCAGGCTCATGGCGACGCGCCAGCCGTTGCCGGCCCCGCCCACCACGTGCTCGGCGCGGGCGACGGCGCCGTCGAAGAACACCTCGTTGAACTCGCTGGTGCCGGTCAGCTGGCGGATCGGCCGGACCTCGACGCGGCCCGGCTGGTCCATGGGCAGGAGGAGGAAGGACAGGCCGTGGTGGCGGGTGGAGGCCCCTTCGGTCCGGGCGAGCACGAAGCACCAGTCCGCCTCGTGGGCGAGCGAGGTCCAGATCTTCTGCCCCGTGACGCGGTACACGCCCGAGGGTGCCCCCGCGTCCCGCACGGCGGACGGCGGCGCGGAGCCCCCGGCGACGGGCGGGGACCCGGAAGTCGCCGCGTCGTCCGCGCCGTGCACCGCGGTCGTCCGGATCCCCGCCAGGTCGGAGCCCGCCCCGGGTTCGCTGTACCCCTGGCACCACAGCTCCCGGCCCTGGGCGACCGGCGGCAGGAAGCGGCGCTTCTGTTCCGGTGTCCCGTGCGCCAGGAGGGTCGGGGCGAGGAGGTTCTCACCGATGTGTCCGGACCGCGGGGGCGCCTTGGAGCGGGCGTACTCCTCGGCCCACACGACCTGCCGGGTCAGACCGGCGCGCCGGTTCCCGTACCCGTCCTCCGCCCAGCCGAGTCCGATCCAGCCGGCCCGCCCGAGCTCCCGCTCCCAGTCGCGGCGCCCCCGCGCACCGGTGACGTGCTCCGCGAGCCAGGCCCGCGCCTCACGCCGGAACTCCTCGTCCTCGGGGCCGAATGCGAAATCCACGCGCTCTCCTCCCACCGGGCCGCGGATCGTGTCCGCGGGCGCACTCACGCGTTGGGGCGGGCCTGGTCCGCGGCCGCGCGCGCCATCGCCTCCACCTGTTCCAGCAGGGGCATCGGATCGACGCCGACGGTGCCGGGCAGGAAGTCGGCGATCCGCTCCGGGGTCCAGGCGCCCTCGGCGTATCCGGCGCGCAGTTCGCGGGGCTGGGCCCAGACGGCGATCTTGGGTCCGGCGATCGTGTAGACCTGCCCGGTGATGCGTTCCGCGCGGGCCCGTTCCGACAGCAGGTAGACCACGAGCGCGGCCACGTCCTCCGGCTCGCCGATCTCCTTGAGCTCCATGGGCACGTTCGCCGACATGCGCGTACGGGCCACCGGTGCGACCGCGTTGGCGGTGACCCCGTACTTGTGCAGCCCGAGGGCCGCGCTGCGCACCAGCGAGATGATGCCGCCCTTGGCGGCGCTGTAGTTGGCCTGGGCGACGGACCCCTGGTGGTTGCCGCTGGTGAACCCGATGAGCGTGCCGGACCCCTGTTTGCGCATCACCGCCGAGGCGGCCCGGAACAGGGTGAAGGTTCCTTTGAGGTGGGTGGCGACGACCGGGTCCCACTCCTGTTCCGACATGTTGAAGAGCATCCGTTCGCGCAGGATGCCGGCCACGCAGACCACGCCGTCGATCCGTCCGTACGCGGCCAGCGCGGTGTCGACGACCCGTTGCCCGCCCGCCATCGTCGAGATGTCGTCGGCGACCGCGACCGCCTCGCCACCCGCCGCCTCGACCTCCTTGACGACGGTGTCGGCGACCGAACTCGTCGGCTCCGCGCCCTCGACGGACACCCCGTAGTCGTTGACGACCACGCGTGCTCCCTCGGCGGCCGCCGCGAGGGCGACCGCCCGGCCTATCCCCCGCCCCGCGCCCGTGACGGCGACGACCTTGCCCGCCAAGAAGTTCCCCACACCCGGCCCCTTCCCGCAGTTTCTGACGGTCCGTTAGATTCAACTCGGATTCTACGACCCGTCAGATACCTGGAGACAAGCCCCGGGGAGCACTCATGTCACTGCCTGCCGAGTTCCACGAGATCGCCAAGCGCGTGAACAACTGGGGGCGCTGGGGGGCCGACGACGAGATCGGGACACTGAACCTCATCACCGACGAGGTGGTCCGGCGGGCGGCGGCGACCGTGCGCAGCGGACGCCGCGTGCCGCTCGCGCTGCCGCTCCGGCAGGACGGCGTGCAGACCGGGATGATCCCGGGACGGGTCAACCCGCTGCACGTGATGGTGCAGATCAACCAGGAGATCTTCGGGCCCGGCACGGTGGCGTGCAGCGACGACGCGGTGACCATGGGGCTTCAGGCGGGCACCCATTGGGACGCGCTGACCCATGTCTCGCACTCGGGGAAGCTCTACAACGGCCGCCCGGCCGGCACGGTCACCCCGCACGGCGGCGCCGAGTTCGGCGGGATCGACAAGCCGCGGCACATCGTCTCGCGCGGTGTCCTGCTCGACGTGGCGCGGGCGCGCGGCGTGGACCGGCTGGCCGGCGGACACGCGGTCACCCCGGAGGACCTGGAGGCCGCCGAGGAGTTGGCGGGCACGCGGGTGCGGGCGGGCGACATCGTGCTCGTACGGACCGGGCAGATCCAGGTGTATCTCGCGGGCGACAAGCACGGGTACGGGTATCCCTCGCCGGGCCTGTCGGTGCGCACCCCGGAGTGGTTCCACGCGCGCGACGTGGCCGCGGTCGCCAACGACACCCTCACCTTCGAGATCTTCCCGCCCGAGATCGAGGACCTCTGGCTGCCCGTCCACGCGCTCGACCTGGTGGAGATGGGGATGCTGCAGGGCCAGAACTGGAATCTCGAAGAGTTGTCCACAGCCTGTGGACAAGAAGGGCGGTACGCCTTCCTGCTGTCGGCGATGCCGGAACCCTTCGTGGGGGGCACCGGCACCCCCGTGGCCCCGGTGGCCCTCCTCTAGGTCCTGCCGTCCGGGTCGCACGACGGGACGCGGGGCAGGGGACGCACACCCCTCCCCGCACCCGATACCGGTGCGAGGTCCGGCTGGCGGCGCGCTTCCCCCACTCTCGACTGCGCCCGTCCGCGAGGTCCCCACCCCGCTCCGGGCACGGCACGCGCGCCGCCATCCGCCTCCGGCGTACTCGCCCCGCTCCTCAGCCCCCTGAGAAGCCGACACCGAATCGCGACCCGCACTCGCCGAGGACCCCCGTCACCGGAGCCCTCGCCGTCCCCTCGCGGCGAATCGCTGAACACAAGCGTGATCAAACGGACACGCCACGTCAACACCGGATCGGCGAATTGCCCCGTACATCCCTTATGAGGCAGCGCGTACGGAAGCACGGCCCGGCGCATTCGGCCGCCACCGTGGCCATGTACAGCGCTTTCCTGCATACATGCACGAAAGCGCGCGGGGGGAGGGCGCCCTAGACCGCCTCGTACGCGAAGTCCTCGTAGGCCGGGTACGCGGGCCCGGCCGGGGCGCCCGCGGCGCAGCGGTCCACCTCGCACCAGATGCGCTTGCCGGCGCCTTCGGGATTCCAGCCCCAGCGGTCCGCGAGGCCGTCGACGAGTTCCAGGCCGCGGCCGTTGGTCTCGTCGCCCTCGGCGTGCCGGGGGATCGGAGGCCGGGCACAGGAGTCGGCGACCTCCAGGCGCACCGTGGCGGCGTCACCGCCACCCGGCAGGCACAGCCGCAGTACGGCCGGACAGCCGGTGTGCACCACGGCGTTGGTGACGAGCTCGGAGACGAGCAGGATCAGCGTCTCGGCGAGCGGTTCGTCGGCCTCTATCCCGGAACCCGCGAGCCGCGAACGAGCCCACCGCCGGGCTCGCCCCACCTCTGCGGGGTCGGGCCGGATCTCCAGCTGCACTTGAAGCACCTGCACCGCTCACACCATCCGAACCGGCGGACACATCGCCTCGCGCCTCACAAGGGCCACGATCGTAGCCATTTTCTGCATGGCCAGAACAAGGATCACGGAACGTGATTCCCTTGCGAGACAGCATGGTTGACGTACAGTCACCCCAACAAGCGCTTCGGGCATATTCCAGCGCGAAGGAGTACGCGTGCGGCATACTGTGCGACGCTCGCCACGGGGAGTCGAACAGGCAGGTACGGGGATTCGTCCTGCCTCGCGAGCGGCGCGCATCGCCGTCTCCGGCGCCGCCCCTGGGGCAACACCGGGCTGGCTCAGCCTCGGAACCACTCGCATCCCACACAAGGTACCGGAGCACGACGCCGACTCCGGGCCGTGACGAGTCACGCGTAGGACACAACCCGGTATCGACGCTCCGTGATTCCGGTGTGCCACGTTCCGCGACATCCCGCTCCGCCGATTTCGCGGCGCCGCAGGACAGGGGCCCGTCAGGCCGGCCCGACGACCAGATCGTCCGCGAGCGCCTCCTCACTCTGTGTGCCGCCGCCCGCACGGTGGGTCCGGATCCACGCCCTCTTCAGGTGCAGGTGGATGTCGGACTCCCAGGTGAAGCCCATGCCGCCGTGCACCTGGAGGCAGTCCCGGGCGCCGCGCACGGCGGCCTCGTCGGCGAGCAGCCGGGCGGCCGCGACGTCGGTGGGGTCGGCGGTGACGGCGGCGGCGTAGACGGCGGCGCGGGCCAGCTCGACCCGGACGAGCATGCCCGCGCACAGGTGCTGGACCGCCTGGAAGGCCCCGATCGGCCGACCGAACTGTTCGCGGGTCCGGGCGTGTTGCACGGCCGTCTCACAGGTCCGGGCGGCGCTGCCGAGTTGTTCGGCGGCGGTGAGCAGGGAGACGAGGAGGGTGTGGCGGGTGTCCGTGGGTGGCCGGTCCGGGGCGGCGGGCAGCCGGTGCAGGGGGGTCAGCGGGTCCAGCACGGCGAGGGGTTCGGCGCCGGTGGTGTCCCCGTGGACGACGTCGGACTCGTCCAGCCATTCGACGAGGCCGGGGCCGGCGGCCGTGACGACGGTCTCCCCGGTGGCGGCGCCGGGCACGGTGCCCGCGGCGAGGTGGGTGGCGATCAGGGGGCCGGGCAGCAGGACGCGGCCCGCCTCCTCGAAGGCCAGCACGGCCTCGGGGAGCCCCTGTCCGACGCCGCCGGCCGCCTCGGGCAGGCGCAGGGCGAAGAATCCCGCGGCCCCCAGTTCGCGCCACAGGGTCCGGTCGAGGACGTGCTCGCCCGGCGTCTCGGCCCGGTCGGCCGCCGCGCGCAGCGCGTCCCGCCCGAACCGGCCCTCCAGCAGTTCCCGTACACCCTGTCGCAAGGCCTTCTGGTCCGGGCCGAGTTGGAAGTCCATGGCCGGCTCACCTTCCCCGGGGGAGGCCGAGGATCCGCTCGGCCACGATGTTCCGCTGGATCTGCGAGGTGCCGGCCGCGATGGTGTACGACAGGGACGACAGCCGGTCCAGGGTCCACTCGCGGCCGGGGTCGAGGGACTCGGGGCCGAGCACCTCGGCGGCGGCGTCGTACAGCTCCTGGCGTGCGTGGGAGTAGCGGAGCTTGAAGACCGAGCCGCCGACGCCGGGCACTCCCCCGGTCCGCTGGGCCTCGCCGACGTTCCACTGGGTCAGCCGCCACAGCGCGCGGAACTCGGCGTTCAGCCGGCCGAGGCGGCGGCGCAGTACGGCGTCGTCCCAGCGGCCGTTCTTCCGCGCCTCGCGCGCCACCTCGGCCAACACGCGTCGGCAGGCGACGACTTCGCCGACGAAGGCGGTGCCGCGTTCGTAGGACAGGGTCACCATGGTCACGCGCCAGCCGTCGTTCTCCGCGCCGACGCGGTGGGTGACCGGGACGCGCACCTCGTCGAGGAAGACCTCCGCGAACTCGGTGGAGCCGGCGAGGGTGCGCAGCGGGCGGACGGTGATGCCCGGCGCGTCCATGGGCATCGCGAGCCAGGTGATCCCGCGGTGCCGGGGGGCGTCGGGGTCGGTGCGCACCAGCAGTTCGCACCAGTCGGCGACCTCGGCGTGGGAGGTCCAGATCTTCGACCCGCTCACCACGTAGTCGTCGCCGTCCCGCCACGCGCGGGTGCGCAGCGCCGCGAGGTCGGAGCCGGCACCCGGCTCGCTGAAGCCCTGGCACCAGACCTCCTCGCCGCGCAGTACGGGCGGCAGCCAGCGGGCCCGCTGTCCCGCGTCCCCCTCGGAGGCGATGGTCGGGCCCGCGTGCAGCAGCCCGACGAAGTTGGCACCGACGTAGGGGGCGCCCGCCTTCTCCGTCTCCTCCAGGTAGATGAGGTGCTGGGTCGGGGTCGCGCCCTGCCCGCCGGCGTCGACGGGCCAGTGCAGGCCCGCGTACCCGGCGTCGTACAGCCTGCGCTGCCAGCCGAGGTCGTAGGCGCGGCGGGCGGGCCAGTCGCCGGGGGACGGTCTCGGCGGCAGGGCGGGGAGGGCTCCGGCGAGCCAGGCGCGCAGGCGGGCGCGGAACTCCTCCTCCTCGGGCGTGTACGTCAGGTCCACTACAGGTCCAGGTCCAGCATGCGGATGGCGTTGCCGCGCATCAGCTTGTGGATCGTCTCGTCGTCGAGGCCCTTCACGTGGTCGAGGGCGACCTCCTTGGTGTGCGGGAAGGTCGAGTCGACGTGCGGGTAGTCGGTCTCGAAGGTGGCGTTGTCGCGGCCGACGACGTCCAGGGACGCGACGCCGTGCTTGTCGCGGAAGAAGCAGCAGAAGATCTGCCGGTAGTAGTACGTGGAGGGCGGCTCCGGGATCAGGTCCTTCACGCCGCCCCAGGCGCGGTGCTCGGACCAGACGTCGTCGGCGCGCTCCAGGGCGTACGGGATCCAGCCCATCTGGCCTTCGGAGTAGGCGAGTTTGAGGCGCGGGAACTTCACCAGGACGCCACTGAACAGGAAGTCCATCATCGAGGCCATGGCGTTGTTGAAGGACAGCGAGGCCTGGACCGCGGGCGGGGCGTCGGGGGAGGCGGCGGGCATCTGCGAGGACGAGCCGATGTGCATGTTCACGACCGTGCCGGTCTCCTGGCAGACCGCGAAGAACGGGTCCCAGTAGCCGGAGTGGATGGACGGCAGGCCCAGGTAGGTGGGGATCTCGGAGAAGGTGACGGCCTTCACGCCGCGGGCCGCGTTGCGGCGGATCTCGGCGACCGCGAGGTCGATGTCCCACAGCGGGATCAGGCACAGCGGGATCAGCCGGCCGCCGCTGTCGCCACACCACTCCTCGACCATCCAGTCGTTGTAGGCCCGCACGCAGGCGAGGGCGACCTCCTTGTCGTGGGCCTCGGCGAAGGTCTGGCCGCAGAAGCGCGGGAAGGTGGGGAAGCAGAGGCTGGCCTCGACGTGGTTGAGGTCCATGTCCCGGAGCCGCTCGGCGGGGTCCCAGCAGCCGGGCCGCATCTCGGCGCGGGTGATGCCCTCCAGCGTCATCTCGTCGCGGTCGAAGCCGACGGCGGCGATGTTGCGCTTGTACGGGAACTTGAGGTCCTCGTAGATCCACCAGTCGGTCGGCGGTCCCGCCGGGTCCATGGTGATCTGGTACTTGCCGGCGACGTAGGCGAGTTCACCGATGCCGGCCGTGAGCGGCTGCGGCCCGCGTTCCCGGTACTTCCGCGGCAGCCAGGTCTCGAAGAGGTGCGCGGGCTCGATCACGTGGTCGTCGACGCTGATGATGCGGGGCAGTTCGGTCATGGTCCCCTCCGCCTGGCGTACGAGTTCGTCCGCGGGTCTCCCCACCGACATATCTGATGGGTCGTCAGATCGCTGTCCACAAGCAGGCTAACCCCGCGCCTATGGACCGACAAGGCGGTGAGCCCTACGCTCTGCGCACGATCTGACAGACCGTCAGCTCTGGCCCGTGCGACACGGACGCCGTGGCGAACGCCCCCGGGGGGTCGAAGTGAACGACACCGCACACGCCCTGAGTTCCGCCCGCACGCTGTGGGAACTGGTCGAGCGCCGCGCCCGGCTCACCCCCGACCGGCCCGTCCTGCTCCAGGGCGACCGCTCGCTGACCTTCGGCGCGTTGCGCGAGCGTTCCGAGCGGGTGGCGGCCGGCCTGTACGAGCGGGGCGTGCGCCCCGGCACGGTCGTCGCCTGGCAGCTGCCCACCCGGATCGAGACCGCTCTGCTGTCCTTCGCGCTGGCCCGCGTCGGCGCGGTGCAGACCCCCGTCATCCCCTTCTACCGGGACCGCGAGGTGGGCTTCGCGCTGCGCGAGTCGAAGGCGGCCCACTTCGCCGTGCCGGGCGAGTGGCGCGGCTTCGACCACACGGCGATGGCGCACCGGCTCGGCGCGCGGAACGTCTTCGAGGCGTACGACGACCTGCCCGACGGCGATCCCGCCGTGCTGCCCCCGCCGCCCTCCGACGGCACCACCGTCCGCTGGATCTACTGGACCTCGGGCACCACCTCGGACCCCAAGGGCGTGCTGCACACCGACCGTTCCCTGATCGCGGGCGGTTCCTGCCTCGCGCACGCCCTGCACCTCTCCGCCGACGACGTGGGCTCGATGGCCTTCCCGTACGCGCACATCGCCGGTCCCGACTACACGGTGATGCTGCTGCTGTACGGCTTCCCCGCCGTGATGTTCGAGCACTTCGCGCTGCCCGCGGCACTGGAGGAGTACCGCAGGCACGGCGTGACGGTGGCGGGCGGGTCGACCGCCTTCTACGCGATGTTCCTCGCCGAGCAGCGCAAACGGCCCGGCGAACCGGTACTGCCCGCGCTGCGGCTGCTCGCCGGCGGCGGGGCGCCGAAACCGCCCGAGGTCTACCACGCGGTGGTCCGGGAGATGGGCGTGCAGCTCACCCACGGGTACGGGATGACCGAGGTCCCGATGATCACGATGGGCGCGCCGGACGACACGGCGGAGAACCTCGCGACCACGGAGGGCCGGCCGCCGGACGGCATGGAGATACGGATCGTGGACGCGGCGGGAGCGCCCCGGCCGGCCGGCGTCGACGGGGACGTGCGGCTGCGGGGCGAGGCGGTGTGCCGGGGCTATCTGGACCCGGCGCAGACGGCGGAGGCCTTCGACGCGGACGGGTTCCTGGTCACCGGGGACGTCGGGCATCTGACGGAGAGCGGGCATCTGGTGCTCACCGGGCGGGTGAAGGACATCATCATCCGCAAGGGCGAGAACATCTCCGCGAAGGAGATCGAGGACCTGCTGCACCGGCATCCGGCCGTCGGGGACGTCGCGGTGATCGGCCTGCCCGACGCCGAGCGCGGGGAGCGGGTCTGCGCGGTGGTCGAACAGCCCCCGGGGTCACCGGGGTTGACGCTGGCCGCGCTGACCTCGTATCTGCGCGGCGAGGGGCTCTCCGTGCACAAGCTGCCGGAGCAGCTGGAGGTCGTCGACGCCCTGCCGCGCAACGAGACGCTGCGCAAGGTGCTCAAGTACCGGCTCAGGGAGCGGTTCTCGGCGTGAGGAGGAGGCCGGGACCCCGTCGTCCGGGCCGTCCCGTGCGGGCGGGTGCGGCGCCGCGCGGTCGGGCCGCCGCGCGGGTGCCGTGGACTCCGTGGGCGCGGCGGGCTACTCCGGCACCGTGAAGTAGCGGGCGAACGCGGCGACGACCTCCGTCTCGCCGATCCGTCCGTCGGTGTCGGCGTCGAGGGCGGTGGCCGCCGCCGCGGCGGTGTCCTCGTCCGCGCCGAGGGCGGCGAGGACGCGCCGGGTCTCGTCGAGCGTGGCCGTGCCGTCCCCGTCGGTGTCCGCCACCGCGAGGGCCGCGTGCAGGAAGGGGCGGGCGATCTCGGCGAACCGCTCGGGGTTGTCCCGCAGCCGCTTCACCGCGCCGCTCACGAACTCCTCGCGGGTGATGCGCTGGTCACCGTCCCGGTCCGCTATGCCGGCCATGCCCTGCCAGAACGCCTCGGCGCCGATGTAGAGGGCCTGGCCCTTGTCCGACCGGGCCGCCGTACCGAACGCGGAGAGCACGGCCTTGGCCGCGGCGTTGAAGTCCTCCCGGTCGATGTAGCCGTTGCCGTCCTGGTCGAATCCGGCGAACCGGGCGGCAATCCTGTGTTCGTACTCGCTGCTGACCATGGTGTGTTCGGACCGCCTCACTGCTCAGCCGGCCGTGGCCGGACTGCGGTTCATCTGGCACGGAGCGTACGACGCGCGGGCCGCGGCGGGAGGCGAAAACGACGGTTGTGCCAAGACCGCGGGAATTACGGGACAACGGTGTGGCACTGCGTCGCGCGGTGCGCCGGGGACGTCACGGTGGGCGAGGCCCGGACGCGACGGTGACGGAGCGCACCCGCCGCGGTGATCAGGCGGACAGCGGGCGGGACTCCTCGTCGAGCGCCTCGTCGACGTCCGGGTACACGTCGAAGAGGCGGCGCACGCCGAGCGCCGCGAGGACACGGTTGACGTGGGAGCCCTCCACCGCGCCCTGGGCGGGCAGGATCAGCCGCAGCCGGCCCTGGCAGGACCGCATCAGACGGCGCGTGGCGATCAGGACGCCGACACCGCTGGAGTCGCAGAACAGCACCTCGGAGAGGTCCAGGACGATGCTGTGCCGCCCCTCCGCCACCACGTCGTGCACGCCCTGGCGCAGCACGGGCGCCGTCACGAGGTCGAGCTCGCCCGACACCCGCAGCACGGCCCAGTCGCCCACGTCGCGGCTCACCGCGTTCAGGCCGTCCGCGCGGCCCGTACCCGCTCTGCCGCGCACGCCGCCCTCGCTGTCGGTCACGTCGGTCACCTCGGTCACCTTGAGCGTCACCGCCACGCCTCTCGCTCGCCTCGTCCCGCAGAAACGGAAGCCGTCCGTACGCTTCCTTCCAGCGCGGCTGCCCAGCCCTCATGACGCGAAACACCGATTCGTGGTTGCGTGAATCGGCCTTCCATCAAACACGGATCCGGCTCGGAAGAAACGCCGGTCTACGGTCGAAAATGCTCGACGAGGGGCCTGTTTCGGTCGTGTACGGACTCATACGGTCGCGCCCGGGGGTGGAAGCGGCGCGCTTCTACCATCCGTGGCTGGTTCGGGGGCGCACATTGACGCAAAGGGGCGTGCGCTGTCGGACGTGCCGACTACATTCAGGACAGCAGGAGCGCACAGGCTGGACGGCGGACCGCATGGCTGCCCGGCGAATGGGGACACGTCCGTACACAGGCCGGTCGCACGGACAGGCGCCGCGCACGACAGCGCACGACGAGGGGTCAGGGGGCCGCATGACCAAGCAGGACGCACCGCCCCGCTGGGACCGCAAGATGCAGCAGCGGCTCGCCCGCGGGGAGGCGGCCGCGCTCGGCGAGTTCTACGACCGGTTCGCCTCGCTCGTGCACGGCCTCGCCCACCGCGTGCTGGGCGACGAGCGGGCCGCCGACGGCATCACCCGCGAGGTCTTCACCCATGTCTGGGAGAACCCCGACGCGTACGACCCCCGGCAGGGGCCGCTGCGTTCCTGGGTGGCCGGTCTGACCCACCGCCTGGCCGTGCAGCGGCTGCGTGCCACCGAGACCGCGGCCCTCGCGCAGGGCGGCCACGGCACGGCCGAGGAGCTGGAGCGCAAGGTCCGCAGCGCCTCCGTGGCGGCCCGCGCGGACTACATCGTCACCTCCATGCCGGCCCCGCTGCGGGCCGCGCTGGACCTCGCCTACCTCCAGCGGCGGGACTACCGCCAGGCGGCGGCCGACCTCGGCGTGACCGAGGACGAGGCCCGCCGCCGGCTCCGGCTGGGCCTCCAGCTCCTGTCCACCGCCCACGACGCGGGACCCACCGGGCCGCCGTCGCCGTACGGGGGTGCGCGGTGAGCGGAGAGGCGGACCGCTCCGGGCCGCTCGGCCACGGTGACGGACCCGACGGCCCGGACGGCCACGGACGCCACCGGGAGCACAGGGATCCGGAGAAGCCGGAGGAGTACCCGGCGTATCCGGAGCACCCCGGGCACCCGGAGGCGGGGATACCCCTGCCGCGTTCCTCCGTGGAGGACACCGGACTGCCGCTGCCCGAAGCGGCCGCAGCGTCCCTCGCCGTGCCCGTCCCCGCGCCGCTCGTCCTGGAGCACCGTGTCCTGAAGTCACTGCTCGGCGCGTGGGCGCTGGCCGCCTGCTCGGCGGACGAGACGACCGCCGTCGAGGAGCACCTCGGGGAGTGCGGCGCGTGCGCGGACGAGGCGCTGCGGCTGCGCGGGGCGGTCGGCCTGCTGCACCCGGCGGAGAGCCTCGACCTGGACCCGACGCTGCGCACCCGGGTCCTCGCGGGCTGCCTCGACCGGCGTCCGCCGCGTATCCCGGTCCCCGAGTGGGCCGCTCCCTACGACGCGGAGAGCGCTCGGCTCGACGCGCTGCTGCAGGACATCGGCGGCGCCGAGTGGCACGCCCCGGTGCGGCTGCGCTGGTTCGACGGCGACGCTCCCACCAGCCGCCGGACGACGGTGGCGGGCGTCATCGCCCATCTGCTGAGCGTCGACGGCCTGGTGGCCGTCGCGCTGGGCCTGGACGACCCGCTCGGCGACGCGGGCTCGCCCGGACAGACCCCGCAGGGGCGCACCGAGACGTACTGGCGCGCCTCGCACTTCCCGCCCACCCGGTCCGTGCGCGGGCCCTGGCGGGCGCAGAGCCACGACATCGTGCGGACGGTGTCGTTCGTGGACGGCGGCGGCTCCTCCCGCTCGGGCAAGGACGGTTCCGGCGGCCTGACCGTGCCGTACGGCGGGTTCGAACTGCCGCTGAGCGACTCGCTGCTGGACCGGGCCTTCGAGTGCTGGGTGCACGCCTGGGACATCGCGGAGGCGGTGGACTACCCGTACGAGCCGCCCGCCGCCCGGCACCTCCACCGGATGATCGACCTGGCCGCGCGGATGCTGCCCGGTTCGCTGGCCGAGCGGCGCAGGGCGGGGCTCTCGGCCCCGCCGGTACGGCATCTGGTCGCCGCGGGCACCGGGGGACGCAGCCTGCGCCTGGAGATCGAGGGATCCGGGGGCGGCGAGTGGCTGATCCCGCTGGACTCCCCCGGCGCCGTCGGGTCCGCCGAGCACGCGGTGGCCCATGTCGCTCTGGACGGCGTGGAGTTCTGCCGGCTCGCGGCGGGTCACGTCTCCCCGGAGGAGGCGGCCGCGGGACAGGACGGCGACCGCGAGGCCATCAGGGACGTCCTGTTCGCGGCGGCGTCACTGAGCCGGATGTGACCGCGCCCGGACCGCCCGCGCCGCGACGGCCCGTACGCGCCTGAGACGTGTGCGGGCGGGCCGGTGTCCGTGGCCGGTCGCACGGCCCGTGACCCCTGCGCCCATGCCCGCTGCGCCCACGACCCGTCGGCCACCGGACCCGCGTCCGCCGGGGCCGGTCCGCCGCGCTACGCGAAGATGACCGTGCGGCGGCCGTTGAGCAGGATGCGGCGTTCAGCGTGCCACTTCACCGCGCGGGCGAGCGCCTGGCACTCGACGTCCCGGCCGATGGCGACGAGCTGGTCGGGGGTCACGTCGTGGCCGACGCGCTCGACCTCCTGCTCGATGATCGGGCCCTCGTCGAGGTCCGCGGTCACGTAGTGCGCGGTGGCGCCGATCAGCTTCACACCCCGGGCGTGCGCCTGGTGGTACGGCTTCGCGCCCTTGAAGCTCGGCAGGAACGAGTGGTGGATGTTGATGATGCGGCCGCTGAGCTGCTTGCACAGGTCGTCCGAGAGGACCTGCATGTAGCGGGCGAGGACGACCAGTTCGACACCCTGCTCGCGCACCAGCTCCAGCAGCTGCGCCTCGGCGTCCGCCTTGGTGTCCTTCGTCACCGCGATGTGGTGGAAGGGGATGTCGTAGGAGCCGACCAGTTCGGCGAAGTCCGTGTGGTTGGACACGACGGCCGCGATGTCGACGGGCAGGGCGCCGATCCGGGCGCGGAAGAGCAGGTCGTTCAGGCAGTGACCGAACTTGCTGACCAGGAGGACGATCCGCATCCGGTCCTCGGCCCGGTGGATCTGCCAGTCCATGTGGAAGGCGTCGCCGATCGCCGCGAAGCTCGCCCGCAGTTTCTCGACCGTCACCGGGGACTCCGCGGAGAAGTGCACGCGCATGAAGAACAGGCCGGTGTCGTGGTCGCCGAACTGCTGACTGTCCTCGATGTTGCAGCCGGTCATGAACAGATAGCTGGACACGGCGTGCACGATGCCCTGCTTGTCGGGGCAGGACAGGGTCAGGACGTACTGCTCGGCGGCGGGCGCGCTCCCGCGGACGGACGGCTCATTCATGCCGGACAGGTTCCCATACCGGGCCCCCGCGGGGCACGGGCGTCCCGCAGCGCGGACGTCCCCCGGTCCGGCGGGACCGGGGGGGAGTGCCGGCCGGGGCCGCTACGCGGAGCGCGTGAGGATGCGCAGGACTTCCAGCGTGCGCGGCGGCACGTCGGGGTCCTCGCCGTCACTGGTCGCGAGCCGGACGTGGGCGGCGCGCGCGGCGTGCACGGCGTCCGGCCACGCCTGGTGGTCGACGTAGGCGGAGACGGGGGCGTCGGGGCCGACCTGGTGCATGATCCGCAGGACGCGCAGGACGGCGGTGTCCACGAGGACCGCCTCCTCGGAGTCGCGGAAGATCGTGCCGACGTACTTCTCGGCGGACCAGTTGTCGAGCCAGGTGTCCTCGACCAGCCGGTACACGGCGTCGGTGACGTCCCCGTACCCGTCGACGCCGGCGAGCCAGACGTCGCGCTGGAAGGCGGGGTCGGAGAGCATGTGCAGCGCGGAACGCACATTGCTGCGCCAGCGCCACCACGGCATGTCGTTCAGTGGCATGCCGCCCATGGTGGATGAGTGACGGCCGCGACGGGAAGAGTTCTCCGAACCTTGCACGGTCACCGATCGTACGTTCCCTGTGAAAAACACATCACCGGCCCCCTTCCTTCACCTCTGCGTCATCTCCTCTTGACCACGAGTCACTCAAGGGTTCGCCGTGTGAGGGAATCGTGCATGTCCATGACCGGTAGGCGACGTACGCGCACCACCTCCCCCGTCCAGCGCCGTCGGCCCCTGAAGGCCGTACTGCTGTCCACGTGCGCGCTGGGGGCGTGTGCGTCGATCGCCGTCGGGTGCGGGGCCGTCCCCGGTGTCACGGGGGGCTCCGGGGACGGCTCGATCAAGGTGATGACCTGGGCGCCGGAGAAGACGGCCGCGACCAACCAGCCCGGGATGCCCGCGATGGCCCGGACCTACGCCCGCTGGGTCAACGCCCACGGCGGCATCGACGGCCACAAGCTGGAGGTCCTCACCTGCAACGACCACAACGACTCCATCGACGCCGCGCACTGCGCCGAGCGGGCCGTGGACGAGGACGTCGTCGCGGTGGTCGGCTCCTACAGCCAGCACAGCACGTCGTTCTTCTCGCCGCTGGAGAGCGCTGGCATCCCCTTCATCGGCGGCTACGGCGTCACCGACGCCGAGTTCACCAGTCCGCTCTCCTATCCGGTCAACGGCGGCCAGCCCGCGCTGCTGGCCGGCCTCGGCGAGCAGCTCGCCAAGAACTGCGGTCCCGTGTCGCTGATCCGCCCGGACACCACGGCCGGTGACCAGCTCCCGGTGCTGCTCGACTCGGGCCTCAAGGCGGAGGGCCACCCGCAGGCGGCCGACCAGCGGGCCGCCGAGGACGCCACGGAGTACTCCCGTCCGACGCAGCAGGCGCTCCGGCACGCGACCTCCGACCTGGCCAGGCGCGGCTGTGTGGTGCCCGCCCTCGGCAACCGCACCGACACGTTCATGGACTCCTTCCGGCGGGACAGCACGAAGTACCCGAAGGTCCGCACCGGCACGGTCCTCGGCAGCGTCGACCAGTCGCGGATCGACGCCGCCGGCGGCAGGTCGGGGCCGTACGAGGGTTCGTACGTCACCGGCTGGTACCCGGCCGCCGACGACGCGCGCTGGAACGAGATGCGCTCGGTGATCAAGGAGCAGGCGTTCGGCGACAACCGGATCGACCCGGCCGACGTCGGCGTGCAGACCACCTGGATCGCCTACACCGTGCTGAGGAAGGCGATCGAGTCGCTCGGTTCGGGCGAGATCACCCCGCTGGCCATCCGGCGGACGCTCGACAACGGCCTCAAGGTGAACACCGGCGGCCTCACGCCGACGCTGCGCTGGCGCTTCGAGGACCTGATCGGCGCCATCGACTTTCCGCGCCTGGTCAACGGGGACGTCACCTTCCAGGTCGTCCGCGACGGCCGGCTGACACCCGCACGCCGCGGGTTCGTGAACATGTCGAAGACGCTGGAGAGCGCCGAGTAGGAACCAGCGGTCCCGTCACGACGAACGCCGGCCCGGCCCCTCCGAACGAACGGGGGGCCGGGCCGGCGTCTCGGTCACGGGGCCCGGTCCCGCGGGTCCCGCCGGAGCGGGGCGCGGGCCGTCGGCACCGGGTGCGGGCCGTCAGAGCTGGGTGCGGGCCGTCAGAGCTGGGTGCGGGTGCGCTGGGTCAGCCCGTACTTCGAGGCGATGGAGTTCCAGAGCCGCGCGGCCTTCTCCTTCTGGGCGGAGGCCGTGCCGCTGGCCTGGTTGCCCGCCAGGGTCTGCCCGGTGGTGCGGGCCTGGTTCTTGTGGCAGCCCTTGCGGCCCTTGGCCTGGTCGGCCCAGGCCGCGTAGTGGTTGTCGGCCGACGCGGAGGCCTTCCAGCCGCTGGTGAGCGCGGCGGTCAGTCCGGCGTGGTCCGGGAGCTTGTCGACGGTGAGGCCGGAGAGCCGGGTGACCAGCTCGCCGCGCTGCTTGGCGGCGTCGCGCAGACTGCCCGCGGCCTGGTCGAGGTTCCGGCACGCCTTCACGTCGCCGACGGCCTTGATCACGGAGTCGCGGCTGCTGGTGCTGTCGGCGAGGAGCTTGTCGAGCTCGACCGCCTGCGCCTTCACCGGGTCGGCGGCCGGGGCCGAGGACCCCTCCGACGCCGGCGCGGTCGCGGACACCGTCTTGCCGGTGTCGCCCTTCGCGTCGTCGTCCCCGCCGCCGCTGAGCAGGGCGCCCGCGCCGATCCCGAGGACCACGATGCCGATGCCGACCGCGGCGATCAGCGGGACACGCGAACGGCTCCTGCCACCGCCGCCCTGGCCGTCGTGGTCCGAGGGGCCGCCACGACGGGCGGCCGCCCGGCCGGCTGGGGCGTACGCGCCGGGCGCGTCCGGAGCGGAAGGGGTGCCGTACGGGTCGTGCGCGCCGTGCGGGGCCGGCGCCGCGGGGTCGAAGCGCGGCAGCTGCTGCGTCGAGGGGGGCGCGTCCGGTTCGCTGCGGAAGAGGTTGTCGAACTCCGCGGGGGGCTGCCGCTCCTCGGGTGCGCCCTGGCGCACCCCGTAGGAGTCGGCGGGCTGGGCCGGCACGGGAGCCATGAACTGGGTGGGATCGGCGTCGGAGCCTCCTGCCGGGGGCAGCGAGCCGGAGCCGTCCTGCGGAGTGCGTCCGAGGTAGCGCGTCGCGTCGGCGCCCTGGACCTCGGGCGGCAGCGCGCCCGGTCCGACGGGCGGTATGTACTGCGTGGCGCCCTCGTCCGGCGCCGCGGGGACGGGCGGGATGAACTGGGTCGCCCCCTCGTCACCACCCGGCCCGGCCGGTATGTACGGAATGTACTGGGTGGCACCCTCGTCCGCGGCCGGCGGCAGCGGCGCGGGCTGCGCGTCGGACCGGCCGTGCCGGGCGTGCGAGCCCTGCTGCCCGTCCGCGGCGCCGTACCCGTCGTACGCGTCGTAGCCCCCGGTCGCCCCGGCGCCGTGCGCACCGTGCGTGCCGTGGCCGTAGCCGTCCTGCCCGCCGTACGAGGACTGCGCGCCCTCGGGCGGCAGCGGGCCCGCGCCGGACGGCTGCTGCCAGCCCTGCGCTCCGTGGGAGCCCGCCTGCGTGGCGGTGCCCCACTCCTGGGCGGAGGGTGCGGAGCCGGACTGCTCGGGGGCCGCCCAGGTCTGGCCGCCCTGGCCCTGCGCTCCCCAGCCGTCGCCGGACTGCGGGGGCGGGCCGGCCGGCTGGTCGGGGCCCCACGGGCGGCCCCAGGCCTGGCCGCCCGCCGGGACGGCACGGTCACCCGTGGTGCCCGGCAGCAGCGGTTCGCCACCGTCCGAGGGCAGCACGATGCCTTCGCGCGCGGGCCGCGCCGAGGGCTCCTCGCCCTGTCCACTCTGCGTCACCGGGACTCCTACGAATGGGGGACCTTCGGAATCGTCGGCTCACGCTACCGGGTCCCAACAGGCCGGTGCCACGCAGCACCGGACGCGACCCGGGCACCCTGTGACACGGGTAACGAAACCGCCCCCGAATGCGCTGTATCTCACCCCGTTCCCCCACGGCGCCCGCGTTCTCCCGGTGTTCACGCGGACACCGGCCGAAAGTTCACCGGCGGGCCCCGCACGGCAGGCGGCGTGACGCACACCGCACCGCACGGGGGCGGCACCGGCGCACCGGACCGGGGGCGCACACGCCGTGCGCCCCCACCCCGTCCCGCGCGGCACCCGCCCTTCGGGGCGCACCACTCAACCCACGCGCCCCACGCGTCCGTTCAGGCCGCCGACTGCAACTCCATGCGCGCCCCGAACTCCCGCACCACCGCCTCGTCCCGGAACGGCTCCAGGCGCTGCTGGAGGTCGTCCAGGTACTCGGCGCCGCGGTTGGAGCGGAGGGTGCCGAGGAGTTCGACGGCCCGCAGTCCGGTGGTGCAGGCCTGCTCGATCTCGCGCTGCTGGACCTGTGCCGAGGCCAGCAGGACGTAGCCGATGGCGCGGCGGCGGGCTCGCGACTCGGGGTGCCCGGCGAGGGACTGCTCGGCGCACCGCGCGGCGGCCTCGGCCTGCCCGAGGTCGCGGTGGCAGTGGGCCAACTCGTCGGCCAGGTAGGCCTCGTCGAAGTGCGCGATCCACGTCGGGTCGTCCCCGGAGGCCGCGTCGGCGCCCTCCAGCGCGGTGACGGCCCGTCCGGACGCCGACTGCGCGGCCCGCGCGTCGCCCATCAGCGCGTGCCCGCGCGCCTCGGCGGCGAGGAACATCGCCTCGGCGCGCGGCGTCACCCGACCGCGCGCACCCTCCTGGGCCGCGCGCGCCAACTGCGCGATCTCCCGCGGGTTGCCGAGCTGGGCGGCCAGGTGGCTCATGGACGCGGCCAGCACGTAACCGCCGTAGCCGCGGTCGCCGGCGGCCTGCGCGAGCCGCAGCGCCTGGATGTAGTACCGCTGGGCGAGACCGGGTTGGCCGGTGTCGACCGCCATGTAGCCGGCGAGTTCGGTCAACCGGGACACGGCTGCGAACAGTTCGCGGCCGACCGCCTCACGGTAGGAGCCGGCCAGCAGCCCGGAGACGACGCTGTTCAGGTAGTGCACGACGACCGGGCGCACGTGTCCGCTGCCGTACTGGTGGTCGAGTTCGACGAGCGCCTGGGTCATCGCGCGGACCGCCGCCACGTCGGAGTGCCCGACGCGCGGGCCCGCCGAGCGCGCGACCTGCGCGTCCGGACCGGAGATCAGCCAGTCGCGGCTCGGCTCGACGAGCGCGGAGGCGGCGACGGACGACCCGGACAGGAAGTCGCGCCGCCCGACGTCGCTGCGCCACAGCTCGCAGACCTGCTCGATGGCGCCCAGCACGGTCGGCGAGAACTGGAGGCCGACGCCGGACGCCAGGTTCTTGCCGTTGGCCATGCCGATCTCGTCGATCGTGACCGTCCGGCCGAGTTTGCGTCCCAGGGCCTCGGCGATGATCGCCGGAGCCCGCCCCCGCGGCTGCTGGCCGCGCAGCCAGCGCGCCACCGACGTCTTGTCGTACCGCAGGTCGAGCCCGTGTTCGGCACCGCACATGTTGACGCGGCGGGCCAGCCCGGCGTTCGAGCAGCCCGCCTCCTGGATGAGCGCCTGGAGCCGTTCGTTCGGCTGCCTGGCGATGAGCGGCCTTGCGGCCATGGCGTACCCCCTGTGGCTGCGGTGCCTGCCCACGCACCGAGTTGACGTGTCTTCGCCGGCCCACCCACCGAAAGAAGTCGGCCGGGAAGATCAATGCCCCGCGGACATGCCGAAGATGCGGGACATGTGAGGATTGCCGGGGTAAGGACGGTTGCCCGAACCCCACCCCTGGTTACCCACTCCCGGCTGCCGTTCCTCCCGCGCGCCCCCGCACGTGCATCCATGCGCCCCGGGCGGGGAATCGATGCCCCGCCCTCGCGCGCGTGTCCCCCGTAACCCGAGGTGGGCCGGGGAGTTGAGTTCCACGTGGAAGAGACCATCGCAGGCACCGAGACCGCGCAGATCCCCCAGCAGCGTGGCGAGTCGCTGCAGGAAACCGCCGTGCGCTATGCCGAGGAGCGCCACTGGGACGTGTTCCCCGGCACTTGGCTGGAAGCAGTCGACGGGGTGCAGCGCTGCTCCTGCGGCGAGCCGACCTGTGCCGTGCCGGGGGCGCATCCGGCGCGCGACGACTGGGCGACCCAGGCGACGGGCAGCGCGACCGTGGCGCGGCGGCTGTGGTCGAAGCAGCCGACGGCGTCGATCCTGCTGCCCACGGGGCGTACGTTCGACGCGATCGACGTGCCGGAGTCGGCCGGGTTCCTGGCGCTCGCCCGGATGGAGCGGATGGAGCTCACCCTCGGGCCCGTGACGTGCACCCCGGACCGGCGGATGCACTTCTTCGTCCTTCCCGGTGCCACGGCGAAGGTCCCCGACCTCGTCCGCCGGCTGGGCTGGCCGCCCGCCTCCCTGGACCTGGTCGCGCTCGGCGAGGGCGCGTACGTGGCGGCGCCGCCCACCCGCTTCGGTTCGCGGGGCGCCGTGCAGTGGGCGTGCCGTCCGACGCCGGCGAACCGGTGGCTGCCCGACGCGGAGGAGCTGATCTCCCCCCTCGCCTACGCCTGCGGCCGGGACCGGTAGGCCCGGCGAAGCGGCAGCGTCCGGGACGCCGGGACGAACGTTCCGGCGACTTCGGCACGCCGTCTCTCCCGAGCGGCCGGGCTGCCCGCCTCTCGTAGTCCCCGTTGGGGCGGATGGGCCCTAGGGTGCGTGTATGAGCGAGGGAGCGAAGGACGACGGGGTGCCCGCCGTGCGGGTGCGCGGGCTCTGGAAGCGGTTCGGGGAGCAGATCGCCGTCGCCGGCATCGATCTGGACCTGCCCGCCGGACAGTTCATCGGGCTCGTCGGGCCGAACGGGGCGGGCAAGACGACCACCCTGTCGATGGTGACGGGGCTGCTGCGGCCCGATCAGGGCGTCGTCGAGGTCGTCGGGCACGACGTGTGGCGCGACCCGGTGGCGGTGAAGGCGCGGATCGGTGTGCTGCCGGAGGGGCTGCGGCTCTTCGAGCGGCTCTCCGGACGCGAACTCCTCGCGTACACCGGCCGGTTGCGGGGACTGCCGGGCGCCGAGGTCGACAAGCGCGCGGGGCAGCTCCTCGACGTCCTCGACCTGGCGGGCGCCCAGCACAAACTCGTCGTCGACTACTCGACCGGCATGCGCAAGAAGATCGGTCTGGCCTGCGCCCTGCTGCACAACCCCGAAGTCCTCTTCCTGGACGAGCCGTTCGAGGGCGTCGACCCGGTGTCCGCGCAGACCATCCGCGGTGTCCTGGAGCGGTACACCGCCTCCGGCGCGACCGTCGTCTTCTCCTCCCATGTGATGGAACTCGTCGAGTCGCTGTGCGACTGGGTCGCCGTCATGGCCGCCGGCCGCATCCGCGCGCACGGCCCTCTCGCGCAGGTGCGCGGCGACGCGCCCTCGCTCCAGCAGGCGTTCCTGGAGCTGGTCGGCGCCCACGGCCGCGACACGGTGACCGATCTGGACTGGCTGGGCGGCGGGGCCGCGCGATGACCACCGTCCCGGACGTCTCCGCCGCGTCGATCACCCCGGTCGTCGTCCGTCTGAAACTCTCCCTGCTGCGCAACGGGCTGCGCCAGTCCGGGGGGCGGCGGGCCGCGTACATCGTCTCCGTCGTCGTCGCCCTGCTGGTCGCGGCGCTCCAGCTGCTCGGCCTGATCGCGCTGCGCGGCAACGCGCACGCCGCCGCCGTCTCGCTGCCGCTGGTCGCGGTGCTGGCGCTCGGCTGGGCCGTGATGCCGCTGTTCTTCCCCAGCGGCGACGAGACCCTCGACCCGACGCGTCTGGTGATGCTGCCGCTGCGCCCGCAGCCACTGGTCCGGGCGCTGCTGGTCGCGTCCCTGGTCGGCGTCGGACCGCTGTTCACGCTGTGTCTGCTGACCGGTTCGGTGATCTCGGTCGCGCACGGGGCCACGGCCTGGGTGACGGCGGTCGTCGGGGTCGTCCTCGCCCTGCTGGTCTGCGTGGCCCTCGCACGGGCGGTCGCGGCGGCCAACATCCGGCTGCTGTCGAGCCGCAAGGGCCGTGACCTGGCGGTGCTCAGCGGCCTGGTCGTCGCGGTCGGGGCGCAGCTGGTCAACTTCGGCGCCCAGCGCCTCGGTTCGTCGGGCGGACTGTCGGCCCTCGATCCGGCGGCGGATGTGCTGCGCTGGGTGCCGCCCGCCTCGGCGATCGGCGCGGTGGACTCGGCGAGCGAGGGGTCGTACGGGAGCGCGGTCGTGCAGCTGGCGCTGTGCGGGGCCGCCCTGGCGGGGCTGCTGGCCCTGTGGTCCCGCCATCTGACGCGGCTGATGACCTCCCCGGACGGGTCGACGCTCCAGGCCGCGGAGCCCGCCGCGCGGGAGCGGGGGTCCTCGGGGCTCGGGCGGCTGCTGCCGGCCGGGCGCACGGGCACGGTCATGGAACGCAGCCTCCGCTACGTGTGGCGCGACCCGAAGACCAAGGCGGCCTGGGTGACGTCGCTGGCCATCGGGCTGATCGTGCCGGTGTTCAACGCCCTGCAGGGCACCGGCTCGGCCTACTTCGCGTGCTTCGCGGCGGGCATGCTCGGGATCCAGATGTACAACCAGTTCGGGCAGGACACGTCCGCGTTCTGGATCGTCGCGATGACGATCTCCTCGTCCCGGGACGCCTACGTCGAACTGCGCGGGCGGGCGCTGGCCCTGCTGCTGATCACCCTGCCGTACGCGACGCTGGTGAGCGTGCTGACGACCGCGCTGCTCGGCGCCTGGCGGCAGCTGCCGGAGGTACTCGGCCTGTCGTTCGCGCTGCTCGGGGCGATGCTGGCGACCGGGGCCTGGTCCTCGGCCCGTTTCCCGTACTCCATCCCGCAGGAGGGCTACAAGAACGTGGCGCCCGGGCAGGCCGGTCTCGCCTGGATCGCCATCTTCGGCGGGATGGTCTCGGCCGCCCTGCTGTCCGCTCCCGTCATCGCCCTGACGATCTGGCTGAACGTGAGCGCGGACGGGGACCGGTGGAACTGGCTGCTGCTGCCCCTGGGGGCCCTCTACGGCGCCCTGATCACCCTGCTGGGGCTGCGTCTGGCGGCGCCCCGGACGGCCCGCCGGCTGCCGGAGATCCTGGCCGCGGTCAGCAAGGGGTAGCCGCCGGTCCGGACGTGCGGGTCCGGGCAGGCGGGACGTCGCGGACACGGGCTAGCCGGTGAGGACGCCGTCCAGGAACGGCTCGATCGCGACGCGCCACGCCTCGGGCTGGTCGTAGTGCACGAGGTGGCCGGCGTCGGCGACCTCCGCGTACTGGCCGCGGGGCAGGACGCGGACCATCTCCTGGGCCTCGGCGCGGCCCAGCTCGCCGTCGAGGCCGCGCACGACCAGCGCGGGGCACCGGACCTGCGCGAGCTCCTCCCAGTGCGCGTCGTACACCCACGTCTGGCGGGACTTGAGCATCTGGCGGGGTTCGAAGACGGGGCGCCAGCCGTCGGGGGACTCGTGCATCACCTCGGCGTAGAACTCGCCGCGGGAGGGGGTGCGGCGCTCCACCCAGGGGTCGTCCTCGCCGAACCACTTCCGGACGTCGGCGAGGGTGGCGAAGGGGGCGGGCCAGGCTCTGAACCAGTCCTCCCACTCGCGCTGCGAGGCGGCACCCAGTGCCGAGGCCCGCATGTCGCAGATGATCAGGGCGCGGACCAGGTCGGGGCGCTTGGCGGCGAGCTGCCAGCCGGTCAGGGCGCCCATCGCGTGGCCGATGACGACCGCCGGTCCGAGACCGAGCTGGTCGAGGGCGGCCTCGGCGTCCTCCACGTAGGCCTCACGGGTGTACTCGGCCTCCGGGGCCTTGTCGCTCTGGCCGTGTCCGCGCTGGTCGAGCGCGACGGCGCGGTGCCGCTCGGAGAGCCAGCGGGCGGTGGACGCCCAGTGCGAGGCGCGGCCCATCAGGCCGTGCAGTAACAGCACGCCGGGCGCCTCGGAGGCCCTCGGCTGGTCGGTCTTGGGAGGATCGGCGAACTCCCAGGCAGCGAGGCGTACACCGCCCGCTCCCGTCACGTCGATGCGCCGCACCATCGGTAATGGCACCCCCCTGGCTCGCTCGGACCCGCCCGCTCCCGCTCGACCCGGCCGGTCCACTCGTACCGCTTCCTGCCGCTGCTCCTGCTGGTCTGCTGCTCGGTGTGTCCCTGGGGTCTCTCCCGGTCCTCCCGCCACGACGCCACGTTATCGAATGGGGTTTCGAAACTGGCCTTTCCGGCCACAACACCCCTCGTTCGAGTGACCACCCCGGGGGATTGGCCGCCGCCCTCGCGGGGAGATCTTCAGCGGGGGGCGGACCGCTCGGGGAAACCGGTCCGAAGGGAATGACCCTGGGAGCTCGGGGCTCCGGGTCATGACGGGGGAGGACAGGCCCCGGCGCCATGCGGCGCCGGGGCCCTCTCCACGTCTGCGGCACATCCTTGCGCCCCCTCCCCGACCGCACACCGTCGCTCCCGGACACGGTCAAGAGCCCTCAGGTCATATGCCTCACGCGACAGCCTCGCACGCAAACGGTCCCGGCGCTGCGATTCCGCACACTGAATCTTGGTTTCGGCCAGCTCTCCCGGGCGTCACAACTGCCTCTGGCGTCCCAGCAGTTGGCGTGTCCGGTGGCGGGCAGGACGGCGGCCTGACGCGTCGCGCGGCGGGCACCCGGGTGCCGGCGTCGGGACCGGCGCACGCCGGTCCGTCGGCCGGCACCCGGGACCTGCCCCTCGCGGGTACCGGAGGCCCGGGAGCGCCGAAGGGAGCGGCGCGGCCCGGGAGGGCGGTGGGCCGGCCCGGAGGCCGGCGCCTGCGCGGGCGGGGTGTCAGCGCTTGGCGACGAACACGTGCGAGGCGACCTCGGACTCCAGCTCCGCGGCCTCGCCGCCGCTGCCCACCAGCACACCGCCCGCCGACTCGGTCACGCTGACCACGGAACCGGGCTGCACGCCCGCCCGCCGCAGCGTGTACATCAGCTGGGCGTCCGTCTGGATCGGCTCACCGATCCGCCGGACGACGACCGTCTTGCCGTCAAGACCCGGGTCCAGCTCGGCCAGCGAGACCATGCCGGCGTCCAGGAACGGGTCCGCGCCGTCCTTCTCGCCCAGCTCCTCCAGGCCCGGGATCGGGTTCCCGTACGGCGACTCGGTCGGGTGGCGCAGCAGCTCCAGGACGCGGCGCTCCACCGCCTCGCTCATCACGTGCTCCCAGCGGCAGGCCTCGGCGTGCACCTGCTCCCACTCCAGGCCGATCACGTCGACGAGGAGACACTCGGCGAGCCGGTGCTTGCGCATGACGCGCGTGGCCAGCCGCCGGCCCTCGTCGGTGAACTCCAGGTGCCGGTCGCTGGCGACCGCCACCAGGCCGTCGCGCTCCATGCGCGCCACCGTCTGGCTCACCGTCGGGCCGCTCTGGTCGAGCCGCTCCGCGATGCGGGCGCGCATGGGGACCACACCTTCCTCCTCCAGCTCGAGGATGGTGCGGAGATACATCTCCGTGGTGTCGATCAGTCCGGACATTCATGCCCCTTGATTAGCTCTGCCGGAGACTCGACATCCACCGGCGTGTGCGCTGGCCCTGAACTCAATTCTGACGCATAGCACTGACAAGCGTGCCTCGCCGTCGCAACCGCACGCTGCCGGATGCCCCGCGCGGGCCGCCGTCCCGGCATCCGGACGCCCGTCCGCACCCCGGCCGCGGCGCCCCGGCCCGCCCCGCAGGCCGTATTGACAGGGCACTGGTCCAGACCGCAACGTGATCCGCGACACGACGGGAGTACGGCCGCACCGGCGCACCGGTCCGGCCGCGCGCCCGCCCGGAGCCGACACCGCCCGGCACCGGGCCGACGCCGGCGGGACGTCCGGGACTTCCGAGCCGACGAGACTTCTAAGGGGCTTCGCCGATGAGCGACAGCAAGCTGGCCGGGCAGTTCTTCGACGCCGCGATCGGTCTGCTGCAGCGGGTGCGCGACGAGGGCGCCGCCGACATCGAGGCGGCCGGGACGCTCGTCGCCGACACCGTCACCGAGGGCGGCCGGCTCTTCGCGTTCGGCGCGGGCCACTCCTCGCTCGCCGCCCAGGACATCGTCTACCGGGCCGGCGGTCTCGCCCTGATGAACCTGCTGACCGTGCCGGGCGTCGTCGGCGTCGACGTCATGCCCGCCACGCTGGGCTCCGCCCTGGAGCGGGTCGACGGGCTGGCCGGCGCCGTCCTCGACTCCAGCCCGCTGCGCTCCGGCGACCTGCTGGTGATCATCTCGCTGTCCGGGCGCAACGCGCTGCCCGTGGAGATGGCGATGAACGCCCGCGCCCTCGGGGTGAAGGTCATCGGTGTCACCTCCGTCGCCTACACCACCGAGACGACGTCACGGCACGTCTCGGGCACCTACCTCAAGGACCACTGCGACATCGTCCTCGACTCGCGGATCCCCGTCGGGGACGCGGAGCTGACCCTGGACACCATCGAGGCACCGTTCGCGCCCGCCTCCACCGTCGTCACCACCGCTCTCCTCCAGGCCGTCATGGCCACCGCCGCCGGCGCCCTCGCCGACCGGGGCATCGAGCCGCCGCTGCTGCGCTCGGGCAACGTCGACGGCGGCCACGAGTGGAACGGCCGGGTCATGACCGAGTACGGCGACCGGATCTTCTACCGCCGCTGACCCGGCGCCCGCGGCCCGCGCGGCCCCGGCTCCCGAGAGGCCGGAGCCGCCCGGAAGGGCCCGCCGGGGCCGGGCCCGGCGGCTCAGGGCCGTGCGATCCGGTCCGCCAGGTCCAGGGCGGACGCGATCCGTACGGCCACGTCCTCCGCGTACCGCGCGTCGGCGCGTTCGAAGCGGCCGCGGCCCGCGCCGCGCAGGAACGTCACGACGCCCAGCGTCCGCCCGCGGCTGCGCAGCACCGTGCACAGGGAGTGCACCGCGTCCGGCGGCCACTGCCGGGCGAGCGCCCAGCCGCGCGCCTGCTCGGCGTCGGTCGTGCCCGCGCTGGCCCGCACCGATCCGGAGCGCTCCGCGCACTGCAACGCCGGGTGCCCGTCCGCGTACCTGACCGGCAGCCCGGCCTTGCCGGTCAGCAGGCTCGGCCCGGGGGCACCGGCGGGGGTCGCGGCGGCGCGGACGAGCCGCACCGGCACGTCGTCGTCCTGGAGGAATCCGCCCGCCACCCGGTCGACCAGGGCGTGGTCGGCGAAGCCCGCGAGGGAGAAGTCGAGGTGGACGGTGGCGGCCTCGCCGGGGTCCTCGCACTCGGCGGCGGCGCGCGCGGCACGGTGCAGTTGGTTGGAGCGGAAGCGCAGCAGCGCCGCCTCCTGCTCGGTCTGCTTGGCCTCCGTCACGTCCTGGAAGAGCCAGCCGACACCGAGCGGCACGGGCTCCTCCGCGAGCGGCGAGGAGAGCCGCAGGAAGCCGCTGCGCCAGCACCTGCGGGTGTCGCCCTCCGGGGTCCGCACGCTCACCCACATCTCGGCGGGGGCCGGGGGCGCGCCCTCGGCCAGGACGTGCGTGAGGGCGCTCTCCAGCTCCTCCACGCCCTGGGAGAGCAGTTCCCCGAGGGGGCGGCCGAGGACGGAGGTGCGGCCGGTGCCGAGAGCCTGCGCGGCGTGCGCGTTGACCACGGCGGGCCGCAGGTCGGCGTCGACGAGGACGACGCCCCAGCTGGCGTTCTCGAACAGGGCCTCGCTCAGGGCTATGGACCGTTCCAGGTCGATCTGCGCGTGGACCTCGCTGAAGGCGCAGTACACCCCGGCGGGCTTGCCGTCCGGGCCGCGTACGGCGGCGGACTGGGTGCGCACGAGGACGCGGCCGCCGTCCTTGGTGAGCAGCGCGAACTCGTGGACCTGCCGGCCCGGCGCCTCCATCGCGGACAGCAGCCGGGTCTCGACCTCCTCGGCGTCCGCGGTCCGCACCGCCCAGCCCGCGAACCCGTGCCGCCCGACCGCCTCGGCGGCGGTCCAGCCCAGGATGCGTTCGGCCTCGCGGTTCCAGTGCGTCACGACTCCGTCGGCGTCGAACGCGCACAGGGCCGCGTCCATGCCGTCCAGCAGCGCGGCCAGGAGATCCGAACCGTCCCGCTCGGGCTCGTCGGGCCCCAGCTCGTCGGTGGTCCCACTACGCCGGGAAGCACTCACCTGGACCCCCTGCAGGCTGCGTCCGCGTGTACGGCTCGACAGTTCGCTCGCCGACTCTCATTCAACTCGAACGTGACCCAGCCCACAGCTACTTCCCCGAAGATTGGACGAAATCGTTGCACCCCGGATTCCCGTCCCGCCCGTCCCAGCAGCCCCCGGCCCACCTCGCGGGACAGCCCCGGCCCACCGGGCTCACGACCCTGGACGCCCAGCTCAGCACGTTGCGCAGCACGCTCTGTCACCACCGTCACCCTCCTCGACGTTCCCGCCGCCTACCCACCGCGCCGGCGGCTAACGGGGCCGTCCCGGACCTGTTCCGATAAATGGGTTGAGCGTCCCCCGATGTGTTCCTAAAGTGATCTGCACGTAGGAGAGGAGGTGGTTCGGCTCATGACGGAAACCCGGACAGACGAGGTGGCTGCGGGCTAGCGGCCCGTTGTCGGACTCGGTTCGGCGCCGGACCCGCATGTGTGTTGTGCATGCAGCCGGCCCAATCCAACGCAGTCACCCGACCCGCGAACTCGCCGGTACGTCCGGCCCGGCTCCCCCGCCGTCAGGCGCAGGGAACCCGAGTTCGCGGGTCGTTCGCGTTCCCGGGATGACGCCTTCGGCCGGGGCCGCGCCCGGTTCCGCGCGTACGGGCAGGCGGAGTGACGCGGGCCACTGGTGGATCGGGTGGGGCGCAGTACGCTGTGCGCATGCTTCCGATGCTCGTCCGACGCCGACACGTGGACTACGTGCGCGTCACGAGCATGGGCTGTCGGCCTTCCGCCTGACCCAGCCCCCGTTTTCGCCGCGCCGCTTGCGCTGCTCGCACCGCCTCTTCCTCCACCTGGCACCCGTGGCCCCCGCCCCACCCCCGGCGGCCGCCCGGGCACCCGTACACCCCCGCGGACGCATCCCATGACGACGAACACGTCTCTGCCGAACCCGACGCCCCGCCTCAGCCGGCCGGCGTTCCCCTCCTACCAGCAGCTCCCGATCATCGACCTGTCCGCCGCCGACCGCGGCCCGCAGGCCCGGGCCCTGCTGCACGCCCAACTCCACAGCGCCGCCCACGACGTGGGCTTCTTCCAGCTCACCGGGCACGGTGTCACCGACGCCGAGACGCGTGCGCTGCTCGACGCCATGCACCGGTTCTTCGCCCTGCCCGAAGCCGACCGGCTCGCCCTGGACAACACCGGCTCCCCGCACTTCCGCGGCTACACCCGCACCGGCGACGAACGCACCGGCGGGAGCCGCGACTGGCGCGACCAGCTCGACATCGGCGCCGAGCGGCCCGCCCGCGCGCCCGGGCCCGGCGAGCCCGCGTACTGGTGGCTGGAGGGCCCCAACCAGTGGCCCGCCGCCCTCCCGGAGCTGCGCACCGCCGCTCTCGCCTGGATCGACCGGCTCAGCGCCGTCGCCGAACGCCTGCTGCGCGAACTGCTCACCGCGATCGGCGCCCCCGCCGGCTTCTACGACCCGGTGTTCGGCGACCACGCCCACCCGCACCTGAAGCTCGTCCGCTACCCCGGCAGCGCTTCCGACGGCGCCGACCAGGGCGTGGGCGCCCACAAGGACTACGGGTTCCTGACCCTGCTCCTCCAGGACCAGGTCGGCGGCCTCCAGGTGCAGCGGGCGGACGGCCTCTTCCACGAGGTGCCGCCCCTGCCGGGAGCCTTCGTCGTCAACCTCGGCGAACTCCTCGAGGTCGCCACCGACGGCTATCTGCTCGCCACCAACCACCGCGTGGTCAGCCCGCCCGGCGCCACCGAACGGTTCTCCGTGCCGTTCTTCTACAACCCGCGCCTCGACGCGCGCGTCGAACCGCTGCCCTTCCCGCACGCCTCCGCCGCCCCCGGCGTCACCGACGACCCCGCGAACCCGCTCTTCGCCGAGTACGGCTTCAACGAGCTCAAGGGCAAGCTGCGCGCGCACCCGCTGGCCGCCGCCCGCCATCACGCGGAGCTCCTCACCCCCGCGTGACGGCCGACGGCACCGTGGACCGGCTCCCGCGGGAGCCGGTCAGCGGGCGATGTCCCCGTAGCCCTCGATCTCCTGCGGGCCGCGCGTGCCGGGGCCCACGTAGGTGGCGGAGGGCCGCACCAGGCGGCCGGTGCGCTTCTGCTCCAGGATGTGCGCCGACCAGCCCGCGGTACGGGCGCACGTGAACATCGACGTGAACATGTGCGCCGGGACCTCCGCGAAGTCCAGGACGATGGCCGCCCAGAACTCCACGTTCGTCGCCAGGACCCGGTCCGGGCGGCGGGCGTGCAGCTCGGCCAGGGCGGCCTTCTCCAGCGCCTCGGCCACCTCGAAACGGGGCGCGCCCAGCTCACGGGCCGTCCGGCGCAGGACGCGGGCCCGCGGGTCCTCCGCCCGGTACACGCGGTGCCCGAAGCCCATCAGACGCTCGCCCTTGTCGAGGGCCTGGCGGACGTAGGCCTCGGCGTCACCGGTGCGCTCGATCTCCTCGATCATGCCGAGGACCCGGGAGGGCGCGCCGCCGTGCAGCGGACCCGACATGGCCCCCACCGCACCGGACAGCGCCGCCGCCACGTCCGCGCCCGTCGAGGCGATCACCCGCGCGGTGAACGTCGACGCGTTCATGCCGTGCTCGGCGGCCGACGTCCAGTACGCGTCGACCGCGGCGACGTGCTTCGGGTCGGGCTCGCCGCGCCAGCGGATCATGAACCGCTCGACGACGGACTGCGCCTTGTCGATCTCGCTCTGCGGAACCATCGCGTGGCCCTGCCCGCGGGCGGACTGGGCGACGTAGGACAGCGCCATCACGGCGGCGCGCGCGAGGTCCTCGCGGGCCTGCCGCTCGTCGATGTCGAGGAGCGGTTTGAGGCCCCAGACGGGCGCGAGCATGGCGAGCGCGGACTGCACGTCGACACGGATGTCGCCGGAGTGGACGGGGATCGGGAACGGCTCGGCGGGCGGCAGGCCGGGGTTGAAGGCCCCGTCGACGAGGAGCCCCCACACGTTCCCGAAGGAGACGTGGCCGACCAGGTCCTCGATGTCGACGCCCCGGTACCGGAGTGCGCCGCCCTCCTTGTCCGGTTCGGCGATCTCCGTCTCGAACGCGACGACTCCTTCGAGTCCGGGTACGAAGTCGGACATCAGGCGGCTCCTCGTGACGTGTTCGGCAGATGGTGTTGTCGGGGCGCGCACGCCCCTGTCCCACCGGGTGGGTGCCGGTCGGCGGTCGTGCGGTCCGCACAGCGGATCCACGGTCGTTTCCGAAGACTCTCGAATGCTCTTCGAAGAACCCTCGCCGACTCGCGGTCCGAAGCGGACACCCCGGTCATGCCCCGTGCGGCCGGTCATCCAACCGGAACGGCCCCAGCACGATATCTCCGGGTGCCTGCTTTGGGGAGAGCCCGCGGCACTCAGTGCCACCACGTGACGAAGCACACCCGCCCCCGGGAGCCGCCCCGCATACGGCAGGATGGCGGCGTGAACGATCGTTTCCCGGACGAATCCGCAGCCGAACCCCTCATCCGCCGCGCCGCCGAGACGGCCGAGGGCCTCGACGAGAGCGACCTCGCCCCGGACCCCGCCGCGATGCGCGCCCACTACCGCGCCGAGGGCCTCGACGAGAGCGACCTCGCCCCGCACCCCATGGAGCAGTTCGCCCGCTGGTTCCGGCAGGCCGCCCAGGCGGCCCTGCGCGGCTTCGTCCACGAACCCAACGCGATGGTCGTCTCCACCGCCGACGCCGACGGCCGCCCCAGCTCCCGCACCGTCCTGCTCAAGCAGTACGACGAACACGGCTTCGTCTTCTACACCAACTACGGCTCCCGCAAGGCCCGCGAACTGGCCGAGAACCCGTACATCTCGCTGCTGTTCCCCTGGCACCCGCTCGCCCGGCAGGTCATCGTCACCGGAACGGCCCGCCGCACCGGACGCGACGAGACCGCCGCCTACTTCCGCACCCGCCCGCACGGCTCCCAGCTCGGCGCCTGGGCCAGCACCCAGTCCACCGTCATCGACTCGCGCAGCGAACTCGACTCCACCTACGAGGAGTTGAGCGCCCGCTACCCCGAGGGCGAACAGGTGCCGGTGCCGCCGCACTGGGGCGGATTCCGGATCGCGCCGCAGAGCGTGGAGTTCTGGCAGGGCCGCGAGAACCGCCTCCACGACCGGCTCCGCTACGTCGCCGAGACCGACGGCAGCTGGCGCCGCGAACGCCTCAGCCCCTGAACGCCCCTGAACCCGTACGACCGGACGGGTCCCTGCGAGCGGACGGGACCGGACGACGGACGGGCCCCTGCGACCGGCGGGGCCGGACGACGGACAAGCCCGGACCACGGACGGGTCCGACGACCGGCACGCCGGCTCCGGTCCACGGAGATGCCGCGAGGCCGCGGGCCGTCAGCCCAGGGCCTCGTCCACGATCACGCCCCACTGCGCCACCACCCGCTCCCGGCGCGCCCCGTCGTCCGTGAGCAGGTTCGCCAGGCCCAGACCCCGCGCCATGTCCAGCAGACCCTGCACCGTCTCCCGCACCCCCGGCCGCGACTCGTCCGCGCCCAGCAGATCCACCGCGATCCGGTGACTCTCCCGGCCGACCCGGGCCTCCAGCTCGGTGACCCGCGCCCGCAACTGCTCCTCGTCGGACGCCGCCACCCACAGATGCAGCGCCGCCCGGAACAACGGCCCCGTATAGAGACCGACCAGCGCCGCGACCACGGCCCGCCGGTCGGCCGCGCCCTCCGGGAACAGGGCGCGCAACGCCGTCGACCGCTCCTCCGCGACATACTCCACCGCCGCCGTGAACAGGTCCTCCCGCGTCGGGAAGTGATGCTGCGCCGCCCCCCGCGACACACCGGCCCGCTCCGCGACGACGGACACCGTGGAACCCGCCCAGCCGTACTCGGCCAGACACGCCACCGCGGCGGCCAGCAGCCGCTGCCGGGTCGCCCGGCTGCGGTCCTGCTTCGGCTCGTGCGGCACCCGAGCCGCGGGCTCCGCCGCGCTCACACCACCCATGCGGGATCCCGTCGTTCGAGGAAGGCCGACATCCCCTCGCGCGCCTCGGCCGAGGAGAACAGCCGGGCCGAGAGCGCGGTCAGATCCGCCGCGTCCCGGTCGAAGGCCTCCAGCACCTTAGCCGTGAGCAGCGCCTTCGTCTCCGCGAGACCCTGCGGCGACGACCGGCGCAGCCCGTCCAGCAGCGGCGCCAGCACGGCGTCCACCTCGTCACCGGCCGCCGTCAGCAGCCCCGCACGGACCGCCTCCGCCCCGTCGAACCGCTCCCCCGTCAGGTAGTAGCGGGCCAGCACCCGCGGATCGCAGCGCGGCAGCAGCGGCAACGAGATGACCGCCGGGGCGACCCCGATCCGCACTTCCGTGAACGCGAACGTCGCCGCCCCGCCCGCCACCGCCAGATCACACGCACCGAGCAGCCCCAGACCACCCGCCCGCACATGACCCGCCACCCGCGCCACCACCGGCTTGCGCAGCGCCACGATCCGCCGCAGCAGCCCCACCAGGGCGTCCGGATCCGGCGGGTCCCGCAGATCGGCGCCCGCACAGAACGTGTTCCCGGTGTGCGTCAGCACCACCGCGCGCACCGCGTCGTCCTTCTCGCACGCCACCAGCGCCCCGGCCAGCTCACCCACCAGCACCGCCGACAGCGCGTTCCGGTTCGCCGGCGCGTCCAGCGTCAGCGTCGCCACCGCACGCTCGTACCCCACCACGACCACCGTCACGACCGCCCCCGCAGCTCACGGCGCAGGATCTTCCCCGACGCCGCCCGCGGCACCCCGTCGAGGAACGTCACCCGCCGCACCCGCTTGTACGGCGCCACCCGCTCCGCGACGTACATCATCACCTCGCCCTCCGACAGGTCCGGCGCCGACGGCTGCCGCACCACGAACGCGTGCGGCACCTCGTTGTGGTCCTCGTTGTAGGCCCCCACCACCGCCGCGTCCGCTATCCCCGGATGCGTCAGCAGCAGTGCCTCCAGCTCCGCCGGAGCGACCTGGAAGCCCTTGTACTTGATCAGTTCCTTCACCCGGTCCACCACGAACAGCCAGCCGTCCGCGTCCACATGACCGACATCCCCGGTGTGCAGCCAGCCGTCCGCGTCGATCATCGCCGCCGTCGCGTCCGGCCGCCCCAGATAGCCCTTCATCACCTGCGGACCCCGGATCACGATCTCCCCCGCCTCACCGACCCCCAGATCCCGGCCCGGCTCCTCCAGCGACACGATCCGCATCTCCGTACCCGCGATCAGCTTCCCCACCGTCCCCGCCGGAGGATCCACCGCGTCCAGCGGAACGACATGCGTCCCCGGCGACAACTCCGTCATCCCGTACGCCTGACCCACCGGCGGCAGCCCCAGCCGCGCCGAACACGCCGCCGCCAGACCCGCGTCCAGCGGAGCCGCCGAACAGATGATGTACCGCAACGACGACAGGTCGTACTCCGCGACCGCCGGATGCTTCGCCAGCGCCAGCACGATCGGCGGCGCCACGTACAACGCCGTGATCCGATGCTCCTGGATCGCCCGCAGGAACTGGTCCAGCTCGAACCGCGGCAGCACCACCACCGTCGCGCCCTGCCGCAAAGGCGCGTTCATCAACGCCGTCAGACCATAGATGTGGAAGAACGGCAGCACCGCCAGCACCCGCTCCCCCGCCTCCATCGGGATCAGCGGCGACAACTGCGCCAGATTCGTCCCGATCGAACGGTGCGTGAGCATCACCCCCTTCGGCACCCCCGTCGTCCCCGACGAGTACGGCAACGCCGCCACGTCCACCGCCGCGTCGATGACCACCTCCGGCTCCGGCGCCGAACCACCCAGCAGCTCCGCCAGCGAACGCACCCCCGGCGCCCGGTCGCACACGAAGATCTCCCGCACCCCGCCCGCCAGTTCGGCCGCCCGCCGCGCCACCTCCAGCAACGGCGACACCGTCACCACCCACCGCGCCGAACAGTCCCGCAACTGCTTCGCGAACTCCTCCGGCGTCGCCAGCGGATGCACCGTCGTCACCGACGCGCCCGCCCGCGTCGCCCCGTAGAACACCGTCGGGAACGCGATCGTGTTCGGACTGTGCAACGCCAGCACATCCCCCTTGCGCAGCCCCGCCTCCACCAGAGCGGCCGCCAACCGACGATGGAACAGGTCGAGTTGCCCGTACGTGAGCGTCGTGCCGTCCACACCGTCGACCAGCGCCGGCACCTCACCCCACTCACCGGCACGACCGAGCACCGCCTCGTGGATCGGCTCCTCGACCGCCGGAACATCTGCGTACTCGCTGCGGAACACAGTTCCTCCTAAGACGCTCAGTACGACTTGGGCAGACCCAGGGTCTGATGGGAGACGTAGTTCAGAATCATCTCCCGGCTCACCGGCGCGATACGAGACACGCGCGACGCCGTAATCAGCGACGCCAGACCGAACTCCCGCGTCAGACCGTTCCCGCCCAGCGTGTGCACCGCCTGGTCCACCGCCCGCACACACGCCTCACCCGCCGCGTACTTCGCCATGTTCGCCGCCTCACCCGCCCCCACGTCGTCCCCTTCGTCGTACAGGAACGCCGCCTTCTGCATCATCAGCCGCGCCAGCTCCACCTCGATGTGCGCCTGCGCCAACGGATGCGCGATCGCCTGATGCGCCCCGATCGGCGCCTTCCACACCGTCCGCTCCCGCGCGTACTCCACCGCCCGCGCCAGCGCGTACCGGCCCATGCCGATCGCGAACGCCGCCGTCATCACCCGCTCCGGATTCAGCCCCGCGAACAACTGCAGCAGCCCCGCGTCCTCATGACCCACCAGCGCGCCCGCCGGCAGCCGCACCTCGTCCAGGGTCAGCTCGAACTGCTTCTCCGCGCCGTGCAGTTCCATGTCGATCTGCCGCCGCCCGAACCCCTCAGCGTCCCGCGGCACGATGAACAGGCACGGCTTCAGGCTCCCCGTCCGCGCATCCTCCGTACGCCCCACGATCAGCGTCGCGTCCGCGATGTCCACCCCCGAGATGAACACCTTCCGCCCGCTCAGCACCCAGTCCGTACCGTCCCGACGGGCCGTCGTCGTGATCCGGTGCGAGTTCGACCCCGCGTCCGGCTCCGTGATCCCGAACGCCATCGTCCGCGAACCGTCCGACAACCCCGGCAGCCACGCCCGCTTCTGCTCCTCCGTACCGAACCGGGCGATCACCGTCCCGCAGATCGCCGGCGACACCACCATCATCAGCAGCGGACACCCCGCCGCCCCCAGCTCCTCCAGGACGATCGACAGCTCCGCTATCCCACCGCCCCCACCGCCGTACTCCTCCGGCAGGTTCACCCCCAGATAGCCGAGCTTCCCCGCCTCCGACCACAGCTCGTCCGGATGTCCCCCCTCCGCGACGACCTTCGCCAGATACTCCCGGCCGTACCGCCTGCCCAGCGCGGCGACGGCCGATCGAAGCGCCTTGTGTTCATCGGTCTCGGTGACAGCAGCACTCATGAGGGCTCCTCAGAACGATCGGAACGGAGAAACGGAGAAACGGAGAGAACTTCTGAACGCGCCTGCCCTGCAGGTGAGTTACGAGACCGACTCCGGCGGCCCCTCGTCCCCCGCCTCCCGCACCACGGCCAGCAGGGCACCCACCTCCACCTGCTGCCCGACCACGACCCGCAACGCCGTCAGTGTCCCCGCCGCGGGCGCCGAGATCCGGTGCTCCATCTTCATCGCCTCCAGCCACAACAACGGCTCACCCGCACGGACTTCGGACCCCACCGCGAGACCCTCCGCCACCCGGACCACCGTCCCCGGCATCGGCGCCAGCAACGACCCCGGCGCCCGGTCCGCCGCCGCGTCCGGGAAACGCGGGACCACCGTCAGCACCACGTCGTTCACGAACACCCGGCCGTCCCCGTACGCCGCGACCGCGAACGTCCGCCGCACACCGTCCACTTCGAGCACCACCCGACCCGCGTCGACGTGCAGCACCCGCACCCCGTCCGCCACCGGACCCCGCCGCGTGTACCGGTACGCCGCCTCGTGCTCGACACCCGCCATCCGGTACCGCTTCACCAACGGCTGCGACGCCACGTTCCGCCAGCCACCGAACCGCGACCGCCCGAACCCGTCCGCCAGCGCCGCCGCGAGCGGCGCCAGCCGGTCCACCACCGGCTCCGTCAACGCCTCCAGATGACGGTCGTAGAACCCCGTGTCCATCCGGGCCCCCACGAACTCCTCGTGCCGCAACGACCGCACCAGCAGATCCCGGTTCGTCACCGGCCCGTGCACCAACGCCCGCTCCAGCGCACCCGCCAGCTTCCGCACCGCCGCCGCACGCGACCCGGCATGCGCGACGACCTTCGCCAGCATCGGGTCGTAATGCACCCCCACCACATCACCGTCGACGACACCCGTGTCCAGCCGCACACCCTCCGGGACCCCGAACCGGTGCAGCCGACCCGTCTGCGGCGCCCAACCCGCCGCCGGATCCTCCGCGTACAACCGGGCCTCCACCGCATGACCCCGCGCCACCGGCGGATCACCCTCCAGCCGCTCCCCCTCCGCCACCCGCAACTGCAACGCCACCAGATCGACCCCGAACACCGCCTCCGTCACCGGATGCTCCACCTGGAGCCGCGTGTTCATCTCCAGAAAATGCGCCCGCCCGTCCGCGACCAGGAACTCCACCGTCCCCGCACCCACGTAGTCCACCGCACGCGCCGCCCGCACCGCCAACGCGTACAACGACTCCGTCAGACCACCCAGACCCGGCGCCGGCGCCTCCTCGATCACCTTCTGATGCCGCCGCTGCAACGAACAGTCCCGCGTCCCGAGCGGCCACACCGTCCCGTGCGCGTCCGCCAGGATCTGCACCTCCACATGCCGGCCGCCCTCCACGAACGGCTCGACGAACACCTCACCGTCCCCGAACGCGCTCAGCGCCTCCGCCCGCGCCCCCTCCAACGCACCGTCCAGCTCCGCAAGATCACGGACGACCCGCATCCCCCGCCCGCCACCCCCCGCCGCCGCCTTCACCAGCACCGGCAGATCCCCCGCCGTCACCCGCTCCAACGGCGCGAGCCCCATCAGCTTCTTCGCCCGCGTCTTCGACGCCATCGACTCGATCGCCTCCGGCGACGGACCCACCCACACCAGACCCGCGTCGAGCACCGCCCGCGCAAAGCCGGCGTTCTCCGACAGGAACCCGTACCCCGGATGCACCGCGTCCGCCCCCGCACGCAACGCCGCCGCCACGATCAGATCCCCCCGCAGATACGTCTCCGCAGGCGAAGCACCCGGCAACCGCACCACCACATCCGCATCCCGCGCATGCAACGCACCCTCATCGGCGTCCGAACACACCGCCACCGTCCGCACCCCCAGCTCACGGCACGTACGGAACACCCGACAGGCGATCTCGCCCCGGTTCGCCACCAACAGACTCGAAATCACGGGAACCCTCACATCCGGAAGACGCCGAAACCACCCCGCGCACCCTCGAAAGGCGCCGAGTGGATCGCGGACAGACACAGACCCAGCACCGTGCGGGTGTCCCGCGGATCGATCACCCCGTCGTCGTACAACCGCCCCGACAAGAACATCGGCAACGACTCCGACTCGATCTGCTGCTCCACCATCGCCCGCAACGCGGCATCCGCGTCGTCGTCGTACGGACGCCCCTTCGCCACCGCCGACTGCCGCGCCACGATCGACAGCACACCCGCCAACTGCTGCGGCCCCATCACCGCCGACTTCGCACTCGGCCACGCGAACAGGAACCGCGGATCATAGGCACGCCCGCACATCCCGTAATGCCCCGCCCCGTACGAAGCGCCCATCAGCACCGACAGATGCGGAACCCGCGAATTGCTCACCGCGTTGATCATCATCGCGCCGTGCTTGATGATCCCGCCCTGCTCGTACTCCCGGCCCACCATGTAGCCCGTCGTGTTGTGCAGGAACACCAGCGGAATGTCCCGCTGATTCGCCAACTGGATGAACTGCGCCGCCTTCTGCGACTCCGCGCTGAACAACACCCCCTGCGCGTTCGCCAGCACCCCCACCGGATAACCGTGCAGCGACGCCCACCCGGTCACCAGGCTCGTCCCGTACAGCGGCTTGAACTCGTCGAAGTCCGAACCGTCCACCACCCGCGCGATCACCTCCCGCGGATCGAACGGATGCCGCAGATCCCCCGGAACGATCCCGAGCAGCTCCTCCACGTCGTACTTGGGCGGCTCCACCACCCCCGGATCCGCGTACGCCTTGCGGTGATTGAGCCGTGCCACCACCCGGCGTGCCTGCCGCAGCGCGTCCCGCTCGTCGACGGCGAAATAGTCCGCCAGCCCCGACACGCGGGCGTGCATCTCGGCACCGCCCAGCGACTCGTCGTCGCTCTCCTCACCCGTCGCCATCTTCACCAGCGGCGGCCCGCCCAGAAAGACCTTCGCCCGGTCCTTCACCATGATCACGTGGTCCGACATCCCGGGGACATACGCACCGCCGGCCGTCGAATTCCCGAACACGACGGCCACCGTGGGAATCCCCGCCGCCGACAACCGCGTGATGTCACGGAAAATGGCGCCACCCGGAATGAAGATCTCCTTCTGCGACGGCAGATCCGCACCCCCCGACTCCACCAGACTGATACACGGCAGCCGGTTCGCGAGCGCGATGTCGTTCGCGCGCAGCGCCTTCTTCAGACTCCACGGATTGCTCGCACCACCACGCACCGTCGGATCGTTCGCCGTGATCAGGCACTCGACGCCCTCCACGACCCCGATACCGGTGACGAGCGAGGCTCCTACGGTGTATTCGCTGCCCCATGCGGCAAGCGGCGACAATTCGAGGAAGGGGGTGTCATCATCGAGAAGGAGCTCGATCCGCTCACGGGCGGTCAGCTTCCCCCGCTTCCGATGCCGCTCCACATACTTCTCACCACCCCCCGCCAACGCCTTCCCATGCTCGGCATCCAACTCCGCGAGCTTGCCGAGCATGCCCGCCCGGTACTCCGCGTACTCGGCACTCGTCGGATCGAGCGCGGAGGAAAGCACAGTCACAACAGGACCTCCGGGATATCCATGTGACGGGAACGAAGCCATTCGCCGAGAGCCTTGGCCTGCGGATCGAAGCGGGCCTGCGAGGCGACGCCCTCGCCGAGGATGCCCTCGACGACGAAATTGAGGGCGCGGAGGTTGGGCAGCACATGTCTGACAACTGACAGATGGCGGCTTTCAGATACCAGAGTCTGAAATCTGTCAGCTGTCAGTTCGTGGACCAGCCATCGCCAGGCGTCGTCCGTGCGGGCCCAGACTCCGACGTTCGCGTTCCCGCCCTTGTCCCCGCTGCGCGCTCCCGCGACCCGTCCCAACGGTGCCCGCCGGGTCGGCCCCTCGGGCAGCGGCACGGGAAGGGACGGTTCTTCCGGCGTCTCCAGTACGAGGGTCTCGCCGGGCGGTGTCACCGGGATCCGGCGCCCGTCGTCGAGGACGGCGACGTGGTCGACCGCGGCCTGCGGGATGTACGCGTCCTCGAAGACACCGTAGGGCGCCCCTGCCCCCGGAGGTGCCAGGACGTGGAATCCCGGATAGCTGGCGAGCGCCAGTTCGATGGCGGCGCCGCTGAGGGTGCGGCCGACGGCGGCCTGGTCCTGGTCGCGGACGACGAGGCGGAGCAGGGCGCTGGCGGTCTCCTCGGTGGGGGCGTCGGGGTGGTCGGTGCGGGCGAGATCCCAGCGGATGTCGGCGGGGCGGGTCTTGGCGGCGTCGAGGGCGGTTTCCATCTGGTCGCGGACGAGGTCGGCCTTGGCTTCGATGTCGAGGCCGGTGAGGACGAAGGCGACCTCGTTGCGGAAGCCGCCGAGTTTGTTGAGGCCGACTTTGAGTGTGGGGGGTGGGGGCTCGCCGCGGGTGCCGGTGACGCGGACGCGGTCGGGGCCGTCCTGGGTGAGGGTGACGGTGTCGAGGCGGGCGGTGACGTCGGGTCCTGCGTAGCGGGCGCCCTGGGTCTCGTAGAGGAGTTGGGCGGTGACGGTGCCGAGGTCGATGACGCCGCCGGTGCCGTCGTGTTTAGTGATGACGCTGGTGCCGTCCTCGTGGAGTTCGGCGAGGGGGAAGCCGGGGCGGTGCAGGCGGGCGGGGTCGTGGTCGGTGAAGAAGGCGTAGTTGCCGCCGGTGGCCTGGGTGCCGCATTCGAGGACGTGTCCGGCGACGACGGCTCCGGCGAGGCGGTCGTGGTCGTGGGGTGTCCAGCCGAAATGGGCGACGGCGGGTCCGGTGACGAGGGCGGCGTCGGTGACGCGTCCGGTGATGACGATGTGGGCGCCTTCGCGGAGGCAGGTGGCGATGCCGGCGCCGCCGAGGTAGGCGTGCGCGGCGAGGGTGCCGGGGTGGTGGCTGGTGCGGTCGTCGCCTTCGACGTGGGCGACGCGGGTGGGGATGCCGAGGCGGTCGGCGAGGTCGCGGACGGCGTCGGCGAGGGCGGCGGGGTTGAGGCCGCCGGCGTTGGTGACGATGCGTACGCCGTGGTCGTGGGCGAGGCCGAGGCATTCCTCGAGTTGGCGCAGGAAGGTCTTGGCGTAGCCGCGGCGGGGGTCTTTGAGGCGGTCGCGGCCGAGGATGAGCATGGTGAGTTCGGCGAGGTAGTCGCCGGTGAGGATGTCGAGGGGGCCGCCGGTGAGCATGTCGCGCAGGGCGTCGAAGCGGTCGCCGTAGAAGCCGGAGGCGTTGCCGATGCGCAGGGGGCTTCGGGTCGCTGCCGGTGCGGCGGGGGTCACCGGTGGGTTTCCTCGGGTCGGCGTCCGGGGCCGGGTGGGCCTGCGAAGGCTTGGGCGATGTCGAGCCAGTGGTCGGCGTCGGGGCCTTGGGCGTGGACGGCGAGGTCGGTGCGGTGGGCTCGTTGGGTGACGAGGAGGCAGAAGTCGAGGGCGGGTCCGGTGACGCGTTGGGGTGCGTCGGCGGGTCCGTGGGTCCAGAGGTCGCCGGTGGGGCTCTGGAGTTCGACGCGGAATTCTTCGGTGGGTGCGGGGAGGCCTCGGACGGCGAAGGCGAAGTCGCGGGCGCGGACGCCGATGCGGGCGACGTGGCGGAGGCGGTCGGTGGGTTGCCGTCGTACGCCGAGGGTGTCGGCGATGTCCTGGCCGTGGGCCCAGGTTTCCATGAGGCGGGCGGTGGCCATGGAGGCGACGGACATGGGGGGTCCGTACCAGGGGAGGCGGGTGCCGGGCGGCGCGGCGCGGAGGGCGTTTTCGAGGGCGATGCGTCCGGTGCGCCAGGTGGTGAGGAGGTGTGCGGGGGGTTGGGTGGCGCCTTCGTCGGCGCCTTGGTCGACGAAGGTGTCGGGGGCGGCGAGTGCTTTGGTGACTTCGTCGGCGAAGGCGTCGGTGTCGGTGACGGCGAGGAGGGCGGCCCGGTCGGTCCAGGTGAGGTGGGCGATCTGGTGGGCGATCGTCCAGCGGGGGGCGGGGGTGTCGCGGGCCCAGTGGGTGTCGTCGAGGTCGGCGACGAGCTGGTCGAGTTCCTCGCTCTCGTGGTGCAGGTCGTCGATGACGGCGGCCACGGGCGTCGGGTCGGACACGGTGCGCTCCCTCGGGACACGGCGGTGTGTGGCTGGGAGCATGGCAGCGTCCGGAGAAACAAGCAAGCATGCTTGCATTAATTCAGGCCGTTGCGGTGCGGCCGGTTCGTGGCCCGGGGGGGGCGGCCGGGGGCACCTCGGGTGGGCCGCTGGGATGTGCACGGCGGCCTGTGCCGTACGTCGAGGCGGGGACCCTCGTCGGGTCGGCGTCGCGGGTTCCGATCGCGTGTCCGGTTCACGGTCCGGTTCACGGGTCCGGGCCGGTTCACGGGTCCGGGCCGGTTCACGGGTCCGGGTCGTCGCTCGCGGTCGTCCCGGTGGTCGCTCGCGGTGGTCGTGCCGGCGGGGGTTTACGCGTCCGGGGCGGGCTGGAGGGTCGTGGCTTTTCCTCGGCCGATCTGGGTGCGGACGGCGCCCATGCTCGCGGCGATGACGAGGGCGATGGCGAGGGATTCGGGGAGGGAGAGGGACTGGTCGAGGACGAGGAAGCCGGCGGTGGCGGCGACGGCGGGTTCGAGGCTCATGAGGATGGCGAAGGTGGAGGCGGGGAGGCGGCGCAGGGCGAGGAGTTCGAGGGTGTAGGGGAGGACGGAGGAGAGGACGGCGACGGCCGCGCCGAGGGCGATGGTGGTGGGGACGAGGAGGCGGGTGCCGGATCCGGCGATGCCGAGGGGGAGGAAGGCGACGGCGGCGACGACCATGGCGAGGGCGAGGCCGTCGGCCTGGGGGAAGCGTCGGCCGGTGCGGGCGCTGAAGACGATGTAGGCGGCCCACATGGCGCCGGCGCCGAGGGCGAAGGCGACGCCTGCGGGGTCGAGGCTGCTGAAGCCTCCGCCGCCGAGGAGGAAGACGCCGCCGAGGGCGAGGCCGGCCCAGAGGAGGTTGACGGCGCGGCGGGAGGTGACGACGGAGAGGGCGAGGGGGCCGAGCACTTCGAGGGTGACGGCGGGGCCGAGGGGGATGCGGGCGACGGCTTGGTAGAAGAGGCCGTTCATGGCGGCCATGGTGAGGCCGAAGACGATGACGGTGTTCCAGTCGGCGCGGGAGTGTCCGCGGACGCTGGGGCGGCAGATGGCGATCAGCACGATGGCGGCGACGAGCAGGCGCAGGCTGACGACGCCGAGGGCGCCGACGCGGGGCATGAGGCTGACGGCGAGGGCGCCGCCGAACTGGACGGAGATGCCGCCCGCGAGGACGAGGCCGACGGGTCCGAGGGCGCCGCGCCGGCCGGGTCCGGTGGGTGCGCCGGCCGCGGGTGCGGTGGCCGGGGCGGCCGGGGCCGGGGTGGTGGGGGCGGCGCTGGGGGTGTTCACGGGGCCTTCCTGGGGTTCGACTCGGGTTCGTGCATCGTGCTGTACCTGCTGGTCCAGAGTAGTGGACCGGGTCAGGCGTGTGAACCCGTTATGCAACTGTCGCAGAAGTGTCCGGGAGGTGCTTGCCGGGGGCGGTGTCGCGCGGTGGGGGCGGGTGCTGCCGCGCGGCACCGTTCGGGGGCGGGCGGGCTACGGGTCGGCGGCGGGTCAGCGGCGGGTCATGTAGAGGTCGAGGGCCTTGTGGAGGAGGCGGTTGAGGGGGAAGTCCCATTCGCCGAGGTATTCGGCGGCTTCGCCGCCCGCGCCCGCCTTGAAGCGGAGGAGGCCGACGAGGTGGTCGGTCTCGTCGAGGGTGTCGGTGATGCCGCGGAAGTCGTAGACGGTGGCGCCGAGTTCGTGGGCGTCGGTCATCATGCGCCACTGGATGGCGTTGTTGGGCTGGACCTCGCGGCGGCGGCTGGTGGAGGCGCCGTAGGAGTACCAGACGTGGGTGCCGACGGTGAGCATGGTGGCGGCGGCGAGGATGTCGCCGTCGTGGTGGGCGAGGTAGAGGCGCATGCGGTCGGGGTCCTCGGTGGTGAGGGCGGTCCACATGCGCTGGAAGTAGGGCAGGGGGCGGGGGATGAAGCGGTCGCGTTCGGCGGTCTCCGCGTACAGCTCGTAGAAGGCGGGGAGGTCGTCGTAGCCGCCGCGGACGACTTTGACACCGGCCTTGTCGGCTTTCTTGATGTTGCGCCGCCACTGCTGGTTGAGGCCCTGGTGGACCTGGTCGAGGGTGCGGCCGGCGAGGGGGGTCTGGAAGACGTAGCGGGGCTGGCCGGCGGCGAAGCCGTCCTCGCCGCCGGGTTCGGTCCGCTGCCAGCCCATGGCGCGCAGCCGGTCGGCGATGTCGGCGGCCGCGGGGTCCTCGGAGGTGGGGGGTACGTCGGCGAGGCGTCGTGCGGCGGGGTCGGCGATGGCGGTTTTGACGGTGTCGGCGCTCCAGCGGCGGGCGACGACGGGCGGTCCCATCTTGACGGTGAACGCACCGCGTGACTTGAGGTGCGTGAGCAGGGGGCGGAGCCAGCGTTCGGCGAGGTCGGGGGCGTGCCAGTCGATGACGGGGCCCTCGGGGAGGTAGGCGAGGTAGCGCTTGATCCTGGGGAGGGGGCGCAGGAGGACGAGTCCGGCGCCCTGGAGGTGTCCGTGTTCGTCGAACCAGCCGAGGCTCTCGGTCTGCCAGTCGGGTTTCACGTCGCCCCAGGACGGGACCTGCATGTGGCTGGCCGAGGGGCGGGATCGGACGAAGGCGAGATGGTCGTCTCGGGTGATCGTCTGGAGGCGGAGGGTCATGCGGGTGTGCTCCTCGTGGTCCTCGGTCCGGCGGGGCCCGGTGGTGTGACGGCCGTGGTCGGCCGTGGTCAGCGTACTGATCAGGGGGTGCCTGAGCCGGTGTCCCGGGCGCGGGTCCGCAGGGCCTCGGCGAGGACCTCCGCCAGGTGGCGGCCGGTGCGGTCGCTGTGGTGGGCCAGTTGGGTGCGGCAGGAGTAGCCGTCGGTGAGGATCACGGCGTCGGGGGCTGCGGCGCGTACGGCGGGCAGGAGTTGTTCTTCGGCGCAGGCGGTCGACACGTCTTCGTGGCCTTTTTCGAAGCCGAAGTTGCCGGCGAGGCCGCAGCAGCCGCCGGAGAGGGTGCCGGTGAGGCCGGCGGCGGCGCGTAGGCGTTGTTCGGCGTCGTCGCCGAGTACGGCGTGCTGGTGGCAGTGGGTCTGGCCGGCGACGGGGCGGTCGAGGCGGGGTGGTGTCCAGTGGGGGGCGTGGCGTTCGAGTGCTTCGGCGAAGGTGACGACGGCGGTGGCGAGGCGGTGGGCGCGGGGGTCGTCGGGGAGGAGTTCGGGGAGGTCGGTGCGCAGGGTGGCGGCGCAGCTGGGTTCGAGGACGACGACGGGGAGGCCGTCGATGGCGAGCTGGGGCTCGATGAGGTCGAGGGTGTGGCGCAGGACGGTGCGGGCGTGGTCGAGCTGGCCGGTGCTGATGTAGGTGAGTCCGCAGCAGGTGCGTCGGGTGGGGTGGGGCAGGAGGTGGCGGGGGTGGAGGGGGCCTCGGGTGGTGCCGTCGCCGACGGGTCCGTGGCGTGGGGAGGTGCGTGGGGGGAGGAGGACGGTGAGTCCGGCGGCTTCCAGGACGTGGACGGCGGCGCGTCCGACGGAGGGGGTGAGGTGTTCGGTGAAGGTGTCGGGCCAGAGGAGGACGGTGGGGCCGGCGGGGGCGGGGGCCGGGCCGGCGGGGGTGGAGCCGGCGGGGGCGGGGGCCGGGCCGGCGGGGGTGGAGCCGGCGGGGGCGGGGGCCGGGCCGTCGGACGTGGGGGCGGCGGGGCCGGGGGTGAGGGGGGCGGGTGGGGGTGTGGTGTGGCCGGGTTGTTCGTGGGTGCGGGCCCGGTCGCGGAGGCGTTCGGTCCACCACTGGGTGAAGGTCCGGGGTGCGAGGCGGGGGATGGTGCGGTCGGGGGCGATGCCGGCGAGGTGTTTGGCGAGCGCGGCGGCGGGGGGCAGGGCGGCGAGGGTGTTGACGATGCGGGCGGTGCGGGTGCGGGTGACGGTGGCGAGCCAGCCGGGGAAGCGTCCGAGGGTGTAGTGGCTGCGGGGGCGGCGGCGGCCGGCGTAGTGGTGGTGGAGGAATTCGGCCTTGTAGGTGGCCATGTCGACGCCGACGGGGCAGTCGGAGCGGCAGCCCTTGCAGGAGAGGCACAGGTCGAGTGCGTCGCGGACCTCGGTGGAGCGCCATCCGTCGGTGATGATCTCGCCGGCGAGCATTTCGTGGAGGAGGCGGGCGCGGCCGCGGGTGGAGTGGGTGTCGTCGCCGGTGGCGCGGTAGGAGGGGCACATGACGTCGTGGCCGGGTGGGGTGGTGGTGCGGCATTTGGCGACGCCGACGCAGCGGCGGACGGCGGCGGTGAAGTCGCCGTCGTCGGCGGGGTAGCCGAAGGCGACGTCGACGGGGTGGTGCGGGAGGGGGGCGAAGCGGAGGTTCTCGTCGAGGCGGTGGGGGCGGACGAGGATGCCGGGGTTGAGGAGGTTGTGGGGGTCCCAGAGGTCTTTGGCGCGTTCGAAGAGGTGGACGAGGTCGGGGCCGTACATGGCGGGGAGGAGTTCGGCGCGGGCCTGTCCGTCGCCGTGTTCGCCGGAGAGGGAGCCGCCGTGGGAGACGACGAGGTGGGCGACGTCCTGGGAGAAGCGGCGGAAGCGGGCGATGCCGGGGGTGGTGAGGAGGTCGAAGTCGATGCGGACGTGGATGCAGCCGTCGCCGAAGTGTCCGTAGGGGGTGCCGCGGAGGTGGTGGTCGGCGAGGAGGGCGCGGAAGTCGCGGAGGTAGGCGCCGAGGCGGGCGGGGGGTACGGCGCAGTCCTCCCAGCCGGGCCAGGCCTCGGCTGCGGGGCCGGTGGTGGCGGGGATGCGGGTGGCGGTGCCGGAGGCGTCCTCGCGCAGTCGCCACAGGGCGTGTTGGGCGGCGGGGTCGGTGACGACGAGGGCGTCGGTGACGTCGGCGGCGCGGACGATGGTGTCGGCGTGGGCGCGGGCTTCGGCGGGGGTGGTGCCGCCGGTCTCGACGAACAGCCAGGCTCCGCCGCGGGGCAGGGCGGTGGGGGTGGGGACGAGGTCGGCGGCCATGCCTTCGACGGTGAGGGGCCGGTGCGGGAGGAGGCCGGCGGCGGCGTCGGCGGCGGCGCTCTCGTCGGGGTAGCCGAGGACGGCGAGGGCGCGGGCGGGGGGTGTCTCGACGAGGCGGATCTCGGCTTCGGTGAGGATGCCCCAGGTGCCTTCGGTGCCGCAGTAGGCGCGGGCGACGTCGGTGCCGCGTTCGGGCAGGAGGGCGTCGAGGGCGTAGCCGGAGATGCGGCGGGGGAGGTCGGGGTATCCGGTGCGCAGCAGGGCGAGTTCGCCGGTGACGAGGTCGAGGAGGCCGTCGGGGGCGCCGGCTCCGTGGCGGCCGAGGTGGGCGGTGCGGCCGGTGGAGTCGATGACGGTGAGGGTGTGGACGTTGTCGGCGGTGGTGCCCCAGGCGACGGAGTGGGTGCCGCAGGAGTTGTTGCCGATCATGCCGCCGAGGGTGCAGCGGCTGTGGGTGGAGGGGTCGGGGCCGAAGCGCAGGCCGTGCGGGGCGGCGGTTTCCTGGAGGCGGTCGAGGACGGTGCCGGGCTGGACGCGGGCGGTGCGGGTGGTGGGGTCGAGGTCGAGGACGCGGTTCATGTGGCGGGTGAGGTCGAGGACGATGCCGGTGCCGGTGGCCTGTCCGGCGATGGAGGTGCCGCCGCCGCGGGGGACGACGGGGATCGCGTGGTCGCGGCAGACGGCGAGGGTGGCGGCGATGTCGTCGGCGTCGTAGGGGGAGACGACGCCGAGGGGGACGCGGCGGTAGTTGGAGGCGTCCATGGTGGTGAGGGCGCGGGCGGTGGTGTCGAAGGCGACGTCGCCGCGGACGGCGCGGGTGAGGGCGGCCCGTAGGTCGGGGGTGGCTTCGGGTGCGTCCGGGGAGGTGCCGGGCGGTCGTGCGGGGTGTGCCCGGGGGTGTGGTTCCGGTCGTCGTTCCGGTCGTCGTTCCGGCTGTCCGTGGGGCCGTCCGCCGAGATCCGTCATGGGTCCAGGATGCCGCCGGGTGTCCGCGCGGGCTGCCCGGCGGGTATCCGAATGGCCCCGTTTTGCCGGGCCGATCATGAGACCGCTTTCCGAACCTTCCCAATCCGATCACGAACTCTCATATAGTGACCGCCAGTTGAGCACCAGGTGTCGCTTCTCGCCCAGGACCCGACCGAGGACACGACCGAGGACACGTTCTTCCCCCAGGAACACGACCGAGGACCGATTGATGACCCCGCCCCTGCCCTCCGGCGAACGACCCGCCCTGCGCGCCATCGCACCCCCCGTGCTGACCGCCGTCGCACTGGCCGCGATCGCCGTGGTGGCCGCCGTCCTGCTCGCCCCCGCGACCGCCCGGGCCCCGCTCGCCTGGGGTCTCGGCACCGCCGCCGTGCTGCTGTGCGCGGCCGTCGCGGTGGCCGCCCGATCCGTCCGGGCCGCGCGACTCCTGCGCGGCCGGCTCGAGTCGGTGACCCAGGACACGGGCCGGCTCCTGCACGAACGGGCCCGACAGGCCGAGGAGTTCGGCCAGGAACGGGCCCGGCTCGCGGACGAGGCCGCCCGCGACCGCGTGCACGCCGCCGAGAACGCCGACCGTGAACGGACCCGGCTGACCGAGGACGCCGCGCGCGAACGCGACCGCCTCACCGCGGAATTCACCGCCGAACGCGACCGTCTCGCCGAGGAGTCCGCCGCGGAACGCGACCGGTTCGCCGCCGACCGCGCCCGCCTGACCGCCCGCAACGCCGAACTCGACACCCGCGCCCGGCAGGCCGCCGGCGAGCGTGCCGCCGCGATCTCCGCGACCGCCAACGCGGCCGGACGCATGCAGGCACTGTCCACCGGCATGCTCGCCGACCTGCGGGCCATGGAGGAGAAGCACTCCGACGAGGACGTCCTCGCCGACCTCCTCCACCTCGACCACCGCACCGCGCAGGCCGGCCGGCTCGCCGACTCCGTCGCCGTCCTGGCGGGCGCCCGCTCCGGACGCCGCTGGGCCCGCCCCATCGTCATGGAGTCGATCCTGCGCGGCGCCATGGGCCGCATCGGCGGTTACCAGCGGGTGCGCGTGCACTCCGCGAGCGAGGCCGCCGTCGCCGGGCACGCCGCCGAGGGCGTCATGCACGCGCTCGCCGAACTCCTCGACAACGCCGCCACGTTCTCCCCGCCGACCGCCGAGGTCCACGTGTACGTGGAGGAGGTCCCGGCCGGCGTCATCGTCTCCGTCGAGGACAGCGGCCTGGTGATGGGCGACGTCCAGCTGCGCCGCGCGGAGCGCGCCGTCTCCGGCGAGGCCGCGGACACCGGCGGCCTCGGTGGCCTCACCGGCACCCGCCTCGGCCTCGCGGTGGTCGGCAGGCTCGCCCGCAAGCACGGTCTGAAGGTGTCGTTCCGGCCCTCCGCGCGCGGCGGCACCGGCGTCCTCGTCCTCATCCCGCAGGACCTCCTCACCCCGCCGAGCACCGTGCCGGGCACCGCGCCCGACGCCACACCCGGCACGACCCCCGAGGCCGGCACGGCGGCCACGCCCGCGCCCGCCGCCGTCGCCGTCGCCGGCCACAGCTCGGCGCCCGGCACCCGCGCCCACCGGGAGCCCGAGGCGCAGCACGGCCCCGGCGAGCGGCGGGAGACGGCCGGTCCGGACGGGGGCGACGACGACCGCGCCTCCCGGCCCGCCGAGGACTCCCCCACCGCCCCCGTGTCGTACGCGGCGGGCCGAGCGGCCGGTGACCTCGACCCCGACCCCGTACCGGCACACGACTCGCCCCGGCACGAACCGGGGCCCTCCGCCACCGGCGGACTGCCCAAGCGGCGCCGGGGCCGCACCCTCGCCCACGCCGAGCGCAGCCGCTCCCACACGACACCGCAGCCCGCCCCCGAAGCCCGTGGCGGGGAGGATCCGAGGACCCGGTCCGCGGCCCGCTTCGGCAGCTTCCGGCAGGCGGTGCGCGGCACCGCGCCGGACGCCCCCGAGGCCGTACGGGCCGAGGAGGCGCAGGGCGAGGAGCCCGCGCGGGCCCGCGCCGAGGACCAGGTCCCCGGACAGCGGACCGCACCCGACGCGGACCGCGCCCGCGGCACGAACGGCACGGACGGCCCCCGCGGCGAGGCCGGCGCGCAGGGCGCTCCGCCCGCGCCCCTTTCGACGAACACCCCCACCCAGCACGCGCTCCCGGAAGGCGACACCACCTCATGACCGGCACCATCACCGCCGACGAGAAGCTCTCCTGGCTCATCGAGGGCCTCCTCGAGCGCACCCCGGGCGCCCGGCACGCGCTCGTGCTCTCCCGCGACGGCCTGAAGCTGTGCCGCACCCCCGAACTGTCGGTCGACCAGGCCGACCAGCTCGCCGCGATCGCCGCCGGTATCCAGTCGCTGTCGCACGGCGCGTCCGTCGAGTTCGGCGACGGCTCCGGAGGCGTGCGCTCGGCGATGGCCGAGTTCTACGGCGGGGTGCTGTTCATCGTGGAGGCCGGCGACGGCGCGCATCTCGCCGTCGTCACCGCGGAGGACGCGGACGCCGGGCTCGTCGGGCACAACATGAGCGAGCTCGTGGAACAGCTGGGCGAGTACCTGAGCGCGCCGCCGCGGACGTCATGAGCCGTCCCGGCAGGGACGACGCACCCGACCGGCTGTACACCCTCACCGGAGGCCGCAGCCGGTCCGGTCCCGACACCCCCTTCGACCTCGTGACCCTGGTGGTCGCCGAGTGCGAGCCGGTGACGGGAATGCAGTCCGAGCACACCGCGATCCTGCGGATGTGCGAACGGCCCACCGCCGTCGTGGAGATCGCGGCGGAACTCGCGCTGCCGGTGTCGATCACCCGCATCCTGCTGTCCGACCTGCTCTCCGCGGGCCGGGTCAGTGCCCGTCACCCGCACACCACCGTTCCCTCCGGTCTTCCCGATCCCGACATCCTGGAGCAGGTGCTCGTTGGACTCCGTAACCTCTGACGCTCGTGCGCCCCTGTCGGCGTCGGCCGACAACGGCCTGAAGATCGTGGTCGTGGGCGGCTTCGGCGTCGGCAAGACGACCCTGGTCCGCTCGGTCAGCGAGATACGTCCCCTCAACACCGAGGAGACGATGACGCAGGCCGGCGAGGCCGTCGACGACATCAGCGAGGTGCGCGGCAAGTCCGCGACCACCGTCGCCTTCGACTTCGGCCGCATCACGCTCGACGCCCGCAACGTGCTGTACCTGTTCGGGGCGCCCGGCCAGGAACGGTTCTGGTTCCTGTGGGACCGGCTGTTCTCCGGCACGCTCGGCGCCGTCGTCCTCGTCGACACCCGCCGTATCGACGACTCCTGGTACGCCATCGACCGGCTGGAGCACCACGGCACCCCGTTCATCGTGGCGTGCAACGACTTCGGCGGACCCACGCACACCCCGGCGCAGATCCGGGAGGCCCTCGACCTCGACCCGCACGTGCCGCTCCTCGACTGCGACGCCCGTTCCCGGGAGTCCAGCAAGCGCGTGCTGATCACGCTCGTGGAACACCTCCAGTCCCTGCACGCCCGCCACGGCGCCGCCACCGCGGAGGACGCCCTGACCGCACCGGAGCCCGCGCTGTGAGCCCCACCCCCGCCCCCGTCCCGCTCAGCGGCCCCCGGTTCCAGACCGAACCGGCGGAGCTGTACCGGGAGATGCGGCGCGACCACGGATCGGTCGTGCCCGTCGTCCTCGACGGCGACATCCCCGCGTTCCTCGTCGTCGGCTACCGCGAACTCCACCAGGTGACCGGCGACCCGCAGTTGTTCAGCCGCGACTCGGACCTGTGGAACCAGTGGGACCGCATCCCCGACGACTGGCCGCTGCTGCCGATGATCGGCCGCAAGCAGCCGTCCATCCTGTACACGGTCGGTGAACGGCACCGCGAACGTGCCGCGATGATCAGTGACGCCCTCGAAGCCGTCGACCCCTTCGAACTGCGGTCGCACGCCGAGAAGTTCGCCGACGAACTCATCGACGCCGTCTGCGCCAAGGGCGAGACGGACATCGTCGGCGACTACGCGGCCCTGCTCCCGGTCCGGGTCCTCGCCACGCTCTACGGCTTCTCCGACGAGCAGGGCCCCGGCCTGGTCACCGCACTCAACGACATGATCAACGGGCGGGAGGGGGCGCTCGACGGGCAGCGTCATCTCGCCGCCTCCATGGCGCGGTTGCTCGCCGACCGCAAGGAGACGCCGGCGAACGACGTCGTGTCCCGGATGCTCGCCGACCCCTCCGGGTTCACCGACGAGGAGATCGCCCAGGACCTGATGGTCATGATGGCCGCCGGGCACCAGCCCACCGCCGACTGGATCGGCAACTCGCTGCGCCTGATGCTCACCGACGACCGCTTCGCCGCCTCCCTCTTCGGCGGCCGGCACAGTGTCGCCGAGGCCATGAACGAGGTCCTGTGGGAGGACACCCCCACCCAGAACGTCGCCGGACGGTGGGCCTCGCGCGACACCCAGCTCGGCGGGCGCCGCATCCGCACCGGCGACCTCGTGCTCCTCGGCCTGCAGGGCGCCAACTCCGACCCGCAGGTCCGCACCGACAGCTCCGCGCTCACCGGCGGGAACAACGCCCACTTCTCGTTCGGGCACGGCGAGCACCGCTGCCCGTTCCCCGCGCAGGAGGTCGCCGAGGTCATCGCGCGGACCGGTATCGAGGTCGTCCTGGACCGGCTGCCCGACATCGACCTGGCCGTGCCCGCCGAGTCCCTCACCCGGCGCCCCTCCCCGTGGCTGCGGGGCCTGGACGAACTGCCCGTCACGTTCACGCCCGTGCCCGTCCTCTGAGACCCCGACGCACCCGGCCGGCCCATCCGCCGGCCGGGCTCCGGGGGCTGCCCCCGGGAAGACGCCGTACTCCTACCCCGCCCCCTGGAGGGACCCCCGCATGAGCACCGGTACCGAAGAGACCCGCATCGTCCTGGACCCCTTCGTCACCGACCTGGACGGCGAGAGCGAGGCGCTGCGCGCCGCGGGCCCCCTCGCCGCCGTCGAGCTGCCCGGCGGCGTCCCCGTGTGGGCGGTCACGCACCACGCCGAGGCGCGCGCCCTGCTCACCGACCCCCGCCTGGTCAAGGACATCAACGTGTGGGGTGCCTGGCAGCGCGGGGAGATCGCCCCCGACTGGCCGCTGATCGGACTCGCCAACCCGGGCCGCTCCATGCTCACCGTGGACGGCGCCGACCACCGCAGGATGCGCACGCTGGTCGCGCAGGCGCTCACCCCGCGGCGGGTGGAGCAGATGCGGGAGCGGATAGCGAAGCTGACGGAGGGTCTGCTCGACGACCTCGACGGGCTCGACGGCGACGTCGTCGACCTGAAGGCCGACTTCGCGTACCCGCTGCCCATGTACGTCGTCGCCGACCTCATGGGCATCGAGGAGGCGCGGCTGCCGCGGCTCAAGGAGCTGTTCGAGAAGTTCTTCTCCACGCAGACGCCGCCCGCCGAGGTCATCGCGACGCTCACCGAGCTGGCCGGGATCATGGCGGACACGGTCGCGGCGAAGCGGGCGGCGCCGGGCGACGACCTGACCAGCGCGCTGATCCTGGCCTCCGAGGACGGCGACCACCTCACCGACGAGGAGATCGTCTCCACCCTGCAGCTGATGGTCGCCGCAGGCCACGAGACGACGATCTCCCTGATCGTCAACGCGGTCGTCAACCTGTCCGCCCACCCCGAGCAGCGCGCCCGCGTCCTGTCCGGCGAGGCCGACTGGTCCGCGGTCGTCGAGGAGACGCTGCGTCACTCCACCCCGACCTCGCACGTCCTGATCCGTTTCGCGACCGAGGACGTCCCGGTCGGCGACAAGGTGATCCCGGCGGGCGACGCGCTGATCGTGTCGTACGGGGCGATCGGCCGGGACGAGAACGCGCACGGCCCGACGGCGGGCGCCTTCGACATCGGCCGCTCGGAGGGTCCCCGGCACATCTCCTTCGGGCACGGCCCGCACGTCTGCCCCGGTGCCGCCCTGTCCCGCCTGGAGGCGGGCGTCGCGCTGCCCGCCCTGTACGCGCGTTTCCCCGGCCTGGACCTCGCGGTGCCGGCGTCGGAGCTGCGGAACAAGCCGGTGGTGACGCAGAACGACCTGTTCGAACTGCCGGTGCGGCTGATCGCCGGATGAGGTGCCGGGGGTGTCCTCCCCGGAGGACGCCCCCGGCAGTGCCCGCCGGCCCGGGGCCGGCGGGCCGCCCCTCTCCTCCCCCGCCTCTCCTCGCCTCTCCCTGCCTCACCCGGGCATCTCCCCGGCTCTTCCCGTTCTCTCCGTCGCGTCCTCCTCCCGTCTCAGCCGCCGGACGACGTTTCGACCAGGTTTCCCCGACCGGCTAGGCTCCCCGCGTGGCTGATATCCAGATCCCCGCTGACATCAAGCCCGCCGACGGACGATTCGGCGCTGGCCCCTCCAAGGTGCGGACGGAGGCGCTCGACGCGCTGGCCGCGACCGGCAGTTCCCTGCTCGGCACCTCCCACCGCCAGGCCCCGGTCAAGAACCTGGTCGGCACGGTCCGCGAGGGCGTGCGTGAGCTGTTCTCGCTGCCCGACGGATACGAGGTGGTCCTCGGAAACGGCGGCTCCACCGCGTTCTGGGACGTCGCGACGCACGGACTGATCGACAACAAGTCGCAGCACCTCACGTTCGGCGAGTTCTCCTCGAAGTTCGCGAAGGCCGCCAAGCTCGCGCCGTGGCTCGCCGACCCGACCGTCGTCTCCTCCGACCCGGGCACCCACCCCGAGCCGGCCGCCGAGGCGGGCGTCGACGTCTACGCCTTCACCCACAACGAGACCTCGACCGGTGTCGCCGCCCCGATCAAGCGGGTCGCGGGCGCCGACGAGGGCTCCCTCGTGCTGGTGGACGCCACCTCCGGCGCCGGCGGCCTGCCCGTCGACATCGCCGAGACCGACGTCTACTACTTCGCCCCGCAGAAGTCCTTCGCCTCCGACGGCGGCCTGTGGATCGGCGTGTTCTCCCCGGCCGCCGTCGAGCGCGCCGAGCGGATCCACGCCTCGGGGCGGCACGTCCCGGAGTTCTTCTCGCTGCCCACCGCGATCGACAACTCCCGCAAGAACCAGACGTACAACACCCCGGCCCTCGCGACGCTCTTCCTGCTCAACGAGCAGCTGGAGTGGATCAACGGCCAGGGCGGCCTCGCCTGGTCGACGGCCCGTACGAAGGACTCCTCCTCGCGTCTGTACCGCTGGGCCGAGGACAGCAAGTACGCGACCCCGTTCGTCACCGACGCGGCGAAGCGCTCGCAGGTCATCGGCACGATCGACTTCGCCGACGAGATCGACGCCGCCGCCGTCGCCAAGGCCCTGCGCGCCAACGGCATCGTCGACACCGAGCCCTACCGCAAGCTCGGCCGCAACCAGCTGCGCGTCGCCATGTTCCCGGCGATCGACCCGGCGGACGTCGAGGCGCTCACGCAGTGCATCGACTACGTGATCGAGAAGCTGTAACCACCGCTCCCCCACGGGGACTTCGGGCGGTACGGGCGAGGGGCGCCCGGCACGGGAACGTGCCGGGCGCCCCTCGCGCCGTCGTGTGCCGGTTCTCGTCCCGGACTCGAGGTCCGGCCTGTCCGGGTCAGTCGCGGCGCAGCAGCCGCCGCAGGCCGAAGACCACGGCGAGCAGCGCGGCGACCGCGACGGCGCCGACCTTGAGGCTGCCGCTCATCGGGCCGCCGTCGTCACCGGAGGCGGAACCGCCGCCCTGTGAGGGGGACTTGCCGTCGGATGCGGACGCGCCGGGGGCGTCCTCCGGCTGGACGGGGCTGTTCGCGCCCTCGCTGCCGTACATGAGTTTCGTTCCGTCGGTGGTGTAGGTGACGGACTCGCCCTGGCCCTGGAGGGGCACGTTCAGGCGGCTCTCGCGTTTGATGGCGCCGCCGTTCCAGTCGTAGAGGATGCCGCCGAAGTAGCCGCGTACGGCGAGGTGGCGGCCGTCGGGGGAGAACGCGCCGTCGGTGACCCACAGGTCGACGGTGGCGACGGGCTTGAAGACGTTGGTGCCGGTCGGGGAGAGCCGGGCGGGGCCTTCGTAGAGGTGGCCGCCGTCCTCGTCCTTGTCGGCGATGTACACGCGGCCCGTCTTGGGGTGGACCATCAGGGCTTCGGCGTTGCGGGCGCCGTCGGAGTACTTCACGACGTACTGGGTGGCGCGGATCGTCTGGTCCTTGAGGACCTTCGGCTCGGGCAGTTTGTAGATCCACACGTGGTCCCACTTGCCGCCGAGGTTGTCGCCGATGTCGCCGACGTACAGGTCGCCGTCGGGGCCCAGGGAGATCGCCTCGACGTCGCGGGGCGCGCCGACGCCGCTCAGGGTGACCGTCGCGACGGTGCGGCCCGTCCGGCTGTCGACGGCGTACAGGTAGGCGCCGTCGTCGCTGTCGTTGTGGGTCCAGTACACGCCGGGGTGGATGCGGGAGGCGGCGAGGCCGCTGGACTCGGTGATGCGGGGGTCCTTGATGGTGAATCCGTCGTCCCCTCCGTCGGCGAGGGCCGGTGCCGCGAAGGCGATGGAGGCGACGGCTACGACAAGGGCTCCGGCGAGGGCTCCGGCGGCGGTCCCGGTACGGAACGAGGGCGATCGGCGCATGGCCCAAGCCTGCCACCCCGCCCCGGCGTTCGCGTCGGCGGCGCCCGCCGAACGGTCCCGTACCGGCCGCGGGTCCGCCAACCGCGGGCCGTGGAGGGGCGGTGGGCCGTGCGCACAGTGGCAGGCCTCACATCGGGAGGGCTCATCGGGCCCCCGCCGATCGTTCATGATGAGCGGATGCTCAGGTTCATGCCCGTCGGGGACTCCATGACGATCGGTAGCGCGGGCGAACACACATGGCGCTACCGGATGTGGCAGCACCTGCGGGCGACCTACGGGGGCCCGTTCGAGATCGTCGGTCCGCGCGAGACGCTCTACGACATGGCGACGGGCGCCGCCGACTCCTACGAGTACGCCGACCCCGACTTCCCGCGCGGTCATCTGGCTGGCTGGGGCGAGGGCTGGCAGCACATGGCGCCGGTCGTCCGCGAGACGGTCCGCGCGCAGCGTGCCGACGTCCTGCTGGTGTCCCTCGGCCTGATCGACCTGGGTTTCTACACCAACGCGGTGCAGACGGCCGACAACGTCCGGCTGTTCGTGGCGGAGGCGCGGGCCGCGAACCCGCGGGTGCGGATGGTGCTGCTCCCGGTGATACCGAACGTGCGGGCCGAGTCCGACGCCCCCTTCGCCGCCGAGGTCGCCGCGTTCAACGAGCTGCTCGCCAAGACGGTCGCCGACCTGGACGAGCCGCGCTCCCCGCTGCTCCTGGCGTCCCCGCCGCCGTCGTACGACATCGCCTTCGACACCTACGACGGCACGCATCCGAACGCGCGCGGCGAGCACAGGATCGCGGAGGGGTTCGCCGAGGCGATGCACCAGGCGTGGGGCCTGGGCGAGCCGTACGCGGCGGTCACCCCCTAGCGGGGTCCGGCCGTCCGTCCGGAGGCTCTCGGCGTCCGTCCGCGGCCGGTCCGAGGAGCGGGGGTTCGCCGCGGGTCCAGACGGCGTCGACGGACGTCTCCTGGAAGCGCCAGCCGTCCGGGGTGCGCCGCACGGTGGCCCGCCAGTGGCCGCCCACCGTGAACACGGGGTCGGCGTCCGGACCGCGGGTCTTCAGGGTGGTGTCGCGGTGCACGTGGGTCATCAGCGCGTTCCAGGTGACCGTGGCCGTGCGGCCGTCGGGCGCCGAGTCGGTGAGGACGTCGGTGGCCATGTGCTGGGTGCGGTCGAACCGGCCGACCGCCTCGGCGGTCTGCCGGAGCATCGCCGGCCGTCCCCGGGAGTCCCCGACGGGGCTCCGGCCCCGTATGTCGTCGGTGAAGAAGGCGCGGGCCCAGTCCTCGTCGAAGTGCCGTTCGTCGAGGGAGCGGAAGAACCGGCCGACGAGCCGGGCGAGGTCGCCGTGGTCCTGTTCGGTGAAGGTCGTCATGCCTCCAGGCTGCGACCTGAACCAAGGTCGAGGTCAAGGCTCCGGGGGCACCGTCGGGAGGCCGGGTGGGAACACCGTCGGGAGCCGGGTGGCGCCCTTGCTTCGAGCGGGCTCGAAGGCGTTGGCTGAGGCCTCATGAAGTACACACAGCTCGGACGCACGGGGCTCAAGGTCAGCCGGATCGTCCTCGGCACCATGAACTTCGGACCGCAGACCGACGAAGGCGACAGCCACGCCATCATGGACGCGGCGCTGGACGCGGGCATCAACTATTTCGACACGGCGAACGTGTACGGCTGGGGCGAGAACAAGGGCCGTACGGAAGAGATCATCGGGAACTGGTTCGCCCAGGGCGGCGACCGGCGCGAGCGGACGGTTCTCGCGACCAAGGTCTACGGGAACATGGGCGCCGAGGGCGAGCCGTGGCCCAACCAGGACAAGCTGTCCGCCCTGAACATCCGGCGGGCCGTCGACGCCAGCCTGAAGCGGCTGCGGACCGACCACATCGACATCTACCAGTTCCACCACGTCGACCGGACGACGCCGTTCGACGAGATCTGGCAGGCGATCGACGTCCTGGTGCGGCAGGGCAAGATCCTCTACGTGGGATCGAGCAACTTCCCCGGATACAAGATCGCGCAGGCCAACGAGATCGCCGCGCGCCGCGGCGGCACCATCGGCCTGGTCAGTGAGCAGTGCCTCTACAACCTCGCCGAGCGGCGCGCCGAGATGGAGGTCATCCCGGCGGCTCAGGAGTACGGGCTCGGGGTCATCCCCTGGTCGCCGCTGAACGGCGGGCTGCTGGGCGGGGTCATCAGGAAGCAGGTCGAGGGCGGCCGCCGGGCGAGCGGCCGGGCCGCGGACGCCCTCGCCGACACGGCCGTACGCGACCGGATCCAGGCCTACGAGGACCTGCTCGACAAGCACGGTCTGGAGCCCGGTGAGGCGGCCCTGGCGTGGCTGCTGACCCGTCCCGGGGTGACCGGTCCGATCGTCGGCCCGCGCACCGCGGAGCAGCTGGAGTCGGCGCTGCGCGCCGTGGAGCTGGAGCTGTCGCAGGAGGTCCTGGACGGTCTCGACGAGATCTTCCCGGGTCCGGGTCCCTCTCCGGAGGCGTTCGCCTGGTAGGGCGGGCCCCGGGGCGCGCCCGGGGTCGGGCGGTGGCGGTCGCTACCTGACCGCCGCCGCCAGTGCCACGACGGCGAACATCAGCACGAGCACACCGGCCATGATCCGGTTACGGGTCTTCGGGTTCACGCCATCGAGGTTAACGGTCCGCCTGCCCGGTCCCGTCGCCCGCCCCCAGCGGCCGGGCGGCCAGTGTCTCGTAGCGGGGCCGTTCTCCGGGGATCCCGGAGTCCGGCAGGTTGCTGCGGACCAGGCACAGCTCGCCCACGGTCCAGGTGCGTCCGGCGAAGCCGTCGAGGGCGGTGAGGTACGGGGTGAAGTCGGCGGAGTCGCGGCTGCGGGCCAAGGTGAGGTGGGGCCGGTAGGGGCGGTGTTCCTCCATGGCGATGCCCGCCTTGCGTCCGGCGGCCTCCGCGCGGGCGGCCAGCAGGCGCAGGCTGTCGAGGTCCCCGGTGGCGCCCGCCCACAGGGCGCGGCCGCCGAAGTGGCCGCCGCCGCGCAGGGCCAGCGGGAAGGGCGCGGTGCGGTGGGCGGCGCGGGTGAGCCGCTCGGTCAGGTCCGGGACGGTGGTGTCGGCGACCTCGCCGTAGAAGGCGAGGGTGAAGTGCCAGCCGGGGCGGCCCGTCCAGCGCAGCGCGTCGGCGCCCGGTGTCCGCCGCAGCAGGTCGGCCTCCGTGGCGAGTTCACGCACCGCGTCGGCGGGCGGCAGCACGGCCGCGAAGAGTCTCATGCGGCCACTTTCCCAGCCTCCACGCGGCCGCGTGGAGGGAAGTGGAGGGAATCCCGCCCGGCGCCCGCTCCCCCGCACGCGAGGGGCCGGCCGTCGCGTGCGGGGGGCCGGCCGTGGCGTCGGGCCGGCGGTGCGCCGGCGGGGTCTCACACCGTGGCCAGGTGCTCCTCGGTGCGGGTGCGGGGCACGAAGCGGACCCGGGGTGCGCCGCGGTGCCAGCCGAGGGAGACGCGCAGACCGCCGAGGCGCGCCAGGACCAGGCCGATCGTCGTCGCCGCGGCCATCGAGACGAGGCCGCCGAGCGCGAAGCCGATCCGGGGACCGTAGGCGTCGGTGACCCAGCCGACCAGCGGGGCGCCCAGCGGTGAGCCGCCCATGAAGACCATCATGAACAGGGCCATGACGCGGCCGCGCATGGCCGGGTCGGTGGCCATCTGGACCGAGGTGTTCGCGGTGACGTTCACCGTCAGGCCTGCGATGCCGATCGGGACCATCAGCAGGGCGAACAGCCACAGTGAGGGTGCCGTCGCGGCGACCACTTCGAGCGCGCCGAAGGCGATGGCCGCCGCGATGAGCACGCGCAGCCGTGCGGTGCCGCGCCGGGCGGCGAGCAGCGCGCCGGCCAGTGAGCCGAGCGCCATCAGCGTGTTGAAGAGGCTGTAGGCGCCCGCGCCGGCGTGGAAGGTGTCGTCCGCGTACGCCGACAGCCAGACGGGGAAGTTGAACCCGAAGGTGCCGATGAAGCCGACGAGGACGATCGGCCAGATCAGGTCGGGGCGGCCGGCGACGTAGCGCAGGCCTTCGCGGAGCTGGCCCTTGCCGCGCGGGGTCCGCTGGACGACGTGGAGTTCCCGGGCGCGCATCAGGAGCAGGCCCGCGATGGGGGCCACGAACGACAGTCCGTTCAGGAGGAAGGCCCATCCGGTGCCGACGCCGGTGATCAGGAGTCCGGCGACGGCGGGGCCGACCAGGCGGGCGGACTGGAAGTTGGCCGAGTTCAGGCTGACCGCGTTCTGCAGCTGGCCGGGTCCGACCATCTCGGAGACGAAGGACTGGCGGGCCGGGTTGTCGACGACGGTGGCGAGACCGACGGCGAACGCGGCGAGGTAGACGTGCCAGACCTGGACGTGTCCGGAGAGGGTGAGGAAGGCGAGCGCCAGGCCGGTGAGGGCCATCGCCGCCTGCGTGACGAGCAGCGTGGGGCGCTTGGGGAGCCGGTCGACGAGGACGCCGCCGTACAGGCCGAAGAGCAGCATCGGCAGGAACTGCAGGGCGGTGGTGATGCCGACGGCGGCGGAGGAGCCGGTCAGGCTCAGCACCAGCCAGTCCTGGGCGATGCGCTGCATCCAGGTGCCGGTGTTGGAGACGACCTGGCCCAGGAAGAACAGCCGGTAGTTGCGGACCTTCAGCGAGCTGAACATCGAGGAGGAGCGCGGGGTGCGGGGGGAGGATCCGGCGGTGGCCGGCGCGGTCCCGGCGGCGGCCGAGGGGGTCGCGGGCGCGGCCTGCGCGGGGTCCTCCACCGGTGCGGGGTCCACGACCGGTGCGGGTTCCGCGCCGGCCGGGGAGGTTCCGGCCGTGGCCGGGGAGTCGTGGGCGGCTGAGGAGTCGTGGGTGGCTGGTGCGGGGGCGGAGTGTGCTCCGGGTCCCGTACTCAAAAGGGCTCGCCTCCGGGGAGTCGTGGACGTCGGCGTCATGGGGGGCGTCGGCGCTTGCTGGGGGCGGCCCCCGCCGATCGGGGATCGGTGGGGGCCGGTGGTGCGGGTCAGATGTGGGCGAGCTTCTCCAGGACGGGGGCGGCCTCGCGGAGCTTGGCCCACTCGTCCTCGTCGAGGGCCTCGACCAGCCCGGCCAGGAACGCGTTCCGCTTGCGGCGGCTCTCTTCGAGCATGGCCTCCGCCTTGTCGGTCTGCGTGACGACCTTCTGGCGCCGGTCCTCGGGGTGCGGCTCCAGCCTGACGAGCCCCTTGGCCTCCAGGAGCGCGACGATGCGCGTCATGGACGGCGGCTGCACGTGCTCCTTGCGGGCCAGTTCGCCGGGCGTGGCGGTGCCGCAGCGGGCGAGGGTGCCGAGCACCGACATCTCGGTCGGGCTCAGCGACTCGTCGACCCGCTGGTGCTTGAGTCGACGCGACAACCGCATCACTGCGGATCGCAAGGCGTTCACGGCGGCCTCGTCGTCGCCCTGGGTGAGGTCAGGCATGTTCTTTAGCGTAACTCATTACTCTCGCTAAAGACCAACGGGGTGCCCGTGAAGCGCGCCACCGAACCCCGGGGTCACTCATATGAGTGAGCCGGATCCGGAAAGCGTCCCGGTGCCGCCCGGCATGCGGCGACCCTCGACTCCATGGGGACCAGCGTGCTCAGCCTGCGTATAGACGGGGAGCTGCTCGACCGGCTCCGCCACCATGCCGCCAAACGCGGAATGAGCGTCCAGGACTATGTGGTCCGGACGCTCATTCGCGACGACTTCGACGAGCGGTTCCAGACCGCCGTCGACGAGACGGAGAAGTTCTACGGGGTCACGTGAGGCCGCGTGCCCGTGTCACCGTCCCCGGCCGGCTCAGGTCAGGCCGAGGGCCGGCATCAGGTAGTAGAAGGTGAACACCGCCGACACCACGTACATCGCGACCGGGACGTCCCGCCCGCGGCCCGCCGCCAGGCGCAGCACCACGAAGGTGATGAAGCCCATGCCGATGCCGTTCGTGATCGAGTAGGTGAACGGCATCAGCATCATCGTCACGAAGGCCGGGATGGCGATCGTGTAGTCCGCCCAGTCGATCTCCTTGATCGAGTGGGACAGGATCAGGAAGCCGACCGCGATGAGCGCGGGGGTGGCGGCCTGGGACGGGACCATCGTGGCGACGGGGGTCAGGAAGAGGGCGACGGCGAAGAGCGCGCCGGTGACCACGTTCGCGAAGCCCGTGCGGGCGCCTTCGCCGACACCGGCCGTGGACTCCACGAAGCAGGTGGTGGCGGAGGAGGAGGACGCGCCGCCCGCGGCGACGGCGATGCCGTCGACGAAGAGGACCTTGTTGATGCCGGGCATGTTGCCGTGGGCGTCGGTCAGCTTGGCCTCGTCGCCGATGCCCATGATCGTGCCCATCGCGTCGAAGAAGCACGACAGCAGCACGGTGAAGACGAAGAGGATGCCGGTCAGCACGCCGACCTTGTCGAAGCCGCCGAAGAGGCTGACCTTGCCGACGAGGCCGAAGTCCGGGGAGGCGACCGGGTTGCCGGGCCACTTGGGCGTGGTCAGGCCCCAGGACGGGACGGTGGCGACGGCGTTGATGATCACCGCGACGACGGTCATGGTGACGATCGAGATGAGGATCGCGCCGGGCACCTTGCGGACCATCAGGGCCAGCGTGAAGAGCGTGCCGAGGATGAAGACCAGGACCGGCCAGCCGGTGAGGTGTCCGTCGCCGCCGAGCTGGAGCGGGACGGTGGTCTGGGCGACGTCCGGGATGCGGGAGACGAAGCCGGAGTCGACCAGGCCGATCAGCATGATGAACAGGCCGATGCCGATGGCGATGCCCTTGCGCAGGCCGAGCGGCACGGCGTTCATCACGCGCTCGCGCAGCCCGGTGGCGACCAGCAGCATCACGACGAAGCCGGCGAGGACCACCATGCCCATGGCGTCCGGCCAGGACATCCGCGGGGCGAGCTGGAGGGCGACGACCGTGTTGACGCCGAGGCCCGCCGCGAGCGCGATCGGCACGTTGCCGATGACGCCCATGAGGAGCGTGGTGAACGCGGCGGTCAGGACGGTGGCGGTGACCAGCTGCCCGCCGTCGAGGTGGTGCCCGTACATGTCCTTCGCGCTGCCCAGGATGATCGGGTTCAGCACGATGATGTACGCCATCGCGAAGAAGGTGGCGAAACCGCCGCGGATCTCGCGCGGGATACTGGAGCCCCGCTCGGAGATCTTGAAGTAGCGGTCGAGGGCGCTCTGCGCGGGCCGGGACTCCGGCTCCTGCGGGGCGGGGGCCTGGGTGGCGGCCGAGGTGGACATGCGGGTCCTCAAACGAGCAGGGGAATGGGGAACATGATCAAGTCTGGCCAGTGTCCGGTCACCGACGGGTTTCCCCCAGGTTTCCGTTGGTGTTTCGTACGAATACAACCGGCCAGAGTTGGACGGTTTCAGTATGAACATATGAGTCCGAAATCGCTATCTCCGCGCGTAGACCGTTGGTATACAAGGGAAGCGAGGGTGCGGGCGTCGGCCGGATAGCACTCCTCGTAAGCTGTGCACATGGCGAAGTGGACCCCCAAGCACGAGGCGCCGGAGCCCCTGGAGGGCCCCGTCGTCGCCACCATCACGGGCGGCACGATCCTCTGGTTCGTCCTCTTCCTGGTGCAGCTGCCGTTCTACGGCTGGTTCGACGACCACGGACACCTGTGGTGGGTGTGGACCTGCCTGGCCGGCGCGGGCCTCGGCCTGATCGGCATCTGGTACGTCCGCAGGCGCGACGCCGCCATCAAGCGCTCCCTCGCCGCGGACGCCGCCTCCCCCGTGACGGAGTAACGGCCACCCCCGGGCCCCTCGGGCCCTCCCCTACGTCCACGGCAGCATTACCCGCCGCCCCCGTCCTCCCCAGGTCGGATCTTTCGGGCGCTCGGCGGGTGAAGCCGTATATCCGCACGTACCGTCGAATGCATGACCCACATCGACGCGGGCGCCGGACTCGATCCCGTTCACCCCGTGCCCATACCCGCGTCCCGGCGGGCGAAGGGGCTGACCGCCGCCGAGGTGGCCGAGCGGGTCGCGCGCGGCGAGGTCAACGACGTCCCCGTCCGCAGCAGCCGCTCCATCGGCGAGATCGTCCGGGCCAACGTCTTCACCCGGTTCAACGCGATCATCGGGGTCCTCTGGCTGATCATGCTGGCCGTCGCGCCGTTCCAGGACAGCCTGTTCGGCTACGTGATCATCGCCAACACCGGCATCGGCATCGTCCAGGAGTGGCGGGCCAAGAAGACCCTCGACTCCCTCGCGGTGATCGGCGAGGTGAAACCGACGGTCCGCAGGGACGGGGAGGCCACCGAGGTCGGCACCTCGCAGATCGTGCTCGGCGACCTCATCGAGATCGGGCCGGGCGACAAGGTCGTCGTCGACGGCACCTGCGCGGAGGCCGACGGGCTGGAGATCGACGAGTCGCTGCTCACCGGCGAGGCGGACCCGGTGGTCAAGCATCCCGGGGACGAGGTGATGTCGGGCAGCTTCGTGGTCGCCGGCGGCGGCGCGTTCACCGCGACGAAGGTCGGCCGGGAGGCGTACGCGGCGCAGCTCGCGGAGGAGGCCTCCCGCTTCACACTCGTCCAGTCCGAACTGCGCACCGGTATCTCCACGATCCTCAAGTACGTGACGTGGATGATGATCCCGACCGCCATCGGCCTGATCATCAGCCAGCTCGTCGTCAAGCAGCACGGCTTCAAGGACTCGGTCGCGCGCACCGTCGGCGGCATCGTGCCGATGGTCCCCGAGGGGCTCGTCCTGCTCACCTCCGTGGCCTTCGCCATCGGCGTCGTCCGGCTCGGCCGGAAACAGTGCCTCGTGCAGGAGCTGCCCGCCATCGAGGGCCTCGCCCGCGTCGACACCGTCTGCCTCGACAAGACCGGCACCCTCACCGAGGGCGGCATGGACGTCACCGAGCTGCGGCCCCTGGACGGCGCCGACGAGGGGTACGTGCGCACGGTGCTCGGCGCGCTCGGCGCGTCCGACCCGCGGCCCAACGCCTCCCTCCAGGCGATCATCGCCGCCTACCCCGACAGCGAGGGGTGGCGCTGCACCGAGTCCCTGCCGTTTTCCTCCGCCCGCAAGTACAGCGGCGCCGGGTTCAGCGAGAGCGACGGCGGGGCGAGCACCTGGCTGCTCGGCGCCCCCGACGTGCTGCTGGCCGAGGGCGACCCGGCGCTCGCCGAGACCGAGCGGCTCAACGAGGCGGGACTGCGGGTGCTGCTGCTCGCCCGGACCACCAAGGACCTGGAGGACCCCGGCGCGAAGGAGGCCGCGCGGCCCACCGCGCTCGTCGTCCTGGAGCAGCGGCTGCGGCCGGACGCGGCGGAGACCCTGCGCTACTTCGCGGAGCAGAACGTCGAGGCCAAGGTCATCTCCGGCGACAACGCGGTGTCGGTGGGCGCCGTCGCCGACAAGCTGGGTCTCAAGGGCGAGGTCGTGGACGCGCGCCGGCTGCCCTCGGAGCAGGACGAGATGGCGAAGTCCCTGGAGAAGGGCACGGTGTTCGGCCGGGTCACCCCGCAGCAGAAGCGGGACATGGTCGGCGCCCTCCAGTCGCGCGGGCACACCGTCGCGATGACCGGCGACGGGGTGAACGACGTGCTGGCCCTCAAGGACGCCGACATCGGCGTCAGTATGGGCTCGGGGTCCGAGGCGACCCGCGCGGTGGCGCAGATCGTGCTGCTCAACAACAGCTTCTCGACGCTGCCCTCGGTGGTCGGGGAGGGCCGCCGGGTCATCGGGAACATCACCCGGGTGGCGACGCTGTTCCTGGTGAAGACGGTGTACTCGGTGCTGCTGGCCGTCCTCGTGGTGTGCTGGCAGGTCGAATACCCCTTCCTGCCGCGCCACCTGACCCTGCTGTCAACGCTGACGATCGGTATTCCGGCGTTCTTCCTCGCCCTCGCGCCCAACACGGAGCGGGCGAAGCCCCATTTCGTGCGGCGGGTGATGCGGTACTCGATCCCCGGCGGGGTCGTCGCGGGCGTCGCCACCTTCGTGACCTATCTGATCGCCCGGCACCACTACAGCGGGAGCGGCTCGCTGGACGCCGAGACGAGCGCCGCGACGCTGACGCTGTTCCTGATCTCGATGTGGGTGCTCGCGATCATCGCCCGGCCCTACACCTGGTGGCGGATCTGCCTCGTCGCCTCGATGGGCGGGGCGTTCCTGCTGGTGCTCGTCGTGCCGTGGCTCCAGCACTTCTTCGCGCTGAAGCTGGTCGGCACGACGATGCCGTGGATCGCGGTGCTGATCTCGGTGATCGCGGCGGCCGTCCTCGAAGCCCTGTGGAGGCTGGTCGACCGCCGCGTCCCCGCGTGAGCGGTGTTACCGGCTACCGGGTGGGTTACTGCACGTCGACGTAGTCACCCGTGGCCTTGACGGCCGGGGTGGTCGAGGTGCCCGCGAAGTTGTAGCGGAAGTAGCCGTCGACGGTGGCCGTCGTGGTCGTCTTCAGGTTGCCCTTGGAGTCCGACTTCACCGTCTTGAGGGTGGACGTGTAGGTGGAGACGGACTTCTTGCGGAACTGGAGCCCGACCGGCTGGACGGTGTAGCCCGCGTACGCGTGGGTGTCCCAGTTGGCGCGCGACAGCAGGCCGGTGACCGTGATGGTCTTGCCCTTCTTGACCGGCTCCGGCGAGGCGTTGACCGTCAGTCGGGCGTAGCGCTGGACCCGGGCGGTCTTGTAGGCATCGGTGATGACGTAGTCGCCGTCGTTGCCCTGAGCCCCGGCCCACACCTTCCACGTGCCGGCGAGGATGTTGCTGTAGATGTTTTCCTTCGGGTCGGCGACAAGCGTCACCTTGCAGGTCGCAGTGGTGGCGCCGGAGGCCGTGCAGGTGCCCGTCTCCGCGTCCGGGACGATGGCACCATCGACGTCGTCGTCGATGTTCGAGCCGTGCCAGAGCATGGCATAGCCGTCGTTGATACCGGACGGGTCGCTGGCCGTCACGGTGACGGTGAAGATCTTCTTGTTGCTGATGCCGACCACGATGTCGTCGCCACCGTTGACGGTGACGCTCGTGATCTTGGTGTCGCCCACCTTCTCGTCGGCCGGAGAGGACCCGGTGAACGGCGTGATCTTGGAGGTGGAGGGCGCCTTCGAGGCGAGACTCCCGTGACCGTCGGCCTGCGCGGCCGGCACGGCGAGGGCGGAGAGGGCCAAGGCGCCGGAGACGGCGGCCACGGTGGCACGTATACGCATGCGATCCCCAAGTGGAGAAAGGGGCCCGGCCGGTGGTCGTTCCTCGCGGTTCGTCGACACCGGGGGCCCAAGTGATCGTGGAGTCTGTTGACTCCGGTGATCAGATCAGCGACGCAGGCGAATAGTTGTACGGGTGATGAAGATTTTGTGCACGCGTTACCAAGATCGCAGCGGGGCGGGCGGACAAACCGCCCACCCCGTACGCGATCGGTCCCGGACGGCTCAGTCGAACCAGCGGTCCCGGGCCAGTTCCTCGGTGCGGGACGGGTCCTCCAGGAGCGCGGCGACCTCGAAACGGCGCGGCCACTGGCCCGCCGACCAGGCGAGCCCGGCGGCCACCCCCTCCACGGTGGCGGCGTGCAGCACACCGTCGCGGGTGACGCGCCAGTCCAACTCCGTCCCGTCCACGACGAGTTCCTCGTGCTCCAGGTACGAGGCGGGCGTCGCCGGCCCCAGCAGCAGCCGTACGGAGTCCGGGACGTCGTGCTCGGTGCCCTCGGAGGTGACCTCGCCGGTGACGGACTCGCTGAGCCGCCGCACCTGGAACAGCTCGGCGAGCTCCGCGGCCCGCGCCGGACGCACCGGCAGCAGCGGCACCCCGTCGGTGAAGGCCAGCAGGTCGGGCGAGTCGACGACCACGGCGTCGGCCGCGTCCACCACCCGCACCTCGCCGTCCACGACGGCCCGCAGCTCGTCCGGCAGCGTCACCTGCTCGGGGTCGAGGTCGGCCAGCGCGCCGTAGAGGGCGTGCAGCTGGGCACCGGAGACCTCGCGGTCCGGGTCGGCGAGCCGGTCGAGGAGTTCGGCGGCGCCACCGGGCTCGTCGAGCAGGGCGGCCACCGACGTCCGGACGCCGAGGGCCCGCAGCACCTGTTCGTCGTCGAAGCCGGTCGCGTCCGCCTCGTCGTACAGGCCGCGCAGCAGCGGATCGCCGCCGGCCGCGAGCAGACCGGCCGGCCGGCGCCCGTCGAGCACCGGATGTCCGCGCAGCCACCACGCCGTGTAGGGCCGGACGACCTCGTGGGTGCCGTCGGGCAGCAGGATGCGCATCTGCTGGGTGATCGCGTCCCGCAGCGGCGGCTGCGCGAGCAGGGCGAGCGCCTGCGGCCACCGGTCGTCGTCGATGAGGTCCAGGTCCCGTACGGCGACGATCTCGGTCGCGACGGGCGGCACCGGGGAGTCCGGCAGCCGGTCCAGGACGTCCTCGCACCACACGTCCACCGCGTCGAGCAGACCCGCGTCGTCGGGCTGGGCGAAGTCCCCCTCGCGGGGCTCCAGTTCGTCCGGGTCGAGGACGACGTCGGTGGCCCGCACCAGGGCGAAACCGGCGAGCACCCCGCAGGCGGCGAGCGGCTGCCCGCCCCAGCGGTCCGCCAGCTCCGTGTCGACGAAGGCGAGTTCGTCCTCGCGCATCACCTGGGCGAACGGGCTTCCCGGCAGCACGAGTTCACCGGCGGGCGCGATGTCGCCCTCCTCGTCCGGCAGGGCCAGCGCGCCGAGCCAGGGTTCGTCACCGGGTTCGAGCCCGGCGTCGCGCACCAGCGCGAGCACGGTGTCCGCCAGTTCCTCCGCGTCCGGGGTGTCCTCGTCCCAGGCCCCGCCGTCGTCGTCCAGCGAGGCGGCCACCGCGGCCCGCACCTGCGGGGTGGTGAGCACCGCGCGCGGTGTCGCGGGCAGCGCGCCCAGCTTCTCCAGCAGCGGATGCGCGGCGTCCGGGTGCGCGACCTTCAGACCGAGCCGGGCGAGGGTGTCCGGCGCGACCGGCGAACCGTCGGCGGTGGGCAGCAGCACCTGGCGCGGCCCGATCGTCGTCCGGCCGTCGGCCAGCGGCACGGGCAGCCCCGACAGCCGGTCCGGGTCGACCCCGGCGAGGCTGTCGTAGAGGCGGTGCCACCAGCCCGGTTCCTTCTCCAGACCGGCGAGCCGGTCCACGGCCTCCGTGAGCGGGACCCGGGCGACGCCCAGGGTGCGCAGCTCGGCGCGCCGTTCCAGCCCGGCGGGCAGCAGGCTCGGCAGGACCTCGGCGAGGACCCGCACCGTCTCGGCGCCCGCTCCCTCCACCACCTCCGCGTCGCGCGGCCGCAGCGCGGCCGGCTGCTCGGCCGGGCCGCTGCCGGGCCAGTCGACGGGGTCGTCCGCGGCCGGTGTCTCGTCCGGCGGGGCGGCGGGCGGCAGGAACGCGGTGCGCGGGAGCCGGTCCAGGACGGCCCGGCGCAGCGCGCCGTCCAGTTCGCCCTTGCCGAGCGGTCCGGGCACCAGGTCGATGATCCCGGTGTCCACCGGCCGCCACGCGGCGAGCAGTTCCGCGTACGCGTCCGCCGCGCGCTCCACCAGGAAGTCGGTCAGCGGGCCGGGGGCCGCGTGGCGCCGGGTGGTGTCCAGCGGGAGGGACGCGATGAGCAGCGCGGGCACGCCGAGTGCCTCGTCGCTGGGGGTCGGCGCGTGGACGACGGGGCTGGTCCGGGGCCGGGCCGGGGTGCCGTCCGCGTCGACGGGGACGGCCCAGGTCACGGACCAGTGCGGTCGCAGCCGCTCCTCGACCGGGCGGTCGGCGAGCAGGGCGGCGTCGAGGGAGCCGTGGTGGGAGACGGTGCGGTAGCGGGTGGCGCCGTCGCGGGAGTCGTCGATGGTGACGAGGCCGTGACCGGCGGCGGCCTGTGGGTCGCCCGCGCCGGTGCCGTGCGGGGTGCCGGTGGCTGCCGGTGCGGGGGTGTGACCTGCGTCCGCGTCGTCGCCGGGGCGGGTGCGGCGCAGGGTGCGGACCTCTCCCTCGCCCGTCTCGACGACCACTTCCTCCAGGCCGGGCAGGGCCAGCAGGAGGGCGTCGTCCACGGTGCGCAGGAGGCGCTCGGCGAGGTCCTGCGCCGCGGAGTCGCGCAGCGGGAGGATCACAGCCGTGTCGTACGGGTCCGGGGCGGTGCCCTCGGCGGCGAACGGCAGCCGGAGCAGCGGCACATGGCCGTCGCGGCGGCGGATCTCGTCGCCGAGGCCCGCACTGTCCCCGGCGGTGCCGGCGGCGAGGTCGCGGGCCTCGGCGAGGGCCCAGCGGACGCCGCCGTGCCGGCCGACGACGGCGGGTTCGTCCGTGACCGCGAGGACCGCGGCGAAGCCGACGCCGAACCGGCCGACGGCCGTGTCGTGGGCGTCCCGTTTCGAGGAGGCGCGCAGTGTGGAGAGCGACTCGACGCCTGCCGCGTCGAGGGCCGCGCCGGTGTTGGCCGCGATCAGGACGCCGTCGCGCAGGGTCAGCCGGAGGCGTCCGGGGGTGCCGGCGCGGGCGGCGGCGTCGGCGGCGTTCTGGGCCAGCTCCACGACGAGCCGGTCGCGGTACCCGCCGAGGACGAGGTCCTCCTCCGCGTTGGCGTCCTCGCGGAACCGGGCGGGGCTGGCCGCCCAGGCGTCGAGCACGCCACGGCGCAGGCGCGCCGTGCCGAACGGGTCCGCGCCCTCGGCCGCGGGCCGCACGAGCTTACTCACGGATTCACTCTCCCTCTCGGGTGACGCGTCCGCGCGGGCGGCGGGTCGCGGCTCGAAGGTACCCCGCGCCCTCCCGTGCTCCCGCCGGGGGCGGCGGCCGGAACCGGCCTCTCCGGCGTTTGGGGAGCGGGGTACGGGGCGGAGCCCCGAGTACGGGACGGGCAGGGGGCGGAGGGGGCGAGAAAGCGGTGACCCGTCCCGGGGAAAGGGGCCGGAATCGGCCCCCGCCCGGGACGGCGTGCCGCTACGGCTACGAGTGGCCGAGCTCGGCGGTGGACTCGTCGGGGGCGACGGAGACCGACCCGGAGTCCGGGGACGGCCGCAGCGGGAACGGGTCCACCTGGGTCTCGTCGATCACCGGCTGAGGCGGCCGCGGAGGCGCCGGCATGACGGCAGCCTCGGAATGCCCTCCGCACCCGTACGCGAGGGACACCACATGCCCGTCGGCGGGCGAGAACTCGTTCGCGCAGACCCCGAACGCCTGTCCGAGCGTCCCGCCGATCCGGTTCAGGAAGCCACAGCTGACGCAGGTCGCGGGCGCGGCCTGCGCCATCGCGGTCTGGGGCCCGTACGACTCTTCCCAGCGGTCGGCGGCGACGTGCAGGCCGTAGCGGGACAGGACCCGGGCCCGGCGCAGGCCGAGTTCCTCGGCCACCGCGGCGATCGAACCGCGGCGCGGGGCCATCGGAAGGTTCGCGGGGGTGCCCGCGGTCACCTCGATGTCCTCGGCCTCCACCAGCTCGGCCATGTCGTCCGAGACCGCCGAGTTCGGCGCGGGCTCGTCCTCGCCCGAGAAGCCGGGTTCGAGCCGCAGGTCCTCGGCGTCCGTGGGCAGCAGGTCGCCGGGGCCCATGTCGCCGGGGCGGAGCCGCTCGCTCCACGGCACCCACTCGGGGGCCAGCAGCGCGTCGGTCCCCGGGAGGAGCACCGTCTCGTCGAGGGTGACGAGCTTCGCGCGGGAGGCGCGGGCCACGGTGGACGCCCAGCGCCAGCCGCGGTATCCCGGTTCCTTGCACTCGAAGTAGTGCGTGACAACGCGGTCCCCCTCGGAGACCATCCCGAGGTGCTCGCCGACGATGCCGGGATACGCGACCTCCTCGGCAGCCGTCCGGGCGAGATCGATCGCCTCGGCGCACAGGCGGTCAGGGGTGCGGCTTCGCGTTGTCGCTGCGCTCACAGGTATCGCTTCTCTCCTACGCCGTCTCACGGGTGCGCCATTCCTCCGGCGGGGGTGCGGACGGAGCGGACCGGTGGGCCGCGTCGACGTCCGCGCCCGATCGCACTCGGGCGCACCTACGCCATCCATTCTGCGGGATGGCCGAGAGGCGCGCGGCCGAGAACAATCGCCGCATGCGCGTTACGCACGCTACCTTCTCCTGGCCCCTGGGCCCACACCGGCGGGCGTCTTCGGCGCTCCGCGCCGGTATCCGGGCCGCTCCACGGCGCGCCGCCGGACCGCCGGACGCCACCGATCCGGCGGCCCGCGCCACGGCTCCCGCACCCCCCGGCGCGCCCCGCTCCCCCACAAGCCGCCGCCCCCCATCCGCGCGGTAACCGCACTACAAACCCCGATCTCGGGGCACTATGACGGGGTGGCATCCGCGAGGTCGCCCCAGGGAGCCACCGGTGTCGGTGGCGCCAAGGGGAGCAACGAAGGCGGCGGATCGGGCCGGGTGAGCGGTTCCGTCCGTGCGGTGGGGCGTGCCCTGAACTTCCCCGTGACGAAGACGGCGCGCGGCATCCGCCGGGCGACGCACGCGCACGGGGCGGGCGAGTCGGGCCTCGGAAAACTCATCGAACTGCACGCGGTGAACGGCGCGGGCGACGTCATGATCACCGTGGCGCTGGCGTCCACGGTGTTCTTCTCGGTGCCGACCGACGAGGCGCGCGGCCGGGTGGCCCTCTACCTGGGCATCACGATGGCCCCCTTCGCGCTGCTCGCCCCGGTGATCGGCCCGCTCCTGGACCGGCTGCCGCACGGCCGGCGCGCCGCGATGGCGGGCTCCATGCTCGCCCGGGCCATGCTCGCGCTGATGCTGGCGGGCGCGGTGGTGAGCGGCACGTTCGAGCTGTATCCGGCGGCGCTCGGGGTCCTGGTGGCCTCCAAGGCGTACGGCGTGGTGCGCAGCGCCGTGGTGCCCCGCCTGCTGCCGCCGAACTTCTCCCTGGTCAAGGCCAACTCACGGGTCACCCTGGGCGGGCTCCTGGCCACCGGTGTGGCCGCGCCCATCGGGGCGCTCCTCCAGTCGCTGGGTGCCCGCTATCCGCTCTACGGCGCCTTCGTGATCTTCATCGCGGGTACGTTCCTGTCCTTCTCGCTGCCGCCGAAGGTCGACTCCGCCAAGGGCGAGGACAAGGCGCTGCTCGCCGCCGACGAGGGGCATCTGCACGGCCCGCACCTGAAGAAGCCGCCGCGTCCGGGGCTGCGGACGGTGGGCACGGCCGTCACGCACGCGCTCGCCGCGAACGCCTCGCTGCGCTGCCTGTCCGGCTTCCTGATCTTCTTCCTCGCGTTCCTGCTGCGCGAGCACCCGCTGAGCGGCAAGAGCGCGGCGGTCTCACTGGGCCTGGTGGCCGTCTCCGCGGGTGTGGGCAACGCGCTCGGCACGGCGGTCGGAGCCTGGCTGAAGCAGCGCGCCCCGGAGCTCATCGTCGTGACGGTGGTGGCGTTCGTGCTGGGCGCCGCGATCACGGCGGCGGTCTTCTTCAGCACCGCGCTGGTGGCCTGCCTGGCGGCCGTCGCGGGGTTCGCGCAGGCCCTCGCGAAGCTGTCCCTGGACGCGATGATCCAGCGCGACGTCCCCGAACTGGTCCGCAACTCCGCGTTCGCCCGCTCCGAGACGCTGCTCCAGATGGCCTGGGTCCTCGGCGGTGCCATCGGTATCGCGATGCCGCTGAACGGGTCGCTCGGCCTGTCGGTGGCCGCGGGGATCGTCGCCCTCGGCTGGCTGACGACCGTGCGGGGGCTGCTTTCCGTGGCCCGGCGCGGGGGTTCGGGGCGCTCACGGGTGTCCTGAGCCGCGCGGGACGGTGTCCGGGCCGCGCGGGTCCGGGTACGGCACGCCGTACCCCACGTGGGGGGACTGGTGGGCCTGCCCGATAGCCTTCGCCCATGACCTCCCTGCCCCGCGGCAGAGCCGCTAATGGACGACGCGCCGCCCGCAGCCGCCGCGCCGTCGCCGCCGTCGGCGCCGTTTCCGCCGGACTCCTCGCCCTGTCCGCCTGCGACAAGCCGACCCCGTTGGCCACCATCACGGTCGGCGACAACTCGGTGAGTTCCGAGACCGACTGCTACAACGACGGCGACGCGGTGAAGACCGCCGACCTGGCGAAGTGCCTGCAGTCCAAGGACATCAAGTCCATCAAGGTCGATCCCGACGCGACCGTGCGCTTCGGTGTGGACCCGAAGATCGCGGACAAGGGCTGGACGATCCTGATGAACGGTCAGCCGCTGACCGACTCCAGCACGAAGACGTACCGCACCATCCCGGGCAGCGTGTTCTTCAACGAGCAGTACGGCGCCAAGGGCAACTCGACGGTCGTCTCCATCAAGGAGGGCGAGAAGGACGTGTCGGGCCTGTGGTCCTTCAAGCTCCAGAAGGACGCCTGATCACTGCCGCTGGGCCCAGGGTGCTCGTGGCCACCGCCGTCCCCGCCGAGCGGGACGCGGTGGCCGGGGTGTCCCCCGGCCCCGGCCGTGAGACACGGCTGCCCGGCGCGACCCTGCTCCGGACCGGCGGACTCGATCTGCTGGCCGCCGGTGTGGGGCCGGCCCTCGCCGCCTCCTCCGTCTCCGCCGCGCTCACCGCGGCGGCCCTCGCGGGCACGCCGTACGGGCTCGTCGTCTGCGCCGGAGTCGCGGGCGGTTTCCAGCCCGGCGCGCCGGTCGGATCGCTGGTGGTCGCCGACGACATCGTCGCGGCCGACCTGGGCGCCGAGTCCCCCGAGGGCTTCCTCCCGGTCACCGACCTGGGCTTCGGGACCGTCAGTCACCGGCCGCCGGATTCACTCGTACGAGAGGTCGCGGCCGCCACGGGCGCGCAGGTCGGGACGGTGCTCACCGTGTCGACCGTGACCGGCAGCGCGGCGCGCGCCGCCGAACTGCGCGCCCGGCATCCGCTGGCCCTCGCCGAGGCGATGGAGGGCTTCGGCGTCGCCGAGGCGGCCGGCGCGCACGGGGTGCCGGTGCTGGAGATCCGCGCGGTGTCCAACCCCGTCGGCCCGCGTGACCGCGCCGCGTGGCGCATCGGCGACGCGCTCGCCGCACTCGCCGGGGCGTTCGGGAAGCTGACGCCCCTCCTGGAGAGTTGGAACGGACATGACCGTACGCACTGAACCTTCCGAAGACCTGCGGATCGCCTACTCGCCCTGCCCGAACGACACCTTCGTCTTCGACGCCTGGGCGCACGGCCGGATCCCGGGGGCGCCCCCGCTCGACGTGACCTTCGCGGACATCGACATCACCAACGGCATGGCCGAGCGCGGCGAACTGGACGTGCTGAAGGTGTCGTACGCCGTCCTGCCGTACGTCCTCGACGACTACGCGCTGCTGCCGTGCGGCGGTGCACTGGGCCGGGGCTGCGGGCCGCTGGTGCTGACGCGGGAGGCGGGCGCCGACCTGACGGGCCGTACGGTCGCGGTGCCGAGCGAGAGGTCGACGGCGTATCTGCTGTTCCGGCTGTGGGCGGCGGACACCGTGCCCGGCGGGGTCGGCGAGATCGTCGTCATGCCGTTCCACGAGATCATGCCGGCGGTGCGGGACGGGAAGGTCGACGCGGGTCTCGTCATCCACGAGGCGCGTTTCACGTACCAGAACTACGGGCTGCACAAGCTGGCCGACATGGGCGAGCACTGGGAGCGGACGACCGGACTGCCGATCCCGCTGGGCGCGATCATCGCGCGGCGCTCGCTGGGCGCGGAACGGCTGCGGGCCCTCGCCGACGCCACCCGGGCCTCGGTCCGCGCCGCCTGGGACGACCCGGAGGCGTCCCGCGGTTACGTCCTGGAGCACGCCCAGGAGATGGACCCGAAGGTCGCGGACCAGCACATCGGCCTGTACGTGAACGAGTTCACGGCCGATCTCGGCGAGGACGGGTACGCGGCGATCCGCGGACTGCTCACGCGTGCGGCGGCCGAGGGGCTGGTACCGCCCCTCGGGCCGGACGCGCTCGACTTCCCCTGACCGGGGGGATCCGGAGCCCTCGGGCCGTCCGGATCCCCCCGGTCAGACGTCGAGCTGGTCGGCGACCGCGCGCAGCAGGCCCGCGATCTTGGAGCCGGAGGCCTTGTCGGGGTAGCGGCCCTTCTCGAGCATCGGCGTGATGTTCTCCAGGAGGGTCGTCAGGTCCTGGACGATGGACGCCAGTTCGTCGGGCTTGCGGCGCTGGGCCGCCGCGACCGACGGGGTGGGGTCGAGGATGGTCACCGAGAGCGCCTGGTCGCCGCGCTGACCTGCGACGACTCCGAACTCCACCCGCTGGCCGGGCTTGAGAGCTTCGACTCCGGCGGGCAGGACCGAGGAATGGACGAAGACGTCGCCGCCGTCGTCGCGGGAGAGAAAGCCGAAGCCCTTCTCACTGTTGAACCACTTGACCTTGCCAGTCGGCAAAGCACACCTTCCCTCGATCGGTCCCGGACGGGGCCGGACACTCCTGAACTAGCTGTTCAACCCACCTTATCCGGGGTCTCCCCAGCCACACACGGCCTTAATCACGCCCGGAAACGAGACTGCGCCCCGACCCGTTAGGGCAGAGACGCAGAGACAGTGCAGGGACTCAGCCTTCCCTGGCTTCAGCCTTGACACGGAAGACCGTTGCTCGCCCAACGCTGTGCTTCGCAGCACCATTCATGACGTTCATCCCGCCCTTGAGGTCTTCCAGGACAGCCGTACGGTCAATCTCCCTGGGACGTCCCCAACTCTTGCCGTTGACCGAACGGAGCTGGGTGAGCACAGAGGCCAGTCCCTCACGCTCGAAGTCAGTGGCGGTCTTCTTGTCGGCGTAGCTGTGCTCAGCCGGCACACCCTGAGAAGCCAGCCAGTCAAGCTGTCGCCTCAAGTCCTGCACTGCAGCGCGGGCCGCCCCCTGACATAATTCGAGCCTTAAATACAGAGGGAGTGAATTCACAATTGAACAGATAAAGAAATGGATCCCCTCAAATGATGGGTCATTTCTTCGCTCCTTTCACTTGCTGGCAAATTTCAATGCCTTCAAGCGGTGCCCTTCCGATACGTTGTGGCTAATCAGCATTCTTTGCATTTTCTTCCTTCCAGGACGCGAGAGCGCAAGTTCATTGGCCATGACCTGGATATCTCCCAGATCCATGACCATTCCCCTTTCACTCTCGTCCGTTCCCTTATCCCACGCCCAGATCTTTACTTGGTAGGTGCGGAGGAATTCCCTTCGGTCTTCCTGGTCTTTGGCCTCCCAGACTTCCCCGTACTTATTACCCGTTGCATTGAGAGCGGATACAGCCCTCCCTTCTTCCTGTTTAGCCAGTAGAGCGACCTTTCCGGAAAGGGACTTGTGCATGCGCATGTATGACTCTTCCTGTCCCTCTCCGTCGTACTCCCCTGCAATGTATTTTGCTTCCAGATTTTCAAGGCGCGCTCTGGTTTCCTGGAGTTCCCTTGCTTGAGAGGGTCCCGTTCCGGCACGCTCGTAGATGTCCCACGTACCCACGCTGTCCCGTACTGCCTGTTCAACCCACGTGTCCAGGGTGTCAGCACGTACGTAAAGACCCGTTGTGCATGCTCCGCCCTTGAACTTGTTGGAGCAGCGGTAATACCTGTGTCCAGGGATCTTCTGTCCATCCTTCCTGACGTGGCCGGAGTTCAGAAGAGACGTAACGACAGCTCCGCAGTTACCACAGCGCGCAATACCAGAGAGAAGGCTCTTAGCGCTGACTCGCGTTCCCTCTGTATAGGCTTTGGGGCCCGGTTTGATCCTGTCAACCAGGTCTGTCCACTCGTCCATCGTTGCCAAGGACTTCTCAGGGAGAATCACAGGCTCTCCCTGGTCATCCAATACAGCCTCTCCCTTGTAGGCGTAGATACCAGGGACCCAAGAGGAGCGGATGAACTTGTTGATGATGGTTGACTGCCACTGAGTCCCCTTGGTTTCCTCACCTTTCAACTTCCTCAGATGGTCTCCCCATGTGGGTACGCCACGGGAGTTGAAGTCACGGGAGATTCGGTGTGTGGACTGTCCCTCACGGACACGAGAGAAGATCTCTTCCACGTAGGGATAGAAGTCCTGGTCAATCTCCAGAATCTTCCTCTTGCCTCCCTCTACGGCTTTGATGCGGTAGCCGGTAGGCGGAGCCCCAACGAGCCATGAACGGTTCTCCAAACGGCTCTGCACTCCGTTCAGGATGCGTGCCTGGATCGTGTCCCACTCAGCCTCAGCAAAGACGGCAGTCATGCGAGCCATCATCTTGCCCTGAGGGGTGGAAAGGTCGAACCCTTCCTCTACGCAGACAATGAACTTGCCGTTCTGCTGCGCCCATTCAAGTAGCTCATTGAAGTGCATTGAGCGACGGGTGAGCCTGTCCATCCTGGCCGCGATGATCACGTCGAACTCATTGGCGCGGGCAGTAAGCCACATGCCCAGCTTGGGACGCTTGAACGGGGAGATGGACCCTGAGACGTCTGTGTCCTCCGCCTCACCCACCAGGACGCCGGACAGGAGCGGGGAACTGACGTGGTGTCGGATGACGCCCCGTTGCCACTCGATGGACGTGGAGCCGTCCGAGTCCGCAGACAGGCGCAGGCACGAGAGGTATCGCAGACCAGGTGTCATGGCGGGGAGGCTAGCGGAGTTTGTGTGCCTAGGTGACCGGCTTCAGCTTGCCCGTTGGCACCGTCTGTCCTCGTCCTCGTACTCGTCGGGAACTGCTCGGGAGAATCGTCGGGAGACCGCTCGGGTCGTTGCAGGGGCAACTGCCCGTGAAACGGCCCCGGATAGCACGACAGCGGGTCGCCCGACCCGCCGGTACCAAGGCTAATGGTCCGGCGGCCGGTGACAAGACGTCGCCGGATTGTTCCTTCGCGCAGGGAACTACCCTGGTCGAGTGCGTGACAAAACCCAAGCGAATTCCCGCGAAGCCGGAGACCGGCTGATCCGTGCCGGTGCCATCGTGTTCTTCATCGGAGCCGTGGCCACACTGGTCACGGTGGCACCGCTGTTCCTCGGCACGAATCCTTTTCCGACCTACATGTTCGGGCTGAGCATGCTCATGGGGGTCGGCTTCCTACTGGCGGCCGCCGGCGTGCTGCGATCCGCCGCGGAGGGCCGCCGCAGGGCGCGCGCCGCGAGCTCCTGACCGGCGGCGCGCCCGGGGATCCCGCCGGGCTCCACCCGGCTCCGGCCGGCTCCCGCTAGCGGTGGTTCTTCAGCCAGGCCGGGAACTCGGTGAGGTCGGCGAGGACGACGTCGGCGCCGGCGGCACGCAGTTCGTCCGCGTCGCACGGGCCGGTCGCCACGCCCACCGCGTACGCCTGCGCCGTGTGCGCGCCGCGTACGTCGCCGGTGTGGTCGCCGACGTACACGCTCGCGCCGTGCTCGCGCAGGGCCACCGCCTTCTGTTCGGCCCACAGGTTGCCGACGAGTTCGTCGGCCGCGATGCCGAGGTGGTCCAGGTGCAGCCGGGCGTTGGGCTCCCACTTCGCGGTGACGACGACCGTGCGCCCGCCCGCCGCCCGGACCGCCTCGACGGCCTCGCGGGCGCCGGGCATCGCGAGCGTCCCGGTGATGGCGTGCGCCGGGTACATCTCGCGGTAGAGGTCGGCGATCGTCGCGACGTCCGCGGCCGGGAACCAGTTGGCCAGTTCGTCCTCCAGCGGCGGACCGAGCCGGGTCACCACGAGATCGGCGTCGATGTACGTCCCCGTCCTGGCCGCCATCGCGGTGTAGCAGGCGTGGATCCCGGGGCGGGAGTCGATCAGGGTCATGTCGAGGTCGAACCCGACGGTCAGCGCTGGGGCAGTCATGTGCGCCATTGTGCCCAGGCCGTCCCGGGCCGGTCGGGGCACCCCTGACCGGGGGCGACCGCCGGAGGACGCAGGGGCGGGCCGTCGGGTTCAGCGGCGGCGCTGGGAGCGCCAGACCAGGTACAGGGCGGAGGCCACCGCTGCGGCGCGGACGACCCAGGGCCATGTCTCGGCCATCGCGTCGCTCATGTGCCCGTCCGCGACGGGGTCGCCCCAGCGGCCGTTCTGCCGGCCCCAGAGCCAGACGAGGCCGCCCGTGACCGCGAGGCCGGGCAGCACGAGGACCGCCCACTTGGACTCGGCGGGGGTCAGCCGGCGGGATCCGTAGGCGATCAGCCAGCCGAGGCCGAGGGCGAACCAGTTGCCGAGCACGGCGCCGGCGACCAGGAGGGCGGCGGCGAGCAGCAGGAGCGGGTTGGCGGAGGCGGCGAGGAGGGAACGGCGGCGGACGACGACGGGGGCGACGACCGTCGTGTCCGCGGCGCCGGGTGCTGGCGTCTTCCCGGGGTTCTTCCTCCGAAACCGGGTCCAGCGCCCGCTCCGGCCCTTGCCCTTGTCCGTCGGGTCGGTGCGCGCGGCCTTCTCCGCCGCCTCGGCCGCCTCCTGCGCCGTGCGGTCCTTCTGTGCGGGCGGCGGCCTGAGCAGCTCGGGGATCTCCACGCCGCCGGTGAACCCGGGCACGCTGTCGCCGAGTCCGAAGGGGCTGCCGGTGACCCGCCACCAGTCGGGCCGGGTCGCGCTGTCCCCCAGTTCGTACGCGCCGGCCAGATGGGGCGGTGAGGGGACGTCGGGCCCGCTGTCCGCGGCGGGCGGGGGCTCGGCGGGGCGCGGGCGCGGGACGACGCGGCGCAGTCCCTTGGGCCGGTCCCGCGTGCTGTCGGAGCGCCGGCCCGGTACGGCGGCCCGGGTGTCGGTGGCCGCTTCGGGGGTGATGGCCGAGGGGGTGCCGGAGCCCGGTGCGCGGCCCGCTCCGGCCGCGGAGACGACGGCGTCGGGGGTGCCGAGCCGTTCGAGGAGGCGGCGGACGGCGGCGGGGCTGTCCGCGGTCTCCTCGGCCCTGCTGCGGTCGATCGCGCCGCGCAGTTCCGTGACCAGGCGCATCCGGGTCGCCGACGGCAACTGCCGCTGCTGGGCCAGGTCTCCGACCCGGCTCAGGTAGTCGAAGACCAGCTGGTCGCTCTCGATCCCCACGAAGTCCCCTCCGGGGCGGGTGCGTTGGATTCCCCGTGGTGACGAAGGTACCGGTTTTTCCCCACCGGGGAGGCGGCCGCCCCGTCCGTGGAACGCTCCCGCCGGGTGCGCGTCCAGCCCTGCGGCGGCCCTCGGGGACATGTCACCCGCTACCGTTGACAGGATGAGCCCCGAGACGACCGCCCCGCGGTCCCTGGCGGAAGCACTCCGGGCGCGGGACGACGCCTCGCTGACCGCTTTGCTGCGTTCCCGTCCCGACCTGATCACGCCCGTCCCCACGGATCTCACCCAGCTCGCCACCCGGGCGGGCACCCGGGCGTCGGTGGTGCGCGCCCTGGAGCGGCTCGACCGGTTCGCGCTCCAGACGGCCGAGGCCCTGGCCGTGGCCCCGGAACCGGCCGCGTACGGCGAACTGCTCGGGCTGCTGGCGGGGGACGACGCCGACCCCGCGGTGACGGCGGCCTTCCCGCACGCGCTCGGGACGCTCCGCGAGCAGGCGCTGGTGTGGGGGCCCGACGACCGGCTGCGGCTCGTACGGACGGCCCGCGAGCTGCTCGCGCCGTCACCGCAGCACCCCTCCCCCACCGGGCTCGGGCCGACGGTCGCCGAGGCCACCACAGGCATGTCACCGGGCCGTATCCAGGAGATCGTGGCCGCTGCGGGGCTCGCGACGACGCACGACTCGGTGTCGGCGGTGGCGTCGCTCGGCGGCCTGTTCGCCGACCGGCGCCGGATGTCCGCCCTGCTCGACGAGGCGCCCGCCGAAGCGGTGGAGGTGCTGTCGCGGCTGGTGTGGGGGCCGCCGTACGGGCAGGTGACGGCGGAACCGGCGGCGCATCTGCGGTGGCTGATCGCCCGGGGCCTGCTGCTGCCGACGGCGCCCGGCACGGTCGTCCTGCCGCGTGAGGTGGCCCTGCATCTGCGGGCGGGCCGGGCGCACCGGGTGACGGAACCGGTGGCGCCCGCGGTCGAGGCCGCGACGACGCACCGTCCACAGGTTGTGGACGCCGCCGCGGCCGGCCAGGCCTACACGACGCTGGCGACGGTCGAGGAACTCCTGAAGGACTGGCACGAGGGCGGTCCCCCCGTGCTGCGCGCGGGCGGGCTGAGCGTGCGGGACCTGAAGCGGACGGCGGTGGCGCTCGACGTCTCCGAGCCCGTCGCCGCGTTCTGGGTGGAACTCGCCCACGCGGCGGGCCTGGTGGCGTCCGACGGCGAGGCCGACGAGCGGTACGCGGCGACCCCGGCCTACGACGAGTGGCTGGAGCTGCCCGCCGCCGAGCGCTGGGCGCGGCTCGCCTCGGCGTGGCTGGCGGCGACCCGTACGGCGGGGCTGGTCGGCGGCCGGGACGCGAAGGACCGGACCCTGTCCGCGCTCGGCCCGAACCTCGACCGTTCGGCGGCGCCCGAGGTCCGCCACCGTGTCCTCGCGCTCCTCGGCACCCTGCCCGAGGGCTCCTCGCCCGCCCCGGACTCCCTGCTCGCCCGGCTGTACTGGGAGCGTCCGCCGCGCGGTGCCCGGACCCCCACCGACGATCTGCGGACCCGGCTGGCCCGGTGGACGCTGTCCGAGGCGGAACTGCTCGGGGTGACCGGCCGGGGCGCGCTGTCCGCGCAGGGGCGGGCGCTGCTGGGTCTGCCGCCGTCGGCCGCCGTACCGGAGGCGGAGGCGTCGGGTCCCGGCGCCAAGCTGCCCGCGCACAAGCGGCACCACCCGGCGGACCGTGCCGCGGCCGGTGCCGTGCCCCGCTCCCCCGCCGAGCAGGCCGCGGCGGCGGAGCGCGCGGCCCGGCTGGTCGCGCCGCTGCTGCCCGAGCCGCTCGACCACGTGCTGCTCCAGGCGGACCTGACGGCGGTCGCGCCCGGCCCGCTGCAGCGTCCGCTGGCCGACACGCTCGGGGTGCTCGCGGACGTCGAGTCCAAGGGCGGCGCGACGGTCTACCGCTTCACCCCCGGCTCCGTACGCCGGGCCCTGGACGCCGGGCGTTCTGCCTCCGACCTGCACGCCTTCCTCGGCGCCCACTCCCGTACGCCGGTTCCGCAGCCGCTCGCCTATCTGATCGACGACGTGGCGCGCCGGCACGGGCACCTGCGGATCGGGGCCGCGTCGGCGTACGTGCGCTGCGACGACGACGCCATGCTCAGCGAGATCCTCGCCGACAAGCGGTCGCAGGGGTTCCGGCTGCGCCGGCTCGCGCCGACGGTGCTGGCCGCGCAGGCCGATCCGGCGGCTCTCCTGGAGGGGCTGCGGTCGATGGGCTTCGCGCCGGCCGCGGAGTCGGCCGAGGGCGACGTCCTGATCACCCGGGCCCACGCCCACCGCACGCCGCCGCGCACCGCCCCCGAGCCCGTCCCGGACGGCCCGCCGGTGCCCGACGCGACGCTCCTGGGCGCGGCGGTCCGTGCCATCCGGGCCGGGGACCTCGCCTCGACGGCCCCGCGCAAGGACGACCCGGCCGGCGACGGCCCGGCCACCGGGGAGCTGCCCCGCACCAGCTCCGCCGAGACCCTCGCCACCATGCAGGCCGCCGTCCTCACCGGCGAGGCCCTGTGGATCGGCTACGTCAACGCCGAGGGCTCCGCCAGCCAGCGTGTCATCGCCCCCATCCGCGTCGAGGGCGGCTTCGTCACCGCGTACGACCACACGGCCGACGAGGTCCGCACGTACCCGCTGCACCGGGTCACGGGGGTGGCGGAACTCGACGACCAGCCGTGAGGGGGCGGGTCGTGGCCCGGGCGGTACCGGGGCGGGCCGACGACCAGCCGTGATCACCCGCCGGTAAGGCACACTGGACGTTTGGCCGAGCATCCGCGCCGGGTGCCGCCACGCAGAAAGGGACGGGTGTGAACGGACCCCTCATCGTCCAGTCCGACAAGACGCTCCTGCTCGAAGTCGATCACGAGCTGGCCGACGCCTGCCGCCGTGTGATCGCGCCCTTCGCCGAGCTGGAGCGGGCTCCCGAGCACATCCACACCTACCGCGTCACCCCTCTCGGCCTGTGGAACGCGCGGGCCGCCGGGCACGACGCGGAGCAGGTCGTGGACGCGCTCGTCGAGTTCAGCCGGTATCCGGTCCCGCACGCCCTGCTCGTGGACATCGCCGAGACGATGGACCGCTACGGCCGGCTCACGCTCAGCAAGCACCCCGCGCACGGTCTCGTCCTGACCACCACCGACCGGCCCGTCCTCGAAGAGGTGCTGCGCTCCAAGCGCGTCGCCCCGCTCGTCGGCCGGCGGATCGACGCCGACACGGTCGCCGTGCACCCCTCCGAGCGCGGGCAGATCAAGCAGACGCTGCTGAAGCTCGGCTGGCCGGCCGAGGACCTCGCGGGGTACGTCGACGGCGAGGCCCACGCCATCGACCTCGCGGAGGACGGCTGGGCGCTGCGGCCGTACCAGAAGCAGGCCGTGGAGAACTTCTGGCACGGCGGCTCCGGTGTCGTCGTCCTGCCCTGCGGCGCGGGCAAGACGCTGGTCGGGGCGGGTGCCATGGCGCAGGCCAAGGCGACCACGCTCATCCTCGTCACGAACACCGTCTCCGCCCGGCAGTGGAAGCACGAGCTGGTGAAGCGGACGTCGCTGACCGAGGAGGAGATCGGCGAGTACAGCGGTACGCGCAAGGAGATCCGCCCGGTCACCATCGCCACCTACCAGGTGCTGACGACCCGGCGGAAGGGTGTCTACCCGCACCTCGAACTCTTCGACTCCCGCGACTGGGGGCTCATCGTCTACGACGAGGTGCACCTGCTGCCCGCGCCCGTCTTCAAGTTCACCGCCGACCTCCAGGCCCGGCGCCGGCTGGGACTGACCGCGACCCTCGTCCGGGAGGACGGCCGCGAGTCGGACGTGTTCTCCCTCATCGGCCCCAAGCGGTTCGACGCTCCGTGGAAGGAGATCGAGGCGCAGGGCTACATCGCGCCCGCCGACTGCGTCGAGGTGCGGGTGAACCTCACGGACGCGGAGCGCATCGCGTACGCGACGGCCGAGACGGAGGAGAAGTACCGCTTCTGCGCCACCACGGCGACCAAGCGGAAGGTGACGGAGGCGCTGGTCCGGAAGTTCGCGGGCCAGCAGATCCTGGTGATCGGCCAGTACATCGACCAGCTCGACGAGCTGGGTGAGCACCTGAACGCGCCCGTCATCAAGGGTGAGACCAGCAACGCGCAGCGGGAGAAGCTGTTCGACGCGTTCCGTCAGGGCGAGATCAGTGTGCTCGTGGTGTCCAAGGTCGCGAACTTCTCCATCGACCTGCCGGAGGCCACGGTCGCCATCCAGGTCTCGGGCACCTTCGGGTCCCGCCAGGAGGAGGCGCAGCGCCTCGGCCGGGTCCTGCGGCCGAAGGCCGACGGCCACCAGGCGCACTTCTACTCCGTGGTCGCCCGGGACACCATCGACCAGGACTTCGCGGCGCACCGCCAGCGCTTCCTGGCGGAGCAGGGGTACGCGTACCGGATCCTGGACGCCGACGATCTGCTGACCGACAGCGGAAGCTGACGGCGGCCGGCCGGCGGCGCCCGCGACCGGCGGTCACGGGGGTCGGGCACGGCCGGGCGGGGTGCGGCGGGGTCAGCGGCGGCGGACGCCGGCTTCCTCGCCGTACTCGCCGAGCAGGACGACGTCGAACGCGGCGCCCGCGAAGACCTTCACGGCCCGCAGGGCGTCGCCGAAGCGGTGGCGGTGGTGGGCGGAGGTGACGGCCGTCGCCCCGCGGGCGGCGGCGCCGGGACGGGCAGGGCCTGGGGTGAAAGTGGCTGCACTCATATCTCCATGGTGCGATCCCCGGCCCCGAACGGCGTCGGTCTTCCGACCGAACCTGGGCGCCCCCCGGGTCCACCCCCGGTGCCGCCCGCCGTACACCTCACGACGGACACCGACCCCTAGGGGCGGCGGGCCCCGACCCTGACGCGAGACGAGCCGCCGGCCGTCCGCCACCGCGGCGGGACACCGGGAGCCGGAAAAACCCATTGGCACGGGCATCCGTCCCTCATCTAGAATCTCCGCTCTTGCCCGCCTCCCTTCGCGGAGTGCCGCCGTCCGGCCGGAAACCGGACGGCATCCGGAATCGCGCACGGATTCCGCAGAGATCCAGGCCCGAACCGCCCGGATCGTCTGGTCCGAGTCAGCCGCATCACTCCCGCAGCAGGTCCCCGGAGGCAATTCCCTGTGTCCACCCTGTCCGACGGTCCGTCCGGCGCACCGTCCGAAGCCGGCGATCCCCTCTCCCGCGAACGTTCCCACCTCGGCCTGTCCCGTTCGGCGCTCCGCGCGATGCGCGAGGACGCGGAGAACCTCGACATCCGCGACGTCACCGCGAACTGGGTGAACGCCGAGGTCCTGCACCGGCAGATCGGCGAGCGCATCAAAGCCCTCGCCGACCTCAGCCACACCCCGCTCTTCTTCGGGCGCCTCGACTACCTGCACGCGCCGGGCGCCGACCGGGCCGAGGGCGCGGAGGGCGAGCGGTTCTACATCGGGCGCCGGCACGTGCACGACGCCGAGGGCGACCCGATGGTCATCGACTGGCGCGCGCCGGTCTCGCAGCCGTTCTACCGGGCCTCGAAGAAGGACCCGATGGACGTCGGGCTGCGCCGCCGCTTCGGCTACACCGGCGGCGACCTCACCGCCTACGAGGACGAGCACCTCTCCGACCCGGCCGAGGCGGCGGCCACCAGCAAGCTGCTCCAGCAGGAGATCGAGCGCCCGCGCGTCGGCCCGATGCGCGACATCGTGGCGACCATCCAGCCCGAGCAGGACGAGATCGTACGATCCGGGCTGTCCGGCTCGGTCTGTGTGCAGGGCGGCCCCGGCACCGGGAAGACCGCCGTCGGCCTGCACCGGGTCGCGTATCTGCTGTACGCGCACCGGGACCGGCTGGCCCGCACCGGCACCCTGGTGATCGGCCCGAACAAGTCCTTCCTGCACTACATCGAGCAGGTGCTGCCCGCGCTCGGCGAGCTGGAGGTCCGGCAGGCGACCGTCGACGACCTCGTGGCCCATGTCGAGGTGCGCGGCGGCGACGACGCGCCGGCCGCGGTGATCAAGGGCGACGCGCGGATGGCGGAGGTGCTGCGCCGGGCCGTCCGCTCGCACGTGACGCTGCCGACCGAGCCGGTGATGGTCGTCCGGGGCTCCCGGCGCTGGCGGGTTGCGGCGTACGAACTGGATGAGATCGTCCGGGAGTTGCTCGCCCGGGACATCCGGTACGGCGCCGCGCACGAGGCCCTTCCGCAGCGCATCGCGCACGCCGTGCTGGTCCAGATGGAGCGCTCCGGGGAGGCGCCGGACGACCGGGTGCAGGACGCCGTCGCCCGCAATGCCGCGGTGAAGGCGGCGGTCAAGGCGATCTGGCCGCAGGTCGACCCGGCCAAGCTGGTGCTGCGGCTGCTGAGCGACGCGGACTTCCTCGCCGCGCACGCGGAGGGGCTGCTCGACGAGGCCGAGCAGAAGGAGATCCTCTGGGCGAAGCCGGTGCGCAGCGTGAAGTCCGCGAAGTGGTCGGCGGCCGACGCCGTGCTCGTCGACGAGGCCACCGACCTGGTGCGGCGCACGCACTCGCTCGGCCACGTGGTGCTCGACGAGGCGCAGGACCTCTCCCCGATGCAGTACCGGGCGGTGGGCCGGCGCTGCACGACGGGCTCGGCGACCGTGCTGGGCGACCTGGCGCAGGGGACCACTCCGTGGGCGACCCGCAGCTGGGCGGAGGCGCTCGGGCATCTGGGCAAGGGGGACGCCGTGGTGGAGGAGCTGACGGCGGGTTTCCGTGTCCCCACGGACGTCATCACGTACGCGTCCCGGCTGCTGCCGCACATCGCGCCCGGTCTCGCGCCGGTCGCCTCCGTGCGGGAGAACCCCGGCTTCTTCGAGGTCCGGGCGGCCACCGGGGACGGTGAAGTGATGGACGCGGTCGAGGAGTTGCTGAGCCGTGAGGGCTCCACGGGGCTGATCGCCGCGGACGCCCGGATCCCGGCGCTCGCGCAGGCGCTGACAGCGGCCGGGCGGACGTATCTCGGTCCCGGCGAGGAGACCACGGCCGAGACCCGGCTGACCCTGGTGCCCGCCTCGCTCGCCAAGGGCCTGGAGTACGACTACGTGGTGCTCGACGAGCCGCGGGCCGTCGTCGACGGCGAACCCGACGAACGCACCGGCCTGCGCCGCCTGTACGTCTCCCTCACCCGAGCGGTCTCGGGCCTGATCGTGACACACGCGACCCCGCTGCCGGCAGAGCTGACCGCCTAGCCGGGGCGCGGCCCCCGGTAGGGGAAGGGCAGGGGCGGAGGGGGTGAAGGACTCCCCCCGCCCCGGGGCTACGCGTGCAGCGCCGCCCGCGCGTCGACGGCGGCCCGCCACTCCCGGACGGCGACGGCGGAGACGGGCCCGGTCCAGCCCAACGGCCGCGCGGCGCCGCCGATGTGGAAGGCGTCGACCCCGGCGGCGAGCAACTGGGGAACATGGTCGAGCCGGAGCCCGCCGCCGACCATGATCCGCTGCTCGTACCCCGGTTCACCGCACCGTGCCGCCTCGGCGACGAGAACGGAGAGTCCGTCGTCGACCCCGGTCGCGGACCCGGCGGTCAGATACCCGTCGAGGCCCGGAAGGCCGGCGAGCCGCTTGCGCAGGGCGTCCCGGTCGCCCGCCCGGTCGATCGCGCGGTGGAACGTCCAACGGCAGCCGTCGAGTTCGGCGACGATCCGCTCGACGGCGTCCAGGTCGGGACCCCCGCGCTGGTCCAGGAAGCCGAGCACGAACTCGTCGGCGCCCGCCGCCCGCAGCTCGCCCGCGGCCCGCACCAGCGCCTCGACGCCCCGCTCGCCCCCCGAGGCGAAGCCGTCCGACAGGCGCAGCATCACGCGCAGCGAGATGTCGACGGAGGCACGGATCCCGGCGAAGGTCTCCACCGGGGGCGTCAGCCCGTCGGCGGCCATGTCCGTGACCAGCTCCAGCCGGTCGGCTCCGCCGTCCTGAGCGGCGACCGCGTCCTCCACGCCGAGGGCGATCACCTCCAGGAGTGCGCTCTTCCGCTCGCTCATCGGACCTCTTCCTTGGGCGGCTACAGGTCTAGTCCAATCCCAAGAGTACGCGCGCGGGCGCGGGGGCGCGAGAAGCCCTGCCCGGTCCGAGGGTTTTCCCCCTCCGCCCGGTCCGTGCCCGCCCACGCACCGCCCCGCACCCCGCGCGCCGCCCGTCACTCACCCGCCGCTCACCCGAACAGGTTCAGCTCCGCCTCCTCGGCCCCGACCAGCTCGTACGCGTCCGCCCGGGGAACCGGACGGCCCGCGTACAGCCGTACGAGCGTCGCCGCGTCGCCGATGTAGCGGGCCGGGGGCCGGTCGCCGGGGACACCGCCCAGGCGCAGCGGGTCGTCGAGGTGGTCGAGGTCGGCGTGCAGCGGCAGCCGGTCCCGGTCCCGGCTGACCCGGGCGAGGAGGGTGAGGGCGTGCGGAAGTCCCGCGCCCTCGTAGGCGCCCGGTTCGCCGAGGGCCTCCCGTACGTCCCCGGCGTGCACCCACTCTCCGAGCGCGACCGCGTCGAGGGCGCCGTCGGACCGGGCGATCGCCGCGCCCGCCTCGGTCATCCCGCGCTCCAGCTCGTCGAGGACCCGGGCGGTCGGCCAGTCGCCGCGCTCGGCGATGTCACGGTCGTTGGCCTCGGGGCTGAACACCCCCCGTTCGAAACGGCTCTCGACGACCCGGGACAGCGCGGCCGAGCAGTGCGCCAGCACGTCCCGCACCGTCCAGGCCGGGCACCCCGCGGTCGGCAGCGCGAAGTCCCCTTCGGGCCTGGCCCGCAGCAGCGGGATCAGCGCGTCGCGCTCGGTGCGCAGGAGCAGGCCGGGCAGGTCCGGGTCCCGTACGTCGTGTGCGTCTCCAGGAATCATGGGTCCACCGTAGGAAGGGACGGGGCGCGGGGCGAGGAGAATGGCGGGATGACGGCAGAGAGCAACCGCGGGGCGGGACACGAGAGCCACAGGCATCCGGCCCGTGCGGACCTGGCGCGGCGCTGGGCGGAGACCGTACGGGCCGCCCGCGACGGCGCGGACGGTCCGGGACCCTCCCCGGAGCCCTACGCGGAGAACCTCCTGGACCGGTGGGCCGAGCCGCAGCGCAGGTACCACACCACGGACCACCTCCTCGCGGTCCTCGACCGCGTCGACGTGCTGGAGGCGCACGGGGAGCGGCCGGCGGACCCGGCCGCGGTGCGCCTCGCGGCGTGGTTCCACGACGCCGTGTACCTGCCGGACCGCTCCGAGAACGAGGAGCGGTCGGCGCGGCTGGCCGAGCGCGCTCTGGCCGAGCTGGGCGTCGGCGCCGAGCGCACCGCCGAGGTGGTCCGGCTGGTCCGGCTGACCGTCTCGCACGACCCCGCCGACGGCGACGGCGACGGCGCCGTGCTGTGCGACGCCGACCTGGCGATCCTGGCCTCACCGCCGGCCGCGTACGCCGCCTACGCCGCGGCCGTCCGTGAGGAGTACGGCTTCGTCCCCGACGACGCCTTCCGGGCGGGCCGGGCGGCCGTCCTGCGTCAACTCCTCGACCTGCCCAGGCTGTTCAGGACGTCGTACGGCGAGCGGGTGTGGGCCGGGCCCGCCCGGCGGAACCTCACGGACGAGCTGGCGGCACTGACGAAGGCGCCCTGACCCCGTCCCGCCATCCGGAACGTGCGGGAAACGGGTTCGACGGCGGGCGCCGGAAGCCGTACGAAGGAGGCATGCCTCCGAGCCGCGGTTCCCTGAAGCCGGACATACCCGCCACCGGTCCCGCCGGTGCCCGCCCCCGTATGCCGCTGTCCGTCTACATCCTCGCCCTGTCCGTCTTCGCCCTCGGCACCAGCGAGTTCATGCTGTCCGGGCTGCTGCCGCCCGTCGCGGAGGACCTGGGCGTGACCATCCCGCAGGCCGGTCTGCTGATCTCGGCGTTCGCGATCGGCATGGTCGTCGGGGCGCCGCTGCTCGCCGTCGCGACCCTGCGGCTGCCGCGCCGGGCCACCCTGGTCGCGCTGATCGCGGTGTTCGGGCTCGGGCAGGTCGCCGGTGCCCTCGCGCCCACGTACGCCGTGCTGTTCGCCTCCCGGGTGGTCAGCGCGCTGGCCTGCGCCGGTTTCTGGGCGGTCGGAGCGGCCGTCGCCGTCGCGATGGTGCCGGCGACCTCACGGGCCCGGGCGCTCGCCGTGATGATCGGCGGTCTGTCGGTCGCGAACGTCCTCGGCGTGCCCGCCGGGGCGTTCCTCGGCGAGGGGCTGGGCTGGCGGGCCGCGTTCTGGGCCGTCGGCGCCGCGTCCGCGATCGCCCTCGCCGGCATCGTGACCCTGGTGCCGGCCCTTCCCCGCCCGGCCGAACGGCCGCGCCTGACACGGGAGATGGGCATCTACCGCGACCGGCGGGTCTGGCTGTCCATCGGCACGATCGCACTCGCCGCGGCCGGTGTCTTCTGCGCGTTCAGCTACCTCGCCCCGCTGCTCACCGATGTCGCCGGCCTCGACGACGGCTGGGTGCCGACCGTGCTGGCGCTGTTCGGGGTGGGCGCGCTCCTCGGGACGGCGATCGGCGGGCGGTTCGCCGACGCGCACCTGTTCCGGGTGCTGATCACCGGGATGGCGGCGGACACGGTCGTGCTCGTCGCGTTCGCCCTCCTCGGGCGGTACGCCGTCGCGGCGGTCCTGCTCTCCTTCCTCCTCGGCGTCGCCTGCTTCTGCACCGCCCCGGCCCTGAACGCGCGGATGTTCAACGTGGCCGCCGCCGCTCCGACCCTGGCCGCGGCCACCACCACCGCCGCCTTCAACCTGGGCAACACCGCCGGGCCCTGGCTCGGCGGGGCGGTCATCGACGCGGGCCTCGGCTACGGGGCGACCGCCTGGGCGGGCGCGGCCCTGACCACGGCGGCCATCGCCCTGGCCGTCGTCTCGCTGCGCCTGCAGCGCCGGACGCCGGGATCACGGATCGTCGGAACCGGGGGCGCGACGGCCGATCCCGTGTGTTCCGAAGCGTGATCCGTCCTATCCTCGGCCGCATGGGAGACACGGGTGGGGACCAGGTGGAGGCAGCCGTCCGGGACTGTGCCGCGCTGCTGCGGCCGGCGGCCGGACTGGACTGGGAGGTCGGGGCGGGAGGTCTGGAGTGGAGCTGCCGGCGGACCGCCGAGCACATCGCGAGTGATCTCGTGGCGTACGCGGGGCAGTTGGCGGGCCGGGCCACGACGGCCTACGTGCCGTTCGAGATCACGCTGGACGACGGCACCGACAACGCGGGGGCCGTCGACGTGATCGAGGCGACCGGCGGGCTGCTCGCCGCCGCCGTGCGCACGACCCCGCGCGAGGTGCGGGCCTTCCACCCGTTCCCGTTCCGCAGCGCGAACCGCGAGGGCTTCGCCGCGATGGGCGTCGCGGAGGTCCTGCTGCACACCCACGACATCGCCGAGGGCCTCGCCCTCGCCTACCGGCCGCCGGCCGAGCTGTGCACCTGGGTCCTGACCCGGATCTTCCCGCACGTCCGGCCCGAACCGGGCGCCCCCTGGAACACCCTCCTGTGGGCCACCGGACGGGCCGACCTGCCCGGCCGCGCCCCGGTCGCCGAGTGGCGCTGGCGCAACAACCTGGTCATCGACGCCGAGCGGCTCACGCTCCAGGGCGTCACCCCGGCGGCCGCCGCCGACCTCCGCGCGGGCGGCACCGGCGGCTTCGCGTGGATCGAGGGCGGCCCGTTCGAGGGCACGCGGGACGCCGCGGGCATGGTGGTGAAGGCGTACGAGGCGGGGACGCACCGGCCCGAGTGGGGCATGTTCGTGCTCGTGCGGCGCGAGGACGGGCTGGCGGTCGGAGGGATCGGCTTCCACGGGGTGCCCGACGAGGAGGGGCGCGCCGAGGTGGGCTACGACCTCGCGGAGACCGCGCGCGGCCGGGGTTACGCGACCGAGGCGCTGTGCGCCCTCGCGGAGCACGCCCTGGCCCGCGACGACGTGAAGCTCCTGTTCGCGGCCATCGAGCAGGACAACGCCCCCTCCCAGCGGGTGATCGCGCGGGCCGGGTTCACCCGGGTGAGCGAGGACGAGGAACGGGCGGCGTACGAACTGCACGACCTGGAGGCGTCGTTGCGGCTGTACGTCCGCGAGAGCTGACCGGGCCGCTCGCTCCACGGCGGTGGGACGCGGCGGGCGGCACTCCCGGCCGGAGCGGGCCGGGACCGGTCAGCCGGCCGGGTGCTTGCGCCGCCGCAGTCCCGCCCCGTGCAGCAGCCGCACCACCTCGCGGCTGCTGACCTCGACGGCCCCCGCGTCCACGGCGGCGGCGTAGCGGTGCGAGGGGATGTCGTAGTGGTCGCGCTCGAAGGCGCGGCGGGGTGCGCCCAGCGTCGCGGCGAAGGCGTGGAGTTCGTCGTAGGAGACGTCGCTGATCAGGTGGGACCACACCCGGCCGTGGCCCGGCCAGGTGGGCGGGTCGATGTAGACGGTCACGCGGGGGCCGTGCCGGTCGCCGAACCGAGCGATCCCACCGGGGAGACCTTCACGCCCGCCTGGTGGCACACCCAGTGCGGGTCGGGTCCCAGCTCGGGCTCGACCTCCAGGGCGTGCGGGTCGCCGCTGCCGCAGACCGGGCAGAGCGGCCAGCGCCCGTGCCGCTCCAGGAGCGCGTCCTGCACGTCCTGGGCGACGAGCCCGGCGACGAATCCGGCGCCCTCCGGCCACTGCTCGACCCACCAGCGGCGCTGCACGACCGAGTCCTCGACGAGGGAGACGACGTCCGCCTGGGCGACCTGGCCCGCGATCAGGTCGGCGAGCACACGGGCACGGGCCGCGTGGAGCGCCTGTTCCAGAGGGCTGAGGGGGCTGTCGCTGGGGTCCATGCCCCCCATTGTGCGCACCCTTGACCGTATGCCCCAAAGGAAAATATCTTTCATCATGTGACCCAGAACGTGAAGGAAATTTTCGCGGGCGAGGCTCCGCCCGCCCCTGCCGCCCTCGCGGCCAAGGTGCGGACCCTCGCGCCCTCGATGACGCGCTCCATGCAGCGGGTCGCCGAGGCCGTCGCCGGTGATCCGGCCGGCTGCGCGGCCCTCACGGTCACCGGGCTCGCCGAACTCACCGGCACCAGCGAGGCGACCGTCGTGCGCACGGCCCGCCTCCTCGGCTATCCGGGCTACCGGGACCTACGCCTCGCGCTCGCCGGGCTCGCCGCCCAGCAGCAGTCGGGCCGGGCTCCTGCGGTCACCGCCGACATCGCGGTCGACGACCCCATCGCCGACGTCGTCGCGAAGCTCGCCTACGACGAGCAGCAGACCCTCGCCGACACCGCCGCCTCGCTGGACACCGTGCAGCTCGGCGCGGCCGTCGCCGCCATCGCGGCCGCCCGCCGCATCGACATCTACGGCGTCGGCGCCTCCGGCCTGGTCGCGCAGGACCTCTTCCAGAAGCTCATGCGGATCGGGCTGATAGCCAACGCGCACAGCGACCCGCACCTCGCGGTGACCAACGCGGTGCAGCTGCGCGCGAAGGACGTGGCGATCGCCATCACCCACTCCGGTTCGACCGGCGACGTCATCGAACCGCTCCGGGTCGCCTTCGAGCACGGGGCGACGACGATCGCGATCACCGGGCGTCCCGGCGGACCGGTCACGCAGTACGCCGACCACATCCTCACCACCTCCACCGCCCGCGAGAGCGAGCTGCGGCCCGCGGCCATGTCGTCGCGCACCAGCCAGCTCCTCGTGGTGGACTGCCTGTTCGTGGGGGTCGCCCAGCGCACCTACGAGACGGCGGCACCCGCGCTGTCCGCCTCCTACGAGGCCCTGGCGCACCGCCATACTCCGCGCGGCGGCCGATAGCCGCCTCGCGGGACACAAAACCGGGGGACTTGATTCAGCAGGGAGACTGCGGTCCGTGGGCGGCCTGACGCCACCCGCGTGACGGTGCCGTACGTCGTCCCGCCCGCGCCCCTCTCCGGGCGCGGTACGACACCTCACCGGAAAGAGCCGCTCCCGTCATGACCTCCCTGCCCAACTACGGCGATCTTCGAGCAGAGTTGGAGACGCTGACCACCGAGGCGTTCCGCCCCGAACTGTCCGAGATCGACCGGCTGCCCACGCTGGAGATCGCCCGGCTGATGAACGGGGAGGACGCGACGGTGCCGACCGCCGTCGCCGCGCAGCTCCCCCTCATCGCCGCCGCGATCGACGGCATCGCGGAGCGCATGGCCCGCGGTGGGCGCCTGGTCTACGCCGGCGCCGGTACCGCGGGCCGCCTCGGTGTGCTCGACGCCTCCGAGTGCCCGCCCACCTTCAACACCGACCCCACCCGGGTCGTCGGCCTGATCGCGGGCGGCCCCACCGCCCTGTCCACCTCGATCGAGGGCGCCGAGGACTCCAAGGAGCTGGCCGCCGCCGACCTCGACGCGCTCGCGCTGACCGCCGACGACACGGTGGTCGGCGTCTCCGCCTCCGGCCGCACCCCCTACGCGGTGGGCGCGGTCGAGCACGCCCGCTCGCACGGCGCGCTGACGGTCGGCCTGTCGTGCAACGCGCACAGCCCGCTCGCGGCCGCCGCCGACCACGGCATCGAGGTCGTGGTGGGCCCCGAACTGCTCACCGGTTCCACCCGGCTGAAGTCGGGCACCGCCCAGAAGCTCGTGCTGAACATGCTGTCGACGATCACGATGATCCGGCTCGGCAAGACGTACGGGAACCTGATGGTCGACGTACGGGCCTCGAACGAGAAGCTGCGGGCCCGCTCCCGGCGGATCGTCGCGCTCGCGACCGGTGCCTCGGACGAGGAGATCGAGCAGGCGCTCGCCGCCACCGACGGCGAGGTGAAGAACGCGATCCTGACGATCCTCGGCGCGGTGGACGGGCCGACCGCCGCCCGCCTTCTGGAGGAGAGCCAGGGCCATCTGCGTGCCGCGCTGGCGAAGGCGTCCGGCTGAGCAGCACGCTCGGGGAGTGCGTACACCGGACTCCACCACAGCCGCCGCGATCCTCCCCCTGGTGGGCGGCCCCGCGAACGTCCTCACCGTCGCCCACTGCATGACCCGGCTCCGGCTGGGTCTGCGGGACCGGGGCCTGGTCGACGAGGGCGCCCTGCGGGCGCTGCCCGCCGTCCTCGGCGTCGTCGCGGACGACGACAGCTACCAGATCGTGCTGGGCCCCGGCACGGTCGCCCGGGTGACCCCGGAGTTCGAGGCACTGCTGACCCCCATGGCCGAGCGTCTCGCGCTGCGCGGCGCCGAACTGAAGGCCGACCGGACCCGGCGCAACGCGACGCCCCTCAAGCTGCTGCTGCGCCGGGTCGCGGACATCTTCGTGCCGCTGATCCCGGCGCTGATCGGCTGCGGGGTGATCGCGGGCCTGAACGGCCTGCTCGTCAACCTCGGTGTGCTGACCGGCATCACGCCCGCCCTCGCCGCGATCGCCGGCGGCTTCATGGCGCTGATCGCCGTCTTCGTCGGCTACAACACCGCCAAGGAGTTCGGCGGGACCCCGATCCTGGGCGGCGCGGTGGCGGCGGTCGTCGTCTACGCGGGCGTCGCCAAGGTGACCGTGTTCGGCATGACCCTCGCCCCCGGCCAGGGCGGCGTCCTAGGGGCACTGGCCGCCGCCGTCCTCGGCACGTACGTCGAGAAGTGGTGCCGCCGCTGGGTCCCGACCGCCCTGGACGTCCTCGTCACCCCGACCCTGACCGTGCTGCTGACCGGCCTGGTGACGCTGTACGCCCTGATGTACGCGGCCGGTGAGCTGTCCTCCGCCATCGGGACGGCCGCGAACTGGCTCCTCTCCACCACCGGCGCGTTCGCCGGCCTCGTCCTCGGCGCCCTGTTCCTGCCGCTGGTGATGCTCGGCCTGCACCAAGCCCTCATCCCCATCCACACCACGCTCATCGAGCAGCAGGGGTACACCGTGCTGCTGCCCGTCCTCGCCATGGCGGGCGCGGGCCAGGTGGGCGCCGCCCTCGCCGTGTACGTGCGGCTGCGCCACGACACCTCGCTGCGCACGACGATCCGCTCCGCGCTGCCCGCCGGTCTCCTCGGCGTCGGCGAGCCCCTCATCTACGGCGTCTCGCTCCCCCTCGGCCGCCCCTTCCTCACCGCCTGCGCGGGCGGAGCGGCGGGCGGCGCCTTCATCGGCTTCTTCTCGATGCTCGGCGACCGGGTCGGCTCGACCGCCATCGGCCCCTCCGGCTGGGCCCTGTTCCCGCTGCTGTCCGGCAACCGCGGGCTCGGCCTGACCGCGGCGATCTACGCGGGCGGCCTGCTGACCGGGTACGCCGTCGGCTTCGCGGCCACCTACTTCTTCGGCCTGGACCACAGGACACGCGTCCCGAGCCCGGAACCGGCCGCCGCGTAGCCGTACTGTCGGCGGCGCGTGCGACGCTGGGACCATGAACCACGCACAGCTGACCGCCCTCGGGCGCGCCCTGCGGGTGCTCGGGGAGCACGGCGACGCCCTGAACGCCGACACCCCCGACGCCAAGCTGCACGAGGTCAAGGCGGACCTGAAGCGGGCCCTGGACCTGCTGGAGGAGACGGTGACGACGGCGGCGCCGACCACCCGCTGCTCGGAGCATCCGAACGGCCCCGTGGACGAGAGCGCACCCGACCGCTGCCTGCTCTGCGAGACCCGCCGCCGCGCCGCCCGCCGCACCGAGGTCAACGACGCGTACACGCACGTCCGGACGCCCGCGCCGGACGAGATGCCCGAGCGGGCCATGTCCCGGTACGGGGTCCGGGGCGACCGCCCCCAGCCGCAGCAGCGCTGGCTCCCCGAGGTGTGGACCGGCCAGGAGTGGCACCTGTGCGGCACCCCGCGCCGCGACCGGCACGAGGCCGAGCGCTACCTCGCCGCCGAGCGCCGCACCCCCCGCCCCGGCATGGCCTACCGCCTCGTCCACGAGTTCACCGACTACGAGGTGCTCCGCATCTGGGGCACCCCGGTGAAGGTCGACATCGAGCCCATGGGCAACCTCTAGCGTCCGGCGACGGGCCCGGAGGTCCCCTCACCGGTGACCACCCGGGCCGGTCCCTCACGGCAGCCGCGTCTCCGCGTTGAGCCGCCGCACCCGTGCCCGCAGCAGGTCCCCCGGCGACGGCTCCCCGAGGCACTCCGGCGGACAGTCCCACTCGCGCCCGCCGCCCGGCGGCCGCAGCTGGACCAGCCCGCCCTCGCGTCCCATCACCTGCCCGAGCCGGCCGTCCCGCTCGTCGACCGCGTACTCCTCGCTCACGCGCCGCCGCCCTCGCCCGTGCCGCCGCACGCGCGCAGCACCGCGGTCAGCTTCTGCGCGGTGCCGACGTTGCAGCGGCCGAGCGCGACCAGGGCGAACGGCTCGTCGCTCGCCCCGGTCACCGGATCGACCCGCAGCGACGGCAGCACCACGCCGACGCCGGTCAGCGCCGCCTTCAGCTCCGCCACGATCTCCTCCGTCGGCCGTACCCGGGTACCCGGAGTCATCTCCATCGGACCGTTCCCTCCACGCTGAGTGTTCGCTTTCACCACCCAGCGTGGCCATCACCCCTCTAACCTGGCCAGAGTCTGCGTCTCAACAACCCCACCTGTGTGACAGGGAGTTGCCATGCCCGGACCGAAGGACCTCGACCCCTCCTCCTCGCCCCGCGCGATGATCGGCGCGGAGTTGCGGTACGCCCGCGAGAACGCGGGGCTCTCCCAGGCGGAGCTGGGCGAACCCCTCTTCGTGAGCGGCTCGTTCATCGGCCAGCTGGAGGCGGGGACGCGGCGGCTGCATCTCGAATACGCGGTCCAGATAGACGAGATCCTGAACACGAAGGGGTTCTTCGAGCGCAACTGCCGGGCGCTGGCCCGGTCCAAGTACCCGGACCACTTCGCAGAGGCGGCGGAGGCGGAGGCGGTTGCTTCGGCGATCAGGGAGTACGCGCCGACGCTGATTCCCGGCTTGTTGCAAACCAGGGCGTATGCGCAGGCGATGTTCCGCCGAGGGCGACCGACGGCAAAGGAAGAGGTCATCGAAGAGCTGGTCGCCGCTCGGCTGGAGCGCGCACACCTCCTCGACGATCCAACAAGCCCGTTGTTGTGGACGGTCCTTGACGAGGCTGTACTTCGCCGGATGGTGGGAGCGGGGCCGATCATGGCTGAGGCCCTGTGTCACATCGCCACGCTCGCCAGGGAGCACCGGGTCATCGTGCAAGTGCTGCCGTTCACAGCTGGAGCGCACATGGCCATGGAGGGCTCCCTCAAGCTGATGACCTTCGACGCGGCACCGCCCCTGGCCTACCTACAGGGGCTGGGCACAGGCCGGTTGGAGGACGACTCGGCCACGGTGGCCCACCACGATCTGACCTTCCACCTGCTCGCGGCCGACGCCCTCTCACCGCAGGAATCGCTGGCCCTGATCGACTCGGTGGCGGAGGATTACGCGCATGAGGAACAGCCCTGAATACGACCTGAGCCACGCCACTTGGCAGAAGTCCACGTACAGCGGAGCCAGCGGCGGGGACTGCCTGGAGGTCGCCGAAGGTCACCCCACCCTCGTCCCCGTGCGGGATTCCAAGAACCTGGGCCCCGTGATCGCCTTCGGCGCCTCCGCGTGGGCCGTGTTCGTCGGGCACGTCGGCGCCGAGGGCTGACCGGAGCGGGCCAAAGAAAAAGAGGCGGCGCCCGCGTCACAGCGGGCGCCGCCCCTTCAGGCAGGCTCGGACTAGCTGAGCGTCTTCAGCGCAGCGGCGTCGTACGGCTTCAGCTCGTCGAAGCGGCCGGCCAGCACCTTGGCGGCCCACTCCGGGTCCTGGAGCAGCGCGCGGCCGATGGCGACGAGGTCGAACTCGTCGCGCTCCAGGCGGTCGAGGAGGTCGTCGATGCCGCGCACCGACGAACCCTCGCCCTGGAAGGCCTTGAGGAACTCGCCGTCCAGGCCGACGGAGCCGACGCTGATGGCGGGCTTGCCGGTGATCTTCTTCGTCCAGCCGGCGAGGTTCAGCTCCGAGCCGTCGAACTCGGGCACCCAGTAGCGGCGGGTGGAGGCGTGGAAGGCGTCGACTCCGGCCGCGGCGAGCGGGGCGAGGATCGCCTCCAGCTCCTCCGGGGTCTCCGCGAGGCGGGCGTCGTACGCCTGCTGCTTCCACTGCGAGTAGCGGAAGAGGACGGGGAACTCGGGCGAGACGGCGGCGCGGACCGCGGCGACGATCTCGGCGGAGAACTTGGTGCGGGCGACCGGGTCGCCGCCGTAGGCGTCGGTGCGGCGGTTGGTGCCGGCCCAGAAGAACTGGTCGAGCAGGTAGCCGTGGGCGCCGTGCAGCTCGACTCCGTCGAAGCCGATGCGCTCGGCCTCGGCGGCAGCCTTGGCGAACGCCTCGATGACGTCGTCGAGGTCCTGCTGGGTCATGGCCTTGCCGGTGACCTCGGCACCCTCGGAGGTGACGCCGGAGGGACCGACGGCGGGGGCGTCGGCGAAGGGCGGCTCACCGGCCTTGCGGACCATGCCGATGTGCCAGAGCTGCGGGACGATCGTGCCGCCGGCCGCGTGCACGGCGTCGGCGACGTTCTTCCAGCCGGCGAGCTGGTCCTCGCCGTGGAAGCGCGGCACGCTGTCGCTCTGGCCCGCCGAGTCGTGGCCCACGTAGGTGCCCTCGGTGACGATGAGGCCGACACCCGCCGCGGCACGCCGCGCGTAGTAGCCGACGACGTCCTCCCCCGGTACGCCGCCCGGCGAGAACATCCGGGTCATCGGGGCCATCGCGATCCGGTTCGGGACGGTCAGACCGTTCACGGACACGGGGCGGGCAAGGATGTCGGCGGCGCGGGACGCGGCGTCTGTCATGTGGGGGCTCCTCGGAGAGCTCGTCGGTGGCACGTCGGGCGTTCTGCGGGGGCGGAGGATCCCACACGGTATGTGCGCGTGCATCGACTGCCCGTCAGCGTCAACCACGACATCCGGCACCGCATTCCGGCGGGCCCGCGCGGGCCCGTGTGATCCGGGCCACGCCCGCACCGCCGCGGGCCCGCTCGGCCACGGGCGGGCGGCGGGGAGGATCACGCGCCTCCGGCAGCGGGCGAAGAGGGGCCCGCGCCTGTCCCTAGGATGTGATCGATTCGAACAGGCTCCGAACAAAAGGAAACTGATGGGCAGACACATACGACGGGCGGCCGCGCTCGTCGCGCCTCTGGCTCTCGGCGCGACCCTCTTAGCTCCGGCCACCGCCCGGGCCGAGACCGTGGTCTCCGGGAACTACACGTCGGTCTTCAACTATCCCAAGCCCACGACCTACGACTCCTCGATCAACGTCTCGGTCGGCGACCTGATCGACCTCGCGGCTCCCGGCTCGACCCTGTACATGGGCATGTACTGGTTCAACAGCGCGGACCTGCGGGCGAAGCTCACCGCCGCCCAGAGCCGCGGCGTCACGCTGCGCATCATCTCGGAGTCGGCCAACCGGCCCAGCAGCGACCTGGACAGCCTCGCGCTCACCGGCGGCTCCACCCTCACCTGGTGCTCCCGCGGGTGCCTGGGCAACGGCTCGGGCGACGCGAACGCGATCGACCACGACAAGTACCTCGTGCTCGACTCGCTGACCGACGGACGCAAGAACGTCGTCTGGCAGGCCTCGCAGAACCTCGCGGGCGGCCAGGACGGCGAGATCAACAACGCGGTCGTCGTGTCCGGCAACGCGACCCTGGCCTCCCGCTACCGCGCGCACTTCAACGACCAGGTCAAGCACGCCGGCGACAGCCTGCACACGACGTACGACTACACCACCGGCGACCCCGCCTCCCCGGTCGAGGCGTACTTCTCGCCGCGCAACACCGCCTCGGACGCCGCCCACTACGGCAACGCCGACATCCTGGCCTCGTTCATCGACCAGGTCGACTGCTCGATGGACGGGAGGATCCGGATCTCCGCCGCCGAACTCGACCAGCGGACCACCCGCCCGGCCGTCTACGACGCCCTGGCGACGAAGCGGTCCGAGGGATGCAGCGTCGACGCGAACGCGCGCGACCTCAGTGACGGCGGCGGCAACAAGGGCATCAACGACCTGACCGCCCTCGACATCGCGGCCTACGGCAACCGCCCCGGCGGCTGCCGCTACAAGACCTCGGCGGGCGCCTCCTGCAACCACGGCACCACCCACTCCAAGTACCTGCTGACGGAGTGGAAGAAGAGCGACGGCACCCAGGTCCAGCACGTGTACACGGGCTCCCACAACTGGACCGCGGGCTCGCTGAAGACGAACGACGAGACGATTCTGCGCATCGACGACGCGGGCACCTACCAGGCGTACGTCGCCAACTTCAACAAGGTGCGCGCGAGCGCGGTCGACCTCGACGCCGCGAAGTACGGCTCGACGTCCCAGCACTACTCCCGGGTCAACGTGGGTACGAACGGCGACCAGCACTACAGCGCCGTCGCCTCCGGCGGCACCTCGTCCGTCTACACCGCGGTGGCCTACGAGCAGGGCGACCGGCACGACGCCTCGGACAGCGAGCTGGGCACCGACGTGTACCTGCGCCTGTACAAGGACGGGGTGCCGCTGTGGGACGAGAAGCTGCTGAGCAACGGCAACACCGGCACCGGGACGACCTGGTCGCACCAGAAGCCCGACGTGGGCGTGGACGACCAGGGCAACGCGATCGTCGTGTGGGCCAAGGACGACGACGGCAACAAGTACGCCGACATCGCGGTCCGCAAGGTGACCCCGGGCGGCACCGTCACCACGCTGCCGCGCCCGCACGCCTCCGGTGACGGGGACCAGCTGCGGCCGGCGGTCGCGGTGGCCGGCGACGGCTCGTACAGCGTCGCCTGGGAGAGCACGGCCGACGGCTCGACCCTCAACCAGGTCTACGCGAGCAGCTGGTCCCCGACCGGCGCGCTGCGCTACCAGGACGTGCAGGTCAGCACCGTCAACTCCGGTGTCGCCGGCTCGAACCGCCGGCCCGACGCGGCGATCGACGACGCCGGGAACACCGTGATCGCCTGGGAGGAGGACGCGGACGGCAACGGCGGCCTCAACATCGGTGTCGCCAAGCTGAACACCTCCGGCGGCTTCTCCGTGGCCCGCAAGGTGGGCAACTCCCTCGCCGACGGGCAGCAGACCAAGCCCGCGGTGGCCTCCACCGGTGACGGCCGGTTCGTCGTCGCCTGGACCGACGAGTACACCACCGGCACCGGCACACTGGTGCGGCCGCAGCGGATCAACCAGCGCTTCTTCTCGGCGACCGGCACTCCCGCGGCGGCGGACCGGCGGACCGCCGAGGACGGCACCGACACCGGCCCCTACGTCGACGGCAAGCGGCCGGTCTCCGACCAGGCGGACGCCGATGTCGCGGTCGCCGACGACGGCACCTTCGTCGTCGCGTGGAAGGAGGCCTTCGACGTGATCGTCGGCAACCCGGCCACCCGGTACGCGGGCCAGGACGACGTGTGGGCCCGCGGCTTCAACGCGGACGGCACGACGACCGGCAGGCTTCCGGCCACCCGCATGAACGTGGTGACCGGCGGCGGGCAGGGCGGCCCGGCCGTGGCCACGGCCTCGAACGGCCGGCTCGCGCTGACGTACTCGGACGACTACGACGCCAACGGCTTCAACGAGATGCGGCTGCGCGACGCGTTCTCCAACTCCTGATCACCCCTCTCCCGCCGCCGCCGTGACGGGCGCGGCGGGAGAGCGGGAACGCCCGAGGGCGGCACCCCCCTTCAGGGGTGCCGCCCTCGGTGTCGTACTGCGACGAACCGCTGATCCGCGAGGGGATCAGAAGTCCATGTCACCGCCCGGCATGCCGCCGCCGGCCGGGGCAGCGCCCGCCTTCTCCGGCTTGTCGGCGATGACGGCCTCGGTGGTGAGGAACAGCGCGGCGATGGAGGCGGCGTTCTGCAGGGCAGAGCGCGTGACCTTCGCCGGGTCGATGATGCCTTCGGCGATCATGTCGACGTACTCACCGGTCGCGGCGTTCAGGCCGTGGCCGACGGGAAGGTTGCGCACCTTCTCGACGATGACGCCACCCTCGAGACCACCGTTGACGGCGATCTGCTTGAGCGGGGCCTCCAGCGCGAGCTTCACGGCGTTGGCGCCGGTCGCCTCGTCACCGGTGAGCTCGAGCTTCTCGAAGACCGAGGAAGCCTGGAGCAGAGCCACGCCACCACCGGCGACGATGCCCTCCTCGACGGCCGCCTTCGCGTTGCGAACGGCGTCCTCGATGCGGTGCTTGCGCTCCTTGAGCTCGACCTCGGTGGCGGCACCGGCCTTGATGACGGCCACGCCGCCGGCCAGCTTCGCCAGACGCTCCTGGAGCTTCTCGCGGTCGTAGTCCGAGTCCGAGTTCTCGATCTCGGCACGGATCTGGTTGACCCGGCCGGCGACCTGGTCGGCAGAGCCGGAGCCGTCGACGATCGTGGTCTCGTCCTTGGTGATGACGACCTTGCGGGCACGGCCCAGCAGGTCCAGACCCGCGTTCTCCAGCTTGAGGCCGACCTCCTCGGAGATGACCTCGCCGCCCGTGAGGATGGCGATGTCGCCGAGCATGGCCTTGCGGCGGTCACCGAAGCCCGGAGCCTTGACGGCGACGGACTTGAAGGTGCCACGGATCTTGTTGACGACCAGGGTCGACAGGGCCTCGCCCTCGACGTCCTCGGCGATGATCAGCAGCGGCTTGCCGCCCTGCATGACCTTCTCGAGGAGCGGGAGCAGGTCCTTGACGTTCGCGATCTTGGAGTTCGCGATCAGGATGTACGGGTCGTCGAGGACGGCCTCCATACGCTCCATGTCGGTGGCGAAGTACGCCGAGATGTAGCCCTTGTCGAAGCGCATACCCTCGGTGAGCTCCAGCTCCAGACCGAAGGTCTGGGACTCCTCGACGGTGATGACGCCTTCCTTGCCGACCTTGTCCATCGCCTCGGCGATGAGCTCGCCGATCTGGGTGTCGGCGGCGGAGATGGAGGCCGTGGAAGCGATCTGCTCCTTGGTCTCGACATCCTTGGCCTGCTCGAGCAGGGCACCGGAGACGGCCTCGACGGCCTTCTCGATACCGCGCTTGAGGGCCATCGGGTTGGCGCCGGCGGCGACGTTGCGCAGGCCCTCGCGGACGAGTGCCTGGGCCAGGACGGTCGCGGTGGTCGTACCGTCACCGGCGACGTCGTCCGTCTTCTTGGCGACTTCCTTGACCAGCTCGGCGCCGATCTTCTCGTACGGGTCCTCGAGCTCGATCTCCTTGGCGATGGAAACACCATCGTTGGTGATCGTGGGCGCGCCCCACTTCTTCTCGAGGACGACGTTACGGCCCTTGGGGCCGAGGGTGACCTTGACGGCGTCGGCGAGCTGGTTCATCCCGCGCTCGAGACCGCGCCGTGCCTCCTCGTCGAACGCGATGATCTTGGCCATGTGAAGTGGTCCTCCCGGACGGGGTGGATTGCTCCGGATCGCGCCGGCGCCCGCGACGGACGGCCTGCATGCCCTGTGGTTCCTTGCCCCACCGGCCTGCGGACCTCGCTGGCCCGATCCAAGTTCTGTCACTCTCACTGGGAGAGTGCTAACGCCAATGATTAGCACTCGACCCCGCCGAGTGCAAGGTGCGCTCGCGAAGCGAGCTCGTTGAGGGGTGGCGGTCGGGCGACGGGCGGGCGCAAGCGCCTCCCACAAAACCGGCCCCTGCGCGAAGCCTCCGACAGGCGCGCGCTCGCGCGCCCGCGCGCGCGGAGGCAAGCAGAGGGAAGACGCACGAGGGGCCCGCATCCCTGGTGGGATGCGAGCCCCTCGGCGTGAGTTGCGTCGGTGGTCGTTCGCGCCCGATCAGACGGCGAGTTTGACCATGTCCGCCTGCGGACCCTTCTGGCCCTGCGAGATCTCGAACTCCACTCGCTGACCCTCTTCGAGGGTGCGGTAGCCGTCCATCTGAATCGCGCTGTAGTGCACGAAGACGTCCGCACCACCGTCGACCGCGATGAAGCCGTACCCCTTCTCCGCGTTGAACCACTTGACGGTGCCCTGAGCCATGCCTAACTCCCCTATTACTGGCCCTTGCACAGACCCGCACTTCGCGGATCCGGGTCAGACCTCCACCCCCCAACGGGTTGGGGGTGTGCGCCGGAACGCGTCGACCGCGGCTGAATGTATCTGTCCAACTGCCGTCTGCAACAGGTCAATCGGACGAGAATTCTGGGCACGACCGATCGCCGGTATGGGGATAATTCGCGGAGATCCAGGGCAAGTCGGGCCCCGTAAATGCCATAAACGGCTCAAAAAGGCCGGGCACTTTGGCTACTTCTTGTCGGCTGCCGGGAAAGAACTCATATGCGTCCGGCATGAAACCAACATCCAGAACGGGGCGACTTCCCCAACCCTACCCCGGTCAACCCTATGGAATTACCCCCTCCACTTCTCTCACGGAGGGGGCAATTCGATGAACTCTTCGTGTTCGGTATTACCGAGGGTAACGATCAGCCTCCGGCGACGGCCGGAATGATCGACACGCCCCCACCGTCCGGGATCGCCGTCTCCAGGCCCTGCTCGAAGCGCACGTCGTCGTCGTTCACGTACACGTTGACGAAGCGGCGCAGCTTGCCCTGGTCGTCCAGGACGCGCGCGCTGATACCCGTGTGGTTCTTCTCCAGGTCGGCGATGACCTCGGCGAGGGTCGCACCCTCGGCCGTCACCTCGGCGGCGCCCCCCGTGTAGGTGCGCAGGATGGTGGGGATGCGGACGTTGACGCTCATGATGCGAGGCCAGCCTCTCGGAAGGAGTCGAGGTTCGGGCGGATGGTCGCGGTCAGCCCGGTGTCCGAGGCCACCGCGTCCAGAGTCTTCAGGCCGTCGCCGGTGTTGAGGACGACGGTGGTCAGGGACGGGTCGAGCAGACCGCTCTCGATCAGCTTGCGGGTGACGCCGACGGTCACCCCGCCCGCGGTCTCCGCGAAGATGCCCTCGGTGCGCGCGAGCAGCTTGATCGCGTCGACGATCTGCGCGTCGTTCACGTCCTCCACGGCACCGCCGGTGCGCCGCGCGATGTCGAGCACGTAGGGCCCGTCGGCGGGGTTGCCGATGGCGAGCGACTTGGCGATGGTGTCCGGCTTCTGCGGACGGACCACGTCGTGGCCGGCCTTGTAGGCGACGGAGACCGGCGAGCAGCCCTCGGCCTGGGCGCCGAAGATCTTGTAGGGCCTGTCCTCGACGAGTCCGAGCTTGATCAGCTCCTGGAGGCCCTTGTCGATCTTCGTGAGCTGGGAGCCGGAGGCGATCGGCACGACGAGCTGGTCCGGCAGCTTCCAGCCGAGCTGCTCGCAGATCTCGTACGCCAGCGTCTTGGAGCCCTCGGCGTAGTACGGGCGGAGGTTGACGTTGACGAAGCCCCAGCCCTCGCCGGCCGGGTCGCCGATCAGCTCGGAGCAGAAGCGGTTCACGTCGTCGTAGTTGCCCTGGATGCCGACCAGCTCGCCGCCGTAGACCGCGGCCATGACGACCTTGCCCTGCTCCAGGTCGTGCGGGATGAACACGCAGGAGCGGAAGCCGGCGCGGGCCGCCGCCGCGCCGACGGCGCCGGCGAGGTTGCCCGTGGAGGAGCAGGAGAGGGTGGTGAAGCCGAAGACGCGGGCCGCTTCGATGGCCTGGGCGACGACGCGGTCCTTGAAGGAGTGCGTCGGGTTGCCGGAGTCGTCCTTGACGAACAGCTTGCCGGTCTCGACGCCGAGCTCGCGGGCCAGGTTGTCGGCCTGCACGAGCTTGGTCCAGCCCGGGTTGATGTTCGGCTTGTCCGCCACGTCCGCGGGGACGGGCAGCAGCGGCGCGTAGCGCCAGATGTTCGCGGGTCCCGCTTCGATGCGCTTGCGGAGTTCTTCGGTTTCGTAGGCCGAGAAGTCGTACGCGATCTCCAGCGGGCCGAAACACTCCTCGCAGGCGAAGACCGGACCGAGGGGGACGCGGTGTCCGCACTCGCGGCAGGAAAGCGCCGCGGCCGGGCCGAGATCGACCGCTTCTGCGGAGTTCGTGGTGCTTGCAACTGTCTGCGCAGCCATGGAGGCGAGGCCCTTTCTCCTCATCTTCCTCACGACGCACTTCGCCGTGAGACGGATTTGGCACCTTCCCTAGCCGGGAGCCTCGCGACGCGATCGTCTGGCGATCGGTACGAGACCGGCTGGAGGGTTGCCGGGGCTTCAACGGGCCGTATCCCTCTGCCCCTCTGGATGAGCGGTATTCGATTGTTGAACTGTTGAGCATATTGCGTGCCGATGATCCAGGACATGCGATGGTCATCAGCGTTGTTCAAGACTGTAACCGAAGGCCAGGACAGTTGAAGCAGTCGTCCGAACCGCGAGACGACGGCAAGCGATCAGCCGCTGGCCGCAGCGGGCACGCTGATGAGAGCGTGTGATCAGACAGTGAGGAGCCGCAGACCGTGCTGAATGAAGTCGACCGCTGGCTGAGCACACGCTCCTGGTCCCTGACCGACCGCCCGCTCCACAAGATCATGGCCGCGAAACGCACCTCCGGGTCGACGGTCAGCGTGGTGCTGCCCGCGCTCAACGAGGAGGAGACCGTCGGCGAGATCGTCTCGATCATCCGCCACGACCTGATGCAGCAGGTGCCCCTCGTCGACGAGATCGTCGTCGTCGACTCGGGCTCCACGGACCGCACGTCCGCGGTCGCCGCCGCCGCGGGCGCCAGAGTGGTGCACCGCGACGACATCCTGCCCAGCCTGCCGGCCGTGCCCGGCAAGGGCGAGGTGCTGTGGCGGTCGCTGCTCGTGACGAGCGGCGACATCGTCTGTTTCATCGACGCGGACCTCAAGGAGTTCTCGTCCGACTTCGTCCTCGGGATCGTGGGCCCCCTGCTCACGGACCCGGGCGTCGATCTCGTCAAGGCGATGTACGACCGTCCGCTGGGCGGCGCCGCCGGGCAGGGCGGCCGGGTCACCGAGCTGATGGCCCGCCCCCTGCTGAACATGCACTGGCCGCAGCTCGCGGGCTTCGTGCAGCCGCTCGGCGGGGAGTACGCGGCCCGGCGCTCGCTGCTCGAACAGCTGCCGTTCCCGGTCGGGTACGGCGTGGAGCTGGGCATGCTCGTCGACGCGCTGCACCTGGTGGGCCTGGACGCCCTCGCCCAGGTCGACGTGGGGGTGCGCAAGCACCGCCACCAGGACGGCCAGGCCCTGGGCCGCATGGCCGCCGCGATCTACCGCACCGCCCAGTTGCGGCTGGCCCGCGGCCACCTGATCCGCCCCGCGATCACCCAGTTCGAGCGCACCCGGGACGGTTTCGAGCCGCGCACGTACTCGGTGGACACGGAGGAAAGGCCCCCCATGTCCGAAATCGCCGAGTACCAGCAGCGCAAAGCCGCGTGAGCGTTCCCGTCGGCCGGGGATCGCATACGGCCGACGGGAACGTTTGAGCGTTTCCGGACGGGGCTAGGTTTCGAGGCATGGCTTCCACGCACGGTGCCCACGGCATCCTCGTCGCGTCCAACCGCGGCCCGATCACCTACCAGACCCAGGACGACGGCTCGCTGCAGGCCAAGCGGGGCGGCGGCGGGCTCGTCTCCGGGCTGTCGGCGATCGGGCCGGACGCGGACGCCCTGTGGGTGTGCGCGGCCCTCGGCGACGGCGACCGGGAGGCCGTGCGCCGGGGGGTCGGGGAGGACGGCGTGCGGATGCTGGACATCGACGCCGAGGTGCACGCCGACGCGTACAACGGCATCGCCAACTCCGTGCTGTGGTTCGTCCACCACATGCTGTACCAGACCCCGCTGGAGCCGGTCTTCGACGCGGAGTTCCGGCGCCAGTGGGACGCGTACCGCGCCTACAACCAGGCCTTCGCCGAGGCGCTGGCCGAGGAGGCCGCCGAGGGCGCCTCGGTGCTGGTCCAGGACTACCACCTGTGCCTGGTGCCGGGGCTGCTCCGCGCGCTCCGGCCCGACCTGCGCATCGGCCACTTCTCCCACACGCCGTGGGCGCCCGTGGACTACTTCCGGATGCTGCCCGACGACATCCGCGCGGAGCTGCTGGACGGCATGCTCGGCGCGGACCGGCTGGCGTTCCTGACCTGGCGCTGGGCGACGGCCTTCCTGGACTGCGCGGCGGAGATCGACCCGGAGCGCTACCGCGTGCCGCCCGCCTCGGAGGCGTCGCGGTCGGTCGAGCACCTCGACGGCGCCGCGCCCGCCCGGACCCTCGTCGGCGTGCACGGGCTCGGCGCGGACGCCGAGTTCCTGCGCGCCCGCTCGCACGAGGCCGACGTCGAGGAGCGGATCGTCGCGCTGCGCGAGGAGATCGGCGAGGGGCGCCGGACGATCGTGCGCGTCGACCGGACCGAGCTGTCGAAGAACATCGTGCGCGGCATGCTGGCCTACCGGCAGCTCCTCGACGACCACCCGGAGTGGCGCGAGCGCGTCGTCCACGTGGCGTTCGCCTACCCCTCGCGGCAGGACCTCGCGATCTACCGGGACTACACGGCCGAGGTGCAGCGCGTCGCCGACGAGATCAACTCCAGCTACGGGACGCCCGGTTGGACCCCGGTCGTGCTGCACGTCAAGGACGACTTCGCCCGCTCGCTCGCCGCGTACCGGCTGGCGGACGTGGCCCTGGTGAACCCCATCAGGGACGGCATGAACCTCGTCGCCAAGGAGGTCCCGGTCGTCTCGGACGAGGGCTGCGTCCTGGTCCTGTCGCGGGAGGCGGGGGCGTACGAGGAGCTGGGCGAGGACGCCGTCTCGGTGAACCCGTACGACATCATCGGCACCGCGCGGGCCCTGCACGAGGCGCTGACCATGCAGCCGGGCGAACGCGCCGAGCGGACCAAGCGGCTGACCGCCGCGGCCACCGCGCTGCCGCCGGCCCAGTGGTTCCTGGACCAGCTGCACGCGCTGGAGGCCTGACCCGGCGACCGGCCGTCCACCGGCCACCGTCCAACAAGGCCGTTGCCGCAGCCGGGTTGTCGTGACCCGGCGGGCAACGGCCTTCGTTCTCAGGCCAGTCGCGCGGCGAGCGCGGCGAGCAGCCGGACGACTCCGGCCGGCCCGTCGACCACCAGGTCGGCGCGCTCGGCGAGTTCACCGACCTCGGGGGTGCCGCTGCACACCAGGAGCCCGGGGACGCCGTCGGAGCGGAGCTTGTCCACGGCGGCGAACGCGGGCAGGTCGCCCAGGTCGTCACCGGCGTACAGGACGGCCTCGGCGCCGGTCTCGCGGATGTAGTCGAGGAGGGCGACCCCCTTGTCCATGCCGGGCGGGCGCAGCTCCAGGACCATCCGGCCGGGTTCGACGATCAGTCCGTGCCGGGTGGCGAGGTCGGCGAGCGGTTCACGGAGCGCTTCGAAGGCGGCCTGCGGGTCCTCGGCGCGGCGCGTGTGCACGGCGAGCGCGCGGCCCTTCTCCTCGATCCAGGTGCCCTGCCAGGCGCCGATCTTGTCCAGGAAGCCCGGCAGTTCGGCGCGGACGGCGGCGACGCCGGGGTGCGGGGCGGGGGCGGTGACGTCGCCGCTGACGGCGTCCCAGCGTTCGGCGCCGTAGTGGCCGAGGACGACGAGGTGCTCCAGTCCGGGGACGCCCGCGAAGCCGCCGTGCCGGACGGCGACGCCGGGCGGACGGCCGGTGATCACGGCGACGGAGGCGACCTTCGGGGCCAGTGCCGCGAGGGCGGGGACCGCGTCCGGATGTGCGCGGGCCCGGTCGGGGTCGGCGACGATGGGGGCGAGGGTCCCGTCGAAGTCGAGTGCGACGACCGTCCGGGTGGGGCGGGAGAGGATCGCTTCCAGACCGTCGCGCCCGGCGGGGGTCACCGGGGCCGGCAAGGGGTCCTTGGATTCGGGGTGGCTGCCCATGGGGCGACCCTATCCGGGTCCGGGCGGGCGCACCCCCGGCTCGTGGCCGCGCGGGGGACCGTGCGGCCGGAATGCGCCGGGGCCCGGCCGGTCAGCGCTCCGAGCGGCGGGCCTCCCGCACCCGGCGCAGCCGGTTCACCGTCACCGGGTCGTGCGCGAGGGCCCTCGGGTCGTCCAGCAGGGCGTTGAGCAGCTGGTAGTAGCGGACCGGGGCCAGACCCAGCTGTTCCCGTATCGCGCGCTCCTTGGCGCCGGGGCCCGCGAAGCCACGGCGCTCCAGGGCGAGGACGCGCTGTTCCCGCGCCGGCAGCTCTTCCATGGACAGCACGGTAACCCCCACCACCGACAGCGGCCCGTGCCCCTCGTCCTGGCCCCTGGCCCTCGTCCTGCCCGGAGGGCTAGCCCGCCCTGCTGTCCGCCATGGTCGCGCTGGTCTGGAGCGAGCCGAGCACCTCGGCCGGGTCGCCGCCCGGGCTGACGGCCTTGGCGATGCTGCTCTTCACGTCGGCGCTGACCCCGGCCCAGGAGGTCTTGCCGACCGGGTAGAGCTGGGAGGAGGGGAGCTGGGCGAGGAAGGGCTCCAGGTCCTTGTCGTCCTTGTCCACGGCCATGGCCTCGGACGCGGACGCGGTGACGGGCAGCAGGTCGTACTTGTGGGAGAAGGCCAGGACGTTCTTGTCCTGGTAGACGAAGTCGAGGAAGTCGCCGACCTGCTCGGCGTTGCCGTTCTTCTTGAAGGCCATCATCCAGTCGGCGACGCCCATGGTCGCCTTCGCCCTGCCGTCGATGCCGGGCATCGGCACCATGCCGAACTTCACGCCCTTGCTCGCGGCCTGCTGCATCAGGGTGGGGTGTCCGACGAGCATGCCGACGTCACCGCGGGTGAACGCCGAGAAGGCGGCCGCACGGTTCAGCTTGGCAGGTGCGACGGGTCCGGTGAGGCCCTTGGCGACCAGTTCCTCCTTGATCCAGGAGAACGTGTGGACGTTCTGCACGGAATCTATGGAGTACGTGCCGACGTCGTCCGTGTAGCCGGTGCCGCCGCCGCTCAGCAGCCACTGCATCGTCTCCGCCTGGGCCTCCTCGGGACCGAGCGGCAGCGCGTAGGGGAACTTCACGCCCTTCGCCTTGAGCGCCCTCGCGTCGGCCGCGAGCTCGCTCCAGGTCGTGGGCGGGGTGATGCCGGCCTCGGAGAACAGCGTCTTGTTGAAGAAGAGGAGCCGCGTGGACGAGGCGAACGGCAGCCCGTACTGCGTCTGGTCGATCTGCCCGGCGTCGGCGAGCTGGGAGACGAAGTTGGCCTGCACGGGTATGGAGACCAGGTCGTCGGCCCGGTAGAGCTGGCCTTTCGCCGCGTAGTCGGCGTACGCGCCGATCTGCGCCATGTCGGGCGCGTGGCCCGCCGCGACCATCTCCTTGACCTTGCGGTCGACGTCGGTCCAGGGGTAGACGCTGACCTCGACCCTGGTCCCCGGGTGCGCGGACTCGTAGGCCTTCGCGAGACCGTCCCAGTACGTGCGCGAGGTGTTGGCCTTCGAGTCGCCGTAGTCCGCGGCCACGAGTCTGAGCGTCACGTCCGAGGATTCCTCCGAGCCGCCGCACCCCGCGAGGGTCGCCGCCATGCCCAGGACCGAGACCGCCGCCGTCATTCCCGTCATACGCCGCTGCACCGCTTGCTCTCCCCAACCCCTGAGCCGTATCGGCTGCTTCATTTGCTTGTGCGTCCGTTGCATCCGTCTCGGAATGCGGATCCAAGGTCTACACCACGTGAGTGGACTAGACCTCTCCTGGGGTAAGGGGCGACACTGTCCCCCGTGAGACATGTCATCGCCCTCGATGTGGGCGGCACCGGGATGAAGGCGGCCCTCGTCGGGGTCGACCCCGAACCCGCCGCCGGCCGCCCCGACGCGCCGCCGCCGCAGGCCCCCGAGCACCCCGTGCTGCTGCACCAGGCCCGCCGGGCCACCGGCCGCGAGCGCGGGCCCGAGGCCGTCGTCGACGACATCCTCGACTTCGCCGCCGAGCTGCGCGCCCACGGCGAGAAGCACTTCGGCCAGAGCGCCCTGGCGGCCGGCGTCGCCGTGCCCGGCATCGTCGACGCCGAACACGGCATCGCCGTCTACGCCGCCAACCTCGGCTGGCGCGACGTCCCGCTGCGCCGGCTGCTCGGCGAACGGCTCGGCGGCGTCCCCGTGGCCCTCGGGCACGACGTGCGCACCGGCGGTCTCGCGGAGGGCCGGATCGGCGCCGGCCAGGGGGCGGACCGCTTCCTGTTCGTGCCGCTGGGCACCGGCATAGCGGGGGCCATCGGCATCAACGGCAGCGTCGAGGAGGGCGCGCACGGTTTCGCCGGGGAGATCGGCCACATCGTCGTACGGCCCGGCGGGACCGCGTGTCCCTGCGGGCAGTACGGCTGTCTGGAACGGTTCGCCTCGGCGGCGGCCGTCAGCCAGGCCTGGGCCGAGGTGTCCGGCGACCCGGACGCGGACGCGGCGGACTGCGCCAAGGCCGTCGAGTCGGGCGACCCGCGGGCGCGGGCCGTGTGGCAGGACGCCGTCGACGCGCTCGCCGACGGGCTGGTCACCGCGCTCACCCTCCTGGACCCGCGCACCCTGATCATCGGTGGCGGGCTCGCGGAGGCCGGGGAAACCTTGTTCACACCGCTGCGGGCCGCGGTCGAGCGCCGCGTCACCTTCCAGAAACTGCCGTCCATCGTCCCCGCCGCCCTCGGGGACACGGCTGGCTGCCTCGGTGCCGGGCTCCTCGCCCGGGACCTCCTGAACACCACGTCAACGACTCCCCGGAGGTAACCACCTGATGGCTCCTAGCAAGGTTCTCGCCGGTGCCCGGGTGGTCCTGCCCACCGGGACCGTGCCCGAAGGCCGCGTCATCGTCGACGGTGCGCGCATCGGCGGGAGCGCTCCCGCGGACGCCGACGTCGTCGACCTGTCCGGCCACTGGCTGGTCCCCGGCTTCGTCGACATCCACAACCACGGCGGTGGCGGCGCGTCCTTCACCTCGGGCACGGTCGAGGACGTCCTGAAGGGCATCCACACCCACCGTCTGCACGGCACCACCACCGTCGTCGCCTCCACCGTCACCGGAGACATGGACGGCCTCGCCCAGCGCGCCGGACTGCTCTCCGAGCTGGCCGAGCAGGGCGACCTCGCGGGCATCCACTTCGAGGGGCCGTTCATCTCGCCGTGCCGCAAGGGCGCGCACTCCGAGGAACTGCTGCGCGACCCGGACCCCGCCGACGTCCGCAAGCTGATCGACGCGGCCCGCGGCCACGCCAAGATGGTCACCCTCGCCACCGAGCTGCCGGGCGGCCTCGACTCCGTGCGGCTGCTCGCCGAGCACGGCGTGATCGCGGCGATCGGCCACACCGACGCGACGTACGAGCAGACGCAGGCGGCCATCGACGCGGGCGCGACCGTGGCGACCCACCTGTTCAACGCGATGCCGCCGCTCGGGCACCGCGCGCCGGGCCCGATCGCCGCCCTCCTGGAGGACGAGCGGGTCACCGTCGAGCTGATCAACGACGGCACGCACCTGCACCCCGCCTCGCTGGAGCTGGCGTTCCACCACGCGGGCGCCGGACGGGTCGCGTTGATCACCGACGCGATGGACGCGGCCGGCTTCGGCGACGGGCGCTACATGCTCGGCCCGCTGGAGGTCGAGGTCGCGGACGGCGTCGCCCGCCTGGTGGAGGGCGGTTCGATCGCGGGCTCCACGCTTACCCTCGACCGCGCCTTCCAGCGCGCGGTCACCGTCGACCGGCTGCCGGTCGACGACGTCGTGGAGGCCATCTCGGCCAACCCGGCCCGCCTGCTGGGCCTGTACGACCGCAAGGGGTCCCTGGAGCCCGGCAAGGACGCGGACCTCGTGGTGCTCGACGCGGACTTCGCGCTCAAGGGCGTGATGCGCGGCGGCGCGTGGGTGGTCGATCCCCAACTGGGGTGATTCGCCCCTTTGTTGTGGCACGGCGGTCGGCCCGGGGACTGGGCCGACCGCCGTTGTCTTTGGCATGATCGTGCCTCCGGAACCACCGGCGGGCGCCCAGCCGGCGCGCCCACGTCACACCACTCTCGGGGGAGGTCGTCGCAGGTGATCCTCACGGTCACGCTGAACACCGCTCTCGACATCACCTACAAGGTGCGGTCCCTGCGCCCGCACGCCTCGCACCGGGTGAGCGAGGTGACCGAACGCCCGGGCGGCAAGGGCCTGAACGTCGGCCGCGTGCTCGCCGCGCTCGGCCACGAGGTGACGGTCACCGGGTTCACGGGCGGCGCGACCGGCCGTCAGGTGGGCGAGCTGCTCGCCGGGACACCCCGGGTCGAGGACGCGCTCGTCCCGGTCGCCGGAGCGACGCGCCGCACCATAGCCGTGGTCGACACGACGACCGGTGACACGACTCAGCTCAACGAACCGGGACCGGAGATCACCCCCGCCGAGTGGGCGGCCCTCCAGGAGACGTACGAGCGGCTGCTGCGCTCGGCCTCCGCGGTGGCCCTGTGCGGCAGCCTGCCGCCCGGGGTCCCGGTCGGCGCCTACGCCCAACTCGTGCGCACCGCACGCGCCCTGGCCGTCCCGGTGCTCCTCGACACGAGCGGCGAGCCGCTGCGCCGGGGCGTCGCGGCCCGCCCCGACATCGTCAAGCCGAACGCCGACGAGCTCGCCGAACTCACCGGCTCCCACGAGCCGTTGCAGGCCGCCCGCAACGTCCGCAGGCGCGGCGCGTACGCGGTGGTGGCCTCCCTCGGCCCGGAGGGCCTCCTGGCGCACACCCCGGACGGCCACTGGCGGGCCAGGCCGCCCGTGCGCGCCCACGGGAACCCGACCGGCGCGGGCGACTCGGCGGTCGCGGGCCTGCTGTCGGGTCTGGTCGAGAAGTTGCCCTGGCCGGACCGGCTGGCCCGCGCGGTCGCCCTGTCGGCGGCGACGGTCGCGGCCCCCACGGCGGGCGAGTTCGACCGCCCGCTGTACGAGAGCCTGCTGGACAGGGTCACGGTCACGACGGAGGCCGCGGCGGCGTAGCCGCGCGGCCTCTCCTGCGGCCCAGGGGCCGGTGCTCGCGGCCCGGGTGTCCGGGCCGGAACCTAGTCCTTGACCTGGCCCTTCTTCAGCGAGAACTGGTCGAGCAGCACGTTGCAGCTGTCGCCGTCCCCGCAGGAGAGGGTGATCGTGTTGGTGCCCTTGTTGAGGCTGGGCCAGGCGTACGTCTTCGTCCAGCCCTTGGCGAAGTCGCCGTCGGCGGCGTCCGCGTAGTTCTTCATGCTGAGCTTGGAGCCGAAGGTCTTGCCATTGACGGTGAGTGTCATCGACTGGTCGGCGCCGGGCACGCTGTAGCGCGCGAAGAGGGTGTAGACGCCGTCGCTGGGGACGCCGTCGACCGTCCAGGTGACCGAGGCACCCGGGCTGTTCAGGCCGGCCACGTAGACCCCGCCGTCGGACTGGGCGCCCTTGACGTCGGAGGCGGTGCTCACGCCGGTGCCGAGGTTCAACGCCTTGGCGTCGATCTCCTTCGGGTCCATGGCACCGCCCGGCGCCTTGGACGCCGACTGGCTCGGAGAGGCGCTCTGCGAGGCCGTGGAGGTGGGGTCCGCCGCCGCGTCGTTCTTGTCGTCGTCCCCGCCGCCACCGAGCATGGCGACGCCGATGCCGATCACGACGGCGGCGACCACGGCGATCGCGCCGATGAGGAGGCCCTTGGTGTTCGGGCCGCCGGCGCGCCCGCCGCCGTCACCGTGACCGGGCATGGGCGAGCGCGTCGTGACGGGTCCGCCCGGAACGGTCTCGGGGGCCGCGTAGTGCGCGTTCGGCTGGTTGTAGCCCTGCTGCTGCGGCACCTGGCCGTACGGGGCGGTCGGGGCGTTCGGCTGGCCGTAGGGGCCCTGGGCGGTCTGCTGCTGGCCGTACTGGCGCTCGCCGACGGCCCGCACCCGGTTGACCGAACCGGGGTAGCCGTAGCCACCACCTCCTCCGGACGGCGGGGTGGCTCCGTTGGCCTGACCGTCGGCGTACAGATAGCCGAACGGGTCGTCGTCCTCGGGCGTGCTCGCGCCGTTGTTGCCGGGCGTCATCCCTTGGTCTCCTCAGCGGGTGCGGTTCAGATGCGGTACGTGAATGAATGGCGAGCCTACCCGCTCCCGCTGGGCCAAACGGGGGGCCTTCACCACACCGACTCACTGACCTGGGGCTATCCCGCGCGCCTGTGTTGTTTCGGACGTGATCGTTTCTCGACGTACATCCGCTCGTCAGCGGATTTCAACACTTCGTCCGCCGTCATGCCGCAGTGTGCCCACCCGATGCCGAAGCTGGCGCCGACCCGCACGGCCCGCCCGTCGACCCTGATGGGCGGGATGATCGCGTTCCGCAGCCGGACCGCGAGGTCCTGGGCGTCCGCCCGGCCGAGACCGTCGGCGAGGACCACGAACTCGTCGCCGCCGAGCCGGGCCACCGTGTCGCCGTCACGGACGCCGTGGGTCAGCCGGCGGGCGACCTCGATGAGCACCTCGTCCCCCGCGTTGTGCCCGAACCGGTCGTTGATCGACTTGAAGCCGTCGAGGTCGCAGAAGAGCACCGCGAGACCCTTCGTGCCGTCGTCCGTCTCCCCCTCGGGGGCGATGGTGTGCACGTGGTGGTCGAAGGCGTCGAAGGCCTCGGAGGCGGACCGGAAGTCGAAACCGTGCCCGTTCCCGTCGAAGGCGGGGTGGCCGTCGTGGGCGGCGCCCGGCAGCTCCGCGAAGTCCCCGTGCCCGTAGGCCGCGTCCAGTGAGGCGACCGCGCCGGGCGGCAGGGACTGCGGGCGGGCGCAGAGACGGGAGCTGAGCCGGGAGCGCAGTTCGGCGGAGTTGGGCAGACCGGTCAGCGCGTCGTGCGAGGCGCGGTGCGCGAGCTGGAGCTCCCGGCGCTTGCGCTCCTCTATGTCCTCGACGTGGGTGAGCAGGAAGCGCGGGCCGTCGGCGGCGTCCGCGACGACGGAGTTGCGCAGGTGGACCCAGACATAGGTGCCGTCGCGGCGCCCGAGCCGCAGCTCGGCCCGGCCGCCCTCGGCGGAGGTGCGCAGCAGGGTGCCGATGTCCTCGGGGTGCACGAGGTCGGAGAAGGAGTAGCGGCGCATCGCGGAGGCGGGCCGCCCGAGCAGCCGGCACAGGGCGTCGTTGGTGCGCAGGATGCGCCCGTGCTGGTCACCGCCCATCTCGGCGATCGCCATGCCGGAGGGCGCGTACTCGAAAGCCTGCCGGAAGGACTCCTCGCTGGCGCGCAGGGCCTGCTGCTCGCGCTCCAGGCGGACCAGGGCGCGCTGCATGTTGGCGCGCAGCCGTGCGTTGCTGATCGCGATGGCGGCCTGGAAGGCGTACATCTGGAGGGCCTCGCGGCCCCAGGCGCCGGGCCGCCGGCCGTTGCGCGGCCGGTCCACGGACAGGACGCCGATCAGCTCGCCGTGGCCGCCGGAGACGCTCGGGGTGTACATCGGCGCGAAGAGGCGGTCGGAGGGGTGCCACTCGTCCTCGAAGCGCGGTGCGGGACCGTCCGTGTACCACTGGGGCACGTCGTCCTCGTCCAGGACCCAGCCCTCGGTGTGCGGTATGAACCGCAGGTCGCCCCAGCCCTCGCCCATGGTGAGCCGGCGCTCCCAGGAGGTGCGGGAGCCGACGCGGCCGGTGATGAGGGCCTCGGCGGCGGAGTTGCCCGCCAGGGCGGCGACGACGAGGTCGCCGTCGGGGCGTACGAGGTTGACGCAGGCCAGCTCGTAGCCGAGCCCGGTGACCACGCCGTCGGCGACGGTCTGCAGCGTGTCGGCCAGGCTGCGGGCGGTGTTCATGTCCGCCATCACCTGGTGCAGCTGCCGCAGGGTCGCAAGACGGACGTAGGGCTCCGACTCGGTCTCCATTCGCCCTCCCCTCGAGACCTCGCAGCAACTCCAGGGTTCTCTCGGCGTACCCAGGTGCTCTTCGGTGCTCTGCTGACTACGGCCTTGGCGACCGGGCGGTGCTCGCCGTGAGGACCCTCACGGCGTACTGCTTGGTAGCTTCCTGCATGGCGTCTCCGCCACTGAATCACAGCGCGCTCCCCACTCGGTACACAGGGTCAACAAAATATGGCTCCTGTGACTCAAGTCACAGCGGAAGATGAGCAATTGAGTGGAGTTTCTGCATTTCAGCGCCCGTTTATCGACCGCATTGTCGGTCTGGTGTGCAGACCCTGTGCACGCTTGTGCCCGCTGGATGAACAGGCCTGAGCGTACGGCCTCCAGGCCCCGTCTTCCCCTCGCACGCCCCCTCCCCTCCGCTCCCCTCCGCCCCCGGACCTAGGTCCCGGTTCGGGCAGAGGTCCGATGTGCGGTCCCAGGTGCGGAGACTAGCGTTTCGGCGTGCTCACGACTCCCGCTGCCGCTCCGCCCACCCCGCCCGTGCATGCTGAGGGGGTGAGCAACGACGAGTTCCGCGCCGCCATGTCCCGGCTGGCCGCGGGTGTGGTCCTGGTGACCGCGTACGAGCCCGCGCTGGCCGCCGACGGGCCGCGCGGCGAGGACGTCGGCATGACCGCGACGGCCTTCATGTCCGTGTCCCTGGACCCGCCGCTCGTCATGGTCAGCCTGCGCGAGGGCTCCCGGATGGACGATCTGCTCGACGAACAGCCCCTGTGGGGGGTGTCCGTCCTCTCGGAGAGCCAGCGTCACATCGCGGGCCGCTTCGCGATGAAGGGCCGCATCAGCGACCGGCTCCTGTTCGAGGACATCCCGTACGTGCGCGGCGAGGCGTCCGGGGCCCTGCTGGTGGGCGGTTCGCTGGCGACCCTGGAGTGCCGCACCGAGCAGCGGGTGACCGCGGGCGACCACGTCCTCGTCATCGGCCGCGTCCTGACCGCCCGGGTGCCGAGCGAGGACGGCGGCCCGCTGACCTACTTCAAGGGCCGCTACCGGCACCTGGGCTGACGGCCCCGGCGAGCCCGCGCGGCCCCGGCCCTATCCCAGTCGTCCTCAGTCATCCCCAGTCGCGGCCGGTGCGGCCGCGCTTGGTGTCGGAGCGCTGCTTCTTCTCGCGCAGCCGCCGTTCGTTGATGCCCCGCGGGATGCGGGTGGCGCGGCGCGGCTTGGGCGGCGGGGCGGTCGCCTCGGCGAGCAGCGACGCGAGGCGCACGGCGGCCGTCTCGCGGTTGCGCCACTGGGAGCGGTGCTCGGAGGACCGGACGCTGACGACCCCGTCCACGAGGCGCCCCTCCAGCCTGGCGAGCGCGCGGTCCTTCCAGACAGGCGGCAGCGCCTCGGTGTTCGCTAGGTCGAAGCGCAGCTCGACCTGCGAGTCGCTGGTGTTGACGTGCTGCCCGCCCGGGCCGCCGGAGCGCGAGAAACGCCACATCAGCTCGGCCTCGGGCAGGGAGACGGAGCCGCGGATGACATAGGGACCGGACATGGGTCCATGGTCCCGTGCCCGGCCGGTCCGCGTCACCCCGTTTTCAGCGGCCGTTCGAGTGCCCCGGAACACTTTGGCAAAGAAAGTAAAGACAGGCGGAACCTATGGGACCCCCCTTGGCGTTCATAGAGGTGACGGTAGCTTCGTCCTCAGTACGAAGCCCGTACGCAACGAGGGAAGGGACTCCCAACAATGGCTGTAAGCCTGTCCAAGGGTGGCAACGTCTCGCTCACCAAGGAGGCTCCGGGCCTGACCGCCGTCACCGTGGGCCTCGGCTGGGATGTCCGCACCACCACGGGCACCGACTTCGACCTCGACGCCTCGGCCATCGCGGTCAACCCCGAGGGCAAGGTCTACTCAGAGGGCCACTTCATCTTCTTCAACAACAAGCAGACCCCGGACCAGACCATCGTCCACACCGGTGACAACCGGACGGGCGAGGGCGCGGGCGACGACGAGGCGATCAACGTCAACCTGGCGGGCCTGCCCGCCGACGTCGAGAAGATCGTCTTCCCGGTCTCGATCTACGACGCGGAGACCCGCTCGCAGAACTTCGGCCAGGTCCGCAACGCGTACATCCGCATCGTGAACCAGGCCGGCGGCGCCGAGATCGCCCGCTACGACCTCTCCGAGGACGCGGCGACCGAGACCGCCATGGTCTTCGGCGAGCTCTACCGCAACGGCGCGGAGTGGAAGTTCCGCGCGGTCGGCCAGGGCTACGCCTCGGGCCTCGTCGGCATCGCGCAGGACTTCGGCGTCAACGTCTGATCCCGACGCACGACGCGAGGAGCCCCCGGCCGGCGGCCGGGGGCTCCTCGCGTGTCCGCCGCGCTCACGGGTGGTCCGGCCGGCCCTCGCCGTGCAGCCAGTGGTCCCAGATCCCGCTGAAGTCCTTGTCCGGCGCCGACTTCTCGACGTAGGCGGTGAAGTCGGCGGTGTCGGCGTTCCGGTGGCGGTGCGTGGCGGCCCAGCCCTGGACGATGTCGTAGAAGGCGTCGTCGCCGACCAGCCGGCGGATCTTGTGCAGGACCATCGCTCCCCGGTAGTAGACGGGCGGGTCGGAGATGTGCGCGGCGTCCGGCGGGTCGGCGGGCGGGAAGGCCCAGATCTCGCTGTTGTCGGCCGGTTCGTAGTAGTCGCCCTTGTAGAGCGCGTGGAAGATCTCGTCGGCGCTCTCGCCGTCGTGGTCCTCCTGCCACAGCCACTCGGCGTACGTGGCGAAGCCCTCGTTGAGCCACATGTCGCGCCAGGACTTCGGGGTGACCGAGTCGCCGAACCACTGGTGGGCCAGTTCGTGGACGAGGGTCGCGGTGTCGGGGGCGCCGGGGAAGACGGGGCGGTTCTGGGTCTCCAGGGCGTAGCCGGCGTCGTCGGCGCGGTCCACGATCGCGCCGGTGGACGAAAAGGGGTACGGGCCGAAGTTGTACGCCTCCCAGTCGATGATCCCGGGGATGCCCGCGAGCACCTTTCTGCTCGCCTTGGCCTGGGTGGGGTCGACCGCCACGTAGACGGGCAGCCCCTTCTTCGTCGTGGAGCGGGTGATGTCGTAGTGGCCGATCGCGAGGGTGGCGACATAGCTCGCCATCGGTTCGGCCGTGTGCCAGGCGTAGGTGGTACGGCCCCCGCTGGTCGTCTCGCTCCTCAACTCCCCGTTGGAGACGGCCTGGAGGCCCTCGGGGACGCTGACGCGGACGTCGTAGGACGCCTTGTCGGAGGGGTGGTGGTCGCCGGGGAACCAGGCCATCGAACCCGTCGGCTCGCCGAGGCCGAGGGCGCCGTCGGCGGTGCGCAGCCAGCCTTCCTTGGAACCGTCCGGGTCGGTGATCGTCCGGGGGCTGCCGGAGAAGCGGACGGTCGCCCGGAAGGTGCGCCCCTTGTCGAGGTCGTCGGCGGGGCGCACGGTCAGTTCCTGGCCGGCGCGGCTCCAACGGGCCTTCCGCCCCTCGACGGTGACGTCGGAGACGTTCATTCCCAGCAGGTCGAGGTGGAAGGCGCTGAGGTTCTGGAGGGCCCGCGCGGTGATGTCGGCCGTCCCCGTGAGGCGCTTGCCGCGGGGGTCGTAGGACAGGGTCAGGCCGTAGTGCGTGACGTCGTAGCCGCCGTTGCCCGACTTCGGGAAGTACGGGTCGTGGACGCCGGCCGCGCCGGGCTTGCCGTGCACGCCTTCTCCGCCGCAGGCGGTGAGGCCGAGGACGAGGGTGAGGCAGAGGGAGCGGGCCAGGGTGAGGGGGGTGATGCCGGGGGGTCGGGGCACGTTCGTGATCCTAGGGGGCCGGGGGGTCGGGGGGTCGGGGGGCCTGAGCGGCAACCGACGTCCCCGGGGCTGCGCCCCCGCCCCTGCGCCCCGTCGTCGATTCGTCCGGCCGCCGGTGGGGGCTTGTCGCGCCGTTCCCCGCGCCCCTTTGCAACCCCCGGCGTTCCGGGGCTGCGCCCCCACCCCTGCGCACCGTCGTCGAATCGCCCGACCGCCAGTGGGGGCCGGGCGCGCCGTTCCCCGCGCCCCTTTACAGCTCCCCGCGTTCCCGGGGCTGCGCCCCCGCCCCTGCGCAGCGTCGTCGAATCGCCCGGCCGCCGGTGGGGGCTTGTCGCGCCGTTCCCCGCGCCCCTTTACAGCTCCCCGCGTTCCCGGGGCTGCGCCCCGCCGGTGGGGGGCGGGGGCGCCGTTCCCCGTGGCCCTGAAACATCACCGGCGTTCGGGGGCTGGGGGGCGTGGCACCATCTTCTACGTGCTCGACATTGGTTATGCCCTGTCCAACCGCTTTCCCGATCCGCCGCAGACCGACTACCGCCGCGCGGACGTCCGTGCGCTGCGGCACGACCTTTTCTGCGGGGACGTCTACCTCGCCGACACCAAGGCGGACCGCGAGGTGTCCACGGCGTGGGGATGGGTGCCGGTGCTCGACTTCGCCTGGGCGTTGTGCGACATCGTCGAGCAGCTCGACCGCGACCCGCTCGGCAGCCGGGCCTCCCGGCCCCAGCAGGCGGAGCTGGACTTCACCGAGTCGACCGACCGCATGCTCTTCGAGCGCCGCTTCGGCTGGGTGGACATCGAGGCCGACTGGATGCGGCGCGAGGAGGAGCCGCTGACCTTCTCGTTCACCGCGCTGCGCCGCGAGGCCCGTGACTTCCTGCACGACCTGCTGGCCGACCTGACCGACCTGCACGACGACCTCGCCGAGAACCCGGCGATCTGGACCCTCCAGGCCCGCTTCCCCCGCGTCTCCTAGGGACCTTCCACCCGGACGCCCAGTGCGGCGGCCAGTACCGGTGCCAGGTCCAGCAGCTGGGCCGTGCCGATGACCGCGCCCGCCAGCCGGTCCACGCCCCGTGCGATGTCCAGCTCCGCCGCGGACCGCAGATCCACGTCCGTCAGCGTCGCCCCGGTGAGGTCCGCGCCCTTCAGGACGCAGTCGACGAACTCCACCCGCTCCAGGCGCGCGCCCCCGAAGTCCGGCTCGACCAGGACGCAGCCCTCGAAGACGACGTCCTTCAGCCGCGCCGTGCGCAGGTTCAGATAGTCGATCTTCCCGCCGCGCACCACCACCCGCTCCAGCACGGAGCCGTGCAGCTGCACGCCCCCGAGGCGCGCGTCGATCACCTCGACGTCCCGCAGCATCGCCTCGGCGAGGTCGGTGCCCACACCCCTTATCCCCGTCAGGACCGAGTCCAGCACGCGCGCGTGGTGCAGCCGTGTCTCGTCCAGCGCGCAGCCCGTCAGCGCGCAGTCCATGAAGCGGGCTCCCCCGCCGTCCTGCCCGGCGAAGTCCGTGTCCTTGAACTCCAGCCCGTCATAGTCGCCGTCCGGCTCCAACTCCCCGCCTTCGAACGGCTCCAGCGCGGGCAGCCGCAGCTCGGGCCGCCTGGCCGCCTTGACTCCCCCGCCGGACGCCTTCGCACCGGACCCGCCCGCAACTCTCCTCGCCATGCCCCCATCCTGCCCTCCCCCACTGACAAACGCCCTGGCCTGCGCGAACCCGGCCCATGTCACATTCCGGGGCCTCCGATCGGTCCTCTTCACAGAAAGGCCCGCTGTCAGAGCCCTCTCGGACCCCGAGCACGAGGAGACCTCCAGCCATGGACCGCATCACCGTCATCGGCGGCGGCTTCGCCGGACTGACCGCCGCGATCACCGCGGCGGAGGCCGGCGCGAGCGTCACCGTCCACGAGGCCCACCACACCCTCGGCGGGCGGGCCCGGACCGCCGAGGGCCCCTACCGGACCAACGAGGGCCCGCACGCCCTGTACAGCGCGGGCCCGCACTGGACGTGGCTGAAGCAGCGGGACCTGATCGGACCGCTCGCGCCGGTACCGGCCCGCGAGGCCGCCCGGCTGCGGCTGCACCACAAGGGCGCGCTGCGCCGCACTCCGCCCTTCGCGATGCTCAAGCTGCTCCGGCGCTCCTGCCAACAGGCGCCGGAGGACGTGGACTTCATGACCTGGGCGACCGGGCAGGCCGGAGCGGAGGGTGCGCGGGCCGCCGCCAACTACGCGGCCGTCGCCCTCTTCCACCACGACCCCGGATCGCTGTCCGCCGCGTTCGTGCAGGAGCGGCTGCGCCGGGCCATGCGGCTGCCCCCGGAGGCGAACTGCCCGCGGGGCGGCTGGGCCAACGTCATCGACCGGATGGCGGGCCGGGCCTGGAACCTCGGGGTGCGGATGGAGACGCTGGCCCGGGTGGACCGGCTGCCGGTGGGCAAGGGACCGGTCGTCGTCGCCACCTCGCTCGCCTCCGCCCGGCGCCTGCTCGGGGACGCGTCGCTGACCTGGCCGAGCGGCCGTACCGCGCTGATCGACCTGGCGCTGACGAGCCGGCGCGGTGACGCGTTCGCCGTCTCCGACCTGGACGCGCCGGGCTGGATCGAACGGTTCACGGCGCGGGACCGCACGCTCGCCCCGGCCGGCGAGCAGCTCCTCCAGGGGCAGATCCCGATCGCGCCGGAGGAGTCGGGGGCCGACGGGGTGGCGCGCGCCGAGCACCTGCTCGACCTCGCCTTCGAGGGCTGGCGCGAACGGGTCACCTGGCGGCGCGAGTCGGTGGCGAGCGGCCGTACGGGCGCGGTCGATCCGCCCGGCACGAGCTGGCGGGACCGGCCCTCCATCGACCGCGGGGACGGCGTCTACCTCGTCGGCGACCAGGTGGCCGCCCCCGGTGTGCTCTCCGAGGTGTCCTTCAACAGTGCGCTGGAGGCGGTGGCGCTGGCCCTGCGCATCCGCGAGCGTCTTGACCTCAAGCGCGCTTGAGGTCGGAGAGTGGTGAACCCGACGACAGACGGCAGACGGCAGACGCCTTCCCGGTTGTCGCCTCCGGGTTGTCGGTCCGAGCTTCCGGGCTGTCGAACCCCCATCGGGCGGCACGGCCCGGCCCGGCACGGACACGCCGTGCCCGCCCTCGTCCGCCTCTGCGACCTTCTTGAGGAGTCCCCGATGCACGCCATCCGACTGCACACCTTCGGGCCCGCCGATCACCTTGTCCACGAGCGCGTCGACGACCCCGTGCCGGGGCCGGGGCAGGTGCGGATCGCCGTGGCCGCCGCGGGGGTCCATCTCCTGGACGCGGCCCTGCGCGAGGGCATGCGGGGCGGTCCGGCGCCCGGTCCGACCGTCCTGCCGACGATCCCCGGGCGGGAGGTGGCCGGGACCGTGGAGTCCCTCGGCGAGGGCGTCGCGGCGCTCTGGCTCGGCCGCCGGGTCGTCGCCCACCTCGGCTTCGCGCCCGGGGGCTACGCCGAACTGGCCGTCACCGACGTCGACCGCGTCCACGACATCCCGGAGAACCTGGACTTCGCGCAGGCCGTCGCCATGATCGGAACCGGCCGCACCGCCATGGGGATCGTGCAGTTCGCCGAGCCGGGGCCCGCCGACGTGGTCGTCGTGCCCGCGGCGGCCGGCGGCATCGGCACGCTGCTCGTGCAGTACGCGCACCACCGGGGCGCGACCGTGATCGGTCTCGCGGGCGCCCCCGAGAAGGTGGCCCGGGTCCGCGCGAACGGCGCGGACCACGCCGTCGACTACACCGAACCGAGCTGGTCGGAGAAGGTCCGCGCACAGCTCGGCGGCCGGCCGGCGACGGTCGTGTTCGACGGCGTCGGCGGCGAGGTCGCCCGGGAGGCCGTCGCGCTGCTCGGACCGGGTGGCCGGCACGTGGTCTTCGGCTGGTCGGGCGAGGGCATCCGGGACGGCTCCCCGTACCTGGTCGAGGGGGTGTCCGAGCAGGTGCTCGGGCCCGTGATGATGCGGCGGGCGGGCGGCCCCGATCCCGTACGGACCCTGGAACTGCGGGCTCTCGCGCAGGCCGCGTCCGGGCGGCTCAGCCCGGCCGTGACCCGCTTCCCGCTGGCGGAGGCGGCGGCCGCACACCGTGCCCTGGAAAGCAGGGCGACGATCGGGAAGGTGGTGCTGGAGCCATGACGACGAGCCCGGGAAAGGCGTCGTCCGAGGCCGTCTCGTCCGGAGATGCGACCCGTGCCGATCCATGGTCTTCTGAGCGGGTGAGTGCCACCCGGACAGGCGAACCCAGTGTCCCCGCAGGTCAGGACACCCACCGTTGGTGGGCGTTGGTGATCATCGCTCTCGCGCAGCTGATGGTCGTGCTGGACGCGACGATCGTGAACATCGCGCTTCCCTCGGCGCAGAGCGCCCTGCACATGTCCGACGGCAACCGGCAGTGGGTCATCACGGCCTACACGCTGGCGTTCGGCGGTCTGCTGCTGCTCGGCGGACGGGTCGCGGACCTCGTCGGCCGCAAACGGACGTTCATCATCGGCCTGATCGGCTTCGCCGGTGCCTCGGCGCTCGGCGGCGCGGCGACGACGTCCGCCATGCTCTTCGGTGCCCGCGCGCTCCAGGGCGCGTTCGCGGCGCTGCTGGCGCCCTCCGCGCTCTCGCTGCTGACGACGACGTTCACCGACCCGAAGGAGCGCGGCAAGGCCTTCGGCATCTACGGTGCGCTGGCCGGCTCGGGGTCGGCGATCGGCTTCATCGCGGGCGGTCTGCTGACGGAGTACCTGAACTGGCGCTGGTGCCTCTACGTCAACATCCCCATCGCGATCATCGCGGTGTTCGGCGCCCTCGGGCTGCTGCACGACCGGCCCGGCCACAAGAACGTCCGGCTGGACGTGCCCGGCGCGATCCTCGGCTGCGGCGGACTGGTCGCGATCGTCTACGGGTTCAGCGAGGCGGAGCCGCGCGGCTGGTCGGACCCGGTGGTGCTGACCCTGCTCATCGGCGGTGTCGCGATGCTGGCCGCGTTCGTGTGGTGGCAGAAGAGGGCCCCGAGCCCGCTGCTGCCGCTGCACATCATCAAGGACCGCAACCGCGCGGGCTGCTTCCTGACGATGGGCCTGGCGGTCATCGGCATGTTCGGCGTGTTCCTCTTCATGACCTACTACCTCCAGGTCATCCTCGGGTACTCGCCGGTGAAGACCGGTCTCGCGTTCCTGCCGCTGACCGTCGCCATCATCATCGGCTCGACGCAGATCTCGGCGCGGCTGCTGCCGCATCTGGCGCCGCGGATGCTGATGGTGCCGGGCATGATCCTCGCGGCGGGCGGGATGCTGTTCTTCACCCAGCTCACCGTGGAGTCCGACTACACCGGAGAAGTGCTGCCGGGCCTGCTCCTGCTGGGTCTCGGGATGGGCCTGACCTTCATGCCGGTCTTCGCCACGGCCACCGCCGGGGTCGCCCCCCAGGACTCGGGCGTGACCTCCGCGACGGTCAACACCTCGCAGCAGGTGGGCGGTTCCATCGGTACGGCCCTGCTGAACACCATCGCCACCACCAGCACCACGGCCTACGTCGCCGCCCATCTCGGCAACCCCGCCCAGAAGGACCTGATCGTGCGCGAGGGCGTCGTGCACGGCTACACGGTGGCCATCTGGTGGGCCGTCGGCATCATGCTGGCGGCGGGCCTGATCGCGGGCCTCATGGTGACGGCCAAGCCGCCGAAGCACACCACCACGGACGCGCCGGTCCCGGAGCCCGTCGTCTGACCGCCGGCGCGGGTCGGCGGTCGGACCGGGTCTCAGTGCCGGCCGGCCACCCGGTCCGCCAGTTGTGCGAGCCGGGACGACTCCGCGCTGTGGGTGGTCCGTTCGCGCCGGTCGGCGGTGCGGTAGGTGGCGTACATGCCGTGCACGCCGATCCAGCGGAACGGTTCCGGCTCCCACTTGCGGACCGCGTGGTTGACCCAGGGCAGGCCGGTCAGCTCGGTGGCACCCGCCTGGCCGGAGTCCTGCTGCACGAGGTCGCGCAGGGTGCGGGCGGCCAGGTTGGTGGTGGCGACGCCGGAGCCGACGTATCCGCCGGCCCAGCCGAGGCCCGTCGAGCGGTCCAGGGTGACCGTGGCGCACCAGTCGCGCGGGACACCGAGGACGCCGGACCAGGCATGGGCCACGCGCACGCCGGTCAGCGGCGGGAAGAGCCGCACGAGGATCTCGTACAGGGCGTCGATGGTGGCCTGCTGCGTGCGGCCGTCGTTGTCGGTGCGCGAGCCGAAGCGGTACGGGACGCCGCGTCCGCCGAGCGCGATGCGGCCGTCGGCGGTGCGCTGGGCGTACATGTACGCGTGCGCCATGTCGCCGAGGGTCTCCCGGCCCTCCCACCCGATGGCCGCCCACTGCTCGTCGGTCAGCGGCTCCGTCGCGATCATCGAGGAGTTCATCGGCAGCCAGGTGCGCTTCTGGCCCTTGAGGTTCGCGGTGAACCCCTCGGTGCAGCGCAGGATGTAGGGGGCGCGGACGGTGCCGTAGGGCGTGACCGCGTGCTTGGGGCGGATCTCCGTCACGGGGGTCTGCTCGTGGATGGTCACGCCGAGGGCCTCGGCCGCGGCGGCGAGGCCCTTGACCAGTTTGACCGGGTGGAGCCGGGCGCCGTGCGGTGTCCAGGTCGAGCCGACCGCGTCGGCGACCCGGATCCGCTCGGCCGTCTCCTTCGCGCCGTACAGCTCGCGGTCCTTCTCGCCGTACGACAGCTCGTGCGCGTGGAAGGCCTTGAGCCGGGCCAACTGGGCCGGCGTGTAGGCCACTTCGAGGACACCGCCCTGGTGGACGTCCGCCTCGACGCCCTCCTCGGCGGCCACCCGGACGACCTCGTCCACGGTGTCGTTCATGGCCTGCTGGAGACGGGTGGCCGCCTCCTTGCCGTGCAGCTTCGCGTAGCGGTCACGGCCCGCGATGCCGTTGTAGAGCCAGCCGCCGTTGCGCCCGGAGGCGCCGTAGCCGCAGAACTTCTGCTCCAGGACGGTCACCCGCAGGAAGGGCGCGGCCTTCTTCAGGTAGTACGCGGTCCACAGTCCGGTGTAGCCGCCGCCGACCACGACGACGTCGGCGGTCGCGTCGCCGGGCAGTGGTTCCCGGGGGGCGGGGAAGCCGTCGTCCGCGTACCAGAAGGAGATGCCGCCGTTCACGGCGTTGCCTGCCGAGCTGCTCATGAGCGGGACGTTAACCCCTGAACGCGCTCACTGTCTCCTTCGGATTCCATGCTTTTCCCCGCCCTCTGACCAGCGGATAACAGGCGAGACCGATGAGTACGGAGGTGAAATGCCCGAGATCGGTGAAGGTGCGCCCGGTGGCGAAGGGGACCCCGTAGACGGCCAGGACGATCACCAGGTACGCGTACCGCCAGGGGACCGCGATCCGGTAGGTGAGCACGCCGACGACGCCCGCGAGGGCGTAGCTCACCCCGATGTCGAGGGTGTCGGCCTCGGAGTGCGGTGCCACGCCGTGCCGGATCGCCCAGAGCAGCGCACCCTCGCTGATCAGCGTGGACAGCACGTGCGCGGCGGCGTTCACGGCGAGCCAGCGCGCGGTGCCGAGCCAGCGTTCGGCGGGTGCCTGGAAGACGGTGTAGAGCACGGCGTACGGCAGCCAGCGTCCGCCGTCGATCCACATCGCGCTGGCGATCAGCACGCGCACCGGGTTGCTCGACAGCTCGTGCAGGTTCGTCGAGCGCTGCCGCAGGAAGTCCGCTTCGAAATCCGGAGACATGTGATGCATCGCGACCGTGGTGATGAACAGGATCGCCAGCCAGATGTACGTGCCGGGGGCGCCGCGCACATATGTCCACACCCTGTGGACAACTCGCTCACCGCGCATGGTCAGCTTCAGCCATGTCAGTAGTGTCCCTTATGTGACCGGCGTTCCGGCGCCATCGGGAACCAGCCGCTCCGGATCCCACGGCCCCGGCGTCGCGCCCCGTACATGCCTCGAACAAACGAATCTCATGCTCGTAAGAGTGTTCGTAACAGCGGCTCGCTACTCTCCGGTGGTGTGAGCGTTACTGGTGGTGCGGAAGTTCTGCGTTTTTCCTTACTGGGCCCGCTGCGGGCCTGGCGGGGCGGGACGGAGCTGGTGCTCGGTCCGCCGCAGCAGCGGGCGGTGCTGGCGGTGCTGCTGCTGCGCGGCGGACGCGCGGCCGGCGTCGGTGAACTCGTCGACGGCGTCTGGGGTCACACCCCGCCGTCGGGCGCCGTCCCCATGCTGCGCACCTACGCGTCCCGGCTGCGCAAGGTGCTGGAGCCCGCCCGGCCCGCGGGCGCTCCACCCCGGCTCCTGGTGTCCGTCGGCGACGGATACGCCCTGCGCACCGAGGAGATCACCAGCGACCTCGGCGTGTTCGAGGAGAGCCTCGCGCAGGCCGAACGGCGCCGTGCCGCGGGCGACAGCCGTGCGGCGGCCCGGCTGCTCGGCGGCGCGCTCGCCGCGTGGCAGGGCCCGGCGCTGGGCGGTGTCCCCGGCCCCTTCGCCCGTGCCGAACGGACACGGCTGGCCGAACGGCGGCTGGGCGCCCAGGAGTACCGGCTGCGCGTGGAACTCGAACTCGGCCGCCACGAGGCGGTGTTGCCGGAGCTGAAGGCGCTGCGCGACGCGCAGCCGCTGCGCGAGGCGGTGTGCGAACTGCTGCTGGTCGCCCTGTACCGGTGCGGTCGGCGGGCCGAGGCCCTGGAGGTCTACGCACGCACCCGCCGCACCCTCGTGGACGAACTCGGCATCGAACCCGGCCCGTCCCTGCGCGCCGCCCACGCACGGCTGCTGACCGGCGAGCCGGACCTGTCGCCGCCGCCCGTGCCGGTCCCGGCCCCCGCCACCTCCGTCACCGCGACCTCGGCGACCTCGGCGACCTCCGCCGACGAGGCACGCGCGGACACGGGACCCGCGGACGACCGCGAAGGGGCCGAGCCCGTACGAGCCAGGGGAGACGTCCATCCGTCCCAACTCCCGGCCGATCTCGCCCTGTTCACCGGACGGGAGGCCGAACTCGGGCTCGTGGAGGCGCTGCTGCCCGCCGACGACCACCCCGACAAGGCCGTGATCGGCCTCATCAACGGCATGGCGGGGGCCGGCAAGACCACGCTGGCCGTGCACTGGGCGCACCGGGCCGCCCACCGCTTCCCCGACGGCAGCCTCTACGTCAACCTGCGCGGATACACCCAGGGCGGCTCCGTGATGCACCCCTCCGAGGCGCTGGAGACCTTCCTCGTGGCGCTCGGCGTGGCCCCGCAGGCCGTCCCCGAAGGACTCGACGCGCAGGCCGCCCTCTACCGCAGCGTCCTCGCCCGCCGCCGCGTGCTGATCGTGCTCGACAACGCCCGCGACACCGAGCAGATACGGCCGCTGCTGCCCGGCACACCGGGCTGCCTGGTCATCGTCACCAGCCGCAGTCGGCTGACCGGCCTGGTGGCGGGACACGGCGCCCACCCGCTGACCCTCGGTCCGCTCACCGGCGACGAGGCACGCGCCATGCTGGCCCGCCGCCTCGGCCCCTCGCGGGTGGAGGCGGAACCGCAGGCCGCCGACGCCATCGTCGAGCTGTGCGCCCGGCTGCCGCTCGCCCTCGCCATCGTGGCCGCGCGGGCCGCCCACCACCCCGGGTTCCGGCTCGCGGACATCGCCGGGGAACTCCGCGAGAACCACGGCAGCCTGGACGCCTTCACCGGCGGCGACGCCCGCACGGACGTACGCGCCGTCTTCTCCTGGTCGTACCACGCGCTGTCGCAGCCGGCGGCGGCGCTCTTCCGCCGGCTCTCCCTGCACCCGGGGCCCGACATCGGCACCGCCGCGGCCGCGGCCCTGGCCGCCGAGCCGGCCCGCACGGTCCGCGCCCGGCTGGGCGAACTCACCGGGGCCAGCCTGCTCGGAGAGCACGCGCCCGGCCGCTACGCCTTCCACGACCTGCTGCGCGCCTACGCGGGGGAACTGGCCGACGCCGAGGACGGCGCGGAGCGGCGCGCGGCGGCGCTGCTGCGCCTGCACGACCACTATCTGCACACCACCCACAACGCCTCCGCGACCATCGGTCCGCTGCGCGAGACCCTCCCCCTGCCGTCCAGCACAACGGACAGCGGGCCCCTGCGGTTCACCGGCCGCAAGCAGGCCATGAACTGGCTGCGCGCCGAGCGGCACGTGCTGCGCGCGGTCGTCGAGCAGGCCGCCGCGCACGGCCACGAGGACCACGCCTGGCGCACCGCGGTGGGCCTCGACCTCTACTTCGACCGGCTCGGCTTCTGGCACGACCTGATGGAGATCAACAGTGCCGCGCTGCGCGCCGCCCGTGCCGTCGGCGACCGGACCGGCGAGGCGCACGCGTTGCGAGGACTGGGCTTCTTCCACACACGGTTCGCGCACTCCGCGGAGGCCCGCCGCGACCTCGGCCGCGCGCTGGAGCTGTTCCGGGCGGAGGGCGACGCGTTCGGCGAGGCCCGCACCCGGCGCTGCCTCGCCTACCAGGCCAACGGCGAGGGCAGGTTCGCCGTCTCGCTCGACCACTACGCGCACGCCCGCGAGCTGTACCGGAGGAAGGGCAGCACGAGCAGTGAGGCGATCGTCCTGAACGAGGTCGGCTGGACGTACATCCTGCTCGGCGAGCACGACAAGGCGCTGGAGCACTGCGAGAAGGCCGTCGCCCTGCATCAGGAGATCGGCGACCCGGTCGGGGAGGCCGCCGCGCAGGACAGTGTCGGATACGCGCTTCACCAGCTGGGCCAGTACGGCGCGGCGGTCGAACGCTTCGAGCGGGCGGTGACGCTCTACCGGGAGATCGGCGACCACTACCTGGAGGCCGACACCCTGCGGCACGCGGGGGACGCGCACCTCGCCGCGGGCGACCGGGACACGGCGGTCGCCGCGTTCCGGAGGGCGCTCGCCCTCCTGGAGGAGACCGGCCACCCGGAGGCACCGGACCTGCGGGAGACCCTGCGCGGTCTGGACGACTCGGGCCGCGATGACGGGGGCACGAGCGGGAGCGGAGGTGCGTGATCAGGCGGCGGCGCGCTCCGGTCGTCCGGACGGTGCCTGCCGGTCCTGTGCCTGCCGGTCCTCGGCCCCCGGGTCCTGTGCCTGCCGGGTGCTCCGCCGCTCCGTCCGCGCCGGCTCCCGGTCCGTGTCCTCGACGACGACGCCGTGGTCGCGCAGGGCCAGCCGCAGACTGCGCAGGGCGTAGTACACCCGGGACTTGACCGTGCCCTGGGGGATGCCGAGGGCGTCCGCGGCCTCCTGGGTGGTGCGGTCCGCGAAGAACGTCGCCCGGATGACGTCACGGTGGGCGGGCGTGAGCGTCTCCAGCGCCTCCTGCACCACGATCGACGACAGCATCTGCTCGATGTCGTCGACCTCGGCGCCCAGTTCGCTCAGCCAGGTGGCACCGCCGATCTCCAACGGCCGCGCCATCCGCGTCCGGTGCCCGTCGATGACGAGGTTGCGCGCCACCCGGAACATCCAGGGGCGCACCGCCATCCCCTCGTCGTCGACCAGGTTCCGCTTGTTCCAGCAGCGCAGCAGCGTCTCCTGGATGACGTCCTCGGTACGGTGCGTGTCACCGCCGAGCATGCGCAGCACGTACGTGTAGAGCGCCGGACCGTGTTCCAGATACAGGTCGCGCAGCGCCCGTTCCTCGGCGGAGACCGCGCTCGCCGATCCGATGACCGTCACGTTCATGGTGTGCTCCTGTTCCTTGGGAATGGCCGGCCCCGTGGGGGGTACGAGGAGCCGGGTCCTTCCGGGGAACGGAGTGTTCCGAGGGGTGTTCCACGTTCGTTTGACGTCGGTTGTACGGATCGATGGACGAGCTGGTCGGGACGGGTGTGACCAGAGGTACGGATGAGGTTTGCGCTCCGTGACTCAGACGTAGGCCGCCAGTGCCTCCACCTGCTTGCGGACCTGGCCGACGAGCGCCGCGTATCCCGGGGGCAGCAGGCCGTTGCGCTCCAACGTGGCCCACATGTGCAGCAGTTCACGGCCGTGCGCGACCACCGCCCGGTCGTCGTCGAGCTGCTGCCAGGCGGCCGCCGCCCGCGCCACCTCCGCCGGGGCCCGGCCGTCCCGGGCGCGGCACCGGATCCGGGCCACCGCGAGGGCCAGCACGATGGCCTCCCGGTGGTCGCCGCGCAGGTGGGCAAGGTAGGCCTCGACGGCCCGTGCCTCCACGGCGTGCGGATGCTCGGCGCCCAGCGACTCGGTGAGGCCCTCGCGCAGCTCGGTCGCGTCGTCGAAGGCCTCGTCGAGCATGCCCGCGGCGGCGAGCCCGTTGATCCGGCCGATCCGCTCGGTGAGCCAGTCCGGGAAGTCGGTGCGTACGGCGCGCGCGGTCACGGCCGCCGGGTCCGGCACCTCCGCCCGCGCGGCGGCGGTGGCCCGCGCCCGGGCCACCGCGGTCGCGACGGCGGAGGCGGTGGCCGCGGCGGACGGCGGCACGACGACGGCCGCGGGAGCGGATGCCCGCTCGGGGACGGCGACCGGAAGGGGCGCGGGCGCCACCAGGTCGACGGGGGCGACAACCGGCGCGGGTGCCGGGACGGGCGCCGGGGGTGCGAACGCGGCCGGTGCGGGCGCCGGGGCCGGAATCGCGGGGGCGGACTCCGCCGGCGCCGGTGCAGGTGCCGGGGCCTGTGCCACGGGCGCCGGCTCGGCCTGGGCGGGTGCCGGGGCCGGAACCGCCGTTGCGGCCGGGGGGTCGTGCGGGGAGGGGCCGAGGTCGGTGGCCGGGGCCGGTGCGGGGGCCTCGTCCGGGTCGAGGACGAGGCTGGAGCCGTCCGGGAGGACCCGGAGGACGAACCGGGCCGCGTCCGGGCCGTCGAACACCGTCGCCTCGACGGCGCCGCCGCGCTCCTCCGCGTGGGCCTGCAGCCGGTCGAGCACCGCCTCGTGCACGGACTGGCCCGGCGCGGGGACCAGGGTGTGTCCGTCGATCTCGGCGATCCCCTCACCGGAGATGTACACGTCGAAGTGGGCCATCGCTGTCCTCCTCATGCGGCGGGGCCGGTCGTGGTGGCGTCCGGGTCGGGGGTGACGCCGGGGGTGGCGCCCGAGGGCGGTGCGCCGATGCCCTGGTACTTCGCGAACTGGGCGCGGATCGCGAGGACATAGCCCTGGGCCTCGTTGGTCTGCGGAACGCCCTTCGCCGCCTTGACCGCGTCCATCCCGACGTCGTACGCGGCCAGCGCGAGGTCGAGCGAGGTGTTGCTCGTCCCGTCCTCGCCGGTCTCCTGGATCACGCCGTCGTCGATCAACTGCTGGCCCTGTTTGGCCAGCTCGCACAGGTAGCGGCCCTGCGCCATGATCGAGTCCTCCGCGTCCAGGGCGGAGGTCTTGCCGTTGTCGTCGTCGTCCTTGCCGTACTGCTTGAAGATCTCGGGCGGCAGCTGGGAGATGCCCTCCTCGCCGTTCGGGCCGACGAGGGTCTTGTTGAAGCCGGACTCCTTCTCGATCTGCGAGGCGATGACGATCGGGCCGATCGCGCCGCACAGTTCACCGGCGTTCTGGATCGGGTCCACCAGGTCCTCGGGCACCGTCGAGGTGTCCAACTGCCCCTTGCCGTCGCCCTGGAAGATGCTCAGGGTCTGGTCCGCGGTGTCCTCGCTGGGGGGATCGCCGCCGCCGCCGTGGAACAGCAGGTAGAGCGCGATGAGCGGGGCGAGCAGGACGCCGAACCCGCCCAGGATCACGACGACGACCAGCGTGCCGGCCAGGGCGAGCGGCGACAGCAGGCAGCCGCAACCGGTGCCCGCGATGATGCCGTTCCGGACGGCGGTCGACGCACCGCCTTCTCCGCCTTCTCCACTCATGGCGCCCGCCTTCTTCCCCACACCTTGAACCGCTGTGGCCACATGACCCGTTGTGCTGTCCGACGGGCTCGACAGATCCAAACGGCGCCCGGAGCAAATAAGTTCAAACCAGTGGAAACCAGATGAGCCAGAGCAGCGGATTCACGAGCGAAGAGGGGGGCGGGGCACACATGGGCACTCCTTCGGCACTGCCGTCGGGCCCGGGGTCATGGGTACGGGGACCGAAGAACCCACAGCCGACGCCTCCGGAAGCGCGGCCCGCTCCCGAGGCCGACGGGACCGCCGCGGAGCCCGCCGGATCCCCGGCTGCCCCGCCGGCACCGGCCGGAAACCCGGCCGCCCCGGCACACCCGGCATCCCCGGCCCCGCAGCAGATACCCGGCGCCGGGCAGCAGGCGGCTCCGGCCGGTCCGCACGGGGCACCTCAGGTTCCCGCCGCGCAGGCCCCCGTCGGGCCCGCCGCCCCGCAGGCCCAGGCGGCTCCGGTACAGGCTTCCCCGGCGCAGGTGACTCCGGTCCAGGCGCCCCCCGTTCAGGCGGCGCCCGGTCACGCGCAGCCCGTTCAGGCGCCCCCCGTTCACTACGTGGCACCGCAGGCACAGCAGGCTCCCGTGCAGGCGGCTCCCGTGCAGGCGGCCCCCGTGCAGGCAGCCCCTGTGCAGGCGGCCCCCGCCCCGGCGGCTCCGGTCCAGCCCGGTGTCCCGCAGGCGCCGGCAACCCCGGTCGCATCGGCCCCTGTTCAGCCGGCGCATCCTCAACAGGCCGCGCCTCAGGCCGCGTACCAGCAGGCAGGCGCCCAGTACGTCGCCCCCGCCCCGCAACCGGCGCCTGCGCCACAGGCGGTGGCGCAGGCTCGGCCCGCCGCCCCCGTGGCCCCGCAGCCGACCGCCCCCGTCGCCCCCGCACCCCGGAAGGCCGCCGCGCGCCCCAAGGCCGCGGCCGCCCCGGCGCGGGCGGCCGGCGGGCGGCGGCCTGCTCCGGCCGCCGACGCCGAGCCCGGCTGGGGCCGGCCCAAGAAGCCCCGGCCCGTCCGCGGGAAGTCGCGCGACGACGTCGGCTGGGTGAAGGCCCACGGCGGATCCGGCGCGACCTCGATGGTCGAGGCCTTCGGCGGCGTCGACGTGGGAGCCCGCTGGCCCGACCCGGCCCGCGGCGAACCGCGCCGGGTCGTGCTCGTGGGCCGCACCAGCGCGCGCGGACTCCAGTCCGTCTCCCAGGCACTCGGCGCGCTGAAGGACGGCAACGCCCCGCAGGGTCTCGAACTGCTCGGCGTCGTCCTCGTCGCCGACGCCCCCGGACGGCTGCCGCTCAGTCTGCTCCGCCGTATCCGCGTGCTCCGCTCGGTCGCCCGCGTGCACCGCGTGCCGTGGATCCCGGCCTGGCGCACCGGCGGCCGGCCGAGGTCCGTCCCCAGGCAACTCGCCACGCTCTCCAAGCTGGTGGGCGGCGAGCTCTACGGCGAGGGAGCCGTGTCATGACCCCACCCCTCCTCGACGCGCGGTTCCTCGCCGCGTACACCCCGCCCGTGGGTGCCGACACGATCCTCGGCCTGCTCGCCTGGTGCGCCTCGGCGTGCGGGGTCGGCGGACTGATCATCGTCGGCATCCAGATGGCGCTCCAGCTGCGCCGCGGCGACCCCGGCGAGGGCGGCGAGCACTTCCGCGGTGTCTTCTTCGTCACCCTCAGCTGCCTGGTCGCGACCTGCGCCGGGCCGCTCGTCGCGGCCCTCGGCAGCCTCCAGCTCCTCGGTCCCTGACCGCACCACCCTCGCGCAACACCAGTCACCCAGTCGCCCACCGCTCGTGCCGGGCGCCGATTCCTCGGAGATCCCCATGTCCTCTCTGCTCTACGAAGCCTCCAACATCCTCGCCGCCGCTGTCCCCAACCCGGCCCGCAACGCCCCCCCTGCGCTGACCACCAAGGTCGACAAGGTCCTCGGCATAGCCGCCTGGGCCGGCACCGCCGCCGGTGTCGCCGGCGTGCTCATCACCGGCGCGATGATGGCCGTCTCGGTGAAGCGCGGCGAGAGCTCGGAGCACATGAGCCGGCTCGGCATGGTCCTCGGCGGCTGTGTCCTCGTCGCCACCGCGGGCCCGCTGATCAGCTTCGTCTTCGCGTAAGCGGGCGCCGGTCGTGAAGTTCACACGCAGGGAGCGCCGGCTCGCGGAGACCGGGCCGTACTACAAGCAGCGCAGCTGGCAGCTGTCAGCGGGGTTCATCGGCATCGTGGTCGTGGTGGGCGGGATCGTCAGCCTGTTGTCCGGCCCGGGCGCGAGCGCGGACGGTACGAACACCGCGGCCTCCGAAGGGCCCCTGTCCCAGGTCTCCGCCGCGAAGGACGGCCGGCCCAAGGGCTGCAGCACCGACGACAGCGCCGGTTCCGCCCTGCCCAAGGCCGCGCCCAAGGACGTGACCTGGCGCACCCTCGGTGTCGCGCGGGTGCCGATCTCCGCCTCGGCGGGCCCCACCCTGATCCAGGGGCCGCTGTGGTGGTGCTACGCGCACACGCCCGCCGGGGCCGCGCTGGCCGCGCACATCATCCCGTCGCAGATGAGCGGATCGCACTGGCGCACCGTCACCGAGCAGCAGGTGGTGGCCGGGCAGGGACGCGAGATGTTCGAGTTCCAGCGGGCCACCGTCGCGAACACGGACGGGCAGAGCGACGGCACGGCCGTCGCCTCGTACGTCGGCTTCTCGGTGACCGCCTACACGGAGTCGGCGGCGACCGTGCGGCTGCTCCTGAAGAGCGCCCAGGGATACGCGGCGACCACCATCTCCCTGCGCTGGAGCGGCGGCGACTGGAAGGTGCGGCCCGACGACAACGGGTCCCTGCACTCCCCGGTGTCCTCGGTCCAGACCACCAACGGCTTCACCCTCTGGGGGGTCTGACGTGAACTGCACGTCCGGAAATCCGGTCATCGACCTGGTGAAGGGTTTCTTCAGCTTTCTCGGCGACCCCATCGGCACCATCGTCGACCTGATCGCGAAGACCATTCTCGCGGGCGCGGTCGCCGTGTTCGCGGCGCTGACCACCAACGTCCCGACGCTGGAACAGACCGACACGTCGAAGGGCATCAGCGCCGACACGCAGTGGATCGTCGTCTACCTGGCCGTCGGCTCGCTGCTCTTCGCCGCCTGCCGCATGGCCATCGAACGCAAGGGGGACGCGGGCCGCACGGCGCTCAAGGGCATCATGCGGGTGGTGCTCGTCTCGGGCGCCGCCACCACCGTCGTCGTGGCCGCCGCGTCCGTGGGCGACAGCTACTCCAACTACCTGTTCAACAACGCCGTACGCGATTCGCTGAACAACGTGGGGGCCTGTTCGGACGGCAGTGGCATCCAGTCGTTCCTGCTGCTGGTCCTCGCCTTCCTGCTGCTGATCTCCGGGATCATCCACACGATCCTGATGTACATCCGGCTCGGCGTCATGATGCTGCTGCTGGGCACCCTTCCGCTGGCCGCCGCGGCCTCGATGACGGACTGGGGCGCCGGCTGGTGGCGCAAGCACGTCGGCTGGATGATCGCCTGGCTGCTCTACAAACCGGCGGTCGCCCTCGTCCTCAACGCGGGCATGGCGATGATCAATTCGGGCCAGAACAGCGGCTCGGGCGACGCGGCCACCATCAACACCCGTATCGCCGGTATCGGCGTGATGCTGCTCTCGGCCATCGCGCTGCCCGCCCTGCTGAAGCTGATCGTGCCCGCCACCGCCGCCATGGGCACCGGCAACCCGATGTCCAGCATGGGGCAGGCGGGTTCCAACCTGGCCAGTGGCGCGGTGCAGCTCGGCGGCCGGGGCGGCAGCTCCGGCGGCGGCGCGCAGGTGGGCCCGAGCGGTGCGTCCGGCACGGGCGGCGCGAACGGGTCCGGCGGTTCGTCCGGCTCGGGCGGTTCCTCCGGCGCGGGCGGCGAGGCCGGCGCGACCGGATCGGGCGGCGCGAACGGCGCGGCTGCCGCGGGCCGGGCCGGCGGTGCCTCGGGTGCCGGAGCCGCGGGCAGCGGTGCCGCGGCGGCGGCAGGACCCGCGGGGGTCGCGGTGCTCGCGGCGGTGGCCGCGGCCCAGGTGGCCAGCTCGACGGTCTCCGGCGCCGTGGAGGGCGCCGACGGCGAGCTGGGCAACAACAAGTGACGCGCGGGGAGCCGACGGCGGCCGGACCACGCCTCTGACGCGTCCGCCCCGCGTCTCCCCCACGACCGGCCGCCGGGCTCCCTTCCCCCCTGGGAGTCCGGCGGTCTCCTCCTCACCACCCGCCCCACCGCCTGCCGTACTCCCCATGACTTCACGAAGGGAACCGGACTCATGTCCACGGAAGCCGCCACCCATCCGACCTACGGAAACTGGCGCAGGCCACGGCGACCGGGGCTCGGACCGCTCGGACTCGTCGGCACCTTCGGGGTGTTCGGCGGTCTCATCGTCACCCTGCTCGCGTCGCTGATCTCGCTGTACGCGGCGCTGGTCGTGCTCGTCCCGATCGTCGTCTTCCTGGTGCCGCTGTCCATCCGCACCCAGGACGGCCGCAATGTGTACCAGCTGATCACGCTGCGCGTCGGCTGGTGGCGCCGCAAGGCGAAGGGCGCGCACCTGTACGTCTCCGGTCCGCTGTCCGCCCGTCCCGGCGGCCGGTTCCGTCCGCCGGGCCTGCTCAACAAGGTCACCGCGACCGAGGGCCGGGACGCCTACGACCGCCCTTTCGGCGTCCTGCACCACCCGGTCCGCAACCTGTACACGATCGTCCTCGGCTGCGACCCGGACGGCGGTTCGCTCATCGACCCGGACCAGGTCGACGTCTGGGTCGCGCTGTGGGGCGAGTGGCTGGCCCGGCTGTCCCACGAACCCGGCCTGCGCGGCGCCTCCGTGATCGTGGAGACCGCCCCCGACCCGGGCACCCGCCTCGCCCACGAGGTACTCCCGCGCATCCACCCCGACGCCCCGCCGGCCGCCCGTGCCGTGATGGAGGAGGTCGTGGAGCGGTACCCGAGCGCGTCCTCGGAGATGCACACGTACATCACCCTGACCTACGGCGTCCCGCCGGGCCAGCGGCGCAAGAAGGACGACGTGATCACCGACCTCGCCATCCGCATCCCGGGTCTGCTCAGCGGACTCGTCGCGGCCGGCGGCGGTGCCGCGTACCCGCTGTCCGCGGAACGGATCGCCGAGGTCGTCCGGGTCGCCTACGACCCGGCGGTCGCCGCCGACGTCCTCAACGCCCGTGCCCAGCAGGGCGGAACGGGCCTGGAGTGGGACGACGCGGGTCCCGCCGCCGCCGTCGAGACCGTGAACAGCTACCAGCACGACTCCGGCGTCTCACGGACCTGGCTGCTGACCCTCGCGCCGCGCGGCACGATCCGCTCCTCGGTGCTGCGCGGCATGCTGGAGGCCGCCCCCGGCACCCGGCGCAAGCGGGTCGCCCTGGTCTACCGCCCCATCGACCCGGCCACCTCGGCCCGCATCGTGGAGGCGGACCGCCGCAGCGCCCAGTTCATGGCGACGTCCGGCAAGGGCATGGTCCAGGCCCGCGCGGCCTCCGAGGTGCGGGCGGCGGAGCAGACCGCGGCCGAGGAGGCGTCGGGCGCCGGGCTCGTGGAGTTCTCGCTGATGCTGACGGTCACCGTGGACACCATGGAGGAGCTGGCGGACGCGAGCGTGACCGTACGCAACCTGACCGCGGCGTCCCGCGTGCTGATGCGGCCCGCGGACCGGATGCAGGCGGCGGCGTTCAGCTGCACCCTGCCCGCCGGCATCCTCCCCTGGGAGCAGACCCTCATCCCGCACGAGCTGCAGGAGGCGCTGTGAGCCGCCGCCGCGAGGAGAAGCTGGCCGAGCGGGCCGACCGGCTCGCCGAGGAGCAGGCGTTCAGAGCCGCGGCCCCGGGCGGGTCCGGCGTGGAGAAGCCCGGACGGAAGAGGAAGGCCAAGGCGGTCGAGGACGTCGGGGCGCACCTCGCCCCCGACGCCGTCCCCACCGGCGCTCCGGCCCCGTCCGACAGGAACGGCAGGGCGGCCGGAGCGGGGAAGTCCGGCAAGGCCGCGAAGTCCGGGAAGGAGAAGGCTCCCGGGAGGACCAAGGAGCTGTTCGTCCCGCACCGCGGCTGGTACGGCGTGGGCGGCGGCCGGGTCGGCTACATGGACCCGCCCACCATGTGGCGCGCGACCACCGTGCAGGCCTGCGGCATGTGGCCCTTCGCCGCCGGTTCCGGCTCACCGATGACCGGAGTGCCGCTCGGGCAGCACCTGTTCACCGGCGCCACCGTGTGCGGCGACCCGCTGAACTGGTTCACCCGGGCCCGCTACATCTCCAACCCCTCCCTGTTCATGCTCGGCATGCCGGGTCTGGGCAAGTCCACGCTGGTCAACCGGATGCTGATCGGGCTCGCCGCCACCGGTGTCGTCCCGCTGGTCCTCGGCGACCTGAAGCCGGACTACGCCGACACCGTGCGCGCCCTCGGCGGCCAGGTCATCTCCATCGGACGCGGCCGGGGCGGCATCAACGTCCTGGACCCGGGGGCGATGGGCGCGGCCGCCGCGAAGATCGGCGGCGAGGCCGGCGAGGTGCTGAAGGCCGAGGCTCACGGCCGTGTCCTGAACATGGTCGCCGCGCTCGTCACCATCGTCCGCGGCCGGCCGATGGACGACCACGAGCAGTCCGTGCTCTCCGCCGTCCTGCACCACCTGCGCGAACGCACCCCGCAAGGCCGTACGGTGCTGCTGCCCGACGTGCTGCGGGTCCTCACCGAGGGTCCGCCCCGGGTCCGTGCCGTCACGCTCGACCGGGGCGACGACGCCCGCTACCGGGACGCCGTCGACCCGTTGCACCGCTCGCTGCTCGGCATCCTCGACGGCCCGCTCGGCGACACCTTCGCCTCCGAGACGTCCACCCGGATCGACCCGAACGCGCCCGCCGTGTGCATCGACATCTCCGGCATCGGCGAGGCCGACACCCAGCTGACCGCCGCCGCGATGCTCGCCGCCTGGTCCGACGGGCTCGGCACGGTCGCCGCCTCGCACGCCCTCGCGGACGCCGGACTGGCGCCCAGGCGCTGGTTCTTCACCGTCCTCGACGAACTGTGGCGCCCGCTGCGCGCGGCCTCCGGCATCGTCGACCGCATCGACGCGCTGACCCGCCTCAACCGCTCGCTCGGCCTCGGCGACGCGAAGATCACCCACACCCTCAAGGACGCCGAGGCCCTCGGCACCGACGCGGACCGCGCCAAGGCGCGCGGCTTCGTCGAACGCGCCGGGATGGTTGTGTGCGCGGGGCTCCCGCGGACCGAGATGGAGGACCTGGGCAAGGTCGTCGGTCTGTCCCGGCGCGAGATCGAACTCGTGTCGTCCTGGTCGTCGCCGCCCGGCTGGGGCGTGAACGGCGACAACGAGGAGCCGCCCGGCCGCGGCCGCTTCCTCATCAAGGTCGGCGGACGGCCCGGCATCCCCATCAAGGTCGCCATCACCGACGCGGAGCGCCACCTGCACAACACCAACACCCGCTGGACGCCCAACGAGGACGCCGTCGAGCAGGCGGCGGCACGCGCCGCGCAGCAGGTCGCCCGGGCCGCCCAGGAGGGTGTGCTGCCCGGCGGGCCCGGCACCGAGGCGGCGGGGAGGTGGACCGCGTGAGCGCTCCCCGCGGCGGAGGCGGCGGCGACCTGCACGACCTGCTTCCGTGGGCGATCGTCGCGGTCGCCGGCACCGGCATGGTGATGTTCACCGTCGCCTGGTCCGGCGGCACCCTCGGCGCCGGCCTGTCCGGCAACGGCTGGGACGCCCCGCCGTTCGCGCTGTCCACCATCTCCCACCTGGTCTCCGACGGACCCGGCGCCCTGTGGCCGGCCGCGCCGCCCGCCGCCGTCTACGCGGGCATGCTGGGCCTGCTGGTCCTCATCGCGGTCCCCCTCGCCCTGGTCGTCCGCCTCCTCATGGACCGGTCGGCACGGCCCAAGGGCCTGGCCGGACGGCGTGAACTCGCCGCCATGTGCCCCAAGGGCATCGAGTCCCGCGCCCGCGAGCTGCGCCCCGGGCTCAAGGGCCGCGACCAGGTGCACCCGGACGAGACGGGCAACCTCCTCGGCGACCTGGAACCCAAGGGCCCCGAGCTGCGCAGCAGTTACGAGGACGTCGAGCTCGACCTCATGGCGCCCCGCGCCGGCAAGTCCACCGGGATCGCGGTGCCCCGGGTGCTGCGCGCCCAGGGCGCGGTGCTGCTCACCTCCAACAAGGCCGACGTGTACGCCGTGACCCGCGCCGAGCGCGCGAAGGCGGGGACGGTCTGGACGTTCGACCCGCAGGGCATCGCGCACACCCCGCGCGCCCTGTGGTGGAACATCCTCGGCGAGTGCCACACCATCGAGGGCGCCCGCCGGATGGCCGGGCACTTCGTCGCCTCCGTCAACGACGACACGGCGAAGAAGGACTTCTGGATCTCGGCCGCCCAGAACACCCTGACCGCGCTGTTCCTCGCCGCCGCGCGCGGCCGGGCCCCGCTGACCGAGCTCCTCGCCTGGCTCGCCGACCCCGCCGACCGCACCCCGATCGACCTGCTGCGCGAGGTCGGACTCGTCGCGATGGCCGAGCAGTTGCAGGGAACGGTGCGGGGCGCGGTGGAGACCCGGGACGGCATCTACGAGACGGCGCGGCAGACCGTGTCCTGCCTCCTCGACCCGGAGATCCTCGCCTGGGTCACCCCGGACCCCGACCTCCCGGAGTTCCGGCCCGACCGGCACGTCCTCGGCCACGACACGCTCTACCTGCTGTCGAAGGACGGCGGCGGTTCGGCCGCCGGCGTCATCGCGGGGCTCGCGGACGCGACGATGCGGGCGGGCGTCGTGGCCGCCGAGCGCATGGGGGGCCGCCTCGACCCGCCGCTGACCGCCGTCCTCGACGAGGCGGCGAACGTGTGCCGCATCTCCGATCTGCCCGACCTGTACTCGCACTTCGGCTCCCGGGGCATCAACGTCGTTACGCTGCTCCAGAGTTACCGGCAGGGCGCCCGCGTGTGGGGCGAGGTCGGCATGGACGCCCTGTGGAGCGCGGCGACCATCAAACTGCTCGGCGCCGGCCTCGACGACGCCGACTTCGTCCAGAAGATCTCCACCCTGGTCGGCCAGCACGACGTGAAGACGCCGAGCATCTCGCGGAGCAAGGACGGCACGTCACGGTCGTACTCCTACCGCCAGGAGGCCGTCCTGCCGCCGGACCGGATCCGCGCCCTGCCGAAGGGCACGGCACTGCTCCTCGCCACCGGGGTCAGGCCGGCGCTGATCCGGCTCCGCCCCTGGTACAAGGAGCCCGGCGCCGGTGCCATCTCCGCCGCGGCGAAGGCGGAGACGGCGGCGATCACCGAACGCGCGGCGAGCCGTCTGCTGCCCGGCGTGACCCTGCACAAGCCGGAGCCCGGCCGGGACGCCGCGCCAGCGTGACCGTCCTGAGCACCAGCTCGGCGGGCCCGTACCGGTACCGGCCCATCAGCCGGTACCCGTAGGCGAGCTGGAGGCCGTAGAGCAGCACGCAGCCCGCGAGGACGGCGGCGGTGCCGACGCGGTCGTACAGCCCGAAGCCGTAGCCGGTGAACACGCAGGCGAGGACGAGCGACTGGGTGAGGTAGTGGCTGAGCGCCATGCGCCCGGCGGCGGCGAGCACGTCCGCCGCCGGGCGCACGGCGTCGGCCAGCAGCAGCACCCCGCACGCGTACGACGCCGTGAGGGCGGGCGCGGTCAGCAGGGACACCGCGTGCCCGACCAGGAACCAGCGGCTGTCGAGCGGGCCGTCCGCGCAGACGGCGGTGACCGCGCCGCCCGCCAGGCCGACGGGCAGCCACCGCAGGGCGGTCCGCCGCAGCCACGCCCGGTCCCGGCCACGTCGCTCCACGAGTCCGGCCTTGGCCGCCGCGAGGCCCGCGAGGAACGCGGCCAGCATGTCGGGGGTGTACATCAGGTTGGCGCCGAGCGCCGACGGCAGCTCCCTCAGATGGGCCCCGATCACCGACCCGAACCCGCCGCGGTAGGCGGCCACGGTGTCCGCGACCCGCGGCGCGTACTGGGCGGGCGTGACCGGTCCGGTCAGCGCGACGGTCAGCAGCCCGTAGGCGAGGAGCAGCACGGCCAGGCCCGCCACCAGACAGACCGCGACCCGTACGGCGGCCCGGGGGGTGAGGTCGCGCAGCGCGTACAGGACGAGGCCGAGAGCGGCGTACGTCATCAGGATGTCGCCGGGGTAGAGCAGCACGGCGTGTGCGAGTCCGAGTCCGAACAGCCCTGCGGTGCGCCGCAGATGACGTGGTGCGGAGCCGGTGTCCGACGGGCCGGCCGCGTGGCGGTCGAGGACGAAGCTGTAGCCGAGGAGGAAGGAGAAGAGCTGGTAGGCGGTGGTGGTCGCGGTCACGCCCCAGGCGGCCGCCCGGTCCAGGGCCGAGGCGCCGGGCCCGCCGCCGAACGCCGTGTACGGGTCCGCCATCAGCTGGGCGTTGACGAGCAGGATGCCGAACAGGGCGAACCCGCGGAGCACATCGACCTCGACGACCCGGCCGCCCCGCGCGCCGGCACCGGCCGCCCCGGCCGCGTCCCCGCTCACGACGAGACCATGACCCCGGTACCGAAGGCCAGGGTCGAGGACAGGAACCAGCCGAACGATGGCGCCAGCAGGTAGCGCAGCGTCCACAGCCGGGCCGCGGCGGGCCGGTTCTGCGCGTAGACCACGGGCACGCTGCCGCCGACCGGCGGCAGCCCGCACAACGGCCCGCGCCACCCCGGATCGAAGACGAGACCGCGTCCCAGGTGGTCGGAGAACACCACGAGCCCGCCGGGCCTCCGGTCGGCGACCTTGCGGGGCGTGACCTGGCCCATCACCCGCAGACCGCGCAGCCACAGCCGTACGGCTCCCAGCACCGACCGTGCCGCCAGCGTCAGGAACCCGAGGCCGAACCCCGTGCACAGCGCCAGCGGCACCAACTCCGCGACCATTCCACTCCCTTCGTCCACGACCGCCTTCGAGGCACAACGTCCGGTGGTGTCCGACCGGTTCACACCGTCGCTTTGAACCACCGCCCGCCGTCGCCCCGTTGTGGGGACGACCCCCGGCTCTCTCCCATACGGCGGCTACGAAAGGAGCTTCGGCCCAGATGAGACGGACCCCGCGCGCACCCGGCCACCGGACGGCCGCGACCCTGGCTCTGGCCCTCGCGCTGACGGCGACGGCCCAGCAGTCGGCCCGGGCCGAGCCCGCGCCTGTGCCCGGCACCCTCACCGAGGTGCGCGCCGAACTCGAACGGCTCTATCACGACGCGGAGGTGGCCACCGACAAGTACAACGCCGCCGACGAGAAGGTGACCGAGCAGGAGAAGCGCGTCCACACGCTCCGAGGCCAGATCGAGACGGCCGAGACGAAGCTGGGCCGGCTCACCCGGCTGGCGGGCGCGGCGGCCCGCGCCCAGTACCGGGGCGACAGCCTCCCCGCCGAGATGCAGTTCGCCCTCGCGGAGAACCCCGAACACGCCCTGGACAACGCGTCGTTGGCCCGCCAGGCGCAACAGGCGACGCAGGGGGTGCTGACCGCGCTGACCGCCACCCGCAAGGACCTGGGAACCCGGACCGACAAGGCCACCGCCACCCTGAAGAGCCTGCGGGCGAACCGCCGCGCCAAGGACACCGAGCGACGGTCGGTCGAGAAGCACATCGACGACGCGAAGAAGATCGAGTCGACGCTGGAGAAGAAGGAGGTCGAGCGGCTCGCCGCGCTGGACAAGAAGGACGCGGACGAAGCCCAGGCGAAGTGGGTGGGGACGGGCGTCCTCGACAAGGTCGGCACCGACGCGACCCCCGCCGGCCGGAAGGCCATCGCGTTCGCCACCCGCCAGCTCGGCAAGCCCTACGTGTGGGGCGCCGAGGGCCCCGACTCCTTCGACTGCTCGGGCCTCACCTCGCAGGCCTGGCTCGCGGCCGGCCACGTCATCCCCCGCACCTCGGAGGAGCAGTGGCGCCGCCTGAAGCACGTCGCCGTCGAGGACATGCGCCCCGGCGACCTCATCATCTACTTCGCCGACGCCAGCCACGTCGCCCTCTACATAGGCGACGGCAAGATCATCCAGGCCCCGCGCCCCGGCCGCTGGGTGTACGTCTCCCCGGCGGCGTCGATGGAGATCCTCGGGGTGGTCCGGCCGGACGCGTGAACCCGGCGGGGACGGTGCCCGTTGTGCTCCACGTCCGGGTGCCGAACCACTCCGGGCCACATCCGAGCCGCCGAGAGTCACCAGGAGGGCCATGTCGACCTTGCCAACGGAGGAGCCCACTGCGCCGGAGGCGCCCGCCGCCGCGGAGAAACCCGCGTCGGCACCGCTGTTCATCCTCTACATGGAGGGCCCCGCCTACGCGAGCACCCTGCGCCAGCTCACCCTGTGGGTGCACCACGTCCTGCTGCCTGTCTACGGCAGGGAGGTGACCTCGGGGTCCCCTTGGTGTCCCCGTTGGTGGGAGCACCCTGAGGCGGTCGCCCAGCTCCACGGCCTGTGGCTGGCCTGGGGCGACCTGACGGGGCCGGGTTCCACGATGACCGGTCCCGCCAGTTGGCACCGCGACTACCTGTCGTCGGTCATGGACACCCTGCGGAACCCGCAAGGCCCGTTCGCCGGCTGCAAGCCCGGCATGCACCGCCCGAAGGAGACACCCACGGTGGCCGCCATGGACCCGTTCGCCCCGCCGCCCCGGCAGCCGCAGTCGGCGCCTCCCCCGCCCGGCCCGCCTCCCCCGCCGGTCTGACGGACCTCCCGAGCCCCGCCCCCTGCCGCGTCAGGCGCGGTCGGGTCCTCGGACTTGTGGCGGAGTGCGCTGAACCGCGCTCCCCCGCACCCGCGTTGTGTCTGTCGAGCGGAGTACGTACCCGGTCGGCGCGTCGAACGGGACGCCGCCACAGGCTCCGTACGGAGCAAGGACCCACCCCAGAAAGAAGGGTGAAAATGCCAGGCTCAGGCAATTCGAGCGACAGCGACCACTCCAACGCCAGTTCGTACCACTCCGTCAGGGTACGCAGCAGCGGAGCCGTCGAACGGTCGAGGTCGGCCGTCCCGGAGAGCGCACCGGAACTCTTCGCGGGCGCGACAGGCATGTACGACCAAGGCGCACGGCAGTTCTACGCGGTCGACACACAGCAGCAGGCGGCGGCCCGCTGGAGCAGCAGCAACAAGGCATGGGAGTGGATGAAGTCGAACAAGGCGAAGCTCGCCAAGGCCTTGGTCGACGTCGCTCCCACTCTCATCCAGGGTGCTTCGACGTTCATCCCCGGTAGGGCCGGCACGATCGTCAACGGAGTGGGAATCGCCGCTCAGGGCGCGGTGGCCGGCCAGGAGCTCTACGGCCAGTTCCAGCAGCATCGCGCGGGCGGTGTCGTCGACGGCGTCCAGGTGGGCGCGAGCATCGGCCGGCTGGTGTCCACGGGACTCAACACGTACGGGGCCGTCGGCGACCAGGAGTCCTCGACCACCAAGATGATCGGCGGTGCGGGATCGTGGGTGGCCGGCGCGGCGACCGCCACCGACCTCACGCACCACGCCCACACCAACCAGGGCGACCTGGCGCCGGGCGACGCCGAGAACCAGATGTACGGCTTGCACAACAACCCGCAGCTCGGAAACCAGCCGGGGCAGTTCCCGCCCGGATACAACCCTCCGACGCAGCCCCCGTCCTCCACCTCCTCCTTCCAGACGCAGAACCCGACCAACGCGTCGGCCGGAACCTTCAACCCGCCCGCGAACGCGCGCCGCGGCCAGCCCGAGGGCAGCCAGGAAGCCCACCGGCGCCAGGTCCGGGAAGGCAAGAAGAAGGTCGTCCAGTCCAACGCCCGAGGCAGCGGCTGACCGCCACCGGCCCGTCCCACACGGTCGCGCTCGCCAGGCGCGGCCGTGTGCCGTCGTACCGGATGCTGAACCGGGCGGAGTACGGGATCCGTTGTGCTTCTTGAGCCGGCGGCGCCATCAGGCCGGCGGAACACCCACAGGTCGAGGAGGTACGCACATGCCCGCTTCCCACGCCAGGCGGTTCGCGTCGCAAGGCCTGCTGGAGCGCCGTCGGCCCGCGGCCGGCGTGAACTGCTTCTACGAACGTCAGGTCCCGGCCCGCCCGGTCCACGGTGCTCCGTGGTACCCCGTGGCCCCGCTCCCGCCCGGCCTGCTGCCCCTGCCCGTGGGATTCACCTTGGCGATCCCGTCGGTCCCGGCCACGGTCGCCTCCTGACCCGCCCGCCGCCGGGATCTGAACCGTGGGCGCCGGGGGCCCGTTGTGGCCCCCGACAGCACCTCCGACCTGATTGAGGGGCAACCGTGGCGAACGACAGCGCGGCTTCCTCGGCCAGGAAGCGGCTGACCAGGAAGACACCGCCCAAGCAGCCCGACCCGCCCGAGGTCGCCCTGGCACGCAGTCTCCTCACGACCGAGTACGCCGTGCGGGGCGCCCGGCCCGGCAGCGAGGCCCGTTCGGGGAAGGGGCAGAGCGCCTGGGACCAGCTCGCGGACGAACTCGCCCGCTTCATCGACCGTCTCAGAGGCCGGTCGCCGTCCGCCGGAGGAGCCCCCGGCGGGGGTGGCGGAGGGGACACCGGCGGAGTCGGACAGGCCGAGCCGCACGCGGCGCAGGCGATGCGGAGCGGGCCGCCGCAACAGCCGCTCTCCGCAGGGTCGATGCTCTCGTCGAGGGCGGCCTTCGAAGGGACGATCGACCAGCTTCCGCCCTCCGCGCGCGAGGCCTTCGAGGACGCGGTCCTGCATCTGGTCCGGACCGAGAAGAAGTGGAAGAAGGCCTACGACAAGGCGCCCGCCGGCATGCCGAGTGTCGCGATGTACGCCAACAACGCGTATCTGCGGGAACTCCGCCGCGACGCTCCCCCCGGGGTCGATGCGCCGACGCGAGAGCAGGGCAGGCCGGGGGTCGACTCCCCTCCCACGGTGACGGCCTCGGAGGCCATGACCGGCGCCGGGACCGCCATCATGGCCCAGGACCAGGTGCAGTTCGACCGGCTGCGCGCCCGCTGGGAACGCCCGGCCCCCGCTCCGGAGGACTCCGCCACGACGTCGGCCAGGAGCAGCTTCGGGTATCCCGGCGAGAGCGAGATGAGCGACGGGAACGCCTTCCAGGAGGCCCAGCGGGCGCAGTACGCCTGGAGCACCGACAACTCCCGCAACCCTGGCCAGGACCAGGCGAGCGACGCCGTCGGATTCCGGGCGGCCGAGGAGGCGAGGCTGGAAAGGATCACGGGCAACCCCCCGGGCCCGACCCCTACCCCGGCCCAGGAGGCGGAACAGGCCCACCAGGCGTGGAACCAGGCCGACTTCACCCACCCGGCCCGCGAGCCCATGAGCGACGGGAACGCCTTCCTCGCGTCCGAGAACAGCCGGCTGTCGGGGGACGGCACCACCCTGTCCTTCGCTCCCCCGAATCCCCTGTCGCCGGTGTCCCCCCTGCTCCCCTCCACGCTCCCCGCGGCGAACGGGCAGCAGTCCCTGCTCGGCAGCGAGGGACACGCGGCCCTGCGCGACTCGATCGCCTCCGTGTCACCGGCCTCCACGTCCAGAGACGCCGGCACCCCCACGAGGCCGGCCGGCACACCGCCGGTCAGGAAGACCTCCACCGTCTCGACCGCCCGCCGGGCCTGACATCCCCCGCCAGGTGAACCATCCACCCCCGCCCATCCGTCGTGCCTGCGGCGACGCCACCCGATCGCCGTACCAGCGCATCCCCCACGGAGAGGCACGCCCTATGCGCAGACGCACCCCCTTACTCCTCGCCCTGCTCCTCGTCATCGTCGGTGTGACCGGCACCGCCTTCGCGGTGCAGTCCCACCGTTCCGGCCGGAGCATCCAGGGCACACCGGCCGCCGACGTCGCCGAGCACACCGTCACCCTGCAGAACAGGACGGGCAGCCGTATCTGGGTCGGCAGCACGGTCAACGCCGACGGCTCGACCGCGCTCACCGGCCTGCCGGTGCTCGACCCCGGCCAGTCCGCCACGGTCACCGTCCCCGAGCGCGCGGGCGCCGGGCACTGGCGCGGCACCTTCTTCGCGCGCCAGGGCTGCGGCGGCGAGGACGGCAGTACGTTCCACTGTGCCGTCGGCGACTGCGGACCGCACGCCGATCGCTGCTCGACCGGTGAACAGCCCACGGGGCTGGCCGAGTTCAACTTCGACCCGGCCGACTCACTCGCCCCCTGGTACGACGTGAGCTACGTCAACGCCGTCGCCGCACCGGTCACCATCACCCCGAACGACGTGGCACCGCCCGCGAGCGGCGAGTGCGCGGTGGCGGGCTGCGCGGAGGACCTGCTGTCCGCGTGCCCGGCCGACAACCTCGTCAAGGACCAGGGCACGGGCGCGCCGCTGGTGTGCGTCAACCCGAACCGGGACGCGAAGACCGGCTACAGCGACATGGTCAACCAGAAGTGCCCGACCGCGTACGCCTGGTCGAAGCAGGACGCCGAGCCGGGCAACAAGGTCATGTACCAGTGCACCAAGTGCACCGGCCTGACCGTCGCGTTCGGCACCGGCAGCGCGGCCCCGGCCGAGCCCGCCGCCACACAGCCGGCCCCGGAGAACAAGACCCCGGCCGCCGGACGCAAGGGCGTCAGCCTCAACCCCGTCGACGGCGCCTCCCAGGCGCTCGCCGACTCCGGCGCCTCCTGGTACTTCAACTGGGCTTCCTCGACGGGCGCGGTGACCAGGCCGAACGGCGTCGACTACGTCCCGATGATCTGGGGTCCCGGCTCGGTCACCGACACCGAACTCGGCCAGGCCGCCAAGGAGGGCAAGGAACTCCTCGGCTTCAACGAGCCGGACTCGCCGACCCAGGCGAACATGACGCCCGAGCAGGCGCTCGACCAGTGGCCCCGGCTGGAGGCGACCGGTCTGCGGCTCGGCGCTCCCGCGGTCGCCACCGGCGCCGACGTGGCTGGCGGCTGGCTGGACCGGTTCATGCAGGGGGCCGCCCAGCGGGGGCTGCGCGTCGACTTCATCCCGGTGCACTGGTACGGCGCCGACTTCGGACCCGACGCCGCCAACCAGCTCCGCGGCTACCTCCAGGCGGTGCACGACCGCTATCACAAGCCGGTCTGGCTGACGGAGTACGGCCTGATCGACTTCTCCAAGGGCACGCCCCGCTACCCGAGCCAGCAGGAGCAGACCGACTTCATCCGCTCCTCGACGCAGATGCTGGACGGCCTGGACTTCATGGAGCGGTACGCGTGGTTCACGCTCTCCACGGTGACCAGCCCGACCGGTCTGTACGACGGGGCGACCGCCAACGCGAGCGGCCGGGTCTACCACGACGCAGGCTGACCTGCCCCGGCGGTTGAACCGTCCGCCCCCGCGCCCCGTTGTGCGGGGGGAACCCGGTCGCGGCCCTCCCCCGGGCCGCGGCCGGCCCCTCGTCGAAGGAGACACATGTCAGGCGGTCCGTCCCGGCTCGGCCCTCGGGGCACGGGCGTCGGACGGCCCGTCCTCGAGGCGGCCGAGCCGCACGCGGACCTTCTCGGCGTCCGGATGGTCGAACTCCACGAAGATCGCCAGGGCCTGGCGCCAGCTGTCGCGCGCCGCCTCCGGCTCCTGGGCGTCCAGGTGGACGTCCCCGAGGTTGCCGAGCGTGTGGCCCTCGCCCCACCGGTTGCCGATGTCCCGGTGGGTCTTGAGGGCCTGGAGGTGGTACTCGACGGCGGCGTCGTGGCGCCGGAGACGGCGGTGGACGGTGCCGAGGATGTCGAGGGTCACGCCCTCGACCCAGCGGTTGCCGCCCGCGCGCAGGACCGTCAGTGCCTGGTCCAGGCAGGCGACGGCCTCGTCGAAGCGGCCGAGCTTCTGGTAGGCGTCGCCCAGGTTGCTGAGGGCGATGCCCTCGCCCCAGGCGCCGCCGATGACCCGTTCGATGGCCAGGCCGCGCCGGGTGTACTCGATGGCCTTGTCGAGCTGCCCCGACTGGAGGTAGGCGTCGCCGAGATTGGCGACCGCCGAGGCGCGGCCGTCGTGGTCGCCGAGGTCGCGGTAGGCGGTCATCGCCTGGTGCAGGTGGTCGATCGTCTCGTCGAGCCGCCCCGAACTGCGCAGCGCGGCGGCCACGTCCGCGAGTCCCTGCGCCACGCCGTCGCGGTCGTGGGCGCCGCGCGCGGCGGCCAGGCCGGCCTTCGCGGTGTCGAGCCAGTCGTGGATGTGGCTGCGCAGGTAGAAGAAGCCCCACAGCACGGCGGGCAGCCGCCACGCGATCCCGGGGTGCCCGGACGCGGCGGCCTGGTGGACGGCGCTGACGAGATTGCCGCGCTCCTTCTCGCACCAGCGCACCGCCTCGTCCTGCGTGCCGAAGTCCAGCGGCCGGCACAGCGGGGGCAGCGGATCGAGCGGGATCCGGCGCCGGTGCGGGGTGATGTGCGGATAGGCGGCCTCGGCGGTGTGCAGGTACCAGGAGAGCAGCCGTTCCACCGCCAGGTCCCGCTCCTCGGGCGTCTCCTCGGCGCGGACCCGTTCGGCGGCGTACACCCGCAGCAGGTCGTGCAGGGTGTAGCGGCCGGGGAAGTGCTCGGTGAGCAGATGGGCCCGGGTCAGTTCGACGAGCAGCCCGCGGGCCTCCCGGGACGGCAGGCCGGTGAGCGCCGCGGCGGCGGGCGCGGAGATGTCGGGCCCGGAGTGCAGGCTCAGCAGATGGAAGAGGCGCGCGGCCGGCGCCGACAGCACCTTGTACGACCAGGAGAAGACCGCCCGTACGTCGGTGGTGATGTCGTCGCCGCCGGCGAAGGCGTCGAGACTGCCGTGGGTCTCCCGCAGTTCGTCGACGATCGCGCTGAGCGGGAAGCCGGGGTACGCGGCGGCGTGCGCGGCGACGATGGACAGGGCGAGCGGCAGCCGGGCGCACCGGGTGATGATCTCGTCCGTCGCCTGCGGTTCCGCCGCGAGCCGTTCGGTGCCGAGGCGGCGCGCCAGGAGGTCGTGCGCCTCGGCGGGCGACAGCTGGTCCAGCGTCAGCGGGTGGGCGCCCTCCCCGGCGACCAGTCCGGTGAGCTGGTTGCGGCTGGTCACGATGACCAGGCAGCCCGGAGAGCCGGGCAGCAGCGGCCGGACCTGTTCGGTGTCCCGTGCGTTGTCGAGCAGGACGAGCACCCGACGCCGGGCGAGGAGGCTGCGGTACAGCGCCGCCTGGGCGTCGAGGCCTGCGGGGATCCGCATCGGGGGGACACCGAGCGCGTCGAGGAACGTACGGATGGCCTCCTCCGGCGTCACGACGACACCGGTCGGGTCGAAGCCGCGCAGATTGACGTAGAGCTGCCCGTCGGAGAAGCGGTCGGCGATCTCGTGGGCCCAGTGCACGGCGAGGGTCGTCTTGCCGATGCCGGCCATGCCGCCGATCGCGCTGATGACCACCGAGGCCGGGGTGCTGCCACCCTCGGGCAACAGGGCGCGGGCGCGCTCCAGTTCGGCGGAGCGTCCGGCGAACGTCGGCAGGTCGGCGGGGAGTTGTGCGGGACGCGCCGGGTGCGCGACGACCGGCGGCGCCGGTTCGGCCGACACCTCCGGCGGCTCCGCCTTCCCGGTCTGCTCGGGCGTCGCGGGCGGCCCGGCACCGAGGGACACGTCGGCGGCGAGGATGCGGTCGTGCAGATCCTGCAGTGCGGCGCCGGGTTCGATACCCAGCTCGGCCACCAGTGTGGCCCGCGTCCTGCGATAGGTGGCGAGTGCCTCGGCCTGCCGACCGGACCGGTACAGCGCCAGCATGAGCAGCCGGCACAGTTGCTCGCGCAGCGGGAACCTGCCGGTCAGCGCGAGGAGTTCGGCGATCACCTCGCCGTCCCGTCCCAGCTCCACGTCCACGTCGAGCCGGGCCTCCAGGGCGGCGAGCCGCTGTTCGTTCAGCCGGGACGCCTCGGACTCGGCGAGCGGGCCGGGGACTCCGGCCAGCGCCGCGCCCTGCCAGCCCGCGAGGGCCGCGCGCAGCAGATCGGCCGCGGCGGCCGGTTCGCCGGCGGCGCGCAGCCGGCGGGCCTCGGCGGTCCGCCGCTCGAACACGTCGAGGTCCAGGGCGCCTTCGGGGAGCCGGAGAAGGTAGCCGTCGCCGACGGACACGACCACCCGGGGTGCGTCGGTGGTGTCCCGTTCCGGTTCCAGCGCCTTGCGCAGCCGGGACACATAGGTCCGCAGGACGGACACGGCGGCCGCCGGCGGCTGTTCGCCCCAGACCGCGTCGAGGAGTTCACCGAGCATGACGGGGCGTCCACGGCGCAGCAGGAGGGCCGCCAGCACCGCCCGCTGCTGCGGGGAACCGACGTCCACCTCCTGTTCGCCGTGCCATGCCCGGACCGGCCCCAGCACGGCGAAACGCACGGATTCCTCGTAGGCCTTCACTCTTCGGACTGTACTGAACACCTGTTTCACACAAGGGGTCTTGACGGTTCCGGACCGCTGCCGGCCCCGGGGCACGCTGCCCTCCCGGTCCGCCCGCCCCCGCCCTCGGGGGCAGCGAACGGCGGACGGGAACGCACGGACGCACAGGGTCCGTTCCGTACCCCCGCGGGATTGAACCGTTTCCGGCCGGCACCCGTTGCGCTACGCGGGGACCGACGCGACGGGCCCTGCCGGAGCCGTGCGGCGGGGAACGTCAGGAAGGAAACGCGATGAGCCGGGGCGAAGAGACCGACGAGCCGAACACGGGAGGCGACCCTGCCGTGCCCGGGAAGCCGATGGATCTCGGCAAGCCGGACACCGTGGGCGAGGCGTCCGAACCGGCACCCCGCTTCGCGGTGGTCATCTCGGGCGACGGCTCGGCCGCCATCGACGGCGAGCCCGTGCCCGCGTCGGCGGGAACGACGGTCGACGCCGCGATCCTCGACGTCCTGCACGGGTACGCCCGCGACCTGAACACCACGGTGACCGCCACCATCTCCGACCCGTCGGCGGGCTACGTGGCGTTCGTCGAGGTGGCGCCCGACGGTTCGAGCAGCCTGCTGGACCAGCAGGAGCAGCAGGAACCGCAGCAGGAACCGACCCCGCCGCCGGCTCCCGTACCGCTGCCGGTACCGGCACCTGAGCACACGGGGCCGCCGCCGGCCGAAGCCGAACTCGCCGACGGAACCGAGGACTTCGCCGAGGAGCGGGCGGCCGAGGGGGACGGCCACGGCGCCTACGCCGAGGACGCCGACGACGACTACGACGACGACCCGTACGACGGTGACGCCGCCGGCGCATACGAGGACGACGACGAAGAAGATCACGACGCCGAAGCCGCCGAAGCCGAAGCCGAAGCCGACGATGACGATGACGATGACGACGGTTACGACGTAGAGGCGTACGCGCTGGAGCAGCAGAGGCTGCGGGAGGCGGCCCCGCTGCCTCCGCCGCCACCGGCCCCCAACGCGCCGTCCTCCTCGTACGCGTCGGCACCCTCGTACGCGGACGACGATGCCGATGACGATGACGACGAGGCCGCGGACTTCGGGGCGGACTCGGGCCGGGAGGAGGGATTCCCGGTCGCCGGGGCCGCCGCCGCACGCCCCGCGCCGCAGCTCGTCCGCAGGCCGGGGTCGCGCCAGTCGGACGACGAGTACCGGGGTCCGGGCCTGCTGCACCGGCCGATGGTCGTCGGGCCGGTGGGCCTCGTCGTGGCTGCCCTTGTGATCGTTCCGCTGGTGATCCTGGGCAGCGGGGGCTCGGACGACGGCGGGCACCGCAAGGAGGCCGCCCGGTCGAGCGAGGAGACGAGCAAGAGCCCGCAGGCCGGGAAGCCGGGGCCGATATCGACCTCGTCGCCGAGTCTCCCGCCGCCGCCCAGCGTCTCGGCGTCCCCGTCTCCGAAGCCGAAGAAGTCGAAGGACGCGAAGAAGGAGACGAAGAAGCCGGGAGGCGGCGGAGGGGTCGTCGTCACCATCACGGCGAGGCCGCCGCAGGCCACGGTGACCGCGAAGCCCGCGAAGCCCGCGCAGGACACGGCGGCGAGCGCCGTGAAGCGGCTCGCCAGGAACGACCCGTCGGGGCGGCACATCTGCTACCGCGCCTACGTCTCCGGACAGGGCTGGCAGAAGCCCGTGTGCGACGGGACGATGGCCGGCACGACCAACCAGAACCGCCCGATCAAGGCCCTCAACATCGCGGTGTCGGGCAGCGGGGGATCCTCCGCCAACGCCTTCGTCCACAACTCCGCCTCCAAGGACGGCCGGGGCAAGTGGATGCCGCAGTGGACGCCGGTCAGGGCGGACGGCGCGAACAACTACATCGGCAGCACGAAGAAGGGCGCGCCGAACATGTCCGGCTTCGCCATCAACGTCGGCACCGGACGCGTCTGCCAGCTGGCCAAGGTCCACTCGTTCGACTGGGGCGGCCAGGGCTGCGCGGACGCCCGGCCCGGCTACATCTTCGGCGGCGCCCTGGAGAACGACCGCTACCTCGAAGCGGTCAAGTTCACCGTCTGACGGCCCCGGGGCGGCGAACGTCGCGGAGCCGGGGGTTGTGGGGCCGAGGGGCGAAACACTGTGCCCCGACGGCCCCCTCCGGCTGCCCTGCCGACTGCCCCTTCGGACACCAGAGGCGTCCCGAGAACGCCGGGACCCGCCGTGCCGACCGACCCCACGCAAAAGCCCAGCTCGGACACCGTCCGAGCTGGGCTTGAACTCAAAAAGAGCCCCCTGTCGGATTCGAACCGACGACCTACGCATTACAAGTGCGTTGCTCTGGCCATCTGAGCTAAGGAGGCCTGCACGCGCGCGTGCGCTGTGTACGTGCCCGTGCAGTGTACCCACGTCACCAGGGGCCCCTGTCGAAAATTTCCGCGAACTTCACCGGTCCCGGAGTACTGACAGAACACGTGAACGGCAGGTAGCGTCCTGAACCAGTTCACCCATGTGGACTACACCACTACGGACCCGTTCGTAGTGGATCACCACCTTTACAACGGATCGTCCGGCACGTTCCTGCCGGTGAAGGGGGCCCCTCACCATGGCCACTGTCTCGTTCAACAAGGCGACCCGCATCTACCCGGGTGGCGACAAGCCCGCCGTCGACCAGCTCGAGCTCGACGTCGCGGACGGCGAGTTCCTCGTCCTCGTCGGTCCCTCCGGCTGCGGAAAGTCCACCTCCCTGCGCATGCTCGCGGGTCTCGAGGACGTCAACGGCGGTTCGATCCACATCGGTGACCGTGACGTCACGCACCTGCCGCCCAAGGACCGGGACATCGCCATGGTGTTCCAGAACTACGCGCTGTACCCGCACATGACCGTCGCCGACAACATGGGCTTCGCGCTCAAGATCGCCGGCGTCAACAAGGCCGAGATCCGCCAGAAGGTCGAGGACGCGGCGAAGATCCTCGACCTCACCGAGTACCTCGGCCGCAAGCCGAAGGCCCTCTCCGGCGGTCAGCGCCAGCGTGTCGCGATGGGCCGCGCGATCGTGCGGGAGCCCCAGGTCTTCCTCATGGACGAGCCGCTGTCGAACCTCGACGCCAAGCTCCGTGTCTCCACCCGTACGCAGATCGCCTCGCTGCAGCGCCGCCTCGGCATCACCACGGTGTACGTCACCCACGACCAGGTCGAGGCCATGACCATGGGCGACCGCGTGGCCGTGCTCAAGGACGGTCTGCTCCAGCAGGTCGACTCGCCGCGCAACATGTACGACCGCCCGGCCAACCTCTTCGTCGCCGGCTTCATCGGCTCCCCGGCCATGAACCTGGTCGAGGTCCCGATCACCGACGGTGGCGTGAAGTTCGGCAACAGCGTCGTCCCGGTCAACCGCGAGGCCCTCTCGGCCGCCGCCGACAAGGGCGACCGCACGGTCACCGTCGGCATCCGCCCGGAGCACTTCGACGTCGTCGAGCACAACGGCGAGGCCGCCAAGTCGCTCTCCAAGGACACCGAGGACGCCCCGGCCGGCCTCGCCGTCTCGGTGAACGTCGTCGAGGAGCTCGGCGCCGACGGTTACGTCTACGGCTCCGCCAAGGTCGACGGCGAGCTCAAGGACCTCGTCGTCCGCGTCAGCGGCCGCGCCGTCCCGGACAAGGGCGCCACGCTGCACGTCGTGCCGCGTCCGGGCGAGATCCACGTCTTCTCCACCTCGACGGGCGAGCGTCTGTCCGACTGACGTCCGCGTCGTCCGGGCCGAACGCACACCCCGTAGAGGGTGAATTCACCCAAGTTGACGAAGAAGGCCCCGCAGCCTGCTGCGGGGCCTTCTTCGTTGTCGACAAATACCCCGGCAGACCGGGCATTTCGATATCTGTGCGTCAACCCACTACCTCGAAAACGTCGATTGCCCATCCCCCGAACCGGTGACTAAATGTCGCCAAATCATCACCCCGCGCTACCCTCACTCGCGTGAAGCACTCCACCTCTAACCAATCGACCCGGCGTGGCCGTGGCCCCGCCCGCCGGATCGGCCGCACCCTCGCCCTCGTTCTGCCTGTCGTCCTGGTGCTCTCCGGGACTCTCGCGGTCACCCGAGTCAACTGGTCGGGGAATCCCTCGAACTCGGTGCTCACCGCGTCCTCCGAAGACGTCTCCTCGCGAGCCGTCTCCCGCGCCCCGCAGGACGTCCTGCGCGACAAACTCCTCCTGGAGCTCCAGGAGAAGAACCCGGGCGTCGCCCTCACCCACCTCCAGCAGGCGGTGAACGGGCGTCCGTCGCTCGCGAAGCACTGCGTGTCCATCGCCCGCGCCCTGGGGCGCGCCGCGGTCCGTGCCTACGGACCCACGCGCGCCCAGTCGTTCGCGCGGCCCGTCTGCGACACGGCGTTCGCCTCGGGGGTGGCGAACACCCATTTCTGAGGTCCCCCGTCCCCGCTCCGGGGACGGCATCGCCCCTCGGAGGCCACCGAGCGCTCTCCGAGGGGCACAGCACCGCCGGACTCCCGCTCCACCGCCGTCCCCACCCGTCCCCATCGGGCCGCGGCCCCCGCCGCCCCCTCCGACCGGGCTCCCGAAAGCCCTCGGACACCGCCACGTACAGTTCGGTCATGACCGATCCGAACGCCGAGGCGCGCCCCGTTCAAGCCGTCGTCCTGGCCGGCGGCCAGGGCTCCCGGCTGCGGCCCTACACCGACGACCGGCCGAAGCCCATGGTCGAGATCCCCGGTACCGGGACACCGATCATCGGCCACCAGCTGACCTGGCTCGCCGAGGAGGGCGTCACCGACGTCGTCATCTCCTGCGGCCACCTCGCCGGGGTCCTGCAGACGTGGCTGGACTCGGCCGATCTCCCGGTCAAGGTGACGACGGTCGTCGAGTCGGAACCCCTCGGCCGTGGCGGCGGCCTCCGGTACGCGGCGGCCAGTCTCCCGCACCCGGACCGCCCCTGGTACGCGACGAACGGTGACATCTGGACCCGTTTCTCGCTGCGCGACATGGCCGACTTCCACGCCGAGCGCGACGCGGTCGCCACCCTCGCGCTGGCCCGCCCCCGCATCCCCTGGGGCGCCGTGCAGACGGACGGCTTCGGACACGTCACGGACTTCATCGAGGCGCCGCCCTCCACGTTCGAGATCAACGCGGGCGTGTACGTCTTCTCCCCCGAGTTCACCGGCCTGCTCCCCGAGCGCGGCGACCACGAGCGGACCACCTTCCCGCGGCTGGCCCGCGAGAACCGGCTGGCCGGCTTCCCGATCCCGCAGGGTGCCTACTGGCGGGCCATCGACACCGCCAAGGACCTCACCGAAGCGGCGAAGGAGCTTGCGGCCCTGGGCCGTTGAGATCCCGCGGCCCGAGCCGTCGAGCCGGACGGGCAACAACCGCAGGACCGCCTTAGGCCACCCGGCCCCGCCGCCGAGGACCGCCGAGGACCGCAGAGAGCCCCCGGGAACCGCGCCGTGCCACCCGGGAAGCGGCCCAGGAAGCCACTCGGGGCCCCGTAGCCGGTCCGACACGGTCCGTACGCGTCAGGGCCCCGCACGATCCCGTGCGGGGCCCTGACGTCGTTCTCCGCGATCCGCGCGGCCGGGTGGGTCAGCCCAGCAGGCCTCCGACCAGACCCGGCTGCCCGGTGGACGAGTTGCCGCCACCGCCGGGAGCGGTGCCACCGCCCGTGGAGCCCGTACCGCCGGTCGACGTGCCGCCGCTGCTGGTCGGGCCCGCGGTGGTGCTCGGGGCCTGGTCGGCGGGCGAGGACTGCTGCGGCGGCGCCTGGCCGCTGCTGCCCTGCGTCTGGCTCGGCTGCTGGCCGCCTGCGGCGGAACCGGTCTCCCGGGTCGCGCCGGGCGTCGTGGCCGCCTGCGAGGGCGTCGACGAACTGCGCTGCGTGGGCGCCTCGGAGGCCGAAGGGGTGGCCTTCTGGTGCCGCTTGCCGGGCGTCTCCGGGAGCGGGGAGCCGGGCAGTTCGTTCCGCGGGGCCTCGCCGGGACCGGGGACGACGACGCGGTCGGAGTCGCGGACGGCGCCGCCGAGCAGCGATCCCACGAGCAGGGTGAGACCGATGACGATGGCGGTGGCGAGCGCGCCGCGGCGCAGCACGCGCCCGCGCAGGTCCCAGATGTCGGCGCGCGGTCCGAGCGTGCGCCACGCCTCGCCGGCGAGCCGGCCGTCGACGGAGTAGACCGGGGCGCCCGCGATGATCAGCGGGGACCAGGCGGCGAGGTAGATGATGTCGGGCGCGTCGTACGCGGGGACCGTCTTCCAGCTGACCGTGACGATGAGCGCGGCCGACAGCATCGCGCCGACCACGGCGGCCACCCGCTGCCACAGTCCGAGGACCGTGAGGACGCCGACGATGACCTGGAAGAAGGCGATGACGAGGCCGGAGCCGACGGGGTGCTGGAGGGCGAACTGCCGCAGCGGCTCGGCGACTTCCCACGGGTGCAGCGTGTTCAGCCACTTCATCATGGAGCCGCGCTTGCCGCCGTCGAAGTAGACGGGGTCGCAGAGCTTGCCCATGCCGGCGTAGATGGAGATGAAGCCGAGGAAGACGCGCAGCGGGAGCAGCACGACGCCGAGGTTCATCCGGCGGCCGGGGTGGTAGGCGTGCCGGGCCGGGTCGGACTCGCCGCGTTTGACGGGAGGGGCGGTGCCCGGGCCGTCGAGGTCGTCGTCCTCGAAGTCGGTGTCCGTGAAGGCCGGTTCGTCGTAGGCGCTGCCGACGGTGCGCATCTGCGGAAGCAGGCGCTGCTCGTCGCCGACGGGGCTGCGCTGGCTGCCGACGAGGGGCGTCTCGACGGTGTCGACGGTCAGATCGCCCGCGTAGCCGGGCTGTTCGCCGATGCGCGGGATGACCTGCGTCGCGCCGGCGTCGGCGGTCGGCACGCTGCCGCCGCCGTGACCGACGCCCGCGCTCCGGACCGCCTGGAGCAGCCGGTGGGCGCCGGTGTCGTCGGGCGCGGACTTCCCGCTCCAGACGACGGGGGCGCGGCGGCGGCCACCGCCGGCCGGGCCGGCCCCGCCCGCTCTGCCCGGCGTACCGACGTCGGGGCTCAAGTGCCGCGCGACGCGCGCGGATTGCCCCCGCGACGCAGCTCCTAGCTGGACGCGGAAGCTCGCATGATTGACGATGACCTGCGCCGGATCGCTCGGCACCTTCACCATGCTCAGCGCGGGAACGTCGTCGAATCCAGACGAGCGGTCCCCCGTGGGTGTGCGGGGTGTTCTGGTGTCCACACTCATCTAACCGAGTGACGTGTGTTTAGGACACTGCTTTGACCGCGTCGATCTGTCCGGACCGCGTCAAGGTCGTCCCGAACATCCCGATTACCCCACGGGGGTGACCACTGGGACGTTTGTTCAGGCGCGTCGCCGGGAGGCCTCGTAGAGCACAACTCCCGCCGCGACACCCGCGTTCAGCGACTCGCCGCCACCGGGCATCGGGATCCGCACGCGGAAGTCGCAGGTCTCGCCCACCAGTCGGGACAGTCCCTTGCCCTCGCTGCCGACGACGATGACGACGGGACCGCCGAGGGCCTCCAGTTCACCGACCTCGACCTCGCCGTCCGCGGCGAGACCGACGACGACGAGCCCGGCCTTCTTGTACGACTCCAGGGCACGCGTCAGGTTGGCGGCGCGGGCGACGGGCGTACGGGCGGCGGCACCGGCCGACGTCTTCCAGGCACCGGCGGTCATGCCGGCCGCGCGCCGCTCGGGCACGACGACGCCGTGGCCACCGAAGGCGGAGGCGGAGCGGACGACGGCGCCCAGGTTGCGCGGGTCGGTCACCCCGTCGAGGGCGACGATCAGCGGGTCCTGGCCCTGGTCGTACGCGGCGGCGGCGAGGTCCTCGGGGTGCGCGTACTCGTACGGCGGGACCTGGAGGACGAGGCCCTGGTGGTTGAGCCCGTTGGTCATGCGGTCCAGCTCGGGACGCGGGGCCTCCATCAGGTGGATGCCGCCGCGCTCGGCGACGAGCTGGAGGGCCTCACGGACCCGCTCGTCGTTGTCGATGAACTGCTGCACGTACAGCGTCATCGCGGGGACGCCCTCGCGCAGCGCCTCGACGACGGAGTTGCGCCCGACGACCATCTCGGACGTGCCCTTGCCGCCACGGCCCTTGGGGTGGGCGGGTCGGCGGACGATCTGCTTCGCCTTGGCGTTGGCAACGCGGTTCTTCTTGTGTCCCTTGCGCGCTTCGGCGGGCGGGGTCGGACCCTTGCCTTCGAGGCCCCGGCGTCGCTGGCCGCCACTGCCGACCTGCGCGCCCTTCTTGCCGGACATGCGGCGGTTGTTAGCGGCCATGACCTACCTGTCTGTGTGAGGCGTGCGTACGTACGTATATGAAGTGTGCCGCCCGGAGGCCCGGGCGGCACAATCGATCAAGGTCGAGGGTGATCGGCGGGGGCCGGCGGAGCGGGTGCTCAGCGTGGTCCGAGCGTCCACCGGGGCCCCTGCGGGCTGTCCTCGATGACCAGGCCGGACTGGTTCAGCTGGTCGCGGATGGCGTCCGCGGTGGCCCAGTCCTTGCGGGTGCGGGCGGCCTCGCGCTGGTCGAGGACCATCCGGACGAGGGTGTCGACGGCGCCGTGCAGGTCGTCGCCGCGGTCGCCCTCGCCGGCCCAGTGCGGGTCGAGCGGGTCGAGGCCGAGGACGCCGAGCATGGCGCGCACCTCGGCGAGGCGGGCGACGGCGGCCTCCTTGTCGTCGGCGGCCAGCGCGGAGTTCCCCTGGCGGACCGTCGTGTGCACGACGGCGAGTGCCTGCGGGACGCCGAGGTCGTCGTCCATGGCCTCGGCGAAGGCCGGCGGCACCTCGGCGGACGGCTCGACGACGCCCCCCGCCTTCTCGACGACCCGCTGCACGAAGCCCTCGATGCGCGCGAACGCCGACTCGGCCTCGCGCAGGGCCTCTTCGCTGTACTCGATCATCGAGCGGTAGTGCGGGGTGCCGAGGTAGTAGCGCAGCACGATGGGGCGCCACGCCTTGACCATCTCGGAGACGAGGACCGAGTTCCCGAGGGACTTCGACATCTTCTCGCCGCTCATGGTGACCCAGGCGTTGTGCACCCAGTACTTCGCGAACTCGTCGCCGAAGCCCTTGGCCTGCGCGATCTCGTTCTCGTGGTGGGGGAAGATCAGGTCGATCCCGCCGCCGTGGATGTCGAAGGCGCTGCCGAGGTACTTGTGGGCCATGGCCGAGCACTCCAGGTGCCAGCCCGGACGGCCCCGTCCCCAGGGCGTGTCCCAGCTCGGCTCGCCCGGCTTGACGGCCTTCCACATGGCGAAGTCACGCGGGTCGCGCTTGCCGGTCTCGCCCTCGCCCGACGGCTGGAGCAGGTTGTCGAGCTCCTGGTTGGAGAGCTGGAGGTAGCCCGGGAAGGACCGGACGTCGAAGTAGACGTTCCCGTCGGAGGCGTACGCGTGACCGCGCTCGATGAGCCCGCGCATCATCTCGATCATCTCGGGGATGTGCCCGGTCGCCCGCGGTTCGTAGGTGGGCGGCAGGCAGCCGAGCGCGGCGTAGCCGTCGTTGAACGCGCGCTCGTTCTCGTAGCCGATGGACCACCAGGGGCGGCCCTGGTCCGCCGACTTGGTGATGATCTTGTCGTCGATGTCCGTGACGTTCCGGATGAACGTGACGTCGTAGCCGCGGTACTCGAACCAGCGGCGCATGATGTCGAAGTTCAGGCCCGAGCGGATGTGCCCGATGTGCGGTGCGGCCTGCACGGTGGCACCGCAGAGGTAGATCGAGACGCAACCCGGCACGAGCGGGGTGAAGTCACGGATCTGCCGGGCGCTGGTGTCGTACAGGCGAATGGTCACCACTCCAGGGTAGTGGGCCCCGGGTAGTGCCCCGCGACCCTTCCCCCGCAAGGGCAACGGATTCGTCACATACGACGGGCCGCCCGTCCCGTCGGGCTCCGGAGAGGGTGCCTTCGGGGCGGGTGGGGGTGGATCGCGGGGCCGTCAGGAGAGGGAGAAGAGCGGACGGATCGTCCCGAACGGGTGGAAACCTACCGGAAAGGGTGAACCGTCCCCCTCGGAGGAGGGTGATCGGTTCAGGGCGTCCGGACGGTTGAGTGCGTCCGTCCGGACGTTCAGTGCGTCCGGACGACCAGAGCGGTGGCGACCGCCATCAGTCCCTCGTCCCGGCCGGGGAAGCCGAGCCCGTCCGTCGTGGCGCCGGACACCGACACCGGGGCGCCCACCGCGTCCGAGAGGATCTTCTGGGCCTCGTCCCGGCGCTTGCCGATCTTCGGGCGGGGTCCGACGACCTGGACCGCGACGTTGCCGACGGTGAAGCCGGCCTCGCGGACGATCCGGGCCGCCTCCGTCAGCAGGACGACGCCCGACGCCCCCGACCACTCGGGCCGCCCGGTGCCGAAGTGGGCACCGAGGTCACCGAGGCCGGCGGCGGAGAACAGGGCGTTGCAGGCGGCGTGCGCGACGACGTCCGCGTCCGAGTGCCCGGCGAGCCCGGGTCCCTCGCCCTCCCACTTCAGACCGGCGCACCACAGGTCCCGGCCCTCCTCGAAGGCGTGGATGTCGGTACCGATCCCGACGAGCGGGAGCACGGGTGCCGGAGCCTGCGGTGCGGCCTGGCCGGTCGTCTCAGAACCCATCGTTCAGCCTCCGTCGCGCCAGGACCGCCTCCGCGAGGACCAGGTCCAGCGGGCGGGTCACCTTGAACGCCTCCTCGTGGCCGGGTACGACCACGACCTGCAGGCCCAGCCGCTCGACCATGCTCGCGTCGTCCGTCACGTCGTCGCCGACGGTCTCGTGGGCGCGTACGAGCGTGGCGCGGTCGAAGCCCTGGGGCGTCTGGACGGCCCGCAGCCGCGCCCGGACGGGTGTGGCCACGACCGGCTCGGGCTCCCCGGCGACGGCGGCCGGCTCGACCTCCTTGACGGTGTCGGCGAGCGGCAGCGCCGGCACGACGGCGGGGGCGCCGTCCCGTACGGCCTCGATGACGGCGTCCACGGTGTCGACGGGCACGAGCGGGCGGGCCGCGTCGTGCACGAGGACGATGTCGATGCCGGGCGGCAACGCGTCGAGCCCGTACTTCACGGACTCCTGGCGGCTCTCACCGCCGGGGACGACGAGGAAGTCGGTGCGGTCCGGCAGCGCGTGCACGTCCAGCAGCGACTTCACCTCGGCCGCGCCGTCCGGCGGGGCCACGACGACGACCAGGGAGACCGCGCGGGACGCGGCCATCGCGCGGGCCGCGTGGATGAGCATGGGCGTTCCGTTGAGCGCGCGCAGTGCCTTCGGGGCGCCCGGGCCGAGGCGTACGCCTCGGCCGGCGGCCGGAATCACGGCTGCGGTACGGGGCCCCGACGGCGCGGGAAGCGAAACGTCAGACATCGGTTCCTGTCAGGTTTGTGTGCTCGACCGGTATGGGTATGGCCTGGTGAGTACCCCCTGCTCGGTGAGCGGGGGGAGTGCCGGGCGTGACGCCCTGACCGGGGACCCTTCCGTGACATCCGGTCGAGTCGGCCGCCGGGCACATCGAGTATCGGACATGCCGGTACGGCGGGGGACAGTCGATGCCGGGTGAACATCCGGTGGATCCGGGTGAACCGCGTCAAGCGCGCAGGTCAAGCATGCGGGGCGCGTGCGGGTACGAACATGCCGCAGCGCCCGGCGACAGCAATTGCGTCATCGGGCACCGCGGCATTCATTGCGCAGCTGCGCGGGCTGGTACGTACGTCAGGACGGCCTGTGTCCTGGCGACTGAGCCGGCGTCAGGACGCGAGGACCTCGTCCAGCAGGGCCTCGGCCTTGTCCTCGTTGGTGTTCTCCGCGAGAGCGAGCTCGCTCACCAGAATCTGGCGCGCCTTGGCGAGCATGCGCTTCTCACCGGCGGAGAGTCCGCGCTCGCGCTCACGACGCCACAGGTCACGCACGACTTCCGCGACCTTGATGACATCGCCGGAGGCGAGCTTCTCCAGATTTGCCTTGTAACGACGGGACCAGTTCGTGGGCTCCTCGGCGTACGGCGCGCGCAGCACCTCGAAGACCCGGTCCAGCCCGTCCTGACCGACCACATCACGCACGCCGACGAACTCCGCATTGTCCGCTGGCACACGTACCGTCAGATCGCCCTGGGCGACCTTCAGCACCAAGTAGGTCTTGTCCACGCCTTTGATCTGGCGAGTTTCGATAGCCTCGATCAGCGCGGCCCCGTGATGGGGATAGACCACGGTGTCGCCAACCTTGAACGTCATGTGACAGGTACCCCTTCCGTGGCTATCCAGGATAACACGGAAACGGCGTCTTCTGAATGGCGTTTTCGCAGGTCAGGGCACATCTCGGGGCTTGACAACCGCAACAGGAACGTGCTGCGGGAGGCGAGCGGAAGAGGGTATTCGCAGGTGGGAGCGGCTGTCCAGGCGGAGTGAAACGCGTACGTTACACACACCCGGAAGCCCTGACCAGGGTCCGAACATCCCGATTTGTCCGCCGCCAGGAGCGCGACTTCCGCTACTCCGTTCGATGAGCGCGGCCGGGCGCGGAACGATTCCGGAATTGATCAAGACGATCGGTGATCACGTGCGTGATGACGTGATGATCGGCTCGCGATGACCTGGTGTTCCGGCACCGTGATCGATTTTCCGGGCGGCCGGGCATTCATTCCCCGAAATGCGCAAGGCCGGCCTCGCGGAACTTATGTGAATGGCGGACGAGGGCGCGATCAAAGTAGCCGACGACCCGCCCGGGCGGGTCGGGAAGAACGGGGCGCACACACGGCGCACCGGAGCCCCGCGGGCGCGTGTCGGCCGCGGCGGCCGGGCCCCGGCACCCTTCCGTCGAGCAAAGTCCGGCTCTTGGGGAGGGTCGGGTGCGGTCGCGTGGGAACGGATCGGTAACCTAAGGCCGCTGACAGACCCTTAGGGCGGCTTTACACAGGAGTCGCCCTGCTTCGCCCACGTTCAAGGAGTTGCCGCCGCCGTGAGCAGCAGCCTTCGACGCGGCGCCTCCGCCGCCGCCGTCATCGCGTTCTCGATCGCCTCGCTCGCCGCGTGCGGTGCGGGCAGCGATGCCCAGACGTTGGAGGTCAAGCCGGACAACGCGGCCACCTCCGTGGGCAACATCAAGATCCAGAACGCGCTCGTCATCACCCAGCCCGACGTCAAGGCGACCGGGCCGGCGGTGATCTCCGCGACGCTGTTCAACAGCGGCACCACCGCGCAGACCCTCGACTCGATCGGTCTGAACGGCGAGGGAGCCATCAAGATCACGCCCGCCGGGGGCAAGGGCGGCCCGCTGACCGTCCCGGCCGGCGGCTCCGTCGTCATCGGCGGCAAGGACAACGCCTCGGCGGCGCTGGCCAGCCCCAGCCAGGCGCTCATGGACGGCAGTGCCCGCAAGGTCACCTTCAGCTTCAGCGAGACCGGTGACGTGAGCCTGCGCGCCTTCGTCGTCCCGGCCCAGAGCTACTTCACCAAGTGGGGTCCGAGCGACATGCCGTCCGCGCCCGGCGCGTCGGCGGACACCTCCGTCTCGCCGTCCGGTTCGGCCACGGGCTCCCCGTCCGCGTCCACGTCGGGCAAGCCGTCGGGCGGCGCGTCGTCGTCCGCCACGGGTACGGCCACGGCCACCTCCTCGGCGTCCGGCGGACAGTGACCCGGCACCGGGCGTCCGGGAGTGCCTCGGGCACTCCGGGCCGCCCGCGGGCACGCAGCTGACACGCACGAAGGGCGGGACCCCTCCCGGGGGTCCCGCCCTTCGTCGTGCTCAGGGGAGCGTGGGGCCGGTCTACGGCTCGAACTTGTAGCCGAGACCGCGCACCGTCACCAGGTACCGGGGCGCGCCCGGGTCCGGCTCGATCTTCGCGCGCAGGCGCTTGACGTGGACGTCGAGGGTCTTGGTGTCACCGACGTAGTCGGCGCCCCAGACCCGGTCGATGAGCTGCATACGGGTCAGCACCCGGCCCGCGTTGCGCAGCAGCATCTCCAGGAGGTCGAACTCCTTCAGCGGCAGGTCGACCTTGGAGCCGGAGACGGTGACCACGTGACGGTCGACGTCCATGCGGACGGGGCCGGCCTCCAGGGCGGCCGGGGTGACCTCCTCGGGCTCCCCGCGGCGGCGCAGGACGGCCCGGATACGGGCGACCAGCTCCCGGGAGGAGAAGGGCTTGGTGACGTAGTCGTCGGCTCCTATTTCGAGGCCCACGACCTTGTCGATCTCGCTGTCCTTGGCGGTCACCATGATCACCGGGACGTTGGAGCGGCCGCGCAGCTGGCGGCACACCTCGGTGCCGGGCAGCCCCGGCAGCATCAGGTCGAGGAGGACGAGGTCGGCGCCGTTGCGCTCGAACTCGTCGAGTCCGTCGGGCCCGGTGGTCGCGATGGCGACCTCGAAGCCCTCCTTGCGGAGCATGTACGACAGGGCGTCGGAGAAGGACTCCTCGTCCTCGACGACGAGCACACGGGTCACGGAAGGACCTCCGGGGCAGGAAGCGGTTCGTACGGGGATGTGACGGTGGTCGTCCCGTCGGGCTGCTCGGTCTCGTCCTCTTCGTCGAGGCCGGGCATGTGGTGATCGGTCACGCGGTCGCGGGCCGCACCCGCCTCCGGCAGCCGCAGGGTGAACGTGGAGCCCTGACCCTCGGAGCTCCACACCGTGACCTCCCCGCCGTGCGAGGCGGCCACGTGCTTGACGATGGCCAGCCCGAGCCCCGTACCACCGGTGGCACGGGAGCGGGCCGGGTCGACTCGGTAGAAGCGCTCGAAGACGCGCTCCTTGTCCTTCTCCGAGATGCCGATGCCCTGGTCGGTCACGGCGATCTCGATGTGTTCCCCGCCGGGCGCCGTCACCCGGCGGACGGCTATGCCGACGCGGGTGCGGGCGGGCGAGTAGTTGACGGCGTTCTCGACGAGGTTGCCGAGGGCGGCGGCCAGCTGGCCCCGGTTCCCCCACAGGCTGAGGTCGGCGGTTCCGCCGGCCGCCATGGTGATCTGCTTGGTGCCGGCCTGGTGGCGGCAGCGGTCGATCGCCTCGGCGACGAGTTCGTCGACCCGGACGGGTTCGGCGTCCTCCAGGGGATCGTCGTTCTGCACCCGCGACAGGTCGATGAGCTCCTGGACGAGGTTGGTGAGGCGTGTGGCCTCTATCTGCATGCGTCCGGCGAAGCGCTCGACGGCCTCCGGGTCGTCCGAGGCGTCCATGACGGCCTCGGAGAGCAGGGAGAGGGCGCCGACCGGGGTCTTCAGCTCGTGGCTCACGTTCGCGACGAAGTCACGCCGTACCGCTTCGATGCGGCGGGCCTCCGTCAGGTCCTCCACGAGGAGCAGCACCAGGCGTGACCCGAGGGGGGCCACCCGCGCGGAGACGGCGAGGGCCTCTCCCCTTCCCGTCCCCCTTCGGGGCAGGTCCAGCTCCACCTGGCGTATCTCCCCGTCACGCCGGGTGTCACGCGCCATCTGGAGCATCGGTTCGACGGCGAGTTTGCCGCCCCGCACCAGTCCGAGGGCGTACGCCGCCGAACTGGCCTTGACCACGGCGTCCGCTTCGTCGAGTACCACTGCCGATGACCTGAGCACGGAGAGCACGGTGTCGACACCCGGCGGAAGCACCGGGTCCGTGTGCAGAGAAGTGCGGGTCGGGCGTTTCTGGTCGCGCTCGCTCCAGCGGAACGCCAGCATGGCGATGACACCGGTAAGTACTCCGGCGATCGCTGCCGCTGCGGCGACCGCCGCGTTCACGTCCATGCACCCAGGTTAGGCATGCCGTCGCTCCTGGCCACAGCCATCCGAGTGCGACCTCGAACACTCGTCGCCCAGAGTTCACCCAGGAGCCAGTGTTGGTTCATTTGGGGTGCCGGAAACGGACGCGTACGAGCCGGATCGTGGGAGCGTGGGGTTCACGGGTCCCGTCCGCCGTCCTCCAGGTGGCCGGAACAGGCCGGTCCCGGACCCCGGACCCCCCGGAAGCTGACGTAAGAGAGGGACAACCACATGCGTGACGCGTATCACGAGGAACTTGACTCGATCGGCGACGGCCTGGTCGAGATGGCCCGGCTCGTCGGGTCGGCGATCGGGCGCGCCACGACTGCCATCCTCGACTCCGACCTGAAGCTGGCCGAGACCGTCATCGCGGCCGACCAGAAGGTCGACGATCTCCAGCACGAGCTGGAGGCCCGCGCGATAGCCCTGCTGGCCCGCCAGCAGCCGGTCGCCACCGACCTGCGCATCGTCGTCACCTCGCTGCGGATGTCGGCCGACCTGGAGCGGTCCGGCGACCTGGCCCAGCACGTGGCCAAGCTGGCGCGGCTGCGGTTCCCGGACAAGGCGATCCCGCACGACCTGCACGCCACGATCCTGGAGATGGGCCAGCTCGCCCAGCGCCTGATGGCGAAGGCCGCCGAGGTCATCATCACCAAGGACGTCGACCTGGCGATGCAGCTGGAGCAGGACGACGACGAGATGGACCTCCTGCACCGCACGCTGTTCCAGCACCTGCTGGACGACAAGTGGAAGCACGGCATCGAGACGGCTGTCGACGTCACGCTGCTCGGCCGCTACTACGAGCGCTTCGCCGACCACGCGGTCTCCGTCGCCAAGCGGGTCGTCTACCTGGTCACCGGCGAGCACGCGGACGAGCTGCAGCCGGACATCCAGCCCGACATCCAGCCGGCCGCTGGAGTGGAGGGGGTCTGAGCCTCCGGGCGGGGCGTGGGATTCGCGCCCGGGGCGCACGAGAAGCCCCAGTGCGCTGTTGATGCGCCGGGCCGAGTGGGCATGAGATGGGCGAACAGGAGCTGTGCGGCGCGGTCCGCCTCGCACGCCTCCGTGCCTGAAGGAGGGTCCCATGGCCGAATCCCCCAGCACGCCCGATCCCACGCAGGACCGCGACACGCAGCAGCCCGCAGAGGTCAGGAGTCTTCCGCTGGTCGGCGCCTGCGGCTGCGGTTCCGGCTGCGGCTGCGGCTGTCAGTCGGGCAATCCGTGCCAGTGCGGCTGATCGTGTCCGTACGAAGCGAAGGGCCCCGTCGTCGTGACGGGGCCCTTCGCGTTCGTCCGGCGAGCGCGGCGGAGGCAGCGTCGGCTTCCTCACACGTCGGCTCCCTGACGCGTCGGCTCCCCGCTGGAAGGCGACTCCCTACTTGAGGGCGACGCCGTCCCCGTAGGCGGTCCCCCCGCTCGTGGTGCCGGTGGCGGCGAAGCTCCAGCGCCAGGTGCCGGCGGACTGCGCGGTGACCGTGGCCTTCAGCTTCCCGCTGCTGTCGCTCTTGACGGTCTTGACCGTGCTGTAGGAGGACGACCCGGACTTCTTGAACTGGAGCGCGACGGACTGGCCGGTGTACCCGGCGTACACGTTGGTGTCCCAGTTGGCCCGGGTCAGCTTCCCGGTGACCGTGAGGGTGTGGCCCTTGGCGACGGGCTCGGGTGAGGCCTGGGTGTTCGCCAGCTCGGCGAAGCGCTTGACCTTGATCGGGGCGCTGGTCTCCAGGTCGTAGAAGTCTCCGTCCTTGGCCGCTGCCTCCGCGGTGAAGTGCCAGGTCCCCGCCGAACTGTTCTTGAGGTCGTAGTAGTCGGTGCGGTTCGCGTCGAGGGCGTACTTGTAGCTGCACTTCAGGCTCGTCGACGAGGGCCGGGTGCAGGAGACGGAGTCGGGGTGGACGATCCGGCTGTCGGGGCTGACCAGCTTCGCGCCGTAGATGTCCTTGATCCCGGACCCGTCCTTGGCGGTGGCCGTGACGGTCACCGCCTGTGTCTTGCTCACGCCGACGTTGACGGTCGTCCTGCTGAAGGACAGAGAGCTGAAGACGGTGTCGCCCTTCTTGGTGTCGGCGTGCGCCGCGGGCGTCACGAACGACAGCAGGGCGAGGGTGCCGGCGGTGGCGGCCGCGGCGGTACGTATGCGCATGGTTCTCCAGGAACTCGGCCGGATCGTGGTCCGGGTAGGGGAGAGACACCTGGGGAGCCCGGTTGGTTGTACGGGAAAGGGCGGCGACCTGCGTGTACGCCGGTGCGGCGGCTCCTGAGGGCGCTCGCCTGAGGCCGCTCGGCTCAGACGACGGGCTCCCCGACGCCGATGAGGTTGCCCTCGCTGTCGTGGAACCAGGCTCCGCGTTCGCCGCGGGCCCCCTTGCTCGGGTAGTTTCCCTCGACCTCGGCGATCCCGCCCCGCGTCCGCAACGCCGGCAGGTCGACCTCCTCGAACACCACCCCGCGCCGCCGCAGCTCCGCGACGACCGCCTCGATGTCGTCGACGCCCAACGCCATCTGCGTGAAGGTCCCCGGCGAGGCCCCGGTCGACGCGAACAACACGAACTCGCCGTCCCCGCACCGGTACAGCAGCCCGCCGGGCCGCTCGTCCACGGGGTCGAGCCCGAGCACCTCGGAGTAGAAGCGCCGGGCCCGCTCCAGATCCTGAGCGGGCAACCGCGTCGCCACGCCCCGCGCGCGGGCCCCCAGATCGTCCCCGCCGCCGGTCCCGCTCCTGTCGTCCCCGCTGTGCGCGCTGTCTGCGTCCATGGCTCCACTGTGCCGCGCACCGCGCCGGCTCGCCCGGAGGCGGTACGGGCACGGGCAGGGGTAGGGGCACGGGCAGAGGTAGGGGTACGGCTTCCCGGTCAGGTCGCCGGCTCCGTCGACACCTCGGCCCAGACGGTCTTGCCCACGGGCTGTCGAGGAGTCCAGCCCCAGCGCACGGCCAGGACGTCCACCAGGAGCAGACCCCGCCCGGACTCCCCGTCGGGACAGGTCAGGGGCGGGGCAGCGGGCGGCCGTTTCGCGGCGGCCGCGTCGCAGACCTCGATCCGGACGAGTCCGGCCTCCTCGTCGAGACCGAGCCGGATGCGGCAGCCGTGCCCCGGGACATGGCCGTGCCGTACGGCGTTCGCGGTGAGTTCCCCGACGACGAGGGCGACCGCGCAGGAGGCGTCCGACTCCGGCGGATACCCCCAGTCCTCCATCCACCGCACGGCGCGACGCCGGGCGAACCGGGCGCCTCGCGGCGAGGAGGCGAACGGTGTGGTCGGTGCGGTCGGTGCCCCGGTATCCGCCGTCTCCGCTTCCGTCGGAGGTTCGTCGTCCGAGGTGGTCGTTCCTGTCAGCACGGTGTGTCCGTCCTTGCCGTCGTCCCCGAGTCGTCACGTTCCGTACTCAAGAATCGACGGGCACCCCTACGCTCGGTAGGTGACGGAGCCTTACCTTTCGGTTCGTAAGGAACGGAAGTGACGCCTTGGCCAACGGAATCGACCCCAGTACGTCGATGGCGGCGCTCTTCGGCTCACGGGTGCGCCGCCTGCGTACGGAAGCGGGGCTGACCCAGGCGGAACTGGGCCGCAGGACCCACGTGGTGAGCACCCGGATCACCCAGATCGAGCGGGCCTCCGGCGCGAAGCCCACGCTGCAGCTGACGCGGGCCCTCGACGAGGCGCTCGGCGCGGACCAGTTGCTCGTCGAGCTGTGGCCCTACGTGTATCGGGAGGCGTTTCCGGACTGGTCCAGGAAGTTCATCGAGCTGTCCGGGCGAGCGGTCTCCATCAGCCAGTACGCGGCCCACGTGGTCCCGGGCCTGTTGCAGACCGAGGCATACGCACGGGCGGTCCTGAGTCTCGACGTACTCCTCAGCGGTGAGGCGCAGTTGGAGGAGCGTGTGGCCGCCCGGCTCGGCAGGCAGGAACGTCTGCGGTCGCCGGACCGGCCCAGCCTCTGGGTCGTTCTCGACGAGGCCGTGCTCCGGCGCCCGATCGGCGGACCGCAGGTGATGCGTGAACAGTTGACCCAACTTCTCGACGCCGCCGGCACGTCCCACTTCGGTGTGCAGGTCCTGCCGTTCGACCAGGGCGGGCACGAAGCGATGGGCGGATCGCTCACCATCCTGACGCTTCCGGACGGGACATCGGCGGCCTACACGGAGGGAGCGGACTACGGCCAACTCACCGAAGAAACGGCCCATGTCAGCCGCTACGCGGTGATTTACGATCGGCTGCGGGCGGCGGCTCTGCCTCCGCTCATGTCGCTCGACATGATCCGGTCCGCGATGGAGGGCACCTACCGTGGCGCGAATATCCCGTCCCGAACGGAACGACGCAGGCTGGCGCAGGAGCAGCTACAGCAATCAGGCGGGCGGCGACTGCGTGGAGGTGCAGGACGGAGTCCCCGGCATCGTCCCCGTGCGTGACAGCAAGGCGCCGCACAGACCCGCGCTCGCCTTCGATACCGGCGTATGGGCGCTGTTCATAGGCGAGTTGAAGGCCGGTGACCACCACCTCTGAGCGAACCGGGCCCCGGTCGCCCTCCGCCTTTCGGCTCCGCCGGATCCTTGTCCGCGAGGGACCGGCGGCCCGCTGACCTCCCCAAGAACCGGGAGAAAGAACTACCCGCCCACCCACCCTCCCGCGCATGTCACCCGTCCGAGTGACGCGCTTGCGGCGGAGGGATACGGACCGTTACGTTCGCCGCGACAACCGCAAACGAATACGGCCCCCGGCCGGGACGGCAATCCCGAACGAGGGCCTGACCAATCAGGAAGAGCAGAACTTCCCGATGGCTGAATCCCAGTCTAACGCGCGCCTGCGCGCCGACGCCGGAGCTCCGACCTCCGGCGTGATCCACGTACGCACCCGCCTCACCGCTGACTTCACCGTGATCGCGAACGCCCTCGCGCAGCGTCGCGGCAGCGCGGTCACGATCGGTGTCGCGGCGTACATCCTCTCCCTGCCGGACGGCTCCCCCGTGAGCATCGCCGCACTGTGCGAGCACTTCACGGAGGGCGAGATCCTGATCTCACGGGCCCTCAGGGAGCTGGAGAGCGCCGGGTACTTGGAGCGTCGCCGCGAACGGATCTCCACCGGGCAGATCCGCACCCGGACGTACTTCTACACGGTCCCCGGCGGCGAACCGGAACCGGACGACACGCCCCAACCACCGCGCCCGCGGCGTCCCTTGAGGCGGCGGACGCCGACGGCAGGGGCGGCGCGAGCGACCGTACGGACAACGCCGAAGCAGCGGCCCGGGCGGCCGGACGGCACAGAGGACCCGGAGGGGGCCGGTGAGCCGGTACAGCGGGACCGGGCCTCTCTCGCCGACGCCGACCCCGGGGCCGTCGCCGTACTGGCCGCCCTGCGCAGGGTCGACCCGCGCCTGATCCTCTCGGAGTCCGAGGCGTGCCGCCTGGCTCCGGCGGTGACGGAGTGGCTCGCGGCGGGCGTGGAGCCGTACAGAGTCACGGAGTTGCTGACCACGGGGCTCCCGGACCACTTCCTGGGCCGCCCGTCGGGACTCCTGGCGTTCCGGCTGCGCGAGACACCCTTGCCGGTTCCGCGCAGGGCGCCGGAACTCCCCTTGGAGAACCGGTCGGTTCACCCCTTCCAGACCTGCGACGGCTGCGAACGCGTCTTCCGTGCACCGACAGCGGGCCACTGCCGGGACTGCCGGGCGAGAGGCCGTCTGAGCGCGGCGAGTTGAGTCGCACGGGCCGCCGGTCCCGGGTCCGACGTCAGCCCTCGGAGACGTAGCAGTCCTTGACGGCGACGCCGACGAAATCACAGGTGGCCGCTTCCTTTTCGTCCTCGGCGGGGTGCTGCCGCAGGAAGGAGGCGGTGGCACGCGTCCCGGCGTCGAAGCAGGCGGGGTTCTGCACCACCACGGCGCTGAGGATCTTCACCCGGGTGGTCGCGAAGGCGGCCCGGGCGGTGAGAGCGGTCTCGTCGCCGTCCGTCTCCCGGAGTTGCTTCCGGAGCTGTGCGGCACGGTCGGCGAAGTCCCGGCCGGTCCGTGCGCAGCTCGCCGACCGCTCCGAGCCGGTGTCGTGCCGCGTGACCCCGACGGCGTACCCGCCTATGGCCACGGTCATGGCCGCCGCGCCGAGCAGCGCGATCATCGAACGCTTCATGAACGGGGATGCTATCCGCCCAGGTGAGGCGACTGAACACCGCTCGGGCCGGACGTTCGCCTGCCGCTGGACCGAGCAGGGTTCACACGTTCTCTACCCGTACATGGGCAACCGTTCATGTGTCCCGAGGGTCTGGAGTGGTGACGCCCGTACGGCGTACAGCGCACGGACCGTACGCGTACCGGCGGGCTCGTAGGCAGACGGCACAGGACGAAGCGGGACGACACGGGAGTGGTGAACGGCATGGGACGGCGACGGATCCTCGCGGCGTGTGCGACGGCACTGGCGGTGACGGGCGGGGCCTTGGGCATGATGCCCGCGCACGCGGCACCCAGCAGTGGATCGGCCGCCGCCCGCGCCGGTGACCTCGACGGCGACGGTTTCGGCGACCTCGCCGTCGGCTCGCCCAGCGGCACGATCGCGGGGTACGCGAAGGCCGGCTATGTCTCGGTGATGTACGGCACCGCGCAGGGCGTACGCACCACCCGGCACAAGGGCATAACCCAGCAGACGTCGGGCATCCCCGGCACGCCCGAGGCGGGCGACCGGTTCGGCTCCGCGGTGGCCGTCGGCGACGTGGACGGCGACGGGTACGCGGACCTCGTCATCGGCGCGGGCGGCGAGGCGATCGGCACGGTGAAGGGCGCCGGTTCGGTCACCGTCGTGTTCGGCGCCAAGGGCGGACTGGGCAACAAGGCCATCGCCTTCAACGCACCGACCCCGACGGCCCGTCAGGGCTTCGGCGACAGGATCACGGTCGGCGACTTCGACCACGACGGCCGGGACGACATCGCGGTCGTCGCGGGGACCAAGGTGCAGGTCGTGAAGGGCGCGGCCAAGCTGCGCGACACGGCGAAGCCCGCCATGAAGGCGTACACCCCGCCCGGCGGCGGCGTCGCGACCGGCCAGATCGCGGCGGCGGACGTGAACGGCGACGGGTACACCGACCTCGCCACCGTCGCCTCCTTCGACGACCCGGCGGACGAGGGCACGCTCGGCGTCCTCGCCGGCTCGGCGTCGGGGCTCACCACGAAGACGCTGGGCAAGACCGGGCTGCCGTTCGAGGGGTACAGCATCGTCGCGGGCGACGTCACCGGCGACGGCAAGGACGACATCGTCATCGACACCAGCTTCGAGGACGGCCCGGACGACTACCTGCTCCGGCTGTACCCGGGCACCACGGCGGGCCTCGGCGCGGGCGTGGCCTACGGAGGGTCGGCGCGGCCCGGCAGCGTGACCGGCCTCGCGGACTTCGACGGCGACGGCCACGCCGACCTGGTCACCTCGGACACCGGCGCGCCCGACCCGGACGGCTTCAACAACGCAGGCGCGGTGACGGTCGTGAAGGGCACCGGCTCGGGTCTGGACGCGGCGCACCAGCAGACGATCACCCTGGACACACCGGGGGTGGCGGGCGCGAGCGAGGGCAACGACCTGTTCGGCCGGGCGGTGGCGGCGGGCGACTACGACGCGGACGGCAAGGCCGACCTGACGGTGGGCGTCCCGGGCAAGTACCTGGGCACCGGCGCGGTCAGCGTCCTCCCGGGCTCCACCACGGGCCCGACCGGCACGAACTCCATCCTGGTCAACCCGGAGTACCTGGACCACCCGACCCTGAAGGCAGCGTTCGGCTCGGCCCTGGGCGCAACGACCCGCCCCTGACCCGAGGCCACACTCAGACCCCGGCGGGTCAGGCATCCGCCGGGGTCGTTCACGCACTCACAGTGTCGGGACTGCGATCGCCGGCCAGGCGTTTCATCACGAGGGGGATCGACCATGGGCACCGGCTGTACGCCGAACTGTCGTCGTGCTCAGCGCAGTTCGCGTCCTCCCGTGAAGGGCGGGACCCGCCGGTCTCTCTGCCGCGCGCTGCTGACGGTCCTCTGCCTGACAGGCTGCACATCCCACGGTTCCGTACCCGCCGGCCACCCCTCAGCCTCCGCCCCTCGGCGGAACGTCGACTCACACTCCGAGAGGCAGCTGACGGCGCAGGCCCAAGCGGCTCTCGACGCCGTCACGAAGGCGGACGGATCGATGGTCGAGTCAGGTGCCGAGCGGGTGTCCGACGGCGTGCACACTCAGCCCGACCTGGCGGATGGCACCCCATACAAACTGACCGTGGTGTGTGCCGGCGACGGTGCCGCCGAGATCGCGTTCACTCCGCATGACGCAGGTTCGACCAAGTCGGTCCCCTGCGACGGCTCGGTGACCTTCGAGCGGTTCACGGGCAAGAGTTCAGTGCGCCTGGACGTTCAGGGGAAGCCGAGCGCGACCGGCATGATCACCTGGCGGATCAACAGGGTCTGACCGCCGGTCGACTCCGCCCCGCTCCGGGTAGGGAAAGCAAGCGCATACACGCGATCTCCCCACTTCCCGAAAACCCCCTCCTCAACTGTCACAGACATGCCATACGCTGCTCCCAGCAGCCGCGCCCCGCACATCACCGCAGTCCCGTGGTCATGTCCGGGTGCTGCGCGGCGCACTCGTCTCCCCGGCCTCGTACCGGGTTCCACGTGGGGGTAACAGCACTGTGCGTACGCGCAGCATCTCGATCGCGACGGCTGTCGCGGTCCTCTTCGGTTCGGCCGCTCTGAGTCTCGGTACCGCGGCCACCGCCTCGGCCGCTCCGGCCGCCCGGGTCACCACGCCCGGCGGCCTGGCCGTGGACGGCGTCGTGAAGCGGGTGTTCGTCGGCGACAGCGCCAACGGCACCGTCGTGGCCGCCGACTACTCCGGTGCGGTCCTCGGCTCGATCAAGGGCGTCACGGGCGTCAGCGACCTCGCGGTCTCGGACGACGGGGCCACCGTGTACGCGGCCGCGCCCGAGATCCACGAGATCTGGGCCATCGACGCGAGCACGCTCGGCCTCAAGGCCCGCTACACCGTCCCCACCACCACCGGCCCGCGCCATGTCGCGTTCAGCGGCGGCAAGGTGTGGTTCTCCTACGGCGACCAGTGGGACGGCAACATCGGCTCCGTCGACCCGACGGTCGACCCCGCGAGCGGCACCGACCCGGTGACCATGGAGCAGGTACCGACCGAGGGCACCTCCGTCGGCATCTGGGGCCAGGCCCTGCTGGACACCGATCCGACCCAGCCGGGCATCCTCGCCGTCGGCGAGACCGGGCTGTCCACTGCCTCGATGGCCGTGCTCGACGTCTCCAGCGGCAAGCCCTCCCTGGTCGCCTGGCACAACGGCGACTACTCGCTGAACAGCGGCATCGGCGACATCGACCTGGTGCCCGGCGGCAAGCAGGTGCTGGTCAACGGCAAGGACCGCGACGCCTACGCGGACGGCGCGTTCAAGGCCGCCGGCTCCTACCCCAACGGCCAGTTCGCCGACGTCGCCTCCAACGGCTTCCTCGCCCAGGTCAACGGCTCCAAGATCCTCACGTACCAGCCCAACGCGACCCTGCCGCTGCACACGTACGACCAGGGCACGGCCCAGACCGCCGACCTCGCCTGGGCGCCGGACGACTCCCGGGTCTTCGCGCTCGTCAGCGCGGACGGCGGCTACGGCCTCAAGGTGCTCACCGGCCCGACGCTGAACAGCCCGACCCTGACGGTCAACGCCCCGTCGAGCGCGACCCGCGCCAAGAAGCTCACGGTCACCGGCAAGCTCACGGCGACGGTCCCGCTGCCGTCCGGCGCGAAGCTCCAGGTCACCCGGACCGACCTGGACTCCCCGAGCGGCAAGGCGCTGCCCACCGTCACGGTGAAGTCGGACGGCACGTACTCCTTCTCCGACACCCCGCCCGCCGGCGGCACGGTCACCTACAAGGTGGCGTACGCGGGCGACGCCGGGCACTCCGCCGTCACCGCGAGCGACAAGGTCGACGTCTCGCGCGCCTCGGCCTCGCTGAGCCTGAACAACAACGGCAAGGTGTACTCGTACGGCACCGACGTGACGTTCACGGCGCACCTCGGTACGACGTACAAGAACCGCACGGTCGAGATCTGGGCCAACCCCTACGGCGGCGACAAGCCCAACAAGCTGGTCAGGACCGGGACGGTCAGCTCCGGCGGCAACATCTCCGCGAAGATCGACATGACCCGCGACACCGAGGTCACCGCGATCTTCAAGGGCGACGCCCGCTACAAGTCGAAGACCGTCAAGGTCACGGGCTACGCCAAGGTGAAGAACTCCACCGCGGTGACGAAGCAGTACAAGACGGCCAAGATCGGCTCGCACTCGTACTACTGGTTCCACAAGAACACCGACCCGGTGCTCACCACGACGATGACGTACTACCCGGGCCGCAAGCAGCGCATGGACATGCAGGTCTACTACGCCGGTTCGTGGTACACCACCGACGGCAGCCCGCAGTACTTCAAGCTCGCCTCGAACGGCACGTCCGGCGTGCGCCTGGAGGCCCCCGGCACCTCCGGCATCAAGGTGCGCATGCGCTCCTCGTACATCAACAACTCCTCGGGCGACAACGTCAACTCGACGACGTACGGCTCGTGGAAGTACCTGTACTTCTCCAACTAGCCCCGGCGGAGGCGTCGAAGAACGACGCCCGATACTGAGCACCGGCCCCTCTCTCCCGGGAAAACCCGTGGAGAGGGGGGCCGTTCGGTGTCTACGGTGACGGGGTGACGACTGCGGTGATCGTTCTCAACGGTGGTTCCAGCTCGGGCAAGTCCGGGATCGCCCGGTGTCTGCAGGCGGTCCTGCCGGACCCGTGGCTGGCGCTCGGGACCGACACCCTCGTCGACGCGATGCCGGCGGCCATGCGGGCCTCGGACACGGGGATCGAGTTCGCCCCGGACGGCGAGGTGATCGTCGGGCCGGAGTTCCGGACGCTGGAAGCCGCGTGGATCGAGGGGATCGCCGCGATGGCGCGCGCGGGGGCCAGGATCATCGTCGACGAGGTCTTCCTCGGCGGCCCGGCCTCACAACGTCGATGGCACGACGCCCTGCACGACCTGCCCGTGCTCTGGATCGGCGTCCACTGCGACGCCACGGTCGCAGCAGGCCGCGAACTCGCCCGAGGCGACCGACCCATCGGCATGGCCGCATCCCAGGCAACCGCGGTCCACCGGGGCGTGACCTACGACCTGGAGATCGACACCACACACACCGAGTCGATCGAGTGCGCGCGGGTGATTGCGGGGCGAGTGGTCGGATGACAAACGCCGAGCCCGTCGGCCGCACCGAGGTGCGGTGAAGCGCGCGGCACCGTCGACAGCATCAACTGGCGCCAGCGGCACACCACTCCGAGGTGACGCACCCCTCCTCCACGTCCCACCACTCCTCGGCAATGCCGCGGTCGAGGAGGTGTCGCACCTTGGCGAGATCGGCGGTGGGCGGCACGTCGAGGGCGATCATGCCGAACCTCTCCATGCCCTCGCCGTCGACGCCGAGCTTCCAGCCCAGAGACTCTCCAGGGAAGCCGAAGGCCAGTCGCCCTCGTTGTACGCATTGCGATAGTTGTGACACACCCACCTGCCAACCATCCCGGAAACACCGGATGAGCCACTCGCTTGGTAGGTACTGTGGGGGGTCGTCGGGTCCGACGAATCTTGTGGCACTGGCCAGGGTTCCGCAGGGGGGTAGCGCAGATTACATGCCAACAGTCACGCTCACCGATCAAATGCTATTGCATATTTCCACCAGCAAGAGTGCGACGATATCGGCACTTCCAGTAGGTGGCAGTAAATATCCTTTCCCCACCGCTCAACTGCTCCAGCAGATCGTATCGGATCGACTACTCCTTTCAGGTGGGCATCTCCGAGCCGGCGATGCGCTACTTTTCGCGACACAATACAGATCCGCCATCAGCCGTTTCTATTACGCAATGTATCAAGCGGCACGCGCCATCGCTTTTGCAGAAACAAAAGGGGACGATCACGAGCGCCATAACATTCTTCCGCGCAATCTCCCGCCGGGCATCGATAGTCCGGTCGTACGCGAGGCTGAACTCATGGATGCTCGCTTGCTGCGCAATCAGGCCGACTATGACATCTACCCAATCAACGAATCTGATTGGGAGAACCCGATGCTCGGGCTCTTTCAGCAACGGCGGCCAACTTTGTCCAGATGTGTGAATCTTTCGCCCTGACGAACGGATATATCTGATGTCGGCAAGTGATTATGAATCCCGTATCGCTCGGGTGCTTGACGATGCAGACATCCACATCGTGCGTGTCGAGGAAAGGTCATTCCCTGGCGAACGATGGTTTCTTGTTTGGGTGGACGAAGACACGATAGCAGCAGCGCAGAGTCTGGCTGGGACTATCGAGCAGGAACTAAACTCCATCCACGATATGGAGAACGAGTCTCTCGCTGTCACCTTTAGGCCGCATCGCACCGAGACCGAAAAACCCCTGAGCTCGACGCCAAAAAGCGCCCTCGCTTCTTCAAAAGTTGACCAGCTGATCCAGCTATTGGAAGCCAGGTCGCGCACATCTGACGCACTTCCCAGCCTCAAGTACATGGAAGATCCCAGGGCAAGTCTGGCCGCTATCGGTGCCTCACGTCACCACCTTGTCTACGGTCGACGCGGCGTAGGGAAGACTGCGCTCTTGCTTGAGGCTAAGCGTCTCGCTGAGAGGGAAGGGCATGTTACGGCATGGATGAATGCGCACACGCTGCGCCTAATGAATCCGGCTTCCGCTTTCCTCATGGTGGCGGAAACCGTACTAACCTCCTTGATTCAGCACGCGGGCACTTCTCAGGCTGATTCCTTCGCTCGCCTTAAGGAACTCGTCGAGAAAGTCACATCTCTCCGAGCTGCTGACGGAGATGAGGGGCTCGGCGAAACTATCGCCGACTTGAATAGAGGATTGCGTACGGTTCTGCGAACGGGAATCGTTCGCCTCTACCTATATCTCGACGACTTCTATCTTTTCCCCATTTCCGCGCAACCTCATCTACTCGACTACTTGACCAGTATGCTTCGAGATTGCGACGGCTGGCTAAAAGTGGCGAGCATCGAACGCTTGACGCGACCTTTCGAGCCTTCTTCGCATATCGGTATTGAAATTCCACACGACGCATCCAAGATTGACCTGGACGTGACCCTAGAAGACCCCGAGGCCACGCAGAAATTCCTGGAGTCCGTACTTACGAATTACACCGAAACCGTAGGAATTTCTAAGCCGTCATCCATCACTCGTGAGGCAGCACTTGGCAGACTGATTCTCGGTTCAGGTGGTGTACCCAGGGATTACCTGAACCTTTTCGCCTCTTCGATCGTGGCAGCTAGATCTCGCACAAACGCTCGGGAAGTCGGACAGGAAGACGTCGCAGATGCTGCAGGTAAGGCTGCGCGAGGAAAGTTGAGAGATCTAGAACAGGACGTCTCCGCAGATAACGCCGATTCATTGACCTCTGCCCTCGAGTACATTTCGTCGCATGTTCGGGGAGCGGGATACACCTACTTCCGCGTCGATGTCTCTCAAAAGTCCGTCCCGGCCTACGAGACACTTGCACGGCTAGTTGATCTCCGGTTTGCGCACCTAATTCAAGCTACCCTCTCGGACCAGCACCGCCAGGGAGTCAAGTACGAAGCGTACATTCTCGACCTGAGTCAATACTCGGACGTACGCCTGAAGCGGGGGTTGCGCGTGCTTGACCTCGAGGACGGAAAATGGACTTTCAGGTTGAGCGGGAAGGCTAATACCTTGAAGAAATTGAAGAGCACTCTATTCCGAGACGAGTTGCGACGATCTCCTGTACTCGATCTGGAAGCACTCGGCCGGCATACAGGTGTGAACACAGCCTGACGTCAGTGGATGGATTGGGATGAGGCTGGGTAGCGCGCCAGACAGCGTCGAGCGAGAAACGACCGCATCTAGGTTCCACGGCCCAAGAGCTGTCGACCCCAACACCCACCAAAAAGGCCCCCTGCCCGCGGAGAACCCGCAGGCAGGGGGCTTACTGACGTCGCGTTACTTCTTCTTGCCCTGGTTCTTGACCGCCTCGATCGCTGCCGCTGCCGCGTCCGGGTCGAGGTAGGTGCCGCCCGGCTTGAGGGGCTTGAAGTCCGCGTCCAGCTCGTAGGAGAGCGGGATGCCCGTCGGGATGTTCAGGCCCGCGATGTCGGCGTCGGAGATGCCGTCGAGGTGCTTGACCAGGGCGCGGAGGCTGTTGCCGTGGGCCGCGACCAGGACCGTGCGGCCGGTCAGCAGGTCGGGGACGATGCCGTCGAACCAGTACGGCAGCATGCGGACGACGACGTCCTTCAGGCACTCCGTCTGCGGGCGCAGCTCGGGCGGGAGCGTGGCGTAGCGCGGGTCGTCGAACTGCGAGTACTCGGCGTCGCGGTCGAGCGGCGGCGGCGGGGTGTCGTACGAGCGGCGCCAGAGCATGAACTGCTCCTCGCCGAACTCGGCGAGCGTCTGCGCCTTGTCCTTGCCCTGCAGGGCGCCGTAGTGACGCTCGTTCAGGCGCCAGCTGCGGTGGACCGGGATCCAGAGGCGGTCCGCGGACTCCAGCGCCAGCTGCGCGGTGCGGATCGCGCGCTTCTGGAGCGAGGTGTGGACCACGTCGGGCAGCAGGCCGGCGTCCTTGAGCAGCTCACCGCCGCGTACTGCCTCCTTCTCGCCCTTCTCGTTGAGGTTGACGTCCACCCAACCGGTGAACAGGTTCTTCGCGTTCCATTCGCTCTCGCCGTGGCGGAGGAGGATCAGCTTGTACGGTGCGTCGGCCATGCCTCCGAGCGTAATCGAACCCCCCGACCGCTCGCGCGCTCGGTCGCCAGTCGGACACCCGCGCCCCCGCTTCGCCGTCCCGCGCCCTCCCCGCCGCCCGTCAGTTGACGGCATCTGTTAATCGAGTGGCTCTCCGGGGCCGGGCCCTCGTAAGTTGTGCTCACCGCCAGAGCCGCTTACGTCCGTGGGGGATTTTCCATGCCTGTCGCCGTCGTCAGACGTGCCGTCCGGGAGACCGTGTCCGGGCTCCCCCGCGAGTTCTGGTGGCTGTGGACCAGCACCCTCATCAACCGGCTCGGCGCCTTCGTCGCCACGTTCATGGCCCTGTACCTGACCCTCGACCGGGGCTACTCCGCCTCGTACGCCGGTCTCGTCGCGTCCCTGCACGGCCTCGGCGGGGTCGTCTCCTCGCTCGTCGCCGGCGTCATGACCGACCGGTTCGGGCGCCGCCCCACGCTGCTCGTCGCCCAGGTGTCGACGGCCGGCTCGGTCGCGCTGCTCGGCTTCATGCAGGACCCGGTGGCCATCGCCGGGGTCGCCTTCCTGGTGGGCATGGCCAGCAACGCCTCCCGGCCCGCCGTGCAGGCGATGATGGCGGACATCGTCCGGCCCGAGGACCGTGTCCGCGCCTTCTCCCTGAACTACTGGGCCGTCAACCTCGGCTTCGCCGTCTCCTCGATCGGCGCCGGCTTCATCGCCGAGTTCAGCTACCTCGCGGGCTTCCTCATCGAGGCCGGCATGACCCTGGTCTGCGCGTTCGTCGTCTTCGCGAAGCTCCCGGAGTCGAAGCCGGTGCAGGTCGCCAAGGAGACGGCGCCCGCCGTCGGGCTCGGGACGGTGCTGCGCGACGGACGGTTCATGAGCGTCGTCGGCCTGTCGTTCCTCGTCGCGCTCGTGTTCCAGCAGGGCTCGGTCGGACTGCCGATCGCGATGGGCGAGGCCGGTTTCACCCCGGCGGACTACGGCACGGCGATGGCGGTCAACGGCGTGATGATCGTCGTGCTCCAGATCCCGGTGACCCGTTTCATCGAGCACCGGGACCCCCGGCGGCTGCTCGTCGTCTCGTCGATCCTCGCCGGGTACGGGTTCGGGCTCACCGCCTTCGCCGGGTCCGTGGGCGTCTTCACCCTGACCGTCTGTGTGTGGACCCTCGCCGAGATCGTCAACGCCCCGACGCAGACCGGGCTCGTCGTCCGCCTCTCCCCCGTCCACGGCCGCGGCCGCTACCAGGGCATGTACACCCTGTCCTGGGCGCTCGCCTCGCTCGTCGCCCCGGTGATGTCCGGCCTCGTCATCGACCGTTTCGGCGCCGCCTACCTCTGGGGCCTGTGCGCGGTGGTCGGCACGGTGGCCGGCCTCGGCTACGCGCTGCTCATGCGCCGGCTCCCCACGGAGGACTCCGTCCTGGCGCCCGTACGGGACTCCCCGCGGGACTCCGTGGCACCGGCCGTACGGGACTCCGCACGTGCGTCCGTGCCGGGGGCCCGGCCGGCCTCCCTCGCGGACGACGTGACCGTCGAGGTCGGTCCCGCCGCCGTGGGCTGCGGCCCCGCCCTGGAGGCCGCGCCCGTCCCCGTCCCCGCTCCCGCTCAGGTTCCGGCGTCGGCGTCGGCTTCCCGTACGGAGTCCGCCCCGGCCTGAGAGCCGGACAGCGGGTCGCGGACCCCGGACCCCGGTCCGCGCGGGCGACCTTCGCGGACATCGGGGCGCCGACACCGGCTCGCGGCTCGCCGCATCCTCGGGCCGGGACCGCCCCGGCCTCCTCACGGATGCATCCGTGCCCCCTTCACCACCTTGTCCACAGCGTTCCGCGGCCCGTGCACCGCGAGGCCCACCAGGTCCAGGGCGCCGGTCGGCACCGCCCGGACGGCCGCGCGGTTGTCCCGGTCGTTGCCCGTGGCGAACAGGTCGGACGTGAAGATCGCCCTGGGCAGGGCCCGCGAGAGCGCGCGGCCGTGGGCGGCGGTCAGCGTCTCCTTGGACGCCTCGAAGACCATGACGGGCTGGCGGAACATCGGCAGGTAGGCGACCGCGTCCGCGTCCTCGTAGGGCTCGCCGACCACCTCGGGGACGGCCGTGCCCAGGCCGCTGACGAGGAAGGCGGTCACGTTGAGCCGCTGCCAGGGCTCCAGGTCGTCGCGCAGGACGACGACGATCTTGGTGTCGAAACGGACGGGTGCGTCGCCGGAGACGCTCGCGGTGTCCACGGTGCCGCTGTTCCCGGTGTTCTCGGTGTTCGCGGTGTTCTCGGTGTTCTCGGTGTTCGCGGTGTTCTCGGTGTTCGCGGTGTCGGTGATCTCGGTGTCGCCGTTCGCGGTGTTCGTGCTGCTCACGCTGCTCATGCACTGAGACTGCCGACCGGGGTCCGCCGCGGTCTTGTACGTTCTTTGCATGGCCCCGCAACGGGAGATCTCCGCGTGGCGCCCGGGTGTCCCGGGTGTCGTCGAGGTCTTCCACGCCCACTACACCGAGTACGCGTACCCGATGCACGTGCACGAGGCCTGGACCCTGCTGATCGTCGACGACGGCGCCGTCCGGTACGACCTGGACCGGCACGAGCACGGCACCCCGCACGACACGGTGTCGCTGCTCCCCCCGCACATCCCGCACAACGGCGCGCCGGCCACCGCGGACGGTTTCCGCAAGCGGGTCCTCTATCTCGACAGCTCACGCCTGGGCGACGACCTCATCGGGCCCGCCGTGGACGGACCCGACCTGGTGGACCCGGCGCTGCGCCACCGCGTCGGTCAGCTGCACACCGCCCTCGCGCATCCCGGGGACGAGCTGGAGGCCGACAGCAGGCTGACGCTGATCGCGGAGCGGCTGCACGGCCGACTGCGTCCGGCGGCGGCGGCCGGCCTCGCGCGCCCCGACCGGCCGCTCGCGTACCGGCTGCGCGAACTCCTCGACGCGCGCCTCGTCGAGGGGGTCGCCCTGGACGAGGCGGCGCGGCTCGTGCACGCCCATCCCGCCCATCTCGTACGGGCGTTCAGCGGCGCGTTCGGCATCGCCCCGCACCAGTACCTGATGTCCCGCCGGGTGGACCGCGCCCGCCGGCTGCTGCTCGACGGGCGCCCGCCGGGCGAGGTGGCCGCGGCGACCGGTTTCTACGACCAGTCCCATCTCACCCGTCATTTCCGGCGGTTGGTGGGGGTGACCCCGGGACGGTACGCGCGGTCGTGAAACCCGCCGCAGACCACCCGAGGGGCCGACTTCCCTCTCTAGAGGCCGCGTTGGGCCTCGTACAGGTTGCGCGGGCGTACGGCGTCGGTCGTCCCGTACAGCTCCAGGCGGGCGTGCAGGTCGCCGGTGAAGTCGGGGACGTCGATCTGGTCGAACTCGGTGACCTCGTTGACGCCGACGGTGGCGCTGTAGGGGGCGAGTCCGTCGATCTTCATCAGGCCGGCGCGGCCGTTGGCGACCCGGATGTTCCAGTGGGTGAAGCGGGCGCCGAAGAGCGGTCCGGCGGAGGCGTCGCCACCGTGCCGGCCGTCGTTGTCCACGGTGATGTCGGTGCGGACGTTGGCGAACGGCAGCCCGCGGTGCGAGTCGAAGGTGCCCATCCGCATGTCACCGCGCGACCAGACATTGTAGGAGGACAGGCCCTCGACATTGATGCCGTGCAGCTGGGTCCCGGCGGGTGCCGGGACGGTGCGCTCCTCGATGGTGAAGTCCTCGATCAGGTTGTCGTGCGAGCCCTCGCGGCAGAAGTACGGGTGGTGGGAGCCGCGGCCCGCGACCCGGGTACGGCGCAGGGTGCAGGCGGAGGCGGCGACGAGGCCGAAGCCGTTGTCGACGTGGCGCACGGTGACGTCGTCGACCCAGCAGTCGTAGGCGCACTGGAGGACGACGCCGTTGTACCCCTTGTCGAGGAGGTGCGGGGACTGCGGTGTCTCGACGGCCTCCAGGGTCAGGCCCTCCACGCCGGAGCCGGTCAGTTCCTCGACGTGGGTGGTCAGCCGGGGGTCCCACTCGGTGCGGACGTCGAGCGGCAGGGGCCGTTCGAGCGTCACCCTGCGGCCCCTGACGCGGGCCACGCGGACGGGCCACTCGTAGGGGACGTACGACGTCAGTTTCGTCTTGTCGTCCCAGTAGTACGCCTCCGGGCCGGGGCCGCCGCCGGACATGTGCTCCAGGAGGGTGTGGTCCGCGTCGTCGGCGAGGCGGAGCAGGACGAGGGCGCCCGGGCGCAGCCCGGAGGCGTCCGCGACGGTCACCGTCCAGGAGCCCTGGCGGGCGGGCTCGACGGTGGTGAGGGTCTGCCAGGCGTCGCGCGTGTTGCCGGTCCAGCCCTCGAAGGGCCACGCCTTCGCCCTGATGGCGTCGACGAGGGAGTCCAGGCGGGCGGTGGGTGCCAGCCAGATGAGGCCGCCGGCCCAGGACCAGGAGGACTTGTCGCCTCCGTAGCGGGATCCGTAGGCGCCGATCAGCTCCGTGAGGTTCTTCGTCGCGTACAGCGTCGTCCGGCCGCTGCCGGCGCCCCGGAGGACCACGTTCGAGTGACCGATGCGGATCAGGTCGTCGATGCGGTAGGTCCCGGGCGGGATGGTGACCGTGCCACCGCCGGCCCTTCCGGCGGCGGCGATGGCACGGTTGATCGCGGGGGCGCAGTCGGTCGTCCCGTCGGCGGCGAAGGCCCCGTGGTGGCGGACGTCGGTCACGACACGGTGCCGGGGCAGGCGTGCCGCTCCGCCGCCGAGGCCGGCCCTGCCGACGTAGGGGATCTGCGGGTGGGTGAACGGGGAGCGGGTGAACTCGCGCCAGATCGCCGGTACTTCGCCGTGCCGCGCCGGGGTGCTCGGCGGGCTCCCGGCCGTCGTCGCCGCCTGCCCGGCCGCCGCCGGGCCCGCCGCCGCGCCGGTCACGGCGACGGCCGCCACGGCCGTGGCGCTGCCGAGCAGGGTCCGTCTGGTCATCCCCGCGCGCCCGCTGTTCCGGTGCCTGTCGTTCATGCCCGTCCGCCCTTCCATGGTGCTCGTCCGACCCGACATGGTTTTCATGGATGTGAACGACGTTCAGATCTGCGTCGGCGGCGAGCATGCCACGAGGACCCCGCGCACCGGAAGAGGTCGCGCACGGGTCAATGGCGAGGCGGGGAGCGTCAGTTGGCGGGACGCTCGGTCAGGTGGGTGAACGCGTCCAGGTTGCGGGTCGACTCGCCGCGGGACACCCGCCAGTCGTACTCCTTGCGGATCGCGGAGGCGAAACCGAGCTCCAGGAGGGTGTTGAAGGAGCCGTCGGCCGCTTCGAGGACCGAGCCGAGCAGCCGGTCCACCTCTTCGGGGGTGACGGCGGCCAGCGGCAGCTTGCCGACCAGATAGACGTCCCCGAGGGAGTCGACCGCGTAGGAGACCCCGTAGAGCTTGAGGTTGCGCTCCAGGAGCCAGCGGTGCACCGCCGCGTGGTTCTCGTCGGGGTGGCGGACCACGAAGGCGTTCAGCGACAGCGAGTGCTTGCCGACGATCAGCGAGACCGTCGTGGACAGCTTGCGGGTACCGGGCAGTTTCACCACGTACGAGCCCGCCGCGGGACTCTCCCACTCCAGCTCGGCCTCGGTGAGGACCTGCTCGATGATCGACGCTGCGTCAGCCATGCAGCGAGCCTACGTGACCGCTCCGGACGCGGCCCCCACCACCTCCGGGCGCGGCCCACCTCCGCCGCGCGGCCCATCATCTCCGGGCGCGCGACCGCACTCGTTCACCGGCGGGACGTGCGCGGACCGCCTCAGGCGTGGTGCGCCCGCACCCGGCGCCGGTGTTCCTGCGTCGCCGCCGCGTAGACGTCCGCCGTCGCGGCGGCCGCGGTGTCCCAGCCGAAGCGCTCCGCGTGCCGGGCCGCCGCGGCGCCCATCCGGTCCGGGAGCGTCGCGTCGTCCGCGAAGTCGCCCAGTACGCGCGCGTAGTCGGCGGGATGGTGGCCGGGGACCAGGAAGCCCGTCTCCCCGTGGCGGACGGCCACCGGCAGACCGCCGACCTCGGCGGCGAGCACCGGCGTGCCGGCCGCCTGCGCCTCGATGGCGACGAGCCCGAAGGACTCGCTGTAGGAGGGCATCACCAGGACGGAGGCGGCCCGGAACCAGTCGGCGAGCTGGTCCTGGTCGACGGGCGGCCGGAACCGCACGACGTCGGCGATGCCCAGCCGCGCGGCGAGCTTCTGGAGCCCCTCGGGCTTGGCGAGGCCGCTGCCGCTCGGTCCGCCGACCACCGGGACGACGATCCTGCGCCGCAGTTCGGGCCGCTCGTCGAGCAGTACGGCGACCGCGCGCAGCAGCACGTCGGGGGCCTTCAGGGGCTGTATGCGGCCGGCGAACAGGGGGATCAGGGCGTCCTGCGGCAGGCCGAGGCGGGCCCGGGCGGCGGCGCGGCCGTCGGCGGGGCGGAAGCGGTCGAGGTTGACGCCGGGGTGCACGACGGCGACGTTGCCGGCCGCGGCCTCGTAGTGGCGCACGAGTTCGTCGGCCTCCTCCGCGGTGTTCGCGATGAGGCGGTCGGCGGCGCGCACGATCTGGGTCTCGCCGATGACGCGGGCGGCGGGCTCGGGGGTGTCGCCCTCGGCGAGCGAGGCGTTCTTGACCTTGGCCATGGTGTGCATGGCGTGGACGAGGGGGGCGCCCCAGCGTTCGGCGGCCAGCCAGCCGACGTGGCCGGAGAGCCAGTAGTGGGAGTGCACGAGGTCGTAGTAGCCGGGGCGGTGACCGGCCCACGCCTGCATGACGCCGTGCGTGAAGGCGCACAACTGGGCGGGGAGATCTTCCTTGGCGAGGCCTTCGTAGGGGCCCGCGTCGACGTGCCGGACGAGGACGCCGGGGGCCAGCTCGACACAGGGCGGGAGCGCGGCCGTGGTGGCGCGCGTGAAGATCTCGACCTCGATGTTGATCGCGGCCAGCCGCTGGGCCAGCTCCACGATGTAGACGTTCATGCCGCCCGCGTCGCCCGTGCCGGGCTGGTGCAGCGGCGAGGTGTGCACGGAGAGCATCGCTACGCGTCGGGGCCTGCGGTGCAGCCTGAGCCGCGAGGGCGTCGCCGCCGAGCGACGCCCGAGCCTGCTGACGTACTGGCTCACGTGGCGTTTCCTCCTCGCTGCGGGCATGCCGGTCGGAGGACACAGGGCGCCCTCCAGCAGGGGGAACGCCGGAGGCCTCCGCTCCATTTCCGCTTTGCCGAATCATTACCGCCGGTCGCTCAACCGTTCGATCCGAGAGTGCGTCTGCCCCGCTGCCCGCGCGGTACTCCGCAGGGCGCGGGCACACGGGCGTGCGCGGTACTCCGCAGGGCGCGAGCACACGGGCGTGCGCGGTACTCCGCAGGGCGCGAGCACACGGGCGTGTGCGGTTGTCCACAGGGCTGTGGGGGGCCGCCGGAGGTTGTCCACAGGCCGGAACGGCCCTCGTCGGAGCCGCCTACTCTCGTACGCATGGCAACCCGCGCAACGTCCCCTCACCTCGCTCGGCTTCGTTCGAGCGCGGCGACCCCTGTCGTGGGCACGGTGACGCGCGGGACGACGAACCCCAACCGACTGCGGCGCATGGACCGCTGGATCGCCGCGACGCACGGCGCCGAGCTCCGCAGGTCCCCGGACCCCGTCGCGGTCGACCTGGGCTACGGAGCGGCTCCGTGGACCGCGGTCGAGCTGCTGACCCGACTGCGCACCGCCGCCCCCCGCACCCGGGTGTTCGGCGTCGAGATCGAGCCGGCCCGCGTCGCCGCCGCCCTGCCGTACGAGCGCGAGGGCCTCACCTTCCGGCACGGCGGCTTCGAGGTCCCGGTGCCGGGCCGTCCGTCCCTGATCCGCGCGGCGAACGTGCTCCGCCAGTACGACGAGGAGCAGGTCGCCGAGGTCTGGCGGCGGCTGTGCGCGCGGCTCGCGCCGGCCGCAGAGGGTTCGCGGGGCGGACTGCTCGTCGAGGGCACCTGTGACGAGATCGGCCGCCGGCACGTCTGGGTCGCCCTCGGCCCGGAGGGCCCGCGCACGGTCACGTTCGCCACCCGGCTCGGCTCGCTCGACCGTCCGTCCGACCTGGCCGAGCGGCTGCCCAAGGCCCTCATCCACCGCAATGTCCCGGGCGAGCCCGTGCACGCCTTCCTGCGCGACTTCGACCGCGCCTGGGCGGCCGCCGCACCGTACGCGTCGTACGGCGCCCGGCAGCGCTGGATACGCGCGGTCCGCGACCTGTCGGCCGACTGGCCGCTCGCGGACGGGATCGCGCGCCGGCGCCAGGGCGAAGTGACGGTCCGCTGGGAGGCGTTGGCGCCGCGGTTCTGACGCACGGCGGAACCACTCCGTCCGCGAGCGGGCGGGAACGATCTCGATGAGTCGCACGTCACACAGGCCGGGGGACGAGACCGTCATGCCGGGCGGGGCTGGTGGGAAGGGAGTTCTTGCCCGGCTCTGTCGCATTGCGCGCCGACATGGCACGATCCCCGAGGCGTCCGGAAGTTACTGACGGTAAATCAGGTAGGGGGCGGAGCAATGGGATCCGGCAAGCGGAGCCTGACCACGGCGACACTGTTCCTGGCCTGCGCGTGTGCCTGCGCGGTCCTGGCGACACCAGGAGTGGCGTACGCGAGCCCGGCACCGAAACCGACGACCACCGGCACCCCGGCCGCCCCACCGACTCCGACGGCGACACCGAAGCCGGTGAGCACCAAGGAACTCGAGGCGGTCCGCCTGAAGCTCGACGAGCTCTACCACGACGCCGCCGTCGCCACCGACGCGTACAACGCGGCGGAGGAGAAGACCGAGAAGCAGTCGGCCGAGATCGTCGACCTGGCCCGGGAGATCGTCAAGGGCCAGGCGAAGCTGGACGAGTTGAAGGACCGCGCGGGCGCCGCGGCCCGCGCGCAGTACCGCGGCGGCAGCCTGCCGCCCGAGGCCCGGCTGTGGCTGAGCGACAACCCGCAGGGCTTCCTCGACGGCGCGGGCCGCGTGCGGGCGGGCGAGCACGCGACCAAGGGCCTGCTGGACGAGATGGCGCGCACCCAGCAGGACCTGAAGCAGTACGAGAAGGACGCCTCGGCGCAGTGGAAGAAGCTGGAGGCCAACCGCGAGGCCAGGGCCGAGGCCAAGAAGAAGATCACCAAGCGGATCGCCGCCGCCGAGCAGCTGGAGTCCCAGCTGGAGAAGAAGGAGAAGGAGCGGCTGGCGAAGCTGGAGGAACAGGCCGCGTACCAGGCGCAGTCGGTCTGGCTCGGCTCCGGCGTCCTCGCGGACATCAAGAGCAAGGCGTCCGCGGAGGGCAGGAAGGCCGTGAAGTACGCGACGGACCAGATCGGCAAGCCGTATGTGTGGGGCGCCGAGGGGCCGGGCTCGTTCGACTGCTCGGGCCTCACCTCGCAGGCCTGGGCCAGCGCCGGCCACCCCATCCCGCGCACCTCGCAGGAGCAGTGGAAGCAGCTCAAGCACGTCGCGGTCCAGGACATGCGCCCCGGCGACCTCGTCATCTACTTCGACGACGCCAGCCACGTCGGGATGTACATCGGCGACGGCGCCATCGTGCACGCCCCCCGGCCCGGCCGGAACGTGACGATCACGGGGGCCGGTTCGATGCAGATCCTGGGCGTCGTACGACCGGACGCGTAGGGCGGCGCCGCGGCCTCGGGCGCCCGGCGGGGCGGTCCTCGCCTGACGCGGCGGGGAACGGCGTGGGCGACGCGGCTGGACGCGCCTTGCACGACGCGGCCTCGGGGCTTCGGCGGCTGGGCGGCTGGGCGGCTGGGCGGCTGGGCGGCTGGGCGGCTGGGCGGCTGGGCGGCTGGGCGGCTGGGCGGCTGGGCGGCTGGGCGCAGTGTGCGTGACGCAGGGCACGTGAGCTGCCGCACCCGAGGTCCGTACGCGGGGTCCGTACGCGAGGTGCGCACCTGGTGTCGGCCGACGCGCGGTCGCCGTGCACACGGCCCGTCACGCCCGCCCGTCAGCGCGCCCATCGCCAGTGACCCACCGCACGTGACCCACCGCACCGTTGCGCCCGATCCCTGTCCCCGAGGACGTGACCTTCGTCATTCCTGGCGGGAGAGCGTCCTGTCCAAATGCGGTACGGGATGCGGCATATGACGGTGGCCCTTTGCCCTGCGCCGTGCCGTACGCCATTCCGTTGCGGCACCGACGGGCGCTATGGTCCCCGTCGGTGGGTCGAGGTCCTTCGCCCCACCACGCCCTCGGGGGGAGGGAAGGAACCCAGACGATGCCCGTACCCGTACCGCGGCAGAGAGCGATCCCGGCCGTGGAAAGTGGTCAGGCTCAAGCCGTGTTCTCACCCGGCGGCCCATCCGGAGACACAACCGGCGGCCTCGCCGGGACAGCACCGGCGCCCCGTGCCGCCACGACCCCGGTCGACAGCACCACCAACCTGACCCTCCTGGTCATCGAGGACGACCCGGCGGGTGCCCTCGGCGTGCCCGAAATGCTCGACGCGGCCGGCCGGCCGATCCGGATCCGCACCGCCCGCAACCTCACCGAGGCCGAGCGGCTGCTCACGCATGACGTCCACTGCATCCTGCTCGACCTGGCGCTGCCCGCCCCGGGACGCGCCACGGACGTCGCGGACGAGCTGGCGACCCTCAAGCACGTCCTGGAGCTCGCGCCCCGGCACGCCGTCCTCGCGCTCACCGCGTCCGGCGACACCGAGACCGGCGCGGAGGCCGTCCGGGTCGGCGCGCAGGACTACCTCTTCCGTGACGAGCTGGACAGCCGGCTGCTGAGCCGCGCGATCCGGTACGCGGTGGAGCGGAAACGTTCCGACAAAGCGGAGCGACGGCTCACCGAGTCGCGGCTGCGCGCCCAGGAGAACGCCCGGCTGGAGCGCGGCCTGCTGCCGACTCCGCTGCTGGAGGGCTCCTCGCTGCGGTTCGCCGCCCGCTACCGCCCGGGCCGTTCCCGCGCCCTGCTCGGCGGCGACTTCTACGACACGGTGCGCACGGCCGACGGCACGGTGCACGCCATGATCGGCGACGTCTGCGGGCACGGGCCCGACGAGGCGGCGCTCGGCGTGGAACTGCGCATCGCCTGGCGCGCGCTGACCTTCGCGGGGCTGTGCGGTGACGAACTGCTCTCGACGCTCCAGCAGGTCCTGGAGCACGAGCGGGAGAGCGACGAGATCTTCGCGACGCTGTGCACGGTGGACATCGCGCCGGACGGCCGCCGTGCCGGGCTCTGCCTGGCCGGTCACCCGTCGCCGCTGATCGCCCGCCCGGGCCGGCCCGCGGAGCTGCTGCCGTACGAGAACAACGGCCCCGCGCTCGGCCTGCTGCCCAACGCCCGCTGGCCGCGCATGCAGGTGGAACTGGGTGCCGCGTGGAGCCTGATGCTCTACACCGACGGTCTGATCGAGGGCCACACCGGCGTCGGCAACGAACGCCTGGGCCAGGACGGCATGGTGGACATGGTCCGCCGCCAGCTCGCCCAGGGCCTGGAGGGCGAGGAGCTGCTGCGCGCCGCGGTGAGCGAGGTTCGCGAACTCAACGGCGGGGAGCTGGCGGACGACGTGGCCGTCCTGCTGCTCGACCGGAAGCCGTAGCCCCAGCCGCAGCGAAAGCCGTAGCCGCAGCCGGAACGCGCCGCGCGGCGACACGGGGAATACAGCCACACTGCCCCCTGCCCTGCCGCCGGTGTCCGGCGGCAGGGCAGGGGGCAGTGGCATCGGCAGTGAGAAGTGAGCAGTGCGCTCTAGCGTCCGCCGTTGTAGGGGCCGTACGGGCCGTCGCTGCTGCTTCCGCCGCGGCGGCCGCGGCCTCCTCCGGAGACCTGGCGCAGCGCGGGACGGACGTCGACGAAGAAGACGATCGTGGCGATCAGGCCCGCGATCTGCAGGAACAGCATGGGAACCAGAAGGTTCACGGCGACCGTGACGCCGAGGATGATCAGCCAGAACATCTTGTTCTGCTTCTCCGCGGCGCGGTAGGCGTCGTCGCGGGCGACCGCGGCCATCACCAGCGCCACCACGGCGAGCACCAGCATGGCTGTGAAGATCAGCCACATGAGGCCGCCGAATGCCGTCATCAGCACAATGCCCACCGCCCGGGTCTAGTCGTCGTGTGGCAAACCGTACCCGGAGAACGGGCCGGTAAGTCCGAGAGTGCCCGGCCCGTCCGAGGACGTGCCGGGCACGGACACCACTCGCCTACTTGGCGGGCGGGGTGGTCTTCTTGGCGGCCGGCTTGCGGGCCGCGGGGGCCTTCTTCGCCGGAGCCTTCTTGGCGGGCGTGGCGTCGGCCACGACCACCGGCTTGGGCTCGGTCTTGATCTCGCCCGGCTCGGCGTTCGGCTCCACCGCGATCGCGAAGTCCTCGATCTCCTCGGCGGCCTCACCGCGCCAGGTGCGCACGGTCAGCTCGCCGTGCTCGGCGACCTTCTCGTACGTCTCCCGGGCCTTGACGGCGTACTCGGCGGCGACGCCGACTCCGCGCAGGGCGAAGTCCTGGGCGGACTCACCGAGCTTCTTCAGGTCGGTGTCGAGGGAGTTGATGAACTCCGTCACCTTCGTCTGCAGGTTCTCCTGCGCCTCCTTGGCGCGGGCGGAGGCCTTCTCCTGCACGGTGTTCGGGTCGATGTTCTTCACCGTGTCGATGCGCGCCGGCGCCTCGGTGCGGATCTGCTCCACCAGGCCGGGGACCTTCTTCGCCTGCTGCACGGCGAGGTCGGCGGTGCCGGCCAGGAAGTAGAGCGGGGTGGGGTCGGTGGCGGCCTTGCGGATGTCGTCGGTGATGGCCATGACGGTGGTCCTCCCGTGAATCGCTGTCAGCTGAGGGTTTTGGTGGTCCGCACGCAGGTGGTCAACTGGCGTTCTGCTGCGGACCGGCATCGTTGCCGTCGGCCGTGCGGGGGCCGCGGACGGCGGTGTCCGGTGCAGGCTGGGCGCCCGGTATGTCCTGAGCCGCGGGCACGCCGGTGCCGGGGTCCTCGTCGGTCCCGGGCACCTCGGTGACGTGAGCGGTCTCGTCCGCCGGCGTGATCTCGAATCCGTTCTCCTTGCGGAAGGACTCGTAGATCTGGAGCAGCACCTGCTTCTGCCGCTCGTTCAGCGTGGGATCGGCGAGGAGGACGGCACGCGTCTCCACCTCGTCCCGGTCCCGTTCGGCGTCGAGGATCCCGGCCCGCACGTACAGCGTCTCGGCGGAGATCCGCAGGGCCTTCGCGACCTGCTGGAGCACCTCCGCGCTCGGCTTGCGCAGCCCGCGCTCGATCTGGCTCAGATACGGATTGGACACCCCGGCGGCGTCGGCGAGCTGCCGCAGGGACAACTGCGCGGTGCGCCGCTGTTCCCGCAGATACTCACCAAGATTGCCGACGTTGAGCGATGCCATGGCTCCACCATGCCGCATCTCCGCTAACTTTTGCAAGCAGCCGCTTGCAAAAGTGTGTCCCGGCGCCACACGCCGACGCGTACCCCGAAGGCCGGACGGGTGCTCCGCAAGCCGGACGGGTGCTCCGCCGGCTCGACGAGTGCTCCGCACGTCGTCGTCGAAACACTCAGTCGTCGAAGCGTCGGCGGGCCGTCTCGATGTCGGCTAGGTAGCGGTGGGTCCAGTCGCACATCGCGTCGACCGTCGCCCGCAGCGCGCGGCCCGATTCCGTGAGGGTGTACTCGACCCGGGGCGGCACGGTGGGGTGCACGCGGCGGTCGACCAGGCCGTTGCGCTCCAGCATGCGCAGGTTCTGGGTGAGCATCTTGTGGCTGACGCCCTCCACCTCGTCGCGCAGAACGGTGAACCGGAGCGTCCGCTCGCCCAGGGCCTCGATGATCAGCAACGCCCACTTGTTGGCGACGTCCGAGAAGATCTCCCGGGCCAGCGAATCCGCCCGCCTGAGATCCGCGTCGTCCTCGGACAGGCCGTTGACCTGCTTGGTCACCATGAGGTTCCCCTGTCACCGAAAAGTGCGTTCTTCCACGTCAGCGGCCACTCTCCTATGGTTCCCGAGTAACCACAAGAGACCACGGAGAAGGCAGGAACGCACCATGGCCGTCACCCTGATGAACCCCGCCGGGCTGCCCGAGATCGACGTCTACCGGCAGGTGTCGGTGGCGACCGGATCGAGGCTCGTCTTCGTCGCCGGGCAGGTCGCCTGGGACGCCGAGGGCGTCACCGTCGGCGCGGGCGACCTCGCCGCGCAGGTCGAGCAGTGCTACGTCAACATCGCCACCGCGCTGGCCGCGGCGGGCGGCGGTTTCGACGACGTGGTGAAACTGACCGTCCACGTCGTCGACTGGACCCCCGACAAGATGCCGCTGCTCCTGGAGGGCATCGCCCGGGCCTGCGCGAGGCTGGGAGCCGCTCCCGTGCCGCCGGCCAGCCTGTTCGGCGTGGCGGCCCTGGACGTCCCCGACCACCTGGTCGAGATCGAGGCCACGGCCGTTCTCGACTGAGGGGAAGGACCCGGCTGCGCGGACTCGGGTAAATGAGGGGCCTGCGGTGAATGAGAGGCCTGAGGGGACTGAGCGGCCACCGGACGGTCACGGCGGCGCCCCGCTCACCCCCGCAGTTCCCGCGGTGGCCACTCCCCCGCTCGCCCCGCCTCCGCGGCGAGGGCCCAGGCGTCCGCCACCGGGCCCATGTGGGTGAGCTTGTCGGGGTTCATGACCGAGCGGATCGTCACGATGCGTCCGTCGAGGGTTTCGAGCGACCAGATGCCGACGACCCTGCCGTCCCGGTCGCGCAGGACCGCGCCCGGCAGGCCGTTCACCTCGTGCTGCCGCAGCGTGACCCCGACCCGGTCGAACCCCGGGGCGAACGCGGCGAGCAGCCGGGCCACGTTGTCGGCGCCGCTGACGCCGCCCATCAGCTGTGGCGCCTTGCCGCCTCCGTCGCCGACCAACCGCGCGTCCCCGGCGAGCAGTTCGCGCAGCCCGTCGACGTCGCCCTCCCGGAACGCGTCGAAGAAACGCCCGGCGAGTTCCTCACGTGCTCTGCGGTCGACCTCGAAGCGGGGCCGGCCCGCGTCCATGTGGCGACGCGCCCGTACCGCGAGCTGCCGGCAGGCCGCGTCCGAGCGCCCCACGGCGGTGGCGATGTCCCCGAAACCGAACCCGAAGACCTCGCGCAGCACGAACACGGCGCGCTCCAGGGGGCTCAGCCGCTCCAGCAGGAGCAGCGCCGCCATCGACAGCGAGTCGGCGAGTTCCGCCGACCGCTCCGGATCCTCGTACGGGTCTTCCAGGAGCGGCTCCGGGAACCAGGGGCCGACGTACTCCTCGCGCTTGACCCGGGCCGAGCGCAGGACGTCGATCGAGATCCGGGTGACCACGGCGGCGAGGTAGGCCCGGGCCGACCGGGGCCGCGTCGTGGAGGCCGCCCAGCGCAGCCAGGTCTCCTGGACCGCGTCCTCGGCCTCGGTCACGCTGCCGAGGACGCGGTAGGCGATCGCGAAGAGCAGGGGCCGCAGTTCCTCGAACTCCTCGGTCTGCGTCACGCGCGTCACGTCAGCGCTTCCTCGAACCCGGTCCGCCACGAGGGATGGCCGGGCTGCCAGCCGAGTTCGCGTTTGGCCTTGGCGTTGGAGAAGCCGCGGCCCTCGGTCATCATCACCACGGCCTGGTCCCCCGCGAGCACGCGCGCCAGCCACACCGGGATCCGCATCGGCCGTTTCGCCCCGGCGCACGCGGCCAGGTGCGGCAACCACGCGGAGGCCGGGGCCGGTTCGTCGTCGACGACGTTGAACACACCCGTCACCCGCTGCTCCACGGCGAGGACGGTGGCGCTCGCCGCGTCGTCGAGGTGCACCCACGAACTGTGTCCGGTCCCCCGTCCGACCAGCGGGAACTGCCGCCTGCGCACCAGCTCGACCTGGTCGTCGGTGGCGCCGGGGCCGTAGAACGCGCCGTAGCGCAGGACCGCGCCGCCGGCCTTGAGGACGACGTCCTCGACGTGCCGCATCGCGAGCATGCCGCCGTGGGCCGCCGTCCCCTCCATGAGGTCCAGCGGGTCCTCCTCCGTCTTCACCCAGCCGCCCTCGCGGATGCCGTTCCAGCTCGCGTAGCCCTGGGCGACGACGTGGGAGACACCGGCCGCCTCGGCCGCGGCCAGCAGATGGTCCGTCCCCTCGGTGCGCAGTCGGTTGGTGGTGGCGAACCACCGGTCCGGATGCTTGATGTCGGGCTTGCCCGCGTGGGCCAGGGAGATCGCGGTCATCTGGTGGACGATCGTGTCGGGCCGGGCGCCCGCCACGGCCTCCCCCACGGACACCGCGTCCAGCCCGTCCATCACGACGCCGTCCGCGCCGAGCCGCTGCAGCAGACCCAGTTTGGCCGCGCTCGTCGTCGTAGCCGTCACCTGGTGACCGCGCGCCACGAGCTGCGGCACCAGCCGCTGCCCCAGAACCCCGGTCCCGCCCGCCACGAACACCCGCATGACCATCACCTTCCTGATTTCCACGACCGGCTCTCGTCACTGGGACGAAACAGCCCCCGGCATCTGTGACATGCCGGGGGCGGAGCCGGGGCGGCGCGGGGATATCCGTGGGAGGTCGTGCAATGTGCAGCGCGCGATGTGCACCGTGCAATGTGCGGCGCTCCGCACACCGGTACCGCGGTCCGCGTGAGGCCACCGACGGTGGGCGCGGGGTGTGCCGTACGAGCTGGACCGTACGGGTTCGTCAGCGGCCGGCGGCCCACTCCTCGCGCAGGAGGCCGAACTCGACGCTGTCGTACCAGGCGTCCCCCACCCGGACGCTCGACCGGCGGCGCCCCTCCTCGACGAAGCCGACCCGGCGGAAGGCGCGCATGGCGCGTTCGTTGCCGCTCCAGGTGTCCAGCTCGACGCGGTGCAGGCGGCAGGCCCCGAAGAGGTGGCCGACCAGGAGGCTCAGCGCCTCGGTGCCGTAGCCGCCGCCCCAGCGGTCGCGCTCCCCGATCGTGATGCCCACCGTCGCCCGCCCGGCGAACGGGTCCAGGTCGCGGTAGTCCGCCATGCCGATCGCCCGGCCGTCCGCCAGGTCCTCCACGGTGAACGTCAGCTCGCTGCTCGGGTTGTCGCGCAGCCGCGCCTCGTGGAAGGTGGCCATGGCCTCCCGGCTGACGGGTCCGAAGTAGGGGTTGTCGCCGGTGGCCCAGTGCACGACCTCCGGGTCGTTGCGCCACCGGAAGTGAGCGTCGAGGTCCTCGGCGCTCAGCGCCCGCAGTCGTACAAGTCTGCCGTCGATCATGCGGCGATCCTAAAGAGCTGTGCTGCGCTGTCCAGCGGGTTTCCCGGCCCGGGCGGCGGTCCCCCGCCGACGCCGGCGGACCGCGGTGCCCCCGCAGGCCCGCATCGTCAGCCCACCTGCTCGGCCAGGAAGTCCTCCCAGGTCCGCCGGCCGGTGTCGGCGCCGGCGAGCGAGAGGTTGTCGCCCGCGCGGTAGGCGCGTCCCGCGCTGCCCGGGATGCGGACCGGCAGCAGCGGGCGGCGGCGCCTGCCCCGGGCCAGGGCGTAGCCGTCGGCGAGTTCGGCGAGCGCGTAGACCCTCGGTCCCGCGAGGTCGGGGACCAGGCCGGACGGGCTGCCGAGGGTGAGCTCGGTGATGCGGGCCGCCACGTCGCGGGCGTCCACCGGCTGGAGCCGCAGCCCGCCCGGCGCCGGGAACACCGGCAGTCTGGCCATCCCGGCGACCATCTTCAGGGTCAGTTCGTTGAACTGTGCCGCCCGCAGCGTCGTCCACGGCAGCCCCGACGCGGCGACGGCGCGCTCGGCCTCCTGCTTGGTCCGCAGCCAGGCGAGCGGAACACGGTCGGCGCCGATGACGGAGATGTACACGAAGTGCCGTACGTCCGCGGCCTGCGCGGCGCGCAGCAGATGGCGGGTCGAGACGTCGTCGCCCTTGGGGCCGCCCGCAAGGTGCAGGACGGTGCCGACACCGTCCACCGCGGCCTCGATCTCCTCGTCCCCCGCCTTGAGGAGGTCGACGGCCACATGCGCGACGCCGTCCTCCGTCTCGCGGGCGTGCCGGCTCAGCACGCGCACCGGGTGCCCGGCCTCGCGCAGCAGCGGGACGACCAGGCTCCCGAGGGTGCCGGTGCCGCCGGTGACGAGGATCGCCGAAGGGGTGGTGGGGGGCTTGTCGGAGTCGAGGGCGGCGGGGGTGGGCACATCGGTCGGGTTCGCCGGGTCGGTCGTCATGGCTGCTCCCAGGGTGTGGGGGCCGGGGTCCGAAAACCCGGGCCCCGTCGGCGGGTTCCGGTGTTCTACTGCCCTGACACCCGGGACGAAGGGAATGTGACACGGTGAGCGAGATCGTGTGGTCGGCCGAGCTTTTCGAGGAGCAGCGGCCGCGTCTGCGGGCCGTCGCCCACCGGATGCTGGGCTCCTTGAGCGAGGCGGACGACGCCGTCCAGGAAGCCTGGCTGCGGGCCTCCCGCGCCGACACCGACGCCGTCGACAACCTCGCCGGCTGGCTGACGACGATCGTGGCGCGGGTGTGTCTCAACATGCTGCGCGCGCGGGAGCGGCGTCACGAGGAGCCCTTCGACGTACGGGTCGCGGACCGGCCCGTCACCCCCGGGAGCGGTGCCGACCCCGAGGAGGAGGCGGTGCTGGCCGACTCGGTCGGCGTGGCGCTGCTGGTCGTCCTCGACACCCTCACCCCGCCGGAACGGCTCGCGTTCGTGCTGCACGACCTGTTCGCCGTGCCGTTCGACGGGATCGCCCCGCTGCTCGACCGTTCACCGGCCGCCGTGCGCCAGCTCGCGAGCCGGGCACGCCGCCGGGTGAAGGGCGCCTCGCCGCTGCCGGAGGCCGAGTTGGCCCGGCGGTGCCGTGTCGTCGAGGCGTTCCTGGCCGCCACGCGCGGCGGAGACTTCGAGGCGCTGGTCGCCCTGCTGCATCCCGATGTCGTCCTGCACGCCGACCGCTCCGTCGTCCCGACGCCCGAACCGGTCCTCGTCAGCGGGGCGGCCACGGTCGCGAAGGGCGCGATGGCCGCCACCGGCCGGGCGCGCTTCACCGGCCCGGCGCTCCTCGACGGCACGGTCGGACTCGTCATGGCGCCCTTCGGCCGGCTCGGTCTGGTCCTCGGCTTCGCCTTCGCGGAGGACGGTCTCATCGCCGAGATCAGGGTCGTCGCGGAACCGGACGACCTGCACCGCATCGAGATCGCCGCGCTCGACGCCTGAATTCCCCGTACGTACACCGCGTCACCCCTCTCCCCTTTTCCGGCGGAACGAACAGTCACCGCCGGAAAAGGGGACCGGAAACAGGTATTGCCTTTTCGCGTGCGGAGGCAATACGGTTGCGTCCATGACTGCCGGGTCGGCCTTGCGCCGTGAGCGAGTTGGGTGCCCGGCCTCCGAGTGAGGCCGGCGCGGGCCAGAGGCCCGCCTCCCGCATTTCCCCTTTCCCAGTGGCTTCCGCCGCGCCCCCGCGTGAGACACGCGCCGCGGCGAGCCGCTGATCTCGTACGACGCCGTGCCCCACAGGGCTGCCCGCCTCCGTAGGCGGTGCCGCACCTGCGCGGAAGCGTGTACGCGTGCCGCCTGGGCCCCTTGCGCGAAGGCGTGGTCCCGCAGGCGGGCTCTTCTCACCGTCATCACCGCGGACGGCCGGAACACATTCCGTGCGCGGTAATTCACCCTGCCCGAAAACAAAAGAAAGCCGAGAATGCCCAACCCATTCAACCAACAGGTCATCGATGAATTCCGGGCCCGGGACGGACGCGTCGGCGGTCCTTTCGAGGGGGCGCGGCTGATTCTGCTGACGACCCTCGGGGCACGGACCGGGACCCCGCACACGACCCCCCTCGGCTACTACCCCGACGGCGGCGAGCGGCTGCTCGTCATCGGGTCGGCCGGGGGCGCGCCGCGCGACCCGGACTGGTTCCGCAACCTCCTCGCGAACCCGCGGGTGACCGTCGAGGACGGGGTCTTCACCTACGAGGCCGAGGCCACCGTGCTCGGACGCGACGAGCGGGACCGGGTCTTCGCCCGTGCGGTGCAGGCCGATCCGGGGTGGGCGGACTACCAGGCGAAGACGGACCGGGTCATCCCCGTCGTCGCCCTGCGCGCGCTCCCCAAGGGCGGGCCGCCCGACCTCGGCGGCCGCTCCCTTGGCTCGTACCTGAAGGCCGTCCACGACGCCTTCCGGCGTGAACTCGCCCTGATCCGGCGGGAGGTGGCGGACCAGGGCACGGCGACCCTGGGGGCCCAGCTCCGCGTCAACTGCCTGACCCTCTGCCAGGGCCTGCACAACCACCACACCGGCGAGGATCTCGGCGTCTTCCCCCTCCTCGAAAGCCGCGAACCGGGGACCGCGCCCCTCCTGGAGCGGCTGCGCCGTGAGCACGCGCGGATCGCTGAGCTGCTGGGGGAGCTGCGCGGCGCCGTCGCTCCCGGGGAGACGGACCCGGCACGCGTACGCTCCGAGGTGGACCGCCTCACCGGCGAACTCGAAGCCCATCTGACCTATGAGGAAGAGCAGTTGATCCCACTCCTGGACGGCGCCGGAGCGCCCTCGTGATCGCGCTCGTCACCGGGGCGAACCGCGGAATCGGCCGCGAGGTCGCCCGCCGGCTGGCCGCCGAGGGCCACACGGTGTACCTGACGGCCCGGTCCGCCAAGGGCGCCGCCGACACGGCCGCGGCGATCGGCGGGCGGGACGTCCGGCCGCTCCGCCTCGACGTCACCTCCGACGACGACGTCACGACGGCGGCCCGCGACATCGGCGCCCTCGACGTGCTGATCAACAACGCGGCGATCACGTACGACACCTGGCAGCGCGCGGTGAGCGCCGACCTGGATGTCGTGCGCGAGGCGGCGGAGACCAATCTGTACGGGCCCTGGCGGCTGACCCGGGCGCTGCTCCCGCAGCTGCGCGCGAGCGCCCATCCGCGCGTGGTGAACGTCTCCAGCGAGGCGGCGTCCCTCACCAGCATGGGCGGCGGGACCCCCGCCTACTCGGCGTCGAAGGTGGCGCTGAATGCCCTGACGAGGATGTTCGCGGCCGAACTGCGTTCCGACGGGATCCTGGTGAACGCGGTCTGCCCGGGGTGGGTCGCCACCGACATGGGCGGTGCGGGCGGCCGCCCCGTCGAGGAGGGTGCGGCGAGCGTCCTCTGGGCGGCCACCCTCCCCGACGACGGCCCCACCGGCGGTTTCTTCCGCGACGGACGGCCGCTGCCCTGGTGAGGCGGCCGGGGCACACCGGCGGACACCACCGGGACCGGCTTCATCCACTTCATCGGTGCCTTCGGTGCCTTCGATGTCTTCGGCGTCTTCGGTTTCTGCGGCGTCTTCCGTGTCTTCCGTGTCACCAGGGCAGCGGGCGGGCGTGCACCACGTCGAGCCGCGAGACCGCCCGGGTCAGCACGACGTAGAGCCGGTGCAGTCCGCGTTCCTCCGCCTCGGCGATCGCGGCCGGTTCGACGGCCACGACGTGGTCGTACTCCAGTCCCTTGGTGAGGCTCGCGGGCACCACCGCGATCCGGGCGCCGGGTTCGTCGGGACCGGCCGCATCGATCCCCGCCGCCCCGAGCGCCTCGCGGACACCCGCGATGTCCGGGTCGGCGGCGATCACACCGATGGAGCCCTCGTGCGCGAGCGCGCCGCGTACCGCCTCGACGGCCCCGGCCGGCGGGTCGCCCACCGGCAGGATCCTCAACTCCCCGTCCCGGCGCAGGGATCGGCCGGGCGGCACGCCCACGCCGAGCTGTTCCAGCACCTGGTTGGCGAGCCGGACGACGGCCTCGGGGACCCGGAAACCGACCGTCAGCGGCACGACGACGGCGTCCGGTTTCCCGAGGTGGCCGAGCAGTTCACCCCACTCGCGCGCCGCCCAGGGAGTCGTGCCCTGCGCGAGGTCCCCGAGTACGGTCAGCGATCCGAAGGAGGCCCGCCGGGCGATCGCCCGGCACTCCATCGGTGACAGGTCCTGCGCCTCGTCGACGACCAAGTGGCCGTAGCCCTGAGGGTGTTCGACGAGCCCGGCGATCTCGTCGAGGAGGACGAGATCGGCGGCGGACCAGCGCGCGGACTTCCACGAGCGCGGCGGCTTCGCCCACAGCAGCGCCTTCCGCTCCTCGGCGTCGAGCACGCCGTCGGCGGCCCGCTCCAGCGCGTCAGCGTCGGTGAGCAGCCGGGCGAGGAGTTCCTCGGGGCGCACCCGGGGCCACACCGCGTCGACGTACGCGCTGACGGGCCGGGCACGCGCGATCCGCTGCGCCCAGGCGCTCGACTGCGGACCGGCGCGCAGTTCTGCCTGGGCCCGCACATGGTGCACGACCCGGGTCCGCACCCGCTCCCGCCCGACGGCGTACGGCGGCTCCTCCGCGCGGACGCCGTCCACGATGCGCCGCAGCACCCCGACCGGGACCCGCCAGCGGTATGTGCCGTCCGGCACGGCGAGGGAGTCGGCCGGTACGCCGACGTGGCCGTACAGCGCGCGGCGCAGCACCTCGGCCATCCGGGCGTCGTGCTTGACGACCGCGGTGCGCGGCGCGTCCTCGCCGGTGACGGGGCGGTCCGCGATCTCCTCCCCGATCGTCGACTGCCGCACACCGGTCTCGCCGAGGGCGGGCAGCACCTCCGCGATGTACGACAGGAACGTCCGGTTCGGGCCGAGGATCAGCAGTCCGCCGCGCCGGATGCGCTGGGGGTGCGTGTAGAGGAGGTACGCGGCCCGGTGCAGGCCGACGGCCGTCTTGCCGGTGCCCGGGGCGCCCTGCACGCAGACGGAGGACGCGAGATCACCCCGGACCAGCTCGTCCTGTTCGGGTTGGATGGTGGCGGCGATGTCCCGCATGGGGCCGACGCGGGGGCGCTCGATCTCCCCGGCGAGGATGCGGCTGACTCCGGGCACGCCCGCGTCGGCGCCGTCTCCTCGGTCACCCGGCCGGCCCGCTCCGATCGGCTCGTCCTCCAGGCCGGTGAGGTCGGCGGAGTCGCCGCGGCTGCCCGGGGCCCAGCCGAAGCGGCGCCGGACGGCCACGCCCTGCGGGTCGCGGGTGCCCGCCTGGTAGAAGGCCCGCGAGACGGGGGCGCGCCAGTCGACGACGAGGGGCGGGGTGGCGGGCCGTTCGCTGATCCGCAGCCGCCCGATGTGGTAGCTCTGCCCGGCGTGGTCGCCGGCCGCGGCGGGCGCGTCATCGAAGTCCAGCCGGCCGAAGAACAGCGGGCCCTGGGGGAGTTCCCGCAACGCCTTCGCCTGGCTGCGCAGTACGTACCCGAGCACCTCGGCGTCGGCGCCCGAGGCGGAGACGTCCTCACCGGTGACGACCTGTTCCTCGGCTCCGTCGACCATCGCGGCGAGGGCGGCGCGGCAGGTGTCGTGGAAGGCGCGCTCACGGTCGAGGGAGCGGGCGAGCGGAACGTCGGGGGCTTGCCCGGGGACGGAGTCGGGTGGCGTCATTCCATCCAGCGTAGCCGAATAACGTGACCGAGTAACATTTTTTACCGAGGCAGGCCCGGTGGGGTGTGCCGCTCCCGTCAGGCGAGTTCCGGAAGGGCCGCCGCCAGCCGTCGGAAACTCCGCTCGGCGGCGGTCACGGCGTCCGGGCGGACCGCGTCCACCGGCTCGCCGTCGGCGATCCGCCGCCAGTTCTCCAGGGCGAGGATCCGGCGTACGGCGGTGATCTGCCCGGCGGCGAGCCGCGCTTCGAGCCCGTCACCGAGGGGCTCGGCGAGCACCGCGGCGAGCGAGGCCTCGGACCGCTCCAGGTATCCGCCGAGACGGGCCACCAGTGCGGGTGTCCCGTAGAGCAGCCGGTGGAAGGCGAGCACGGCGGGGTGCGCGCTGAGTCCGGTGACGGGGTCCTCGCGCCGCAGTCCGTCGAGGAAGTGCGCGCGCAGGGCGTCGATCGCGGACCGCCCGTCCGCGCGGCCCTCCTCGACCACGCGCGCCGCCTCCGTCTCGTGGTCGGCGAAGCGGTGCAGGACGAGGTCCTCCTTGGTGGGGAAGTACCGGAACAGCGTCGGCTTGGAGATCTCGGCGGCTGCCGCGACCTCGGCGACGGACACGGCGTCGAACCCCTTCTCCAGGAAGAGGCCGATCGCGGTCTCGGAGACCTCCTGGTACATGCGCTGCTTCTTGCGTTCACGCAGTCCGGTGTCGCTCATGGCCTCGAGCGTACGCATTGCCGGAGGCCGCACGCGCCCCGCGATCCGGGCGCTTGACCTCAACCGGGCTTGAGGTCGAACACTGATCGCGAGGGGCCACCCCCTCGCCGACATCCGCGATCACGCCGAGGAGCGACTGATGCGAGCTGTACAGGTGAAGGAGTTCGGGGGTCCCGAGGTGCTCGTCACGGTGGAGGCCGCCGATCCGGTGCCGGGGCCCGGTGAGGTCCTGATCGAGGTGGCGTACTCCGACACGATCTTCGTGGAGACCCAGATCCGGGCGGGCTGGGGCGGCGAGTTCTTCGACGTGACGCCTCCGTACGTCCCGGGCGGCGGGGTCTCGGGGGTGGTCGGCGCCCTCGGGCCCGAGGTCCCGGAGGAGTGGCTCGGCCGCCGGGTGACGGCGCTCGTGGAAGGGAGCTACGCCGAACGGGCCGTCGCGCCGGTCACGGCCCTGACCGTCGTGCCGGACGCGCTGGGTCTTCCGTCCGCCGCAGCCCTCGTCCACGACGGCGTCACCGCGGCCGGCCTGCTGGAACTGACCGGCCTCGGCGCCACGGACCGCGTCCTGATCCTCGGCGCCTCCGGAGGCATGGGCACCCTGCTCGTCCAACTGGCGCACGCCCGCGGGGCACGGGTGGTCGGGGCGGCCCGGGGAGCCGAGAAGCTCGCCCTGGTAAGGGAGTTGGGCGCGGACGCGGTCGTCGACGTGACGCTCCCGGGCTGGACGGACACCGCGCGCACTGCTCTCGGCGGAGGCGCTGGGGGCCGGCCGGAGGCAGCCGATCTGGTCCTCGACGGGGTGGGCGGTGAACTCGGCCTGGCCGCCTTCGCGTTGACGGCGGACGGTGGCCGCTTCTCCGCGCACGGGGCACCGACCGGCGGCTTCTCCCCCGTCGACCCGGCCGAGGCCCGCCGCCGCGCCGTCACCCTCTTCGGCATCACCGACGTCCAGTTCACCCCCGCCGACCTGCACCGCCACACCACGACGGCACTGACGGAAGCGGCGGCGGGCCGCCTGCGCCCGGTGATCGGCGAGGTGTTCCCCCTGGACCGAGCAGCCGAGGCCCACGCGGCGGTGGAGGGGCGGGGTGTGGTGGGGAAGGTTGTACTGGGGGTGTGAGGAGGCGGCATCGGCGTACCGCCAGTCCGGGCCAGTGCCCTGGCACCACGCCGGGTCAGACCTTCCGGCACCACGCTTCGAGGGCGGTCGTGATGGCGTCCACGTCCGGCGTCTTCTCGATCTCCAGCGGTCCCTCCGCGGCGATCAGCACTCTCCCGATCCTGCGACCCGCCCGGTCGAGGGCTTCCCCGTCGGGCACGGGTCCCGGCGCCGGGGCCAGTGTCAGGGCCGTCCGGATGACGTCGGTGAACACGGACTGGGCGCGCTTGTAAGCGAGCAGTTTCGGCAGATCGTCGGCGTACCCGGCCGAGCTGCCGGGGGTGACGCCGTCGACGGCCTCGCGCCACCGCGCGATCACCCCGGTCTCCTGGTCCGCCGGGTAGCGCATCAGGTAGAGGTGCGTGGCCAGGTCGTACAGGGGGTCGCCGAACATCGACAGCTCCCAGTCGATCGTCCAGAGCCGGCCGTCGGCGTCGACCACGAAGTTCTCGCGGTGGAGATCGGCGTGCAGCAGGCAGAAGGGCCGCTCGGTCAGGCCCGCCACCTGTTTGCGGAGCTTCTTGAAGGAGTCGTCGTCCAGCCCGAGGTCGTGGAAGAGACCGGCGAAGCGGGGCAGGTTCCGCCGGTACACCCGCTCCTCCGTGAACAGGACCAGCCGTTCCAGGAAGCCCGAGCTGTCCGCCTCGGTGGCACGGTCCTCGGGGAGGCAGGTCCGCTCGGCGGACAGGGAGCCGGGCCGGACGGCCGCCAACTGGCTGAACAGGGCGATGAGTTGTTGGACGAGCGATTCGGGAACCTCCGTACCGGACCCGTGCAACTCGCCCAGTGTGTGGCCTTCGACGAACCGCTGGAGGCGGGCGGTCCCCGCGTCGATCAGCTCGGGGATGCCCTCGATCCGCCCTTCCAGGGACCGGAGCAGCTGCTCCTCGGAGGCGAAGCACCGCCGGTCGAACCAGAGCAGATCGGGGTGCGGCTCCCGGCATTTCCAGCGGACCTGCCCGTCCTCCTCGTCCCCGCCCGGCAGGGGAAAGACGTACGTCTCGTGGTGGTAGCCGTGGAGCGGCCCCTCGACCGCGTCCGCGTCACCGCTCACCGCGACGGCTCGCAGCAGCGCCGGGGAAGCCGATTGGGCTGGCATGGACCGTTCTCTCACGTGAGACCGCAACCAATGAGGAAAGAGGGGAGCACGGTACTCCCCCATGAGTGCGCATGGTGCCAGAAGGTTTCTTCCGACCGCCTCGCTCCCTTCCTCGAACGTATGGCCTCCCTTTCGCCCGGGAGCGGGCACTGATCAGGCAGGACCGCCGACGCGGGCACCGGCCGCGTCCCCCGACGATTCACACGGTCGGGTCGGCCGCACCGGCCACCGGGACGCCGTTCCGGCGGGCGCGGTCCCGGACGAGTACCCGGTGCCGCGCACGTATCCCACCCGTCGTTCAGATCAGAGTTGTCCGCGCAGAATCCGCAGCACGGTCTCCAGCGAGGACACCACGTCCTCGGCTCCCGCGTCCCGCAGCAGCTTCTCGGTGCGTTCGTTGCGCGCGTAGCCGAGGAAGGGGACTCCGGCGCGCTGGGCGGCCTGAAGGTCGGAGGGGGCGTCGCCGATCATGAGCGCCGTGGAGGGTGCGGCGCCCAGGGCGTTCAGGGCCCGGTTGAGGCAGTGCGGGTCCGGCTTGAGGTGGTGCAGGTCCTGGGTGCGGCCGTAGATGTTGGGGGTGAAGCACTCGGTCAGGCCGCGGTCCGCCAGGTAGTGCGAGGCGGTCTGCGGGGAGTTGTTCGTGGTGATCGCGAGGCGGGCGCCCACCGCGCTCCAGGTGCGGATCACCGGGTCGGCGTAGGCGGTCGGCCAGGCGGAGACCACCGCCTTCAGCTCCTGCTGGGTGAACCGCGCCTCCAGCTCGGCCACCAGATCGCTGTGCGGACGCCGCCGGTTGACCGCGTGCAGGACCACCATCGGATCGGGGTGCACCCGCTCCTCCGCGGTCAACAGCCCGCGCATGCCCTGCCGTTCGAGCCACTCGACCAGATCCTGGGCCACCCGCTCCGCCGAATGGCCCGCGAACAGCCGGCAGACGGGCCCGTCGAAGTCGAAGAGCACGAAGCGGGCGCGGCTGATCGCGTCCCTGAGTTTCGCCGTCCGTGTCGCCGTCGCTTCGGCCTGCGCCGTTTCAGAAGTCACTAGGAGAGTTTCAGGTCCGTGGTGATGGTTTCCCAGAGGGCGTCGAACCACTTCTGCGATTCCTCCACGAACGCCGCGTCCCGCCGGCCGGCCTGCTTCTCGAACGAGAAGAGGAGGGACCTGGCGCCGATGGTGTCGTACATCTCCAGGACCTCGCTCTCCACGGTCTCCTCACGCCTGGCGATCATGTAGTACGCGATCAGCGCCTCGGACTCGTTGAGCAGGTACAGCTTCACCGGCGGGGTGAAGGGCAGCGCGCGGAAGGTCACGCGGACGTCGATGCCGTGCGAGGAGCGCAGGGACTGGAGGTTGTGCCGCAGCACCTGCCCCTGGGCGTTGCGCTGGCCCAGCCACCGCTTGTGGACGGCGTCGTCGTCGTCCTCGCCCTGTCCGGGGACCGGCACCGGGAACGCCAGCGTGATGTCCCGGGAGGGCAGCAGGATCCGGACGTCGATCGACTGGGGGCGGAACCTGCCGTCGTGGATCTGCCGGACGGGCTCGCTGATCGCCATCATCAGGGTCTCCGCCGTCAGGCAGGCCGCGTCGATACGCACGTGCGGCACGGAGAACGCCTCGGTGAGCCGGGGGGCGAGCCCCACCATCGTCGGCTGCGGCCCGTCCCGGGTGGGAGCGACGTCGGCGATGCGCGGGGGGCTGCCCTTGCTGACGTTGCTGAGGAGGCCGTCCGTCTGGAGCAGGCCGAGGGCCTGGCGGACGGTGCCGCGTTCCACGCCGAACTCGTCGGCCAGTTCGGCCTGGGTGGGCAGGCGGTCACCCGCCTTGAGCTCACCGGTCCGTATGCGCTCCCGGAGGGTGTCGGCGATCTGCTGCGGCGAGAGCCTTCTGCTGTCGTTCACGGCCACGTTCTCCTGAGTCACGACCAGACGCTACAACTGCCGTCCATCTACGGGCAGTTGTTTGAAAGTTGTTTATGACTAGTAGCCAAGTGGGGACAACTTAACCATAGTTGGCAACCAACCTGGCCAAGTTGGCGGAAGTTTTGCCTCCCCATCGTGGCCGGTCCCCCTGCCGGCCCTCCTTCCACCGCAGGAGGAACCACATGCCCGTCATCGCCCTCCTCTCCGCCGTCTTCGTCGTCGGCTTCGAGCAGCTCGTCCAGTGGCAGTACGGTCCGTCCGGCATCGTCGGACTGCTGCTGCTCGCCATCGGGATCAAGGCCAAGAGCCCCACGTGCAGCTCCATCGGGGCGGTCGTGCTCGCCCTGATGGTCTCGGGGCCGGCTCTGTGAGCTGCGCGGTACCGCATCCGGGAGGCCTCAGCCCGAGAGCACCAACTCGGAACTGATGGTCTCCCACAGCGCGTTGAACCACAGGTGGGACTGCTCCACGAACGTCGTGTCCCGCAGCCCCGCACCCTGGGCGAAGGGGAAGAGCGTGGAGCGGGTGCCCTGGACGTCGTACAGCTGCAGCTGCTCATGGTCGATCTCCTCCTCCCGCCGGGCGAGCGTGTAGTACGCGAAGAGTGCCTCGGTGCCGTTGAGCAGGTAGAGCTTCACGGGCGGGGTGAAGGGCAGCGCCCGGAAGGTGACGCTGACGTCGACACCGTGCGAGGAACGCAGGGCCAGCAGATTGTGCCGCAGCACCTGCCCCTGCGCGTTGCGGTTGGCGAGCCAGTTGCGCTGCAGCCGGCTGTCGGTGCGGGCGTCGACGGGCGCCGGGAAGGCCAGGTCGATGTCACTGCTCGGAAGCAGCACCCGGACGTCCACCCTGGCCGGTTTCATGCGTCCGGCGTGAATCTGACGCAGCGGCTCCCCCATCGCCAGGGTCAGGGAGATCGAGGTGAGACACAGCGCGTCGATCTCCACGTGCGGGGCGGAGAACGCGGCCGTCACGCGCGCGCCGAGCGCCACCGTGGTCGGCTGCGGCACGGCTTCCGGGCCGGTCAGAACCCTCTCGGGAGGTTCCGCGACGGTCGCCGGGCTCCCCTTGGACACGTCGACGAGCAGGTGCTCCGACTGCAGGATGCGCAGCGCTTGGCGCACCGCGCCGCGCTCGACGCCGAACTCGTCGGCCAGCCTCGCCTGGGTGGGCATGCGCTCGCCGGCCCGCAGCTGACCGGACCTGATCCGGCTGCGCAGCTCGTCGGCCACCTCGCGGTGTGACCTGGGTGGCCGTGGTGACCTCTTCCGCCCGTTGACGGCGGCATGTTCCGGCTCCACGACCAAACACTACAACTTCCCGCCATCTTTGGGCAGTTGCCGGATAGGTGGTTATGAGTCGTCCCAACATGGAGATAACTAGCAGTGAGTTGGTCACCAACTTGCACAACATGGTCAAGCTTCCAGAGGGTTGGCCGCCTGAGCATCGCCTGCGGATCGGGTGACGAGGCGGACGGTCCTCAACGGGGTTCGCCTCCCCGTCCCGAAGGAGGGACCGTCATGCCGCTCATCGCCCTCGCCGTCGCCGCCCTCGCCATCGGATTCGAGCAGCTCATCCAGTGGAAATACGGGCCGATGGGCATCATCGCGTTCGTCGCGCTGTCCGTCGGCCTCAAGGCCAGGAACACCATGATCAGCGGCATCGGGGCGGTGATCCTCGTGATGCTGCTCGCCCAGTCCGGCTGACCGGACGCGCGTCGTCCGCCAGCCCGGCCGACCGGTCTCTCCTCCGGAGGGGAGCCGGGAGCCCGGTCGGTCCGCACCACCGCACCACCGCACCACCGGAAAAACAACCACAACTGAATCGCTACGGATCAAGAGACAGACATCAGCGACCAGTGATCAGAGATCACGGGAAGCGACAGCCCGGCACCCGCGTGGAAGGAGAACCGACGGACCGACAGCGGTAGTTCAGAAGATGTCCGGGCACCACGGTCGCCTGGACGTCCGCAGCAGGGCGTCGGCGACGGAGGCGGCGCCCTCTTGCCGTTCCCGGACCCGGCCGAGTGCCACGAGCCGCTCCGCGGAGTCGTCGCCGAGCCAGAGAGTGGCCAGGTCGGCGACGGGCACGGCGAGTTGCGCGTCCTCGGTGGTCGGAGCGCAGGTCGCGGTCCCGTCCGCGGCGACGTGCAGCCGGTAGCGGCCACCCGCCGGCCCGCTCTCGTCCGTCACCTCCAGAACGAGCGTCCCGGCGGCTCCGTACGTCCGTGCCTCCAGGGCCCGTACGACGTCCAGGATGCGCACCCACAGCCAGTCCGACTGCGTGGTGATACGCGCGGCTCGCGGGTCCGGCAGGAAGTGGGGCACCAGGTCGTCCGGGGCGCGCCTGCCCGTCTTGACCCGGGTGATCCAGTCGATCGAGCAGAGGTACCGCCACAGGGCGCGTTCCGCCGCCGGCGTCACCGCGAGCAGCCAGTTCACCGTCGCGGTGTTCTGCGGCTGGTTGGAGTCGTCCCAGTGGTCGTCGGACTCGTAGGAGACCAGGCCCTCGATCTCGCCGGACGCCGAGCGGTACGCCGCGTAGAAGGGTTCCTTCCAGGGGTCGGCGCCGAGCCGCAGGACACCGGTGTTGATCTGCCACCAGCGGTCGTCGCGGTTGATGGCGCCGGGCCGGTCGCGGCGGAAGCGGTCGTGCAGTCCGGGTCCGTCGCGGCGCACGTCGTCGGCGTCCACGAGGTCGACGCGGCCGCCGTCGTCAGGGCCCGCCCAGCGGGGGTCGAGGCCCGTGCGCGCGACGTCGATGGTCCACTCGGCGGTGGTCGTGACGGGGCCGAAGCCGTAGCGGCCGTAGATCGGGTACTCGGCGGCGATGAGCGTCGCGACGACGTCGCCGCGTTCCCTGGCCGCGGCCAGGTCGGCCTCCATCATGCGGGTGAGGAGGCCGCGGCGGCGGTGCGTGGGCGAGACCGTGACGCTGGAGATCGCGTCCGCGGGGACGGTCGCGCCGCCCACCACGGTCAGCTCCTGGGGGAACGAGCGGAACGTCGCCACACAGCGGTCCCCGTCGTACGCGCCCAGGGTGCGCGGCAGGACCAGTCCCGCGCCTCGCGCCTCGGTCTCCTCCTTGGACACCGCCGGCGGGCGCAGGAACCCCGTGTTCAGCGCGCGCAGCCAGTCCGGGATGTCGGGGGGTGCGAGGGGGCGGACCGTGAGGGGGGTGGGGGCGGGGGTGTCGTGCGGGGTCATGGGCCCACGCTAGGTGTCCGTCGGCGGGGTGTCGCGGGGATTTCCGTCGCCCCGGGTCCGCCGGCCCCGGGCCCCGGTCGCCGGACCAGTGCGGCCCGGTGGGGGCTTGTCGCGCAGTTCCCCGCGCCCCTGGACACCACCCCGCGTTCCCGGGGCTTCGCCCCCGACCCTGCTCCCGGTCGCCGGATCGGCGCGCGCCGGTGGGGGCCGATCGCGCAGTTCCCCGCGCCCCTGAGCATCACCCGGCGCTACCGGGGCTTCGCCCCCCACCCTGCTCCCGGTCCTCTGACCGGCGCGCGCCCGGTGGGGGCCGATCGCGCAGTTCCCCGCGCCCCTGGACACCACCCGGCGCTACCGGGGCTTCGCCCCCACCCCGTTCACTGTCCCCCGACGGGCCCTCCGGGCCTCAGAACGTGGCCCTGATTTCGCCCACCTCTCTGCCTCCGCCCAACAAAGGGGTCCTGCCTATCTGCTGGAGGATCGGGGATTGCACGTTCAGGAGGGTCAGGGCTCGGGCGAGGACCGGGCCCAGGGCTCGGGTGGCGCCGTCGTCGATCTTGAAGGCGAGGGCGCGGCCGTCCGGGAGGGCGACCGCCTGGACCGCTTCGGCGCCCATCTTGGACAGCGCGCCCGGGATCTCCCGCATCAGCCAGGTGTCGGGCCGCCGGGTGCCCGCGACGTACTCGGGATGGGCCCGCATGGCGTCGGCGACGCGGCGCTCCGCGGAACCGGGGGCGGCGAGGACGAAGTGGCGGAAGGCGCGGGCCAGGCCGGTGAGACCGATGGCCATCAGAGGCGCCCCGCAGCCGTCCGTACCGACCGCCGCGACCGGCTCCCCCGCAGCCTCCTCCACCACCGTGTGGATCAGCTGCTGGAGCGGGTGCCCGGGGTCGAGGTACGACTCGGTGGGCCAGCCGCGCAGGACGCAGACCGCGAGCATCGCCGTGTGCTTGCCCGAGCAGTTCATGGTGACCCGGTCGCGTACGGCACCGGAGGCGAGGTAGGTCTCCGCCTCGACGGCGTCGAGCGGCAGGTCGGGCGGGCACTGGAGCTGGTCGCCGGTCAGCCCGTGCTCGACGAGCATCTTCCGCACCAGGTCGCGGTGGAAGATCTCCCCGGAGTGGCTGGCGGCGGCGAGGGCGAGGCGTTCCCCGGACAGGTCGAGGCCGGCACGCAGGACGCCCGCCGCCTGCATGGGCTTGTTCGAGGAGCGTGGGAAGACGGGCGCCGTCACGTCACCGAGCGCCAGCTCGACCGACCCGTCGGCGGCCAGCAGGACCAGGCTGCCGCGATGGTGTCCCTCGACGAAGCCGGAACGTACGACCTCGGCGAGGACCGGCGGAGGAGCGGCGGGGATCCCGGCCCGGGCGGCGGACAGGGCGGACATGCCGTCGGGGGCGGAGGAATCCGCGGATATGCCGTCCGGGGTGGAGGAACCCTCGGGCGTGCGGGAGGTGGCGGGCATCGGCGGTGACCTTCCGGGACGGGACCCGCCCGGACGGCGTCACCCGGGTCGTACCCGGACCGCGCCCTCCGCCGCGGAGCGGGGCCGCCTCTCCAGGGTCGGGCGTACCCCTCGGCCCCGGGATCGCCGGGGCCGCCGCGTCACATGAGCAGGTCGTCTACTTGTGCTTCGCCTTCACGGTACCTGCGGGCGATCTCCGCGCTGCAGTCGTCCGCGGTGCGCTGGAGCTGCTGGCGCTGCCGGGAGACCTGCTGCTCGTAGCGGACGAGACGGCCGAGACCCGCGCCCAGCTCTTCGTCCGTCCGGGCGTCCAGGTCGGACAGCTCCACCTCGGCCAGCATGTCGGTGGCGAGCGCCCGGTACTCCTCGCTGTGGGGCGTACCGACGGTCACGTGGCGAGCGGAGGAGCGGTGGCGGGCCGGCGCGTCCGTGAGGATCTCCGAGAGCCGCTCGACGACGGACGGCTCCCTTGCGGGCAGGAACGGCCGGTGTCCCGGGGCCGCGGCGGGCATCCTCCGCTGTCCCCGGCGGGCGATCTCCGCGCGCAGGATGTCGATCCGTCCCTGGAGGAGCCGCCGTACGTAGCTGAGGTCGGCCTCGTCCCGCTGGGCCTCCCGGCGCAGGGTCCGCAGTTCGGGCAGCCGGAGCACGCCGAGACCGGGCCGGCCGGCGTCGGCGGGCAGCGGGCCGCTGTCGGTGCGCTGCACCGGCGGCCGGGACGCGGCCCGAGCCGTCCGTGCGCTCGTGCGGGTCAATGACACGGCCCCGGGCTGCCGCCCTGTGCTCGGTGTGCTCATGTGCCTCTACCGTCCCCTCGACCGGCGCGGTCCACCCACCGGGTGCACCGCAACACCCCGCATGGTGCCACCCCCGGTGGTCGCTATGTGACCGAGTGCCCCCGATCGGCCCCAGATGGGGGGTTAGTAACCTCCGGAAATCACGCGAAGGGCCCGCAGCGCGTCACGCCGGCGTCGCACGGCATCATGGTCGGCATGCGTGCGGTGGTGCAGAGGGTGGACGGCGCAAGCGTCGTCGTGGACGGCGAGACGGTCGGCGAGATCGACGGCGAGGGGCTGTGCGTCCTGGTCGGGGTCACGCACGAGGACACCAAGGAGAAGGCGGCTCAACTCGCCCGGAAACTCTGGTCCGTCCGGATGCTGAGCGAGGAGCGGTCCTGCTCCGACATCGACGCGCCCCTGCTGGTCATCAGCCAGTTCACGCTGTACGGCGACGCCCGCAAGGGCCGCCGCCCCACCTGGAACGCCGCCGCCCCCGGCGAGGTCGCCGAGCCGCTCGTCGACGAGGTCGTGTCCCAGCTCCGCGCCCTGGGCGCCACCGTGGCCACGGGCCGCTTCGGAGCGCGGATGCGGGTCTCGCTCACGAACGACGGCCCGTTCACCGTCCTCCTGGAGATGTGAGCCCGGGCCCCTCCCGCTGGAAGGACCTCACCGGCCTCACCGACCTCACCGGCCGCACAGACCTCGCCGGCCACACGAGGTCCTGCGGGGCCCATGGGGTCCTGCGGGCCCACGCACAGCCCCCTACGGCTCGACCACGACCTCCTGCGCCGCCGCCGTCGAGTCCGCCGTCAGCGGGGCGTCGAGCGGCACGTTGCGCTTCACGAGGGCGAGGGCGATCGGGCCCAGCTCGTGGTGGCGTACGGCGGTCGTGATGAAGCCGATCTTGCGGCCGTCGGGACCGTCCGCGGAGAGGCGCAGCTCGGTGCCGTGCGCGGGCAGGTGGACCTCGCTGCCGTCGAGGTGCAGGAAGACCAGGCGGCGCGGGGGCTTGCCCAGGTTCTGGACACGGGCGACGGTCTCCTGGCCGCGGTAGCAGCCCTTCTGGAGGTGCACGGCGCTGCCGATCCAGCCCAGCTCGTGCGGGATGGTGCGGTGGTCGGTCTCGAAGCCGAGGCGCGGCCGGTGCTGTTCGACGCGCAGCGCCTCGTGGGCGAGGAGTCCGGCGGCCGGGCCGGCCTTCCGCGCGTAGGACTCCAGGTCCGCGCGCGGCAGGAAGAGATCACGGCCGTACGGCGTCTCGCGGACGACGACGCCCTCGGGGACCTCTGCGATCGAACCGGCCGGGAGGTACACCACGGCGATGTCGGCCGTGCGGTCGGTGACGTCCACGCGGTAGAAGAACTTCATGGACTCCAGGTAGGCGATCAGCGCTTCCTGGGTGTCCGGTTCCGTGTGCATCCACACCGTCGTGCCGTCGTCGACGAGGTAGAGCGCGTGCTCGATGTGGCCGTTGGCGGAGAGGATCAGCGCCTCCGTGGCCTCGCCCACCGGGAGATCCGTGACGTGCTGGGTGAGCAGCAGGTGCAGCCAGGTGAGCCGGTCGTCGCCGGTGACGGTGACGACACCGCGGTGCGAGAGGTCCACGAAGCCGAGGCCGTCGGCGAGGGCGCGCTGCTCGCGGAACAGGTCGCCGTAGTGCGCCGCGACGCCTTCGTCCACGCCTTCGGCGGGAACGGCGCCGGGCAGGGACAGGAGGGAGCTCTTCATGGACATACACACTACGACCGTGGGGTCGTCATTTTTATTTCTGCGGCCCGGCCGCTCAGCTGCCCCGGGCGACGAAGCACCGTTTCCCGGTCACTTCTGCCGGGCGGCGCAGTCCTTGCAGCGTCCGAAGATCGCGAAGTGCTTCATGTCCGTCTCGAAGCCGAAGCTGTCCCGGAGCTTCGCGGTGAACTCGGCGGCGACGGACACGTCGGCCTCGATCACGTTCGTGCAGTCCCGGCAGACGAGGTGGATGTGATGGTGCCGGTCGGCCAGGTGGTACGTCGGCGCGCCGTGCCCGAGGTGGGCGTGGCTGACCAGCCCGAGCTCCTCCAGGAGCTCCAGGGTCCGGTAGACGGTGGAGATGTTGACCCCCGACGCCGTCTTCCTCACTTCCACGAGGATGTCGTCGGGGGTCGCGTGCTCCAGGGTGTCCACTGCTTCGAGGACAAGCTGACGCTGCGGCGTCAGCCGGTAGCCGCGCTGCCTGAGGTCGCTCTTCCAGTCGGTGCTCACCACACTGGAAGTCTAGGACCATTCGCCGCCGAACCGACCTGACGAACGGCGGCGGCTGCCGGGGGCGGCGGGACGGGGCCTACTTGAAGAAGGCGATGCCGTCGTCCGGCATGTCGTCGGGCAGGTCCTTGGCCCAGCGCTCGACGTCCTCCGGGGTGACGGTCTTCTTCAGGTGACCGGACATGTAGGGGCGCAGCTCGACCTCGGGGGTCTGCTTCTCGCCGACCCACATGAGGTCGCTGTTCACATAGCCGTAGAGACGCTTGCCACCGCTGTACGGGCCGGAAGCGGCGGTGCGGGCCACGGCGTCGGTGACCAGGTCGATCTGCGGCTTCTTGTCGGCGATCTCGCCGTACCAGATCTCGACGACGCCGTCGTCACGCGTCATCACGACCTCGACCTTGCGGTCGGCGTCGACGCGCCAGAAGCCGGTCTCGGTCTCCAGCGGACGGACCTTGTTGCCCTCCGCGTCGAGCACCCAGCTGTGCGAGCGGTACTCCAGGAAGTCCCGGCCGTCGTGGCTGAAGCTGACCTCCTGCCCGAAGTTGCACTTCTCGGAGCCGGGGAAGTCGTGCACGCCGACTCCGGCCCAGTCGCCGAGGAGGAAGACAAGGGGGACCAGGTCCTTGTGGAGGTCCGACGGGATCTCGATCATGAGCTGAACAGTTCCTTGATGGGGGTCAGCGCTGGCCCTGGTACAGCTTCTTCACGGTCAGTCCGGCGAAGGCGAGCACGCCGACGCAGACCAGGACCAGAAGGGTTTCGAAGAAGATCTCCACGGGTGCTCCTCGGTGAGCGGAACGGGGTCCCCCGCCCGGCGCTGCCGCGACCGGGGACGTACACAAGGCCGGGCCCCAGCTTACGCGGCTGGGGCCCGGCGCTCTCTTTCAGGTACACCCTCCCGGGGCCACGCGGCCTCAGTCGAGCAGCTGGCTCTGCAGGACCACCGTCTGCTGGAACGGCACCGCCGGCGCGGTTCCCTTGTGGGACTGCACGACCAGCGCGATCGTGTCGCCGGCCGACAGATAGGCCTCACGGACCTGCTCGGGGCCGTACGGCTTGCTCTCCGTGTACGCGAAGCGGGTGATGTCGTCGATCTCGGACGCGGCGGGGAAGTGCTCGTCCCGCTCGGTCGTGGCGGCGCCGGTGAGCGCGTACTGCGCCCCGCCGTAGTTCGCGAGCTTGGTGGAGGCGAGCTCCTCCGCGACGGCCGCGGTGTCGAACTGGAGCAGGTAGATCCGCGTACGGGTGCCGTCCGGGGTGGTCCAGCCGCGCGCCGCGATGTGCCGCACCGCGTAGTCGGTCAGCATCTGGCCGACCGTCTCGCGGTCCACCTTCTCGGCGTACTGAGACAGGAAGGCCTTGGACGAGAGCCAGCCGTCGTCGCCGCGCAGAGAGGCGTCCGCCTTGGCGCCCTTGGGTGCGGGGAGCAGGAGCGCCCGCAGGTCGGCGGAGTGCACGCCGGACTTGTCCGCCCCGGCGAAGGGGCCCGGGCTGCCCGACGGCAGCGGCGGCTTCGTGATCGCCGGGTAGTCCCAGCGTCCGTCGGCCTCCGTCGCCAGACCGGGTACGTCGGTCCGCTCCATGCGCGTGATGCCGTACGCCGCGGACGCTCCGACCGCGGCGAAGACCACCGTGGCGGCGGTCCAGCGCAGCACGGCACGCAGCACCCGGCGGTCCTTCTTGACCTTGACCGGGGGTTCCTGCGGCTCGCCCACCAGGGGCGGTGCGACGGGCGGGGGCGGCACCACGAACCCCGGCGCGGCCGGCTCCGTCGCGGCCGGCTCCGTCGTGGCCGTCTCCGTCGTGGCCGGCGTCAGGGGTTCCGACCGGGGCTGCGGCACGAAGGCCGACGTGGTGTCCTCGGCCGGTCTCGTGTCGTCGACCGGTGTCGTCTGCTCGGTCATACGGCCTCTCCCGGCTCCTGGATGCGGTCGAGCTGCGCGCGGAGCAGCTTCGCGACCCCCTTGGTGTTCATCGGCTTGGCCGCGTACGCGACGGCGTCGACCAGCACGTCCCCCTGGTAGGCGGAGCAGATCATCATGTCGAGCTTCTCCTCCTTGTCCTTGGGCGGAAGGAAGCACTTGGCGTTCTTGTGGCCCTCGATCTTCGGTCCGGAGCGGAAGATCTCCAGGGCGTCGAGGAGTCCGTTCTGGAACGTCGACATGTTCCGCACGGCCCGCTTGTCCTCGATCTGGGCGAGCTGGATGCTGACGGTGAAGGTGCCGTCGTCGGGCAGCGTGGAGCCGCTGTGGAGGTAGCTCCGCATCGCCATGCCCTTGGTGTGCTGCTTGTCGATCTGCTTCTCGATCTGCCGGCGCTGGGAGCGGGGCAGATCACGGATCGCCTCCTTGCGCAGAGCGGTGGCCTCGCCTCCGCTGAGCGCGGTGTCGGAGCCGAACCGGGTCATGTCAGGACCCCGGACGTAGCTCTCGTCGTACGGCACGAGCATCCCGGCGAGCGGGGTCGCCGCCTTCGCCTCTCCCGTGTCCGCCTTCGCGGCCTTCGGGAATTCCCAGGACGGCGCGCCCGCGTCACGGTCGGCGTCCCGGACGGTCACCACGGTGTAGGCGCTGCCCGCGACGACGGCACCGACGAGCAGCACGGCCCCGGCGATCGCGGCGACACGGCCGCGGCGAACGCGCTTCTTGCCGGGCGCGCCTTCCGCGGGGGCCGCCTCTACGGAGGTCGCCTCTGCGGGGGTTTCGTCCGCCGGGGTCGCCTGCTCGGGAGCGGCTTCCGGTCCGGCTGCTGCGGGGACCGGAGGCTGGGCGGCCGGAGATTCGGACGCCGGGGGTTCGGAGGCCGGAGGTTGTGACGCCGCGGGTTCGGTCGGGACAGCCGGCTCCGGTGCGGCCTGAGCCGGCTCGGACTCCAGGTCCTCCGGGGTGGTGGGTCGCTCACTCACAGCCGCTCCAACTGCCGCTTGGCCAGGTCCATGATCTTCGACTTCGGGATCGGCTTGGAGTCGTAGATCCAGATCTCCATGGCGATGTCACCGCGTGATGCCGAGGCCTGCGCCTTGTAGAGCGGCAGGTAGCCGGGCTTCGTCTCCGGCTTGAAGAGGTAGACCATGCCGTCGTTGGCCCCGGGAACGGGCCAGCTGCGGGTGTCCTCGACGTCCCACCAGCTCACCCGGTCCGCGGCACCGAGGCTTTCCTCCTGGCGGTACTGCACCAAGCGGATCTGGGTGTTGTAGGTACTGCCCACGGTCCAGCTGACGCCGGCGCCCCGGCGGAACTCCGACTTGATCAGGTCGCCGAACTCCCGGTCGGAGTGGTCCAGCGAGCTCGCGTAACCGGCCAGGTCCAGCCAGCCGTCCTGCTCCGGCGCCCAGTCGGGCGTCTTCGTGCCCTTCGGCCGCGACAGCAGCAGCTTGCGCAGGTCGCCGTCCGTCTTGACGCGGTGGTCGTGGGCGGCGGACAGCGGCTCGGGACCGTCGCCCTTGGCCTGGGCGACGACCGGCTGCGACAGCGGCGCCAGCCTGGTGGGCTCGCGGTCGGCCTGGATGACGAATCCGGTGCACGTACCGGCGACGAGACCGAGCACGGCGGCCGTGGCGATCAGCAGGGCCGTACGCCCCCGCCCCCGCCGCCGCCGTGGACGCGGCGCGGCCGGGACGTCCTCCGCGGCCGGCACGGGCTCCGCCGACTGCTGCGGGCCCGGGTCGACAACCGGCGCATCCTCAGGCACGTGCGGTCTTTCCGGTGTTTCGGGTCCTTCGGGTACTTCCAAGACGTCCCCCCACAGAACGTGAAGCGTGGATTCCGTATCCGCGCGCACAGGAGACCCATGGCCCATGCATGGGGTTGCACGAAGGATGATCACGATTCGGCATACGATGACGGCCATGGCGAACAAGCTCGTGATCAAGGTGACGGCGGGGGCCGACGCCCCGGAACGCTGCTCACAGGCCTTCACCGTCGCGGCGGTGGCCGTGGCCAGTGACGTCGAGGTGTCCCTCTGGCTGACCGGCGAGTCCGCGTGGTTCGCGCTGCCGGGCCGGGCCGCCGAGTTCGACCTGCCGCACGCCGCTCCGCTGCCCGACCTGATCGACTCGATCCTGGCGGCCGGACGCATCACCCTGTGCACCCAGTGCGCCGCCCGCCGCGACATCGGCGAGAAGGACGTCCTGGAGGGCGTACGGATCGCGGGGGCGCAGGTGTTCGTGCAGGAGGCGATGGCGGACGGGACGCAGGCGCTCGTCTACTGACGGATCGCGACCGGTACTGGTACCGGGTGACCCGAGGCCGGGTGACCCGAGGCCGGTCCGGTGGTGCCGGGTGCCCGCGCCGGGCCGGTTACGGACGCGGCTTGCGGCGGACGTCCACCCACAGGCAGAAGGGGTGGCCCGCCGGGTCGAGCAGCACCCGTACGTCCTCCTGCGGTTGGAGGTCGGCGAGCCGGGCGCCCAGTTCCTCGGCGCGCTCGGTCTCCTCGGCCAGGTCGTCGACCTCGATGTCGAGGTGCAGCATCATGCGCTGGTCGCCGGGGCCCGCGGGCCACACCGGCGGTGTGTAGAGCGGCTCGGTCTCGAAGGCGAGCGCCGTCCCCTCGAAGGGCGGCCCGATGAGCACCCAGTTCGGCTCCTCGGCGCGCACCGTGTAGCCGAGCAGCCGCTGGTAGAACTCGGCGAGCTTGTGGGCGTCGGGTGCGTCCAGCACCACCGTGGACAACCTCGTACGCGACATGTGAGCCTTCCGCGCCGTTCCGGCCGGCGCCGTGGAACCGCTGCCGCTGTCCCGACAGGGCCGCCGGCCGCCGACTACTGCTGTCGTCCTACTGCTGTCGTCCTACTGCTGTCGTCCTACTGCTGTCGTCGTTTCTTGCCGTCCAGCTCGTCCCACCACTCGTCGGACTTCCGGTCGCCGGACGGGTCGTCCCACCATCGGTCCTCGGGGCCGCGCCGGTTGGCCGCCATCGCGGCGACCGGCGGGATGACCATGGCCACCACGCACATCGCGACGGCCGCCGGGACCGACCACAGCCGTACGACGCCCCAGGCGAGGACGAAGAGGGTGATGCACGTCCCCATCATGGCGAAGTACACGTGACGCCTGCGTGCGTACATACCTCCAGCGTAGGCCCGGACAACCCGTCCGGCGCAGTGCCCGCGGGACCGGACCGCACACGGGCGGGCATGCCGAAGGGCCGCACCCCGATCCGGTAAGCGTCCAACCCCCGGGGGTGCGGCCCTTCGGCCGTTCGGTCCGGCCGCCGTCAGGGACGGCGGCCGGCTGCTCAGACCGCGATCGCGATCTCGGCGAGGCCGCCGGTCTGCGCGACGACCGTGCGGTCGGCGGTGCCACCGGGGACCAGCGCCCGGACGGTCCAGGTGCCCTCGGCCGCGTAGAAGCGGAACTGGCCCGTGGCGGAGGTCGGGACCTCCGCGGTGAACTCGCCGGTCGAGTCCAGGAGACGGACGTAGCCCGTCACCGGCTCGCCGTCGCGGGTCACCTGGCCCTGGATCGTCGTCTCACCGGGCTTGATCGTCGAGGCGTCGGGGCCGCCGGCCTTCGCTCCACACATATGTCAGTTCCGTCCTTCAGGCCTTGAGGGTTACTTGTTGGCGCCGAGCTCGATCGGCACGCCGACGAGGGAGCCGTACTCGGTCCAGGAGCCGTCGTAGTTCTTGACGTTCTGGACACCGAGGAGCTCGTGCAGCACGAACCAGGTGAGCGCGGAACGCTCACCGATGCGGCAGTACGCGATGGTGTCCTTGGCGAGGTCGACCTGCTCGTCGGCGTAGAGCTCCTTGAGCTCGTCGTCCGACTTGAAGGTGCCGTCGTCGTTGGCGTTCTTCGACCACGGGATGTTGCGGGCGCTCGGGACGTGGCCCGGACGCTGCGACTGCTCCTGCGGCAGGTGCGCCGGCGCGAGCAGCTTGCCGCTGAACTCGTCGGGCGAGCGGACGTCGACCAGGTTCTGCGCACCGATCGCGGCGACGACGTCGTCACGGAAGGCGCGGATCGAGGTGTCCTGCGGCTTGGCCTTGTAGGCGGTCGCGGCGCGCTCGGGGACCTGCGAGCCGTCGACCAGGTCGCGGGAGTCGAGCTCCCACTTCTTGCGGCCGCCGTCGAGGAGCTTCACGTTCTCGTGGCCGTAGAGCTTGAAGTACCAGTAGGCGTAGGACGCGAACCAGTTGTTGTTGCCGCCGTAGAGCACGACGAGCGTGTCGTTGCCGATGCCCTTCGACGAGAGGAGCTTCTCGAAGCCCTCCTGGTCGATGAAGTCACGGCGGACCGGGTCCTGGAGGTCCTTGGTCCAGTCGATCCGGATGGCGTTCTTGATGTGGTTCTTCTCGTACGCCGAGGTGTCCTCGTCGACCTCGACGACGGCGACGTTCGGGTCGTCCAGGTGGTCCTGGACCCAGTCGGCGTCTACCAGGACGTCCGTGCGGCTCATGCTCGTTCTCCTCCGGGGCAGTTGCGGCGGGGTGATGCGATGGAGAGGGGTGCGCGTGGGTGCCGGCCGATCGGGCCGCACGGCGCAAGGGTGGCCCTGACGAGAGAGGTCCAAGGGCCCGGCGCGCGGAAGTCGACGCTTCCGCTCAGAAGGTGCGACAGAGCATGGCGGCGACGCGGCACAGGTCTACTGCCCGCCGCTTCGTGAGATCCGCCTGTCGCTTCATGCGTCCGATCGTAGGGACGGACAGGCGGGCATGTCACCGGCGTGTCGCATGCTGAGACGCGATCGTCCGTACTGTGATACGAGAATGCCGTCAGGGCCCTCGCCGCACGGGTCGTGGCCTTCGCGGCCCTCTTCCTGCCGAGAACGCATCTGCGGTGCGGACAGGACCGTCTCGCCTTTCGGACAGGACCCCTCCGGACAGCACTCATTCCGGCGGGAACCGGGCCCCGACGACCAGGAACGCCCGGCTCGCCCCACCCTCTCCGGCCTACCCGACGAGGCTGACGTCCGAACCCTTCACCGTGATGTCGACGCCGTCCGGGGCCGCCTCGACCTTGTCGAGCTTGATGCCGCCGGGCAGTTTCTGGATCTTCTGTTCGAAGTCGGTGACCGACCGGATCGGGCCCTCGACGAGCTGGACGCCACCGATCTTGGGCAGGGAGTCGGCGTGCACCTTCACGGTGTCCCCGGAGACGGTGACGGAGCTGAGCACCGAGACCGGCGGCAGGTCGCGGCCGAGGAGCTTCGAGGAGAGGGTCACCTTGATCTTGCCGTCGCCACCGTCGGAGAGGCCCGTGATCCGGGCGGTGAGGCCGGGTGCGACGTCCCCCGGCTCCGACCTCGCGGCCTTCAGCAGCTCGTCGTAGGCGATCGTCGCGGTGCCGGTGGCCCGGGCGGCGGTGGCGGAGCTGAAGTCGCCGGAGAAGGCCACGCCGTGCATCTCGGCGCGCAGGTCGTCGATCCGGACCGTGCCGGCGGAGGTGCCCGTCGACGCCTCGTAGTCCTTGATGCCGATCTTCACGTCGTCCAGCTCACCGCCGACGACCTGGGTGAGGAACGGGAAGCCCTCGATGGACACGTCGGGGGTGTTCGCGAGGCCCTCCGTGCTCTTGATGCGGTCGGCCGCCTGGTCCTCCGCGAAGTTGACCGCGACCCGGTCGGCGATCACGAACAGCCCGCCGAGGACGATGACCAGGATCAGGAATATTCGCAGTGCGCGCATGCTCGGTGTTCCCCACGTCGGACGGCCCCGTCTGGTCGGCCTGGTTGCCGCCGAACGCGAGCCTAACCATGAAGGGCCCCCGGTCCGGGGGCCCTTCATGGTGGTTGTCGATCAGCTGTGACGATTCGGAACGGCAGGTCGACCGGATCGAGGCGGTGCGAACCGGCCGTCAGCCGAGCGCGCGGCCCAGCAGGTAGACGGCGGGGGCGGCGGCGGCCAGCGGCAGCGCCACACCCGCGGTGAAGTGCACGAACCGGGACGGGTAGTCGTAACTGGCCGCCCGGTGCCCGATCAGGGCGCACACCCCGGCGCCGAGGCCCAGGAAGGCACCCTGGCTGCCGAGGTCCGTCATCCCGCCGACCGCGATACCGGCGCCGGCCGCGGCCAGCAGCGCGACCACCACGGAGGCCGGGGTGGGCAGCGGCAGCGCGCGGGCCAGGATCGCCACGGCGACCGCCGCGCAGCCGACGGTGACGGCGTCCGGCTCCGCCGCGAGGTGCCCGGTCGCGATGATCGCCAGCGCCGCGGAGGCCACGGTCGCCATCAGCCCGTACATGCGGGTGTCGGGGTCGGCGTGGCTGCGGAGCTGGAGCACGAGGGTCAGCAGCACCCAGGCGCCGAGGGTGCCGAGGATCGCGGCGGGCGCGTTCTCCCGGCCCGCGGCGAGCAGGGCGACGTCGGCGGTCAGCGCACCGGCGAAGGCCAGCGCGATGCCCTGCCGGGCCGGCCACATCCCGTTCAGCCGGAACCAGCCCGCCGCGGTGACGCCCTGGAGCAGCACCAGGGGGACGACGAGCGCGTACGCGCCGATGGCCGCCGCTCCGGAGAGCAGCAGCGCGAGGACCGCCGTCAGCGCGGCCGGCTGCATGCCGGGCTCGATGATCGGGGACCGGCCCTCGGCGCGGGCGCGCTGGGCGTCGGTGATCCGGGCGTTGCCGGTGACGGTCGCGGGGCCGTAGTCCGAGGTGGCGTCGGCCGCGACCTCGGCGGGCGTCGCGTCGGCGAGCGGGATCCCGTCGGGGCGGAGCCGGACACCCACCGGCTCGGCGGCCGGCTCCTGGGCGGGGGCCTCGGCGGCCGGGGTCCACGGCTGTGCCGGTGCCTCGGACGGCAGGGGGTCGCCCACGGCGCCGCCGTAGCCCTGGGGGCCCTGCTGCGGCTCTCCGTACGCGGGATAGGCCTGCGGAGGCAGATAGGCGGTGTCCGCGGCGGGGACGGACGAGTGTGTCTGCGTCTCCCAGGTCCGGCCCTCCCACTGCTGGGTGTGCTGCTGCCAGTCGGGCTGCCCCTGACCCTGCTGCTGCGCCTGCGGACCCTGTCCCTGCTGCTGCCCCTGGTGCGGGGACTGCTGGTCCTCGGACTCCTGCTGAGGCTGCCGGTAGGGGTCGTACTCCTCGTACGTGCCTTCGTACCGGCCCTCGAACGGCTGGTTGCTCATCGTCTCGCTCACCCTCCTGCGAACGGCGGGAGCACCTCGACCGTGCCGCCCTCGGCCAGCCGTACCGTCTCATGCCCTCGGGTGCCCACGGGGTCACCGTCGATGAGGAACGAGCAGCGTCGCAGGACGCGGACGAGCTCGCCGGGGTGCCGTTCGCGGGCCGCGTCGAGTGCCTCCGCGAGCGTGCCCGCCTCGTACGGCTCCTCGGCGACGCCTGCCGCGGCCTTGGCGGCGGCCCAGTAACGCACCGTGCCCTTTGCCATCTCGTTCCTCAATCAGCGGTTCGGTCTCTGTGCGTCCACACGCTCTTTCGCATGAACCCCGCCAGGCTAGCCCGCGTGTGCGACCCCCCAGTCCGCGATGCGGCCCAGCAGGTCGTCCGGGGCCGCGTTCTCCGCGTGGCCCATGCCGTGCTCCAGCCACAGTTCGGCGTGGCCGTCGGACGCCTCGGCCAGCATCTTCGGGTGGTCGACCGGGAAGTAGCCGTCCCGGTCGCCGTGCACGATCAGCAGCGGGGTCGGCGCGATGTACGGGACGCACTCGACGGGGGACGCGGGTACCGGGTCCCATTCACGGTGGTGGATCCGGGTGCGCAGACCCAGCCGGCCCACGATCCGGCCCTCCGGACGGGTCACCAGCCAGTGCAGCCGCCGCATCGGGGCCGTGCCCCGGTAGTACCAGCGGGCGGGCGAGCTGACCGACACCACCGCGTCCGTACCCGCCTCCGCGCGCCCCTCGGACTCCGGACCGGCCGCCTCGGCGAGCGCCGGCCCCGGACCCGAACCCGTCTTCCCGTACAGCGCCGCGTGCCGCAGCACCACGGAGCCGCCCATCGAGAAGCCGACCGTCACGATCCGGGTGTGCCCCAGCTCGCGCGCCCAGGCGACCGCCGCCGCCAGGTCGTGGACCTCACGGTCGCCGACCGTGGAGCGGCCCCCGGAGGCGCCGTGACCACGGAAGGAGAAGGTGACGACGGCCGCGCCGCGGCCCAGCACGCCGGCCGCGCGGCGCACGTGCGGACGGTCCAGGTCGCCCGTGAACCCGTGCGCCAGGATGAACGCGAGGTCACCACCGGGCCGCTCCCCGGGGTCGTAGGCCGCGTCGATCGTCACTCCGTCGACCGTGCGCAGAGACCTCCGTACGGAGGTACGCGGCGTTGTCTCACGGTGTGGACTATTGAAAGATCGCGTCACTTGACCTGCCGGACCTGAGCTCATGTGGGCTATTCTGCTGGGCATGAGGACTCGGGCAGAGTAGCCCCCGGGTCCTTTTGTGCTTCCAGGACCGTTGTATACGAAGCGGGAAACCGCAGGTGTACGGGGCCAGGGAGGCCCTGCGGATCCCAGGGCGCGGGAGCCGCAGGAAAGAGCAGTGCCGCAAACGTCCTCGCAGGGACCGAGGAGGAACCAGACGTTATGGGCGAGCGAACCGAGCACGACCGCAGGACGACCCAGGTGGGTGAGGCGCGATGAGTTCACTCTTGCTCCTGACCAACGCCCTTCAGCCGTCGACGGAGGTGCTTCCCGCTCTCGGCCTGCTGCTGCACAACGTGCGCGTGGCGCCGGCCGAAGGCCCGGCCCTCGTCGACACCCCCGGTGCCGACGTCATCCTCATCGACGGACGACGTGATCTCCCGCAGGTCCGCAGCCTGTGCCAGCTGCTGCGCTCCACGGGACCCGGCTGTCCACTCATCCTCGTCGTCACCGAGGGCGGCCTCGCGGCCGTCACGGCCGACTGGGGCATCGACGACGTTCTCCTCGACACGGCCGGTCCGGCCGAGGTCGAGGCCCGCCTGCGGCTCGCGATGGGCCGCCAGCAGATCGTCAACGACGACTCCCCCATGGAGATCCGCAACGGTGACCTCTCCGTGGACGAGGCGACGTACAGCGCCAAGCTCAAGGGCCGGGTCCTCGACCTGACCTTCAAGGAGTTCGAGCTCCTCAAGTACCTCGCGCAGCACCCGGGCCGCGTCTTCACCCGCGCCCAGCTGCTCCAGGAGGTCTGGGGCTACGACTACTTCGGCGGCACGCGGACGGTCGACGTGCACGTACGACGGCTGCGCGCGAAGCTCGGGCCCGAGCACGAGTCGCTGATCGGAACCGTCCGTAACGTCGGCTACCGCTTCGTCACACCGGAGAAGGTGGACCGCGCGGCGGACAACGCGAAGGCCAAGGCGGCCCAGCCAAAGCCGGACGATGCGGACGAGACGGCGCACCTGGACGCCGCCGCTCCGGCGGAGGCCTCCGAGCAGCCGCAGGAAGCAGCCGTACGCCCTGCCCAGAGGTAGGTCCATCCGCGTAGACTCCGCGCGTGGCCAAGGTGACTCGGGATGATGTGGCACGACTGGCGGGTACGTCGACCGCCGTTGTCAGTTATGTCATCAACAACGGACCCCGGCCGGTCGCCCCGGCCACGCGCGAGCGCGTCCAAGCGGCGATCAAGGAGCTGGGGTACCGGCCCGACCGGGTCGCCCAGGCCATGGCGTCGCGGCGGACGGAACTCATAGGGCTGATCGTCCCGGACGCGCGCCAGCCCTTCTTCGGGGAGATGGCGCACGCGGTCGAACAGGCCGCGGCCGAGCGCGGGAAAATGGTGCTCGTCGGCAACTCCGACTACATCGCCGAGCGCGAGGTCCACTATCTGCGGGCCTTCCTCGGCATGCGGGTCTCCGGGCTGATCCTCGTCAGCCACGCGCTGAACGACCACGCGGCCGCCGAGATCGACGCCTGGGACGCCCGGGTGGTGCTGCTGCACGAGCGCCCCGAGGCGATCGACGACGTCGCCGTCGTCACCGACGACATAGGGGGCGCCCAGCTCGCCACCCGTCACCTCCTGGAGCACGGGTACGCGTACGTGGCCTGCCTCGGCGGCACGGCCGAGACCCCGGCGGTCGGCGACCCCGTCTCCGACCACGTCGAGGGCTGGCGGCGCGCCATGCAGGAGGCCGGGCTCCCCACCGAGGGCCGGCTCTTCGAGGCCCCGTACAACCGCTACGACGCCTACCAGGTCGGCCTGGAGCTGCTCGCCGGACCGCACCGGCCGCCGGCCATCTTCTGCTCCACGGACGACCAGGCGATCGGTGTGCTGCGCGCCGCGCGCGAGCTGCGCATCGACGTGCCGGGTCAGCTCGCGGTCGCCGGCTTCGACGACGTCAAGGAGGCGGGGCTGACCGACCCGCCGCTGACCACGATCGCCTCGGACCGTTCGGCGATGGCCCGCGCGGCCGTCGACCTCGTGCTCGACGACGGTCTGCGGGTGGCCGGCTCCCGCCGCGAGCGGCTGAAGCTGTTCCCCTCGCGGCTGGTGGTGCGCCAGTCCTGCGGCTGCGAGTAGGCCGTACGGCACCCGGATTGCGGAGATCCCCGCGCCCCTGAGGGGACGCGGGGATCTCTTTTGTCGGTCCGCGGTGGAGCTAGAACAGCAGGTTGTACTGGTTGAAGCCGGTACCGAGGCTCTTGCGCGAGCCGAAGAGGTCGCTGGAGGCCTTGTTGGTGCCGGGGTAGAGCCAGAGCGTGCCGCCCGAGTCACGCGCCATGACGTCGGCGATGCCGTCGCCGGTCACGTCGCCGTTGGCCACGTACGAGGTGAAGTTCCAGCCCGTACGCGCCTGGATCCGCGTCGACCACGGGGTGTGCTCGTCCTGCGTGCCCCGGTAGAGGTACAGGACGCCCGAGGTGTTGCGGACCAGTAGGTCGGCGCGGCCGTCACCGGTCAGGTCGCCGTGCCCGAAGATCTTGACGCCCTTCCAGGCCTTGTCGACCACCTTGACGCGGCCGTAGAACTCGCCGTTGCCCTTGCCCGGGTACAGGTAGACCGAGCCGTCGGCGTCCACCGCGACCAGGTCGGGACGCGAGTCACCGGTCATGTCACCGGGGACGGCGTAGGACGTGTAGCCGCCCCACACCGAGGTGATCTGCATCCACTCGAACTGCTCCGAGCTGTGGTTGAAGTAGCTGCGGTACAGCTTGCCGTCGGTCTTGTCGCGCTCGATCAGGTCCTGGAAGAAGTCCCGGTCCAGATCGGCCTGCATGACCCAGCTCGCGTACTGCCAGTCCTTGCCCTGGTAGGCGCGGGCGGCCAGCGAGGTGCCCTTGCTGTCCTGCTCGAACAGGCCGCCCGAGGGCGTCCGCTCCAGCAGGTCGGCACGGCCGTCGAAGGTCAGGTCCGTGTCGTCGATACGGGGCTGGGCCGCCCAGGTGTACGAGGACACCTTGGTGAACACCGGGTAGGCGCCCTGCGCGGTGCAGCCCGAGACGCCCCAGGAGACGATGCCGACGACCTTGCCGCCGACGACCACCGGGCCGCCGGAGTCGCCGTTGCAGGGGCTCTTGGTGCCTTCGTCGGTGCCCGTCGCCGGGGTGCCGGCGCAGAACATCGAGCCCTCGACGAAGTCGTCCTCACCGAGGACGGTCTTCATCGCGGTGTTGCAGGTGGAGTCGGCGACCATCGGCAGGGTCACCTTGCGCAGGTTCGCCGACAGGTCCGCGTCCTCGGCGCCCGAGGTCAGACCCCAGCCGTAGACGGTGGCGGAGGTGCCGGCCTTGTAGGAGGCGCTGTCGCCGGCGGCCGTCAGCTTCAGCCACTGCTGCTCCAGCGGACGGTCCAGGGTGAGGACCGCCACGTCGTTCTGGAGGGTCGCGTCATTGAAGTGCGGGTGGTTCCACTGGCGGTAGACGCCCGCGACGGTGCCGTTGGTGTCGTCCAGCAGGCCGGTGGCTCCGGCGACCACCGCGCCGTTCTCCGCCCAGTCGAGACCGGCGACACAGTGCGCCGCCGTCAGGACCTTGTTGGGGGCGACGAGGGTGCCGCCGCAGAAGTAGCCCTCGCCGGCCGCGCTGTCGTAGTAGGACAGCTGGACCATCCACGGCGCCGAGGAGATCGAGGTCTCGGTGCCGCCGATGATGAACGGCGTCTTCTTGGGCTTCGCCGCGGGCGTCGCCTGGGTCTTGGCGGCCTCGACGACGCGGTGCCGCAGTTCCTTGTCGGAAGCGGTCGGGGCGGGCGCGGCGCCGGTCTGGGCGGCGACGCTCGCTTCGGGCAGTCCGGCCGGGTGGTCGGCCGCACTGGCGGGCTGCGCCGCGAGGGCGCCGGCGCAGGTCAGCGCCAGCGCGAGAGCGGCCGTCGGCAACGCCGTGGCGGGGCGTCTCCAGCGGTCGCGCAGGGCACGTATCACTCAGGGCTCCTGGTGTGGGTGCGTGTGTTCGTCCGTGTCAGAGGCCTGAGAAGGGCGTACGACGCACCGGCCCGACCGTCGACGGCAACCGCTTGCATGGCGTGCGTCGACAACGGGCGTAACCGCGGAGCCCCCCTCCGGCGCGGAGATCGTAGGCCTCTCCAGCCCCCGAAATCACGGCCCTCACAGGGGTCAGACAACTGTTCGCCCCTGCCGTTCCACGGGATCACCGGGACGCAACCCGCTGTTTGCCCGGGGAGCGCGTGAGGGGCCGGCGAGCGTCCGCCGCACGTCCGGCGGACGCTCGCCGGGAGAACCCGGCAGGTCCCGCCGGGCACGGCCGACGGCGGGCCCGACAGTGCGCCCGGCAGTGGGCCCGACCGCGGCTTGGACTGCGGGGCCGGGCCCGCCCGGGGCGCCTTTATATCGGGCATACGAGGTTCTGTCGGGCTTCTCAGGGGCCCCTCAGGGAGCTCTCATGATCCGGGGACAGTCTTTTTGACATGACCGAGAGCTTCCGCCGCAGCGGCGAGTACCCCCAGGGCGACGACCACGGGTCCGCGTACCCCCAGCAGCAGTCGCACCCCTCCTCCTCCCCCGTGAATCCCGAGTGGCCGCCCCCGCCGGCGTACCACCCGGCCCCGCCGCTCCACGTCGAGCCGGGCACCACCGTGTGGCCGGGCTCCGGTCACGGCGGCGACGGCCACGGCGGTGACGGCTACGGCGCCGGGCCGTACGCCGGTCAGCCCGACGGTTCCGACGCCACCGGCTCCACCGCGGCCTTCGCGGCGCCGCCCGCTCCGCCGCAGGGTCCGGCTCCCACCAGGCAGCGGCGCGCCAAGGGCCCGTTCGCCCTGCTCGCCGCTGTCGCGATCGTCGCCGCGGCGATCGGCGGTGGCACCGCCTACGGCATCCAGGAGCTGACGGGCAACGACACGGTCGCCTCCAGCAGCACCAGCACCAGCGTGGTGCCCACCAGCCAGAAGGGCACGGTCTCCGGCGTCGCCAAGGCGGTCAGCCCGAGCATCGTCGAGATCAGCGCGACCTCGAACGCGGGCTCCTCCACCGGCTCGGGCGTGATCATCACGACCGGCGGCGAGATCATCACCAACAACCACGTCGTCTCGGGCGCCTCCGCGATCAAGGTGCGGCTGAACAACGGCAAGTCGTACACCGCGAGCGTCGTCGGCACCGACAGCAAGAAGGACCTCGCGCTGATCAAGCTGGAGAACGCGCCGTCCGGCCTGAAGACGGCGACACTCGGCGACTCGGCCGGCGTCCAGGTCGGCGACCAGGTCGTCGCGATCGGCTCCCCCGAGGGCCTGACCGGCACCGTCACCAGCGGCATCGTCTCCGCGCTCGACCGCGACGTGACCGTCTCCACCGACGAGAGCCAGGGCCAGCAGCAACAGCAGGGCGGCGGCAGCGGCAGCGAGCAGTGGCCCTTCGAGTTCGGCGGGCGCCAGTTCAACGGCGACACCGGTTCCTCCACCACCACGTACAAGGCTCTGCAGACGGACGCCTCGCTCAACCCCGGCAACTCCGGCGGCGCCCTGATCGACATGAACGGCAACATCGTCGGCATCAACTCCGCGATGTACTCGGCCGCTTCGGACTCCTCCTCGTCCTCGTCGAGCGCGGGCAGCGTCGGCCTCGGCTTCGCCATCCCGATCAACACCGTCAAGTCCGACCTGGCCTCGCTGCGGGCCGGCGGCTCCGACAGCTGACCCGGAGGTCGCCATGAAGATCCAGCACGTCGCGCACACCGTGACCGGCGACGACCCGTCCGGCCTCGGCCTGGCCCTCGCGGTCGCCCGCGCACTGCACGCGCCGGTCCGGCGGGCCCCGGAGCTGGCCCCGGCCGCCTCCCGGCCCGCCGCGCGCCGGGCCCCGGCCCGCCGCCGTACCGTACGAAGCTGATCCATTCCGGGACAGCCCGCGACGTGCGACGCTGAAAGCACCCGGCCACGACCCCCATCCCACCCGAGGAACCCACATCCATGAGCTCCGCCGAAGGCGACCGTGACACCCAGCGCATCCTGATCGTCGACGACGAGCCGGCCGTGCGCGACGCACTCCGCCGCAGCCTCGCCTTCGAGGGGTACGACACCGAGGTCGCGGTCGACGGCGCGGACGCACTGGAGAAGGCGACGGCCTACCAGCCCGACCTCGTGGTCCTCGACATCCAGATGCCCCGCATGGACGGCCTCACGGCGGCCCGCCGGATGCGCGGCGCGGGCACGACCACGCCCATCCTCATGCTGACGGCGCGTGACACGGTCGGTGACCGGGTGACGGGACTCGACGCCGGGGCGGACGACTACCTGGTCAAGCCCTTCGAGCTGGACGAACTCTTCGCCCGGATCCGCGCGTTGCTGCGGCGCAGCTCGTACGCCGCGTCCGCGGGCGCCGTTCCCGAGGACGACGCGCTGACCTTCGGTGACCTGCGCATGGACCTGTCCACGCGCGAGGTCACCCGGGCCGGGCGCCCGGTGGAACTCACCCGCACCGAGTTCACGCTCCTGGAGATGTTCCTCGCCCACCCGCGCCAGGTCCTCACCCGCGAGCAGATCCTGAAGGCCGTCTGGGGCTTCGACTTCGAACCGTCGTCGAACTCCCTCGACGTGTACGTGATGTACCTCCGCCGCAAGACGGAGGCAGGCGGCGAGCCGCGCCTCGTCCACACGGTGCGGGGCGTGGGGTACGTGCTGCGGTCGGGCGGCGCGGAGTGAAAGGACTGTTCCGCCGGTTCAGGTCGCTGCCCCTGCGTTCCCGGCTCGCCCTCCTGGTAGCGGCAGCGGTGGCGTTCGCGGTGGCGGCGGTGTCGGTGACGTGCTGGTTCATCGTCCAGGGCAAGCTGTACGACGAACTGAACAATGAGTTGCAGTCCTCGGCCAACCGTCCTCAGGGCGGAAAGCTGGTGAGCACCATCAGCAACTGCAACGGCTCCGAGGTCGACCCGTCCGGACAGTCGCCGACCGACGCCGGCGGATTCCGGGCGCAGTTCGAGTCCTACCTCCAGGTGGTCACGGCGGACGGTGAGTCCTGCGTCGCCTCCGTATCACCGGGCAAGATCGAGGTCGCCGGCAGCGACACGGACTTCGCCAAGAACCCCGTGGCCGGTCACGGCACCTTCCGGGACGGTACCGACACCAAGGGCAACCCGGTCCGGGTCCTGACCGTCCCCTTGATGATCTCCAATCCGGACGGCACCACGACGATCATCAAGGACGCGGCGACCATGTACGCCGTCCCCCTCAAAGGCACCAATGCCACCTTGAACGAGTTGGCCCTGGTCCTTCTCCTCGTCGGCGGCATCGGAGTTCTCGGCGCCGGTGCCGCTGGGCTCTGGGTGGCTCGGGCCGGGCTTCGCCCGGTCGACAAGCTCACCGAGACCGTCGAGCACGTCGCCCGGACGGAAGACCTCACCGTCCGGATCCCGGTCGAGGGAAACGACGAGATCGCGCGGCTCTCGGAGTCGTTCAACTCGATGACCGCCTCCCTCGCCAGCTCACGCGAGTTGCAGCAGCAGCTCATCGCCGACGCCGGGCACGAGCTGCGGACGCCGTTGACCTCGTTGCGGACGAACATCGAACTCCTCACCCGGAGCGAGGAGACGGGCCGGCCGATCCCCCCGGCGGACCGCAAGGCGCTGCTCGCCTCCGTGACCGCGCAGATGACCGAACTGGCGGCGCTCATCGGCGACCTCCAGACGCTGTCCCGGTCGGACGAGGCGCACGCGGGCGACCGGGTGGAGGTCGTGGCGCTCCAGGACACCGTGGAGGCGGCCCTGCGCAGGGCGCGGCTGCGCGGCCCGGAGCTGACGATCACGGCGGACCTGGAACCCTGGTTCGTCCGGGCGGAGCCCTCCGCCCTGGAGCGCGCGATCGTCAACATCCTCGACAACGCGGTGAAGTTCAGCCCGCCGGGCGGCACGGTCGACGTACGGCTGCACGCCGGTGAGCTGAGCGTGCGCGACCACGGCCCCGGCATCCCCACCGACGAACTCCCGCACGTCTTCGACCGTTTCTGGCGCTCGCCGGACGCGCGGGCCCTGCCGGGATCGGGCCTCGGCCTGTCCATCGTGGCCCGTACGGTCCAGCAGGCCGGCGGCGAGGTGTCGCTGCGCCCGGCGGAGGACGGCGGCACGATCGCGACCGTACGGCTGCCCGGCGCCCCGGCCGCTCCGCCCGAGCTGCCCTGACCCGCGGGTCGGGTCAGTGCCCGACCCGCAGGTCCGTGCCCGCCACCTGGACCCGGATACCGTCGCGCTCGACCCGCACGTCCCGCAGGTTCACCGCTCCGTCCGCCGGGTGCGGCAGCTGGAAGCCCAGCGAGAGCTGGTCGGCGAGAACGGGACGGGTGAGACGGGTGAGGCCCTGGAGCAGGGAGGGGTCGAAGCCGAGGCGCTTCAGGAGCTCCGGGTGGGCGGCCGCCACGTCGAACAGGTTCAGCCGCATCGCCTGGTGGACGAAGGCGGGTGCCCCGGTCAGGGACGCCAGCTTGGTGTCGTCACGAAGTGCCTCACGGACCGCGGAGTCGGGCACCCCGAGCCGGTGGACGATCGAGGGAACGGCGAGCAGCGCCCGTGCCTTCCCGGCCTCCTTGCCGAGCCGGGCGGCCGTGTCCCGGGTGAGGTGCAGGCCTTCCGAGGCGCGCGCGCCGGGGCGGTAGGTCGCGAGGTCGCCGATGTCCAGACGCATGCCGCCGATGTGGGTGGAGATGCCGCGCGCGCCGTCCCGCTGGATGCGCGCGTCGGCCCGCAGCTGCAGATCGTGCCCGGCGACGGGCAGGGTGCCGCGCGCCCGCACCTGGTCACGGCCGTGCCCGGTGAACGTGACCTGCGAGGCACCCAGTTCACGGTTCAGGTCTTCGAAGGACAGCAGGACCTCGCCGTGCATCTGGGGAATGCGGGCGCCGCGCACGGAGGTCGGGCCGTCGCCGTCGAGCCGGACGTTCGTCGCCGTCGCCGACACCTTCGCCAGGGACACCCGGTCGGCGGCCACGTCGGGCACGGTCACCTTCACCGAGTCCAGCCGCTGGTCGGCGAGCTGGGTGAGGAAGGGGAAGCCGCCGATCTCGACCTCGGGGGCCGCGGTCAGATGCAGCTGGTCCTTGAGCTTGTCGGCCGCCCGGTGCTCGGCGTACAGCACCGCCCAGCGGTCGCCGAGGGCGAGGAAGGCCGCGAGGGCCAGGACCGTGGCGGACGCCTTGACGGCGAACGGGAGACCGGCGAAGCGCCTGCGGCGGCGCCGGCTGCCGCGCCGGTGGTTGGGCGGGGACCAGCCGTCGTCCGGGTCCTCCGGGAGGTCGTCCCGGGGAAGGTCCTCGTGGAGGAAGTCCTCCAGCGGCCCGGTGCCGTCGAGGGCACCCAGTTCTTCGTAGGGGTTCGGAAAGGAATGCGTGGCTATGCGGTGGGGGGTACGCATCGTCTCATCCGACCATGCGTACCGCCCCTGACCGCAACTGCTACCGCCCGTATGCGATCAACTTCACGATCGGCGGCGGTACCGCGGGACTACTTGACGATCGTGATCCGGTCCGCGGCCGGGACCGGGTACGGCGCCGTGGCGGAGGAGCCGGCCGTCAGGTAGCTCTCCAGGGCCGCGAGGTCGTCGTTGCCGACCCGGACGTTGGTGCCCTTGCCGAGTTCCGCGAAGCCGTCGCCGCCGCCCGCGAGGAAGGAGTTCATCGCGACGCGGTAGGTGGCGGCCGGGTCGATGGCCGTGCCGTTCAGCTCGACCGAGTCGGCGACGACGCGGGCCGCGCCGGTCTTCGTCAGGTCGAGGGTGTAGGTGAGGCCCTTGGAGATCTGGAGGATCTTCGGGGAGGCCTCGTTGGCACCGCTGACCTGCTGCTGGAGCGCGGTGACCACCTGGGCGCCGGTGAGGTCGACCAGGTTGACCGTGTTGGCGAACGGCTGGACCGTGTACGCCTCGCCGAAGGTCACGACGCCGTCGCCCTCGCTGCCGCTCGCCGTGTAGGTGAGCCCGGCACGGATGCCGCCCGGGTTCATCACGGCGAGGTCGGCCTCGGCGTCGACGGACTTGCCGTACGCGAGCTGCGCGTCGGCGATCAGGTCGCCGAGGGGGGACTCGGTGCCGGCGTTGCCGATGTCACCGGCGATGTAGCCGATGGGACGCGAGGCGATGGGCGCGGAGAGCGCGTTCCACTTGGCGATCAGCGACGTCAGGTCGGCCGCCTTGGCGACGTCACGGGTGACCACGTGGTTCGCGGACTTGACCGCCGTGCGCGCGATGTCGCCGGTCCGGCGGTCGTAGGTCAGCGTGGTGTCCGTGTAGAGCCGGCCGAAGGAGGAGGCCGAGGTGACCATGCGGGGGTTGCCGGCCGGGTCGGGGATGGTGCACGCGTAGGCCTGGTGGGTGTGGCCGGTGACCAGGGCGTCGACGGCCGGCGTGACGTTCTTGGCGATGTCGACGATCGGCCCGGAGATGCCGTCGCCCGCGCCGGGGCTGTCACAGTCGTAGTTGTACGACTGCGAGGCGGGCGCCCCGCCCTCGTGGATCAGCGCGACGATGGACTTCACGCCCTGCCGCTGGAGTTCCTTGGCGTACTTGTTGATCGTCTCGACCTCGTCGCCGAACTTCAGGCCCTTGACGCCCTCGGCGGAGACGATGTTCGGCGTGCCCTCCAGCGTGACGCCGATGAAGCCGACCTTGACGCCGTTCTTCTTCCAGACCCAGTAGGGCTTGAGGATCGGCTTCTTGGTCTTCTCGTCGGTGACGTTCGCCGCGAGGTAGGGGAAATCGGCGCCCTTGAACTTCGCCTTCTTGTCGTAGCAGCCGTCCGTCGGGTGGCAGCCGCCCTTCTGCAGGCGGGCCAGCTCCTTGGCGCCCTCGTCGAACTCGTGGTTGCCGACGCTCGTCACGTCCAGGTCGAGCTTGTTCAGCGCGTCGATCGTCGGCTCGTCGTGGAAGAGCCCGGAGATCAGGGGAGAGGCGCCGACCATGTCACCGGCGGCGGCCGTGATCGAGTACTTGTTGCCCTTGCGGGCGTCGCGCAGGTGCGTGGCCAGGTACTCGACGCCACCCGCGTCGATGGTCTTCGTCGTGCCGTCGGGCTGCAGCTCCGTGACACGGCCGGAGGAGCCGGTCGGCGGCTCCAGGTTGCCGTGCAGGTCGTTGAAGGAGAGCAGCTGGACGTCCTGGTAGCGGCCGCTGCCGTGGTGGTGCAGCGGGGTCGCGTCGTCCTGGTGCGCGCTGGCGGGCATCGCCGCGGCCAGCGCACCCACGGTGGCGAGACCCGCGGCGGCCGCGAGGAGTCGATGAGTTCGTCTGTGCCGGAAGGTGGGCGGCATGGTTCCCCCCTGGAGAACGGTGAGAGGCGAAAGCGGTGGGTCGTGACTGAACCGGACTGAACTGACGTGCCATATGCACCGTGCGATGTGCACGGAACGGGCGGGCGGTGCGGGTCCTGCGAGCCGGGCTGGTGGTTCGGTCGAGAGGGTGGTGCGTGCGCGGGCCGGGCGGGCTGTGCGGTCTCTGTGACAGCCGTGGCTTTTGCACGCACTTTAGAATCAACGCGCGTAGCACAACAGGGGGTTCGGGTCACGGACTGGTTGCCATCGGCTCACCGGAGGCTGACGCCCCGCTCCCGGGAGCCCATCGCGCGGCACCGCACTCACCCCGCGCCGTCCGCAGGGCCGCCCCGCACCCGCACGGGACCTCGCCCCGCCACGATCCACATCGACTCCGTCCAACCGCTTGTCCCCCAATCACCGCGCCGTACCCTCGTATCCATGACCAGCGACGACACGTCACCCCTCGCCAGCTCGCGCTCGATCGCGACCTACTCCGAGCTCTCCCCGGACCAGGCCGAGGACGTGCTCCGGCTGCTCTCGGAGGCCGCCCTGGAGGACGGGCAGCAGGCGGTGTCCGAGCAGGGGCGGCTACAGCTGAAGGGCGGGGCCCGCGAGGGCGTCCGGCACCTGCTGCTGACCCTCGGCGACGAACTGGTCGGCTACGGCCAGCTGGAGGACACCGACCCGGTCGAGGCCCCGGCCGCCGAACTGGTCGTCCACCCGGCGCACCGGGGACGCGGGCACGGACGCGCGCTCGGCACGGCCATGCTCAACGAGTCCGGCAAGCGCCTGCGGGTGTGGGCGCACGGCGGCCACTCCGCCGCCCGGCATCTCGCCCAGGTCCTCGGCCTCACCCTCTTCCGTGAACTGCGCCAGATGCGGCGCCCGTTGGAGGGCCTCGATCTGGCCGACCCGAAACTGCCGGAGGGCGTGAGCGTCCGTGCCTTCGTACCGGGACAGGACGACACCGCCTGGCTCGCCGTGAACGCCGCCGCCTTCGCGCACCACCCCGAGCAGGGCTCCCTCACGCAGCGCGACCTGGACGACCGGATCGGCGAGGCGTGGTTCGACCCGGCCGGCTTCTTCCTCGCCTTCCGCGGCGACGAACTCGTCGGCTTCCACTGGACGAAGGTGCACGCCGAGGAGGGCCTCGGTGAGGTGTACGTCCTCGGTGTGCGCCCGGGCGTCCAGGGTGGCGGCCTCGGCAAGGCCCTGACCACGATCGGGCTCCGCCATCTCGCCGCCCAGGGCCTCCCCACCGCGATGCTCTACGTGGACGCCGACAACAAGCCGGCCGTCGCCGTCTACGAACGCCTCGGCTTCGTCACCCACGAGACCGACCTGATGTACCGAACGGAGTCCTGACCCCGGTCCGGGACGGAGCCCCGCGGTCCGGGAGGCGACACCGGCCCTGGCCCGGGATACAAGCGCCGGTCCGGGACGGGATACAAGCGCCGGTCCGGGACGGGATACAGGCCCTGGTCCGGTAGGAAACAGCGGTCCGGATCCGGTAGGAAACAGCGGTCCAGGTCCGCGACGGGGGGAAACGATCCGCCCGCGAGCGGCCCCGACCCCCGTCCCGGCCTCGGCTCCGGCTCCGGGCCCCGGCGGTTGACGTCAGCGGCGGCCGGGGACGGTCGCTCTCCGCCGCCGCAGGGGCTCGGCGAGGCTGCCCGCCCCTACCAGCACCGACACGACCAGGACGCCCGCCCATCTCCGGTGCGCGTCGTCCCAGTGGGGGTCATTCGTCGCGACGAAGAGCTCCCAGCGCTCGGGGAGCAGCAGGGCCGCCGTGAAGACGGTGCCCACGAGTCCCGCGGACACCGCGAGGCCCGGTTCGGTCGCCTCCGAGAGCCGTACGGCCACGGTGGCGGCGGCCAGCGCGAGGACGGTGAGGGCCGCCGCCTCCAGGGTGACGGCCCCCACGGGCGGCCGGCCCGCCTCGGGTACGAGGAACAGGGCCGCCGTCCACCATGCCGCCGTCAGCGGAGCGACGAGTCCCAGTCGCACCCCGATCCGTACCGGCCGCCGCGTCGGCACCGCGGCCGTGGTGTGCCGGGCCGGGTCGTCCAGCAGGAAGGCCAGTCCCAGGGCGTAGGCGAGCGCGGCGGCCCGCAACAGGTTGAGGCAGAGCCAGGGGTCGACCTCGCCGGAGAGCATCCGCGGTGTGCAGGCCAGCAGCAGCCCGAGAACCGCGCCCGCGGCCAGGGCCGTGCGGGGCAGGGTGCGCCACACCGGTCGGACGAGGACGGCGGCGACCTCGTGAGCCCGGGGGCGCCCAGCTCCTCCCGCGGGCCGTCCGGCAGCCTCTCCGAACCGCTCATCAGCGTCCGCGGAGCCGCCGGAGCCTCCCGTCGGCCGACCCGCCACGTCTACCTCACGCACGATCCGCTCCCCGAGTCCGCCGGCGTGCCCTTGCCCCCGACCGGTACGCCGAGCAGTTCGGCCACCCGGGTCGTGGGCGTCTTCGGTGAGGTCAGCTCCGTCCAGTGGGCCTTGACCTTGGCGGCCACGCTGTAGTGCGGCTTGGTCAGCAACTCCCGCACCACGGTGGTCTGCTGGGCGGTCATGTAGCGACTGCCGGTGGGAGCGAGCACGTAGGCGGAGCCCTTCGTGCTGTCGTCGAGCCGCACGTCGCGCAGGGACTGCATCGGGTCCGGCTGGGTGCTCAGCGCCAGCCACATGGTGGTCACCACGCGGGCGTCGCACGCCTCACCGGCGCTCTTCTCGTCCCCCGCGACCAGCACCGAGGCGACGCCGACGGCGAACTCGGGGGTGCGGTTCCCGCCCCAGCGCGTGCCGACCGTCACGGTGCCCGGTGTGCCGGACGGGGTGACCATGGCGTCGCTCTGCAGGCCGTACCGGGCGTCGATGCGCTGGCGCACCGTCAGCCGCTCCCCTCCGGCCGATCCGCCCGCGCGGGACTGGATGCGGTCCACGATGTCGGCCCAGTCGGCGGTGCGGCCGGCCCACTCGGGGAACGCGCAGTACGTCGACCGTCCGTGTTCGATGCAGACCTGCACCTTCTGCGGGGTGACGGAGGCCTTCGCGCGGGCCGCGGTCAGCGCGGCGGAGTCGCCCGGGGACTGTCCGGCCACTCCGAGACCGGTCGCGGCGGCGGCGATCACCGCAACGGCCGCGAGCAGTCGGGTCCGGCCACCGCTCAGCAGGACCGCGAGGCAGAGCAACAGGGCGGTGAGGCCGATGAGATAGAGGGCGTGCCAGGCGGCCGGGCGGCCCAGCAGGTCGGACGGGAAGGGGTCCGCGCCGGCGTCGGAGACGACCGGGCCGAGCCAGGTCACCCCGTGCGCGCCCTGGGTGGACGCGGAGACCAGGATGGTGAGGGCGTAGGCGCCGATCACGAAGGGCGGTGCGACGAATCCGACCGGGATCAGCCGCGCCAGCAGGACGCCGAGGACACCGGCCAGCAGGATCACCAGGGGGCCCACGGCCAGTTCGGCGGGTGAACCGTGCCCGACGGCGCCCGGCTTCAGTGCCGCCCAGGTGAACTCGAAGCCGACGACCAGGGCGGTGATCGCGACGCACGGCAGGACGGACAGTGCGTGGGCCAGCGTCCGCCGCCACGGCTCCATGACCAGCACGTCGAAGTGCCGGTCGGTGGACTGGCGGCGCGATCGCAGCACCGCGCGGTTCACCCCGACGAACAGGGCGATGGCGAGGAGCAGCGGGGCGGACTGGGTGGACCGGTCGACGTCCTGGAGGACGGGGAACTCGTCCATGCCCTCACGGCCGGAGAACAGGGTCCACGCGGTGTAGGCGACGTACACCGCGAGGAAGAGCAGGACCGGGATCTGGAGGAGCAGTTCGCGTGCCTCGAAGCGCGCGAGGGCGACGACGGCGGCCCCGCTGGACCGCGGGCTCGGCGTGGCCCGCTCCCCGTCGGTGGCAGCGGTCGGGGGGAGCGTGTGCGTACCGGCGCTCATGCCGCCACCTCCGCGCGCTCACCGTCGAGGGTGAGCAGATAGCCGTCTTCCAAGGTCGGTTCGAGGAGGTCGGCGCCTTCGGGAGGGTCGCCGACGTTGCGGAAGGTTCCCGTGCCGGTGCGCCATCCGGCTCTGGCGGCCGGGTCGCGCTCGGTGCTGCTCCAGACATGGCCGGCGGCGCGGTCGGTCAGCTCGGCCGGGGTGCCCTCGAAGCGGATGCGGCCGCCCGCCATGACGATCACGCGGTGGCAGAGCATCGCGACGTCCTCGGTCTGGTGGGTGGAGAGCAGGACGGTGCGTCCTTCTCCCGCCTGGGCGATCAGCTCACGGAAGCGCATCCGCTGTTCGGGGTCGAGCCCGACGGTCGGCTCGTCGAGGACGAGGAATCCGGGGTCGCCGACGAGTGCGGCTGCCAGCGCGACCCGCTGGCGCATCCCGCCGGACAGTCGCTTGATGCGCTTGCCGCGCACGTCGGAGAGGTCGACGGCCTCCAGCACGCGCCGCACCTCGCGGTGCCGGGCGGTGCGGTCGGTCAGCTCCTTGAGGATCGCCACGTAGTCGACGAACTCGAAGGCGGAGAAGTCCTGGTGGAATCCGGGGGTCTGTGGGAGGTAACCCAGGGCCCGGCGGACGTCCAGACGTCCCGCGGTGGTGCCCGGGTCGTGTCCGAGGACCATGAAGGCGCCCCGGTCTGGCGGTACGGCGGTGGCGAGCACCCTCAACAGGGTGGTCTTGCCCGCGCCGTTGGGCCCGAGGAGGCCGGTGACGCCGTCGCCGAGGCGCAGCGAGACGTCGTCGAGCGCGCGCGTCCCTCCGAAGCGGAGGCTCAGGCCGGAGGCGGAGACGGTGGGGATCATGCGGCGTTCCTGTCGGTGAGGTCGGTGAACGGGAGGCGCGAGGTGTCGAACCGGTCCCGCGCGAGGTAGAGGAGTGCGGCGGCGAGGACCGCGACGGCTCCGGCGACGCCCTGTCCGGCCGCCGTGAACGGGGCGAGGGTGGTGCCCGACGCCGTGGTCGCCTGGGCCACGGCCAGCACGGTGGCCCAGCCGCCCGCGACCAGGGAGGGCGCGAGGACGGGGCCGAGCCGGGAGGCCAGAGCGAGGCCGCTCGCGGTGAGGGCGAGGGCGGGCAGCAACCAGGCCAGGGCCCGCAGGCCGTAGGACGGGAGGGCGAGGGTCGCCACGCCGTTCAGTCCGAGGCCGACCGTGAGCACCGCGACCGTACGGATCATCAGGAGGCGGAAGCCGTGGAGCGGGGAGACCACCGCCATCTCGTACGCCGGGTCGAGCTTCGGGCCGTAGGAGACGGCGACCCCGGCGAGGGGGAGCAGGGGGGCGAGGGCGAGGAAGAGGGTGGGAGTGGCGCCGACCCGTGCCGCGTTGGCCGCGGCGACCGTCATGGCGAGGACGGCGACGACCGCGCCGAGCCAGGACCGGCGCAGGACGGGGGCGGCGGCCAGCAGCCGCGCGGTGTGATCGGCGACGCCGAACCGGACGAGCAGCGCCTCCACCGGGCCGGGCCGGGGGGCGTCGAGCTCGGCGTCGAGCCGCTCCCAGCCGGCGTCCAGGGCCACCGGGTCGCTGCACGCGGCCAGTTCGGCTCGGCACCGGTCGCACGCGGCGAGGTGGGTGTCGGTCGACCACAGGCGGGGCGGCTCCAACGCGCCCTGCACATAGGCCCGGAGATCCTCCTCGGGCACGTGCCAGGCCGTGCGCCCGGCGCTGCCGCCCGTCACGCTCTCCTTCCTGCCCGTACGGCTGCCGTCGGCCACGCCGCCGTCACCCTTCATGTCGCTGTCACCGCTTCCGCGACGGTCGTCGCTCATGCCAAGGCCTCCCGCAACTGCTTGCGCGCACGCAGTGCCCGCGTCTTGACCGTGCCCGGCGGGATGCCGAGCAGGACGGCCGCTTCCCGGGTGCTGAGCCCGTCGATCACCGTGGCCTGGAGCACCGCCCGGAGTTCGGGCGAGAGCCTGGTCAGCGCGCCCGCCAGGTCGCCGTGTTCGACGCCGGCCAGCACACGCTCCTCCGCCGAGACCTCGTCGCGGTGCCGGAGCCGGGCCAGCGCGCCGCGCAGCCTGCCGCGCGCGCCGTCCCCCCGCAGGGAATCGACGAGCCGCCGCGAGCCGATGCGCCACAGCCAGCCGGCCGGGTCGCCCTCCTCGCGGTAGCGGGCGGAGCCGTGCCAGACCGCGAGGAAGGTCTCCTGAACGACGTCGTCGACGATCCCGGGGTCGGCGCACCGGCCGCGCAGCCGCGCTCTCAGCCACGGCGCATACCGCCGGTACAGCTCCTCGAAGGCGCGACGCTCCCTGTCCGCCGCGATGGCCCGCAGCAGCTCTCCGTCGCTTCTCGTTTCCCTCACACCCCCTCATCGGACGAGCCCCGCCGATCGGTTCACGCTCCGGCGAGTTTTTTCTGATCGGCCTTCCGTGCCTGGTGGGAGCCATGATTCCGGCGTCGCGGGCACCCGGCGGGCGGGGGCGACTTGACGGCGGCCACCCCCTTGCACCACCCTTTCACTACTCAATTAGTGAAAGGGTGGTTGTCCGAGTGGTCGCGTACCGCATCGACCGACGCAGCGGCGTCGCCACCTACGTCCAGATCGTCCAGCAGACGAAGCAGGCGCTGCGCCTCGGCCTCCTCGAACCCGGCGACAAGCTCCCCACAGCCCGCGAGGTCGTCGAAGCCACCGCCATCAACCCGAACACCGTCCTGAAGGCCTACCGCGAGCTGGAGCGCGAAGGCCTGGTCGAGGCCCGGCGCGGCCTCGGCACCTTCGTCCGCAGAACGCTCGGCGCCGCCCCGGCCGACTCGCCCCTCGGCGAGGAACTCGACGCCTGGGCGCGCGACGCCCGCGCGGCGGGCCTGGACCGCGAGGACGTGGCCGCGCTGTTCACCTCCGTACTGGACGCACACTTCCCGAAGGGGGACCAGTGAGTTCCACCCGCACCACCCACCCCGGCGTCGCCGTCGAGGCGCACGGCCTCACCGTGCGCTACGGCCGGCGCTCCGCCGCGGCCCTGGACGACTGCTCCTTCCGCCTTCCGGCCGGCCGGGTCAGCGCCCTCGTCGGCCCCAACGGCGCGGGCAAGTCGACGCTGCTGGCGGCGGCGGCCGGACTGGTGCGCCCCGCCGCCGGCACCCTCACCGTGCTCGGCGCCGGCCCCGCCGAGGCACGCGAACGCGTCGCCTACCTCTCCCAGAACAAGCCGCTGCACACCCAGCTCACCATCGCCGAGACCCTGCGCCTGGGCGCCGAACTCAACCCGGCCCGCTGGGACTCCTCGTGCGCGGCCGCGATCGTGGAGCAGGGCTCGCTCGACCCGGGGACCAAGGTCAGGCGCCTGTCCGGGGGCCAGCGGACCCGCGTGGCCCTCGCCCTCGCGCTGGGCAAGCGGCCCGACCTGATGCTGCTCGACGAGCCGATGGCCGACCTGGACCCGCTGGCCCGCCACGAACTGCTCGGCACCCTGATGGCGGACGCCGCCGAGCGCGGGACCACCGTGCTGATGTCCTCGCACATCGTCTCCGAACTCGCCGACGCCTGCGATCACCTGCTGCTCCTGGGCGGCGGACGCATCCGGCTCGGGGGCGGCCTCGACGACCTGCTCCTCGCGCACACCCTGGTGACCGGCCGCGGCACCCCCGCCGACCTCGCCCCGCACCTCGTCGTCGAATCCCGCGCGGCCGGCCGCGGTCTCACCGCCCTGATACGCAAGGACGGCCCCGTGGACGACCGCTGGCAGGCCGAACAGCCCTCGCTGGAGGAGCTGCTCCTCGCCCACCTGCGCTCCCCCGCGACCCCCGCGCTGCTCACCCCCGGCACGACCGCGACCCCCGTGGCGGTGACCCGATGAGCGCCACCTCCCTGACGTCCCCCGTGCGCCGCGCGCTGCCCCGTCCACGAGGGCTGCTCTGGACGCTCCTGCGCCTGCACCGCACCGCCCTGTGGATCTGGACCGCCTTCGTGGTGCTCACCGCGGGCCTCCTGCTGTGGCTGTACGGCCCGGGCGCCGCCCACACCCAGCACCTGCTCGACACCTTCGGCTACGCGGGCGTGCAGGACGACGCCTGGACCGCAGGCACCATCGGCTCCCCCTTCTCCACCGCCTACAACGACCTCTTCTACGACCCGGCCTCCCTGCTGAACGCCGCCTCGTTCGCGGTCGCCGTCTTCGCGGGGACCTCGCTGATCGCGCGCGAACTGGAGAACGGCACCGCGCGTCTCGCCTGGACCCAGTCCGTCAGCCCGGCCCGCTGGCTCGCCGCCAAACTCGCGGTGCCCGCGCTGTTCGTCACGGTCGGCACCGGCCTGCTCGTCGCGCTCTACCGGATGCTGTGGTCCGCCCACAGCAACCTGCTGCTGGCCGGCTACGGCCCCCAGCGCCTGTACTTCTCCATCGGTCCGGCCACCGTCGCCGCACCCCTGCTCGGTCTGGCCGTCGGTGTCCTCGCCGGGCTCACCCTGCGCCGTACGCTTCCCGCCCTCGCCGCCGCGGGTGCGGTCCAGTACGCCGTCATCGCCGTGCGCTCCAACTTCTGGCCGTTCCAGCGCAGTTATCAGCAGCCCGAGCTGTCCGTCCGCAGCCGGGCCATCACGTCCACCGGCGCGGAGATCCACGACCCGGGCTGCTACGCGAGCCGCGCGTGCCTCGCCAAGCACGACGTCGTCGGCTTCACCCGGCAGTACCTCCCCTCCCCCGACTACTGGCCCCGCCAGCTCCTGGAGACCGGCGTCCTGCTGGCCGCCACCGCGATCCTGGTCGCCGCGGCCTTCGCCGTCCTGAGGAGGACGTCCACCTCATGAGCGCCCCGACCCTGCGCCCCCCGTCGGACCCTGCCGCGCCGTCCCGGCCCGCCCCGGCCCCGCTCCGCCCCTCCGGCCTGACCTGGACCGTGCTGCGCCTGCACCGCGCCGCGCTGCTCGTGTGGGTCGCCGCCCTGCTCGTCGCCGGCGCGGTCCTGACCTGGATGTACGTCATCGCCCCGAACGCCGGCGTGGCCGGTGGCCCGTGCGCCGCACCACCCGTCGACGGCCTGCCCGACTGCGCGACCGTCGACGCGATGACCACGAACGACGTCTACAGCGCCGGCCTCGACCTGGTCGCCACCGCCCTCTCGTACCTGATGCTCCCCGTCGCGGCCTGGGCGGGCGCCGCGCTGCTCGGACGCGAGCTGGAGAACGGCACCGCCCAGCTGGCCTGGACCCAGTCCGTCACCCCGGTGCGCTGGCTCGCCGCCAAGCTCGCCGTCCCCGCGGTCCTGCTCACCGCAGGCACCACGGCGGTCGTCCTACTCCACGTGTGGGTCCGCCGCGACGGGAACGGGAACCTGCTCGGCGCCTGGTACGACTCGGACATCTATCTCTCCATCGGCCCGACCGCCGTCGCGTACGCCCTCGCCGGACTGGCCCTCGGCGCCCTCGCCGGTCTGATCCTGCGCAAGGCCCTGCCCGCCGCCGGAGCCGCCTTCGCCGCGACGCTCGCCCTCTCCTACCTGATGCAGGCGCTGCGGCCGAGCCTGTGGCCCACGACGACGATGACCGGGCGGACGGCTCTCGACCTCCCGCCCGATGTCCTGGTCCTCGAACACGGCGTCGTCACGAGCGACGGGCGGCGCATCGGGAACGACCTGGCCTGCGTCGGCTCCGAGACACAGGACCAGATCCGGGCCTGCATGAAGAGCAGCCGGCTGAGCGACTTCTGGGCGACCGTCCACCCGGAGTCCCACTTCTGGCCCCTGCAGCTGGTGGAGAGCGGGGTGCTGCTGGCCGTGGCGGGGGCCGCGGTGGCCGCCACGTTCACACTGCTGCGCCGTCGCACGGCGTGACCGGCGGTACCCCGGGCGCCCACGCGACTCGTACGGGGGGCCGGAACCGGGTTTCCGGACACGTGGACGTCCGGGAGCCTCCCCCCGATAGCCCGCACGTCATGTCCTCGTAACCATCGATTCAGGTGACCTTGCGACCCTCGGGGAATGCAGCCCGCCGCGCCCGAGCCTTCTCCTCCGCCGGAGAACGAGCCCTCGACGACCACGCGCAGTGAGCGTACGCCAGTCAAGCGGAACGGAAATTTCCGTATCGCCGCGCTGGCGCCCGCCCTCTCCGACGCGCCGGTCTCGCCTTCGGCGCGGAAGAATGGGTCCATGAACCAGCCAAGCGCCCAGGCACCCGTGCAGCACCCGCAGCCGTCCGTCGGATCCATCGCCGCGCACCGGCCGCACACCGTCGCGGCCAACGTCTCCGACCTGGAGCCCGACCTCGACGCCGACCTCGACGAGTACGAGGACACGGTGCAGGACGGGATCACCCTGCCGCAGGGCCGGTTCCTGGACCGCGAGCGCAGCTGGCTGGCGTTCAACGAACGCGTGCTCGAACTCGCGGAGGATCCGAACACCCCGCTGCTGGAGCGCGCCAACTTCCTGGCGATCTTCGCCAGCAACCTGGACGAGTTCTTCATGGTCCGGGTGGCCGGCCTGAAGCGCCGTATCGCCACCGGCGTCGCGACCAAGTCCGCGTCGGGCCTCCAGCCCCGCGAGGTCCTGGAGATGATCTGGGCGCGCTCCCGCGAGCTCATGGCCCGGCACGCCGCCTGCTACCAGGAGGACGTCGCTCCCGCGCTCGCGGAGGAGGGCATCCACCTGGTCCGCTGGAGCGAGCTGACCGAGAAGGAACAGGCCCGGCTCTTCACGCTCTTCCGGCACCAGATCTTCCCGGTCCTGACCCCGCTGGCGGTCGACCCCGCGCACCCCTTCCCGTACATCTCCGGCCTGTCGCTGAACCTGGCCGTCATCGTGCGCAACCCGGTCAGCGGCCACCGCCACTTCGCGCGCGTCAAGGTCCCGCCGCTGCTCTCCCGCTTCCTCGAGGCCTCCCCGAACCGCTACGTCCCCATCGAGGACGTGATAGCTGCGCACCTGGAAGAGCTGTTCCCGGGCATGGAGGTCCTGGAGCACCACACGTTCCGGCTCACCCGGAACGAGGACCTGGAGGTCGAGGAGGACGACGCCGAGAACCTGCTCCAGGCCCTGGAGAAGGAGCTCATGCGGCGCCGCTTCGGTCCGCCGGTGCGCCTGGAGGTGGAGGAGTCCATCGACCGGTACGTCCTCGACCTGCTCGTACGGGAGCTGAAGATCTCCGAGGCCGAGGTGTACCCGCTGCCCGGCCCCCTGGACCTCACGGGCCTCTTCGGCATCGGCTCGCTCGACCGGCCCGAGCTGAAGTACCCCAAGTTCATCGCCGGCACCCACCGCGATCTCGCGGAGGTCGAGTCGGCGTCCCCGCCGGACATCTTCGCCGCTCTGCGCGAGCGCGACGTCCTGCTGCACCACCCCTACGACTCCTTCTCCACCTCCGTGCAGGCGTTCCTGGAGCAGGCCGCCGCCGACCCCGACGTCCTCGCCATCAAGCAGACGCTGTACCGGACCTCCGGCGACTCGCCGATCGTCGACGCGCTGATAGACGCCGCCGAGTCCGGCAAGCAGGTCCTCGTCCTGGTCGAGATCAAGGCCCGCTTCGACGAGCAGGCCAACATCAAGTGGGCCAGGAAGCTGGAGGAGTCCGGCTGCCACGTCGTGTACGGCCTGGTCGGTCTGAAGACGCACTGCAAGCTGTCGCTCGTGGTCCGGCAGGAGGGCGACACCCTGCGCCGCTACTCCCACGTCGGCACCGGCAACTACCACCCGAAGACGGCCCGGCTCTACGAGGACCTCGGACTGCTCACCGCCGACCCCCAGGTCGGCGCGGACCTCTCCGACCTCTTCAACCGGCTCTCCGGCTACTCCCGCCGCGAGACCTACCGCCGGCTGCTGGTCGCCCCCAAGTCGCTGCGCGACGGCCTGATCGCGCGGATCAACAAGGAGGTCCAGCACCACAACGCCGGGCGTCCCGCGTTCGTCCGCATCAAGGTCAACTCGATGGTGGACGAGGCCCTCATCGACTCGCTGTACCGCGCCTCCCAGGCCGGCGTGCCGGTCGACGTGTGGGTGCGCGGGATCTGCGCCGTCCGGCCCGGCGTCGCGGGCCTGTCCGAGAACATACGGGTGCGTTCGGTCCTCGGCCGCTTCCTCGAACACTCCCGGGTCTTCTCCTTCGGCAACGGCGGCGAACCCGAGGTGTGGATCGGAAGCGCCGACATGATGCACCGCAACCTCGACCGGCGGATCGAAGCGCTGGTCAGGGTCACCGATCCGGCACACCGCGCAGCCCTCGGCAGGCTGCTGGAGACCGGCATGTCCGACACCACCGCCTCCTGGCACCTCGGCCCCGACGGCGAGTGGACCCGACACGCGACCGACGCGGATGGCCAGCCCCTGCGGAACGTCCAGGAGATGCTCATAGACGCCCGGAGGCGCCGGCGTGGCACAGCAGCACCTTGATCCCCCCACCAGTCCGTCGGCCGGGACGGCCCCCACGGTCCCGGCCCCTCCCTTCCAGGAAGGTGCCCCCATCGGTGACGTCCTGGCGGGCTACCTCCGGGCCCAGGCCACGGAGTTCCTGCGCTCGCTGCGCCAGCACCGGGAGACCGGCAACGCGGCGAACGGCGCCGGGGAGTCGGGCGACGCGGCGCGCTCGCTGCGCCGCTCCGCCCGTCGCATCAGCGGCAGCCTGCACACCTTCCGGCCGCTCCTCGACGCGGACTGGTCGGAGGCGATGCGCCCCGAGCTGGCCTGGCTGTCGGGCACCCTGGCCCGCGAGCACGCGTACGCGGCGCGCCTGGAGCGCCTGCTCGGCGCGCTGAACAGGCTCTCGGGAACCGCCGCGCTGCCCGCGCAGGCGGGACCGGGCCCGGCCGCCGCCCCCAAAGGGAGCCTGACCGTCGGCGCCGCGAAGGCCGGCGCCCTTCTCGACCGGCAGCTGACCCTCGCGCGGACCCGCGCCCACTCGGCGGCCCTCCAGGCGCTCGGCTCCTCCCGCTTCCACGCGGTCGCCGACAGCGTCGCCGTCCTCGCCAGCGAGGTCCCGCTGACCCCGGCCGCGGACGTCACCGACCTGCGTCCACTGGCCGGAGCGGCACAGGACCGGCTGGCCGACGCCGTGACCGCGCTGCCGCTGGTCACCGCGGGCCACCCCTACAACGCGGAGGCCCTCGTGCACGGCCTCTCCGCGGACACCGCCCCCCAGCCGCAGGACGCGCCCTGGCACCAGGTCCGGCTGCTGCTGCGGCTGCACCGCTACGCGCGCGAGGTGCTGCACGGCGGGGAGTTCCCCGTCGACGGACGGCTGCTCGGCGCGGGGCAGGCGCTCAACCGGCACCGCGACGCGGCGGAGGCCGCCGCGGCCGCCGCCTCGGCGGCACGCACCCCGCGGATCGCGCCGGCGACGGCGTACGCGCTGGGAGTGCTCCACGCCGACCAGCGGCACGAGGTGGAGGCGGCCCGGTTCGCCTTCCAGCAGGCATGGCAGAAGGAAGCCGTACGCACCCCGTGAGGGAGGCCCCATGGCCGACGACACCATTCACGCCGCGGGCTGTGTCCTGTGGCGCCGCTCCCCGGTCGGCTCCGGGCTGGAGATCTGCCTCGTGCACCGGCCCAAGTACGACGACTGGTCGCATCCCAAGGGCAAGCTGAAGCGCGGCGAGGACTCCCTGACCGGAGCGCTGCGCGAGGTCGGCGAGGAGACGGGCTACGGGGCCGCCCCGGGCGCCGTCCTCCCCACGCTCCGCTATCTCGTGGGCGACCGGCCCAAGGAGGTCCGCTACTGGGCGGCCGAGGCGGCGGACGGTCATTTCACGCCGAACGACGAGGTCGACCGCGTCCTGTGGCTCTCCCCCGTCGCGGCCCGTCACCGTCTCACCCAGCCGCGCGACCGGGATCTGGTGGACGCCCTGCTCGACGCGCTCCACCTGACCTGAGGCCTCCCCGTGCCGGCGCACACCGCCCGTACCGGCGCGAACGCGGAATCCGCCGCGCTCCGTGCAGGGGACGTGAGCCGGTACACGCGGGAAAGGCGCGTCGAATGAGGGATGGCGGAGGCGTGCGTACGCTGAAACAGCAGCCGCCCCTGTTGGTTACTCAGCGTTTCCCCGTAGGCCCCCTGGGCCGGAATCCGGCCGTGTCCTCGACGTAAGCCTTCCGTGACCTCACCGCACCGCCCTCAGGGGTTCACCCCCCGTTCACTTATGGCCATCGGCGCCTTCACCTGATCTGCCTAATTTCGGCCTTACACGGTGCGAAGGAAGTCCGCGGACGTTCTCGCCGCATCGCTACAGACCGCATTACTCAGACTTCGCACGCCGCCACCAGACGGCGGCTCCTGGAAGGAACTCCCGAAAGTGAAGCTTCAGCGCATGAACCGGCGGGCCCTCACCCTCGGTGCTCTCGCCGTCTCCGGCGCCCTGGCCCTCACGGCGTGCGGCTCTGACGACACGGGCAAGAGCGACGCGGGCGGCAGCTCTGCGCCGACCGCGGCCGCGGGCTCCATCAAGTGCGACGACGCCAAGGGCCAGCTGCAGGCGTCCGGCTCCTCCGCGCAGAAGAACGCGATCGACGCCTGGGTCAAGGCCTACACGGCCGCCTGCAAGGGCGTTCAGATCAACTACAACCCGACGGGTTCGGGCGCCGGTGTCACGGCGTTCACCCAGGGCCAGACCGCGTTCGCCGGTTCGGACTCGGCTCTCAAGCCGGAAGAGGCCACGGCGGCCAAGAAGTCCTGTGACGGCAACAACGCGGTCGACCTGCCCATGGTCGGTGGCCCCATCGCCATCGGTTACAACCTCCCGGGTGTCGACAACCTCGTGCTGGACGCCTCGACGATCTCCAAGATCTTCGACGGCAAGATCAAGACGTGGGACGACGAGGCGATCGCCAAGCTGAACCCCGACGCCAAGCTCCCCAGCACCAAGATCCAGGCGTTCCACCGTTCGGACGAGTCCGGCACCACGGACAACTTCACCAAGTACCTCAAGGCCGTCGCCCCGTCGGACTGGAAGTACTCGGGCGGCAAGGCCTGGCAGGCGCAGGGCGGCCAGTCCGCTCAGGGTTCCTCCGGTCTCGCCCAGCAGGTGAAGCAGACCGCCGGCGCGATCTCGTACTTCGAGCTCTCCTACGCCGCCGACGGCATCAGCACCGTCGACCTCAAGACGGAGGCCGCCACCCCGGTCAAGGCCACCGTCGAGAACGCCACCAAGGCCATCTCCTCCGCCAAGGTCGCCGGCGTCGGCAACGACCTGGCCCTGGAGCTGAACTACAAGCCGACCGAGGAGGGCGCCTACCCGCTCACCCTGGTCACCTACGAGATCGTCTGCGAGAAGGGCAACAAGGCCGACACCCTGGCCGCCACGAAGTCCTTCCTCACCTACATCGCGAGCGAGGACGGCCAGAAGCAGCTCACCGCCGCCCAGTACGCGCCGATCCCCGACGAGATCATCACCAAGGTCCGCTCGACCGTCGCGAACCTGAGCTGACCCGAGTGTGCGGCCCGCCTCACCGAGGCGGGCCGCACCGTCCGGTGCACCGCCGCCTGGAGCCGCCACTCGACTCGGCTCCGCAGACCGGAGACTCCTGATGGACATATCGACACAGAACACCGAAGCACCTCCTCCCACCCCACCGCCTTCGACGATCGAGCAGAAGCGCGCGGCCCGTGGCGCCACCCGCCCCGGCGACCGTGTCTTCCTCGGTCTGTCCCGCGGGTCCGGCATCCTCCTCCTGGTGATCATGGCCGCCATCGCGGTCTTCCTCACCTACCGTGCCGCGATCGCGATCAGCAAGGACCACGCGAACTTCCTCACGACGTTCGAGTGGAACACCAACATCGAGCCGCCGGTCTTCGGCATCGCGGTGCTGGCCTTCGGCACGGTGGTCTCCGCGATCATCGCCATGGCCCTCGCGGTCCCGGTCGCCGTCGGCATCGCGCTGTTCATCACGCACTACGCGCCGCGCAAGCTCGGCGGACCCATCGCGTACGTGATCGACCTGCTCGCCGCCGTCCCGTCCATCGTCTACGGCCTCTGGGGCGCCCTCGTCCTGGTGCCGCACATGGGCGGCCTGTTCGGCTGGCTCGACCACTACTTCGGCTGGACCGGCATCTTCGAGTGGCAGGGCGGAGCGCCCCGCTCGATGCTCACCGTCGGTGTCCTGCTCGCCATCATGATCCTTCCGATCATCACCAACGTCAGCCGTGAGGTCTTCCGGCAGGCGCCGATGATGATCCAGGAGGCGGCGCTCGCCCTCGGCGCCACCCGCTGGGAGGTCATCCGCATGTCGGTGCTGCCCTTCGGCCGCTCCGGCGTGATCTCCGCCTCGATGCTCGGCCTCGGCCGCGCGCTCGGCGAGACGATGGCCGTCGCCACCGTCCTCTCCCCGACCTTCGACATCAACGCCAGCCTGCTCGACCCGGGCGGCGGCACGTTCGCCCAGAACATCGCGAGCAAGTTCAGCGAGGCCACCCCGTTCGGCCAGGACGCCCTGATCGCCTCCGGTCTGGTCCTGTTCGTCATCACCCTGGTGGTCAACGGCGCGGCGCGCGTGATCATCAACCGCCGCAAGGAGTACTCGGGGGCCAACGCATGAGCAACGCACCCGTCACCGCACGCCACGCGAGCACGCTGCGCGGCGGAACCCTCCCGAAGTGGTCCCCGTGGGCCATCGCGGTCGGCTCCGTGGTCGTCGCCGTCGGGATCGGCCTCGGCGCCGGCCTCGACAGCAAGGTCCAGTGGGGCCTGATCGCCGCGATCCTCTTCGTCCTCGGCACGTACGGCGTCGCCGCCCGCGTCGAGGGCCGCCGTCAGGCCAAGGACCGCGTCGCCACCAGCCTGGTCTGGGTCTGCTTCATCGTCGCCGTCATCCCGCTGGCCTCCCTGATCTGGGAGACGGTCAAGCGCGGCGTGAAGGTCTTCGACGTCTACTTCCTGACGCACTCCATGGGGGTGGTCGCCGACACCGAGACCGGTGGCGGCATCTACCACGCGATCATCGGCACCCTGGAGCAGGTCGCCATCGCGAGCCTGATCGCGGTGCCCGTGGGCGTGCTGACCGCGATCTACCTCGTCGAGTACGGACGCGGCAAGCTCGCCAAGGCCGTCACCTTCTTCGTCGACGTCATGACGGGCGTCCCGTCGATCGTCGCCGGTCTGTTCATCCTCAGCTTCTGGATCCTGATCCTGGACATGGGCTACTCCGGCTTCGCCGGTTCGCTGGCCCTCGCGATCCTGATGATGCCCGTGGTGGTCCGTTCCACCGAGGAGATGCTGAAGCTCGTCCCGAACGAGCTGCGCGAGGCCTCCCTCGCCCTCGGCATCCCGAAGTGGCGCACCATCATCAAGGTGGTCCTGCCGACCTCCATCGGCGGAATCACGACGGGTGTGATGCTCGCCGTCGCGCGCATCACCGGTGAGACGGCCCCCGTACTGCTCCTGGTGTGGGGTACGAACTTCATCAACACCGACCCGTTCTCGGGCCCGCAGGCCTCGCTGCCGCTGTACATCTACCAGCAGTACGCGAACAGCGCCGGCTCCGGTGCTGCCTACGACCGGGCCTGGGCGGCGGCACTCGCCCTCATCGCCTTCGTCATGATCCTCAACATGGGGGCGCGAGCCATCGCGCGATGGAAAGCCCCCAAGGCGGGCCGCTGACGCGGCCATCAGCGACCCGAATCCTTTCGAAAGAAGCAGTGAACTGACATGGCCAAGCGAATCGACGTAAGCGGTCTGACCGCCTACTACAGCGCCCACAAGGCGATCGAAGACATCTCCATGACGGTCGAGCCCCGCTCGGTGACGGCCTTCATCGGCCCCTCCGGCTGCGGCAAGTCGACCTTCCTGCGCACCCTGAACCGCATGCACGAGGTCACCCCCGGTGGCCGCGTCGAGGGCAAGGTGCTGCTGGACGACGAGGACCTGTACGGCAGCTCGATCGACCCGGTCGCCGTGCGCCGCACCATCGGCATGGTGTTCCAGCGTCCCAACCCCTTCCCCACGATGTCGATCTTCGACAACGTGGCGGCGGGCCTGAAGCTCAACGGCTCCTACAAGAAGTCGGAGCTGAGCGACGTCGTCGAGAAGTCCCTCAAGGGCGCGAACCTCTGGAACGAGGTCAAGGACCGGCTGAACAAGCCCGGCTCCGGTCTCTCCGGCGGCCAGCAGCAGCGCCTGTGCATCGCGCGGGCGATCGCGGTGGAGCCGCAGGTCCTCCTCATGGACGAGCCCTGCTCGGCCCTGGACCCGATCTCCACCCTCGCCATCGAGGACCTCATCGGCGAGCTGAAGGAGCGCTTCACGATCGTCATCGTGACGCACAACATGCAGCAGGCCGCCCGCGTCTCCGACCGCACGGCGTTCTTCAACCTGTCCGCGGTCGGCCAGCCCGGCCGCCTCATCGAGATAGACGACACGGAGCGGATCTTCTCCAACCCGTCCGTCCAGGCCACGGAGGACTACATCTCCGGTCGCTTCGGCTAGACCGGACCTCCTCCTCGAACCCCTCGCGGTGCTGCATGGCGGTGCCACCGCGAGGACGAAAAGGGCCCGCCCCTGGCTCCCGGGGGCGGGCCCACTCGTTTACGTATCGGCCCGTCCGGACCATGAGCCTTCAACTCGGCCACGCAGGAAATCTTCAGCCCGTCCGGCACTTGAGGACAAGGCCCGGTCAGCCCGTCCGGCGCTTGAGGACAAGGCCGTCCAGGCGGAACCGGGTCCCGGAACACAGCCCTCGCCTCAGCCCGTCCGGCCCTTGAGGACAAAGCCACCGTCCAGGCGGAACCGGGTCCCGGAACACAGCCCTCGCTTCAGCCTGTCCGGCGCTTGAGGACGAGGCCGTCCAGGCCGAAGGGGGGTCCGGGGGCGCAGCCCTCGGGGACGGGAAGGGAAGGGGCGGAGGGGGCGAAACAAAAGATCCGGCCCCCCGGAGGAAACCCTCCGGACGACCGGACCCTGGAAGAACGGGAACGCAAAGCCCGCTAGAGAACCGCGACGTTCACGATCCAGAAGCTCAGCGCGGCCACGAGCGCCGCCGCCGGCATGGTGATGAACCAGCCGAGGACGATGTTCTTGGCGACACCCCACCGCACGGCCTTCACCCGCTTCGTAGCCCCCACACCCATGATCGCGGACGTGATGACATGCGTCGTGGAGATCGGCGCCTTGAAGATGTAGGCGGTGGCGAACATGATCGATGCACCGGTCGTCTCCGCGGCGAACCCCTGCGGCGGATCGAGCTCGATGATCTTCCGCCCGAGCGTCCGCATGATGCGCCAGCCACCGGCGTACGTCCCCAGCGACAGCATCATCGCGCAGACGAGCTTCACCCAGACCGGGATCGGGTCGCCGGGACCCTGCACATCGGCGATGACCAGCGCCATCACGACGATGCCCATCGTCTTCTGGGCGTCCTGAAGACCGTGTCCGAGCGCCATGCCGGCCGCCGAGACGGTCTGCGCGATACGGAAGCCGCGCTTGGCCTTGTGCGGGTTGGCGCGCCGGAACAGCCACATGATCGCGGCCATCACCAGATAGCCGACGAGCAGACCGACCACGGGCGAGAGGAACATCGGAATGATGATCTTGTCGAGCACGCCGTTCCAGTAGACCGTCGTGCCGCCGGCCAGAGCCGCGCCGACCATGCCGCCGAACAGGGCGTGCGAGGACGACGAGGGCAGGCCGAAGTACCAGGTGACCAGGTTCCAGGTGATCGCGCCGATGAGAGCGGCGAAGAGGATACCCATCCCCTTCGAGCCCTCCGGCGTCTCGATCAGCCCCTCACTGACGGTCTTGGCGACCCCGCTGCCGAGGAAGGCACCGGCGAGGTTCATCACCGCGGCCATGGCGAGCGCGGCCCGGGGCGTCAGGGCACGCGTGGACACGGACGTGGCGATGGCGTTCGCCGAGTCGTGAAAACCGTTCGTGTACGTGAATCCGAGCGCGACCCCGATGGTCACGATCAAAGCAAAGGTGTCCATGAACGGGTCAGGACTCCTTGACGGCGATGGTCTCCACCGTGTTCGCCACGTGCTCGAACGCGTCGGCCGCTTCCTCCAGCACGTCCACGATCTGCTTGAGCTTCAGCACCTCGATGGCGTCGTACTTGCCGTTGAAGAGGTGGGCCAGCAGCTTGCGGTGGATCTGGTCGGCCTGGTTCTCCAGACGGTTGACCTCGATCCAGTACTCGGTGAGGTTGTCCATGGTCCGCAGGTTCGGCATGGCCTCCGCGGTCAGCTCCGCGGCCCGCGCCAGCACCTCGATCTGCTGCTCGACACCCTTGGGCAGCTCCTCGACCTGGTACAGGACGACCAGGTCGACGGCCTCCTCCATGAAGTCCATGATGTCGTCGAGGCAGGACGCCAGGTTGTAGATGTCCTCGCGGTCGAACGGCGTGATGAACGAGGAGTTCAGCTGGTGGAAGATCGCGTGTGTCGCATCGTCACCGGCGTGTTCGGCGGCCCGCATACGCTCTGCGATCTCGGCCCGGGCGGAGGTGTCCGCGCCGAGCAGTTCCATCAGGAGTTTCGAGCCCGTGACGATGTTGTCCGCGGATGCGGAGAACATGTCGTAGAAGCTCGTCTCCCTGGGGGTCAGACGAAAGCGCACGTTGGGGTCCTCGGGGTGCTTCGGTTCGGTCAGGCTGATGCTAGGCGCATCATCCGGCCACGGCTAATGGGCCGTCCCCCAGTGTCGCCCATCGGGCAGAGTGATCAGCACAGGGTCCGGTACCGGCTTCTGGCAAGGGCCCTATACCCGGCAAAGTTCGATACCATATACCCACCAGGGGTATACGTACAGGGCTTAACAGACGAGATTCGGCCAGGCTTTCCGGCCGGATCACGACCGGCATCCGGGACAGTCCCCGGGCAGGCCCCTGACAAAACCGCCGAGCGGACCACCAGGAGGACGCGATGACGAGCACCGAGGCCGGCGCGACCGCGCCCTCCGGCGGAGAACACGAGGTCGTGACCGATCACGACCGCGGGATCCACGGCTACCACCAGCAGAAAGACGAGCACCTGAAGCGGCTGCGCCGGATCGAGGGGCAGATCCGCGGGCTCCAGCGGATGGTCGACGAGGACGTCTACTGCATCGACATACTCACCCAGGTCTCCGCCTCCACGAAGGCCCTGCAGTCCTTCGCCCTCCAGCTCCTGGAGGAGCACCTGCGGCACTGCGTCGCGGACGCGGCCCTCAAGGGCGGCGACGAGATCGACGCCAAGGTCGAAGAAGCGACGAAGGCGATCGGCCGCCTGCTCCGCACCTGAGAGATGTGACGCACGCGACGCGGGGGACGTATGTGACATCCCCGACTCATGTGACGTTCCGGACCCGGACCGGGACGCAGAGTCGACGCGACACCAGGCCCCGCGTCCCGAACGCCGTGCGACAGGACGGGACGCCGAGCGCCCGAACCGGAGCTCCGCACGCCGGGAGGTCGAGTGCCTGGACCGGACCTCCGGAGGGCGGGACTCCGAGCACCTGAACCGGAACTCCGGACCGAACGGACGGAACAGGACGCCTGCTCCGCGGCGCCGCGCCCTCACAGCCGGGCGCTAGTCCCCCGTGCCGCGCGGACGGGCGCGTTCTTCGGCCACTTTCAGCACCTCGTCGATGCTCTCCAGGCTGAGCCGGTCCTCGTCGGCGGCCGAGGCCGCGATGATCAGGTCACCGCACAACTCGATCTCGGCGAGGGCCACGTGGTCCTGAACTGCCGTACCGCCGACCGGAGCCACGTGCATCACCTCTTCCTGCCGTCACCGACTTCCTAGAGTAGGGAGCGGCCTACACACCGCGCATGGCACGGAAGGGCCATTTCCGGCCCTCCGGTGAAACTACGGCTCCGGATGCTCTTGCCCATTCCGCCGGAACCCACTACTCCGCGATCTTCCCGGCGTAGATGTCCGCGGAGTCGGGCAGCCGTACGTCCGCTGCGGCGCCGAAGTCGTACAGCAGGGTCGTCGAGGCGACGTCGACGGTGCCCTTCTTCTGGTCGTTGACGAAACTGAACCGGTGCCGGACCTTGCGCAGCCGCCCCTGGTCGTCGAGGTAGGCGTCGAACGGCACGGCGGTGGTGGCGAACCCTTTCGCCGCCGCGTTCAGCGCGGGCCGCTGCCCGGTGGACGCACCCCGCGCGGCCACCAGCAGATCGGCGGTCCCGCGGTAGTGCCGCACCGAGGTGCCGGCCACCTCGGTCCGGCCCACGTACGTGGCCGTCCGCGCGCCGCGCAGCAGCTCGGCCGCGGCGTACGGGTCGGTGGCCCCGCCGGTGACCAGGTTCCCGTCCGAGAGACCGGCGGTGTCCACCCGGACCCACTTGTCGGCGGGCACACCGGCGCCCCGGTTCTTCATGAACAGCGCACCCGGGGCGAGCAGCTCGGTGATCGGCCGGTGCTCGTCGGCCCCGGCGGGGTCCTCGGGCAGCAGCACCTTCAGCCGACCGGTCTGCTTCCTGAAGTCGTAGACGCCCTGTCCGCGAATGGTGACCCGGGTGCCGCCGGTCGCCATCTCCATGGACGTGGTGGCCTTGGCGCTGCCCGCGCGTTCCAGCGCGCCGGCCGCCTGGCGCAGCGTCCCCACGGTGTCGGCGCCGGTGCCGACGTCCTCGGCGGCGGCCCCGCCGCCCGAGCACCCGGTTCCGCAGACCACGAGTCCCGCCATGACGAGCGCCATCGCGGTCGCCCGTCCCTCCTGCTGCGCCACCATCGTCCGCCGACCCCCAGCCGGTCCGTCCCGGGCCTCCCTGTCCTCCCGCTTAACGACGGGTGGGGGCGGTCGTCACGCGGCAGGAGTCCGTTCACTTGCCTTGGGTAACGTTGTCGGTGTGGAGCAGCAGGACATCACCGACCCGGTATCAGAGCACCGCGCGACCACCGTCGAGCAAGGTCCCTTCTGTCTGGCCCGCTGCACCTGCGGCTGGCGGGGCCCGGCCCGCCGCGCGAGAAGCCAGGCCCGCGCGGACGGCGCGGCCCACGCGACGGGCGACACCCCCTGAGGAACGCGACGCCCCCTGAGGAACACTCGTCCGCCCCTCCCCCGTCTCCCTCTCCCCCACCGGCCTCCTCTCCCTCCTCTCCATCCCCTCCCTTTCCGCCTTTCGCTCCCCCTTCGTGACCACCCCGCCGTTCCCCTCACGGTGCGCGCGTGCTGGGATGCGGGAGCTGTAGCGGTTTCGCGACGTTCGGACGTGGAACCTGCGGGCCCGGGGGCCCGTCTCGTTCCACGGAACCCAGGGGAGGCGCACATGCAACGGCGTACGTTCATCGGCGGCACCACAGCCGTCCTCGCGGCGGCGGCGACGTCCGCGTGCAACGGCACGGACAGCGGCGGTGCTTCAGGTGCCTCCGGCACGGCGGGGAACAGCGCGGCGGACGCCTCCGGCATACGCTCGGCGACCGCGAGCACGCGCGCGGCCGCCAACTGGACAGCCCTCTCCCATTCCCTGGACGGTGCCCTCGTGCGCCCGGGCGACCGCAGCTGGTCGGCCGCGCACCAGCTGTACAACACGCGCTTCGACGGCCTGAAGCCCGCCGCCGTCGCCTACGTCGCGCACGCCGGCGACATACGCACGACGATGGACTACGCCCGCGCCCACGGGGTCAAGGTGTCGATACGCAACGGCGGCCACTCGTACGCCGGTTGGTCCTCCGGAGACGGCCGCCTGATCATCGACGTCTCCAAGCTGAACAAGATCCGCGCCTCGGCGAACGAGGCCGTCGTCGGGGCCGGCTCGAAGCTGATCGACGTCTACCGGACGCTGGCCGCGAAGGGCGTCACGATCCCCGCGGGCTCCTGCCCCACCGTGGGCGTCTCCGGTCTGACGCTGGGCGGCGGCCACGGCGTGGTGTCACGGGCGTACGGACTGACCTGCGACAGCCTCACGCAGGCGACGCTGATCACCGCCGACGGCAAGCAGCTGACCGCCGACTCCTCCGCGAACAAGGACCTGTTCTGGGCGCTGCGCGGCGCGGGCAACGGCAACTTCGGCGTCGTGACCGAACTGCGCTTCAAGACCCACCCGGCGCCGCAGGGCGTCTCCGCGTACATGACCTGGCCGTGGGCGAAGGCCGCCGCCGTGGTGAAGGCCTGGCAGGAATGGGGCCCGGACCAGCCGGACGAGATCTGGTCGTCGTGCCATCTCGCGAGCGCCTCCGGCGGCAGCCCGACCGTCTCGGTCGCCGCCTTCTCCCTCGGCACCTACGGCGAGCTCCAGAACGCCGTGGACAAACTGGCCGACCGCATCGGCTCCCCCGCGCGCAGCGTCTCCCTCAAGCGGCGTTCGTACGAGGAGTCGATGGAGGTGTACGCGGGCTGCTCGTCGTTCTCGGCGGACGCCCAGTGCCATCTGCCGGGCTCGACGCCGGGCCGCGACACGCAGGGCGCCCTCGGACGCGAGACGTACGCGGCCCGTTCGGACTTCTTCGACCGGTCGATCTCCGCGGCCGGCATCCAGACGCTGCTGAGCCAGATCTCCGCGGTCCGCGGCGGGGCGGGCAGCATCGCGCTCACGGCGCTCGGCGGCGCGGTCAACCGGGTGTCGCCCACGGCGACGGCGTTCGTGCACCGCCGCTCCCGGATGCTCGCGCAGTACATCGTGTCGTGGCAGGCGGGCACGTCCGGCACCACCGCCCAGTCCTGGCTGACCGGCGCGCACCACGCGATGGCCCGGCACGCCTCGGGCGCGGCCTACCAGAACTACACGGACGCGACCCTGACGGACTGGCGCAAGGCCTACTACGGGGACGCGGCGACCCGCCTCAAGACGCTGAAGCACCGTTACGACCCGGACCGCTTCTTCTCGTTCCCGCAGGCGCTGTAGTCCGCCGCCGTGACGGGCGCCCCGGCAGCGGGCGCCGCCCGTCACCGCCGCGGGCACCCGCTCGCACGCTCAGGCCGCGAGGTCCCGCTCCTCGGAGTGCTCGGTGCGCGCCCCGGGGATGAGCGTCTCCTGCCCGGCGGGAGCGCCGTTCCGCGCGCGGATCAGCCGTCCCGCGCGCGGGGACCGCTCCACGGCCTTCATGACCGGGGTCAGCAGGGCCATGGCGAGCGGCGACAGCAACAGGGCGACCGCGGTGCCGAGGGCGAAGCCGCCGATGACGTCCGTCGGGTAGTGCACTCCCATGTAGACGCGGCAGAAGCCTTCGAGCAGGGCGAGCCCTATGCCGGCGAGGCCGAACTTGCGGTTCGCGACGAAGAGTCCGACGCCCATCGCCATGGTGAGCGTCGCGTGGTCGCTGACGAAGGAGAAGTCGGTCTTGCCGCCGATGAGGACGTCGAGGCCCTGGTGGTCGACGAAGGGGCGCGGCCGCTCCACGAAACCCCGTATCGGAACGTTCACCAGGACGGCGATGCCGGCCGCGAGCGGGGCCCAGACGAGGGCGGCCACGGAGGACGCGGCGTCGGTGCCGCCCCGCCGCCGGACGGTCCACCAGCACCCGACGACCAGGAGGACCATCGCGAGCAGGAGACCCCACTCACCGACGAACTCCATACCGCGGTCGAACCAGTGCGGCGCGTCCTTGGCCAGGCCATTGATGTCGTACAGCAGGTCGACGTCGGGGTTCGAACCGGATTCGGCGAGTCCAGCCATGGTGCTGCGGCCCCTTCGTCGTCTTTCCCACGGTCGCGCCTTTTCGCGCGCCGCTCGATCCACCCCCGTGGTCGTAGAACAGGTTCTCTACGTGGAATAGGAACGCACAGTTCCCTGCGGTGGGTTCCGCACTCCACGGAACGATCACGCAGACGTTATCGAAGAGAGACACATCGCCGCAGCTCAGGGGGTGGGTTCAGATCGAAGTGGGCAATGCTTTCGCGCCATCTTCCGTCACTCGGGTGGCCCCGAAGTAGTCGGGGGTGTCGATGGGGTCGAAGCGGATGACGGCACCTGTGCGGGGCGCGTCGATCATGTATCCGCCGCCCACGTAGATCCCCACGTGCCGGATGGCGCGGGAGTTGGTGAGGTCGTCGGAGAAGAACACCAGGTCGCCCGGCAGGAGTTCGGACCTCTTGGGGTGCGCTCCCGCGTTGTACTGGTCGTTGGCGACCCGCGGCAGGGTGATCCCGGCGCTCTCGTAGGAGGCCTGGGTGAGACCCGAGCAGTCGAAGCGTCCGCCCTGGTCAGCGGTGCCGGTGCCACCCCACAGGTAGGGCGTGCCGAGCTTCTTCTGCGCGTAGGTGATGGCGGTCGCGGCCTGCTTCGACGGGTCCACGCGGGTCACCGGAGCGGCGAAGCTCTTCGACAGCGTGGTGATCGTCTTCACGTAGTTCTGGGTCTCTTTGTACGGCGGTACGCCCTTGTACTTGATGACCGCGTACGCGCCCGCGTTGTAGGCGGCGAGCATGTTCTCGGTGACGTTTCCGGGCGCGTTCTTCACGTACGAGGCGAGCTGGCAGTCGTACGAGGCCGCCGACGGAATCGCGTCATTCGGGTCCCAGACGTCGCGGTCACCGTCGCCGTCACCGTCCACTCCGTGCGTGGCCCAGGTCCCCGGGATGAATTGCGCTATCCCTTCGGCCTTCGCGGGACTCTTCGCGTTCGGATTGAATCCGCTCTCCTGATACAGCTGGGCGGCCAGCAGCGCGGGATTGATCGCTCCGCAGAGATTGCCCCACTTCTGCACGAGGGGCTGGTACGCGGCGGGCACGGCGCCCTTGGCGAGTCCGACGGCGCCGCCGCCGATGCCGTTGGCGAGGTTCCCGGCGACCATGTAGACGCCGACGACGAGCAGCATCACGAAGCTGATCCCCGCGCCGATGGCAACGGTCGCCACGATCCACGCCTTACGCACCGTCAACCGCCCCTCACCGCACAGGAGTCCGCCGACGTCAGTGTAGAGGCGGGCTCCGCGCGCGGGGGAGATCGCGCACAGGCGGGAGGCGAGGTTCCGCCGGACAGTCCCTAACCGGCCAGTCCCTAGCCGGCCAGTCCGGCCTCGCGGTAGAGGTCGGCGGCCTCGGTGCCGAACACGGCGCTGTACGAGATGTCGTCGGTCTTCCCGCCCTGCTCGTGGCCGCCGATCACGCCGACGACGGCGCCGTCCCCGTTCACCCAGGGGCTGCCGCTGGTCCCGCCGGCGAAGTCGGGGCACGCGACGCGCTGCTGCGTGCGGCTCTGCGCGGTGGGCTTGTCGGTGCAGGTGATGGCGGTGTCCGCGGAGCTGGGGTATCCGGTGACGGTGACCGCGGTGGCTCCGGTGGCGCGGTGCGCGGCGAAGGCGTTGGCGCCGCCGACGGCGTCCTCGGCCTTCTTGCCGTCCCGCTCGCCGAGGACGGCGAACGCGATGTCGCTGTCCTCCCTGTCCTCGGCTCGCCCGTTCTTCCACCCGTCGGGCAGGAACACGCGCCGGACGTCCCAGAACCCGTACGGCGCGGTGCCGTCCCGGTAGCCGGGCGCGAAGGACATCGCCCGGCCCCCGTCCAGGCAGTGGGCCGCGGTGATGAGGAGGTCGTGTCCCGCGCTGTGCACGACGGAGGCGGTGCAGAAGTGCCCGCCGCCGCCCTTGCTCGCCGCGTCCCCGTGGAACAGGGCGCCGATGCGGGCCGTGCGGGCGTTCGCGGCGGCCTGGACGGTCACGCCGAACGGTCCCGGCCCGTCGTCGGCCACCGCCACCGACGAGGACGTCACGGCCAGCAGCACGACCGCCGCGCCGAGCAGCGCGGGCCGCCGCCTGGCTCCGGGGAAAGGGGTGACGCGGGTGCGCTTCATCGCCTCTCACCTTGCCCCGAGCGGGTGAGCGAAACCTTGGACGAGTCCGAGTATCGCCCGAGACCTCCGGCGCCGCCCGTCCAGACCCCGCGGGCCCTGCGGGGCCCGGGCCCGGCAGGGCGGCCGGCCGGGTGACAGCCCTCTTCCGGACAGCCCCGGGCGAGCTGCCGTCCACGCGCCACGAGGGCCGTGGGCCGGGGATACGGTGGCCGCGGAAGTCTCCGATCACGGACCCGGGGTCCGGACGCGGCGAGGCAGAGGCCTGCTTCCACCTGGCCGGAGAGGAACACCACCGTTGACCGACATCCCCCCGGGCCTCGACTGGGTGCGGGCCGCGCCGGACGGCGTGACCGGACCCGGCCCCTGGATCGAGCTCGCCTTCGGCACGGACGGCCTGGTCCACCTCCGGGAGACCGGCGACCCGGAGAACGTCGTCACCACCACGCGCAGGAAATGGGACGCGTTCGTCCTGGGTGTCCGGGCGGGCGAGTTCGACCACTTCGTGGCGGGCGCCCACGACGAGCGGCCCCCGGCTCCCTCAGACGACCGCCCCTGAGCCGAGGTGCCTCGGTCCGCCCTTGCGGAAGCCCCACGCGCGTACCCCCGCGCCCGCACGGGGGGATAGCCTGGAGGCGACGGACCGTCATGAGCGGTACGGGGGCGCCGTGTCGGCCGGCAGCGGTCCGCGCGAGCGCCGTAGAAGGGGACAACGACGGAACCACACGACAGGTTTCGCTCCCACTTCATTGCCCGGCGTGACCGGCCGTGATACACAGAGTGACCATACGACTCTACGTATACCGCCGTACGCCTCCCGAAAGGGTCCCCGCGCACGCCGGTGACAAGGGATTCGTGCGAAATCCGCCAACCAATGACGTCAAGTCGACATACGAAGGCGTCTTTGTCGGCGAGAATGGGCCCGACCTCTGCGCAGTGGCAGGGGGTGCAGAACTACCCACTAGGGGCGGTGACTTACATGCTTTTCGCAGCCGACAAGGGCGACATCAACACGATCATCGGCGGGATCGCCCCGGACTGGGGCCCCTTCGGCAGCCTGGGCAACGAAGCCAAGGTGATGGTCGAGGTGGTGATGGCGGTCGCCATCCTGCTGTGCCTCGGCATCGCGATCTGGGGAGCGGCCAAGCAGCGCATCGGCGCGACCGCCCTCCGCGACACCTTCAGCGCCGAACAGGGCAAGGGCCTCATCATCGCCGGGCTCACGGGAGTCTTCATCATCGGTTCCCTCGGCACGCTCTTCACCATCGTGTACGGCATGGCCGTGTAGCCCGGCCGGACCGCGCCGCAGCCGGCGCACCGTCAGTCCCCGGCCGGGCGTGCCCGGACACCCCGTCCTCCGACCCACCCGTCCGTCGTGCCCACCGGCTGAGGTTGCGTTTCCCTGATGTCGAGTCACCACACCGCGCCCGCGCGGGAACCAGCACGGCTACCGTCGTACTACGTGGTTCAGCGAGAGGTTGAGGGGGCGTACGCGGCATGAGTCTCGGAGACGAACCCGGGTACGGCGACGCCTCGCGCGGCGAGGACGGAGGGTACGGCGGCTCCGGCCAGACCCGCACCCGCCTCCCCGACCGCCCGGGCGACGTCTACGGCGGCGCGCGCCGGGGCCGCGGATCCTCCTCCCGGAGCCTGATCACGGTCGTCGGCGTCGTCGTCCTCCTCATCGCCGCGATCGCCTTCGCGAACCGCGGCGACGACTCGCCCTCGTCGGGCGACACGGGCGGCGACAAGGCGAAGACGTCCCCGACGGCCGCCTCGGGCGACCACCCCGTGGACACCAGATCCGCAGGCATCCCCTCGGGCTTCCCCCACACGGGGGAGGGCGCGCAGAGCGCGGCCACCAACTACGGGATCGCGCTGGGCTCGACGGGGATGTTCGACACCGGACAGCGGCACGCGATCGTCGACGCCGTGTACGCGCCCGACGTGGCCGCCGCACGGCAGCCCGACCTGGACGCGGCGTACTCCAGTGAGAAGTTCCTGACCAACATCGGTCTGGACAAGAGCGGGGCCGCACCGGCAGGTCAGACGTTCGTCTCGCGGATCATCCCCGTGGGCACCAAACTCACCGCGTCCGGCGGTGACACGGCCACCGTCGAGCTCTGGTACACGTCGCTGTTCGGACTGACCGGAGAAGGATCCACCAACCCGGTGTCCGAGAGCTGGTACACGACGACCTACCAGCTCAAGTGGGTGGGCGGCGACTGGAAGGTCGCCGACTTCACCCAGAAGGACGGGCCGGTCCCGGTCGGTCGGGACCAGAAGGCCTCCACCGCCGACGACATGACCAAGGCTGTCGAGGAGTACGGAGGGTTCACGTATGCCCGCTAACAAGCCGCGTCGTGCCCTCTCGCTCGCTGCCGCGGTGGCGGCCGTGCAGTCGGCCGCCGTCCTGCTGGCCACCAACGCCATGGCGGCCCCCACCCCGACTCCCAGCAGCAACGCGTGCGATCTCGTGCGCGGCCCCGCCAAGAAGTACTGCGAGAGCGACAAGGGCGGCGGCAAGACCGGCCTCACCAGTGACCCCGGGGGGCTCGGGTCGACCCTCGACCCCCTGTCCTCCCTGGCGAAGGGCTGCGCCGACGCCGCCTCCTGGACCGTCGACAAACTCTCCTCCGCCGTGAACGACACCGCCAACGTCGACTTCACGAACCCCAAGTTCCTCCAGCAGTACGCCGTCGTCTTCGCGGCGTCCACGATCCTGACCCTGCTGCTGTGGCTGCTGGCCGTGGCGAAGCGGGCCGTCCGGGGTGTCCCCCTCGGCACGGCCCTGTCCGAGGCGATCGGGTTCCTCTGGCTGACCGTGCTGGCCTCGGCGTTCACCCCGTTGATCCTCTACACGGTCGTCTCGGCGACGGACGGCGTGACGGAGGTGCTCGCCAAGACCACCGGGAACCAGACGGACGCGTTCTTCGGGACGTTCTCCGGCGCGCTCGGCAAGGGCGAGAACATCGGCGGCGGCCCGATCATGCTGATCGTCGTCTCGCTGGTCTCGATCCTGGCCGCCGGCGTCCTCTGGCTGGAGCTGGTGATCCGGGCAGCCCTGCTCTACGTCGGCGCCCTGCTGGGCACCGTCGTCTACGCGGGCCTCGTCGACAAGAACCTGTGGGGCCACGTCCGCCGCTGGGCGGGCATCATGATCGCGGTGATCCTGGTGAAGCCGGTCATCGTGATCGTGCTCGGCCTCGCCGGCGCCCTCAGCTCCGACAGCGGCCCCGACGCCTTCTCCGCGGTCGTCTCCGGCCTCGCCATCATCCTGCTCGCCATCTTCGCCAGCGCGATGATCTACCGCTTCGTACCGGGCTTCGGCGACGAACTCGCCGGATCCCGCAACAACCGCATCATGCAGGGCGCCGAAGGCAAGGCAGCCGCCGTCATCAGCTCCCCGGCCACCATGGTCGCGCAGGGCATCAAGACGCACAGCACCCGCGCGGACAACAACGGCGGCGGAGGCGGGAGCAGCCAGCCCCGCCCCGCCAACCCCGCGTCCGGTGGTGTGGCCGCGCACAGCAGTCGTACGCCGAACGGAGGCGGCGGATCTGTCCCCTCCGCCGCACCCCCACCGCGTAGCAGCCCGGTCAACACCCCGCACGCGAGCAACACCCGCAACAGCAGCACCAACAGCACGGGAGGTGAAGGGCGTTGACGACCGAGTCCCACGTGTCCCACGTGGTCACGCCCCGCCGTACATATCTGATCGGCCGCGCCCGGCCGAACGCGATCGTCGGCCGCAACCGCGAGTCCGGCGAGATCGCGCTCATCATCGCGGGCGCGTTCCTCGGCATGATGTGCGGCCTGATCGTCCCGGTCCTGTCCCTGCGGATCGTGCTGCTCATGGGCTTCCCGCTGCTCGCGCTGGCCGCGGTGTACGTCCCGTACAAGCGCCGCACGTTCTACAAGTGGTTCGAGATCAACCGCAGCTACAAGCGGAGCCTGCGCAAGGGCACCGCGTACCGCAGCCAGGTGATGGAGGCCGGAGTCCGCATCGACGGCAAGGAGGTCGAGATCGGCCCGCCGCCCGGCATCGGCCGGATCTCCTGGCTCGCCGCCCCCTTCGGCCCCGACGAGATCGCCGTGCTGCTGCACGCCGACCGGCGCACCGTCACGGCCGCCATCGAGATCGAGGGACCCGGCGTCGGCCTGCGCGACAGCGAGGACCAGGAGGCCCTCGTCGACCGCTTCGGCACGCTGCTCAAGCACGTGGCGAACGGCGACGGCTTCGTCACCCGCCTCCAGATGCTCGCCCGCACCCTCCCCGCCGACCCGGACGCCCACGCCAAGGACGTCTCGGTCCGCGGTGACGAGCGCGCCCCGGGCTGGCTCCAGCAGTCCTACGACCAGCTCCAGTCGATGGTGTCCACCAGCAGCGAGCAGCACCGCGCCTACCTCGTCGCGTGCATGCACTACTCGCGCGAACTGGCCTCCGAGGCGCAGGCCATGGCGCGCGCCGCCCGGCCGCAGGGCGGACGCAAGCTCGACCGGGACGCCGGACTCGCCGTCGTCATGGCGCGCGAGCTGACCGACATCTGCTCCCGGCTCCAGGAAGCCGACATCCGCGTACGGCAGCCGCTCGGTCAGGGGCGGCTCGCCTCCCTGGTGCACTCGATGTACGACCCGGACCACCCGATCGACCACATCCAGGCCATGACCAAGCGCAACGCCTGGCCGGCCGAGCTGGACGCCATGGAACCGACGTACCTCCAGGCGAAGACCCGCGAGTCCTCCACCCGCGCGCCCTGGTGCCACTCCACGGCCTGGGTGAAGGAGTGGCCGATGACCCCCGTGGGGGTCAACTTCCTCGCCCCGCTGCTCGTCCACACCCCGGACGTCATCCGCACGGTCTCCGTGACGATGGACCTCGAACCGACCGAGATCGCCATCGAACGCATGCTGACCGAGAAGACGAACGACGACGCCGAGACCAGCCGCGCCGCCAAGATGAACCGCACCGTCGACCCCCGCGACATCGCCTCGCACAACCGGCTCGACCAGCGCGGCGAGGACCTCGCGAGCGGCGCCGCGGGCGTCAACCTCGTCGGCTACATCACGGTGTCCTCGCGCAACCCCGAGGCGCTCGCGCGCGACAAGCGCACCATCCGCGCCTCGGCCGGCAAGTCGTACCTGAAGCTGGAGTGGTGCGACCGCGAGCACCACCGCGCCTTCGTCAACACACTGCCGTTCGCCACCGGAATCCGCAGGTAGGGGCTGATGCACTGATGCGGGATCCGCTGTCCATCGCTACCGACGCCTTCACGTCCTTCCTCTTCGGAAAGGTCGAGACGACCCGGCTCCCCGTCCGCACCTCCACGGGACAGGCCCAGGCCGTCTACCTCCCCACGGCCGCGCCCGGCCTCGGTGACTCGGGCGTCATCATCGGCCGCGAGGTGTACTCCGGGAAGGGCTACATCTACGACCCCTTCCAGCTGTACGGGCAGCAGCTCCCCGCCCCGCACTGGCTGGTCCTCGGCGAGTCCGGCAACGGCAAGTCGGCCCTGGAGAAGACCTACGTCCTGCGCCAGCTGCGCTTCCGCGACCGCCAGGTCGTCGTCCTCGACGCCCAGGGCGAGGACGGCGTCGGCGAGTGGAACCTCATCGCGGAGGAGCTGGGGATAACCCCCATCCGGCTCGACCCGACGGCCGCCCTCGACATGGGCATCCGGCTCAACCCGCTCGACCCCGCGATCACGACGACGGGCCAGCTCGCCCTGCTGCGCACCATCGTCGAGGTCGCCATGGGCCACGGCCTCGACGAACGCTCCGGCTTCGCCCTGAAGGTCGCGCACGCCTACGTCAACGAGACGGTCGTCGAGCGCCAGCCCGTCCTCACCGACATCGTGGAGATGCTGCGCCACCCCGAACCGGAGTCGGCCGAGGCGATGAACGTCGCCATAGACGACGTTCGGGCCTGGGGTCTGGACGTCGCCCTCGTCCTCGACCGGCTCGTCGACGGTGACCTGCGGGGCATGTTCGACGGTCCGACGACGGTGGGCATCGACCTGGACGCCCCCCTGATCGTCTTCGACCTGTCGCACATCGACCGGAACTCCATCGCCATGCCGATCCTGATGGCGATCGTCGGCGTGTGGCTGGAGCACACCTGGATCCGGCCCGACCGCAAGAAGCGCATCTTCCTGGTGGAGGAGGCGTGGCACATCATCAACAGCCCCTTCGTGGCCCAGCTCTTCCAGCGGCTGCTGAAGTTCGGGCGGCGCCTCGGCCTGTCCTTCGTGGCGGTGGTCCACCACCTCTCCGACGTCGTCGACGGAGCGGCGGCGAAGGAGGCCGCGGCGATCCTGAAGATGGCGTCGACCAGAACGATCTACGCCCAGAAGGCCGACGAGGCACGGGCGACGGGCCGGGTCCTCGGCCTGCCACGGTGGGCGGTCGAGATCATCCCGACGCTCACTCCGGGCATCGCGGTCTGGGACGTCAACGGCAACGTCCAGGTGGTCAAGCACCTCATCACCGAGACGGAGCGCCCCCTGGTCTTCACCGACCGGGCCATGACCGAGTCCTCGGCCGACCTCCTCCTCTCCGACGACGCGATGCGCGCCGCCGAACTGGAGGCGGAGGAACGGGCGGCGGCCTTCATGGAGCAGCACCTCAGCGACATCGACGACTCCTCCGAGTCCACGGTGGCGTGAGGCGGCCTGCGATGAGACCGGACGACCGGAACGGCCCCCGGCGCGAGGGGGAGGGCGGCATCCCCGACGGCCTGCTGATCGGGGTGCTCGGCTTCCTCCTCGGCATGACCCTGATGGTGTGGACGGCGACGGGCCTCGCGGGCCTGTTCGCCCGCGGTGCCTGGCCGGACGCGGTCACCTTTCCGCGGACGCCCCTGGCCATGCGGCATCTGATCGGCGCGCCGCACGACCTGCCGGGCGCCTGGCCCGACACCCCCGCCGCGCAGCTGTCCGGCTACGGGCTCTTCTGGGGCCTGTTCATCGGCCAGTTGATGGTCCTGCTGGTCCTCACCGTGTTCGTGATGGGGACGGTGGCCCGGTGGCGTGCGGGCCGGGCCCGAAGACGTGCCGAAGCGGTGGCGTCCGCCGGTGCGATCGGCCCGGTGGTGCCGTCGGCCAGGGCCGAGCAGCAGGCGTGGGCGGAGCAGCAGCCCCCGGCGACCGCGCAGTATCCCGGCCCCGCACAGCCGACATCCGCTACGCAGCCGCCGGTGACGGCTCCCACGGCCTCCCTGGCCGCCGAGGACGCCCCGACGGCGGATCGGTCCGGGCGACGGACGGGCACCGCCCAGGCGGGCGTACAGACAGACGCACAGCCGGCCGGGCGGGCACCTGCCGCCCCGGGTGCGGACGCGGGCGCGGGAGCCGCCACGGCGGCCACGATGTGGGCGGGCGGCCGGGAGGTGGCGCCCACCGACGGCACGGCCCCCCTCACCACGACACCGGCCCAGCCTAAGCAGGCCTGGGAGAACACCCACGCGGTGGTCCTGGGCGCGGCCGAGGCCCGCCGCCCCACCGCCACCCAGGCCGTGCGCGACGCCGAGGGTCCCGCGCTCGTCGTCACCTCCGACCCGCGCATCTGGTCGGAGACCAAAGACGCCCGCGCCAAGCTGGGCCCCGTCCTCCTCTACGACCCCACCCACCTGTGCGACACCCCGGCCCGCATGCACTGGTCCCCCGCGGCCGGCTGCCAGGACAGGGAGACGGCCGCTGCCCGCGCGAGCGCCCTCCTCGCCGGCGTGCGCCCCACCGCCAAGGTCGACCAGGCGATGGCCGACGTCGCCGAAACGCTCCTGCGCAGCTATCTGCACGCCGCGGCCGTCGAGGGCAAGGCCTTCCGCCACGTGCATCGGTGGGCCCAGGGCACCCAGGTCCAGGACGCCGTACGGGCCCTGCGGACGAACCCCAAGGCCGCGTCCGGCGCCGCCGGCGAACTGGAGGCCGCACTCACCTCGCACCCCGAACGCCGGGACATCGCCCAGGAGTTGACGGCACGGGCCCTTTCCTCGCTCGGCACGGTCAACATCCGGGAATCCTGCGCCCCGAACCGAACTGACAGCCTCACCCTGGATTCTTTCGTGGACGAAGGGGGCACGCTCTATGTGGTCGGTGAACCGATCGAGGACCCCAAGGCGCACCCCGGCGCCATGCCGCTCCTGACGGCCCTCACCTCAAGCGTGGTCGAGCGTGGCCGGCGCATGGCCGAACGGTCATCCTCCGGTCGGCTCGACCCACCACTCACGCTCGTCCTGGACGACGTGGCGGCGGTGGCCCCGCTCCCCCAGCTCCCCGACCTCCTCACCACGGGCCCGGCCCGCGGCCTCCCGACCCTGGCCCTCCTCCGCTCGCGTGAACAACTCCGCTCGCGGTGGCCGTCGTACGAGCTGCCGGACTGACCGGCCGAGAACCGCTCCCCGCCCCGTCCATCACCCGCCACCCGTCACCCATCGAGCGTCAGCCGCACCACCCGGACCCGGCCGTCGGCACCGCGCACGGGATCGGCGTCCACGTCGACGGAGACCTCCCCCAGCGCGGCGCGCACACCGGCCACCATGCCCTCGGGAAGCGTCAGTTCACGGACGCGGTGCACCGCGAGGTAGGAGGCCAGAGCGGCCACGGACACACCGGCCCTCACGTCCATGCTCTCCGGCACCCGCCCGAGTCGCCGCAGGTGACCGAGCTGCTCGTCGGTGCGGACGGTGTGGATGAGGCCCTCCGGATCCAGCCGCCCGATGACCTCGTCGGCGTACCGCGCGCTGTCGAAGCGGGACCAGGCCCACATGAGCTGGGCACGGACCCGGACGAAGGGGTGCCCGGTGAAGCGGGCGAGGAAGGCGACCGCCGCGTCCGAGGCGATGTGCGAGGCCGCGATGACCGTGCGGTACGCGGCCATGTCGTCGTCGAGGTCCCCGGGCCCGGGCAACAGGTGCAGGATCAACGGCCCGACATCGGCCAGTGCCCGCGCCTCCTCCTCGTTCCCCGGAGGGACGAGGGCCGCGGTCGCCCGCTCCACGGCCTCCCGCACGGACGGAGCGAGCGACGTGGCGTGCTCGAGGCAGGCCGCCGCGAGCAGGTGGATCCGCGCCCGTACCCGCTGGTCCGGTGCATGTTCCCCCCGCGCCAACAGCTCCCGGAAGATCGCCTCGCGCTCCCGGGGGCGGGCGAGCGCGACGGCCATGCGGATCACGTCCTCCCACTGGTCGTCGTCCGCGTGCTCGACCAGCAGCCCGAAGTCGCCCTCCTCGACGGCGGCCCGCGCACCGAGGAAGTCCTGGAAGGTCCGGTGGACGAAATCCACGGTGCCGGGCGCGGGTTCGCGCACCAGGCCGCTGCGCTGGACGAAGTGGTCGAGGACGGCCGGCGCCCCGCCCAGCTCCGCGACCTCGGGGATCGCCGGCAGCACCCGGGCCACGATGGCCTCCGCCCGTGAACGGTCCATCTCGGTACGGCCGTTCTTGATGAGCCAGTAGGCGAGGAGTTGGAGCACCGCCAGCTGCGGCTCCTCGCGGAGCGCGGGAAGCGCCATGTCCCGCTCCCGGTCGCGGCGGCTGAGCAGCATCGACAGAGCGGCCTCGTACAGGTCCTTGCGGCCGTGGGGCAGGGAGCCGCGCCGGTCATGGTGGAGGGCACAGATCAAGCCGCACATCAGCGGGTTGGTGGCGAGCCGCCCCAGGTCCGGCTGCGTCCGCACGGCCGTACGGAGCTGTGCCGTGTACCGGTCCAGCTCGCCCCCGTCGTCCGAACCCGCGCCGGCCGCCGCGTGCCACCGCCCGATGAAGGCCGCGACGTCGGCCGGTCCCATGGCGGAGAGCGTCACCTCGCGGAACCCGTCCTCGACCAGCCAGTCGTGGCCTACGGCGGAGGGCCTGGACGTGACCAGCCAGCGGTTCTCCCCGTCGTACGTCTCCATCAGGTCCCGCAGCCAGCCGCGGGTCCGTTCCCGCTCGGGCTCGGGGACCTCGTCGATCCCGTCGACGAGGATCAACCCGCGTCCGGCGAGGAGCACCCGGTCCTCCCATCCGTCCGGCTGCCCGCCGGCCAACGGGCAGCCGGTCGCGGCGAGCAGGTCACGGGGGTTGGGCAGCCGCAGGCCGTGGCGTGTGAGGGTACGGAGCGGCAGGACGAAGGGCACCCGGCCGTCGAGGTGGTCCAGCCGCCCGGTCGACCCCCCGCGGGCGGCGGTGACGGCCAGCCACTGCACGAGCGTGCTCTTCCCGGAACCCGCCTCACCGCGCAGCAGCACCCGACGGTCGGCGTCGAGGACCTGGTCGGCGGGTTCGGTCCCGTCGGCGAGCGCCCGCTGATAGGCCTGCCCGGTCTCCCCCCGGGGCGCCGGACTCGGCACCCGACGGGTCGTCTCCAGGTTCAGGTACGCCACATCCAGCGGCCACCGCGTGGGCGAGCTGCTCAGGTCGATCCCGTGGATGGTGAGCTTCCCGTGCTTCTTGCGCAGATGCTCCAGATACCGCTGCTCGAAGGCGGCGTCCTCGCCGCCCGGCAGGGGGCTGCGCCGGACCAACTCGTCCACCTTGGAGATGAGTTCGTCGAGGCCCCGGGCCTGCTCCACCAGAGCGTGCGCGACGAACGTCGACCGCTGCGTGAAGAACTGCAGGATGTGCAGACAGGCGGTGTCGACCAGCCGCTCGTAGAAGTACGTCGCCGCGGAACTCAGACGGCGCTCGGGACGGTCACCGGCCCGCCGCAGCTCCCGCGCGAACTCCTGGTGCCCCAGCCGTACGGCGTCGAGGTCGGTGAGGGTGAGGTCACCGAGTGCGTGGAGCGTGGCGCCGAGCGCGTCGACGACGGCCTGTTCCTCGGCGTCCGCGATGGCCCGTTCGCCGCTCCGCAGCCCCTGCCGGACCAGCTTCGCCGCGAGTTCACGGACGTCCGCCTCGGTGAGGGAGCGCTTCTCCCCGGTGAAGGAGACATACCCGGAGATACGGATCGGCCGGTCGACGAGCCCGGCACCGGGTCCTTCGGTGACGAACAGTCTCTTCACGAGAGGGCCCACGGCGGCCGAGGCCAACCTCGTTCCGACAGCGGCGAGTTCCACGTCTGCTCCCCCGGGACGGCTGCGATCCTCCCCGGGAATCCTAGGCCGCCGCGCCGGATACCGGAGGGCGCTCCGTCACTCGCTCCGGGTGATCACGAACTCCAGCTCCAGCTCCCCGGTGTCCCCGGGCATCGGCACGGTGTTCCCGGTGGGACGGAAACCGGCCTTCCGGTAGAACGCCTCCGCCCGGCTGTTCTTCTCGTGGACGAAGAGCCGTACGCGCTCCAGTCCGATCCCCCAGGACCACACGAGAGCGGCGTCGAAGAGTGCCTGGGTCACCCCGGCCGCGCTCCCCCGGTGCTCGGGCCGTACGAAGACCCCCACCAGATGTCCCTGGCTCTGCTCGGTGACCTGCCCGAACGGGTCGACCGACCCGGCCTCCTCGACCAGAACGGTCACGGACCCGCCCCACGCTCCGTCCTCGCCGACCGCGACGAGCTGCTGCCGCTGCTCGACGCCCACGGCAGCGCCGGCCGCCCGCTCCTTCCAGAAGCCGTCGGCCTTGGCGGACGCGTCCTCGTAGGTCTCCAGGAACGCGAGATGAGCGACGGGGTCCCGGAGTGCGTCGAGCCTGAGCTCCTTCACCTGGCGCCACTCGTCGGGCCATATGGAACGGATCACGTGGGTCATGAGGGTCACGGTAGTACGGCGCCGCACCATCGCTCACCCGGATATCCACCCTGCCGAACGCCGTCTGCCCACCCCCCGTCATGCTCTTCCCTTGTACGACAGCTCCAGCCAACAACCGCTACAGCATCGGCTCGTCAGGGAGAAACACCGCATGGCCAAGGTCCAACTCGAGGAACTCCGCACCGTCATTCATCCCGAGGGCAAGCTGGACAGCAGGGCCGAACACTGGGCCGGCCGCCTCTACATGAGGTCCCTGTCCCTCCGGGTGACCCTCCGGCTCGTCGACGCCCGTATCTCGCCGAACCAGATCACCGTGATCATGGTGGCCGCGGGTGTCCTGTCCGGAGTCGCCCTGATCCTGCCGGGCCTCGGCGGCGCGGTCCTCTCCGTCCTGTTCATGCAGCTGTACCTGCTGCTCGACTGCGTGGACGGTGAAGTGGCGCGCTGGCGGCGCCAGTTCAGCCCGCTCGGCGTCTACCTGGACCGGCTCGGCGCCTACCTCGCCGACGCGGCCGTCATGGTCGGCATGGGCATCCGGGCCGCCCAGCTCGGTCTGGACCCCTACCTGGTCGCGGGGCTCGCGGCGGCCGTCGGCGTCCTGCTGCTGAAGTCGTCCTCGGACCTCGTGCACGTGGCACGCTCCGACAGTGGCATGCAGAAGGCCACCGATCAGTCCGTCGTCCCGCGCTCCAGCGGTCTCGCCAACGTCCGCAGGCTCGCCTCGGCCGTCGGCCTCCACCGCCTGGTCAACGGCATCGAGTGCACTCTTCTGCTGCTCGTCACCGCGGTCGTCGACCTGGCCCTCGGCGACCTGACCGCCACCCGCGTCGCCACGATCGCCGTGACGGCGATCGTCTGGCTCCTGGTGCCGGCCCACATCGTCTCGATCGTCGCGTCGTCCCGCCTGAAGTAGCCGGAAAACAGGAATCGGGGGCGGTCTCCATAAGGAGACCGCCCCCCATTCCTTCGTCTTTCTCAATTCACCGACGCCCGGCCGTACGAAAAAGGCCCTGGAACGCAGAAAACCCCCGTACCGGTATCCCCGGCACGGGGGTCTTCTCAAAAATTGTTCGGCGGCGTCCTACTCTCCCACAGGGTCCCCCCTGCAGTACCATCGGCGCTGTGAGGCTTAGCTTCCGGGTTCGGAATGTAACCGGGCGTTTCCCTCACGCTATGACCACCGAAACACTATGAAACTGTCAACCGGAGCCGTGGCATAGCTACGACGGTTGTTCGTGGTTTCAGAACCAACACAGTGGACGCGAGCAACTGAGGACAAGCCCTCGGCCTATTAGTACCAGTCACCTCCAGCGGTTACCCGCCTTCCAGATCTGGCCTATCAACCCAGTCGTCTACTGGGAGCCTTAACCCCTCAAGGGGGTGGGAATACTCATCTCGAAGCAGGCTTCCCGCTTAGATGCTTTCAGCGGTTATCCCTCCCGAACGTAGCCAACCAGCCATGCCCTTGGCAGGACAACTGGCACACCAGAGGTTCGTCCGTCCCGGTCCTCTCGTACTAGGGACAGCCCTTCTCAATATTCCTACGCGCACAGCGGATAGGGACCGAACTGTCTCACGACGTTCTAAACCCAGCTCGCGTACCGCTTTAATGGGCGAACAGCCCAACCCTTGGGACCGACTCCAGCCCCAGGATGCGACGAGCCGACATCGAGGTGCCAAACCATCCCGTCGATATGGACTCTTGGGGAAGATCAGCCTGTTATCCCCGGGGTACCTTTTATCCGTTGAGCGACGGCGCTTCCACAAGCCACCGCCGGATCACTAGTCCCGACTTTCGTCCCTGCTCGACCCGTCGGTCTCACAGTCAAGCTCCCTTGTGCACTTACACTCAACACCTGATTACCAACCAGGCTGAGGGAACCTTTGGGCGCCTCCGTTACTCTTTAGGAGGCAACCGCCCCAGTTAAACTACCCATCAGACACTGTCCCTGATCCGGATCACGGACCCAGGTTAGACATCCAGCACGACCAGACTGGTATTTCAACGACGACTCCACCATGGCTGGCGCCATGACTTCAAAGTCTCCCAGCTATCCTACACAAGCCGAACCGAACACCAATATCAAACTGTAGTAAAGGTCCCGGGGTCTTTCCGTCCTGCTGCGCGAAACGAGCATCTTTACTCGTAGTGCAATTTCACCGGGCCTATGGTTGAGACAGTCGAGAAGTCGTTACGCCATTCGTGCAGGTCGGAACTTACCCGACAAGGAATTTCGCTACCTTAGGATGGTTATAGTTACCACCGCCGTTTACTGGCGCTTAAGTTCTCAGCTTCGCCACCCCGAAGAGTGACTAACCGGTCCCCTTAACGTTCCAGCACCGGGCAGGCGTCAGTCCGTATACATCGCCTTACGGCTTCGCACGGACCTGTGTTTTTAGTAAACAGTCGCTTCTCGCTGGTCTCTGCGGCCACCCCCAGCTCACCGAGTAAATCGGATCACCAGTGATGGCCCCCCTTCTCCCGAAGTTACGGGGGCATTTTGCCGAGTTCCTTAACCATAGTTCACCCGAACGCCTCGGTATTCTCTACCTGACCACCTGAGTCGGTTTAGGGTACGGGCCGCCATGAAACTCGCTAGAGGCTTTTCTCGACAGCATAGGATCATCCACTTCACCACAATCGGCTCGGCATCAGGTCTCAGCCTTAATGTGTGACGGATTTACCTATCACACGGCCTACACCCTTACCCCGGGACAACCACCGCCCGGGATGGACTACCTTCCTGCGTCACCCCATCACTCACCTACTACCACCTTGGGCCGGCGGCTCCACCACTCCCCTCAACTCCGAAGAGATCAGGGCGGCTTCACGGCCTTAGCATTAATGGGCTCGATGTTTGACGCTTCACAGCGGGTACCGGAATATCAACCGGTTATCCATCGACTACGCCTGTCGGCCTCGCCTTAGGTCCCGACTTACCCTGGGCAGATCAGCTTGACCCAGGAACCCTTAGTCAATCGGCGCACACGTTTCTCACGTGTGTATCGCTACTCATGCCTGCATTCTCACTCGTGAACCGTCCACCACTGCCTTCCGGCGCGGCTTCACCCGGCACACGACGCTCCCCTACCCATCACAGCGGGCGTTGGCCCTATTGCTGCAATGACACGACTTCGGCGGTACGCTTGAGCCCCGCTACATTGTCGGCGCGGAATCACTAGACCAGTGAGCTATTACGCACTCTTTCAAGGGTGGCTGCTTCTAAGCCAACCTCCTGGTTGTCTGTGCGACTCCACATCCTTTCCCACTTAGCGTACGCTTAGGGGCCTTAGTCGATGCTCTGGGCTGTTTCCCTCTCGACCATGGAGCTTATCCCCCACAGTCTCACTGCCGTGCTCTCACTTACCGGCATTCGGAGTTTGGCTAAGGTCAGTAACCCGGTAGGGCCCATCGCCTATCCAGTGCTCTACCTCCGGCAAGAAACACACGACGCTGCACCTAAATGCATTTCGGGGAGAACCAGCTATCACGGAGTTTGATTGGCCTTTCACCCCTAACCACAGGTCATCCCCCAGGTTTTCAACCCTGGTGGGTTCGGTCCTCCACGACCTCTTACAGCCGCTTCAACCTGCCCATGGCTAGATCACTCCGCTTCGGGTCTTGAGCGCGCTACTAAATCGCCCTATTCGGACTCGCTTTCGCTACGGCTTCCCCACACGGGTTAACCTCGCAACACACCGCAAACTCGCAGGCTCATTCTTCAAAAGGCACGCAGTCACGACGCACCGAGTAAACTCGATGCGCGACGCTCCCACGGCTTGTAGGCACACGGTTTCAGGTACTATTTCACTCCGCTCCCGCGGTACTTTTCACCATTCCCTCACGGTACTATCCGCTATCGGTCACCAGGGAATATTTAGGCTTAGCGGGTGGTCCCGCCAGATTCACACGGGATTTCTCGGGCCCCGTGCTACTTGGGTGTCTCTCAAACGAGCCGTTGATGTTTCGACTACGGGGGTCTTACCCTCTACGCCGGACCTTTCGCATGTCCTTCGTCTACATCAACGGTTTCTGACTCGCCTCACAGCCGGCAGACTGTGAAAGAGAGATCCCACAACCCCTTGCATGCAACCCCTGCCGGGTCTCACACATACAAGGTTTGGCCTCATCCGGTTTCGCTCGCCACTACTCCCGGAATCACGGTTGTTTTCTCTTCCTGCGGGTACTGAGATGTTTCACTTCCCCGCGTTCCCTCCACACTGCCTATGTGTTCAGCAGTGGGTGACAGCCCATGACGACTGCCGGGTTTCCCCATTCGGAAACCCCCGGATCAAAGCCTGGTTGACGGCTCCCCGGGGACTATCGTGGCCTCCCACGTCCTTCATCGGTTCCTGGTGCCAAGGCATCCACCGTGCGCCCTTAAAAACTTGGCCACAGATGCTCGCGTCCACTGTGCAGTTCTCAAACAACGACCAACCACCCATCACCCCCGGTTACCACCGGAGTTCACTGGGGCCGGCACTGAAGGCAGCCAACAATCGGCCGTACCTTCAGACACCCAACAGCGTGCCCGACCCTCTTCCTGCTTCCCTCATTCTTTCCACGCCCCGAAGGACAGTACTCGAAGGAGAAGACAGTCAAGAGTGCCGAATAATCAACGTTCCACCCATGAGCAACCACCGTCGAACGTATGCCGACGTAATGGCCCTGGACCACCAAGCAAGCTTGGCGGCCTAGATGCTCCTTAGAAAGGAGGTGATCCAGCCGCACCTTCCGGTACGGCTACCTTGTTACGACTTCGTCCCAATCGCCAGTCCCACCTTCGACAGCTCCCTCCCACAAGGGGTTGGGCCACCGGCTTCGGGTGTTACCGACTTTCGTGACGTGACGGGCGGTGTGTACAAGGCCCGGGAACGTATTCACCGCAGCAATGCTGATCTGCGATTACTAGCAACTCCGACTTCATGGGGTCGAGTTGCAGACCCCAATCCGAACTGAGACAGGCTTTTTGAGATTCGCTCCGCCTCGCGGCTTCGCAGCTCTTTGTACCTGCCATTGTAGCACGTGTGCAGCCCAAGACATAAGGGGCATGATGACTTGACGTCGTCCCCACCTTCCTCCGAGTTGACCCCGGCAGTCTCCTGTGAGTCCCCATCACCCCGAAGGGCATGCTGGCAACACAGAACAAGGGTTGCGCTCGTTGCGGGACTTAACCCAACATCTCACGACACGAGCTGACGACAGCCATGCACCACCTGTACACCGACCACAAGGGGGGCACTATCTCTAATGCTTTCCGGTGTATGTCAAGCCTTGGTAAGGTTCTTCGCGTTGCGTCGAATTAAGCCACATGCTCCGCTGCTTGTGCGGGCCCCCGTCAATTCCTTTGAGTTTTAGCCTTGCGGCCGTACTCCCCAGGCGGGGAACTTAATGCGTTAGCTGCGGCACCGACGACGTGGAATGTCGCCAACACCTAGTTCCCACCGTTTACGGCGTGGACTACCAGGGTATCTAATCCTGTTCGCTCCCCACGCTTTCGCTCCTCAGCGTCAGTAATGGCCCAGAGATCCGCCTTCGCCACCGGTGTTCCTCCTGATATCTGCGCATTTCACCGCTACACCAGGAATTCCGATCTCCCCTACCACACTCTAGCCTGCCCGTATCGACTGCAGACCCGGGGTTAAGCCCCGGGCTTTCACAACCGACGTGACAAGCCGCCTACGAGCTCTTTACGCCCAATAATTCCGGACAACGCTTGCGCCCTACGTATTACCGCGGCTGCTGGCACGTAGTTAGCCGGCGCTTCTTCTGCAGGTACCGTCACTTTCGCTTCTTCCCTGCTGAAAGAGGTTTACAACCCGAAGGCCGTCATCCCTCACGCGGCGTCGCTGCATCAGGCTTTCGCCCATTGTGCAATATTCCCCACTGCTGCCTCCCGTAGGAGTCTGGGCCGTGTCTCAGTCCCAGTGTGGCCGGTCGCCCTCTCAGGCCGGCTACCCGTCGTCGCCTTGGTGAGCCACTACCTCACCAACAAGCTGATAGGCCGCGGGCTCATCCTTCACCGCCGGAGCTTTTAACCCCCACCCATGCAGGCAGGAGTGTTATCCGGTATTAGACCCCGTTTCCAGGGCTTGTCCCAGAGTGAAGGGCAGATTGCCCACGTGTTACTCACCCGTTCGCCACTAATCCACCCCGAAAGGCTTCATCGTTCGACTTGCATGTGTTAAGCACGCCGCCAGCGTTCGTCCTGAGCCAGGATCAAACTCTCCGTGAATGTTTTCCCGTAATCGGGACGACACCACGAGAGCGGAACAACCGGTCGGAATAGGACCGGTCGTTCACAGCGTCCTCGCTGTGCGCCTACCCCAAGGGGCAGGACTTTTTTCAAAGGAACCTCGTCCCGGCCGATCGGCCGGAGACGGGGTATCAACAAATCTGGCGTTGATTTTTGGCACGCTGTTGAGTTCTCAAGGAACGGACGCTTCCTTTGTACTCACCCTCTCGGGCTTTCCTCCGGGCGCTTCCCTTCGGTCTTGCATTTCCGACTCTATCAGACCGTTTCCGTATCCGATTTCCTCGGCGCTTTCCAGGTTTTCGCTTTCGCGTTTCCCTTTCCGGCGAGTCCGACTCTATCAGATCCTTTCGGGCCTGACCCCCAGTCAGCGGGGCTTGTCCTCGCGGCTGTTGGGCCGTTCCGACGTCCCAAACTTTAGCGGATCCTCCCGGCAGTTCCTAATCGGGCTGCCAGGCCCAAATCGAATTCAATTCGGGCACGCCGAATTGAATCCCGGTGGGAGATCGTACTGAAGGTTTGGGTGCCGCATCCGCGGCGGATGTGTTGTCGCGGAACCGTTCCGGCCCCGTGGCAACTCGAAGAACCTTACGGATCCGGGGAGGCAGTGTCAACCCTCCCCTGTCAAGATCTTTAATCGAGGTCGCTGAGCCGGCCGCCGGCGTCCGGCTGGGCGTCCTCCACCCTGCGCAGGAGACGGGTCAGCACCTCTCCCAGTACACCGCGCTCCTTGGTGGAGAGGTCCTGGAGCAGGTCCTCCTCGAAGACCGTGGCCATCCGCATCGCCTCCAGCCACTTCTCCCGGCCCTCGTCCGTCAGCTCGACGATGACGCGGACCCGGTTCGACTCGTCCCGCTCCCGGGTGACCAGGCCCTCGCCGACCATGCGGTCGATGCGGTGGGTCATGGCGGCGGGGGTCAGGCCGAGCCGCTTGGCCAGTTCGCTCGGGCCCAGGCGGTACGGGGCACCCGCGAGCACGAGGGCCTTGAGGACCTCCCACTCGGCGTTGCTGATGCCGAGTGCGGCCGTCTGCCGGCCGTAGGCGACGTTCATCCGCCGGTTCAGGCGGGACAGCGCCGAGACGATCTCCTCGACCTGGGGGTCCAGGTCCTGGAACTCGCGCTGGTACGCGGCGATCTGTTCGTCGAGTGTCGGCTCGCTGACGCCGGGGGTGTCGCCCATGGCCCGAGTATGGCACGGCACCGCTTGGCGTCGAAGTCCTTCGAGGTGTACAGTTCAATATCTAACTTTAGCTTCGAAGTCTTCAGGCCTGCATCCATGCGGGGGAACGCGTCTCCTGGACGCTCCCGTACGGACGTGGGCCGCGACGGCTTCTCGATCAAGGCAGGTGAAAGTGACCAGGGCGATGGGCGCAGCGATGCGCCGGATCCACGTGGGCAACGCACTCAGCGCGTTCGGGCTCGGCTTTACCGTCCCCTTCCTCTACGTCTATGTGGCGCAGGTGCGGGGACTCGGCTCCATGACGGCGGGCATCGTGCTCGCCGTCTTCGCCGTGGCCGCTCTCGTCGTGCTGCCGTTCGCCGGGCGGGCGATCGTCCGGCGCGGCCCGCTGCCGGTCCTTCTCGTCGCCCTGGTGACGGCCGCTCTCGGGGCGCTGAGCCTCGGGCTTGCGAGCGGCGCGACGACCGTACTGCTGTCGGCTGCGGCGCTGGGTGCCGGTCAGGCCGTGATGCAGCCGGCGCTGGCGACGATGATCGTGGACTGCTCGACGGCGGACACGCGGTCGCGGGCGTTCGCGATGCAGTTCTTCCTGCAGAACCTCGGTCTCGGGGTCGGCGGTCTGATCGGCGGGCACATCGTCGACACCAGCCGTGCGAGTTCGTTCACGCTGCTGTTCGCGATCGAGGCGGCGATGTTCCTGCTGCTGGCCGTGATCGTGGCGACGGTGCGGATGCCGCATGCGCCACGGATCGGCGAGGGTGCGCCGCAGGGCAAGGGAGGCAGCTGGAAGCAGCTGCTCGGCAACCGGGCCATGGTGCAGTTGTCCGTGCTGGGCTTCGTGCTGTTCTTCGCCTGCTACGGCCAGTTCGAGTCGGGGCTCTCGGCCTACGGTGTCGAGGCGGCCGGGATCTCCACGTCCGCGCTCGGTACGGCGATGGCGGCGAACACGGCGATGATCGTGGTCGCGCAGTTCGCGGTGCTGAAGTTCGTGGAGCGTCGCAAGCGGTCCCGTGTGATCGCCGCGGTCGGGCTGATCTGGGCGGTCGCCTGGCTGGCGGCCGGTTACGCGGGGCTCGGGCACGGCAGCCAGACGATGGCCACGGCCGCCTTCGTCTCGACGTACGCGCTCTTCGGGCTCGGTGAGGCGATGCTGTCGCCGACGGTCGCGCCGCTGGTCGCCGATCTGGCGCCGACGGGCATGGCCGGTCAGTACAACTCGGCGTTCGCCCTGGTGAAGCAGCTCGCGCTGGCGGTGGGTCCGGCGGTGGGCGGTCCGATGGGGGCGTCGCTGCACGGCCCGTACGTTGTGGTGTTCCTGCTGTTCTCGCTCGGCATCACGGTGCTCGCCGTGCGGCTCGGGCGGCAGCTCACGCCGGTGCAGAACCAGCCGTGGCTCGCGAGGAGCCGGGTGGTCGCGCAGGGCGGGGCTCCGGCCGAGCCGGTGCCCGCGAGCGCCTGACCGCCGGGCTGCGGGACGGACGCGGACCACGACGGCCGCCATCACGAAGGGACGTGATGGCGGCCGCTTCGTGTGTGCGGGAGGGGTGTCAGCGGATGCCGGTCAGCAGGTTGGCGGTGAAGGGGAGGGTGGCGGTGCCGTCGGGGGCGGTGTGGCCGGCGAGTTTGGTGTGGACCGCCCGTCCCGCGCGCAGGAGCGCGTCCTCGCCCGCGGTGTCGACGATCGCCTGCCCCCAGGATGTGGACGAGAGCTGGCCGGGGGCGTACGCGTCGAGGGGCGGGAAGGGGATGCCGAAAGTGATCCGGTGGACGGCGACATCGTGGAAGCCGGCGCCTCGCAGGGCGGCGGAGAGCCGTTCGGAGGTGCCGGAGAACGCGCCCTCGTAGTCCTCCGCGAGTTCCTTCCCGCCGTGTTCCTCGACCGCTTCGTACTGGGCGGCGAAGTACGGGATGAGTTCTCGGGCGGCCCACGCGGTGGCGGCGAAGCGGCCGCCGGGGCGCGTCACGCGGGCCGTCTCCGCGAAGGCCGCGTCCAGGTCGGGAAAGAACTGGACGCCCTGCTGGCACACGACCACGTCGAAGGCCGCGTCCTCGTAGGGGAGCCTTTCGGCGGGGGCGACGGTGAACTCGATGTCCGGATACATGCGGGGCGCGCGCTCCGCGGCCACGCCGATCATGCCGGTGTTGATGTCCGCCCCCGAGACCCGGCCGGCGGGGCCCACCCGGGCGGCCGCCGCGCGGGCCGCGAAGCCGGTGCCGCAGGCCAGGTCGAGCACCGTGGCTCCGGGGTAGAGGTCGACCGCGTCCAGGATCGCTTCCACGAAGGGCGCCATGAACGGTGCCGCGTACCGCTCGTAGCGCTCGGGGGCGCTTCCTTTGAGCTGAAAGCCCGATTCATCTGCCATGGGGAGCTCTTAGCACCGGGTGCCGCGCTCGGCCAGGGGACGCACGGATGTTTCCGGGTGGCCGTCGGTGAGTGTCCGGGCGGACGCGGGGTGCCGGTCCGACGGGCGGTCTCGGTTTCCGGCGGGCGCTTCAGCTCCCGGCGCGTGGGAGGGCGAACTCGCACCAGACCGCCTTGCCGCCGCCCGGTGTGCGGCGGGAGCCCCAGTTGGAGGCGATCGTGGCGACGATGGCGATGCCGCGGCCCGCCTCGTCCGCGGGTTCGGCGCGGCGGCGGCGCGGCAGGTGGTCGTCGCCGTCGGTCACCTCGATGATCAGGCGGCGGTCGGTACGGCGCAGCCGCAGGCGCATGGGCGGGGTGCCGTGCTGGAGTGAGTTGGCGACGAGTTCGCTGGCGGCCAGCACACCGAGGTCGTGCAGCTCGGCCGGGAAGCGCCAGCTGGTGAGCACGCCGGAGGCGAAGGCACGCGCGCGTGGGGTGGCTTCGACTCCGCCGAGCAGTTCCAGGGCCGCGTTGCGGAAGAGTTCGCCGTCGGGGCCGGTGCGGGACGGGTGCTGGAGGACGAGGACGGCGACGTCGTCGTCGTGCTCGGCGGTGACGCCGGCCGCGCGGACCAGTCGGTCGCAGACCACCTGGGGGGTTCCGGTGGCGCCGGCCAGGGCGCGTTCCAGGGACGCGATGCCCTCGTCGAGGTCTTCGTCCCGGCGCTCGACCAGGCCGTCCGTATAGAGGACGGCCGTGGAGCCGGGGCCGAGGGGGACCGAGCCGGAGGCGTGCAGCCAGCCGCCCGTGCCGAGTGGCGGCCCGGTCGGTTCGTCGCCGCGGTGTGTGGTGCCGTCCTCGTTGCGGACCAGGATCGGCAGGTGGCCCGCGGACGCGTAGACCAGCCGGCCCTCGTTCGGGTCGTGGATCGCGTACACGCACGTGGCGATCTGGTTCGCGTCGATCTCGGTGGCGAGGCCGTCGAGGAGCTGGAGGACCTCGTGGGGCGGCAGGTCGAGGCGGGCGTAGGCGCGGACCGCGGTGCGGAGCTGGCCCATGACCGCGGCGGCGCGGATCCCGCGGCCCATGACGTCGCCGATGACGAGCGCGGTACGGCCGCCGCCGAGGGTGATGACGTCGTACCAGTCGCCGCCGACCGCCGCTTCCGTGCCGCCGGGCAGGTAGGTGGCGGCGATGCGCAGGTCGTCGGGCTCCTCCAACTCCTGGGGGAGCAGGGAGCGCTGGAGGGTGACGGCGGTCTCGCGCTGTTGGCGCTCGCTGGCGCGGAGCCGCTCGGCGGCCTCGGCGTGGTCGGTGACGTCGGTCGCGAAGATCAGGACGCCTCCGCCGTGTCCTTCCGGGGAGCCTTCGACGGGGGTGCAGGTGAACGTGTACGAGCGGCCGGTCGACACCTTGCGGGACTTCACCGTGCGGGACTTGGCGCTGCGCAGGACCTGGTCGAGGAGCGGCAGCAGGCCCAGCTCCTCCAGTTCGGGCAGGGCCTCGCGCGCGGGCTCGGCGGCGGGCCGGGCGCCGAAGGCGGCGATGTACGCGTCGTTGACGTAGGCGACGCGGTGGTCGGGGCCGTGCACGAGGGCGACGAGCGCGGGGACGCGGTCGAGGACCTCGCGCACGGGGAGTTCGTCGACGGCGAGTCCGGGTGGCGCGTCGTCGGTGAGCTGCTCGGCCCGGGCCGCGGGCACGGCGCCTTCCCCGCGCCGGTCCGGGACGGCCGTGTGCTCGGTCCGCGCTGCGGCGCGGCGCTGCGTTCCGGGGAGCCGGGCGCTCCAGCGCGTGAAGTTCACAGTGGGGAAAGCCTCGTGTTAGAAGGGCGAGCGGTGCACCCGCCCAAAGTCGTGGACCAGTCTGGCAGTCTGACCGACCGGGCCGACATCCTTCAGACGCCGCCCCAGCCGGTGGAGTTCCTGCGTCCGGTCAGGACGACCCCTTCGGGTCGGTCGGAGGCTTTCCACCGGCCGCGAGTTCGAACTCCGCACGGGGGTGTTCGAGTGAGCCGAGGGACACGATCTCCCGCTTGAAGAGGCCCGCCAGGGTCCATTCGGCGAGCACACGGGCCTTGCGGTTGAAGGTGGGCACCCTGCTGAGGTGGTAGACGCGGTGCATGAACCAGGCAGGATAGCCCTTCAGCTTGCGTCCGTAGACGTGTGCGACACCCTTGTGCAGGCCGAGGGAGGCCACCGAGCCGACGTACTTGTGGGAGTACGTCTCCAGGGGTTCGCCGCGCAGGGTGTGCGCGAGGTTGTCGCCGAGGACCTTCGCCTGGCGCACGGCGTGCTGGGCGTTGGGCGCGGTCTCCTTGCCGGGCTCCGCGGTCACGTCGGGGACGGCGGCGGCGTCTCCCGCCGCCCACGCGTGCGGGGCGCCGTCGACGGTCAGCTGAGGGGTGCACAGCAGCCGGCCGCGCTCGTTCAGCGGGAGGTCGGTCGCGGCGAGAACCGGGTGGGGTTTCACGCCGGCGGTCCAGACGACGGTGCGGGTCGGGAAGCGCGAGCCGTCGTCGAGGACGGCGACCCGGTCGGCGCAGCTGTCGAGGCGGGTCTCCAGGCGTACGTCGATGTTGCGGCGGCGCAGCTCGGTGACGGTGTACTTGCCCATCTCCTCGCCGACCTCGGGGAGGATGCGGTTCGAGGCCTCCACGAGGATCCACTTCATGTCCTCGGGCTGGATGTTGTGGTAGTACCGCGCGGTGTAGCGGGCCATGTCCTCCAGCTCGCCGAGCGCTTCGACGCCCGCGTATCCGCCGCCCACGAAGACGAAGGTCAGGGCGGCGTCGCGGATCGCGGGGTCGCGGGTGGAGGAGGCGATGTCCATCTGCTCGATGACGTGGTTGCGCAGCCCGATGGCCTCTTCGACGGTCTTGAAGCCGATGGCGTACTCGGCGAGTCCGGGGATCGGGAGGGTGCGGGAGATCGAGCCGGGCGCGAGCACGAGTTCGTCGTACGAGATCTGTTCCTCGCCGGCGCCCTCCTCCGCGGTGGCGAGGGTGGTGAGCGTCGCGGTGCGTTTGGCGTGGTCGATCGAGCGGGCCTCGCCGATGACGATCCGGCACTGGTCGAGGACCCGGCGCAGCGGAACGACCACGTGGCGCGGGGAGATGGAGCCCGCGGCGGCCTCCGGAAGGAACGGCTGATAGGTCATATATGGGTCGGGGGAGACGATGACGATCTCGACGTCGCCCCGTTTCAGTTCGGCCTTCAACTTTCGCTGGAGACGCAGAGCGGTGTACATCCCGACGTAGCCGCCGCCGACAATGAGAATGCGCGCACGTTCCTTCACCATCCCATGACGCACCCCTGTCCGGAGTTTGTCCACAGCCCCAGCAATTTGTGTGACCGGTCGCGGACAACGTACGGACTTGGCCGATTTGCCGGAGTCCGCAGGAGAAGGCCAGGTCACGGTGGGCGAGGGGGGTACTCGGAGGGGGCGCAACCGGGACGTACCCGGCCCGTACTCCGATCGGGGGGCGCTCCGTGCGGAACCTGCCCCTTCTGAATTGACCCTCACTCAACTATGTTCGTGTGTCGACGGGGTGTAGGGGGATGCGCTCGGTGGGTCCGCACGAGGGCCCGCGCACAAGCTTGTTCCGCACGCTCCGGCTATCAATGGCGGGGAGAGTCTCCGGGGGGAGACGTCATTACCGGGGGAACGCTTATGCACATTCAGGACTCTCATTGGTCGACGGCTTCTGCCATCGCACCCGGTGGCGCGGTCGGCGCGGCGGGCGGGAACGGCCGCGGTCCGGTGGACGGATCGCGCACGACACCGCTGCGTGTGGACGCACAGCGCAACCTTGAACACGTACTGCGCGCGGCACGCGAGGTCTTCGGCGAGCTGGGCTACGGCGCGCCGATGGAGGACGTCGCGCGTCGCGCCCGGGTCGGCGTCGGCACGGTGTACCGGCGCTTCCCGAGCAAGGACGTCCTGGTGCGCCGGATAGCCGAGGAGGAGACCTCCCGGCTGACCGACCAGGCACGCACCGCGCTCGGCCAGGAGGACGAGCCGTGGTCGGCGCTCTCGCGCTTCCTGCGGACGTCGGTGGCCTCGGGCGCCGGACGGCTGCTGCCCCCGCAGGTGCTGCGGGTCGGCGTGCCGGAGGACGAGACGGAGCCGGACGGGGCGCGGGTGCCGCAGCAGCGGTCCCAGCTCACGCCCGAGCTGCGGCTCGTCGAGCAGCGGCCCGCTCCCGAGGACGAGGTGATCGCGGCGGTGGACGACGCCGGCGCGGCCACGCTGCTCGAGGTGGTCGGCCGGCTGGTCGACCGGGCGCGCGCCGCGGGTGAGTTGCGCGCCGACGTCACCGTGGCGGACGTGCTGCTCGTCATCGCGACGGCGGCGCCCTCGCTGCCGGACCCGGCCCAGCAGGCCGCGGCCTCGGCCCGGCTGCTGGACATCCTGCTGGAGGGTCTCCGTTCGCGTCCGGCGTGATCCGCGCCGGGGCCACCCCGGCGCACCCACGCCGTCCGCACGGACGGACGCCCGCACGCTCGCTCCGCCGGTACGCGCAGGGACTCCCTGCGCGTACCGGGAGCTTCCACCCCTATCCGGTCATCTCGGTGCGGGACGTCAACTCCCGGCAGCAACGCGGCCGTTGACCATTCCCCGAACGGGTGACGGTTAGTACTGCCGAGCGGCAAATCCCCTCGGACGAGTGGTTGGTCCGTACGAACAGGCCCCGCTTCAGGAGCATGTGGCACTCTGTCCCGGTATTCGGGTCCGAGTGTGCAGGCGGGGGCTTTCCGCGATGAGCGTTGACGGGCGGGACGAGTCCCTCGGTGACGGTGGCGCCGACGGCGACACGGAATCCGGCGGCGCATCCCCGCACCAGGTGCCGAGTCAGGGCGGCCCGCGCGGCGGCGGCACCGCCCACATCCCTCCGCCCGGCCCGCCGTCCGACGCCGCGCCCGATCCGGGAACCGGCACCCCGGGAACCAGCACCGGACCTGCTTCCACGACCGGCCGCACGCCCGGCCCCGGCCCGGCATCCGTCCCCGGACCCGCGGCAGCCCCTGGACCAACACCCGTCCCCGGACCGGCTTCCGGCAGCGGCCCGGCGTCCGGGAGCAGACCCTCCGGAGCGGGCGCCCCCGACCCGAGCGTTCCTCCGCAGCGTGACCGGTTCGACCGGCGTGACCCCGGTGTGCTGCCACCCCCGGTGGAACTGCCGCCCCCCGACGCCGGTCTGATCGAGCGGATGCGCGCGGGCGACGACACCGCCTACGAGGAGCTGTACCGCCGGCACTCCGACGCCGTCCGCCGGTACGCCCGCACCTGCTGCCGCGACGCGCACACCGCCGACGACCTCACGGCCGAGGTGTTCGCCCGCATGCTCCAGGCCGTACGCGGCGGCAGTGGTCCCGAGCACGCCGTCCGCGCCTATCTCCTCACCACCGTGCGCCGGGTCGCCGCGCACTGGACGAAGTCCGCCAAGCGAGAGCAACTCGTGGACGACTTCGCGGTGTTCGCCGCCCAGGCCGCCCGCGGCTCCGAGGTCTCCGACGACGACACCCTCGACCTCGGTGCCGACGTCCGGGCCATGCACGAGGCCGAGCAGTCGATGGCCATGCAGGCCTTCCGTTCGCTGCCGGAGCGCTGGCAGGCCGTGCTGTGGCACACGGAGGTCGAGGACGAGTCGCCCAGCGAGGTCGCCACGCTCTTCGGCCTCGACGCCAACGGCACCCGCGTCCTCGCCAGCCGCGCCCGCGAGGGGCTGAAGCAGGCGTACCTCCAGGCCCACGTCAGCACCACGCTGACGATGGACGAGGAGTGCGCTCGCTACGCCGACCGGCTCGGCGCCTACGCCCGCGGCGGTCTGCGCACCCGTGCGGAACGGGGCCTGCGCAAGCACCTGGAGGAGTGCGCCAAGTGCCGCCTGGCGGCGGGCCAGATCAAGGAAGTCGCCAGCGGCATCCCCGCGGTCGTCCCGGTCGCGGTCATCGGCTGGTTCGGTGCCGCCGGGTACGCGAAGGTCATGGCGCTGATCGCCGGTGGCGTGGGAACGGGCGCGGCCGGAGCGGCGGGCGCGGCCGCCGCGGCGAGCGGCAGCTCGGGAGGAGCGGGCGCCGGCGGAGGCGCGGCGGCCTCCGAGGGCATCGGCGCCCCGATCAAGGCGGGCATCGCCGCGGGAGTCGTCGCGGTCGCCGCCGCGGCGGTGGCACTCGCCCTCGTCGGCAACGACAGCGCGGCCAAGCGGCCCGAGGCCCGGCCGGCCGCCTCGCCCGCCGTCGAGGCGCCGGTTCCCACTCCCGAGCCGCCCGAGAAGGCTCCCGCACCCGCGCCACCGGTCCTGAAGGCGCCCGCGCCCACACCGACCCCGCCCCCCTCGCCCCGGCCGAAGCCCACCCCGAAGCCGAAGCCGTCGCCCACTCCGCCGCCTGCACCGAAGCCCACGCCCACCCCTGCCCCCACTCCGCCGAAGCCCACACCGACACCCACTCCGCCACCGGCTCCGGCGCCACCACCACCGCCCGCTCCGGTCGTCTACCAGTGGAGCGAGCTGGAGTACGGCGTCGCGGGCGACCACACGAAGCCCGAGATGCGGCTGGGCCAGAGCAGTTGGGTGTGGCAGCGCAGCGGGGTGTCGATCGCGAACACCGACTACGCGCACGGGGTCACCGTCCACGGCAGGTCCTCCGTCACCATCGACCTCAACCGCAGCTGCACGGCGTACGACGCGATGGTCGGCGTCGACGACCTGACACTGGGTCTAGGCAGGATGCGTTTCGCCGTCTACGCCGACGGCTCCCCGGTCTGGCGGTCGCCCGTGATCGAGGGCGGCGACCGGGCGGTGCCCGTCCATGTGAACCTCACCGGTCACCGGACGATCCGGCTCGTCGTCGAACCCCGGAGTCCGTTCGCGTCGGCGGCGCTGGGCGACTGGGCGGAGTCGAAGTTCCTCTGCCAGTGACGCCTCCGCACCCGCACGGGCGACGGCCCGCGGCCGCACCGCTGCACGCCTCGACCGGCTGAACAAGCTGGACACATGCGGGACTTGGACCGGCCATGTCCGTTCGCCGTGCACCATGTCCGTTCGCCGCGCACCGCGTCCGTTCGCCATGCCCGTTCGCCGCGCGCCGCGTCCGCTAGTCCTCGGGATACTCCCTGAGCGCCTCGGCGAGGTCGCTCTGTGCCTCCGCCATGGTGTAGCCGGAGCCCTCGGCGCGCTCGGACTCGTACCGCTCGGGGCCGAGGGAGGCCCGTGCCGCTGCTTCGGTGCGCTCGGCCTCCGCGCGCTCACGGGCGGCCCGCGGAAGTCCCCCGCGCCAGGTGGTGCCGGCGGCCATCAGCCGGGTCGCGGCCGGGTGGGCGTCCAGCCGGCCGAGGAAGGCCGCCGCGGCTTCGACGAGACCGGCGACCACCACGTCGGCACACCGCTCGTCCACCGCCTCCCGCACGGCACCGCGCAGCTTCCGAAGGCCGTGCGCGGGACCGGACTCGGCCGCCGTGATCATCGCGTCGGACCAGTTCAGCGCGGCCATGAACTGCGGGGGCGGGGTGCCACGGGAGCTGTCCTCCCGCGCCTCCCTCCACAGCTCGCGCGCCAGCTCGGTCCGCCCGTCGTCGAGGGCGATCTGGGCACGCAGCATGTTGACGAACGCCCGGGAATCGATAACGCCGTACCGGTCGGCGGCGACGCTCGCCTCGTCGAGCAGGGACAGCGCCCTGACCTGATCCCCTGAGCGGTAGGCGACCTCGCCGAGCCGGGCCAGCAGGAACGGCGTCTCCGCGTACGCCCCCACCTCGAAGGCGAGCCGCAACGCCTCCGCGTACTCCCCGCGCGCCGCGTCGAAGCGGCCGCGCGCCATCGCGGCCTCACCGGCGGCGCTGCACACCTGGGCGCGCATCCAGCGGTCGCCGACCCGTCGGCTGAGCACACGCAGCTCCGCCAGGTCGTCGTCCACGCCGGCCATCCCGCCCGGGGCGTCGACGACCACATGCGTACGGAACATCAGCGCGACGCCGATCTCCCATTCGCCGCCGTACTCACGGCAGTTGGCGACGGTCGCGTCCATGGCGGCCCGCATGTCCTCCGCGGTGCCGAGGAAGAACGCCGCCAGCGGCCAGATGATCCCCGGCATGCGCGCGGCGTCCGGGCCTCCCTTCTCGAAGACGGCCCGCACCCGCTCCACGTACTCCCGTGTCCGCCCGTCCCCCCACTCGTCCAGCGGGACGGCGTCCACCTTCATGAACAGATGGAACATGCGCAGACGCATCCGCATGCGGTGCAGCGGATGCCGCTCGTCGCCCTCGGGGTCGTCGAGGAAGGAGGCGACGGGATCCACGCTCTCCAGCTCGGACAGGATCGCGTCGCAGGCGTTCTCGTGCGCGCGGCCCCCGGTCGTGGTGTCGAGCCATGCGCCGAGCTTCAGGACGAGGTCCATCCACTCCATTCCCTCGGTCCGGAAGTTGCGCAGCCACCAGAACCAGCCGATGGCGAGGACCAGGGCTCCGGCCTCCTCCTCGTCCTGCGCGACGAGTGAGCGGTGGAGCGCCGCCCGAATGTTGTCGAGCTCGGTCTCCAGGCGCCGCACCCAGGGGAGCTGGTCCCCCGAGCGCAGCCGCGGCTCGGCCTCCTCCACGAGGGACCGCGCCCAGCCGCGGTGACGCCGCTCGGCGGCGGCACGCAGCTCGGGTACCTCGGTGGCACGCTCACCGGCGTACTCGTGGATGGTCTCCAGCAGGCGGTACCACATGCCGGCCCCGGGGCCGGCCGCAGCACTGTCACCGCCCCGGCCGCCCGGCGCGGACGGACCGCCGTCTCCCCCGTCGAACCCCGCACGTCCCCCCGCCCCACTGTCCTGACCGCCGACACCGCCCTCACCGCCGTCACGGTCCTGCGAGTCGTAGGGCGTGGCGACGACGAGGGACTTGTCGACGAGCGCGCCGACGAGGTCGGCGGCGGAGCCGGTGAACACGGCTTCCGCGGCCGCCAGGTCCCAGCCGCCGGCGAACACCGAGGCCTCGCGCAGCACGGTCCGCTCCCGCTCGTCGAGCAGGTCCCAGGACCAGTCGACGACGGCGCGCAGGGTCTGCTGGCGGGGCAGCACCGTGCGGCTTCCGGAGGTGAGCAGGCGGAAGCGGTCGTCGAGCCGGTCGGCGATCTGCCGGGGGGTGAGCAGCCGCAGCCGCGCCGCGGCCAGCTCGATGGCCAGGGGCAGGCCGTCGAGCCGTCGGCAGATCTCGTCCACGGCCACCAGGTCGGGAAGCGCGGTCGCGGCGTCGGGACGGACGACCGCTGCCCGCTCCAGGAAGAGGCGGCGCGCGGAGTCGGGCAGCAGGGGCTCGACGGGACGCACCAACTCGCCGGGGACTCCCAGGGGTTCACGACTGGTGGCGAGGATCGTGAGCCCGGGGCAGCGGGTCAGGAGGGTCTCGGCTAGGTCGGCCGCCGCTCCGATGACGTGCTCGCAGTTGTCAAGGACCAGGAGTTGGCTGCGCGGGGCGCAGTACTCGACGAGCAGGGCGACCGGGTCGGCCTGCGCCGTCGTCATCTCGTTGGTGATCAGCGCGGTTTCGCGCAGACCGAGGGCGCTGACGACCGCGCCCGGGACCGCCTCGGGCCGGTCGAGCGGTGCCAGCTCGACCAGCCACGCCTGCGGAAGCCCGGCGGCGGCTTCCTCGGCGAGGCGGGTCTTCCCCGAACCGCCCGGTCCGGTCAGCGTGACCAGGCGGGCCCTCTGCACATCCGAACGGATCGCCCCGACCTCGGGTTCCCGCCCCACGAACGAGTTCAGCCGGGGACGGATGTTGCCGGTCCGCCGTTCCCGGGACGGATCCGCGAGGCCGAGCCCCGCAACGGCCCCGGCTGCCGAGGCACCGCCCGACCCGAGCCGCACGTCCTGCCGTCCCGCGGCGTCTCCCTGGTCCAGCAACGCCGCGTGCAGGGAGCGGAGTTCCGGCCCGGGATCCGTGCCGAGGCCCTCCGCCAGCGCGCGGCGCACCTCCTCGTACGCGGCCAGGGCGTCCGCCCCGCGGCCCGCCTCGTGCAGGGCCCGGATGAGCAGCACGTGCAGGGCCTCGTCGTACGGGTGGTCCGCCGTCAGCCCCTTCAGCTCCGGTACGACCTCCGCGGCGCGGCCCAGCCGCAGGTCCGCCTCGACGCGGCTGCGGGTCGCCTCCAGGCGCAGGGCCTCCGGACGGGTCGCCGCCGTACGGTCGGGGAGGTCGGCGAGGGCGGGACCGCGCCACAAGGCGAGGGCTTCGCGCAGCCGGGTCGCGGCGGTGGAGGCGTCACCCTGGTCGAGCGCGGTCCTGCCCCCCGCCACGAGTCGCTCGAACACGTGCAGGTCCACGTCGTCGCGGGCGGCGCGCAGGCGGTAGCCGCCCGGCTCCGAGGTGACCGCGTCCTTCCCGATGGCTCTGCGGAGGCGGCCGACCAGTGCCTGGAGCGCGGCCGGGGCGTCCTGCGGCGGGTCGTCGCCCCACACCTCGTCGATCAGGGTGTCCGGGCTCGTCGTGCGGGCGGGGTGGCGGGCGAGGGCGGTGAGCAGCGCGCGGACCCGGGGGCCGCCGACGGTGACCAGGGCCCCCCGGTCGTCCTCCACCTGGGTGACCCCCAGAATCCTGTACCGCACGCCCCCATTCTCACCGTCCCCCCGCCCCCAGGTCACGGCTTCCCCCCGGCGAGCCCGCCAGTGCCCCGCCACCCTCGGCCGAAGCCAGGGCTTCTTTCGCCCCCTCCGCCCCTACCCGACCCGTACCTGGGGCTCCGCCCCAGACCCCGCTCCTCAAACGCCGGAGGGGCTGCAATTCACGCCCGCACCCGGCACCCGACGAAAGGGACGCGCCCCGGCCAGTCGCTGCCCGCACCCGGCGTCCGACGCGAGGGGCCGTGCCGGTACATCACATGCCCGTCGCTTACGCCCGGATCGAGCAGCGGTCCGCTTCTCCACTCACGTCTGATTCAGCGGCGACGGGCGGATGTACTGGCACGGCCCCGACCCACCCACCGGACAGGAGCCGGAGCCGGAAGAGCAACCGCGTCAACGCCGCTGCACGACCGCCCCGGCTCCCGCCCCCAACGCCCGCCCCTGCGGCACGATCCCCGCCGGAACAGCGCGCTGGCGTGCCGGCGTCCCCGTCCAGCAGGTGCCGCGCCGCGCCAGCAGCCGCCGCAGCCACAGTTCGAGCGCCACCAGATCGGCCAGCCCGTCGAGCGGCAGCGGCGATCCCTCCGCGGCGGCGCGCAGCGCCTTGCGGACGACCCGGGCCTCCACCAGGCCCGCCTGCGCGAGCAGCGGGGTATCGAAGAGGTCGATCAGGGAGTCGGCGGCGACCCGCAGCCCCGTGCGCGCCGCCGCGGCGGCGGAGGCGTGGGACGGCGCACCCCACCCGGGGGGAAGATCCGCCACCCCGGCGCCCTCCAGCACCCTGCGCAGGATGGCCGCCCGCGCCCCGGGCTGCACCCGCAGCGCCTCCGGCAGGTCACGGCAGGCCCGGACGACCTGGTTGTCGAGGAACGGCGTGTGCAGCCGCTGGAAGCGGATCTCGGCGGCCTGCTCCAGGACGCGTACGTCCGCCGCGTGACGGGCGAGTGCGGCCCGCGCGCGGAAGTCGCCCGGCCGCTGTCCGGGGCCGACGTTCAGACGTCCCCCGCCGCCCTGCAGGCGAACCGATACTTCGGCCAGTGCCTCACCGGTCAGCCATCGCGCGGCGGGCCCGGGTCTGGCCCAGCTCAGCGCGGCGAGCGAGGCCCCCACCGCACCGCCGGGCTCGTCGAACCGCCGGTGCAGGAGGCGGTCGGCGAGGGCGTCCACCCCGGTGCGGTACGGCGTCCGGGCGAGTTTGCGGGCGGCGCCGTACACGCGCGCGGGGACCATCACCGAGCCGTCGGCCTTGGTCAACGCGGCGACGGGTCGCACCAGATGGCGCCGCTTGCGGTCCATCAGGAGGTCGGCGAGCCGCGCGGGATGTGCGTCGAGGACCTGCCGGGCGCCGTATCCGGTGAAGTGGTCGGCGCTGCCGGAGGCGAGCCGTGCCCGGTGCCGGGCCGCCGTCACCAGGGACGGCGCGGGCTCGTCGGTGAGGGGGCCCTCCAGATCGGCGTAGGGCAGCGTCTCCTCGCCCCCGGCGACGACCACGTGGTGCAGCCGGGGGTTCGCGGCGAGCGTCCCGGCCCGCTCCAGTTCGGCCTCGCGCCCCGGTACGGCGAGGTCGTTGAAGGTCACGGCGAGCAGTCGCTCACCGGCGCCGGTGCCGTGTCCGAGGACCGTGCCGGGCGCTCCGGGAAGTCCGGCGGCGAGCAGGGCGAGGGTCCCCGAGGCGGGCCCTCCGGAGAGGTCGGCGCCGATGCCCGGAACCGGCATCCCGCGCGCGGCACGCCGTTCGGCGGGGCCCATGCCGGGCACGGGTCCGGGGTCCACGTCGGTGCCGGGTACATGGCGGGGTGCCGAGAGCCGGGTGCGGACGGCCTCCACGAGGGCGTCCCGTACGGCGTCGACGGCGCGGTCGGGGTCGGCGGTGGGCGCGGCGACGGCGAGGGAGGCGACGGGTTCGTAGCCGGCGATCTCGCGGGCCCCGGCGCGCAGGATCAGGGTGTGGCCCGGCGGGATGCGCCGCACGCCCTCGTAGGGGGTGGAGTCGTGCACGGCGGCCGGTACGTCGGGCGCGGCGAGCAGGGCCGCGAGATGTCCGAAGTCGAGGTTGGCCTCGATGAGGTCGGCGAGCGGGAGCGCGGCGGTCGCGTAGGCCGTACCGCCCGCCCAGGGGGTGTAGAACACGGGCCGGGCGCCGGCTAGGTCACCGCAGACCGTGACCCGGCGGCCGACCTGGACGACCGCCGTGTAGCTCCCGGGCCAGTTGGTGAGGTGGCGGAGCGCCCCGCCGCGCGCGGCGAACAGCCCCACCCGGAGTTCCTCGTCGGAGGCGCCGCAGGTACCGAGGACGGCGATGCGGTTCTCGGGGTCGGCCTTCACGACGCGCACCTCGTCGGGGCGCCAGTCGCCCACGGCCCACAGCGGATCGGGGTCGCCCCACAGGAGTTGGGATCCCACCGGGTGCACGGTCTCGCCGTCGTTCCCGGTGGCGCCCGCCGAGCCGATCACAGGCGCTCTGGCGACGGTGCTGCTCCACCCCACCAACCATCGCATCGCCGCCTCCACAGGCTGTGGACAACCAGTGCACGTACGAACTCGGCACCATGCTGCCACGAAGGAAGCGTGAGGGAGGGCCCCTGCGGCGGCTTGCGCTCCCCGAAGTGCGCCCCCGTGCCGCCGCTCGCGCCGCCACGGGGTGCCACACTTCCGACAAATAGCCCCCGCGGAAGGGGACTTCACAGAGTGCCGTGTGGCCGGACCGCCACGCACCGCTGAATCACCTTCGGCGGCACCCCACTTGTGCCCAGCCCGGCCTCGCGTCGCCGTACGCATCCCGGCACTTAGGTCACCGGGCCGGCGGCCACCCCGGCCGGCCTCGCGGGCAACGCCCCGTCCGCACTCCGCACGTCACCCACCCCTGCGGAGTCGACGTGAATGCGCCCCCGATACGCTCCCCCAAGACGCCCTTAGCGCCCTCAACTGTGGTGGTGAGAGGGCTGATCACCCGCAGAACCGACCGTCGATTTTCGGCCAAATCGGCGCTCGATGGACACGTTCGGACACGCTCCGTACAGGCCCTGCGCACCGCTTCGGCAACGCACAGTCCGGGAGGCGGAGTTCGCCTCCCGGACCGGTCCGCCGCCCGCGGGGATGTAGGCGGCGGTGTCCCCCAGCCCACTGGATCCAGTACAGCGGGCCGACCCACGCACGTTCCATGGAAGCGCTCCCCCGATGGCCGGAGAAGAGCGCACGCACAGGCGCACGGCCACACACCAGGAGCACGCCGCGACCGTCCGTACAGTCGTACGGACCACAATCCCGCCAACCGGACCTACGCCCCTTAACGCTGGGGATCGGGCGAACTACGCTGGGTTTACGAATGCCGCGTGGTTATGCCAGTGCGGCAGCCGTCTGTGTCGAGGGGTGGCGCATGTCCAGGGAGCAACGCGGGCCGAACGAAAAACTCGGCGCCGTTCTCGCCCTCGCGGGAATCAGCAACGCAGGACTCGCGCGTCGCGTCAACGATCTTGGCGCTCAACGCGGGTTGACACTTCGCTACGACAAGACGTCGGTGGCGCGCTGGGTGTCGAAAGGCATGGTGCCGCAAGGCGCCGCGCCGCACCTCATCGCGGCCGCCATCGGCCAGAAACTCGGCCGTCCGGTGCCGTTGCACGAGATCGGCCTGGCCGACGCCGATCCGGCGCCGGAGGTGGGTCTCGCCTTCCCCCGTGACGTCGGGCAGGCGGTGCGCTCGGCGACCGAGCTGTACCGCCTCGATCTCGCCGGGCGCCGGGCCGGCGGTGGTGGCATCTGGCAGTCGTTGGCCGGTTCCTTCGCCGTGAGCGCCTATGCGACCCCCGCGTCGCGCTGGCTGATAACCCCGGCCGACAGTTCGGTGGCGCGCGACGTGAGCCCCGGTGAGGACTCGGGCGCACCGCTGAAAGTCGGCCACAGCGACGTGCTGAAGCTGCGTGAGGCAGCCGAGGACGCCAGGCGCTGGGACTCCAAGTACGGGGGCGGCGACTGGCGTTCGTCCATGGTGCCCGAGTGTCTGCGGGTCGAGGCGGCGCCGCTGCTGCTCGGCTCCTACTCCGACGAGGTCGGCCGGGCCCTGTTCGGCGCGTCCGCCGAACTCACCCGTCTCGCCGGCTGGATGGCCTTCGACACGGGCCAGCAGGAGGCGGCGCAGCGCTACTACATCCAGGCCCTGCGCCTGGCCCGGGCCGCCGCGGACGTCCCTCTCGGGGGCTATGTGCTGGCCTCCATGTCCCTCCAGGCGACCTACCGGGGCTTCGGCGACGAGGGCGTCGACCTCGCCCAGGCCGCCGTGGAGCGCAACCGTGGCCTCGCCACCGCCCGCACGATGAGCTTCTTCCGGCTCGTCGAGGCACGCGCCCACGCGCGCGCCGGTGACGCCCAGGCGGCCGGCACCGCCCTGAAGGCCGCCGAGGGCTGGCTGGAGCGCGCCCGTGACGGCGACCACGACCCGTCCTGGCTCGGCTTCTACTCGTACGACCGCTTCGCGGCCGACGCGGCCGAGTGCTACCGCGACCTGAAGGCGCCCCGCCAGGTGCGCCGCTTCACGGAGCAGGCGCTGTCCCAGCCGACGGAGGAGTTCGTCCGGTCGCACGGGCTGCGCCTGGTCGTCTCGGCGGTCGCCGAACTGGAGTCGGGCAACCTCGACGCGGCGTGCGAGCAGGGCGTACGGGCGGTGGAGGTCGCGGGCCGTATCTCGTCCGCGCGCACCACCGAGTACGTGAAGGACCTGCTGCACCGCCTGGAGCCGTACGGCGACGAGCCGCGTGTGGTGGAGCTGCGGGAGCGCGCGCGACCGCTGCTGATGGCTCCGGCGTAGCCGCGGCACCGCGTCCCGCTGCCGCCGCCCCTTCGACCGGGCGAAACGCGGCGGGGCGTGAATCTCGGGTTTGAGGGCATTGTCAGTGGCGCAGTGCACTATCGAAGCCGGGAGGTGGTGCAGGTGCGGAGCGCGTACGACTGCGATGTGCTGGTGATCGGCGGCGGAATCGTCGGCCTGTCGACGGCCTATGCCGTCACGCGCGCGGCGCCGGGCACCCGGGTCACGGTGCTGGAGAAAGAGCAGGGCCCCGCCCGCCACCAGACGGGCCGCAACAGCGGCGTGATCCACAGCGGTGTCTACTACCGCCCGGGCTCCCTGAAGGCGCGGTACGCGGTGCGGGGCGCCGCCGAGATGGTCAAGTTCTGCGCGGAGTACGACATCCCGCACGCGGTCACCGGCAAGCTGATCGTCGCGACGGAGAAGGCCGAGCTGCCCCGCCTGCACGCCCTGGTCCAGCGCGGCAGGGAGAACGGCATTCCGGTCAGGGAGCTGGGCCCCGCCCAGATCATCGAGGCCGAGCCCGAGGTGCGCGGCCTCGCCGCGATCCACGTGGGCACCACCGGCGTCTGCGACTACGGAGCGGTGGCCCGGCAGCTCGGAGAGGCCTCCGGCGCGGACATCCGGTACGGCGCGGACGTCGTGCGGATCGACCGGCGCCCCGATCTCGGCGCCGCGGTCCGCACGGCCGACGGCACGATCGTCCGCGGCCGGGTCCTCGTGAACTGCGCGGGACTCCACTGCGACGAGACGGCCCGGCTGGCGGGCGACGACCCGGAGATGCGGATCGTCCCCTTCCGTGGCGAGTACTTCACCCTGGCACGGCCGGAGCTGGTCCGCGGCCTGGTGTATCCGGTGCCCGATCCGGCCTTCCCCTTCCTCGGTGTCCATCTCACCCGCGGCATCGACGGCAGCGTCCACGTCGGCCCGAACGCGGTGCCCGCCCTCGCCCGCGAGGGATACGGCTGGGGCGTCGTCCACCCCCGTGAGCTGGGCGCGACGCTGTCCTGGCCGGGTTCCTGGCGGATAGCCCGCCGCCACTGGCGGTACGGCGCGGGAGAGCTGCGGCGTTCGGTGTCGAAGGCGGCGTTCACCGCGGCGGTCCGCCGGCTGCTGCCCGCCGTCACCCCGGACGACCTGCTGCCGGCCGCGGCCGGCGTCCGCGCCCAGGCCGTCCTGCGGGACGGCACCCTGGTCGACGACTTCCTGATCAAGGAGGGCCCGCGCACGGTGCACGTCCTGAACGCGCCGTCCCCCGCGGCCACGGCGTCCCTCCCCATCGGCCGCGAGGTCGCCCGCCGGGCCCTGGCGGCTCTCGCGGCAAGCTGAGTGCGGCCCGCGCCGGGCCGCACCCCCGGTGGACCGACCCGACCCGGTCCGGACACGCCCCGCCGCGACCCCCCGTAAAATCGACCGCACTGTGTCTGACTTCCTCGACTCCTCCGAAGAGACCCGGCCCGCCTCCGCCGAGGACGGCTCGCCGCGTCACCACCGCTCCCAGCGCGAGCCCCGCTTTCCCGACGGGCCGCAGGCCGACCCCGCCGGATCGCACTTCGAGCGGCGGATCCGGAGCTTCCAGCCGCGCCGGAGCCGGGTGACGACCGGACAGGGCGAGGCTCTGCAGCGCCTGTGGCCCCAGTGGGGCCTGGACATCGACGGACAGCGCACGCTCGACCTCGCGGAGCTGTTCGGGGCCGACCTGCCCGTCGTGCTGGAGATCGGCTTCGGCATGGGTGAGGCCACCGCGCAGATGGCGGCCGAGGACCAGGAGACCGGAATCCTCGCCGTCGACGTGCACACCCCCGGCCAGGGGAACCTGCTGGGCCTCGCGGAGCGCAGCGGCCTGACCAACATCCGGGTCGCGAACGGCGACGCGATCATCCTGCTCCGGGAGATGCTCCCGCCCGCGTCCCTGGACGGCCTGCGGGTCTACTTCCCCGACCCCTGGCCCAAGAAGCGGCACCACAAGCGACGGCTGATCCAGCCGGAGTTCCTGGACCTCGCCGCGACGCGCCTCAAACCGGGTGCGCTCGTGCACTGCGCGACGGACTGGGAACCGTACGCCGAACAGATGCTCGAAGTTCTGAGCGCCCACCCCGACTTCGAGAACACGCGGCCGGACGACGGTTTCGCGCCGCGCCCCGAGTTCCGGCCGCTCACCCGTTTCGAGGGCCAGGGACTGGACAAGGGTCATGTGGTGAACGACCTCCTCTTCCGGCGCGTACAGCATCGAGACCAGCACGCCCCGGGCACCTGACCCGCGCACGGCCCTCCGACGTCCCCGGGATCCCGCACGCCGGGGCGACTCCGGCCACCGTCGCGAGTCCCGCCCTCCCTCGTTAGGGTCAATGCCGTGGCCATCAGTCCCCCGTACCCCCCGCAGCCCGGCGTCCCCGCCGGGCACGCGTTGCGGCATCCGCACTGGTGGCAGCGCCGATGGGTCCGGTACGGAGCACTGATCACCCTGTTGGTGCTGTCCGGTCTCGTCATCCTCGCGCTCGTCCGCGAACAGACGGGCACCGAGGGCTTCCTGGTCGGCCTCGGCCTCGCCGTGTTCCCGGTGCCGCTGCTCATAGCGGCCTTCCGGTGGCTGGACCGGGTCGAGCCCGGCCCCTGGCGCAACCTGGTCTTCTCGTTCGCCTGGGGCGCCTGCGCGGCCGCGCTCATAGCGATCGTCGCCAACAGCTTCGCCACGCGGTGGATAGCGACCGCGACCGCCGATCCCTCCAGCGCCGACACCCTCGGCGCGACCGTCATCGCCCCCGTCGTGGAGGAGTCGGCGAAGGCGGCGGCCGTCCTGCTGGTCTTCCTCTTCCGCAGACGTGACTTCACCGGGATCGTCGACGGGGTGGTCATAGCCGGAGTCACCGCCACCGGCTTCGCGTTCACCGAGAACATCCTCTATCTCGGCACCGCCTTCGGCACCGACCGGCTCAGCGGGGGCAGCGGGCTGACCTCCGTCACCGCCGCGACCTTCTTCGTCCGCGTGGTGATGTCGCCCTTCGCGCATCCCCTGTTCACCGTGCTGACCGGCATCGGCTTCGGCGTCGCGGCCCTGTCCGCCGAGCGCCAGCACGTGCGTCGCACCCTGATCCCGTTCGCCGGCCTGCTGCTCGCGATGGGGATGCACTCGGTGTGGAACAGCTCGTCCGACTTCGGCGAGTACGGCTTCTTCGCGGTCTACGCGGCGTTCATGGTGCCCGCGTTCGGGCTGCTGACCTGGCTGGTCGTGTGGACCCGGCAGCGCGAGCTGCGCACCGTACGCACGGAACTGCCCGCGTACACGACGGCGGGCTGGCTGGGCACGGCCGAGCCGTACGTCCTCGGCTCGATGCGGGCCCGGCGGCTCGCCCGCGAGTACGCCCGACATCACTGGGGGAAGTCGGCGGGCCGCTCGGTCGCCGAGTACGAGGCGTACGCGACCTCGCTGGCGTTCCTGCGCCACCGGGGGCGCCGGGGCCGCGCGGGCGCCGACTTCGTCGTACGGGAACGCGAGCTGCTGCACGAGCTGTGGCGCCGCCGGGAGATCGCCCGGCCGTCCCTCGCCTACGCGGCCCGCACCACCTCGCCGATCCCCGCACCGCCCCCCTGGCCGGCGCACGGCTACGGGTACGCGGTCCCACCGGCCCAGCCGTACGCGCCGCCGGTGCCGGATCCGACGTACGACTACAACCCCTACCGTTCCTAGCCCCCGTCCGCGCGGGGCGGCGCCTCGCTCGGGCGGGGGCCCGGGATCACACGGCGGGTGTCAGGCCGACGCCTCGGTCAGGCGCGACAGTTCCGCGTCCGTCAGCGACAGGTCCGCGACACCCAGCAGGGCGGGGAGCTGCTCCACCGTGCGAGCCGAGGCGATCGGCGCGGCGACGGTGGGCTGGGCGGCGAGCCAGGCGAGGGCGACGGTCGCGACGGCGGCGTTGTGGGCCTCGGCGATCTCGTCGAGCGCGGTGAGGACCCGCTTCCCGCGTTCCGTCTCCAGGTGCTTGGACGCACCCGCGGCCCGGGGCGAGTCGACGGTCGCGCCCGGACGGTACTTGCCGGTGAGGAAGCCCGCGGCGAGCGCGAAGTACGGGACGGCGGCCAGTCCGGCGCGGGAGGCGACGTCGCGCAGATCGCCCTCGTAGGTGTCGCGCGAGACCAGGTTGTACTGCGGCTGGAGCGCGACGTAGCGGGCGAGGCCCTCGCGGTCGGAGAACTCCAGGGACTCCTGGAGCCGCTCCGGGGAGATGTTGGAGGCGGCGATGTTCCGCACCTTGCCGGCCTTCACGAGCTCGTCGAGGGCGCCGATGATCTCGTCGACCGGCACCTCGGTCTTGTCGAAGTGCGTGTAGTAGAGGTCGATGTGGTCGGTGCCCAGGCGGCGCAGGGACGCGTCGGCGGCGGCCTTGATGTTGGCGCCGGAGAGGCCCGGGAAGGCGGGGTGCTGGCTGACCTTGGTCGCGACGACGATGTCCGCGCGGTTGCCGCGGGCCTTCAGCCACTTGCCGATGATGGTCTCGGACTCGCCGCCCTCGTTGCCGTCGACCCACGACGAGTACGAGTCGGCCGTGTCGAGGAAGTTGCCCCCGGCGGCCGCGTAGGCGTCGAGGACCGCGAAGGACTGGGTCTCGTCCGCCGTCCACCCGAAGACGTTGCCGCCCAGGGAGAGCGGGAAGACCTCGAGGTCGGAGGAGCCGAGCTTGCGAAGAGAAGTCATGTGTCGATTCAACGCCCGGGTCGGATGCCTGTATTCCACATCCATCCCGCACGTCTGCCGCATCCCGCACGGCCGGTACGGCGGACGAAACCGGCCGGTCGCGGGAGTCCCCACGACCGGCCGGTCGGCAATCCGTGCGGATCAGGGGCCGAGGCCCTGGTCCGGAACACCCGTCAGGGGTTGAGGCCCTTGCCCTGGAGCCACGCCATCGGGTCGATGCCGGTGGCCGCGCCGCCGGGGTGGACCTCCAGGTGCAGGTGCGGCCCGGTGACGTTGCCCGTCGCGCCGACGCGGCCGATGACGTCGCCCGTGGCGACCTTCTGGCCGGCGCTGACGCTGATCGACGACTGGTGGCAGAACCAGAGTTCGGTGCCGTCGTCGAGGGTGAGGATCGTGCGGTAGCCGTACGAACCGGCCCAGCCCGCCTCGGTGATGGTGCCGCTGTGGATGGCCTTGATCAGCGTGCCGGTGGGCGCGGCGAAGTCGAGACCCGTGTGGTAGCCCGAGGACCACAGGGCGCCGGCCTCGCCGAAGCGCGAGGTCAGGGTGTACGAGGAGGTCGGCAGCGAGTAGCTCTTGGCGAGCTCGGCCAGGCGCTCGGCCTCGGCCTTCGCCTTGGCCTCCTCCTCCGCCTTCTTCTTCGCGGCGTCCGCCTTGGCCTCGGCGGCGTCCTGCTGCTTGGTGGCGAGCGCGACGGCCTGCTTCGCGGCGGCTGTCTCGGCCGCCTCCTGGGCGGCGCTGTCGACCTGGTTCTGCTGCGCTTCGGCCTGCTGCATGATGCGGGTCCGCAGCGCCTCACCGGCGTCCGCGGTGCCCTGAGCGGTGTCGGCGGTGGTCAGGCCCGCGCCGGTGAGCGGAGTCGAGGAGCCCTTGGGTGTCTCGGCGCCGTCACTGATCAGGGCCTTGGCCGAGTGCGTGACCGAGGACAGGTCGGGCAGCGAGATCGAGACCGGCGCCTTGCCGGGCGCCGCGGTGGCCATGCCACCGGCGCCGACGGCGGCTATCACGCCTACGCCGAGGACCGTGGAGCTGCGGGCGAGTCCTCCGCCGCGCTGCTTTCCCACGCGGTGCCGGCCACGAACGGGACGGACGGAATCCTCGGTGGGATTCCACTCCTCCCAGGGTCCCTCGTCCTTGCCGTGGGCGAAACCGAAGGACTGGGTGTCATTCGGTGCGAACGAGGTTGGCTGAGCAGGCCGGTTGGACGCCACGTGGGCGCACTCCTTTCCTTCCTTCTCGCCTACCGGGTTAGCTGACGGGTTCGGAGCAGGAAGGTCTCCTACGCGCGTATACCCACCGTGCTGCCACGGTGGAGGACGCTCGATTCACCCCAAGTTGGTGGTTCCCCGGTTCCCTTGCGGGATTCGGCGCGTGCGCACGGAGCCATCTCTTGTGACGGCTGGGACGACCGCGCTGCGTTATCGAACGTTAATAGACCTGGCCACCTGATTCCAAGCTGTTCCGACTGATCGTTAACGCTTTTTGGCCAGGACTTTGGGGTCATGCGCACTGAAAAACGGGCGAGTTGGCCTCATTCCGTCGCCACGGATTCATGTGACGGTGTGTCAGTCGTTATGCGGAGGGACACGGTTCGCTCACTCCTCGTGACAGCAGTCGAGAAGGGCCATCGAGGGCGTCAGCCGCGCCGGACGGCGAGCAGCGCCATGTCGTCGCTGAGGGCGCCGCCCGTGTGCTTGCGGACCTCGACCGCGAGGGTGTTCAGCAGCGCGTCGGGCCCCGGGAAGACCCGCCCGGCCAGCCGCGCGGCCGGATCGTAGAACTCCCCGCTCACATCCCGGGCCTCGGACAGCCCGTCGGTGTGCAGCAGCAGGATCGCGCCGCGCGGAAAGCGGGCCGGCACCGCCCGGTCGGGCGTGCTGCCCAGGTCGCTCATCCCGAGGGGCAGCGCGGCGGGCCCGCCGGTGAGCGGGACGAGTGTGCCGTCGGGGTGCAGCATCAGGGGCGGCGGATGGCCCCGGTTGACGATGCGGACGGTCTCCTCCTCGTGCGGGATCTCCGCGAGGACGGCGGTGGTGAACCCCTCGACGGCGTCGAGGTTGTCGCGCCGGGTGCCCTCGCGTTTCAGCGCCCGCTCCAGCCGCTGCGCGACCGCCTCCAGGGTCGTCTCCTGCTCCGCCGCCTCCCGGAAGGCGCCGATGACCACGGCGACGGCCGCGACCGCGGTCATCCCCTTGCCCCGCACGTCCCCGACGACCAGCCGCACGCCGTACGGGGTGTCCTGCACGGCGTACAGGTCCCCGCCGATGAACGCGTCCGCCTGGGCCGCCTCGTAGCGCGCGGCGACGTCGAGGCCGTCGATCCGTGCCTGCGGTTCCGGCAGCACGGCCCGTTGCGCGAACTCGGCGATCTCCCGGACGGAGGCGAGCCGCTCGTCGCTGCGCCGGACGAGGATGTTGATGAGGACGCCCAGGACGGCCGCCGTGGCGACGGTGACGACCTCGGTGACCGCGTCGACCCGAAGGACGATGCCGAGGCGCAAGTGCACGAGGATCAGCGCGCCGACGGCGGCGGCGCCGGTGAGGACGGTGCCGCGCAGCGAATAGAGGGGCGCGGCGACCAGGGTGGCGGCGGTGAAGAGGGGGGCGGCGGTGAACTCGCCCGGCGTGAAGTAGTCGTAGAAGGTCCCGCCGACGACCAGCAGCACCGGCAGGGCCCGGACCAGGGCACGCACGGCGGAGATACGACCCGTCCGCCATCGCGCCGGACCGGTTCCGGGATCGCCCGCGGGTCCGGACGCACCCGAAGGACCGGCACCCCCCGTCGCCCGCGGATCACCGAGGGGCGGGCGGTCGGCCCGGTCGTCGAGTTCTCCGGTCCGCTCCTCACCTCCTGGCTGACCCACCCGTCCAGCAGACCCGGAGCGGGGACGGGGGGCGACCGGTGTGGCCCGACCGAGGGATTCCGCGACCCTCCGGAGCGAACACGGTGACGGGAAGGGAGGACGCTCAAGGGGCTGTACCAACACCAAGGGCCGGAACTCGTGAATCCGAGTTCCGGCCCTTGGCCTTCAGTAGCGGGGACAGGATTTGAACCTGCGACCTCTGGGTTATGAGCCCAGCGAGCTACCGAGCTGCTCCACCCCGCGTCGTAAGAGCCAGTGTACGGCATCCGCGGGGCCCTCGGCACACACGTATACCGGGGCCCCTTCCGTGCGGCCGAACCACGGTTCCGGGGGCCTCGGCCCCCTCAGTCCCTGCCGTGCGCGGCCCCGTCCAGGAGATGGCGGTTGGGTGCCTTGGCGCGCTGCTCGTACTCGGGCAGAAGGACGACGTCGGCGCCCGCGGCGGCGAGGAGTCCGTTGCCGTCGGCGTCGGTGACGAAGGTGTCCGGCTCGCGCCAGGCGGTGACGACCCGCCGTACGCCGGCGTCGAGGATGAGCCGGGCGCAGGGAGCGGGGCGGGAGGCGCGGCGGGCGCACGGCTCCAGGCTGCTGTAGACGGTGGCGGCGGGCAGCCGCGGGTCGGCCGGGTCGATCTTGGCGAGGGCGGCCTCCTCGGCGTGCACCACGGGGTCGCCGCCCTCGCGGGAGTGGCCGCGGGCCAGCTCGGTCCCGTCCGCGGCGACCACCACGGCGCCGACGCTGAACGCGGTCTCCGAGGGCGGGCAGGACGCCGCCAGCTCGCAGGCCAGGGCCAGCCACTGCCGGTCGGCGGCGGAGGCGCTCCGGCCGGTGCCGGGGGCGGTGGGGACGTAACGGATGAGGACGACGTCCCCGACGGGCCGGGTCTCGACGAGTCGCAGCCGGCCGGGGGGATAGGCGCCGGGCCCGAACAGCCGCGGCGCGTCCGGCTGCCCGACGAAGAGGGGGGCGACGGCGAGTTGCAGCTCGTCGGCGAGCCCTTCCCGTACGAGCTGGGTGTGGACCCGTCCGCCGCCCTCGACCATCAGCCGGCGTACGCCCCGGACGTCGTGCAGGTGCTCCAGCAGCACGCGCCAGTCCAGCTCGGGTCCGGTCGCGACGATGTCGACGCCGGGCAGGCCGTGCAGCAGGCCGGCGGCCCGGCGCGCGCCCTCGTCGGTCGTGTAGACGGCCTTCTCGCCGCCCGTGTGCCAGAACTGCGCCTCCGGGTCGAGGTCGCCCGAGCCGCTGACGGTGACTTTCAGTGGATAGGCCGGGCGCCCGTCGGCGACGCGGGCCGCGCGGCGTTCGGCGGAGTTGACCAGGAGCCGGGGGTTGTCGGCGCGCAGGGTGCCGGCGCCGACCAGGATCGCGTCGCAGGACGCCCGCACCTCGTCGACCCGGTCGAAGTCGGCCGCGCCCGAGAGCAGCAGCCGCTCGGGCCCGGTGTCGTCCAGGAAGCCGTCGAGGGAGACGGCGGCGGACAACAGGACGTGGGGACGGGGCATGGGGGCGTTTCCTCCGGTCGCACGCGCACAGTGGTTCAAGTTTTAAACAATACCTAGACTGGTCCCATGACGACCCGCTGGCTCTCCCCCGCCGAACAGCGCGCCTGGCGCTCGTACATCTCCGCGAGCTCCCTCCTGGAGGACACCATCGACCGCGGGCTCCAGGCCGAGGCGGGCATGCCCCACCTTTACTACTCCATCCTGGCGAGGTTGTCCGAGGCGCCCGAGCGGCGGCTGCGGATGACGGAGCTGGCCGAGACGCTGAAGATCACGCGCAGCCGCCTCACGTACGCCGTGACGCGGCTGGAGAAGGACAGCACGGTGCGCCGTGAGGGCTGCCCGACCGACCGGCGCGGCCATGTGGCCGTACTCACGGACGAGGGCATGGACCTCGTGGAGCGGACCGCGCCCGGGCATGTCGCGACGGTCCGGGCGGCGGTCTTCGACCGGCTGACCCCCGAGCAGGTGGGCCAGCTGGAGGAGATCTGCGGGGCCATCACCCGGGCGATCCAGGACGAGGACTCGGCGGCGCGCGGGGAAGATCTGCCGTGGCGGCGGCGTTCCTGCTCGTCATGAGGAGCGCGGACGACGACACCAGGACGGCACGGACGGCACTCCTCCCCGTTGCTTGAACTTTGAAGCAGATGTAGTGTCTCGTCCCGGACGGTGTGCTTCAAATCTGAAGCACAATCCGTGAACGCCGTCCCGTACGAACCCGCTGGACGGAGAGACAACATGCGCGACCACCCCACCGCCACGGTGCGCACCCGCGTCCGCGTACCCCTGCGCTTCGGCGACGGCTACTCCGTCGACGCGGACCTCGTCACCTTCCACGGCCTCGTCGACGGCAAGGAACACCTGGCCGTCGTCCTCGGCGACCCGGGCACCGACCCGCTGGTGCGGCTGCACTCCGAGTGCCTGACCGGCGACGTCTTCGGCTCGGCCCGCTGCGACTGCGGACCGCAGCTGCGCGAGGCGGTGGAGCAGATCGCGGAGCGCGGCGGCGTCCTGCTGTACCTGCGCCAGGAGGGCCGCGGCATCGGCCTCTACAACAAGCTCGACGCGTACGCCCTCCAGGACGAGGGCCTCGACACGTACGCCGCCAACGCCGCCCTCGGCCTGCCCGAGGACGACCGCGACTACACGGCCGCCGCCCAGATGCTCCAGGCCCTCGGCATCGACACGCTCGACCTGCTCTCCAACAACCCCGACAAGGCGGAACAGCTGCGCGACCTCGGCGTCACGGTCGCGCACCGCGTCCCGACGGGCGTCTTCACCACCGCGCACAACGTCCGGTACCTGCGCGCCAAGGTCCTCCAGACCCAGCACACCCTGCCGCTGCCGGAGCTGACCGGCCTCACGGAGCTCACCGCGGGCTGACACCCGCACGGGGCCCGCGCCCTGACGACACGACAGCGCCCCGCCCGGCGGAAGCCGGACGGGGCGCTGTCACGCGGTAGACCCTGTGGGACTCGAACCCACAACCAATGGATTAAAAGTCCACTGCTCTGCCAATTGAGCTAAGGGTCCCCGCACCGGCCGACGCCGATGCGGCGCACCGGACGCGCCGATGCATCCCCGAGCATAGCCGGACGTGGCCGGGACGCCGATCGGGTATCGGTGACCCGGCCACGCCGGACGCGCACAAGGTCAGGGATCCACCGGTTCGGGCGCTCCCTTGCGGAGGGCCTCACGGGCGATGTTGCGCTCGTGTCCGGGGTTGAGGAACCAGTGCCGGGCCGAGGCCAGCCACCAGGCCGCGGCGAAGCCGAGCACGACGAGAACCGCGACCGGGGCGTAGTTGAACGTCTCCCAGGTGACCGGGGAGACCTGCGGCAGCATGAACAGGATCGTGATGACGACGACCCAGCCGACCGCGATCACCCCGATCGGGCGGGACCAGCGGCCCAGGTGCCAGGGCCCGCGCTGGAAGTCCTCGCCCTTGCGCACCCGCAGGAACGTCGGGATGACGTAGGCGACATAGAGGCCGATGACCGCGATCGACGTCACGGCCGCGTAGGCCGCGTAGTTGATCAGGTACGGCAGTCCGAGCACGAGCGCGCCGAGCGCGGCCAGCCAGACCGCCGCGACGGGCGTCCGCGTGCGCGGGTTCACCGTGTGCCAGACGTTCGAGAAGGGCAGCGCTCCGTCCCGCGAAAAGGCGTAGATCATGCGGCTGTTGGCCGTCACCGAGGCCATGCCGCAGAAGAGCTGGGCACCGATCACGACGAGCAGCAGGAGTTTTCCGGACGTGGCGCCGACCGCGTCGAGGAGGATCTGCGCCGGGGGCGCGCCGGTCGCCGAGTTCAGCTCCTTGTCGTACGACTGGATGGCGAAGGTGAAGCCGAGGAGCAGGACGAAACCGGCGATCCACGAGGTCCAGATGGACCGCACGATGCCCTTCGGGCCGGCCGTTGAGGCGTCGTGGGTCTCCTCCGTCATGTGGGCGGAGGCGTCGTACCCGGTGAACGTGTACTGGGCCATGAGCAGTCCGATGAGGACGACGTAGACCCCGCTGCCCCAGCCCGTGTTGTTGACGAACTTGGTGAACACGAAGTCGGCCGACTGGTGCTGGTCCGGCACGAAGGTCAGCGCGCCGACGATGACGGCGACACCGACGACGTGCCACCACACGCTGATGCTGTTGAGCAGCGCGACGATCCCCACGCCGAACGTGTTGAGCAGCCCGTGCAGGATCAGGATCCCGGCGAACAGCAGGACCGTGCGGCCCGGCGTCACCTCGAAGTCGAACTGGAGGTTCAGGTAGGCGCCGAGGAACGACGCGGCGCCGAAGTCGATGCCCGCGGTCACGGCGACCTGGCCGAGGACGTTGAACCAGCCCGTGAACCACGCCCAGGCCGCCGCGCTGCGCTCGGGGGCGAGCCGGTGGGCCCAGAAGTACAGCCCGGCGGAGGTCGGATAGGCCGAACAGATCTCGGCCATCGCGAGTCCGACGAACAGCGTCATCAGACCGACCGCGACCCAGCCCCAGGTGATCACGGCGGGACCGCCGGTGTTCATGCCGAACAGATACAGCGTCAGGCAGCCCGACAGGACCGAGATGATCGTGAAGGAGACCGCGTAGTTGGAGAACGCCGACATGCGGCGGGCGAGCACCTGCGTGTAGCCGAGCTGGGCGAGCCGTTCTTCGTCCGACAGCCCACTGCCCGTGGCGTCATTTGTCATGCCCCCAGCGATTCCCTCGTGGGGGGCACGACATGCGCGGGGCGGAACATCAAGTTGGCCAGAAAAGCTCCCTTGCAGGTCTGCCGGCCACCGCTGATCTTCACCCGCGCCCCGAACGACCCGGTGCCGGTGCCTCGCTCCTCGCCGCGAACAGGTGGACGGCACCCGAGACGACGACGTGGCCCCCACCCGAGTCGGGTGGGGGCCACGTCAGTTGGTCAGCTCAGCGGCGGTCAGCCGTTGCGCTTCCAGCGCGGCTTGTCGTCGCGGCGGAACGAACCGGTGCCGGTTCCGGTGCCGGTCGTGCGGTGGTCGTCGCGGCGGCCGGTCGGGCGGTCGTGGCCGCCGGCGCGGAAGCCGCCGCCCGCGGGGCGGTCACCCTGACGGTCGCGGTTGAAGGGACGGTCGCTGCCACGGTGGCCGCCACGCTCGTCACGACGCTCGAAGGAGCGGCCGCCACGGTCGTCGCGGTTGAAGCCACCGCTGCGGTTCTCACGGTTGAAGCCGCCACCGCGGTTGTCGTCACGACGCTCGAAAGAACGGCCGCCACGGTCGTCGCGGTTGAAGCCACCACCACGGTTGTCGTCCCGACGGTCGTTGTCACGGCGGAAGCCGCCACCGCGGTTGTCGTCACGACGCTCGAAAGAACGGCCACCGCGGTCGTCGCGGTTGAAGCCGCCACCACGGTTGTCGTCACGGCGGAAGCCACCGCCACGGTTGTCGTCGCGGCGGAAGCCGCCACGGTCACCGTCACGGCGGTCGTCACGACGGCCACCGCGGTCGTCGCGGTTGAAGCCGCCACCACGGTTGTCGTCACGGCGGAAGCCGCCACGGTCGTTGTCGCGGCGCTCGTAGTTGCCCCGCTCGTCACGGCGCTGACGCGTCTCGTCGGACACGGGACGCTCGGCCGGGGCCTCCGCGGCCGGTGCCTCGGCGACAGCCTGCTCGGCGGCCTCGGCGGCGGCCGCGACGGCCACCTCCGGGTCGTCGCCCCGCTCACGGGCGGCACGGGCGACCAGACGGTCGGCCTCGCCGCGCAGCTCGGCGGCGCGACGCTGCGCGCGCTCCAGCTCCTTGGTGAGCTGGGTGACCTCACGCTCGGCCTGCTGGGCGGCGTCGCCCGCGGACTGGGCCTGGACCTCGGTCATCGAGCGGGCGCCGGTGATCTCGGCGACCTCGGGCTCGAAGGCCGTACCGGAGTTGATGATGTGACGCGCGGCGTCGACGCCCGCGTCCTCCATCAGCCGGAAGATCTGGCGGCGCTGGTGCGGCAGCGACAGCGACACGACGGTGCCGGAGCGGCCGGCGCGGGCGGTGCGGCCCGAGCGGTGCAGGTAGTCCTTGTGGTCACCGGCCGGGTCCACGTTCAGGACCAGGTCGATGCCGTCGACGTGGATACCGCGGGCGGCGACGTCGGTCGCGACGAGCGCGTTGACGTAACCGTCCTTGAAGTCGGCCAGCGTCCGCGTACGGGCGCCCTGCGTCATGCCGCCGTGCAGCGCGTCGGCCTTCACACCGGCGTCACGCAGCTGCTCGGCGATACGGTCGGCGCCCAGCTGGGTGCGGACGAAGATGATCGTGCGGCCCTTGCGGGAGGCGATCGCGGCGGTGACCGGCGCCTTGTCCTTGGGCTTCACGATGAGGATGTGGTGCGACATGGTCGTGACGTTGCCCTGGGCGCTGTCGACCTCGTGCGTGACCGGGTTGGTCAGGTAGCGCTTGACCAGCGTGGAGATCTCGTTCTCCATCGTGGCGGAGAACAGCATGCGCTGGCCGCCGCCGGGGATCTGGTCGAGCAGCTCGGTGACCTCGGGCAGGAAGCCCAGGTCGGACATCTGGTCGGCCTCGTCAAGCACGGCGACCTGGACGTTCGCGAGGGAGCAGGCGCCGCGGTTGATGATGTCGCGCAGGCGGCCCGGGGTGGCGACGAGGACGTCGACGCCGCGCTCCAGGGCGTAGATCTGGTTGCCCATCGACGTACCGCCGCAGACGACCTTCATCTTCAGGCCGAGGACGTCGCCGTACGGCTGGAGGGCGTCCGCGACCTGCATCGCGAGCTCACGCGTCGGCGTGAGGATGATGCCGCGGGGCTTCTTCTTCTCGGTGTGGCCACCGGACAGCTGCGTGAGCAGCGGCAGACCGAAAGAGAGGGTCTTGCCGGAGCCGGTGCGGCCACGGCCGAGGATGTCCTTGCCGGCCAGGGCGTCCGGGATGGTCGCGGCCTGGATCGGGAAGGGGCTGGTCACGCCGTTCTGTGCGAGCTTGCGGACGACACCCTCGGGCAGACCGAGGTCGGAGAAGGTCATCTCGGGGGCGGACTCGACGGTCTCGACGACCTCGATGATCTCGTTCACGGTGTCGTTCTGGTCGTTCTCGGGCACGACGACGTGATCAGTACTGGAAACAGACATGCGAAATGCGAACCTTCCGGAGTTCTTCGGCACGCGCCCAAACTCCGTGAAGTCGCAATCGACCGCCTCTATGCGGTCCGGCCACGGCAAGGGAGAGTACGCGCCACGCGGCGCTCTCTTTGGCGGCGCCGGGCAAATGGGATCAAACGATCTACCACCATACGCACCCTCCACCCCTGAAGGCAAACCCGACCCCATACGCCCAGGTCAGGACACCTTTGGCCGCCGCCAGGAGCCTAGACGGGCGAGCCGGCCTCGGGTGCCGGCTCCCGCTGGACGAGCTGGGTCGCGGGCTGCTCGTGCGCCGACGACGACGGTTCGGCGGACCCCGGATCGGACGACGGGGGCGTCGACACGGGCGGTGGTTCGGGGGTCGGTTCCGCCGTCGTGCGCGTGGGGGTCGGCTCACCCGGCGGCACCGGGTCCGTGGACGGGTCGCCGCCGCCCTTGTCCGTCGCCTTCGCGGACGGATTGCCGCCCTTCGACGCGGACGCCGAGGGAGACGCGTCACCCGACTCCGACTCGCCCGGCTTCGGCGACCCCTTGTGACCCTTGCCACCCTTCCCGCCGTGCGACCCGATCCCGCCGCCGCCCACCGAGGTCCCGCCGTCCGGCTCCTCGCCGGCCCGATGCCCCGCCGAGTGCGAGGGCCCGGGCCGGTCGTCCCCGTCGTTCCCCACGCTCATGCAGCCGGCGGCGGCTGCGACGGCCATGACCGTGGCGGCCAGACGGACGGGTACGTACAAGGCGCGCACGGGCGGCCACCTCCGTAGGGGGCGTCCCCCGCTCGGGCGGAGCCGGGAGCGCGGGGAAGGAACGGGAGTTCCCCCTGTCCAACTCCCGCCGCCCGCAAGAGGACACGCGCCCGCGGGCCCGGCCGGGCCCGGGGACGCACCCGGACTGCCGTGCCGACCGCTGACGACGCGTCACGCGGAGGGTCCGTCAGGACAGTTCGATGTCCGGGGAGCGTGCCCGGGGCCGGGGTGCGGTCCGAGGCCCCACGCCACATCCGGCCCCGTCGGACCCTCCGCCGGTACCCGCCGGGAGCACCTCGTCCCCGACAATGGCCCTGTGCTGGAGATGACGCGCGAAACCTTCGAAGAGCTCGTGAGCCAGGCCCTCGACAAGATCCCGCCCGAGCTGACCCGGGTCATGGACAACGTCGCCGTGTTCGTCGAGGACGAGCCCCCGGCCGACGACCCCGAACTCCTCGGCCTCTACGAAGGAACCCCGCTCACCGACCGCGGCGAGTGGTACGCCGGAGTGCTCCCCGACCGCATCTCGATCTACATGGGTCCCATCCTGCGGATGTGCGAGACCCCGGACGAGGTGGTCCACGAGGTCGCCGTGACCGTCATCCACGAGATCGCCCACCACTTCGGGATCGACGACGAACGGCTGCACGAGCTGGGCTGGGGCTGACCGGACGGCGGCCAGGCGTACACGCGTCCGAGCCGCCGCGTCCCCGCCGGGGCGGGCGCCGTCCGCATACCCGCCCCGGCACTTGGGCATACGGGACCAATGGTCCGCGCCCCCGCCGCCGCAACCGCCCTCGTCCGCCGTACCGCCGACCGCGCCCGCCGGGCGCTCCCCACCCTCGGCGCCCTCGGCCGCCGTCGCGCCCGCCGCTCGCGCGCCGTGCCGGAGCTCGCCGCCCGGCCCAACCCGTACGTCCGCGCCCTCGGACTCCTCAGCGTGGTGCTGCTCGGCGCCTGGCTCGGACTGCTGGTCGTGGGCAACGTGCGGGTCCCCGTCGGCCCCATGAACACCACCATGACCCTGCGTCCCTCCCTCACCGGCGGCACGAAGATCAACGTCTCACCGCTCGGCGCCCTGGAGCTCGCGAGCCACCGGGCCCCGCTGCGCCTCGACGTGGACGTGGACCAGCTCGACCCGGACCGCGCCCAGGCCCTCGTCGACCACCCCGAACGGCTCTCCGGCCTCCAGGACGAAGTGGCCCGCGACGTCGAGGACGGCACGATCGACCTGGCCGTGCGCTCCTGCATAGCCGTGGTCGTCGGCGCCACCGCGCTCGGCCTCGGCGTCTACCGCCGGCCGCGCCGGGCCCTCGCCGCCGGCGGCCTCGCCCTCGCCCTGCTGGCCGCCTCCGGAGCGACCGCCTTCGCCACCTGGAACCCCAACTCGGTCCTGGAACCGAAGTACTCCGGGCTGCTGTCCTCCGCGCCCTCCCTGGTCGGCAACGCCCGCAACATCGTCAGCGAGTTCGACGTCTACCAGAAGGAGCTGGCGCGCCTGGTGACGAACGTGACGAAGCTGTACGACGTCACGTCCACCCTCCCCGCCTACGAGCCCGACCCGACCACGATCCGGGTCCTGCACGTCTCCGACATCCACCTCAACCCGGCGAGCTGGAAGATCATCGCCTCGCTCGTGAAGCAGTACTCCATCAACGTGATCGTCGACTCCGGCGACACCATGGACCACGGCACGGCCGCCGAGAACGGCTTCCTGGACCCGGTCCCGGACCTGGGCGCCCCGTACGTCTGGGTGCGCGGCAACCACGACTCGCGCCTCACCCAGAGCTACCTCGAACGGATGAAGAACGTCCACGTCCTCGACGACGGCCGGGCCGTCTCCGTCGCCGGGCTGCGCTTCGCGGGCATCGGCGACCCCCAGTTCACCCCGGACCGCGCGGTCGCGCCCGGCGGCGACGCGGCGGAGGACCTCGCCGGCGCCCGCCTCGCCTCGGCCCTGCGCGACCAGCGCGCCGCGGGCACCCCGGCGGACGTCGCGATCGTGCACGAACCCGCCGCCGCGCGCGGGACGGACGGCGTGGTGCCGCTGGTGCTCTCCGGCCATCTGCACCACGAGGAGATGGAGGTCATGAAGTACGGCACCCGGCTGCGCGTCGAGGGCTCGACGGGCGGCAGCGGTCTGCGGGCGGTCGAGGGCACGTACCCGGACCCGATCGAGGCCTCGGTCCTCTACTTCGACCGGGACACCCGGCATCTCCAGGCCTGGGACGAGATCAAGCTGGGCGGTCTCGGCCTCACGAGCGCCGAGGTCAGCCGCCATCTCCCCAAGGAGAACCAGCCCGGCGCGACCCCCTCCCCGAGCCCCGCCGGGACGGCTCGGTAAACCGTTTTGGCGATAGCCGCCGCCATCCCATATGCTTCTCACGTCCCCGACGCGCTGAGAAGCGAACAGGCGGGCCGATAGCCCTCATCGTCTAGCGGCCTAGGACGCCGCCCTTTCAAGGCGGTAGCACGGGTTCGAATCCCGTTGGGGGTACGCAACACCGTGTGCGAGACTTGCTTCGCTCGTTCGCACACAAAGCTTGGTCCTGTGGAGCAGTTTGGAGTGCTCGCCACCCTGTCAAGGTGGAGGCCGCGGGTTCAAATCCCGTCAGGACCGCTGAGGTTTCCCCGGAAGCCTCGTGGCTGGGTAGCTCAGTTGGTACGAGCGATCGCCTGAAAAGCGATAGGTCGCCGGTTCGACCCCGGCCCCAGCCACAGCAGAGGCCCCGATCTTCGGATCGGGGCCTTTTTCGTGCCCCGGCGCGGGACCGGCGCGCAAAAGCGTTCGCCAGTCATTTCGCCGAGGTGAGATCCTGGACCGCGTATGTCTACGCACCCTGCCCCCGCCCTCGGCGATCTCGCCCCCCGCCTGGCCCAGCTGACCCTGCGCGACGCGCACCGGCTCGGACGCAGGCTCGAAGGCGCGCGCAAGATCCGCAAGCCCGAGGCCCGCTCCGCCGTCTTCGCCGAGATCGAGGCGGAGGTCACCAAGGGCGAGGCCCGCATGGCCGAGCGCCGCGCCCGCGTACCCGCCATCACCTATCCCGAGCAGCTCCCGGTCAGCCAGAAGAAGGACGTGATCGCGGACGCCATCCGTGACCACCAGGTCGTGATCGTGGCCGGCGAGACCGGCTCCGGAAAGACCACCCAGATCCCGAAGATCTGCATGGAGCTGGGCCGGGGCGTGCGCGGCATGATCGGGCACACCCAGCCCCGTCGTATCGCCGCCCGCACCGTGGCCGAGCGGGTCGCCGACGAGCTGGACACACCGCTCGGCGAGGCCGTCGGCTGGAAGGTCCGCTTCACCGACCAGGTGAACCCGGACGCCACCTTCGTCAAGCTGATGACGGACGGCATCCTGCTCGCCGAGATCCAGACCGACCGCGAGCTGCGCGCCTACGACACGATCATCATCGACGAGGCCCACGAGCGGTCCCTCAACATCGACTTCCTGCTCGGCTACCTCGCCCAGCTGCTGCCCAAGCGCCCCGACCTCAAGGTCGTCATCACCTCCGCGACCATCGACCCGGAGCGCTTCTCCCGGCACTTCGGGGACGCCCCGATCGTCGAGGTGAGCGGCCGGACGTATCCCGTCGAGGTGCGCTACCGCCCGCTGCTGGAAGAGGACTCCGAGGACACCGACCGCGACCAGATCACCGCGATCTGCGACGCCGTCGAGGAGCTCCAGGCGGAGGGCAAGGGCGACATCCTCGTCTTCCTCTCCGGCGAGCGCGAGATCCGCGACACGGCGGACGCGCTGGACAAGAGGAACTACCGCTTCACCGAGGTGCTCCCCCTGTACGCGCGGCTCTCGCACGCCGAGCAGCACCGCGTCTTCCAGCAGCACACCGGCCGCAGGATCGTTCTGGCCACCAACGTCGCCGAGACCTCGCTGACCGTGCCGGGCATCAAGTACGTCATCGACCCGGGCACGGCACGCATCTCCCGCTACAGCCACCGCACCAAGGTGCAGCGGCTGCCCATCGAGCCGGTGTCGCAGGCCAGCGCCAACCAGCGCAAGGGCCGCTGCGGCCGTACGTCCGACGGCATCTGCGTCCGGCTGTACTCCGAGGACGACTTCCTGTCCCGGCCCGAGTTCACCGACGCCGAGATCCTCCGCACGAACCTCGCCTCCGTCATCCTCCAGATGACCGCGGCCGGCCTCGGCGACATCGAGAAGTTCCCCTTCATCGACCCGCCGGACCACCGCAACATCCGCGACGGCGTCCAGCTCCTCCAGGAACTGAACGCGCTGGACCCGGCCGAGAAGGACGCCCGCAAGCGGCTCACCCCGACCGGCCGCAAGCTCGCCCAGCTCCCCGTCGACCCCCGCCTCGCCCGGATGGTCCTGGAGGCCGACAAGAACGGCTGCGCCCGCGAGGTCATGGTGATCGCCGCCGCGCTCTCCATCCAGGACCCGCGCGAGCGGCCCTCCGAGAAGCAGGCCCAGGCGGACCAGCAGCACGCCCGCTTCAAGGACGAGACGTCCGACTTCCTGGCCTTCCTCAATCTGTGGCGCTACCTGCGCGAACAGCAGAAGGAGCGCGGCTCGTCCGCCTTCCGCCGGATGTGCAAGCAGGAGTACCTGAACTTCCTGCGCATCCGCGAGTGGCAGGACATCTACAGCCAGCTGCGGACCGTCGCCAAGCAGATGGACATCCACCTGAACGAGGAGGACGCTCCCGAACAGAGCGTCCACGTCTCGCTGCTCGCCGGTCTGCTCTCGCACGTCGGCATGAAGGACGTGAAGGAGACCGGCGGGGAGAGCGGACGCGGTTCCGGCAAGAACGAGTACCTCGGCGCGCGCAACGCCAAGTTCGCGATCTTCCCGGGCTCGGCCCTCTTCAAGAAGCCCCCGCGCTTCGTGATGTCCGCGGAACTCGTCGAGACCTCCCGGCTCTGGGCCCGCGTCAACGCCCGCATCGAGCCGGAGTGGATCGAACCGCTGGCCGGCCACCTCCTCAAGCGGACGTACAGCGAGCCGCACTGGGAGAAGGACCAGGCCGCCGTGATGGCGTACGAGAAGGTCACGCTGTACGGCGTGCCGATCGTCGCCCAGCGGAAGGTGAACTACGGGCGGATCGACCCGGAGGTCAGCCGCGAACTGTTCATCCGCAGCGCGCTGGTCGAGGGCGACTGGCGCACGCACCACAAGTTCTTCGCCGACAACCGCAAGCTCCTCACCGAGGTCGAGGAGCTGGAGCACCGCGCGCGCCGCCGGGACATCCTGGTCGACGACGAGACCCTCTACGACTTCTACGAGCAGCGGGTGCCCGAACACGTCGTGTCCGGGGCCCACTTCGACTCCTGGTGGAAGCACAAGCGCCACGAGGAGCCCGAACTCCTCGACTTCGAGCGCTCGATGCTCATCAACGACCGCGCCGGTCAGGTCACGAAGGACGACTACCCGGACTCCTGGCGGCAGGGACCGCTGAAGTTCCGGGTGACCTACCAGTTCGAGCCGGGGGCGGACGCGGACGGCGTGACCGTCCATGTCCCGCTCCAGGTCCTCAACCAGGTCACGGACGAGGGCTTCGACTGGCAGATCCCGGGGCTGCGCGAGGAAGTGGTCACGGAACTGATCCGCTCCCTCCCGAAGCCGATCCGGCGGAACTACGTCCCCGCCCCGAACTTCGCGCAGAAGTTCCTGGAGCGGGCGGTACCTCTCCAGGAGCCGCTGACGCAGACCATGGCGCGCGAGCTCAAGCGGATGGTCGGGGTGCCGCTGACGGCGGACGACTTCGACTGGTCCCGGCTCCCCGACCACCTGCGGACCACCTTCCGGATCGTCGACGAGCGGCGCCGCAAGCTCGCCGAGGACAAGGACCTGGAGGCACTCAAGCTCCGGCTGAGGCCCAAGGCGCGCCAGGCCATCTCGCAGGCCGCCGCGGCGACCGCGGAGCGCTCGGGCGGCGAGTCCCTGGAGCGCACGGGGCTGACGGACTGGACGATCGGCTCGCTCAGCCGTCTCTTCGAGACGCGCCGGGCGGGCCAGCCGGTCAAGGCGTACCCCGCGCTGGTCGACGACGGGCCCGCGGCGAACACCGTCTCGGTCCGGCTCTTCGACACGGAGGCCGAGCAGGCCGAGGCGATGTGGAAGGGCACCCGCCGGCTGATCCTGCGGAACATCCCGGTGAACCCCGGCAAGTTCGCCTCGGACAAGCTCACCAACGCCCAGAAGCTCGCCCTGTCCGCGAACCCGCACGGCTCGGTCCAGGCGCTCTTCGACGACTGCGCCATGGCCGCGGCGGACAAGCTGATCGGCGACTTCGGCGGCCCCGCGTGGGACGAGGAGTCGTACCGCAAGCTGTACGACAAGGTGCGTGCCGAGATCGTCGACACGACCGTGCGCACCGTCGGGCAGGTGGAGCAGGTGCTGGCCGCCTGGCAGGCCTGTGAGCGCCGGCTGAAGGGCGTCAGGAGCCCGACCCTGCTCGCGAACCTCACGGACGTGCGCAAGCAGTTGGACGCCCTCGTGAAGCCCGGCTTCGTCACGGCGACCGGGCTGCGGCGGCTGCCGGACCTGATGCGCTATCTGGTGGCCGCGGACCGCCGGCTGCAGCAGATGCCGACCGGCGTCCAGCGGGACACCAGCCGTATGGAGAAGGTCCACGAGATGCAGGACGAGTACGCCTGGCTCCTGGAGCAGTTGCCGCAGGGCCGGCCGGTGCCCGCCTCGGTCCGGGACATCCGCTGGATGATCGAGGAGCTGCGGGTCAGCTATTTCGCCCACGCGCTCGGCACGGCGTACCCCGTCTCCGACAAACGGATCGTGAAGGCGATCGACGCGGCGGCACCGTGACGGAGCCTGTACACGCGGTGAGTTCGACCCTGGGCCCACCCTCCTGTACAGTCTCTTTTCGCAGCACAGCGCACGAACAAGTCGCTGCGAAACCAGGTCCTGTGGAGCAGCTTGGAGTGCTCGCCACCCTGTCAAGGTGGAGGCCGCGGGTTCAAATCCCGTCAGGACCGCAGTAGAGAAGGCCCGGAGCTTCGGCTCCGGGCCTTCTTCTTTGCGTCGGCCTTCTTTGCCGCGGCCTTCTTCGCGTCGGCCTTCTTCGCGTCGGCCGCCGCTCCATGCCCCTCCCCCTCCACGCCCTCCGCCGCTTTGCACCCCGCACCGCTTCGTGTGCGCCCGCCGGCGCCCCAACGGCCGCCCCCAGGACGCGTTCCCGCTTCTTGACGGCGTCACATTCCAGCGGGTACTCCGGAAGCCGGGGCTCGCGCCCTGTCGGCCCCCTGGAGGTGCGTATGGCGGTGTCCGCCCGGCACGAGACCCGGGCTCTGCTCCGAGCCCATCTGGCGGCCGCCTCCGGCTATCGCCATCTGACGCGGCACTGCACGGTCTGCCATCGGCTCCTGCGGCTGGCCATGGAACCCGGTCCGTACGACGAGCAGGATGCCGACGGCGCCCCCGAGGACGAAAGCCCCTCCACCGCGTGACCGAAGACCCCGGCCAGGAGGTCCGCGCGGTGCGACCCTTGAGATGAAGGAGCGCGCGTTCGGGCTCAACTCCCTTAGCGCAGAAGGCTCGCGGGCGACAAGGACTCTGGCATGTGACGGGAGTCACCGCATAGGTTTTCAGAAGTGCGGAACTTACCCCCCTCCTACAACGAGTCAATTTAATATGTGCAATTGCACTCGCCGTCGAGGCTGTTCACAGCCGATCCGACACCCGCCCCCAGACTCCGACAAGGCCGCTCACAGGCCGGTCGTCGAGGCGCGTGGACCGCACAAAAAAGATCGCGCTGGACCCGGCGGAGTCCAGCGCGATCTACGACGCACCCTGTTCATATGGCGGAAAAGCTGGGGCGTGGGCTCTGTTGGGGCAGAACCCGCGTCGCTTGGAGCTGTGGTTCGGACGCCTCGGCGGATTGGGGGGTCCGTCGGCTTGTCCGGTTATGCGGGGTCTCAGGCCTCACTGCGCTGCTGCGGGATACCCGCGAGCAGTGCGCGGACCTCAGCCTCGCGGTAGCGGCGGTGTCCGCCGAGCGTGCGGATGGACGTAAGCTTGCCGGCCTTCGCCCACCGCGTGACCGTCTTGGGGTCGACGCGGAACATCGTGGCGACCTCAGCCGGGGTCAGCAGCGGCTCGGCATCAGGGGTGCGAGCGGTCATGAGCGGCCTCCTCGGGAGAACCGAACCTTCTCGGTTCTTTCCTCTAAATTCTGCACCTTGACCCGCGTTGCCCGAAATGGCGGACGCGAGTCGAGTCGGTTATAGGACGAACGGCTTGTCCTCGGCACTACAACTACACCATCCGTCCAGCCGCGTCGGCCAAACCGATGGAATTGCCCTCCCAGGTGTTCATCAGCGACGGAAGCCGATGGACCATGCCATAGCGGACAGTCACGCCACTGTGACGATCAGTCACAGTGGCGTCAGGAGTCATCAGACCCCCCATAGCGTGCAATGCTGAGATTCCACCCATACGTGGGCGGATAGAGTCCTCCCCCGGACTCCTTGTCCTATTTTGGCACGAGGAGGGGCAAGCGATGCAAGAGCCAGGTAAGTGCCATCCATCACGCTTGACACCCGTTGACGCATAAGCCCGGATCGGGACCTACGTCCTGGAGTGAGGGTTCTTCAGCGTGTGAGGACCATACGCGAGTTCGACACCGTTCCTGTGAGAAGCAGATCACACTGCTCGGCGGGCCCAGGAGCCCCTCCCGTCCCACAGGAACCACCCGGAACAGCCCGTTGGGCTGAATCATCCGGAAGTGTCCCGCATGACCCGTTCGTGGATGCAGCTGGTGCCGGTTCGCCGTCAGTTCGCCGAACGCCGGTCCCTGACCGTCCGCCAGCGCTCCACCAGCCGCCCGTACGCCTCGCCGGCCGTCGCCCCGTCCCCGGTGCGCAGCGCCTCGATGCCCTCCGCGACGTCCGCGGCCGAGTGGTCGTCCTCCAGGTGCCCGGCCGGCAACGTGTGCACGAGCCCTCCGTAGTCCAGCTCGACCAGGGAACGCGGATGGAACTCCTCCAGCCAGCGCCCCACGTCCACCAGACCGTCGATCAGCGGTCCCTCGTCCAGGGCGTCCCGGAGCGTGCGCAGGGCCCGCGCCGTGCGCCGCCGGGCCTGCACCATCGGCGTCCGGTAGCGCAGCCGCGGCGCGGCACCTCCCGGGCCCGCCCCCTTCTCGTACTCCCGCTCCTCCTCGGAGACGAGCACGAACCAGTTCAGCGGCACCTGCCAGGTCGAGGTGCGGATCCACGGGCGGGCGTCGGGGTTGCGGGCGAGCCAGCGCTCGTAGTCGAGGGCGGCCTGACGGCGCACCAGCGGCGGCAGCACCGCGTCGAGGACCGGGGCCGGGAGTTCCTCGCCGATCTCGTCCAGGGCCTGCCAGCCGCGCAGCCGGGTGCGCCAGGGGCAGACGCAGACCACGCCGTCCACCTCGGCCACGAACGCGTCGGCGCTCTCGTGCACCGGCACGGGCACCGGCGGAGTGGGCAGCAAGTCGGCCAGCGAACGGCGCAGTTCGTCCTGGTACGAGGGGCGCTCGGTGCGCCGGGCGTAGCGCGTCCAGTGATCGCGCTCCGCCTCCGGGAACGCCACGAGTGGCTCGTACACACGCAGATACGACGTGTACGGCACGATCACCGCGGACACCTTGGGCACGCCTGCTCCCTCCCCCGACGACCACCGGGAAAACCAGCGAGAACCACTCACGACCTGAAGAGAAATCTATGCAAATCGAACCATGGTCGTACCCCGTCGGTGGGTGATCCTGAACACTGCGCCGAAGGCGGGTCGGCGCAGGCCCTACTCTCATGCCCACGGAGCCCGCCATCCGCACGGGCCCCGCACCCAACCGCCGCTCATTACCTGGGAGTCACCACAGTGACCGACGTAACCGGCGCGCCTGCTGATGTACTGCACACCCTGTTCCACTCGGACCAGGGCGGTCATGAGCAAGTCGTGCTCTGCCAGGACCGCGCCAGCGGCCTGAAGGCCGTCATCGCCCTCCACTCCACCGCTCTGGGCCCCGCCCTCGGCGGTACACGCTTCTACCCGTACGCGAGCGAGGCGGAGGCCGTCGCCGACGCGCTCAACCTCGCCCGCGGGATGTCGTACAAGAACGCCATGGCCGGTCTCGACCACGGCGGCGGCAAGGCCGTGATCATCGGGGACCCCGAGCAGATCAAGACCGAGGAGCTGCTCCTCGCCTACGGCCGGTTCGTCGCCTCGCTCGGCGGCCGGTACGTCACGGCCTGCGACGTCGGCACCTACGTGGCCGACATGGACGTCGTGGCCCGCGAGTGCCGCTGGACGACCGGCCGCTCCCCGGAGAACGGCGGCGCGGGCGACTCGTCGGTGCTGACCGCCTTCGGTGTCTTCCAGGGCATGCGGGCCTCGGCCCAGCACCTGTGGGGCGACCCGACGCTGCGCGGCCGCAAGGTCGGCGTCGCGGGCGTCGGCAAGGTGGGCCACCACCTGGTCGACCACCTGCGGGCGGACGGCGCCGAGGTCGTGATCACGGACGTGCGCGAGGACTCCGTACGGCGGATCCTGGACCAGCACCCCACCGGTGTCACGGCCGTCGCCGACACCGCGGCGCTGATCCGCACCGAGGGCCTGGACATCTACGCGCCGTGCGCGCTGGGCGGGGCGCTCGACGACACGACCGTGCCGGCGCTGACCGCGAGCGTCGTGTGCGGCGCGGCCAACAACCAGCTGGCGCACCCGGGTGTGGAGAAGGACCTCGCGGACCGCGGGATCCTGTACGCCCCCGACTACGTGGTGAACGCGGGCGGTGTCATCCAGGTCGCCGACGAGCTGCACGGCTTCGACTTCGACCGGTGCAAGGCCAAGGCGGCGAAGATCTTCGACACGACGCTGGCCATATTCGCACGTGCGAAGGAGGACGGGATTCCGCCGGCCGCCGCGGCCGACCGGATCGCCGAACAGCGGATGGCGGAGGCACGCTCTCACTGACCCTTTCGAGGGCCATAAGTGCTTGTCAGGGACCCGCCGACGGCCGTCGGGGAGACAACTCTCACGTCTGTCGGCGGGTCGGACGCCAAGAAGAGGTTAAAATCGCGGTTGACCAGCGAGGACAGGGCACCTTGTTGGTTCTGGGCAAGGGCGCGTGCTGCGGGCGACGTACCGTATGGGCGCGGGCTCAGGTACCGTGGAAGCCCTACGGACCGGTCTCTCCACGGAGAGTCCGTTCCAGATCATGAACGCGTGTCAAGACTCTGGGGCCATCGAGCCCCGTATCCGAGGGGGTCGAGCCATGGGGCGCGGCCGGGCAAAGGCCAAGCAGACGAAGGTCGCCCGCCAGCTGAAGTACAGCAGCGGCGGGACTGACCTCTCGCGTCTGGCCAATGAGCTGGGCGCTTCGACTTCGAGCCAGCCGCCGAATGGCGAGCCGTTCGAGGACGACGACGAGGAAGACGACCCGTACGCACAGTACGCGGATCTTTACAACGACGACGACGAGGATGACGACGACCAGTCCGGTCCTCAGTCGCAACGTCGTGGCGCTTGACGCACCAGCGTCCCTCGCAGTTTCCGCGATCTTCTCCGCGGGTCTCCCTGAAGTGGTTTTCCGGTAGATCCCGCCTGGCGGATTTCTCGTAGTGACTGCACTTCACCCGGTCCGGGGCCACAGCCGCCGGACCGGGTTTTGTGCTGCCCAGGGGGCATCAGTTCGCGTAGTCGCCGATCAGCTCCGCGCCCGTGGCGTGGTCGCCGCGCTCGGTGATCTCACCGGCGATCCAGGCGTCCACTCCGCGGTCCGCGAGGGTGGCGAGGGCGACCTCGGCCGACTCCTCCGGGACGATCGCCATCATGCCGACGCCCATGTTCAGCGTCTTCTCCAGCTCCAGGCGCTCGACGTCGCCCGTCCGGCCGACCAGGTCGAAGACCGGGGCCGGGGTCCAGGTCTCGCGGTCGACGACGGCGTGCAGGCCGTCCGGGATCACCCGGGCCAGGTTGGCCGCGAGGCCGCCGCCCGTGATGTGGCTGAACGCGTGCACCTCGGTGGTCCGCGTCAGGGCCAGGCAGTCCAGCGAGTAGATCTTGGTGGGCTCCAGGAGCTCCTCGCCGAGCGTGCGGCCGAACTCCTCGATGTGCTGCTCCAGGCCGAGCTTGGCCCGCTCCAGGAGGACATGCCGGACGAGCGAGTACCCGTTCGAGTGAAGACCGGAGGCCGCCATGGCGATCACCGCGTCACCCGTCCGGATGCGGTCCGGGCCGAGCAGCTGGTCGGCCTCGACCACACCCGTACCGGCGCCGGCGACGTCGAAGTCGTCCGGACCCAGCAGACCGGGGTGCTCGGCCGTCTCGCCGCCCACCAGGGCGCAGCCCGCGAGGACACAGCCCTCGGCGATGCCCTTCACGATGGCCGCCACCCGTTCGGGGTGGACCTTGCCCACGCAGATGTAGTCGGTCATGAAGAGCGGCTCGGCACCGCACACGACGATGTCGTCCATGACCATGGCGACCAGGTCGTGGCCGATGGTGTCGTACACGCCGAGCCGACGGGCCACGTCGACCTTGGTGCCCACGCCGTCGGTGGCCGAGGCCAGCAGAGGGCGCTCGAACCGCTTGAGGGCGGAGGCGTCGAAGAGGCCGGCGAATCCGCCGAGGCCGCCGAGGACCTCGGGGCGCTGCGTCTTCTTCACCCACTCCTTCATGAGCTCCACGGCGCGGTCGCCGGCCTCGATGTCGACGCCGGCAGCCGCGTAGGAAGCACCGGAGGCACTGCCCGTCGCCGTAGGTGACTGATCAGACACAGAAGACATTGCCTGGGATCTTTCGGGTTGGTGAAACGGGGCTCTGCGGCACTTACGGGCGACGGATGGCGTCAGCCGCGGCCGTGGCTGCGGGACCCGCGGCCAGCTCGGTCTCCAGGAGCTGCTTACCGAGCAGCTCGGGGTCGGGAAGCTCCATCGGGTACTCGCCGTCGAAGCACGCGCGGCAGAGGTTCGGCTTGTCGATGGTCGTGGCCTCGATCATGCCGTCGATGGAGATGTACGAGAGGGAGTCGGCGCCGAGCGAGGTGCCGATCTCCTCGATGGTCATGCCGTTCGCGATCAGCTCGGCGCGGGTCGCGAAGTCGATGCCGAAGAAGCAGGGCCACTTCACGGGCGGCGAGGAGATCCGGATGTGGACCTCGGCGGCGCCCGCCTCGCGGAGCATCCGGACGAGGGCGCGCTGGGTGTTGCCGCGCACGATCGAGTCGTCGACGACGACCAGACGCTTGCCCTTGATGACTTCCTTGAGCGGGTTCAGCTTCAGCCGGATGCCCAGCTGGCGGATGGTCTGCGAGGGCTGGATGAAGGTCCGGCCCACGTACGCGTTCTTGACCAGGCCGGCGCCGAACGGGATGCCGGAGGCCTCCGCGTAACCGATCGCGGCGGGCGTCCCGGACTCCGGGGTCGCTATGACCAGGTCGGCGTCGACCGGGGCTTCCTTGGCGAGTTTGCGGCCCATCTCGACACGCGAGAGGTACACGTTCCGACCGGCGATGTCCGTGTCGGGGCGAGCCAGGTACACGTACTCGAAGATGCAGCCCTTGGGCTTCGCTTCCGCGAATCGCGAGCTCCGAAGACCGTTCTCGTCGATGGCGACGAACTCGCCCGGCTCGATCTCGCGCACATAGCTGGCGCCGCAGATGTCGAGGGCGGCGGACTCGGAGGCGACCACCCAGCCACGCTCCAGGCGGCCGAGGACCAGCGGGCGGATGCCCTGCGGGTCACGGGCGGCGTAGAGGGTGTGCTCGTTCATGAAGACGAGCGAGAAGGCGCCCATGACCTGCGGGAGGACCTTGGTGGAGGCCTCCTCCACGGTCAGCGGCTTGCCGTCCTCGTCGACCTGGGCCGCGAGGAGCGCGGTGAGCAGGTCGGTGTCGTTGGTGGCCGCCACCCGGGTGGTGCGGCCCTCCTGCTTGGGCAGGTCGGCGACCATCTCGGCGAGCTGCGCCGTGTTGACCAGGTTGCCGTTGTGGCCGAGCGCGATGGAGCCGTGCGCGGTCGCACGGAACGTCGGCTGGGCGTTCTCCCACACGGAGGCACCGGTGGTCGAGTAGCGGGCGTGACCGACCGCGATATGACCCTGGAGCGAACCGAGCGAGGTTTCGTCGAAGACCTGGGACACGAGGCCCATGTCCTTGAAGACGAGGATCTGGGAGCCGTTGCTGACCGCGATTCCCGCGGATTCCTGACCCCGATGCTGGAGGGCGTAGAGCCCGAAGTAAGTGAGCTTGGCGACCTCTTCGCCCGGAGCCCAGACACCGAAGACGCCGCAAGCGTCCTGGGGGCCTTTCTCACCGGGGAGCAGATCATGATTGAGTCGACCGTCACCACGTGGCACGGCACCGAGTGTAGGCGAGATCGACCACTGGTCCGAATTGGGGATAGGGGCTCCCCACCGGTCACTCAGCGGCCACCGCTTGGACGATTTTGCCGTTTCCGCTGGTCAGCGTGATGCCACGATGATCCACCGCGTACGAGGTGCGGCCGTCGAAGAGCTCCAGCAGGGCCTTCTCGGTCCTCATGAGTGAGCGGTCGCACATCATGCGGGTGGTCCTGGCCGGCCCGAGGGTGATATGTCCGTCGCTCACGGTGGCCCGGGCGGACGCGTGGTTGCAGCCGAGGCGGCCGTCGAGGGTGCCTTTCTCGCCCAGGACGAAGTAGGCGTCGGTGCCCTTCGGGAGCGACCGGGAGGTGTTCCTGTCACCGAGTGCCGTGACCGTCCACTTCGTCCCGCGCAGGGGTGCGTCCTTCTCCTTGGTGAGGCTGACCCGGTCGCCGCTGTCGGCGGTGAGGGTCAGCCGATCACCGTCGGTCCTGGCGGTGAACCCGTCCTGGCCGGCGATCGAGCGGCTCAGGTTCCGCTCGAAGGCGGTCGGGCCCTTCGTACAGCCCATCTCGGTCGTCCGGAGCGCGCCGAACGCGACCCGGTCGCCCTTGACCGTGGCCTTCGAGCCGAAGCCGTTGCAGCCGAGGTTGCCGCTGGCCCGGCCGTCCTCGCCGATCTTCAGATACGCGCCGGCCGGTGCCTTCGCGGTCCTTCCGTCCACGGTGAGGCTGTCGACCGTCCAGTGGACTCCGGTCACCGGGGATCCCGTCCCGACGGAACCGCTTCCCGCCGTCTGGGTACCGCACGCCACGGCGAGGGGAAGCAGGGTCAGGACGCTGAGGGTCATTCGCTGCTTGTCCATGCCGATGGGACGGGAGGGGTGGGGGGTCCGGTTCCCCTCCCCGGGCGAGGACGCCCGATCGAGCGGCGGCCGCGGCTGGGGTGACGGGCCCGGACGCGGACGGTTCAGCACGTCAGGAGGCGGTGGACGGCGGGGCGTTCGGGACGTTCGGTGCGCGCGGACGGGATCGGCCTGGGGGCGGCCCGGGTGCGCCGGACGGTTTCGGGCCGTGCCGAAGGCAGTGGCTCGAGTTCGGACGTGGTGGCCGCGGTGGTGGCTCGCGGACGTCCGGGGGGGGTCAGGACGTGGTGGCCGCGGTGGTGGCCCGCGGGCGCCGGGCCGCTCGGGGTCGTCGAGCGAGCACCGGGCGGCAGCGACCGGCCCGGCGGTTCAGCCCATCAGGGGCAGCAGGCCGGCGAGGTCGGCGCGTTCGCCGCTGGCGCTGACCTTCGCCTCGTCGAGTGCCGTCTTCCACTCCGTACGTCCCGTCGCGAGCCGGATCCAGGTCAGCGGGTCCGTCTCCACCACGTTCGGCGGAGTGCCGCGGGTGTGCCGGGGGCCCTCGACGCACTGCACGACCGCGTACGGCGGGATCCGCACCTCCGTCGACGCGCCGGGCGCCTTCACGGCGAGCGCGTCGGCGAGGAGCCGGGTGCAGGCGGCGAGGGCCTGGCGGTCGTACGGGATGTCGAGGCCGGGAACCGCGCGGTTCAGGTCGTCGGTGTGGACGACGAGTTCGACGGTGCGGGTGACGAGGTAGTCGGCGAGGGTCATCGTCCCGGTGCGCGCGGCGAGCAGCCGGCCGTCCGGCGCGGTGGCCAGGCGCTCGGTGATCCGCTGCTCGGTGCGGGCGAACAGGGCGTCGAGGTCCGCGTTCCGGGCGGCGAGCTCACGGGTGTCGGCCGCGATGTCGGCGGCCCGGGCGGCGGTGGCGAACGGCCAGTCGAGCAGGGACAGTTCCCTGGCGGTGGGCTCGGGGCCGTCGAGACTGCGGCTCACCGTGTCCAGGGCCGTCGTGACGTGCGCCGCGAGGTCGCGTACGGTCCACCCGCCGAGGTGCGTGGGACGCGCCGACTGCTCCTCGCTCAGGGTGCGCACGCCGTCCCGTACGTTCCCGAACTGGGCGAGGACCGCCGCGCGGATCTTGGCGGAGTCGTAGGCACGGGCGCGCTTCTTGGCGGGGGGCATGATCCTCACCCTAGGACCGGGGGCGGCTCGGACGGGGGCCGGTGGGGTTTTCCGGTGGTCTACTTCCGGACCGCGTATCCGGCGAGGCCTCTCTCGATCAGGTCGAACGCGCGGTTGGCCTGGTCGGCGGCGTCCTCGGCGACGGCTTCGGGGCTCTCGCCGTCGTTGATACGGCGGTGGTGCGCCTCCACCAGCGCGTTGCGCGCGCTGATCAGCTGGGCGGCCGCGATGGCGGCGAGCACGGGGTCGTCGCTCTCCTCGGCGAGGGTCCGGACCAGCTCCTCCTCACCCCGGTGCGAGGCGATGAGCGCGCGCTCCCGCAGGGCCGGCGTCTCTCCCACGAGGGTGCGCAGCGTGCGGGCGAACGGCTCCGTGTTCAGACCGATCGAGGGATCACGCGCCTCGACCATGTCGAGGAACTGGCGGCGGACAGCGTCCACGGCGGATTCCCCGGGCTCCCGCTCGCGGACCGCGCGGGCGGCGTCCCCGAAGTGTTCCTCCATGGGCCGGAAGACCAAGTCCTCCTTGGTTCCGAAGTAGTTGAACACCGTCATCTTGGAGACCTCGGCCGCGTCGGCGATCTCCGCGACGGAGACGGCGTCGAACCCGCGCTCCACGAACAGCTCCACGGCGGTCTGCCAGATCCGCATGGCTGTCTGCCGCTTCTTGCGCTCCCGCAGTCCCATCGCCTCTGCCATAGCCATGACTGTACCAGGATGAAATTTGATCCGAGAAAAAACATTGACCCGATACATAATTGTCGGGCATGGTGGTGCCATCGCAGTCGGCGGGCCCAACCCGCCGCCGGGGACGGGGAGTCACGCATGTCCACATCAGCCCGCAGGAAATCGGCCGACACCGGGACGACGGGTCGCGGCGGCTCCGCGCCGGGGACGAACACCGGCGCGGAGAGGAAGGGCAGCACGGGCGGGACCGACAGGACGGGCGGGAGGGACAGGACGGCGAAGAAGGCGAAGAAGGCAGCGGAGGGGGCTGAGAAGGCCGCCGACTCGGAGGGGTCCGCCACGAACGCCGCCGTCACGGAGGGGACCTCCGCCCCCGCGGCGGGGACCGGCATGACCGAGCGGCAGCGCACGATCGGCTTCCTCGTCTGCCTGGTCACGATCGTGCTGGCCATCCTGGACCTGCAGATCGTCTCGGCGGCGACCGTCCCGATCGTCCGCGACCTCGACCCCGAGCACGGTGTCGACAAGATCCCGTGGCTGGTCAGCTCGTTCGCGCTGGCCTCGGCGGCGATGCTCCCGCTGTACGGCAAGCTGTGCGACGTCCTCGGCCCCAAGCGGGTCTTCACCGGCGCCATCGCCACCTTCCTGGTGGGCTCGGCGCTGTGCGGCGCCGCCCAGTCGATGGGCCAGCTCATCGCGGCGCGCGCGCTCCAGGGTCTCGGTGGCGGCGGGCTGATGAGCGTGACCATGGTCGTCATCGCCCACCTCAAGGGCCCCGGCGAGAAGGGCGGCAAGGGGAACAACCTCGGCGGGGTCGTCGCCGGCGGAGGCATGGCCGTCGGCCCCTGGATCGGTGGCCTGCTCGCGGACCACGCGGGCTGGCGCTGGATCTTCTACGTCAACCTGCCGATCGGCGTCGCCGTCCTGGCCGCGTCCGCCTTCGCCCTCAAGCTCCCCGAGCGCCCCGTCCGCCGCCCGATCGACTACGCCGGCGCCGCCCTCGTCGCGGCCTTCGCCTGCTCCCTGCTGCTCGTCACCGACTGGGGCGGCCAGGAGTACGCGTGGACCTCACCCGTCATCGCGGGCCTGTTGCTCACCTCGGCCGCGACACTCGCCCTGTTCCTGTGGCGCCAGACGCGGGCGCCCGAACCGGTGCTTCCACTCTCCCTGTTCCGGGTTCCGGAGCTGCGCCTCGGCTTCGCGATCCAGGGCCTCGTCGGGGCCTCGATGATGTGCGCCATCTACTACGTGCTGGTCTATCTCCAGGTGGCCCGAGGCATCGGCAGCTCCTCCGCCGGGCTCTATCTCCTGCCCATGGCGGCCGGAATGACCGCCGTCGGCATCCTCTCCGGCCGCCTCACCGACCGTGGCTGGTCGGCCCGCACCTTCACCATCAGCGGCACCGCGACCACCGCGCTCGCGTTCGTCGCACTGTCCACCACCGGTCCCGACACCTCCCTCTGGCTGATCCGCGCCGAACTCCTGCTGTTCGGGGCCGGGTTCGGACAGCTCGTGGGCCAGCTGATCCTGCTCGTGCAGGACGCGGCACCCCGGCACCAGCTGGGCATCGCCACCACCGGCGTCCGCTTCTTCCAGACCCTGGGCAGCGCCCTCGGCACCGCGGTCTTCGGCACCGTCCTCGCCCGTCTGTACGCGGCCGACGGGCCCGGCGGCGGCATCGGTTCCCTCGCCCGGCTCACCGGAAGGGCCCGCACCGACGGGGTCGAGGCCTTCGTCTCCGCCATGGACGTCGTCTTCTGGGGAGCGGCGGCGGTCATGGCGGTCGGCGTGATGCTGGCGCTGCGGCTGCCCCGGTCGGGCACCCGGCCCGGGACTTCCATACCCGAGCGGGCGCGGGAGGAACAGCCCGTCGCTGCCTGAGTCGAACACGACAGGCCAGGACGCGCGAAGGCCCCGCCCGGAGTCCGGACGGGGCCTTCGCGCAGGTCAGCGGATCACGCCAGCAGCGCCGGAATGGTCTCCTCGTGAGCGGTGCGCAGCTCGGCCAGGGAGAGCGCGAACTCGCCCTGGACGTCGACCGCGTCGCCGTCGACGACACCGATGCGGGTGACGGGCAGACCCCGGGCACCGCACATGTCGTTGAAGCGCAGCTCCTCCGAGCGCGGGACGGCGACGACCGCGCGGCCCGCCGACTCCGAGAAGAGGAAGGTGAACGCGTCGAGACCGTCCGGGACGATCAGCCGCGCGCCCTTGTCGCCCTGCAGCGCCGACTCGACCACGGCCTGGATGAGGCCGCCGTCGGACAGGTCGTGCGCGGAGTCGATCATTCCGTCGCGCGAGGCCGAGATGAGGATCTCGGCGAGCAGCCGCTCGCGCTCCAGATCGACCTGCGGGGGCAGACCGCCCAGGTGGTCGTGGACGACCTGGGACCAAGCCGAACCGCCGAACTCCTCACGGGTGTCACCGAGCAGGTAGAGGAGCTGGCCCTCTTCCTGGAAGGCGACCGGCGTGCGGCGGGCGACGTCGTCGATGACGCCCAGCACGGCCACGACCGGAGTCGGGTGGATGGCGGCCTCGCCGGTCTGGTTGTACAGCGAGACGTTGCCGCCGGTCACCGGGGTGCCCAACTGCTGGCAGCCGTCGGCCAGTCCGCGGATCGCCTCGGCGAACTGCCACATGACCGCCGGGTCCTCCGGCGAGCCGAAGTTCAGGCAGTCGGAGACGGCGAGCGGCTTGGCACCGGTGGTCGCGACGTTCCGGTACGCCTCGGCGAGGGCCAGCTGCGCACCGGTGTACGGGTCGAGCTTGGCGTAGCGGCCGTTGCCGTCCGTCGCGATGGCGACACCGAGCCCGGTCTCCTCGTCGATGCGGATCATGCCCGAGTCCTCGGGCTGGGCCAGCACGGTGTTGCCCTGCACGAAGTGGTCGTACTGGGAGGTGATCCAGGACTTGGAGGCCTGGTTCGGGGAGGAGACGAGCCGCAGGACCTGGTCCTTCAGCTCGGCGCTCGTCGCCGGGCGGGGCAGCTTGTTCGCGTCGTCGGCCTGGAGCGCGTCCTGCCACGAAGGGCGGGCGTAGGGGCGCTCGTAGACCGGGCCGTCGTGCGCGACGGTGCGCGGGTCGACGTCGACGATCTTGCCGCCGTGCCAGAAGATCTCCAGCCGGTCGCCGTCGGTGACCTCACCGATGACGGTGGCGATGACATCCCACTTGTCGCAGATCTCGAGGAAGCGGTCGACCTTCTCCGGCTCCACGACCGCGCACATGCGCTCCTGCGACTCGCTCATGAGGATCTCCTCGGGCGAGAGCGTGGAGTCGCGCAGCGGTACATCGTCGAGGGTGACGCGCATGCCGCCGGAGCCGTTGGACGCCAACTCGCTGGTGGCGCAGGACAGTCCGGCCGCGCCGAGGTCCTGGATGCCGACGACGAGCTTCTCGGCGAAGGCCTCCAGGGTGCACTCGATGAGGAGCTTCTCCTGGAAGGGGTCGCCGACCTGGACGGCGGGACGCTTCGACGGCTTGGCGTCGTCGAAGGTCTCCGAGGCGAGGATCGACGCGCCGCCGATGCCGTCACCGCCCGTGCGGGCCCCGTACAGGATGACCTTGTTGCCCGTGCCGGACGCCTTCGCGAGGTGGATGTCCTCGTGCCGCATGACGCCGATGGCACCGGCGTTGACCAGCGGGTTGCCCTGGTAGCAGGCGTCGAAGACGACCTCACCGCCGATGTTCGGCAGGCCCAGGCAGTTGCCGTAGCCGCCGATGCCCGCGACGACACCCGGCAGGACGCGCTTGGTGTCGGGGTGGTCGGCCGCGCCGAACCGCAGCGGGTCGACGACGGCGACCGGACGGGCGCCCATCGCGATGATGTCGCGCACGATGCCGCCGACGCCGGTGGCCGCGCCCTGGTAGGGCTCGACGTACGACGGGTGGTTGTGCGACTCGACCTTGAAGGTCACCGCGTAGCCCTGGCCGACGTCGACGACGCCGGCGTTCTCGCCGATGCCGACGAGCAGCGCGTCGGACTGCGGGGCCTTCTCGCCGAACTGGCGGAGGTGGACCTTCGAGGACTTGTAGGAGCAGTGCTCGGACCACATGACGGAGTACATGGCGAGCTCGGCACCGGTGGGCCGGCGGCCGAGGATCTCGACGACCCGCTCGTACTCGTCCTTCTTCAGGCCCAGTTCGGCCCAGGGCAGCTCGACGTCGGGGGTCGCGGCCGCGTTCTCGACCGTGTCCAGAGGCGTGCGGCTCATGCGTTGACCAGCTTCTTGAGGATCGAGGTGAAGAAGGGGAGGCCGTCGGTGCGGCCGGAGCCGACGAGCGGCTCGACGGCGTGCTCCGGGTGCGGCATCAGACCGACGACGTTGCCCGCCTCGTTCGTGATGCCGGCGATGTCGCGCAGCGAGCCGTTCGGGTTGACGTCCACGTAGCGGAACGCGACCCGGCCCTCGGCCTCCAGCATGTCGAGCGTCCGCGAATCGGCGACGTACCGCCCGTCCATGTTCTTCAGCGGGATGTGGATCTCCTGGCCGGACACGTAGTCGGCGGTCCAGGCGGTCTCCGCGTTCTCCACCCGCAGCTTCTGGTCACGGCAGATGAAGTGGAGGTGGTTGTTGCCGAGCATCGCGCCGGGAAGGAGGTGCGCCTCGGTGAGGACCTGGAAGCCGTTGCAGATGCCGAGAACCGGCATTCCGGACTTCGCCTGCTCGACGACGGTCTCCATCACCGGCGAGAAGCGCGAGATGGCGCCGGCCCGGAGATAGTCGCCGTACGAGAAACCGCCGGGCAGCACCACGGCGTCGACCTGCTTGAGGTCCTTGTCCTTGTGCCAGAGAGCGACGGGTTCGGCACCCGCGAGCCGGATCGCGCGCTGCGTGTCACGGTCGTCGAGGCTGCCCGGAAAGGTGACGACTCCAATACGAGCGGTCACTTTCCGGCCTCCGCGACTTCCTCGACCTTGACGGTGAAGTCCTCGATCACGGTGTTGGCGAGGAAGGATTCCGCAAGTTCGTGGATGCGGGCGAGCGCGGCGTCGTCCACCGGTCCGTCCACTTCCAGTTCGAATCGCTTTCCCTGACGTACGTCGGAGACACCGTCGAAACCGAGGCGCGGCAGTGCACGCTGCACCGCCTGGCCCTGGGGGTCGAGGATCTCCGGCTTGAGCATGACGTCGACTACGACGCGTGCCACTGGCACTCCCGGTGTGTGGTGCTGAGCAGGTCCCTTCAGACTACCCGTACAAAATTTCTACTCGCGTAGATTCGTAGAATCCTACGTGACCCCGATCACGATCCCGCATCGACAAGGGGTCTTCCGCGGAAAATCCTGGGAAAAACAGCAGAAGAGCGACGGGAGCCCATTGCCTCCGGACACGCGGAAGGATTTAGTCGGGCTTCACAATGCAATGCCGGGCACTGTACAAAGGAATTGGCATTAGCCGATACTTTGCCCAATAACAGCCGGACAGTCGACATCTCCCCGACAACTCCGTGACGTCCGCGCACGTCATGACCGTTGATCGCAGAGCTGTCGCGCGAAGGGACCGATATTCGTGGCGCAGCGTGTCGTGGTCACTCTCTTTGACGACATCGACGGCTCGGAAGCGGCGGAGACGATCGCCTTCGGACTGGACGGCAAGTCGTACGAGATCGACCTCAATCCAGCCAATGCCAAGAAACTGCGCAAGGTCCTCGCGCCGTACCTCGAGGCCGGCCGCAAGCAGTCGAAGTCCGGGAAGGCGTACACGCACACCGCGCTGACGCCCGACCCCGCCGCCGTCCGCGCCTGGGCCCGCTCCAACAAGATGGACGTGCCGCCGCGCGGCCGGATCCCCAAGAAGGTCTACGAGGCGTTCGCCGAGTCCCACTGAGCCGCCGCCCCGCACCGGGGGACACCCGCGAGGGACCGCCACCGGACCCCGCAGACAGCCGACTTGCGCTGACCCCCCGCTGATCAGCTAGAGTCTGGAACACGCCGAGGGGCAAGGCCGAAAGCCGAAACCCACGGGGTCGCGCGGGTGTAGTTCAGTAGTAGAACATCCCCCTTCCAGGGGGAAGGCGCAGTGTGCAATTCCTGTCACCCGCTCTGCATCTCTTACCGATCGGTCTTGTCGATCAGGTAGGGTGGTGCTCGCGCCGATCGGTGGAAGCCGGTCGGAGGCAATGCGGACGTAGCTCAGTTGGTAGAGCGCAACCTTGCCAAGGTTGAGGTCGCCAGTTCGAACCTGGTCGTCCGCTCAGAAGACAAAGGCCCCGGTCAGTCGACCGGGGCCTTTGTCGTATGCCATCCCTGCGGTCACCGGCCTCTCCGTTCGCGACGGCGGTGCACGTCACACCCGCCTTCAACCGCGGACGGGCATCGGGCAACTCTCTCCGACCTCGCCCGCGTCGCAGCTCCCTCTCCGTACGGCTCCCTTCCCGCCGGATCTCCCTGCGTCGTCTGACATTTGTCATGAGGAGTGATGACACCGCGCACTGCTGCGGGGCCACGTTCGCGGCGAGGCTGAATGCATGAACACGAACGGGCACGATCACGTGATCGAGGTCACTGACCTGCGGCGGGTGTACGGGGGTGAGGGCGGAGACTTCGAAGCGGTGCGCGGCGTCACGTTCTCGGTGGGCCGCGGCGAACTGTTCGCCCTGCTCGGGACGAACGGCGCGGGCAAGACGTCCACCGTCGAGCTGATCGAGGGCCTCGCACCTCCGGCCGGCGGGCACGTGCGGGTCCTCGGGCACGATCCGTACATGGAGCGGAGGGCCGTGCGGCCCCGGATCGGCGTGATGCTCCAGGAGGGCGGCTTCCCTTCCGAACTGACGGTCGCGGAGACCCTGCGCATGTGGGCGGGATGCACGAGCGGAGCGCGGCCTGTCGGCGAGGCGCTGGAGCTGGTCGGGCTCGCCCGCAGAAGTGCGGTCCGGGTCAAACAGCTGTCCGGGGGCGAGAAGCGGCGCCTGGACCTCGCGCTCGCGCTCCTCGGTCGCCCCGACGTCCTCTTCCTCGACGAACCCACGACCGGACTCGACGTGGAAGGCCGCCAGAGCACCTGGGAGTTGGTGCGCGAGCTGCGCGACGGCGGAACGACCGTCCTGCTGACCACCCACTATCTGGAGGAGGCGGAGGGTCTCGCCGACCGGCTGGCGATCCTCCACGAGGGACGGATCGCGGCCCTCGGCACTCCGGCCGAGGTCACCGCGGCCCAGCCGTCGCGCGTCTCCTTCGAGTTGCCCGAGGGGTACTTCCCGGGCGACCTGCCCCCGCTGGCCGAACTCGGCGTGAGCAGCCACGAGACAGTGGGCCGGGTGATCAGACTCCGCACGAACGAACTGCAGCGGACCGCGACCGCCCTACTGGTGTGGGCGGAGCGGGCACGGGTCGAGCTGCGGGGGCTCGATGTGCGCTCGGCGTCCCTGGAGGAGGCGTTCCTGCGCATAGCGCGAGACGCGGCGGTGCAGGACGGGCACCGGCCCGAACCGGCGGGAGCGGGCATGTCCGCCGGACCGAGGCGGACGGGCCGGACGGGGCGGACACGGCAGACGAAGGGGACGGCGGCATGAGCGGGACAGCAGTCACTACGGGAGCCGGCCCGGCCCGGACCACGGCGGTGGGGCGGATGGGAGCTCTGGCCCGCGCCGAGCTGACCCTGCTCGGCCGTACGAAGGCGACGCTCGCGGCGGCGGTGTTCGTGCCGCTGATCATGCCCTTCACGCTCCGCTCGACCGTGGACCAGATGGATCTGAAGGGCACCGGGCTCACCGTCGGGTCGATCCTGCTCCCGTCCTCGATCGGGTTCGCCCTGCTCTTCGCGGTCTACAGCTCGCTGGTGAGTGTCTACGCGGCCCGCAGGGAGGAGCTCGTCCTCAAGCGGCTGCGCACCGGGGAACCACGCGACGTGGAGATCCTCCTGGGCGCCGCACTGCCCTCGGTGACGATCGGTCTCGCCCAGTGCCTGATCCTGACCGCCGCCTATGCCGTGATGCTCGACATCGGGGCGCCCCGGGCACCCCATCTCGTTCTGCTCGGGCTCCTGTTGGGGTTCCTCACCTGGCCGGCGCTGGCAGCCGTCACCGCGAGCTTCAGCAAGAGCATCGAGGGAGCCCAGGTCGCGGCGATGCCCCTGACGCTGGTGTCCCTGGTCGGATCCGGGACCTTCATACCGCTGGAGGTGCTGCCCGACCGCGTCGCCTCGTTCTGCGAACTGCTGCCCCTCACTCCGGTGATCACCCTGATACGCGGCGGCTGGACCGGGCACCTCTCCGCCCACGACACCCTGGGAGCGGTCGGCACGGCGGTGGTCTGGGCCGCGATCGCGGTGTTTGCTGTACGGCGGTGGTTCCGCTGGGAGCCGCGACGATGACCACGGACACGGGGTGGGTATGAACGAGCCGACCGGTTGGTGGCGCGACAAGAGCACACCCGCCAAGGTCGAGGCGTACACGCGGTGGTCGTTCCACTTCTTCGCCGTGATCGAGGTCGTCACGTTCGGCCTGCCGATCTTCGGCAACGTCTCGTCCGCCCTGACCTGGCCGCTGTTCCTGCTGGTGTGCGCGCACGCCGTGCTCTGCGCGGTGACGGCGTCGCAGTCGCTGGACTGGACGCGCGGTACGCGGCGGCAGCCCGGTCGACTGATGCTCGCGCTGGCCCTGGTCACCGCCGCGGTGGCCGTCGTGGCGCTGGCACTGTCGGGCACCGACTGGCGCCCGGCGACCGAGGACGAGATGCGGGTGTCGTCCTCGATCTTCGTCGGCGTCATAGCGTTCGGCACCGGCACGCTCGCCCTCGGGACCCGCGACCGCAGGCGGATGACCTCAGCCGTGGTCGGAGCGGCCGCGGGAGGCGGAGCGGTCTCCTTCCCGCTCGGCTTCCCCGGTCCCGCCGCGCTGATCACCGCCGTCGCCGTCCTGCTCACCGCCGGGTTCCTGACCTTCACCGCGGCGTTCTCGGTCTGGCTGCTGAACGCCGTCTACGAACTCGACGCGGCCCGCGAGACCCGGGCCCGGCTCGCCGTCGCCGAGGAGCGGCTGCGCTTCGGCCGCGATCTGCACGACGTGATGGGCCGCAATCTCGCGGTGATCGCCCTCAAGAGCGAGCTGGCCGTCCAGCTGTCCCGGCGCGGGAGGCCCGAGGCCGTGGACCAGATGACCGAGGTCCAGCGGATAGCGCGTGAGTCCCAGCGGGAGGTGCGGGCTGTGGTGCGGGGATACCGCGAGGCGGACTTGAGAGTCGAACTGGCGGGAGCCCAGGGCGTGTTGACGGCGGCCGGCATCGACTGTTCCGTCACCGGCGCAAGCACGGAGCTGCCCGTGGCGATCCAGTCGGCGCTCGGCTGGGTCGTCCGGGAGGCGACGACCAATGTGCTCCGGCACGGGGACGCCAAGAGCTGTGCGGTGTCGCTGCGGGCGGCCGCGGACGTGGTGATCCTGACGGTCGAGAACGACGGGGCTCCGGACACGGAAGGTCCGAGCCCCCGGAGGGAAGGCGGCTCCGAACCGATCCGGGGATCCGGGCTCGTGGGGCTGCGGGAGCGGCTGGGGGAGGTGGACGGGGTACTGCGGGCCGGCGCGAGCGGAGGGCTCTTCCGGCTGACCGCGGAGGTTCCCCTGCCCGTTCCGCGCACCCCGGGCTCGGACCCGCACCCGGCCCCCGCCCCGGACCGGGACCGCGGGAGAACCGTGCAGGCCGGGCGAGGGACGGGCCGACCGTCGACGGACACCGGCCCTGACCGGGACGCAGACACAAACGCACACGCAGACGCAGACGCAGACGCGGACGCGGACAGTAACTGGGACAAGGACGTGGTCAGAAGCGTGAGGACGGGCGAGGGCCGGGCCGGTCAGGACCGAAGAGACCGTAGAGATGGTGGGGACGGCGAAGTCGGCGGAGTCGGCGGAGTCGGCGGAGTCGGCGGAGTCGGCGGAGTCGGCGGAGTCGGCGGGGACAAGGACAGAGTCCTGGAGGTCGGGGCCGCCGGGCATGAGGGAGGGACGTCTTCGTCCGTGCCGCACCAGGCAGGGGAGGTCACGCCATGACGTCCGTGCCGGAGGACGCGGCGGCGCCGGCCGCTCCCGTGCGGCTGCTGCTCGCCGACGACGAGCATCTGATCCGGGGTGCGCTGGCCGCGCTGCTCGGGCTGGAGGACGACCTGGTCGTGGTGGCCGAGGCGGCGACCGGACCCGAGGCACTGGCGATGGCGCGGGCCCATGAACCGGACGTCGCCGTCCTGGATCTTCAGATGCCGGGAGCGGACGGTGTGAGGGTGGCCACATCCCTGCGGGCCGAACTGCCGGGCTGTCAGGTGCTGATCGTGACGAGTCATGGACGACCGGGTCATCTGAAGCGGGCGCTTGCGGCGGGTGTGCGCGGGTTCGTGCCGAAGACGGTCAGCGCGCAGCGGCTCGCGGAGATCATTCGCACGGTGCACGCGGGAAACCGTTATGTGGATCCCGAGTTGGCGGCCGACGCGATCTCCGCCGGGGACTCTCCGCTGACCGCCCGGGAGGCCGAGGTGCTGGAATTCGCCGCCGACGGCGCGCCGGTGGCGGAGATCGCGGAGCGGGCCGCGCTGTCCCAGGGGACCGTGCGGAACTATCTGTCGTCGGCCGCGTCCAAACTGGGGGCGGAGAACCGTCACGCGGCAGTGCGTCTCGCACGCCTGCGAGGTTGGGTATAGTGGCTGTCGCGCCACGGCGCATGCGGACGTAGCTCAGTTGGTAGAGCGCAACCTTGCCAAGGTTGAGGTCGCCAGTTCGAACCTGGTCGTCCGCTCCGGAAAAGAAGCCCCCGATCTCCGATCGGGGGCTTCTTCGTGTCCGGGGGCGGTGCCCGGGTGTTCCGGGCCCGGCTCGGAGCCGGGCCCGGGGCGGGGTCAGGTCCAGCTCATGCCCGTGAGGCGTTCGTAGGCCTCGATGTACTTGGCGCGGGTGGCTTCCACGACGTTCTCGGGGAGGGCCGGCGGCGGCTGCTCGCTCTTGCGGTCCCAGCCCGACTCGGCGGAGGTCAGCCAGTCCCGGACGTACTGCTTGTCGAAGGACGGCTGCGCGTGGCCCGGCTCCCACGCGTCGGCGGGCCAGAAGCGTGAGGAGTCCGGGGTCAGCACCTCGTCGGCGAGGACGAGCGTCTCCCCCTCGTAGCCGAACTCGAACTTCGTGTCCGCGAGGATGATGCCCCGATCGCGCGCGATGTCGCGGGCCCGGCTGTAGACGGCGAGGGTCGCCTGGCGCAGTTCGGCGGCGGTGTCGGCGCCGACCTGACGGGCGACCTCCTCGTACGAGACGTTCTCGTCGTGCTCGCCGACGGCGGCCTTGGTGGCCGGGGTGAAGATCGGCGAGGGGAGTTCCGAGCCGTCGACGAGACCCTCAGGGAGGGCGAGGCCGCAGACCGTGCGGGACTCGTTGTACTCGACGAGACCCGAGCCGGTCAGATAGCCGCGGGCGACGCATTCGACCGGGGCCATCCGAAGAGACGTGCAGATCAGGGTGCGGCCGGCCCAGTCGGCGGGGGCGCCCGGCGGGAGGTCGGTGCTGAGCACGTGGTTGGGCGCCAGCTCGGCGAGCTGGTCGAACCACCAGAGCGAGAGCTGGGTGAGCGTTCGGCCCTTGTCGGGGATCTCGGTGGGGAGAACCCAGTCGTACGCGGAGATGCGGTCGCTGGCGACCATCACGAGGTCGCCCGCCTCGTTCTGGTACAGGTCGCGCACCTTGCCGGTGTGCAGATGTACCAGACCCGGCACCTGAAGGGGCTCGGGCTTTTCGACGAATCCGGACACGGTTCCTCCCCGTGGTTCTGTCCTAGTGACTCGATTCTCCCGTATGGGGCGAGCGGCCGCGGACAGGGGCCGTGTGGTCGCGAAGGAAACGGGGGCGGTTCCGTCGCCGGGTGCGGGCGCGGGGCTGGACACCCGGCCGGGAATCCTCAGTCGTGTTTGCAGATGCGGTCGAGGAGATTCGCCGTGGCGCGCTGGATACGTGGGTCCACGTGGCCGGGGCGGTCGAGCGCGGGAGACCACGCGAACGTTCCGGACGCGAAGACCAGGGCGCCGGACGGGGCGCGGTACAGCGAGGTCTCCTGATGGCGGGGGACGCCCTCGCTGTCCGGGTACGGCGAGTGCGCGAGCAGGATGCGGGCCTGGTGATCGGGCAGGGGGGTGCGCGGGAAGTAACGGTCCGCCTCTCCGGCGACCATGCCCTCCACCTCGTCGCCCTCGTGCGCTCCGGTCGCCTCCCACAGCCAGTGGTCGGCGTTGCGGACGACCAGGGGGTGCGGCTCGGGCACCCGGCCCGCGTACTGGATGCCGATGAGCTGCTGTTCCGGACGGTCGATCTCGCGCCAGAGGGCGGGCTTGCCCGGGCCCCGGCGCTTGCGGCAGGTCAGCAGGCGGTCGGGGACACCGGACGGGGACGGGCCCAACTCGACCTGCCAGTACATGGTGTTGGCGGAGAGGAAGACGAGCGAGGTGCCGTGTTCGCGGGCGCGCTCCGTGGTGCGGCGCATCTGCGGCGACCAGTACTCGTCGTGGCCGGGGAAGACCAGGCCCCGGTAGCGGGTGGGGTCGACGCGGCCGGCGTGCAGGTCGCGGGCGTCGGCGTAGGCGAGGTCGTAGCCGTAGCGCTCGGCCCAGCGGATGAAGTCGTAGGCGTGGCCCACGTGGAGGGGCAGGCCCGCGCCCGCGTACGGGCGGTCGAAGGAGACGGTCGTCGCGGCGTCGGCCTCGCCGAGCAGCCGGCCGCTCTCGTCCCACGCGTGGTAGAGGCTGGCGCCGGTGTGGCCGTCCTCCGGATACAGGTTGTACGCCTGCCACGTGACGTCCGGGAGCAGCAGGAGCAGGTCGGCCGGCTGGTCGTTGCGGACGGTGAACGGGACGTGGGAGCGGTAGCCGTCGACGGTGGTGAGGACGGCGACGTAGGCACCGGTGCTCCAGTACGACGGGATCTGCAGGCGCCAGGACAGCCACCAGTGGTGGCAGGAGACCGTGCGGTCGGCGGTGAGCGGCGCGGGCTGCACGATGCCGGAGAGCCGGGGGCTCGTGGTGACCTTGCTGGCGCCGTCACCGCCGTAGTGGCCGATGCGGTAGATGTCGACGCTGAATTCCTGCGGCGGGTCGACGGTGACGTGGAAGTCGATGGACTCGCCCGGGGCGGCGGCGCCCGTGGTGGTGAACCCCTTGATCTGGCGGTGGACGTCGTCCGCGGAGCGGGGGCCGCCGGAGCCGGAGCGGGCGCGGGTGCCCGAGGTGGCGCGCGGCGCCGGGATACGGGAACCGCCGGACTCGGGATGCGGGGCCGGAGCCGTGTCCGCGTCCAGGTACCAGGGGACGACATGGCCGGTGTCGTCGAAGTACGTCTCGCTGCCGCGCAGCCAGGGGACGGGGCCCTGGCCGAAGGGATCCGTGACGGCGTGTGCGAGTGCGCCCGACTCCCAGCGGCGGATCTGCTCCGACCCCATGCCGGTCCCCTCCCTCGTGCCCCCGTCGTTCGGCAAGCCCTTGCCCTTGCGCGCGATCGGTCCCAGCACATCACATTACGCACGCAGTCCGTCACCGTTCGTCGCGAATTGACGTGAGTGGAACGGGGCGCTCCGTCTGGGGCTGAGACGGGCTGCGAACAGTGTGCGTCCGACCGGCCGGAAGAGCGCCGGGCCGGACAAACCGAATTCGGACGAAACCGGCCTCGCGCGGCCGCGAAGCCCGCAGGACCGGCCCGTTCCGAAGCGGTACCGCGCAGCGACGGTCGGGCTGTTCGGCCGGATCGGCCGGCCTCCGCCGGAGCTGCCGCGGCCGTCGGACCAGGCCGCGGCCGTCGGACCAGCCGGACCAGCCGGCCGTCAGACCAGCCGGACCGGCTTCTCCGGGCGGACGCCGAGGCGCAGGAGCCATTCGCGCAGGGGTGCGGGGTCGCCGGTCTCTATGAGAGTGAGGACGCGGGGGCCGAGGTCGGCGGCGCGCTCCCCCGCGACGAGCAGGGAGGGGCCGTCCAGCCAGTCGAGTCCGGGGGTCGCTCCCGCGGTGTCCATGGCGGCGCAGCAGACCATCGCCGTGACGTGGTCGGCCAGCAGGTCACGGCCGGTGCGGGGCGGCTGGAGCGGGAACAGCGGAAGCGTCCCGTCGTCCCAGAGGGCGTGATCGGGCCCCTGCTGCTCCGCGCCCGCGACGGGCGGCGCCGGGGCGGCCGCCTCCTCGCGGGCAACCTCCGCCGTGAGGCCGGCCGCGAGCGCCGCCGTGCGTTCACTGCTCACCGCGAGGTCCGGGTCGTCCTCGTCGCCGGGGACGCCGATCCCTTCGTACGCCTGCGCGCCGTGCACGCCGAGGGCCGCCTCCGGATCGAGGTCCGCGTCCGCGTCGGGCGTCGGCCGGTCCTCCACCGGGATGGCGAGGTGATCCAGTACCCGGGCCAGCGTGGGGCCGCCCGTCTCGGGCCGGCCGGGACCGGCCGGGTGCCGGACGCCGAGCGCGTCCAGAACGCGGTGCAGCCGGGCGGCGTCGGTGCGCCAGGTGCGGTCGACGACCTCGTCCGGATAGTCCTGCCAGTCGACCGGCGCCCAGTCGGGGCCGGCCTCCGCGGGGCCGCCGTGGAAGAGCCGGGCGGCCAGCAGCGAGGTCGCCTCGTCCACCGAACCGGGCTCTTCGAGCAGATCGCAGGCGGGCCGCTCGCCGAGCCGGGAGGTGAACCCCTCGGCCAGCCGGTCGCGCCGGGACAGCTCGGTCAGCGCGGCGACGACGCCCACGTCCAGCCGGGAGGGCCAGCGGCCCATCCGCCAGGCGGGCAGCGCGACCCGGGTGAGCAGCCGGTCCCAGCCCGCGTAGGCCAGGCCCACCTGTTCCTGGGCGACGATCCGCAGGCCGTAGTCCACGGCCTGTGCGCGCTCGGCCGCCGCCGCGGCGACACCCCGCTCCATCTCGGCGGCGTGCACGCGGCAGCTGCGCAGCAGCAGCCGGGTCACCCAGCCCGCTCCGGCCAGGACCGTGCGGGACAGGGGGCCGCGTCCGGGCTCCGAGGTCACGGCGACGGCCGCGTCCAGTCCGCGCACGAAACGGCGGGCGGCGGCTATGTCCGGGTGGGCCGACGGGCCCGTACCCGCGACGACAGGGGCGAGGACCGCGCGCAGTTCGCCGACGCGCATCCACCACAGGAAAGGGGAGCCGATGACGAGGACGGGGGCGGCCGACGCACGGCGCGCGCGGTTCGCCGAGCGCGTGGCACCGCGGCCTCCGGTCACGCCCGCCCGGTCGGTGTCCGTGCCGTCCGTCCCGCCGCCCGTGGCGGAGCGGCCGTGCGCCCGGTGGGTGCGGTCCTCCAGCCAGCTGTCGCAGTCCGGGGTCAGGGCTATCGCGGAGGGCGCCGGGACGTCGAGACGGTCGGCCAGGTCGCGGACCATGCGGTACAGGTCGGGGGCCGACGCCTCGGAGACCGGGACCGTGGGGCTCATCGCGGGCCGGGCGCGGGCGATCACGAGCGCGACGCCCGCCGCCGCGAGCAGGACGACGACGGCGAGGACCGTCACGATCCAGCGCACGGTCCCCCAGTGCCCGCCGACGATGTGGCCGGTGGCGCCACCGGCCAGCAGCACGACGGCGACGGCCGCGGGCAGCAGGGCGACGGCCGACGCCCTGCTGCGGATCCGCAGCACGGCGAGAGCCCGGGAGCGCGCGGCCTGCGCGCCCACCTCCACACCCATACCGGTCACGACCGGACGTCACCCCCTACTGCCCGCCGTGCTCCGGCCTTCACGCGGCCGGTGCCGACGGATGTCCTGGCGTTGGTCACTCCCCCACTGTGGCACCCGCCACCGACATCGCAATGCCGGTGGGCCAAGTGCCGGAATGCTTTCGCCGCACCCTAGTTGGGGCCCCGGCCCCAGTCAGCCGGATGGGCCATCGGTCACTCGATGGAATGGCTCTGGGGAGAGGTGGATGACAGTGGGCGATGATCAGGCCCCCGGTTCCGTACAGAAACGGCCAGACGGGAGAGGCCGGGTCCGGACACGACGGAACCCCGGACTCCGCCTGGAGTCCGGGGTCCGGTGACGCCGTGGGGGACCTGCGGCTATGCCTCGGCCGCCGCCTTCGCCGCGATGTCCGTGCGGTGCTGCGAGCCGTCGAGACCGATGCGGGCGACCGCCGCGTAGGCGCGCTCGCGGGCCTCGGCGAGGCCGGATCCCGTCGCTGTGACCGAGAGCACACGACCACCCGCGCTGACCACGGCGTCGCCGTCGTGCCGGGTGCCCGCGTGCAGGACGTACGCGTGCGGGGCGTCCTGCGCGGCCACCTCGTCCAGGCCGGTGATCGGGTCGCCCGTACGCGGGGTCTCCGGATAGTTGTGCGAGGCCACGACCACGGTGACCGCCGCGTCCCCGCTCCAGCGCAGCGGCTCCAGATCGGCGAGGGTGCCGGTCGCGGAGGCCAGCAGAACGCCGGACAGCGGGGTCTTCAGACGGGCGAGGACCACCTGGGTCTCCGGGTCGCCGAAGCGGGCGTTGAACTCGATGACCCGCACGCCACGACCGGTGATCGCCAGACCCGCGTACAGCAGGCCGGAGAAGGGGGTGCCGCGGCGGCGCAGCTCGTCGACGGTCGGCTGGAGGACGGTCTCCATGACCTCGTCCACGAGCTTCGGGTCCGCCCAGGGCAGCGGCGAGTACGCGCCCATGCCGCCCGTGTTCGGGCCCTCGTCGCCGTCCAGCGCCCGCTTGAAGTCCTGGGCGGGCTGGAGCGGGACGACGGTGGTGCCGTCGGTGATCGCGAAGAGGGAGACCTCGGGGCCGTCGAGGAACTCCTCGATGACGACCCGGTCGCAGGCGTTGGCGTGCGCCCGGGCGACGTCGAGGTCGCCGGTCACGACGACGCCCTTGCCGGCCGCGAGTCCGTCGTCCTTCACGACGTACGGCGCGCCGAAGGCGTCGAGTGCCTCCTCGACCTCCTCGGGCGTCGTGCAGACGTACGAGCGTGCCGTGGGGACGCCGGCACCCGCCATCACGTCCTTCGCGAAGGCCTTGGAGCCCTCCAGCTGCGCGGCCTCCAGCGAGGGGCCGAAGCAGGGAATGCCCGCCGTGCGCACGGCGTCGGCGACACCGGCGACCAGCGGGGCCTCCGGGCCCACGATCACCAGTTCGGCGCCGAGCTTCGTGGCCAGCGCGGCCACGGCGGCGCCGTCGAGGGCGTCGACCGCGTGCAGTTCCGCCACGTCCGCGATCCCCGCGTTACCGGGGGCGCAGTACAGGGCGGTGACGTCGGGGTCGAGGGACAGGGAGCGGCACAGGGCGTGTTCGCGGGCGCCGCCACCGATGACAAGGACCTTCACGGGGGTCAGCCTAGCCGTCGGCCGGGGCTGCCCTTGTGGGGGCTTCCGAAGACGGAGCCCCAGGGGGTTGGTGCGATCCTCCGAGGAGGGGGCGGTCCGGGGTGCCGTCACCCGGTCCGGCCGCTCACTCGTTCGAGAACTCCTCCATGACCGTGGCGCCCAGTTCGCGGACGATCAGGTCGTGGCCCGAGAGCGCGGACTCGTCCAGGTCGGGGTCGTCGTCCTCCGGGGTGTCGTCCTCCGGGGAGACCGGGTGCGGTTCGGGAGCCGGGGGCCGGGTGGACGCGGACGCGCCCCCGCCCTGGCCGTGTCCGCCCGACGGGCCGCTCTGCGAGGAGGGCGGCTGTGCGGCCGCTGCCGGGGACGCGGGGCGCTGGCCGGACGGGGCGCCGCCGTACCCGCCGCCGCCTCCTCCGCCGTCGCCACCGCCTCCGTAGCTCCCGCCACCGCCGCCGTAGCCGCCGCCTCCTCCGCCGTAACCGCCTCCGGGCGGCGCGGTGGGCGGGGCCGAGCCGCCCGAGGCGTCGACGATCGCCTCGACCTTCCACTGCACGTTGAACTGCTCCGACAGCGCCTGGCGCAGCACGTCCTCGCTGCCGCTGCTCGCGAAGTTGTCGCGCGCCCCGGCGTTCACGAAGCCGATCTGCAGGGTCGTGCCGTCGAAGCCCGTCACCTGCGCGTTCTGGCTGAGGAGGATCCAGGTGAAGCGGCGGCGGTTCTTCACGGCCTCCAGGATGTTCGGCCAGAGGGTGCGCGGGTCGGGGCCGCCCATGGCCGGCGCGGGAGCGGGAGCCTGCGCGGGCGCCGCGGGCGCGGCCTGCTGCGGAGCGGGGCTCGCGGCGGGCGTCTGCGCGGGTTGTGCGGGCTGCGCCGACGGCTGTCCGCCGCCCGCGGGTGCCGCCGTGGGCCAGCCGCCGGGGCGCCTGCCACTGCCGGCGGCCGTCGCGGTGGGCCAGGCGCCGGGCGCGGAGCCCGCGGGGGGACCGGCCGGCGGCTGTTCCGGTGCCGCGGGGGCCGCCGCCGGGGCCGGCTGCGGAACGGAGGCGGGAGGTGGCGTCGGGGCGACGGGCGCCGCGGGTTCGGGCGCAGGAACGGCTCCGGTTCCCGCGCCGGGTCCGGCTCCGCGTGCCGCCGCGCGGGCCGCGGCCGGGCCGCCGCCGGGCGGGACCACCGGCGCGGCCTGCGGTGCCGCCGGAGCGGGCTGGTAGGCCGGCGGCGCGGCGTGCGCCTCGGCTCCGGGCACGTATCCCATGGCCGGGGCCGCTCCGCCGCCGGAGAAGTTCACCCCGCGCTCGATGCGGTCGAGGCGGGCCATCACGGACCGCTCGTCCCCGTAGGCGGCGGGCAGCAGCACGCGCGCGCAGATCAGTTCGAGCTGGAGGCGCGGCGAGGTGGCTCCGCGCATCTCCGTCAGTCCGTCGTTCACGAGGTCGGCGGCGCGGCTCAGCTCGGCGGCGCCGAAGACCCCGGCCTGGGCCTGCATGCGCTCCACGACGTCGACCGGGGCGTCGATGAGCCCCTTCTCCGCCGCGTCCGGGACGGCCGCGAGGATCACCAGGTCGCGGAGCCGCTCCAGCAGGTCGGCGACGAACCGCCGCGGGTCGTTGCCGCCCTCGATGATGCGGTCCACGACCTCGAAAGCGGCGGCGCCGTCCCCGGCCGCGAACGCCTCGACGACCGAGTCGAGCAGCGAGCCGTCCGTGTACCCGAGGAGGGACGTCGCCATGGCGTACGTCACACCGTCGTCGGCGGCGCCCGCGAGCAGCTGGTCCATCACGGACATCGAGTCACGCACGGAACCGGCGCCGGACCGGACGACCAGGGGCAGCACGCCGTCGGCGACGGGGATGCCCTCCTGGCCGCAGACCTGGCCCAGGTACTCCCGCAGGGTGCCCGGGGGGACCAGCCGGAACGGGTAGTGGTGGGTCCGCGACCGGATCGTCCCGATGACCTTCTCGGGCTCGGTCGTGGCGAAGATGAACTTGAGGTGCTCCGGGGGCTCTTCGACGACCTTCAGGAGCGCGTTGAAACCGGCCGACGTGACCATGTGGGCCTCGTCGATGATGTAGATCTTGTAACGGCTGCTCGCGGGGCCGAAGAAGGCCTTCTCGCGCAGGTCACGGGCGTCGTCCACACCGCCGTGCGAGGCGGCGTCGATCTCGATGACGTCGATAGAGCCCGGTCCGTTGCGCGCGAGGTCGCGGCAGGACTGGCACTCCCCGCACGGCGTCGGGGTCGGACCCTGCTCGCAGTTGAGACAGCGGGCCAGGATGCGCGCGCTGGTCGTCTTGCCGCATCCGCGCGGACCGCTGAACAGGTACGCGTGATTGACCCGGTTGTTCCGCAGCGCCTGCTGCAACGGGTCGGTGACATGCTCCTGCCCGATGACCTCGGCGAACGACTCCGGGCGATAGCGGCGGTACAGCGCGAGAGACGACACGTCTACGAGGTTATAGGCGCCCACTGACAAGCAGGACCGTCCGAAGCCCTTCGCGGACGTGACCCCCGACTCGGTACCGGCCCGCGGGGCGCACCCGGCGGATTCGGAGCCCGCCTCGCACCCGCCCGGACACCCGGCCCCGGAAACGTAAGCGCCCCCCACGCACCCGCCAGAGCCAACCTACCCTTGCTGCCTTCCGGCCCTGGGGGAGTTCAGTCAGATAGCGCCACGTGAGGGGCTCCGCAAAGAGTACAGGATCCTGGGAGGGGGAACGAGTTCGCGAGCACTCCTCAACGTCTTGTATTGTTTGCCGCGGAGGATTCGCCTAGTGGCCTAGGGCGCACGCTTGGAAAGCGTGTTGGGGGCAACCCCTCACGAGTTCGAATCTCGTATCCTCCGCCAGTGCCTCACCGGGCACTAACGTCGAAGGGCCCCACCGCGAGGTGGGGCCCTTCGACGTTGGCGGCGCCGTGCGCGGCGCCAACAGGCGTACGAGCTGCGGGAAGTCAGGCGTGCGAGCCGCGGGACGTACCGAACCGTGCCGTGCCCGGATCCCGGCCGTGCGACCGCCCGGCCGGGCCTCCCCGCCTCAGCTCACCCTCACCTTCCGCTCCACCGTGACCTGGTCGACGTCGGTGGTGCGGACCGTGGTCTTCATGGTCCAGGTGCCGGGGAGCGGGAGGGTGAGGGTGTCGGAGGTCCAGTAGCCGCCCTTGTCGGTGATCTCCGCGTCGATCGGGCCGACCTGCTGGGATTCCAGGGTGAAGGTGATGCGCAGTTCGGGGACGGTCGCGAGGCCGCCGTCGGGGCCGAAGATCACGGCCTGCACCGAGTTCTCGCCCACCCGGCCCGGTGACAGTTCCACCTGGACCTTGCCGTGGCCGCCCGGGGTGCCGACGTCGAAGGGGACCGTCGTCGTCGACGAGGCGGGGTGGTCGGCCGCCGCGGTGGCGGCCGCGGTCTCCTCGGCGGCACGGCCGGGCTGGGTCCCCGTCAGCATCGTGGTGATCATGAGGACGAGGATGCCGACCGTGACCTCGGCGAGGACCGAACGCCGCAGCCCCTGGCGCTGTCCGGCGTCGATCGTTCCGCCCGCCCCGCCGTCGTGTCCGCCGTCGTGTCCGCCGTCGTGTCCGCCGTCGTGTCCGCCGTCGTGTCCGCCGTCGTCTCCGCCGTCGTGTCCGCCGTCGTGTCCGACCTCGGTCCGTCCGTCGCGCCGGTCCTCCGTGCCTTCCGGCTCCGGCCCCCGCTCCTCCCCGGGGCCGTCCGTCCCCTCCCGCGTCTCGCCGGGGCCGCCGGCCGGCACCGTCACCGGTACGCGTCCGGCCGGGACCGTGACCGCGGCGCGCGGTGTCGCGAGCCGTGCCGTCCAGCGCCGCGAGACGGCCGCGCCGGCGAGCAGCAGCGCCACGGCGGCGACCTTCACGAGCAGGAGACGGCCGTACGACGTCGAGGTCAGCGCGTCCCAGGAGCCGAGGCCGCGCCAGGACTGGTAGACGCCCGTGGCGGCGAGGACGGCGACCGAGACGAGGGCGAGCCGCGAGAAGCGGGTGACGACGGCCGGGGCGACGGGTTCGGCCGGGCGGTGGAGCGCGCTCAGCAGGGCGGCCAGACCGCCGAGCCAGACGGCCATGGCAAGCAGGTGCAGCACGGAGGAGACCATTGCGACCGGGACCTGGATGCCCGCGGACGCGTGCTCGGCGGCGGCCCAGGTGACCGCGAGGCCGAGGGCGAGGACTCCGCCGGGCACCAGGACGGCGGGACCCGGCGCCCGGTCCCGCAGCGGCGCTCGCAGCGGGACGAGGACGGCGGCGGCGAGCAGCGCGAGACGGGCCACCAGCACGATGCCGGGGCGGCTCGTCAGGGTGTCGCTCAGGATCGATGGGTCGAGGGCGTCGCCGAGTCCGGTGCCGCGTTCGTAGGGGCCGCGCAGCAGGAGCAGGGCGAGGGTCGAGCCGAGCAGCGTCCACCAGCCGGTCAGCAGCAGCCGCCGTACGGAGCCGCGGTGGCCGCAGCCCAGGACGAAGGTGGCCGCGCCGATGAGCAGGGCGAGTCCGCTGTAGGCGGCGTAGCGGGCGATGTCGTAGAGGCCGGTGGAGGCGGGGTTGCTCGCGGCGGCGGAGGGCAGCGGCGCGGTGGTCGCGGAGGGTTTGCCGATGGAGAAGGTGAAGGCGCCCGAGACGGGGTGGCTGTCCGCGGAGACGACGCGCCAGGCCACGGTGAACGTGCCGGTCCCGAGGCCGCGGGGCAGGGTGACGCTCGCGGTGTCGGACCGGTCGTCGGCATGGCTCGGCGCACCGGTGTGGACGCGCCGGTTCTCCGGGGTGAGCACGCGGAAGGAGTCGTCGAGCAGCCCGATGGACTCGCTGAACGTCAGGGTCACCCGGCGGGGCTCCGACTTCAGCACACTGCCGTCCTGCGGGTCGGTGCCGGTCAGCGCCGCGTGCGCGGAGGCGCCGCTCACGCCCGTGAAGAGGACCAGCATCAGGACGCCGCCCAGGAGCGTCAGCACCCGGGCTCCGTGCCGCCGGTTTCGCCGCCCGCTTCCGTTCACACGCCGTCTCCGTATTCGCATGGGCAGAGTCTCGGTTACGTACGGACCCGGGCGGTGTCCTGCTCACCTCGCCGAGGGCGAACCCTCCTCGAAGGACGCGCGGGTGAGGAAGAGGAGACGGGCGTGCTTCTCGGCCAGGTGGACCTCGGGCAGGTCGATCTCGGGGAGCACGATGTCGCCGGCGGGCACGAAGCCCTGCCGGGTCAGCCGTTCGACGGCCTTGGTGTTGCGGGCGTCGGGTTCCACGACGACGCGCCGCCGGCCGAGACCGGTCAGGGCGTACGCCGTGAACGCGTCCAGCAGCGCCGCCGACCAGCCCGGCAGGGGGCCGCTCCCGGGGGCCGGGGGGCCGATGAGCAGGTGGATGCCGATGTCGCCGGGCTCGACCTCGTAGCACTCGCCGACGCGGTCGGCCCCGGGTTCGTAGGTCTGGAAGAGCGCGGCCGGCACGCCGTCCTTGACCGCGAGGAAGGCGTGGTGGGTGTCGAGCGCGTCGAGGTGCAGGAAGGTCTCCAGGACCTGCTGCCGCGTGAACCCGGTCATGCCCCAGTACGCGGCGCGCTCCGCGCTCACCCAGGCGTGGACGACGTCGAGGTCGGCGTGCGGGTCGACGGGCAGCACCCGGACCGTGCCGAAGCCCTCGACGGGCTGCTCGTGCACGGCGGCGCGGCCCGCGGCGTACGGCTCCGTGGTCGTGGCTCCGGTGTCCGTCGTGTCAGTGGCCGTCATCGCTCTCCTTGGTCAGCGTCTTCCAGTCGGTGGTCACCGGGGCGAGTTCTCCGGCGAGCCACAGGGCGAGTTGATCACGGTGGTGGCGGGCGCCGGGTACGCCGTCGGCGCCGAGGGGCACGACCCAGAGGCTGGCGTCGCGGTCGGCGAGGTCCCAGACGTAGCGGGCGGCGGGTCCGCGCGCGCTGAGGTCGGTGACGCCGGGCACCGACGAGGTGCACAGCACGCAGTCGTTGTCGCCGGAGAGCGCCGGTTCGTCGTACGCGGTGTCGGTGAGCGCGCGCCACGGGGCGAGGCGGTGGGTGTCGCCCCAGGTGCGTGCGGTGGGCCGGGCGGCCACCTCCTCGGCGGCCTCACGCACGACGGTGTCGCGGTCGATGCCGTACAACTCCCGTGCGGTCAGCAGGTTTTCGAGGGCGAGGCCGACGCGGGGGGTGAGTGCGAGCCAGGGCAGGAAGACGTCCGGGTAGGCGGGCGGCTCGGCGAGGACGGCGAGCGCGGGGTGGGCGGCGAGCCGCCGGACGACCGCGCTCCGCAGCTCCGCGTACGCCGCCGCCGCGGTGCTTCCGGCGTCCATGTGCCGGTCCCAGCACAGGAGTCGGTCCCTCAACTCGGCGGCCGGGCCCGACAGGTCGAGGGCGGCGAGCCGGTCCAACAGGGGTGCCGCGGAGGCGAGATGGGTGTCCATGTGCAGGGCCGGCATGTCCGAGGCCGTCAACCCGCCGCCAGTGCAGAGGAGTTGCCGGATCCGGGCGGCGCGGTGCGGCGGGGCGAACTCGATGCCGAGCGGGGCCGCGGGGCCGCGCTGGTTCGCCATCACCGCGACACCGTCCTCGACGGAGCCGTACGGCATCGTGTGCCAGCCCGTCCACGCGTGCCTGGGCTCCCAGGCGGGCACGATCCGCACGCGGTTGTCCGTGGCGCGCACCGGGACGCGGCCCGCGACGCGGTGCAGCAGTCCGCCCTCGGTGTCGGCGGCCTGCACGACGTTCACCGGCTCGGCCCACTGGTCGAACGCGCGATCCACGTCGGCGACCCGGCGGGCCCGCAGCAGCGGCAGGAGCGCGCCGAAGCCGAGGTCGTGGGTGACGCGCGGTGGATACCGGAGGCTGACGCCCTCCCCGGCACCGGCGTCGCCGATCACCACGGGTCCGCGGGCCGTCTCGACCACCTCGACCTCGACGGACGGTCCCCCCGCCACCTCCACGCGCTCCACGTGCCGGGCGGCGGGCCGCCACACGCCGTCCGGGTCGAGTGCCTCGACTTCGCCGCCGTCCGCCCTGCGCAGACGCTCCCGGTAGAGGTCCTGGTAGTCGGCCATCGCGTTGGTGATGGCCCAGGCGACCGTGCCGGTGTGGGCGAAGTGGGCGATGCCCGGGATGCCGGGGACCGCGATGCCGACGACGTCGAACTCCGGGCAGGCCAGACGTATCTGCTGGTAGACGCCGGGGTCCTCGATGTAGCGGTGCGGGTCCCCGGCGACGAGCGCGTGCCCGCCCGCGGTGCGCTCGCCGCTCACCAGCCAGCCGTTGCTGCCGGCCGTGCCGGGGCCGTCCATGGCGAACAGGCCGACCGCGTCCGCGCCCAGCCGGCGCACGACCTCCTCGCGCCACAGCTTCGCCGGGAAGCCGGCGAAGAGGATGTGCGTGCCGAGCCAGACCCCGAGCGGGCTCCACGGCTCCCAGCGGCCCGGGGCGAGCCCGGTCGCGCCGAACCCGGGTGCGCGCCGGGCGCCTTCCGCCAGCCCGGCGTTGACCCCGTCGACGTACGCGACGATCCACGCGGCGGTCTCGGGGTCCCGCTCCTCCAGGGCCGCGAAGCAGCGCCGGGCCGTGTCGTCGAGGCGGGCCTGCCGGGCGAACCGGTCCCAGCCCACCGCCTCCGCGCCGAGGAACGCGGCCGAGGTGCCCTGTGAGCGGTGCCGTTCGACCTCCAGCTGCCAGGCCCGGTCCACGGCCGTGACCCGTCCCTGGGCGTGCGCCAGTTCCTGCGCGCTCTCGGCACGCAGGTGCGGGATGCCCCAGGCGTCACGGTAGATCTCGGCGGTCACGATCCGTCCCCACTCTTCTCAGGTTAGGCTCACCTAACTAGCATGCCCCGAGATCGTACGTGCCTGGTGAGGGCCCCGTGGACCCGGGCGGTGGCGACCGAGCGGCCCGTCCCCGCACGCGGGATCATCGGTCCATGGACGTCACTCTTCACCTCGCCCAGCAGCCCGAAGCCGACGAGCTCCTCGGCCGCAGTCCGCTCGCCGCCCTGATCGGCATGCTGCTGGACCAGCAGGTGCCGATGGAGTGGGCCTTCGCGGGGCCGTACACGATCGCGCAGCGGATGGGGTCGGACGATCTCGACGCCCACGAGATCGCGTCGTACGACCCGGAGAAGTTCGCCGAACTGCTCTCCGCCAAGCCCGCCGTGCACCGGTACCCCGGTTCCATGGGCAAGCGGATCCACCAGCTGTGCCAGTACCTCGTCGAGCACTACGACGGGGACGCCTCCGCCGTCTGGAAGGACGCCGACGACGGCGCGGAGCTGCTCCGCCGCCTCAAGGACCTCCCCGGCTTCGGTGCCCAGAAGGCCCAGATCTTCCTGGCGCTGCTCGGCAAGCAGCTCGGGGTGCGGCCGGCGGGGTGGCGGGAGGCGGCGGGCCCCTACGGCGAGGCCAAGTCCTTCCGCTCCGTCGCCGACATCACCGGGCCGGAGTCGTTGACGAAGGTGCGGGCGCACAAGCAGGAGATGAAGGCGGCGGCCAAGGCGGCGAAGGCCTCCGGCAAGTGACCGGGTCCCCGTGAACCGGGGTTCCCCCTCTCCGGCGCCGGTGCCGGCCCCGTGAACAGACCTCTCTTCGCCCCCTCCGCCCCTGCCCGTCCCGTACCCGGGGCTCCGCCCCGGACCCCGCTCCTCAAACGCCGGAGGGGCTGAAATCCACGCGCCCGGCCCGGCACGCGTTCTCCGGCGGGCGGAACCCGTTCGGGTCACCCCGGTGGCTCCCCGCCCCGCCCGTTCACAGCATGGGCCCATGACCCAGGCAACCATCGATCCGGACGGCCCCCTCCTCGAAGGGCCGCTGCACCTGCTCTCGCGCAGTGCCTGGCAGGCCGTCCTCGCCGCCGGTGTCGCGGCCCTGGCGCTCGGCGTCATCGTCCTGGTCTGGCCCGGTGCCTCCCTCCTCGTCGCGGGCATCCTCTTCGGCCTCTACCTGGTCGTCAGCGGCATCCTCCAGCTCGTCGCCGCGTTCGGCACCCATGTGGCGACCTCGCTGCGCGTGATGGCCTTCATCAGCGGCGCCCTGTCGATCGTGCTCGGCCTCTTCTGCTTCCGGGGCGCGACGCAGTCGATCCTGCTGCTCGCCCTGTGGATCGGCATCGGCTGGCTGTTCCGCGGCATCACCCAGACCCTGGCGGCCGCGTCGGACCCGAGCGTGCCGGCCCGCGGCTGGCAGATCGTCCTCGGGATCATCAGCTTCCTCGCGGGCGTCGTGCTGATCGTGTCGCCGTTCGAATCCGTCGCCGTCCTGACGGTGGTCGGCGGGATCTGGCTCGTCGCGGTCGGCATCACCGAGATCATCGTCGCGTTCCGCATCCGCTCCGGCGCCCGGGCGATCCCCCGCTCCCTCTGAGGTGTACGCCGACCGGGTGCATCTCGCCACCGACCCGGTGAGCTCCCCGCCTCCGGTGGGGACATGACGCTCATGAGCCCCACCCCGCGCCGCCCGCACCCGCTGCGCCGCCGCGGGCGGACGCGGGGAGGGGCTCGCGCCGGAAGGAACGGACCGAACACGGGGGCCCGGAACAAGGTCGCCCGGATCCTCGTCCTGCTCGTCGTCGCGCTGCTCGCGACGGGCCCGCACCCGGAGGCGTTCACCGCGCCGATGGCGTCCGTCGCCGCCGTCTCCGGCGGCGCTGAGGGCGCCGCGGAGCACGACGTGCCCGACACGGCGCTCCGCCCGCCGCACCGCCAGGCCCACCGGCCCCTCGCACCACCGCGCCCGGCCGCCCCGCGCCCCTCGGGACGACACCCCCGCCCCCCACGGGCAGCCGCGCCCACCGGCCCCGCTCCCGTCCCCTCGCCCACGCTGAACACGCTCCGCTGCGTGGTCCTGCGCTGCTGACGGATCCGGCCCCGCCGATCGGCCCCGGCCCCAGGCCCGAGCCCCCGGCCCGGTCTCTCACCAGCGAACCCCGGTAGTCCCGCCTTCCGGCATCACGGCGTGCCGCCATCCCCGCGCACCACCGTCCCGGAACCGAGGAACAGGACAGGACCCCCATGCCCACGGACCCGTACGCGGTCCTGCGCGCCCTTCTGCGCGCGGAAGCAGCCCGCGATCACGCCCCCGAACCGAATCCGCGCCCCGTGCCGCGCCCGGACCCGGACGAACAGCACCCGGGCTCGCCCCCGGACACCCCGCGCACCTGACACCAGGAGGCGGCCGCCCCGCCCGGGACGGCCGCCTCCGGCGCTGTCGCGCCGCGCTTCACCCGCCGCGCGCTACCGCCGCCTGCGGGCCGTCCCGAAGAGCGACCGGGTGATCTCCCGTCCGATCTGGGTGCCCACCGACCGCGCCAGCGACTTGAACATCCCGCTGCCGACGACCTGCTCGACGACCGAGGCGTCCTCCTTCGGCGCCCGGCTCCGGCCGCCGCCGGAGCGCGCGGGCCGCGGAGCCTCCTGCTCGCCCCGCCCGGCGGTACCGGCCGCCGCGGCGCCGGCGGCCTGCGCGGCCGTGAGCTTCTCGTAGGCCGACTCCCGGTCCACCGCCTGCGCGTAGCGGCCGTGCAGCGGCGACGCCTGGACCGCCCGGTCGAGCGCGTCCGGCGCCACCGGCCCCATCAGCGACCGCGGTGCCCGCAGCCGGGTCGCGGCGACCGGCGTCGGGGCGCCCTTCTCGCTCAGCACGGTGACGACGGCCTCGCCGGTGCCGAGGCCGGTCAGCACCTCTTCGAGGTCGTACGGGGAGTTGGGGAACGTCTTCACCGTCGCCTTCAACGCCTTCTGGTCGTCCGGCGTGAAGGCGCGCAGCGCGTGCTGGACGCGGTTGCCGAGCTGGGCGAGGACATCACCGGGCACGTCCTTCGGCGTCTGCGTCACGAAGAAGACGCCGACCCCTTTCGAGCGAATCAGCCGGACGGTCCGGGTGATGGAGTCGAGGAACGCCTTGGACGCGTCGTCGAAGAGCAGATGGGCCTCGTCGAAGAAGAAGACGAGCTTCGGCTTGTCCGAGTCGCCGACCTCCGGGAGGTCGTGGAAGAGGTCGGCGAGCAGCCACATGAGGAAGGTCGAGAAGAGCTGCGGCTTGTCCTGCACGGCGGGCAGTTCGAGGACCGACACGACGCCCCGGCCGTCCTGTGCCGTCCGGGTCAGCTCGCTCGTGTCGAACTCCGGCTCACCGAAGAAGGGGCTCATGCCCTGCGCCTCGAAGGCGGTGAGGGAGCGCAGGATGACGCCCGCCGTGGCGGTGGAGAGTCCGCCGATCCCCTTCAGCTCCTGCTTGCCCTCGTCCGAGGTCAGGAAGGCGACGACCGCGCGCAGGTCCTTGAGGTCGACGAGCTCCAGGCCCTTCTGGTCGGCGTAGTGGAAGATCAGGCCGAGCGACTGCTCCTGGGTCTGGTTGAGCTGGAGCACCTTGGCGAGCAGGACCGGTCCGAAGCTGGTGACGGTGGCGCGCAGGGGGATGCCGTGGCCGAGGCCGCCGAGCGCGTAGAACTCAGCGGGGCAGCCGCCCGGCGTCCACTCCTGGTGGACCTCCGCGGCCCGTTCCCGGACCTTGTCCCCGGGTTCGCCCGGCACCGAGATCCCCGAGACGTCGCCCTTGACGTCGGCGAGGAACACCGGAACGCCCTGCGCCGACAGCTGTTCGGCGATGAGCTGGAGCGTCTTGGTCTTGCCGGTGCCGGTGGCGCCCGCGACCAGACCGTGCCGGTTGAGCATCGGCAGCGGCACGCGGATCTGCGCGTCGGGCAGACAGGCTCCGTCCCAGAGCAGCGCGCCGAGGTCGAGCGCCGGCCCGGCGAAGGCGTAGCCGGCGGCGATCTCCAGGGCCTCCTGCGGGAGTGCGGGGGCGCCGCCGGGCCCCTCGGGACCGGCCCCAGCGGCAGCCGACGGCACGGTCTCGCTGTCACTCATATCAGACCCCTGTTTCCGGTTTGCACGGCTTTGCGGCGGCTTTTCCAGCGTCGCACTCCGTCGCCGTGGCTGCGCCCGGAAGGTCTTGACCGGTAGGCTTTCCGTGTGATCTTCAAGCGCATCGGAAACGGCCGGCCGTACCCCGACCACGGCCGGGAAAGCACCCGGCAGTGGGCGGACGTCGCGCCGCGCCCGGTCCGCCTCGATCAGCTCGTGACGACCAAGGGCCAGCTGGACCTGGAGACCCTCCTCGCCGAGGACTCCACCTTCTACGGCGACCTCTTCGCCCACGTCGTCAAGTGGCAGGGCGATCTGTACCTGGAGGACGGCCTGCACCGCGCCGTCCGCGCCGCGCTCCAACAGCGCCAGGTGCTGCACGCGCGCGTCCTTGAACTGGACTAATGGCCACGGCTTGACCCCAATGGGTTGAACTGAGCGCCGAGCAATGATCATTTAGTAGGCATCGCCGTCCGGGCGCACTACGCTGCGCCCATGAGCATGCTCACTCCCCCTGGCATGGGTGGCCAGTACCGGATCACGGGGGACAAGTACCCGCGGATGCGCCGACCCCGGGGGCGCCGCAGGCTCGCGTTCCTGGTCGTCGCCTCCGTCGCCGCACTCGGGCTGATCGGGTGGGGAACCCTGCAGCTCATCGACGTCTTCACCGGTGGCGGCAAGGCCAGCGCCGCGGGCACGAAGGCGGACTGCGGGTCCAAGGCCTCCCCGGCGGCGAAGGCCTCCGCGGCGGCCGCGGTCGCGGGCACCCTTCCGAAGCCGGGCCAGATCACCGTGAACGTCCTCAACGCGACGCCCCGCAGCGGGCTCGCCAAGCAGACCGCGGACGAACTGAAGAAACGCGGCTTCAAGATCGGTGACGTGGGCAACGCCACCGCCGCCTACGACAAGAAGGTCGAGGGCGCGGGGCTGCTGCTCGGCGCCAAGGACGCCGACCGGGCCGCGCTCCCTGTCCTCAACACCCAGCTCTCCGGCGCCCAGCTGAAGACCGACGGCCGGAAGCAGGCGACCACCGTCGACCTCATCATCGGCAACGGCTTCAAGACCCTCACGACAAAAGAGGACGCCGACAAGGCGCTGACCGTCCTGGCCCAGCCCGTGCCGACGCCCTCCGCCAAGAAGAGTTGCTGACCCCTCGGAACGGAACCCGGGGCTCTGCCGAACACCCGTTCCGCAGAGCCCGTTTCCGGGGAGCCGTCCGTTCCGTCGTTACTCGGCGGCGCCGTACATCCGGTCCCCCGCGTCGCCGAGGCCCGGCACGATGTAACCGTGCTCGTTCAGGCGCTCGTCGACCGAGGCCGTGACGACGGTGACCGGCGTGCCCGCCAGGTCTCGCTCCATCACCTCGACGCCCTCCGGCGCGGCCAGCAGGACGACCGCGGTGACGTCGTCGGCGCCACGCTTGATCAGCTCCTGGATCGCCGCGACGAGCGTGCCGCCGGTGGCCAGCATCGGGTCCAGGACGTACACCTGGCGGCCCGAGAGGTCGTCCGGCATGCGGGTGGCGTACGTGGAGGCCTGAAGCGTCTCCTCGTCGCGCACCATGCCCAGGAAGCCCACCTCCGCCGTCGGCAGCAGCCGGACCATGCCGTCGAGCATGCCGAGGCCCGCGCGCAGGATCGGCACGACGAGGGGACGGGGGTAGGAGAGCTTGACGCCCGTGGTCGGGGAGACCGGGGTCACGACGTCGACCTGCTCCGTCCGCACGTCACGGGTGGCCTCGTAGGCGAGCAGGGTGACCAGCTCGTCGGCGAGCCGCCGGAAGGTCGCGGAGTCGGTGCGCCGGTCGCGCAGGGTGGTGAGCTTATGGGCGACCAGAGGGTGGTCGACGACGTGGAGACGCATGTCCACAACAGTAGCCGGGCCCCGGACGCCCGCCACTGCCCCGTCCCGCACGCCCCGGCCCGCCGCGTCACCCGTCCGCTGGCATCAAACCGACCATCGGAGGGAAGGTGGGAGGGACGGACCTGGGGTGGTGTGCCAATGCGGAACCCGGAAGAGGAGACCTCCGAGCGGCAGGAGAGCGAGGCCGAGCGCAGGAGGCGACGGGCCCAGTTCCTGCGCGACCTGGCCGAGGCGCGCGAGCTGCGCGACCGGGTCCAGCCCCGCCGGGCCAAGACGGCCCGCCTGCGCCACGCCATGCGGATGCGCACGTTCCGCTGGTAGGCGGCCCGCCCGGCGGGCCCGGCCCGCACCTCCGCCCCGCCGACGGGCACGACACCGAGCGACACCGCGGGCGACGCGCCCGCACCGGGCCGGCGCCACGACCGCCCGGCCGTCGCCAACTCGCCCAGCGCGAGGCCCGGATCACGGCCGAGGCCGATGCCCGCGACGCGCCCGCCACGCGGGCGGCATCGCACCCCGCGCGCCCTCGGCGGCACGCCGCCGTGTCGGGCCGGGAGGTGCCTGCGCGGCGGGGGCATCCGCGTACGATCCGCTGGTAGCGATCAAAAGAGGCAGACACAGCAGGCCGAAGACGTCCCCTGAGCGCTCTGTTTCTGCCACGATTCCGAGTGGGCGGGGCTCAGCGCAACACTCCCCGTCCACAGCCTCCGCCGGGGGGAACCCCAACCGGCACACCTATGACCAGTGGGAGAGTCACGGTGTACTTCGCCGCACTGCTCGCGCGCACCGAAGACGGGTGGAAAGCGAGCGACACAGAGCTCGACGATGTGGAAACCCTGTCGGATCTGACCGACCTGGCCCGTGAAGTCTCGGACGAGGACACGGTGCTTCTGCTCATCGAGCAGGAGGACGCGTGGTTCGGCGTCGTCCGCGTGGACGGCGAGGAGGACCCTCGCATCTACGTGTCGGACGCCGCCGCCGCAGCCCGCAGTTCGTACGGCGAGATCCTGCTCACGGACGAAGTGCTGGGACGGGAACCGGGCGGCGACGACGCCGACCTGGACGCCCTCGACCTGGACGGCACGGAGGACGGTGAGCCCGCGGACTCCGAGGACGACGAGGAGGAAGAAGAGGGGAGTGTGTCCGGCGAAGCCGTGTCGCACAGCCCCGTCGGGGACCGCTACATCCTCGCGGACCTCGGAGTGAGCGAGAGGGAACTGCTGGCCCTGGACGAAGGCGAGGCGCTCAGCACGATCGCCGAGTCGCTGGGGGCGGCCGAGGTCCTGGAGACCGTCCGCTAGCCCCGGGACGGCGGGCAGGTCCTCTGTACCGGCGAGCCAGGCCCCCGCTCCCCGGACCGAACGACGCGGTAACGACATCAGCAACGACAACAGTCGCCGCGCCGGCGCGTAGGACGCGGCCGGCTCCACAGTCCTGTCCGCACGCGGCAGGACGACGACACCGCCGGCGGACGGCCCCGGCATCACACGGGATCGGTGACCCGGCCCCGGGCGGGGCCGGGTCACCCCTGTCCGTCCGGTCTCGCGGCGCCCCACACTCCCGGGCCGCTCGCGCCTCACCGCATCCGCGGTGCCCTCGGGCAGCTCTCCGCGCCTCGGCCCGGCGGGGGTTCCGCTAGGTTCCCGGGGTGAGCACCTCCCATCAGGCACCCCGGCCCGACCCCGTACGCGACCCCTGGCGGGACCCGATGCGGCTCGCGCTGGACGAGGCACGGCTGGCCGTCCGGGACGGGGACGTTCCCGTCGGGGCCGTCGTGCTGGCGCCGGACGGGGCGACCGTGCTGGCGGCCGGGCACAACGAACGCGAGGCCACCGGCGACCCGACGGCGCACGCCGAGGTCCTCGCGCTGCGCGGGGCCGCCGCACGGCTCGGGGAATGGCGGCTGACCGGCTGCACGCTCGTCGTCACCCTGGAGCCCTGCACGATGTGCGCCGGCGCGCTCGTGCAGTCCCGGGTCGAGCGGGTGGTCTACGGCGCCCGTGACGAGAAGGCGGGCGCGACCGGATCCGTCTGGGACGTGGTCCGGGACCGACGGCTGAACCACCGGCCCGAGGTCGTCGAAGGTGTCCTCGCCGAGGAGTCCGCCGCGCTGCTCACCGACTTCTTCCGCGACCTCTGACCGCGCCCCGGATGGGCTCGTGGGCCCGTGTCCCGCGCGGACGTTCAGGGGTCCCGAAACGGATTTCAGACCATGGCCCACCTTGGGGTAGGGTCTTCCTCGGTAGCGTGTCCGAGCGGCCGAAGGAGCTCGCCTCGAAAGCGAGTGTGGCGTAACCCGTCACCGAGGGTTCAAATCCCTCCGCTACCGCTTCAGAAGAGCCTCGTCGAAAGACGGGGCCCTTCGTGCGTTCCTGGCCGGGCGGGCCCTTCCGGGGCTCCGGGCACGGAAAAGCCCCGGCGTCCGCTCAGTCGCCGGGGCTTACCTTCCGCACCCACAAGGGGCGGGGGAGGCGGCATCGGGGGGACAGCCGCCTCCCCCGTTTCAAGGACCCTCAGGTCCACGCCGCCGTCTCGGGGGAAGCTGCGGCGCGGACCCCGCAGTGAGGCCCCTCCGGGCCCCGCGGAGTTCCTGCCGGTTCCGCCGGGCTCTCTTCCATCGTGACCTGCGGCAGCGCGCCCCGGGCCGGGCAAAAGACCTCGACCAGTGGGCCGTTGGTCCCTAAAGAGCGTGTGAAGGTTAAACTCACCGCCGTCACAGGGGGCCCACCGGGCGCAGCAGGCACAGGGGAGGCCGCCATGGCGGTGAATTCGAAGAAGATCGCGATCTACGTCATCGTGGTCTTCGCGCTCTACGTGATCATCACGGATCCGGCCAAGGCCGCCGATTACGTCCAGATAGGCTTCGAGGGCATATCGAGCGCCGCCCAGGCGGTGGGCGACTTCATGACCTGGGTCGCCGACGGAGCCCAGAACTGACGCCCGGCGCCGACACCACCAAGGAGTTCCCGTGATCCGCCATCTGGTCCTCTTCAAGCTCAACGACGGCGTCGAGCGGGACGAGCCCCGTGTCGTCGAGGGCGTCGCCGCCTTCCGCGCGCTCGGTGACCGGATCCCCGAGCTGCGGTTCTGGGAGTGCGACTGGAACATCACCGACCGGCCCATCGCGTACGACTTCGCGATCAACTCCGCCGTCGAGGACACCGAAGCGCTCACCCGGTACCTGGAACACCCGGCCCATCAGGCGGGCGTCGCCCTCTGGCGCGAGTTCGCCACCTGGGTGATCGCCGACTATCCGTTCTGATCCATACGCCCGCTCCGCGTCGGTTTTCCGCTCGTTCGATCAGAACGATCCGATTGCCGCGACCGGCCGCGGCGCCCCCATTTCCCGCCCCTGACCGCAACCGGTCAGGGGTTTTTGGTGTCTTACGCCCCAACTCACCCCCAACACGGCAATATGCGGTGCTTGCACACAGTGCACATGTCTTGTGATGCTATGACCGCTTTTGACGGATGAGTTGACGGATACGTTGACGGACGTTGACGAATGACGAGGTGGCGTTGACCGTGTCGGCCAGTACTGCGCCGCCCCAGGAGGAAGCCCCGGCCCAGGCCCAGGCACCGGCCCCCACGCATGCCCCGGCCCAGGTCCCGCCCTCGCCCCCGGCGCAGAGCACCGCACCCGACGCCGCAGCAGGCACCGCGACCAGCGCCGCACCCGTGGCGCCCGTCGTCGAGACCGCCCCGGAGGTCGCGCCCGAGCGACGCCGCGGCGCCGACACCCGCGCCCTGACCCAGGTGCTCTTCGGCGAGCTCAAGGTGCTGGAGCCCGGCACCCCCGAGCACAACCGGGTCCGCGGGGCGCTCATCGAGGCCAACCTCCCCCTCGTCCGGTACGCGGCGGCCCGCTTCCGCTCCCGCAACGAACCGATGGAGGACGTGGTCCAGGTCGGCACGATCGGTCTGATCAACGCGATCGACCGCTTCGACCCGGACCGGGGCGTGCAGTTCCCGACGTTCGCGATGCCGACGGTCGTCGGCGAGATCAAGCGGTACTTCCGCGACAACGTCCGCACCGTCCACGTACCGCGGCGGCTGCACGAGCTGTGGGTGCAGGTGAACTCCGCGACGGAGGACCTGACGACCGCCTTCGGACGCTCGCCCACCACCTCGGAGATCGCCGAGCGGCTGCGCATCACCGAGGAGGAGGTGCTCTCCTGCATCGAGGCCGGCCGCTCGTACCACGCGACCTCCCTGGAGGCCGCCCAGGAGGGCGACGGGCTGCCGGGACTGCTCGACCGGCTCGGCTACGAGGACCCCGCGCTCGACGGGGTCGAACACCGTGACCTCGTACGGCATCTGCTCGTACAGTTGCCCGAACGCGAGCAGCGGATCCTGCTGCTGCGCTACTACAGCAACCTCACGCAGTCGCAGATCAGCGCGGAGCTGGGAGTGTCCCAGATGCATGTGTCAAGGCTGCTCGCCCGCAGTTTCGCGCGTCTTCGATCCGCAAACAGGATCGAGGCGTAACCGACAAGAGCGAATCGCTCAAGGTCACTTTTTCCGGCGGTTGAGCGCTGATAAACCGTCAGACCCCCTTTTTCCAGGGCCTATTCACCCTCCCCATGTCGACATGTCACTACAGCGTGTTGCCGACATGTGACATTCTTCCGGAAGCGCGTTTGCCGCGGCCCCGCCTCCGGTATTCAGGTGGAGGCTGCGTTCCTCCGACGGGAGCGATTGCCGCGACCGTCCGCGACCCAAAGGGGGTGGCATGTCCGCAGATCAGGGCAGCTCGAAGGTGCTCACGCTCACGAAGAGCGACGCAGTGCCCGAGGCGCACGCCGCGCTTCCCGATGTCCCTGCCACCGAGGCCCCGGAAGCCGTTCTGGTCCCCGAGTCCTCGGGCGCCATCGACACCCGGACCCTGTCCCGCTCCCTCTTCCTGCGGCTCGCCGCACTCGGCGAGAACAGCCCGGAGCGTGGCTACGTCCGGGACACCCTCATCGAGCTCAACCTCCCGCTCGTCCGGTACGCGGCAGCCCGCTTCCGCTCCCGGAACGAGCCGATGGAGGACATCGTCCAGGTCGGCACGATCGGCCTGATCAAGGCGATCGACCGCTTCGACTGCGAACGCGGCGTGGAGTTCCCGACGTTCGCGATGCCGACGGTCGTGGGCGAGATCAAGCGCTTCTTCCGTGACACCTCCTGGTCGGTGCGTGTCCCGCGCCGGCTGCAGGAGCTGCGGCTCGCCCTCACGAAGGCCAGCGACGAGCTCTCCCAGAAGCTCGACCGCTCGCCGACGGTCGCCGAACTCGCCACCGTGCTCGGGGTGTCCGAGGAGGACGTGGTCGACGGTCTCGCCGTCGGCAACGCGTACACCGCCTCCTCGCTCGACTCGCCCGCGCCCGAGGACGACGGCGGCGAGGGCTCCCTCGCGGACCGCCTCGGCTACGAGGACACCGCGCTGGAGGGCGTGGAGTACCGCGAGTCGCTCAAGCCGCTGCTCGCCAAACTGCCGCCCCGTGAGCGCCGGATCATCATGCTGCGCTTCTTCGCGAACATGACCCAGTCGCAGATCGGCGAGGAGGTCGGCATCTCGCAGATGCACGTCTCCCGCCTCCTCACCCGCACGCTGTCCCAGCTGCGCGAGGGCCTCATCTCCGACTGATCGCCCCACGCAGGGTTCATAATTGACGGTCCGTCAGTCACACTGGCGCGATGCGTCACGAGTCGATACCCGGACGCCGGGGTGCCCTCTGGGGTGCCTCGGCGGCCGTGCTGTGTCTGGGCGGAGTCCTGGCCGCGTGCGGGAGCGGCGGAGCCGGTGGCGGCTATGTCGCGGTCGGCCCCGGGGGCGGTCCACCAGGGGGCTCGGGAGTCGCGGTGGCCCCGTCGGACGACGTGTCCCTGGTGCCGCTGGACGGCTCCGGGAAGCGGGACTCCGGGGCGGGCGGCGCCAAGTCCGTTGACGGGCGGTCCGGTTCGGGCGCGGACGGATCGACGGCGTCCGGCAGCGGCCCGGGCTCGGCCGCGGGCGACGGGACCGGCGGCCCGGGAGGGACGAAGAAAGCGGGCGGCGCCAAGGCCGGGGCCGGCTCCGGCGGCACGGGGGCCGGCGCGGGCGGCACCGGTTCCGATGCGTCCTCCGGGTCCGACTCGGGTGGTACGGGAGGGAGTTCGAGCGGAGGTCCGGGCGCAGGTGCCGGCGGTGGCGCCGGGCAGCCCTCCGCTCCGGTCACGCCCGCACCGTCGGCGAGCCCCCGGCCGGCGGCGCTCGGGGTGGCGGACACCCGGCGGGCCGCCACCGATCACCGGTGGTGCGAGAAGGTCACCGTCTCGTTCCGCAACACCGGTGGGACGGCGGTGCGGTCGGGCACGGTGACGTTCGGGACGCACATCATCGGGTCGCTCGGGATCGACTGGGCGACGATCACGTCGACCGAGGCCCTTCCCGCACCGATCGCCGCCGGTGCGGGGAAGGACGGCACCTGGACGGTGTGCGTCGACGCGTGGCGGGTGCCGTTGGGCATGCACATCGAGACGCGGGACGTGTCCGTCCAGTGGAAGTAGGACCACGGAGCGACGCGGAAGGGTTCGCGTGGTGGCCGGGAAGTCCGGCCCGACCGCCTACTTGAACGCGAGCCAGGCCACCGCGGCGACGACCACGACGGCGACGATGACGCCGACGATCAGACCCACACGGGGACCGGCGGGAGCCGCCGCCTGCTGCTGCTGTCGGCCCTGGGGGGACTCGTCGACGAACGCACGGAACATCTGGGTGCTGCCCGCGGGGTCGTAGTTGCCCTCGGGGCCCTGGGTGTTTGCCATAGGCCAGGACACTAGCGAATCCGCGGGGTCTGCCCAAGTGCAGGGTTCCGCTTTCCCCCCGGGCCAGGGGCGGTTCGACCGGAACACCCGTTCCGTGGGCATCCCGCGCGCCGCCGAACACGCGTCCGGCGGGCGCTCCGGACCCCGTCACAGCGAATCCATAGTCTGACGACCACCCTCACCTGCGGGTTTACATTCGCCAATGCTTGCCTTTGCCAAGTTTTTAGCCCTGAAGTCCCGAACTCGTTTGCCTGCGGCAACCAACTGCTTTTATGGTTGCCCTAAGCAACGAATAGGGGAGGTGTGATGGCCGAGCAGGCGCAGTACGAGGAACTGGCTCGTCAGCTCAGCGCCATCGGTGCCGTGAAGAGGGACATGGGGCGGATCCTGCCGCCCGACTGTCCCGGAGGCTCCGCGGCCGTGCTCACGCTGCTCGGCCGGTACGGCGAGATGCGGATGAGCAGACTCGCGGAGCTTCTCTCCGTGGACATGTCGGTGACCAGCCGCCATGTCGCGCATGTCGCCGACCGGGGCTGGATCGAACGGTTCCCCGACCCCGCCGACAAGCGCTCACGCATCCTGCGCCTCACCGGCTCCGGCCAGGAGCAGCTCGACGAGCTCTCCCTGCGCAGCTCCCGGCTGCTGGCCGACCGGCTCAGCCACTGGTCCGACGACGAGGTCGGGCTCCTCATCGAGCTGATGAGCAGGCTGCGCGAGAGCTTCGGCGACTGCCGCTCCACCCAGCGGACCCCGGCGCACCCTCCCCCGTACGCGACAGACGTATCAGAACTGACCACCCGTACACCCGCTTAGTACGTAAGAAAAGGAAGCCCATGGCAACGACCACACCAGCCGGTGTGCGGGGCTCTCACGCCAAGCACGGAGGCGTCGCCGACGGCGCTCCGATGACGCACCGGCAGATCATGGAGGCGCTCTCCGGGCTGCTGCTCGGCATGTTCGTCGCGATCCTGTCGTCGACGATCGTCTCCAACGCGCTCCCTCGCATCATCGGTGACCTGGGCGGCGGCCAGTCCGCCTACACCTGGGTCGTCACGGCCGCGCTGCTCTCGATGACCGCGACCACGCCCCTGTGGGGCAAGCTGTCCGACCTGTACAGCAAGAAGGCGCTCGTCCAGATAGCGCTCGTCATCTATGTACTGGGATCGGCCGCCGCCGGTCTCTCGCAGAACGCCGGCATGCTCATCGCCTGCCGTGTCGTGCAGGGCGTCGGCGTCGGCGGTCTGTCCGCCCTCGCGCAGATCGTGATGGCCGCGATGATCTCCCCGCGTGAGCGCGGGCGCTACTCCGGCTACCTGGGCGCGACGTTCGCCGTCGCGACGGTCGGCGGTCCGCTGCTCGGCGGTGTCATCACCGACACCAGCTGGCTCGGCTGGCGCTGGTGCTTCTACGTCGGTGTGCCCTTCGCGATCATCGCGCTCATCGTGCTGCAGAAGACCCTGCACCTGCCCGTCGTGAAGCGGGACGTCAAGGTCGACTGGGGCGGCGCGTTCTTCATCTCCGCCGCGGTCTCCCTGCTCCTCCTGTGGGTCACCTTCGCCGGTGACAAGTACGACTGGGTCTCGTGGCAGACGTACGTGATGGTCGCGGGCGCGGTCGTCCTCGGTCTGCTGTTCGTCCTCGTCGAGTCCAAGGCCAGCGAGCCGATCATCCCGCTGCGGCTGTTCCGCAACCGGACCATCACGCTGTCGTCCCTCGCCTCGCTGTTCGTCGGCGTCGCGATGTTCACCGGCACCGTCTTCTTCAGCCAGTACTTCCAGCTGGCGCGGGACAAGTCCCCGACGATGTCGGGTGTCATGACGATCCCGATGATCGCCGGTCTGTTCATCTCCTCCACGGTCTCCGGCCAGGTCATCACCAAGACCGGACGGTGGAAGTACTGGCTCGTCAGCGGCGGCTTCCTGGTCACCGCGGGCCTCGGCCTCCTCGGCACGATCCGCTACGACACGACGTACTGGCACATCGCGATCTTCATGGCGCTGCTGGGTCTCGGCATCGGCATGATGATGCAGAACCTGGTGCTGTCCACGCAGAACCAGGTGGCGCCGTCCGACCTGGGCTCCGCCAGTTCCACCGTCACCTTCTTCCGTTCCCTCGGTGGTGCGATCGGTGTCTCCGCGCTCGGCGCGGTCATGGCCACCCGGATCACCGACTACGTGAAGGACGGGCTGACCGACCTCGGCCCCAAGTACGCCTCCCTCGGCTCCGGTTCGGACTCCAGCTCCACCATCCCGGACATGGACAAGCTCCCCGCGCCGCTGCGCACCGTGATGGAGAGCGCGTACGGCCACGGCATCGCGGACGTCTTCCTGATCGCCGCGGGCATGGCGCTGGTCGCCTTCCTGATCGTGCTGTTCATCAAGGAGGTCCCGCTGCGGACGTCCGGCGCGATGGCCCAGGCCGCCGCCGAGCAGTCCGGCGCCCCGGCCACCGAGACGACCGTCGCCGAGTCCGTCGAGCCCCCGGCCGACGACGAGCGGATCCCCGCCCAGGCCGTCGCGGCCACCGAGGCGGGCCCCGAGGGCACGCAGCGCCTCGCGGCCGTCGCCACGGCGACGCGTGAGAGCGTGCCGCAGCCCGCGTCCGGCGGCATCCCGGTGCGCGGCCAGGTCCGCGGCAACGAGAGTGCGCCCGTACCGCAGGCCGCGGTCACGCTGATCTCCCTCGCGGGACGTCAGCTCGGCCGCTCGGTCGCCCAGGCCGACGGCTCCTACGCGGTGGACGCGCCCGGCGTCGGCTCCTACGTGCTGATCGCCTCCGCCGACGGCTTCCAGCCGCAGGCCTCGACGATCGTCGTCAACGACGAGCCGCTCACGTACGACATCCTGCTGAGCGGCACGAGCGGGCTGAGCGGTGTCGTCCGGGCGGCCGACGGCGGTACCCCCGTCAAGGATGCGATGGTCATCGTGACCGACGTCCGCGGTGACGTGCTCGCCACCGGAACCACCGGTGAGCAGGGCGAGTTCGCCTTCGCCGAGCTGGTGCCCGGAATCGTCACGGTCGCCGTGAACGCGGCCGGCCACCGGCCGCGCGCGCTGCCCGTCGAGGTGGGCGGCACCGGGGTCACCCGGATCGAGGTCGACCTCGACTCGGGCTCCCAGGTCCAGGGTGTCGTCAAGGCACCGCACGGCCCCCTGTCGGACGCCCGCGTGACGCTGGTCGACGCGGCCGGCAACGTGGTCGGCACGGCCAGGACCGGCGCGGACGGCGCCTACGCCTTCACCGACCTGGACGGCGGCGAGTACACCGTCATCGCGACCGGCTACCCGCCGGTGGCGACGGCCCTGACCGTCGACGGCCGTGGCGTGGACGACCACGACATCGAACTCGCCCACCCCGGCGAGTAGTCCGAAGCCCCGGCCCGTGGGGAGCGCGCACTCTGAGCGGAGGTGCGCCCCCCACGGGCCGGTTTTCATTGCTGCATGCTGCATCGCAAGGAGTTACTGCACATGGGACTGACCGCGAAGATCCGTACGCGGGACGGATGGGCCGTGTCGCACGCGGTCGTCACGGTGACCGACATGACCGGCACGCAGGTGCTGCGGGCCGAGGCGGACACCGACGGGGCCGTCCACGACACCACGGCCCTCACCCCGGGCGCCTACACCGTGATCGTGACCGCGGTCGGGTACGCGCCCGCCGCGTCCAGCGCGATCGTCACGGCGGCCGGCCGGGCCGAGGTCGGCCAGGTGACGCTGGCCCGCCAGGGCGGCACCGAACTGCCCCCGCCCGGACCGTGGACCATCGACCCGGCGCACTCCTCCATCGGCGCCGTCGCCCAGCACCTGGGCATCTCCAGCGTGCACGGCCGCTTCACGGACTTCGCCGGCCGCATCGAGATCGCCCCCGACGACGTGGCCACGTCCCGCGTCGAGGCGACCATCTCGGCCGCCTCCATCGACACCGGCAACGGCATGCGCGACGGCCACCTGAAGTCCCCGGACTTCCTGGACGTCGAGAAGTACCCGCACATCACCTACCGGTCGACGGGCGTGACGCCCGCGGGCTCCGACCGCTGGACCGTGCACGGCGAACTCACCATGCACGGCGTCGTACGCCCCGTCGACCTCGCTCTCGCCTACCTCGGCACCGGCGCCGACCCCTGGGGCGGCACCCGCGCCGCGTTCCGCGCGACCGTGGAACTGCGCCGCGAGGACTTCGCCATGAACTACAACCAGGTCGTCCAGGCGGGCATCTCCGCCATCGGCACGACGCTGAAGGTGGAGCTGGACATCCAGGCGGTGCAGGGGGAGTCGCTGCCGGCCGTCTGAGCCCGGCTCACTCGCCTTCACTGGCGTCGACGATCCGTCGGGCCAGGTCACGGAGCTTGACGTTCTCCCGCTGGGAGGTGCGCACGAGGCTGTCGAACGCCTCCGACGCGTCGATGTCGAGCCGCTCCATCAGGATGCCCGTGGCCTGCCCGATCAGATCCCGGGTGCGCATCGCCTCGGTGAGCTGCTCGCGCATCGTCGCCGTCTCCAGCGCGATGCTGACGTGCGCGGTGAACAGCCGGCCGACCCGGGTGGCCTGGTCGTCGAAGGCGCGCGGCTTGCCCGCGTACGCCGTCAGGACGGTCAGCCGGCGCCGGTCGGCCCTGAGTCTGAGCGACAGCACCGATCTCAGCCCGAGGCTCGACAGCGCGAGGTCCCCGTCCTCCTCCACGGAGGCACTGTCCTCGATCCGGGCCACCGGAGCCGTCCACAGCCGGTTCCAGTACGGCAGGTGCTCGCGGCCCGCGTTCAACGCGTCGGCGGAGCGGACGACCTCGTCCGTCCAGGCGAGCGTCTCCCGGTGGGCCTTGCGCTCGATGACGGAGATCCCGGCGTGCTCGGCGCCCGGCAGGACGTGCACGGCGAGCCGTACGGCGGTCTTCAGGGTGCTGTGGGTGCTCACGGTGTCGTGCAACTGCTGAGCGGCGACCGTCAGGGCATCCGCCAGCTCGAAACCCGTAGCAGAACGGGGCAATTCAGAAAACTCGGACGCAGCCACCACGAACCTCTTCGGCATGCACGGCCAAACGGCCATGCGCAGGAGAGCTCCGCAGCACATTCCCGACTGCGAGCACAGGACGAACAGCACTTTAGCTGTTCGGATGGGGTGCGGTGGCGGCACGGTCACAGCTCGGGGGCGCCAGGGGCGCACGCGGCCTACGCTGATCGCATGGCACCCAACATCGCGACGAACACCTCCGTCTCCCTCGACGAGTTGCTGGACTTCGTACGTCCCCGGCACCGGGCCGTCCTGCTGACCCGCCGCGCCGACGGCGGCCCGCAGGGCTCCCCGCTGACCTGCGGTGTCGACGACTCGGGGCGCATCGTCCTCTCGACGTACCCGGAGCGGGCGAAGACGCGTAACGCCAAGCGGGACGAGAGGGTCTCCCTCCTGATCCTCAGCGACGAGTGGAACGGGCCCTGGGTCCAGGTCGACGGGACCGCCGAGGTCCTCGACTCCCCCGACTCCGTCGAGCCGCTCGTCGAGTACTACCGGAACATCGCCGGGGAGCATCCGGACTGGGACGAGTACCGGGCGGCCATGCTCAAGCAGGGCAAGTCGATCATCCGGGTCACCCCGACCCGCTGGGGCCCGGTGGCCACCGGCGGCTTCCCGGCCCACCTGGCCCCCCAGGAGTAGCCACCCGGCCAGGTACAGCGGTTTCTCGCCCCCTCCGCCCCTGCCCGACCCGTACCTGGGGCTCCGCCCCAGACCCCGCTCCTCAAACGCCGGAGGGGCTGAATTTCCCGCACCCGGCGTCCGGCAGGAGGGGCCGTGCCGGTACATCAGATGCCCGTCGCTTACGCCTGGATCGAGCAGCCCGGCGTTGATGTTCCACGTCTGATGCAGCGGCGACGGGCGGATGTACCGGCACGGCCCCGACCCACCCACCGCACCGGAGCCGGAACGCCCGGCGCGCAGCCGAGCCTCAGCCTCGTGCCACCATCGCCTCGATCCCCGCGACCAACAACTCCAGCGCGAACCCGAAGTCCCGGTCCCGCATCTCCGAGACGGTGTCGCCGCCCCGGGCCTCCATCAGATCCGCCGCGCTGGCGAAGTCCGCTGCCAGCTGGGGCTGTTCGCTGATCGTGCTCATGGCCTCGCGGAAGTACTCGTCCTGCGACACCCCCGCCGTGGCGCACCGCTGCACGAAGTGGCCCTCGATCGTGCCGAACCCGTACACGAACTGGAAGACGGCCGACATCGCCCCGGTCTGCCCGCGCGGCGGCAGCCCGGTGTTCCGGATCACCCGCTGGACGCACATGGAGAACGCCATGGAGTGCGGCCCGATGTTCAGGAAGCTCCCGACGAGCGGCGACACCCACGGGTGGCGCACCAGCAGCGCCCGGTTGCCGACGGCCAGCGCCCGCAGCTGATCCCGCCAGTGTTCCGCCGACTCGACGTCCGGCAGCGCCAGTTCGCCGAACACCGCGTCGAGGGCGAGCTCCAGGAGGTCGTCCTTGGTGTCGACGTACCAGTACACGGACATGGCCGTGACGTTCAGCTCGGCGGCCAGACGCCGCATCGAGAACTTCGCGAGTCCCTCCGCGTCGAGCAACCGCACGGTGGCCTCGGTGATCCGCTCCCGGTCGAGCCCCGACGGCTGCCCTCCGTTCCGCGCGGCCCGGCCCCGGGGTGCCTTGCCCTCCAGCCAGACACTGGTCCGCGCCGGACGCTTGGCCCTGCCGGCTGCCCTCACCATGGCGCACCTTCCTCGGAACTCGAACCACGGCACGGACCGGAGGCTCCCCGGTCCGTCACCCTGACGATGCTAAGCGGGCGCTCGACGGCGCTCGACGGTCACCACCGAGCCGTCTCTGTCCGATGTGTCCTGCGGGCAGCCGCCGAAACGCCTGGGCGCGGACTCGTCCGCCCTCACACGGTGACCGCCACGGCGGAGTCCGCCCTCTCGGCCCGCCGCAGCAACGCGGCAGCGAGGAGTCCTCCGAGCAGCACGGCGACGGCGCCCACCAGCTGGCTGGTCTCCAGGCCCGAGGAGAACGCGTCGGTGATCCGCCCGCGTTCCTCGGCCGACCCGGCGGAGGCGAGCGCGGCGGGCAGCGAGGCCGCGGCCACCGGAACCAGCGCCGCGAACCGCGAGTTGAGCACCGCGCCGAGCACGGCCACGCCCAGCCCGTTGCCGAACTCGGCGAGCGTGCCGTTGATCCCGGCGCCGACGCCCGCCTTCTCGCGCGGGATGGCGCTCATGATGGCGTGCGCCATCGCGGGATTGGCCACCGCGCAGCCCGCGCCGATGAGGAGCAGTCCGGCGAGTGTCCCGGCGTATCCGTGGCCGGTGAGCGTGGCGATCGACACCAGGCCCGCGGACATCAGCGTCATGCCGATCACTATGGAGAGGGGCGTGCTGAGCCGCGCGGTCCAGCGGGCCGACAGTCCGGAGAAGTTCAGCGCGACGACGGCGAGCGCGAGCGGCGCGGTCCGCAGGCCCGCCTCCAACGGCCCGTAACCGAGCACGAACTGGAGGTGCTGGGTCAGCAGGAACAGCGCACCGCCCATCCCGAACGTGATGAGGACGGCGCCCGCGACGGCACCGGTGAACCGCTGGTTGCGGAAGAACTGCAGGTCGAGCATGGGGTACGGGATCCGGCTCTCCCAGGCGGCGAAGGCGCCGAGGACGACCACGGCGAGCGCGGCCGTGGCCGCCACCCGCGCCGATGTCCACCCGTGCTCGGGGCCCGAGATGATCGCGAACACCAGGGCGGTCATGCCGACCGTCGAGAGGAGGGCGCCGACGATGTCCGGCCGGTCCGCGCGCCGCGCTTCGCCCGGGGACCCGGAGACGGCGGTGACGCGCGGCGCGGCCTTCGACTCGGGGACGAGCACGATCACCGCGACGAGACCGAGTGCCGCGACGGGCAGGTTGATGAGGAAGATCGCCCCCCACCAGAAGTGGTTCAGCACGAAGCCGCCGATCAGCGGCCCCGCGGCGAAGCCCACCGCGTTGACCGCGCTCCAGATGCCGATCGCCTTCGGGTGCTCGTCCGGGGTGAAGATCTGCATGGCGACGGCGAGGGTGGTGGTGAGCAGCAGCGCCCCGCCCACGCCCATGCCGGCCCGCGCGGCGATCAACTGGCCCGTGGAGTCGGCGAGTCCGGCCACCAGCGAGCCGACCCCGAACAGGGCGAGTCCGCTGACCAGCATCTTCTTGCGGCCGTAGCGGTCGGCGGCGCTGCCCGCGGTGAGCAGCAGTCCCGACTGCACCAGCGAGTACGCGTTGATCATCCACTGGATGTCGGAGGTCGCCGCGCCCAGCTCGCGGGTGAGGGAGGGGATGGCGACGTTCAGGACGGTGTTGTCGAGCAGCACGGTGAGCTGGGCGAGACAGATGACCCCGAGGATCAGCCAGCGCTGGGGGTGCCCTTGGGGAGGGGACGAGATTGACATGCCGTACACCGTAGAACAGTCGCTATACGGCGTACAACGCGGTTTATCGGGGGCGCCCGCCGCTGGAACGGCCCGCTCGCCGCCCGCCCCGAGCCGGTCCGCCGCCTGCCCCGGAGCCGGTCCAGGACAGGCGTCCCGGAGCCGGACCGCCACCGTTCTCGACCCGTGCGAACGGGCGGTGGCCCGGAGCGGGTTCGCTCCGGGCCACCGCCTGCCGCCCCGCGGGGCGTTCCGTCGGTCGAGGGATCAGCTGCTGCTCGTCGGCTGCGTCAGGTCGTAGAAGGTGGCCGAACCCACCGTCACCTTCTTGAAGTTGGCCGTGACCCAGGAGCTGATCCGGGACGAGGCCGAGGAGCTCGCGCCCCCGCCGCCACCCATACCGCCGCCCGAGATGAAGTAGTGGATCTTCCCGTCGGTCACGTACTTCTTGAACTGGGCCAGGGTCGGCGACGGGTCGGTGCCGTTGAAGCCGCCGATCGCCATCACGGGCTTGCCCGTGGCGAGCTGGTAACTCGCCGAGTTCTGGGAGCCGATGGCCGCCGCCGCCCACGTGTAGTCGCCGGCGTTCTTCGACAGCAGCGCCTTGGCCGCGGAGCCGACGTTCGCGCCGTTCAGCAGACCGCCCGCGCCACCGCCTCCGCCCATGCCGCCCTCACCCGGGCCACCGCCGGGCATGCCGCCCTGCTGGTTCCCGCCCCGGGTACCGCCGTTGCCCTGCGTGTTCCCGTTGCCCTGCTGGTTCTGGCCGGGGAAACCGCCGGTGCCGCCCGTCGGGGGCCCGCCCGTGCCGCCACCCTGCTGCCCGTTCTGGGCACCGTCGCCGTTCTGCTGGTTCTGGCCGCCGCCGGGGAAGCCGCCGCGCATGCCGCCACCGCCGCCGGGTCCGCCCATCGTGCTCGCCCCGGACGGACCGGCCGTCACGATGGAACCCGAATGCCCGGTGTTCACCGTGGAGAGCGTGTACGCGGTCGGGCCCGCGATCGCGGCCGCGCAGCTCAGCGCCGCCGCCGCGAGCGCCAGCCGGCGGCCGAGCCGCGTCACGAAGATCAGACCGAGGGCGCCGGTCAGACCGCCGACGAGGACGAGCCACTTGAGCCAGGGCAGGTAGTCGGAGGTGCGGTCGAGGAGGACGTACCCCCAGGCCGCGGACGCGGTGGCCGCCCCGGCCAGGGTGAGCGACGCCCACACCTTGCCGCGCTCCTCCCACAGCACCGTCGCGCCCATGCCCACGACGGCCGCGATGTAGGGGGCCAGCGCCACCGTGTAGTACTGGTGGAAGATGCCGGCCATGTAGCTGAAGACGAGCACGGTCATCAGCAGCGCGCCGCCCCACGCGAGGAACGACCCGCGGGTCAGGTCGGTCCGCTTCGCCTTCCGGGTGAGGACGAGGCCCGCCACCAGCAGGATCAGGGCCGCCGGGAGCAGCCAGGAGATCTGGCTGCCGATCTCGGAGTTGAACATCCGGTTCCAGCCGGTCTCGCCCCACTGCCCGGTGCCGCCCCCGCCGCCACCGCCGCCGACGCTGCCGGTCTCGTCGCCGTTGATCCGGCCGAGCCCGTTGTAGCCGAAGGTCAGCTCCAGGAAGGAGTTGTTCTGCGAGCCGCCGATGTAGGGGCGCGAGGACGCGGGCCACAGCTCGACGATCGCGACCCACCAGCCGCCCGCGACGACCATCGCCCCCGCCGAGAGGCCGATCTGCGCGAACCGCTTCCGCAGGCTCACCGGCGCGCACACCGCGTACAGCACGGCCAGCGGCGGCAGGATCAGGAACGCCTGGAGCGTCTTGGCGAGGAACGCGAAGCCGACCGCGACGCCCGCCCAGACGAGCCACTTCGTCCGGCCGTCCTCCAGACCCCGGATCACGCAGTAGACCGTGACGGTCATGAGCAGCGCGAGCATCGCGTCCGGGTTGTTGAACCGGAACATCAGGGCGGCGACGGGAGTGAGCGCGAGCACCGCGCCCGCGATCAGGCCCGCGGCCGGGCCGAACCGGCGGCGCAGGGCGGCGTACAGGACGCCGACCGTCGCCACGCCCATGAGCACCTCGGGGACGAGGATCGCCCACGAGCTGAGACCGAAGATCCGAACCGACAGGGCCATCGGCCACAGCGAGGCCGGGGGCTTGTCGACGGTGATGGCGTTGGCCGAGTCGAGCGAGCCGAAGAAGAACGCCTTCCAGCTCTGGCTGCCCGCCTGGACCGCCGCGGAGTAGAAGGAGTTGGCGTACCCGGAGGCGCTCAGGCCGTACAGGTACAGCACCGTGGTGGCGAGCAGCAGGGCGAGGAACGCGGGGCGCGCCCAGCGCGGGTCCTCGGGCCTGCCCCGCCAGGCACGGTGGAGGAACGGCCGTGCGGGCTCACCGGCTCCGGGCGCGGCCGCGGGGCGGACCGGCTCGGACGGGAGCGTGGGGGCGGGCGGGCCCCAGGAGGGGGCGGGGCTGGTGGCGAACCGGGCGTCCGTGCCGGGACTCGGGTCTCCGGCACCGCTCGTGCCCGTACCGTTCCCGGTACTCGTGTCGGGCTGCGTCGTCATCGCGCGTTCCTCGGGTCGTGGTCGTGCGGGCGCACTGCCTGCATCTGCATGGTCGAGTCCCCCCAGCCCTGGTCCGCGGCGTCACCGGCGCGGAACGGAGCCGTGTCGTACGAGGTCGCGGCCTGGGTGGGGGAGGACGGGGTCGCGGGCGCCGTCGGCCGCTGCGGCAGCGGCCGGTACGCCGGCGGGCCGGGCCGTACGGGCATCGGGTGGGGCGCCGCCGGATGTGCGGCGTGTCCGCCCGGCCGGTGCGAGGCCACCACCGGCGACGGTGCCGGCGTCGACGTCGACGGCGACGTCGACGGCTCGTCGTGCCGGTCCGGGAAGACCCAGGCGCGGAAGAGCAGGAACCGCAGGACGGTCGCGGCGAGGTTCGCGGCGATCAGGACGGCCAGTTCGGTCGCGTGCGCGGGATCGTTCGTCGCCGCGTTCAGGGCGGCGAGGGATCCGCTGGTCAGGACGAGCCCGATACCGAAGACGACCAGCCCCTGCGCCTGGTGGCGGACGGCGCCGCCCCGGCCGCGGACCCCGAAGGTCAGCCGCCGGTTGGCCGCGGTGTTGGCGACGGCGGAGACGAGCAGCGCGAGCGCGTTGGCGATCTGGGACCCGGAGAAGGAGCGGAAGCCGCTGTAGAGCAGCAGGTAGAAGAGCGTGGACAGGCCGCCCACGACACAGAAGCCGACGAGCTGGCGGGCCAGCCCCTTGGGCACGTCGGTCAGTTCGCGGTCGCGCGGATCGTCCCCGAAGGGCCGGGCGAGCCGGTCGAGCGAGAGCGATCCGCCGGCGAGGGCGCGTCCCACCCGCCACACTCCCTTCAGGTCGTCCGTCGCGGTCCTGACGATGTGGACGGTCGAGTCCGGGTCGTCGACCCAGTCGACCGGCACCTCGTGGATGCGCAGCCCGGCCCGTTCGGCCAGCACGAGCATCTCGGTGTCGAAGAACCAGCCGGAGTCCTCGACCAGGGGCAGCAGCACCTGGGCGACGTCACGGCGGATCGCCTTGAACCCGCACTGCGCGTCCGAGAAACGGGCCTGGAGCGAGCCGCGCAGGATCAGGTTGTACGAGCGGCTGATGAACTCCCGCTTGGCGCCGCGCACCACCCGCGAGGAGCGGGCGAGCCGCGAACCGATCGCGAGGTCCGAGTGTCCGGAGATCAGCGGCGCCACCAGCGGCAGCAGGGCGTTCAGATCGGTGGACAGGTCGACGTCCATGTACGCGAGGACCGGCGCGTCGGACGCCGACCACACGGTCCGCAGCGCCCGGCCGCGGCCCTTCTGCTCCAGCCGGCGGGAGACGACCTCCGGGAGCCGGGCCGCCAGCCGCGCCGCCACCTGCGGGGTGGTGTCCGTCGACGCGTTGTCCGCCACCGTGATGCGGAACGCGTACGGGAACGTGCGCTTGAGGTGCTCGTGGAGTCTGAGCACACAGGGCTGGAGGTCCTTCTCCTCGTTGTAGACGGGGATCACTACGTCCAGGACAGGCGTACCGGCGTCTGTGGCCGGGAGATGCTCCCGCGCCGGCAGGTCGCCGGGAGAAGAGTCGGTTCGCATGGAACGACTGTCGTCACGCGCCCTGTTGTGCCCATGTGGTGGCGCTGTGCTGTGCCTGTGAGTGCTGTTGCCACGTCGTTTCGGGTGCGGACGCGGGCAGGTGCAGGGTGAACACGGTCCTGCCGGGGACGCTGTCCACGGTCACCGCGCCCCCGTGCGCCGCCGCCACGGCCTGCACGATCGCGAGCCCGAGACCGGTGGAGCCGGAGGCCCGGGAGCGCGAGGAGTCGCCGCGCGCGAACCGCTCGAAGACGCGGGGCAGCAGGTCGCCGGGGATGCCGGGCCCGTCGTCCTGGACGTCGACGCACAGCCACGGCCCGTGCCGGTGCACCCGCGCGGTGACGGTCGTGCCCGACGGGGTGTGCGTCCGGGCGTTCGCGAAGAGGTTGACCATGACCTGTTGCAGCCGTGCGGCGTCCGCCGCCACCAGCGCGGGCTCCTCGGGCAGTTCGAGCCGCCAGTAGTGGTCCCGCCCGGCCGCCCGCGCGTCGCTCACGGCATCGATCACCAGCGGGACGAGGTCGGTCTGCTCGTACTCGAGGGGCCGTCCGGCGTCGAGCCGCGCGAGGAGCAGCAGGTCCTCCACGAGCAGCGTCATCCGCCCGGCCTCGGACTCGATCCGCCCGAGCGCGTGCCGGGTGTCGGGCCCGGTCTCCTCCCGGCCGCGCCGGGTGAGTTCGGCGTATCCGCGGATGGAGGCGAGCGGGGTGCGCAGCTCGTGACTGGCGTCCGCGACGAACTGCCGTACGCGCGTCTCGCTCTGCTGGCGCGCGTGCAGCGCTCCGTGGACGTGGTCGAGCATCCGGTTGAGCGCCGCCCCGACCTGCCCGACCTCGGTGTGCGGATCGGACTCCGACTCCGGCACCCGCTCGTAGAGCGTGACCTCCCCGGTGTGCAGGCGGAGTTCGGAGACCCGGGTGGCGGTGGCCGCGACCTTGCGGAGGGGGCGGAGGGCCAGCGTGACGATGGCCGCTCCGGCGAGGGAGGCCGCCACGAGGCCCGCGGCGGTCACGCTGATCTCGACGTAGATCAGTGTGGTGAGGGTGTTGGTGACGTCCTTGGTCGGCAGGGCCACGTAGAAGGCGCCGTGCGGGCCGTTCTTGTACTGCGCCTGGTACGCGCCGCGGCCCGGGACCTCCACGGTGTGCGGCTTGCCGTCCTTGGCCACGGAGGCGAGGGCGGCCAGTTGGCTGTCGCCGAGCTTGACCGTAGTGGGCTGCTCGGCGCCGCTGGAGTCCTTCTTCCCGACGCTGACGACGCCTTGGGTGACGTCGCCGTTCTTCACGATGGCGCCGATGGCGCCGATGGCCTGGCCCCGGGTGACGAAGTCCAGGGGATCCTTGACGATGCCGTCGTCGCCCGGCGGCCTCGGACTGCCGCCACCGCCCGGCAGGTCGCCCAGCGGGCCCCCGGCCGCGCGCATGGCCATCTGGGCCACGTTGCCGTTCAGCTGGTCGTACAGATGGGAGCGCAGCGCGATCGTCGTCACCGTGCCGATCACGGCGCACACGACGGCGATCAGCGCGACGGACGCGACGACGAGCCGCGTCCGCAGAGTGCGCGGCTGTCCTCGCCTCCCCTGCGTCCGCGGCCGTCGTCGTCCACTCATGACGCGGCGGGCTTGATCAGGTAGCCGGCCCCACGCCGGGTGTGGATCATCGGCTCGCGCCCGGCGTCGATCTTGCGGCGCAGGTACGAGATGTAGAGCTCGACCACGTTGGCCTGGCCGCCGAAGTCGTAGGACCACACACGGTCGAGGATCTGCGCCTTGCTCAGCACCCGGCGCGGGTTGCGCATCAGGAACCGCAGCAGCTCGAACTCGGTCGCCGTGAGGTGGATGTTGGCGCCGCCCCGGGACACCTCGTGGCTGTCCTCGTCGAGCGTGAGGTCCCCGACGACGAGCACGGACTCGGAGCGCCGGTCCGAGGCACCCGCACGTCGTATGAGTCCACGCAGCCGGGCCACGACCTCTTCGAGACTGAACGGCTTGGTGACGTAGTCGTCGCCGCCGGCGGTGAGCCCCGCGATCCGGTCCTCGACCGCGTCCTTCGCGGTCAGGAACAGCACCGGCACGTCCGGCATGTCCCGGCGCAGGCGCCCGAGGACGGCCAGCCCGTCCATGTCCGGCAGCATCATGTCGAGGACGACGGCGTCGGGCCGGAACTCGCGCGCGGTCTGCACCGCGCCCGTCCCGTCGCCCGCGCTGCGGATCTGCCAGCCCTCGTAGCGGAGGGCCATGGACAGCAGCTCGGTGATCGACAGCTCGTCGTCCACCACCAGCACGCGGACGGGGCTCCCGTCCGGCCTCAGCAGTTCGGTGCGCCCCTGGGGCGAGGTCGTGGTCATAGCGGACACCTTGGCCGGTGCCGCTGAGAGCATCCTTTCGGCAACCTGTGATTTATCTGAGAAACGCACAGGCGCCTCTCAGGAACCTCCTGGAAAGGTCATGTGCCGCTCTTACCTTCGTGGATTTCCCGGGGCCCGCCGGCACGTCCCGGCGCCTCACAGCCCGAACAGCCGCGCCCCGTTCCCGTGGCAGACCGCGCGCAGCCAGTCGTCCCCCAGGCCGAGCCGTTCCAGGGCGCGCAGTTGGTGGACATAGGGGTAGGGGATGTTCGGGAAGTCGGTGCCGAGGAGGACCCGGTCGCCGAGGTCGGCGAGGCGGGGCAGCAGTCCGGCGGGGAACGGCGCGAGCCGCTCGCTGAAGTCCGTGAACGCCATCGTCGTGTCGAGCCGCACCTCGTCGTACCGCTCGGCGAGGGCGAGGAAGTCCTCGTACTCGGGCATGCCGAGGTGCGCGACGACGAGCCGCAGCCGGGGATGGCGGGCGAGGACGCCGGCGACCGGGCCGGGTCCCGTGTGCTTGCCGGGCGAGGGGCCCGATCCGCAGTGGATCACCACGGGTATGCCCGCCTCGGCGAGTGTCCCCCAGACCGGGTCGAGGAGTTCGTCCCCCGGGTCGTACGCCCCCACCTGCACATGGGCCTTGAAGACGCGTGCGCCCGCCTCGACCGCCTCGCGCACGTACCGGTCGACGCCCGGCTCGGGGAAGAAGGTCGAGGTGTGCAGGCAGTCCGGGGTGCGGCGCGCGAAGTCGACGGCCCAGGAGTTGAGCCACTCGGCCATGCCGGCCTTGTGCGGGTAGAGCATCGCGGTGAAGGCGCGGACCCCGAACTCCCTGATCAGCGCGAGCCGTTCGTCCTCGTCGGCGCGGTAGGTGATGGGCCACTCGACGCCGCCGGTCAGCTCCCCGACGCGGTCGAAGTAGTCCCAGACCTTGCGCAGGACCCGCTCGGGCATGAAGTGCGTGTGGACGTCCACGAGTCCGGGCAGCCCAAGTCCCTGCCAGAACGCGCGGACCTCCGCGGCCTCACCGGGCACCACTGCCGGGGCGGGCGCCCGCTCTGCCGGCTGTGGCCCGGCGGGTACGTCAGAGTGATCGCTCATGTCCGCCACTCTCCGTCCGCCGGTCCCCCGGCGTCCAGCACTTCCCCCACGGGGCCGGCCCACGGACGCGACGTCCGTCAGGCCCCGGTCGGAACCCGGGCGACCGGACCAGTCCCTCAGAAGAGCCCGTCCTGGACCACCGCCTCCACGGGCAACTCCCGTACGGGGAAGGCCCGTACACCGCTCTCCTCCGTGGCGCCGGTCAGCTCCCATCCGGTCAGCAGCCGGGTGTCGAGGACGAGGACTCCGCGCCCGGTCGCCAGGTGCAGATCGGGCCCCGCGGCACCGCACAGTTCACCGCTGATCGCCCCTCCCGCCACCAGCTCACCGACGACCCCCTGTGCGGGGGGCATGCCGTCGAGCCCGAACACGTCCGTGTGGTCGACGGGTTCGAAGGGCTCGCGGCGGAGGGACTCGGGCCAGTCGTCGAGCAGCCCCACCCGTGCGTGCAGCTCTCCGATGCCGGCGATCCGCTCCTCGGGCCCCGGCAGGGTGGCCCGCACCGCCCGCTTGGCGGTGTACGGAATCCGGTCCGGCACCCTGAGCGCGGCCCGCAGCAACTCCTCGGCCCGTCGCGCCGCCATCAACGGCCCCTGCCCCAGCCAGCTGAAGGTGACGGCCCCCTGCTCCAGAAGCCGTGCGGAACCCCGCTCGACCCGCGTGATCCCCACCTTCACCAGGCCCGGTCCGAACCACGCCAGATACACGCGGTAAGGCCGCGGGTCGTCGGCCATCGTGTCGGCGGCCACGGAGTGCGCCCGGTCCAGGCGGGCGCAGTCCTCGCAGCGCGCGCCCGTACCGCGCGCGGAGACGACGGCGCGCACGGCACACGCGTTCCCCCTGGCACCGACGCATGTCCGCACACCCCCATCCACGACCCCGAACGCCACGCGCCGCCCGCGGACCAGCGGGCTCTCCCGCCCACCGCTCCACACGAGCACCGGCCCGTCAGCCGACCACCGCAACCCCGAACACGCCCACACCTGCCGCACCCCACCGACAGTAGAGCCCGGCACTGACATCGACCGGATCGGACCAACAGGGGCGAGGCGACCATGGGGTGTCACCGCCCGGACGCAAGCGCCGTTCACCCACACGGGTGACACATCGGGCGTCTGGGCGTTTCTTCCTCCCTCGATGTTTCTACGGTGGTCGGGCGTCGCCCCTGCCCCCGGTGACGTTCCGACGGCCACAGCTCCCGCCAGGGATCTCGTATGAGGAACGCCATGGGCATCAAGGACAGGCACACGGACGCCACCCCGCTCGGAGGCGCGGCGCCCCTGGGGCCCCTCCCGCCACCGGGCCCGAACGCGCGCAGCCGTCTCGACCGGGGAGTGACGGTGGTGGAGCTGCACGGCACCGTCGACCTGAACGTCATCCCCGACATCCGGGTGCACACGGACGCCGCGAGCGCCTACCGGGGCTCCCGGGTGGTCGTGGACCTGCGGCCGGTGGAGTTCCTCGACTGCTCGGCACTCGGTGTGCTCTGCCGGACCCGGCGCCGGGTCATCGAACGCGAGGGCCGGCTGGCGCTGGTGTGTGTCCGGCCCTGGCACCTGCGGATCCTCAGGGCCGCCGGACTCGGCCCGCACTTCGAGGTCCTCACCACGATGGAGGAGGCGATCCGGCACACGGCGACCGCCAACGGCGCTTAGGGGCGTGGGGAGTTCGCGCGCCGGGACGGTTCAGGCCACCCGCGCGCGAGCGCCGGGGACCGCCGGCCGCGGATCCTCCGCCCGCGGCACTCCGGACAGGTGGACACAGGCCCCCACCGCCCCCTCAGCAGCACGCCCCTGCCCGTGGACCCCCGCCCACATCGGCCGAAACACGCGCGCTGCCGCCATGGGGCCCGGTATACGCTGCACGCACCAGGGCCCGTCGCATCCCGGTTCCGACCGGTGACGGCGACGCCTCCCTGTCTTCAGGCCCCCGGCCCCCGGGTCCTCGTGACCGTCCGACCACTGTGAACGGCCGGGGCCGCATCACCGACGACGCAGCTCCCGGCCCTCGTCCTCTCCTGCCTTTTTGGAGTCCGGGATGCACTCCCGCACGCCCGGGTGGGTGGTGAGGACGATCGGTGCGAGCCGGAGACGGGAGGGGAGCCCGGACCCGTCTCGCACCCACGGCCGTCGCCGCCGCGTTCGCCCGCGAACGGCGGCGGCGGCCGTCGGCCCGTACGCCAAGCCCACCGGACGCGCCACGACCCGGCCTTCGCCCCTCGACCGCGGACTCCGGCCGGCGGCGTCACGCGCGGCCGGGCGGGACGATCTCGTCGATCAGTCCGCGGACCCGCTGTTCGATCGCGTCGCGGATGGGGCGCACGGAGGCGACTCCCTGCCCGGCCGGATCGGGAAGCCGCCAGTCGAGGTAGCGCTTGCCGGGGAAGACCGGGCAACTGTCGCCGCAGCCCATCGTGACGACCACGTCGGACGACCGGACGGCATCCGTCGTGAGCACCTTGGGCACCTCGGCGGCGATGTCGATCCCGGACTCCGACATCGCCTCCACAACGGCCGGGTTGACCGTGTCGGCGGGCGCGGACCCGGCGGAACGCACCTGGACGCGATCCCCGGCGAGGTGGGTGAGGAAGGCCGCGGCCATCTGGGAGCGGCCGGCGTTGTGGACGCAGACGAACAGGACGGACGGACGGTCGGCGGGGGTCGTCATGGCGGGTGTCCTTCTCGGCGGAGACGGGTCAGGAGGGCGAGGGTGCGGCCGGTTCGGGAGCGCTCCGGCCGGGAGGGACACGCGTTCGCACCGGCTGAGGGCGTCCGAACAGGGCCCGGGCCAGCGCCAGCCCGAGTACGGCGCCGGCCAGTTGGGCCACCACGAAGGGCAGCACGGAGGCGGGCGCGATGCCCGCGAAGGTGTCGGTGAACGCCCGGCCGACCGTGACGGCCGGGTTGGCGAAGGACGTCGAGGACGTGAACCAGTACGCCGCGCCGATGTACGACGCCACGGCCACCGGAGCGAGGTGAGCACGTCCGGTCCGCCCCAGCCCGAGGACCAGCAGGACCAGACCGGCCGTCGCGACGAGTTCGCCCAGCCACAGATGGCCGGCGGAGCGGTCGTGCGTGGACCAGTGGACGAGCGGGCGGGCGAACATGGCGTCGGCCAGCACCGCGCCGCCGATCGCCCCGACGGTCTGGGCGGGCACCCGGGCGGCCACCTCCCGGCCGCTCAGTCCCTCGGCGGAACCGCGCTCGGTGACCCAGACCGCGAGGGTGACGACGGGGTTGAAGTGCGCGCCGGAGACCGGCCCGAGCAGGGCGATCAGCACACCCAGCCCGAAGACCGTGGCGAGGGAGTCGGCCAGCAGCCGCACCCCGTTGTCCGGGGTCAGTTCGGTGGCCTGGATCCCCGCGCCGACCACCACGGCGACCAGCGCGGCCGAGCCGACGGCCTCGGCGAGGACCCGCCGCCCCAGCCGCGCGCTCACGCGGTGGCCTCGGGGGCCCGCACGGTGGCCAGGAACGCGGAGAGCCGGCCGAGGGCGGCGGGGAGCACCCAGTAGTACACCCACGTGCCGCGGCGTTCGCAGTCGATCAGCCCCGCCTGCCGCAGCAGTTTGAGGTGGTGCGAGATCGTCGGCTGGGACAGGTCGAAGGCCGGGGTCAGGTCACACACGCAGACCTCGCCGCCCGCCCTCGAAGCGATCATCGACAGCAGGCGCAGGCGGACCGGATCACCGAGGGCCTTGAAGGCCCTCGCCGGCCCGGCCGCCTGCTCCTCGTCCAGAGGGGCGGTCGCGAGGCCGGGGCAGCAGGCCGCGGACGGGTCGTCCTGCCCGATCACCACGAGCTCTTGTTTCGACATGCTTCTATGTTGACGTTTTTCGATCCAGCGCGCAAGGTTATATCGACAGTCATCAATACAAGCGGATGGGAGTCCGGCCATGTCCCGTGCCCAGTTGGCCCTGCGCGTCAGCGACCTGGAAGCCTCGATCGCCTTCTACTCGAAGCTCTTCGGCACCGAGCCCGCCAAACGGCGTGCGGGCTACGCCAACTTCGCGATCACCGAGCCGCCGCTCAAGCTCGTCCTCATCGAGGGCGAGCCAGGCCAGGAGACCCGGCTCGACCACCTGGGCGTCGAGGTCGCGTCCACCGACCAGGTCACCGCGGCCACCACCCGCCTCAAGGACGCCGGCCTGGCCACCTTCGAGGAGAACGACACCTCCTGCTGCTACGCCCTCCAGGACAAGGTGTGGGTCCACGGCCCGGGACAGGAGCCCTGGGAGGTCTACGTGGTCAAGGCGGACGCCGACACCCTCGGCAAGAGCGCCGACCCCGGCGCGGCGGGCGACGGATGCTGCACCGCGCGGACGCCCGACGAGACCCCGGCCGGGTGCAGTTGCGGCTGACACCCCGAGGCCTTCGCTGCCACCTCGCGGCATCCCGGGCCACACCCCCGGACCGCGAGCCGCCAACTGGCGCCCGACCCGACCGACATGACATCGACACCCGCTCCGGGACCACACCGGCGTCGATGTCATGACCAACGCCGAAGGCCCCGCCGGTTCACCCGGCGGGGCCTTCGATCTGTGTGCACTCGGCAGGATTCGAACCTGCAACCTTCTGATCCGTAGTCAGATGCTCTATCCGTTAAGCTACGAGTGCTTGTTTTGTTGTCCTTCTGCCTTCGCTTCCCGGGGTTTTCCCCCGCTCGCGGCGACAGGAAGAACATTACATGACTGCCGCCGCCATGTGAAATCCGTTTGCCTCACCCCTTGTGAGCTGCGAAAACGCCGTTCTGGGCGGTTCGAGGCGGCCCGGGAACGACGAAGCCCCGGTCCACTGGACCGGGGCTTCGGATCTTCGCGCGGAGGCGGAGGGATTTGAACCCTCGATGGGCTTGAAGGCCCAAACCGCATTAGCAGTGCGGCGCCATAGACCGGACTAGGCGACGCCTCCCGCACAACCGCTCACGCGAGCGCGAGTGGTGCGTGCAGATGATGACACAGACGAGCGCCGCGTCACCAATCGCCCCCTACGGTACTAGGCAGGCAGGCCGGAGGGCAAAGCCCGCCACCGGCGCGCGACCGCGCGCAACCAGCGAGGACGCGTCGCGTTAGGCAGCACATGTTGCGCCGACTGCTCCTCACCGCCGCCGTGTCCGCCACCGCCGCGCTCACCGCCGTGCCCAGCGCATCGGCCGGTACCCCCGCACCCCCGCCGGCCGCATCCCCGCTCCCCACCGCGTCCTCCGCACCCCTGGCCGCCGCTCCCGTCGGCCTGTCCTCTCTCTACACCGCCGCACGCGGTGGAATGGAGCCCGCCGCCACGCCACCGCCGGCCCGCCCCGAGGACTCCGGGGACCGGCTGACGGTGACGGTCCAGGACGCGGGGAACGGCGCGGACGGCACGTACGAGCTGGACTGTCATCCCGCGGGCGGGAGTCACCCGCGGCCCGCCGAGGCCTGCGACCTGCTCGACGGGAACACCACCTGGGGCAAGGACCTCTTCGCCCCCGTACGGCCGAACGCCCTCTGCACCCTGCAGTACGGCGGCCCGGCCACCGCGCACGTCACGGGCACCTGGGCGGGACGGCCCGTCGACGCCCGCTACGACCGGACGAACGGGTGCGAGATCTCCCGCTGGAACAGCATGGTCCCGTTCCTGCCCGACCTGATGTCCTGACCCGTCGGCGGACCGGACAGGGCGGCCGCGCGGGGAGTCACCGCCCGGTTGGGCGAAAACACGTGGTCACAGCTTCTTCGTCGCTTCTGCGTGTGTTCTGCGTGCGACCTCCCTCTCATCCGGCACCGTCGGCGGGACCTCTGCCCGTAGACTCCGTCGCGTGACACGCCGCGGGCAGGTTGGCAAGATGGCATCCGCGGTCGGCAAGGTGCGGTAACAGGGAGGAAGCGTCTCGTGAGCAGCAGGCCATCCCGAGGCGCTGCTCGCCTCGCAGCCATACTGGATGCCCTTCCCGACGCGTTGCTGCTGGTCAACGCCAACGGAACCGTCGTCAACGCCAACACCATCGCCCTGGAGGCCTTCGAGACCCCGGGTACGGCACTGGTGGGCCGTGGGCTCCTGGACCTGCTGCCCGAGTTCGACTCCCGGCTGATCCCCGGATCCATGCGGCGGCCCGACACCATCGACCAGCGCGGCCGCACCAAGCCGACCCGGATGATCGCGCGGCGCACCGACGGCTCGGAGTTCCCGGTCGAGGTCACCAGCGCGAACCTGGAGGACGGCCAGCAGGCCTACGACAGCTACGGCCCGACCCCCGACGAACTGCTCATGCTCGTCGTCCGCGACCTCTCGGGCACCGTCGACACCGAGGCGGAACTCGCCCGTTCGCAGCGCCAGACCGAGATGATCCTGCGCGCCGCGGCCGAGGGTGTCGTCGGGACCGACACCGAGGGCCGGGTCGTCCTCGTCAACCCCGCCGCCGCCCAGATCCTCGGCTACCGCGCCAGCGACCTCGGCGGCAAGGACCTGCACGCCCTGATCCTGCACTCGCGGGCCGACGGCGAGCCCTTCCCCTATCCCGAGTCGCCGCTCGCCGACACCCTGCGCTCCGGACGCAAGCACCGGGTGCGCGGCCAGGTGCTGTGGTCGAAGTCCGGCGCCCAGGTGCCGGTCGACCTGACGACCTCTCCGGTACGCGACGGGGACCAGCTCGTCGGCGCCGTCATGACCTTCACCGACCGGCGGCCGTACGACACCCTCGTCGAGGAGAAGGACGCCGCGGCCACCCGGCACACCGAGGAACTGGAGCGGATCGGCGAGGAGCACGCCGCCGAACTGGAGGCCCTGCGCGAGCGGCACACGGCCGAGGTCACCGAGCTGACCGAGCGGCACGAGGAGGAACTCGCCGCGGGGGACGAGCGGTACGCGTCCCTCGGTGAGCGGGAGAAGGACCGCTACGAGGCACTGACCGCCCGGCACGAGCAGTTGCTCGCCGTCCTCGACCAGTCGCTGCGCGGACCGCTCGACCAGCTGCGCGGCGAACTCTCCAAGCTCGCGGCCGACGACGCCGGGCAGCTGTGGCCGGAGGCCAACCAGGTGCTCCACCACCTCGCGGCCGGCTACTCGCGGATCACCACGCTCGTCGACAACGTGCTCGGCTACCAGCGCCTCGACGCCGGCGACGAGACCATCGCCCGTACGAACGTCATGCTCGACGCCGTGGTCGCGGCCGGTGTCGACGGGGCCGTCGACCTGATCGGGCCCGGACGCGTCCAGTTCGCCGTGCACGCGCCGCCCATCGAGGCCGAGGTCGACCCGCAGCGGCTCGCGCGCGCCCTCGCCCACCTCATCGCGGATGTCGCCGGAGTCGACGCCACGGGCAACGCGCCCGTCTCGGCGGGCGGTTACATGGACAACACCGTGGTCGTGGCGGCGGCGCAGCGCGGCGAGGTCGTCCGGATCGAGGTGCGCGGGCCGTACGCCGGGGGCGACCCGGTGCACGAGCCGATCGTGCGCGGGATCGTGCGCGCCCACGGCGGCGTGCTCCAGACCCACGAGGTGCCGGGGATGAGCGGCAGCGCCTTCGTCCTCGAAGTGCCGATCGGGGGCGGCGCCGGAGCGGTCGCGCCCGTGATCGGGCCGCCGGTCTCCACCGAGGTCGCGCTGCCCGAGCAGGCCGCGCAGCAGAGCGGCGGCCGGCGACGGGCCCGGCGCTCTTCGGTCGACGCCTTCCTGGACGGCGACGCCACCGCCGAGTCCGACACGCAGTCCGGGGACAGCACCGGGGCCGGCGGGGCGGTTCCCACCGGTCGGCGCCGTCGGCGCGCGGCGGGCGAGCCCGTGGTCGGCGAGGTTCCGGTGCCCGCGCAGGGGACCGCGGCCGAGGCGGCCGGTGAGGGCTCGGGCGGTACCGGGCGCCGTCGTGGCCGGCCGAGTCCGACCGAGGGCGCGGGCGACGCGGCGGTTCCGGGCGCGGACGACGCCGTCTCCGAGGGCGCGGTCGTCATGGCGGGCGAGCACGGCGCGGGAACGGCGGCCATCGGGTCGGGACTGGGCGGGACGGTGCCTCCGCAGGGGGTGCCGGTGCCCTCCGGACGACGCGCCCGCCGCGACGGTGAACAGCAGGCACTTCCCGCCGCGTTGCCGGCCGCCGCCGGTGCGCAGGCAGGGGCCGGGAGCACGGGTCCGGCCGGTCCGGACGACGACGCCCCGGACGCGGAGCCGACCGGACGGCGCCGTCGTGCGCTGGCCGCGGCAGCCGAACGGGCCGCGGCACAGGAGACGGGCGCCCGTACGGTGTTCGCGCTGCCGCCCGCGGAGGCGGACCGTTCGCCGGAGTACGTCCAGGCCGAGGCGCAGGCGCAGGCCGCCCAGGCCCAGGCCGTCCAGGCACAGGCGGCGCAGGTCCAGGCACTCCAGGCGCACGCCGCCCAGGAGGCGCAGGCCCAGGTCGCCCGGGCCCAGCAGGCCGCCGGCCCGGTCGGGCCCGGTCACGGTCAGGCCGACGACGGCCGCCACGACGCGGTGCCGCACGCCGGCGCCGACGACGACCACACCCCGCCGCAGCCGCATCCCGTATCCGGCCCGGGCCGCCGTCGCGCCCGCCAGATCGAGACGCCGGGCCGGCCCGGTCAGCCGGTCGCTCCGACGGGAACGACTACGGGGATGACGACTGGAACGACGGTTGGGACGACGGGGCCGACGGGAACGCCCGGCGTTCCTGGGGCTCTTGAGCCTTCCGGGGCTCCTGGGGCTCCTGGGCAGGGCATCCCGGCACAGGGTGTTCCGGCGCAGGGTGTTCCCGCGCAGCAGGTACCGGGGCAGGCGGTCCCCGGACGCGGTGTTCCGGGGCAGCCCGTTCCCGGCCAGGCCGGACCCGGGCAAGGGGTTCCCGCGCCGGGCGTTCCCGCGCCGGGGGCACCCGCTCACAGCGTTCCGGCTCAGGGCCGTCCCCCGCAGGCGTGGCCCGACGCGAGCACCGCCACCGGTGCCGACGACACCTCGGGCGCGAACACCCCGGCGCCCGGTGCCGGTCGCCCCGTACAGCCCGGTGTTCCCGGTGCCGCACCGGCCGCCCAGGCCGCGCCGTCCGCGCCGCAGCCGGCCACCGCGCCGCTTCCGCCGGAGCGGCCCGCCCCGCGGGTCGCGCAGCCGCTGCCCGCCGAGGCGTCGGCAGCGTCCGCCGCCGCCGACTCCAACTCGACGCAGGGCCGTGCCATAAGCGTGCGCACCCTCGGACAGGGCGTCCCCTTCGCCCGCCAGGTCGCCGCGGCCCAGCCGGGTGGCGGTGTCCAGGCGCCGACGCCTCCCCCGCACCAGACGAACGGTTCGGGCCGCCGCCGCAAACTCGGCACGCCGCCCGAGCCCGTCGTCGAACGCCCGGAGAACGGCACCCGGTCGCCCCAGCAGGCCGGCCAGCCCGGGACCGGACCTCGGCGGCCCGGAGCCACCGAGGGCGCCGGACGGTCGTACGCCATAGGAGCACCGGACGAGAACGCCGCCGAGGGCCCCGAGCCGCTCGACGGGCCCGGCGGTGCCGTCGAGGTCGCCGACCAGCCCCAGCCCCGGCCGGTGGACGACGAGTTGCCCCCGGAGCCGCTGGACAACCCGCGGCGGCTGCTCGTGTGGCCGGCGCCGGACGTCACCACCCAGCAGGCGCTGAGCGACCGCGGCTACCGTCCCGTCATCGTGCATTCGCGCGAGGAGGTCGACGCGCAGATCGCCGCGTTCCCCGCCGCGCTGTTCGTCGACCCGCTGACCGGGCCGATCACGCGCACGGCCCTCCAGTCCCTGCGGCAGGCGGCCGTGGCCGCCGAGGTGCCCGTCCTCGTGACGGCCGGACTCGGACAGGCGACGCGCGAGGCGGCGTACGGTGCCGACCCCGCCGTCCTCCTGAAGGCCCTCGCGCCGCGCGACTCCGAGCAGCATCCGCCGCGCGTCCTGCTCATCGAGGAGCACGCGGAGATCGCGCTCGCCCTCACCGCGACGCTGGAGCGGCGCGGGATGCAGGTGGCGCGGGCGTCGACGGACGAGGACGCCGTCACGCTGGCCGCGCAGATGCGGCCGAACCTCGTGGTGATGGATCTGATGCAGGTACGTCGTCGGCGCGCCGGGATCGTCGACTGGCTACGGGCGAACGGACAGTTGAACCGCACGCCGCTGGTCGTCTACACCGCCGCCGTCGATCCCGCGGAACTGCCGCGGCTGGCCGCGGGGGAGTCCGTGCTGTTCCTCGCCGAGCGCTCCACGAGCGACGAGGTCCAGGACCGGATCGTCGACCTGCTGGCGCGCATCGGTACCAACTAGCGCCCCGCGCACATCCCGTCGTGCACATCCCACCCCGCGGCGCGGAGGTGGCACCGAGCAGGTCGGGGACCGCTCGGGGACCGCTCGCCGCTCCGGGACCGGGACAGCGGTACGCCGGGCAGGGCCGTGAGGCGCCCGCCCGGCGCAGGTGTCGCGATGCGTCCGGAGCGATCGGTCAGAGCCGGGTCACGTCCAGGCCTCCCTCGGCGTACTGCCGGCGGAGCACCTTCTTGTCGAACTTGCCGACGCTCGTCTTCGGCACGGCCTCGACGATCGTCCAGCGCTCCGGCAGCTGCCACTTGGCGATCTTGCCCTCCTCGGCGAGGAAGGCGCGCAGCGACGCGAAGTCGGCGGTGGAGCCCTCCCTGAGGACGACGGTGGCCAGCGGGCGCTCCCCCCACTTCTCGTCGGGTACGGCGACGACCGCGGCCTCGGCCACGTCCGGGTGGGACATGAGGGCGTTCTCCAGGTCGACCGAGGAGATCCACTCGCCGCCCGACTTGATGACGTCCTTGGCGCGGTCGGTGAGGGTCAGGAAGCCGTCGGGGCTGATCGTGCCGACGTCACCGGTCTTGAGCCAGCCGTCGGGGCTGAACTTGTCGGCGGGGCGCAGCGGTTCCGCGCCGGCACCGCCGTAGTAGGCGCCCGCGATCCAGGGGCCGCGGACCTCCAGCTCGCCGGCCGATTCGCCGTCCCACGGCAGGCGTTCGCCGCCCGGGCCGGTGAGGCGCGCCTCGACACCGGCCGGGAAACGGCCCTGCGTGAGCCGGTACGCGAACTCCTCCTCCGTGCCGACGGCGTGGGCCGGCGGGCGGGCGACCGTGCCGAGCGGGGAGGTCTCGGTCATACCCCAGGCGTGGCAGACGCTCATACCCAGCTCGTCGAAGGCGGCCATCAGGGAGGGCGGGCAGGCGGAGCCGCCGATCGTCACCTGGGTGAGGGAGGAGACGTCCCGCGGCTTGGCGGTGAGCTCGGCGAGCAGACCCTGCCAGATCGTCGGGACGGCCGCGGCGTGCGTCGGCCGCTCGCTCTCGATCATCTCGGCGAGCGGCGCGGGCTGGAGGAAACGGTCGGGCATCAGCATGTTGACGCCGGACATGAAGGTCGCGTGCGGCAGACCCCAGGCGTTGACGTGGAACTGCGGGACCACGACCAGCGTGGTGTCCTGGTCGGTGAGCCCCATCGACTGCGCCATGTTGACCTGCATGGAGTGCAGGTAGATCGAACGGTGCGAGTACACGACGCCCTTGGGGTCTCCGGTGGTGCCGGAGGTGTAACACATGGCCGCGGCCTGCCGCTCGTCCAGCTCCGGCCACGCGTACTCCGTCGGCTTCCCGGCGAGCAGTTCCTCGTACTCGTGCACCCGCACGCTCGCCCCGTCGAGCAGCGAACGGTCACCGGGGCCGGACACCACGACGTGCTCCAGCGTCGACAGGTGGGGGAGGAGCGGAGCGAGCAGCGGGAGCAGCGAGCCGTTGACGATGACCACGCGGTCGGCGGCGTGCTGCACGATGAACACGAGCTGTTCGGCCGGGAGACGGAGGTTCAGCGTGTGCAGCACGGCGCCCATGGAGGGGATCGCGTAGTACGCCTCGACGTGTTCCGCGTTGTTCCACATCAGCGTCGCGACCCGCTCGTCGCCCGTCACCCCGAGGTCGTCGCGCAGGGCGTGGGCGAGCTGGTTGGCGCGGGCGCCGGCCTCGCGGAAGCTGCGCCGGTGCGGCTCGCCCTCTCCGGTCCAGGTCGTGATCTGCGACTCTCCGTGGATCCGCGCCCCGTGCACGAGAATGCGGGTCACAGTCAGCGGTACGTCCTGCATCGTGCTCAGCACGGCGTCCTCCCGGGGGCGACATTGCCTACGCGGTAGTAATGGGTTCCGCTGATTCTGCTCACATACCGCGTGGTATGTCACTAGGCGCAGGAATGATCGATCAGCGCCACCCCTGCTCGGGCACGGTACGGAGCACGGGAACGGACCCCACGTCCTCGCCGGATCCGCCGGACCGGGCCCGCGGAGACGCCCTAGGCGGCGGGGGCCAGCTCCGGGTCCTCCCGCATCTTGCCCAGCGCGCGCGACACCGCCGACTTGACCGTGCCGACGGAGACGCCGAGCACCTCCGCCGTCTGGACCTCGCTCAGATCCTCGTAGTAGCGCAGCACCACCATCGCCCGCTGACGCGCCGGCAGCTTCATGACCGCCCGCCACATCGCGTCGCGCAACGCCTGCTGCTCGGCCGGGTCCGCCGCGGGCAGCCCCTCCTGCTCCGGCAACTCGTCGCACGCGAACTCGTCCACCTTGCGCTTGCGCCACTGCGACGTCCGCGTGTTCAGCAGCGCCCGCCGCACATAGCCGTCCAGCGCCCGATGGTCCTCGATACGGTCCCAGGCGACGTACGTCTTCGTCAGTGCCGTCTGCAGCAGGTCCTCGGCATCGCTCGGGTTCGCGGTGAGCGACCGGGCGGTCCGCAGCAACACCGGCTGGCGCGCCCTCATGTAGGAGGAGAACGACGGGTACGAACGGGTCTGCGTCGCCGGAGTGGCGGCGTCCGAGGCGCTGGTGCAGACGAGTGTGGTCATGGCTCCACGCTAGGTTCGACCCCTCCTCCAGCGGATCGGCCGCAGGTCCCGAAGCCATGTCCGCCTCAGGTTGTAGGAAGGGGGGTGGCCCCACCTCCTGAAGGTGGACGAGCGCCCACCACCCCCTGAGGGTTCACCCCTGACAACGGCCGGGAGAAGTGGCGGCAGGGAGACAGCCGGAGGCGGCAGGGAGACAGTTGGATCCCCCTGAGACGCGAGGCCGGGGCGGACGCCTCCCTCAGCCGTCGGAGGCCAGGATCAGGCCCGACGTGGGGACCCCCGTGCCCGCCGTGACCAGGACCCGTTCGGCTCCGGCCACCTGGTTCACGGACGTGCCCCGCAGCTGCCGGACGCCCTCCGCCACTCCGTTCATCCCATGCAGATACGCCTCCCCGAGCTGTCCTCCGTGCGTGTTCAACGGCAGCCGCTCCTCCGCGACGAAGTCGGCCGCCTCCCCCGGCTTGCAGAACCCGAACTCCTCCAACTGCGTCAGCACGAACGGGGTGAAGTGGTCGTACAGGATCCCCACGTCGATCTCCGCCGGCCCGAGTCCCGCGGTCCGCCACAGCTGTCTGGCCACCACGCCCATCTCCGGCAGCCCGGTGAGATCGTCCCGGTAGAAGCTCGTCATCTGCTCCTGTGCCCGGCCGGCCCCCTGCGCGGCGGCCGCGACGACCACCGGCGGACGGGGCAGATCGCGGGCCCGCTCCACGGAGGTGACGACCAGCGCCTGGCCGCCGTCGGTCTCCTGGCAGCAGTCCAGCAACCGCAACGGCTCCACGATCCACCGGGACGCCGCGTACTCGGCGAGCGTGATCGGTCTTCCGTGGAAGTACGCCGCCGGGTTCGTCGCCGCGTACTTCCGGTCCGTCACCGCGACATGCCCGAACACCTCCGGGCTCAGACCGTAGGTGTGCAGATACCGCTGGGCCGCCATCGCCACCCACGAGGCCGGGGTGAGCAGTCCGAACGGCAGGGCCCAGCCCAGCGCCGCGCCCTCCGCCGACGGCTCCCGCCGCTGGACACCCGAGCCGAATCTGCGGCCCGACCGCTCGTTGAACGCCCGGTAGCAGACGACGACGTCGGCCACCCCGGTCGCCACCGCGAGCGCCGCCTGCTGGACGGTCGCACAGGCCGCACCGCCGCCGTAGTGGACGCGGGAGAAGAAGGACAGCTCCCCGATCCCGGCCGCCTGGGCGACGGTGATCTCCGGGCTGGTGTCCATCGTGAACGTCACCATCCCGTCCACGTCGTCCGGCGTCAGCCCCGCGTCGTCCAGTGCTGACCGCACCGCCTCCACCGCCAGCCGCAGCTCACTGCGCCCCGAGTCCTTCGAGAACTCGGTGGCCCCGATCCCGACGATCGCCGCCCGCCCTCCGAGGTCGTCCCGCCTGCGCACACTCACGAGGCACCACCCTCAGCCTGGGCCTTGCCGGAGGCGGAAGGAGAGGAGGGGGCAGCGGGCGTGGAACGGGAGGAGGCAGCGATCAGGGCAGAGGGTGGTGCCGTCGTTGTCGGACCTGGAACGGTCACCGTCACCGTGCCCATGACGTGCCGGCCGATCTTGTTGGTGCCGAGGACGCGCACCGTGACCGTGTCCCCTTCGACTTTCTCGATCGAGCCCGTCATCACCATGGTGTCCCCCGGATGGTTCGGGGCGCCGAGCCGGATGGCGACCGCGCGCAGTACGGAAGCCGGGCCGAAGTGATCGGTCACGTACCGTCCGACCAGGCCGTTGGTCGTCAGGATGTTCATGAAGATGTCCGGCGAGCCCTTCTCCCGAGCCAGCTCCACGTCGTGGTGCACGTCCTGGTAGTCCCGCGACGCGATCGCCCCGGCCACGATCAACGTACGGGTGATCTCGATCTCCAGCGGCGGCAGTGCGTCACCGGCCTTGTAGGCCGATTCCGTGCCGCCGGACACGGCTGCCGCTCCCGGGCTTCCGTGGCCTGGGTCTCCAAGCCCGAGGTCTCCGTGGCCTGGGTCTCCAAACCCGGGGCCTCCGTGACCGGGGTCTCCATGACTGGGGCCTCCATGACCGGGGCCTCCATGACCAGGTTCTCCGGGTCCAGGCGTCGGCCCGGAACCGCCGGCCCGGGTCGCCGAACCCGCAACGGTCCGCTCCCCCCTCATGTCTCTACCTCCCCCTCCACCATCGGCTCGCCCTCGACGATCGGCTCGCCCTCGACGATCAACTCACCTAGTTCCTGCAGCACTTCGCCCCCGCCTCCCAGATACGCGTCCAGCTGCCGGCCCCACAGGAAGTGCCGGTGCACCGGATGGTCGAGGTCGGCCCCCGCTCCGCCGTGCAGATATTGGCCCGCGTGCACCACGCGCTGCCCTGCTTCGGACGCCCACCAAGCGGCGGTCAGGGCATGCGTCCGGTACGGCAGCCCCTCGTCCCGGCGCCACGCCGCCTCGTACGCCGTCACCCGTATCGCCTCGATGTCCATGTGCGCGTCGGCGGCGCGCAGTTGGACTCCCTGCTTGGCGGCGAGCGGGCGTCCGAACTGCTCCCTCTCGTTCGTGTGAACGACGGCGCGCGCCAGCGATCCCGCGCACACCCCGGCCTGCAGTCCGGCAAACGCTGTGCGGGCCATGGCCAGCACGTCCTCGTACGCACTCGCCGTGCCGAGCGGCTCGCCCGGCGTTCCCTGAAGGATCAGGCGGATGGCCGACCAGGGCGCCGTCAGCTCGACTGGTTCGCCCGCCGGCGCCTCCGCGGTGCGCACCAGCCAGAGCCCGCGCCGGTCGTCGGCCACCAGAACATGCGTCGCGTCCCGCAGCCAGGGCACCGCCGGGACGACCCCCGTCAGCAGCGGCCGTCCCGCATCAGCATCGGGCGAGGAGCGGCCGGCCTCGATGCCGACGACCGAGCCCGAGCCGCGCAGCGCTCCGGCCACCACCACGGTCCCGTCCGCGATTCCCGGCAGCAGCCGCTCGCGCTGCTCGGGAGAACCGTGCGCCGCAACCGCGAGCAGCCCGTACACGCAGCTCGCGGCGAACGGCACCTGCGCCGTGGTGCGGCCCTGCTCCTCCAGCAGCAGCACCAGGCCGAGGAGCCCGATGTCCTCGACGGCCGCCACGAGCCCGGCGGCGCACAGCTCTTTCCACAGCCCCGCGTCACTGTCCGTCCCGGCCGCGGTGAGCCGCTCGGGCGTGGAGAGGTCGCCGAAGATCCGGGCGGCGAGGTCCCGGGCCGCCGCCTGTTCCTCGGTGGGCGTGAAGTCCATGTCAGCTCCCCCCGCCCGAGGGGACGCCGACAGCGCCGGGCGTGGCCGGCGAAGTGGCTGGTCCGCCGGCCGTTCCGTCGCCCTCGCGTCCCGTGCCGGCCCGGAACACCGGCAGCAGCAACTCCTCGTCGTACTGCCGGAATTCGAGGCGCACAGGCATGCCGACCCGGACGTGGTCGTGCGGCACGCCCACCACGTTGCTCACCATGCGCACGCCCTCGGCGAGTTCGATCAGGCCGACCGCGTAGGGAGGGTCGAAGGCGGGGAACGACGGATGGTGCATCACGACATACGAGTAGACGGTCCCCTCACCGCTCGCCTCCACGGTGTCCCACTCCGGGCCACCACACGTGTTGCACCCCGGCAGCCACGGGAACCTCAGCGTCCCGCACCCCGTGCAGCGCTGGATCAGCAACCGCCGGTGTCCGACTCCCTCCCAGAAACCGGCGTTGTCCCGGTTGACCACGGGACGCGGACGACTGCTCCCCGGCCGGGGCGCGGCGCCGGTGCCGATCGGTTCGGCGGAGCCAACCGGTGGGGCGGAGCCGATGGGCGCAGCGGAGCCGACCGGTACGGCGAAGCCGGTGGCGCCGACAGGCTCCGCGGGCCCGACCGGTGCAGCGGGGGCGGCGGTACTGGCCGCTGTCGCAGAGTCGGCCGGGCTGGCCGTGTCGGTGGTGTCGGTGGTCCGCCCGGCGCCCTTCGCGGCGCTCACCCCGGCGGGACCTTCATCGCCCTGCGGATTCCGCCGCGCTGGCGCGTACTTGAGGATGCGGAACCGGTGTGTCCCGGCGAGTTCTCCTCCCGCGCGGACGTCCATGCGCGTCGTGATGAAGTACCCCGTGCCCAGCTTGGTCGTCTTGCGCTCGGAGACGGACTCGATCATCGAGTCGAAGGTGATCTCGTCCCCGAGCCGCAGCGGACGCAGATACTCCTGCTCGCAGTCGGTGGCGACCACCGAGGTACAGCCCGCTCCGTCGAGGAGCGCGAACAGCTCGTCGTTCGTGTCCGAGCGGCCGGGCCGACCGGCGTGACCCGCGAGGCCGCCCATCGTCCACGCCTGGAGCATGGTGGGTGGAGCCACCGCGTCCGGCCCCCGATAGCCCGGGTGGGCGTCCCCCATCGCCTCGCACCAGTGCCGGATCATCGGTGCGTTGACCGGGTCCCTGCCGATGCCTCCGACCGTGGCAGCGCGCCCTTCGAACTCCCGGAGCTTCAGCAGAAGTTCGTCGCCCCCATCCCCACGCTCACCGCCCCCGGCGCTCACCGCGAAGCCCTCGCCACCGGCCGCACCCCCTGCACCGACGCCCGCACCCGCACCCATCTCCGCCCCAACTCCAACCCGGGCCCCGGCCCCAGCCCCACCCTGGCGGTCACCACCCGTGCCGAGGCCATCTGCACTCAATCCGCCCCCACCGCGGCCTCGGCCGCGACCGTCCGCCGGAGTGTCTCCGGGTCCCCTCCCGCGCCCGCTCATCGCCGCCCCCTCTTCATCCCGAGCCGCATCGTCGCGACGATCTCCCGCTGCACCTCGCTCACCCCGCCCCCGAACGTGTTGATCTGCGCCGCCCTGTTCATCCGCTCCAGCTCGCCGGCCCCGAACGCCCCTGGTGAACCGGAGCGGACCAGTGCGTCCTCTCCCACAATGTGCTGACACATTCGGTACACCGCGACCGCGGATTCGGTTCCCACGACTTTCACGCCGCTGGCGTCTCCCGGCGCCAATCGACCGGCTCCCACGTCCCCCACCAAACGCCAGTTGAGCAGGCGTGATGCCGCCAGCCGGGCATGCACCTCGGCCAGCTGGAAACGGACCCACGGCTCGTCAACCCGCCGCCGCCCCGTCACCGGATCGGGTGTCCTGGCCGCCGCCAGCGCGGCCGCGTAGAAGTCCTCGGCCTGCATGCCGATCGCGGCGAGGGCGACCCGCTCGTGGTTCAGCTGGTTGGTGATGAGTCCCCAGCCGCCGTTCTCCTCGCCGACCAGGTTCGCGGCCGGGACGCGGACACCGTCGTAGTAGGTCGCGGTGGTCGTCTGGCCGCCGACCGTCTCGATCGGCGTCCACGAGAAACCGGGCGCGTCCGTGGGGACGAGGACGATCGAGATGCCCTGATGCTTGGGCGCCTCCGGGTCGGTCCGGCAGGCGAGCCAGATCCAGTCGGCGTTCTGGGCGTTGGAGGTGAAGATCTTCTGCCCGTCGATCCGCCAGTACCCGTCCCCGGCGCCCTCCGGATCCGAGGACGCGCCCGGTTCCCGTACGGCACGCGTTCGCAGGGAGGCGAGGTCGGTGCCGGCCGACGGCTCCGAGTAGCCGATGGCGAAGACGAGGTCGCCGCTCAGGATGCGGGGCAGGAAGGTTTCCTTCTGCTCCTCGCTGCCGTACTTCATGAGGGTCGGGCCGACGGTGTTCAGCGTGACCATCGAGACGGGCGCGCCCGCCCGGTAGGCCTCGTCGAAGAAGACGAACTGCTCGTCCGCGCCGCGCCCCTGTCCGCCGTACGCGACGGGCCAGCCGAGGCCGAGCAGTCCGTCGGCGCCGATGCGTCGGAGCAGGTCGCGCTGCCGTGCCGGATCGTCGGCGGGCGGCGGTCCGTCCGGCATCAGGTCCTTGAAGTACGCGCGGAGTTCGGCACGCAGCCGCTGCTGGCGTTCGGTGGGGGCGAGGTGCACCGCGGCGGCCTCCCGGACCTCGTACGGACAGGGGTTTCTGACTGTCCGTCAGATGCACTGCACTGTCAAGGTCACGGACGCCGCCCCCGATGCCGCGACGGTCAGCCTGCCGGGGGCCCTCGAACGGCCGGGCGCGCGCATGCGCTCCGGAGGGGCACGCCCCGAAAACACGGCTGCGCGACGGCGCCGAAGCACCGTCGCGCAGCCGCTGTGAAACCCCACAGAGCACTACCCCACACGGACGTCCCGCGGCCGATGAGAGCGCATCGGCCGTCCGCTCACCAGAGGTTGACGAAGTTCACCAGGACGTTCGAGTTGCCCTGGTTGATGGCCGTGAAGGCGGATCCGTTCACCTGGGCGGTGTTGTTCTGGTTCGAGGCTCCGGCCCCGACCGCCTGCTGTTGGGTGGTGGAGGAGTTGCCGTTGTTGTCGTGTCCGACACCGCCGCTGACGGTGGCCGCTCCCGCGTTCGATCCGTTGCTCGCGAAGCCACCGTTGTCCGCCGACGCGACGCCCGTGCAGAGGGCGGCGGCCAGCGGAAGGGCCGCGACGGCGGCGAGGACGCGAGCGGTACGGATGCCTGCCATGTGAATTCCTCCAGAACCGGGGTGTACGCACCGGCGATGAACCGGGCTGTACGGGAAGTACGGCTTGTTCCAAGGCAGTTGGCCGACCGCCTTGGCGAAGTGCACGACGTCGCGATTCCAGAGTTGCCCACGGGACCTCGGTGAACCACCCCGGAAGCAATGATTCCCCCTCAAGCGTGATGACAAGTCGATAAACCCGCTTCCATCGGACAAAACCCCTGTTCAGCACTGGGGCGACCACCCAACCCCCGACCCTCCCCAGGCGCTGCACCAGATGAAGCGTTCCGGCACATTTTCGGCCAATCTCACCCATCGGCGACTTCGGGTACCCACACACCCGGCGAGCTCTTCCTTTTTTCGAACACTCGTACGAACATGGAGCCATGGCCACCATCGACCGGCAGGCCACCACCCTGGCCCTGGCCCACGCCCTGTCCGCCGCCGAGCGCGGACTGGCGGTGATCCCGCTGTCCCGAACGAAGCTCCCGGCCCTGCGTTCCCCTCACCGCGACGACCCCGAACCCACTCCCTGCCACGGCGAGTGCGGGCGCTTCGGACACGGCGTGTACGACGCCTCGACCGAGCCCCGGCGCATCCGCGAACTCTTCGCCGCCGCCCCGTGGGCCACCGGCTACGGCATCGCCTGCGGCCTCGACCCCCACCACCTCATCGGCATCGACCTCGACACCAAATCCGGTACGGACTCCTCCACCGCCCTGCGCGAACTGGCCCTGCGCCATCTGTTCACGATCCCGGAGACGGTCGTGGTCCTGACCCCGAGCGGCGGCCGGCACCTGTGGCTGAGCGGCCCGCCGGACGTCGTCGTCCCCAACTCCGCGAGCAGGCTGGCCCCCGGCATCGACATCCGTGGCGCGGGCGGCTACCTCGTCGGCCCCGGTTCACGCACCGAACACGGCGTGTACGGCACCGCTCCCGGCACCGCACGGCTCGCACCCGCACCTTGCCCGCGCGAGCTCCTGGACCTGCTGCTGCCACCGCCGCGCAGGCACCACCCGACCCCCTCCGCCACCGGGCAACAGGGCCAGGGACTCGTCCAGTTCGTCCTCGCCGCGCACGAGGGCCAGCGCAACACGCGCCTCTTCTGGGCGGCCTGCCGTGCCTACGAGAACGGCATCGGCCCCCAGCTGACCACCCCTCTCGTCCGGGCCGCCGTCCGCACCGGCCTCACCGAGCACGAGGCCCGCTCGACGATCGCCTCCGCGGCCCGTATGACGGCTCCTTCACCCCGGCAGCGCTGAGGGCGCGCCATCGCCGGGGGCCACGCGTGACGGCCGCGCACCCGGCGGCGCCGGAACCGAGGAGCACGCGAACGGCCCCTGACCGAAAACCCGGTCAGGGGCCGTTCACCTGCGGTGGGTGTGGGATTTGAACCCACGGTGACATCGCTGCCACGACGGTTTTCAAGACCGTTCCCTTAGGCCGCTCGGGCAACCCACCCCGCGCTGCCGTTGATCGGCGGCGCGGGGACAAGAGTAACGGGTCCCGTGCCCGGCCCGTGGGTCAGCTGTCGCCCTCTCGCGAGGCGAGGGTGACGTCGGTGGTGCGGGTCTTGCCGTCGCGCGTGTAGGTGAGCTTCACCGTGTCGCCCGGCTTGTGCGTCCAGATCTCACCGATGAGGGTCGGGCCGCTGTCGATCACCATGTCGTCCAGCTTGGTGATGACGTCGCCGGGCTTGAGACCGGCCTTGGCCGCGGGACCGCCGGACTCGACGGCCGCCGCGCCGCTCGCGCCCTGCTCGGTGATCTTCGCGCCGCTCGTGCCCTCCTCCAGGGAGACGGAGGCGCCGATCTTCGCGTACACCGGCTTGCCGTTCTTGATCAGCTGCTGCGCGACGTTCTTCGCCTGGTTGATCGGGATCGCGAAGCCCAGACCGATGGAACCGGACTGGCCGGAGCCGCCGAGGCCGCCGCTGCTCGACGACTGGATCGCCGAGTTGATCCCGATGACCGCGCCCGATGCGTCGAGCAGCGGACCGCCGGAGTTGCCCGGGTTGATCGAGGCGTCGGTCTGCAGGGCGCTCATGTACGAGGCCTTGCTGCTCGCGCTGCCGTCGCTGGAGGCGACGGGACGGTTCTTGGCGCTGATGATGCCGGTGGTCACCGTGTTCGACAGACCGAAGGGCGCGCCGATCGCGATCGTGGAGTCGCCGACGGCCACCTGGTCCGAGTTGCCCAGGGTGAGCGGCTTCAGCTCTCCCGAGGGCGCGTTCTTCAGCTTGATGACCGCGACGTCGTAGCCCTGCGCGTGTCCGACCACCTCGGCGTCGTACTTCTTGCCGTTCGGGAAGGTCGCGCTCAGCTTGCCGCCGTCGACGGCCTCCGCCACCACGTGGTTGTTGGTGAGGATGTGGCCCTGGGTGTCGAAGACGAAGCCCGTGCCGGTGCCGCCCTCGCCGCTGGTGCTCTGCGCCTCGATGGTGACGGTGCTCGGCAGCGCCGTGGCGGCCACGTTCGCGACGGTGCCCGAGGCGCGCTTCACCTGCCCGCTGGTGCTCGGGGCGGAGACCGTCGTCGAGCCGGTGGAGTCGTCGTTGTTCTTGGCCAGGCCGTAGCCGATGCCGCCGCCGACTCCGCCGGCGACCAGTGCGGCCACCAGGATTGCGGCGACCAGGCCGCCGCGGCCGTTCTTCGGCTTCGGAGCGGGCTGCTGGTAAGAGGAGCCCCAGCCGCCGGTTCCCGAACCGCCGTCGGCATACGAAGGGGTGGCGGGCGGCGGAGGCGGCCAGCCCGCCTCGGGGGCGGAGCCCTGGGCTCCGGTGCTCTGTGCGTAGGGGTCGGCGCCCTGTCCGTAGGGGTCGGCTCCGTGCCCGGCGCCGGTCGAGGCGTACGCCGGAGCGCCCGCGGGCGCCGACGCGTGCTCCGATGCGCCGGGGGCGCCGTGCGGAACGGCGGGGATCGGAGCGGTCGGTGCGCTCCCGCCGTGCGGGGCCTGCGCGGAAACAGCGGGAGTGTCCACCGGCACAGGAGGTGCGGACGGGGCCGGGGGTACCTCGGTGCCCTCGTTCTCGGTGCTCACAGCTCTTCTCCTCGATCCACGGCTGTTGTTCTCGGTCGCACTCGGTCACACCCACTCACGCTTGCTGATGGCCCGGCGCGATTCAGCTGTGCATGTGCTTTTGTACGCCGTCAGCTTTTCCCACCGGGCGTCAGAGCACCATAAGCGGTGCCTGTGCGTCCGGGGCGACTCTTTATAACGGACTTCTGTGACTAAAAGGAGGAAGCGCTACGTCTCCCACCTCACGCCTACCCCGCGACGGTGGCACCATGACGCGGTGACCCTCGCACGACAGCACCCGATCCAGGTGGTCGCCCACCGCGGAGCCTCCGAAGAGGCCCCGGAACACACACTGGCCGCGTACAGGAAAGCGATCGAGGACGGTGCGGACGCCCTTGAGTGCGATGTGCGCCTGACCGCCGACGGCCATCTCGTCTGTGTGCACGACCGCCGCGTCAACCGTACGTCCAACGGCCGCGGCGCCGTCTCCGCCCTGGAACTCGCCGATCTCGCCGCCCTGGACTTCGGCTCCTGGAAGAACCGCGACGAGTCCCCCGACTGGGAGCACGCCCCCGGAGGCCCCGAGGACACCTCCGTCCTCACGCTGGAGAGACTGCTCGAACTCGTCGCCGACGCCGGCCGTCGCGTCGAGCTGGCCATCGAGACGAAGCACCCGACCCGTTGGGCGGGCCAGGTCGAGGAACGGCTGCTGGTCCTGCTGAAGCGCTTCGGCCTGGACTCCCCCGCATCCGCCACCGACTCCCCGGTCCGTGTGATGAGTTTCTCGGCGCGCTCCCTGCACCGCGTCCGGGCGGCGTCCCCGACCCTGCCCACGGTGTATTTGCTCCAGTTCGTCTCCCCGCGGCTGCGGGACGGACGACTGCCCGCGGGTGTCCGGATCGCAGGCCCCTCGATGCGGATCGTACGCAGCCACCCCGGGTACATCGAGCGCCTCAAGCGGGCCGGGCACCAGGTGCACGTCTGGACCGTGAACGAGCCCGAGGACGTGGACCTCTGCGTTGAGCTGGGCGTCGACGCCATCATCACCAACCGCCCGCGCGCGGTACTGCGTCAACTGGGCCGCTGAATCCGCTCCTTCCGACCCCGGACACCCACGTAAAGCACCACGATCGCCCCTCAAAAACCATCGAAAACCGGACGCCCGTCACAGGGAGTGCACCGGCGCGTTCACTCCGTATTCGATCGTTACAAGTGCGTCAGCAGACGTCGATTGGCCGGTTTCCGGTCCAGTCCAAAGGGGCATCCACTCCGTGGCGTGGGGCAAAGGAGGTCTCGGGGGTGGCGTTGGTGGTGGCACAGGAGGTGCCCACGTCGTCGAGCATGGCCGTACCCCATGGCCCTGCGGGCGTGGGGGAAGCAAGGCATCGGATGCGGGATCACCTGCGCTCCGGTGGCGTGGCGGAAACGGTCATCGACGACGCGGTACTGATCCTTTCCGAACTGCTCAGCAATTCCTGCCGACATGGCAGGCCCCTGGGCGACGCACTCTCCGGCGACGGCGACGTGCGGGCGACCTGGCGCGTCGAACCGGCGGGACGGCTGACGGTCGAAGTGACGGACGGCGGTGGTCCGACCCGCCCTGTCCCGTCGACGCCCTCGGTCACCGCTCGTGGCGGCCGTGGGCTGAACATCATCACCGCGCTGGCCAAGGACTGGGGTGTCCGGGACGACATCCACGGCGAGGTCACCGTGTGGGTGGTCATCCAGGACGACGTGGAAACGGCCCGCAGACGCGACGATTTCGCTACGCGCGTCGCGTCACCGACGGTGTCCGGGATATCCGGCCTGGACTTCGCGGACGCCTTCGACGACCTCGGCTGAGGCACGCGCGGCCCGAACCACGGGTTCCGGTGCGACGCGGTGCGTTGTCCACAGGGTCCCGTCGGCCCCCGTACGAACGGCTAGGCTCGCGCCCGTACGAGACGAGCCGTGATCGGGAGACGCCCACGATGGCCAAGAAGCGACCTCAGACGAGGGCCAAGCAGCAGCAGCCGAAGGACGGAGAGATCCCGGTCGTCGGCGCTCGCGAGCCCTGCCCCTGCGGCAGCGGCCGCCGCTACAAGGCCTGCCACGGCCGAGCCGCAGCGCACGCCGTGACCGAGCTGGTGCACCGCCCCTTCGAGGGCCTGGCGGGCGAGGGGGACTGGGTCGCGCTGCGCGAGCTGGTGCCCGCCGCGACGGTCGAGCTGAAACTCAAGGAGAGCCTGCCGGAGGGAGTTCCCTCGGTCACGCTCGCCACCGTCCTGCCGATGGCCTGGCCCGCGCTGCGCCGCGACGACGGCTCGGTGCTGCTCGGCCTGCAGAACGACACGGCCTCCGGTGACATCAGCCGCGACCTGGCCGACACCCTCCAGCGTGCGCTCACCGCCCAGCCGGGCACCCCGGTCGAAGGCCGCCGCGCCCCGGCCGAGGGTCCGCGCCTGCAGGACCTGCTCGACCCGGAAGGCGCCTTCGAGCCAGTTGTGCACAGCGGCTTCGAGTTCTGGGTCCCGGACGCGGAGAACGCGACGGCGGAGGTGACCGCTTCTCTGGAGCGGGCCAACGCCGCGGCCATCCCGACCGTGAAGCTCTCCGGGGTCGACGCCGCCTACTGGTGCGAGACGCCCGACAAGAACCACCTGCGCTGGGTCATGCCCCACGAGGAGGAGCAGCTTCTGGACGCCCTCGCGCGCCTTCACGCGGCGGGCCGTTCGGGTCTCGGTGAGGGCACCCGGCTGGTCGGCTCCTTCCGCGCGCACGGGCTCACCGTGCCGGTCTGGGACCTGCCGACGGGGGTCACGGCGGACGACGTCGAGAAGCCGGCGGCGGAGTTCGCCGAGCGCCTCGCCACCGCTCTGGCCACGGACGAGCCGCTGACGGCGGACGAGCGTCGCGCGCGCGGCGGACTCACCAACCGACAGGTGACGCTCAGCTGACTCACAGACTCGGACACTGACCGACCGGTCAGCTGGTCGCGACCTCGGAAGCGGGTGACTCCTGTCACAACTCCCCGTTGTGACAGGGAAATCCGTGTCCGAATAGCCGAGATCGAATTTGCGAACCGCCGATCTCTTGTTACCGTTCGAGTAGCCCGGTTGCTGGTGCATCCCCCGTCGCCAGCAACCGGGTCTTTTCATGCCCGCTGTCAGACATGCGGTCAACAGCCTTGCTACGAGGCGGAGTTGCTCCCCGAGCGCAGCAACAGCGGCCCGTCGGGCCCGGATCCCTTCGCGAACTCGGCGATCGCCGTGTACGCCTCCGCGCCTCCCGCGGTGCGCTCCCTGGGCGTCTCGCACACCCCCGGATCGTCCTCGGCGTCCACCGCGCAGTTGATCTGCACCGTGCGCCCTCCGGGGCCCATCAGGCTCAGCAGGGAACTCAGCTCTTCTCCGGTCGCGTTGCGGTAGTAGGTGCGCGCCCAGGTCTCCTCGCCCTGCGTCAGGACACAGGTCTGTGCCTCGACACCGTCGGGCGAGGACAGTTCGGGACCGCACCGCGCGGCGGTGGCCAGTCCGAGGCCGAGCAGCAGGGGAGAGCGGGAGGGTGCGGGAGAGCGCGGCCGGTCGTCGGTGCGCACCGTCCCGCGTTCGGCGGCCGGATCGTTGTCGCCGACGGAGCCGGCGGACGCCACGGCCAGGGGAAGTGCCAGGACGAACGCCACGACGCCGACCAGCGCCATGAGACGAACCCTTCGGGGGTCGGCCCCGCCGCGCGGCGGCGTCGAGGCCCCGTGCCCCTCAGAATTGCGCTGCATGGTTCGGACGATAACGAGCGTGGGCGGGCGCGCGGTTCACCGCGCGCCGGACGCCCCTACAACTCGGGTGCGCTCACACCCGTACGAGTGAGTGCTTCGACGACGGCGTCCACCACGGCCTCCACACCTGGTACCCAGGGTGCGGCCGAGCCGGGCAGCGGAGCGCGCTCCCAGCGGATCTGGCCCTGGCCGGTCTCGGACGGCGGCAGTGCGATGTATCCGCCGTCGCCGTGGAACCGCAGGGAGCCGGGGACGAAGTCCTTGGCGTAGAGCAGCTCGCCGAGCTGCTCCATCGAGTACGGGGCGACGAGGATCGCCCAGCGGGTGGGCGACGCGACGACCGGGCCGAGGCGCATGCCCGCGCGGTCGAGGACGTCGAGAGCGCGGGCCGCCGCGAGAGCCGGCAGGCTCACCGCGCACGGGGCGCTTCCCCCGGTGGCCAGCACGATGGGCGCCGAGGGCCGGTTGCCCCACCACCAGCGCACCATGCGCTCGTCCGTGGTGGCCGCGAGGAGGCCTGGGTCGAAGGGATGGGCACCGGGCACCGTGCACTCCGGGTCGGGGCATCCGCAGCGGGCACGCCCCTGCGGGTCGGCCGCCACACCCGGGAGAACGGGCCACTGCCATGAGGTCGCGAAGGTCAGGGCCGCGCTGAGCATCTCAGGCCTCCCCTTGTCTCGCCTGGACAGGAGCCTGCGTCGCCTTCCGAGGATCTCGCGCATGAGCGCTCGTTCCTTTCCGTTGCACGCCTGGCAACACCGAGGATCACATCACACCATGTGTCGATCTCTTCACTGTGCGTACCTGCTGGCGCATCACACCCCTGCTGGAGACAAGGGGAACCCCTCTGGGCCGAGCATGTGGCTGCGTCCGCGCCCACACTGCGTACATCCAGCATGGGCATGGCGTGGGGTGGCGGCGCCTGGCGTTTTACGTCCCGCGGTATTTCTTGCCGCCTCCGCCACGGGAGGATGGGGCACGGTCGTCAGTGGTTAAGACGCCCGGGTCCGTCGCCAGGTTCCGGGCGGATCTCAACCGCCCCTGGTCTTCACCGAGTACGTACCCACCACGACCGCTGTGACGCTCCGTCGAACGAGGCCAGTCGACCTCAATAAGCCGTTACCCGAGTCAGTTTTAGGCCAACTTAGTTTTCCCGCAAGGGTTACCGCCGGTCTCATGGACACCAGGAATCCCAGCAGGACAATGCTGGACATCCCCTCACGAGTGCGTGTACATGTGGAGACACTGCTAGCGGCGCAGAACTACATGGGGGTTTGCGATGCTAACGAGCAATACGCACCGGTCGGAAAGCCGGACGTCATGAACGCCCCTCACCTTCCGAAAGTGGCTGGAATCGATTCAACGGTTCCCTCGCCCGCACACACTGTCGCGCCCGCGCCTGCTCCCCCGGGTGCCGCCTCGGTCGCGCCGCCCACCGGTCCCGGAGCCGTTCTCCAAGATCGACTCGCGGGCTGGGTCTCGGATCTCACCACCCTCCACGAACTCACCGAGCGTCTGGCGCGCACGTCGACCCTGGACGAGGCGCTCCAGGAACTGCTGCGCGCCGGAGCGGCCCTCGTGGGCGCCCGGCGCGGCCTCGTCGTCATGGAGCCGGGCGACGGACTGGGCCCCGACACCACGATCGGCCTGGGCCTCGCCCGCGCGGACCTCGGCCACATCGAGACGGTCCCGCGCAGCTCCATGTCGTACGGGAAGATCCTGGACGGCCTGCCGGGCGGCGAGGGCGAGATCGCCCAGCCCGACCTCCTCTCGGAGGACGGGCTCGACCCCCGCCACCGCGAGGTGGCCGCGCGCCTCGGCTACGCCGCGAGCTACGCCCTGCCCCTGACCACCGAGGCCGCGGGCCGGCTGGGCGCCGCCGTCTGGCTCTACGACGAGCCTGCGGAACCGGTCGAGCGGCAGCGCCACCTCATCGGCCTGTACGCCCGGTACGCCACCGAGCACCTGGCGCGGCTCCTGGAGCTGGAGCGCACGCGCGCGTGCATGGCGACGATCTCCGCGGAGCTGCTTCCCCCACGGCTGCCGCGGGTCTCCGGCGTCCAGCTCGCCGCCCGGCACCGCACCGGACCGCGGGGCGGCGGCGACTGGTACGACGCGCTGCCGCTGCCCGACGCCGCGCTCGGCCTCGCCGTCGGCTCGGTCACCGGCTCGGGACCCAGCGCGGTCGCCGCCATGGGCCGCCTGAGAGCCTCCCTGCGGGCCTACGCGGTGATGGAGGGCGAGGATCCCGTCGCGGTCCTCTCCGACCTCGAACTGCTGCTCCGGCTCACCGAACCGGCCCGCTCGGCGACCGCCCTGTTCGCCTACTGCGAGCCCGCCCTGCGCAAGCTCACGCTCGCCGGGGCCGGCCACAGCCCGCCCCTGGTCATCGGCCCGCGCCGCACCGAGTTCGTCGAGACCTCCCTGTCGGCGCCGCTCGGGATGCTCGCCTGCTGGGAGGCCCCGAGCGTCGAGATGACCGCCGAACGCGGCGAGACCGTGCTCATCTACACCGACGGACTGCTGCACCGCACGGGGGACCCGATGGACCGCGCCTTCGCGCGCCTGCACGCGGCGGCGGCCGGGGTCCCGAAAGCCGTGCGGGACGACCCCGGGGCGATCGCCGACCACGTCCTGCGCACGGTCCTGCCGGACGGTCTCGACGAGGCGGACAGCGACGAGGACGTCGTCCTCCTGGCGGCCCGCTTCGAGTGAGCGCACGGACACCTCGTGTAACAGGCCTTCCGGCCCTGGGCCCCCTTCAGAGCGACCGTACGATGGAGGAGGTCCAGAGTCGTATCTAGGAGGCAGACCGTGTCGGAGGCGCTCACACCGGAGACCCCGGAAGCCGTGCTTGACGAAACCGCTGACGAAGCGGGCGAGGAAGAGCCCATCAAGCAGCGGAAGAACGGCCTGTACCCGGGCGTGTCCGACGAGCTCGCCGACAGCATGAAGTCAGGCTGGGCCGACACCGAGCTGCGCGGCCTCACGCCGATCGCACAGGCCGAGTACACCGCCGCCCGCCGCGCCGCGCTCTCCGCGCGCTTCCCGGGCGAGCGCCTGGTGATCCCGGCGGGCAACCTGAAGACCCGCTCGAACGACACGGAGTACCCCTTCCGTGCCTCCGTCGAGTACGCGTACCTCACCGGCAACCTCACCGAGGACGGCGTCCTCGTGATGGAGCCGGCCACCGAGGGCCACAAGGCGACGATCTACCTGCTGCCGCGCTCCGACCGCGAGAACGGCGAGTTCTGGCTCTCCGGCCAGGGCGAGCTGTGGGTCGGCCGCCGCCACTCCCTCACCGAGGCCGAGCAGCTGTACGGCATCCCCGCCTCGGACGTCCGGGAGCTCCCCGCCGCGCTGGCGGAGGCCACCGGCCCCGTCCGCGTCGTGCGCGGCTACGACGCCGCCGTCGAGGCCGCGCTGACCGACAAGGTCACCGCGGAGCGCGACAACGAGCTGCGGGTGTTCCTCTCCGAGGCCCGCCTCGTCAAGGACGCGTTCGAGGCCGGCGAGCTGCAGAAGGCCGTCGACTCCACCGTCCGCGGCTTCGAGGACGTCGTGAAGGTCCTCGACAAGGCCGAGGCCACCAGCGAGCGCTACATCGAGGGCACTTTCTTCCTGCGCGCGCGGGTCGAGGGCAACGACATCGGCTACGGCTCGATCTGCGCCGCCGGACCGCACGCCTGCACCCTGCACTGGGTGCGCAACGACGGCCCGGTCCGCTCCGGCGACCTGCTGCTCCTCGACGCCGGCGTGGAGACCCACACGCTCTACACCGCCGACGTGACGCGCACCCTGCCGATCAACGGCACGTACACGGAGATCCAGAAGAAGATCTACGACGCCGTGTACGAGGCTCAGGAGGCCGGTATCGCGGCCGTCCAGCCGGGCGCCAAGTACCGCGACTTCCACGACGCCGCGCAGCGTGTGCTGACCGAGAAGCTCGTCGAGTGGGGCCTCGTCGAGGGTCCGGTCGAGCGCGTCCTGGAGCTCGGGCTGCAGCGCCGCTGGACCCTGCACGGCACCGGCCACATGCTCGGCATGGACGTCCACGACTGCGCCGCCGCCCGCACCGAGACGTACGTCGAGGGCACGCTGGAGCCGGGCATGTGCCTGACCGTCGAACCGGGCCTGTACTTCCAGGCGGACGACCTGACCGTGCCCGAGGAGTACCGCGGCATCGGCGTCCGCATCGAGGACGACATCCTCGTCACCGAGGACGGCAACCGGAACCTGTCGGACGGCCTGCCGCGCCGGTCGGACGAGGTCGAGGCCTGGATGGCGTCCCTCAAGGGCTGACATAGTGCCCCACGAGGGCTGATACGAGACTGCTGGCCGGGTGCCCTCCAGGGTGCCCGGCCATCGGTGTGTCCGGGGGTGGGCGGCTCCCGGACTGCGGTGGCCCGCGGGCGGACCGGTGCGCCCGCGGGTTTTCGGTGTGCCTAGGGGGGCGGCTTTTCGTGGACGACGACTTCTGGTCCGGCGTCGGGGTGGATCTGCATCTGGAGCCGGACGCGGCGGCCGGGCGCAGGGCCGGCCTGGAACGGGCGCTGCGGGACGCCGTCCGCGCCGGGCGGCTCGCCCCGGGGACCCGGCTGCCCGCGACGCGGCGCCTCGCCGTCGAACTCGGCCTCTCCCGGGGCACGGCGAAGGCGGCGTACGACCAGCTCATCGCCGAGGGCTATCTGACGGCCCGGCAGGGTTCGGGCACCGAGGTGGCGTCCCTTCCGGCCGACGGCCCCCCGGCGGACGTACGGGCGCCCCACGCGCGTGCACCCCGTTTCGATCTGCGCCCCGGCAGTCCGGACGTCGGCACGTTCCCGGCGGCGGCCTGGCTGCGGGCACTGCGCCGCGCGATCGCCACGGCACCCTCCCTCGCGTACGACTACGGGGACCCGCGGGGCCGCATCGAACTGCGGACCGCCCTGTCGGGTTACCTCGGGCGGGCCCGCGGGGTGATCGCGCCTCCCGAGCGGATCGTCATCACCTCCGGCTACGTCCAGGGCCTCGCCCTCCTCACGCGCGTGCTGGACGGCGGGACGGTGGCCATGGAGGACCCGGGGCTGCCGTTCCACCGGGATGTGGTGCGCAAGGCAGGCGGCACCGTGGTGCCCCTGCCCGTCGACGAACACGGCGCCCGCGCCGACCGGTTGGAGACCCTCGGCGCGGACGCGGTCGTCGTCACCCCCGCGCACCAGTACCCGACCGGCGTCACGCTCCACCCGGAGCGGCGGCGGGCGCTCACCGACTGGGCACGCGCGCGGGACACGCTGATCATCGAGGACGACTACGACGGGGAGTTCCGCTACGACCGGCAGCCGGTCGGCGCGCTCCAGGGCATGGCACCGAACCATGCCGTCTACCTCGGGACCGCCTCCAAGACGCTGGGCCCCGCGCTGCGCCTCGGCTGGATGGTGCTGCCGCCCCAACTGGTCGATCCGGTGGCCGACATCAAGCTGCACAGCGATCACCACACCGAGTCCATCGGTCAGTTGGCGCTGGCGGAGATGATCGTCAGCCACGCCTACGACCGTCACGTGCGCGCGTGCCGGCTCCGCTACCGGCGTCGCCGGGACCAGCTCCTCGACCGGGTGGGGGCGCGCAGGAGCGTACGGGGGATCGCCGCGGGACTCCACGCGTTGGTCGAAGTGACGGACGAGGCGGAGGTGCTGGCGCGCGCGGAGGAGGAGGGGCTGGCGGTGGGACGGCTCGGCGACCACTGGCACGCGCCGGGCGACGGGCGCCCGCAGGGCCTGGTCGTCGGGTACGGGACGCCGAGGGAGCGCACGTATCCCGAGGCGCTGGAGGCACTCGGGCGGGTGCTGGAGGGAGCGGGTCCCTCGGGCCGCCCGGGCGGGTCGGTCGGAACGGCGAGAGCCGGGGCGTTCTGATCCGCGGCCCGTCGGCCGGGGCGTCCGAGCCGCGACGCCCTGACCGGCCGGGGCCCCGGGACACCTGAGCCGGGGGGGTGGCCCGGGGCACCGGAGCCGGGTCGAGACGCCGTGCCTCGACGTCCTCGGCCGCCCGGGACGCCCGCCCCGAAGGACCGAAGGACCTTGATTCGGGGCTCTCGGTCCGCCCCCTCGATCCGCGGCCCCCTCAGTCCGGCCCCTCGGCCCGGCCCCGCGATCCGGGGCCTCGGCGGCCGTCCGCACGATCTGACGAATGTCATGGGCGACCCGTGAATTGGGTCATGAAAAGGCGTGAGGAATGGGCCTGCCGAGCGGTCCATCCGACCCGTAGCGTCGACGACATGACGACTCGCGACGCACGATCCGCAGAGCGCTCGGCCGTGAAGGGAAACGGAGCGGGCCGGGTGTTTCCGCCCGCCGGACCGCAGCGGATGCTCGCTCTCGCGCAACTGAGCAACTCCGTGGGTGACGGCGCCTATTACGTGACGTCCGCGCTCTACTTCACGCACGTCGTCGGGCTGTCCGCCGAGCGGGTCGGCCTCGGACTGACCGTGGCCTGGGCGATCGGCTCGCTGGTGGGCGTGCCGCTGGGCCGGCTCGCCGACCGTCGCGGGCCGCGCGGCACCGCCGTCCTGCTGGCACTGGCCACCGCCACGGCGGTCGCGTCCTTCCTGCTCGTCCGCGGATTCCTCCCCTTCGTCCTCGCGGCCTGCGCCTACGCCTCGGCCCAGTCGGGACTCGGAGCCGCGCGCCAGGCGCTGCTCGCCTCGCTGATACCGGCCGGCGCGCGCACCGGACTGCTCGCCCACCTCCAGTCGACACTGAACGCCGGTCTGGCGGTGGGCGCGGGCCTCGGCGGTCTCGCCCTGCACGCCGGGACCCGGTCCGCCTACCTCGGGGTGTTCGCGCTGGACGCCGTGAGTTTCCTGGTGTGCGCAGCCCTGCTCTGGCAGCTGCCGTCGGTCGAGCCCGCCCGGCTGGAGCGGACGGACGGGAGGGTCGGGGCCGGTCGCGCCGGCGAGAGTCCTCGGGACGGCCGGGGCAGGCGCAGCGGCCGGGGGAGTGAGCGGGGCGCGGCGGCCGGTGTGCTGCGCGACCGTCCCTACGTGCTGGTCACGTTCCTCAACACCGTGCTCTTGCTGCGGATGCCGCTCCTCAGTCTCGGCATACCGCTGTGGATCACCGAGCGCACCGAGGCGCCCGCCTGGCTGGTCTCCGCGTTGTTCGTGCTCAACACCGCCGCGGTGATGGTGTTCCAGGTGCGGATGGCCCGCGGTGTGACGGGACTCGTCACGGCGACCCGCTCGATCCGGCGGTCCGGGCTCGTGATGCTGGCGTCCTGCACGGTGTTCGCCCTGTCGTCCGGCGTCTCCCCCTGGATCGCGGCGGCCGTCCTCGTGGCGGGTGCGGTGCTCCAGGTGGTCGCCGAGATGCAGCACTCGGCGGGCTCCTGGCAGCTCGCGTTCGACCTCGCCCCCGCCGACCGCATGGGCGAGTACCAGGGCTTCTTCGGCACGGGGGTCACGGTGGCGCGGACCATGGGCCCGCTCGTCCTCACGGCCCTGCTGGTCGGTTGGGGGACGCCGGGCTGGCTGCTCCTCGGTGCCCTGATGCTCGGTGCCTCGTATGCGATGGGCCCGGCGACCCGGTGGGCTGCCTCCCGCAGTTCGGCGCAGCCGGAGCGGCCGGCCGGCGCCGATCACCGGGAGGCGGCGGGACGGGAGGAGTCCGAGGACGCGCACCGAGAGGATGGGCGGGAGTTCCGGAGGGGTGAGGCGGACCGTCGAGAGGACGGGGTGCGCCACCCGAAGGGCGGGAGCCGGGTGCGGCTCGCGCCGGCCGGCGCCGCCGCGGTACAGGGCGCGGAGTGCTGAGCGGCGGGCCGCGCTGCTAGGCGGGCAGCAGGGAGGGAGAGTTCCTCCACTTGAGGATCTTGTCGAAGCTGACCACCGCGCCGCCCGGACCCGGGTTGTTGCCGAAGTGGACGTGGTCGGCGAGCTCCTGGATCAGGCCGAGGCCCCGCCCGTGTTCGGCGTCCTGGTCGGCGGGGCGCAGTGCGGGCCGGGCGGTCCCGCCGGGGAAGCCGGGGCCGGAGTCGCTGACCTCGATGCGGCACTGGTCGCCGTCGAGATACGCGGTCACCCGGTACGCCTCGCCGGCGTCGCCCCGCGCGGTGGCCCCGCCGTGCTCGACGGCGTTGGCACAGGCCTCGGTGAGGGCGACGGAGAGGTCGTAGGAGACGTCGGGGTCGACACCGGCGCTCTCCATCGTGCCGAGCAGCAGACGTCGGGCGAGCGGGACGCTCGCAGCCTCGCGCCGCAGATGGAGTGACCACCAGATGCTCATGCTCCAGCCTCCCGGCCGCGGCTCGATGTACCGATACGTATTGCCGCAAGCACCCGTGCGCAATCGCATACGTCCGAGGACGGCGCCCATACGGCGGATGCGCGGGCACCGAAGGCCGGTGTATGCGGTTGCGAGGCGACGTACGGAAGTTCGCGTTCCGGTCGTAGGCGGCGTTGCGGACAGAGCGGTCGTACCTCACCTTGTGGACCTGCCGTGGGTGACGGGTGGGCCCAGTGCGATGATGAGCCCGCCATGACTGCCCCCCACCAGCGTTCGGCGCCCTCCGGAGCCGACCTCCGGATCCTCAGGGCCGCGGTGTTCGCCGCGGTCTGTGTCGCGCTGGCCGCGGCCGGTCATGGCATCGCCTCCTGCGCCGTGGTTCCGCTGTGGACCCTGGGCGTCGGCTTCCTCGTGGTGTTCACCGTCGCCGTCACGCTGGCGGGGCGGGAGCGCGCGCTGCCCGGCATCGTGGCGGTCCTCGCGGTCGGCCAGACCGCGTTGCACACGCTGTTCGGGCTCAGCCAGCACGCGGGCGCCACGGCCACCGGGTCCATGGGCGCGATGGCATCGAGCACGCCGGTGTCGGACGCCACTCTCGTGGCCCGGGCCGCCCGCCTGGTGTGCGGTACGACCGCCGCGGCGATCAGTCCCGCACACGCCCAGAAGCTCCTCGCCGACGCGCGGCTCGACACGGGCACGGGCGGCATGACGGCGTCCATGGGGCATGCCACGGACGCGGTGCCGGTCGGCGGGGACGCCGCGATGCCGATGCTGCCCTCCCTGCCGATGCTGCTCGGCCACGTCCTCGCGGCCGTCGCCGCCGGATGGGTGCTGCGCCGCGGCGATCTGGCGCTGCTCCGCCTCATGCGGCTGTCGGCGCAGGGTGTCGCCGAAGGGGCGCTCGTACGGTCGTTGCGCGCCGCTCTGACGCTCGTCCGCGCGCTGCGCACGGGCCTTCAGGGGGCGCCCGAGATCGCGCGCCCGCGTCGTAGTGCGCCCCGTACGCTCCGCGCTCCGCGGACGACCGCGCTCCAGCACACGGTGGTCCGACGCGGACCACCCGTCTCCGCTCTCTCCCTCGCCGCCTGACACGACGCGCCACCTCACGGAGCCGGCAGCCCCGAAGTCCCTGTATCCCAGGGACATCACGGGCCTCCCCGGCTCTCCCGGACTCTCCGGAGGGGACGCGGTCGTGCCGCACGCGCGCGTACCCGCCGGGCCTCCCGGGCGCGGGCCCACCCCGCACCGGAACGCCGAGGCGTCCGCGCGTCCCCTTCGTCATCGAACTGAGAGTGGAGTGTTCCCTTCCATGAAGGCTTCTCGTATCGCCGCCGTCGGCACCGTCGCCGCCTCGGCCGTTCTCGTCCTGTCCGCCGCGCCCGCGTTCGCGCACGTCAGCGTCTCGCCCGACGGAGCGGCGGCCAAGGGCGGCTACGCCGTCGTGAACTTCAAGGTTCCGAACGAGCGCGACGACGCCTCGACCACCAAGCTCGAGGTGAACCTCCCGACGGACCACCCGCTCGCCTCGGTCATGCCGCAGCCGGTGCAGGGATGGAACGTCCAGGTCACCAAGTCCAAGCTGGACAAGCCGGTGACCCTGCACGGCGAGAAGATCGACGAAGCCGTCACCAAGGTCACCTGGACCGCCGACGGCAAGGGCATCCAGCCGGGCTTCTTCCAGAAGTTCCCGCTCTCCGTCGGCGCGCTGCCCGAGGACACCGACCAGCTCGTCTTCAAGGCGATCCAGACGTACGACAACAAGGAGGTCGTGCGCTGGATCGAGCCGCAGAAGGAGGGCGCCGAGGAGCCGGAGAACCCGGCGCCGGTGCTGGCCCTGTCGGCCGCGACCGAGGACCACCACGGCTCCGCCGGCGCCGAGGACGCCTCCGACACGGAGAAGTCCGACGGCGCCGCGAAGGGCACCGACCAGGCGGCCGCCTCCGCGGACAGCAGTGACACGACCGCGCGGGTTCTCGGCGTCGTGGGCATCGTCGTCGGCGCGCTGGGCGTGGCGTACGGCGTGTTCGCCAACCGTCGGCGTACGAACGCCTGAGACGCCGCTCGGCGTCCGAGGCACTGAGACACACCCGCCTCGGTGCGCACCGGAGGGCCGCGGGAACGCGGCTCTCCGGACGGGTCCGACTCGGCCTCCGGCCGGGTCCGGCGCGGCTCTCCCGCCCTGCCGGACCTGGCCCTTCGGCCGCGAACGACCCCCGGTGCGCACCCGGGCACTCACATCTGGGACATTTTTCTATGCGCAAGAAGACGTACGCGGTGGCCGCCCTGTTCGCAGCCGCCGCTCTGACCCTCTCCGCCTGCGGCAGTGGTGACGACAGCAACAAGCCCGTCGCCGACGTGTCCGTCGCCGCCGACTCGGGCAAGGCCGCGACGGTCCTCGACCAGCCGTTCGAGAAGCCGGACCTCGTGCTCACCGACACGAACGGCAAGAAGTTCGACCTGCGCGCGCAGACCAAGGGCCGGCCCACGCTGGTCTACTTCGGCTACACGCACTGCCCCGACGTCTGCCCGCTGACGATGAACAACCTGGCCGTCGCCAAGAAGCAGCTGCCCAAGGCCGAGCAGGACAAGCTGCGCGTCGTGTTCGTCACCACCGACCCCGACCGCGACACCCCCGCCGCGCTCCGCACCTGGCTCAAGGGAATCGACTCCGACTTCATCGGCCTGACCGGTGACTTCTCCACCATCCAGGCCGGCGCCCGCACGCTGGGCATCTCCATCGAGCCGACCTCGAAGGACAAGAACGGCAAGCTCGTCTCCGTGCACGGCACCCAGGTCATCGCGTTCTCGCCGAAGACCGACGGAGGCTATGTGCTGTACGGCGAGGACGCCACGGTCGACGACTACACCAAGGACCTTCCCAAGATCGTCGAGGGGAAGAACCCGTGAGGCGCCGTCCCGGCCGCCCGGCCCGGCCCCTCACGCTCGGCGCCCTGGTCATAGCCGCGGCGGTGACGCTCGCGGGCTGCGGCTCGGGCGACGGCGACTCCTCGGGTTCGCTGTCCTCCCCGGGCCGGCCCGACCTCAGGATCACCGGCGCCTACATGCCCGCCCCGAGCATGGCCACCATGGCGGCGGGGTTCTTCACCGTCACCAACTCCGGTGGTGCCGACCGGCTGACCTCGGTCACCAGCGACCTCTCGGACGACGTGACGCTCCACTCCACCAAGGACGGCGCGATGGAGGAGGAGAAGTACTTCGCCGTGCCCGCCCACGGCACCCTGGACTTCGCGAGCGGCGGCAACCACCTCATGTTCGCAAAGCTCACCCACAAGCCCCGGGAGGGCGAGAAGGTGGCTCTGGAACTGCACTTCGCCACGTCCGGCACGGTGAAGGTCTCCATGCCGGTGAAGTCCGCGACCTACAACCCCGACTCCGGGCACTGAGGGAGGCACCACCGTGACACCGACCATCGCCCCCCGCTTCCGGACCCTCCTGCTGCTTTTCCTCGCCGTCGCCGGCGCACTCCTGGCGGGCGCCGCGCCCGCTTCCGCGCATGCCGCGCTGACCGGGAGCGATCCGCAGCAGGGGACGGTGGTCGCCGAGGCACCCACGCAGATCTCGCTCACCTTCTCCGAGCAGGTCTCGATGAACGACAGCTCACTGCGGGTCCTCGACCCCAAGGGCAAGCGGGTCGACACCGGCGGTCCGAGCGACCTGGGCGGCAGCACGTACGGCGTGAAGCTCCACGCGGGCCTGCCCGACGGCACGTTCACCGTGACCTACCAGGTGGTGTCTGCGGACAGCCACCCCGTCGCGGGCGCCTTCACCTTCTCCATCGGAGCTCCCTCGCAGACCTCCGTCGCCGCGTCGGGCCAGGACGTCGGGGGCGGAGTGGTGGGCTTCCTCTACGGAGCCGGCCGCTACTTCTCGTACGCCGGGTTCATCCTGCTCGTCGGTGGCGCCGCGTTCGTGCTGGGCTGCTGGCAGCGCGGCTCCGGGGTGCGGCCGGTGCAGCGCCTCGTGGTCGCCGGCTGGCTCACCCTGACGGTCTCCACGCTCGCCCTGCTGCTCCTGCGCGGTTCGTACGTCGGGTCCGGCAAGGTCGGCGACATCTTCGACCTGAATCTGCTCGCACAGGTGCTGCAGACCAAGCCTGGCGCCGCCCTGGTCTCACGGCTGCTGCTGCTCGCCGCGGCGGCCCTGTTCATCGCCGTGCTGTTCGGGGCGTACGCCAAGCGGGACGAGGACGCGCGCGCGGCCGCCGAGGCACTGGCCGTCGCCACCAGGAAGGCGAACGGCACCAAGAACGGCCGCGGCAAGGGAACGCGCACGAAGGCGGCCGGAGCGAAGTCCGTCGGCGCCAAGGCGACCGGCGGGAAGACGGCGATCACGAAGACGCCCGCCCCCGAGTCCGCCGAGTCCGCCGAGGAGACGGACGGGACGGACCTCACCCCCGATCCCGCCACGGAGGCGGCCGACCTGGCCGCCGAGAAGAAGGACCTCACCTTCGGACTCGCCATCGGCGGCGTGGTCGTGGCGGCGGGACTCGCCGCGAGCTGGGCCATGGCCGAGCACGCGTCCACCGGTATACAGGCGGGCATCGCCATGCCCGTCGACGTACTGCACCTGCTGGCCGTCGCCGTCTGGCTCGGCGGCCTGACGACCCTCCTGGTGGCCCTGTTCCGGGCACCGGCGGAGGAACAGATCGAGGCCGCGGCCGTCCACCGCTTCTCCCGCCTCGCGTTCGGGAGCGTCCTCGTCCTGGTGGCGACCGGCATCTACCAGTCGTGGCGGCAGGTCGGCTCCTGGGCGGCGTTCACCGACACGACGTACGGGCAGCTGCTGCTCGTCAAGATCGGTCTGGTGGCCGTGCTCGTGGGCGTCGCCTCGATCTCCCGGCGCTGGACGGGCGGGCTCGCGGAGGCGGCTCCCCGGGCCGCCGAGGCAGCGCGGGCGGAACAGCGGTCGGCGCGCAGGACGCCCGCCACCGTCCCCGCCGACTCCCGGCGGGCCGCCCAACTGGCCCGGCAGCAAGCCGCCGTGGACACCGCGCGCGCCCAGCGCGTCCGCGACGCCGATCCGAACCGCACCGGCCTGCGCCGCTCGGTCCTCGCCGAGGCGGCCGTCGCGGTCGTCCTGCTGGCGGTCACGACCGCGCTGACGACCACCGAGCCGGGACGCACCGAAGAGGCGGTCCAGCAGGCCAAGGGTGCCGCCGCCCAGCGGTCCGGCCCGCTGTCGCTGAAGATCCCCTTCGACACGGGCGGCCAGGACGGCAAGGGCACGGCCGAGGTCACCTTCGAGCCGGCCCGGGTCGGCGGCAACGAGATGCACGTCTTCGTGGTCCGCCCCAACGGGAAGGCCTTCGACGTGCCCGAGGTGAAGCTCGCCCTCACCCTCAAGGCGAAGGACGTCGGCCCGCTGCCCGTGACGCCCGACCGGATCGCCACGGGACACTGGTCGGCGAGCGATGTACAGATCCCCATGGCGGGCGACTGGAAGATCGCGGTGACCGTGCGCACCTCGGACATCGACCAGGTCACCGTGAACAAGAACGCGCAGATCGGCTGAACCTGACCATGGCTGACCAGTCCACTCCCGGGACGTCCTCCGCCGCCCGCGAGGCCGCGTCCGCGAAGAACGCCTCCTCAAAGGCCTCCCGAGCGACGGCTTCGGACGCTTCCGCCGGTCCCTCGGAGCAGAAGGCCTCGTCGGAGACTCCCTCGACGGGGGTCATGTCGCGGCGCCGGCTGCTCGGAACCGCCGGTGCGACAGGGATCGCGCTCGGCGCGGGCGGGGCAGCCGTGGGCTACGCCGCCGCCCCCTCCGCGGACAAGACCGTTCCGCTGGCTTCGGTGGGCATGGACACGGTGATGTTTCACGGGAAACATCAGCCCGGCATCACCACCGCCCTCCAGGCGCGCGGCCATCTCGTCGCCTTCGACCTGGCGGCGGGCGCGGGCCGCCGGGAGGCCGCCGCCCTGCTGCGCCGCTGGTCGGCGACCGCGGAGCGGCTGATGGCGGGCGAGAGCGCGAGCCATGACGACACCGACGTCGCCCTCGACGCCGGCCCCTCGTCCCTGACCGTCACCTTCGGTTTCGGCCACAGCTTCTTCGCGCGTACGGGTCTGGAGAAGCAGCGCCCGGTCGCACTGGACCCGCTGCCCGACTTCTCCTCCGACCATCTCGACAAGGGGCGCAGCAACGGCGACCTGTGGGTGCAGATCGGGGCGAACGACGCGCTCGTCGCCTTCCACGCCCTGCGCGCTCTCCAGAAGGACGCGGGCAGCGCGGCACGGGTGCGCTGGCAGATGAACGGTTTCAACCGGTCCCCCGGCGCCACCGCGTCCCCCATGACCGCGCGCAACCTGATGGGGCAGATCGACGGCACCCGCAATCCGAAGCCGTCCGAGCCCGACTTCGACGGGCGCGTCTTCGTGCCCGGCTCGGGCGACCCGGCCTGGATGGCGAACGGCTCGTACGCGGTCGTACGCCGGATCCGGATGCTGCTCGACGACTGGGAGAAGCTCTCGGGCAAGGCCCAGGAGGACGTCATCGGGCGGCGGAAGTCCACCGGGGCACCGCTCAGCGGCGGTACCGAGAAGAGCGCGATGGACCTCGACAAGACCGACGCCGACGGGAACCTGGTCGTGCCCATCAACGCGCACGCCCGGATCACCCGGCCCGACCAGAACGGCGGTGCCGCGATGCTGCGCCGTCCGTTCTCCTTCCACGACGGCATCGACGCGGACGGGGTGCCCGACGCGGGGCTGCTCTTCGTGTGCTGGCAGGCCGACCCGTTGCGCGGCTTCGTCCCCGTCCAGCGCAAGCTCGACCGTGGTGACGCCCTCTCCGACTTCGTCCGGCACGAGTCGAGCGGCCTGTTCGCGGTACCGGGCGGAGCGGCGCGCGGGGAGTACGTGGGGCAGCGGCTCCTGGAGGGCTGAGCGACCCGGTCCGGTTCCCGCCCACCGGTCACCCTGCCCACGTACCGTCCTCCGGTCGTTCGGCACCGCAAGCGTCGTCCGGTCGTCCGGTGCAGGTCCCGTGGGCCCGCCCGCCCGGCACAGTTCCCCGCGTCCGGTCCGGCGGGCCGGGTGGATTCACCCCTGGGTGCCCTGTTTCCCCAGGGGTGAGCCTCGTGGGGCAAGGCCCATTAGGGTGACGGTATGTCGGCGACGCGCTACACCTATCTCGGCCCCGAGGGAACGTTCACCGAGGCCGCCCTCCGCACGCTTCCCGAGGCCGCGACGCGGGAGCTGGTGCCGATGGTGTCCGTGCCGGCCGCGCTCGACGCGGTGCGCGGCGGGCAGGCGGCCGGCGCGCTCGTCCCGATCGAGAACTCGGTGGAGGGCGGGGTCACCGCCACGCTCGACGAGCTGGCCAAGGGCGACCCGCTGATGATCTACCGCGAGGTCGTGCTGCCGATCGCCTTCGCCCTGCTGGTCAGGCCCGGCACCACGCTGAAGGACGTCAAGACCGTCACCGGGCACCCGGTCGCCCAGCCCCAGGTGCGCAACTGGCTGGGCAAGCACCTCCCGGACGCCCTGTGGGAGTCGGCCGCGTCGAACGCGGACGGTGCCCGGCTGGTCCAGGAAGGCCGGTTCGACGCGGCCTTCGCGGGCGAGTTCGCGGCGGCGACGTACGGCCTCGAACCCCTGGTCACCGAGATCCACGACGCGGCGAACGCCGAGACCCGTTTCGTCCTGGTCGGCCGTGCGGCCAGGCCCGCCGCCCCGACCGGCGCCGACAAGACGTCCGTGGTCATCTGGCTCGGCGACGACCACCCCGGTGCCCTGCTCGAACTGCTCCAGGAATTCGCCGTGCGCGGCGTCAACCTGATGCGCATCGAGTCCCGCCCCACCGGCCAGGGCATCGGCAATTACTGCTTCTCGGTGGACGCCGAAGGACATATCACCGACCGCCGGGTGGGAGAGGCGCTGATGGGCCTCAAGAGGATCTGTCCCCAGGTGCGCTTCCTGGGTTCGTATCCGCGTGCCGGTGTCGCACTGAAGGACGTCCGGCCTCTGCGGCCAGGGACCTCGGACAGCGAGTTCTCCGCCGCGTCGGACTGGCTGGCGCGCTGCCAGGACGGCCGTTCCTGACCCACGAGGACCGGCACATACCGTCCCGGCCGGCAGCCCCCGGTCGACCGCGGGATCGGCGTGTCCCGGTGCCCCCGCACGTCCTGAGGGATCTCCACGTCCTGATCGGCCGATCCACACCCGTCCGGGTTTCCCTCCCCGGTCCTACCTGCCTATTTTCGCCATCCACAGGAGTTATCCACAGGCACGCTTCTCGACCTGGGGACAAGTCGACAACGAAGCACTACATCGTCGACAAATCGGCCTACAGCACCCAACTTCCTCCACAGACCCGCACGTCACCCTTCGTCCACCCTTTTCCATTGATCAACTCTATGGAGCGAATCATTTACACCCGAAAGTGGGTGTACGGAGGGTTTGAACCGGGAATTCCTCATCCGCAGAAGTGCCGTCGGAATGATCAATTCCGGCATCCACAGATCTTCCACACAGCCTGTGGATAACTATCTCGACTCCCAGATTCCTGTGGACAACCGGATCCCAAGTCCCGCCTCCCACAAGGAAATCCAGTCAACCGGCGACCGGCCGCCTGCCCCGTTTCAGGGAGTAGGACCCCTTTCATTGACGATGATCGATGATCAAGAGATTCGGTCCGGCATTTCACTCATAACGTGACAGAGCTCACGCACCGGAATATCGAGTCGTTCGCCGGAAGCACGCACCGGTAGCCTTGTGGGGTGATTGACCTTCGCCTGCTCCGTGAGGACCCCGACCGTGTTCGCGCCTCCCAGCGCGCCCGTGGAGAGGATGTCGGCCTCGTCGACTCCCTTCTCTCCGCCGACGAGCGGCGCAGGTCGTCCGGCGTCCGCTTCGATGAGCTGCGTTCCGAGCAGAAGTCGCTCGGCAAGCTGATCCCCAAGGCCTCCCCCGAAGAGCGCGCCGAGCTGCTGAAGAAGGCCGAGCAGCTCAAGGCCGACGTCAAGGCGGCCGACGTCGAGCAGCACGAGGCCGACGAGGAGGCCAAGCGCCTCCTCCTCCAGCTCGGCAACGTGGTGCACCCCGACGTCCCGGTCGGCGGCGAGGAGGACTTCGTCGTCCTCGAGACGCACGGCACCATCCGTGACTTCGCCGCCGAGGGCTTCGAGCCCAAGGACCACCTGGAGCTCGGCGAGTCGCTGGGCGCCATCGACGTGGAGCGCGGCGCCAAGGTGTCCGGCTCGCGTTTCTACTACCTGACGGGTGTCGGCGCGCTCCTGGAGCTCGCCCTCGTCAACGCGGCGATCGCGCAGGCCACCGAGGCCGGCTTCATCCCGATGCTGACCCCCGCGCTCGTCCGCCCCCGCGCCATGGAGGGCACCGGCTTCCTCGGCCAGGCCGCGGAGAACGTGTACCACCTCGAGAAGGACGACTACTACCTGGTCGGCACCTCCGAGGTCCCCCTCGCGGCGTACCACATGGACGAGATCCTCGACGCCGACAAGCTGCCGATGCGCTACGCCGGCTTCTCGCCGTGCTTCCGCCGCGAGGCCGGTACCTACGGCAAGGACACCCGCGGCATCTTCCGCGTGCACCAGTTCGACAAGGTCGAGATGTTCTCGTACGTCGACCCCGCGGACGCGGAGAACGAACACCGCCGTCTCCTCGACTGGGAGAAGCAGTGGCTGACCGGCCTCGAACTGCCCTTCCAGGTCATCGACGTGGCGAGCGGCGACCTCGGCTCCTCCGCCTCGCGCAAGTTCGACTGCGAGGCGTGGATCCCGACCCAGGGCAAGTACCGCGAGCTGACCTCGGCCTCGAACTGCGACGGCTTCCAGGCCCGGCGCCTGTCCGTCCGCATGCGTGACGGCAAGAAGGTCCAGCCGCTGTCGACGCTGAACGGCACGCTGTGTGCCGTGCCGCGCACCATCGTGGCGATCCTGGAGAACCACCAGCTCGCCGACGGATCGGTGCGGGTGCCCGAGGTGCTGCGCCCCTACCTGGGCGGCCGTGAGCTTCTGGAGCCGATCTCCAAGTGACCGGTACCACGGGGTCCACGGGCCCGTCCGAGGCCACGGGCGGGCGGACCTTCCCCTACAAGCTCGTCGCGACCGACCTCGACGGGACGCTGCTGCGTTCCGACGAGACGGTCTCGGCGCGTACGCGTGAGGCGCTCGCCGCGGTCACCGCGGCGGGCGCGGCGCACATCGTCGTCACCGGGCGCGCGGTGCCCTGGACGCGCCACATCCTCGACGACCTCGGCTACCGGGGTCTCGCGGTCTGCGGTCAGGGCGCCCAGGTGTACGACGCGGGGGAGCACCGCCTGCTCACCTCGGTGACGCTGGACCGGCAGCTCGCCGGTCTCGCGCTCGCCAAGATCGAGGCGGAGGTCGGCCCGCTGCTGCTCGCGGCGAGCCGTGACGGACTCGAGGGCGAGGTGCTCGTCGGCCCCGGCTACCGGGTGCAGGACGGGCCGCTGCCGGTCGTGCCCATCAGGGACGCGGCGGACCTCTGGTCGGCGCCGCTGAACAAGGTGTACGTCCAGCACCCGACGCTCTCGGACGACGAACTCGCGGCCGTGGCCACCGAGGTCGCGGGCGGGCTGGTCGGCGTCACGATGGCGGGCGCGGGGATAGTGGAACTCCTGCCCCTCGGACTCTCCAAGGCGACGGGGCTGTCGCTGGCGGCCCGCCGCCTCGGCGCGAAGGCCGTGGACACCATCGCCTTCGGCGACATGCCGAACGACATCCCGATGTTCGCGTGGGCCGCGCACAGCGTGGCCATGGCCAACGCCCACGCCGACCTCAAGGCGGTCGCGGACGAGGTGACGTCCACGAACGAGGAGGACGGCATCGCGGTCGTACTCGAGCGGTTGCTGCCGCGGTCCTAGTGGGATCCCGTGCGGTGTCGGCAGCGCCCGCGGTGACGACCGCGTGGGTCGCCACGCTCTGACGAGGACTGTCACGACAGCCGCGTGCGCGGTGCCGTACGCGGAACGTGTTGCGGAGGATGCGCGGATCGAACGCGCGCGGGGTTTCACCCCCGACCACGGCTTAGCAAGCCGGTGCCTTCCCACTCGGCCAATCCTCCGGGTGGGCGGCCCGCGCGACACGCGCGCTCGAAGCGGCCGCCCCGGGCAGCCCCCCGTGCGGAGCGGGTTCGACGGAGGGGTAACTACTCCGGAACCCGCCGCGGGCTGCCCTGTCGGGAGCTCGACGAACTGCTCCTGATGAACATCGTCGCGCTCCTCTCCCAGAGTGTGGCGCCGGACGGCTCCGGCGGTGGGGACACAACTACTGTGCCTGTCCGCCGACTTGGGTGCCACTGATTAAAGACCGCCGCCCGAGGGGCCGGCCGCGGGTCTCACCTGCGGCGCCATCTGCGCCGACGGCTTTTGCTGAAGAACCATCCCGCGGGCGGCTCGTCCGAGCGCCACGGCTCCGGTTCGGGTCCCTCCGCGCGCCAGCGGGCGGCGAGCATACGGGCCCGGGCCGAGGGTTCCGTCGTGTCCGCGGCCCGGACGAAGCTCTCGTCGAGCACCAGGTCGTCCCACTGGTCACCGGCCGCGTCCCCGGGTCGGTCTCCGGCCTGATCGTGGCCGTCACCCCGCGGTTCCTCTGCTGCCATCCCCGTTCCTCCCGGCCGTACGTCCTCGTTCACCCAGTCTGCCCGGACCGAGGTGAAGCCCCCGTCAAGAAGTCCCGTGAAAGAGAAGAGGCTCCCCGCGCGTGTGGCCGTTGATCGGCGGCCACGCGCGCGGGGGAGCCTCTTTTCGCGGTTCGGCGCTCCGTCCCGGCGCTCAGCCGGTGCCAGGGACGTCGTCCTCCGCGTTCACAAGCGGGTGGCTCACTCCTCGCCGGCCAGGGTCAGCGACCGCAGCCGCTGCCCGGCGTACCAGGTGGCGGCGACGGTGACCACGACCAGCAGGACGGTCGCGGTCGGCAGGCCGACGTCCGAGGTGACGAGGTCGCCTCCGGTCACCTTGTGGCCCACGGCCAGCGCCCACTGCTGGACGCTGAGGGTGCGCGCGCCGGAGACCAGGGAGCCGAACAGGGCCTCCCAGACGAGCGCGTAGACGAGTCCGAAGACCACGGCGTGCCGGGTGATGGTCCCGAGGAGCAGGAACATCGCGGCGTAGGCGATCGAGGCGACGAGCGCCGCGACGGTGTAGGCGACGGCGATCTGCTGGCCGTTGCCGTTGAGGATCATGCCCGCGATGAAGGTCGGCACCGCCGAGAACGCCATGGTGACGGCGATCGCGACGATCAGCTTGGTGAAGATGATCGTGGGCCGCTTCAGGGGCTTGGCCAGCAGGTACACCACCGAGCCGTCGTCGATCTCGGGTCCGATGGCGCCCGTGCCGGCGATGACGCCGATGATCGGCACCATGGTGGCGAGCGCGAACCCGCCGAGCAGGTCCGAGGCCACCTGGTCGTCGGCACCGGAGAAGCTGCGGACAGCCACCGAGATGACGATGAGCAGGACGGGCAGGATGCCGAGGATGAGGGCCCGGCGGCGGCCGAGCAGGCCGCGGTAGGTGAGCCGGGCGACTGTGGGGTCGTACATCTTCGGCCTCCTACGCCGCGACAAGATACGAGAAGACGGATTCCAGGGACTCGTCGGACGGTGACACCGTCAGCAGCCGGATGCCGTGCTCGCGCGCGACCTTGGGCAGCAGGGCGGTGAAGCGGCCGAAGTCGACGGCCTGGATGCGCAGCGCGCCCTCGGCCAGGTCGACCTCGATGCCGGACGTCGACGGGTCCGCGATCAGTGCGGCGGCCAGCAGACGGTCGTCGCTGGAGCGGATGAGGTAGCGGTGCGGGCGGTCGGTCATCAGGCGGCGGATCTGCCGGAAGTCGCCGCTCGCCGCGTGCCGTCCGGCGACGATCACCTCGATGTGGGAGGCGAGTTGCTCGACCTCTTCGAGGATGTGGGACGAGAACAGCACCGTGCGGCCCTCGTCGCCCATGCGGCGCAGCAGATCCATGAGCTGCATGCGCTGACGCGGGTCCATGCCGTTGAACGGTTCGTCGAGCAGCAGCAGCGACGGGTCGTGGACCAGCGCGGACGCCATCTTCACGCGCTGCCGCATGCCCTTGGAGTACGTGGAGATCTTGCGGTCCTGCGCGTACTCCATCTCGACGGTGGCGAGCGCCCGCTGGGCGGACTTCGCGCCGAGGCCGTGCAGTTCGGCGTTGGCGACGACGAACTCGCGGCCGGTGAGGAAGTCGTACATCGCCTCACGTTCGGGGACGATGCCGATGTGCCGGTAGATGTCCTCGTTGCGCCAGGTCGGGCGGCCGTCGAGGGTGACGGTGCCCGTCGAGGGGGCGAGGAAGCCGCCCATCATGTTGATGAGGGTGGACTTGCCGGCTCCGTTCGGGCCGAGCAGGCCGGTGACGCCGGGGCCGATCGTCATCGTGATGTCGTTGACCGCCACCACGTTGCCGAACCAGCGTGAGACGTGGTCGATGTTGAGGGTGGTCACAGCCCGACCTTTCGGTAGCGGCGCATCAGGAGGCCGTAGCAGCCGGCGATGAGACCCAGGACGACGACGAGGTAGACGACGCCCTGGCCGGACGAGGGGCCCACCTCGCCGGGGAAGGCGGAGGAGGCGCCCAGGAAGGCCGTCTGCACGCCGTCGATGAGCGTGATGGGCGAGAAGAGCCCGAGCCACGGGACGGCCCCGCTGCTGGACTGTTCGAAGGCGATGGCCTGGACGGTGGAGACCGCTCCGTAGGAGATGGTCAGCGCGGCGATGACGGCCGCGATGCCGAAGCCGCGGCGCGGGGTGACGGCCGAGATGACCAGCCCGATGCCGGCGAAGAGCAGCGAGAGCAGCGCCACGGAGACCAGCCCCTGTCCGAAGCCCTTCGTCTGGTCGGCGAAGTCGAGCTTGGCGAGCAGCGCGCCGACGTAGAGCACGATCAGCGGGGCCGCCGTGAGGATGAACAGGGCCGAGGCGAGCGCCGCGTACTTGGCGCGGACGTAGTCGGCGGTCTCGATGGGGCGCGAGAAGTAGAGCGGCACGGTCTTGAAGCGCAGGTCGCGGGAGACGGCCTGGGGGCCCTGCGAGGCGACGTACAGGCCGATGACCGCCTGCATGATCACCGCGTAGCGTGTGTAGTCGACGGGGAGGTCCTTCGCCTTGGTGGCGACCGCGACGGCGACCATGATCAGCGCGGGGACGCAGATCACCACGAAGAGCAGCATCGGCAGGACCTTGGACTTGACCGAGCGGCCGAGTCCGTAGGCGCCGCGCAGGGACTGCGAGTAGAGGGACCGGCGGGCGTAGGCACGGCCGAGGCGCGGGCCGTCGTAGTTGCGATAGCCGATGTTGTGGATGCGGGACTGCTCACCGGGCTGGGTGAGGGGCTGCTCAACTGCCATGGCCGACCGCCTCCTTCCGCTGGTCGTCGCCGGTGCGCGGGTCCGTGCTCGCCGCGCGCTCGTCCTTGGTGCGCTGTTCGTCGCTGTCGTTGAAGACCTCGGCGATGTGGTGCCTGCGCTGTTCCATCCGCACCAGGCCCAGGCCCAGGTCGGCGACCAGGTCGCGGACGAGGTCGTAGGTGTCCTCGCTCTCGGTGGTCAGCAGCAGGATGTGTCCGGCGCCCGGCAGGCCGCTGCCGTCGTGCGTCTCGATACCGCGCGCGTGGAGCGCCTCGCGGACCGCGCGGGTGCCGTCCGGGTGCTCGTCGTTGTCGGTGACCTCGATGGCGAGGGTCGTGGTCGTCTGGGTGAAGTCCGTGGTGGAGCTGGAGCGCAGCAGCTTGCCGCCGTCGACGACCACGACGTGGTCGCAGGTGCGTTCCAGTTCGCCCAGCAGGTGCGAGGTGACCAGGACCGAGATGCCGAAGTCCGTGTGGATGCGGCGGATCAGTCCGAGCATGTCGTCGCGGCCGACCGGGTCGAGGCCGTTGGTCGGTTCGTCCAGGAAGACCAGCTGGGGGTCGTGGACGAGGGCCTGCGCGAGTTTCACGCGCTGCTTCATGCCCGTGGAGTAGCCCCCGATGGGGCGGTACCTCTCCTCGTAGAGCCCGACGTGGCGCAGGGTGTCCGCGGTGCGCTCGCGGGCCGCAGCCGGCGGGAGCCCGGACATGCGCGCCATGTGGACGACGAACTCGGTGGCCGAGACGTCGGGCGGCAGGCAGTCGTGCTCGGGCATGTACCCGACCCGCTCACGGATGGCGGCGCCTTCGGTGGCGACGTCGAGGCCGAGCACGCGTGCGTGGCCCTCGGTGGCGGGGGACAGACCCAGCAGGATCTTGATCAGTGTGGACTTGCCGGCTCCATTGGCTCCGACGAGTCCGGTCACACCGGGCCCGACGTCCACGGAGAGCCGGTCAAGCGCGGTCACCCGGGGGAACCGCTTGCTCAGGCTTTCGGTCGCGATCACAGTCACGATTCGAAGGTAGTGGCGCAGACCACAGGGGTCGTCAACCCGTGGAGGTGGATCCGTGTCAGCCTCCAGGCGTACGGGTCCTTAGGGGTCCCCCTGAGGTACACCTGCCGCGCGCCGGTTGTCCACATCCGTCCGGTTGTCCACAGGCGGGGCACCGGTCTATTGACGCGGCCTCTAACAACTGTCACATTCACCAGTGTCAAGTTACGGGCACGTACCGCAGTCGGTGTGGACAGGGTGGGGCGGTGGCATGACGACGGCAGTGGCAGGCGAACTCTCCGTGGAGCTACGGGGGTTCAGAGAGGTGCAGCGGCTCGCCTATGAGTGCGCGGAGGCGGTCGCGGCACAGCTGAAGCCCGGCGTCACCGAGCGCGAGGCGGCGCGGATGCAGCGGGTGTGGCTGCGCGAGCGCGGGGTACGGGACTGGTTCCATCTGCCCTTCGCCTGGTTCGGCGACCGCACGGCGTTCGTCGGTTTCCGGGTCCCGCTCCAGTTCTTCCCGACCAACCGCCGGCTGGAGCCGGGGATGCCGTTCATCCTCGACATGGCTCCGGTGCACAAGGGCTTCACGGCGGACATCGGCTACTCGGGCTCGCTCGGGCTGAACCCGGTGCAGGACAGACTGCTCGCCGATCTTGAGGCGCACCGGGAGCTGATCCTGCGCGAGGTCCGCGAGCGGCGGCCGCTGCGCGAGATCTACGAGGACGTGGACCGGCTCATGGTCCGCCAGGGGTATGCCAACCGGCACCGCGCGTATCCGTTCGGGGTGATCGCGCACAAGGTGGACCGGGTGCGAGAGCGGCCCTGGTCGCCGCGCCTGTTCGGGTTCGGCACGCAGTCCCTGAAGGGGCTGGCGAGCGACGCGCTGCACGGGCACCGGGACGGCTGGTCTCCCCTGTGGTCGCCCTACACCTTCTCCGACCACCCGCCCCACCCGGGGCTGTGGGCGGTCGAACCGCACCTCGGGTTCCGGGGTACGGGCGCGAAGTTCGAGGAGATCCTGGTCGTCACCGACTCCAGGGACCCCGAGCAGAGCGCGTTCTGGCTCGACGACGATCTGCCGCACGTGCGGCGCTGGACGGAGGACAAGTGAGTCTCGTGGGCGCGCGCGAGCGCTGGGTGCGGACGGGCGGAATCGAACTGTGCGTCGCCGAACTGGGCGACGACCGGCAGCCGACGGTCGTGCTCGTGCACGGCTATCCGGACTCCAAGGAGGTGTGGTCCGAGGTCGCCGTCCGGCTCGCCGACCGCTTCCACGTCGTGCTGTACGACGTCCGGGGCCACGGCCGTTCGACGGCGCCGCAGCCACTGCGGGGCGGGTTCACGCTGGAGAAGCTGACGGACGACTTCCTGGCGGTCGTCGACGCGGTCAGCCCCGACGAACCGGTGCACCTGGTGGGCCACGACTGGGGCTCGGTGCAGTCCTGGGAGTTCGTCACCGTCGCACGCACCGAGGGCCGGATCGCGTCCTTCACGTCGATGTCCGGGCCCTCCCTCGACCACTTCGGCCACTGGATCAAGCAGCGGATGAAGCGGCCCACGCCCCGCAGGGCGGCCCAGCTCGTCGGCCAGGGCGCCAAGTCCTGGTACGTGTACATGCTGCACACGCCGGTGCTGCCGGAGCTGGCCTGGCGCGGTCCCCTGGGCAGGCGCTGGCCGAAGATCCTGGAGCGGGTCGAGAAGGTGCCGGCGGGCGACTACCCGACGGCGTCGCTGCCCACCGACGCGGCGCACGGCGCCTGGCTGTACCGCGACAACGTACGGCCCCGGCTCAGCCGCCCCCGCGACGACGCGTACGCGCACGCGCCCGTGCAGCTCATCACGCCTCTCGGGGACGCCTTCCTCTCCGAGCGCCTCTACGACGGGCTGGAGGAGTGGGCTCCGCGGCTGGTGCGCCGCACGATCCCGGCCAAGCACTGGGTTCCGCGCACCCGCCCCGACCAACTGAGCGCCTGGATCACCGAGTTCGTGACGGCCAATGAAGGGCGTGACGCGGGGATACCCGCGCCCTCGACCGTCGCCACCGGCCGGTACGCCGAGCGGTTCGGCGGGCAGCTGGTGCTGGTCACCGGGGCGGGTAGCGGCATCGGCCGGGCCACGGCGTTCGCCTTCGCCGAGGCCGGCGCCCGGGTGGTGGCCGTCGACCGCGACGCGGAGAGCGCGGCCCGCACGGCGGAGATGTCCCGGCTGATCGGCTCTCCCGCGGCCTGGGCCGAGACCGTCGACGTCTCGGACGAGCAGGCCATGGAGAAGCTCGCCGAGAAGGTCGCCACGGAGTACGGCGTGGTGGACGTGCTGGTGAACAACGCCGGCGTCGGACTCTCCGGCTCCTTCTTCGACACCACCCCGGAGGAGTGGAAGAAGGTCCTCGACGTCAACCTCTGGGGCGTGATCCACGGCTGCCGCCTCTTCGGCAAGCAGATGGCCGACCGCGGACAGGGCGGTCACATCGTCAACACCGCGTCGGCGGCGGCGTTCCAGCCCTCGAAGGCGCTGCCCGCGTACAGCACCTCCAAGGCCGCCGTCCTGATGCTCAGCGAATGTCTGCGGGCCGAGCTGGCCGGCCAGGGCATCGGCGTCTCGGCGATCTGTCCCGGCCTGGTCAACACCAACATCACCGCGACCACGCGCTTCGCGGGAGTCGACGCGACCGAGGAGAAGCGGCGCCAGAAGCGGTCGACGCGGCTGTACGGACTGCGCAACTACCCGCCGGAGAAGGTCGCCGACGCGATCCTGCGCGCGGTCGTGCGCAACGAAGCGGTGGTTCCGGTCACTCCGGAGGCGCGCGGCGCCCACCTGCTGCACCGCTTCGCGCCCCGCGCCCTGCGCGCGATCGCCCGGCTGGAGCCTCCGCTGTGACCGGCCGCGCGCCCGGAGACGGCTCGACGGCGCCTTCAGAGGGGAGGGTCCATGGACAGGCCGACCGGTAGCCACGGGGACGACGTGCACCACGCGATCGCCCCGCGGCGGGTGTCCTTCGACTGGGAGGACACCCCGCTGCACTGGATCCCGAACGAGCCCACCGCGACCCATGTCATCAACGTGCTGCATCTGCTGCTGCCCGCGGGGGAGCGGTGGTTCGTGAAGGTCTTCAAGGAGGCGCTGCCCCTGGTCCGCGACCCCGAACTCCTCAAGGACGTGAAGGGGTTCATGGGCCAGGAGGCGACGCACAGCGTGCAGCACGCGTACGTCCTCGACCACCTCGCCGCCCAGCGGCTCGACACCGCCGACTTCACGAAGTACGTCGACTTCCTCTTCGAGAAGCTGCTCGGCGACGAGCCGCCCCGCGGGGTTCCGATCCCGGCAGAGGAGTGGCTGCGGTTCCGGCTCTCGGTGATCGCGGCGATCGAGCAGTTCACGGCGGTGCTGGGCGACTGGGTGCTGGCGGCGGAGGGACTCGACCTCGCCGACGCCGACGAGGTCATGCTGGACCTGCTGCGCTGGCACGGCGCGGAGGAGGTCGAACACCGCGCCGTCGCCTTCGACATGTACCAGCACTGCGGCGGCGAGGGTGCCGCGCGGTACGCCCGCCGGCTCGCGGGCATGGCCGTCACCGCGCCGATGATGCTGTACCTGTGGGGCTGGGGCGCCGCCTACCTCATCCGCCGAGACCCCCGGCTGGCCGGGCGCCTGCGCTACTCGCTCGCCGAGCACAACAGAGCGGTCCGCAAGGGGTTGTTGCCCACCTGGCGGGAGCTCGGCGCGGCCGTGCCGCGCTATCTGCGGCGGTCCTACCATCCGTCGCAGGAGGGCTCACTGCGCAGGGCGGTGGAGTACCTCGCACAGTCTCCGGCCGCACGCTCGGCGGTGGGCGCGATGACCCGGGCGGCGACGGCGTAGGACCCGGCGGGGTGGACAGGCGAGAGGGCGGCAGGGGAGACGCGTACGGCGGGAGGGCGGAGAGATGAGTGAGGAGCCGGGCGGGGCGGCGTACCGCATAGAGGACCTGGCGCACCGCAGCGGTGCCACGGTCCGTACGATCCGCGCCTACCAGGACCGGGGGCTGCTCCCCCGGCCCGAGCGGCGCGGCCGCGCCAACGTGTACGCGAACGCCCATCTGGCCAGACTGCGGCAGATAGCCGACCTCCTCGACCGCGGCTACACGCTCGCGTCGATCAAGGAGCTTCTGGAGGCGTGGGACGCGGGGCGGGGACTCGGCGGTGTCCTCGGGCTGGTCGCGGAGGTCGACGGACCGTGGACCGACGAGGAGGCCGCGCGGATCTCCCGGGCGGAGCTGGACGAACGGTTCGGTGGACGTCACGACGACGCGGCAGTGGCGGACGCGGTGGAACTCGGCGTCCTGGAACCGGTTGTGGGGGACGAGGACAGTTTCCTCGTGCCGAGCCCCCAAGAGCTCTCCGCTGCGGCTGAGTTGCACAAGGCGGGCGTCCCGCTGTCGGCGATCTCCTCCCACCTGCGGGAGTTGAGGGGACAGGTCGAGCACATCGCCTCCCGTTTCCTGGAGTTCACGACCGAGCACGTCTTCGCGCGCTACCTGGGGGAGCATCCGCCGAGTGACACGGAAGCCGCCGAAGCCGCCTCGCTCGTCCGACGCCTGCGACCGCTCGCCCAGCAGACCGTGGACGCCGAACTGGCGCGGGCCATGCGGATGTTCGCCACTCGCCACCTGCGGCAACACCTGGCCAAGGAAGAACCTCCGGAGCAGCGGAAGGAGATGCGTGTAGTGGAGCTACCGGTCGGCACAATGCACGCTGTGGAGGGGCTCGTTGGCGCGGAGCACGTGGCTGAATTCATCACGGCTGCCACCGAACGTGAGTTGCACACACGCTCCTTGGACCGGCTGACGGCAAATCACAGTAATCACAGCATTATTGACGACGCACCATAAAACACAAGCCTGTTGTCCACAGAACGATCAATTCCCCTGTGGATAACAGCACTTGGTTGTGGATCAAACCTCGGAGCCAAAATCACCTGCGTGATCCGCCTCTCGCCAGGCACGCTGGACGCATGAAGGAACAGAACGAGGAGCGGACCGCTGATCCGACGGTCGGACCAGCGGATGAACCGATGGACGACAGACGCACCGTGAAGGTGTCGAAGTACCTGTCGAAGCATCTGCGGCACCAGCCCGAGCGGATCGGGCTCGCCCTCGGCGAGGGAGGCTGGGTCGAGATCGACACCCTGATCGCCGCCGCGGCCACACACGGCTTCCGGTTCACGCGCGACGAACTCGACCATGTGGTGGCCCACAACGACAAGCGGCGCTTCGCCGTGGAAGGCACCCGGATCAGGGCCAGCCAGGGCCACTCCGTGGAGGTCGACCTCGGGCTGCCCGAGGCGACACCGCCCGCGTACCTCTACCACGGGACCGTCTCCCGCACGCTGGACGCGATCCGCGCCGAGGGCCTGCGGCCCATGAACCGGCACGCCGTGCACCTCTCCGCGGACCGGGAGACCGCCACCCGCGTCGGCGCCCGCCGCGGCCGGCCCGTCGTCCTCTCCGTGGACGCCGCCGCCATGCGCCGCGACGGCCACGTCTTCCACGTCAGCGCCAACGGCGTCTGGCTGACCGAGGCCGTGCCCCCGCGCTACCTGCGGTTTCCCGGCCCGCACTGAGACCGGCGCCTCGGGGGCCGCGCCCTGCGCGACAGGGAGGCGCAGGCCCCGGGATGCGGACCCGCCGGGTACCGGCACGACACGGGAACGCCGGGCGGGGTGATCTCCCCGGGTCCGCGGTCACGTCCCGTTCCGCTTAGGCTCGATTCATGAGTCTGCGTCTGAGCACCGTGATCCTGCCCCACGTCCGCTGGCACGAAGGCGGCCGTTCCACCTGGCAGCGCGCGGAGCAGCTCGGCTTCCACACCGCGTTCACCTACGACCACCTGTCCTGGCGGACGTTCCGCGAGGGCCCGTGGTTCGGAGCCCTCCCGACGCTGACGGCCGCCGCGGGTGTCACCGAACGGCTGCGGCTCGGCACCCTGGTGACGTCACCGAACTTCCGCCACCCGGTCCCCCTCGCCAAGGAACTGATCTCCCTCGACGACATCTCGGACGGCCGGATCACCCTGGGCATCGGCGCGGGAGGTTCCGGCTTCGACGCCACCGCGCTCGGCCAGGACCCCTGGACCCCCCGGGAGCGCGCCGACCGCTTCGGTGAGTTCGTCCCGCTGCTCGACCGCCTCCTCACCGAGGACTCCGTCTCCTACAGCGGCAACTTCTACTCGGCGCACGAGGCGTACGACATCCCCGGGTGCGTCCAGCGCCCCCGGCTGCCCTTCGCGGTGGCGGCCACCGGGCCCCGCGGGCTGAAGCTCGCCGCCCGCCACGGCCAGGCCTGGGTGACCACGGGCGACCCCAAGCTGTACGAGACGGGCACCCCGGACCAGTCGGTTCAAGCCATTCGCGGACAGATCGACAAGCTGGCCGACGCGTGCGCCGGAATCGGCCGGGACGTGGCGGAGCTCGACAAGATCCTGCTGACCGGCTTCACCCCCGACCGGGCCCGACCGCTGGAGTCCGTCGACGCGTTCGTCGACTTCGCGGGCCGGCACGCCGCGCTGGGCTTCACCGACCTCGTGATCCACTGGCCGATCCCCGACTCGGACTTCGCCGCCGACCAGAAGATCTTCGAGCGGATCGCCATGGAAGCGGTCGCGCAGCTCCCCTGAGCCCCGTCGCAGCGCTCCCGCCCCGCTCGCACCGCGCACGGTCCCGACGGGCTGTAACCGCCCTGGTGAGGACGGTAACCACTCAAGTGTGCGGACCGCCGCACGACCGTGCGCGCATATGCGGGAGAATGGGCGCGTGACCTCAGCGACTCGCCGGCCCGAGACTCCGGCCTCCACCGTCCCGACCCGGCTGATCGCCACGGACCTCGACGGCACCTTGTTGCACGACGACAAGACGGTGTCGGCCCGCACGATCGCCGCCCTCGCCGCCGCCGAACAGGCCGGCATCGAGGTCTTCTTCGTCACCGGCCGCCCGGCCCGGTGGATGGACGTCGTCAGCGACCACGTCCACGGGCACGGCCTGGCGATCTGCGGCAACGGCGCCGCCGTGGTGGACCTGCACGGCGGCCCCGGCGCCCACCGATTCGTCAAGGTCCGTGAACTGGCCCCGGACATCGCCCTCGACGTCATCCAGCTGCTGCGCGCCACCGCGCCCGGCACCGTGTGCGCCGTCGAGCGGACGTTCGGCCTCCATCTCGAACCGGGCTATCCCCTGATGCACATGGAGCCCCCGGAGATCGTCTCGCCCGCCGAGAAGCTCCTCGCGAAGGACGCGCTGGACGCCGACCAGCCCGTGCTGAAGGTGCTGGCGTTCCACCCGGAGATGGACCCCGACGACTTCCTCACCGTCGCCCGCACCGCCATCGGCACCCGGGCCAACGTGACCCGGTCGAGCCCCAGCGCGCTCCTGGAGATCAGCGGCCCCGGCGTCTCCAAGGCCAGCACCCTCGAACTGTGCTGCGCCGAGCGCGGGATCGCACCCGAGGAGGTCGCCGCCTTCGGTGACATGCCGAACGACGTCGAGATGCTCACCTGGGCCGGGCGCTCGTACGCGATGGGCAACGCCCACCCCGCCGCCGTCGCCGCCGCCTCCGGCCGCACCGCCCCGAACAACGAGGACGGCGTGGCGATCGTGATCGAGCGGATCCTGGCGGAGCGGCTGTAGCTCTCTCCCGGCAGCGGCGGATTCCGGCACCGGTCGGTCGCCTCCGACACCGACCGGCACCCCGCCGCAGCGCGGCGCGACGTCCTCACGGACGCTGGGCTCGGGATGCGGGGCGCCGGGTGCGGACCGCGGCGCTCGGCTTCGGCGCGAGTGGTCCTGTCGGTCGTGCGGAGCCACGACCGCGGCCTGCCGGAGTCCGGTGGACCTACACGACCACCCCGTGCTCGGCCAGCCACGGCACCGGATCGACCGCCGAGCCCATCTCCGGAGTCACCCGCACCTCGAAGTGCAGGTGCGGGCCGGTCGAGTTGCCAGTCGTGCCGGACTGAGCGATCCACTGGCCGGCCGCCACCTGCTGGCCTTGGTCGACGGTCACCGCGGCGAGGTGCGCGTACTGCGTGTAGTAGCCGCCCGGGTGCTCGATCACGATCTCGATGCCGAAGGCTCCGCCGCAGGTCACCTTCACCACCCGGCCCGCCCCGGCCGCGCGCACCGGCGTGCCGATGGGGACGGCGAAGTCCTGCCCGGTGTGCCGGTTCGCCCAGCGGTCACCCCCGCTGCCGAAGCCCGCTGACAGTTCGTACGTCTCCACCGGTGTGACCCACGCACGGGTCGAGTCCGGAGCCGGCTGGTCGAGCCGGACCGCGCCCCGGCAGGCCCCTGCGGCCACCGAGGCGTCCGCCTGGCTCTGCAGGGTCGACCGTGCCTCCTCCAGCTTCGCCTGGATGGTCCCCTTCATCCTGGCGAGTTCGCCGGTCCGTTTCTCCAGCGCCTGCCACGCCGACCGCGCCTTCCCCTCATCGGCAGCGAGCCGTTCCTCCGCACGCCTGCTCTTTCCGACGGAGTTCCCGACGGCCAGGTCGGCCCGCCAGATGGCGCGCTGACCGCGCATCAGGTCGTCGGGGTCCTTCGCGAGGAGGATCTGCGCGCTGTAGGGGAGGTCGCCACCCTGCCGGTACTGGGCGCGTGCGATCCGGCCCAGGTCCTCGTGCAGCACCGCGATCTCCTGCCGCTCCCGTGCCAGCAGCTTCTCGGCCCGCTCCGCCCGGCCTCGCTGCGCCTCCGCGTCGAGCCGCCCCGCCTCGTACTGCCGCGTCGCCACGGCTGCGTCCTCGTACAGCCGCGCCACCTGTGCGCTGACACCCGGTTCCGCGCCGTCGCCCTCGGCCACCGCCGGACGGGCGACGACCACCGCGGCCGCGCACAACAGCACCGGGATGAGCAGGGGATGGCGACGAGGAGAGCGCATGGAAGCGATCGTGTCCCGCCCCGCCGGACCCGGCCTGTTCTAGGGGTGCACCCGGGGGACGGACCGTCACCAATGGCTCAGCGATGGGGTGTCGGGGGCCCATCGCAACGCCCCCTGTACGTACGGCGATCAGTGCGGCACCTGCCACACCACCGTCGTACCGCCCCCGTTCTCCCCCAGCCCGGGCCCGTACCAACTCGCACCGCCCAGCGACTCGGCGCGCCGCTTGAGGTTCCTCAGGCCACTGCGGCGGCCACCCTCGGGGATGCCGACACCGTCGTCCGCGACCGAGAGGCGCACCGCGGGCCGCCCGTCCGGCAGCACGACGTTCGCGTCGACCGTGACGTCGATGCGAGACGCCCCGGCGTGCCGGAAGGCGTTGGACAGGGCTTCGCGCAGGGCGGCGATGAGGTTCTTGCCGGTGAGTTCGCCGACCACGGTGTCGACGGCGCCGACGAAGCGGTGGCCTGGCTTGAAGCCGAGGGGGACGGCGGCCATGTTGATCTCGCGCAGGACGCGGGTCCGCAGGCCCGACGGCACCTCGGCGGGACCCTGCTGGAGGGCGAAGATGGCGGTGCGGATCTCCTGGATGGTGATGTCGAGTTCGTCGACCGCCTTGCCCACGCCCCGCTGCACCTCGGGAACGTTCGACCGGCGCTGCGCGCTCTCCAGCATCAGCCCGGTGGCGAACAGCCGCTGGATGACGAGGTCGTGCAGGTCACGGGCGATCCGGTCGCGGTCCTCGTAGACCGCGAGCCGTTCCCGGTCGCGCTGCGCCTCGGCCATCATCAGCGCGAGGGCGGCCTGCGAGGCGAACTGCGCGGCGAGCGTCCGTTCCGACTCGGAGAACGGGCGCTCCCCGCGGCCCCGGGGGGTGACGAGGGCACCGACGACCCGGCCGCCGCTCTGCAGGGGGAGCAGCATCGCCGGCCCGTAGGCACGGGCGAGATCCGTCAGCATGCGCGGATCGGTGGCCGCGTCCTCGACGAACACCGGCTCGCCCTCGCGGAGTTCGGCGACGACCTGGCTCTCCGGCGGGACGACCACGCCGAGGGCCTTCGAGGGGTGTTCCGAGGCGACGGCGACGATCTCCAGGCCGCCGTCCTCGGCCGGCAGCAGCACGATCCCGGCGGCGGATCCGGAGAGCCGGCGTGCCTGTTCGGCGACGACCTGCAAGGCGTCCTCGGCATCGCCGCCGGCCAGCAGCGCGGTGGTCACGGCGACCGAGCCGTCGATCCAGCGCTCGCGCTGCTTGGCCGCCTCGTAGAGCCGGGCGTTGCCGATGGCGATCCCCGCCTCCGTCGCCAGCACCCGGACCATGTTGAGGTCGTCGTCCCCGAAGGCACCACCGCCGCGTTTCTCGGCCAGGTAGAGATTGCCGAAGATCTCCCCCTGCACGGTGATCGGCACCCCGAGGAAGCTGCGCATCGGGGGATGGTCGGCGGGGAAACCGCACGAGCGCGGGTCTTCCGCCAGGTTCGTGAGGCGGACGGGATCGGGGTCGTGGACGAGCGCTCCCAGTAGTCCCTTGTGGCCGTCGGGGAGCCGTCCGATGCGCTGCGCGGTCCCGGGGTCGACACCGTGGAAGACGAAGTCGGCGAGTCCGTGCGCGGTCTCCGACACGACGCCGATGGCCGCGTACCGCGCGTCCGTGAGATCGGCGGCGGTCTCGCAGATCCGGTCCAGCGTGGAGTGGAGTTCCAGTCCCGACCCGACCGACCGCATCGCCTCCAGCAACCGCGGTACCCGGGCGGCCAGCTCGGCGTCCGGGCCACCGGAACCGGGACCGGGACCGGGACCGGAGCCGGAGCCGGCCGTCCGGCCCGGCACGCCGGTGCCGTCGTCCGGAGCGGGAGAAGCGGAAGCTGCTGCCATGCCCCCGAGCCTAGTTAGTCCCATTTGCCAGGGAAAGTCGACCCTGGGCGGCGGCGCTGACCGGGATCACCCGGGAGCACTCGCCCCACCCGGAATCGGCAGCGGCTCGGCGGGACGCCACCTTCCCGGCGCGGGGGAGAACCGGCACCCCCCATCCGTCCCCGACAGCCCGGGTCGCGGTCACCCCACCACCGCCCCCACCAGCAGATCTCCGGCGGTCTCCCGCTCCACCATCTCCCGCAGCGGTCCGTCGACGGCCGACAGGTCCGCGAAGGGCCCGCGCTGGACCACCGCGCCGTCCGCGAGCACGATCACCTCGTCCACCGCGTCGAGCCCGGCGAGCCGGTGTGTGATCAGCAGCGTCGTACGGCCCTCGGTCGCGGCCAGCAGATCGGCGGTGAGCGCGTCGGCCGTCGCCAGGTCGAGATGTTCCGCCGGTTCGTCGAGGACGAGGACGGGGAAGTCGGCGAGGAGCGCGCGGGCGAGCGCGAGCCGCTGGCGCTGGCCACCGGACAACCGCGCCCCGTGCTCACCGATCAGCGTGTCCAGGCCGTCCGGCAGTCCGTCCACCCAGTCGATGAGCCGGGCCCGCCCGAGGGCGTCGCGCAGTCCGGCCTCGGTCGCGTCCTTGCGGGCGAGAAGCAGGTTCTCGCGCACGGTGCTGTCGAAGAGATGCGCGTCCTGCGCGCACAGTCCGACGAGCCGCCGCACGGAGTCCCCGTCCGTGCCGTACGCGTCCACGCCGCCCAGCGTGTACGTCCCCGCTTCCGCGTCCAGGAACCGCAGCAGCACCTGGGCGAGCGTCGTCTTGCCCGCCCCGGAGGTACCGACCACGGCGACCCTGCGGCCTTCGTCCAGTGTCAGATCGAGGCCGGCCAGCGCGTCCCGGTGCTGTCCGGCGTGGCGTGCTCGCACCCCTTCCAACCGCAGCGGGAACGGCGAGGCGGGCGCCTGCCGCGGCCGCTCCGGTTCCCGTACGGGATCAGGGGCGTCCAGCACCTCGTACACGCGCTCCGCGCTCTTGTGCACCCGTTGCCGGTACTGCACGGCGAGCGGCAGCCCCATGACGGCTTCGAAAGCGGCCAGCGGGGTGAGGACGACGACGGCCATCAGGACGCCGTCCAGCCGTCCGGCGGCGACGGCCTGGGCGCCGACAAGCGCGGTGGCCGCGACGGTCAGGCCGCAGACGAGCGCGGTGAGTCCGTCGCCGAGGGCGGTCGCGGTCGCGGCCCGTGAGGAGATCCGTGTCAGGACTCCGTCGGCCCGGCGGGTTTCGGCGGTACGGGCGGGCAGGGCGCCCGCGACGGTCAGCTCGGCGGTACCCGTGAGCAGGTCGGCCACCTGGGTCGCCAGCGCTCCGCGGGCGGGAGCCAGCCGTCGCTCGGCGCGGCGGGCCACGGCGCCGGTCACCAGGGGCACACCGGCGCCGGCCGCCAGCAGCCCGACGGCGAGAGCCGCTGCGGCCTCGGGCAGCAGCCAGGCGGTGAAACCGACGGACACGGCGGACACCATGACCGCCGCCCCGGCGGGCAGCAGCCAGCGCAGCCAGTAGTCCTGCAGCGCGTCGACATCGGCGACGAGCCGCGACAGCAGGTCGCCCCGCCGGGTGGTGCGGAGCCCGGCGGGCGCGAGACGTTCCAGGCGCCGGTAGACGGCGACCCGGGTGTCCGCCAGCATCCGCAGCACGCCGTCGTGCGACACGAGCCGCTCCGCGTACCGGAACACCGCCCGCCCGATGCCGAACGCCCGGGTGGCGGTGACCGCCACCATCAGATAGAGCACCGGCGGATGCTCGGAGGCCCGCGAGATGAGCCACCCGGAGGTCGCCATCAGACCGACGGCGCTTCCCAGCGCGAGGCTGCCCAGGAGCAGGGCGAGCGCGAGCGGCCCCCGTCGGGGAGCGGCCATGGCCCGGACGCGGGCGAGGACGCCACCGTGCCTGCTCGCCACGGGCGTGGTCCCGTCTCCGTCCGCCACGGCAGGAGCAGTCGGTTCGATGCCCCGGGTCGCCTGCACGCCGGCCCCGAGAAGAGCGAGGTCCGTGGCCGAGTCGGTGACCAGCTCCGCGAGCCGGGCGTCCTCGGGCGAGGCGGCCTCCAGACGGATCACGCGGTCCGCGACCCCGAGCAGGGCCGGCCGGTGCACCACCAGGAGTACCGTCCGCCCGACGGCGAGGCGCCGAACCGTCTCGACGACCTCCGCCTCCGTCGCTCCGTCGAGCGAGGCGGTCGGCTCGTCGAGGAGCAGCAGGGGCCGGTCCGCGAGGAACGCCCGGGCCAGCGCGAGGCGCTGGCGTTGTCCGGCCGACAGGCCGGCGCCGTCCTCGCCGAGAAGGGTGTCGGCACCGTCCGGGAGCGCGTCGACGAATCCGGCCGCGCCCGCGTCGACGAGAGCCCCGCGTACCGCCACGTCGTCCGCGTCGGGGCGTGCCAGCCGTACGTTCTCGGCGATGGACCCGGCGTACAGATGCGGTCGTTGCGGCACCCAGGCGATCCGGGAGCGCCACTCCGTCAGGTCGGCCGCGGAGAGGTCGACTCCCCCGGCCCGCACCCGGCCCGCTGTGGGCTCCACGAACCCGAGCAGGACGTTCAGCAGCGTCGACTTGCCCACGCCGCTGGGTCCGACGAGGGCGACCGTCTCACCGGGTGCGACGGTGAAGGAGACGTCCGAGACCGCGTTCGTGGAGCGTCCCGGGAACCGCACGGTCACACCCTCGAAGCCGATCTCCCCTGCCGGTGCGTGCAGGGATCCGACGGCCGGCGCGGGGGTCTCCAGCACCGCGAAGATCTCCTCCGCGGCGGCGAGCCCCTCTGCGGCGGCGTGGTACTGGGCCCCCACCTGGCGCAGCGGCAGATACGCCTCGGGCGCCAGGACGAGGATGACGATCCCCACGTACAGGTCCATCTCGCCGTGGACGAGTCGCATACCGATGGTCACGGCGACGAGGGCGACCGAGATGGTGGCGAGCAGCTCCAGGGCGAAGGAGGAGAGGAAGGCGATCCGCAGCGTCCGCATGGTCGCCTGCCGGTACTCGCCGGTGATCTTCCGGATCGACTCGGCCTGCGCCTTGGCCCGGCCGAAGACCTTCAGTGTCGGCAGTCCGGCGACGACGTCCAGGAAGTGCCCGGAGAGACGCGACAGCATGCGCCACTGACGGTCCATCTGGGCACGGGTTGCCCAGCCGATCAGGACCATGAAGAGGGGGATCAGGGGAAGCGTGCCGACGATGATCGCCGCCGACACCCAGTCCTCGGTGACGATGCGCGCCAGTACCGCCACGGGGACGACCACCGCGAGTCCGAGTTGCGGCAGGTAGCGCGAGAAGTAGTCGTCGAGGGCGTCGACCCCCCGCGTGGCGAGGGCGACCAGCGAACCCGTCCGTTGGCCGCTGAGCCACCCCGGGCCGAGGAGCGCGGCGCGTTCCAGCAGCCGCCCCCTCAGCTCGGACTTGACCACGGCACTCGCCCGGTGAGCGGCCAGCTCGGTGAGCCAGGCCACCACGCCCCGCCCGATCGCGACCGCCACCAACAGCACGAGCGGTGAACGGAGTTCGGTCGCGGAGAAGCCGTGCTGGAAGGCGCCCACCACGACTTCGGCGATGAGCATCGCCTGGGCGATGACCAGCGCCGCCCCGACGGCACCCAGCACCACGACCGCCAGCAGGAAGAGGCGGGTGGCTCGGGCGTACCGGAGCAGACGCGGATCGATTGGTTTCACGTGAAACACACCCTTGGCTCATCAGGCACGTTTCACGTGAAACATGCCCACTACGTCGGACTCAGTGCGACACATCCGCGGCGATGTGCTGCGTACCGATGCGCTTGCGGAACACCCAGTAGGTCCAGCTCTGATAGAGCAGGACGATCGGTGTGGCGATGCCGGCACACCAGGTCATGATCTTGAGGGTGTACGGGCTCGACGACGCGTTGGTGACCGTGAGGCTCCAGTCGTCATTGAGCGAGGACGGCATGACGTTCGGGAAGAGCGTCAGGAAGAGCATCGCGACGGCAGCCACGATGGTGACGCCCGAGAGCATGAACGCCCATCCCTCCCGGCCCGCGTTGACCGCCACCAGCGCCGCGACGAGTGCGACAACGGCGACGATCAGCGCGGCGAGCGATCCGCCGTCACCGTTGTCGGCCTGGGTCCAGAGCAGGAAGGCCAGCGCCAACAGCGCCGTGACCAGGCCGAGTCGCAGGGCCAGTTTGCGGGCCCGCTCACGGATGTCGCCCACCGTCTTCAGTCCCACGAACACCGTGCCGTGGAAGGTGAACAGGGTCAGGGTGACCAGGCCGCCGAGAATCGCGTACGGGTTGAGCAGATCCCAGAAGTTGCCCACGTACTCGAAGTTCCGGTCGATCTTGACCCCGCGCACGATGTTGCCGAATGCCACACCCCAGAGGAGCGCCGGGATCAGCGAGGTCCAGAAGATCGCGGTCTCCCAGTTGCGCTGCCAGTGCTCCTCGGGCCGCTTCGCCCGGTACTCGAAGGCGACACCGCGCACGATCAGGCAGACCAGGATGATCAGCAGCGGCAGGTAGAAGCCGGAGAAGAGGGTGGCGTACCACTCCGGGAAGGCCGCGAAGGTCGCGCCGCCCGCCGTGAGCAGCCACACCTCGTTGCCGTCCCACACGGGACCGATCGTGTTGATCAGCACCCGCTTCTCGGTGCGGTTCCGGGCCAGCAGCTTCGTGAGGATGCCGACTCCGAAGTCGAAGCCCTCCAGGAAGAAGTAGCCGGTCCACAGGACCGCGATGAGGACGAACCAGACGTCGTGAAGTTCCATGACTCAGCAGCTCCCTGGGCCTAGTAGGAGAAGGCCATCGGCTTGTCGGCGTCATGGGAGTCGCCGCCGATCTTGGTGGGCGGGTTGAGGTCGGCGTCCGTCAGCTCGGGCGGCCCTGCCTTGACGTACTTCACGAGCAGCTTCACCTCGATGACGGCGAGGATCGCGTAGAGCGTCGTGAAGACGATCATCGACGTGAGGACCTCGCCCTGCGAGACGGTGGGGGAGACCGCGTTCCGGGTCTGCAGAACGCCGTACACCACCCAGGGCTGACGACCCATCTCCGTGAAGATCCATCCCCAGGAGTTGGCGATCAGCGGGAAGCCGAGGGTCCAGATGGCGATGCGCCAGGCCCAGGTGGTCAGCTTCGGGCCGAGTGCCTTGCTCTTGAAGAGGACGATATGCGGCACCTCGTCGTCACCGACCCTCAGATGCTGGGGCAGCATGAATTTCTTGCGGGTCACCCAGAGTCCGAACAGGCCGATCACGAAGGACGCCATACCGAAGCCGATCATCCAGCGGAACGCCCAGAAGGTGACCGGGATGATGGGCCGGTAGTCGCCGGGCCCGTACTTCTGCTGCTCGGCCTTGTTGGTGTCGTTGATGCCCGGGACGTACGAGTTGAAGTTGTCGTCGGCGAGGAAGGACAGTATCCCCGGGACGGAGAGCTCGACGGAGTTGTGGCCCTTGCTCACGTCTCCGTAGGCGAAGATCGAGAACGGTGCCGAGTTCTGGCCGTCCCACAGCGCTTCCGCGGCGGCCATCTTCATCGGCTGCTGCTTGAACATGACCTTGCCGAGCAGGTCCCCGCTGACCGCCGTGAGCAGGCCGGCGATGACGACGGTGACGAGGCCGAGCCGCAGCGACGTCTTCATGACGCCGATGTGCTTCTTGCGGGCCAGATGGAAGGCGGCGATGCCCACCATGAAGGCGCCACCGGTCAGGAAGGACGCCGTGAGGGTGTGGAAGGCCTGGGTCAGCGCGGTGTTCTGGGTCAGCACGTGCCAGAAGTCGGTGAGCTCCGCGCGCCCCTTCGCCTTGTTGATCCGGTAGCCGACGGGGTGCTGCATCCACGAGTTGGCCGCGAGGATGAAGTACGCCGACAGGATCGTGCCGATCGAGACCATCCAGATGCAGGCCAGGTGGATCTTCTTCGGGAGCTTGTCCCAGCCGAAGATCCACAGCCCGATGAACGTCGACTCGAAGAAGAAGGCGATCAGGGCCTCGAAGGCCAGCGGCGCGCCGAAGATGTCGCCCACGAAGCGTGAGTAGTCGGACCAGTTCATGCCGAACTGGAACTCCTGCACGATGCCGGTGACGACGCCCATCGCGATGTTGATCAGGAAGAGCTTGCCCCAGAACTTGGTCGCCCTGAGGTACTTCTCGTTCTCCGTCCGTACCCAGGCCGTCTGCAGGCCGGCGGTGAGCGCGGCGAGCGAGATCGTCAGGGGGACGAAGAGGAAGTGGTAGACGGTGGTGATACCGAACTGCCATCGCGCCAAAGTTTCCGGCGCCAGAGCCAATTCCACGTCGCAGTCTCCTTACGTCACCGTGGTCACAGCGGCAGTTTGCCCGCTTTGTCACGGACATCACGGGAGCAACCAGGACACGTTTGTGAACGCGTTCACATTCACAAGCAATTATGACGCATGCCCGTTCGAGCCTTGACACGTGGGGGGTCCCTCAGGGGGAGCGGCGGCGACGACGGTGATCGCCCCGACGGATCGGCACACGGACCGGGCACGGACCGGGACCTAACTACCGAAGATCCCGCACACGCCGTATCCGCCCCGACACCGGACAGAACCGGGCCGGCCCGGAACGATCCCGGGCCGTGCGACCGGGCGAGACGGACCGCTCCCCGGAGGAGACGGATGCGGATGCGGGGACGAGGACGACGGGCAGCGGGCAGCAGGCAGCAGGCAGCAGGCAGCAGGCAGCAGGCAGGAGAACGCGGCGGGGACGGTATCGGCACCCGCCGTTACCGTCCCCGCCGCTATGACCGACGACTACAGCTCCTGGCGGAACGCCTCGCACGCCTTGACGAAGATGTCGTTCGCCTCGGTCTCGCCGATGGTCACACGGACGCCCTCGCCCGCGAACGGACGCACGACGACACCCGCCTGCTCGCAGTGGGCCGCGAAGTCGACCGTCCGCTCCCCCAGGCGCAGCCACACGAAGTTGGCGTGCGTCTCGGGAACCGTCCATCCCTGGCCGCGCAGGGTGTCGACCACCCGGCTGCGCTCGGAGACGAGGGAGCCGACCCGGCCGAGCAGTTCGTCCTCGGCGCGCAGGCTCGCCACTGCGGCGTCCTGCGCCAGCTGACTCACGCCGAACGGCACGGCCGTCTTGCGCAGCGCGGCCGCCACCGGCTCATGGGCGATCGCGAAGCCGACCCGGAGGCCGGCCAGACCGTAGGCCTTGGAGAAGGTGCGCAGCACGCAGACGTTCGGCCGGTCGCGGTAGATCGCCACGCCGTCCGGCACCTCGACGTCCCGGATGAACTCGCGGTACGCCTCGTCCAGCACGACCAGCACATCGCTCGGCACCCGGTCGAGGAAGCGCTCCAGCTCGGCCCGGCGCACCACGGTGCCCGTCGGGTTGTTCGGGTTGCAGAGGAAGATCAGCCGGGTCCGGTCCGTGATCGCGTCGGCCATCGCATCCAGGTCGTGCACCTCGTCCGGCGTGAGCGGCACCTTCACCGAGGTCGCGCCGGAGATCTGCGTGATGATCGGGTACGCCTCGAAGGAGCGCCACGCGTAGATGACCTCGTCGCCCGGACCGCTCGTGGCCTGCAGCAGCTGCTGCGCGACACCGACCGAACCGGTGCCCGTCGCGAGGTGGGAGACCGGGACGGCAAAACGGTCCGCCAGCTCGTTCATCAGCCCGGTGCACGCCATGTCCGGGTAGCGGTTGAACGAGTCGGCCGCGGCGGTGACGCTCTCGATGACACCGGGCAGCGGCGGATACGGGTTCTCGTTGGAGGACAGCTTGTAGGCCACGGCACCGGTCGCGGCGGGCTTGCCGGGCTTGTAGGTGGGGATCCCCGCCAGCTCGGCACGCAGCTTGGGGCTCGTCTCGCTCACCGCAGTCCTCCTCGTGACCACCAGCGGCTCAGACCGCCACCGGCTACCAATGCTTCTCACCTTATGAGGATTCGGCTCCTGTGCGAATGGCCTGTGGACAACCGGGCACCGTGTGGCCTCCCCCGCAGTGATCCACGCGGGAAGGGGCAGCGCCCGGGGATGCCGTCCGAACGGCCGGGCATCCGTGTACGAAGGTGCACGAATAGGGGGGCGCGTCGGCGTTCATCACATGCGCCGGTGGCCCGCGCCGTGGCGCGCATCCCTCGTACAGGTGAGTTGAGACCTCTTCGAAACATGGCCCACTTGGCAGGCCCATGCGCGTCGACAAGTCACGTACTGGCATTGGATCGTTCAACTACCTTTTTTTCCAAGGCAGTTAGCGGTTTTTGACCATGCAGAAACGTGCCTGTCAACGCGTGCATATGCGTCCGCACTACCCCACCGCATGAGCCCTACTATCGGCTCGCCATGACAGCAGCAGGGAAGCACCAGGTGAGCCGGGCGGAGACCACCCGCCGCGGCGGTCGGCCGGGCCGGGCGGGTATCAGAGACGTGGCCGCGGCCGCGGGGGTCTCCATCACGACCGTGTCCGATGCCCTCAACGGCAAGGGCCGGCTCCCGGACGCCACCCGACGCCATGTCCGCGAGGTCGCCGACCGACTGGGTTATCGCCCGTCCGCGGCGGCCCGAACCCTCCGTACCGGCAAGTCCGGCCTGATCGGCCTGACCGTGACCACCTACGGGGATGAACCTTTCACCTTCACCGAGTTCGCGTACTTCGCCGAGATGGCGAGAGCCGCCACCTCGGCGGCACTCGCGCGGGGATACGCCCTGGTCATCCTCCCCGCGACCTCCCGCCACGACGTGTGGTCGAACGTGGCCCTGGACGGAACCGTGGTCATCGACCCGTCCGACCAGGACCCCGTCGTCAGCGAGCTGGTCCGCCAGGGCTTACCCGTCGTCTCCGACGGCCGCCCGGCCGGGGCGCTCCCGGTCACCGCCTGGGTGGACAACGACCACGAGGCCGCCGTCCTCGGCATCCTCGACCACCTGGCCGCCGCCGGCGCGCGCCGCATCGGCCTGCTCACCGGCACCACCACGGACACGTACACCCACCTCTCGACGACCGCCTACCTGCGCTGGTGCGAGCGCGTGGGCCAGGATCCGGTCTACGAGGCCTATCCGGCGCACGATCCGTGCGCGGGAGCCGTCGCCGCCGACCGCCTCCTCGCGCGACCCGACCGCCCCGACGCCGTCTACGGTCTCTTCGACCCGAACGGCACCGACCTGCTGGCCGCCGCCCGCCGCTACGGCCTGCGCGTACCCGAAGACCTGCTCCTGGTGTGCTGCAGCGAGTCCACGGTCTACGCCAGCACCGAGCCGCCCATCACCACGCTCTCCCTCAAACCGCGCAGAATCGGCACAGCCGTCGTCCAGCTGCTGATCGACGCCATCGAGGGGGTCGAATCGGACCAACCGGTCGAGCAGGTGATACCGACGGAGCTCATCGTGCGGACCTCGTCGCAGCGCAGGCCGCCCCGGACGACGGTCAGCCCGCCCCGATCACCCGAAGAGGGCTGACCCCGAAGCGGCAAGGGCGGGGAAACCCCCGCCCAATTCGGGCGAAAACCACGGTGGACCGGCCTCCTGTTCCGATTCACCACCCCTGGGTCATCACATGGCGCGATCCGCATTCCTATGATGGGCGGACGACACCGCGGGCCGCTGCGACCAGGCAGTCCGAACAGGTGCAGATGCGGCGCGATGGTGGTGGAGGGGTCGATGACTCAGGGGGCCGGTCAGGGACCCGAGGTGATGCGGACGGCGACGTTGCGCGACTTCCGGGTTCCCGCTTACGTCCACGAGACCGGTCCGTACGCGCAGAACACGCCTCAGGGCGAGGGCGCCGGACCCGTCGGGCAGTCCGGGCTGTACCCGTCGGGAGAGGCCACGCCGTACGCGGTCATGGACTCCACCGAGGACTTCCCGGGCGAGCTCCCGGGAGAATTCCCCGAGGGATACACGCCCACACAGCGCGATCTGCCGGTCATCAACCGAGGTGACACGGTTCAGGTCTCCGTCGACCCGGCGGCCGCCCCGGCACCCGAAGAGGGCCCCGGGCCGCTGTACGTCGTCGGCGACGTGCACGGCTACCTCGACCAACTCGTCGCCGCGCTCCAGGAGCAGGGTCTCCTCGACGCCGCGGGCAACTGGTCCGCGGGCACCGCGCGTCTGTGGTTCCTCGGCGACTTCACCGACCGCGGCCCGGACGGCATCGGCGTGATCGACCTCGTGATGAGGCTCTCCGCCGAGGCGGCCGCGGCCGGCGGCTACTGCAAGGCGCTCATGGGCAACCACGAGCTGCTCCTGCTCGGCGCCAAGCGGTTCGCGGACACCCCCGTCAACTCCGGCGCGGGCACCGCCACCTTCCAGGCCGCCTGGCTGCTCAACGGCGGCCAGAAGACGGACATGGACCGCCTCCAGGACCACCACCTCCAGTGGATGGCCCGCCTCGACGCCATGGAACTCGTCGACGGACACCTGCTGGTGCACTCCGACACGACCGCCTACCTCGACTACGGCGACTCGATCGAAGCGGTCAACGACACCGTCCGCGAAACCCTCACCCGCAACGACGCCGACGAGTGCTGGGACGTGTTCCGCAAGCTCACCAAGCGCTTCGCCTTCCGCGACGACGGCGGCTCCGAAGCCGTCCGCGAACTGCTCGGCACCTACGGCGGCACACGCATCGTCCACGGTCACAGCCCCATTCCGTACCTCCTGGGCGAGGTCGGCACGGAAGAGGGCGAGGACAGCACGGGCCCCGTGGTCGAGGGGCCGCACCTCTACGCCGACGGACTCGCCATCGCGATGGACGGCGGAGTGACCATGGCCGGAAAGCTACTGGTTCAGCAACTTCCGCTGGATATCTGACCGTTCAGCGGGCAGGCGTCCCCCGGGTGGAGCGCGTCGGCCAGGGGCCAATTTCTGGAAACCCCCTGTCACGGCGTGCCGTCACCGCTCTACCATCGGCTTATCCGTAGCAGGCTCCCCTCCGTTTCTGCCCAACGGCTCGTCAGCGTGCGAGCCATCAGCCCTACGGAGCATCGGGGGATGCAGATGAACAGCGTTCCGCAGCACCTGCTGAGCGAGGACCGCCAGGATTTCGAGCGGATCCTCGATGAGGCGCTGCGCTCCGCACCACACCGCCCGGAACTCGCCGCTGTCGGCCAGCGGCTCAATCTCGAACAACTGCGCACGATGGCGCTCAACGCCACCGCCCTCATCACGACGGCCGCGGCGGACGAGTACGCGCACTACGTGAAGGCCCGCGAGGAAATGCGCCGCCCGGTGGCGTCCACCCCCGTCGTGAGCGAGGAGGCCGGCTCTCCGGAACCCGGCGCCGGAGCGATGGGACTCGCCGCCACCGTGGGGGAGGTCACCGAGACCGCGGGTGCCGGCGCCATCGCCGTCGTCGCGGTGCTCGCCCCCGTCCTCGCCGGGACAGCCGCGGTGATATTCCTGCTCGTGGGCTACATCCTCAAGATGCTCAACCCCGAGCCGGCCATCGCCCAGACCCTGCTCACCACCGGATGGGTCTTCGGCGCGGTCACCGCGGCGGCGATCCTCGTCGCCGCGGCCGGACTGCTGCTGACGGCCCTGCGCAACAGTTCGTCCTCGCTCCTCGCGGGAGCGGGCGGCGAGGTGACCGAACAGGTCGCCCGGGCCAGGGACGCCTGGCACGACGCCCTGCTGGAGCGCGGCATCCTGCCGTTCTTCCGGGAGGCCCTCGCGGATCCGGGCTCGGTGGCCCTGGACCGCGCCGCACCGGCGCCCAGCCGCATGCCGCATCTGGGTTACGACCGGCCGGGGTTCAGCAGCCCCGACGGCGGACCGGCGGCCGGTCCGCGCCCGAGCTTCTCCAGCCCGGACTTCTCGAGCCCGGACTTCGGGGGGCCCGAACACCAGCCCGAGTGATTCCGGACGGTCGACGGCCGGAACCACGGGAGAACGGGCCCGCGCAGGCGCGCGGGCCCACAAGGCTGCCCCGGGCGGGTGACGGCCGGCCCCCGGCCGCCCCGCCACGTCCTCTCAGAGGATGCCGAGCCGCCGGGCCTCGCGCATCCACGAAGGAAACTCGGACAGCAGCCGGTCGTAGAGCTCCGCGTCGGGTACGTCGCTGATGTCGTCGACGGCGAAGAAGCCCACGTTGTCGACGCGCCGGCCCGGCAGGGTGTCGAACCGCTCCAGCACTCCGTAGTTGGAACGCCCCAACCCCACGAACTGCCAGAAGACCGGCTCGTCGACCGCCTCCCGCAGCTCGGTCTCGATCTCCTTGTTGCGGTAGACGCCGCCGTCGGAGAAGAAGAGCACCAGGGTGGGGGCGGCGGCGGGGTGGTCACGGACGTACGACCGCACCTCCGCGATCACCTTCTGCTCCTCGTTCTGGATCCCCACCGCGCGCATGTCCACCTGGCCCGGCAACAGACCCTTGCGTGGCTTCTTGCGGCGGAACAGCGTCAGTTCACCGACCCGGACATGGTGCTGCAGCCACTCCGGCAACTCCCCCAGCGCGAGGTCCGGCAGCCGGGCCGGATTCGAGGCGAACGTCCACGCCTGCATCTCTCCGTCGTCGTCGAGCTGCGCGGCCACCGCGGCCATCCGCTCCACGACATCGGCCACGACCCCCTTCGAGTACAGGAAGGACATGGACCCGGAGGCATCCAGAACCAGGATGACGCGCGCCGTCACCCCCTCCGCCCCGTGCTTGCGCAGGCTGACCGCCACCTGCTCCTTCCTCAGCGAGAGCCGCTTGCGCATGTCCACCGGCAACTGCTCCTCGCCCTTGACCAGCCGCGGAGCGGAGGCACCGGCCGGGGCCGGTGCCACCGGCGGGCGGGGCGGCACGCGAGGGGCGGACGGCGAGGGCGCGCTCCCGTACGGCGAGCCGACGGGCGGAGCCGGGGCGGCCGCCCCGGCTGCCGACGCGGGCCAGGTCACGGCGGTCGGCGGAGGTGCCGGAGCCGCGGGAGCCGGCGGGAACACCGGGGCGGGCGTGGGGGCTGACGTGGGCGTCGAGGACGCCGGCGTCCCGGTGGCGTCCGGTTCCTCGTCCACACTGATCCCGAAGTCGGTTGCCAGACCCGCGAGTCCGGACGCGTACCCCTGACCCACCGCGCGGAACTTCCACTGACCGGCCCGCCGGTACAGCTCACCACCGATGAACGCCGTCTCCGTCGTGGCCTCCATCTCGAACAACGCCAGTTCCCTGCCCGTCCCGGCGTCGAGCAGCCGAAGCCGCAGACCGGACAGCCCGCCGAAGGTGCCCCCGTCGGCCGAAGCACCGAGGACGACCCGCTCGATCCCCGGTTCCAGGGACGCCAGATCCACTCCGACGGTGTCCGTCGTGGCGCCGCCGTCCCGCCGCTTGCCCAGATGACGCACGGCACCCGAGGCGTGCTGAGGCTGGTTGTAGAAGACGAAGTCACCGTCGTCCCTCACCCGCCCGTCGGCGCCGAGCAGCAGCACCGAGGCATCGGCGTCCGGCGCGCCGGGACCTCCGGACCAGCCGAGCTCGACCTGCACCGCGTCGACGGCGACGGGAAGGTTGCCGCCCTTGCTCATGGATGTCGCTGTCATGCGCCCAGTCTGCCCAGAGAACCGCGCACCGGGCCCGCCCGATACACAACTAGGTGCACGCGCCTTCATCCTTCGGCCCGTCTCCGCCGGGAGCGGCGACGCCGGCCCCGGCCGCGTCCGCTCGGAACGGGACCCGCCTCAGACGGAGCCGGTCGCGTCCGTCGCAGCCCGGACGAACGCGCGCAACCGCTCCGTGGTGTTGGCCTCACTCCAGATCAGCCCCCTCTCGATCGGCGGCGCGTCAAGCAGGGGCACGTAGGCGACATCGGGCCGGGGGTAGTACTGCCGGGAGTGGTCCCCCACCGGTAGAACGCCCCGCCCCATCGCGACGAGGGTCAACATCTCCGAGAACGACTCGCCGACCGGACCCTTCGGAACAGGTCTGCCCGACGGAGTACGGTCCGGCGTGCGGTCCCGCTTGAACCCCGCCGAGGTCACGTGCGGGTACTGCACGACGGGGTACTCCGCGAGCACTTCGACGGACACACCCTTCTCGCAGGCGAGCGGATGATCGGCGGCCACGGCGAGGACGCGTCTCTCCCGCAGCAGCGCGGGCCCGCAGGCCATCCCGTCGAAGGGGTACGACGCGAGCAGGAGGTCGATCGAGCCGTCCACCAGGCTGGCCCGCGAGTTGGCCAGCTGGACCTCTCGCACATCGACACGACAGTCCGGGTGGCGCTCCCCGAACAGCGCGACGGCTCTGAGCAGTGCCGGTGCCGTCCACTCGCCGAGGAAGGCGACGCGCAATTCCCCGGAGACCCCGCGGCTGGCGTCCTTTGCCCGCCGCAGCGCCTCGTCCATCGCCGCGACCAGGGGCACCAGGTCGTCGGCCAGCCGGCGTCCGATGGGGGTGAGCCGGACCGAGCGGCTGTTACGTTCGAACAGCGTGCCGCCCACCTGGCGCTCGACCTTCTTGATCACCTGACTGACGCGTCCGGTCGTGATCAGCAATCGCTCGGCGGTGCGGCCGAAGTGCAGCTCCTCGGCCAGTGCCAGGAAGGTCTCGATCTCCTGCCGCTCCAGCACGATTCCTCCCGGCGTTAAATCTCGCTCAACGGTCGCACACCGATCCTGCCTTGATGGCGGCTGCCGCACGGCGGATCGTAGAAGGCATCACCACGGCCTTTCGGGACAATCCCGGCCAGGCTCTTGTCTCCTCACCCTTCGACGAGCCCCTCCCAGATGCTCCCTCCTGAACGGGAACCGCATGACTGCCTCGGACATCACCTCCTACCTGGACAACCTCGACGGTCCGCTGCGCGAGATCGCCGACAAGATCCGCCCCGTCATCGACTCCGCCCTCCCCGAGGCTTCCGGCGCCCTGTGGCACGGACACCCCACGTGGAGCCTCGGCGACAGACCCGGCCGGACGCCGGTCTGCCTGCTCAGGGCCTATACGTCCTACGTCACCTTCGGTCTCTGGCGCGGTCAGGATCTGGCCGACCCCTCGGGGCGGCTGGTGGCCGGTTCCCGCCGGATGGCCTCCGTGAAGCTCAGCCGGGTCGACGAGATCGACCCGGCCCTGTTCGCCGAGTGGCTCCGCCGCGCCGTGGCACTGGAGGCGTCATGAGCTCCGTCCGCGTGAAGGCCTTCGACCACCTGGTGCTCACCGTCGAAGACGTCGAGCGTTCCCTGGACTTCTACATCGGCGTCCTGGGTCTGGAACCGGTCCGCGTCGCCGAGTGGCGGATCGGTCAGGCCCCGTTCCCGTCGGTGCGGGTCACCGAGGAGACCATCATCGACCTGGTCGCCGGCGCCCGAGGGGAGGCGAACGTCGACCACATCTGTCTGGCGGTGGAACCGCTGGACTGGGACGAGGTGGTCGCCGCCGGCACCTTCACCGTCCTCGACGGACCCGCCCCGCGCTTCGGCGCCCGGGGCACGGCCACCTCGCTCTATGTCCGCGACCCGGACGGCAACACCGTGGAACTGCGCTGGTATCCGCAGGACGCCCCGGCATGACCGAACGGCCCCGCACCGACTGCCTCTCGGCTGCCCGCCGGCCACGGCCCGGGGGTTCGGCTCCCCGGACCGCGACCCGCGGAGCAGGTCAGTCGGCCAGGGGCAGATAGACGCGGTTGCCCGCCTCCGCGAACTCCCGGGACTTCTGGAGCATGCCCTCGGAGATCTCCGCCTCCGAAGCACCCGCAGCCTTGTCGCCACCGAACCGTTCGTTGATGCTCTGGCTGATCTTCATCGAGCAGAACTTCGGTCCGCACATCGAGCAGAAGTGGGCGGTCTTGGCCGGCTCGGCCGGAAGAGTCTCGTCGTGGAACTCCCGCGCCGTGTCCGGATCGAGGGCCAGATTGAACTGGTCCTCCCACCGGAACTCGAAGCGGGCATCGGACAGCGCGTCGTCCCAGTCCTGCGCACGGGGGTGGCCCTTGGCGAGATCGGCCGCATGGGCGGCGATCTTGTAGGTGATGACGCCGGTCTTGACGTCGTCACGGTTGGGCAGCCCCAGGTGCTCCTTGGGCGTCACGTAGCAGAGCATGGCCGTGCCCCACCAGGCGATCATGGCGGCACCGATGCCGGAGGTGATGTGGTCGTACGCGGGCGCGACGTCCGTGGTCAGCGGGCCGAGCGTATAGAACGGAGCTTCATCACAGATCTCCTGCTGAAGGTCGATGTTCTCCTTGATCTTGTGCATCGGGACATGTCCCGGGCCTTCGATCATCGTCTGTACATGGAAACGCTTCGCGATCGTGTTGAGTTCCCCGAGCGTCCTCAACTCCGCGAACTGCGCTGCGTCGTTGGCGTCCGCGATGGAGCCGGGCCGCAGACCGTCGCCGAGCGAGTAGGTGACGTCGTACGCGGCGAGGATCTCGCAGAGTTCCTCGAAGTTCTCGTACAGGAACGACTCCTGGTGGTGTGCGAGGCACCAGGCCGCCATGATCGAACCACCGCGCGAGACGATGCCGGTCTTGCGGTTCGCGGTGAGCGGCACATACGCCAGGCGGACACCCGCGTGGACCGTCATGTAGTCCACGCCCTGCTCGGCCTGCTCGATGACCGTGTCCTTGTAGATCTCCCAGGTGAGCTCCTCGGCACGGCCGTCGACCTTCTCCAACGCCTGGTAGAGCGGCACGGTTCCGATGGGAACGGGGGAGTTGCGCAGCACCCACTCACGGGTGGTGTGGATGTTCCGTCCGGTAGACAGGTCCATGACAGTATCGGCGCCCCAGTGGGTCGCCCAGGTCATCTTCTCGACCTCCTCCTCGATGGAGGAAGTGACCGCGGAGTTGCCGATGTTGGCGTTCACCTTCACCAGGAACCGCTTGCCGATGATCATCGGCTCGATCTCGGGGTGGTTGACGTTCACCGGCAGTACCGCCCGGCCGGCGGCGATCTCCTCGCGCACGACCTCCGGTTCGACGTTCTCCCGGAGGGCGACGAACTCCATCTCCGGGGTGACCTCACCGCGGCGGGCGTACGCGAGTTGCGTGACCGCCTGCCCGGAACGCCCCCGTCGGGGCTGACGCGGCCTCCCCGGGAAGACGGCGTCGAGGTTGCGCAGACCGCCGCGCGGCGACGTGTGCTTGATCCCGTCGTCCTCCGGGCGGACGGGACGGCCCGCGTACTCCTCGGTGTCGCCGCGCGCGATGATCCAGTTCTCCCGCAGCGGCGCCAGTCCCCGGCGGACATCCGTGTCGATGCCCGGATCGGTGTACGGGCCGGAGGTGTCGTACAGCGTCACGGACTGCCCATTGGTCAGGTGCACCTGACGGACCGGCACGCGCAGATCGGGACGCGTACCCCCGACGTACGCCTTGTGCCAGCCGATGGACTTCCCGGCCTCATCGTCCGGAGACGGCGACGAAGTGCCGTCCGTCTGGCTGGAGGCAGGCGTGCGTACGTCCTTGTTGGTCATGAGACCTACTCCCTACGCCGGCATTACCCGGTAACAGGTTCGGCGGTCGACGCAGCGGCTTCCGTTCGCCGATGTTTCATGTGAAACATCGCGAAGACGGAGGTCAGCGCCCTCTCAGCCCGGTGCTCCGAGCTCCCGCGTGTGCAAAGGTGACTCCACGCTAGCGTCATATCTGGCGCGGTGAACAGGGGGCCCTCGCCGTTCTTGCGATGATCGGTCGGTGACAACGACCCAGCAGCCCTCGTTCCCACCGTCCGAGCCGCCTCGCCGTCCGGGCTCCGACGACGGCCGTGGACGTGGTCCCGGCAACGGTCGCGGACACGGAGCTGGACCGGCCGACGGTCAGGGATACGGGCATGGTCCGGGGCCCGGAAACGGTCCCCGTCCGAGACCGGGCGGGGGAAACGACGGCCCCGGTAACGGTGACCCGCAGGGGCAGGACCTCGGCCAGGGCCGAGGCCCGGGGGGTGCACAGGGTCCGGAAGACGGGCACGGGCACGGCCCGGGCGACGGCCACGGACAGGGTTCGGGGGGTGGCCACGGACAGGGCTCGGGCGGTGGGCACGGCCACTCGCACAGCCACAACCACGGCCCGGCGGCGCCCGTCTCGAAGCATCTGCGCAAGGTCATCGCAGCGGTACTGATCCCCTTCGCCGCCGCGGTCGCCGTGGGCCTCGTGGTGCTGTGGCCCGGTGGCGCACCGGCTCACGAGCGCTCCGGTGTCGGCTTCGACCGGCAGACCCAGAACGCGACGGTCACCAAGATCGTCCAGGTGGACTGCAAATCCGTGAACGCCTCGGGGGAGACGCCGACGGGCGACACCTCCACGGCCGAAGGCTCCTCCGCGCAGCAGCAGGCGACGGGCGAGTGCAAGCGGGCGACCATCCGGATCGACACCGGCAAGGACAAGGGCCGTACGTTCACGGAGATCGTCCAGCCGGACCAGTCACGGCAGTTGCATCAGGACGAGAAGGTCATCGTCGCCTATGAGCCCTCGGCCCCGAAGGACCTCCAGTACTCGGTGACGGACGCGAACCGGAAGCTGCCCCTGGCGCTTTTGGCGGGCCTGTTCGCCGTGGTCGTCGTGGTGGTGGGACGGATGCGCGGCGTCATGGCACTGGTCGCCCTGGCCATCAGCTTCATGATCCTGAACTTCTTCATCCTGCCCGCGATCCTGCAGGGGTCGAACCCCCTGGTCGTGGCGGTCGTCGGCTCCAGCGCCATCATGCTGATCGCGCTCTACATGTGCCACGGGCTGTCGGCCCGAACATCCGTCGCGGTGGTGGGCACCCTGCTCTCCCTGCTGCTGATCGGCATCCTGGGCTCCGTCTTCATCGACTGGGCGGTCCTGACCGGCAACACGGACGACAACACCGGTCTGATCCACGGCCTGTACCCGTCGATCGACATGAGCGGTCTGCTGCTGGCCGGGGTCATCATCGGTTCGCTCGGTGTGCTCGACGACGTGACGGTGACGCAGACGTCGGCTGTCTGGGAACTGCACGAGGCGAACCCCACGATGGGCTGGCGCGGCCTGTATCGGGCGGGCATCCGGATCGGCCGGGACCACATCGCGTCCGTGGTCAACACGCTCGTCCTGGCGTACGCGGGTGCCGCGCTGCCTCTGCTGCTGCTGTTCTCGATCGCGCAGAGCAGCGTGGGGACCGTCGCCAACAGTGAACTGGTCGCCGAGGAGATCGTGCGCACGCTGGTCGGGTCGATCGGCCTGGTCGCCGCGGTACCCGTGACGACCGCGCTGGCCGCTCTGGTGGTCGCGGCGGACCGTGAGGGGGCCCCGGCCGTCTCCTTGGAGCCCGCGGGCGCCAGGATGCCGGCCCGGAGCGGGAAGGGCCGTCGCCGCAAGCGCTGAGCCGTCCCCGACGACCGTGTGGACCCGGCTGTCCGCGGCGGGCGCCCGCTGAGGAAGCGTTACTCCGCCCGGGGGTGACGAGGTTTCAGCCTGCGCTCTGCTCCTCCGCGAGGATGCGGTCGAGCGCGTCGTCCAGGTAGGTGTCGAACCCGTCGAGCGACCGCTCCTGACCGAGCGGTACGAGCTTGTCCGTGCGGTCGAGGAAGGCGACGAGTGGTGCCGTTCCCGACCGGAACAGGGCGTGGTCGGAGCCGACCTGAAGCCGGATCAGTACTTCGCCGAACGCCTCGGGGTCGGCCGGCGCGATGTGCACATCGCCGTCACCGCATGCCCTGCCCACCCCGTCGATGAGCAGCTCCCGCCCGAACGCCCAGGTCACCGGCGCGTCACCGGGCAGGTGGAACGTCAGCCGCACAGCGTACGGATCACGGGTCTCGTAGCGCAGTTCCACCGGAATGCGGAAGGACAGCTCCTCAGACACGAGGAAGCTCATCATGACTTCTGCCTGCACCGACTCGCGCATCGCCTACCCCGTCGTTCGCTGTCACCTGGCCAGGAATCGTCCCCCTGACACAGCTGAAATATTGCTCAACGTGCACGACAGATCACAAGGAGTGAGTTTTCAGATACTGATAGAGATGCCGAGTGACCCCAGGACCAGGCCGATTTCACTCTGCAACTTTCGCGTCGCGAGGAGCAGTCGGTCGGCTTGGTGGGAGGGCAGGGAAAGGCCGATTGACCCGGCAATACTGCCCACGGTGATCGGGATCGCGGCACAGACGGCACCCAGCGCGTACTCCTGCCGCTCGATGACCGGTTCCATGCGCCCGGTCCGTTCGAGACGCCGCAGCAGCCGGTCTTCGTCACGCACCGTGTACGGCGTGAGGGACTGCACCGGATACCGGGAGAGGTGGTCGCGCCGTGACTTCTCGTCCAACTGGGACAGCAGGCACTGACCGATCGCGTGCGCGTGTCCGGTCTCGCGGAAGTCGGCCCACTCCTCGACCGCGGGGTTCGCGGGAGTGTCGGCGACACACATGACCTCGATCTCGCCCTCACGGTAGATCGCGTAGTAGACAGGGGCGCCGACCGCGTCACGCCAGCGGGCGAGAGTCTCGCTCACCGTGCTGCGACGTTTCTGCTGGGCGCCGCTGCTGCCCAGGCGTTCGGCGGCGTCCCCGAGGAAGAACAGGCCCTTGTCGCGGCGCAGATAGCCCTCGTGAACGAGGGTGCGCAGCAGGTGGTACGCGGTCGGCAGGGCGAGTCCGGCCTCCCGGGCGAGCTGTTTGGCGGGGGCACCCTGGTCACGCGAGGAGACCGCCTCAAGCAGGCGCATGGCCCGCTGCACCGACCCGATCAGCGTGGTGGGGTGCGGATCCAGGGGGGCGACTTCGGGCTCCGGAACAGGGACGCGCGTGGTGCGTACCGCTCCGGACACCGCGGCGGGCGGCGTGGGGGCCTGCGGACGTACGCCCCTCGTGGGCGCGTCCCCCGGCCTCGTTCGCGGTGCGGGGGATTCCGCCGTCGGGGCGCGCGGAGTGGTCTGGGCCCGCGGAGAGGCCGAGGTGGCCGGCGCCGACCGGGACACGGGCGTCTCCCCTGGAGACGTACGCGGTTGCACCGGAGGGACACGAGCGCCCGCGGGCTCGCCCGATCGCTGAAGGGGTGGAGCGGCGGATGGTGCGGGTGCGGTGTCAACCGTGGCCAAGGGGCACTCCCGAAGCGCGAGGAGGACCGCCCGTGCGGGGGAACACGGGAGGGGTGTGCGCTGCCCGCGGGAATCGACACCCGCGTCGAATTCCGGACTTTAACCGTCAGCCGCCGCTCAGAGCCGTCCTCGCCGGAAACTTCCCCCGCCCGAGGGAACCTTGCGTTCCCTTTCCCCCCACACCGTTACCGATCGCCCGCCCGCTCACGCCTCACCAGTCGCTGCGCGAGGACGAACTCGACATGAACTTCCGCACGATGTAGATCAGTCCGCCGACCAGCGCGACGAAGACGAGCAGCTTGAAGAGCAGGCCGATGACGAAGCCGACGACGCTCGCTATGAGGCCACCGAACACCACCAGTGCGATCACCGGCACCGCGACCCACTTCACCCACCACGGCATACCGTCGAAGATCTCTCGCATCGTCTTTGTCCTTGCCTCTTCTCGCCCGTGGTCCCAACATCGGGACGCCGATTCCGGGTTCTCTGATGTCCTGCGTCGATGCTAGGTCGCCGAAGGGGCCGCACGGGGGCCTCGCGCCCCTTGTCCTCCCCTGACCGTCCCCCTAGGGAACCCTGAGACTCCGGGTCAGCTCTCGGGGGGAGAGAACATCACCAGGACCCGGAGGTCCTCGGTGATGTGGTGGAACTTGTGGGCGACGCCGGCGGGCACGTACACGACGCTGCCGCGTGCCACCGGGGTGGTCTCCAGGCCGACCGTGATCGAAGCGCGACCGCTCACCACGAAGTACACCTCGTCCTGGGCGTGCGGGTTCTGGGGGTCGTGCTCCCCCGCGTCGAGGGCGTACAGCCCGACCGACATGTTCCGCTCCCGCAGGAACTGCAGGTACGCCCCGTCGTTGGCGGCGCGTTCCGCCTCCAGTTCGTCCAGCCGGAATGCCTTCATCGTCCTCGTCCGCTGTCGTGCACCGCGGGCCTTGTCCACAGCCGCTACGTGCTTGTCGATCTCGTCTGCCACGATCAGACACATGAAGAATTTCGTAGTCAAGACGATCGCCAACGCGGGGGCCCTGGCCATCGCCGTGTGGCTGCTCGACAAGATCACCCTGACGGGCGACAGCACAGGCAAGAAGATAGGCACCCTGCTGCTCGTCGCGCTGGTCTTCGGACTGGTGAACTTCCTGGTCAAGCCGGTCGTGAAGGTGCTGACCTTCCCGCTCTTCATCCTCACGCTGGGCCTGATCACCCTCGTGGTGAACGCCTTGATGCTGCTGCTCACCTCATGGCTCGCCGACAAGCTCGACCTGAGTTTCCACGTGGAGGGCTTCTGGACCGCCGTCCTCGGCGGGCTGATCATCTCCGTCGTGTCCTGGGCGCTGAACGTCGTCCTGCCCGACGGCGACGACGACTGAGAGAGAGCCATGTCCTATCGCGTCTGTTTCGTCTGCACCGGCAACATCTGCCGGTCGCCGATGGCGGAGTCCGTCTTCCGCGCCCACGTCACGGACGCGGGGCTCGCCGAACTGGTCGAGGTCGACAGCGCGGGCACGGACGGCTGGCACGAAGGTGATGGCGCCGACGAGCGCACGGTCTCCGTCCTGGAGGCCAACGGCTACCGGAGCGACCACGCGGCCCGTCGGTTCCAGGCCTCGTGGTTCTCCCGACTCGACCTCGTCGTGGCGCTCGACGTAGGCCACTTCAGGGCACTGCGCCGGCTGGCACCGACCGCCGAGGACGCCGAGAAGGTCCGGCTGCTCCGGTCCTACGATCCCGCGGCGGGCGACGACCTGGACGTCCCCGATCCGTATTACGGACATATGGACGGCTTCGACGAATGTCTTGAGATGGTGGAGGCGGCGAGCCCAGGACTGCTCGCCGCGGTACGAGAGCAAGTGGAAGGACGAGCGGCATGACGTCTGGGGATTTCGTCACGGGAAACGGCGCCGACGCGGCGGGGCAGAGCGAGGGCACCGCTTCGCGGGGTGACGGCACCCGGGCGGTACGCGCCGGCCTGCCCGAGCCCGTCAAGTACGAGCCGACACTGCCCGGCCCGGTCTTCGCCGCGCACTTCCATCTGCCCGGTGAACCGACCGGCCCGTACACCTACGGCCGTGACGAGAACCCGACGTGGACGCTCCTGGAGCGCGCCATCGGCGAACTGGAGGCGCCCGGGCAGGGCAGCGTCGAAACGCTCGCCTTCCCGTCGGGCATGGCCGCCATCTCCGCCGTGCTCTTCTCCCAGCTGCGCGCCGGCGACGTCGTCGTGCTGCCCGACGACGGCTATCAGGTGCTGCCGCTCGTGCGCGAACAGCTGACGGCGTTCGGTGTCGAGGTGCGCACCGCGCCCACGGCCGGGGACGCCCAGCTGGAGCTGCTCGACGGGGCGAAGCTGCTCTGGATCGAGACGCCGTCCAACCCGGGGCTCGACGTGTGCGACCTCCGACGCCTCGTCGAGGCCGCCCACGCGCAGGGCACCCTCGTGGCCGTCGACAACACGCTGGCCACCCCGCTCGGCCAGCGCCCGCTGGAGCTCGGCGCCGACTTCTCCGTCGCCAGCGGCACCAAGATGCTCACCGGACACGGTGACATCCTGCTGGGGTACGTCACCGGACGCGACGCCGCCCTGATGGCTCCCGTCCGACGCTGGCGCAAGGTGGTCGGCGCCATCCCCGGCCCGATGGAGGCCTGGCTGGCCCACCGTTCGCTCGCGACGCTGCAGTTGCGCGCCGACCGGCAGACCGCCAACGCCCGGACGATCGCCGAGGCGCTGCGGGACCGGCCCGAGGTGACCGGGCTGCGCTACCCCGGACTGCCCGACGACCCCTCGTACAAGATCGCTTCACAGCAGATGCGTCGGTTCGGCTGTGTGGTGTCCTTCACGCTGCCCACGCGCGAGCACGCGGACCGTTTTCTCGACGCGCTGACCCTGGTGGACGACGCCACCAGTTTCGGCGGGGTGCGGTCGACGGCCGAGCGACGTGGGCGCTGGGGCGGGGACGCCGTCCCGGAAGGCTTCATCCGTTTCTCGGCGGGCGCCGAGGATCCGGAGGACCTGGTGGCGGACGTGCTGCGGGCTCTGGACGCATCCGCGGAGTAGGAGGAGCGTGACGGCGGGATCAGTACGCCCGCCACGGACGACGGACGGTCCGAGCCTCCCCCCTCGTGGCTCGGACCGCCCCGGTTCTGCGCGCGAAGAACCGCGCGCACAAGGCTAGTTGACTCTGTGTCAGTGTCCAATCACAGTAGCGACAGAGACCTATCGACTTATTTATAGTTGGGGCTCGCGCGGGGGTGCTGGGAGGGGAGGGGCACCATGGACTTGGCCTTGCTGCGCACTTTTGTGACGGTGCACCGGGCCGGTTCCTTCACTCGTGCCGCCGCACTGCTCGGGCTCTCGCAACCGGCCGTGACCTCACAGATCCGCACACTGGAGCGGCAGCTGGGGAGGCCCCTGTTCCTGCGCCAGGCCCGCGGGGTGACCCCCACGACGATCGGCGACGAACTCGCACACAAGGCGGCGCCGCATCTCGACGCGCTCGTCGAGATCGCCGAGACCGGCCTCGACGAGGACTCCCACGTCCGCACACTGCACCTCGCCGGGCCTCCTGAGTTCACCGCCGAGCGGGCGCTGCCCGCGCTCACGGAACTGACCGGGGAGGACGGCCAGGGCTTCGCATTGCGCGCCTCGTTCGGGAACGCGGAGGAGACCCTGGAGGGACTCGCGGCCGGACATCATGATCTGGCCATCACAACAGCCCGTCCACGGGGTGCGCTCCTCACCGCGACTCCGCTCTGCGACGAAGAACACGTCCTGGTCGCCGCCCCGCGCTGGGCCGCCGAGGTCGGCCCCGGCAAACTCCGCCGCAAGGGTGCCCGCGCGCTGGAGGACGTCCCCGTCGTCGAGGTCCACGAGTCGTTGCCGCTCGTCGCCCGCTACTGGGCCTCGGTCTTCGACTGCCGTCCGGCTTCTTCGGGCATGGTCGTCGTCCCCGATCTGCGTGCCGTCCTCGCCTGCGCCGCCGCGGGTGCCGGCCTCGCCGTCCTGCCCGCCTATCTCTGCTCCGACGCCATCGCGCGTGGTGAGGTCGTGGCCCTTCTTGATCCCGCGGTGCCGCCCCTGCGTACGTACTTCCTCGTCGTGCGGACGGGCACGCTGGCGATGCCGCACATCGCCCGCGCCCACGAGTGGCTGCTGCGAGCGGCCGCCGACTGGAGCTGAGAGCTCGGTTCGCCCGGGACCCCGGGCAGGACTTCCGGAGGTTTCACGCGAAATCGTGCCCCGGTGATGTTTCACGTGGAACCAGCCGGGCCACATTCCTCCCATGACCGTCCGACCCGTGGTCAAGCGCACCGCCCGTGCCGTTCTGCTCGATGGTGACGACCTGATCCTGATCAAGCGCACCAAGCCCGGCGTCGATCCCTACTGGCTCACCCCGGGCGGCGGGGTCGAGCCGGAGGACACGACTGTCGTCGAGGCGCTCCACCGCGAAGTGCACGAGGAACTCGGGGCCAAGATCATTGACGTGGTCCCCTGTTTCGTGGACACCGTCGAGCACATCGGCGACGACGGCGCGACCGGAGTGAAGGTCCAGCACTTCTTCGTCTGTCACCTGGAGTCCATGGATCCGTCCCTGCGGCACGGTCCGGAAATGGACGAGCCCTGCGGCGAGTACGAGATCGTCCGCGTCCCGTTCACCCGTGTCGGCATCGCTTCGGTCCACCTCGTTCCGCTGTCGCTGAGGCACTACCTCGACGGGAACATCGAGGGCGTGCGCGCCATGCACGCACCGGACCTGGGCTGACCCCCCGCAGACGGCGTCGGGTCAGAGCCCCGTCGGTCAGTCGCCGGCCGCCGCGACGAGTTCCTCCACCGAGTCGTGGCGGATGCGGTCCGACGGGATACCGATGTCCCTGAGCGCGTCGACACCGCTGCGGATCATGCCGGGCGGACCCGAAAGGTACGCGTCGTACTCGTTCCACGGCCCGTACTCACGCACGACGTCCGGCAGCTGCAGATGTGCCTGCTGGTCGACGACCGGGCGCACCGCGAGCCATGGGTGGCTCTGCTGGAGCCGCAGCATGGTGTCGATGTCGTACAGGTCGTGGTCGGTACGTGCCCCGTAGAAGACCTCGACGCGGCGTCGGTGCCCGTGCTCGGCGACATCCTCGACCAGTGCCTTGATGGGCGCGATACCGGTGCCGCCCCCGAGGCAGAGCAGGCCGCTGTCGGTGGTGTGGTCGACCGTCATCGAGCCGGACGGAGGGCCCAGCCGGACGACGTCACCGGGCCGGGCACGGTGGACGAGCGCATTGGAGACCCAGCCCGCCGGTACGGCCTTCACATGGAACGTCAGCAGTCCGTCGGAGCGTGGGGCAGAGGCGAAGGAGTAGTGCCGCCAGACCCGCGGCCACCACGGCGTCTCCACGCTCGTGTACTGGCCGGCGAGGAACGGGTAGGGCTGGTCGGGCCGGACGGTGATGACGGCGACGTCCGGTGTCCTCAGGTCGTGGGACACCACCTCGGCGTACCACCACGCGGGAGCCCGCAACTCGTCGACGGCGGCTGCGTCGATCATGACCTGGGAGATCGTGGTGTACGTGCGCACCCAGGCGGCCTCCGTCTCGGGATCCCAGACAGCCGCAGCGTAGTGGCTGAGAGATCCGATGAGGCACTCACCGACGGCCGGGTAGTGCTCGGGCCGTGTCCCGTACTTGCGGTGTCCGCGTCCGAGGTTCTGCAGATACGCGACGAGGACTTCGGTGTTGTCGATGTGCTCGGCGGCGGTCAGGAGCGCCTTGAGCAGGCGGTCCCGCTGGGTGTCCATCGCCGCGGGGAAGAGGGGGCGGAGCTCCGGGTGACGCACGAAGAGCAGCGCGTAGAAGTACGACGTGACCTTGTCGGCGACCGGGCCGACCTCCGCCATGGTCCGGCGGACCAACACGGCGTCGGGAGACGGCCGGCGCGAGGCGGCGGGCTGCGGCGCCGCCGCTCGCGGCTCGGTCCGGGCGACAGGCGTGGGAGCGCCGTGGAACGGCTGTGTGGCCCTGTCTCCGGGCCCAGAGCCCTCTGAGGGCCGTGGAGCGTGGCGCTCCGGCTGTCCGGCAGCGGAACGGTGCTGTACGCCTTCGTGAGCGGGCTCCGGCTCGAACCGCTGCGCCTCGGGCCGCGCCGACGGCGGAGGGCCCGCCTCGGGCGGTGCGGACGGCGAAGGACGCGTCCCGGACAGCGCCGACTCGTGCGGGCCCAGGGTGCGGCGCGGCGTCTCGTCAGCTCGCGTCGTGGCAGGAGTCCCCGAGTGGGACGCCGGTGCCGCGCCGTGCCGAGCCATGACTGTCTCGCCTGTGGATATTCGTTCCTGCTCGGACGTTTCCCGCTCGGGGGCTGTCTGCTGGGGGGCGGCTTGCGCCTGTTCCTCGGGCGCCGCGGTCGAACGGCCCATCGGGCGCATCGCGGCCAGTCGGCGGCCGTCCGACGGCGTCTGGTCCCCACTGGGAGCCTCGGGCTCCTTGCGTGGAGTGAACCAGCCGCCCCCGCCGTTGCCGCCTGAAGTGCCGTTGTCGGCCGACGTGGTGGTCGGAGCGTCCATGTTCTGCCTCGCCTCGAACATCTTTCGGTCGGTCTGCGCACCTCCACGATCGGAAGATGCCTGCTTTCCCCCGCAGACGGCGTGTTCTCTTTCCCGGTTCAGTTCCGTTGTCCCAATGCGGCCACATTGAACCTGGATTCCTGCCCAGCACGGACAAGCAAGGAGAGAATGTGACATTGGCCGCAGTGCTCTCACCGCAGCATCCCACTGCGGGTCGACACCCGACCGCATAACGGAAAATACGGGTCTTCGATCTCTCCATCCCGTTACGCTGCTTTGGCCTGCGTTCGTTCCACCACGACGGGTACACATGTCGGCGGACGCGAACCGGAGTCGACCATACCGGCAGTAGCTCCCCGCACAAGTCCCCTCTTCGCTCTCCGCGAATCCACCGACGCCGGACCTGCCAATTGCCTCAATTACCGTGCTCGGTAGCCCAATTGATAGGCGTCCCACAGATTTCGGCTCACGGATGAGTGAGTGGCGGGACCGCACGGATGCCGCCGCGCATTGACCGCGACGGACAGCGGGACGATGCCCAAAGGGCCTGCCCGACGGGAGTCACCACAGACCGGCGCAGTCGATTCGGCCCCTCCCGAACCCTTCACAAAGCCGGTTCGCGATCTGCACCTTCACCGCCGAGCCGAGCACCTTCACCCTGGGGCGCACAGCCGGACGTTTCACGTGAAACCGCTCTGCGCGGTGGCCACATACGGCCCGCCTGAGCGTCCGAACTGGCATCGGCCGGCATGGCCCTGGTCGCCGAGCGGCGTGCACGACAAGGCATCGGCCGACGTCTGATGCGACACGTCGTCCAGGGTCCCTGACCTGCCGGGTGACCGGACGCGTCGCTTCACACCGTTCACGGTGGCCGTCCGCCCAGAACTCGCCCGACGTCATGACAGAAGTGCCGGACCCCCAACCATGTGGGATCCGGCACTTCGGGTCTGCAGAGCGCCCGGAAAAGACGCTGCGGCAACGTGAAGGTCAGACGAGCGTCTCGACGGCGGTGACGGCGAAGCCGTGGTCCTGGTCGGGCATGCCGCCGCCGACCCCGACCGCGCCGATCAGACGGCCGCCGCGGTGCACGGGCACACCACCCGCGATGAACAGCAGGGGACGGTCGAGCGCGGTCGGCAGGGTGTGAAAGAGACCGCCCGGCTGCACGGCGTCGACCAGATCGGCGGTGGCCGAGTTGAGCTGAAGGGCCGTGTAGGCCTTGCGGGTGCTGGTCTCTCCCGAGATCAGCACGGCCTGGTCGTCGCGCCGGAAGGCGAGCAGGTGGCCGCCTGCGTCGAGGACGGTGACGCTGACTCGCACACCGGCGGCCTCGGCGGCACGCCGGGCCGCGGTGACGAGGACCTCCGCGTCCTCGATGGTCAGGGGGGCGACGGCGGTGACGGTGGTGCTCATCGGGGTTTCTCCTTGTGGGGGTGTGCTGTTCAGGGTGTTGAGGAGGTGCTGAGTCGAGACAGCCTTGGGACGGCCCTTGCTCAGGCCGGCTCGATCTCGGTCAGGAGTGGACGGCGGTCCGCTGATCGGCGGGAGTGCCGCCGGCAACGACAGTGCCGGGGGTGGACGCCCGCCGCTCCAGAGCGGCCGAGAGGACGGCGAGGACGAGTGCGCCTGCGGCTAGGGCCGCGCCGACCCAGTTGGGGGCGGTGTAGCCGAGACCGGCGGCGATCACCATCCCGCCGAGCCAGGCCGACAGAGCGTTGCCGAGGTTGAAGGCACCGATGTTCACGGCCGAGGCAAGCGTCGGGGCGCCGTGCGCCTGGTCGAGCACGCGCTTCTGCAACGGGGGAACCGTCGCGAAGCCGAGGGCACCGATCAGAGCGATGGTGACGGCCGCGAGGATCTTGTTGTGTGCGGTGAAGGTGAACAGCGCCAGTACTACGGCGAGGCCGCCGAGGGACACGTAGAGCATCGGCATCAGGGCACGGTCGGCGAACCTGCCGCCGACGAGGTTGCCGCCGACCATGCCGAGACCGAAGAAGACGAGCAGCCAGGTGACCGATCCGTCGGCGAAGCCTGCCACGTTCGTCATCATCGGTGCGATGTAGGTGATGGCGGCGAAGACTCCGCCGAAGCCGAGCACGGTCATCGCCATGGCGAGCAGTACCTGGACGTTCTTGAACGCGGCCAGTTCATGGCGCAGGTGAACGCCCTCGGGCTTCGGCATCTCCGGGACCAGCTTGGCGATGCCCAGCAGCCCGACCAGTCCGAGCACGGCGACGCCCGCGAACGTGACCCGCCAGCCCGCGGACTGTCCGATCAGCGTGCCCAGCGGGACACCGACGACGTTGGCGATCGTGAGACCGCTGAACATCATCGCGATCGCGCCGGCCTTCTTCTCGGGCGCGACGAGTTCGGCGGCGACCACCGAGCCGATGCCGAAGAACGCACCGTGGGCGAGGGAGGCAACCACCCTGCCGACGAGCATCAGGCCGAAGACCGGAGCCACGGCGGAGAGCAGGTTCCCGAGGACGAACAGCCCCATCAGCGCCATCAGCATGCGCTTGCGGGACACCTTCGTACCCAGAGCGGTCATGATCGGCGCGCCGATCACCACTCCGAGCGCATAGCCGGTGACCAGCAGTCCGGCGGTGGGGATGGAGACCCCGAAGTCTCCGGCGACCTCGGGCAGGACGCCCATGATGACGAACTCGGTCGTTCCGATTCCGAAGGCCCCGATCGCGAGGGCCAGAAGCGCGAGAGGCATGGTGGGATACACCTTCCAGAAGATTGCAGGAGCGCTTAGCGTGCGCCCACAATAGTTGCAGACGCGGGCTATATGCAACAGCGGGCTATTGCGTTCGTGCTCTATCCTGGTTTCAGCCGCTCCGGGACGGAGGAAACGTCATGACAGCCACGGACCCCGCGCTCACCGCCCTCGCTCAGGGATGGTGCGCCCTCTCCTTGCTGCACGGGAGGATCGAGGCGCACATCGAGCGGGCCCTGCAGGCCCATCACGGACTCAGCGTGCGCGAGTACTCCCTGCTCGACGTGCTCAGCCGACAGCACGACGGTGAGGGAGGCCATCTGCAGATGAAGCAGGTCGCGGACGCGGTCGTGCTCAGCCAGAGCGCCACCACCCGCCTGGTCACCCGGCTCGAGGACCGAGGGCTGCTCGCCCGCTATCTCTGCCCGACCGACCGCCGTGGCATCTACACGAACGTCAGCGAGGCGGGCCTGGAACTGCTGACCGCAGCACGCCCGACCAACGACGCCGCGCTCCGCGAGGCGCTCGACGACGCCGCCGAGGTCCCGGAGCTGGCACCGCTGGTCCGCGTCGTGGAGTCGGCGAACGCGCCCGTACAGCCGATGTCGTCAGTGGGCGTGCCCTCGTAGGGTGCGCTCATGGCAGATCTTGAAATACGAGCCGCAGTCGCCGACGACATGCACGCCATCGTCGCGATGCTGGCCGACGACCCGCTGGGAGCGCAGCGGGAATCGCCCGACGACCTGACCCCGTACCTGGACGCCCTGAAGCGTCTGAGTGCCGACCCGAACCAGCACCTCGTCGTCGCCGTCCGCGAGAGCCGCGTCGTCGGCACTCTGCAGCTCACGGTGATTCCCGGGCTCTCCCGGAAGGGAGCGACCCGCTCGATCATCGAGGCCGTCCGCATTCACGCCGACGAACGCGGCAGTGGGCTCGGAACACAGCTCATCGAGTGGGCGATCGATGAATCCCGCCGCCAGGGCTGCCAGTTGGTCCAGCTCACCTCCGACGCCTCCCGCACCGACGCCCACCGCTTCTACGAACGGCTCGGCTTCGAGGCCTCCCACGTCGGCTTCAAGCTCGCGCTCTGACCCGAGGAGCCGGGACACCTGAACGCGCCCCTCGTGGGCGCCGTACGGCACATGCAGCGGTACAGAGGCAGGCTCCGCAGCTCACCCACGCGAAGAGGTGGCCTGTTTCACGTGAAACAGGCCACCTCCACGACGGTGCGGCTACTTCATTCCTCGCCAGCCGGCCGCGTCCACTCCACCGGGCACCTGAGCCTCCTTGTCGTACGGCTGACGCGTGAACACGAACGACCCGAGGTCCAGGTGGCTCACCGACCCGTCATCCCGCCGGACGGGCCGTAGAAGCTCACCCGCGTAATAGCCGTCGAGCCCGGTCCACGTCCCGTCGCCGTTCGCCCTGAAGCGGGCGCCACGGCCGATGCCCGACAGTGGCCCTAGCACCAGCCCGCCGGTCACCGGCACCCGCAGGCCAAAGGGATGCGTCCCCCAGTACCACTGACCCGCAAGTTCCAGAACCGCCCGGTCGACTTCGGCCATCGGCCGCCAAGGCTCGGGAATCCGCGGCTCGGCCTCCGCGACGATCCGCACCAGATCGGCGGCGACGGCGAACGTGGGAGGTCCCGAAGTGCAGTTGGACAGCACGACGGCCGCCACGTCGTCGTCCACGCTGATCACCAGCCCGGCAAGGAAGCCCGGCAGGGATCCGGAATGCCCGACGAGGGTCCGTCCGTCACGATGCAGGATCTGCATCGCGAGCCCGTAGCTGGTTCCCACGGCCAGGTCCGCGGTCTCCGAGGGAGCCGCGGGCGTCCGCATCTCCCGGACCGACTCGGCGCTCAGGACCCGGTCGTCACCCTCGATCAAGAAGGCGGCGAAGCGGGCCAGGTCCCCCGTGGTGGACCAGAGCTGCCCTGCCGGAGCCATGCGCCCGAGGTCTTCCGTGGGCTCGGGCATCATCGCGTCGGCCCAGGGGTGGACCGCCCAGCCTCCCGCGTGCGGGGCTTGCGGGTCTCCACTCGTACGGTGCAGGCCGAGTGGTTCGAGTACTTCGCGGCGCAGCACGTCCTCCCAGGGGGCACCCCGTACCTCCTCGACGAGGGCACCGAGCAGCGTGTAGCCGGGATTCGAGTAGTGGTGGCGTCGGCCGACCGGATGCCGGAACGGCTGCTCGCCCAGCACATCGGCCAGACCGGGGCGGAGCGATCCGGGTGTGCGTTCCCACCAGGGCGCGGGCGACTCGGCCGCCAATCCGCCTGTGTGCGCGAGGAGTTGGGCGATGGTGATCTCCCCCGCGCCCGTACCCGAGAGATGCTTCTCCAGCGGGTCACCGAGGTCCAGGAGACCCTCGTCCCTCAGCCGGAGTACGAGCACCGCCGTGAACGTCTTGGTGATGGAGCCGATCCGGTACTGCACGTTCCCGTCCGGCCCGTGACCGTCCACCGAAGTCCGCGCTCCGTGCCAGACCGCCTTCCCGCCGCGGACCACCGTCGCGACGAGTGATGGCGCCCGCCCCTCGCTCTGCGCGAGGGCGATGCGATGCAGAAGGGCTCGGCGTGTGCTGGGGAGGAGATCGTCCTGAGGTGTCGTCATGGCACCAGTCCACCCGCCCTGCCCCCGGACGTCGAGCGGATATGTCCGGCGTGGCTCTGCCGGCCTTCCGGATCAGGTCTGTGCCATGTCCACGAAGCGGGAGTAGTGACCCTGGAAGGCCACCGTGATCGTGGCCGTGGGGCCGTTACGGTGCTTGCCGACGATGATGTCGGCCTCGCCGGCGCGCGGTGACTCCTTCTCGTACGCGTCCTCGCGATGGAGCAGGATGACCATGTCCGCGTCCTGCTCGATGGAGCCGGATTCACGCAGGTCGGAGACCATGGGCTTCTTGTCGGTGCGCTGCTCGGGACCACGGTTCAGCTGCGACAGCGCGATCACCGGCAACTCCAGCTCCTTGGCGAGGAGCTTCAGGTTTCGCGACATGTCGGAGACCTCCTGCTGACGGCTCTCGGAACGCTTGCCGCCCGACTGCATCAGCTGGAGGTAGTCGATGATGACGAGCTTCAGGTCGCTGCGCTGCTTGAGGCGGCGGCACTTGGCGCGGATCTCCATCATCGACAGGTTCGGGGAGTCGTCGATGTAGAGGGGAGCAGCCGACACGTCCGGCATACGGCGGGCCAGTCGGGTCCAGTCCTCGTCGGTCATCGTGCCGGACCGCATGTGGTGCAGCGCCACGCGTGCCTCGGCGGAGAGCAGGCGCATCGCGATCTCGTTGCGGCCCATTTCGAGCGAGAAGATCACGCTCGGCATGTTGTGCTTGATCGAACAGGCCCGGGCGAAGTCCAGCGCGAGCGTCGACTTACCCATGGCGGGACGAGCCGCGATGATGATCATCTGACCCGGGTGCAGACCGTTCGTGAGGGAATCGAGGTCGGTGAACCCGGTCGGCACACCGGTCATCTCCCCCGAGCGCGATCCGATCGCCTCGATCTCGTCGAGCGCGCCCTCCATGATGTCGCCGAGCGGCAGATAGTCCTCCGTGGTGCGCTGCTCGGTGACGGCGTAGATCTCGGCCTGGGCGCTGTTGACGATCTCGTCGACGTCCCCGTCGGCCGCGTATCCCATCTGGGTGATGCGGGTGCCCGCTTCGACCAGACGCCGGAGCACCGCGCGCTCGTGCACGATCTCCGCGTAGTACTCGGCGTTCGCCGCGGTGGGGACGGTCTGCACCAGCGTGTGCAGATACGGGGCGCCGCCGACCTTGGTGATCTCGCCGCGCTTGGTGAGTTCGGCCGCGACCGTGATGGGGTCGGCGGGCTCGCCCTTCGCGTACAGGTCGAGGATCGATCCGTAGATCGTCTCGTGCGCCGGCCGGTAGAAGTCATGGCCCTTGAGGACCTCGACGACGTCGGCGATGGCGTCCTTCGACAGGAGCATGCCGCCCAGGACGGACTGTTCGGCGTCCAGGTCCTGCGGGGGGACGCGCTCGAACGACGAACCGCCGCTCTCCCACGAACCGCTGTCCCGATCGCGGTCGTGCTGCTCGTCGCGGCCTCGGCCGCCGCTGCCACGCTGGCGGGACGAAGGCAGACGATCACTGGGACCACTGTCCGCCCAGGGGTCGTCCAAGGGCTCGGAAATACTCACCGAGCCACCTCCTCCCGTCCGCCGGAGCGGACCTAGCCGTGCCCCTTATTTCTACGGCACGGCACTGACAACTGAGCTGCCCAACTCCGGTTCTCACGCGTCGGTTTTGCGTGGATTCCGAGGACGGAGGAGAGAACGGGCGCCGCACCACGTTAGGCCCGCGGGCACCGTCAGCCAATCTGGTTATCCACAGGCCATGTGGACGACGGCCCCGATGCTGTGGAGAACCCCACAAAACCTGTGCACGACTCGGTGGACAGCCCTGTGAACAAGCCCTCACCTCTTTCACAGAACAAGCTCTGACCTGCCCGTTTACCGTCCACCGGTTGTGCAGAAGAAAAACTTTTCCTGCCGGATCAAGATCGGCTCGAACGGTCCGCGGCGACACGCCGAGCGAGCCCAACAGTAAGGGTCCTTTTGGGATTGCATCTCTTACCTGTGGAAGATTAGATTGGTGCTCATGACACAGGCTCCCGCGGCACCCCGGACCGCCCGGCGTCGGCATGACCGAGAGATCGTCGCGCTGGCCGTCCCGGCCTTCGGTGCACTCGTCGCCGAGCCTCTTTTCGTCATGGCCGACAGCGCCATCGTCGGCCATCTGGGCACTGCGCAACTGGCCGGACTCGGCGTCGCCTCCGCGCTGCTCATGACAGCGGTCGGCGTCTTCGTCTTCCTCGCCTACGCCACCACAGCCGCCGTCGCGCGACGCGTCGGCGCGGGTGATCTCGGAGCCGCGATCAAACAGGGGATGGACGGCATCTGGCTCGCCCTGCTCATCGGTGTGGCCGTCATCGTCGTCACGCTCCCCACGGCGCCTTCCTTGATGGCACTCTTCGGCGCCTCCGACACCGCAGCTCCGTACGCAACGACGTATCTCCGGATCTCGGCGTTCGGCATTCCCGCCATGCTCGTCGTCCTCGCCGCAACAGGAGTGCTGCGCGGACTTCAGGACACAAGGACTCCGCTGTATGTCGCCGTCGGTGGCTTCGTCGCCAACGCTGCCCTCAACGGACTCCTCGTCTATGGAGTCGGCCTCGGTATCGCCGGCTCCGCCTGGGGCACCGTCATCGCTCAGTGGGCCATGGCGGCCGTCTATCTCTACGTCGTCGTGCGAGGTGCCCGGAAACACGACGCGTCCCTTCGACCGGATGCCGACGGGATACGCGCCTGCGCCCAGGCTGGGGCGCCCCTGCTCGTCCGTACTCTGTCGCTCAGGGCGATCCTGCTGATCGCCACTGCCGTCGCCGCCCGGCTGGGGGACGCCGACATGGCCGCGCACCAGATCATCCTGTCGCTGTGGAGTCTGCTTGCCTTCGCTCTCGACGCCATCGCCATAGCGGGCCAGGCCATCATCGGTCGCTATCTGGGCGCGGGCGACGCACACGGCGCCCGCGAGACATGCCGACGCATGATCCAGTGGGGCATCGCCACCGGTATCGTCCTCGGTCTGCTGGTCGTGGCGACCCGCTCCGTGTTCCTTCCGCTGTTCAGCGGCGACACGGGTGTGCAGGACACGGCGCTGCCGGCGCTGGTCGTCGTGGCTCTCGTGCAGCCGATCTGCGGCGTCGCCTTCGTGTTGGACGGAGTCCTGATGGGCGCGGGGGACGGCCCGTATCTGGCGCGCGCGATGCTGCTGACACTGGCGGTCTTCGCCCCCGTCGCGTTGCTCGTCCCCGTACTCGGCGGCGGGCTGACCGCACTCTGGGGCGCCATGGCACTGATGATGACGATGCGCATGGTGACGTTGTGGCTGCGTTCCCGTTCGGGCCGCTGGATCGTCACGGGCGCAACGCGCTGACGGCGCTGACCGCGTCGTCGTTTCACGTGAAACGACGACGCGTTTCACGTGAAACACCAGAAACGCCCTACTCCGTCACAGGCGGGTCGCTCGGTTTCTCTCGGCTTCTCCACGATCCGATCGCGGCAACGCAGAAGGGCCGCACCCCGAGGGGTGCGGCCCTTCTCTCAGCTATGCAGAGCGCTGCACTCAGGCAGCGACGACCTCGACGTTGACCTTGGCGGCAACCTCGGGGTGCAGACGCACGGACGTCTCGTGGGCGCCCAGGGTCTTGATGGGCGAGCCCAGCTCGATGCGGCGCTTGTCGACCTCGGGGCCACCGGAAGCCTTGATCGCCGAAGCGACGTCGGCCGGGGTGACGGAACCGAAGAGACGACCGGCGTCGCCGGAGCGAACGGCCAGGCGGACCTTGACACCTTCGAGGCGGGCCTTGATCTCGTTGGCCTGCTCGATGGTGGCGATCTCGTGGATCTTGCGAGCACGACGAATCTGCTCGACGTCCTTCTCGCCGCCCTTGGTCCAGCGGATCGCAAAGTTCCGCGGGATCAGGTAGTTGCGAGCGTAGCCGTCCTTGACGTCGACGACGTCGCCCGCGGCACCGAGGCCGGAGACCTCGTGGGTGAGGATGATCTTCATTTGTCGGTCACCCTTCCCTTATCGCGCGGTGGACGTGTAGGGCAGCAGCGCCATCTCACGGCTGTTCTTCACAGCCGTGGCGACGTCACGCTGGTGCTGCGTGCAGTTGCCGGTCACGCGGCGGGCACGGATCTTGCCGCGGTCGGAAATGAACTTCCGCAGCATGTTCGTGTCCTTGTAGTCCACGTACGTGACCTTGTCCTTGCAGAAAGCGCAGACCTTCTTCTTCGGCTTGCGCACAGGCGGCTTCGCCATGGTGTATCTCCTGTGTGATCAAGAAGTGGGGGTACGACCCACCCTCGGCCCGAGGGCCTAGAAGGGGGGCTCGTCCGAGTAGCCGCCGCCGGAACCGCCGGCACCGCCGGAGTTTCCGCCCCAACCGCCACCGCCACCGCCGCCGCCCTGGTTGCCACCGGCGGGAGCGCCGGTCGCCCAGGGGTCGTCAGCGGGAGCGCCGCCGCCCTGCGGAGCGCCGCCGGAGCCACCGCCCCAGCCACCGCCCTGCTGGCCGCCGCCACCGCCGCCGTAACCACCCTGGCCGCCCTGGCCACTTCGACCCGTGGTCTTCGTGACCTTGGCCGTGGCGTTCTTCAGGCTGGCGCCGACTTCCTCGACGTCCAGCTCGTAGACCGTGCGCTTGACGCCCTCACGGTCATCGTAGGACCGCTGCTTCAGCCGGCCCTGCACGATGACGCGCATGCCTCGCGTGAGCGACTCTGCGACGTTCTCCGCCGCCTGACGCCAGACCGAGCAGGTCAGGAACAGGCTCTCGCCGTCCTTCCACTCGTTGGTCTGACGGTCGAAGGTGCGGGGAGTGGACGCGACACGGAACTTCGCGACCGCCGCACCGGAAGGGGTGAAGCGCAGCTCGGGGTCGTCGACAAGATTGCCGACAACCGTGATGACGGTCTCGCCTGCCATGGGGGTACCTCTCGGCGGGTTTGCTGCTGGCTGCTGGTGCTGCTACTCGATGCCCGAGATCAGCTGAGCTGGAAGCTCAGTGGGTCTCGGGACGGAGGACCTTGGTCCGGAGGACCGACTCGTTCAGGTTCATCTGGCGGTCGAGCTCCTTGACGACCGCAGGCTCGGCCTGCAGGTCGATGACCGAGTAGATGCCCTCGGGCTTCTTCTTGATCTCGTACGAGAGACGACGACGGCCCCAGGTGTCGACCTTTTCGACCTTTCCGGCGCCCTCACGGACGACGGAGAGGAAGTTCTCGATCAGGGGGGCGACAGCGCGCTCCTCCAGATCGGGGTCGAGGATGACCATCACTTCGTAGTGACGCATGTGGAACCCACCTCCTTTGGACTCAGCGGCCACGGTCGTTCCGTGGCAGGAGGGTTGTGATGCGTACGCAACGGTATCGGCCGCCACTGACAATCGGGGTCCCCGTCGGTGAAACCGAGCGGCAATCCCTGTCGTGACCTGGCCATGAGCCTGGGCAGACACCGGTGCAGACGGTACAGACTACCTGCACCCTGCCTTCCGGTTGAAATCCGACCGGGTTGACCCCCAGTCTGTACACATCGGGTGTGTATGGCGCTACGATGCGCCGCCTTCCGCAGGAGGTGCCTTATGGCACAGGTATTGCGACCGAACACCACCGGCTCACTCTTCGCCACGGACGGCAAGCCTCATCCCCTCCAGGACACCTTGCTCGCGGTGACTCTGGTGCTCGGGATCCTGGCCTTCGTCACGTCGATGTTCCACAGCCTCCATCTGATCAGCTCGTGGGCCGGCCTCGTCGGGATCCTCACCGGCGCCTACGGGCAGTTCATCTCCGTGACGACCCGGGAGCGCTTCGGACTGATCCTGGGACTCGGTCTCGCGGGGGTCGGTTTCTACCTCGGTCTGGCCCACGGCGGCCTCTTCGGTGGGACGTTCTGAGTCGAACGTCCGTTTTCCCCTGACCCCGGGACGCTCCACGTTCTCTTCCCGGGGTTCAGGTTGCATACGGCCAGACGGGGCGCTCGCAGGGCGCAGTAGGCTTCGGCGCGAGAGCCGGAGCCCTTGTACCCATGGGGACACACCAGCCCGAGGAGCGCCCCTAATGAGCCTGACCCTGAGGACCATCAGCCGTGAGCAGCATCTGGCGTACATCCAGAGCCTGCCCGCGGCCAGTCACATGCAGGTCCCCGCATGGGCAGACGTAAAGGCCGAATGGCGCTCCGAGAACCTCGGGTGGTTCGACGACCGGACCGGCGAGATGGTCGGCGCGGGCCTGGTGCTCTACCGCCAGCTGCCCAAGATCAAGCGTTACCTGGCCTACCTTCCCGAGGGCCCGGTCATCAACTGGTTCGCGCCGAACCTGGACGACTGGCTGCAGCCGATGCTCGCGCACCTCAAGCAGCAGGGCGCCTTCTCCGTGAAGATGGGCCCGCCGGTGATCATCCGGCGCTGGGAGGCCACCTCCATCAAGGGCGGCATCCAGAACCCGGACGTGAAGCGCCTGCGCGACATCGAGGCCGACTTCATCGAACCGCGCGCCTTCGAGGTGGCCGACAAGCTGCGCCGCATGGGCTGGCAGCAGGGCGAGGACGGCGGCGCCGGCTTCGGTGACGTCCAGCCCCGCTACGTCTTCCAGGTGCCGCTCGCCAACCGTTCGCTGGAAGAGGTCCACAAGAACTTCAACCAGCTCTGGCGCCGCAACATCAAGAAGGCCGAGAAGGCCGGCGTCGAGGTCGTCCAGGGTGGCTACCACGACCTGGAGGAGTGGCAGCGGCTCTACGAGATCACCGCGGTGCGCGACCACTTCCGGCCGCGCCCGCTGTCGTACTTCCAGCGCATGTGGACGGCCCTCAACACCGAGGACCCGAACCGCATGCGGCTCTACTTCGCGCGTCACAACGGCGTGAACCTCTCCGCCGCGACGATGCTCGTCGTGGGCGGCCACGTCTGGTACTCCTACGGTGCCTCGGACAACATCGGTCGCGAGGTCCGGCCCTCGAACGCGATGCAGTGGCGCATGCTGCGCGACTCGTACGCCCTCGGTGCCACGGTCTACGACCTGCGCGGCATCTCCGACTCGCTGGACGAGACCGACCACCTCTTCGGCCTCATCCAGTTCAAGGTGGGCACCGGCGGCGAGGCGGCCGAGTACCTCGGCGAGTGGGACTTCCCCCTCAACAAGCTGCTCCACAAGGCGCTCGACATCTACATGTCGCGCCGCTGAGCCGACCCGGAACACGTGCCAGGCCCCCGATCGAGCCCGGCACCTCCCCATCGGCCCGAGAAATCAGCGACAATTCGCTTTCGTACCTCTGAACACACGGCAGCCACGAGAAAGGTTCCGGGACCGGCCATGGCGCTCACGCTCTACGTCGACACCGCGCGCTGGCGGGCACACCACAAGCAGGTGTCCGAGCAGTTTCCGGGGCTGGTCCCCGTCTGCAAGGGCAACGGCTACGGCTTCGGCCACGAACGGCTCGCGGACGAGGCCACCCGCCTGGGCTCGGACATCCTCGCCGTGGGCACCACGTACGAGGCCGCCCGGATCAAGGACTGGTTCGGTGGCGATCTCCTGGTGCTGACGCCGTTCAGGCGCGGCGAGGAGCCCGTGCCGCTGCCCGACCGTGTCATCCGGTCGGTGTCGTCCATCGACGGCGTCTACGGCCTCGTGGGAGCCCGCGTGGTCATCGAGGTCATGTCCTCGATGAAGCGGCACGGTGTGAGCGAGCAGGACCTGCCGCATCTGCACGCCGCGATCGAGAACGTGCGGCTCGAGGGTTTCGCCATCCACCTGCCGCTGGACCGCACCGACGGCTCGGACGCCGTCGAGGAGGTCATCGGCTGGATGGACCGCCTCCGTGCGGCCCGCCTGCCGCTCCACACGATGTTCGTCAGCCACCTCAAGGCGGACGAACTCGCGCGGCTTCAGCAGCAGTTCCCGCAGACCCGCTTCCGCGCCCGCATCGGCACGCGGCTGTGGCTGGGGGACCACGAGGCCACCGAGTACCGCGGAGCCGTTCTGGACGTCACGCGCGTCTCCAAGGGCGACCGCTTCGGCTACCGGCAGCAGAAGGCCGCCTCGGACGGCTGGCTCGTCGTCGTGGCGGGCGGTACGTCGCACGGAGTGGGTCTGGAAGCCCCCAAGGCGCTGCACGGCGTCATGCCGCGGGCCAAGGGCGTCGCACGCGCCGGCCTGGCCACGGTGAACCGCAACCTCGCACCGTTCGTCTGGGCGGGCAAGCAGCGCTGGTTCGCGGAGCCCCCGCACATGCAGGTCTCCATCCTCTTCGTGCCCTCCGACGCCTCGGAGCCGAAGGTCGGCGACGAGCTCGTCGCGCACCTGCGGCACACCACGACGCAGTACGACCGGGTCGTCGAGCGCTGACATCGGGATCGGTTCCGACATCGCTCCAACTCATGTGAAAGGCCGTACACGGAGCCCGTGTACGGCCTTTCACATGACCTCTCGCGACCTCTCCCTGGTCTGTTCGCTCAGAGCGAACCGCCTTCGGGGGGCCCGCTCCGGCCACCCCACTCGACCGGAGGCTGTCCGTCGAAGTGCGCCGCATGCCGCGGCGGATGGGCCGCGGCGCCCAGGACGAACACGTCCTCGGCGCCGTCCAGGATCCCGCCCGACGGATCGTCGTCGCCGGCTCGCCGCACCACGTCGCGTTCGGGCATGAAGATGTCCCGGATCACCACCGCGCAGAGGTAGAGCGTTCCCAACAGGTGCACGGCGATCGCGACTTGGTATCCGTCGGTCGGAAGACCCTTGTGAGCGTCCCCGCTGGTCGTGTACGCGAGGTACATCCAGATCCCCAGGAAGTACGCGACCTCGCACGCCTGCCAGATCAGGAAGTCCCGCCAGCGCGGCCGTGCCAGAGCGGCGAGAGGGACGAGCCAGAGTACGTACTGCGGCGAGTAGACCTTGTTCGTCAGGATGAAGGCCGCGACGATCAGGAAAGCGAGCTGGGCGAACCGGGGCCGGCGGGGTGCGGTGAGCGTGACGGCGCTCAGCCCCGCGCACAGGAGCAGCATCATGATCAGCGCCCAGGTGTTGGCCGTGTCGGGAGTGATCGTGATCTTCAGCCACTGCGAGATGAACAGGAAGACCGAGCCGAAGTCGACCCCACGCTCCTGGCTGAAGGTGTAGAACTTCGACCACCCCTCGGGCGCGAAGTACATGACCGGAAGGTTCACCACGAGCCAGGCACCGACGGCCCCGAGAAGGGCTGTGCCGAACTCCCGCCACTTGCCGGCCCGCCAGCACAGCAGGAAGAGCGGACCGAGCACGAGGAACGGATAGAACTTGGCGGCCGTGGCGAGCCCGACCAGGATGCCGAAGGCCAGCGCGCGTCCCCGCGACCACATCAGCATCGCGGCGGCCAGGAGGGCCACAGCGAGGAGATCCCAGTTGATGGTGGCCGTGAGCGCGAAAGCGGGCGCGAGGGCCACCAGGAGGCCGTCCCAGGGGCGTCGCCGGTGGGTGCGGGCGGCACACACGGCGATGACCGCCGCGCACACCATGAGCATCCCAGCGTTGACCATCCAGTAGATCTGCTCCTGATCCTGGATGCTCCCGCTTCCCGGGGTGAGCCAGGCCGCCACCTCCATGAACACGCCGGTCAGCACCGGGTACTCGAGGTAGTCCATGTCGCCGGGGAGCTTGTCGAAGTAGGGCACGAGCCCGTCGGCGAATCCGCGGCCCTGATAGAGGTGCGGAATGTCCGAGTAGCACGCGTGCGTGTACTGCGAACTCGCTCCGAAGAACCAGCCTCCGTCGTAGCAGGGCAGCTTCTGGACCATGCCGAGGGCGAACATGCCGATCGCGATCAGGGCGACGACCCGCACGGGCGTCCACCAGGACGTCCCGAGCAGGGCTCGCCGCCCGATGGGACCGCCGATCAGTTCGCTGCCGCTGGCGGCGACCTCGTCATCCTTGGTCGGCCGCACCAGCTCCGGCTCGTGCGCGCTCACGCGCGTCGTCTCTGCACTGGGCATGCCGCACATCCTGCCGTACGTGTCCAGGAACGCGCTGAGGGCCGCCGCACCTGGTCGGTGCGGCGGCCCTCGTTTCACGTGAAACGGTGTGTTTCACGTGAAACACACACGGTGACGACTATCCGGTGCCTCCGAAGAGGCCCCCGCCATTGCCGTTGCTGTTGCCTCTGCTGGTCCCGTCGGTCGCGGACTCCGTCGGCGTCGACGTCACGCCTCCGTCGGTGCCTCCGTTGTCGGTGCCACCGTTGTCCGTCCCGCCGTTGTTGCAGGACCAGTCGAACTTGCCACAGGTCTCACTCGTCGAGGGCGAGGGCGACGTGAGCGTGGGGGTCGGCGTCGGGGTCGGCGTCGGGCTCGGCGACTCGCTCTTGCTGACCGTCGGAGTCGGTGTCGGGCTCGGGGTGTCGTTGAGCACCGTGCCGATCTCTTCGGGCTTGGGGAAGGTTTCCGCCTTCTCGCCCTTGAGCGCGACCTCCATGTAGTCCCGCCAGATCTGCGACGGGAATGAGGCGCCGTGGATGGTCTTCTCGCCACCCGTGCCGTACATCTGAAGGAACTTGCGGTTCTTCTTGGTCTCGTCGTCGTCCAGGCGGTACATGCTGATCGCCGTGGACAGCTGCGGGGTGTAGCCGACGAACCAGGCGGACTTGTTGCCGTCCGTAGTACCGGTCTTGCCCGCCACCTCACGGCCCTTGAGCTGGGCGTTCGTACCGGTGCCCTTCTCGACCACGGTCTTCAGGACGTCAGTGACGTTGTCGGCGACCTTCGAGCTGAAGGCCTCTGTGCTCTTCTCGACGTCGTCGTGCTGGAAGACGTTGCCGTCCCTGTTCGTGATCTTCTCGACCGAGTACGGGTCACGCTGCTCGCCGCTGGCGGCGAAGGTGGCGTAGGCACCGGCCATGCGGATCGCGCTCGGAGACGAGGTACCCAGCGAGAACGAGGGGAACCTGGAACTGGCGAGGCTGGACTCCTTGATGCCCGCGCGCAGCACAGAGTCCTTGACCTTGTCCAGGCCTACGTCCATACCCAACTGGACGTAGGCAGAGTTCACGGACTCGCGCATCGCCTCACGCAGGTCGATCTTGTAGCTGGGCGGGTTGTACGACTGCTGGCCGTCGTTCTGCTGCAGCCACTCCTTGCCCTTGTCGTCCTGCCAGTCGGTCCCGTTGTAGTCCTTGATCTTCAGCTTGTTCTTGCCGCTGTACAGACTCTTCGGGGAGACGATGGTGCGCTCGTCCTGCGCCTGCTCCTCGGGCCCTTCGGGATCCCGTGCCCCCCAGGTCATGGCCGCCGCCAGAACGAACGGCTTGAAGGTGGAGCCCACCTGCGCACCGGTCTGGTCGGCGTTGTTGGTGAAGTGCTTGGTGGCGTCAGAGCCGCCGTAGATGGCCTCGATCGCGCCGGTGCCTGGGTTGACCGATGCTCCGCCGAACTGGACGTACTTGTCCGTCTTCGGGCGCAGCTTCTCCTTGATGTTGGCTTTCTGCACCTTCTTCACCGAGGCCTCAAGGGCGTCGACCTTCTTCTTGTCGAAGGTCGTGTGGATCTCGTAGCCGCCCTGCCGAAGCTTGGTCTCGGTGATACCGGTCTTGTCGCTGTTGTTCACGATGTACGAGTTCGCCAGATCGACCAGGTAGCCGATCTGCCCGCCCAGTGCCGCGTTGGACCGCGGGCTCTGGACTTTGGGGAAGTCCTTGTACTTGGCGCGTTCCGTCTGCTTCAGGCGCCCGTCCTTGACCTCTTCGTTGAGGATCCACTCCCAGCGGGCCTCGGCACGCTTGCGGTTGGCCTGCGCCGTGGCGGCGGGGTCGATCGACGGTGACCCGGCGGGGTCGTAGTACGTGGCGCCCTTGAGCACGGCTGCCAGGAACGCGCACTGGCTCGGGTTCAGCTTTGTGGCTTCCGTGTTGAAGTAGGCCCGCGCGGCAGCCTGGATGCCGTAGGCGTTACGTCCGTAGTAGGCCGAGTTCAGGTAGCCGGCCATGATGTCTTCCTTCGGTACCGAGGCACCGACCTTGACGGAGACGAACAGCTCCTTGAACTTGCGGGAGATCGTCTGTGACTGATCGTCCAGCATGGCGTTCTTCACGTACTGCTGGGTGATGGTGGAGCCACCCTGTGTCTGTCCGCCCTTGGCCATGTTCACGAAGGCACGGGCGATACCCATCGGGTCGACACCGCTGTCGGACTCGAACGTCTTGTTCTCGGCCGACATCACCGCGTAGCGCATCTCCTTGGGGATCTGCGCGTAGCCGATGATCTGGCGGTTGGTCTCACCGCCCGTCGCGACCATCTGCTCGCCGCTCGCCCAGTAGTAGACGTTGTTCTGCGCGGTCGCCGTCTTGGCCTCGTCCGGGACACCGACCAGGGCGTACGCGACACCCGCGACCGCGACAAGGCTGCCGCAGAAGCCGATGAAGAGACCCGTCACGAGTTTCCAGGACGGCACCCAGCGCGCTGCGCCGTACTTGCCGGCGCGCGGGTAGTCGACGATGCGCTTCTTGGAGGGCTCGGGGGCGCGGCCACGACCGCGTCCGGGCCCGCTGGGCCCAGGGGGGCCACCACGCCGGCCGCCCCCGCCTCCAGGGCCGCCGGGACCGCCACGTCCGGCGCCGTCGGCGGCTCGGCGGCGGCCGCCGCTGCCTTTCTGTGCGGCTCGCCGTGCCTCGGCACGACTGCCGTACGCGCGCTCTTCACCCCCCGACTCGTAGGAATCGGAAGGAGACCCGGTGGCGCCTCGCGGTGCCGCGCGGCGGCCTGCGGACGGGTCGGGCTGACCGCGTCGGGCCGCGGCACGCCCGCCGCCCTGCGGCTGCGACGGTTTGCGACGGTGCTCGCTCATCGAACGATTACTCCTCGGGCAGGCGCACCTTTGCGCGCCTGGAAACGGCGGCTGGTTTCCGGTCCCCCCGAAGTACGGATGCGGTCGATCGCGCATTCACCCGTACTGCACCGAAGACGATGACGTCCTCAGTCGTCACTCGGTTCCCGGTGGTGTGCATGCCGCACAGACTACGCACCGTCAAAACCTGCCTAGCACCGAAGTTCACCCCAAATCAGGCAACTTGCTTCGTATGAATCAGTGATGTGACGCCGTTCACCTTGGCCCCTCTTGTCGCAACCGCAGAGGCGTTCTATCGTGCTGATGTATCGAGTCGATACATCAGCACGGCATAAACGTCGCGCTGACGAGGCAGCGACAGGGAGGAGGCGACAGTGAGCCGGCGTGCCGGGATCCTCGAGTTCGCCGTACTCGGCCTGCTCCGCGAGTCTCCGATGCACGGCTATGAGCTGCGCAAACGACTCAACACATCACTGGGTGTCTTCCGTGCCTTCAGCTACGGAACGCTCTACCCCTGCCTCAAGACGCTGGTCGCCAACGGCTGGTTGATCGAGGAAGCAGGATCCACACCCGAAGACGCTCTCACGGCAACACTCGCGGGACGTCGCGCCAAGATCGTCTATCGATTGACGGCAGAAGGTAAGGATCACTTCGAGGAACTTCTCGCGCAGACGGGTCCCGACGCCTACGAGGACGAGCACTTCGCTGCTCGCTTCGCCTTCTTCGGGCAGACGTCACGCGATGTGCGCATGCGCGTACTGGAAGGTCGCCGCAGCCGTCTGGAGGAGCGCCTCGAGAAGATGCGCGCCTCACTGGCGCGCACCCGAGAGCGCCTCGACGACTACACGCTTGAGCTCCAGCGCCACGGAATGGAGTCCGTGGAGCGCGAAGTGCGCTGGCTGAACGAGCTCATCGAGAGTGAGCGAGCCGGACGGGACATCAAGACTTCCGCCTCCGAAGGCTCCGCTCAGCAGGACAACACATCTGGAGAGACGGGCGGCCTGCCCCGGCACCGGGACAGCACCCGGCCGGATCCGTCCGACGACACCGTCACGTGAGACCCATTCGGGGTTTCACCGATACACACAGGGAGCAACCGGAATGGGTTCGGTTCGCGTAGCCATCGTCGGCGTGGGCAACTGCGCCGCCTCGCTGGTTCAGGGCGTCGAGTACTACAAGGACGCCGACCCGGCGGCCAAGGTCCCCGGCCTGATGCACGTCCAGTTCGGCGACTACCACGTCGGTGACGTCGAGTTCGTCGCCGCGTTCGACGTCGACGCGAAGAAGGTCGGCCTCGACCTCTCCGACGCCATCGGTGCCAGCGAGAACAACACCATCAAGATCTGCGACGTCCCCAACAAGGGCGTCACGGTCCAGCGCGGTCACACCCTGGACGGTCTCGGTAAGTACTACCGCATGACCATCGAGGAGTCCGCCGAGGCGCCGGTCGACGTGGTCCAGGTCCTCAAGGACAGGCAGGTCGACGTCCTGATCTGCTACCTGCCCGTCGGTTCCGAGGCCGCGGCGAAGTTCTACGCCCAGTGCGCCATCGACGCCAAGGTCGCCTTCGTCAACGCTCTCCCGGTCTTCATCGCCGGCACCAAGGAGTGGGCGGACAAGTTCACCGAGGCCGGCGTCCCGATCGTCGGCGACGACATCAAGTCGCAGGTCGGCGCCACCATCACGCACCGTGTGATGGCGAAGCTGTTCGAGGACCGCGGTGTCCGCCTTGAGCGCACGATGCAGCTCAACGTCGGCGGCAACATGGACTTCAAGAACATGCTGGAGCGCGACCGCCTCGAGTCCAAGAAGATCTCGAAGACGCAGGCCGTCACCTCGCAGATCCCCGACCGCGACATGGGCGAGAAGAACGTCCACATCGGTCCGTCGGACTACGTGGCCTGGCTCGACGACCGCAAGTGGGCGTACGTCCGCCTCGAGGGCCGTGCCTTCGGTGACGTCCCGCTGAACCTGGAGTACAAGCTCGAGGTCTGGGACTCCCCGAACTCGGCCGGTGTCATCATCGACGCCCTGCGCGCCGCGAAGATCGCCAAGGACCGCGGCATCGGTGGCCCGATCCTCTCCGCGTCGAGCTACTTCATGAAGTCCCCGCCGGTCCAGTACTTCGACGACGAGGCCTTCGCCAACGTCGAGAAGTTCATCAAGGGCGAGGTCGAGCGCTAAAAGCACAGCTCTTCGTGCTTGCTGTCGAAGGTCCCCGGGCACTGCGCCCGGGGACCTTCCCCGTATGTGAGGCTGTGCCCCATGGCTGTCGTGCGTGACGTGCGCGTCCTCCTGCGCTTTCAGGGGTTCAGACGCCTGCTCGCCGTACGACTGCTGTCGCAGGGCGCAGACGGTGTCTTCCAGGTCGCGCTGGCCACCTACGTCGTCTTCTCCCCGGAGAACCAGACCTCCGCAGCCTCCATCGCCTCCGCGATGGCGATCCTGCTGCTTCCGTACTCGCTGATCGGTCCCTTCGCGGGTGTCCTTCTGGACCGGTGGCGGCGGCGGCAGGTTTTTCTGTACGGCAATCTCCTGCGCACGGCCCTCGCGTGCCTGACAGCCGTTCTGATGCTGAGCCATGTCCCCGACTGGCTCTTCTACGTCTCGGCGCTCTGTGTCACCGCGGTCAACCGCTTCGTCCTGGCCGGGCTGTCGGCCTCACTGCCTCGCGTCGTCGATACGGATCGTCTGGTGCTGGCCAACTCCCTTTCCCCCACCGCCGGAACGTTGGCCGCCACGATGGGCGGAGGAATCGCGTTCGTCGTACGGCTGCTCGTCGCGGACTCCGACGCGGCGGTGGTCCTCGTAGGAGCCTCGCTGTACCTCTGCGCCGCCCTCGCCGCCGCCCGCATCGCGCCGGAACTCCTCGGGCCTGATCGCGAGTTGCTCCATCCACGTGTCGCCAAGGCACTCGCCGGCACCGCACGCGGCCTCGCCGCGGGTGTACGTCATCTCGCCCAGCCCCCGCGGCGGGAGGCGGCCTGGGCTCTGATGGCGATGACGCTGCTGCGCTTCTGCTACGGCGCCCTGACCGTCATGTTGCTGATGCTCTGCCGCTACGCCTGGGCGTCCGGATCGGACGACGGGCTCGCTCTCCTGGGAGTCGCGGTGGGCGTCTCGGGGGCGGGCTTCTTCGTCGCCGCCTTGGTGACGCCCTGGGCGGCAGGGCGGCTGGGCCCCGGCCGCTGGATCGCGGTCTGCGCCGCCGGCGCCGCGGTCCTGGAGCCCGCGCTCTGCCTTCCCTTCGCACCCACACCGATGCTGGTCGCCGCATTCGTCCTGGGAGTGACCACTCAGGGCGCGAAGATCGCGACAGACACGATCGTGCAGTCGTCGGTGGACGACGGCTTCCGCGGCCGGATCTTCTCCGTCTACGACGTCCTGTTCAACGTCGCGTTCGTGGGAGCAGCCGGAGTGGCCGCGCTGATGCTGCCTTCTGACGGCCGGTCGACTGCCCTTGTGGTGACGGTGGCGGCAATCTACGCGGGCATTGCGGCAGCTATGGCCCGCTTTGAACTCCAGTAAGTGTCACATCAGTGCCACAGAGCCAATCCTGGCTACTGCGTTGTCACTGGGGCCCGATAACTTATGTGCGTCTTATACGCGCCACGCGCCAGCGTTCCAATGGGGGGACTCCCAGTGACCACACCGCCGCCTCAGGGCCAGAACCCGTTCGCTCAGGGCCAGCAGCCTTACGGGCCTCCGCCCCAGGGCCAGAACCCGTACGCCCAGCAGCCCCCGCAGGGCTACCCGCAGCAGCCCGGCCAGCCTGGCTTCCCTCAGCAGCAGGCCGCAGGCTTCGCCCCTCCGCAGCAGCCGAAGCGGGGGATCAAGCCCTACCTGCGGATAATCGGCGGCGTCGTGGTCGCCGTCCTGGTCATTGGCGGCTACCTGTTCAGCAAGGACAACGAAGACGCCAAGAAGCTCGCCGTCGGCGACTGCCTCTACAACAAGGGCAGCGACAGCGACCCCGACGTGGTGCAGGTCGACTGCACCAACGCCAAGGCGACGCACAAGGTCCTCAAGAAGGCGGACGGCGCTTCGGTTCCTGAGCTGACGTGCCAGAGCGTCACGGGAACGACGGCGACGCTGACATGGGAAGAGACGGGTGAGTCCTTCACCCTCTGCCTGGGCGACAACAAGTAACACCTGGATGTGACCCGCCGGCCGGTGTTTCACGTGAAACATTCGCCGAGCTCCGAACGGCACCGCATCGGTTCCCCATGCGGTGCCGTTCGCATATGACTTCCGAGGTTCGGGACGATGCCTGGCCGCGGCGCCAGGCCGACCGCCCGAGTGCGGGGGCGTCATGTTTCACGTGAAACATGACGCCCCCGCGCCTCAGCCCTGCTCGGCCCACCACTCCTTGAGTGCTGCCGTCGCCGCTTCATGCTCCATCGGACCGTTCTCCAGGCGCAGCTCCAGCAGGAACTTGTAGGCCTGACCGATCGCGGGCCCCGGTCCGATGTCCAGGATCTCCATGATCTGGTTGCCGTCGAGGTCCGGACGGATCGCGTCGAGTTCCTCCTGCTCCTGGAGCTGCCCGATGCGATCCTCCAATCCGTCGTAGGCGCGGGAGAGGGCAGCGGCCCGGCGCTTGTTCCGAGTGGTGCAGTCGGAGCGCGTCAGCTTGTGAAGGCGACCGAGGAGCGGGCCGGCGTCCCGGACGTAGCGCCGCACGGCTGAGTCCGTCCACTCGCCGGTGCCGTAGCCGTGGAAGCGCAGATGCAGCTCGACCAGACGTGAGACGTCCTTCACGAGATCGTTCGAGTACTTGAGCGCCGTCATCCGCTTCTTGGTCATCTTGGCGCCGACGACCTCGTGGTGGTGGAACGACACCCGCCCGTCGTTCTCGAAGCGACGGGTCCGCGGCTTGCCGATGTCGTGCAGCAGCGCGGCGAGCCGGAGGACCAGATCGGGCCCCTCCTCCTCGAGCGCCATCGCCTGTTCCAGGACGATCAGCGTGTGCTCGTAGACGTCCTTGTGCCGGTGGTGCTCGTCACTCTCCAGCCGCAGCGCGGGAAGCTCGGGCAGCACGTACTCGGCGAGGCCGGTGTCGACGAGCAGAGTGAGGCCCTTGCGGGGGTGCGCAGACAGAATGAGCTTGTTCAGCTCGTCCCGCACACGCTCCGCCGAGACGATCTCGATACGTCCGGCCATGTCCGTCATGGCCGCCACGACCTCGGGCGCCACCTCGAAGTCGAGCTGTGCGGCGAACCGCGCGGCCCGCATCATGCGCAGCGGATCGTCGGAGAAGGAGGCCTCCGGAGTGCCGGGGGTGCGCAGGACGCGTCCCTCCAGGTCCTCCAGGCCTCCGTGCGGGTCGATGAACTCCTTCTCCGGCAAAGCCACGGCCATCGCGTTCACCGTGAAGTCGCGACGGACGAGGTCCTCCTCGATGGAGTCGCCGTAGGACACCTCGGGCTTGCGCGAGGTCCGGTCATACGCCTCGGACCGGTACGTGGTGATCTCGATCTGGAACGTCTGCTCCACATCGCCCACGCGGGCGTCCTTCTGAGCCCCCACGGTGCCGAAGGCGATCCCGACCTCCCACACGGCGTCCGCCCACGGACGGACGATCTTCAACACGTCCTCGGGCCGGGCGTCCGTCGTGAAGTCCAGGTCATTGCCGAGCCGGCCCAGGAGCGCGTCCCGGACCGAGCCGCCCACCAGGGCAAGCGAGAACCCCGCCTCCTGGAAACGGCGGGCGAGCTCGTCGGCGACAGGGGACACCCGCAGCAGTTCACTCACCGCGCGGCGCTGCACCTGACTCAGGGCGCTGGGATTGTCTTCATTGGCGTTCGGCACAACAGAAAAGGGTACGTGGCCGGGACGCCGGGAAGCGCCTCCATAAATCTTGTACCGCCGTCCCCTATTTCACGGGCATAGATAGGCCCACATACAGGACAGTCGGCGCTCTCCGCCGATCTTGTGGACCACTCCGCGGCACTTACCCTCGGCGCGCATCGTTACCATGCGTGGACGCACATTCCGACGACCACTGACGACGACGAGGACGGGCGAGCGCGTGGCCGAGGCGGCAGACTTCCAGGGGACGAGTCCCTCACCTGCCCGTCGGTGGCTCCGGCGCAGCGGTGTACTGCTGGCCGGGGCGCCGTTGCTGGCCGGGCTGCTCCAGCTACCCCTCGGCGTACCCGCACAAGCCGCTGAGAAGGCCTCTGCGGCCGATGCCGCGAGCTCGGGCGGGGTGGACATCAACATCGCGTCCCTGAGCCCCAGTGCCCCCACGGACGGCGACACGGTCACCGTCTCCGGTTCGGTCACCAACAGGAGCAAGCAGACCGTCACGGATGCCCACGTGGGTATCCGTGTGGGCTCGTCCCCCCTGACCACGCGTTCCGCCATCGACACCGCCGCGAAGCTCACCAGCTTCCAGCCCGGCCTCGACGCGGCCGAGGTCGGCGGCAAGTACGTCGAGAAGGTCGCCCGGCTCGCCGCGGGCAGCTCGCAGAACTTCAGCATCTCGGTTCCGGTCAAGGACCTCGATCTGGGGGACGACGGGGTCTACCAGCTGGGTGTCTCCCTCACGGGCCGGACGACGGCCCAGCAGTGGGACCAGGTGCTCGGCATCAAGCGGACGTTCCTTCCGTGGCAGCCCGACGCGGCGGACACGAAGACGAAGACGACATACCTCTGGCCGCTGATCTCCTCGGTCCACCTCACGGCTGAGACCGGTTCGGACGAGCAGCAGACGCGTGTCTTCAAGAACGACGACCTGGCCAAGGAGATCTCCCCGGGCGGCCGGCTGGACCAGCTCCTGTCGCTGGGCAGTGGGCTCGACGTCACGTGGGTGCTGGACCCGGACGTGCTGGCCTCGGTCGACGCCATGAGGGGCGGCTACCGCGTCCAGCAGCCCGACGGCAAAACCGTGGCCGGGAGCGAGAAGAACCGGGAGCTGGCCAAGGCCTGGCTCGACAGACTCGAGAAGACGGTCCAGGGCCAGAAGATCGTCGCGCTCCCCTTTGCCGACCCCGACATCGCGTCCCTCGCCCACAGCGGCAGGGTCACCGGCTCTCTGAGCCGCCTCAAGGACGCCACCGATGTGGCTTCCGACACGGTCGCATCGATCGTCCACGTGAAGCCCAGTACGGACTTCACCTGGCCGGTGGACGGAGCGATCGACCCTTCGATCGTGAATGTGGCGACCTCTGCCGGCGCGGACAAGGTCATCGCCCGCAGCGACAGTCTTCAGGAGACGGGCGGGCTGGCGTACACGCCGAGCGCCGCCCGCCCCATCGGGGGCGGCACGACGGCGGTCGTCGCCGACGAGCGGCTGTCGACCGCGTTCCAGGGCGACATGCTCAAGGCCGGTAACTCCACACTCGCCGTCCAGAAGTTCCTCGCTCAGAGCTTGATGATCAACCTTCAGGACGCGGACCAGCGCAGCATCGTCGTCGCGCCGCAGCGTATGCCCACCGCCAGCCAGGCACAGTCCATGGCCGCGGCCCTGAGGACGCTCCAGCAGGGGAACTGGTCGGAGTCGCAGGGGCTGGCGGCCGCCGCCAAGGCCAAGCCGGACCCGGGGGCCACCACACGGGTTCCCCCAGCCTCTTCGTACCCGCGCGCCCTGAAGAGTCAGCAGCTGCCGGCCTCGGCCTTCGACTGGATACAAGGCACGCAGACCAAGCTCGACAAGTTTCAGGTGATCCTGACCGACAAGTCACGCGTGGCCACGCCCTTCGGCCTGGCCATGAACCGAGGGATGTCGACGTCCTGGCGCGGCCGCCCCGCCGAGGGCAAGGTCTTCCGCGACGCTGTGGACTCCTACCTCGACGGGCTCACCGGGCTGGTGCACCTCATCGAGAAGTCGGACGCGAAGCTCTCGGGTCGTAGCGCCACGATCCCCGTGACCGTCCAGAACAACCTGGTCCAGGGTGTCGGCCACCTCACGCTGCGCCTCACGTCCATGCAGCCGACCCGCCTCAAGATCGGCAACGGGCCGTTCGACGAGAAGCTGATCAAGGTCGCGGGTGAACACAGCCAGTCGGTGAAGTTCACCACCTCCACCAAGGCCAACGGCCCGGTGAAGGTCGTCGCCCAGCTGTACACGGAGGACGGGCAGCCCTACGGCGCCGCGGTGCCCTTCGAGGTCAAGGTCACGGAGATCACCTCCACCGTGATGCTCGTCATCGGTGGCGGCGTCCTGCTCCTCGTGCTCGCCGGTTTCCGGATGTACACGCAGCGCAAGCGGGCTGCCGCCCAACAGGCCGAGGACGGACCCGAGGACGGTCCCGAGGCCGAGGGCGTGAACAAGGACACCGATGGCACCGTAGAGACTGAGGACGCCGAAGACTCCGAGGCCGGTCAGGAGAGCACGACCGGCCCGAACTCGGGGGCTGACGACCCGGGGCACCCGAGTGACCCGACACCGGACACCGCTCCGGAAAGCGCCGACCCGTCCGGCACGGGTGAGAGAGTGGACCGTTGAGCGATGTCGTGGCCGGTGGGCCCGGGGACGATGAGGTGGGGTAACCATGAACGCGCCGTACGACGGTGACCGCGGTCAGGGGGCGGGACCCTCGGGTTATCCCGAGGAGTACCCGGACCAGGACGCGGGCCGCTCCGGCTACCCCGAGGGCACGCCGGAGCCCGGCCAGATGCCGCCGGGACATCCCGCGGACATGTATCTCCAGGACGCCTACGACCAGGATCCCTACCGGGGGCAGGACCTCTCGGCCCAGGACCCGGTGGCCGAGGCGCTCTACGACCGCGCCGCGCACCCTCCGCCGCCTCCTGGCTCGTACTACCCGCAGCAGCCGCTCTACGCCCAGCCGCCCACGCCGCAGTACGCCCCCGACCCGCGGGTGTGGGCCCAGACGCCCCCTCCCGAGCCCTCGGGACCGACCCGGCACCTGCCGTACGGCGACGACGCCCGGACCACCCAGTACGTGGGGGTGGACGACCTGGTCACCCAGGCCGGCGAGGAGCAGCATGAGCCCGACGCCTTCGCGCACCTCTTCCGCGACCAGCAGCAAGGTGGCGTCCGTAACGCCTACGCCGCGGCCCCCGTCCCGGCGCCGGCACCCGAAGCGGCTCCGTCCGTCGCCGAGCCTCCCATGGCCCCGCCGCCGGCTCCGGCCGCGAAGTCGGGTGGCCGGGCCTCGGGCTTGCTGAAGTCGAGCGCGGTGATGGCGGCGGGCACCCTGGTGTCCCGCCTCACCGGCTTCGTCCGCACCATGATCATCACGGCGGCTCTCGGCGCGGCGACGCTCGGTGACGCCTGGACGGTGGCGTACACACTGCCGACGATGATCTACATCCTGACGGTCGGCGGCGGACTCAACTCCGTGTTCGTGCCGCAACTGGTGCGGTCCATGAAGGAGGACGACGACGGGGGCGAGGCCTACGCCAACCGCCTGCTGACGCTCGTCATGGTCGCCCTCGGCGTCATCGTCACCGCCGCGGTGTTCATCGCGCCGGTGCTGATCCAACTGATGTCGGACCCCATCGCGAGCAACGCGGCGGCCAACAACGTGGCGGTCACCTTCGCCCGTTACTGCCTGCCCACGATCTTCTTCATGGGCGTCCACGTGGTCATGGGCCAGATCCTCAACGCCCGCGGGAAGTTCGGCGCGATGATGTGGACTCCGGTCCTGAACAACATCGTCATGATCTTCACCTTCGGGACGTTCCTCTGGGTCTACGGGACCGCGCGGCACTCCGGCATGACGGTGAGCAACATCCCGCCGGACGGCGTCCGCCTCCTGGGCATCGGCACCCTGCTCGGCCTCGTCGTGCAGGCCGGGGCGATGGTTCCCTACCTGCGCGAGGCAGGCTTCCGATTCCGTCCGCGCTTCGACTGGCGTGGTCACGGCCTCGGGAAGGCCATCCATCTGGCCAAGTGGACCGTGCTCTTCGTCCTCGCCAACCAAGCGGGCGTCATCGTCGTCACCCAGCTCGCGACCGCGGCACAGAAGGCTTCCGGCAAGGGCGGAACAGGCATCCTGGCCTACTCCAACGCCCAGCTGATCTGGGGCATGCCTCAGGCGATCATCACGGTGTCGGTCATGGCGGCCATGCTTCCGCGCATCTCGCGAGCGGCCCACGACGGTGACCCGGGTGCCGTCCGCGACGACATCTCGCAGGGTCTGCGGACCTCGGCGGTGGCGATCGTCCCGGTGTCCTTCATGTTCATCGCCCTGGGCATCCCCATGTGCACACTGCTCTTCGGGTCCAGCGGCCTCCAGGCCGCCGAATCCCAGGGCTACGTACTCATGGCCTTCGCGCTCGGCCTGATCCCGTTCTCGGTGCAGTACGTGATCCTCCGCGGTTTCTACGCCTACGAGGACACGCGCACCCCCTTCTACAACACGGTCATCGTGGCCGGCGTCAACGCCGCCGCGTCCGCTGTCTGTTACGTGGTGCTGCCCGCACAGTGGGCCGTCGTCGGCATGGCCGGCGCCTACGGCCTGGCGTACGCCGTGGGTGTCGGAGTGGCCTGGCAGCGCCTGCGCAGGCGGCTCGGCGGCGACCTGGACGGCGCGCGCGTGCTGCGTACGTACGCGCGTCTCTGCCTCGCGTCCATCCCGGGCGCCGTGGTGGGCGGCGCCGTCGGCTTCGCGGTCACCCGGGTTCTCGGACACGGAGCGATCGGCTCGATCGCGGCGCTCGTCACCGGAACGATCGCCCTGCTGGGCGTGTTCTACATCGCGGCGCGCAAGATGCGTATCGAAGAGCTCAATTCAATGGTCGGAATGGTCCGCGGGCGCCTGGGGCGCTGAGGCGGGGGTACGCGCACAACCATCGTCCGTCGCCGCGTGTCGTGCATAGCGCCGGACTGTGGGCACAATTGGTTTCTGCGTCGGACAGTGCGCAACGGATGGGGAGGCAGGGACGACGGTGGCGGAACGGAGCACGTCTGCCGTCGACGTGGCAGACAACAGCGGTGACGAACCGCTGACCGCGAAGGCGGACCAGTCCACGTCCGACGGGGTGGCCCAGGACCGGGAGCGGGAAACGGAAAGCGAAGAGGCACAGGGGAGCGGCGGGACCGAGAGTCCCGGGAAGGCCTCACCGCCCGAACTGCACAGTGGTCACAAACTCGCGAGGCGCTATCGCCTCGAAGAGTGCGTCACCCGTCTGGACGGCTTCAGCAGTTGGCGTGCGGTGGACGAGAAACTCCGCCGTGCCGTCGGTGTCCATCTGCTGCCCGCCGACCATCCGCGGGCCCGTTCGGTACTCGCGGCGGCCCGTTCATCGGCCCTGCTGGGTGATCCCCGCTTCGTCCAGGTCCTGGACGCGGTCGAGGAGAACGACCTTGTCTACGTGGTCCACGAATGGCTGCCGGACGCCACGGAGCTGACCGCTCTCCTCGCCGCGGGCCCTCTCGAGGTGCACGAGGCCTACCAGATGGTCAGTCAGGTCTCCCAGGCGATGGCCGCCGCGCACCGTGAGGGGCTCGCGCATCTGCGGCTCACGCCGGGTGCCGTGCTCCGCACGTCGTCCGGTCAGTGGCGCATCCGCGGGCTCGCCGTGAACGCCGCCCTGCGGGGCATCAGTTCCGACACCCCCCAGCGCAGCGACACCGAGGCGATCGGCGCACTCCTGTACGCCTCGCTCACCCAGCGCTGGCCGTACGAGAGCGATGCCTACGGCCTCTCGGGGCTGCCCAAGGGCGTCGGCCTGATCGCACCCGACCAGGTGCGCGCCGGAGTCCACCGCGGCCTGTCGGAGCTCGCCATGCGCGCGCTCGCCAATGACGGGGCGACCGCCTCCCGGCACGAGTCGCCGTGCACGACGCCGGAGGAGCTCGTGAAGGCGATCAGCGAGATGCCCCGCATCCGCCCGCCGGAGCCCGCGTTCACCGCCCCGCCCGAATACCAGCGCACGTCGTACCAGCAGGGCACCTACGGCCGCCAGGGTCCCCCCGGCGCCCCCCAGCCGGTGGCGGCCCCGCCCCCACCGCTGCAGAGCCGTACCGGCAAGGCTCTCAAGTGGGCCGTGTCCGCGCTGCTCATCGCCGCGCTGGGACTGGGCAGTTGGCAGCTCGCCGACGCGCTCATGGACCGGGGCAACAAGTCCGACGACACCAAACAGACGCACACGACCGACGGCAACGACAAGAACGGCGACCAGACCAGGCCGGTCAGGCCGATCAAGATCCAGAACGCGCAGGAGTACGTTGCCGAGGGCTCCGCGCAGGCCGCTGGAGACGTGGGCAAGACCTTCGACGGCGACAGCACCACGTACTGGCGCACCAAGAAGTACAACGCCGGTCCCAAGCTCGCGCCGTACAAGCCCGGCGTGGGCATCGTCTATGACCTGGGTTCGGCGCAGACGGTGTCGGCCGCCTCGATAGGGCTTCGGTACGCGGGTGACCACACGACCGTCCATCTCTACGCAGCCGATTCCCTGACGCCCTCGACGTCCGTCGACGGGATGAAGGAGATCGGAACGGCCACCACGACCGGCACCACCATGAAGGTGAAGGCGTCCAAGTCGGTCAAGACCCAGTACGTCCTCCTGTGGATCACCGACGTGCCGAATGCTCCCAGCGACGGCTACAGCAGCGCCGGCTACAAGCAGGCCGTCACGGACGTGAAGTTCACCGGCTGACGTTCGTCGACGAGGGGGAGGGGGTCCGATGGCCGATGAAGTCGTGTTCGGTGAAGCAAGCGATCAGGATCTCCTCGCCCGTCACGTGGACGGCGATCCCGACGCCTTCGGCGAGCTTGTAAGGCGCCATCGCGACCGCCTCTGGGCAGTGGCCCTGCGGACGCTGGGAGACCGCGAGGAGGCCGCTGACGCCGTTCAGGACGCCCTCGTCTCCGCCTACCGGGCCGCCCACACCTTCCGGGGTCAGTCGGCCGTCACGACCTGGCTGCACCGCATCACGGTGAACGCGTGTCTGGACCGGGCCCGCAAGACCGCGTCACGGCGGACCTCCCCCGTCGACGACACCCAGCGTCTGGAACAGCTCCTCGAGCCGCACGAGTCGGCTTCCGCTCCGGCCGAGCGCAACGACCTGCACCGCGAACTCATAGCCGCGCTCAGCACGCTTCCCCCCGACCAGCGCGCCGCCCTCGTCCTGGTGGACATGCAGGGCTATCCGGTGGCGGAGGCGGCTCGCGTGCTCGATGTGCCGACCGGCACCGTGAAGAGCCGCTGTGCACGAGGCAGAGCCAGACTCCTCCCCCTCCTCACACATCTCCGGACGACGAGCGCGGACGAGGAGGGGACCAAGAAGCCGGGCGAGGGAAGGAACCGGACGCAGGGGACATCCGTCCCACCGGCAGCGGGTCCCCACGACGGGGGCCCCAGTGATGCGGGACCGAGCGATTCAGCTGCTGTGAAGGGCGGAGGTGGGCGAGCGTGACATCCACGACGGGCAAGGCCGGACACCCGGACGTCGCGGAGATCTCCGACCTCACCGAAGGTCTGCTTCCCTCGTCCCGGTCGGAGGACGTGCGACGGCATCTCCAGGACTGTGTCCTGTGCGCCGACGTGTACGACTCCCTGGAGGAGATTCGCGGCCTGCTCGGCACGCTGCCCGGTCCTCCGCGTATGCCGGACGACGTGGCCGGCCGGATCGATGCCGCCTTGGCCGCGGAAGCCCTGCTGAGCGCGACGGCACCCGATGAGACATCCGGTACGGACGCTCCGGGAGCCCATGTTTCACGTGAAACATCGACAGCGGATCGCCCCTCCGGCCACCCGCGCGCCGGTACCGGGCCGGGCCGCCGCCCTCATCGAGCGCGCCGCGGACGACGCGGAACCGTCGCGCTCCTCAGCACCGCCTTCGCCGCCGCCGCGCTGGGAGTGAGCGTCATCCTCGTGCAGACGCTGAGTGACGACGGCTCCGGCAAGGGCACCCCCAGCGCCGGTCGGCAGGAGGCGGGCGCACGGGACACCCTCTCCGAGGGCTCACTGAGGAGCGACGTCTCCGACCTTCTGGCGAAGAACAAGAAGTCGCCCGCTCCCTCCGGCAGCGCCAAGCCGTGGGGTGCGCAGTCGGAGGACGGCGGCGTCGGCACTTTCATGACGCCCACGCTTCCCGTTCCGGACTGCGTCGAGGAGGGTGCCGGAACGAGTGGAACCCTCCTCGGCGCGGAAGCCGGCACGTACCAGGGGAAGGACGTGTTCCTTCTGGTGCTGACCGACCCTTCCGACAACACGAAGGTCACGGCCCGCATCGTCGACGCCGCCTGCGCGAAGCAGGCCTCCGCGAAGCCGGGCAAGCTGCTGCTGACGCGGTCGTACGCCCGGCCTTGAGCCCGTCGACCAAGCCGTCCTGGCAGCGCGGAGACATCCCTCGACCCCCTTCAAGGCACCCTTGGAATCCCGTGTGCTGCTGCCCGGAGGGTGCCTGGGATCTCTGTGCGGGAGCTCGTCCCCGTGTGCCCGGACACAGCGGGAATTGAAGCCCCTTAGGATCCGTTGGGTGGGGTGAGAGTACTGAGTGAGGCTCCCACCGGAACGCAGCAGTCTCCAGAGACGAGGAATGAAGCCGTGAGCGACGTCCGTAACGTGATCATCATCGGGTCCGGGCCCGCCGGCTACACGGCGGCGCTCTACACCGCGCGCGCGTCGCTGAAGCCGCTGGTCTTCGAGGGCGCCGTCACCGCGGGCGGCGCACTCATGAACACCACCGAGGTCGAGAACTTCCCCGGCTTCCAGGACGGCGTCATGGGCCCGGACCTGATGGACAACATGCGTGCCCAGGCCGAGCGCTTCGGCGCCGAACTGGTGCCGGACGACGTGGTCGCCGTCGACCTGACGGGTGAGATCAAGACCGTCACGGACACCGCCGGTACGGTGCACCGCGCCAAGGCCGTCATCGTCACCACCGGCTCGCAGCACCGCAAGCTCGGCCTCCCGAACGAGGACACGCTCTCCGGACGCGGCGTCTCCTGGTGTGCGACCTGTGACGGCTTCTTCTTCAAGGACCAGGACATCGCCGTGATCGGCGGCGGTGACACCGCGATGGAGGAGGCGACCTTCCTCTCGCGCTTCGCGAAGTCCGTGACCATCGTGCACCGCCGGGACAGCCTTCGTGCTTCCAAGGCGATGCAGGAGCGCGCCTTCGCCGACCCGAAGATCAAGTTCGTGTGGGACAGCGAGGTGGCCGAGATCAAGGGTGACCCGAAGCTCGCCGGCCTGACGCTGCGCAACCTCAAGACCGGTGAGACCTCCGAGCTGCCGGTGACCGGTCTGTTCATCGCGATCGGGCACGACCCGCGCACCGAGCTCTTCAAGGGTCAGCTCGACCTCGATGGGGAGGGCTACCTGAAGGTTGCCGCCCCCTCGACCCGGACGAACCTGACCGGAGTCTTCGGCGCCGGTGACGTCGTCGACCACACGTACCGCCAGGCGATCACTGCGGCCGGCACCGGCTGCTCCGCCGCTCTCGACGCCGAGCGCTACCTCGCTGCCCTCGCGGACAGCGAGGCGGCCACCGCGGCCGCCACCGTCTGATCCCCCGTCCGCCCCACCGCAACAACGAATTAAGGAGCCCGCCGTGGCCGGCACCCTGAAGAACGTGACCGACGACTCCTTCGAGCAGGACGTCCTCAAGAACGACAAGCCCGTTCTGGTGGACTTCTGGGCCGCCTGGTGCGGGCCCTGCCGCCAGATCGCCCCGTCGCTGGAGGCCATCGCCGCCGAGTACGGCGACAAGATCGAGATCGTCAAGCTCAACATCGACGAGAACCCGGGCACGGCCGCCAAGTACGGCGTCATGTCGATCCCGACCCTGAACGTCTACCAGGGTGGCGAGGTCGCCAAGACCATCGTCGGCGCCAAGCCGAAGGCCGCGATCGTGCGGGACCTCGAGGACTTCATCGCCGAGTAGTCGAAGACGGGCGCACACGCGGCGCATGTTTCACGTGAAACACGAAAGGGCCGACCCGAAGGGGTCGGCCCTTTCGTCTGTCTCACTTCACGTTTCGTCTGTCTCACTTCACGTTTCGTCTGTCTCACTCCACGCCGACTCGCGGCCTCCAGTGCTGTCCGTGAGCCGGCAACGGTGGACAGGAGCGGCCACCGGAGATCACAGGGGGCGAAGCGCCGGTTCCTTCTGTACGGCTCCGAGAAGGCGGTCCAGTGCCATCTCCACGTCTTCCTTCCAGGAGAGCGTCGTCCGCAGCTCCAGCCTCAGGCGGGGGTAGGCGGGATGCGGCCGCACCGTCTTGAAGCCCACCGCGAGGAGATGGTCGGCGGGGAGCACACAGGCGGGCTCCTTCCACCGGGCGTCCCCGAAAGCCTCGATCGCTTTGAAGCCTCGCTGGAGCAGGTCTTTGGCCACCGTCTGGACCATCACTCTGCCGAGTCCCTGCCCCTGATACCCGGGCAGGATGAACGAGGTGATCAGCTGCACCGCGTCAGGCGACACAGGGCTCGTGGAGAACGCTGTCGAACGCGGGACATAGGCCGGCGGCGCGTACAGGATGAAGCCCACCGGGATGTCGTCCACGTAGACCACCCGGCCACAGGATCCCCAGTCCAACAGGACCGCGGAGATCCATGCCTCCTTCTCCGACGCCGCAGTGCCCGCCTTTACCGCGGCCTCACCGCTGACGGGATCCAGCTCCCAGAAGACACACGACCGACAGCGCTGGGGAAGGTCCGGAAGGTTGTCCAGCGTGAGCGGTACGAGCCGACGCCCCATGAAGGATGTTCCTCGCTTCCTTCCCCCGCGGCGTCACGGGCGGATGTCAGATGGCTCCGCTCCTTGAGCAGGCTGCCGACGAACCCTCCGACGGCCCCCAGGCCCAGCCCTGCGGTGAGCAGTCCTGTACGGCTCACGGTGTGCATGGCCCCCGCCTCCCCTATGAAGGTGCTGCCAGGTGAATGCGCCATACCCATCGCATCGTATCCACGTTGCGATTCCCTCGATACCGCCAGAAAGCAAAGAGCGGGCCGTGTCCGGTACACACCGGTCACGGCCCGCTCCACGCTGGTGGACCGACAGGAGATCGATCCGCCGGCAGCCGGCTCAGGCTTCCGCGTCGTCGGAGCCGTCGTCCAGAAGGCTCTTCTGAAGGACTGGGCCCTCGCCGGGAGCGAAGGAGCCGAGGATGCGCTCAAGGTCTTCCATCGAAGCAAACTCGACGGTGATCTTGCCCTTCTTCTGCCCCAGGTCGACCTTCACCCGCGTCTCGAAGCGGTCCGACAGACGCGTCGCCAGCTCGCTCAGCGCAGGAGAGACCCGACCGCCGGCCCGCGGACCCTTGGTTCGCTGAGCCGACTGCGGACGCGACCCCATGAGGGTGACGATCTCCTCCACGGCTCGCACCGAGAGTCCCTCGGCCACGATGCGGTGCGCCAGGCGGTCCTGCTCCTCCGAGTCGTCGACAGAGAGCAGCGCGCGTGCGTGACCGGCGGAGAGCACCCCGGCGGCGACGCGACGCTGAACGGACGGCGAGAGCTTCAGGAGACGCAGCGTGTTGGAGACCTGCGGACGCGAACGTCCGATCCGGTCGGCCAGCTGGTCGTGCGTGCAGTTGAAGTCCTTGAGCAACTGGTCGTAGGCGGCTGCCTCTTCCAGCGGGTTCAGCTGGGCACGGTGGAGGTTCTCGAGCAGTGCGTCCAGGAGGAGCTTCTCGTCGTCCGTGGCGCGGACGATCGCGGGGATGGCCTCGAGTCCCGCCTCGCGACAGGCCCGGAAGCGCCGCTCACCCATGATGAGCTCGAAGCGCGACGGACCGACCTGCCGGACGACGACAGGCTGGAGGAGTCCGACCTCCTTGATGGAGGTGACGAGTTCGGACAGGGCGTCCTCGTCGAAGACCTCACGCGGCTGACGCGGGTTGGGGGTGATGAAGTCCAGGGGCAGCTCGGCGAAGTGAACACCGACCGGCGCCTGCAGCTCATCCGTCGCCCCGCTCGCAGACGGCTCCTCGGTTTCATGTGAAACAGGCGCCAGCGTCGTCACCTTGGCCGCCGCCACCCCACGCTCCGCGGTGAGGACGGGACCGGAAGCAGGCGTCGTGGACGCCCCGCTCGCCGAACCGCCTACACGCTCACCTGTAGGAGCCGCGGGGATCAACGCACCAAGACCCCGTCCCAGCCCCCTTCGTCGCTCGCTCACTGGATCCCCTCCGCCGTGTTCCGATCGTTCTGTGCGCCCGCGTGGGCATGTTGTGCGTCGTACGACACTCCGGCTCCGCGGAGAGCGATCTCTCGGGCCGCCTCCAGGTACGAGAGAGCACCGCTCGAACCCGGATCGTAGGTCAGGACCGTCTGCCCGTAGCTCGGAGCCTCGGAGATGCGCACCGAGCGCGGGATGCTCGTCCGCAGCACCTCTTCGCCGAAGTGGCTGCGCACCTCGTCCGCGACCTGGGACGCCAGACGCGTCCGGCCGTCGTACATGGTGAGCAGAATCGTCGAGACGTGGAGGTTGGGGTTGAGATGCCCGCGCACCAGGTCGACGTTGCGCAGAAGCTGTCCCAGACCTTCCAGTGCGTAGTACTCGCACTGGATGGGGATGAGGACCTCGGCGCCGGCGACGAGCGCGTTGACTGTCAGCAGACCGAGCGACGGCGGGCAGTCGATGAGGATGTAGTCCAGCGGCTGCTCGTACGCCAGGATCGCTCGCTCGAGTCGGCTCTCGCGGGCCACCAGCGACACCAGCTCGATCTCCGCACCGGCGAGATCGATCGTCGCGGGAGCACAGAAGAGACCCTCGACATCAGGGACCGCCTGAACGACTTCGGAGAGCGGCTTGCTGTCGATCAGCACGTCGTAGATCGACGGGACCTCGGCGTGGTGGTCGATGCCCAGCGCGGTGGAGGCATTGCCCTGCGGGTCGAGGTCGATCACCAGGACACGGCCACCGTGCAGGGCCAGGGAGGCGGCAAGGTTTACCGTGGTCGTGGTCTTACCCACCCCACCCTTCTGGTTGGCGACCACCATGACTCGGGTCTGCTCGGGCCGTGGCAGGCCCTCACCGGCGCGACCTAGCGCCTCCACAGCCAGTTGGGCAGCACGACCGATGGGAGTGTCGTCCATAGGGGGCGGTGTTTCACGTGAAACATCCTCCCCCATCGACTCGGTACGGGGACCGGGGACCGGATCGGTCATCGGTCCCGCGATGTTGGCGTCGGACCGCAAGGATTCACTCTCCTCGACTTCAGGCTCGCAATGAACAGAGCCTCCCATGCGATCGGGGTCGTGAACCAGCGAGGCCCGTTGTTCTGTGGAGAAATCCACCTCTGTGGACAACTCCGCACCCTCTCCGAGTGAACCGAGAGGCTTTCGGTCGCGAGGTTCGGCCGCAGCGCGGCCACGACTGATGATGCCGTGCAACAGTGAGCGACGTTTCACGTGAAACACGATGCCTAGCCACTCGGGTCATCGCGACGCGACACTCCGAGATGCGTAGGTTTGGCTGCTTGTGTGGAGTACGGCCCACCCTGAAGGCCGCGCCGCGGGAGTGACAAAGAACTCCTCACACGGAACAGCAAAACTCCCAGCTCCCTTGGACAGGGAACCGGGAGCCGCGATGTTCATACCGCCAGGCGTCAGCGGCGACGACGCGTTCGGCCCGTCCTGGCCGCCTTGGCCCGCTTGGCCGCGAAACGCACACCACCGGGGCTCTCACCCACCTCGACGCGTACGACGGTGGACAACGGGTCCACGACCCCCTCACCCACATGCAGAACGGAGGTCTCCACCGCACCGAGCTTGCTGAGCGCCGTGGAGGCGGCCTTCAGCTCCTCCTCGGCGGTGTCCCCCTTGAGGGCGAGCATCTCGCCGTACGGGCGCAGCAGCGGGATGCCCCAGCCGGCGAGGCGGTCGAGCGGGGCGACCGCCCGGGCCGTCACCACGTGCACCGGCTGAAGTGTGCCCATGACCTCCTCGGCGCGGCCGCGCACGACGGTCACATGGCCGAGGCCGAGGAGCTCCACGACCTCCGTGAGGAAGGTGGTCCGGCGCAGCAGCGGCTCGAGCAGCGTGATCTTGAGGTCCTCACGGACGAGTGCCAGCGGGATACCGGGGAGTCCGGCACCGGAGCCGACATCGCACACGGTCACGCCCTCGGGCACGACCTCGGAGAGCACCGCGCAGTTCAGCAGGTGCCGCTCCCACAGTCGGGGCACCTCACGAGGGCCGATCAGCCCGCGCTGCACTCCCGCCTCGGCCAGCAGTTCCGCGTACCGGACCGCGTCCGCGAAGCGATCGCCGAATACCTCGCGCGCCTGCTCGGGCGCGGGGGGAAGCTCCGCTGCCTCCGTCACGGGGGACCGTCCTTCCGTACCGCTTGAGCGCTCTGGGCGCTGATCACCAGGACTACCAGGGACTAACAGCTGTCGAGGACCGCAGGTGCGGGTACCGCGGCCGGCGTTCCGTGTCGGGGACCACAGCTGCAGGGGACTACCAGGCTGACAAAGTTCGGCCCCGTCTGCGCAACAGACGGGGCCGAGGGAGCGTACGTACCGATCAGGCGGGGAGCACGACGACGAAGCGCTGCGGCTCCTCGCCCTCGGACTCGCTGCGCAGGCCCGCAGCCTTGACCGCGTCGTGCACGACCTTGCGCTCGAAGGGGGTCATCGGGTCCATCTTGACCGGCTCACCGGAGCTCTTGACCTCGGCGGCGGCCTTGGCCCCCAGCTCGGAGAGCTCCTCACGCTTCTGGGCGCGGAAGCCGGCGATGTCGAGCATCAGCCTGCTGCGGTCCCCGGTCTCCCGGTGCACGGCCAGGCGCGTGAGCTCCTGGAGTGCTTCCAGCACCTCGCCGTCGCGGCCGACCAGCTTCTGCAGGTCGCGGCCGCCCGAGTCGCTGATGATCGAGACAGCGGCGCGGTCGGCCTCGACGTCCATGTCGATGTCGCCGTCGAGGTCGGCGATGTCGAGCAGACCTTCGAGGTAGTCCGCCGCGATCTCGCCTTCCTGCTCCAGGCGGGTCAGGGTGTCGCCCTCAGCGGCGGCGGAGGTGGTGCCTTCCGTCACGGGATGGACTCCTTCTTACTTCTTGGACGGGGACTTGGGCCGCTGTGGGCCCTTGCGCTGTCCGGACTGGGCCTTGCTGCGGGTACCGGTGGCGGGCTTGGCCGCGGAGGGCTTGGTGTCCTGTGGCTCGTCGGACTTGCTCAACGAGGTCTTCGGCTCGGACTCGTCCGCAGGCTTGGCCCCGCCTGCGGTCACGGCCGACTGGCGCTGCGACTTGGACTGCCGCTTCGGCTGCTGACGCTTGGGAGCGGCCGGAGCAGTCGTCGTGGTGCCGTCCTCGGCCTCGATGACCGTCGCGGCGTCGCCCTTCGTCACGACCCCGTCGGGCTGGGCCACGAGACCCGCCTTGGTGAGGCTGTTGATGAACTTGCGCTCGAACTCGTTGCGGTCGCGGCCCTTGGAGACGATGGCCTTGACGATGGCCTTCTCGCTGCGCCGGCGCGTCTTGCCGTGGCTGGTGACGTGCTTCTGCAGGCGCTCCAGGTAGGCGGCCTGAGCCTTCGAGCCCGGGGTCGGGTTGTTGCGGATGACGTACATCTGCTGGCCCATGGTCCACACGTTGGTGGTCAGCCAGTAGACGAGGACACCGACCGGGAAGTTGATGCCGAAGACGGCGAACATGACCGGGAAGACGTACATCAGCATCTTCTGCTGCTGCATGAAGGGCGTCTTCACCGTGGTGTCGACGTTCTTCGTCATCAGCTGACGCTGGGTGTAGAACTGCGAACCCGACATCAGCACGATCATGATCGCGGTGACGACTCGGACATCCGTGATCGTGGCACCGAGCGCAGCGACCTTGTCGGCGCTGTCCGTGAACTTCGCGGCGAGCGGGGCACCGAAGATGTGGGCCTGACGAGCGCTGGCGAGCAGCTGATCGTCGATGACGCCGATCGTCTTGCCCGTCGCGATGCCGTTGAGCACGTGGTACAGGGCGAAGAAGAACGGCGACTGGGCCAGGATGGGAAGGCACGAGGAGAGCGGGTTGGTACCCGACTCCTTGTACAGCTTCATCATCTCTTCGGACTGGCGCTGCTTGTCGTTCTTGTAGCGCTCCTGGATCTTCTTCATCTCGGGCTGCAGCGTCTGCATGGCCCGAGTGGCCTTGATCTGCTTCACGAAGAGCGGGATCAGGCAGATACGGATCAAAATCACCAGGGACACGATGGACAAGCCCCAGGCCCAGCCCGTGTCGGGGCCGAAGATCTGCCCGTACACGGAGTGGAACTGGACGATGACCCAGGAAACGGGTGTCGTGATGAAGCTGAAAAGACTGGCAATCGTGTCCACTAATCAGGCTCCTTGAGCATGGGACGGGGTCTCGGCGGCCGGGCTCGGGGCAGTGGTCTCCCCGGTGGCCGGTTCGGCGGCGGAGTTCCCGCCCTTGCGTGCACGCCAGGCGTTACGCAGCAATTCGTGCCACCGCGGACGCTTGCGTTGCGGAACATGGTCCACACCGCCCAGCGACCACGGATTGCACCGGAGGATGCGCCAGGCGGTCAGTGCCGTGCCCTTGATCGCACCGTGCCGGTCGATGGCTGTGTAGCCGTAGTGGGAGCACGACGGGTAGTACTTGCAGACCGGCCCGAGCAACGGGCTGATCGTCCACTGATAGATCTTGATCAGAGCAAGCAGTGGGTACTTCATCGCGCGCCCCCTCCCAGTAGCCGCTCGATGGCGGCGTCCAGGTCTCGGGCCAGCTGTTCATGGTCGGCGTCACCCGCACCGGGCAGCGCTCGTACGACTACCAGGCTACCGGGGGGCAGCAGGGCGACTCGGTCACGCATCAGATGGCGAAGCCTGCGCTTCACCTTGTTGCGTACGACCGCTCCGCCCACGGCTTTGCTCACGACGAAACCCGCACGCGTCGGGGGAGCGCTCTCCCCAGGCGCGTGCGGGTCCGGTGCACCGCTACGAAGGTGGACGACGAGGAGCGGGCGTCCGGCCCGGCGTCCTCGACGTACCGCGGTCGCGAAGTCCTCGCGCCGCCTCAGCCGATGCTCGGTAGGCAGCACGAGATCATGACCTGTAAGTAATCAGGCGGACAGGCTGGCGCGACCCTTGCCACGGCGGTTCGCGAGAATCGCGCGGCCGGCACGGGTGCGCATCCGCAGGCGGAAGCCGTGGGTCTTGGCGCGACGACGGTTGTTCGGCTGGAAGGTGCGCTTGCTCACTCGGGGGCTCCAGAAAGAATCGGTGGTGGCGGGGTGCCGTCCTGGCTGTCACCGTGCGCCCACGAGGAAACTCGTATTACGCCCGAGTGCACCGCTTCCCGATCGCTCTTCGCGATCTGTGCCCATCGGAGGCAGGCGGCAGCAGCCATCGACAACTCGACCTGGTTACGGTACGCGCGGCTACGCCATCCGGTCAAACCAGTCCCTCGCAGGAGACACTATCCACAGGCTGGGGACAACAACTTGAACCGCACGGGTCGCCCTGACTACCGTGGCTGAACTCCGATTCGTTCCGTTCTCACCGCCCCAGCGGTTTTGTTCCTCCGCCCCGCCCCGCCTGATTTACCAACCCGTTCCCAGAACCACACGTTCGTGGGACCCGTGAGAGAGCGTGCCCTGTGGCTGACGTACCTGCCGATCTTGCCGCAGTGTGGCCACGAGTACTGGAACAACTCCTCGGTGAGGGCCGCGGGCAGGGCGTCGAGGTCAAGGACGAGCACTGGATCAAGCGCTGCCAGCCCTTGGCGCTGGTCGCGGACACCGCTCTGCTCGCAGTCCCGAACGAGTTTGCGAAGGGCGTCCTGGAAGGCCGCCTCGCGCCGATCGTCAGCGAGACGCTGAGCCGTGAGTGCGGCCGCCCGATCCGGATCGCGATCACCGTCGACGACTCGGCCGGCGAGCCGCCCCCCACTCCTGCCGCGCCTCGCTACGAGGAGTCGGAGCACTCCGCCGGACAGGGCCGCGACGCGTACGAGAGCCAGGGACGCGAAGAGCGCGGCCCGTACGACAACGGTCAGGCACGGGAGGAACGCGGCCCCTACGAGGGCGGCCCCGTTCGCGACGACCGGAAGTCCTACGAGGGACAGCGCGACGATCGCGGCGCCTACGACGGCCAGAGCCGTGACGACCGCGGCGGTTACGAGGGCGGCCAGGACCGCGACGACCGCAGCCCGTACGAGCCGCAGGGACGCGAGGAGCGCAACCCGTACGAGCCCCAGCGCCGCGACGGATACGAGGGCTACGGCCGCCACCGCGCCGACGACCACCGCGGCGGCCGCTCCGAGCCGCTGCCCGGAGCTCCCGGCGACCAGTTGCCGACCGCGCGTCCCGCGTACCCGGACTACCAGCGCCCCACGCCGGGTGCCTGGCCGCGCCACTCCCAGGACGACTACGGCTGGCAGCAGCAGCGCCTCGGATTCCCGGACCGCGACCCGTACGCCTCGCCCCAGCAGGACTACCGGCCGCAGTCGATGGACCGCTCGCCCTACGAGCAGCAGCGCCAGGACTACGACCAGGCGCGCTCGGACTACGACCAGCGCCCGGACCGCCGCGACCTCCAGGACCCCTCCGGCAACGGACAGGTGCGCAGGGGCGGGCCTTCGAGCGGTGCTCCCGGACCGAAGGCGGCGCAGCCGGCGCCGGCGTCGGGTCCGGGCGAGCCCACCGCACGACTGAACCCGAAGTACCTCTTCGACACGTTCGTCATCGGCGCCTCGAACCGCTTCGCGCACGCCGCCGCGGTGGCCGTCGCCGAGGCGCCGGCGAAGGCGTACAACCCCCTCTTCATCTATGGGGAGTCGGGTCTCGGCAAGACGCACCTGCTGCACGCGATCGGGCACTACGCGCGCAGCCTCTACCCGGGCACGCGGGTGCGGTACGTGAGCTCGGAGGAGTTCACCAACGAGTTCATCAACTCCATCCGCGACGGCAAGGGCGACAGCTTCCGCAAGCGGTACCGGGAGATGGACATCCTGCTCGTCGACGACATCCAGTTCCTCGCGGACAAGGAGTCGACACAGGAGGAGTTCTTCCACACCTTCAACACGCTCCACAACGCGAACAAGCAGATCGTGCTCTCCAGCGACCGGCCGCCCAAGCAGCTGGTCACGCTGGAGGACCGCCTGCGGAACCGCTTCGAGTGGGGTCTGATCACGGACGTCCAGCCGCCCGAGCTGGAGACCCGGATCGCCATCCTCCGCAAGAAGGCGGTGCAGGAGCAGCTCAACGCCCCGCCGGAGGTCCTGGAGTTCATCGCGTCCCGGATCTCGCGCAACATCCGCGAGCTGGAGGGGGCGCTGATCCGGGTGACGGCGTTCGCGTCGCTCAACCGGCAGCCGGTGGACCTCGGTCTGACCGAGATCGTCCTCAAGGACCTGATCCCCGGCGGCGAGGACTCGGCCCCGGAGATCACGGCGACCGCGATCATGGCGGCGACCGCCGACTACTTCGGGCTCACGGTGGACGACCTGTGCGGTTCCTCGCGCAGCCGCGTCCTGGTGACGGCGCGCCAGATCGCCATGTACCTGTGCCGTGAACTGACCGATCTGTCGCTGCCGAAGATCGGGGCGCAGTTCGGCGGCCGCGACCACACGACCGTGATGCACGCGGACCGCAAGATCCGTGCGCTGATGGCGGAGCGCCGCTCCATCTACAACCAGGTCACCGAGCTCACGAACCGCATCAAGAACGGCTGACAGAGCCGGCCGCAGCACAGCCTGTCGAGGGCGCCCCGGGAACGCACCTTCCCGGGGCGCCCTTCGTCGTTCCCGGAGGCTCCGCGGGCGCGGGCGTCGGGCTCGGTCACCCAAACGACAGGCCTCCTCAGCACCCCTCCCGGGACCTCCGGCGCCCCCGTACGAGGGATACGGAGCCCTTGCCCGGCCGACGCGCGCCGTTCCGGGAGTGCCCTGGACGCGTCCTGCGAGCGCCCGGAAACGCGTTTCGACGCCTTCTGACGGCCTCTTCGAGGGCTCGGACCGCGCTGTCACCGCTACCGGCCCGACACCTGCTGTTCGAATCCGGGCGGGGTTACGGCCACCCTCCACAGATTGGGCGACTTTCTGGCGTCCACATCCTGGGGACCGGGAAGTTGTCCAGATCGTGTCCACAGGACAGTCTGTTGAAAGACCATCAGACCAGGTCAACCGCCTGTGGATTCGTGGACGAAGATTTTCCACAGGCTGTGGACGAAGAAAAGATCCACAGGGTGTGGACCGAGTTGTCCACGGGCAGCCCACAGGCAGGAGCTCGTTGTCCCCAGCGATCTCCAGCTTCTCCACACCACTGTCCACTGTTCGGCAACGCGACGCGCGATCTCACCGGGTCGAGTGAAAGGCGTCACACCAAGGTGCCTGATTGGGCTGTGGGGAACGGGGGTAAAGCTGGGGACGGCGCTGGGGAGAAGTGGCCTCAGGCTGTGTATCGAGTGTGCAGAACTTTTCGCCGTCCACAGAGAAGCCTGGTTGTCCACCGTCTCCGCCCACAGGGCCGGTGGACAAAAAACCGCCTCTGAGCTGCGAAAACGGGGTTATCCACGGTTTCCACAGGCCCTACTACTAAGACCAACTAGAGAGAGCCTGAGAAACGTTTCGAAGACGGGGCTGTGCACAACTCGCTCCCGGCGGCTCGACTGCCGCTCGGTACGACTTGACCCCGAGGGGCACCGACTGTCAGCGCGGTGCGTCAGACTGGTCCCCGGTGTCCTTCCCCTCACAGGACCGAACGACACCGAGTCAGACGACGAAGGCCAGCAGGGCGAGAGCGCCGGCAACAGACGGAGGCGGCAACGGTGAAGATCCGGGTGGAACGCGACGTACTCGCGGAGGCAGTGGCCTGGGCGGCACGCAGCCTCCCGGCCCGTCCGCCGGCTCCTGTGCTCGCCGGCCTCCTTCTGAGGGCCGAGGAGGGCGCCCTGAGCCTCTCCAGCTTCGACTACGAGGTCTCGGCGCGGGTCTCCGTGGACGCGGAGATCGACGAAGAGGGCACCGTCCTCGTGTCCGGCCGTCTCCTCGCCGACATCTGCCGCGCGCTCCCCAACCGGCCGGTGGAGATTTCCACAGACGGTGTACGGGCGACCGTGGTCTGCGGCTCCTCTCGCTTCACCCTCCACACCCTGCCCGTGGAGGAGTACCCGGCGCTGCCGCAGATGCCGTCGGCGACCGGCACCGTCCCCGGTGAGGTCTTCGCCTCCGCCGCCGCTCAGGTGGCCATCGCCGCCGGGCGCGACGACACGCTGCCCGTCCTCACCGGTGTGCGGATCGAGATCGAGGGCGACACCGTCACCCTGGCCTCCACCGACCGCTACCGCTTCGCGGTCCGCGAGTTCCTGTGGAAGCCGGAGAACCCCGAGGCGTCCGCGGTGGCCCTGGTGCCCGCCAAGACGCTCCTGGACACCGCCAAGGCCCTCACGAGCGGCGACAGCGTCATCCTGGCGCTCTCCGGCTCCGGCGCGGGCGAGGGCCTCATCGGCTTCGAGGGCGCCGGCCGGCGTACGACCACCCGTCTGCTCGAAGGCGACCTCCCGAAGTACCGCTCGCTGTTCCCGACCGAGTTCAACTCGATCGCCGTCATCGAGACCGCCCCGTTCGTGGAGGCCGTCAAGCGCGTGGCCCTCGTCGCCGAGCGGAACACTCCGGTGCGGCTGAGCTTCGAGCAGGGCGTGCTGATCCTCGAGGCCGGTTCCAGCGACGACGCACAGGCTGTGGAAAGGGTCGACGCGCAGCTGGAGGGCGACGACGTCTCGATCGCCTTCAACCCGACGTTCCTGCTCGACGGCCTGAGCGCCATCGACTCGCCGGTGGCCCAGCTGTCGTTCACGACGTCCACGAAGCCCGCGCTGCTGAGCGGCAAGCCCGCCCTGGACGCCGAGGCCGACGAGGCCTACAAGTACCTGATCATGCCGGTCCGCCTCTCCGGCTGACGCCCGGAGCCCGCCGGCCTTGAGGGGCCGGCGGGCCGCACCGCGGACGGAGTACACGTCTGAGCGGCTATGCCCCCAGATGCGCAGGTGTTCCCCCGGTGCCCGAAAGGCGTGGGTGGTACCCCCAGGTCTAGGCTCGGACCCAGGTACGAGAGTGCCCTCACGCCACGTCGCAACCCTAAGGAACAACTGATGGAGCTCGGTCTCGTCGGCCTCGGCAAGATGGGCGGCAACATGCGCGAGCGGATCCGCCGCGCAGGCCACACCGTCATCGGATACGACCGCAACCCGGACCTCGCCGACGTCCACAGCCTGGAAGAACTCGTGGGCAGGCTCAAGGGCCCCCGCGTGGTGTGGGTCATGGTCCCGGCCGGTGCCGCGACCCAGGCCACCATCGACGAGCTGGCCGCCGTGCTGGAGCCCGGCGACGTCGTGGTGGACGGCGGCAACTCCCGCTGGACGGACGACGAGAAGCACGCCGTCGAGCTGGGCATCAAGGGCATCGGCTTCGTCGACTGCGGCGTCTCCGGCGGCGTCTGGGGCCTGAAGAACGGCTACGCGCTGATGTACGGCGGCACCCCCGAGAACGTCGAGAAGGTGCAGCCGATCTTCGACGCGCTGAAGCCGGAGGGCGACTTCGGGTCGGTGCACGCCGGCAAGGTCGGCGCGGGCCACTTCGCGAAGATGGTCCACAACGGCATCGAGTACGCCATGATGCAGGCCTATGCCGAGGGCTGGGAGCTGCTGGAGAAGGTCGACTCCGTCACGGACGTCCGTGAGGTCTTCCGCTCCTGGCAGGAGGGCACCGTCATCCGCTCCTGGCTGCTCGACCTCGCCGTCAACGCGCTGGACGAGGACGAGCACCTCGACAAGCTCAGGGGCTTCGCACAGGACTCCGGCGAGGGCCGGTGGACGGTGGAGGCCGCCATCGACAACGCGGTGCCGCTCCCCGCGATCACCGCGTCGCTCTTCGCCCGCTTCGCCTCGCGGCAGGACGACTCGCCGCAGATGAAGATGATCGCCGCGCTGCGCAACCAGTTCGGCGGCCACGCCGTCGAGAAGGCCTGATCGACACCCCGGGTTCTCCACACCCGGGGTGACCCGGTTGTCCACAGCCGGGGAAAGAACCTGGGGACCGGGGCGACCCGGACCCCGGGCAGAACCCGAAACACCACGCTGGGGGAGGTCGGCGAACGACCATGCACGTCACGCATCTGTCGCTGGCCGACTTCCGCTCGTACGCCCGGGTCGAGGTTCCGCTCGACCCGGGCGTCACCGCGTTCGTCGGCCCCAACGGACAGGGCAAGACGAACCTGGTCGAGGCCGTGGGGTACCTCGCCTCTCTCGGCAGCCACCGCGTCTCCTCCGACGCGCCGCTGGTCCGCATGGGCGCCGAGCGGGCGATCATCCGGGCCAACGTCCGGCAGGGCGAGCGCCAGCAGCTCATCGAGCTCGAGCTGAACCCCGGCAAGGCCAATCGCGCCCGCATCAACAGGTCCTCGCAGGTCAGGCCCCGTGACGTGCTCGGCATCGTGCGCACGGTGCTGTTCGCGCCCGAGGACCTCGCCCTCGTCAAGGGCGACCCGGGTGAGCGGCGCCGCTTCCTGGACGAGCTGATCACCGCGCGCTCCCCGCGCATGGCGGGCGTCCGTTCCGACTACGACCGCGTCCTCAAGCAGCGCAACACCCTCCTGAAGTCGGCCGCGCTGGCCCGTCGGCACGGCGGCCGCACCATGGATCTCTCCACCCTCGACGTGTGGGACCAGCACCTCGCGCGCGTGGGCGCCGAACTGCTCGCCCAGCGCCTCGACCTGGTCGCCGCGGTCCAGCCGCTGGCCGACAAGGCGTACGAGCAGCTGGCCCCCGGCGGCGGCCCCGTCTCCCTGGAGTACAAGGCGTCCTCGCCCGGCATCGTGGGCCACGCGCGCGAGGAGCTCTTCGCCCAGCTGATCGCCGCCCTGGAGGAGTCCCGCAAGTCCGAGATCGAGCGCGGCGTGACCCTCGTGGGCCCCCACCGCGACGACCTCGTGCTCAAGCTCGGCCAGCTGCCGGCCAAGGGATACGCGTCCCACGGCGAGTCCTGGTCGTACGCGCTGGCGCTGCGCCTGGCCTCGTACGACCTGCTCCGCGCCGAGGGCAACGAACCGGTGCTGGTGCTCGACGACGTCTTCGCCGAGTTGGACAGCCGCAGGCGCGAACGGCTCGCGGAACTCGTCGCGCCGGGCGAGCAGGTGCTGGTGACGGCAGCCGTGGACGACGACGTGCCGGGGGTCCTGAGCGGGACGCGGTACGCGGTGTCCGAAGGCACGGTGGAGCGCGTATGACGGAAAACACATCGGGAGCGGGTGCCGAGGGCGGGTCCGGGGACGCCGCCGCCAAGAAGACCCCCGAACCGTCCGGCGTCGACCTCGCGCGCGTGGCGCTGCGCGCCGCGAAAGAGCAGGCACGCGCGCGTGGGGACGCGGCCCAGCAGAAGAAACAGGCCCGCCGGGGTGGCGGCCTGCGCTCCGGCTCCGGCGCGGACGGCCGCGACCCCATGGCGCTGGGCGCCGCCATCAACCGGCTGCTCACCGAGCGCGGCTGGGAGACCCCCGCCGCGGTGGGCGGGGTGATGGGGCGCTGGCCGCAGATCGTCGGCGAGGACCTGGCCAATCACTGCGTCCCGCTGCGCTACGACGAGGACCCGGCCGAGCGGGTCCTGACCGTGCAGTGCGACTCGACGGCCTGGGCGACCCAGCTGCGCCTGCTGGCCCCCCAGCTCGTCGCCCGGCTCAACCAGGACCTCGGCCACGGTGCCGTCCGCCTGATCAAGGTCCTGGGCCCCAACGGCCCCGCCCGCCGCTACGGGCCCCTGCGCGCCCCCGGCAGCAAGGGCCCCGGCGACACCTACGGATGACCTCACCGCGGTGATCGTCCGGGCCCGGAGACGCCTCTGCGGCTCCCTCGGGTCCACGGCGGTTCACCCTGTGCCTCCTTCGTCACTCCCCTTCGCGGGTGTCGCGCGTCCTCCCTGGGTCGACCCCGCACCGAGCCCTGCGGCGGGAGGCGTGCCGACGCCTTCTCCCCCTGAGTCGTGCGCGCGGCCCGTTCTTCCTGTTCAGAGGCGTGCCGGGCCCATTTCGACGGCTGTTCCGGACTCCTCGTACCGCCGATCCCGGCGCGCTCGGCAGGGCCGTCGAGGGCAACCGGATGCGGTTGCGAAGACCGACCTGACTTGCCAGTAGCCAAGGGTTGACACCCGGAAGCGCTGAGTGCCGCTGTGAGCCTCTTTGGGCCCGGGTCCGCATATGGGGAGTCGGGCGAGACCGGTTCAGGGCGGCACATGCGGACTCAGGTACCGGCAAACCCCCATCACTGTCGGCGCTACCGGTAGACTGGAAGCTAATCCCGCCCCACTTGTGGGACGCACCGAGCAACGCTGACTAAGGCTTACCAACGCAACACGCCGCAGCCGCTCCGGCCACCCGCCGGGAGTTCGGCTTGTGCTGTGCCAGAAAGGGCGCTTCGTGGCCGATTCCGGCAACCCCAACGAGAACATCCCGTCCATCGACGCCGGCGCGAACGGCGAGGTCACAACCTCGTACGACGCCAGCGCCATCACCGTCCTCGAGGGTCTGGACGCGGTCCGCAAGCGACCCGGCATGTACATCGGCTCGACCGGTGAGCGCGGGCTCCACCACCTCGTCTACGAGGTCGTGGACAACTCGGTCGACGAGGCGCTGGCCGGCCACGCCGACACGATCGACATCACGATCCTCCCGGACGGCGGCGTTCGCGTCATCGACAACGGCCGAGGCATCCCGGTGGGCATCGTCGCCTCGGAGGGCAAGCCGGCCCTCGAGGTCGTGCTCACCGTCCTGCACGCCGGCGGCAAGTTCGGAGGCGGCGGCTACGCGGTCTCCGGTGGTCTGCACGGCGTCGGCGTCTCCGTCGTGAACGCCCTGTCGAGCAAGGTCTCCGTCGAGGTCAAGACGGACGGCCACCGCCACACGCAGGAATACAAGATGGGCGTCCCGACCGCCCCGCTGGTCCAGCACGAGGCCACCGAGGAGACGGGCACGTCGGTCACCTTCTGGGCCGACGGGGACATCTTCGAGACCACGGAGTACTCCTTCGAGACGCTCTCGCGGCGTTTCCAGGAGATGGCGTTCCTCAACAAGGGCCTGACGATCAAGCTCACGGACGAGCGTGAGTCGGCGAAGGCCGTGGCGGGCGCGGACGAGGCGGGTGCGGACGAGAAGGACGAGGTCAAGACCGTCACGTACCACTACGAAGGCGGCATCGTCGACTTCGTGAAGTACCTCAACTCCCGCAAGGGGGAGGTGGTGCACCCCACCGTCATCGACCTCGAGGCGGAGGACAAGGACAAGAGCCTGTCCCTCGAAGTCGCGATGCAGTGGAACAGCGGATACAGCGAGGGCGTGTACTCCTTCGCCAACATCATCCACACGCACGAGGGCGGTACGCACGAGGAGGGCTTCCGTGCTGCGCTGACCTCGCTCATCAACAAGTACGCGCGCGACAAGAAGCTGCTCCGCGAGAAGGACGACAACCTCACGGGTGACGACATCCGCGAGGGTCTGACGGCGATCATCTCGGTCAAGCTGAGCGAGCCGCAGTTCGAGGGCCAGACGAAGACCAAGCTGGGCAACACGGAGGCCAAGACCTTCGTCCAGCGCGCGGTCTACGAGCACCTCAACGACTGGCTGGACCGCAACCCGAACGAGGCCGCGGACATCATCCGCAAGTCCATCCAGGCGGCCACCGCGCGCGTGGCGGCCCGCAAGGCGCGTGACCTCACCCGCCGCAAGGGACTGCTGGAGTCGGCGTCCCTGCCCGGCAAGCTGTCCGACTGCCAGTCGAACGACCCCATCAAGTGCGAGATCTTCATCGTCGAGGGCGACTCCGCCGGCGGCTCGGCCAAGTCCGGCCGTAACCCCCAGTACCAGGCGATCCTCCCGATCCGAGGAAAGATCCTCAACGTCGAGAAGGCGCGGATCGACAAGATCCTGCAGAACCAGGAGATCCAGGCACTGATCTCCGCCTTCGGCACCGGAGTCCACGAGGACTTCGACATCGAGAAACTCCGCTATCACAAGATCATCCTGATGGCGGACGCCGACGTCGACGGCCAGCACATCAACACCCTGCTGCTGACCTTCCTGTTCCGCTTCATGCGGCCGCTGGTCGAAGCCGGTCACGTGTTCCTGTCGCGCCCGCCGCTCTACAAGATCAAGTGGGGCCGGGACGACTTCGAGTACGCGTACTCGGACCGCGAGCGCGACGCCCTGATCGAGCTGGGCCGGCAGGCCGGCAAGCGCGTCCGTGAGGACTCGATCCAGCGATTCAAGGGTCTCGGTGAGATGAACGCCGAGGAACTGCGCATCACGACCATGGACCAGGAGCACCGCGTCCTCGGTCAGGTCACGCTCGACGACGCCGCCCAGGCCGACGACCTGTTCTCGGTCCTCATGGGCGAGGACGTCGAGGCGCGCCGCGCGTTCATCCAGCGCAATGCCAAGGACGTCCGCTTCCTCGACATCTGAGTCGGTCTCAGCTGACCGCGTCAGAAAGGATCTTCACCAGCAATGACCGACGAGAACACTCCGAGCATCCCTGTGGAGGGCGAGGTCGCCCTGCGCGTCGAGCCCGTCGGGCTCGAGACCGAGATGCAGCGCTCGTACCTCGACTACGCGATGTCTGTCATCGTGTCGCGTGCGCTGCCCGACGTGCGGGACGGTCTCAAGCCCGTCCACCGCCGCGTCCTCTACGCCATGTACGACGGCGGCTACCGGCCCGAGAAGGGTTTCTACAAGTGCGCCCGCGTCGTCGGCGACGTCATGGGTACCTACCACCCGCACGGCGACTCCTCGATCTACGACGCGCTGGTCCGTCTCGCGCAGCCGTGGTCGATGCGGATGCCGCTGGTGGACTCCAACGGCAACTTCGGCTCCCCCGGCAACGACCCGGCCGCCGCCATGCGGTACACCGAGTGCAAACTGAAGCCGCTGTCCATGGAGATGGTCCGCGACATCGACGAGGAGACCGTCGATTTCACGGACAACTACGACGGCCGCAACCAGGAGCCGACGGTCCTGCCGGCCCGCTTCCCGAACCTGCTGATCAACGGCTCGGCGGGCATCGCGGTCGGTATGGCCACCAACATCCCGCCGCACAACCTGCGCGAGGTCGCGGCGGGTGCCCAGTGGTACCTGGAGAACCCCGAGGCCTCCCACGAGGAGCTCCTGGACGCGCTGATCGAGCGGATCAAGGGCCCCGACTTCCCGAGCGGCGCCCTGGTCGTGGGCCGCAAGGGCATCGAGGAGGCGTACCGCACGGGCCGTGGCTCCATCACGATGCGCGCGGTCGTCGACGTCGAGGAGATCCAGAACCGCCAGTGCCTGGTGGTCACCGAACTCCCCTACCAGACCAACCCCGACAACCTCGCGCAGAAGATCGCCGACCTGGTCAAGGACGGCAAGATCGGCGGCATCGCGGACGTCCGGGACGAGACCAGCTCCCGTACCGGCCAGCGCCTCGTGATCGTGCTGAAGCGGGACGCGGTCGCCAAGGTCGTCCTGAACAACCTGTACAAGCACACCGACCTGCAGACGAACTTCGGCGCCAACATGCTGGCGCTCGTCGACGGTGTGCCGCGCACCCTCTCCCTGGACGCGTTCATCCGTCACTGGGTGACGCACCAGGTCGAGGTCATCGTCCGCCGGACGAAGTTCCGGCTGCGCAAGGCCGAGGAGCGCGCGCACATCCTGCGTGGCCTCCTGAAGGCCCTGGACGCCATCGACGAGGTCATCGCCCTCATTCGGCGCAGTGACACCGTGGAGATCGCGCGAGAGGGCCTGATGGGCCTCCTGGAGATCGACGAGATCCAGGCGAACGCGATCCTCGAGATGCAGCTCCGCCGGCTCGCCGCCCTGGAGCGTCAGAAGATCATCTCGGAGCACGACGAGCTCCAGGCCAAGATCCGCGAGTACAACGCGATCCTCGCCTCGCCCGTGCGCCAGCGCGGCATCATCAGCGAGGAGCTCGCCGCGATCGTCGAGAAGTTCGGCGACGACCGACGCTCCAAGCTGGTGCCGTTCGACGGTGACATGTCCATCGAGGACCTGATCGCCGAAGAGGACATCGTCGTCACCATCACGCGCGGTGGCTACATCAAGCGGACGAAGACCGAGGACTACCGCTCGCAGAAGCGCGGCGGCAAGGGCGTCCGCGGCGCGAAGCTGAAGCAGGACGACATCGTCGACCACTTCTTCGTGTCGACGACGCACCACTGGCTGCTGTTCTTCACCAACAAGGGCCGCGTCTACCGGGCCAAGGCGTACGAACTTCCGGACGCCGGCCGGGACGCGCGCGGGCAGCACGTCGCCAACCTGCTGGCCTTCCAGCCGGACGAGGCGATCGCCGAGATCCTGGCCATCCGTGACTACGAGGCGGCGCCGTACCTGGTGCTGGCCACGAAGGGCGGACTGGTCAAGAAGACGCCTCTCAAGGATTACGATTCGCCCCGTTCCGGCGGCGTCATCGCGATCAACCTCCGCGAGACGGAGGACGGTTCCGACGACGAACTGATCGGAGCCGAACTCGTCTCGGCCGAGGACGATCTGCTGCTGATCAGCAAGAAGGCCCAGTCGATCAGGTTCACCGCTACGGACGACGCTCTGCGACCGATGGGCCGTGCGACCTCGGGCGTCAAGGGAATGAGTTTCCGCGAGAGCGACCAGCTTCTCTCGATGAATGTTGTTCGACCCGGTACGTTCGTGTTCACTGCCACAGACGGCGGGTACGCGAAGCGCACCAACGTCGACGAGTACCGCGTCCAGGGTCGCGGTGGCCTGGGCATCAAGGCCGCCAAGATCGTCGAGGACCGCGGTTCTCTCGTCGGTGCGCTGGTGGTCGAGGAGACCGACGAGATCCTCGCCATCACGCTGTCCGGCGGTGTGATTCGTACGCGAGTCAACGAGGTCAGGGAGACGGGCCGTGACACCATGGGCGTCCAACTGATCAACCTGGGCAAGCGCGATGCCGTGGTCGGTATCGCTCGTAACGCCGAGGCCGGTCGTGAGGCGGAGGAAGTCGACGGCGGAGACGCTGTCGACGACGTCGCCGAGGGCGTCGAGGCCGTCGGTACGGAAGAGGGCGATCCGTCCTCGGCCGAGTAGCGCGAGGAGTGAGTTCATCGTGAGCGGAGCCACGGGCGCCGGATCGACCGGCACGGAAACGGACGGCGGCCGTGGCCCCGCCATCGAGGGGGACGACTCCCATGACTCTCATGGATCCCAGGGGGGAACTGTGACGGACACCCGAGGCCAGCAGGCCCAGCAGTACGCGGGCGGGCAGGCGGCCCCGGCCGGGGCGACCTCGGCGCCGAGCGCGCCGGGGGCGGGACCGGCAGTGCCGGGTTCGCCGCTGCCGGGCGAGCGGAACGGGCAGCAGCCCGCCCAGCCGTATCACCCGCCGCAGGCGTACCCGGCTCAGGCGCCTTCGGGCGCGGTCCGCCGGCCGCGCACCGGCGCGCGGACCACGCCGCGCACCCGCAAGGCACGACTGCGGGTGGCCAAGGCCGACCCGTGGTCGGTGATGAAGGTCAGCTTCCTGCTCTCCATCGCGCTCGGCATCTGCACGATCGTGGCGGCCGCCGTGCTGTGGATGGTCATGGACGCCATGGGCGTCTTCTCGACCGTCGGCGGCACGATCTCCGAGGCGACGGGCTCGAACGAGTCGAACGGCTTCGACCTGCAGTCGTTCCTCTCGCTGCCCCACGTCCTGATGTTCACGTCGATCATCGCGGTCATCGACGTCGTCCTCGCGACGGCTCTCGCGACCCTCGGCGCGTTCATCTACAACCTCTCCGCCGGCTTCGTCGGCGGTGTCGAGCTGACCCTCGCCGAGGACGAGTGAGGGCCCTCTCAAACGGCCTCTGACTATCGATTTTGGGACTGGCCACGTCGTGCGCTAATCTTCAGAGGTCAGCGCGCGGGACACACACCGCAAAGCGCGGCGGGGCTATAGCTCAGTTGGTTAGAGCGCATCCCTGATAAGGATGAGGCCACAGGTTCAAATCCTGTTAGCCCCACAGCATCAAGACCCCCAACCGGTTCCGGTTGGGGGTCTTTGCGTTGCGCGTACGGGCGTTGTGGCGTGCTGTGCCGGGGCTTCATGGGGGTGCGGACGCCGGTGCCCCTGAGGCTGCTCACGGGCGGCCTGTGGAAGCACGGTCCTGCTGCTGCCGCTGCCCCTGTCACTGCCGTCACCGGGGGCTGCATTGGAGCCCACACCGGACGCTGTGCGGTCGCGGCGCACGGCTTCGTCCTGGTGGGGCGACGCTGCGCTGGGATGCCCGCCATGCGGGGAGACGTGAAAGGCCCGGCAACTCGTGGGAGTCGCCGGGCCTTTGCCCTGGGTGCTTTGTACGCAAGTTCGCCGCTACGTCAGGGAGTCTGCGGGGGCTGCTGTGCGGTGTGAGGTCGGTGGATGGGCGCAGCTGGGAAAGAGAGCAGCACTGACCGGCGCTGAAAGGCGCGGCAAGGTGCTGAGGGTGTTGATAAGAGGCGGTACAGAAGAAGAAGGAGTACGTGAGGCGGGAAGCTGTCGGGGCGCCAGGTTCGAGGAAGGGCCAGGGACGACGCTCAGGCAGGGACGGTGTCCCGTACGCGGTGCTGTCCTTGGTTCCCGCACTCGTTCTCGGACCGGCTCTCGTACGGTGGCGTGCCCCGTACGGTCTCAACCCCGTGCTCGTGGCGCGCTGGTCAGCGCTGGAGGGGCACCGGAGCCCTGAGAGGCGCGATCGGGGCCGCTTCGGTCGCCGCGAGGGCCGCGGGGTCGGAGCAGGCCGTGGGATCGCTCAGGCCTTCCGATCCGGTCAGGCCTTCCACCTCGGCCAGTCCCTCCGCCTCGCTGAGGGCGGCGGTGTCCGTCGCGTCCTCCTCGGCCGGCGCGCGGTGGCGGCAGCTCGGCGAGGAGCCGTGGGCCTCGGCGCGGATCCGTTGCTTCATCGTCGGGGGGAGTGCCCGGCTGAAGGACAGGGTCCAGGGGGAGGCCGCCGGGGCGGTCACGGTGGCCTCGGTGTTGCGGGCCGGGATGGCCTGGGGTACCGCGGCGGCCGCGGTGGTGGTGATGAGTCCGAGCGTCGTGCACAGAGCCAGGAACGCGGTGACGATCGCGGTCCACAGCTTCATGACCTTGTTCTGGGTCATGGCCCCTCACTTTCGGGTCAGGCGATTTGCGTACTTTCCTCATGATGTGTATGCGGACCGCGAAGTGGTGGACCGACGCCCGTGGCGCGTCGATGTTCAGATGAACACCACCCGGATGGCCGCAAGAGACCGGGAAAGTCCCCAGATGCCACCTAAAGTCACTTTCTGTGACATGTGATCACCCTCAGATCGGGGCGGCGAGGTCCGGTCCTACCGCCGTTCTCAGGGCCGGAGTTGAGGGCTGAACCAGGTCACCGATCGGTATCGGTCGGTGTGTATAGTCGGGCGCCAGAAGTCCCCTACGTCAACGAAAGACGAGGTCGCGCGGTGAAGAAGCTTCTCCTGGTCGCACTGGCCGCCATCGGCGGGCTCCTCGTGTACCGCCAGATCCAGGCGGATCGCGCCGAGCAGGATCTGTGGACGGAGGCGACCGACTCCGTGCCTACAGGTTCGTGAGTACCGACAACAGTCTCAGAGCAGACCCCGGCCGCCCTGGTGGTCGGGGTTTTGTGTTGTCCGGGCCCTCTCCGGTTGCCGAAAGGAAGCGGACGGGTCGCCGGGGCAACGGCTGACCGTCGTACGGCCGTTCCCTTTCGGCCGCTCCCCGGGATAGCCGGGGTGCGGCCGTGGCCGAGGGGGCAGGATGGGGCCACGCCAGGGGGCTACGACGAGGGGTGGCGCGTGATGGGGGTGCGCACGGAGAGACGGCGTGCGAGAACGTGGCACGGCAGGGCTTTCACGGTCGTGGCGGCGGTCGCCCTGTGCGGGGCGCTCACCCCCGCCGGCTGGGCCGCGGACGGGACGCCGGGCCCGTACGCCTTCGCCGAGGACGCCACCGCTGTCCGGGGTGCCGAGGGAACCACCGACTCCGCGCGACTTGAGGCGGGCCACACCTACCGGAGCTCCATAGGGCCCTCCGGACGGGGCGGCAGGCTCTACTACCGTCTCGAACTCGACGCCGCGTCCACCGCGTACGTGTCCGCCACGGCCGTCCCCCGGACCGGAGCGAGCGTCTCCTACTCGGACGGTCTCAAGGTCTCCCTGCAGGACGGCAACGGCCGCAACTGTTCCTCCTCCGGCAGTGCCCACTTCGGCGCCACCCAGAGCCCGCACCCCATCGCAGCATGGGCGGCGCGGGAAACGGGAGGCAAGCAGTACGCCTGTCAGACGGCCGGGACGTACTACGTCGTCGTCGAGCGCAGCGGCGCGGGCCCTTCGAAGGCCTCCCCGGGAGCTACGCCGGGAGGTACCGCGGATCCGACGAGCTCGGCCTCGCGGGTGTGGGACCTGGAGATCGGCTACGTGTCGGAGCCGGGTCTGAAGGAGGCGCGCTCCACCACCGCGCCGGAGACCTGGGACTCCGCGACCCCCGAAGCCCTCGCGGGCACTCCGCGGCACCGCGACGGCGGAGCCGGCTTCAGCACCGCGACCACCCTCGGACAGGGCGTCTGGCGGGACGGCATCAACCCCGGACAGACCCGCTTCTACAAGGTTCCGGTCGGCTGGGGGCAGCAGTTCTCCGCCACCGCCGACCTGGGCAGTTCGAGCGGTGGCGACGGTTACGTCGGCACCGCCCTCGCCCTGTCCCTCTACAACCCGGTCCGCGGCTTCGTCGACGACGTCGGCTCCGGATACGACGGAAGGCAGCGGTCCGCCGCGCTCGCCGCCGTTCCTCCGGTCGCCTACGAGAACCGCTACGCGCTCAGCGACCGCGTGAGCGGTATGCGGTTCGCCGGTTCCTACTACCTCGTGGTCCATCTCGCCGAACAGGTCGCCGACCGGTTCGGCGACGGCCCGCTCGGGCTGACCCTGCGGGTCCGTGTGGCCGGAGCGGCGCGGTCAGGGCCTGCCTACGCGGGGCGGCCCCTGCCGCATGACGTGTTCGACGTGGCGGCGGGCGCCGACGGCACAGCGGGTGGTTCGACGGGCACGGGGAACGGCGCAGGCCGCGTCACGACCATGAAACTGCTGGCGGTGGGCGGTATCGGTCTCGGGAGCCTGCTGGTGCTGACGCTCGGAGCGTGGACCGTGGCCGCACGACGGAGGCGGCCGATACGGGCTCCCTGGCCGGTATCGGCGGAGGCGGAGACCGTTCCGGCTCCTCTGCCCGCACCTGAGCCCGCGCCGTGGGACCGCGGCACACCACGGAGCCGGTGACGCGCTCCCTGCGGGGAGAGCTGCTGGCTGACGCGCTCCGCGGGGAGAGCAGCCGACGTTCGTGCCCGGGCTGTCCGAACCGGGTCCGGTCTCAGATCTGACTGAGTGCCCAGAACCCCACCGCGAAGCAGGCCAGTGCCAGGACCAGCATCGGGACGGCGATCTTCGCCGGCGGTCCCGGACGCGGTCGTGCCCGCCTTCCCCGGTGTCCGTGAGCCGCCGCTGCCGGAAGTGAGGCCTGCGGAAGCGGAACCTGGGCGGATCGAGCGGTGTAAGAAGCAGTAGGGGCGTACGCGTGCTGCTGCATCGCGGCGGCTGGAGGCTCGGGGCGGTGGGGGAACGGCGCATGCGGAGTCGGAGTCGGGGTGGGCTCCGATCCCGGGGGAACGGGCTGAACGGCCGCCGGCGGCGGCGACAGCGGTGGCAGCGGGACCGAGGCGGGGGGAGTGGGCGGCTCTGTCGCGCTTCCGGCCTCACGGGCTGGGGACTGAGGGGATGTGTAAGGGGGTTCGGCCTGCGGCCGGGGCAGAGCCTGTGGGGTTGCCTGTTGTCGTCGCGCCGAGTCGGCTACGGCGGTGGGCCTCGGCGGCGGCAAGTGGAAGCTGCCGGTGTCGGACATCGAGGAGTGTGGGGAGGGCGCGTGATCCGATCGCCCCGGACTGTCGACGCCGGACTCCGGGAGGCTTGCCGCGTCCTTGTCGGTCACGTCGTCGGCGGTCCCGTCCGTGGCGACTCCGGCTGGGGGGACCGGGTCCGCATGGGACGAGGGAGCGGTGCCGAGGTCGGTGCCGGGGTCGGCGTCCGTGTGGGCACCCGACAGGAGGCCGCTGTCGCCACCCGGCAGTGAGCCCGTACCGGCATCCGGCTGAGAAGGGGCTCTGTCCGAAGCTCTGTCCGCGTTGCCGCCGGGACTGTTGTCCGAGCCGGGGCCGAGATGCGCCGCCGTGCTGTCCGGGTGCCCGGGGGAGAACAGGGCCGCCGGATTCCCGCCCGGCGGTGCCGACGCCGGACCGTTTCCGAAGGGTCCCTCCGGTCCGAATCCCATCGGCAGCGGACCGAGTTGGTCGAACACCTCGATGAGTTCGTCGTCCGGGCCGGGTTCCGGGAGCAGCTCGGCGGCTGCGGCGAGTGCCTTGCGCGCCCCGGTGGCGGTACGGAAGCGGGCCTGTGGATCCGGCTGGAGGAGGGTCGCCACCACCTGCCACAAAGGCTCGGGTATGCCCCGGGGCGCGGGGGGTGTGCCGTGCTCGGCGAAGTACTCGATCAGCGCCTTGGCGTCCGGCTTGGCGCCTTCCAGGAGGTAGAGGGCGACCAGGCCCACGGCGAACAGGTCCGCGGGGAAGTCGGGCTCGGATCCCAACATCTGCTCGGGGGCGAAGTAACCGGGCGTCCCCACCACGTAGTTGGTCTCGGTGAGCCGGGGCTCACCGAGTCGCATCGCGATGCCGAAGTCGGACAACCGCAACCGCGGCCGGCCGGTGCCGGTGGCTTCGAGGAGCACGTTGGCGGGCTTGATGTCCCGGTGCACGACCCCCTCCGCGTGCACGGCCGCGAGGCCCGCGAGGAGTTGGTCGACCAGCGTGCGGACGAAGACCGGAGGCAGCGGCCCGTAGTCGTTGACCAGGTGCACCAAGGAGCCTCCGGCGACCAGGTCCATGGTGAACAGGACCTTGTCGTCGTCGGCCGCCCAGCTCGCGGGAGCCAGCACGTGCGGATGATCGATCCGCAGCGCCTGCTCCCGTACGAAGCGCAACAGAGCGTGCGCGTCGCTCTGTTGGAGCACCTTGGCGGCGACATAGCGGCGTCGCCGGTGGTCCCAGGCGCGCCAGACGGCGCCGACTCCCCCGCGTCCGATCGGGGCGACCAGTTCGTACCGGCCTGCGAAGACCTCACCCATGGTCGTGCGTCGCTCCCCTTCGGCGGTCGCTCCGGAGACCTCTTCCGAGGTGCCCGGCTGCCTGACGTGCGGCGGCTGGAAGGTCCTGCGGGCCTTCGGTGGCCGGAAGTTCGGCGGCCGGGCGGCCTGCTCAGTTCTGGTGGGACTGGTAGTGCGCGACGGCGTCCGAGGTGCGGCCGGCGCCGTAGACCCGGAGGAACTCTGCCAGTTCCGGATGGGTCGGGGCGAGTGTGTCCGCCGCGTCGATGATGTCTCCCGCGGCGGCGACCGACCGCAGCAGGGACTGGATCTCACGGACCACACGCTTGACCGTCGGGGCGCCCGAACTGGTCGTGGACTGCGTGGTGTTGCTGAGCACCGATCCCCCCTGGGACTTCTTGATCTCGTCCATCCGCTCGGTCGCCTCGGCGGCGCTGACGCTGCCGTCGGCGACCTGGCCCGCCAGATCCTGCAGGAGCTGAACGCGCTGGACCACCGCGGGATTGCCGATCTTGGCCCGCTGGCCGCTCATCAGCTGCGACAGCATCGGAGCGGAGAGGCCCAGTACCCCGGCGAGGCGGGCCTGGTTCAGGCCCAGGTCCTCTATGAGCCTACGGAAGAGCGCCCCCAGCGGCTCCCCGTACCAGTTCCGCTGCAGCTCCCGGGCTCTCGCGGTTGCTTCCTGCTGTGCGGCGTCCATTGCGTCTCCCCATCGCTTCCCCAAGTACCGCGGTTCGCTGTCGCGAACCACGTCGAGCATCTTACGGAGAGTGGTCGTCCACGGGGACCCCCTATCTTTTTGCGAGATACCGGGGGTGACCCGGTACTCTGGTCTGCGGCGCCCGTCGGCAGGTGGTTCCTGTGGCCGGACGCTCCTTTTTCGGGGCCTTAGCTCAGTTGGTAGAGCGCTGTCTTTGCATGGCAGATGTCAGGGGTTCGACTCCCCTAGGCTCCACAACCCGGACCGGCCAGACGCCCTCAGCGGCGGCTGGCCGGTCTTTTGCATGTCCGGCTTTCACCGACCCGCGGGGCGTCGTGAAGCGCCTTCCGGGTGAGGTCCCAGGCTGTGGGGCAGGCCGCCGGTGAACTGCGTCACGCGCATTCTCTTTGCAGTCGTTGCATTTCTTTGCGCAAACATGGCCGGAGGGAGAGGTGCTCGCCGTGACCGTACGGGCCTCGGAGGCGCCCCCTCGGTCGGGTGGGCGGAGTTCGAGCCCCTGTGTGAGCTGGCGTGCAGCAGGTCGCGTAGCCGTGCAGGTGCAGCCCGTCAACAACATCTCCACGGATGCTGCACACGAAGACCGTTGCAAACGTCATCGTGGTCGGGGTGGGTAAACGGAGCCGCGCGAGACCCGGCGGGTGTTCCACGTGAAACATCGCCGCGGGGCAGGAGACCCTCAAGTCTCCTGCCCCGCGGCGATGTTGTGAGTCGGTCGGGCTCAGCGCAGGTCGTCGCGCTCAGCCGCGTCCTCCTGTGCTTCCTTGATCTGTACCTCGGGGTCCAGGTCGGACTGGCCGCTGCCGTCGACCGACGTCAGGCGCCCGGTCTCGGGAACCTCGGTCGCGGCCGGCGGTTCGACCAGCCAGTCGGGGTTGGCCTGCTTGTCCCACCACTTCCAGGCGGCGAAAGCGCCGCCCGCCAGGATCCCCAGAACGGCCAGTCCCTTCACGAGACGGCCGTTCCTGGCCCGCCGTTCGTGCTTGCGGACCAGCTTCTGGATCTCCTTCGCCGATACCTGGCCGCGCAGCGCGGCGATGGCCGCCGCACCGCGGGACGCGGCCTCCTCGCCGACGGGCTGGGCGGCTGCCACCGCCTGCTCGATCTTCGGCTTGGAATAGACGGCGGCCTGGCGGGCCGCCTTCCGGGTGCGCACAGCTGCCTCCTGGGCAGCCTGGTCGACCTTGGGCGGAACGTGCGTGCGGGCCTGCTCAAAGCGCGGCGCGAGATGGGCGTCGTACTGCACGCGGGCCTGCTCGGCGGCCTGCGACACTTTCGGCGCCAGCCGTACGCGTGCTTCGGTCGCGTAGTAAGCAGCCCTGTCCTTGGCGGTGTCGGCGTAAGGCGCCACCACTTCCGCGGCGTGCAGCACGCTGTCCTTCGCCGAGCCGGTCGCGGCGCGCACGCTGTCGATGCGGGTCACGGGTTTCCTCCTCCTCGGTGGCGTACGTCGGGGGTTCGGGTACCCCCAAAGACACACAGTTCACCTTTCCACCCCTACGGGGATCATGCCCGCCTGACAGGGCCGGGGCATGTGAGGACGGGCATCCGGGTCACGGGTGGTTGAGTCCCAGGGCGACGGACCCGCCTCGGTCGGTCAGGTGTCGATCACATGAGATAGCGGAAAAATACGGGCAACGGGAGCTTGTCGTCGACAATGCCACGGATCGCCGCCCCTCGCCCCCGTCCCGGAGGTACTCGGCCTGTTTTCTGCAAGCCCGTTGCGCGGATGCCCGCCCGACGGTGGCGGACGAGCGTCCGGGGTCCCTGTCCGTGCGAGGATCGGTCAGTCAAAAGAAGGCAACGGAAGGCAGATCGTGGCCGAGCAGCTTTACGCCACCCTGAAGACCAACCAAGGCGACATCGAGATCCGGCTCCTGCCGAACCACGCGCCCAAGACGGTCCGGAACTTCGTCGCGCTCGCCAAGGGTGAGCGTGAGTGGGTCAACCCGGAGACGGGTGCGAAGTCGACCGACAAGCTGTACGACGGCACGGTCTTCCACCGGGTGATCAGCGGCTTCATGATCCAGGGCGGCGACCCCCTCGGCAACGGCACCGGTGGCCCCGGCTACCAGTTCGAGGACGAGTTCCACCCGGACCTGTCCTTCAACAAGCCCTACCTGCTCGCCATGGCCAACGCCGGCCCGGGCACCAACGGCTCGCAGTTCTTCATCACCGTCTCCCCGACGGCCTGGCTGACGCGCAAGCACACGATCTTCGGCGAGATCACGGACACGGCCAGCCAGAAGGTCGTGGACACCATCGCAGCCGCCCAGACCAACCCGCGCACCGATCGCCCGGTCAACGACGTCGTCATCGAGTCGGTCGTCGTCGAGACGCGCGAAGGCTGAGCCGGCCGAACCCGAGCCGTCAGGCGCGAGGACTCGGGGCAGGGCAGCCCCGGCTTCGACCGCGCAGGCGGGGAACCAAACGCCCCGTTCATCCGTAAGGATGGACGGGGCGGCGCGTTGTGCGCACGAACCCGTGGTGAGCCTGTGCGAGCCGCCGTACGGAGATGGAGGGGACCCCATGGACCAGCCGCCCGGCAGCCCGCAGGGGCCGCGGGACCAGGGATCGCAGGAAGCCCACGACCTGCCGACCTGCTATCGGCACCCGGAACGCGAGACAGGTGTGCGCTGCACCCGCTGCGAGCGCCCGATCTGCCCCGAGTGCATGGTGAGCGCCTCTGTCGGATTCCAGTGCCCCGATTGCATCCGCGGCGGCTCGGGCACGGGCCACGCGCCCACGGCCACACAGCCCCGGACCATCGCGGGCGGCACGGTCGCCCGGGATCCACGGCTCGTGACCAAGGTGCTGATCGGGCTCAACGTGGCGTTGTTCGCCGTGCAGCTCGCGGTGGGGGATGCCTTCACCGAACGCTTCACCCTCTTCGGGCGCGCGTTCCTCAACGGTGAGATCCAGGGCGTGGCCGAGGGCCAGTGGTACCGGATGCTGACCTCGATGTTCCTGCACGAGCCCAGCAACTTCATGCACATCGTCTTCAACATGCTCAGCCTGTGGTGGCTCGGCGGGCCTCTGGAGGCGGCCCTGGGCCGCGCCCGCTATCTCGCCCTCTACTTCATCTCGGGTCTGGCGGGCAGTGCCCTCTGCTATCTGCTCGCCGCGCCCAACCAGCCGTCGCTCGGCGCCTCGGGCGCGATCTTCGGCCTGTTCGGGGCCACGGCGGTTCTGATGCGCCGGCTCAACTACGACATGCGACCGGTGATCGCCCTCCTGGTGATCAACCTGATCTTCACCTTCGGCTGGAGCGGTATCGCCTGGCAGGCGCACATCGGTGGTCTGGTCGCCGGCGTGGTGGTCGGATACGCGATGGTGCACGCGCCGCGCGAGCGGAGGAACCTCGTCCAGTACGGGGTGTGCGCGCTCTTCCTGGTGGTCGTCGTGGGGACGACCCTGCTCAGGACCGCTCAGCTCACCTGAGGACGCCCTCGGCTCAGGTGAGGAGTGATGTTGTCCACAGACCGTGGCGGATCTTGTGCACGCTGTGCGGGAACAACTGTGCCCCCTGTCACTGACCTGAGTTTCCGCAGGTAGGACAGGGGGCGAACAGGTTTCCGGATCCCGGTAGGTCAGTCACACCGGCGTCAACCGCTGATGAGTTATCCACAGATCGTCTTTCTTTTCCACCTGTGGAAAACTGCTGTGGATAACTCAGTGGATAGCCGTGGGCAGAGCTGGTGCCCGACTGCTCACCTGTGCGTGGAAGCAGTCACTTCCACTGCGTGGAGACACCGAATCCGGCTGCGATGAAGCCGAAACCGACCACGATGTTCCAGTTGTCGAGCGCGTCGATCGGCAGGGATCCGTCTGTCACGTAGAAGACGACGATCCAGGCGAGGCCGATGAGGAACATGGCCAGCATGACCGGGGCGACCCAGGTGTTGCTGGTCAGCTTGATGGTGGACGCCTGCTTCGCCGGGGGCGGCGTGTAGTCGGCCTTCTTGCGGATACGTGACTTCGGCACGAGGGTCTCTCCTGTCGATGCGCTGCGTGGCCGCGCAGGGAACTGGGGCGGGCTCCGGGGCAGCGTACAAGGGGACACTGAGTGCTCCCCCGGGCGTCCGTTAGCGTAGTGCTTCCGCGGCGCCTAAGGAGATAAGGGTACGTTGAGCAATTCTGCCGACTCCCCCGGGACGGGTCCCAGTCCTGCCGGAAAGCGCCGTTTCCGGCCTGTACGCGTACTCACGGCGGCCGTCTTCGCCCTGGCCGGGCTCATCTTCTTCACGAGCTTCGACACGGCCAAGGGCACGAACATCCGCACGGACACCTCCCTGCTGAAGCTGTCCGACCTGATCCAGGAGCGCAGTCACAAGAACGCGACCCTGGACGAGTCCAACGGCACCCTGCGCGACGACGTGGATTCCCTCGCCGGCCGTGAGGACGGCAGCAGTGAGGCCGAGGACGCCAAGCTCGCCGCCCTGGAGCAGCACGCCGGCACCAAGAAGCTCAAGGGCAAGGCCGTCACGGTCACGCTCAACGACGCTCCGCCGAACGCAACGGCCAAGCTGCCCGGCTATCCCGAGCCGCAGCCGGACTACCTGGTCATCCACCAGCAGGACCTCCAGGCCGTGGTGAACGCCCTGTGGCAGGGCGGCGCCGAGGGCATCAAGGTCATGGACCAGCGGCTGATCTCCACGAGCGCCGTGCGCTGCGTGGGCAACACCCTGATCCTCCAGGGCCGCGTCTACTCGCCGCCGTACAAGATCACCGCGATCGGTGATCCGAAGAAGCTGCAGGACGCGCTCGCCGCTTCCCCGGCGATCCAGAACTACATGGTCTACGTCAACGTCTACGGGCTCGGCTGGAAAGTCGCGGAGGACGGGACGGTGACTCTTCCCGGCTACTCGGGCACAGTGGATCTCCACTACGCGAAGCCCGTGGAGTAACCGCACGCCGTCGCGGAGCAGTGGGCGAAGCCTGTTGAGCGAGCTGCCGCCAGGGGGACCTTGTGTCGGTACGAGTGGTCGTCAGGACCATCAGTGAGCTGTGCATCACCGTGGGCAGTGTGATCGTGCTCTTCGTGGTCTACGTGCTCTTCTGGACCGGCGTGAAGGCCGACAGCGCGATGGACCACCAGATCGACGTCCTGCAGAAACAGTGGTCGAAGGGCGCGGTCACCCCGAAACCGGCCTCCACCGGGGATCCCTCGGCCTCCCCGGCCCCCTCCGGCTCCGCCGGTTCCTCGGGCGCCCAGGCCGGGGCCGTGACCCCGAAAGAGCCCGGCCCGTACAAGTACGGCGGGCCCTTCGCGGTCATGTACATCCCCCGGCTTGGTTTCACGTGGAACAAGCCCGTGCTCGAAGGCACCGCCACCGACGTCCTGAAGAAGGGGCTCGGCCACTATCGGGGCACCGCCCAGCTCGGCCAGGAAGGCAACTTCTCCGTCGCGGGCCACCGGCGCACGTACGGCGATCCCTTCAAGGACTTTCCGCGGCTGCGGCGCGGAGACGCGGTGGTGCTCACCGACGGGACGACCTGGTTCACGTATCGGATCGACAAAGGCCCCTACAAAACCGTGCCGTCGGACATTGAGGTGATCGACCCTGTGCCACGTAAATCCGGGTACACGCGGCCGGGGCGCTATCTCACGCTGACCACGTGCGATCCGGAGTGGGGTCACAGTCACCGGTTGATCGTCTGGGCGCACCTCGATTCCACACAGCCTGTGGAGGCAGGGAAACCGGGGGCTCTGCGCCGTTAGTCTGTTGACGTACGGCGACGGAAGGGACGGCATGTACGGCTGGATCTGGCGGCATCTGCCGGGGACCGTGTGGGTGAAGGCCCTGGTCTCCCTCGTGCTCGTCCTGGCAGTGGTCTACGTGCTGTTCCAGTACGTCTTCCCCTGGGCCGAACCGCTGCTGCCCTTCAATGATGTGACGGTGGACAACCAGTGAGCACGCGCATCCTCGTCGTGGACAACTACGACAGCTTCGTCTTCAACCTGGTCCAGTACCTGTACCAGTTGGGCGCCGAGTGCGAGGTGCTGCGCAACGACGAGGTGTCGACCGCGCACGCACAGGACGGCTTCGACGGCGTTCTCCTGTCCCCGGGGCCAGGTGCTCCCGAGCAGGCCGGCGTCTGCATCGACATGGTCCGGCACTGCGCCGCCACCGGGGTCCCCGTCTTCGGCGTCTGCCTCGGGATGCAGTCGATGCAGGTGGCGTACGGCGGGGTCGTCGACCGTGCGCCCGAGCTGCTGCACGGCAAGACCTCGCTCGTCGAGCACCACGGCAAGGGCGTCTTCGCCGGACTGCCGTCGCCGTTCACGGCCACCCGCTACCACTCGCTGGCGGCGGAGCCGGAGACGGTCCCGGCCGAACTCGAGGTCACGGCCCGTACGCACGACGGCATCGTGATGGGGCTCAGACACCGTGAACTTCCCGTCGAGGGCGTGCAGTTCCACCCCGAGTCGGTACTCACCGAGCACGGCCACCGGATGCTCGCCAACTGGCTGAACGAGTGCGGTGACAAGGTCGCCGTGGCGAGGTCGGCGGGGCTCGCCCCGGTGGTGGGCAGGGCCACGGCGTGACCGCGCTGCGCCCCGAGCGCGACAGTTCCTCCTACGGCGGCGAGGCCGCGTACGGGGGCGCCGACGCGTTCGAGGGTGCGGACACCCGGGCCTTCGGCGGCGCGGGCGGCTTCGAGACGACGGTCGCAGGCTTCGCCGACCCGCTGACGGATCCGTTGCCGGGCCAGGCGCAAGGCCGGGCTCAAGGACACGGCCAGGCTCAAGGACGGGGCCACGCCCGGCCGCAGGGCCAGGCTCAAGCATCCGGGTACGGCCTGGACGGCCCAGCACTCCAGTGGTCCTCGGGTCAGCCTCCGGCACCGCAAAACGCTCGGAGCGCCTCGTCGGCCCCCCGTCCTCCGTCGTCGTACGAGGAAGCGGTCGCCGCGCTGCCCCTGGACGACGAGACCGTCGCGTTGCGGCTGGCCGATCTGCCGGGCACCGGCGAGGGAAGGGCGGCCGGGACCGCAGGCACCCCCGCACCCGGCGGCCGCGCGGCCCGTCGTAAGGCGGCCAGGCGCCGTGGACGGCACGGTGGCGCCCAGGAGCCACAGGAGCCCCAGGAGTCCGCTCAGGGGGCCGCTGAGGCCCCTCGGAGCCGGATGGAGGCCCGACGGGCCGCCCGGGCGCGCAAGCCCAGCGCGGGCGTCCTCGTGAGCCGGATGATCGGCGAGGTGTTCATCACCACCGGTGTTCTCATGCTGCTGTTCGTGACGTACCAGCTGTGGTGGTCGAACGTGCGGGCGCACCAACAGGCGGGCAGCGCCGCTCATCACCTCCAGCAGGACTGGGCGGACGGCAAGCGGAACCCCGGGACGTTCTCGCCCGGGCAGGGGTTCGCCATCCTGCACATCCCGAAGCTGGACGTCGTCGCGCCGATCGCCGAGGGCATCAGCAAGACGCAGGTGCTCGACCGGGGCATGGTCGGCCACTACGGCGAGGGCGATCTCAAGACGGCGATGCCGGACGCCAAGACGGGCAACTTCGCGCTCGCCGGGCACCGCAACACCCACGGGGAGCCGTTCCGCTACATCAACCGGCTCCAGCCGGGCGACGAGATCGTGGTCGAGACGCAGGACGACTACTACGTCTACAAGATGTCGTCGATCCTTCCGGTCACGAGTCCGAGCAACACCAGCGTGCTTGACCCGGTCCCCAAGGGGTCCGGGTTCACGGCACCGGGCCGCTACATCACACTGACCACCTGCACACCGGAGTTCACCAGTAAGTACCGGATGATCGTCTGGGGCAAGATGGTCGAGGACCGGCCACGCAGCAAGGGAAAACCGGACGCGCTGGTCGGCTGACGGCGCCGGCCGGGCAGCGGGCGGGGACGTACGAAACGCATGAACGCACCTAACGAGCGCACAGGACGCGGGCGCGGGCGTGCACGCGGCACACGTACGCGAGACAACCAGCGGGACAGAACCAGACGGGGCGGATGAACAGTGGCAGCGAGCACCGACCACGACGAGCGCGCCGCGGCGGAGGCCGGATCCCCACCGGACGCTGAAGCGACCATGGAGCGTCGGCGCATCGGATGGTTCGCGATGATCGTCAGCGTCTTCGGTGAACTGCTGATCACCACGGGCCTGGTGCTCGGACTGTTCGTCGTCTACTCGCTGTGGTGGACGAACGTCGTCGCGGACCGGGCGGCCCACCAGCAGGGCGACAAGGTGCGCGACGACTGGGCGCAGGGCAGAGGACCCGGCGGCCCCGGCGCCCTGGACACCAAGGCGGGCATCGGCTTCCTGCACGTCCCGTCGATGAAGAACGGCGAGGTCCTCGTCGAGAAGGGCACGTCGACGAACATCCTCAACGACGGTGTCGCCGGCTACTACACGAACCCCGTCAAGTCGTCCCTCCCGACGACCGGCAAGGACGGCAACTTCACGCTCGCCGCGCACCGGGACGGCCACGGCGCGAAGTTCCACAACATCGACAAGGTCAGGAAGGGCGACGCGGTCGTCTTCGAGACCAAGGACAAGTGGTACGTGTACAAGGTCTTCGGCATCCTCCCGGAGACCTCGAAGTACAACGTCAAGGTTCTCCAGGCGGTGCCCAAGCAGTCGGGGAAGACGAAGCCGGGGCACTACATCACGCTGACCACGTGCACGCCGGTGTACACCTCCCGGTACCGCTACGTGGTCTGGGGCGAACTGGAGCGCGTCGACAAGGTCGACAACGCCCGGACGCCGCCGAAGGAGCTCCGCTGACTTCACGGTCACAGCGACAGCTACGGCTACGGGCCCGGGTACGAGCACGGCCAAAAGTACGAGCGCGGACATACGGAACATGACATAGGGGCCCGGTACTCCGAGGAGTACCGGGCCCCTATGTGATGGCCTTGCCTGCTCAGCGGCTAGTTGCCGCCGATGAACCCGCCACCGCCGTTGTTGTTACCGCCGTTGTTGTTGCCCCCGATGTTGACGGTCGTAAGGGTGACCGTCGTGTTGTCGGGGCTGTCGACCGGGCTGTTGCCGCCGGGGTCCTGCTGGATCACGGTGGCGCCGTCGCTTCCGTCACTGCCCGGGGCGAACTGGATGTTGTTGAAGCCGGCCTGCTGCAGGATCTGCTTGGCCTCGTTCACCTTCTTGCCGACGACACTCGGAACGGTGGACTTCTGCTTGGCCTTGCCGATCTGGATCGTCACCTTCGAGCCTGGGTCTGCCTTGTTGCCGGCAGGGGGTGAGGTGGCGATGACCTTTCCGACCAGGTTCTGGTCGTCGGTCTCGACGTCCTGGCACTCGCCCACGAGGTTGTTCTGCGTCATCTGCGCCTTGGCCTGGTCGCAGTTCTTGCCGGAGACGTCGGGAACGGTCGACTGCTTCTTCTCCCGGGCGACGGTCAGCGTGATCGTCGAGCCCTTCTGCACCTCTTCGCCGAGGGCGGGGTCCTGATCCAAGACGGTGTTGGGGTCCTCCGTGGACTCCTTGTACTTCGTCTCGACCTCGAACTCGTACTTGTCGGCCTGGAGGATTTCCTTGGCCTTGTCCAGCTTCTCGCCCGTGACGCTCGGAACCGCCACCTTCGGCGCTCCGGTCGAGACGACGACGTCGATCGTGTCGCCCTTCTTCACCGTCGCGCCCAAGGCCGGGTCCTGGGAGCAGACGTTGCCCTTCGGCTCCTTCTCGCACGGCTTCCGTGTGGGGGAGAGCGTCAGATCGCGGTTGTCCGCCATCTTCTGGGCGACCGCGTACTTCTGGCTGACGAAGTTGGGCACCTCGAACGACTCGTCACTGCCGGCTCCGTTGCCGCCGACCAGGTACTTGCCGATCAGGATGGCGCCGATGAGCACCAGGACACCCGCGACGACCAGAAGGATCGTCGAGGTGTTGTTGTTGCCGCTCTTCTTCTGCCGGCGTCGGTCCGGGCGGTCGTCGTAGCCGTAGCCGCCGTCGTCCGGGTTCATCGGCGGCAGCATCGACGTCGCCTGCGCGTCCGAGGAGCGCAGGGCCGTGGTCGCCTGGTCGTCGCCGTACCCGCCGTAGCCGACGGAACCCATCGCGGCGGAGGCCGCGACGGGCTGGCCGTCGAGGGCCGCCTCGATGTCGGCGCGCATCTCGTCGGCGGACTGGTACCGGTAGTCGGGGTCCTTGACGAGGGCCTTCAGCACGATCGCGTCCATCTCGGGCGTGATCTCGGGGTCGAAGACCGACGGGGCCTGCGGCTCCTCGCGGACGTGCTGGTACGCGACGGCGACCGGGGAGTCGCCCACGAAGGGCGGCCGCACGGTCAGCAGCTCGTACAGCAGGCAGCCCGTGGAGTAGAGGTCCGAGCGGGCGTCGACCTGCTCGCCCTTCGCTTGCTCCGGGGAGAGGTACTGGGCGGTGCCGATCACCGCGGCGGTCTGCGTCATCGTCATGCCGGAGTCGCCCATGGCGCGGGCGATGCCGAAGTCCATCACCTTGACCTGGCCGTTGCGCGTCAGCATGACGTTCGCCGGCTTGATGTCACGGTGGACGATGCCCGCGCGGTGCGAGTACTCCAGCGCCTGGAGGATGCCGATGGTCATCTCCATCGACCGCTCGGGTAGCAGCCTGCGGCCGGAGTGCAGCAGCTCTCGCAGCGTGGACCCGTCGACGTACTCCATCACGATGTACGGGATGGAGGTGTTGTCGATGTAGTCCTCACCCGTGTCGTACACGGCGACGATCGCGGGATGGTTGAGCGAGGCGGCCGACTGGGCCTCCCGGCGGAACCGAGCCTGGAACGACGGGTCACGTGCGAGGTCGGCTCGCAGCGTCTTCACCGCCACCGTGCGCCCGAGCCGGGTGTCATGCGCGAGGTAGACCTCCGCCATGCCACCACGGCCGAGCACGTGGCTCAGCTCGTACCGGCCGCCGAGGCGACGCGGCTCTTCCATAGCTACCTACCAGCCCTCTCCGTCGGTCCCGACCGCACCCTTGTGTGGTCCGGCGGTGTGCTGTCCGGGCATACCGTACCCGGATCGCGTTGTGTGACCTGGCCAAGACCGTCACCCGTGACAGGACCGGTATCGCAACGTGCACCGATGTGAAGGGGACGTGATCGGGGTCACTTCTTGCTGTCGATGACTGCCTTCATCACGTCCCTTGCGATAGGAGCGGCGAGGCCGCCACCGGAGATGTCGTCACGGTTGGCGCTGCCGTCCTCGACGACCACGGCCACGGCCACCGGCGAGCTGCCGTCGGAGAGCTTCGCGTAGGAGATGAACCAGGCGTACGGCTTCTCGCTGTTGTCGATGCCGTGCTGGGCGGTGCCCGTCTTGCCGCCGACGGTGTAGCCCGGGATCGCGGCGCTGGTGCCGGTACCGCTCTTGACCACCGTCTCCATCATCGACTGGAGGACCTGGGCGTTCTTCTCGCTGAGCGGCTGGCTCAACTTCTCGGGGTCCGTGTGCTCGATGACGTCGAGGTTGTGGGTGCTCAGCTCGCTCACCATGTACGGCTTCATCAGGGCGCCGTCGTTGGCGACCGCGGAGGCCACCATCGCCATCTGGAGCGGGGTGGCGGCGGTGTTGTACTGGCCGATCGAGGACAGCGCGGTCTGCGACTGGTTCATGTCGTCCGAGAAGACCGAGGCGCTGGAACGGATCGGCGTGAACTGCTCGGAGCCGAAGCCGAACTTCTTGGCCTCCTCCAGCATCTTGTCGTTGCCGAGGTCCGAGCCGACCTTGCCGAAGACCGTGTTGCAGGACACCCGGAGCGCGGTGCGCAGGTCGGCGTTCTTGCAGGGCAGGTTGCCCTCGTTGGGCAGCTTGGTCGTGGTGCCCGGCATGGTCCACGGGTCCGGGGAGTCCGTCTTGGTGTCCGCGTCAGGGACGAGACCGTTCTCCAGCGCGGCGGCGGCGGTGACGACCTTGAAGGTCGAGCCCGGCGGGTAGGTCTCCCGCAGCGCCCGGTTGAGCATCGGGTCGTCGGGATTCTTCTTCTTCTGCAGGCTCTCCCACGCCTTGGAGTCCGTGGTCGTGGAGTTGCCCGCGAAGGTCGACGGGTCGTACGACGGCGTCGAGGCAAGCGCCAGGATCGCGCCCGTCTTGGGATCGATCGCGGCGACGGCGCCCTTCTTCGCTCCGAGTCCCTGGAAGGCCGCCTTCTGCGCGGCGCCGTTCAGGGTCGTGACGACGTTGCCGCCCTGCTTCTTCTTGCCGGTGATCATGTCGAGCGTGTTCCGGAAGAACAGCCGGTCGTCGTTGCCGGTGAGGATGCCGTCGTCGATCTTCTCGAGCTGGTTGGCGCCGAAGGCCTGCGAGGCGTAGCCCGTGACGGGCGCCCACATCGCGCCGTCCTTGTACGTGCGCTTGTACTCGTAGTCGCCCGTCTTGGACTTCACGGACCCGGTGATCGGGTTGCCGTCCACGATGATGTCGCCGCGCGGAGTGGCGTACCGCTCGATGTTCACGCGGCGGTTGGCCGTGTCCGTGCGCAGCTCGTCCGCCTGGACGTACTGGAGCCAGTTGTCGCGGAGGAGCAGGGCGAGGACGAGCAGCCCGCAGAAGATCGCGATTCGGCGCAGGGGCTTGTTCACGGTCGGACCACCTGGGTCATCTCGGCGTCGGGGCTGGGGGCGGGCGCGGGGGCCGGCCTGCGCGCGGTGTCACTGATGCGGATCAGGATGCCGATGAGCGCCCAGTTGGCGATGACGGACGAACCGCCGTACGCGAGGAAGGGCATCGTCATACCGGTCAGCGGGATGAGGCCCATCACACCGCCGGCGACCACGAAGACCTGGAGCGCGAAGGCGCCGGAGAGGCCGACGGCGAGGAGCTTGCCGAAGGGGTCGCGGGCGGCGAGGGCCGTGCGGACGCCGCGCTCGACGATCAGGCCGTAGAGGACCAGGATCGCCATGATGCCGGCGAGGCCCATCTCCTCGCCGAACGTGGCGAGGATGAAGTCGGAGTTGGCGGCGAACCGGATCAGCTCGGAGTGGCCCTGGCCGAGGCCGGTGCCGAGGGTGCCGCCGGAGCCGAACGCCCACAGGGCCTGCATGGCCTGCTCGGAGTGGACTCCGGGCGCGCCCGACTGGCTGAGCTTGTACTCGCCCATGGGGTTGAGCCATGCCTGGACACGCTGCTGGACGTGCGGTTCGAAGGTCGCCACGCCGACCGCGCCCGCCGCGGACATCAGCAGACCGAAGACGATCCAGCTGGTCCGCTCGGTGGCGACGTACAGCATGATGATGAACATTCCGAAGAACAGCAGCGAGGTACCGAGGTCGGTCTCGAACACCAGGATGAGGATCGAGATGAACCAGACGACCAGGATCGGGCCCAGGTCGCGGCCGCGCGGCAGGTAGAGGCCCATGAAGCGGCGGCTGGCCAGGGCGAGCGCGTCGCGCTTCACCATCAGATAGCCGGCGAAGAAGATCGCCAGGACGATCTTCGCGAACTCACCGGGCTGGATGGAGAAGCTGCCGACGTGGATCCAGATCTTGGCGCCGTAGATGTTGGCGCCGAGGCCGGGGACGAGCGGCAGGAGCAGCAGCACCAGGGCGCCGACCATGGAGATGTAGGTGTAGCGCTGCAGGACGCGGTGGTCCTTCAGGAACACCAGGACGACTACGAACAGGGCGATGCCCAGCGCGGTGTACATCAGCTGGCGTGGCGCCGCGGTGCCGGCCTGCTTGATCTGCTGGAGCAGTTTGGACTGGTCGAGGCGCCAGATGACGACGAGACCGAGCCCGTTCAGCAGTGTGGCCACCGGCAGCAGCAGCGGGTCCGCGTACGGAGCGAACTTCCGTACGACGAGGTGGGCGACGGCCGCGAGCAGGCCGAGGCCCAGGCCGTAACTCAGCAGCCCCGCGGGCACCTGGTCGTCGATGGCGAGGCCCACGTTGGCGTAGGCGAACACCGGGATGACAACGGCGAACACCAGCAAGGCCAGTTCGGTGTTGCGTCGGCTCGGTGCGCCGATCGATCCGATCGTGGACGTGTGGTGCGTCGGCGTGTTCGTACTACTGCTCATCGTGTGACAGGGCCCCTCACGGCTTCTTACTGCTTACCGCACAGCGAGACCAGCTTCTGCTCCTCGTCGGAGAGGCTGGGGCCGGGTGTGGGAGTGGGTGCGGTCGTGGACTGGGAGGACGAAGGTGTCGGGCTCGGGCTGGACGTGGCCTTGGACGTCAGGGAGGTCTTTGTGGTTCCCGTGGTCCCACCGGCCTTGCCCTCACCGGTCTTCGCGTTGTTCTCGCTCTCGGCCGCGCGGCGCTGCGCGTCCTTCTTGCATGCGGAGGCCTGGACGGAGAGCTCGTCGACCTTCGACCTGGCGTCGCCGAGGCCGCCTTCGGCGATGGTCTCCTTGACCTGCTTCTGCTGGTACGGCGGCAGGTACTTGAGTTCGATCTCGGGGTGATCCTTCTCCACCTTCGAGAGCGAGACCCAGGCGAGGTCCTGGCTGATGCCGCGGTACAGGGCCACGTGCTCGCCCTTGGTGCCGACGTAGTACTGCGTCTGCGTCCAGCGGTAACCGCCGTACAGGCCACCGCCGATGACGGCGAGCGCCAGGACGGTGTAGAAGGATCTCTTCAGCCACCTGCGGCCCTTGCGCGGCTTGACGAAGTCCTCGTCCGAGTAGTCGCCGAAGCCGCCCGTGGAGACGTAGCCGGTGGTGTCGCCGCTGCCGGGCGGGCCGAACTCGCCGCCGCCGCCCTGTCCGGGGACCTGCCGGCCGAGGCTGGAGGCCCGTCCGGCGGGCGTCTGCATCGCGCCGTTGTCCTGCAGCTGCAGCTGGTTCTCGGCGACGGCGCCGACCACGACCGGGGTGTCGGAGAGCTGGGCGGCGAGGGTGTCACCGGAGTCGATGTCGAGGACGTCGGCCACGATGACGGTGATGTTGTCCGGGCCGCCGCCGCGCAGCGCGAGCTGGATGAGCTCCTGGACGGTCTCCTGCGGGCCCTGGTAGCTGGCGAGCGTCTCCTCCATCGTCTGGTGGGAGACGACGCCGCTGAGGCCGTCGGAGCAGATCAAGTAGCGGTCGCCGGCGCGGACTTCGCGGATGGAGAGGTCCGGCTCGACGTGGTCTCCGCTGCCCAGCGCGCGCATCAGCAGGGAGCGCTGCGGGTGGGTGGTGGCCTCTTCCTCGGTGATGCGTCCCTCGTCAACGAGGCGCTGCACCCAGGTGTGGTCCTGCGTGATCTGCGTGAGCACGCCGTCGCGCAGCAGGTAGGCGCGGGAGTCGCCGACGTGGACGAGACCGAGGCGCTGGCCCGTCCACAGCAGGGCGGTGAGCGTGGTGCCCATGCCCTCCAACTGCGGGTCCTCCTCGACCATCAGCCGGAGCTGGTCGTTGGCGCGCTGCACGGCGGTGCCGAGCGAGGTGAGGATGTCGGAGCCGGGCACGTCGTCGTCGAGCGCGACGATGGTGGAGATCACCTCGGAGCTGGCGACCTCACCGGCGGCCTGGCCGCCCATCCCGTCGGCGATCGCGAGCAGCCGGGGACCGGCGTAGCCGGAGTCCTCGTTGCCCTCGCGGATCATGCCTTTGTGCGATCCGGCGGCGAAGCGCAGTGACAGACTCATGCGCACCTCGCCCGTCGGCTCCGGGTACATCCGCACGGTGCCCACCCTCCGGTCGGGAGCGCGCCGGGATCCACCACGTGGACCGCCGCCGCGTGCTCGCTCCGCTCGCGCTCATTCATGACGTGGCACTACTTCCGCAGCTCGATGACTGTCTTGCCGATGCGGATCGGCGCGCCCAGCGGAACGGGCGTGGGGGTCGTCAGTCGGCTCCGGTCGAGATACGTGCCGTTGGTGGAGCCGAGGTCCTCGACGATCCACTGGCCGTCCCGGTCCGGGTAGATCCTGGCATGCCGGCTCGACGCGTAGTCGTCGTCCAGCACGATGGTGCTGTCGTGGGCACGTCCCAGGGTGATGGTCTGCCCCTGGAGGGCGACAGTCGTGCCCGTGAGGGTGCCCTCCGAGACGACCAGCTTGGACGGGGCGCCACGGCGCTGCCGGCCGCCGCCGCTGGGCGGTTGCTGCTGTTGGCGCTGCTGCGGAGGCGCGGCCTGTCGCGCGGCCTGCTGAGGCCGTTGGGCCTCCCGGCGCGAGCCGCGCTGCGTGACGCGCGTTCCGAACAGGTCGCTGCGGATGACCTGCACGGCCACGATCACGAACAGCCACAGTACGGCCAGGAAACCCAGCCGCATGACCGTGAGGGTCAGCTCTGACATTGCCCCCGCTTCACCCTTCGGCTTGCCGGTAAATGATGGTGGTGCTGCCCACGACGATCCGCGAGCCGTCGCGGAGCGTAGCGCGGGTGGTGTGCTGCCCGTCCACCACGATGCCGTTGGTGGACCCGAGATCCTGGATCGTCGGGGGCGTTCCGGTCCGGATCTCACAGTGCCGGCGCGATACGCCGGGGTCGTCGATCCGCACGTCGGCTTCGGTGCTGCGGCCGAGCACCAGCGTCGAGCGGGAGATCTGATGGCGTGCGCCGTTGATCTCCACCCAGTGCCGCATACGGGCACCCGCCGCCGGAGCGGCCGGGGGCCGGGCACCCGAGGGTGCCGCGCCCGAGCGGCCGCCGGGCGGCGGCGCGGACGGCATGGGAGGAGCGGCCGCTGGCGGATAGCCGTAGCCACCCTGGGCGCCGCGGGGTGCCGCCGGGGCGGGGCCCGCGGGGGCACGCTCCGGGGACTGCTGGTTGGCGGAGGAGGCGAGCGTACGGCTGCGTACCCGGTAGAGACCGGTGTCGAGGTCGTCCGCCTTCTCCAGGTGGACCTTGATGGGTCCCATGAAGGTGTAGCGCTGCTGCTTGGCGTAGTCGCGGACCATGCCGGCGAGCTCGTCGCCCAGCTGGCCGGAGTACGGGCTGAGGCGCTCGAAGTCCGGCGTGCTCAGCTCGACGATGAAGTCGTTGGGGACGACGGTCCTGTCGCGGTTCCAGATCGTGGCGTTGTTGTCGCACTCGCGCTGCAGCGCTCCGGCGATCTCCACGGGCTGGACCTCGGACTTGAACACCTTGGCGAAGGTGCCGTTGACCAGACCTTCGAGACGCTGCTCGAACTTCTTCAGGACTCCCATGGGGCACCTCCTCCTGCGTAGCCGTCCTGGTACAGCTTGCTGTCGTCTACCTGATCGTGCTGGCGTTGCTCGTACTGCCTACTGATCGTATCCACGCGTCGGGAAATCGGCTGGTTCCCCCTGTCGGCCCGGTCGACAGGTTGTCGACGCCTTCGGAAGTCCCCTCCGCACGTTCCCTGAGAGGGCCCTCTTCGAACTCTTCCCGGCACTACTCGTGCCATGGATCGTAGAGGCGCCCCGCGACCAGTGTCCCGCACCTGACTGTGCGGCCCGTCCGGCTCCTGGGGAGATGGGCAGGACCGGTACGAGGTTGATACGTGACCCGGCTCGGTCTGAGACGTGTGGGGCGGAACGGTGTCCATGTGACGGAGCCGGTCTACGGCGGAGGCGGGGCCGCGAGGGGTACAGGCCGGGCGCCGCACGGGCACCGGGCCCGGAGCGCCCGACGCCGGGCGGTGGACCGTGGGTGCCCGGGGCTGGGAAAAGGGATGTGAATCCACCCCTGACAGCGTGCTAATCTTCTGGATGTCGGCAGGCGCTCGCACCACTCGGTGAGAGACGGACGACACACCCAATGCGCGGGTGGCGGAATAGGCAGACGCGCTGGATTCAGGTTCCAGTGCCCGAAAGGGCGTGGGGGTTCAACTCCCCCCTCGCGCACAGTTGAAAGCCCCGCAGGTCTTCGGACCTGCGGGGCTTTTGCGTTGTCCGTGGCCGTGCCTCCGGTGGTTCCGGATGGTGCGCCGGCCGGTTCCGGTCCGGGAGCGGCCTGGAACCGGCCCGGAGCCTGGCCGATCACCCCGCGGATCGCGTGATGGATCGTCACGGCCGTCCTGTCGCGGCCCGGCCCGGCGACCCGCCTGGGGGGCCCGTGCGGGCGCGGCTAAGTGTGACGATGCTCTCAGATGCCCGAGGGTGGGGCTCCCGTGTCGTCGACCGGTGAGCCGTTTCCGGTGAAGTCCCGCAAAAAGTGGACGGAGTCACACGGAAAGCGCGCCGGGCCCCGCAGGGTGAGGGGATGCGCCCTGCGGGGCCCGGTGACGTCGTGGGCAGGTGGGTTGAGGAGCGCCGACAGCCGGCTGCCCCGGCCGCGGGATTACGCGGCGACGCGCTGTGCGACGTCCTTCGCCTTGGCGGCCGCGTCCTGGAGGGCCTTGTCGCGGGACGCCTCGAAGAGGGGGACCAGCTCGGACATCGCCGGGTTGCTCGGCGCCATGGTGAGCTCCGGGACGATGAAGTCGAGGTCCAGCCCGAGCATGTCGCGCAGCACGGCCTCCAGGTAGTTCTGCACGTACTCGAAGCCCGCGCGCGGGGTGCCCGGCGCGTACGAGCCGCCACGGCTGGCGACCACGGTCACCGGGGTGCCCTTGATCCGCGACTCCTCGGTCATGGCGGTGCGGCCGACCAGGACCACGTTGTCGAGCCACGCCTTGAGGGTCGAGGGGATCGAGAAGTTGTACATCGGGGCGCCGATCAGGATCGCGTCCGCGCGCTCCAGCTCCTCGATGAGCTTCACGCGCGCGGCGAAGGCCTCGGCCTGCTCGGGGCTGTGGGTGTCCGGGGCGGCGAACCCGGCGGTGTGGGCCTCGGCGGTGATGTGCGGCACGGGCTCGGCGGCGAGGTCGTGGTAGATGACCGTGCCGTCGGGGTGCTGCTCCTGCCAGGCGGTGCGGTAGGCGTCCGTCACGGCGCGCGAGGTGGAGGCGCTGCCCGGGAAAACGGACGAGTCGATGTGGAGGAGGGTGGCCATGGGGATCTCCAAGAAGAGCGGGGTGAACCGGTGGAGCCCGCCGGCCCGGGGAGGGCCGTGGGGCGGAGCCCTGGCGGGCTCTTGGTGCCGAGTCCGGTCGACCTGGTGAGGACGGGCCCGGGCAGGGCTTCGAAAACGGATCCAGGGCAGGGCGACGCACGGACGGCGACGGGACGCCCTGGAGGGCTTCTCATTCGTACCTAACTGACGGGACGCCCTGGAGGGCTTCTCATTCGTACCTAACTAGAGATAACACAGCTACTTACTTTTTTTCATCCCCTTGTGTGGACGCAGTACTCTGGAGGCATGGCAGAACCGGGAAGCCACGACGCGGGGCCGTGCCAGAAGGTCGACGACGGCATGACCCGCGTCTTCACGCTGCTCGGAAAGCGCTGGACGGGACTGGTCGTCGCCGTTCTGATGCAACATCCCGTCCACTTCGCCGAGTTGCGTAGAGCGATCCCCGGCATCAGCGAACGGATGCTCTCCGACCGGCTGACCGAACTCGCCGTGGCGGGCCTGGTCGTGCGCGAGGTCAACGAGGGGCCTCCGCTGCGGGTTGCGTACCGCCTGACGGAGGCCGGTGCGGCGCTGGAGCCCGCGCTCAAGGAACTGGGCGCCTGGGCGGAGACGTATCTGCCGGGTAGCGGGCCGTGCCCGGGAGAACTGCGGAAGTAGGCCGGGGCGGCGTGACCGACGTCTCGCCGGCCGTCTGCGGGCGGTCCGCCGCTGTGGGCGCCGACGTCACCGAGGTGCGCGCCGCTCGCACTGATGACGCGGGGCCGATGCGGTCCGGACCGGGTGCCGGCCGAGTTGTCCACAGGGTCTGACGCGTTTTCGCGACCGGCTGTACGGTCGGCACGAGTTGATGTTCGTGTGCGGGGGAGGCGGTCTTCATGGCCGAGGTCGGTTCAGCGGGGGCGGAGCAGCAGGCGGTCGAGGCCGTGCCGGACGGGCGGTCCGAGGCCGGCCGAGCCGCAGGGTCCGACCGGCAGGAGGGCGGTGGCCGGGCCGAGCACCCGGTCTCCGGCGCGGAGCCGGGGAAGCGCGCGGTGCATCCGGACGGACCGTCCTCGACCGGGACCGCGCCGCTGCCCAGGGTGGTGTCCCTGGCCGAGCGCCGGTCGGCCGTGGAGGGCTTCGGGAGCCGGGGATTCGGCATTCCGGGCTTCGCCGCCTGGCCGGTGCAGGGGTCGCCCAAGGCGGAGGGCAAGGCCCTGCGCGGGCGGGTGCCGCACGCCGCGCACGCCGAGCTGACGTCGGACGCCGACCGGCCCGACGCCGTGTCCGCGGTCGAGGAGTCCAACCGCGGCAGGCTCTCCGATCTCACCCCTATCCGGGTCGGCAGAATGGCCGCCACCCCCTTCGCCTTCCTGCGCGGTTCCGCCGGCCTCATGGGCTACGACCTCGCCCGCACCCCCATGACCGGGATCAGCGCCCAGATCTGCGGCGACGCCCACGCGGCGAACTTCGGCCTGTACGGCGACGCCCGCGGCGGCCTCGTCATCGATCTGAACGACTTCGACGAGACGGTGTACGGCCCCTGGGAGTGGGACCTCAAACGGCTCGCCACCTCTCTCGTGCTGGCCGGACGGGAGGCGGGGGCGGACGAGGACACCTGCCGTGCCGCCGCGTACGACACCGTGGGCGCCTACCGCCGCACCATGCGCCTGCTGGCCAAGCTGCCGGTGCTGAACGCCTGGAACGCCATCGCCGACGAGGAACTCGTCTCCCACGCCGACGCCCACGATCTGCTCGGCACCCTGGAGCGGGTCTCCGAGAAGGCGCGGGCCAACACCAGCGGGCGGTTCGCGGCCCGGTCGACCGAGGCGGTGGAGGGCGGTGGGCGCAGGTTCGTCGATGCACCGCCCGTGCTGCGCCGGGTGCCCGACGCGGAGGCGGCCGTGGTCGCCGCGTCGCTGGAGCACTATCTGACGACGCTCTCGGAGGACCGTCTCCCCCTGCTCGCGCGCTACGCCGTGCACGACGTCGCCTTCCGCGTCGTCGGCACGGGCAGCGTCGGCACCCGCTCGTACGTCGTGCTGCTCCTGGACCACCGGGGCGAGGCGCTCGTCCTCCAGGTGAAGGAAGCCCGCGCTTCGGCCCTGCTGCCCCATCTGGCGACGGCCGGGCACCGGATACCCGAGGTGGCGCACGAAGGCCGCCGGGTCGTCCTCGGACAGAAGCGGATGCAGGTGGTCAGCGACAACCTGCTGGGCTGGACCTCGGTCGACGGTCTTCCCTTCCAGGTGCGCCAGTTCCGCAACCGCAAGGGCAGCGTCGACCCCGCCGCCCTCGCCGCGGACCAGATGGACGACTACGGCCGCATGACCGGTGCGCTGCTGGCCCGCGCCCACAGTCACAGCGTCGATCCGCGTCTCGTCTCCGGCTACTGCGGGAAGAAGGAGGCACTGGACGAGGCCGTCGCCTCCTTCGCCGTCGCCTACGCGGACCGCACCGAGGCGGACCACGCGGCTCTGGTGGAGGCGGTCAGGGCCGGTCGGATCGCCTCCGAACCGGGAGTCTGACCTGCCGCCCGCGTCGGCGGTCCCGGTGCCGGGGAAGCCGTCGGGATGACCGGGGCGGTTGGGGTCTTTGGGGCCGTTGTGGCCGGTCAGGTGGGTGGAGAGGCGGGGAAGACCGTGAGCCGCGGGGGAGCGTGGCCTACGCTGGTCGGGTGACGACCCCGGAAGCCGATCAGAGCCAGTCCGAGCCCACCATCGAGGGGGCCCGGGAACAGTCCGGTGCTCCGGCCGACGCTCCGGCGGGCGAGACGCCGAAGGACTCCCCGGGCGAGGGCGGCGGTCCCTCGGACGCGCAGGCCACGCAGGGGACGGAGGCCTCCCCGGCCGCCGAGAACCCCGCCGCGAGCGGGACCGAAGGCGAGGCCGGCACCGGCGGGGAAGCGGCGGCCGAGGTCCTGAGCGAGGACGCTCGGCCCGAGGCACGGCTGGAACGGGCCGTGCGGGCCGCCGAGCAGGCGTTGATCGAGTTCGAGATCGCCGTGGAGACCTTCCGCGTCGAGGTCGACAACTTCTCGCGCCTGCACCACCAGAGGCTCGGCCCGATGTACTCCCGGCTCGACGAACTGGACGCCGACATCGCCGAGGCGCGCGCCGCCCGCACCGGCGACGCGGAGGACCTGCGCAAGGCACAGGAGGCGCGGGCGCGGGTCATGCCCATGCCCGGTGTCGAGGAACTGCTGCACGGCTGGATGGACTCGGACGGCCTGTTCCCCGAGGCCGTCGCGATGCTCACGGAGCAGCCGGTGCGGCCCCCGCAGCGGGTGCGCCCCAGCGAGGAGGCCCGCAAGTTCTTCCGCGAGCTGGTCCGCAAGGCGCACCCCGACCTCGCGCAGGACGAGGACGAGCGCAAGCGCCGGGACGAGTTCATCGCCCGCGTGAACGCCGCGTACGCGCGGGGGGACGAGAAGCTGCTGCGGGAGCTGGCCGAGGAGTGGGCCGCCGGACCCGCCCCCCAGGAGTGGAAGCCGAGCCGCAGCGAGGAGCTCTACGCGCGCCTCGAATGGCTCGCCCAGCGCAAGGAGATGCTGGCCTTCGTCGCGAGCGAACTGGAGGAGAGCGCCATCGGCGCGATGCTCAAGCTTGCTCCGGAGGACCCGGACAAGCTGCTCGAGGAGATCGCCGAACAGCTGCTGACGCAGGTCGGTGAGCGAGAGGCCGAGCTGGCGGAGCTGATCGCCCAGGCTCCCTGAGTGCCCCGCCTTCCGGCGAGGCTCCCCGGACTGTTCCGTCGGCGCGGTCGGGTAGCGTCGGAGGCATGAGTTTCGGAGCTGGTGTGCCCACCGTCGGAGTCGACCATCTCACCGTCGACGACTTCCTGCTGGACGTCCGGGAGGACGACGAGTGGGAGGCAGGTCATGCCGAGGGGGCGCTGCACATCCCCATGAGTGAATTCGTGGCCCGGTACGGCGAGTTGACCGAGGCGGCGCCGCAGGACGGCCGGGTCAACGTGATCTGCCGCTCCGGGGGACGGTCGGCCCAGGTCACGCAGTACCTGGTCCAGCAGGGCATCGACGCCGTGAACGTCGAAGGCGGCATGCACCACTGGGAGGCCACCGGCCGTCCCGTCGTGAACGACAAGGGCGAGTCCGGCTTCGTGCTGTAGCCGCACCTGTACCCGCACCCGCAGCTGTAGGAGTGTGGCTCCCGGTTCCGTGCCGCGGCCGTGACGGTCGCCCTCGTGAAGAGGCCCCGGAACCGGGTCCCCGCCAGGAACCGCGCCGTGGCCTGGCGGAGGGTCGGACAGGCGCGTCGGCGCGGTGGCTGCGCGGGCTTCAGCCCAAGGGGTGCGCCGCCAGCAGATCGCCCAGCGCCTCCTCGTGGGCTGCCGCCGGGCCCAGGGACAGTTCCAGCTGCTTGGCCCAGGCGTGATAGCGGTGCAGGGAGTAGTCGGTGTCGGCGCCGAATCCGCCGTGCAGGTGCTGGGCGGTCTGTACGACCCTGCGGACACCCTCGGAGGCCCAGATCTTGGCGACGGCCACGTCACCGGAGGCCGGAAGCGGGCCGCCGGCCCCCGTGTCGAGCCGCCAGGCGGCCTGCCAGAGAGTGGCCTCCATCGCCCGCAGGTCGATGTAGCGGTCGGCGGCCTGCACGGCGACCGCCTGGAACGTGGCGACCGGGAACCCGAACTGCTCCCGCTTTCCCGTGTATTCACTCGTCATCCGGAGCACCGCCTCACCGAGACCCAGCGCCTGCGCACAGGTCCCGGTGGCCAGCAGCTCGCGCAACCACTCCCACGCGCCCTCCGCGGTGATGACATCCCGGGGGGCGATGCGTGCGGAATCCAGGCGCAGCCGGCCGAGCCGTTCGCCGGTCGTGGAGATCTGCTCGGCCAGTACGACCCCGTCGAGGTCACGCGGGACCAGGGCGAGGACGGTCCGGCCGGTGTCGGTGTGCGCGGGAACGACGATGATGTCGGCGCCGTAGGCCCAGGGGACGGCGGTCTGCGTGCCGTCCAGCACCCAGGCGTCATCGTCCAGCCGCGCGCTCACGGCCCGTTCGGCCGGTTCGTGCCCGGTCCTGCCGCTGGCGGCGACCGTCATCACGAGCTCGCCCCGGCCCGCCCGCGCGAGCAGATCGGCCTTCGACTCCGGTCCGCCGTACCGCTGTACGGCCACGGCCGCCGCGCTGCTCTCCAGCAGCGGAACCCGTGCCAGCACCTTCGCGGACTCCCGCAGCACCAGGCACAGGGCGACAGCGTCGAGGCCCGCCCCGCCGTACTCCTCGTCGAGCAGCAGGCTCAGCAGGTCCGCGTCGGCGAGCTTCGCCCACACCGGCCGGTCGAAGTCCGCCGCGACGGCGCCCGCGGTGAGGGCGGGGCTGGGGACGCCGTCCGGAGCGACACCGGCGAACACCGCCTTCGCCGCCTCGACCGCCGCCTGCTGCTCCTCGGTGAAGGTGAAGTCCACGATCCCGTCCTCCCGCACGCGCCGGACCATCGATCAGACAGGACGCCTGATCTGACGGAGCGTCAAGATAGAACAGGTTCTACGAGAAGGGAACGGCCGGGGAACGGACACGGGTGGCCGGGGGACGGTTGCCGTCAGCCGTCAGCCGTCGATCGCCTGCGGTGGGCCGTCACGGTGGCGGTCGCGCGCCGAGAGGTTACGGCCACCGGCGAGGCCGACCCGAGGGCCGGCCTGCACGGGCTCAGCGGTCGAAGTCCAACTCCACCTGTTGCGTGGACGGGTGGGACTGGCAGGCCAGGACATAGCCCGCCTCCGTCTCCTCCGGTTCCAGCGCGAAGTTGCGGTCCATCCGGACCTCGCCCGAGACCAGGAAGGCGCGGCAGGTGCCGCACACGCCGCCCTTGCAGGCGTAGGGCGCGTCCGGCCGGTTGCGCAGCACGGTGTCCAGCAGGGACTCGCCGGCCTGGACGGGCCACGTTCCGCCGCGTCCGTCGAGCCGCGCCGTCACCGTGCTGTGCGCGGGCGCCGGTATGACCGAGACGGTCGCGGTGCCCGCGTCCACGTGGAAGATCTCCTGGTGGATCCGTCCCCTGGACACTCCCAGGCCGCGCAGCGCCTGCTCGGCGCCCTCCACGAGGCCCATGGGCCCGCACAGGTACCAGCCCGCGACCTGGTCCACGGGGAGCATCGCGGGCAGCAGGTGGGTCAGCCGCTCCTGGTCGAGCCGTCCGGACGGGAGTCCGGCCTGCTGCTCCTCCCGGGAGAGGACCGTCACGAGCTGGAACCGCTGCGGATAGCGGTCCTTGAGGTCCGCGACCTCTTCCAGGAACATCGTCGACGCCGAGGTGCGGTCGCTGCGGATCAGGCAGAACCTGGCGTCCGGGCGGTGGGCGAGGAGGGTGGAGGCGATCGACAGCACCGGGGTGATCCCGCTGCCGCCCACCACTGCCGCGTACAGACCGGCCGAGGGTTCCAGCGTGAAGCGTCCGGCCGGGGTCATGACCTCGACCTCGTCGCCGACGGCGATCTCCTTGAGCGCGTGGGTGGAGAACACCCCGCCGTCGACCAGGCGCACGCCGACCCGCAGGGTGCGCGGTGCCTCCCCGCCGGGGGCGGGTGCCGGCGAGCAGATCGAGTAGGTGCGCCGGATCTCCGTACCGTCGATCGTCCGGCGCAGGGCGAGGTGCTGGCCGGCCGCGTGCCGGAATTCCTCGCGCAGGCCGTCGGGCACCGCGAAGGTCAGGGCCACGGCGTCGTCGGTGATCCGGTCGACCGCGGCCACCGGGAGCGGGTGGAAGCGGGCCATCACAACTCCTTGAAGTGGTCGAACGGTTCGCGGCAGGACAGGCAGCGGCGCAGTGCCTTGCACGCGGTGGACGAGAAGCGGCTGAGCAGCTCGGTGTCGGCCGATCCGCAGGTCGGGCAGAGGATCGGCTCCAGCTCCGGCGCTCCGGCAGCGGAGTCGGCGGCGGTGCGGGTGGCGCCCAGGGACAGCGTCACGGGTCCCGCGGGACGGCCACCGCGGGGCGGCGCGATCCCGAACTCCCGCAGCTTGCGGCGCCCTTCGTCGGAGATGTCGTCGGTGGACCAGGCGGGGCTGAGCACGGTGCGCACGGACACGTCCCGTATCCCGCGCTCGTGCAGCACCCGCTCGATGTCGGTGGACATGGCCTCGACGGCCGGGCAGCCCGTGTACGTCGGGGTCAGCTCGACCTCGACGGAGTCCGCGCCCTTCACGTGCACCGCGCGGACCACGCCCAGCTCGTCCAGCGTGAGGACGGGCAGCTCGGGGTCGAGCACGGAGCCGGCCAGCCGGCGCAGCTCCTCCTCCAGGGCGGTGGCCGTCACCATGACGCCCCCGGGTGGCTGCGGTGCAGGTGCTGCATCTCGGCGAGCATCCGCCCGAAGGACTCGGTGTGCACTCCCTGGCGCCCGGCGCCCGCGGTCCAGGCACCGGACCGCGGGCCGTCGGGGACGGACAGGGTGGCGCGGCCGAGGACGTCCGTCACGGACTCCAGCCAGGCGGCCCGCATGGCTTCCCCGTCGACGTCGACGCCCTCTACGGGCTGGAACATCTCGTCGGTGAACCGCCACAGCGCCCGGCAGGCCCGGTCCATCCGCTCGTGGCTGACGTCCGTGCCGTCGCCGAGGCGCAGGGTCCACTGCTCGGCGTGGTCCTGGTGGTAGGCCACCTCCTTGACCGCCTTCGCGGCGAGGGGCGCGAACTCTCCGTCCCCGGCGGCCAGCTGGGCGTACAGGAGCCGCTGGTAGGTGGAGAAGTAGAGCTGGCGGGCGATCGTGTGGGCGAAGTCGCCGTTCGGCTGCTCGACCAGCTGGAGGTTGCGGAAGGCGCGCTCCTCGCGGAGATAGGCCAGCTCGTCCTCGTCGCCGGCGAGGGACAGCAGCACCCGGGCCTGGCCGAGCAGGTCCAGCGCGATGTTCGCCAGGGCGACTTCCTCTTCGAGGACGGGTGCGTGTCCCGCCCACTCCCCCAGGCGGTGCGAGAGCACCAGGGCGTCGTCGCCGAGGGCCAGGGCGGCAGTGGTGTTCACGGTGGTCGTCACAGGTGCTTCACCCCTTCCGGGATCTCGTAGAACGTCGGGTGGCGGTAGGGCTTGTCCGCGGACGGCTCGAAGAAGGGGTCCTTCTCGTCGGGCGACGAGGCCGTGACGGCCGCCGACGGGACGACCCAGATCGAGACGCCCTCTCCGCGGCGCGTGTACAGGTCGCGCGCGTTGCGCAGCGCCAGCTCGGCGTCCGGCGCGTGCAGGCTGCCGGCGTGCGTGTGCGAGAGTCCGCGGCGCGAGCGCACGAAGACCTCCCACAGGGGCCAGTCGGTGTTCGTCATGCTCGGGTCGCTCCTGTCTCGCCGGCCGTGCTCGCGGCGCCGCCGGTTCCGCTCGTGTGCTTCTTCGCGTAGACCCCGGCCGCCTCCCGGACCCAGGCGCCCTCCTCGTGGGCCGTCCGGCGCTGGGAGATCCGCTGTTCGTTGCAGGGGCCGTTGCCCTTGAGGACCTCGCGGAACTCCGTCCAGTCGATGGCGCCGAAGTCGTGCTGTCCGCGCTCCTCGTTCCAGACGAGGTCCGGGTCGGGCAGGGTCAGGCCGAGGGACGCTGCCTGCGGCACGCAGATGTCGACGAACCGCTGGCGCAGCTCGTCGTTCGAGTGGCGCTTGATCTTCCAGGCCATCGACTGCGCGGAGTGCGAGGACTCGTCGTCGGGCGGGCCGAACATCATCAGGGAGGGCCACCACCAGCGGTCCACGGCGTCCTGCGCCATCGCGTGCTGCTCGGCCGTCCCCCGGCTCAGGGCCAGGAGCAGCTCGTACCCCTGGCGCTGGTGGAAGGACTCCTCCTTGCACACGCGGACCATGGCGCGCGCGTACGGGCCGTACGAGCAGCGGCACAGGGGGACCTGGTTCGTGATCGCGGCGCCGTCCACCAGCCAGCCGATGGCGCCGACGTCGGCCCAGGTCAGCGTCGGGTAGTTGAAGATCGACGAGTACTTCTGACGGCCGGAATGGAGCTTGTCCAGCAGCTCCTCGCGGCTCGTGCCGAGGGTCTCCGCCGCGCTGTACAGATACAGGCCGTGGCCCGCCTCGTCCTGGACCTTCGCCATCAGGATCGCCTTGCGGCGCAGCGAGGGCGCGCGCGTGATCCAGTTGGCCTCCGGCTGCATGCCGATGATCTCGGAGTGGGCGTGCTGCGCGATCTGGCGGACCAGGGTCGACCGATAGGCGTCGGGCATCCAGTCGCGGGGCTCGATGCGGTCGTCCGCCGCCACCGCGGCGTCGAAGACCGCCTCGTACGCCGCTGTGCGGGCCGCCTCCTCGGCGGCTTCGTCCGCCTGTGTGCGGGCCGTGTGGTGCGCTGCTGCTGTCGCCATGCGGTCCCCCTCGACCTCTCGTTCCCGACCGACCGATCGTTCGGTTCGCTCGCAACAATGGTCGGTCGCGCGCCGTAAGGTGTCAACCGCTGTGGATGACCTCGTGGGCGTCCGCGTGACCGTTGTGACGCACGGGGCTGTGCCGGGCGGCCGGTGCTGAGTACGGTTCGCTTGCGAAACGCCGTGGTGAGGCGCGATGTGGCGGTGCGGCGCCCGCGGCCCGGCGGCCGGCAGTCGGATTCGGGATCGTGAATCGGGGCGGAATGGACGCGAACGACGAGGGCCCCATGACCGGGCCCGGCCCGGACGTGCCCGATCACGCGATGCCCGATCGAGTGCCGCCCGATCAGGCGGGCACGGGTGGGGCGGGCCCCGAGCACGCAGGCTCCGAGCACGCAGGCTCCGGCGGCGCGAGCCCCGATCGCCAGGACGTCCCCGGCCATGCGGGCCTCGATCGCGCAGACGACCCCGCCGGATCCGACCCCGCGGGCTCCGACCAGGCGGGCCTCGATCGCACAGACGGCCCCTCCGGCTCCGAGCCCGCCGGCAACGAGGCCGACCATGCAGGCGCCGACCCCGCCGACCTCGACCCGTCCGCGTCCGACGACCAGCCGTCCGACGGCGGGGCGACCGGCCCCGCGATCCCCGGTCGCCGTCGTCCCTCTCCGGGCGGCTGGGCGCCCGGTGGTGCCGTGCCCGACCAGGGAGCGCCCGGCCGCGACGGCCGCATGTCCTTCCCCGATCTGTCGACGGCGGACGACGCCGGGCCGGATGGGCCCTCTCCCCGGGATCGTCCACGGACCCACGACGCCCTCCCGGACCCGGACCCCTACCCGGACCCCGACCCGGACGACGGGCCGAGGCCCGCGGGCCTGGCCGCCCTCTCCCTCCGCTATCAGATCGCCGCCGCCTTCGCCCTCGCCGTGGTCGCCGTCGCCTCCTGTGTGCACCTCGGCATGGTGTTCCTGCACGTCGCGCCGTCGAACACGGTGACCAAGCAGCACGGCCGGGTGATCGACGAGTGGATCTACCCCGAGTTCGAGCAGAACTGGAAGCTCTTCGCGCCCAACCCGCTCCAGCAGAACATCGGGGTCCAGGTCCGCGCCCTGGTCCGGTCCCCGGACGGCATCAGCCGCGAGACCGGCTGGTACGACCTGTCGGCGCTCGACGGCCGCGCCATCGACGGGAACCCGCTGCCGAGCCACACCCAGCAGAACGAACTGCGCCGTGCGTGGGACTTCTACGTCGGCACGCACGACGCCGAGAACCGTCCCGCCGGTCTGCGCGGCGACCTCTCCGAGCGGTACCTGCGCCGCATCGCCGTGCTGCGCCTCGACCGCGAGCACGCGGGCGGCGCCGGGGCGGCCGTCGAACGCGTCCAGTTCCGCTCCCGCACGACGGACGTGCAGCCGCCCCGGTGGAGCGACGAGAAGGTGTCCGACCGGCCTGTCGTACGCGAACTGCCCTGGTGGCCGGTTCCCGCAGCCGACCGCGCGGGTGGCCTGACGGAGGCGAGCGCCCGATGAACCGATTCGCTCCGACGCTCTCGCGCGGCATCGCCCGCGTCACCGAGTCGGCCCTCGGGCCCTATCAGACCGCGATGATCCGCATCGGCTTCGCCGCCACCTGGCTGCTGTTCCTGGTACGCGAGTTCCCCCACCGGCAGGAGATGTACGGGCCCGACGGACCCTGGAGCTGGGATCTCGCGCAGCGGCTCGTCGCGAGCAATCACGCCTTCACGGCCCTGCTCTGGTCCGACAGTCAGGTGTGGTTCGAGATCGTCTACGCCCTTGCCGTCCTGTCCAGCGTCCTGCTGCTGGCGGGCTGGCGGACCCGGACGATGTCCGTCCTCTTCATGATCGGCGTGCTGTCCCTGCAGAACCGCAGCGTCTTCATGGGGGACGGCGGCGACAACGTCCTGCACCTGATGGCGATCTATCTGGTGTTCACCCGCTGTGGCCGGGTGTGGTCCCTGGACGCCCGCCGCGAGCGCCTCGCGCACCAGGCACGCGCGCGGGGAGAGTGGTCGGCGCCCGACCGGGTGGGGCCCGTGCTGTGGACGGTGCTCGGTGTCCTGCTGGCGACGGCGACGGGCGCCGGGCGGATCGAAGGCGGCCTGCTCGGCGGCTGGCTCACGGTGTTCTGGGGGCTGTGGGCGGCCCAGGGACTGTGGTGGGCGGTCCGCCGGTTCGCGCGGAGCGCGGAGCCGCGCGTCCTGCTGGACGTCGTCGCCAACCTCGCGCACAACGCCGCTTTGTCGATCATCATGGCCGAGGCGTGCCTGATCTACGCGACCGCCGGCTGGTACAAGGTCCAGGGCTCGCGCTGGCAGGACGGCACCGCCGTCTACTACCCGCTGCACCTCGACTACTTCTCGCCCTGGTCGGCCCTGTCCGGCGTGCTGTCCGCGCACGGCACCCTCGTCATGCTGGTCACCTACGGCACGGTGATCATGCAGGTCGCCTTCCCCTTCACCCTGTTCAACCGGCGGGTCAAGAACGTCCTGCTGGTGGCGATGATGACCGAGCACGCGGTGATCGCCGTGGTCCTCGGCCTGCCGTTCTTCTCGCTCGCGATGATCGCCGCGGACGCGGTGTTCCTGCCGACGTCCTTCCTGCGCCGCCTCGGTGGATGGACGGCACGCACGCGTGGACGCCTGTCCGCTGTCGGAGGCCGTACGGTGCCGGGTCCCCGGGCGCCCGAACCGGGCGTTCCGGAGGGGGCCGAACCGACGCACGTAGGCTTCACCGCATGAACGACCCCGTACGTGTCTGGCACCGGATCGCCGACGAGTCCGTCCTGCTCGACGGCTTCCACGCCCTCAAGCACGCGGTGCGCTTCGGGGCCGACATCCCGGTCGCTGTCACCACCGACCGGCGGGCGACACTGGAGCTGGCCGCGGAACTCGCCCCCGACGTCCGCGCGGCCCTGGACGGCCTGCTGGCCGAGGTCCCGGAGGCGGCGTTCGCCCACCTCGTGACGCGTCCCCACCCCACCTCGGTGGCCGCTCTTGCCGTACGTCCCTCACGGGCCGCCCATCTCGAGACGCTGGCCCGCACCCCCCGCACCGCACCCGTCGTCGTCCTCGACGACCCGCGCAACCTGGGCAACGCCGGCGCGGTGATCCGGCTGGCGGCGGGATTCGGTGCGACCGGTGTGGTCACCACGGGCACGCTGGACCCCTGGCACCCCACCGTCGTGCGCGGCGGGGCCGGACTGCACTTCGCGACCGCCGTGGAACGCCTGACGATGGACGAACTGCCGCCGGGCCCGGTCTTCGCGCTCGACCCGGAGGGCGAGGACATCCGCGGATCGAAGATCCCCGACGACGCGGTGCTCGCCTTCGGCTCGGAGCGCAGCGGGCTGTCGGCCGGACTGCGCGCCCGGGCCGACCACTTGGTGGCGCTGCCGATGCGCCCCCAGGTCTCCAGCTACAACCTCGCGACCAGTGTGGCCATGACGCTGTTCCACTGGAGCGCGACCGGGGGCGCACCCGCTTAGGGCCGCCGGGCCTCCGGCCGGCTCACGCCTCCCGGCGCACCTCGACGACCCGGAAGCGGTTCGAGACGAACGCGCCGTCGCACAGGGCCGCGTTGGCCGCGCCGTTCCCGCCCGATCCGTGGAAGTCCGAGAACGCGGCCGTCTGGTTCACGTACACCCCGCCCGTCAGGTTCAGCGAGAGCTGGGCGCACTCCTCCAGGCAGGCCTCCCGCACCTCGCGCTCGACCTCCTCGTCCGTGGTGTACGCGCCGACGGTCATCGCGCCCTTGTCCCTGATCGTGCGCCGCAGCAGCTCCACGGCGTCCGCCGCCGAGTCGACCGCGACGGCGAAGGAGACCGGGCCGAAGCACTCGCTCATGAAGGCCGCCTCGTCGGCGCTCTCGCCCTCCCAGTACTTGCGCGCGCCGTCGAGCTTCACGATCACGGGGGTGCGTACGACGGCGTCCGGGAACTCCGGGTTCTCGATCTCCCTGGAGGGCAGGGCGACTTCGCCCAGTCCGGCGGCCGCCTCCAGGCGGGCCTTCACGTCCGGGTTCACGATGGCGCCCAGCAGCGCGTTCGCCCGGGCGTCGTCGCCGAGCAGGCCGCCGACCGACTTCGCGAGGTCGGTGACCACCTCGTCGTACGACTTGGGGCCCTCGTCCGTGCGGAAGCCGTCGCGCGGGATCAGCAGGTTCTGCGGGGTGGTGCACATCTGGCCGCTGTAGAGCGACAGGGAGAACGCGAGATTGGACAGCATCCCCTTGTAGTCGCCGGTCGACTCCACGACCACCGTGTTCACGCCGGCCTTTTCCGTGTAGACCTGCGCCTGGCGGGCGTTGGTCTCCAGCCAGTCGCCGAACGCGGTGGAGCCGGTGTAGTCGATGATCCGGATCTCGGGGCGGGTGGCCAGCGTCTTCGCGATGCCCTCGCCGGGTCGCTCGGCGGCCAGCGCCACCAGGTTCGGGTCGAAGCCCGCCTCGGCGAGCACCTCGCGCGCGACCTGGACGGTGAGCGCGAGCGGCAGCACCGCGCGCGGGTGGGGCTTCACCAGGACCGCGTTGCCCGTGGCCAGGGAGGCGAACAGGCCCGGATAGCCGTTCCACGTCGGGAAGGTGTTGCAGCCGATCACCAGCGCGATGCCGCGCGGGACGGGCGTGAAGTCCTTGGTCAGCGCGAGGGGGTCGCGCTTGCCCTGGGGCTTGGTCCACTCCGCGGTGTCGGGGGTGCGGACCTGCTCCACGTACGCGTACGCCACCGCCTCCAGGCCGCGGTCCTGCGCGTGCGGTCCGCCCGCCTGGAACGCCATCATGAAGGCCTGGCCGCTGGTGTGCATGACCGCGTGCGCGAACTCGTGGGTGCGGTCGCTGATCCGCTTGATGATCTCCAGGCAGACCGCGGCACGGATCTCCGCGCCCGCGTCCCGCCAGGCGCGCTGCCCGGCGCGCATGGCGGGCAGCAGCGTGTCGATGTCCGCGTGCGGGTAGGTCACGCCCAGCTCGATGCCGTACGGCGAGATCTCGCCGCCGACCCAGTCGTCCGTGCCGGGCTGTCCGAGGTCGAGGCGGGTGCCCAGCAGGGCGTCGAAGGCGGCCTTGCCCTCGGCCATGCCCAGGCTGCCGTGCTCGCCGTACGCCTTGGGGTGCTCGGGGTGCGGGGACCAGTACGCGCGCGTGCGGATCGCTTCCAGCGCCTGGTCCAGGGTGGGCCGGTGCTGGGCGATCAGCTGGTGCGCGGTGAGTTCGGCGGCCATCAAGGACCAACTCCTCGTCTCAGGAGCTCTTCGTCGAGCTCGCGAGCTGGGCAGGAAGGGACAGTCAGGGTTAGAGTAACCGAACGATCGGTCGGGACAAGGGGGTCCGCCGCATCTGTGGAAAACGCCGTGCGGGAGGATCGCGCACATGACAGCACTCGACCTCAGCAGCCCCGTGGCAGTCGTCGGAACCGGCACCATGGGCCAGGGCATCGCCCAGGTCGCGCTGGTGGCGGGCCACCCCGTACGGCTCTACGACGCGGCTCCCGGGCGTGCCGAGGCGGCGGCGGAGGCGATCGGCGCCCGGCTCGACCGGCTCGTCGCCAAGGACCGGCTCTCCGGCGCCGACCGGGACGCCGCCCGCGCCCGGCTCCACCCGGCCGCCGTACTCACCGACCTCGCGGACTGCCTGCTCGTCGTCGAGGCGGTGCTCGAACAACTCGACGCCAAGCAGCAGCTGTTCAGCGACCTCGAGGACATCGTCGGGGAGGACTGCCTGCTCGCGACCAACACCTCGTCGCTGTCCGTCACGGCCATCGGCGGCGCGCTGCGCAACCCGGGCCGTCTGGTCGGACTGCACTTCTTCAACCCGGCGCCGCTGCTGCCCCTCGTCGAGGTCGTCTCCGGGTACGCGACCGACGTCACGTCGGCCACGCGCGCGTACGAGCTGGCCCGCGCCTGGGGCAAGACCCCGGTCGCCTGCGCGGACACGCCCGGCTTCATCGTCAACCGCATCGCGCGGCCCTTCTACGCCGAGGCCTTCGCGGTCCACGAGGCGCAGGCCGCCGACCCCGCCACCATCGACGCGGTGCTGCGCGAGTCCGGCGGCTTCCGGATGGGCGCCTTCGAACTCACCGACCTGATCGGCCAGGACGTCAACGAATCCGTCACGCACTCCGTGTGGCAGTCGTTCTTCCAGGACGTGCGCTTCACGCCCTCGCTCGCGCAGCGGCGGCTCGTCGAGTCGGGCCGGCTCGGCCGCAAGACCGGCCACGGCTGGTACGACCACGGCGACGAGGCCGAGGCGGCCGAGCCCCACAACGCGGAGAAGGCACAGGCGCCCGCGTACGTCGTCGCCGAGGGGGACCTGGGGCCCGCCGCCGACCTCCTCGACCTCATCCGCGAGGCGGGCATCCCGGTCCGTGGTGAGGAGGAGGATCACGGCACCCGGCTGGTGCTGCCCAGTGGCGGGCAGCTCGTCCTCGCCGACGGTCAGACCTCGGTCGAGTTCCGCGACGTCGTCTACTTCGACCTGGCGCTCGACTACCGCAGGGCGACCCGCATCGCCCTGTCCGCGTCCCAGGACACCGCCCCCCGGACGCTGTCCGAGGCCGTCGGGCTCTTCCAGGCGCTCGGCAAGGACGTCAGTGTCATCGGGGACTGCCCCGGCATGATCGTGGCCCGCACGGTGGCCCGCATCGTCGACCTCGCGCACGACGCCGTCGCCAAGGGCGTCGCCACCGAGGAGGACATCGACACCGCGATGCGCCTCGGCGTCAACTACCCCCTGGGCCCGTTCGAATGGAGCCGCAGGCTCGGTACGAACTGGTCGTACGACCTCCTGGACGAGCTGCACGTACGCGATCCTTCCGGGCGCTACGCGCCGTCCCTGGCGCTCTACCGTCACGCGTACGCCACCGAGAAGCGCGAGGGCACCCCATGACCACGGCCAAGCGCGACACGTACACCCCGGAGACGCTCCTGTCCGTCGCCGTCCAGGTCTTCAACGACCGCGGCTACGACGGCACCTCCATGGAGCACCTGTCCAAGGCGGCCGGCATCTCCAAGTCCTCGATCTACCACCACGTCGCGGGCAAGGAGGAGCTGCTGCGGCGCGCCGTGAGCCGGGCGCTCGACGGCCTCTTCGGGATCCTCGACGAGGAGGACGCGCGCGTGGGGCGTGCCGTGGAGCGCCTGGAGTACGTCGTCCGGCGCATGGTCGAGGTCCTCACCTCGGAGCTGCCCTACGTGACGCTGCTGCTGCGGGTGCGCGGCAACACGGGCACCGAGCGGTGGGCGCTGGAGCGGCGCCGCGAGTTCGACCACCAGGTCGCCGAGCTCCTGAAGGCCGCCGCGGCCGACGGGGACGTCCGGGGCGACGTGGAGGTCAGGCTCGCGACCCGGCTGGTCTTCGGAATGATCAACTCGCTCGTGGAGTGGTACCGGCCGGACGCGCGGGGCATGGGCGCGCGTGAGGTCGCCGACGCCGTGGTGCTGCTGGTCTTCGGAGGGCTCCGGAAGGAGGCCTGAGAGCCCGCCGTGCGCCCGGTCCGGACGGCGACGACCCGAACGGGTGAGTCCGGGGATCCGCCGTGAGATCCGGGGGCCCGTCGGGTCAGTTCTCCGGCTCCAGGTACTCCTCCTCGAAGACGAGCAGCGTCCTGCTGCTGAGCACCTCCGGAATGGCCTGGAGGCGGGTGAGGACCAGCTCGCGCAGGGCCCGGTTGTCCGGGGTGTGCACCAGGAGCAGGACATCGAAGTCCCCGCCCACCAGGGCGATGTGGGACGCCCCGGGGAGCACCCTCAGCTGCTCGCGCACCGTGCGCCAGGAGTTCTGCACGATCTTGAGGGTGATATACGCCGAGGTGCCCTGACCAGCACGTTCGTGGTCGACGCGGGCCCCGAACCCGCGGATCACACCGTCCTCGATGAGCCGGTTGATCCGCGCGTAGGCGTTGGCCCGGGACACGTGGACCCGCTCGGCCACGGACCGTATCGAGGCGCGGCCGTCCGCCTGGAGCATGCGGAGGATGTCCCGGTCGATCGCGTCGAGGGGCCGGGCGGGCGGATCGACGGGGCCGGGCTCCGGCGGCTCGGCCATTTGTTCAGGTGCCATGTCCCCCCGCCTCCCTACCATGGACGTACTGCGTCCATCTCAGGCTGTGCAGAACCGTTTGTCCACAGCCTGGCGCCGCCTGTAGCCAAAATGTGCCGACGACCGAACAATCGGTAGGTGAGGCGCATCACACCCGTGACGCGTCTGAAGCCGCTCCCACGAGGAGGTGCCGTCATGACGGTCATGGAGCAGCGAGGGGCCTACCGGCCCACGCCGCCGCCCGCCTGGCAGCCCCGCACCGACCCCGCGCCGCTGCTGCCCGACGCGCTGCCCCATCGCGTGCTCGGCACCGAGGCGGCCGCGCAGGCCGACCCGGAGCTGCTGCGCCGTCTGTACAAGGAGCTGGTCCGCGGCCGCCGCTACAACACGCAGGCCACCGCTCTGACCAAGCAGGGCCGTCTCGCCGTGTACCCCTCCAGCACCGGGCAGGAGGCCTGCGAGGTCGCCGCAGCGCTCGTCCTCGAGGACCGCGACTGGCTCTTCCCGAGCTACCGCGACACCCTCGCCGCTGTCGCCCGCGGCCTCGACCCCGTCCAGGCCCTCACCCTGCTGCGCGGCGACTGGCACACCGGCTACGACCCGCGAGAGCACCGCGTCGCGCCCCTCAGCACCCCGCTCGCGACCCAGCTGCCGCATGCCGTGGGCCTCGCGCACGCCGCCCGCCTCAAGGGCGACGACGTGGTCGCGCTCGCCCTGGTGGGCGACGGCGGCACCAGCGAGGGCGACTTCCACGAGGCGCTGAACTTCGCCGCGGTGTGGCAGGCCCCGGTCGTCTTCCTCGTCCAGAACAACGGCTTCGCCATCTCGGTTCCGCTCGCCAAGCAGACCGCCGCCCCGTCGCTGGCCCACAAGGCCGTCGGCTACGGGATGCCGGGCCGCCTGGTCGACGGCAACGACGCGCTGGCCGTGCACCAGGTCCTCGGCGAGGCCATCGCCCACGCGCGCGCCGGCGGCGGTCCCACTCTCGTCGAGGCCGTGACCTACCGCATCGACGCCCACACCAACGCCGACGACGCCACCCGCTACCGCGGCGACTCCGAGGTAGAGACCTGGCGCGGGCACGACCCCGTCACCCTCCTCGAACGCGAGCTGACCGAGCGCGGTCTGCTCGACGAGGCCGCCCTCAAGGCGGTGCGCGACGACGCCGAGGTGATGGCCGCGGACCTGCGCGAGCGCATGAACCAGGACCCGGTGATCGACCCCATGGACCTCTTCGCCCACGTGTACGCCCGGCCCACCCCGCAACTGCTGGAGCAGGAAGCGCAGTTGCGCGCGGAGCTGGAGGCGGAGGCGGACGGTTCGCACGAAGCGGGCCCGCACGGCCCGGAAGGAGCCGGGCGATGACCACGGTTGCCCTCAAGCCGGCCACCATGGCGCAGGCGCTCGGACGAGCGCTGCGCGACTCCATGGCGGCCGACCCGACCGTCCACGTCATGGGCGAGGACGTCGGCACCCTCGGCGGTGTCTTCCGGGTCACCGACGGGCTCGCCGCGGAGTTCGGCGAGGACCGCTGCACGGACACCCCGCTCGCCGAGGCGGGCATCCTCGGCGCGGCCGTCGGCATGGCCATGTACGGCCTGCGCCCGGTCGTGGAGATGCAGTTCGACGCGTTCGCCTACCCGGCGTTCGAGCAGCTCGTCTCGCACGTGGCGAAGATGCGCAACCGCACCCGCGGTGCCATGCCGCTGCCCATCACGATCCGCGTGCCCTACGGCGGCGGCATCGGCGGCGTCGAGCACCACAGCGACTCCTCCGAGGCGTACTACATGGCGACCCCGGGTCTCCATGTCGTCACCCCGGCGACGGTCTCCGACGCCTACGGGCTGCTGCGCGAGGCCATCGCCTCCGACGACCCGGTCGTGTTCCTGGAGCCCAAGCGGCTGTACTGGTCGAAGGACTCCTGGAACCCCGAGGAGCCACCGGCCGTTGAACCGATAGGCCGCGCGGTGGTGCGGCGCTCGGGCCGGAGCGCCACCCTCATCACGTACGGGCCGTCCGTGCCCGTGTGCCTCGAAGCCGCCGAGGCGGCGCGGGCCGAGGGCTGGGACCTCGAAGTCGTCGACCTGCGCTCCCTGGTGCCGTTCGACGACGAGACGGTGGCGGCGTCGGTCCGGCGGACCGGACGCGCGGTCGTCGTGCACGAGTCGGGCGGCTTCGGCGGTCCGGGCGGGGAGATCGCGGCCCGCGTCACGGAGCGCTGCTTCCACCACCTGGAGGCGCCGGTGCTGCGCGTCGCGGGATTCGACATCCCGTATCCGCCGCCCATGCTGGAGCGGCACCACCTGCCCGGTGTCGACCGGATCCTGGACGCCGTGGGGCGTCTGCAGTGGGAGGCGGTGAACTGATGGCCCAGGTGCTGGAGTTCAAGCTCCCCGACCTCGGGGAGGGACTCACCGAGGCGGAGATCGTCCGCTGGCTGGTGGAGATCGGCGACGTCGTCGCGGTCGACCAGCCCGTCGTCGAGGTCGAGACGGCCAAGGCGATGGTCGAGGTGCCCTGCCCCTACGGCGGCGTGGTCACCGCCCGCTTCGGCGAGGAGGGCACGGAACTGCCGGTCGGCGCACCGCTGCTGACCGTAGCCGTGGGCACGCCGGCCTCCGGCGAGGACGAGAAGGCCCAGGACGACGAGGGCTCAGGGAACGTGCTGGTGGGCTACGGCACGGGAGCGCCCCCGGCGCGGCGTCGCAGGGTCCGGCCTTCGGGCGGTCCCTCGGCCGGCGAGCAGCGGACGCCGGGCGGTCCGGCCGGCGGCGGCCGTCGTCCGACGGGCGCACCGTCTCCGGCGGGCGCACCGACGCGCGACGCCGCGACGGACCGGAGCGGTGCTGGAACTCCCGCCGCTTCGGCCGCCCCGGCGGCTCCTGGTGCGGTGGCCGGTTCGCGTGAACCGGGACGGCAGGAACAGACAGGCGCGACCGGGACCGCCGCGGAGGCGGACGCACCGGCCTCTCGGAACGGAACCGCTCGGGGGGACGGGCCCGTGCCGGTCATCTCGCCCCTCGTGCGCCGGCTCGCCCGGGAGAACGGCGTGGACCTGCGGGAGCTGGAGGGCTCCGGCCCCGACGGCCTGATTCTGCGGGCCGACGTGGAGTACGCGCTGCGCGCTGCGGCGGGCGGCCGGATGGCGTCCTCGTCCGTCATGGAGCCGCTCGGCGTCCCGGCGACAGCGGCGGACACGGACGGGTACACCGACGCGGCCTCGCGGGGCGCGGGGCGGAACAGCGCATCCTCGTACGCGGACATCACCGAGGTCGTGCCCGGCGCGTCCGGTGTCTCCCGGGGCACCGCTCCGAGCGGAGTCCGTGTTCCCCTGCGGGGCGTGCGCGGAGCCGTCGCCGACAAGCTCTCCCGGAGCCGGCGGGAGATCCCCGACGCGACCTGCTGGGTGGACGCCGACGCGACGGAGCTGATGCGGGCCCGCACGGCGATGAACGCCGCGGGTGGCGCGAAGATCTCGCTGCTCGCCCTGCTGGCCCGGATCTGCACCGCCGCGCTGGCCCGGTTCCCCGAGCTCAACTCGACGGTCGACCTGGAGGCCCGTGAGATCGTCCGGCTCGACCGGGTGCACCTGGGGTTCGCGGCCCAGACCGAACGGGGGCTCGTGGTCCCGGTCGTGCGGGAGGCGGACGGTCGGGACGCCGAGGGACTCAGCGCCGAGTTCGCCCGGCTGACCGAGGCGGCCCGCACCGGCACGCTGACCCCGGCCGACCTCACCGGAGGCACCTTCACCCTGAACAACTACGGGGTGTTCGGCGTCGACGGCTCCACACCGATCATCAACCACCCCGAGGCGGCCATGCTCGGCGTCGGCCGCATCATCCCCAAGCCCTGGGTGCACCAGGGCGAGTTGGCGGTGCGTCAGGTCGTACAGCTCTCGCTCACCTTCGACCACCGGGTGTGCGACGGCGGTACGGCGGGCGGCTTCCTGCGGTATGTGGCGGACTGTGTGGAACAGCCGGCGGTGCTGCTGCGCACGCTCTAGCACCGGTGGGCAGGTCCTCCCCGTCCACATGCTGTGTACGGGGGTGGCAATGATCCTTCGGGCGCCCATACTCGGGGGATGACCGCGATCGAGCGACCGGATGCGCCGGGGCGACCGGGCGGGCCCGGTCTGCCCGATGTGTCCGACGCCGTCGCGTACGACGCCGTCGTGCTCGCGGGCGGGTCCGCTCGGCGGCTCGGCGGCGCGGACAAACCCGGGGTGCGTGTGGGCGGCCGGGCCCTGCTCGACCGGGTGCTCGCCGCGTGCGCCGACGCGGCGGTCACCGTGGTCGTGGCGGAACCCCGGGCCACCGCCCGACCCGTGCGGTGGGCCCGCGAGGACCCGCCGGGCGGCGGACCCGTCGCCGCGCTCGACGCCGGCCTGCGGCACACCACGGCGCCGTACGTCGTCGTGCTCTCGGCCGACCTGCCGTTCCTGGACGAGAAGACGGTACGGCGCCTGCTGGACGCTCTCGCCGGTGCGGGCGCCGCCACGGTCCCCCACGCCGCTCCGGGAGCCCCCGAGGGCGGCTCAGCGGCTCTCGCGGCGCCTCCGAGTGTCTCCCGAGAGGTGCGGGGCAGCCCAGGAACCCTTGAGGAAGCCCCTCCCGCCCTCGACCCCGCCTCTGCCGACCGCCGGAGCACGGACGCCGCCGCCCCGGCCGGCTCTCCGAGCGAGGGCGCCGCCCAAGACGCCCCGGTCGCCCCGCCTTCCCCCGGCACACCGCCCGAGCAGGCGGCCTCGACGGCCCAAGGCGCCTCCGCCGACGCGGTCACCCCGCCCGATCGGGGATCCCGAACCGCCGAAGGCCCCTCCCCGTCCGCCGGGGAAAGGCACGTCACCGACGCCGACGCCCGTCCGGACGGCGTCGTCCTCACCGACCCCGACGGACGCGACCAACCCCTCGTGGCCGCCTACCGGACCCACGCGCTGCGCCGTGAACTGGCCGTGCTGGGAGCCGCCCACGGCGGACTCGGCGGCCTGCCGCTGCGCCGGCTGGTCGCCGCGCTCGGCCTTCTTCGCCTCTCCGACCCCGTCGCGTCCTTCGACTGCGACACCTGGGACGACATCGCCGCCGCGCGGGCACGCATTAGGGAGCATGGGCACGTGTTGGATGAATGGATTACCGCAGTCAAGGACGAGCTGGGCATCGATCTGGACGTCGACACCGGCGTGCTGCTCGACCTGGCCCGTGACGCCGCCCACGCAGTGGCGAGGCCGGCCGCACCGCTGACCACGTTTCTCGTGGGGTACGCGGCCGCCCGGGCCGGTGGCGGACCCGAAGCGGTCGCCGAGGCGTCCCGGAAGGCCACGGCGCTCGCGCTCCGCTGGGCCGCCGAGGACGCACCGGACACCGCCAAGGGCAGCTCGCCCACGGCCGCCACCGAGCCGGACGCCGGATGACCGCCGCCCGCTCCACCCGGGACGGCCAGGACGCCGACGAGTTCGACGTCGAGGAGGCGCTCGCCCTGGTCAAGAACCCCGGACCGCGCCCGTCCGCCGAACAGCTCCGCGCCGGGGACGTCCCCGCGGGGGCACCCCGCGGAGGCGATCGCGCCCCGGCCCCGGGTAGCGGAGCGCAGCAAGGCACCCCCGACAAGCAGGCCCAGCACAAGGCCACCCCCTGGCCCGAGGCGCGCGTCGTCGCCGAGCGGGCCGCCCGGTCCGCACCGCGCCGGGCCCCGGTCTCCGTCCCCCTCGACGCGGCCCTCGGCCTCGTCCTCGCCGCGCCGCTGACAGCGCTCACCGACCTTCCCTCCTTCGACACCTCGGCGATGGACGGCTGGGCCGTCGCGGGCCCCGGCCCCTGGGAGGTGCGGGGCGACGGGGTGCTCGCCGGAAACGCGGCACCCGAGCGGCTCACCGACGGCGAGGCCGTCCGCATCGCGACCGGCGCCCGCGTTCCGCGCGACGCGACCGCCGTCCTGCGCAGCGAGCACGGACGGCTCGACGACAAGGGACGCCTGCACGCCCGTCACGCACAGGGCCACGGCCCCGCCCGGCAGGCCGGAACCCTGGACGTGGCGCACGGCCAGGACATCCGCCCCCGCGGCCAGGAGTGCCGCAGCGGAGACCAACTGCTGCCGCTCGGCACCCTGGTGACCCCTGCCGCGCTCGGCCTCGCCGCCGCGGCCGGCTACGACACCCTCACCGTGATCCCCCGCCCCCGCGTCGACGTACTCGTCCTCGGGGACGAGTTGCTCACCGAGGGACTGCCTCGCGAAGGCCTCATCCGGGACGCGCTCGGCCCGATGCTGCCGCCGTGGCTGCGGGCGCTCGGCGCCGAGGTCGTCGCCGTGCGCCGTCTCGGCGACGACGCCGCGGCCCTGCACAAGGCGATCACCGGCTCCCGGGCCGACCTGATCGTCACCACCGGGGGCACCGCCTCCGGCCCCGTCGACCATGTCCACCCGATACTGCGCAGGCTCGGCGCCGAACTGCTGGTCGACGGCGTCAAGGTGCGGCCGGGGCATCCGATGCTGCTGGCCCGCATCGAGGAGGGCCGGCACCTCGTCGGCCTGCCCGGCAACCCGCTCGCGGCCGTCTCCGGCCTCCTGACGCTCGCCGAGCCGCTGCTGCGCACGCTGGCCGGACGCGCGGCCCCGGAGCCGTACACGATGCCCTGCAGGGAGGCCGTGCAGGGGCATCCGTACGACACCCGGCTCGTCCCCGTCTCGTTGCGCGGCGAGCGTGCCGTGCCGCTGCACTACAACGGCCCGGCGATGCTGCGGGGCATCGCCGCGTCCGACGCCCTCGCCGTCGTACCGCCGGACGGCGCGCGGGCGGGTCAGGAGCTGGAACTCGTCGACCTGCCGTGGGCGTCCGCGGGGATCGACGCGTGCTTCGTCTGAGATGGGGCCGGGCAGGGACCGAAGCGGCAGCGGGACGACGGTGGTACCGGGGTGACGGCGGTGCAGGGGCGGCGTGACGTCCGGGGTGGGAGCGGCATGAATCCGAACGGGGTGTGTTTCACGTGAAACTTCCGGGCCATGATGCGATCGCCCGCCAGGCGGACGAGCATCTCGTGACCCACCAGGTGAAGCTGCCGCGGAAGGTCGTCGAGCGTCCGATCCGGCAGGTCGCCAAGCGGCTGGCGATGGCCTTGCTGGTGCTGGTCGCCACCGCGCTGATCGTCTGGTTCGACCGCGCCGGATACACCGACAACTCGGACGGAAGCGTCGACCTGCTCGACTCCTTCTACTACGCGACGGTGACCCTCTCGACCACCGGCTACGGCGACGTCACCCCGACCAGCGACGGCGCCCGTCTCATCAACATCCTGCTCATCACGCCGCTGCGGGTGCTGTTCCTGATCATCCTGGTCGGCACCACGCTGGAGGTCCTCACGGAACGCACCCGTGAGGAATGGCGCCTGAACCGCTGGAGGGCGGCCTTGAGAGATCACACCGTCGTTGTCGGCTTCGGGACCAAGGGCCGGTCGGCCGTCGAGACCGTGTGCGCGACCGGGCTGAAGAAGGAGCAGGTCGTGGTCGTCGACCCGAGTCCCCGGGTGGTCGACGCGGCGACCGCCGAGGGCTACGCGGGTGTGATCGGTGATGCCACCCGCAGCGATGTCCTGATGCGCGCCGAGCTGCACCGGGCACGACAGATCATCATCGCCACGCAGCGCGACGACACGGCCGTGCTCGTGACCCTGACGGCCCGGCAGCTCAACCGTGGGGCGAAGATCGTCGCCGCCGTGCGCGAGGAGGAGAACGCGCCCCTGCTCAAACAGTCCGGCGCCGACGCGGTCATCACCAGTGCCAGCGCGGCCGGACGCCTGCTCGGCCTCTCCGTGCTCAGCCCCGCCGCCGGCATGGTGATGGAGGACCTGATCCATCAGGGCAGCGGGCTCGACATGGTCGAGCGTCCCGTCATAAAGGCCGAGGTGGGCAAGGGGGTGCGGGAGACTCCCGACCTGGTGGTCAGCGTCGTCCGGGGGCATCGCGTCCTCGGGTACGACGATCCGGCCGTCGGCACCCTCCAGTTGACGGACCGGCTCATCACGATCGCGCGGGTCACGCCGGGCACCCAGGTGACACCCGGGAACCGGATCCGCCCGCAGGACTAGGGAGCCACCCCCCAGGAGTAGCGTCGTCCTCATGTACGCGATCACGATTCCTGAACCTGGTGGGCCCGAGGCGCTGGTGTGGGACGAGGTCCCCGATCCGGTGGCGGGCGAGGGCGAAGTGCTGGTCGAGGTGGTGGCCAGCGCCGTCAACCGTGCCGATCTGCTGCAGCGGCAGGGCATGTACAACCCGCCGCCCGGAGCCTCCGCCTACCCCGGCCTCGAATGCTCGGGCCGCGTCGTCCAGGTCGGCACCGGGGTCTCCGGCTGGGCCGTCGGCGACGAGGTGTGCGCGCTGCTCGGCGGCGGCGGATACGCCCAGAAGGTCGCCGTTCCGGCGGGGCAGCTGCTGCCCGTCCCCAAGGGCCTGAACCTGTTGCAGGCGGCTGCGCTGCCCGAGGTGACGTGCACCGTCTGGTCGAACGTCTTCATGGTCTCCCACCTGCTCCCCGGCGAGACGCTGCTCGTGCACGGCGGATCCAGCGGCATCGGCACCATGGCCATCCAGCTGGCCAAGGCCGTCGGCGCGAAGGTCGCCGTCACGGCCGGAACGAAGGAGAAGCTCGACCTCTGTGCCGAGCTGGGCGCGGACATCCTGATCAACTACCGCGAGCAGGACTTCGTCGAGGAGATCGAGCGGGCCACCGACGGGGCGGGCGCCGACGTCATCCTCGACAACATGGGTGCCAAGTACCTCGACCGGAACGTGCGCGCCCTCGCGGTGAACGGACGGCTCGCCATCATCGGCATGCAGGGCGGGGTCAAGGGCGAACTGAACATCGCCACCCTCCTGAACAAGCGCGCCGCCGTCAGCGCCACCTCGCTGCGGGCCCGGCCGCTCAGTGAGAAGACGGCCATCGTGGCGGCCGTACGCGAGCACGTGTGGCCGCTGATCGACGGCGGTCACGTCCGGCCTGTCGTGGACCGTGAGCTGCCGATGAGCGAGGCGGGCGCGGCGCACCGGGTGCTGGAGGAGAGCGGCCACATCGGCAAGGTCCTGCTGGTCGCACCGCAGAGCTGAGCCCACGCGGCTTCGAGGCGCACCGTGTCCCTCGCGGTGTGCCTCAGCCGCGGCGGACGCGCAGGCCCACGAAGGCGAGGCCCAGCCCGAGGCCCACGAGGATCAGGCCGCCGCCCAGCGGCAGTACCTGCCAGACCGGCTCGGTGGTGGACCCGGGGCTCACGACGCTCTGCTGCACGGGAGCCGGGTCGTCCCGCGCCTCGGGAACGTCACCCACCTGGCTGAGCCCGGAGCCGATGTCGCTGCCGATGTCCGTGCCGGAGTCCGAGTCCGAGTCCTCGGGGTCGGGTGAGTCCTCGTCGGGGCGTCCCGGTCGCACCCGGCCCTCGCCCGCGAGGCTCCCGGCGCCCGAGGCGTCCGGCGTAGGAATGGCCCGTCCGGGCTCGGGGGCGCCCGGTCCGGGCTGTCCGAGGGACCCGGTGGACGCGAGGATCCCGGCGGCCGGCGGGGCGGCGTTCGCCGCGGGGCCGGTGCCGCACAGCAGGGCGGCAGCGAGCAGCCCGGCCGTGGGCAGGATGCGGAGCCATGGAGTCACGCCGGTGACCCCCTCCCGGTGCGGTTCGCCACGACGAGTGCCGTGATCGACGGGACAAGCCTCACATGAGGGATCGTTCCCGGCATCCCGGCGGAAAGTGGCGCTCGGTGAGCGCCCGCCGACCGTCTGCGGGGCACCGGACGGCGAACGGCCGCCCCCGTACCTCGTGGATCACCGTGTGGAGGGGGCGCCACCGTGATGGAGTGCACGGGTGCGAGAGAATGGCGGCATGGAGATGCCGAGGAACGAAAGGTCGCCGGAGAACCCTCAGATCCTGGTTGTCGGCCAGGACGGTATGGCTCTCGGTGGCACCGGAGACGAGGACTCCCGCGAGGTCCCGGTCACGGAGATGGTGGAACAGCCCGCCAAGGTGATGCGTATCGGCAGCATGATCAAGCAGCTGCTGGAGGAGGTGCGCGCGGCGCCTCTGGACGAGGCGAGCAGGGCCCGGCTCAAGGAGATCCACGCCAGTTCCGTGAAGGAGCTGGAGGACGGGCTGGCCCCCGAGCTCGTCGACGAACTGGAGCGGCTCTCCCTGCCCTTCGCCGACGAGACGACGCCCAGCGACGCGGAACTGCGGATCGCGCAGGCCCAGTTGGTGGGCTGGCTCGAGGGACTCTTCCACGGGATCCAGACGACCCTCTTCGCCCAGCAGATGGCGGCGAGGGCACAACTGGAGCAGATGCGCCGTGCGCTCCCGCCGGGTGTCGGCGGGGCGGAGGGCGACGAGGATCCCCGGACGGGGGGCCGCTCGGGCGGCCCGTACCTGTAGCCCCACGGATCACCGGGTCCTCCCGGACACCTGATCCGCCCACGTCACCCCGAACGGGACGGGCCCGGCACCGAAGTGCCGGGCCCGTTCACGTCGGTGCGGGTGCGGGGTGCCTCAGGAGGGGTCGCCCGACGACACCTTGAGCTCGATCTCCGGCATCTTCTTGGGGTCGACGTCCGTGCCCGATGACGGGAACTGATCCATGATCGTGTCCTCGCCGTAGGTGTTCTCGTCGACGCGGGTGACCTTCATCTGCCAGCCGGCCGCCTGGAAGCAGGACTTCACCGAGGTGAGGTTCTTGAACTGGAAGTCCGGGACCTGGATCTTGTCCGGGTCGTTGTAGGACTCCTGCGCGTCCGTGCACACGTCGGTGTCGACGGTCTTCGACGTGTCCGGACCCTTGTGGCCGCTCACCACGGAGGGCGAAGCGCTCGTGGTGTCATCGCCGCCCTTGGTGTCGTCGCCGCTGCCGCCGCCGTTCAGGACGAGCGCGGTGATCAGGCCGCCGATCGCGATGAGGGAGACGACGATCGCGCCGATCACCACACCCCTGTTGCTCTTCCCGCCGCCCGAACCGGGCGTCGGGTGCTGCGGGCTGAGGTGGTACGGCGGCGGGGTCGACGTGCCGTGCTGCGGGGCGTAGGCGGAGGTCTGCTGCGCCGGCGTCTGGTAGCCGCCCTGCTGCGGGTAGCCGTAGGCGGGGGCGGGTGTGCCGTACGGGCCCGGCTGGTACGGGGTCTGGACGGGGCCCGGGGCCGGGGTGCCCTGGTCGACGGGCGGGAAGACGGCGGAGGCGACGCCCGCGCCGCTCGGCGTCTGGGCGCCCGGCACGATGCTCGGCGGGGCGGCGTGGAAGGACTGGGCGACCCGCATGCACTCGTCGCGCATGGCCTCGGCGCTCGGGAAACGCTCGTTCGGGTTCTTCTTCAGCGCGCGGGCGACCAGCGCGTCCACCCCGGGGGGCAGCGAGCGGTTCACCGAGGAGGGCGCGACCGGCTCCTCCTGGACGTGCGCGTACGCGATGGCCAGCGGGGAGTCCGCCTCGAACGGCAGGCGTCCGGTCACCAGCTGGAACAGCATGATGCCCACCGAGTACAGGTCGGACCGGGCGTCGACGCCCCGGCCCAGCGCCTGCTCGGGGGAGAGGTACTGCGGGGTGCCGACGACCATGCCGGTCTGGGTCATGGAGGTGACGCCGGACTGCATGGCGCGGGCGATGCCGAAGTCCATGACCTTCACGACGTTGCGCTTGGTCATCATCACGTTGCCCGGCTTGATGTCCCGGTGGACCAGGCCCATCTCGTGGCTGATCTCCAGGGCCGCCAGCACGTCCGCGGTGATCTTCAGGGCCTTGTCGGCGGGCATCGCGCCGTACTGCTGGATGTCCGCCTCGAGGACCGAGCCGAGCGGCTTGCCCTCGATGTACTCCATGACGATGTACGGCGTCGTCATGCCGTCGAGGTCGTCCTCGCCGGTGTCGAAGACCGAGACGATGTTCGTGTGGGTGAGCTTGGCCACCGACTGGGCCTCGCGGCGGAAGCGCTCGCGGAAGGCCTGCTCGCGGCCGAGCTCGGTGTGCAGCGTCTTGATCGCGACCTGCCGGTCGAGCACCGAGTCGTACGCGAGGTGCACCGAGGCCATGCCGCCCTCGCCGAGCAGATCGCGCAGCTGGTAGCGGCCGCCGGCGACCGCACGCCCCGCATACCGGCCCTGTGCGCCGTCCTGGCTCATCTTCTGCGTCCCCCGCGGCCGTGATCGATTGGCTTATTCCGGGCCAAGTCTGCCCGAGGGCACTGACACGTCAAGCGCGGTGCCCGTTCCGTGACCGTCTGCGAAAGAAGCGTCGCGGAAGCGTTACAGGTGCCGCGCGGCCGGTACACAGAATTTGCACGCACGGACCTGGGACGGGTTGGATGGCCCGTCCATCTCACTTTCATCTCGGGCCGACGCCTTGCGCTGAGCCTGTAGCGTGGCCCGACGGAGACCGTAACAACCACCGCGCAGACCGCGGGCAGAAACGACGGCGAGGACTGATGGCACAGCAGCAGCGCGCTCAGGGCCCGTCCGACCCCGAGGCGACTGGCGGCGGTATGTCAGATGCGCCCGAGTTGTGGGGTAACGGCGGGCTGGTCGGCGACGGCCGATATCGGCTGACACGCAGACTCGGCCGGGGCGGCATGGCCGAGGTGTTCGCCGCCGAGGACGTGCGCCTCGGGCGGACCGTCGCGGTCAAGCTGCTCCGGTCCGATCTGGCCGAGGACCCCGTGTCCAAGGCGCGCTTCACGCGCGAGGCCCAGTCGGTCGCGGGGCTCAACCACCACGCCGTCGTCGCCGTGTACGACTCCGGCGAGGACGTGGTCGGCCACGGCGTCGTCCCGTACATCGTGATGGAGATCGTCGAGGGTCACACGATCCGCGACCTGCTGATCAACGCCGAGGCCCCCGGGCCCGAGCAGGCGCTGATCATCGTGTCCGGTGTCCTGGAGGCGCTCGCCTACTCGCACCAGCACGGCATCGTGCACCGCGACATCAAGCCCGCGAACGTGATCATCACGGAGACCGGCGCGGTCAAGGTGATGGACTTCGGCATCGCGCGCGCCCTGCACGGCGCGCAGTCGACGATGACCCAGACCGGCATGGTCATGGGTACCCCGCAGTACCTCTCCCCGGAGCAGGCGCTCGGCAAGGCCGTCGACCACCGCTCCGACCTGTACGCGACCGGCTGCCTGCTGTACGAACTCCTCGCGTTGCGGCCCCCGTTCACCGGCGAGACGCCGCTCTCGGTGGTCTACCAGCACGTCCAGGACACCCCGGTGCCGCCGTCCCAGGTGTCGAACGCGGCGCCGCCGGAGCTCGACGGGCTCGTCATGCGTGCCCTCGCGAAGGAGCCGGACGACCGGTTCCAGACCGCTGAGGAGATGCGCGGTCTCGTCCAGTACGGGCTCCAGATGCTGTACGACCAGGGCAGCCACACCGGCACCTGGAACACCGGCCCGGTCACCGTGCACGACGGCCTGAACACTCCCGCGGCCGGCTTCGCGGGGACGGCCGCGCTGCCGCACCCCGGCGACTCCGGGACCGCGCAGATCCCGGCGCCGATGATCCCGCCCTACGGCGGCGGTGACGACGGCGGCTTCGAGGGGCGCGGCAACAGGGGCGGCGGCCGCGGAAAGCTGTGGATCCTCGCGGTGTTCGCCGTGATCGCGATCGCGGCGGGTGTCGCGCTGGCGCTCAACAACACCGGTGGTGGGGGAGGCGGAGGGACGGGCACGTCGGAGAAGCCGACCAGCACGCACTCCACCAAGGACAAGGACTCCGACCAGACGCCCAGCGACGACACGACGGACCAGTCGACGGACGACACCTCGGGCGACAACTCGACGGGCACGGGCGACACCCCGGACTACACGCCCTCGGACACGCCGTCGGAGACCGACCAGCCGACCGACAAGCCGACCGACAAGCCCACGGACAAGCCGACGAAGCCGACGCACAGCGCCACGGAGGAGCCGTCCGAAGACCCGCCGTCGCCCACTCCGACTCCGCCGGCGGAGTCGGAGGACCCGGGCGGCGACGGCGACGGAGGTCTCACGAGCGGAGCCGCCGGGCTCTGAGCCGAGCCGGCCGGCGACGTCCGGACGGTGTCCGGACGGTCCTGAGACGACATCACGCGCGCGTGGAGCCCGGGAAGGGCTCCCACGCGCGCGTGTCTGTGTCACCGGGGCGCACGGGGCCACAGGGGCGGGCCGGCCGTCACAGGACGGGGCTCAGGTGCCCTCCCGCATCGCCGTCCGTCGAGTTGACGCTCGCGAACTGCGGCTCGATGCAGAGGTAGACCGGCTCGTAGGGGGCGCCGTCCACGAGCGGCGGCGCGGAGCCGAACAGCTCCAGTTCGGCGGCGGTCGGCTCGACCGGCTCGCACCGGCCCACGATCTGCACGGACCACAGACCCTCGCCGCGCCGTGCGCAGCTCAGGTTGTCGGTGCCGTACGCGACGACACTGCCGGCGCACGCGAGGTGATAGCCGCAGTTCAGAGGCATGCGCAGCAGGACGCGGCCGTCCACGACGATGTGGCGGGCGAACGCGAGGAAGGGCATCGCGCGCATGCTGGTGGCCACCCGGCCGTAGTCGGTGCGGGCGATCAGTTCCACGGCGAACCGCTCGTCGGCGGGCCGTCGGCGGTCCGGACGTTCGTCGGTGGGCATGACCCCAATGTCCGGGACCGGCGGGGCGGGGAAAAGGGGCACCCGCCCTCCGAAGAGGGGCCTTAAGTCCCGAAGAGGCCGTCTTTCCCGCCGGTCAGCGCTGCTGCTGTTCCGCCTGCATACGCGCGACATAGGCGGCCGCCTGCGACCGGCGTTCCATTCCCAGCTTGGCCAGCAGGCTCGACACGTAATTCTTGATCGTTTTCTCGGCGAGGTGCAGTCTTTCCCCGATCACGCGATTGGTGAGCCCCTCACCGATCAGGTCGAGGATCCTGCGTTCCTGGTCCGTGAGCCGCTCGAGTTTTCCGTCGCCCTTGGGGGCCCCGCCGTCCCGCAGCCGCTGCAGGACGCGCGCGGTGGCCACCGGGTCGAGCAGGGACTTTCCGGCCGCCACGTCCCGGACGGCCGTGAGCAGCTCGTTGCCCCGGATGTCCTTGAGGACATAGCCCGAGGCACCCGCCATGATCGCGTCGAACAGGGCCTCGTCGTCGGAGAACGAGGTCAGCATCAGACACTTGATGTCCTCGTGCGCGGAGCGGATCTCGCGGCAGACCTCCACGCCGCTGCCGTCGGGAAGGCGGACGTCGAGGACGGCCACGTCCGGGCGCGTCGCCGGGATGCGGGCCAGCGCGTCGGCCGCCGTTCCCGCCTCGCCGACCACCTCGATGTCGTCCTCGACCGAGAGCAGTTCGTGGACCCCGCGGCGGACCACCTCATGATCATCGAGGAGAAATACGCTGATTTTCCCGTTTTCCGGCACGGTGTCAGTGTCACACACGATCATGGCCATTGCCCTCGGGTGAACTCTTCCCGTGCCCGGGGTGGCCGGGATAACGTGCCGGTGTTCCGGCCCCCTGCAAGGCTGTGACCAGTGCTGTGACCAGCGAGTGTTCCCGACCGGCGCGGTTTACTAGGAAATCCACGTTCCGAAGTACTTGGATTTCCTATCAAAATCGCAGGTCAGGATAGGTTTCACAGAATTGTGAAGCACTGGGTAACGTGACTTGTGCAGGGCGCTCGCCGGGGCACCTGTCACGCCTGTTCCCGGCCGAGTGGCACCCACCCCGTGCACGGGTGCCGGAACAGGCGAGCCGATCCCCCGAGCCCAAAAAGCGGGCGAGGGGGACCCCAGCCTTCCGGCAATCCCGGGGGCCGGACCGACGGAGGAGCACACGTGACCGTGGAGAGCACTGCCGCGCGCAAGCCGCGACGCAGCGCCGGTACGAAGAGCGCCGCGAGCGCCAGTACGACCGGTACCAAGAGCGCCGCGAGCAAGCGCACCGGCGCGGCCGCCAAGAAGTCCCCGGGGGCGTCGGGCGGCGAGCCGGAGCTCGTTCAGCTGCTGACCCCGGAGGGCGAGCGCGTCCAGGACGCCACGTACGACCCGTACATCGCCGACATCACCTCCGAGGACCTGCGCGGGCTGTACCGGGACATGGTCCTGAGCCGCCGCTTCGACGCGGAGGCGACGTCCCTGCAGCGTCAGGGCGAGCTGGGCCTGTGGGCCTCGATGCTCGGCCAGGAGGCCGCCCAGATCGGTTCGGGCCGCGCCACCCGCGACGACGACTACGTCTTCCCGACCTACCGCGAGCACGGCGTCGCCTGGTGCCGCGGGGTCGACCCGACGAACCTGCTCGGCATGTTCCGCGGCGTGAACAACGGCGGCTGGGACCCGAACAGCAACAACTTCCACCTGTACACGATCGTCATCGGCTCGCAGACGCTGCACGCCACCGGCTACGCGATGGGCGTCGCCAAGGACGGCGCGGACTCGGCCGTGATCGCGTACTTCGGTGACGGCGCCTCCAGCCAGGGCGACGTCCTGGAGGCGTTCAACTTCGGGGCGGTCTACAACGCGCCCGTCGTGTTCTTCTGCCAGAACAACCAGTGGGCGATCTCCGAGCCGACCGAACGCCAGATGCGCGTGCCGCTCTACCAGCGCGCGCAGGGCTTCGGCTTCCCCGGCGTGCGCGTGGACGGCAACGACGTGCTCGCGAGCCTCGCCGTGACCCGCTGGGCGCTGGAGCGGGCCCGCTCGGGCGAGGGCCCCACCCTCGTCGAGGCCTTCACCTACCGGATGGGCGCGCACACCACCTCCGACGACCCGACCAAGTACCGGGCCGACGAGGAGCGCGAGGCGTGGGAGGCGAAGGACCCGATCCTGCGCCTGCGCACGTACCTGGAGGCCGCGAACCACGCGGACGAGGCGTTCTTCGCGGAACTCGAAGCCGAGAGCGAGACGTTGGGCAAACGAGTACGCGACGCCGTGCGGGCCATGCCGGACCCGGACAGCCTCGCCATCTTCGAGCACGCGTACGCGGACGGGCACGCGCTCGTCGACGAGGAGCGAGCCCAGTTCGCCGCCTACCAGGCGTCGTTCGTGGACGAGGGGGGTAACTGACATGGCCGTGGAAAAGGTTGCGCTCGCCAAGGCGATCAACGAGTCGTTGCGCAGGGCCATGGAGTCCGACCCCAAGGTCCTGATCATGGGTGAGGACGTCGGCAAGCTCGGCGGCGTCTTCCGTGTCACCGACGGGCTCCAGAAGGACTTCGGCGAGGAGCGGGTCATCGACACCCCGCTCGCCGAGTCGGGCATCGTCGGCACCGCGATCGGCCTGGCCCTGCGCGGGTACCGCCCGGTGGTGGAGATCCAGTTCGACGGCTTCGTCTTCCCGGCCTACGACCAGATCGTCACGCAGCTCGCCAAGATGCACGCGCGCGCACTGGGCAAGATCAAGCTCCCCGTCGTCGTCCGCATCCCGTACGGCGGCGGCATCGGCGCCGTCGAGCACCACTCGGAGTCCCCCGAGGCACTGTTCGCGCACGTCGCCGGCCTCAAGGTCGTCTCGCCGTCGAACGCCTCGGACGCCTTCTGGATGATGCAGCAGGCGATCCAGAGCGACGACCCGGTGATCTTCTTCGAGCCGAAGCGGCGCTACTGGGACAAGGGCGAGGTCACCTGGTCCACCAGCGGCTCCGACGCGGACGACGCCATCCCCGGACCGCTCCACAAGGCGACCGTGGTGCGCGAGGGCAGCGACCTGACCCTCGTCGCCTACGGCCCGATGGTGAAGGTCTGCCTGGAGGCCGCCGCGGCCGCCCAGGAGGAGGGCAAGTCGATCGAGGTCCTGGACCTGCGCTCGATGTCCCCCATCGACTTCGACTCCGTCCAGGCCTCGGTCGAGAAGACCCGGCACCTGGTCGTGGTGCACGAGGCCCCGGTGTTCCTCGGCACGGGCGCGGAGATCGCGGCCCGCATCACCGAGCGGTGCTTCTACCACTTGGAGGCGCCCGTCCTGCGCGTCGGCGGCTATCACGTCCCGTACCCGCCGGCACGCCTGGAAGAGGAGTACCTTCCGGGCCTGGACCGGGTGCTCGACGCCGTCGACCGCTCGCTGGCGTACTGAGGAGAGGGTCGTGACGACGATGACTGAGAACGCGTCGGGACTCCGCGAGTTCAAGATGCCCGATGTGGGCGAGGGACTCACCGAGGCGGAGATCCTCAAGTGGTACGTCCAGCCCGGTGACACCGTCACCGACGGCCAGGTCGTCTGCGAGGTCGAGACCGCGAAGGCGGCGGTCGAGCTGCCGATCCCCTTCGACGGTGTGGTGCACGCGCTGCACTTCCCCGAGGGCACGACGGTGGACGTCGGCCAGGTGATCATCGCGGTGGACGTGTCCGGCGGAGCCGCCGCACCCGCGGCGCCCGCCGCGGAAGCCGTGGCCGCGCCGTCCGCGCAGCCCGCTCCCGCCGAGGAGGCCAAGCCCGAGGGGCGCAAGCCCGTCCTCGTCGGGTACGGCGTGGCGGAGTCCTCCACCAAGCGCCGCGCCCGCAAGGGCGTCGAGGTCCCGGCCCAGCAGGGCGAGACGCTCTACGCGGCCACCGCCCTCCAGGCCGAGCTGAACGGCCATGGCGCCGCCCCCGCGCAGCGCCCCCTGGCCAAGCCGCCGGTCCGCAAGCTCGCCAAGGACCTCGGGGTCGATCTGGCGACGATCACCCCGTCCGGTCCGGACGGCATCATCACGCGGGAGGACGTGCACGCGGCGGTGGCCCCGGCGCAGGCACCTGCTCCGGCCGCCGTGCCGGCTCCCCAAGCCGTCGTGGAGGCCCCGGCCCGCGTCCAGGCGCCGGCTCCGGCCGCGTCGTACGACGGCGCGCGGGAGACCCGCGTCCCGGTCAAGGGCGTCCGCAAGGCGACGGCCGCCGCGATGGTCGGTTCGGCGTTCACCGCGCCGCACGTCACCGAGTTCGTGACGCTCGACGTGACGCGCACGATGCGCCTGGTCGAGGAGCTCAAGCAGGACAAGGACATGCAGGGGCTGCGGGTGAACCCGCTGCTGCTCATCGCCAAGGCCCTGCTGGTCGCGATCAAGCGCAACCCCGGGATCAACGCGTCCTGGGACGAGGCGCATCAGGAGATCGTCCAGAAGCACTACGTGAACCTGGGCATCGCCGCCGCCACGCCCCGCGGCCTGATCGTGCCGAACATCAAGGACGCGCACGACAAGACCCTGCCGCAGTTGGCGGAGGAGCTGGGCGCCCTGGTGGCGACCGCCCGCGAGGGCAGGACGTCGCCCGCCGCGATGCAGGGCGGCACCGTGACGATCACCAACGTCGGCGTGTTCGGCGTCGACACGGGCACGCCGATCCTGAACCCGGGCGAGTCCGCGATCCTCGCGGTCGGCGCGATCAAGCCGCAGCCCTGGGTGCACAAGGGCAAGGTGAAGCCCCGTCAGGTCACCACGCTGGCACTCTCGTTCGACCACCGTCTGGTCGACGGCGAGCTGGGCTCCCGGGTGCTGGCCGACACGGCGGCGATCCTGGAGCAGCCCAAGCGGCTGATCACCTGGGCGTAGCCCGCAGGACGAACGGAAGGGGCCTGCCGCGCGATGGCGCGGCAGGCCCCTTCCCGTGCGCGGGGCCATCGGCCCCGCACGCGTGACTACTTGGCGAAGGCGTAGCTCATGAGCTTCTTCGCGTCCGACTCACGAGCCGGGATGGAGGTCGAGGCGAGGACCGTGCCGATGACGGTCTTGCCGTTGCGGGTGGCGGCGAAGACGAGGCAGTACTTCGCCTCGGGGCCGGAGCCGGTCTTCACGCCGATGGTGCCGCTGTAGCTGCTGAGCAGACCGTTGGTGTTGGTCCACGCGGCCATGTTGCGGGTGGTGCCGGTCTTCGTGACGGTCTTCGCGGAGTACGACTTCGTCTTCACGATCGACTTGAACGTGGAGCTCTTCATCGCGCTGCTGGCGATCTTCGTCAGGTCGCGCGGCGTCGAGTAGTTGGAGCCGTTGCCGATGCCGTCGAACGAGTCGAAGTGCGTGTTCGTCAGGTGCAGGCTCGTCGCGGCGGAGTTCATCTTGCCGATGAACGACTTCACGCGGGCGGCACGGGTCGAACCCGATCCGAACTTGTCGGCCAGCGCGTAGGCGGCGTCGCAGCCCGACGGGAGCATCAGCCCGTAGAGGAGCTGGCGGACGGTGACCTTGTCGCCGACGATGAGGTGCGCCTGCGAGGCGTTGTTGGCGACGACGTAGTCGCTGTAGGCCTTCTGGATGGTGACCTTGGCGTCCAGGTTCAGGTTCGACTGGGCCAACACCACCTTGGCGGTCATGATCTTGGTCGTGGAGCCCGTGGAACGCCGGGTGTCCGCGGCCTTGGTGTAGAGGGTCGAGCCGGTGCCGTTGTTCATCACGTAGCCGCCCTTGGCGGCGATCGTGGGCGTGGCGACGGCTCCGGCGGGTGCGGCGCCGAAGGCTCCGGCGGCCAGAACGGCGCCGGTGGTGACGGTCACAGCGGCGGCCCTGCGGAAACGCGTGCCCTTAATGCCGGTAATCAAAATGAACGCTCCGTATGCGCGAAATGCCCCTGGGAGAACGGCACATGACAATGCCGTCTGGTGTACCGACTCCCCAGAACGGCAAAGGGATGTACGGCGAAACGGTGAAGTTTATGTGACCTGCGTTACATCAAGTACCGGGCGGGGTCCGCATGCTGGAACTCCGACCGGCATGCGTACGTGTTGTATCTATGATGTGCGCATGCCTTCAGCCCCACCTGCCCCGGCGCGACAGCCCGTGAAGCAGCCGCCCGCCGCCGACCGCGTCTACGCACACGTCAAGCAGGGCGTCCTGGAACGCCGTTACGAGGGCGGCACCCTGCTCACCGAGGGCGAACTCGCCGACGCGGTGGGCGTCTCGCGCACCCCGGTCCGCGAGGCCCTGCTCCGCCTCGAGGTCGAAGGCCTCATCAGGCTCTACCCGAAGAAGGGCGCGCTCGTCCTGCCCGTCTCCGCCCAGGAGATCGCGGACGTGGTCGAGACCCGCCAGCTCGTCGAGGAGCACGCCGCCCGCAAGGCCGTACCGGCGTCGCCGCGGCTCATCGCCCGCCTCGAAGAACTGCTCGCCCAGCAGAAGGAGCAGGCCGCGGCCGGAGACCTGGCCGCCGCCGCGGTCACCGACCGCTGCTTCCACGCCGAGATCGTCCGCAGCGGCGGGAACGAGATCCTCTCCCGGCTCTACGACCAGCTCCGCGACCGCCAGTTGAGGATGGGAGTCGCCGTGATGCACGCCCACCCCGACCGGATCACCAAGACCCTCACCGAGCACGAGCAGATCCTCCAGGCACTGCGCTCCGGCGACGCCGACGCGGTCGTCGGCCTGATCCACGGACACGTCAGCTGGTTCTCCAACCTCGCCCGGGGCGAGGTCCGATGAGCTCCTCGGCCACGCTGCCCGGCGACCCGCCCGGCGGCCGGCGCGCCATCGCCGTCTGGAGCATCGGCGTCGCCGTCTACTTCGTCGCCGTCATCTTCCGCACGTCCCTCGGCGTGGCCGGGCTCGACGCGGCGGACCGCTTCCACGTGGGCGCCTCCGCCCTGTCCACCTTCTCCATCCTCCAGCTCCTCGTCTACGCGGGCATGCAGATACCGGTCGGACTCCTCGTCGACCGGCTCGGCACCAAGAAGGTGCTGACCATCGGCGTCCTGCTGTTCACGGCCGGACAGCTGGGTTTCGCCTTCTCCTCCTCGTACGGCATGGCGCTCGCCTCGCGCGCACTGCTGGGCTGCGGTGACGCGATGACCTTCATCAGCGTGCTGCGGCTCGGCACCCGGTGGTTCCCCGCCCGCCGAGGCCCCCTCGTCGCCCAACTCGCGGGCCTGGTCGGCATGGCCGGCAACCTCGTGTCGACGCTCGTCATCGCCCGCCTGCTCCACGGCGTGGGCTGGACCGCGGCGTTCGCCGGCAGCGCGGCGGCCGGTGTCGTCGTCCTCGTCCTGCTGCTGCTCTTCCTGAAGGACCACCCCGAGGGCCACGAGCCCGAGCCGTTCCCGCACCGCGGCGCCGCGTACGTCCGCCGGCAGATCGCCGCGTCCTGGCGGGAACCCGGCACCCGGCTCGGCATGTGGGTGCACTTCACCACCCAGTTCCCCGCGATGGTGTTCCTGCTGCTGTGGGGCCTGCCGTTCCTCGTCCAGGCCCAGGGACTCTCCCGGGCCACCGCCGGCGAACTGCTCACCCTCGTCGTCCTGTCCAACATGGTCGTCGGACTCGTCTACGGCCAGGTCGTCGCCCGGCACCACCAGGCGCGCCTGCCACTGGCCCTCGGCACCGTCGCGGCGACGGCGGTCGTGTGGGCCACCGTGCTGGTGTACCCCGGCGAACACGCGCCGATGTGGACCCTGATCGTGCTGTGCACCGTCCTCGGGGCCTGCGGACCCGCCTCGATGCTCGGCTTCGACTTCGCCCGCCCCGCGAACCCGCCGGAGCGTCAGGGAACGGCCTCCGGAATCACCAACATGGGCGGTTTCGTCGCCTCGATGACCACCCTGCTGGCCGTCGGCGTGCTGCTCGACGCCACCGGCGACAACTACCGCATCGCCTTCGCCGCGGTGTTCGTCCTCCAGGCGCTCGGCCTCAGCCAGATCTTCCGGCTGCGCGGCCAGGCGGCCCGCCGCGAGCGGGAACGGCTGGTGGCGAGCCGGGTGGAGACGGTGCACGTCCCGGCGTAGTCACGGGACGCGGGACGCCTCGGGGCCCTGTGCCGCCTCCCGGCACGGGGCCTGCCCGACTGACCCGCCTACCGTCCCGCCCGCCGTCCGCCCCTCCGGGCGGACAGCCTCGTGGTCCGAACGACTACGGCGTGACCGTGAAGTTGCGCAGGATCGCCGCCGTCAGCTCGGGGTCGCCCTCGGTCTTGATCCGGTCGGCCACCGCTTCCGCGGTCACCCGGCCACAGGCGAGACGGACGTAGGTCTCCCAGTCCAGCGAGAGGCTCGCGGCGGGACCGAGGGAGGGCGCACCGTCTATCGAACCGCGCCCGTCCGCGTCGATCCGGACCGTACGGAGGAACTCCACGGGTCCGTGCACGTCGAAGACCACCGCGGAGTTCGCCGGCGCACCGGCATCCTTGGCGACCACCTTCGGAAGGGCCGCCAGCAGGTCGTCCCGCACGATCAGCGAACCGGGGGAGTCGAGATTCCCCGGCTGCCCCAGGGTGACGCGCAGATCCTGCTCGTGCACCCACACGTCGAACGCGCGGTTGCGCATGGCCTGTTCGAGAGTGACCTCGGTACCGAGCGGGCCGCGCACCTTGGCGTCGGGCTGCCGCGTCTCGTTCCGCAGCTGGCGGTTGCGGCGGATGACCGTGTACTCCAGCTCGGAGGTCATCTCCGGCGCCGTGTGGTGACGGCGCACGTCGACCTGCATCTCCATGTACCGCTGGTGCTCGTTCGACACGTGGTAGAGGTCGCGGGGGAGCGTGTGGATCGGCCGCGGGTCGCCGAGCATCTCGCAGTCCAGCCCGATGACATGCGAGACGATGTCACGGACCGACCATCCCGGGCAGGGAGTCCGCCGGTTCCACTCACCCTCCACAAGCGGCTGCACCAGCTCGGATATCGCGTCGATCGAGTGGGTCCAGGCGTCGGCGTAGGACTGAAGGCTGGGATGCAGACTCACGGAACGGGACCCCTCGGGCGGTTGGACGCGGGCAGTGCACAGGCAGCGGGTGTCTTGGGACGCTAAGTTACGCTGCTGTGAGGCACCCCGGCAGTGCTTTCGTGTGACGATCGTAGGCCCGTATCGACGGCTCGAATGCCAGGACGGTGGTAGTGTGCGCGCCTCTCTCCTCCAGATCGACGTAAACGACGACGAATCGGTCGCCGCACGCCGGCGCCGTGTGGCGGATCTGGTACGAGATCAGGCCGGAGTCGATCTCGTCGTGCTCCCCGAGTTGTGGACCACGGGCGCCTTCGCCTACGAGGAGTTCGCGGCCGAGGCCGAACCGCTCGACGGCCCGACGCACGAGGCGATGGCCAAGGCGGCGAGCGACGCGGGCGTCTGGCTGCACGCGGGCTCGATCCCCGAACGGGCCCCCTCCGACGGCTCCCCCGGCGAGACCCCCCTCTACAACACCTCCCTCGTCTACTCCCCCTCCGGTGAACGCGTCGCCGCCTACCGGAAGATCCACCGCTTCGGCTTCGACAAGGGCGAAGCCGTCCTGATGGCGGCGGGCGACGAACTGGTGACGGTCGCGCTCCCGCAGACCGTCATCGGCGTCGCCACCTGCTACGACCTCCGCTTCCCCGAGCTGTTCCGCGGCCTGGTCGACGCGGGGGCGGAGCTCCTCGTCGTCCCGGCCGGCTGGCCCGAGCGGCGCCGCGCCCACTGGACCCTGCTCGCCCAGGCACGCGCCGTCGAGAACCAGTCGTACGTCCTCGCCTGTGGAACGGCCGGTACGCACGCGGGAGTTCCCCAGGCCGGACACTCGATCGTCGTCGACCCGTGGGGAGAGGTCCTCGCCGAGGCCGGCTCCGGCGAGGAGATCCTCACGGTGGAGTTCGACCCCGCGAAGGTCGCGACGACCCGGGAACAGTTCCCGGCGCTCAAGGACCGCATGCTGGGCCTGGAACCGCCGCGCCGCTGAACCGCGGCCGGGCCGGCCCGCCGCCCGCTGTCAGTCGTCCCCCCGCTCCTTCTCCGCCAGGTGGATCACGCACACCGCCACCGCGATCAGCAGCGCCTGGTCGGCGTCCTCCCGGACGACGTCCACGCCGTACGTGTCGCGGAGGTGCAGCCAGCGACGGGAGATCTGCGCCAGCAGCTCGTTGTCGTAGTCGATGGCGAACTCGCGGTCGAGGATCTTGCCGCTGACGTCGAGTTCGGTGCCGTCGACCAGGGCGACCCGGTAGTGGTTGCGGAGCAGGGACAGACGCTTGCGCTTGATGGTCGCCAGCGGTTCGCCGTCCCGCTCGATGATCATCGTGTCGCGCAGCGCGAGCATCTTCTGGTGGATGTCGATCAGAACGCGCCCGCGGGTGTCCTTCAGCTCGAAGGTGTCCCGCAGCCGCATCGCCTTGCCGTCGACGAGGAAGACCTTGTTGCCGTGGTCGTCCTCGATCCAGTAGTCGTCACCGAAGCCGAGCAGCCGGTCGCGCACGAGGTATCTCATGCCTTCACCGGTTCCCCGACGACCGCCACGCAACGCCGTCGGTAGGCCGACGGGCTGAGGGGAGCGGGTGGGAGCGGGGGCTCGCGGGGGACGAAGCGCGAGGTCGGAGCCCGCGGGACACGGGCGCTCGACCGAGTGTCCGTGGCAGGTGGCACCCTTGATCCATGAACGACTCCGCCCCGACGTCCGCCCCGACGCCCACCTCCCGCCGTGCCCGTGTCCGTGCTCCCGAGCTGATCGGCAAGGGTGGCTGGCTCAATACCGGCGGCAACGATCTGACGCTCGCCGACCTACGAGGTAAGTGCGTTGTCGTCGATTTTTGGACCTTCTGCTGCATCAACTGCCTGCACGTCCTGGACGAGCTGCGGGAGCTGGAGGAGAAGCACCGGGACACCGTGGTGATCATCGGGGTGCACTCGCCGAAGTTCGTGCACGAGGCGGAGCACCAGGCCGTCGTCGACGCCGTGGAGCGGTACGGGGTGGAGCACCCGGTGCTCGACGACCCGGAGCTCGCGACGTGGAAGCAGTACGCCGTGCGGGCCTGGCCGACGCTCGTCGTGATCGACCCCGAGGGGTACGTCGTCGCGCAGCATGCCGGTGAGGGGCACGCCCACGCGATCGAGCGGCTGGTGGAGGAGCTGGAGGCCGAGCACGGGGCGAAGGGCACGCTGCGGCGCGGTGACGGGCCGTACGTGGCGCCCGAGCCGGAACCGACCGTGCTGCGCTTCCCCGGCAAGGCGCTGGCCCTGCCGAGCGGGAATCTGCTGGTCAGCGACACCACCCGGCATCAGCTGGTGGAGCTGGCGGAGGACGGCGAGACGGTGGTCCGGCGGATCGGATCCGGCGTCCGGGGCTTCGTGGACGGTCCGGCGGACACGGCCGGGTTCAGCGAGCCGCAGGGTCTCGCGCTGCTCGACGAGGGCACGGTCGTCGTCGCGGACACGGTGAACCACGCGCTGCGCCGGGTCGATCTGGCCTCCGGCGAGGTCGGCACGCTCGCTGGTACCGGTCGCCAGTGGTGGCAGGGGTCGCCGACCTCGGGACCCGCGCGCGAGGTCGATCTCTCCTCGCCGTGGGACGTCGCCCTCTTCGGCGGCAGGGTCTGGATCGCCATGGCCGGTGTCCACCAGCTGTGGGCGTACGACCCGGCCACGGAGACGGTCGGGGTCGTCGCGGGCACGACGAACGAGGGTCTGGTGGACGGGCCGGGCCCGGAGGCGTGGTTCGCGCAGCCGTCCGGGCTCGCCGCGACCGAGGAGCGGCTGTGGCTGGCGGACTCCGAGACGTCGGCGCTGCGCTGGGTCGACCGGGACGGGGCGGTGCACACCGCGGTCGGCACCGGTCTCTTCGACTTCGGTCACCGTGACGGTGCCGCGGACCAGGCGCTGCTCCAGCATCCGCTGGGCGTGACCGCGCTGCCCGACGGTTCGGTCGCGGTCAGCGACACGTACAACCACGCGCTGCGCCGGTACGACCCGGCGACGGGTGAGGTGACGACGCTGGCCACGGATCTGCGGGAGCCGAGCGACGCGGTGCTGGTCGGGGACGACATCGTGGTGGTGGAGTCGGCCCGGCACCGGCTGACCCGGCTGCGGCTTCCCGAGGAGGCGGTCCGGGTGGAGTCGGTCGCCCACCGCACCCAGCGCGCGGCGACCGAGGTGACCCCGGGCGCGGTCCGGCTGGACGTGATCTTCCAGGCGCCGGCGGGGCAGAAGCTGGACACCCGGTACGGGCCGTCCACGCGGCTGCTCGTCTCGGCGACGCCGCCGGAGCTGCTGCTCGCCGGTGAGGGTGCGGGGACGGATCTCGCGCGGTCCGTCGAGCTGAATCCGGCCGTCGAGGAGGGGGTGCTGCACGTCTCGGCGATGGCCGCGTCCTGCGACGACGACCCGGCGAACGAGTACCCCGCCTGCCATGTCCACCAGCAGGACTGGGGTGTCCCGGTCCGTCTCGTCGAGGGCGGCGCGGACCGCCTGCCTCTGGTGCTCGCCGGAATGGACGGCTGAGGGGCGGCGAACGCCGTGTCGGCAGGGCCGGAGCGGATGGCGTGGCCGTCCGGTTCGGACCTGCCGACCGTGGGTGTCGGACCGGGTCGGACGCCCGGAGGCGTCCCGTTCCGGTCAGACGCCGTAGCCGTCGTGGTAGCCGTCGCCGCGGTGGTGACGCTCTTCCACCACGGTGGTGGTCGGTTCCATGACCACGCGGCGCCGGCGGGCGACGCTGCTGAAGGTGGCCACGCCGATCAGACCGACGATCATGAGGATCACGCCGACCACGTGGAGGTTGACCCCCGCCATGTGCCAGTCGGTCGCGAACGTGAGGATCGCACCTGCGGCGATCAGGATGATGCATCCGCCCAGGCCCATGGGTGTCCGCCTCCTTGAGGTAGCAACTCGGAGTCATTCGGGGCGTGTTCCGGGTACCCGGGACACCGCGAGCCATGCGGAGGCGAACGCTCACGTCACAGGCCGCCGGTCCCGGACACGGGGCGGCGGCCTGTGACATGGGGCGGGGGCTATCCCTCCAGGAACGCCACCAGCGCGTTCGTGAGGAGGAACGGGTCGTCGGCGCCGCAGAGTTCGCGGGCGCTGTGCATGGAGAGGATGGCCACGCCGATGTCGACCGTCCTGATGCCGTGCCGGGCGGCCGTGATGGGGCCGATCGTGGTGCCGCAGGGCATGGAGTTGTTGGACACGAAGGACTGGAAGGGGACGCCGGCCTTCTCGCAGGCGGCGGCGAACAGGGCGCGGCCCGAACCGTCGGTGGCGTAGCGGTTGTTGACGTTCACCTTGAGGATGGGGCCGCCGTTGACGCGGGGGTGGTGCGTCGGGTCGTGCCGCTCGGCGTAGTTGGGGTGCACGGCGTGGCCGGTGTCGGAGGACAGGCAGACGGTGCCGGCGAAGGCGCGGGCGCGGTCCTCGTAGGAGCCGCCGCGGGCGAAGACCGAACGTTCGAGCACGCCGCCGAGGAGCGGTCCGTCGGCGCCGGTGTCGCTCTGCGAGCCGTTCTCCTCGTGGTCGAAGGCGGCGAGGACGGGGATGTACGACAGGCCGGTGTCGGTGGTGGCGACGGCGGCCAGGGCGGCGGTGCCGGCGTGCACGGACAGCAGGTTGTCCATCCGGGGGCCCGCGAGCAGTTCCTTGTCGCGGCCGAGGTAGGCGGGTCTCTCGACGGAGTGGGTCATCAGGTCCCAGCCGGTGACCTCGCCCGCGGGCAGTCCGGCCTCGTCCTCCAGGAAGGCGATCAGGTCGCCCTCGCGGGGGTCGCCGAGGCCCCAGATCGGCTGGAGGTGGCGCTGCTTGTCGAGCTTGAGGCCGTCGGTGCTCACCGACCGGTCGAGGTGGATGGCGAGCTGCGGTACGCGCAGCAGGGGCCGGTCGATGTTGACGAGGCGGGTGGAGCCGTCGCGCAGGGAGAGGCGTCCGGCGAGGCCGAGGTCGCGGTCGAGCCAGGAGTTCAGCAGGGGGCCGCCGTAGATCTCGACGGCGACCTGGCGCCAGCCGTGCGCGCCGGTGTCGGGCAGCGGCTTGACGCGCAGGTTGGGGGAGTCGGTGTGCGCACCCACGATCCGGAACGGCGTGTGGGGCTCGGCGCCCTCCGGCACGTACCAGGCGACGATCGCGCCGCCGCGGAGCACGTACTTGCCGCCACTGGTGGCGTCCCACGCGTCGGTCTCGGCGACCTGACGGAATCCGGCCTTCTCGAGCCGCTCGGCGGCGGTCGCCACGGCGTGGTACGGCGTCGGGCCGGCCGTGAGGAAGGACATGAGGTCGTCGGTGTGGCCGCGGTCGAAGCGGGAGGGTGCACTCATGGGTTCACCTTAACGACGCACGAGGGCCCGCTCCCGGGGATGGGAGCGGGCCCTCGTAAGGGGGATGTGAAGGGCGGACACCTTGGGACACCTGACTGGATGGACAGGTTCCGGTTCGGTGGGCCGCCCGGGGCCCGAGGGGCCGGCGGCTCCTAGAAGGCGGCCTCGTCCAGCTCCATGAGGTCCAGCTCGACGCCCTCGGCGAGCTTGCGGGCGCCGGTGACGCCCGGCAGGACGTTGGCGGCGAAGAACTTCGCGGCCGCGATCTTGCCGGTGTAGAAGGCCTTGTCCTTGGCGGCGGCCGTCTCCAGCTTCTCGGCGGCGACGGCGGCACCGCGCAGCAGCAGGTAGCCGACGACGACGTCGCCGGAGGCGAGCAGCAGGCGGGTCGTGTTCAGGCCCACCTTGTAGATGTTCTTGACGTCCTGCTCGGTGGCCGCGAGGTCGGTGAGCATGAGGCCGACGATGGCCTCCAGCTCGACGGCGGCCTTGGCGAGCTGCTCACGGGCGGCGGAGAGGTCCTCGCCGCCGGTGCCGAGCGCCAGGAACTTCTTGATGTCCTCGGCGAGGGAGTTCAGCGCGGAGCCCTGGTTGCGGACGATCTTGCGGAAGAAGAAGTCCTGGCCCTGGATCGCGGTGGTGCCCTCGTACAGGGTGTCGATCTTGGCGTCGCGGATGTACTGCTCGATCGGGTACTCCTGCAGGAAGCCGGAGCCGCCGAACGTCTGGAGCGACTGGGCGAGCTGCTCGTAGCCCTTCTCGGAGCCGTAGCCCTTCACGATCGGCAGGAGCAGGTCGTTGAGGGCCTCCAGGGCGGCGGTGTCCTCGCCGGAGGCCTCCTTGACCTGGATCTCGTCCTGGATCGCGGCGGTGTGCAGCACCAAGGCGCGCATGCCCTCGGCGTAGGCCTTCTGCGTCATCAGCGAGCGGCGCACGTCGGGGTGGTGCGTGATGGTGACCTTGGGGGCGGTCTTGTCCATGAAGTTCGCCAGGTCGGGGCCCTGGACGCGCTCCTTGGCGTACTCCAGCGCGTTCAGGTAGCCCGTCGACAGGGTGGAGATCGCCTTCGTGCCGACCATCATGCGGGCGAACTCGATGATGCGGAACATCTGGCGGATGCCGTCGTGCTTGTCGCCGATCAGCCAGCCCTTGGCGGGGTGGCGGTCGCCGAAGGTCATCTCGCAGGTGTTGGACGCCTTGAGGCCCATCTTGTGCTCGACGTTCGTCGCGTACGCGCCGTTGCGCGCGCCCAGCTCGCCGGTCTCGAAGTCGAACTCGTACTTCGGGACGAGGAAGAGGGACAGGCCCTTGGTGCCCGGGCCCGCGCCCTCGGGGCGGGCGAGCACGTAGTGGAGGATGTTCTCCGACATGTCGTGCTCACCGGACGTGATGAAGCGCTTCACGCCCTCGATGTGCCAGGAGCCGTCGTCCTGCTGGACGGCCTTGGTGCGGCCGGCGCCGACGTCCGAGCCCGCGTCGGGCTCGGTGAGGACCATGGTGGAGCCCCACTGCCGGTCGACGGCGATCTTCGCGATGTGCTTCTGGACGTCGTTGCCCTCCTCGAAGAGGATGCCGGCGAAGGCCGGGCCCGAGGAGTACATCCAGACGGCCGGGTTGGCGCCGAGCACCAGCTCCGCGTAGGCCCAGATCAGGGAGCGGGGGGCGGTGGAGCCGCCGATCTCCTCGGGCAGGCCCAGACGCCAGTACTCGGAGTCCATGAACGCCTGGTACGACTTCTTGAAGGAAGCCGGGACCGGGGCGGTGTTGGTCTCGGGGTCGAAGACGGGAGGGTGGCGGTCGGCGTCCGCGAAGGACTCGGCCAGCTCGTTCTCCGAGAGGCGCGTGAGCTCCTCCAGGATGCTCTTGGCGGTGTCCGTGTCCATCTCCGCGAACGGGCCGGTGCCGTACAGCTTGTCGCGTCCGAGCACCTCGAAGAGGTTGAACTCGATGTCGCGGAGATTCGACTTGTAGTGCCCCATGGCGACGGCTCCGTTAAGGGATCGGCGAGGCACTGACTCCTCGCGCCTAGATTCACGTACCAGCAAGTAGCTACGATGATGCTACCCGTCAGTAATAAGAAGCAACCCCGGATGGGCCATATGTGGCCCACTACTCTTTGACGCATGTACGGCTACGAGCAGAGCGCAGGCGCCCAGCAGGGGTACGTCCCGCCGCAGCAGCAGATGCCCGGGCAGATGCCGGGCGGGCAGATGCCCGGCGGGTACGGGCAGCAGCCGCCGCTGTATCCCGAGCCGTCCCCGCCGTCCCTCGCGGACGCGGTCCGCGCGTTCACCACGGGCTCGATGGCCGCCGAGGACTTCCAGCAGGTCTTCGCGACGTCCAAGGTGTACTGCCCGCGCGGCGACAACCCCGGATTCCTGGCGCTGCACAACACGCAGCAGCCGGTCATCCCGATGTTCACCTCGCTCAAGGAACTGCGCCGCTACGCCGGCAAGGAGTCCAAGTACTTCGTGATCACCGGCGCCGAGGTCATCGACCTGCTGCCCACCGGCTACGGCTTCGTGATCGACATGGAGGGCGAGCACCGGATGGTCTTCGACGCGAAGGCCGTGGAGCAGATGGTGGACTTCGCGATGCGCCGTATGTACGGCTGACCTGCGCCCCTCGTACCGCTGACGTGCGGCCGCCCGGCGGCCGCACGTGCCGCCGCGCGCCCGGCCCCGGGCCGGTGCCCGGCTCGTCCGACCTGCCTCGCCCGACAGGGACGCCCGGAGGGAATGCCCTCCGGGCTTTCGTCGTTACGGGTGGCAGAAAGTTCAACGCTCAACTAAACTCGAAGCACAAGGAGGTACCGACATGCCTGCAGTGACCGTCGAGAACCCGCTGGCCCTGCCCCGAGTGGCTGCGCCGGCCGACGCCGTGGACCGTCCCGTGCTGACCGTGACGACCGCGCCCAGTGGCTTCGAGGGCGAGGGTTTCCCGGTCCGCCGCGCGTTCGCCGGGATCAACTACAAGCACCTCGACCCGTTCATCATGATGGACCAGATGGGCGAGGTGGAGTACGCGCCGGGCGAGCCGAAGGGCACCCCCTGGCACCCCCACCGCGGCTTCGAGACCGTGACCTACATCATCGACGGCGTCTTCGACCACCAGGACTCCAACGGCGGCGGCGGCACCATCACCAACGGTGACACCCAGTGGATGACGGCGGGCTCGGGCCTGCTGCACATCGAGGCGCCCCCGGAGTCCCTCGTCATGTCCGGCGGTCTCTTCCACGGCCTCCAGCTGTGGGTGAACCTCCCCGCCAAGGACAAGATGATGGCCCCGCGCTACCAGGACATCCGCGGTGGCACGGTGCAGCTCCTGAGCACCCCGGACGGCGGCGCCCTGCTGCGCGTCATCGCCGGTGAGCTCGACGGCCACCAGGGCCCGGGCATCACGCACACGCCGATCACCATGGTCCACGCCACGGTGCGGCCGGGCGCCGAGATCACCCTGCCCTGGCGCGAGGACTTCAACGGCCTCGCGTACGTCCTCGCCGGACGCGGCAGCGTGGGAGCGGACCGCCGGCCGGTGCACACCGGCCAGACCGCCGTCTTCGGCGCGGGCTCCTCGCTGACCGTCCGCGCGGACGACAAGCAGGACTCCAACACCCCGGACCTGGAGGTCGTCCTCCTCGGCGGGCAGCCGATCCGCGAGCCGATGGCCCACTACGGCCCGTTCGTCATGAACACCCGCGACGAGCTCCAGCAGGCCTTCGAGGACTTCCAGAAGGGCCGCCTCGGGACCGTCCCCGCGGTGCACGGCATGTCGGAGGGCGGCCTCTGAGCCAGGCCGGGTCCTCCTGAGCGCGCGGCCCACGGGCCGGGCCGCCGCTCACGGGCGTTGAACACGGGAAGCCCCGTCCGCGACCGCGGACGGGGCTTCCCGGTGTGCCGGGTGGGCCTCCTCCCCCGTTCGGTCGTCCCGGAGCGCCGCCCGGGCTGACGCATGGTCAGGTAGGGAGGTGCAGCTACTCCCCGAAGGCGCCCGGCGGTTGGCGGCCTGGTGCGTCGTGATCCTGCTCGCGGCCGGGGTGGGATGGGTCGGAATCCTGCTCTGCGGGGAGTTCCGTACGGCGGTGGTGCCGGTGCTGCTCGCCCTCCTCGGGACCGCCCTGCTCGGGCCGCTGTACCGGCGGATGCTGAAGATGCGGGTCAACCAGTCGCTGGCCGCCGCGCTCACCTGCGTCGCGGTGGCCGTGGTGGTCGGCGGCGCCGTCTACATCGTCGTCGCCGCGCTCATCCACACCGGCGGACAGATCGTCACCTCGCTGCGCCAGGCGGCCCGTTCCGTCGCCGAGCACTTCGGTGCGGCGGGGACCTCCCTCGACGATCTCGCCGCCCATTCCAAGGACCTGCTGGCCAAGTTCGGCGGAACGGCCGCGGCCAACGTCATCAGCGGGGTCAGCGTCGTGGGCGAGACCCTCGCCATGGCCGTCCTCGCCCTGCTGCTCGTCTTCTTCTTCCTGCGGGACTCGGACCGCGTGGCCGGTGCCCTGCGCACGCTGGCGCCCCGGGGGACCGCCGACCTCGTCGAGGCCATGGCCCGGCGGGCCTTCGGGGCCGTCGAGGGGTTCATGCGCGGAACGACCCTGATCGCGCTCATCGACGCCCTCTGCATCACCGTCGGGCTGCTGATCCTGCGCGTCCCGGGCGCCGTGGGGCTCGGCGCGCTCGTCTTCGTCGGCGCGTTCCTGCCCTACCTCGGCGCGTTCATCTCCGGCGCGGTCGCCGTCCTGGTCGCCCTCGCGGACCGCGGGTTCGTCATCGCGCTGTGGGCGCTCGGGGTGGTCCTCGCCGTGCAGGTCCTGGAGGGGCACGTCCTCCAGCCGATGATCCAGAGCCGGACGGTGCAGATGCATCCCGCGGTGGTGCTCCTGGCGATCACCGCGGGCGCGTCCGTCGCGGGGATCCTCGGCATGCTGCTCGCCGTCCCGCTGACCGCGGCGGTCTTCGGGGTGGTGCACGAACTCCGGGCGCTCTACGGGCCGGGCGGGCCGGAGACGCCCGGAGTGCCCGGCGTACCGGGGCCCTCGGAGGCGCCGTAGCCGGCGGCCCCTTCCCGGCCGGCCTCCGCGGCCTTCCCGAGGTCACCCGCGTCCGCGGGGTCCGGCGACCGCCCCGGGTCGCCGGGAGCGCCGGGCCCGCCGAGTCGCGTGGCCTCCCCGAAGCCGGCCGTGTCCTCGAAGTCCGCCGCGTCGCCGAACGCATCCAGGGCCTCCAGCATGGCCGCGTCCCGGGAGGCCTCCGTCCTGGCGGCCTCCGGCTCCGGCTCCTGCTCCTCGGAGAACTCGAACCAGATGCTCTTCCCCTCGCCGCGCGGATCCACCCCCCAGGCGTCGGCGAGCAGTTCCACGAGGACCAGTCCCCGTCCGGACGAGGCCAGCTCACCGGGATCACGCCGGTGCGGCAGGTCGTCGCTGCCGTCGGTCACCTCGATCCGCATCCGCCGCTTCCCCGGCTCACCCGTCACCGCGGCCGCGAGCAGCGCGTCGGCGTCGGTGTGCACGAGGACGTTGGTGATCATCTCGGAGACCAGGAGGACCGCGGAGTCGAGCTGGTCGGCGGAGGACCAGTCGTGCAGCAGCTCACGCAGCTGCTGGCGGGCGCTCGCGATCCGCTCGGGCTCGGCCTGCGCGACGGTGAGCATCGTGCGGCGCACCGTCGGCCGCACGGTCGGTGTCGCGCCGCCGTAGCCGCGCTCCGCCTCCCGGGACAGCAGCAGCACGGCGATGTCGTCCTCGCGGCGGTCCGCCAGCGGGCCGGTGGTGTGGTGCGAGGAGGGTCCGTGCACCGCCTGGACGAGCGCGTCGGCGAGGGCCTCCATGTCACCGTCGTGGGATTCGAGGGTCCGGCGGATCCGGCGCCAGCCGGTGTCGAGGTCGTGGCCGCCGGTCTCGATGAGACCGTCGGTGCAGACGAGCATCGTCTCGCCCGGCTCCAGGACGAGCCGGGTGGTCGGGTAGTCGGCGTCCGGGTCGATGCCGAGCGGGAGTCCGCCCGCGGTGGACCGCATCAGCACCGTCCCGTCCGCCATGCGTATCGCGGGGTCGGGATGCCCGGCGCGGGCGATGTCGAGCGTGCCGGTGGCCGGGTCGACCTCGACGTAGAGGCAGGTCGCGAAGCGCAGGTCGCCGGGTTCGCCGTCCCCGTCGTCGGCGCCGCCGCTCGACCCGTACGTCACCGAGTCCATGACTCCGTAGAGGAAGCGGGAGGCCCGGGACAGCACCGCGTCCGGGCGGTGGCCCTCGGAGGCGTACGCGCGCAGCGCGATCCGGAGCTGGCCCATCAGGCCCGCGGCCCGCACGTCGTGGCCCTGGACGTCGCCGATGACCAGCGCGAAACGGCCGGTCGGCAGGGGGATCACGTCGTACCAGTCGCCGCCGACCTGAAGGCCGCCGCCCGTCGGGACATAGCGCGCCGCGACGCTCATGCCCGGCATCTGCGGGCCCAGCGTCGGCATCATCGAGCGCTGCAGACCGTCGGTCAGCTCCCGCTCGGTCTCGGCCGCGCCGGCGCGCGAGAGGGCCTGGGCGAGCATGCGGGCCACGGTGGTGAGGACCGAGCGTTCGTCGGGCGTGAAGGAGACGGGATACGTGAAGGCCGCCATCCAGGCACCCATGGTGCTGCCGGCGACGGTGAGCGGCAGGAACGCCCAGGACTGCCGCCCGAAGTGCTGGGCGAGCGGCCAGGACGCCGGGTAGCGCTCCTTGTAGGCCTCCGGGGAGGAGAGATAGACCGCCCGGCCGGTGCGGACCACCTCGGCGGCCGGGTAGTCCGTGGCCAGCGACATGTGGGTGAAGGGGCCCTCGTCGCCCGGCTGGTGCCCGTGGTGGCCGATGATCGTCAGCCGGTCGCCCTCCGCGCCGAAGACGGCGAGTCCGTCCGGTGAGAAACCGGGCATGGACAGCCCGGCCGCGACGCGCAGCACCTCCGCGGTGGAGCGGGCCTCGGCCAGGGCCCGCCCCGCGTCCAGCAGGAACGCCTCCCGTGAGCGCCGCCAGTCTCCGGTGACCGGCGTGCGGGCGGCGGCCCCGGGAGGCTGCTCGGTGACCTCCTGGAGGGTGCCGACCAGTTCGAAGTGGCCCGTCTCGGCGTCCACCGTGGGTCTGGAGCGGCTGCGGACCGTGCGCAGCACCCGCCCGTGCCCGTCCATGATGCGCATCCGGGCCTCGGCGAGCGTGCCCTCGGCCACCGCGAGCTGGACCACCCCGTCCATCTCGTTCCAGTCGACGGGGTGCACGTGGGAGCGCACGCCTGCCTCGGTGAGGGTCGTCCGCTCCGCGGGCAGGCCCATGAGGCGGGCTGCCTCCGCGTCGAAGGTGACGAGGCCCGCGGCGTTGTCCCAGCGCCACAGACCGGTCGCGAGAGTGGCCAGGACGTCCCCCACAGCGGGCAGGGGCTCACCAGTGCGCATGGGCCCACTGTAGGAACAGGTGATCGGTGCCTGCCACCGAAGCCGTCCGGGACGGGGGCTGCGCGGGGCGCCGAGGGGGCCGGGGCGCGGGCCGGTGCCGGGTCGCGGCGCCGTCCTGCCGGGGGTCCCCGTGCCGGACGGGGCGTCGAGCTGTAATTCGTGGGGAGGTGATCGTGGGCTGCCCGGTACGCTGGGGTTGTTTCACGTGAAACACGCCCCCAATCCGCGAAGACTGGATGAAACGACGATGCATCGGTACAGGTCCCACACCTGCGGCGAGCTCCGCGCCTCTGACGTCGGCAGCGACGTCCGGCTGAGCGGCTGGCTGCACAATCGCCGAGACCTGGGTGGCATCCTCTTCATCGATCTGCGCGACCACTACGGCATCACGCAGCTCGTCGCGCGCCCCGGCACGCCTGCCTACGAGGCCCTCGACAAGGTCTCCAAGGAGTCGACCGTCCGTATCGACGGCAAGGTCGTCTCCCGCGGCACGGAGAACGTGAACCCGGAGCTGCCGACCGGCGAGATCGAGGTCGAGGTCGGTGAGGTCGAGCTGCTCGGCGCCGCCCAGCCGCTGCCCTTCACGATCAACGCCGAGGACGGGGTCAACGAGGAGCGGCGCCTGGAGTACCGCTTCCTCGACCTGCGCCGTGAGCGCATGCACCGCAACATCCTGCTGCGCACGGCCGTGATCTCCGCGATCCGTCACAAGATGACGGCGCTGGGCTTCAACGAGATGGCGACCCCGATCCTCAGCGCCACCTCCCCCGAGGGCGCGCGCGACTTCGTGGTCCCCTCCCGGCTGAACCCGGGCCGGTTCTACGCGCTGCCGCAGGCGCCGCAGCAGTTCAAGCAGCTGCTGATGATCTCCGGCTTCGACCGGTACTTCCAGATCGCGCCCTGCTTCCGCGACGAGGACGCCCGCGCGGACCGTTCGCCGGGCGAGTTCTACCAGCTCGACGTCGAGATGTCCTTCGTCGAGCAGGAGGACGTCTTCCAGCCCATCGAGAAGCTCATGACGGAGCTGTTCGAGGAGTTCGGCGGAGACCGTCACGTCACCTCGCCGTTCCCCCGCATCCCGTTCCGCGAGTCGATGCTGAAGTACGGCTCCGACAAGCCGGACCTGCGGGCCCAGCTGGAGCTCGTCGACATCACCGACGTCTTCGAGGGCTCCGAGTTCAAGGCGTTCGCCGGCAAGCACGTGCGCGCCCTGCCGGTGCCGGACGTGTCCGGTCAGTCCCGCAAGTTCTTCGACGGCCTCGGTGACTACGCGGTCGAGCAGGGCGCCAAGGGCCTGGCCTGGGTCCGCGTCGGCGAGGACGGCGCGCTGTCCGGTCCGATCGCCAAGTTCCTCACCGAGGCGAACGTCACCGAGCTGACCAAGCGCCTCTCCCTGGCGCCGGGCCACGCGGTGTTCTTCGGCGCGGGCGAGTTCGACGAGGTCTCGAAGATCATGGGCGCGGTGCGGGTCGAGGCCGCCAAGCGCTCGGGCAACTTCGAGGAGAACGTCTTCCGGTTCTGCTGGATCGTCGACTTCCCGATGTACGAGAAGGACGAGGAGACCGGGAAGCTCGACTTCTCGCACAACCCGTTCTCGATGCCGCAGGGCGGTCTGGAGGCCCTGGAGACCCAGGACCCGCTGGACATCCTCGGCTGGCAGTACGACATCGTCTGCAACGGCGTGGAGCTGTCCTCCGGCGCGATCCGGAACCACGAGCCCGAGATCATGCTCAAGGCCTTCGAGATCGCGGGCTACGACCGGGAGACCGTCGAGGAGCAGTTCGCGGGCATGCTGCGCGCGTTCCGCTTCGGCGCCCCGCCGCACGGCGGGATCGCCCCGGGTGTCGACCGCATCGTCATGCTGCTCGCGGACGAGCCGAACATCCGCGAGACGATCGCGTTCCCGCTGAACGGCAACGCCCAGGACCTGATGATGGGCGCCCCGACGGAGCTGGACGAGACCCGTCTGCGCGAACTGCACCTCTCGGTGCGCAAGCCGCAGCCCAAGTAGGCGCGCGACCCAGCGGCAGGGCCGGCCCGGCAGCGGGCCCGGCACGGTGAAGTGGCCCGGAACCGACGACGGTTCCGGGCCACTTTCGCGTACCTGGGGAATCCACAGCCCGCACCCATGCTGCTGACAGGTGGAATCCCTACGTTCCGCCGCATGACTGAGCCTCAAGAACCGTCGCACGTAAGGAACATGACCCGGCGGACGTTCGTCGTCGCAGGCGGAGCGGCTGTGGCGGCCGTGGGCGTGGGCAGCGGTGTCGCCGCGACCGCGTTCGCCGACGACCGCGCCGCCGGCACGCCGTCGTCCGCATCAGGCGCGGAGACCTGTTACCGGCTGACCTCGGAGACCACCGAGGGCCCCTACTACATCGACGCGGACAAGATCCGCCAGGACATCACCGAGGACGAGGAGGGCATCCCGCTCACCCTCGCGCTCACGGTGATCGACGCCGAGACCTGCAGACCGGTGCGGAACGCCGCGGTGGACATCTGGCACTGCTCGGCGCTGGGCGTGTACTCCGGCTACGAGTCCATGAGCAACGGCGGTGGCGGCGGAACTCCCCCGACGGGCGAACCCCCGACCGGCACGCCGACCGGCGAACCACCGACCGGTGGCCCCGGCGGTCCGGGCGGCGGAGGAGGCGGCCACGCCGAACCCACCGACGACGAGCGGTATCTGCGCGGCACGTGGCGGACGGACCGGCACGGCCACGTCACCTTCAGGACGGTCTTCCCCGGCTGGTACCAGGGCCGTTGTGTCCACATCCACGTGAAGGTGCACGTGGACGGCACCTGGACCGACGCGGGGTACGAGGGCGGCCACACCTGCCACACGGGCCAGCTCTTCTTCGCCGAGAAGGCGGTCCTGGCGTCGGCGGAGGTCGCCCCCTACTCCACGAACACGACCACCCGGACCACGCTGGACGAGGACGGGATCTACCCGGACAACGGTCATGAGGGCGGCCTCCTGTACCTCGCCTACGACAGGAAGCGCATCGCCCGGGGTGTCCACGCCCGCCTCACGATGGGCGTGACCCCGGCGGAAACCCACGACACCACGGACTCCCCGCCACCGGCCCAGCCGGCGGCGTCCCCGTCGGAGGCGTGACCACCGGACGGCCGGGGTCCGGTGGACCCTCCGCCGGGCCCTTCCGCGGCCCCCCGCTCCGGTGATGGAGCCGACGGTCGCCCCGCTCAGGTGTCGTACGTGCCGTCCCACGGTTCGGCGAAGCCGAGGCGGTCGGGGTAGAGCTCGGCCCAGGGCTCGCCCTCGTCGACTCCGCTCAGCAGACCGAACAGCACGCCGTCGACCGTCAGTTGGAAGGGGCGGATCGCGATGTCCGTGTACGAGCGCCGGGGCAGGCTGCGCAGCAGCTTGGCCAGGTGGACGCGGGCGCGCGAGAGCACGGAGGTGTCCCCGTGCGGGTCGCTCTGCTGCTCGGCCCAGGTGCCGGCACACCAGACCTCCGAGTCGCGGTAGCGCCCCTCGGAGTCGAAGGTGTGGAGCACGGTGTAGAGCCGTTTGTGCTCTTCCCAGCCGTCGTCGGGACGGAACCCTTCGGGGAAGGCGTACGTGATCGACGCCAGGAACTGACCGTCCGCGTACCGGCCGATGGTCTCGGTGCGGTGCTTCGGCTCGTAGGCGATCGGAATGACCTCGGGGACTGCCATGGCGGAAACCATACGGGTGATCGGGGTCATGCCAGAAGTCAGGGCCACCCCACGGACGGTGGGTGCCGAAGGGGCCCCGCACCACCGCGTGGTGCGGGGCCCCTTGGCCTGAATCGGGTGCCTACTCGGGGGCGCCGCCGAAGCGCTCCTTGTAGGACTCCAGGTCCTCGTCGGTGATCTTCGCGAAGAGGACCGGGGGAACCGTGAACGGGGTGCCGGAGGGCACCGAGGACAGGGCGCGGACCTCGTCCTGCGTCACCCACGTCGCCGTGTCCTCGGCCAGGGCGAAGGCCGAGCGCATGGCACGGGCGGACGACGGGATGAAGGGCTCGGAGACCACCGAGTACAGGTGGATCAGGTTCATCGCCGTGCGGAGGGTCAGTGCCGCGCCCTCGGAATTCGTCTTGATCTCCAGCCAGGGGGCCTTCTCCTCCAGGTAGGAGTTGCCGGCCGACCACAGGGCGCGCAGCGCGGCGGCCGCCTTGCGGAACTGGAGGGCCTCCATCTGGGTCTCGTACTCGGCGAGCAGGCCCGCGATCTCCTCGCCCAGCCGGGTCTCGGCCTCCCCGGCCTCCGAGCCCGCCGGGACCTCCTCGCCGAAGCGCTTCTTGGAGAAGGACAGCACCCGGTTGACGAAGTTGCCGAGAGTGTCGGCCAGGTCCTTGTTCACCGTGGCCGTGAAGTGCTCCCAGGTGAACGACGAGTCGTCCGACTCGGGGGCGTTCGCGATGAGGAAGTAGCGCCAGTAGTCGGCGGGCAGGATGTCCAGGGCCTGGTCGGTGAAGACACCGCGCTTCTGGGACGTGGAGAACTTGCCGCCGTAGTACGTCAGCCAGTTGAAGGCCTTGACGTAGTCGACCTTCTTCCACGGCTCGCGCACGCCCAGCTCGGTGGCCGGGAACATGACGGTGTGGAAGGGCACGTTGTCCTTCGCCATGAACTGCGTGTACCGGACCGGGTTCTCGCCGGAGTCCGCGTCGTACCACCAGGACTTCCAGTCCCGGTTCTCCGCATCCTGGACGGGCTGGTCGGCCCACTCGTTCGTCGCGCCGATGTACTCGATCGGGGCGTCGAACCAGACGTAGAAGACCTTGCCCTCGGCCGCCAGCTCGGGCCAGGTGTCGGCCGGGACCGGGACGCCCCAGTCCAGGTCACGGGTGATCGCGCGGTCGTGCAGGCCCTCGGTCAGCCACTTGCGGGCGATGGAGGAGGCGAGCTGCGGCCACTCGGACTCGTGACGTGCCACCCACTCCTCGACCTCGTGCTGCAGCTTCGACTGGAGGAGGAAGAGGTGCTTCGTCTCGCGGACCTCCAGGTCCGTCGAGCCGGAGATCGCCGAACGCGGGTCGATCAGGTCCGTGGGGTCGAGGACGCGCGTGCAGTTCTCGCACTGGTCGCCGCGGGCCTTGTCGTAACCGCAGTGCGGGCAGGTGCCCTCCACGTAACGGTCCGGGAGGAACCGGCCGTCCGTCGGCGAGTACACCTGACGGATGGCGCGCTCCTCGATGAAGCCGTTCTCGTTCAGGCGGCGCGCGAAGTGCTGCGTGATCTCGCGGTTCTGCGCGCTGGAGCTGCGGCCGAAGTAGTCGAAGGCCAGCTCGAAGCCGTCGTACACCGCCTTCTGCGCGTCGTGCGCCTGCGCGCAGAACACGTCGACGGGCAGACCCCGCTCCTTGGCCGCCAGTTCGGCGGGGGTGCCGTGCTCGTCCGTCGCGCAGATGTACAGGACGTCGTGACCGCGCTGGCGGAGGTACCGGGCGTACACGTCCGCCGGGAGCATGGACCCCACCATGTTGCCCAGGTGCTTGATCCCGTTGATGTACGGAAGGGCGCTGGTGATGAGGTGTCGAGCCATCGCGGGCTGCTCCCAAGTCGCTACGTGGGGTGACGACCGCCTCGGTTCCCCGGCCGGCGCGTCGTCATCGGTGAACCTTGAAATCGTAGCCGACACGCGCGGGCCGCCCGCTTCCCGTTCTACAGGGTGGGAAGGGGGCGGCCGGGCGCTGCGATACGGGGTCTCCGGTGACCTACGGGCGCCAGTTCTCCAGCAGGCCGTCGTAGACCTCGGCGTCCGTCAGTTCGCGCGGGGTCGGGCCCGCGTGGAAGAAGGCCGTGTTCCCGGTCTTCAGCCTGCGGAGGTAGTCGAAGGCCTTGTTCTCCGGCTCGCCGAACGCGACGAAGGAGAAGAAGACACCGGGGTGGTCCTTGGCCGCGTCCGCGAGGGACTGGGTGGCCGGGGTCTTGGCGTCGGGGGCGCCGTCCACCTGGAAGATCACCAGGGCCGGGTCCGTGGTGCCGGACTTCTGGTAGTGCGTGACGACTTCCTCGACCGCCGCGTGGTAGCTCGTACGGCCCATGCGGCCGAGGCCGGCGTGCAGGTCGTCGACCTTGTTCTCGAACTCGGTGAGGGTGAGGGTGCCGGTGCCGTCCAGCTCCGTGGAGAAGAAGACGACGTGGACGGTCGCCTCCGGGTCCACGTGGGCGGCGAGGGCGAGGGCCTGCTCGCCCAGGGCCTGGGCGGAGCCGTCCTTGTAGTAGGCGCGCATCGACGAGGAGCGGTCGAGCACGAGGTAGATCGTGGCGCGGGTGCCTGTCAGGTCCCGCTTCTTCAGCGCGGTACCCGCTTCCCTGTACGCCGTTGCCAGCGCCGGAGCCTTCGACTTGACCCTGGTCAGGGGGACCGCCGGGGCCGCGGCGGTCACCGGGGTCACCTGGGTCACCTGGGTCACCGGGGCGACCTCCGGCGCGACCGGCGTGACCGGGGTCTCCGGCTCGGCCTCGGCGACCGGCGCGACCGCCGCGACCGGGGTCTCCGGCTCCGCCTCGGTGACGGGCGTGACCGGTTCGGCCGGCTCGGTGACCGGCTCGACCGCCTCGGTTTCGCCTTCGGCGGGAGTGCTCCCACCCGCACCACCCGTGCTGCCTTCGACGACCGGCTCGGGTCGATCCTGTGGATCCTCCCCGCCGTCGGCGACCGCGGGCACGACCGCCGCGGGTTCCACCACGGGCTCGACCGTCGGCTCCGCGTCGACGACCGGCTCGGGCTCGACCACCGGCTCTGCGTCGACGACCGGCTCGGGCTCGACCGCCACCGGCTCGATCACCGTCGCCGGCTCGATGGGTGCCTCGGGCTCGGTGACCTCGACCGGTTCGACCACCGCGTCCGGCGTCGCCGTCGGCTCGGGCTCGATCACCGCGACGGGGCCCGCCTCGGCGACGACGACGTGCTCGGCCTCGACCACCGGTCCGGCGTCGGCGACCGGCTCGGTCTCCGCGACCGGGCTCTCGGTCTCGGCGACCGGCTCCGCCGGGATCGGCTCGGTCGGGTCGGGCTTGATCGGCTCCGGGGCCGACGCGGACTCCTCCTCGGGGGAGGACGTCTGCTTCGGGACCGTCACGTTGTCGAACGCCGCCGAGACGAGGTCGTCGACGACGGACGGGTTCGGCTCGGTCGACTGGGACGGGATCTTCGGCTCGGGGTCAGGGAGCCGGGTGGAGACCGGGTCGGTCTCCGGAGCGGGGGCCGGAGTCGGTTCGGCCTCCTGGGAAGGAGCCGGAACCGTCGGCGTCGCCTCTCGCGAGGTCTCCGCGTCGGCGTCACGACCCTTGCGTGAGCGGCCGAACGCATTCCGCAGGAGAGTGAGAATGCCCATGTGCGCAACCCTTCGCGTGAGTTGATCCCGTCAATCCCTGGCCAGGACGGACACGTAAGGTTAGCGGCCACAGAAGGTGATCTTCGGCAGGGGCGGCCCGCTGGTCAGAAGGCACCTCAACCCCCCTTGTGGGCCGGACCCGTTCACTCCGCGTTCGCCCTCAGTGCGGTGACGCGATGGTGCGGGCCGCCGCGACCTCCTGGCGCACCGGTTCGAGCACGCTGCCCGACGGGCCGCTCAGATCGGTGCGGACGGCGACGAGGACGTCCGATGCGCGCAGACCGTCCGAAAGCTCCCGCAACTGGCGCGCGATCGTGGTGATCTCGTCGGCGGACGGTTCGGCCGATCCCCCGCGGACACGGACCCGGGCGGCGGTCGTCGCGTCCACGATCCGTTCGACGGCGACGACCAGGGGCATCCAGGCGGCGGCCCGGCGCCCGTTGGGCGGCGGTTCGGTCAGGGCGCGCTGGAACTCCGTACGGATGGAGGACAGGTCGCGGTACAGACGGCGCCTGGAGCGCGCGCGGGCCGCAGGGTCGGCGAGGCCGCCGAAGGCCAGCTCGACGTACTCGGCGGTGTCCGCGACCGCGTCCGCGAGCCGGTCGCCGACCCGGGCGTGCCAGCTCTCCGGCCACAGCAGATACCCCGCCACCAGGGCGATCGCGCAGCCGACGAGGGAGTCGACGAGGCGGGGGACGACCAGGCCGGTGCCCTGGTGGTTGAGGATGTCGGACAGCAGGAGGATCACCGGGGTGATCGCGGCCGTCTGGTATCCGTAGCCGCGCGGTGTCAGCGCCGGGATCAGCGGGGCGAGCAGCAGGATCACGCCGACGTCGGCCCAGCCGCGCGGCACCACGGTCAGCACCGCCGCCGCGACGACGAGCCCGGCGACCGTGCCGAGCGCGCGCAGCAGCGCCCGGGAGAACACGGACCCGAAGTCGGGCTTCATGACGAAGGTGATGGTGAGCGCGACCCAGTAGGAGCGCGGCACGGCGACCGTCGAGACCAGGATCTGGGCGAGGCCGATGCACAGGGCGAGCCGGATGCCGTAGCGCCAGGAGGCGGCGGACATCAGGACGCCGCGGGCGGCGCGCGCGGTCCGCACGCGGAGGGTGGCGGGCCGGCCGAGACGGTCGTCCAGGGGGTCCGGTGACACGTCGTTGACGACGCCCGCCGCGTGCCGCACGGCGTGGTCGACGGACCGGCCGGTCTCGTCGGCGGGCGCGGGCAGCCGCAGCTCGACGGGGGTGGTGGAGCCGGTCTCGACGGCCTCGGCGAGCAGGTGCACGGCGGCGGGGATCGCGGCGGGCAGCCGTTCGCCCCGCTGGTGGGCGGCGGGGGCGGACTCGACGACGGGGGTGACGGCGTTCAGCTGGGCGAGCAGCCGCACCAGGTCGGGGCTGCGGCCGTGGTGGAAGACGCGGCGGGCGAGGACGGCGTCGTAGGAGTCGTTGAGGGAGCGGGTGACGGTGAGGCGGAGGTCCTCGTAGGCGTCGGTGCCGCTCACGGCGAGCAGGTCCCCGACCTTCCGGTAGGTGTCGGCGACGGCGGCCCGTTCCGGCACCCCCGACCGCAGTGGCCAGGCCAGCAGCGCCAGCAGGAGGACGAGCAGGCCGCCGCCGGACAGCAGGACCGGGGCGAGCCACCAGGAGCCGGGCAGCGGAAGTCCGGCGCCGATCACGCAGTTGAGGAGGAGCAGCAGCCCGCCGACGGAGGCGACCGCGCCGATCGAGGACATCATCCCGGAGACGAGGGCGACCCCGGTGACGGCGGCGACGGCGATCCAGCCGTGGCCGAAGACGAGGGCGCCGATCGTGACGCCGACCGCGCCGAAGAGCTGCGGCACGGCGATGTTGAAGATCCGCATGCGGTACGCGTCGGCCGTGTCGCCGATGACACCGGACAGCGCGCCCATGGAGGCGAGGGCGCCGTACGCGGGTTGTCCGCAGGCGAGGCCGACGGCGAGCGGCAGCGCCATGGCGACGGCGGCGCGGGCGACGGCGGGCCGGTTGACGGGGGCCCGCTGCGGGGTGAGGTTCCTGACCAGCCAGTCGGGCGGGGTGAGGCCGACGGGGAACGCGCGGGACATGCCCCAAGTATGAGGGTTTCCCGCGGCTCGGCCGGGTCGGTGGGGCCTCATCCCCGCTGGTGGAGCGTGAGATCGACGACGAGGGCGCGGTGGTCCGTGTCGCGGATCCGCAGGAACGCGGCCCGTCGGGCGGAGAAGTCGGCGGAGACGAGGACGTGGTCGATCTGCGCGCCGAACTCCGGCGTGGTCCTGGCCGGCCAGCTCGGTGTCCGCGGTGACCCGGACAGCCGCGCGCTGTCGCGCAGCCCGGTGTCGAGGACGCGGCGGAAGGCGGCATGGTCCTGGGTGGCGTTGAAGTCCCCGGCGACGATCGTCGGCCCGCGGCTGTTCGCCGCGTAGTGGCGCAGCGCGCCGAGTTCCCGCCGCCAGACGCCGACCTGCCCCGGGAGCGGGGGCATCGGATGGGCGAGCTGCAGCCCGACGGTGTGGCCGTGCACGTCGGCGACGGCTCCGGGCATGCCCATGGTGCCGCGCACTCCGTCGGTGCCGCGCAGCGGGAAACGGCTCAGCACGACCGATCCGTCGGACCCCGCGCCCTCGACGGCCTCCCGGTACGGGTAGGTGCCGCCGTTCCCTCCGAAGGCGTCCTCCAGCGCTCGCGAGCAGCCGTACTCGCACTCCTGCACGAACAGGATGTCGGGCTTGCGCCGGCGGACGGTGTCGACGAGGGAGCCGGTCCCCTGCCCGAACTCCACGTTGGACGTCATCACCCGCAGCTCGGCGAGTGCCGGCCCGACCGGTTCGCCGGTCCTGCCGTAGGGCTCGATGTACCAGACGAGGAGGCCGAGGACGACGACTCCCCAGACCAGGCCGGTCCGCCATCGGGCGAGCAGGGTCAGCAGCACCGCGAGGCCGGCCGGCACGAGCAGCCACGGCAGGAAGGCGAGCAACTGCGGGACGGGCGTGATCCCGTCGATGTCGGCGACCCGGCATCCGGCGACGACGCTCACCCCGGCGAGCAGCAGTCCGGCGAGCCACGCCGCGACGGTGCGGCCGCCCCGCCGCCTCCGCTCGCGGTACGCGGGTTCCTCCGCGCCCCGTCGGTCAGCCGCCGCAGTGTCCACCTTCCGGCCTTCCGCTCGTCCGCGTGGGATGTCCGCATCCTCCCCCGAAGACGGGGCGCGCGGGGGGAGGGTCGCCGGGTGGCGGGACGCGGGGCGCGCGTGGTGCCCCGACGCTCGCAGCGGGCGGGGCCCGCCTCGGCGGGTGCCGGTGCGCGGTCGGTGTGTCGCCGGTGCGTGCCCCGTCCGGTGCCGGTCGCCCGAGCGGTGGACCGGGTCCGGCACGGGGAGCGGATCAGGCGCCGACCCGCGTGGACTGTTCCGCCGGAGTCTGCGCGGGTGTCGCGGCCGTCCGCCGGTAACGGACGTACGCGCCGGTGAGCGCGGCGCCCAGCGCGACCGTGAGGCCGGCGGCCAGGAGCAGCCAGGAGACGAACCGCAGGGTCTCGGTGAGGGCGTCGTAGACCGCGCCGGCGGCCGTGCGGGACACGCCGTCCGGCAGGCCGGAGAGGGTCAGGCCGCGGCCGACGGCGACCGCCACGCCGAGCAGCGCGGCGCCGAGCGCGGTGCCGATGCCCGTCGCGAGGACCGCGCGACGACGGCAGAGGGCTAGGACGATCCCGGTCGCCGCGAAGACGACCGACGCCACGGGCAGCCAGAAACCGGCGACTTCGAGCACGTGGAACCCCTTCCGGAGCCGGGCCAGGTCCTCGGCCCCGAGCACGGTGATCTCCGTGTGCTCGACGGGGATCCGGTCGGCCAGCGGCATGTGGTCGGCGGCGAGCCGGAGCTTGACCCGCTCGGTGACGGGCGCGAGGTCGACGGTCACCGCGCCCTCGCGGTCGTCGCGCAGGGCCCGCATCACCGCGTCGTGGGCGGCCATGTTGGCGGTCTCCCACGCCGTCCGGTACGCCTCGGTCTCGGTGAACGAGCGGACGGCGTCGCGGACGAAGTGGTTGACGGGTCCCTGGAGCCCCTGGCGTACGTGGACCTCGCGGAGGATGCCGTCGGTGACACCGGCGGCCACCGCGTCCCGCACGTCGGCGTCGGCGGCGAGCGGCGCCACGGTGGCCTCGTAGCGGCCGGAGTCGCCGAGCCCGTACATCGCCCACGTCGACAGCGCGCCGAGCGGCGCGAGGAGGCAGGCGAGGACGATCAGCACCGCCGACAGGACGCTCCGGAGACGAGGGGACACCTCTCCAGGCAAGGCCTCCGCACCGCCGTACGCGAGCGGGTCGACTGCAAATGGGCGCAGACGACCAGCCGTACGGGGCCCGCGGCATCCGGGGTCGGCGGATCGCCTCGGCCGGCGGGCCGGCTTCGGACGCCTGCCCGCGCCCGGTCCGATCCCCGCGCGGCCCAGTGGCCCCAAGGCCTCCGCGCGCTCCGGTGGAGCCCTCACTCGAACGGGTGTTATCTGGACCTGGGAAAACTGGGGAGAAGGAGGCCGATATGCGCACCACCCCGGCCCTGCGGACTTTGGCCGCGGCCCTGCTCAGCGGCGGTGTCCTCACCGTCGCGGCCGCCGGCACCTCCATGGCGGCGGCCCCGTCGGCGCCCGCCAGCGGCGGTGGCGGCTCGGACGGCCCCGTCTGGGGAACCGTCGTCTCCGGCGGAGAACTGAACGTCCGGCTGCAGCCCAGCACGACCTCACCGGTCGTCGCGGCGCTCTCACCGGGCAGCCAGGACCGCGTCCAGTGCGCGGTGAGCGGGCAGAGCGTCTTCGGCGACACGACCTGGTACTGGCTCGTGGGCGCGCACGCCTGGGCGAGCGCCGCCTTCGTCGACACCGGCGGCCACTGGGTGCCGAGTTGTTCGGACCCGTGTCCCGGAGAGAAGGACGGTGTGTGGCACAACGCGCACTGGGACCACAACGACCGGGACCTGAGCCAGGACCCGGGCTGGAGCTCGAACGGCAACGGCTCCTGGAGCTTCAGCGTCTCCAGTTCGTGGACCTGGACCGTCTCCGGTTCTGGTTCCGGTTCCTCCCCGAGCTCCTGGGACTGGGTCCCGGGCGGCAGGTGAGCGGGTGAGGCGAGGGAACGCGGGAGGCCCCGGCCGTCGGCCGGGGCCTCCCTTTTCGTACGCGTCACGACGTCGCCGTCGAGGCGGTCACGACGTCGCCGTCACCGCGTCCGTCCCTGCGCGTCCTCGTGCGTGTAGTAGTGGTAGAAGGTCGTGGCGAACACGCCCACGGAGACTCCCAGGGACATGAAGACCGACCGCAGGATCGTCGTGTCCGTCTGGCTGTAGATGAACCCGAACGCACAGCCCGCGAAGACGGTCCAGGCCACGGCGTGCACAGCGGGATGGGTCGTCCTCGGCAGCATGAGGACGGCGTAGAAGGCGGCCGCGAAGACGATCGCGGACACGAAGCCGAACAGCACGTTCCAGCCCGTGAAGGCGCCGGCGTCCCGGTTGATGTTGGCGGCCCAGAAGCCGTAGACGAGACCGCCGGCGACGGGCACCGCCCACTTGCCGACGCTGTGGGCGCGGGGCCCGAACACGTCGATCGGTCCTGAGGTGCGCGGTGTCCCTGACACGGGTGCGGCTTGCGCCATGGGAGGACTCCTCTCTGCTGGCCCCCGCCTTCCAGGTCACACCCCGTCCGAGCCCCCGGCAACTCGGGACGGGAGCGCCCCGGCACCACTCCTTCGGCGGGACGCTCCCCCCTCCCGCGGCGGCCCTGCCGGGCGGGCGGCCGTGCTCCTTCCGGCGGCATGCCGGGATGCGGTGATCATGGCCGCGTGCTTCGCTGAGGTCCATGAAGCTCGTACTCTTCGGCGCCACCGGCATGGTCGGCAGCCGTATCGCCACGGAGGCCTCGGCGCGCGGACACCAGGTCGTCGCGGTGAGCCGGTCCGGGCAGTCGCCCGTGCCCGGTATCGCCGCCACGGCGGCCGACGCCTCGGACCCGGCGAAGGTCGCCGAACTGGTGGCCGACGCGGACGCGGTGGCGTCGGCGTGTGTGCCGCCCCGGGACGGTTCGGACCCGCGCGAACCCTTCCTCGCCCTCAACCAGTCCCTGGTGGACGGGGTGCGGGCGGCCGGGGTGCGGCGGCTGGTGATCGTCGGCGGCGCGGGCACCCTGGAGGTCGCGCCCGGTCAGGCCGCCTGCGAGCAGCCCGACTTCCCCGACGCGTACCTTCCGGAGGCGCTCGCCCACCGCGACGCCCTCGCCTTCTACCGGAGCGATGCCGACGACCTGGACTGGACGTACGTCTCGCCCGCCGCGGAGATCGGCCCGGGCGAACGGACGGGGGAGTTCCGGATCGGCGGCGACCGCATGCTCTTCGACGCGGAGGGCGACAGCCGGATCAGCGCCGAGGACTACGCGATGGCGTTCGTCGACCAGCTGGAGATGCCCGTCCACCCGCACGCCCGGGTCTCGGTGGCGTACTGAGCGAGCCGGGGGCTGTCGCCCGGATCAGCCCGGGTCCGCGACGCCCGGCCCTGGAGGAAGAGGCGGTACGGCACGGTGGCCGCCCGGAGATCCCTGCTCGACCAACTCCCGCGCGCTGGACGGCGGGACGCCGTCCAGCGGCAGAAGCCACTGCTGCTGCGGGGGCGCAGTGTCGCCTGGATGCCTCCGGTCCTGCTGCTCATCGGCATCGCGCTGCTCGACGCGAACACCTCCGGGCGGTTCCGGATCATCTCCTGGGTCGCCCTGGTGCCCGCGATCGCCGCGGCGCTCTGCGGGGTGTGGGGCACGGCCGCCCTCGCGGTGCTGTCCCTGCTCACCTACGTCGTCATCGACAGCTCCTGGCCGCACCAGCTCCAGACCGGCCTGCCCGACTTCATCCTCGTGCTGGCCGGCGGGGTGCTCGCGGTGCTGGCCTGCTCGGTGCGGGTGCGCGGGGAGCGGCGCATGCTGCACATGCAGGACGTCGCCGAGACGACCCGGCGCACGGTGCTGCGCCCGATGGCGCCGGGCTGGGGCGGCCTGGACCACGCGGCCGTCTACCTCACCGCCGACAGCGAGGCCCGCGTCGGCGGCGACTTCTACGACATCCAGCCGGGACTGCACGGCACCCGGCTGCTGCTCGGCGACGTCCAGGGCAAGGGGCTCGGCGCGGTGGAGGCGGCGGCCGCGCTGCTCGGCACGTTCCGCGAGACGGCGTACCACGAGCCGTTCCTGGAGACGGTCGCCGGACGCCTGGAGGTGCGCATGCTGCGGCATCTCGGCTATTGCGCGGCGCTCGGCCGTGACGAGGGGGACCGGTTCGCGACCGGGGTCCTGGTCGCCTTCCCCGAGGACACCCCGGCCACCGTCGAGGTCATCAACTTCGGCCACGAACCGCCCCTCGTGGTCGGGCCCGCGGGCGTACGGAGTCTGCCGCCCGGCGACGGACTGCCGCTCGGCCTGAGCGAGTTGGCGACCGAGCCGCCGCCGGTGCTCCGCGTCCCGCTCGCCGCCGGGGAGACGCTGTTGCTGGTCACCGACGGGGTGACCGAGGCCCGTGACGCGTCGGGCGAGTTCTTCCCGCTGCGCGAGGCGGTCACGGCCGCGGTGACCCGGGACCCGGCAGCCGCCGACCCGGCGTTCCTCGTCGAGCTCGTCCGCGACGGGACCCTGAGGCACTCGGCCGGCCGCCTCGCCGACGACACGACGATCTTCGCCGTACGACGCCGGGCGCGCGGCTACGCGGCGGACCTGAACGACGTCACCTAGGGCGGGCCGTTCGGAGCGTGCGGCGGGGCGCGGATCCCGGCCGGCCCGGAGCGCGGCGGGGTGACGGTTCCCGGCCGTCACGTCCCCCCTTTGCAGGCGCAGCGGTTACGGTGCTGACGTACGTGATCGATGGGGGAGGGAACCGATGCCCGGAACCGTGCTGCTTCTCGCGGCCTCGCCGGTGGGCAAGGGGTGTCTGGTGGACGCCGCGTCCGTGCTCCCCGTGCTCGCGGCCGTCGCCCCGGCGGTGCTGTCGGGCACCGAGACCGCGAACGTGGTGGAACTCGCCGACCCGTTGGAGCCGCAGGCCGTGCTGACCCGGCTGCGGGCCGCGGCGACGGCGCCGGGACCGCTGACGATGTTCGTGACCGGGCAGCTCCAGCTGGACCGCCGGCAGCGGCTTCCCCATCTCGCGCTGGCCCGCACCACCCCGGCGACGGTCCGCTACACCGCGTTCCCCTGGCACTGGATCACCGAGGAACTGCGGCTGCGCCCACCGGGCCTGACCAGCATCTTCGTCGATCTGCATGCCGACGCGGAGGCCTGGTCCCTGCTCTCCGGGCGCCCGCTCACCGCGGGTCCGTCGACCGCGCTGTACGGCAGGGTCGCACCGCCGCCCCCGCGGCGTACGGTGGCTCACCCGGCGTACATGAAGGCCGTCGCCACCCTGCTGCGCAGCGGTCACCGGCCGCCGCTGTCCCAGCTGCACCAGCAGGCCCTGACGAGGACGTCGGGCGAGGAGACGGGAAGGCCGGGACCGGCGGACCTCGTGCTCGCACCCGGGCAGCGGGGCCCGGTCGGTTCCGTCGCTCCGGCTGACTCCGTCGCCTCTGTCGCTCCTGTGGCCTCGGGCGGTCCGGTCGTGACCACGGTGATTCCGGACGCGACAGTTTCGGCCGCCACGGTTTCGGCCGCGACGGTCCCGGAGGCCGGGGCGTCCGCCTTCCGTCCCGCCCCCGGCCAGTCCTGGGCCGGCCAACCCTGGCCGCCGGCACCGGAGTTCACGCCGGTGACGCCGCTGCCCCCGTACGCTCCCCCGGAGGCGGGCCACACCGGCCGGACTCCGTCCGTCGTCACGGCGCCGCCTCCCTCCGCACCGCCGATGCCCCTCGCGCCGCCCGGCGGCGAGCCGCCCACGGCGCCGGCCGCGCAGGCGGCTCCGCGGACACCCGCGCCGGGCACGGCGCCCTCAGCGACCTCACCGGCGGAGCGACCTGCGGGTGCCGCCTCTGTGGCGCTCCCCAACCAGGCGGCCCAGCAGCGGAGTTCGGCTCCGCTCGATCCCCACGAGACGATCACCACCGCCGTGCGGGCCGGCCGCCACGACGAGGCGCTCGCCCTGGCGGGGACGTGGGAGGAGGAGGCGGCCCGTGTGCACGGGGCCGGCTCCGAGCAGGTGCTGCACTGGATGGAGGTACGGGCCGATCTGGCGATGTTCGCGGGGGATCCGGAGCGCAGCTGCCGTACCTGGCTGGCGGTCGCGGTGGCCCGGCTGGACGCGGGACAGGCTCCGGACGCACCGGAGGTGGAGTCGGCCGTGGACCGCGCCCACCATCAGTGGGGCCGCGTCGACGCACCGGCGCGGGCCCGCGAACTCGGCTCGGAACTCGCCGCCTTGAGGCTCCGGGTGCCGGGACGCCGGGAGGGCGCCCTCGACCATGTGCGGCAGCAGTTGCGCCAGTTGCAGACGCAGGCCTGAGCGGACGAGGGCGACGGCCCGGCGCCAGGAAGGGGCCGACGGCGCAGCGGGGACGGCGCGGGCGGACCGCTCAGGCGGACAGCGAGGCCAGCGCCCCCGACACCAGGGTCCGTACGCCCGGCGCGACCGTGGAGAGGTCCGGGGCGAAGTGCGGACTGTGGTTGCTGGGCACCGCCTCCAGCCGGGCCATGAGGTCGTCGCCGCCGGGGGCCGCGTTCCAGACGTCGGCCGGGGTGCCGGTCACGAACCAGAAGGAGTAGGGGAGTCCGCCGGCCGCGAGGCGGGAGAAGTCCTCGCTGCCCATCGCCGGACCGGGGTCGAGGATCGTCCCGGCGCCGAAGACCTCGCCGTGCACGGCGGCGATCCGCCGGTCGGTCTCGACGTCGTTGACCGTCACGGGGAAGTCGTTGCCGACGGTGACCTCGGGCTCGCTCGGGCAGCCGGCCGCGGCGCACTCGCCGGCCGCCACCCGCCGTACGGCGGCGATCATCCGCTCCCGTACCGCCGGCGACTGGGTCCGCAGGTTGAGGGAGATCCGGGCCTCGGACGGGATGATGTTGTGCCGGGTGCCCGCCTCGATCCGCCCGACCGTCAGCACGGCGGAGTCACGGGCCGCGATCTCCCGGCTGACGACTGTCTGGAGCCGCGTCACGATGTACGCGGCCGTCACCACCGGGTCGACGGTCGACTCGGGGCGCGAGCCGTGACCGCCCCGGCCGTGCACCACGATGTCGATGTCCGTCGAGGCGGACATGATCAGCCCCGGGGAGTGCGCGTACAGGCCCGCGGGGCCGGGCGCCACGTGCTGGCCGAGCAGGACGTCCGGCCGCGGGAAGCGTTCGTGGAGACCGTCCCCGATCATCCGGGCCGCGCCCGCGCCCGTCTCCTCGGCGGGCTGTCCGACCAGGACGAGCGTGCCGGTCCAGGTGTCGCGTCCGGCGGCGAGCGCGGCGGCGGCCCCGGCCAGCCAGGTGACGTGCAGGTCGTGGCCGCAGGCGTGCATGACCCCGTCGGTCTCCGAGGAGTACGACAGGGCGGTCTGCTCGGGAACGGGCAGCGCGTCCATGTCGGCGCGCAGCAGGACGGTGGGCCCGTCCCCGTTGCGCAGGACGCCGACCACGCCCGTGCCGCCCACGCCCTCGGTCGTCTCGTACCCGGACGCGCGGAGCCGCCGCGTGAGGGCGGCGGCCGTGCGGTGTTCCTGGAGCGAGAGTTCGGGATGCCGGTGCAGGTCCCGGTAGAAGTCCTCCAGGTCGGGGACCGGGAGGTCGGCGGTGAGGTCCAGTGCGGTGCGGGCTGCGGCTGAGGTCACCGGGTCAGCGTATGCCGCGCCCCCCGCCGTGGGCAGGGAGCGGCGCGGTGGGCGCCGTCCGGGCGGGAGAGGACGCGCGGACGGCGCCGTCCGGCAGCCGGTCGGCGGGGGCCGACGGGTCCGGCGCGGGCCCGGTCACCGTCCGGCGGGCAGGGCTCCCTGCTCGGACGGGTGCGCGGCACCGGTCGGTACGGTCGCCCTCGCCGGGCCGACGTTCGCCACCGTCACCAGCGCGGCGACCGCGAGGAGCGCGGCGATAAACCCTCTGGAGTAGCGCGCGGAAATACGTCGGAGCATGGTGACCTCACAACAACAGCGGCGTATTAAGCTTGCTTAATCCGCCGCTTAACCTAGAGGCTTCCGGGCTCACCTCGCAAGGGGGCCAAGGGAGTTGGACAATAGTCAAAAGCTGGGCCGACTTAACTCGGCTTAATGGCATGCTTAACCCATGGCGGAGCGGGACGGCCCGGAGATCATCGGGCGCAGGGTGCAGCAGTTGCGGACGAAGCGCGGCCTGACGCAGAAACAGCTGGCGGAACCCGCCTATACCCCGGCGTACATCTCCACCCTGGAGGCGGGACGCGTGCGCGCCTCCGAGCCGGCACTGCGGCACATCGCGGAGCGGCTCGGGATCGCCTACGAGGAGCTGGCGACCGGGCGCCCCGCCCACCTCGCCACCGACCTGCGGCTGCGGCTGACCGACGCGCAGCGCACGCTCGCCACCGGAGAGGCCGAGGTCGCCGCCGAGGCGTACACCGCGCTGCTCGCGGAGGCGGTCACGCACGGGCTGGCGGCCGAGGAGGCGGCGGCGCTGCTCGGGCTCGGCGAATGCGCCCTGGACACCGGGGACCTGGAGACGGCGCGCCGGCGCTTCGAGGAGTCGGAGCAGCGGCTCGGCGACGCCCCGCTGCCGCAGCGGGTGCCGGCGGTGCGCGGCCGGGCGACCTCCCACTATCTCGCCGGTGAACTCCGGTACGCCTGCTACCTGTTCGAGTCCACGCTCGACGAGCTGAACCGGACCGGCCTGCACGACCCCGACGCCCTCCTCCTCCTCTACACGGGCGTCATAGCGCCCTACATGGACATGGGCGCGCACGCCCGGGCCGCGCAGGCCGCCGAGTTCGCCCTCGCCCTCGCGCCGCAGGTCGGCGATCCGGCCCTGGTGGCGCGCATGCACCGGTCGGTGGCGCGGACGATGATCGCCGAGGGGCGGATCGCCGAGGCCGACGTGTCCCTCGGCAAGGCCGCCGAGCTCTACCGGCAGCTCCAGATCCGCACCGAACTCGCCAACTGTCACTGGATGCGCGGGTACCTGTACGCGCAGAACGGTGAACTGGAGCGCGCGGAGACGGAGTTGCGCGAGGCGCAGGCCATGCTCTCGGCCAAGCGGGCCGCGCTCTACACCAGCCAGGTCGCGGTGGAGCTGGCCGACGTGCTGCACCGCCGGGGCAAGTCCGACGAGGCGGGCACGCTGCTGCGCCAGGTGCTCGGGGACCTGAGTTCCGAGCGGGGTGCCATCCACTCCGCCGCCGCGCACCGGCTGCTCGGCATCATCGCGGAGGACGCCCGGGACACGGAGGCCGCGGAGGAGCACTACGTCCGGGCGATGAGCCTCCTGGAACGGGCGGGCGCGGCCGGCGACCTGGCCGACCTGTGCCGGCTGCTGGGCGACCTGCTGCGCCGTACCGGCCGCGTGGAGGCGGCCCTGGACGCCTACCGCACCGGCCTCGGCCACCGCACGGCCCCCGGCACCACGACCCTGGGCCCGGCCCCGGCGCAGCCCCCGCTCTGACGGCGACGACCGGCGGGGTCGTGTCCGGTGTCCTGGACACGACGACGGATGTCGGGCGACGGGCCGAGACCCGGGAGCGGCGGGCGTCCCGGTGACGTGTCCGCCCCCAGCGGCCTGGCGGGCGGCGGGGTGACCGCGTTCGCGGAGCCTGCGGCGTCCGCGCGTGCGAGCGGACGTCGCGTCGGGCCGGTACCGGGTCTGTCCCGCCGGCCGGGACGCCGGCCCGGGCACAAGGCCGCGACCGGCGACCGGGTGACCGCCGTCAGTCCATGCGCTCCACGGCCTGCTTCGCCTCCAGGAGTCCCGCTCCCGTGGCCTCCCGGTACGCCTTGATCGCCTCGATCTTCTTGCCGTCCCGCAGCAGCTCGGTGACCCGCGGCAGCGACGGCTGCTCCTCGTGGATGCCGAGATGGCCGAGGATCAGGTCGAGTTGCCGCTCGACACGCTCGATCTTCCGGTGGGTGCGGCCGAGTCGGGCTTCGAGACCGGCGAAGCTCGCGATCATCAGGGCGGCGAGAAAAAGACCCCATATCTCCATGGTCATGGATCTTAGGGGGCCTCGACCGCAGTGCCCACGCGGCGCAACAGAGCGAGCAGTGTGGCCCGTTCGGGCTCGGTGAGCGGGCCGAAGGACGTGGCGAGGATGTCGCGGGCGACGGTGCGGCCCGCGGCGAGCACGCGTTCGCCGGCCTCCGTCAGACGGTGCTCGATCCGTCGGCCGTGGCCCGGACGGCGCTCGACGAGCTGCTGCGCCGCGAGCCGTGAGGCCAGGGTGCCGAAGGCCTGGTCGCCCTGGAAGGTGGCGACCGCCAGCTCGTGCGCGGAGGCGCCGGGCGTCCGGGCGATCGCCCGGAGCGCGTCCCACTGGGCCAGCGTCGTGCCGACCCCGGCGAGTCGCGTGTCGAGCGCGCGGTGGTGCCGGTACTGCGCCTCCTTCACGGCGCGGCCCAGCTCTTCGAGATCGACGGGGCGGTGACGGGACCCGGCGTCCACGGCCCCTGCTCCCTCATGGTTCGCGGTCATGACCCCATCCTAATCCAGTATCTAAGCTTGCGTATATACGTATGCGTAGATACCGTGGGGCGCATGACCGAGACAGAGATCCAGACCCGCACCCGAACCGTCTTCCCGCGCCCCGACCTGCCCCTGAACCTCACCGAGAGCGGCCCCGCCGACGGCCCGCTCGCGCTCGTCCTGCACGGCGGTGGCGGCCCCGCCACCGTCCAGGGCATCGCCACGCACCTGGCCGGCCGGCACGGCCTGCGCGCGGTCGTCCCCACGCACCCCGGCTGGAACGGGACGGATCGCCCCGACTGGTTCACCGGTGTGGACGACCTGGCGATCGCGTATCTGCACTGGCTGAAGGACGAGGGCCACCGTGACGTCCTCGTCGTCGGCTCCTCGCTCGGCGGCTGGACCGGCGCCGAGATGGCCTTCCGTGACGACGGCGCGGTCATCGGCTCACTCGTGCTGGTGAACGCCGCGGGCGTGGCCGTCCCGGGGGAGCCGGTCCGTGACGTCTTCGGGCTCCGGCCGGACGAACTCGCCGCGTACTCGTTCCACGACCCGTCCCGCTTCGCCGTGGACCCCGCCGCCCTCGGCGAGGAGCGGATCGCCGCCCAGCGGGCCAACATGGCCACCATGCGGATCCTCGCCGGCGACCCGTACATGCACGACCCGAAGCTGCTCAACCGGCTGGGCCGGGTGCGGATCCCCACCCTCGTGCTGTGGGGCGAGAGCGACCGCGTCGTCACACCGGCGTACGGGCGGGCCTTCGCGGCGGCCTTCGCGCGGGCCCGTTTCGAGACGGTCGCCGAGGCAGGACACCTGCCGCAGATCGAGCGGCCCGCCGAGACGTTCGCCGCGCTCGACGCCCATCTAGCCGCGCTCGCCGACGACAAGAGCGCGTCCGTCGCGTGACCCCGTCGGGCGCGGGCGGCGTATCGTGCCGCCCGCACGGGACCCGGCGCCCGGCGTCAGTGGCCCGAGGCCCCCGAGCCGCTGCCCCTGCCGGTTCCCGCAGCCGCCGTTTCCGCTCCCCCGAGCCCGCGCGTGGCCCCGCCCTCGGCCCGGTTCGTGGACGTGGGGGTGGACGCCGCCGACCCGGCCGACGCCTCGACGTCGACCACCGCGCCCACGTCGAGGTGCCCGTAGAGCCACTGCGCGTCGTGCGGGCGCAGCCCGATCCAGCCGTTGGTCCGGTCGTAGTTCCCCGGCGCCTTCGGGTCGTACGTCAGCGCCGCGACGAAGTTCTTCGCGCCGTCGGATCCGGTGAGCTCGATCACCCACGGGATCTTGACGTCGTACTTCTCCCCGAGGCCGACCTCCTCGGAGATCATCCGTCTGACCGTCTGCTTGCCGGTGACCGTCATCCGGCCCGTCGGCGTCGGGGCCTTGGCGGTCCCCGCGGTGAGAGGCATGGTGCGGCCGGACGCCGCGAGCACCCGCCGGGACAGGTCGACCGTGGCGTTCGGCGTCACCGGCCCGCTCGGTGTGCCGGTGGGGCTCGCCGCCGGGGGCGTGCCGTGGTCCGTCCCGCCGCCCAGGCCCAGCGCGACGACCAGGGCGAGCGCGCCCACCGCGGAGGCGCCGGCACCGGCCAGCGCGGTACGGCGTCGGCGTCGGCGGCGTCCCGCCCGGCCGCGGATCTCCGCGCCGGTCAGTGACGGGGACGTCTCGCCCTCGGCGGCCAACTCCCGCAGTCCGGAGGTGAGTTCATCGGACACGATCGTCCTCCCTCTCGCCCTCGTCCGACGGCCCCGCGCCGTGCGGCGGGAGCGTGGAACCGGCAGGGTCGGCAACATCCTCCGAGAGCGCCCGTGCCAGCGCCGCCCGGCCCCGGGACAACCGGGCCTTGACCGTGCCGACGGGGGCGCCGGTCTCGGAGGCTACCTGCTCGACACTGAGGTCGCACAGATGGTGCAGAACGACCGCCATCCGCTGCGCCTCGGGCAGGGAGCGCAACGCGGCGACCAGCGCGGCCCGTTCGGGTCCCGGGCCCGGGGTGTGCTCGGGCGGCGGCGTGCGCCGTACGAGCTCCAGCCAGCGGCGCGCACGGCGCCAGCGGCTCACCGCGAGCCGTATCGCGACCGTCCGGATCCATGCCTCGGGCGCGCCCTCGGCGAGGAACTCCCGCCGCCGGTCCCAGGCGCGGACGAACGCCTCCTGGACGACGTCCTGCGCCTCGCCGTGGTCCCCGGTGAACGCGTAGAGCTGGCCGGTCAGCCGGGGGAACGCGGCCGCGTAGAACGCGTCGAACTCTTCCTCGGTCATGTCCCCCGCCGGATGGTGCGGAATTCCTCCCGGCCGCGTGCAACCCGGCCGTCGGTGCCGTGCGTACAGGTCCCGTACGTCGCTCATCGAAACACATCACAGGGGGATCACCATGATCACGGAACTCAGGCCCGGCCGGGGCCGGTTCGCCCGCGCCTGGAGCGCGGCGGCCGTGTGCGCGCTCGCGCTCACCGGATGCTCGGCGCGGGCGGTGGCCGACGGGGGCGGGAGCGGCGCGCAGGGGCGGCCGACGGCGACGGCCACCGGGACCGTCGACCCGACGGGCGGCGGCCGCCCGAAACCGTCGGCCACACCGCTCGGTTCACTGCCCGGCGCGCACATCAATATCACCGACGGGCAGACCGTGGGGGTCGGCATGCCGATATCGGTGACCTTCGACCGGCCGGTCCCCGTCGACGAACGTGGGCGGGTGGAACGGCAGTTGAAGGTGAAGGCGGATGTCGAGGGGTCCTGGGGCTGGGTGAGGGACCGCAACCTCCGCGACGGACAACGCGTCGACTTCCGGCCCCGCGCCTACTGGAAGCCCGGCACGGCGGTCACCGTCCGGGCCGGCGCGGACATCACCCGGCACTTCACCGTCGGCCGCTCCCTCGTCGCCACGGTGGACGTCCGTACCCATGTCATGACGGTGGAGAAGGACGGCGCGTCGCGCCGTGTCCCGATCACCGCGGGCGCGCCGGGCATGGACACCTGGAACGGCACGATGGTCGTCTCCGACAAGGCGACCCGCGTCTTCATGGACTCGCGCAGCGTCGGCTACGGCGACGCCTACGCGGGCTACTACGCCTACGCCGTCCACCTCACCGCCTCGGGCACCTACCTCCACCAGAACCCGAAGGCGAACCTCCACGGCGGCCGGCAGAACGTCACCCACGGCTGCGTCGGACTCGCCACCGACGGCACCGCGAAGCGCTTCTACGACGAGGTCGTCCCCGGCGACGTCATCAAGGTCGTCGGCTCCCGCGACACGGTCGCGGTCGGCAACGGCTACGGCGACTGGAACCTGACCTGGAACCAGTGGCGGGAGACGAGCGCGCTCGACTGACAGGGCGCCCGGGGGAAGGGATCGCGGACGGTGTCATCCGATCCCGGGGTGACCGGAGTTGTACGCGACGTTCGGACGGGGGAGGGCGCCTCTTCCCCCGGTACACCGCCGCCACCGCCGCACTGCTCGGGCTGCCCACGGTGTCGTACGCCGTCCCACAGGGGAGGACGGCGCACGACACCGCCCGGGCGGCCGTGGAGCGGGCAACCCCCGGCACGGCGCCGAGCACGGTCCCGGCGGCGAAGGCGCCCACGGCCCGGATCGTCGCACCGGGGCAGCGCGCCGTCGGCCGACAGCCCCGGTGGCCGGATCCGGCCACCGGGGCCCCTGGCCGGATCGGCTCGCCGGTCCGACATCTGCGGGTCCTCGTGACTCCCTGCCCTGTACACCCGGAGTTTGTTTCAACGGCCAACCATCCGGGACATGAAGATCGCTTCCCTCACCGGTGTCGTGCTCGCCCTGACGGCCGTCGCCGTGACCGCCCCGGCCGCCTCCGCCGCTCCTGCCCACGCGCCGGTCCGGCACGGCTCGGCCCAGCACACGGCCTCCCAGCGCATTCCCTTCACCGGCGCGACCGTCACCGCAGGAGACGACGGTTCGTACCGCGTCGTCTGGACGGCCCCCGGGGTGCGCCAGGTCGTCGTGCGGGCCGCCGGGCGGGTCGTCGCACGCGGCGGCGCCACGGGGGACGTCACGGTACGCGGGCTGCCCGCGGCCGACCGGCAGTGGTTCGACCTGGTCCCCGAGCGCGGCGGCTCCCTGCGCCTCGCCGACCGCCTGATCAGGCTCGACGGCGCGGTCAACTTCCGGGACGCGGGCGGCTACCGCACCGGCGACGGCCACTGGGTGAAGATGGGCGAGATCTACCGCTCCGACGCCCTGGACAAGCTCACCGCCGCCGACCTCGCGAAGCTGAAGCGGCTCGGCATCCACGCCGTGTACGACCTGCGGATGGAGTCGGAGCGCTCGTCCGCCCCGGACCGCGTGCCGTCGGGCGCCACCTACACGGTCGCCGACGTCCTCGCCGGGTCCCCGGCCTACTCGGCGATGCCGACCACCGAGGCCGAGGCCGTCAGGATAATGGTGGACGGCGAGAAGTTCATGGTCGACGGCGACTCCGCACGGGCCGCGTTCGGCACCGTGTACGCCGGTGCCGCCCACGGCGACGGGGTGCTCTACCACTGCACCGCGGGCAAGGACCGCACCGGCTGGTCCAGCGCCGCGCTGCTCACCGCCCTCGGCGTCCCGCGCGCCACCGTGATGAACGACTACCTCGCCAGCAACACCTACCGCGCCGCGGCCAACGCCGCCACGCTCGCCTCCATGCCCCCGGCGCAGGCGGCCGTCTACAAGCCGCTGCTGGACGTCCGCGCCGAGTACCTCAACTCCGGCTTCGACGAGGTCAGCTCCACGTACGGCGACTTCGGTTCCTACCTGAGGAAGGGCCTGCACATCGACTCCGGGGAGCTGCGCGACCTGCGCCGCGAGCTGCTCGGCGGCTGATCCCGCCGGACCGGGCGCGGCGAGCCGCCCGGCCCGCCCCCGGCGGTCCTCGGGATCTCCGGGTGTCCGCGCGGCGGGGGACCGCCCGCTTCCTCGAATCCAAGTGCGACAGTTCCGGCGTCCCGCCCGGCCGCGGACGGGGACGAGGACGGCCTCCGGCGGGCGGTCGCCGGAGATCCACCGGACGGTTCCCTGCGGGGCCGGAGCGGGCCGCGCCACGGGCCTGCGGGACCACCGCGGCCGCCGCGGCCGGCACCCGGCGCGCCGGTCGACGCGCGGGCGTGCGCCCCCTGAGCCCCGCCCCGCCGCGCACCCGCGATCCCGGGTCCGCCCGGCCCCGGACCCGCCACGGAGATCTCCCTCTCGTGCGCGGCGTGCTCGCCCGGCGGACCGGTCCACGCACCAGGATGATCACCGGGGCCGACCCCCGCGGCTGACCTCAGCGAACGCGGGACGGGACCGGCCGGGACGCCGGTCCGCGCGCCCGGCCCACCCGCGTTCCGGGGCGCCCCGGGACACCGAGTCGGAGCGGGATCGAGACCATCAAGCCCTACCGCGCGCCGGAATAGGGCCCATACTGGCAACACGATGACGAAACCCTCCGCGCCCCGGCGCCACCTGCCCACCAGCCCCTTCGCCGCCCCGGTCGTCCCCGTGGCCAAGGAGTTCAGCCTCGGAGACCGTGTCTCCCACGACCAGTACGGCCTGGGCACGATCGTCGGCGTCGAAGAGGGCATTGCGATGCTCGTCGACTTCGGCGCTCGCCAGGTCCGCGTCCTGAGTCCCTACACCCGGATGGACCGGCTCTGACGCACATCCCCTGACACCACGCCCCGCCCGCCACCTCAGCCCGCGGCAGCCCCCACCACCGGCTGCCGGGGCCGCGGTGCGCGCCTGTCGAGGCTCTCCACGACAGACGTGTGGAAGCGGTCGACGGAGTCGTCGACGCTTCGGATGAAGCCCGACTCGGCGTTGCCCCGGGTGTTTCCCATGCCCCGGAAGAGCGACAGCCGGAACCCGGTGATCTGAGCGCCGTTCCTGGGCAGCATGTCCGCCGGTTCCGGCCGCAGCCGCTCCAGCGTCCCCCGCGGCCCGCCCAGGTCCCCGTCGACCAGCGTCTCCACGTGCAGATCGGCCGGCGCCTCGTCCAGCTGCCGCACGAGCCGCTTGGCCCACGTGAGCGGATACCCCTGCTCCGGTGCCGGGATCTCGATGGACGTCCGCAGCTTGCCGGTCCGCAGGTCCGCGCAGAGCGCGAGGACGCCCGGCGTGCCCTCGATCCGCAGCTCCGCGTCCAGCTTCCCGTCGGTGCAGAGCCGGTCCGCCAGCTCGGCACGCCGGGCCTGCGGCTCCGCTCCCCGCCTGGCCCGCTGGACGGGCAGCACCTTCTGCCCGAGTTCGCCGCCGAGCCGCAGACACACCTGCCGCACGAGCCGCTCCCAGCTCTCCACGACGTCCACGGCGCGCGTGTCGCCCTGGCACAGGGTCTCGTCGTCGATCCCCTTGCGCACGGGCACCCACGCCGGTCCCATGTTCTGGAAGCCGTGACAGCCCGAGTTCTCGTGCTGGAGGTAGTGCAGCAGCTCCTGGAGCAGCCAGGCGTGCGCCCCGTTGGCGACGCCCTCGTGGCGGATCAGCATCTGCGCCTGATGGGTCACCTCGGCCCAGGACAGATGCCACAGCGCCACCTTGTTCTTGCGCCGCCCGTCCGTCTTGACCTCGACCAGGGGACTGCCGTCCAGCTCGACGTCGTTCGACAGCGTGATCACGGCCTCGTACCCGCGCCGGGCCGCGATGTCGACGTACGCCTGCACCTGCTCCTGCCGGAGCGCGTTGCCGTTCGTCTTCGTCTCGACGAGGGCGGTCCACAGCTTCCCCGCCCGCTCGACACGCACGACCCCGTCCGGACGCCGCGGGGAGTCCCCGTTGGGCAGCGTGACCTCGGTGAACGTCTCCATCCGGCCGGCCGGTGCGCCGAAACCGGCGGTGAGGCGGCGGCCGAACTCCGGCACCTGTGTCATCACGGACAGCAGGACCGAGGTCGCCCGGGTCTCCCGTTCGCGGTCGCTCTTCAGCGCCGAGGCGGGGAAGAGCCGGGCGGTGCGCCACGCGTCGTTCTCGGCGAGCGACTTCTTCGCCACCTTGGGCAGCGTGACCTTCTTCTTCGCCGTACGGGGACGGGGTTCGGCCCGGGGCGGCACGACCGCCGCCGGTTCGGGCACCGCCGCCCGCTCCACCACCGCCGCGGCCGCCTCGACGACCGCCTGCTCGACGGTCACCTCCGGCTCGGCCTCCGCCGCGTCGTCGATGTCCACACCGAAGTCGGTGGCCAGACCGGCGAGCCCGGACCCGTAGCCCTGGCCGATCGCGCGGAACTTCCAGTCACCGGACCGCCGGTAGAACTCGCCGAAGAGCAGCGCGCCGACCGCTCCCGCCTCCTCGACGGAGTACCGCAGCAGCCCCTCTCCCGAGGCGTCCGCGACGCTCACCCGCAGGTCGTCGAGTTCCCCGAACCCGGCGCCCTCGTGACGGCTCGCGGCGACGACGATCCGCTCGACCTGCGACGGGATCGCCGACAGGTCGAAGGTGATCCGGTCCTCGCTCCCGCCGGCCGTCGGAGCCTTACCCAGCAGCTGCACGCTGCCGTCCGGTGCCACGGGGTTGTTGTAGAAGTAGAAGTCCGCGTCGCTGCGGACCCTGCCGTCGGCGGTGAGCAGCAGCACGGAGACGTCCGCGTCGCCCTCCCCCGTCGGACTGCTCCAGCCCAGACTCACCATCACCGAGCCGACGTCCGTGCTCAACGACGTGAGACCGACGTTGGCACCCTTGATCATCTCGTGCATGAGGCCCCCCAGATGCACAGCCGCGCGAGCGTGCCGCAGCGGCCTGTTTCCCATTGCCATGTGTGACGCGCCCCACACCCTGCGCATCGGTGGCACCCTATCCCCCGCCTTCGACCACCGGCATCGGATCGTCCCGATTGCTCCCGCCGCCGTGCGGGCCCTCCCGTGGGCCCCGCACGGCGGCGCGATGGAGGGGGAGGCCCGCCGCTCAGCCCTGGGTGGGCTGCGGGGACTTTCCGTTCAGCACGTCCTTCAGGCGGTCGGCGCCCGCCGCGGTGGCCTGGGTCGTGGAGTCGTGTTCGGCTCCGGAGAGGCCGCCATTCGTGAGCGAGAGGGCGCTGTCGCCGACGCGGACCGCGGCGAAGTCGAGGGTCAGGGTGTCGGGGTTGTCGTCCAGGTCGCCGGTCATCTTGATCTGGAGCCCCTTGCGGGCGTCCCCCGCGTCGTCCAGGTCCGTGTGGATGACCTGGACCGTCTGCTTCCCGCCCTTCGGGCTGACAGCCGTGAACTGGTCGCACTTGTCCGGCAGCGAGTCGAGCCACGTGAACCGGTCGTCCAGCGCCTGTTTGCCGTAGGCGGCGACCTCGTAGCGCATCTGCGCCTCGTCGTCGCTGTCGTCGAAGCCCGTGTCGGCGCTCTCGCCCTTCGGCTTGCCCAGCAGGTCCTCGGCGTACAGGCCGTCCAGCAGCTTCTGGCAGTCGGCCGCGTTCCCCTTGTCCGTGACGAACTGCGACGCGTCGACCTTGCTCTTCAGCAGCGCGTCGCGCCAGGTCGCCGCCCCCTCCGAGGTCGTCCACTGCGAGCCCAGGTCCGTGTTGGTGATCAGTGCCGTGCGCGCCTCGTCCTTGGTCAGCTCGCGGACGGCCGGCGAGGCGGAGGCGGAGCTGGAGGAGGCCGCGGCGCGCGGCGCGTCCGCCACGGGCGACGCGGAGACGGGGGAGGCCGAGGCGGCGGTGGGGGACGCCGAGCGGTCCGTACGGCCGGAGGCGTCGCCGCCGTCCCCGGAGCAGGCTGCCGTCGACAGCAGCATCCCCGCGGTGAGGGCGGACGCGAGGAGACAGGACGGACGGTTCATGCGGAGGCCTCCCGAGGACGGTCCCGAGGTCGGGCGTGTGTCCTCCCACGCCACCACCGGCCACCGTCCCCCACCAGCGCACCGGGCCGTCCGGGTGAGCGGGTGCCTCTGCCGTCCCGTTCCGTCCTCCCTGGCGGATTCCGGCCGCGGCGGGCCCGGATCTGCCAGAGTGGAAGGTGATGCACGCGCTCCAGGGAAGCACCATGAACGCCAACGACCGGTTCGACGACGACGAGTACCCCGCCTACACGATGGGCCGTGCCGCCGAGCTGATCGGCGCCACTCCTGCCTTCCTGCGGGCCGTCGGGGAGGCCGGACTGATCACCCCGCTGCGGTCCGACGGCGGCCACCGGCGCTACTCCCGCAGCCAGCTCCGTGTCGCGGCCCGCGCCCGGGACCTCGTCGACCAGGGCACGCCGGTCGAGGCCGCCTGCCGGATCGTCTCGCTGGAGGACAGTCTCGACGAGGCGCTGCGGATCAACGCGGATCTGCGGGGCACCAGCCGGCAGGACGCGTGAGGGCGGCGGGACGGGACAGGCCGTGCGGCCACTGGGCGCGCTCGGTGAGCGTTTCTTCACCGGGCGGGTATATCTGCTTCGGCCGTTACAGAATTTGGGCAGCGATCCCGCGAGGTTTTGATATTCCCCACGCCGGGGTGAGATAGTGCGCGCCCTTCGAGGCTCGTGGCGTGCTACTGTCGATTTCAGTTGCAGTTGTGGTTCCCAAAGTTTTTCCGGTGCATTCCGGTTGGGGCAATCATTGCGGCGACGCAGGTCCACACAGTGTGGGCCTTCGAGCTTTGCCCCGAAGGAGATTTGACATGGCTACTGGCACCGTGAAGTGGTTCAACGCGGAAAAGGGCTTCGGCTTCATCGAGCAGGATGGCGGCGGCGCCGACGTCTTCGCTCACTACTCGAACATCGCCACCTCTGGCTTCCGTGAGCTCCAGGAAGGCCAGAAGGTGACCTTCGACGTCACGCAGGGCCAGAAGGGCCCGCAGGCGGAGAACATCGTCCCCGCCTAGTCTGGGACACCAGTCGGCCGGGGTCCGCACCGCAAGGTGTGGGCCCCGGCCTTCTGTATTTGCGCTCAAGCGCTGAATGAAATTCCGACGAAATTTTCAGCGGCGTCTTCCCGTTTTCCGTGAAGCCAAACGCCGATGATCGGTTCGATCGAAGCGCGTCGTGAGCACGCCACCGGCGGTGGCGTTCGGTCGTCACATCGCGAGGACGGCCCGGACGGTCTTCCCGCCGAGACCCGTGCTGACGACCTCCAGGCTGTGAGCGAGCTGCTGGACCATCGCCAGCCCCCGGCCGCTCTCCGATTCGGTGTCCAGGACGCCGACCTTCGGCCGCCCGGGACTGTCGTCGTGGACCTCGACCGTCACCACACCGTGCCCCAGCTGGAGCCGCAGCCGGCAGCCCGTACGCCCGTACCGCACGGCGTTGGCGACCAGCTCGGAGGCGATCAGTGTCGCGTCGTCCACCTGGTCGGCGGTCGGTGACGCGAGAAGTGGCCGTGGCCGGGTCAGGAACGCCGTCGTCAGCTTGCGGGCCCTGCCCGCCGAGACGGCCGTACGCGGCAGGGTGTACTCCACGCGGGCGGTCGGCCTGACGGTGCGCTGGTGCGCACGCATGACTGACACCTCTCTTCCCCCTCCCAGGACATCCGGCACCCGCCCGACGGCTCCGTCCCCGTCGGCCGGGACCCCGCGCCGAACGGTGCGCGGCCGGTCCTGCCCACGGGTGATGCCCCACCCGGATGATCCGCAACCAACGACGTACGTCACAAAGGCGTCCCGAGGCCGCCGCCGCACCCTCACGTGCCGGGTCGGCGACCTGATCCGCCGTCGAAGTCGTCAGTCCAGCAGGCGGAAGTCCTCGTAGTCGAAGCCCGGCGCGACCACGCAGCTGACCAGCACCTCCTCGTCGCCGGCCGGACGCGCCGACTGCCAGACGCCGCCCGGCACCAGGAGTTGGGGATGTTCGCCCGCCTCGACGCGGGGACCGAGACGGACCACCTTCGGCGGCGAGCCGGGGGTGGAGCCCGCCCCGCCGAGCAGCAGGTCCAGGGGGCCACCGCGGTGCCAGAGCCAGAGTTCGTCCGAGCGGACGGTGTGCCAGGCGGAGGTGTCGCCCGGGGTGAGGAGGAAGTAGATGGCGGTGGCGGCGGCGCGGGGGCCGGGGTAGCCGTCGGGCCGGAAGGCCTGCGGCGCCGTCCAGGTCTCGACGAACCAGCCGCCCTCCGGGTGCGGCCGCATGCCGAGAGCGGCGGCGAGGTCGGGGATCGCGGTGTCAGGAGAGGTCACCCCCTGCCTCTATCACGGAGGCCGCCGGGGTTCAACGAACGCCCGGTGGAAAGGGGTTGGAGTCTGCCAGGGTGGGGGACATGGCGACCCTTCACCGAAAGCTGCTCGGTCTGCTGCCCCGCCTCGGGGTGCGGGTGCTGGACCTCGGATCGGGTACCGCGCTGGTCTACCGGCGCGGAGTGCGCAGACGCGTCGCGCTCGGCCGGGGCGCCGATCTGGTGCTGAGCGGGCGGACCGCCGCCTACCGGCACGTGCCCCTCGGGGACAGCGGAGCACGGCTCCTGCTCGACGAGAAGAGGGCCGCGGCGGACGAACGCGGGTTCCAGCTGGCGGCCGCCTCCTATCTGTGCGGCCAGCACGTCACCGCCCTGCTCGACCGGTACGCCGTGAACTGCGTCTTCGACGTGGGCGCCAACTCCGGCCAGTACGCGCGCCAGTTGCGCCGCCTCGGCTACACCGGGCGGATCGTGTCCTTCGAGCCGACCACCGAGACCTTCGGCAGGCTCCGGAAGGCGGCCGAGGGCGACCCCGACTGGCTCGTCTTCCAGATGGGCCTGGGGCGGGAGGACACGAGCCTGTCCATCCACGTCGGCTGGAAGTCCATGAACTCCCTTCTCCCGCCCAGCGACTACGGCAAGGACCGCTACAAGCGCTTCGCCAGGTCGCGCACGGAGGAGATCGAGGTACGCCGTCTCGACGGGATGATGGACAAGGCACTCGACGGGATCACCGACCCCCGCCCCTACCTGAAGATGGACACCCAGGGGTACGACCTGGAGGTGTTCGCGGGTGCGGGGGAGCGTGTCGCGGAGTTCGTCGGGATGCAGTCGGAGGTCGCGGCGCTGCGGCTCTACGAGGGCAGTCCGCGGATGGACGAGGCGATCGCGCTGTACGAGGAGAACGGCTTCGAGATCACCGGCATGTACCCCGTCACACGGGAAGAGGCGACGGGCCGGGTCGTCGAGTTCGACTGCGTGATGGTGCGCGCGGCGGCGGTCCCGGCGGACGACGAGTAGCGGGAGCGCGGCCGGTCGGCACCGCCGGGGTGCTTCCCGGGCAGCCGGTCGGACAGGCCCTAGGCCGGGTAGGCGTGGGTCTGGGTCGCCTTGACGGTGGCCCAGACCGGGGCGCCCGGGCGCAGGTCGAGTTCGGCCGCGGCGACCGTGGTCAGGTCGGCCGCGAGCGGGAGTTCACCCGTGAGGTCCGTGCGGATCTGGTCGCCGTGGGTCTCCAGACCCCGCACGCTGCACTGCCACACGTTGCGGGCGCTGGAGCCGGTGGGGCGGTCGCGGTGGAGGGTGACGGCGCTCGGCGGGAACGCCACGAAGACGGGCCCGCGGAGTTCCTCGGTCGTGGTGATCTCCGGGCCCGTGTCCAGACGTACGGTGTGGCCCGCGGCCTCGCCCCGGTAGAGGTTGAGGCCGACGAGCTGGGCGATGTAGTCGGTGCGCGGCCGGCGGGCGATCTCCGCGGGGCCGCCCTCCTGGACGACATGGCCGTCCTCGATGACGACGAGCCGGTCGGCCAGCACCATCGCGTCCAGCGGATCGTGGGTCACGAGGACGGCGACCGCCTCGAACGCGGCCAGATGCTGCCGCAGTTGGGACCGGACCTCCAGGCGGGTGCGGGCGTCCAGCGCGGCGAGCGGCTCGTCGAGCAGCAGCAGCCGGGGACGGGTGGCGAGGGCGCGGGCGACCGCGACGCGCTGCGCCTGGCCGCCGGACAGCCGGCGCGGCTTGGCCCCCGCGTGGCCGGCCAGGCCCATGCGCTCCAGCCAGACGGCCGCCTGCGCGCGGGCCTCCGCCTTCGGCACCCCCTGACAGCGCGGCCCGAAGGCGACGTTGTCGAGGGCGGAGAGGTGCGGGAAGAGCAGGTAGTCCTGGAAGACGACGCCGACGGGGCGGGACTCGGGGGGTGTGCGGTCCAGGGAGGCGCCGTCCAGCCGCAGCCGGCCGCCCTCGGACAGGGGGGTGAGTCCGGCCAGTGCGCGCAGGGCCGTGGTCTTGCCGGCGCCGTTCGGGCCGAGGAGGGCGACGACGTCACCGGGGGCTGCGCTCAGTTCGACGTCGAGGTGGAACGCGCCGCGCCGGACGACGAGACGGGCGTCCAGCCCCTTGCCGGACGGCGCGGCCGGGGCCGGGGTCGTCTCGGTCATCGCGTGTTCTCCCTCGCGTGGGCGCCGGTCATGACGCCGTGATCCAGCGGTCCCGCAGCCCGGCGAGCACCGCGATCGACACCGCGAGCAGGACGAGGCTCAGGGCGATCGCCGCGTCGGGGTCGCTCTGCAGGGCCAGGTAGACGGCGAGCGGCATGGTCTGGGTGCGGCCCGGGAAGTTGCCCGCGAAGGTGATCGTCGCACCGAACTCGCCGAGCGCGCGGGCCCAGGCGAGGACGGCACCGGCGGCGATGCCCGGGGCGATGAGCGGCAGGGTGACCCGGCGGAACGCGGTGAAGCGGGAGGCGCCGAGTGTCATGGCGGCCTCCTCGTAGCGCGGGTCGGCGGCCCGCAGGGTGCCTTCGACGCTGATGACGAGGAACGGCATCGCCACGAACGCCTCGGCCACGACGACTCCGGCCGTCGTGAAGGGCAGGGTGACGCCGAACCAGGAGTCGAGGAGTCTGCCGACCACGCCGTTGCGGCCGAGGGCCAGCAGCAGGGCCACACCGCCGACCACCGGAGGCAGCACGAGCGGCAGGGTGACCAGGGCCCGGACGAGCCCGCGTCCGGGGAAGTCGGTGCGGGCCAGCAGCCAGGCGAGCGGCACGCCGAGCACCAGGCTGACCGCGGTGGCCGCCGTGGCGGAGAAGAGGGACAGCTGGAGGGCCTGCCACACCTCGGGCTTGGCCAGCTGGTCCGGGAGGGTGCGCCAGGGCGCCCGCACGATCAGCGCGAGCAGCGGCAGGAGCAGGAACACCAGCCCGACGAGGGCCGGGAGCAGCAGGGGCAGCGGCGCCCCGCCCCGGAGCCGGCCACCGGTCCCGGCCCGGCCGCGGACACGCCCGCGCCGCGGCCCACCCGTCAGAGTGTCGGCCGGGGCGTCGGACTTGTCGAGCGCGGGCACGGGATCACTCATGTCTTCAGGAGACGGTCTTCGGCGCAGCGGCGGCAAGGGGGCTGTGCCGGACGGCACGCGCCGGACGACGCGTGCCGTGACGGACGGAGCGGGCGGGTCAGGCGGTGGGCTTCAGGAACCCGGCCGCCGTCAGCACCTTCTGGCCCTCCGGGGACTGCACCAGGGCGATGAACGCCTTGGCCGCCTCCGCGTTGGGCGCGTCCTTGAGCAGGGCGATCGGGTAGTCGTTGATGGCGTCGGCGGACTCGGGGAACTCCACGCCCTCCACCTTGTCACCCGCCGCCTTCACGTCGGTCTTGTACACGACCGCGGCGTCGGCCTCCTTCAGCTCCACCTTGGTCAGGGCGCTCTTGACGTCCTGCTCGTAGGAGACCGGGGTGAGCTTCAGGTGGCTCGCGTCCAGCGCCTTCTGCGCGGCGGCGCCGCACGGCACCGTCTTGTCGCAGAGCACGACCTTCAGGTCCGACTTGGTGAGGTCCTTCAGGGAGGAGACCTTGTCCGGGTTGCCGGGCAGGGTGGCGATCTCCAGCTGGTTGCGCACGAAGGTGGCGGGGGTGGTCGCCGCGTCCTTCTTGTCGGTCACGATCGCCATGGTCTTCGGGCTGGCCGCCGCGAAGACGTCCGCCGGGGCGCCGCCCGTGATGCTCGCGGCGAGGGTGTCGCTGCCACCGAAGTTGAAGGTGACCTTCGTGCCCGGGTGGGCCTGCTCGAACTCCTTGCCGAGGGAGGTGAAGCTCTCCTTGAGCGAGGCGGCGGCGAAGACGGTCACCGTGCCGGTGAGCTTCGGCGAGGACGAGGCCGAGGACTTCGGCGTCGAGGAGGAGTCCGACGACGCGTCGTCGGAGGAGGAGCAGGCGCTCAGGGCCAGCAGCGCGGCGGCACTGACGCCGGCCACCTGAAGGCTCCGGGTGGTGCGGCGGGTCCGGCGCGCGGATCGGGTCATCACGGATCTACTCCCTCGGAAAACGAAAAACGGAAAACGCTGCAGCTCGCTGTCGCTGAAGCCTCCGTCGTGCTCTTCAGTCCTGAGCTCTCTTCAGCATGCCCAGATCATAGTGACGCAGATGCGAGCGAGAAGTCTTCTGTTGCATCGCATGAGCTGTGGGTTCGCAGTTGGGATGTACGCATGTGCGTTTGTACGGGACCTCTCGCTGGGTACCGTTCTGCGGGAGGTGCTGCCCGTGAGCCAGTCCCTGACACAGCCGACTCCGCCCGCGCCGTCGCTCGCCGATTTCGCGCTGACCGGCGATCTCGCCCGGCCGGCCCGGCTGACGGTGCCCGACCTGCTCGCCTGGCCCCAGCACCGGGTGCGGGTCAGCTTCGACTGCGCGACCAGCGGCGTGCAGCACCACGGCTTCGCGGGGCCCCTGCTGCACGACGTGCTGCGGGACGCCGGACCGCGCTTCGATCCGGGCCGCCGCAAGGACCGGCTGCGCTTCCTGATCGCGGTGGCGGGCGCGGACGGTCACCACGTCCTGCTGACCTGGGCCGAGATCGACCCCGACTTCGCCGACGCCCCCGTCCTGCTCGCGGTGGGCATCGACGGCACACCGCTGGACCGGGCGGGCCCGCAGCTGGTCCTGCCGCAGGACCGGTGCGGGGCCCGGCACATCAGCGGCATCAACGCCATCCGGGTGGACGGCTGTTACCCGGCCCGGCCCCCGGCCGCAGCGGGCCGACCCGCCTGACCGGGCTCACCGGGCTCGCCGGGCGATCCGTCCCGGCCGGCCCGGTGCAGGGCCAGCCAGACCCGGTCCCGGGTGACCGGAAGCTTCGTGAAGCGCAGCCCGGTCGCGTCGCGCAGGGCGTTGGCGAAGGCCGGGGCGACCGGGTTGAAGGGGCTCTCGCTCATCGACTTGGCGCCGAGCGGTCCGATGGCGTCGGCGGTCTCCATGAAGTGGACCTCGGTGCGCGGGATGTCGGCGTACTGCGGGAGCCGGTAGCGGCGGAAGGCGGCCGTCTCGACCTCGCCGCGCGCGTCGAGCCGGACGTTCTCGAAGAGGGTCGCGCCGAGTGCCTGGGCGACGCCGCCCTCGACCTGGCCGCGGCACTGCATCGGGTTCATGACCTTGCCGGCGTCGGCGGCGTGCACACTGCGCAGGATGCGGATCTCGCCGGTGCCGGGGTCGACGGCCAGCCGGAACCACTGGGCGTTGAAGGCGACCGAGCGGGGGGTGCCGCCGAAGTGCCCGTCGGCGGCGAGCGTGACCCCGACGGCGCGGGCCGCCTCGTACAGCTCCTTCAGGGTCAGCCGGCCGCCCGTGTGCGCGACGGCCTCCTCGACGAGCCGGCAGTCGGCGCGCGGCACCCGCAGATGGGCGGCGGCGAAGTCGAGGAGCTGGTCGGCGAGGGCGCGGGAGGCGCGCAGGGTGGCCTTGCCGGCGACGACGGTGCCGGTGGAGGCGAACGCGCCCGTGTCGTGGCGGACGACGTCGGTGTCGGACTGCCGGACGGTGATGCGGTCGACGGTGGTGGCGAGTTCACCGGCGGCGATCTGCCGGTGGACGGTGGTGGTGCCGTTGCCGAACTCGGCCGTCCCGACGGCGAGGTCGAAGCCGCCGCCCGGCAGCAGGGCGGCGCGGGCGTCCGCGATGTGGCCGCCGGGCGGGCCCGTAGCGATCATGGCGAGGGCCGCTCCCTCGCCGACCAGCCAGCCCTCCGGGGCGGCTTCGGTGACGGGTTCGCGCTGGGCGGTGCGGACGATGCCCACGCACTGGTCGAGGCCGTAGCTGGCGATGTGGAGGTCCTCCTCCTCGCCGCCGGGGGTGATCATCGCCTCGCCGGGGCCGATGATGTTCCTCGCCTTGAACTCCAGGGGGTCCAGGCCGAGCCGGCGCGCGAGTTCGTCGAGGGCGGACTCCATCGCGAACATCACCTGGCCGAGGCCGTAGCCGCGGAAGGCGCCGGCCGGGACGGCGTGCGTGTAGACGGAGAAGGCGTCGACCTTCTTGTGCGGGGCGCGGTAGACGGCCAGGGACTCGCCGACGCTGTGGAACATGACGGCCGGGCCGTGGTTGCCGTAGGCGCCCGTGTTGGAGACGACGCGCAGCTGGAGCGCGGTGAGGGTGCCGTCGGCGCGGGCACCCGCCTTCACCCGGACGGTGAACGGATGCCGGGTGGTCGCCCCGTAGAACTGCTCGGCGCGGGTGTACTCCAGCTTCACCGGGCGGCGCAGCCGCAGCACCGCGAGCGCCACGATGTCCTCGACGAGCATCTCCTGCTTGCCGCCGAAGCCGCCGCCGACCCGGCCCGCGACGACCCGCACCCGCTCCTCGGGCAGGTCGTACAGCGCGCACAGGGCGCGCCGGGTCAGGAACGGCGTCTGGGAGCTGGTGCGCACGTTCAGCCGGTCGTCCTCGTCGAACCAGCCGACCGCGCCGTGCGTCTCCAGGCTGGCGTGCTGCACGCGCTGGGTGCGGTAGGTGTCCTCGTACACGACGTCGGCCGCGGCGAAGCCCGCCTCGACGTCGCCGATCTCGCCGTGCGCCTCGCCGACGACGTTGTCGCGCGGGCGGGAGATCCGGGCGGTGGCCGCGTCCTTGTCGTGCACGACCGGGGCGCCCGGAAGCATCGCCTCCTCCGGGTCGAGCACGGCGGGCAGCACCTCGTACGTCACCTCGATGCGGCGGCAGCCCTCCTCCGCGGCGCCCTCGCTGTCCGCGACGACGGCGGCGACGCGCTGGCCGATGTACCGGACGGTGTCGTCGAGGACGCGGGTGTCGTCCGGGTCCTCCTCGGGGTGTTCGTGGCGGGCGGTGGAGAAGTGCCGTTCGGGGGCGTCGTGATGGGTGAGGACGGCGTGCACGCCGGGCACCCGCAGAGCGGCGGAGGTGTCGATGCCGGTGATGCGGGCGTGGGCGTGCGGGGAGCGCAGCAGCTTCATGTGCAGCAGGCCCGGGATGTCGACGTCGAAGGTGTAGCGGGCGGTGCCGGTGACGACCTGGGGCCCGGCGGGCGCGGGCAGGTTGCGGCCGACGGCCTCGCCGGCGGAGGGGGCCTCGGCGTGGCAGACCCCGCGGACGGCGTCCTCGATGGCCCGGTAGCCGGTGCAGCGGCACAGGTTGCCCTTGAACGCGCGGGGCAGGTCGGTGAGCTGGTCCTCGCTCAGGGCGGCCGTCGTCATCAGGAAGCCGGCGGTGCAGAACCCGCACTGGAAGCCCTGCGCGTCGAGGAACTTCCGCTGCACGGGGTGGAGTTCGCCGTCCGGTGCGGCGAGTCCCTCCACGGTGGTGACGGAGCGGCCCTCGGCGCGGAAGGCGGGGTAGAGGCAGCTGTGCACGGGTTCGCCGTCCACATGGACGGTGCAGGCCCCGCAGTCGCCCTGGTCGCAGCCCTTCTTCACCCCGAACCAGCCGCGGTCGCGCAGGTAGGTGCGCAGGCACTGTCCCGGCCGCGGGGTCTCGGAGAAGGGCCTGCCGTTGACGTCGACCGAGAAGTCCGTCGACGAGTTCATCGAAGAGTCCATCAGGAACGGTCCTCCAGTTCGCGGCGGATCTCCTCCGCGTAGCGGAACGTCATGTGCCGCCGCCATGCGGGCAGCCCATGGATGTCGTCGAACCACTCGTGCTCGGCGACGGCCGCCTCGACGGCGGCCCTGAGCCGGTCGGCTGCCGGCACCAGCGGGAACCACAGCCGTACGGGGCGCACGGTCGCGGCGGTGACGGTGACGGCGAGGGAGTGGTCGACCGGGTCGAGGGTGCCGATGACGAGCACACCGGAGCGGCCGAGCCCGTACAGGGACGCCTGCCGGAACGCGGTGCGGCAGGCGAGGGCGCGGGCGGGCAGGGTGACCGACCGCAGCAGCTCGCCCTCGGTGAGGACCTTGCGGCCCGCTCCGGTCACGAAGTCCGTGACCGGGACCCGGCGCCGCGAGCCGTCCTGGGCCAGCAGCAGGGTCTCCCCGTCGAGGGCGGCGGTGAGCGAGATCATCGGGCCGGCCGGCAGGGCGTTGCAGAGGTTGCCGCCGACCGTGGCCATGTTCCAGATCTTGAACGAGGCGAGGAAGGCGCGGCAGCACTGTTCGAAGAGGGGCGCGGCCGCGGCCGGCAGGGCGGCGGCGAACCGGGAGAGCCGGGCGATCGTGCAGGTCGCGGCGATCTCCAGCGAGCCGTCGGGCAGGGCCGCGACGGGTGTCCAGCCCGTGCGGCCGAGGTCGACGAGCCGCCGCAGGTGCGGCTGCGGCTCGGAGAACAGGTAGGTGCCGCCGCCCAGCCAGGCGTCGCCGGGCCGCCAGGGCGCCGGGTCGCGGGCGTCTCGGGTCTCCACCACCGTGTTCAGGTCCATGAGCGCCAGTGAAGCAACGCGGACCCGTCCGGGACGACTGGTTCACAGCACGGAAACACCGACGTTTCCGGCAGGGTGGTTGGATGATCAACCAAGAGGCGTTCCGCTTGTTTCACCTTGCATTTACGATGCTGTGACTCGCACCCGCCTGGTGAATGCGAGATGCCGGGTGTCAGGCCCCCCTGCCCGGCGGCCGCACAAGGAGCTCCCGCACATGTACGTCGACCATCTCCTGAACGACGAGTCCCTCGGACTGCGCCTGCTGTGGGCCGAGGAACCGCAGCTGAGGCAGGAGATCAGCGGGGTGACCGCCACCGACCTGGAGGACCCCGCCCGGTTCGTGCGCCCCGGCGAGGTGGTGCTGAGCGGTCTGGTGTGGTGGAGCCGGGAGGACGGCGCGGACCGGGCCGAGCGGTTCGTCTCCGCGCTGAGCACGGCGGGCGCCGCGGTCCTGCTGGCCGGCGAGGAGACCCACGGTGCGGTGCCCGACGACCTCGTGACGGCCTGCCGCCGCCACGGGCTGCCGGTCGCGGCGGTCCCGGCCCACATCATGTTCCGCGCCATCACGGACACCGTCTATCTGCGGCAGTGGGGCGAGCTGAGCCGCCTTCAGGCGCTGCCCGGCGCCGTGCGCGGCCGGCTCAACCGGCTCCTCGCCCGGGAGGAGGGCCCCGCCGCCGTCGTCGAGGCCGCCTTCGCTTACCTCGGCCGGGTCCGCGCGTACGTCCTCACGGCATCCGGCCGCACGGTCGCGGCGACCGAGGGGGCCGACCCGGTGCCGGCCCACGAGGCCGCGGCGCTGGTCGAGGGCGCCACGGGGGCCACGGTGCCGGTCGACTGCGAGACCGTCTCCCCGTACGAGCGCTGGTATCTGCACCTTCCGGAGGCCGACGACGCCCCGCCGCGGATGCTGCGGGAGGTCGCCGAGGTGCTGGCCCGCTGCCAGGAGTCCCTGGCCCGCCGCGGCGCCGCCGAGCAGCAGACGGCCGACGAGCTGGGTGCCCTGCTGGCACTGCCCGCCGGAGCCGAACTGCCCTCCCTCCAGGCGGCTTTGCGGGTCTGCGGACTGGAGGGCGAGGGGCTCCACCGGGTGATCGTCGCCGAGGCCGCTGCCGCCGGGTCCGGGAGTGCCGACCGGACGGGCGTGGCGGTCCCGGCCGAGGGTGCGCTGGCCGAGGCCGTCGCCCACCTGGACCCCGCGCACGCCGTGGTGGGCCGGCTCCCCGACGGCACGGCCTTCGCCGTCCTCCGCGAGGACACCCCGGATCCCGCCCCGGGGACGGCAGCGGCGCGGGGGCGGGGAGCGCGGTCCGGAAAGGACGGCAAGGACGACAAGGGCAGCACCGGGGACACGGCCGGCCCGGGGCGGCGGACCGCGACCGCGGGACGGCCCGCCGCGGGAGCCGCGCCTGATCTCCCCGCCGTCTGGGCGCTGCTGTCCGCCGCCGAGCCCGCCGTCGCGCTGCACGGCGGGACCGGCCGGGCCGACAGCGCCGAGGGGCTCAACGGGGCCCTGGCACAGGCGCGTTACGCCCTGGCCTCCGCCCGCACCACCTCGCCCGACGCGTCCGCCCTCATCGACGCGGCGTCGCTCACCGGTCTCGGCACGCTCCTCACCGGCATACCCGCCGAAGTGCGCACCGCCTTCAGCCGGACGGTGCTCGGTCCCCTCTTCGAGGCCGGCAACCCGTCCTTCGCCGCCCTGCTGGAGACCCTGGAGATCTTCCTCGCCCGCGACGGATCCTGGTCACGCACCGCCGAGGCCCTCCATCTGCACGTCAACACCGTCCACTACCGCGTGCAGCGCGTCGAGCACTTCACCGGACGCGACCTGTCGAGCCTCTACGACCGCCTCGACCTGCGGGCCGCCCTGCTCTGCCGCCCGCGGCGACCGGCACGGCCATGACCGTGACAGAGGGGTCCGCTGTCTGCGACGCTGGCCCGCCGACGGGAGGGCGCGCATGTTGCTGCGTCAGCTGGAGTATCTGGTCGCGCTCGCCAGGGAACGGCACTTCGCCCGCGCGGCGGCCGCCTGCTTCGTGTCGCAGCCGTCGCTGTCCGCCGCGATCCGTCGCCTCGAACACGAACTGGCCGTGCCGATCGTGCGCCGCGGCCGGCGCTACGAGGGCCTCACCCCGGAGGGCGAGGTCGTGCTCGCCTGGGCGCACCGGATCCTCGCCGAACGGGACGCGCTGCACCAGGAGTTGTCGGCGCTGCGCGGCGGACTGACCGGCACCCTGCGCCTCGGCGTCGTGCCCACCGCGCTGCCGGCCGCCTCCCTGCTCACCACCCCGTTCTGCGAACGCCACACGGCGGCCCGGGTCAGCCTGGAGTCGCTGTCCTCGGCGGACATCCACCACGGACTCGCCGAGTTCGAACTCGACGCGGCGATGACCTACCTCGACGACGAGGACCTGCGGCACGTGCGGCGTTTCCCGCTGTACGAGGAGCGCTATGTCCTGCTCACCCCGGTCGACGGCCCCCTAGCCGGTGCGACGACGGCCCGCTGGGCGCGGGCCGCGGCCCTCCCGCTGTGCCTGCTCGGCCCGCGCATGCGCAACCGGCGGATCATCGACGAGTGCTTCGCCGCGGACGGTGCCCGGGCGAACCCGTCGATCGAGTCGGACAGCGTCGCCGGCCTGTACGCCCACCTTCCCGGAGGCCGCTGGTCGAGTGTCATCTCCCATGCCTGGCTGCACATGTTCGGGGTGCCGGAGGGGATGCGCGTGGTGCCGCTGGAGGGTCCCGCGCACGGGCCCCGGGTCGGCCTGGTGGTCGCCCGGCACGAACCCCGGTCGGTGCTCGCCCAGGCCCTGTTGACGGTCGCGAGAGAGGCGGGTGTCCGGGACGCGCTCGACGCCCTGCTGAACGAGCACCTGGGCCGGGCCCGCTCATAGCTGCCGGCTATCGGCCCATAGCGAGGTTCGCTTTGACCAGCGCCTTCGGCCCCGAGGATGGTGGAAAGCACCTTCCGAACAACGGAGTTGAGGAGAGCCGCGTCATGGCCAAGGTGCTCTGCGTGCTGTACGACGACCCGACCGACGGATACCCCACGACGTACGCCCGGGACGACCTGCCCGTCATCGACCACTACCCCGGCGGCCAGACCACGCCCACCCCGAAGGGCACCGACTTCACCCCGGGGAGCCTGCTCGGCAGCGTGACCGGTGAACTCGGCCTGCGGCGCTTCCTGGAGGAGCGCGGGCACACCCTCGTGGTCACCTCCGACAAGGACGGCGCCGACTCGGTGTTCGACCGTGAGCTCCCGGACGCGGACGTCGTGATCTCGCAGCCGTTCTGGCCCGCCTATCTCACCCCCGAGCGCATCGCCGCCGCCAAGAACCTGAAGCTCGCCGTCACCGCCGGCATCGGCTCCGACCACGTCGACCTCGACGCGGCCATCGAGCACGGCGTGACCGTCGCCGAGGTGACGTACTGCAACAGCATCAGCGTCGCCGAGCACGTGGTGATGATGACGCTCTCCCTGGTCCGCAACTACCTGCCCGCCCACCGGGTGGTGCTCGACGGCGGCTGGAACATCGCGGACTGCGTGGCCCGTTCGTACGACCTGGAGGGCATGCACGTCGGGACGGTCGCCGCCGGGCGCATCGGGCTCGCGGTGCTGCGACGGCTCGCGCCCTTCGATGTGAAGCTGCACTACACCGACCGGCACCGGCTGCCGGAGGAGGTCGAGCGGGAGCTCGGGCTCACCTTCCACGCGTCCGCCGAGGACATGGCCCCGCACTGCGACGTCGTCACGATCAACGCGCCGCTGCACCCGGAGACCGAGGGCCTGTTCGGCGACGAACTGCTCGGCGCGATGAAGCGCGGCGCCTACCTCATCAACACCGCGCGCGCCCTGATCGTCGACCGGGACGCCGTCGACCGGGCCCTGCGCGGCGGGCAGTTGGCCGGGTACGCGGGAGACGTCTGGTATCCGCAGCCGGCCCCCGCCGACCACCCCTGGCGGACCATGCCGCACCACGGGATGACCCCGCACATCTCGGGTTCCTCGCTCTCCGCGCAGACCCGCTACGCGGCGGGCACCCGGGAGATCCTGGAGTCCTGGCTGGACGGCACACCGATCCGCGACGAGTACCTGATCGTCGACGGCGGCGCGCTCGCCGGTACGGGGGCCCACTCGTACTCGACGACGACCACGAGCACGTCCTGAGCCGTGCCGTCTTCCCCTGACCCCGGGCAGGGTCCGGACCGGAACCGGACCCGGTTCAGGTCCGGTCGATGTGCACGTTGGTCGACTTGACCCGGGCGGTGGCCTCCATGCCGACCTCCAGGCCGAGTTCCTCGACGGCCTCGCGGGTCAGCAGGGAGACCAGCCGGTGCGGTCCCGCCTGGATCTCCACCTGGGCCGCGACGTCGCCGAGCTTGACGGCGGTGACGATGCCGGGGAACGCGTTGCGCACGGAGGTGTGGGAGGGGACGCCGTCCTCACCGCCGGTCCTGGCCAGCTCCACCGAGAACGCGGCGAGGTCGCGGCCGTCGATGAGCCGCCGGCCGCCCTCGTCGCGATGCGTGGTCACCCGCCCGGCATCCGCCCAGCGCCGGGCGGTGTCGGGACTCACCCCGAGAAGCCGGGCGGCCTGGCCGATGGTGTAGGACTGCATACGCGCGACCATAGGCAGGTGGTCCACGCGCCTGCAAGCCGGGCCCGGGAAGGTCACACAGCCCGTTCGAACAGGTCGGAGGCGAGTCGGAGAGCCGAGGACTCCTCCGCGTACCGCACCGTGATGTGCCGCGCCCAGAACGGTCCGAACGCCTTGCGCAGGACCGGTTCGGCCGCCGCCGGGTCGTCGACGCCGAAGAACACGAACCCTCGGGGGTCCGGCGCCACTTCACGCAGCTCGAACCGGCCGTCCCAGCGGCTCATGTCGTCACCGACCCGCTCGACCAGCGCCGCGAGCCGGACCCCGCTGACGTCCGTGGCGTGCAGGCGCACCCGGACGCCCTTCTCCGCGTGGGAGCAGACGTCCGCGTCGAACGCCCGGGAGGGGATGCGGTACACGTGCGCGGTCCGCCGGCCCTCGTCGACCGACGAGCCGGTGAAGACGTTCCGGAAGCGGGTGGCGCCGCGCTTCTCGGCGTAGTCGAGCACCCGGTACACGGCGGGCCCCGGTCCCGGCAGGCTGCGCGCCGGCCGGGTGCCGGCACACTCCGTCGTACGCCCCGACGCGAGTGCCGGCCCGGCGTCCGGCCCCCCGGCCGCCGTCGCGCCCTGCACCGCCGCCCCCGGGATCGCCACGAGCGCGACGGCACTCGCCGCCACGACGCCCACGGTCCCCCTGATGCTCCTTCGCCCGCCCATCCGGTCCTCCCCGTCCACCGCCGGCCGGTCGCGGCGATGCGCGCGACCGGTACGGGGACGCACGGGAGGGCCGTCCGGTTCACTTCAGCGCGGCCGGGCCGGCCACTGACCGCACGGGCAGACCCGCCGACCGCCGGGCACACGGACACGTCCACGAGCGACTTCGTCGACGCGATCTGACGGGCCCGTGGTGGAGGTGCCGCCGAAACTCCAGCGCCAATAGCCGTCGACGTTCGCCGTAGCGGTGGTCCTCAGCGCTCCGCGGAGCCGCGCCGTGATCGTCCTCCCCTTGGCCACCGGCTCCGGGGAAGCGTTCACGGTGGCCTTGGCCCAGCGCCTGACGGAGTGCGCTCGGGCGGGCCGGTCCCGGACCCTTGGGGCCGGCCCGTTCCCGTTCCTGCCCGCTCACCCGGCCCGGGCGGTCACCAGCCCGTCAGCAGCAGGTGGTTGAGGAGCAGGGCCAGGGCCGCCTGCGCGATCAGCCAGGCGCGGGGGCGGGGGAGGAACGCGGCCGCCGGGAGCATCCACAGGACGAACGGCAGCCAGATGCGTTCGGTCTCCGCCTTGCTCATCCCGGAGAGGTCGGCGGCCAGCAGCGCGATCAACGCGGCGACGACGAGAACGGCGAGGCGGGGAGCGGCTGAACCGGTGCCGGCGCCGGTCGCGATGCCGGTGCCGTCGGCGGTGCCGGGCCGGGGACCGGGGGCGGGCGGCGCGGTGGGGGGCGCCGGACTCCGCAGGGCCGCCGCAGCCAGCCGTACCGTCGTCACCCCCGCCCGGCGCAGGCCCGCGACCGTCGCCGGGCCCGCGATCAGCACCGTGCAGGCGAGGTTCGCCCAGACCCAGTAGCCGTACGGCCGGACGCCGCCCGCCCCTTCGTAGTAGCGGGTGACCAACAGGTGATAGGCCTCCCACCAGTTGAAGCCGAGCAGCGTGAACACCATTGGTACGACGGTGAGTCCGGCCAGCACGAACGGGAGCGGACGCAGCCGGGACCGCGAGCCGAGCAGCACCGCCGCGCCCGCGATCACGGCGAACAGGGTCAGCCCGTACGAGAGATACGCGGTGAGGCCGAGGAGGAGCCCGGAGGCGAGGCCGGCCGCGCGGGGCCGGCGGCCGGTGACCGCGAGGGCGAGCAGGGCCACGGACCAGGCGGCGACCGCGGCGAAGTAGCCGTCCGCGGAGGTTCCCATCCAGACGGCCGCCGGGGCGAGGACGAGGAAGGGCGCGGCCCGCCGGGCGAGCGCCTCGCCCGCCAGGGCCCGGACGGTGACCAGGACGGCCGCCGCCGCCGTCGCCCCGACGGTGACGCACCAGACCCCCGCCCAGGCCCCGCCGCCCAGACCGATCCGGTCGAGGTACACGAACGTGAGCGTGGCGGCCGGCGGGTGCCCGGCGATGTGCGCGGGCCAGTGGCCCGGGGAGTGGATCAGGATGTGGTGCGTGAAGTCCCGCAGGGCGGCCGGGATGTCGTGGAACCGGTTCACCGGGGAGATGACCTGGAGGTACTCGTACCGTGCGGTGAGGCGTCCGGCCACACCCCGCTGCCAGCCGTCGATCAGCGCGAGGGAGAACGTCCACGCCGTTCCCGTGCCCCAGGCGGCGGGCAGCAGCCACCGCCAGGGCAGCCGGGCGGCGAGGGACGGTCCGTACAGGACGACGGCGACGGCGACGGCGATGGCGGCCGCGGTGCCCGGTCCGACATGGGGGCCCCAACGCCCGTACAGCGGCGCGGCACTGACGAACAGGGTGCCGTCGCTGTGCTCGATGACGTACCCGACGACCGCCGCCGTCGCGACGAGCAGCGCGGCGGCGACGGCGACCGCCAGGTCGCGGCGGGACTGCCGGGGCCGATCACCGAGCAGCGCGCCGGAGAGTTCACCGGAGCGGGCCCGCACCCGGACCCGGGAACCGGCCGCGGCCAGGACCCGCGGGACGCCCCGGGACCCGGCCGAGACATCCGGGGAGTCCGGGGAATCCGGAGAGGGATCCGCGGTGGAGGTCCCGGACGGGGGCGGAGCCGGGGAGGGGACCGGGGACGGGGCGCGGGACACGCCTCCATGGCGGTCGTCGAGCAGATCGCGGGGGAGGTCGCCGGGGATGTCGCGGGGAAGATCGCGGTTCACCCTCGCACGCTAGGCCGGACAGCCCCCGAGAGAGCCGTGACAGGGGTGGACGTCAGAGTTTCGTCATGGTTTGAGAACCCGTTCGGGGGGTCCCCGCGGCCTACGGTCGGGGCATGCCACGGTCCCCCTCCTCACCCGCGTTCTGGCGCAGTCCGCTCCGCGGTCCCTGGTTCACCTCCCTGCTCGGCGTGGTGCTGCTCGTCGGCATCACGGTGATGTTCGTGACCGGACTGCTGTCGTACGCCGCGTACAACCCGAACCTCGCGGCGGTGAACGACAAGACCCCCGACAAGGGGATCCTCGGGTTCTACCTGTTCTCCTGGCCGACCCATCCGGTCTGGCTGTACCGCCTCACGCAGGGCGTGCACGTCACGCTCGGCATCACGCTGATCCCGGTGCTGCTGGCGAAGCTGTGGTCGGTCGTCCCGAAACTGTTCGCGCTGCCGCCGGCCCGCTCGCTCGCGCACGCCCTGGAACGGCTGTCGCTCCTGCTGCTCGTCGGCGGCGCTCTCTTCGAGTTCGTCACCGGCGTGCTCAACATCCAGCTCGACTACATCTTCCCGGGCTCCTTCTACACGCTGCACTTCTACGGCGCCTGGGTGTTCATCGCCGCCTTCGTCACCCACGCGGTCCTGCGCGTGCCGATGGCTCTGCGCAACCTGGGCGCGATGCGCCGCCGGGGCGAGTGGCCCGAGGGGGCGGACGCGGAACGGTCCGGCGGGCAGCCCGACCGGGGTTCGGCGGCTGACGGGCCGGGCCCGGTGTCCGGGAGCCCGGGCGGTTCGGCCGGATCGGCCTCCGACCGGACGGGTCCTGCCGCCGGCGGCCGTCCGGGCTCGGCGCCTGAGGGTCCGGGCCCGGCACCCGAGGGACCGGGTTCGGCACCCGAGGGAACGGCTTCGGGAGCCGGGCGGCCGGGCACTTCGCCCGGCACTCCGGGCCCGCACCCCGGTGTGTCCGGTGGCGCGCCCGAAGACCCGGGCCCGGTGCCCGACGACGCGGGTCGCGCGCCGGGCGGCGGAGGCGCTGTGTCCGGTGGCGCGGCTGGTGGAGGGAGGCCGGGGGCGTCCTCGGGGCCCGCACGCGGGGAGGAAGGGCCGCATGGCGGCCCGGACCGAGTTCCGGGGCGGTCCGTTCCGGCTCCGGCGGTCGGTGAACCGGCCCGGCCCGAGGACGAGTTGATCTCCCCCGACCCGCTGCCGCCCACGGTCTCGCGCCGCGGGGCCATCGCGTTCGTCGGCGGAGGGTCCCTTCTCCTGGCCGCCACCACGGTGGGCCACAGCTTCGACGCACCGGTGCGCGAGACCGCGCTGCTCGCCCCGCACGGCGGCCCCGAACCGGGTTCCGGACCCGGCGCCTTCCAGATCAACAAGACAGCCGCGTCGCGGGGCATCGACCCGAAGGAGACCGGCGCGGACGCGTGGCGCCTGGTCGTCGCCGGCAACGGACGGACGGTCCGGCTCAGCCGGGCCCAGCTCCAGGAACTCCCCCTGCACGGATCGGCGTTGCCCATCGCCTGCGTCGAGGGCTGGTCGACGTCCGACCAGGAGTGGCGGGGCGTACGACTGCGGGACCTCGCGGAACTCGTCGGCTACGACACCGACACCGCCCCCGACGTCGTCGTGGAGTCGCTCCAGCGGGCGGGGGCGTTCCGGGTGGCGGCGCTGCGGTACAACCAGGTCCGCGACCCGCTCTCCCTGCTCGCCCTGTCGGTCAACGGCGCCGACCTGACCCCCGACCACGGCTACCCCGCGCGGATCATCGTCCCCGCCGCGCCCGGGGTGCTGAACACCAAGTGGGTGTCCCGGATGACGTTCGGGGCCCTGTGATGACGCGACGGAGGCCTGAGATGGGCGAAGAGAGCGGGACGCCAGGCCGGCCCCCGATGCGGCGCCGCCTCGACGCGCTGCGGCGGGGTGCCGCGGCGCGGGGGCGGCACCTCGGGGCGCGGCTGCCGGAGCGGCGCCCGGTGACGGCCCGGGAGGTGATCGGCAGCCCCTTCCAACTCCTGATGCTGGCGTTCACGTTCGCGCTCGCCGCCTACGCGGCGGTACGGCTGCTCCAGGGGGACTGGTTCAAGGTGGCGCTCTGGTTCGTCGGCGCCGCCGTCCTGCACGACCTGGTGTTCGTGCCGCTGTACGCGGGCGCGGACCGGGTCGTGTCGCAGACGCTGAAGGCGACGGGCCGCCGGAACCTGACGATGTACGTCCGTGTTCCGGCGGCGCTCGCCGGGCTCCTGCTGCTGATCTGGTACCCGCTGATCAGCGGCCAGGTGGCCGACCACTACCGGTCGGCCACCGCCCTGCCCGGCGACAGCTTCCTGGCCCACTGGCTGCTGATCACGGCGGCGCTGTTCGCGGGGTCGGCGCTGCTGCTCGTCCTGCGGTCCCTGCGGCCGTCCCGTCCGGGACCGTTGCGCAGCGCCACGAAGGAGCGGCCGCCGGCCTCCCACTGAGCGTCCGTGCGCCAACCGGCCGGGACCGCGTGGCGCAGCAGGGCCGGGGTGCCGACCCGGGCCCACGGGAAGGCGGCCCGGTCGGCGGACGGGCCGCCTTCCCGCGCGTCGGCGTCCTCGCGGGCCGCGTCGTTCCCGGCGTCGCCGGGGTGCGCCGCGCTGACGATCCGCACATCGACGCGTTCGTCCACGTCCGCGCCCGCCACCGTCTCGGCGATCAGCAGCCCGCCGGGAGCGAGCAGTTGGGCCGTACGGCGCAGGAGGGCGGCCGGGTCGCCGCCGATGCCGATGTTCCCGTCGACGAGCAGGGCGGTGCCCCAGCGTCCCTCGCCCGGAAGCGGCTCGAAGACGGACCGGCGCAGGGCCTGGCCGCCGAGCCGCACGGTACGGGCGACGGCGGCCTCGCTGACGTCGATGCCGAGCGCGGGACGGCCGAGGGCGGCGAGTTCCGCGACGAGCCGGCCCGGCCCGCAGCCCACGTCGAGCACGGTGCCCTCGCAGTGGGCCAGCACCTGGAGGTCCACGGCGTCGGCACGGGCGCACCAGCGCTCCACCTCCAGCGGGAGAAGCCACCCGTCGGTGCGCCGCAGGAACAGCGGCCCCCGTTCGGCCCCGAGGGCGTCCGCATACGGATCGGCGGCCCAGGACCGCCCCCCGCAGCCGGCCCCTTCACCACCGGCACCTTCACCACCGGCACCTTCTCCCCCGACCCGGGCCCCGGACCGGGAACCGGTATGCGCCCGGGCCCGGACCCCAGGACCGCCCCCGGCTCCCACGCCTGCGGGACGGCCCGAGTCCGACGCGGCTTCCCTCCGGGACGGGAGCGCCGTCCCGGGCCGGGAGCCCGTCGCGGACCTGGTTTCGGGGCGGGTCACGTCCTCCGCCTTCGCGTGGGTCCCGGCCGCGGCCCCGGGGTCCGTGCTCCCGGGCAGGAGCGTCGACGCCGGGCGGGAGTCCCGGCCGAGCCGGGGGTCCGTGCCGGTCCGGGTTCCCGGCTCCGGCCCTGCCTCCCTCCCGGGCGCGAGCACCGTCCCGGGCCGGGAGGCCGTCTCGGACGCGGTCTCCGTCCGGGCCGGGACCTCCGCACCCGCTCCGGTCTCCGCTCCGGACCGGGCCTCGGTCCCCCGCGCCGCCTCGGGCCCGGGCGCGGCGATCTCCGGGACCGGTCGGGGCCTTCGGGGGCCCGTCACGCCGGGCGGGGTCGTCCCGCGGGCGGCGCTCATCGGGCGGTACCCCGTCCGACGGTCGCGCGCGCCGCGTCCAGGCCCGTGGTGTCCCGCGCCGGGACCTGACCCGGCAGCGGGCTCGGAACCGCGAGCGGAGCCGGTGCCGGGGACGGCAGGGAAGGGGCCGCCGGGCCGCGCAGGCGCGTCAGTTCCGCGGCGAAGGACCCGCCGGGTGCCGCCGCTGCCGCCGCGGTGGCGTCGGGTGCCGTGTCGACGTCGCGCAGCCGGGGGAGATCCCGGACCCGCAGCCCCGCCTCGACGAGTCGCGCCCGCTGCACGGCACCCGTGGTGTCCGTCGACATCGGTACGCCCCGCAGCAGGGCCGGATCCGGTTCGGCCAGCCCCAGCGCCCAGAAGCCGCCGTCCTCGGCCGGCCCGAAGTAGGCGTCGCAGCCGGCGAAGTCCACGGTGAGGAGCTCGGGCGTCACCTGCGGGGTGTCCATGCCGACGAGCAGCGCGGGCCCGTCGCACGCCGCGAACGCCGCCGCCAGCCGTTCGTCCAGCGTGCCCGCGCACTGACGTACGACGTCGAAGCCGTCCGGCAGCCAGGCACCGGGCGCTCCGTCCAGGACCAGCACCCGGCGCCGCGCGGGCGTCGCCGCCACGGCGCGCAGGGTGTCGACGAGGGCCGCCTCGGCGAGCGCGGCCGCCTCCTCGGGGGTGAACGGCGGTGTGAGCCGGGTCTTCACCCTGCCGGGCAGCGGCTCCTTGGCGATGACGAGCAGGGTGACGCTCTCAGAGCCCTCGGGGCTCTCGGGACACGCAGGGTCCACGGGACCTGCGGGGCGTGCGGGGCTCACTGGACGGATCCTCCTCGGGGCGATGCGGGCGCCGACGCGGACACGCGGGCCGGCGCCGGTGGGGGAGCGGTGGCCGAGGCGGGCACCGGGGTCCGGCCCGGAACCTCGGCGCCGGGCGGGGTCTGGGAGGGCACGCCGGTGGACGGGGCGGCCGCCGTGCCGGGGGCGGGCACCGGCGGTTCGGCCAGCACCTGGCTCATGTCCCGGACGGCCTGCCAGGTGCCGCGCCAGGTCCCGGTGACCTTGGAGACACCGGTGCGCGGCAGGTACGGCACGTCGTGCTCGGTGACGCGCCAGCCGGCGTCGGCGGCGCGGACGACCATCTGGAGCGGATAACCGCTGCGCCGGTCGGTGAGCCCCAGCCCGAGCAGCGCCTCACGGCGGGCGGCACGCAACGGCCCGAGGTCGTGCAGCCGCAGGCCGGTCCGGCGCCGGAGCATCAGGGCCAGCGCGACGTTGCCCGCGCGGGCGTGCGGCGGCCAGGCGCCGCGTTCCCGCGGCCTGCGCCTGCCGAGCACGAGGTCGGCCTCGCCCGCCAGGACCTCGGCGACGAACGGCCGGAGCAGACCGGGGTCGAGGGAGCCGTCGCAGTCGCAGAAGCAGACGATGTCCGCCGTGGCCGCGGTCAGGCCGGCGTGGCAGGCGGCGCCGAACCCGCGGCGCTCCTCGCGTACGACGGTGGCGCCGAGTTCACGGGCCAGTTCGGCGGAGCCGTCCGTGGAGCCGTTGTCCACGACGAGCGCCCGCCAGCCGGGCGGAATGCGGGACAGGACCCAGGGCAGGGCACCGGCCTCGTCGAGGCAGGGCAGCACCACGTCGACGTCCGGGTTCGGTACGGGATAGGTCGTCACGGCCTCACCCTACGAACGCGAAAGGGATATACCGGACTTCGGGACCTTACGAAACTCGGACGTCGGTGGCGGGAAGCCGCGCCGCGCCCGCCCGGGTGGGACGCTGAAGGCATGCAGCAACCGCACGAATCCCCAGGTACCGGCGCCGACGAGGGCCCGCGTCCCGGCGCGGACACCGGTGCCCGGGCCGGGACGGGCTCCGCCGCGAGGAAGGAGACCGCTCCCGGCGTGGCGGCCACCCGCGTCCTCGTCGTGGACGACGATCCGACCGTGGCCGAGGTGGTCTCCGGCTACCTCGACCGTGCCGGCCACCTCGTGGACCGGGCCGCGGACGGTCCCGCCGCACTCGCCCGGGCCGCCGCGCACCGCCCGGACCTGGTGGTGCTCGACCTGATGCTGCCGGGCATGGACGGCCTGGAGGTGTGCCGACGGCTGCGCGCCCAGGGCCCCGTGCCGGTCATCATGCTCACCGCGCGCGGTGACGAGGACGACCGGATCCTCGGCCTGGAGGTCGGCGCCGACGACTACGTCACCAAGCCGTTCAGCCCCCGGGAACTCGTCCTGCGCGTCGAGTCGGTGCTGCGCAGGGCCCGCCCCGCCCCGGCCGCGCGCCCCCTGGACGCCGCCGGGCTCACCGTCGACCCGTCGTCCCGCCGCGCCGCGAAGGACGGCGTCGAACTCGCGCTGACCCTGCGGGAGTTCGACCTCCTCGCCTTCTTCCTGCGGCATCCGGGACGGGCGTACGCGCGGGAGGACCTGATGCGGGAGGTGTGGGGGTGGGACTTCGGCGACCTGTCGACGGTCACCGTCCATGTGCGCCGGCTGCGCGGCAAGGTCGAGGACGACCCCGCGCATCCCCGCCTGATCCAGACGGTGTGGGGGGTCGGCTACCGGTTCGCCGACCCCGAAGGTGCGGTCCCCGCCCGCGCCGACCACGCGGACCCGGCCGACCGGGCAGACCGGACAGCCCCGGCCGCCGGCCGGACCGTCGGGCCCCACCCGGACTCCCCCGCCGTACGCCAGGAAGAGGCCCGCCCGTGAACGCGATAGTGGCCATGGCCCTGTACGCCTTTCTGGGCGCCGCCGCGGCGGGCCTGGGCGGGGCGGGTGTCCTGTGGCTGATCCGCCGCCGCTCGCTGACCGCCTCGCTCACGGTGGTGGCCGCGGTGGCCGTCTGCGCGATGCTCGCGGGCACGCTGGTGGTGGCCTGGGCGATGTTCCTGTCCTCGCACGACCTGTACGTGGTCACCACGGTCGTCGCCATGGCCGCCGTGGTCTCCCTCGCCACCGCGCTGCTGCTCGGCCGGTGGGTGGTGGCCCGCAGCAGGGCGCTCACGCTGGCCACCCGTTCCTTCGGCGACGGCGGCGACTTCGCGGCCCCGACCGGCCCGGCGACGGCGGAACTGTCGGCGCTCAGCCGGGAGTTGGCCGCCACCAGCCGCAAACTGTCGGAGTCCCGTGACCGCGAGCGTGCCCTGGAGACCTCACGGCGTGAACTCGTCGCCTGGATCTCGCACGACCTGCGCACCCCGCTGGCCGGACTGCGTGCCATGTCCGAGGCGCTGGAGGACGGGGTCGCCGCGGACCCGGACCGCTATCTGCGGCAGATCCGCACGGAGGTCGAGCGCCTCAACGACATGGTCGGCGACCTCTTCGAACTGTCCCGCATCCACGCGGGCGCCCTCGCGCTGTCCCCCTCCCGGGTCTCCGTCTACGACCTCGTCGGCGACGCCCTCGCGGGAGCGGACCCGCTGGCCCGGGAGCACGGCGTGCGTCTGGTCGGCGACCGCATCGAGCAGGTGCCGGTCGAGGTGGACGGCAAGGAGATGAGCCGGGTCCTCGGCAACCTGCTGGTCAACGCGATCCGCCGCACCCCCGCCGACGGCACCGTCGCGGTCACCGCCGAACGGTCCGACGTGGGCGTCGTCCTGTCCGTCACCGACGGCTGCGGGGGCATCCCGGAGGAGGACCTGCCGCGTGTCTTCGACACCGGCTGGCGTGGCACCCACGCCCGGACCCCGCCCGCCGGAGCGGGCCTCGGCCTCGCCATCGTCCGCGGCATCGTGGAGGCCCACAGCGGCCGGGCCGCCGTCCGCAACGTCCCCGGCGGCTGCCGCTTCGAGGTGACCCTCCCGATGGCGGCGGGCGTCTGAAGCCACCGGGCTCACCGGATCACCGGGCTCACCGGGCTCACCGGCTCACTGGGCCGATGGCGGCGGGCGTGTGAAGCCACATGACTCACCGGGCCCACTGGGTTCACCGCTTCACCGGGCTTGTCGGCCCACTGGGCTGATGGCGGCGGGCGTCTGAAGTCACCGGGTTCACCCGGCCCACCGGGTTCACCCGGCCCACCGGGTTCACCGGCCCACCGGGTTCACCGGCCCACCGGGTTCACCGGCCCACCGGGTTCACCGGCTCACTGGGCTTGCCGGCCCACTGGGCTCACTGGGCCGATGGCGGCGGCTGTCTGAAGCCAGATGACTCACTGGGTCCACCGGGTCCGCCGGGCCACCGGCTCACCGGATCCACCGACCCCCCGGACCGGGGCGTCACCGCGCCCCGGCCCGGGGGGTCCGGATCCGTACCGCCTACTCCCCCTGCAACCTCGCGCCCGCGAACTCCCGCATCCCCTCGGTGAATCCGACCTCCGCCTTCCAGCCGAGTTCGGCGCGCAGCCGGGCCGAGTCGGCGGTGATGTGGCGGACGTCGCCGAGGCGGTACTCGCCGGTCACCACCGGCTCGGGGCCTCCGTACGCGGCGGCCAGCGCGTGTGCCATCTCGCCGACGGTGTGAGGGTCGCCGCTCCCGGTGTTGTAGACGGCCAGCGCACCGGACGGCGAACCCGCCTCCAGCGCGGCCACGTTGGCGGCGGCCACGTCCCCCACGTGGACGAAGTCCCGCCGCTGTCCGCCGTCCTCGAAGACACGCGGCGCCTCACCGCGGGCCAGCGCGGAGCGGAAGAAGGAGGCGACCCCGGCGTACGGGGTGTCCCGGGGCATGCCCGGGCCGTAGACGTTGTGATAGCGCAGCGACACGGCGGAACCGTCCGTCGAACGGGCCCACGCGGCCGCGAGGTGCTCCTGCGCCAGCTTGGTCGTCGCGTACACGTTGCGCGGGTCGACGGGCGCGTCCTCCTCCACCAGACCCGGCGTCAACTCCTCGCCGCAGCGCGGGCACCGCGGCTCGAACCGCCCGGCGTCCAGGTCGGCGACGGCGCGCGGCCCCGGGCGCACCACGCCGTGCCACTCGCACGCGTAGCGCCCCTCCCCGTACACGACCATCGACCCGGCGAGCACCAGCCGCCGTACCCCCGCGTCCGCCATCGCGGCGAGCAGCACGGCCGTTCCGAGGTCGTTGCGCGACACGTACTCGACCGCGTCGCCGAACCCCACGCCGAGGCCCACCATGGCGGCCTGGTGGCAGACGGCGTCGACGCCCGCGAGCGCGCCCGCGACCGCCTCGGCGTCCCGTACGTCCTGTCCGTCGCGCAGGTCGAACACGACGGGTTCGTGCCCGCGCGCCCGCAGCGCCTCGACGACATGACCTCCGATGAACCCGGCCCCGCCGGTTACCAGTACACGCATGCCCCGAACGCTAGGACCGGCAGACCGTTCCGCGGTGGCACCGCGCCCGACACGTCACGGCTCCGTAAGACCTCGCCCGGCCGCCGGGCTCACATGCGCAGCAGGCGCTGGGTGATCTCCCGGTACTCCCGCAGCGCCTGACGGAGTTCGTCGCCCTGGGTCTCCGGGTCCCGGTCCTGCCAGCCCTCGTGGAGGGCGGCGCGCCGTTCGGTGAGGGCGCTCATGACATGGGCGGCCGCCTCGTCGAACGCGGTCTCGGCCTCTCCGAGTGCCTCGCGCGGGTTGTGCGCGAAGGTGTTGAGGGCGTGGTTGAGCCGCTGGCTGAGTTCGCCCCGCTCGTCCGGCCCGAGCAGGGGCTCCGGGCCTGCCGCGCGACGCCCGGAGGAGCCGGGCTGCCGGTCCGGGGGCTGCTGGGCGCGTGTCTGGTCGTACATCATCGTGGGCCACTTCCTGTACGTCGTACCGGCCGGGCGCGTGAGCGCGATCGGTCGGTACGGTCGAGGACCCGCCCGCGTGGGCTGCCGTCGCGACGACGATCACCTCGGTGATCACTTCGCGGACCGCTGTGCCGGTCACCTCGGTGACCACGGCTGCCACGGTCGTCGGAGAGGCGTGGGCCGGCTGTGCACCGGGCTGTCAGTCAACGCCGGGTGCCTGCCCGTGTCAACGCGGTCTCCGCCCTCGGACGGTTCGGCCGGTGCGGGCGCCGGATCAGTCCGAGGCGGCAGCGCGCCGGTACTCGGCGTTGATGCGCTGGGCCTCCTCCAGCTGGTCCTCGAGGATGACGATGCGGCACGCGGCATCGATAGGGGTCCCCTTGTCGACGAGTTCGCGCGCACGGGCGGCGATCCGCAGCTGGTAGCGGGAGTAGCGCCGGTGGCCGCCCTCCGAGCGGAGCGGGGTGATCAGGCGGGCCTCGCCGATCGCCCGCAGGAAGCCCGGCGTGGTGCCGAGCATCTCGGCTGCCCTGCCCATCGTGTACGCGGGATAGTCGTCGTCGTCGAGACGACCCGTGAGTGGAGTGTCCGCTGTCATTTCACCTCGTTGTGGCACGCGTCGAGGGGCCCCGATGCCGTACGGCACCAGGGCCCCGAAGGAAATTGAACACCATCTGCCGGCTCTACTGCGGAGCCGACCGTCTGTTTCCGCTCACAGGCCCGGGTGTCGGGCGGCTGAGCGGGGATCGCGGTTGCGTGACCGGGGACCACCTTCCAATCCTGGTCTTGCGGTACCCGCGCCCGAATCCCTCTCGGACGGGGCGATCCTGATGGCGTCTGCTTCCTCAGTCCTTCCTCTGGAGGGATCTCGAGTCGGACCTGCCCGGAACTTCGGCGGCCCGCGATGTCTACAAGAGAAACCCTAATCAAGCGAACGCGCGATGTCTACCATGACGGCGATAGATTTTGGTTCGCTCGTGTCGCAGGAATACTGGGGTGCGCGAGGACCGGAGCGCCGGGCGGGGCTGCTGAATAGAATCGGCTCCCATGTCGAACCCTGACGAGCTCCTCGTTGACATCTCCGCCATGGTGGAGTCCGGGCACAGCACGCAGATGTCGTTGACGGTGGTCGTCGGCGGCGCCGTCATCACCGGCCGGCTGGCCCCCGAAGCGGTGTGGCGGGAGCGGGTGTCGGAGGTCCTCAGGGACTCGGACCGCCTCGGCCCGTTCTCCGACATCTTCGGCTCCGGCCGGGCGGCGGCCCGTTCCGGGAACGCCCCGGCACCCACCCATCTGCACTTCCACCTCGCCCGCATCCTCCAGGGCAGCGTGGGGATCCCCGAGACCGGCGGCATGTACCGCGTCGCGATCGAGGACGTGGGGGCCTGGACGGTGGGTGACTTCAGCTACTCCGACCACTGAGCCCGTACCGACAGCGACAGCGACAGTGACGGCGACGGCGACGGCGACGGCGACCGGGCGGGCGTACGGACGCCGCGTGCCCGTCCGCCGGCCGGAACGTCATGAGGGCCCCGCCGACGGTGTCGGCGGGGCCCTCATGGCCGTGTCCTGCTCCCGGGGTCCGGACCCGGTGGGTCCGTCGTCCCGGTGGCGTGGGGTGTCCTCAGGGTTCGAGCGGGGCGGGGCTCCCGAGCAGCGCGGACGCGTTCTGCAGCGGGCTGAGCGCGCGCGGCACGGGGGCCACCTCGGGCGTGCGGCAGGTGAAGCCGAGGCGGGCCATGGCGCGGGTGACCTCCCCGCTGGTGAAGTCGCGGCGGTCCTGGCGGGTGATGACCTCACCCACCTGCTTGACCGGGTAGTGGCAGCGGCCGATGATCACGGATTCCCCCGTGATGGGTTCGGGCTTGACGCCCTTCATCGAGTCCAGCACACCGCTCTTGGTGAGATCGAACGGGAAGCGGGCGATGACACAGCGCATGGTGCCTCACAGGTGACGAGAGGAAGCGGGGAAAGGGGAGGAGCGGGGAGAAGCAACGGAGAATGCGGCCGGGCGTGTCGCCCAGCGTACGGGCGCCGCGGGGGCGGCAGGCCCCGACGCTCAGCCGGACAGGGCGAGGACGCCCGGTGAACGGCGGCGGGCGAGGACGTCCCGGACACGGACGCGGTCGGTGTAGGCGGAGCCGGCGCGGACGACGGCGAGCTGCGCCGCGGTGACCGAGTCCGTGCACTGGTCGTCCTCGTCGCAGACGAGCAGGTACGCGACGCCGGCGCCCGCCATGACGGACAGCGCCACCTCGACGGTCATGTCGGCCCCCACACGCGGCCCGGAGAGCTCCTCCCGGTCGGCGAGACCCACGGGGACGGCCCCGGCGGAACGCGTCCGCGCCGGCTGACCCTGCTGCCTCGGCGGAAGCTGAATGATCGTCAAAGGTGCCTCCTGCGGCGTTGGTGCGGAGTGGACGTACGGGGCCGATCCGGAGCCGGCCGGGCGCCGCACCGGAGTCCGGCCCGTGCCGCCGACCCCGGAGGGCGAGCGGCCGGACCGGACGGCTGATGTGCGGCGCGCGGTGGGTCCGGTCCGGACTAGCGCTCGGCCGTGGGGCGCGCGGCGGCCTCGGCGGGACGCCGCCCGCCCGCCTCGGACGTGCGGTGCGCGCCCGTACCGGTGGAGCGGCCACCGCCCTGACCGGAGCGGCCACGCCGGCCGCGAGAGGAGCCGGAGGCCCCACGCCGGGGCCGGTCCGACACGGGCGCGCGGATGACGACCGGCACACCCGAAGGCGCCTGGGCGCCCGTGATGCGGGTCAACTCGGCTTCACCGGAACGGACTTGGCTGGTCTGCGGGGTGATCCCGGCGGCCGCCATCAGGCGGGTCATGTCGCGGCGCTGGTTCGGTGTCACCAGGGTCACGACGCTGCCCGACTCACCGGCGCGGGCCGTACGGCCGCCACGGTGCAGGTAGTCCTTGGGGTCGCTCGGCGGGTCGACGTTCACCACCAGGTCGAGCTGGTCGACGTGGATGCCGCGCGCCGCGACGTTGGTCGCCACCAGGACCGTCACGTGCCCGGTCTTGAACTGGGCCAGGGTCCGGGTGCGCTGCGGCTGCGACTTGCCGCCGTGCAGGGCCGCGGCCCGCACACCGCTGTTCAGCAGGTGCTCGGTCAGCCGGTCCACCGCGTGCTTGGTGTCCAGGAACATGAGCACCCGGCCGTCCCGCGCCGCGATCTCGGTGGTCGTACGGTTCTTGTCCGCGCCCTGCACGTGCAGGACGTGGTGCTCCATCGTGGTGACGGCACCCGCGGACGGGTCGACGGAGTGGACGACCGGGTCGTTCAGGTAGCGGCGGACCAGCAGGTCCACGTTGCGGTCGAGGGTGGCGGAGAAGAGCATCCGCTGCCCGTCCGGACGCACCTGGTCGAGCAGCTCCGTCACCTGCGGCATGAAGCCCATGTCGGCCATCTGGTCGGCCTCGTCGAGGACGGTGATGGAGACGTCGGCGAGGCGGCAGTCGCCGCGCTCGATGAGGTCCTTGAGGCGTCCCGGCGTGGCGACGACGACCTCGGCGCCGCCGCGCAGCGCGCCGGCCTGGCGGCCGATCGACATGCCGCCGACCACCGTGGCGAGCCGCAGCCGCAGGGAGCGGGCGTACGGGGTGAGCGCGTCGGTGACCTGCTGCGCCAGCTCGCGGGTCGGCACGAGAACCAGGGCGAGCGGCTGACGCGGCTCGGCGCGCCGGCCGGCGGTCCGGGTCAGCAGCGCGAGGCCGAAGGCCAGCGTCTTGCCGGAGCCGGTGCGGCCCCGGCCGAGTACGTCACGTCCCGCGAGGGAATTCGGCAGGGTCGCGCCCTGGATCGGGAACGGGACGCTGACGCCCTCGTGCCCGAGTGCTTCCAGCAGCGGCGCGGGCAGGGCGAGGTCGGCGAACGCCTCCACGGCCGGGAGGGCGGGGGTCACCGTCACCGGCAGGGCGAACTCGCCCTGCAGGGAGGTCTGCTGGCGTCCGTAGCCCTTCGACCTGCTGGGGCCGCCGGAACGGCCGGAGGACGCGGACCCGAAGCGGCTGCCACCGCTCCTCTTGGGGCCGGCGCCCTCGGATCGGGAACGGGCGAAACGATCGTTCGTGCGCGTGCGGTTCATGCGGAACCTTCCTTGAACGGGCGCGTATCAAGGAATTCCCGCAGCGAATGTGCAGCGCTGAGAATCGCGAGAACGAGCCGAATGAAATACGACACCGAAAGGGATCGGACCGATATCGGTCCGGAGCGGTGAAGAATTCGAGCGGGACGCGGGGCCGGAAATCCGGCACTGTCCCGAAAGCGATGGGTCCGAAACGGCGACGGTGCCGTGCGGCGGAACCGGGGGTCGATGCAGCCGTGCGGGAAACCGGCGGCGGAGCCGAGAAGCGAAGAGGGGGAGCCGGGGCGGTGCCACCGGCGGAACCAGGATTTTCGCGGGCGGTCCCGAGGGGATTCATACCCACGTTCGGGTCGGCCACTCTCGTACGGCGGTCCGGGTGAGGGGTGCTCGGGGGCGGGGTGGGCGACGCCTGTCGCGTCGGCCGGTGCCCGTCTCCGTACCCGGGAAAGCGGCGAGCTGGGGCCCGCACCCCAAGGTGCGGGCCCCAGCTGCGCTGTGCGTGTGGGTGTCAGGCGGGAACGATGTTCTCCGCCGTCGGGCCCTTCTGGCCCTGCGCGATGTCGAAGGAGACCTTCTGGCCCTCCTGCAGCTCGCGGAAGCCCTGCGCAGCGATGTTCGAGTAGTGGGCGAAGACGTCGGCGCCGCCGCCGTCCTGCTCGATGAAGCCGAAGCCCTTTTCCGCGTTGAACCACTTCACGGTGCCAGTAGCCATGTCAATTCTCCTTCGGGACGGTGCTCGGAGTCCGCAGTGCGCGGATTCCGCGTCGCCGTGATGATTACCCCGCCGGAAAAAGACCGGAGACACAAAAGAACTCCACCGCAGAAACGAGGGTGGTAGCTCACAAGTTTTGGGAACCACAACTGCAACTGTTGTCGACAGTAGCACGACGAGATCGTTCATGTGCGCTGCATAACGCCGCACCCCAAACGGATCAAGAAATCCTGAGTGCGTCCGACGCCCATTTCTCATGTGGCGGTCACAGATATTGACTCGCCCGGGTCGCAGCGTTTCTTCGTTTTTCTTCGGCTCGCCCCCGGCGAGCGCCGGGGGCGAGCGAACGGCCGTCGCCGCCGCCCGCGGGCGGCGCGGACGTCCGCGTCAGTGGTCGTCGTGGATGCTGGTCGCGATGCCGTTGCTGATCACGACCTCGGCGCTGAAGCCCTTCTTGGCGGCCGTCTCCAGCTCGTCCTCGGTGCACTTGGTGCCTGCCTGGGTCGCGTCGCCGCAGATGTCGTCGTAGCCCAGGATCTCGGTGTCCTCGGCGACGAAGAACTCCTGCTCGGTGCCCTTCGTGTCGGAGACCGTGTACTTGCCCGGAGCCAGGAAGGAGACGTTCCCGAACCAGGTGCCGTTGACGCCCTTGCCCTTGTCGATGCCCTCCACGGCGGTGTCGCGGGAGTCGGAGCCCGCGTCGGATCCGGAGCCGGAATCCGAGCCGGTGCCGGAGCCCGAGCCCTGCTGGGCGGCGCGCCGCTCGGTCACCAGGGTCGCGATGCCGTCCTTCATCCGGACGTTCGCGCCGACGGCGCCCTTCTTCGTCGCCGCCTCCAACTGGTCCAGCGTGCAGGGCGCGTCCACCTTGGCTCCCGCCTCGCCGCAGAGGGTGCCGGTGCCGTAGACCTCGGTGTCGTCGGCGACGAAGAACTCCTGTCCCTGCCTGCCCGGCACGGACACGATGTACTTGCCCGGGGCGAGGTAGGTGACCTTGCCGTTCTCGAACGAGCCGCTGACGCCCTTGGACGTCGCGGACTTCTTGGCGTCCGAGGCCTTTTCCGCGACGGCCGACGAACCCGATCCGCTCTTGCCGGACGCGTCGGAGTCGGTGCCGTTCTGGCACGCCGTCATCAGCAGCCCGGCGGTGATCGCGGCGGTGGCGAAGACGGCCTTGCGCAGGTGGCGGTTCATCACGGGAGTTCCTTCCGGCGGGACGATGGGGAGCCGGCGTTCCCCGCCGGTCCCTCGCTCTGTGTCGACTATGAGGGGCCGGAGAGTCCGCAGGTCACGCCCGTCGTCCCTTCCGGACACCCCCGTGGCAGCGTCGTGACACGGCAACACTTCGGCGGTGAAGGGCGCTTCGGCGACGCGCCGCCTTGCCGAGGAGCGCGGGACGGCGTGCGGCGTGGCTTCTCGCGGGGCCCGCGTCCCGGGGCCACGCGAGAAGCCACCGGCCGGGGGCCGGTGGCTCAGGTGACGCGGGTGGCTGCGGTGGTCGCGGTGGTCGCCGTGGTTCACCGCACGGGGAAGCCGAAGGAGTAGCCCTGCTGCTTGAGCCAGGGCAGGACCCGGCGCAACGCCTCGACCGTCTGGGAGCGGTCGCCCCCGGCGTCGTGGAAGAGGAGCGTCGGTCCGTTGGGGAGCTCCTGCTGGACGGTGGTCACGATGGCGTCCGTGCCCGGCCGCTCGAAGTCCTTGGTGTCCACGTTCCAGCCCAGCGGGCGCATTCCCCGGGACGCGGCGAGCTTGCGGCTGTCGGGGGTGAAGGCGCCGCCGGGGGCCCGGTAGTACATCGGGCGGACCCCTCCGGACGCCTTGGTGATCATGCGCTCGGCGTCGAGGATCTGCTGGGAACGGTAGGCCGGGGACTTCTTGTCCATGGTGGTGTCGTGCGACACCGTGTGGTCGCAGAGCCGGTGCCCTGCCGCGACCACCTTCTTCACCAGGTCGGGGTGGGCCTGCGCCTGCGTCCCCACCATGCAGAACGTGGCCTTCACCCCGTACTCCCGCAACACGTCGAGCACTTGGGGTGTCCATACGGGGTCCGGGCCGTCGTCGATGGTGATGTTCACGCCGTGGGCGCCCTTGTCCGAGGCGTGCGCGATGCTCGTCGCGACGGTCCTCACGGCGGGCTTGACCGGCCCGGCCGCCTTCGGGGAGCCGCCCACGGCGTCGGCCTGCGCGGTCCACACCGAGGCCCCGACCGCGAACAGCGTCACCCCGAGTGCCGCCCCGACCACCTTGCCGTACCAGCCCCGCGTTCCGCCGTGCCGCGCCATGTCCGCCCCGCTCTCGCCCAGTGCCCCGTCGATGCCCGGTCGCGACGCGACCACTTGGCAGGACGAGAGATGTGCACGAGGGGATGCGCCCGTTACCGATCACGGACAATCCCGGGGGAGTTCAGGGACAACCGGATACAGGACGAGACCGGTCCCGACCCGACATGGTCCGGTCGATCCGCTCCCGGACAACAAAAAACCCCCGGGTCGCGGACCTGGGGGCTTCATCGGTATCTGTGGAGCGGGTGACGAGAATCGAACTCGCACTCTCAGCTTGGGAAGCTGATGTTCTACCACTAAACTACACCCGCGTAAGACGCCGGTTGGACCGGTGTCGAATGCCCGCTCACTCTACCTCATGCCCGGCTCCCGGCGTCGAAGCCGCGGGGCCCGCCTGTGTTTCACGGGGTGGATGAGGCTGCGGCGAGCCGGAGTTGAGGCGTACGGTGTGGGTCTTCGCGTGGGTCCGGACGGCACCGGAGTGCCGCCTGGAGCGCCGTCCCTTTGATCCCGTAATGTGGCTTTCGTTGTCAGGGCATCAGCCTGACACGGCTCTTGGGGAAGGGACTCTGGGACTTGATGGAGCGCACCGTCGTCCGTTGTGCCGAGGGGCACGTGTTCAGCACCGCGTCGTTCCCGATGCAGCAGGCCGAGCGGCTCGGCCCCGGACGGCTGGTCCGGTGCCCTCGCTGCGCCCGGCTCCGCAGTGTGGTGCCGGTGACCATGGAGAAGCATTGACGCGGTGAGCCGGTGACGTGACGCCCCGGTGCCGGGGCGGCGCATCACCGGTGTGCGGGAGCGCGGTGCCATCGCGATGGTGGTGGCTCCGCGCCCCTTGCGTATCCTCAGGGCGTGCTTCTCTCAGACAAGGACATCCGGGCCGAGATCGACGCCGGGCGGGTCCGGATCGATCCCTACGACGAATCCATGGTGCAGCCGTCGAGCATCGACGTGCGCCTCGACCGCTATTTCCGGGTGTTCGAGAACCACCGCTACCCCCACATCGACCCCTCGGTCGAGCAGGCGGACCTCACGCGGCTCGTCGAGCCGGAGGGGGACGAGCCGTTCATCCTGCACCCCGGTGAGTTCGTCCTCGCCAGCACGTACGAGGTCATCTCGCTGCCGGACGACCTCGCCTCGCGCCTCGAGGGCAAGAGCTCGCTGGGCCGCCTCGGTCTGGTCACCCACTCCACCGCCGGGTTCATCGACCCCGGGTTCTCCGGGCACGTGACGCTGGAGCTGTCGAACCTCGCGACGCTGCCGATCAAGCTCTGGCCGGGCATGAAGATCGGCCAGCTGTGCATGTTCCGGCTCAGCTCGCCGGCCGAGTTCCCCTACGGCAGCGACCGTTACGGGTCCCGCTACCAGGGCCAGCGCGGGCCGACGGCCTCCCGGTCCTTCCTGAACTTCCACCGGACCCAGGTCTGAGGCGGTGACCATGTCCTCCGAGCGCGAGAACCTCACCTACGAGAAGTTCGGTGTCGCCGTACGCGAACTCGCCCAGACCATCGCCGACGACGGCTACGAGCCCGACATCGTCCTGTCGATCGCCCGGGGCGGCGTCTTCGTCGCGGGCGGGCTCGCCTACGCCCTCGACTGCAAGAACATCCACCTGGTGAACGTCGAGTTCTACACGGGGGTGGGGACGACGCTGGAGATGCCGGTGATGCTCGCCCCCGTCCCCAACGCGATCGACTTCTCCGACAAGAAGGTCCTGATCACCGACGATGTCGCCGACACGGGCAAGACGCTCAAGCTCGTGCACGACTTCTGCGTCGGCGAGGTCGCCGAGGTCCGCAGCGCCGTGATCTACGAGAAGACCCAGTCCCTCGTGAAGTGCGAGTACGTCTGGAAGCGCACGGACGAGTGGATCAACTTCCCGTGGAGTGTCGAACCGCCGGTGATCCGCCGGGCCGGGCAGGTGCTCGACTCGTAGGCGGGCGCCCGCACGGCACGACGACGGTTCGTGGGCGTGACGTGACGTGAGAGGGGCTCCCGGCTGTGTGCCGGGAGCCCCTCTCGTGTGTTCTCGGTGCCGTCGGCGTCAGAACGTGCCCAGCTTGATGATCGACAGGATCGCGATGAGCTGGATGGATGACGCGGCGAGCGCCTTCGGCCAGGGGAGGTCGTGGGACTTGCCGACCATCAGGGTCAGCAGCGCGCCCGCGGCGACCCACGTCGCCCAGCCGAGGAGCTTCACGAACGACGCGTCGCCGCCGAGGAACATGGCGACCAGCAGACGCGGGGTGTCCGTGATGGACATGATCAGCATGGAGAGGCCGACCGTGGGCTGCCAGGCGCCGTCGCCGCCGAGCTGGCGGGCCAGGGTGTGGGTGACCACGCCGAGGATGAACGTGCTGAGGACGATGGCGACGGCGGTCGTCAGGACGATCGGGATCGCGTTGGAGAGCGTCGCGTTGATCGCGTCCTCGCGGGCGCCGTCGAAGCCGAAGACCGCCAGCAGGCCGTAGATGAACGTCACGACCAGGGCGGGGCCCCACATCGCGTAGTCGCGCATCTGCAGGAAGGTCCTGTTGGGGGCGGTCACGATGCCCCTGAGCAGGTCCTTCCAGTGCAGCCGCGGTCCGACCGGCGGAGCGGCCGCCTGGCCGGCGCGATACGTGTCGCCCTGGCTGTACGGGTCCTCGCCGATGGAGAAGGCCTGCGTGTGTCCGGGGCTGTTCGCCGCGTACGGGTCCGGGCCCTGCTGCGGGTGTCCGTCACCGAAGTACTCCGGCTCGCCCTGTCCGCCTCCGCCCTGGGGCCAGCCGCCCTGCGCGTTGCCGCGGTACTGCTGACCGCCGCCCTGCGGGCCGCCGTACGGCGGCTGTCCCCCGTACTGCGGCTGCGAAGGCGCGTTCGGATGACCGTACGGCTGCTGCCCGCCTCCCTGGGGGGCCTGCTGTCCGTACGACGGTCGTTGTTGCGGTCGCGCCTGCGAAGCACGGTTGTCCCGGCCGCCGCGTCCGATCCTGAATCCAGCCACGTTATCGAACGTACCTGGTCCCGGAGAGTGACGTGCCGGGCCCGGGGGATCGGGCCCGGCATTGGGTCCGAGCTGTGACATCCCCTACGGGGCGGACGAGGCGGCCCCCTACGGGTCCCGGAGGGGGCCGCGGAGCAGGTCAGCCCGCCAGGACGTTGCCGAAGTAGGCGTCGCCCGAGGGGCCGCCCAGGGTGGTGCCGTTGAAGGACTTCGAGCCGGTGGCGGTGATGCCGGAGGCGCCGGCCTTGAAGTACCAGACCGCACCGTCGGCACTGTTCTCGCCGAGCGCGCCGACGACCAGCTCGGCGCGGCCGTCGCCGTTCGCGTCGGTGAGCCGGACCGCGTCGCCGAAGTAGTCCTGGGCCTCGGCGGTGCCCGGGACCCCCGCGCTGTTCTGCGAGAAGGACGTGGAACCGGTGCCGGTCAGGCCGGAGGCGGAGCCGCGCAGGACGGTGACCTGGCCGGCGTGCTTCACCGACCCGATGTACTCGCTGTCCGAGCCGATCGCGACGTCGGCGTATCCGTCGCCGTTGGTGTCGCCCGAGGACAGGCTCCAGCCGAAGCCGTCGTTCTTCTCGCCGGTGCCCGGCACGCCCGCCGAGTCCTGGGTGATCCGCTTCGGCGTACGGGTGCTGAGGCCGCCCGCGGCACCGTACGTCACGGTGATCGCGCCGCCGAGTCCGCCGTCCGGCTCGGTCGACGACTTCTCCATGAAGTTGCCGGTGACGATGTCGCCGTAGCCGTCCTTGTCGACGTCGGCGATCGTGCCCGCGTAACCGCCCGCGAGCTTCTTGCCGAGCTTCGGGCCGGTGGTGGAGCCGGTGTAGAGGACGCTGCGGGTGCGGTAGTCGCCCCCGCTGGTCTCCTCCTGGCCCATGACCAGGAGATCGGTCCTGCCGTCGCCGTTGACCTCGCCCGCGACGAGCTGGTCCGGGTAGACGGTGCTCTGGGCGATCGTGTCGACGCCGATGCGTGCGGCGGCCTTGCCGGTACGGGAGATGGGCCCCCGGAAGATGTTCAGCGCGGGTGTGGCGTTGTTCGCGGCGGCCAGGTCGGTGTGGCCGTCGCCGTCGAAGTCGCCGGCCGCGACCTGCCAGCCCAGCTCGTTGAGGTACTGCGGCAGCGGTGAGGCGATGTCGGTGCCGGACTTCACCCCGCTCGCGCCGCCCCACAGCACCGTGAGGGTGCCGGAGGAGTCGGTGGAGCCGATCCGCTCGCCGTGCACGCCCACGACGATGTCCGTGTAGCCGTCGCCGTCCATGTCACCCGTGGTCACGCGGTCGCCGAAGTAGTCGTACGACTCCGGGGTGCCCGGGACGCCGGTGGTGGCCTGGCTGATGATCTGCCGCTTGGAGGTGTCGAGGCCGCTCGCGGTGCCGTAGACGACGGCGACGTAGCCGGCTCCGGACTTGCCGGACACCTTGGCGAGCGGAGCGGAGATGGCCAGGTCGCGGTGGCCGTCGCCGTTGAAGTCACCCGAGAGCCCCGAGGGCGCGGCGGTGGCCGGGGTGGCGGGCAGGGCGGTGAGCAGGCCGGTGGTGAGGGTCGCGGCCAGCAGGAGGGTGCGCTTGCGCAAGGCGGGACTCCGGTAGCGGAAGGGGCGAGAGGGGCGGGTGGGGAAACCGCCGGGACAGGGAGACACGCCGGGCCCGTGAGCGGTGCGGGCCCGGCGTGTCGGGAACGGGGCGCTCGCGGAGGAGCGCCCCGGGTGGTGCGTGGACCGGCCGGCCCGAGGGCCGGCCGGGGAAGGGCGGACGGGCCGCCGGGCGGGACTAGTCGGCGAACAGGGCGCCGAACTGCGGCGATCCCGTCGTCGAGACGCCCGAGGTGCTCGGGGACAGGGTCCGGGAGCCGGACGTGGTGATCGTCGTGCCGTTGGAGGGCAGGTAGGTGACCGAGCCGTTGCCGGCGTTCTCGTACGAGCCGACGAGCAGGTCCGCACGGCCGTCGCCGTTGACGTCGTCGAGCTTGACGTCGGCGCCGAACAGGTCGTCCTTCTCGTCGCTGCCGGGGACGCCGGCGGTGCTCTGCGCGAAGGACTGCGTGCCGGAGGAGACCTTCACGCCGGTCGACGAGCCGTAGAGGACGGTGACCATGCCGGTGTCGGTGACACCGTCGATGTCCTCGTTGGGGGCGGAGACGACGAGGTCCTGGAAGCCGTCGCCGTTCACGTCGCCGAGGTCGAGGTCCCAGCCGAAGCTGTCGCCCTTCTCCGAGGTGCCGGGGACGCTGCCGGTGTTCTGGTTGATCCCCGTGGTGCCGGCGGGGCCGGAGGCCGAGCCGTAGGTGATGTTCGCCTGGCCGCCGTCGGAGGAGTCCGGGATGGTCTCGCCCTCGTCGGTGTGGTGGTCCCAGCCGGCGCCGCTGACGATGTCGCCGTAGCCGTCGCCGTTGATGTCGCCGACGCCGGTGATCTGGCCGGGCTTGAGCGCCTCGGCGGAGGCGACGCTGAGGCCGCTCGCCGTGCCGGGCACGAAGTAGTTCGTGTTCCAGCCGGTGCCGTTCTCGAAGCCGTCGACGATCAGGTCGGTGCGGCCGTCGCCGTTCACGTCGCCGGCCGTCAGGCTCAGCGGCCCGTACGGGAAGTCGTTGGAGCCCGACTGGATCGGGGGCTTGACGGTGTAGCGGCCGCCGGGGGTGCCGGCCGTGGTGAAGCCGCCCTTGTAGACGTAGACCGTGCTGGTCGAGCTGCCGACGGCGAGGTCGGCCTTCCCGTCGCCGTCGAAGTCGCCGGCGGCCAGGTCCTTGCCCCAGTAGTCGTGCGAGGAGGGGGAGGGGTCGGCGATGGTGACGCCCTTGCCGGTGAGGCCCGCGGCGGAACCCCACAGGATGGCGACGGTGCCGCCGTCGGTGTCGCTGCCGACCTTCTCCCACGGGGAGGCGACGGCGAGGTCGTCGTAGCCGTCCTTGTTGAAGTCGGCGTACGCGGTCTCGCCGCCGAAGCCGTCGCCGGCCTCGGCGGTGCCCGGGACGCCGGAGGTGTCCTGGCTGATCGTGGAGCGCTTGGCGGAGGAGACGCCGGTGGCGGTGCCGTAGAGGGCGACGATCTGGCCGGCGGCCTTGTGGCCGCCGACGTACGCGGCGTGGGCCGAGAAGACCACGTCGCCGATGCCGTCGCCGTTGAAGTCGGCCTGCGCGACGTGCGCGGAGTCCGCGGCGGTCGCGGTCGTGACCGAGAAGGTGAGCAGTCCGCCCGTCAGCGTGGCAGCGGTGGCCGTCGCGAGGGCGATACGCACGGAGTGCGGGTGACGCTTGTGCATGCGGGATTCTCCTGCGGCATGCGGGGATGTCTGGCGGACATCCCCTGTCAATGGGGTTCCGACTGCCCGTGTTTGCCGGGAGTTGTCCATGAGTCGTCCGGCGGTTCACTGGGTGATCGGCGAACAGGAGACCGCCGATGGGGGGCGAGGGTTGTACGTGAGTTCGGAGAATTTTTGTTGCGGTCGGGGCCGGTGGGGTGTCCGACGCGGGGCGGCCGGAGGGGGCGGTGGGCCGGCCGGGTGCGGGAACGCACGACACCCCAGTGTTCCGGGGAACACGGGGGCGTCGGCCGTTCCGACCGGGGTGAACCGGGCGGCCGGGGGCGTTACTTGACCGGCTCGGGTTCCGGGGCGTTCTCCGACTCCGCCGCGCCCGCCGGGGGCTCGTCGTCGCCGTCGGTGTCGGCGACCGGGGTCTTGACCGAGTCGAGGAGGAGCTGGGCGACGTCGACGACCTGGACGGACTCCTTGGCCTTGCCGTCGTTCTTCTTGCCGTTGACCGAGTCGGTCAACATGACGAGGCAGAACGGGCAGGCGGTGGAGACGATGTCGGGGTTCAGCGACAGGGCCTCGTCGACGCGCTCGTTGTTGATGCGCTTGCCGATCCGCTCCTCCATCCACATCCGCGCGCCACCGGCACCGCAGCAGAAGCCGCGTTCCTTGTGGCGGTGCATCTCCTGCTGGCGCAGGCCCGGGACGGCGGACATGATCTCGCGCGGAGGCGTGTAGATCTTGTTGTGCCGGCCCAGGTAGCACGGGTCGTGGTAGGTGATGAGGCCCTCGACCGGGGTCACCGGGAGCAGCTTGCCCTCGTCGATGAGGTGCTGGAGCAGCTGGGTGTGGTGGATGACCTCGTAGTCGCCGCCGAGCTGCGGGTACTCGTTGCCGATGGTGTTGAGGCAGTGCGGGCAGGTGGCGACGATCTTCTTCGCCGACTTCGGCTTCTTCGACTCGGGGGTGCTGTTGCCCTCGTCGTCCGTCTCCTCGCCGAACGCCATGTTCAGCGCGGCGACGTTCTCCATGCCGAGTTCCTGGAAGAGGGGCTCGTTGCCGAGGCGGCGGGCGGAGTCACCGGTGCACTTCTCGTCGCCGCCCATGATCGCGAACTTGACGCCCGCCATGTGCAGCAGCTCCGCGAAGGCCTTGGTGGTCTTCTTGGCGCGGTCCTCGAGGGCGCCGGCGCAGCCGACCCAGTAGAGGTACTCGACCTCGGTGAGGTCCTCGATGTCGCGGCCGACGACGGGGATCTCGAAGTCGACCTCCTTGGTCCACTCCAGGCGCTGCTTCTTGGCGAGGCCCCAGGGGTTGCCCTTCTTCTCCAGGTTCTTGAGCATCGTGCCCGCCTCGGACGGGAACGCGCTCTCGATCATCACCTGGTAGCGGCGCATGTCTACGATGTGGTCGATGTGCTCGATGTCGACCGGGCACTGCTCGACGCAGGCGCCGCAGGTGGTGCAGGACCACAGGACGTCCGGGTCGATGACGCCGTTCTCCTCGGCGGTGCCGATGAGGGGGCGCTCGGCCTCGGCGAGGGCGGCCGCGGGAACGTCCTTGAGCTGCTCCTCGGAGGCCTTCTCCTCGCCCTCCATGGTCTTGCCGCCGCCGGCCAGCAGGTAGGGGGCCTTGGCGTGCGCGTGGTCGCGCAGCGACATGATGAGGAGCTTCGGGGAGAGCGGCTTGCCGGTGTTCCACGCGGGGCACTGCGACTGGCAGCGGCCGCACTCGGTGCAGGTGGAGAAGTCGAGCAGGCCCTTCCAGGAGAACTGCTCGACCTGGGAGACGCCGAAGACGTCGTCCTCACCGGGGTCGGTGAAGTCGATGGCCTGGCCGCCGCTGGTCATCGGGAGCAGCTCGCCGAGGGCGGTCGCGCCCTTGGCGTCGCGCTTGAACCAGATGTTGGGGAAGGCGAGGAAGCGGTGCCAGGCGACACCCATGTTGGTGTTCAGGCCGACGGTGATCGCCCAGCCCATGGTGACGCCGAGCTTGATCATGGCGGTCAGGTAGACCAGCGTCTGCAGGGTGGCGAGGCTCAGTCCCTTGAAGGCGGCGACCAGGGGGTACGAGGCCCAGTAGGCGGCCTCGTAGTGGTCGACGCCGTGCAGGGCGCCCTCGAGGCCGCGCAGGGTCATGATGGCGAGGCCGATGACGAGGATCACGGCCTCGACGAAGTAGGCCTGGCCGGTCTTGGAGCCCGCGAAGCGCGACTTGCGGCCGGGCTTGGACGGCCGGTTCAGCTGCCGGACGGCGATCAGCACGAGGATGCCGAGGGTCGTGAACAGCGCGATGAACTCGGTGTACAGCTCGTAGGGGAGCCATCCGCCGAGCACCGGGAGGGTCCAGTCGGCTTTGAAGAGCTGACCGTAGGCGGTGACGATCGTCAGGCCGAGGGTCAGGAAGCCGACGGCCACGAACCAGTGCGCGACGCCGATGATGCCCCACCGGTTCATCCGGGTGTGGCCGACGAACTCCTTGGCCAGCGTGACGGTGCGGGCCTTCCAGTCGTCGGTGCGGCTGCCGGAGGGGACGGGCTGGCCGAGCTTGATGAACCGGTAGATCTGTGCGACGGCCCGCGCGATCAGCGCGACGCCGACCACGGTCAGGACCAGCGACACGACGATCGCGGCGAGTTGCATTCGGGGGCTCCTCGGGCCTGCGAGGTGTTCTTCGAGAGCGACCTCGAAGTGATTACTAAGCGGTAACTTATGCAGTCCGTCTGAGACTACCCACTTCTTCCGCCGCACTGTAGCCAGAGGTGCGGTGATCTGCGTCGCTGAGGCAAACCTGAGTGGGTGCGTCGCGGGCGGGCAGACGGTCCGTTTCGTGCTCCAGGGCGTTCTGGCGCAAGGACACGTAAATCCGATCGTGTTATTCGCACAATACTGTGACAATTACCCCTAAATTAGCGATGTGCTGTACGGAATCGCGGCCGCCACGGCCGCTCTGCTCCTGACCGCCGCGCTCACCGCGCTGCTGCGGTCGCTCGCCCTGCGCCTCGGTGCCGCCGGCGGGCCGGGGCTCCTCTCCGCCCCGACCCGGCCCCGCCCGTCCGGCCCGCCCGTCCCGTCCGGTCGGGAACGGCGGGTCCCCCTGCTCGGCGGCATCGCCGTGGCGGGTGCGACGGCGCTCGTCGGCTGCGCCGGCGACTGGACCGGGGCCGCCCCGCTCGGCCCGGAGACCGGCCGCCTGCTGGTCGCCGCCCTCGTCGTCGCCCTGGCCGGTCTCGCCGCCGACCTGCTGCCCGTGCCGCCCGTGCTGCGGCTGACCGCCGTCGCCGGTGCCGCCGTCCTCGCCGTGCCCTACGACGCGCTCGGCGTGCCCGGCGGGGTGCTCGCGGCCGGCTGGATCGTCCTCGTGACCCACGCCTTCCGCTCGCTCGACCAGTCCGACGGGGTGCTCGGGACCGTCGGGGTCGTCACCGCGTTCGCGCTCAGCGGCTGCGCCGCCGCCGAGGTCATGGACGGACTCGCTGCCCTGCTCAGCGTGCTGGCCGCCGCGCTCACCGGCTTCCTGATGCACGCCTGGCCGCCGGCCCGGATCGCGGCCGGCCGGTGCGGCTCCCAGTTCGCCGGGTTCGTGCTGGCCTCGGCCGTCGTGCTGGTGCACGCGGAGCGGCCCGCCGGGCCCGGGTTCGGCGCCGCGTTCGCGCTGACGGCCGTGGTCAGCGCCGACGCCGTCCTGGTCCTCGTGTCCCGGCGGCGCGCCGGGCGGCCGGTACTGCGGTCCGCGCCCGACCATCTGGTGCACCGGCTGCGCCGGGCGGGGCTGACCCGGCAGGGCGTCATGGTGGTGATGGGGCTCGCCGCGTTCGCGGGTGCGCTCGTCGGGCTGTCCATCGACCTCGGCTGGCTCGGGGCCCGGGCTGCCCTGTGGGTGGCCGGCGCCGTGCTGCTCGTCGGGGCCGCGGGAGCCCTGCGTCCCGGACCCCGCCCGCGCCGCCCCGGCGTCCGGCCCCGGTCCCGTCCGCATGCGATCCCCGCTCCCGGGGGACCCGCCACAGGGGCCGCGCACCGACCCGGAAATCTCCTCCGTCCCCCGGCGGATGTGGCGAACGGTGCGGTGAAAGTCCCCTAGCTGCGTGTGAAAACCGCAGGTCACGGGCTTCCTGCGCGTAAGGAACGGATAAGAGTTGAGCCCCCACGACTCAGGTCTGTTGACCGAGCGGCGGACGTCGTGCACACTTGAGCCTGTTCCACTCAAGTCATTGTTGGAGGAATCGAAATGGCACGTGCGGTCGGCATCGACCTGGGCACGACTAACTCAGTCGTCAGCGTTCTGGAGGGCGGCGAGCCCACCGTCATCACCAACGCCGAGGGCGCCAGGACCACGCCGTCCGTCGTCGCCTTCGCGAAGAACGGTGAGGTGCTCGTCGGCGAGGTCGCCAAGCGCCAGGCGGTCACGAACGTGGACCGGACCATCCGTTCGGTGAAGCGTCACATGGGCACGGACTGGAAGATCGAGCTCGACGGCAAGAGCTTCAACCCGCAGCAGATGAGCGCCTTCATCCTGCAGAAGCTGAAGCGCGACGCCGAGGCGTACCTGGGCGAGAAGGTGGCCGACGCGGTCATCACCGTCCCGGCGTACTTCAACGACTCCGAGCGTCAGGCGACGAAGGAGGCCGGCGAGATCGCGGGCCTGAACGTCCTGCGCATCGTGAACGAGCCGACCGCCGCCGCCCTGGCGTACGGCCTCGACAAGGACGACCAGACGATCCTCGTCTTCGACCTCGGTGGTGGCACGTTCGACGTCTCCCTCCTGGAGATCGGTGACGGCGTCGTCGAGGTGAAGGCCACGAACGGCGACAACCACCTCGGTGGTGACGACTGGGACCAGCGGGTCATGGACTACCTGGTCAAGCAGTTCCAGGCCGGTCACGGCGTGGACCTGTCCAAGGACAAGATGGCCCTCCAGCGCCTCCGCGAGGCCGCCGAGAAGGCCAAGATCGAGCTGTCCTCGTCCACCGAGACCTCGATCAACCTGCCCTACATCACGGCGTCCGCCGAGGGCCCGCTGCACCTGGACGAGAAGCTCACGCGCGCCCAGTTCCAGCAGCTGACGGCCGACCTGCTGGAGCGCTGCAAGACGCCGTTCCACAACGTCATCAAGGACGCCGGCATCAACCTCTCCGAGATCGACCACGTCGTTCTCGTGGGTGGCTCCACCCGTATGCCCGCCGTCGCCGAGCTCGTCAAGGAGCTGACCGGTGGCAACGAGGCGAACAAGGGCGTGAACCCGGACGAGGTCGTCGCCATCGGCGCCGCCCTGCAGGCCGGTGTCCTCAAGGGTGAGGTCAAGGACGTCCTGCTCCTCGACGTGACCCCGCTGTCCCTCGGCATCGAGACCAAGGGAGGGATCATGACCAAGCTCATCGAGCGCAACACCACGATCCCGACCAAGCGGTCCGAGATCTTCACGACGGCCGAGGACAACCAGCCGTCCGTGCAGATCCAGGTCTACCAGGGCGAGCGCGAGATCGCGGCGTACAACAAGAAGCTCGGGATGTTCGAGCTGACCGGTCTGCCGCCGGCCCCGCGTGGCGTCCCGCAGATCGAGGTCGCCTTCGACATCGACGCCAACGGCATCATGCACGTGACCGCGAAGGACCTGGGCACGGGCAAGGAGCAGAAGATGACCGTCACCGGTGGCTCCTCGCTGCCGAAGGACGAGGTCAACCGGATGCGCGAAGAGGCCGAGAAGTACGCGGAGGAGGACCACGCCCGCCGCGAGGCCGCCGAGACCCGCAACCAGGGCGAGCAGCTCGTCTACCAGACGGAGAAGTTCCTCAAGGACAACGAGGACAAGGTCCCCGGTGACGTCAAGACCGAGGTCGAGGCCTCCGTCGAGGAGCTGAAGGCCGCGCTCAAGGGCGAGGCCGCCGGGGGCGACAACACAGCGGAGATCCGCACGGCCACCGAGAAGGTCGCCGCCGTCTCCCAGAAGCTGGGCCAGGCCATGTACGCCGACGCTCAGGCCGCGCAGGCCGCGGGCGGCGACGCCCCGGGTGACGGGGCCCCGAAGGCCGACGGCGCGGACGAGGACGTGGTCGACGCCGAGATCGTCGACGAGGACCGCAAGGACGGTGCCGCGTGACGGAGGAGACCCCGGGCTTCGAAGAGCAGCCCGACGTCCCCTCCGGCGCCACCTCCGACGACGCCGATCCGAAGCCCACCACCCCCTCTGCGGAGGGGGCGGCGGCCCCGGACGGGGACGACAGCGCACAGTTGGCCGGCCTGACGGCACAACTGGACCAGGCACGCACGGGTCTCACCGAGCGCACCGCCGACCTCCAGCGCCTCCAGGCCGAGTTCCAGAACTACCGCCGCCGCGTCGAGCGTGACCGGATCGCGGTCAAGGAGATCGCCGTGGCGAACCTCCTGACCGAGCTCCTGCCCGTGCTCGACGACATCGGCCGCGCGCGGGAGCATGGCGAACTGGTCGGCGGATTCAAGTCCGTCGGCGAGTCGCTGGAGACCGTCGCGGCCAAGATGGGGCTCCAGCAGTTCGGCAAGGAGGGCGAGCCCTTCGACCCGACGATCCACGAGGCCCTGATGCACTCGTACGCGCCGGACGTCACGGAGACGACGTGCGTGGCGATTCTGCAGCCGGGGTATCGCTTCGGCGAGCGCACCATCCGCCCCGCGCGGGTGGCGGTCGCCGAGCCGCAGCCCGGGGCGACGACGGTCAAGTCCGACCAGTCGGCCGAGGCGGCCGAGGCGGACGAGACCGCCAAGGACAAGGAGAGCGGTGGCCCGGACGAGGGCTGAGCTTGAACGGACGAGGAAGGAGGGACGTCGGGGATGAGCACCAAGGACTTCATCGAGAAGGACTTCTACAAGGTCCTCGGCGTCCCCAAGGACGCCACCGAGGCCGAGATCAAGAAGGCGTACCGGAAGCTCGCCCGCGAGAACCATCCGGACGCCAACAAGGGCAACGTCAAGGCCGAGGAGCGCTTCAAGGAGATCTCCGAGGCGAACGACGTCCTCGGTGACCCCAAGAAGCGCAAGGAGTACGACGAGGCACGCGCCCTCTTCGGCAACGGCGGCTTCCGGCCGGGTCCCGGCGCGGGCGGCGGGAACTTCAACTTCGACCTGGGCGACCTCTTCGGAGGCGGTGCCCAGGGCGGCGGCCAGGCCGGCGGAGCCGGTGGCTTCGGCGGGGGCATAGGCGACGTCTTCGGTGGCCTGTTCAACCGCGGCGGCGCCGGTACGGGAACCCGTACGCAGCCCCGGCGCGGCCAGGACATCGACACCGAGGTGACGCTCAGCTTCACCGAGGCGGTGGACGGCGCGACCGTCCCGCTGCGCATGACCTCGCAGGCCCCCTGCAAGGCCTGTTCGGGCACCGGCGACGCGAACGGCACACCCCGTGTGTGCCCGACGTGCGTCGGCACCGGCCAGGTCGCCCGCGGTTCGGGCGGTGGCTTCTCGCTCACCGACCCGTGCCCGGACTGCAAGGGCCGCGGACTGATCTCGGAGAACCCGTGCGAGGTCTGCAAGGGCAGCGGCCGTGCCAAGTCGTCCCGGACCATGCAGGTGCGGATCCCCGCCGGCGTCAGTGACAGCCAGCGGATCCGGCTGCGCGGCAAGGGCGCTCCCGGTGAACGCGGGGGCCCCTCCGGCGACCTGTACGTCACGGTCCACGTGGACGCCCACCCGGTCTTCGGCCGCAAGGGCGACAACCTCACCGTCACGGTGCCCGTCACCTTCACGGAGGCGGCCCTCGGCGGCGAGGTGAAGGTGCCCACCCTGGGCGGCCCCGCGGTGACGCTGAAGCTGCCGCCGGGCACACCCAACGGACGCACCATGCGCGCCCGGGGCAAGGGCGCGGTCCGCAAGGACGGCACACGGGGCGACCTGCTCGTCACCGTCGAGGTGGCCGTTCCGCAGGACGTGTCGGGCAAGGCTCGTGACGCGCTGGAGGCGTATCGCGAGGCGACCGCGGGTGAGGATCCGCGGGCGGAGCTGTTCCAGGCCGCGAAGGGAGCATGACGGAGCCATGGACACCACCGGTCGGCGGCGCAACCCGTACGAACTGACCGAGGAGACGCCGGTCTACGTCATCTCGGTGGCGGCCCAGCTCTCCGGACTGCACCCGCAGACCCTGCGTCAGTACGACCGGCTCGGCCTGGTCTCTCCCGACCGCACGGCCGGCCGGGGCCGCCGCTACTCGGCCCGCGACATCGAACTGCTGCGCACCGTCCAGCAGTTGTCGCAGGACGAGGGCATCAACCTGGCCGGCATCAAGCGCATCATCGAGCTGGAGAACCAGGTGGCGGCGCTCCAGTCGCGGGTCGCCGAGCTCCAGTCGGCCCTCGACGGCGCCGCGGCGGCCATGCAGCAGCGCGAGGCCGCCGTGCACGCCTCCTACCGGCGTGACCTGGTCCCGTACCAGGAGGTCCAGCACACGAGCGCCTTGGTGGTCTGGCGTCCCAAGCGGTCGCCCGATCAGTGACCGAAGCACAGCACCCGAGAAGGGGCCCGGAGGTTCTTCCTCCGGGCCCCTTCTCGCGTGCTCGGCGGAGTCCGTGACCGTTTCCGACCGGTCGCGGTCCGTGGTGGCTCGATCTTTACGGTCCAGGCGGAATGGGCGGGTTGACCGCATTCGTTCGGACGCCCGCATGACGTGGTCGCGGGATCCGGTGCCGCGCGACGGCTCGCGCCGAGGCCTGGTTCCCGGGGTTTACCCGGCTGTCAACAAGCGTTAAAGGCAAGGTGGATGGGGTCGCGCGGTCCGGGACGTCGGTCGCGTCGTGTGGATGACACAGGGTGAAGCTGAGGGGATTGCTGGAACCTCGGGCGTAACCTCTTCCCACCGTGTTCACTTGTGGAACACAGAACGCTGTTGCCATCTCGTTAAGTGGCTACTCCTTGACGCTGAGGTGATCGCCGCGTTGGCTTTCAGCCACCTGGGTCGCAATGCTGCAACCTCGCCCGGAAGGCACCTGATGTGAACACTCGTAACACCGGTCTCCGTCGTACCGTCATAGCCCTGGCCTCGTCCGCCGCCGCCCTCTCGCTCGCCGGCTGCGGGGTCGTGGACGGGCTCGGTGGAAGCGACGCCAAGGCCAGCCCCACGAAGGGCGACGACATCAAGGTGGGTCTCCTCCTCCCGGAGAAGGAGAACACCCGTTACGAGAAGTTCGACTACCCGATCATCGAGGAGCAGGTCAAGAAGCTCACCGAGAAGAAGGGTGAGGTCGTCTACCGGAACGCCGAGCAGGACGCGGGCAAGCAGCTCAGCCAGCTCCAGGAGATGGTGGACGACAAGGTCGACGTCATCCTCCTGGACGCGGTGGACTCGAAGTCGATCGCGAAGGGCGTGCGGAAGGCCAAGGACGCCGGCATCCCCGTCATCGCGTACGACCGGCTGGCGCAGGGTCCGATCGACGCGTACATCTCCTTCGACAACGAGCTGGTGGGCGAGGTCCAGGGCAAGGCCCTGGTCGGCGCGCTGGGTGCCAACTCGGCGGCGAAGAAGATCGTCATGATGAACGGCGCGACGACCGACCCGAATGCGGCCCAGTTCAAGTCCGGCGCCGAGTCCGAGCTCAAGGACAAGGTGATCGTCGCCGACAAGTACGACACCAAGGACTGGAACCCGGTCAACGCCAAGGCGAACATGGAAGAGGCGATCCAGAAGGTCGGCCTCGACAACATCGCGGGGGTGTACGCCGCCAACGACGGCATCGCCGGCGCGGTCATCGACGCCCTGAAGAGCGCGGGCGTCAGCAAGGTGCCGCCGGTCACCGGCCAGGACGCCGAACTCGTCGCCGTGCAGCGGATCCTCAAGGGCGACCAGTTCATGAGCGTCTACAAGTCCTATCCGCAGGAGGCGAGCGCCGCCGCGGAGATGGCGGTCGCCCGGGTCCAGGGCCGCTCGATCGAGTTCGACGCGCTGACCCGCGACAAGGTGAGCAGCCCGACGAACAAGGACATTCCGGCCCAGCTCGTTCCCGTGGTCGACCTGACCAAGGCGAACATCGAGGACACGGTCCTGCAGGACAGCATCTACACCGTCAAGCAGATCTGCACCGCCCCCTACAAGGCGGCCTGCGACGCTCTGAAGCTCAAGTAGCACCGGGGGCACCACGGGAGGCCGCCGGGCAGCGGCGGGAGCCTCCTGGCGCCCGTGGAGCGGCGCACGACATCGAGGGCCCGGGACATCCGTCCCGGGCCCTCTTCGCGTTCCGTGCGCGTTCCGGGGGCCGCTCCCCGCCGGACGCCGTCGCGGAGGGGGATATCCGGCCAAGCCCGGGCGGTGCGCCGGGGGTCTTTCGGGGGTCGTTCCCGCGAAGTCCCGGGCGCCCGGGGGGCGCTGCTTGCAGCTTGTTGCAACGGGCGGGGCGGAGGTGCGGATTTATGGTGACCAGGAGGGGCGAAACGGCGCGCGGGGACGGCGCAGCCGTGTTGCGGTGCCGGACGCGTCCGCGCATAGTTGCGCTGCGGAGGACGCCCTGACGCGGGGCCCACGCCAGGGGTCGGAGCTGGAGCCAGAGGTGGGAGATGGCCGGGCACGGGACGGACGGGCATCCGCACGGCGCTGACCGACTGTGCGAGGCCGGCGACCGGGTGTACTCGCGGGCCGTGCGGCGCGGCCGGGTGCCGCGCGACGACGCCGGCCCGGTGCCGTGCCTGCTGGAACTGGCGCTGCTGCACCCCGACCCCGACGACATGGGCTGGCTGGTGCCGACCTCCCCGCAGGAGGTCATGACCCGGCTGCTGCGCGGGGTGTACGAGGAGGTCAGCGCCAGTCAGGCGCGGGTGGGCGACGCGGTGTCCGCGTTCGAGTGGTACGCCGGTCTCGGCGGCCGCGTCCAGGCGCCCGCGGAGGGTGCCGCGATCCGCGTCCTGGACGGACTGCCGCGTATCCGGGCCGCCATGGACAAGGCGACCGAGGAGTGCGCGAGCGAGGTCCTGACGGTCCAACCCGGCGGTATCCGGCGCGAGGACGAACTGGTGGAGGGGCTGCACCGGGCGCTGGAGATGCGGCGGCGCGGGGTGCGCATGCGCGACCTGTACACGCATGTCGCCCGGCACGGCCAAGGCCTGCTGAACTACATGGAGTTGATGGGGGACGCGGCGGAGGCCCGGACCCTCGACGAGGTCGTGGAACGGCTCATCCTCTTCGACCGCAAGGTCGCCTTCATCCCCGCCAACTCGGACCGTACCATCGCGCTCGAACTGCGCCATCCGGCGCTGATCGACTACCTGGTCACGGTGTTCGAGCGGTTGTGGCGCCTCGCGATCCCGCTGGCCTCGCCGCTGCCGTCCACCGGCATCGAGGGCATCACCCACCGCGAGCGCTCGATCGCCGCGCTGCTGGCGGAGGGGCATCAGGACGCGGTGGTCGCCGAACGTCTCGGCATCAGTGTCCGCACCTGCCGGGCCCACATCGCCCGGCTCTCGGAGACGCTGGGGGCGGCCAGCCGTACGCAGTTGGGCGTGCGGATCGCGCAGGCGGGGCTGGACGGGCCGCCGCGCTCGCCGGAGCCGTCCCCCGTCACCGTGCCCCGGCACGGCGCGGGTGCCGTGGCAGGCCCTTCCGTGGCCGGTCCGGGCGCGGCCGGTGTCCAGGGGCTGCCGGGTCAGGGCTCGCCCGCCCAGCGCTGAGTTGCCGGCCGGTCAGTGGTCCTGTTCCAGGATGCCCGACTGGGCGATCAGGAAGCCGAGTTGGGCGCGGCTGCCGCTGCCCAGGGAGGCCGCCAGTTTCGCGATGTGGGCCCGGCAGGTGCGGACGTTCATCCCGAGCCTGCGGGCGATGGCCTCGTCCACGTGGCCCTCGATGAGCAGCTTGGCTATGGAGCGCTGGACGCCCGTGATGCCGTCCGGGGTGGACTCGTAGGTGACTTCCTCGCGCAGCGGGGTGGCGCGCCGCCAGAGCTGCTCGAAGACCCTGGTCAGATAGCGGACGAGGCCGGGGTGGCGCAGTTCGAGGGCGAACTGGTTGTCGTCGCTCGCCGGGATGAAGGCGACGGTGCCGTCGCAGATGATGAGCCGCTCGATCAGCTCCTCCAGCGTCCGGATCTCGATCTTTCCGCTGGCTATGCGGTCCATGTAGGCGGCGGTGCCCTGGCTGTAGCGGACCGTGTGCTGGTAGAGCGTGCGGATGCGGACGCCGCGGTCGGTGAGCGGGCGGTCCCGTTCGAGGGCCTGGTTCAGGATGTGCTCGCTGCGGCGGCCGCCGGGCTGGATGGTGAGCATCTCCGTGTGGCACTCGGAGGTCGCGATGTCGAGCGCGGCGTTGATCCGGTCGATGCCCTCCAGCACGGTGATGGCGTGGGTGGGGGCGGGTGCCATCGCGCTGACCATCATGAACGGCTCGAATGATTCGGTCAGTTCGATGGTGCGCCGCCTGCGCTCCTGGATCTCGCGCTCAATAGGGTGGAGACGCTGGGTGAGCGCGACGGACGGCGGCACCGGGCGCAGCCAGTTGGAGTCGTCGGGATCCGGGCGCAGCAGGGCGAACTCCAGCAGGCATGGCGCTGCCGTCGCCTCGGCCCGGGCGATCCGTCCGGTGCTCAAAGCGCTCGTGTACAAGCGCGCCCCTTCGTCACAAAGTTCCGTGACGGGATGGGGATGTGTCTGGTTTGTGCGTTCTATGGGCAAATCGCCACCCCCCAGGGTCCTGAACATGCAGGAACATGATGCATCGTGTCGGTGGTGGTGACGTGCCTGAATGAGACATCGTCTTCATTACCGGGGGAGAGGATCCGATCAAGTGAGGACGAAGCCGACTATGTACAGGAGAATGCTTCGCTCGGTACTTGCCACCGCTTTCTCCGCGGTTGTGGCTGTCGGGGCCCTGAGTGGTGTGGGTCTCGCGGCGGGGGGTTCGTCGACCACCTCCGCGCCACCGGACAGTGGCTGGGGCAGTGAGCCCGCGGTTCTCTCCCTGGACAGTGGCTGGGGCAACGGGCCGGCGGCTCTCGCTCTGGACAGTGGCTGGGGCAACGCGGCGAAGGCGCTCCCCGCCGACAGTGGCTGGGGCAACGTGGCGAAGGCGCTGCCCGGCGACAGCGGCTGGGGCAATGTACGGACGGACCTGGCCGACAGTGGCTGGGGCAACGCGAAGACGATCGTGCTGGCTGACAGCGGCTGGGGTTTCGTGGCTCCGGCCGGCAGTGCTTCGAGTGACGTCACGAAGGCTTCAGTGGACTCATGACTACACCACCCGACGACCGTTCGTTCCGGCGCGAGATGGCGACCGCGTACCGCTCCGGCTGGCATTTCATCGACCTGGTCACCGCCATCCCCCACAGCGGTGACTCGCTGATGGTGACCGTCTTCGGTGAGCCCGTCGTCGTCACGCGCGACGACGACGAGGACGTACGGGCCTATCGGTGTCTGCGGCGGCCTCGGGGGGCGCCGCAGCCAGTACGGTGTGCCATCCGGTACGGAATGATCTTCGTGAACCTCGATCAGCGCGACGCGCGACTGACCGGGCCCGACATCCCCGATGTCGAGACCATCGCAGCCACCCCCCGCAGTGCCTGACGCGATTCCCCCGTCGTAGTAGATCGCGCAGGTACTTCCCCCCGCAGCGGCGTCACCGTGACCTGAACACGGTGACGCCGCTGCAGTTTTCCCGGAAATCTCCGGGTTTCCGCCGATCCCGGCAAGGGCTGGAACCAGCCGTCGCGACGCGGCGCGCGGCCTGCTCCGCAGGTCGTTCTCAGCCGTGGCCCAGGGCCCGCGTCAGCTCGATCTCGATGACCACGCGGGCCGGGTTCGGGGACGGCACCCGCTCGTAGCGCTCCGAGTACCGCCGCACCGCGTCCGCGACGCGCTCGGGGTCCGTTGACACCCGGGCCAGCCCCTCCAGCGTCGCCCAGCGCCTGCCGTCCACCTGGCAGACCGCCACCCGCGCCCCGTCCGGCCCCGCCGCCCGTACGTGGGCCGCCTTCGCGGTGGCCCCGCCGGTGATGATCCGGGCGAGACCGGCCTCGGGGTCGTAGGTGACGCCGACGGGCACCACGTGCGGGGTGCCGTCGCGCCGCAGCGTCGTCAGGGTGCAGAGGTGGCGCTCACGCCAGAAGCGCAGGTAGGCGGCGTCGGGCTGCCGCGGGTCCACCGGAAGGGAAGCCATGAGGCCTGAATCTACGCCCCGCTCCGCCCGTTCCTGTCCCGCTCCAGCCTTGAGTGGAATAGACTCAAGTTTGTGTACGTTGCCCGTGTCAGGCAACGGTAGGGACCTCAGGAGGAGGAGAACGCGAACGTGGACGCCGAGCTGACCAACAGGAGCCGGGACGCGATCAACGCGGCGAGCAGCCGTGCCGTGAAGGAGGGGCACCCGGACCTCACCCCCGCCCACCTGCTGCTGGCTCTGCTGGAGGGGCAGGACAACGAGAACATCATCGACCTGCTGACCGCGGTGGAGGCCGACCAGGCCTCCGTACGGGCCGGCGCCGAGCGGGTCCTCGCCGGGCTGCCCAGCGTGGCCGGTTCCACCGTCGCGCCCCCGCAGCCCGACCGCGAACTGCTCGCCGTCATCGCCGACGCCGCCGAGCGCGCCAAGGAGCTGGGTGACGAGTTCCTCTCCACCGAGCACCTGCTCGTCGGGATCGCCGCGAAGGGCGGCCGGAGCGGCGACGTACTCTCCCAGCAGGGCGCCGGTGCGAAAAAGCTGCTGGAGGCGTTCCAGAAGACCAGGGGAGGGCGCAGGGTGACGACCCCGGATCCCGAGGGCCAGTACAAGGCACTCGAAAAGTTCGGTACGGACTTCACCGCCGCCGCGCGTGAGGGCAAGCTCGACCCGGTCATCGGCCGGGACCAGGAGATCCGCCGGGTGGTGCAGGTCCTGTCCCGCCGCACCAAGAACAACCCGGTCCTCATCGGCGAGCCCGGCGTGGGCAAGACCGCCGTCGTCGAGGGGCTCGCCCAGCGGATCGTGAAGGGCGACGTGCCCGAGTCGCTCAAGAACAAGCGCCTCGTCTCCCTCGACCTCGGCGCCATGGTCGCCGGCGCGAAGTACCGCGGCGAGTTCGAGGAGCGGCTGAAGACCGTGCTCGCGGAGATCAAGGACTCCGACGGGCAGGTCATCACCTTCATCGACGAGCTGCACACGGTCGTCGGGGCCGGCGCGGGCGGCGACTCCGCCATGGACGCGGGCAACATGCTGAAGCCGATGCTCGCCCGCGGTGAGCTGCGCATGGTCGGCGCCACCACCCTCGACGAGTACCGCGAGCGGATCGAGAAGGACCCGGCGCTGGAGCGGCGCTTCCAGCAGGTGCTGGTCGCCGAGCCGACCGTCGAGGACACCATCGCCATCCTGCGCGGGCTCAAGGGCCGCTACGAGGCCCACCACAAGGTCCAGATCGCCGACCGCGCGCTGGTGGCCGCCGCGACCCTCTCCGACCGGTACATCACCTCCCGCTTCCTTCCCGACAAGGCCATCGACCTCGTCGACGAGGCCGCCTCGCGGCTGCGCATGGAGATCGACTCGTCCCCCGTCGAGATCGACGAGCTCCAGCGGGTCGTCGACCGGCTGAAGATGGAGGAGCTGGCGATCGGCAAGGAGACCGACGCGGCCAGCCGGGAGCGGCTGGACAAGCTGCGCCGCGACCTCGCCGACAAGGAGGAGGAGCTGCGCGGGCTCACCGCCCGCTGGGAGAAGGAGAAGCAGTCCCTCAACCGCGTCGGTGAGCTGAAGGAGAAGCTCGACGAGCTGCGCGGCCAGGCCGAACGGGCCCAGCGCGACGGCGACTTCGACACCGCCTCCAAGCTGCTGTACGGCGAGATCCCCACGCTGGAAAGGGACTTGGAGGAGGCCTCGGAGGCCGAGGAGGAGGCCGGCCGGGACACCATGGTCAAGGAGGAGGTCGGGCCGGACGACATCGCCGACGTCGTGGGCTCCTGGACCGGCATCCCCGCCGGACGCCTGCTGGAGGGCGAGACCCAGAAACTCCTGCGCATGGAGGACGAGTTGGGCCGCCGGCTGATCGGCCAGACCGAGGCGGTGGGTGCCGTCTCCGACGCCGTGCGCCGCACCCGCGCCGGCATCGCCGACCCGGACCGCCCCACCGGCTCGTTCCTGTTCCTCGGCCCGACCGGCGTCGGCAAGACCGAACTCGCCAAGGCGCTGGCCGACTTCCTCTTCGACGACGAGCGGGCGATGGTCCGCATCGACATGTCGGAGTACGGCGAGAAGCACAGCGTCGCCCGGCTGGTCGGCGCCCCGCCCGGCTACGTGGGATACGAGGAGGGCGGCCAGCTCACCGAGGCCGTGCGCCGCCGCCCGTACAGCGTGATCCTGCTCGACGAGGTGGAGAAGGCGCACCCCGAGGTCTTCGACGTGCTGCTCCAGGTGCTGGACGACGGGCGGCTGACGGACGGTCAGGGACGGACGGTGGACTTCCGCAACACCATCCTGGTCCTCACCTCGAACCTGGGGAGCCAGTTCCTCGGCGGGCAGAGCCTCGCCGATCCGATGAGCTCCGAGGAGGACAGGAAGCGTCAGGTCCTGGAGGTCGTCCGGGCCTCGTTCAAGCCGGAGTTCCTGAACCGGCTGGACGACCTGGTGGTCTTCTCCGCGCTCGACCAGGCGGAGCTGGAGCGCATCGCCCGCCTCCAGATCGACCGGCTGGCCAAGCGGCTCGCCGAGCGCCGGCTCACCCTGGAGGTCAGCGACGCGGCCCTGGCCTGGCTCGCGCAGGAGGGCAACGACCCGGCGTACGGAGCGCGCCCGCTGCGGCGCCTCGTCCAGACCGCCATCGGCGACCGGCTGGCCAAGGAGATCCTGGCCGGCGAGGTCAAGGACGGCGACACGGTCCGGGTGGACGCCTTCGGCGACGGCCTGATCGTGGGGCCGGCCACCGGCAAGACGCTGTAACCGGAGCACGTGTTCCGGCCAGGGCCCGCGGCTCCGTGCCGCGGGCCCTCGGCGTGTCCGGAACCGGCCGGCTCCTCGGCCGCCCGGAACGGAGCCGAGGCCTCCGCCCGCTCCGGGACCGACATGTGCATGTTCATCCCGCCGTCGCCGTCACGACGCCCCGCATACCCCCGTGGCCCATCCCCACCTGGCCCGATGTCCCCGGATGACCGGATCTTGTCAGCCCCCGGCGGACAGGCCCGGCCAGGGGTTGCCACCCCCCGCCCCGCATGGGGGAGGATGGCAGAATCCGTACGAAGGGAAATACACGGTGAGCATCGACCCGTCCTCGATTCCGAACTTCGGGGGCCAGCCCGAGCCGCAGCCCGGCGGCCCCGCGGGCCCCGTGGTCCCGGATCAGGACCTCGTGAAGCAGCTCCTGGAGCAGATGGAGCTGAAGTACGTCGTCGACGACGAGGGTGACCTCGCGGCGCCGTGGGAGGAGTTCCGTACGTACTTCATGTTCCGCGGCGAGGGTGACCAGCAGGTCTTCTCGGTGCGGACGTTCTACGACCGGCCCCACCAGCTCGAGGAGAAGCCCGCGCTCCTGGAGTCGATCGACGACTGGAACCGCCGCACCCTGTGGCCGAAGGTCTACAGCCACACGCACGACGACGGCACCGTCCGCCTGATCGGCGAGGCGCAGATGCTGATCGGCACCGGCGTCAGCCTGGAGCACTTCGTGTCCTCCACGGTCAGCTGGGTCCGCGCCGCCATCGAGTTCGACAAGTGGCTCGTCGAGCAGCTCGGCCTGGAGCAGGAGATCAACGAGGCGGAGAAGCCCGAGGACGACGGGGAGTAGTTCTCCTCCTCGCGGCGGCGCACCCCTCGCGCACCCTCGCGGACACGCTCTAGAGCGGGGTGTGCGCGACCACGACGAGATACGCGCCGTAGGCGAACGAGAGCCCGGCCAGGGCACCGACCACCAGGGTCGCGTGCCAGGGGCGGGCTCTCGCCGTCCTGACCAGGGCCGAGGCGAGCGGCAGCAGCAGCGGGAACGCGGGCAGCAGGAAGCGCGGCTTCGACGCGAAGAACCCCGAGCCGCCCAGCGTGATCAGCAGCAGGACCCCGCTGTGCACCAGCAGCGGCAGCGGCGCCCGCTCCGCGATCAGCAGTGCGTACAGCAGCACGGCCGCCGCGACGATCACCATCGCCATGGGGAACACGAACCGGCCGCCGTGCAGCAGCAGGTGCCGGACGGACCGGAGGGCACCCGCGCCGAGGTCGAAGCGCGAGCCCCAGCTCCGCTGCACCGCGAAGTAGCCGCCGAACAGGTCGCCCCTGCGGTGGCCGACCCACAGCACGTAGCCCGCCCAGCCGAGCGGCGCGAGCGCGGCGCCCGTCCACAGCCTGTGGGAAACCCTGCCGCGGCGGCGCGCGAGCTCGCACACCGCCGCCGCGAGGACCGCCGCGGCCACCGCGAGGCCGTTCGGCCGGGTCAGCCCCGCGAGCGCGGCCAGCGCGCCCGCCCACACCCAGCGCCCGTCGAGCACCGCGTACAGGGACCAGGCGGCGAAGGCGGTGAGCAGGGGTTCGGTGTACGCCATCGACAGCACCACCGAGTGCGGCAGCAGCGCCCACAGCAGCACCAGCGCCGTCCCGACCGCCCGGCCGCGCAGCCGTGCCCCGACCGCGTAGATCCCGCACGCCGCGACGGCCGCCGCGAGCCAGGAGACCAGCAGGGCCGCGGTGCTCGCGTTCAGCGGCGTCAGCGCGGTCACCGCGCGCACGAGCCCCGGGTACAGCGGGAAGAACGCCAGGTCGCTGTAGACGACCCCGGGGCGCAGGTGCAGGGTGCGGCCGTAGCCGTGCGCCGCGATCCTCAGGTACCAGAGCGAGTCCCAGGACCGCGCGAGCAGCGTCGCCGGATGTCTGCCGGTGGCCCACGCGGTCGCGGCGAGCACGAGGACGCCCGTCGCGCGCGCGGCGGCGAACAGCCCGAGCGCGGTCAGCAGGGGGGACCACCCGGCGCGCGCGCCGCGGGAGGGGCCGACGGCACTCCCGGCGGGTTCCGCGAAGGCGGGGCGGGCGACGGTGTTCGGGTGGGTCACACCCGAACTGTGCGATCCCCAGCGGGGGTTCGCGAGCCGGGAGCACCCGTGCGGGTGCGCATCCTCGCCGCCCGGCGTGGCGCGCGGGCGGGGACGTCCGCCGGTGCTAGGAAACGGCCCTCCTGCCGCCCGGGCCGGGCTACCAGGCCGCCTTCAGCCGTCGCGAGGCCTCCTCCAGCACGTCCGTCCGCTTGCAGAACGCGAACCGCACGAACGGCGCGCCCGCCTCCCGGTGGTCGTAGAAGACGGCGTTCGGGATGGCGACGACGCCGGCCCGCTCGGGCAGCGCGCGGCAGAACGCGAAGCCGTCGCCGTTGTGGGAGAGCTCGGGGCCGAGGGGGCGGATGTCGGTCGTGATGAAGTAGGTGCCGGCCGGGCGGAAGACCTCGAAGCCCGCCTCGGCCAGGCCCGTCGCCAGGACGTCCCGCTTGGCCACCATGTCCGCTCGGAAGGCGTCGAAATAGGAGCTGTGAGAAGGGTGCTGTGCCCGACCCCGGAGTCCCGTCAGCTTTCGTAGTGGTAGCGGCACTGTGCGATCAGGACGCTGTCCTCGGTGGCCTTGTAGATCAGCCGGTGCTCGTCGTTGATGCGGCGCGACCAGTAGCCCTGGAATCCGTGCTTGAGCGGTTCCGGTTTGCCGATGCCCTCGTTGCCGTTGCGGGTGATGTCCGCGATGAGCGCGTTGATGCGCTTAAGGATCTTCCGGTCCTGAAGCTGCCACCACAGGTAGTCCTCCCAGGCACGGGAGGAGAAGGTGATCTTCAACTCGCGGCCCTACGCGTCGGTTGCCAGCTCGCGCACGATGCCGCCGCCGTTTTCCAGCTCGTCGATGGACGCGAGCAGGCGCCGGGCGTTGGCCGGACTGCGCAGCAGGTACGCCGTCTCCTTCAGGGACTCGTAGTCCTCAAGGGAGACGATGACGACCGGCTCATGTCCGGCCCGGGTGATGACGACCTCTTCGCGGTCGTCGGTGACGGAGTTGAGCACCTCGGCGTACCGCGCGCGCGACTCGGAATACGTCATGGTCTTCACAATCGACCCTCCTTCCACGTACAGAATATTGTACGTCGACCTCCGTCGGTGCGGCAAGCGCCGAAAATGGCGGCCTCCGGCGCGAAAGTGCCGGGCAGGCGGGGCGGTGGGGGACGCGTCGAGCAGTCCCGCAGGGCGACGGTCAGCCCGCGAACGCCTTGCGGAGCCGTCCCACGGCTTCCTCCAGCACACTCACCTTCTTGCAGAACGCGAACCGCACGAACGGCGCGCCCGCCTCCCGGTGGTCGTAGAAGACGGCGTTCGGGATGGCGACGACGCCGGCCCGCTCGGGCAGCGCGCGGCAGAACGCGAAGCCGTCGGACTCGCCGAGCGGCCGGATGTCGGTGGTGACGAAGTACGTGCCCTGCGGCCGGAACACCGAGAACCCCGCGTCGGTGAGCCCCGCCGCCAGCAGGTCCCGCTTGCGCAGCATGTCCGCGCGGAACGCGTCGAAGTACGTGTCGGGCAGCGCCAGCGCCTCGGCGACCGCGTACTGGAAGGGCCCGGAGGACACGTACGTGAGGAACTGCTTCGCCGAGCGGACCGCCGTCACCAGATCGGGCGACGCCGTCACCCAGCCGACCTTCCAGCCGGTGAAGGAGAACGTCTTGCCCGCGCTGCCGATGGTGACCGTCCGCTCGCGCATGCCGGGCAGGGTGGCCAGGGGGATGTGCTCGGCGTCGTCGAAGACCAGGTGTTCGTAGACCTCGTCGGTCACCACGAGCAGGTCCCGCTCGACGGCGAGCCGGGCGATCTCGGTCAGCTCGGCCCGGGTCAGGACGGTGCCCGTCGGGTTGTGCGGGGTGTTGAGCAGCAGCAGCCGGGTCCGGTCGGTGACCGCGTCCCGCAGCTCGTCGAGGTCGAGCCGGAAGCGGCGGTGCGGGACCCCGCCCGGGGTGTCGGCGGCGGCCTCCTCGTCGGGGCGCAGGGTCACCGGCACCCGGGTGCCGCCCGCCAGGGCGATGGAGGCCGCGTACGAGTCGTAGTACGGCTCCAGGGCGATCACCTCGTCGCCCGGTTCCAGCAGCGCGAGCAGGGAGGCGGCGATGGCCTCGGTGGCGCCCGCCGTCACCAGCACCTCGGTGTCGGGGTCGTAGGACAGGCCGTAGCGGCGCTCCTGGTGCGCGGCGACGGCGGCGCGCAGTTCGGGGACGCCCGGCCCCGGCGGGTACTGGTTGCCGCGGCCGTCCCGCAGCGCGCGGACGGCCGCCTCCCGGATCTCCTCGGGACCGTCGGTGTCGGGGAAACCCTGGCCGAGGTTGATCGCCCCGGTGCTCGTCGCGAGGGCGGACATCTCGGCGAAGATCGTCGTCCCGAACTCGGCGAGCCGGCGGTTCAACAGGGGTCGCGCGCTGGAGGTCATGCGCGCCATCCTCCGCCCAAGCCCCGCAGTCCTCAACTCACCGCCGCCGACGGGCACCCCTGCCGGGCCGGGGTCCGCGGGCCCCTCCCGCCGGTCCGCCGGCCCGTCCCCCGGCCGGTCCCTCAGTCGATGCAGAACTCGTTGCCCTCGATGTCCAGCATCGGGATGCACGCGTCGTCGCCGTCGTACAGCGTCCGCACGTGGACGGCCCCGAGCGGTTCCAGCCGTGCGCGCTCGGCCTCCAGTGCCGCGAGGCGCTCCTCGCCCACGAGCCCGGTGCCCACCCGTACGTCGAGATGCACCCGGTTCTTGACGGCCTTCCCCTCGGGGACGCGCTGGAAGTACAACCGGGGGCCGACGCCCGACGGGTCGACGCAGGCGAACCACGCGTCCCGCTCCTTGGGCGGCTGCGCGGCCTTGAACGCCTCCCAGGTGGCGAACCCCTCCGGCGGCGGCGGGACGACGTACCCGAGCACCTCGCACCAAAAGCGCGCCAGGCGCTCGGGCTCCGCGCAGTCGAAGGTGACCTGGAACTTCTTGATCGACGTCATCGGGCCACCGTAGGGAGGAGCGGCGCCCGGAGGCATCCCCATTTCCGGATGCTCAGGAGTTGCTCAACTCTGCTTTGGGGCGTGACGCGTGAGGGCATCCCCCTGTCACGCAAGACCGGAATCGAGAAGCACGGCCCACGGGGGGCCGCTTCGGGGGAACGAAAGGAGGGTGACGCCATGATCTTCGGCATCATCCTGGCGGTCGTCCTGCTCGTCGTGTTCGTGAAGGCCGTGAGCGGGGGCAGCAAGCGCAAGCGCCGGTCCGGGGGCCGCTCGGGAAGCGGGTCGGGGGGCAGTGACAGCAGTTGGTGGGCCGGTGGCGGGGCCGCGGCCGGCGGCAGCAGCGCGTCCTGTTCGTCGGGCGGTTCGTCCGGCGGTCACCACGGCGGCCACGGGGGTCACTCCTGTGGGGGTCACTCGTCGTGCGGAGGCTCGTCCTGCGGCGGCGGGTCCTCGTGCGGAGGCGGCGGCGGATGCGGCGGAGGCAGCTGACACGGGGCAGCTGAGCTCCGCGCGGGGAACGCGCATCCGGCGCACGGAAGTGCCCGTCGGCAGACCTCTGCCGGCGGGCACTTCCGTACCCCCGGGCGTACGCCGTAGTTGAACAGTTGAGCTGTGCAGCCCTCGGGGGGATGGAAACCCTACGAAGTTGGGTAAAAACGCTGTGGCGGCGCCACTGTTCATGATTCCCTCTAAACCACCACAGCAGCCCTGGTACATCACCGAAGCGGCCCTGGGCCGACAGGCTTTCGGAAGTCCATCGGATGGTCCTATCGGAACCGTCCTCCGGAAGTCCTTCCGGCCGGGCCGACCGGGCCGTTCCCCCGGTGCCGACCGGCTGCGCCGGAACCCCACCTCACCTTTGCGTGCTAGCGGAGCCGACCCATGCTCACGACCCTGAACACCTCGTACACCGACACGCGCGCGGCCGATCTCGCCTGGACACTGGGCCGCGAACCGCTGCCGGCCCTCGCCACCCTCGATCTCGAACTGAACGGGGCGAACCTGCAGTTGAGACTGCTCGGCGCGTCCCACCAGGTGCTCCTGGAGGAGGAGCGGGGCAGCTGTTCGGAGACCGTCGCCTGCATCCCCGGCAGCAGCACGCCCCTGCCCCTCGGCGTGGCCAAGCAGTTCGGCGACTGGGAGTACGAGTTCGCGGCCCGCGTCGAGGTCCTGTCGCCCGGCTCCTTCGCGGGCCGCGCCCAGGAGTTGCTCGCGCTGGTCTCGGACCACCCCCAGGGGCTCGCCGGCGTCTTCCCCGGCAGTCCGCACGCCTTCACCGCGATGCTCGCCCAGCGCCACGACGGCCAGGTCCATTGGCGTACGTGGCACGCGTACCCGCAGGACGGGCAGTTGGTCGCGACGCGTACCCGGGTCGGTGTGCGCGCGGACGCCCTCAGCGCGTCCGGGGTCTGAGGAAGCGGGCCGCGGGCCGCGCATGGCTGCCGGGTCCGGGGGGAAGATGCCCGCGCCGGGCCCATGTGCCATGAAGCGCAACGCTTTCCACACGTGTGGGTGACGAAGCGCAGTGGTGCCGTGACGTAGCGTTCGCAGCGTGATCGAACCGCACGCGCCTGCCCCACCCGGCGCGCCGCCGCCCTGGGGCGTCCAGGGCCAGGCGCGGCTGCCCGTCCGCCCGGGCGTCGGCCGGTTCCTCGTCCTGGCCGGCGTGTTCGTCTGCGCGGCCTGCGGACTGGTGTACGAACTGGAACTCGTGGCCCTCGCCTCCTACTTGATCGGCGACTCCGTCACGCAGGCCTCCGTGGTGCTGTCCGTCATGGTCTTCGCCATGGGGGTCGGCTCCCTCGCCGCGAAACGGCTGCGGCCGCGCGCCGCGGCCGGCTTCGGCGCGGTCGAGGCGGCGCTCGCCCTGGTCGGCGGATGCAGCGCGATGGCCCTGTACGCGGTGTTCGCCTGGACCGGCGGCTGGGGCGGCCTGTGGGCGGACGGGTCCCGCTGGCTGCTGGTCGCCTTCTCGCTCGCCATCGGCCTGCTCATCGGCGCCGAGGTCCCCCTCCTGATGGAGCTGATACAGCGCATCCGCCGCCAGGACCCCGGCGGCGCGGTCGCCGACCTGTTCGCCGCCGACTACGTGGGCGCCCTCGTCGGCGGCCTCGCCTTCCCCTTCCTGCTGCTGCCCCTCCTCGGCCAGCTCACCGGCGCACTGCTCACCGGCACGGTCAACGCGGTCGCGGGCGGCGCCCTCGTCCTCGGCCTGTTCCGCAAGGACCTGACCCGCCGGGCGCGCTGGACCCTGCTCGTCGCCAACGTCGTCGTGCTCGGGCTGCTCGCCTCCGCCGCCGTGCTGGTCGACGACTTCGAGCGGGCGGCGCGGCACGCCGTGTACGGAGGGGACGTGCGCGTGGCCCTGCGCAGCGGTGTCCAGGAGGTCGTCCTCGCGGGCGGCACCCGAGGGCACCCGCTGCACCTCTTCCTCGACGGCCGCCTGCGGTTCAGCGGCCACGACGAACACCGCTACCACGAGGCGCTCGTGCACCCCGCGATGAACGGACCGCACGCCCGCGTGCTCATCCTCGGCGGCGGTGACGGGCTCGCCGCGCGTGAGGTGCTGCGCCACCCCGGGGTGCGCCGGCTCGACGTCGTCGAGATCGACGCGGACGTCGTCCGGCTCGCCCGCCACGACGCCGCGCTCACCGCCCTCAACCACCACGCGTACGACGACCCCCGCGTGCACGAGGTCACGGAGGACGCCTTCACCTGGTTGCGCGGGGCGGCGTCGACGTACGACGTGGTCGTCTCGGACCTCCCCGACCCGGGCATCACCGCGAGCACCAAGCTGTACTCGCAGGAGTTCTACGGCCTGGCCCGGCGCGTCCTCGCCCCCGGCGGGCGTCTGGTCGTCCACGCCGGGCCGCTCGACGGGCGGCAGCGGGTGTTCTGGACGGTCGAGGCGACGCTCCGCGCGGCGGGTCTGCGCACCACGCCCTACCGGGTCGCCGGACGGGACTCCGGTTTCGCCGCCGGACCCGACCGCACCACCGGCGGTTCCGTGGGTGCCCCGGGCGACTGGGGTTTCGTGCTGGCCGCCCGCTCGGCCGAGCCGCTGCGGCTGCCCGCCTCCGGGCCGCGGCTGCGCACCCTCACCCGCGCGGCCCTGGCCGCCGACGCCAGGGCCGCGGACCGCAGCCGCCCGCACCGGCCCCTCGCACCGTCCACGCTGGTGCACCCGCGGTACTCCGACTGAGCAGGAGGTGCGGGAATCCCGTGATACCCGGGTGCGGTCCGGGGCGCGCTGGGTAGGCTCGGCTGACATGGAGCATGAGGTGTTCGTTCCGTTTCCGGCCGGGCCGCTCAGGGAGGCACTCGCCGACCCCGTCCGGGTCGCCCGCGCCGTCCCGGGGCTCCAACAGGACGCGTCGGCCGGCCCCGACGCCGGGCAGGACCCCGCCGGGGCCGCGCACCCGCGGCCCGTCCGGGTCGCCGGACGCCTGAAGGTCCGTGTCGCCGGGCACACGATCACCTACCGCGGGGCGCTGCGGCTGACCGCCCGGGAGGACGGTGCGTACGCCGTCGAGGGCGACGGCACGGAGGTGCGCGGCAGGGGCGTGGTGAAACTCGCGCTCACCCTGCGTCTGGCGCCCGCCGAGGGCGGTACGACGCTCGCCTACGGCGGCACGGCGTCCGCCGACGGGCGGCTCACCGAACTTTCCGAGGACTCGGTCGCCGCGGCGGCCCGCCGGCTGCTGACCCGCTTCACGGAGTCCCTGACGGCGGGGCTCACGGCGGAGAACGAGGAGCCGGAGGCCCGGCCCCGTGCCGGGACCGAGCCGCGCACCGCCGCCGGCGAACCCAGACCAGAGCGTGAGCCCGGGGACGCCACGCCGGCCGGGACGGAGGGTGACCCGCCGGCCGGCACCGCCCCCGACCCGGACGCCGGAACGGACGCCGCGGAGCGGACCGAAGCGGCGGACCCCGGTGAGGGTTCCGGGCCGTCCGCCCTCTTCGAGACCGACGTACCGCCCTCGTCGCTCGACCCGGGGGCCGAGGACGACGACTTCGGGGACTTCGGGGGAGAGGCCTTCGCCGTGGAGGGCGAGGAGCCGGGGGCCGAGGACGCGATGGCCGAGGCGGCCCACGCGCGGCGGACGATGATCGGACGCAGCGCGGAGGAGGTGGACCACGCCCCGCCGCGTGGCCGCTACGCCCCCGTCCCGCCCCCGGAGGCGACCGCCGCCCGCGCCACCCTCCGCTGGGCGGCCCCCGCCGCGGCCATCGCCGTGGCCTCGGCCATCGCCGTGACCCGCGCCCTGCGCCGGCGCCGCTAGGCCTGTCGTTCGGAGCAGGCGGCGCCGAGGTGCGACGCGGCCCGGACGATCGCCGCACCGTGTGCGGTGGGTCCGGAGACGGGACGGCGGGGGACGGGAGCGGACCAGTAGGGTCGCTGTGTGAGTGACGAAGAGATCACGCTGACCGCGGGTGACGCGGAGGTGACCGTGACGCCGGGCAACGGCGGACGGATCGGGAGTCTGCGGGTCGGCGGCGTCGAACTGCTGCGGCAGGGCGCCAAGTTCGGGTGCTTCCCGATGGTCCCGTGGTGCGGGCGCATCCGGGACGGCCGCTTCCTCGACGGCGCGACCGTCCGGCAGATGCCGCTGAACTCCCCGCCGCACGCCATCCACGGCACCGCCCGCGACGGCGCCTGGAAGACCGCCCGCGCCACCGCCGACGAGGCCGTGATCACGTACGACCTGGTGGAGCCCTGGCCGCACCCCGGCCGGGTCACCCAGGCGTTCGCCCTCACCGGGGACGGTCTGACGGTCACCATGTCCGTGGAGACGTACGGGGACTCGTTCCCCGCCCAGATCGGCTGGCACCCCTGGTTCCACCGGAACCTGGGCGACGGCGGCGCGGACGTGCGGGTCGACTTCCTGCCCGCGTGGCAGGAGGAGCGCGGCGACGACCACCTGCCCACCGGCCGCCGCCTCGACCCGCAGCCGGGCCCCTGGGACGACTGCTTCGGCATGCCGGACGGCGTCGACGTCACCCTCACCTGGCCGGAGCGGCTGGAGCTGAAGGTCACCAGCCGCGAGGAGTGGGCCGTCGTCTACGACGAGCAGGAGGCCGCCGTGTGCGTGGAGCCGCAGACCGGTCCGCCGAACGGGCTCAACACCCACCCCCGCCTGGTCACCCCCATCGAGCCCCTCGAAGCCACCATGACCTGGAGCTGGCGGCGCCTCTAAGCTGGCGGGCATGAGTGACGTACGCGGCGAGCTGCTGCAGCAGATCAAGGACAAGGCCGTGGTGCACGGCAAGGTGACCCTCTCCTCGGGTCTGGAAGCCGACTACTACGTGGACCTGCGCCGCATCACGCTGGACGGCGAGGCCGCCCCGCTCGTCGGTCAGGTCCTGCTCGACCTGACCGAGGGGCTGGACTACGACGCGGTGGGCGGCCTGACGATGGGCGCCGACCCGGTCGGCACGGCCATGCTGCACGCCGCCGCCGCGCGCGGGCGCAAGCTCGACTCGTTCGTCGTCCGCAAGGCCGCGAAGGCGCACGGCCTCCAGCGTCGCGTCGAGGGCCCCGAGATCAAGGGCCGGCGCGTGCTCGTGGTCGAGGACACCTCGACCACGGGCGGCTCCCCCCTCGAAGCGGTCCAGGCGGTCCGGGAGGCCGGCGCCGAGGTCGTCGGCGTCGCCACGATCGTCGACCGTGCCACCGGAGCCGCCGAGAAGATCGAGGCGGGCGCCGGTGTCCCGTACCTCTTCGCCTACTCCAAGGACGAGTTGGGCCTCGACTGACGACGCCCCCGCGGGACCCCGCCGGGCGTGGGGTCCCGCATGCCGGACAGGGGGTGCGGACCATCCGGGCACGTCTGGAAAGATGGGGCCGACGATGACGTCGCCCCCCTAGGTCAGGGCCATAGCACCAGTCCCGTCGTACGGCAGCAGCAGTACGCAGACCCGCACATACAAGGAGCGGACAGATGCCCATCGCAACCCCCGAGGTCTACGCCGAGATGCTCGACCGGGCGAAGGCAGGCAAGTTCGCCTACCCGGCCATCAACGTGACCTCGTCGCAGACCCTGCACGCTGCGCTGCGCGGCTTCGCGGAGGCGGAGAGCGACGGCATCATCCAGATCTCCACCGGTGGCGCGGAGTTCCTGGGCGGCCAGCACAACAAGGACATGGTGACCGGCGCCGTCGCCCTCGCCGAGTTCGCGCACATCGTCGCCGCCAAGTACGACATCACGGTCGCGCTGCACACCGACCACTGCCCGAAGGACAAGCTGGACGCCTACGTGCGCCCGCTGATCGAGGTGTCCGCCGAGCGCGTCGCCCAGGGCCGCGACCCGCTGTTCCAGTCCCACATGTGGGACGGCTCCGCCGAGACCCTCGCCGACAACCTGGCCATCGGCCAGGAGCTGCTCGCCAAGGCCGTCGCCGCGAAGATCATCCTCGAGGTGGAGATCACCCCCACCGGCGGTGAGGAGGACGGCGTCAGCCACGAGATCAACGACTCGCTGTACACGACCGTCGACGACGCGCTGCGCACCGCCGAGGCCCTCGGCCTGGGCGAGAAGGGCCGCTACCTGCTGGCCGCGTCCTTCGGCAACGTGCACGGCGTGTACAAGCCGGGCAACGTCGTGCTCCGCCCCGAGCTCCTCAAGGACCTCCAGGAGGGTGTGGGCGCCAAGTACGGCAAGGCGAGCCCGTTCGACTTCGTCTTCCACGGCGGCTCCGGCTCCACCGCCGAGGAGATCGCCACCGCGCTGGAGAACGGCGTCGTGAAGATGAACCTCGACACCGACACGCAGTACGCGTTCACCCGCCCGGTCGTGGACCACATGTTCCGCAACTACGACGCTGTCCTGAAGGTCGACGGCGAGGTCGGCACCAAGTCGAAGTACGACCCGCGCACCTGGGGCAAGCTCGCCGAGGCCGGCATGGCCACGCGCGTGACCGAGGCCTGCGCCGCCCTGCGCTCCACGGGCACCCGCCTCAAGTAGGCGCCGCCCCGCTCGCGCGGCCCTGTGCCCGCGGACGCGGGCGCGCCCGCTCGTCGCACACGGAAGGGCCCGGCACCCCACGCGGTGCCGGGCCCTTCCGTATGCTCCGGGGTATGGCTGTGCCCGAGCGGGACGCATCGGACGACGGACCCGACACCGCCGTCGGACCTGCCCTGCGGATCTCCTCCCCGGCGGGGAAGTGGGTCCTGCTGACGACGGTCCTCGGGTCCAGCATGGCCCTGCTGGACTCGACGGTCGTCAACGTCGCCCTGCCGGCCATCGGCCGTGACCTGGACGCGAGCCTCGCCGCGCTCCAGTGGACCGTCAACGGCTACATGCTCTCGCTGGCCGGGCTGATCCTGCTCGGCGGCTCGCTCGGCGACCGCTTCGGGCGCCGGAGGATCTTCGTCGTCGGCGTGGTGTGGTTCGCCGCCGCGTCGCTGATTTGCGGGCTGGCCCCGAACGTCGGCATCCTCATCGCGGCCCGCGTGCTCCAGGGCGTCGGCGGGGCGCTGCTCACTCCCGGTTCGCTGGCGATCATCCAGGCCTCCTTCCACCCCGCCGACCGGGCCCGGGCCGTCGGCCTGTGGTCGGGCTTCGGCGGCGTCGGGGCCGCCGTCGGACCGTTCCTCGGTGGCTGGCTGGTGGACGGGCCGGGCTGGCGCTGGGTCTTCCTGCTGAACATCCCCGCCGCGCTGGTCTGCGTGCCCGTCGCCCTGCGGCACGTCCCCGAGTCCTCCGGCACCTTCGACGGGGGGAAGGCCGGGAGCGGGGAGGCCGCGGCGCACCGCCGCTTCGACGTCCTCGGGGCGGTCCTCGGCGCGGCGGCCCTCGCCCTGGTGACCTACGCCCTGATCGAGGCCCGGAGCGGTTCCGTGCTCGTGCCGGTGACGGCGGTCGCCGGTGTGGCGGCGGGCGTGGCCTTCGTACAGGTCGAGCGGCGGCGGTCCGATCCGATGATGCCGCCGGACATCTTCGCGTCACGCCAGTTCACGGCCGTGAACCTGGTGACCCTGTGCGTCTACGCGGCCTTCGGCGGCTTCTTCTTCCTGACCGCGCTCCAGCTCCAGGTGGTGGCGGGGTATTCCGCGCTCGAAGCCGGTACCGCCCTGCTGCCGACCACGGCCCTGATGCTGCTGTTCTCCGCACGCTCCGGCGAGCTCGCCCAGCGGATCGGGCCGCGCATCCCGCTCACGGTCGGCCCCCTGCTGTGCGCGACGGCCATGCTGCTGATGCTGCGGGTCGGCGAGGACGCCTCGTACGTCGCGGACGTGCTGCCCGCGCTGGTGGTGATGGGCCTCGGCATGGTCACCCTGGTCGCGCCGCTGACCGCGACCGTGCTGGCCTCGGTGGACACCGGGCGGGCGGGGCTGGCGAGCGGCATCAACAACGCGGCGGCCCGTGCCGCCGGTCTCGTCGCCGTGGCCGCGCTGCCCGTGCTCACCGGGATGGGCTCGGAGGCGTACCGCTCGGCGGACGCCTTCGACGCCGCGTTCCGGCGGGCGATGCCGCTGTGCGCGGGCGTGCTGGTGGTCGGGGCGGTGCTCGCGTTCACGACCGTGCGCCGTCCCGCCCCGGACTGCCGGCGCCCCGAGTGCCGGACCCACGGCTCGATCCTGGCGCCGCCGCTGGAACCCCGCCGCACCAGCCACGGCACCCTGGGGCCCGCAGGCCCCGCACGCCCGGCGGGCCCGGACACTCCCGGCCCGGGCCCGGGCCCGACCCCCTGACCGCCCGGGCCCGCGCGCCGTCCGGGCCGGCCTCGCCCCGGAAAGGTGCCGCCGCCGCTCCGCCGGGCGGTGGGCCGGGTGCGGGATGCGCCAGACTGGAACCCATGACGATTCACGAGAACCTCCTCGGGGGACCGCCCCCGACCCATCTCCCCGACGACCCGGAGCCGCGTGAGCTCCTCGCGAACGGCACGGCCCCCGCCGACGTCGCCGCCAAGTACCCCACCTCCTCACTCGCCTGGGCGCAGCTCGCCGACGAGGCGTTCGAGCGGGGCAGCGTCGTCGAGTCGTACGCCTACGCCCGTACGGGCTACCACCGCGGTCTGGACTCCCTGCGCCGCAGCGGCTGGAAGGGCCACGGCCCGGTGCCGTGGGACCACGAGCCGAACCGTGGCTTCCTGCGTGCCCTGCACGCCCTCGCCCGCGCCGCCGGAGCGATCGGCGAGCAGGAGGAGTACGAGCGCTGCAGCCAGTTCCTGAAGGACTCCTCGCCGACGGCGGCCCAGACGCTGGGCTAGTACCGGACCCCGTCCGCACGGGGCCCTGATGCGGGTCCGCCTGGTGTGACCAGGCGGACCTTGCGGTTTCGGGGGACGATTGTGGAGGATGCCCGGTGGGGACCGGGGCCCCCGTGTCGGTAACGGCAGGGGCGGACCGCTACCCGGAGCACAACGCAGGAGACAGCGATGTCCCACCAGGCTCAGCCCCCGCAGGCTCAGGAGCCCGAGACCCCGCATCTCGACTTCCAGGGCACGACGCCGTACGAGGACTACGTACAGGCCGACGTGCTCACCCACCTCCAGCACACCCTCTCCGACGACCCCGGAGAGATGGTCTTCCTGGTGACGACCCAGGTCATGGAGCTGTGGTTCACGGTCATCGTCCACGAGTGGGAGACGGCGGCGCGCGCCCTGCGCTCGGACGACATCCCCGTCGCGGTGGCCGCGCTGAAGCGTTCGGTACGGGAGCTGGAGGCGCTGAACGCCTCGTGGCGGCCGCTCGGACAGCTGACCCCCGCCCAGTTCAACTCCTACCGGTCGGCCCTCGGCGAGGGCTCGGGCTTCCAGTCCGCGATGTACCGGCGGATGGAGTTCCTGCTCGGCGAGAAGTCCGCGTCGATGCTCGTCCCGCACCGGGGCGCGCCGCGCGTGCACGCCGAGCTGGAGAAGGCCCTGCACGAGCCGAGCCTGTACGACGAGGTGCTGCGGCTCCTCGCCCGCCGCGGCCACGCGATCCCGGCCGCCGTGCTGGAGCGCGACGTGTCCCGGCGGTACGAGCCCGCCCGCGAGGTGGAGGCCGTCTGGACCGCGCTGTACGCCGGTGACGACAGCGACGAACTCGCCCGTCTCGGCGAGGCGTTGACCGATGTCGCCGAGCTGGTGTGGCGATGGCGCAACGACCACCTCGTCGCCACGCGCCGGGCGATGGGCTCGAAGACCGGCACGGGCGGCTCCGCCGGGGTGGCCTGGCTGGAGAAGCGCGCGCAGAAGAACGTGTTCCCCGAGCTGTGGACAGCGAGGTCCCATGTCTGAGCGAGCCCCCGGGTCCCTGGCCGAGCGGGCGGCGGAGCTGGACGCCGCCGACGAACTCGGCAAGCTGCGTGAGCGGTTCGTGCTCGACGACGTGGTGTACCTGGACGGGAACTCGCTCGGCGCGCTGCCGGTCGACGTCCCCGGCCGGGTCGAGGACGTCGTCCGCCGTCAGTGGGGCGAACTCCGCATCCGTTCCTGGGAGGAGAGCGGGTGGTGGACCGCGCCCGAGCGGATCGGCGACCGGATCGCCCCGCTCGTCGGCGCCGCCCCCGGCCAGATCGTGGTCGGCGACTCGACCAGCGTCAACGTGTTCAAGGCCCTGGTGGGAGCGGTACGGCTCGCCCCGGAGGGCCGGGACGAGATCCTGGTCGACGCGACGACGTTCCCGACCGACGGGTACATCGCGGCCTCGGCCGCCCGCCTGACCGGCTGTGAACTGCGCCCGGTCGATCCGGCCGAGGTGCCCTCGGCGCTCGGCCCGCGCACGGCGGCCGTCCTGCTCAACCACGTCGACTACCGCACGGGCCGGCAGTACGACCTCCCCGCCCTGACCGCCGCGATCCACGCGGCGGGCGCGCTGGTGGTGTGGGACCTGTGCCACAGCGCGGGCGCCCTGCCCGTCGGCCTCGACGAGCACGGAGTGGACCTGGCGATCGGCTGCACCTACAAGTACCTGAACGGCGGCCCCGGTTCGCCCGCGTACCTGTACGTGCGGTCCGACCTCCAGGACCGCTTCGACTCGCCGCTGCCCGGCTGGAACTCGCACGCCGAACCCTTCGGCATGAGCCCGTCGTACGAGCCCGCGCCGGGTGCGCTGCGAGGCCGGGTCGGCACCCCGGACATCCTCTCGATGCTGGCTCTCGAAGCGGCCCTGGAGGTCTGGGACGGCGTCCCGATCGACTCCGTCCGCGCCAAGTCCCTCGCCCTGACGGACTTCTTCCTGGAGTGCGTCGAGGCGTACGTGCCGGAGGGCCGCGTCGCGTCCGTGACCCCGGCCGCCGCCGCGGAACGGGGCAGCCAGGTGGCCCTGCGCTGCGCGGACGCGGGCCCGGTCATGAAGCGGCTGATCGACCGGGGCGTCGTGGGCGACTTCCGCCACCCGGACATCCTCCGCTTCGGTTTCACCCCGCTGTACGTCGGCTTCAAGGAGACGGAACGAGCGGCACGCGTGCTGGCGGAGGTGCTGGGCCAGGAGGTTTGAGCCCCTCCGGCGTTGGAGGAGCGGGGTCCGGGGCGGAGCCCCGGGGGCGGGAAGGGCAGGGGCGGCGGGGGCGAAAACCCCGTCCGCCCCACCGCCCTGCGGGAGCATCGGCACCCAGGGCCGCCATCGGCACCCAGGGCCACCGGGGCCACCCGACCACCCAGCGCCACCCGGCCATCCAGGGGTCACCGGGGTTCACCCGGCGACGACGAACACCCCCGCCACCGCGGCGGCCACCGCGGCGGACGCGGCCAGCTCGGCATCGGCGGCACTCGGCACCGCACCGCCGGTGAGCAACCCGTAGTACAGCGGCGCCGAAACGGCCCGCACGACCGCCCCCGCGTCCGTCCCCACCGGCAACTCCCCCCGGGAGACGCCCTGCTCGACGCAGGGTGCCCACTCGGCGACCCGCACCGCGTAGAACCGGCGCAACGCCTCCGCCGTCCGCGCGTCGCACGCCCCGGCGGCGATCACCGCCCGGAACAGGGCTCCCTGCCGGGGATCGGCGAGCGTCCGCCGTACGAGGTCGGCGTTGGCGCGCAGGTCGCCGAGCACGCTGCCGGTGTCCGCGCGGGGGAGCGACTGCTCGGCCATGTCGCCGAGCAGGTCGGCGACCAGGGCCGTCACGGTGCCCCACCGGCGGTAGACGGTCGTCTTGCCGACCTCGGCCCGCCGGGCGACGTCGGCGAGGTCGAGGTGGGCGAAACCTTCCTCGGCGAGCACGTCCCCGGCGGCCCGCAGGACGGCCGCGCGGACACGTGCGGTACGCCCGCCGGGACGTACGGTGCCGGGCTCGGCGGACTCGGCGGACATGTCGGTCTCCTTCGCGGATCAAGGGCGGCGGCGGGGCCGCGGACCGCCAGCGTAACGAAACGGCAGAACCGTTTAACCCTCACCGAGCGTGACAACCCCGTGTCGACGCACGTCACCGGCCTGATACCGTCCCGGCCAACGGCCGAATTCTTCCCTGGTCCGCCAAATCCGTTTCACCGCTGAGAGGTTGGAGCATGCAGGACGACGCCGCACCCCAGGACGGCTCCGACGCCGAAGAGGCGTCGGCCTTCTCCCACCCGGCCGTGGACCCCGACGTCACGGTGGCGTACGGCGACCACCCCGACCAGGTGATCGACTTCTACGCCCCGCGCGATCCCGACCCGGCGATCCCCACGCCGCTCGTGGTCGTCCTGCACGGCGGCGCGTGGCGGGCCCCGTACGACCGGCGGCACGTCACCCCGTTCGCGGACTTCCTGACCCGGCGGGGCTTCGCCGTGGCGAACGTCGAGTACCGCCGGGGCGAGGCTCCGGCGCAGGCGTCGGGTGGTCCGATCCCCGCGCAGGGCGGGCCGGCGGACCCCGCGGGTCCGGTCGCCGGACGCTGGCCCGACACCTTCGACGACGTGGCCGCCGCGCTGGACGCGCTGCCCGCGCTGGTGCGCGAGGCGGTGCCGGGGGCCGATCCCCGCCGCATCGTGGTCGTCGGGCACTCGGCGGGCGGACACCTCGCGCTGTGGGCCGCGGCGCGTCACCTGCTGCCCGCCGACGCCCCCTGGCGCACCGAGCGTCCCGCGCAGTTGCGCGGGGTCGTGGCGCTCGCCCCGATCGCGGACTTCGAGGTCGCGGAGAAGCTGGGTGTCTGCGGTGGCGCCGCGCGGCAGCTGCTCGGTGGGGAGGTCGGATTCGACGAGCGTCTGCCGTACGCCGACCCCGTCCGGCTGCTGCCCACCGGGATCGCCACCACCCTGGTCCAGGGGCGGAACGACGTCGTGGTGCCGCAGGCGGTCGCCGAGGCGTATGCCGATGCGGCGGCGAAGGCGGGCGAGGTGGTCGGTCTGACGCTCCTGGAGGACGTCGGCCACTTCCCTCTCATCGATCCGGCGGCGGACGCCTGCGCGGTCGTCGCCGAGGAGATCGCCCAACTGGCCTGGTAGCCGGCCCGGTTGGCCCCGGGGCTCCCTGTCCCTCCTGGTCGGCCACGACCTCTCCTCGCCCCCTCCGCCCCTGCCCTTCCCGTCCCCCGGGGCTCCGCCCCGGACCCCGCTCCTCAAACGCCGGAGGGGCTGATCTATCCCGCCCCCACCGGACCGGAGCCGGAGATACCCGCACCCTGTCGTACCTGTAGTACCTGAGACGGACCCCGAAGGACCCTCCTCGGAGGTGACGACCGCGGCGCGGCCGCCGCCTACCGTTTCGAACGTGACCGACACCAGCCACCCCGGCCCGGAGTACCGCCTCGTCGCGGACCTGCGGCAGGACATGTTCCGCGACGTCTTCGCCTACCGCCCGCTGCCCCCGATGCGCACGGACGGCCCCCTCACCCGCCGTCTCTCCGGCACCCTGCGCGCGTACGCCTCCTGGACCCCGCACGCGACCGTGGTGGCCGCCGGTCTGATCGCGATGGCGGCGGGCTACACCGCCGCCGACGGCGACGACGGCTTCGGGCCCCTGCTGTGCGGCCTCCTCGCCCTGCTCCCGGTACTGGTCACGCTGATCCGCCCGATCGGAGCGTTCTGGTTCTCGATGGCGGCGGCCCCGGTCGTCGCCGTGTTCGGCGGCGCCTCGGGCGACTGGCCGTGGGCGCCGGGCAGTTTCATCGCCCAGGTGACGGTGATGACCGTCGTGGCACTGCGCAGCCGCCCCCGCGTCGCCGCGTGGATGTGGCTGCTGACGGCGGCGTTCAGCATGTTCTCGGAGGCCCTGTTCGGCGGCGGCTACTACGGCTCCAACACGTTCCCGCTGCTGTTCGTCTCCGCGCTGGCCCTGCTCGTCGTCACGGTCCGCACCGTCCGCCGCGCGGCGGACGAGGAGGTGACCGCGCACCAGTCGGAGACGGCGCAGGAGCGCTCCCGGCGCACGCTGCTGGAGGAGCGCACGACGATCGCCCGCGAGCTGCACGACGTCGTCGCGCACCACATGTCGGTGGTCGCCATCCAGGCGGAGGCGGCTCCCTACCGCGTGCAGAATCCGCCGCCGGAGCTGGAGCAGGCCTTCGTCACGATCCGCGAGAACGCCGTCGCCGCGCTCACCGAGCTGCGCCGGGTGCTGGGCGTGGTGCGCGCCGAGGACTACGAGGCCCCGGACGCCCCGCAGCCCACGCTCGCCGACCTGGACGCGCTCCTCGCCAATGTGCGGGAGGCGGGCCTGACCGTGGAGAAGGCGGTCACCGGAGCGGTGCGCGAACTGCCGCAGGGGGTCGAGCTGTCGGCGTACCGGATCGTGCAGGAGGCGCTGAGCAACGCCCTGCGGCACGCGCCGGGGGCGTCGGCCCGGGTGGAGATCGGTTACGTCCTCGGCGGGCTCGGCCTGCGGATAGTCAACGGTCCCGCGCCGGTGACGTCGTCGGTGAAGTCCTCGCACGGCGCGGGGCACGGCATCACCGGCATGCGCGAGCGGGTCACGATGCTGGACGGCGAGATGACGGCGGGGGTGACGGACGACGGGGGCTACGAGGTGGCGGTGTTCCTGCCGGTGCCGTCGGCGGAGGAGACGGGATGACACGGGACACGTTCGGCGGGGCCACGAACGGTGGCACGAACGCCGGCACAAACGGTGGCACGGACGCCGGCCCGATCCGGGTGCTGATCGCGGACGACCAGATGATGGTCCGCGAGGGCTTCTCGGTGCTGCTCGGCGCGATGCCGGACATCGAGGTGGTCGGGGAGGCGGTCAACGGCCGCGAGGCGGTGGACCGGGTCCGCGAACTGGCCCCGGACGTCGTCCTGATGGACATCCGCATGCCGGAGATGAACGGCATCGAGGCGACCCGGGAGATCGTCGCCGCGGACGGCACCGCGAAGGTGCTGGTGCTGACGACGTTCGACCTCGACGAGTACGTGTACCAGGCGCTGCGCGCGGGAGCGTCCGGCTTCCTGCTGAAGGACGCCTCGGCCCGCCAACTCGCGGACGGGGTACGGGTGGTGGCCGCCGGTGAGGCGCTGCTGGCCCCCTCGGTCACCCGGCGGCTGATCACGGAGTTCTCCAAGCTCGCGGACACGCCCCGGATGTCGGCGACGGCGCACGCGGCGTACGGGGACCTGACCGACCGGGAGACGGAGGTGCTGGTGCTGATCGCGCAGGGCCTGTCGAACGCGGAGATCGCCGCGCGGCTCGTCGTGGCGGAGTCGACGATCAAGACCCATGTGAGCCGCATCCTGGTGAAGCTGGGGCTGCGGGACCGTACGCAGGCGGCGGTGTTCGCGTACGAGGCCCGTCTGGTCACCCCGCGCTGACGCCCTCCGGTCCGCTCCCCTCGCCGCCCCGCCTCGGGCACCTCGCCCCGGGTCACCCCTGTTCAGCGGGGGTCTCCTCGGGCTAGCGTCCGGTCATGGCAGCTTTGGAGACGTCCGCCGCGCAGACCCCGGCCCCGGGGGCCTTCGACCCGTGGGACCCGGCGTTCGTGGCGGATCCGTACCCGGCGTACGAGGAACTGCGCGCACGGGGCCGGGTGCACCACTACGAGCCGACGAACCAGTGGCTGGTGCCGCGTCACGCGGACGTGTCGGCGCTGCTGCGGGACCGCAGGCTCGGCCGGACCTACCAGCACCGGTTCACGCACGAGGACTTCGGCCGGACGGCACCGCCGCCGGAGCAGGAGCCGTTCCACGTGCTCAACGACCACGGGATGCTGGACCTGGAGCCCCCGGACCACACCCGGATCCGCCGGCTGGTGTCGAAGGCGTTCACCCCGCGCACGGTGGAGCGGCTGAAGCCGTACGTGGAGGGGCTGGCCGGGGAACTGGTCGGCCGGCTGGTGGAGGCCGGCGGCGGCGACCTGCTGACCGACGTGGCGGAGCCGCTGCCGGTGGCCGTGATCGCGGAGATGCTGGGCATCCCGGAGTCCGACCGCGCGCCGCTGCGGCCCTGGTCGGCGGACATCTGCGGGATGTACGAGCTGAACCCGTCCGAGGAGGTCGCGGCGCGGGCGGTCCGCGCGTCGGTGGAGTTCACCGAGTATCTGCGCGTGCTGATCGAGGCCCGGCGCAAGGAGCCGGCGGACGACCTGATCTCGGGGCTGATCGCGGCGCACGACGCGGGCGACCGGCTCACCGAGCAGGAGATGATCTCCACCTGCGTCCTGCTGCTGAACGCGGGGCACGAGGCGACGGTCAACTCCACGGTCACCGGCTGGTGGAACCTGTTCCGGCACCCCGCCCAACTGGCCGATCTGCGGGCGGACCACACGCTGATCCCGTCGGCGGTCGAGGAACTGCTGCGCTACGACACCCCGCTCCAGCTGTTCGAGCGGTGGGTCCTCGACGACATCGAGATCGACGGGACGACGGTGCCGCGGGGCGCGGAGATCGCGATGCTCTTCGGTTCGGCGAACCGTGACGCCGAGGTGTTCGCGTCCCCGGACACGCTGGACCTGTCGCGGGCGGAGAACCCGCACATCTCCTTCAGCGCCGGCATCCACTACTGCATCGGCGCCCCGCTGGCCCGCATCGAGCTGGCCGCGTCCATGAGCGCGCTGCTGACCAGGGCTCCCGGACTCCGGCTCACCGAGGAGCCGGTCCGCAAGCCGGGCTTCGTGATCCGCGGCCTGGAGGGCCTGAAGGTCGAGGTCTGAGCCGGCCCGGGCCCGAGGTCCGAGCACGGCTCGGACGCGCCTCACCACGTCGTCACGTGGTGAGGCGTGATCACGTCACGTCGTCAGGTCCCTCCGCCGCAGGGCCACCAGTCCGGCAGCCGTCAGGACCGCCGCGAGCCCGGTGAGGGCGAGGACCGGGGGCCACGCCATGGCGTCGCCCGGCAGCTTCGGGAGGTGGCCGAAGGGGGACAGCTCCAGGACGGCCCGGGGCACGTCCAGGGCGGGGCCGATCCAGCCGAGCAGCAGGGCGAGGCCGGCCGCAGCCCAGGCACCGGGCGCGAGCCGGGGGGAGAGGCCGTACAGGAGGACGGCGAGGCCGCCGAGCGTCCAGACGGCCGGGATCTGGACCAGGCAGGCGCCGAGGACCGGACCCAGCTCCGCTCCGTGGCCGACGCCGAGACCGAGTCCGCCGAGCAGCATGACGAGGACCGTGCCGCCGAAGGCGGGGACGAGGTGGCCGGCGGCCCAGCGCAGCCGGCCGACCGCCGCCGCGAGCAGGGGTTCGGCGCGCTGCGAGGTCTCCTCGCCGTGCAGCCGGAGCACGGAGGAGACGACGAACAGGGCGGCGACCATGCCCAACAGGTTCACCATGGTGGCGAGGAAGGCGTCGGTGATGCCGTTCCGGCCGCCCATCCGCTCGATGACGGCGCGGGTCGCGGCGTTGTCGCCGACCAGGTCGGCGGCGCCCCGGGTGATGGCTCCGAAGGCGGCGCCCGCGGCGAGGAAGCCGAGGCTCCAGCCGAGCACGGCCCCGCGTTGCAGGCGCCAGGCCAGGGCTCCGGCCGTGCCGAGGCGGCCGGTCGCGGGGCCGGGACGGGCGGGCAGGAAGCTCATGCCGACGTCACGGCGACCGGCGAGCGCGTAGGCGACGGCGCCCTGTGCGGCGACGGCGGCGGCGAACAGCGCGAGCACCCACCACCGTTCGTCCGCGAAGGCGCGGGTGTTCTCCAGCCAGCCGATCGGGGAGATCCACGTCAGCGCGGAGGAGCCGTCGTCGCTCGCCGCGTCGCCCGCCGCCCTGAGGACGAACGCGGCGCCGAGCAACGCGCCGGTCAGGCCCCTGGCGAGCCGGGCGCTCTCGGTGAACTGGGCGACGACGGCCGCCACGGTCGCGAAGACCATGCCGACCCCGCCGACGGTCAGTCCGAGCGCCAGCGCGCCGGCCCGGCCCTGACCGGCGAGGCCGGCCGCGACGAGCAGCGCGAGGACACCGTTCGCGACCAGTGCCGCGAGCAGCGCCGCGGTCAGCGGGGCGCGCCGCCCGACCATCGCGGCCGAGACGAGTTCCTGCCGTCCGCTCTCCTCCTCGTCGCGGGTGTGACGGACGACGACGATCAGGCTCATGACGGCGGCGAGCACACCGGCGAAGCAGCCGACGCGCCAGGCGGTGAGCCCGCCGAGGGAGTCCGCGAACACCGGCCCGTAGGTGGCGCGCAGGGAACTGTTGGTGAGCATCTGCCGTGCCACGTCGGCCCGTTCGGCCGGGGTGGCGTACACGCTCTTCAGCGAGCCGGGCAGCGAGAGCACCAACAGGCCGGTCACACCGATCCACACGGGCAGGGTCACGCGGTCGCGGCGCAGCGCGAGCCGCAGCAGCGTGCCGGTGCCGGCCAGCGGACGCGCACCGCCGCCACGGGCGGCGAACGCTCCGGCGGTCGTGGCGGTCATCGTGCCGCCCCTTCGGACGCGCCCCGGGCCGCGGCCCGTCGGCCCCCGGTTCCGCTCCCGTCCGAGCCCCCGTCCGCTCCCTGGCCCGATCGGTCGCCGGGGCCGTCGTCCGATCCGTCGTCCTGGTAGTGCCGCAGGAACAGCTCCTCCAGGGTCGGCGGGGCGGAGGTCAGCGACCGTACGCCGGAGTCGGTGAGTGAGCGCAGGACGGCGTTCAGCCGCTCGGTGTCGACCTGGAGCCGGACCCGGCTGTGGACGCCGTCGGGAAGGGGCCCGGTGTCCTGGACGTCGAGGCTGTGCACTCCGGGCAGCCCCGCCAACGCGCCCGGCGGGCCGGTGAGTTCGGCCGTGACGCTGGTGCGGGTCAGGTGCCGCAGTTCCGCCAGGGAGCCGCTCTCCACGGTCCTGCCGGCCCGGATGATGCTGACGCGGTCGCAGAGTTCCTCGACCTCGCTGAGGATGTGCGAGGACAGCAGGACGGTGCGGCCCCGCGCACGCTCCTCCTGGACGCACCGGCGGAAGACCTCCTCCATCAGCGGGTCGAGGCCCGAGGTGGGTTCGTCGAGGATCAGCACGTCGACGTCGGAGGCGAACGCGGCGACGAGCGCGACCTTCTGGCGGTTGCCCTTCGAGTAGGCGCGGCCCTTCTTGGTGGGGTCCAGTTCGAAGCGCTCGACGAGGCCGGCCCGCCGTGCCGGGTCGAGGCCTCCGCGCCGGCCCCCGTGCAGCCGTCCGTACAGGTCGATGACCTCGCCGCCGGAGAGGTTGCGCCACAGGGTCACGTCGCCCGGGACGTAGGCGACCCGGCGGTGCAGTTCGACCGCGTCGCTCCAGGGGTCCATGCCGAGCATCTGCGCCGCGCCCGAGTCGGCGCGCAGCAGACCGAGCAGGACCCGGACGGTGGTGGACTTCCCGGAGCCGTTCGGACCGAGGAAGCCGTGCACCTCGCCGGCCTCGACCTCCAGGTCGAGCCCCTCCAGCGCGTGTGTCCTGCCGAACGCCTTGCGCAGCCCGGAGACGCTGATTGCCTTCGTCATGTTTCAGAACGTACGCTTACTTCAGAAATTTGTGAAGTTAAGGAAACGTATGAACCCCGGATACACTCGACGGTGACGCGCGAGCAGGGGAGATGATCGACCGATGGCGGAACCGAGCAGGGCGGACCGGGATCCCGAGGCGGTCTCGCAGTTCGTCGAGGGCTTCGCGGCGCAGCTCGTCGAGGCTGGGATGCAGCGGATGCCCGCGCGGGTCTTCGCGGCCCTGCTGGCCTCCGACGCGGGCGCGATGACCTCCGCCGAGCTCGGTGAGCAGCTCCAGGTCAGCCCGGCCGCGGTCTCCGGTGCGGTGCGCTATCTCGCCCAGCAGCACATGGTCTCGCGCGAGCGGGAACCCGGCTCACGCCGCGAGCGCTACCGCGTGCACAGCAACCAGTGGTACGAGGCGCTGACCAACCGGGACGCGGTGCTCAAGCGCTGGGAGCAGGCCCTGCGCTCCGGCGTCGACAGCCTCGGCCCGGCCAGCCCGGCCGGGCGCCGGCTCTCCGAGACCCTCGCGTTCTTCGAGTTCGTCGACGGTGAGATCGCCGCGATGATGGAACGCTGGCGCGCCCACCGCGAGAAGCTCTACGGAGACGCCTGACGCGTCCGGACCCTGCCCGGGCGGTCCGCCCGGGGGTCCTCAGCGGACCATGGGCAGCGTCAGCCCCCAGGCGGACTCCCGGACCGTCCACGTCCGGGTCCGCACCGGGCCGCTCACCACGGAGTCCGCGCGGTAGCGGAAGTCGGCGCCGGAGACCGTGACCCGGTGCCCGGTCAGCCGGAGCGGGGCGGCCTCGGCGCCCACGGACACGGGACGGACCTCGATCTCGGCACCGGTCCCCGACGCCCCGGGAGTCACCGACACGGCCTCCACGGGCTGGTCCAGGTCCACCACGCACACGCCGTCGACCTCGATCCGCAGCCGGGAGGGTCCGTGGGCGGGGCCGGCGGCCGGCCGGGCGGGGCGGGAGGCGAGCGTGCGCACCAGCGACTGGCAGGTGCGCAGCCAGGGGTGGGCGCCGTGCTCCCCCGCCTCTCCGGGGACCGTGCCCAGCGAGGCGGCCGGCCGGGCGGGCAGGGACGGGATGCGCAGCGCGCCGAGCACCACGCCGTCGCTGTCGTCCACGAGCAGGTCGAGACGGCGCTCGGCGCCGTCGAGAACCGCCCGGGCCGCGGCGACGGCGCCCGTCGGCACCCCGAGCGCCCGGGACAGCGACAGCACGCCGCCCACGGGCACCAGCGCCAGGCCGCATCCGGCCAGCTCCCGCTGCCGGTGCAGCAGGGCCACCGCCCGCAGCAGGGCGCCGTCGTCCCCGATGACGACGGGTCGCCGCGCGCCCCGGCGGATCAGCGCCCGGGCGAATTCCTCGGGTCCCTCCGGAAGGCACACTTTGGTCGCCGCACCCGCGCTGAGCACGTCTTTCGCGATGCGCACGGACTCGCCGTCCGTCCGTCGGGCGACCGGGTCGATGACCACCAGAAGCTGGTCGGAAGCCGCCACCTCGGTCCTGCCTCGCTTCCTCGGGTAGCATCTTTGTGCAAGAGCCCCTTGCGCTATTGCGCCAGGGGCTTCGTCTATTCCGGGGCATCCGGTCCGACGGTCGCGGCCAAAGGTGGTCGCCGGCGTACTCAGCTGTGTCCAGAAGCAGCCGCGTACGTCCCCGACCTTGGACATGCCCCGCCCGGAAGGGGTGTACGCCTGTGCCCGCACTTGTGCTGCTCGGTGCTCAGTGGGGTGACGAAGGCAAGGGAAAGGCCACCGACCTGCTCGGTGGATCCGTGGACTATGTGGTGCGCTACCAGGGCGGCAACAACGCCGGCCATACGGTAGTCGTGGGCGATCAGAAGTACGCCCTCCACCTCCTCCCTTCCGGAATCCTCACACCGGAGTGCACTCCGGTGATCGGCAACGGAGTCGTCGTCGACCCGTCGGTCCTGTTCTCCGAGCTGAACGGACTGAACGAGCGCGGTGTCGACACATCCAAGCTCCTGATCAGCGGAAACGCTCACGTCATCACGCCGTACAACGTCACCGTGGACAAGGTGACGGAACGCTTCCTCGGTAAGCGGAAGATCGGCACCACCGGACGCGGCATCGGCCCGACCTACGCGGACAAGATCAACCGCGTCGGGATCCGTATCCAGGACCTCTACGACGAGTCGATCCTCATCCAGAAGGTCGAGGCGGCGCTGGAGGTCAAGAACCAGCTCCTCACCAAGCTCTACAACCGGCGCGCCATCGAGGTGAACCAGGTCGTCGAGGAGCTGCTGGCCTACGCGGACCGGCTCCAGCCGTACGTCGCGGACACCGTGCTGGTGCTGAACCAGGCGCTGGAGCAGGACAAGGTCGTGCTCTTCGAGGGCGGCCAGGGCACGCTGCTGGACATCGACCACGGCACGTATCCGTTCGTGACGTCGTCGAACCCGACCGCGGGCGGCGCCTGCACCGGCGCCGGTGTCGGCCCGACCAAGATCAGCCGGGTCATCGGCATCCTCAAGGCGTACACGACCCGGGTCGGCTCGGGCCCGTTCCCGACCGAGCTGTTCGACGCGGACGGCGAGGCGCTGCGCCGCATCGGCGGCGAGCGTGGTGTGACGACCGGCCGCGACCGGCGCTGCGGCTGGTTCGACGCGGTCATCGCCCGCTACGCGACCCGTGTGAACGGCCTGACCGACTTCTTCCTCACCAAGCTGGACGTGCTGACCGGCTGGGAGGAGATCCCGGTCTGCGTGGCCTACGAGATCGACGGCAAGCGCGTCGAGGAACTCCCGTACTCCCAGACCGACTTCCACCACGCGAAGCCGATCTACGAGACGCTCCCCGGCTGGTCCGAGGACATCACCAAGGCGAAGACCTTCGCCGACCTCCCGAAGAACGCCCAGGCGTACGTCCGGGCCCTGGAGGAGATGTCGGGCGCCCCGATCTCCGCGATCGGCGTCGGCCCGGGCCGTGACGAGACGATCGAGATCAACTCGTTCATCTAGTACGGGACATCAGGCGGACCAGCGCCCCCGGCCGGATCTCCGGCCGGGGGCGCTGTCGTGTCCGGGGACGCGACGGGGGAGTGGACACGCCCCGAGGCCGGAAGGCGGGGTGACCGCGGCCGGCGTGAACTGACCGTTACTTGACCGGGAGATGGGGTGCTCCTGGTTCCGGAGGGGCCGGTGGGAGACCACGCTCTACGCGTGTAGTCCCGCACGGCTCGCAGACCTCGTTCGACCACGTTCGGCCTGTACGTCCGCCCCTTCGCCCCCTCCCAGGAGTGTTCCCCATGCCCGTCCCTCCCCTGAACCGCCGGGAGTTCGTCAAGAAGTCGGCCGTCACCGGTGCGGCCGTGGCCGTCGCGGGCACGGTCGCGGCGACCCCCGCGCAGGCGGCCCACCGCAAGCCGCCGAAGCCGCCGCGCACCTGGTCGTTCTCGATCCTCGGCACCACCGACCTGCACAGCCACGTCTTCGACTGGGACTACTACACGGACGCGGCCTACCAGGACAGCAAGGGCAACTCGGTCGGTGTCGCCCGCGTCGCGACCCTGGTCAAGCAGCAGCGCGCCGCGAAGGGCGAGGACCGTGTCCTGCTCGTCGACGCCGGCGACATCATCCAGGGCACCTCGCTGGCGTACTACTACGCGCGCGTCGACCCCATCGTCGGCACCGGCGGCAAGCGGGGGCCCAGGCATCCGATGGCGATCGCGATGAACGCCATGCGGTACGACGCCGCCGCGCTAGGCAACCACGAATTCAACTACGGCATCGAGACGCTGCGCCGCTTCGAGGAGCAGTGCCACTTCCCGCTGCTCGGCGCCAACGCGCTGGACGCGAAGACCCTGCGGCCGGCGTTCCAGCCGTACACCGTGAAGCGGGTCCGGGTGCCCGGCGCCCCGGACATCAAGGTCGGCATCCTCGGTCTGACCAACCCCGGGATCGCCCTGTGGGACAAGGACAACGTCTCCGGGAAGATGGCGTTCACCGGGCTCGTCGAGCAGGCGAAGAAGTACGTGCCGCGGATGCGGGCGCTCGGCTGCGACGTCGTGTTCCTCACCGACCACTCGGGCCTCGACGGCAGTTCGTCGTAGGCGACGAACTGCCCTACGTGGAGAACGCCTCCAACCTCGTCGCCCAGCAGGTCCCCGGCATCGACGCGATCCTCGTCGGCCACACCCACACCGAGGTCTCCTCCTACACGGTGACGAACACCGAGACCGGCAAGGACGTCGTCCTCTCCGAGCCGTACTGCTACGGCATGCGACTGACCGTCTTCGACTTCGAGCTCGAACTCGTCCACGGGCAGTGGAAGGTGACGAGCACCAAGGCGCAGACCCTCAACAGCAACACCGTCGAGGAGGACGCCGAGATCACCGGGCTCCTGACGGCCGACCACGACCTGGTCGTCACGTACGTCAACACCCCGGTCGGCACCTGCACCGCCGACCTCTCCGCGGCGGAGGCGTGCTGGAAGGACGTCCCCGTCATGGACTTCATCCACCAGGTCCAGACGGCCGCCGTCGCCACCGGGCTGTCCGCGGCCGACGCGGCGCTGCCCCTCATCTCCGTCGCGGCGCCCTTCAGCCGCACCGCCGACATCCCCCGGGGCGACGTCACCATCCGCGACGTGGCCGGGCTCTACATCTACGACAACACCCTGTACGGCAAGAAGCTCACGGGCGCGCAGCTCAAGGACTACCTGGAGTACGCGGCGAAGTACTACCACCAGGTCCCGGCCGGCACGAAGGTCGACACCGCGACCCTCACCAACGCCAACAGCTTCTGGGACTACATGTACGACACGGCGGCGGGCGTCTCGTACGACATCGACATCGCGCAGCCCGAGGGTTCCCGGATCAAGAACCTGTCCCACGCGGGCACCCCGGTCGACGACGACCAGGTGTTCGTCGTCGCCGTGAACAACTACCGGGCCAACGGCGGCAGCGGCTACCCGCACATCGCGGCCGCCGACATCGCCTACAGCTCCACCAACGAGATCCGCCAGCTGATGATCGACTACGTGACGGCCAAGGGCTCCCTGGACCCGGCGGACTTCGCCGCCGCCAACTGGCAGCTGACCCAGAACGGCACCCCGGTCTTCTGACCACCCGTCCGCCCCCGCCCCGCACTCCGCCGCCGCCCCCTCCTCCTCCCCGGAGGGTGGCGGCTGCGGTGACGTTTCGCGTGCCCCGACGTGTCCCGACGCGTCCCGTGCCGGACCGCCGGGTGAGCGTGGGGGCGGGGCCCGGTGCGGGTCCGGACGCGCCGGAGGACCGCACCAGGAAGCCCCGGTCAGCTGAAGATGATCATCGAGCCCTGGGCGAGGCTGCGGGTGGCCGCTGCGTGGAGGCCCAGCCAGACGTGCCGCTCGCGGGCGAAGGGGCTGGCGTCGTAGGGAGCGGGGGCGGCCGGCTCCTCCAGCTCGGTGGGAGCGCTGGGGGGCTGCGGCGGGGCCGGCGGGTTCGCCGGGTCGATGCCGATGACGGGAGCCACGAACTCCAGCTCGCGCAGCAGGGCGTGGGAGGAGCCCAGGGGGCCGCCGCCCGCGAGGAGTTCGTCGTTGGCCAGCGGATGCGGGAAGTCGACCGGGACATAGGCGCCCGCGTGGTCGTAGTGCCAGACCAGATGGGACTGCTGGGCGTTCGTCTCGAACATCTCCAGCAACTGCTCGTAGTCGCCGCCCAGTTCGTCGACCGGGGTGACGGCGAGCCCGCACATCTGGAGGAGGTAGGCGCGGCGCAGGAAGTGCAGCGCGTCGTAGTCGAATCCGGCGACCGGGGCGACGTCACCGGAGAGGCCGGGCATGTACGCGTACACCGGGACGGGTGGGAGTCCGGCCTCGGCGAGCACCTTGTCGTAGAGCGCGAGTTCCTCGGCGAAGGGGTTGTCGGGGGTGTGGCACAGCACGTCGACGAGCGGGACCAACCACAGGTCACAGGCCAACAGACGGCTCCTCTTGCTCCTTGGGGTGCACGGTGGTCAGGGCAGCGTAGTGCGCGTGGCGGTCCTGTGAAGGGGGCCGTACGCAAGTCCGTACCCGGCGGACCCGTGGGTTCATTCCGCGTCGAGGTGTTCGACGAGGCCGAGCGCGTGCTCGTTGTACGCCGTCACGATCGCCCGCGCCGTCCCGGGGTCGCGGCGGGCGAGGGCGTCCACGAGCTCCGTGTGGGCCGACCACAGGTGGCCCTTGAGGTCCGCGACGTGGCGCAGGTGCTGGACCGTGCAGACCCAGGACTGGACCCGCAGCCGGTGCAGGAAGTCGCCGAGGTAGGGGTTGCCGTAGAGGCTGCTGAGCTCGCGCCAGAACCGCAGGTCGTACCCGATGAGGATGTTCAGGTCGCCGGCCGAGGCCGCGCGCTGGGCCTCCTCGCCGCGGCGCCGGACGCCGGCGAGCAGGGCGACCGCGCGCGGATCGTCGAACTGCCGTAGGCCGCCGGCCACGAGGGCCTGGAACATGCCCTCCGTGACCAGACCGCGCGCCTCGATCATGCCGCGGTAGTCGGCGGCCGAGTACTCGTGGACCCGGAAGCCGCGGTGCTGGTCGGCGTCCAGCAGGCCCTGCGCCGAGAGGTCGACCAGGGCCTCGCGGACAGGGGTGGCGGAGACGCCGTACTGCTCGGCGATCTCCTTGACCGTGAACTCCTGGCCCGGCTGGAGCCGGCCCCCGAGCACCTCGTCGCGGAGCGCGTCCGCGATCTGCTGGCGCAGGGTGCTGCGGGTAACGCCGCCCGTGCGGCCGGTGCCGGCCATGGTGGTGGTCTCACTCCCCGTCGCGTGTCTCCCCGAGCAGGACACCATACGCGGTGGGATTCGGCGGGCGGCTCCCCCGCCGCCGTGGCGGAGCGGGGCGTCACGCGACCGGCCCCCGCCGCCCGTCCCCCTCGTCCCCGTGGAGGACGGGGCAGGGCGGGGGCGGAGGGGGCGGGGGCCGCTACGGCCTCAGACCGTGTGCTCGTCCGCGACCGACAGGGCCTCGTCCAGCACCGCGAGCCCTTCCTTGGCCTCGGCCTCGGTGACGTTGCACGGCGGCACGACGTGCGTGCGGTTCATGTTGATGAAGGGCCACAGACCGCGGGCCTTGGCCGCCGCGCCGAACGCGGCCATCGGCGCGTTCGCCTCGCCCGCCGCGTTGTACGGGACCAGCGGCTCGCGGGTCTCGCGGCTCTTCACCAGCTCCAGCGCCCAGAAGACGCCCGTGCCGCGCACGTCGCCGATGCTCGGGTGGCGTTCCGCCAGCTCGCGCAGGCCCGGTCCGATGACGGTCTCGCCGATGGCGGCGGCCTGGTCGACGATGCCCTCCTCCTCCATGACGTTGATCGTCGCGACGGCGGCGGCGCAGGCCAGCGGGTGCCCCGAGTAGGTGAGGCCGCCGGGGTAGGGCCGCTTGGCGAAGGTCTCGGCGATCTCGGCGGAGATCGCCACGCCGCCCAGCGGGACGTAGCCGGAGTTCACTCCCTTGGCGAAGGTCATCAGGTCCGGCGTCACGTCGAAGTGGTCGGCGGCGAACCACTTGCCGGTGCGCCCGAACCCGGCCATGACCTCGTCCAGGATGAAGACGATCCCGTAGCGGTCGCAGATCTCCCGCACCCCGGCGAGGTAGCCGGCGGGCGGCGTCATGATGCCCGCCGTGCCCGGGATCGTCTCCAGGATGAGGGCCGCTATGGTTCCCGGGCCCTCGAAGGCGATCGTGTCCTCCAGGTGCGTGAGGGCGCGCTCGCACTCCTGCCGCTCGGTGTCCGAGTGGAAGGGGCTGCGGTACAGGAACGGCGCCCAGAAGCGCACGACACCGGCCGCGCCGTTGTCGTTCGCCCAGCGCCGGGGGTCGCCGGTGAGGTTGATCGCGGTGGAGGTGGCGCCGTGGTACGAGCGGTAGGCGGAGAGCACCTTCGGGCGGCCGGTGTGCAGCCGGGCCATCCGGGTGGCGTTCTCGACGGCCTCCGCGCCGCCGTTGGTGAAGAAGATCTTGTCCAGGTCGCCGGGGGTCCGCTCGGCGATCAGCCGGGCGGCCTCCGAGCGGGCCTCGACGGCGAAGGCGGGCGCGAACGTGGACAGGGTCGCGGCCTGTTCCTGGATCGCGGCGACGACCTTCGGGTGCTGGTAGCCGATGTTGGTGAAGACGAGGCCGCTGGTGAAGTCCAGATACCGCTTGCCTTCGTAGTCCCAGAAGTACGACCCCTCGGCGCCTGCGACGGCGAGCGGGTCGATGAGCTCCTGCGCTGACCAGGAGTGGAACACGTGCGCGCGGTCCGCGGCCTTCACTGCGGCGCCGGCCTGGGGGTTGGGCTGAGGGGTCATGCGCGCAGCGTAAATGTCCACGGACCGGACGCGATATCGGCGTCCTGTCTGTGGACGGGGCCTTTCCGCGACAGTCTGTCGGGCTTCGCGGCGGCCCCCGGGGCGTGCCCGGCCGACCCGCCCTCCTCTCTTGACAACATCCTGTCCAATTGACAGCATGCTCACATAAGCTTCCGCCCGCCGAGGAGGAGTGACCGACATGAACGCCACCACGGACACCGACGCCGGCACCGCACCCCGCAAGCCCGTCCATCTCGCCGTCTACGACACCTTCGCCGACTGGGAGACGGGCCACGCGACCGCGCACCTCGCCCGCGCCGGCTACCCGGTCCGCACCGTCGGCCCCGGCCGCGAACCCGTCACCACCATGGGCGGCCTGCGCGTCATGCCTGACCTCGCGCTCGACGAGCTGCGCCCCGAGGACAGCTCGCTGCTCGTCCTCACCGGCGCCTCCCTCTGGGACACCTCGGGCGACCTGGCCCCCTTCGCCCGCGCCGCCCGCGCGTTCCTCAACGCCGGGGTGCCCGTCGCGGCCATCTGCGGAGCGACCGCCGGCCTCGCGCGCGAGGGTCTGCTCGACGACCGGGCGCACACCAGCGCGGTCTCGTTCTACCTGGCCGCCACGGGCTACGCGGGCGGCGAGCGGTACGTCGACGCGGACGCCGTCACCGACGGGCTCCTGATCACCGCCGGACCCACCGAACCCGTCGCCTTCGCCCGCGAGGTCCTCGGCCTCCTCGGGGTCTACGAGGGAGAGGTCCTGGACGCCTTGTACCGGCTGTTCCACGACTCCGACGCCGCGGCCTACGCCGTGCTGGAGAAGGCGGGCCGGTGAGCGGGCGGCGCCAGGACCTGTTCAGCCGCAGCGCCCTCGCGGTGTTCCGGCTCAACGGGCAGTACCTCTCCGTGGCCGAGGACCTGGCCCGGCCGGCCGGCATCACCGCCGCATGGTGGCAGGTCCTCGGCGCCGTCCTCGGCGAACCCCTGCCGGTCTCCGGGATCGCCCGCGTCATGGGCATCACCCGGCAGAGCGTGCAGCGCGTCGCGGACCTGCTCGTCGACAAGGGCCTCGCCGCGTACCGGCCCAACCCCGCCCACCGCCGCGCCAAGCTCCTCGCCCCGACCGAGCGGGGCCGCGCGGCCATCGCCGCGATCGGTCCCGGTCACGCCGCCTACGCCGACCGGATCGCCGAGGCGCTCGGCCCCGAAGCGCTCGCCGAGACCGTCCAGGCCCTGGAGCGCCTCTCCGCCGTCCTCGACGGGCTCGCCGCGGAGGACCTCGCGGAACCGGCGCTTCCTGTTACCGAACCGGCACGATCCGTGACGGAACCGTAGACGGGGGCCCGCCCGCGGGCCCGGGGCGCCGCACTATCCTCGGGCTGTTGCACACACACGGGGGAGGGTGGGCGCTGCCATGGAGAAACTGGGGGCGGGGGACCCGCGGCAGATCGGGGCGTACCGGCTGCTGGCACGGCTCGGCGCCGGCGGCATGGGGCACGTCTATCTCGCCCGGTCCGACCGGGGACGCACCGTCGCCGTCAAGCTCGTCCGTGCGGAACTCGCCGAACAGGAGGAGTTCCGGGCCCGGTTCCGCCAGGAGGTGCAGGCCGCGCGCCGCGTCGGGGGGTACTGGACCGCGCCCGTCCTGGACGCCGACACCGAGGCCGTGATCCCGTGGGTGGCCACCGGCTACGTCGCCGGCCCCTCGCTCCAGACCGTCGTCGGGCACGACCACGGCGCGCTGCCCGAGCGGTCCGTGCGCATCCTCGCCGCCGGACTCGCGCACGCGCTCCAGGACATCCACGCCGCGAACCTCATCCACCGCGACCTCAAGCCCTCGAACGTCCTGGTCACCATCGACGGCCCGCGCGTCATCGACTTCGGTATCGCCCGCGCCCTGGAGACGGTGACCGACGGCGGGCTCACCCGCACCGGCGCGCTCGTCGGATCCCCCGGTTTCATGGCCCCCGAGCAGGTGCGCGGCGACCGCGTCACCCCCGCCTGTGACATCTTCTGCCTCGGCTCGGTCCTGTCGTACGCCGCCACCGGCGCCCTGCCGTTCGGCGCGTCCAACAGCGGTGTGCACGCGATGATGTTCCGCATCGCGCAGGAAGAACCCGATCTGTCGGGAGTCCCCGAGAGCCTGTCCGACCTCGTGCGCGCCTGCCTGCGCAAGGACCCCGCGGCCCGTCCCGGCCTCGACGAGATCCTCGCCCGCACCGGCGCGGAGGACACCGTCGCCGACGGCCGCACCCGTGACCCCTGGCTGCCCAGCGCACTGGTCGCCCAACTCGGCCGTCACGCCGTGCAGTTGCTGGACACCGAGGACCCCGACGAGCGGCAGGCGCCCGCCGTCGCCGCCGCCCCGGCCCGCCCCGCTCTGCCGCCGCCCGCGCCCGAACGGCCGCTCCCCGCACCGGACATGTCCAAGCCGCCGGCCGCCCCGCCCGTCCCCGCGGGCCCGCCCTCCTCCACGACGCCCGGCGCGTCCGCGGAGGCGTCCCCGGAGCACGCCCCCGCCGCGCCCGACGACGGGTCGGCCCCGTCCGCACCGGTCGGCCCCGGCCCGGTCGGCCATCTCCCCACCGTCGTCGCCGGCCCGGGGACCACGCCTCCGCCGGCGCCCGCCGGCCCGCACCCCGCGTACGGCTATCCGCAGCAGCACCCGCAGCCGACCGGCCAGGGCCCGGCTCCCGCGTACGGCTATCCGCAGGCCGGCTGGGGCGGCCCCCAGGCGCCGTACGGCTCGACGCCCCCGTACGGCCCCGGCGGCTCCACCCCGCCCTACGGCCCGACCCCGCCGTACGGGCCCACCGCCGTCCCGGCCGGACCCGGACCCGCGCGCCGCAGCGGCCGGTCCACCGCCTTCCTCGTCGTGGTGGCCCTGGTCGTCGCGCTCGGCGCGGGCGGCAGTGTGTACGCGCTGATGAACGGCGGCGGCAGCGGCGGCGACGACGACTCCAAGGCGTCCCCCGCGACCTCCGCCGGGCCCGCGTCACCGGACGGGAGCGCCTCACGGGCGCCGTCCGCCGCGTCCGCCTCCCCGAGCGCCGGGGACCCGGCCGCGGGCACCGTCCCCGAGGCCTTCCTCGGCACCTGGGACACCACCATCGACAACGCCACCGGCCACAACACCCGTCGGCTGACCATCCGGCAGGGCGAGGTCGGCGACCCCGTGCTCACCCTCACCGCCGACGGCCCCGCCGGCAGCGGCACCTACCACTGCGTCTTCCAGGCCACCCTCACGAGCGCGCCGGCCGGCGGAACACTGGCGATCGGCCCCTCCCAGGTCACCTCAGGCGAACCGCTGTCCTCCTGCTCCCCGGGCGCCGCCTCCGAGATCACCCTCCTGTCGGACGGCGGCCTGCGCCGGGTGAACACGACCTCGGGCGAGGCGCTGGTCTACGAGAAGAACGGCTGAGCGCACCCGCGGCCGAGGCCTCGCGGACCCGTCACGCGTGCCGTCAACGCCCCTTTCCCCGAAGGCTGTTGAAGTTCACCCCGTGTATGTCGGCCGTTCCCCGGCGGCGCCGTACGGTGACCGCACCGCAGCGCCCGGGGGAGTGACTCGCAGTGGAGTGGCTGAGCGCAGAGAACGTCGTGGCCGTCGGGACCGCCGTCATCGGTGTCGTCGCCTCCGCCGTCATGGTCTGGTACGAACGCAGGGTGCCCCGCCGGAAACGGCTGGGCTACCGCGTGCAGATGGACAACCCGATCGGCGACGACGTCCGCTCGGGGCGCGCGAACGTACGGCTCGGCCTGTTCGACGAGACCCCCGGCATGTCCGACGCCACCCTCGTGCTGCTGCGGATCGAGAACGACGGCGCGCAGAGCATCGCCGGGGACGACTACACGAGCCGCGAACGGCACGGCCTGACCGCCGTGTTCACCGACCGGACCATCCGGGGTGTGTCCGTGACCCAGCCGCCCGGCACCGACCACCTGATGGACCACTTCACCGCCGCGGCGGGCCTCGGCTACGCGGACGGCACCCTGCGCATCCCGCGGGTCCCGCTCAACCGGGGCGAGCACTTCAAGGTGCTCGTCCTGCTGTCCGGCGGCGACGTGGGATGCCCGATACGGCTCATCGGCGGCATCCGCGACGGCGAGGTCCGGCCCAACCGCAGTACGACACCGGACGACCAGCCGCCGTTGTTCAGCCGCGCCGCCCGGCTGATCACCGTGCTGCTCACGGTGTGCGTCGTCACCCTCGCGCTGATCGTGGTGCTGCGCGACGACTCGCCGCCCCCGATCGGCTGCGCGCAGGGCACCCTGACGGTCACCGGGTCCACCGCCTTCGAGCCCGTGATGCGCGAACTCGCCGAGAAGTACGAGGAGGACTGCGCGGGCGCGACGATCACCGTCGACGCCCATGGCAGCACCGCCGGGGTGCGCGAACTCGACGCGGCGGGGCAGGAGTCGAAGAACGGCTCACCGGCCGTCGTCGCCCTCTCCGACGGCCCCAAGCCGGGCGACTTCCCCCGGCTGCGGGAGAACCGGGTCGCGGTCTCGGTCTTCACGCTGGTCGTCAACGACGCCATCCCGCTCCGGAACCTGTCGCTGACGGACGTACGACGGCTGTACCGGGGCGAGATCAGGAACTGGAAGCAGCTCGGCGGACCCGACCGGCCCGTCCTGCTCGTCAGCCGGGACGCCAACTCCGGTACCCGGCAGGTGTTCCAGCGGCGGGCGCTCGGGCGCGGCGAGATCGCCAACTCCTCGCTGGACTGCGTCCACAAGGACGACGCGACGGCGCCGCTGGTGCGCTGCGAACTCGACTCCACCGACCAGGTGCTGAACACGGTCGCCCGGCTGCCCGGCGCGATCGGCTACAGCGAGCTCAACAACGCCATCGGGCACCAGGGCCTGCACCGGCTGGGCCTCGACGGCCACACCGCCTCCGTCGAGGATCTGGAACACGGCACCTCGGACTACCCGTACCGCGAGATCGAGTACGCCTACACCTATGGGCAGCCGCCGGCCGACTCGCTCGCCTCCAGCTTCCTGTCGTACGTCGGCCGGGGCAGCGGCCAGGACGTCGTCCGCACCCATGGCCACCTGCCGTGCGGGACGCCGGTGGGGCTGAGGATCTGCGGCGCGGGCTGACCCTCCCGCGCCGATCCCGGCCTCACCAGGGGGCCGTCCTCAGCGGGGCTCCGGCGGGCGCTGGCGGGGCATGTTCGGGCGGGTGCCCGGCGGCAGCGGGACCCGGCCGTTGAGATGGGCCCCGTCGACCCGGGGCGCGCCGACCGTCGACGACTGGATGCCGAGCGGCGCCGGACCCGTGCGGAACTCCACCATCCAGTCCGCCGTCTCGGTGCGCACCAGTTCCGTGACGTCCTCCGAGAACTTCCGCAGCACCCCGAGACACCGCTCCGCCGCCTCGCCGGCGGTCCCGTCGGTGGGGCCGAGCACCTCCCGCACGCTCTCCGACGCCCAGTCGAACTGGAGCACCTGGAGGCGGCGCTGCACGGCCTGCGCGGTGGCCACGTCCCTTATCCAGCCGGAGGTCACCCCGAAGAACCGGTCCACGGCGACACAGGCGACGGCGAGCAGCAGCGCCAGATACCCCCAGGGCGCCACCCCGCCCGCCGACCCGGTCAGGTCGAGCAGCGGCAGCGCGGCGCCGGCTACGGCGCCGACCGCGGCCCCGCACCGCAGCAGCCGCGCGCCCCACCGCTTCCACATCCGGTCGCCGAGGTACCAGGACGCCGTGTCGAGGGCGCCCTGCTCCACCCAGCGGTACAGCTCGTGGAGCCGGTCGGCGGGCTCCCCCCAGTCGCCCAGCGGAAACGGCCGGCCCGTCAGGTCGCCCGGCCGCAGCCCCGCCCCCTCGCTCCGCCCCTCCTGGGGCGGACCCTCGGGCTGCATCTCCGGCTGACTCACCCGGCACTCCCTCACTGACGGCGGTGACGACGACTGACGACAACGGCGCCGGCACCCGAAGACGGCGGACGCCGGCGCACGACGGCACCGGCGGAGCGCGCAGGCGCGGCCGACGAAGCTGACCGTGCGTGACGCCAGGTGACGCGTGGTACGAATGCGCCGCCCCCTTCCTACCGCCCAATGGGTGGCGATGGACCGGGTTTCACCGCTTTTCCGCCCGGAAGAGGGCCTTGATCAGGTATAGGCGTCAAGACGGTCTCACTCGAAAGAGTGCTTGGGCGACGGGCCGGTCGACCACGTAGGCTCGTGCTGGACAGGAAAAACGGTCCGTACAGCCGTACTCGAAACCAGGAGCTGATCGTGATTCCCGGTGGTGGCCAGTCCAATATGCAGCAGTTGCTGCAGCAGGCCCAGAAGATGCAGCAGGACCTGGCGAACGCCCAGGAGGAACTGGCGCGGACGGAGGTCGAAGGCCAGGCGGGAGGCGGTCTGGTCCGGGCGACCGTGACGGGTTCCGGAGAGCTCCGCGGTCTGGTGATCGACCCGAAGGCGGTCGACCCCGAGGACACCGAGACGCTCGCCGACCTCGTCGTCGCGGCCGTCCAGGCGGCCAACGAGAACGCCCAGGCGCTCCAGCAGCAGAAGCTCGGCCCGCTCACCCAGGGGCTCGGCGGCGGCAGCGGCATTCCCGGTCTGCCTTTCTAAGACCGGCGGCGGCCAACTACCGTACGCACAGGGAAAAGACGTAAGACGGAACCAGGCGGTACCGAAGCACTCGGAAAGGCAGTCCGTTGTACGAAGGCGTGGTCCAGGACCTCATCGACGAACTGGGGCGGCTCCCCGGCGTCGGTCCCAAGAGCGCGCAGCGGATCGCCTTCCACATCCTCCAGGCCGAGCCGACGGACGTCCGCCGGCTCGCGCAGTGCCTCATGGAGGTCAAGGCGAAGGTCCGCTTCTGCGCGACCTGCGGCAACGTCGCGCAGGAGGAGCTGTGCAACATCTGCCGCGATCCGCGCCGCGACCTCACGGTGATCTGTGTGGTGGAGGAGCCGAAGGACGTCGTCGCGATCGAGCGGACCCGCGAGTTCCGGGGCAAGTACCACGTCCTCGGCGGCGCGATCAGCCCGATCGAGGGCGTCGGCCCGGACGACCTGCGGATAAGGGAACTCCTGACCCGTCTCGCCGACGGCACGGTCACGGAGCTGATCCTGGCGACGGACCCGAACCTGGAGGGCGAGGCCACCGCCACGTACCTCGCCCGCATGATCAAGCCCATGGGCCTCAAGGTCACCCGCCTGGCCAGCGGCCTCCCGGTGGGCGGCGACCTGGAATACGCGGACGAGGTCACGCTCGGCCGTGCCTTCGAGGGGAGACGACTCCTAGATGTCTGACGCCACGCTGCACGCGACGAGCCCCGACCCCGACGACTTCTCGGTCCAGATCGCGGACCAGGTGGAGAGCTTCCTGGTCGCCGTCACCGAGGTGGCCAAGGGCGACGAGCCGGATTCGGCCGTGCCCTTCCTCCTCCTGGAGGTGTCCCAGATCCTCCTCGCGGGCGGCCGTCTCGGCGCGCACGAGGACATCGTCCCCGACGAGCGCTACGAGCCCGACCTGGGTCCCGAGGCGGACGTCGACGGGCTGCGCGAGCGGCTCGCGGTGATGCTGGAGCCGATCGACGTCTACTCCGAGGTCTTCGACCCCTACGAGCCCCGCAAGGCGCCGGTCGCCTGCCGTATCTCCGACGACCTCGCCGACGTCATCGCCGACCTGCGCCACGGCATGGCCCACTACCGCGCCGGCCGCACCACGGAAGCCATGTGGTGGTGGCAGTTCTCCTACTTCTCGAACTGGGGCTCCACCGCCTCCGGGGCCCTGCGCGCCCTCCAGTCGCTGGTGGCGCACGTCCGCCTGAACCAGCCCCTCGACGACCTGAACGGCCTCGACACCGACCAGGACCTCGGCGAGGACGCCCTCGCGGAGGAGGCCGGTCAGGTCATGGCCCAGGAGATCGCCGGCCCGCTCGGCCTGCGCACCGTCAAGTAGCCCGCTCGTCCGCCCGCACCCGGTGCCGCCGCGATGTGACACCGGGCACTTTCGGAGTGGCCGGGCCGAAGGACGGGCAGGTGCCGTCTCGGAGCGGCCGGATGTCCCTTGCTGACCTGACATCCCGAGTGATCACGTCGTGAGCGGGACATCTCACGATGCGATACCTCGGAAGGGAAATCCGGCCGCTCGTTAGACTGAGCCGACCGCAGTTGTGCGGTGCAGAGACGGATTGAGCGAGGAGCGCACGTGGGCCTTGTCGTGCAGAAGTACGGAGGTTCCTCCGTAGCCGATGCCGAGGGCATCAAGCGCGTCGCCAAGCGAATCGTGGAAGCGAAGAAGAACGGCCACCAGGTGGTCGTGGTCGTTTCCGCGATGGGCGACACGACGGACGAGCTGATCGATCTCGCCGAGCAGGTATCTCCGATGCCCAGCGGACGAGAGTTCGACATGCTGCTGACCGCCGGCGAGCGGATCTCGATGGCCCTGCTGGCCATGGCGATCAAGAACCTGGGCCACAGCGCCCAGAGCTTCACCGGCAGCCAGGCAGGCGTCATCACCGACTCGGTCCACAACAAAGCCCGGATCATCGACGTCACCCCCGGCCGTATCCGTACGGCGCTCGACGAGGGCAACATCGCCATCGTCGCCGGGTTCCAGGGCGTCTCGCAGGACAAGAAGGACATCACCACGCTGGGCCGCGGCGGGTCCGACACCACGGCCGTCGCGCTGGCCGCGGCGCTCGACGCCGAGGTGTGCGAGATCTACACCGACGTGGACGGTGTGTTCACCGCCGACCCGCGTGTGGTGAAGAAGGCGCAGAAGATCGACCGGATCGCCTTCGAGGACATGCTGGAGCTCGCCGCGTCCGGCTCCAAGGTGCTCCTCCACCGTTGTGTGGAGTACGCCCGCCGCTACAACATCCCGATCCACGTGCGCTCGTCCTTCAGTGGGCTCCAGGGCACCTGGGTCAGCAGCGCACAGAACCAGCAAGGGGACCAGAAGGTGGAGCAGGCCATCATCTCCGGTGTCGCGCACGACACCTCCGAGGCCAAGGTCACGGTCGTGGGCGTCCCGGACAAGCCGGGCGAGGCCGCCGCGATCTTCCGCGCCATCGCCAACGCCGAGATCAACATCGACATGATCGTGCAGAACGTGTCGGCGGCCACCACGGGCCTGACGGACATCTCCTTCACCCTCCCCAAGACCGAGGGCCGCAAGGCCATCGACGCCCTGGAGAAGGCGAAGGGCGTGATCGGCTTCGAGTCGCTGCGCTACGACGACCAGATCGGCAAGATCTCCCTCGTCGGCGCCGGCATGAAGACGAACCCGGGTGTCACGGCGGGCTTCTTCGAGGCCCTCACCGACGCCGGCGTCAACATCGAGCTGATCTCGACCTCCGAGATCCGCATCTCGGTCGTCACCCGCGCCGACGACGTGAACGAAGCCGTCCGCGCCGTGCACAGCGCCTTCGGGCTCGACTCCGACAGCGACGAGGCCGTCGTCTACGGAGGCACCGGGCGATGACCGGACGACCGACGCTCGCGGTCGTGGGTGCGACCGGAGCCGTCGGCTCGGTCATGCTCCAGATCCTGTCCCAGCACGCGGACATCTGGGGCGAGATCCGTCTGATCGCCTCGCCGCGCTCCGCCGGCCGCAAGCTGGCCGTGCGCGGTGAGGAGGTCGAGGTGGTGGCCCTGTCGGAGGAGTCCTTCGACGGGGTCGACGTCGCCATGTTCGACGTCCCGGACGACGTGGCCGCCCAGTGGGCACCGATCGCCGCCGCGAAGGGCGCGGTCGTCGTCGACAACTCGGGCGCCTTCCGGATGGACCCGGAAGTGCCCCTCGTCGTCCCCGAGGTGAATCCGCACGCCGCGCGCGTGCGCCCCCGCGGGATCGTCGCGAACCCGAACTGCACGACCCTCTCGATGATCGTGGCGCTCGGCGCGCTGCACGCCGAGTTCGGGCTGCGCGAACTCGTCGTCTCCTCGTACCAGGCCGTGAGTGGCGCCGGCCGCGCGGGCATCGACACCCTGCGCCAGCAGATGTCCCTGGTCGCCGGTACGGAACTGGGCACGAGCCCCGGTGACGTACGCCGGGCCGTCGGTGACAACACGGGCCCCTTCCCGGAGCCGGTCGCGTTGAACGTGGTGCCCTGGGCCGGGTCGCTCGCCGAGGACGGCTGGTCCTCGGAGGAGATGAAGGTCCGCAACGAGACGCGCAAGATCCTCGCGCTGCCGCAGCTGAAGGTCGCCGTGACCTGTGTCCGCGTTCCCGTCGTCACCACGCACTCCCTGACCGTCCACGCCCGTTTCGAGGGCGAGGTCACCGTCGACAAGGCGCGGGAGATTCTGGCCACCGCGCCCGGTGTCGTGCTGTTCGACAACCCCGCCGCGGGCGAGTTCCCCACTCCCGCCGACGTGGTGGGCACCGATCCCACGTGGGTCGGACGGGTCCGCCGGGCCCTGGACGATTCGACGGCCCTCGAACTGTTTGTGTGCGGCGACAACCTGCGCAAGGGTGCTGCATTGAACACCGCTCAGATCGCGGAGCTGGTGGCGGCGGAGATCGTCGGCGCCTGACCCCGGACGTCCGGACCCGCGCCGTTCCGCAGGTTCTGCGTCCCGGGCGTCCACCAGCCGGAATCTTGGTGGCCGTTCCGGGAGACCTTTGTAGGATCTGCGTTGGTTCAGTGATCAATTTAATGGTCCGGACCACTTGAACCGACCCGTGTCGGCGTCCGAAGATTTCCTCCCCGCTCTCCGCAACCGCGCGGAGGGCGGGGAGCGTCTTTGCGGTCGCCGTTCAGGGGCGACGGGGCAGCGGACAAACGGGGCACAGGGGAAGAGCTGGTACGCATGAGGGCATCTGGTGCATCGTCGCGCACGCCGTACGGCGTTCCGGCGGGCGGTCCAACGGGCGTACCGGAAGGTGGTGTTCAGGCCAAGATGACATCCGTCGCCAATGTGACGCCCGTCGCGTACAACCCTCCAGGGGGGACGTGTGTCCAACTGGCGTGGCAGAGGTACTCGAATTCACCGCGGTACAGACGAGGGGCACCGCCCTGCGTCCACCCCGCCGACTCCGCAGCCCCGGCGCGCCCGGCGGCATGCCGGTGATCGCGCCCATGCCTGCGACGCGGCCTACCCGCATTCCGGACCAGCGTGACGGCGCCGAGGACATCGCGGCGGCGGGCACGACCGTCGACCATCTCACCGAGACGTACCGGGCGCACTACCGCTCGCTCCTCGGTCTGGCGGCACTCCTCCTCGACGACACCGCCTCCTGCGAGGACGTCGTCCAGGAGGCCTTCATCCGGGTGCACTCGGCGCGCAAGCGCGTGCGGGACCCGGAGAAGACGCTCGCCTACCTGAGGCAGACCGTCGTCAACCTGTCGCGCTCGGCCCTGCGCCGTCGCATCCTCGGCCTCAAGCTCCTCTCGAAGCCGATGCCCGACATGGCGAGCGCCGAGGAAGGCGCCTACGACCAGTTGGAGCGCGACGCGCTGATCAAGGCGATGAAGGGACTCCAGCGCCGTCAGCGCGAGGTCCTCGTCCTGCGCTACTTCGCGGACATGACGGAGGCCCAGGTCGCCGAGACCCTCGGCGTCTCCCTGGGCTCCGTCAAGGCGTACGGCTCGCGCGGTATCGCCGCGCTCCGCGTCGCCATGGAGGCCCAGGCATGAGCGCCTCCGACGATCGGTGGCGTCCCGGCGACCCGGGGCGCCCGGAACCCGAGCACAAGCAATCGCACGCTGGGAACGGAACTGTGAACCACGGCCCAGACGAACAGCCCGACACGCACGGGCAGGACGGCCCGGCAGCCGAGGGGTTCGGCTCGGACGAGCTGGCGCTGCGCCGACTGCTGCACCAGGCGGTCGACACGATCGAACCCACCGACGGCACCCTGGCCCACCTGCGCCGCGCCGTGCCGGCCCGGCGGGCCCGCAAGCGCCAGGCCGTGGTCGGTATGGCCGCCGCCGCGCTCTTCATGGGCACGGCGATCCCGGCGGCGGTGCACGTCTCCAACTCCTCCGGGTCGGACGTCAACCCGTCCAACGCGGCCAACAGTTCCGCCGCCCAGGGCGGCGCGAGCCAGGACAAGGGCACGGGCACCGGCGACGGCAAGCAGGCCGGCGGCTCGGGCGGCACGTCCAAGGGCAAGGACTCCGGCGGCCGGACCGAGAAGCCGGACAAGGGCAAGGGCGCGGGCAGCGGTGCGGCCACGGGCGGTGCCGACCCGTCGGCGTCGGCCCTGAGCGCGGCCGCGTGCACGACGGAGCAGCTCGGCGGAGCCGCCGGCGCCACCGCCGGTCCGGACGCCGCGGGCGCCGTCTACGGCTCCTTCACCGTCTCGAACGTGTCCACCACCGCCTGCACGGTCACCGGCGCGGGCAGTTTCAACGCCACCGCCCAGGGCGCGGCGCAGCAGAGCAAGGTCGGCGTGGCGACGCACGTCGCGGGCGACGCGGCCGGCGGGCTGCCCGACCCCTCGGCGGAGGTGACCTCCCTGGTCCTGCAGCCGGGCGGCTCGTACGTGGTGAAGTTCGCCTGGGTGCCCTCGGAGACGTGCCCGACCATCCCGCCGTCCCCGGACCCGACGCCCACCGAGGGGGCCACCGACACCGGCGGCACGTCGTCGGAGGGAGTCGGTGCCGCGCCGCAGCTCTACACCGAGGACGGTGTGCAGGACGGCAGCGTCACCGTGTCCAGCACGGCGGCCACGGGAGGCGCGGGGGCCTCGGTGAGCGTGTCCAACGCCTGCGCCGGCACGGTCATCCACACCGGAATCCTGACGTCCGCCTGACCGGTCGCCGCCACCAGTGGCGGCGTCCGGCCACCGGCCGGCGCGGGAACCCGCTGCTCGTCGGCGGACACCGGCGGACGGGCCCGGCGCCCTCGCGGGCGTCGACGGCGCAGACGCCCGAGACTCGACAGACGGCCCTTTGCACCCGCCCGGCGGCGGATGTGCGAAGGGCCTTCGCGTTCACGGGCCGGCGGCGGTCGCGGGACGGGCCCGGCGTCCCCTCCGGGGGCCCGCGCGGTCGCTACGCGGTGGTGGAGGGTGTGGCGTCCGCGGCGGCTTCGTCACGAGCACCGTTTCCGTCACGGTCGACCGTGGTGACCTCGCCCTCGCCGTCGGTGTCGCCGGCACCCGTCTCCGGGACGGACGCGGATCCGGAGGCGTCGCCCTCCTCGGGGCCGGCGTCCGGGAACAGGCCCAGCTCGGCGTCGCGGGCGAACTCCACCTCGCGGCGCAGCAAACGGAACCACATGAAGACGACGAAGCCCGCGAAGACGAACCACTCGCCGGTGTAGCCGAGGTTCTGGAACGCCTTGAGGTCGAGCCCCGTGTTCTGCGGGGCGGCCGGCGGCACCGCCTTCATGCCGGCGTCGGCCTTGTCGAGGGTGATCCACGCGTCGTACGGGGTGTACGGCACCAGGTTCACCAGGGACGCGGCGCTGATCGCGGCGGTCTGCCCCGAGGGAAGTCCGCCGGCCGTGCTGACCCCGTTCGAGCCGGGGCTCTCGGAGGCCTGCAGCGCGCCCGTCACGGTGACCTCGCCGCCGGGGGCGGCCGGGGCCTTCGCCGGGTCGGCCGCACCGGGCAGCCAGCCGCGGACCACGGGCAGTGCCTTGCCGCCGTCCACACGCAGCAGCGTCAGGACGTAGAAGCCCTGCCTGCCGTCCAGTTCGCGGTCGGGCACGAGGAGCTGCTCGCCGTACCGGCCCGTCGCGAGGGTCTGCTTGCCGGACGTCTGCGTGGTCACGGGCAGCATGCCGGCCAGCGGCCTGGCGGGGTCCGTCTTGGCCGCCGAGGCCGCCTTGTCCGCCGTCCGGTGGTCCTGCACCCGGTCCTCGAAGCGCCCCAACTGCCATGACCCCATGAAGATGCAGAAGGGGATGGCCAACAGCACGAAGACGTTGATCCCCCACCAGCGGGGCGTCAGCAGGAACCGGTACACATCGTCCACGGTACGGTGCCGCCCCGCGGCACTCGGCCGTGGGGCCCGCTCAGTAGCGCTCCACGAGACGCTCCCGGCCCGCCGGAGGCTCGTACGGCTCGGGCCAGAAGTCCGTGACCGTCGTGATCCTGCCGTCCTCGCCGGCGGTGAAGAACGTGACCGCCTGCATCTCCTCCGGGCCCACCGTGAGACGGATCCACGAGACGGCGTGACCGGACTCGGCCACGACCCGCTCGATCCGCGCGTGCCAGTCGCCCGGGTACTCGCGGTTGAACGCGACGTAGCGCTCTCTGCCGCTGATGCGCTCCCGCGTCTGGGGCAGGGTGTAGATGACGTCCTCGGCGAGCAGGCCGGCGAAGGCCTCCCAGTCCCGGGCGTCGGCCGCGGCCCAGTAGCTCTCGACGGTGGTGCGCAGATCGGTCATGCCAGAAGTCTGCATCCCGCCACTGACACAGCGTCTGACCTGCGGGGACGTGACATCGGCGGGGCACGGTCCGGTCCGCGGCCGGGAGGCGTGGTGCTCGGCGGCGGGGGAGTTGTCCACAGGCTGGGGATCCCGTCGGCGCGCTGCGGCCCGGGCCAGGCACTATGGGGCCATGACTGAGAGCAGCAGGTCCACCGAGCAGCAGCAGGCCGACATGCCCGACTGGGAGAAGCGCTTCCGGGCACCCCGGGTGTCGCTGCCGGACTGGGCGGAGGACGCCCCGCACCGCTCCCTGTTCGTCTCGAACGCGACGGGGACGTACGAGCTGTACGCGTGGGACCGTGCGACGGGGGAGCAGCGCCAGGTCACCCACCGGGCGAACGGCACGACGGACGGCGTGCTCTCGCCCGACGGCGCGTGGATCTGGTGGTTCGACGACAAGGACGGCGACGAGTTCGGCATCTGGCGCCGCCGCCCCTTCGAGGCCCCCCTGGTCGACGGCGAGACCGACGAACCGGCCGTCCCCGATCTCGACGCCTCGTACCCCGCGGGCCTCGCCATCGGCCGCGACGGACGGACGGCCGTGGTCGGACGCTCGACGGACGACGACGGTTCGACGATCCACCTGGCGCGGGCCGGCGAGTCCCCGGTGGAGATCTACCGGCACCGCGAGTCGGCCGGCGTCGGCGACCTCGCGCACGACGGCTCGCTGATCGCGATCGAGCACACCGAGCACGGCGACGCGATGCACTCAGCGCTGCGGGTGCTGCGCCCGGACGGCTCCGCCGTCGCCGAGCTCGACGACACCGAGGACGGCACCGTCGAGCTGGGACTCGAAGTGCTGGGCTTCGCCCCGGTGGACGGGGACAGCCGACTGCTCATCGGACATCAGCGACGGGGCCGCTGGGAGCCCCTGGTGTGGGACGTGTCGACCGGCGAGCAGACCGACCTGGCCCTCGACCTCCCCGGTGACGTGGCCGCCGATTGGTATCCGGACGGCTCGGCCCTCCTCGTCGCCCACAGCTTCGAAGCCCGCAGCGACCTCTGGCGGTACGACCTCGCCACCGGCGAGCTGACCGAGGTCCCGACCCCGCCGGGCACGGTCTCGGGAGCGACGGCGCGCCCCGACGGCACCGTGGAGTACCTGTGGTCCTCGGCGGCCGAGCCGTCGGCGGTCCGCTCCACGACCGGCGCGGTCGTCCTGGACCCGCCCGGCCTGAAGTCCCCGGGGTCGGTCCCCGTGGAGGACGTCTGGGTCGAGGGGCCCGGCGGCCGCATCCACGCCCTGATCCAGAAGCCGGCCGGCACCACCGGTCCGCTCCCCACCGTCTTCGACATCCACGGCGGTCCGACCTGGCACGACAGCGACTCGTTCGCGGCGGGCCCGGCAGCCTGGGTCGACCACGGCTACGCGGTGGTCCGGGTCAACTACCGCGGCTCCACGGGCTACGGCCGTGCCTGGACGGACGCGCTCAAGCACCGCGTCGGCCTCATCGAGCTGGAGGACATCGAGGCGGTCCGCGCCTGGGCGGTGGACTCCGGTCTGGCCGACCCCGAGCGGCTGATCCTCACCGGCGGATCCTGGGGCGGCTACCTCACCCTCCTCGGCCTCGGCACGCAGCCCGACGCGTGGACGCTCGGCATCGCCGCCGTCCCGGTCGCCGACTACGTCACGGCGTACCACGACGAGATGGAGGCGCTGAAGGCGATGGACCGCACGCTGCTCGGCGGCACCCCGGAAGAGGTCCCCGAGCGCTTCGAGGCGTCCTCCCCGCTGACCTACGTCGACGCGGTGAAGGCCCCCGTCTACATCTCGGCCGGCGTGAACGACCCCCGCTGTCCCATCCGCCAGATCGACAACTACGTCACCCGCCTCGCCGCCCGCGAAGCCCCGCACGAGGTCTACCGCTACGACGCGGGCCACGGCTCCCTGGTCGTCGACGAACGCATCAAGCAGGTCCGCCTGGAACTGGACTTCGCGGAGAGGTACTTGGGGAAGTAGGCGGAGCTGGAGCTGTACCTCGCCGCTGTAGCTGTGCCTCGTGCCTTGTGGCTCTGGCTGGGGCACGGCTACGGATGCGCCCTGGGCGGCTCGGCCACGGCTCGCCCAGGGTGACCCGGCTACGCCCGCCCAGGGGCGACCCGGCTACGTCCCGGCCCGCCGCCGGGGACGCCGTCCGAGCAGTTCCGCGAGGCCGCGTCGGGTCGCCGCGAGGACCACACGGTCCTCGGGCTTCAGGACGTAGGTGGCGGGCAGGTCCCACACCAGACTGGGGCCGCGCGAGGAGGCCGCAGAAGCCGCCCGGCGCTGTCCCCGGGGCGCGGTGTCGAGGGCGAGGACCCGCCACGACCCGGCCCGGAACGCCTCACCCACCGTGCGCCCCTCCAACTGCGGATGGCCGCCCACGTCGATCGCGGCGAACAGCAGCACCCGCCGCTCGACCGGAATCGCCCCGAGGATCTGCCGGCCCATCATCGCCCCGGCGAACGCCGGCGCGGCCAGATGGGACACGCTGCGACTGCGGGTGAGCGCGCCGGGATGCGCGGCCCGCAGGGTGCGGTACACGGCGGTCGCGAAGTCGTCGTCGTACAGCCGCAGGACGACGCGCAGGTCGGGCTGCACGCTGCGGGCGTACAGCACGGCCTCCAGGTTCGTGGTGTCCGCGCTGGTCAGCGCCAGCAGCGCGTGGGCCCGGCGGATCTTGGCGGCCTCCAGCACGCCTTCCTGCGTCACGTCGCCCAGCACGACCGGCACGCGCAGGCGCCGGGCGAGTGCCAGCCCACGTGCCTCCGGATCGGCCTCGACGCACACCACGGGGATGTGCAGCTCCCGCAGCCGGGCCAGCACGCGGGTGCCGATCTTGCCGACGCCGAGCAGCACCACGTGCCCGGACAGACCGCGCGGCGGCTTGCGCAGCGCGGACCCGCTGCGGAACGTACCGAGCGCCTCCAGAACGGCGGCCAGCAGCACCGGCAGGAGCAGCAACCCGACCATGCCGGAGCAGAGTTGGAGGATCTGGCGCCCCAGTGGCTCGCCTATGGCCGGGTCGTTGATGGCGAACAGATCGAGCAGCGTCAGATACGTCGCCTGGAGCGGTCTCTCGCCGGTGACCAGCATCGAGGCGACGGCGAGCCCGACCACGCACGCGACGAGGCCGGCGAACGACCAGCGCAGCCGCCGCGAGAGCAGCGAACCGAAGGACGGGACGACGCCGCGACCGGAGGACAGTTCGGGACCGGCGTACGAGACGTTCTCCAGGACGACGGTGCCGCGCCCGGTGGCGCCGGCCACCGCCCCTTCGTCGGGCAGCAGTTGAGGTCCTTGGGATCCGCTGCCTTCCGAACCATCCGCGCCGGCAGGGTCGTTGGCCGTCGCGGACAGCAGGGCGAGGGTGCACAGTCCGGGATCGGCGACCTCGCCTGGGGCCGGCGGTGGCCGCTCGACCGCGCGGAGCATCAGCCCGTCGGTCTGGACGACCTTGCTGGTGCCGGCCACGGCGGTGGCGGCCAGCGCGGGGGCGGCGGTGTCGGCGTCGGACAGGACGGTGGTGGACGCGTCGTACACGTCACGGCCCGGGTCGCCGGGACCGCCGGGGTCTCCTGAGCTGCCGGGCCCCGGTGCCCCGGTGCGGAGCGGGGCTCCGGCGAGGGCGGAGGCCTGGTCGAGGAGGGCTTCGATGTGCTGTCCGAGGCGCCGGTTGTAGAGCCGCAGGACGAGCCGGATCCGCGGGTTGAGCCGTCGGGCGGTGAGGGCGGCACGGATGTTGGTCTCGTCGTCGTCGTACACGAGCGCCAGCGCGGCGGCCCGCTCGACCCCGGCGTCGCCGAGCACGTCCTCGGTCAACTCCGCTGCTTCCAGCACCCGTTCGGAACCGGGCGGCTCGCCGACGCGCGCACCCGCGAGGGCGGCGCCGTCCCCGCCCCCGTTCCCCCCATTGCCGTTCCCGTTGCCGGTCCCGGAGGCCCGGTTGACGGCAGCGGAGACGCGGTCGAACAGGGCGGTGGCCCGCGTCCGCCCGACCACCGGCGGCCGCACGCTCCGCTGCGCGGGCGGTACGACGAGGGTGACCTGTTCGCCGTAGACCCCGCGCAACTCGGCGGCCAGCCGGTGCGCCAGGGCGTCGTCACCGGCCACCACCATGTGAGCGGCGGCGGTGTCGGGCGAGGCGCTCGGAGACGGAAGGTTCACCACGGGAGAGAAGACTGCCGCACGGGCGCGGGCGGTTCCAGTGCCGGATGAGACCCGCCCGTCGCCGCTCGGTCCGCCGGGGCGAGACGCGGGTCACAGGCGGTGATGTCACAACGGGCGGGGTCCGTCCCGTCCAAGGGGTTGAAGCACCACGGGAAGCCACCGCATGTGCGGCACACGTGACATAGGAGAAGCCATGGAAGCCCGTCTGAACCTCTTCGCCAGCCCGGTCGCCGCGAAGTTCGGGAAGCACCTCAACGCGGCGGGCAAGGCGCTCGCCGACTCGACCCTGCCGGCCGCGACGCAGGAACTGGTGAAGCTCCGCGCCAGCCAGATCAACGGCTGCGGCTTCTGCACCGACATGCACACCAAGGACGCCGAACACGCCGGCGAGACGTCGGTACGCCTCAACCTGGTCGCGGCCTGGCGGGAGGCCACGGTGTTCACCGACGCCGAGCGCGCCGCCCTGGAACTGACGGAACAGGCCACCCGCATCGCCGACGCGGCGGGCGGCGTCACCGACGAGTGCTGGGCGAACGCCGCCAAGTACTACGACGAGGAGCAACTCGCCACTCTGGTCTGCGTCATCTCCCTCATCAACGCCTTCAACCGGGGCAACGTCATGATCCAGCAGCCCGCGGGCGGTTACCGGCCGGGGCAGTTCGCCTGAGGGGGCACGGCGGGGGGCCCGGTCGCCACCGTGCGACGGGGCCCCTGCCCAGTACGTTCTCCTCCCGCCCGCACGCCCGGGTCCCCGGGCGGGGAACCGCCCGCCCCCAGCGCGCCCTTGTGCGCGTCCTCCCCGCGCTGCTGCCATGGCGACATCGGCACCGACGAGGCCAGAGGGGGCAACCATGCTTCAGCTCACGGTCGTTCGATGGAATCGGTTCGGACACGACCGTCTCTACGCCAATCTTCCCGACGGCACGGCGGCAGGCTGGGCCGACCGCACGACGGGCACGATCACCGTCCTGCTCACGGACTATTTGGGCCCGGTGACGTCCGTCCTCGCACCGCACCTACCGGGAAACCGGCCGGACTCACCGGCAACGGAAGCCCCGTCGCACGCGGGAGCACCCCTCCGTGAGGGAGCGTCGTCCCGCAGGGGCGGGCCCTCCCCCGAGGGGGAACCGTCGCGTGCGGAGTCACCGTTCCGCGGGGGAGTGCTGTCCCGCGGGGGTGCACCGTTCTCCGAAGGGTCGGCATCGCACGGGGGCGCACCGTCCCGCCGGGCGGTGCCGGACTTCCGCGGCCGCCAGGGCGGCCTGCGCAACGCTCCGACACCGGAGGCAGGGCCGGCGGCGCCGACATCGGAGGCAGGGCCGGTACGGGATGCAGGGCCGGAGACGGAGGCGGCGGCGACGCCCCACCTCATGACCCCCACGAGCCCCACGGCCTCCACGACTCCCATGGCCCCGCTCCACCCACCCCTGACTCCGCCTCTCCCACCCCTGACCCCACTCGACGACCTGGCGGAGAACGCGCCCGGCACGGCACGCCGGCCGAGGATCGACGAGTCCTCGGCGGGTCCCGTCGCACGGGCCCTGGGCCGCATACTCGGGCGCCCGGCCGACGGGGACTCGTGGCGCAAGGGCGCGGGGGGCGAACGCCGCGTCGGCGCCGAACTCGACCGGCTGCGCCGGCACGGATGGTACGTCCTGCACTCCATCCCGTTGCCCGGGGACGTGGACCTCGACCACCTCCTGATCGGGCCCGGCGGAGTGTTCAGCATCAACACCAAGGACCACCCGGGAAAGCCGGTCTGGGTCGGCGACGACGCCGTGAAGGTCGACAACGGGGACCCCCGGCCGTACGCCCGCAGGAGCCGATCCGAAGCGGAGCGGGTCCAACGCGTCCTCGGCCACTACTGCGGCTTCACCGTCCCGGTCGACCCGGTCCTCGTCTTCGTCGGCATCACCGACCTGAAGGTCGAAGCGACCCAGCTCCGGGTGAGGGTCTACCGAGAACGCGAGGTCTCCTCCCTGGCCCCGCTGACCGGCGTCTGGACCCCGGCCCAGGTCACACGCATCCACACCGTCGCCCGCCACCGGAGGACCTGGCTGGAGGCTTGAGGGAGGGGACGGGGGATGGGTGATGGGGGCGGACTGAGGCAGGCCGCCCCCGGAGGTCAGGGCGGTCGCCCTTTGGCCGACGACTCTCAGGCGCCGGGCCGTCCCAGGAGTGCCCGCAGAAGCAGAAGGACCCCCTGTACTCAAGCGAGTACAGGGGGTCCTTCCGGTGATTTAGCTGTCGGGGTGGCGGGATTTGAACCCACGACCTCTTCGTCCCGAACGAAGCGCGCTGCCAAGCTGCGCTACACCCCGATCGTCGCTGCTCTCGCGGCGACGTCGTTTACTTTAGCCCACTGGTGCCCGGAGACGAAATCCGGTTTTCGAGGCCTCGTACGCGGCGTCGGACCGGGTCCGGGCGGACGTGGTCGACCGCGACGATGAGCAGGGCCAGGGCGTAGAAGGCCACGCCGAGGATGGCGGTGTTGCCGAGGACGCCGGCGTAGCCGTGGCGCTCCACGTCGACGAAGGGGTACAGGTAGCGGACCGGGTTTCCCGGCGGGATCGCCGCCCCGCGGGCCAGGGAGAAGACCAGGTAGGCGAGCGGGTAGAGCAGCCAGGTCACCGCGTTCCGGAACGCCAGCGGGGCCGGTCGTGTCAGCAGGAGCCAGTCGAGGACCACGGCGATCGGGGTCACCGTGTGCAGGAGATGGTTGGCCGCCGCATGCCAGCCGGAGAGCGTGTCGCCTCCTCCGGTCATGGAGAACGGGCTCGACTCGTTCGCCAGGAGCAGGTGGTACACCAGGCCCGTGATCGAGATGTAGATCAGCGTGCCGCCCGTCAGGACCCCGGGCAGGGGGCGCCGGGCCGACCAGGCCCGCCGGGCCGATGCCGCGAAGACCAGCGCGACCAGCAGGTTCGTCTGGATGGTGAAGTAGCTCAGCACCCGGACCGGGCTGCCCAGCTTCACGTCGATGGCCACGCCCGCCGCCGCCGCGAGCGCCACCAGGATGCGGAAGACCGCCGTGAACGGGCGGCGCGTGGGCGTGGCGACCGCCGTCGCCGGGACGAAGGAGACGAACGGCGGAGAGATACCCGGTATCGCGGGGAGATCGGGTATGTCCCGGGGCATGGGGGTGATCATGGCCCCACGCTAAGCGGATCGGTCGAATCGGGCGATATGGGATGCGGCGAGTGGGTGTCGTCGGAGTGGAGTGGTGCGGAGGGAGCTGCCCGGCGGGACCGAGCGCGGAGCTGGCTCCCGTGCAGGGGAGCGGGCTCCAGTGCAGCGGGGCGAGCTTCAGTACAAGGGGGCGGGCCGGCCGCTAGCTGTGCTGCCCGTGCTCCGGTACGGGACGATCGGCGGGCGTCCTCCGAAGGTGCCCCGGCGGGCCGCGGAGCGGTCCCGCCCCGCGTCGCCCGCGCTCCCTACTGGCGGGCCACCAACGTGAGCAGCGAAGCCTCCGGCGGGCACGCGAAGCGGACCGGGGTGTAGCGGTTCGTGCCGCAGCCCGCTGAGACGTGCATGTAGGAGGTCCGGCCCTCCGCCGTGTGCGTGGAGAGGCCCTTGACGCGGTCCGTGTCCAGGTCGCAGTTGGTCACGAAGGCGCCGTAGAAGGGGAGGCAGAGCTGGCCGCCGTGGGTGTGGCCCGCCAGGACCAGGGGATAGCCGTCGGCGGTGAACGCGTCCAGGGTGCGCAGGTACGGGGCGTGCACGACGCCCATCGAGAAGTCGGCGGACTCGGACGGGCCGCCGGCCACGCGTGCGTACCGGTCGCGCTTGATGTGCGGGTCGTCGAGGCCCGTCAGCTCGATCTCGGAGCCCTCTATCTTCAGCGTGCCCCGGGTGTTCGTCAGGTTGAGCCAGCCCGCGGTGTCGAAGCCGTCCCGCAGGTCCTCCCACGGGTTGTGGATGGCGCTCACCGCGGGCTTGTTGCCGTTCAGTCCGTGACGGCCCTGGGCCTTCTCGAACAAGTACCGTGCGGGGTTGCGGAGTTTGGGGCCGTAGTAGTCGTTCGAACCGAAGACGTACGCCCCCGGGAACTCCATCAGGGGGCCCAGCGCGTCCAGGACCTCGGGCACGCCCTCGGGGTCCGAGAGGTTGTCCCCGGTGTTGATCACGAAGTCGGGCCGCAGGCCGGCCAGGGAACGCAGCCAGCGCTGCTTCTTGCTCTGCCCGCCGACCATGTGGATGTCGGAGACCTGCAGGACGCGCAGCGGTCGCATGCCCGGGGGCAGGACCGGGACCGTCACCCGCCGGAGGCGGAAGGAACGGGCCTCGAACCCTGCCGAGTAGAGCAGACCGGCGGCGCCCACCGCCGTGATTCCCAGGGGTACTCCGTATCGCGCGCGCATACGTCCATCGTGTCAGACCCCGCCAAGTCCGCGTGCCCCCCTGTGGACAACCCCGTACGAAAGCGCGTGGCTTCTGCCGGGAGGGCGTTGGGGGACCGGCGGGCACGCTGCGAAATCAACGGGCGGCCACCTCACCGCACCTGCGACACTTGGCGGCATGACCACGCTCAAGTCGAAGTTGCAGGAAGACCTCAACGCCGCGATCAAGGGGCGCGACGAGCTGCGCTCCTCGACGCTCCGGCTCACCCTCTCCGCGATCACCAACGAGGAGGTCGCGGGCAAGACCAAGCGCGAGCTCTCCGACGACGAAGTGCAGAAGGTGATCACGCGCGAGGCCAAGAAGCGCCGTGAGGCCGCCGAGGCCTTCGCGCAGGGCGGGCGTGCCGAGTCGGCCGAGCGGGAGCGGGCGGAGGGCGAGGTGCTCGCCGCGTACCTGCCCAAGCAGCTGTCCGACGAGGAGCTCCAGCAGATCGTCGCGCAGGCGGTCGAGGAGGCGAAGGCCGCGGGCGCCGAGGGGCCGCGTGCCATGGGCCAGGTCATGAAGATCGTGAACCCGAAGGTGGCCGGTCAGGCCGAGGGCGGTCGTGTCGCCGCCATCGTGAAGCAGCTGCTCGCGGGCTGATCCGCAGCCGGGCCGCACCGTCGCGGGGGTCGTCATCCCACAAGCGGGGTGCGGTGCGTGGCGTGCGAGTACGTCGGCAGGCTGCGGAAAGGGCACCTTCGAGGCGAAGTGGGAAGCGCGTGTGCCGCTTCCTCCGCCACGAAGGTGCCCTTTTCCCTGACCGACGTCGGGACGCCGGGACGTCAGGGCCTACGGGTCAGCGCTGGCCGCCGTCCCCATTGCCGCCGTTGCCGTTCCCGCCGTTCCCGGTACCGCTGTTGCTGGTCCCCTGGATGAATCCCTCGGGAATGGAGAAGGAAGGCGTCGGGATGGTCCCACCGCCCCCGTCGTTCTGGCCGCTGATGGTGTTTCCGAGGGTGGTGGCGCCGTTGACGGTGCCGCCCGGAGTGCCGTTCTGGTCGCCGTTGCCGCCGTCGTCGCGGCCCTTGTCGCGGTTCTTGTCCTTGTCCTTGTCGAGGTCGGGGATGTCGACCTTGTTGAAGGACGGGGCGTCCTTGCCGACCAGCGCGCCCGTCATCAGGTCCCGCCAGATCGGTCCGGGGACCTCACCGCCGTAGACCTTGTCGTGGTAGACGCCGCCGATCGAGATGCCCACCATGTGGACCCGCTGGGAGGCGCTGCCGACCCAGACGGCGCCCGACAGGTTCGGCGTGTAGCCGACGAACCAGGCGTTCTTGCGCTCGTCGGTGGTACCGGTCTTACCGGCGTTGGCGCGGTCCGTGAGGCCGGCCTGCTGGCCCGTGCCGGAGTCGATCACGCCGCTCAGCAGGGTGCTGACGGTGTCCGCGGTCTTCTCCGACATGGCCCGCGAGCACGTCGACTTGGGCACTTCGAGGGACTTCTCGCGCTCACCGACCTGCTGGCTGATCGACTCGATGGCGATCGGCGTGCAGTACATGCCGCGGGACGCGAAGGCGGCGTACGCCGTGGCCATCGTGAGCGGCGAGATGCCCTTGGCGCCCAGGGCGATGGACGGCACCTGGGGGAGCTTGTCGCCGTTGCCCTGCACGACGCCGAGCTTGTCGATCTGGTTGATCACCGGGCAGAGGCCGATGTCGGAGATCATCTGCACGAAGTAGGTGTTGACCGACTTCGCCATCGCTTCCTTCAGCCGGTAGGGACCGACCTCGGAGGCGCTCTCGTTCGGGACGATCTCGTTCGACTGGTTCGTCCAGGGCTTGCTGCTGCAGGTCTGCACGGGGCTGGGGTACGGCATCTTGTTCGGCGACGAGTACTGCTGCGTCGCCGGCTTGCCCTGCTCCAGCGCCGCCGCGGCCACGAACGGCTTGAACGTCGAACCGGTCGGGAAGCCGTAGTTCGAGCCGCCCATGCCGTAGTTCACCGAGTAGTTGTACTCGGTCTCGTTCTTCCCGTAGCCGTACGGCTTCGACTGGCCCATTCCGAGGATCTTGCCGGTGCCGGGCTCGACCAGGGTGCCCGCCGCCGCGACCTTGTCGGACTTGTTGACGTGATCCTTTATCGAGGTCTGGATCGACTCCTGGGCCTGCGGGTCGAGCGTCGTACGGATCGTCAGACCGCCCTGGTTCCAGACCTTGGCGCGGGCCTCCCGCGTCTTGCCGAAGACCGGGTCGCTCTTGAAGACGTTCTCCACGTACTTGCAGAAGAAGCTGGCGCCCGCGACCGCCGTGATGCAGCCGTTCTTCGGCTCGCTGACGTGCAGTCCGAGCTTGGCCGCCTTGGCCTTGTCGGCCTCCTGCTGGGAGATGTCGTGCACCTCGGCCATGCGCTGCAGCACGGTGTTGCGGCGCTTGGTGGCCTCCTCCTCGTCGTTCACCGGGTCGTACCGGCTGGGCGACTGGACGATGCCCGCGAGGAGCGCCGACTCCTGGAGGTTCAGGTCCTTGGCGTGCTTGGAGAAGTAGCGCTGGGCGGCGGCCTCGACCCCGTAGGCCTGCTCGCCGAAGAACGTGATGTTCAGGTAGTTCTCGAGGATCTTCTTCTTGCCCAGCTTCTCTTCCAGCTGGATCGCGTACTTCAGCTCGCGGATCTTGCGGCCGATGGTCTGCTGGGTGGCCTGCGCGACCTTCGTCGGGTCGTCGCCGGCCTCCTCCACGAAGTAGTTCTTCACCAGCTGCTGGGTCAGGGTGGAGGCGCCCTGGGCCACTCCGCCGTTCTGCGCGTTCTGGTTGACCGCGCGCAGGATGCCCTTCAGGTCGACCGCGCCGTGCTGGTAGAAGCGCGAGTCCTCGATCGCGACGATCGCCTTCTGCATGTACGGCGACATGTCCTTGAGGTCGACCACCGTGCGGTCGCGCGAGTAGACCGTCGCGATCTGACCGCCTTTGCTGTCCAGGATCGTCGTCCGCTGGCTCAGCGCGGGACTCTTCAGGTTGTCCGGAATGTCGTCGAATCCCTGGACCGAACCCTTGGCCGCGAGGCCGAGCGCGCCGGCGGCGGGCAGGGCGATTCCGGCCATGACGGCGCCCGCGAGCACGCTGACACCGAGGAACTTGGCGGCCTGCTGCGTAGGGGACAGACCACCGCCCGAGCGCTTCTTTGGCATGAGGGCAGCCTACGTTCTCATTCGCCGGACACGCGTATATGCCTTGGCCTAAGCTGCTCTCAACTGTCACAGCAGTGCGGCTACGTATCAATACGTCCGGCGACCCCGAATCGTTCCGGACGTTCCACGATTGTTGTGGAGGGCGTGTCCGAATCAGCCTTGTGTGTCACCCGGCGTCCGTTGTGACTCAACTGAACTGTCCCGGTTTGCCGGGATCATCACGCATGTCCTCAGCTCACTCCCCCGGGTGATCTGCCGCTTACGCATAGTCCGTTCGGGCCATTCAAGATTGGGCCCGAAGGGGGTGTTGCGCTGTGCCCACCTTCCGTAACGTCCTCAACTGGCGGCGGTGAATATGCCGCTGCCGCCGTGGGGGAGCCTCGATTCGGGAGAGGACGGCGCCGGTATGGGCTGGGTAACCGACTGGAGTGCGCAGGCGGCCTGCCGCACTACCGATCCGGATGAACTGTTCGTTCAAGGAGCAGCGCAGAACAGGGCCAAGGCAGTGTGCACCGGATGTCCGGTACGCACGGAGTGCCTCGCCGATGCGCTCGACAATCGCGTCGAATTCGGCGTGTGGGGTGGCATGACCGAGCGGGAGCGCCGCGCATTGCTGCGCCGCCGGCCGACGGTCACCTCGTGGCGTCGCCTGCTGGAGACCGCGCGTACCGAGTACGAGCGCGGGGCGGGCCTGCTCCCTCTGGACGAGGAAGAGGTGTACGAGCGCTACGCGGCGGTGGGCTGAGGGCCGTTCACGGTCGCCCGCCCGGCGACCGGACCCCGAGGTGCCCCGCAGGCGGAGGACGTCGCGACGGCTGAGAGGCCGAGGTGTCCGAGCCGGCCATGGTGCCGGGGTGACCGCGGAGTGTTCGCGGTGCCGAGCCGGGACGAGGCGTGTCCGGGGGGAAGATCCGGGCGCGCACGGGGTGGGATGCCGTCCGCCGCCTCTCGTGTCACCGAGGCACGCCCGACGGGCGGTGCCGACGGTCGCGGTGTGCGGTGCGGATCGGGCTGATCGATGTCCATTCGGCTGTCCGCAGCCTCACCGGGGGCCCGCGGCGCCAGGGGGGCGAGGGCGTTGGGCGACGAACTCCGGGCGCCCTGAGGGCGAACGGGGTGCCGTTCGCCGCTGCCGTCCGCCGCTCAGCTCTCGGGCAGCTCCGGCTTGTGCGCCGCGAGCCGGTTCCCGATGTCCCGCAGTCCGGCCAGATCGTGTACATCGCCGGGCAGCGCCGCCACTTCCGCCACCGCGACCTCGGGATGGCGCGCGGCGAAGCGGTCACGCGTGCGCTGCTCGCGGGAGAGCAGCTGCATGCGCTCGGCGTGCAGCCTCAGCAGACCTGCGGTGAGCTGGTCGACGGAGCGCTCGGGGTCCGTGGCGGCGGAACCGTCGCTGTCGGGGGTGGTGTCCGTGGCGGCCGTCCTGGGCGGGGCGTCGGGGGAGCCTTCGTCAGGAGCTGCTGTCTCGGAAGCCGTTGAATCTGAACTGCCGTACGTGTCGGGAGAGTTACGAAGTCCAGCTTTCCCGTCCCCCTGATCGACAATGCGGGTGTCGGCAAGATTTTCCGCGATGGCGGATTCCTCGTCCTCCGCCGCGGCCGAATCAAGATCCTCCGCGGCGGAGAGCGCCCGCTCGGCGGACAACCGGGCCGCCCCGCTCCCGTGCACGCGGTTGAGCACCAGCCCCGCGAACGGCATGTCCTCGGCGGCCAGCCGCTGGACGAAGTACGCCGCCTCCCGCAACGCGTCCCGCTCCGGGGCCGCCACCACGAGGAAGGCGGTGCCGGGCGCCTGGAGCAGCTTGTACGTGGCGTCCGCGCGCGTGCGGAAACCGCCGAACGTGGTGTCCATCGCGGACACGAACGTCTGGACATCCTTCAGGAGTTGGCCCCCGAGGAGCTTGCCCAGGGTGCCGGTCATCATCGACATCCCGACGTTCAGGAACTTCATGCCGGCCCGGCCGCCCAGCTTCGCCGGTGCCGTCAGCAGCCGGATCAGCCGCCCGTCCAGGAAGGAACCTAGCCGCTTCGGGGCGTCCAGGAAGTCCAGTGCGGAGCGGGACGGCGGCGTGTCGACCACGATCAGGTCCCACTCGTCCCGGGCCCGCAGCTGGCCCAGCTTCTCCATCGCCATGTACTCCTGCGTGCCCGCGAAGCCCGCCGAAAGCGACTGGTAGAAGGGGTTGTTGAGGATGGCGGCCGCCCGCTCGCCGTCCGCGTGCGCCTCGACGATCTCGTCGAACGTCCGCTTCATGTCGAGCATCATCGCGTGCAACTCGCCGCTGCCCTCGACGCCCTTCACCCGGCGCGGGGTGTTGTCGAGCGAGTCGATGCCCATGGACTGCGCCAGTCGGCGCGCGGGGTCGATGGTGAGGACGACGACCTTGCGGCCGCGCTCCGCGGCGCGCAGCCCGAGAGCCGCCGCCGTGGTCGTCTTGCCGACGCCGCCCGAGCCGCAGCACACCACGATGCGGGTCTTCGGGTCGTCGAGCAGCGGGTCGAGGTCGAGGACACGAGCGGGGTCCAGACTCATGACATCCCTTGCTTCCGCAGCTGTGCGGCCAGTTCGTACAGACCGGCCAGGTCCATGCCCTCGGCGAGCAGCGGCAGTTCGTGCAGGGGCAGGCCCTGCTCGGCCAGCACGCTCCGCTGCTCGGTCTCCAGGGCGTGCCGCTCGGCGTACTCCTCCGCCTGTTCGAGCAGGGGGTCCACCAGCCGCTCGGCCAGTCCACCGCGGCGCGCGCCGCCGAGACCCGCCGCCGAGAGCGACTTGGCGATCGCCGTGCGCGGCGCGGTCTCCACGAGGGCCAGGTCGGTGTCGTCCAGGAGCGCCGGGCGAACCATGTTCATGACGATCCGGCCGACGGGGAGCTTCGCGGCGCGCAGCTCCGCGATCCCGTCCGCGGTCTCCTGTACGGGCATCTCCTCCAGCAGCGTCACCAGGTGGACCGCCGTCTCCGGCGACTTGAGGACCCGCATGACGGCCTGGGCCTGATTGTGTATCGGGCCGATCTTCGCGAGACCGGCGACCTCGTCGTTCACGTTCAGGAAGCGGGTGATGCGGCCCGTCGGGGGCGCGTCCATCACCACGTAGTCGTACGTGAAGCGGCCGCTCTTCTCCTTGCGCCGCACCGCCTCGCAGGCCTTGCCGGTGAGGAGGACGTCCCGCACACCGGGCGCGATGGTGGTCGCGAAGTCGATCGCGCCGAGCTTCTTGAGGGCCCGGCCGGCGCCGCCCAGTTTGTAGAACATCTGGAGGTAGTCCAGCAGCGCCAGTTCCGCGTCGATGGCGAGGGCGTACACCTCCCCGCCGCCCGGAGCGACGGCGATCTTCCTCTCCTCGTAGGGCAGCGCCTCCGTCTCGAAGAGCTGCGCGATGCCCTGTCTGCCCTCGACCTCGACGACGAGGGTGCGCTTGCCCTCTGTCGCGAGGGCGAGCGCTAGGGCTGCGGCCACCGTGGTCTTGCCGGTACCGCCCTTGCCGCTGACGACCTGGAGCCTGCTCACGTATTCGAGCCTAACCAGTCCGCGGCCGGAGTAAGCAGGAGGCTGTGGACAAGCTGCGTGCGGGACGGGGCGATGTGGCCGGATGCGGTGGGTCGCCCGGGGGCGGTGGGTGGTCCTCGGCAGCGGCTACAGTCGGCCGTATGACCAAGTGGGAATACGCAACCGTGCCGCTGCTCGTCCATGCCACGAAGCAGATTCTGGACACCTGGGGCGAGGACGGCTGGGAGCTCGTCCAGGTCGTGCCCGGGCCGAACAACCCCGAGCAGCTGGTGGCCTACCTGAAGCGCGAGAAGTCCGCATGAGCGGGGCGGTCGAGGCGAAGCTCGCCGAGCTCGGCCTGACGCTGCCCGGGGTGGTCCCGCCGCTGGCGGCCTACCAGCCCGCCGTGCAGTCCGGCGTGTACGTGTACACCGCCGGCCAGCTTCCGATGGTGGACGGGAAGCTTCCGGTCACCGGGAAGGTGGGCGCCGAGGTCACGGCCGAGGAGGCCAAGGAGCTGGCCCGGACGTGCGCGCTGAACGCCCTGGCGGCCGTGAAGTCGGTCGCGGGCGACCTGGACCGCATCGCGCGGGTCGTGAAGGTCGTGGGCTTCGTCGCCTCCGCGGCGGACTTCACCGGGCAGCCTGGCGTGCTGAACGGCGCGAGTGAGCTGCTGGGCGCGGTGCTCGGCGACAAGGGCGTCCACGCCCGGAGCGCGGTCGGGGTGGCCGTGCTGCCGCTGGACGCGCCGGTCGAGGTCGAGATCCAGGTGGAGCTCACGCACGCGTAGCCCTTCGGACGGGGCGCGGGCGCACTTATGGGTCCGGCGCGGCCCCTTCCGCCGGACGCCGGAGGGGCTGAGGAATCAGCCCCTTCCGGCGTTTGTGGAGCAAGGTCCGGGGCGGCGCCCCGGACGGGGTCGGGTAGGGACGGCAGGGGCGAGAAACCGCTTGTGGGGCGGTGGGGTCTCGAACATCCGCCCGGCTCGGGATAGCCTCCGGCCATGGGGAATGGGCAGTGGTTTCCGGCGGAGTGGCCGGATCGGATCCGGGCTCTCACCGAGGGCACGCTGACGCCGGTCACACCCCGGCGCGCGGCCACCGTGATCCTGGTCAAGGACAGCCAGAGCGGCCCTGTGGTGCACATGCTGCGCAGACGCGCCTCCATGGCCTTCGCCGGAGGCGCGTACGCGTATCCCGGTGGCGGTGTCGACCCCCGCGACGACGACCAGCAGGTCCGCTGGGCGGGCCCCACGCGCGCGTGGTGGGCCGAGCGCCTCGGCGTGGACGACACCTCGGCCCAGGCCATCGTCTGCGCGGCCGTACGGGAGACGTACGAGGAGGCGGGCGTCCTGCTCGCCGGCCCGAGCCCGGACTCCGTGGTCGGGGACACCACAGGTGACGACTGGGAGGCGGACCGGGCCGCCCTGGTCGCCCGGGACCTGTCCTTCGCCGAGTTCCTCGACCGCAGGGGTCTCGTGCTCCGCTCGGACCTGCTCGGCGCCTGGGCCCGATGGATCACCCCCGAGTTCGAGTCCCGTCGTTACGACACCTGGTTCTTCGTGGCCGTCCTCCCGGAGGGCCAGCGCACGCGCAACGCCTCCACGGAGGCCGACCGGACCGTGTGGATCCGCCCCGCCGACGCCGCCGCCGGCTACGACAAGGGCGAGCTGCTGATGATGCCGCCCACCATCGCGACGCTGCGGGGCGTCGTCGACCGGGAGAGCGCCGCAGCCGCCCTCGCCGCGGCGGCGGCCCGCGACATGACCCCCGTCCTGGCCGAGGCGCGCCTGGAGGACGGCGAGGTCGTCCTCTCGTGGCCCGGGCACGACGAGTTCACCAAACACATCCCGACGGGCGGAGCCTCCGCATGACCGACGCAGCCGCCCTTCCCGGTCAGCCCCGAGGCGGCGTCCTCTCGGGCTCCGCCACCGCGCGCGCGGTGAACGTCCTCGCCCCCAACGCCTCCGCGATGACCCTGGACGGCACGAACACGTGGATCGTGTCCGAGCCGGACTCCGAACTCGCGGTGGTCATCGACCCGGGGCCCCTGGACGACGGCCACCTGCGGAACGTGCTGGACACGGCCGAGAAGGCCGGCAAGCGCGTCGCGCTGACCCTCCTGACGCACGGGCATCCCGACCACGCCGAGGGCGCGGGACGGTTCGCCGAACTCACCGGCACGAAGGTGCGGGCGCTCGACCCGGCGCTGCGGCTGGGCGACGAGGGGCTCGCGGCGGGCGACGTGATCGGCCTCGGCGGGCTCGAACTCGTCGTCGTCGCCACCCCGGGGCACACCGCCGACTCGCTGTGCTTCCATCTCCCGGCCGATCAGGCCGTGCTGACCGGGGACACCGTCCTGGGCCGCGGTACGACCCTGGTGGCCCATCCCGACGGCCGCCTGGGCGACTATCTCGACTCGCTGCGCCGGCTGCGGTCCCTCACGGTCGACGACGGCGTCCACACGGTGCTGCCCGGGCACGGGCCCGTGCTGGAGGACGCGCAGGGAGCGGTCGAGTTCTATCTCGCCCACCGAGCCCACCGGCTCGCCCAGGTGGAGACGGCGGTCGAGGACGGCCACCGTTCCGCGGAGGCGGTCGTCGCGCACGTCTACGCGGACGTCGACCGGTCCCTGTGGCCCGCCGCCGAACTCTCGGTCCGGGCGCAGATGGAGTACCTGCGCGAGCACGGGCTCATCTAGAGCGGCGCCGACGCCGACGGGGCCCGGTCTCGGGAAGAGACCGGGCCCCGTCGACGTACGGGCGAAGGTGTCAGCGCGAGCGCTTGGCGAGCCGCTCCACGTCGAGCAGGATCACCGCGCGGGCCTCCAGGCGGAGCCAGCCACGGCCCGCGAAGTCGGCGAGCGCCTTGTTGACGGTCTCCCGGGAGGCGCCGACCAGCTGGGCCAACTCCTCCTGCGTGAGGTCGTGCACCACGTGGATGCCCTCTTCCGACTGCACGCCGAAGCGGCGCGAGAGGTCGAGGAGGGCGCGTGCGACACGGCCGGGCACGTCCGAGAAGACCAGGTCGGACATCTGGTCGTTGGTCTTGCGCAGACGCCGGGCGACAGCGCGCAGCAGGGCGGCGGCCACCTCGGGGCGTGCGTTGAGCCAGGGCTGGAGGTCGCCGTGGCCGAGGCCGAGCAGCTTGACCTCGGTGAGGGCGCTGGCGGTCGCCGTACGCGGGCCCGGGTCGAACAGCGACAGCTCGCCGATCAGCTCACCGGGGCCGAGAACGGCCAGCATGTTCTCGCGTCCGTCGGGGGAGGTGCGGTGCAGCTTCACCTTGCCCTCGGTGACCACGTACAGGCGGTCTCCGGGGTCCCCTTCATGGAAGAGAGCATCGCCGCGCGCGAGCGTCACCTCACTCATGGAGGCGCGGAGCTCCGCGGCCTGCTCGTCATCGAGCGCCGCGAAGAGCGGGGCGCGCCGCAGAACGTCGTCCACGAGTTCTCTCCTTGTCGACCTGCTCAGGGGATCTTGTTCCCCCTTGGTACCAGGGGACCGTGTTCCCCATCTTGCCGGACGGTCCAAACAGTGTGATCAGTCACAAGTCTGCCGCACTGGCGTCCCAACGAGTGCGGCAGGGGGCCAATTGGGGGCCGATCTTCAGGGTCCGGGGCGGATGTCGGTGCCGGGCTCTAGGCTGGCCGGGTGTCCAAATCGCCGGTGAGAGCACAGGCCAAGGGGGCTGGGCGGATGGTTGTACGTCGCGATTCCGCTGTGGGCGAACAGGTCCCCGACGGAACCAAAGAGCCGACAAAAGCGGCAGGCTCGACACCGGCGAAAGAGGCCGTCAAGAAGGTGACGGCCACTAAGACAGCCTCCAAGAAGGCGGTCTCCAAGAAGGGTGCTCCTGTGGAGGATGTCTCCGGGAAGGCCGCTCCCGCGCGGAGCGCCACCGGCAAGAGGGCCGCGTCTCCGGCGGCCGCCGCCAAGAAGTCCGTCTCCAAGAAGGCTGCGCCCGCCAAAGCCGCGGCCAAGAAGACGGCGCCCGTGAAGGCCGCGGCCAAGCGAACGGCGCCCGCGAGCAGCGACGGCACCAAGACCGCGGCCAAGAAGAGCGCGCCCGTGAAGGTGGCGGCCAAGAAGACCGCCGTCAAGAAGACCGCCGTCAAGAAGGCCCCGCCCGGGCAGCCCTCCGTCGCCGAGCCGCCGCGCGACGAGTCGCACACCGCTCTCGTCCGCCGGGCGCGCAGGATCAACCGCGAGCTCGCCGAGGTGTATCCGTACGCCCACCCGGAGCTGGACTTCCAGAACCCCTTCCAGCTGATCGTGGCCACGGTGCTGTCCGCGCAGACCACCGACCTCCGGGTGAACCAGACGACCCCGGCGCTGTTCGCCAAGTACCCGACCCCCGAGGACCTCGCCGAGGCCAACGCCGAGGAGGTCGAGGAGATCCTGCGCCCGACCGGGTTCTTCCGGGCCAAGACCAAGTCGGTCATAGGGCTCTCCAAGGCCCTCCGGGACGACTTCGGGGGCGAGGTGCCCGGACGCCTCGAAGACCTCGTCAAGCTGCCCGGAGTGGGCCGCAAGACCGCCTTCGTCGTGCTCGGCAACGCGTTCGGACGACCCGGCATCACGGTGGACACCCACTTCCAGCGGCTGGTGCGGCGCTGGAAGTGGACCGAGCAGACCGAGCCGGACAAGATCGAGGCGGCCGTCGGCGCGCTCTTCCCGAAGGGCGAGTGGACGATGCTGTCGCACCACGTGATCTTCCACGGCCGCCGCATCTGCCATGCTCGCAAGCCGGCCTGCGGCGCCTGCCCCATCGCCCCGCTCTGCCCGGCGTACGGGGAGGGCGAGACCGATCCGGAGAAGGCCAGGAAGCTCCTGAAGTACGAGAAGGGCGGCTTCCCCGGCCAGCGGCTCAACCCCCCGCAGTCCTATCTGGACGCGGGAGGCATCCCCGCACCCCCACTGGGCGCCGGATGACGGAACGAACACGGCCCCGGCGGGCGTTGGGAACAGCAGAACGGGGGTGGCGATGACGCGCACGGGCAACACGCGGGACGCGAGCAACACGCAGGGCGGACAGGTGCAGGTCTCCAAGGACGGGCTGCCCGACTGGCTGGATCCGGTCGCGCACGCCGCGGAGACGGTCGAACCGCTCCAGCTGAGCCGCTTCCTGCCGCCGACGAACGGCACGGGGCGGCAGTCCGCCGTGCTCATCCTGTTCGGCGAGGGCGCGCGCGGCCCGGAGCTGCTCCTCATGGAGCGCGCCGGCACGCTCAGATCGCACGCCGGGCAGCCGTCGTTCCCCGGCGGCGCCCTCGACCCCGAGGACGGCGACCCGGCGGGCGAGGGCCCGCTGCGCGCCGCCCTGCGCGAGGCGGAGGAGGAGACCGGCCTCGACCCGAGCGGTGTCCAGCTCTTCGGCGTCCTGCCCAAGCTCTACATCCCGGTGAGCCACTTCGTGGTGACCCCGGTCCTCGGGTGGTGGCGCCGGCCGACGCCGGTCGGAGTCGTCGACCCGGGCGAGACGGCCCGCGTCTTCACGGTCCCCGTGGCGGATCTCACGGACCCGGCCAACCGTGCGACCACCGTGCACCCCAGCGGACACCGAGGCCCCGCATTTCTGGTCGAATCGGCCCTGGTCTGGGGCTTCACGGCCGGAGTGATCGACAAGATCCTGCACTACGCGGGCTGGGAGCGCCCGTGGGACCGCGAGAAGCAGGTCCCGCTCGACTGGCGCGCATGACAAGGTGACCTCCGTGAATGTGCTGGACATCCTGTTGCTGGTCGCCGCCGTGTGGTTCGCGATCGTGGGCTATCGCCAGGGCTTCGTCGTCGGCATCCTGTCGGTGATCGGCTTCCTGGGCGGCGGCCTCGTCGCCGTCTATCTCCTCCCGGTGATCTGGGGCTGGGCGACCGAGGACAGCAAGGTGAGCACGAGCGCGGCCGTCGTCGCGGTGGTCGTCGTCATCGTCTGCGCCTCCGTCGGCCAGGCGCTCACCACCCACCTCGGCAACAAGCTCCGCCGGTACATCACCTGGTCCCCGGCCCGCGCCCTGGACGCGACGGGCGGCGCCCTCGTGAACGTCCTGGCGATGCTCCTGGTGGCCTGGCTGATCGGCTCGGCCCTCGCGGGCACGACGCTGCCGACGCTCGGCAAGGAGGTCCGCAGCTCCAAGGTGCTCCTCGGCGTGTCGCGGGCGCTGCCCTCGCAGGCCAACACCTGGTTCGCCGACTTCTCCTCGGTCCTCGCGCAGAACGGCTTCCCGCAGGTCTTCAGCCCCTTCGCCAACGAACCCATCACAGAGGTCCGGCCGCCGGATCCCGCGCTCGCCGCCAGCCCCGTCGCCGCCCGCTCGCAGCGCTCCATCGTCAAGGTGATGGGCACCGCCCAGAGCTGCGGCAAGGTCCTCGAAGGCACCGGATTCGTCTTCGGTGACCGCCGGGTGATGACCAACGCCCACGTGGTCGGCGGGGTCGACGAGCCGACGGTCCAGATAGGCGGCGAGGGCCGGAAGTACGAGGCCAAGGTCGTCCTGTACGACTGGGAGCGCGACATCGCCGTCCTCGACGTGCCGGACCTGAAGGCGCCCGCGCTGCGGTTCAGCACCGAGGACGCGAGCAGCGGGGACAGCGCGATCGTGGCGGGCTTCCCGCAGAACGGCTCGTACAACGTGCAGCCGGCGCGCGTGCGGGGCCGCATCACGGCCAACGGGCCGGACATCTACCACCGCAAGACGGTGCGCCGTGACGTGTACTCGCTGTACGCGACGGTCCGTCAGGGCAACTCCGGCGGACCGCTGCTGACACCCGAGGGCAAGGTGTACGGAGTGGTCTTCGCGAAGTCGCTCGACGACGCCGACACCGGCTACGCGCTCACCGCGGACGAGATCCAGAAGGACATCGCCAAGGGGCGGACGGCCAATCAGCAGGTGGACAGCGACAGCTGCGCGCTCTGACCGACGGTCGGGGCGTCAGCCGCGGGGATGGCGGAGCCGTACCGAGACCCAGCGGGCCCGGCGGCGCAGAATGTGCGGAATCCCCACGCGAGGATCGGCACCCGTCAGCTGCGGGGTGCCCCTCTGATGGGAGCTCAGACCCGAGGCCGAGCGGCGATTGCGTGCTGCGTCACTGTAGTCGTGCGTCCAGCCCATACCCCGACGTCTGCCCGGGCCCCAAGGTCCATAACCTCGCCCGCAGCCCCCAATTGGCCTATGCGGCAGGCAATTGGCTGTTCGAGGAACAGGTGTTCACCGTCCGCCCGTGGAGGAGAGATACGGGCCGTGTTCGGACGGTTTCGGAGGGCTGATCGAGGGTCACCGATCGGGTTCCGGATCCTTCAGCCAGTTGATCAGTTCGGTGGAGAACGCGACCGGGTCCTCCTCGTGCGGGAAGTGCCCGAGCCCGTCGAACAGCCGCCAGCGGTAGGGCGCTTCGACGTACTGGCCCGAGCCGGCCGCACTGCGCGTGCGCATCACCGGATCGAGCGAGCCGTGCAGATGCAGGGTCGGTACCCGCACCGGCCGCTTCATGCGCCGGTTGAACTGGATGCCGTCCGGGCGGGCCATGGAGCGCACCATCCAGCGATACGGCTCGACGGAGCAGTGCGCGGTCGACGGGATGCACATGGCCCGGCGGTAGATGTTCACGGCGTCGTCGTCCGGCTGCCGCGGGCCCGACCACTCCCGGACCAGACGGCCCACCAGGGCGCCCTCGTCGGCGACCAGTTGGCGCTCGGGGATCCAGGGACGCTGGAACCCCCAGATGTAGGAGCCCGCCGCGCTCTGCCGGACGTCGGAGAGCATCGCGGACCGCCAGCGGCGCGGATGCGGCATCGACGACACGGCGAGCCGGCGGACCAGCTTGGGCCGCATGACGGCCGCGGTCCACGCCAGGTAGCCGCCCAGGTCGTGCCCGACCAGCGCGGCGTCGGGCTCGCCCAGGGACCGGATGACCCCGGTGATGTCGAGGGCGAGGTTGGCGGGGTCGTAACCGCGCGGGGTGCGGTCACTGCCGCCGACGCCCCGCAGGTCCATGGCCACCGCCCGGAACCCGGCGTCGGCGAGCTCTCCCAGCTGGTGCCGCCACGTCCACCAGAACTGCGGGAAGCCGTGCAGCAGCAGGACGAGCGGCCCGTCGCCGACCTCGGCGATGTGGAAGCGCGCGCCGTTGGCGGCCACGTCCCGATGGGTCACCGCGCGTCCGCCGGGGAGGTCGATCCGAACGGCGGAAGCGGGTTGGGCCGAAGGTGTGGCGGGGTCCGTCATGAGGACGAGCGTGCCACAGCCTTGACGGCGTCCTCGACCGGCGCGGGCCGGGGGTGCGGCTTGGCGTTCGGCAGGACACCCGCCGTCTCCTTCACGGAGGCGGCCACCTTCTGCGGGCCCTGGCTCTTCTTGACCTTCTTCGCGAAGAACAGACCGATCAGTGCGAGAACGGCCGCGACCAGTACGTTCGCCGCGAACGACAGCAGGAAGCAGATCGCGAGGTTCCAGTCGCTCCAGGTCCGGATGCCGTAGGCGAGGGCGAAGCTGAGCATCGGCAGGGAGAAGATCAGCACCCCGATGGCCGCCGAGAACGCGCCGCCACTGGCCGCGCCGCGTTTGACGTCCTGCTTGAGCTGCGCCTTCGCCAGCGCGATCTCGTCGTGCACCAGCGCGGACATCTCGGTCGTCGCCGAGGCGAACAGCTGGCCGATGCTGCGTTCGGCGCCGACCGGGCTGCCGTCGGGTGCACTCATCGCGATCTCCCTCTTCTGCATGTGTTTGTGCCGTCCTGTCAGATCATGCCGGACGGTCGTTCCCCTCGCCTGCCCCACCCGCCACTTCGGCAAGCCTGCGGTGTTCCGCGGCCTTCCGCTCGTAGATCTCGGCCATGCGCAGGTGGTACGCCGGGTTGTCCTGTTCGTAGATGTCGGGGATGCCGTCGAGGTCCTCGTCGCGCTCCTCCGCCTCGCACAGCGCACGGTACTTGGCGTTCCTTATCTTCAGGAGCGCCGTGGCGAGCACGGCCGCGATGAGCGAGCCGATCAGTACGGCCGCCTTCGTCTCGTCGGTGAGGGAGGTGTTGCCGACGAAGGCGAGTTCGCCGATGAGCAGCGAGACGGTGAAGCCGATGCCGGCGAGGGTGGCGACGGCGGCGACGTCGGCCCATTCGAGTTCGTCGCTGAGCGAGGCCCGGGTGAACCGGGCCGTCAGCCACGTACCGCCGAAGATGCCGACGGCCTTGCCGACGACGAGTCCGAGCACGACGCCCAGGGTCTCGGGCCGGGTGAAGACGTCGCCGATGGCTCCGCCGGAGATCTGGACGCCCGCGCTGAACAGGGCGAACAGGGGCACTGCCAGGCCTGCCGACACCGGGCGCACCAGGTGTTCGATGTGCTCGCCGGGGGAGTGGTCCTCGCCTTCGAGCGGGTGACAGCGCAGCATCAGGCCCATCGCGACGCCGGCGATGGTGGCGTGGATGCCGCTGTTGTACATCAGCCCCCAGATGACGAGGGCGAGCGGGACGTAGATGTACCAGCCGCGGACGCCCTTGCGCAGCAGCAGCCAGAAGACGCCGAGACCGACGACGGCCCCGCCGAGTGCCGGGAGGTTGATGGAGTCGGTGAAGAAGACGGCGATGATCAGGATCGCGAAGAGGTCGTCGACGACGGCGAGGGTGAGCAGGAAGGCGCGCAGCGCGGACGGCAACGACGTCCCGATGACGGCGAGTACGGCGAGCGCGAAGGCGATGTCGGTGGCGGTGGGGACGGCCCAGCCGTCGAGGGAGCCGCCGCCGACCACGTTGGTCAGGGCGTAGACGACCGCGGGTACGGCCATGCCGCAGACGGCGGCGACCACGGGCAGCAGCGCGGCCTTGGGGTCGCGCAGGTCCCCGGCGACGAGTTCGCGCTTCAGCTCGATTCCGGCGACGAAGAAGAACACGGCGAGCAGACCGTCGGCCGCCCAGTGCGCCACGGACAGGTCGAGTCCGAGGGCGGCGGGTCCGAAGTGGAAGTGCGAGACGCTCGCGTAGCTGTCCTGCAGGGTGTTGGCCCAGATCAGTGCGGCGACCGCCGAGATCAGCAGGAGGACACCGCCGACGGTCTCGGCGCGCAACGCGTCCGCGACGAAGTTGCGTTCGGGCAGGGACATCCGTCCGAAGAACTTACGGGCGGTGGTGCGGGGCGCGGTCACGGTGAGGACCTCCGGTCGGCAGGCAGGACTGAGCACTCGCCGACCAGACTTCCCGGCACACCATGATGGATCTTGTCGCGTCTTTGACGTTTTGCCTACGGTACCCACCGTACGGCCCGGGTCGGCACCGGGTGTCTTCACATTACGGGGAAATCGGACACGGAGTGGCGTGACGCCGCGCTGGTACCCCTGATCGCGCTCGGGTATCCGGAACCGAGCCGGCGGTGCTTCTCGGTCGAGCCGGAGCCGCTCGAACGCAGCCGGAGGCGCCGGAAACCGCGGAGGGGTGGCGGAGCCCGGAAACCGGATGCTCCGCCACCCCTCCGGGCGGCCGTGCGGGAACGGTGCCGCGTCAGTCCTCGCTGGGCGCGGCGGGCAGCTTGGCCTGGATGAGGTCCATCACCGTGGAGTCGGCGAGGGTGGTGACATCGCCCACGGCCCGGTTCTCGGCGACGTCGCGGAGCAGGCGGCGCATGATCTTGCCGGAGCGCGTCTTGGGCAGTTCGGCGACCGGGAGGACCCGCTTGGGCTTGGCGATGGCGCCGAGGGTGGTGCCGACGTGGTTGCGCAGGTCGGCGACGAGTCCTTCGTCCTCGGCGGTCGCGGTGCCGCGCAGGATGACGAAGGCGACGATGGCCTGTCCGGTGGTCTCGTCCGCGGCGCCCACGACGGCGGCCTCGGCGACCGAGGGGTGGGAGACGAGGGCGGATTCGACCTCGGTGGTCGAGATGTTGTGTCCGGACACGAGCATCACGTCGTCGACGCGGCCCAGCAGCCAGATGTCGCCGTCGTCGTCCTTCTTGGCGCCGTCACCGGCGAAGTACTTGCCCTCGAAGCGCGACCAGTAGGTGTCGAGGAAGCGCTGGTCGTCGCCCCAGATGGTGCGCAGCATAGAGGGCCACGGCTCGGTCAGGACCAGGTAGCCGCCACCGCCGTCGGGTACCTCGTTGGCCTCGTCGTCCACGACGGTCGCGGCGATGCCGGGCAGCGCGCGCTGTGCGGAGCCGGGCTTGGTGTCGGTGACGCCGGGCAGCGGGGAGATCATCATGGCGCCGGTCTCGGTCTGCCACCAGGTGTCGACGATGGGCGTGGTGTCGGCGCCGATGTGCTTGCGGTACCACATCCAGGCCTCGGGGTTGATCGGTTCACCGACCGAGCCGAGGACCCGCAGCGAGGACAGGTCGAACTTCGCGGGGATGTCGTCGCCCCACTTCATGAACGTGCGGATCGCGGTGGGCGCGGTGTAGAGGATCGTCACGCCGTACTTCTGGACGATCTCCCAGAACCGGCCCTGGTGCGGGGTGTCCGGGGTGCCCTCGTAGATGACCTGCGTCGCGCCGTTGGAGAGCGGCCCGTAGGTGATGTACGAGTGTCCGGTGACCCAGCCGATGTCGGCCGTGCACCAGTACACGTCCGTCTCGGGCTTGAGGTCGAAGACCGCGTGGTGCGTGTAGCTGGCCTGGGTGAGGTAGCCGCCGGAGGTGTGCAGGATGCCCTTGGGCTTACCCGTCGTCCCCGAGGTGTAGAGGATGAACAGGGGATGCTCGGCGTCGAAGGCTTCCGGCGTGTGCTCGGCCGACTGCCTGGCGACGATGTCGTGCCACCACACGTCGCGGCCCTCGGTCCAGGCGACGTCCTCGCCCGTACGGCGCACCACCAGCACCTTGTCGACGCCGTCGGCCCGGCTGACGGCGTCGTCGACGGCGGGCTTGAGCGCGGAGGGCTTGCCGCGGCGGTAGCCGCCGTCCGCGGTGATGACCAGCTTCGCGTCGGCGTCCTTGATGCGGGCGGCGATCGCGTCGGCGGAGAAGCCGCCGAAGACCACCGAGTGCGCGGCGCCGATGCGGGCGCAGGCCAGCATCGCGACGACGGCCTCGGGGATCATCGGCAGGTAGACGGCGACCCGGTCGCCCTTGCCGATGCCGAGTTCGGTCAGCGCGTTCGCGGCGCGGCTGACCTCGTCCTTCAGCTCGGCGTAGGTGATCGCGCGGCTGTCGCCGGGCTCGCCCTCGAAGTGGATGGCGACACGGTCGCCGTTGCCGGCCTCGACGTGCCGGTCCACGCAGTTGTACGCGACGTTCAGCTTGCCGTCGGCGAACCACTTCGCGAACGGCGGGTTCGACCAGTCCAGCGTCTCGGTCGGCTCGGTGGCCCAGGTCAGCCGGCGGGCCTGCTCGGCCCAGAAGCCGAGCCTGTCAGCCTTGGCCTGCTCATACGCCTCCGCGGTGACATTGGCGTTCGCCGCCAGGTCGGCGGGCGGCGCGAACCTGCGCTCTTCCTTCAGCAGGTTGGCCAGGCTTTCGTTGCTCACGACATCTCCCTTTCCCAGGGTGTCCGTTGTGTCCCAGGCCACAGCTCATCAGACCGGGGGGCCCGATGACAAGGGTCGACCCCAAATTGGTTTAGACCTATCATCCGTCGCCGCTCCGGCCCGTCGGCCCTGTGGCGCGTCCTCGCCACGGGGTGCGGCCCGGCCGGCCCCCACAAGATCACACGAGGCCCGACGCCCCGGCAGGCGGGGCCACACCCAGATGCACGGACGAGGCGGACACCGGGTTCACGCGCCACCCCGCCCGGCATCGCCGTCCCTCCCCTCGACCGGACGGGTCGTCGAGGGGACTCGGAGGCGGAAGGGGGGAGGGGAGCGGAAGGGGGAGGGGAGGAAGAACGGGCGGTGCGGACGACGAAGGGGAAAGGGGAAAGGGAGACGGCGTCAGGCATCAGACGTGGTGCGCGGCCCCGTCGACCAGGGCCGCGCACCACCGCACCTCACGCCGGGTGACGCAGATCGTCCGCCGTGCCCACGTGACCGAACAGCTCGGCCTCGTCGTCGGCCAGCAGATACGCCTGGGCCTCGCCGACGTGGAAGTACATCCCGTGCAGCTCGAGAGCGCCCTCGTTGAGCGCCCGCGCGACGGAGTCGTGCGCCCGCAGGTGCTCCAACTGCTGCACCACATTGGTCAGGCAGAGCTGCTCGACCGTGTCAGCGGGCGCCCGCCCGGTGAGGCGCGGCGTCGTGCGCCCCTCGTCGGCCATCCGCTCCACGCTCGGCCGCCCGTGCCGCAGCCACCGCTTCAACGGCGTGAGAGCCCCTCCGGGCTCCGACGCCAGCAGCGCCTGCATGGCTCCGCATCCGGAGTGCCCGCACACGGTGATGGACCGCACCTTGAGCACGTCCACGGCGTACTCGATGGCGGCGGCCACCGAGTCGTCCCCGCTCTCCTCGCCGGGCAACGGCACGAGGTTGCCCACGTTCCGCACGACGAACAGGTCACCCGGACCACTGGAGGTGATCATCGACGTGACGAGTCGGGAGTCGGCGCACGTCAGGAACAGTTGGGAGGGTCGCTGTCCCTCCCGCGCGAGTCGGGCCAGCTCCTCGCGCACCAGCGGGGCGGTGTTCCGCTGGAACGCGCTGATGCCGCGCGCCAGTTGGTGCCCACTCGGCCGGGGTTCACGGGTCTCCTCGTCGCGCCCGCCGGACGGGGCGCCGGAGGAGGCGGGTCCCATGGCGCTGGGATCCTCGCAGTGATGGTTCCGCCATGGCGTCCAGGGGCGGCAGCGGCAGTGCGCGGAGTCGGCCGGCTCGGCGATCCGGGTCCCGGCCCGCCCGGTGATCTCCACCGTGCCGCCCTGGGCACTGTGCGCGTTCTGCCAGTCCTGCAGCGACTCGAACGCCGCGTGGTCCATGAACGAGCCGTCCAACTCCACGACGGTGTCGGCCCCGCGAGGGATGAGATGGAGGGCGCGGCTGAGGCGCGGCACCGCCAGGAACGTCAACTGCCCTCGTACGCGGACGTGATGGACTCCCTCCCTCTCTTCGTGCGTGATGCGGGTGCGGGTGAGGCGGTGCAGGGCGACACCGACGGCCACGGCGACTCCCAGCGCCACGCCCTCGAGGACCCCGAGGAACACGACGCCGAGCGTGGTGACGGCGTAGACCAGCACTTCACGGTGGCGGGTGACCGTGCGGATGTGGTGCAGGGACACCATCTGGATGCCGACGGCCATCACCAGGGCGGCGAGCGATGCGAGGGGGATCAGCTCCAGGATCGGGACCATCAGCAGCGCGGCAACTACTACGAAAACGCCGTGCAGCATCGTGGAGTTCCGGCTCACGGCGCCTGCTTGGACATTCGCGGAACTGCGGACGGCGACGCCGGCGACCGGCAGTCCGCCGAGCGCGCCGGAGACGACGTTGGCGGCGCCCTGGCCGAGCAGTTCCCTGTCGAGGGCGGAACGGCCCACGCGGGCCTGGAGTTCCGGTCGGGCGCTCACCAGCTTGTCCACCGCGACGGCACCGAGCAGTGACTGCACGCTGCACACCAGGGTCACGGTGAGGACGGCCGCGGCGACGCCGAGCACCGGACCCTCGGGGAGTCCGGCCAGCGCGTGGCTGCTCCAAGACGGGAGGTCGACCCTGGGCAGGGTCAGTCCGGCGAGCGAGGCGGTCGCCGTGGCGCCGGCGACGGCGACCAGGGCGGCGGGCACCTTGCGCAGCAGTCGGCCGGTGCGCCCGGGCAGGCGCGGCCAGGCGAACAGCAGCACCAGCGTCAGCACGCTCATGGACACCGCGGCGGGCTGCATGCGCGCGACCTGGTCCGGCAGGCCGACGAGGTTGGCGAGGACGGAGCTCTGCGGCACGCCTCCGAGCACGATGTGCAGTTGGGCGACGGCGATGGTGACGCCGATGCCGGCGAGCATGCCGTGCACGATCGCGGGACTGACCGCCAGTGCCGTCCGCGCGACGCGCAGGCAGCCGAGGCCGAGTTGGGTGATGCCGGCGAGCACGGTGATGCCGCAGGTCGCGCGCCAGCCGTAGTGGTGGATCAGCTCGGCGGTGACGACCGTCAGGCCGGCGGCGGGGCCGCTCACCTGGAGTGCCGAGCCGCCGATGCGCCCGGCCACGAGTCCGCCGACGGCGGCGGCGACGAGGCCGGCCTGGAGCGGTGCGCCGGTGGCGAGGGCGATGCCGAGGGACAACGGGAGGGCGATCAGAAAGACCGCGATCGAGGCCGACAGGTCCGCGCTCTCGATGCGGAATCGGCGGGGCGGGGGCGGGGGCGGTGGGGGGCTGTGGGGCTGGTGGGTGTGCGCGGGCCGAGTGGGGTCGGCGGCGCGAGTGGGGACGCAGGCAGACATGTTCCCGTCTCCTCCGGGGCAGCGCGGTCGCGGGACAGGTGATCCCCCGTCCGATTGCGGCGGGGGGCGGGTCGCGGCCGTGGGTCACGGCGTGCAGCGGCGGGATTTTCAACGCTCGGTAAACGGATCGTAATGCAGGGTAAAGGGCTCATGCGGTAAATCGGCGCAAATGGGGCAGTAAATCACCCTCTGGAGTGAAGCGAGCTTTTGATCGGCTTGTCGTACTTATTCCTTCTCGGTCCCGTGAAACCTTGGCGGCGCTGTCGCCCCACAGCTGCACACCAGCCACGAGACGCCCTGACCAGGGTTGACCGACCGAGGAAAAGGAGGGCGGAGATGGCCGCCACCCAGAGGATCGCCGCGGGTGTAGCACTCGCCGCGGCCTGCGCCACGGCGCTCGCCGGTTGCGCGGGCGGTACCCCCCCTTCTCACGCCACGCACACCGTGAAGAAGGCGGAGGGCGCGCCCGCCCCCAAGACCGCGGTCCGTCTGATCGGCGACGGCTCCACCTCGTACACCGGGGCGCAGCCGCACCTGCCCCGGCCCGAGCGGCTGAAGCCCGGCCAGAAGCCGCCGCAGTTCGTGGTCTTCTCCTGGGACGGTGCCGGCGAGGACAGCCAGAAGCTCTTCTCCCACTTCCGGAAGGTCTCCAAGGCCAACAACGCCACGATGACGTACTTCCTCAGCGGCGTGTACATGCTGCCGGAGGACAAGCGGGACCTGTACCGCCCGCCGCAGCACTCGGCCGGCAGCTCGGAGATCGGCTTCAACGACCAGCAGGGCATCGAGGACACCGTGAAGCAGCTGCGCGGCGCGTGGCTGGAGGGCAACGAGATCGGCACCCACTTCAACGGCCACTTCTGCGGCACCGAGGGCGGGGTCGGCCAGTGGTCGGTCGCGGACTGGAAGAGCGAGATCGCCCAGGCGAAGTCGTTCGTGAAGTCCTGGAAGACGAACACGGGCCTGAAGAAGGAATCGGCACTGCCCTTCGACTACGACAAGGAACTCATCGGCGCCCGCACCCCTTGTCTGGAGGGCCGGCAGAACTTCATGAAGGCCGCCCACCAACTGGGCTTCCGATACGACACCAGTGGCGTCAACGACCAGCTCTGGCCGCAGAAGAAGGAGGGCCTGTGGGATCTGTCGATGCAGCTCGTGCCCTTCCCCGGCCACTCCTACGAGCAGCTCACCATGGACTACAACTTCATGGTCAACCAGTCGGGCACCCAGACCCAGGGCGACCCCGACAAGCAGCGGCTCTGGGGCGACCAGATGCGTGACGGCCTGCTCAAGGGCTTCGACCGCGCCTACGACGGGAACCGCGCGCCGCTGGTGATCGGCAACCACTTCGAGTCCTGGAACGGACGCAACTACATGCGTGCCGTCGACGAGGTCGTCGAGCGCGTCTGCACCAAGGCCGAGGTCCGCTGCGTCTCCTTCCGGCAACTCGCCGACTGGTTGGACGCCCAGGACCCGGCCACCGTCGCCAAGCTGCGCGGCCTCACGGTCGGTGAGGCTCCGAAGCAGGGCTGGGCGTCCTTCCTCTCCGGAAGCCCCGCCCCGGCCCCCAAGGGCGTCCCCGGCGCGCCGGCCCTCAAGCAGTAGCGGCGCACCGGTCCGGACCGGCCCCCTGGCTCCTCCCCGGAGGAGCCGGGGCCGCCCGGCCGCTCAGGCCGTGGCCAACGGGCTCCCACCGAGCACGAAGCCGGGGTCGACCTGCTCCGTGAGGTCCGCCCCGGTCCTGGAGTTACCCCAACTGGCCGCGTTCTTCAGGTGGAAGTGCACCATCTGGCGCGTGTACCGGTCCGGGTCGCGCAGCCCGTACGTGGCGTCGGCGGCGGTCCTCAGGCAGGACAGCGCGTGCCGGTTGGTCTCCTCCAGGAGCTCGAACCGGGGCGGCCGGCCCTTCTCCATGGCGCGCACCCAGTCGGAGTGCCCGACCGTCACCAAGAGGTCGTCGCCGACTTCCGCGCGCAGGAAGTCGATGTCGTCCTGGCCCTGCACCTTGTTGCCGACGACCTTGAGGGTGACGCCGAAGTCCTGGGCGTACTCCTTGTACTGGCGGTAGACGGATACCCCCTTCCGGGTCGGCTCGGCGACGAGGAACGTGATGTCGAAACGGGTGAAGAGACCGGAGGCGAAGGAGTCGGAGCCGGCCGTCATGTCCACCACGACGTACTCGCCGGGGCCGTCGACGAGGTGGTTCAGGCAGAGCTCCACCGCGCCGGTCTTGGAGTGGTAGCAGGCGACTCCCAGATCGGCCTCGGTGAACGGGCCGGTGACCATCAAACGGATCGTGCCGCCGTCGAGTTCCACCGGCCGCGCGCAGGCGTCGTACACGGGGTTGGACTCGTCGACCCGCAGCAGCCGCGACCCCTGGCCGGGCGGAGTCGTCTTGATCATCGTCTCGGCGGAGGCGATGCGCGGATTCGTACCGCGCAGGTAGTCCTTGATGAGGGGCAGCCGCTCACCCATCGCGGGGAGGGCCGCGGCCTCCGTCTCCTCCAGGCCGAGCGCCGGCCCCAGATGCTGGTTGATGTCGGCGTCCACGGCGACGACGGGGGCCCCGGAGGCGGCGAGATGGCGGATGAAGAGCGACGACAGGGTGGTCTTGCCACTGCCGCCCTTCCCGACGAAAGCAATTTTCATGTTCACCAAGAGTAGTGCGTTGATCGCATTCCGTGCTCGCACTGCGTGAAGAAGACCACTCCTTCGTGGGGTGTGGCCGCGCAGTGCGTAGGGTCGTACTCATGAGTACGACAGGTGCGACCGCCGATCCGCTCGCGGCTCTGGCCTCGCTTCCCGGGGTGGCCGAGTCCGTGGAGTCCGTCCGCAAGGCCGTGGACCGCGTCTACGGGCACCGCATCATGCGGCGCCGCAGCAACGAGATCACGTCCGAGGCGGCACTGCGCGGCGCGCGCGGTTCCGCGGCGGTGTCCGGAGCCGACTGGGCCCTCGAAGAGGTGCGCCGGCGCACCGACTTCAGCTCGGACGACGAGGCGCGCACGGTCGGCGCGGCTTTGCGGCTGACCGCCGAGGCGGGGCAACTCCTGTCCATCTGGCGGCAGTCGCCCCTGCGGGTGCTGGCCCGGCTTCATCTGGTGGCGGCGGCGGACCAGGGTGACGACACCGGTCGGCCGCGACAGCGCGGCGAACGGGTCGACGAGCCCTTGGTGGAACTGCCGCTGCCGGACGCGGACGAGGTCGCCGGCCGGCTCGAAGGGCTCTCGCAGCTCATCATCGCCGGTGGCTCGGCGCCCGCGCTGGTCACGGCGGCCGTCGTCCACGGTGAGCTGATCGCCCTGCGCCCGTTCACCTCCCGCAACGGGCTGGTCGCGCGCGCGGCCGAACGGATCGTGCTGATCGGAAGCGGTCTCGACCCCAAGTCGATCTGTCCGGTGGAGGTCGGCCACGCGGAGCTGGGTCGCGCGGCCTACGTGGCGGCGCTGGACGGCTACGTCTCCGGTACACCGGAGGGCATGGCGGCCTGGATCGCGCACTGCGGCAAGGCTGTCGAGCTGGGAGCGCGCGAGTCCGCGGCGGTCTGCGAGGCGCTTCAGCGAGGTGCGGCCTAGCGAGAAGGCCGGTGCGGCCCGCGGGCCGGCAGAGGGAAAGACCCTGAACAGGGTTGCGGCGGTACGAGTTCTCGTACCGCCGCTGGCATGTTCACCGGGTTACCAAGCGTCCTCGGATGTTGCCCATCAGGTCGGGAACTTCGGCCCGTCACCTGGTGCGGCTGGCCCGTAATCGACGGGTCGACGTCGCGTGGGTGCTCGATGTTCATGCTCGGTCCGTGGGGCCTTGTTGCGTTCAAAGGTGATCCTCGCGGATGTCCTTGGTCTCGCGGGCCGTTAAACCCTTTGTACTCCTGGTCCGCAGGAAGCGGAACCCCTGGCCGCAGTTCTTTACTTTTAGGTTCAAAGGGTGGGAAAAGGGCGCTCGCGTGTTGCCCGCGCGCGCGTGACGACGCTCGCACGGTCCCGCGCGAGACGCTCACGTCCGCCCGTGGGTGTGCGGATCAGACCGCGGAGGCGCGCCGCCGGCTCGCGTACCAGACGAGCCCGGCCGTCGCGGCCGCCGCTCCTATCGCCGCAGCCGCGACCAGGGCAGGCCGGGGCGGTACGGACAGGTTGGGCAGCCGCTGCTTGAGGCGGACGGGGCGGTGGAAGTCGAGGATCGGCCAGGAGCGGGCGACGGCCTCGCGGCGCAGGGTGCGGTCGGGGTTCACGGCGTGCGGGTGGCCGACGGACTCCAGCATCGGCACGTCGGTCGCCGAGTCGCTGTAGGCGTAGCAGCGGGAGAGGTCGTAGCCCTCGGACGCGGCCAGGTCCTTGATCGCGTCGGCCTTCGTGGGTCCGTACGCGTAGTACTCCACCTCGCCGGTGAAGCAGCCGTCCTCGCCCACGACCATGCGGGTTGCCACCACGCGGTCGGCGCCGAGCAGTTCACCGATCGGCTCGACCACCTCGGCCCCCGACGTGGACACGATCACGACGTCCCGGCCGGCGGTGTGGTGCTCCTCGATGAGGGAGGCGGCCTCGTCGTAGATGATCGGGTCGATGAGGTCGTGGAGCGTCTCGGCGACGATCTCCTTGACCTGCTGAACGTTCCAGCCGCGGCACATCGACGACAGGTACTTGCGCATCCGCTCCATCTGGTCGTGGTCGGCGCCACCGGCCAGGAACACGAACTGGATGTACGCGGTGCGCAAGGCCGCCCTGCGGTTGATCAGTCCGCCTTGGTAGAACGACTTGCTGAACGTGAGCGTGCTCGACTTCGCAATGACCGTCTTGTCCAGGTCAAAGAAGGCGGCTGTACGAGGCAAGGAGTGGTTTTCCACAAGGCTGAGCATAGGGCCCACCATTCGGCGTAAGGTCAGGCGCGTGGGTTTGCCTGAGAAGGCTCTCGGGTACACCATGGAAGTCACGGATCGTTCGCGACCGTGCTAACCCGGTCCGGCTCCTCCCCCCCCGAGTCGGCCCGTGGGGACGACCCCCGCTCTCCCCCCCGGCGGGGGTCGTCGCATGTCCGGATGCGGTTTCTCCCCCTTCTGCGCGGCCTCGGAGCCTCCTCGGCACCGTTCGGGCCGCGCTTTTTTCATGACCATGATCCGTGACTGTGTGTAGTCGCTGGACTGCTCTGCGGAAGCCTTTGCGAGCTCACCGGTATGGGTGAGGGGGATATTCACAGGCCCTGAGTTGTCCACAGATTTCGACCAAGATCCACACGATTTCCCGGATCGCTGCACCGTGATTCCCACGCGCTCCGCTCGCCGCCCGTTCACGACGGGTTCCGTTTGTCGGACGCGTTTGGCCGGTTCGTATGGGCCGTTCATATGGAGGCCGCTCGCCGGTTCTTCATACGGACGGGAATCGCGGGGTCCTGGAGGGCCCCGCGCAAGAAGCAGCGAAGGGGGCTGGAGATCGTGGCGGGAGCCATCACACATGACACGCCGCCCACCGCCGAGGGGCGGCAGGGCGGACCGTTGATCGTCACCGAGGACGCCGAACTGCTCGACGACCTGTTGCGCCTATGTGCGGCGGCGGGTGCGCGGCCCGAGGTCCATCACGGGATTCCGGAACGCAGGGACAGCTGGGAGGCGGCCCCCCTCGTCCTGGTCGGGGACGACGCCGCTCTCCGGGTGCGCGGGGCCTCCCGGAGGAGGGGGGTGGTGCTGGTCGGCCGGGACCAAGACGATTCCGGAGTCTGGCGACGAGCCGTCGAGATCGGGGCCGATCACGTCCTGATGCTGCCGGACGGCGAGCAATGGCTGGTCGACCGCATCGCCGACGTGGCGGAAGGGATCGGCAGGCCCGCCCTCACCGTCGGCGTCCTCGGCGGGCGAGGTGGTGCCGGTGCGTCCACGCTGGCCTGCGCGCTCGCCCTCACCTCGGCGCGCGAGGGAAGGCGCACCCTGCTCGTGGACGCGGATCCCCTGGGCGGCGGACTCGACGTACTCCTGGGCGGCGAGGCGGCCGAGGGGCTGCGCTGGCCGGCGTTCGCCGCCTCCCGCGGCAGGGTCGGCGGGGGTGCCCTGGAGGAGTCGCTGCCCGAGCTGCACGCACTCCGTGTCCTCAGCTGGGACAGGGGTGACGCGGTGACCATTCCGCCGCGTGCGGTACGAGCGGTCCTGGCAGCAGCCCGACGGCGTGGTGGCGCCGTGGTCGTCGACCTGCCCCGCCGCATCGACGACGGCGTCGCCGAGGTCCTCTCCCAACTCGATGTGGGGATTCTGGTGGTCCCGGGTGATCTGCGCGCCATCGCGGCGGCCGGGCGGGTGGCGTCCGCGGCCGGCATGGTCCTGCGCGACCTGCGGGTCGCGGTACGGGGCCCGTTCGCTCCCGGACTGGACGGCCGTGAGGTCGCTCGCCTGCTCGATCTGCCCCTGGTGGGCGAAGTGCCCGAAGAACCCTCTCCGTTGGACGGCGGGCCACCGCCCGGGAGCGTGGCGCGAGGGCCACTGGCCCGGTTCTGCACGGCCTTCTGGGAGCGGATCCCGGTCGAAGGAGGGGGCGTATGAGCTGGGACGCGACCACAGGAATGGACTGCGGAGCGGGTCTCGAAGAGCGAACGGGGAGGCTCCCGCAGGATCCGTGCCAGGTCTTGCCCCACGGGCGGACGGACACGAGGGACGGGCCCGAACGCGCCTCGCCCAGGCGGACATCGGACGCGTGGGACGAAGAGGCGCGGGAGCCGTACGGGGGCCGCACGACCGGACCGACGGATGCGAGGGACGTGTCCGGAGACTTCCTGACCAGCCGGGCGGAGACGTGGTCGGGGGCCGGAGGGGCGACGCTCGGCGCACCGCGGGAGGCATGGTCCGGGGCCGACGAGCCCGCGGAGTTGCTGGACGGGGTGCGGCAGTGGCTCGCCGAGAGCGGTGCCGAACCGACCCCGGCGAGGGTGGCACAGGCCCTGCGTGCGCAAGGCCGCGTGCTCGGGGACGCCGAAGTCCTCGGTGCCGCCGAGCGATTGAGGTCGGAGCTGGTCGGCAGCGGCCCCCTCGAACCGCTGCTCGCCGACCCCTCGGTGACCGACGTCCTGGTGTCGGCACCCGACCGGGTATGGGTGGATCGGGGCGGTGGCCTGGAGCTGACGTCCGTTTCCTTCCCGGACGCGGCAGCCGTGCGACGTCTCGCGCAACGCCTCGCGGCGGTGGCGGGCCGAAGGCTGGACGACGCCCGGCCGTGGGTGGACGCCCGGCTGCCCGACGGGACGCGGTTGCACGCGGTGCTGCCACCGGTCGCCGTCGGCTCCACCTGCCTCTCGCTGCGCGTCGTGCGGCCCCGTGCGTTCACGCTCGACGAACTGATCGAGGCGGGGACGGTTCCGCCCGGCGGGGACCGGGTGCTCCGAGCGCTGCTGGACGCCAGGTTGTCCTTCCTCATCAGCGGGGGCACGGGGTCGGGCAAGACCACCTTGCTCAGCGCGCTGCTGGGTCTCGTGGGCCCCGGGGAGCGGATCGTGCTCGCCGAGGACTCGGCGGAACTGCGGCCCGACCATCCGCATGTGGTGCGCCTGGAGGGGCGGCCGGCCAATCAGGAGGGCGTCGGGCTCGTCGCGCTCCAGGACCTGGTCCGGCAGGCCCTGCGTATGCGGCCCGACCGGCTGGTCGTGGGCGAGGTGCGTGGTCCGGAGGTCGTCTCGCTGCTGGCGGCGCTGAACACGGGTCACGAGGGCGGCTGCGGCACCGTCCACGCGAACGCGGCGGCTCAGGTCCCCGCTCGCCTGGAGGCGCTGGGTACCGCGGCAGGACTCGATCGGGCGGCCCTGCACAGCCAGTTGGCAGCCGCCCTGTCCGTAGTGCTGCACCTCGTCCGGGACCGGGCGGGCCGGCGCCGGATCGCCGAGGTGCACGTCCTCGAACGCGACCCGTCGGGGCTGGTGGTCACCGTGCCGGCCCTCCGGTGGGGCGAGGACGCCTTCGTGTACGAGCGCGGCTGGGAGCGGTTGCGGGGGCTGCTCCGGGGCGGCGGGCAAGGCCGTCCCGGTTCGATGCGCATCGATGCGCGGGGAGTTCACGGGGCCGAGGGAGCTGCCCGGCCCGGAAGGCCCCCTGTGGCAGCGGGACGAGAAGCGGGCGCGACCGCGCCCGGAGACCTGGCGGCGAACGGGGAGTGGGATGGCGATCGGTGAGACGGCGGACGTGCAGGTGAGCGCCGCCATGGCGTGTGCCGGGATCGCGGCCTGGCTGATGAGCGGGCGCCGCGCCGGCGCGCGCAGGGCACGGCTGCTGCTCGCGGGCGGCGGCGCCGAGGCCGGTCCGCCCCGACAGGAGTGGGTCGGTGCCACGTGGAGGCGACTGCGGGAACGGATGCGGCCCGAAGCCTGGTCACTGGTGGCCGGGTTGGTGATCGCGGTGATCGGCTCGTCGGTGGTGCCGCTTCTCCTGGGGGCGGCCGGAGTCCCGCTGCTGGGACGGGTGAGGCGGGCGTCGGAGGCGCGGCGGGCGCGGGAACAGCGCGGCGACGCGGTGATCGCCCTGTGCGGTGCTCTCGCCGGTGAGGTACGGGCCGGACGGCAGCCGGGCGAGGCGTTGCGCGGAGCGGCGCGCGACTCGGACGGACTAGGTGACGGCCAGCCGGTGGTGCTGGCGGCGGCCCGGTTCGGCGGGGATGTTCCGGGTGCGCTCACCGAGGCGGCACGTCAGCCCGGAGCCGACGGTCTGGTGGGGCTCGCCGCGTGCTGGCGCGTCGCTGTGGACCGGGGTGCGGGACTCGCCGCGGGCCTGGACCGGCTGGAGGGCGCTCTGCGTGCGGAGCGCGATCAAAGAGCGGACATGCGCGCCCAGTTGGCGGGATCGCGTTCGACAGCCTCGATGCTCGCCGGCCTGCCGGTCCTCGGCCTGTTGCTCGGCACGGCGCTCGGTGCCGATCCGCTGCACGTGCTGCTGCACACAGGTCCCGGGCTGGGATGCCTGCTGGTCGGCGGAGTACTGGAGGGCGTGGGCCTGTGGTGGGCGTTGCGGATCGTGCGAGGGGCGGAGGCGGCATGAGTGCGGAGGTTGTCCACAGGCTGGGGGCGCTGGTGTGCGGGGTGATCCTGCTCGGATCGTCCGCCCGGTGGATCGGCGCGGCGCGGCGCGAGAGAAGGATGCGTGGACGCCTGGCCGTGCTGCTTGCCCTGGAGCCGCCTCCACCACGACGGCGCCTCGACCTCGGCGGATCCGGCCGCGGATGGCTGCCCGTGCCTGCGGCGGTGTGTGTCGGCTGGGTGCTGATCGGCGGTCTCTTCGGGGCTCTGGCGGGCCTGGCGGCCGGCGTCGGGATCCGGTGGTGGCGGGAGCGGAAGCTGCGGAGCGATGCCGCGGATCCCGTCGAGTACGACGAAGCTCTGGCGGCCCGGCAACTCCCGCTCGCCGCCGACCTGGTGGCCGCGTGCATCGCGGCCGGGGCGAGCCCCGTGACGGCGGCCCAGGCGGTAGGGGAGGCCTTGGGCGGACCGGTGGGCGAGCGACTCGCACGGGGCGCGGCCGAGGTACGGCTCGGAGGCGAATCGGCCGAGGCGTGGCGGAGGTTGGCGTCGATACCGGGCGCCCAAGGGCTGGCGCGGCTGCTGGAACGCGCGGGTGACTCGGGTGTGCCCGCGGCCGTACCGGTCGGGAGGCTCGCGGCGGAGGCGCGTGCCGAGTGGGGACGCACGGCGACCGCGCGGGCACGCCGGGCGGCCGTCATGGTCAGCGCGCCGGTGGGGCTGTGCTTTCTCCCCGCGTTCCTCGCGATCGGTGTGCTGCCCGTGGTGATCGGGCTGGCCGGCGGACTGCTGAAAGGGGGTGCCGGCTGACGGACGGCGCTGGTGGCTGACGAAGACAGGTGGGCCGCATCACGTGGACCACATGACAGGCAGGGTTCGACCTTACGGGGGTTGGAATGCGCAGGACAGTACGGGTTCTGAGGCGAGGACGTGCGCGGACGCGGGCGTGGATGGTCGCACGGCTGGTGCGGAGGGACGCCGGGATGGTGACGTCCGAGTACGCGGTCGGAGTCATCGCGGCGGTGGCCTTCGCGGCCGTGCTCTACAAGGTGGTGACGAGCGGGCAGGTCAGTGAGGAACTGCAGGGCATCGTGGGGCGGGCACTCAATGGCCAGACGTGAACGGGGTCGGCAGGCCGCCCAGTCGAAGGCGGGCGGAGCCGGTGGGGACGGCGGGTTCGTGACCGCCGAGGCGGCCGTGGTCCTGCCCTCCCTGGTACTGGTCGGGATCACGCTGGTCTGGGCCCTGCTCGCCGCGTCCGCGCAGATCCAGTGCGTGGACGCGGCGAGGGCGGGTGCCCGGGCGGCGGCACGCCAGGACGCACCGGACGCGGTCGTGGCGACGGCTCGCCGAGCGGCTCCCGCCGGCGCGAAGATCACGGTGAGCCGCGAGACGGACCTGGTGAGGGTGACGGTCGACGCGCGGACGCCCGGGCCCGCAGCGCTGTCGCTCGGGGTCGGTGACGAGGCGGTGGCGCTGGCGGAGGAGACGGTGGGGGTGAGCGGGCGATGAGCAGGCGGAGCGCTTGGTGGGACGAGGGCCGGGTGCGGAATGTGATCGGAGATGGCGAGGGCAGAGGCGGCCGGGGTCGGGGAGGGGCGCGGAGAAGGATGGACTCCGACCAGGGGTCGGCCACCGTGTGGGCGGTCGGTGCGATGGCCGCGCTCTGCGCCGTGTTCTTCGTGGTGCTGGCGATGGGACACGCTGCCGTGACGCGGCACCGGGCGGCAGGGGCAGCCGATCTGGCCGCCCTCGCCGCGGCCGATCACTGGAGCGACGGCGGCACGGTGGCCTGCGCCCGCGCGGACCGCGTGGCTCGGGCGCAGAAAGCGCGGCTCGTCCGGTGTGCCGTCGAGGGGGAGGTCTCGGATGTGACGGCGGCGTCGGAGGACGGACTGTTCACGTCCGAAGCCAGGGCACGGGCGGGACCGCCGGGGACGGAAGCGACTGGTCAACCGGGGACGGAAGCGACTGGTCGGCCGGGTGCTGAGGCATCGGTGGCGGCCGCGGCGCCGGAGAGAGCGGGAGGGGGGTGGGCTTCCCGCATCGCTGAGGTCGGGGACAGGTTCGCCGCTCGCGGCGAGACGTCCCAGGACTTGAGAGCGGCGCGCCGCCCCGTGCGGCGGCGGTGTCACTCGTCCGGCGCAGCCCGCAGGAGTTCTGTGAGGAGGCGTACGGCGCCTCGCTTGTGGAGGGGGTCGTTGCCGTTGCCGCACTTGGGGGACTGGATGCAGGAGGGGCAGCCGGCGTCGCACTCGCAGGAGGCGATGGCCTGGCGGGTGGCGGTGAGCCAGGAGCGGGCCGTGTGGAAGGCGCGCTCGGCGAATCCGGCGCCGCCCGGGTGGCCGTCGTAGACGAAGACGGTGGGCAGCAGTGTGTCCGGGTGGAGGGGGACCGAGACGCCGCCGATGTCCCAGCGGTCGCAGGTGGCGAAGAGCGGCAGCATGCCGATCGACGCGTGTTCGGCGGCGTGCAGGGCGCCGCCGAGGATCTCCGGGTTGATCCGGGCCGCGTCCAGTTGGTCCTCGGTGACCGTCCACCAGACGGCGCGTGTACGGAGTGTGCGGGGAGGGAGGTCGAGCTTCGTCTCGCCCAGTACCTCGCCGGTGATGAGACGTCGGCGGAGGAAGGAGACGACCTGGTTGGTGACTTCGACGGTGCCGTAGCACAACCGTCCCTCGCCCCAGGGGACTTCGACGTCGGTTTCGAGGACGGCGATGGAGGTGGTGTCGCGGGCGACCGTCGAATAGGGCGGGCTGGCCTCCTCGACCAGGGCGACGGAGTCCTCCAGGTCCAGTTTGCGCACCAGGTACGTGCGGCCCTGGTGCAGGTGGACCGCGCCCTCGTGGACCGCCGTGTGCGAGGCGCCCGCGTCGACCGTGCCGAGCAGTCGCCCGGTGCCGGCCTCGACGACCTGGACCGGTGTGCCGCCCTCGCCGCGGATGTCGGTCAGGTCGGCGGCCCGTTCGCGGCGCGTCCAGTGCCAGGCCGTCGCCCGGCGGCGCAACAGTTTCGCGGCCTCCAGCTGCGGCAGCAGATCGGCGGTGGCCGGCCCGAAGAGTTCGAGGTCGGCGTCGGTGAGGGGGATCTCTGCCGCCGCGGCGCACAGGTGTGGGGCGAGGACGTACGGGTTGTCGGGGTCGAGGACGGTGGATTCGACCGGCTGGTCGAACAGGGCCTCGGGGTGGTGGACGAGGAAGGTGTCCAGCGGGTCGTCGCGGGCGACGAGGATGGCCAGCGCTCCCTGTCCGGAACGGCCGGCGCGGCCCGCCTGCTGCCAGAGCGAGGCGCGGGTGCCGGGGTAGCCGGCGATGACGACGGCGTCGAGGCCGGAGATGTCGACGCCGAGTTCGAGGGCGGTGGTGGCGGCGAGGCCGAGGAGTTCGCCGGAGTGCAGGGCGCGTTCCAGGGCGCGGCGTTCCTCGGGGAGATAACCGCCCCGGTAGGCCGCGACGCGCCGGGCGAGGGAGCGGTCGACCTCGGCGAGGCGTTCCTGGGCGATGACCGCGACGAGTTCGGCGCCACGCCGGGACCGCACGAAGGCGATCGAGCGCATGCCCTGGACGGTGAGGTCGGTGAGGAGGTCGGCCGTTTCGGCGGTTGCCGTACGCCGGACGGGTGCACCTTTCTCGCCGTGCAGTTCGGTGAGCGGGGGCTCCCAGAGGGCGAACACCAGTTCCCCGCGAGGGGAGGCGTCATCGGCCACCTCGACGACCGGGAGGCCGGTCAGGCGGCGGGCCGCGACGGACGGCTCCGCGGCGGTCGCGGAGGCCAGCAGGAAGACGGGAGAGGCACCGTAGCGGGCGCACAGGCGGCGCAGTCGGCGCAGCACCTGGGCGACGTGGGAGCCGAAGACGCCGCGGTAGGTGTGGCACTCGTCGATGACGACGTAGCGCAGGGAGCGCAGGAAGGAGGCCCAGCGGGGATGGGAGGGCAATATCCCGCGGTGCAGCATGTCGGGGTTGGTCAGGACGTAGTTGGCGTACTGGCGGACCCACTCGCGTTCTTCGAACGGCGTGTCGCCGTCGTACACGGCCGGGCGGATCGCATGGCCCAGCGGTTGTGAAAGTTCCTTCACGGAACGGCGCTGATCGGCTGCGAGGGCCTTCGTGGGGGCGAGGTACAGAGCCGTGGCTCCCCGGCCGTTCGGCGCCTCGGAGCCGTCCAGGAGGGCTGTGAGGACCGGGACGAGGTACGCCAGGGACTTGCCGGAGGCGGTGCCCGTCGCGACGATCACCGATTCGCCGTCCAGGGCGTGCTCGGCGACGCGTGCCTGGTGGGCCCACGGGTGTTCGATGCCCGCCGCCTGCACCGCGGCGATGACCTCCGAACGGATCCGGTCCGGCCAGACGGCATGGCGACCCGCTCGCGGGGGCAAGTGCTCCGTATGAGTGATGCGCGAAGCCCGGCTCGGCCCCGAGGCGAGCCGGTCCAGGACCGTGCTCGGCGAGGGGCGGGAAGCTGTGTCCGTCGAGGATCGATCGGATCGGTGATTCTTGGCCATCGGCATCGAGTGTGTCACTGGCATGACGGACAATGGACCCAAGGCGTCGTGCACGCCTGCCGGTAAGTGATTGAATGCCATCGCGGCTGGCGAACCGTCCCGGGGGCTCTGCCGAGGTGTCCCATGGGGCGACCGCTCGATAGCAAGGTGCTGGAGGATCCGTGGACCTGTCCCTGTCGACTCGCAATGTGTCCGGCCCCAATGGCGACCGTACGGTCGTCGAGGTCGGCGGCGAAATCGATGTATATACCGCGCCCAAGTTGCGCGAGCAGCTGGTCGAGCTGGTGAACGACGGCAGCTTCCACCTCGTCGTCGACATGGAGGGCGTGGACTTCCTCGACTCCACTGGTCTCGGCGTGCTGGTCGGCGGCCTGAAGCGCGTCCGAGCCCACGAGGGCTCGCTGCGTCTGGTCTGCAACCAGGAGCGCATTCTGAAGATCTTCCGTATTACCGGTCTCACCAAGGTGTTCCCGATTCACACCTCGGTGGAGGAGGCGGTCAACGCGACCGACTGACCACCGGTCTCCCGGGTTCCGGCCCGGGCTCGAGAAGTGGGAGGCCGGGCCCGCGGCCCGGCCTCCTGACAGCACGCCCGTAGTTCAGAGGGGGATGCATGGCCACCGTTGAACTCCGCTTCAGCGCGCTGCCCGAGCACGTCAGGACCGCCCGACTGGTGGCGGCAGCGGTGGCGCGCAGGGCCGGAGTGGACGAGGCCGTACTCGACGAGGTCAGACTCGCTGTCGGCGAGGCCTGCTCTCGTGCCGTCGGGCTGCACCAGAGCGGCGGTATCTCGGCGCCGGTGCATGTGTCGCTGATCGAGGAGGAGAAGCAGTTCTCCATCGAGGTCGGTGACGAGGCGCCCGGTTCGGTGCCCGGTGGAGCGGCGTCCGGCGCCGCTTCCGGCGGTCCGGACGTGGAGACCGAAGAGGACGAGATGGGCCTCGCGGTCATCAGCGGTCTCGTGGACGACGTGGAAGTCATCGCCGGAGAGCACGGCGGACTGATCAGGATGAGCTGGCCCACCACGCCGCCGGCCGTGGCTCTTACCTGACAACCGCCTCTCTTTTTTTCTTGCCCCGAAGGGCCCTACTCGGTGGGGCCCTTCGGCATGTCCGGGGTCGCGAACGGCGCGCACGACGCGCGCACGACCCCCCTGCTCCGCACCGCCCGCGGTTTCTCCCAGGGCCCTTCCGTCACGTCCGAGACGTGGGAAACAGCAGTACGCGGCACCTGGGCGCCCATATGGGTGATCGATTACGGCGTTTCGTGAATTCATTCACGATCGGGCGCGTGATATCCGGATCGCGAGTCAATGGCTCAGGGGCATTACTGCATTCGGGTCCTGTGGCGCCCGACGATCATTTGCTGAAGAGTACGTGAAGATTATTTCCGCTTACCGCGCACTGTTTTGATCAGGTTCCGGTACCTACAATCCGTCCACATCTTGAGCTCAGCCCAAGCGTCAAGGAGGACGAATGGCGGGGCTTTCTACCCCTCAGCAGTTTGACCACCCCACAACCCTCGCAGCCGCGGTACTGACGGACGGAAACCGCCTCATCGTGGTGGTCATCGCCGTCGTCGCGCTGGCGGCGCTCGCGGTCGCCGGGATCCTGGTGCGCCAGGTTCTCGCGGCCGGCGAGGGAACCGACAGCATGAAGGAGATCGCGAAGGCGATCCAGGAGGGCGCCAATGCCTACCTGGGACGCCAGATGCGCACGCTCGGCGTATTCGCCGCCGTGGTGTTCTTCCTGCTCATGCTGCTTCCCGCGGACGACTGGAATCAGCGCGCCGGGCGATCGATCTTCTTCCTGATCGGCGCGGCGTTCTCGGCGACCACCGGCTATATCGGCATGTGGCTCGCCGTTCGGAGCAATGTCCGCGTGGCCGCCGCCGCGCGGGAAGCGACCCCGGCAGAGGGTGAGCCCGAAAAGGATCTCACCGCGGTCTCGCACAAAGCCATGAAGATCGCTTTCCGTACCGGTGGCGTCGTCGGCATGTTCACGGTGGGGCTCGGTCTGCTGGGCGCCTCCTGTGTGGTGCTCGTGTACGCGGCCGACGCGCCGAAGGTCCTGGAGGGCTTCGGTCTCGGCGCGGCACTGATCGCCATGTTCATGCGTGTCGGCGGCGGCATCTTCACCAAGGCCGCCGACGTCGGCGCCGACCTGGTCGGCAAGGTCGAGAAGGGCATTCCGGAGGACGACCCCCGTAACGCCGCGACCATCGCCGACAACGTGGGCGACAACGTCGGCGACTGCGCGGGTATGGCCGCCGACCTGTTCGAGTCCTACGCCGTCACGCTCGTCGCCGCGCTGATCCTCGGCAAGGTGGCGTTCGGCGACGCCGGGCTCGCGTTCCCGCTGATCGTGCCCGCGATCGGTGTCCTCACCGCGATGGTCGGCATCTTCGCGGTGGCGCCCCGCCGCTCGGACCGCAGCGGCATGTCCGCGATCAACCGCGGGTTCTTCATCTCCGCGGTGATCTCCCTGGTGCTGGTCGCCCTGGCCGTCTACATCTACCTGCCCGGCTCCTACGGCGACCTGGACGGTGTCACGGACGCGGCGATCAAGGCCAAGGGCGGCGACCCGCGTGTCCTCGCGGTCGTCGCCGTCGCGATCGGCATCGTGCTGGCCGCTCTCATCCAGCAGTTGACCGGCTACTTCACCGAGACCAGCCGCCGTCCCGTCCGGGACATCGGCAAGAGTTCCCTGACCGGCGCGGCCACCGTCGTCCTCGCCGGCATCTCCATCGGTCTCGAATCGGCCGTCTACACCGCCCTGTTGATCGGCCTCGGCGTGTACGGGGCGTTCCTGCTCGGCGGTACGTCGATCATGCTGGCGCTGTTCGCGGTCGCGCTCGCCGGAACCGGCCTGCTGACCACCGTCGGCGTCATCGTCGCGATGGACACCTTCGGGCCGGTTTCCGACAACGCGCAGGGCATCGCCGAGATGTCCGGCGACGTCGAGGGCGCGGGCGCTCAGGTGCTCACCGACCTGGACGCCGTCGGCAACACCACCAAGGCCATCACCAAGGGCATCGCCATCGCCACCGCGGTCCTCGCCGCCTCGGCCCTCTTCGGCTCGTACCGTGACGCGATCACCACGGCGGCGAGCGACGTGGGCGAGAAGGTCTCCGGACCGGGCGCGCCGATGAACCTGATGATGGACATCTCGCAGCCCAACAACCTGGTGGGTCTCATCGCGGGCGCCGCGGTCGTCTTCCTCTTCTCGGGGCTGGCGATCAACGCGGTGTCGCGGTCCGCGGGTGCCGTGGTCTACGAGGTGCGGCGGCAGTTCCGCGAGCATCCCGGGATCATGGACTACAGCGAGAAGCCCGAGTACGGGCGCGTCGTCGACATCTGCACCAAGGACGCGCTGCGCGAGCTGGCCACCCCGGGTCTGCTCGCGGTGCTCACGCCGATCGCCATCGGGTTCACGCTCGGCGTCGGGGCGCTCGGCTCGTTCCTGGCGGGCGCGATCGGCACCGGCACGCTCATGGCCGTCTTCCTCGCCAACTCCGGCGGCGCCTGGGACAACGCCAAGAAACTCGTCGAGGACGGGCACCACGGCGGCAAGGGCAGTGAGGCCCACGCCGCCACCGTGATCGGCGACACGGTCGGCGACCCCTTCAAGGACACGGCGGGCCCGGCGATCAACCCGCTGCTGAAGGTCATGAACCTGGTGTCGCTGCTGATCGCTCCGGCCATCGTCAAGTTCTCGTACGGCGACGACAAGAGCGTCGGCGTACGGGTGTTCATCGCGATCCTCGCCTTCCTCGTGATCGCGGGCTCCGTCTACATGTCCAAGCGGCGGGGGATCGCCATGGGCGATGAGGAGGACGACAACGACGGAGCCGCCAAGTCGGCGGATCCGGCGGCGGTTTCGTAGCACACGGACGCGTCCCTGACGCGGCACTGAGCCGAGTGCCTGGTCGGGGCGGGTTCAACGGGCGGGCGTACGGCGTGTGTTGACACGTCGTGCGCCCGCCCTGTGTGTGTTCACTTCGAGGCCGTGAGCCTTCTCTCGCTTGGTGCAAATGGCTTCAATAAGTTGCTTAGCGGACATTCGGCATACTGGTGTAGCCCACTTGACGTGTATGTTCCGGGGCCGAGAGCCATGGAAGGGACCAAACCGGTGAACAAGAAGCTCGCGGCCGCACTGTCCGGCGGTGCGGTACTGGTACTCGCGCTGTCCGGATGCAGCAGCGACGACGGCAACGACAAGCTGGACTCCTGGGCCAAGCAGGTCTGTGACGCGGTGAAGCCGCAGGCGCAGAAGATCGAGGACGCGAACGCCGCGATCCAGAAGCAGACCTCGGACAACAGCACGCCGGAAGCCGTCCAGAAGACGGACGCAAAGGCCTTCCAGGACATGTCCGACGCCTACGAGGCGATCGGCACCGCCGTCGACAACGCGGGGCCTCCGGACGTCGACGACGGCAAGACGAAGCAGACCAACGCGGTCAAGGAGCTCAAGGGCATCTCCGCGTCGTACGCCGACCTCAAGAAGCAGGTCGACAAGCTCAACACCAAGGACCAGGCCAAGTTCGCCGACGGTCTCAAGGACGTGGCCACCCAGCTCGACAAGCTGAGCCAGAGCGGGAACGACGCGCTGAAGAAGCTGGAGGAGGGCGACGTGGGCAAGGCGATGTCGCAGCAGGAGAGCTGCAAGACCGCCTCGGGGAGCCCGGCGGCCACCCAGGGCTGAGCCGCTCGCGGTCGGCCCGGCGGGCGTCGGAGTCCCCGGAAGCCGCCGGGGCCGACCCCGACCGCCCCACACGGCCGACCGGCAGGGCGCAAGCCTTCCGCGCGCGACACCACGCCGAGAGCCCGATGCTCTCGGCGTGCCGCGTTCGACGAGGCCCAAGGCGCCCTGGCGGCGTGGGCGCCTTGGGCAGAGGGCTCGGCGTGGTTGTCCACAGGCGCGGGCAGAGCTCTGTCCACAGGTGTGGGTGCCCGCGGACGACAGCGGACACAATGGGAGGCGTGAGTCACAGCAGCCTGTCACCCTTGCCCTCGTCCGACCGTGCCGACGTCGCCGCCCGGCTCCGGAGCGCCCTGCTCGGCGCCTCCTTCACCGCCGACGGACTCCTCGACCTGCTCGGCGCCCCCGCCTACGCGGCGCTGGCACGCAGCGAGACCGTTCCCGCCCTCCGGGCGACCCGGGGCGACACACCGCTGGAGACCCTCGTCCGGCTCTTCCTGCTCCAGCAGCCCGTGCCCCGCGCGCGGGTGGCCGACGTGCTGCCCGTCGAGGACGCGCTGGAGAGCGGCTGGCTGACCCCGGCCGGCGAGGACGAGGTGGCGGCGACCGTCGACATCCGCCCGTACGGCGGGCTCGACGGCGAGGACTGGTTCATCGTGTCCGACCTCGGGTGCGCCGTCGGCGGCGCCGGTGGCATCGGCAGCCGGGAGGAAGGTGTCGTCCTCGGTGTGGGCGGCGCGTCCACGACGCTGGCCGGCATCACCGTCCGCACGCCCGTCGACTCCGCGCTCGACCTCGGCACCGGCTCCGGGATCCAGGCCCTGCACGTCGCGCAGCACGCCACGCGCGTGACGGCGACCGACCTGAACCCCCGTGCCCTGCACATCACCGCGCTGACCCTGGCCCTCTCCGGCGCTCCCGCCGCCGATCTGCGCGAGGGCTCCCTCTTCGAGCCGCTCCACGCCGACGAGACGTACGACCTGATCGTGTCGAACCCGCCCTTCGTCATCTCGCCCGCCGCCCGCCTCACGTACCGCGACGGCGGCATGGCCGGGGACGATCTGTGCCGCACGCTCGTTCAGGAGTCGGGGAACCGGCTGAACGAAGGGGGGTACGCCCAGTTCCTGGCCAACTGGCAGCACGTGGAGGGTGAGGACTGGCAGGACCGGCTGCGCTCCTGGGTGCCGCGTGGCTGTGACGCGTGGATCGTCCAGCGGGAGGTCCAGGACGTCACGCAGTACGCGGAGTTGTGGCTGCGCGACGCCGGAGACCACCGCTCCGACCCGGCGGAGTACCAGGCGCTCTACGACGCGTGGCTCGACGAGTTCGAGGCACGCAAGGTGAAGGCCGTCGGCTTCGGCTGGATCACCCTGCGCAGGACGTCCGCCGCCGAGCCGTCGATCACCGTCGAGGAGTGGCCGCACTCGGTGGAGCAGCCGCTCGGTGAGACCGTGCGCGCCCACTTCGACCGGGTCGACTACCTGCGGGCGCACGACGACGCGGGCCTGCTCGCCGGGCACTTCCGGCTCGTGACGGAAATCGTGCAGGAGCAGGTCGGCCTGCCCGGCGCCGAGGACCCGGAGCATGTGGTGCTGCGTCAGCACCGCGGGATGCGCAGAGCCACCAAGGTGGACACGGTCGGCGCGGGCTTCGCCGGGGTGTGCGACGGCACGCTGAGCGCCGGGCGGATCCTCGACGCCATCGCCCAACTGGTCGGCGAGGATCCGGTGTTGCTGCGCGACCGGACGCCCGCGCAGATCCGGCTCCTGGTGGAGCAGGGGTTCCTGGAGCCGGCGGAGTAGCGGGGGAGGCGGAGCCGGCGAACGGCCCGGAGCGGGCTGGCGCGGCTCGGCGGCGCCTCGGGCCGGCGCGGCCGGACGGCGCCCCGGCCCGGCGCGGCCGGACGGCGCCTTGCCCGGGACGCGGAACCGGCCAACCTCGACCGGGCCGGGGGGTGCGGGTTGGGGCCGCCCAGCGGTGTCGGTCGGCTGTTCGGCCGGTCGCCGCGATGGGCACGGCCTGCACCGGGCGAGGACGGTGGGGGCCACGCCCGGCATGCGGAGGCCCGGTCGAGGCCCGCACGGGGCGCGGGCGAGGCTCGGTACGGTCCGGGTCGAGGCCCGGCGCGGGCGGCGGTCGCCGTGCGTTCACCGTGGGTTCGCGTCGGTGTCGCCGGGACGTGTCAGCCTCCCGAGTCCGGGCTCGGGGCGGAAGGGCAGATCCATGGAAAGCGGACCGACGATCTTCACAGGGGTGGTGTTCGCACTGTTCGGGGGCGGGCTGCTGGCCTGGACCGGGATCCGGCTGCGGCAGGGCGAGCCGGTGGCCCACGGTGTGAACCGCGTCGCATCGGTGACCCTCGCGACACTCGCCGGAGCGGTGGCGCTCCTGGTCGGAATGTGGTGCTTCACCCGACTCTGAGTGAATCCCTCACGCGCGAGGGACAACGCGCGTGAGGGGCATGACTTCGGTAACTGGGAAGTTACGCTCCGGATGGTCCCGAAAGAGCTGGTCGGCACTCCGGGCGGCAGGAATGGCGGTAGTCGGGTTACCGTTCGAGTGGCCGTTGCGGGCTTTTCCCGTTTGACACGGGGGCGGGATGTACCGTCACACTCCGCAGCGTCAGCATGACCCGACCCCTCGGGAGCCGAGCCCCCGGGGAGCACCGCGTCGACCGGAGAGAAGAGCGAAGTTGTCCCCGACCAGCGACACCGCACACGGCGGCCGCCGACTCGTCATCGTCGAGTCGCCTGCCAAGGCGAAGACGATCAAGGGCTATCTGGGCCCCGGCTATGTCGTCGAAGCGAGCGTCGGGCACATCCGTGACCTCCCCAACGGCGCCGCGGAGGTGCCCGAGAAGTACACGGGTGAGGTCCGCCGCCTCGGCGTCGACGTAGAGAACGACTTCCAGCCGATCTACGTGGTCAACGCCGACAAGAAGGCCCAGGTCAAGAAGCTCAAGGACCTGCTGAAGGACTCCGACGAGCTCTTCCTCGCCACCGATGAGGACCGCGAGGGCGAAGCCATCGCGTGGCACCTCCTGGAGGTCCTGAAGCCCAAGGTTCCCGTCCACCGGATGGTCTTCCACGAGATCACCAAGGACGCGATCCGCAGCGCCGTCGCCAACCCGCGCGAGCTCAACAAGCGCATGGTCGACGCCCAGGAGACCCGGCGCATCCTCGACCGCCTCTACGGCTACGAGGTCTCGCCGGTCCTGTGGAAGAAGGTCATGCCGCGCCTGTCGGCGGGCCGTGTGCAGTCCGTGGCGACCCGGCTCGTCGTCGAGCGGGAGCGCGAGCGCATCGCCTTCCGTTCCGCCGAGTACTGGGACCTGACCGGTACCTTCGGCACCGGCCGCGCCGGGGACGCGAGCGACCCGTCCAACCTGGTCGCCCGTCTGACCGCGGTCGACGGCAAGCGCGTCGCCCAGGGCCGCGACTTCGACTCGCTCGGCCAGATCAAGGGCGCGAACACGCTCCACCTGGACGAGACGAACGCCCGCGCGCTCGCCGCGGCCCTCCAGGACACGAACTTCGCGGTCCGCTCGGTCGAGTCCAAGCCGTACCGCCGCTCGCCCTACGCGCCGTTCCGTACGACCACGCTCCAGCAGGAGGCCTCGCGCAAGCTGGGCTTCGGTGCGAAGGCGACCATGCAGGTGGCCCAGAAGCTGTACGAGAACGGCTTCATCACCTATATGCGTACGGACTCCACGACCCTGTCCGACACCGCGATCGGCGCCGCCCGCGCCCAGGTCACGCAGCTGTACGGCGCCGACTACCTGCCGGCCCAGCCGCGCACGTACGCCGGGAAGGTCAAGAACGCGCAGGAGGCGCACGAGGCGATCCGTCCCTCGGGTGATCGTTTCCGCACCCCGGCCGAGACGGGTCTCACGGGCGACCAGTTCAAGCTGTACGAGCTGATCTGGAAGCGGACCGTCGCCTCGCAGATGAAGGACGCGGTCGGCAACTCCGTCACCGTCAAGATCGCCGGCAGGTCCTCCGACGGCCGGGACGCCGAGTTCAGCGCGTCCGGCAAGACGATCACCTTCCACGGCTTCCTCAAGGCGTACGTCGAGGGCGCGGACGACCCGAACGCCGAGCTCGACGACCGTGAGCGCCGCCTCCCGCAGGTCGGCGAGGGCGACCCGCTGTCGGCCGAGGAGATCACGGTCGACGGCCACGCCACCAAGCCGCCGGCCCGTTACACCGAGGCCTCGCTGGTCAAGGAGCTCGAAGAGCGCGAGATCGGCCGCCCGTCGACGTACGCGTCGATCATCGGCACGATCCTCGACCGCGGTTACGTGTTCAAGAAGGGCACGGCCCTCGTGCCGTCCTTCCTGTCGTTCGCCGTGGTCAACCTCCTGGAGAAGCACTTCGGGCGGCTCGTCGACTACGACTTCACGGCCAAGATGGAGGACGACCTCGACCGCATCGCGCGGGGCGAGGCCAAGGCCGTGCCGTGGCTGAGGCGGTTCTACTTCGGCGAGGGCGACGCGAGTGGCGCCGCCGAGGCCGGCAACGGCGACGGCGACCACCTGGGCGGCCTCAAGGAGCTCGTCACCGACCTGGGCGCCATCGACGCCCGCGAGGTGTCGTCCTTCCCGGTCGGCAACGACGTGGTGCTCCGCGTCGGCCGCTACGGCCCGTACGTCGAGCGTGGCGAGAAGGACTCCGAGAACCACCAGCGTGCCGACGTGCCGGAGGACCTGGCACCGGACGAGCTGACCATCGAGCTCGCCGAGGAACTCCTCGCGAAGCCGAGCGGCGACTTCGAGCTGGGTGCCGACCCGCAGTCGGGCCACCAGATCATCGCCAGGGACGGCCGCTACGGCCCGTACGTCACCGAGGTGCTCCCCGAGGGCACCCCGAAGACGGGCAAGAACGCCGTGAAGCCGCGGACCGCCTCGCTGTTCAAGTCGATGGCGCTCGACACGGTGACGCTCGAGGACGCCCTCAAACTGATGTCCCTGCCGCGCGTCGTCGGCAAGGACGCCGAGGGTGTCGAGATCACCGCGCAGAATGGCCGGTACGGCCCGTACCTGAAGAAGGGCACGGACTCGCGGTCGCTCACGGCCGAGGACCAGCTCTTCACCATCACGCTGGAAGAGGCGCTGGAGATCTACTCCCAGCCCAAGCAGCGGGGCCGCGCGGCCGCCAAGCCGCCGCTCAAGGAGCTGGGCGAGGACCCGGTCAGCCAGAAGCCCGTCGTGGTCAAGGACGGCCGTTTCGGTCCGTACGTGACCGACGGCGAGACGAACGCGACCCTGCGGTCCGACGACAGCGTCGAGGAGATCACCCCGGAGCGCGGCTACGAGCTGCTCGCCGAGAAGCGCGCCAAGGGTCCGGCGAAGAAGACCGCGAAGAAGGCGCCGGCCAAGAAGGCGACCGCCAAGAAGGCACCGGCCAAGAAGACGGCCGCGAAGAAGACGACGACCGCGAAGACGGCCGCCAAGAAGGCGCCCGCCAAGACGACCGCCGCGAAGAAGACGGCGGCTTCCGAAGGCTGAGCCGGCCTCGGCCCGAAGCCGGCCAGCGCGGCCGAACTCGGCCGGGACCGGTGGAAACCAGCCGAATCCGGAAACGTCCGAAGGGTGCGGCCGACTTGGTCGGCCGACCCGGCGGGTCCGGCCGACGGAGCGACGAAGCCGGGCTCCACGGCCCGTGAACTTTCCGCGATCCGGCGGTGTTCACAGGCTTCCCACCCAGGTCAGAGCGGGTGCGCCCCCGTACCGAAAGGTCCGGGGGCGTCCGTATGTTCGGGCACCCCTTCGGGGAGTCAGTGGGTCCGGATAGGCTGGCGGGATGACGCGAGCCGAGCAGCCAACGGCCCACAATCCGGCCCCCGACGACGCCCTGGTCGCGGATTCACGCGAGCGCGCCGTGCGCGCGCTGTTGCGCCAACCGCAGTTGAAGCGGTTGTGGAGCGCGCACCTTGTGGGAGGTGTCGCGGACGCGCTCGCCCTGCTCGTCCTGGTCGTCCTCGCCCTGCAGGCGGCGATCTCCGAGGGTTCCTTCGGCGGTGGTTACCGCGGAGCGGCCCTCGCCGTGGCGGCCGTCTTCGGGGCACGCGTCCTCGCGACGCTGCTCTTCGGAGCCGTACTCCTGGGCCCCCTGACCACCCTGACCTCACCCGACGGTCTCCTCGACCGGCGCTGGACCATGCTCGGAGCGGACGGTCTGCGGGCCGGCCTCCTCATCGTCGCGCCGATGTGGATCGACTGGACCCCGGACAACGCCCTCGCCGTCCTCCTGGTCATCGCCTTCGTGGCCGGAGTCGCCGAGCGGTTCTGGTCGGTGTGCCGGGAGGGCGCGGCCCCCGCGCTGCTGCCCGCACCGCCGCTGGAGGGCGCCACGGTGCGCCCGCTGCCCGACCACATGGACGCGCTGCGGCGGCTGTCGCTGCGTACGGCGTTCGTCTCGGTGCCCGTCGCGGCCGCCACCCTGGTCGTCGTCTCCCTCGTCAGCAACCTGCTGGGCGCCGGGATCGACTGGTTCGACCAGCACCAGGCCGCCCTCGCCTCGTACGTCGCGGCCGGCCTCTTCGCGGCCTGCCTCTCCGTCGTCACCTTCCTCGAACTGCCCGACGTCCGTACTCCGCGCGCGCGGTCGCCGCTCGAAGGACTGCGCCGCCCGAAGACCGGCACCGGCGTCGACAAGGGCCGCACCGGCGCGATCCCGCTCCTGGTGCCGGCCTGTGCCGCGGTCGCCGGAGCCATTGCGGCCGCCGTCGCCGTCGCCGTCCTGGAGGCCAAGGACCTCGGCGGCGGACCGGTGACCTACGGCCTGCTCGTGCTCGCCCTGACCGGCGGTGTCGTCGCCGGTATCCGCACCGCGCCCTCGCTGCTCCCGTCGCTGTCCCGGCGCCGCCTGCTGGCCCTCGCGATCGCCTTCACCGGCGTCGCGCTGCTGGCCGCCGGACTCGTCCCGGATGTCACCACCGTGCTGCTGATCGTCGCCTTCGCCGGCGTCGGCGCGGGCGTCGCCGCCAACACCGGGCACGCCCTGCTCGACCAGGAGACCGAGGAGTTCCGGCGCGCCCGGACCACCGAGCACCTGCACGCCGTCGTGCGGCTCTTCGTGGGGGCCGGCGCGATCGTCGCGCCTCTGGTGGCCGCCGCCATCGGCCCGCACCGCCTGGAGAACGGCAAGTTCGTCTTCGCGCACGGTGGCGCCGCCTTCACCCTGATGCTGGTCGGCGCGCTGCTGCTGCCCGTCGCCGCCGTGGTGCTCGCGAAGGTCGACGACCGTTCCGGGGTGCCGCTGCGCAAGGACCTGCTGGACGCGCTGCGCGGCGGCGACGATCCGGACGAGGTGCCCACCACGAACGGCTTCTTCATCGCCCTGGAGGGCGGCGACGGAGCGGGCAAGTCCACGCAGGCGCAGGCACTCGCCGACTGGATCCGCGGCAAGGGCCACGAGGTCGTCGTCACCCGCGAACCGGGCGCCACGCCCGTCGGCAAGCGGCTGCGCTCGATCCTTCTCGACGTGTCGTCCGCCGGACTCTCGCACCGCGCGGAGGCGCTGTTGTACGCGGCCGACCGCGCGGAGCACGTCGACACGGTGGTGCGGCCCGCGCTGGAGCGCGGCGCCGTCGTCATCTCCGACCGCTACATCGACTCCTCCGTCGCCTACCAGGGCGCGGGCCGCGACCTGTCCCCGACGGAGATCGCCCGGATCAACCGGTGGGCGACCGCCGGTCTCGTCCCGCACCTGACGGTGCTGCTGGACGTGTCGCCGGAAGCCGCCCGCGAGCGGTTCACCGAGGCGCCCGACCGTCTGGAGTCGGAGCCGCTGGAGTTCCACACGCGCGTGCGGTCCGGTTTCCTCACGCTCGCCGCCGCCGACCCGGGCCGCTACCTGGTGGTCGACGCGGCCCAGGAGCCCGAGGCCGTCACCACGGTCGTCCGGCACCGGCTCGACATGATGCTGCCCCTCTCCGAGGCCGAGGTGAAGGCCCAGGAGGAGGCGCGCAAGGCCGCCGAGGAGGAGGCCCGCCGCAAGGCCGAGGCCGAGGCAGCCCGCAAGGCCGAGGAGGAGCGCCAGGAGCGCGAGCGCCAGGAACAGCTCGCGAAGCTGCGCGCCGAGGAGGAGGAGCGCAAGCGGCGCGAGTTGGAGGAGGCGCAGCGGCGCGAGGCCGAGCGGCAGGCGGAGGAGGCCCGGCAGCGCGCCGAGGAGTCCCGCCGCCGCGCCGAGGAGGAGCGGGTCCGCAAGCTCGCGGAGGAGCAGGCCCGCGCCGCCGAGCAGGAGCGTCTGCGCCGGCAGGCCGAGGAGGAGGCACGCCTGCGTGCCGAGGCCGAGGAGCGTCGCCTGGAGAAGCAGCGCAAGGCCGAAGAGGCGCTGCTGCGGGCCGAGCAGGCCCGGCAGCTCGCCGCGGACGCGGCGGCCGCCTCGGCAGCCGCGGCGGCTTCGGCCGGTTCTGCGGCGTCGAAGACCGGAGCGGGCTTCGGGACCGGTGCGCCGGCCGGTGGCACGACCCGGAGCGGTTCCGGTGCCGACACGGGCCGGACCGACGAGGCCGCGAACGCGTCGGCGTCCGGGTCCGGGCAGACCGCCCCCAGGTCCTCGCGCACCGCACCGGCTCCGGTGCCCGACAACGAGACGACGGTGCCCACGCCCGTCGTGCCCGACCCGTCTGCCGCGCGGCCGACGGACGAGACGGCCGTCCTGCCCGCGGTACGACCGGACACCGACACCGGCACCGGCACCGGCACCGACCGTGGCGGCTCCGGGGCGCGCTCGACGTCCCGCAAGGAGCCGCGGCGCGACGTCGAGGAGACGGCCACGCTGCCGAAGCCGCCGACGCCGGACCGCGCGGCGGACGAGACCGCGGTACTGCCGCCCGTCACCCCGGGCGCGGCCGACGAGACAGCGGTGCTTCCTCCGGTACGGGACCAGGGTGCCGACGCCTCGGCCGACGCGCCGTCCGGTGCTCCGGCCGACCGGATGCCCCGGGGCTTCTTCCGCGACGAGCGGCCGGCGTCGACGCCGGCCCAGGAGCCCGAGAGCTCCGTCGACCGCACGCGTGAACTGCCTCAGGTGGACGAGACGGGCACCCCGCGGCGCCGGCCCCGTTCCGACTGGGCCGAGGAGACCCCGCTCGACGACCTTCCGACCCTGGCCGACGAACTTCTCGGCCCGCGCGACGAGGACGACCGGGACGAGGGACGCGGCAGGCGCCGCCGGTAGGACCGGGCAGAAGCCCTGTCGCCGGACCCTGGCCGGTGGTGGGTGCGGGAACGTACGCACCTGGAACCGGCCGGGGCCGGCGACTCAGGGGGTTTGCGGTTCTGCGTGTCCCGCGGCGGGCTACCTAGCGTTGCGTCGCGCCCGGGTGGAGTGCGGAGGCGGCGGGCTGCGGGCGCCGAGATCGGACCGCCGGGGCCGATTGTCGGTGGGGACCCGCACAATGGACGACGCACGACAAAACGCGACGGAAGGGCGGGCCCCATGCCTGTGTGGGACGACCTGGTGGGCCAGGAGAAGGTGAGCGAGCAGCTCGCCGCCGCTGCCCGGGACGCCGACGCCCTCGTCACGGCCGTCACCGCGAGGACCCCGGTCCCCGAGGCGTCCAAGATGACGCACGCCTGGCTGTTCACCGGCCCGCCCGGTTCGGGCCGTTCCACCGCGGCGCGCGCCTTCGCGGCCGCGTTGCAGTGCGTCAGCCCCGACCGCGCGCTGGGCGGAGTCCCCGGCTGCGGGTTCTGCGACGGCTGTCACACGAGCCTGGTCGGCACCCACGCCGACGTGCAGATCGTCCGCACCGACCTGCTCTCCATCGGCGTCAAGGAGACCCGCGAGCTGGTCCGCCGCGCGCAGTTGTCCCCGGCCGTCGGCCGCTGGCAGGTCATCGTGCTCGAGGACGCGGACCGCCTCACCGAGGGCGCGGGCAACGTCCTGCTGAAGGCCGTCGAGGAGCCCGCCCCGCGTACGGTCTGGCTCCTGTGCGCGCCGTCCATCGAGGACGTGCTGCCCACCATCCGCTCCCGCTGCCGGCTGCTCACCCTGCGCACCCCGCCGGTCGAGGCGGTCGCCGACATCCTCGTACGGCGTGACGGCGTCGAGCCCGAGGTGGCGGCCGTCGCCGCGCGTGCGACCCAGGGGCACATCGGGCGGGCCCGTCGCCTCGCCACCGACCCGAGCGCCCGCCAGCGCCGGGCCGCGGTCCTCAAGCTCCCGATGCGGATCGACGACGTCGGCGGTTGTCTGAAGGCGGCTCAGGAGCTGATCGACACGGCCTCGGAGGACGCGAAGCAGCTCGCCGAGGAAGTCGACGTCAAGGAGACCGAGGACCTGAAGACGGCCCTCGGCGCGGCGCAGGGCGGCCGGATGCCGCGGGGTACGGCGGGCGTCATGAAGGAGCTGGAGGACCGGCAGAAGCGCCGAAGAACGCGTACGCAGCGCGACAGCCTCGACCTGGCGCTGATCGACCTCACCATGTTCTACCGCGACGTGCTCGCGCTGCAGCTCGGCTCCCGCCTGGCCATCGCCAACGCGGAGGCGGGGGACACGCTGGAGCGGCTGGCCCGCGGCAGTTCGCCGGAGTCGACCCTGCGCCGCATCGACGCGATCGCCGCGTGCCGCGAGGCACTGGACCGCAACGTCGCCCCGCTGCTCGCGGTCGAGGCGATGACGATGGCGCTGCGGGCGGGCTGAGCCGGGTCACGCGGACGGGCCGGGTTCCCTCGGGCACCCGTTCCGCGGGCAGGGGTGCCGGCCCCGGGCGCGCCGCCGCGCCATACAGGTCTCTCCCGTACGGAGAGGCAAGCCCGGTCGCGTGACAAAGGCCCCCCCGTGACGGCGGTGGCCTTCCGTTCCGCCCGGTCACGGGGTGCCGCATCCGGTGACAGGTTGACCGAGTCACTCGTACGAGCCGCACAGGCGACTGAAGGTGATCAATTGATCGCGCACGGTTACGCTCGCGAGATGGACCTGAGGCGCACCTCCCGGCCGACCCGACCCCTCCGTGCGAGCGGCGTGCTGCTGGCCGCCGCGGCGCTGCTCATCTCCGCCTGCTCCTCCGGGAGTTCCACGGCGACGGCCGCGAAGGCGGACGCGGTGCTGACCGCGCTGCCGCGTGCCACTCCGGCGGCGCTGTCGCCGTACTACGCGCAGAAGCTGAACTGGCGCAGCTGCGGTGTCCCCGGCTTCGAGTGCGCCACGATGAAGGCGCCCCTCGACTACGCGAAGCCGGACGCCGGTGACGTGCGACTGGCGGTCTCCCGCAAGAAGGCCACGGGGCCGGGCAAGCGCATCGGCTCGCTCCTGGTCAATCCGGGCGGCCCCGGCGGCTCGGCGATCGGCTACCTCCAGTCGTACGCCGGCATCGGGTATCCGGCGGACGTCCGCGCCCGCTACGACATGGTCGCGGTCGACCCGCGCGGTGTGGCCCGCAGCGAGCCGGTCGAGTGCCTCACCGGCCCCGAGATGGACACGTACACCCAGACCGACAGCACGCCGGACGACGGCCGGGAGACGGACCAACTGGTCGCCGCATACAAGAAGTTCGCGGAGGGCTGCGGCGAGCGGTCGCCCGAACTGCTGCGGCACGTCTCCACCGTGGAGGCGGCCCGGGACATGGACATCCTCCGGGCGGTCCTCGGCGACCAGAAGCTGAACTACGTGGGGGCGTCGTACGGGACGTTCCTGGGAGCCACGTACGCGGGGCTCTACCCCGAGCGGGCGGGCCGGCTGGTGCTGGACGGAGCGCTCGACCCGTCCCTGACCGCGCGCAAGCTCAACGAGGAGCAGACGGCGGGGTTCGAGACGGCGTTCCAGTCCTTCGCGAAGGACTGCGTCCGGCACAGCGACTGCCCGCTGGGTGACGCGGGCACGGGCCCGGACGAGGTGGGCCGGAACCTGAAGGCGTTCTTCCAGCAGCTCGACAAGACGCCGATCCCGGCGGGTGACGCGGACGGCCGCAAGGTCGGCGAGGCGCTCGCCACGACCGGGGTGATCGCGGCGATGTACGACGAGTCGGCGTGGCCGCAGCTGCGGGACGCGCTCACCTCCGCGATGAAGGAGAAGGACGGCGCGGGCCTGCTCGCCCTCTCCGACAGCTACTACGAGCGGGACGCCGACGGGAAGTACGCGAACCTCATGTTCGCCAACGCCGCCGTGAACTGTCTCGACCTGCCCGCCGCCTTCTCCACGCCGGACCAGGTCGAGGAGGCGCTGCCCTCCTTCGAGAAGGCGTCCCCCGTCTTCGGTGAGGGGCTGGCCTGGGCCTCCCTGAACTGCGCCTACTGGCCCGTGAAGAACACCGGGGAACCGCACCGCATCGAGGCGAAGGGCGCCGCCCCGATCCTCGTCGTCGGCACGACCCGGGACCCGGCGACCCCGTACCCGTGGGCGAAGTCCCTCGCCTCCCAGCTCTCCTCCGCGACCCTCCTCACCTACGTCGGCGACGGGCACACCGCGTACGGCCGAGGCAGCGCCTGCATCGACTCCGCGATCGACCGCTACCTCCTCCAGGGGACCCCTCCGGAGAAGGGAAAGCGCTGCTCATAGCCCTGTTGCACCCGCACTCCCCGGGGGCCTCGGGGGGTGTGCGGAGCACCCCTCGAAACTGTGTAGACTTACCGCGTTGCTGATCGCACCATAGGTGTGGGCAGCGCGCCGCCTTAGCTCAGATGGCCAGAGCAACGCACTCGTAATGCGTAGGTCTCGGGTTCGAATCCCGAAGGCGGCTCGGAATTACCCCAGGACTCACTCGCCGTGACCTGGGGTTTTTTCATGCCCTGATGGGTGGGGTTCAGCCGTGGGCCTGTTGGGCGTGGCGGGGGAGCAGGCCGACCAGGAGCAGGGTGAGGAAGTTCAGGGCTGCCGCCGTGGCGAAGATCAGTTCCGCCGCGGAGAGGTAGGAGCTCAGGGACGGGTGGCCCACGCGGGCGAAGAAGAGGGTGCCGAGGGCGGCGACGCCCATCGCGCCCGCGAACTGCTGGACCGCGTTGAGCAGACCCGCGCCCGTGCCGACCTCCTCGGCGGTGGCGTCGCCGATGATGAAGTCGACCAGGGGCACGAAGACCAGGCCTGAGCCGAAGCCGGTGAGAAGCAGCGCGGGGGCCAGGTTCCAGACGGTGATGCCGGCGGCGAAGTGGGCGACGGACCACCACAGGGACAGCAGGCCGACGACCGCGACGGCCAGTCCGAGGTGCAGGGTCGCTCGTCCCAGCTTCTCGGCGAGCACGGCGCCCGCGAGGAGGACGGCGACGGCCGTGCCGAGGGCCCAGGGGATCAGGGTGAGACCGGTGTGCAGCGGCGTCCAGTGCAGGCCCTGTTGCAGCAGCAGGTTGATGACGAGGACGAACGCGCTGAGCGAGGCGTAGAACCCGGCGACGATCAGCAGGCCGACGACGAAACTGCGCTTGCGGAACAGCGACGGGGTGATGACCGGGTGGCGGCTGCGCCGCTGGGAGACGACGAACGCGGCGAGCAGGGCGACCGAGGCGGCCATCATGGCGTAGGTCCAGGCGGGCCAGCCGAGTTCGCGTCCCTGGATGAGCGGGACGATCAGCAGGGCCGAGGCGGCGGTGAGCAGGCCGACGCCGGTGAGGTCGAGGCGGGCGGTGGCGTCCTCGCCGCCCCGGTGGGGGAGGACCCGCCAGGCGAGGGCGCCGGCCAGGACGCCGAGCGGCACGTTGATGAGGAAGATGGAGCGCCACTGGCTGCCGAACAGGTCCAGGTGGAGCAGCCAGCCGGCCAGGATGGGCCCGCCGACCATGGTCAGGCCCATCAGCGGGCCGACGGGGGTCAGCGCCTTGCGCAGGTGCCGGGGCGGGAACACGACCTTCACGAGGGCCATGCCCTGCGGGATCATCACCGATCCGCACAGGCCCTGCAGGGTGCGGGCGACGATCAGGAAGAGCGGGTCGGGAGCGAGGCCGCAGGCCAGTGACGTCAGGGTGAAGCCGGTCATGCCGAGCAGGAAGAGGCGGCGGCGGCCGAGCACGTCCCCGAGCCGGCCCGAGGTGACGAGGCCGAGCGCGAAGGCGGCGGTGTAGGCGCTGAGCACCCACTGGACGGTGACCTGTCCGCCGCCGAGGTCGGCGTGGATGGACGGGCCGGCGAGGGTCGCGATGCTGGAGTCGATGAGGTCCATGACGTCGGCCATGACCACGACGATCAGGACGAGCCATGCGGTCCGTGACGGCGGACGGTCGGCGGGAGTGGCGGGAGGAGTGGCGGGCGCTTCGGGTGAGCGCTGGTCGGTGGACACGAACACTGTTCTACATAGGAATGGTGTTCGTGGCAAGGCGAACGGTGTTCTTGGTGACGTGGAACACTGTTCGTCGATTGGTTAGACTGCCCGCATGTCACCGACTCCGGAGCAACGCCGTGCGGCCCGGCACCAGCTCGGCACCGGCACGAGCGCTTCCACGGCCCGGCGTGGACCGTCCGGCGGGCGCAAGAAGCCGATCACGGTCGAGGCGATCATCGGCACCGCCTTCGCCATCGTCGAGGCGGAGGGGTACGACGCCCTCACGATGCGGCGGGTGGCCACCGCGCTGGAGACCGGGCCGTCGTCGCTCTACGCCCACGTGGTCAACAAGGAGGACCTGGACGAGCTGCTCATCGGCCGGCTCTGCGCCGGGATCGAGCTGCCGGAGCCGGATCCCGCGCTCTGGCGGGAGCAACTCGTCGACGTGTGCACCCAGCTGCGTGACCAGTACCTGCGGTACCCGGGCATCTCCCGCGCGGCCATCGCCGCCGCCCCGTCGAACCTGGAGACGCTGCGCGTCGGCGAGGGCATGCTCGCGCTGCTGCTCGCCGGAGGCGTCGAGCCGCAGATCGCCGCCTGGGCCCTCGACTCGTTGTCGCTGTACGTCAACGCCTACAGCCTCGAGGTCGCCCTGGTGAACAGCCGGATCGGCCGCGGTGAGGACGAGTGGGTCGTGAGCCGCGAGGAACTGCTGCGCCGGTTCGCCGCCCTGCCCGACGACACCTTCCCGCACACGAGGCGCTACGCCGCCGAACTCACCGCCGGAACGGTCCACGACCGCTTCGACTTCACCCTCCGCCTGATGATCGACGGGCTCCCGGGGGCGCGGCGCGACGCCTGAGGCGACGTACCGTCCGACGGGCGGGGTGGCGCCGGCCGGTGGCTCAGTGGCCCTCCTTGTCGTGCGCCGAGACCGGGATCGTCTCCTTGCGGAAGAAGGCCGGGCGGAACGCGCCGTACACGAGCATCAGGGCGGCGCCGACGAGCAGGGCTCCGATGCCGGTCACGAAGACGCCGCCGAGCTGCCAGTGCGGCGGGAACGGGAGGGTCCACGACGTGCTGCCGTAGTCGGCGGCGGAGTAGACGATGCAGGCGTTGATGAAGAAGTACAGCAGCATCGCGCCGCCCAGGCCCGGCATGATGCCCCGGGTCCAGAGATCGCGTGGGCTGCGGGTGAGGACTCTGCGGTAGTACCAGACACAGGCGAAGCCGGTGAGGCCGTAGTAGAAGGCGATCATCAGGCCGACGGAGCCGATGGAGTCGGCGAGGACGTTCTCGCTGACCTGCGTCAGCATCACGTAGAAGGCGATCGAGGCGATGCCCATGCCGACGGTGGACCAGGTCGGGGTGAGGAAGCGCGGGTGGATGCGCGCGAAGCGCTGCGGGATGGCCTTGAACGCGGCCATGGAGAGGGTCGTGCGGGCCGTGGGCAGGATGGTCGTCTGGGTGGAGGCCGCGGCCGAGGTGAGGACCATGACGATCAGGAGCTTGGTGGCCACCTGGCCCCAGCCCCCGGTGCCGAACACCTCCGCGCCGAGACTGGACAGCACGTCCCCCGAGTTGTCGGGATTGCCGAGGCCGATGCCCTTGTCGCCCACGCCGGCGAACGACTGCGCGGACGTCGTGACCATGAGGTAGACGAGCAGCAGGATCACGGTGGAGATGACGGCGGCGCGGCCCGGGGTGCGGTCGCGGTCGGCGGTCTCCTCGTTCACGGACACGGCGGTGTCCCAGCCCCAGTAGATGAAGACCCCGGCGAGGATGGACTTGGTCAGGTCGTCGAACGAGTTGATCTCGAAGGGGTTGAACCACGACCAGGAGACCTCGGAGGAGACGGCCGGGGCGGTGCCGCCGTAGACCTTGACCAGGGCGGTGACCGCCAGCAGCACCAGCACCACGATCTCGATGGTGAGCAGCGCCTTCTGCAGGTTCGCCGACAGCTCGATGCCGATGTAGCAGATCAGGGTCATCAGGGCGATCCACACGACGCCGACGAAGGTGACCCAGAACGTGTTCTGCGCGAGCCCGTCCGCGCCGATCAGCTGGAAGCCGTACGCGCCCGCGATCTGCGCCAGGTTGGCCATCACGATGATGTCGGCGGCGACGATGCCCCATCCGCCGAGCCAGCCGGTGCGGGGGCCGAAGGCGCGGGACGCCCAGGTGAACGTGGTGCCGCAGTCGGGGTCGGCCCGGTTCAGTTCCTTGTAGCCGTAGGCGATCAGGAACATCGGGACGAAGGCGAGCACGATGATGATGGGCGACTGGAAGCCCACGATGCCCACGATGACGCCGAGGGTCGCGGCGAGGCTGTAGGCGGGGGCGGTGGAGGCCAGCCCGATCACCGTGCTGGAGAACAGGCCCAGGGCGCCGCCCTTCAGGCCCTTGTCCGTGGCTCCCGGTCCCTGCGGGGGGAGCGGCGCGGGCGGCGGGACGGATGGTGAGCTCATGACGCCCTCCGGAACCTCGTGGCGCCCGCTGGTGCTGGACCGGGCGCCCGCTCTCCTCAGCATGGACCCGCGGGGCCCCGGGGGCGATCCGTACGGCGGACGGTTCCCGCACCGGTGGGGTCAGGCGAGCGCCGCGGTGACGTCCAGGGCCCGCAGATGCTGCGGGTTCAGGACCTGTGAGGAGGAGGCGGAGGCCGCCGTCAGCTGGTCGGCCGCCGTGGTGGGGGTGACGGCGGCGAGCTGCGAGGGGGTCCTGGAGAGGGGGGTGGTCATGTCGTCGTGGTGGTTCGGGATGAGCAGGGGCGGGTTGCCCGTCGCGGACAGCAGGCGCTCCACGTAGCGGTGGAGGGCCGAGTGGGAGGTCATGGCGATCGTCGCGATGTCGGGGCGGATGCCCGCCAGCTCGCGTTCCGCGAAGTTGCTCGCCCCCATCAGGAGGATGCTCGGGCCGCCGTCCACGGTGACCTGGTACGCCAGGGTGTCGCCTTCGACGAGGTCGCCCAGGGTGGCGGGGCGGCGGGGCGGGGCGGTCCTGGTGCCGGGGGCGAAGTAGCCGTGGTCGGCCTGCTGGCTGTGCAGGCTGCGGAACACCTCGACCGTGTAGCCGTCGAACTGGAGGTACTCGCCGCCCTTGACCGGAATCACATCCTCCATCCGGGCGTGTGGTGTACCCATCGCCGTCAGCAGATGGCCCACGGTCTCGTCGCACACCGCGCGGATGCGGTGCCTCGCCCAGGCGGGGCGGGCCAGCAGCTGCGGTACGTCCGCCACGTGGTCGAAGTGTCCGTGGCTGACGAGGATCAGCTCCGGGGCGCCGCGCAGGTGGTGGGCGGCGAGCTGTTCCACCGCCGTGCGGTCGCAGCGGAGCGGGAGGGACGGGTCCAGGTCGCCCTTCCTGTCCGCGTACGGCATCCGGCTCAGGTAGGGGTCGAAGAGGATGCTGCGGTCGCCGTCGATGACGATCTCCCAGCCGGAGACGCCCAGCCAGCGCATCCGTACGGAGGTCGCGTACGGGGCGCCGCGTCTCGCCGTCGGCGCCGCCGCGACCAGGCCGGTGGCGCCCGCCGCCGTGCCGGACACCGCCAGGACTCCCTTGAGGACCGCACGCCGGCCGGCCATGTTCTGCCCCGCTTCCTCTGACGACCGATGACCGACGACTGACGAGGGTCATGAGTCCGAGGAACGCTACGACAAGGGGTGGCGTATGGGGGGATTTTCGGTCATTGCGGCGGGGGTGTCGGGAGGGGCCGGCGGGTCCGGGGGACCCGTGATCCGGACGACACCCCCAGGTCCGGCGGGGGTTCGCTCACGCGCGCCGGGCGGCCGGGGCCGGCCGCCCGCCGGGTGCCCGGTTCACCTCACCCGGTCCCCGGAGAGCGGGATCCCGGTGGCCCGCAGGAGCTGCTCGTCCTGCTGGAGGATCGCCTGCATCAACTCCCGCAGGCGCGAGCCGGGGTTGATGCCGATCTGCTCGCGCAGGATCTCCTTGGCGCGGTGGAAGACGCGGATGGCGTCGGCCTGTCGGCCCTCGCCGTAGTACGCCTTCATCAGTCCCGCGTAGAGGTCCTCGCGCAGCGGGTCGTGGTCGACCAGCTCCGACAGCTGGGAGATCGCCTCGCCGTAGTGACCGAGCCCGACGTCGATCAGGGCGCGCAGTTCGGCGGCGGCCGTGCGCTCGCGGTCCAGGGCGTCGCCCTTCATGCGCAGCCGGCTCGACGTGACGTCCGTGAGGGCGGCGCCGCGCCACATGCCGAGCGCGCCGTCGAGGGACTCCGAGGCGCTCTTGTACTGGCCGCGGGCGTGGAGTTCACGGACGTGCCGTACGGCGTCGCGGAAGACGAACACGTCGATGCGGTCGGCGGGTACGCGTAATTCGTAGCCCAGGGTGTGCGAGGCGAGCGCGTCCCGGGTGAGGCCGGCGTCGGCCAGCGCGGTGCGGATCATCCAGGCGGAGGTCTGGAGCTGTCCGGAGACGGTCAGCGGCGGTTCGCCGTCCCAGGAGTCCTCGATGATCGCTTCCTTGGTGGTGACCTGTCCGGGCTTCAGCGCCAAGGAAGCGAGGAACCGTCGCTGCCGCTGACCCCGGATGGGTATCGGTATCCCGTTTCTCACCAGGGTCACGGGGCCGAGGAGCTGGATCGTCAGGCTGGTCCTGCTGTTCATGACGGTTCCCCTTGTTTGTGTGAATCAAGCCGTCGCCCAACAGGGGCTGAGGTGGTGACGGAACGGAGGGGAACCACCGCAGGGACCTGGAGGGTCGGTCCCGTCGGCGTTTCGTGGAGCGTGCTGGTGCGTCCCCCGTACCGTCGGCTCAAGTGCTCCGTGACGTCCGACCGCCGCCGGTCCCGGGGTGCCGGTTCCCGCCGCTCCGGTCCCGGGGTGCCGGTCCCGCTGTGCTGGTCACGGATGGGTGGATCTCTCGGTGGCGCGCGCCGGCGGAGGTTCCGCCGGCGGACGTGGGTCGGTCGGTGTCGTGCGGGGTTCAGCCGAGGTTCTTCAGGAACTTGGCCGCGATGGGGCCGGCGTCCGAGCCACCGGAACCGCCGTCCTCCAGGAGGACCGACCAGGCGAGTTCCCGGTCGCCCTGGTAGCCGATCATCCAGGCGTGGGTGCGGGGCGGGCTGTCGTTGCCGAACTCGGCGGTGCCCGTCTTGGCGTGCGGCTCGCCGGGGAGGCTCTTGAGGGCCCAGCCGGCTCCGTCGGTGACGGTGGCGCGCATCATGTCGCGCAGGCTGCCGACCACGCCCGGTTCCAGCCGGGCGGGGGCCTCATAGCGTTTCTTCACCGCGTCGGGCACCAGGACGGGCTGCTTGAAGGCGCCCTCCTTGACCGTGGCCGCGATGGAGGCCATGACGAGCGGCGAGGCCTGGGTCCTGGCCTGGCCGATGGTGGAGGCCGCCTTGTCGTTGTCGCCGTCCGCCACCGGGACGCTGCCGTCGTACGTGGCGGTGCCCGCGTCCCAGGTGCCGCCGATCCCGAAGGCCTCGGCGGTGTCGTGCAGCGCCGCGTCGGACAGCTTGTCCCGGGCCCCGACGAAGAAGGTGTTGCAGGAGTGGGCGAACGCGTCCTTGAACGTCGAGCCTGCGGGCAGCACGAACTGGTCCTGGTTCTCGAAGCGCTGGCCGTCGACGTAGGCGAACTTGGGGCAGTCGGCCTTGTCGGAGGGCCGCATCCCCTGCTTCAGGAGGGCGGCGGAGGTGACGACCTTGAAGGTGGAGCCGGGCGGATAGCGGCCCTCCAGGGCGCGGTTCATGCCGGAGGGCATGTTGGCCGCGGCGAGGATGTCGCCGGTGCTCGGGTCGACGGCGACGAGGGCGGCGTTCTTCTTGACGCCGTCGAGCGCCGCCGCGGCGGCCTCCTGCACCTTCGGGTCGATGGTCGTCCGCACCGCCTTGCCCGCGTCCTTGCCGGAGCCGGTGAGCCGCTTCACGACGCGGCCGCTCTCGCGTTCCACGACGACGACGGACCGGGCCGCGCCACCGCCTCCGGTGAGCTGCTTGTCGTAGCGGGCCTGGAGCCCGGAGACGCCCTTTCCGGTCTTCGGGTCGACGGCGCCGGCGAGGGACGCCGACTGCAGTTCGTCGCCGTTGCGGTCGAGGATCTCCGCGCGTTCCCGGGACTTCAGCGCGAGCGTCTGACCCGGAACCATGTCCGGGTGAATGAGGGGGGTGTGGAATTCGACCGTCCAGTCGCCGCTCTTCCGGATGAGCTCGGCCTTCGAGTGGTACGTGTATTCCCCGGCGCCCGAAAGCGTCATCCTGACGGTGAACGGAATCTCGACTTCCCCTTCCGCTTTCCGTTTTCCGGTGCCCGCGGTGATCTCCGTCCGCGACGGGTCCAGGTTCGTCATGACGGACTTGATCAACGACGTGGCGTTCTCGGGGGTGTCCGTCAGCCGGCCCGCCCGCTGGGCGTCGCCCGACGCCCACGCGGTCAGGAACGTGTCGAGCTGTCCGGTGGCGGCGGCTACCTGTGGATCGTCCGCGTCGTCCCCGGCCAGGGCCTTGTAGGCCCAGTAGCCGATTCCGGCGGTCGCCGCAAGTGCCACAAACGTTGATACGACGACGCGACGGCGCGACCTGCGCCTGTCGTACCGCGGGTGGTCAACATAGCCATCCGAACGAATCATGTGGCGCAGATTAATCGCCCGCCTCTCTCCGGTCTCTCCCCGGACGCACGGTTCAAGACAAGGCAAAGGAGAAAGAAATCATGGACGGGTGGTGGCGGGTATCTGACCCCTCCGCTTCGTCGTCGTGGGGGCCCGGCCGAATACGCCCGGGTGGCCTGGCCGGGAATGAGCGCTCATTCGCCTTTAGTGGTCTAGACCTCAGAAGGAAAGGCCGCTCGGTGGACCCGTGTCGGGATCAACAGTGGCCTGAACTCATCAGGCGCAGGGTTCACCGGCACGCGATATCGGACGGACTCTGTCCGATTTGAAGAGAGTCGAATCGGAATCCATCGTTCCGCCCGGTCTCCGGCCTCTCTCCGCGCACTCCCCGGCGCGCTCTCCGATATGCCGGAGAGAGGCTGCGAAGAGGGGCTCTGGTCAGGGTGGCCGCGACGTGTTCACCGCTGACCGAGTCTGGAGACCATCCATGTCCCGTGTATCGACCGGCCCCAGCAGCAAGCCGACCGCAGCGCACGCGCTCCTCGCGCGACTGCGGGACCACGGCGTGGAGAAGGTGTTCGGCGTGGTCGGCCGGGAGGCCGCCTCGATCCTCTTCGACGAGGTCGAGGGGATCGACTTCGTCCTCACCCGGCACGAGTTCACCGCCGGCGTCGCCGCCGACGTGCTCGCCCGCATCACCGGACGCCCGCAGGCCTGCTGGGCCACGCTCGGCCCCGGCATGACCAACCTCTCCACCGGCATCGCCACCTCGGTCCTGGACCGGTCGCCGGTCATCGCGCTGGCCGCCCAGTCGGAGTCGCACGACATCTTCCCCAACGACACGCACCAGTGCCTGGACTCCGTGTCGATCATCGCGCCGATGTCCAAGTACGCGGTGGAGCTGGAGCGTCCGCACGAGATCACCGACCTGGTCGACTCCGCGGTGACCGCCGCCATGACCGAACCGGTCGGCCCCAGCTTCATCTCGCTGCCGGTCGACCTGCTCGGCTCCTCCGAGGGCATCGACGCCGAGGCGGAGCGGCCGCCGGCGCGGACCCCCGGCAAGCCGATCGGCGCCGTGCAGGACGGCTGGGAGCAGGCCGCCGACGAGGCCGCCGAGCTGCTGAAGACCGCCCAACACCCCGTCCTGGTCGTCGGCGCCGCCGCGATCCGCTCCGGCGCGGTGCCGGCCGTCCGCGCGCTGGCCGAGCGACTGAACGTGCCGGTCATCACGACGTACATCGCCAAGGGCGTCCTGCCGCACGGACACGAGCTGAACTACGGCGCGGTCACCGGCTACATGGACGGCATCCTGGACTTCCCCGCGCTGGAGACCCTGTTCGGCCCCGCCGACCTCATCCTGACCGTCGGCTACGACTACGCCGAGGACCTGCGGCCCTCGATGTGGCAGAAGGGCGCCGAGAAGAAGACCGTCCGCGTCTCGCCGACCGCCAACCCGATCCCGCGCGTCTACCGGCCCACCGTCGACGTCGTCACCGACGTCCTCGCCTTCGTCGAGCACCTCGACGCCGCCACCGTCTCCCTCGAGGCCAAGGAGCGGCACGACATCGAGCCGCTGCGCGCCCGCGTCGCCGAGTTCCTCGCGGACCCGACGGCCTACGAGGACGGCATGCGCGTCCACCAGGTCATCGACTCCATGAACACCGTCATGGAGGAGGTCGCCGAGTCCGGCGAGGGCACGATCGTCTCGGACATCGGCTTCTTCCGGCACTACGGCGTCCTGTTCGCCCGCGCCGACCAGCCCTTCGGCTTCCTCACCTCGGCCGGCTGCTCCAGCTTCGGCTACGGCATACCCGCCGCCATGGGCGCCCAGCTCGCGCGCCCCGGCCAGCCCACCTTCCTCATCGCGGGCGACGGCGGCTTCCACTCCAACAGCGCCGACCTGGAGACCATCGCCCGCCTCAACCTCCCGATCGTGACCGTCGTCGTGAACAACGACACCAACGGGCTGATCGAGCTCTACCAGAACCTCGGACACCGTCGCAGCCACGACCCGGCGGTCAAGTTCACCGGCGTCGACTTCGTCGCGCTCGCCGAGGCCAACGGCGTCGAGGCGACCAAGGCGGGCGACCGGCAGGAGCTGCTCGCCGCGCTGCGCAAGGGTGCCGAGCTGGGCCGCCCGTTCCTGATCGAGGTCCCGATCAACTACGACTTCCAGCCCGGTGGTTTCGGGGCGCTGAGCATCTGATCATGGCCTCCCAGGACCTTCCCGCGGCCTTCGGGTTCCTGGCCTCCGCTCGCCCGAGCGGGGGCCGGGCCCCCCGAGCCGCCTTCGCCACCCGGGGCACCCACACCGGCGTCGACCTGAGACTGCGCTCGCAGACCCTCGGCGCGACCCTGGTGCACACCCCCGGCACCCCGCCCGACGCCGCCCTCGCGCACGACGCCGACACCGCCGTCGTGCTCGCCGGGGAGATCTACAACCGCGGCGACCTCTCCTCCGTCCTCGGAGCCGGCGCCGGCCCGTCCGGCGACGCCCAGCTGCTGCTGGACCTGCTGCGCCGCTACGGCCTGCACGCCTTCCGCCTGGTCAACGGCCGCTTCGCGGCGGTCGTCTGCTCCGGCGGGCGGGTGCTGCTGGCCACCGACCACGCCGGCTCCGTCCCGCTGTACGTGTGCGCCGGTCCCGGCGAGGTCACGGCCTCGACCGAGGCCAAGACCCTGTCCGGGCACGGCGGTCCGCGCGGCTTCCCGTTCGCGGACGCCCGCCGGGTGCGTGGCCTGCCCGGCGTCTACCAGGTGCCCGCGGGCACCGTGATGGACATCGACCTCGGCACCGGCACGGCAGCGGCGCACCGCACCTGGGCGCCGCCGCTGGCCCGCCGGATCATGGACGAGAGCGAGGCCGTGGACGCCGTGCACGCGGCGCTCGACCGGGCGGTGAGCGCCCGCGTCACCCCCGGCGCCACCCCGCTGGTCGTGCTCTCCGGCGGCATCGACTCCTCCGGGGTGGCCGCGCTCGCCCACCGGGCCGCCGGGCACATCGACTCGCTGTCCATGGGCACGGACGTCTCCGACGAGTTCGCACAGGCCCGCACGGTCGCCGACCACCTCGGCAGCCGGCACCGGGAGATCACCGTTCCCACGGCCGACCTGCTCGGCCAACTCCCGTACGCCGTCTGGGCGTCGGAGTCCGAGGACCCGAACATCATCGAGTACCTGCTGCCCCTCGTCGCGCTCTACCGCGCGCTCGACGGGCCGCCCCGCCGTGTGCTCACCGGGTACGGCGCCGACATCCCGCTCGCGGGCATGCACCGCGAGGACCGCCTGCCCGACCTGGACACGGCGGTCGCGTACGACATGGCGACGTACGACGGACTCAACGAGATGTCGCCGGTGCTGTCCGCCGTGTGCGGCCACTGGTCCACGCACCCGTACTGGGACCGTGACGTGCTCGACCTGCTCGTGTCGCTGGAGGCGGGGCTCAAGCGCCGCTACGGGCGCGACAAGTGGGTCCTGCGGGCGTCGATGGCCGAGCTGCTGCCCGAACAGACCGTGAAACGGCCGAAGCTGGGCGTCCACGAGGGCTCCGGCACCACCTCGTCCTTCTCCCAGCTGCTGCTGGAGGAGGGCATCGCCGATCGCTCCGTCGACGCGGCCAAGCAACAGGTGGTGCGGCTGCTGTTCGACCGCACCGTGGTGGGGGGCGAGGACCCCGGCCAGGTGAGCACCACCGAGGTGGTCCGCTCGGTCGCCGAGCGGCTGCGACGGGGTGCGGCATGAGCGCGCCCCTCGCCCACACCGGGCCGAACTCCCGTACAGCCGACCGAAGTTCGCCCGGCACGGCACCGGCCGGGACCCCGCGCACCGCCGACCTCCCGGAGGGGAACTGAGCCGTGGAACGCATCGACTCGCACGTCTCGCCCCGCTACGCGCAGATCCCCACCTTCATGCGCCTGCCGCACGACCAGAATCCGCGCGGCTACGACGTCGTCGTCATCGGCGCCCCCTACGACGGCGGCACCAGCTACCGGCCCGGCGCCCGCTTCGGACCCCGTGCGATCCGCAACGAGTCCGGGCTGATCCACGGCGTCGGCATCGACCGGGGGCCGGGCACCTTCGACCTCATCAACTGCGTCGACGGCGGCGACATCGACCTCACGCCGTTCAACATGAACATCGCGATCGAGACCGCGCAACGGCATCTGGCGGAACTGCTCAAGAGCAACGCCGCCTTCATGATGCTGGGCGGCGACCACTCCCTGACCGTGGCCGCCCTGCGGGCCGTCGCCGAGCAGCACGGCCCCGTCGCCGTCCTGCACCTGGACGCGCACTCCGACACCAACCCCGCCTTCTACGGCGGCCAGTACCACCACGGCACCCCGTTCCGGCACGGCATCGAGGAGAAGCTCATCGATCCGGCCGCGATGGTGCAGATCGGGATCCGCGGCCACAACCCGAAGCCCGACTCCCTCGACTACGCCCGCGGCAACGGCGTCCGCGTCGTGACCGCCGACGAGTTCGGCGACCTCGGCGTGGCGGGCACCGCGGACCTCGTACGGGAACGGGTCGGAGGGCGGCCCGTGTACGTGTCGGTCGACATCGACGTCGTCGACCCCGCCTTCGCCCCCGGGACGGGCACCCCCGCGCCCGGCGGTCTGAGCTCCCGCGAGCTCCTCGCCCTGCTGCGCTGCGTCGGCGACCTCAGACCGGTCGGCTTCGACGTCATGGAGGTCTCGCCCCTGTACGACCACGCCGGGATCACCTCCGTCCTGGCCACCGAGATCGGCGCCGAACTGCTCTACCAGTACGCCCGCGCCCACCGCGCCCCGGCGTAGCCCCGAGGCACTCCCGGCCGGCGCGGCCCGCGCACCGTCGCATCCCGACGCAAAGGAGACATCGCACCCATGGCTTCTCCGATCATCGACTGCACCGCCCACCAGGAACACCTGCGCGCCCTCGCGGCCGAACTCCCCGCGGTGCCGCGCGCCGACCTGTACGGCTTCCTGGAGCAGGCGAAGGCCCTGTCCGAGCGGCTGCCGCGCGAGATAGGCGCCGCCCTCGACAGGTTCAACGCCGAGGGCACCGAGGACGGCTATCTGCTGCTACGCGGACTGCCGTTGGAGGCGGAGGGCGAACTGCCGCCCACGCCCACCTCCACGCCCGCGCCGGCGGACCGGGGCCGGCTGCTCATGGAGGCGATGCTCGCCGTCGCCGGCCGTCGGCTCGGACTGCACACCGGCTACGCCGAGTTGCGCTCCGGCACGGTCTACCACGACGTGTATCCCTCGCCGGGCGCGCACTACCTCAGCTCGGAGACCTCCGAGACGCTCCTGGAGTTCCACACCGAGATGGCGTACCACGTCCTCCAGCCGAACTACGTCATGCTGGCCTGCTCCCGCGCGGACCACGAGCGCCGTGCGGAGACGCTCGTCGGCTCGGTGCGCAAGGCGCTCACCCTGCTCGACGAGGACACGAAGGCGCGGCTCTTCGACCGCAGGCTGCCGTGCTGCGTCGACGTCGCCTTCCGCGGGGGCGTCGAGGACCCGGGGGCGATCGCCGAGGTCAAGGCGCTGTACGGGAACGAGAAGGACCCGTTCCTCGGCTACGACCGTGAGCTGCTCGCCCCCGAGGAGCCGGCCGACAAGGAGGCCGTCGCCGCCCTGTCGCAGGCCCTGGACGATGTGACGGAGGCCGTGAAGCTCACCCCCGGCGACCTCCTGATCATCGACAACTTCCGTACCACGCACGCCCGTACGCCGTTCAGCCCGCGCTGGGACGGCAAGGACCGCTGGCTCCACCGGGTGTACATCAGGACCGAGCGCAACGGGCAGCTGTCGGGTGGTGAACGGGCGGGCGACGTGGTGTCGTTCTCCCCGCGCCGCTAGGCAGACCGTCCGCCGGGCGGCCGTCGAGCCCCCTTCGCGCACCCCGATCCTGGCCCCGGGGCGCGCGGAGGGGGCCGTGGCACGTTCGGCTCGTTCTCGGTGGCGCCCCGAGCGGCGCGTGAAACGCTGACTCACCGGAAGTAACGCAGACGGGAGACGATGACATGTCCGACTCCACATCGACGGCTCGGGCGACGCCGCTGGGCTTCGCCGTGCACACCGCCCCGGTCGGTCTCGGCGACGACGGCCGGGACGACTTCACCGTGCTCGCCTCGACCGTCCCGGCCCAGGTCAGCGGGGTGTTCACCCGGTCCCGGTTCGTCGGGCCGAGCGTTCTGCTGAGCCGGGAGGCCGTCGCCGACGGACAGGCCCGCGGGGTGGTCGTCCTGGCCCGCAACGCCAACGTCGCGACCGGCCGGGAGGGCGAGGCCAACGCGCGCGAGATCCGCGCCTCGGTCGCCGCCACGCTGGGCGTGCCCGACGGCGAGGTACTGGTCGCCTCCACCGGCGTGATCGGCCGCCAGTACCCCATGCCGCAGATCCGCGAGCACCTCAAGTCGCTGGCCCTGCCGTTCCCCGAGGGCGGATTCGACCGGGCGGCCCGCGCCATCATGACCACCGACACCCGGCCCAAGGAGGTCCGGCTGCGCTGCGGCGACGCGACGGTCGTCGGCATCGCCAAGGGCGTCGGCATGCTGGAGCCCGACATGGCCACGCTGCTCACCTTCTTCGCCACCGACGCCCGCCTCGACCCGGCCGAGCAGGACCGGATCTTCCGGCGCGTCATGGACCGCACGTTCAACGCCGTCAGCATCGACACGGACACCTCGACCAGCGACACCGCGGTGCTGTTCGCCAACGGGCTGGCCGGCGACGTCGATCCCGGCGAGTTCGAGCAGGTCCTCCACGAAGCCGCCCTCGCGCTCGTCAAGGACATCGCGAGCGACGGCGAGGGGGCGAGCAAGCTCATCGAGGTGCGCGTGACGGGGGCGCGGGACACCGCCCAGGCCAAGCGGGTCGGCAAGACCGTCGTCAACTCCCCGCTCGTGAAGACCGCCGTGCACGGCAGCGACCCCAACTGGGGGCGGGTCGCGATGGCGGTCGGGAAGTGCTCCGACGACACGGACATCGACCAGGACGTGGTGCGGATCCGGTTCGGGGAGACGGAGGTGTACCCGACGGGGTCCGTCGACGTGGCCGAGGAGGACGCCGTGCGGGCCGCTGTCGCGGAGCACCTCAAGGGGGACGAGGTGGTCATCGGGATCGACCTCGGGATCGCCGAGGGGGAGTTCACCGTGTACGGCTGCGACCTCACCGAGGGGTACGTCCGCCTCAACTCGGAGTACACGACCTGACGTGACCCAGCGGATCCCCGCCCGCTGCGGCCCTACCCGTCCCGTACCTGGGGGCTGCCGCCCCCAGACCTCCGCATCGGCCTGAACGGCCGCGTGCTCAATCGCCGGACGGGCTGAGAAACAGTCCGTCCGGCGATTGAGGGGCGAAGGCCCGGGGGCAGCGCCCCCGGGTATGCCGAGCCCGCACGTGCTATGCGTTCCCCCTGCCCAGGGGCCCTCCGGGTCGTCGGGCGAGCCCAGGATGGGAGCGGAATGCATCCGGCAGGAGGGCCGCAGGGACATGGAGAGCACGAGGACAGACACCGGCGAGACCGGGTACGACGCGGGGGTCCGGGGTGTGGTGAGGCCGGGCGACGCACTCGGCGGCACGCTCCGCCTCGTCCGCACCGACGACTTCGACTCGCTGGACCCCGGCAACACGTACTACGCGTACACGTGGAACTTCCTGCGCCTCATCGGGCGGACGCTCGTCACCTTCGACACCGCGCCGGGCAAGGTGGGCCAGCGCCTCGTGCCGGACCTGGCGGAGGCGCTCGGCGAGGCCTCGGAGGGCGGCCGGGTGTGGACGTACCGGCTGCGCGAGGGACTGCGGTTCGAGGACGGCAGCCCGGTCACCGCCGGTGACGTGAAGTACGCGATCGCCCGCAGCAACTACGGCACCGACGTGCTCGGCGCGGGGCCCACCTACTTCCGGCATCTGCTGGGCACCGAGTACGGCGGCCCGTGGCGCGAGCCCGACGTCGACGGGCCGGTCACCCTGGAGACACCCGACGAGCGCACCCTCGTGTTCCGGCTGGCGGAGCCGTTCGCGGGAATGGACCTGCTGGCGACGATGCCGAGCACGACCCCGGTGCCGCGCCGGCTCGACACCGGCGCCGCCTACCGGCTCGGGCCGGTCGCGACGGGCCCGTACCGCGTGGTCTCGTACACCCGCGGTGAACTCGCCGTCCTGGAACGCAATCCGCACTGGGACCCGGAGACCGACCCGGTGCGCAGGCAGCGGGCCGAACGCGTCGAGGTGCACCTCGGCAAGGACCCGCACGAGGTCGACCGGATGCTGCTCGCCGGGGAGGCGCACATCGACCTCGCCGGGTTCGGGGTCCAGCCCTCGACGCAGGAGAAGATCCTGGCGGACCCGGCGCTGCGCGCCGACGCCGACAACCCGCTGTCCGGGTTCACCTGGATCTACTGCCTGTCGAGCCGGATCGCGCCGTTCGACAACGTGCACGCCCGCCGCGCGGTGCAGTTCGCCACCGACAAGGCCGCGATGCAGGAGGCGTACGGCGGTTCGGTCGGCGGGGACATCGCGACGACGATTCTGCCGCCGACCCTCGACGGTCATCAGGACTTCGACCGGTACCCGGTGGGGGCCGAGGGGCGCGGTGACCTGGACGCGGCGCGGGCCGAACTCGCCGCCGCCGGGATGCCCGACGGGTTCCGGACGAAGATCGCCGCCCGCAAGGACCGGCTGAAGGAGTACCGGGCCGCCGAGGCGCTGGCCGCCGGGCTCGCCCGGGTCGGGATCGAGGCCGAGGTGCTGGACTTCCCCTCGGGCGACTACTTCGACATCTACGGCGGCTGCCCCGCCTATCTGCGCGAACACGGCATCGGGATCATCATGTTCGGCTGGGGCGCCGACTTCCCCGACGGGTACGGGTTCCTCCAGCAGATCGTCGACGGCCGGGCCATCAAGGAGCGCGGCAACCAGAACATGGGTGAGCTCGACGACCCGGAGATCAACGCCCTGCTCGACCGCGGTGCGACCTCCTCCGACCCGGCCGAGCGGGCGGAGATCTGGCACCGGATCGACCGCCTCACCATGGAGCACGCGGTGATCGTGCCGTACCTGTACCCGCGCTCGCTCCTCTACCGTCACCCGGACGCCCGCAACGTCTACGTCACCGGGTCCTTCGGGATGTACGACTACGTGGCGCTCGGAGCCGGCTGAGGCATCGCGCGCGGGTCCTGCCGGTGGGTCCCCGTGCCCCCCGGCAGGGCGAGGCCCCGGCAGGACTGCGCCGCCTCGTGGAACTCCGCCTCGAAGCGGCCCAGCCGGTGCAGGAAGCTGCGGGTGGACCCGGTGAGATCGGTGCCCCGCGCGCTGCGCAGCAACAGCTGTGCCCCCAGGCCGAGTTCGAGCCGGTGGATGCGGCGGGTCAGCGCGGACTGGCTGATGGAGAGCACCGCGGCCGCCCGGTTGATGCTGCCGTGCCGCGCCACCGCCCGCAGCACGTGCAGGTCGTCGACGTCGAGCTTCCGGGTGCCCTGCGCGGTGTCCGGTGCGGTCGGCGCGGCCGGCGCCGGTCCGGCCGCGCGGGCCGCGCCGGCCGTCCGCGCGCGGTACCAGCGGGCCCACCAGGGGTCGGTGAGCAGGTCCGGGTGACGGTCGGCGAAACGGTGCAGATAGCGGTCGGCGAGCAGCTCGGCCAGGTGCTCCGCGAGGGCGCCGGGGACGACCGTCGGGTCGACGAGGAGGCTGGTGGAGCGGTGCGGGCGCTCCACGAGGGACCGGTGGACCACGGAGGGGGCGACGACGGCCGGGCGGGTCGGGGAGCCGAGGCCGATCGCGTCGCCGCGCCGCAGCATGCCTCGGGCCACGGAGGCTCCGGTGACGTGCAGGGCGGCGGGGGCGGGCAGCCCGGCGGCCTGGAAGACCCGCGCGACCAGGACCTCGGAGTCGGGGCCCACCTCGGACACCCAGGTCTCGTCCCGCAGGTCGGCGAGCGGGACGGCGCCGCCGCCGGCCAGCCGGTGGCCCTGGGGCAGGGTGACCCACAGCGGGTCGTCGAGGACCGGGTAGGTGCGCACGGGACGTTCGAGGGACCGGCCCGGGGCGTCCAGGCTCCAGGTGTGCGCCGCGTCCACGTGGTAGCCGGCGAGCCTGCGCATGACCTGCTGGGGCGTGTCGTGGTGCACCGACAGCAGGATGTCCAGGGCGGCGGCGGCGTCCTCGACGACGTCCTCCAGGAACGGTTCGGCGGACGCGATGGCCAGGACGGCCGGGGCGTCGACGGCCTCGGGGCCGTGCCCGAAGATGTCCGTCCGGACGGCGAGGTCGACCTGGCGGAAGAACCGGCGGCCGGCGGCCAGCAGGCGGGAGCCCGCCGAGGTGAGGCGCGCGGTGTGCCGGCCCCGCAGGGTCAGCGGCAGCCCCACCGCCTTGTCCAGGCGCTCCAGTTGGCGCTCGACGGCACCGCCCCGGGAGCCGGTCCGCCGGGCTGCCTCGGCGAGGTCCCCGCACTGCCCGACCGCGTCCAGCAGGGACAGGTCGGGGCGGGTGAAGGGGAAGCCCGCCGGGGTGCCGGGGAGTGTCGTGGGGGACGCCGGAGCGGGCGCGGCGGCGGAGGAGAAGGAAGAAGGGAAAGGAGTCGGCCGGTCGAGAACAGAGGCGAGTGCAGGATGTACCGCAGGCGTTGTTTCTGACCCGGAAGACAATGTCGGTTTCCTTTGTGGTCAAGGACTGTGCCGTGTGATTGTCCGCAGTGGCTCGATGAATTCGGAGGGACCGAATTCTCCGTAGGGCGCTGCGGCGATGCTAGGCACGTCCTCTCTCCGGGCTCTCCTCACGTCGGGAGAGGCCCCGGAGACCGTCCGGAGACCGGGTCCGGCAGGGTCGTTCAGGCCTGGTCGGTCGGCCGGATGAAGATCTCGTTGACCGTCGCGTGGGGCGGCGCGGTGACGGCGTAGCGGACCGCCTCGGCGATGTCGGTGGCCTGCAACTGCCGGATCTTGGCGACCCGTTCCTCGATCGCGGCCTTCGTCGGCGCGTGGGTGATGTGCTCGCGCAGCTCCGTCTCGACCGTGCCCGGCTCGACGACCACGACACGCACCCCGCGTTCGGTGACCTCCTGGCGCAGCCCCTCGCTGAAGCCGTTCACGGCGAACTTGCTCGCGTTGTAGCCGGCCGCCCCGCGCCCGGCGACGCGGCCGGCGATCGAGGAGATCTGCACGACCGTGCCCTGGCTCCTGAGCAGGTGCGGAAGGGCCGCGTGGGTCATGTACATCAGGCCGAGGACATTGGTGTTGATCATCCGGGTCCAGTCGGTGGTGTCGGCGTCCTCGACGGGGCCGAGCAGCATGATCCCGGCGTTGTTCACGAGGATGTCGAGGCGTCCCAGGGTCTCCACCGTGGACCGGACGGCGTCGGCCGCGGCCCGCTCGTCGGTCACGTCCAGTTCGACGACGTGCACGGTGGCGCCGCCCGCGGCGAGTTCGTCCGCGAGCGCGGTCAGCCGGTCGACTCGGCGGGCCGCGACGGCGACCGCCGCGCCCTCCGCGGCGAGCGCCCGCGCGGTGGCCGCGCCGATCCCCGAACTCGCGCCCGTGACGAGCGCGACCTTTCCGTGCAGTGCTGACGTCGTGGTCATGGTTCTCCCCGGGGGCGAGTGCCGATGCGTGGACAGGTCCGGGACTTCGGCCGGAACACCGGGCCGATTCGGCCGGGGCATCTCCTGATGTCGGCCGGGACGCCGGACCCATTCATTCGGGACGCCGCGACGTTAGCAGCAGGGCCGTGCCCCGGTGAATGGCCGAAGGAGCCGCAGGTTATGACTGTTTCCGGCCGGTTATGCGCGCCGGGGCCCGGGGCCACGACGCCTCCGCGCGGGCACGGCAGATTGGGGCGGCGACAGCACGTCGGCGCGACCCCTGTGCAGCGACCTGCGCAGCGATAGGCGGTGGATGATGCAGAACGACGCGGCACTCCAGGACGAGAAGGCGGCCCCCTCGTACCCGATGCCACGGGTCTGTCCCGTGGACCCGCCCCCGCAGCTCGCCGGACTGCGCGCCGGTCCGGCCGCGAGCAAGGTCACCCTGTGGGACGGCAGTCAGGTCTGGCTGGTCACCTCCCACGCCGGGGTACGGGCCGTGCTCGGTGACCGCCGGTTCACCGCCGTCACCAGCGCCCCGGGCTTCCCGATGCTGACGCGCACCTCCCAACTGGTGCGCGCCGCACCGCACACGGCCTCCTTCATCCGCATGGACGACCCGGACCACTCCCGGCTGCGTTCGATGCTCACGCGGGACTTCCTGGCCCGCCGCGCCGAGGAGATGCGCCCCGTGCTGCGGGAGCTGCTCGACGAGATGCTGTCCGCGCTGGTCTCCTCCGGCGAGCGGCCCGTCGACCTCGTCACCGGGCTCACGACAGCCGTGCCCTCCAAGGTCATCACCCTGCTCTTCGGGGTCTCCGAGGGGGACTTCATCGAGAGCCGCAGCGCGATCCTCATCGACCGCGGCTACACCCCCGACCAAGTGGCTGCCGCCCGCGACGAGTTGGACGGCTTCCTGCGTGAGCTGGTCGAGCAGCGGGTCGCCGACCCGGGCACCGACCTGGTGAGCCGGCTCGTCACCGAGCAGGTGCGCCCCGGCCGGCTGAGCGTCGAGGAACTCGTGCCGATGTGCCGGCTGCTGCTGGTCGCCGGACACGGCACGACCGCCAGCCAGGCCGCGCTCAGCCTGCTCAGTCTCGCCACCGACCCGAACCTGGCCGGCGCGCTCGCCAAGGACGAGAGCCTGCTGCCGAAGGCCGTCGACGAACTGCTGCGCTTCCACTCCATCGTGCAGAACGGGCTGGCCCGCGCCGCCGTCGAGGACGTCCGGCTCGACGACGTGACGATCCGGGCCGGTGAGGGCGTCGTCCTCTCGCTGGCCGCCGGCAACCGCGACGAGGGGGTCTTCCCGTCCCCGGACACGCTCGACCCGCACCGCGACGCCCGCCGCCACCTCGCCTTCGGCCACGGCATCCACCAGTGCCTCGGCCAGTGGCTCGCCAAGGTCGAGATCGAGGAGATGCTCGCCGCCGTCCTGCGCTGGATGCCCGGCGTGCGGCTCGCGGTGCCCTTCGAGGAGCTGGACTTCCGCCACGAGGTGTCGAGCTACGGGCTCGGCGCGCTGCCGGTGACCTGGTGAGCGACGACGAGCACGGGCCGGGCGGCACCGACCGGGAGCCGGGCGCGGAACAGGGCACGGAGGGCGGGTCGGGCCTGACGATCGCCATCGTGCCCGACGCCTGCTGCGCCATGGGCCGGTGTGCCGCGACCGAACCCGACCTCTTCGACCAGGACCCGGACACCGGCACCGTCGTCCTGCTCGACGCCACCCCCGCACCCGCCCTGCACGCCTCGGCCCGGCTCTGCGCCGAGCTGTGCCCGTGCGGCGCGATCACGGTCACCGAGAGCTGAGTGGAGCGATGATGATCCAAGCCCCTGGTTCCCCGTCCGCCGCCCCCGAGGCGGCGCTCGCGGCCGATGACTCCCCGATGGGCGAGGCGGCGCGCTGGGCGGTCGGGCTGCTGACGGCACCGGACCTCGCGGCGGACGACGTCACCGTCGAACGCTTCGTCCCCACCTTCCCGCCCCGGCGCAGCCAGGGCTTCTCCGCGACGCTCGGCGAGTGGCGCGAGAAGGGGCCGTTCACCGTCCTGGACTACCAGCCGATCGCCCACAAGGGATGGGTCACCCTGGCCGGCCCGACCGGAGTGCGCAACACGCTGTCGCTCACCCTCGACTCCTCCGGTCTGATCCGCATCCTCACCTTCCTGCCCGAGATCCAGATCCCCGCCATAGCCGACTGGGACGCGCTGGAGGACGCGCTGCGCACGCCCGGCGTCGACCACTCCGTCCTCGCCGCGCGTCTGACGCCCGACGGGATCGAGGTCCTGCACGCCTCCGGCGCGGACCGGCCGATGCCCACCGGCTCGGCGTACAAGCTCTACGTGATGCGGGCCCTCGTCCAGGCCGTCGAGAACGGCGAGCTGACCTGGGACGACGAGGTCACCGTCCGGCCGGAACTGCGCAGCCTGCCCACCGGCGACATGCAGGACCTCCCGGACGGGACCCGTGTCTCCGTGTGCGAGACCGCGTACAAGATGATCGCGATGAGCGACAACACCGGCGCGGACCTGATCGCCGACCGGATCGGCCGGGAGGCCGTCGAGCGGGCCGTCGCCGCCTCCGGGCACCACGAACCGGCGCTCCTGCGGCCCTTCCTGACCAGCCACGAGGTCTTCGAACTGGGATGGGGAGCACCGCAGTTGAGGACGGCGTGGACCGAGCGCGACGAGGCGGGGCGGCGCGACCTGCTGCGGTCGATCGCCCGCCCGATGACGGTCCGCGGCTCCGACCTCGGCGCGACCGTGCACCGGCTCGGCCTCGACTGGCACATGACGGCGTACGACGTCCTGCACGTCCTCGACGGGCTGCGCGGCGACAGCGCGCGGGACACCTCCGGCACGGTCGAGCACATCCTGACCGCCTACCCCGGTATCGCCGTCGACCCGGCACGGTGGAGCAGGGCCTACTTCAAGGCCGGCTCCTGCCCGGGCGTCATGATGTTCTGCTGGCTCCTGGAGGACGGTGACGGCACCGCGCACGTGCTGGTGCTGCGCCAGTCGGCGGACGAGCAGAAGCCCATCGGTGACGGTCTGTTCCTGCGCGGCCTCGGCTCGCGCGTCGTCAACTCCGGTCTCCTGACGGCGAAAGCCGCGCGGTGACCGTCCGGGACCGACTTCTCGCCGTCCTCGTCGCCGTGCTGTGGGGACTGAACTTCCTCGCGGTGCGCGTCGGGCTCGACCACTACCCGCCGTTCTTCCTCTCCGCGCTGCGCTTCGTCGTCCTCGCCGTACCGGTGATCGTCTTCGTGCCCCGCCCGAAGGTCCCGCTGCGCTGGCTGGTGATCTACGGACTCGGCTTCGGCGCCATGCAGTTCGGGCTGCTCTTCCTCGCCATCGACCAGGGCATGCCCTCCGGACAGGCCTCGGTGGTGGTGCAGGCGTCGGCGCCCTTCACCATGCTGCTCGGCGCGCTGCTGCTGGGTGAGCGGATCTCCCGGCGTCAGCTGGCCGGTGTCGCGGTCGCCGTCGTCGGCATGTCCGTGATCGCCGTGGAGCGGGCCCGCAGCGCCGCCCTGCTGCCCCTGCTGCTGACCCTGCTCGCGGCGCTCGGCTGGGCGTTCGGCAACGTCGCCAGCCGGCAGGCGCGGCCCGACCATCCGCTGCGGTTCGCCCTGTGGATGTCGGTCGTACCGCCCCTCCCGCTGCTGGCCCTCTCGGCGGCCATGGAGGGCCCCGGCACCGGCTGGCGCGACTTCGGCGCCTCCTTCTCCGCCGACGGCTGGCCCGGCCTGGTCGCCCTCGTCTACACCGCGCTGGCCGGCTCGGTGGTCGGCTCCGGCATCTGGACCACCCTGCTGAAGCGGTACGAGGCGGGGAAGGTCGCGCCGTTCTCCATGCTGGTGCCCGTGGTCGCCGTCCTCGCCGCCTGGCTGGGCCTCGGCGAGCAGCCGACCGCCTGGTCCGCGATCGGGGGCACGGCGGTCGTCGCGGGCGTCCTGGTCGGCACGGGCTGGAACCCCTTCCGGCGTCGCGGGGCGGCAGCCCGGCAGAGCGTGGGGCCCGTCCCGGTGGAGGGCGGCGGCGCCGTTCCCGCGCAGCCGGGCCCGCACGAACGCGAGCAGCCGCGGACCACTCGGCGCTGACCGGTCCGCTCGCCGTCCCGGGCCCGCCGCACGGGCCCGGCCGGCCGGGGCCGCGACGTCCTCACGGGGCGGCCCCGCCTCGCACGGCTCTCGGCGGACCGGCCACGGGCCGGAGACCCAGGGGCCACGGGCCATGGGCCTCCCGCTCCGCCTGCCGGCTTCACCTGCCCTTCCGCCTTCCGCTGCACCTTCGGCAGGGAATGCCGGCGACGAACCGCGCGGGCCGCCCGCCGGTGACCGGAGTGCTCTCCTCCCGCCCGGCGGGGACCGCGTCGCCCACGGCGTGACAGATCGCCGCCGGTCCGGCCGTCACCCGCGACCGCCGCCGGTCCGGCCGTCATGACCGACGGACGGCCGTGCCGCTCACCGGGGTGAGCGGCACGGCCGTCGGGTGTCCCGCCAGGCAGGGTCGGTCAGTCGGAGCCGGCCGTCCCGACCAGGCCCGTCCAGGTCGTCCAGCGGTCCGCCGGGGTGAAGCCGAGGTCGGCGTTGACCGCGATCATCGCGGTGTTGTCCTCGGCGTTCGCCGTCTCGATCAGCCGGACGGCGGGCTCGTGCCGCAGCACGTACGCCAGGTTCGCGAGCTTCAGCAGCGTGCCCAGCCGGTGTCCCCGGTGCGCGCGGTGGACCACGGTCATGCCCTGGAGCGCGTAGGCGGGATTGCCGGTGGTCTTGGAGACGCTGGTGTATCCGGCGAGCCGTCCGCTCGCCTCGTGCAGCACACCGGTGTGGTACGCCTTCCGGCCGCGCCCCACCCGCATGGTCTCGAACTCCCGCGCGTAGCTGGTCGCGACCTCCTGGTCCGCGGCCTCGTCCTCGTCGAACGACTCGTCGCCCAGGGACTGTTCGAGCATCGAGACCGGAACCGCGTATTCATCGGGGGTGATGGTCCCCCAGGTCACCAGCGCGTAGCCCGGGGGCACGTCGGGCACTCCCGAGGCGAGCGGGTCGTGGACGCCGAGGTCCAGCCACTGGTGCACGCCGGCCGGCGCCGCGGCCCGCCGCGCTCTGGCCGCGGCGGCGAAGGCCGCGGGGGCGGCGTCCCGCTCGGGGCCGCCGGGCAGGGCCTCCACCACGGTCCCGGAGAGCACGGAACGGCCGTGTCCCGCGGCGAGTTCGGCGGCCCGGCCGTACAGCGCCCGCCCGATGCCCCGGCGCCGCAGCTCCGGGTGGACGAGGAGCTGGTCGACCCGCGCGACGTCCGCGCCGTCGGGCAGCGCGAGCCGCAGCGCGCCGACGACGCGGTCGCCCCGGCCCTCGTGGCGGACGACCCAGTCCTCCAGCTTGGTCGCGGGCGGCGGGAAGCGCAGCGAGCCCGTCATGTCGGCGGCGCAGGGCGGCGCGGCGCCCGGCACGTCGCCTGCCGCGTCGTCGAGCAGCGTCAGCCACTGGCGGACGGTGGTCTCGTCGTCGGCGGCCAGCGGACTGAACCGCAGGCCTCGGGTGCTGTCGTTCACGGTGTTGTCTCCCGGTCGGTGCTCTCGGTGCTCTCGGTGCTCTGGGTGCTCTCGGCGCGGTCGGGGGCGACGCCCATCGCCTGGACGTCGTAGAGCCCGAAGGCGGGATGGACGTAGACGTTCGTGACCCACGGGTTGCGGAAGTGCAGGGTCTTGTCGTGGACCAGGGGGAGGATCACGGCGTGGTCCATCACCAGGCGTTCGATCTCCCGCCAGTGGCGGGCGCGTTCGGCGGGGTCGGTGGTGTGCAGGCTCCGGTCGACGAGGTCGTTGACGCGCGGGTCGTCGAGTTCGGAGATGTTCCAGTTGCCGCCGTTGCGCCGGATCTGCCGGCCGTCGACGAGCGGCGCGAGGAAGCCGTACTCGGTGGGGAAGTCGGCGCCCCAGTCGGTGACGACGAGCCCCAGGGCGTGCTTGCGGATCGTGTCCGGGTGGCCGGCGCCCAGGCTGAAGTAGCTGGCGACGTCCAGTTCCTTCACGGTCAGCCGGATGCCGACGCGGGCCACCGACTCCGCCACGGCGTCGGCGACGAGGCGGAACTTGCCGCGCTGGGTGCCGATCACCGCCTCGAAGCCGTCCGGCAGTCCCGCCGCGGCGAGTTCGGCGCGGGCCGCGTCGAGGTCGCCGCGCAGGTCGGGTCCGGTCGGATAGGGGTCGAGGGCCTGGTGGGCGGGGAGCCGGGGCGGGAAGAGCGCCGTGGTCAGGTCGCCGCCCGTCACCGGTCCGCCGCGGGCCTGCTGGAGCAGGATCTTGTCGGCGGCGTAGTGCACGGCCCGCCGCGCGTGCACGTCGTCGAACGGCGGGACGTGCGGCTGGATCGAGACGAAGTGCAGGAAGCTGGTGCGCGGGTTGTCGGTGCGCGAACGCAGCACGCCGTCCGCCGTGACCCGGCTCTGCGCCGCGTGCTGGAGTCCCCGTCCTTCGAGGTTGATGTCGAACTCGCCCGCGATCAGGCGCCGGTCGAGCTCGTCGACGTCGACCCCGATGGTCAGCTCGACCCGGTCGGGCAACGCCGGCCGGACCGGGTCGCCCGCCCGGTCCCAGTACGGGTTGCGCTCCAGGTGCAGGAAGCGGCCCGGCCGGTGCGCGGCGATGCGGTAGGGGCCGCTGGAGCGCGGGTTCTCCCCGTACTCGGCACCGAGGTCGGCGCGGCGCGGCACGGGGGCGGCCGCGGGCTGCGCCATCAGGTGGTCGAAGTCGGAGAAGGGCCGCCGCAGCCGGAAGACGATCGTGCGGTCGTCGGGCGTGCGCACCGCCTCCAGCGGCTCGTCGGTGCGGTACGGGCCCGGGTAGGGGCGCGCCGGATCGTGCAGCAGCGGGATCAGGTACGTCGGTCCGCCGGGCAGCACGTCCTGCGCGAACACCCGCTGCACCGCGTTGCGTACGTCGTCGGAGGTGATCGGCGAGCCGTCGTCGTAGCGCAGGCCGGGGCGCAGCCGGTAGGTCCAGGTGCGGCCGCCGTCACCGACCTGCCCGGGACCCTCGGCGAGGTCCGGGACGGGCACGAGCCCGACGGGGCCCGCGTCGGTGGGGTACGCCATGAGGGTGCGGTTCAGCATCCGCTGGAGCAGCCAGACCCAGACGTAGTAGGTGCGGGCCGGGTCGAGGGAGTCCACGTCCGCCGAGGACACCAGCCGCAGGGTGCCGCCGCGCGCGGTCGAGGGGTTGACCGTCGCTCCGACGGCCGCGTTCCAGCCGGCGCCCGCGCGCGTGAGTCGTTCCGTTCCCGTGCTCATCGTGTGGTCGTCTCCCGGTCGGAGGTACGAAGGGGAGCGTCCGTCTCCCCGGCGGGGCTCCCGGCTCCGGCCGCCGCCCGCGCGGCCGCCCGGCGGGGCACACGGGCCGTGCCGCCGGATTCCGTGCGGTCCAGCCGGAGCAGGAACGCGTGCTCCTCGCTCGCCAGGCAGCCGCGGGCGAGTTTCGCCTCGATGCTGCCGATCCCGGCGTGCAGCACGGACACGCCCTCGCGGGCGGCCGCTTCGAGGACGCGGTAGTACAGGACGTCGTAGTAGAGCGGCAGTTTGCCCTGGGCCTCGTAGTCGAATCCGGCGCGATGGCCGAACCACTGCTCCTCGCCGCGGGCGCGGGACCGCAGCACCATCCCGAAGCCGATGATGGCGCCGTCCTGGCGCGCCACCGAGACCATCGCGTCGTCGCCCATGACCTCGGAGATCCAGCTGAGGAGCCCCGCCGAGTGCTCGGGGCTCGCCGGATTGCCGTACTTGCGCAGCAGGTTGCAGTCGAGCTCGCCGAGGCGCGGGGCCAGCGCTTTGGTGAGCGGTTCGAGGTGCACCTCGACCTTCGCCTCTGCCAGCGCCCGGCGTTCCAGGCGCACCCGGCGGCGCCGGTGCTTGCTCATGTTCGCGAGGAACTCGTCCCAGCCGCCCGGCGGGACGGGCAGCCAGGCGTAGTGCGCCGACAGGTGCGAGCGGTAGCCGCGCGCGTGCAGCAGGTCCACCAACGCCGCGTCCCGGACGTCGACATGGGGGAAGCAGACGCTCGCCGCGCCCCGCTCCCGCGCGAGCTGTTCGGCCCGTTCCACCAGCGCCTCGACGTCCCCCGGTACCGCGTGCGGGCCGGCCAGGGCTCGGGTGCGGCCCAGGTGCCGGCCGCCGCACACCAGCGACGGCAGCAGGGCGGCGGGATCGCCCCCGGCGACCTCCCGCAGGACGGCCTCCGCCTCGGGTGTCCCGCCGTCCTCCAGCGCCCGGGAGAGCATCGCGTCCGGGCGGGCCAGCAGCCAGGGCACCGAGTCGTCGGCCCACGCGGCGACCAGCCCGGCGACCGGGTCGCCGTCCCGGTGCCGCATCAGGAAGTCCATCGTGGTGCCGGAGTTGCGCTCCTGCACCGCGAGCCAGCGCGAGGTCTGGAAGAAGTCCTCCGCGCCGAGCAGCCCGTCCCAGCCGGCGCCCGGCAGGCCGGCGGCGTCCGCCACCGGCCGCACGTCGCTTCGGCCGGCCGCATACGGACCGGTGCCGGTCACAGCTCCCGCGTCCCGTCCTCGACGACGAAGTCGAGGTGGGCGGCGGCCTTGTCGGCGAGGGCCTGCGCCTCCAGACGGTCGGGTCCGCTGCAGTAGGTGAAGCCGACGCAGGCGGAGTTGTCCATCCGCTGGAGCAGGTGGTCGCCCTTCTCCACGTGCAGCAGCACCTGGACGCCGGGCACCGAGGCGGCGGCCTCCACGCCGTCCACCCGCTCCAGGACGCCCCGCCGCTGCGGGTAGATCATGCGGACGGCCGCGCCGCCGGAGTGCCGGACCGGTTCGATCGCCGGGACCTCGCCGATGGTCAGCAGCCAGGCGTCGAGGATGGGGCTGCGCCCGGTCACGTCGGTGACGAGCATCGTCATGCAGCTCGACGGGGTGCGCGGGTTGGCCTCGATGATCCGCCAGCCGGACTCGGTGCGCCGCACCTCGGTGTGGCAGGGGCCGTGGTCGTAGCCGATGGCCTCCAGGGTGCCGATGACCGCCGAGTAGAGCTCGTCGCGCTCCTCGTCCGGCAGCGGCACGGGGAAGGTGTGGCCGCACTCGATGTAGGCCGGGTCGCCGAAGAGGTCCTTCGAGGTGACGCCGAAGACGTGCGTGTGCCCGTTCACGGTCATGGTCTCGACACTGACCTCGACGCCCTCGACGTACGTCTCCAGCAGGACGTCCCCGGAGCGCGGCTGGCCGCGCAGGCTCTGCCGGATGCCGGACAGCTCCTCCCAGGCCTCGACGAGCTGGTCCATGTCGTCGACGCGGCGCACTCCGTAACTGATGGCCTCCGCGGGGGGCTTGGCGATCATGGGGAAGCCCAGCCGGCCGGCCGCCTCGGCGAGCTGCCCGGGGTCGCTGACCAGCATGTGCGGGATGTTGTAGGGCACGTCGCCGAGCGCCACGCGCAGCCGGTCCTTGGTGTTGGCCCGCTCCACGGCGGCCGGGTCGGGGCCGGGCAGGCCGAGGCGGCGGGCCGCCTGTGCGGCGAGCACCGTGTGGTAGTCGGAGAACGACGTGAGGCCGTCCACGAGGGGCCTGCCGTCCTCGCCGGTCACCACGGACAGCACCGCTTCGAGGTCGGTGGTGTCGACGTCCACGACCCGGTCGACGGCCGCGGCGAGCGGGTGCGCGTCCCAGTCGTGCCCGTGGGTGTACCAGGACCGGTCTCCGGTCAGCAGCCACACCTCCAGACCGTGCTCGCGGGCCTGGTGCAGGCCGAGGACGAACGGGTGGTTCTGCATGTGCTCGACGATCGCGATGCGCTTGCCGACGAACATCGCGTAGTCGGCCAAGGGTGTTGTCATGGGGACCGCCTCCATGGTCCCGCCCGCCGATCAGCTCGGGGGCGGTGCAGTCGACTGGCGTTGAACACCAGTTGACCGTGCCGGTCCCGGGGCGGCCATGAATCGGGTGGTCACGCGCATAGGCGGTCGGCGAGGCGCATAGGGACACCGAGCGCCGGGCCGGTCCGCGCGCTGTCGCTCACGCGGTCCGTCCGCGCGCTGTCGTTCACGCCGGGCGTGGCTGCGTCAGGGCCGCCAGTCCGCCGAGGACGGCGAACAGGGCCAGGAACGCGGCCGTGGCACCGTTCCCGACCGCGTCCTCGACGACGTGCCCGCCGATCAGGAACCACGCCACCGTCCCCCCGAGCAGCAGGAGATGGTTGCCGCGTTCGCCGAGCAGACGCATCCCCGCCCACAGCAGCAGCGGCATGGACAGGACACCGGCGATCCCGGCGAGCAGCGATTCGAGGGAACCGGCGAGGAAGGCGTCCTCGCTCGCGTCGCGTACGCCCTGCGCCCAGGAGCGGCAGGACGTCCAGATCCCGTAGCAGACGACGGCGGACACCGCGGTGACGGCGGTGCCCTTCGCCCAGCGGGTGGCCCGGCCGGCGGTGGTGCGGTTCGTCATGGTGGCAGCCTTCCATGGCACGGGGACGGGGGTCCGGGTGCACGCACCCGGACCCCCGCCCTCATTTCATCTCAACTCACCGTGCGCGGAGCCGCGTCGGGTGGCTCACAGCGAGTGCTGCAGGCTGTCGGCGTACAGCCGGGCGCCCGCGATCTTCGGGTGGAACGACTTCATGGACGGTGCCACGTTGCCCGGCAGCCAGTCCCAGTCGCGGTTGTCGGCCTTCGAGTGACCGGACAGGACGATGCCGTTCACGTCCTCCGGGTCACCGCAGATCGCCTTGCCGGCGAACTCGTCGCGCGGGTCGGAGAACACCGCCTTGGCGCTGTACGCGGTGTTGGCGTCGTTGACCGCGCCCTGCATCTCGGCGGCGAGGGTGTCGGCCATGCCGTTCAGCCACGGCGCCTCCTCCGTGCCGATCCCGATGACACAACTCCCGTCCTTCTCCAGGAGCTTCGGGTAGCCCATGAGCACGATCTTGGCGTTCGGCGCCTTCTGGTGGAGCGCGCCGAGCATGCTCGCCAGCCGTGGCCTGATCTGGTCGTGCAGCCAGGTCGGCGCCCAGTCCTCCAGGGAGCCGGTCTTCTGGCCGTTCTTCTGGCCGGTGTCCGGGTCGACGGCGTCGATGGAGTTGTTGTTGCACACGGTCAGGGCCGTGATGCACTCCTGGACGATGTCGGCGAACCGGGCGTCGTTGCCGCCGATGGACAGGGTCACCAGAGTGGTGTTCTGGTCGAGATAACCCTGCTGGATCTGCGGGAGTTCACTGCTCTGGCCCTGGTTGAGGATGTTGAAGTGCCGGGCGCCCGAGCAGGCGATGAAGTGGTAGTCCATGGCCGCGTCGCGGTCGTCGGCCATCGCGCCGATCGACTTGGTGTAGCCGGGCAGGGTGGCCTGCCGCGACCAGGCGTACTTGGACCGGTGGCACTTGTCCTCGGTGTCCGGCTGCGACGAGTCGTAGTAGTCGGACTCGGGGTAGTAGTCGTCACCGCCGTTCGCCGAGGCGCCCTCGCCCGAGGAGTAGGAGTCGCCCATCGCGACGACCTGGTTGGCGGGCTTGGCGCCCATCGGCTGGAAACCGACGGAGTCCCAGGCGACGTCCTCGGTGCCCTTGCCGTCCTGCGTGACGTTCGACAGCGAGACGGTGGGTGTGCCGGTGAAGTTGAAGACCCCGAGGGAGACCCACTGGTTCTTCATCACCCGCTGGAGCAGCGTCCGGTTGGGGCTGGTCGAGTTGGAGCCGCCGACCTTGTACATCGCCTGCCGGGTGTGCGCGCCGTGGTCCGGCAGGTGGATCCACACCCGCATCCAGCCGCGGTCCGCCTTGTTCAGCGTCCAGGTTCCGGTGGTCTGGAGCTTGGTCGCGTCCGCCGTCCCGCTCTTGTTGGTGTGCGAGAACCAGAAGTGGTTGCCGTAGGCGGCGCCGATCTGGTGCAGGTCGATCCGGCCCGAGGCGGTGCCGAAGCCGAAGCCGAAGGTGCCCGCCGAGGAGACGGCCCCGCAGGATCTGGCACTGGATCCGGCCGGTACGACACCGTTGTCGACGTCGTCGACGACGTAGCTGCCGGACGGCAGACCGGACGAGCAGTCGGGCGGGTACGAGTTGGCGTCCGGCTGCTCGGGATAGGTGTCGTCGAACCGGTGGAGCGCGTTGCCGCACAGGGCGGCCGAGGTGCAGTTCTTCCAGGTGGCGGCCTTGGTGAACCAGCACTTCAGGTAGAGCGGGTCCGAGGTGCTCGGGTCGCCGGGCAGCAGGCAGGGGCCGCCGCCGGAGTTGTTGGTGGCGCTGTCGCTGATCTTCGACGGGTTGCAGTTGTTGCTGCTGTCGCAGAACAGGGAGATGGGCGGCTTGGCCGCGGTGCGCGCGGCGGTCGTCGTCCACCAGGCGGCGCGGTAGCCGGGCTGGAAGTCACCGGGGGCGAACATCGCCGAGATCGGGCGGGCCGCCCAGCCGATGACCTTCTCCTCGTACGGCCAGTCCTGCGGGTGCGCGGCGTGGCTGTAGTCGTCACCGCCGGCCGAGTTCTCCAGGAACGGGGTGCGGTTCTCCTTCCACAGCGGGTTGGCCGGGTTGTTGGTCCAGCCGAGGCCCCACTTGCCGGCGTTGCTGGCCGCGTCCGCCTTCAGGTGGTAGCCCGTGTTGTACGACCACAGGGCGGCGAACCAGTTCTCGATCCACTGCGGGCTGCCGTCGTTGATGGTGATCCCGTCGGCGCGGGTCTGGTTCCACTTCTCGACCAGGATGTTCACGCCGGACGCGATGTTCGCCGCGTAGTCGAGGGCGACGGCCTCCTGCTGCGCGGGTGTCTTCGTCGGCTGGCCCTTGCCCGGCAGCCGCATGCCGTCGGTGACCTGGGTGACGCCGTAGCCGCAGTCGGACTTGGTCCAGTCGATGGCCCACGGGTCGGTCTGGGTGCCGTCGGAGGAGTAGGAGACGCCGTAGAAGTTGCCGACGAGCGGGTTCGCGGTGACGCCGGGGACGGCGTACCGGGTCGCCTGCCACATGTTCGACTCCTGCGCGGTGACGCCGAGCATCACCTGCGCGGGGATGTGCCAGTTGGCCCCGCTGCCGCCGCTCAGCGACTGGAGCGGGAACAGGGTCTGCGGCGCGTAGGCGCCCATGCCCGTGTTCTTCCAGTTCGCCGCGCGGGTGGCGCCCTTGTTGAGGGTGCCGACGACGGCCTGGTCCACGGCCCACTCGATCTGCCGCGGGGTCGGCTGGAAGGCCTGCTTCTTCGGGTCGTTGCGCGGCACCGAGCACGTCCGGTCGGTGTCGACCGGGGCGGCCATCGGGCTCGCCTTGCCGGACGTGCCCCCGGCGGACTTCCCTGCCGCGGACCCCGCGGGTGCGGCCAGCGCCGGGCTCATCGCGGTCGCGGCGCGCTGGGCGGCCGCGTCACCGATCCGGTTGCCCGGGGCCGCGTCGAGGACGGTGCTCCGCCCCGTGTCCAGGGCCTTCAGGGTGATGCGGGCGGCGCGTGCCGAGAAGGAGTCCTTCTGGGAGATCCGGGAGTCCTTGCCGTCCGCCCAGGCGGTGGTCACCGCGGCGCCGCCGCGGCTGGAGATCCGGGCGTCCTTCGCGATGCCGCCCGGGTTGCGGACGGCCGGGGGAAGCGATCCGCCCGTCTTCGCCGAGCCCGTCACGTACACCGCTCCGGAGGGGGTGCGCGCCAGGTCGAAAGCGGTGAGCGAGCCCTCTCCGAGCTGGGTCGCCCGGCCCTTGCTGTCAGGGGTGCGCAACGCGCCCGCGGCGACGCGGGAGACGGCGGCCCGGTCGTCGGTGGAGGACTTCTTGGCGCCGCCGGGCAGCCGGTCGATGAACGTGACACCGCCGTCGGCGTCGGGCTGCAGCTGGAAGGGCACGGCGTGCGTGACGGCCACGGTCCTCACCGTGCCGCCCTGGACGCGGACGACCCGGTTGCCGCGGGCGCCGACGATCGCGCCGTCGACGGGGACCGCCGAGGTGACCTGGCCGGGCACCTTCGTGGCCGCGGTCCTGCCGGTCGCCGCGGTGACCGAGACCAGCCGCGTCTCGTTCGTCCGGGAGGTCGACTCGTCGGTGAACTGCGAGAACACGGCGTTCTCGGTGGTGCCGCAGCCGGGGGAGAAGTAGCCGAGGGTGGCCTGGAAGGGGAGTTTGCGCACGGCGCCGGACCGCAGGTCCACGATCGCGGTGAACGCGCCGCGGCTCAGCAGGTCGGGCTTGTTGGTGAAGGTACGCGGCGCGTAGGCGACGGCCGCGTACCGGCCGGAGCCGGTCAGACAGGCGTTGCCGATCCAGGTGTCCGTCTCGAAGCCCGGTTCGGACAGCGAGGCGGCGGTCTTCCAGGCGTAGCCGCTCTTCTCGTCGGCGATCATCACGTGGAAGCCGGTGCCGTCGCCGGACGTGGTGAACGCCCGGTCGGCGGACGCGGAGTAGTTCTTGCCGAGCAGTTCGGCGCGCTGCTTCGCGGGGACCGCGTCCGGCCGGCTCTTCGCCGGGTCCTTCCCGTCCGCGGGAACGGACCTGGGGGTCGCGGACCAGCCGTCGGCCGCGCCCGGAGGGGCCGCGTTCGCATAGGCCTGCGTCGTGCCGATCCCGCAGGCCACCGCTATCGCGACGGCCGTGGCGACCGGGACACGCGCCTTCCTCAGTCTGCTGCGTCTCAACGTCGTTTCCTTCATGTGGGGTTCACGCCCGGGTCTGGGCATGCGACCTGTGGGGGGAGAGCGAGCAGCGTGGCACCGGCCGCTCTTCGGCCTGTCCCCACCAACTCCTTTGCGCCCGTGGCCGGTTTGCGCTGAGTGCGCGTACTCAGGCGTCCCGGGGGCCCCTCTGCCACCCTGGACGGCATGTCCTCGCGCAAGCGCCTCCCGGCTCTCTCCGCCCTGACCACCGCGACCGCCCTGCCCGCCCTGGCTTGCCTGGCTTCCCTGTCGGCGGTCCTCTGCCTGAGCGGCTGCGGCACCGACCGTCCGGCCGCGGCACCGGGCGGAGTTCCCGGCTCGCCCTCACCGGTGTCCTCCCCGGCCGCCACGCCGGCGAGCCCGCACGCCGAGCCGGACCGCGGCGACAGCGCGCCGCACAACGCGGAGAACACCATCGGACGCCGGCCCGGCGAGATGACGGCGGCGGACCGGGAGGCGGCGCGCAAGGAGGCCGCGAGGGTCCGGCCCGTACTGGAGAAACTCCGCACCGAGGGCCGCATCGCACCGGACGCCGTACGCCCCGCGCTCGCCGCCCTCGGGTTCCCGCCCGCCGACCTGCGCGTCCAGGCGCCGTGGTCGCGCTGGAACGTGGACCACGCGGAGAAGGTGCCGGGCACGCTCTACGGAATCCGGATCGGCGCCACGGCCTGCGTCTCCGGGATGCTGGACGCCGGCCAGGCGTGGACGGAGGTCACGGGTCCGTACCCGGAGACGGGATGCGTGGCGCCGCCGGTGGCGCACTGAACGCGGCCCGAAAGGCGTTCTGACGGACCGTCACCTGTGAGTCCGGCGGGAAGATCCGCGAGACAGCGGGGTCCGACGGCGGACGTATGGGCGTAGACCAGGACGTACGCGCCGCCTGCTCGGGGGCGTACGTGAGGGGGCTTTCCGGTGAACGGCTAGCATCGCGGCACAGTTGTCGGCCGGGATGGGGTGGGTGTCGTGTCACAGGCGGAGGAGGGGCCGCGGATCGCCGTTGCCGTGGTGACCATGGGCAACCGCCCCGCCGAGGTCGACGCCCTGCTGACCTCCGTGGCCAAGCAGGATCTCGCGCCCGCCCGGATCGTGATCGTCGGCAACGGCTGCCCGCTGCCCGAGTTCGCCGAACGCCTCGGCCTGCCCGGCGAGGTGACCGGCATCGAACTCGACGAGAACCTCGGCTGCCCCGGTGGCCGGAACGTGGGCCTCGCCCGGCTGCGTGAGTTCGGGGACGTGGACGTGGTCGTCGAACTCGACGACGACGGACTCCTCGTCGACGGCGACGTCCTGCGCACGGTGCGCGACCTGTACGCGGCCCGGCCGCGCCTCGGCATCGTCGGCTTCCGCATCGCCGACGAGCAGGGCGAGACGCAGCGCCGCCACGTGCCGAGGGTCGGGGCGAAGGATCCGATGCGCGGCGGCCCGGTCACCGGCTTCCTCGGCGGCGGCCACGCGCTGTCCATGCCGATGCTCGCCGAGACGGGGGACTGGCCCGCCGAGTTCTTCTTCGCACACGAGGAGACCGACCTGGCCTGGCGCGCCATCGACGCCGGCTGGACCGTCCTCTACGAGCCCGGGCTGCTCCTCCAGCACCCCAAGACCTCGCCGGCCCGGCACGCCATCTACTACCGGGTCACCGCCCGCAACCGGGTCTGGCTCACCCGCCGCCGGCTGCCCCTGCCGCTCATCCCGGTCCACCTGGGCATCTGGATCGTGCTCACGCTCCTGCGGACCCGGTCGGCCGGCGGGCTGAAGGCCTGGTTCGGCGGATTCGCCGAGGGGCTGCGGCAGTCCGGCGGCGAACGCCGCCCGATGCGCTGGCGCACGGTCTGGCGTCTCACCCGGCTCGGCCGGCCGCCCGTCATCTAGGGACAACCGTCCGGATCCGGCCGGACAGCGCGGCGGATCGCGGACGCACCCGCCGGGCGGGCCCGCCCCGGACAGCCCGCGCACGCCCCGCGGGCGCCGGTGGAAGTCCGGCACACGACAGACGGAGGCCCCGGTCGCTCACCTCGACGACCGGGGCCTGCCACGTCCCGGATCCGGCCGCGGCGGCGACACTCCCCCGAGTTACGCGTAGTACGCGCGCACCGTCGGGCCAGATCCGATGAAGTGATCACATCAGGCCACACCAACGGATCGCTAACATGAGGCCAACGTTCCCGGGTGGGAACGGTCGGACGGCCGACGGGGGCCGCCGTCAGGGGACGCGAACGCGTCGTGGCGCGTGGTCACCGAGGCCGGGCGGGAAGGCAGTGGGGCGGTGTGATGCGGAACGGGCTGCGGTTCGGACTGCTGGGGCCGCCGGTCCTCCACGGTGCCGACGGTGAGGTCGTCCCGATCGGCAGCGGCAAGACCCGTGCCCTGCTGGCCGCACTCCTCCTCGAACCGGGCCGGGTCGTCTCCGTCGACGCCCTCAAGGACGCGCTGTGGGGCGGTGCGCCTCCCGCCTCGGCCCAGGCCTCGCTGCACAACCACGTGACCCGGCTGCGCCGCCTCCTCGACGATCCGGAACGGCTGCGCGCCGTACCGCCGGGCTATGTGCTCCGGGTCGCCGAGGGCGAGCTGGACGTCCGCCTCTTCGAGCGGCACGCCACCGCGGCGCGCGACGCGCACGCCGGACACGACGCCGAGCGGGCGCTGCGGGAATCCGCCGCCGCGCTCGCGCTCTGGCGCGGCACCCCGCTGAGCGGCCTGCCGCACGAGACCGGCGGGCACGCCCTCGTCCAGCGCCTGGAGGAGGCGCGGCTGCTGGTCCTGGAATGGGGGTACGAGGCGGAACTGCGCCTCGCGCCGACCGCGGCCCGGCTCGACGGGCTCGCCCCCGAACTGTCCTCCCGGATCGCCGAACATCCGCTCCGCGAGTCCTTCCACCGGCTGCTGATGCTCGTCCTGCACCGCACCGGACGCCCGGCCGAGGCCCTCGCCGTCCACCGTGACCTGCGGGCCCGCCTGATCGAGGAGCTCGGCATCGAACCGGGCCCCGCGGTGCGCGAGGCCCACCTGGAGATCCTGCGCGCGACGGACCGGGACGCGCACATCACCCCCGCCGCCGTGCGGACACCGGGGACGGCCCGCACGCGACCCGGGGACGGGAACCGCGCGCGCAGGCGTACCGGTGACACCGGCCGTGCCGATCACTCGGGCGCGCCGACGGGGGACGGTGACCGCACCGGCACGCGGACCGGGGACGCGGAGGGGACCGGCACGGGCTCCGGCACTCGTGCCGGCACCGAGGACGACGCCGACCGGGAGGGGCGGGCGCCCGCGCCACTGTCGCGCCCCGCCCAGCTGCCGCCGCCCCCGGCCCACTTCATGGGCCGCGTGGACCTCCGGGACCAGCTCGTCCGGATCCTGCGCCCGCAGCAGCCCGCCGCGTTCCCGGAGCCGCCACCCCGGTCCGGCGGCGGATGGCACCCCCACTGCACCGCCCCCGCCTCCACCCGCGTCACCGTGATCAGCGGCATGGCCGGCGTCGGCAAGAGCGCACTCGCGCTGCACGTGGCCCACGAGTTGAGGGAACGTTTCCCCGACGGCCAGTTGTACGTGAACCTGCACGGCGCCACCCCCGGCATGACCCCGATCACCGCAGGCCAGGCCCTCGCCGCACTCCTGCGCGACCTGGGTGTGGAACCCCGCCGCGTCCCCGAGAACGCCGACGCCGCGGCCGCGTTGCTCCGCTCGACCCTCGCACCGACCCGCACCCTCATGGTCCTCGACGACGCCGCCCACGCCGCCCAGGTGCGCCCGCTGCTGCCGGCGGGACCGGACTGCGCGGTGATCGTGACGAGCCGCTCACCGCTCACCGCCCTCGACGGCGCCCACCGCTTCCCGCTCGCCCCCCTCACGGACGAGGACAGCGCGGCCCTGCTCCGGGCCGTCTCCGGCCGCGAGGACGGCCTCGACAGCGGACACCCCCTCGTCGAACTCACCGGCCGGCTGCCCCTCGCCCTCCGTGTCGTCGCGGCCCGCCTCGCCGCACGCGGCGCCCTCACCCCCGACGCGCTGGCCGGTCAACTCGCCGCCACCGAAGGACGGTTGCATCACCTGGAGTACGACGACCTGAGCGTGCGCCGCTCCCTGGCCGTCGCGCACGACGCCCTGCGCGCCTCCGACCGCGAGGCGGACCGGGACGCGGCGCTCGCGCTGTGCCGGATCGGCGCGCTCGACCTGCCCGTCTACGGAGCCGCCCTGCTCGCCCGCCTCACCGGCACCGGCGAGCGCCGCGCCGAGGCCGCCCTCGACCGCCTCGTCGACGTCGCCCTCCTGGAGGAGACGGCCTACGGCCGCTACGCGCCCCACGATCTCGTACGGGACTTCGCCCGGGAGATCGCGGGCGCCGCGGAGTGCGTCCTCGCCATGAGGGGCCCGGTCCCGGACGCCGCCTCACCGCGCCCGGACGGCTCGGGCGCCGTCGTCCCGGCCCCCGAGCCGGGAGTGCGCGGACCGGACGGCCCGGGCGACCTTCCCGCCACCGCGACCGGCGGGCACGACGCGATCGTCGCCGAGCGTGCCCTGCGCTGGTACGCGGCGGTCGCCGCCCGGTCCCTGGAGGCGATCCTCGAACCCGGGCTCGACCGCGAGGACCGCAGCAGACCGACCGCCTCACAGCCCCCCGGGCACCCGGCGGACGTCGCGTCCGCACCCGCCTTCCGCTCGGCCCGCGAGGCGTTCGCCTGGGGCGACTCCGAGCTGGCCAACGCGGTCGCGCTGGCGGAGCGGTACGCCCGCACCTCCCCGTACGTCCCCCTGCTGGCCCGCATGCTCAACCCGTACGTCCAACGCAGCGGACACGTCGCCGAGTTGGAGCGACTCCAGCGGGCCGCGCTCGAAGGGGCACGGCTGCTCGCCGACGAGGCGGCCGAGGCGTACGCGCTCGGCGACCTCGGCGGGCTGCACTTCATGACGGGCCGGGCGGGCGAGGCCCTCGCCCTGAACGACGAGGCGCTCGCGATCTGGCGCCGCCTCGGCGTGCTGTCCTGGGTGCGCCGGGGCCTGAACAACCGGGGCATGCTCCTTGAAGGCCTCGGCCGCTACGACGAGTCCGGAGAGGCCCTGCTGCAGAGCCTGCGGTTCTCCCGGGAGCTCGGCGATCCGCACATGGAGGCCATCACCTACAGCCACCTCGGCAACCTGTACGAGCACAGTGATCCCCGGGCCGCCATCGACCACCACAAGCGCAGCCTCGCGATCGGCGAGGCGGTGCAGGACGTGATCATCCGGCACTCCGCGCACTGCAACATCGGCTACGCCCACCTCACGCTCGGCGAACCGGCCGCCGCCGTACCGCACTTCGAGGAGAGCCTGCGGGTGCTGGGCAGTCACGGCGACTGGCACGGGGAGTCGCAGACCCGGCTCGGCCTGGTCCGCGCCCTGCGCGGTGTGGGACACCGGGAACGGGCGGCGCGCGAGTGCGACCTGCTGTGCTGCCGCGCCGACCGCCGCGCCGACCGGTACACCGGCGGCCTCGCCCGGCACCAGCGGGGCCTGCTGCTGCGCCAACAGGGCGACGCCCGGGCCGCGTACCGCGAGTGGGCGTCGGCCCTGGAAGCCCTGGAGGACACGGACAGCCCGGTCGTGGGCGAACTGAGAAGGCTGCTGGCGACGTGATGCCGGCGGCCCGGAGGCGGGTCTGGAGGCGGCTCCGCCGGCGGCTCGACTGCGGGTGTCCGGCCGCCGGGTGACCGTTTCGCCCACGGGGTCCGCAGGGCCGCCGATCGCGGGACGACCGCCGGGGCCACCGACGGCGAGCCCGACGATCGCCTGCCTGTCGGCGGCGGGTGCGTGGTGGTCGGGCGAACGACGCCCGGTTCCCTGGCGCCGGCACCACCGACGGCCGGACCGGTGTCGCCCGACCGTCGAGCACCGACCGCCGAGCACCGCCCGGCCGGACGGCTGTCGGCTGACCGTCGGACCGTCCCGCTGTCATCGGCCCGTCCCACCGTCATCGGCCGGACCGCCGACCCTGGACGGATCAGGGTCCTTCACGGATGGCGTGGGTGGTTCGGTGCGGAGTGGTGGGTCGCGCCGTGCGGATCGGCTACTTGGCGTCCGCGTAGCAGCTGACGACCGCTGTCGTGAACGGGAAGCGGACCGGGGTCTCGCCGAAGGTGAGGCGGCCGGCGAGTTCGGCCGCGTCGCGGATGGCGGCCACGACGGCGTCGGCCTCCTCGGCGGGACAGTGCACGATCACCTCGTCGTGCTGGAAGAAGACCAGCTCGGCGGCGAGGCCCTCGCAGGTGCGGCGCAGCCCCGCCAGCATCAGCAGGGCCCAGTCGGCGGCGCTGCCCTGTACGACGAAGTTGCGCGCGAACCGGCCGCGGGCGCGGGAGTCGGAGGACGCGTACCCCGGCACCCAGCCCTGGCCGGCGGGGGTCTCGGCGGGATCGTCCTGCGGGATGCCCGCCTCGTCGCCGTCGTCCCGTGCTCCGGCGGCCGGGGGGCAGGTCCGGCCGAGCCAGGTCCGGACGAGCCGGCCCTCCTCGCCGGCGCGGGCCGCGTCGTCCACGTAGGCCACGGCCCGGGGGAAACGGCGGCGCAGGAGTGCGAGGTTCTTGAGGCCGTCGCCGGACGTCTGTCCGTACACCGCGCCGAGCACGGCGAGTTTGGCCTGGGCGCGGTCGCCGGAGAAGGCCCGGTCCGACACCGACTGGTAGAGGTCGCTCTCGCGGCCGGCCACCTCCATCAGGCCGGGGTCGCGCGAGATGGCGGCGAGGACCCGCGGCTCCATCTGGTCGGCGTCGGCGACGACCAGCCGCCAGCCGGGGTCGGCGACGACCGCCCGGCGGATCACCTTGGGGATCTGCAGGGCGCCGCCGCCGTTGGTCACCCAGCGCCCGGTGACGGTCCCGCCCGGGAGGTACTCGGGGCGGAAGCGGCCGTCGCGGACCCAGTCCTGGAGCCAGGACCAGCCGTGGGCGACCCAGATCCGGTACAGCTTCTTGTACTCCAGGAGGGGCTTCACGGCCGGGTGGTCGACGGACTCGATCTCCCAGCGCCGGGTGGACTTGACCTTGATCCCGGCCTGCGCGAACGCCTTGACGACGTCGGCGGGCAGATCGGGCCGGACGCGTCTGCCGAAGGCGGCGGAGATCTCGTCGGTCAGCTCGGCGAGGCGGCGCGGCTCACCGCCTCCGGTGTAGCGCTCGCCGAGCAGTTCGTGCAGGACGTCACGGTGGACGTCCGCGCTCCACGGGAGCCCCGACTGGTTCATCTCGGCGGCGACCAGCATCCCCGCGGACTCGGCGGCGGTCAGCAGCCGCATCCGCTCGGGGTGGGCGCCGGTGTCGTGACGCCGCTGCTGGTCGGCGTAGACGGCGAGGAGATCCGCGAGCGGCAGGTGGACCGGGCGCGGCTCGAAGAGGGAGGACTGCGAACCGGGCTCGGCGGAACGCTGCGGAGGATCCGGCGGCACGGGGCCGCCGCGCAGTCGTGCCAGCGCGGCGGCCGCCGAACGGGGCTCGCCCAGCCGCCCCTCGTGCCCGAGCAGCAGGGTCTCGGCGGCCTCCATGTCGTAACACCGCTCTACTCGCACCCCCGTGGCGAGCAGACGCGGATACACGTCGGCCGTCGAACGCCACACCCACCGGGTCACGTCCGGCCGGGTGCGCACGGCCTCGGTGAGGTCGGGCTCCCGGCGGACCGGCCCGGCGGGCAGCCCGTCCGGGCCGAGGGCTGCGATCTCCGCGCCGCCGTCCTCGGCCGGCGCGAGAGCCCAGCGCTCGGTCATGCCTCCGAGTCTCGCAGGGGGGTCTGACAACGCCGTCCGGCGACGCGACCAGCGGCTTCACGGCGCGCCTCCGCGGCCTCCCCGTGGGCCACTCGCACGGTCTCCCCGCACCTCTCCCCGCCATCCCCCCCCGCACGGTCTCCCCGTGCCGTCTCTCTACGCGGTCTCTCTACGCGGTCCCCTCGGGGGCCTGCTGCTGCCGCACGATCTCGTCGAGCAGGGCGACGATGTGGGCCTCCGCCGCCGCCTTGTCGACGCCCACGCTGCTGAGGACGCCCGTGCCGTTCTCGAACTCCAGCAGGGCGAGCAGGATGTGTTCGGTGCCGACGTAGTTGTGCCCGAGGCGCAGGGCCTCACGGAAGGTCAGCTCCAGGACCTTCTTGGCGGCCGGACCGTAGGGGACCAGTTCGGGGATCTCGTCGGCGGCGGGCGGCAGGGCGGCGGTGGCGGCCTCGCGGACGGTGTCGAGGGAGACGCCCTGCGCGGTGATCGCCCGCGCGGCGAAGGCGTCGGGCTCGCTGAGCAGGCCGAGGACGAGGTGCTCGGGAAGCCCCTCGGCGTTCCCCGCCGCCTTGGACGCCTCGTGCGCGGCCATGACCACCTTGCGGGCCCGTTCGGTGTAGCGCCCGAAGCCCTGACTGGGGTCCAGGTCCACCTCCGCCTTCGGCACGAACCGCTTCTGCGCGGCCTGCCGGGTGACGCCCATGCTCTTGCCGATGTCCGTCCAGGACGCGCCCGAACGCCGTGCCTGGTCCACGAAGTGCCCGATCAGGTGGTCGGCCACGTCGCCCAGGTGGTCGGCCGCGATCACCGCGTCCTGAAGCTGGTCGAGCGCGTCGCTGTGCACCTTCTTGATGGCGTCGATGAGGTCGTCGAGCCGTACGGATGCCTTGCCGGGTGGGTTCGTCGTCATGTGTCAACGCTAGGTTGACAGTGGGGGAGTGTCAACCCGAAGTTGACAGTTGGCCGGGGCGGTCACTGTCCTCCCGTGGATTCGGAGGGAATGTGCAGGACGGGATGTGCAGCGTGGGATGTGCACGCCGGAAAAATCGGTGACGGTCCAGACGCCGAAGTCGGCGGGGGCTCGGTGCCGACAACCGGCGCGCTCGGCAGCGGCGGCAACAGGCTGGCTCGTCGCCGTCCACCGGTGGGTGCCCTGCGACGGGGGAACTCCACCGCCGAGCCGCCGAGCCGCCGAGCCGCCGAGCCGCCGGTCCGCCGGGCCGCGGGGCCGCCGGGCCGCCGGTCCACCGGGGCTCCCTCACGCCCGTCGCCAGGCTCCCGCCACGGAGGCCGCCACCCCGATCGCGAGGCACACCGCGACGCATCCGGTCAGCGGGCCCCACGGCACCGTCACCGTCACGGGAGCCGACAGCCGGCCGAGGGCTCCCGCCAGTCCGGCGAGGTTGAGGCCGGCGACGGCGGCTCCGAGAGCCGCTCCGACGCCGACCGCCAGCGCCGCCTCGCCCGCGACCATGCCCAGCACCTGGCCCCGGGTGGCGCCCGCCAGGCGCAGGGACCGCAGCTCGGCGCCCCGCGCGGACGTCGCCATGAGACAGGTGCCCGCGAGGGCGATGCCGGCGTAGACGAGCGCGATACCGAGAACCACCAGGAACCCGAGCCGGGTCTGCGCCCCGGAGCGCGGTCCGGTCGCGGCCAGCCATTCCGCGGCCGTCCGCACGGTGCCGCCGGAGGCGCGCAGCGCGCTCGTCACCGCCCCCGGATCGGCCCCGGGCCGCAGCCGTACATCGAGGCGGTCGACGTGGGCCCCCGGCGCGTTGGCCGCCGTCACATAGGCGCCGTTGTCGCCCGTGCCCCGCGCCAGCACGGCCACGATCCGCAGTCGCGCGGGCCGCCCGTCGCCGAGCCGGACGTCGGCCCAGGAGTCGACCGCACCGTGCCGCCACTCCCCGTCGACGACGATCGACCGGTCGTCGAGATCGCGCACGTCCCCCGCGACCACCGGCAGCCGGGTCACCGCCGCGAACGCCGCCACGTCGTCCACCGCGCGCGCCTCCGAGCGTACGAGCGCGGTCCCGTCCTCCCGTGTGAAGACGGCCGTCGACGCGGTTCCGGACACCGTCGCGCCGGGCACCCGCACCGGTCTCAACCGTTCGCCGGTGACGACGAGTTGAGCCGCGGTCCGCTCCCGTGCCTCGGTGGCGCGAGCGCCGGTGACCGTCGCCGCCGAACCCAGCAGCGATCCGGCCAGCGCGACCGTCACCAGGGCCGGCGCGGCCACGGCGGCGGTGCGCCGGACGGACCCGGCGGCGTTCGCGCGGACCAGGACGCCGTACGCGCGGGGCAGCCGCCGCAGCGGAAGCAGCCGGACGAGCGGCCCGACCAGCGCCGGTGCCAGCACGGCGACCGCCGTGACGAGCACCATCGGCTGGGTCGCGTAGGTCTTGCGCTTCAGCAGGGCCGCCGGGTCCGCGTACAGCGTCCAGGCCGTCAGGCCGAGTCCGGCCGTCAGCAGGACCGCCCCGGCCACCCGCCGCGATGCGGGCATCACCCCCGTGTCGACGGACGCCTCCCGCAGCGCCTCCAGAGGGCCGGTCCGTCCGGCGCGCCGAGCCGCCGCCCACGCACCCGCGAGCGCCACCAAAACCCCGACACAGAAGGCGACTTCATACGGCCAGTGCGTCCCCGGCCGCAGGGCGAACCAGGGTGGCGCCACCTTGCCGTCCACCAACTCCCGTACCAGCGTGGGCGCGGCGGCGCCGCCCAGCGCGCAGCCGAGCGCGGAGGCCATCAGGCCCACCGCGAACGCCTCCCCGAGCACGGTCCGCCGGACCTGCCCGGGCAGCGCCCCCGCGAGCCGCAGCAGCCCGAACTCCCTTCGCCGCAGGGCCACCACGAACGCGAACGTCGACGCCGTCACGAAGACCGCGACGAAGGCCGTCACCCCGGCCGCGGTGCCCAGCAGCGCGTCGACCCCCACCAGGGCCTCGGCGTCCCGGGCGGCGGACGGGTCGGCGAGATGCCGGTCGTCACCGGTCAGGACGCGGCCCCGGTCGCCGACGAGACGCCGTACGGCCGGGGCGGGCGCGTCGACGCCGACCGCGTCGCGGGCCGCGCCGTCGGTGCGCACCCGCCCCAAGGTCCGCAGTTCGGCCAGGAGTTCGCCGTCCACAGGGTGTGGATGGGCGAGTGGCTTCGACACCCGGGCCGTGTCCGGGCCCCGTCGTACCTCCATCGTGACCGTGTCCCGGCCCAGGACCACGACCGGCGAGGCCGCGAAGCGGGTCGGCGGCCGCGGGGGCGCGTCGGTCGCGGCGGCCAGGCCGAGCCCCATCGCCGTCATCACGGCGACCCCGAGCGCGACGGCGACGAAGCAGCCGAGGAACGAGGGCCACCGCGCCCGCAGGGACCGCAGGCTCAGCATGGCCGGCTTCCCGCAACGGCGGGGGCCGGCGTTCTGCGCGGCGGCGCGTGCGGCCGGGGGGCGGCGGTGGTCCGTGCGGCGGTGAGTGTCATGGCTCCAGCGAACCGCCCGGCGGCCGCCCGGGCACGACCACCAGGGGGCGTCCCGGGGGTGGGGCAGGCTATACCCCGAGGGCATCGCCCGGCCCGTGAAACGATCGGAGCATGAGTACGTCCAGCACCGTGGAGCGCGCCTTCGAGGCCGCCCTCTACGCCGACTCCGACGCGGCCCTCGACACCGGCGCCTCCCTGCTCGCGGCCGACCCGGCGTCCGACGCCGAACTCGCGCGGCGAGGGCGGGAGTTCGTCACGGCGGCCTGGCGGCGCGGCTGGCAGCCCGCCGACGTCGTACGGCTCGTACGGCGCGACCTGGACGACCTCCACGTACGCCTGGTCACCTCCCTGATCCTCCAGGAGCAGGGCGGCGACGGTTCACCGTGGGGCGCGCGCTGGGCCGCGCAGCTCGACGAGCTGGCCGGCACGCCGCACGAGGTCCGCACCGACCGTTTCTCCCACGCCACCGCGGCCCTGGAACTCTGCCGTCTGCTCCTGCGCCTGCCGTCCATCGAGCCGCTGGAGACCCCGCACACGGCGGCTCCCGCCTCCGCCCCGCGCGAGACGCGCATGCTCAGCCGTATCCGCGCCCTCCTCGCCAAGGCGGAGGCGACCGGCTTCCCGGAGGAGGCGGAGGCGCTGAGCGCCAAGGCGCAGGAGCTGATGGCGCGGCACAGCATCGACGAGGCGCTGCTCGCGGCCCGGACCCACGCGAAGGACGGGCCCGGCGCCTGCCGCATCGGTGTGGAGCCGCCGTACGAGACGGCCAAGGCGGTGCTCCTGGACGCGGTGGCCGGGGCCAACCGCTGCCGCGCCGTGTGGAACGACGCCCTCGGTTTCTCGACCCTGGTCGGTTTCGAGGCCGACCTGGAGGCCGTCGAACTCCTCTACACCTCGCTCCTCGTGCAGGCCACGGGGGCGATGGCCAAGGCCGAGGCGGCCCAGCGGGCGGGAGGGCGCAAGCGTACGAAGACCTTCCGGCAGTCGTTCCTCGCCGCGTACGCGCACCGCATCGGCGACCGGCTCGCCTCGGTCGCCGAGGGGCAGGTGACCGCGACGGCGGGGGAGCTGCTGCCCGTGCTCGCGGCCCGTGACGTGGCGGTGGCCAACCATCTGGACGAGATGTTCCCGCAGACCGTGACGACCCGGATGCGTGGAATCACCGACGAGGCCGGCTGGCACGAGGGCGCCGCAGCAGCCGACCGAGCCCAGGTCGCCCCCCACCCCCACCTCCCGAAAAACCCCGACCACCCCCGATGAACCCCCGGCCCCTACGGGGGACGGGGGACGGCTGACGGACGGCCTGCTGTTGTCGTTGAGGGGCGCGGGGAACTGCGCGACAAGCCCCCACCGGGGGCCGGTGGACGGACGACCGGCTGCTGTCGTTGAGGGGCGCGGGGAACTGCGCGCCAAGCCCCCACCGGCCGGGTGGGGGCTCGACTGCCGGGCGCCGGCGCCGGCGCCCGGCGCTGACGCGAACGCTGACGCGAACGCTGACGCGAGAGCGGCCGCGCTCAGTCCCCGGCGTGCTGGAACGGCGTCACCGTCGCGTTCGGCGCACCCGCCGCCCCCTTGCCCGCCACCGGGCCGTAGGACCAAGGGAAGTCCTGGGTGGCACCGCCGCCGGGGAGGCCGATCGTCAGGGTCTTGGCGGCGAGGCTCTTCGTGTCGCCCTCCGCGCCCCGCACGTAGGTGATGGTGAAGGACGCGGTGTCCCCCTTGGCGAGGGTCAGCTCCTCGGGCTGCGCGGAGTCGTCGGCGCCGATCTCCGCCGCGCTCCCGGCCGCCGCCTTCACGGAGAGCCGGGGCACACCCTTCAGCGTGCAGCGCGCACCCTTGTTGGTGAGGGTGACCGGGACGTTGCCCGTGTCCCCGGCGGCCGTCGCGGCGTTCGCGGGGCCGACCTGGAGACCGGCGTCGCCGATCGCGCAGGCCGCGGTGGCGGCCTGCGTCGCGGCACCGGAGCCGGCCGGGTCCCCGGACTTCCCGGAGCCGCTGGAGCCGCCGTCGTCGCAGGAGGTCAGGGCGAGGGCCGCCGCGAGGACGGTGACGGCGATGGGCAGAGCGCGCATGGGTTCCCCTGGGGGTCGGAACGATGTGCATGGATCATCACGCACGCGGGTCCGCCGATGTCGCGCACCCCTCACCGTTCACCCGACCGGGACCGTTATCGCCCGTTTCTGCCCGCGGACCGCCCGGGCACCGACCGAATCGGCCCCTCCGGCCGCCGAACGGGACCGGCCGGGCGCACGGGAGGGGCCGCACGCCCCGCGTCATTCGCCCGGAGACGCCTCGGTCACGTCCGACGCCGGTCCCGTCAGGACCCCAGCCCGAGGCTCGCGGTCGGCAGACCCGTGGGCAGCTTGCCGCCCTCGCTCTTCGTGTACGTCTCCTCGCCGAGCGCGCCCCGCCAGGTGACGTGCAGGGTCCGGCCCGCGACGGAGTCGACCGTGCCGACGGCGCGGTCCTTGCTGCCGTCGGTGCAGGTGAGCCGGATGGTCCGGGTGCCGGACTTCTCGGCGGTGGTGCCGCTGCACATGGTGCCGCCGGTCGCGAAGAGGCCCGCCTGCCCGCCGTTGACCATCAGCACCACGGCCTTGCCGCCCGCCGTGGTCAGCCAGCTGCCCGACAGGTCGCCGCCCGCCGAGGACGTTCCGCCGGAGCCGCCGCCCGTGCCCCCGCCGTCGGTGCCGGTGCCCGCCGTCGCGGACGGGCCGGCGGTCGTCGGCGTGGCCTCGGAGCCGTCGTCGCCGCTGCAGCCGGTAAGCGCGAGCGCCGCCGCCAGACCCGCGGCCGCGGCCGTGAGACGTGCCCGGCCAAACGGGAAGGTCGCCGTAGTCACTGAAGCCCCCAAGGGTGGGTCGGATGCCGCGTCGCCTGAACGGCGGCAGCAAGTTACCAGGACAGTCCGAGGGTTCCCCGAGTCCGTCACCGGATGTCATGGGTAGGAAATCTCCTACGGTTGACTCGTAGGAAATCTCCTACCTATTCTGGGATGCATGAACATCACCCACGCCTCCTTCGTCACGCTCCCCGTCGCCGACCAGGACCGGGCCCTGCGCTTCTACAGGGACGTCCTCGGTTTCGAGGTCACCGCCGACCTGGAGATGCCGCCCGGCCGCTGGCTCCAGGTGGCGCCCGCCGGGGCGCAGACGGTCTTCACGCTCTCGGGTCCGGGCATGGGCGGTTTCACGCCGGGCGGGAGCCGGGGGATCATGTTGGTCACGACCGACGTCGACGCCGACTGCGCTCGGCTCGTCGCCGCCGGGGTGGCGGTGGAGGGTCCGGACGACCTCCCCTGGGGCCGGATGGCCTCGTTCCGCGACCCGGACGGCAACGGTCTGATGCTGATCACGGAGAAGGCCCTCGACACGGCCTCGTAGGAGAAGGGTGCGGAGCGCGCCATGACGGTGACCGGAGCGGAGCTGTGACCGGTGCGGACCGGGTGACGGGACCCCCCGCCGGCCGGTCGGCGCGCACGGCCGCGCCCGAGACCGCCTCCGCCGGTGCCCCCTCGACGACGGTCACCCCTGTCACCGCCACGCCCCCCGCCCCTGCCTCCGCGCCCGCGCCGGACACCGGGGCCGGCCCCGGAGCCCGCGAGGACCTGCTCTTCGCCGCGCTCGCCAACGGCACCCGCCGCGAGGTGCTCCGGCTGCTGCGGGAGCGCGGGCCCCAGCCCGTCCAGGTGCTGGCCGACCACTTCGCCATGCGGCGCCCGAGCCTCTCGGAACACCTCCGGGTGCTCCGGGAGGCCGGCCTCGTCTCCGAGGAGCGCGCGGGCCGGCAGCGCATCTACCGCCTGGAGGCCGCCCCGCTGGCCGACGTCCAGGACTGGCTCCATCCGTACGAGCGGTTCTGGCGCGACAGGCTCAAGGGCCTCGGCGATCTCCTGGACCGCATGAGCGACGATGCCGGGACATGAACCCCGTTCCGGATGATGACCTCACGACGATCCGCGTCGACCAGTTCCTGCCGCATCCGCCGGCCAAGGTCTGGCGCGCCCTCACCGAGCCCGAGCTGCTGGCGGGGTGGCAGATGCCGGGCTCCGAGGACTTCCGGCTCGAAGTCGGCCACCGGTACACGCTGACGTCCGTGCCGCGCCCCAACACGAACTTCTCCGGCAGCGTCGACGTGCGCGTTCTCGCCTTCGAACCGGAGCGGATGCTGAGCGTCCGGTGGGCCGACGCGGACGGCTCCGGCTCTGTCCACTGGACCATCACATGGACACTGGAACAGGAAGGGCGCGGCACGCGTCTCTTCCTAGTACACGAGGGATTCGATCCGGACGATCCCGCACAGATGATGGCGCGCACGATCATGGACGGGGGTTGGAGGTCGCACGTGATGCGGGCTCTGGGGAACGCGCTGGACCGCATGTAGGGCGGTTCGGCGCACGGGCGGAGTGCAGGGCGTAGTACCGGGAACAACAGTCGGTAGTCAAGAACCGGTTGAAGCTGTAACCGCAGGAACACCCCCCGTGCACGTGCATCTGCCCATGCATCTGCACATGAACAGAGCTATGATCCGAGTCAGTTGACCACTGCATCTATGGCCACCTCAGCCACTGCACGACCGGGGAGCGACCTGTGGACCACGACGTGTTCGACCTGGATGACGTGTACAAGGGCATGGCCGACGACGTGTACAACGGCATGGCCGCGACCGAACTCGACGGCGTGGCCTGGCAGAAGAGCCGGCACAGCAACTCGCAGGGTTCCTGCGTGGAGTTCGCGCGGCTGCCCGGCGGCGAGGTCGCGGTGCGGAACTCGCGGTTCCCCGAGGGGCCCGCGCTCGTCTACACCCGTGCCGAGATAGAGGCGATGCTCCTGGGCATCAAGGACGGCGAGTTCGACCATCTGATCGCCGGATGACGGATGTGATCGCGGGACGTACGGCAGGGGCCGGCCGCGGGAGGACCGGCTTCGACCGAGGGTAGTCGTCACGCAGCGTTCCATGACGCGCGTAGAACCGCGGCGCCGGAGGGCGCCGCGGTTCTTCATGCACAGGGGGGAGCGGTCGGCGCCGGTTGCGGCGGCAGCCGGAACAGCGCCCAGACCACCTTGCCGCTGAGTGTTCCGGCCAGCGGGTGCCAGCCCCAGCCGTCGGCGAAGGAGTCGACGAGGAAGAGCCCGCGGCCGGACTCCGCGGAGAAGTCGTCCGAGTCGCCGGCGACCGGACTCTCGTGGCTGGGGTCGCGCACCGCGCACACCAGTCGTGAGGTCCAGCGCATCAAGTGCAGCCGTACGGGCGGCCCTTGGTCGTCACGCGGGGTGTCCGAGGGCAGCGCGTGCCGCAGTGCGTTGGTGACGAGTTCGGAGACGACCAGACAGACGTCGTCGAACCGCTCGCCGATGTCCCACTGGTCCAGCGTCCTGCGGGTGAACTGCCGCGCCTCACGGACCGCCTCGAAACGGGCTGGCAGAGCGCACGAGGCGGCGCTGCACACGGCCGCGGGATCGAGAGGCGGAAGTCCCTGCCGTAAGGGTTCGAGCATGGTCGATCCATTCGTCCCCATGCGAGGCACTCCCGGGTGTTCGCGGTCGTTGCGATGCAGCGGTGGCGCGGGGACCATGGTTCCGAATGCGTACAGCAGATGCAAGGGCAGATGCACGTGCACGCGACCGGATTGGACCTTCCTCTCCTGATTCCTGTGCATTTATTCTGGCGAGATATTCCCGTTGTTGACGGTCTGTTGATCTGTTACTGCGCGCCTCCTTTGGCTCCTTTCCGTTTCCGTAACCGAACGAGTACTGCTTGAAGTGTTTTAGTGGCAGACTGCGGCGTCTGGAAGACGGTTGGGGAGGCGGACGAACGTGAGCGCTGGTGAGTCGAGCGGCTCGGTGGTGCGGCGCATGCTGCTGGGGTCACATCTGCGGCGCCTGCGTGAGGCGCGTGGCATCACCCGCGAAGCGGCCGGCTACTCGATCCGCGCCTCCGAATCGAAGATCAGCCGCATGGAGTTGGGACGGGTGAGCTTCAAGACGCGCGACGTCGAGGATCTGCTGACGCTCTACGGCATCACCGACGAGGCGGAGCGCACCTCCCTGGTCTCGCTCGCCAAGGAGGCCAACGTCGCGGGCTGGTGGCACAGTTACTCCGACGTCCTGCCGAGCTGGTTCCCCACCTATGTGGGCCTCGAAGGCGCCGCCCACCTGATCCGTGTCTACGAAGTCCAGTTCGTGCACGGCCTGTTGCAGACCGAGGCGTACGCCCACGCGGTGGTCCGGCGGGGCATGAAGGGCGCCTCCGCCGCCGACGTCGACCGTCGTGTCGCGCTGCGTCTGGAGCGCCAGAAGTACCTCCTCGCCCCGAACGCCCCGGAGTTCCACATCGTCCTCGACGAGGCCGCGCTCCGCCGTCCGTACGGTGACCGCGAGGTGATGCGCGGACAGCTCCAGCACCTGATCGACGTGTCGGAACAGCCCAACGTCCGGCTCCAGGTGATGCCGTTCAGCTTCGGCGGGCACTCCGGCGAGAGCGGCTCCTTCACCCTCCTCAGTTTCCCGGAGTCCGACCTCTCGGACGTGGTCTATCTGGAGCAGCTGACCAGCGCGCTCTACCTGGACAAGCGCGAGGACGTCACGCAGTACGAGAGCGCGCTCAAGGAGCTCCAGCAGGACAGCCCCGGGCCGTCCGAGAGCCGCGACCTGCTCCGGGGTCTCCTCCAGCTCTCCTGATCGACGCCCGGACTTGCCAGGTCACCTTCAACTCCCTTGAAACACAAGTACGATGACGTGTGATCAGACCGTGATCGGATGTCCGCTGCCCCGGGCCAGGAGCCTGCTTCGGCAGCACAGGGATTGAGGGAGCGCATGTCGTCCTACTTCACCGACCTGGCCCAGCAGTACATCGACGGCGAGTGGCGCCCGGGCACCGGCTCCTGGGACATCATCGACTTCAACCCGTACGACGGCGAGAAGCTGGCCTCGATCACCATCGCCACGGTGGAGGAGGTCGACGACGCCTACCGTGCCGCCGAGCGCGCCCAGAAGGAATGGGGCGCCACCAACCCGTACGCGCGCCGCGCCGTCTTCGAGAAGGCCCTCGCCCTCATCGACGAGCGTGAGGCCGAGATCACCGAGGTGATCATCGCGGAGCTGGGCGGCACCCGTCTCAAGGCCGCGTTCGAGCTGCACCTCGTCCGGGAGTTCCTGCGCGAGTCGGTCCAGCTGGCGCTGCGTCCCGAGGGGAAGATCATCCCCTCGCCGGTCGACGGCAAGGAGAACCGCCTCTACCGCGTCCCGGTGGGCGTCGTGGGTGTCATCAGCCCCTTCAACTTCCCCTTCCTGCTGTCGGTCAAGTCCGTCGCCCCGGCCCTCGCGCTCGGCAACGGCGTGGTCCTCAAGCCGCACCAGAACACGCCGATCGTCGGCGGCTCCCTGGTCGCGAAGATCTTCGAGGACGCGGGGCTGCCGGGCGGCCTGCTGAACGTCGTCATCACCGACATAGCCGAGATAGGCGACGCCTTCATCGAGCACCCGGTGCCGAAGGTCATCTCCTTCACCGGCTCCGACAAGGTCGGCCGGCACGTCGCCACGGTCTGCGCCGCGAACTTCAAGCGCTCGGTCCTCGAACTGGGCGGCAACAGCGCCCTGGTGGTGCTGGACGACGCGGACGTCGACTACGCGGTCGACGCCGCCGTCTTCAGCCGCTACGTCCACCAGGGCCAGGTCTGCATGGCCGCGAACCGTGTCCTCGTGGACCGCTCCGTCGAGGCGGAGTTCACCGAGAAGTTCGTCGCCAAGGTGCGGACGCTGAAGGCCGGTGACCCCGGCGACCCGCAGACGGTGATCGGCCCCGTCATCAACTCCTCGCAGGCGGACTCCCTTTCGGCCACCGTCGAGCAGGCGATCGCCGAGGGCGCCACCGCCCTGGTGCACGGTACGACCACCGACAACCTGGTCGAGCCCTCCGTCCTGACCGGCCTGCCCGCCGACTCCGCCCTGCTTCGCCAGGAGGTCTTCGGGCCGGTCGTCTTCCTCGTCCCCTTCGACGGCGAGGAGGAGGCCGTCCGCCTCGTCAACGACACCCCCTACGGACTGTCCGGCGCCGTCCACACCGCCGACGTCGAGCGCGGCGTGAACTTCGCCAAGCAGATCGACACCGGCATGTTCCACGTGAACGACGGCACCGTCCACGACGAGCCCCTCGTCCCGTTCGGCGGCGAGAAGCACTCCGGCATCGGCCGCCTGAACGGCGAGACGACGGTCGACGCGTTCACCACCACGAAGTGGATCTCCGTGCAGCACGGCCGCAGCCGCTTCCCCTTCTGAGGGCTCCTGACGGCTCCTGACGGCCTCCGGCAGCCGGAGGGGAACGTCCCCTCGCGACCGCCGAGACGGTCCTCGCCCCCTTCTCGCGCACTCGGGCCCTTGCGGACAGAACCTGACCGCAAGGGCCCGTAGCGTCCATCGGTGTCAGGCAGAAGGACCCGATGGGACGAGAGGGGCCGTTCATGGTCACGCACGTGGGAGCCGAGGAACGGGGCGACGAGCGCGGTGCGCTGCTCGCCTTCATCGAGGAGCAGCGGGGCGGTGTCCGCCGGGCGCTGCTCGGACTCACCGAGGAGCAGGCCGCGAGCCGGCCGAGCGCGAGCGAACTGTCCCTGTCCGGGCTGCTCAAGCATGTCGCCGAGGTCGAGCAGGGGTGGATCGCCCGCGCCCGGGGCGAGGCCCCCGCCGTGCGGCGGGACGAGTCGAACTGGCACGAGTGCTTCGTGCTGGTCGAGGGCGAGACCGTCGCCTCCCAGCTCGCGTACTGGGAGAAGGTCGCCGCCGAGACCGACGCGTTCCTGCGCTCGGTGCCGAGTCTCGACGCGACCTTCGCGCTCCCGGCCGACCCCTGGTTCCCGCCCGAGGGACGCGTGTCGATGCGGTGGGTGGCCCTCCACCTGATCCGCGAGACGGCCCGGCACGCGGGCCACGCCGACATCATCCGCGAGTCGCTGGACGGGAGGACGGCCTTCGAGCTGGTCGCACAGGAGCGGGGCACCTCCTGGGGCTGACACCGCGCCTAGGCTGGGCGGCATGTCAGCGATCCGTCTCCTCGTGCTCGGCGCGGTACGCCAGCACGGGCGGGCCCACGGCTACCAGGTGCGCAACGACCTGGAGTACTGGGGCGCGCACGAGTGGTCCAACGCCAAACCCGGCTCGATCTACCACGCGCTCAAGCAGATGGCCAAGCAGGGCTTGCTGCACGCCCACGAGATCGCGCCGTCCACGGCCGGCGGCCCGCCCCGCACCGAGTACGAGATCACGGACAGCGGCACCGCGGAGTTCCTGGCGCTGCTGCGGGCGTCCCTGACGGCGTACGACCAGAAGATGGACGTGCGGTCGGCGGGGATCGGCTTCATGGTCGACCTCCCGCGGGAGGAGGCCCTGTCCCTCCTGAAGGAGCGGATCGGGAGGATCGAGGAGTGGCGGGCGGCGGTGACCGGGCACTATGTGCCCGAGGACGGCCCGGAACAGCTCGGCCACATCGGGGAGATCATGAACCTGTGGGTCCACTCCGCCGATGCCGACGCGGCGTGGACCCGCGGTCTGATCTCCCGCGTCGAGGCCGGCGCGTACACCTTCGCGGGGGAGGGCGCGCCGTTCGTCGGGGTCCTCGCGGAGGGCGAGGAGAACCCGTACGCGACGGGCGAGCGGCACCCGGAGGACACCCGCTGACCCGTCACGACCGCGCCACCGGCTGAGCGTGGACGACCCGCCCCGGGGCCGCCCTAGTGGTGGAAGCTGGTCGCCGCGCTCTTGTCCCGGGTCAACGGGGCGGACTGGGCGCGCAGTTCGGGCAGCAGCCGCTTCAGGTCGTCGATGAACAGCTCGGCCAGGTCGGAGGTGAAGCCGTTGCGGCACACCACCCGCAGCACCGACAGGTCCTGCCGGTTCTCGGGGAACGTGTACGCCGGGATCAGCCAGCCGCTCTCGCGCATGCGCCGGGACACGTCGAACACGTCGTACGAGGTGATGTCCGGCGTCGTCGTGAAGGCGAACACCGGCAGCTCGTCGCCCCGGGTGATGAGCCGGAAGTCGCCCAGGCAGTCGACCCGTTCGGCCAGACCTCGTGCCACGTCCCGGGTCGTCTGCTGCACCGTCCGGTAGCCCTCGCGGCCCAGCCGCAGGAACGTGTAGTACTGCGCGGCGACCTGCGCTCCGGGGCGCGAGAAGTTGAGCGCGAAGGTCGGCATGTCGCCGCCCAGGTAGTTCACCCGGAACACCAGCTCCTCGGGCAGGTCCTCGGGGGTCCGCCAGAGCGCCCAGCCGACGCCCGGGTACACCAGGCCGTACTTGTGGCCCGAGGTGTTGATCGACGCCACCCGCGGCAGCCGGAAGTCCCAGACGAGGTCCTCGTCGATGAAGGGCGCGACCATCGCGCCGGACGCGCCGTCGACATGGACGGGGATGTCGAGGCCCGTGCGCTCCTGGAGGGCGTCCAGCGCCTCGCACAGCTCCTGGATCGGCTCGTACGACCCGTCGAAGGTGGAGCCGAGGATGCCGACGACCCCGATGGTGTTCTCGTCGCACAGCTCGGCCGCCGCCTGGGGGTCGAGATGGAACCGGTCGCCCTCCATGGGGACCTGGCGGGCCTCGACCTCCCAGAAGTTGCAGAACTTGTCCCAGCAGACCTGGACGTTCACCCCCATCACCAGGTTGGGCCGCGCGCCGGGGTAGCGGTCGGCGTTGCGCTGCGTCCAGCGCCGCTTCAGCGCCATGCCGGCGAGCATGCACGCCTCGCTCGACCCGGTCGTCGAACAGCCGACCGTCGCGGAGGGGTCCGGCGCGTGCCACAGCTCGGCGAGCATCGCCACGCAGCGCCGCTCCAGCTCGGCCGTGCGCGGGTACTCGTCCTTGTCGATCATGTTCTTGTCGCGGCACTCCGCCATCAGCATCCCCGCCTGCGGTTCCATCCAGGTGGTGACGAAGGTGGCGAGGTTCAGCCGGGAGTTCCCGTCCAGCATCAGCTCGTCGTGCACGATCTGGAGCGCCGTGGTGGGCGGCAGCGGGCCGTCCGGGAGGCGGTGCTTCGGCGGCGCCTCGACCATGCCGCTGACCGGGTTGGTCTCCCCGTAGAACGGGTTGACGGACATCGGGCTCTCTTCGTGCGCCTGGTGGCCCTTGTGGAGCGCCATGGGTCTTCTCCCATCGGTCTGCGGGACGGAGTGTCCCCTTCGTTCATCGGATGCGGGCACTCCCGCGGTTCACGGATCGGGTCATCGGATCGCGGTCCCGTCCTCGCGCAGCTGCATCTGGGGCCGGCCCGTCACCAGCAGCCAGGCCGGCAGGGAGGCGATGCACAGAAGGGCGATGATCGAGGGCGAGGACACCAGAACGGCGGCGGTGAACAGGCTCACCCAGCCCTGCCGGGTGATCGCGAGGAGCGTGCCCAGGACTCCGGCGGCCAGTCCCAGCGAGGCCGGGACCGAGGGAACGAGTGCGTGGGCGCACAGGCCGAACGCGGCGCCCGCGAACACGGCCGGGAAGATGCGGCCGCCGCGGAAGCCGCAGGACGCCGCGATCACCAGCGCGGCCAGCTTCACCACGGTCATCAGCGCGAGCCGGCCCGCCGAGTAGCCGTCGGGGTTCCTGGCCAGCTCGGCGACCTGGTCCAGGCCCTTGAACAGCGTCAGGGAGCCGCCCAGACAGCCGAGCAGGCCGAGGACGAGCCCGCCGACGGGAAGCGCCACCATGGGGCGACGCAGGCGCGAGAAGACCTTGTGGACGTAGGGGAAGACGTAGACCGCGGCCATGCCCAGCACGGCCGCCGCGGAGGCGATCACCAGCGCGGACAGGACGTCGGCCCAGCCGGGATCGCCGAGCGGGGGCAGATCGAGGTCGAAGCTCGAATGGCCGAGCAGCGCCGTGGTCATCGAGCCCACCGAAGCCGCCGTCAGCGGGGCGAAGAGGTTGTCCCACAGCCTGCCCCTCACCTGGCGCCCGGCGAGCGCCTCGGAGATGACCAGCGCCGCCGCCACCGGCGTACCGAACAGGGCGCCGATGGTCGCGGCCTCGGCCAGGGTCACCCACACCTCGCCGGGGGCGGCGGGCGCGAACCTGCGGCCCGCCCAGAACGCCAGCGCCACGTTGACCGCGATGATCGGGTTCTCGGGGCCGAGGCTCGGACCGCCGGCCAGCATCAGCGCGGTCGCCACGAGGAGCCCCGGGAGGATCACGAGGGCCATCGGGGAGGCCTGGAGCCCCAGGGTCGCCGGGTCGGGGCCCGCGTGTCCCGGTGCCTTCCACACCACCAGACCGACCAGGACACCGGTGGCGGTGAGCATGACGATCATCCACAGGGAGGAGTAGCCGCCGATGCCGAGCGCGTCCGGGAGAGTGGTCCACAGCACGTCCTTGAGCTGTTCGGCCAGCTCGCTCACGCCGACGAAGAGGAGGCTGGCGACCGCGCCGACGACCACGGCAGGAAGGAACAGCGGCAGCAGGGTCCGTGCGCGCATCGCCCCGGAGGGGGCCGGCCCCGGGGGAGCCGCTTCTTCGGTCACGGGCTCACCCTAAGTGCGTGAAACGGACATAACATCCCGAGCGGCCGCCGGAGCCCGGCGGGGGAGAGGCCGCCCGGGGGCGTCCCGGGCCGGACGACGGGCCGGGACTTGCACCTCACGTGGCGTGAGGACCCATCGTGAAGCGCGTACCGAGGAAGGAGCGGACGTTGAGCTACTCAGTGGGCCAGGTCGCCGGTTTCGCCGGGATCACGGTGCGCACGCTGCACCACTACGACGAGATCGGCCTGCTCGCACCCGGCGGGCGCAGCCACGCGGGGCACCGGCGCTACGACGACGCCGACCTCGACCGGCTGCAGCAGATCCTGTTCTACCGGGAGCTCGGCTTCCCGCTCGACGAGGTCGCCGCCCTGCTCGACGACCAGGCGACCGGGAAGGCCGACCCGCGCACACACCTGCGCCGTCAGCACGACCTGCTCACCGCCCGGATCGAGAGACTGCAGAAGATGGCGGCGGCCGTGGAGCACGCCATGGAGGCACGCACGATGGGCATCAACCTCACGCCCGAGGAGAGGTTCGAGGTCTTCGGGGACAAGGACCCCGAGGCACACGCGGAGGAGGCCGAACGCCGCTGGGGAGGGACGGACACCTACGCCGAGTCGCAGCGCCGTGCGGCCGGCTACACCAAGGACGACTGGAAGCGGATGCAGGCGGAGGTGGCGTCGTGGGGCGAGCGGTACGCAGCCCTCATGGAGGCCGGTGATCCGCCGGACGGCGAGCGGGCCATGGACCTGGCCGAGGAGCACCGGCGGCACATCACCCGGTGGTTCTACGACTGCACCTACGCGATCCACCGAGGACTCGGCGAGATGTACGTCGCCGACGAGCGGTTCAAGGAGTTCTACGACTCCATGCGGCCGGGACTGGCCGAGCACCTGAGGGACGCGATCGCGGCGAACGCGGTCCGGGCCGGCGCGTGAGGACCGGCCGCCCGCCCACGGGCGCGCACCGGCCGTAGACAGAGGAGTAGGGGGCGTCCGTCCATGGCGGCCGCCCCTTACCCGTGCCGGCCCGCACGGGCCGTTCGCGCTACTCCTTCACGAGGACCACGGCCGTCCCGTACGCGCACACCTCCGTGCCGACGTCCGCCGCCTCGCTCACGTCGAAGCGGAACATCAGGACGCCGTTGCCGCCACGCGTGCGTGCCTGCTCGACGAGCCGTTCCATGGCCTGGTTCCTCGTCTCGACCAGCGTCTTGGTGAGCCCCTTGAGCTCACCGCCGATCATCGACTTCAGACCCGCGCCGATCTGGCTGCCCAGATGACGCGAGCGCACGGTGAGGCCGAACACCTCACCGATGACCCGCTCGACGCGGTATCCGGGTACGTCGTTCGTCGTCACGACCAGAACGTCCGACTGCGGACCCTGGCCGCCTCCGTATTCTTCGATGCCCATGGCTCACAGCTTTGTCCCAGTCGGCGCACAGTGCATCCTGGAGCCACGGGTGGAACCTGGGGTGGACCCATTGCGTTGATAGCTTTGGTCGGCCGAACAGGACCGCCGCACCTCCCTTCACCCCTCAGGAGCCCGGAACCGTGACGACGCTTGCCCTAGGTCCAAGCTGGCTGGATCCGAACACGCTCCTGGACAACTTCGGCATCTGGGGCCTGCTGCTCATCGTCTTCGCCGAGTCCGGTCTGCTCATCGGCTTCTTCCTGCCGGGCGACTCGCTGCTGTTCACCTGCGGTCTGCTGATCACGGCGGGCACCCTGGACTTCCCGCTGTGGGCGGCGATCCTGCTGATCTGCGTCGCGGCGATCCTCGGCGACCAGGCGGGCTACCTGTTCGGCAAGAAGGTCGGTCCCTCCCTGTTCACCCGCCCGGACTCCCGCCTGTTCAAGCAGGAGAACGTGGTGAAGGCCCACGAGTTCTTCGAGAAGTACGGGCCCAAGTCCCTGGTGCTGGCCCGCTTCGTGCCCATCGTGCGCACGTTCACGCCGATCATCGCCGGCGTCAGCGGCATGAAGTACCGCTCCTTCATCACGTTCAACATCATCGGCGGCGTCCTGTGGGGAGCGGGTGTCACCCTGCTCGGTTCCTGGCTCGGCAACATCGAGTTCGTGCACAAGAACATCGAGGCGATCCTGATCCTGATCGTCCTCGTGTCGGTCGTCCCGATCGCCATCGAGTTCCTGCGCGCCCGGTCCAAGGCCAAGAAGAACCCGCAGCCGCCGGCCCAGGACCTGCCCCCGGCCGCCCACACCCGTCCCGCCGCGCCCGTCATGGACGACGCGACCCGGCCGCTGCGCGTACCGCCGGTCCAGGAGGGCCAGGACCAGTACGGCTACCAGGGCCACGGCCAGGCGTACGGGAACACCGGCCACGACGGTTCGTACGGCCACCAGGGTCAGAACCAGAACCAGAACCAGGGCCACGACCCGTACGGCCACCAGGGCGGCCAGGACCCGTACGCGAACCAGAACCAGGGCTACGGCCACCCGCACCAGCAGCCGCAGTACCAGGACCCGTACCAGCAGCAGTACGGCCAGGGTCAGGGCGGCTACGACCAGCAGCAGTACGACCCGCAGCAGTACGACCAGGGCTACCAGCAGGGCTACGACCAGGGACGCCCCCAGCAGCAGCACGAGCCCCAGCAGCAGCCCCAGCAGGGTTACGACCCGCGTCAGGGCCGCCGTCGCCCGTACCCGCAGGACCCCTCCCAGCAGCCGTACGGCTCGGAGCAGTACCCCTACGGCCAGGGGAACGGTCAGGGGAACGGCCGGAGCTGACGGCGCGCGGCCGCCCTCGCGGCGGCCGCGGACCTCAGAATCCGCGCGTCCGCTTGGCGGCCCGCCGGCCGCCGGCGGAGCCGCCCGGCAGCCGCAGGAAGAGCCGCGAGATCTCCGAACCGAGGTTCACGCCGATCGCGATGGCCATCGCCAGGGCCGCCGCCTTCGTGAGCGAGACCAGGCCCTTGTCGACCTCGTTCTGCGCGATCGACAGCAGTCCGAAGTAGGTGGCCGAACCGGGCAGCAGCGGCCCGATCGCAGCGGTCGTGTACGGCAGCGCCGACGCGAACCGGTAGCGCGACAGCAACTGCCCGAAGAGCCCGACCAGGCCCGCGGCGACGGCCGTGGAGGCCACCGGGGAGATGCCCCCCGCGTAGTGCATCGCCCCGTACACCGACCAGGCGACTCCTCCGTTGAGGGTCACGGCCAGCACGGTGGACCGCTCCTGCTGGAGGAGCACCGCGAAGGTCAGCGACAGCAGCATGGACGCGGCGATCTGCAGCAGCGGCCGTTCGGAGATGTTCAGCGCCGCGTCCGGGTTGAGCTCCGCGCCCAGCTTCACGCCGAAATACAGCACGACGAGGACACCGGCGACGATGCCGACGAAGAAGTACATGACTTCGAGCAGGCGCGCGGACGCGGTGATATAGAAGCCGGTCAGACCGTCCTGCACGCCCGCGACGAGCGCCCGCCCCGGCAGCAGGGCGAAGAGCCCACCGGTGATCACCGCGGACGCCTTCACGTCGACGTGCGCGACCGTGAGGGCCACCCCTATCGCGGCGGGCGGCATGGCGGCGACGGTGAACTGGTAGAACTCGGGCAGTCCGCGTCCGGCGCACAGCCACGCGAGCCGGTCGCCGAGCATCGCGCCGAGTGCCGCCGCGACGAACACGATCGCGTCACCGCCGACGAGCACGGAGGCCGCACCGGCCAGCAGCCCGCCGGAGGCCGTGAGCACCCATCCGGGGTACGGGTGCCGGTTGCGGCGCATCTCCGCGAGGCGCCCGTAGGCCTCCTCCAGGGAGATCGCGGTCTCCGGGTCGCTGAGATCGTCCACGAGCCGGTACACGGCCGCCAGACGGGTGTAGTCGGTGCCCCGGCGGCGGACCGTCCGGGACGCCGTCACCGGGTCGTCCACCAGGGACGGCTGGTGCGAGATCGACAGCAGCGTGAAGGTGACGGTCGGCTCGCAGCGGTCGAGGCCGTAGGAGCGGCAGACGGCGAACATCGCCGTCTCCACGTCCTCGGCGCCCTCACCGCCCGCGAGGAGCAGCTCGCCGATCCTCAGCGTCAGGTCGAGCACGCGCGGGACGGCCGGCCCCGAATCGTCCTCCTTGTGGACGGGCTCGGGCGCCGGCCGTTCGGTCACCGGCATGCGCAGCATCGTGCGCATCCGGTCCTGCCAAGGGGCGTCCTTCGTCAGGCTGACGGACGGGATGCCGTTCGGCGGGGTGAAGGCCGGCGGGGCCTGCCGCGCGCTGTACGTGGCGGGGAGGCTGAACGCCGAGCCCTCCTGCTCGACCGGCGGCGCCTGCGTGACATCGAGGCCACGGGGGACCGAGAACTCGGACGTGGTCGACGCGTCGGCCGGCTGCTGCTGCGCGCCGGCGAGCCCCTTGGGAAGGGCGAACTCCGACGTGATCGACGAGTCCTCGTCAACAGCCGCAGACCCTGGCGCCGCGAGACCGGCAGACGGACCGAAGGCCTTCCTCGCCTCGTCCGACTGCGGCTTGCGGTCTTCCGCTTCCGGGTCCGCCACCAACTCCCGCCTCGCCTTTCGCCTGCCTGTGGATCTTCTTCTAACCTCCGTATGCCTCAGTATGCGTACGGATACGCGAACGGGCCGCGCGGCCCCCGGAGGGATCGCACGGCCCGTTCGGAATCGGGGCGGCCGGAGCCGCCCACGGCAGGTCAGTGACCGCCCGACTCCTTGAAGCGCTTGTAGGAACGCTCGATCTCGGCCTCGGCGTCCGTGCGGCCGACCCAGTCGGCGCCCTCGACGGACTTGCCGGGCTCGAGGTCCTTGTAGACCTCGAAGAAGTGCTGGATCTCCAGGCGGTCGAACTCCGACACGTGGTGGATGTCGCGCAGGTGCTCCACCCGCGGGTCGTGCGCCGGGACGCACAGCAGTTTGTCGTCGCCGCCGGCCTCGTCCGTCATCCGGAACATGCCGATGGTTCGGCACTGGATGAGGCAGCCGGGGAACGTCGGCTCGTCCAGGATGACCAGGGCGTCCAGCGGGTCGCCGTCCTCGCCGAGGGTGTTCTCGACGAAGCCGTAGTCGGCCGGGTAGCTGGTCGAGGTGAAGAGTCGACGGTCCAGACGGATCCGACCGGTCTCGTGGTCCACCTCGTACTTGTTCCGTGAACCCTTCGGAATCTCGATCGTGACGTCGAACTCCACCGGTGGCTCCTCCATGATCAGCACATAGTTCTGGTGGTTAAGTGTCCCTCACGCAGGTGGGTGATCGCGAAAGGGGCTGGTGGTCGTGCCAGAGCTGAGGGCTTGGCGGACCGCGAGACCGCATCTGGTGCGGGTCGCGCGGACGGTGAAACCGCATGTGGCGCGGGTCACCCGAGCCGTGCGGCCCCGTGCCGTGCGGTTCACGACACCGCAGCTCACAGCGGTCGCCGCCACCGTGGGGCTGGCGCTCGCGGCCGGTGCGGCGACCGTGGCCGGTCCCTGGGACTCCACCGGTCAGCGTACGGCGGAGCGCGACTGGGCCGCATCGCGGGCGCCCGAGGGTGGCGCAGATCACGCGGGCGCGGCCGGTGCCGCCGCGACGACGCCCCGGCCCGCCCCCAGCGCCGCGACCGTCCTGGCCGGACTGAGCCGCTCCACGGGCACCGTGCCCGCCCCCGCCGAGAAGGCCCTCAAGAACGTCCTCGACCCCCTGCTCGACGACTCCGTCCTCGGCGCCCGGCGCACCGCCGTCGTCGTCGACGTGGCGACCGGCAAGCGGCTCTACGGCAAGGGCGCCGACGAGGTCCAGACCCCGGCCTCCACCACGAAGATCGCCACCGCGGTCGCCGCCCTCACGGCCCCCGGCCCCGACCACCGCATCACGACGCGTACGGTCCTGGAGCCCGACACCAAGGAGGTCGTGCTGGTCGGCGGCGGCGACCCGACCCTGACCGCGCGCAAGGTCACCGACGGCTGGGCGAGCCTGCGCACCCTCGCCGACCGGACGGCCGCCGCGCTGAAGTCCCGTCACATGGACCACGTGACGCTCTCGTACGACACCTCGCTCTACAAGGGGCCCGTACTTCACCCCATCGGGGTCAACGAGAACATCGCCGAGGTGACCCCGCTGATGGTCGACGAGGGCCGCGGGGACGACTCCACGAGCGGTACGGCCGTGCGCGCCGGGGACCCGGCGGCCGACGCGGCGCGGAAGTTCGCCGATCTGCTGCACGCCCGCGGCATCGACGCGACCTCACCGGGCCCCTCGAAGGCGACGGGCCGCTCCAAGGCCCTCGCGTCCGTCTCCTCGCCGCCGCTGTCCGCGCTCGTCGAGCGCATGCTGACCAACAGCGACAACGACATCGCCGAGGCCCTGGCCCGTCAGGTCGCCCTCGCCACCGGCGCGGACCCCAGCTTCGACGGCGACGCGAAGGCGATCCACGCCGTCCTGAAGAAGCTCGGACTCCCGCTCACCGGCGCGCACTTCGCGGACGGCAGCGGTCTGAACCGCGCCGACAAGCTCTCCGCGGACCTCCTCACCGCCCTGCTGGCCGCCGCCGGTGACCCGGACCACCCGGAACTCCGCACGGTCCTCACGGGGCTGCCCATCGCCGGCTTCACCGGCACGCTCAGCACCCGGTACGCCGACGCCCCCACGGCCACCGGCGTCGTCCGCGCCAAGACCGGCACCCTGACGGGCGTGAACACCCTCGCCGGAACGGTCGTCGACGCGGACGGCCGACTTCTCGCCTTCGCCTTCATGACGTCGGACGAGGCGAACCCGCCCAATCCGTTCGCCGCGCGGTCCGCCCTCGACCACACGGCGACGGCACTGGCGTCCTGCGGCTGCCGGTAGCCGCGGGACGGCGGGACGGACGGGGCCCGTCACGGCGGAGGGACGGGCCCGCCACGGCGACAGGACGAGTGAACGATGAGCCGTCCGCACGGCGTCGGGCCCGTTCCGTCCCACCGGCATCAGCGGCACCACCGGCCCCCCGCCCGGCCGCATCCGGCGCCGTACCCCTCACCGCAGGCGGACCCGCTCACGTACGGTTGACGCATGACGAGCATCGGTGGTGCTGCATCTACTGGGATGGTCGACTGGAACCTCGCGGTGGCGACCGCGACCCGGCTCGTGCGGCCGGGCCCCGAAGTGAGCCGTGACGAGGCCAGGGCCATCGTCGCCGAACTGCGCAGGCACGCGAAGTCCTCGGAGGAGCACGTCCGGGGCTTCACCCGCATGGGTGACGACGTCCTGCACGACACCCCCGTCCTCGTCGTCGACCGCCCCGGATGGGTGCGGGCGAACGTCGCGGGGTTCCGGGAGATCCTCAAGCCCCTCCTGGGGAAGATGCAGGAGCGGCGCGGCAACACTCCCGGCGGAGCCGTCCTCGGCGCGGTCGGCGGCAAGGTCACCGGCGTCGAGGTGGGCATGCTGCTGTCGTTCCTGTCCTCGCGGGTCCTCGGGCAGTACGAGACGTTCGCGCCCGCGACCCGGGACCTGCCCGCCGGCGGCCCAGCGGGTCCCGGCAACGGCGGTGGCAGGCTGCTGCTCGTCGCCCCGAACATCGTGCACGTGGAGCGTGAACTCGACGTCCAGCCGCACGACTTCCGCCTCTGGGTGTGCCTCCACGAGGAGACGCACCGCACCCAGTTCTCGGCCGTGCCCTGGCTGCGCGACCACCTGGAGGGCGAAATCCAGTCGTTCTTGGGGGAGACCGAGGTCGACCCCATGACCGTCCTGGAGCGCGTCCGCGAGGCCGCGCAGTCCCTCGCCGGCTCGCGCCCGGACACCGAGGAGGACGACGGCGGGCGTTCCCTTGTGGAAATCGTGCAGACGCCCGCCCAGCGGGAGATCCTCGGCCGGCTCACCGCCGTGATGTCGCTCCTGGAGGGACACGCCGACTTCGTGATGGACGGCGTCGGACCCGAGGTGGTCCCCTCCGTCGCGGAGATCCGCGAGAAGTTCCAGCAGCGCCGCGCGAAGGGTGCCTCCCGCCTGGACCTGGCCCTGCGCAAGCTGCTCGGCCTCGACGCGAAGCTCCGGCAGTACCGCGACGGCGAGCGTTTCGTCCGCGCGGTCGTCAACGAGGTCGGCATGGACGGGTTCAACCGCGTGTGGACCTCGCCGAACACCCTCCCGACCAAGGCGGAGATCGCCAAACCGGCGGACTGGGTCACACGGGTGCACCGCAAGGCGGAGTCGTGAACCTTACGGGACGGTCGTGAACCGGATCCGGCCGACGGCAGGCAAACGCCCCTCCAATCACCCGTCCGAGGGACCGTGGAGCATGGGTAGGCGTGCAATGCTCGGGGAACGCCCCGGTTCTGTCACCATCTACACACTCTGAGTGACCGATCCCGGGCTAACCCCCCGAAAACTTCATGAAGGGAACCGGACATGGGTCCCCATCCTGCGGTCGCGGCGATACGCCTGGCGGTCCGCCGCGTACTCCACGACATCCTCACCGAGCACCCGCCCACCCCCGACACCCGGCGTACGCCCGCGCGCGGTGCCGCGCGCCCCTGCGTGCCCGACGCCGAGCGCGTCCCCGCCCCCGGAACACGCCGCAGCATGACCGTGCCGGCGGGCGCTCCCCTCGAACAGCCCCCCGCGACCTCTCCCCGGCCGCGCCAGGGCGGCGACGCGCCTCCGGCGCCCCTCGTCCTCGTAGCGTGCTCCGGCGGCGCCGATTCCATGGCGCTCGCCTCCGCCCTCGCCTTCGAGGCCCCCAAACTCGGCATCCGAGCCGGTGGCATCACCGTCGACCACGGTCTGCAGCCCGGTTCCGACCTGCGCGCCGACGAGGTCGTCCTGCGCCTGACCGAACTCGGCCTGGGCCCCGCCGAGTCGATCGCCGTCACCGTCGGCCGCGACGGAGGCCCCGAGGCCGCCGCCCGCGACGCCCGGTACGCCGCTCTGGACTCCGCCGCCGAGCGCCACGGCGCCACCGCGATCCTCCTCGGCCACACCCGCGACGACCAGGCCGAGACCGTCCTGCTCGGCCTCGCCCGCGGCTCCGGCATCCGCTCCCTGTCCGGCATGGCCGCGGTCTCGGGGGCCGACGGCCGCTACCGGCGTCCCTTCCTGCACCTGGACCGGCAGACCGCCCGCAAGGCGTGCATGGTCCAGTCGCTGCCCGTCTGGGACGACCCGCACAACACCGATCCGGCGTACACGCGTTCGCGGCTCCGCCACGAGGGGCTGCCCGCCCTGGAGAAGGCCCTCGGCAAAGGCGTCGTGGAGGCGCTCGCCCGGACGGCCCAGCTGTCCCGGGACGACGCCGACGCCCTCGACACCTGGGCCAGCCAGGCCGAGGCCTCCGTACGCGACGCGGCCGGCCTCCTGGAGTGCGCCAAGCTCTACGCCCTGCCGCCCGCCGTACGGCGCCGCATCCTGCGCCGCGCGGCCATCGAGGCGGGTGCCCCGGCGGGTTCCCTGTTCGCCCGTCACATCGAGGAGATCGACCGGCTGATCACCGGCTGGCGAGGCCAGGGAGCGATCAATCTCCCGGGCAAAGTCGTCGCTCAGCGGCAGGGTGGCAGACTGGTGATTCGGCAAGGCTGAAAACCGGACCCTCCGCCGGGGCCGCTCACGCGGTTCCACGGGACCCCAGTACCGGGTCCCGGGCGGTCCGACCGGCCGCGCGAGCCCAAAAAAGTGGGACGGACGACCGAAAGTGATGCGGGTGGACGCGAAAGACATGGGCACCGACCTCAAGTCGGTGCTCATCACCAAGGAAGAGATCGACGCGAAGCTGGCAGAGCTGGCCGCGAAGATCGACGCGGAGTACGCGGGCAAGGACCTGCTGATCGTCGGAGTGCTCAAGGGCGCCGTGATGGTCATGGCGGACCTCGCGCGTGCGCTGTCCACCCCCGTCACCATGGACTGGATGGCCGTGTCGTCGTACGGCGCGGGCACCCAGTCCTCCGGCGTGGTGCGGATCCTCAAGGATCTCGACACCGACATCAAGGGCAAGCACGTCCTGATCGTCGAGGACATCATCGACTCGGGACTGACCCTGTCCTGGCTGCTGTCCAACCTCGGCTCGCGCGAGCCCGCCTCGCTGAAGGTGTGCACGCTGCTGCGCAAGCCGGACGCGGCGAAGGTCGCGATCGACGTGGAGTGGGTCGGCTTCGACATCCCGAACGAGTTCGTCATCGGGTACGGCCTGGACTACGCCGAGAAGTACCGCAACCTCCCGTTCGTCGGTACGCTCGCGCCCCACGTCTACGGCGGCTGAGCACCTTCCCGACGAGGGCGGCTGAGTCCTCGTAAGGCGTTCGGGAACCCCAGCGGGTTTCGCGCCGTTGGAGCATGCGTGGGCGGGATTGCCAGCAGTCCCCTGCGGCTTCGGGTGACAATGCTGGGGTACCGTCCGAAGAACAGTCTTTATCAAACTCACTATGGCAGGAGGGACGGGGCGGCACCGCTCCGTATGGATGGACGTGAAGCGATACTTCCGTGGGCCGGTCATGTGGATCGTGCTGGCCGTCCTTGCCGTGGTCGTGTTGATGCAGGTCGTCGGTTCGTCCGGCGGCTACAAGACGGTGGACACCGGCCAGGTCGTCCAGGCGATCAACCAGAACAAGGTCGAGTCGGCAAAGATCACCACCGGCGACGAGCAGGTCATCAAGGTCTCGCTGAAGGACGGCGAGAAGGTTGACGGCAGCTCGAAGATCCAGTCGAGTTACATCGGCGACCAGGGCGTGACCCTGGCCAACACACTCCAGAACAAGTACGAGAACAAGCAGATCCCGGACGGCTACACCGTTTCGCCGTCCAAGCAGAACCCGTTCCTGGGCATCCTGCTGTCTCTGCTGCCCTTCGTCCTCATCGTCGTCGTCTTCCTGTTCCTGATGAATCAGATGCAGGGTGGCGGCTCCCGGGTCATGAACTTCGGGAAGTCCAAGGCGAAGCTCATCACCAAGGACACCCCGAAGACGACGTTCGCGGACGTCGCCGGTTCGGACGAGGCCGTCGAGGAGCTCCACGAGATCAAGGAGTTCCTCCAGGAGCCGGCCAAGTTCCAGGCCGTCGGCGCCAAGATCCCCAAGGGCGTCCTGCTCTACGGGCCTCCTGGTACCGGCAAGACCCTGCTCGCGCGTGCTGTCGCGGGCGAGGCGGGCGTTCCCTTCTACTCGATCTCGGGTTCCGACTTCGTCGAGATGTTCGTCGGTGTCGGTGCCTCCCGAGTCCGTGACCTCTTCGAGCAGGCCAAGGCGAACGCCCCGGCGATCGTCTTCGTCGACGAGATCGACGCGGTCGGCCGCCATCGCGGCGCCGGCCTCGGCGGCGGTCACGACGAGCGCGAGCAGACGCTCAACCAGCTGCTCGTCGAGATGGACGGCTTCGACGTGAAGGGCGGCGTCATCCTGATCGCCGCCACGAACCGGCCCGACATCCTCGACCCGGCCCTCCTGCGCCCCGGCCGGTTCGACCGCCAGATCGCGGTCGACCGCCCGGACATGCAGGGCCGTCTGGAGATCCTCAAGGTCCACCAGAAGGGCAAGCCGGTCGCCCCGGGCGTCGACCTGTCCGCGGTGGCCCGCCGGACCCCCGGCTTCACCGGTGCCGACCTGTCGAACGTGCTGAACGAAGCTGCGCTGCTCACCGCGCGCAGCAACAAGAAGCTCATCGACAACGACATGCTGGACGAGGCGATCGACCGTGTGGTCGCGGGCCCGCAGAAGCGGACCCGGATCATGTCGGACAAGGAGAAGAAGATCACCGCGTACCACGAGGGCGGACACGCCCTGGTCGCGGCGGCTTCTCCGAACTCCGACCCGGTGCACAAGATCACGATCCTGTCGCGTGGCCGTGCCCTCGGCTACACGATGGTCCTGCCGGACGAGGACAAGTACTCCACGACGCGCAACGAGATGCTGGACCAGCTCGCGTACATGCTGGGCGGCCGCGCGGCCGAGGAGCTCGTCTTCCACGACCCGACCACCGGTGCGGCGAACGACATCGAGAAGGCCACGGCCACCGCTCGCGCGATGGTCACGCAGTACGGCATGACCGAGCGTCTGGGCGCGATCAAGTTCGGCGGCGACAACACCGAGCCCTTCCTGGGCCGGGAGATGTCGCACCCGCGTGACTACTCGGAAGAGGTCGCCGCGCTCGTCGACGAAGAGGTCAAGAAGCTCATCGAGAACGCGCACAACGAGGCCTGGGAGATCCTGGTCGAGAACCGCGACGTTCTGGACGCGCTGGTGCTCCAGCTGCTGGAGAAGGAGACGCTGAGCAAGGAGCAGATCGCCGAGGTCTTCGCTCCCATCGTGAAGCGCCCGGCCCGCCCCGCGTGGACCGGCTCCTCCCGCCGTACTCCGTCCACCCGTCCGCCGGTGCTCTCCCCCAAGGAGCTGTCACTGACGAACGGCGCGAACGGCTCGACGGCTTCCATCGCCACGGCGACGGAGTCCGTCCCGGCTACGGAGACCAGCCCGGAGGACCGCACCGAGAGCTGACATCGTTCGGCTCCCGGCGCTCTCACCAGGGCCGGAATGCATACCGCGCCTCCCAGGTTCTAGCCTGGGGGGCGCGGCTTTTTCGTACGCCCGCACCTTTTGGACGCGTCGACGGCACGCGCAGGATCCCCAGGAACGAGGACCAGATGACCGACCCCGTGACGCTGGACGGCGAGGCCACGATCGGCGAGTTCGACGAGAAGCGCGCCGAGAACGCCGTACGCGAGCTGCTGATAGCCGTCGGCGAGGACCCGGACCGCGAGGGGCTCAGAGAGACGCCGGGGCGTGTGGCGCGGGCGTACAAGGAGATCTTCGCGGGACTGCGGCAGCAGCCGGAGGACGTGCTGACGACGACGTTCGACCTGGGCCACGACGAGATGGTCCTGGTGAAGGACATCGAGGTCTTCAGCACCTGTGAGCACCACCTGGTGCCGTTCCGGGGCGTCGCCCACGTCGGCTACATCCCGGCGGCCACCGGAAAGATCACCGGCTTGTCGAAGCTGGCGCGCCTCGTCGACGTCTTCGCCCGGCGCCCGCAGGTGCAGGAGCGGCTGACGACCCAGATCGCCGACTCGCTGATGGAGATCCTGGAGCCGCGCGGTGTGATCGTGGTCATCGAGTGCGAGCACATGTGCATGTCGATGCGCGGTATCCGCAAGCCCGGCGCGAAGACCATCACGTCGGCGGTCCGCGGACAGCTGCGGGACGCGGCGACGCGCAACGAGGCGATGAGCCTCATCATGGCCCGCTAGGGCCTGTCGTCCGGATCATGCGGTGGGCCGGAGACAGACCTCGCGGCGCGCCGGCCCCGTCGCGGGGCGGTCCGCGCCGGTCCGGCCGGCCGCCGGGCGGCTCCGCAACGCCACGGGCCCCGGTCCCGCCGGTGAAGGCGGACCGGGGCCCGTGGCGTTCGTTCCTCGTCAGGCAACCGGGGCCGCGCCGCCGTGGTGTTCGTCGTCGTCCTCCGGGAGCTTGCAGACACGCTCCAGGAAGAAACCGGCCGCTATGACGGCGATGCCGGCGACGACGGAGAACCCGGCGTAGATCGCCTGGTCGCGGCGGGCGGGGACCTCCAGGGACTCCAGGAGGAAGACGCCGGTCCCGCCGTACAGTCCCGCCACCAGGGCGGCGACCAGGGCGCTCGCCTGGCCGAAGACGACCGCGCGGGCCGCCATCAGCGGATCGACGCCCTTGGCGCCGGGGCGGCGCTCGCGCTGCGCCTTGAGGCGGGCGCGCAGCGACAGGGCCGTCGCGAGGAGGACGATCGCGATCAGGGCGAGCACGATGGGCGCAGCCAGCGGGACCCGGGGGAGCGTGCCCACCGCGGCCCACAGGCGGGCGCCCGCCCAGGACAGCACTCCGGCCACGACGAACACCGCGGCCAGTGTCCTGATGCGCAGCTCTTTCACGATGCCCCTTCGGTAGCCCGTGGGGGCCGGCCCTGTGCCGGGCCGGCCCGTGGTCGTCCTGACCTTAACGACTACTCGGGCAGCCGGAGTTCCAGGTCCGCGCGGGGAGCGACGCCGTCCCGCGTGACCGTGGTGAGGAGCTGGGCGACGGCACCGCGGCCGGGAAGCTGCGCCTCGGGGTCGACGTCGTGCCAGGGGGCGAGGACGAAGGCCCGCTCGTGGGCGCGCGGGTGAGGGAGCGTCAGCACCGGGTCGTCCGAGACGAGGTCGGCGTACGCGACGATGTCCACGTCGATGGTGCGGGGGCCCCAGTGCTCGTCCCGTACGCGGTGGAAGGCCTCCTCTACCGCGTGCGCCCGCTCCAGGAGCGAGGACGGCGGCAGGGTGGTCCGGAGCACCACGACCGCGTTGAAGTACGAGGGCTGGCTGTCCGGTTCGACGCCCCACGGCTCCGTCTCGTAGACCGGGGAGACCGCTTTGACGCGGACGCCGGGGGTGTCCTCCAGGGCGTCGATGGCGCCCTGGAGGGTCTCCAGGCGGTTGCCCAGGTTCGAGCCGAGGGAGATCACGGCGCGCCGGGGGTTCTGCAGGGTCGAGTCGGCGGCGTCCACGCGCTCGACGACCGAGGCGGGCACCGGCTGTACGGTCGGGTCGCTCGGACCCTCGGTGAAGGACGCGGCGGTCATGCTCGGCTCCGGGTGATCGTGACGGTCACGTCGTCGAAGGGAACCGTGATCGGCGCGTCCGGTTTGTGGACGCAGACCTCGACCTCCAGGACCCCGTCGTGCTTGAGGCACGTCTGGGCGATGCGCTCGGCGAGCGTCTCGATGAGGTCGACGGGCTCGCCCTGGACGACGGCGACGACCTCCTCCGCCACGATGCCGTAGTGCACGGTCTTCGCCAGGTCGTCGTCGGCCGCGGCCGGCCGGATGTCCAGGCCCAGCGTCAGGTCCACGATGAAGGTCTGGCCCTCCTCGCGCTCCCTCTGGAAGACGCCGTGGTGCCCGCGGGCCTTGAGGCCGCGCAGCGCGACACGATCCACGCGAATCACTCCTGCAATCGTCGGTGACGGCCGCTGTGCACCGAGTGCGGTCGGTACGGCGGCCTCAGGCGAATCTACCTGCGGGCACTGACAGCGTTCGCCCGCGGGGGAGGGCGTCCGGGCGAAGGCGACGAGGCTTCACCGGGCGTTTCCCCTGGGGAACACGGCGGCTCACGGGTTGGTAGCCGCCCCTACCCCGAGGTGGTGATTCCAACCACTTCTTGGTCCCTGTGGGGCCCACACCCACTCAACCGGCGGTGTCCTCGTCGTCTTCCTCACCGGATTCGGCGAGCACGGGCGAGGCGTGGTGCGACCAGAGCTTCCAGCCCTCGGGGGTGCGGCGGAAGACGTTCGTGGCGACGACGAGCTGGCCGACGAGCGGGCCGAGCTCCTCGCCGTCGTCGGGTGCCGGGCCCCCGCTGAGGATGTTCTCCGTGCAGGTGACGAGCGCGGTGTCGCCGGAGACGGAGACATGCACGTCGGTGAGGAAGAACTGGATGTACTCGGTGTTCGCCATGATCAGCGCGTACGAGCGGAGGACCTCGCCCCGGCCGTTGAGGACGGGCCAGCCCGGGTGGACGCAGGACACGACCGCGCCCTCGCCCTCGAAGTCGTCGTCGGACGTGTCCAGCGGGGCCAGCCACAGGCCGGAGAGGGCCTCGAAGTCGCCCCGCTCCAGCGCCTCGTAGAACGCCGTGTTGGCGCCTTCGACCTGCTCGACGTCGGTCTGCGGTGTGCTCACCGGGCTCCCTCTGCGGCAGGACGGCCGACGGAGCCGGACGGCCCGCCGGTGCGGGCACCCTCGACGGCGCGGGCGACCCGTACGGCGTCGGCGGTGGCCCTGACCTCGTGCACGCGGACCGCCCAGGCGCCGTGCTGGGCGGCGATCGCGGAGACGGCGGCGGTGGCGGCGTCGCGCTCGCGCGCGGGCGGCGGCGCGCCCTTCGGGTCGGCCAGGACGTGGCCGAGGAAACGCTTGCGGGAGGCGGCGACCAGCAGGGGGTGGCCGAGGGCGCGGAGGCGGTCGAGGTGGGCGAGGAGCGCGAGGTCGTGGCCGGGGTCCTTGGAGAAGCCGAGCCCGGGGTCGACGACGATCCGGTCGGCGGCGACACCGGCCTCGATGACGGCCGCCACGCGTGCGTGCAGCTCGTCGACGACTTCGGAGACCACGTCCTCGTACACGCCCCGCACGTTCCCGCCCGCGAGGAAGCCGCGCCAGTGCATGACGACGAAGGGGGCGCCGGCCGCGGCGACGGCCGGGAGCATCGCGGGGTCGGCGAGGCCGCCGCTGACGTCGTTGACGAGGGCCGCTCCGGCGGCGAGGGACTGCTCGGCGACGGAGGCCCGCATGGTGTCCACGGAGACGGTGACGCCCTCGGCGGCGAGGCCGCGGACGACGGGGATGACGCGTTTGAGCTCTTCCGCCTCGTCGACGCGGGTGGCTCCGGGGCGGGTGGACTCGCCGCCCACGTCCACCAGGTCGGCGCCCTCGGCGACCAGGTCGAGGCCGTGTTTGACGGCCGCCGTCGTGTTGAACCAGTGGCCGCCGTCGGAGAAGGAGTCGGGGGTGACGTTCACGACCCCCATGACCGCGCAGCGGTCCCACGTCGGCAGTCCCGCGACTCGGCCGCGCCCGCGCTCGATGCTCATACGCCCAGCCTAGGCCTCCTCCCGGACCGGACCGCCCTGGTGGCCCGCCCACCGCCCCCGCCCGTGGGCGGGCGGGGGCGGCGACGGCCCGGCGTCCGGGCTAGGCCGCTCTGACGTCGCGTTCCGCCGGTGCGTGCGCGCAGGGGCGGGGAGCCCGGGGGCGTCGGCGCAGGAGGCGGGGGAGGGCGAGGTTCACGAAGCCCTCGGCCTGCATCGCGGCGAGGCCGATGCGGGGGAGGTCGCGGGAGGAGGCGTAGACGACGAAGCGCGGCTCCCAGCGGGGGCGGAACTTCGCGTTGAACTTGTACAGCGACTCGATCTGGAACCAGCGGGAGAGGAACACGAGCAGTCCGCGCCAGGCGCGCAGCACGGGCCCGGCGCCGATCTTCTCGCCGCGGGCGAGCGCCGAGCGGAACATGGCGAAGTTGAGGGAGACCCGTTCCACGCCGAGGCGGGGGGCCGCCTGGAGCGCCGCCACGATGAGGAGTTCGTTCATGCCGGGGTCGGCGGCGCGGTCGCGCCGCATGAGGTCCAGGGAGACCCCGTCGGTGCCCCAGGGCACGAAGTGCAGGACGGCCTTCAGATCGCCGTACGGTCCGGGCCGGTCGTCGGCCTTGTGGGCGGTGGCGATCAGACAGTCCCCGTCGGAGGGGTCACCGATCCGGCCGAGCGCCATGGAGAAACCACGTTCGGTGTCGGTGCCGCGCCAGTCCTCGGCGGCGCGCCGTATCCGGTCCAGTTCGCCCTCGCCGAGGTCACGGATGCGCCGTACCCGTGTCTCGTAGCCAGCCCGCTCGATGCGCTTCACCATCTGGCGCACGTTCCGCATCGCGCGCCCGGCCAGGGAGAAATCCGCGACATCCACCACCGCCTCGTCCCCCAGTTCGAGGGCGTCGAGGCCGGTTTCGCGGGTCCACACCTCGCCCCCCGTCTCGGAGCAGCCCATGACGGCGGGGGTCCAGGAGTGCGCCCGTGCCTCGTCCATGAAGCGCTCGATGGCGCCGGGCCAGGCCTCCACGTCGCCGATGGGGTCGCCGCTGGCGAGCATCACTCCGGAGACCACCCGGTAGGTCACCGCCGCCTTGCCGCTGGGCGAGAAGACGACCGCCTTGTCGCGGCGGAGCGCGAAGTGGCCGAGGGAGTCGCGGCTGCCGTGCCGGTCGAGCAGGGCGCGGAGCCTGACCTCGTCGTCCTCGGTGAGGCGGGCGGCGGGGTGCTCGGGGCGGAAGGCGAGGTAGACGGTGGTGACGGCGGTCAGCCAGCCGAGCGCGCCGAGGGAGAAGGCGACCGTCCAGGAGGTGGGTCCGGCGTAGTCGACGGGGCCCTCGAAGCCGACCAGTCCGTACAGGACGTGGGTGATGCGGTCGGCCAGGCTCGGGTCGCCGATCATGCGGTTCTCGTGGACGCTGACGATGAGGAGACCGAGGACGAGGGAACCGGCGCCCATGAGGACGAAGTTGGCGAGCGCGCGCCACCGGCTGCGCGGATCGGGCAGGGCCGCGAACTCGTCGCGGTGGCGCAGCAGCGGTGCGAGCAGCGCCGCCGAGATGACGACGCCGATCAGCGAGTGCCGGTACGCGAACTGCGCCACGGCGCCCAGCGGGAGCAGGACCACCGCGGCGCGCCAGGCCCGGCGCTTGCGGCGCCGCAGCCCGTGGGCGAGCAGCAGCAGGAGCACGCCGGCGCTGAGCGACAGGGCCGCGGCGAACGGGCCGAACGAGCCGGGCAGCACCTCCGCGAGGGCGTGCATACGGCTGTGACGGAAGCGCGGGAAGACGCCCGCGGCGATGTCCAGGAGACCGACGAGCGTGCAGGCCCTGGCGATCAGGGCGGGGACGGCGTCCGGGCTCGGACCGCGGAGTATGCGCCGCATCCGGCCTGTTCCGCTCGGAACCTCGCCCGACAATTCCCCATCTATCCTGACAGACATCGCATCCCGTAGTTCTGCGAGAGACCTTGAATCCGGTGCCATTCCGGCATCCGGCGACATTGCGCCCTCTAGGACGGTGTCTTGGGGACACAGGTTCACTCGTCTCCGGAAAGCCGGTTCAAAAGGCAAGGAAAGTCCAGGGCAAGGCCTCGCGAAGGAGCGGGACGGCCCGGGGCGGAAAGCGCAGGCGGAGCAGCTCATGGGTCTCACGAGCAACAAGGTGCTGGTACTGGCGGTCCTGCTCGCCGTCCTGCTGTTCGCGGGCACGGTGTGGTGGTGGCCGCGGCTGGCGCGGCGCACCTGGCGGGCCGTCAGCGGGCGCGTCGGCCTGCTGCTGGCCACCCAGTTGGCGCTGTTCGCCTGCGTCGGACTCGGCACCAACCAGGCATTCGGGTTCTACGCCAGCTGGGCCGACCTGCTCGGCCAGGAGCGCGGCGAGGGCGTGGTCGTGAACCACAACGGCGCGCGGGGTGCGGGCGGCGGCCCCCTCCAAGTGGTCGACACCCAGCGGGTGAACGTCTCGGGCGGCGCCCGGCCCTGGATCGGCGGCCAGATCCAGAAGATCGACGTCGTCGGCCGCACGACCCGGATCGCCACACCGGCGTACGTCTATCTGCCGCCCGAGTACTTCCAGCCGCGCTACCGGGCCCGGACGTTCCCCGCCGTCACCGTGCTGACCGGCTATCCGGGAACCGCGGGTGCCCTCGTCAAGGGGCTGCACTACCCGCAGACCGTGAGCCGGCTGGCCAAGAACGGCAGGATCCAGCCGATGATCCTGGTCATGCTGCGCCCGACCGTGGCGCCCCCGAGGGACACCGAGTGCGTGGACGTCCCGGGCGGACCGCAGGCCGAGTCCTTCTTCGCCAGGGATCTGCCCGAGGCCGTGTCGGCCCACTACCGGGTCGGCACGAAGCCCGGGAGCTGGGGCGTCATCGGCGACTCGACGGGCGGCTACTGCGCGCTGAAGCTGGCCGTCCACCACCCCGGGGTGTACGCCGCGGGCGCGGGCCTGTCGCCGTACTACAAGGCGCCCATCGACCGGACGACGGGCGACCTCTTCCACGGCGACAAGGGACTGCGCGACAGGGCGGACCTGCGCTGGTACCTGAGGAACCGTCCCGCGCCCGACACCTCACTGCTCGTCAGCAGCAGCAGGATGGGCGAGTCCAACTACAAGGACACGCTGGGCTTCATAGACCTCGTGAAGGCGACCCGGCGGACCCGGATCTCGTCGATCATCCTCGACAGCGGCGGCCACAACTTCAACACGTGGCGGCGGGAGATCCCGGCGGCGCTCCAGTGGATGAGCGGACGGCTGGGCGGCTGAGGCGTGCCGTGCCGCGCGCCGCACCGGTGTTCCGTCCGGGGTCGTGAGCCTGTCGTCGGAGGGGTGTGGCGGGGGCGTGCCCGGGCGGGGCGAATTCGGTGACCGGTGCCGAATGGCCGTTCCGGAGAATTGCCGCCGCCCGCCGATTCCGATGAGGTGAAGGTCCCGGATTTCGATGAGGTGACGGTCCCGGATCGGGCCGAATCGATCAACGGGCGGGGGAGGCCGCTGGTTTGCGACGGCCCTTGCGGGACAAGGGACACGTCCTGTCGGCGGCCGGTACGCGACAAAGCCTCCGGGGTGGCTGTGTTTTTACCGTGCGGGGCACCACGATTCGCCTACGCGCGGTAAGTTTCTGGCCATGCCACGTGGACGCCACCGCCATTCCCCGCCCTTGCACAGGCTGCTGCCTCCTTCGGCGATCGCCGGCGTGTCGCTCGTCTGTGCCGTGGGGCCCTGGTTGTTCACGGAGCCGGCCGTGCTCCGTGTGCTGGCCGCGGGTGCCGCGGTGACGGCGGTCGCCGGTGCGGTCGTGATGCGCCGCTGGGACACCGCGGCGGGCAAACGCGTCGCCGACCTCACGCGCGCGCGGGCGAGCGACGAGTGGCGTCACGACGAGCGGGTCGCCGAACTGGAGACCGACCTCGACGAGTCGCGCGAGCTGCGCGTGAAGCTGGAGCACAAGCTGCGTGCCAAGCGCACCGAGCTGGCCGGCCTGCGCAACGAACACGCGGCGCTGCTGCGGCGGTACGCGACCGCGGAGACGGAGCGGGCGACCGCCCTGGAGGGCCGCCGGCAGCTCGCCATAGAGGCGTCGGTCCCGACGCGTGCCCTCCCGGCCGCGCGGACCGCTCCGGACGAGACGGCCGTCCCGGAACCCGTTGACCCGGCGGGATTCTTCGGCGTCGCCGAGGCTCCGGACGCGGAGGACGAGCGCGAGCGGTCCGCCGAGGCGGGGGCGGCCCCGCAGGCCGACGGCGCCGACCCGGCGACGGGCACGCGGGACGACACGAAGGACACGACGGACACGACGGACACGACAGACTCCACGACGCCGGAGGACGCCGAGGACGGCGGCACGGCGGCCGGGGACGACGCGCCGTCCGAGGACACCGGTACGGCGGGCTCCGCAGCCGACACCGACACCGACACCGGCACCGGCACCGATGCCGAGGCCGGAGCGACCGCCGACGCCGACACGACGGGTGAGGTCTTCTCGCCGGCCGGTTCGGGGCTGTTCCTGCGGGCGGGCGCCGCGCTGAACCGGATATCGAGCGGTGGTCCGCAGAAGGAGAGCGCCGAAACGGCGGCTCCCGGCGCGGTCGCCGTGGCGGAGCCCGACAGCGACACCGATCCCGACGCCGACCCGGACCCCGATGCCGCGCCCGACACGGACGCGGATGCCGAAGGCGGCGCGGACCCGGCACAGGCCACCACCTCGCAGGGCGCCGAGCCCGGCGAGTCCGCGCTCGACGCGGCCGTGAAGGACGCGGCGGCCCGCAAGAGCGCGGCGGCCCGGCAGCGCACGACCGGCCCGAAGGCCGGGACCACGAACACCGAGCCCCCGAAGGGCGCTTCACGCGGCGGGGCGGCAACCCCGTCCGACGCCGGCCCTTCCGCCGGACCGGACCCGTCCTCGGGCGCCGGCGTGGAGGACGGTGGGGCGCAGGGGAAGCCCGAGGCGGTCGGCGGGCATCAGCGCGCGGCCGCCGAGGCCAAGCCTTCGCCGTCCCGCCCGGCCCCCCGGGCCACCCCGTCCGGCTCCGCCGCTCCGGCGGTACCGGACGCCGTGCCGGCTCCGGCGGCCCGGCAGCACCACCCCGTCAAGGCCGCCGAGCCCGCGAAGCGGTCCGGGCACTTCACCGTTCCGACCGCCGTGGCCGTCGTCCCGCCCACCGCGCCGGTGCGACGCCCCTCGGTCGAGGGCGGGTTCGACTTCTTCGGTACGCAGAAGGAGGCCTCCGACGCCGCCGCGATGGAGGCCGTGCAGAACGAGGACCTGGCCGACGTCGTCGGCCAGGAGGCGCTCGCCCTGCACAAGGCGGAGGCGGAGTCCGGGTTCAAGACCGCGAGCGAGGGTTCGCTCGGGGCCGGCCAGGTCATCGACCTGACCGCGCACGACGAGACCGAGCAGATCGACGTGGCGGGCCTGCGGAGCGCGGCTTCCTGAGCGGCTCGCCCGTTCGGTTCGGCTGACAGCGGTGAGGGCAGGGGCGTCGTGCCACTGCCCTCACCGCTGTCACCGCCCGGACGTGATGGGCACGCACGCGTGGCGCTCGTTTCCGGGCCACGCGCGCGGGCGTACCCGTGTCGGAGCCCGCGCCGGTCGCACCCGTATCCGCCCCACGCCGTTCAGTTGCTGCGCCCCGTCAGGCCATCCACCGGTCCGGCCGGGCCTCCCGCCGTCCCGTGCGGGATCGGTCCGCCTGCGCCTGAAGCAGTGCCCTCGCCTCGGCGGTGTCCCGCAGCCGTGCCGTCACCGTCTTGCCCGCGCCCGTGTCGACGTGCACGTCGGCGAGTCCCTTGAACCGCTCCCAGGGCCCCTGCGTCAGCCGGACGCTCTGCACCTTCGCGTGCGGGACCAGCGAGAGGCTGCGCCGGAGCAGGCCGTGCCGCGCCGCGAAGACCGTGTCGGTGACGGCGAGTCCGTAGCCCCGCCACCAGAACGGCAGGCACCAGCGGGCCCGCCGCGGCGGCCGGTCCAGGGCCGCCGGGACGGTCACCCCGGGCAGCACCGCGGCGATCACGGCCTCGGCCACCTCGCGCGGAGCGACCGGCACGAGGACCGAGTTCGACGACCCCGCCACGTCCAGTTCCACGCGGACCCAGCCGCGCCGCCGCCAGAGCAGCGGCTCGACGATCCGCACGGTCTGCACCCGGCCGGGCGGCACCGTCTCGTGCGCGCGGTCCAGGAGCCCGTGGTCGATGCGCAGCCCGTCGGGGGACTCGCCCACCGTCCAGTCGTACTCGCCGACGAACCGCCCCACGCTGCTCGCGCCCGCCGCGCCGAGCAGCGGGAGGCCGGTCGCGAGGACCGTCCACACGCTGTGCGTGGCGAACCACAGCAGCGGCGGTACGACGAGTGCGGCGGCCAGGGAGCCCCAGGTGGCGCCGGTCAGCACCAGGGAGACGGCGAGGACTCCGGGCGGCACGTGCAGCAGCCGCCGCACCGGTGCCTCGCCGACCTCGCGGGCGGCCTCGGGCGTGAACCCGGCCGCGCGGGCGAGGAGCACGGCACGGAGCGTGCGGGCCTCGCTCTCGCCCAGGTAGGCCAGTTCGTCCTTCTTGTCCGCCCCGACCACGTCGAGCTTCAGCTTGGCGACGCCCGCGACACGGGCCAGCAGCGGCTGGGTGACGTCGACGGCCTGGAGCCGGTCGAGCCGGATGTGCGCGGTGCGGCGGAACAACAGCCCCGTACGGATGCGCAGTTCCGTGTCCGTCACCGCGAAGTGGGTGAACCACCAGCTCAGGAAGCCGTACAGGGCCGCGCCCGGCACGATCACGGCGAGCCCGACGAGCAGCGCCGTCGTGGTGAGCCGGGTGAGCTGTTCCTGCGCCTGGTTGGGGTCGTGGACGGCCCAGCCGGCGATCACGGCGACCGGTGCCCAGGCCCGCCGGAACGGCGTCACGGGGTGCAGTCGGCGCTCGGACGACGGCTCCTGTCCGGTCACGGCGCCGTCGTCCGGCAGCGCGGTCGTGGCGGCCGGACTCCCGGGCACGGCGGGCGGGGGACCCGAGGGCCCCGGGGAGGCCGTGCTCACAGGCCCGCCGATCGGGCTTCGCCGAGCTCGGTCAGCCGGTCGCGCAGCCGCTCCGCCTCGGCCGGGTCGAGCCCGGGGATGCAGGCGTCGGTGGCGGCGGCCGCCGTGTGCAGCTGCACGCTGGCCAGCCCGAAGTGCCGCTCCACCGGCCCGGAGGTCACCTCGACCAGTTGCATGCGCCCGTACGGCACCACGGTCTCCTCACGCCACAGCACGCCCCGGCTGATCAGCAGGTCGTCGGCGCGCTCGGCGTACCGCCAGGAGCGCCAGTTGCGGCCCAGCATGCGCCAGCCCCATCCGGCCACGGCGAGCGGGAGCAGCGCGAACAGGGCCCAGCCGGGGCCCGCGAACACGCCGAGGAGCACCCCGACGGCGACCGTCAGCAGCCCGAGCCACACCACCAGCAGCAGTCGGCGCATCCGCAGCAGCCCCGGGGGCAGCCCCGTCCAGACCGGCTCGGGCGTCGCGTTCTCGGCCGTCTGCGTGCTCCCCGTCTCCATGGGGCAAGCGTACGTACGACAGACTGTGTCCATGACTCCTACGACGGAGACCATGGTCGGTATCGGCGGCGCCGCGGAGAGCACCGACATGGTGCTCAACATCGGCCCCCAGCACCCGTCCACGCACGGTGTGCTGCGGCTGAAGCTCGTGCTCGACGGCGAGCGGATCCAGCACGCGGAGCCGGTCGTCGGCTACATGCACCGCGGCGCGGAGAAGCTCTTCGAGGCGCGCGACTACCGCCAGATCATCATGCTGGCCAACCGCCACGACTGGCTGTCCGCCTTCTCGAACGAGCTGGGCGTCGTCCTCGCCGTGGAGCGGATGCTCGGTATGGAGGTGCCCGCGCGCGCGGTGTGGACCCGCACGCTCCTCGCCGAACTGAACCGCGTCCTCAACCATCTGATGTTCCTGGGGTCCTATCCCCTGGAGCTGGGCGGGATCACCCCGATCTTCCACGCCTTCACGGAGCGCGAGGAACTGCAGCACGTCATGGAGGAGATCTCCGGCGGGCGCATGCACTACATGTTCAACCGGGTCGGCGGCCTCAAGGAGGACCTCCCGGCCGGATGGGCCACCCGCGCGCGTGCCTCCGTCGCCGCGCTGCGCTCGCGGATGGGCGTGTACGACGACCTGGTGCTCGGCAACGAGATCTTCCGGGGGCGGACCCGCGGTGTGGGCGCCCTCTCGGCGGAGGCCGTGCACGCCTACGGAGTGAGCGGTCCCGTCGCGCGCGCCTCCGGTGTCGACTTCGACCTGCGCCGCGACGAGCCCTACCTCGCCTACGGGGAGCTCCAGGACACCCTGCGCGTGGTCACCCGGCAGGAGGGCGACTGCCTGGCCCGCTTCGAGTGCCTCCTGGAGCAGACCCACGTCTCCCTGGACCTCGCGGACGCCTGCCTGGACCGGCTCGCCGAGCTGCCGCCCGGGCCGATCAACCAGCGGCTGCCCAAGGTCCTGAAGGCGCCCGAGGGCCACACGTACGCGTGGACCGAGAACCCGCTCGGCATCAACGGCTACTACCTCGTCAGCAAGGGCGAGAAGACGCCGTACCGGCTGAAGCTGCGCTCCGCGTCGTACAACAACATCCAGGCGCTCACCGAGCTGCTGCCCGGCACGCTGGTCGCCGACATGGTGGCGATCCTCGGGTCACTGTTCTTCGTCGTCGGGGACATCGACAAGTAGCGCCGCGAAGGGGTCGCCCTCCGCGGCGACGGATTCGGCGGTGTCCCGGAGGCCGACGGGACGGATCAGCCAGCCGAAGTCCCCGAGGCCGCCCGGCGCGGTGAGTTCCGCCGCCGCCCCGGCGCCCGCGAGGGCACGGACGTAGCCGGCGGGGTCCGTCGACGCGAGCGTGAGCGGGGGGCGCGCGGCGCTCACGCCCAGCGCCCGAAGCGCCGCGCGCTGCGTCGTCAGGTGCCCTCCGGGCCGTGCGCACGCGTCCAGCGCCACATGGGCGGTGATGTCGCACGAACCGTCCGGCACCGGTGCCGTCTCCCGTCCGTCGCGGAACCCGGTGAGGGTCCCGAAGGGCGGCCGCTGCCCGGCGAAGTGGGCGTAGTCGACGGCGACCGCGAGCCCCCGGTCGAGCGAGGCCACCGCGTCGGCCCAGGCCAGGTCCCGGGGCAGCCCGATCTCGGCACGTGAGCCCTCGGAAGGGCCGGCGGACGGCGGCCACCACCAGGTGCGCAGCCACTCCTCGTCCGGGCCGCCGACCGGCTCCCCGAGGCGTTCGGAGCCGTCGTCGCCCACGAGGACCAGGCGCGGCACCCCCTCCGTGTCCACCTCGGCGACGTCGACCGGCACGTTGTCCAGCCACTCGTTGGCGAAGAGCAGCCCGGTGATCCCGCGCGGCGGCTCGGCGCGCCAGGCGATCCGGGCGTCCAGACCGGCGGGACGGCCGGCGCGCTCCACCGCGTACGCGCGCACGCGGGCGGCCACCTCGGCGGGGAGAGCGGAGAGCACCCCGGCCGCCAGCTCGCCGCGGCCGGCCGCCATGTCGACGAACGCCAGCTCCCCGGGCCGGCCGAGCGCGCTGTCCAGACGGCACAGCAGCCGCGCCACGGCCTCCGCGAAGAGCGGCGACGCGTGCACCGAGGTCCGGAAGTGCCCCGCGGGCCCCTCGGGCCTGCGGTAGAAGCCGGCGGGCCCGTACAGCGCCTCGTGTGTCGCCTCGCGCCACCCGCGCCACCGGCCGTTCGCCCTGAGGCCTGTCGTCGCTGTCACCGGCCCACATTAAGCGCCGGGTACGGGAGGGCCTCCACCTTGGGGAGTACGAGAGGCGGTCCCGGATCGGTCCTCCGGTTGACCCCTGCACACTGCACGCTTCCCTACTCTGGGTTACGTGCAGCGCCTCTATGACTTTCTCCGCAGGCACCCGACATGGGTCGACAGCTTCTGGGCCGTCGCCCTGCTCGGGATCACCGGCGTGAACATCGTCAGTGTCGACGGGGCGGCGGACCACCACGGGTCGATCGCCGAGTCGCTGCCCATCGCCTTCTTCCTGTGCGTGGCGGTCGCGCTGCGCCGCCGGATGCCGGAGAAGATGCTCGTCCTGGCCGCGGCCATGGGCTTCGTGCAGCTCGTCGTCGACGTCGAGGTGATGACCGCCGACTTCGCGATGCTGGTGATCATCTACACGGTCGCCGCGGACGGCGCGCGCTGGGCCTCGCGGTTCGCGCTGGTCGGCGGCCTGTGCGCGGGCACGCTCGCGCAGCTGCGCTGGCCGGCGAACGAGTCGGGCGCCCTGGGCAGCGTCCTCATAGCGATCTTCCAGACCGTTCCGTTCGCGCTCGCCTGGGTGCTCGGCGACTCGATCCGCACCCGCCGGGCCTACCTCGCCCAGCTGGAGGAGCGCGCCGCCCGGCTGGAGAAGGAGCGCGAGGCACAGGCCAAGGTGGCCGTCGCCGCCGAGCGCGCCCGGATCGCCCGTGAGCTGCACGACGTCGTCGCGCACAACGTCTCGGTGATGGTGGTCCAGGCCGACGGCGCCGCCTACGTCATGGACACCGCCCCGGACCAGGCCAAAAAGGCACTGGAGACCATCTCCGGGACCGGCCGCCAGGCCCTCGCCGAGATGCGCCGCCTGCTCGGCGTCCTGCGCACCGGCGAGCACCAGGAGGTCGGCGAGTACGTGCCGCAGCCCGACGTCGAGCAGCTCGACGATCTCATCGAGCAGTGCCGTGCGTCCGGTCTCCCCGTCGACTTCAAGGTGGAGGGCACCCCGCGCCCGTTGCCCAGCGGCGTGGAGCTGACGGCGTACCGCATCGTGCAGGAGGCGCTCACCAACACCCGCAAGCACGGGGGACCGAACGCGGGGGCCAGTGTCCGCCTGGTCTACTTCGACGACGGCCTCGGCCTGCTCGTCGAGGACGACGGCAAGGGCGCACCCCACGAGCTGTACGAGGACGGGGGCGCCGACGGGCAGGGCCACGGCCTGATCGGCATGCGGGAGCGCATCGGCATGGTCGGCGGCACCCTGGACGCCGGGCCGCGCCCGGGTGGAGGCTTCCGCATCAGCGCCCTGCTGCCGCTCAAACCGGCCCACTGACACCTGTACACACGCTCGAACCGTAGGTTGATCCGTACGGTGATCCGCACGAAGTGAAAGGACCCCGATGGCGATCCGCGTAATGCTCGTCGACGACCAGGTGCTGCTGCGCACCGGCTTCCGGATGGTGCTCGCCGCCCAGCCGGACATGGAGGTCGTGGCCGAGGCGGGCGACGGCGTCGAGGCCCTCCAGGTGCTGAGCGCGACCGCGGTCGACGTGGTGCTGATGGACGTCCGCATGCCGAAGCTGGACGGCGTGGAGACGACCCGCCGCATCTGCTCGGACCCGAACCCGCCGAAGGTGCTGATCCTCACCACCTTCGACCTCGACGAGTACGCGTTCTCCGGGCTGAAGGCGGGCGCCTCCGGCTTCATGCTCAAGGACGTGCCGCCCGGGGAGCTGCTCGCCGCCATCCGGTCCGTGCACAGCGGTGACGCGGTGGTGGCGCCGTCCACCACGAGGCGGCTGCTCGACCGGTTCGCGCCGATGCTGCCGAACACGGGCAAGGAGCCCCAGCACAAGGGCCTGGAGCGGCTCACCGAGCGGGAGCGCGAGGTGATGATCCTCGTCGCGCAGGGCCTGTCGAACGGCGAGATCGCGGCGCGGCTCGTCCTCTCCGAGGCCACCGTGAAGACCCATGTGGGGCGCATCCTGACGAAGCTGGGGCTGCGCGACCGGGTCCAGGTCGTCGTCCTCGCGTACGAGACGGGCCTGGTCCGGGCCGGCGGGCTCGGCTGACCCGCACGGCGCCCGGGGCCGAAGGCGTGACCGGGGCGTGACCGGCGCCCACTAGGGTCTGCGCATGCTCCTGTGGATCAACGGCCCCTTCGGGGGCGGCAAGACACAGACCGCACACGAGATCCGGCGCCGGCTGCCCGGCAGTGTCCTCTGCGACCCGGAACATCCCGGCTTCGGTCTGCGCCGGATGCTGCCGCCCGAACTGCGCGGCGACTTCCAGGACTTGGCGTCCTGGCGGCAGGGCGTCGTCGAGGTGCTCGACCTCACGCTCGGCCGGCACGACGGTGTGGTCATCGCGCCCATGACGGTGACCGATCCGCGCTATTTCGCGGAGACGGTCGGCCGCCTGCGCGAACTGGGCCACGACGTACGGCACTTCACGCTGCTGGCCGAGCGGGAGACCGTCCTGGGGCGGCTGCGGGAGCGCGGCTTCGGGCGGCTGCTGCGGTACGTCGCCGGGAAGGACGCCCCGCTGCGGCGCGAGAGTTGGGCCGTGGAGCAGCTCGACCACTGCCTGGAGCGGCTGCGCGAACCGGAGTTCGCCGAGCATCTGTGGACCGACCGGACGACGGTCGCGCGGACCGCCGACCGGATCGCGGTCCTCGCGGGCCTGACGCTCACGCCGAACCGCGACGGGCTCGTCCGCGGGCGGCTGCGGCGCGCGTGGACGAGCGCGCGCCACATCCGCTTCGACTGACCTCCGGCGCCCGTCCGCGGGATCCCGTCCACACGATCCCTTCCGCACGGCCACCGGTGGTCGGCCCTAGCGCAGCAGGCCTTCCAGGAAGTCGCTGCCCAGCCGGGCGACCACGCCGACGTCCAGCTGGTGCAGCACGTACCGGCCGCGCCGCCGGGTGGTGATCAGGCCCGCCTTCTTGAGCACGCCCAGGTGCCGGGATATCTCCGGCGCGGTCATGCCGTGCACGTGGGCCAGCTCGCCGGTGGTGTACGCGCTGCGCGCCAGGTGACGGCAGATGCGCATCCGGACCGGGTGGGACAGGGCGGTCATCCGCAGGGTGAGCTGCTCCACGGAGGGCGGCACGGCCAGGTCGGGGGAGCTGACGGGGTAGTGCAGCACGGGCTGCCAGCGGTACCGGTGCAGGACCATCAGGTGCGGGCGGCCGAGGCTGGTGGGGACGAGGAGCAGACCGCCGTCCGCCGTGACCGTGTGCCCCTCGGTCAGCTTGTCGACGACGATGCGCCCCGCCGTCTCGTCCAGCGACAGCGCGGAGGAGACGGAGGACAGCGTCTCGGCCAGGCCCCTGCGGCGGAGCAGCTCGGTCCGGTGCCGGGCCTCGGCGGCCAGCGGATGGCGCAGCCGGGACCAGGTCTCGGCGAAGAAGGCCTCGTCGCAGTCCTCCAGGAACTGTCGCAGCCAGGCCCGGACGCCCGGCGGGTCCGCCAGCAGCCGCTCGGTGAACCGCGTCTGCTGCGGGCCGCGCGAGGCGGCCAGGTCGACGGCCCTGCGGCGCACCTCGGGATCGGTGAGGGCGTGCGGTCCCGCGGAGCTGTACGCCAGCGCTGAGGTGAACTCCAGGGCCGCGTCCACGAACTGCTCGTCGGTGAGCTTGTCGAGCAGGTCCAGGTCCTCGGCGAGTGTTCCGCCGGGCAGGGTGGCCCCGCCGGGGACGCCCGCGCAGGGCAGGAACAGGTCCGAGAACGTCGTACGCCACAGGAAGTCCGCCTCGCACATGCGGTCCGCGAGGTGCGGGTCGAGCCCGGCGGTCACGCCGGTCGCCCAGCCCTGGAGACCGGGGTGGTGGCCCGGCTCCGCGAGCGCGTGCAGCGCCATGCCCAGCTCGGCCAGCGGGGACGGCACGAAACGGATCTGCTCCGGCCGCAGCCCGCCGACGTCGATACGCACGCTCATGCCCCCATGGTGCACCCCGCCACCGACAGCGGCCGCCGCCGATCGACCGCGGCCCCCCGGCCGACGGGACACCCGTCGTGATCAGGCGCAACCTGGGATGAGCAGGGCCTTGCGCGCGGGCCTTCGGATCCCGTCACCGTCCCGAGAGGCGATCCGTCATGAGCATCACCCAGCAGTACCTCCTGGACACCTACCGGGCCGCGCAGCACGGGGAGCCCGCCCCTCCGGCGCCGGGCACCCACGACGCCGAGACCGTGCGCGAAGTGCGGGAGTACCGGCGCTTCCGGGCGGTCGTGGCCGGGCGTCCGGCGCGGGGGCGGATCCGGGGCGCGCTGGGCCGGTGGTTCCACGGAGGGCGCCACCACCCGGCCCGCTGACCCCGGACCCGCGAGGCCGGCCGTCCGGCGACCGCGCCGGGCAGCCGCGTCACGCCTGCGCGGGCAGCCGCCTCATGAACGCGCGGGCAGCCGCTTCACGAACGCGCGGACGGCCGCCTTCACGTCGTCGGCCGTCCACTCCAGGCCCGGCCCGGCCACGGTGACCTCGGTGAGCGAGAGGCCCGGGCCGCCGGGCGCCCAGCCCTGGCCGAACAGGCCCGTCCCGGTCTCCTCGGTCTGCAGCAGCGCCGCGTCGCCGAGAACGTCCGGGGCGTACGGCAGCCAGACCTGGAACTGGTGGGTGTGCGGCACCTCCGGGTGGACGCGCGCCCACGGCAGCCCGGCCTCGGCGAGCCCCTCGCGCAGGGCGGTGGCCACCACGCGCGCGTGGGCGACGTACTCCGGCAGCCGGGGCAGTTCCCGCTCCAGGCCGATGAGGGCGGACAGGACGGTCGGGAACTGCTGGATGATCATGCCGCCGTAGCGGTGCCGCCAGGTCTTCGCCTCGTCGACGAGCGTCCTGGGGCCCGCGATCGCCGCGCCGCCGAAGCCGTCGAGGGACTTGTAGAACGACACGTACACGCTGTCCGCGAGGCCGGCGATCTCGTCGAGGGGGCGGCCGAAGTGCGGGGTGCACTCCCAGAGGCGGGCCCCGTCGAAGTGGACCACCGCGTCGCGTTCGCGCGCCGCCTCCACGACCTCGGTCAGCTCCTCCCAGGTGGGCAGGACGAAACCGGCGTCCCTGAGCGGCAGTTCCAGCATCAGCGCGCCGAACGGCTCGGGGAAGTCCCGTACCTCCTCGGCGGTCGGCATCCGGGGCTCGTCCGTCAGACGCACCGGGCGCAGGCCGCTGACCTGGCTGAACGCGTGCCGCTCATGGACTTCCGGATGGTTGAGGGCGTGCAGGGCCACCGTCGGGTTCCCGGTGCGGCCCGCCCAGCAGCGCAGCGCGACCTGCTGGGCCATGGTGCCGGTCGGGAAGAACGCCGCGGCCTCCTTGCCCAGCAGCCCGGCGACGCGTTCCTCCAGGGCCTCGACGATGCCGTCGCCGTACATGTCGACCCGTCCGTCGAGGTCGTACGTCTCCTCGGCGGCCTCGCCCAGCCACGCCAGGCGCTCACGGAGCGTCTGCTGGTAGCTGGGCCGCCACAGCACCCGCTCCGCCTTCTTCCAGGCGACCGCGCGCCGCTCGAACCGCTCCTTGGGAGACAGCCGTGCCGCCTCTTCCCCGGCCTGCTCCGCAGGCTCCGTACCGGTCTCTGCCGCCCTGTCGCTCATCCCTGGATGATGTCCTGAGCCTGCCCGGCCGGTCATCTCGAATTTTCCGCACACCCCTGACCTGCGCAGATCATGCCCGCGCGGTCGAGGGACCGGATGCCGGGGCCGTCCGCGGGCACCCACAGCCTGTGGACGACCGAACGCCCCCCGAGGCAATCGCGTTAACATGACGAGAAATCGTCCGGTACCCGGAGCGGACTGGAACGGAAGGCCGCCGTCGAGTGAGTACATTCCCGCAGTCAGAGCCCAAGGACCGCCCCGCGCGGCTCGCCGTCGGCGTCGTCGGCGCCGGCCGTGTCGGCCCCGCGCTCGCCGCGGCGCTCCAGCTCGCCGGCCACCGCCCGGTGGCCGTCTCGGGCGTCTCGGACGCCTCCCGGCGCCGCGCGGCGCAGCTGCTGCCCGACGTGCCGCTGCTCTCCCCGGCGCAGGTCCTGGAGCGCTCCGAACTGGTGCTGCTGACCGTCCCGGACGACGCCCTGCCCGGTCTCGTCGAGGGACTCGCCGAGACCGGCGCAGTCCGCCCCGGCCAGCTCGTCGTGCACACCTCCGGCCGGTACGGCGCGCGTGTCCTCGACCCGGTCCTCAGGGCGGGCGCGCTGCCGCTCGCGCTGCACCCCGCGATGACCTTCACCGGTACCGCGGTGGACGTCCAGCGGCTCGCCGGCTGCTCCTTCGGGGTCACCGCGCCCGACGCACTGCGGCTGGCCGCCGAGGCCCTGGTGATCGAGATGGGCGGCGAGCCCGAGTGGATCGCCGAGGAGTCCCGGCCGCTCTACCACGCGGCCCTCGCCCTCGGTGCCAACCACCTGGTGACCCTGGTCGCCGAATCCATGGAGCTGCTGCGCACCGCCGGTGTCGAGGCCCCGGACCGGATGCTCGGCCCACTGCTGGGCGCCGCGCTGGACAACGCCCTGCGATCGGGCGACGCGGCCCTCACCGGACCCGTCGCGCGCGGTGACGCCGGCACGGTCGCCGCGCACGTCGCCGAACTGCGCGAGCACGCGCCGCAGACCGTCGCCGGCTATCTCGCGATGGCCCGCGCGACGGCCGACCGCGCGCTCGCCCACGGACTGCTCAAGCCGGAACTCGCCGAGGACCTCCTCGGCGTACTCGCCGACGGAGCGGACGGCACCCAGGGGACCGAGGGAGACACCCGATGACCACCGCGCTGCTGCGCACCGCCGCCGAGCTGCACGAGCGCGCCCGCTCGGGCCGCCGCGCCGTCGTCATGACGATGGGCGCCCTCCACGAGGGGCACGCCACCCTGGTCCGCACCGCCCGGGAGATCGCGGGCGACGACGGCGAGGTCGTCGTGACCGTCTTCGTGAACCCCCTCCAGTTCGGGCAGGGCGAGGACCTCGACCGCTACCCGCGCACCCTCGACGCCGACCTGAAGATCGCCGGCCTGGCCGGTGCGGACGTCGTGTTCGCGCCCTCCGTCGACGAGGTCTACCCCGGCGGCGAACCGCAGGTCCGGATCTCCGCCGGACCGATGGGCGAACTCCTGGAGGGCTCCGCGCGGCCGGGGCACTTCGACGGCATGCTCACCGTCGTCGCCAAGCTCCTGCACCTCACGCGCCCGGACGCCGCCCTGTTCGGGCAGAAGGACGCCCAGCAGCTGGCGCTGATCCGGCGCATGGTCCGCGACCTGAACTTCGGCGTGGACATCGTCGGCGTGCCCACGGTGCGCGAGGAGGACGGCCTCGCCCTCTCCAGCCGCAACCGCTACCTGGCGGCGACGGAGCGGCGCACCGCCCTCGCCCTCTCGCAGGCCCTGTTCGCGGGCCGCGACCGGCACGCCGCGCAGGAGGCGCTGCGCGCCCGGGCCCGCGAGGTGCCCGCCACCCGCGCGCGTGCCGAGGCCCTCAGCGCCCTGGGCGAGTCCCGGGCCGCGGCCGACGCGCACGCCGTCGCGAAGGCCGCCCCCGGCGGACCCGTCGGCGTCCGCTCGGCCGCCCGGCTCGTCCTCGACGAGGCGGCCCGCATGAACCCGCCGCTGACCCTGGACTACCTCGCCCTCGTCGACCCGTCCGACTTCAGCGACATCCAGGACGACTTCACCGGCGAGGCGGTCCTCGCCGTCGCCGCCCGGGTCGGGACCACCCGGCTGATCGACAACATCCCCCTCACCTTCGGAGCCGCCTCGTGACCGGCAAAGGCACAGGTTCAGACACCGCCGCAGGCACCGGCATACGCCTGCACGCGCCCGCTCCCGGCTGGGCCCTCACCGCCGACGTCGTGGTCGTGGGCTCCGGCGTCGCCGGGCTGACCACGGCCCTGCGCTGCGAGGCCGCGGGCCTGCGCACCGTCGTCGTCACCAAGGCCCGCCTCGACGACGGCTCGACCCGCTGGGCGCAGGGCGGCATCGCCGCCGCCCTCGGCGACGGCGACACCCCCGAGCAGCACCTCGACGACACCCTCGTGGCGGGCGCCGGGCTGTGCGACGAGGAAGCGGTGCGCATCCTCGTCACCGAGGGCCCCGACGCCGTCCGCCGGCTCATCGCGACCGGCGCCCACTTCGACGAGTCCTCGGAGGGCGGCCTCGAACTCACCCGGGAGGGCGGTCACCACCGCCGGCGCATCGCGCACGCGGGCGGCGACGCCACGGGCGCCGAGATCTCCCGGGCCCTCGTCGACGCGGTCCGCGCGCGCGGCCTGACCACGGTGGAGAACGCGCTCGTCCTCGACCTCCTCACCGACGCCGAGGGCCGCACCGCGGGCGTCACCCTGCACGTCATGGGAGAGGGCCAGCACGACGGCGTGGGCGCCGTGCACGCGCCCGCCGTGGTCCTCGCCACCGGCGGCATGGGCCAGGTCTACTCCGCGACCACCAACCCGTCCGTCTCCACGGGCGACGGCGTGGCCCTCGCCCTGCGCGCCGGCGCCGAGGTCTCCGACCTCGAATTCGTCCAGTTCCACCCGACGGTGCTGTTCCTCGGGGCCGACGCGGAGGGCCAGCAGCCGCTGGTCTCCGAGGCGGTCCGCGGCGAGGGAGCCCACCTGGTCGACGCGGACGGCGTGCGCTTCATGGTCGGCCAGCACGAGCTGGCCGAGCTGGCGCCCCGCGACATCGTCGCCAAGGGCATCATGCGCCGCATGCAGGAGCAGGACGCCGAGCACATGTTCCTCGACGCCCGGCACTTCGGCGCCGACATGTGGGAGCACCGCTTCCCGACCATCCTCGCCGCCTGCCGCGCCCACGGCATCGACCCGGTCACCGAGCCCGTGCCGGTCGCCCCGGCCGCGCACTACGCCTCCGGCGGCGTCCGCACCGACGCCCGGGGCCACACCACCGTCCCCGGCCTGTACGCGTGCGGCGAGGTCGCCTGCACCGGCGTCCACGGCGCCAACCGGCTCGCCTCCAACTCGCTGCTCGAAGGCCTGGTCTACGCCGAGCGCATCGCCGCCGACATCGCGGCGAGCCACGCCGCGAACGGCCTCCACGCGCGCGTGCCCGAGCCGGTCCCGCACCCCGAGAAGCCCGCGCACCCGCTGCTCGCCCCCGAGGCCCGGTTCGCGATCCAGCGGATCATGACCGGCGGCGCCGGTGTGCTGCGCTCCGCCGCGTCCCTCGCGACCGCGGCCGACCAGCTCCAGCGGCTGCACAGCGAGGCGCGGGACGCCCTCGACGAGAACGGCAAGACCTCCGAGCCGGGCGTCGACACCTGGGAGGCGACCAACCTGCTGTGCGTGGCCCGCGTCCTGGTCGCCGCCGCCCTCCTGCGCGAGGAGACCCGCGGCTGCCACTGGCGTGAGGACCACGCCGACCGGGACGACACGGACTGGCGCCGCCACATCGTCGTACGGCTGAATCCCGACCGGACACTCGCGGTCCGGACCACCGATACCGCAGACTTCCCCCCGACGACCCGGCAGCCTCGTCAGGCGCCCCCGTCCCGTCCCCAGGAGCAGTGACCGAAGTGAGCACCCCCGACCTTCCCCTCGTCCAGAGCGGCGGCTGCGGCGACGGCTGCGGCTGCGGCGCCGAAACGGACGAGGAGTACCTGGAGTGCGGCCTCGACCCCGCGCTCGCCCAGCTCCTCGCCGACGCCGGACTCGACCCCCTGGAGGTCGAGGACATCGCCAACGTGGCGATCCAGGAGGACCTCGACCACGGGGTGGACGTGACGAGCGTCGCGACCGTGTCCGAGGACGCCGTGTCCACCGGTGACTTCACCGCCCGGGACGCGGGCGTCGTCGCCGGCCTGCGGGTCGCCGAGGCGGTGCTCTCGGTGGTCTGCACGGACGAGTTCGAGGTCGAGCGGCACGTCGAGGACGGCGACCGTGTCGAGGCGGGCCAGACGCTGCTCAGCGTCACCACCCGCACCCGCGACCTGCTGACCGCCGAGCGCAGCGCGCTCAACATCCTGTGCCGCCTGTCCGGCATCGCGACCGCCACGCGCGCGTGGGCGGACGCCCTGGAGGGCACGAAGGCCCGCGTCCGGGACACCCGCAAGACCACGCCGGGCCTGCGCGCCCTGGAGAAGTTCGCCGTGCGCTGCGGCGGCGGCGTCAACCACCGCATGTCCCTCTCGGACGCCGCGCTGGTCAAGGACAACCACGTGGTCGCCGCGGGCGGCGTCGCCCAGGCCTTCAAGGCCGTACGGGAAGCCTTCCCGGACCTCCCGATCGAGGTCGAGGTCGACACCCTGGACCAGCTCCGCGAGGTCGTGGACGCGGGCGCCGACCTGATCCTTCTGGACAACTTCACCCCCGACGAGTGCGAGAAGGCGGTGGGCGTCGTCGAGGGCAAGGCCCTCCTGGAGGCGTCGGGCCGGCTCACCCTGGAGAACGCCGGGGCGTACGCGAGGACGGGCGTCGACTTCCTGGCCGTGGGCGCGCTCACGCACTCCTCGCCGATCCTGGACATCGGTCTCGACCTGCGAGCGGCGGAGTAACCCCGGCCATGCTGCTGACCATCGACGTAGGCAACACCCACACGGTCCTCGGTCTCTTCGACGGGGAGGAGATCGTCGAGCACTGGCGCATCTCCACCGACTCGCGCCGCACCGCCGACGAGCTCGCCGTGCTGCTCCAGGGCCTCATGGGCATGCACCCGCTGCTCGGCGAGGAGCTCGGCGACGGCATCGACGGCATCGCGATCTGCGCCACCGTCCCGTCCGTGCTGCACGAACTGCGCGAGGTGACGCGGCGCTACTACGGCGATGTCCCCGCCGTCCTCGTCGAGCCCGGCGTCAAGACCGGCGTGCCGATCCTCACGGACAACCCGAAGGAGGTCGGCGCCGACCGGATCATCAACTCCGTCGCGGCCGTCGAGCTCTACGGGGGACCGGCGATCGTCGTCGACTTCGGCACGGCGACCACGTTCGACGCCGTCAGCGCGCGGGGCGAGTACATCGGCGGTGTCATCGCGCCCGGCATCGAGATCTCCGTCGAGGCGCTCGGCGTGCGGGGCGCGCAGCTCCGCAAGATCGAGGTGGCCCGGCCGCGCGCGGTGATCGGCAAGAACACCGTCGAGGCCATGCAGTCCGGGATCATCTACGGGTTCGCCGGCCAGGTCGACGGTGTCGTGAACCGGATGGCGCGCGAGCTCGCCGACGACCCCGAGGACGTCACCGTCATCGCCACGGGCGGCCTCGCCCCCATGGTGCTCGGCGAGTCCTCGGTGATCGACGAACACGAACCGTGGCTGACCCTGATCGGCCTGCGCCTGGTCTACGAGCGCAACGTCTCCCGCATGTGAGCCCCCGGGGTCCGGCCACCGGCCGGACCCCGGAGCATCGCCCCGAACTCCTTCGGAATTGACGCGCCGCTGCCGCGCCTTCCCGAAATACGACTCCTTCGGCATCGGCTTCTTCTGCTTCTTCAGGTTCTTCGGCATCCGCGACGTTGTGCGCGACCTGTTCCCGGAATCTCCGCCATGTCGTTGCCCGCGGACTTACCCGGAGAGTTCCCGTGGACCCCCGCCCCGGTGTTCTCCGATGACCGCTCCCGAACGAGGCGCGCCATATTTCTTTCGCTATGCGGCTTTTGTCTGATTAGCGCGTATCGTCGCCGCATGCCCACGCCCTACGGATCCCACGGCGGCATGGCGTTCGGTGCGGAGGAGCTGCGTGTGCTCCGTCGCGCTCTCGCCCTTGCCCTGCACCCCAGTCCCGTCTCGGCCGAGGACGTCCAGGACTGCCTCCGCCTCGCCGAGTCCGTCGACGAGGCGCTCCACGAGGGGGCCAGACTGCGGGCCTTCCTGCTGGCGGACCTCGCCCGCTACCGCGCCGCGCTGCCGGGCACCGCCGGCGGATACCTCGTGCTCCTGGAGGAGGTCCTCGCGGCCGGCTACCGGCCGAACCCCGACGACCTCGCCGCCCTCCGCGCGCTGCGCGGCAACCCCGCCGCGGCGGCCCTGCTGGACCGCTGCCGGGTTCTCGCCGAGCAGGACGTACGCACCCGGCTCGCGGACCGCTCGGTCGCGGCGGTCCCGTCGGTGCCGGCGTCCCGCACCCGGCTGCTGGCGCTGCCCGGAGGCCGGTCCGCCGACCGGCCGGAGAAGACGGCTGAGCCGAAACCCCCGTCGCGGCCCCCGTCCAGGACCCCGCGCACGGACCGCCCCATTCCCACCCCGGGTGAGGTCTTCCCGCCGCGCCGCAAGTCGGGACCGCCCCCGGCGAACCCTCCGCAGCAGCTCGCGGCGGGCTGACCCCGGTCGCCGACCCCGAGACATCGGCATGGCGCCCCCTGGCTACTCTGGAGGCATGGACTACGTCTCCGCGCTCGTGCCCCCCGTCGTGATGGCCGTCTTCTTCATCGGGCTCATCGTGACGATCGTGAAGACCCAGGGCGGCGCCAACAAGGCCAAGGAGGACGCGGCCGTCGACGCCGTCCTCGCGCGCGCGGAGAGCGCCCAGCAGGCCTCGGGCCCCAAGGACGCCGGGGTCTGACCCCTCCGGGGCGCCACCCCCGTGCGGCGCCCGCCCGGGGCTCCGCGGCACACGGCCGCCCCGACACGAACCGCGCCCTGCCCGGCGTACGACTCGGACGTTTCATGTGTTTCATACGTTCTTCGAGTCGTACGCCCTTTTTGTTGACTCTCTCCCACTATTGTTCTGGACTGTGCCTCGCCCATTGGGAGAACTCGAAGACTCGGTCATGACGCGGGTGTGGAAGTGGAACCGCCCGGTGACCGTTCGGGAAGTCCTGGAAGACCTTCAACAGGAACGGTCCATCGCGTACACCACGGTGATGACCGTTTTGGACAATCTCCATCAGAAGGGCTGGGTCCGCCGGGAGGCGGAAGGCCGGGCCTATCGATATGAAGCGGTCTCCACGCGAGCCGCCTACTCCGCCGCCCTCATGAACGACGCCTGGTCGCAGAGCGACAACCCGGCGGCCGCTCTGGTCGCCTTCTTCGGGATGATGAGCGAGGAACAACGGGTCGCTCTCAGGGATGCCGTACGCATGGTGCAAGGGCCCGAACTCCCCGAACCGCCCGGTTCCGAAGCCGCCGAAAGGCCGGCGGCGGCCGAGCCGTCCGAGGAGAACCCCGCCGCCCACGAGGACGGCTCCGGGCGATAGCGTCCGCTCATGCCAGCAGAGCATCCCGCAGAGGTTCCAGCAGATCTTCCGGCACAGCATCCCGAAGTCGCCGCAAAAGCCCTCACCGTCCGGCGGGCCAGGACCAGCGATGTCGCGGCCGTACGCCGGCTCCTTGACGCGAACGTGCGCCGCCGCATCCTCCTCGACAAACCCACGGTCACTCTTTACGAGGACATCCAGGAGTTCTGGGTCGCGGAACGCGACGACAACGCCGAGGTCGTCGGCTGCGGTGCGCTGCACGTCATGTGGGAAGACCTCGCGGAAGTCCGCACTCTCGCCGTGAACCCGACGGTCAAGGGCCTCGGGGTGGGTCACCAACTGCTGGAGAAGTTGCTGCAGACCGCCCGGTGGCTCGGCGTTCGGCGGGTTTTCTGTCTCACCTTCGAAGTCGGCTTCTTCGCCAAGCACGGCTTCGTGGAGATCGGTGAGACTCCTGTCGACACCGAGGTGTACGCCGAGCTCCTGCGTTCCTATGACGAGGGTGTGGCGGAGTTCCTCGGTCTCGAACGGGTGAAACCGAACACCTTGGGCAACAGCCGGATGCTTCTGCATCTGTGATCGCTGTCGGCTATTCCGGCCGAGCGCCATGCCCAGGTGCCCTATGTCCGAAACGCGCATCTTTCCCGGCGGTCGCTGTCCACTGAGTCTCTGCCAGGGGTTTGTGTTTTTGCAGCAAAAGCGGTTTGCTTTCCGACGTACTGCAGTACTGCATATAACAAGGGACGGCGAAACGGCGGCCGCCGCAGACCCTCCTTGCCCTTGAAGTTATCGATGAAAGGAAATCCGGTGGCACAGAAGGTTCAGGTACTTCTTGTCGACGACCTCGACGGTGGCGAGGCGGACGAGACCGTGACGTTCGCGCTGGACGGCAAGACGTACGAAATCGATCTCACGACCGCCAATGCGGACAAGCTCCGTGGCCTTCTCGAGCCCTACGTGAAGGGTGGCCGTCGTACCGGAGGCCGTGCTTCGGGCGGACGCGGAAAGGCGCGCGCCACTTCCGGCGGCAGCCAGGACACCGCGCAGATCCGCGCCTGGGCCAAGGAGAACGGCTACGAGGTCAATGACCGCGGCCGTGTTCCCGCGTCGATTCGCGAGAAGTACGAAGAGGTCAACGGCTGAGCGCTCACGCGCCCCAGCCGCACCCGGTGACATTGCGTCGCCATCGTCTGCACGACTCGTACGAGATCGGGGGCGCCCCCAACGCCCCCGCCGACGGCCCCGCCGCCCAGTGCCGACAGCGTCGGCAGTGCCGGTCGCACCGCACAGCCGGGCTCGGGGGGCCGCAACCAGCGGGCGGCCCCTCGCGGGCCCTCCCGCGTCTCCCCTCCGGCCGGCGCGGTACCCGGACCCGGCGGCGGGGGAGCCTCGACACTGCCGCCCTCGCCGACCGCCGTGAGGTCCAGCGCCAGGCCGCCCCACTCCAGCCAGTCGAGCAGCCCCGGCAGTTCCTCCGCGCTCCCCGCGGCCACCAGCAGCCCCATCCGGTCCCCGTGCAGAACCACCGGGGACCCGGGCCCGAGATGGCGCAGCGCCGCGAACCCCGCCTCGGCCGGTCCCTCCAGGACGTCGAAGAGCACCCCCGTCACGAGCCGCGCCGGCGGACCGGGCACGGTCGCCCAGCCCAGTTCGTTCTCGTACCACTGCTGCACCGGATCGACCGGATCACCCGGGTCGAGCGGCCGACGGGGAAGGGGAACGGTGGGAACCATGCAAGGAGCAACCGCCGGAACACCCCCGGAGTTACGCTGGGTGTCCCCGCGGGCGCACAGAGTTCCGGACAAACGGGCGTGCGGAAGCGTTCGGCGGGGCATGGGTGTTCGCCCGTAGCGGAGGGAACCGGTGCGCGCGGCATGGACTGTCCGTGCGTGCGGGTAAGACATCCCTAGTGGGAGGGGCGACACGCAGGAAACCGGCATCTCACGTTCGCCATCGGCGTACAGGTGGTGAGGGTATCTGCCTGGCCTGCGGGAACATCGTCTCGCACCATCAGGTTGAGGCAGATGTCGGCGTTCGGGGTCAGGAGGCCAAGGACGGTGTCGGCAGTTGGAATGAGCGGTCCCCGCTTGCGGGACTAAGCTGCGGAAGGACAGGGAGGGGAGCGTCCCCTTACTGCCTGACCGCTCTGAGGAGCGATTAACGATGTTCGAGAGGTTCACCGACCGCGCGCGGCGGGTTGTCGTCCTGGCTCAGGAAGAAGCCCGGATGCTCAACCACAACTACATCGGCACCGAGCACATCCTCCTGGGCCTGATCCACGAGGGTGAGGGTGTCGCCGCTAAGGCCCTGGAGAGCCTCGGGATTTCGCTCGAGGCGGTCCGCCAGCAGGTGGAGGAGATCATCGGGCAGGGCCAGCAGGCCCCCTCCGGTCACATCCCCTTCACCCCCCGTGCCAAGAAGGTCCTGGAGCTGTCGCTCCGCGAGGCCCTTCAGCTGGGCCACAACTACATCGGCACGGAGCACATCCTGCTCGGCCTGATCCGTGAGGGCGAGGGCGTCGCCGCCCAGGTCCTGGTCAAGCTGGGCGCAGACCTCAACCGGGTGCGGCAGCAGGTGATCCAGCTGCTCTCCGGCTACCAGGGCAAGGAGACCGCCGGCGCCAGTGGCGGTCCCGCCGAGGGCACCCCCTCCACGTCCCTGGTCCTCGACCAGTTCGGCCGGAACCTCACCCAGGCCGCTCGTGAGTCCAAGCTCGACCCGGTCATCGGGCGCGAGAAGGAGATCGAGCGGGTCATGCAGGTGCTGTCCCGCCGTACGAAGAACAACCCGGTCCTGATCGGTGAGCCCGGCGTCGGCAAGACCGCCGTCGTCGAGGGCCTCGCCCAGGCCATCGTCAAGGGCGAGGTGCCCGAGACCCTCAAGGACAAGCACCTCTACACCCTCGACCTCGGCGCGCTGGTCGCCGGCTCCCGCTACCGCGGTGACTTCGAGGAGCGCCTGAAGAAGGTGCTCAAGGAGATCCGCACCCGCGGCGACATCATCCTGTTCATCGACGAGCTGCACACGCTCGTGGGTGCGGGTGCCGCCGAGGGCGCCATCGACGCGGCTTCGATCCTGAAGCCGATGCTGGCCCGCGGTGAGCTGCAGACCATCGGTGCCACCACGCTGGACGAGTACCGCAAGCACCTCGAGAAGGACGCGGCCCTCGAGCGCCGCTTCCAGCCGATCCAGGTGGCGGAGCCTTCCCTCCCCCACACGATCGAGATCCTCAAGGGCCTGCGCGACCGGTACGAGGCACACCACCGCGTCTCCATCACCGACGAGGCCCTGGTGCAGGCGGCGACGCTCGCCGACCGGTACATCTCGGACCGCTTCCTGCCCGACAAGGCGATCGACCTGATCGACGAGGCGGGCTCCCGGATGCGCATCCGCCGGATGACCGCGCCGCCGGACCTCCGTGAGTTCGACGAGAAGATCGCGGGCGTGCGCCGCGACAAGGAGTCGGCCATCGACTCCCAGGACTTCGAGAAGGCGGCGTCTCTCCGCGACAAGGAGAAGCAGCTGCTGGCGGCGAAGGCCAAGCGCGAGAAGGAGTGGAAGGCCGGCGACATGGACGTCGTCGCCGAGGTCGACGGCGAGCTCATCGCCGAGGTCCTCGCCACGGCCACCGGCATCCCGGTCTTCAAGCTGACCGAGGAGGAGTCCTCGCGTCTGCTGCGCATGGAGGACGAGCTCCACAAGCGGGTCATCGGCCAGAAGGACGCCATCAAGGCGCTCTCCCAGGCGATCCGTCGTACGCGAGCGGGTCTGAAGGACCCGAAGCGTCCCGGTGGTTCCTTCATCTTCGCCGGCCCCTCGGGTGTCGGTAAGACGGAGCTGTCGAAGACCCTCGCGGAGTTCCTCTTCGGTGACGAGGACGCGCTGATCTCCCTCGACATGTCGGAGTTCAGCGAGAAGCACACGGTCTCGCGTCTCTTCGGTTCGCCCCCCGGTTACGTGGGCTACGAAGAGGGCGGCCAGCTGACCGAGAAGGTCCGCCGCAAGCCGTTCTCCGTCGTCCTCTTCGACGAGGTCGAGAAGGCCCACCCGGACATCTTCAACTCGCTGCTGCAGATCCTGGAGGACGGTCGCCTGACCGACTCCCAGGGCCGGGTCGTGGACTTCAAGAACACGGTCATCATCATGACGACCAACCTCGGCACGCGGGACATCTCCAAGGGCTTCAACCTCGGCTTCGCGGCCGTGGGCGACGTCAAGAGCAACTACGACCGGATGAAGGCCAAGGTCAACGAGGAGCTGAAGCAGCACTTCCGCCCCGAGTTCCTGAACCGTGTCGACGACACGGTGGTCTTCCACCAGCTGACCGAGGAAGACATCATCCAGATCGTCGACCTCATGGTCGCGAAGGTGGACGAGCGTCTGAAGGACCGGGACATGGGCATCGAGCTCAGCCCGAGTGCCAAGTCGCTCCTCGCGAAGAAGGGCTACGACCCCGTGCTGGGCGCCCGGCCGCTGCGCCGGACCATCCAGCGCGAGATCGAGGACGTCCTCTCCGAGAAGATCCTCTTCGGCGAGCTCCGTCCCGGCCACATCGTGGTCGTCGACTCGGAGGGCGAGGGCGACGCGAAGGCCTTCACCTTCCGCGGCGAGGAGAAGTCGGCACTGCCCGACGTCCCGCCGATCGAGCAGGCGGCCGGCGGCGCCGGTCCCAACCTGAGCAAGGAGGCGTAACCTCCGGGTTCGCCTGACAGGGGCTGCCCCAGGACCACGGTCCTGGGGCAGCCCCTTTCGCATGCGCGGACGCGAGGCGCGCGCCTCCGGAGGCACGGCGCCTGGGGTGGGCCACCCGGCGGGCCCACGCCTCCCGCCTGTGGTCCAGCGGGCGGGGCGGCGCGGCACGCCTGCGGTCCAGCGGCTGGGGCGGGGAGGGGCGGCGCGGGCCCGCCGGGCGAACCTGCGGGCCGGCTGGCCCAGCGGTCCAGTGCCGGACCCCGCCCGGGTCCGCGCAAGCCGTTCAGCGGGGGTCCGGGGCGCACCCGGCCCGGGTCCGCGCGCAAGCCGTTCAGCGCGCCGGGGGGCGGGCCCCACAGCGGGTCTGCCCGGGCGCAAGCCGCCCGGTGCCTCCGCGACTCAGCGGGCTGCCTGGTGCCTCCGCGACCCAGCGGGCGGGGCGGGGCAGGCTGCCCAGGGCCTCAGTGCCTCAGCCGCCCGGCGCCTCAGCGGCCCAGCGGTGGGAGGCGCAGGCTGCCCAGCGCCTCAGCCGCCCGGCGCCTGGGCGGCTCAGCGGGCGGGGTGGCGCGGGCTGCTCTGCCCGCTGAGCGGTCCAGCGGAGCGGCTCTGCAGCGCCGCCCCTGTTCGGTGGTCCGGTGTCGCGGAAGGCGCCGGAGCAGCAGCACCGGCGGGCCTCTTTCCGGGCTCGGTTTCGCCCTATCGGGCTCGCCGGAGGGGGCCCCGGATCCCCCAACGCCCTCCCCTCGGTCGCGGACCACGTCCGGGCCGTCGCCCTGGGTCAGTGCGGAGGGGGAGGGAGTGGCCTGGCGCACATGCCCAAGTGCCTTGTGACCAGGGGCGGGAGGGTAGCCCGGGTCACATTCAGGGGGGTCCGGAACCGGCTGCCCGGTGACATGGCGCACAGGCGATTTGTCCGGTACTAGGGTGAATAGTGGATGCGCAAGAACGGACATAAAGGACCTTTGACCCGGAACCCTCGGGACGGTCCTCCCGTCCTGCGGGTCGAGGGGCCGGAGGCCCGTCCGGCCAGGGGTGCCACAGCTCGAAGTGCGCCTAAACCTCGTTTCCCGGGTCGAATCAGGAAGATTGCGTCCCGGATGTCCGACCTGTCAAGGTTCATTCGGTTTCGAGATGAACTACTAGTTTGCGTCGTAGCGAGGGGGTTTGAGCATCCCTGGGTGCGCGGGTTACCAAGGTATGGCCCCACCGGGTCGCAGGTCATCGCACCGGGTGGTCGCACAGTCCTTGTCCCCGTCATCACGAGGTATTCATGTCGAAGCGCGTCACGTCCCGCAAGTCCCTCTCGTCCCTGGTCCGCAATCGGGCGGCCGTCGTGGCCGTCGGCTTGAGCGCCACGGTCGCACTGGGTGCGGGGGTCGCGAGCGCCGCCGAAGCCGGGCTCAGCAGCAGCGGAACCGTCACCGCGGCCCACGCCGTGCAGACGCAGGCCGCCGTGCAGGCCAAGGCCGCCGCGGTGAAGAAGGCCGCAGCCGCCAACAAGGCCGCCGCGGCGAAGAAGGCCGCCGTGTCCGCCAAGAAGACCGCCGCCAAGACGGCCGCTTCCTGGATCGACCCGGTCAAGAAGTACACGCTGTCCGCCACCTTCAACCAGGCCGGCGGCATGTGGTCCCACAAGCACTCCGGCCAGGACTACGCGGTGCCGCTGGGCACCGACGTCATGGCCGCTCACGGCGGCACCGTCGTCAAGGCCGGCGGCAACGGCGCCGGTGACGGCCCGGCGTACGGCAACGCCATCGTCATCAAGCACGGCAACGGCACGTACTCGCAGTACGCCCACCTGTCGCGCATCGACGTGAAGATAGGCCAGGTCGTCAAGACCGGTCAGCACATCGCCAAGTCCGGCAACACCGGAAACTCGAGCGGTCCGCACCTTCACTTCGAGATCCGTACGACCCCGAACTACGGCTCGGCCATCGACCCCGTCGCCTTCCTGCACGGCAAGGGCGTCAAGGTCTGATCGACCCCGCGCCGGTGATCCGGCGCGGCAGTGCCCGGACGGGGCGGACAAAGGCGGAGTCTCACGGCGCCAGGAAGTGGCGCCGAGAGGCTCCGCCTCCGCGTTCGTGGCTCCGCCTTCGCGGTGTTCGCTCAGCTTCCGCGGGGTCGCTCCGCCCCCGCGGGCGTCGCTCCGCGTTCGCGTCTACGCGGCCGTGCCGCCGTGGGCCTGCGTCACCAGATCGATCGCGACTTCCAGGACGGCCTTGCGCTTGTCCTCGGGGTCGCCCTCCACGTCCTTGAGGACGAACATCCCGGCGTGCATCGTGAAGAGCGCGCTGATGCACCGGACCTGGTCGGTCAGCGGGGACTCCGGCTCCTTGATGATCTCCAGCATGCTCATCATCCGGTGCTTGAAGGTCTCGCCGATGCTCAGCTCGCGGACCGTCGCCTGGTTCTCCTGCATGAAGCGGAAGAGCGGGGCCGCGCCCCCCAGCGCGTCGCTGTAGCGGCGCAGGACCTCCTGCTTGGTCTCCAGGCTGTGCGGCTGCTGCTTGCCCCACTCGATCAGTTCGTCGAGCGGCCTCGTCAGGTCCTCGAAGAGGCTGATGAGGATCTCTTCCTTGGTCTTGAAGTGGTAGTAGAGCGCCGCCTTCGTGACGTCGAGGTGCTCGGCGATCTCCCGCAGCGAGGTCTTCTCGTACCCGTGCTCGGAGAACAGTTCTAGGGCGACGTCCTGGATGCGCTGCCGGGTGTCGCCCCGGCGCTGCCGCTTGGTGCCGTCCATCGTGCCGCCCATCCTCGTACTCCTCGTGCTCCCTGAAAACGTACCTGTGACCCCGCTGGCAAAACTACTTAAACTTACTTGACGCCCGGCTAGTTACGGGTCTACTTTCCTCAGTGTAGTCAGCTTGCCGGTCGGCAAGTAAGTGCCGAACGGCAAGCAGTCGCAGCTAGGGGAGTGGAATCGATGGCGGACAAGACACAGGCGGCCGTGCCGGCCGCGGGGGCCGGGGGAGAGGCCGTGGGCCAGCCGGCGGCGGGGGACAAGAAGCCACGCAGCGTGCGCGTCGTGCTGCTGGCGCTCATGATCGCGATGCTGCTCGCGATGCTGGACAACATGATCGTGGGCACCGCGATGCCGACGATCGTCGGTGAGCTCGGCGGTCTGGAACACCTGTCCTGGGTGGTCACCGCGTACACGCTCGCCACCGCCGCCTCCACCCCGATCTGGGGCAAGCTCGGCGACATGTACGGGCGCAAGGGCGCCTTCATGACCTCGATCGTGATCTTCCTGATCGGCTCCGCGCTCAGCGGCATGGCCCAGGACATGGGGCAGCTCATCGGGTTCCGCGCCATCCAGGGCCTCGGCGCCGGTGGTCTGATGGTCGGCGTCATGGCGATCATCGGCGACCTGATTCCGCCGCGGGAGCGCGGCAAGTACCAGGGCATGATGGCCGGTGTCATGGCCTTCGCGATGATCCTCGGCCCGCTGGTCGGCGGCACCATCACCGACCACTGGGGCTGGCGCTGGTCCTTCTACATCAACCTGCCGCTCGGCATCGTCGCCCTCCTCGCGGTCAGCGCGGTGCTGCACCTGCCGAAGAAGCGCGTCGAGGCGAAGATCGACTACCTCGGTGCGGGGCTGCTGGCCCTCGGTATCTCGTCCATCGTGCTCGTCACCACCTGGGGCGGCACCGAGTACGCCTGGGGCTCCGCCCGCATCATGGAGCTGATCGGCATCGGCGTCGCTGCCCTCGTCGGCTTCGTCTACTGGCAGACCAAGGCCGCGGCCCCGGTCATCCCGCTGCACATCTTCCGCAGCCGCAACTTCACGCTGATGTCCCTCATCGGCTTCATCACCGGCTTCGTGATGTTCGGCGCCGTGCTCTTCCTGCCGCTGTACCAGCAGTCCGTGCAGGGCGCGTCCGCCACCAACTCCGGTCTGCTGCTCCTGCCGCTGCTCGGCGCGATGCTCGCCGTGTCGATGATCGCCGGACGCGTCACGACCAACAGCGGCCGCTACAAGATCTTCCCGCTCGTCGGCAGCGTGCTGATGATCATCGGCCTGTTCCTGCTCTCGCAGATGGACACCGAGACCACCCGCCTCACCTCCGGCCTCTACATGGCGGTGCTCGGCGCGGGCATGGGCTGCCTGATGCAGATCACGATGCTCGTCGCGCAGAACAGCGTCGAGATGAAGGACATGGGCGTCGCGTCCTCGTCCACCACCCTCTTCCGTACGCTCGGCTCGTCGTTCGGTGTCGCCATCATGGGCGCGCTGTTCAACCACCGGGTGCAGGACGTCATGACGGAGAAGGCCGGGGCGCTCGGCTCCCAGCTGACCGAGAAGTCCGCGCAGCTCGACGCGGCGAGCCTGGCGAAGCTGCCGGCGGCGGCCCGTGAGGCCTACCAGCACGCGGTGTCGTCCGGTACGCACTCCGCGTTCCTCCTCGGATCCGTGGTCGCGGTGGCCGCCCTGATCGCGGCGGTCTTCGTGAAGGAGGTCCCGCTGAAGGGAGCGGGCGCGCCCAAGCCCGGCGAGGACGAGGCCCGCGACGCGGTGCCGGTCCCGCTGGCCGAGGTCTGATCCCGCCCGCCTCTCCCCGACCCTCCCGACTCGAAGGCCCCCGGCGTTGTCCGCCCCGGGGGCCTTCGCCCGTGCCGGGCCCCTGTCGGTGCCGCGTGCCACCATCGGGACGTGGACCGAATGCGGCAGCTGCGGCTCGCCAAGGACGTCATGGACCGGGACTGGGCCGAGCCCGGCGTCGACCTGGACGCGCTGGCCGCGCGGGCCGGGTATTCGCGGTACCACTTCGTCCGCGCGTTCAAGGCGGCGTACGGCGAGACCCCGGGCCAGTACCTGACACACCGGCGCATCGACCGCGCCGAGGACCTGCTGCGCACCGCGAACCTCTCGGTGACGGAGATCTGCCACCTGGTCGGCTTCAGCAGCCTCGGCACGTTCTCGGCCCGCTTCAAGGCGTGGACCGGGCTGACCCCGAGCGCGTACCGGGCGCGGCACGTCGGCCGCGGCGCGGCGCTCATCCCCGGCTGCTACGCGATGCTCTGGGCCGGCGGCTTCCGGACGGGGCCGGGCACGGCCGCCGGGCCCCGGCCCGCCCCCGGCGCGGAAGACCGCAATTCCGGAGAAGCGCCCTGACCCGGCGGATGCCTACGGTGGCAGGGCACGCACGACGCGCCCGTCCGTACCGCGCGACCCCGCACACCTGGAGCACACCATGATCAAAGGGCTGGCCATCTCGACCGTCTGGGTTCTCGACCAGGACCGGGCCCGGGAGTTCTACACAGAGAAGCTCGGTCTGGAGGTCCGTACGGACATGACGATGGGGGAGGGCGGCATGCGCTGGCTCACCGTCGGCGCGCCGGACCAGCCCGAGGTCGAGCTGACCCTCATGGTGCCGGGGCCGCCCGCCATGGACCCCGAGTCCGCCGAGATGATGAAGAAGCTGGTCGCCAAGGGCGCGCTCGGCGCGGGCGTGCTGCGGACCGACGACATCCACGGCGACTACCGCAAGCTCAAGGACCGGGGCGTGGAGTTCCTCCAGGAGCCGCAGGAGCGCCCGTACGGCACGGAGGCCCTGTTCCGCGACGACTCCGGGAACTGGTTCTCCTTCACCCAGCGCCGCGAGGGCGACCTCGACCTGGAGCGGGACTGGAGCTGACGGACCTGCCCGCTCCCGGCCGCCCGCTACTTCGCGGCGGGCGGCAGCATCGGGTAGCTGCCCGTGCTCGTCGGCGCGTGTTCCGGCAGCCACAGGACGGCGACCGCGCCCTCGGCGGGCACGTCGTCGGGGGCGCCCGCGGGCCGTACGTTGCGGAAGGTCAGCCGCGCGCCGAGCACCCGGGCCTGGCCCGCGGCGATGGTGAGCCCGAGGCCGTGGCCGTGACCCGCGCGGTCCGTGCTGCCGGTACGGAAGCGGCTCGGGCCCTCGGCGAGGAGCTTCTCCGGGAAGCCCGGACCGTGGTCGCGCACCCGGATGACGCGGCCCTCGACGGTGACCTCGATGGGCGGCTTCCCGTGCCGGGCGGCGTTCGCGAGGAGGTTGAACAGGACGCGCTCCAGACGGCGCGGGTCCGTCGTGACCTCCGACTCGTGCACCACGCGTACCTCGACGTCCGCCCCGCGCGCGGCCACGCGGCGGCTGACGAAGTCGCCGAGCATGATGTCCTGCAGTTCGGCCCGCTCGGAGGCGCCGTCGAGGCGGGCGACCTCCAGGACGTCCTCGACGAGGGTGCGCATGGCCTGCGCCCGGTCCCGCACCAGCTCGGTGGGGCGGCCGGGCGGCAGCAGCTCGGCGGCGGTGAGCAGGCCCGTCACCGGGGTACGCAGTTCGTGCGCGATGTCGGCGGTCACCCGGCGTTCGGCCTCGATGCGCTGCTGGAGCGCGTCCGCCATGGCGTCCACGGCCCGGGCGAGGTCGTCGGTCTCGTCGAGCACGACACCGCCGATCGCGTCCCGGACGCGGACGTCGGTCTCGCCCTTGGCGACCCGGTTCGCGGCGGCCGCCGCCTTGCGCAGCCGGCGCGACAACTGGCCGCCGATGAGGACACCGAGCGCGCTGCCGCCGAGGACGACGGCGATGGAGCCGATGACCAGGGCCTGGTCGAGGTCCTTCATCACGTCCGCGTTGCGGTCGGTGAACCGCTCGTGCCAGGACAGCACCTGTCCGTTCCTGAGCGGAACGGCGGCCCAGATGTCCGGCACCCCGGCCGCGTTGTCCGAGACGTAGGTCGCCCGCCGGCCCTCGCCGACCTTCGCCTGCAGGTCCGCGGGGATCGAGGGGTCGTCGATCTTGGCGCCGAACGGCGGCGGCCGGCCCGGCCCGTACATGCGCTCCGCGAGCTGGATGCGCTCGTCCGCGAGGTCGCGCGAGTTGTCGAGCATCGAGACGCGGGCCGCGTTGTGCACGACGAGGCTGAGCGCGATCGCGACCAGCGCGCCGACCAGGGCGATGGCCGTACTGAGCTTCCAGCGGATGCCCGTACGGATGCTCGTGCCCGAGTCCGTGCCCCGGTCGATGCCGATGCCCAGACCGCGGATCCGGCCCGTGTCCCGGACCGCGCCGTCGCCGGTCCCCGGCCCGCCGACCGGGCGCGTGACCCGGCCCACCACCGTGTCCGCGTGTCCGTCCCGGTCCGGTCCCTGCCCCGGCACCCGGCGCTTGCCCGGAGCCGCCGCCGACCGCTGAAATATCCCCCGCATACCCCTGCTCAGGCTTTCAACTTGTAGCCGAAGCCGCGGACCGTCTCGATACGGTCCTGGCCGATCTTCGTACGCAGCCGCTGCACATGGACGTCGACGACGCGGGTGTCCCCGCCCCACCCGTAGTCCCACACCCGTTCGAGCAGCTTGTCGCGGCTCAGCACCGTACCGGGCGCGGAGGAGAACTCCAGGAGCAGCCGCATCTCGGTGGGCGTCAGCGCCACCGGCGTGCCGCTTCGGCGCACCTCCATGCCCTCGGTGTCGATCTCCAGGTCGCCGAAGGCGAGCACACCGCCGTCCACCGACGAGGCCCCCTCGCCGGACTCGCCCTGCCCGCCGTTCGCGTGCCCGAAGCGGCGCAGCACCGCGCGGATCCGGGCCACCAGGACCGCGCCGTCGAACGGCTTGGTCACATAGTCGTCGGCACCGGCCTCCAGGCCGAGGACGACGTCGATGGAGTCGGCGCGCGCGGACAGCATGATGACGGGGACGGTCGACTCGTCACGGATGCGGCGGCACAGCGAGACGCCGTCGAGGCCGGGGACCATCACGTCCAGCAGGGCGATGTCGGGGCGGTCGGCGCGGAACGCCTCCAGGCCCGAGAGCCCGTCGGGCATGGCCGTGACCGCGAAGCCGTCGCGCTCCAGGGCGAGTTGCGTGGCCTCGCGGATGACGTCGTCGTCCTCGACGAACAGGACGTGGGTCTGCTCTGCCATCCGGCTGCTCCGTCTGCTCTCAGTTCGCCTCGGGGACGGGCGAACTCGCGCCGCCCACCGCGTTGCTGTAGTCGTTGTGGATCCGCGACCGCTCGACGAAGCGGGCCGTGGACCAGCCGTAGGTGATCACTTCCTCGCTGGAGGGGTACGACACGGGGTCGCCCTTCTCGTACAGCTGCTGGGTCACCACCAGGTCGCCCCGGTCGATCTCCGCGTAGACCGGCGGCTCCTCTGCCTTGAAGACGTTCTCGTACCGGCCGTTCTTCTCGCGGTACACGTACGAGCCGATACCGACCGCGTCGGCACAGGTCATCACGTTGATCACGATGTCGTTCGAGCCGCCGCCGGTGAGGTCCCCGTACGACACGTCGACGGGGTACTCGTCGGCGACGCACGGCTTCAGGTCGCGCTTGACCGCCGCGCTGACCGCGGGATCGTCGCGGACGATCTTCACCGCGTCCACCCGCCGGGGCGCCCGGGTCGGCGAGGCGGAGGCGACCGGTGCCGTACTGCCCTTGGCGACGGCGTCCGTGCCCGCCGGGCCCTCGTCACGGGCGCCGGTGCCGCCCGTCGCGCAGGCGGTCGTGAAAAGGCCGAGGGCGGCGAGCGCGGCCACGGCCGAACTCCCCGCCTTCAGGACCTGACTGGCCCGAACTCCTAGGCCGCGCAACGCTCCCGCTCCCTACTCGCTTCGAGCGCGCGGGCGGCGCCCTCTTCCAGGTCCCGGCTCTCCAGCTCCTCGCGGAGCCGGGCCAGCGCCCGGTGCAGCGTGCTCTTGACCGTTCCGGCCGACATGCCGAGTGCGGCGGCCGTCTCCTCCGTGGACATCTGCTCCCAGTGTCGCAGCACCACGACACTGCGCTGCTTGGGTGCCAGCACCTTCATGATGTCCATCAGCAGCGCGCGGTCCGCGTGCTGCTCGGTGGCGTCCTCGACGCTCGCGTCCGGCAGCTGCTCGGTGGGCACCTCTTCGAGCTTGCGGGCCCGCCACCACTCGGTGCGGGTGTTGATCATGACGCGGCGCAGGTAGGCGTCGGCCAGCCGCTTGTCGGCGATCCCGTCCCAACGGCCGTACGTCCGTACGAGCGCGGTCTGGAGCAGGTCCTGGGCGTCGACCGGGTCGGGGACCAGGCGGCGGGCACTGCGCAGCAGCGCGTCCTGTCGAGTGCGGACGTACTCCTCGAATTCGAGCACCTCGCCGTGCGCCATGATCAACCGCCTCCATCCCCGTTTCCGACCTGCCTGCTGCCGGTTCTCCGTTGCCTGCGACCGAGGGCTCCCCGGCCGCTTGTCGCGGCCGCCCTGCGGTACGGCAATGAAGCTACGGAGGCGTTGTCACGGGGTTGTCCGAGACAGCCTGCGGCCAGCACTCGGCTGTCCGTCGGTTGTGTAACGGATGTAGGAGCTGGGTAAGGCGGAGGGGGTTTCTGTCCGGGTTGATCCCTGTTCGGTCCTCGTTCGACCCTCCGGCTATGTCAGCGGCAGCCGATACAGACCGCCGGGGAGCGGCTCGACCAGTCCGTCGGAGACGAGTCCGTCGAGCGCCCGGGCCCGTTGGACCGGTTCGTCCCACACGCGGTCCAGCGCGGTCTGCGGAACCGGCACATGGGCCTCGCGCAGGACGGCCAGCAGCTTGCCCCGCACCTGACGGTCGGTGCCCGCGTACGTCTGCCCCTTGCGCGGCGGCCCGTCGTGCTCGGGCTTGCCGGCCAGCCGCCAGGCGCACAGCGCGGCGATCGGGCAGCGGTGGCAGGACTCGTTCTTCGCCGTGCAGACCAGCGCCCCGAGCTCCATCGAGGCGGCGGCCCAGCGTGAGGCCGTCCGTTCCCCCTCGGGCAGCAGGGTGCGGGCGAGCCGGCGCTCGGCCGCGGTGGTGGCGTTCGGCGGGTACTGCACGCCGGTGACGGCGCGCGCGAAGACCCGGCGGACGTTGGTGTCCAGCACGGGGTGCCGCTGGCCGTACGCGAACGAGGCCACCGCCGCCGCCGTGTACTCCCCGATGCCGGGCAGCGCCAGCAACTGCGCGTGCTCCGTCGGTACGTCGCCGTCGTGCCGCTCCGTTATGGCCACCGCGGCGCCGTGCAGCCGCAGGGCGCGGCGCGGATAGCCGAGCCGGCCCCAGGCCCGGACGGCCTCGCCGGGGGCGTCCTTCGCCAGGTCGGCGGGGCGCGGCCAGCGGGCCAGCCACTGCTGGTACACCGGCAGTACGCGGTTGACGGGGGTCTGCTGGAGCATGAACTCGCTGACCATCACCGCCCAGGGGCCGGCGTCGGGGTGCCGCCAGGGCAGGTCGCGCGCGTGCTCGTCGAACCAGTCGATGACGGGCGCGTGGAGGTCCTCGCCGGGAGCGTTCCGGGCGGTTTCGGTGGGCTTGGTGGGTGCAGTCATGGCGGTATCGATCCTGCCATGCGGGGGCGGGGACGTGGGGGCGACGCCGGGGGCGGGCGGTGGTGAAACACCGCACCCGGTGCTCTCCGTGTCCCCGGAAAGGTGCCGACCGGGATGATGATCCGGAAAAGTTGATGCCGGGCGGCGGGTGGGGCCGGAGACGCGGCGGATCTCTCGTACAGTTTGCGCCGTGGGATCACTGCGCAATCCGGTCGGGCCGCTTCCCTCCACGATCTATTGGCGTCGGAGGGCCGTTCTGCTGTCCGTGGTAGCCCTGTTGGCGCTGCTCACGGTCTGGGTGGTCGGCCCGGGCGGCGGGGGTGGTGACAACGACTCCGGCGGATCGAACGGGAAGAACCCCGCGCCCTCGATCACACCGGGCCCCTCGGGCTCGGGTCCCGCGATCAGTCAACACCCGGGCGGCCGCGACGAGTCGAGCGGTGGCGGCGGCAGCGGCAGTGGGGGCAGCGGTGGCGGGGGCGGCAGTGGCGACGGCGGGAACGGTGACGGATCCGGCGACGGTTCCGGGTCGGCGGGCTCCGGCGGAAGCGCCGGCGGGGGTTCCGGTGGCTCGGCGGGCGGTCAGCTCCCTGCCGGTTCCAGCCTCCCCAACTGCACGCCGAACTACGTCAAGTTGACGCTCAAGAGCGTGCACAACGCGTACGCCCCCGACGAGCGGCCCACCATCCAGCTCATCGCCAAGAACACCTCGGGCAGCGACTGCCAGGTCGATCTCGGCCCGAAGAACACGGTTCTGACGATCACTCAGGCGGGCAGCGACGACGACATCTGGGCGTCCGACGACTGCCCGAAGGGTGCCGCGGGCGCGCTGTACCGGGTCCCGGCGCACAGCCAGGTCACCTACACCGTGAAGTGGGACCGCAAGCCCGGCGCCCCCAAGTGCGCCACGCCGCCCGCCGGTTCGGCCCCCGCCGGCACCTACCTGGTCGAGGCGAAGGCCCCGGGCCTGGCCAAGGCGCAGACGTCGTTCGTGCTCTCGAAGGACTGAGGCGGCCGACGTGAAGGACGGAGCCTGAGGGCTCGAGGGACTGATCCCGCCGAACAGCGAAGCGCCGGACGAGATCCACTCGTCCGGCGCTCGGTCGTCCGTCTCAGACGTAGCGCTCCAGGATCGAGGACTCCGCCAGCCGGGACAGGCCCTCGCGGACGCTGCGGGCCCGGGCCTCGCCCACGCCGTCCACCGTCTGGAGGTCGTCGACGCTCGCGGCGAGCAGCTTCTGCAGCCCGCCGAAGTGCTCGACGAGCCGGTCGATGATCGCGCCGGGCAGCCGCGGCACCTTGGCGAGCAGCCGGAATCCGCGCGGGGACACCGCCGAGTCGAGCGCCTCCGGGGAACCGGTGTAACCCAACGCCCTTGCCACCGTGGACAGTTCGAGAAGCTCCGCGTGACTGAGCGCGTCCAGCTCGAAGAGCGCCTCGTCGACGGTGCGGGACCGCTTCGCGGTCGGTTCCGGCACATAGTCCCGGACGACCAGCTCGCGGTCGGGCTCGACGCCGGCGATCAGCTCGTCGAGCTGGAGCGTCAGAAGACGTCCGTCGGTGCCCAGCTCCACGACGTACTCGGCGATCTCGGTCGCGATGCGGCGCACCATCTCCAGCCGCTGCGCGACCGCCGAGACGTCCCGGACGGTGACCAGGTCCTCGATCTCCAGCGCGGACAGCGTGCCCGCGACCTCGTCCAGCCGGAGCTTGTAGCGCTCCAGGGTCGCGAGGGCCTGGTTGGCACGGGACAGGATCGCGGCCGAGTCCTCCAGGACACGGCGCTGGCCGTCGACGTACAGGGCGATCAGGCGCATGGACTGGGAGACCGAGACGATGGGGTAGCCGACCTGCTTGCTCACCCGGTCCGCGGTGCGGTGCCGCGTACCCGTCTCCTCCGTCGGGATCGTGGGGTCGGGCACCAGCTGCACACCCGCCCGCAGGATCTTGGTGATGTCCTTGTCGAGCACGATGCCGCCGTCGAGCTTGCACAGCTCGCGCAGACGGGTCGCGGTGAACTCGACATCCAGGATGAATCCGCCCGTGCACATCGCTTCGACGGTCTTGTCGGAGCCGAGCACGATGAGTCCGCCCGTGTTGCCGCGGAGGATCCGTTCGAGTCCGTCACGCAGTGCCGTACCGGGTGCCACGGCGCTGAGTGCGGCGCGCATCTGGCCATCGGCACCGGAGCTCCCACCGGACTTTCCGGGAGCTGCTGCCCGGTCGTTGGCTGCCACTGCACTCCTCCGGTCGCGGGTTTCCGGTCGCGCTCGGTTCGTACGGACGGGCGAGACCAGGGCAAAGTCTACCGGCGCCGCTCCTCTTCCCGTGGGGCCTCTCTGCGACGCGAGCGCGGAAGGACGCTCAGCGCCTCTCCGATGTCCGCCACTTCCTGGACCTTCATACCGGCCGGGACCTTGCCGGGGTCGGCCGGGACGAGGGCGTGCGTGAAGCCCAGCCGGTGCGCCTCGGCCAGCCTGCGCTGCACGCCCGTGACGCGTCTCACCTCGCCCGCGAGTCCCACCTCACCGATCGCCACCAGGTTCTTGGGCAGCGGGGTGTCGCTCGCCGCGGATGCCAGGCCCAGCGCGATGGCGAGGTCCGCGGCGGGCTCGGAGAGCTTCACGCCGCCGACCGTCGCGGAGTAGATGTCCCGCTTCCCGAGCGCGCTGATCCGGCCGCGCTGCTCCAGGACGGCGAGCATCATCGAGACTCGGGAGGTCTCCAGGCCGGACGTCGTGCGCCGCGGGGAGGGGATCTGCGAGTCCACGGTGAGCGCCTGCACCTCGACGACCAGGGGACGGCGGCCTTCCAGGGTGACGGTCAGACAGGTGCCGGGCACGGCCTCGGCGCGGCGCGTGAGGAAGAGCCCCGAGGGGTCGGTCAGCCCGGTGATGCCCTCGTCGTGCAGCTCGAAGCAGCCGACCTCGTCCGTCGTCCCGTAACGGTTCTTGACGCCGCGCACGAGGCGCAGGCGCGCGTGCCGGTCGCCTTCGAAGGACAGGACGACGTCCACCAGGTGCTCCAGCAGGCGCGGGCCCGCGATCGCGCCGTCCTTGGTGACGTGGCCCACGAGCAGGGTGGACATGCCCCGCTCCTTGGACGCGCGGATCAGCGCGCCCGCGACCTCGCGGACCTGCGCCATGCCGCCGGGCGCGCCGTCGATCTCCGGGGAGGCGATGGTCTGCACGGAGTCCAGGATCAGCAGGGACGGCTTCACGGCGTCCAAGTGGCCGAGCACGGCGGCCAGATCGGTCTCGGCGGCGAGATACAGGTGGTCGTCGATCGCCTTGATGCGGTCGGCGCGCAGCCGCACCTGGCTCGCCGACTCCTCGCCCGTCACATACAGGGTGCGGTGCTCGTCGCTCGCCGACTTGGCCGCCACGTCCAGCAGGAGCGTGGACTTGCCGACGCCGGGCTCGCCCGCGACGAGGACGACCGCGCCGGGCACGAGTCCGCCGCCGAGGACGCGGTCCAGCTCGGGCACGCCGGTGCTGCGGGCGGTGGCCTGACGGCCGTCGACCTGTCCGATCGGGACCGCGGAGGTGGTCACCCGGCCCGGTGCCGTCGTCCGGACGGCGGGCGTGCCGTACTCCTCGACCGTCCCCCACGCCTGGCACTCGGGGCAGCGGCCGAGCCACTTGGCCGTCTGCCAGCCGCACTCGGTGCAGCGGTAGGACGGCCGGTCCTTCGCGGTCTTCGTACGGGCAGCCATGACCGAACCGTAGCCGCACCCACTGACAACCCCGCCCGCGCCGGGGGCGGAACCGGTCCGCCCCGGCCGCCCGACTCCCCCGGAAGCCGCCGCCCCGAGCCCCCCCGTGCCCCGGTTCCACCCCCGCGTGACGGAACCTCCGGCGCCCTCGCGCCGGGTCATCTGCCATCGACTGCCATCGCCGCCCGTGACGGCCCAGGCCAGGGATCGGGGGCCACTGTCCCCTATTGAGGGATCGTTTCACCCGTACGGATTAAATGTGCTCAAGGTGGAGGAAGCGGCCACCGTCGGGCACCTACGGTCGCACGGGTGATGAGCAGCAGTCCGGAGACCTCCACGCACACCACCGGCGCACACCGGGCGCACGGAGCCGCGCGCAAGCGGGCGGCCGTGCCCCGCGGCGCGACCCCCCACACCCTGGCCGAGCGTCCCCCCGCGCGGTACGAGCCGTACCTGGACGGCCTGTTCACCTACTGCCTGTCCGTACTGTGCGACCACGACGCGGCCACCGCCGCCCTCGGGGACACCCTCGCCCTCGCCGAGCGCCGCAGCCCGCGCGGCCCGGAGTCCGGGGCCGACCGCAGGGCCTGGCTCTACGCGCTGGCCCGCTGGTCCTGCCTGCGCAAGCTCACCGAGGCGCGGCGCAGGCGCCAGGCGGCGCACGCCTCCGGGCGGCACACTCCGCGGAAGCCGTCGAAGCGGCAGAGGATCGACTCCCCGGGTCTCGGGCCGGCGGCGGGCGCCGAAGGGAGCGCCGAGACGAAGGCCTCCCACAAAGGAGCGCACAAGGCCACCGCCGACCGGCGCGCGGCCGAGGCGCTGAGCGCCGTCCCCCTCTCCGAGGAGACCCAGGCGCGCCGGAGCCACGAACTCGCCCTGCTGGCCTGGCCGGAGGCGGCCGGTACGACCCCGGAGCAGCGCGAGGCGCTCGAACTCGCCGTCCGCCACCAGCTCGCCGCCCACGAGGTCGCCGCCGTCCTCGGCATGGACCTGGCCGGCACGCGCGAGCTGCTCGCCTCGGCCGCCTGCGAGGTGGAGCGCACGCGTGCGGCCCTCGCCGTCGTGGAGACGGGCACCTGCCCGAGCGTCGCCCGGCTCACCGGTGACAGCCGGCTCGTCCTGAGCGCCACCCTGCGCGGCGAACTGGTCCGGCACGTCGACGACTGCCCCCGCTGCCGCCGCACCGCCGAGCGCGCGGTCCCCGGGACCTGGCCCGGCACCAGTGTCACGCCCGCCGCGCTCCCCGTCCTCGAAGCCCCGCAGGCGGACCTGCGCGTGGCGATGACACACGCACCCCGCGCGCGGGGCAGTGCCCCGCGCTTCGACCGGCGCGGATTCCCGATGGACCCCAAGGATCACGCGGCCCGGCGGGACCGGCTGCGCGCGCGTGCCGTCACGACCGCGATCGTCGCCACGGTCGTCGCGGCGCCCGTCGTCGCGCTGTGGGCGGCGTACCGGGGGGCGCCGCTGACGGGGGAGGGCGTCGACGGCCGTCCGGCCACCGCGAGCGAGGCCCAGGACCCCGACGGCCTGGACGCGGGCCGGGCGGGCGGCTACGAGAACGCGGGCAACGCCAGCTCCCGGCCCGACTCCCGTTTCACCAAGGGCAGCCGCTCACCGGACGTCTCCGTGGAGGTCGTCAGCGCCCCGGGGCACGGCCAGGGGCACCTCTCCGTGACGGCCCGCACGGACGGCGACACCACGCTCGTCACCCTGACCGCGTCCGGCAGCTCACCGGTCCACTGGTCCGCCCGCACCGGCGCGGCCTGGCTCTACCTGAGCAAGGCGTCCGGAACGCTCGACCCCGGCGCGTCAGTGACGATCAAGGTGTACGTCGATCATCTCCACGAGCCGCTGGGCCAGTGGAGAGCGCGGGTGTCGATCGCCCCGGCGGGCGCGGTCGTGACCATCGACGGGTACGGGAACGCGCGCCCGTCCCACCCCGGTGACCACGGGCACGGCCACGGCCACGGGCCCGGTCCGACCCCGAGCGCCACCGGTTCGTCGGGGCCGGGCTCGACCCCTCCGGCGAGCCCGGAGCCGTCCGACAGCCCGGCCGACCCGTCGCCCACCCCGACGCCCACCGACTCGTCCCCCTCAGACCCGGGCGGCTCGACGCCCCCGCCGAGCGACAGCGGCACGGCGAGCCCCACGTCGTAGGAACGGCCCCCGCGCGGCACGCGGACCGTGATCACGCCCTCGGGCGATGCGGTCAGGCCACCGGGTCCGCGGGATGCGGTGCCAGCAGCGGCAGTTGCGAGGCGAGGCGCTCCTCGCACAGCTCCGCCAGCCGGTCGTACCCCTCCTTGCCCATCAGCTCGACCAGCTCCGGCCGGTACGAGACGTACACCGGGTCGCCGGCGCCGTGCGCCGAGGTCGCCGACGTGCACCACCAGTGCAGGTCGTGGCCGCCCGGGCCCCAGCCCCTGCGGTCGTACTCGCCGATGGAGACCTGGAGAATCCGGGTGTCGTCGGGCCGGTCGATCCACTCGTACGTGCGGCGCACGGGCAGCTGCCAGCAGACGTCCGGCTTGGTCTCCAGGGGCTCGCGCCCCTCCTTCACCGCCAGGATGTGCAGCGAGCAGCCCGCGCCGCCGGCGAAGCCGGGACGGTTCTGGAAGATGCAGGACCCCTTGTACGGGCGGGTCTGGCGCTCGCCGTCGTCGTCCTCCGAGACCCAGCCGGTCTTCGTGCCCACGTCATGGTGCTGCCAGAGCTCCGGCGTGAGCCGGGCCACGTGGCCCGCCACCCGCTGCTCGTCCTCCTCGTCGGAGAAGTGGGCTCCCAGCGTGCAGCAGCCGTCGTCGGCGCGGCCGGCCTGGATGCCCTGGCAGCCGCTCCCGAAGATGCAGTTCCAGCGCGAGGTCAGCCAGGTCAGATCGCACCGGAAGATCTGCTCGTCGTCGGCCGGATCGGGAAACTCCACCCACGCGCGGGCGAAGTCGAGGCCCTTCTCGTCGCTCTTCATCGCTGCCTTCTTCGACTTCGTGGCCTTCGCCTGCGAAGAACCCGTGGCTGATTTGTCGGACTTCGCCTTTTTCGTCTTTGGCACGGGTCCAGGGTAAGTCGCTTCCGCCCGCTCCGGGGACGCCCCGTCCGTCACCCGCAGATCACCCTTTGACAAGGGCTTTCGCCCCGGCCCACGAGAAGCGCCGCGCGGGCAGTAGCGTTCCGTGCATGAGACTCGGTGTCCTCGACGTGGGTTCGAACACGGTGCATCTGCTGGTGGTGGACGCCCACCCCGGCGCCCGCCCGCTGCCCGCGCATTCGCACAAGGCCGATCTGCGGCTCGCCCAACTGCTCGACGAGAGCGGGGCGATCGGCCCCGAGGGCGTCGACAAACTGATCGAAACGGTCCAGGGCGCCCTGGAGGCCGCCGAGGACAAGGGCGTCGAGGAACTGCTCCCGTTCGCCACGTCGGCCGTGCGCGAGGCGAGCAACGCCGACGAGGTCCTCGCGCGCGTGCAGACCGAGACCGGTGTCGAGCTGCAGGTGCTCACCGGCGCCGAGGAGGCCCGGCTCACCTTCCTGGCCGCCCGCCGCTGGTTCGGCTGGTCCGCGGGCAAGCTCCTCGTCCTGGACATCGGCGGGGGCTCCCTGGAGATCGCGTACGGCATCGACGAGGAGCCCGACGCCGCGGTGTCGCTGCCGCTCGGCGCGGGCCGGCTGACGGCGGGCTGGCTGCCCACCGACCCGGCGGACCCGGCGGACGTCCGGGCCCTGCGCCGTCACGTGCGCGCCCAGATCGCCCGGACCGTCGGCGAGTTCAGCCGCTTCGGCGCTCCCGACCACGTGGTCGCCACGTCCAAGACGTTCAAGCAGCTCGCCCGCCTCACCGGCGCGGCACGCTCCACCGACGGCCTCTACGTCCAGCGCGAACTGAAGCGCCGCTCCCTGGAGGACTGGGTCCCCCGCCTCACCGCCATGACCGCCGACGAACGGGCCGAACTCCCCGGCGTCTCCCCGGGCCGCGCCGGCCAACTCCTCGCCGGCGCCCTGGTCGCCGAGGGCGCCATGGACCTCTTCGGCGTGGAAACAGTGGAAATCTGCCCCTGGGCCCTACGCGAGGGAGTGATCCTCCGCCGCCTGGACCAGATGGAGTCCGAGTAGCCCACCGGGACCGGGTGCCGGAAGACGGGGCTGGGCGGGGACGGTCTTCAAGGGGCGCGGGGAACGGCGCGACCGGCCACGGGCGACCGGCAGCGGAGCGCGGAGGCCGGTGGCTCGGTGATGCCGGGTGCTGGGAAGCGGGGCGGGTCGGGGTTCAAGGGGCGCGGGGAACGGCGCGACCGGCCACGGGCGACCGGCACCGGGGTACGGGGCCGGTGGCTCGGAGACGCAGGGTGCTGGGAAACGGGGTGGGGCGGAGTCGGGGTTCAAGGGGCGCGGGGAACGGCGCGATCAGCCACGGGCGACCCGCACCCGGAGGCACGCACCTGCACCCCCCCACCGCGTGGCCCTGCCCACAATTCCCCGGAGACGAGCCTCACAGACCCCCGAGCCGACGGGACGTCGCACCCGGACCCGGGGGAGACGAGAACCCCCAGGCAGGAGCCCAACCACCCCCGCCCCGGGGACCGATCACCCCGCCCCGGAGAGCGCCCGCGCGCCCCCACCGACCCCCACCCCCACCCCGTAAGCACCCCGTACGCTGTCCCTCGTGGCAGAACCAGTCGTGCGGATCCCGGATGCGAAGGTCGCGCTGTCCACGGCGTCCGTGTACCCGGAGTCGACGGCGACGGCCTTCGAGATCGCCGCGCGCCTCGGCTACGACGGTGTCGAGGTCATGGTGTGGACCGACCCGGTCAGCCAGGACATCGACGCCCTGCGCCGGCTCAGCGACCACCACCGGATGCCGATCCTCGCCGTCCACGCCCCGTGTCTCCTGATCACGCAGCGCGTGTGGTCCACCGACCCGTGGACCAAGCTCCAGCGCGCGAAGGCCGCCGCCGAGAAGCTCGGCGCGAGCACCGTCGTCGTGCACCCCCCGTTCCGCTGGCAGCGCCAGTACGCCCGCGACTTCGTCACCGGAATCTGGCGGATGGCCGACGAGACGGACGTCCGGTTCGCCGTCGAGAACATGTACCCGTGGCGGTACCGCGACCGCGAGATGCTCGCGTACGCCCCCGACTGGGACGTGACGAAGGACGACTACCGGCACTTCACGATCGACCTCAGCCACACCGCGACCGCCCGCACGGACGCCCTCGACATGATCGGCCGCATGGGCGACCGCCTCGGTCACGTGCACCTCGCGGACGGCAACGGCTCCGGCAAGGACGAGCACCTGGTCCCCGGCCGCGGCACCCAGCCCTGCGCCGAGCTGCTCGACCACCTCGCCCAGTCCGCCTTCGACGGCCACGTCGTCATCGAGGTCAACACCCGCCGCGCCATGTCCAGCGCCGAGCGCGAGGCCGACCTGGCGGAGGCGCTGGCCTTCACCCGGCTCCACCTCGCGTCCGCCGTGAAGGTGCCCCGCAGGTGAAGGCCCCCCGCAGGTGACGGACGCAGCCCCCCGCCGCGGCCGGGGACGCCCCAGCCGTACGCAGACGGAGGCGGGCCCGGCCACCCGCGACCGCATCCTCGACGCGGCCCGCGAGGAGTTCTCCGAGCGCGGGTACGAGAAGACGTCGGTCCGCGGCATCGCCAAGGCCGCCGGTGTGGACTCCGCGCTCGTCCACCACTACTTCGGCACCAAGGAACAGGTCTTCGAGGCAGCCGTCGAGGGAGCCATGGCCCCCGCGCTCGGCGCCCCCGACATGATCGTGGAGGGCCCGCTCGACGACGTGGGCGAACGCCTGACCCGCTTCTTCTTCGGCGTCTGGGAGAACCCCACGAGCCGCACCCCGCTGCTCGCGATCGTCCGCTCCGCGGTGAACAACGACACCGCGGCCGCCGTCTTCCGCCGGCTGGTCGCCGCACAGCTGCTGCGCCGGATCGCGGCCCGGCTCGACACCCCCGACGCGGAACTGCGCGCCGAGCTGGCGGCGGCCCAGCTGGTCGGGGTCGCGATGCTCCGCTACGTGATCAAGGTCGAGCCGCTGGCGTCCGCGGACGTCGAGCGCATCGTGGCGGGCGTGGCTCCCGTGGTCCAGGGACACCTGACGAACCCATGAGCGAGCGGACCGGCGTACGGTGGGGAGCCGGGCCCTCGCACCCTCGCTGACCTGCGCGTACACCCCGTAGCGGTGGCCGCTGGGCGAGACGGATGTCCCGGGATGCGGACACCCTGTCCGGATCCTGGAGCACCGGCGTAGGCTCGACGTCAGTCATAACTCTCCTCATGCCTCCCCGAAGGAGCGAGCGACGATGCCCGATCTGAGGTCCCGCACAGTCACCCACGGCCGCAACATGGCGGGCGCACGTGCCCTGATGCGCGCCTCCGGTGTACCGGGCGCGGACATCGGACGGAAGCCGATCATCGCGGTCGCCAACTCCTTCACGGAGTTCGTGCCGGGCCACACCCACCTCCAGCCCGTCGGCCGGATCGTGAGCGAGGCCATCACGGCGGCCGGCGGCATCGCCCGCGAGTTCAACACCATCGCCGTCGACGACGGCATCGCGATGGGCCACGGCGGCATGCTGTACTCGCTGCCCTCCCGCGACCTGATCGCCGACTCGGTGGAGTACATGGTCGAGGCGCACTGCGCCGACGCCCTGATCTGCATCTCGAACTGCGACAAGATCACCCCGGGCATGCTGATGGCGGCCCTGCGCCTGAACATCCCGACGGTCTTCGTCTCCGGCGGTCCCATGGAGTCCGGCCGGGCCACCCTGGTCGACGGCACGGTGCGCACGCTCGACCTGGTCGACGCGATCTCCGACGCCGTGAACGACAAGATCTCGGACGAGGACATCCTCCGTATCGAGGAGAACGCCTGTCCGACCTGCGGTTCCTGTTCGGGCATGTTCACCGCCAACTCGATGAACTGCCTGACCGAGGCCATCGGCCTGAGCCTGCCGGGCAACGGCTCGGTCCTCGCCACGCACACCGCCCGCAAGGGCCTGTACGAGGACGCGGCCCGCACGGTCGTCGACATCACGCGCCGCTACTACGACCAGGACGACGAGTCGGTCCTGCCGCGCAACGTCGCCACCCACGCCGCCTTCGAGAACGCCATGGCGCTCGACATCGCGATGGGCGGCTCCACCAACACGATCCTGCACCTGCTGGCCGCCGCCCAGGAGGCCGGCGTCCCGTTCGGTCTGGACGAGATCAACGACGTCTCGCGCCGGGTGCCGTGCCTCGCCAAGGTCGCCCCGAACGTCGCGAAGGACCGCACGTACTACATGGAGGACGTGCACCGCGCCGGCGGCATCCCCGCCCTCCTCGGCGAGCTGCACCGCGCGGGCCTGCTGAACGAGGACGTCCACTCGGTGCACAGCCCGTCGCTCTCCGACTGGCTGAAGACCTGGGACGTGCGCGCCGGCTCCCCGTCCCCCGAGGCGATCGAGCTGTGGCACGCGGCCCCCGGCTGCGTCCGCTCCTCCGAGGCCTTCTCCCAGTCCGAGCGCTGGGAGGCGCTCGACCAGGACGCCGAGAACGGCTGCATCCGCTCCGCCGAGCACGCCTACTCCCAGGACGGCGGCCTCGCGGTCCTCAAGGGCAACCTGGCGGTCGACGGCTGCGTCGTGAAGACGGCCGGTGTCGACGAGTCCATCTGGACGTTCGAGGGTCCGGCCGTCGTCTGCGAGTCGCAGGAGGAGGCCGTCGACAAGATCCTCAAGAAGGAGATCACGCACGGCGACGTCGTGGTCATCCGCTACGAGGGTCCCAAGGGCGGCCCGGGTATGCAGGAGATGCTGTACCCGACCTCGTTCCTCAAGGGCCGCGGCCTCGGCAAGACCTGCGCCCTGATCACCGACGGCCGCTTCTCCGGCGGCACTTCGGGCCTGTCCATCGGACACGCCTCCCCGGAGGCCGCGTCCGGCGGCACGATCGCCGTCGTCCGTGACGGCGACCGCATCCGCATCGACATCCCGAACCGCTCGATCGAACTCCTCGTCTCCGAAGAGGAGTTGGCCGCCCGCCACGAGGCCCTGAACGGCACCTACGCCCCCGTGAACCGCGAGCGCAAGGTGTCCGCCGCACTGCGTGCCTACGCCGCGATGGCGACGAGCGCGGACAAGGGCGCGGTCCGGGACGTCTCGAAGCTGGGCTGAACACCGGCCCGAACAACGGCCCGAACACCGGCCTGAAGACAGCGAAGGGGGCCGCTCCTGCCGGGGCGGCCCCCTTCGGCTGTCACCACCCCGAGGGATCCCGCGCGTCGACCGCGAAGAGGAAGCCGTCGGGCGAGGTGGCGTAGATCTTGTCGCGGGCGGGGAGGGGGGCGGGGAGCAGTCCGACGCGTGAGCCCCGCTGGTCACCCAGGCGGGCCCGGGTCTGTCCGAGCAGGGCGCCCCGATCGGTGTCGACCGCGATGAGACGCCCGTCCACCGCGCTGAGGTAGAGGCGATGGCCCGACACGACCGGCGCCGACGCCTTGCTGACGGACGTCTCCACCCGCCACAGCTGCTTCGAGGTCCGGGTGTCCACGGCGACCAGCGAACCGTCGCTCCCCAACAGGTAGGCCACGTCTCCCCGGAGCACCGTCTGGGCCTGCGCCTGTGGGATGCGCAGCACGGTGCGGCGGAGCGTCCGCGTCGCCACGTCGTAGCGCAGGACGGCGTTCGTGTACTGGTCGACGGTGGCCGAGGTGAACCAGACGGCGCCGTCCCGGGCGGCCACCAGGTCCAGCGTCCCCTCCACCCGGCGCTGCCACTTCACGTCGCCGGTCTCCGGGTCCACCGCGGTCACCCGGGTCCCCGCCCCGGAGGACGGTGCCACCGCATAGGCGGTCCCGTCCCCGTACGTGTGGAACTGCGGCACGGCCAGACCCGGGATCGCGTGGCGCCACTTCTCCTCGCCGGTGGCGGCGTCCAGGGCGGTGACCCGGGAGTCGGAGCCGCTGAGCAGGACGACGCCGCCGACGTGGGCCACACCGCCGGAGTAGCGCGAGACATCGCGACTCCAGCGCGTCGAGCCGGTCGCGGGATCCAGCGCGGTCAGGCGCTGCCCGTTGCTGCTGCCGACCAGCAGGAGTCCGCCGGAGAGGACCGGAGCCGAAGTGGCGTAGGCGCTCGCCTCCCCCGGGTCGCTGCGGGACCACAGGACCTTGCCGTCGTCCGGATCGATCCCGGCGGCCAGGACACCGGGCCGGACGCAGAACAGCGCCTTCGGCGCGTCCGTGCACTGCGGCTGTCCCTTGGCTTTCGTGCCGGCGGCGCCGAGATCGAGCTCCCACGGCCGGAAGGCGTTCCGCGGTGTCGCCGCCGTCTCCTCCTTCGCGGCAGGGTCGTGCGGGTGTCCATGAAGGCCGAGGAAGCCGAGGCCGCCGACGGTCAGGGCCGCGACGGCGACCGCGACGGCCGCGGGCAGACGCCACCGCCTGCCGGGCCCCCTCCGCCCGGCCGTGTGGGTCGGGTCCTCGGAACCCTCAGGACGCTCGGGCACCGCACTCCGGACCGCGAACGCGGGCTTCTCCGACTCCCCGTTCCCGGTGCGCTGTTCGGGTATGAACGCCCGGGTGTCGTACGACGCGGAGACCGAGCGCAGCGCCGTCATCAGCTCGTCCGGCGTGGGCCGGTCCTCCGGCTCCTTGGCGAGGCAGCGCGCTACCAGACCGACCAGATCGTCCGGGACGCCTGTCAAGTCCGGCTCGTCGTGCACGACCTGATACGCGACCAGATAGGGACTGTCCGAATCGAAGGGCCCGCTCCCGGTGGCGGCGTGCACGATCAGCGAACCGAGGGCGAACACGTCGGCGGCCGGCCCCACATGCCGCGGCTTGCGGAACTGCTCCGGCGCCATGAACGGCGGCGTACCGATCAACTTGCCTGTCTCTGTGCGAAGTTCACTGTCCGCCGGGCGGGAGATACCGAAATCGATGACTTTCGGACCGTCGTCGGCCAGCAGGACGTTGCTCGGCTTGAGGTCGCGGTGGACGACTCCGGCACGATGGATGTCCCGCAGCGCCTCGGCGAGTCCGGCCATCAGATGGCGCAGCCGTGCCGACGACAGCGCGCCGTTCCGCTTCACGTGCTCGGCAAGGGTCGGCCCCGGGATGAACAGCGTTGCCATCCACGGGTTCTCGGCCTCGGGATCGGCGTCGACCACGGGCGCGGTGAAGGCACCGCTGACCCGGCGGGCGGCCGTGACCTCCTGGCGGAACCGCCCCCGGAACTCGGGGTCCTGGGCGAGCGCGGCGTGGACGACCTTGACGGCGAGCCTCAACCCGGAGGCGGAGCGCGCCAGATGCACGATGCCCATGCCACCGGAACCGAGTTCCGCCTCCAGCAGGTACTGCCCGGCATAGCGCGGTTGTTCCGCTTCCGGGTCCGTACCGGTGCTGCGCTGTGGCGGCATCACTCACCCCCGTGGGTTCGACCGCATGCGCGACGCGCAGAGCCTAGTCGATCCCGCGTACGAAACATCGGCGGCTTGCTAGCCTCGGCGCGCAGCCTGATTTTGGCGTGAACCAATCAACGGGGGAGATCGATATGGCCACGGAAGACCTTGCTCTCACAGACTCGACCGAAGCGGCGGAAGCCGAGCCGCTGACCGCCCAGGCGCTCCGCACCTACCCCCTCGCACCGGGTCACACCGTCAACGTCAGAAGCGGCCCGGGCACCCACTTCAGCATCGTCCGCACCCTGTCGGCGGGTTCGCGTATCCCGATCTACTGCCAGTGCCCGGGTGAGTCCGTCACCGGTCCCTACGGCGTGAGCAAGATCTGGGACAACATCTCCAACGGCCAGTTCGTGTCGGACGCGTACGTACAGACGGGCAGCGACGGCTATGTCGCCCCGAAGTGCTCCTGACGTCATACGAAGGGAACCGACTGTGAAGATCGTGTCCGGCAGACAGGGGATGCTGGTGGGCGGGCTCGCCGCCACGCTCCTGGCCGTGGCGGGAACCATGTCCCAGGCGGCAGCGGTCACCAGGACGTATCCGCTCGCGCCCGGTGCCAGCGTCAATGTCCGCAGCGGGCCCGGCACGCACTACCCGGTCGTCCGCACGATCCCGGCGGGTCAGAGCGTCCCGATCCGCTGCCAGTGCCAGGGGGAGTCCGTCAGCGGCTACTACGGCACGTCGACCATCTGGGACAACATCGCCAACGCCCAGTTCGTCTCGGACGCCTACGTGCACACGGGCAGCGACGGCTACGTCGCCCCGCAGTGCTCCTGACCCGCACCACCGCATCACCGCACCAGGGCCCCGCGGCGCCCACCGCGCACGGAGCCGGGGCGATAATCGTCGGGTGAGCGACAAGACGACGACCCCCGGAACCGCGACCGGCACCCCCGCGGGGCCCCTGCCCGAGCCCCTGCGTTTCTTCGGGACGACATGGCTGGAGCATGACGGCGGCTACGCCGGCCGACGCGCCGGTGTGGCCGTCGGCTCCCTCGCCGCGGCCGTGGCCGCCTGCTTCGTGCTCCGCTTCGCCTACCAGGGTCTGGCCATCGCCGACGTCGGCACGCCCGTGACGGTGATGGTCGTCGTGATGTTCGCGGTGTGCAGCGCCCTCGCGTTCCGCCACACCTGGGACTCGTTCGCCAAGCGCCCCGACCCCGACCGCCAGGCATCCCTCCGGGGGCTCCTCGCCATCGGCTTCGTCGGCTCGCTGCTCGCGTACTGCTTCCGCGCCCTCACCGAGGCCCCCGGCGAGCGGCTGAACCGCGAGGAGTACGAGGCGGCGAAGGAGCAGTACGCCCGCCGGACCACCCGCCGCACCGGCAACCCGTCGAAGGCGAAGAAGAGCCGCAAGGCCTGACCCGGTCCCGCTCTCCCTCCTGCGAAACCCCCTACTCAACCCTCCGCCCCGCCAGCGATCATGGCCCCATGACGGCTTCCTCCTCTCCTTCCGCCCCCGAGCCCGCCCCGCACGCCACCCGAGCGCACTCCTTCAACGCGGCGGCGGCCCAGTACGCGGCGAACCGTCCCTCGTACCCGCCCACCCTCTTCGACGCCGTCGAGGAGCTCGCGGGCCGGACCCTGGCCGGTGCCAAGGTCGCCGACGTCGGTGCGGGGACCGGTATCTCGACCGTCCTCCTGCACGACCGCGGCGCCGACGTCCTCGCCGTGGAACCGGGCCCGGGCATGGCAGCGGAGTTCCGCCGCGTCCACCCTCGCCTCCCGATCGTGCGGGGCAGCGGCGACGCCCTCCCCCTCGCGGACGCCTCCGTGGACTTCCTGACGTACGCCCAGTCCTGGCACTGGACCGACCCGGACCGTTCCGTGCCGGAGGCGCTGCGGGTACTGCGGCCCGGCGGTGCACTGGCCCTGTGGTGGAACACCGAGGCGCTCGACGTGCCGTGGATCGAGGCGGCCGCCCGGCGTATGGAGCGCTTCTTCGGCATCGACCCGGTGGTCGAGAAGAACGGCAGCGGCGCCCGTGCTGCCCACTCCCTCAGCGCCGACCCCGGTGGCCGCCTGTCCTTCGACCGGAGGCGGGTCCGCTGGAGCCGCCGCGTCCCGCTCGACACGCACCTCGCCAACATCGGCAGCCACTCGGCGTTTCTCGTCCTGGGCGAGGAGGCCACCGCGGCGTTCTTCGCGGAGGAGCGCGAGCACCTCCTCCTGACGTTCCCCGACGAGATCGTCGAGGAGACCTACGTCGTGGAACTCCTGGTCGCGACCCACTCGTAGACCCGGGTGCGGCGGCCCACCCCCGAAGGCCGCCGCACCGACCATCCGCCTTCGTGACCACGCCAGCGCCTCGGCCCCCGCCCGCCTCCACGAGCACGTAGGCGCCGCCCGCCACCCCTCCCGCGGGGAACCGCACCCCTCCCGCGGGGAACCGCACCCCTCCGTCGAAACGGACAGCGCGAGCGCGGGGACGACCCCGTCCCGGTCCGCCCGCCTCCCCTTGCGGCCAGGCCCGGCACCCCCTGGCGACGACAGCCCCAGGACATCGTGCAGCCGCGCCTCCCGAGACGCCCTCCTCGCACGGCCGCACCGCGCGGCACCGGACCGTCGGCCCGAAGCGGCCCTGCGCTCCCGGCTCTTGACCGGTCTGCCGCACAGGAGCAATATTCATCGAGTGATGATTATTTAGCGCCAGGCACTTGGCGCCCCACCCCCGACAACAGACTCCGCATCCGACCCCGACCCCCGGGAACGCCCGTGTCCTCACCCCAGCCCGCCGTCCGCGCCGAAGGCCTCACCGTTCTGCGCGGCCCCCGTACCGTCCTGCGCGGCCTCGACTTCACGGTTCCGCGCGGCCGGATCACCGGGCTGCTCGGCCCCTCCGGCTGCGGCAAGTCGACCCTGATGCGCGCGACCGTCGGCACCCAGGCCAAGGTCACCGGGACGCTCGAAGTGCTCGGCAGCCCCGCCGGCGACCCCACGCTCCGCTCCCGCATCGGCTACGTGACCCAGGCCCCGTCCGTCTACGACGACCTGACCGTCCGCCAGAACCTCGACTACTTCGCCGCGATCCTCGATCCCGGCCGGGCCGCCGCCGAACGCCGGCACACCGACGTCACCCGCGCCATCACCGACGTCGACCTCACCTCGCACGCCGACGCCCTGGCCGGCACCCTCTCCGGCGGCCAGCGCAACCGCGTCTCCCTCGCCGTCGCCCTGCTCGGCGCCCCCGAACTCCTCGTGCTCGACGAACCCACCGTCGGACTCGACCCGGTCCTGCGCCGCGAACTGTGGAGCCTTTTCCACGGCATCGCCGAAGAACGCGACGCCACCCTCCTCGTCTCCTCCCACGTGATGGACGAGGCCGAGCGCTGCCACCGGCTCCTGCTCATGCGCGAGGGAGAGATCCTCGCCGACGACACCCCGGACGCGCTGCGCGAGAGGACCGGGTCCGACACCGTCGAGGCCGCCTTCCTCACCCTCGTCGACGAGGCCGCCGCCACCGACCCCCGCGAGGAGACCGCCCGATGAGCCCCGCCCAGCCGACCGCGGCCACGACCCCCGAGACCCCCGACGCCTCCCCGCACGAGCCCGCCCAGGGCCCGCGCGCCGCCTCCCGCCCGAGCGCGCTCACCGTCTCCCGCACCACCGCCACCGCGAGCCGCGTCCTGCGCCAGCTCCGGCACGACCCGCGCACCATCGCGCTGATGATCCTGGTCCCCTGCGTGATGCTGTTCCTGCTCCGCTACGTGTTCGACGGCAGCCCCCGGACCTTCGACTCCATCGGCGCGTCCCTGCTCGGGATCTTCCCGCTGATCACGATGTTCCTGGTGACCTCCATCGCGACCCTGCGCGAACGCACCTCCGGCACGCTCGAACGCCTCCTCGCCCTGCCCCTCGGCAAGGGCGACCTGATCGCGGGCTACGCCCTCGCCTTCGGCACGGTCGCCGTCGTCCAGTCGGCCCTGGCCACCGGCCTCGCCGTCTGGGTCCTCGGCCTCGACGTCACCGGCTCGCCCTGGCTGCTCCTGCTCGTCGCCCTGCTCGACGCCCTCCTCGGAACCGCCCTCGGCCTCTTCGTCTCGGCGTTCGCCGCCTCCGAGTTCCAGGCCGTCCAGTTCATGCCGGCCGTGATCTTCCCCCAGCTCCTCCTCTGCGGCCTGTTCACCCCGCGCTCCGCCATGCACCCCGCCCTGGAGGCCGTCTCCGACGTGCTCCCGATGTCGTACGCGGTCGACGGCATGAACGAGGTCCTCAAGCACACCGACACGACCGCGACCTTCGTACGCGACATCCTGATCGTCGCCGGCAGCGCCCTGCTGGTCCTCTTCCTCGGCGCGGCCACCCTCCGCCGCCGTACGTCCTAGCCGCCCGCCCCGCCCGAGCCCCTCCGCGCCCGTCCGCCCACCGGACAACCCGCCCGCGCCCACCACCCCGGTGGGAGGATGAACACGGACGACCCAACCCTCGGAGGGCACCCGCAACCATGGTCCAGAAAGTCGCAGTCCTCGGCACCGGCAAGATCGGCGAAGCCCTGCTCAGCGGAATGATCCGAGCGGGCTGGGCCCCCACCGACCTCCTGGTCACCACCCGCCGCCCGGAGCGGGCGAAGGAACTCCAGGAGCGCCACGGCGTCACCCCGGTCACCAACGCGGAAGCGGCCAAGACCGCCGACACCCTGATCCTGACCGTCAAACCGCAGGACATGGGCACCCTTCTGGACGAGCTCGCGCCGCACATCCCCGCCGACCGCCTGATCATCAGCGGCGCGGCCGGTATCCCCACCTCGTTCTTCGAGGAGCGCCTGGCCGCCGGGACACCCGTCGTCCGCGTCATGACGAACACCCCCGCCCTTGTCGACGAGGCCATGTCCGTCATCTCCGCCGGCAGCCACGCCACGCCCGAGCACGTGGCCTACGCCGAGGAGATCTTCGGAGCCGTCGGCAAGACGCTCCTCGTCCCCGAGTCGCAGCAGGACGCCTGCACGGCCCTGTCCGGCTCCGGACCGGCGTACTTCTTCTACCTCGTCGAGGCCATGACGGACGCGGGCATCCTGCTCGGCCTGCCCCGCGACAAGGCCCACGAACTGATCGTCCAGTCCGCGATCGGCGCCGCCGTGATGCTCCGCGACAGCGGGGAGCACCCGGTCAAGCTCCGGGAGAACGTCACGTCCCCCGCGGGCACCACGATCAACGCGATCCGCGAACTCGAGAACCACGGCGTCCGCGCCGCCCTCATCGCCGCCCTCGAAGCGGCCCGCGACCGCAGCCGCGAACTGGCCTCCGGCAACAGCTGACCGAGCCGACCGCCTTCGGCACTCGCGACCGGGTGCCGAAGGCGCGCTCCCGGCACTCCTCAGTCCGCGGCCGGCAGCAACCCGATCGCCCGGTACGCCGCGTCCACCGTCGGCCGCGCCTTCTCCCTGGCCCTCGCCGCGCCGTCGCGCAGCACGCGTTCGACCTCGGCGGGATCGGCACACAGCTCCTTGTGCCGCTCCTGCACCGGCCTGAGCAGCTCGACCACGGCGTCGGCGGTGTCCTTCTTCAGAGCGCCGTACGACGTGTACCCACCGCTCAGCTCCTCGGGATCCCCGCCCGCACAGGCGGCGAGGATCTCCAGCAGGTTCGAGACCCCCGGCCGCTCCTCCCGGTCGTACGCGACCTCGGTGCCGCTGTCGGTCACGGCCCGCGCGACCTTCCTCCGCACGGCGTCGGGCTCGTCCAGCAGATAGACGACCCCCGGTCCCACGTCGTCGCTCTTGCCCATCTTCGACGTCGGCTCCTGAAGGTTCATGACCCGCGCCGCCACCTCCGGCCGGGTGGCCCGGGGCACCACGAACGTGTGCCCGTAGCGCTGGTTGAACCGCACCGCCAGATCCCGGGTCAGCTCCACGTGCTGCGTCTGGTCGTCCCCCACCGGCACCTCGTCGGCCCCGTACGCCAGGATGTCCGCCGCCATCAGCACGGGATACGTCAGCAACGACAGCCGAACGCTCCCACCCCGCGCCCGCTCCCGCGCGGCCTTCTCCTTGTACTGGATCATCCGCCGCATCTCCCCGTCCGTCGCGACGCACTCCAGCAGATACGACAGCCGCGCGTGTTCGTCGACATGACTCTGGACGAACACGGTGCACACCTCGGGATCGAGCCCCGACGCCAGCAACAACGTCGCCGCCTGCCTGCTGAGTCTGAGCACCCGCGCCGGATCGTGGTCCACGGTCAGCGCGTGCAGGTCGACGATGCAGAACAGCGCGTCGGCCCGGTGCTGGTCCACCTCGGCCCACCGCCGCACGGCTCCCAGGTAGTTCCCCAGCGTCAGATGCCCGGTCGGCTTGACCCCACTGAAGATCCGCGTCATCTCTCCACCTCCTGATCGAGGCCGCCGCACCCACCGGCCGGCCCCCAGGAGGGAGACACAAAAACGGCCGCCGAGAGCGGCGGCCGTTGAGTACCTACGTGCGTACGGCCGCCGTCAGGCGGCCCACCACAGCTGGGTGCACGTACGCGTAGTCATGGGCGCCACAGTACGCCCCGGCAGGCCCCTCCGGACCGGAGTTGACACGCCCCCACCCCGTACGTAGTGTTCTCCGAGTTGTCCGACGTGAGCGCCGACCCCGGTCGGTCCCCGGACAGCCATTCCGCACCACCATTCAACGATCGACGACTCGTCGTCCGCTCGTTTTCATGCGTGTTTGCGAAATGAGGATTCCGCGTTCGAAAGGGCGCCACCCCGATTAGCTCGGGAGCCAGGAATCCGCTAATGTCTCACTCGTCGGAACGGCCCAACAGCCGCGAGGACAAGCCCCGCTGACTGGGGGTCAGGCCCGAAAGGATCTGATAGAGTCGGACTCGCCGGAAAGGGAAACGCGAAAGCGGAAACCTGGAAAGCGCCGAGGAAATCGGATACGGAAACGGTCTGATAGAGTCGGAAACGCAAGACCGAAGGGAAGCGCCCGGAGGAAAGCCCGAGAGGGTGAGTACAAAGGAAGCGTCCGTTCCTTGAGAACTCAACAGCGTGCCAAAAATCAACGCCAGATTTGTTGATACCCCGTCTCCGGCCGATCGGCCGGGACGAGGTTCCTTTGAAAAAAGTCCTGCCCCCTTGGGGGTAGGCGCACAGCGAGGACGCTGTGAACGACCGGTCCTATTCCGACCGGTTGTTCCGCTCTCGTGGTGTCGTCCCGATTACGGGAAAACATTCACGGAGAGTTTGATCCTGGCTCAGGACGAACGCTGGCGGCGTGCTTAACACATGCAAGTCGAACGATGAAGCCCTTCGGGGTGGATTAGTGGCGAACGGGTGAGTAACACGTGGGCAATCTGCCCTTCACTCTGGGACAAGCCCTGGAAACGGGGTCTAATACCGGATAACACTCCTGCCTGCATGGGTGGGGGTTAAAAGCTCCGGCGGTGAAGGATGAGCCCGCGGCCTATCAGCTTGTTGGTGAGGTAGTGGCTCACCAAGGCGACGACGGGTAGCCGGCCTGAGAGGGCGACCGGCCACACTGGGACTGAGACACGGCCCAGACTCCTACGGGAGGCAGCAGTGGGGAATATTGCACAATGGGCGAAAGCCTGATGCAGCGACGCCGCGTGAGGGATGACGGCCTTCGGGTTGTAAACCTCTTTCAGCAGGGAAGAAGCGAAAGTGACGGTACCTGCAGAAGAAGCGCCGGCTAACTACGTGCCAGCAGCCGCGGTAATACGTAGGGCGCAAGCGTTGTCCGGAATTATTGGGCGTAAAGAGCTCGTAGGCGGCTTGTCACGTCGGTTGTGAAAGCCCGGGGCTTAACCCCGGGTCTGCAGTCGATACGGGCAGGCTAGAGTGTGGTAGGGGAGATCGGAATTCCTGGTGTAGCGGTGAAATGCGCAGATATCAGGAGGAACACCGGTGGCGAAGGCGGATCTCTGGGCCATTACTGACGCTGAGGAGCGAAAGCGTGGGGAGCGAACAGGATTAGATACCCTGGTAGTCCACGCCGTAAACGGTGGGAACTAGGTGTTGGCGACATTCCACGTCGTCGGTGCCGCAGCTAACGCATTAAGTTCCCCGCCTGGGGAGTACGGCCGCAAGGCTAAAACTCAAAGGAATTGACGGGGGCCCGCACAAGCAGCGGAGCATGTGGCTTAATTCGACGCAACGCGAAGAACCTTACCAAGGCTTGACATACACCGGAAAGCATTAGAGATAGTGCCCCCCTTGTGGTCGGTGTACAGGTGGTGCATGGCTGTCGTCAGCTCGTGTCGTGAGATGTTGGGTTAAGTCCCGCAACGAGCGCAACCCTTGTTCTGTGTTGCCAGCATGCCCTTCGGGGTGATGGGGACTCACAGGAGACTGCCGGGGTCAACTCGGAGGAAGGTGGGGACGACGTCAAGTCATCATGCCCCTTATGTCTTGGGCTGCACACGTGCTACAATGGCAGGTACAAAGAGCTGCGAAGCCGCGAGGCGGAGCGAATCTCAAAAAGCCTGTCTCAGTTCGGATTGGGGTCTGCAACTCGACCCCATGAAGTCGGAGTTGCTAGTAATCGCAGATCAGCATTGCTGCGGTGAATACGTTCCCGGGCCTTGTACACACCGCCCGTCACGTCACGAAAGTCGGTAACACCCGAAGCCGGTGGCCCAACCCCTTGTGGGAGGGAGCTGTCGAAGGTGGGACTGGCGATTGGGACGAAGTCGTAACAAGGTAGCCGTACCGGAAGGTGCGGCTGGATCACCTCCTTTCTAAGGAGCATCTAGGCCGCCAAGCTTGCTTGGTGGTCCAGGGCCATTACGTCGGCATACGTTCGACGGTGGTTGCTCATGGGTGGAACGTTGATTATTCGGCACTCAAGTCATCTCGGGCTGCAAGTACTGTTCTTCGGAGCGTGGAAAGCTGATCACGAGTGGTGAGGGTGTCGGGCACGCTGTTGGGTGTCTGAAGGTACGGCCGAAAGGCTGCCTTCAGTGCCGGCCCCAGTGAACTCCGGTGGTAACCGGGGGTGATGGGTGGTTGGTCGTTGTTTGAGAACTGCACAGTGGACGCGAGCATCTGTGGCCAAGTTTTTAAGGGCGCACGGTGGATGCCTTGGCACCAGGAACCGATGAAGGACGTGGGAGGCCACGATAGTCCCCGGGGAGCCGTCAACCAGGCTTTGATCCGGGGGTTTCCGAATGGGGAAACCCGGCAGTCGTCATGGGCTGTCACCCACTGCTGAACACATAGGCAGTGTGGAGGGAACGCGGGGAAGTGAAACATCTCAGTACCCGCAGGAAGAGAAAACAACCGTGATTCCGGGAGTAGTGGCGAGCGAAACCGGATGAGGCCAAACCTTGTATGTGTGAGACCCGGCAGGGGTTGCATGCAAGGGGTTGTGGGATCTCTCTTTCACAGTCTGCCGGCTGTGAGGCGAGTCAGAAACCGTTGATGTAGACGAAGGACATGCGAAAGGTCCGGCGTAGAGGGTAAGACCCCCGTAGTCGAAACATCAACGGCTCGTTTGAGAGACACCCAAGTAGCACGGGGCCCGAGAAATCCCGTGTGAATCTGGCGGGACCACCCGCTAAGCCTAAATATTCCCTGGTGACCGATAGCGGATAGTACCGTGAGGGAATGGTGAAAAGTACCGCGGGAGCGGAGTGAAATAGTACCTGAAACCGTGTGCCTACAAGCCGTGGGAGCGTCGCGCATCGAGTTTACTCGGTGCGTCGTGACTGCGTGCCTTTTGAAGAATGAGCCTGCGAGTTTGCGGTGTGTTGCGAGGTTAACCCGTGTGGGGAAGCCGTAGCGAAAGCGAGTCCGAATAGGGCGATTTAGTAGCGCGCTCAAGACCCGAAGCGGAGTGATCTAGCCATGGGCAGGTTGAAGCGGCTGTAAGAGGTCGTGGAGGACCGAACCCACCAGGGTTGAAAACCTGGGGGATGACCTGTGGTTAGGGGTGAAAGGCCAATCAAACTCCGTGATAGCTGGTTCTCCCCGAAATGCATTTAGGTGCAGCGTCGTGTGTTTCTTGCCGGAGGTAGAGCACTGGATAGGCGATGGGCCCTACCGGGTTACTGACCTTAGCCAAACTCCGAATGCCGGTAAGTGAGAGCACGGCAGTGAGACTGTGGGGGATAAGCTCCATGGTCGAGAGGGAAACAGCCCAGAGCATCGACTAAGGCCCCTAAGCGTACGCTAAGTGGGAAAGGATGTGGAGTCGCACAGACAACCAGGAGGTTGGCTTAGAAGCAGCCACCCTTGAAAGAGTGCGTAATAGCTCACTGGTCTAGTGATTCCGCGCCGACAATGTAGCGGGGCTCAAGCGTACCGCCGAAGTCGTGTCATTGCAGCAATAGGGCCAACGCCCGCTGTGATGGGTAGGGGAGCGTCGTGTGCCGGGTGAAGCCGCGCCGGAAGGCAGTGGTGGACGGTTCACGAGTGAGAATGCAGGCATGAGTAGCGATACACACGTGAGAAACGTGTGCGCCGATTGACTAAGGGTTCCTGGGTCAAGCTGATCTGCCCAGGGTAAGTCGGGACCTAAGGCGAGGCCGACAGGCGTAGTCGATGGATAACCGGTTGATATTCCGGTACCCGCTGTGAAGCGTCAAACATCGAGCCCATTAATGCTAAGGCCGTGAAGCCGCCCTGATCTCTTCGGAGTTGAGGGGAGTGGTGGAGCCGCCGGCCCAAGGTGGTAGTAGGTGAGTGATGGGGTGACGCAGGAAGGTAGTCCATCCCGGGCGGTGGTTGTCCCGGGGTAAGGGTGTAGGCCGTGTGATAGGTAAATCCGTCACACATCAAGGCTGAGACCTGATGCCGAGCCGATTGTGGTGAAGTGGATGATCCTATGCTGTCGAGAAAAGCCTCTAGCGAGTTTCATGGCGGCCCGTACCCTAAACCGACTCAGGTGGTCAGGTAGAGAATACCGAGGCGTTCGGGTGAACTATGGTTAAGGAACTCGGCAAAATGCCCCCGTAACTTCGGGAGAAGGGGGGCCATCACTGGTGATCCGATTTACTCGGTGAGCTGGGGGTGGCCGCAGAGACCAGCGAGAAGCGACTGTTTACTAAAAACACAGGTCCGTGCGAAGCCGTAAGGCGATGTATACGGACTGACGCCTGCCCGGTGCTGGAACGTTAAGGGGACCGGTTAGTCACTCTTCGGGGTGGCGAAGCTGAGAACTTAAGCGCCAGTAAACGGCGGTGGTAACTATAACCATCCTAAGGTAGCGAAATTCCTTGTCGGGTAAGTTCCGACCTGCACGAATGGCGTAACGACTTCTCGACTGTCTCAACCATAGGCCCGGTGAAATTGCACTACGAGTAAAGATGCTCGTTTCGCGCAGCAGGACGGAAAGACCCCGGGACCTTTACTACAGTTTGATATTGGTGTTCGGTTCGGCTTGTGTAGGATAGCTGGGAGACTTTGAAGTCATGGCGCCAGCCATGGTGGAGTCGTCGTTGAAATACCAGTCTGGTCGTGCTGGATGTCTAACCTGGGTCCGTGATCCGGATCAGGGACAGTGTCTGATGGGTAGTTTAACTGGGGCGGTTGCCTCCTAAAGAGTAACGGAGGCGCCCAAAGGTTCCCTCAGCCTGGTTGGTAATCAGGTGTTGAGTGTAAGTGCACAAGGGAGCTTGACTGTGAGACCGACGGGTCGAGCAGGGACGAAAGTCGGGACTAGTGATCCGGCGGTGGCTTGTGGAAGCGCCGTCGCTCAACGGATAAAAGGTACCCCGGGGATAACAGGCTGATCTTCCCCAAGAGTCCATATCGACGGGATGGTTTGGCACCTCGATGTCGGCTCGTCGCATCCTGGGGCTGGAGTCGGTCCCAAGGGTTGGGCTGTTCGCCCATTAAAGCGGTACGCGAGCTGGGTTTAGAACGTCGTGAGACAGTTCGGTCCCTATCCGCTGTGCGCGTAGGAATATTGAGAAGGGCTGTCCCTAGTACGAGAGGACCGGGACGGACGAACCTCTGGTGTGCCAGTTGTCCTGCCAAGGGCATGGCTGGTTGGCTACGTTCGGGAGGGATAACCGCTGAAAGCATCTAAGCGGGAAGCCTGCTTCGAGATGAGTATTCCCACCCCCTTGAGGGGTTAAGGCTCCCAGTAGACGACTGGGTTGATAGGCCAGATCTGGAAGGCGGGTAACCGCTGGAGGTGACTGGTACTAATAGGCCGAGGGCTTGTCCTCAGTTGCTCGCGTCCACTGTGTTGGTTCTGAAACCACGAACAACCGTCGTAGCTATGCCACGGCTCCGGTTGACAGTTTCATAGTGTTTCGGTGGTCATAGCGTGAGGGAAACGCCCGGTTACATTCCGAACCCGGAAGCTAAGCCTCACAGCGCCGATGGTACTGCAGGGGGGACCCTGTGGGAGAGTAGGACGCCGCCGAACTTATTTTGAGAAAACCCCCTTGCCATTCGGCAAGGGGGTTTTCTGCGTTTAGGGTCTTTTCCATGCGCTACGACCTGGTTATTTTCGACAACGACGGCGTCCTCGTGGACAGTGAGCCGATCTCCAATACCCTTCTGGCCGCCTATCTCACCGAACTGGGGCACCCCACCTCGTACGAGGAGTCCCTGCGCGACTACATGGGTGCCGCCCTGCACCGCGTCCACGACATCGTCCTGGAGCGGACCGGACAGCGTCTGCCGGACGACTTCGACGACGCGTTCCACGCGCGGGTCTTCGCGGCGTTCGAGCGCGAGCTGAAGCCCGTTCCCGGCGCCCCGCAGGTCGTGGAGAAGCTGGCGGCCGACGGGGTGCCGTACTGCGTGGCCTCCTCCGGGAGTCATGAGCGGATCCGGGTCGGACACCGGACGACCGGACTCGACCGGTGGTTCGACGACGGGCGGATCTTCAGCTCCCAGGACGTGGGCCGGGGCAAGCCGGCGCCGGACCTGTTCCTCCACGCGGCCGAGCGCATGGGTGTGCCACCGGAGAAGTGCGTGGTCGTCGAGGACAGCGCGCTCGGGGTGCGGGCGGCCAACGCGGCCGGGATGGACGTGTACGGGTTCACCGCCATGACACCCGCCGACCGGCTGGCCGGGGCCACCGAACTCTTCGGCGGCATGCGGGACTTGGCTGACCTGCTGGTATGACGGGCCGTATGACGGCACCCGGGGAGCGGCGCTGACATTTGTCATGCGGAGCACCGGACGATCGTTTCTGTCGGGGGACGGGGTCCGACCGCGAAGCTGAGTACATCGGAACGGGACGTACACAGTGACGACGGAGGGACCCGATCATGAGCATCACCGCCAGCGAGATCAGCGCCGGATCGACCGACTACGCCGCTCCGGCGGTCATCGCCCCGGTCGAGGAGGTCACTCCTGAGACCGCGGGTCCCCGGCCGAGCTTCCTGCCGCTGATCGTGGACGTCGTGGTGCCCGTCGGGTCGTACTACCTGCTGAAGAACGGGTTCGGGATGGGGACCGTCGCAGCGCTCGGCTGGAGCAGCGTGGTGCCGGCCGTGCGGACCGTGTGGGGTGTGGTGAGGGAGCGCAGGCTCAACGCGCTCGCCGGGCTGATCCTGTTCGTCAACGTGGTCGGGCTGACGCTCAGCCTCGTCGCCGGTGACCCGCGGCTCATGCTGGCGAAGGACAGCGGGGTCAGCAGCGCGGTCGGTATCGGCATCCTGCTGTCGGTCAGGTTCGGGCGGCCGATGATGACGCAGGGGATGAAGCCCTTCCTGGTGAAGGGGGACGCGGCGCGGGCCGCGGCCTGGGACAGGCTGGCGGCCGGTTCGGAGGCGTTCCGGAAGGCCGAGCGGACGTTCTCGCTCGTGTGGGGTGTGGTGCTGCTCGCCGAGTGTGTCGCGCGGGTGGTCGGGGCGTACACGCTGCCGATCGACACGATGGTGTGGCTCGGCACGGTCGTCATGGCCGTCTCGATGACGCTCGCCTTCCTGGTCAGCGGGCGCTTCGCGGTCGTCCCGATGGAGAAGATGCTGGAGCGGGAGCTCGCCGCCGGGGCCGAGTCGGACCGCTGAAGGACCTCTGCCGGCAGGGCCGGCCACAGACCTGAGCAGAATTCATCTTCGGCTTGATCTACCCACGGGTAGGCCGGGGCCCTACGCTCGCCGCCATGACAGATGTGCTGCGGCGCGGTAGGGCCTCTTTGGCGTTCAGCTTCTTCGCTCAGGGAGCCGCCTTCGCGCTGCTCGTGACGCGCATCCCCGCCATCCAGGACCGCTACGGGATCTCCGACGGGTTGCTGCCGGTCTTCCTGGCCGCCGTCCCCGTGCTGGCCGGGGTCGGCAGCGTCACCACCGAGCAGTTGGTGAAGCGGATACCCCCCAGCCGCGTCCTGCGGTGGTCGCAGCCGGTCGTGCTGCTGGCCCTGCTCGGCGTCGGCGCCGGTGACCGGCTGGCCGAGGTGGCCGTGGCCCTCGGTGTCTTCGGGCTCGCGGTGGGGGCACTGGACGCCTCGATGAACATGCTCGGGGTGAGTCTCCAGCGGACGTACGGGCGCAGCATCATGCTGGGGTTTCACGCCACGTACAGCCTGGGCGGGATCGTGGGTGCCTCGCTGGCGTGGGCGGGGGCGCACTGGCACCAGTCGCTGTTCGGGTCGTATCTGCCGGTCGTGCTGGTGCTGTTGCCGCTGACGCTGGTCGGGAGCCGGTGGTACGTCGACGGCGGTGCGGTCGACGTCGACGGGAAGGACCGGGCGGCCGAGGGCGGGTCCGGCGCCGGGCCGCTGGTCTTCCGGCTGTTGCTGCCGCTCTGCCTGGTGATGACGTTCGCGTACATCGGGGACTCGACGGTCTCCAACTGGAGCGCGAAGTACCTCCAGGACGTGCTGGGCAGTTCCGAGCAGCTGTCGACCGTTCCGTACAACGTCTACATGGTGATGACGCTGGTCGGGCGGGCTGTCGGGGACTTCGGGGTGCGGCGGTTCGGGGCCGTGGCGGTGGTGCGGCTGGGCGCCGTGGTCGCGGCGGTCGGGTTCGGGGTGGTGGCGGTGGCGCCGGGGCCGTGGGTGGGGATGCTCGGGTTCACGCTGCTGGGGCTCGGGTTGTGCGTGATCGTGCCGCAGACCTTCGCGGCCGCGGGGCGGCTGTTCCCGGGGGCGTCGGACGCGGCGATCGCGCGGCTGAACATCTTCAACTACGTGGGGTTCCTGATCGGGTCGCCGTTGGTGGGGGCGCTGGGTGACGCCTGGAACTACCGCGGCGCCATGCTCGTACCGATGGTCCTGGTGCTCGCGACCTTGGGGTACGCCCGGTCGTTCGCTTCCGAACCGGACCGATACGGTGACGTGCATGAGCGGCCGCGCACAGCTGATGTGGGACGAGGCAGTAACGGGGTATGACTTCGGGCCGGACCATCCGATGGATCCGGTCCGGCTCGCCCTGACCCGGAGTCTCGTCGACGCCTTCGGGATCGACCGGGAGGTCGCCGTCGTCGCGGCGAAGCCCGCGGGGCCGTCGACGCTGCGGCTGGTGCACCGTGAGGACTACGTGGACGCGGTCAGGGCCGCTTCCGCCGATCCGGAGGCGGCCGACTCGGCGTACGGGCTGGGGACGACGGACGATCCCGCGTTCGCCGGGATGCACGAGGTGTCCGCGCTGATCGCGGGGCAGTCGGTGGGGGCCGCCGAGGCGGTGTGGCGCGGTGAGGCGCTGCACGCGGTGAACTTCGCCGGCGGGCTGCACCACGCGATGCCCGGTGCCGCGTCCGGTTTCTGCATCTACAACGACGCGGCGCTCGCTGTCGCCCGGCTGCTGGAACTGGGCGCCGAGCGGGTCGCGTACGTGGACGTCGACGTGCACCACGGTGACGGTGTCCAGGCGGCGTTCTGGGAGGACCCGCGTGTTCTGACGATCTCGCTGCACGAGCATCCGCGGACGCTGTTCCCGCAGACGGGGTGGCCGGAGGAGACCGGCGCTGACGAGGCCGAGGGTTCGGCCGTGAACGTCGCGCTGCCGGCGGGGACGGGCGACGCGGGCTGGCTGCGGGCGTTCCACGCCGTGGTGCCCGAACTGCTCGCGGACTTCCGGCCGCAGGTGCTGGTGACGCAGCACGGCGCGGACACCCATTTCGAGGACCCGCTCGCGCACCTCGCCGTCTCGCTCGACGCGCAGCGTGCGGTGCAGGTGGCCTGTCACGACCTGGCGCACCGGTACGCGGACGGGCGCTGGGTGGCACTGGGTGGTGGCGGGTACGCGGTGGTGGACGTCGTCCCCAGGTCGTGGACGCATCTCGTGGCGATCGCGGCGGGGCGGCCGGTCGAGCCGGAGACGGTGATCCCGGAGGGCTGGCGTCAGGAAGTCTTCGCCCGGACGCGGCAGTTGGCGCCGATGCGGATGACGGACGGCGGTGGGCCGGTGTCCTGGAAGGACTGGGAGTCGGGGTACGACCCGGCGGACCGTCTCGACCAGGCGATCGTGGCGACGCGGCGGGCCTCGTTCCCGTTGCGGGGTCTGCTGCCGTAGATCCGGCGCCGGACGGGGTCTTGGGAGCGACGCGGAGGGCCATTAGGCCAACTGTGGGGCATTTCCCGTGTTTTGGGCGTTCGATCTTCGGTGATGCGCCAGCATCGCTGGCGTGTTGAGCACCGGAGCTTTGCGTGCACATCTGCTGGCCGCCCGGCTGGCCGGGCCCGTGGCCACCTCGCGCGAGGAGAGCCTGCGCAGCTATCGGCTCTTCGCCGCCCGCGATCCCCGTGTGCTGCTCGGGCTCGACCCCGAGTGGACCTGGGGTCAGCGGGAGCTGATCGAACTGATGGCGGACAAGTGCGGGGTTTCGGCCGACCCCTCGCACGTTTCAGGGCATGATGTGATCGACCCGGAACGGACTCTGGCGGCTCTCGACGCTTTCGCGGAGCGGCTTGCTCGGGCAGCCCGGCATCGTCACCCTGTGCTCCTGGGTACGGGCCATCCGCACCGGTTGATCGCCTTCTACGCCGCGATCGCGGACGCCTTGTCGTCAGCAGGATGTACCGTCCTCACCCCTGCGCAGGGTAGCTCTGTCGACATAACGACCCGGTTCGGTCTACGCACGTACAACCTCGACTACGTACAAGGCGTCGCGCTGGTACGCGAAGCCGGGGTGTCGGCCGCCGGTCGCACGACCGGCGCGCACAGCCATTCACCGCTCCCGGTTCGGACGGTCCTGGCGGCCGCGGCGGCGTCCGGAGGGCCCCTCCCGGAGCTTGTCATCGGGGACCACGGATGGGTCTGCGGAGCAGGTCAGCTGGGGTTCGAGGCCATCGGGCTCGCCGATACGGACGATCCCGCGCTCTTCGTCGGAGAGGCGGAGGGGCGGGTGGCCGTCGCCGTTCCGCTTGATGACGCTGTGCGGTCCGATTACTACCGACCGCTTACTCGCTATGTACTCAATCGAGCGTGTCTGTCACAGTAGGCGGCCGATCGCATCCCCTCTTCCCCACTCGCATCACACGCCCCTACATTGGGGAGTGAGCACGCAACGACGAAGAGTCACCGGAAGGGGAAGCCGGTGACCGTCGAGTGCGGAAGGTTCGGGTGTGTCATGGCTGCAGGCGAGAGGCCTCTGAACGAGGTTCAGTTCCTTACCGTGGCGGAAGTCGCCTCGGTGATGCGAGTGTCGAAGATGACCGTGTACCGCTTGGTGCACAGCGGTCATCTGCCGGCGATCCGGGTGGGGAGGTCCTTCCGGGTTCCGGAGCAAGCGGTTCACGAGTACCTCCGCGAGAGCTATGTGGGGGTGGAGACCGCCTGACGAACGTTCCGGGAGATCCTCCGTGATCTCCCGGAACACCTCGATTACGACCTCAGCGTTCGGACGGGTAGGCTGGCCCCTCATAGGTCGTGTGGGCCCATGCAGCCCAGCACCGAGTAAAGAGAAGTGAGCGAGGGTAGTCGTGGGCTCTGTTATCAAGAAGCGGCGCAAGCGGATGGCGAAGAAGAAGCACCGCAAGCTGCTCAAGCGCACTCGCGTTCAGCGTCGCAACAAGAAGTAGGCGACGCCGCGGAAACGCGCGCGTACTGTGGCCCCTCACCAGCAGGTGGGGGGCCACAGGCATGTCCGGCTCCGGGAGGGTCACCCGCAGGGGCGGCCCCCGGGATTCGGCTGCGGCATCCGGGAGTTCGCGACGGCATCCGCGAACGCCGTCCGACGGGAACCTCCCGAAAGGCGACTCGGACGTCGAACGGGCTCCCGCGCGTCCCGCGTACGCCTGTGGGCCGAATGGCTTGGTCTGGTCGTACGTCTGCGGCTGTCGTCACGTGATGCATCGGGCGGTCATCACAGCGCAACATCGACCCGCTAGGTTGGCGGCACACGGGGAACGCGGCAGGTACGAGCGAAGCTACGTCCAGAGCTGGAAGGAAGGCGCTGATCTTGGGGAAGGTCGTGCTCGTGACCGGAGTGGCCCGCCAGTTGGGGGGCCGGTTCGTACGACGGATCCAGCGTGACCCCCGGGTGGACCGGGTGATCGCCGTCGACGCCGTGCCGCCCGAGCACCACATCGGCGGCGCCGACTTCGTGCAGGCGGACATCAGACAGCCCGCGATCGCCCGGGTGCTCGCGGAGCACTCCGTCGACACGGTCGTGCACATGGACGTGACGGGCACGCCGCTGGGCTCCGGCAGCCGGACCTCGGTCAAGGAGACCAACGTCATCGGCACCATGCAGCTCCTAGGCGCCTGCCAGAAGTCCCCGACGGTCAAGCGGCTCGTCGTGAAGTCCAGTACGAACGTCTACGGTTCGGCGCCCCGCGACCCCGCCGTCTTCACCGAGACCACCTCGCCCAAGTCCCTGCCCAGCGGCGGCTTCGCGAAGGACACGGTCGAGGTCGAGGGGTACGTGCGCGGCTTCGCCCGCCGCAGGCCCGACGTCGCCGTGTGCGTGCTGCGCTTCGCCAACATCCTCGGCCCGAGCGCGGACTCACCGCTCGCCTCGTACTTCTCGCTGCCCGTGCTGCCGACCGTGTTCGGCTACGACCCGCGGCTCCAGTTCGTGCACGAGAGCGATGTCATCGAGTTGCTGCTGCTCGCCTCGGACGAGCCGCGCCGGGGCACCCTCAACAGCGGCACGTTCAACATCGCCGGCGACGGCGTCCTGCTGCTCTCGCAGTGCGCGCGACGCCTCGGCCGCCCCACGGTCCCGCTGCTGCTGCCCGCGCTCAGTTGGGCCGGCACGGCCGTGCGTACCCTGGGCGTGACGGACTTCTCGCCGGAGCAGCTGAGGCTGCTGACGCACGGCAGGGTGGTCGCGACGCACCAGATGCGCGAAACCCTGGGCTATCACCCGAAGTACACGACGGCGGAGACCTTCGCGGACTTCGCCCACAGCCGGGGGCCCGGACTCCTGCCCCCGGAGGCCCTCGCGGGGGCCGTGGACCGGATCGCCGCACTGCCCCTCCTGAGCGGCGGCCACCCGACGCAGAGCGCCAACTGAGGAGCGCATCAACGATGGCGGACGCCAAGGTCATTCCGTTCGACGACGACCGGTCGCGCGGGGCTGCCGCGCAACGCCCGCCGCGGCGCCGGGCCCACGGGACCCGGCGCAAGGGCGAGCCGAGCGCGGTCCGGGAGGTCCAGCCCCTGCCGGGACGGACCGTCCCGCAGGATGATGTTCCCGTGACGCACGAAGAACAGCCGCCCCAGCAGCCCCAGCAGGGAGGTGCCGGCCTGGAGCAGCGCATCGCGGGAGGCCTCGCCTTCCTGCGCCGCCGGCTCACGGGCGACTACGAGATCGACGATTTCGGGTTCGACGAGGAGCTGACCGACCAGGTCCTGATGTCGCTGATCCGGCCGCTGTACGAGAAGTACTTCCGGGTCGACGTGAAGGGCATCGAGAACATCCCGTCCGAGGGCGGCGCCCTGATCGTCGCCAACCACTCGGGCACACTGCCGCTGGACGGCCTGATGATGCAGGTCGCCGTCCACGACAACCACCCCGCCGACCGGCACCTGCGGCTCCTGGCCGCCGATCTCGTCTTCATGCTCCCGGTCGTCAACGAGCTGGCCCGCAAGGCCGGTCACACGCTCGCCTGCGCGGAGGACGCCGAACGGCTCCTGGAGCGCGGTGAGCTGGTCGGTGTGATGCCGGAGGGCTTCAAGGGCATCGGCAAGCCGTTCAGCGAGCGCTACAAGCTCCAGCGGTTCGGCCGGGGCGGCTTCGTCTCGACGGCGCTGCGTCAGGGCACCCCGATCATCCCGTGCTCGATCGTCGGCGCGGAGGAGATCTACCCGATGATCGGCAACGCGAAGACCCTCGCGCGGCTGCTCGGGTTCCCGTACTTCCCGATCACGCCGACGTTCCCGTGGCTGGGTCCGCTCGGCGCGGTCCCGCTGCCGACGAAGTGGACGATCCAGTTCGGCGAGCCGATCCTGACGGACGGCTATCCGCCGGAGGCGGCCGAGGACCCGATGCTGATGTTCAACCTGACCGACCAGGTCAGGGAGCAGATCCAGCACACCCTGTACAAGCTGCTGGTGCAGCGCAGGTCCGTCTTCTTCTGATCATGCAGTTACGGTTCTGCTGATGATGCCCTGATATGCCCGCGGGCTTTCGGCGGTACGGCGATGGGGCGCCCTTCCCGAGAAGGGCGCCCCATCGCCGTACGCGGAGTGCCTGGGTCAGCCGCTGTCCTCGGTGTCGATGCCGAGGCCCGGCAGCAGACCGGGGAGCAGGGGAGGCAGGGTGACGTCGGGCTTGGTCGTCGCGCTGCTGCCGCTGCTGCTGGACGGCGAGGAACTGGTGTCGTCCTGGGGCGGGTCGAGCAGGCCGCCGGTGTTGCCACCGAGGAGGCCGTCGTCGCTCTCGCTGCCCGAGCTGGAGGGCTTCGGTTTGCCGCTGGTGGCGCCGCTGTGGCCGCCCTTCGCGGAACCGCCGGTGGCGCTGGGCTCCGGTGCGTCCGTGCCGGGGGAGCCGGTGGACTCCTCGCTCCTGCCACGGTGACGCCCGGTGCCCTCGGGGGCCGGGGTCGTGGGCAGCAGCGAGCGGAGCGGGCCGACCTCTTCGTCTATGGCGTCGAACACCGACGACACCTGGTCGCTGACGTCACCGAGCTGCACGGGCAGCCGGTCGCGCAGCGCGCCCCAGGCCTCGCGGTGCGACTGGGAGAAGGCGGACAGGGCCTGGATGGGGCCGAGTGAGCCGTCCCGTTCGTACGCCTCGTGCAGCAGGCGGTGGCCTTCGGAGGCGTCGTGCTGCATGCCGGACAGGGCGCGGCGGACCTCGCCCAGGGACTCGTGGTCGAGCTGTCCGGAGCGGCCGCGCTCCATCAGCCGGCGTGCCTCGCTCAGGCGGCTGGAGGCCTGGTCGAGATAGAGCTCGCCCCGGTCGCTGTCGCCGTGGGCCAGGCCCAGCTTGATGTCCTCCATGCCTCGCTTGAGGCCGTAGAGGGAGTCACCGGGCAGGGCGTCGGAGCTCGCGGCGGCCACACCGCCGAGGGCTCCGGCGGCCACGCCGATGCTGAGCCCGCCCGCGGCGAGCCCCTTGGTCAGTCGCGACCTGGGGCGCAGTTTCCCCAGTCCGGTCGCCCGGTGCGCGCCCTTGGCCCGACGGGACCGCTGCTCGGGCACGGCACGGTCCAAACCCTCGCCTCCGGCGGCGGTGCCTTCCAGCAGCATGGCCTCCATCGCGGCGACGAGCTGGGCTCGCTGCACGACCTTGACCTCGGGATCCAGCTCCGGTTTGGGCAGCTCGCCGAGACCCGTGGCGAGAGCCGTCAGCAGCTCTCGCTCGGTTCGTTCCGCAGCAGCCCGGGACGGTGCAGGCCCATCGGGCTGCTCGGCCGCCGTGCCCTGGTCGGACTCCTCCAGGGCCTGGGCGAAGGCGTCCGCCCGCCGGTGTGCCGATACGTTCGCGATCACTGGCGGCACCTCCTCTCGTCATGACGGTCGACTCCCCAGGGGGTCCTGAGGGTTGCACCCCTTGGCCATATCCACACGATCGGGTGATCGGCGATGGCCAAGGCGTGACCACAGGGAGCCTGTATCCCGCACAACGAGCGTCGCGGCACTTGGGTTACGGACGACGGATGATCGGACCGCGAAGTCAACGGACTTTTACGGACGGTGAGTTGATCGTCGCTGAACGTGTTGGATCACTGTGGCTCGAAGCAGGTTCAGCGGACGTCGTCCGGCAGGAGGCGGGCCAGCGTACGGACGGCCCGGTACTGGAGGGTCTTGATGGCACCCTCGTTCTTCCCCATCACCCGGGCGGTCTCGGCGACCGAGAGCCCCTGGAGGAAGCGCAGCGTGACGCACTCCTGCTGCTGCGGGTTGAGCCGGCGCACGGCGTCCAGCAGTGCCGCGTTCGACAGGGACTCCAGGACGGAGTCCTCGGGGGAGCGCTCGACCTCGTTGGCGTCGAGCATCTCGCCGGTGGTGACCTCCAGCCGGAAACGGCTGGACTTGAAGTGGTCGGCGACGAGGTTGCGGGCGATCGTCACCAGCCAGGCGCCGAAGTCGCGGCCCTGCCAGGTGAAGGTGCCGATCCGGCGCAACGCCCGCAGAAAGGTCTCACTGGTGAGGTCCTCGGCAGTCGCCTTACCTCCCACCCGGTAGTAGATGTAGCGGTACACGGTGTCGCTGTACTGGTCGTAGAGCCGTCCGAAGGCGTCGGCCTCGCCGGCCTGGGCGCGCTCCACGAGATCCATCATCCGGGCGCTGTCGCTGTCGGCGGCCGGACGGCGTGCGGTGGTGGCCGAGCCTGATCGGCCCCGTCTGCCGACCGCGGCGTTGCCGTCGGCCAGGGCATAGCAAGGACCGACAGGCGCGGCGACGGCGAAGGCGGGGACGGCGTACGCGGTGGGGACGAAGCCGCGCAGACGGTCGAGGACCGTTGCGCGCAGCGTAGCCAGGCCAGAGGCGTCAACCCCGACGTGTGAGTACACGGGACTCCCAGAGGCAGAGCTTCCATCACGTGCAGTGCGGGACCTTTCACCCTTCGTAGCGAAGGTGGGGTACCGGTTTGCGTCTGAGGAGAATAACGCTTCGTACAGGCAGCGCTACACCGAGTTGCTCAAATCATCGATTACGACACTTCTGAGGCGTATCGGTGCCCGTTCAAGTACCGCTCGGTGATCGGTTGTTGATCGAATCGGTTCGCGTTCCGTCTGAGTGCAGGGCGTGTTGTGCCCGCCTGTGATGGGCGCGACTGGGGGACCCACGGCGTGGGTAGGACTTGATGATTGGCTGCCGTGCGAGGGGCTCCGCCCAGGTCCGGACAGGTTTTCGCACCCGCCGCCCCCGCCGTCCCTGCCCGTCCCCCACCCGGGGCTCCGCCCCGGACCCCGCTCCCCGAACGCCGCAGGGGCCGAAAACTCTGCCCGCGACGTCCGTGCGGCGTCTAGCGGCGGCGGCGGTGGAGGGCGATGGCCGCCGCTGTGCCGCCGGCCACCGCGCCGACGCCCGCCGCGGCCGGGATGCCGACCTTCGCGGCCTTGCGCGCCGTGCGGTAGTCGCGCAGGCGCCAGTCGAAGTCCCGCGCGTGCCTGCGCAGTTTCGCGTCGGGATTGATCGCGTAGGGGTGTCCGACGAGCGAGAGCATCGGGATGTCGTTGTGCGAGTCGCTGTAGGCCGCGCAGCGTGAGAGGTCCAGGCCCTCGGCGGCGGCGAGCGCGCGGACGGCCTCGGCCTTCGCCGGTCCGTGCAGCGGTTCGCCCACCAGCTTGCCGGTGTAGATGCCGCCCACCGACTCGGCGACGGTGCCGAGCGCGCCGGTCAGGCCGAGGCGCCGTGCGATCACCGTCGCGATCTCCACGGGCGCGGCCGTGACGAGCCACACCTTCTGGCCCGCGTCCAGGTGGGCCTGGGCGAGGGCGCGGGTGCCGGGCCAGATCCGCTCGGCCATGTACTCGTCGTAGATCTCCTCGCCGATCGACATCAGTTCGGCGACCCGGTGGCCCTTGACGATCGACAGCGCGGAGTCGCGGGCCTCCTGCATGTGCTCGGGGTCCTCGACGCCGGCCAGCCGGAACCACGCCTGCTGCCAGGCGAACCGGGCGAGGTCGCGGGTCTCGAAGAACTTCCGCTTGTACAGGCCCCGCCCGAAGTGGAAGAGGGCGGCGCCCTGCATCACGGTGTTGTCGAGGTCGAAGAACGCGGCGGCCCTGTCGTCGCCGAGCACCGGGAACACCGGTTCCTCGGCGGCCTCCGGCGGCGCCAGTTCTTCCAGTTCCTGCGAGGACTTGCGGGCTGCCTCCGCAGAGGCCTCGCCTGCCAACACGCTCCGCGCGGTCGCGGAGCGCCTACGGGGAGTGAGCCATCCGAGAGCGGCCATGTCGTGAGCATAGCCAGTCTGTTCGGTGGTTCCGGAGTCGAGAGGATTCGACGCTGTGAACTCTCCGCGACCGAGCCGTTAAAGAAGGGAACCGGTCCGGGGTCGTCCCGGCGCGTCGTCCCAGTGCCCGCACGGGTTGTCGCGTACAGCGCGGACCTGGCCCGCGGATGCGCCGGGGGCGGGAGAATGGCGCGTATGAGCCCCATGTTCCGGCGCAGTGATCGCCGTACGGAGAGGAAGGCGCCCGAGGACCGCCTGGTCACGTTGATCAGGAAGCCCGGGTGTCACCTGTGTGATGACGCACAGGAAGTCATCGAGAAGGTCTGTGCCGACCTCGGGGTCCCGTGGGAGAGGAAGGACATCACCGAGGACGAGGAGTTGCACCGTCAGTACTGGGAGCAGATCCCGGTCGTGCTGGTGGACGGTGCCCAGCACACGTTCTGGCGCGTGAACGAGGAGCGCCTGCGCAAGGCCCTCGCGCCGTGAGTTCCGTGCGGGGAGGCCCGTCCCGTGCGCGTCGTACGCCGACTTGTGACCTGACCGAGTAGTCCAAGTGGCCGGGAAAGTCGCCTAGGATCGACGGCGGATTGGTCTCGGGGGCGGGATGCGTTGAGGAGTGTGTGCGGTTTTGCCCCCTTCAGGAGCGGAACGAAGCTGTCCACGCGCCGGTTCCATAGCCGCGCGCCGGACATGCGTGACCCCGGTCACGTTGGCCGGGCAAATCGGACACCATCTTTGTGCACGCGTTCACAAAGACATAGCCTGCATTCGACGGGGCGGTCTAGGTACGTGTGACCGCCTGCAGCCCCGCTCTACCCGCAGGAGCACCGTGGCAACTGGCCGAACTCACCGACCGGCGACCCGCAGCCGAGGGATTCCCGAGGCCACCGTCGCCCGGCTTCCGCTGTACCTCCGAGCCCTCACCGCACTGTCGGAACGCTCGGTACCCACGGTCTCCTCGGAGGAGCTCGCGGCCGCGGCGGGGGTCAACTCCGCGAAGCTGCGCAAGGACTTCTCCTACCTCGGCTCCTACGGGACGCGTGGTGTGGGCTACGACGTCGAGTATCTCGTGTACCAGATCTCCCGCGAACTGGGCCTGACCCAGGACTGGCCGGTTGTGATCGTCGGTATCGGCAACCTCGGTGCGGCACTGGCCAATTACGGAGGGTTCGCCTCCCGCGGATTCCGTGTCGCGGCGCTCATAGACGCGGACCCCGCGATGGCCGGAAAGCCCGTCGCCGGCATCCCGGTCCAGCACACGGACGAGCTGGAAAAGATCATCGACGAGAACGGTGTCTCGATCGGTGTCATCGCCACCCCGGCCGGAGCCGCCCAGCAGGTCTGCGACCGCCTGGTGGCCGCCGGAGTCACCTCCATCCTGAACTTCGCGCCGACCGTCCTGACCGTCCCGGACGGCGTCGACGTGCGCAAGGTCGACCTCTCCATCGAGCTGCAGATCCTCGCGTTCCACGAGCAGCGCAAGGCCGGCGAGGAGGCCGAGGCGCAGGCCGGAGCCGCCGACCGTGCCGCCCGCGAGAACGACGGCAAGGGACCCGACGGAGACCTTCCCGCGGTGATGCCGGCATGAGTCTCCTCGTCGTCGGGCTGAGCCACCGCAGCGCCCCGGTCAGCGTCCTGGAGCGCGCCGCGCTGTCCGCGGACGCCCAGGTCAAGCTGCTCCAGGACACCCTCGCCGCCGAGCCGGCCACCGAGGGCGCCGTCCTCGCCACCTGCAACCGCATCGAGCTGTACGCCGACGTGGACAAGTTCCACGCGGGCGTCGCCGAGCTGTCCACCCTGCTCGCCCAGCACAGCGGCGTCGGGCTGGAGGAGCTCACCCCCCACCTGTACGTGCACTACGAGGACCGGGCCGTCCACCACCTCTTCTCGGTGGCCTGCGGTCTGGACTCGATGGTCGTCGGCGAGGGCCAGATCCTCGGCCAGATCAAGGACGCGCTCGCCACCGCGCAGGAACTGCACACGGCGGGCCGTCTCCTGAACGACCTGTTCCAGCAGGCGCTGCGGGTCGGCAAGCGCGCCCACTCCGAGACCGGCATCGACCGGGCCGGACAGTCGCTGGTCACCTTCGGTCTGGAGCAGCTGTCCGCGGGCCGGGCCGTCGAGGCCTGGGCCAAGGGCAAGAAGGCCCTCGTGATCGGCGCCGGCTCGATGTCCTCGCTGGCCGCGGCGACGCTCGCGCGCGCCGGAGTCGGCGAGATCGTGATCGCCAACCGCACCCCCGACCGCGCCGAGCGCCTCGCCGAGATCCTCTCCGGCGGCGACGACACGGACGTGCTGGCCCGCGCGGTACCGATGGACGCGGTGCCGGCCGAGCTGACACGTGCCGACATCGCCGTCTCCTGCACGGGCGCGACCGGGCTCGTGCTGAGCGCCGACTCCGTCGCGGCCGCCGTCGAGGGACGGACCGGCAGCCCCGTCGCCGTCCGCGACGAGACGCCCGCGGCGGACGGTCAGCTCGCCCCGGCCGGCATCGGCACCGACGACGGCTGTCCCCTGGACCTGTCCGCCGTCCAGGGCGCGACCGGCTTCTCCGTCATGGGCGAGGCCGCCGTCGCCGGAATGGACGCGGCCACCCTGGAGCAGCACGCGGCCTGGGTGGACAAGGGCACCGGCACCGAGGAGCGCCGCGACACCCGCGGTACGCCCGACGCCGACGCCGAGCTGATCAGCGCGCTGGCCGCCACGGCCGCGACGGTCGGCCGTATCCCCGAGCGCCGTAGGCCCGAGCCCCTCTCCCGGGTGCCGCGCCCCGCGCCGGTGCTCGCACTGCTCGACCTCGCGATGCCCCGGGACATCGACGCCGCCGTGCACCGGCTGCTCGGTGTGCGCCTCGTCGACATCGAGTCGCTGGCCGAGGCCTCCGCGGACGCGCCGATGGCCGCCGACGTGGACCAGGTCCGCCGGATCGTCTCCGACGAGGTCGCCGCGTTCGGTGCCGCCCAGCGGGCCGCGCACATCACCCCCACCGTCGTGGCGCTGCGCGCCATGGCAGCCGACGTCGTCGCGAACGAGATCGCGCGGCTGGACGGACGGCTGCCGGACCTCGACGACAAGCAGCGCGGCGAGATCGGTCAGACCGTGCGCCGCGTCGTCGACAAGCTGCTGCACGCTCCGACCGTACGGGTCAAGCAACTGGCCGCCGAGCCCGGCGGTGCCGGGTACGCGGACGCGCTGCGGACCCTGTTCGACCTGGACCCGGAGACGGTCGCCGCCGTCTCGCGGGCCGAGAACAACACCGAGAACGCCAAGAACCGAGGGCGAGCATGAGTGAGCAGGCTTTGAGGCTCGGGACCAGGCGCAGCAAACTCGCCATGGCCCAGTCCGGGCAGGTGGCGGAAGCCGTGAGCCAGGTGACCGGACGGCCCGTCGAGCTCGTCGAGATCACGACGTACGGCGACGTTTCCCGCGAGCACCTGGCCCAGATCGGCGGTACGGGCGTCTTCGTGACGGCCCTGCGCGAGGCACTGGTGCGCGGGGAGGTCGACTTCGCCGTGCACTCCCTCAAGGACCTGCCGACCGCGCAGCCCGAGGACCTCGCGCTGGCCGCGGTGCCGGTGCGTGAGGACGTGCGGGACGTGCTCGTCGCCCGTGACGGGCTGACCTTCGCGGAGCTGCCGGACGGCGCCCGTGTGGGCACCGGTTCACCGCGCCGCATGGCCCAGCTGAACGCGTACGCGCGCAGCCACGGCCTGACGATCGAGACGGTCGCCATCCGCGGGAACATCGACACCCGCGTCGGCTTCGTCCGCGACGGGGAGCTCGACGCCGTCGTGCTCGCCGCCGCCGGACTGAACCGGATCGGCCGCATCGACGAGGTCACCGACTTCCTGTCGGTCGACACCGTTCTGCCCGCCCCCGGCCAGGGGGCACTGGCAATCGAGTGTGCCGCGGACAACGCGGACCTCGTCGCCGCGCTCGGAGAGCTCGACGACCCGCTCACGCGGGCCGCCGTGACCGCCGAGCGATCTCTGCTCGCCGCCCTGGAGGCCGGCTGCAGCGCACCCGTGGGCGCGTTCGCCGACCTCCTCGCCGACGGGCAGATTGTCAAGGAGATGCGCCTGCGCGGCGTCGTCGGCACGACCGACGGCTCGACGCTGGTGCAGCTGTCCACCACCGGTCCCGTGCCCGAGACACATGACCAAGCAATGGCGCTCGGCCGTGAACTCGCCGCCGAGATGCTTGCCAAGGGCGCGGCCGGTCTGATGGGGGAGCGAGCACTTTGAGCCCCACCAACCTTCCCGCCGGTCCGGACCACGGGCACGTCACCTTCCTGGGTGCCGGACCCGGAGATCCAGGGCTGTTGACACTGCGCGCCGTCGAGGCGCTGGCGAACGCGGACGTCCTCGTCGCCGAGCACGACGTGCTCGACGTGGTGCGCGCGCACGCCAGACAGGGCGTCGCTGTTCTGAACACGGATCCGGACACTTCGCCGGATACGTACCAGAGCACAGGCACGCCTCAGCTGACGGTTGTTGACGGCACGTCAACAACCGTTGGTGACCCCGCGTCGAGGGATGCCGCCAATCTTGTCATGACGGCCGCACGGGGCGGCAAGCGGGTCGTCCGGGCGGTGTCCGGGGACCCGGGACTTGATACGTACGCGGCCGAGGAAATGCTCGCCTGCGCCGCCGCGGGTGTTCCGTTCGAGGTCGTGCCCGGCATCGCCGCCGCCGTCGGGGTGCCCGCCTACGCGGGTGTTCCGCTGCGGGACGCGCAGGGTGCGGACGTCCGGTTCGTCGACGCGCGGACCGCCTCCGACCGCTGCTGGACCGAGGTCGGCGCCTCCGACGGCACCGTCGTGGTGTCGGCGACGCTCGACTCGGTGGCCGCGGCGGCGGGGGAGCTGGTGGCCTCCGGCCGCAAGCCCGACACCCCGATGTCGGTGACGATCGCCGGTACGACGACCCGTCAGCGCACCTGGTCGGCCACCCTCGGTACGATCGCGCAGACGCTGAAGCAGGCGAAGGTGCTGCCGTCCCCGGACGGTGGCCGCCCGGTGATAGCCGTGGTCGGTGAGCGTTCCTCCGCCGCCCAGCGCGACCAGCTGTCGTGGTTCGAGTCCAAGCCGTTGTTCGGCTGGAAGGTCCTCGTGCCGCGGACGAAGGAGCAGGCGGCGTCGCTCTCCGACCAGCTGCGGTCGTACGGGGCCGTGCCGCACGAGGTTCCGACGATCGCCGTCGAACCCCCGCGCACCCCCCAGCAGATGGAGCGCGCGGTCAAGGGCCTGGTCACGGGCCGGTACGAGTGGATCGCCTTCACCTCGGTGAACGCGGTCAAGGCCGTGCGCGAGAAGTTCGAGGAGTACGGGCTCGACGCCCGTGCGTTCGCGGGCATCAAGGTCGCCGCGGTCGGCGAGCAGACCGCGACGGCGCTCATCGCCTTCGGCGTGAAGCCGGACCTGGTGCCGAGCGGTGAGCAGTCCGCCGCCGGTCTCCTGGAGGACTGGCCGCCCTACGACCCGGTCTTCGACCCGATCGACCGGGTGTTCCTGCCGCGTGCCGACATCGCCACCGAGACCCTGGTGGCCGGGCTCATCGAGCTGGGCTGGGAGGTCGACGACGTCACGGCGTACCGCACCGTGCGGGCGTCGCCGCCGCCGTCCGACACCCGTGAGGCGATCAAGGGCGGCGGGTTCGACGCGGTGCTGTTCACCTCGTCGTCGACCGTGCGCAACCTGGTCGGTATCGCGGGCAAGCCGCACAACGTGACGGTGATCGCCTGTATCGGTCCTGCCACGGCCAAGACGGCCGAGGAGCACGGGCTGCGGGTCGACGTGATGGCTCCTGAGCCGTCCGTGCACAAGTTGGCCGAGGCCCTGGCCGACTTCGGGTTGCGGCGGCGGGCCGCCGCGCTCGACGCGGGGGATCCGGTGACGCGGCCCAGTGAGCGCCGGCCGGGCTCTCGCCGCCGACGCACCACCTGACGCAGGTGGGGGCGGGGGTGGGGGTTCTCGCCCCCTCCGCCCCTTCCCTTCCCGTCCCCGGGGCTCCGCCCCAGACCCCGCTCCTCGAACGCCGGAGGGGCTGAATCGTGTGGTCTGCGGGCTCCGACACGGCGTCGGTATAGGTGGTCTTGGGGCGGGCGTAGCGTAGATGTCATGACGAAGTACGGATCCTTTCCCGGTACGCGTCCCCGGCGGCTGCGTACGACGCCCGCCATGCGCCGGATGGTCGCCGAGACCCGGCTGCACCCCGCCGATCTGATCCTCCCCGCGTTCGTGCGCGAGGGTGTCCGCGAGCCGGTGCCGATCGCCGCGATGCCCGGGGTCGTGCAGCACACCCGGGACAGTCTGCGGAAGGCCGCCGTGGAGGCGCTGGAGGCCGGGGTCTCCGGGATCATGCTGTTCGGCGTTCCCGAGGACGCCAAGAAGGACGCCGTCGGCACGCCGGGCACGGACCCGGACGGCATCCTCCAGGTCGCCCTGCGCGACGTCCGCGCCGAGGTCGGCGACGAACTGCTCGTGATGTCCGACCTGTGCCTCGACGAGACGACCGACCACGGGCACTGCGGTGTGCTGGACGAGCAGGGACGGGTCGACAACGACGCCACCCTGGAGCGGTACGCCGAGATGGCCCAGGTGCAGGCCGACGCCGGCGCCCACATCGTGGGCCCCAGCGGGATGATGGACGGCCAGATCGGCGTCGTCCGGGACGCCCTCGACCAGATCGGCCGCGAGGACGTCGCGATCCTCGCCTACACCGTCAAGTACTCCTCCGCCTTCTACGGCCCCTTCCGGGAGGCCGTCGGTTCCTCGCTCAAGGGCGACCGCAAGACGTACCAGCAGGACCCGGCCAACGCGCGGGAGTCCCTGCGGGAGTTGGCGCTCGACCTGGAGGAGGGCGCCGACATGGTGATGGTGAAGCCGGCCGGCCCCTACCTCGACATCCTGACCCGGGTCGCCGACGCGTCGGAGGTGCCGGTCGTCGCGTACCAGATCTCCGGCGAGTACTCGATGATCGAGGCCGCGGCGGAGAAGGGCTGGATCGACCGGGACAAGGCGATCATGGAGTCCCTCTCCGGCATCAAGCGGGCCGGCGCGCAGAACATCCTCACGTACTGGGCGACCGAGGTCGCGCGGAACCTGCGCTAGCGGTCCGGCGGATCACCGGGGTCAGGTCAGGAAGCGTTCGACGGCCTCGCGGGCGCGGGCGTCGCGCGGCGGCGCGGGAGCGTCGGCCGGGCCGGCGTCCCGTCCGTGTGACCTCGGCTCCTGTGTCATCGACCTCTCGGCTCACCGTGCGGATCATCGCTTCGCCGTCCGGCAGCGTATGCCATGGCACCGTCCCGCGAAACGGTGGTGCCGCGAGGTCGCGGGCCTCAACGGCCGTGCCCGGCACGGCTCCTGGGCGTGCCGGGCACGGCCGTGCGCCGCGTTCAGTACGAGAGCGCGGTGTCCAGGTCCTGCTGCCAGTACGTCACCGTGAGCTTCTCGTCGATGTAGACGCCCTTCGCGGGGAGTGCCGGGCGGGCGCTTCCGTTCCGGCCCTGGTCGCCGTAGTAGACCTCCAGCGTCTTGGCGGTGTAGCCGTGGACGCCGCTGCCGTCGGCCGCGGACAGGAGGACGCCCGCGTAGCCGGACTCGCCGGGAGCGAGCGTGACGACCGCCTGCGGGTGGGTCTCCTCCGCGACCGGCGGGACGGACTGGGCCTCGCTGAAGCGGACGATCGGGTAGCCCGTCAGGTCGCAGTTCTTCGAGCTCTTGTTGGTGACGGTGAGCAGCAGGTGGTTGAGCGGGCGGGAGACGACCGTCGCGGTCGTGCGGGTGGTGGCCGCGACGCACGCCGGGTTGCGGGTGCCGCTGCCGTTGCCGCCCGCGGAGCCGCCCCTGGACCCGGTGCCGCCGGTGCCCTTCGAGCCCGTGGTGGTGCCGGTGTTTTTCGAACCGCTCGTCGAGCCCGTGGTGGTGCGGGTGCCCGCGGGCTTCGCCGTCGTGCCGCCGACCGTCCCCTCGCTCGGGCGGGCCGAGGAGCGGGCCCCGGCGGACGGGCCCTCGTCGCGGACGCCGTCTCCGTTGCCGCACGCCGTGAGGGCGAACGCGGCGAGCGCGATGGTGGAGGCGGCGAGCAGACGGGTGCGGGTGGTGCGTGCGGACATGGGTGATCCCCCTGGGGTGTCGCTGGTGGAACGGCCGCTCGACCGGTCGTGGGGAGCGGCGTGCTTGGATGGCAGCAGCTTGTGCGGTGATCCGTCCCGGCCGCCACACCCGGCGGGCAACACGGGACGCTGGAACGCCGAAACAGGCTCTGACCTGGGGGAACGACAACTCCCTGGAACGCGGTCCGGGACACGGGGGATGGAGGAACGGTGGCGGGGGACGAGTTCGCGGGACTGCTCCGGGAGCTGAAGGAGCGGTCCGGTCTCAGCTACGGGGCACTCGCCAAGCGGCTGCACGTCAGTACGTCCACACTGCACCGGTACGTCAACGGCGACGCGGTGCCGGCGGACTACGCGCCCGTCGAACGGCTCGCGCGGGTCTGCCGGGCCACGCCGGACGAGCTGGTGGAGCTGCACCGGCGGTGGGTCCTGGCGGACGCGCTGCGGGGGAAGAAGGGCCCGGGCCCGGGGCGAACGGGAGCCGGGGACCCGGCCGATGACGCTCCGGAGGCGGAGGCGGAGGCGGACGTCGTGGCGGGGGCCGAGACCGCGGACGCGAGCGGTGCCGTGTCCGGCGCGGGGGCGGACGACACGGCGGACGGTACGGCGGACGGGCGGCCGGCGAGCGAGGGCGGTGCGGCCGTCGGGCCCGTGCCGGTGCGGCCGAGCCGGCTGCGGAACCGGCGGTCCGCGGTGCTCGCCGGGGTCGGTGCCGTCGTCGTGACGGCGATCGTGTCCAGCGTGCTGGCCGTGCAACTCGGGTCCGGCAGCCGTGACGACGACGCCCAGGGAGGCGCCGTGGCCGTCGGAGTGCCGCCCGCGGCGCGGGCGAGCGCGACCGGCACGACGCCCGGCGCGCGCCACGGCTCGGCCTCGCCGTCCGCCGCGCACCGGAGCCCCCGGCCGTCGGGATCGACGGTCGGCGGAGCCGTCGACGAGAACGGCGTCGCCGACGACGGTGCGGCCGGTGCCGACGACGGTGCCGGTGCACCGACCGTCGTCGTCGACCCGTACAGGTTCGACGACCCGTGCAGCCAGCACTACTTGGTGAACCGGCCGGCGCAGCAGGTGCCCCCGCCGCCGAACGAGTCGGACGCGCGGGGCTGGGTCACCGCACTCGGCGGGGTCCCGAGCGGGGAGCAACTGCTCTCGCTCACCGTGCAGGGGACCGGGAAGGCGACCGTCGTCCTGAAGGCGCTGCACGTGCGCGTGCTGGACAAGAGCGCGCCGCTCGCCTGGAACGACTACGCGATGGGCGTGGGCTGCGGCGGCGGGGTGGAGACGACGTCGTTCACCGTGGACCTCGACGCGGGACGTCCGGCGGTCGCGCTCAAGGGCGGGCAGCGCGCCTTCCCCTTCAAGGTGAGCGAGTCCGACCCCGAGGTCTTCTCCGTGTTCGCGGACACGCAGGCGCACGACGTGAGCTGGTACCTGGAGCTCGACTGGTCCAGCGGCACGAAGAGCGGCACCGTACGCGTCGACGACCACGGCAAGCCGTTCCGGACCAGCGGGAACGTGGGCCGGCCCGCGTACGACTACCCGCTGGGCGGCAGCGAGTGGGGGAAGGCCGCTCCTCCCGGCTGACCGGCGTCATCAAGTCGCCCCAGGCGCTAGGTTGTTGCCAGTTGTATGACGCGACTCTCCAGGGAGATGTTTCATGTCCGGTGATGCCCTCAGCCAGGATCCCGCGGAGCTGAGAAAGAGGATCGACACCACCAAGGCACACCCCGCCCGGGTCTACGACGTCTTCCTCGGCGGCAAGGACAACTACCCGGTCGACCGCAACGCGGCCGCCGCCGCGCTCGCCGCGAACCCGCGCGGCTACCTCGACGTCCGGCACAACCGGGACTTCCTCCGGCGCGCCGTGACGTCGCTGACGGCGGAGAGCGGCGTGAAGCAGTTCCTCGACATCGGCACCGGACTGCCGACCCAGGAGAACGTCCACCAGATCGCGCAGGCGATCACCCCGGACGCGCGGGTCGTGTACGTCGACAACGACCCGGTGGTCCTCGCCCACGCGCGCGCCCTCCTCACCAGCGGGCCCGAGGGGCGTACGGACTACATCGACGCGGACCTCAAGCAGCCCGGTCAGATCCTCGAACAGGCCGCCAAGACCCTGGACCTCGACGAGCCGGTCGTCCTGGTGCTGGTCGCGATCCTGCACTTCGTCGAGGACGAGGAGGCCTACCCGATCGTCCGCGACCTGGTCGACGCCCTGCCGTCCGGCAGCCGGATCGTCCTCAGCCACCTCACCGAGGACCTGAACCCCGAGGCCATCCGCGCGGTGCAACGCACCTACACCGAGCGGGGGTTCACCTTCGTGCTGCGGTCGCGGGCGGAGGTCGAGCGGTTCTTCACCGAGAACGGTCTGGTGCTGGACGAGCCCGGTGTCGTCCCGGCCCACCACTGGCGTCCCGACGACGGCGCCCCGGCTCCGGAGAAGGCCGACCCCGACCTGCTGGCCACGCTCGACGCCATCGAGATGGTCCGCTACCGCGACATCAACGACGTGACGGACGCGGACATCAACGTGTACGTGGCGACGGGCGTCAAGCCGTAGCCGACGGACACCCGCAGGCCCGACGGTCACCGGGGCGCCGGCTCGCCCCGGTTCTCCGTCCGGATGCCGGAATTGACGGGTGTAGACGGCACCTATCCGCCTAGGGTGCGGGCACGAGCGGTCCCGGGGCGACGGGGCCGCCCGGCCCGCAGCCCCCGGGAGGGCCACCGGCCCCCGCGAGGTCTCCGCCAGGACAAGGAGCCGTCATCGTGACCGTCATCGAGCCCGCCGCCACGACCGCCCCCATGCCCCCGCTCGCCGCCCGGGCGACCGCGATCGGAGGCTCACCGGTACGGGACATCCTCGCGGTCACCGCCCGCCCCGAGGTGATCAACTTCGCGGGCGGACTGCCCGCCCCGGAACTGTTCGACGCGACCGGTATCGCCGCCGCCTACCGCGACGTCCTCACCGAGGAACCCGCACGGGCCCTGCAGTACTCGACGACCGAGGGCGAACCGGTGCTGCGGACGGCCCTCGCCGCGCGGACCGCGGCGCGCGGTCTGCCGACCGGGCCGGACGACGTGCTCGTCACCACCGGTTCGCAGCAGGCGCTGTCGCTGCTCGCCACGGCCCTGCTGGAGCCGGGCGACACCGTTCTCGTCGAAAGCCCCTGCTATCTGGCGGCACTTCAGGCGTTCGCCTTCGCCGGCGCCCGCGTGCTCGCCGTGCCGGGCGACGAGGACGGCATCGACCCCGAGGCACTGGACACCCTGGTCGCCCGGGAGCGGCCGAAGCTCCTCTACACCGTGCCCACCTTCCAGAACCCCACCGGCCGCACCCTCCCCGCCGGGCGCCGCGCCGCCGTCGCCCGCGTCGCCGCCACCCGCGGCCTGTGGATCGTCGAGGACGACCCCTACGGCGAACTGCGCTTCGAGGGCGAGCGCGTTCCGTGGATCGCCTCCCACGAAGGTGCCGGGGACCGGACCGTGCTCCTCGGGTCGTTCTCCAAGGTGATGGCACCCGGGATGCGGCTGGGCTGGCTGCGGGCGCCCGCGGCACTCCGGCGGGCCTGCGCCGTCGCCAAGCAGGCCGCCGACCTGCACACCCCGACCGTCAACCAGCTCGCCGCCGCCCGGTACCTGGCCGACCAGGACCTCGACGCCCATGTGGGGCGGGTCGCCTCCGTCTACCGCGAGCGGCGCGACGCCATGCTCGCCGGGATCGGCGACGCCCTCCCGGCCGGGTCGACGTGGACCCGGCCCGAGGGCGGCATGTTCCTCTGGGCCCGGCTGCCCGAGCCGTACGACACCACGGCCCTGCTCCGCACGGTCGTGGAGCACGGGGTCGCCTACGTGCCCGGCGCGCCCTTCTACGCGGGCACCCCGGAGGCGTCGACGATGCGCCTGTGCTTCGTCACGCAGACCCCGGACGAGATCGCGGAGGGGCTGCGGCGGCTCGCCTCGGGCCTGCACGGCTGACCCCGGACGCCGTCACCGCCGTCACCGCCGTCACCGCCGTCACCGGGGAGGTGCCGGGCGCGCCGGTCAGTCCCACCAGAAGGACCAGACCGGCTCGTTCAGCACCTCCTGCTCGGCATACGTCCGCAGCGCCGTGTGACTGCCCTGCGTGATGTTGTCCGGGCAGAACGCGAAGTGCTCGGCGGCGACCGCCTCGGCCTCCGCCAGGGTTGTCGGCGGCGCCGCCACCGACACCACCAACTGGTCGAAGGTCAGCGCCACCACCCGTATCCCGAAACGGTCCTCCCAGGACCGCAGGACCGCGCACAGGCGCGCCACGTCGTTCTCGTAGTTCAGCGGTCCCGTCCAGCCCAGCGCCGCCGGGATGTCCGCACTGCGGCGCGCCGGAACGAGCGCGAGACGCGGTTCCTTCAGCCACGAGCCGCGGTCCCCGAGAGCGTCCGCGATCTCCGCCGCACGCGCGTCCGGATCGGCCTCCTGCTGCCCGGCCGGGGCGAGCCCCGGCCACACGGGGCCGTACGGCGCGACCTTCGCGTCATAGGGCTCCGGCCTGCCGAAGAGGCTCTCCACGACCTCCCGGCTCGCGTAGTCCCCGTCGTCCCCGAGCTCGTCCGCCGCGTACCGCTCCCAGAAGTCGGCCAGCACCTCGTCGGCGTCGTGGTCCCCGGCGTACGACATCGCGCCGGGCATCAACTCCCAGCCGCCCGGGCCGTTCTGCGGGCCGCCGACGTCCAGCAGCACCGGCAGCAGGCCGAGCGTGCGGGCGGAGTCGGCCGCGCTCCAGGCTCCGTCGGCCGGCCGCTCCTCGGCATGCCACACCAACGGCTCGTGCCACGTGCCCTCGTGGGTCGCGTCGATCAGTCTCCCGGCGGGGAGATCGAGCCCGAGGGTGCGCCCACTCGGGTCTGCCACCAGCCGCGGCAGCGGGTTGGGAAGAGTCGCCATGCCGGTGACTGTAGGGGCCCCCACTGACAACGGGGCCGCTCCGCTCTCCTACCGGGCTGCGGTGAACGCGGCCCAGGCCCGCACCGAGACACGGAGGCCTGGCTCCGCCGGGTTCTTGGAGTCACGGAGGTGCACGGCGGTCACCTTGCCGGACTGGAGCCCGGAGTAGGCGACTTCGAGGCAGTCGCCGCCCTGCTCGGTGCTGTAGCTGGACTTGAACCACTGCAGTGCGGCGTTCATCGCTCTCCTAGCGAACGGTTCAACAGGCGCTCTGTCTCCTGGGCGTTGAGAGCCTGTGTCCGCAGCATCGCATATTTGCGCTCCAGGATGGACACCTGGCCGGGGTCAGCGATCATCCAGCCGTTGAGCTGGGCCTCGACGTATGCGACCCGCTGGTGATCGGGTGTCTCGATGAGGACGAAGGGGCCGGACAGCCCGGCATGGAAGTCCCGGCCGACCGGCATGACCTGGAGCGTGACGCCGGGAAGCCGGCTGCAGGCGTGCAGATGGTGCATCTGCTCCAGGTGGACGTCGTCGCCGCCGAGCCGGTCCATCAGTGTCGTCTCGGAGATGACGAAGCTTGCAGTCGGTGAGTCCTCGCGGTGGAGGATCTGCTGCCTGGCGATGCGGGCGGCCACGCGCAACTGGGTCTCGTCGTCGGTGAGGCTGGGCACCTCGTTGCGGAACACCGCCCGGGCGTACGCCTCGGTCTGCAGGAGCCCGGGCAGTGCCTGATTCTGATACGACGAGAGCGCCAAGGCTTCTCGCTCCAGATCGATGAACTCGGCCGCCCAGCGGGGGAAGAGGTCCACCTCAGGCATGTTGTCCACGCCGACGACCAGCACTCCCTTCGTGCGGAGAAGCTCATCGAGATGTTCGGCCAAGTCCCTCTTCAACGGGCGCCTGCCCTGCTCGATCGAGGCGACGGTCTCCTCGTCGACGAGCAGGCTCTCGGCGAGCGAGCGCTGGGTGTAACCCTCGGCCCGACGGAATGCGGCCACCTGGGCGCCCAGCATCCTCATGGCCGACGCATTCTTCCGTGGACGCTTTCCGGCAGTCATGTCCGACCAACTCCCCACACCTGAAGGCGTCTGACCCCGCACGAACCCGTACAGAAAATCCGTACTGCCTCACGCAGTGATCCACGGTAGTGACTCTGCGCGACTCTCGTCCCGTGAACGAGACCATCCACCTCCCGCCCCTGCGTGAGCGTTTCTTTCGACGGGACCGGCGGGCCGTGGCCGCTGCCAGGCGGTTCGCCCACGAGACGCTCGCCGGATGGGGGCTCGCCGGCACCGAACAGGCCGACGACGTGTTGCTCTGCGTCAGCGAGCTCGCGACCAACGCCCTCGTGCACGCCGTACCGCCGGGCCGGCACTTCCGCGTCTTCCTGCGCTACGACGGCACCGTCCTGCGGGTCGAGGTGCACGACAGCGGGCCGGGGACGCCGAGGATCGCCGACCGGGCCGACGAGGGCGGCCGGGGCCTGCTGCTGGTGGCCGCGTTCGCCGACCGGTGGGGGGTCGACGCGCGCGACCCGGGCAAGGCGGTGTGGTGCGAGTTCGGCGGGCGCAAGACCCCAACGCCGTTACGGCCGAAAGAAGTTGATGGTGGGAGGAAATAGTTCGACGGGCGTGTGCGGTGCTGGTTACTTGTGGGGCACGGGTGCCCGGACGGGGTGCCCGCTCTCATGGAGGGGGGAGACATCCGTGCCCAGAAGCACTGGATGGAGACGCGTCCTGACCGGCGTCCTGGCGGGGCTGACCGCGACGGTGGGCCTCACCACGGCGCTCGCCGCGCCCGCCGCGGCAGCCACCGGCACGCCGGTGGCGGTGACCAAGTACAGCCACAGCAGCAGACCCGGCGACTACATAGGCCAGGGGGCCACCGCGTCGTACACGCCGAAGACGGCGACGATCAGCGCGGGCGGCTCCGCCGAGTACGCGCGCTTCCGGGTGTCGACCGACGACACCTGGTGGGACGTCGACCTCGCCGCACCGCAGGGGGAGAAGCTCCACCCCGGTGTCTACCGGAACGCCGAGCGCGCGGCGTTCCGCACCGGACGCTCACCGGGTCTCGACGTCTCCGGGGACGGGCGCGGCTGCAACGAGGTGTACGGGCAGTTCTCGGTCAACCAGATCGAGACGGACGCCGACGGCACGATCACGGCGCTCGACGCCACGTACACCCAGCACTGTGAGAGCGCGACCGCCCCGGCGCTGACCGGAGTCGTCAAGTACCGCGCCTATCCGCTGGGTTACTCCTACACGAGTGACGCCGGGGACTACATCGGGCAGGGTGTGAGCGCCACCCACACCGGGGCCACCAGCACGTTCTCGCTCAGCGGGGGTGCCGACGGCGTCCGGTACGGCGTCTCCGGCAAGCGTGAGTACTGGTCGGCGTCCATCGCCCCGCCCGTGGGGGAGCGGTTCGAGGTCGGGACGACCTACGCCACGGAGCGCTTCCGTACGGCGGAGGTCGGCGAACTCGACCTGGGCGGGAACGGCCGCGGCTGCAACAGCAGCACCGGTGAGTTCACCGTCGGCAAACTGGCGTTGAACGACGACGGCACCGTGAAGGCGTTCGCGGCGACGTTCGTCCAGCACTGCGAGGGCGGCACCCCCGCGCTCCACGGCACGATCCACTACTACGCCTGACAGGCGGGCCGACAGCCGGACGGCCCCGGCGGGACGGTGATGTCACCGTTCCGCCGGGGCCGCGAGGTCCGCGCGTCCTGCCGGGGCGTCAGAGCCGCTCGGGCGTCCGGATGCCCAGCAGGGACATGCCCTGGTGGAGGGTCCGGGCCGTCAGGTCGCAGAGGAACAGCCGGTTCTCCGCGACCTCCTGCGCCGGGGCCGGCTTGATGACCGGGCACTGGTCGTAGAACGTCGTGTAGAGCGAGGCCAGCTGGTACAGGTACGCCGCCAGCTTGTGCGGCGCGTACTCCGCGGCGACCTCCTCCAGCGTCTCCCCGAACCGGTCCAGGTGCAGACCCAACGCCCGCTCCGCCGGGGCCAGTTCGAGCTCCGGGTGCGCCACCGGCGTACGGTCGCCCGCCTTGCCGAAGATCGACCGGACCCGGGCGTACGCGTACTGGAGGTACACCGAGGTGTCACCGTTCAGCGAGACCATCTGGTCCAGGTCGAACTTGTAGTCCCGGACGGCGGAGGTCGACAGGTCCGCGTACTTCACGGCGCCGACGCCGACGTACCGGCCGTTCTCCTCGATCTCCGACTCGCTCAGGCCCACCTTCTCGGCCTTCTCGCGCACGACGGTCGTGGCCCGGTCGATCGCCTCGTCCAGCAGGTCGACCAGCCGCACCGTCTCGCCCTCACGGGTCTTGAACGGCTTGCCGTCCTTGCCCAGCACCGTGCCGAACGCCAACTGGTGCGCCTTCACGTCGTCGTTCAGCCAGCCGGCCCGGCGTGCCGTCTCGAAGACCATCTTGAAGTGCAGGGACTGCCGCGCGTCCACCACGTACAGCAGCGTCGACGCCTTCAGGTTGAACACCCGGTCACGGATCGCCGACAGGTCGGTGGCCGCGTAGCCGTAGCCGCCGTCCGACTTCTTCACGATCAGCGGCACCGGGTTGCCGTCCGGGCCCTTCACGTCGTCGAAGAACACGCACAGCGCGCCGTCCGAGTACTCCGCGACGCCCGACTCCTCCAGCAGCCGGCACGTCTCGTCCAGCATGTCGTTGTAGCCGGACTCGCCGACCACGTCCGCGTCCTGGATGTCCATGTCGAGCTTGTCGAAGACCGAGTAGAAGTAGATCTTCGACTCGTCCACGAACTTCTGCCACATGGCCAGCGTCTCCGGCTCGCCCGCCTGGAGGTCCACCACCCGGCGCCGCGCCCGCGTCTTGAACTCCTCGTCGGAGTCGAAGACCGTCCGCGCCGCCTTGTAGAGCCGGTTCAGGTTCGACATGGCCTCCTCGCCGGAGACCTCGCCGCCCTGGTGGTCCAGCTCGTGCGGGTGCTCGATCAGGTACTGGATGAGCATGCCGAACTGGGTGCCCCAGTCGCCGATGTGGTGCCGCCGCACGACGGACTCACCGGTGAACTCCAGGATCTGCACCACCGCGTCACCGATCACCGCGGACCGCAGGTGACCGACGTGCATCTCCTTCGCCACGTTCGGCTGGGCGTAGTCGATCACCGTCGTGCCCGGGTGCTCCGCGAGGGGCACACCGAGGCGGGCGCTGTCCGCGTACCGCTCCGCCAGGTTCCGGACGATCGCGCCGTCGGTGACCGTGATGTTCAGGAAGCCGGGCCCGGAGACCTCGATGTCCTTGATCACGTCACCGGACGCCACCTGCGCCACCACCTGCGTCGCCAGGTCGCGCGGGTTCGCCTTCGCCTTCTTCGCGAGGGCCAGGATCCCGTTGGCCTGGAAGTCGGCCCGGTCGCTTCGGCGCAGCAGCGGGTCCGCGGAACCGGCCTCCGGCAGGGCTGCCGAGAGGGCGTCCGCGAGGCGCTGGTGGACGGAAGCGGTGAGGGACGTGACCGAGGCCATGGAGTGGCTGCCGTTCTAGTCGGGTTCCGGGTTCGTGCAGTACAGGAAAGCCAGTATCCCACGCGGTGAAAAGCCGTTTTCGCGGTTGCGGCCCGAGCTGGGAGAATGGTCCCGTCAGCCGTACTGGCGTATGAGAAAGAAGGACGTGCCGATCGTGGCTCAGAGCACCGAGACCACCGACTGGGTCTCCCGTTTCGCGGACGAGGTCATCGAGGAGTCGGAGCGTCGGGCCCCGGGCAAACCCGTCGTCGTCGCGTCCGGCCTCTCCCCCTCCGGCCCGATCCACCTCGGCAACCTCCGCGAGGTCATGACCCCGCACCTGGTCGCCGACGAGGTCCGCCGCCGCGGGTACACCGTGCGCCACCTGATCTCCTGGGACGACTACGACCGGTACCGCAAGGTCCCGGCCGGCATCGCGGGCATCGACGCGTCCTGGGCCGAGCACATCGGCAAGCCGCTGACCTCCGTCCCCGCCCCGGCCGGCTCGGCGTACCCGAACTGGGCGGAGCACTTCAAGGCCGCGATGACCGAGGCGCTCGCCGAGCTCGGTGTCGAGTACGACGGGATCAGCCAGACCGAGCAGTACACCTCGGGCGCCTACCGCGAGCAGATCCTGTTCGCGATGAAGCACCGCGGTGACATCGACGCCATCCTGGAGAAGTACCGCACCAAGAAGGCCCCCGCCAAGAAGCAGCAGGGCCAGAAGCCCGTCGACGAGGCCGAGCTGGAGGCCGCGGAGGGCTCCGGCGCCGCCGCCGAGGACGACGGCAGCTCGACGTCCGGGTACTACCCGTACAAGCCCTACTGCGGCCAGTGCGGCACGGACTTCACCACCGTCACGTCCTACGACGACGAGACGACCGAGCTGACCTACACCTGCACCGCCTGCGCGTTCTCCGAGACCGTCCGCCTCAGCGAGTTCAACCGCGGCAAGCTCGTCTGGAAGGTCGACTGGCCCATGCGCTGGGCGCACGAGGGCGTCGTCTTCGAGCCCAGCGGCGTCGACCACTCCTCGCCCGGCTCCAGCTTCCAGGTCGGCGGGCAGATCGTCGGCCTCTTCGGCGGCAAGCAGCCCATCGGCCCCATGTACGCCTTCGTCGGCATCAGCGGCATGGCCAAGATGTCCAGCAGCAAGGGCGGCGTCCCCACCGCGTCGGACGCCCTGCGGATCATGGAGCCGCAGCTGCTGCGCTGGCTCTACGCCCGCCGCCGTCCCAACCAGTCGTTCAAGATCGCCTTCGACCAGGAGATCCAGCGGCTCTACGACGAGTGGGACAAGCTCGCCGGCAAGGTCGCCGACGGCTCGGTGCTGCCCGCCGACGCCGCCGCGTACAGCCGGGCCGTCGGCACCGCCGCCGGGGAACTGCCCCGCACCCCCCGTCCGATGGCCTACCGCACCCTGGCCTCCGTCGCCGACATCACCGCCGGCGCCGAGGACCAGACCCTGCGCATCCTGAGCGAACTCGACCCCGAGAACCCGCTCGCGTCCCTGGACGAGGTCCGGCCCCGGCTCGACAAGGCCGAGACCTGGATCAACACCCAGGTCCCCGCCGAGGAGCGCACCGTCGTCCGCGACGAGCCCGACGTCGAGCTCATCACGTCCCTCGACGACCAGGGCCGCGAGTCGCTGCGCCTGCTCCTCGACGGACTGGAGCGCAACTGGTCCCTGGACGGCCTCACCCACCTCGTCTACGGCGTTCCCAAGGTCCAGGCCGGCTTCTCCGCCGACGCCACCGCCAAGGAACTCCCCGCCGAGATCAAGGTCGCCCAGCGCACCTTCTTCGCCCGGCTCTACCACCTGCTCGTCGGCCGCGACACCGGGCCGCGTCTGCCCACGCTGCTCCTCGCGGTCGGCCAGGACCGGGTCCGCAAGCTGCTCTCCGCGTAGGGAGTCCGGCTGGAGTCCGGCTGTACGACGAGGGGGGCGCCCGGTGATCACCGGGCGCCCCCCTCGTCGTAGGCCGTCTCGCGGTTACGCGATGTGGTCCTCCTGCAGTTCCGCGGTGTGGCGGTTGGTGAAGCGGTTGACCATCCGCTCCGCCTCGCGCTGCGGGAGCGTGGTGCCGTACGTGGCCTCCACATTGCCCCTGAACTGGCCCGACGTCGGATAGCTGCCGTCTATCGACTTCTTGAAGACCAGGTAGTAGTCGTCCTCGGTCGGCTCCGAGCCGCCGCCCGCACCCATCTCACGGGTACGGCCCGGGCCGGCCGGGATCGGGAACGTGCCGGTGTCCTCCGGAGACGGCTCCGGCGCGGGAGCGGCGGCGGCGACGGGGTCGGGCTGCTCCGCGTACTGCTGCTGGGGGAACGCCTGCTGCTCGAACCGCCGCTGCTCCTCCTCGTACTGGCGGAACTGGTCGGCCTGCCGGAACTGCTCGGCCTGCTGGAACTCCTCGGCCTGCCGGGACGGGTCGGCCTGCTGGAACTGCTCGGCCCGCTGCTGCTCCTCGTACCACTGCTGGGCCGCGTCATCCGGGTCGTACGACGGGTCGTAGCCGCCCTGGTAGGCGACGGCCTGGGGGCTGCGTGAGTGCAGCCACGGATTCTGCGGCTCGGCGGGGCCGTCCGTCCGGTCGGGGGACTCGTTCGCCCCGCCGGCGGGAAGCTGCTCCCGGACAGATGCGGCGTCGCTCTGCACGGCGGGTGCCGCCGGCTCGGGCTCGCGCGCCACCTCCAGCTGCGGCGCGGGCGGCAGCAGCACCGGCTCGATGCCCGCCGCGGCGAGACCCGAGGGGGCCGTCTGGGCGAGGGGGACGCCGTAGCGCGCCAGGCGCAGCGGCATCAGGGACTCCACGGGGGCCTTGCGGCGCCAGGCGCGGCCGAAGCGGGAGTGCAGGCGGGCCTGGTAGACGAGGCGGTCCTGCTCCAGCTTGATGACCTGCTCGTAGGAGCGCAGCTCCCACAGCTTCATCCGGCGCCAGAGGAGGAAGGTCGGGACGGGGGAGAGCAGCCAGCGGGTGAGGCGGACACCCTCCATGTGCTTGTCGGCCGTGATGTCGGCGATCCGGCCGATCGCGTGCCGGGCCGCCTCGACCGAGACCACGAACAGGATCGGGATGACGGCGTGCATGCCGACACCGAGCGGGTCCGGCCAGGCCGCCGCGCCGTTGAAGGCGATCGTGGCGATCGTCAGCAGCCACGCGGTCTGGCGCAGCAGGGGGAACGGGATGCGGATCCAGGTCAGCAGCAGGTCCAGCGCGAGCAGGACGCAGATCCCGGCGTCGATACCGATCGGGAAGACGTACGAGAAGTTCCCGAACCCCTTCTTGATCGCCAGCTCACGGACCGCCGCGTACGAACCCGCGAAGCCGATCCCGGCGATGACGACCGCACCGGCGACGACCACACCGATGAGTATCTTGTGCATCCGAGTCAGCTGTATGGGCGCGGACACCTGTACTCCCCTCCCCTTGCGTGTTGTTGCGCGCAACAGAGTGGCACATGTGTGCGGCGTCCGGGTGCCCGGCAGGGGAGGAGCCCGGCCCCCTCGGGTACCGGGCTCCCGCAACTGTCCAGCTCAGACCGGAAGTTGGGCCTCCGGAAGGATCGTGGTCGGGTCAGCTCTTCGTCGCCGCGGACTTGGACGCGGACTTCGACGGGGACGCGGTCGCGGAGTCGCTCCCGGAGCCCGCCTTCGCGTCACCCTTGGAGTCGCCCTTCGCGTCGCTCTTGTCCGCGCTCTTGGACGGCGAGGCCGACGTCGCGCCGGAGGAGGGCTTCGAGGACGAGCCCTTCGACGGGGACGAACCGGTCGAGCCACCGTCCTTGTTGGCCGCGGACACCGCCGCGACGGCCTCCTTCGCGGCCTTCTCGGCCGCCTTCAGCAGATCACCGGAGTCCGGGGTCTTCTCTCCCGCGAGACCGGCGCCGTTGTAGTCGACCGTGACGACCACGTTCTCCACGCGCGCCACGATCGTCTGCTGCTTGAAGGCGCCTTCCTTCTTCTTCAGGTCGTAGTGCACGGCCGTCGCCTCGTCGCCCGTGCCGGCGACCGGAGCCGACTTGGCACCCTTCGCGCCCTTGACGGCCTGCGCGGCCGTGACCTGCTTCTCGAAGTACGCGTGCGCCTGCTTGTCGCCCGCGCCGCGCGCGTCCGAGTCGAAGCGCAGCAGTGCCACGTTCAGCCAGCGGAACTGCGAGCCCTTCACGCCGTTGTTGTCGAGGCTGCTCCAGTTGCAGTTGCCGCGCTGGGCCGCATCGTCCGATGCGCCCTTCTTGCCCGGCTTGCCCGCCTTCGGGACCAGTTCGCCCAGCGTCTTCTTCGACAGCACCGAACACGGCTGCGGAAGCGTCCCGTACGCGGCCGGCTGCACGGCCTCGGCCGTCGGGCTCGCGGACTTCTTCGCGTCCGGTGTCGCGCTCGCGCTCTTCTGGGCGTCGTCCGTGGAGCCGGAGTCCGAGGAACAGCCCGCGGCGACGAGCGCCACCGGGATGGCTGCTGCGCTGACAAGGATGCGGGTGAGTCGCGGTGCTCGGCCTACTCGCTGTACTGGTCGGTGCATGGTTCCTTCACTCGAGGCTCGTGGTACGACCGCACATGGGGCGTGCGGCCGGTCGGGTCCGAGGGGCCACGGTACGCGGTGATCCGCCGGGCCGGTTCCCGTTCGGGCGGTTCGTGCAGGGGTGCCCGACGGGGTCGCCGACCCGTCAGCCGTCGAGCTTTCCGGCGAGCACGTCGGCCAGTTTCCGGGCCCTGTCCTGCATTTCCTCGCTGTCGGGGACGCCCCCGGAAGCCGTCGGCTGCTCCGCGTACTCGATCGTCACGATGACGTTCGACGTGCGGAACACCACAGTCACCGTGCGCTGCCGGGCGGTCGAGGAGCCGGCGCTCAGCTTGTCGTTCAGGAACGCCTGGTCCGCCAGATCGTCGAGCACGCGGGGCTGGAGCGCGGCGGACGTCTCCGCGGGGGAACCGGAGCCGGACGGCGTGGGCTCGGAGCCGCTCCCGCCGCTGTCGTTGCCGCCGCCACTGTCACTGCTGCCGGCGTCACCGCTCGGCGTGCCGGCGTCGCCGCCCGGACTCGACGAGGCGTCGCTGCCGGTGGCCGCGGGCTCGGGAAGGTCCGCCGCCGTCTCCTGGGTGGAGTACAGCTCCTCCGCCTTGTTGTCGTCGCTCACCGTGTTGTCGTAGGACACGACCCGCTCGAAGGCGATGGAGAGATGGTCGGTGGCGGAGGCGGACTCCACCTTCCAACTGCAGCCGTCACGCCGGTCCGTGTCGTACGTGAGGGCCGCCTCGCCCTCGTACGCCTGCTCCTGCTGCGCCGCGTCGGGGAGTTGCCCGATGCCCGGCAGCAGGGCGTCCAGGGTGTCGTGATCGACCGCGCCGCACGCCTCCGGCAGCGTGCGGTACTTGCCCGGCTGAGCCGCGACGGCCGTCGTGCCGGTGTCGCCGCCCTTGGAGTCGGTCGGCGAACCCCCGTCGTCCGAAGCGCCGGTGCAGCCCGCCAGCAAAGCCGCGAGGAGCACGGCGGCGCCGGGTACGTACGCCTTCCGCTGCACGGTCAGGCTCCTCTCGACGGTTCCCCGGCGCGCTTCCGCCCGGGTGTCCTGTGGTTATTCGGTTGCCGCACAGGGGCGACCCCTGGAGACAATGTGTATCGCACGCACAGCCGTGGACGCCGGTCCGTTGTCCCATACGTCGACCTAGGCGCCGGTTTTGCGATTAATGACTTCTGTTGGTTCCCGGGGGATTGAGGGCGATATGTCGTACGTAGAGGTACCGGGTGCGAAGGTTCCCATCCGTATGTGGACCGACCCGGCGTCGGTCGAGGACGTGGCACTCCGTCAGCTCCAGAACGTGGCGACCCTGCCCTGGATCAAGGGGCTCGCCGTCATGCCGGACGTCCACTACGGCAAGGGTGCGACGGTCGGCTCCGTCATCGCGATGCGGGACGCGGTGTGCCCGGCCGCGGTGGGTGTCGACATCGGCTGCGGCATGTCCGCCGTCCGGACGTCCCTCACGGCCAACGACCTGCCGGGCGACCTGTCCCGCCTCCGCTCCAAGATCGAGCAGGCGATCCCGGTCGGCCGCGGCATGCACGACTCCCCGATCACCCCGTACGCCTTCCACGGCCTGCCCACCGCGGGCTGGGACGACTTCTGGGGGCGGTTCGACGGAGTGGCCGATGCGGTCAAGTTCCGTCAGGAACGGGCACTGAAGCAGATGGGAACGCTCGGATCCGGAAATCACTACATCGAGCTTTTGTTCGATTCTGATGGCGTCGTATGGCTCACGCTGCACTCCGGATCCCGGAATATCGGCAAGGAACTGGCCGAGCACCACATCGGCGTGGCCCAGAAGCTCCCGCACAACCACGGGCTTGTCGACCGTGACCTCGCCGTCTTCGTCGCCGATACCCCTCAGATGGCGGCGTACCGCAACGACCTGTTCTGGGCCCAGGAGTACGCGAAGAACAACCGGACGCTCATGATGGCGCTTCTGAAGGACGTGGTCCGTAAGGAGTTCAAGAAGGCGAAGCCGACGTTCGAGCCGGAGATCTCCTGCCACCACAACTATGTCGCGGAGGAGCGGTACGAGGGCATGGACCTGCTCGTCACGCGCAAGGGCGCCATCCGTGCGGGCTCCGGTGAGTACGGGATCATCCCGGGCTCAATGGGCACCAGTTCGTACATCGTCAAGGGTCTCGGCAACGAGAAGGCCTTCAACTCGGCGTCGCACGGTGCCGGTCGGCGCATGAGCCGTAACGCCGCGAAGCGCCGCTTCACGACGAAGGACCTGGAGGAGCAGACGCGAGGCGTGGAGTGCCGTAAGGACTCGGGCGTCGTGGACGAGATCCCGGGCGCCTACAAGCCGATCGAGCAGGTGATGGAGCAGCAGCGGGACCTCGTGGAGGTCGTGGCGAAGTTGAAGCAGTTCATCTGTGTGAAGGGCTGAAGTCGTGGGGCCCTCGCTGCCGGGGGCCCCACGACTCTTCGTCGGTCAGACGGAGTTCGGCCGGACGGTCGGCATCGGTGTTTTGCCGGTGCGGAGCCGCCAGAGCCGGATGTAGCAGCTCTTCTCAGTCCTACCGAGTTCCCTGGCCGCCGCGGCATCGTCGTTCAGTGCCAGCAGCACGCGGTCCTCCGACTCCGTCCAGCGGCGGCGGTCGGGTGCGACGCGCATGTTCGCGGGGCGCGACCACGTGGCCAGAGCGGCGGCGGCAATCCGCTTGCGCTCTAGGGCCAGGCAATCCGGGTAGTACAGGTGGGCGCTCAGCTTCTGGGCCGCTTCGTTCGTGTACAGGATGTTGAAGATGCCGTCGCGGGTGTTGCGCCTGATGGACCGCTCGGCGCCGGTGATCTTGCCCGCGTAGAAACAGAGGTAGGCGCCGACGGCGGTGCTGGCAGTGGTCAGTGAGCAGAAGGGAAATCCTTGGGCCGTGAAGCCCACCGAGCCGTCTGCGTCGATCACTCCTCGGAGATAGTCGCGCGGCGAGAACGGGACCTGGGGAGGCGCGATGCTCGTGGACTTTCGGCCGTACGGCAGCCCGAGTTCGTTGAGCCTGGTCCTGGCTTCGAGGGCGCAGAGGTTCCAGCTGGCGGACTTGTGCGACGCGGCGAAGTTCGTGGTCCGGGTCCGTCCGGTGATGCTGCTGTTGTACGGGGTCAGGCGTTGGAATTCGCGCAGAATTCCCACGTCGCGAGCGCTGATCTCGACGGTCAGGCGCCCTTTCTGGCCCGTCCCCTTCGAGAGGTGCCCGTCGGCTTGCAAGAAGCCGAACATGTAGGCGTACTCGGGGTCTTCGAGGTCCATGAAACCGGTTGTCGTACTGCGGGTTTCGTCCGCAGGCCGGGGGACAGCGTTAGGCTCGCGTTCAGCCACGAGGAAGGCTCACTTCCGTGCTGGTCAGGCCCTCGGCCGGGATGGCAGTCCCGGCCGAGGGCCGTCGCTTTCGATGATGCGGCTGAGCCTAGATCGCGAGTTCTGTCCACGTATGGGTGATCGATTCAGTTCACCCTTGTGGGTTACATGAGGGCCGTTCGGCTGTTGTCTTCGATCGGTTCCTCACTTCGCGTGCAGGACCGCGTAGATCATGACGAAGGCGATGATGTGGATGCCGAAGAGGAAGTACGCGAGGTAGTACCAGACGAAGCGTTCGCGTTTCTTCTCCAGGGCGAGGCGGGCCTTCTCGCCCTCGTCCGCGGGGAGCCGGTCCTCGGGTGACGCCGGGGTGGGCATCACTGCTCCCGGTGGACCTTGGTGTTCGACGCCTGGGCGCGGGGGCGGACCACGAGCAGGTCGATGTTGACGTGGCTCGGGCGCGTGACGGCCCACGTGATGGTCTCGGCGACGTCGTCCGCGGTGAGGGGCTCGGCGACGCCCGCGTAGACCTTCGCCGCCTTCTCCGTGTCGCCGCCGAAGCGGGTCAGCGCGAACTCGTCCGTCTTCACCATGCCGGGGGCGACCTCGATCACCCGGACCGGCGTGCCGACGATCTCCAGGCGCAGCGTCTCCGCGAGGACGTGCTCGGCGTGCTTGGCGGCGACGTAGCCACCGCCGCCCTCGTACGTGCCGTGGCCCGCCGTCGAGGAGAGGACGACGACCGTGCCGTCGCCGCTGGCGGTGAGCGCGGGCAGCAGGGCCTGGGTCACGTTCAGGGTGCCGATGACGTTCGTCTCGTACATCTGGCGCCACTGGGCCGGGTCGCCCGTCGCGATCGGGTCGGCGCCGAGCGCGCCGCCCGCGTTGTTCACCAGCACGCCGATCGTCCTGAACGCCGAAGCGAACTCGTCGACCGCCGCGCGGTCCGTGACGTCCAGGGCGTACGCGGTCGCCTGGCCGCCCGCCGCGGAGATCTCCTCCGCGAGCGCCTCGATACGGTCCTTGCGGCGGGCGGTGATCACGACGCGGTAGCCCTCGGCCGCCAGCTGCCGGGCCGTCGCGGCGCCGATTCCGCTGCTGGCGCCGGTGATGACGGCGATACGGGATGCGGCGGCGGGGGTCATACGGCTGCTCCTGCTCCTCGGCGGTGGCTCGCGGGCCGTCTGGCGGCGGCTCGGGCGGGCCGGCTGGTGTCTCCGGCAAGGATAGGTGGGTGCGGGCGGGACGCGGCCGGGGGTGAGGCGGGTCTCAGGCGCCGTTGCGGGGGCCGTACATGATCACGGCCATGCCGGCCAGGCAGATCAGGGCGCCGGTGATGTCCCAGCGGTCGGGGCGGTAGCCGTCGGCGACCACGCCCCACGCGAGGGAGCCGGCCACGAAGACGCCGCCGTACGCGGCCAGGATGCGGCCGAACTCGGCGTCCGGCTGAAGGGTGGCGACGAAGCCGTACACGCCGAGGGCCATCACGCCCGCGCCGATCCACAGCCAGCCGCGGTGCTCCCGTACGCCCTGCCAGACCAGCCAGGCCCCGCCGATCTCGAAGAGGGCGGCCAGCACGAACAGGGCGGCGGAGCGGGCGACGAGCATGCGGTCACTCTGACATGGGGGCGGTGGGGTGGTGGGGGTGGTGGACACGGGGGCCGGGGCCGGTTCCGGGGTGTCACCTGTTGGAGGGCGCCTGGGGGGCGGCCAGGGTGGGATACATCCCGGGACGGTGGGTCGACGACGACTCGATGATCGTGATGGTTCGTGCCGGCGGAGGAAATGGCCATGTGGTTGCTGAGTGCGGTGGGTCTGTTGGGTTCGGGGGCTGTGCTGGTCGGAGGGGCGGGTGCCGTGGGAGGCCCGGGGGGTCTCGGGGGTGCGGTGGCTCCTGAGGCCGATCTCGCCTATCACGGGACCGCGTCCATGGCCTCGGGACTGGTCGACGTCCGCCTGACGCCGCGGAACCACGGGCCCGACCCGGTGGACGACGCGACGGTGCGGCTGCGGTGGTCGGCCGCGCTGGGCGACGCCCAGGTGCTGCCGGTCGGGTGCGCCCGGTCGGGCGAGCGGGTGGTGGTGTGCCGGACGGGGGCGCTGCCGGCGGACGGTCCGGGGGAGGAGATCAGGATGACCGTGCGGCTGCGGGAGGTCGCGTCCGAGGTGACGGTGGGGCTGGACACGGTGTGGGGCGGGGGGTCGGTGGACCGGAACCATGCGAATGACCGGCAGCAGGTGTTGGTGCTGGACACGGGGGACGCGTACGCGTTCTAGGCGCGGCGGTGAGGGTGCCTTCGGCTTCGGCTCCTGTCCGGTGGGTGGGTCGGGGCCGTGCCGGTACATCCGCCCGTCGCCGTTGAATCAGACGTCGGTCGAGAGGCTGGAGCTGCTCGATCCGGGCGTAAGCGACGGGCATGTGATGTACCGGCACGGCCCCTCACGCCGCATGCCGACTGCGGGCAGCGAATGGCCGGGGCGCGTCCCTTTCGTCGAGTGCCGGGTGCGGGCAGCGAATGGCCGGGGCGCGTCCCTTTCGTCGGGGGCCGGGTGCGGGCGTGAATTTCAGCCCCTCCGGCGATTGAGGAGCGGGGTCCGGGGCGGAGCCCTATGTACGGGTCGGGAGGGGGCGGATGAAGCCTGGTCGGGGTGCCGGAGGCGGGGGCGGCGTAGGATTTCTGGAGGGCTTGGGAAGGGGCGGGATGGCTGGGGACGGGCGCGAGGGGCTGCTGGGTGAACTGGCGGTCGTGTCGCGGCGGTACATGGCCTCGTACGCCCTGTTCAACCAGGCCCTCGCCGACCACCTCGGCCTGCATCCGACGGACGTGCAGTGTGTGAACCTGCTCAGCCTGGAGGCGGAGCCGGTGACCACCGGCCGGATCGCCGAGATGACGGGGCTGACGACCGGTTCGGCCACGCGCCTGGTGGACCGGCTGGAGAAGGCGGGCTACGTCGTCCGGGAGCGCGACGTGGTGGACCGGCGGCGGGTGCTCGTGGCGACCGTGCCGGAGAAGATCGCCGAGTTCGGCCGTATGTGGGACCGGCTGGGCGGCGGTTGGTACGCCCTGTTCGACGGGCTCGACGACGCCGAAGTCGCCCTGATCATCGGGCACATGAGGCGCACGGTCGACTTCAGCGCGCAGCAGGTCGCGCGGCTTCGGGCCGGGGACCTCCAGCAGGACGCGCAGGACGCGTCGTAGGGTTCGCGGGCCTCGACGACCCCCTTCGACGGCTCGAGGTGCCGGACACGGCCTAGTGGTGCTGGTCCTCGGGTGCCTTGGGCGGGAGCAGGCGTACGAGGGGGCAGCACAGCAGGGTGATGGCGGCGACGACGGTGAGGCTCACCGTGGTGGCGTGCTTCTCGCCGCCGCCGGAGTGGAAGTAGACGCTGGTGACGGCGGCGGCTCCGACGGCGTTGGCGAGCTGCTGGACCGCGCCGAGCGAGCCGCCCGCGCTGCCGGCCTCGGCGGGGGTGATGTCGCCGATGGTCACGTCGTAGAGCGAGCCGAAGCAGGCGCCCATGCCCAGCCCGATGACGAACAGGGGCGGCACCAGGGCCCAGGGGCCGGTGCCGGAGGCCGCGACCAGGGCGAGGAGGTGGAGCGTTCCGGCGAGTGTGACGAGGAAGCCGATGAGGACGAGGCGGCGGCCCAGCCGGGCGATCAGCCGGTAGCAGGCGATCGAGGCGATGACGATGCCCGCGGACAGGGGCATGAGGGCGAGTGCGGCGCCCGCGGGGGAGCGGCCGAGGCCCTGCTGGAGGAAGAGCGAGACGACGTAGAGGAGGCCGGAGACCGCGGCGAAGAAGACGATGCCGAGGACCAGTCCCGAGGTGAAGCCCCGGTTGTGCAGGAGCGAGGGCCGGATCAGTGGGCTGGGCGCGGTGCGCTGGCGGTGGCAGAACGCCGCGAAGAGCGCGAGACCGGCGAGCGACGCGAGGACGGGGAACGCGGTCCAGCCGTGCGCCGAGCCCTGGATGAGGCCGGTGAGCAGGGCGAGCATGGTGGCGCCGAGGAGTGCGGAGCCGGGGATGTCGACGGCTGTCGTGCGGTCGCCGGTGTCGTGGGGGAGCAGGCGGGCGGCGGCGAACAGGGCGGCGCCGCCGAGGACGAGGTTGATGAGGAACATCGGGCGCCAGCCGAGTCCGGCGAGGTCCGCGTCGATGAGGAGTCCGGCGAGGATCGGGCCGCCGACGGCGGACAGTCCCATCACCGGCCCGAAGAGGCTGTAGGCCTTGCCGATCTGGGCGCGGGGCCAGGTCGCGCCGAGGATGCCGAAGCCTTGCGGGACGACGAGCGCGCCGAAGGCGCCCTGGACGAGGCGGGCGGCGACGAGGGTGCCCGGTGTCGGGGCGAGGCCGCAGGCGACCGAGGCGGTGGTGAAACCGGCGAGCCCGGTGAGGAAGAGCCGCCGGCGGCCGTACAGGTCGCCGAGCCGTCCGCCGAGCACGAGCAGGACACCGAGCGCGAGGGCGTAGGAGGCGCCGAGCCACTGGACGAGGGAGGTGCCGCCGCCGAGGTCGTGGGTGATGGTCGGGGCGGCGATGTTCGTGATGGTGCCGTCGAGGAGGTCCAGGACGTCGGCGGCGAGGACGACGCCGAGGATCGCCCAGCGGACGCGGGCGGGTGGATGAGGGGTGTCGTGCAGGCCGTTTTCATCTGCGTCACGCAATGTCTGTGTCACGCAGATAAATGTCGGGCATGCGGTGGGGTGCGGTCAAGCGGTTTGCGCGTTGGTGCGGGGAGGGGGGCGCCGGGGCTTCCGGTGGCCGCCGAGGAATACCTGGGGCGCGGTGGTGGTTCGAGGGTATAGTTGAACCGTCAACAACTTGGAGGGTGAGCGACCATGCAGTTCGGGATCTTCAGCGTCGGCGATGTGACTCCGGACCCGACCACGGGCCGGGAGCCGAGCGAGCACGAGCGCATCAAGGCCATGGTCGCCATCGCGCAGAAGGCGGAGGAGGTCGGCCTCGACGTCTTCGCGACCGGCGAGCACCACAACCCGCCGTTCGTCCCGTCGTCCCCGACCACCCTGCTCGGCTACATCGCCGCGCGCACCGAGAAGCTCGTCCTGTCCACGTCCACGACGCTGATCACCACCAACGACCCGGTGAAGATCGCCGAGGACTTCGCGATGCTCCAGCACCTCGCGGACGGACGCGTCGACCTCATGATGGGCCGGGGCAACACCGGTCCCGTCTATCCCTGGTTCGGTCAGGACATCCGGCAGGGCATCAACCTCGCGGTCGAGAACTACGCGCTGCTGCACCGCCTGTGGCGCGAGGACGTCGTGACGTGGGAGGGCAAGTTCCGCACGCCGCTCCAGTCCTTCACCTCGACACCGCGACCGCTGGACGGCGTCGCGCCGTTCGTCTGGCACGGCTCCATCCGCTCGCCGGAGATCGCCGAGCAGGCCGCCTACTACGGCGACGGCTTCTTCCACAACAACATCTTCTGGCCCGCCGACCACACCAAGAAGATGGTCGAGCTCTACCGCGAGCGGTACGCGCACTACGGGCACGGCACCGCCGAGCAGGCGATCGTCGGCCTCGGCGGCCAGGTCTTCATGCGGCCCAACTCGCAGGACGCGGTACGGGAGTTCCGGCCGTACTTCGACAACGCGCCGGTGTACGGGCACGGGCCGTCGCTGGAGGACTTCACCGAGCAGACCCCGCTGACCGTCGGCTCGCCGCAGCAGGTGATCGAGAAGACGCTGGCGTTCCGCGACTACGCCGGTGACTACCAGCGCCAGCTGTTCCTGATGGACCACGCCGGGCTGCCCCTCAAGACCGTGCTGGAGCAGCTCGACCTCCTCGGTGAGCAGGTCGTGCCGGTGCTGCGCGAGGAGTTCGCCAAGGGGCGGCCGGCCGACGTGCCGGACGCGCCGACCCATGCGGCCCGGGTGGCCGCCGCCCAGGAAGAGGTGACCGTCGCATGAAGCTCGTCGTCGTCTCGGCGGGACTGAGTGTTCCGTCGTCCACGCGGCTGCTGGCCGACCGGCTGGCGGCCGCGGCCGCCGGCCGGGCCTCCGGGGCCGTTGACGTCCGCGTGGTCGAACTGCGGGATCTCGCCGTCGAGATCGCGCACGACTTCACCAACGGGTTTCCCGGGCGGGGCCTGTCCGCCGCGATCGACGACGTGACCTCGGCGGACGGGCTGATCGTCGTCACCCCGGTGTTCTCCGCCTCGTACAGCGGGCTGTTCAAGTCCTTCTTCGACGTGCTCGACAAGGACGCCCTCGTGGGCAAGCCCGTGTTGATCGCGGCGACCGGGGGGACCGGGCGGCACTCGCTGGTCCTCGAACACGCGCTGCGGCCGCTGTTCGCCTATCTGCGGGCCGTTGTCGTGCCCACCGGGGTGTACGCGGCTTCGGAGGACTGGGGGGCCGAGGGGTTGGCCGAGCGGATCGAGCGGGCTTCGGGGGAGTTGGCGGTGCTGATGTCCGCCCTTGCGGGTCGGTCGGCGCCCACCGTCCAGGCCCTGGCTGGGACCACTGTCCCGGCCGGCTCGTCCCTCCCTGCTCAGGGGAACGTCGCTGCCCGCGAGGACGGGTTCCAGGTGGTCCCGTTCGCCGAGCAGCTCGCGGCGCTGCGGCCGTAGGCGTTTCCTCGCCCCCTCCGCCCCTACCCGTCCCATACCTGGGGCTCCGCCCCAGACCCCGCTCCTCAAACGCCGGAGGGGCTGAAATTCGACGAAAGGGACGCGCCCCGGCCAGTCGCTGCCCGCAGTCGGCATCCGGCGTGAGGGGCCGTGCCGGTACATCAGATGCCCGTCGCTTACGCCCGGATCGAGCAGCTCCCGCTTCTCGACCTCCGTCTGATTCAACGGCGACGGGCGGATGTACCGGCACGGCCCCGACCCACCCACCGAACCGCACCACACCCGAAAACGCGCGCCGCCCTCGCCTCACGTGTCCGTCGTGAAGCCGATCACCGTGCCGCCTCCGGGGCGGGCGTGGGCGAACGGGGTGCCTCCGTGGGCTGTGGCGATCTCGCGGACGATGGAGAGGCCGAGGCCCGAGCCGGGGAGGCTGCGGGCGTCGGCGGTGCGGTAGAAGCGGTCGAAGACGCGGACGAGGTCGTCCTCGCCGATGCCGGGACCGCGGTCCAGGACCTCGACGCGCACCGGGCCGGGGCGGCCACCGGTTTCGCCGGGGCGGCCGGTCAGCACCACCTCGATCGGTGCCGTGCCGCCGCGGTCGAACTTGGCCGCGTTCTCCACGAGATTGGAGACCGCGCGCTGGAGGGCGGTGGGGCGGCCGTCGACCGTGGTGTCGCCGGTGACGTCGAGGGTGATCTCCCGGCCGGTGCGCCGGCGCGCGACGATCACGGCGTCCTCGGCGAGTTCGGCGAGGTCGAGGCGTCGCACGGGCTCGGTGTCGGACTGGCCGGCGGCGAGGGCGACCAGTTCGTTGACGAGGTCGGTCAGCTCGCGGGACTCCAGGGCGAGATCGGCGACGAGTTCCTCCCGGGCGTCCGGCGGGAGTTCGTCGATCCGGCGGAGCATGGAGATGTTCGTCCGCAGCGAGGTCAGCGGCGTACGCAGCTCGTGGCCCGCGTCCTGGACCAGCCGGCGCTGGTCCTCCTCGGACTGGGCCAGGCGGCCGAGCATCCGGTCGAAGGAGCGCCCGAGCCGGCCCACCTCGTCGTAGCCGGTGACCGGCACCTGGATGCCGAGATGCCCGGTGCGCGCCACGTCCTCGGCGGCCCCGGCGAGCCGTACCAGCCGCCGGGTGATGCGCCGCGCCAGCCACCAGCCGAAGAGCCCGGCGGCGATGACGACGGCCCCGACGAGCAGCACGGTCCGCTGCTGGAGTTCCCGCAGCAGGTCCTCCGTGTCGCTGAACTGCTGGGCGACCTGGACCGCGCCGCGGCCGCCGCCGAGGGAGACGGTCGCGAGCCGGTAGCGGTCGCCGGCGACGTCGACGTCCTTGTGCTCCTCGACCTTTCCGGCGACGGCGTCGTCGGAGACGTTGCGGTCGTGGCGGTCCACGGGCAGGGGCGGGGTGCCGCGGTCGACGACCGTGCCCCCCTCCCCGAGCACCTGCACGTCGGTGCGGCTGGGCCGGATGATGTCGTTGAGCGGGCCGTCGTGGTCGGGGTCGGAGACGGCGAAGTCCTGCGGTTGCAGGGGGTGCTCGCGTACCTGGTCGCGCAGGTCCTGGACGACCTCGGCGAAGACGGTCTGCTGGTCGACGCGCACCAGCCGGGCGGCGGCGTCGTAGCTGAGGAAGCCGACGAGGACGGTGACGGCGGCGGCGACGGCCGCGAAGGAGACGGTGAACACGGCGCGCAGGGAGGACAGCCGCCGCAGCCGTCCGGACGTGCCGGGGAACCGGGACGCCCAGGAGGGTCCCGGCCCGGCGGTGCGGCGCTGCGGGGTCGTTCCGGGCGCGGACGGTCCTTCGTCCCCGGGGTGGGCCGCCCGGCCGGGCCCGGGGTCCGCCGGACCGGGTGGCACTCAGTCCTCCCGCAGGACGTAGCCGACGCCCCGGACGGTGTGGATCAGGGACGGGCTTCCCGGCTCGTCGAGCTTGCGGCGGAGGTAGCCGACGTAGACGGCGAGGTTCTTGGAGCCCGGGCCGAAGTCGTAGCCCCAGATGCGGTCGTAGATCGTGGAGTGGTCGAGGACGATGCCGGCGTTGCGGACGAGGAGTTCGAGGAGTTCGAACTCGGTCCGGGTCAGCTCCAGCTCGCGCTGTCCGCGCCAGACCCGGCGGGCCTGGACGTCCATGCGCAGCCCGGCCACGGAGATCTGTGCGGTGGCGGCGCGCTGCTCGCGCGGCGCGGTGGGCGCGCTCTCGTCGAGGGAGCCGTTGCCGGTGCGGCGCAGCAGTGCGCGCAGCCGGGCGAAGACCTCCTCGACGTCGAACGGTTTGACCACGTAGTCGTCGGCGCCCGCGTCGAGGCCGGCGATGCGGTCGGCGGTCTCGACGAGTGCGGTGAGCATCAGGATCGGGGTGCGGTCGCCCTCGGCGCGCAGGACGCGGCAGACCTGGAGGCCGTCGATGCCGGGCATCATCACGTCGAGGACGAGGACGTCCGGTGGGGTGCGGTGGGCCTGGGCCAGTGCCTCCACCCCGTCGGCGACGGCCGTCACCTGGTAGCCCTCCAGGGTCAGCGCCCTTTCCAGGGCGTGACGGATGGCGCGGTCGTCCTCGGCGAGCAGCACATTCTGGGGCACCCGGCCAGTCTGCCAAGCATCGGACGGGTGCGGCCCGGCGGGCGGGTCCCGGGGCGGGCTTCTTACCGGCCTCTCACTCCGTCGGGCACTCCGTCGGGCAGGTCAGCCGACGTGGACGCGGGGGCGGCGGGTGCGGTCGGGTTCGGCCTCGCGGAGCACCTCGCGGGTGACGGGGGCGACCTCGCCCTGGCCGAAGAGGAAGAAGCGCAGGAAGTTGGTGAACGGGTTGCCCTCGGTCCATTCGAAGTAGACGTGCGGGATGCAGCCGGTGGTGTCGCGGACGTGCAGGAGCAGGGCGGCGAGCGCGTTGGGGATGGAGGAGGACTCCAGGGTGAGGATGCGGTAGCGGCCGTGCAGCACCTCGCCGCGTACGTTCATGACCGACTCGAACTCGGAGGGGTCGAGGACGGTGACCTCCAGGAAGACGAAGTCCTCCTGGGCGGGGAGGTCGTGGTCGGCGCGGATCTGCTCGATCTTCTCGCGGTACTCGGTGAGGTCGCGGTTGTCGGGTTCGTTGGCGATGAACCGGATGCGCCGGCTCGCGATGTCGCGGATGAACCGTTCGGCCATCGGGTCCACGGTCACGCTGGTGACGCGCAGCTCGAAGGCGCGGGCGAGGCGGGAGAGGAAGGAGACGAGGATGATGCCGGCGATGAAGCAGGCGCCGATCTTGACGCCGTCGGGGCGTTCGATGACGTTGACGACGGTCGTGTAGAGGAAGACCGCCGAGATGACGGCGAAGGCGATGGTCCAGTGTTTCTGGCGGGCCTTGCGGGCGGCGATGGTGACGGCGATGGCCGCGGAGCTGATCAGGACGAGGACGCCGGTGGCGTAGGCGCCGCCCTGGGCGTCGACGTCCGCGTCGAAGATCCAGGTGACGAGGAACGCGATCAGGATGAAGACGATCACCATGGGGCGGACGGCGCGCGCCCAGTGCGGGGCCATGCCGTAGCGGGGGAGGTAGCGCGGCATGAGGTTGAGGAGGCCGGCCATGGCGGAGGCTCCGGCGAACCACAGGATGGCGATGGTGGAGGCGTCGTAGACGGTGCCGAAGGCGTTGCCGAGGTACTCGTGGGCCAGGTAGGCGAGGGCGCGGCCGTTGGCCTGGCCGCCCGACTCGAACTCCTTCTCCGGGATCAGCACCGTGGTGATGAAGCTGGTCACGATGAGGAAGACGCTCATGATCGCGGCGGAGGTGGTGAGCAGTTTCTTCGTGCCGCGGATACGGCCCGCCGGGTTCTCCTCGGTGTCGGCGGTGTCGCCCTCGACGTGGGGCATGACGGCGACGCCGGTCTCGAAGCCGGAGAGGCCGAGGGCGAGTTTCGGGAAGACGAGCAGGGCGACGCCGACCATCGCGAGGACGTTGCCGTGCTCGGCGGTCAGGGCGGTGGACCAGTCGGTGACGACGTGTCCGTGGGTGGCGACCTGCCACAGGCCGGTCACCGCGACCACGACGTTGAGGCCGAGGTAGATGCCGACCAGGACCACGGCGACGCCGATGGCCTCCAGGAAGCCCTTGAGGAAGACGGCGCCGAGCAGGGCGACGAGGCCGAGGGTGATCACCATCTGCTTGTCGTGCAGGACGCTGTTCAGGTGAGGGTTCTCCACGAGGTGGGTGGAGGCGTCGGCCGCCGAGAGGGTGATGGTGATGAGGAAGTCGGTGGCCGCGAAGCCGAGCAGGGTGAGGACGAAGAGTTTGCCCTGCCAGAACGACAGGAGCCGTTCGAGCATCGCGATCGAGCCTTCGCCGTGCGGGCTCTCCTCGGCGACGCGGCGGTAGACCGGCAGTGCGCCCGCGAGGGTGACGACGACGAGCACGACGGTGGCGACGGGGGAGAGCAGGCCGGCGGCGAGGGCGGCGATGCCGGGCTGGTAGCCGAGGGTGGAGAAGTAGTCGACGCCGGTCAGGCACATGACGCGCCACCAGCGCTGGCCCTTGTGGACGGGCGCCGGGGCGGCGGGCCGGGGCAACTGTCGGCCCTTGCCCTTGCCCATGTCGGACAGGCCTTCCAGCATCCAGGCGCGCAGCCGGCTCGGCGGGGCGTGCTCGGGGCTGGCCATCGGTGGCTCTCCTGACGTACGGCTCGGCGATCGTTTCCGGCCATCGAGGAGACGGCGTCATCAGCGTATGCAGAGAGTGATCCATGGGCCCACGCCTGCCGGGGGCCTCCGCGTCAAGCTTGCGTTAAGACCCGCTGGTCGCGCATCACGGGGACGCCGCGGGGGCGGTTACGGGCGTCCCTGCCGGGTGGGTTGCGGCGGGACCGGCTCGCCCCGGCGGACCGCGCCCGGCGCACGGCCCGTCGGCCGGTTCGCGTGGGCGGAGGAGGTGAGCTGCCAGGGCACGCTCGTCACCATCACGCCCGGGGTGAACAGCAGCCGGCTCTTGAGCCACAGGGCGGACTGGTTGTGCAGGGCGTTCTCCCACCAGTGGCCGACGACGTACTCGGGGATGAAGACGGCGACGACGTCACGCGGGCTGTCGCGGCGCACCGAGCGCACGTATCCGACGACCGGGCGGGTGATCTCGCGGTACGGGGAGTCGACGACCTTCAGCGGCACGTCGATGGCGAGTTCCTCCCAGCGCCGGCGCAGTTCGTCCGTGTCCTCCGCGTCGACCGAGACGGTCAGGGCCTCCAGCCGGTCGGGGTGGATGGCGCGGGCGTAGGCGAGGGCCCGCAGGGTCGGTTTGTGGACCTTGGAGACGAGGACGATCGCGAGGACCCGGCCGGGCGGTACGAGTTCGGCGTGCGGGTCGGTCACCGCCAGCTCGGCCGCCGTGGCGTCGTAGTGGCGTCGGATCGCGCGCATCAGTACCCACAGCACGGTTGCGGCGAGGACGGCCAGCCACGCGCCCTGGGTGAACTTGGTGACCAGGACGATGAGCAGGACGATCCCGGTGAACACCGCGCCCACCGCGTTGATGACGCGGGCCGTGTGCTGACGGCGTCGGGCGGCCGGGTCGGGTTCTCCTCGCAGCGCGCGGTTCCAGTGCCGGACCATGCCGAGCTGGGACAGGGTGAAGGAGGTGAACACGCCGAGGATGTACAGGTGGATGAGGCTGGTGACGTTCGCCCGGTAGCCCCACAGCAGCAGGCCGGCGACGATCGCGAGGGCCAGGATGCCGTTGGAGAAGGCCAGTCGGTCGCCCCGGTTGTGCAGCTGGTGGGGCAGGTAGCGGTGCTGGGCGAGGATCGAGGACAGCAGCGGGAAGCCGTTGAAGGCGGTGTTCGCGGCGAGGATCAGGACGAGGGCCGTCACGGCCTGGATGAAGTAGAAGCCGAAGCTGCTCTCCCCGCCGAACACCGCCGCCGCGATCTGCGCGATGACCGTCCGCTGCGTGTAGCCGGCGCAGTCGCTCAGGCCGGTGAGCCGGCAGGAGTCGTCCGTGATGTGCACCTTGGCGACCAGCGCCAGCGTGGTGACCCCGACGAACATGAGGATCGCGAGGCCGCCCATCGCCGCGAGCGTCGAGGCGGCGTTGCGCGACTTGGGCTTGCGGAACGCCGGCACCCCGTTGGAGATCGCCTCCACGCCGGTCAGCGCCGTACAGCCGGAGGAGAACGCGCGCAGCACCAGCATCACCAGGGCGAGGCCGGTCAGATGGGCGTCGGAGGGGGCGGCCCGGACTCCGTAGGCGGCGCTCTCGGCGACCGGCGCGTCCCCGAGGGCGTACCGGATCAGCCCGGTGATCACCATGATCAGGACGCCGCCGATGAACAGGTACGTCGGTGCGGCGAAGGCCCGGCCCGACTCGCGCATCCCGCGCAGGTTGATGGCGGCGAGGACGGCGACGAAGACGAGGGCCATCAGGACGCGCTGATGGGCGAGCGCGGGGATCGCCGAGATGATGTTGTCCACGCCTGAGGCGACGGACACGGCGACCGTCATCACGTAGTCGACCAGCAGGGACGCGGCGACGACCAGACCGGCCGAGGGGCCGAGGTTCGTGGACGCCACCTCGAAGGAGCCGCCACCGCTCGGGTAGGCGTGCACCACCTGCCGGTACGACAGCACCACGACCGTCAGGAGCACGACCACGGCGCCCGCGATCCAGGGCGTGAAGTGCAGGTACGTCAGGCCGCCGAGGGTGAGGACGAGCAGGATCTCCTGCGTCGCGTAGGCCACGGACGACAGGGGGTCGGAGGCGAAGATGGGCAGGGCGAGCCGTTTGGGCAGCAGGGTCCCGTGCAGCTCGTCGCTGCGCATCGCCCTGCCGATCACGAGCCGTTTGAGCATCCCCGTCACGTTCAGCACGGGCGGAGGGTAAGCCGGGACAGGGGGGTGCGGGTGCTCCCGACACTCAGTCCAGCCCGGACACCTTGAACACCGCCCGTGCGGCCTCGTCGTCGACGCGCTCGCTCACGCGGCGCAACGCGGTCGCCCCGCAGACGAGGGAGCCGCGCAGCGCGGAGGTGCGGGCGTCGTCGTCGAGGCGGTGCCACAGCGCCGGGTTGGCGACCAGCAGCCGCGGGTCGATCTCGACGCGTGCGCCGGAGGTGTCGCGCAGGACGAGCCGCTGCCCGACCCCGTCCAGGCAGCGCACCGACACCAGGTGGTCGGTGCGGACCCGCCGGGTGCCGAGGAGTCCGCAGGTGCTCAGCCAGCCCTCGCCGACGGCGACGCGGGCCGGGTACAGGACGAGGAGGAGCAGCGCGGCGAGTCCCGTCCACAGCAGGACGCGCGGGCCGGTGAGGGTGCCGGCCGCGTGGTCGATCAGCAGCAGGAGGGCGAGGAGGAGGGCCGAGCAGCGGACCGCGCTGCGCAGGTCCCGGGCCCAGTGGAGGTCGTGCGCCACCTCGGGGGAGGGGGAGGGCTCTGAGGAGGGCTCCGCGGAGGTGTGCGGGGCCGGGCCGGGGGCCCGGTGCGGGGGCAGTCCGAGCGCTTCACGCGGATCGTCGCGGCGTTCCATGTCCTCGACGGTAGGCATCCGCGCGGCCGGATCCGGCATGCCTTGACGGGTCTCTGACGTGCCGCGGCGTCAAGGACGCGACAGGGCCGGGGCGCTCGCCGCCGGCCGGCGCGGAGCGGCCCGGCGCGGGTTGCGGGCCGCCCCGTAAGAGACCCGTCAAGGGGACGCCGTGCCCCGTATGGGAGGCGTCAACGGTGGCCGAAACGGGTCGTCGGGGCGGTTTCCTCTAGTCGTCAGTTCGTTCCGAACCTCATCTAGGAGCTCACGATGGCCGACGTGGCCTTCGTCGTCACCACGATCGCGGTGTTCGCGCTGGTGGCCCTCGTCGCCAAGGGGGTGACGAAGCTGTGACCGCCGAGAACATCGTCGGCCTGATCGTGGCCGTCGCCCTGCTGGGCTATCTCGTCCTCGCCCTCGTCTTCCCGGAGAGGTTCTGAGCACTGTCATGAGCCCCGTCCTCGCCGGCGTCCTCCAGCTGCTCGCCCTCATAGCGGCGCTGGCCCTCGCCTACCGTCCCCTCGGCGACCACATGGCCCGGGTCTACTCCTCCGACAAGCACCTGCGCGTCGAGAAGTGGATCTACAAGGGCATCGGCGCCAACCCGGACGCCCAGATGCGCTGGCCCGCCTACCTGCGCGGTGTCCTCGCCTTCTCGGCGGTCAGCGTCCTCTTCCTCTACCTGCTCCAGCGGCTCCAGGGCCACCTGCCCGGCTCGCTCGGCTTCGCCGCGATCGACCCGGACCAGGCGTTCAACACCGCCGCGTCCTTCGTGTCGAACACCAACTGGCAGTCCTACTACGGCGAACAGGCCATGGGCCACGTCGTGCAGACCGGCGGCCTCGCGGTGCAGAACTTCCTGTCCGCCTCGGTCGGCATCGCCGTCGCCGTCGCCCTCGTGCGCGGCTTCGCCCGGTCCCGCACCGGTGAACTGGGCAACTTCTGGTCCGACCTGGTGCGCGGCACCGTCCGCATCCTGCTGCCGATCTCGGTGATCGCCGCGATCGTCCTCGTCGCGTGCGGCGCCCTCCAGAACTTCTCCGGCATCCACGCGGTCGGCCAGTTCTTCGGCGGCTCGCAGCAGTGGAACGGCGGGGCGGTCGCCTCCCAGGAGGCCATCAAGGAGCTGGGCACCAACGGCGGCGGCTACTTCAACGCCAACAGCGCCCACCCCTTCGAGAACCCCACCCCGTTCACCAACCTCTTCGAGATCTTCCTGATCCTCCTCATCCCGTTCGCCCTGACCCGCACCTTCGGCCGCATGGTCGGCTCACTGCGCCAGGGCTACGCGATCCTCGCCACGATGGTGACCATCTGGATCGGCTTCACCGCGCTGATGATGTGGACCGAATTCGCCCACCACGGCCCGGCGTTCGACATCGCCGGCGGGGCGATGGAGGGCAAGGAGACCCGCTTCGGGGTCGGCGGCTCGTCGATCTTCGCGGTGGCCACCACCCTGACGTCGACCGGCGCGGTGGACTCCTTCCACTCCTCCTTCACCGGCCTCGGCGGCGGTATCACCATGCTGGGCATGCAGCTCGGCGAGATCGCCCCCGGCGGTACCGGATCCGGTCTCTACGGCATGCTCGTCATGGCGATCATCGCGGTGTTCATCGCCGGCCTGATGGTCGGCCGCACCCCCGAGTACCTGGGCAAGAAGATCGGCACCCGCGAGATCAAGTTCGCGGCGATCTACATCCTCGTCACCCCGGCACTCGTGCTGGTCTTCACCGCCGCCGCGATGGCCCTGCCCACCCCGGGCAACTCGATGACCAACAGCGGGGCGCACGGATTCTCCGAGATCCTGTACGCCTACACGTCGGGCGCCAACAACAACGGTTCGGCGTTCGCCGGTCTGAACGCCGACACGCAGTGGTTCAACAGCACCATCGGACTCGCGATGCTGCTCGGCCGCTTCCTGCCCATGGTGTTCGTCCTCGCCCTCGCCGGATCGCTCGCCGAACAGAAACCGGTCCCGGCGACCGCGGGCACCCTGCGCACCGAAAAGCCCCTGTTCACCGGGCTGTTGGTGGGCGCGATCCTGATCATCACCGGTCTGACCTACTTCCCGGCCCTCGCCCTGGGCCCGCTGGCCGAGGGGCTGGCGTCATGACCACTCGTACCGAGAACCAAGAGGACGCGATGTCCACAGCCACTCCGGCCCGGGCGCCGCACAGCGACCTGCCGACCGGTCACCACCAGGACGAGGGAAAGGTCGGCGCGGGGCTGTTCGACCCGAAGCAACTGCTGCGGTCGCTGCCCGACGCCTTCCGCAAGCTGGACCCGCGGATCATGGTCAAGTCGCCCGTGATGTTCGTGGTCCTCATCGGCTCCGTACTGACCACGGTGTTCTCCTTCAAGGACCCGGGCGACTGGTTCGGCTGGGCGATCAGCGCCTGGCTGTGGCTCACCGTCGTCTTCGCCAACCTCGCGGAGGCGGTGGCCGAGGGGCGCGGCAAGGCGCAGGCCGACACCCTGCGCAGGGCCAAGACCGACACCGTCGCCCGCCGGCTCTCCGCCGACGGCCGCACCGAGGAGCGGGTGCCCGGCACCGAGCTGCGCATCGGTGACCTCGTGGTCTGCGAGGCGGGCGACATCATCCCCGGCGACGGTGACGTCGTCGAGGGCGTGGCGTCCGTCGACGAGTCCGCCATCACCGGCGAATCCGCCCCGGTCATCCGGGAGTCGGGCGGCGACCGCTCGGCCGTCACCGGCGGCACGAAGGTCCTCTCCGACCGCGTCGTCATCAAGATCACGACGAAGCCCGGCGAGACCTTCATCGACCGGATGATCGCCCTCGTCGAGGGCGCCGCACGGCAGAAGACGCCCAACGAGATCGCGCTGAACATCCTCCTCGCGTCCCTCACCATCGTGTTCCTGCTCGCGGTGGCGACCCTGCCGCCCTTCGCGGACTACGCGGGCACCCACCTCACGATGATCGTCCTGGTGGCCCTCCTGGTCTGCCTGATCCCCACCACCATCGGCGCGCTGCTCTCCGCGATCGGTATCGCGGGCATGGACCGGCTGGTGCAGCGCAACGTCCTCGCCATGTCCGGCCGGGCGGTCGAGGCCGCCGGGGACGTGTCGACGCTGCTCCTCGACAAGACCGGCACCATCACCCTCGGCAACCGGCAGGCCGCCGAGTTCCTGCCGGTGGCGGGCACGACCGAGGCGGAGGTCGCCGACGCCGCCCAGCTCTCCTCGCTGGCCGACGAGACGCCCGAGGGCCGCTCGATCGTCGTCCTGGCGAAGGAGAAGTACGGGCTGCGCGAGCGGCACCAGGGCGAGCTGTCGGGCGCCGAGTGGATCGCCTTCACCGCCCAGACCCGGATGTCGGGCGTGGACGTCGACGGGCGCAAGATCCGTAAGGGCGCGGCGGGTTCGGTCGTGGCCTGGGTCGAGGAGAGGGGCGGCAGGGTGTCCGAGGACGCCGCCACGCTCACCGACCGGATCGCCGGGGCGGGCGGCACTCCGCTGCTCGTGGCGGTCGAGGACGCGCGCGGCGCCCGTGTCCTGGGCGTCATCCACCTCAAGGACGTCGTCAAGGACGGCATGCGCGAGCGGTTCGACGAACTGCGCCGCATGGGCATCAGGACCGTCATGATCACGGGTGACAACCCGTTGACGGCAAAGGCCATCGCCGACGAGGCGGGCGTCGACGACTTCCTCGCGGAGGCGACGCCCGAGGACAAGATGGCGCTGATCAAGCGGGAGCAGGCGGGCGGCAAGCTCGTCGCGATGACCGGCGACGGCACCAACGACGCGCCCGCCCTCGCGCAGGCGGACGTCGGCGTCGCGATGAACACGGGCACGTCGGCCGCGAAGGAGGCCGGCAACATGGTCGACCTCGACTCGAACCCGACCAAGCTCATCGAGATCGTCGAGATCGGCAAGCAACTGTTGATCACCCGAGGCGCGTTGACGACCTTCTCGATCGCCAACGACGTCGCCAAGTACTTCGCGATCATCCCGGCGCTGTTCGCCGCGGTCTACCCGGGCCTGGACAAGCTCAACATCATGCACCTGTCCTCGCCCGACACCGCGATCCTGTCCGCGGTGATCTTCAACGCGCTGATCATCATCGCGCTGGTCCCGCTCGCCCTGCGGGGAGTGCGGTACCGGCCGGTCAGCGCCGACAAGCTGCTGCGGCGCAACCTCGGGATCTACGGCCTCGGCGGACTGGTCGCGCCCTTCGTCGGCATCAAGCTCATCGACCTGCTCATCTCCCTCATCCCCGGGCTGTAACTCTCTGAAAGCGTGCTGATCCCATGAACAACTCGGTTACGAACACGGCCCGGTTGCTGGGGGCCGGACTGCGGGCGCTCCTGGTGCTCACCGTGGTGACGGGGGTGATCTACCCGCTCGCCGTCACCGGGGTGGCCCAGGGCCTGTTCCCCGGCCGGGCGAACGGCTCGGAGATCACGGCGAACGGCAAGGTCGTCGGCTCGTCCCTGATCGGCCAGGCCTACAACCTCCCGCTGAAGAAGGGCCAGGAGACCCCGGAGCCCGACCTGAAGTGGTTCCAGGGCCGCCCGCAGAACGGCCTCGGCACCAACAGCGTCAACACCCGGTACAAGCTGATCCTGTCCGGGGCGACCAACCGCTCCGGTGACAACGCCGACCTGATCAAGTGGGTCAAGGACGCCAAGGCCGCCGTCGTCAAGGACAACTCGACCGCCGACTACAAGGTCAGGCCCTCCGACGTCCCCGCCGAGGCGGTCACGTCCTCCGGCTCCGGCCTCGACCCGGACATCTCCCCCGACTACGCGGACCTCCAGGTCCACCGCGTCGCGGAGAAGAACGGGCTTCCGGTCGCCCAGGTGGAGAAGCTGGTCGGCGAACACACCGACGGCCGCACCCTCGGCTTCGTCGGCGAGCCCCGCGTCAACGTGCTCGAACTCAACATCGCGCTGAAGGACCTCATGGCGAAGGGCTGAGCGCCGCGAGCCGCGCGCAGGCAGGCTTCACGCACCGGCGGGAGCCGGCGATCCGGGACACCTCCCGCGACCGCCGGCTCCCGCCGCCCTGAGGTCCGGAGCGTCCGGAGGGTCCGGAGGTCCGGTGGGTTCGGAGGTCCGGAGTCCGGAGGTCCGGATAAAAAGGGGAGGCGCCGTGCCGGACCTCGTTGAAGACTCACCCCCATGACCGAACTCACCACGCCACCCCGCCTCGTGGCGCCCACGCCCGCCGTGCGGGACTCCTACCTCGCCGGTGAACGCGCCGACTGCGCGGCGGAGAACAGGAGCACCGACTCGATCGACCTGGCCGCGGCGGACTTCGCGGCCTACGCGGAGGAGCGGCGCGGCACCCGGACCCGCTGGGGCGTCCCCTCCACCGTCTTCTGGTACGTCTCCGGCGCGCACTACCTCGGCAGCCTCGTCGTCCGGCACGAACTGACCCCGGAACTGGCCGAGGTCGGCGGCCATGTCGGCTACCACGTCGTCACCCCCTGGCGCCGTCGCGGCCACGCCACCCGGATGCTCGCCGCGGGCCTCACCGAATGCCGCCGTCTCGGCCTGGACCGGGTCCTGCTGACCTGCGACCAGGACAACGAGGCCTCCCGCCGGGTGATCCGCGCCAACGGTGGCGTCCCCGACGGCCGGATCCGCGGCGAGGACCGCTTCTGGATCGGTGTCGGGGACGCGTGAACGGGAGTCCCGGACGAGAGCCGGCGTCCGGTCGCCCGTCCGTCACACGAGGTGGGCGAAGACCACCAGGTTCTCGGTGTAGTCCTTGGCGGAGCGGTCGTAGTTCCCGGCGCAGGTGATCAGGCGGACCTGGGCGTCGGGAGTGTCGGCGTACACCCGCTCGTCGGGGAAGTCGTCCTTCTCGAAGGTGTCCGAGCTGTCCACGGCGAACGTCGCCGTCCGGCCGTCGGACCGCTTGACGCTGAACTTGTCGCCCTTCTTCAGGTCGCTCAGACCGGCGAACACGGCGGCGGAGGTCTTCGTGTCGACGTGCCCGGCGATGATCGCCGCACCGCGCTCACCGGGCGAGACACCCTTGGCGTACCAGCCGACCAGGTTCACGTCGTCCGCGGGCGGCGGTTCGAGCCGGCCCGAGTCGTCGATGGTGAGCTCGGTGAACGGCGCGTCCACCTCGATCTTCGGGATGAGCAGCCGCGTCGGTTCCGCGCGGGGCAGGTACGTGCCGGACGGGTGGGCCGCCGAGGACGCGGAGGAGGACGCGGCGGGGGCCGCCGCCGCGCGGGACGCACCGTGGGTGCCGTTCGCGTCGTCGTGACCGCGGAACATGCTCGTGACCATGACGATCGCGATGCCCGCGCACCACACGATCCAGGTCAGACGCCGCCGGGGATTGCGGGTCTCGGCGGGAAAGGACGACCGGGCTGCCATCGGGCACCACCTCATCGGGTCGGGCAGCGGAACGAACAAGGGGCAGTCAGGCACCCCCGGGCGTACGGCGAGCGCGGTGACTGCGGGAGAAGCGGTGGAGCGGACTCGGCGGGAGGAGCGGCGGGGGCGCGCCGTGTCGGGCGCGCCCCGTGCGGCCCGGAGCCATGCGTAGGCAGCAAGGGGGGGGCTGACGGGAAGCCGGCCGGGCCGCCACGGAGTACGTGGGGTGGCGGCCCGGGCCACTATGTCGTCAGGCATGGTCAGGCCACACCGCCCTCGGCGTTCCTACGGCGCACCACGTAGACGCCCGCGGCCGCGAGACCGAGGACCGCGACACCGCCGGCCGTGACACCCGGCGTGGCGAGCCCGCCGCCACCGGTGTGCATGCCGCCGTGCGGCTTCTCCTCCTCGTCCTTGCCCTTCTCCCACGAGCCCTTGTCGCCCTTGTCCTGCTCGGAGTCCCAGGACTTCTCCTGGTCGGAGCCCGAGGACTCCTTGTCCTTGTAGGTCTCCGGGTCGTACTTCTTGTCGCCCTTGGACGAGTCGTCCGTCTTGACGGCCGTCAGCGCGCCGCCGCCGGTGTGCATGCCGCCCTGGGGCTTCTCCTCCTCGTCCTTGCCCTTCTCCCACGAGCCCTTGTCGTGCTCCGAGTCCGAGGACTCCTTGTCGCCCTTGGACCAGTCGCCCGACTCCTTGTCCTTGTCGCCCTTGGACCAGTCGTCGCCGGTGACGGTCGTCAGCGCGCCGCCGCCGGTGTGCATGCCGCCATTCGGCTTCTCGTGCCACGAGCCCTTGTCGTGGTCGGCGTCCTTGTCGTGCTCCTTGCTGTAGGAAGAGGAGGAGTCGTCGTGCTCCTTGGTCGAGGAGGACGAGGAGTCGTGGTCCCAGTCGCCGGCCGTGACGGCGTAGGCGCCGGGGGCGGCGATCGCGAGAGCGGCGGTGGCCGTCGCGGCAGCGAGGAGCATGCGGGCAGATCGCATTGTCGGAGTCCTTCCGTCAGGACCGGGCAGCTGACCTCTTGTCAGCACACGTGAACCCGGCCCGACGTGATCCACCGTCATTCCGATCGACCCGGCCCACCACTTGGGACGCACGCTCGGCCCACTCCCGCGGCCACCCCCATCGGCCGTCCCGTTCGCCCACCTGAGAACGGCCGCACCTTTCTGACCTGCTCGTTCGACGCGAGCCCCCGGCGTGTCGCGGAGCCCGCGAGGCGCTCTGTGCTTGACCCGATCGGCGGCGACACGTCTGCTCACCGTCCCGGGCGTGGCGCCGACCGCTGCGGCGCCCGACCGCGACGCCGGGATCGGCCACGGGGCGTCAGCTCCCCTCGTCAGCTCCTCTCGTCCGGGGCGGACACGGGCGTCGGATCGGGGCGCCCGGGGCGGGTGGGTACGGGCCGTCAGATCCCGACGTCCCGGCGGTTCATGTCCGCGGGGGCGGTTGCGGCGCCGCCCCTCGTGTACGCGAACAACCAGCTCCTCCGGCGTCCGGGTGAGGGCGGTCGGTGCTCCTCGGGCCGAGGGGCGTTCAGCGGCTGTCGGCCGTCAATTCCCTTGCGTCGACGGGCAAATGGAGACCGATCCTGCGCTGGACCGCCGCGAGGTCGCTCACCAGGGGAGAGGGCGGTACGGCGAGGACGGGGCAGTCGGCGTGGGCGACGCAGTACCGGGCGACGGAGGGAAGCAGCGCGCGGCGCAGCGGGCCGCGCCCCCCGGTCCCGACCACCAGGAGATCGTCCTCACCGGCGCTCTCCACGAGCGCGGGCCCGGTCACGCCCTGGACGACCACCGCCTGGAACGGCACCTCGGGCCCGTCGGGTCCGAAGGCCGAGCCGAGCGCGTCGAGGAGCCGCCGGCCGGCGTCCTGACGGAGGTCCTCCAGCGGCAGGGGGCAGACGGCACGCCGGTACGCGTAGGTGCCGCCGGGCGGCTCCCAGGCGAGCACGGCCAGCAGATCGGCGCCGCTGCGGCGGGCCTCGTACGCGGCCCGGTGCAGCGCGGCCAGGCTCCCCGGCGACCCGCTCACCCCGACGACGACGCGTCGCCGCCCGGCATCGGGGCGGCCGCCGTCGCCGCCCGCACCGCTCGCCCCGCCCACACCCGCACCCGTAGCGCGCACCGTGTTCCTCCCCGTCCCTCACCGGCGACCGTCCGCCGTACGAACGCCCAGGTATCCGTTGCCCAGGATTCGGCCGGTCTCCCATGGAAGGCGCGGGCGGGCCGGGTGTCCGGTGTGTTGACGCCTCCCTGACCCGCCGGACGGCCGCCCTGACGCGCCTTTGACACCGGCCCGACCGCCGTCCTTCCCGCGGCTGGCACACTGGCCGGCTGAACGGCGGGAAGCGGCGGGAAGCGAGGACGGGCGATGGCGAGCGTGCGGGACGGGAACAGGACCACCGTGGTGACGGGCGGCAGCCGGGGGATCGGCGCCGCCGTGTGCCGGCGGCTGGCCGAGGACGGGCACGACGTCGTGATCGGCTACCGGTCCGACGCCGCGGCGGCCGAGACGGTCGCCGAGGAGGTCCGTGCCGCGGGCCGCCGGTGTCTGACCGTGGCGGTCGACACGTCCGACGCCGGCGCGGTCGACCGGCTCTTCGACGCGGCGGCGGCCGAACTCGGTCCGGTCACCGGGCTGGTGAACAACGCCGGGATCAGCGGCCCCAACGGCCGCCTCGCCGACGCCGACCCGGCCGGCATGCGGCAGGCCCTGGAGGTCAACGTCCTCGGCTATCTGCTGTGCGCGCGCCGCGCGGTACGGGAGATGACCGCGGCGGGCGGGGGAGCGATCGTCAACATCTCCTCCGCCGCGGCGACGCTGGGCAGCCCGGGCCAGTACGTCCACTACGCCGCCGCGAAGGCCGCCGTCGACGCACTCACGATCGGCCTGTCCAAGGAGGTCGCGGCCGACGGCATCCGGGTGAACTGCGTCGCCCCCGGCACGGTCTGGACCGACTTCCACGAGGACCCCGACCGCCCGGCCCGCGTCGCCGCGGCCGTCCCCCTGGGCCGGGCGGGCCGCCCGGACGAGATCTCCGGCGCGGTGTCCTGGCTCCTGTCCCCCGACGCGTCGTACACGACGGGCGCGGTGCTGAGGGTGGCGGGCGGGCTGTAGGGCGGCGCGGAGAGGTTCACCCCGATACGACCGGGGTACGCGAAAGGCGGGGTCCTGGACCCCGCCCCGTGCATCCGATACGCCTCAGCTCAGGGCCACACCAGACAGTACGGCTGGTGGCCCGCCTCGTGGAGGCGGTGGGAGAAGTCCTGCCATTCGTGGAGCAGCTGGTACACGTTGAACGCGTCGCGGGGGCCGCCGCGGTCCGGGACCGTGGACCAGATGAAGGCGGCCGCGCCGACCGCCTCCTCGCCGATGCCGCGGAGCGGGTCGACGACCGTCATGGGGAGCTTGACCACGGCGTAGTCGGGGTGGAGGACGACCAGTTCCAGCGGGGGGACCTTGTGCAGGGGGACGCCCTCTATGCCGGTGAGGACCATCGCGGCCATCGTCTCCGGCTTGATCTTGGTGAACATGCCGTTCATCCCGAGCTCGTCGCCGCCGAGCTCCTCGGGGCGCATCGAGATCGGGACCCGGGCCGCCGTCGCGCCGTCCGGAGCGCCGAAGTATTTGTACGTCACCCCCACCCGGCCACCATTCCCGCTTCCCGCCCGCAGCCGCTCCACCGAGCCGTCACCGCGCTCGGGATCGCCCTGCGGTCCCTGTGCCTGTCCTGCCCGTGTGCCGGCCGCTTCCTCCGCCTCGCGTCGGTGCCTTCCCCGCCGGGCACGCCGAGGACCGAGGTCATCGGTCCCCTCGCCCAGTCCGCCACCGCGATGCATATCTCCACCCGACTGCTTTTCTAAGGCGCGCGACCCCCGCCACGCAACCCGATCATCGTGACAGTGACCTCCCCCACGGCCGCACGCCGAAACGTACGCTGAAACACCTGTCCGCGGGATCTTCGCGGCCCCTGAACACCATGGTTCATGTGAGCTGTCCGTCCGTAGCCCCAGTTTCGCAGATGGCCGGGCGAAGGAGGCCGGTTGTCGTACCGGGCTCCTCTCCGGCCCTCCGCGATGGCCGGGATCATTCCTCTCTGGAGCCGTACGTCGGGCCGCGCCCGTCCGTTCACGGTTCCCGGTTCTTCCCCTCCCGGGTCCCCGGAGTCCCTGGCCTACCCTGAGGTAGTCACTAGCCCCCCGGAGTCGGAGACGTCGCAGGTCATGACCGAACTGCCTTATCCCTACGAAGCCCCAGCCTCGCAGTCGCTGTTCGACCGTGCGGCCGCCGTCACCCCTGGTGGCGTGAACTCGCCGGTGCGCGCCTTCCGAGCCGTGGGCGGTACGCCCCGGTTCATGGTGTCCGGCACCGGTCCGTACCTCACCGACGCCGACGGCCGTGAGTACGTCGACCTCGTCTGCTCCTGGGGTCCCATGATCCTCGGGCACTCCCACCCCGAGGTCATCGCCGCCGTCCAGGAGGCCGTCTCCCGCGGTACGTCCTTCGGCACGCCCGGTGAGGGAGAGGTCGCCCTCGCCGAGGAGATCGTCGCCCGCATCGAGCCCGTCGACCAGGTCCGGCTCGTCTCCAGCGGCACCGAGGCGACGATGTCGGCCATCCGGCTCGCGCGTGGGTTCACCCGGCGGGCGAAGGTGATCAAGTTCGCCGGCTGCTACCACGGCCACGTCGACTCGCTGCTCGCCGCGGCGGGCAGCGGCCTCGCCACCTTCGCCCTGCCGGACACCCCCGGTGTCACCGGCGCGCAGGCCGGCGACACCATCGTCCTGCCCTACAACGACCTCGAAGCCGTGCACGCCGCGTTCCACGCGCACCCCGGTGAGATCGCCTGCGTGATCACCGAGGCCTCGCCCGGCAACATGGGCGTCGTGCCGCCCGCGCCCGGGTTCAACCAGGGACTGAAGGACGCCTGCGCGAAGAACGGCGCCCTGTTCGTCTCCGACGAGGTGATGACCGGCTTCCGCACGAGCAGGGCCGGCTGGTTCGGGATCGACGGTGTGCGCCCCGACCTGATGACCTTCGGCAAGGTGATGGGCGGCGGCTTCCCGGCCGCGGCGTTCGGCGGCCGCGAGGACGTCATGGCGCACCTCGCGCCGGCCGGGCCGGTGTACCAGGCGGGCACGCTCTCCGGTAACCCCGTCGCCACCGCCGCGGGTCTCGCGCAGCTGCGGCTGCTCGACGACGCGGCGTACGACAAGGTCGACGCGGTGTCCGAGCGGATCCGGACGCTGGTGACCGAGGCGCTCACCAAGGAGGGTGTGACCCACCGGCTGCAGAGCGCCTCGAACATGTTCTCCGTGTTCTTCACGGGACGCGAGGTGCGCGACTACGAGGGTGCGAAGGCGCAGGAGTCGTTCCGCTACACCGCGTTCTTCCACTCGATGCTGGCGCAGGGTGTGTACCTGCCGCCGTCCTCGTTCGAGTCGTGGTTCGTGTCGACGGCCCATGACGACCAGGCGGTTCAGCGGATCGCCGACGCCCTTCCGGCGGCGGCACGGGCAGCGGCGGAGGCCACGGCATGAGCGAGTCCATCGGCACGAACGGCGCCGCCGGCGGCACGGGCGAGGACGACATCACCGTCGTCCACCTGATGCGGCACGGCGAGGTCGCCAACCCGGACGGGGTGCTCTACGGGCGGCTGGCCGGCTACCACCTCTCCGAGCTGGGCCGGCAGATGGCTGACCGGGTGGCCGAGCACCTCGCGCCGCGTGACATCACCCACGTCGTCGCCTCGCCGCTGGAGCGGGCCCAGGAGACGGCCACGCCGATCGCGAAGTCGCACGGTCTCGACCTGGCGACCGACGGGCGGCTCATCGAGGCGGAGAACGTCTTCCAGGGCAAGACCTTCGGGGTCGGGGACGGCGCGCTGCGCCGGCCGGAGAACTGGAAGCACCTCGTCAACCCGTTCAAGCCGTCCTGGGGCGAGCCCTACGTCGACCAGGTCGTGCGGATGATGGGCGCGCTGGACGCGGCCAAGGACGCCGCGCGCGGCCACGAGGCGGTGCTGGTGAGTCATCAGTTGCCGATCTGGATCGTGCGCAGCTATGTGGAGAAGCGGCGGCTGTGGCACGACCCGCGCAAGCGGCAGTGCACGCTCGCCTCCCTGACGACCTTCACCTACCGCGGCGACAAGATCGTGTCCGTGGGCTACAGCGAGCCCGCGCGCGACCTGGTGCCGGCCCATCTCCTCGCGGGCGCCAAGCCGGTGAAGGGCAAGGACAAGGCATTCGGGGCCTGACGGCCAAATGAGCGCATATTCGTAAAATCATATAAATCTGCGCGAGTTATACGGAACCCGCGTCTTCATCGTGCCCTCTCATGGGGTGCCAGCTGAGAGCCAGCTGAGAGGGTGCGATGAAACGAGGACCGTATGCGGGACGTCAGCCGGAGGGGAATGATCGGTCTCGGGGCAGGTGCCGCGGCCGCGATGGGACTTGCCGCGTGCGGCACCGCGCAGAAGGACGCCGTGGGTCACGCCGGTGGTTCCCCCACGGCGGGCAGCGGCAGGCCGGGCACCCCGAAGCGGACCGTGCGTCCCATCGGTGACGGCTCCACCGCCTACACGGGCAAGCAGCCGCACCAGCCCGGGCAGCCCGTGCCGCTGGAACCCGGCGAGACCCCGCCGCAGTTCGTGGTCTTCTCCTGGGACGGCGCCGGCGAGGTCGGCACCGGTCTCTTCGAGCGCTTCCTGCAGCTCGCCAAGGAGAACGAGGCGCACATGACGTTCTTCCTCTCCGGGCTGTATCTGCTACCCGAGTCGAAGAAGCGCCTCTACGACCCGCCCAACAACCCGCGGGGCGCCTCCGACATCGGCTACCTCAACGACGACCACGTCCGGTCCACGCTGAAGCTGGTGCGCCAGGCCTGGCTCGACGGGCACGAGATCGGCACCCACTTCAACGGCCACTTCTGCTCCGGCTCCGGCTCGGTCGGCAACTGGACGCCCCAGCAGTGGCGCAGCGAGATCGCGCAGGCGAAGTCGTTCGTCACCGAGTGGCGCACCAACACGGGCTGGACCGATCTGCCCGCGCTGCCCTTCGACTACGAGAAGGAGCTGATCGGCGCCCGCACCCCGTGTCTGCTCGGCCAGGACAACCTGCTGCCCGCCGCCCGCGAGCTGGGCTGGCGTTACGACGCCTCCTCGCCCGGCGGTGTGCAGCGCTGGCCGCAGAAGAAGGAGGGGCTGTGGGACCTGCCGCTCCAGGCGATCCCCTTCCCCGGGCACCGCTTCGAGGTCCTCTCCATGGACTACAACATCCTCGCCAACCAGTCGATCGCCACCACCCGGGCGCCCTCGTACAACTACCCGGCCTGGCGCACCCAGGCGACCAACTCGTACATCTCCGGATTCAAGCGGGCATACGAGACGAACCGGGCACCCTTCTTCGTCGGCAACCACTTCGAGGACTGGAACGGCGGCATCTACATGGACGCCGTCGAGAAGGCCTTCAAGTACATCGCCCACGAGAAGAGCAAGGGCGCGGACGTGCGGCTCGTCTCCTTCCGGCAGTTCGTGGACTGGCTGGACGTGCAGCGGCCCGAGGTGCTGGCGAAGCTCCAGTCGATGGACGTCGCCGAACAGCCCGCGGGCGGCTGGAAGTCGTACCTTCGGGGGCAGGCCGCCTGATATGCGGGTTTCCGCCCGCAAGGGGGGTGCGGAAGATCCCCGAAACGGGCATGCGAAACTTTTCACATGAGTGCCGCCTGCCGCGCAGACCAGCGCCCGATCCGCACCCGTCGCCGCGCCGCCCTGCTGACCGCCGGGGCCGCCGTCGCCGCGCTCGTCCTGACCGCGTGCGGGTCGGGCGGCACCAAGGGCGGTGCCGGCGGCAGCGGCTTCGTCGCCGGCAAGGACGGCATCTCGACGGTGGCCAAGGCCGACCGCGTGGCCATCCCCGACCTCTCCGGCAAGACCGTCGACGGCAAGCAGCTCGACGTCGCGGACTACAAGGGCAAGGTCGTCGTCCTGAACGTGTGGGGCTCCTGGTGCCCGCCGTGCCGGGCCGAGGCACCCAACTTCGTGAAGGTCGCCAAGGAGACCGCCGGCCAGGGCGTGCAGTTCGTGGGCATCAACACCCGTGACGCGAACGTGTCGCTGGCGCGGTCCTTCGAGAAGGACAAGGGCGTCACCTACCCCAGCCTGTTCGACCCGACGGGCAAGCTGATGCTCCGCTTCAAGAAGGGCACGCTCAACCCGCAGACGATCCCGTCGACGCTCGTCATCGACCGGGACGGGAAGATCGCGGCCCGCACGCTCCAGGCGCTCAGCGAGGACAAGCTGCGCGAGATGCTCGACCCCGTCCTCGCGGAGAAGTGACCGGCGTGTCCCTCCTCCACTCGTCCACGTATCTCGCCTCGGGCGACCTGAGCACCACGGTCTCCAGCGGGGCCCTGCTGCTCGCCCTGCCCATCGCGGTCCTCGGCGGGCTCGTCTCCTTCTTCTCCCCGTGCGTCCTGCCGCTCGTCCCCGGCTATCTCTCGTACGTCACCGGGGTCAGCGGCACCGACCTGGCGGACAGCAGACGCGGACGGATGGCCGGCGGCGCGAGTCTGTTCGTGCTCGGCTTCACCGCCGTGTTCGTCTCCGGCGGGGCCCTGTTCGGCTACTTCGGGTCGACGCTGTTCGCGTACCAGGACACGCTGTCCAAGGTGCTCGGCGTCCTCATGATCCTCATGGGCGTCTTCTTCATGGGGATGATGCCCTGGCTGACGCAGCGGGAGTTCCGCTTCCACAAGCGGCCGGTGACGGGCCTGGTCGGGGCCCCGATACTGGGCGCGCTGTTCGGCATCGGCTGGACGCCCTGCATCGGCCCGACCCTCGCCTCCGTGCTGGCGCTCTCCTCGAACGAGGCGAGCGCCGGACGAGGGGCCATACTGACCGTCGCGTACTGCCTCGGTCTCGGCGTGCCCTTCGTGCTCGCCGCCGTCGCCTTCCGCAAGGCGCTCGGCGCGTTCGGCTGGGTCAAGCGCCACTACGTCTGGGTCATGCGGATCGGCGGCACGATGATGATCGTGACCGGCGTGCTCCTGCTCACAGGAGCCTGGGACAGCCTGGTGCAGCAGATGCAGACGTGGTCCAGCGGCTTCACGGTAGGGATCTGATCCATGAGCACGACCGACACCGGCAACACCCGCGACTCCGCCGCGACGCCGGAGGACGACGGCGCGCCGGACCCGGTGAGCCCCAAGCGGCACATCGGGGTGAGCGCCGACGGCGAACTCGGCGAGGCCGGTTCCCAGCTGTCCACCGCTCCCGTCGAGACGGCGATGCCCGGCTCCTTCGGCGGCAGACGCAAGCCCGGCGCGGCCGGCTGGATCGCCTGGACCGGCCGTGAGGTGACCGGCTGGGTCCGCTGGTTCTGGCGGCAGCTCACGTCGATGCGGGTCGCGCTGATCCTGCTCTTCCTGCTGTCGCTCGGCGCGATCCCCGGCTCGCTGATCCCGCAGTCCGGCACCGACGCGGCCAAGGTCCAGGACTTCAAGGACGCGCACAGCCTGCTCGGCCCGGTCTACGAGCGGCTCGGCCTGTTCCACGTGTACAGCTCGGTGTGGTTCTCCGCGATCTACATCCTGCTGTTCGTCTCGCTCATCGGCTGCATCGTGCCCCGCACCTGGCAGTTCGTCGGGCAGCTGCGCGGGCGTCCGCCGGGCGCCCCCAAGCGGCTGAACCGGCTGCCCGCCTACGCGACCTGGCGCACCGACGCCGAGCCCGAGCAGGTCCGCGAGGCCGCGCTCCGGGTGCTCAAGCAGAAGCGGTTCCGCGCACACGTCGAGAAGGACGCCGTCGCCGCGGAGAAGGGCTACCTGCGCGAGACCGGCAACCTGCTCTTCCACATCGCGCTGATCGTGATGCTCGTCGCCTTCGCCTGGGGCCAGCTCTTCAAGTCCGAGGGCAACAAGCTGATCGTCGAGGGCGACGGCTTCTCCAACACGCTCCTGTCCTACGACGACTTCAAGTCCGGCAACCTCTTCAGCACCGACGACCTGACCCCGTTCAGCTTCGACCTGAAGAAGTTCACCGGCACCTACGAGCGGACCGGCCCCAACAAGGGCACCCCCCGCACGTACCAGGCGGCCGTCGACTACAGCGTCGGTGCCTACGGCAAGGAGAAGAAGACCGTCGTCAAGGTCAACGAGCCGCTCGTGATCGGCGACTCGAAGGTCTATCTCACGGCCCACGGCTACGCGCCCACGGTGACGGTCCGGGACGGCAAGGGCAAGGTCGTCTTCCACGACGCCGTGCCCCTGCTGCCGCTCGACTCGAACGTCACCTCGCAGGGCGCCATCAAGGTGATGGACGGTTACAAGAACGCACGGGGCGCGGGCGAGCAGCTCGGCTTCTCGGCGTTCTTCGTGCCGACCTTCGCCGGCGCGGGCAAGGGCGACATGTTCTCCCAGTTCCCGTCGCTCGACTACCCGGTGCTCGCGCTGAGCGGCTACCACGGCAGCCTCGGCGTCGACGCGGGCCTGCCGCAGAACGTGTACCAGCTCGACACGGCCAACATGAAGCAGTTCAAGGACGCCAAGGGCGACATCCTCAAGAAGCGGCTGCGGCCCGGCGAGACGATGACGCTGCCGAACGGCGCCGGCTCGATCACCTTCGACAAGGACATCAAGGAGTGGGCGAACTTCCAGGTCACCCAGCAGCCCGGCAGTGACTGGGCGCTGGCCGGGGCGTTCGCCGCGATCTTCGGCCTCGCCGGTTCGCTGTTCATCCAGCGCCGCCGCGTGTGGGTCCGGGCCACCACGGGCGCCGACGGTGTCACCGTCGTCGAGATGGCCGGGCTCGGCCGCAGCGAGTCCGCGAAGCTTCCCGAGGAGCTCGGCGACCTGGCCGCGCTCGTCCACGCTTCTGCGCCCACCAAGCCCGACGATGACGCGGCACCCGCCGACGCCGAAACCCCCGTACCCGCCGCCGAAGGGGCTGAGAAGCAGTGACGCTCGCCACCGCCCACGACCTGGGCGCCGTGACCGATCTGGCCACCGCGACCAACGAACACCTCGCCAACGTCAGCAACACGCTGATCTACTCCGCGATGGCCGTCTACACGCTGGCGTTCTTCGCGTACATCGCCGAGTGGCTCTTCGGTAGCCGCAGCAAGGTCGCGCGTACCGCGAACGCCCTCACCGCGGGAGGCGAGAAGGCGGCCGCCGCACCCGAGGTCACCGTGCAGACGGCGGGCGGCACCGCCGTCCTGGCGCGGCCCAAGGTCGTCACCCGGTCCGCGACCGGTGCGCGGGACGTGCCCGACGGGCCCGGCGCGCACGGCGGCGACGAACAGGGCGACCTGTACGGCCGGATCGCCGTGTCCCTCACCGTCCTCGCGTGGGCCGTCGAGGCGGCCGGCGTGGTCGCCCGCGCCATGTCGGTGCGGCGGGCGCCGTGGGGCAACATGTACGAGTTCAACATCACCTTCTCCACCGTGGCCGTCGCGGTGTTCCTGGTGCTGCTCGCGCTGAAGAAGAACGTGCGCTGGCTCGGCCTTCCGCTGGTCACCACGGTCCTGCTCGACCTCGGGCTCGCCGTCACCGTCCTGTACACCGCGAGCGACCAGCTGGTCCCGGCGCTGCACTCGTACTGGCTGTACATCCACGTGTCGACCGCGATCCTGTGCGGCGCCGTCTTCTACGTGGGCGCCGTCGGCACGCTGCTCTACCTGTTCAAGGACAGCTACGAGAACAAGCTCGCGAACGGCGGGCAGCCGGGCCGGTTCGCCACCTCCGTCATGGAGCGGCTGCCCGCCTCGTCCTCGCTCGACAAGTTCTCCTACCGGGTGAACGCGGCCGTCTTCCCGCTGTGGACGTTCACGATCATCGCGGGCGCGATCTGGGCGGGCGACGCCTGGGGCCGCTACTGGGGCTGGGACCCCAAGGAGACCTGGGCGTTCATCACGTGGGTCGCGTACGCCTGCTACCTGCACGCGCGGGCCACGGCCGGGTGGAAGGGCCGCAAGGCCGCCTACATCGCCCTGATCGCCTTCGGCTGCTGGCTGTTCAACTACTACGGCGTGAACATCTTCGTCACCGGCAAACACTCCTACGCGGGCGTCTGACCCGCCCGGACGCGAAGAGGCCGGCCCCGGTGACCTGTGTCACCGGGGCCGGCCTTCGTCGTACGGACGGCAGACGGGACTACGAGGGCGGGAGGCACTCCGCCGCCGGGGGTTTTCCCTCCGGCCAGGCGAGGCGCACGAAGCGGGCGTGGCTGTCGGGGGTCAGCTCCACGATCGGGACCGCCTTGTCGTACGGGTTGCCGTGCGCGTCCAGGCAGATCCAGCCGCTCGCCCCGTTCACCCGGAGCTGGCGGCCCTTGACCTGCGGCCACTGCAGACCGACGTCGGCGAGCGCCGGGACGCGTCCGGTCGGCGAGGCCCCCCGGATGCCGCGCACCGCGAGCCGCATGGCGTCGTACGCGATGATCAACTGGCCGTCGTCGAGGGCGACCTGGCCGAGCGGTCCGACCGGCCCCCGCTCGGCGCTGTCCAGCAGCCGCTGGAGGACGACGGCGTCGGCCTTGCCGCCGCCGGTGCGGGCGTGGTCCTTCAGCCAGGCGTCGGGATGGGCGAGTGCCGTGTAGCGCACCGACAGCAGCGGGTCCTTGAGCGCGGCCGGGTCGAGGTCCTTGTCGCCCGCGAGGTACGAGCCCTCGTCACCGGTGAGGACGGTGAAGCGGCGGTCGGAGCAGCCCCGGGCGCCCAGCGCGTTGATGAACTGGCGCAGCTGGGTGTGCCGGCCGGCGAACAGGACCGTGTCCGTCGCCTTCGGGGTGTTGCACAGGATGGTGGCGATCTGCGCGAAGACGTTGGCGGTGCTGCCCTCCTTGCTGCGGTCGGCGGGCGGGGTGAACGGCTGGGCCTCGTAGCGCGCGCCCTTGAGCATCTTCTCGAACGAGCCCTGGAGCGTGCGCGTGTAGGGGTCGCCGGTCCGGTCGTAGACGAGGAAGGCGTTGGCGGCGGACACCTTGGCGAAGGAGGCGAGGGCGCGGGCCTCGTCGGTGTTGGTGGGGGACACGCGGGCGAGGCCCGGGAAGGGGTCCTTGCCGTTCTGTCCGTTGGCCAGGTCGTCGGCGGTGATCGAACTCCCTATCACCGGTATGCCGCGCCGGGTCAGCTCGGCCACCGCCCGCTTGTTGTTCTCGGTGCTGAGCCCGACCCCGGTCACCGCGCGCAGCCGGTCCGCGCTCCTCGTCATGCGCTCCAGCTGGTCGACCGTGTGCCGCCAGGAGGCGCCGGTGGCACCGGGGTTGGCGAGGACGAGCCGTATCTTCGGCTTCAGCCCGGTCGTGTCGTGGTTGGCCTGGTACTGCGCGAGGTAGGCGCCCTGGAGTTCGTGCTGTACGTCGTTCAGGTTGTCCGCGTCGGTGGCGGTGAAGGGTTCGAGCAGGGCGACCGTGACGTAACTGCCGGGCGCCAGGCGGTGGTTCTCCCGGTTGATCGCGCGCACCGTGTCGGCGAACCGGGCGCGTCCGAAGGCGTACGTCGTCGAGGAGACGCCCACGCACTCGTCGCGGTCCGGGGGCTGGACGACCCCGGGTGCGCAGGACCGGTTCTCCTTGGTGGCGGTCAGGCCGCCCCAGACGCCGAGGCCCACCAGGACGGCGGCGAGCGTCAGCGCCACGTACCGGCGGAAGCGGATCTCCCAGACGTCCTCGCGCAGCCACACCCACAGTCGGGCCATCAGCGGCCTCCGTCCTCGTCGCCCGGGATGCGCAGGGGCCGGCCGGCGAGGGCGTCGGCGGGCCAGTCCCGCGAGGCGCGCCACAGCAGGGCGTTGCCCGCGGGCCGCAGGTTCGACAGCTGTTCCAGTTCGAACCGCAGCCGTTCGGTGACGCGCGGGTCCGGCAGGACCAGCGGGTCGGTCAGCTGCCACACGGCGTGCAGCAACCGCCGTACGCGCAGGTGCAGGACGGCGTCGACGCCCTCCGGCGGCCGGTGTGCGGCGTCCGTGCGGCCGAGGGCCACGGCGGCCCGGTGGTCGTGGCCGTCGAAGTCCCGGCCGTCCGGGTCGTGTGCGTGGTAGTAGGGCGCGGAGGCGATGAAGACCAGCGTGGACAGCCAGCCCCGGGTGTCGGTGCGCGGGAAGGTGTCGCGCAGATGCGCCACCGCGAAGTCCACTTTTCCGAGGGCGAGTTCGTGGTGCAGCCGGTAGCGGGCGCTGTCCGGGGGTGCCGACTCGCCGGGGTGGTCGGAGTAGTGGTCGACGAGGGCGCGGTGCACCGCCCGCCACCGTTCGTGGTCGGGGTCCGCGTGGTGCAGCCGCAGCAGGAGCAGCGCGCGCAGGAACGGGTCGCCGACGAACTGGCCGTCGGCCGTCGCCCAGCCCTCGGAGGCGAGCCGTTCCTCCAGGTCGAGGACGCCGGAGGCGCCGAAGTCCTCGGGGAGCCGGGACTCCGCGAGCGAGCAGGCCGACGCGCGGTCGTGGGCGGCGGCCAGCACGGTCAGTTCGTCGAGGCGGCCGCCGGGCACCAGCCGGGCGAGGAGCTCCTGATGGGCGGGGCGGCCGGCGTGGTCCTCGTGCAGGGCGACGTCGGCGGTCAGGAGCGCGCCGAGCGAGTCCGCGCCGACGGGCAGGTTCTGCCGGGCCGAGGCCGCCAGCAGGGTGATGCCGAGCGGGCTGCCGCAGGTCAGCCGGTGGGTGGCGTGCGGGAGTTGGGCGGGCAGGCCGTCCGGGCCGCCGGTGGTTCCGGTGCCGCCGGTCGCGGTGTCCATGATGTGCAGGGTGTCGTCGGGGGTCAGGGGCGGCAGTGCGACGAGCAGGGCCCGCGAGGACGGCGAGGTGCCGGGCCGCCAGTCGGTCTCGCGCGCGGTGTCGGTCAGGGTGAGCCGGCCCGCGTTGCGCAGGGCCGGGTGTGCGTGGCCCCGGAGCGCGGCGAAGATCACGGCCCGGTCCGCGATGCCGTCGGCGCGGTCGCGCAGCACCGGTTCGAGGAGGCCGAGCCCGGCGGGCTCCTGGACGTTGTCGATGAGCAGGACCGGGCGGCCCCGCCGGTGGGAACGCTGCACGACGCCCGCGTACGCGTCGTCGAGGTCGGCGAGCAGGGCCCGGACCAGATGGCGTTCGGCGTGCCGGCGCGAGTCGCCGCCCGCCCGGAAGTGCCGGGAGAGCAGGATCAGCGCGAGCTTGGGGCTGCCGCCCGCGTTCGGGTAGTCCCGGTACCAGGTGGCGGCCTTGCGCAGCCGGCGGTGGGCGGGTGCGACGCCCTCCGCGAAGGCCTCCAGGGTGGCCTCGATGATGGGTTCCACCACGGGGCCCGTCCCGCTCATCGACGCGACGAGCTTGGAGACGACCTTGCTCACCCAGCGTCCGGCGAACCCCGACAGCCACGAGTCGGTCTCGTTCAGCAGCAGGATCCGTTCCGCCTCCTGCCGGATGCGGGGCACGTCCCGGTTGCTCCAGCCGCCCGCCGCCACGGCGAGGAGGCCCGAGGAGAGGCGCGGGAACGCGATCCTCCCGGCGCCCTTCACCGGTTCGGCGAGCTGCTCCGCGGTCGTGGTGAGCGCCTGGCCGACCGGGGACCAGGACTCCGCGGGGCGTTCGGCGGGCGGCGCGGCGAACTGCCGGTCCTCGCCGTCGACCAGGGCGACCGGTGTGTGCCACCGGTAGGCCTCGCGCAGTTCCCGGAGCACGGCGGTCTTGCCGAGCCCCCGGCCGCCGGTGAGCACCACGAAGGGTGGTTCATCCGCGTGTTCGTACGGTGTGGCGCGCAACTGGTACGGACGCAGTCCGACCAGCCGTGACGCGAGTCCGGGCGGATCGGTGTCGAACAGCGCCCCTCTGCCGTGCAGCCCTGAGTGCACCGCATCTCCCCCTGGTCCGCGGTCCGGTCCGATGTGCTGCTGTGAGGTGTATCAACAACAGTGTAAAAAGGGGGAGTTGATTCGGGATAGGGCACTTGGTGACTGTTCGGTTACGAAAACGTTCGGACTGTCAACCGACGGTGATCGATTTAAGCTTCTCCCGCAGGTAGACGTGCGAGTCGACGGGTTCGTACGCGATCCGGCCCACCGGGGCGGGCACCGACTCGACCAGCGTCCCCGGCGTGCATTCGCCGAAGTAGACGAGCGAGATCAGCTCCTCGGCGGGCGCGTCGGAGGGCGGCGGCAGGACGCGGTGCCGCCCCGAACGCCACCGGTCGCCCGTCCAACGGGCCATCAGGTCGCCGATGTTGACGGTGAACGCGGCCGGGTCGAAGGGCGCGTCCTCCCAGCCGCCCTCGTCCGTGAACACCTGGAGCCCGCCCTTGCCCGCCTGCCGGTCGAGGAGGGTGACCGTGCCGAAGTCGGTGTGCGGGCCGATCCGGAACTGGCCCGGCTCCGGCGCGCCGACGACGTCCGTCCCCGGATACCAGTTGATGTTGAAGCCGTACGTGGGGTGGTCCATGTGCCGGGTGAAGAAGTCCGGTTCGAGGCCGAGCGCCTCACCGAGCAGCACCAGCAGATGGTTCTCCAGCTCGGCCATCCGTGCCAGGTACTCCTCGCACAGGGCCCGCAGCCCGGGGGCCTGGGCGGGCCAGACGTTCGGCGCGTACCACTCGGCGTTCGTCTCCGGGTCGGCGAACGGCTCGTGCGTCGCGAACGTCAGCGACTCCTTCAGGTCCGGCGGGGTCTCGGTGCCCTCCGCGTAGCCGTTGGCCTCGGCACCGGGACCGAGCCAGCCGCGCCCGCCCACCTCGGTGGCGTACCGCTGCTTCGTCGCGGCGGGCAGCGCGAAGAAGGCGCGGGCCGCCTCCCTGATCCGGACGCGCAGCGCGGGGTCCACGCCGTGGCCGGTGACGAGCAGGAAGCCGGCCGTCCGGAGCGCCTCGTCGACGGTCCGGGCGATCGCGTCGCGGGTCTCCGCGTCCCCCGTAAGCCAGGGGCGCAGGTCGACGGTCGGGACGCGCGGCGCCGCGGGGGCCTCGGGGTCAGTCACCGATGTCCTCGTTCCACAGGTCGGGGTTGCCGTCGATGAAGTCGCGCATCAGGCCCGTGCACTCGGGGTCGTCGAGCAGCACGATCTGCACACCGTGCTCGGCGAGCCAGTCGTGGCCGCCGTGGAAGGTGGCGGCCTCGCCGACGACCACCCGGGAGATGCCGAACTGCCGGACCAGGCCGCTGCAGTACCAGCAGGGCGAGAGGGTGGTCACCATCGTCGTGCCGCGGTACGACCGCTGCCGTCCGGCCGCGCGGAACGCGGCCGTCTCGGCGTGCGTCGAGGGGTCGTCGTCCTGGACGCGGCGGTTGTGGCCCCGGCCGAGCAGGGTGCCGTCCGCTCCGTACAGCGCGGCTCCGATGGGGATGCCGCCCTCGGCAAGCCCGGCGCGGGCCTCCGCCACGGCGGTCGCGAGCCATGCCCGCGCCTGTGCCTGATCGATGCGCTCCATGACCCCACTCTGCGGTGGGCGTCCCCCGAGGGCAACGTGCCCCGGGCCGTGGCGCGGTCAGGCGCGGCGGTGGCGGCCGTACTGGCGGGCCAGCGCGTGGAAGGCCTCCTTCGGCTCCCAGTGGACCCCGGCGGCCGGATCGCCGGGACGCTTCTCGATGGTCTTCGTGATGCTGTAGCTCGCCATGTCGAGGTCGTGGCGCGGGTCGTGGCGGCGGTGCGGGGCGTCGCGGGTGACGAAGGTGTACGCCATCGCCGCGTACAGGCCCGCCGCCTCGAACGCGGCCAGCACGTCCGTGAGATACGCGGCCTGCGTGCGCTCGCTGCGGACCAGCCCGGCCTTGATCTCCGGCGGGTCCTTCGTGTAGTCGACGACGTCCCAGCCCATTCCGCCCTGCTCCGGCGCTCCCTCGAAGGTGCAGCAGCCGAACTCCATGACGGCGACGGGCTTCCCGAAGCGTTTGTACTGCGCGAGGTCGCGGAGGTAGTCCGACGGGCGCCGGAAGAACGAGTAGTAGTCGATGCCCACGAGGTCGAAGAGGCCCCAGTCGACGTCCTCGTCCTGGGCGGCGGCGTACGTCAGCGGCCCGCGGAACACGGACCGGCCCGTCTTCGCCGCCTTCGCGGTGAACCGGTGCAGCCGCCGCGCCATGACGACGGGATCGAAGTTCCCCTTGAGCAGGTTCTCCACCCGCTCCTGGATGTTCGCGCCGGGCACGATGCCGGGGACGTACAGCACGAACTCGCAGCCGACGCTGAGGTGCACCCCGGCGCCCTGCCGGCGCAGTCGCTCGGCGGAGCGGCCCGTCTCCGCGAGATGGTCGAGGATGTCCCGCTCGGGCACGTCGCCGAGCGTCGGTTCGAGCCAGACGTGCAGTCCGCGCTCCGCCGCCTCGGCCGCCGTCGCGGTGAGCCGTCCGACGCCGTCGCCGGTCACCTTGACCGCGTCGGCGTGCAGGTCGTGGGCGACGGCGCGCAGGTCCGCGCGCATGGCCCGGACGTTCCAGCCCGTCGCGGGACTCTCCCCGTCCCCGATCTCGTACACCACGCCCCGGTGGGTGAGCCCGCGCCGGGCGCTCGCCGTCGGCGCCGTCGTGCCCGCCCGCTCCCGTGCCGTCAGCGGTGGCCGGCCCGCGGGTGTCGCCCCCGCCCGTGCCGCCGCTCCGACGGGCAGCACGGCGGCCGCGCCCCCGACGGCCGCGGCCATCCCCAGAAACCGTGCCCGGCTCATCCCCGGCGTCTCCTGCATCCCGCGCCTCCCGGCTCCGCGCCCATCTGCTTCGTCCGGGACCAGTCTGGAAAACGAAGGGCCCGGCCCGCGTCCGCCGATGGTCTACGGGGGCGCGCCGAAGGGATGAGAGCGGAGGGGACGGGTGGGCCCTTGGAGGGACGGCCCGCGGCCGAGGGCGGCTCGGCGGACGACCGCCGCGGGTCCGGGGCGCGTCAGGAGTCCTCCGGCCTCCGGGCGAGGAGGAAGCCCTGCGCGGTCCTCTCCAGGCCGTACTCCGTCATCTCGGCCTCGCGGACCAGCCGGACCGCCTCCGGCAGGCCGGCCTCCGCGAGGAGTTCGGCGACACGGTCGGGCCGGAAGCTGTACACGTCGAGGTCCACGTCGTGGCCGTACGCGTGTTCCAGGAGGATCTGTTCGGCGCCCGCCTTGAAGCCGATGAGCAGGTGCCCGCCGGGCGCGAGCACGCGGCGGAACTCCGCGAACAGCGGCGCCAGTTCCTCCACGGGGATGTGCACGGTGGACGACCAGACGAGCGCTCCGGCGAGCGATCCGTCGGCGAGGTCGAGGTCCGCCATCGTGCCCACCGAGAACCGCAGGTGCGGGTACGCGGCGCGGGCGACCTCGATCATCCCGGGCGACAGGTCGATCCCGAACGCGTCGAGCCCGAGCCCCTCCAGGTGGATGGTCATCCGGCCCGGACCGCAGCCGAGGTCCCCGACCGGGCCGCCCCCGCCGGCCCGCACCCGCTTGGCGAACTCGGCGAGCATCGCGATCTCCAGGGGCTGGGCGACCTCCCCGCTGAACAGCTTGGCGTAGTCGGCGGCGACGGTGTCGTACGAGGCTCGGGTGGCATCCAGGCGTGTGGTCATGGCGCGGAAGAGTAGACGGCCCCACTGACAACGCCGCTCCAACAGGCGCACACCCGGGGCATGTTCGTGCTCGGGCGCTCCCGGCGTATGTCTCCCTCCGTCAGTCCGCCACCCTCAGCAGCAGCTTGCCCGTGCTGGTCCGCGCCCCCATCAGCGCATGCGCGTCCCCGGCCTTCTCCAGGTCGAACTCCGCCGTCACCGGCAGGGTCACGGTCCCGTCCGCCACCGTCTCGAACGCCCGCTCGGCGATGACGCGCAGGGCATCCGGTGCCGTGCGGGCCAGCCCGAGGATGGAGAAGCCGGCGACCGACAGGCCGGTCGGGTAGAGCTCCGGCTGACCCACCGTCCAGGGCTCCGCCGAACTCGCGTTGCCGAACGAGACCAGCCGGCCGAAGGGGGTGAGGGAGCCGAGGCCGAGGCGCAGGGACTCGCCGCCGACCGGGTCCAGGACCAGGTCGACCCCGCGCCCCGCGGTCGCCGCCCGGACCTCGTCGGCGAAGGTGCCGACGAACACCTCGTCGTAGCCGTACCCGAGCGCGAACTCCGCCTTCGGCGCCGCCGACACCACGCCGTACACCGCGCCCGCCCCCGCCGCCCGGGCGAGCTGGCCCAGCACCGTGCCGACACCGCCGGCCGCACCCTGGACGAGGAGCGTCTCGCCGGGCTGGAGGCGGCCCACCGTGTGCAGCAGGGCGTACGCGGTGGGCAGCACCGTCGGGAGGGTGGCGCCGGTGCGCAGGCCGACCCCGGAGGGCAGGGGGAAGACGGTGACCGCGTCGGCCACGGCGACCTCCGCGTACGCCCCGCCCTCCGTGAGCGCCGCGACCTCCTGACCGGCCCGCAGTCCCGTGACGCCCGGGCCGACCGCCCGGACCCGGCCCGAGACCTCCAGCCCGGGAACGAACGGCAGGCGCGGCACCCGGTATCCCTCCGACCTGGCCTTCAGGTCGGCGAAGTTGACGCCCGTCCAGGCCACGTCGATGCTCACCTGCCCGGGGCCCGGCTCGGGGACCGCCGTGTCCACCACCCGCAGCACCTCGGGACCGCCGTACTCCTGGAACTCGACCGCACGCATGGCTCACTCCTGGCTGATGCTCGGCCGGACGGCCGACGGCCCGCGCGGACCCGATCGCCGCACGGACTGTTCAATGAAAAGCGAACACTCCTGAGTGTATGGTTTTCATCGAACACTCGGCAAGGGGATCAGGGAAACGGCGAGGGAGACCGGCGTGGCGGAGCGGACGAGTCATCGGGCGGCGCCCGAGCACACCCACCCCGACGAGGTCTCCGCACAGAGCGCGTTCGCCGCGCTCGCCGACCCCGTACGGATCCTGCTGGTCCGTGAACTCGCCGACTCGGCGGAGTGGAGCCGCAGTTGCGGCAGCTTCGACGTGCCCGTCGGCAAGGCCGCCCTCAGCCACCACTTCGCCGTCCTGCGCGGCGCGGGCCTCGTCGAGCAGCGCGACGAGGGCCCCAAGCGGGTCAACCGGCTCCGCCGGGAGGAGTTCGAGGCCCGCTTCCCGGGCCTCCTCGCCCTCGCCCTGCGCGAGGAGCGGACCCCGGACAGGCCCTAGCCGGGGAACCGCATCGGTCCTGCCGATGGGCCCATCGGCAGGACGCCCCAGCAGGGCGTGGCCGCCGCCGGGCCTCCGCTCCTACCGTCGGGGCATGACCTCAGCCACCTCCGCCGGCGCGACCGAGAACAAGGGCGCGGCCCAGCTCACCGCCGCGATGATGCTCTCCGGCACCCTCGGCGTCTTCGTCGTCGAGTCCGGCGCCTCGCCCCTGAACGTCGTCTTCTTCCGCGTCGTGTTCGGAGCCCTCGCCCTCGGCGGCTACGCCCTGGCCCGCGGCTACTTCCGCGGCCACGGCTTCACCCCGCGCACCCTCGGACTCGCCGCGCTCGGCGGGGTGTTCATCGTCCTCAACTGGGTCCTGCTCTTCCAGTCGTACGAGAACACCTCGATCTCCGTCGCCACCGTCGTCTACCACACGCAGCCGTTCTACGTGGTGCTGCTCGGCGCCCTGCTGTTCAGGGAACGGGTCACCGCCGCGAAGGCCGGCTGGATCGTCCTCGCCTTCGCCGGTCTGGTCCTCGTCTCGGGTGTCTCCCCGGCCGACCTCACCCAGGGCGGCGCCTACCTCACCGGCGTCGGCCAGGCCCTCCTCGCGGCGCTCCTGTACGGGCTGTCCACCCTGGTCACCAAGCGCATCACCGGCGTACGGCCGCACCTGATCGCCCTCGTGCAGGTCCTCGTCGGCATCCCGCTGCTGCTGCCGTTCGCCGACTTCGGCGCCATGCGCGGGACCGGCGCGGACTGGGCCTGGCTGGTCGGCCTCGGGGTGATCCACACCGGGCTGATGTACGTCCTCATGTACGCCGCGTACGCCAAGCTCCCGACCGCGAAGATCGCCGTCCTCGCCTTCACCTACCCGGCCGTCGCCATGGTCATGGACTGGGCGGTCTACGGCCACCACATCGGGCTCGTCCAGGCGCTCGGCGTCCCGCTGATCGTGACGGCCAGCCTGAAGGTCACGCTTCCCCGGGCGGGCCGGACTCCTCGGACACCAGCTGCCGCGCCCGCTCCACGAACAGCCGCGCGTGCGCCGGAAGCCGCTTCCCGGCCCGCCACGCCAGCTGCGTGCGAAGCGTGAACGGCGGCTCCCAGCCGAGCCGTACGAGCGTGCCCCGCTCCAGTTCCGCGGCGACCGTCACCTCGGGCAGCAACGCGATCCCGAGGCCGGCCGCCGCGGCCTGCTTGGTCGCCTCGATCGTGCCGAACTCCGTGAAGGCGACGGAAGTCCCGCTCGGAACAGTCGAGTTGAGTTCCCGCTCGAACAAGTCCCGGTAGGCGCAGCCCGGTTCGGTGGCCAGCAGCGACTGGCCCGCGAGTCCGGCCGTGCCGGGTGCCGTGCCGGCGAGCGGATGGCCGGTCGCCGCGACGAGCGCCAGCGGCTCGACGGCGAGGACCGCGGTCTCCAGCCCCGCGTGCTCGGTCTCCTCCTCCATGAGGAAGCCGACGTCGTACGTGCCCTGGCGCAGCGCCTGACGGGTCTCGTCGCCGATGGTCGTCCGCAGCGAGAGCCGGACCTTGGGGTGGCGGTGGTGGAAGAGTTCGAGGAGCGGCAGCAGCCGGTAGGAGGTGAGCGACTCCATCGTGCCGACGGTCAGGGTGCCGGAGGGTTCCTCGGCGCCGACGACCGCGGCCCGCGCCTCCTCGGTCAGCTCGATGATCCGCCGGGCGTAGGGCAGCAGCCGCTCGCCCGCCTCGGTGAGCCGGATCCTGCTGCCCAGCCGGTCGAACAGCTCCGTGCCGAGCGAGGACTCCAGGGCGCGGATCTGACTGGTCACGCTCGACTGCGCGTACGCCAGCTCGGCCGCGGCCCGGGTGAAGCTCAGTACGGTCGCGACCTTCTCGAAGGTCACCAGCAGGCGCAGTTCCATGGTCCGATTCTCACGACTCCTCGTCGGTCCTGCTCTGCTCCTCGCGCCGCTTCAGCTCCTCCTCGCGGCGCCGCAGGTCGGCCTCCCAGTCCTGCAGCAGGGTCTCGTCCCTGTGGCCCGTGTCCTTGCGGCCCGCGTCCCTGCCGCTCTCGTCCTTGCGGTTCTCCGCCTTGAGGGAGTTGAGGAACTCGGGGTTGTCGTCGGGGGCGACGAACCGCGCGCGCTGCCCGCGGGACCCCTCGGAGGAGCCGACGCCGCCGGCGGGACCCCGCCGGTTGCGGCCCGCGACCAGCCAGGCGACCGGACCGACCAGCACCTCGCCGAAGAGCAGGATGATGATCACCCACACCACCTTGGGCAGGCCCTTGACCTCCTCCTCCGGCGTGTTCAGGCAGTCGATGAAGGCGTAGATCCACAGCGCCAGCACCAGCAGAAACGGCAGATACCTGAGCATGGCCGAACGGTCCCCCAGTGTGCGGTGGCGGGGCGGCACGGGGCCCCGGTGACGGGCACAGGTTAGCGGGTGGCCGATACTTGGACACATGGCTTACGACGATCTTCGCTCCCTGCTCAGGGCCCTGGAGCGCGAGGGAGACCTCAAGCGCATCAAGGCCGAGGTGGATCCGTACCTGGAGGTCGGGGAGATCGTCGACCGGGTGCAGAAGGCGGGCGGTCCCGCGCTCCTCTTCGAGAACGTACGCGGCTCGGCGATGCCGCTCGCGATGAACGTCTTCGGTACCGACCGCCGCCTGCTGAAGTCCCTCGGTCTGAAGTCGTACGCCGACATCTCCGACAAGATCGGCGGACTGCTCCGGCCGGAGCTGCCGCAGGGCTTCGTCGGGGTGCGCGAGGCCTTCGGGAAGCTCGGCGCCATGGCGCACGTGCCGCCGAAGAAGGTCAAGGACGCGCCGGTGCAGGAGGTGGTGCTGCGCGGTGACGACGTCGACCTCGACGCGCTGCCCGCCCTGTTCACCTGGCCCGACGACGGCGGCTCCTTCTTCAACCTGGGCCTCACCCACACCAAGGACCCCGAGTCCGGTATCCGCAACCTCGGTCTGTACCGGCTCCAGCGCCACGACAAGCGCACCATCGGCATGCACTGGCAGATCCACAAGGACAGCCGGAACCACTACCAGGTGGCGGCCAAGCGCGGCGAGAAGCTGCCCGTCGCGATCGCCTTCGGCTGCCCGCCGGCCGTCACGTACGCGTCCACGGCGCCGCTCCCCGGGGACATCGACGAGTACCTCTTCGCCGGGTTCGTCCAGGGCAAGCGGATCGAGATGGTCGACTGCAAGACCGTGCCCCTCCAGGTGCCGGCGAACGCCGAGGTCGTCCTGGAGGGCTGGCTGGAGCCGGGCGAGATGCTGCCCGAGGGCCCCTTCGGCGACCACACCGGGTTCTACACCCCGCAGGAGCCGTTCCCGGCGCTGACCATCGACTGCGTGACGATGCGCAAGCGGCCGCTGCTCCAGTCGATCGTGGTGGGCCGGCCCCCGACGGAGGACGGGCCCCTCGGCCGGGCGACGGAGCGGTTCTTCCTGCCCCTGCTGAAGATCATCGTGCCGGACATCGTGGACTACCACCTGCCGGAGGCGGGCGGCTTCCACAACTGTGCGATCGTCTCGATCGACAAGAAGTACCCGAAGCACGCCCAGAAGGTCATGCACGCCGTCTGGGGTGCCCACATGATGTCCCTGACGAAGCTCATCGTGGTCGTCGACGCGGACTGCGACGTCCACGACCTGCACGAGGTCGCCTGGCGCGCGCTCGGCAACACGGACTACGGCCGCGACCTCACCGTCGTGGAGGGCCCGGTCGATCATCTCGACCACGCCTCCTACCAGCAGTTCTGGGGCGGCAAGGCGGGCATCGACGCGACGAAGAAGTGGCCCGAGGAGGGCTACACCCGGGACGGCGGCTGGCCCGAGATGGTGCTGTCCGACCCGGAGACGGCGGCGAAGGTCGACCGCCGCTGGAAGGAGTACGGGCTGTGAGTTCAGCTTCCGCGGCGCTTCCGCAGCCGGGCCGCACCAAGGCCTTCCTGCGGCTCGTCATGATCGAGCACTCGGTGTTCGCGCTGCCCTTCGCGTACATCGCGGCGCTCACCGCGATGTACGAGTGGGACGGGAACATCCACTGGGGGCGGCTGCTCCTGGTCACCGTGGCGATGGTGGGGCTGCGCACGTTCGCGATGGCCGCGAACCGGATCATCGACCGCGAGATCGACGCCCGCAACCCGCGCACGGCCCACCGCGAGCTGGTCACCGGCGCGATGAGCGTGAAGCACGCCTGGACGGGCGCCTTCGTCGCACTCGTCTTCTTCCTCGGTGCCGCGGCGCTGCTCAACCCGCTGTGCCTGGCGCTCGCGCCGATCGCGGTCATCCCGATGGTCGTCTATCCGTACGGCAAGCGGTTCACGAACTTCCCGCAGGCCATCCTCGGTCTCGCCCAGGCCATGGGCCCGATCGGCGCCTGGATCGCCATCACCGGCACCTGGTCCTGGGACGCCGTGATCCTCGGCCTCGCGGTCGGCGTGTGGATCGGCGGCTTCGACCTGATCTACGCGTGCCAGGACGTCGAGACCGACCGGGAGATCGGCGTGATGTCGGTGCCGGCGCGGTTCGGCATCCCGGCCGCGATCCGCGGCGCGCGCGTCTGCCACGCGGTGACCACGGGCCTGTTCGTCTGGTACGCGCTGGCCACCGGGGCGGGCGCGTTCTTCTGGCTGGGCCTCGTGATCGTCGCGGCCGCCTTCCTCTACGAGCACTCCATCGTGAAGCCGCACGACCTGTCGCGCCTGAACCGTGCCTTCTTCCAGGTCAACGGATTCATCGGCATCGCCCTGTTCGTGTGTGCCCTGCTGGATCTGCTGGTGCGCGGGCTCACGGTCTGAATCCGGGCAGTGGCCGGATAGGCTCGACATCATGAAGCCAGGACAGACGCAGCGCCGGCCTTGGATCGTGGGGGTGTCCGGCGCGTCCGGCACGCCGTACGCGGCGGCGGTGCTGCGTTCGCTGCTGGAAGCGGGGGAGAGCGTCGACCTGGTCGTCAGCAGGGCCTCGCGGCTCACGCTGCTCGACGAGACCGGCCTCCCGTTCCGCGACGCCCACTGGCGGGACGACCTGCGCGCGTGGCTGGCGCGGGGCGCGGACGGCAAGCCCGGCACCTTCACCGGCTTCGAGGAGCACCTCGACGCGGTACGGCACTGGAGCGCCGGCGACCTCGCGGCCGGGCCCTCGTCGGGCTCGTACCCGGTCCAGGGCATGCTGATCGTGCCGGCGTCCACGGCCTGTGTGGCCGGGGTCGCGCTCGGCCTCTCCAAGGACCTGCTCCAGCGGGCCGCGAGCGTCACGCTCAAGGAGCGGCGCAGACTGGTCGTCGCCGTGCGGGAGACCCCGCTGAACGGACAGACCCTGCGGCACCTGGTGGCCCTCGACGACGCGGGCGCGACGGTGGTGCCGGCCTCACCGGCGTTCTACGCGGGCGCCACGCACATCCAGGACCTGGTGGACTTCGTCGCCGGGCGGGTCCTCGACGCGGCGGGCGTCGATCACGACCTGTACCGCCGGTGGAAGGGCGAACTCGGGGGCGGCTCCCGGGGCGACACCACCTGAGGGTCCGCACCCCTCAGCAACTCTTCAGGCTTTTCGGACTCTTCGGAACTCTTCGGATTTCTTCAGACCTTTTCAGTGGAAGGCTTCGATCGCATGGACGCGGTGGACAGGCAGCTCATCCAGGCCCTGAGGGAGAACGGCCGGGCCTCGTACGCGGAGCTGGGGCGTCTCGTGGGCCTGTCGGGACCCAGCGTCACCGACCGCATCAACCGGCTGGAGGCGGCCGGTGTCATCACCGGGTACCGCGCGACGGTCGACTCGGCCTCGCTCGGTCTCGGCGTGACCGCCCTGATCGGCATCTCGCTCTCCGACGCGGCCGACCACGAGGACGTGGCCCACCGGCTGCGCGACCTCGGCGAGATCGAGGACTGCTGGTTCATCGCGGGCGACGACTCGTTCATGCTCAAGGTGCGCTCCAGCGACGTCGACGGCCTGGAGAAGACCATCCGGCGCCTGTCGGGCACCAAGGGCGTCTCCCGCACCCGTACGACGATCGTCCTGTCGACGAAGTGGGAGAACCGCGTCGGGGAACTCCCCGAGGAGGAGTGACGCGGGTCGCCCCGCGCAGCCCCTGGTGGGGGCGATCCCGCCCGGAGGCGGGGGAGTACGGTTGGCAGGATTCGTCACAGGGAGAGGTAAACGCATGGATGTCGGGCTCAAGCGCGAGCTGGAGGACAAGGTCCGGGCCGGTGAGCGGCTGACCCGTGAGGACGGCATCGCGCTCTACGAGTCGGACGACCTGGCGTGGCTCGGCGGCCTCGCGCACGAGGTGCGTACCCGGAAGAACGGCGACGTCGTCCACTTCAACGTCAACCGTCACCTGAACATGACGAACGTGTGCACCGCGTCCTGCGCGTACTGCTCGTTCCAGCGCAAGCCGGGCGAGAAGGACGCGTACACGATGCGCATCGAGGAGGCCGTCCGGCTCGCCACGGCGATGCGGGGCGAGAACCTCACCGAGCTGCACATCGTCAACGGCCTGCACCCGAATCTCCCGTGGCGGTACTACCCGCGCTCCCTGAGCGAGCTGAAGAAGGCCCTCCCGGAGGTCTCCCTGAAGGCCTTCACGGCCACGGAGATCCACCACTTCGAGACGATCTCGGGGCTGTCCGCCTCGGAGATCCTCGACGAGCTGATCGACGCCGGCCTGGAGTCGCTGACCGGCGGCGGCGCGGAGATCTTCGACTGGGAGGTCCGCCAGCACATCGTCGACCACCGCACCCACTGGGAGGACTGGTCGCGCATCCACCGCCTCGCGCACGAGAAGGGTCTCAAGACCCCGTGCACGATGCTGTACGGGCACATCGAGGAGCCCCGGCACCGCGTGGACCACGTGCTGCGGCTGCGTGAGCTGCAGGACGAGACCGGCGGCTTCCAGGTCTTCATCCCGCTGCGCTACCAGCACGACTTCGTGGACATGAAGGACGGCAAGGTCCGCAACCGCCTCCAGGCCCGCACCCAGATGGCGACCGGCGCCGAGGCGCTGAAGACCTTCGCGGTCTCCCGGCTCCTGTTCGACAACGTCCCGCACGTCAAGGTGTTCTGGGTCATGCACGGTGTGCAGACCGCCCAGCTCGCCCTCCAGCACGGCGCGGACGACATGGACGGCTCGGTCGTCGAGTACAAGATCACGCACGACGCGGACAACTTCGGGACGCCCAACAAGCTGACCCGCGAGGACATCCTCGACCTGATCCGCGACGCCGGGTTCCGCCCGGTCGAGCGGAACACGCGCTACGAGATCATCCGCGAGTACGACGGCCCGGACCCGGAGCGCCGCGAGTCGCCGCAGGCCATGCGGGTCTGACGTGGCGCTGCGCTTCGAGCTGGACCCGGCGGTCACCCCTGTCCTGCGGGACGGGGTGGTCGCCCTCTGGGCGGACGTCTCGAACGCGGGCGGCTCCGTCGGCTTCGTACCGTCGGTGACCGCCGCGGACGTGCGGCCGGAACTCGTGAAGCACTTCGTCGCCATGGCCGAGGGCCGCACCCGACTGCTGGTCGGCCGGGACGAGGACGGCGAGGTCGCCGCGACCGCCTTCCTCACGCACAACACCCACCGGCTGATGCGGCACTGGGTGTGGCTCTACACCGTGATGGTGCACCCCCGCCACCAGGGCCGGGGGTACGGCCGGGACCTGCTCGCCGCGGCCGAGGAGGCGGCGGGCTCGCTCGACGGCGTCGAGGCGATCCGGCTGACCTGCCGGGGCGGCGAGGGCCTGGAGCGCTTCTACGCGTCCTGCGGCTACAAGGAGGTCGGCCGGGTGCCCGGCGCGATCCGGGTCGCGCCCGGCGAGGACCGCGACGACATCACCATGCTGCTGTCCCTCGGTCTGCGCGGCTGAGGGCCGATCGACCCCCCTGCAAGATCGACCTCCTGGCGTGCTTCACTGGACGGTGGTCTTTGGGAACGTTCGGAACGGGAAGAGTGGATTGAGATGTTCCGCTACACACTGATGCGCCTCGGTATCTTCGTGGGCTGCCTCGTGGTCGTCTGGGGCCTCGTCTACTCGGGCATCGCCCCCCGCGGCCTCGGCGACTCCAACTACATGTGGGTCGTCCTGCTCGCCCTGGTGATCTCCGCGCCGATCAGTTTCGTCGTCCTGCGCGGCGAGCGCGACCGTGCCTCGGCGCAGGTCGTCGCGCGCGTGGACCGCGCCAGGGCCAACCTGGACCGCAACCGCAGCCAGGAGGACGAGGCCCTCGACGAGGCCTCTCCCGGCGCCCGCAGCCAGACCTCCTGACCCCCGCCCGACAGCGCCGCGTGCCCGGCCGGGGGCGCGGCGGATCGTACGCTTGCCCGCATGGGTGCTGTGAAGAGCAAGCGGATGCCGCGCGCGGTACGCGAACAGCAGATGCTGGACGCCGCCGTACGGACCTTCGGGCAGCGCGGCTACCGGGCCGCGTCGATGGACGAGATCGCCGAACTCGCGGGCGTGTCCAAGCCGTTGGTGTACCTGTACCTGAACTCCAAGGAAGACCTGTTCACCGCGTGCATCCGGCGTGAGGCCAAGGCGCTGACCGCCGCCGTCCGTGCCGGTGTCCGCCAGGGACTGCCCGCCGACCGCCAACTCTGGGAAGGCCTCGGGGCGTTCTTCACGCACACCGCCGAACATCCCGACGGATGGGCGGTCCTGCATCTCCAGGCCCGTACGCACGGTGAACCCTTCGCGGCCGAGGTGTCCGCGATGCGCGAGGAACTCGTCCTGTTCGTCACGGAGTTGATCGTCGACGCCGCCCGTGAGGCGCACCGCGACCCCTCGCTGCCCGAACGGGAGGTCGCCGGACTGGCCGAGGCCCTGGTCGGCGCCGCCGAGTCGCTCGCCGCCTGGGCCAACGTCACGCCGGGCGTCTCCGCCCGGCAGGCCGCCACCACGCTGATGAACTTCGCCTGGGCGGGCCTCGGCGACCTCATGCGCGACCGGCCGTGGATCCCGCCGCAGGCGTCCGGGCAGTCCTAGGTCCTGTCCGCACGGTCTCGCCCGCCCGGGGTGACGCTCACGCCGAGGCGTGGCCGCCGATGATCAGCTCGACCTCGTCGCCGGTCCTGGTGAACTCCCGGATCAGCCAGGTGCGGGCGGCGACGGTCGTGCCGGCGCCGGTGGTGTACTCCGGGACGGCGAGTACGGGGCCCGCCGGGTCCGTGGTGCGCACCTCGGCCTCCGTGACCACGTCGTCGGAGAAGCGCAGCGCCAGTTCGACCGGCGCCGGGCCGGCGGCGAAGGCGCCGGGGTCCGGGAGGCCCCGGACGCGGCAGCGGGCGCCCGGGAAGAGGTGGGTGTGGTCGCAGACGGCCAGGTGGGCGGCCGCTTCGGCCGGTCCGTCGGTGGGCCGGGGCATGACGGACTCCGGAGGTCGCGGGGGCGGCGGGCCCGGGCAGTCTGCCCGCCGGGCGGGCGAACCGGGGCCTCGCACGGCCGTGCCGCCTCCCCGGTCACCCGGTCGGCGCCGCGGTGTCCGGCTCACCGCTCGCCCTCGTCCCCGGCGGCAGCGGACGTACGTCGCCGGTGAGGTGGACGCGGTCGCCGGTGCGGAGTTCGAAGGCGGGGCCCCGGGCGGCGTACGTCACCGTGCCCGGGAGCAGGACCGGCGCCCGGAAGTCCGCCCGTATCTCCACGGCGCTCTGCGGGCCGTACGCGGCGAGGCAGCGGGCGACGGTCCACATGCCGTGCGCGATGGCGCGCGGGAAGCCGAACAGGCGGGCCGTCAGCGGGTGCAGATGGATCGGGTTGCGGTCGCCGGAGACCGCGCCGTAGCGGCGGCCGACGTCCTGCGCGAGCCGCCACTCGGCCGACGCGGGCGGGGACGGGGGCTCCTTGTCCGGCACTGTTCCCGGCTCCTCCCGCGAGGGCGGTCCCGACCCGTCGGGCGCCGGCTCCCGGGCCGTGTCCCCCGGCGTCTCCCCGTGCGCCCGGTGCCGCGCCAGATACGTGCTCCTGGACTCCCACACGAGCCGGCCGTCGGCCCGCGCCTCGGTCAGTACGGTCGCCTCGGTGCCCCGGCGGTGCGGTGCCAGGCCCTCGACACGCACCGCGAGGTCGTACGCCGCGGTCGCGGTCGGTTCCTCGTACTGGGTGATCCCGATCGACGTGTGCACCAGGCCGAGCAGCGGCAGCGGGAAGTCCCGCCCCGCCATGATCCGCATGGCCAGCGGGAAGGCCAGCACATGGGGATAGGTGACCGGCAGGACGTCCGGCCCGGTCGCGAACCCGCACACCCGCTCGTAGGCGGCGAGGCGGGCGAGGTCGACCCGCACGCCCGGCAGGACGAGCCGGGTGGCCGGGACGGGAGCGTCCGGGCGGGGGCGCTTGAACGGGGAGAGCAGGGCTCCGCGCGCCAGCAGCGGGCCGAGGGAGGGCGGCGCGGCGAGGGTCCGGGTCGCGGGCTCGGGACGGGTGGAGGGCTGCGTACGCATCGGAGTCTCCGGGGTGGTGGGAGGTGCGGCTGCCGGTGGACGGAGGGGGAGGGGTGCTCCGGGACACGGCCCAGGTCGTGTCCCAGGGGGTGTCCGCAAAGTCACGTCGTCCGCCCGAAGGCCGGGCAGGCGAGACTTTGCGGACACGCCTAGGCCCCCAGCAGGCTCTGGCCGCAGACCCGGACGACCTGGCCGTTGACGCCGCCGGACGCGGGGTGCGCGAGCCAGGCGGTGGTCTCGGCGACGTCGACGGGCAGACCGCCCTGGCCGAGGGAGTTCATCCGGCGGCCCGCCTCACGGATGAACAGCGGGACGGCGGCCGTCATCTTCGTCTCGATGAAGCCCGGCGCCACGGCGTTCACGGTGACCCCGTGTTCCGCCGCGGCGGTCGGGGCCAGCGCGCGGACGAGTCCGGCGACGCCGGCCTTGCTCGCGGCGTAGTTCGTCTGGCCCGCGTTCCCCGCGAGCCCGGCGATGGAGGCCGTCGCGACGATCCGGCCGCCGGTCCGCAGGCCGCCCGCCGAGAGCAGCGCGTCCGTGGTGCGCAGCACGCTCGCGAGGTTCACGTCGAGCACCGGACTCCAGCGCTCCGCGGCCATGTTGACCAGGCGGCGGTCGCGGGTGATCCCCGCGTTGTGGACGAGGACGTCCAGCCCCTCGGAGGGCAGGGCGGCGAGGATCCGCGCTCCCGCGTCGGGGGCGGTGATGTCGAGGGCGAGGGCGGTTCCGCCCAGTCGCCCGGCGACGGATTCGAGTTCGACCGCCGCACCCGGCACGTCCAGGCACACCACCCGGGCCCCGTCCCGCGCCAGCGTGGCCGCCACCGCCTCGCCGATGCCGCGTGCCGCGCCGGTGACGAGCGCGGTGCGCCCGGCGAGGGGGAGGGCCCAGTCCGCGGGCGCGGTCACCTCCGCCCCGCCGCCGATCCCGATCACCTGGCCGCTCACGTAGGCGGACTTGGGGGAGAGGAGGAACCGCAGCGTCGACTCGGCGGCGTTCGCGTCGGTCAGCCGCAGCAGGGTCACCGTGATGCCGCGCCCGATCTCCTTGCCGAGCGAGCGTACGAAGCCCTCCAGGGCCTGCTGGACCGCAGCCTGATGGTGGTCGGCGGTGTCGAGGGGGGCGCCGAGCACGATGACCCGGCCGCTGCGGGCGACCGACCGGACGACGGGGTGCAGGGCGGCGTGCACCTCGGCGAGGGTGTCGATGTCGGTGACACCGGTCGCGTCGAGGACGACGGCGACGGGCCGTTCGCTCCGCGCGCGCACCGCGAGCCCGGTCCTGGCCAGGACGGCGGCGAGTCCGTCCCGCCCGTCCAGCGGAGACTTGCCCGCGCTGAGGTGGAGCAACTCGCCGGTGAAGGAGGGGTGTTCGGCCGACCAGCGGTGCAGAGCCGTCGGCTGGGGCAGCCCGAGGCGACGGGTCAGGAAGCGGCCCGGCGCGGTGCCGGTGAAGCTCAGATAGCGGTCGGCCATTGTCCAACTCCCCATACGGACGTTAATTTACTCCAGAGTAAGGTTACCTGGGGTAAGGGTATGTCAGGGCGAGGGGACAGGTCGAGATGAGACAGCACGTTCTCCGGAAGGCGGTCCAGGGATGAGCGAGCGGGACGACACGCGAGCCGAGACGGCATCTGCCTCGACCGCGGCGAGCGCGGCGACCGCCGCGTCCGGCGCTGACACGGCCGCGTCCGCCGCGCCGCGGGGGCCCGGCCTCGCGCGGACGCGCCCGGTCGCCGTCGTCGGCGGGACCCGGATCCCCTTCGCGCGGTCCGACGGCCCCTACGCCACCGCCTCCAACCAGGAGATGCTGACCGCCGCCGTCGACGGCCTGGCCGAGCGGTACGGGCTCGACGAGCCGGGCGCGGTCGGGGAGTTGGTGGCCGGCGCCGTCCTCAAGCACAGCCGCGACTTCAACCTCGCCCGCGAGACGGTCCTCGGCTCGAAGCTCGACGCCCGCACCCCCGCGTACGACATCCAGCAGGCCTGCGGCACCGGCCTCCAGGCCGTCATCGCCGCCGCCAACAAGATCACCCTCGGCCAGACCGAGTCGGCCGTCGCGGGCGGCGCGGACACGGCCAGCGACGCCCCCCTCGGCGTGAACGACACCCTGCGCCGCATCCTCCTCGAAGTCCGCCGCGCGAAGTCGCCCGGCGCCCGCCTCAAGGCCCTCGCCCGCGTCCGCCCCGCCCACCTCGTGCCGGACATCCCGCGCAACGCCGAACCGCGCACGGGCCTGTCGATGGGCGAGCACGCCGCCGTCACCGCCCGCGCCTGGGGTGTGCGGCGCGAGGAGCAGGACGAGTTGGCCGCCACCAGTCACCAGCGGCTCGCCGCGGCGTACGACCGGGGTCTGCTGGACGATCTCGTCGTCCCCTTCCGCGGTCTCGACCGGGACCAGAACCTCCGGCCCGGTTCGACGGTCGGGAAACTCGCCACGCTCAAGCCGGTGTTCGGCCTCGACGCCCCCGAGTCGACGATGACCGCGGGCAACTCGACGCCGCTCACCGACGGCGCCGCCGTGGTGCTGCTCGCGAGCGACGCGTGGGCGACGGCGCGCGGGCTGCCCGTCCTCGCCCACCTGACCGCGTACGAGACCGCCGCCGTCGACTTCGTCGAGGGGGACGTGGCGGGCGGCGAGGACGGGCTCCTGATGGCACCCGCGTACGCCGTCCCGCGCATGCTGGAGCTGACCGGACTCGCCCTGTCCGACTTCGACTTCGTCGAGATACACGAGGCGTTCGCCTCCCAGGTGCTCGCCACCCTCGCCGCCTGGGAGAAGCGCGGCCTCGGCACGGTGGACCGCTCCCGCCTGAACGTGGCGGGCTCCTCGCTGGCCACCGGCCACCCCTTCGCCGCCACCGGCGCCCGCATCGTGGCGACCCTGGCGACGCTCCTCGCGGAGCGGAACACGCCCGGCCGCGGGCTGATCTCCGTCTGCGCCGCCGGAGGGCAGGGGGTGACGGCGATCCTGGAGCGCGGCTGAGGCCGGTCCCGGGGCCCGGCCGGCCGGCGCGCACGGGACGCCCGCCGTCGGCCGCGTCCCGGGGAACCTGGTCCACCCACCCTCCCGAGGGGGCGTCCACCGACGAGCCTCTCTCTCCCCCGCGAAACGTGGCCCGCACACCGATGCACGCCCACACGGCTACCCCCGGTAACTCGCACCCCGCCCGCCCCAAAGCGCCACAAACCCCACACGCGGGCGCCGTAGCATCCCCGGTCTCACCGGGTTGCCGACCCTGAACCCCCCACTCCCCAGGCCCGTATGAGGTGGCGTGCCCCGCGCTCCTCCGAGCCCACCCGCACCCGCCTTGCACCCGCCCCGGCCACCCGGCCGACAAGGAGCCGCCTTGTGTCCAGCACGTACGCCCACGACGCCGCCCCACCTCTGCGGGAACCCGAGATCAGGCGGTTCGACGGAGTCGTGCGCGAGGTCGCGGTACCGCCGCTCGTGGGGCAGGTGACGCACGGCTCCCTCGCCGACATCCCCTTCGACAACGCGGCGGCCGCACCGCACGAGCCGGTCCTCAGCCGGAAGACACCCGACGGCGACCGCTGGACCGACGTGACCGCCGCCGAGTACGCCGACCAGGTGCTGGCCGTCGCCAAGGGACTGATCGCCGAAGGGCTCATGCCGGGCGACCGGATCGCCATCATGGCGCGCACGACGTACGAGTGGACGCTCCTCGACTTCGCCGCCTGGGCCGCCGGGCTCGTCACCGTGCCCATCTACCCCACCTCGTCGGTCTTCCAGACCCGCTGGATCCTCCAGGACTCCGGAGCCGTCGCCATCGCCGTGGAGTCCGTGGCCCAGGCCGCGACCCTCGGCCCCGAGCGCGAGCACATCCCGGACCTGCGGCACATGTGGGTCTTCGAGAAGGGACACGTGGAGCGCCTCGCGGAGCTCGGGCGCAACGTCACCGACCAGGAAGTCGCCGTCCGGCGCGGCGTGCTGGGCCCCGACACGCTCGCCACCCTGATCTACACCTCGGGCACCACCGGCCGGCCCAAGGGCTGCGCCCTGACCCACGGCAACTTCTTCGCCGAGGTCGACAACGCGGTGGAACTGCTCTACCCGATCTTCAAGTCCCGCACCCAGGACCCCGCCTCCACCCTCCTCTTCCTCCCGCTCTCGCACGTCTTCGGCCGCATGGTCGCCGTCGCCTGTATGCGCGCCCGGGTGAAACTCGGCCACGCCCCGAGCCTCCAGACCGAGGAACTCCTCGCCGACCTGGCCTCGTTCAAGCCGACGTTCCTGCTGGCCATCCCGTACGTCCTGGAGAAGGTCTACAACACCGGCCGCGCGACGGCCGAGCGGATGGGCCGCGGCTCGTCGTTCGACCGCGCGGCCCGCATCGCCCAGAAGTACGGCGAGGCCGTCGAGGCCAAGCAGCACGGCACCGGACCCGGACCGAGCCGGGGACTGCGCACCGCCCGCGCCCTCTACGACCCCCTTGTCTACCGCCGGATCCGCAACGCGCTGGGCGGCCGGGTCCGTTACGCCATCTGCGGCGGTTCCCCGCTCGGCCGCCGCCTCGCCGCCTTCTACGCGGGCGCCGGCATCGAGATCTTCGAGGGGTACGGCCTGACGGAGACGACCGCCGCCGCGACCGTCACGCCCCCGGTCAAACCCCGTCTGGGCACGGTCGGTTGGCCGCTGCCCGGTACCCGGGTGCGGATAGCGGCCGACGGCGAGGTCCTGCTGAGCGGCGAACAGGTCTTCCGCGGCTACTGGGACCCGAACGCGGGCGGTGTCGTCGACGCGGCCCCGGACGGCTGGTTCGCGACCGGGGACATCGGTGAACTGGACGACGGCGGTTACCTCACCATCACCGGGCGCAAGAAGGAGATCCTGATCACCGCGGGCGGCAAGAACGTCGCCCCGGCGCCGCTGGAGGACTGGCTCCGCTCCCACCCCCTGATCGCCCAGTGCATGGTGGTCGGCGACCGCCGCCCGTTCGTCTCCGCCCTCATCACACTCGACCCCGAGGGCATCACGCACTGGCGCCAGATGAACGGCAAGCACGGGGTGCCACCCGAACTGATCATGGACGACCCGGAGTTGCTCGCGATCCTCCAGCGGGCGGTCGACGAGGCGAACAAGCTCGTCTCCCGCCCGGAGTCCATCCGCCGCTTCACCGTCCTGCCCCGCGACTTCACCGAGGCGGCGGGTCACCTCACCCCCTCGATGAAGCTGCGGCGCGCGGCGATCGCGGGGGACTTCGCCCGGGAGATCGAGGCGATCTACGCCGGGTAGCGGCTAACTCCGGTCCCCGAGGACCCCGCCCGCGAGGAAGGCGGACCAGCTGCCGGGGGACAGCGCGAGCTGCGGCCCGGCGGGGTTCTTGGAGTCCCGGACGCGGACGGCACGGTGGGAGGCGGCGACCTCGACACATTCGCCGCCCTCACCGCCGCTGTGACTCGACTTGCGCCAGGTGAAGGCGACCTCCAGGCATTGGCCGCCCTCGCCGCTGCTGTAGGTCGATTTGAACCAGCGGAGCTGCTCTATGTTCATCGTTCTCCCAGCATCTTCTCGATCAGGGCCAGCGACGCATCGGGAGTCAGCGCCTGCGCCCGGATGATTCCATAGCGAGAGGCGAGGATGCGCACCTCTTCCCGGTCGGTGACCAGCCGTGGGTATGCGTGGGTTTCCATATAGGCGACTTGCTCCCGCCCCCGGGGCGCGAGCAAGGTGAACGAGCTGTCCAGGCTGGGGTGTTCATGGCGACCAGTGAGCATCACCTGGAGTTGAACATTGCGCAGGGCCCCGATGCGGAGCAGCTTCCTCAACTGCTCTGCGTGTACGTCGGTGCCGCCGATCGGCCGTTGCAGAACGGCCTCCTCCATGACGAAGCTGCACTCAGGAGGCGGCCAGCGTTCGAAGACCTGTTGTCGGGAGAGGCGGTCGGCCACGCGTTGCTCGATGGTTCCCTCGTCGAGGGGAGGGTGCCGTTGCGTGAAGACGGCCCGCGCGTACTCCTCCGTCTGCAACAGGCCCAGCACGCCCATCGTGCTGTAGTCGTAGAGGGAGACAGCCTCGCCCTCCAGTGCGGCATAGCTCCGGTACCACTCGGGGTGCCGGGTACGGGCCTTGCGCATGGCCTTGGTGACGGGGTCGGCGGCCGCGCGGAGGAGGCCGCCCGCCGCCAGGACCTCGTCCGCCCGTTCCAGGAACTCGGGGCGGGTGATCCGGACGCCGCGTTCCATGGCGGAGATGAGGTCGGGTCCGTAGCCGAGGGCCGTGCCCAGTTCCTTCTGGGTCAGCCCGGCGCGCTCCCTGAGGATCTTCAACTGCCTCCCGATCGCGGTGAACAGCTCGGTCGTTCCATCGGCCTGGGCCGGGGTCTCCGCGTCGGTCATGCGCGGCACCGCCTTCGTGGTCACGGTCGACGACTCGTACAGGGCGCGACCGCGGTCGTACGGCTCCACGGCGTCGGGCGGTCGCACCTGGTCAGCGTAGAGACGACCGGCCACGCTCTGTCACGTGAACGCACATATCTCCACCCAGGGAGTCGCCGCGCAGGCGACGGAGTTCGCCCAGCGGCTCAGCTCCACGCGCCGGGGCGCACGGCTGGCCCGCAGGCTGGCGGTCCAGCAGCTGCACGACTGGGGCGTCCCGCACGGCAGCGGCCTCAGTGATCTGGTGGCCCAGGTCGTCGCCGAGCTGGCGGCGAACGCGGTCACGCACGGCCACGTGCCGGGCCGCGATGTCGAGCTGCGGCTGAGGCTCGCCGGCGACGGCACGGTGCGGGTGGAGGTGGCGGACGCGCGGGGGGACCGGCGTCCGGTGACGCCGGGTGCCGGAGGGGATGCGGAGAGCGGCCGGGGCCTGCGGATCGTCGCCGCGCTCAGTACGGCGTGGGGCGTCGAGGACCGGCAGGTCGGGAAGACGGTCTGGGCCGAGCTGAAGGGTGCCGGCTGACCGGCGGGCCACAGGCAGGAGCCCCGCGACCGGCTGGCGCGGGGCTCCTTGGGTACTGCTATCAGGTCCGGATCAAAGCATCGGCTCAGAGAGCCGCATACTTACATCGGGGTGACGTTCTCCGCCTGCGGGCCCTTCGGACCCTGCGTGACGTCGAAGGAAACCGCCTGGTTCTCTTCGAGAGAGCGGAATCCGCTCGCGTTGATCGCGGAGTAGTGGACGAAGACGTCCGGGCCGCCGCCTTCCTGGGCGATGAAACCAAAGCCCTTTTCGGCGTTGAACCACTTCACGGTTCCGGTAGCCATAAGCCCTCCTTGGGCCCAAAGGGTTGCCCTGCTCCAGAACCTGCGATTGTGTAAACAACTGCATACGTCTGAAAACGACGAGAGCCCGCGGTCACATGCTCCGCAGGCTCTGTACTGCAAGGGAAACCAAACTGCAACTTGCGGGCGAGCCTAGCACGCAGGCAGCCGAAAGCAATAGGGGGAAAGATCACGCCACCGAGAACTTTCGCCCGGACGGACGAGCGGTCTGACGTGCGTTGACTTCGCGGTGTCACAAGGGTTGACACCGGGGGACCGGAGGGTTTCCGCCACCCGTGGGCCACCCTGAAGCCCGCGCCCTATCCCATGGGGGCTAGCCTCGCGATGTGGACAATTCTCGCACCCGGCCGCGCGTCGGCCACATCCAGTTCCTGAACTGCCTGCCCCTGTACTGGGGGCTCGCGAGAACGGGCACGCTCCTCGACTTCGAGCTCACCAAGGACACCCCGGAGAAGCTCAGCGAGCAGCTGGTGCGGGGTGATCTCGACATCGGGCCCATCACGCTCGTCGAGTTCCTCAAGCACGCCGACGAGCTGGTCGCCTTCCCGGACATCGCGGTCGGCTGCGACGGCCCCGTGATGTCCTGCGTGATCGTCTCGCAGGTCCCGCTGGACCAGCTGGACGGCGCCCGCGTCGCCCTCGGCTCGACGTCCCGCACGTCCGTCCGGCTCGCGCAGCTGCTGCTCGCCGAGAAGGTCGGCGTCCAGCCGTCGTACTACACCTGCCCGCCCGACCTGAGCCTGATGATGCAGGAGGCCGACGCCGCCGTCCTCATCGGCGACGCGGCGCTGCGGGCCAACCTGCTCGACGGGCCGAAGTACGGGCTCCAGGTGCACGACCTCGGCACGCTGTGGAAGGAGTGGACGGGCCTCCCGTTCGTCTTCGCCGTCTGGGCGGCCCGGCGCGACTACCTGGAGCGCGAGCCGCTCGTCACCCGCAAGGTGCACGAGGCCTTCCTCGCCTCCCGTGACCTGTCGCTGGACGAGGTCTCCAAGGTCGCCGAGCAGGCGGCCCGCTGGGAGGCCTTCGACGAGGCGGTCCTGGAGCAGTACTTCACGACGCTCGACTTCCGCTTCGGCGGTCCTCAGCTGGCGGCCGTCCAGGAGTTCGCGCGTCGCGTCGGCCCGACCACCGGATTCCCGGCGGACGTGGACGTACGGCTTCTCCAGCCCTGAGACACCCACAGTCGGGGGGCTCCGGAGGCGCACGGCACTACGCTGCTGGGCAGTGTGTACGGGGGAGGGGTGATCCGTGGGTGCCATGCAGCCACTCGGCGTCGACGAACCCACTGTCGTGGGGCCCTACCGGCTGCTCGGCCGGCTGGGCTCCGGCGGCATGGGCCGCGTGTATCTGGGCCGCAGCGCGGGCGGACGGACGGTCGCGGTCAAGATCGTGCATCCGCACTTCGCGCTCGACGAGGAGTTCCGGGCCCGCTTCCGGCGCGAGGTCGAGGCGGCGCGACGGGTCGGCGGTGCCTGGACGGCCCCCGTCCTCGACGCGGACCCCGAGGCGCCCGTGCCCTGGGTCGCCACCGGCTACGCGGCCGGCCCCTCCCTGACGGCGGCCGTCGCGGACGGCGGTCCGCTCCCGGTCCACTCCGTGCGCGCGCTCGGCGCCGGGCTGGCCGAGGCCCTCACGGCGGTCCACTCCCTGGGCCTCGTCCACCGTGACGTCAAACCGTCCAACGTGCTGCTGACCCTCGACGGCCCCCTGCTGATCGACTTCGGGATCGCCCGGGCCACCGACGGCACCGCCTCCCTCACCTCGACCGGCGTCTCGGTCGGCTCGCCCGGCTACATGTCCCCCGAGCAGATCCTCGGCAAGGGCGTCACGGGCGCCGCCGACCTCTTCTCCCTCGGTGCCGTCCTCGCGTACGCGGCCACCGGCCGGCCCCCGTTCCCCGGGGACTCGTCCGCCTCCCTCCTCTACATGGTGGTCCACGAGGAGCCCCGACTCGACGCCCTGGACGGCGAGTTGCGTGACCTGGTGGCGGCCTGTCTGGCCAAGTCGCCGACGGACCGGCCCACTCCGGCCGAGGTGGCCGTCCGCCTGGCGCCGCAGGGAGCGGCCCGGCTCGTGACGGCCGGCTGGCTGCCGGGCGCCCTGGTGGAGCAGGTGAGCCGAAGTGCCGTACAGCTGCTGAACCTTGAGGCGACCGGGGCGGAGGAGGCCGCGCCGTCCGGGCTGGTGGGGTTCAGCAGTCCGGCGGTGGGCACCGGCGGTCCCGGGAGCACCGGAGGGACGGGTGCGGGGACCGGCGCCGGGACGGGTGCCGGGAACGGGTTCGGGCCGCCCGGATCCGGATTCGGGGCGTCTTCGCCGACGCCCGGGTTCGGTCCGCCGCCGCCCGGCTTCGGACCGCCGCCCACGATGCCCCCGTACCTTCCCGGGCAGCGCGAGACGGGAGGCGCCGGGCCCCAGGACGCCGTGCACCGCGACGGGGCGCCGGACACCGGGCCGGTGCGGGACCGGCCGGGCAAGGTCTCGGTCAGTGTCGCCGCGACCAGCGCGCCCGGGACGGACGGCCGGGGCCGGCGGATGAGCTGCACGGTCGCGCTCGCCGTCGCCGGAGCGCTGGCGGCCGTGACCGTCGGCTCGGCGTTCCTCTTCGACCTCCTGCCGGGCGGGGGCTCGGACAACCAGGACAGCGCGTCGGGCCCCGCCCCGACAGCGCGGGAGAGCCGGAGCCCCTCCGCCACCCCGGGCCCGTCGTCCGGGGCGACCGCCGCCGAGCCCGCTCCCACGCGGAGCACACCCGGCGCGACCGGGCAGGCGTCCGCGATCCCCGCCCGTTATCTCGGCACCTGGGAGGGCGACGCGCTCGCGCTGGAGGGCACCCTGCCGATGGGCACCTTCCGCGTGACCGTCCACCAGGCCGCCGTGGGGCAGGAGCTGGGCACCTTCCGGCAGACCGACCAGATCGGCGGCATCTGCGACGACACCCTCATCCTGAAGAAGGTCACCGCGAAGCAGCTCGTCGCCACGAGCGTCGCCGACCCGTCCAACCGCGACGTCTGCACCACCGGCCGCCACGAGGTCCGCCTCACCCCGGGCCCCGGCACCCTCACCTACGAGACGGACAACGCCGACGCGGGCGACCCGGTGGCCAAGATGACGAAGGTCGGATAGGGCGCGTCGGGCCCGTGCAGGGCGTGTGCGCGCATGTCCCGGATCAGGCGGCCGCGGGCTTCTCGCGGGTGTCCATGACCCGGAAGGCCACGATGATCACGGCCGCGGACACCAGCACCGTCGACAGCACCCCGACGGCCCAGACCCAGGGGTACTCGACGTGCACCCAGCACGCCTCGCCGCGCTCGTAGCAGGAGCCGTCCCAGTCCCTCCGGTGCTTGGGGCGGAAGCTCGCCAGCACCACCACCGTCCATACGAGGCAGGCGGCGGCGCCCGGCAGGGAGGCCACCAGCCAGCCCAGCGAACGGAGTGCTCTCGTACGCCACCTCATCCGTGACAGCGTCATTCCGAGGACGGCGATCCCGATCGGCAGGAGCGTGCCGACGACGGCCGCGAAGCCGTAGCCGCCGCCGGGTACGGAGGGGGCGACCCGGCCCCAGAGCCGAGGTCCCCAGGTCATGACCGTGAGTGCGAGCCCGATCAGCGCCGCCGTGACGACCAGCAGCACGAGGCAGCCGGCGAGACACTCCCCACGGGACGCCTTCTCCCTCGCCTGCGACCACGCCGACGGCCGCTGCCGCACATGCTCGTAGCGCAGCGCTGCCCCGGCCGCCCTGCGCCGCTTCGGCCTCGCCGACCCGCCCACCGGACCTCCTCGTGTCCATGCCCCTGCGACATCCCCGGGGTCACATCGGCGTGGTCACCGTCAGGGGTTCGCCGTCGCCGAGGTGCAGCAGGCCCTTGCCGGGCGCGACCGGGCCGCCGACCATGCTGCGGTTCGTGCGGATGCCGATCAGCTCTCCCGCGGACGAGTCCTGCGGCGACAGCAGGATGCCGCGGCGGCCCTTCTTCATCTCGACCTGCCAGCCGGAGAAGCCGCTGCACACGTCCTCCTCGTCACCGGCGATGACCAGGCCGAGGCCGCGTTCGGCGCCGCGCTGCACGATCCGCTTGAAGACCGTCTCGGCGTCGCAGTCCTCCAGGACCTCGCCGTCGTCGACCAGGACCACGATCGGCTCCTCGCGGGACGCCGAGTCGATGGCCTCGCGCAGGTCGTCGCCCTCGATGTCGTCCTCGTCGAAGACCTTCAAGACGCCTTCCTCGCCGTCCAGTTCACGGAGCGGGGAGGGGCGGGGCGCGGCGACGACCAGGCGGACGCCCTGGGCCAGGTACGAGCGGGCCATGTTCATCAGCGTCGTACTGCGGCCCGACTTGGCGGGGCCCGCGATCACGAACGTCGGCACGCCCTGGGACAGGTCCGGGCCGAAGCCCATGATGTCGTCGCCGCCGATGCCCGCCAGCCCCCACAGCCTGGAACGGGAGGCGTCCGGGTCGCGCATCTCCCAGGCGTCGGCGAAGGTGATCCGCGTCGGCAGCACGTCGACGCGGAACGGACGCCGGTCGCGCGGCAGTTCCGCGTCCCGCGCGGCGGCGGCCTCACCGATCGCGGACAGCGCTGCGGCCTGCCCCTGGCCCGTCGCGTCCTCGGTGAGCAGCGCGAACTGCGTCTCCGTGCCGTGCTCGTTGCGGTAGCCGCGGCCCGGCGGGATCTCCTCGGGGATCTTCCGGGCGTTGATGCCGATCAGCGAGAAGTCGGAGCGGTCCGCGAGCCGCAGGCCGTACTTGTCCTCGGTGAGCGATCCGATCCGGGTGGACAGGATCTGCCGGTCACCCGTCATCACCATGTGCAGGCCGACGCTCGCGCCCTCGCGCATCATCGCGGTCAACTGGTCGGTGAGGTCACCGTGGTCGTACTCGCCGAGGGTCGGCAGCCAGCCCTCCCAGCGGTCCAGCAGCACCACGATGTGCGGCAGCCGCTCGCCCTCCGGCACCGCCGCCCGCTGCTCGCCGATGTCGGCGAACCCCGCGTCCGCCAACAGGTCCTGCCTGCGCGTCAGTTCACCCTTGAGGCGGGCGATGAGACGGACCACGCGCTCGGTCTGGTTGCGGCCCACGACGGCACCGCAGTGCGGCAGCCGGGTCAGCGCGTTGAGCGCGCCGTTGCCGCAGTCGATGCCGTACAGGTGGACGTCGGCCGCCGAGTGGGTGCGGGCCAGGGACCCCGCGATCGTGCGCAGGATCTGCGAACGGCCGCTGCGCGGGGCACCACCGATGAGCAGGTGCCCGAAGGACGCGAAGTCCACGACCACCGGCCGGCGGGCCTGGTCCGCGGGCAGGTCCTCCACGCCGTACGCGGCGGGGGCCAGCTTGCCGGGGCCGCCCGCGAACGCGGGCACCGGGACCTCGTCGAGGAGCAGCGTCTCGGACAGCGCCGGCAGCCAGGGGCTGTGCTGCTGCGGGATGCCGAGTACCCGGTTGGCGTCGCGGACCGCGTCGACCAGCACCTTCAGGTCGGTGATCTCCTCCTCCTCGCGCTGCTCGGCCTTCGGCTTGACCAGCGCGGCCCGCCCGAGGTCCGCCCAGTCCAGCGGCCCGGCCCAGGGCGCGAGCGCCGCCGGATCGGCGGCACCCGGCCGCCGGCCACCGACGCGGCCCGACTGGAACGGCACCAGCGAGGCGTGCCCGAGCCGTACGTACGCCCGGCCCGGTGTGCTCTTGGAGATGTGCCCGGCCTCGGGGGAGTCGATGACGTCGCTGGACTCCCCGCCGTCGGTCACGCGCAGCGCTATCCGCAGGTTGGTGTTGGCCCGGATCTCCGGCGAGACCACGCCGCTCGGCCGCTGGGTGGCCAGCAGCAGGTGGATGCCGAGGGAACGGCCCCGCTGGGCGATGTTGACCAGACCCGTCACGAAGTCGGGCAGGTCCCGCACCATGGACGCGAACTCGTCGATGACGATGAGGAGTCGGGGCACGGAGGCGTGCGAGGGGTCGCGGCGGACGAGATCCTGGTAGTCCTCGATGTCCTTGGCGTCGGCCGCGGCGAGGATGTGCTCGCGCCGCTTCAGCTCCGCGCCGAGCGACTCCAGGGCGCGCTCCACGAGGTGGGCGTCGAGGTCGGTCACCATGCCGACGGTGTGCGGCAGTTTGACGCAGTCCTTGAACGCCGAGCCGCCCTTGTAGTCGACGAGGACGAACGTCATGTTCTCCGGGGTGTTGGCCACCGCCAGCGACGCCACGATCGTCTGGAGCAGCTCCGACTTGCCGGAGCCCGTCGTACCGGCGATCAGACCGTGCGGCCCGTCCCGCCGCATGTCGATGCCGAACGGACCGTCGTACGACTCACCGATCACGGCCGTCGTCGACTGGCCGCCCATCCGCCAGCGCGCGGTGATCGCGTCGCTGGTCGGAGGTTCCAGCTGGAGCACGTCGAGCAGCCGGCTGGCACCGGGCAGGGCCGAGTCCTCGGTCTCGCCGCTGATGTCGCGGAGCGGGGACAGGGCGCGTGCGAGCCGTCCGCACCAGGCCGACGACACGAAGTCCGGCCGTACGTCCTTGACCCGCGCGATGCCCGTCTGCTGCACGCGCAGCCGCAGTTCGAGGGGCTTGCCGGCGCCGGCGGCGGAGTCGTCGGGCTCGGCCGCGTGCCAGGCGTGGAAGGACGGGAAGCCGCCGGGCGCCGCCGGTGCCGTGGGCGCGGTGCGGGCCGGCTGCCGTGCCGACGCGTGCTCCTCGGGCTTCGGCTCCGCGATCACGATGGCCTGGCACTCGCCGGGCAGGAACCGCTCCTCGGCGTCCAGGCAGAGCGCGTACATCGACATGGCCGGGCCCTCGCGCAGCAGCCGCACCACACCGGGCATGGACCGCAGCCGGCGTGAACCGTCCCAGACGACGACGATGTCGGGGTCGCTGAACGACGCCTTGTTGCCGTTCGCGCGGGCGGCCTTCTGGCGGGCGTCGAGGAGCTGGGTCAGCTCGCCGATCCGCGCGCCGACGGTCTCGGCGTCCGTGCCGATCAGCACGTTGGCGTCCTGCGCTCCGGCCGGCCTGCTGTGCGGCAGCCAGCGCACCCAGTCCCAGCTGTCCCGGCCGCTGTTCTCCGTCAGGACGTAGAACTGCACGTCCAGCGGGCTGTGCAGCACCGCGGCCTGGGCGACGGCCCAACGGCCCAGCGCCTGCGCCGAGTCACCGGGTCCGGCGATGCCGACGACGCCGCGCTCGGCGAGCGGCAGGGAGACCGGCGCGTCTTCGATGGTCCAGGTCACCTGGCGCTTGTGCTCGTCCCGCTCCGGGTCGTCGAGCACGACCTCGGACGGCATCTGTCCCGTGCCGACGCGCAGCAGCAGGTGGTCGGCGTCGGTGCGGCGCCGCTCCCACAGCCGGGTGCGCGGTCCGGTGCCCAGCGACAGCACGGTCGCCGGGTCCGGTATCGCCTGACGCCGGTCGAGCCGTTCGGCGACCAGGGCCTCCTGGGCGTCGTTCTCGATCCGCTCCTTGTGTTCCTTGTACTCCTTGACCTGCTTCGCATGGGACTTGCGCCCCTGCTTCTTGTCCATGAAGTAGTTGCCGAGCATGATGAGCGGGCTCAGCAGAGCCATGATCATGTAGTACCAGCGTCCGAAGACCATCACCATGACGACGGCACTGACCAGCGGCGTGAGCGCCATCAGCCAGGGCAACGGCCGTGCCTCGTAGTCCCGTACGGGACTGGGCAGCCGGAACTTCGTCTCCCGCTCCGGCGGATGCAGGCGCGGCGGCCGGTTGTAGTCCAGCCCCGCACCGTCCTCGGACCACTTGAGAGCGGCGTTCGGCGGCGCGTAACGGTCGAGCTGAAGCAGGGTGTTGCCGACGGCGACCTGGGCTCCGAGCGGCCAGGCGTCGTCGTCGAGGGAGGCGAACAGCTCCCCGTCGAGCCGTACGCCGTCCTTCCGGTCCGCCCCGTCCGCGGCCCCGTCCGCGCTCGGCTTCTCGCCCGCACCCGCCTTCTCGCCGTGGACGTCGAGACGGCAGGTTCCGTCGGTTGCAACTGACAACGTCAGCGCACGGGGGGCCAGTTCGGGATCGTCGATGCGGATGTACGAGGCGGGGCCGCTGCCGATGTCGTAGCGGCCGATACCGAGCCGGTGCACGGCCCCCGCCGCGGGACCGCCGGCCACCCGCAGCTCGACGAGTCCGGTCGGCTCGCCGGGCAGACAGCCGGCGGGATCGTGCAGGCTGACGACGGCACCCTCGCGGAGCGGCGAGGTGCCGATGGTCGCGCCGGGATCGACGGGATACCCGTCGACGTACGCGACCGGCGCACCGCCGCCCGCGGCTCCCTGGTGGTGGCCGAGCGGGATGATCTGCGCGCCACCGCCGTACCCGACGTGTTCGGCCAGTTCCTTGGCGATGTCCCCCACCGAGGACTCCGGATCCGCATCAAGTACGACGTCGGCGGTGGCCCCGCCGAGCGGATCGACGACGGTCAGAGTGAGCCGCACGCTCGTCCTCCCCCAGACACCCGAGGCCGCTTCCGGAACGCGGGCCACAGTGCCCCCGACGATATCCGCTCACCCCTTCCCGCAGGCAACGGGCGGTGTGAGGGAACGACGAAGGCCGCTCACGTACGGTGCCCCGAAGCGGTTCCCGGCCCCGCCTCCGACGCTCCCTCTGGTGCGGGCTCGTGACAGAACCGGGGTGTGCTCCTGCAAGCGCCATAAGTAAGCTGCATGCTCAATGCGGACGATCGCATCATCCGCACCAGGAGCCACGGGGGTTGGCCCTGCGGCGAGTTGAGTATGGAGGACGCCACATGGCCGGCGGCAAAGACGCAGACATCACTTACGAGAAGATGCGGGGCGCTGCTAAGCGACTGGGCCACGAGAAGGAGAAGATGGAGGACAAGCTCCACGGCCTCGACAGCTACATCGACGGCCTCGTCGCGGACGGCTACACCACGTCCAAGGGCTCCCAGGCCTTCGACGACTCCTTCAAGGAGTTCACCAAGGGCATGAAGGAGACCCTTGAGGGCCTCAAGGGCATGGCCAAGTTCCTCGAGGACGCCGCGAAGGCGTACGAGGACCTTGATGATCAGCTGGCCAAGGGTGTCAAGGGCTGACGAAGCCCGGCGTACACGCACAGCTTGAGTGCGATGGGGCACATGCCGTGCCCCATCGCACTGCCGTGTCAGATGTCGGAGTCACGAGACGAGCACGGTGAACTCCACACCTGTCCTGGGGGAATTCTTCAATGGGTGACAAAACCGCGTACGACCTGGATCTGATCAAGGACTGTTCCCGGTCCTTGGGCAAGATCCACCGTGAGTTCGAGCACCACGGCAATCCCGCTGACGGCTACGACGATGCTCTCGGGCACGGTGGCCTGAAGGATGCCTTCGGCGACTTCGGCGACACCTGGAAGAAGACGCGCAAGGCGCTCATGAAGGAAATAAAGAAGCTCGCCGAAGCCACGTCGGTCGCTGCTCAGAAGTACGAGGAGATCGACCATGAACTGGCCAAGGCCATTTCAGGTGCCAAGGGGAAGGGCAAGTAGTGAGCAGGCGATCCGGCGACTGGCCGCCTTTGTGGGACGACGATCCGACCCCCGGTGATCCTCATGAAGTCGCCGCACTCGGACGCAGGTTGCGCACCATGGCCGAGATGATCGACGAACAGGCCAGGGTCATCGCGGCGTTGTCGTCCGTGGACGGCTGGGACAGCGACGCGGGACGCGCTTTCAATGAGGTGGCGGACGGCGCGGGCGACCGGCTGAAGAAGGCGTTCGAGCGGTACGACGAGGCGGCGAAGGCGCTGGGGGTGACGGTCGCGGACGGGGAGTCGAAGGAGTTCGCCGGAGAGCTGCACCGTGCTCAGCAGAAGGCCGACAGGGCGCTGGCGGACTACCAGGAGGCCAAGAGCGATCACGATCTCGCGGAGCGGGAGGTGAAGAAATTCACCGACAAGCACCTCGTCACCGACATTCCCGAGGCGGACAGACCCGAGTACGAACGCTGGAAGAAGAAGCAGAACGAGGCGCTGCACCGGATCGGCCAGGCACGGGGGGACGTCAAGGACGCCCGGGACATCTTCGACGACGCGGGGGACCGCGCGGCCCGGCACATACGCGACGTCGTCCATCACGACGCCGTCAGAGACCCTGGCGGATTCATGAACTGGCTCGCCGACTGGGCGGACACGTTCTCCAACCTGTCGGCGATCCTCTCGGTGCTGGCCGTCGTGTGCGCCTTCGTCCCGCCTCTGCAGTTCCTCGTCCCCATCTTCGCGACGCTTGCCGTCCTCTCCAGCGCGGCCGCCCTGGCAGGCCATGCGTACGACATGTCGGTGCGCGGCGGGAAGGTGAGCTGGCTGAAGCTGGGCACCGACGCGCTGGGCATCCTCCCCGGCCTGGGAGCACTGAAAGGCTTCCGAGCCTTGAGCGGCCTCAAGGGTGTGGCGAAGCTTCGCGCCCTCGGGTCGTTCAGGGGAACCGCGGCCGTGGCCGGCATCGGTCACAACTTCCTCAATGGCCTGAGCGTCACGTTGACCAACAAGGTGCTGGCCAACGGTCTCAAGTTGGGGCAGAAGCTGGGGGCTTCCGGCCTTCCGGAGAAGTTCGTACCTCTGGGCGGCAAGGAGATCACGGCCGCCATCAAGGGGACCGGTCTGGCGAGTGCCCTGCACCGCATGTTCAGCGGCGAGAACGGCGGGACGACCGGCTATCAGCCGCCCGCCAGGAAGCCCGCACCGACGCCACACCCCACACCGAGCCCTTCACCGGGGCCCTCGCCGAAGCCGTTCCACGCCGCGCTCGCCGCGTAGCCGTGACGGAACGAAGGAGAACGGCACATGCGTGACGAAGACGAAGTCGAGCTCGGGGAGTGGGAGTTCATCGGCCGCCGGGGGACGGATCCCGTCCGGCTCGTTCCCGGTGAGGTGATCGCCGCTGTCCCCGAGGCGCGAAGACTGGCGGAGCAGTCGGGACGGGACGTCTCCTTCGACTATCTGGACGACGGCGCGGTGCTCCGCATGCTGCGCCTTCGGCACGAGGACGAACAGGAGATGTTCACCGCGGGCTTCAGGACCGGGGTGCCGCTCGCGCTCATCGGGTTCGGCGGGGCGGTCTACTGGGGCGGCGTGGCGCAGTACTGGGAGTCGGACCGGGCGCGGCTCGTCTACCTCGCCGCCGCGGGCATCGCCGTTCTGCTTCTGCTGGGCTTCTGGATCCGAGCCGCGGTACGACACTGGGGTGATCCCGCCCGGCAGAACGTCCGGGCCAGAGCGAAGAGGTATCGCGAGGTCGCGCACGTGGCCCGCGACGGAGGGGCCGACATTCCCTCGGGCTATCCGCACTACGGCCCGTACCCCTTCGCGGCCACGTACCGGCATGGCGTGGAGGAACGCGACCGGGACGGGAGAAGTGAGGCGTGACCGTCATATCGGCCGAAGGCGGTATGCGGGAATCGGCGGACCGGAACGGCATGGACATCCGCTGGATCATGCCCGACGGCTTCTTCGAGATCCCGATGGACGCGGAGGATCTGGACGAGACCGCCGACCGCCTGGTGGAACTCGCTCGGACCGTGATGCCGGAGGCCGACTTCGCCGTGCAACTGGAGTGGGCCGTCATGCTGGCCGCCCACTACGACTCGTTCGTCGAAGCGGGAGTGCACTACTCGGGGTTCGTCCTCACCGAGGTCGAGGGCACGCGTTGCACGGCCACGGTGACCGTGAGCATGATCGACCTCGATGCCGAGGCCGGCCCCCGTCCCGTGGGGTTCCTGGGCTCGTCCCTGCGACACCTCGGCATCGGACAGGTCAGCGAGATCGATCTGCCGTGCGGTCCCGCCGTCTGCTGCATCGGGGAGCGCCAAGGCAGTCTGGACGGCAGTCTTACGGTGTCGGGCAAGGACGAGGCTCTTCGGACGTCCTTCATCCAGGTCCAGGTGCCGTTGACCAACGGGACCGTCGTGGTGCTGGAGATGAGCACGCCCACACCTGAGGGATGGGACGTGTTCTCGTCCATGTTCGCCGGGGTGGCGAAGAGCGTGCGCCTGTTCGACGTGGAGGGCGAGCCGCTGGTGATGCCGGCATGACGACCGGACCGGACGTCTCGGCACCGCCCAAGGACTATCGACTGCTGGTCCCGCGGGAATGGTTCAGGATCGACCTGGGCCATGACCGGTGGCGCCGAGAGCTGAAGACGTTCGTGGACCGTCAGGCCGAGGGCAGGAGTGTCCCGGCGGAGGTCACACAGGAAGCCTGGACGACCCTGCGCAACACGGCTGAAGCCGCCGTGGCCAAGGGCGCGTTGGAGTTCTTTCTGCGGCCGGAACTGCGGGACGGCAGCATCCTGCCCGCGTCGCTCGTGGTGAGTCTGATCCCCACGCCCGGTGCTCCCTCCCCCGACCAGCTCTTCGCTTCCTTCGGCGAGCGGGAGCGCAGGAAGGGGACCGGCGCCGAGGTGTCCGCCGTCGTTCTGCCCGCCGGCGAAGCGGTCCGGATTCGTACGGGGACGACCGTGGACTGGTACATCCATATGCCAGGGTCCGTCGGCTACCTGGTCCTCGGCTTCGTCGTCCCCCTCACCGGAGTGGACGGCGCGATGGGACGCCTGTGCACCTCGATCGTGGAGTCCCTGCGCTGGATCATGTGAGCCGGGTACCTCTCGGCTCCTCGACTCGGCCGGGTGGACTTTGCTTCCGGGACGTCCGGAGAGGCTCGTACTGACGGTCTCTGTACGCCCCCTTTGCTCGTCATTGGTTGCTGGCTCGAAAACGCGTGCAACAGGGTGGGGGACGGCCGCCGTGAGGTGGGTGTGCCGGACGAGGCAGCCGCGGGGGCCGCCGGAAGGTACACGGGGGTGGCAGTGGCGGATCACATCGCGGTGTCCACGTCGGAGCTGCGGGACATCAGCCGCTCCGTGGCGAAGCTGAAGTCGCACTTCGAGCAGGCCAAGGACCTGGTCGACTCCTACGACGCGGAGATGGGTTCGGGTGACGTGGCCGACGCGCTCGACGCTTTCGCGGACGACTGGAAGAAGAAGCGCAAGCAGCTGTGTGACGGGCTGGAGTTCCTCGGCAGGACCGCCGGCGAGGCGGCCAAGGCATACGACGGCCTCGACCAGCATCTGGCCGACGCGCTGCTGAAGTCCCCGTCGAGCAAGGGCGGCAGCGGCACATGAGCGACGACTTCACGGGCGTCGACTGGCAGACCGCCCGTTACGACGACCGGGAGTTCACCCCGGGCGACCCCTACGAGGTCGCCCGGCTCGGCAAACGCATCGCCGACACCGCCGCCCTCATCGAGGACCAGGCGACCAAACTGCACAACCTGGTCGACGGGAACGGGTGGGACTCCGACGCGGGCCGCGCGTTCCAGCAGAAGACCGAGGACACCGTCGGGCTGCTGACCGCGTCGCACCACCGGTACGCGGCCGCGGCGGACGCCCTGGGCTCTCGCGTGGGCTCCGCTCCCTCCGACGAGCACCAGCACAGCGACTGGGCCACCGCACTCGACCACGCGCAGAACCTCGTGCGGGACGCCCTGAGGAAGGCCAAGGCCGCCGACGCCGACCGCAGCCATTGCCAGAAGCAGATCGACCAGCATCCCGGGCCCGACGACCACCCGGACAAGAAGAAGCTGGACAAGCGGAAGGAGTGCGCCGACGGCGACCTGGAGAACGCCAAGACGGCCCTCCGGCGGGCCCTGTCGTACCGGGACACCCAGGCCGGGTACGCCACGTCGGCCATCCACGACGCGGTCGAACACGACGGGCTCAAGGACCCCCAGCACCACTGGTGGGACAACTGGAAGGACTGGGTCGCGGACATCGGCCACTGGGCCGGAGTCGCGGCGGCCGTCCTCGGCGTACTGGCCCTCGTCCTGAGCTGGGTACCGGTACTCGGCGAGGTGCTCGCCGCCCTCGCCCTGATCGCCTCGGTCGTGGCCCTGGTCTGCGACACGATCTCCGCCCTCGACGGCAAGGGCACATGGCTCGACGTCGCCATCGACGCCGTCGGCGTCCTGTCCTTCGGCGCCGGCCGCATCCTCGGCACGACGGCCAAGGAAGCCGCCGTCGCCGCCCGCGGGGCCTCTGCCCTGAAGGACGTACAACTGGCGAAGGATGTGGGCCTGAACCCGGCGGCCGCCCGCGGCCTCGCGGAAGCGCTCAACGGGGTCAAGCCCGGCCAGATCGGCAAGGCACTGGCGGAGGGGCCGGCAGAACTGCTGCCCCGCATGAAGTCGGTGGTCAAGGAGTCCCTGAACGTCAAGGCGTACGTCGACGACATCCGCGTCGCGGCGGGCCGACTCCCCGGTGAGGAGAGTCTGGTGACCGCCGCCGCACCGAAGCTGGCGCAGATCTCGGCGTCCTCGTTCAAGAGCATGGCGCAAGCCGGCAAGGCCCTCTACATCGGCAGCCAGACGCTGCCGCTCGCCCTCGGCTGGTCCAACCTGGCGCCCGTCGGCGAGGGGGAGACGAAGGCCACCGGCCCGAACCTCCTGAGCGGACTCAAGGAGATCCCGGGGATCGGAGCCGGCGGAATCCCCTTCTACAACTGGACCTGGAATGCCGGTGGCTGACGCGAACGGACGACGCCGGCGACGCGGCGCCCCCCGCACGGAACCGCCGCGGCGGGCCACGGAACAGGGAGCCGGTTCGTGACAGGAGAAGACGGTGCCGAGTCCCTCGACGCACTCTTCGCGGGCCTGCCGGAGGACGGACGGCGAACGCTGGAACAGATCGGCATGGGACTGCCCGAACTGCGCCGCATGGCCGCGCAGGACGGTGGAATGGTCCGCGTGCGGGGCGTCCTCTCCGAGTTCACCGCCCACCAGGAAACACGGCATCCCGGCGACGACGAGGGCCCACCGGAGCGTGCTGCCGTACGACCCTGGGCGCTGCTGTTCGCGGCGGCCGTCGCGGGTGTGGCCCTGACCGTGCTGGGCACCCTCCTGATCCACGAGACCGCAGTGCTCGTGGGCGTGGTCTGTGGCCTGGGTGTTCTCTTCACGGCGTTGCGGACCCGCGCGTCGTACGGGGGCCTGGCGCTGCGCTGGATCACTGTCGCGGCGTACGCGGCTCTCGTGCTCACCGTCTCCTTCAACACCCAGCAGTGGTACCTGAAGGTCCGGGGAGTCGAGCAGACGGTGACGATCGCCGCACCGCTCCACCAGTGGACGCACGGGACCCGCGAGACGTACTGCCGGGTCCGGCTCGGCGACGGCTCCGTGCACCGGGTCCTCGACAACAGGGAGAAGTGCGCCGACCGTGCCGGGCTCGACGACACGGCCGTCGTCGATCCGGCCGGGCACTACCGGCCCTTCCTGGGGACGAGGTCCGACATCGGCGGCACGGCGGGCGCCTTCGCCGCCCTGGGCGCCGCCGCCGCGCTGATCCTTGCCCCCGTGGGTGCCGTGGTCCTGGGGCGGCGAGGGCCGCGCACCGGGCGCCCGCGAGCGGGGCGGACAGGCGGAACGAGTGGGTGACAGCGGGCGAACCGAGCGAAGAGAGCGATCCAACGGGATGACGGGCGACGCGAGACAGGGCACGGCTGCCGACGTGAGGCGGAGCACGGTCGCAGACCGGGCCGGGGGCAGGACGGCCACTGACCGGAGCGGTACGACCGTTGCCGAAGAGCCGACACGCGCATCCGGCACCGACGCGGAGACGCACTCGGCACCCCCCTCCGACTACCGCCTCGCCGTCCCCGAGGGCTGGGAACGTGTCGTCCTGGACCCGGAGCGCTGGCCGCACCGGATCGACAAGCTCGTCAACCGCGGCTTGCGCAGGACCCGGGCCACGCCCCAGCTGAAGGCCGCGCTCGCGGAACGGATCCGGGCACAGGCCGAAGCGGCCCACGCGAACGGCGGGGTCGAGATGTACCTCGTCGACCAGGTGATCGGCCAGGTCCCGGTGTCCGCCGGTCTCGTCGTGACCCTCCTGCGGCCCCCACCCGGCACCGAGGCCGGGGACCTCTCCGACACCGCTCTCTCACTCGCCGCCGACGGCGCCGACGTCAGCACCGTCGACCTCCCGGCGGGCCCCGCCGTACGCCACCTCTACCGCCGCACGCCCTCGCCGGACGACCCGGACGGCAACAGGCTCACCGTCACGCACCTCGACGTCCACCTCGCCGTACCGCACAGCGACCAGCGCCTGCTGCTCTCCTTCTCCACCCCCATGGAGCCGCTGGCGGACGCGCTGGTGACGCTCTTCGACTCGATCGCCCGCACCCTCCAGTGGATGGCCTGATGCCCGAGTACGCCGATTCCACCGTCCACATGAAGGCACCGGACGGCGCCGTGACCCTGCCCGTGCGCGGTGCGGTCGATCTGGACTCCTGGGCTCAGGAGGCGGCCCGTCTCCGGGCCGGCCACGAAGCCGACGCACGGTTGACCGAGGCGCTCGCCGTCGAACTGGGCGAGGCGGCGGCCGACGCCCGCACCCGCGCCCCGATCGTCGCGCTCTCGTACGTCCCCGAGCCCCGGCTGGGGGAGTTGGCCCGCGTCGAGCTCTCGGCCCTGGTCGCCGACGAGACGTACCCCGCGGTGACGGTCGACCTGCTGCACCGCTACCTGGCCACACCGACCAGCATCTCGTTCCGCCCGCCCGAGGCCGAGCACCGCACCCTGCCCATCGGGCCCGCCGTACGCGTCCGGCACGCCTACGTCCAGGAACCCGACCGCGACGGAACGGGCACCGTACTGGAAACCTGCGCCTACGGCATCTGCCCGGACGAGAAGTGGGGCCTCGTCCTCCTCACGTCCTGGCGCGCCCTGGCCCACACGGACGCGCTGTGCGCGCTGACGGACGGCCTGGCGGAGACGGTCATGGTGACGTCGGCTCGGTGAGTTCGGTCGCGATGGAGTGGGCCGGCTCGCGCTGACTCAGAAATCGCCCGGCTTGAAATTCACGTGCTCGCCGTTGGGCCCCATGATCTTGAGCCGGGGATCACTCCCGCTGCGTGGATCGGGAAGTGGTTCGTACGGCACTTCGATCGTGAAGTTTCCGCTGGGGCGTCGCGTCACCACCGCATGTCACGATGCCGCGTCAGAGGTGTCGGGGGCAGTGTCGCGGAACGACAACGTCCGGAGAACAGCGATCAACAGGTCGCAGAACTCGCCCCAGTACTCGGTGGACGCGGTGTCCAGGGTGAACACCGCGGTGTAGGGACCCGTGGGGAACGGCACCTGCACCTGGATCTGCCCGGTGAGGAGTTGCACCTCGGCACCACTGGCGGTGACCTCCGGCGCCAGCGTCACCTCTCGCATGGTCACGCACGAGACCGCAGGACCGCAGGGGAGGTCGAGCCACCGGGCATCGCGGTGTGGATCACTGCTGAGCGCCGTGAGGATGCCGTGGGCGGCGATCTCGGGATCGTTCTGCTCCGTCTCCACGGCGGCCACCGTCAGAGCGCACTGGACCACACCACCGTCGTCGGTGGAGAAGAGGCCCATCGCCGAGTACGAGACGCCGGTGTGCGCCAACTGCTCCGCGAGCGCCGCGTAGTACGGCGCCGCGGGCGTCCACAGTGCCTCATCGCCGCGGGAGTAGAGCTCTCGTACGAACGACTCGGAGAGGGCGGCACGGTCGTCGGGCGTCGCCGCCAGAGGCAGGCTGAAGAAGCCTTCGGGTGTGGTGAACGAGAGCGGCGGTATGTCGTCGAGCTCGGACAGAACAGGTATCGCAGGTGTGGACATAGGAGATCGGATTCCCTTCCGGTCAGATGTCGCCCTTGTGGAATCGGGCGTTCTCCCCGTCCGGGTCCATCAACTTGAATGCTTCGCTGCCGATGCCATAGGTGGGATCCACCCGATCGTCGTGCTGGTAGTTGACGTACACGTTGCCGCTCGGTCGCCGGTAGATCAGCAGCGTTCCGCCAGGGTCCTTGCCTGCGAGAAGTTTTTGGACGGCGTGTTGCTGGCCCGGGGTGAGGTCGTTCCGATCCATCAAGGGAAGTGGATTCTCCAAGGCGAGGGTGGCGTCGTCGCGGCAGTTGCTGTTCCACCCGGCCAGTCGGCACCAGGATCCGTCGGCGAACGTGATGGTGAAGTCCGTGTCGTACAGACTGAACTTCTTCCGAGCGACTGCTCGGATGTTAGATCGCTGAGTCTCCCAGAGGACCTTGTCGCGGGGCTTGTCCGCTTCGTTTTGCAGCCCCAGAACCAGGACGCGTCGGTCCGTGACGGCCAGGTGCGTGTGTTCTGTCCTGGGCCGGCGAGCGGGGTCGAGTTGCCAGGGGAGAGTACGGGCGAGGCCGTCCAGAGGTGCCCACATGACGGGGAAGTCCTCAACCTCGTTCTCCGGCTCCTCCGGGGTTCCGAGGGTTGCTGCGTTCCCTGTGCTGCCCGAGCCGGCCAGGGATTCCAGGACGCCGAGTGTTGCGACGAGCAGCGCGCCTGCTCCGAACTTCGCACCCGTGCGCAACCGGCGTTCCTTCTTGCCGCGGACGGTGAAGTGTGGCCCCTCGGGCCAGCCAGGCAGATCGTTTTGAATGTCGTTCCGCTCGGTGTCCCGGAACCAGCGCATGTCTGCGACGGCGTTGGCAGCGCCCGTGGCGAAGCCCACCGCGACTCGCGCGATCAGTGTCTCGTTCGCGTCCGGTTGCCAGATCGTCATCGGTCTCGAGCCTTAGTGTGCGGTGGCGGATTGATGGAGACGGTTACCGGGATCGGCGGATTCGCCGCTGTGCAGTCCGATACTGATGCCCTTGGGTAGCACCTTGCCGGCGACATCGATGCCTCTGCCGAGTTTGCTCAGAGGGTCGACCGTGAACTTCTCTCCGAGGAGAGCGGCCCCCTTGGTGCCCAGCCACTGCCCCTGGTGGTAACCGGCCTCGGCGAGGCCTGCCAGGCGGTTCATAGTCCCGCTCTCGCTGCTGAGCAGGGCGATGTTCTTGGCGGCGCCCCCCAGAACGATTTTCCTCCCCAACACTCCTACGCCGCCCTCGACGACGGTCGCCATTTTCCCGGTGGCCATGAAGTTGAACGAGGATGCGATGGGCGACACGGTGAAGCCCTTGCCGAATTCGGCGATACGTTCCGCGGCCAGGCCCTTCGTGGCCACCTTCGCTCCCTTTCCGAACATCCCGATCCCGGGGAGCAGTCCGATGGCGTCGGTTCCCATCGTCAGCCAGCTGACGTCCGCGCCGCCTGCCATGGCCACTCCGTGCGCCAGGAGGGCCAGTCCGCTGGTCAGAAGGGCCGCAGCGCCGAAGATGGCTCCGAGAGGCTCGAAAGGCAGCGTGATGATGGCGAGGACACCCAGAACGGTGGTGATGTCGCTGAGAACGTCGCCGATCTGCTTGATCAGGTCGGCGTGGTCCGCGACCCAGTCGGCTGTTCCGTTCCAGGCGTCCGCGATGCCGTCCCCGAGCCTGTCCCAGAACCCCGGCTCGTCCGGGGCGATGTCCGCGGCCTTGTCGAGGTCCTTGCTGATGAGCCCCGCGGCCTTCTTGTAGCGGTCTTCGAGGTCGTGGACCTTGGCGATGACGGCGTCGACCTGGCCCGAGGCCTTGCCGAGTGCTTCGCTGCCCTTGCCGTCGCCCTTCTGGTCGGCCTTCTGCTGGGCATCGGCCTTGGCGTCGAGCTTGTCTCCCGCTTCCTTCTCCAGCTGGTCGGCCTCGTCCTGGAAGTCACTCAGCTGCCCCGACCAGCGATGCAGGGCACGTGATGCCTTGTCGAAGGAGTCGTGGCTCTGCTTGATCAGCGGCGTCACATCGGTGGATATGTGCTCGCTGAACGCGATCGCGGTCTTGCCCTTCCAGGCACCGAGCTCGATCTGCTGCAGCTCCCGCAGGGCGGTCCCCAACTCGCCCGCCAGTCCGCCGAGTTTCTTGGCGAGTTCCCGGGTCTGCTGCACATCGCCGGGGGTCGGGTCCCAGCCTATGTGGGGGAAGGAAGGTCGTCCCATCGCCGCCTCAGTTCCCCTTCTTCTTCGGGGCCTTGAGGGATTCCGCGAGATCCAGGTCCAGCTTCTCGAAGGACTTCCCGATCTTGTCGATCATCTTGATCGCGCCCTGCGTGTGCTTCCCGAGCTGCTTGATCCCGTAACCCCAGTCGTCCGCGAAGTCGTGCACGTCGTCCACGAGACCGCTGTCACCGACGACCGAGCCGTCGGTACCGCGAAGGGTGCGGCGTGCGGCGTCCACGCGGTCGGTGACGGTGGAGAAGGTCTTCCGCAGATCCTCGAAGATCGTTCCTTCGAGCCGCAGGTCACTCACGATGGTCGCCCCCGTTGCGTCCGTGAAGGGATCGCCTGGACAGGTCCGCACAGATCTCGCGGCGGAGGTGTCGATGGAGCCCGGCACCTTCGGATGTGACGATCACCGCGGCGATCCTACTTACTGGCGTCTGCACGCAAACAGCGTGGGACAGGGTGCGATGTTGTTTGGGATGCGCATGGGCCTGAGTTTGCATCGACTTGGTGATGTGGTGATCTTTCCGTGATTCCGGATCGCGAAGTGGGATGTCGTCTCCGACGTGATGCGAGTCCGCGGCCTCTGGGCGAAACGCCCCGTCGTCGCAGGTAGGGGCCCGCTCCATGTGGTCGGCTCGGAGCAGGCCCCCGCACTCCATCAACGGTTGACGGACTGGATCTCCTGGACGGTCACGTCCTGGGTCGTCCCGAAGGTGCCGTCGGGCAGGTCTCCGCCCGCGCCGCCGCTGCCGGTCCAGTTCACGTCCCAGGTGATGGTCGCCCTGAGCTGGTACGTCCCGTTGCCCGACGAGCGCAGGTACTTGATGCCGCAGGGCGGTGTCTCGTGGGCCTTGCCCTTGGCGAACGGCGCACCGATCGAGTCGTCGTCGTTCAACTGGCACTCGCCCGAAGCGGGGAAGGTCTCGGCGTCGGCCGTACCCGGCTCCAGTTTCAGCGAGGCGGGCTTCGCGGTGGTCGTCGCGGAGATGTTGAGCCCGGCGACGTCGAGAGCCGCGGTGACGGAGACCTCCTTGAACGTCGCCTTGTCGAGCCAGGCCCAAGTGGGGAGGTTGACCTTGGTGACGTTCTTGGGGGCGAGGGTGACTTTGGTGTCGGGAACCTTGATCCTGCTGTAGGCGAGTTGGGCAAGGATCTCCGGCGTCACAGCATTCTTCACGTTCGGCGTGCGGCCGTTCTCCACCCAGAAGGTGGCCGTGTCGCAGGCGAAGGCGGCGGGATCGCCAGACTCCTCGCGGTCCTTGTCGCGGACGGCGTCCCACCACATGCCCTTACCTGTCTGGGACTTGTTGAAGTCCTTGTAGGGCTCGCCGTTCTTGTAATGCTCCTTGGCGAGGTTGTACGCCTCACCAACGCCACTGGCATTGGGGATGTCCCAGTCCTTCTGGAACTGCTCGGCGAACTCAGCCGGCGACCACTTGGGCTCGTACCAACAGGCAGGCGGAGACCAGTTCCCCACAGGGGCGAAACCGCCGGAATGCGCGCCCTTTGTATCGCCTACTGAGCCGCTGAAGACGATCCGAGACTCCAGGGTCTTACCGCTGTCCTTCTGGTTGTTGCCTTCCACATCGAACTGAGAGCCTCCAGGGCCCTTGGCGGCGAAGGCGACATCTGGCGCACAGAGCAGGCAGACGATCGTGAGCGCTCCGGCGGTGAGCGTGCGCGTCCGGATCACTGAACGCATGTCTTGCTCCCCCGCACCGAGGTACCGTCCGAGGTCTGCCAGACACCCGCACCGTTCTTCTCCAGGCGCGTGTTGTACAGAACGAACCCGTCCTTGCCGGCTGAGGACCTGTCGACCTTCTTCGTCTTTCGGTCCTGGTTGTATGCCTTGCTTTCATCTGCGCAGTACGAAACGCCCGCAGACTTGTTGTCGAAGATTTCGACCTTCGGCCGGTAGTAGCGCGTGGTTCCGGTGTAGGTGATGCCTGCGTCCAACCACTTCTGCACCCACTGGGTAGACGATGTCAGGGCTTTGCCCTTGTAGTAGAAGGTCATGCCAGGGGTGTCGGATGTGCCCTTGATGATGGCGTCGTTCGTAGCCGTCTGGGCGTGGCCGGCGTCGGCGAGGACTGCGTCCTTCGTCGCGTCGCCCGTCTTCCAGCTCTCGAACTCGTCCTTCACCCCGTTGGGCAAGGTGATTTCGGGGCGATCGGCGCCGGTTGTGCTGCTCGCGCTAGGGGAAGCGGCGGATGCCGTGGCACCGGAATCCGCCCCCGCGATCTTGTCATTCCCCTTCGAGCTGTCGTCCCCGCTGCCGCAGGCTGTCAGCAGGAGTGCCGCGGTCGCGGCGAACGCGGCAGCAACGGGCAAAGAGCGGCGCTTCACAGTGGACTCCCCGTGAGACATCAGTTCAACCAAGTCAGTCAAGGGCAACGACGGTATCCGTGGGGCTGTTGGTTTCGCCAGGAGGTACTTCCCCGGGGATGGGGATGAACGGGGGCAATTGACAGCCATCTGGGCGTCTTCCCAGCTCCGAGCGGCCCACCGTGCGTCAACTGCGTGATCCCTCCACAGATCCGCCACGCTCTCGACACGGCCGGCGGGCGGGGTCCGGAGCCGCCGCCCGGGTGCCGGGCCCCGCCCGTGAGCGTCGCCCCCTTCGCAGGAGTGAGCACCGGCTACGTCAAGGCGGCCCGCCCCGGTGGCTCGACTCGTACGCCTCCCACCCCCGCCCGATCCCCACCTCGTACCCTGACCCAAGCCGCCGGTCCGAACAGAGTGGCGAACGGGCGCCGGTCACGGCGAACGGTGAACGACGAACGATCGACCACGACCCCGGGGGACACAGCCATGGCCCGCTACATGGAGACGCTCACCATCGAGCGCGGCGGATTCCGGATCAAGGTGCCGGAGTCGTGGTGGGAGTTCGACGTGCGGCCGGAGTCGCGGGACGACTCCATACGGCGGATGGTCAGCGAACGGATCGACGAGCGGCCGGAGTTGGCGCAGTACCGCGACACCTACACCGCCTTCCTGCGCAAGGCCGCCGCCGACGCCTGGAAGTCCGGTGCCCTGTACTGCGGCTGCATGGCGGAGTCGTTCGGTGGTGACACCCCGATCACCGGATCGGTCACGGTGTCGATCGTCGGCGGGCGCTCGCAGACCGGCGAGCCGCTCTCCACCGACCCGCAGGCCATCGCCGGCCAACTCGCGGTGCGGGAGGCCAAGAAGGAGGGGGACGCCTGGCGCAAGGTGACGACCGTCGAGATACCCGGCGTCGGTCCCGCCGCGCGGACGTACGGGATCGAGGACATCGCCGTACCGGACGACAGCCTTCAGCGCACGATCCGTGCCGTCCTCATGCAGACGTTCATCCCCGTGCCCGGCCAGGAGGGCAAGGTCGCGCTCGTCGCCGGGAGCAGCCAGGTCCTCGACCTCGCCGACTCTTTCTTCGACATCTTCGACGCCATCACCTCCACCTTCCGCTTCGCGGCGTAACGCCCCGGCCGCCACCCCCGGGTCCGCCCCGACGTCCCTTCCTCGCCTCGCACACATCCAGTAACTTCGCTCATGCATACGGGTGTTGTTGGTGTCGTTGGTGGTGTTGCTGTCACGGGGGTTGCGGCATGGCAGGGAATCGGCCGGGTGACTGGCATGTGCTGGATCTGGAGAGGGATCCGACGCCGGGTGATCCGGATCGGGTGCGGCATCTCTCCAGGAATCTGCATGACTTCGCCGATGACGTGGGTGATGCGCTGCGTCTGATCAAGGGGATGGCGGCCGAGGACACGGTTCTGCAGTGGGCGGGGAAGTCGGCGAAGGCTTTTCAGGACGAGTTCGCCGGTGTGCCGAAGCAGTTGAAGAAGTTGAAGAAGTCGTACGAGATGGCGGGGGATGCCCTGGCTGCGTACTGGCCGAAGTTGGAGCGGGCGCAGGCGCTGGCGGACAAGGCGTTGGCGAAGGGGCGGGATGCGCAGTCCGATCTGACGTCGGCGAAGTCGCGTTTGTCGTCGGCTGATTCGTGGGTGGCGCGGGCCGGCAAGGAAGCGGACAAGTACAAGGACGATCCGACCGGTAGCAAGAGCGGTGCTGAGAAGCCGGACGAGGCGAAGGTGCGCGCTGCGACGCGGGATGCCCAGCATGCGAAGTCGGCGCATGAGAGTGCTCAGTCGGATGTGACGACGGCGAGCAATGCGCTGGATGCGGCGAAGAAGATGGCTGCGGATGCCCGCGCGATGCGGGAGGAGGCGGCGCGGGACGCGAAGTCGAAGATCGACGAGGCGTCGGATGCGGGGATTCACAACCGGAAGTGGTGGGAGGAGGTCGGGGACTGGTTCTCCGACAACTGGGACACCATCGTCGCGGTGTGCAAGGTCGTCGTCGCCGTGCTCGGCATCATCGCGATGATCATCGGAGGGCCGATCCTCGGTGCGATCGTGCTGATCGCCGCCCTGGTCGTCCTGGCGGACACCCTCAACAAATATCGCAAGGGCCAAGCCGGTCTACTGGACGTCGCCTTCGCCGCCCTCGACTGCATACCCGGCGGCAAGGGCATCACGTCCCTGGGCAAACTCGCCAAAGGCATGAAGACCTTGGGCAAGGGCGGGCTCAAGGCCATGGTGAAGGGTTTCGGGAAGGGGCTGAGAAGAGAAGCCGACGACGCCGTGGCAAGGAGCAAGCCGGCCAAGGGGCGTTGTGAGGGTGGCGATCCCGTCGACATGGTGTCCGGCGAGATGTTCATGGAGCACACCGATGTCCAGCTACCGGCCCTTCTCCCGCTGGCGCTCCGTCGCACACACGTGTCCACCTACACCTCTGGGCAGTGGTTCGGACCTTCGTGGGCGTCAACGCTGGACGAACGACTCGAACTCGACAGCGAGGGCGCGCTGTTCGCCGCCGAGGACGGAATGATTCTGGTGTACCCGGTCCCCTCGCCGGGATCGTCGGTGATGCCGTTGGAGGGACCACGCTGGCCGCTGGACTGGGATGGAGGGCCGGATGCACCGCTGCGTGTGACGGATCCGGAGTCCGGTCACGTCCGGCATTTCGCCCCCGTGGCTCAGCCGATTTCCGCCGAGCAGGCCTTCACTCTTCCGTTGGCTGCCGTGTCGGACCGCAACGATCACCGCATCGACATCGACCGCGACCCCTACGGCGCTCCTGTCGCGGTACGTCATTCCGGTGGATACCACGTGGATGTCGACACAGCCGGAGGCCGTGTCGTGAACCTGCGCCTCAGGGATCCGGAAGGGGGAGAGACAGGGACGGCGCTTCTCGCCTTCGGCTATTCAGACGGCAACCTCACCGAGATCCACAATTCGAGCGGGCTGCCCTACCGGCTCGCCTACGACGACCGAGCACGCATCACCTCGTGGACCGACCGGACCGGGGCCTGGTATCGCTACGAATACGACGAGCAGGATCGATGCACGCGTGGCGAAGGCGTGAGTGGTTTTCTCGACTGCACCATCGCGTACGACACGGAAGCTCGGGAGACTCGATTCACCAACTCGTTGGGTCACACAACTCTCCACCGGTACAACGAACTCCTCCAGCGCACGGAAGTCACTGATCCGCTCAGCCGTACCGTGCGCACCGAGTGGGACCGTTACAACCGACCACTGTCCCGAACCGATGAGCTGGGTCGCCGCACCTCGTTCGTGTATGACGCGCGGGGAGACCTCGCCGGCATCACACGGCCTGACGGCCTGCAGACCTCAATGGAGTACGACGAGCTGAACCTGCCGGTTCGCGTCGTGGAGGCGGACGGTGCCGAGTGGAGTCAGGTCTTCGACGTACGAGGTAATCGGCTCAGTGTCACGGATCCGGCGGGTAACACCCAGCGGTACCTCTACGACGGGCAGGGGCGTCGGACAGGATGGGTCGATGCGCTGGGCCACGTCAGCACCACGAGGTGTGACGCGCTGGGCCTGTCGATCGCCGAGACGGATGCACTCGGACACACGACGCACGTGGAGCGGGACGCGTTCGGTCGCATAGTCCGCGCCGTCGATGCCGCAGGCAACGTCGAGCTCATGGGATGGACCGTCGAGGGCGCCCCGGCCTGGCGTACAGCTGCGGATGGAAGCCAGGAGAGCTGGCAATGGGACGGCGAAGGAAACCTGGTCGCCCACGTCGACGCGGCTGGAAATCGGTCCACGACGCGAACGGGCCCATTCCACCAGCCCGTCGTACGTACCGATCCCACGGGTGCCGAGTATCGGTTCACGTACGACACCCAGGTGAATCTGATCAAGGTGACGAATCCCCAGGGCCTGTCATGGGACTACGCCTATGACGAGACGAACCGGCTCACCACCGAGACGGACTTCGAGGGTCGCACGCTGACGTACACGTACGACGTGGCGGGACGGTTGGCCTCGCGTACCAATGGTGCCGGAGAGCGGGTCGTTCTGTCGCGGAACGAACTCGGCCGGGTGGTCGAAGAACGGAGCGCCGACGGGGGCAACACGTTCGTCTACGACCCCATGGGACGTCTCCTCCAAGCCGTCGGTGCCGACAGTCTCCTGGAGCGGGCCTACGACGCCGGCGGGCGCCTGGTGCGGGAGTCGATAGACGGCGCAGTGACGTCCTACACGTTCGATGCCATGGGCCGTCGCATCGAGCGGCGCACCCCGAGCGGGATCGTCTCCACCTGGAGTTACGACGCGGTTGGCAGGCCGGAATCACTGAACGCGGCCGGTCACCTGATGGAGTTCACCTTTGACGCCCTCGGTCGGGAACTGGGACGCGGGCTGGGGCCCGGAGCCGACCTGAGGCAGACCTGGAACGCTGTTGGGCGTCTCACAGGTCAGTCCATCGTCGGCAGGGGACCTTCAGCCGAGACGACGATTCAGCACCGTTCCTTCAGCTATCGCGCCGACGGTCTTCCATCGGGGATCGACGATCGCACTACGGGCCGAAGCGCGTTTGACGTGGACCGCGATGGCCGAGTCACAGCCATCCGTGCTCGTGACTGGACGGAGACGTACGCATACGACGACCTCGGGAACATTCAGAGGTCATCCGTACCCACGGACAGTCCGGCACGGGCGGAGAGGCAGTACACGGGCAACCGGCTGATCAGGTCCGGGCGTACGACGTACGAGTACGACCGACAGGGGCGGCCCGTAAGAACAGTGAAGCGGTTGCTCAACGGGCAGAGGCACGTCTCGACGTATGCCTGGGACGCCGAGGACAGACTCACCGCGACCGTCACCCCCGAGGGCACGACGTGGCGCTATCGCTACGACCCCACGGGACGGCGCAGGGGTAAGGCACGTCTGGCGGCCGACGGTTCGGTGGTTGAGGAACTCCAGTTCACCTGGGACGGAACCAGGGTCGCGGAACAGATAGACGGAACCGGTCACGCAACGTCGTGGGACTACTTCTCGGGCACCTATCGACCGCTGACGCAGCTCGACCACGGGCCGTCGCGTCGGCCCGCCGAGGGCCCCTCCCGTCAGCGACATGAAGCAAGTGTCCGCTTCCACGCCGTCGTCAGCGACACGGTGGGCACACCGACCGAACTGGTCGACAGGGACGGGAACGTGGCGTGGCAGCGGAGCAGCACGCTATGGGGCCGGACGAAGCATTCCTCCGTAGAGGCCGACTCGGATTTCTGGCCAGGGCTGGAGTGCCCTCTGAGGTTTCCAGGACAGTACGCGGACCCTGAGACCGGCTGGCACTACAACTACGCGCGGTACTACGACCCCGAGAACGCGCGATACGTGAGCCCGGATCCGTTGGGACTCGCTCCGAGCCCCAATAACTACGCGTATGTGTCTCATCCGTTCCTTTTCACGGACCCCTTGGGGCTCATTCGCAACCCCGCAACCGGCCGCTATGCCGTGGATCCGAATGCGCCCGCGACCACCCATAACCGGTCCTCGGAATATCCCCATAATTATTGGGATTCCACGCACGAAGACATGGTCACGCGATTCACCGACGAGGGCCGCGCGGCGGGGGGCTGGCCCGTGGACCGGAATAACAACCGTGTTCCGAGGGATCAGCTCACCTGGCGTAACAATGCGGGTGAAGTGATTCCGGGAGATTCGACGATCCTGACGTACGACCATAACCCGCGAGTTGTGGAGCACTACAACGAGACCGGCTATAACAGCAGTTATGCCGATCGGGAGACTTGGTACAATGACACAACCGATATGGAGCCCATGACGCGCGCAGATAATGGCCGTGACGGCCAGCGGGCGCCGCGGTATCGGCAAGATACCGGACCGAATTATTCGTGCAGGGGTGCTTGAGGGAGGGATCGATGGATCCGGCCGCTATCGTCTCAAATTTTCCGGGTGTCGAGGAGCTGTCCGGGGTGCCGGAGGCCTGGCACTGGTCACCCGTTCCGGGGCTCGATTTCGCAGCTGCGCTCAGTCAGGATCGCCGTACCCTGTTCCAGGTGAACGCGCGCGATTCGTACGATGAGGATTTGGTGAGTTCTCTCCTCGTGTCGGCTCGCGAGTCGGGACCTCAGATCGTGGCAGCAGGTGCTCCGCTGATTGCAATTCCCGGCTTCTCTCATCGGGGTAGAGCGTTCGATGTGCTTGGGGTCGCCGGTCCAGGAGTTCATCGGTACCACGAAGTGCAGAAGCCGGAACTACAGAAAGTGACCTGGGCCGTATTTCCTGGATATGAATGCGAGTTCGCCCACCCTGACAGGTACTCGCTGGAAGACGCTCGCGAGAGTTTCATCCGATTTCTCACTCCGGCCAACCTCGAGCGCTCGCCGGCACCGTTCCTCAGGGTGCGTTTCGACAATACGGTGACCAAAGGTGGCACGGATGGGCCGGATGGGGTGTTGGTCGCGCCCAAGACGCTCCACCGTGAGCTGACATTGCTCGACGGTGCTCCCGGAAGTTTCGTCGAGTTCGAGAATTTCCGCGGGCAGAACTTCCGAGTGGAGTGGGACGGGAGCTGGCTTCTTCTCGGGGGTGAAGGGGGAGCGCGCCATCTTGGGCTCGAAGAGCTGCTGCAGTTTGCGGCAGAGGCGTTGAATGGCTGATGTGCGGCTGCGGGTCACCGTCGAGACCGGTGAGGCCTGGGACGACCCCGACGAGAACAGGATCCAGCGTCTGTACGCCGGGCTGAATCTGAGGTGTCGGTTTCTGATCATGGAGCGGCCCGCTGAGTGCGACGACGGACAGACGTACCTTCAATTGGCCCTCAACGACGACCTCACGATGGTGATCGAGCACAGAGAGGGTGGACCCGAAGCGCACTACCGCGCTGAAGTGCACCTTCCGGCGGAACACGGCGGTGACGAGCTCGTCGCGCCGGTGTTACTCGGCTGGGCCGCCGGGCGCAGTGGATGGCGTGGTGCTCTGAACTGGGTGCATTGGGACACGGTCAGGGAAGCTCCGTGGAGTGACCTCCGGGACTGACCGCTCGCGCCCTGGTGACCCGTCCCCCATGTGGCTGAAACCCCCACCCCCGCCCGCTCTCCCCGTGAGCACCTCGTGCAGGCCTCGTGCACGGTCCGTGACGAGGGGGGCCCGGGAGGGGGTGGGGTGGATTCGCTGGCGCACAGGTCGGAGGGGGGTTCGATCGCCGGGGTCAACAGGGAACCGCGGGGCTGTGGTTGCGCGTCGGTAACGTCGAGTCGGCTGTTCTCCGGGTGTCTTGACGCGCCTTGAGGGGCTTATGTGCGGCTGATACGGTGCCATGGCCTGACACTCGCTCCAGCGTTGGCTATCAGGCCAGGTCGGGCGGTACGTCCCGTAAAGGGGCACGGGGGCGAAGTGTCCAGTTTGGCACGTGAATTGGCAGACATTTTCTTGGGTGTACGGGGAGCGGTTGCGTGAAGATCCAAGAGCGTACGGGGGCGGGCAACAACCGTTCCGCCTCGTCGGCTCACCCGGTGATGGGCGACCGTCTTCCCACGCCGCCTCGCGAGCGCAAACCCGCGCTGGCCGCACTCGCCGTGCTCCTCATCCTCGTCGGCGCCCTCGGCGCCACCATGCTGGTGCTGCGCGCCGGTGACCGCGTCGAGGTCGTGAAGGTGACCAGCGACATCCAGGCCGGTGACTCCGTGGGCAACCACGTGAAGTCGGTGCTGGTCGCGGACGACGCCGGCATCAACTACGTGAAGTGGAACCAGCTCGGCGCGCTCAAGGCGCTCAAGGCGAAGTCCACCATCTACGCCGGGACCCTCGTCATCGGTGAGATGTTCTCCAACGGAGCCACCGTTCCCGCCGGCAAGGCCTCCGTGGGTGTCTCCCTCAAGGAGGGGCAGTACCCGACGGACATCAAGACCGGTGACACCGTCGCCGTCTACCGGGTCGGTGACGACACCTCCAGCAGCCGGAGTTCGGCCGGCGCCTCCGGATCGAGCTCGTCCGGCGCGGACGACGGTCCGATCGTCGACAAGGCCAAGGTCCTCTCCGTGAAGACGAGTTCGGACGCGACGATAAGCAGCACCAACCTGCCGGTCACGCTCCTCGTGGACATCGGGGACGCCGCGGCTGTCGCCCAGGCCTCGTCGGCCGGCAAGGTCGCCCTCGTCCTCGTTCCCGGCAACTAGAGGCGAGTGAGTAGACAGTCATGGCGCTCATCGCCCTCGCCGCAGACAAGGGTTCCCCCGGAGTCACCACCGCCGCGGTGGCCCTCTCCGCGGTCTGGCCCCGCCGCGTCCTGCTCGCCGAGACCGACCCGGCCGGCGGCGACCTCGTGTACCGCAGCGCGGCGGCCCACGGCGGCCCGCTGAACCCCAACACCGGCATGCTGTCGATAGCGGCCACCGCGCGTCGCGGGCTCGTGCCCGACCAACTCTGGGACCACGTACAGCCGTTGAGCGGGGGACTCGAAGTCCTCGTCGGCCTCGGCATGGCCGAGCAGGCGGCCGGACTCGCCGGGCTGTGGCCCACTCTCGGACGGGCCTTCGCCCACCTCGCCGACTCCCCGAACGCGCCCGCCGACGTCATCGCCGACTGCGGCCGGATCAGCGGAGACACCCCGGCCGTCGAACTCTTCCCGCACGCCGCCCTGGTGCTCCTGCTCTCCCGTACCGAGCCCGAGGCCATCGCCCGCGTCCGCGACCGCGCCGCCGCCCTCTCCGCCAAGCTGCACGGCGGCCCGCGCGGCGCCGGGAGCCTGGCCACCCCGCTCATCGGTGTCGTCCTCATCGCCGACCCGGGCGACTCCGCCAAGCTCGTCCACCAGGTGAACGACATGCTCGTGGCGGCGCAGACCGGTGCGCGCGTCGTCGGCACCCTCGCCGACGACCCCGCCGGAGCCGAGCAGTTGGCCGGACGACGGCGCGGACGCCTCGACAAGTCGCTGCTCATCCGCTCGGCCCGCAAGGTCACCGCGGACCTCTACCAGCAGTACGGCGCCGCCTGGTCCGTACCCGCCGAAGGACCCCACGGCTCCCAGGGCCCGCACGGATCCGCCGGGCCGCACGGGCAGCCCGCCGCCGGAGCCGGACGATGACCGCGGTCGACCACCAGCTCGTCAAGCGGTTCCGGCAGGACGCCGGTGACCGTATCGCCGAGCAGCGGCGCGAGGACCAGGTCCGCGGCGTCACCCCGATGTCCAACGAGGACGAGCGGCACTACGCGCGCGCCGTCATCGCCCAGATACTCGAGGACCACGCCCGCACCGAGATCAACCTCGGCCGCACCCCGCTCGACGCCGAGACCGAGGAGCAGTACGCGGCCGCCGTGCACGCCGCGCTGTTCGGCGTCGGGCGCCTGCAGCCGCTGCTCGACGACACGGACGTCGAGAACATCGACATCAACGGCCACGACCAGGTCTTCATCGGTTACGCCGACGGCCGGGAGGCCACGGGCGATCCCGTCGCGGAGAACGACGAGGAACTGATCGAGCTGATCCAGATCCTCGGCGCCTACTCGGGCCTGTCGTCCCGGCCCTTCGACTCCGCCAACCCGCAGCTCGACCTGCGGCTCCCGGACGGGTCCCGGCTCTCCGCCGTCATGGACGTCACCCGCCGGCCCGCCCTGTCGATCCGTCGCGCCCGGATGGGCAAGGTCTTCATGTCCGACCTGGTCGGCAACGGCACGCTGGCCCCCGAGGTCGCGCACTTCCTCGCCTGCGCCGTCCGCGCCCGCAAGAACATCATGATCGCGGGCGCGACCAACGCGGGCAAGACGACGCTGCTGCGCGCCCTCGCCAACGAGATCCCGCCGTACGAGCGTCTCATCACCGTCGAACGCGCCCTGGAACTCGGCCTCGACACCTTCGCCGACCTGCACCCGAACGTGGTGGCCTTCGAGGAACGGCTGCCCAACTCGGAGGGCCAAGGCGCCATCACCATGGCCGAGTTGGTGCGCCGTTCGCTCCGTATGAACCCCTCCCGCGTCATCGTCGGTGAGGTGCTCGGCGACGAGATCGTGACGATGCTGAACGCGATGTCGCAGGGCAACGACGGCTCGCTGTCCACGATCCACGCGAACAGCTCCAGCGAGGTCTTCAACCGCATCTCCACGTACGCGCTCCAGGCGAACGAACGCCTGCCCATCGAGGCGAGCCAGATGCTCATCGCGGGCGCGGTGAACTTCGTCGTCTTCATCCAGCGCCGCAACGAGTACGAGTCCGGCGGCCGGCTCCAGCGCATGGTGACCTCCGTCCGTGAGGTCAACGGCGTCGACGGGCGGGTGCTGTCCAGCGAGGTGTTCGCCGAGGCCCCCGACGGCCGGATCGTCCCGCACGCGCCCATCGCCTGCCTCGACGAGCTCATCGCGCAGGGCTACCGGCTGCCCGGCAGCGGGAACTGGTGACGACGATGACCCTCACGACCACCATCGCAACGTCCGCCGCACCACCCGTCACGACGACCGGGAGCAAGGACATGACGTCCCTCGCGGCGCTCGACTCGCTCGGTTCCATGGGCGGTCTGTTCTCCACGACCATGCTGTACGCGCTCGGCTGCGGAGTGGCCGTCGGCGGCGGCCTCGCGCTGTTCGCCGTCGCCGTCCGCGGACTGCCGGCCAAGCCGGAGCACGAGAAGCAGAAGGCGACCGAACGGGCCAACGAGCTGATCAGGTTCGTCGGTCAGCGCGGTTCCGTCGCGGCGATCGCCGGGCTCGTCGTCCTCCTCCTCACCCGCTGGGCCGTCGCCGGAATCGCCGCCGGCATCCTCGTCTTCTTCTGGGACAAGCTCTTCGGAGGCGCCTCGGAGGAGCGGTCCGCGATGCGCCGCGTGGAGGCCCTCGCCTCCTGGACCGAGTCGCTGCGCGACACCATCGCGGGCGCGGTCGGCCTGGAACAGGCCATCCCCGCCTCGGCACGCGCCTCCGCCCCCGTCCTGCGCCCGCACCTCGACGCCCTGGTCGACCGGCTGCGCTCGCGCACCCCGCTGCCCGAGGCGCTCCAGCAGCTCGCCGACGAGATCGACGACGCGTCCGCGGACATCATCGTCGCCGCCCTCATCCTCAACGCGAAGCTGCGCGGCCCGGGGCTCCGGCAGGTGCTCGGCGCCCTCGCCAAGTCCGCCCGCGAGGAGGTCGACATGCGCCAGCGCGTGATGGCCCAGCGCGCCTCGACGCGGCGCTCCGTCCAGATCGTCGTCGCGGTGTCCATCGCGTTCGTGCTCGGACTGTCGATCTTCAACCGTGACTTCGTCGAGCCGTACGGGACCGCGGTCGGCCAGCTCGTCCTGGCCTGCGTCTGCGGCCTGTTCGCGCTCGGCTTCTGGTGGCTGCGCAAGCTGTCCACCATCGAGACGCCCGAACGGTTCCTGGTGCGCGACGAAGCGTCCGTGCGGTTCGTACGCCCCCGTACGCCGGCTCCTGGTGATGAGGCGGTACGCCGATGAACCTGACCATGCCGATCGTGATCGGCGCCGTGCTCGGCCTGGGCGTCTACGCCCTCGTCCGCGCCCTCATGCCGTCGCGGCGCAGCGCCGTCGCCCAGGTCGCCCGCATCGACGCGATGCGGGCCCGCGGGGCGGCGTACGAGTCCGCGCACCACGGGCAGCAGGACACCGGACGGCTCGCCGGACTGCGCGCCCAAGTGGGCGCGCGCGTCTCCGACTTCTATCTCCAGCAGGGCTGGGAGCAGCGTTCGCTGCGCGCCGACCTGGCCGTCCTGGACCGGAGTTGGGAGAGGTTCCTCGCGACGAAGGTGCTGCTGGCCGCGGCCGGCGTGTTCTTCGGGCCGCTGCTGTTCGCGGTCGTGTGGACGCTCGGCTTCGGCAGGAGCCCGATCATCCCGGTCTGGCTCGCGCTGCTCTTCGCGGTCGTCTTCTTCTTCCTGCCCGACCTGGAGGTACGGCGGGACGCGGTGGACAGGCGGCGTGACCTGCGGCGCGTGATCGGCGCGTACCTGGACCTCGTGTCGATGAGCCTGGCGGGCGGCCGGGGTCTGCCCGAGGCGCTGATGGCCGCGGCCGAGATCTCCGACGGCTGGGCCACGCAGCGCATCCGCAACGCGCTCGCCGACGCCCGGATCACCGGCATCAGCCAGTGGCAGGCGCTCGGTTCGCTCGGTGAGGAACTCGGCGTCGAGGAGCTGAAGGACCTGTCGGCCTCGCTGGCGCTGGTCGCGGACGACGGCGCCAAGGTGCGCGAGTCGCTCGCCTCGCGCGCCGAGACGATGCGGCACCGCGAGCTGTCCGAGATCGAGGGCAGCGCGGGCGAGAAGTCCCAGTCGATGCTCGTGGCCCAACTCCTGCTGTGTGCCGGCTTCCTGGTCTTCCTGATCTTCCCGGCGGCGATGCGCGTGTTCCAGGTCTGACCGTCGAGCGTCCGTACGTCCGCGGTACCGAAAAGCGTCCCATCTCGTCGCCAGCCGACCACCGAAACAACTCCGAGAGGACAACTCACCATGAACGGACGGAACTTCAACACCGGGATCCCGGGGGTGGACTTCCTGATCACCTTCCTCCAGGGCCGGGTGCAGCGTGCCCGCTCCGGCGAACTCGACCGGGGTGCGTCCGCGGTCGAGTGGGTCATCATCTCCGCCGTCGTCGTCGCGATCGTCGGCGTCGTCGCCGCGATCATCAACGCCGCGCTGAGCGACGGCGCCAACAAGGTCGGCGACTGCATCAAGGGTGCCGACGCGGGCAAGACCTGCTGAACGCGACGTAGACGGGGATTCGGGTGCGCGCACGTCAAGGGGTACGTCGCTGGGTGCGCCGCAGGGTGGAGGCAGCCTCCGCCCGCGGCGACTCCGGCATGACCGCGATCGAGTTCGTGCTGCTCACTCCGGTGCTCTTCTTCATGATCTTCGCGACGGTGCAGTTCGCGTTGTACTTCTTCGCCGACCACGTGGCGCAGGCGGCGGCGCAGGCGGGTGCCCGCAAGGCCCGCGCGACGGCGGACGCGCAGCCCGGGGCGTGGCGCGGTGACGCGCGGGACGTCGTGGACAGCTACATCCAGCAGCTCGGCCCGCAGCTGGTGCTGTCCCCGGACGTGAAACTGCTGCAGCCCGACCCGGACACCGTGGGCGTCGAGATCACGGCGAAGATCCCCACGGTCTTCCCCGGCCTGGACCTGACGGTGCACGCGCAGTCGTCGGGCCCGGTGGAACGGTTCGTGGAGGATGAGGGCCCGTGACGGTACCGAAGCCCTCGCCGGCCGCTCCACGCCCCCGGACGACCCGCCGTCGTGACGACCGGGGCCTGTCCACCATCGAGGTGGTGATCCTCGCTCCCGTGATGATCCTGTTCATCCTGGTGCTGGTGGCGTTCGGCCAACTGGTCGACGGGCGCGGTGCGTTGGACGGCGCCGCCCGGGACGCGGCGCGGGCCGGCTCGATCCAGAAGGACCACGGGACCGCGATGGCCGAGGCGCGCAAGGCGGCCGAGGCGGACCTCGGGGACATCTGCTCGGGGCCGGTCACGGTGATGCAGACCAGCGCGGGGTTCGAGCCGGACACGCTCTTCTCGGTCGAGGTGAGCTGCGAGGTCCGGGGTCTCGCGATGATCGGCCTCGACGTCCCGACCACCCTGAAGTCCAGCTTCAGCTCGCCCCTCGACCCGTTCCGGAGGACGGCATGAGGCTGAACTCCGCTGTGCATGAGGTCCATGACGCGGATGACGTGCATGACGCCCATGCCGTACGTGCCGCTCGGGTGGGCACGCGGGCCCGCTCCTGGTTCGCGGCACGCACGGCCCGCCTGGACGACCGGGGCTCGGGGGCGGGCGCGGTCATCATCTTCGCGCTGCTCTTCCTGTCCCTGTCCGCGTTCGTCATCGACGGCGGCATGTCCATCTCCAAGCGGGAACGCGCCGCCGACATCGCCGAGCAGGCCGCCCGCTACGCCGCCCAGGACATCGACCTGGAGTCCCTCTACGACAACCAGAACGGCCCCGCCCCGATCAACTCGCAGAACTGCGACGCCCGCGTGAAGGCGTTCGCCCGGGAGATGGGCATGTCCGGCCGGGACATCGGGTCCACCCACTGCGTGGCCGCGGACGCCGACCAGGTCGAGGTCGAGGTCCAGCTGACCTATTCACCGGTGTTCACGGGCCTGTTCTACGGCGGCGACGTCACGGTGCACGGGCGCGCGGTGGCGGAGAACGAGGTGGGCTGAGCCGGCCGTCGAGGCCGACTGCCCGGGAACGACGCGGGCGGAGGCGTCGGTCGAGGCCGACGGCCGGGCAACGGCGCGGGCCGAGGCGGCGTGGCCGTGCCGGTTCGCAGCCGCTCGGCCGAAACCGCCCAATTGCCCAAACTGTCCTGGGCTCGGGCTACTTGCCGCCCCCGCCCTTCTGCCCGCCGTCCTCCGTCTTCACCCCGTCCTTCACGTCCTTGGCCAGCTTGTCGTCGAGTTTGCGGAACTCGCGGACCACGGCGTCGGACATCTCGGCGAGGGCGTCGAGGGCCTGGCCGATGTCCTCTCGGCCGTCCTCCCAGCCCGACTCGAAGTCGTCCAGGGCGTCGTAGACGGTGTCGTCGCCGAGGTCGTCCTTGTAGCTCTCGAAGAGCTTCTTGGTGTGGTTCAGCCGCTTCTTGATGTCCCGCAGCCGCCCGCCGTAGTCCTCCAGCTCGCTCAACGGGAGCGCGAGGTCACTCTTGCCGCCACCACCCATGTCGGTCCCCCTCCTGGGTCCTGAGGTCTCGGTCAGACGAAGCGGAAGGTGCTGGTCACCGCGTCGAAAATGTCGTGGAACGCCTCGGCCAGGTCCAGCACGGGGCTCGCACCGGAGACGAGAACGACCTGGTCGGTGGTTCCCGGGACGGGGATGTAGGTCTGGGTCAGCACCATACGAAGGGTACGGGTGTCGCCCTGCGCGACGGGTACGTCCTCGACGCCGAACGTCCTTGCCGCGAGGCCGATTTCGGGGATCTCGACCGTGGTCACCGTGCGCCAGACGTCGCCTTCGCGTCGAGGCGTGATGGTGCGGAGGCTGTCCGCGATGGCCCGGGGGTCGGTGGACAGCGCCGCACCCTGCTTGTCCTTGGCCCCCACGACGGACACGGTGATCGTCGCCGAGAGGGGGACGCCGTCGAGGTTCTCGGCCATGCAGCCCATGTACACGGCCCCGGAGTCGTGCGCGTCCTTGGCCATCCTGCGGAGCATGGTGGCCAGGTCCGACCGGTAGGGAGCGAGCTCCGGGAGCTCACGCACCCGGTCGTCCACGAGCGCCCGAACGGTGGCGTCCCTGCCTTCGGGACGGATGTCGAACTCCCACCATGACTCCGGAACGGACAGAGAGACGCCGACCGGCAGGGCGGCGGCTGTGGCGGTCATGCGATGAGTCCTTTCACGTGGCTCGGTGCGAGCCGTCGGGGGCGGGCAGCCAGTCCAGGAGGTCCTCGGAACGTGTGGGCGGATCGGCGTCCGTCGTCAGGGAAACCGGCAGTTCGAGCTGGGCGAGACTGCTCAACGCACGGGGGGAGAGGTAGGTCCGAGACCCTCGCCGCACATGACCGCTGAGGTCGAGCCGGACGTCGTGTCCGCGCCGCTGAACTCCTCGAATCGCCTCGAGGGCAGGTGAGATCAGCTCGACGAGTTTCTCGATGGGGGTGTCGAAGCCCTGATCGGCTTCACCGGTGACCAGGACGGCCCAACAGCTCTCTCCGGGCCGGAACGCGGCACCGGCCGTCGCTTCTCGGGAGAAGGCCGGTGTGAGGCCCAGCTCTTGCGTGATCTCTCCGGGGACCAGGTCTCGACCTGTGATGAGCAGGGCGGCCTGGGGTGCGCCCCAGGTGGCGAACAGTTCCATGGGAGGTCTCACCGATCGCTGACGCTGGTCGAGATGGTCACGGGCAGGCCGAGAGCCGCGGATCTCCGGACGACATCGGCGGGCAACGTGAAAGTGGCTCCACGGCCGACGAATCCAGAGATGTCGATATGGATCTCGTACCCCTGAGAGGCCAGTTGAGAGAGTACGTGCGCGTGGGGTTCCACCTTGCTCAACAAGGTGCCGAGCTGGTCGCTGACTCCGCCCGGCATTCTGCCGTGAACCTGGACGATCCACAGGCCGTCCCGAATCGAACCCGGATTCAGGGGGTCGATTCCCGGAAGTTGGACAGTCGTCGGATCCAAGGGGATCGACCTGGAGACGAGATCGGCATCCAAGTCCGATTTGCGAATGACCAGCTTCACGGCGGTCTCGACCCAAGGGCCTTCGCTGTGGGTGTACTCCATCGAGCGTCTCTCTCTCAGAGGATTTCACGACATGCCGCCCAGTGTACATTCCCCATACCGGGTTGCAGCAGGTCGGCAATTCGCGTCCGTTCCGCGACAGTTGTGGAATTCTCGAAGACGCTGAAGTTGCCTGCCATCGACGGTGCCGGCGCCGCGAGAGTGTAGTTGGGTATGACGTCGCCCGGATGTGCCGTGTGGAGGGCGCTGCCGGGATATACGCCTGCTTCCACGGCCAGGCCGTCCAGGCCCGGCAATCGCTCGCCGTGATCCACGTAGAAGGAGAGGCTGCTCCCTTCCGGGACGGTGAAGCTGCCCGCGCCGTCCTCGAGGAATCCGTGGCCCGCGAGAACCGTCTCATCGGTCCTGCCGCCCTGGAATACACGCGTCGCGTAGTAGTGGCCCTGTTCGGAGGTGTAGCTCTTCTTGGAGAGCTGGGGATTGAGGTTGCGAAGCGCGTCCTTTATTTCCGCGGGTGACGGCAGAGGATTTCCGGATCCACGCGCCGATACCCTGCCGAGCCAGGACCCATCGAATCCACGGAACACATTGCGCGCGGAGCCGCCGAGATTTCGGGCGCTGTTCGCCAGGCCTTTCAGGCCGCCCCCGATTCCCTTCAGCGCGCCGCCGCCCAGTGCGCGCAACCCACCCGCCTTCCAGAGCTTTCCCATCTTGGCGAGGCTGGTGAAACCCTTGGTCGCCGGGATGCAGTCGAGGACCGCGAAGATGAGATCGCCCCAGCCGGCCTGGCCGTTGAGCATCTTTCTCACCGTGTCGGCCAAGACGATGAGCGCTGCCGCGAAGACGAGCCAGCCGAGCGGGCCGCCCACGATCATCACGATGATGCCGACGATCGTCACGACCCACTTGCACACCGTGACGATCTCGTCCCAGTGGTCGGAGACCCAGTCGAGGGGCTCCTCCCACCAGTGCCGGTTGTGGATGCCGGCGTCGGAGGCGTCGTGGAGCTTCTTCACCGTGCGCCGGGCGGCGTCCTCGCGCAGTCCCTTGGCGTGGGCGGCGAGCTTCTTCGCCGCGTCCAGCAGGCCCTGGGCGTCGTCGACGTCCTTCCGGGCCGCGGTCTGCTGCTCCTTGGCGTGCTGGGCGTTGCGGGTGGCACGGCGGACGTCGGCCTCGTCCGGTGGCGGAACGTCCTTGCCCCGGTTCTTGTCCGGGTCGTACGAGTCGGCCTTCGCCGTGGCCGTCCGTACCCAGTCGTCGGCACCGGTCAGGGCCTGCCGGGCGGTGGCGAGCTCGTCCCGGGCCTTGCGGCCGTCGCGCAGCGCCTTGTCCGCCTTCTCCTGTGCGTCGTCCAGGTCGGGCCAGTACGACGTCAGCGCGTCGCCCGCGAGCGTGTAGGACTTCTTGAGCTTCTTCAGCTTGCCGGGGACGTCCTCGAACTCCGACGCGAAGGAGTCCGCCGTCTTCCCGGCCCACTTCAGGACCGCGTCCTCGTTCGCCAGGCCCTTGATGTCCCGGAGGATGTGCGCCACGTCGTCGGCGAAGTCGTGCAGGGAGCCGGCGAGGCTGCGCACCCGCTGCGGGTCGCCCGGTGTCGGGTCCCGGTCCAGGTCGAGTATGTGCCAGTCCGCCGGCCTGTTCGTCACGTGTTCCCCCGTGGCATCTGCAACTTCCGCAACGGCACGTACGCAGGAACGTATCGCGCTGATCGTTTTCGCCGGAACGCCGACGGCGGCTTCGTAGAGGGGTTGTTACGCGCCCGGCGCCGTCACCGATCCGGTGCGTATCGCGTCCAGGAGGTGGCCGATGGGGGCCGGGGTCGTGGTGAGGATCGTGGTGGGGTCGTCGGACTCGCGGAGGTGGAGGGTGCTGGGTGTGGAGGCGAGTTCGACACAGGAGTCGCCGTCGCCCGGGCCGGAGAAGGACGACTTGCGCCAGTTGTGGGGGGTGTTCATCGGTGCCTCACAGCTCCTTCGCCAACCTGTGGATGAAGTCGCGGGACCGCTTGGCGCCCAGCGAAACAGCCTCCACTTTACGGAAGAGCGTTCGATAGGCGTCGAGTTGGGCTTCCGAGTCGATGAAGGCGGCGCCCTGGGGTGCGTCGCGCACGACGGTGTCGAGCTTCGGGACGCGGCCCCCGGCGTACGTCATGGCACTGGTGGCGCCGGCGAAGCCCTCCAGGTCGAAGGGGATCACGCTCAGGGTGACGTGATGCGCTTCGGACAGGTCGAGGAGATGGGTCAACTGGGCCCGGGAGGTGGCGCGGTCGCCCACCATGATGCGCAGCGCGGCCTCGTGGACCACGCCGTCGTAGGGCGTCGGGGCCGGCCCTTCGAGGATCACCCGGCGGTGCATACGGTGGCGGACGCGCAACTCGACGTCCTCGTCCGAGAGTTCCGGCACCCGGTAGGCGAAGACCGCCCGCGCGTAGTCCTCCGTCTGGAGCGGGCCGGGGACATACAGGAACTGCACCTCGCGGAGGAAGGTGGCGTGGTGCTCCAGTTCGGCGAGGTCGAGGAACGGCGTGGGCAGCAGCCCGCGGTACTGCTCCCACCAGCCCCGGATCCGCTCGGTCGCCAGGGCGGCCAGGGCGTCGGCGAACGCCTCGTCCGTGCACGCGTACTGGGCCGTGAGCCGGCGGAGCCGCTTCTCGCTCACCCCGGCGAGGCCCGCCTCGATCTGGCTGATCTGCGCGGGGTTCGCCCCGAGCAGGATGGCCGCCTCCCGCGAGGTGAGACCCGCCGCCTCGCGCAACCTCCGCAACTCGACCGCCAGACGCGTCTGCCGCGCGGTCACGTGATGCCTCAAGGCCATGGAATGCCTCTCTCAACGCGCGCGCAGGCGGGCCCGGTCGGGCGCTCAGATTACGTGATCGGCAGATGCTGACTGAGGGAGTCGGGCCGACAGGGCTTTCGAGCCACCCGCTGTGCCCGCCCGGCGGATCCGCCCCGTCACACCGAAGTGATCACCGGCTCGGGTCGCCATCCGTGCCAGTGGGGAGCGTGTGAAGGTCCCGTGCCGGGCGGGGGCAGGTGAGGGGTGCAACTCGGGCTTAGCGGGCGGGTCGTGGTGTATCGGGCGGTTCCTTTGTGCGGCCCCCTGGGCGGCCTTCGACACCCTCCTTAAGATCTCAGTAGGCTCGGTCCACCCCCCGACCTCACTGCCTCCTCACACGACCCCGGGACACCCGCCATGGCGCGACGCACCACTTCCAGCTCGACGGGCACCTCGCCGAGTCCGAGGAATCGGACGCCGCAGCCCCTGCCCCGGCGTCGCAGGACGTTCGGGGACTTCGTGAAGGCGCTCGGGGCGTTCGTCGCCCTGCTGGTGCTGCTGGTCGGCGTGCCCGGAGCGCTCGCCGTCAGCGTGGGGTGGCCGCTGCCGCACGGAGCGCCCCGGATGGACTGGCTCCAGCGTGAGATCTCCGTCAGTACGTTCATCAACGCGCTGACGGTCATCGTGTGGTTCGCGTGGGCGCAGTTCACCGCCTGCGTGCTCGTCGAGGTGAAGGCCGCGCTGTCGGGCGTCGGGATGCCGGGCCGGGTGCCGGGCGCGGGCCCCAGCCAGTTGCTGGCCCGCCAGCTCGTCGCGGCCCTGCTCCTCGTCGGCGCGGCCGCCGCCAGCTTCACCCCCGGCCTCTCGCAGCTCGGCCAGAGCCTGGAGGGCAACCAGCACGGTTCCGTGGCCGCCGCGCAGCAGACCCCGGGACTGTTCGCGCAGCAGCAGGAGCAGGCCGCCTCCAGTGCCGCCGCCCTCGCCGAGCAGGCAGCCGACGCGGCCGACGCGGCGGCCCATGCCGACGGTGCCGGTGCCACCGAGCACGGCGCCACGAAGTACTACCGGATCCAGCCTCCCGAGGGCCGGCACCACGACTCCCTCTGGGAGGTCGCGCAGCGCCACCTCGGCGACGGCCGCCGGTACAAGGAGATCTACCAGCTCAACAAGGACCGTACGCAGCCGGACGGTTCGAAGCTGTCCGAGGCCAGCCTGATCCGGCCCGGCTGGATCCTGGAGATGCCCGGCGACGCCCACGGCGGCGAGCTCGTCGAGATGCCCGACGCGGCGCCCGAGGTCTCCCAGCAGGTCCAGCAGCAGATCCACGACTACGCCAAGACGGGCGACCAGCAGCGGGGCGGCGCCGCCGGCCGGCAGAACGAGCAGGGCGACCGCGACACCGCGCACATCCACGTACCGCGGCAGCGGCCCGCCGGCGAGCAGGAGGCCGGCGGCCGGGAGCGGCACGAACCGGCCGCCGCCGAAGCCGCGCAGGCCTCGCAGGGGTCCGAGGACAGCGGGTTCACCTTCGGCCTGCCGGAGGCACTCGTCGGCGCGCCGCTGCTCGCCGCCGGCCTGCTCGGCGCGCTCGGACGGCGCCGTCGCCAGGCCCTGTGGCAGTCCGCCCTCGGCGCGGTCGGCGGGCGGCGCGGCATGGAGCCGCCGGTCCCCACCGGTTCCGCCGCGGACGCGCAGGACGCGCTGCTCGTCGGCGCCGACCCCGAGGGCGTTCGCCTCCTCGACCTCTCGCTGCGCGGACTCGCGACGGCCCTCGCCGCCGAGTCCCGCCCGCTGCCCACCGTCTACGCGGCCTGGCTCGGCGGCAACGGCGACCTGCACCTCCAGCTCGCCCAGCCCGCGGGCAAGCCGCCCACGCCGTGGCAGCTCGGGCAGGACCAGACGTTCTGGATGCTGGCCCGCGCGGACGCCGAGCAGTACGAGGAGGTCGACACGGCCGCCCCGTACCCGGGCCTCGTCAGCCTCGGCACCATGGACGACTCGCGGCTGCTCCTCAACCTGGAGGCCGTGCCCGGCATCGTCTCCCTGAGCGGCAGCGCGGCCGACCGCGCGGGCGTGTTCGCCTCTGTGGCGGCCGAGTTGGCCACCAACGGCTGGTCCGACCGCATGACGATCACGCTCGTCGGCTTCGGCGAGGACCTCACCCCGCTCGCGCCCAACCGGCTGCGGCACCTCGACGACGTCGAGGCGCTCGTCGAGACCATGGAGGCGGAGACCCGGCAGCGCCGCGGCGCCCTCGGCGCCGCCGGCCACGACTCCGTCCTCACCGGCCGCACCGGGCCCGCCCAGCACACCCGTTGGGCCCCGCACCTCGTGCTCCTCGCCACCGAGCCCTCCGCCGAGGACGCCGTCACGCTCGCCGAACTGGCCGCCGACGCGGGACGGTTGGGCATCGGCTATCTCGTCGGCACCGAGAGCGGTGATCTGCCGGGCGCCGCCTGGGAGATGGAGATCACCGGCGAGGGCAAACTGCTCGCGCCGCTGCTCGGCCTGGAACTCGACGCGCAGCTCCTGCCGGTCGCCCAGCAGCGGGCGGTCGTGGACCTGTTCGTGGAGGCCGACCCGGAGCGCGACCCCGACGGGCCGACGACCACCCCGCCGTTCCTCGTCGACATCAGCGAACAGGGACGGCCCGCCGTCTACGCGCGGCTCGTCGGCTCGTACGAGATCATCGGCCTGGAGGCGCCCGACGGCGAGCGCAGCCCCCTGCTGCACGAGGCGCTCGCGCTGCTTCTGCTGCACCGCGAAGGCGTGCACCCCCGTGTGCTGTCCGCCGCGCTGTGGCCGCGCGGTGTGACCGAGGACGTGCGCGACGCCCTCGTCGAGCGGCTGCGCGGCTGGCTCGGCGCCGACCCGGACGGCACACCCCGCCTCGGCACCGACGAGGCCGGGCGGCTCACGCTCGCCAAGTCCGTCGTCTCCGACCTCGACGTACTGCGCTCCCTCTACCACGAGGCCACGCAGGGCAAGGGGGTCGACAGCCGCGTCGTACGCGGGCGGCTGCTCACCGACGCGCTCGTCCTCGTCCGCGGCCCGCTGCTCGCCGACCGTCCGCAGGGCCGCTACGGCTGGCTCACGCACGAGATCATCGACGCCCAACTGCCGCTGCTCGTCGCGGACATCGGGCTGGCGCTGTCCGCGTTCCACCTGGAGAAGGACCGTGCGGAGAAGGCGATCGAGGCGCTGAACGCCTCGATGAACTCGGCGCCGCGCGACGAGCGCCTGTGGAACGAGCTGCTGCGCGCGACCCACGCCACGGGTGACACCGACCGGCTGAAGCGGCTCGCCGCCGACCTGGTCACCCGCAGCGGCGCGCGAGGCCTGCCGCCCCGCACCGAGGCACTCCTCGACGAACTGCTTCCCGCGTGGCGCACGGACGGGGCAGCCGTGGGGTGATCCGGTCCCGCCTCGGCGCCACGCGGGGCGGTCCTCGCCGGGATCGCCACCGGACCCGGCCGGGCGGCACGCCGGAGACCGCCGGGCCCCGCGACCGACGTACCGTCTCGGACGGCCGGCGAGGGAGCCGGGGGCCCGTCGCACGGGCGGCTCGGCCCCCGTCGTACGGTCGGCGGGCGCGGGCGGACCACCCGGCACCGGTCGTGCGGCCGCCCGGCCCGGCACGGCGGTCACCGGGTCCGCGTGGCAGGTGGGCAGGTGGGTCCGCCGCCGTACCGACTCTTCCTGGGGGAACGCGTGGATCTCGATCTCTGGGCGGCCGTCGCCGCCGCTCTGTGGGGTGCGGCGGCCGGACTGCTGGTCCCGCGGCCCGCGTACCGCCTCGCGGTCGACCCGGGCGAACCGTGGCGGGACAGCTGCCCCGACGGCCGGACGATCACCGGCCCGGCACGTGGCTGGCTCGGGCCGGCCCGCTCGCAGGGCGCCCCCTACGGTCCCGCCACCCTCCTCGTCTCCCTCGCCACCGCCCTCCTGTGCGCCGGCCTCGCGCTCGCGACCGGCACCAGGCCCGAGCTGGCCGTCTGGCTGCTGCTCGCGCCGCTCGGCGTGCTGCTCGCCGTGGTCGACTTCCGGGTGCAGCGGCTGCCCGACCCGCTGACCCTGCCGTTCGCGGCGGCGGCGCTCGCCCTGCTCGGGGTGGCCGCGGCGCTGCCCGAGCACGCGGGGGAGTGGCCGACGGCGCTGTTCGGGGCGCTCGCGCTCGGCGGCGGCTACTTCGTCCTCTTCCTCGTCAACCCGAACGGCATGGGCTTCGGCGACGTGAAACTGGCCCTGGGCCTCGGCGCCGTCCTCGGCTGGTACGGCTGGAGCACGGTGTTCCTCGGGACCTTCGCCGGGTTCCTGTTCGGCGGGCTGTACGGGCTGGGCCTGGTGATCGCGCGGCGGGCCGGCCGCAAGACGTCGATCCCGTTCGGCCCGTTCCTGATCGCGGGCGCCTACGTGGGGCTCCTGATCGGGGCGTACGCGGCCTGACGTCGGGCGGCCGGGTGTGCTGGCGTAGGCTGGCTTGGTCTGTCCACAACCCTTACGAAAGGGACGCTCCCGGTGACCGAGAAGGCCGACCTCACGTCTGTCACAGCCGTCCTCGACCGTGCCGCCGCGGGTGGACGGATCACTCCGGAAGAGGCGCTCGTCCTCTACCGCGACGCCCCGCTGCACGCCCTCGGCGCGGCCGCGGACGCCGTGCGCCGCCGCAGGTACGCGGGTACGGAGCACATCGCGACGTACATCATCGAGCGCAACATCAACTACACGAACGTGTGCGTCACGGCGTGCAAGTTCTGCGCGTTCTACGCGGCCCCCAAGGACACCGCCAAGGGCTGGACGCGCGACCTCGACGACATCCTGCGCCGCTGCGCGGAGACCGTCGAGCTGGGCGGCACCCAGATCATGTTCCAGGGCGGACACCACCCGGACTACGGCGTCGAGTACTACGAGAAGCACTTCGCCGCGATCAAGGCCGCGTACCCCGAGCTGGTCATCCACTCCCTCGGCGCGTCCGAGGTCGAGCACATGGCCCGCATCTCCAAGGTGAGCGTCGAGGAGGCCATCCAGCGGATCCACGCGGCCGGCCTCGACTCGTTCGCCGGCGCCGGCGCCGAGCTGCTCCCGGCCCGCCCGCGCAAGGCGATCGCCCCGCTCAAGGAGTCCGGCGAGCGCTGGCTGGAGATCATGGAGATCTCGCACGGGCTGGGCGTCGAGTCGACGTCCACCATGCTGATGGGCACCGGCGAGACCAACGCCGAGCGCATCGAGCACCTGCGGATGATCCGTGACGTACAGGACCGGACGGGCGGCTTCCGCGCCTTCATCCCGTACACCTACCAGCCCGAGAACAACCACCTGAAGGGCCGCACGCAGGCGACGCTCTTCGAGTACCTGCGGATGATCGCGATCGCCCGCCTGTTCCTCGACAACGTGGCGCACATCCAGGGTTCCTGGCTGACCACCGGCAAGGAGGTCGGCCAGCTCTCCCTGCACTACGGCGCCGACGACCTCGGCTCGATCATGCTGGAGGAGAACGTCGTCTCCTCCGCCGGTGCCAAGCACCGCTCCAACCGCATGGAGATCATCGACCTCATCCGCAAGGCGGGCCGCGTCCCCGCGCAGCGGACCACGACGTACGAGCACATCGTCGTCCACGACGACCCGGCGAACGACCCGGTCGACGAGCGCGTGATGTCCCACATCTCCTCGACGGCGATCGACGGTGGCACGGCCCACCCCGAGTTGAAGCTGCTGGCCTCCAACTGACGCCCCGATGCTGACCCTTCACGCTGCCGAGCGGTCGCCCGAGGCAGCCGTCCTGGTCGACGGGGCGACCCTCGCCGCGGTCGGCCCGTACGAGGAACTGGCCGCCGCCCACCCGAGCGCCCGGGTGCGGCGCTGGCCCGGCATCCTGACGCCGGGACTGCTGAACCCGTACGGCCCGGAGATCCTGCAAGCGATGTACCACCCGGACCCGCGCGAGGCCGAGGGCTTCGGCACCGAGCCCATCGGCGGGGAGCGGGCCCGGCGGATCTTCCGCGCCGATCCCTCGCGCGTCGGCGCGAGCGCGCGGCGCGCGGTCCAGCGGCTGCTGGCGCACGGCACGGTGGCGGTGGCCGGCGAGCTCACGTCGCGACCTGTCATCGACGCGGTGCGCCGGGCCGGCCTCGCGGTCGGTCGGCGCCCGGACCGGCTCGCCGGCCCGGCGGCGCTGTCCCCGACCCCGCTGATCCTGCTGCCCGGACCGACGCCGGGCGGTCCCGCCCGGTTCGCCGTGTTCGATGTCGCGGACCGTGCCGACCTGGTGAGCCGTGGTGCGGGGACCTGCGTGGCGACCGTGATCGGCGGACGGCTGGTGTACCGCAGCCGCTGATCACGGCAGTGTGGCGCCGGCTCAGCCCGCGAACGCCTCGGCGAAGGCCCCCGAACTCTGCCGCACGCCACTGCAGTCGGTGGCCGCGTCGTCGGCGTGGGCACTGTCCCCGCACTGCTGGTCGCGGAACGTCGACCACATCGACACCCAGGCGATCTTCTTCTTCTCGGCGAACTCCCGTACCTGCGCGGCGTCTTCGAGGCCGAAGGTCTCGTTGTCGACGTCGTTGACGCCGATCATCGACGTGAGGGCGAGCCCCTGCCAGGCGCTCGCCGCCGACAGCCCGAAGACCTTCTCCAGCTGCCGGTGCGCGGCCCCGGCCGACGTGATCGCGTAGTCGCCCATGTCGTCCGCGTACGAACTCCCGTAGTTCATGGTCATGATGTTGACGGTGGAGACCTTCACGGCGTGGTCGTTGGCGGACTCCAGGAGCGCGAGGCCGTCGTCGTCGAGGCCGGAGGGCATCACGGGCAGGGTGAACGAGACCTTCAGGCCGGCGCGTTCCTTCTGGAGGAGCGCGATGGCCTCGGAGCGCAGGGCGACCGAGGCGGAGTCGGCCAGTTGGGCGCCCTCCACGTCGAAGTCGGCCTGGGACGACCCGGCCCGGTCGAGCGCCTGGCCGTAGGCGTCCGCCAGTTCGCGCGCGCTGTCGCACGTCGACGCCAGCTCCTTGCCGGACGCGCCGCCGAAGGAGACCCGCACCCGCGCACCGGACTTCTTGAGCGCGGCGATCCGGGAGGTCACGGCCGCGTCGCCGATGGCGTACGTGCCGTTCCACTTCGGCGTGCAGGCGCTGCCGTCCGCGATCACGAAGGCCAGGTTGTACGTCGTCGGGGAGCCCGCCGCGTCCGTCGCCCCGGGCGTCGTGGCGCTCACATAGGGCGCGTACGACGTGCTCGCCCCCGGAGAGGCCGCGGAGGCGGACGAGCCGGTCCCGGGAGTCCGCGCGGGTGCCGCGTCCGTGGTGCCGGAGTCACCCGAGGAGCACCCCGCGCAGGCCAGGGCGACCGCGCAGACGAGCCCCGCGGCCGGCCTCAGGAAATTCCTCATTGCGCACGCACCCGCTCTCGTGATGTCTGGCTCAAGACGGAAACAAATGGTCGTTTCCTGATAGGGAATGTGTCACACCCGGACCGTATTGCCGAATGAACGTCATTCATCGGTATTGCCGTGGGGGAGGGTGGGCGAGGGCGATCGAGGAAAGGGCGTAAGGGTTTATATCGGGCGTACGAAAGGTTCATTTCTCCTGCATCGGGCGTTCCTGAGCTGCGTTGATGACGGGGGATTCCCGTCATGTCGCCTCGGTCTCATAGAGAAAATACAGCTTGGGCTGTCTCTCATGGGCCGTTCACACGGAAAGCAGAGTTTCCGCCACAAGGAGCCGTCCTAACGTCGGGGAAATGCAATCCGAGTCCGCCATCGAAAACCGTGCCCAGGGGCGCGGCCGGCGCCGCGCACGCGGCAATGGGGCCGTGGACGGCCCCGTGTTCGTCGACACCTCCGGACGCCGTGCCCGCCTGCTGCGCAGAGTCGGCCTCGTCATCGGCGCCGGGTGTCTCGGCTACGCCGCCGTGCTCGGCATGGCCTTCATGGGCTGGGGCACCTCACTGACGCCGTCCTCCCTGCTCCCCTTCGACGCCGGCCGGGCCGGCTCCGCCCCGGGCGGCGGGGGACCCGGAGCGGGCCGGGGCGGCGCGGCTCCCACCGGCACCCCGACCGGGCTCCCCAGCGGCGCGCCGACCGGCCTTCCCGGCGGGGCCCCGACCGGAGCCGTCACCGACGCCGCGCCCCCGGCCGCCTCCGCGACCGCCTCCGCCGCGTCCGCGTCCCTGTCCGCCCCCACCTCGACCGCCGGGGCGTCCGCCGCCGCCGGCGCCAACTGACGGGCACGCACCCACTTCCATGACCACGACGACGCCCGCCCGCGGCCGTCGGCGCGCCCCCTCCAGGATGGAGCGGGCCGCCGGACGGGCCGCGGCGTTCCAGAAACCACGAGTCATCCTCGCCCTGCTGCTCCTGCTGGCACTCACCAGCGTGATGCTGCTCGACGGCTACCTGCGCTCCGAGATCGGCAACGACGCCCGGGTCCGCGACGGCGCCGCCTACGACAAGGTCCCCAGCAGGATCCTCGACGGCGGACCCCTCCTCACCTTCGACCACGGCACCGCCACGACCCAGTCCGTGCCGGACAGGACGATCGCGCTCACCTTCGACGACGGACCGACCGCGACCTGGACACCCCAGGTCCTGAAGGTGCTGGAGGAGAACGACGTCGACGCCACCTTCTTCATGGTCGGCTCGATGATCTCCCGCTACCCCGGCGTGGTGAAGTCGCTGGTGAAGCAGGGCAACGAGGTCGGCATCCACACCTTCACCCACGTCGACCTCTCCTATCAGAGCGCCGCCCGCCTGCAACGGGAGCTGAAACAGACGCAGTTGGCCCTCGCGGGCGCGGCCGGTGTCACCACCACGCTGTTCCGGGCCCCGTACTCCTCGGAGATCGACGCCGTCGACAACTACAGCTGGCCCGTCTACCAGGAGATCGGCGACCTCGGCTACACCAGCGTCTTCGTGGACACCGACAGCGACGACTGGAAGAAGCCGGGCGTCTCGAAGATCGTCCGATGGGCGACGCCGAAGAAGAACAAGGGCGCCATCGTCCTGATGCACGACGCGGGCGGCGACCGGTCGCAGACGATCAGCGCGCTCGGCACGTACATCAAGAAGATGAAGGCGAAGGGCTACACCTTCACCACCGTCAGCGGAGCCCAGGCGATGCTGAACGGGAACCGGTCCGGCGTGGGTCGGCAGTCCGGCTCGGCGGGTGCGGGTGCGGGTGCGGGTGCGGGTGCGAGTGCCGGTGCCGGGATCGGAGGCACCGGCGCGGCACAGGCCGCCCAGCACCAGGCCGCCGGAGCGACCCTCTACGAGGGCAGGGCGCTGGTCTACGCCGTCGCGGTCGCCGAGTGGGTGGTGCCCGCGCTGTCCTGGTTCCTCCTCGTCGTCGGCATCGCCGGCATGGGCCGTTTCGGGATGATGCTGGTCCTCGCCCGCCGTCACCACCGGCAGCGCAACCGCGGACGCGGCAAGGGCGGCAGAGGCGGCGGCAGGTTCAGCTGGGGGCCCGCGGTCACCCGGCCGGTGAGCGTGATCGTGCCCGCGTACAACGAGAAGGAGTGCATCGCCAACACCCTGAGATCACTGGCGAAGAGCACCCATCCGATCGAGATCGTCGTGGTCGACGACGGCTCCGACGACAACACGTCCGAGATCGCCGAGTCGCTCGGCATGCCCAACGTCCGGGTCGTCCGGCAGGAGAACGCGGGCAAGCCGGCCGCGCTCAACAACGGCGTCCGCAACGCCCGTCACGACATCGTCGTCATGATGGACGGGGACACCGTCTTCGAACCCGACGCCGTGCACCAGCTCGTGCAGCCCTTCGCCGACCCGGAGATCGGGGCCGTCGCGGGCAACGCCAAGGTCGGCAACCGCACCACCCTGATCGGCGCCTGGCAGCACATCGAGTACGTGATGGGCTTCAACCTCGACCGCAGGATGTACGACCTGCTGCGGTGCATGCCCACCATCCCGGGTGCGATCGGCGCGTTCCGCCGCGACGCGGTCCTCGGCGTCGGCGGGATGAGCGAGGACACCCTCGCCGAGGACACCGACATCACGATCGCCCTGCACCGCGCGGGCTGGCGGGTCGTCTACCAGGAGCACGCCAGGGCCTGGACGGAGGCGCCCGGTTCGCTCAGGCAGCTGTGGTCGCAGCGCTACCGCTGGAGCTACGGCACCATGCAGGCGCTGTGGAAGCACCGCAAGTCCCTGACGGACAAGGGGCCTTCGGGGCGCTTCGGCCGCGTCGGCATGCCTCTGGTCGTCCTCTTCCAGATCGTCACGCCGGTCTTCGCGCCGCTCATCGACGTGTTCACCGGCTACTCGATGATTTTCGTGGACTTCCGGGCCGCGCTCCTCGCCTGGCTGGCCGTCCTCGCCGTCCAACTCGTCTGCGCCGCCTACGCGTTCCGCCTCGACCGGGAGAAGTACCGCTACCTCGCGATGCTCCCGCTCCAGCAACTCGCCTACCGCCAGATGATGTACCTGGTCCTGATCCACTCCTGCGTCACCGCCCTGACCGGCGGACGGCTGCGCTGGCAGAAGCTCAAGCGCACCGGCGAGGTCGGCACCCCGGCGGGAGCGGGCCGATGAGCCGGCGGCGGCAGGCGGTGACCACCGCGGAACCCGCCCCCGAGGCCCGGCCGAGAGGCGGACATCGCGCCGGCCGGAAGCGGGGCCTGCCGGCCGCACGGGACCGCTACTTCGACTTCCTGCGCGCGGTCGCCCTGGTACGCGTCGTGGCCTACCACACGTTCGGGTGGGCCTGGGCGGGTCTGGTCTTCCCCTCCATGGGGGTCATGTTCGGTCTGGCCGGCACCCTCATGGCGAAGTCGCTGGAGCGGCCCGCGCCCCAGGTCGTGAGGAGCCGGCTGCGCAGACTGCTGCCCCCGTTCTGGTTCTGGGGCGTCTTCGTGGTCCTGGCGATGCTGGTCCACGGCTGGATGCCGGGCTGGGAGATCGTCTACTGGATCGTGCCGTTCGGTGATCCGCCGGGCAACGCGTGGGGCGAGCAGGCCTGGGAGATCCTCTGGTACCTGCGGACATACCTGTGGTTCGTCCTGCTCTCCCCGCTGCTGCTGCGGATCTTCCGGCTCGCCCCGGTCCCCGTGCTCGTCCTGTCCCTCGCCCCGGTCCTGGTCCTGAACTTCCTCCGGGACGCGCCGGACAACCGGTTCGGCAGCGCCCTGTGGGACCTGGCGACGTACCTCTGCTGCTGGCTCCTCGGCTTCGCGCACCGCGACGGGGTGCTCCGGCGGCTGCGGCCGGCCGCGGTGGTCGTGGCCTCGCTGGCGGCCCTCGCGTACGGCGGCTGGTTCGCCTTCGCGCACCGGGCGGAGTACGGCACCTACGACCTCGACGAGATCCCCCTCGCCCAGGCCTTCTGGTCGGCGGGTTTCGTGACCCTGCTCCTGTACGTCAAGGCCGCCCGCGGCGTCGACTTCGCTTGGCTGGCACGGTTCCGGCGGCTCGACCGCGCGGTGACGATCTTCAACGGGCGCGCGGTGACGATCTATCTCTGGCACGAGATCGCCCTGATCCTGGCCGTCCCCCTGATCGACCAGTTCTGGAAGGTACCCGCCTTCGAGGCGTGGCTGCCGCTGGAGAGCCAGTGGTTCCTGTTCGCCGTCGGCTGGGTCCTGATCTGGCTCGCGATCGTCCTGTTCGGCTGGGTCGAGGACGTGGCGGCGAGGAAGAGGCCGCGGCTGCTGCCGTGACGGGGTCCGTCCCGGGGCTCCGGGGCCGGCGGCGAGGGCGCTCGTGCCGGGGGCCCGGTGGCGCGGGCGCCGTTCCCGAAGGGGTGCGGGTGAGGGACGTACGGCCGGGCGCCGCCGAGTCGTCCGGCCCGTACTGCCACAATGGGACGGTGACCCGCGCATCCCTGGACAAGCAGCCGCACGAAGTCGCCTCGATGTTCGACGACGTGGCGGAACGGTACGACCTGACGAACGACCTGCTGTCGCTCGGCCAGGACCGGGTGTGGCGCAAGGAGGTCGCCAAGGCGGTCGACGCGCGCCCCGCGCAGAAGATCCTGGACCTGGCGGCGGGCACGGCGACCTCGTCCCTGCCCTTCGCCCGCAGTGGCGCGTACGTCGTCCCCTGCGACTTCTCGCTCGGCATGCTGCGGGTGGGCAAGCGCAACCACCCCTGGCTGCCGCTGACCGCCGGTGACGCCACGAAGCTGCCGTTCAAGGACGACACCTTCGACGCCGTCACGATCTCCTTCGGACTGCGCAACGTCCAGGACACCGACACCGCCCTCAGCGAGCTGTACCGCGTGACCAAGCCGGGCGGACGCGTCGTGATCTGCGAGTTCTCGCACCCCACCTGGGCGCCGTTCCGCACGGTCTACACCGAGTACCTCATGCGCGCGCTGCCCCCGGTCGCCCGCGCCGTCTCCTCGAACCCCGAGGCGTACGTCTATCTCGCCGAGTCCATCCGCGCCTGGCCGACCCAGCCGGAGCTGGCCGAGCGGCTGCGCAAGGCGGGCTGGTCGAAGACGGCGTGGCGCAACCTCTCCGGCGGCATCGTGGCCCTCCACCGCGGCTTCAAGCAGGCCTGAGCGACCCGGGCGGCGCCTCCCGGGGGCGGCCCGGTCGGCGCAGTGCCGCTAGCCGAGGACCTCGAACGGCTCCCCGGGGCGGTCGAGTTCGCGCCGCGTCCCGCCCGACGGCGGCCTCGGAGGCCTCGGCTCGCGCACCCCCGCGCCGCCCTCCGCGTCCCCGAGGTCGAACCACACGGTGACGACCGCCCCGCGCGGAACCTCCGCGCCGGGCTGCGGAAACTGCCGTACGACGTAGTCGACGACGGTCGACGGGAAGTCGGGCCGGTCGGGTGCGGCGAGCAGCACACCGCGCGCCTCGGCGGTCTCCCGCGCGTCCACGGCCATCAGGCCCACCAGCCGCGGCACGCGCACTTCGGGTGTTCCGGGTGTCCTGTGCACGGACGTCACCCCCAGCGGTACCGGCAGGGTATGCCCCGCCCGTGCCGTTCCGGAAGGAGCGGGAGAGCGCGGGAAGGCCTCTCGACGGCCGTCCGGAAGGGCCGTCCTCAGAGCGCCAGCCGGTAGCGGTGTCCCTCCGCCTTGGAGGCCGGGACGGTGAACCGCTCCGCCAGCTCCATGCCGAGCCGTCTCGTCACCGCGATGGAACGGGCGTTGCGCGCGTTGACCATCGCGACCACGTCCTTGACGCCCGCCGAGCGGACCCGCTCCAGGGTGGTCAACGCCGCCGCCGTGACGTACCCCTTGCCCCAGTGCTCCCGTCCGAGCCGCCAGCCGATCTCGATCTGCCCGGCCGGCCCCCACGCGTGCGGCCACGGCTGGGCGCCGGTGAAGCCCAGCACCTCGCCCTCCGCGTCGACCATCGTCCACAGACAGAACCCGTGCTCAGCGTCGTGCCGGCGCTGCCGGGCCGTGAGTTCCTCGTACACGGACAGCTCGGCCGGGCGGCCTCCGTGGAACTCCATGACGTCCGGGTCGGAGAAGACCTGGTGCCACGCGTGGGCGTCCTCGTCGGTGGGGACCCGCAGTCGTACGTCGGGGAGAGCTCGGTTCACGGGGCAGCCCTTCGGGTGGTGATCGGTACCGCTGCATAGACTGCCCATGTCCAGTGCCCGTCGGCACGTTGATTTCGAGCCTTGGGGAGACCCCGCCGTGACCGAGCCCCAACCCCTCTCCGAAAACACCGCCGACGTCATCGTCGTCGGGGCCGGGCCAGCCGGTTCCACCACCGCCTACTACCTGGCGAAGGCGGGGCTCGACGTCCTGCTCCTGGAGAAGACCGCCTTCCCGCGCGAGAAGGTCTGCGGCGACGGACTGACCCCGCGCGCCACCAAGCAGCTCGTGTCGATGGGCATCGACATCTCCGAGGAGGCCGGCTGGCTCCGCAACAAGGGGCTGCGCATCATCGGCGGCGGCGTCCGGCTCCAGCTGGACTGGCCGGATCTCGCCTCCTTCCCCGACTACGGACTCGTCCGGAAGCGGGACGACTTCGACGAGCAGCTGGCACGGCAGGCGCAGAAGGCGGGCGCCCGGCTCCACGAGCGCTGCAACGTCGGTGCTCCGATCGTCGACGACCGCACCGGCCGCATCACCGGCGTGCACGCGAAGCTCGGCGACGCGGACTCCAAGGAGAAGCGGGAGGTGACCTTCCACGCCCCGCTGGTGGTGGCCGCCGACGGCAACTCCACCCGCCTGTCCCTCGCGATGGGCCTGCACCGCCGGGAGGACCGCCCGATGGGCGTCGCGGTGCGTACGTACTTCACCTCGCCGCGTCACGAGGACGACTACCTGGAGTCCTGGCTGGAGCTGTGGGACCGCCGGGGTGCCGAGGACCGGCTGCTGCCCGGCTACGGCTGGATCTTCGGCATGGGCGACGGCACGTCGAACGTGGGTCTCGGTGTCCTCAACACCTCCGACTCCTTCAAGGAGCTGGACTGGCGCGAGGTCCTGAAGGCCTGGTGCGCCTCGATGCCGGAGGACTGGGGCTACACCCCGGAGAACATGACCGGCCCGATCCGCGGCGCGGCCCTGCCGATGGCCTTCAACCGCCAGCCGCACTACACCAAGGGCCTGTTGCTGGTCGGCGACGCCGGCGGCCTGGTGAACCCCTTCAACGGCGAGGGCATCGCCTACGCCATGGAGTCCGGCCAGATCGCCGCGGACGTGATCGTGCAGGCCCACGCGCGCGCCACCCCGGGCCAGCGCGAACTCGCCCTCCAGCGCTACCCGCGCGTCCTCAAGGACACCTACGGCGGCTACTACACGCTCGGCCGCGCCTTCGTGAAGCTCATCGGCAACCCGAAGGTCATGAAGATCGCCACCCAGCGCGGCCTGACCCACCCGATGCTGATGAAGTTCACGCTGAAGATGCTCGCCAACCTCACCGACCCCACCGGCGGCGACGCCGCGGACCGCATCATCAACGGCCTCTCGAAGGTGGCCCCGAAGGCCTGACCCGACGTCCCGACCGACCTGACACACAGGACGGACACCGCGAGCGGCGGCCCGATCGAACGGGCCGCCGCTCGCCGCGTCAGCCCCGACCGCCGGTCATCCCCGGCTGCCCGTCAGTTCGGACTCCTTGGCGGCCCGGCGTGCCAGTACCTCGTCGCGCCGCTCGGCCACCTGCCGCAGGGCGTCCTTCCGCTCGCGCCGGGCGAGACGGTCCAGGTAGACGCGGCCGTCGACATGGTCGCTCTCGTGTGCGAGGCACCGCGCGAAGTACCCGGTCCCCTCGATGACCAGAGCGTTCCCGTCCTTGTCGACGCCGCGTACGACGGCACGGTCGGGCCGTGGCACGTCCACGACGGCCCCGGGGACGGACAGGCACCCCTCACCCTCGTCCAGCAGCCGCCGGCCGGAGGGCGCGAGGCGCTCCAGGACGGGGTTGGCGATGTGGCCGACATGCCGGTTCCCGGCGTCGTCCGGGCAGTCGTAGACGAAGAGGCGCAGGTCGACACCGACCTGGTTCGCGGCCAGACCGGCGCCGTCGGCGACGTACATGGTCAGGAACATGTCGTCGATGAGTGCGGCGAGATCGGGACCGAACTCGGTCACGTCCCGGCACGGCCGGTGCAGGACCTCCTCACCGACCTCGGTGATCCGCCGGACCGCGCCCCGGCGGGCCTCCGGCGTGAGCGGGGGATACGAGCCGACGGGACTTCCCTGGACGAACACACGGGGCATCGCTGTCTCCTTCGGGTGCGCGGACACCGCGGCCGACGGCGGTCCGCCGACCCCCCGGCGCCGGAGCCACTCTCCCGCAGCGACGGAGGACGCCGTGCCCGAACGGGGTGAAGAGCCCGAAGTGCCCCCGGACAACCCGAAGGACCGCCTCCCGTGAGGGAAGCGGTCCGCCGAAGGTCACCCGTGGGTCAGAGCACGCGCACCGCGCCCGTCGCCGGGTAGCCCGAGAGGTCCTGGATCACGACGCCCTTGGAGGGGTTGGCCGCGTCGAGGTACTGCCCGCCACCGATGTACACACCGACGTGGTACGCCGAGCCGGCCGAGCCCCAGTACAGGATGTCGCCGACCTGGACGTCGGACAGCGAAACCGGCGTACCGGACGTCGACTGGGATTCCGAGACGCGCGGCAGGTCGACGCCGACCTGCTTGAACGCCGCCTGCACCAGACCCGAGCAGTCCCACGCGTTGGGTCCGGTGCCGCCCATGACGTACGCGTCACCGACCTGAGCCTTCAGGAAAGCGACGACGGTCGCGACACTGCCGCTGGCCGGGGCGGAGACGTTCGTCGAGGTGGACGAACCGGCGGAAGCGGACAGAACGGTGCGCTCCGAGGAACGCGAGACGGCCTCGGCCGCCGCTGCCTTCCGTGCGGCCTCGGCCTTCTTCTTGGCCTCCGCCTTCTTCTTGGCGTCGGCCAGGTCGGCCTTGGCCTGCTTGGCGGCCTTGGCGGCGGCCGCGTCGCGCTCCGCCTGGAGCTCGTAGTTGGCCGCGGTCTGCTGGGTGGCGTCCGCGGACTGCGCGACCTGCGTGGCCAGGTCGGCCGTCAGGGTCGGCAGTTCGAGCGTCTGCGTGACGGGCTCGGCAGCGTTCGCCGAACCAGCCGCCCCGGCCACGGCCAGGGTGCTGAGAACGCCACCGGCAACTCCGGCGCGCATCGCGAGCGACGACGCGTTGCGACGGGGCTTCCGGTGGCTTCGTATGTGAGCGGTGTGGGACATGGGTACAAGCGGTACCAGGGGCTCCTCCATACCTTCAAGAAACGTGTGGTGCGCCACAGTTGTTCAATCGACGGCCGAATTCAACGCGCGTCACTCTTTATTGACGCCGTAACGGGCATTGCGGACACCGTCCACCGAGCCCGTGATCATGGCCTTTCAGTAATACGTCCGAATTGCCCGCGGCCTACCACCGGTTGAGGCCGATGGCCAAGCCCGGTTTATCTGACTCACAGGTAGATGTGGCGCAGGTCACGGAACGGTCTCCGGGCCGGTCGCGTCCCGCGCGTGCGGCGGGCTTCCCTCCGCTCGTGAACGCGTGCACGCGTCCACACCCGTCCCCCCGGCTCCCCCGAATGTGAACGCTGTCCTCTATCAAGGCCCTCCGTCCAGCACCAATTTGCATGCAGAGGAAGTCTCTTGATATGGAGACGCCGCCCCGGACCTGCGGTGACGAGCGGAAATGTCACCTCTGGTGATCGACCGGACGCTTCGGGTGTGAAGATCACCGCTCATCCGACTTCATGATCGTTCGTCAGGTGGTGGAGATCACAAAGCTTGTGCAATACCCCGTGTCGCAGATCACAGACCGCCGGGCATAAGATGCGAGGCAGTTGGGCTTGTGACCTGCTTCACATGTCCGCGATCTTCGCCGGGACGGGTGGAGTTCGCGGCACTGACGAGGCAGGGGCTCAAGCCCTGGAACCGCCACCAGTCAGTGCCGACTGAGAGGAGCGAGGAGCGTGAACGCGTATGCGCCGATCCTCGTACTGGGAGCCCTCGGGGCAGGCTTTGCGATCTTCTCCGTGGTCATGGCCACGCTGATCGGTCCGAAGCGGTACAACCGCGCGAAGCTCGAGGCCTACGAATGCGGCATCGAGCCGACCCCCACGCCGGCCGGCGGCGGGCGCTTTCCCATCAAGTACTACCTGACGGCGATGCTCTTCATCGTCTTCGACATCGAGATCGTCTTCCTCTACCCCTGGGCCGTCACCTTCGACGCCCTGGGTGTTTTCGGGCTCGTGGAGATGCTGCTCTTCGTGCTCACCGTCTTCGTGGCGTACGCGTACGTATGGCGGCGCGGCGGCCTGGAATGGGACTGAGGGGCCTTTAAGACATGGGACTCGAAGAAAAGCTGCCGAGCGGATTCCTGCTGACCACGGTCGAGCAGGCCGCGGGCTGGGTACGCAAGGCGTCCGTCTTCCCCGCGACGTTCGGACTCGCCTGCTGTGCCATCGAGATGATGACGACCGGCGCCGGGCGATACGACCTGGCGCGCTTCGGTATGGAGGTCTTCCGCGGGTCGCCCCGCCAGGCCGACCTGATGATCGTGGCCGGCCGGGTCAGCCAGAAGATGGCGCCGGTGCTGCGACAGGTCTATGACCAGATGCCCAACCCCAAGTGGGTCATTTCCATGGGGGTTTGTGCTTCGTCGGGCGGAATGTTCAACAACTACGCCATTGTGCAAGGCGTCGACCACATCGTCCCGGTCGATATCTATTTGCCCGGATGCCCGCCGCGGCCCGAGATGCTGATCGACGCGATTCTCAAGCTGCACCAGAAGATCCAGACCTCCAAGCTCGGCGTCAACGCCGAGGAGGCGGCCCGCGAGGCGGAGGAAGCGGCGCTCAAGGCGCTCCCCACCATCGAGATGAAGGGCCTGCTGCGGTGAGCGACGCGAACGGCAACGGGGTCAACCCCGAAAAGGACCTCAGCGCCTCCAACCTTCCCGGCCAGCGAGGCGACCAGGGCGAGGAGATCCGCGTCCAGCGCGGCATGTTCGGCGCCAACAACGGCGGCGACACCTCCGGTTACGGCGGCCTGGTCCGCTCGATCCGGCTCCCCGGCTCGGCCAACCGCCCCTACGGCGGCTGGTTCGACGAGGTGGCCGACGAGCTGGAGGGCGCCCTGGAGGAGCAGGGACTCGTCCCCGAGAACGTCATCGACAAGACGGTCGTCGACCGGGACGAGATCACCTTCCATATCGAACGCGAGCACCTGGTGCGTGTCGCGCAGACCCTGCGCGACGACCCGGCGCTCCGCTTCGAGCTGTGCACCGGCGTCTCCGGGATCCACTACCCGCAGGACAAGGGCCGCGAGCTGCACGCCGTCTACCACCTGCGCTCGATCACCCACAACCGGTTGATCCGCCTGGAGGTCAGCGCCCCCGACGCGGACCCGCACGTCCCCTCCCTCGTCGCCGTCTACCCGACGAACGACTGGCACGAGCGCGAGACGTACGACTTCTTCGGGCTGATCTTCGACGGCCACCCTGCGCTGACGCGGATCATGATGCCGGACGACTGGCAGGGCTTCCCGCAGCGCAAGGACTACCCCCTCGGCGGCATCGCCGTCGAGTACAAGGGCGCCCAGATCCCGGCTCCGGACCAGCGGAGGTCGTACTCATGAGCACGCAGACCCCTTCAGGGGCATCAGCCGCTTCGGCCCGCGAGACGACCGAGGGCACCGTATATACGGTCACCGGCGGCGACTGGGACGAGATCGCCCAGTCCGCGGCCAAGTCCGACGACGAGCGCATCATCGTCAACATGGGCCCGCAGCACCCGTCGACCCACGGTGTGCTCCGGCTCATCCTGGAGATCGACGGCGAGACGGTCACCGAGGCCCGCTGCGGCATCGGCTACCTCCACACCGGCATCGAGAAGAACCTCGAGTTCCGCACGTGGACCCAGGGCACCACGTTCGTGACGCGCATGGACTACCTGACGCCGTTCTTCAACGAGACGGCCTACTGTCTCGGCGTCGAGAAGCTCCTCGGGATCACCGACCAGATCCCCGACCGCGCCTCGATCATCCGCGTGCTCCTCATGGAGCTGAACCGGCTCTCCTCCCACCTGGTGTGCATCGCCACCGGCGGCATGGAGCTGGGCGCCACGACGATCATGATCTACGGCTTCCGTGATCGTGAACTCATTCTCGACATCTACGAGCTGATCACCGGCCTGCGGATGAACCACGCGTACATCCGCCCCGGCGGACTCGCCCAGGACCTGCCGCCCGGCGCGGTGGACCAGATCCGCGAGTTCGTGAAGAAGATGAAGAAGAACCTCCCCGAGTACGACAAGCTCGCCACCGGGAACCCCATCTTCAAGGCCCGTATGCAGGACGTCGGCTATCTCGACCTGGCCGGCTGCATGGCCCTCGGTGCCACCGGCCCGGTCCTGCGCTCGGCGGGCCTGCCGCACGACCTGCGCAAGTCCCAGCCGTACTGCGGCTACGAGACCTACGACTTCGAGGTCCCGACCGCCGACACCTGCGACTCCTACGGGCGCTTCCTGATCCGCCTGGAGGAGATGCGCCAGTCGCTGCTGATCGTCGAGCAGTGCCTGGACCGGCTGCAGCCCGGCCCGGTCATGGTCGCCGACAAGAAGATCGCCTGGCCCGCCCAGCTCGCGCTCGGCCCCGACGGTCTCGGCAACTCGCTCGACCACATCAAGAAGATCATGGGCACCTCCATGGAGGCCCTGATCCACCACTTCAAGCTGGTGACCGAGGGCTTCCGCGTACCGCCGGGACAGACGTACGTCGCGGTCGAGTCGCCCAAGGGCGAGCTCGGGGTGCACGTCGCCTCCGACGGAGGCACCCGCCCCTACCGGGTCCACTTCCGCGACCCGTCCTTCACCAACCTGCAGGCCATGGCGGCGATGTGCGAGGGCGGCCAGGTCGCCGACGTCATCGTCGCCGTCGCGTCCATCGACCCCGTGATGGGAGGCGTCGACCGGTGACCACCACCCCCGAGGGCGTCAGCCTGGGCATGCCCCAACTGCCCGCGCCCGACTACCCGGACGACGTCCGAGCCCGGCTGGAGGCGGACGCGCGCGAGATCATCGCCCGCTACCCCGACTCCCGCTCCGCCCTCCTTCCGTTGCTGCATCTCGTGCAGTCGCAGGAGGGTCACGTCACGCGCACCGGACAGCGGTTCTGCGCGGAGGTGCTCGGCCTGACGACCGCCGAGGTCAACGCGGTCGCGACCTTCTACTCGATGTACCGGCGCAAGCCGAGCGGCGACTACCAGGTGGGTGTCTGCACCAACACCCTCTGCGCCGTGATGGGCGGCGACGCCATCTTCGAGGCCCTCCAGGACCACCTCGGAGTGGGCAACGGGGAGACCACCGGCGACGGCAAGGTCACCCTGGAACACATCGAGTGCAACGCGGCCTGCGACTTCGCCCCGGTCGTGATGGTCAACTGGGAGTTCTTCGACAACCAGACCGTGGACTCGGCCAAGCGCCTCGTCGACGACCTGCGCACCGGAGCGGACGTCGAACCGACCCGCGGCGCCCGGCTGTGCACCTTCAAGGACACCGCCCGGATCCTGGCCGGCTTCCCCGACGAGCGCGAGGGCGCCGTGGAGGCCGGCGGCAGCGCGGGCCACGCCTCACTGGTCGGCCTGCGGCTGGCCAAGGGGGAGAGCGGCCCCGCGCGCGTGGTGCATCCGCGCGGCGCAGAGGCGCCCCGGGAGAGGGCCTCCGAGGACCGGACGCCGCCGGAGCAGCCGCCTGCCGGACACCAGAGTTCGCACGACGCGCCGCAGGACACGGCGGCCTCCGACCCGAGCCATCCGGCGGGTCCGGTCGCAGAGGAGGGGGAGTGATGACCTTGGCAGCAGAGATCAACGAAACCAGTCCCGAAAAGCTGCTCGCACCCGTGCTGTCGGCCTTCTGGGACGAGGACAGGTCCTGGTCGCTGGACGTCTACAAAAGGCACGAGGGGTACGAGGGCCTGCGCAAGGCACTCGCCATGTCGCCGGACGACCTGATCGCCTATGTCAAGGACTCCGGACTGCGCGGCCGCGGCGGCGCCGGATTCCCCACCGGAATGAAATGGCAGTTCATTCCGCAGGGAGACGGCAAACCACACTATCTAGTTGTCAACGCCGACGAGTCAGAGCCGGGAACCTGCAAGGACATCCCGCTCCTCTTCGCGAACCCGCACAGCCTCATCGAGGGCATTGTGATCGCGTGTTACGCCATCCGGTCTTCACATGCGTTCATCTATCTGCGGGGTGAAGTGGTCCCCGTGTTGCGGCGGTTGCACGAAGCCGTACGCGAGGCGTACGAGGCGGGCTACCTCGGCGAGAACATCCTGGGCAGCGGACTCGACCTCCAGCTCACCGTGCACGCGGGCGCGGGCGCGTACATCTGCGGTGAAGAGACCGCCCTGCTCGACTCGCTCGAAGGACGCCGTGGACAACCGCGGCTCCGACCCCCTTTCCCTGCTGTCGCGGGACTCTATGCGTGCCCGACTGTTGTGAATAACGTCGAATCCATCGCGTCAGTTCCCGCAATTCTCCAAAAGGGCAAGGAATGGTTCAAGTCGATGGGCAGCGAGAAGTCTCCGGGCTTCACGCTCTACTCGCTCAGCGGCCATGTCACCAGCCCGGGTCAGTACGAGGCACCGCTCGGCATCACGCTGCGCCAACTTCTCGACATGAGCGGCGGGATGCGCGCCGGCCACCGGCTGAAGTTCTGGACGCCGGGCGGCTCCTCGACCCCGATGTTCACCGACGAGCACCTCGACGTCCCTCTTGACTACGAAGGAGTGGGCGCCGCGGGTTCCATGCTCGGTACGAAAGCACTCCAGTGCTTCGACGAGACGACCTGCGTCGTCCGCGCCGTCACCCGCTGGACCGAGTTCTACGCCCACGAGTCCTGCGGCAAGTGCACGCCCTGCCGCGAAGGCACCTACTGGCTGGTGCAGTTGCTGCGCGACATCGAGGCCGGCAAGGGCGTCATGTCCGACCTCGACAAGCTCAACGACATCGCCGACAACATCAACGGCAAGTCCTTCTGCGCCCTCGGCGACGGTGCCGCCTCGCCGATCTTCTCCTCGCTCAAGTACTTCCGTGACGAGTACGAGCAGCACATCACGGGCCGCGGCTGCCCCTTCGACCCCGCCAGGTCGACGGCCTGGGCCGACAAGCACACGGAGGTGAACGCATGACAGTGACCACCAGCGCTCCCTCCGGAGGCGGGGAAGCGGCGGTCCCCCCGGAGGGCCTCGTCGCGCTGACGATCGACGGCGTGGAGATCAGCGTGCCCAAGGGCACCCTGGTCATCCGGGCCGCCGAACAGCTCGGCATCGAGATCCCCCGCTTCTGTGACCACCCGCTCCTCGACCCGGCCGGCGCCTGCCGCCAGTGCATCGTCGAGGTCGAGGGCCAGCGCAAGCCGATGGCGTCCTGCACGATCACCTGCACGGACGGGATGGTCGTCAAGACGCAGCTCACCTCACCGGTCGCCGAGAAGGCGCAGCACGGTGTGATGGAGCTGCTGCTCATCAACCACCCGCTGGACTGTCCGGTCTGCGACAAGGGCGGCGAGTGCCCCCTGCAGAACCAGGCGATGTCGCACGGCAACGCCGAGTCACGCTTCGAGGGCCGCAAGCGGACCTACGAGAAGCCGGTCCCGATCTCCACGCAGGTCCTGCTCGACCGCGAGCGGTGCGTGCTCTGCGCCCGCTGCACCCGCTTCTCCAACCAGATCGCGGGCGACCCGATGATCGAGCTGGTCGAGCGGGGCGCGCTCCAGCAGGTCGGCACCGGTGACGGCGACCCCTTCGAGTCGTACTTCTCCGGGAACACGATCCAGATCTGCCCGGTGGGCGCGCTGACGTCGGCGGCGTACCGGTTCCGCTCGCGCCCCTTCGACCTCATCTCCTCGCCGTCGGTGTGCGAACACTGCTCCGGCGGCTGCGCGACGCGCACCGACCACCGGCGCGGCAAGGTCATGCGGCGCCTCGCCGCCACCGACCCCGAGGTCAACGAGGAGTGGATCTGCGACAAGGGGCGGTTCGGGTTCCGGTACGCGCAGCAGCGCGACCGTCTCGACACCCCGCTGGTGCGCAACGCCGAGGGCGTCCTGGAGCCGGCGTCCTGGCTGGAGGCACTGGAGGCGGCGGCGCAGGGTCTGACGGCGGCCCGCGGCCGGACCGGTGTCCTGACCGGTGGCCGGCTCACCGTCGAGGACGCCTACGCGTACAGCAAGTTCGCGCGCGTGGCCCTCGACACGAACGACATCGACTTCCGCGCGCGCGTGCACAGCTCCGAGGAGGCCGACTTCCTGGCATCCCGGATCGCCGGACGCGGACGGGATCTCGACGGCACGGGCGTCACCTACACGCTGCTGGAGAAGGCGCCCGCCGTTCTGCTGGTGGGCTTCGAGTCCGAGGAGGAGGCGCCCGGCGTCTTCCTGCGGCTGCGCAAGGCCTGGCGGGGGCACGGTCAGAGGACCTACGCACTCGCCACCCATGCCACCCCCGGGCTGGCGAAGGCGGGCGGCACCCTGCTGCCGGCCGCGCCGGGCACCGAGACCGAGTGGCTGGACGCGCTCGCGAGCGGTGTCGGTCTCGAAGGAGACGGTGCGACGGCCGCCGAGGCGCTGCGCGCCGAGGGCGCGGTGATCGCCGTCGGTGAGCGGCTGGCCGCCGTGGCCGGCGGTCTCACCGCTGTCGTACGGGCCGCCTCCGCCGTCGGCGCCCGGCTGGTGTGGATTCCGCGCCGGGCGGGCGAGCGGGGCGCGATCGAAGCGGGCGCGCTGCCGTCGCTCCTGCCGGGCGGACGCCCGGCCACGGACCCGCGCGCGCGTGAGGAGGTCGCGGTCGCCTGGGGCGTCTCCGAACTCCCGCACCGCTACGGCCGCGACACCGGCCAGATCGTCGAGGCCGCCGCGGGAGGCGAACTGCGCGCCCTGGTGGTCGCCGGTGTGGAGGTCGCCGACCTTCCCGACCCGGCCCGCGCGCGTGAGGCCCTCGCCGAGGTGGGCTTCCTGGTCTCGCTCGAACTGCGGCCCAGCGAGGTCACCGACCACGCGGACGTCGTCCTGCCGGTCGCCGCGGTCGCCGAGAAGTCCGGCAGCTTCCTCAACTGGGAGGGCCGGGTTCGTTCCTTCGGGGCGGCTCTCAAGCCCGAGCAGGTGACCCGCAATCTGTCGCCCACCGACGCGCGCGTGCTGCACATGCTCGCCGACGCCATGGACGTCCACCTGGGGCTGCCGGACCTGCGGACCGCCCGAGCCGAGCTGGACCGGCTCGGCGCCTGGGGCGGGGCGCATGCCTCCGAACCCCGGGAGGCCGGAGCGCAGTTGCCGCGTCCGGCCGCCGGTGAGGCCGTGCTGGCCGGGCACCGGCTGCTCCTCGACCAGGGGCTCCTGCAGCAGGGTGACGACGCGCTCGCCGGGACCCGGCACGCCGCACACGCGCGCGTGTCGGCCGCCACGGCCGCCGAGGCAGGCGTCAAGAACGGCGATCTCCTCGCCGTGACGGGCCCCGTCGGAGTCGTCGAACTCCCGCTCCAGGTCAGCGAGATGCCCGACCGGGTGGTCTGGCTCCCGCTGAACTCGACCGGCGGGGGCGTCGCCTCCGACACCGGGGCGCTGCCCGGCGCACTCGTCCGCATCGGCCCGGCGACCATCGCCGCCGAGGCCCCCAAGGAGGTGGAGGCATGACGCCGTACCTCGCCGCTGAAGACCTCTCGATGTTCGGCCGGGACCCCTGGTGGCTGGTCGTCGTCAAGGCGGTGTTCTGCTTCGCCTTCCTGATGGTGACCGTGCTGTTCTCCATCGTGTGGGAGCGCAAGGTCGTCGCCTGGATGCAGCTGCGCATCGGCCCCAACCGGCACGGTCCGTGGGGGATGCTCCAGTCGCTCGCCGACGGCGTCAAGCTGATGCTGAAGGAAGACGTCATCGTCAAACGCGCGGACAAGGTGGTCTACGTCCTCGCACCGATCGTCGCCGCCATCCCGGCGTTCATGGCGATCGCGGTGATCCCCTTCGGGCCCGCCGACAACCAGGTCTCGATCTTCGGCCAGCGCACCACGATGCAGCTCACCGACCTCCCGATCGCGATGCTCTTCATCCTCGCGGTGGCCTCGGTGGGCATCTACGGGATCGTGCTCGCCGGCTGGAGCTCCGGATCGACCTATCCGCTGCTGGGCGGCCTGCGGTCCTGCGCGCAGATGATCTCGTACGAGATCGCCATGGGTGCCGCGTTCGCCTCGGTGTTCCTGTACTCAGGGTCGATGTCGACCTCGACGATCGTCGAGCAGCAGCACGACCGCTGGTACATCCTGCTGCTGCCGGTGTCGTTCATCATCTACGTCATCACGATGGTGGGGGAGACCAACCGGGCCCCGTTCGACATGCCGGAGTCCGAGGGCGACCTCGTCGGTGGCTTCAACACCGAGTACTCGTCCATCAAGTTCGCGCTGTTCATGCTCGCCGAGTACGTGAACATGGTGACGGTCTCGGCCGTCTCGACGACGCTCTTCCTGGGCGGCTGGCGGGCCCCGTGGCCGATCAGCACCTTCTGGGAGGGCGCCAACCACGGCTGGTGGCCGATGCTCTGGTTCGTGGTGAAGGTGCAGTTGCTGCTGTTCTTCTTCATCTGGCTGCGCGGCACGCTGCCGCGTGTGCGCTACGACCAGTTGATGAAGCTGGGCTGGAAGGTCCTCATCCCGGTCTCCGTGGTCTGGCTGATGCTCGTCGCGACCGTCCGGACGCTGCGCAACGAGAACTACGACTTCGCGGACATCGCCCTGTACGTGGGCGGAGGCGTCCTCGTCCTGCTGTTGCTGTCGTTCGCGGCGGACATCTTCCGCGACAAGCAGAAGGCCGAGGACGTACCCGCCGAACCCGCCGCCTTCGACCCGATGGCGGGCGGGTTCCCCGTGCCGCCGCTGCCCGGGCAGGAGCTGCCGCCGGTACCGCGGCGCAGCCCGCGCCGGGAGCGGGAGTTGATTGTCAGTGGCGGGCCCGATACTGCGAGTGACGGATCGATCGCCGGATCTCGTGACGGAAAGGAGGGGTCCGATGGCTGAGGAGCCGAAGGAGACCAAACCGGGTTTCCAGAACCCCGTCGCCGGTTTCGGCGTGACCTTCAAGGCCATGTTCAAGAAGCGGCTGACCGAGCAGTACCCGGAGCAGCAGAAGACCACAGCGCCTCGGTTCCACGGCCGGCACCAGCTCAACCGTCATCCGGACGGCCTGGAGAAGTGCGTCGGCTGCGAGCTGTGCGCCTGGGCCTGCCCCGCGGACGCCATCTATGTGGAGGGCGCGGACAACACCGAGGAGGAGCGCTACTCCCCGGGCGAGCGCTACGGCCGCGTCTACCAGATCAACTACGCCCGCTGCATCCTGTGCGGCCTGTGCATCGAGGCGTGCCCCACGCGCGCGCTGACGATGACGAACGAGTTCGAGCTCGCGGACAGCAGCCGCGCCAACCTCATCTACACCAAGGAGCAGCTGCTCGCCGGTCTGGAGGAGGGCATGGTCGACTCGCCGCACTCGATCTTCCCGGGCACGGACGAGCAGGACTACTACCGGGGTCTGGTGACCGAGGCGGCGCCCGGCACCGAGCGTCAGACGGCCGTCTCCAAGGGCGAGTCCCACCCGTCGGGGAGCCCCTCGGGAAGCCCCTCGGGCTCGGCGGCCGAGAAGGGGGCGGAGGCATGAGCGAGCTGGCCGCGTACTCGACCTCCACCGGTGAGGCCTTCCAGTTCTGGGTCCTCGGTACGGTCGCGGTGATCGGCGCCCTGTGCACCGTCTTCATGAGGAAGGCCGTGCACAGCGCGCTGTGCCTCGCCGGGACCATGATCATCCTGGCGGTGTTCTACCTCGCCAACGGCGCGTACTTCCTGGGCATCGTCCAGATCGTCGTCTACACCGGCGCGATCATGATGCTGTTCCTCTTCGTCGTCATGCTCGTCGGTGTCACCGCGGCGGACTCCCTGAAGGAGACCATCAAGGGGCAGCGCTGGCTGGCCCTGGTCTGCGGACTGGGCTTCGGCGTCCTGCTGTTCGCCGGGATCGGCAACGCGTCCATCAAGGACTTCGACGGCCTGGCGAAGGCGAACGCGAACGGCAACGTTGAGGGCCTCGCCGCCCTCATCTTCACGAAGTACGTGTTCGCCTTCGAGATCACCGGCGCCCTGCTCATCACGGCCGCCGTCGGCGCCATGGTGCTGACGCACCGTGAGCGCACCGAGCGTCCCAAGACGCAGCGCGAGCTGTCCGAGCAGCGCGTCCGTGAGGGCAAGCACGTACCGCCGCTGCCGGCCCCCGGCGTCTACGCCCGGCACAACGCGGTGGACATCGCCGGCCTGCTCCCGGACGGCACGCCGTCCGAGCTGACCGTCATGAAGACGCTGCGCGACCGCGGGCAGGTCCGTGACGTGTCGACCGAGGCGCTCAGCGACCTGAAGGCGCTGGAACAGCGCGCCGAGGAGCGCCTGGAGCGCACGAAGACGGAGGAGGCGTCCAAGTGAATCCGGTCAACTACCTCTATCTCGCCGCCCTTTTGTTCACGATCGGCGCCACCGGTGTGCTGATCAGGCGGAACGCGATCGTGGTGTTCATGTGCATCGAGCTGATGCTCAACGCCTGCAACCTCGCGTTCGTCGCCTTCTCCCGCCTGCACGGCAATCTCGACGGCCAGATCTTCGCCTTCTTCACGATGGTCGTCGCCGCCGCGGAGGTCGTGGTCGGGCTCGCGATCATCGTGTCGCTGTTCCGTTCCCGCCACTCGGCCTCGGTCGACGACGCCAGCCTGATGAAGCTGTAAGGGGTCGCTGAATCGTGGAGAACCTGATTGCGCTGCTCGTCGCGGCGCCTCTGCTCGGAGCGGCCGTACTGCTGTGCGGCGGCCGGCGGCTGGACGCCGTCGGCCACTGGATCGGCACCGCGCTCGCGGCGGCCTCCTTCGTGATCGGCGCCGTGCTCTTCGCCGACATGCTGGGGAAGGGCGCCGAGGACCGGTCCCTGACCCAGCACCTGTTCACCTGGATCCCCGTCGGGGGCTTCCGCGCGGACGTCGGCTTCCAGCTCGACCAGCTGTCGATGACGTTCGTGCTGCTGATCACCGGCGTCGGCTCGCTCATCCACCTGTACTCGATCGGGTACATGGAGCACGACGAGCGCCGCCGCCGTTTCTTCGGCTATCTGAACCTGTTCCTGGCGGCGATGCTGCTGCTCGTCCTCGCCGACAACTACCTGTTGCTGTACGTCGGCTGGGAGGGCGTCGGTCTCGCCTCGTATCTGCTGATCGGTTTCTGGCAGCACAAGCCCAGCGCCGCCACCGCCGCGAAGAAGGCCTTCCTGGTCAACCGCGTCGGCGACATGGGCCTGTCCATCGCCATCATGCTGATGTTCACGACCTTCGGGACCTTCGCCTTCGGGCCGGTGCTCGGCACCGAGGAGCACCCGGGCCTGGTCGGGGACGCCAGTGAGGGCAAGCTCACCGCTGTCGCCCTGATGCTGCTCCTCGCGGCCTGCGGCAAGTCGGCCCAGGTGCCGCTGCAGTCCTGGCTCGGGGACGCGATGGAGGGCCCGACCCCGGTCTCGGCCCTCATCCACGCCGCGACCATGGTGACCGCCGGTGTGTACCTGATCGTGCGTTCGGCCAACGTGTTCAACGCGGCGCCCGACGCCCAGCTCGTCGTCACCGTGGTGGGCGGGGTCACCCTCCTGTTCGGTGCGATCGTCGGTTGCGCGAAGGACGACATCAAGAAGGCGCTGGCCGGCTCGACCATGTCGCAGATCGGCTACATGGTGCTCGCCGCGGGCCTCGGCCCCATCGGCTACGTCTTCGCGATCATGCACCTGGTGACGCACGGCTTCTTCAAGGCCGGGCTCTTCCTCGGCGCCGGTTCGGTCATGCACGGCATGAACGACGAGGTGGACATGCGGAAGTTCGGCGGTCTGCGGAAGTACATGCCGGTCACGTTCGTGACGTTCGGCCTCGGCTACCTCGCGATCATCGGCTTCCCGGGCCTGTCCGGCTTCTTCTCCAAGGACAAGATCATCGAGGCGGCCTTCGCCAAGGGCGGTACCGAGGGCTGGATCCTCGGCAGCGTGGCCCTGCTGGGCGCCGCGATCACCGCGTACTACATGACGCGCGTGATGATCATGACGTTCTTCGGAGAGAAGCGCTGGCGCCCCGACGCGGACGGCCACGAGCCGCACCCGCACGAGTCGCCCCGTTCCATGACGATCCCCATGATCGTGCTGGCCTTCGGGTCGGTCTTCGCGGGCGGTTTCTTCAGCATCGGCGACCGCTTCCTGCACTGGCTGGAGCCGGTCACCGGGCACTCCGAGGGGGACTCGCCCGTCAGCGCCCTCACGGTCACGGTGGCCACGATGGTGCTGCTGGTCGTCGGCGCGGGTATCGCCTACCTCCAGTACGGCCGCAGCTCCGTCCCGGTCGTCGCCCCGCGCGGCTCCGTACTCACCCGGGCGGCCCGACGCGACCTGTACCAGGACGACTTCAACCACGTCGTGCTGGTACGCGGCGGTGAGCACCTCACCCGCTCCCTGGTGTACGTCGACCACACGCTGGTCGACGGGGTCGTCAACGGAACGGCGGCCTCGGTGGGCGGCCTCTCCGGGCGGCTGCGCAAGCTGCAGAACGGCTATGCGCGCAGTTACGCGGTCTCGATGTTCGGCGGTGCGGCCATCCTCGTCGCCGCGACCCTGCTGATGAGGGCGGTCTGATACCGATGTCCTTTCCTCTACTGACAGCGACGGCGGTGCTCCCGGCCCTCGGGGCGATCGCCACGGCCGCCGTGCCGGCCGCACGGCGCGTCGCCGCCAAGTGGCTCGCGCTGGTGGTCTCCCTGGGCACCCTGGCGCTCGCCGTGGTCACCCTGGTGCGCTTCGACCCGGGCGGTGACCGTTACCAGCTCACCGAATCGCACGCCTGGATCGCGGACTTCGGTGTGCGGTACGAGCTGGGTGTGGACGGCATCGGGGTGGCGCTCGTCGCGCTCACCGCGCTGCTGATGCCGTTCGTGATCCTGGCGGGCTGGCACGACGCCGACCCGCAGGAGACCGGCAACAAGCGGTGGCGGCCGACGCAGGGCTTCTTCGCCCTGATCCTGGCCGTCGAGGCGATGGTGATCATCTCCTTCGAGGCCACCGACGTCTTCCTCTTCTACATCTTCTTCGAAGCCATGCTCATCCCGATGTACTTCCTCATCGGCGGCTTCGGGGACCGTGCCCACGAGCACGGCGACGAGGCGGCGGCGACCCAACGCTCGTACGCCGCGGTGAAGTTCCTCCTCTACAACCTGGTCGGCGGCCTCATCATGCTGGCCGCGGTGATCGGGCTGTACGTGGTGGCGGGGAACTTCTCGCTCCAGGAGATCGTCCAGGCCCGGGCCGACGGATCGCTGCACATGGCGACCAGCACCGAGCGGTGGCTGTTCCTCGGCTTCTTCTTCGCCTTCGCGGTGAAGGCGCCGCTGTGGCCGCTGCACACCTGGCTGCCCAACGCCATGGGTGAGGCCACCGCCCCGGTCGCGGTGCTGATCACGGCGGTCGTCGACAAGGTCGGCACCTTCGCGATGCTCCGCTTCTGCCTCCAGCTCTTCCCGGAGGCCAGCAAGTGGGCGACGCCCGTGATCCTCGTCCTGGCGCTGATCAGCATCATCTACGGTGCGCTGCTCGCGGTCGGACAGCGGGACATCAAGCGGCTGGTCGCGTACGCGTCGATCTCGCACTTCGGCTTCATCATCCTGGGCATCTTCGCGATGACCACCCAGGGCCAGTCGGGCGCGACGCTCTACATGGTCAACCACGGGATCTCGACGGCCGCCCTGATGCTGGTGGCCGGCTTCCTGATCTCGCGTCGTGGTTCGCGCCTCATCGCCGACTACGGAGGGGTGCAGAAGGTCGCCCCGGTGCTCGCGGGCACGTTCCTGATCGGCGGTCTCGCGACCCTCTCGCTCCCGGGGCTCGCGCCCTTCGTGAGTGAATTCCTGGTCCTGGTGGGCACGTTCACGCGCTACCCCGTCGTCGGCATCATCGCCACCTTCGGCATCGTCCTCGCCGCGCTCTACACCCTCGTCCTGTACCAGCGGACGATGACGGGCCCGGTCAAGGCGGAGGTCGCCGAGATGCCGGACCTCAGGGTGCGCGAGCTCCTGGTGGTCGCCCCGCTGATCGCACTGCTGATCTTCCTGGGCGTCTACCCGAAGCCGGTCACCGACATCGTCAACCCGGCGGTCAAGCAGACCATGTCAGACGTACACAAGACGGACCCCCAGCCCGAGGTGGAGGCGGCCAAGTGAGCGCATCAGCCGTCCACAGCCTGTGGACAACGGCGGCAGTCGCGGCCGGCCCGATCCCCAAGATCAACGCACCGAAGATCGAATACGGGCAATTGTCCCCCGTCTTGATCATTCTCGGCGCCGCGATCATCGGGGTCCTGGTCGAGGCCTTCGTGCCGCGCAAGTCCCGCTACTACGCACAACTGTTCGTCTCCGTCGTCGCACTCGCCGCCGCGTTCGCCGCGGTGGTGGCGCTCGCGGCCGGTGGATACGGCACCACCAAGGCGCACATCGCCGCGATGGGAGCCGTCGCGGTCGACGGACCGGCCCTGTTCCTCCAGGGCACGATCCTGCTGGTCGGACTGCTCGGCGTGTTCACCTTCGCCGAGCGGCGCCTCGACCCCGAGGCGCACGGCAACCGCGTCGACTCCTTCGCCGCGCAGGCCGCGTCCGTGCCGGGCAGCGACAGCGAGAAGGCGGCCGTGAAGGCCGGGTTCACCACCACCGAGGTGTTCCCGCTGCTGCTCTTCGCGATCAGCGGCATGCTGGTCTTCCCGGCGGCCAACGACCTGCTGACGCTGTTCATCGCGCTGGAGGTCTTCTCGCTCCCGCTGTACCTGCTCTGCGCCCTGGCCCGCCGCAAGCGGCTCATGTCGCAGGAGGCCGCGGTGAAGTACTTCCTGCTCGGCGCCTTCGCCTCGGCGTTCACCCTCTTCGGCATCGCCCTGCTGTACGGCTACGCCGGCTCCGTGTCGTACGCGACGATCTCGCAGGTCGTCGACGGCACGATCACCAGCGTCGACCCCGCGCTCGCCGGCACCATGGGCAACGACGTCCTGCTGCTCATCGGCACCGCCCTGATCGTCATGGGCCTGCTCTTCAAGGTCGGCGCGGTGCCCTTCCACATGTGGACACCGGACGTCTACCAGGGAGCGCCGACCCCGGTCACCGGCTTCATGGCGGCGGCGACGAAGGTGGCCGCGTTCGGCGCGCTGCTGCGCCTGCTGTACGTCGTCCTGCCGGGCCTGCGCTGGGACTGGCGGCCGGTCATGTGGGCGGTGGCGATCGTCACCATGCTGGGCGGCGCGATCGTCGCGATCACCCAGACCGACATCAAGCGGCTGCTGGCGTACTCGTCGATCGCGCACGCGGGATTCATCCTCGCGGGTGTCATCGCGACGTCGCCCGACGGCGTCTCCTCGGTGCTCTTCTACCTCGGCGCGTACTCGTTCGTCACGATCGGCGCCTTCGCCGTCGTCACGCTCGTCCGGGACGCGGGAGGCGAGGCCACGCACCTGTCCAAGTGGGCGGGGCTCGGACGCAGGTCACCGTTGGTGGCCGCCGTGTTCGCGATCTTCCTGCTCGCCTTCGCCGGCATTCCGCTGACCTCAGGGTTCGCCGGAAAGTTCGCCGTGTTCAAGGCGGCGGCGGAGGGCGGCGCGGGCGCGCTGGTCGTGGTCGGTGTGATCTCGTCGGCGATCGCCGCGTTCTTCTACATCCGTGTGATCGTGCTGATGTTCTTCAGCGAGCCGAAGCCCGAGGGGCCGACGGTCGCCGTGCCGTCGCCGCTGACCATGACCGCCATCGCGGTGGGCGTGGTGGTCACGCTGGTGCTGGGTGTGGCACCGCAGTACTTCCTGGACCTGGCCGGTCAGGCCGGGGTCTTCGTGCGCTGAACACCGCGTCCCACGGGCCGGGCCCCGCTCCCTCTCCGGGAGCGGGGCCCGGCCCGTTCGCGTGGGCCCCGTGAGGCCGGCAGCCCGTGGGCCGAGTGCGCGGGCGGGCCGAGTCCGCGGCGGGCGTCGGTCGCGGGCCGAACACGTTCTGACGACTTCTGACGTCTTCTGGCGTCTTCCGAAGCATTCCGACGCTTTTCGCTGCGTAGGGAAGTCGGGCGGTCGCAGCCTGTGGACAACTCTCGGACTGTCGGCGCGGACCCCTATCGTGGACGCAGTGGTCGAGGCGCGACGTACGGGGGACAGGACGATGGGCGGGACGGGTGTGATGACCGGAGCGGACGCGACGGAGACGCTGGGCGAGAGCGAGGCACTGGCCACCCTCCACCGGGTCTTCGGGTACGACGCCTTCCGCGGCGAGCAGGAAGCGATCATCGAGCACGTGGTGGCGGGCGGTGACGCCGTCGTCCTGATGCCGACCGGTGGCGGCAAGTCCCTCTGCTACCAGATTCCGTCGCTGGTCAGGCCAGGTACGGGCATCGTGGTCTCGCCGCTCATCGCGCTCATGCAGGACCAGGTGGACGCGCTGCGGGCCCTGGGTGTGCGCGCCGGGTTCATGAACTCCACGCAGGACTTCGACGAGCGGCGCGTGGTCGAGGCCGAGTTCCTGGCCGGGGAGCTCGACCTGCTCTACCTCGCCCCGGAGCGACTGCGCCTGGAATCCACGCTGGATCTGATCTCCCGGGGCAAGGTCTCCCTCTTCGCCATCGACGAGGCGCACTGTGTCGCACAGTGGGGCCACGACTTCCGCCCGGACTATCTGGCGCTGTCCCTGCTCGGCGAGCGCTGGCCGGACGTCCCGCGGCTCGCGCTGACGGCCACGGCCACCCGCGCGACGCACAAGGAGATCACCCAGCGCCTGGGCATGCCCGCGGCCCGCCACTTCGAGGCGAGCTTCGACCGCCCGAACATCCAGTACCGGATCGTCCCCAAGGCCGACCCCAAGAAGCAGTTGCTGTCCTTCCTACGCGAGGAGCACGCGGGCGACGCGGGCATCGTCTACTGCCTCTCGCGCAACTCCGTCGACAAGACGGCCGAGTTCCTCTCGCGCAACGGCATCGAGGCGGTGCCGTACCACGCGGGCCTGGACGCGGGGACCCGCGCCGCCCACCAGTCGCGCTTCCTGCGGGAAGAAGGACTCGTGGTGGTCGCCACGATCGCCTTCGGCATGGGCATCGACAAGCCGGACGTACGGTTCGTCGCCCACCTCGACCTGCCGAAGTCGGTGGAGGGCTACTACCAGGAGACGGGCCGGGCCGGCCGGGACGGCATGCCGTCCACGGCGTGGATGGCGTACGGCCTGCAGGACGTGGTCCAGCAGCGCAAGATGATCCAGGGCTCGGAGGGGGACGAGGCGTTCCGCCGGCGGGCCGCCTCCCACCTGGACGCGATGCTCGCCCTGTGCGAGACGGCGCAGTGCCGGCGCTCGCAGCTCCTCGCCTACTTCGGCCAGGACCCGAACACCCCGGCGTGCGGGAACTGCGACACCTGCCTGACGCCCCCGGAGACCTGGGACGGCACGGTCGCCGCGCAGAAGCTGCTGTCCACCGTGGTGCGCCTCCAGCGGGAGCGGGGGCAGAAGTTCGGCGCGGGGCAGATCGTCGACATCCTGCTCGGCCGGCGGACCGCGAAGGTGATCCAGTTCGACCACGACCAGCTGTCCGTCTTCGGGATCGGCGAGGAGCTGGCCGAGGCCGAATGGCGCGGTGTCGCGAGACAGTTGCTGGCCCAGGGCCTGATCGCGGTCGAGGGCGAGTACGGCACGCTGGTGCTGACCGACGCCAGCGGGACCGTCCTGCGACGCGAGCGGGACGTGCCGCTGCGGAAGGAGCCGCCGAAGCCGGTGGCCTCCCGGTCGTCCGGCTCCAAGGGTGAGCGGAAGGCCAAGGCCGCTGCCGCGGCGGCGGAGCTGCCGGCCGAGCTCGTGCCCGCCTTCGAGGCGCTGCGTGCCTGGCGCGGTGAACAGGCGCGCGAGCAGGGCGTCCCGGCGTACGTCATCTTCCACGACGCCACGCTGCGGGAGATCGCCACGCTGTGGCCCACCTCGGTGAGAGACCTGGGCACCATCAGCGGGGTGGGCGAGAAGAAGCTCGCCACGTACGGGGAGGGTGTGATCGAGGTGCTGGCGTCACTGGGCGGCGCACCGGCACAGGCACCCGCGCCGGGAGCCGTCCCGACACCCGCACCGAGAGCCGTCCCGGCGCAGGCATCGGCCACGTCGGCCTCTGCTCCCGCGGCCGACCACGGACCCGACCCGGACTGGCCCGAGCTGGACCAGGAGCCCGAGCCCGAGGACTGGATGTAGCGCGCCCGGTCCCTGAGCGGGGGCGCCGGCTGCGCGCACGCCGGTGGAGACATCGCCGGGTGCGTCTGGCCGGGTCCGCGGCCGGACGCACCCGGCGGGTACACCGGCCGGGTCCGCCGTCGGACGCACCGGCGGGTCGACACCGGCCGGTCCGACAACGGGCCACGGTGGCCAGGGCCCTGGCCACCGTGACACGGACTCCCCGGGTCACGGACTCCCCGTGAAGGGGGAGATCCCCGTCGAGGGGCGGCCCGTTACGGGGCGGCCCGCTACGGGGTGACGGCCGGGGTGATGCGGCCCCGGACCTCGCCCAGGCCCACCCGGGTACCGCCCGGGCCCGGCGCCCACGCGGTCAGGGTGACCTCGTCGCCGTCCTCCAGGAAGGTGCGCTTGCCGTCGGGGAGTTCGAGGGCGTCGCGGCCGTTCCAGGTGAGTTCGAGCAGGGAGCCGCGTTCCGCGTCGGAGGGGCCGCTGACGGTTCCGGAGCCGTACAGGTCGCCGGTGCGCAGGGAGGCGCCGTTGACCGTCATGTGCGCCAGTTGCTGGGCGGCCGTCCAGTACATGGTGGAGAAGGGCGGCTCGGAGACGACGTGGCCGTTGACGGCGACGGAGATCCGCAGGTCGTAGCCGCCCGGGTCCTCGGAGGCGTCGTCGAGGTAGGGGAGGAGGGGGTGCGTGCGGGCCGGGGGCGCCACACGGGCCTCGTCGAGGGCGTCGAGCGGGGTGATCCACGCGGACACCGACGTGGCGAAGGACTTGCCGAGGAACGGGCCGAGGGGGACGTACTCCCAGGCCTGCAGGTCGCGGGCCGACCAGTCGTTGAGGAGGCAGAGCCCGAAGACGTGGTCGCGGTAGTCGCCCAGTCCCACGGGCCGGCCCATCTCGGTGGGGGTGCCGACGACGAAGCCGACCTCCGCCTCGATGTCCAGCCGGACCGACGGACCGAAGACGGGAGCGGCGTCCGTGGGGGCCTTGCGCTGGCCCGAGGGGCGTACGACGTCCGTGCCGGAGACCACGACCGTGCCGGAGCGGCCGTGGTAGCCGATCGGCAGGTGCTTCCAGTTGGGCGTGAGGGAGTCGGCGGCGTCGGGACGGAAGATCTGGCCGACGTTCCGGGCGTGGTTCTCGGAGGCGTAGAAGTCGACGTAGTCCGCGACGGTGAAGGGGAGGTGGAGCGTCACCTCGGAGAGGGGACGGAAGTGGGGAGCGAGCGTCTCCCGGTGGGCCGGCACGGTCACCCAGGCCGTCAGCGCGCGCCGGACGTCGGACCAGGCGGTGCGACCGGCGGCGAGCAGCGGGTCCAGCGTCGGCTGCGCGAGCAGTCCGGCATACGGGGAGCCGAGTGCGCGGGCGGCGGCACCCGCGTCCAGCACATGGTCGCCGAGGCGCACGCCCACGCGCCGCTCGGCGGCACCTGCCGCGCCGGTCGGGGAGAACACGCCGTACGGGAGGTTGTGCGGGCCGAAGGGATCGCCCTCGGGGACATCGAAGGGGGGCATCGGTAGGTGCCTCGCTTTCGGATTCGTACGCGCCATGTGATCCATGCGTTCCACGCGTTTCCTGTGGTCGGGGCACACGTTACGGGGGAGTGGGCCCGCAGCGGCAGTGTCTAAAGAGTTTGCAATGTCCGGATTGGCCTTGTCGGACTGGGTAATTCCGGCTTAGCGTCCTTTGGGGGACACGGACGGGGTGGGTCCGGTCCGTAGGGGGGACATGTGGGGGGACGCATGGCCAGGAGTTCCAGCGGCGTGCCGGTCGACGCCGACCGTGAAGTCCCGGGCCTGATAGTCAAGTTCGGCGCCTATCCGCTGCACCACGGCGGGGTGGGAGCCATCCGGAGCCTGGGCCGGCTGGGCATACCCATGTACGCCATCACCGAGGACCGGTACACGCCGGCCGCCAGTTCGCGCTATCTGCGGCGCGCGTTCGTGTGGCCGACCACGGGGACGGAGGAACCCGAACAGCTCGTCGAAGGGCTGCTGCGCGTCGGCCGGCGCATCGGGCGACCCACCGTCCTCGTCCCGACCGACGAGGAGGCCGCGGTACTGATCGCCGAGCATCAGGAGGAGTTGGCCGGCCGCTTCCTCTTCCCGCGGGTGGACGCCAAGCTGCCGCGTCGGCTCGCCAGCAAGCAGGGGCTGCACGAGCTGTGCGTGGAGCACGGCATCCCCAGCCCCGCCGCGGCTTTTCCACAGTCGTACGAGGAGATCGAGGCGTTCGCCGAGAAGGCGCACTTCCCGCTCGTCGCCAAGAACCGCGAGGCGTTCGTGCGACGCAGCCGGCCGGCGGTGAACGGGACGACCCGGATCGCGACCCGGGAAGGGCTGATGGCCCTCGCCCGGGACTGGGGGCCGCAACCCGGCGTGATCCTCCAGGAGTACCTGCCGAGGGAGGACGCGGAGGACTGGATCGTGCACGCCTGCTTCGACGCGGACTCGACGCCGCTCGCGATGTTCACCGGCGTCAAGGTCCGCTCCTGGCCGCCGCACGCGGGCATGACGGCGAACGCGTACGTCGTCGACAATCCGGAACTCGCGGACATCGCCGCACGTTTCATCAAACAGATCGGCTTCACCGGAATCATCGACCTCGACCTGCGTTTCGACCGACGCGACGGTCAGTACAAGCTGCTCGACTTCAACCCGCGCATGGGCGCTCAGTTCCGGCTCTTCGAGAGCGAGTCGGGGATCGACGTCGTCCGTGCCCTGCATCTGAACCTGACCGGCCGTGCTGTTCCGGAGGGGGAACAGCGCGCCGGCCACCGGTACATCGTGGAGAACATCGACCTGCCGGCTCTGCTCGCCTACCGGCGCAGCGGTTACACGACACCGCACGCGCCGGCCCGCGCGAGCGGTACGGAGCTGGCCTGGCTCGCGGGTGACGACCTGCGGCCGTTCTTCACGATGCTCGCGCGCTTCGTGCGGCCGGGCGCGAGGCATCTGTACCACCTGTGGCGGACCAACCGCCGCGGCAGCACCAGCAGTTCCACCGCGAAGTAGGCGTAGTACGTCCTGGGGAGGGACTTCGTGATTCATCCGGTAGCAGTCATCGGCGCGGGGCCGTACGGACTGTCCACCGCCGCCCATCTGCGGGCGCGGGGCATTCCGGTGCGGGTCTTCGGCGAGCCCATGGTGAGCTGGCGCGACCACATGCCCGAGGGAATGCTCCTCAAGTCGACTCCGGCCGCCTCGAACATCGACGCCCCCCAGCCGGGGCACACCCTCGGTGACTACTGCGCGGCGGCGGGGATACCGCGCCTGGTCACGGACGAGGACATCATCCCGGTCGAGACGTTCATCGCGTACGGGGAGTGGTTCCGGCAGAAGCTCGTGCCCGAGCTGGAGCAGGTGCGGGTCGTCTCGGTCGACCGCAGGAGCGGCCCTGACGCGGCCGGGTCCGGGGGATTCGACATCAAGCTGGACTCGGGGGAGTCGTTCACCGCCCGCGCGGTCGTCGTCGCCACCGGGCTGTCGGGGCTGGCCCACCTGCCTCCCGAGTTGGCCGGGGCGGCGGCGGACGGTCCCACGCCCTCCGGCCCGGTCTCGCACAGCTCGCAACACCACGACCTGCGGCGCTTCTCCGGCAAGGAGCTGATCGTCGTCGGCGCCGGCCAGTCGGCGCTGGAGACGGCGGCACTGGCGGCGGAGGCGGGCGCGCAGGTCCGTGTCGTGTCCCGGGGGAAGGGGGCGGTCGACTTCGGTGCGCCTCCGTGGGACCAGCCGAAGCTGCGGCCGGAGTCGCCGTTCGGCCGCGCCTGGTCCCTGTGGGCCCTGAGCTACTACCCGCAGCCCTACCGTCATCTGCCCGCCGAGGCCCGGCACTACCTGGTGCGCCGCGTGCTCGGACCCCTCGGTGCCTGGTGGCTCAGGGACCGCTTCGAGGGCAAGGTCGGTGTCCGTGAGGTGGAGCGGATCGTCAGCGCGGCGGCCACCGACGGACAACCCGTCCTCACGGTGCGGACCCATGGGGGCCGGGTCGAGGAACTCACCGCCGATCACGTCATGGCGGCGACCGGCTATCGCGTCGACATCGCCGCGATGGACTTCCTCGGGCATGAGCTCCGAGCAGGGCTGGCCGCGAGCCGCGGCACGCCGAGGCTGGGCGCCGGGTACCGCTCCTCGCTGCCGGGGCTGTATTTCACGGGCCTGCCGGCGGCGTCCTCGTACGGTCCGGTGATGCGCTTCGTGTGCGGCACGGAGTTCGCCTCCCCGCGGCTCGCCAGGCACCTGGCGGCCGCGCACGGGTGAGCCGTCGGACCCCTCGCCCCCCGGGCAACTCGTGGGTCAGGACTCCTTCTTGAGGGTCCAGGCGCCCGAGTTGTCCGGTGGGGCGGGCCGGACGGTCCACCGGGAGAGGTCGCCGTCCGCCTCCGGGGCGCCCGAGGGCAGCATGCCCAGGGAGTCGGGTTCGAAGTAGAGGTGGTGCGCCCAGAACTCCGGGAGTTCATGACCGAGGAGGTCCTCACCCATGGGCGCGAGATCCTCGCCCACATGGCGTTCGTTGACGCGCGCGACGGCCTCCGCGCGCGAGACGCCGAAGCGGGTCACGAGCACGTCCGCCATCTCGCGGAAGTAGGCGAGCCACTCCGCGTCCAGGTCGATCAGGAACTCCTCGGTCCGCGGGGCGTTCTCGAAGACCGCCGCCGTCTGCCAGACCATGAAGTCCTCGATCACCCCGGGCGGGTTGGCGGCCCGGGTGGCCTTGACCTCCCAGCCCGGACTGTCCATGTCGAAGACGACGACCGGCAGGGCGCGGCCGAAGATCTCCGTGAGGGTTCCGTCGGCGTGCAGGCGCCGGGCGAGGTCGACGCAGTCGGCGTGGAACTGGAGCCGCAGCATCTCGGAGGCGAAGTCCAGTTCGTCCTCCTCGTCCTCCGGCAGGTCCATGGCGAGGAAGTCGTAGTCACCCTCGAACCAGATCCCCTGCTCCTTGGCCGCCTCCACGAACAGGGGCCCACCGACGGGGTCTTCGGGGACGTTGCCCAGCATCTCGAATCCGTCGAGCAGCCAGAGGGCGTAGTTCCAGCGCGCCTCGCCGGGGTCCTGCGGGAAGGTCTCCTTCGCGTACTGGGTCTCGGTGTTGTAGCCGATGGCCACGTACGGGTGGCGCTCGTCGCCGTCGACGCGCCAGACGCGGAGGGACAGCGCGTAGATCTCGGGCCGCAGGGCCTCCGGGAAGCGCCGGACGACGGCTTCGGCGGCGGTGCGCAGATGGTGCCGGAAGCGGTCCCCCGCGGGGGAGGCGTCGAGGCGCGCGTGCGCGGGCCGTCGTGCGATGGGCTCGGACGTCATGGATCTCCCCGGATTCTCGATGACGGTTTCCCGCCGCTGACGTCTGGCGTCCCCGCCGTGGCGAGTGCCCCGCGGAGTCGGCCTCGCCGGACCCGTACCCCGACCCCGGCGCCGGTGATCGTAGCCCCGGATCAGGGAGTTGAGCCGTTGTGATCGGTCCTGCACGGGAAAGTCCGTCTGGGCGGAAGCGGGCCCTGCGTGATCCCAACCGGTCGCAACGCGCCTGCCACCGTACGGCGAACGGCGTTGCTGACGGGATACCGGACGTCGTCCGGTTCACGCCGGGCCGATGTGTCGTTCGATCCGTATTCTTCGGATCATGGCCGCTCCGACTGCATATTCACTCATCGCCACTGACCTGGACGGAACGCTGCTGCGCGGCGACGACACGCTCTCCGACCGGTCACGGGCCGCGTTGGCGAAGGTGACCGCGTCGGGCGCGCAGCACCTGGTGGTGACGGGCCGTCCCGCACCGCGCGTTCGACCGCTGCTCGACGATCTCGGCGGTGCGGGGCTGGCGGTGTGCGGTCAGGGCGCTCAGCTGTACGACGCGGGGACGGACCGGCTGCTGTGGTCGGTGACCCTGGACAGGGAGTTGGCGGAGACGGCGCTCGGAAAGATCGAGGCGGAGGTCGGCCTGCTGTACGCGGCGGTGGACCAGGACGGCGTGGACGGGCTGACGCTCATCGAGCCGGGCTATGTGATGCCGCACCCCACGCTTCCTGCGGTGCGGGTGCGGCGCCGGGACGACCTCTGGGCGCAGCCGATCAGCAAGGTGCTGCTCCGCCACCCCACGATGTCCGACGACGAGTTGGCCTCGGCGGCGCGGGGAGTGGTCGGTTCGCTGGCGACGGTCACCATGTCGGGGCCGGGGACCGTCGAACTCCAGCCATGCGGGGTGACCAAGGCCACCGGTCTCGCGCTGGCCGCGACGCACCTCGGTCTCACCCCGTCGGCGACGCTGGCCTTCGGTGACATGCCCAACGACATCCCGATGTTCGACTGGGCCGCCCACGGGGTCGCGATGGCCAACGCCCATCCGGAACTGAAGGCGGTGGCGGACGAGGTCACGCTGTCGAACGAGGACGACGGGATCGCGGTGGTCCTGGAACGGATCTTCGGGTTCTAGGGCGTCCCCGCGACGGCGCGTCGCCGGCCCGAAGGGCGGGCCGGGCGATGCCCGGCCCCAGGATGTGAGCCGGCCCGGGGCGTCCGCCGATGCCCCGGGCCGTGCCCTTCGTACTTCTGGTGGGGACCGCCCCGCACACCCGGTCCGTCACCGTCCCGCGGGCCCGGTCGTTCATCGCCGACAGGCCGGTCCGTCACCACCGGCGGCCCCGAAGGTGCCGCCGGCCGGTGTCGTGCGAGAGGCGCGGGTGCGCCGGTGCGATCAGTAGGCGCCGTTGACGTTGTCGATCGAGCCGTACTTGTCGGCGGCGTAGTTGCAGGCGGCCGTGATGTTGGCGACCGGGTCGTAGGGGTCCATCGACGTGCCGGCCACGTGGTAGGCCTGGAACGTCGGGTCGATGACCTGAAGGAGGCCCTTCGAGGGGATGCCCGCGGCCGCGTTGGAGTCCCAGTTGTTGATGGCCTGGGGGTTGCCGGAGGACTCGCGCATCACGTTGCGGTAGATGCCGTCGTAGCTGCCCGGAATGCCCGCCTTGCCCATGATGTCCAGGGACTGCTTGATCCAGCCGTCCAGGTTGTTGGCGTACGTGGTGGCGGACGCCTGGGTGGCGGTGGTCTTGGCGGCCGTGGCCGCCTTCGCCGGAGCCTTCCCGGTCTTCGTGCCGACCGTCAGGGTCAGGCCCGTGCGGAGGTGGGCGGGGTTGTCGCCGATGACGGCGCGGTTCGCCGCGTACAGCTTCTGCCAGCCGCCGCTCGACGGGTACTTCTTCGCGATCTTGGTCAGGGTGTCGCCGGCGACCACCTTGTAGGTGACGAGCGAGACGTTCGGGACGGTCGCGGTCTTGGCGACCTGGGGGGTCGCGGCGTGGGCGCCGGTCGCGCTCATGAGCGGGAGGGCGAGGGCGAGGGCGCCCGTTCCGGCGGCGATCACTCCGCGGGTGATGAAGGTGGTACGGCCGTGACGCTGCGTTCCTGCGGGCATGACGAAATGTCCTCTCCGACGCCTGCGAGGTGAGCTGTCGGGTTCGGGCGGGAGATGCCCGGCCGCGCTGGTGGGCGCGGCTTCACCCCAAGCCGTTCCGGTCTCCCGGATCGGCGGCTTACCTGTGGTTCCCCCGCTCCTGCCGTGCGTGGGTGGGTGGGTTACCGGGCGACGGCAGGATTAGGCGATCCGCCCGGTGCGACGAGAACGTATGCGACTGCACATGTCGGGAACAAGGCCTGATGTGGCGGTGAAGATCGCTTTTGCCTGTTTAGAGCGCGGGCAATACGTCCGATTAGACCGGAATTGAATCCTCAACTTCCCTTTGGCAAAGGGGTCGGCACGGGGTGGGCGAGGGGTGATCCACTGGTCCGCGCGTGACCCAATTCACGCGCCGAGGGGTCACCAAGACGGCATGCCGGGCAAGTCGGGCATTACGCCACCGCTCTGTGCGGCGCGGGGAGTTCTCGGACGCACGCCGGGACGGCCCCGCCGGGTGCGGGAGGCGCGGGGTGCGGGAGGGCGGCGCCGGAGGGGGCGCCGGCGAAAGGTGCGGCGTGGGCTCGGAGTTGACGGCTTCCCGTCGGACGGCAGGCGACATCACGACGCGAGCCGGGCGAAATCCGGAGGCGGGCCGGGCGGATGCCGGACGGGAGCCGAACCGGGGGCGGCCGGTGAACTGCCGCCCCCGTCAAGTCCTTTCAGCCCGCGGTGCGCGGGATGCGCTTCTCCCAGGTCCGGTGGAAGACGACCTCGTCGCCGTCCCGGCAGACGACCTCGTTGGACGTGATGAAGTCCCGCGCGTCGCAGGTGATGGCCGAGGTCGTCTCGACGCGGGCGTCCCAGGGAAGGTCGGGGCGGTGCAGCCGGACCGACCAGGTGGAGCGGGCGCGGGCGGAGAGCGGGTCCGTCTCGTCGATCGTGTACGTCTCCCGCGCCTCCTCCGTGAACTCCAGACCGTCGGGATACACGCGGGTGCCGCCGTAGCGGGGGTCCACGTCGAGCCGCCAGGTGCCCGCGGCCACGTCACGCAGGACCAGGCGCTCCGGGCGCGGCTCGTCGAGCGTCACCGGGACCACCACGCCGAGCGGCTCGGCCTCCTCCGCCTCGCCGAAGGTGATGGAGGGGTCCGACTCCTGTGCCCGTACCGGGAGTTCCAGGCTGCTGCCCGCAGGGTCCAGCGTGAAGCCGGCCTCGGAGCCGGGCTGCGGCCAGACCCAGGGCCAGTACGCCGAGGAGACGCTCAGGCGGATGCGGTGGCCCGGGGGGAACGCGTAGCCGATGCCGTTCAGCTCGAACTCCACGTCCTCCGTGGTGCCCGGCTCCCAGGGAACCGCCTGGTCACGGCCCGTGCGTGCCGACAGGTTGAGGACACCCCGGGTGACGAGGGTGGAGGCGCCGTCGGGGGCCACGTCGCACAGCCGGGCGATCACCTGGCCCCGGGCGGACGCCGACATCAGCCGCAGCCGGACCCGGGGGCGGCCCAACACCCACGTCTCCTGCGGCACTTCGAACTCGAAACAGACGGACCTGGCGTCCTCCTCGCGCTGGTCCGGCGGCAGGTCCGCGTCGTTCCCGAACGGGAAGAAGCGGCCCGCGTCGACCCCCGTGTGCTGCGGGGAGCGCACCAGGCGCGGGGCGCCCTGGAACGCGTACGGGACGGGGGTGACCGACGGCGAGGGCCACGCCGGGTCGCCGACCCAGCGGCCCGGGAGCTCCGCGTACACCGTCGCCGGAGGATGCGCGTCCATCACGTAGGAGCGCAGGAGGGGGACGGCGAGCGCGCCCGAGTCCTCGTCCTTGAGCCAGTGGTCCCACCAGCGGAGCGTCTCCTGGAGGAAGCCGATCGCCGGGCCCGGCGGCAGGCCCCGGTCGGGGTACTGGTGGGACCAGGGGCCGATGAGACCGCGGACGCGGTCCGGCGGCAGGTTCTCGACCAGGCGCAGCACCGTGTCGCGGTACGGGTCGTGCCAGCCGCCGACCGCGAGGACCGCCGCACGGATCGCGCCGTAGTCCTCGCAGGCGCTGCCGTGCCGCCAGTAGGCGTCCCGGGTCTGGTGCGCCAGCCAGGTGTGGATGAACGGGTCGACGGCCTCCAGCCGCTCGGTCCACATGTCGCGCCACATCACCTCACCCACGTGCACCGGGTCCGGCGGGCGGGCGACGAAGGCGAGCATGGTGGCCGCCCACGCGTGCATGTCGACGGCGAGGACGGAACCACCCGTGTAGTGCACGTCGTTGTCATAGCGGTCGTCCGTCGAGCAGACCGTGACGACCGCCTTGAGCGCCTCGGGCGCGAGGGCCGCGATCTGGAGGGAGTTGAAGCCGCCCCAGGAGATCCCGAACATGCCGACCCGGCCGGTGCACCACGGCTGGGCGGCCAGCCACTCCACCACGGCGACCCCGTCGGCCAGCTCGGTCTCCGAGTACTCGTCGCCCGGCATGCCCTCCGAGTTGCCGTGGCCGCGCACGTCGACGCGGACGGAGGCGTAGCCGTGCCCGGCGTACCAGGGATGGCGCTGCCAGTCGCGCGGTGCCGTCCAGTCGGTCAGCCGGTACGGGAGGTACTCCAGGAGCGCCGGTACGGGCTCTTCCGTCACCGGCCGCCAGATCCGGGCGTACAGCCGGGTGCCGTCCGGGAGCGGGACGAGGACGTCCTCGTGAACGGTCTCGTAGGGGAAGGACGTACGGATGCGCATGCGGGTCACCTCAGTGGACGGGATGCATCGTGCGGCGGAGCCAGGGGGCGAGGGCCATCACGGCCAGGCCCGCCGCCACCGCGATCGCGCCGTTGACGCCGAAGTAGGCGGGCTTGGAGACGTCGTCGTAGAGCTTCACCGTCTGGGCCTGGATGCCGTTGGCGAGCGCGAGGGACAGGAACCAGAGGGACATCGTCTGGCTGGAGAAGGCGGCCGGGGCGAGCTTGGTGGTCGCGGACAGGCCGGACGTCTCCAGGAGGACGTCTCCGAGGCCGAGCAGCAGATAGGAGCCGACGATCCACCAGACCGACATCAGGTAGTCGTCCCCGCTGTGGCCGGAGGTCGGCAGCACGATGAGCAGGAACGACAGACCGCCGAGCACGACCCCGAGGGCGATCTTGTTCGAGGCGTGCGGCTGGCGGGTGCCCATCCGCATCCAGACGGCGGCCACCACCGGCGCGAGGGCGACCTCGAAGGCACCCAGCGCGGAGGCGTACCAGCCGGCCGGGAAGTCGAAGCCGAAGATCGTCGACTCGGCGTTCGACGAGGCCAGCAGGATCATCGTCGAGTAGGCCTGGAAGAGGATGAAGTTGAAGACGGTCGAGGCGAGGAAGAGGACCACGTAGGGGCGCAGCCTGCCGCGTTCCTCGGACGTCACCCGGGGGCTGGTGAACATCACCCAGAAATAGACGACGGGCAGGATCACCGAGACGACGGTCAGCAGGTCGACGAAGCGGTCCATGGTCAGCCAGCCGACGGAGGCGAGGAGCACGGCGAGGACCGCGACGGCCAGCAGTCCGAGGACGATCCCGCGGACGGCGCGGCGCATGGCGTCCGGCGCGAGGGCGAATTCCGCCGCGCGGGTGCGCCCGGCCAGGTGACGGCGGCCCGCCACGTACTGGATCAGGCCGAAGGTCATGCCGACCGCCGCCGCCGAGAAGCCCCAGTGCCAGCCCTCGTGGTCGCCGAGCCAGGCGGTGATCAGGGGACCGGCGAAGGCGCCGATGTTGATCGCCATGTAGTAGAGGGCGAAACCGGCGTCGCGGCGCTCGTCGTCGGTCCGGTAGAGCTTGCCGACCATGGTGGCGACGTTCGGCTTGAGCAGGCCGGTGCCCGCGCTGATCAGGCCGAGGCCCGCCCAGGTCGCGGCGGCCGCCGGGATCGCCATGGCGTAGTGGCCGCAGGCGATCAGGATGCCGCCCCACAGGACCGCGCGGTACGCGCCGAGCATCCGGTCGGCGAGCCAGCCGCCGGCGACGGAGACCAGGTAGACGAGCGTTCCGTAGGCCGCCGAGACCGAGGCGGCGGTGCCCGGCGCCATGCCGAGCCCGCCGTGGGACACGGTGTCGGCGAAGTAGAGGACGAGGATCGCCTGCATGCCGAGGAACGAGAACCGCTCCCAGACCTCCAGGCCGGAGAGCGTCAGGAGCCCCCTGGGCTGGCCGAGGAAGGCGGTGTCGTCGGCCGGGGGCGGGCCGGGTTCGGCTTCCACGGAGCTGCGGGACACTGCCACCCTCTTCCGCGTACCTCGGACCTCGGTACATGTCGTCGTATGTCAGCTCGTATCAACTGATCATGAACATACCGTCGGCCTCCGGATACTGCCCGGGAGGAGGGGTACTCGCGGAGCGAGGCAGACGGGTGTGTTGCGTGTGCCCTACAGGTGTCATCCCGCGTACGTCCTGGCGGAGTCGACTCGGCCGGGGGACGGTGGGCGCTCGTGGTGATCGAAACGTGACCGGATACGCTGACTTGAGTGATGGCAGCGACACATCGACAAACCGTGTCATCGACCGAATGATCGACCGAGTTCGCCATGTGATCGTCAGCAGACAGGAGAACCTCTCGTGACCGTCGTCGGGCCGTTCGGGCTGAGCGTGCGGGACCAGGCTCTCGAAGCCGATGTCCAGGCCGGATTGGCGGCTGTCGAGGAGGGCTTGCTCGAAGCCACCAAGAGCGAGGTCCCCTTCATCACGGAAGCCGCCCAGCACCTCGTGCGTGCCGGGGGAAAGCGGTTCAGGCCGCTGCTCGTGATGCTCGCCGCGCAGTTCGGTGATCCCTACGCGCCGGGTGTCGTGCCCTCGGCCGTGGTCGTCGAGCTGACCCATCTCGCCACGCTGTACCACGACGACGTGATGGACGAGGCCGAGGTCAGGCGCGGTGTCGACAGCGCGAACGCCCGCTGGGGCAACTCGGTGGCCGTCCTCACCGGAGACTTCCTCTTCGCCCGCGCCTCGTACATCCTGGCCGACCTCGGGCCCGACGCGGTCCGCATCCAGGCCGAGGCGTTCGAGCGGCTGGTGACCGGCCAGATCCTGGAGACCGCGGGACCGCGCGACGGCCGGGACCCGGTCGATCACTACCTCGACGTGCTGAGCGGCAAGACCGGCTCGCTGGTCGCCGTCGCGTGCCGCTTCGGCGCGATGATGTCCGGCGCCGACGAGACGGTCGTCGACGTGCTGACGCAGTACGGCGAGCGCCTCGGCGTCGCCTTCCAGCTCGCGGACGACGTCCTCGACATCGCCTCCGAGTCGCACGAGTCGGGCAAGACCCCGGGAACCGACCTGCGCGAGGGCATCCCCACGCTGCCGGTGCTGCGGCTGCGCGAGCGCGCGGAGCGGCTGGGCCTCGCCGAGGACATCGCGCTGTGCGAGCTGCTGGACTCCGACCTCACGGACGACGCGCGGCACGCCGAGGCCCTGACCCGGCTGCGGGAGCACCCCGCGCTGGAGCAGGCCCGCCGGGACACCGTGCGGTACGCGGAGGACGCGCGCTCCGCGCTGGCCCCGCTGCCCGAGTGCGACGCCAAGGCCGCTCTGGTCGAGCTGGCGGACGCCGTGGTGCACCGGGCCGGCTGACCGGCCCGCCTGCCTGTCGTCCGAGCCGACACGGGCGTTCCCGACGGTTCTTCCGGGCCGTCGGTGCCCCGCCGTGCCGAGAGGGCGGCGCCCGCCCCGGTACGACCCCTACGGGTCGGGGCAGGCGCCGCCCTCTCGTGTCATACCGCAGGACTACGCGGAGTTGATTCCGCGGGCTGACGCTTCCATCGCGCCGATTTGGTCATATGGAGAGCACCACTCCTCACCGGTTCGGGTGAGAATGGCGGCTTAGGGGTGGAGCAGGGGCAGGACCACAGAGCCGCCGCCGACGACGGAGGTAAGGCACACATGGCACCGTACGAAACCGACGACAGCGCGCAGGCCGCCGACGAGGCCGACGACGTGCGGACCGGGCGACACAGGGCCGCGCGGTACGTCGTTCCGGTCGCGGTGGTGGGGGTGGCGGCGGCGACCATCGGGCTCGTCCCCGCACTCGCCTCGTCCGGAGACCCCGACCTGCCGAAGGTCACCGCGCAGCAACTCATCGAGAAGATCGCCAAGTCGGACGTCCAGCAGCTGTCCGGCACGGTCAAGATCACCACCGACCTGGGACTGCCCGACCTGGGCGGCCTGGCGAGCGGCTTCGCGTCCGGCGCCGTCAAGGGTGACGGCGGCTCCTCCGCCGACCCGCAGTCCAAGCTCATGGAGCTGGCCTCCGGCACGCACACGCTGCGCGTCGCCGCCGACGGCCCGGACAAGGGCAAGGTCTCCCTCCTCGACAACGCCTCCGAGTACAGCGTCATCCACAACGGCAAGGACGTGTGGGGGTACGACAGCAAGTCGAACGAGGTCTACCACGCGACCGCCCCCGAGTCCGCGGGTGCGAAGGGCAAGGCGCCGCACGACGTGCCGGCCACTCCCAAGGACCTCGCCGACGAGGCCCTCAAGTCCGTGGACGACACGACGTCCGTGACCGTCGACGGCACCGCGCAGGTTGCGGGCCGCGACGCGTACAAGCTGGTCGTCAAGCCCCGGCAGTCCGGCTCCACGGTCGGCGCGATCAGCATCGCGGTGGACGCGAAGACCGGGCTGCCGCTGAAGTTCACGCTGACCCCGGCGAGCGGTGGCGCGGCCGTCGTGGACGCGGGCTTCACCAAGGTCGACTTCTCCCGGCCCGCCGCGTCGACGTTCGCCTTCACCCCGCCGAAGGGCGCGAAGGTCACCGAGGGCGACGACCACGAGAGCGCCGGGAAGACGCCGGGGCACCAGGGTCCGGACAAGGCGTTCCCCAAGGGCGACGAGTCGCTCCGCAAGGGCGACAAGGACCTGGCCGGTCTCGACGGGGTGAAGACCATCGGCAAGGGCTGGAGCACCATCGCGGAGTTCGACACGGGCGGCAAGGGCATGCCCTCCGGCGCGAAGGGCTCGTCCGGCAACAGTGACGTCGACGGCTTCCTGAACTCCCTCGGCGACCACGTCACCGGCAAGTTCGGCTCGGGCACGGTCTTCTCCACCCGCCTGGTCAACGCGCTGATCACGGACGACGGCAAGGTGTACGCCGGTGCCGTCACCAAGGCCGCGCTGGTGAAGGCGGCCGACGCGGCCCACTGATTCCCGCAGGCACGCCGAACCGAGGGAGCCCATGGAGGAGCTGTCCGCCGCCGAGCCCGATCCGGCGAACGCCGCGCGCGGCACCGCGTCCGACGACGACGCCGTGATCGTCACGCGCTCACTGAGCAAGCGCTACCGCGGCGGACAGCTCGCCGTGGACGGTCTGGACCTGACCGTCCCGGCGGGCAGCGTCTTCGGCTTCCTCGGGCCGAACGGCTCGGGCAAGACCACCACCATCCGCATGCTGATGGGCCTGATCGAGCCGACCTCGGGCACGGCCCGTGTCCTGGGGCAGCCCATGCCCCGGGCCACGCGGGCCGTGCTCCCGCACGTCGGGGCCCTGATCGAGGGCCCCGCGCTGTACGGCTTCCTCTCCGGGCGGGACAACCTCCTGCGGTACGACGCCGCCGACCCGGCGGCCGACCCCCGCACCCGGCGGGCCCGCGTCGCCGCCGCCCTCGACCGGGTCGGGCTGACCGCGGCGGGCACCAAGAAGGCGAAGGCGTACTCCCTGGGCATGAAGCAGCGGCTCGGGCTCGCGGCCGCGCTGCTCCAGCCGCGCCGCCTGCTCGTCCTGGACGAACCGACCAACGGCCTCGATCCGCAGGGCATGCGCGAGATCCGCTCCCTGGTCAGGGAACTGGCCTCCGACGGCACCACCGTCTTCCTCTCCTCGCACCTCCTCGACGAGATCGAGCAGGTCTGCACCCACGCCGCCGTGATGGCGCGGGGCCGGCTCATCACCCAGGGCGCCGTCGCCGACCTCGCGGCGGGCGCACGCGGACGGCTGGTCGTGACCACCCCGGACGGGGGCGACGCGGCCCGGGTGCTCAAGGAGCAGGGCGTGACGGATCTCGTCGTGACGGAGACGGGCGTGACCGCCGAACCACCGGACCGCGAACTCGCCGACCTGAACGCAGCGTTGGTCACGGCGGGTGTCCGGGTCCGCGGCTTCGGGGTCGAACGGGCCTCGCTGGAGGACGCCTTCGTGGCACTGACGGGGGAGGGCTTCGATGTCGCGGGCTGAAAGCGTTCCGGAGACGGGCCGCACCGGGGAGGGTGGCGTTCCGGAGACGGGCCGCACCGGGGAGGGTGCCGACGTCGCGACGGACACGGCAGCGGGCGCGCCGGCCACCCCCGGGACGGGCGGGCCGGACACGACGCCGCCCCGCCCCGCCGCCTCCCCGGCACGCAGCCCGCGGACCGGCCGGAAACCGAGCCGGAAACCGAACCCCCTCTGGACCCTCGGTCTCTTCCGCAGCGAACTGGTCACCACCTTCCGGCGCTGGCGGACGATCGCCCTGCTCGGCGTCCTCGCGGCCGTGCCGATCCTCATCGGGGTGGCGATCCGGATCGAGACGAGCGACGGGTCGTCCGCGGGCGGAGGCGGCGGCGAGGGCCCCGCGTTCATCGCGCAGATCACCAACAACGGCCTGTTCCTGGTGTTCACAGCGCTGGCCGCGACCCTCCCCTTCTTCCTGCCGATGGCGGTCGGGGTCATCGCGGGCGACGCGATCGCCGGCGAGGCCAACGCGGGCACCCTGCGCTATCTCCTCGTCGCACCCGCGGGCCGCACCCGGCTGCTCCTCACCAAGTACGCGACCACGATGACGTTCTGCCTGGTCGCGACCCTGGTCGTGGCGGTGTCGGCGCTCACGGTGGGCGCACTGCTGTTCCCGCTGGGCGAGCTGACCACCATCTCCGGCACCCGCATCAGCTTCACCGAGGGCCTCGGCCGGGCGCTGCTCATCGCCCTCGCCGTCGCCGCGTCACTGATCGGCGTCGCCGCGCTCGGCCTGTTCGTCTCGACCCTCACCAACAGCGGCATCGCGGCCATGGCGACGACGGTCGGCCTGCTCATCACCGTCCAGATCCTCGACCAGATCCCCCAGCTGCACGCGCTCCAGCCGTACTTCTTCTCCCACTACTGGCTGTCCTTCGCCGACCTCATGCGCGACCCGGTCTACTGGGACGACCTGACCCGCAACCTCGGCCTCCAGGCGCTGTACGCGGCCGTGTTCGGTTCGGCGGCGTGGGCACGCTTCACGGCCAAGGACATCACCGCCTGACGGCATCCGGACGCGGGGTGCTCACGCCTCGTACGGGAAGCGGGCGAGCGGCGGTTCCTGCGCGAAGAAGGTCTTCGCCCGGGCCAGGGCGTCGGCGTCGTTCAGTACGTCGCCGCGCCGGCTGCCGTTGCCGAGCAGGACCCCGCCGAACCGCATCCCCATGTAGGCGGCCGAGTTGTTCAGCGTGCCCACCAGGGGATCGGCGACCGCCTGCTCCTCGTGCGCGAGGGCGGTGACACCCCACAGGGTGCGCCCGGCGAGGGTCTCCTTGAAGTCGATGCCGGGCGTGCGGAGCCAGCCCGACCAGTAGTCCAGGTAGCGCTTGGTGAGGCCGGACACCGAGTACCAGTACAGCGGCGAGGCGATCACGATGTCGGTGGCCGCGAGCGTGGCGTCCAGGAGCAGCCCCGGGACGGTGCCGGTGGGCGGACGGACGTGGTCGCTGTCGCGGCGCAGGTCCACGAAGTCGGGGAGAGCGTGATCGGCCAGATTCAGCCAGCGCTGCCCGACGTCCGGCGGCAGTTGCTCGGCGGCCTTGCGGGCCAGCAGCTCGGTGTTGCCCTCGGCGCGGCTGCTGCCCAGCACGAACAGGAAATTCCGGGTCATGGCTCCCCCTGGGGTACGCGCCACGGAACGCGACGCGGCGACTGCATGCGTGGACAATATATGCGTACGCATCTAGTTGTCCAGGGTGCCCGACCTGCCCTGGGACGAGCCTGTGACGTCGTGGTGACCTGGGAAACAAGGGGGATCGGGGAGACTCGACTCTGGGCGGGGCCGACCGGACCGGGAAGCGGCGGGAGCTGATCGTGGGACGGCGGAAGCCATCCGGCCGGTCCGCACCTCCACCTCACGGCGTGAAGAGCGGCCGTCCGCGGATCCGGAACCCCGGCGGGGACCGAAGGATGGGGGGAGGCGAGGATGAGGACCACGCGTACGAGAGCGACCGGGTGGCGTAGCGGGGGTGTGCGTACACGCCGCCGAGCGGGTACGAGCACAGGGACCACGGTCACGGCCGCGACCCCGTCCCGCAGCGGCCCGCACCCACTCCGCCGGCCCGCGTCCACCGCGTCGACGGCGGACACGCCGCACCCGCCGTCACCGCCCCGTTGCTCGTCCCCGCACCCCATCCCGTCCTCGCCCCCGACCACCCCTTCGTGAGGGAACCGATGTCTCGACTCAGCCGCGATCAGCAGCGAGAACCTCAGCGGCAGTACCCGGCGGCCGGTGCCGGGGGGCAGCCGGCCACCGGGGAGACCCCGATCGAGGTGCGCGTACCGGCGACGCCCGCCGCCCCGGCGTCCGCCGACGGCGCCTCCGTGGTGGCGACGGCCGACGGAAGGCCGATCGTGGCCAAGCCGGGGGAGCCGGTGCAGGCCGCGATCCTCAGGCACCTCCACCGCCTCGCGCTGGCCGTCGGCCACCCCGTCCTCGCCAGCGTGCACGACGAGCGCATCGGCTTCGTCGTACCCCTCCAGGTGTCCGCCGACGGCTCCAGTCGTTACACGGGTGAGCCGGTACGGACGTCGGTGCGCCCGGAAGGGACGCCGCCGCGTCCGGAAGCGGCGCCGTCGGCCCCCCGGCCGGCGCCCGCACCTGCATCCACACCCGCACCTGAACCCGCATCCGCATCCGCACCGGCACCCGTGAGGGCGCCCGAGCCCGTCGAGCCGACCCGGCCCGCCGAAACGGTGAAGCCCGTGACCTCCGCCCCGTCCACCGTGGTCCTGCGCAAGCTGCGGCCGCAGCCGCTCGTCGAGCCCGACGCCGATCCCCAGCCGGAGTTCCTGCCCCTGCCCGGCGGTGGGGTGACCCAGGTGCTGAGGTCGGCGCCGGAACCGGTGCCCGCTCCGCTGGGGCGGTTCGGACCCGCACCGGTGATGGCGGCCCCCGTCGTCGAGCCGCCGTCCGCTCCCACGCCGAAGCCTTCGGCCCCGGCGACGGAGGCGCTGTCCCTGCTCGCTTCCGAACGGGAACCGGAGCCGAAGCCCGCTCCCGTGCGCGGCTTCGACGCGGTGGCCGAGGCCGTGCTCGCGCCGGACCCGGACACCTCGGACCCGGGGAGGGGCACGACGGCGTTCTACGCCGAGCCCGTCGCCCGGATCAACGAGGCCGTGAAGATGGGCCGTATCGACGAGGCCGCGGGGACGGCGGAACGCACGGTCGCGGCAGCGGCACAGGCACTCGGCGACGAACACCCCGAGGTGCTGAAGCTGCGCGAACTGACCGCCTACATCGCCTACTTGGCGGGTGACGCGCTGAGGTCGTTCCACCTGTCGCTCGATCTGGCACGGGTGCGGCGGCGGCAGCGGGACGCGGAGGGCGCGTACGGCAACGTGCAGAGCGCGGCCACCGCGTGGCGGGCCGTGCGCGATCCGCTCCAGGGTCTGCACCTCGGGCGGGACCTGATCGGTGTCTGGGCCGAACTCGCCGCCGACGGCGGTCCGGCGGCCGACGACATCGGACAGCTGGAGTCCGCCCGCACCCGCATGGGGCGCCTCACCGAGCGCGCCCGCTCCCTGTGAACGACCCGTCCCGGCCGGCCCGCGGCTCCCGGGGCGAGTGACGGCGGCGCATCAGGGGGAGGTAAGGGGAAGAAGCAGATCCACGGGAACCGGTGACGGAAGGGGATCAGCCGATGGGGAGGCGATCGGGACAGCGGAGAGTGCCCGGCGGGCGACGAGCCGAGAGGTCCGCCGACGAGATCGGGAACAGGCCCGCACTCGCGCCGCAGCAGCCCGCCCCCACCCCTGCCACGAGCGGCGCCGCCCGCACGTCCGGCGCGCTCCTCTCCCCGGTACTCGATCGCGCCCGGGTCACCGCCGCGTACAGCCGCTCACCGGTGTCCCACGGCGCCCCCACCGGGACGGCACCGCGCCCCCGCGTGGTGGTGAGCGTCAACGAGCTGACCGGCATGATGAGTTGGCGCACGGTCCCGTCGCCGGCGTCCGACCCCTCGGGCCGTCCGGGCGACGGGAACGCACACAGCCGCCCTTCGGCGCCCGGCTCCCGCACACCGAACGTGCAGGGCGCCGCGCCCATCCCGACGAACCCGGCGGACGTACGCGCCGCCGTGAACGTCTCCGTCGCGTCGCTCCCACCGGAGCAGCTGCGGCGTCACCTGGCGGTGGTCGCGGCACTCCGCTCCCACGTCGCGACCGATCTGGCGGTCGGCGGGAAGCTGCCGCCGACGGTGGCGTCCCATCTGCGCCTGGGGCCGGCCCCGGCGGCCGCGCGGGCACTGAACGAGGAACGCGTCGAGACGACCCGGGAAATGACCCGCAGGCCGCCCGCCGCCCGACGGGCACCCGCCCCGTCCCCGACCCGGGCCCACCACCGCTGAGGACGGGGCCCGTGCGGGCCCTCAGTGCACGCAGAACTCGTTCCCCTCGGGGTCCGCCATCACCACCCACGCGCCGGACGGTTCCTTCACGTCCCGCAGGATGGCCGCCCCCAGGGCACGCAGCCGCTCGACCTCGTCGTCACGGCGTCCCTCGCCGGGGTGCAGGTCGAGGTGGAGGCGGTTCTTGCCCGTCTTGGGTTCGGGGACCCGCTGGAAGAGGATCCGCCGCCCCAGACCGGTGCCGCGCTCGGTGTCGTAGGGGTCGTCGGGGTGCCGTACGGCGATCAGGTCCCGGAAGGCCGCGCGGTCGTGGAAGTCGACGGTGGCCTCGGCCGGCAGGGCGCCCAGACCGAGCAGCTGCTCGATGAGGGCGCTGTTGTCCTCGGCCGTGTACCCGAGCGCGGCGGACCAGAAGTCGGCCTGGGCGTGGGGGTCGGCGGCGTCGATGACGAGTTTCCAGTGGACGGGTACGGGAGTCGGCGTCATGCCTTCACTTATACGCACCCTTCACGCCCCTCGCGCGTGAAGCAGGTTTTCGCCCCCTCGGCCCTGTCCCTCGGCCCTGTCCCTCGGCCCTGTCCTGGGGCTTGCGCCCCGGACCCGGCTCCTCAGGCGTCGCAGGGGCCGCATGGCCGCATCACGCACCCGGCCGCACCGGACCCGCCACCACCCGCCGCCCGGCGCAGCGCTACGCGCGCTCCGGTACGACAGGGACCGCCACCTCGCTGGTGGCCCCGGCCCGGGCCGCCTCCCGCAGTGCCAGCGCCCCGCGCCGGGCCGTCCGCAGCGCGTCGAACGTCAGCAGCGACAGGGCGACCCAGACGAGCGCGAACCCGGCCCACCGCTCGGCGGGCATGGCCTCGTGGAAGTAGAAGATGCCGAGGAGGAACTGGAAGACGGGCGCCAGGTACTGGAGCAGGCCGAGCGTGGACAGCGGTACGCGGATCGCGGCGGCGCCGAAGCAGACGAGGGGGATCGCGGTGACCACGCCGGTCGCCGCGAGCAGCGCCGCGTGCCCCGCGCCCTCCGTACCGAAGGTCGCGTCACCCCGTGACCCCAGCCAGAGCAGGTACGCCACCGCCGGCAGGAACTGGATCGCCGTCTCGGCGGCGAGCGACTCGATGCCGCCGAGGTTGACCTTCTTCTTCGCGAGGCCGTACGTGGCGAAGGAGAAGGCGAGGCAGAGGGAGATCCACGGCGGCCGGCCGTACCCGATGGTCAGGACGACGACGGCGGCGAGGCCGACCCCGACGGCGGCCCACTGCACCGGACGCAGCCGTTCCTTGAGGAGCAGCACGCCCATCGCGATGGTCACGAGGGGGTTGATGAAGTACCCGAGCGAGGCCTCGACCACGTGCCCGGAGTTCACCGCCCAGATGTAGACGCCCCAGTTGACGGTGATGACCGCGGACGCGACGGTGACGAGGCCCAGCTTGCGCGGCTGCCGCAGCAGCTCGCCCGCCCAGGCCCACCGCCGCATGACGAGCAGCACGGCACCGACGACGACCAGCGACCACGCCATCCGGTGGGCGAGGATCTCGGCCGCTCCGGCCGGTTTGAGCAACGGCCAGAAGAGGGGGACGAGCCCCCACATGCCGTACGCGGCGAAGCCGTTCAGCAGACCTGTGTGCTGCTCGCCCCTCGGCTTCCCGGCCACCGGCAACTCCTTCTCGCGCGCGTCACGGACGCCCACCGCGCCCCCACCGCCCGGCCGGTCCCGAGCCGTCGGAACCCTGCGTGCGGCCTCCAAGACGGTAGCGCCGCACACCGCTGCCTGTCATGCCCGTATCGCCATACGGTCATGACAGGCAGCGGTGTGGCCCCGGCACCCGGAGTCCGGCGACCGAGGCGGGCGGGCGTGCCGCCGGATCCGGCCCTCGGCGCCGGCCGGACCGGTCCTCGGTCCTGCGGGATCAGCCCTTGAGTCCGGTGGCGACGGCCTCCGCGAGCGGGGTGGTCGGACGCCCGGTCAGCCGCGACAGATCGCCGCTGGTGGCGGCCAGCTCGCCCTTCTCGATGGAGGACTCGACACCCGTGAGGATCCCGGCCAGGACCTCGGGCAGTCCGGCGCCGGTCAGGATGCCGGTGAAGGCCTCGGGCGAGACCGGGCTGTAGACGATCTCCTTGCCGGTCTGCCGGCTCAGCTCGGCGGCGTACTCGACGAATCCCCACGCCTCGTCGCCGCTCAGCTCGTACGTCGCGTTCTCGTGGCCCTCGCCGGTCAGCACCGCGACCGCGGCGGCGGCGTAGTCGGCGCGCGACGCGGAGGCGACCCGGCCGTCACCGGCGGCCTGCACGACGGCGTTGTGCTCCAGGACGGGGGCGAGGTTCTCGGTGTAGTTCTCGTGGTACCAGCCGTTGCGCAGCAGCGTGTAGGGCACTCCGGAGGCGAGGAGGACCTCCTCGGTGGCGCGGTGGTCGTCGGCGAGGGCGGCGGTGAGCTCGCCGGGGGCGCTCGTGTAGGCGAGCAGGGCGACACCGGCCGCCTTGGCGGCGTCGATGACGACCTGGTGCTGTCCGACGCGGCCCTTGTCGAACTCGTTGCCCGAGATCAGCAGCACCTTGTCGCCGGCCGAGAAGAGGCCGTCGAAGGTGGCGGGCGCGTTGTAGTCGGCGACCGCGAGCCGTACGCCCCGGGCCGCGAGGTCGGAGGCCTTGGCCTCGTCACGTACGACGGCGGTGATCTGCTCGGCCGGGACCTTCTCCAGCAGCTGCTCGACGACGTGACGGCCGAGGTGTCCGGTGGCTCCGGTGACGACAATGCTCATGACGTACATCTCCTTGTGGGGTGCGGATGACACTCACCATAGGAGGTGCGCTAACTCTTGGAAAGTACCCACCTTGAAGTAAGGTACTGGCATGGCAGTAAGCAGCAAGGCAGCGGACGGGTACGACGCCGGTGAGGCGATGTGCCCCTACCGCCTGGTCCTGGAACACGTCACGAGCCGTTGGGGCGTCCTCGTCCTGATCGAGCTGCTGGAGCGCCCGTACCGGTTCAGCGAGCTGCGCAGGGCGGTGGGCCGGGTCGGCCGGCCCGTCAGCGAGAAGATGCTGACCCAGACCCTCCAGACCCTGGAGCGGGACGGGCTGGTCCACCGTGACGCGAAGCCGGTGATCCCGCCGCGCGTCGACTACTCACTCACCGAGCTGGGCCGCGAGGCCGCGGAGCAGGTGCGGGGACTCGCGATGTGGACCAAGAAGCGCATGGCCGACGTCGAGCAGTCCCGCACCGCGTACGACGAGACCCGGGCGCTCAGGGCCCGGGTCTCCTCGTAACGGCGAACCGCGAACGGCGAACGGCCAACCGCGCGCAGCGAACCGCGAACCGCGCGCGGCCCGGCCGAAGGAATCGGCCGAGCCGCGGTCCGGCCGGGGGCCTCAGCCCACGACCGTCCACGTGTCGCCGCCGGCGAGCAGTGCCGCGAGGTCTCCCTTGCCGTTCTGCTCGATGGCCGCGTCCAACTGGTCCGCCATCTGCGTGTCGTAGACCGGCCGTTCGACGCTGCGGAGCACACCGATGGGGGTGTGGTGCAGGGTGTCCGGGTCGGCGAGGCGCGACAGCGCGAACGCGGTGGTGGGGCTGGGGGAGTGGGCGTCGTGGACGAGGATCTGCGCCCGGTTGTCGTCCGTGACCGCCACGACCTTCAGGTCGCCGGTGGCGGGGTCGCGGACGACGCCCTTGGAGTGGTCGGTGCCGAAGGTGATGGGCCGGCCGTGTTCGAGGCGGATGACGGCTTCCTCGGCCTGTTGTTTGTCCTTGAGGACCTCGAAGGCGCCGTCGTTGAAGATGTTGCAGTTCTGGTAGATCTCCACCAGCGCGGTGCCCGGGTGGGCGGCGGCCTGGCGCAGGACGTCGGTGAGGTGCTTGCGGTCGGAGTCGACCGTGCGGGCCACGAACGAGGCCTCCGCGCCGATCGCCAGGGACACCGGGTTGAACGGGGCGTCGAGCGAGCCCATCGGTGTCGACTTGGTGATCTTCCCGACCTCGGAGGTCGGCGAGTACTGGCCCTTGGTCAGGCCGTAGATCCGGTTGTTGAACAGCAGGATCTTCAGGTTCACGTTGCGGCGCAGGGCGTGGATGAGGTGGTTGCCGCCGATGGACAGCGCGTCGCCGTCACCGGTGACGACCCACACGGACAAATCCCGCCGCGAGGAGGCCAGTCCGGTGGCGATCGCGGGGGCACGCCCGTGGATCGAGTGCATCCCGTAGGTGTTCATGTAGTACGGGAACCGCGAGGAGCAGCCGATCCCGGAGACGAAGACGATGTTCTCCTTCGCCAGCCCCAGCTCCGGCATGAAACCCTGCACGGCCGCCAGGACCGCGTAGTCACCACAGCCCGGACACCAGCGCACTTCCTGATCGGACTTGAAGTCCTTCATGGACTGTCTGGCCTCGGCCTTGGGGACGAGTGAAAGCGCCTCGATCGTGCCCGTGCCTTCCGTGGACGTCTCAGCCATCGATGGCCTCCTTGAGCGCGGTGGCGAGCTGCTCAGCCTTGAACGGCATGCCGTTGACCTGGTTGTACGAGTGGGCGTCCACCAGGTACTTGGCCCGGATCAGGGTGGCGAGCTGCCCGAGGTTCATCTCCGGGATCACCACCTTGTCGTAACGCCCCAGCACCTCGCCCAGGTTGTGCGGGAAGGGGTTGAGGTGGCGCAGATGGGCCTGCGCGATGGGAACGCCCGCGGCACGCAGTCGGCGCACGGCAGCGGTGATGGGCCCGTAGGTGGAGCCCCAGCCCAGGACAAGGGTGTCGGCGGCCTCGTCGGTCCCCGCGGTGGGGTCGTCGACGTCGAGGTCGGGGACGTCGATCCCGTCGATCTTGGCCTGCCGGGTGCGGACCATGAACTCGTGGTTCGCGGGGTCGTAGGAGATGTTCCCGCTGCCGTCCTGCTTCTCGATCCCGCCGATCCGGTGCTCGAGCCCCGGCGTCCCCGGGACCGCCCAGGGACGGGCCAGTGTCTGCGGGTCGCGCTTGTACGGCCAGAACACCTCGGTGCCGTCGTCCAGGGTGTGGTTCGGACCCTGGGCGAACTGGACGCGCAGGTCCGGGAGTTCGTCCACCTCGGGGACCCGCCACGGCTCGCTGCCATTGGCGAGGTAGCCGTCCGAGAGGAGCAGTACGGGCGTCCGGTAGGCCAGGGCGATCCGCGCGGCCTCCATCGCCGCGTCGAAGCAGTCGGCCGGCGTCATGGGCGCGACGATCGGGACCGGGGCCTCGCCGTTGCGGCCGTACATCGCCTGCAACAGGTCGGCCTGCTCCGTCTTGGTCGGCAGACCCGTGGACGGGCCACCGCGCTGGATGTCGATGACCAGCAGCGGCAGTTCGAGCGAGACGGCGAGCCCGATGGTCTCCGACTTCAGCGCCACACCCGGCCCCGACGTCGTCGTGACCGCCAGCGAACCACCGAACGCGGCCCCCAACGCCGCCCCGATCCCCGCGATCTCGTCCTCCGCCTGGAACGTGCGCACACCGAAGTTCTTGTGCCGGCTCAGCTCATGCAGGATGTCCGACGCCGGAGTGATCGGATACGAACCCAGATAAAGGGGCAGATCCGCCTGCCGCGACGCCGCGACCAGACCGTACGACAGCGCCAGATTCCCCGAGATGTTGCGGTACGTACCCGTCGGGAACGTCTGCGCCGCCGGAGCCACCTCGTAGGAGACCGCGAAATCCTCCGTCGTCTCCCCGAAGTTCCAACCAGCCCTGAACGCCGCCAGGTTCGCCGCCGCGATCTGAGGCTTCTTCGCGAACTTCGTCGCCAGGAACTTCTCCGTACCCTCCGTCGGCCGGTTGTACATCCACGACAACAGTCCCAGCGCGAACATGTTCTTGCTCCGCTCGGCCTCCTTGCGCGAGAGGTCGAACTCCTTCAGCGCCTCCACCGTCATCGTCGTCAACGGCACCGGATGAACGCTGTAACCATCCAGCGAACCGTCCTCCAGCGGACTGGTCGCATACCCGACCTTCTGCATCGCCCGCTTCGTGAACTCGTCCGTGTTCACGATGATCTCCGCACCCCGCGGCACATCCGCCATGTTCGCCTTCAACGCCGCCGGATTCATCGCCACCAGCACATTCGGCGCGTCACCCGGGGTGAGGATGTCGTGGTCGGCGAAGTGCAGTTGAAAAGAAGAAACGCCCGGCAGGGTTCCTGCGGGCGCGCGGATCTCGGCCGGGAAGTTCGGCAGCGTCGAGAGGTCGTTGCCGAACGAGGCCGTCTCCGAAGTGAAACGGTCACCGGTGAGCTGCATCCCGTCACCGGAGTCCCCCGCGAACCGGATGATGACCCGGTCGAGCCGGCGGACGTCCTTCGTCCCCACCGGTTTGCGCTGTTCTCCCACGAGGGCTTCGTCGGCCTGCTCCGCTGGGCTACTGACCTGGCTCGTCACTGAACTGGACCTCCTTTGAGGCGGCTGTCCGGGAGGGGTCCTGCCGTAGACCCTTCCCTTTTCAACCCTACGTCCGTAAGGGTCGCCTTCCTTCGGCCATTCGCATGATGGACACCATTTTGAGACGGCCTGACGCCCTGACTTGTCATGATTTCCCCGCCCTCGGTTCTCTCCCCGAACGACGCTCCCGGTCTGCCTCCTGGTTCTGTCCGACAACTGACACAGTGTCAGATGGTCAGGAGTTCAGATAGGTCAGAACGGCCAGAACACGCCGGTGGTCCCCGTCGCTCGGGGACAGGCCGAGCTTCAGGAAGATGTTGCTGACGTGCTTCTCGACCGCCCCGTCGCTCACCACCAGCTGGCGCGCGACGGCGGAGTTGGTCCGGCCCTCGGCCATGAGCCCCAGCACTTCCCGCTCCCGCGGCGTCAGTCCGGCCAGCACGTCCTGCTTGCGGCTGCGGCCGAGCAACTGCGCCACGACCTCCGGGTCGAGTGCGGTACCCCCCTGGGCCACCCGCACCACGGCGTCCACGAACTCGCGCACCTCGGCGACCCGGTCCTTGAGCAGATAACCGACGCCACGACTGGAACCGGCCAACAGTTCGGTGGCGTACCGCTCCTCCACGTACTGTGACAACACGAGCACACCGAGTCCGGGATGCGCCTTGCGCAGCTGCACGGCCGCCCGCACGCCCTCGTCGGTGTGCGTCGGCGGCATCCGTACGTCGGCGACCACCACGTCCGGCAGCGCGCCCTGCGCCGCGAACTCCGCCATGGTCTTGATCAGCGCCTCGCCGTCCCCGACCCCCGCCACCACGTCGTGCCCCCGGTCGGTCAGCAACCGGGTCAGGCCCTCCCTGAGCAGCACTGAATCCTCGGCGATGACGACCCGCACCCTGTCCTCCACGATTCTTCGGCCCCCCAGAGCCCGCCCCGGGCCGTCCCCGGACCCGCCGGGTTCGTCCCCGCTCGTACGACAGCGCTCGTACGACAGCCCCCAGCATTCCAGCATTCCGATCGGGGCGCGCCCGGGCGGCGTGAATACGCCAGGGGTCTGTGGAGGTGTCGTTCCGGAGGGGGATGGAGGGTGATGCAGCAGACCGGCCGGCGGTTCCGGACGGCTGTGCCGCGCGCCCGTCCGGTGGTGCCGGAGCGGACGCGCGGGTGTGGCGGGGCCTGGCGGCCCCGCCCGGTCGGTCGGTCCCGCCGGGCCGTGACCGCCCCGTGGTGGGGCGGCGGCCCGCAGGGTGGTTCAGCCCCGCCAGGGCAGTTCCGCCGTGATCCGCGTCGGGCCGGCCACCGGCGAGTCCACGACGAGGATCCCGTCGACCGCGTCGAGCCGTTCCGCGAGTCCCGCGAGGCCCGAACCCGAGGAGGCGTCGGCGCCGCCCACCCCGTTGTCCACGACCTGGAGCATCAGCCGGTTCTCGACCCGCCACACGTCCACGCTCGCCCGGGTCGCCCGGGAGTGCTTGCTGATGTTCTGGAGCAGTTCGGAGACGGTGAAGTAGGCGATGCCCTCGATGGCGGGCATCGGCCTGGACGGCAGGTCGACCTCCACCCGCACCGGCACCGTGCACCGCGAGGCCACGGAGGACAGCGCGGCGTCGAGCCCCCGGTCGGTCAGCACCGCCGGGTGGATGCCGCGCGCGAGGTCCCGCAGCTCCTGGAGGGCCGTCTTCACCTCACCGTGCGCCTCGCCCACCATCCGCGCGGCGGCCTCCGGGTCCTCGGTCAGCTTCTCCTTGGCGAGCCCCAGGTCCATCGCCAGCGCGACGAGCCGGGCCTGCGCCCCGTCGTGCAGATCGCGCTCGATGCGCCGCAGGTCGGCCGCCGCGGTGTCGACGACCGCGCCCCGGTCGGACTCCAGCTCCACCACACGGGTCGCCAGCCGCGACGGGCCGAGCAGCCCGCGCACCATCAGCCGGTCCACGCTCGTCAACGCCCGCACGATCCACGGGGTCGCCATCGTGAACAGCAGCCCGAGCAGCGCGGTCATCGTGATCTCGAACGGGTTGTCCAGGTACACGGAGTGCGTTCCGTCGCCGTACAGCTGGAGGCCGCCCTGGCCCGCGTACATCGGGAAGACCCAGAACCACAGCGGATACGTCAGCAGCGCCCACCCGTACACCCAGAAGCTCAGCGCCACCGTGAAGGAGAACACCGCCCACGGGAACTGGACCACCGCGTACAGCAGGTGCCGCCACGAGGCACCGCTCCTGAGCACCGCGCCCATCCACGCCATCGGGCCCTGCTTGCGCACCCGCAGCGGCTCGGGGTCGGCCACCTCGACATCCAGCAGCCCGCGTGCCCGCGCCCGCTCCAGCGAGCCGAAGCCGCGGCAGCCGGCCAGCGCGGCGGCGAGCACCGGGACGCCCAGGAAGGTGATGAGCAGGCCCGCGCCCAGCGACACCATGGTGACGGCGAACGTGAACATGAGGATGCCGAGCGGCAGGCCCAGCATCACGTAGCCGAACTCCCGCCAGCTCCGGGCCTCGATCGGTGCCCGGAGCGGGGCCGGAAGACGGTGTCGCCGCTCGCCGGCGCCCGCCCCGTCGAATCCGGGCCCGCTCCGGTGCCCGTATCCGTTTCCGTACTCCGTGGCCATCGGTCCGTCCGTTTCTCTCGTCGCGTCCTGCGCCTCGACTCGTTCCGCGCGTCGGCTCGTACCCCTACTCTGCTGTCCGCGCGGCCCGCGGACCATGGAGCGGGTCGGCGTCTCGGCCCGGGGGTTTTCCCTACCTACGGCCGCCCGCCCCTCGGGTACCGGACCTACGACCGCCCCTCGGGTACCGGACCTACGCCCGCCTCGCGGGTACCGGACCTACGCCCGCCTCGCGGGTACCGGACCTGCGACCGCCTCTCGGGTACCGGACTTGCGCCGGGCCCTCCCGCACCGGCCCCTCCCGCACCGGGCCCTTCAGCACCGGGCCCTTCAGCACCGGCCCTGCGCCGGCCCCCCGCACCGGCCCTGCGGCCGTCTCTCCCGTACACGGGCCCTGCGGCCGTCCCTCCCGTACACGGGACGTACGGCCGCCCCTCCCGCACCCGCCGGACGCCGAAGGCCGCACGGTGGTCCACCGTGCGGCCTTCGGCCCGGGGCGCGTGCGTGCCGCCGCCCGCTCGTTACCGTGCGGGCCCGTCCTCGCGTGCCCGCCACGGGAGTTCGGCCGTGACGACCGTCGGGCCGCCCTCCGGCGAGTCGACGACGAACAGGCCGTCCACCGCACCCAGCCGGTCGGCGAGCCCCGCCATGCCCGTACCGCCGTCGAGGCCCGCGCCGCCGTGGCCGTCGTCGCTGACCTGGATGAGCAGACGGTCGTCCGACCGCCAGACGTCGACGGACGCCGAGCGCGCACCGCTGTGCTTGCTGACGTTCTGCAGCAGCTCGGAGACGGTGAAGTAGGCGATGCCCTCGATGGCCGCGGCCGGCCGCGCCTCCAGGTCGGCCGTCACCTTCACCGGCACCGTGCAGCGCGAGGCCACGGAGGACAGGGCCGCGTCCAGACCCCGGTCGGTGAGGACCGCCGGGTGGATACCCCGGGCCAGATCGCGCAGCTCCTGCAGGGCGAGTTTCACCTCGCCGTGCGCCTCGTCGACCATCACCGCCGCCGCGTCGGGATCCTCCAGCAGCTTCTCCTTGGCCAGACCGAGCCCCATCGCCAGCGCCACGAGCCGGGCCTGCGCCCCGTCGTGCAGATCGCGTTCGATGCGCCGCAGATCGGCGGCCGCCGCGTCCACCACCACCCCGCGGTCGGACTCCAGCTCGGCGATCCGCTTCTCCAGCGCGTCGTCGGGCGACAGCAGTCCGCGCACCAGCGCCCGGTCCACGTTCGTCAGCCCCCGCGCCAGGAACGGCAGCACCGGCCACAGTACGAACAGCGACACCAGCGTGATGGTGAAGGTGGCGATGCCCCAGGGCAGCCGTATGAAGTCGTAGAGCGTGGCCCGCCAGGCCACCGGGTCCTTCAGGCTCGACCACAGCCAGCCGAAGAGACCGGTCCGCCGCACCGGCAGCGGGCTCGGCTCGTCGATCCGCAGCCCCAGCAGCCGCCGTGCCCGCGCCCGCTCCGCCTTGCCCAGCTGCCGTGAGCCGCGCAGCCCGCCCGCGAGCAGCGGCAGTCCGATCACCGTCGCCGCCAGCCCGGCGCCGGTGGCCAGCATCGTCACCACGTACACGAAGCCGACGAGCGAGGCCGGCAGATTCAGCAGGAGATGCGCGATCTCCTTCCAGGTCTGCCGGTCCAGGGCGAAGCGCGCTGGAGGCAGCCGGTCGCCGTCGGACGGTCCGTCCGACGGACCGGTGGGCGTGATGCGTTCGGTCATATCCGCTAGCCTGCCCGGCGGCGCGCCGCCGCGCCATGAGGTGGGCCGCCGCGATGCACTGGGGATAACCCCACCCTCAGGGGTGACGGCGGGGCAGGACGCGCGATGCCGGTGGGGAGCCGTTCACACCGTGAGACGTGAACGCGTGCCCGGTGGTCGGGGGATGGTCGAGGCGTGACGGGCTGCTTACGCTCTCTTTAGCAGGCCCTAGACTCCCGTCCGTACAGATCGTCGAACACGGCGCATCACCGACTGCGCGACGGCGCACGGCGGGGCGCAACGAGGTCAGGGAGTGAGGGGCTGACGTGCCGGAACCGACCGTTGTCACGGCGACCGGGTCCGTCGTCGCGGCGGACTACTTCCAGTCGTACTCGGTCGTCGGACTGCTCGCCGTCGTCGGCGTGCTCTTCGTCGCCGTCGCGTTCGGGGCCGGCCGCCTGCTGCGGCCCGTGGTCCCCACCCCCGAGAAACTCCTGACGTACGAGTGCGGCGTCGACCCCGTCGGCGAGGGCTGGGCCCACACCCAGGTCCGCTACTACGTGTACGCGTTCCTCTACGTCATCTTCGCCGTCGACTCGATCTTCCTGTTCCCCTGGGCCACGGTCTTCGCCGCTCCCGGCTACGGCGCCGCCACGCTCGTCGAGATGTTCATCTTCCTCGGCTTCCTCGCCGTGGGCCTGCTGTACGCATACAAGAAGGGCGTCCTCACATGGACGTGACCCCCTCCGCCCCGGAGCCGGTCCTGCTGCCCGAGCCCAAGCGGCTCGGCGCGCTCGCCCGGCTCGCCCCCGAGCCGATGAAGGTGGTCCTCAACTGGGGCCGCCGCTACTCGCTCTGGGTCTTCAACTTCGGCCTCGCCTGCTGCGCGATCGAGTTCATCGCCGCGTCGATGGCCCGCCACGACTTCATCCGGCTCGGCGTCATCCCCTTCGCGCCCGGCCCCCGCCAGGCGGACCTGATGGTGGTGTCCGGCACGGTCACCGACAAGATGGCCCCCGCCGTCAAGCGCCTGTACGAGCAGATGCCCGAGCCGAAGTACGTCATCTCCTTCGGCGCCTGCTCCAACTGCGGCGGCCCCTACTGGGACTCCTACTCCGTCACCAAGGGCGTCGACCAGATCATCCCCGTCGACGTGTACGTCCCCGGGTGCCCGCCCCGCCCCGAGGCGCTGCTCCAGGGCATCCTCAAGCTCCAGGAGAAGATCGCCCGGGAGTCGCTGGGGGAGCGGTACGGCACGGCCCGGCCGTCCACCGCCGCCCTGCAGAGCGGCCTGGTGAAGCCGCCCGTCCCCGCGAGCGCGGCGCCGCAGCCGCCCGAGGCGGAGGAGGGCCGTACCTCCTCACCGGCCCCCGAGGCGTCACCGGCCGCGACCGATGCTCCCGATCCCGCCCCCGCTCCGGATCCCGCTCCCCGTTCGGGCGAGGAGGACCGATGACCGTCGGCTGGCTCCCCGCCCCCGCCGAGGAACTCTTCGGCCCCGACGCCACGGCCGAGGAGTCCTACGAGGTCCTCACCGTCGACGTACCGCCCACCGCCTGGATCGCGGCCCTCGAAACGGCCCGTGACACCCTCGGCTGCACCTACTTCGACTGGCTGAGCGCCGTCGACGAACCCGGCACCGGCTTCCGCGTCAGCGCCCACGTCGTGGCCCTGTCCCCGGTCCGCCGCCTCCTCGTCCGGACGACCGTCCCGCACACCGGTCCGGTCCTCCCGTCGGCCGTCTCCGTCTACGCGGGCGCCGGCTGGCACGAGCGCGAGACCCACGAGATGTTCGGCGTGGACTTCGAGGGCCACCCCGGCCTCGACCCGCTGCTGCTGCCGGAGGGCTTCGAGGGCCACCCCCTCCGCAAGGACTTCGTCCTGGCCGCCCGCGTCGCCAAGGCGTGGCCCGGCGCGAAGGAACCGGGCGAGTCCGAGCACGGCGGCCCGAAGCGCCGCCAGATGCTCCCGCCCGGCGTCCCCGACCCCAACGAGTGGGGCCCGCTCAAGGGCCAGCTCCCCCCGGCACCGTCCCGCCCCGCCCGCGGCGCGGCCCGCGCGGCGGGTGACCGTCCGGTCCGCCGGACCCGCACGGCGGCCGAGGGCTCGGCCGGCCAGACAGCTCCGGGTTCCGCAGCGGGCGCCGGCCCGCAGGCGGCGGCCACAGGCGCGGTCGCGGGCGAGGCTCCCGAGGGTGCCGCTCCCGCAGCCGCAGGTACGGCCTCAGCCGGTGAGGGTGCCGCCTCCGGAACCGAGACGGCCCGCCCGGCCCGGCCGGCCCGCCGCACGCGCGGCGCGGGGCAGGGATCGGCGAGCCAACGGGCGGCCGAGACGGTGACGCCGACGGAGGCGGGGGCCACGGATGCCGGGGAGCCGGCTTCCGGTCCGAGCACTCCGTCCGGGGACACACCTCAGGCCGAGCCGACCCCTCCGGAGGTTCACACGACCCCGGCAGCCGACGCCCCCTGGCACCAGCCGAAGCCCGCGTTCGAGGACGCGAAGCCGAAGCAGGGGCCGAAGCAGGGGCCGAAGACGGCGGGGCAGCCGGGGGCGGAGCTCGAGCCCGGGCCTGCGTCCGGGCCTGAGCCTGCGTCCGATGCTGGGCCGAGGCCCGAGCCCGGGCCCGCGTCCGATGCTGGGCCGAAGGCCGAGCCCGAGCCCGAGCCCGCGTCCGATGCTGGGCCGAAGCCCGAGCCTGAGCCCGGCGCCCAGTCTGGGCCGAAGGCCGACCCGGCGCCCGGGGCCGAGCCTGATGCCGAGTCCGGCTCCGGTACTGATCAGGCGCGTGGTCCGAAGTCCGGAGCGGCCTTGGACCCCGACCGGACCTCTGGGTCGGACCGCGACTCTCAGTCGGGCCGGGACTCTGGGTCCGACCGGGACTCTGGGTCCGACCGGGACTCTGAGTCGGACCGCGAGCCCGAACCCGCCCCTGAACCGGCCCCCGGACCAGCCCCCGAGGCCGCGCCCACCCGAAGCCCCGACGACGATTCCTCAGGAGGACCGCAGTGAACGACGCTCTCGACGTCGCCCTCCGCCTGATCGTCGTCTTCGTCGTGTTCCTGACGTTTCCCCTGATCGTCGGTCAGACCGAGCACAAGGTGATGGCCCACATGCAGGGCCGCCTCGGCCCGATGTACGCGGGTGGGTTCCACGGCTGGGCCCAACTCGTCGCGGACGGAGTCAAGTTCGCGCAGAAGGAGGACATCGTCCCGGCGGAGGCGGACCGCCGGGTCTTCCAGCTCGCGCCCGCCGTGGCCCTCCTCCCGTACCTCCTGGTCCTCCTCGCGATCCCCATCGGCCCCGGTGAGGGCGCGGTCGGCGAGGTCGTCGACGCGGGCATCTTCTTCGTCCTCGCCGTGATGGGCGTGGGTGTCCTCGGCTCGCTCATGGCGGGCTGGGCCTCCGCGAACAAGTTCTCCCTCCTCGGGGGCCTGCGCACCGCCGCGCAACTCCTCGCCTACGAACTCCCCATGCTCCTGACGGCCGCCTCGGTCGCGATGGCCGCCGGCACGGTGTCGCTGCCGGGGATCGTGGACGCCTTCCACTGGTGGTGGCTGCCCTGGCAGATCGTCGGCGCGATCGTGTTCTTCGTCGCCGGCCTCGCCGAACTCCAGCGGCCCCCCTTCGACATGCCCGTCGCCGACTCCGAGATCATCTTCGGCGCGTACACCGAGTACACCGGACTGCGCTTCGCCCTGTTCCTGCTCGCCGAGTACGCCGGAATCGTCGTCCTGTGCGGGCTGACCACCGTCCTCTTCCTGGGCGGCTGGCACGGTCCCTGGGGTGCCGACGGCCTCGGCTGGGTGTGGACGCTGCTGAAGACCGCGATCCTCGCCTTCGTCGTCATCTGGCTCCGCGTCACCTACCCCCGCCTGCGCGAGGACCAGCTCCAGAAACTCTCCTGGACCGTCCTCGTCCCCCTCTCCCTCGCCCAGATCGCCCTCACCGGCATCGTCAAGGTGGTGATCGCGTAACCATGGCTCCTGTCCCCGGCTCCGGCCTCGCCAAGGGTCTGGCCGTCACCCTCCGCACGATGACGAAGAAGACCGTCACCGCGCAGTACCCCGACGCCCAGCCCGAACTCCCGCCCCGCACCCGCGGTGTCATCGGCCTTTTCGAGGAGAACTGCACGGTCTGCATGCTGTGCGCCCGCGAGTGCCCGGACTGGTGCATCTACATCGACTCCCACAAGGAGACGGTGCCGCCCGCCGCCCCCGGTGGCCGCGAGCGCAGCCGCAACGTCCTCGACCGCTTCGCCATCGACTTCTCCCTGTGCATGTACTGCGGTATCTGCATCGAGGTCTGTCCTTTCGACGCGCTGTTCTGGTCCCCGGAGTTCGAGTACGCGGAGACCGACATCCACGAACTCACCCACGAACGCGACAAGCTCCGCGAGTGGATGTGGACCGTCCCGGCCCCGCCGGCCCTCGACCCCGCCGCCGAGGAACCCAAGGAGATCGCCGCCGCCCGCAAGACCGCCGACAAACTCGCCGCCGAACAAGCGGCGCGCGCGGAGGCAGCGGAAGCAGAGGCGGCGCAGGCGAAGGCAGCAGAGACGAAGGCAGCAGGGACGAAGGCGGCACAGACGGAGGCGGGGGCAGCGCAGGCCGATCCCGCGCAGGGCGACCCTGCTCAGGCCGATCCCGCCGAGGGCGGTCAGGCGGCCGCTCCCGGTGAGCCGACCGCCCCGCCCGGACGACCTGAGCCCCCGGCCGCACCGCCCTCCGGTCCTCAGGAGGGCCAGTCGTGACCTTCGCAGCAGCCACCGCCACGGTGGCGGCCCGCGCGACCACCACCGTCGCCGCCGGACATCACGGCTTCCTGTCCCCGACGGGTGTCGAGATCGCCTTCGTCCTCGTCGGCCTGGTCACCTTCGGCGCCGCGCTCGTCTCCGTCACCACCAAGCAGCTGGTGCACGCCGCCCTCTGGCTGGTCGTGGCGCTCGGCGGTCTGGCCGTCGAGTACCTGCTGCTGACGGCCGAGTTCATCGCCTGGGTGCAGGTCCTCATCTACGTCGGTTCCGTCGTCGTCCTCCTCCTCTTCGGCCTGATGCTCACCAAGGCCCCCATCGGGCGCTCCCCGGACGCCGACTCGGGCAACCGCTGGGCGGCCCTCACCGTCGCCGTCGCCGCGACCGGCGCCCTCGTCTGGGTCGTCGTCGACGCCTTCCGCACGACCTGGGTCGACCTGAACGGTCCCGCCGCCGGCTCCACCGAGGTCACCGGCGCGAGCCTCTTCCAGAACTGGGTCCTCCCCTTCGAAGCCCTCTCCGTCCTCCTCCTCGCCGCCCTGGTCGGCGCGATCGTGCTCTCCCGCAAGGCGAAGACGGAGGCGAACGCCGGCACGGGCACGGGCGCGACGGCCGGCCCGCGTGTCCCGGGCGGCCGCAACGGCACGGAACACGAAGACAAGCAGGGGGCCCGCTGATGCACCTCGCCTATCCCGCCGTGCTGGCAGCCCTCCTGTTCGGCACCGGTCTGTACGGAGTCCTCGCGCGGCGCAACGCGATCCTGGTCCTCATGTCGGTCGAGCTCATGCTCAACGCCGTCAACCTGAACCTCGTCGCCTTCGACGTGTGGTTGTCCAAGGCGGCCCGAGACACCCTGCACTCCGGCCAGGCCCTCACCCTGTTCACCATCGCCATCGCCGCCGCCGAGATCGGCATCGGCCTCGCGATCGTCCTGTCCGTGTACCGCAACCGCGGCACCTCGGACATCGACAAGCTCCGCGACACCGCCGAGGGCCACGGCCCCGACGACCCCGACAGCGACGCCCCCGTGGCCGAGAAGGCTGAGGCCACCGCGTGACCACGACCACCCTCGCCGTCCTCGTCCCCCTCCTGCCGTTCCTGGGCGCCGCCGCCGGTCTCCTCCTGGGCCGCACGTCGCCCGGATTCGTCCGGCCGCTCGCCGTCCTGCCCCCGCTCGCGTCACTCGTCCTCGCCGTGACCGTCGCCGTCCGCCAGGGCGGCGGGCAGGCCATCGACGCGCACACCGAACTCACCCCGACCGGCTCCGTCCCCATCGAGCTGGCCCTGCACATCGACGGCTTCGCCGCCCTCGTCGCCGTCCTCGTCGGCGTCGTCGCCACCTGCGTGCAGATCTACTCGACGGGCTACCTGCGCGACGACCCGCGCTACCCCTCGTACGCCGCTCTCGTCTCCCTCTTCACCTCCGCGATGCTGCTCGTCGTCTACTCCGGCGACCTGATGGTGCTCCTGGTCGGCTGGGAGATCATGGGCATCTGCTCGTACTTCCTCGTCGGCCACTACTGGGAGACCCCGGAGGCCCGCGCCGCCTCCCTCAAGGCCTTCCTGGTCACCAAACTCGGCGACGTCCCCTTCCTCATCGGCCTGTTCGCGCTGGCCACCGACGCCGGCTCCTTCCGCATCACCTCGGTCCTCGGCACCGTCGCGAGCGGCGGACTGCACCACCCGACGCTGGTCGCACTGCTCCTCCTCGCCGGCGTCGCGGGCAAGTCGGCGCTGTTCCCGCTGCACACCTGGCTGCCCGACGCGATGGCGGGCCCCACCCCCGTCTCCGCGCTGATCCACGCCGCGACGATGGTCGCCGCCGGCATCTACTTCGTCGCCCGGCTCCTTCCCGTCTTCCAGGCCTCCTCGGCCGCGATGGTCGTCCTCGCCGTCATGGCCGGCGTCACGATGGCCGGGTCCGGCCTCGCCGCGCTCGCCCAGGACGACATCAAGCGGGTCCTCGCCTACTCGACGATCGGCCAGCTCGGCTACATGGCCGGCGCCCTCGCCGTCGGCGACCGCGGTGCCGCCGTCTTCCACCTCCTCGCGCACGGCGCCTTCAAGGCACTGCTGTTCCTCGCCGCCGGTGTCGTCATCCACGCCTCCGGCACCAACTCGCTCGCCGTCATGTCCCGGATGAAGGGCCTGCGGAACCGCGTGCCCGACGCGTACTGGACGATGACCGTGGCCCTCCTCGCGCTCGCCGCCATCCCGCCCTTCAGCGGCTTCTTCTCCAAGGAGGCCGTCCTCGGCGCCGCCGAGCACGTCGCCACCGGCCACACCGAGCACGCTCCCGGCGCCGCGGGCTGGATCGTCCTGATCACCGGCATGGTCACCGCCGTCCTCACCGCCGCCTACGCGACCCGGCTGTGGCTCCTCGCCTTCCACGGACAGGGAACCGAGGCCCCCGACCACGGCAGGCAGCCGGTCACCATGACCGCCGTCCTGTGGGTGCTCGCCGTGCCCTCGCTCGCCTTCGGCCTCACCTACGGGCCGCTCCCCGACTGGTTCGACGGCCGCGACCTGACGCCCGTGCTCACCACCTCGGTGCTCGGCACCGGCCTCGCCCTGGTCGGCGTGGTCATCACCTACGGGGCCTGGCGGCACACCACCGCGATGGCGCTCCGCGTCCCGCTGGGTGCGGTCGCGGCCCACCCCGACGCCGATGCCGGACTGGTCGAGGCCGAGGCCATCGCCAGCCACGAACCCGCGTTCGGAGACGTGGCCTACGTGCCCGACCCCGCGGACCCGGGCAGGCTGCTGCTCGGCCCGCTGCACCGCCACGCGGCCGTCGGCTTCCACCTCGACGCCGTGTACCACGCGCTGTTCGTCCGCCCGGTCCAGGCCGGAGCCCAGCTCGTCCGGTTCCTCGACCGCGAGGTCGTCGACACGTACGTACGCGGCGCGGGCGCCCTACCCCGCTGGCTCGGCGCCGCCGTACGGCGGGCGCAGACCGGCAACGTGCAGACCTATGTGAGCGCGCTGCTCGCCGGCACCGTCGTCCTGGTGGTCGCCGCCGTCCTCGTCGCCACGGGAGCGTGAGCAGGCGTGATCGATATCAGTGAGTCCGTGATGCAGCTTCTTCTCGCGTTGATCGTCGTCGGGCCGCTCATCGGGGCCGCCGCGGCCCTGCTGCCGGCCCCGCCCGGACTGAAGGGGAAGTCGCCCGAGCAGGCGGTGCTGCGGCACGGCGTCGTCGTCACCGGTGTCGTCCTCATCGCCGCGATCGTCCTCGCGCTCGGCTTCGACCACGACCACCCGTCGAAGATGCAGGCCACGACGGACATCAGCTGGATCCCCGCACTCGACGTGCGGATCCACCTCGGCATCGACGGCATCTCCCTCCCCCTTCTGGTGCTGACCGCGCTGCTGACCTTCCTCTGCGCGCTGTACTCCTACTTCAAGATGCCCGCGGGCCCGACCCCGAAGGCATTCGTCGCGCTGCTGCTCGTCCTCGAGGCCGGCACCCTCGCGACCTTCGCCGTCCTCGACCTGCTGCTGTTCTTCCTCGCGTTCGAGATGGTGCTCATCCCGATGTACTTCCTCATCGCACGGTGGGGAGGTGCCCAACGTCAGGCCGCGGCCTGGAAGTTCATCCTCTACACCCTGCTCGGCTCGGTCGTCATGCTGCTCGGCCTGCTCCTGATCGGAATCAGGGCGGGCACATTCGACATGGTGGCACTCGCCACTGACAACGGCCGGTCGCTGAGCACATCCGTGCAGGTCATCGCCGTTCTGGCGATCGGGATCGGGCTCGCGGTCAAGACGCCGATGTGGCCGCTGCACAGCTGGCTGCCGGACGCCCACACCGCCGCGCCGACCGTCGGCTCGGTCCTGCTGGCCGGCGTCATGCTGAAGATGGGCACGTACGGGTTCGTGCGGATCCTGCTGCCCATCACCCCGGACGGCTTCCGCACCTTCGCCCCCTACCTCGCCGCGCTCGCCGTGGTCGGGATCATCTACGGTTCGCTGGCCTGTCTGGCCCTCGCCAAGCAGGGTGCGAAGGGCGACCTCAAGCGGCTCATCGCCTACTCCTCCGTCGGCCACATGGGCTTCGTCCTGCTCGGCATCTCGACCATGACGCCGACCGGCGTGAACGGCGCGCTGTTCGCCAACATCGCCCACGGCCTCATCACCGGCCTCCTCTTCTTCCTGGTCGGGGCGCTGAAGGACCGCACGGGCACCACCGACCTCGACACCCTCGCCGACCGGACCGGCGCCGCGCTGTACGGCAAGGCCCCGCGCCTCGGCGGCCTGCTCGCGTTCGCCGCCGTCGCCTCGCTCGGGCTGCCAGGCCTCGCCGGATTCTGGGGCGAGATGCTGGCGCTGTTCGGCGCGTTCAAGCCCGCCGAGGCCCTCAGCAGGCCCGCCTATCTGACGTTCATGGCGATCGCCGCGTTCGGCACCCTGCTCACCGCCGCGTACATGCTCGTCGTGGTGCGCCGCGTCTGTATGGGCCCGGTCTCCCAGGAGGCGCCGAAACTCGCCGACGTGCAGACCTACGAGTTCGCCGCCTGGACGCCGCTCGTCGCCCTCACCGTCGTCGCCGGCCTGTGGCCCCGGGCCCTCCTCGGCCTGACCGACCCGGCCGTACAGCAGCTCCTCGCAGGAGGCACCCGATGAGTTCCCTGGTCCAGTCCGTCGACTGGCTCGCCATCGCGCCGCCCACCCTCGCGGCGGTCGTCGGACTCGTCGTGCTCGTCGCCGACCTCGTCATCGGTGAAGCCCGCAAGGCCGTACTGGGCTGGGTCTCGGTGGCGGGCCTCGCCGCGTCCGCGCTGCTGCTGCTGCCCCTCCTCGACGGGGACCGGGCCACGTTCTGCCTGACCGGTGACGCGGACGCCTGCAGCTACGTCGCGGACCGCTTCACCCTGGTCGTCCAGCTCCTGGTCCTCGGCGGCGCGCTCCTCGCGGCCCTGCTCTCGGTCACCGCCCTCAAGGACGCCGACAAGGAACTCCCCGAAGGGGAGTACTGGTTCCTGCTGCTCTCCTCGGCCGCGGGCGCCGCCCTGCTCCCCGCCTCCCGCGACCTCGCCACTCTCATCGTCGCCCTGGAGGTCGCCTCCCTGCCCGCCTTCGCCCTCGTCGGCATCCGGCGGGGTGACAGGAAGTCCTCGGAAGCGGCCCTGAAGTTCTTCCTGTCGTCGGTCACCGCGACCGCGGTCAGCCTGATGGGCGTCAGCTTCGTCTACGCCACGACGGGCACCCTCCACCTCACCCGGATCGCCGACCGGATCCAGCACGTCGACGGGCAGTTCCACACCCTCGCCCAGACGGGCGTCGTCCTCACCCTCGTCGGCTTCGCCTTCAAGACGGCCGCGGTGCCCTTCCACTTCTGGGTGCCCGACACCTACGTGGGGGCGCCGCTGCCGATCGCCGCCTACCTGTCCGTCGTCGGCAAGGCGGTCGGCTTCTCCGGGCTGATCCTCGTCACCGTCATCGCGTTCCCGTCGTACGCCGACGTCTGGGGCCCGGCGCTGGCCGCACTCGCCGCCCTCACCATGACGGTCGGCAACGTCGGCGCCCTGCGGCAGCGCTCCACGCGCGCGTACAGCGCGGTCCGGCTGCTCGCCTGGTCCTCCGTCGGACAGGCCGGCTACCTCCTGGTGCCGATCGCGTCCGCCGCCTACTCCAAGGACGCGCAGAAGGCCATCGGCTCCACGGTGGCCTACGCCCTCATGTACGCCGCCGTGAACCTCGGCGCCTTCGCCGTCGCCGCCCTGGTGGCCCGTACGAGCCCGCTCAACCGCATCAGCGACTACCGCGGCCTCTACGCGAGGAACCCGCTCTCCGCGCTGGTGCTCGGCTTCTTCCTGCTCTGCCTCGCCGGTCTGCCGCCGGGCATCATCGGCCTCTTCGCCAAGGTGACCGTCTTCTCGGCGGTCGTCGACGCCGGGCTCGGCTGGCTGGCCGTCGTCATGGCCGTCAACGTGGTGATCGCCCTCTTCTACTACCTCCAGTGGACGACGCTCCTCTTCCGCGCCCCCGAGGGCGAGGCGGGCACCCACCGCGTCCCCGCCCCGCTGACGGCCGCGATCGCTCTGACGGCCGTACTGGGCGTCGCCCTTTCCGGTGCGCCCCAGCTGATCCTGCGCTTCTCGGAGACGGGCCTCTTCTAGAACCGGAGACCGGCGGTCCGACCGCCCCGACCGGACGCCGCTCCCGGCCCGATCCGACCCCGTTCCCGGCCCCTCCGCACGCTCCACGCGCGCGTGGAGCACCGCCCGGATCACCCGCACGGCCCACCCGCCGGGCCGCGCGCACAAGGGAACTAGACCCTCCCGTCTGGCGTTGACCAGTACGGGAGGGTCCACTGAAGAGTGGAAGCAGAGCAGTAAGCAAGCAAAGGGTTCCCCTGCCGCACCACTTGGAGGGCGTACCGTGCACCGCCGGCACAACGGGCTCAGGACAGCCGTACTCCTCGGGGGACTGTCCGCACTCATCATCGTCATCGGCAGCTTCTTCGGGCGGACCGGCCTGATCGTCGCGCTGGTCATCGCGCTCGGGACGAACGCGTACGCCTACTGGAACAGCGACAAGCTGGCCCTGCGCGCGATGCGGGCACGCCCGGTGAGCGAGTTCGAGGCCCCCGCCCTGTACCGCATGGTCCGCGACCTCTCCACGCAGGCCCGCCAGCCCATGCCGCGGCTGTACATCTCGCCGACGGAAGCGCCGAACGCCTTCGCGACGGGCCGCAACCCGCGCAACGCGGCCGTGTGCTGCACCGAGGGGATCCTGCGGATCCTGGACGAGCGCGAGCTGCGCGGCGTCATCGGCCACGAGCTCAGTCACGTCTACAACCGCGACATCCTGATCTCGTCCGTGGCCGGTGCTCTCGCCTCCGTGATCATGTTCCTCGTCAATTTCGCCTGGCTGATCCCGATCGGCCGCTCCAACGACGACGACGGCCCCGGCATCCTCGGCATGCTCCTGGTCATGATTCTGGGACCGCTCGCCGCCTCCCTCATCCAGCTCGCCATCAGCCGCTCCAGGGAGTACGAGGCGGACGCGTCCGGCGCCCAGCTCACCGGCGACCCCCTCGCCCTCGCGAGCGCGCTGCGCAAGCTCGACGCCGGCACCAAGCAGCTGCCCCTGCCTCCCGAGCCGCGCATCGAGACCGCGAGCCACATGATGATCGCGAACCCATTCCGCCCGGGACAGGGAATGTCCAAGATGTTCTCGACGCATCCGCCGATGGCGGAGCGCATCGCCCGGCTCGAGCAGATGGCAGGTCGACAGCAATGAGAACGATTCTGAACGTCATCTGGCTGATCCTGAGCGGCTTCTGGCTGTTCCTCGGGTACCTGGCCGCGGGCGTCATCCTCTGCATCACCATCATCGGCATCCCGTTCGGCATTGCCGCCTTCCGCATCGGCATCTACGCGTTGTGGCCGTTCGGCTATACGACGGTGGAGCGCCATGACGCGGGCGCCCCGTCCTGCGTGGGCAACGTCCTGTGGCTGGTCCTCGCCGGCTGGTGGCTGGCCCTGACCCACATCGTGACGGGCATCGCCATGTGTCTCACGATCATCGGCATCCCGTTCGGCATCGCCAACTTCAAGCTCATCCCGGTCTCGCTGTTCCCCCTGGGCCGCGAGATCGTGCGCACGGACGAGCCGTTCGCGGCGCGCTAGCGCATGACCACGGGGGAGGAGCCGCCGAAGTACCGGCTGGTGCCGTACGAGGCCGAGGCCGCACCGTGCGGCACGGAGGCTCCGGGCGAGCCCTGGGCGCTGTGCGCCGACGCCGAGGGCCTCTTCGGCGCCCCGCCCCCGCCCTCCCGCCGGACGTACGAACTGCTGGGATGCGCACCCCAGGGCGACCTGAGGAAAGCCCTCCCCCACGCGCGTGCGCGCCGTACCGCCCCGCTCGGCACCCTCCGCCTGGAGAGCCTCGACCGAACGGGCGAGCGTGCCGACTCCTGGACCTGGTGCCTGGAGGACGTCCGCGTTCTCGGCGACCGCCCCCGCGCCGACGATCCGTCTTTGGTCGACATCACCGTCGAGGCGTCCGAGTCCGCGGAGAACGCCACGGAGAGCCCCCGACGGCCGCCCCTCTCACCCGGCTACCTCCTCCTCGGCGCCGAGGAGGAGCCCTGGGGAACGTGCCGGGACCTCGCTCACATCCGCCTCGGTCCCGAGCCGGCGGAAGCGCCGATACGACTGCTCGGCTGCTCGCCGGGCGGCGCCCTCCGCGTCGCTCTGGACGCCGGGGACGAGGACCTGGGCCACGGCCAGTTGCTGCGCCTCGACCTCCACGGCAGCACGGTCCAGCAGGCCGTCGAGGGGGAGGTGACGGCCTGGATCCCGTCGGCGCGCGGCCGGGGCCTGGTCGACCTCGCCCTGGACCCCTGGTCGGAGCGCCCGCCGCCCGGAGCCGCCGAGGTCTGGGACCTGTGGTGGGAGGGGCGTCCGTCCGCCCCCGGCCTCTGGGCCCGCTACGGCCCGGAAGCCCGCTCCTGCTGGCTCGACACGGCCCGTCACCACCACCCCCGCGACGCCCCGTCCGCACCCGCCGGAACCACCTTCCACCTCGACGGCCGCCACATGACCGACCACCCCGGCTTCCACTGCGCGCTCGGCGAAGCGGTCAACGGCCCCGGCGGCTACTTCGGCCGGAGCCTGGACACGCTCGGCGCCTGCCTGCGCGGAGGGTGGGGCGCAGAACGGCCCTTCACCCTCGTCTGGCACGCGTCGGCCGTCGCCCGCAGCCGTCTCGGCGCCACCCCGCACACCGACTTCGGCCGCATCCCGCCCACCGATCACCGCCCGCCGGCCTTCGAGGAACTGCTCGCGTTCCTGGGGGAAAAAGGGGTCGATGTCCGTCTCGATTGAGGGTTGTCCACAGGCTGCCCGATTGTCAGCGGCGCGCTGCATGATGAACCCATGACCGAAATCGAGCAGTTGCTGGCACGGGTCGCCACGGAGGCCCGCAACACCCGTCCCTGGGGCTGGCCTTCGCTCCCCGAGCCCGTGGACACGGCCGAGGTCGCCCGTGCCGAGGCCGTCCTGGGCTTCCCGCTGCCCGCACTGCTCGCCTCGCTCTACCTGCGGATAGGGGACGGCGGATTCGGCCCGGAATACGGCCTGTTGCCCCTCCTGGAAGGCCCGCCGTCGGGTGAGCCGGCCGTCGTCCCGCAGTACCTGGCCAGTCGGCAGAGCGGCCGCAAGGACCCCGAGTGGCCCTGGCCCGAGGGCGTGCTGCCGATATCCCACTGGGGCTGCGGCATGTACGCGTGCGTGGACTGCCAGGACCCCGACGGGGCCGTCCTGCTGTACGAGCCGAACGCCGACGAGGCGGACCACGCCTGGTACGTGGACGCACCGGACCTCGCGACCTGGCTCCGCACATGGCTCGACGGCACGGGTTGGTACGAGGAGTCCAACGACGGAGGGGACCTCCAGCCCTGGACCGCCTTCTCACAGCGCACGACAACAGCCGGGACGCCCTGACCCACGGCTCCGTACCGCACACCACGCTCGACGGAGCGGGGACGACGCCACCGGCGGCCGACCGCGTCCTCGGGCCGAGCCCGACCTCGAAGCAGGCGCAGTCGCCCGGCGCCCGCGTCGATCAGCGCGAGAGCGAGGCCGCCCACCGACGTACGCCGTAGACAGCCGCCCCGACCGCCAGCACACCCGCGCCCACCACCACCGACACCACGGGCAGGGCGACCGCCAGCGTCAGGCACCCCACGAGACCCAGCACCGGCACGACCCGCGACACGAGAGCCGAACTCACCGTCCAGGCAGACGCGTTGGCGACCGCGTAGTAGGCCAGGACACCGAAGGAGGAGAAGCCGATCGCCCCGCGTACGTCCACGGTCGCCGCGAGCACGGCGACGACCGCGCCCACGGCCAGTTCCGCCCGGTGCGGGACCTGGAAGCGTGGATGCACGGCGGCCAGAGCACCGGGCAGATGACGGTCACGAGCCATGGCCAGCGTGGTCCGCGAGACGCCGAGGATCAGCGCGAGAAGTGAGCCGAGCGCGGCCACCGCGGCGCCCACCCGCACGACCGGCACGAGCCCGGACAGCCCCGCCGCCCGTACGGCGTCCACGAGCGGCGCCTCCGCGCGCCCCAGCCCGCCCGGCCCGAGCACGGAAAGGACAGCGACCGAGACCGCCGCGTACACCGCGAGAGTGATGCCGAGGGCCAGCGGAATCGCGCGCGGAATGGTGCGCCCCGGGTCCCGCACCTCCTCGCCGAGCGTCGCGATCCGCGCGTACCCGGCGAAGGCGAAGAACAGGAGACCGGCCGCCTCGAGCACGCCTCCCGGGCCGGACGACAACCCGATGCCGAGCCGCCCGGCATCGGAGGCGTCCGAGCCGAGACACCCGACCACCACGGAAGCGAGGACACCCAGGACCACCGCCACGATCACCCGGGTCAGCCAGGCCGACTTCTGCAGGCCGCCGTAGTTCACGGCGGTCAGTGCGACCACGGCCGCGACCCCCACCGCGTGGGCCTGCGCCGGCCAGACGTACGCGCCCACCGTCAACGCCATGGCAGCACAGGAGGCCGTCTTGCCGACGACGAACGACCAGCCCGCCAGATAGCCCCAGAAGGCCCCGAGCCGCTCACGCCCGTAGACGTACGTGCCTCCCGAGGCGGGGTACAGGGCGGCGAGGCGGGCCGAGGACATCGCGTTGCAGTAGGCGACGACGGCGGCGATCGCGAGACCGAGCAGCAGCCCGGGGCCCGCCGCCCGCGCAGCCGGACCGAGTGCGGCGAAGATCCCGGCGCCGATCATCGAGCCGAGCCCGATGACCACGGCGTCACCCGGACCGAGGGTTCGGCGCAACGCGGCGCTGGACTGAGGCATGCGCCGCACCCTACTGATCTCTGCAACCGAAAAGAGCCGTGGCCACGTCTTGTTCATCGACACGGCACCGGCGGGACGCAGAGGTCACCCGCAGCGTGGACGGACAGGACGAGCACGTCACTGCCGGACCGAACTCACAGGTTCGGGACAGCGTGACTGCGGCACGGAGGGGCAGGTTCAGGGCATGGGCATCATCAGCTGGATCATTCTGGGGCTGCTGGCAGGCGCCGTGGCCAAGCTCCTGCTCCCGGGCCGCGACCCGGGAGGGTTCATCGGCACGACCCTCATCGGTGTCGCGGGCGCGTTCATCGGCGGCTGGATATCGGCCCGCTGGCTGGACCACCCCATCAGCAAGCACTTCTACGACGGTGCCACCTGGGCGGCCGCCATCGGCGGTTCGCTCGTGCTGCTGATCATCTACCGGGTCCTCTTCGGCAACTCGCGCGACTGAGCGCGCGGCGGGTTCCGCCGGAGACCGCGACCGGAGGACGAGAAGGGTGGACACCCAGGGGGTGCCCACCCTTCTCGTGACGCCACCGGCGCATGGCGCGCCCGCCGAACCGCGGGTGCGCCCCCGGTTCGCAGGGGACGTTCCCGTCCGTCCTACCGGTAGTTCACGTACTGCAGCGCGAAGTCGAAGTCCTTGCCCTTGAGGAGGGCCTGGACGGCCTGCAGGTCGTCACGGCTCTTCGAGCTGACACGCAGCTCGTCGCCCTGCACCTGAGCCTTCACGCCCTTGGGGCCCTCGTCGCGAATGATCTTCGCGACCTTCTTCGCGTTGTCCTGGGAGATGCCCTCCTCGATGGACGAGAAGATCTTGTACTCCTTGCCGGAGAGCTGCGGCTCACCGGCGTCCAGCGCCTTCAGCGAGATGCCGCGCTTGATCAGCTTGGTCTCGAACACGTCGAGGATCGCCTTCACGCGCTCCTCGGAGTTCGCCTCCATGAGGATCTTCTCGCCGGACCAGGAGATGGAGGCGCCGACGTTCTTGAAGTCGTAGCGCTGCGAGATCTCCTTGGCGGTCTGGTTGAGGGCGTTGTCGACCTCCTGCCGCTCGACCTTCGAGACGATGTCGAAACTGGAGTCGGCCATGTCCTGTGGCTCCTTGTATCGGGGTGCGTGGGGGCGGCCGTCGAGCCCGGCGTAGGCCCCGGCCGCATCCGCATAAGCCTAGCCACCCCCTTCCCTCCAAGGCTCGATCAATCGGGTGGCGAAGCACCCCCGGGCATCGGGTATCGTTTACGTCGTTGCCACGGAGCACCGCCCAAAAGCGGGGTTCAGGCAGCAAACCTGGCGGTGTGCCCGAGCGGCCAAAGGGAGCAGACTGTAAATCTGCCGGCTTAGCCTTCCGTGGTTCGAATCCACGCGCCGCCACATGAAGGTAAACCCCCTCCGATCTGCGGAAACGTAGATCGGAGGGGGTTTCTTCGTGTCGGGGTGAAGGGCAGGGGCGAGTCGCCCCGTCGAGGCCCGTCCCGCCGCCCGGTCGAGGGGCTGCTCCCCGCTTCCAACGGTCCCTCCGGGGCCGTTGCGTGACCGTGACGGGAGTGCCGAACAACGTCCCGTGTCGCTGTCATGCTTCGGTCATGTCTGATGAGGTGGTCGCCGAGTCCGGTGCGGGAGCTGTTCGGCCGTCCGCCCGGCCTGAGGGGTCCGAGCCCCGGCGGAAGCGCGGAGTCCTCGGAGCGCGGGGCGCCTTGGCGGTGGCGGCCGTGCTCGGGCTCGTCGTCGGGTCGGGGGCCGTCGCGACGGCGTGGGCCCTGTCCGGAGCCGGTGACGGTGGAGCGGGGACGTTCACCTTGGTCGGGCGGATTCGTATAGCGGGCGCACCCGGTCAGGCCGGGACATGCAGCGGTGACGGGCCGTGGAGTGACGTCGACAAGGGTGCGCTCGTCACGGTCTACGACTCCGAGGGCCTGGTCGTCGCGACCGGCACACTCGGCACGGGTGCCTACGACGATGCGGCGGCGTGCACGTTCCCGGTCATCGTGCGGAACGTGCCGGACGACTCGAAGTCGTATGGCGTGCGCGTCGGTTGGCACCCTCGGAAAGACATCACCAACGAGGTCGCGCGCACGGGCGAGCTGGTCCAGATGCTCGAATGACGCAGCGGCGGTCGGAGGTTCTCGCATGCGCCCGGGACACCCGCGCCCGGGCCCCTGGCGGAGCGCCCGGCCCGTCGACCTTTCGCCGGGTGCTCAGAGGCCCTAGGACGCGTCAGAACAGCGGCAGTTGGCCCGGGAAGTCCGGGACCGCGTAACCGTCCAGGGTGGGCTGGGCCGCGCCGAGTTGGGCCTGACGGCGTGAACCGGGGCACGAGACCAGCTCGCCGCTCTCCCGCCCGCCGGGCGGATCGTGCCGAGCGAACCGGCCCGCGACGACGGCGATCTCCCGGCGGCACTCGGGGCAGTGTCTGCGACGCGATGACATGTCATCAGTGTGCCCCGCGCCCGCCGGGTCGTGTCGGACGGCATCGGTGACACGGACCGGACGGCACGGCGCACACGGCCGGCACCGCTCGGCGTACGCGAACAGTGCTCAGCATGTGGGCCGAGGGTGGGGTGCAGCCCTAGTTCCCGGCCACCGACTTCACCGCCACCGAGATCGGTGTCGAGCCTCCGATCGCCTCCAGGGTCAGACCGGCCGTCGCCGAGGTGTCCACCAGCTCGGCGAGGATCGCGGCGACGTCGTCACGGGGGATCATGCCGCGCCCCGTGGACGCCTCCAGCCGTACCAGGCCGGTGCCGGCGTCGTCGATCAGGCTGCCGGGGCGCAGGATCGTCCAGTCCAGGCCCTTACGGCCGCGGATGTACGCGTCGGCCTCGCCCTTGGCCCGCAGATACGCGTCGAAGATCTCGTCACCGGGGTGTTCCGCGTCGGCGCCCATCGAGGAGACGACCACGTGACGCCGTACACCCGCGAGCTCCGCGGCGTCCGCGAACAGGATGGCCGCGCCCTTGTCCACCGTCTCCTTGCGGTCCACCCCGCTGCCCGGGCCCGCGCCCGCCGCGAAGACGGCCGCGTCCGCTCCGCGCAGGTGTGCCGCGACGTCCTCCACCGACGCCGACTCCAGGTCGCACAGGGCCGGCTCGGCGCCCGTCGCCCGCAGATCGTCGCTCTGCTCGGCGTGGCGGATGAGCCCCACGACCTCGTCGCCGCGCGCGGAGAGCAGCCGCTCCAGCCGCAGCGCGATCTGACCATGACCTCCAGCGATGACAATGCGCATGTCTCCGACCGTACGCCCGGACGGACACGTTCGCCGCACAACCCTGTGGACAACTCATGCGTCACATGGGTGATCACTGTGGACGCACCGGGTGCGCCAGGTGCACCGGATGGATCAGGTGCGCCGGTCGGCCCGCACGGGCCGATGGCCCGGTGCGGCGGACTCACGGTGGTCACGTCGAGAACGACGGAACACGCGAACGAAGGATGACGGGCGGCCCCGCCCGGCGTCGTAGAGGAGACCACCATCACCGCCATACGCAAGACCGTGACCGCGGCCGGCTGCACCGTCGCCCTCCTCGCCACGGCGGCCGCCTGCGGCACGGTCGAGAACCTCACCGCCGGTCAGAAGGTGGACCACGCGGTCGACCGGCTCGGCGAACAGAAGTCCCTCTCCTTCCGGTTGGACCTGGACGCCGACGCAGCCGCGATCAGCGCGCTGGGCGGCGACGCCGACCCGGACGAGGCGCTGCCGCCCGAGGCCGCGAAGGCCCTGAGCACGCTGCACGTCGATGTCTCGGTCAAGTCGAGGAAGCCGCTGGCGGATTCGGGCGAGAAGGACCTTCTCGGAACGAGCCTGAAGGTCTCGGGAGCGGACGGCGTCCTGGCCGAGTTCCGTGTCGTCGGCGACTTCACGTACTACCGCGCCGACATGAAGGCCCTCGGCAGGACGATGGGCTTCCCCCTGCCCTCCGCCGACGATCTCCCGCCGGGCGAGAAGGAGATGCGGAAGGTCTTCGAGGGCGACTGGGTGAAGATCGACACCAAGGCCCTGGAAGATGCGCAGAAGTCCGCGGGCGGCCCCAAGGGCGCCGGCGGCCCTGGTGACATCGACGCCAAGACGCAGAAGAGGATCCTGGACGCGGTGGGCGCGGTCATCGGCCGCAAGGTCGCCTTCCGTACCAAGGAGGGGGCCGACGGCGTCGAGCACGTCGTCGCCACGGGCAACTTCCGCGATCTGGTCACCGGCGTCGTCGCCAAACTCCGGCCGCTCCAGGGCGACCTTCCGGCGGGCATGGAACTCCCCACGGCGAAGGACCTCAAGGACGCCCCGGACAAGAAGGTCTCCGTCGACTTCACCCTGAAGAACGGCGACCTCCGGCAGATCAGGATCGACCTCGCCGCTCTCACGGACGGCCCCAAGGGCAGCAGGCTCCCCCTCGTCCTGAAGCTCGCCGAGGCCGGAGACGTCCGTGCGCCGAAGGGAGCCACGGAACTCCCGCCGGGCACGTTTCCCGGCGTCGGCCCCGGAGTACTGGGCGGCGGCATGCTCGGCGGCGGCGAACTCTAGAGCGCCCGCGCGAGCCGAGCCCGCGCGAACCCCCGCAACCCGCTCATCCCGCGCGAGCGGAGCCCGTCAACTCGCTCAACCTGCGCGAGCGACCCCCGTCAACTCGCTCAACCTGCCCGCGCGAACCCCACCAACCCGCACGAGCGAACCCCGCCAACCCACTCAACCTGCGCGAGCCGAGCCCGCACCGCAACCGCCCCACCGGCCTCCGCCCCACCGGTCTCCGGCCGACCGCCTCCGCCCCACCGGCCTCAGCAAGCCCCCGAAGGCCGGTGGGGCGGAGGCGGTCGGCCGGAGTCCCGCCTCGGGGTGGACCGGATCGGCACGAGGCCGGATCGGGCGAGGCCGGATCGGGCCGGATCGCGTCCTACGAGAGCCCCCCGCGCCCCTGTCGCGGCAGGTCGAGCCCCGACGCGGACGCCGAGTTGCAGTACTCGCGCACCGCGCTGGTCCGCGCCACCACGCGCCCCCGGTGCACGACGATCCGGCTGTACGCGAGGGACAGCACCCCGTCGAGCCGCTCCCCGCGCACGGCCAGCAACTCGGCCGGGAACCCCGCCTCCACGCGCACCTCCGGAAGCCCGAGAGCGGCCCGGGCGGCGCAACTCACCGCCTCGTAGGCGTCCTCGGGGCGCAGGCCGTGGAGGGAGGCCAGCAAGTAGGCGGCCTCCAGGGGGTCGCCACGGCCCACCGGGTTCGACCCGTCCCGCAGGGCGCCGCTGCCGGCCGCCACGCGCACGCCGGCCGACCGCAGCAGCCGTACGGGAGCGGTGGCGCGGACGTCGGCCGAGCCGCAGCCGCCCTGCGGCAGGCACACCACCGTCACGCCGGCCGCGGCGAGTTGGTCCGCGGCGCGGGACGCCACCTCGGTCGGCAGCCCGCCGAGCCCGCCGCACGGTCCGAGCGTCACGCCCGGCCGCAGCCCGCCCGCCATGGCCGCGAGCCGGGCGAGCCGCGCGGGGTCGGCGGCGTCCGTGTGCAGGTCGACCGGGCAGCCGTGTTCGGAGGCGAGCTCCAGGACCGCCTCCACGTACCCGGTGGGATCGGGGTCGGCGTCCGGGCAGCCGCCCACCACGGAAGCGCCCATCTTCAGGGCGTCCCGCAGCATCGCCAGCCCGTCGGCCCCGGCCGCCCCGGTCAGCAGCCGGGGCATCGCCACCGTGGTCAGTTCCGCGAGGCCCCGCAGCGACCGCCGCACCTGGAGGACCGCCGCCAGCGCGTCCAGCCCCTGTACGTCGCCGACGCGCACGTGGGAGCGCAACGCCGTGGCGCCGTGCCCCAGTTGCAGCAGGGCGGCCTCGGTGGCCCGGCGCTGGATCTCCTGGTCGTCGTAGGCGAGCGGGCCGTCGCCGTCGGCCGTCAGGGCGGTGTCGCTGTGCGCGTGGGCCTCCGCGGGCGCCGGCAGGAGGAGATAGCCGTCCAGGTCCACCTTCGCGGCGAGGGCCCCGGAGGCGCCCGCCAGGCTTCCGGCGGTCCCGACCGCCTCGATCCGCCCGCCGCCCAGCCGTACGTCCACGGACCGGCCGTCGGTGAGGCGCGCTCCGCACAGCAGCAGCGCTGAGGTGTCGGTCTGTCCCGACGAGGAGGGGGGCGGCTGCTGCTGTCGGTCGGGCATCGCGCTCCTGGGCTCGAGGGCGGCTGCGGGAGGGACGGCTGCGGAACGAGGGGACACAAGATCACGCAGCGTGAGTCGAGCCTAGGGTGGCGACCCGTCAACGTCGGGGAGGAGCGCAATAGTCGTACCGGTGTGGTCCGTCGGCGCGTGGTTGACCAGGCAGGACCGCACCGGACCGGACCTGGGCGGGAGTTCGGCGACACGGCGCGCGCGACGGGACCGGCGGGGCTCAGGCTGCGCCGGGACGGCCTCGGGAGACCTCGTCACGCCCTCGTCACCGCGTGTGATCCGTGGGCCGCCAGGGGTGCTTGAGAGGTCCCGGGAACGGCCGGGCGAACAGCGGGGAACAGGCCGGGGCGGGTGCCGCGAAACGGATTTGGGCGATCGGCGGGCGACCGTGTAATGTCTTCATCGCTCGCCCCAATAGCTCAGTCGGTAGAGCGTCTCCATGGTAAGGAGAAGGTCTACGGTTCGATTCCGTATTGGGGCTCTGGTGTGAGAGGTTCCCGTCGCAAGGCGGGGGCCGATCTCATCAAAGCGGTGTAGCTCAGTCGGTAGAGCAAGCGGCTCATAATCGCTGTGTCACCGGTTCAAGTCCGGTCACCGCTACTGACAGTAGCCGATTGCGGGGTCGGTCCTTCGATCGGCTACTCTTCTATGCATTAATGTCCCATCCGTTCGTCAAGGAGCACTCCTGTGGCTGCCACCGACGTCCGCCCGAAGATCACGCTGGCCTGCGTGGAGTGCAAGGAGCGGAACTACATCACCAAGAAGAACCGGCGTAACGACCCGGACCGACTGGAGATGAAGAAGCACTGCCCGCGTTGCAATGCGCACACCGCGCACCGCGAAACGCGATAATTCAGGCTCGTACACGAGGCCGTCCCCTTCGCGGGGGGCGGCCTCGCGTCGTTGTGCAACCGTGTCCGGCACGGATCCGGGGCACCGGAGTCCGCGGCGGCCCGGCTCTTCCGGGTCCGCGGTGGACCCGGCGTCATACAGCGAAGACAACCAGGAGGTGCCGAGCCCATGGCGCTCGACCAGTCCTTCGTGGGGCGGTCCTACCCGCCCACCGACCCCTACGAGGTCGGCCGGGAGAAGATCCGCGAGTTCGCGGAGGCCGTCGGCGACGGTAACCCCGCGTACACGGACCCCGAGGCCGCGCGAGCGCTCGGACACCCTGACGTGATCGCCCCGCCGACCTTCGTGTTCGCCATCACGTTCAAGGCCGCCGGGCAGGTCGTCCAGGACCCGCAACTGGGCCTCGACTACAGCCGGGTGGTGCACGGTGACCAGAAGTTCGCGTACACCCGGCCCGTGCGCGCCGGCGACCGGCTGACGGTCACCTCGACCATCGAGTCGATCAAGTCCCTCGCGGGCAACGACATCCTGGACATCCGTGGCGAGGTCCACGACGAGGCGGGCGAGCACGTCGTGACAGCGGTCACGAAGCTTGTGGCGCGCGCGGCGGAGGTGGGCTGACATGGCGGCGAAGATCTCTTACGCGGACGTCGAGGTCGGCACCGAGCTGCCGGCCGGGACCTTCTCCGTGACCCGTGCCACGCTCGTCCAGTACGCGGGCGCCTCCGGGGACTTCAATCCGATCCACTGGAACGAGAAGTTCGCCGTCGAGGTGGGTCTCCCCGACGTGATCGCGCACGGCATGTTCACCATGGCCGAGGCCGTCCGCGTCGTCACCGACTGGGTCGGCGACCCGGGCGCGGTCGTCGAGTACGGCGTGCGGTTCACCAAGCCCGTCGTCGTCCCGAACGACGACAAGGGCGCCACCATCGAGGTCAGCGCCAAGATCGGCGCCAAGCTCGACGACAACACCGTGCGCGTCGACCTCACGGCGACGAGCGCGGGCCAGAAGGTCCTCGGGATGTCCCGCGCGGTCGTACGACTGGCCTGAGCGGCAACCCGCGGCGCAAGATCGAGGCCCGCTTCGAGGCCCGGGTAAGGGGCGTCCGCCCATTGCGGACGCCCCTTACCTGTCTCCGGCACCCGCCGGTTCCCCGTCTCTTGACGTAGTTAGTGATTGAGTACTAACTTAGCCGCATGGTCAGGATGAGCGCAGGAGAGAGGCGCGAGAGCGTCGTCCGCGCGGCGATGAGCGAGTTCGCCCGGGGCGGCTACTACGGCACGTCCACCGAGGCGATCGCCAAGCGTGTGGGTGTCTCGCAGCCGTATCTCTTCCGGCTCTTCCCGGGCAAGAAGGCGATCTTCCTGGCGGCCGCCGAGCGGTGCATGGACCTCGCGCGGCAGACGATGGAGGAGGCCTCCGAAGGTCTGGAGGGCGAGGAAGCCCTGCACTCCATGGCGAACGCCTATGTGAAGGTCATCGCGGAGCACCCGGAGCGGCTGCTCATGCAGATGCAGATGTACGTCGCGGTGGCGGCGGCCGAGGAGGCCGGCGACCACGAGCTCGGCGAAGCGGTGCGGGCCGGCTGGATGCGGCTGTGGGACACGGTGCACGTGCCGCTCGGCGCGCAGGTCGACGACACGGCGACGTTCATGGCGTACGGCATGCTCATCAACTGCCTGGTGTCGATGGGGTTCCCGCCCGAGCACCGGGTCTGGGAAGGGCTGTATCCGTCGGCGCGGGTCACGGGCCGGCTGGAGAAGTAGGGCCGGGGGAGGGCGGAGTTCCGCGCTTTTTTCTGCCCGCAGAAGTTAGTCATCAATAACTAACCAATGATCCACATCATCCTCTGGGGGAGCGATGACACAGCGGACGGCACGGACGGACCGGAACGGACCGGCGGAGCAGGACCGATCGGCGGAGCAGGACCGGCCGGCGGAACAGGGCGGGCCGGGCGGTCCGGCCGGGACATCGACGGAGAAGGCGTCCGGGGCGCCGGACAAGCGGCGCGGCGGCGCCGGCTGGGCCCTCGTCATCACCAGCGTGGCCGGATTCATGGCGGCCCTCGACAACCTCGTGGTCACCACCGCCCTGCCCTCGATCCGCAAGGACCTCGGGGGAGCGCTGGACGACCTGGAATGGACCGTGAGCGCCTACACGCTCACCTTCGCCGTCCTGCTGATGTTCGGCGCGGCCCTCGGTGACCGGTTCGGCCGCCGGCGGCTCTTCCTCGTCGGCCTCAGCATCTTCACCGGCGCCTCCGCCGCCGCGGCCATGGCTCCCGGCATCGACTCCCTGATCGCCGCCCGGGCCGTCCAGGGCGTCGGCGCCGCGATCATGATGCCGCTGACCCTCACCCTGCTGACCGCGGCGGTTCCCGCCGCACGGCGCGGGATGGCGTACGGGATATGGGGCGCGGTGAACGGACTCGCGGTCGCCTCCGGACCCCTCATCGGCGGCAGCCTCACCGAACACGTGTCCTGGCACTGGATCTTCTGGCTGAACGTCCCGCTGGGGCTCGCCGTCCTCCCGCTCGCCCGGCTGCGGCTGTCGGAGTCGTTCGGCAACGGCAACCCGCTGGACTTCCCCGGCACCCTGCTCGCCAGCGGCGGCCTCTTCGGGATCGTCTACGGCCTGGTCCGCGGGCCCGCCGAGGGATGGACCAGCCCGTTCGTGCTGACCGCCCTGTTCGCGGGTGCCGCGCTGCTCGCCGGGTTCGTCCTGCACGGCAGCCGCGCCAGGAACGCGATGCTCCCGATGCGGCTCTTCCGCTCCCGCGCCTTCGCCGGGATCAACGCGGCCAGCCTGCTGATGTTCCTCGGGATGTTCGGCTCGATCTTCCTGCTCAGCCAGTACATGCAGGGTGTGCTCGGCTACTCGCCGACCGAGGCGGGCCTGCGGATGCTCCCCTGGACCGGGATGCCGATGCTGGTCGCACCCATCGCCGGCTACCTCTCCGACCGCGTCGGCGGCCGTCCCGTCGTGGCGACCGGGCTCTTCCTCCAGGCCGCCGGGCTCGCCTACTACGCCTCCGTGGTCGCCGCCGACGCCTCGTACGCGGCGCAGCTGCCCGCGCTGATCATCAGCGGCATCGGGATGTCCCTCTACTTCGCCCCCGCGTCCAACCTGGTCATGTCCAGCGTCCGGCCGCAGGAGCAGGGCATCGCCTCCGGAGCCAACAACGCGCTGCGCGAGGTGGGCGGTGCGCTCGGTATCGCGGTCATGTCCTCGATCTTCTCGGCGCAGGGCGGCTACGCGACGCCAGAGAGCTTCATCGACGGACTGCGGCCGGCACTGGTCGTCGGCGCCGTGGTGGTGGGTCTCGCGGGTCTCGCCGCGCTGGCCATCCCGAGCGCCGGACGCCCGGAACGCGCCGAGACGAGTGGGACACCGGCGCCCGCTCCCGAAGCGGACCGGGCCGAGACGGTTCGGACCGGTGCCGCCCGGGCGGAGACCGGCGCCCTGGAGACCGCCGCCCGCTGACACCCGGAACGTCTCCCCGGCACGACGGAACGGCCCCGCCCGACGGCGGGGCCGTTCGCCGTGGCGTGCGGTGCCGGGGCGCCGCGGCTCCGGCACGGCCGTCCGGCGCGCACCGGTGGCCGGGGGCTCCCGACCCTTCTCGTAGTCTTGGCCCCGTGCTGGAACTCCACGATGCCCCGCTCGCCCCGCTGACCACCTTCCGGCTCGGCGGCCCGGCCGCCCGGCTGATCACCGCCACGACCGACGCCGAGGTGGTCGCCGCCGTGCGCGAGGCCGACGCCGCCGGTACGCCGCTGCTGCTGATCGGCGGTGGATCGAACCTGGTCATCGGCGACAAGGGCTTCGCGGGCACGGCTCTGCGCATCGCCACGGAGGGTTTCTCGCTCGACGGCACGACGCTGGAGCTGGCCGCCGGCGAGGTGTGGACCGACGCGGTCGCCCGCACCGTCGAGGCCGGGCTCGCCGGGATCGAGTGCCTCGCCGGCATCCCCGGCTCCGCGGGCGCGACCCCGATCCAGAACGTGGGCGCGTACGGCCAGGAAGTGTCGTCGACGATCAGTGAAGTGATCGCCTACGACCGGAAGACGGGCGAGACGGTCACGCTGACCAACGCCGAGTGCGCCTTCTCGTACCGGCACAGCCGCTTCAAGGCCGACCCCGACCGCCATGTCGTGCTGCGCGTCCGCTTCGAACTGGAGGACGCGAACGGCCTCTCGGCGCCGGTCAAGTACGCCGAGACCGCCCGCACGCTCGGTGTCGAGCCCGGGGACCGCGTCCCCCTCGCCGACGCCCGCGAGACCGTCCTGAAACTGCGCGCCGGCAAGGGCATGGTGCTCGACCCCGAGGACCACGACACCTGGTCCGCCGGGTCGTTCTTCACGAACCCGATCCTCACCGACGAGGCGTTCGCCGCGTTCCACGCGCGCGTGCGGGAGCGCCTCGGCGCCGACGCCGTGCCGCCCGCGTATCCCGCCGGCGAGGGTCACACCAAGACCTCGGCGGCCTGGCTGATCGACAAGTCGGGCTTCACCAAGGGCTACGGAACCGGCCCCGCCCGCATCTCGACCAAGCACACGCTGGCCCTCACCAACCGGGGCGAGGCCAGCACCGAGGACCTCCTCGCGCTCGCCCGCGAAGTCGTCGCCGGAGTCCACGACGCCTTCGGCATCACCCTGGTCAACGAGCCGGTCACGGTCGGCGTCAGCCTCTGACACCAAGGCTCTCCGACACCGAGGCGCTCTGACACCGAGGTTCGCTGCCGCCGACGGTCTCCGACGGCGACGGTCTCCTGACGGCGGTCCCACGGGGGTGCCTAGTAGGCGATGCCCACGCCCTGCTTCACCGTCGCCGGGTCGTCGGTCATCGCCAGCATCGCGTGGGCCACGTCGGCGCGTCCGATGAAGCGGCCCCGGGCCGGGAATCCGCCGACGGCCGTGCGGTAGGAGCCGGTCACCGGCTTGTCCTGGAGGCGGGGCGGGCGGACGGTGGTCCAGTCCGTGGCGCTCGCGGCCAGTGCGGCCTCCATCTCCCTCAGGTCGGCGTACACGTCCTTCAGGAGCGACGAGATCATCCCCCGCATGGCGCGGTCGACGAACCCGTCCTCCGCTGCCGCCGGGCCGACCGGGCTCGCGCTGACCACCAGCAGCCGCCGGGTCTGCTCCGCCTCCATGGCGCCCAGCACCGTACGGGTCAGCCGTGAGGCGACCCCGGCGTCCTTGCGGCGGCGCGCGCCGAGACCCGACAGCACCGCGTCCCGGCCCGCGACGGCGGGCCGCAGCGCCTCGGGGTCGGTGAGGTCGGTGCGGAACACCTCCAGACCGGCGCCGGTGACCGTGAGGCGTGCGGGATCCCGCACGACGGCTGTGACCTGGTGGCCCGAGCCCAGGGCCTGACGGACGATCTCCTGGCCGATGCCTCCGGTGGCACCGAGAACGGTGAGTTTCATGACCTGCTCCCAGCGGGTGGACGGGATGGACGAGTGAGGTGGGTGAGTGTTCACTCACCTCTGCTCCTTCTAGAGTGAGTAAGTACTCACCCACCCGTCAACCCCGCGAGGACACGCCGTGGAATCCTTGGGCCCCATGCAGCAGACATCCGCCGCCGAGCCCGAGCGGTCGAAGCCGGCCAGGATCCGCATCCTCGACGCGGCGCACGAGCTCATGCTCACCCTCGGACTCTCCCGTGCCACCACCAAGGAGATCGCGAAGGCGGCCGGCTGTTCCGAAGCGGCCCTCTACAAGTACTTCGCGAGCAAGGAAGAGCTGTTCATCCGCGTCCTGCAGGAGCGCCTGCCCCGGCTCGGCCCGCTGCTGGAGCGGCTGACCGCCGAACCGGAGCAGCACTCCCTGGAGGAGAACCTCACCGCGATCGCCCGCCAGGCGGCCCTCTTCTACGAGCAGAGCTTCCCGATCGCCGCCTCCCTGTACGCGGAGACCCAGCTCAAGCGCCGTCACGACGAGGCGATGCGGGCCATGGGAGCCGGGCCCCACATGCCGATCCGGGGTGTCGCCGCGTATCTGCGCGCGGAGCAGGACGCCGGGCGGGTCCAGCCCGGCGCCGACACCTACGCCGCCGCCTCGCTCCTCCTCGGCGCCTGCGCGCAGCGCGCTTTCGCCTACGACGCGACCCAGGACGGCACGGCCCCACCGCTCGACACCTTCGCGCCGGGGCTCGCCCGCACCCTGCTCACCGGGATCGCGCCGGTCGGCCGGTGACCCGGCCGATCTAGGAGGTCAGCCAGTCGTCGACGCCGGACAGCAGCTTCGCGCGCATGTCCTCCGGTGCCGCCGAGGCGCGGATCGACTGCCGGGCCAGCTCGGCCAGCTCCGCGTCCGTGAAGGCGTGGTGGCGCCGCGCGATCTCGTACTGGGCGGCGAGCCGTGATCCGAAGAGCAGCGGGTCGTCGGCGCCGAGGGCCATCGGGACCCCCGCTTCGAACAGAGTCCTCAGGGGTACGTCGGCCGCCTTCTCGTAGACGCCCAGTGCGACGTTCGACGCGGGGCAGACCTCACAGGTCACTCCGCGGTCGGCCAGACGCTTCAGCAGACGGGGGTCCTCGGCGGCCCGCACCCCGTGGCCGATCCGGGAGGCGTGCAGGTCGTCCAGGCAGTCGCGGACGGAGGCGGGCCCGGTCAGCTCCCCGCCGTGCGGCGCGGCGAGCAGCCCGCCCTCCCGCGCGATCGCGAAGGCGCGGTCGAAGTCCCGCGCCATGCCCCGCCGTTCGTCGTTGGAGAGCCCGAAGCCGACGATCCCGCGGTCCGCGTACCGCACGGCGAGCCGGGCCAGCGTCCGGGCGTCCAGCGGGTGCTTCATCCGGTTCGCGGCCACCAGGACGCGCATCCCGAGCCCGGTGTCCCGCACGGCCGAGTCGACCGCGTCGAGGATGACCTCCAGGGCCGGGATCAGACCGCCGAGCCGGGGGGCGTACGACGTCGGGTCGACCTGGATCTCCAGCCACCCGGAGCCGTCCTTGATGTCCTCCTCGGCGGCCTCGCGGACCAGCCGCTGGATGTCCTCGGGCTCTCTCAGGCAGGACCGGGCGGCGTCGTACAGGCGCTGGAAGCGGAACCAGCCGCGCTCGTCGGTCGCCCGCAGCTTCGGCGGTTCCCCGCTGGTCAGCGCGTCCGGCAGTCGTACGCCGTACTTGTCGGCCAGTTCCAGCAGGGTCGTGGACCGCATCGACCCGGTGAAGTGCAGGTGCAGATGGGCCTTCGGCAGTTCACTTACATCACGTACGCGCTCCATCCCAGGATCTTGCCGCACGCGGATGGCGTGCCGGTAGCGCTTTCCCTGATCGGGGGCTTGCCCGAACGAAGAAACGGGGGCCGGCCACCGGGTGGGTGGTCGGCCCCCGCACGTGCGCGTGGAGCGTGGTGTCCGCCGGTGCTCCCAGGGGCACCGGCGGACGAGGGAGGTGTCAGGCCGTCGCCTCGGCGAGCAGCTTCTGGATCCGGCTGACGCCCTCGACGAGGTCCTCGTCACCCAGGGCGTACGACAGCCGCAGGTAGCCCGGCGTACCGAAGGCCTCGCCCGGGACGACCGCGACCTCGGCCTCCTCCAGGATCAGCGCGGCCAGCTCGACCGTGTCCGCGGGGCGCTTGCCGCGGATCTCCTTGCCGAGCAGTGCCTTCACCGACGGGTACGCGTAGAACGCGCCCTCGGGCTCGGGGCAGAGCACGCCGTCGATCTCGTTCAGCATGCGGACGATGGTCTTGCGGCGGCGGTCGAAGGCCTCGCGCATCTTCGCGACGGCCGTGAGGTCGCCCGAGACGGCGGCGAGCGCGGCGACCTGGGCCACGTTCGAGACGTTGGACGTGGCGTGCGACTGCAGGTTGGTCGCGGCCTTGATGACGTCCTTCGGGCCGATGACCCAGCCCACACGCCAGCCGGTCATCGCGTACGTCTTGGCGACGCCGTTCACGACGATGCACTTGTCGCGCAGCTCGGGCACCACGACGGGCAGGGAGTGGAACTCCGCGTCGCCGTAGACCAGGTGCTCGTAGATCTCGTCGGTCAGGACCCACAGGCCCTTCTCGGCGGCCCAGCGGCCGATCTCCTCGATCTGCTCGCGGGTGTAGACCGCGCCCGTCGGGTTGGACGGCGAGACGAAGAGCAGCACCTTGGTGTTCTCGGTGCGGGCGGCCTCCAGCTGCTCGACCGAGACGCGGTAGCCGGTGGTCTCGTCGGCGACGACGTCCACCGGGACACCGCCGGCGAGACGGATGGACTCCGGGTAGGTCGTCCAGTACGGCGCGGGGACGATGACCTCGTCGCCCGGGTCGAGGATCGCGGCGAAGGCCTCGTAGATGGCCTGCTTGCCGCCGTTGGTGACGAGGACCTGGGCGGCCTCCACCTCGTAGCCCGAGTCGCGCAGGGTCTTCGCGGCGATGGCGGCCTTCAGCTCGGGGAGCCCGCCGGCCGGGGTGTAGCGGTGGTACTTGGGGTTCGAGCAGGCTTCGATGGCCGCCTGCACGATGTAGTCGGGGGTCGGGAAGTCCGGCTCACCGGCGCCGAAGCCGATCACCGGACGTCCGGCGGCCTTGAGGGCCTTGGCCTTGGCGTCCACGGCGAGAGTGGCGGACTCGGAGATCGAGCCGACTCGGGCGGAGACCCGGCGCTCGGTGGGAGGGGTTGCAGCGCTCATGGCACCCATCGTTTCAGACCGGAAACGCCCCCGGCACGCGGGTTTCACAGACTGAACAGCGACAGAACATCCGTCCGCTTCTCCGGGCCCCACCAGTGGATCTTCAGCGGAGGCGGCACGTGCGGACACTTTCTGTTCGACGCCCGGCTCAGGAGCACGTACACTCTCACCTCGTTGGCCTTCACCGGCCGCACCCAACCGATGCCACCGAGCACCCGGGCGGATGCGGTACGTTGGGGGAAATCAAAGGGTCGTAGCTCAATTGGTAGAGCACTGGTCTCCAAAACCAGCGGTTGGGGGTTCAAGTCCCTCCGGCCCTGCTTCACACACCTTTCGCCAGGATGTGTGCGCATGTACGTACTGCATTGCACCGCCGTGCGGCTCAACCGGGCGCGGCACGGCCACGACCCGGAATCAGGTGAGGACGAGTGACGGACGCCGTGGGCTCCATCGACATGCCTGATGCCGAGGCGCCCGAGTCCAAGAAGCCCCGCAAGGGCGGTAAGCGTGCCAAGAAGGGCCCGCTGAAGCGCCTTGCCACCTTCTACCGCCAGATCGTCGCGGAGCTCCGCAAGGTCGTCTGGCCGACTCGCAACCAGCTCACGACGTACACCACCGTGGTGATTGTCTTCGTCGTCATCATGATCGGCCTGGTGACCGTGATTGACTATGGGCTCAACCACGCCGCCAAGTACGTCTTCGGCTGAGCCGAGAGCGAAGGGCGCCGTCACCGGCGCCCCTTTCGCGCGTTCCACCCCCATGTATCCAGGAAGAAGCAGCCACCGTGTCTGACCCGAACCTGAACGACGCCTCCGAGTCGGTCGAGTCCGTTGACGACGAACTCGAGGTCGTCGAGGGAGCGGACGTCGTGGACGAGTTCGAGGCTGCCGATGCCGCCGCCGGCGAGCCCGCCGAGGACGCGGCCCTGCACGTCGAGGACGAGTCCGGTGAGGACGTCGCGGACGAGGACGTGCCCGCCGAGGCCGTCGCCGCCGACGAGTCCGAGGAAGCCGCCGAGGCCGAGGCCGAAGAAGAGGCCGAGCCCGTCGACCCCGTGACCGCCCTGCGCGAGGAGCTGCGCACGCTCCCCGGCGAGTGGTACGTCATCCACACGTACGCCGGTTACGAGAACCGCGTGAAGACCAACCTCGAGCAGCGTGCCGTCTCGCTGAACGTCGAGGACTTCATCTTCCAGGCCGAGGTGCCGCAGGAAGAAGTCGCGCAGATCAAGAACGGCGAGCGCAAGACCATCAAGCAGAACAAGCTCCCGGGCTACGTCCTGGTCCGCATGGACCTGACGAACGAGTCCTGGGGCGTCGTTCGCAACACCCCCGGCGTCACCGGCTTCGTGGGCAACGCCTACGACCCGTACCCGCTGACCCTGGACGAGATCGTCAAGATGCTCGCTCCGGAGGCCGAGGAGAAGGCGGCCCGCGAGGCTGCCGAGGCCGAGGGCAAGCCCGCGCCGCAGCGCAAGGTCGAGGTCCAGGTCCTGGACTTCGAGGTCGGCGACTCGGTCACCGTCACCGACGGCCCGTTCGCCACGCTGCAGGCCACGATCAACGAGATCAACGCCGACTCGAAGAAGGTCAAGGGCCTCGTCGAGATCTTCGGTCGCGAGACTCCGGTCGAGCTCTCCTTCGACCAGATCCAGAAGAACTAGCAGCTTCTGGACGTACGTCTTCCGAACAGGTCAGACGGGCTCTCGCAGCCTGTCTGACCTGCTCGGTTTTTAGCCGCGCATGGATACCCGTTATCGTTGTGCGGTATGCCTCCATCCGGATCATTGGTCCGACTGGGGGCAGCCGTCCGGGGCGACTCGGACGTAGGAAGGCGAAAACGAAAGAGGACCCGGAATGCCTCCCAAGAAGAAGAAGGTCACGGGGCTCATCAAGCTCCAGATCAACGCCGGTGCGGCGAACCCGGCCCCGCCGGTCGGCCCCGCGCTGGGTCAGCACGGCGTCAACATCATGGAGTTCTGCAAGGCCTACAACGCCGCGACCGAGTCGCAGCGTGGCTGGGTGATCCCGGTGGAGATCACGGTCTACGAGGACCGCTCCTTCACCTTCATCACCAAGACTCCGCCGGCCGCCAAGATGATCCTCAAGGCCGCGGGTGTCGAGAAGGGCTCCGGCGAGCCCCACAAGACCAAGGTCGCCAAGATCAGCCAGGCGCAGGTCCGTGAGATCGCCACGACCAAGATGCCCGACCTCAACGCCAACGACCTGGACGCCGCGTCGAAGATCATCGCCGGCACCGCCCGTTCCATGGGCATCACGGTCGAGGGCTGACACCCACCTTCGTAGGAAATCTGCGGCTCCGGCCGCACGTGGCAGGGCCTGCTCGGCCCACACCACGACTCCTCAGAACACATCAGGAGCAGTAGTGAGCAAGCGCAGCAAGTCTCTCCGCGCTGCGGACGCCAAGATCGACCGGGAGAAGCTCTACGCCCCGCTCGAGGCCGTCCGTCTCGCCAAGGAGACCTCCACGAGCAAGTTCGACGGCACCGTCGAGGTCGCCTTCCGCCTGGGTGTCGACCCGCGCAAGGCCGACCAGATGGTCCGTGGCACCGTGAACCTGCCGCACGGCACCGGCAAGACCGCCCGGGTCCTGGTCTTCGCGACCGGTGACCGTGCTGCGGCCGCGGAGGCCGCTGGCGCCGACATCGTCGGCTCCGACGAACTGATCGACGAGGTCGCGAAGGGCCGTCTGGACTTCGACGCCGTCGTCGCCACCCCGGACCTCATGGGCAAGGTCGGCCGCCTCGGCCGCGTGCTCGGTCCCCGTGGTCTCATGCCGAACCCCAAGACCGGCACCGTGACCCCCGACGTCGCCAAGGCTGTCACCGAGATCAAGGGTGGCAAGATCGAGTTCCGCGTCGACAAGCACTCGAACCTGCACTTCATCATCGGCAAGGTGTCCTTCGACGACACCCAGCTGGTGGAGAACTACGGCGCCGCCCTCGACGAGATCCTTCGTCTGAAGCCGTCGGCCGCCAAGGGTCGCTACATCAAGAAGGCCGCTCTCAGCTCGACGATCGGCCCCGGCGTCCCGGTCGACCCCAACCGCACCCGCAACCTCCTCGTCGAGGAGGACCCGGCCGCCGTCTGAGCCCTCCGCTCACCCCGGTGACCGCGTCGCGCACGCGAATCTGAGACGGGCCCCGCAACCTTTCGAGGTGCGGGGCCCGTCCTCATGTCCGGAGCCCTTCCGCGGCGAGCGCCCGGCGGGATTCCGGACACGTGCGTCAGTGGCCCGCGCTAGCGTGCGGTCACAGGAATCACACAGGGGTGGGGACGAATGAAGAGCACCATCGTGCGCAGGGTGAGCCTCTCGATCGCGCTGACCGCCGCGCTCGGGGGCCTGACCGCCTGCAACTCCTCGGATGTGTCCGGGAGTTCCGGCAAGGACGACAAGGCGGTCCACAAGGGCACCACCCGCCTGAGCCCCATAGCGGCGCTCCGCTCGGCGGAGCGGTCCACCGACGGCGCGGACTCCGCGAAGGTCGAGTCCACGACGTCCATGGGCACGCTGATGGACATGAAGGCCGACGGCGTCATGGGCTGGGCGGACGGCCTCACCGGCACGATGACCATCACCTACACGGGTGGCACGCTCGCCGACACCATGCGGCGGACCGGCAGCACCTCGATGCAGGCGCGGTATCTCTCCGACGCGTACTACGCGCGGATGAGCGACACGTTCGCCCGGCAGTCGGGCGGCAAGCACTGGATCCGGTACGCGTACGACGACCTCGCCCAGTTCGGCGGCAGCTCGGGCGCGTATCTGAAGGACCAGATGCAGAACACCACGCCGAACCAGTCGGTGAAGCTCCTGCTCGCCTCCGGGGACGTACGGAAGGTCGGCCCGGAGACCGTGCGCGGCCGGCGGACCACGCACTACTCCGGCACGGTCGACGTGGCCGACCTCGCGACCAGGTCGTCCCACCTCAGCGCCGGCCAGCTCGCCGATCTCAAGAAGCAGCTCACCACGGCCGGCGTCAGCACCGAGAAGGTCGACATCTGGGTGGACGGCGACGACCTGCTCGTCAAGAAGGTCGAGAAGGGCGAGCTGACGAGCGGCACCATGACGTCGACGGCGTACTACAGCGACTACGGGACGAAGGTCTCCGCCGAGAAGCCCCCGACCTCCGACACCGCCGACTTCAAGGACCTCCTGAAGGCCCAGGGAGCCGCCGGAGGCGCCACGTCCTGACCTCCGGAGGCCACGCCTCCGGTCCGCCCGCGCAGCGGTCCGGAGGCGGTCTCGCGCGGCAGCGCGCCCGCCGTCCGGGGCGCCGGAAACTCTGAGGATCTTGTCCGAGCCCTCAGGTATGTTCATGCCGCATCTGAATCTGTGAATCACTCATCTGTTTCCTGGGGGGAATCATGAGACCTGCTGTGCACACCTCGGTACGACGCGGAGCGACCGGCGCGGCCCTCGCGGCCCTGGTCCTGGGCGGGGGAGCGGTGGCCTGTTCCCAGGGCACCGACCAGTCGCCGGAGATGTCGCCCGCCGCGGCCGTGGCGAAGGCGGCGAAGAACACCGACGACATCACCTCCCTGCACTACCGGATGGCCGGCACGGTCCCGGAGGAGGGGAAGGTCACCGCCGAGGCGTCGATGAGCATGAAGCCGCTGGCCATGAGCATGAAGATGACGGCCGCGGGCTCGGGCGCCGACGGCCCGGTCGAGATGCGCCTGGTGGACGGCGCGATGTACATAGGCGGCGGCGCGCAGGCCGCCAAGGAGATGGACGGCAAGAGCTGGATCAAGTTCGACATGTCCGCGCTCGGCGCCGACAAGGGAATGAACGCTGACCAGCTCGGCGGCGGCGAGGCCGACAAGAACCCGGCGGCCGAGTCCACCTTCCTCACCGGCTCGAAGAACGTGAAGAAGGTCGGCACCGAGACCGTCGAGGGCGTGAAGACCACGCACTACAAGGGGTCGATCACCCTCGCCGGCCTCCGCAAGACGCTGAAGGGCGAGAAGAAGGCCACCCGCGAGCAGCGCGAGAAGAGCCTCGAGCAGTACGAGAAGATGGGCCTCGACGGGTTCACGATGGACGCCTGGATCGACGGCGAGAGCCGCACCAAGCAGTTCCGCATGCGGGGGACCGCCGACAAGGGTCCGCTCGACATGACCGTCACCTTCCTCGACTACAACAAGCCGGTGACCGTGAAGGCCCCGCCGGCCAAGGACACCGCCGATCTCGCCGAGATGATGAAGGGCGCCCAGGCGGGCTGATCCGCGTGGGCGGGTCCGGCCGGCGCCCGGTGTCACTGGGCCGTTCGGCCGGATTTGCTTCGCGGAGTTCGTTTCACGTACTCTCCACGAGAAGCCAAAGACCGCTGGTCGTTGCCTCGTTCTCGCAAGAGGGCGTGGTGGCCGAAGGATCCGCTGAAACTGCGGACGACCCGCGTAGGTGTTCGTGGAATATGTTCCCGGAACCCGCTGCCACGCGTGCGGATCATCCGGTAGAGCTACGCCCCGTGCGCTTGCGCCGGGGCGTTTTGTTTTGTCGGCCCCTTCTGAGCGGTCCTCATCACCCGGAAGGAGGCCACGCTTATGGCAAGGCCCGACAAGGCTGCCGCGGTAGCCGAGCTCGCGGACCAGTTCCGCAGCTCGAACGCCGCTGTGCTGACCGAGTACCGGGGTCTCACCGTGGCGCAGCTCAAGACGCTGCGTCGTTCGCTCGGTGAAGACGCCCAGTACGCCGTGGTGAAGAACACGCTGACCAAGATTGCGGCCAACGAGGCCGGGATCTCTACGCTCGACGACCTTTTCAACGGTCCGACGGCGGTCGCCTTCATCACCGGTGACCCGGTGACGTCGGCGAAGGGTCTTCGTGACTTCGCCAAGGACAACCCGAACCTCGTCATCAAGGGCGGTGTCCTTGACGGCAAGGCGCTGTCCGCCGACGAGATCAAGAAGCTTGCGGACCTCGAGTCCCGCGAGGTTCTGCTCGCCAAGCTGGCGGGTGCCTTCAAGGGCAAGCAGACGCAGACTGCTCAGCTCTTCCAGGCGCTCCCCTCGAAGTTCGTCCGCACCGCGGAGGCGCTTCGTGCCAAGCAGGCCGAGCAGGGCGGTGCCGAGTAATTCGGCTCGCGCATTGACCGCCGCCTGAGGCGACGGTCGCAGCGGGCCGAACGTACGCCCGCCTCACCAGTACATACCGGCACCTGCCGAATGAGTGGAAGGACGCCATCATGGCGAAGCTGTCCCAGGAAGAGCTGCTCGCGCAGTTCGAGAACCTCACCCTCATCGAGCTCTCCGAGTTCGTGAAGGCCTTCGAGGAGAAGTTCGACGTCACCGCCGCCGCCGCGGTCGCCGCTGCCCCGGCCGGCCCCGCCGCCGCCGCCGAGGCCGCTGAGGAGCAGGACGAGTTCGACGTCATCCTCACGGGTGCCGGCGAGAAGAAGATCCAGGTCATCAAGGTCGTGCGTGAGCTCACCTCGCTGGGTCTGAAGGAGGCCAAGGACCTCGTCGACGGCGCTCCGAAGCCGGTCCTCGAGAAGGTCGCCAAGGAGGCCGCCGAGAAGGCTGCCGAGTCCCTCAAGGGCGCCGGCGCCTCCGTCGAGGTCAAGTAACTCGACGAGCCTCTCAAGGGCTCCTGTGAAGCTGCCACAGCCGCTCTCGTAGCGCTGTAACGCTGACGCACCGAAGAGCGATCACCCAACTGGGTGGTCGCTCTTCGGCGTTGCCGGGGGTCCCGAAGCGGCTGCCTTGCACTGCAGGTCACGGCGGGTATGGTGATCTTCGTTGTGCCCCCCGCGGCCCTGTGACAGGCAGAGAGACGGGTTGCGGGACGGGCCGGACGTGACGATCGCGGCACACGCTTTGGGCCTGGGGGGCCTTGACGAACCGCACGCAGCGCGCAATTCTCAGGACGCGTCGTCACAACGATCCGTATCCGAGGCATGGATCGGCGGCGAAGAGGGCAGTATCGATGTGCATCGAGGGCATGGCTTGCGGCAGGTGTTGAGGACGACGAAAAGGGTCTCAAAAACCGGGACTGGACATCAGTGGGCCGAGTGGCTACACTGACCCTTTGCGCTGCCTGTTAGCTGCCTCCTGCCCGTCACCAGGGGCATACCCATGCTGGAGCATCGACGATCGGATCATCTCTGACCTGGCCTTATCCGGCCGGACAGAGAAAGGCCCGATGCTGTGTCCGACATGGGACCGGTACGCGCGTAGTGAGTCCGAGCCCTCGGAAGGACCCCCTCTTGGCCGCCTCGCGCACTGCCTCGACCGCGAATACGAACAACGGCGCCAGCACCGCCCCGCTGCGCATCTCCTTTGCAAAGATCAAGGAGCCCCTCGAGGTTCCGAACCTTCTTGCGCTGCAAACCGAGAGCTTCGACTGGCTGCTCGGCAACGACGCGTGGAAGGCTCGTGTCGAGGCGGCTCTGGACAGCGGACAGGACGTCCCCACCAAGTCCGGTCTGGAGGAGATCTTCGAGGAGATCTCCCCGATCGAGGACTTCAGCGGGTCGATGTCCCTGACGTTCCGCGACCATCGCTTCGAGCCCCCGAAGAACTCCATCGACGAGTGCAAGGACCGTGACTTCACGTTCGCGGCCCCGCTCTTCGTCACCGCCGAGTTCACCAACAACGAGACCGGCGAGATCAAGTCCCAGACGGTCTTCATGGGCGACTTCCCGCTCATGACCAACAAGGGCACCTTCGTCATCAACGGCACCGAGCGTGTCGTCGTGTCGCAGCTGGTCCGCTCGCCGGGTGTCTACTTCGACTCCTCCATCGACAAGACGTCCGACAAGGACATCTTCTCCGCCAAGGTCATCCCGTCCCGGGGTGCCTGGCTGGAGATGGAGATCGACAAGCGCGACATGGTCGGTGTCCGCATCGACCGCAAGCGCAAGCAGTCCGTCACCGTTCTCCTGAAGGCCCTCGGTTGGACCACCGAGCGGATCCTCGAGGAGTTCGGCGAGTACGAGTCCATGCGCGCCACCCTGGAGAAGGACCACACCCAGGGCCAGGACGACGCGCTGCTCGACATCTACCGCAAGCTGCGTCCGGGCGAACCGCCGACCCGCGAGGCCGCGCAGACGCTTCTGGAGAACCTCTACTTCAACCCGAAGCGCTACGACCTCGCCAAGGTCGGCCGGTACAAGGTCAACAAGAAGCTGGGCAGCGACGCCCCGCTCGACGCCGGGATCCTGACCGTCGAGGACATCATCTCGTCGATCAAGTACCTGGTGAAGCTGCACGCCGGTGAGACCGAGACCGTTGGTGACAACGGCACCTCGATCGTCGTCGAGACCGACGACATCGACCACTTCGGCAACCGTCGTCTGCGTAACGTCGGCGAGCTCATCCAGAACCAGGTCCGCACGGGTCTGGCTCGTATGGAGCGCGTCGTCCGCGAGCGCATGACGACTCAGGACGTCGAGGCGATCACGCCGCAGACCCTGATCAACATCCGGCCGGTCGTCGCCTCCATCAAGGAGTTCTTCGGCACCAGCCAGCTGTCGCAGTTCATGGACCAGAACAACCCGCTGTCGGGTCTCACCCACAAGCGCCGCCTTTCGGCTCTTGGCCCGGGTGGTCTCTCCCGTGAGCGGGCCGGCTTCGAGGTCCGTGACGTGCACCCGTCGCACTACGGCCGCATGTGCCCGATCGAGACCCCCGAAGGCCCGAACATCGGCCTGATCGGCTCGCTCGCCTCCTACGGCCGGGTCAACGCGTTCGGTTTCGTCGAGACCCCGTACCGCAAGGTCACCGGTGGCGTCGTCACCGACGAGGTCGACTACCTGACGGCCGACGAAGAGGACCGATTCGTCATCGCGCAGGCCAACGCGCCGCTGTCGGACGAGTTCCGCTTCGAGGAGTCCCGCGTCCTGGTCCGCCGTCGTGGCGGAGAGGTCGACTACGTCCCCGGTGACGACGTCGACTACATGGACGTCTCCCCGCGCCAGATGGTGTCGGTCGCGACCGCCATGATCCCGTTCCTGGAGCACGACGACGCCAACCGTGCCCTCATGGGCGCGAACATGATGCGTCAGGCCGTTCCGCTCATCAAGTCCGAGGCGCCGCTGGTCGGCACCGGCATGGAGTACCGCTGCGCGGTCGACGCCGGTGACGTCCTGAAGTCGGAGAAGGACGGTGTGGTCCAGGAGGTCTCCGCGGACTACATCACCACCGCCAACGACGACGGCACGTACACCACGTACCGCCTGCACAAGTTCTCCCGGTCGAACCAGGGCACCTCCGTCAACCAGAAGGTTGTCGTGGACGAGGGCGCCCGCGTGATCGAAGGCCAGGTCCTGGCCGACGGTCCCGCGACCGAGGACGGCGAGATGGCGCTCGGCAAGAACCTGCTCGTGGCGTTCATGCCGTGGGAGGGTCACAACTACGAGGACGCGATCATCCTGTCGCAGCGCCTCGTACAGGACGACGTCCTCTCCTCGATCCACATCGAGGAGCACGAGGTCGACGCCCGTGACACCAAGCTCGGCCCCGAGGAGATCACCCGGGACATCCCGAACGTCTCCGAAGAGGTCCTCGCCGACCTCGACGAGCGCGGCATCATCCGTATCGGTGCCGAGGTCGTCGCCGGCGACATTCTCGTCGGCAAGGTCACGCCCAAGGGTGAGACCGAGCTGACGCCGGAGGAGCGCCTGCTGCGCGCGATCTTCGGTGAGAAGGCCCGTGAGGTCCGCGACACCTCCCTGAAGGTCCCGCACGGCGAGATCGGCAAGGTCATCGGTGTCCGCGTCTTCGACCGTGAAGAGGGCGACGAGCTGCCGCCGGGCGTGAACCAGCTGGTTCGTGTCTACGTGGCGCAGAAGCGCAAGATCACGGACGGTGACAAGCTCGCCGGCCGTCACGGCAACAAGGGTGTCATCTCGAAGATCCTGCCGATCGAGGACATGCCGTTCCTGGAGGACGGCACCCCGGTCGACATCATCCTCAACCCGCTGGGTGTCCCGTCCCGAATGAACCCGGGACAGGTCCTGGAGATCCACCTCGGCTGGCTCGCCAGCCGCGGCTGGGACGTCTCCGGTCTCGGAGAGGACTGGGCGCAGCGACTGCAGGCGATCGGAGCCGACAAGGTTCCGCCGCGCACGAACGTCGCCACCCCCGTCTTCGACGGTGCGCGTGAGGACGAGCTCGCCGGTCTCTTCGAGCACACCCTGCCCAACCGCGACGGTGACCGTCTGGTCCTCCCGTCCGGCAAGGCGCGGCTGTTCGACGGTCGCTCGGGTGAGCCGTTCCCGGACCCGATCTCGATCGGCTACATGTACATCCTCAAGCTCCACCACCTGGTCGACGACAAGCTGCACGCCCGGTCGACCGGTCCGTACTCGATGATCACCCAGCAGCCGCTGGGTGGTAAGGCTCAGTTCGGTGGTCAGCGCTTCGGTGAGATGGAGGTGTGGGCGCTGGAGGCGTACGGCGCCGCTTACGCCCTCCAGGAGCTCCTGACGATCAAGTCCGACGACGTCACCGGCCGCGTGAAGGTCTACGAGGCCATCGTCAAGGGCGAGAACATCCCTGAGCCCGGCATCCCCGAGTCCTTCAAGGTGCTCATCAAGGAGATGCAGTCCCTCTGCCTCAACGTGGAGGTGCTGTCCAGCGACGGCATGTCCATCGAAATGCGTGACACCGACGAGGACGTCTTCCGCGCGGCGGAGGAGCTCGGCATCGACCTGTCCCGGCGCGAGCCGAGCAGCGTCGAAGAGGTCTGACGGGAGTCCGGCCGGGCCTTGACCGCCTGTGGAAAAGGTGATCAAGGCCCGCCGGCCCCAGGACCCCCGTATCAGACCCCTAAGACTTACAACCCTGAGAGGGATTGACGCATAGTGCTCGACGTCAACTTCTTCGATGAGCTCCGGATCGGTCTGGCCACCGCTGACGACATCCGTCAGTGGAGCCACGGCGAGGTCAAGAAGCCCGAGACCATCAACTACCGCACCCTCAAGCCCGAGAAGGACGGACTCTTCTGCGAGAAGATCTTCGGTCCGACCCGGGACTGGGAGTGCTACTGCGGCAAGTACAAGCGTGTCCGCTTCAAGGGCATCATCTGTGAGCGCTGTGGCGTCGAGGTCACGCGCGCCAAGGTGCGTCGTGAGCGGATGGGCCACATCGAGCTTGCCGCTCCCGTCACCCACATCTGGTACTTCAAGGGCGTTCCGTCGCGGCTGGGCTACCTGCTCGACCTCGCCCCGAAGGACCTCGAGAAGGTCATCTACTTCGCCGCGTACATGATCACGTTCGTCGACGAGGAGCGCCGCACCCGCGACCTGCCCTCGCTGGAGGCTCACGTCTCCGTCGAGCGTCAGCAGGTCGAGAACCGTCGCGACGCCGACCTCGAGGCCCGCGCCAAGAAGCTCGAGACCGACCTGGCCGAGCTGGAGGCCGAGGGCGCCAAGGCCGACGTGCGCCGCAAGGTGCGCGAGGGTGCCGAGCGTGAGATGAAGCAGCTGCGCGACCGTGCGCAGCGCGAGATCGACCGTCTCGACGAGGTGTGGACCCGCTTCAAGAACCTCAAGGTCCAGGACCTGGAGGGCGACGAGCTCCTCTACCGCGAGCTGCGTGACCGCTTCGGCACGTACTTCGACGGTTCGATGGGTGCCGCGGCGCTGCAGAAGCGCCTCGAGTCCTTCGACCTGGACGAGGAGGCCGAGCGCCTCCGCGAGATCATCCGCACCGGCAAGGGCCAGAAGAAGACCCGTGCGCTCAAGCGCCTCAAGGTCGTCTCCGCGTTCCTGCAGACCAGCAACAGCCCCAAGGGCATGGTGCTCGACTGCGTGCCGGTCATCCCGCCGGACCTTCGCCCGATGGTGCAGCTGGACGGTGGCCGCTTCGCGACCTCCGACCTGAACGACCTGTACCGCCGTGTGATCAACCGCAACAACCGCCTGAAGCGCCTTCTCGACCTCGGTGCCCCCGAGATCATCGTGAACAACGAGAAGCGCATGCTCCAGGAGGCCGTCGACGCGCTCTTCGACAACGGCCGTCGTGGCCGCCCGGTGACGGGCCCCGGCAACCGTCCGCTGAAGTCGCTGTCCGACATGCTCAAGGGCAAGCAGGGTCGATTCCGTCAGAACCTGCTCGGCAAGCGTGTGGACTACTCCGCGCGTTCCGTGATCGTCGTCGGTCCGCAGCTGAAGCTGCACCAGTGCGGTCTGCCGAAGGCCATGGCGCTGGAGCTCTTCAAGCCGTTCGTGATGAAGCGCCTGGTGGACCTGAACCACGCGCAGAACATCAAGAGCGCCAAGCGGATGGTCGAGCGCGGCCGCACGGTCGTGTACGACGTCCTGGAAGAGGTCATCGCCGAGCACCCGGTTCTGCTGAACCGTGCGCCGACGCTGCACCGCCTCGGCATCCAGGCCTTCGAGCCGCAGCTGGTCGAGGGCAAGGCCATCCAGATCCACCCGCTCGTCTGCACCGCGTTCAACGCGGACTTCGACGGTGACCAGATGGCCGTGCACCTGCCGCTCTCCGCGGAGGCGCAGGCCGAGGCCCGCATCCTGATGCTGTCCTCGAACAACATCCTCAAGCCGGCCGACGGCCGCCCGGTCACGATGCCGACCCAGGACATGGTCCTCGGTCTGTTCTTCCTGACCACCGACGGCGACCTGCGGAACGTGAAGGGCGAGGACCGCTCCTTCGCTTCCGTGGCCGAGGCGATCATGGCGTTCGACGCCGGCGAGCTCTCGCTGCAGTCGCGCGTGGACATCCGCTTCCCGGTGGGCACCATCCCGCCGCGCGGCTGGACCCCGCCGGCCCGCGACGAGAACGAGCCGGAATGGCAGCAGGGTGACACCTTCCGCCTGCGGACGACCCTGGGCCGCGCGCTCTTCAACGAGCTGCTGCCCGAGGACTACCCGTTCGTCGACTACGAGATCGGCAAGAAGCAGCTCTCGGAGATCGTCAACGACCTCGCCGAGCGCTACCCCAAGGTCATCGTGGCGGCGACGCTCGACAACCTGAAGGCGGCCGGTTTCTTCTGGGCGACCCGTTCCGGTGTCACCGTGGCCATCTCCGACATCGTCGTTCCCGACGCGAAGCGCGCGATCGTCAAGGGCTACGAGGACCAGGACGAGAAGGTCCAGAAGCAGTACGAGCGTGGTCTGATCACCAAGGAAGAGCGCACGCAGGAGCTCATCGCGATCTGGACCAAGGCGACCAACGAGGTTGCCGAGGCGATGAACGCGAACTTCCCGAAGACCAACCCGGTTTCGATGATGGTGAACTCGGGCGCACGAGGCAACATGATGCAGATGCGTCAGATCGCCGGTATGCGTGGTCTGGTGTCCAACGCCAAGAACGAGACGATCCCGCGCCCCATCAAGGCCTCCTTCCGTGAAGGCCTGTCGGTGCTCGAGTACTTCATCTCGACCCACGGTGCCCGTAAGGGTCTGGCGGACACCGCTCTGCGTACCGCCGACTCGGGTTACCTCACCCGTCGTCTCGTGGACGTCTCGCAGGACGTCATCATCCGCGAGGAGGACTGCGGCACCGACCGTGGTCTGCGCCTGGCCATCGCCGAGCGCGGCGAGGACGGCGTGCTGCGCAAGACGGAGAACGTCGAGACCAGCGTGTACGCACGTGCGCTGGCCGAGGACATCACCGTCGACGGCAAGGTGCTGGCCCCGGCCAACACCGACCTCGGCGACGTCCTCATCGACGAGCTCGTCAAGCACGGCATCGAGGAGGTCAAGACCCGCTCAGTCCTGACCTGTGAGTCCGCCGTCGGCACCTGCGCCATGTGCTACGGCCGCTCGCTGGCCACCGGCAAGCTGGTCGACATCGGTGAGGCGGTCGGCATCATCGCCGCCCAGTCCATCGGTGAGCCCGGTACCCAGCTGACGATGCGTACCTTCCACACCGGTGGTGTGGCCGGTGACGACATCACCCAGGGTCTGCCCCGTGTCGTCGAGCTCTTCGAGGCTCGTACGCCGAAGGGTGTCGCCCCGATCTCCGAGGCCTCCGGCCGCGTGCGGATCGAGGAGACCGAGAAGACCAAGAAGCTCGTCGTCACCCCGGACGACGGCAGCGACGAGACGGCGTTCCCGATCTCGAAGCGTGCCCGTCTCCTGGTGTCGGAGGGCGAGCACGTCGAGGTGGGCCAGAAGCTCACCGTGGGTGCCACCAACCCGCACGACGTGCTGCGCATCCTGGGTCAGCGTGCCGTCCAGGTCCACCTGGTCGGAGAGGTCCAGAAGGTCTACAACTCGCAGGGTGTGTCGATCCACGACAAGCACATCGAGATCATCATCCGGCAGATGCTGCGCCGTGTGACGATCATCGAGTCGGGCGACGCGGAGCTGCTGCCCGGCGAGCTGGTCGAGCGTTCGAAGTTCGAGACCGAGAACCGTCGTGTGGTGCAGGAAGGCGGCCACCCGGCCTCCGGCCGTCCGCAGCTGATGGGTATCACCAAGGCCTCGCTGGCGACCGAGTCGTGGCTGTCGGCGGCGTCCTTCCAGGAGACGACCAGGGTTCTGACGGACGCGGCGATCAACGCCAAGTCCGACTCCCTGATCGGCCTCAAGGAGAACGTCATCATCGGTAAGCTCATCCCGGCCGGTACGGGTCTGTCCCGCTACCGCAACATCCGGGTGGAGCCGACCGAAGAGGCCAAGGCCGCGATGTACTCGGCCGTCGGTTACGACGACATCGACTACTCGCCGTTCGGCACCGGCTCCGGCCAGGCCGTCCCGCTGGAGGACTACGACTACGGTCCGTACAACCAGTGAGCGGTAGGCAGTAGGCAGTAGTACGGAGGGCGGTCATCCCCGGTGGGGGTGGCCGCCCTCCTGCGTGCGCCGTCCTCGAAGGCGTTCCGCGGCGGCAGGAGGGCTCCCTGCTCCGCATGCCGTGAGTGGGTTCCGGGGATGCCGCGGGAGCCGGTCCAGCGGCGGCGTACGCCCTTGCCGGTGAGCGGGGCCGAAGGCGCGGAGCGGGGAGCCGGCGGAAGCGCGTCGGTGTCCGGCGGACGCGGGCGTCGCCGACGCGTGGTGACCGGTCGGCGGCAGTCGGTCAGCATCCCGCGCGGTGTTCACGCACAGCGCAACCGACCTGGTCGTTCCGGGCCTCCGCGAAGCTGCGGGAGGGTCGGGGAACGCCCAGAATGGAAGGGGAGAAGTCCGGCGTGTCGGGCACCACGGCATTTGTTTTGACCGAAGTCCATGAGGTAGGTACCCTCAGACCTTGTGCCTGGGGTGTGCCCTGGCTCTGGTGCGTGCCTTCAAACCGCAACGAGAGCCGTAAGCGGCCACCGCAATCTGCGCCCTTCTCGCTTCACGGCGAGAGTCTGCAGTGTTCGACACACCCGACCGCGTGGGTCGGCGATGTTCCAGGTTAGCTTCACCATTCGGCACACAGAAACCGGAGAAGTAGTGCCTACGATCCAGCAGCTGGTCCGGAAGGGCCGGCAGGACAAGGTCGAGAAGAACAAGACGCCCGCACTCGAGGGTTCGCCCCAGCGTCGTGGCGTCTGCACGCGTGTGTTCACGACCACCCCGAAGAAGCCGAACTCGGCCCTGCGTAAGGTCGCGCGTGTGCGTCTGACCAGCGGGATCGAAGTCACCGCTTACATCCCGGGTGAGGGACACAACCTGCAGGAGCACTCGATCGTGCTCGTGCGCGGCGGCCGTGTGAAGGACCTGCCGGGTGTTCGCTACAAGATCATCCGCGGCTCGCTCGACACCCAGGGTGTCAAGAACCGCAAGCAGGCCCGCAGCCGCTACGGCGCCAAGAAGGAGAAGTAGAAATGCCTCGTAAGGGCCCCGCCCCGAAGCGCCCGGTCATCATCGACCCGGTCTACGGTTCCCCCCTGGTGACCTCCCTCATCAACAAGGTTCTGATGAACGGCAAGCGCTCCACCGCCGAGCGCATCGTTTACGGCGCCATGGAGGGTCTGCGTGAGAAGACGGGCAACGACCCGGTCATCACGCTGAAGCGCGCGCTTGAGAACATCAAGCCGACCCTCGAAGTCAAGTCCCGCCGCGTCGGCGGTGCGACGTACCAGGTGCCGATCGAGGTCAAGCCCGGTCGCGCCAGCACGCTCGCGCTGCGTTGGCTCGTCGGTTACTCCCGCGCCCGTCGCGAGAAGACGATGACCGAGCGTCTGCTCAACGAACTTCTCGACGCCTCCAACGGCCTTGGTGCCGCTGTGAAGAAGCGCGAGGACACCCACAAGATGGCCGAGTCCAACAAGGCCTTCGCGCACTACCGCTGGTAGTCGCTACCCCCATCGAGACCGAGAGAAGACCGAAGCCTTATGGCTACCACTTCACTTGACCTGGCCAAGGTCCGCAACATCGGGATCATGGCGCATATCGACGCGGGTAAGACGACCACCACCGAGCGGATCCTCTTCTACACCGGCGTCAGCTACAAGATCGGTGAGGTCCACGACGGCGCTGCCACCATGGACTGGATGGAGCAGGAGCAGGAGCGTGGCATCACGATCACCTCTGCTGCCACCACCTGTCACTGGCCGCTTGAGGACGACGACTACACGATCAACATCATCGACACCCCCGGGCACGTCGACTTCACGGTCGAGGTGGAGCGTTCGCTCCGCGTCCTCGACGGTGCCGTCACGGTGTTCGACGGTGTCGCCGGTGTCGAGCCGCAGTCCGAGACGGTGTGGCGTCAGGCCGACCGTTACGGCGTGCCGCGCATCTGCTTCGTGAACAAGCTGGACCGTACCGGCGCCGAGTTCCACCGCTGCGTGGACATGATCAAGGACCGCCTCGGCGCTGTCCCGATCATCATGCAGCTCCCGATCGGTGCCGAGATGGACTTCCAGGGCGTTGTGGACCTCGTCCGCATGAAGGCGCTCGTGTGGTCCGCCGAGGCGGCCAAGGGCGAGATGTACGACGTCGTCGACATCCCGGCCACGCACGTCGAGGCAGCTGAGCTGTACCGCGGTCAGCTGGTCGAGACCGTCGCGGAGCACGACGACGAGATCATGGAGCTGTTCCTGGAGGGCCAGGAGCCCACCGAGGAGCAGCTGTACGCCGCGATCCGTCGCGTCACCATCGCGTCCGGCAAGTCCGAGGGCGTCACGGTCACCCCGGTGTTCTGTGGCACCGCGTTCAAGAACAAGGGCGTTCAGCCCCTGCTCGACGCGGTCGTGCGCTACCTCCCGACTCCGCTTGACGTCGAGGCCATCGAGGGCCACGACGTGAAGGACGCGGAGCTCGTGATCAAGCGCAAGCCGTCGACCGACGAGCCGCTGTCCGCGCTCGCGTTCAAGATCATGAGCGACCCGCACCTGGGCAAGCTCACCTTCGTCCGGGTTTACTCGGGCCGCCTGGAGACCGGCACTGCGGTGCTGAACTCCGTCAAGGGCAAGAAGGAGCGCATCGGCAAGATCTACCGCATGCACGCGAACAAGCGTGAGGAGATCGAGGCGGTGGGCGCCGGCGACATCGTCGCCGTGATGGGTCTGAAGCAGACCACGACCGGTGAGACGCTCTGCGATGACAAGAACCCGGTGATCCTGGAGTCCATGGACTTCCCGGCGCCGGTCATCCAGGTCGCCATCGAGCCCAAGTCCAAGGGTGACCAGGAGAAGCTGGGTGTAGCCATCCAGCGTCTCGCGGAGGAGGACCCCTCCTTCCACGTTCACTCGGACGAGGAGACGGGCCAGACCATCCTCGGCGGTATGGGCGAGCTGCACCTCGAGGTGCTGGTCGACCGTATGAAGCGCGAGTTCAGGGTCGAAGCCAACGTCGGTAAGCCGCAGGTCGCCTACCGCGAGACGATCCGCAAGACCGTCGAGCGTCACGACTACACCCACAAGAAGCAGACCGGTGGTACCGGTCAGTTCGCCAAGGTGCAGATCGCGATCGAGCCCATCACCGAGACCGACGGTCCGGCGTACGAGTTCGTGAACAAGGTCACCGGTGGCCGTATCCCGCGGGAGTACATCCCGTCGGTGGACGCCGGTGCGCAGGAGGCCATGCAGTTCGGCATCCTGGCCGGTTACGAGATGACGGGTGTGCGCGTCACCCTCATCGACGGTGGCTACCACGAGGTCGACTCCTCGGAGCTCGCCTTCAAGATCGCCGGTTCGCAGGCGTTCAAGGAGGCCGCTCGCAAGGCCGGCCCCGTGCTGCTCGAGCCGATGATGGCCGTCGAGGTCACCACGCCCGAGGAGTCGATGGGTGATGTCATCGGCGACCTCAACTCCCGCCGTGGCCAGATCCAGGCCATGGAGGAGCGCAGCGGCGCTCGCGTCGTGAAGGGCCTCGTGCCCCTCTCGGAGATGTTCGGCTACGTCGGAGACCTCCGCAGCAAGACGTCGGGTCGCGCAAGCTACTCGATGCAGTTCGACTCCTACGCCGAGGTTCCCAGGAACGTCGCCGAGGAGATCATCGCGAAGGCCAAGGGCGAGTAACACACCCCGTTTACACGCTTTAGGCTTGACACCGACCGCCGGGGATGACCCGGGAGGGAAAACCCCGGCGGGCGGCATCCCAGCAAAGATCACCTGGCGCCGATGAGTAAGGCGTACCAGAACCACTCCGCAGGAGGACCCCAGTGGCGAAGGCAAAGTTCGAGCGGACTAAGCCGCACGTCAACATCGGCACCATCGGTCACATCGACCACGGTAAGACGACCCTCACGGCCGCCATTACCAAGGTGCTGCACGACGCGTACCCGGACCTGAACGAGGCCTCGGCCTTCGACCAGATCGACAAGGCTCCCGAAGAGCGCCAGCGCGGTATCACCATCTCGATCGCGCACGTCGAGTACCAGACGGAGGGCCGTCACTACGCCCACGTCGACTGCCCCGGTCACGCTGACTACATCAAGAACATGATCACGGGTGCGGCGCAGATGGACGGCGCCATCCTCGTCGTCGCCGCGACCGACGGCCCGATGCCGCAGACCAAGGAGCACGTGCTCCTGGCCCGCCAGGTCGGCGTTCCGTACATCGTCGTCGCCCTGAACAAGGCCGACATGGTGGACGACGAGGAGATCCTGGAGCTCGTCGAGCTCGAGGTTCGTGAGCTCCTCTCCGAGTACGAGTTCCCGGGCGACGACCTTCCGGTCGTCAAGGTCTCGGCGCTCAAGGCGCTCGAGGGCGACAAGGAGTGGGGCCAGTCGGTCCTGGACCTCATGGCCGCCGTCGACGAGGCGATCCCGACCCCCGAGCGTGACGTCGACAAGCCGTTCCTCATGCCCGTCGAGGACGTCTTCACGATCACCGGTCGCGGTACGGTCGTCACCGGCCGTATCGAGCGTGGTGTCCTGAAGGTCAACGAGACCGTTGACATCATCGGCATCAAGCAGGAGAAGACCACCACCACGGTCACCGGCATCGAGATGTTCCGCAAGCTGCTCGACGAGGGCCAGGCCGGTGAGAACGTCGGTCTGCTCCTCCGTGGCATCAAGCGCGAGGACGTCGAGCGCGGCCAGGTCATCATCAAGCCCGGTTCGGTCACGCCGCACACCGAGTTCGAGGCCCAGGCCTACATCCTGTCGAAGGACGAGGGTGGCCGTCACACCCCCTTCTTCAACAACTACCGCCCGCAGTTCTACTTCCGCACCACGGACGTGACCGGCGTCGTGACCCTCCCCGAGGGCACCGAGATGGTCATGCCGGGCGACAACACTGAGATGAAGGTCGAACTCATCCAGCCCGTCGCCATGGAAGAGGGCCTGAAGTTCGCCATCCGTGAGGGTGGCCGGACCGTGGGCGCCGGCCAGGTCACCAAGATCAACAAGTAATTGTTGACCGTATGACCTGGTAGCTCCTTCACGAGCTCCAGAAAGGGCCCGTACGACTTCGGTCGTGCGGGCCCTTTCGCTGTTCCCGGACGGGTCACCGTCGCGGGCGCCTGTCCATGCCGTCACCAGCGGACGGGCAGGCTCCGCGGTCCACGGACCATCGCGCGCCGGCGGAACGGCACCTGGTCGACGTGCACGGCCAGGCGCAGTCCCGGGAGCCGGTCCAGCAGGGTGTCGACCAGCAGCTCGGTCTGCATCCGGGCGAAGCCGGCGCCGGCGCAGTGGTGCGGCCCGCTGCCGAAGGCGAGGTGAGCCCCGGCGTCCCGGCCGACGTCGAGCCGGTCGGGGTCGGGGAAGACGTCCGGGTCGCGGTTGGCGGCGAGGTAGGACACGTAGACCGGTTCGCCGGCGGAGATCCGCACGCCGTGCACGTCGACGTCCTCCAGGGCGATACGGGCGAGGCCCACGGACGCGCGGTGCGGGAGGTGGCGCAGCAGCTCGTCGACGGCCGCGGTACGGGACTCGGGCTGCCCGCGGAGCCGTTCGTACAGCGCGGTGTCCGTCAGCATGAGGAACAGCATCTGCCCGCACGTGTGGGTGACGGCGTCACCGCCGGTCTGGAGCGGTCCCGCGAGGCCGACCGCCTCGGCGTCGCTGATGTCCCCGCGCCCGACGGCGGCACCGAGCAGCGACAGCACGTCCAGGTCCGTACTCTCGTGGCGCTCCCGCACGGTGCTGCCGATCCACTCGTAGAGAGCGGACAGGGCCCCCTTCGCCCGCTTCGCGGTGTCGGCGCAGCCGTCGGTCGAGCCGATCTGCCGCACCCAGGCCTGCACCTGCCGGCGCTCTCCCGAGGGCACGCCCATGACCTCGCAGGCGACGGCGACGGGGAAGGGTTCGAGGACGCGCTCGACGAGGTCGGCCGGGGGGCCGTCGTGCAGCATGCCGTCCACCAGCTCGTCGAGCATCTGCTGCGCGTGCGGCCTCAGCCGTTCCACGGCGCTGTCAGTGAAGGCGCTCTCGACCGTGCGGCGCAGCCGGCCGTGATCGGGCGGATCGGCGAAGGCCAGGCATCCGGGGTCGGGCTCGAAGGTGGGCGCGGGGCGGGTGATCGGCAGCTCGACGGCAGCGGCCCGGCTGAACCGGGGGTCGTCGGCGATCATCCGTACGCCCTCGTACCGGGTCGCGAGCCAGGCCCAGCCCTCCCCGTGCGGCAGCCTGATCCGGGCGAGGGGCCCGTCCTGCATCAACTCGGCCAGCACGGGATCGAAGTCGGTCCCTTTCACGTCCCCCGCGATCCAGTCCCGCACGGGAGGAAGGTTCTGCCCGGTCAGCAGGGTGGTCTGTTCAGCCATGCTTCCACTGTCCGTGGACGGGTGGGGGGTGTCGCGGGGGAGTGGGCCAGGTGGCGGGGGGAGTCAGGACGACGGGTCGGTGGCGGTGCTGTCCGTGGGGGTGTCTCCGTAGCGGGGGAGCCCGACCGTGGAGATGGTCCAGTCGGCGATCGTGACGTCCTCGCCGTACAGGAAGTCCTTGCGGGTGGCGTAACGAGGGCCGCTGGGGGTCGGGTGGATGTCGGAGAGTACGGCGCCGGTGGCGGTGCGGGGGTCGAAGATCGCGTAGATCGGGATGCCGAGGCACGGGTAGTCGCGTGTCTTGCCGACCCAGTCGTTCTCAGGGTTGGAGCGGGACACCACTTCGATGGCGGCGATCAGCGTCCGTCCGTCGATGGAACCCGGGACGTCCATGTCGGCCATCGCGATGACCATGACGTCGGGATGCCGCATGATGCCCTCGGATTCGGCTTCCACGTCCGGAGTGCCCGTGTGGGCCACGAGCTCCTCCGGCATGACCTTCTCCAGGCGCCTTCGGAGGTGCATGGTGGTCAGTTCATGTGGGCCGACGGGCGCCAGCATGTCGTGGACGATCCCTTCCTTGGTGATCTCGAATTTGCCCGGAAGCGTGTCGTCCATCGATTCCAGGAATTCGCGCATCGCCCGGTAGAGGTGGTGGGCGTCTCGCCGCGCGTTGTCAGGGACGATGCTCATGGCGTGCGCTCCTCGTCTCTGCCCGGGGGCAAGGGTCGTCACGTTCATGCTGGGCGGCTCCCTCCGGCCGGGGTCGGTGGCGGCAGTCGCGGCAGTGGCCCGGTTCCGGGGCGCGGAAGGCGCGGTCGCAGCCGTCGCAGTTCTGGAGGGGGTCCCGGTGCGGGGGCGGGAGCGTTGCGGGGAGCGGGGGCGGCAGCAGCTCGGTCAGGCGGTGGGCGAGCAGGGCGGCCGGGTGGCGGAGCGGCTCGGGGAGGTCCGCGGTCAGGGCCCGGCGCACGGCCTCGGGGGTGGGCCCGCGTTCCAGCCAGGCGGTGACGGCGGGCGCGAGACGGAGAAGGTCGCGTTCGGCGAGCAGGAGGCGGGGGTCGTACCGGTGCAGGCCGGCGAGAAGGTCGGCCGCGGTGCGGTCGCCGTCCGGGCCGGGGGTCTGTGGGGTGGGGAGCGTCGGCCTGCGCCGGGCCTGCGCGGGGATTTCGCCGGATGCCGGGGGAGGGACGGCGGGGGCCGGGGGTGTCCCGACCGGAGGGGTGGGCGGCTCGACCGGTGAGTCGGCGCGGGCGGTGGGGGGCCCGACGGATGGCTCGACGCACGTGATGGGGCCGTCCGGGGCTCCCTGCGCGCGGGTGAGGATCGGGTCGCTTCGCAGGGGGCGGAGGGGGTCGACGCGTGCGCGCCCTGGATGCCGGAGGCCCGCGAGCGCGGCCCGGGCGCGCTGTACGGCGGATTCCCGAGGCTGGTTGTACGACACCGTGTGCGTGACCACCTGGCCGCTCGGGAGTCGTTCCCGGGTACGGGAGAGGTAGCCGTGCGCCTCCAACTCCCGTAAGGCGGATGCGATCCGCGTCTCGCCTTCGGGGAAGCGTGCCGTGAGCGACTTGATGTCGACGCGGGCCCCGCTGGGCAGCGACTGGATGTGGGCGCCGAGGCCGATCGCGAGGAGCGACAGCTCGCGGTGCTGGGCGAGGTGGTTGCCGATCACGGTGTAGCGCGTGGTCTGGCGGACGTTGATGTGGGTGATACCCCGCGGAATCCGGGGTTGGGCGCACGAGGGCGCGCTAAGGTTTTGGGTATCCATCGGGAAGGTTGCTGCTTCCTTGTTGGTGAGGCCCTCGATCGGGATGCCAGTCCCGGCCGGGGGCCGTCGTATGTCCGCGGTGGTGCGTGCCCCACCCACTGATGGTGGGGCTGCGGTTGTGGTTCGCCGCGAGCATATGCCCCCCAACGTGCGGAGAATCCAGCTCAGTTGGCGATTGTCACCCTTGCGGGTGATCTGGCGGCCGACGGGAGGCTGGTGGGGTTGGCAGGGGTTCTCTCCCCGGTACTTGGGATCTTTTACGTCGCGTGCGACCGCGTCGTCGTGCACCGAGACGTGAAGATCCGCGCTCCGGTGCGACCGTGCCCCCGTACGTACACGGGCTGTCCGCCCGCTGTCCCGTTCTGTCCCGGCTGTCCTGGGTGCCGGACGGGAAGGGTGGGCGTTGGAGGTGGGTGGGAGTGAACGGTGACGGTACGGACGAGCCGGGGTGGGACGTCAGCCCCGAGGACGAGATCGCCCCGGTGGTCGAGGCGGCGGGCCGCCAGGTCAGGCTGTGGCGAGAGGCCGCGGGGATGCGCGTCGTCGAGCTGGGGCAGGCGATCGGCTACGGGGAGGACCTGGTCCGCAAGGTGGAGCGGGGGGCCCGGATTCCCCGGGCGGAGTTCCTGGACAGGGCGGACGGGGTTCTGAACGCGGGCGGGCATATCGCGGCGTTCAAGGAGGACATGGAGAGGGCTCGCTACCCGAAGAAGGTGCGGGAGCTGGCTCAGCTGGAGGCCAGGGCCGTCGAGCAGTTGCTGTACAGCAACCACAACATCCATGGGTTGTTGCAGACGGAGGAGTATGCGCGGGCGCTGCTCGGCACATGGCGTCCGGCGTACTCATCGGACGAGCTGGAGCGCATGGTCGCGGCGAGGGTGGCTCGGAAAACCGTCTTCGAACGCGTGCCGGCACCTGAGCTGAGTTTCGTCCAAGAAGAGGTGACGCTGCGCCGCCCTGTGGGAGGCACAATGGTGCTGCGCCGACAACTCGAACACATGCTGGAGCTGGCCCAGTTGCCGTACGTGGAGCTCCAGGTGATGCCGACAAGTCGCGCCGATCACCCGGGCACGGGTGGGCGGATCCAGGTGCTGAAGTTCGGAGACGGCACTGCCGCCGGGCGTACGGACGACGAGTTCGCCGGACGCCCTGTCTCCGAACCGCGGCAGCTCAGGGTCCTGGAACTGCGGTATGGCATCATCCGGGCCCAGGCGCTCACACCGAGGGAGTCCGTGGCCTTCATCGAGCGACTGCTGGGAGAAACGTGATCCACATGACCTCTGCCGAGGAAGCCGCGGGCCTTCAGTGGCGCAGGAGCAGCTACAGCGACAGCAGTAACGGAAACGACTGCGTCGAGGTGGCCACCGCTCCGCCGAGGGTCCACGTCCGGGACTCCAAGCGCCCGGACGGCGCGCACCTCACCCTGGCTCCCTCCACCTGGTCGGCGTTCCTCACCTTCGCCGCGCAGGGCTGAACCGTCCCTGCGCCGCTGCACATCCCACCCGAGTGACGGAGCGGTGATGCACCCAGGCAGCGACGCCCGGCCTGTGTTCGCGGCCCTGGGGGGAGTCGTGGAGATCGGTGCGCTGAACCACGCAGGAACCTGGAAGACGTCGGACACGTCGGTGGGAGATTTCCTGGCCCTGAGGCGGGATGAGGTGGCGCGGATCGTGGCCGGCGTCCAGGCGGTCGGCCGGTTCAGCGACCCGGTCATGGCCGAGGCACACGAACTGGGATACCTGCGCGACCATCCTGTCGACGTGCGGTCCCTGCTGCTCTGGTCGGCGGGAGTCACCTGGGCACCTCGGGGTCCGCGGCCCTCGGAGGATGACCTGGCCTACCTGGAAGATCCGCAGGTGATGCGCCGTATGTGCCGCATGGGCGCGGATCTCCAACTCACCTGTCTGCTGGATGGTTTGGTGGCCGCAGGGGTGGGGGCGGGAGTCGGGCTTCCGGAGGGGACGGACGAGATCGCCTCGATCCTCCGTCTCGCATGCGAACTCGTGGACGGCACGGGGCGCAACACTCCGGAGGGGGTGTTCCGCATGTGGCGGGTCGCTCACCTGCCCGGCCTCCTCGACCCGAATGCGGCTGCGCCGGAGTGGGTCAGGGCGGGGCATCGTGCGTACGACGAGGAACTGGAACGGCTGCTGACGCCGATGTGATGCCGGCGGGACGGCTTCACGGGGACGGCTGGGAAGCGAACCCCTGTTCCCTGTAAGTTCGCGTGTGCATACGCACGTTGTCATTGGTGTTGCTGTCACGGGGGTTGCGGCATGGCGGGGAATCGGCCGGGTGACTGGCATGTGTTGGATCTGGAGAGGGATCCGACGCCGGGTGATCCGGATCGGGTGCGGCATCTGTCGAAGAATCTGCATGACTTCGCCGATGACGTGGGTGATGCGCTGCGTCTGATCAAGGGGATGGCGGACGAGGACACGGTTCTGCAGTGGGCGGGGAAGTCGGCGAAGGCGTTTCAGGACGAGTTCGCCGGTGTGCCGAAGCAGTTGAAGAAGTTGAAGAAGTCGTACGAGATGGCGGGGGATGCCCTGGCCGCGTACTGGCCGAAGCTGGAGCGGGCGCAGGCACTGGCGGACAAGGCCCTGGCGAAGGGGCGGGACGCGCAGTCCGATCTTTCGTCGGCGAAGTCGCGTCTTTCGTCTGCTGATTCGTGGGTGACGCGGGCGAACAAGGAAGCGGACAAGTACAAGGACGACCCGACCGGCAGCAAGGATGCCGAGAAGCCGGACGAGGCGAAGGTACGGGCCGCCACGCGGGATGCCCAGCATGCCAAGTCCGCGCACGACAGTGCTCAGTCGGATGTGACGACGGCGAGCAACGCGCTGGATGCGGCGAAGAAGATGGCTGCGGATGCGCGGACGATGCGGGAGGAGGCGGCGCGGGACGCTAAGTCGAAGATCGACGAGGCGTCGGATGCCGGGATTCACAACCGGAAGTGGTGGGAGGAGGTCGGGGACTGGTTCTCCGACAACTGGGACACCATCGTCGCAGTGTGCAAGGTCGTCGTCGCCGTGCTCGGCATCATCGCGATGATCATCGGAGGGCCGATTCTCGGCGCGATCGTGCTGATCGCCGCCCTGGTCGTCCTGGCGGACACCCTCAACAAATACGCGAAGGGGCAGGCGTCCCTATGGGATGTGGCCTTCGCTGCGCTGGACTGCATACCCGGCATGAAGGGCCTGACCACCCTCGGCGGCCTGGCCAAGGGCCTCAAGGGGGGCCTCGCCGCGATGAAGGGCCTCAAGGGCGGCCTGAAGGGGATGAGCCTGGCGGCGCGGGGGCTGGGCAAGAACGCCCGGGGGATGCTCGCGGACGGGGCGAAGGGCGCGTACAACCGGGTCAAGAGCGTGGTTCGCTCCAAGGGCAGCGACCCTGTGGACATGGCCACCGGGGCGATGTTCCTACCTCAGACCGACGTTGAACTTCCCGGCAACCTTCCTCTGGCCTTCACGCGACGGATTGCGTCCGACTATCGCTGCGGGTGGTGGTTCGGCCCTGGCTGGGCTTCCACCATCGACCAGCGTCTCGAGGTCGACGACCGAGGCGCTGTCTTCGTCACCGAAGAAGGTCTGCTTCTGGCCTATTCCCACCCAACAGGACCTGGCATACCCGTTCATCCGGAGGCCGGCCCACGGTGGGGCCTGACTCTCCTCGGCGACGGTGGCTACCGCGTCGACGATCCGCTCTCCGGTCACGCTCGCCACTTTGCCGCTCCTGCAGGCGGTGTTGCCAGGCTCACGCATATATCCGACCGCAACAACAACACCATCACGGTTGACTACGACGAGTACGAAGCTCCCGTGGCCATCCGCCACTCGGGCGGGTATCACCTCAAACTGGATACCCAAGACGGCCGCGTCACCGCTCTGGCTCTGGCGGACACCGCCCCCGACGGATCTGACGTCGTCATCAAGCGCTATCGGTACACCGATGGCAATCTCACCGAGGTCGTGAACTCGACTGGTCTTCCTTTGCGGTTCACGTACGACGATCGTCTCCGCATCACGTCGTGGACTGACACCAACGACAGTCGTTACGAGTATGAGTACGACGAGCACGACCGTTGTGTCGGCGAAGGCGGCGAGGCGGGCCACATCACCATCGCCCTCGACTATGACGGAAGCGACCCGGCCTGGCCGAACTGCCGCATCACCAGCCTGACTACGGCCGACGGCGCCATCACACGCTTCGTCATCAACGAAGCCAGTCAGGTCATCGCCGACATTGACTCCCTCGGTTCAGTGGTCCGTACCGAGTACGACGCTCATCACCACGTTGTGTCGCGCACCAATGAACTGGGCCACTCCACGCGTTTTGTCGTCGATGAGAGGGGCTCTGTGACGGAAGTCCTCCGCCCGGACTCTGCGACGATGAGCATCGACTACAACGACCTGAACCGTCCCACGATCATCCTTATGCCTGACGGAGCGTCCTGGTACAGAGAATACGACGAGCGCGGAAACTGCACGGCCATGACCGATCCGGTGGGGGCCACCACTCGGTTCACCTACGACACCGTGGGTCAACTCGTCGCAGTGACAGACGCTTTGGGCAATGTCAGGACCGTCCAGTGTGACCCGGCGGGACTTCCGGTGGCAGCAACCGACCCCCTCGGCGCAATGACCACCTGGCAGCGTGATGCATTTGGTCGCATAGTCACCTACACGGATCCGGAGGGCCACAGTACTCAGATCGAATGGACAGTCGAGGGTCAGATTGCCAGCCGCACGACTGCGGACGGCGCCGTTGAGAGCTGGTCCTACGACGGGGAGGGCAACTGCACCAGCCATACGACACCTGCAGGCGCCACCACGCTCTTCGAGTACACCCACTTCGACCTGCCGTCCGCTCGGGTCGGTCCAGACGGGGCGCGGTACGAATTCATCCACGATCAGAACCTTCGGCTTACCAGCGTCATCAATCCGCAAGGTCTGACATGGGAGTACGAACACAATGCAGCCGGGCATCTGATCTCGGAGTCCGATTTCGACGACCGGAGCGTCGCGTATACCTACGACAAGGCGGGACGCCTTACCACTCGCACAGACATCCTCGGCAATCGCGTCCACTACGAACGCGACATCCTCGGAGATGTGGTCAAGAAAGTCACTGACGACGGTGCCACTGAGTTCGCGTACGACCCGAATCGACGGTTGGTCGAAGCGAACGGGCCGGATGTGTCGCTCACTCTTGAGCTCGACCCGAGCGGGCAGGTCATCTCGGAGACTGTTGGCGGCCGCAGCACAACCTACTGCCGTGACGCGCTGGGACGCCTGAAAGGTCGAACGACCCCCTCCGGGGCCTCTACGACCTGGACGTACGATGCGGCAGGTAACCGCACACAGCTGAACGCCTCAGGCCACAGTGTGCTCTTCGAGCGGGACTGGTCGGGCAACGAGGTCCGTCGCTCGGTGGGTGAGAACATCACCCTCACACACGCTTATGACGGCCTCGGCCGCCGTACTTCCCTGTCACTGAGCGCCCGCGGTGAAGTTCCCGTGCTGCACCGTGCCTACCGTTTCGGTGCGGACGGAAATCTCGTAGGCGACGATGACCAGGTCCACGGCGATCGTCGATTCGATCTGGATCTCGCCGGCCGTGTCACGGCCGTGCACGCCAATAACTGGACCGAGAGCTATGCGTACGATGGAGCGGGCAATCTCACCCGTGCCTCCTGGCCCGCGAAATATTTCGGTAAAGATTCCACCGGAGACCGTGCATACGTTGGTACGAGGCTCGTCGGTTCAGGCGGCACCGGCTACGAGTACGACGCCTTGGGTCGAACGGTTCTCCGACGGAAAAAACGACTGTCGCGCAAGCCTGACACCTGGCGTTACACATGGGATGTCGAAAGCAGGTTGACATCGGTTACGACACCGGACGGAACGCTTTGGCGATACATGTACGATCCGCTTGGGCGGCGTACGGCCAAGCAGCGCATCGCTGAGGACGGGCGAACCGTTGCGGAGCAGGTGGTTTTCACATGGGACGGTGCCACTCTTTGCGAGCAGACCACGCGTGAACGGTCTTACTCTCATGCGGTAACGGTCACATGGGACTATGACGGCTTCCACCCGATAGCGCAGACGGAACGTATCGCGGAGGCCGAAGCGCCTCAGGAGGAAATAGACTCACGGTTCTTCGGTATCATTACCGATCTCATCGGTACGCCGACAGAGCTCTTCGACGAAGGTGGTGCAGTCGCGTGGCGAGCACGGTCTAACCTCTGGGGCAAAGCGGCGTGGAATGCCGATGCTACGGCTTACACGCCATTGCGATTCCCTGGCCAGTACTATGATCCAGAGTCGGGGCTCCACTACAACTATTTCCGCTTGTATGATCCGGAGAGTGCGCGCTACCTGACGCCTGACCCTCTCGGCCTGGCGCCCGCTCCGAATCCAGTTGCTTACGTCCACAACCCGCACACTGGAATAGACCCGCTCGGGTTGAGCCCCTACTACAGCGATATCGCGCCGAACGGCCAGCGAGGTCCTGCCTATGCGGAGGTCAGCCCGCAGACTTTGGACGATGCGGCCAACAAGCTGATCGGGAGTCCTCCGGGGCGCGGGCCCAGGTACGCGCCCCCTGGATTCCAGGGTGGTGCCGCCGGTCATTCGAGGGGACATCTGATCGGCCAGCAGTTCGGAGGGGACGGTCGGGACATGCGGAATATCGTCACGCAAGGTACGGCACAAAACAATGGACCGATCTCCGATGCCGAAGACCTGATCGCTGGGCATGTTAGATCTTCCGGCAACACCGTCACCATGAGTGTGACTCCTGAATATGCCAACGGTGGAAATGTTCCCAGCCACGTGCTTATAGAGGCTGCGGATGACTTCGGCTGGTCGTTCAGTCGGCGACTGTCGAATCTGTAGAGAGGTGTATCTCATGACTGGATCGGATCGTGTGGGTGCGGACGATCTCTCGGATCTCACATCACTCTGTCCGCCTCCAGAAATGCCCCGTCTGCCGTCACCGTGTGAGGTCCCGAGACTTCCTCAAAGCCATCATGCTCTGGTTGACGCTTATGGAACCGGATGCTTTGACGAATTCCTATGGATCTTCGCGGCGGGTGCGGACAACGCGAACCTCGACATCGGAATCGCTACCGGAACAATGCGGTCCATCCTGGACAGCAAAGCCGCTCCAGATCTCCGTGAAGCTCTTGCACGACACCAGTCGGAGCCAGGAGACCTCATCCAGTGGGGTACGACCGACAACGGGGACTCTCTACTGTGGATTCCTGACGGGGACCCTGCCGACTGGCCGACCGTAATCATCCAGGCTGGGCAGCTTGACTTCATCGTCTCGTCGAGAACTTCAACGGGGGTCGTGCTGGACCTCTTGACCAGAGAGCTTCAACCTCCGTTCTTTCCGGAGGACTTCCCGAGCCCCCGCCCTGTGTTCTCCCCGAATCCGTACGAGTAGGCAGCGTCCTACGGGATGTTCTAGGCGGCACTCGTGTAGAGCGTTCCCGGGTAGCGCCGGAGCTGCGGGACTGCGTCACGGCTCCCGTCTATTCAGTCGCGGAGCGGTTCGCGTCCTGGGAGCGCGTGGTTGATCATCGAAGCGGTGGAGGATCGCTGTGTGGGCCAGCGTCAGGGGGAGCGGTGAAGTACCGGCATGACATCCGGTCCTAACTGGGACACCGGCGAGGGTCTGATCCGTGTCCATGACCCCGCCGAGGTGGACGCCGCCTTCGAGCGGGGCAACGGACACCTCGGGACCGCGGTGATCGGGCTGGCCTTCAACTGTTCTCTGGAGGAAGCCTCGCCGCGGATCGGCAGGGCGATGCGGCTGTCGGACATCGACCAGCGCGTGTTTGCGTTCACCGCGGCCGGTGTCGCGGCCCGGCTCAATGGGGCGTTGACGCCGGAGTTGTACGCCGCGCTGCGCGCGGAAGGCCCCGGCCGCATGAGTATCGCTGTGAACGCGATCGCCGACACCCTGTGTTTCGTGCCGTTCCGCGATCTGCCGCTGTGGCTCAAGTGGTGGAAGGTCGAGTCGAGGATTCGGGACAAGCTGGAGACCTGGCGGCTGGAGTTCGTGTACGCGGTCGGTGATGTCCGGAAGACCCTGCGCAGGAAGAGCTGACCGGTGTCCGGGAGCGAGTGACGGACGCGTTCGATGGACGGCTGGGTGGAACGCGAGTTCAACTTGCCTGGCCTTGGTCCGTGCGTTGTCCCCGTTGCCGGGAATGGCGACTACAGCTTCAACTGGGGTGCGCACGCCGAGCCTTTCGCGGACCATGAGTTCCCTTGAGGCTCGGAGCGCACCGGAAGGAAGGCCTCGTGGCGCACGAGATGTTTCGTTCCGCGCCGGAAACCAATGCTGCATGGGCCGCGTTGCCCGCGGCGGTCAGGGACGCCGTCGCTGGGTGTGACGCGGAGCGCCTTGAAGTGGAGCGCTCCCGGGTCGCCCCGGAGCTGCGGGAGAGGATCACGTCCCCCGTCTATTCGGTCCAGGAGCGGTTCGCATCCTGGGAGCGTGTGGTCCGCCGCATGGAGCCCGGGTGGGCGAGCGATGATTTCTATCCCATCAGCGCCTATGCGAACGACCTCGACTCCCGTGACTCGCTGGGGCAGTTGATGAATACACAGCTCGCGGAGGCGCGGGAGGGCAGCCTGAGCCGGCTGCTGTCGCAGTTGGACGAGCGCTTCGTGGCCGCGACAGTTCCGGATCCCGAGCATTCGCTCCGTGCCTGGGTGCGTCCGACCAGGACGAGGCCCGAGGCGGAACTCGGAGTGTGGTGGAAGCGCAGGCCGCTACGTGATCCCTGGGACTGATCATCGAGGCGGCGGAGTATCGCTGTGCTGGGAAGCAATCGGGGCAACGACCCTCAGTGCGTGAGGCGTTGCCCCAGCACCGGCAGCAGCCGATCCCTCAGCAGGCGGCCCGCCGGCTCCGTCGACAGCCACAGGAGCTTGTGGCGGCTGCCGTCTCGCATGGTCGCCGTCATCCCGGACGTCGAGAGGCCCCGGTGGAGGCTGGCCTCCGACAGTTCGGCGAGGGGGATCACCTTGTTCGTGCGGTGGACCGAGCGAACGCTCTCGGCGTCGAAGGGGATCACCTCGTAGGGGTCCTTCGCCGAGACGCCCGAGCCGCTCGCCGAGTTCGCCACGGAATCCATCAGGCCGCTGCGCACGCGGATCAGGGCGTCCGGGAGCAGCCACAGCTCGCCGTGTATCCAGTCCAGCCACCCCGTCGTACAGGTGCGAGCCAGCAGACGGGCGGGCAGCAGGCGCAGCCGGGAGGCGCGGGCGACAGCCTCGTCCAGCAGGGCGCTCCAGGCATCGACGGAGCGGATGCGGCGTGGCTCCTCGGCGGTATGCGTGGGGGAGGAGAAGAAGAGGCGGGCCCAGCCGCTTCGGTGCACGTCCACGGTCAGCAGGACGTGCCAGTCGGCCGACGCGATCCGGATGCCCAGGTGCTCGCCGTCCTCCGACCACAGCACGCGAGAGGGCTGTAGCCCTTCGGTCGACCAGAGCCCTCTCTGGAAGTCCAGGACCTCTGCCATCCGCTCCAGGGGTATGTCATCTCGCGTCACGTCGGTGATCCTGCCGCAACGCGATCCCGCGGGCCGGTGTCGTCTGCCTCTCAGGGCATGTTCACGCCACCCAATTCGGCGTCGGCCGGAGAGTGCAAGGGGTCCTGGGTTTGACCTGCGTCACCTTAGGGGTACGATCCTCGGCTCGATTGGCCAGGTCCCTGCCCCGTATGGCAGACTAGCGGGGTTGCTCGGTCGAGTGCCGATGCTGCGCGCCTCCCGTCGGGAGGACTGGAAGCGAGTCCCACAGTACTCGTCGCTCGATCTGCCGTAAGGCAGCGCTCGGGCGGACGTACGGGAATCTTCCGGGAAGTGTCAGCGGGGTGCAGGCCAGGCGCCCGGTGGGTGTTCAGCCCCCGGTCCAGCGGTTGCTTTCGGGCGAGCCGCGTCCCTCGCAGGGAAATCCGTTGACGGATATCTGTGCGGCAGGAGCGCGACACACCCGACCGCGTGGGTCGGAGACCAGGACGCGAACCCCCGGGTTCCAGAGCGTTTCACTAGACAAAGGACTACTGAGTAGCCATGGCGGGACAGAAGATCCGCATCCGGCTCAAGGCCTACGACCACGAGGTCATCGACTCCTCGGCGAAGAAGATCGTCGAGACGGTGACGCGCACTGGTGCGTCGGTCGCGGGCCCGGTGCCGCTGCCCACTGAGAAGAACGTGTACTGCGTCATCAAGTCGCCGCACAAGTACAAGGACTCGCGCGAGCACTTCGAGATGCGCACGCACAAGCGCCTCATCGACATCCTCGACCCGACGCCCAAGACCGTTGACTCCCTGATGCGACTCGACCTTCCGGCCGGTGTCGACATCGAGATCAAGCTCTAGGGATCGGTGATCTGAGAATGGCTAAGCAGATCAAGGGAATCCTGGGCGAGAAGCTCGGCATGACGCAGGTGTGGGACGAGAACAACCGTGTTGTTCCCGTCACCGTCGTCAAGGCCGGCCCGAACGTCGTGACCCAGGTCCGTACGAATGACTCCGACGGCTACGAGTCGGTCCAGATCGCCTTCGGCGAGATTGACCCGCGCAAGGTGAACAAGCCCCTCAAGGGTCACTTCGCCAAGGCCGACGTCACGCCCCGCCGCCACCTCGTCGAGATCCGTACCGCTGACGCCAGCGAGTACACCCTCGGCCAGGAGATCACCGCTGAGGTGTTCGAGGCCGGCCTCAAGGTGGACGTGACCGGCAAGAGCAAGGGCAAGGGCTTCGCCGGTGTCATGAAGCGTCACAACTTCAAGGGCCTCGGCGCCGGACACGGTGTCCAGCGCAAGCACCGCTCTCCCGGCTCCATCGGTGGCTGTGCCACCCCGGGCCGTGTGTTCAAGGGCGTCCGCATGGCGGGCCGCATGGGCAACGAGCGGGTCACCACCCAGAACCTGACCGTTCACGCCGTTGACGCGGAGAAGGGCCTGCTCCTCATCAAGGGAGCGATCCCTGGTCCGAACGGCGGCCTCGTCCTGGTCCGTACCGCGGCCAAGGGGGCCTGAGGACATGAGCACCATTGACATTCTGTCGCCCTCCGGCGACAACGCCGGGACCGTAGAGCTCCCGGCCGAGATCTTCGATGTAGAGAAGATCAGCATCCCGCTGCTCCACCAGGTTGTCGTCGCGCAGCTGGCCGCGGCCCGTCAGGGCACGCACAAGGTCAAGCGTCGTGGCGAGGTCCGTGGTGGTGGCCGCAAGCCTTACCGCCAGAAGGGCACCGGCCGCGCCCGTCAGGGCTCGACCCGCGCGCCTCAGTTCGCCGGCGGTGGCGTCGTTCACGGCCCCACCCCGCGTGACTACTCGCAGCGGACCCCGAAGAAGATGAAGGCCGCGGCCCTGCGCCACGCCCTCACCGACCGGGCCCGCAACGCTCGCATCCACGTCATCACCGGCGTGATCGAGGGCGAGAACCCCTCCACCAAGGCCGCGAAGAGCTTCCTCGGCAAGGTCAGCGAGCGCAAGAACGTGCTCCTGGTCATCGAGCGCTCCGACGAGGCCGCGCTGCTCTCCGCGCGCAACCTGCCCCAGGTCCACATCCTGGAGCCGGGCCAGCTCAACACGTACGACGTTCTCGTCTCGGACGACGTGGTCTTCACCCAGGCCGCTTTCGAGTCCTTCGTGTCTGGCCCCCAGGCCGCTGACACCGAAGGGAGCGAAGCCTGATGGCTACGCGTCACCCGAGCATTGCCTCGAAGGCCGCCAAGGCCAAGAAGGTCGCGCGCGTCGCCAAGGCGAAGCGCCACGAGGCCGAAGGCAAGAACACCGTCGAGACCCCGCTGAGCAAGAGCTTCACGGACCCCCGTGACGTCCTCCTCAAGCCGGTCGTCTCGGAGAAGAGCTACGCGCTGCTCGACGAGGGCAAGTACACCTTCGTCGTCGACCCGCGGGCCAACAAGACCCAGATCAAGCAGGCCGTCCAGGCGGTCTTCTCGGTCAAGGTCACCGGGGTCAACACGATCAACCGTCAGGGCAAGCGCAAGCGCACCAAGACGGGCTTCGGCAAGCGTGCTGACAGCAAGCGCGCGATCGTGACCCTCGCTGAGGGCGACCGTATCGACATCTTCGGCCAGGCCTCCTAACGGAGCGCCCTGGTCCGAATATCGGACGAGGACTGAGAAATGGGAATCCGCAAGTACAAGCCGACTACGCCGGGCCGTCGTGGCTCCAGCGTCGCCGACTTCGTCGAGGTCACGCGGTCCACGCCGGAGAAGTCGCTGGTCCGCCCGCTGCACAGCAAGGGCGGCCGTAACAACGCCGGTCGTGTGACCGTTCGCCACCAGGGTGGCGGACACAAGCGCGCCTACCGAGTGATCGACTTCCGTCGTCACGACAAGGACGGCGTGCCGGCGAAGGTCGCGCACATCGAGTACGACCCCAACCGCACCGCGCGCATCGCGCTGCTTCACTACGCGGACGGCGAGAAGCGCTACATCCTCGCCCCCCGCAACCTGTCGCAGGGTGACCGCGTCGAGAACGGTCCCGGGGCCGACATCAAGCCGGGCAACAACCTGGCGCTCCGCAACATCCCGGTCGGTACCACGATCCACGCGATCGAGATCCGTCCCGGTGGCGGCGCCAAGTTCGCCCGCTCCGCCGGTGCCTCGGTGCAGCTGCTCGCGAAGGAGGGCACCATGGCCCACCTCCGCATGCCGTCGGGTGAGATCCGCCTGGTCGACCAGCGCTGCCGCGCCACGGTCGGCGAGGTCGGTAACGCCGAGCAGAGCAACATCAACTGGGGTAAGGCCGGCCGTAAGCGCTGGCTGGGCGTTCGCCCGTCCGTCCGCGGTGTGGCGATGAACCCGGTTGACCACCCGCACGGTGGTGGTGAGGGCAAGACCTCCGGTGGTCGCCACCCGGTCTCCCCGTGGGGTCAGAAGGAGGGTCGTACTCGTTCGCCGAAGAAGGCTTCGAACAAGTACATCGTCCGCCGCCGCAAGACGAACAAGAAGCGCTAGGAGCGGGTTTAGATGCCGCGCAGTCTCAAGAAGGGACCCTTCGTCGACGGACACCTTGTAAAGAAGGTGGACGTACAGAACGAAGCCGGTACCAAGAACGTCATCAAGACCTGGTCCCGTCGCTCGATGATCATCCCGGCCATGCTCGGCCACACGATCGCGGTGCACAACGGCAAGACCCACATCCCGGTGTTTGTCACCGAGTCGATGGTCGGCCACAAGCTCGGCGAGTTCTCGCCGACGCGCACCTTCCGGGGTCACGTCAAGGACGACCGGAAGTCGAAGCGCCGCTAACGCGGGGTGGAATCGACCATGACAGACACTGGAAGGACAACCATGGAAGCCAGGGCCCAGGCGCGGTACATCCGCGTCACGCCCATGAAGGCCCGCCGAGTGGTGGACCTTATCCGTGGCATGGATGCCACGGAGGCTCAGGCGGTCCTGCGTTTCGCCCCGCAGGCCGCGAGCGTGCCGGTCGGCAAGGTGCTTGACAGCGCCATTGCCAACGCCGCACACAACTACGACCACACCGACGCCGGCAGCCTCGTCATCTCCGAGGCCTACGTCGACGAGGGTCCGACCCTGAAGCGGTTCCGGCCGCGTGCCCAGGGCCGTGCCTACCGGATCCGCAAGCGGACCAGCCACATCACCGTGGTCGTCAGCAGCAAGGAAGGAACCCGGTAATGGGCCAGAAGGTTAACCCGCATGGGTTCCGGCTCGGCATCACCACGGACTTCAAGTCCCGCTGGTACGCCGACAAGCTGTACAAGGACTACGTCAAGGAAGACGTCGCCATCCGTCGGATGATGTCGTCCGGCATGGAGCGCGCCGGTATCTCGAAGGTTGAGATCGAGCGCACCCGTGACCGCGTGCGGGTGGACATCCACACCGCGCGTCCTGGCATCGTCATCGGCCGCCGTGGCGCCGAGGCCGACCGCATCCGCGGTGACCTCGAGAAGCTCACGGGCAAGCAGGTCCAGCTGAACATCCTCGAGGTCAAGAACCCCGAGACCGATGCTCAGCTGGTTGCCCAGGCCGTTGCCGAGCAGCTGTCCTCCCGCGTCTCCTTCCGTCGCGCCATGCGTAAGAGCATGCAGGGCACGATGAAGGCCGGCGCCAAGGGCATCAAGATCCAGTGCGGCGGCCGCCTCGGCGGCGCCGAGATGTCCCGCTCGGAGTTCTACCGCGAGGGCCGTGTGCCCCTGCACACGCTCCGCGCGAACGTCGACTACGGCTTCTTCGAGGCCAAGACGACCTTCGGCCGTATCGGTGTGAAGGTCTGGATCTACAAGGGCGACGTCAAGAACATCGCCGAGGTCCGCGCCGAGAACGCTGCTGCCCGTGCCGGCAACCGCCCGGCCCGTGGTGGCGGCAACGACCGCCCGGCCGGCCGTGGTGGCCGCGGTGGCGAGCGTGGCGGTCGCGGTCGTAAGCCGCAGCAGGCTCCCGCCGCCGAGGCCCCCAAGGCCGAGGCTCCGGCGGCTGCCGCTCCGGCTGAGAGCACCGGAACGGAGGCCTGACCGACATGCTGATCCCCCGTAGGGTCAAGCACCGCAAGCAGCACCACCCGAAGCGCCGTGGTCAGGCCAAGGGCGGTACGCAGGTTTCGTTCGGCGAGTACGGCATTCAGGCCCTCACGCCGGCGTACGTGACGAACCGCCAGATCGAGGCCGCTCGTATCGCGATGACCCGCCACATCAAGCGTGGCGGCAAGGTCTGGATCAACATCTACCCGGACCGCCCGCTCACGAAGAAGCCTGCCGAGACCCGCATGGGTTCCGGTAAGGGTTCGCCCGAGTGGTGGATCGCGAACGTGCACCCGGGCCGGGTCATGTTCGAACTGTCCTACCCCAACGAGAAGATCGCCCGTGAGGCCCTCACTCGCGCAGCCCACAAGCTGCCGATGAAGTGCCGGATCGTCAAGCGCGAGGCAGGTGAAGCGTGATGTCGGCCGGTACCAAGGCGTCCGAGCTGCGCGAACTGGGTGACGAGGAGCTTCTTGCGAAGCTCCGCGAAGCCAAGGAAGAGCTGTTCAACCTCCGCTTCCAGGCGGCGACCGGTCAGCTCGAGAACCACGGTCGGCTCAAGGCCGTCCGTAAGGACATCGCGCGGATCTACACCCTGATGCGTGAGCGCGAGCTGGGCATCGAGACGGTGGAGAGCGCCTGATGACTGAGAGCAACGTGACCGAGCAGAAGACCGACCGCGGTTTCCGCAAGACCCGTGAGGGTCTGGTCGTCAGCGACAAGATGGACAAGACCGTCGTCGTCGCTGTCGAGGACCGCGTGAAGCACGCCCTGTACGGCAAGGTCATCCGCCGTACGAGCAAGCTCAAGGCCCACGACGAGCAGAACGCCGCAGGCGTCGGCGACCGCGTCCTCCTCATGGAGACCCGGCCGCTGTCCTCGACGAAGCGCTGGCGCATCGTCGAGATCCTCGAGAAGGCCAAGTAATTACCTGAGGGGTATCCCTCAGGTTGGTTCCGCCAGGCTCGGGGCGGGGTCGCCGTAAAGGCGGACCCCGCCCCGGGAACCGGCAGACAATCAGGAGATAGACGTGATCCAGCAGGAGTCGCGACTGCGTGTCGCCGACAACACTGGTGCGAAGGAAATCCTTTGCATCCGTGTGCTCGGTGGCTCCGGTCGCCGCTACGCGGGCATCGGTGACGTCATCGTCGCCACCGTCAAGGACGCGATCCCCGGCGGCAATGTGAAGAAGGGTGACGTCATCAAGGCGGTCATCGTTCGCACCGTCAAGGAGCGCCGCCGTCCGGACGGCTCGTACATCCGTTTCGACGAGAACGCCGCCGTCATTCTGAAGAACGACGGCGACCCTCGCGGCACCCGTATCTTCGGCCCGGTGGGCCGTGAGCTGCGCGAGAAGAAGTTCATGAAGATCATCTCGCTCGCGCCGGAGGTGCTGTAAGCATGAAGATCAAGAAGGGCGACCTGGTTCAGGTCATCACCGGTAAGGACAAGGGCAAGCAGGGCAAGGTCATTGCCGCTTACCCGCGCGACGAGCGCGTCCTGGTCGAGGGTGTCAACCGGGTCAAGAAGCACACGAAGGCCGGCCCGACCGCCAAGGGTTCGCAGGCTGGTGGCATCGTCACGACCGAGGCGCCCGTCCACGTCTCCAACGTCCAGCTGGTCGTTGAGAAGGACGGCGACAAGGTCGTCACGCGCGTCGGTTACCGCTTCGACGACGAGGGCAACAAGATCCGCGTTGCCAAGCGGACGGGTGAGGACATCTGATGGCTACCACCACCACTCCGCGTCTCAAGACGAAGTACCGCGAGGAGATCGCGGGCAAGCTGCAGGACGAGTTCTCCTACGAGAACGTCATGCAGACCCCGGGTCTCGTCAAGATCGTGGTCAACATGGGTGTCGGCGACGCCGCCCGTGACTCGAAGCTCATGGACGGTGCCGTCCGTGACCTGACCACCATCACCGGTCAGAAGCCGGCCATCACCAAGGCCCGGAAGTCCATCGCGCAGTTCAAGCTGCGCGAGGGTCAGCCGATCGGTGCGCACGTCACCCTCCGTGGCGACCGCATGTGGGAGTTCCTGGACCGCACCCTGTCGCTCGCGCTTCCGCGCATCCGCGACTTCCGTGGTCTGTCCCCCAAGCAGTTCGACGGCCGTGGCAACTACACCTTCGGTCTCACGGAGCAGGTCATGTTCCACGAGATCGACCAGGACAAGATCGACCGCGTCCGGGGTATGGACATCACCGTGGTCACCACGGCGACCAACGACGCTGAGGGCCGCGCCCTTCTCCGTCACCTCGGCTTCCCCTTCAAGGAGGCGTAAGCGAGATGGCGAAGAAGGCTCTGATTGCCAAGGCTGCTCGTAAGCCCAAGTTCGGTGTGCGTGGCTACACGCGCTGCCAGCGCTGCGGTCGTCCGCACTCCGTGTACCGCAAGTTCGGCCTGTGCCGCGTCTGCCTTCGTGAGATGGCTCACCGTGGCGAGCTGCCGGGCGTGACCAAGAGCTCCTGGTAGTCCCCGTAACAAGGGATTCCAGGGCTCTCGGTAAGTAAAGGGCTCTGTCAGGTGCCCACCCCTCCATGCCTTAGGCTAGGAGGGTTGGGCGCCTGACGCCCGTACGACTTACTACGCCGTAGGTCCCCGCACCGCACCCGTCCCGCCACTGAGTGGGGAGAGGGATGGCGCATACAGGAAACCCCGGCGAGAGAGGCCGAAGGCCAATTCATGACCATGACTGATCCCATCGCAGACATGCTTACTCGTCTGCGTAACGCGAACTCGGCGTACCACGACGATGTCGCGATGCCGCACAGCAAGATCAAGTCGCACATCGCAGAGATCCTCCAGCAGGAGGGCTTCATCACCGGCTGGAAGGTCGAGGACGCCGAGGTCGGCAAGAAGCTCGTCCTCGAGCTGAAGTTCGGCCCGAACCGTGAGCGCTCCATTGCGGGCATCAAGCGGATCTCGAAGCCTGGTCTGCGTGTGTACGCGAAGTCCACCTCCCTGCCCAAGGTGCTCGGTGGCCTCGGCGTGGCGATCATCTCCACGTCGCACGGTCTCCTCACTGGACAGCAGGCCGGCAAGAAGGGCGTAGGCGGAGAAGTTCTCGCCTACGTCTGGTAGCGGAAGGGAACGGAGGAAACAGCTATGTCGCGTATTGGCAAGCTCCCCATCACGGTTCCCGCCGGCGTGGACGTCACCATCGACGGCCGTACGGTCCAGGTGAAGGGCCCCAAGGGCGCCCTCTCCCACACCGTCGCGGCGCCGATCGAGGTCGCCAAGGGTGAGGACGGCATTCTCAATGTCACCCGCCCGAACGACGAGCGTCAGAACAAGGCCCTCCACGGCCTGTCCCGCACGCTGGTGGCGAACATGATCACCGGCGTGACCACGGGTTACGTGAAGAAGCTCGAAATCAGCGGTGTCGGTTACCGCGTCCTGGCGAAGGGCTCCAACCTGGAGTTCTCGCTCGGCTACAGCCACTCGATCACGGTCGAGGCGCCCGAGGGCATCTCGTTCAAGGTCGAGAACCCGACGCACTTCTCGGTCGAGGGCATCGACAAGCAGAAGGTCGGAGAGGTTGCGGCCAACATCCGCAAGCTGCGGAAGCCCGACCCGTACAAGGCCAAGGGTGTCAAGTACGAAGGCGAAGTCATCCGCCGCAAGGTCGGAAAGGCGGGTAAGTAAGCCATGGCATACGGTGTCAAGATTGCTAAGGGCGACGCTTACAAGCGTGCTGCCATCAAGCGTCGTCACATCCGGATCCGTAAGCACATCTCGGGTACGGCTGAGCGTCCGCGCCTGGTCGTGACGCGTTCCAACCGCCACATCGTGGCCCAGGTCATCGACGACGTTAAGGGTCACACCCTGGCGTCGGCGTCGACCCTGGACACGACGATCCGCGGCGGCGAGAACGACAAGTCGGCCCAGGCGAAGTCGGTCGGCGCTCTTGTCGCCGAGCGCGCCAAGGCCGCCGGTGTCGAGGCTGTCGTATTCGACCGTGGTGGAAACCAGTACGCCGGGCGCATTGCCGCCCTGGCGGACGCCGCCCGCGAAGCCGGACTCAAGTTCTGAGTCGGTTCCGTAGCTAGCGGAAACAGAGAGAGGTAATTCCAATGGCTGGACCCCAGCGCCGCGGTGGCGGTGCCGGTGGCGGCGAGCGGCGGGACCGGAAGGGCCGTGACGGCGGCGCAGCTGCTGCCGAAAAGACCGCGTACGTTGAGCGCGTTGTCGCGATCAACCGCGTCGCCAAGGTTGTGAAGGGTGGTCGTCGCTTCAGCTTCACCGCGCTGGTCGTGGTGGGCGATGGTGACGGCACCGTCGGTGTCGGTTACGGCAAGGCCAAGGAGGTGCCGGCCGCGATCGCCAAGGGTGTTGAAGAGGCCAAGAAGCACTTCTTCAAGGTCCCCCGTATCCAGGGCACCATCCCGCACCCGATCACGGGCGAGAAGGCTGCGGGCGTCGTCCTGCTCAAGCCTGCTTCCCCCGGTACCGGCGTTATCGCCGGTGGCCCGGTGCGAGCTGTCCTGGAGTGCGCCGGCGTGCACGACATCCTGTCGAAGTCGCTCGGCTCGTCGAACGCGATCAACATCGTGCACGCGACCGTGGCGGCCCTCAAGGGTCTGCAGCGTCCCGAGGAGATCGCGGCTCGCCGTGGTCTGCCCCTCGAGGACGTCGCCCCCGCGGCTCTCCTTCGGGCGCGTGCAGGGGCGGGTGCCTAATGGCTCGCCTCAAGGTCACGCAGACGAAGTCGTACATCGGCAGCAAGCAGAACCACCGTGACACCCTGCGCTCCCTTGGTCTCAAGGGCATCAACACGCAGGTCGTCAAGGAGGACCGCCCCGAGTTCCGCGGAATGGTTCACACCGTCCGCCACCTCGTGACGGTCGAGGAGGTCGACTAGATCATGGCGGAGAACAACCCGCTCAAGATCCACAACCTCCGTCCCGCCCCGGGCGCCAAGACCGCCAAGACCCGTGTTGGTCGTGGTGAGGCGTCGAAGGGTAAGACGGCTGGTCGTGGTACCAAGGGCACGAAGGCTCGTTACCAGGTTCCGGAGCGTTTCGAGGGTGGCCAGATGCCCCTCCACATGCGCCTTCCGAAGCTCAAGGGCTTCCGTAACCCGTTCAAGACCGAGTTCCAGGTCGTGAACCTCGACAAGCTGGGCGCGCTGTACCCGGACGGTGGCGAGGTCACCGTCGAGGGTCTCGTCGCCAAGGGTGCCGTTCGCAAGAACAGCCTCGTCAAGGTCCTCGGCCAGGGCGAGATCTCCGTGGCGCTGCAGGTGGCGGTCGACGCCGTCTCCGGTTCCGCCAAGGAGAAGATCACCGCCGCGGGCGGTACGGTCACCGAGCTCGTCTGATTTCAGACACCTCGATGACATGAGCGATCCCGACCGGGGATGCCCCACAAAAGGGGCATCCCCGGTTGGTCGTTCCTAGCGTCCAATCTCGAAGTTTACGTCGGTGATTGGGTGATTATGATTGACATGGACATGACTTTCAGTGAGGCTACTCGGCCCTCACGCTCTGGTTCGAGTCGGACTTTCTCCGAGCTTCCATAGATGTCACTTGACAGCATGATCGGTTTAATAATATTTTCATGATGCCGTCGGTTTGGTCAGACCAGCCATTAGCTGACGGTGAAATTCCAGGGGGAGGGTATGCCTGCGCGCGCATTTGACCGAACGCCGTAGGTGGCCAAAGTTTGCCTTCTTCCCTGTCCGACTGATCCAGGCAACTGTTGCCTCTATCGGGAAAGAAGGGAATCTGAATGCGGAAGACTCGCATTTTCGGCGCGACTGCGGCCGCGCTGGCTACGGGGGCTGTTTCGGTTCTGGGTCTCGCGACCTCGGCCAGTGCGGCCGGTTCCGGCAATGGCACTTGTGCAAGCACTGAGCTGTGCGTGTACCGCCTTTACGATCGCCATGCGAGCGATGGTTATTTCGACCTCGGTTCGCCGGACGTGAATTTCACCAACGGGAACAACAACTGGTACAACCACAGCGGAAACATTAATGACGCCATATCGTCGTACACCGCTGGGACCGGTACTTCCTGTGATGGGTACAGCCTGTTCTGGAACAAGGACATGAGCGGGATTCAGATGGACATCCCGAAGGGGTGGGGCGGAAACCTCGCCGGCGCATACGCCAACTTCAATGACGAGTTCTCTTCGTACTCGAAGTTCGGATGCCCTTAAATATCCGTACGAGCGGCCAGTCCCCATGGGGCTGGCCGCTCCGGCATTTTTGGAAGTAAAAATGCGTAAGCGTACTGTGATTATCGTGCCGCTGGTTGCCGTTGCCGTTGCTGGCTGCTCGAGTGAGGCGGTACGTTCCTCTGACGAGAACGTACCGAGCCTTCGCAACCCCCTGGATGCAAGTAGCGTCTCAACACCGTTGGATACCTATCTCCCCCCGTCAGAACTGACGTATACGTTGCATCGTGCGGAAGTACTGCTCACCAATCAGTGCCTACGGAGACTTGGCTATCCGGATCATCCGATGCCTGCCCCCAAGGAGAGAGGTAGAGGGCCCAAGCACTCCGAGTTTCTTGTCTTTTCGATGTCTCAAGCGGCCAAGCTCGGTTACAACACTGCCATGAGTTCGGATCCGGCGAGGGACTCCAGCTGGGACAAGAAAACTACCGGAGTGCAGCGAGGTCTGCTCGACGGAACTCTCAAGAGGTACAAAGGTGAATCGGTACCTAAGGGGGGGTGTACCGCAGTTGCCGCGGATGACCTCACCGTGAATTCGAATGTTCCTAAGCGGCTTGAAGGTGGAGGTGTTGAGCTTAAACAGCTACAAAAAGCCAGCCCCACCTCTCTGGGGGATGCGCAGGTCGGGATCATCCGTCTCGATGCCATATCCGCGACCAAGAAGGATCTCAGATACATCGGGATGGTCCGCGCTTGGTCATCCTGTATGTCGAAAATGGGATACGAGTACGAGACCCCCGAACGTGCCAGGGATGACGCCCGATGGAGCGGGAGCGTGCCGAGCCGGGCGGAAAAGAGAACAGCGACCGCAGACATGGCGTGCAAGAAGAAGGTCGACTACCTAGCGGAAGCCTCCAGCATCCAATCTACGTATGAAGAGAAGGTGATCGAGGAGAGGAAGGGAGAGCTCTCCGAATTGCGTCGCAATTTGAAGGTTTGGCAAAAGAATGCGACTCGGGTGATCGACAGAGCGGATGGCTGAGCTGACGTCTGCGCCGCTGGTTCAGCCCGCAGAAGCCGTAGTGGTAGCGGACCTCATCCGTCATTACTGAGTCAATGTCCCAAGTGCTGCCGTGGCAAGGCGTATCTCCAGTTCGTTTGCTTGCGGGCAGGCTGAGAGGTCCCCTTCGCGGGGCTCGATGCGATATCAGGGATCGTCGAGCCTGCAGTGGACGCATTGCGGGTGATCTGTCGCGTGACCGGACGGCTGTAGTTCGCGCCTGGGTGGGGCCGCGTAGTAGTGCCTGCCCCTGACCACGGGTGGTGAATGAGCCTTGGCGGAGGTGGCCAGCGGCAAGCCCGCGACCCTGCGCAGATCGTTGGTTTTTGAAGGCTGACGGCTACCAGACGCCCTTCGACGTCGAGGTGATGGTCCTCGTGCCGGTCTCAACTCCTGAAGCTCTGTTGCGCGCAAGCCGCCCGTGTCCGTGACCGTGGCAGTGGCCAGCTCAGGTCTGCAGGGGAGGGATCGATGGCCGGCCTGCCCTTCAGCGGGCGGATGTGGCCGGAGTCGACCGCAGGGGAAGTCCAGTAAGTGTGTGCCTCCTGATCCTGGGCGCCACCCTGCGGATAGTCAGGCGGTAGACGCTGTGGACGGCGCGGGGTGACGGGCAGCAGCGACCGTGCGCGCCACAATCGCCGCTGACCGCCCTGCCCTGGTGACGATTTCGCGCGTCGCTTCGCTTGGGTCGTAACCTCTTTGGTCAGGCGAAACGGGAACTGGCTTCCCGTCACGGCGGCGAGTCAGAAGCCTCAAGTTGCCAGGGACCGTGGGGCAAGCGCCAATGTCGCTGTCCGCCTCCAGACTTGCGGGCGCCCTCCAGGCGTAGAGGGAACGACAGAGCCCCACGGGTGGGCCGTTCGTGATCCTTTAGGGGATGAACCATGCGCAGTGCGAGCAGGGGGTGACGGTAGAGTCGATCGGTCGTTCCCCGGTGGGTGTCTCTCCCCGGTAAGGTATGGCAGGTTGCTGTGTCACAGGCGAAGTAGCCCGTGCGCAGGACCTACCTGCAAGTTACCGATACTCACACCGTCGCCTACCGCGCAGAAGCGCGGGGGTCGCAGGAGGCACCGTGCTCACCGCGTTCGCCCGGGCGTTCAGGACGCCCGACCTGCGCAAGAAGCTGCTCTTCACGCTCGGGATCATCGTGGTCTACCGGGTCGGTACGCACATCCCGATCCCCGGCGTGGACTACAAGAACGTCCAGACGTGCATGGACGCAGCCGAGACGAACCGCGGGCTGTTCAGCTTGATCAACATGTTCAGCGGCGGCGCACTGCTGCAGATCACCATCTTCGCGCTCGGGATCATGCCGTACATCACGGCGAGCATCATCCTGCAGCTGCTGACCGTGGTCATTCCGCGCCTGGAAGCCCTCAAGAAGGAGGGCTCGGCCGGCACCGCGAAGATCACGCAGTACACGCGGTATCTGACGGTCGCGCTCGCCATCCTGCAGGGCACGGGCCTGGTGGCCACCGCTCGTAGCGGCGCACTGTTCGGTACCTGCCCGGTCGGCAACCAGATCGTGCCGAACCAGTCGATCTTCACCACGATCACGATGGTCATCACGATGACCGCCGGTACCTGCGTCGTCATGTGGCTCGGTGAGCTCATCACCGACCGCGGCATCGGCAACGGCATGTCGATCCTCATGTTCATCTCGATCGCCGCGACCTTCCCGAGCGCCCTGTGGACCGTCAAGATCCAGGGCAAGCTGGCGGACGGCTGGATCGAGTTCGGCACGGTGATCCTGGTGGGCCTGTTCATGGTCGGCCTGGTGGTCTTCGTCGAGCAGGCGCAGCGACGGATCCCGGTCCAGTACGCGAAGCGCATGATCGGCCGCCGTTCGTACGGTGGCACGTCGACCTACATCCCGTTGAAGGTCAACCAGGCAGGTGTGATCCCTGTCATCTTCGCGTCGTCGCTGCTCTACATCCCGAGCCTCATCGCCCAGTTCTCGAAGGGCAATTCGGGGTGGAAGACGTGGATCACGAACAACCTGACCAAGGGTGACCACCCGATTTACATCGCGATGTACTTCCTTCTGATCGTTTTCTTCGCGTTCTTCTACGTGGCGATCTCGTTCAACCCCGAGGAAGTAGCCGACAACATGAAGAAGTATGGTGGCTTCATCCCGGGCATCCGGGCTGGCCGGCCGACCGCTGAGTACCTCAGTTACGTACTCAACCGGATCACCTGGCCGGGTTCGCTGTATCTGGGGCTGATCGCTCTCGTACCGACAGTGGCGTTGGTTGGTTTCGGGGCAAACCAGAACTTCCCGTTCGGTGGCACAAGCATCCTGATCATCGTGGGTGTCGGCCTCGAGACGGTGAAGCAGATCGAGAGTCAGCTTCAGCAGCGCAATTACGAAGGGTTCCTCCGCTGATGCGAATCGTCCTCGTCGGGCCGCCCGGTGCCGGGAAGGGAACGCAGGCTGCGTTCCTCGCCAAGAATCTGGGGATCCCGCACATCTCCACGGGCGACCTGTTCCGCGCCAACATCAGTCGGCAGACGGAACTGGGCAAGCTGGCGAAGTCCTACATGGACAAGGGCGATCTGGTACCCGACGAGGTCACCATCGCCATGGCCAAGGACCGCATGGAGCAGCCCGACGCGGAGAACGGCTTCCTCCTCGACGGCTTCCCGCGCAACGTCTCGCAGGCCGAGGCGCTCGACGAGATGCTGAGCACCGAGGGCATGAAGCTGGACGCGGTGCTGGACCTGGAGGTCCCCGAGGACGAGGTGGTCCGCCGTATCGCGGGCCGTCGCATCTGCCGCAACGACTCGTCGCACGTGTTCCACGTGTCGTACAAGGCGCCCAAGCAGGAGGGCGTCTGTGACGTCTGCGGCGGCGAGCTGTACCAGCGCGACGACGACTCCGAGGAGACCGTCCGCAAGCGCCTGGAGGTCTACCACACGCAGACCGAGCCGATCATCGACTACTACCGGGCGCAGAGCCTGGTCGTCACGATCCTCGCGCTCGGCAAGGTGGAAGAGGTCACGGGACGCGCCATGGAGGCGCTGTCCCGCGAGGCCGCCTAGGTCTCGTGCGGGATCCGCTCCGCGGTGCAGCTGACCGCGGGCGCGTGAAGCAGTACGTCGCATCGGCCGCGGTACCCGTTCAGGGTGCCGCGGCCGACGTGCGCGACGGGGTCGGGCCATGAGCCCCGCGGGGGAGAGGTCCAAGGCCCCGGGCGGGGCGGGGCCCGCTCCCCGTATCGTTGGGGTAGTCCGTCGTTGAGACAGTCCGTCGTCCCGGTCCAGAAAGGCCGCAGCCACCATGGTGCAGATCAAGACCCCCGAGCAGATCGCCAAGATGCGTGAGGCGGGACTGGTCGTCGCCGCCATCCATGCGGCCACGCGTGAGGCGGCCGTGCCCGGTGCGACGACCCGGGATCTGGACGAGGTCGCCCGCAAGGTCCTGGCGGAGCACGAGGCCAAGCCGAACTTCCTCGGGTACGGCGGATTCCCCGCGACGATCTGCACCTCGGTGAACGAGGTCGTCGTCCACGGCATCCCGGACGACAAGACCGTCCTGAAGGACGGCGACATCATCTCCATCGACGCCGGCGCGATCGTCGACGGCTGGCACGGCGACGCCGCGTTCACCGCGTTCGTGGGCTCCGGCCACGCTCCTGAGGTGGTCGAACTCTCCCGGGTGACCGAGGAGTCGATGTGGGCGGGCATCGCGGCCATGAAGCTGGGCAACCGGCTGGTGGACGTCTCCCGGGCCATCGAGACGTACATCCGCCGGCAGCCGAAGCCGGGCGGCGGCAAGTACGGCATCGTCGAGGACTACGGCGGCCACGGCATCGGCACCGAGATGCACATGGACCCGCACCTGCTGAACTACGTCGAGCGCAGGCGTGGCAAGGGTCCGAAGCTGGTCCCCGGGTTCTGCCTCGCGATCGAGCCGATGGTGTCGCTCGGCACTCCGCGGACCGAGGTCCTGGAGGACGACTGGACCGTCATCACCACGGACGGGACCTGGTCCTCGCACTGGGAGCACTCCGTGGCGCTGACCGAGGACGGTCCGCTGGTCCTGACGGCCCCCGACGGCGGCAAGGCGAAGCTCGCCGAGTTCGGGATCACGACGGCTCCGGACCCCCTGGCCGGCTGAGACGACCGCGTGCGGAACGCGGGGGAGATCCTTTACGATCTTGCTCGCGTTCCCCTTTCTCCCCTCGGCTCTCCTCGCGTCTCCCTCGTCACTGTGGCGTTCGGCTCACCTCCGCGCCGCCCCTTCCAGCCGACCGTGTGCTAGCCGGTCCGCCCCGCTCCTCGCGCATACCACGTCGACGGGTGGGGCATCGTCATGAGAAGGCGGAGAACGCCGGAGACGAATTCGTCTTTCCGGGGGCCCTGACGTAGACTGACTCGTCGGCTCTCGTGCACCCGCATGTCTGCATGCGGCTCGTGCGGAGTCGATCAAGGTAGTCGATTCGAAGGGCGAAGCGTGGCCAAGAAGCAAGGTGCCATCGAGATCGAAGGCACTGTCGTCGAGTCTCTCCCGAACGCCATGTTCAAGGTGGAGCTCCAGAACGGCCACCAGGTCCTGGCTCACATCAGCGGCAAGATGCGTATGCACTACATCCGTATCCTCCCTGACGACCGGGTCGTGGTGGAGTTGTCTCCGTACGACCTGACGCGTGGCCGGATCGTCTACCGCTACAAGTAGATCTTGCCTTGCTCCGTGTTCCCGTTCCGGGGCGCGGGGGGTGGCACTGACCCGGAGAACCTCACCTAATGAAGGTCAAGCCGAGCGTCAAGAAGATCTGCGACAAGTGCAGGGTGATCCGCCGTCACGGTCGGGTCATGGTCATCTGCGAAAACCCGCGCCACAAGCAGCGCCAGGGCTGACGCACGACCGAACCTTCTGCATCCGCAGATACTTCGCGCGACGCAAGCAGTACATGTTCATACGCGGAACCCAGGGCTGACGTACGTCTGCCCTGACACCCCCGGTCGGAGGCCGGGGACCCGGTTCGTACCGAATTCTCGATCCAAGGATCGGAGAACGACGGCGGGCGGGATCCGGTTCTGTGGAAGACCTCCGAACGACAACTGGAGCCATTGAATGGCACGCGTTTCCGGTGTTGACATCCCGCGCGAAAAGCGTGTGGAGGTCGCCCTCACCTACGTGTTCGGCATCGGCCGGACGCTTTCCCAGCTGACGCTGGCCGAGACTGGCGTGAACCCCAACACGCGCGTTCGTGACCTCTCCGAGGAGGAGCTGGTCAAGATCCGCGAGTACGTGGACGCCAACATCAAGACCGAGGGTGACCTCCGTCGCGAGATCCAGGGCGACATTCGCCGGAAGATCGAGATCGGCTGCTACCAGGGCATCCGCCACCGTCGTGGCCTGCCCGTGCACGGTCAGCGCACCAGCACGAACGCCCGTACCCGCAAGGGCCCGCGTCGCGCGATCGCCGGCAAGAAGAAGCCGGGCAAGAAGTAGTCCTCAGCGGACAACGCTTCACCAGCGGTCTTCGCTGTAGGACCGACCACCTCCCCGTAGGAGAAATAGATGCCCCCCAAGGGTCGTCAGGGCGCTGCCAAGAAGGTGCGCCGCAAGGAAAAGAAGAACGTCGCTCACGGCCACGCGCACATCAAGAGCACGTTCAACAACACGATCGTCTCGATCACGGACCCCTCGGGCAACGTGATCTCCTGGGCCTCCGCCGGCCACGTCGGCTTCAAGGGCTCGCGCAAGTCCACTCCGTTCGCCGCGCAGATGGCCGCCGAGTCGGCTGCCCGTCGCGCGCAGGAGCACGGCATGCGCAAGGTGGACGTGTTCGTCAAGGGTCCCGGCTCCGGCCGTGAGACCGCGATCCGCTCCCTCCAGGCCACCGGCCTCGAGGTCGGCTCGATCCAGGACGTCACTCCCACCCCGCACAACGGCTGCCGTCCGCCCAAGCGCCGCCGCGTCTGACGCACGGTTGTCTCGCGTCTGACCGGGCTTTCGGGCGGTACGTCTCCTCGGAGGTGTGCCGCCCGTACCCTTGCAGTAACAGCAGGGCGTCAAATAGCGGGCGCCCATGACTGAAGGATCCACACCATGCTGATCGCTCAGCGTCCCTCGTTGACCGAAGAGGTCGTCGACGAATTCCGCTCCCGGTTCGTGATCGAGCCGCTGGAGCCGGGCTTCGGCTACACCCTCGGCAACTCTCTTCGCCGCACGCTCCTCTCCTCGATCCCCGGCGCCGCTGTCACCAGCATCCGGATCGACGGTGTCCTGCACGAGTTCACCACCGTGCCGGGCGTCAAGGAGGACGTCACCGACCTGATCCTCAACATCAAGCAGCTCGTCGTCTCCTCGGAGCACGACGAGCCGGTCGTGATGTACCTGCGCAAGCAGGGCCCGGGTCTGGTCACCGCCGCCGACATCGCGCCCCCGGCCGGTGTCGAGGTGCACAACCCCGAGCTCGTCCTCGCCACGCTCAACGGCAAGGGCAAGCTGGAGATGGAGCTGACCGTCGAGCGCGGTCGCGGCTACGTCTCCGCCGTTCAGAACAAGCAGGTCGGTCAGGAGATCGGGCGCATCCCGGTCGACTCGATCTACTCGCCGGTGCTGAAGGTCACGTACAAGGTCGAGGCGACCCGTGTCGAGCAGCGCACCGACTTCGACAAGCTGATCGTCGACGTCGAGACCAAGCAGGCCATGCGTCCCCGTGACGCCATGGCGTCGGCCGGTAAGACCCTGGTCGAGCTGTTCGGTCTGGCGCGCGAGCTCAACATCGACGCCGAGGGCATCGACATGGGCCCGTCCCCCACGGACGCCGCCCTCGCCGCTGATCTCGCCCTGCCGATCGAGGAGCTGGAGCTCACCGTTCGGTCGTACAACTGCCTCAAGCGTGAGGGCATCCACTCCGTGGGTGAGCTCGTCGCCCGCTCCGAGGCCGACCTCCTGGACATCCGCAACTTCGGTGCGAAGTCCATCGACGAGGTCAAGGCGAAGCTGGCCGGCATGGGCCTGGCCCTGAAGGACAGCCCGCCCGGATTCGACCCGACCGCCGCCGCCGACGCCTTCGGCGCCGACGACGACGCGGACGCCGGCTTCGTCGAGACCGAGCAGTACTAAAGGCTCGGGACCGACGGTTCCGTCTTGGCTGCCGACCGGCTGCGGCTGGTCGGCAGTTCCCCGCGCCCCTTCGGGGCGCGCGGGGTCTCCGACGGGCAATCGCCCGCTCGGACACTGACTTCGGTACCTGATACGGCCGGAGCAGACACCTAGGAGAAACACATGCCGAAGCCTGCCAAGGGTGCCCGTCTGGGCGGCAGCGCCGCGCACGAGAAGCTGCTCCTCGCGAACCTCGCGAAGTCGCTCTTCGAGCACGGCCGCATCACCACCACCGAGGCCAAGGCCCGTCGCCTGCGTCCCTACGCCGAGCGTCTGGTCACCAAGGCGAAGAAGGGTGACCTTCACAACCGCCGTCAGGTGCTCTCGGTGATCACGGACAAGAGCATCGTGCACACGCTCTTCACCGAGATCGGCCCGCGCTACGAGAACCGCCCGGGTGGCTACACCCGTATCACCAAGATCGGTAACCGCCGTGGCGACAACGCGCCCATGGCTGTCATCGAGCTGGTCGAGGCCCTGACCGTGGCCCAGCAGGCCACCGGTGAGGCCGAGGCCGCGACCAAGCGTTCCGCCAAGGACGCCGAGGCTCCGGCCAAGGTCGAGGACACCAAGGTCGAGGACGCCACCGAGGCTCCCGCCGAGGAGTCGAAGGACGCCTGAGGCACCGCCTCGCTGTGAGCGGGTCCGTCCCTTCGGGGGCGGGCCCGCTTTCGCGTTTCCGGCGCCGACGCCGGGCTTGAGAGGATCCACGAGTGAGTGACGAAGCAGAGCCCGGGTTCGTACGGGTACGGATGGACCTGTCCTACGACGGGAGCGGGTTCTCCGGGTGGGCGAAGCAGGCCAGTGGCCGCAGGACCGTCCAGGGCGACATCGAGGACGCGCTGCGGACGGTGACGCGGACGAAGGACACCACCTACGAGCTGACCGTGGCCGGACGGACCGACGCCGGGGTGCACGCGCGCGGCCAGGTGGCCCACGTCGATCTGCCCGAGGAGGTGTGGGCGGAGCACCGCGAGAAGCTGCTGAAGCGGCTCGCCGGACGACTGGAGAAGGACGTCCGGGTGTGGTCGCTCACCGAGGCGCCCGCGGGGTTCAACGCCCGCTTCTCGGCGGTCTGGCGGCGGTACGCCTACCGCGTCACCGACGAACCCGGTGGTGTCGATCCGCTGCTGCGCAGTCATGTCCTGTGGCACGACTGGCCGTTGGACGTCGACGCCATGAACCGGGCCGCCGAAGGGCTGCTGGGGGAGCACGACTTCGCCGCCTACTGCAAGAAGCGCGAGGGTGCGACGACCATCCGTACGCTCCAGGAACTGAGCCTGGTGCGGGGCGCGGACGGCGTCATCACCGCGACCGTGCGGGCCGACGCGTTCTGCCACAACATGGTGCGCTCGCTCATCGGTGCCCTGCTGTTCGTGGGGGACGGCCACCGCGGCCCCGACTGGCCGGGGAAGGTGCTCGCCGCCGGGGTACGGGACTCCGCCGTCCACGTCGTACGCCCACACGGGCTGACGCTGGAGGAAGTCGGCTATCCCGCCGACGAGTTGCTGGCCGCGCGGAACAAGGAGGCGCGGAACAAGCGCACGTTGCCCGGCGCGGACGGCTGCGCCGGCTGCTGACCGCCGGAGGCGGCCGGGACGCACCCGGCCGCCGTACGGGGGGAGTTACTGCGCGGCGGCCGCGGAGGCCTGGGCCTCGCCGCGGCGGCGGATCTGCCGGAAGGTGAACTCGGCCAGGTCGTCGCCGCTCGTGAACACCGCGGTGTCCTTCGTCGTCACGTCCTTGCCGTTGCTGAAGCCGGCAAGGGTGAAGTAGGCGTACCGGCCGTAGGCATTGGTGGTGGAACGGCAGACGGCCGCGTCGCAGAAGGCCTTGACGCCGTTGCCCGACAGGGACGAGATGATGCTCTTCTTGTCCGCGTCGGCCTTCGCCTTGGTCGCCTTGGCCTCGGAGTCGAAGACCGCGACACCGACCGTGACCGCGACGCCGTCCTTGCTGTAGGTGACGCGCAGGAAGCGGGTGCAGCCGTCCTTGGTGAGAACCGGCGGGAGCGTGCCCTTCGCGGCCGAGGCGCAGTTCTTCGTGTCGGCCGTCGGGCCCTTGCGGTAGACGCGGTCGCCCATGGTGAGCTGCGTACCGGGGAAGAGGATGTCCGGGCTCAGCGGCGCCGTGTCCTTCTGCGCGCTGGATATGAACTCCTTGGGATCCAGCGGCGGCGGAGCCGAGGTCGGCTCGAACGACGGCGCCGGCTCCGAGGAACTCGGGATGTCCGCGGTGGCGGGCAGGTTCGACGGCTGGTTGGACGCCTGGTTGCTCCCGTTGGCGTTCACGACGGCCATGGCGACGGCAGCGCCGACCGCCACGGTGGCCACCGCCCCGCCCACGATGAACAGCAGCCTGCGGCGCCTGTTGCGCGTCTCGGAAGCCTCCGCCAGCGCGGCCCAGTCGGGGCTCGCGCCGGTCTGCTGGCCGCCCCACTGGGACTGTTGCTGAGAACCCGGCTTCCAGGGGTCCCACGGGGCCTGCCCCTGCCCACCCTGCCCATAACTCATGCGCCGCATCTTAGACGGGGGTTGGGGGGTGCCGTTCCGCTCCATCGAGCACTTGAGCCCCTAGCGTGATCTGAATGCGGACGGGCAAAAGTGACATCTCCGGGTGGTTGGTACGCCGGGCGTCCTGGCATGCGTGGGCAGTGACGGCCGTGGTGCTCTGCGCACATGTCGCCGGGGTCGCGCGGGCCAGTGCGGACGGTGGGATGGACAACGCGATCGTCGTCCGGGCCGCGCGCACCTGGCTGGACGGCGGATCGCCCTACGCCGACCGGCACTTCCTCTATCTGCCGAGCGCGGTGCTCGCCGCGGTGCCGCAGGCGGTGCTCCCGGACGCGGTGCTGCGGGCGCTGGTTCCGCTGACCGTGACGGCGCTGCTGCTCGCGGGCTGGGTGTGCGCGCTGCGGATCCACGGGGTGCCGGGACGCAGCCGGCTCGGGGTGCTCGGTCCCGCCGCGCTCGCGCTCGGGTTCGCGCCCTTCGGGCACCTGGTCTCGCTCGGCAACTGGACCGTGACGGCCGCCGCCGCGCTGCCGCTCGCGCTGCTGCTGGCCGCGCGGGAGCGCTGGGGGTGGGCCGGTGTGGTCGTGGGCGCCGCCGTGGCCCTCAAGCCGTTGCTGGCGCCGGTGGCGCTCCTCTTCGTCTTCGCGCGCCGGTGGCCGGGACTCGCCGCGGTGGTGCTGGTACCGGCCGCGGCGTCCGGCGGAGCGGCGCTGCTGATGCCCGATCCCACGGGGTTCGTGACCCGGACGCTGCCGTTCCTGCTGCGGGGCCACGACACGTTCGTCACGCTCTACGAGGCGTCGCCCGCGGCGGTGCTGCCCCGGCTCGGGGTGCCCGGCCCGGTCGCCGTCCCGCTCGCCTGCGCCGCGGCGGCCGCCGGGGTCGTCTGCGCGTACCGCCGCTGGTCCCGCGGTGCTCCGGGGCCACTGCGGCTGGTCGAGACCGCGGTGCTGCTGATGCTGTCGGCGTTCCTGGTGTCCCGGCCGTCGTACGACCACTATCTGCTGGTCGTGGTGCCGCTGCTGCTCGCGGGGCTGCCGTATCCGGACTCGGTGACCCGGGGGCCCTGGTTCTGGCTGGCGCTCGTACCACAGGTGCCCGGGGCGGACTGGCCCTGGCTGGAACCGGTGACCCGACGCGCGTTCCGGGACTGCTTTACCCTGGTGGTGACGACCGCGGCAGTGGTGCTCCTGCACCGCCGCCATCAGGCTCTCCGCGGCCCCGGATCCTTCGTCGCACAGCGGCAGGGACGACGGGCCACGCGGGTGTGATCACTCGCGTTTTGACCCGTCCGGGGCACCGCGGGTAAGCTTGCGGTTCGTTATGTGTATTGGCTTGCTCATTCTCACGTGAGGGGCCCTTACACCGGTCCACCGGGGCTGATGACCAGCGACCAGCACGCGGTATGCGTCACCGCAGTGCGGTCAGGGCTGTCGTGATCGTCCGTGGTGGCCATGTCAGGACCCACTCACTGAAGAAGCGAAGGCTACGACCGTGCGTACGTACAGCCCCAAGCCCGGCGACATCACTCGCCAGTGGTACGTCATCGACGCCCAGGATGTCGTCCTGGGTCGTCTGGCGACCACTGCAGCGAACATCCTGCGGGGCAAGCACAAGCCGATCTACGCCCCCCACGTCGACGCTGGTGACTTCGTCATCATCATCAACGCGGACAAGGTGCACCTTTCCGGCAACAAGAAGACCCAGAAGCTGGCGTACCGCCACTCCGGTTACCCGGGTGGTCTGCGCTCCGTCCGTTACGACGAGCTGCTGGCGAAGAACCCCGAGAAGGCCGTCGAGAAGGCCATCCGGGGCATGGTTCCCAAGAACACCCTGGGCCGCCAGGTGCTCTCGAAGCTCAAGGTCTACGCGGGCGAGAACCACCCGCACGCTGCGCAGCAGCCGGTCCCGTTCGAGATCACCCAGGTCGCGCAGTAGTTCCGGCCACCCCCTAAGACATAAAGAAATCTGAGGAGAATCGTGGCCGAGACCACTGTTGAGCAGCCGGTCGAAGAGACTGAGCTCGTCGACGTCGAGAACTACACCACCGAGTCCGAGGTGCCCGTCGAGGGCGAGTACACCTCGGAGTCGCTCGCGGGCCGCTTCGGCGACCCGCAGCCGGCCGCCGGCCTGGGCCGTCGCAAGAACGCGATCGCCCGCGTCCGGATCGTCCCGGGCACCGGCAAGTGGAAGGTCAACGGGCGCACGCTCGAGGACTACTTCCCGAACAAGGTCCACCAGCAGGAAGTCAACGAGCCCTTCAAGGTGCTCGAGCTCGACGGCCGCTACGACGTCATCGCCCGCATCTCGGGTGGCGGCGTCTCCGGTCAGGCCGGTGCCCTGCGCCTCGGCGTGGCCCGCGCGCTGAACGAGGCCGACGTGGACAACAACCGCGCCGCCCTCAAGAAGGCCGGTTACCTCAAGCGTGACGACCGTGCGGTCGAGCGCAAGAAGGCCGGTCTCAAGAAGGCCCGCAAGGCTCCGCAGTACAGCAAGCGTTAAGCTTCGCTGCCTGCACGTACGCGTTGTACGCGTAGCTTCGAACGCCCCGGCGGCACGCCACAGTGCCGCCGGGGCGTTCGTTTATCACAGCGCTGGGCGTATAACGGCACAAGGTGCTCAAAGGCTCATGTGATCGGATGACCTCCGTATTCTTCGGGGGGAATTTCGTACTCTGAAGCTTCCTCAGGAGGACAAGTGGGACGACTCTTCGGCACGGACGGCGTGCGCGGTGTCGCCAACGCGGATCTGACGGCCGAGCTCGCGCTCGGGCTCTCCGTGGCGGCGGCGCACGTACTCGCCGAGGCGGGAACCTTCGAGGGCCACCGGGCTGTGGCGGTGGTCGGGCGGGATCCGCGCGCGTCCGGGGAGTTCCTGGAGGCCGCGGTGGTCGCCGGCCTCGCCAGCGCGGGCGTGGACGTCCTGCGGGTCGGTGTGCTGCCCACCCCCGCGGTGGCGTATCTCACCGGTGCGCTCGGCGCCGACCTCGGCGTGATGCTCTCCGCCAGCCACAACGCCATGCCCGACAACGGCATCAAGTTCTTCGCCCGCGGCGGGCACAAGCTCGCCGACGAGCTGGAGGACCGGATCGAGGGCGTCTACGAGGAGCACCGCACCGGGGCCCCCTGGGACCGCCCCACCGGCTCGGGCGTCGGCCGGGTGAACTCCTACGACCAGGGCTTCGACCAGTACGTCGCCCACCTCATCGGGGTCCTGCCGAACCGGCTCGACGGTCTGAAGGTCGTCCTCGACGAGGCGCACGGCGCCGCCTCCCGGGTCTCGCCCGAGGCGTTCGCGCGGGCCGGTGCCGAGATCATCACGATCGGCGCGGAGCCCGACGGGCTGAACATCAACGACGGCTGCGGCTCCACCCACCTGGAACTGCTCAAGGCGGCCGTCGTCGAGCACGGCGCCGACCTCGGCATCGCGCACGACGGCGACGCCGACCGCTGCCTCGCCGTGGACCACACGGGCGACGAGATCGACGGCGACCAGATCCTGGCCGTCCTCGCGCTGGCGATGCGGGAGCGTTCCGTACTGCGCTCCGGCACCGTCGTCGCGACGGTCATGTCCAACCTGGGCTTCAAGCTCGCCATGGAGCGCGAGGGCCTCGCCCTCGTCCAGACGGCGGTCGGTGACCGCTACGTCCTGGAGGAGATGAAGCGGCACGGCTACGCCCTCGGCGGGGAGCAGTCCGGGCACGTCATCGTCCTGGACCACGCCACCACCGGCGACGGCACGCTGACCGGCCTCCTGCTGGCCGCCCGGGTCGCGCAGAGCGGCCGTACGCTCCGCGACCTCGCCTCGGTCATGGAGCGCCTGCCGCAGGTCCTCATCAACGTGCCGGACGTCGACCGGACGCGGGTGAACACCTCCGCCGAGCTGGCCACCGCGGTCGCCGACGCGGAGCGGGAGCTCGGCAGCACCGGACGGGTGCTGCTGCGCCCCTCCGGCACCGAGCCGCTCGTCCGCGTGATGGTCGAGGCCGCCGACATCGAGCACGCCCGCTCGGTGGCCGCGCGCCTCGCCGACGCCGTGAAGTCGGCGCTGGGCTAGGACCGTCCCGGAGACCTTCGTCTCAGCCGTGAGGCCCGGCACCCCCAACGGGGTGCCGGGCCTCACGGCGTGCGGGGGCGGGGGGGCTACGCGGCGACCTTGCGCCCTCGCTGCAGCGCCCAGAACCACTTCTGGGCCATCAGCGTGAGGATGCCGGCGAGGACGATGCCGAGCAGGTTGAACAGCAGTTGCTTGGTGGAGCCCCAGGTCTGCCCCATGTCGCCGTAGCTCAGGGCCACCGCGGCGTTCGCCGCCGCCGGCACGGTCGTCACGGAGATCGCGACACCGACCAGGGCCCCCGACTTCGCCGAGGTCAGCGACAGCATGCCGGCCGCGCCCGCGAGGACCGCCACGACGAACGAGAACCAGTCCGGGGCGTAGACGAAGCCCGTGTTGGGGCGCGGGCCCTCCAACTGGGCCTCGGTGAACAGGCCCACCCCGTCCATGAACAGGCTGAAGAGGACCGTCACCGCCATGGCGATCGCGAAGCCGGCCAGCAGCGCCGTCAGGGAGCGCAGCGCCAGGCGCGTGCCCCGTTGCACGGCGGCGGTGCACAGGCCGGCCAGCGGGCCGAACTCCGGTCCGACGGCCATGGCGCCCACGATCAGCACCGCGTTGTCGAGCACGACACCGCAGGCCGCGATCATGGTGGCGATCGTGATGAACGCGACGTAGGTGACCGACAGGGTCGACTCCTCGTGCGTGGCCTCCTCCAGGTGCTCCCACAGCACCGCGTCGGCGCCCTCGCCCGGGGCGTCCGCCTCCGCCTTGTCGGCGCGCTTCGACAGGGAGAGGTCGATGTCGTCGACCGCGATCGAGCCCGTGCGGTCGATGCCCAGGCCCCGGAGCCCGCCTATGAGTTCGTCGCCCGCCTCCCGCGCCACGTCGCACAGCACGACGTCCCCGGCCGGATTGCGGGCGGCTCCCGGCAGGACGACGACATGGGCGGTGCCCACCGTCGCCTCGATGAGGCGCACCACGTCGTCGGTCCGGTCGGCGGGGGTGATCAGGCGCAGATGCAGCATGGCGGCAGCGTAGTGGTCAGAGTTTGCGCAGGCTCAGGCGCTGCACCTTGTGGTCCTGGCCCTTGCGTACGACGAGGGTCGCCCGGCCTCGGGTGGGGGCCACGTTCTCCAGCAGGTTGGGCTTGTTGATGGTGCGCCAGGTCGTGCGGGCGTAGTCGAGCGCCTCGTCCTCGGAGACCTGGGTGTACTTGCGGAAGTACGAGTCCGGGTTCTGGAAGGCGGTCGCGCGCAGCTTGCGGAAGCGGTTCAGGTACCAGCGTTCGATGTCCTCGGCGCGGGCGTCGACGTACACGCTGAAGTCGAAGTAGTCCGCGAGGCCGACACGGGTGCGGCCGTCCTTGCCGGGCAGGGCCGGCTGGAGCACGTTCAGGCCCTCGACGATGAGGATGTCGGGGCGGCGGACCGTCAGTCGCCGGCCGGGCACGATGTCGTAGATCAGGTGCGAGTAGACGGGGGCCGTCACCTCGTCCTTGCCGGCCTTGATGTCGGCGACGAAGCGGGTCAGCGCCCGCCGGTCGTACGACTCGGGGAAGCCCTTGCGGGACATCAGGCCGCGCGCTTCGAGCTCCTTGGTGGGGAGCAGGAAACCGTCTGTGGTGACCAGCTCGACGCGGGGGTGCTCGGGCCAGCGGGAGAGGAGCGCCTGGAGCAGACGGGCGACGGTGGACTTGCCGACGGCCACGGAACCGGCGACGCCTATGACGAACGGGGTGCCCGCCTGGGAGCCCTTCTCACCGAGGAAGGTGTTCAGGGCGCCTCGGAGACCGTCCGTCGCCCCGACGTACAGGTTCAGGAGTCTGGACAGCGGCAGGTAGATGTCCCGCACCTCGTCGAGGTCGATGACGTCGCCCAGGCCACGCAGTTTCTCGACCTCCTCGGCGTTCAGCGGGAGCGGCGTCTTTTCGCGCAGCGCGCTCCACTCGGCACGGGTGAGGTCGACGTAGGGAGTCGCCTCCGGCTTGGACCGGTGGGCGCTCCGCGGCAACGAGGAGACCGGAGAGATCACAGTCCATTGTTACGGGAGTATGGACGGGATGGAGGGTGGGGTCCGTCACGCCGGGGGCCGCGGGGTGGATTCGGGGGCCGGCGGGCCGGTGCGGAGGGTGGCTGGAATTTCCGATATCGGGCACGGAATACCGGTATCGGAACGGGGTCGGCCCGTACGCTGCCGCCATGTGCGGAATCGTGGGATACGTGGGGTCGCAGTCGGCGCTTGACGTGGTGATGGCCGGACTGAAGCGGCTGGAGTACCGGGGGTACGACTCGGCGGGTGTCGCCGTCCTGGCGGACGGGGGGCTCGCCGCCGCGAAGAAGGCCGGGAAGCTGGTCAACCTGGAGAAGGAGCTGGTCGACCGGCCGCTGCCGGCCGGCACGACGGGGATCGGCCACACCCGCTGGGCCACCCACGGAGGGCCGACGGACGCCAACGCGCATCCGCACCTCGACAACGCGGGCCGGGTCGCCGTCGTCCACAACGGGATCATCGAGAACTTCGCGTCGCTCCGCGCCGAACTGGCCGAGCGGGGCCACGACCTGACCTCCGAGACGGACACCGAGGTGGTCGCCCATCTGCTCGCCGAGGAGTTCTCCTCGTGCGCGGACCTGGCGGAGGCCATGCGGCTGGTGTGCCGGCGTCTGGAGGGCGCGTTCACCCTGGTCGCGGTCGACGCGGACGATCCGGGCGTGGTCGTCGGCGCGCGCCGCAACTCGCCGCTGGTGGTGGGGGTCGGCGAGGGTGAGGCGTTCCTCGCCTCCGACGTCGCGGCGTTCATCGCTCACACCCGTTCGGCGATCGAGCTGGGGCAGGACCAGGTCGTCGAGCTGCGCCGGGACGGTGTCGTCGTCACCGGGTTCGACGGCAGCCCCGCCGAGGTGCGCTCGTACCACGTCGACTGGGACGCGTCGGCGGCGGAGAAGGGCGGCTACGACTACTTCATGCTCAAGGAGATCGCCGAGCAGCCGAAGGCGGTCGCCGACACCCTGCTCGGGCGGATCGACGCGGCCGGTTCGCTGTCCCTCGACGAGGTGCGCATCCCGGTCCGGACGCTGCGCGAGATCGACAAGGTCGTCATCGTCGCCTGCGGCACCGCGTTCCACGCCGGTCTGATCGCCAAGTACGCCATCGAGCACTGGACGCGCATGCCGTGCGAGGTGGAACTGGCCAGCGAGTTCCGCTACCGGGACCCGATCCTGGACCGGCAGACCCTCGTCGTCGCGATCTCGCAGTCCGGCGAGACCATGGACACGCTGATGGCGCTGCGGCACGCCCGTGAGCAGGGCGCCAAGGTCCTGGCGATCTGCAACACGAACGGTTCGACGATCCCGCGCGAGTCCGACGCGGTCCTCTACACGCACGCCGGCCCCGAGGTGGCCGTCGCCTCCACCAAGGCCTTCCTCACCCAACTGGTGGCCTGCTACCTGGTCGCGCTGTACCTGGGCCAGGTGCGCGGCACCAAGTGGGGCGACGAGATCCAGGCGGTCATCCGGGAGCTGTCCCGCATCTCCCGCGAGGTCGAGCGGGTCCTGGAGACCATGGAGCCTGTACGGGAACTGGCGCGCTCCCTCGCCCACAAGGACACGGTGCTGTTCCTCGGGCGGCACGTGGGCTACCCGGTCGCGCTCGAAGGGGCCCTGAAGCTCAAGGAGCTGGCGTACATGCACGCCGAGGGGTTCGCGGCGGGCGAGCTGAAGCACGGGCCCATCGCGCTGATCGAGGAGGACCTGCCGGTGGTGGTCATCGCGCCGTCGCCGCGCGGCCGCTCGGTCCTGCACGACAAGATCGTCTCCAACATCCAGGAGATCCGGGCCCGGGGCGCCCGCACGATCGTCATCGCGGAGGAGGGCGACGAGGCGGTCGTCCCGTACGCCGACCACCTGATCCGCGTCCCGGCCACCCCGACCCTGCTCCAGCCCCTGGTCTCGACGGTCCCGCTCCAGGTCTTCGCCTGCGAACTGGCGACGGCCCGCGGCAACGAGGTGGACCAGCCGAGGAACCTGGCGAAGTCGGTGACGGTGGAGTGAGCGGGTGTCGGGGCCCGCTCCGGTGGAGGCGCCCCGACGGATCGGTGACGCGGTTCCGTGGCGGGTGTCGCGGGAGCCGCGGGCGCGCGGAAGGTGGTCCGAGAGCTTTAGGGTGCCGTCATGAGCATCATCGGGGTCGGGATCGACGTGGCCGAGATCGAACGGTTCCGGGCGTCGCTTGAGCGGACGCCGGGGCTGGCCGAACGGCTTTTCGTGGAGCGGGAGTTGTCGTTGCCGAGCGGTGGGCGGCGGGGGGTCGCCTCGCTCGCGGCGCGGTTCGCGGCGAAGGAGGCGCTCGCCAAGGCGCTGGGCGCGCCGGCCGGCCTGCACTGGACGGACGCCGAGGTCTACGTCGAGGACAGCGGCCGGCCCCGCCTGCGGGTGAAGGGCACGGTCGCGGCCCGGGCGGCCGAACTGGGCGTGCGCTCCTGGCATGTGTCGCTCAGTCACGACGCCGGGGTGGCCTCGGCGGTGGTGATCGCCGAGGGATAGCGGCTTCGTCCGCCGGGGCACCCTCCTCGCGGCCGGGGCGGCGCGCCGTGCGGCGGTGCGGGAGACTCGGGAGCATGCGTACTGCGTACAGCGTGGAGACCGTAAGGGCCGCCGAACGGGAGCTGATGGCACGGCTTCCCGAGGGGGCGTTGATGCAGCGGGCCGCCGCCGGACTGGCCGCCGCCTGCGCGGACCTGCTGGGGCGGGTGTACGGCAGCCGGGTGGTGCTGCTCGTGGGCAGCGGCGACAACGGGGGCGACGCCCTCTACGCCGGAGCGCGTCTCGCCCGGCGCGGGGCCGGGGTCACCGCGGTGCTGCTCGCACCCGACCGGACACACCCGGGGGGACGCGCGGCGCTGCTGCGCGCCGGGGGCACGACCGCCGCGCCCGACACCGCCGAACCGCTCCTGCGCCGTGCCGACCTGATCGTCGACGGCATCGTCGGGATCGGCGGCAAGGGCGGCCTGCGGCCCGACGCCGCACGGCTCGCCGAACTCGCCGACGCCTCCCGCGCCGCGGTCGTCGCCGTCGATCTGCCGAGCGGTGTCGAGGCGGACACCGGCGAGGTGCTCGGCGACGCCGTCCGCGCCGACCTGACCGTCACCTTCGGCACGCACAAGCCGGGTCTGCTGGTCGATCCGGCGCGCGGGTACGCCGGTTCCGTCCACCTCGTCGACATCGGGCTCGACCTCCCGGAACAGGCCGACCTGGAGGCCCTGCAGCACGCCGACGTCGCCGCCCGGCTGCCCCGGCCGGGTGCGGCCAGCGACAAGTACCGGCGCGGTGTCGTCGGGATCGCCGCCGGGTCCGCCCGCTATCCCGGCGCCGCGGTGCTCGCCGTCTCCGGCGCGCTGCGCGGCGGGGCCGGTGCCGTGCGGTACGTCGGGCCCGCCGCGGACGCCGTCATCGCGCGGTTCCCCGAGACGCTGGTGTCCGGCGAGGGGCCCGCGAAGGCCGGCCGGGTGCAGGCCTGGGTGGTGGGCCCCGGCATCGGCGACGACGCCACGTCCGTGGCGGAGGTGCTCGCCGCGGACGTACCGGTCCTGGTGGACGCGGACGCGCTCCGGCTCGCCGACCGGGAGACCGTACGGGCCCGGAGCGCGCCCACCCTGCTGACCCCGCACGCCGGTGAGGCCGCCGCGCTGCTCGGGGTCGCCCGCGAGGCGGTGGAGGAGGCGCGGCTCGCCTCGGTGCGGGAGCTGGCGGGCCTGTACGGGGCGACGGTGCTCCTCAAGGGCGCCACGACCCTGGTCGCCGGTCCGGTCGGCGGCCCGGTGCGGGTGAACGCGACCGGCACGGCGTGGCTGGCGACGGCCGGCAGCGGGGACGTCCTGTCCGGACTCGCGGGGTCGCTGCTGGCCTCCGGCCTGTCCGCCCTCGACGCCGGCAGCGTCGCCGCCTACCTGCACGGCCTCGCGGGCCGCTTCGCGGCGGACGGCGCCCCCGCGGGCGCCCACGACGTGGCCGCGGCCGTCCCGGAGGCGTGGCGCGACGTGACGGACTGAGGGCTCGCGGCGGTCCTCGGCGCGACGGAGCCCGGGCCGGGCGGCGGCGGGGCCGGGCGGGCGACGGGGGTGCGGCCCGCGCGGGCCCGGAGAGTGAGGGGCCGGAGAGCGAGGGGCCGCGTTGCACAGATCGGGGGACCCTGTGCGCGCGGCTCACCCCGGGGCGTCGGCTCGTTGCGTATGGCTGATCGCATGATGAGCAGACGAATGGCGTGCCGGGTGACCGCGGTGCTGCTGGCGGTGGCGGCGGCCGTGCCCCTGGGGACGGCCACGGCCGCGCCGGGACCGCCCCCGCCCGCGGGTGGCCGCGCGCTGACCGGACCGGCGTCGCCCGCCACGGCAGGGCGCACCACGGCGGGGCGCACCACGGTGGCGTGCGCCGCGGGGAGGGGCCCGTACCAGCGGCAGGTCGAACGGTGGCTGCGGCTCGCGGTGGACGGCAGGCAGTCCGCAGCGGACTGCGAGGCCGTGCGGGCTTTCCAGACGCGGCAGGGCATCAAGCCGGCCAACGGTTACGCCGGCCCCGTCACCTGGGCCCGGATGCGCCTGCTGTCCGCCCGCACCGCCCCGACGGACACGGGGACGGAGGGGGCGTCCGGTGACGCGGCCGGGCCTGCGACCGGCGCCGTGCCGGACCCCGCGAGCGGCTCCGCGGCCGGTCCCGCGAGTGGTGCGGCGACCGGCGGGGCGAGCGGCCCGGCGGCCGGCATCGTGGCCTCCGGGGGCTGTCCCGTCCGCTCCTACCGGGTCGCCTGCGTCGATCTCAAGCGTCAGCTCACCTGGGTGCAGAAGGGCGGCAAGACCCTCTTCGGGCCGGTGGCGATGCGCAGCGGCGGCGCCGGACACCGCACCCGGACCGGCTGGTTCCGGATCTACTGGAAGCACAAGAACCACTGGTCGTCGCTGTACAACGCGCCCATGCCGTACGCCCAGTTCTTCAGCGGCGGGCAGGCCTTCCACGCCGTCTCCGGAAGCATCCACACCACCGGCGGCTCGATGGGCTGCGTGAACCTGCGGCTCGCCGACGCACGGAAACTCTGGAGCGTCCTCAAGACCCGTGACCACGTGTACGTGTGGGGCCGCAGGCCCGGCAGCTAGGGAGCCGTCCGGGCCGGTCGGGGTCCACCGCCGGGCCCGTCGCGGGGGCCGGTGCCGGAAGGGGGTCGTGCCCCTCTGAGAGACTGGGGCGCGATGACAGAGACAGCACACCCGCGGACGGCACCCCTGCGCGCCCGCGCCGAGATCGATCTGGCCGCCCTGCGCGCCAACGTGCGGGCCCTGCGCGCCCACGCGCCGACCGCGGCCCTGATGGCCGTGGTCAAGTCCGACGCGTACGGCCACGGCGCGGTCCCCTGCGCCCGCGCGGCGCGGGAGGCCGGGGCCACCTGGCTCGGCACGGCCACCCCGGAGGAGGCGCTGGCGCTGCGCGCGGCCGGGATCCCGGGCCGCATCATGTGCTGGCTCTGGACCCCGGGCGGTCCCTGGGCCGAGGCGATCGAGGCCGACCTCGACGTGTCGGTCAGCGGCATGTGGGCGCTGCGCGAGGTCACGGCCGCCGCCGAGGCCGTCGGCGCGCCGGCGCGGGTGCAGCTCAAGGCCGACACCGGTCTCGGCCGCGGCGGCTGCCAGCCCGCCGACTGGCCGGAGCTCGTCGCCGCGGCCCTCGCCGCCGAGGCCCGCGGCCTCCTCACCGTCACCGGCCTCTGGTCGCACCTCGCCTGCGCCGACGAGCCGGGGCACCCCTCGATCCAGGCCCAACTCACGCTGTTCCGCGAGATGGTGGCCCACGCCGAGCAGCAGGGCGTGCGCCCCGAGGTGCGGCACATCGCCAACTCGCCCGCGACGCTGACCCTCCCCGAGAGCCACTTCGATCTCGTACGGACCGGGATCGCCGTCTACGGGATCTCGCCGAGCCCCGAGGTCGGCACGCCGGGCGACTTCGGGCTGCGGCCCGTGATGACGCTGAGCGCGTCGCTGGCCCTCATCAAGCACGCCCCGGCCGGTCACGGCGTGAGCTACGGACATCACTACGTCACCCCCGGCGAGACCACGCTCGGCCTGGTCCCCGTCGGCTACGCGGACGGCATCCCGCGGCACGCCTCCGGAACCGGGCCGGTCCTGGTCGCCGGCAAGTGGCGCACGGTCGCGGGCCGGGTGGCGATGGACCAGTTCGTCGTCGACCTCGGCGGTGACGAGCCCGAGCCCGGTGCGCAGGCCGTCCTGTTCGGCCCCGGCGACCGGGGCGAGCCGACCGCCGAGGACTGGGCCCGGGCCGCGGGCACGATCGCGTACGAAATCGTCACGCGCATCGGAACCCGCGTCCCCCGCGTCTACGTGAAGGTGAACGAGGAACAAGTGGGGTAACACCCCTGGGCCGACAGGTGCGCGGGACCCGACGGGCGGAACGCGGCGGGTGACGCGTGCCGTTCGGACACCGGACCAGCAGCGCACGGCCGAGAGCCGAAAGCCGTAACGAGGAGGAGCGGGACGTGAGCGAGAGCAGCGTGGAGGCCGTCGTGAGTGCGGCCTCGGCCGCCGCCTCCGCCGGGAACTGGCGCAGGGCCGGGGTGGCCGGCGCCGCGATAGGCGTGGTCGCGGCGGGGGCCGCGGCCGGAGTCGCGATAGAGCGGCTCACGGTCGGCCGCGGCATGCGCAGGAAGGCCCGTCTCGCCCTCGACTCGGCCGGTCCGTACGGCGCGCTGCGCGGCACCCCCGGCAAGGCGTTCGCCGAGGACGGCACCGAGCTGTACTACGAGGTCGACGAGGCCGAGCCGGAGGCACCGCTCGGTCCGCGCCGGCGCCGGCTCTTCGGCCGCAAGGCCCCCGCCCCCGTCACCGTCGTCTTCAGCCACGGCTACTGCCTGAACCAGGACTCCTGGCACTTCCAGCGGGCCGCGCTGCGCGGGGTGGTGCGCACGGTGCACTGGGACCAGCGCAGCCACGGGCGCTCCGGGCGGGGCGCGGCCCAGCTGAAGGACGGCACGCCGGTCACCATCGACCAGCTCGGCGGCGACCTGAAGGCGGTCATCGACGCGGCGGTGCCCGAGGGCCCGATCGTGCTCGTGGGGCACTCCATGGGCGGTATGACGGTGATGGCGCTGGCCGACCGGTTCCCCGAGCTGATCCGCGAACGGGTCGTCGCCGTGGCCCTGGTCGGCACGTCGTCGGGGCGGCTCGGCGAGGTCAACTTCGGCCTGCCGGTCGCGGGCGTCAACGCCGTCCGGCGGGTGCTCCCCGGTGTGCTGAAGGCGCTCGGGCAGCAGGCCGCCCTGGTCGAGCGCGGACGGCGGGCCACCGCCGACCTGTTCGCCGGGGTCATCAAGCGCTACTCGTTCGCCGGCCGGGACGTCGACCCGGCGATCGAGCGGTTCGCCGAACGGATGATCGAGGGCACGCCGATCGACGTGGTCGCCGAGTTCTACCCGGCGTTCACCGACCACGACAAGACGGCCGCGCTCGCCCACTTCGCCGAACTGCCCGTCCTCGTCCTCGCCGGCGTCAAGGACCTGGTGACACCGAGCGAGCACAGCGAGGCCATCGCCGACCTGCTGCCGGACGCCGAGCTGGTGCTCGTCCCCGACGCGGGACACCTCGTCATGCTGGAGCATCCCGAGGTCGTCACCGACCGCCTCGCCGACCTCCTGGTACGCGCGGGAGCCGTCCCGGCAGGAGCTACGGTGGGTGGCTATGGAAGCACCAGCAGCAGCGCACAACCCGGCTGAGTCCACGCGGGACGCGGCCGGCGCGCAGATCACCGTGACCTCCCCCGAACAGATGCAGGAGCTGGGCCGCAGGCTGGCCCGGCTGCTGCGCGCCGGCGACCTCGTGATGCTGAACGGCGAACTGGGGGCGGGCAAGACGACGCTGACCCGGGGCCTCGGCGAGGGGCTCGGCGTGCGCGGCGCGGTCACCTCCCCGACCTTCGTCATCGCCCGGGTGCACCCCTCCCTCGTCGAGGGCCCGCCGCTGGTGCACGTCGACGCGTACCGCCTGGGGGGCGGGCTCGACGAGATGGAGGACCTCGACCTCGACGTCTCGCTGTCCGACTCCGTGATCGTCGTGGAGTGGGGCGAGGGCAAGGTCGAGGAGCTGACCGACGACCGGCTGAACGTCGTCATCCACCGTGCCGTCGGCGACACCACGGACGAGGTGCGGCACGTGACGCTCACCGGCCTCGGCGAGCGCTGGGCCACCACCGCCCTGGACACCCTCGCCGGCTGACCGGCACGAGCGCCGGGCCACCGGCCCGGACCGCCGCCGTGTCGCCGGGCGGTTCGTACGTTCGGCCAAGTATCCGACAGGACGTCGGCAAGATATTGCGTTCGGTGTCCCGCCCGTGGTCACATGGACTCCAGTGCGTGGTTAGGTCTACCTAACCACGCTGGCCCCCGAAGCCCCAGGAGGCGTCCATGTCGGCTTCAGAGTCGGCCGCAGTGCCGGCCGCGGACCGTGAGCTGCCGGTGGTGCCGCGCGCGACGGGCGGGGTGTCGATGAGGGACCTGCTGGCGGCCTCCGCCGCGGCGGAGGCGGTCTCCCGGCCGCCCCGCGCGCCCCTGGGCGAGCCGCACACCACGGACCGTGCCCACCGGGCCTCCGCCGAGGAACCCCGCAGGGCCGCCTGACGGATCCGCCGGGCCGTACGCACCGTCCTACTTGATGACGACGACCTTCACGTTGACCACGGCGAACTCCCACATCGCGTTCGCGTCGGCGCGGGACGTCCGGATGCCGCCGAGCTTCTTGCTGGGGTCCGGCGCGGTCGTGGAGCCGTCCACCGCCGCGCTGAACCCGATCGCGACGCCGTTGACCAGCGTGAACCGCACGAGGTGCTCGATCGCCACGCCGTCGGACCCGGTGAGGGAGCCCGACCGTGTCGTCACCGCGTAGGTGCCGGGAGCCGGGTCGACCGTGCCGGGGGTGACCTCGAAGGTGCGCCGCACCTTGTTGTTCCCGCCGACCAGCCACACGCGGTCGTCGTCCGTCGAGTACACGACCCGCTCGCCGCTGCCGGACCGGCCGGGCAGCGCGGCGGGGTTCTTCTTGTCCCGGGGCGCCTTCGACGTGGAGGCCTTCGGTGTCGCGCTCGCGTTCGGTTTGCCCAGGGTGTCCGGAACGCTCGCGGACGCCTGGTAGGCGAGGAAGCCGACTACGGCGAGAGCCGCCACGGTGAGCCCGGCCACGAATCCCGAGCTGCTCCTAGCCACCTTGTGTGCCCACCTCTCGACCTTCGTACGTCTTTGCTGTGACGGTAGCAGCAGAGGGACGGGACTCCCGGGCGGCCGTACGTCCGGCTCGGGCGCCGTAGGCTGTTTGCGTGCTCTTGCTCGCTCTGGATACCGCCACCCCCGCCGTCACCGTCGCCCTGCACGACGGGACGGCCGTCGTCGCCTCGTCGAGCCAGGTGGACGCGCGACGGCACGGGGAACTGCTGCTGCCGGCCGTCGACCGGGTGCTCACCGAGGCCGGTCTCGGGCTGGACGCCGTCACCGGCGTCGTCGTGGGCGTCGGCCCCGGCCCGTACACCGGCCTGCGGGTCGGCCTCATGACCGCCGACACCTTCGGACTCGCCCTCGGCGTGCCCGTCCACGGTCTGTGCACCCTCGACGGGCTCGCGTACGCGGCCGACGTGGAGGGTCCCTTCGTCGTCGCCACGGACGCCCGCCGCAAGGAGGTCTACTGGGCGCGGTACACCGACCCCCGCACCCGGGTGTCGGACCCCGCCGTGGACCGCCCCGCCGAGATCGCCGCGTCGGTCGCCGGGCTGCCCGCCGTCGGCGCGGGCGCCCTCCTCTACCCCGACACCTTCCCGGACGCCCGCTCGCCCGAGCACGTCTCGGCCGCCGCGCTCGCCTCGCTGGCCGCCGAGAAGCTCGCCGCGGGCGAGGAACTGGAGCCGCCCCGGCCGCTGTACCTGCGCCGCCCGGACGCCCAGGTCCCCGAGAACTACAAGGTGGTCACCCCCAAGTGACCGCCGAGCTGCGCGAGATGCGCTGGTGGGACATCGATCCCGTACTGGAGCTGGAGAAGGAACTCTTCCCCGTCGACGCCTGGTCCCGGGGCATGTTCTGGTCCGAGCTGGCCCACGCGCGCGGGCCGCAGGCCACCCGCCGCTATCTGGTGGCCCGCGACGGCGACCTCCTCGTCGGGTACGCGGGGCTCGCCGCCTCGGGCGACCTCGGCGACGTGCAGACCATCGCCGTACGCCGGGACCAGTGGGGCACCGGCCTCGGCGCCCGGCTGCTCACCGAACTGCTGCGGGCCGCGAGCGCCTTCGACTGCGCCGAGGTGATGCTCGAGTGCCGCGTGGACAACGTGCGCGCGCAGAAGCTCTACGAGCGCTTCGGCTTCGAGCCCATCGGCTTCCGGCGCGGCTACTACCAGCCGGGGAACGTGGACGCCCTGGTGATGCGCCTGCACGACCCCTCCTCCTCCGTACAAGGAACAGAGACCCATGGCTGACGAACCTCTCGTCCTCGGCATCGAGACCTCCTGCGACGAGACCGGTGTCGGCATCGTCCGCGGCACCACGCTGCTCGCGGACGCGATCGCGTCGAGCGTCGACGAGCACGCCCGCTTCGGCGGTGTCGTGCCCGAGGTCGCCTCCCGCGCGCACCTGGAGGCGATGGTCCCGACCATCGAGCGGGCGCTGAAGGAGGCCGGGGTCTCGGCCAGGGACCTGGACGGCATCGCCGTCACCGCGGGGCCCGGTCTCGCCGGCGCGCTGCTCGTCGGCGTCTCGGCCGCCAAGGCGTACGCGTACGCGCTCGGCAAGCCCCTGTACGGCGTCAACCACCTCGCCTCCCACATCTGCGTGGACCAGCTGGAGCACGGCGCGCTGCCCGAGCCGACGATGGCCCTGCTGGTGTCCGGCGGGCACTCCTCGCTGCTGCTCTCCACCGACATCACCTCCGACGTACGGCCGATGGGCGCGACCATCGACGACGCGGCCGGCGAGGCCTTCGACAAGATCGCGCGCGTCCTGAACCTCGGCTTCCCCGGCGGTCCGGTCATCGACCGGTACGCGAAGGAGGGCGACCCGAAGGCGATCGCGTTCCCGCGCGGTCTGACCGGACCGCGCGACCCGGCGTACGACTTCTCCTTCTCCGGTCTGAAGACCGCCGTGGCCCGCTGGATCGAGGCCAGGCGGGCGGCGGGGGAGGACGTGCCGGTGCGCGACGTCGCCGCGTCGTTCCAGGAGGCCGTGGTGGACGTACTCACCCGCAAGGCCGTCCGGGCCTGCAAGGACCAGGGTGTCGACCACCTGATGATCGGCGGCGGGGTGGCCGCCAACTCGCGGCTGCGCGTGCTCGCCCAGGAGCGCTGCGAGGCCGCCGGGATCCGGCTGCGGGTGCCGCGTCCGAAGCTGTGCACGGACAACGGCGCGATGGTGGCCGCGCTCGGCGCCGAGATGGTCGCCCGCAACCGCGCCGCCTCCGACTGGGACCTGTCCGCGGACTCCTCCCTGCCGGTGACCGACCCGCACGTGCCGGGGCACACGCACACGCACACGCACGATCACGTGCACGAGGTGTCGAAGGAGAACCTCTACTCGTGACCGTCGCGCTGATGTGGGAGGCCCGGGCGGTCGCCGGCCGGGGCGACGACCTGCTCGCCTGGGTGCGGCGGCAGGAGGTCGCGGGGGCGCCGGTGCGGCGCGAGGTCCTGCGGGCGCCGCAGGACCGGGTCCTCGTCATCACCTGGTGGGACGCCGCCTACGACGCCGATCTGCCCGAACTCCCGGAGCCGGACGGGGATTTGGTGACCCGTGCCGTGCACCGGTGGCGGTTCGAGTCGGTGGCCGGGGACTGACGGGGCGCCTGTCGGCACCGAGGGGGCCGGGAGCCCTCGCCGGAGGCGCCCTCGGCGAGACGGCGGACCTGATCCACCCGACCCCACGAGGGCACCCCCGGACCTGTTCGCGGGAGGCTCCGCGGTGAACGTCAGACGCCCGTCGACACCTCGCAACGCAGCCGCCGGTCCGTGCCCGTCACCCGTCGCGGCCCGGTCAGTGTCAGCCGCGCGGTGTGCCGCGCCTCCGCGCTCGACGCCCCCAGCCGCAGCTCCAGCACCCCCGGCTCGACCACCCGCTCGCCCGCGCGGTCGGTGAAGGCCGACAGGTCGGCGTGGAAGCCGAAGGTGACCCGGCGGGACTCCCCGGGCGCCAGGTCCAGACGCCGGTAGCCGATCAGGCGCACGTCCGGACGCGTCACCGACGCCACCGGGTCGTGCAGGTAGAGCTGGACGACCTCGGTGCCGTCGCGGTCGCCCGTGTTGCGGACGGTGAGCGAGACCTCGTAGGAGCCGTCCGTGGTGATCTCGGTGTCCCCGCCCTGGAAGTCCTCCCACGCGAACGACGTGTACGAGAGGCCGTGGCCGAAGGCGTGCAGCGGGGTCGGATCCAGGTTGCTGACCTCGTTCGCGAGGCCGAGCGGAGGCTGGAGATAGGTCCACGGCTGGGACCCGGGCAGCCGCGGCACGCTCACCGGGAGCCGTCCCGAGGGACCGACGCGCCCGGACAGGACGCCGGCCACCGCCGGACCGCCCTCCTCGCCCGGGAAGAAGGCCTGCACCACCGCGCCCAGCCGGCCCTCCCAGCGGCCCAGCGCGTAGGGGCGGCCGGTCAGCAGGACGAGCACCACCGGGACGCCGGTGTCGACCAGCGCGTCCAGCAGCTCGCCCTGCACGCCGGGCAGCCGGAGGTCCGCGGCGTCGCAGCCCTCACCGGAGGTGCCCCGGCCGAACAGTCCGGCCCGGTCGCCGAGGACCGCCACGCACACGTCCGCCTCGGAGGCCCGCGCCACCGCCTCGGCGAAGCCGGACGCGTCGGGGTCCGAGACGGCGCAGCCCTCGGCGAACGTCACCTTCGCGTCCGGGAGTTCGGAACGCAGGGAGTCGAGGACGGTGGGGATGTCGATGCCCGCCGGGACGTCGGGGTGGTGCGTGAGGACATGGGACGGGAAGGAGTAGCAGCCGAGCATCGCGAGCGGATCCGCCGCGCGGGGGCCGACGACCGCGACACGGATCCCGGGCGCCAGCGGCAGCACCCCGGCCGGGTTGTCCAGCAGGACCACCGACGCCTGTGCCAGCCGGCCGGCCAGGTCACGGTTGGCCGTCGAGTCGAGGTCGACGGGACCCGCGGGCTCCGGCCTCCAGTCCTCGTCCAGGAGACCCAGCTCGCACTTCTGCAGCAGCACACGGCGGGCCGCACGGTCGATCAGCGCCTCCGGGGTGCCGCCTCCGCGTACGGCGTCCACCAGGGGCTTCCCGTAGCAGTTCACCGTCGGCAGTTCGACGTCGATGCCCGCCTCCAGCGCCGCGTGGGCCGCCTCGGCGGGGCTCGCGGCGACCCGGTGCAGGGTCTGCAGGAAACCGACGCCGAAGTAGTCGGCGACCACGGTTCCGGTGAAGCCCCACCGCTCCCGCAGGAGTTCGGTGAGCAGCCGCGCGTCCGCGGACGCGGGCACGCCGTCCGTCTCGTTGTACGCCGCCATCACCGAACGGGCGCCGCCCTCGCGCAGCGCCATCTCGAACGGCGGCAGCGTGACGTCCGCGAACTCCCGTCCGCCCGCCCGCACCGGAGCCAGGTTCCGGCCGCCCGCCGAGGACGCGTACCCGGCGAAGTGCTTCAGGGTGGCGACGATCCCGGCCGACTCCAGGCCCCGCACGTACGCCGTGCCGATCGTGCCGACGAGGTACGGGTCCTCGCCGATCGTCTCCTCCACCCGGCCCCAGCGCAGGTCGCGGACCACGTCGAGGACGGGCGCCAGGCCCTGGTGCACGCCGACCGAGCGCAGGTCCTCGCCGATGCGCCGGCCCAGCTCCTCGACCAGTCCCGGGTCGAAGGTGGCGCCCCACGCGAGCGGGACGGGGTAGGCCGTCGCGCGCCAGGCGGTGAACCCCGCGAGGCACTCCTCGTGCGCGACCGCCGGGATGCCGAAGCGGCCGGCGTCGGCGATCGCGCGCTGGGCGCGGGCCAGCGCCCGCGCGCCCAGCTCCGGGTCCACCGGGGCCGTGCCGAAGGAGCGGGTCAGCTGGCCGAGCCCGAGCGTGATCAGTTCGTCCCAGTCGTGGCCGGCGGTCATCTCGTGCTGGAGCGGGGCGACCCCGTCGCCGTCCGTGGCCGCGCCCACCCACACGCCGTACAGCTGGGCGGTCTTCTCCTCCAGGGTCATCCGGGAGAGCAGGTCGTCGACGCGGACGGCGGCGGTCAGCGAGGGATCGCGCCAGGGAGCGGTGGTCATGAAACTCCTGTCGGTGAAAGGGGGGTCGACTGCCCCTGGTCGTACGGGTTCACTTGCCGCCCACACCCATGAGGCCGCCGACCAGCGCGCGGCGGGCCACCAGGTACACGACGAAGATCGGGACGCCGGAGAGGACCACGGAGGCCAGCAGCGCGGGGATGTTCACGCCGAACTCGCTCACGTAGTTGAACAGGCCGAGGGTCAGCACCCGCGGTCCGTCGGACTGCGTGAAGATCAGCGGGAAGAGGAGTCCGTTCCAGGCCTGCAGCGCGGCGTAGACGACCACGGTGCTGATGCCGCCCTTCGCCAGGGGGACGACGAGCTGGAACAGCATCCGGGTGGGGGAGGCGCCGTCCAGGGCCATCGCCTCGTACAGGTCCTCCGAGATGTCCCGCAGGGTGCCGGTGAGGATCAGCACCGACACCGGCATGGCGAAGGCCGCCGTCGGCAGGATGATCGCGAGCAGGCTGTCGTACAGGTCCAGCTTGGCGATCATCAGGTAGAGGGGGACCACGACGGCCTGCGCCGGGATCGCCACGCCCAGCAGGAACAGCCGGAAGGCGGCTCCCGACCAGATGCTGCGGGTCCGTACGGCGACGTACGAGAGCGGGACGCAGAGCACCAGGACGATCGCCACGACGGCGGCCGCCGCGAGCACGGTGTTCCACAGCAGGTGGCCGAAGCCGTTGTGCAGGACGGTCTCGTAGTTGTCCAGGGTCGGGTGGGACGGCGGCTTCAGGGCGTTGTGGCCCAGTGCCTCGCTCTGGTGGGTGAGCGACGCCGAGATCATCGCGTAGACCGGGACGACCACGACGGCCAGCCAGAGCACCGAGCCGAGGCCGGCGAGCGGGTTGGCGCGCCCGGACCAGTGCTTGCGGCGGCGCGGGGTCGGATCGGTGCCCGGGGCCGGGCCCGTCCTCACGGGGCGCTGCAACGTGTCGTGCGACACCTCGTCACATTCCTTCCCGGGTGCTGCGCATGGCGCCGAAGCCGGACAGCCGCACCATCAGCAGGGACAACGCGGTCGCGGCGATCACCAGGAACGAGGCGATCGCGCTCGCGTAGCCGAAGTCGTAGCTCTTGAAGCCCGCCTGGTACATCAGGTACGGCAGGATCGCCGTGTCGGTGCCGGGTCCGCCCTGGGTGAGGATCAGGACCGTCTCGAAGTACGTGAGCGAGCCGACGATCATCAGCACACCGGACGTGGTGGCCGTGTTGCGCAGTTGCGGCAGCGTGATCGAGAAGAACTGGCGCAGGCGTCCGGCGCCGTCGATGGCCGCCGCCTGGTAGAGCACCTCGGGGATCTGCCGTGCGCCGCCCTGGTAGATCAGCGTGTGGAACGGGATGAACTGCCAGCCGCCGACGAACACGATCGCGAGGAACGCGCCGCTGGTCGTGCCGAGCGTGTCCGCGTGGATGATGCCGAAGTTCGGGTCGAGCAGGGCGTAGAACAGCAGCGAGATCGCTGTCGACGACAGCAGGAACGGCGTGAAGAAGATCGCCGAGAGGATCGCGCGGTTGCGCTGCCTGCCCGCCGCCCACACGCCCAGGAGCAGCGAGATCACCGTCTGGAACGCCCAGCTCACCACGGTCAGCGCCACGGTGACCGTCAGCGACTGGGTGAGCCGGTCGTCGTTCAGGAGCTTGCGCCAGTTCGCCAGGCCGACCGGGCGGGGATCGCCCAGGCCGTTCCACTGGGTGAAGGAGAGGTAGAAGGCCAGGACCATCGGGGCGACGGCGAAGAACGCGAAGAACAGGATGGCGGGCAGGGCCAGAGCCGCGCTCGGGCGGCCGGCCCGGTCGCGTGCGGCGGAGCGGGGGCGGCCCGCGGTGCGCGGGCCGCCCTTGACGTGCGCTGTGCTCACTTCAGCCCCTGGAGCGCCGACACGAACTGCGCCGGCGAGGACTTGCCCACGAACAGCTTGTTGACCTCGGTGAGCATCGGGGTCGACACGTTCGGGGCGACCGCCTGGTCCCAGCTCAGCGTGAACGCCGGTGCGTCCTGGACCATTTGGTACTGGAACGTGGCGAACTCCGGGTTGGGCGAGGCGTCCAGCAGGCTCGCCGCGTTCGCGGTGGCCGGCACGTCGCCGTTGGCGATGAGTTCCTTGGTGTAGGCCTCGGAGGCGCTGTCCCGCAGGAACGCGATCGCCGCGTCCTTGTTGGAGGTACGGGCGTTCACCGACCAGTAGTTGGTGGGGTTGCCGACCACGTTGCGGATGTCGCCGGCGCCGCCCTCGAACTTCGGGAAGGCGCACCAGCCCAGGTTCTTCTTGGCGAAGTCCGGGAACTTGCCGAGCTGCGTGGAGTACTCCCACGATCCCATCAGGTGCATCGCCGCCCTGCCCTTGGCGAAGACCGCCGGAGCGCCGCCGTTGCCGTAGCCGACCGAGCTGTAGCCCTTGCCGAAGGCGCCGTCGTCGATCAGCTCCTTGACGGTCTGGGCGGCCTTGAGGACGGCCGGGTCGCCCCAGCCGGAGGCGTCGCCGTTCTTGATCTTCTCGAAGACGTCGGGGCCGCCGATCCGGTCGACCAGGTACTCCAGCCACATCAGCTCCGGCCAGATGTCCGAGCCGCCCAGCGCGAACGGGGTGATCTTCGCCTTCGTCAGCTTGGCGTTGATGTCGAGCAACTGGTCCCAGGTGGTGGGCGGCTGGAGCTTGTGCTCGGCGAAGACGGTCTTGTTGTAGAAGAGGATCACGGGCTGCATGCCCCGCATCGGCACGCCGTAGTTCTTTCCGTCCAGGCCGCCCGCGCTGAGCACCGACGGCAGGAAGCCGCTCTTGAGCACGGGGTCGGACGCGATGACGTCGGTCAGGTCGACCAGCTGGCCGGCGTCCTTGTACGCCTTGATCGAGCCGCCGCCCCAGTTGAAGAACACGTCGGGGGCGTTGGGCGAGCCCATCGCGGTGCGCAGCTTCGCCGGGTAGTCCGTGGCGGGCACCTTCTGCAGCTTGACCGTGCCCTTGGTCTTCTTCGCCGCGGCCGACGCGTTGAACCGGCTGACGGACTTGACCTGGATCTTCGCCGCGTCGTCCCCGTAGACGAACGCGGTGAGCGTGCCGCCGCCGCCCGAGCCGCCGTCGGAGCCGCAGGCGGTGAGCCCGCCGACGGAGGCCAGGGCGGTCGCGCCCGCGCCGAGGAACCAACGTCTGCTGTAGGACTCCATGGGACGGCACCTCTCGGTATGCGCGAGGACTCCACGACGAGCCGACGCGAATGTTTCGAGTTGAACTTCGAATGTTCCGGGAACGTAGGGCGATCCGGAGGGTTCGTCAAGAGGTCGCGCAGGGATACGATCGCGGACATGAAGCCTGGGAATTCGGTGGAAGCAAGGACGGCGACGCTCGCCGAGATCGCCCGCGAGGCAGGGGTGTCGGCCCCGACTGTTTCGAAGGTGCTCAACGGCCGCGCCGATGTCGCCCCGGCGACCCGCAGCCGTGTCGAGGAGCTGCTGCGCGACCACGGATACCGGCGGCGCAGGGCGGAGTCGACGCGGTCGCCCCTGATCGACCTCGTCTTCCACGAGCTGGAGAGCGCCTGGGCGATGGAGGTCATCCGGGGCGTCGAGAACGTGGCGCGGGACGAGGGGCTGAGCGTCGTGCTGTCGGAGAGCGCCGGCCGGCTGACCCCGGGCCGGACCTGGGCCGACCAGGTCGCCGCGCGCCGCCCGTACGGCGTGATCCTCGTGCTGTCCGGTCTCGACGAGTCCGGTCGGGCGCTGCTGACCAGCAGGTCCGTGCCGTTCGTCGTGATGGATCCGGCAGGCGACCCGGGCGACGGCGTGCCGTCCATCGGCGCCACCAACTGGCACGGAGGCCTCGCCGCGACGCGCCATCTCATCGAACTGGGCCACACCCGGATCGGCGCGATCACCGGGCCCTCGCAGATGATGTGCAGCCGCGCCCGGGTCGACGGCTACCGTGCCGCGCTGGAGACGGCGGGGCTGCCCGTCGACGCCGGTCTGATCCTCCCCGGCACCTTCCATCACGAGAGCGGCTACCGGGCCGGGCTCGAACTCCTGCGTCGGCCCGACCGGCCCACGGCCGTCTTCGCCGGCAACGACCTCCAGGCGCTCGGCCTCTACGAGGCGGCCCGCGAGCTGGGGCTGCGGATTCCCGAGGACCTGAGTGTCGTCGGCTTCGACGATCTTCCCGTGGCGCGCTGGGTGGGCCCGCCCCTGACGACCGTGCGGCAGCCGCTGACGGAGATGGCCGAGGCGGCGGCGAAGCTGGTGCTCGAACTGGGCCGGCAGGAAAGGCCCGCGGCCGGGACGCGGATGGAACTGGCGACCAGCCTGGTGGTCCGCAGCAGCACGGGGGCGCCTCCCGCGTGACGCCGGGCCCGGTGAGCGGCTTCCCCGCGCGCCATCCGAAGCCGGTCGGACCTGCGATCGAAACTTTCGAAGAGTTTCTGTCGTGGAAGCGGCCCCCGGTGAGGCCGCTGCGCGCGACGAGCCGCGTCGAGGCGGCACCGCCCCGAGCGGGCCCTTCCGAACAGCCCATTCCGCTTGGTTCCTTCGGGGGGTGCCGGCCCGTGCCGCGTACAACCAATGCGCCGACCGGCGAGTCTCGTGCGGTGAGCCTGAGACCGTGACGGGAGGGCCTCCTCATGAATTCCCCGCGTCCGCGCACCCGTTGGGCGGGAGCCCTCGCCGTCCTCGTGCTGGCCCTGGTGGCTCCCGCCGGGCGCGGTCCGGCGGGCGCGACGACCGTGCCCGTCACACCCGCCTTCGTCCCGGTCCCCGCCGCCTCTCCCGTGCGCGAGGACTTCGACGGAGACGGATATGCGGACCTCGCGGTCGCCGACGGCACCGCCACGGTCGGCGGACGGCACGGCGCCGGCCGCGTCACGGTGCTGTACGGCGGCCCGGACGGCCTGTCCACGGGCGACGCCGGCCGGCGGGCCGGGATCAGCCGGGCCACCAGGGGTGTCCCGGGCTCACCGGTCGCGGGGGAGGGGTTCGGGTCCCGGGTGGCGCGCGGGGACCTGGACGCCGACGGCTACGCGGACCTGGTCGTCACCACCGCGGGGACGAGTGACGCGGTGATCGTCTGGGGCGGTCCGCACGGCTTGACCGGTGCCACCTCGGTGCCCGCCGCCACCGCCTGGACGGGCGACTTCGACGGCGACGGCCTGCTGGATCTGGTGCTCCTGCGCCCCGCCCGCGGCGACGGAGCCACCGGCACCGAGGCGACCGTCCGGACCGGCCCGGTGCGCCGTACGGGCGTCCCCGCCCGGGAGGCCGCCCTCGACCCCGGCGGACTCGCGCACGTCGAGGTCGTCGGCGGTGCCACCGGGGACGTCGACGGCGACGGCCGGGACGACCTGGTGCTCTCCGCGCACTGCGGCGCGGGCGCCTTCTGCACGTACGTCTACCGCTCCACCGCCTCCGGGCCGGTCCGCACCGCCGGACACCGCGGCGGCCCCGCCGTCGCCGTCGGCGACCTCGACGGGGACGGCTACGCGGACGTCGTCGTGGACGCCGGTACCCGGGCCGATCCCGGTCCCGATGCGGCGCACGACGGCGGGCCCGCCCGGCGGTTCGACGTGGCGCGCGGTTCCGCCGCCGGGATCGGCGGGGGCGGCGCGTGGACATCGGTGACGGTGTCGCCGACCCCCGAGGGCCCGGCGGCGTCGGGAGCCGGTGCGCGCGACGGCCGGTCCGGAGCCGGGGTGACCCTCCTGGACACCGACTCCGACGGCTGTGCCGACCTGGCCGGCCCGGCAGCCGGCGAGCCCGCCGGGCACGGCACGTTCCGGGCCCTCTCCGGCTGCCCCGAGACGGCCGCCGCGGACGCGGTGCGCAGGCGCTGACCTCGTCCGGGGAAGAGACTTCCGGGGGAGACGACAAAAACTTCGAGGAAATGCCGGGACGGTGTCGAAACCGCCCTCGCCCGATCGACGCACAGGTGAGAGGCGGGGACGATCCCCGTCCCGAGAGCCACCGAGACACGAGGAGTCACCATGCCCCGCTACCTGTCACTCGTCCAGATCGACGAGAGCACCGCGCCCGCCGAGGGCCCCAGCCCCGAGCTGATGCAGCGCATGGGCGAACTGATCGAGGAGATCACCAAGGCGGGCGTCATGCTGGAGACCGAGGGTCTGACGCCCTCCGCGCAGGGCAAGCGCGTCCTGTGGTCGGGCGGCGAACTGACCGTCACCGACGGCCCCTTCACCGAGTCCAAGGAGGTCGTCGGCGGCTACGCGATCATGCAGTGCAAGGACATGGCCGAGGCCCTGGAGTGGACCAAGCGGTTCCTGAAGGTGCACGAGGAGCACTGGACGGTGACCTGTGAGGTGCGCGAGATCGCCGGCGGCTGAGCGGTCCGCTTGGCCGGGGGCCGTCGCGGGTGTCTGATGGTGGGCTGTGGAACAACAGCCCACCCAGGCCCCCGGCGGCGGCGTCGACACGACCGTCGAGACCATCTTCCGCATCGAGTCGCCCCGCATCATCGCGGGCGTCGCGCGGATCGTCCGTGACGTCGGCATCGCCGAGGAACTCGCGCAGGACGCGCTGGTCGCGGCGCTGGAGCAGTGGCCGCGGGACGGTGTGCCGGACAACCCCGGGGCCTGGCTGACGGCGACCGCCAAGCACCGCGCGATCGACCTCGTACGCCGCAGGGAGCGCTACGCCCGCAAGCTGGAGGAGGTCGGGCGGGACCTCTCGCTGTCGGCGCCGCACCACGTCGACGAGCCCTCGGATCCGGACGACATCGACGACGACCTGCTCCGCCTGGTCTTCACCGCCTGCCACCCCGTGCTGTCCGCCGAGGCGCGGATCGCGCTCACCCTGCGGCTCGTCGGCGGTCTGACCACCCCCGAGATCGCCCGCGCCTACCTCGTCCCGGAGGCGACGGTCGCCCAGCGCATCGTGCGCGCCAAACGGACGCTCGCGGCCAGGGCCGTCGCCTTCGAGGTGCCGTACGGTCCGGAGCGCGAGGCACGCCTCGGTTCCGTGCTGGAGGTCATCTACCTCGTGTTCAACGAGGGGTACGCGGCCACGGCGGGCGACGACCTGCTGCGCCCGGCGCTGTGCGAGGACGCGCTCCGGCTGGCCCGTGTGCTCGCCGAGCTGATGCCGAAGGAGCCCGAGGTGCACGCGCTGGCGGCCCTGCTGGAGCTCCAGGAGTCCCGCGCCGCCGCCCGGACCGGACCCGGTGGCGAACCCGTCCTCCTCAGGGACCAGAACCGCCGCCGCTGGAACCGCATGCTGATCCGCCGGGGCTTCACCGCGCTGGGCCGCTCGAACGCCGTCGGCACCGGCAGCCCGGGTCCGTACGCCCTCCAGGCCGCCATCGCCGCCTGTCACGCGCAGGCCCTCACCTACGAGGACACGGACTGGCCGCGGATCGCCGCCCTGTACGGGGCGCTGGCCACACGGGTCCCCTCGCCCGTCGTCGAACTGAACCGCGCCGTGGCCGTCTCCATGGCCGAGGGCCCCGGCCCCGCTCTGGAGATCGTCGACGCCCTCACCGGCGAACCCGCCCTGCGCGACTACCACCTGCTGCCCAGCGTGCGTGGCGACCTGCTGGCCCGGCTCGGCCGGACGGCGGAGGCGCGGGCCGAGCTCGAACGGGCGGCCGCGCTGGCGCGCAACGACCGGGAACGCGCCCTGCTCACGGACCGGGCACGGGACCTGCCCGGCTCGTGACCCGGTGACGCGGTGACCCGGTGACCTTGTCCGTGGTCAGGTCGTGGCAGGCCGCGCGGGTGCTCCGACGAGCATGGTGGGAGCGCCCGCCACCCGGGTCAGGAACACCGTCGCGGACCGGGGTCCCTGCGGCTTCACCTTGCGCCGCAGCTCCTCCGGCTCGACGGCCGACCCGCGCTTCTTGACGGTCAGGACACCGACCTCCCGCTCCCGCAGGAGCGCCTTCAACTTCTTCACGTTGAAGGGGAGTCGGTCGGTGATCTCGTACGCCGAGGCGTACGGCGTGGGGCGCAGCTCGTCCGCGGTGACGTAGGCGATCGTCTCGTCGACGAGTCCGCCGTCCAGGTCCTCGGCCACCTCGGCGACCAGGTGCGCCCGGATCACGGCGCCGTCCGGCTCGTACAGATAGCGTCCGACCGCCCGGACCGCCGGGTCGGGCAGCCCGCGTCCGCGCAGTTCGCGCGGGCCCGGCAGCAGGGTGGCGCGCACCAGGCCCGGTTCGGTGCCGAACCACAGCACCGCCTCCTTGACGTCGCCGCCGTCGGAGATCCACTCGGCCTCGGCCTCGGCGGGGACCGCCTCGTGCGGGATGCCGGGTGCGATCTTCAGCGCGGCGACGGGAGCCTTCACGGCCGCGCCGACCGCCCAGGAGAGGGGCGGCGAGTAGCTCTCCGGGTCGAAGATGCGGCCCCGGCCGCCCCGGCGCCCGGGGTCGACGAAGACCGCGTCGTACCCCGCGGTGTCCACCTCGGTGACATCGGTCTCGCGCACCTCGATCAGGTCGGCGAGCCCCAGCGCGTCGGCGTTCGCCCGGGCCGCGGCGACCGTCAGCGGGTCGCGGTCCACGGCGAGGACGCGGATGCCCGCGCGGGCCAGCGCGATCGCGTCGCCGCCGATCCCGCAGCAGAGGTCGGCGACGGAGCGGACGCCCAGTGCGCGCAGCCGTTCGGCGCGGTGGACGGCCACGCTCGTGCGGGTGGACTGCTCCACCCCGTTCGGCGTGAAGAACATCCGCCCCGCGTCCTCGGACCCGAACTTCGCCACCGCCCGCTGCCGCAGCCGCGCCTGCCCGAGGGCGGCCGAGACCAGCTCGGCGGGGTGCTCACGGCGCAGCCGGGTGGCGACGGCCAGTTCCTGCGCCGGTTCGGTGCCGTGCACCTCGTCGAGCAGGGCGCGGCCCTCGGAGGTGAGCAGGGAGGCGAAGGAGACGTCGTTCACCCGGCCATTGTGGGCCAGTCGGTGGACGGTGTGCCTCCGGCCGCGGTGTCGGGGCCGCGTCAGGGAGGTGACCTGCGAGGATCCCGGCCCATGCGACCCGTACGACAAAACTATAAGAACGGCGCAAATCGGGCTGGTGTGCGCTGCGGGATCGGCGCGCTGGCCCTCGCCGTCCTCGTCTCCGGCTGTGCCGCCGAGGGCTCCGGCTCCGGCGCCGCCCGGCCCGCCGCCGGTCAGCAGGCCGGCCGGCTCCAGGCGGGACCCGCCCGCGCCCTCGACTCGTACGCCCTGCGGCTCCGCAAGGCGCAGGCCGCCCGCACCGCCGTCGCCCGGCGCTGGGGACTGCCCACCGCGCCCCTGATGCCCCCGGCGCCGCCCGCGAGGAAGCCGGTCATCGAGGCTCGCAAGGGGTTCGAGGTCGACGGCCAGAAGGAACTGGGGCTGCCGCCCGTCTTCACGACCGTCCCCACCAAGGACAGGGTCGTCTTCCTCACCATCGACGACGGCGAGGAGAAGGACCCGCAGTTCCTGCGCATGATGAGCGAGCTGAAGATCCCGTACACCGTCTTCCTCAGCGACTACCTGATCAAGGACGACTACGGGTACTTCCGGAAGATGCGGGACCGCGGCATCACCCTCAACAACCACACGCTGCACCACCCGTACCTGCCCGGCCTCTCCTACGCGCGGCAGAAGCACGAGATCTGCGGCATGCAGGACGTGATGAAGAAGCAGTTCGGCAAGCGCCCCTCGCTCTTCCGCCCGCCCTACGGCAACTACAACCAGGACACCCTGCGCGCCGCCAAGTCCTGTGGGATCAAGTACGCGCCCATCTGGGACGAGGAGGTGTTCGTCGACCACTGGGAGTACCGCGAGGAGGACCAGGACCTGCACCCCGGCGACATCGTCCTCACCCACTTCCGCGGCCCCAAGGACTGGAAGGGGACCATGCCCGACCTGGTCCGCCGCTTCCTGAAGAGGATCACGGCCGAGGGCTACGCGGTCGCGCGCCTGGAGGACTACCTGTGAGGCTGCGGGTGCCGGTCGCCGGACTGCTCGCGGCGCTGCTGCTGACCGGCTGCGCGCAGTCCGTCGACCCGATCGAGCGGCTGGGCAAGAAGGCGGCGCAGCGGGTGCACCCGCAGGAGACGGCGTACCGCCGCTGGGGCCTGACCGCCCCGTTGGCCCCGGCGCCCCGCGCGCCCGCCCGGACCGCCGCGCGCACCGCGGGCCCGGGTCTGCCGCCCGTCGTGGACCACGTCCGCACCCGCGACAAGGTCGTCTTCCTGACGTACGACGACGGAGCGGAACGCGATCCGCGGTTCGTCGACATGGTCCGTGAACTGCGGCTGCCCGTCAGCATGTTCCTCACGGACAGTGTCGTCGGGCCGGGGTACGCGCACTTCGCCCGGCTGCGCGAGGTCGGCGCGACCGTCCAGAACCACACCCTCGACCACGCCTCCCTGCGCGGCCTGCCCTACGCGGGCCAGCGCGCCGAGATCTGCGGGCAGCAGGACAAGCTCCGGCAGCGCTTCGGCATCCGGCCCCGGCTGCTGCGGCCCCCCTACGGCCGGTACGACGCGACCACGCTGCGGGCCGCCGGTGACTGCGGGGTCAGCGCGGTCGTCCTCGGCAGGGCCCCCGGCACGCACCGGCTCCGGCCGGGCGACATCCTCACCGGCTTCGAGGAGCCCGACCTCACGGACGCCACGGTCCGGCTGCTCCGGCGCATCCAGGCGGAGGGCTTCACCCCCGCGCGGCTGGAGAACTACCTCTAGAGCCGGAGGCGGAGACCTACCTCCGAAAGGGTCCGCCCGCACGTCCTGAGGGGCCGTCCGGGCCGCGCCACGCCGCCGGCTTTGGCACTCCGCTTGACCGAGTGCTAATCGCAGTCATAGTGTCAGGCCTGGCACTCCCCCCTGGAGAGTGCCAATGGCGAAGGGCAGATCCGGCACCCGCGACGACGGATCGACCCGGTCGCCACCTCAGACAGTTAACCCCGTGAGATCTCCGAAGGGGGAGGTCGGATCGTGACGACCGCCAGCTCCAAGGTTGCCATCAAGCCGCTCGAGGACCGCATTGTGGTCCAGCCGCTCGACGCCGAGCAGACCACGGCCTCTGGCCTGGTCATCCCGGACACCGCGAAGGAGAAGCCCCAGGAGGGCGTCGTCCTTGCCGTGGGTCCGGGCCGCTTCGAGGACGGTAACCGTCTTCCGCTCGACGTCACCGTCGGCGACGTCGTGCTCTACAGCAAGTACGGCGGCACCGAGGTGAAGTACAACGGCGAGGAGTACCTCGTCCTCTCGGCTCGCGACGTGCTCGCGATCATCGAGAAGTAATTCACCGGGCAAGGGCGTCCGGGGGCTTCCCCCGGACCACCCGACACCCAGCATTGCAGTGAACTGCGCCCCTGGCCCCCGCTACTTCTCTTGAACCGGGCGCTGGGGGCGCCGTTCGTTTCTCCCAAAGTTTTCCGAGAGGGCTGAACCGCTCCCATGGCGAAGATCCTGAAGTTCGACGAGGACGCCCGTCGCGCCCTTGAGCGCGGCGTCAACAAGCTTGCCGACACGGTGAAGGTGACGATCGGCCCCAAGGGCCGCAACGTCGTCATCGACAAGAAGTTCGGCGCCCCCACCATCACCAACGACGGCGTGACCATCGCCCGTGAGGTCGAGGTCGAGGACCCGTACGAGAACCTCGGTGCCCAGCTGGTGAAGGAGGTGGCGACCAAGACCAACGACATCGCGGGTGACGGTACGACCACCGCCACCGTGCTCGCCCAGGCGCTCGTGCGCGAGGGCCTCAAGAACGTCGCCGCGGGTGCCTCCCCGGCGCTGCTGAAGAAGGGCATCGACGCGGCCGTCAAGGCGGTCTCCGACGAGCTGCTCGCCACCGCGCGCCCGATCGACGAGAAGTCCGACATCGCGGCCGTCGCCGGTCTGTCCGCCCAGGACCCGCAGGTCGGCGAGCTCATCGCCGAGGCGATGGACAAGGTCGGCAAGGACGGTGTCATCACCGTCGAGGAGTCCAACACCTTCGGTCTGGAGCTGGACTTCACCGAGGGCATGGCCTTCGACAAGGGCTACCTCTCGCCCTACATGGTGTCCGACCAGGAGCGTATGGAGGCCGTCCTCGACGACCCGTACATCCTGATCCACCAGGGCAAGATCAGCTCCATCCAGGACCTCCTGCCGCTGCTGGAGAAGGTCATCCAGGCGAACGCCTCGCGGCCGCTGCTGATCATCGCCGAGGACGTCGAGGGCGAGGCCCTGTCGACCCTGGTCGTGAACAAGATCCGCGGCACGTTCAACGCCGTCGCCGTGAAGGCCCCCGGCTTCGGTGACCGCCGCAAGGCCATGCTCGGCGACATCGCCACCCTCACCGGTGGTCAGGTCATCGCCGAGGAGGTCGGCCTCAAGCTCGACCAGGTCGGCCTGGACGTGCTCGGCACCGCCCGCCGCGTGACCGTCACCAAGGACGACACCACCATCGTCGACGGTGGCGGCAGCTCGGACGAGGTCGCCGGCCGCGTCAACCAGATCAAGGCCGAGATCGAGAACACGGACTCCGACTGGGACCGCGAGAAGCTCCAGGAGCGCCTCGCGAAGCTCGCCGGCGGCGTGTGCGTGATCAAGGTCGGCGCCGCCACCGAGGTGGAGCTCAAGGAGAAGAAGCACCGTCTGGAGGACGCCATCTCCGCGACCCGCGCCGCGGTCGAGGAGGGCATCGTCTCCGGTGGTGGCTCCGCGCTCGTCCACGCCGTCAAGGTCCTCGAGGGCAACCTCGGCAAGACCGGCGACGAGGCCACGGGTGTCGCGGTCGTCCGCAGGGCCGCCGTCGAGCCGCTGCGCTGGATCGCCGAGAACGCCGGCCTGGAGGGTTACGTCATCACCTCCAAGGTCGCCGAGCTCGACAAGGGCCAGGGCTTCAACGCCGCCACCGGTGAGTACGGCGACCTGGTCAAGGCCGGCGTCATCGACCCGGTCAAGGTCACCCGCTCCGCCCTGGAGAACGCCGCCTCCATCGCGTCCCTGCTCCTCACGACCGAGACCCTGGTCGTCGAGAAGCCGGCCGACGACGAGGGCGACGCCGGTCACGGCCACGGCCACGGTCACTCCCACTGACGCACACCGGTAGGCCGGGGTCGGCACTGAATCCCTGGACAGGGACACGGTGCTGAATCGGGCCGTGTTGCTTCGCCCCGTCGTTCCCACGGCGGGGCGAAGTGCTGTCCGGCGGGCGTGCCGAGGCTTTTTTGACGTTGTCGGCGTGCCCGGGTTCAGTCCTCGTGCCGCATCAGAAACCTGACGGGTTCTGCGAGCGCTGCTCTGGCTCCCTCCTCGTCCGCCAGTCGCGCCGCGAGGGTGGCTTCCGCGAGGCGCTGCGGCAGGGCTTCGGCGAACTTCAGGCCGCGAACGGCTTGGATGTCCACCTCCGGCAGAGTGAGTCCTGTCTCGGTGTCCGCCACTGCCGCTCGCCATGTCTGAGGGGTCAGGTCGTCGCGCAGCCGGATGTAGCGGTCGTCGATCTGTCGGTGTATCAACTTGGCGGAGGAAAGAGACGCGGCGAGCGTGGCGTTCGCCCGGTGCCCGGCCCAAGTCCACCACCGCACGTCGCCGTCGTCACGCCGGGTGATGACAGTTCCGGCCGGGTGCACCACGTCCAGATGTGTCTCCCGTGCTTCCGCGAGCCTCGCCTGCGCCCGGCGCGTGAGGAGCACCGGCGGTTCGCTGCCGAGCAACACCTCACGGGCGGCCCGGGTCAGCATGTGGGAGCGCACACGGATGGACCCGAACCCGCTCCATTTGGCCCGCCCGCCCCCGTCCACGGGCTCCACGAAGCAGCGCCTGCGCCGCCAGTCGATGTACGTCACCAGCCAGCTGCGGCCCGCCAGCAGCAGTTTCCTCGGGCCTTCGACGTCCTCGGTGAGCAGGTCCGGGTCCGTGCGGCCGATCTCCGTCCGTCCACTGAGCACGGTGAACTCGGGCGGCGCTGTGAACGATGCCGTCAGGTTCATGAAGTGCCGGTGGCCGAAGCGGCGTTCGGCCTCAGGTCCGATGAATAGCGTGCCGCCGTCGCGCTCCAGATAGCCCTGCTCCACGAGGTGCCGCACGATGGGCTCGGCGGCGCTTCTGAACGGTCCGAGACCGCCCCACCACTCCTGCCAGAGGTTCTCCCCGACCTGATGCTCCTGAAGGCACAGGGCGAGAATCTGCTGGGCGACGAGGTGCCGCGGCTCGGGCGGTGCGGTCACCGGCTCCACCCAGCCACTCGACCAGGCCAGTAGCAGGGCAGCGATGGACAGGAACCCCGCGTCGGTGAGGGCCAGGAAAAGACAGTTGCGTGCGGTGCCGGGCCGCCGCCCGGTGCGGCCGAGGCGTTGCAGGAACGAGGCCACCGTGGCCGGTGCGTCGAGCTGGATCACTCGGTCGAGGTCCCCGACGTCGATGCCGAGTTCCAGGGTGCTGGTCGAGACAATCACGCAGTCTCGGGCCTCGGCGAAGGCCTCCTCCGCCCGCCGTCGCTCGTCGGTGGAGAGCGAGGCATGGGAGAGGAACGTGGTGACACCACGGAGCCTGAGCTGCTCACCCAGTTCCTCGACGGTACGTCGGGTCTCGCAGAACACCAGGCGTTTCTCGCCCCGGTGCAGAGCCGCGATGACCGTGGCCGCGTTGGCGACGGAGCCGACGTAATCCAGCTCGATGTCGCCCGGCGGTGTGCTCGTGGCTGCCGAGGACAGAGTGGTCCCTTGGCCGGGAAACGACACCCCGGGTGCGATGACCTGACCTGGCCGTCGTCCGTGGCCGGAGCCCTGGAGCCAGTCCAGCAGCTCGTGCGGATTGCCGACGGTGGCGGACAGGCCGACCCGTTGCACCGGCCGCTCCACGATATTCTGGAGCCGTTCCAGTACGGCGAGCAGATGCCAGCCGCGGTCGTCGCCCGCGAAGGCGTGCACCTCGTCGACCACCACGCTGTGCACTCCGGAGAAGAACGCCCGGTGGTCCACGTGCGTGCTGACCAGCATGGCCTCCAGCGATTCGGGCGTCGTCAGCAGCAGATCCGGACGCTGGGTGAGGATGCGGCGGCGGCGCGTCGAGGCGATGTCGCCGTGCCACAGTTCCGCCGTCCGTCCCACCCATCCCGCGTACGTCTCCAGGCGGGGGTGCAGGTTGTTCAGAAGGGCTTTCAGCGGGGTGACGTACAGGATGCCGGTGCCCTTCCACCCGTGCCGCTGGGCGCGGGTGAGCAGGGGGAAGGCGGCGGCCTCGGTCTTGCCTCCGGCGGTCGGCGCCAGCAGTACGGCGTCCTGTCCGGCCAGCAGTGGGCCGATCGCCTCCTCCTGGAGCGGCCGGAGGGAGCGCCAGCCCAGTGAGTTGACGATGTGGTGGGTGAGGATCGGGTCGAGCAGGTCCAGCGCGTCGGCGCTCACGGCAGCTCCAGCTCCACGTCACCGGCGTTCGCGGCTGCGTTGCGCTCGACCTCGTCGAGTTCCGAGGCGTTCACCGTGAGCGTGTAGTGGACGCGGGGGTCGAAGTCGTCGAACGTGTCGATCCGGTCGAGGACGTCGGCCACCAGTTTCCGCAGATACAGCCGGGGAGCGATGCCCGCCTTGCCGCCGAGCGAACCGGTGACCGCCCGAGCCAGGTCGTCGAGGTAGGTGTCGTCGGCAAGGGCGGCGATCCGGTCGGGGTTCTTGGCCGTGGCCTGGTACACACCGCGCACGTTGCGGCCCAGACGGCCGAGGGATGCCAGGTCGAAGCCGGGAAGCCGCAGTTGGACCGCGCGCGGGGAGTCGAAGCGCGGGTCGGTCGTGAAGTCCGTGGCCAGCCGCTGCGCGAGCGGTGCCAGACGTTGTACACCCTGCTGACCCTCGTAGAAGGCGGGGGTTCCGGTGATGACGAGGAACAGGCCGGGGAACCTCCCGGCGTCGATCTCGTCGAGGAGCTGGCGCAGCGCGTTCAGGGACTTCTCCCGTACGTCGCCGCGCACCCGCTGGAGTGTCTCGACCTCGTCCAGAACCAGCAGCAGCCCGGGGTGCCCGCAGTCGCGCAGCACGGTCAGCAGCCCCTGGAGGAATCCGAGTGCCGCGAAGTGGTCGAGGTCGCCACGTACTCCGGCGGCGCGCTTGGCAGACGCCGCCACGGACTTCTGTCCGCCGAGCCACGCGATCAGCGCCTCGGCATGGGCGGAGTCACCGGCGGCCACCGCCTCGCGGTAGCCGCGCAGCGCGGCGGAGAAGGCCGGGGTCGTACGGGCCACGTCCGTGAGCCGCAGCTCCAGGAGTTCGTCCACGGCTCGGGCGAGTCCGGCCTCGTCGTTCTCGTCGACGTCTCCCGAGTCGAGGACTTCCTCCTCCAGCGTGTAGAACCAGGAGTCGATCACGGCACGCAGCGCGGAGGGCGGATGCGTGGACGTCGTCAGCCGTTCCGTGAGCCGCCGGTAGACGGTCTCCAGGCGGTGCAGCGGGGTCTCCGTCTCGGAGATCTGCACTTCGCTGACGGCCATGCCGCGGCGCTTCGCCCGCTCGGCCAGCCAGCGGGCGAAGAACGTCTTGCCGGAGCCGTACTCGCCGCGCAGCGCGTGGAAGGCGGAGCCACCGCGGGCGACGGTGGCCAGGTCGTCGTCGAGGGAGTCGGCGAACCGGTCCAGGCCGACGGCGAACAGTCCGAGCCCCTGCTGCGGCACGGTGCCGCGGCGCAGCGCGTCGACGACGTCCCGGGCGCGGGCGGGACTGATGTCGGGGGCTTGGGGGCCGACCGGGGTGTTCACGAGGGGGCGCCTTCCGGGAACTGCTGCCGCAGGAGCTCCCTGTCGAGATGGACGGTGCGTCCGGACTCCACCAGTTGGAGAACGGGATAGCCGTCGATGTTGAGCAGCCGTTCGAGCATGGTGACGAACCGCTGGGGGTTGCGCTCCGACTTGCCGGTGGCGGCCTGGGCGGCCGAGGCCACAGCGGCCGGTGAGAGCTTGCCGCCGGCCGCGAGCAGCGCGTCGAGCGCGGCGGCCACTGCCGCGTTGTTCGGTGCGTTCCGCACGAATTCGCGCTGCGTCTCGTATGGCTTGCTGCGCACCGTCTGCTCGCCGAGCGTGCCGTGTCCCTTCTGCGGGAACAGCCCCTCGGACTGAGGCGGTGGTTTGCGGTTGCCCTTGCCACGAGGTGTCGAAGCGGCCTCCTGCGGTTCCGCCGTCTCGGCACCCCCGCGCCACCACTGGGGAGCGGTGTCCTCTGCGGGCAGTGCTGTCCATCCGGTGGGGATCTCACTCCCCGACGGAACGAACGCCAGGACAGGCACGGTGACCTCGGCCAGCGAGGCACCGCCGTGGTACCCGGCCTGACGGGCGGTGTATCGCAGGTCGTCGCGCCAGGCGGCGGTGATCCGTCCGCCCGCGGCCCGGACCCGCGGTCCGGCGAGTTCCACCTCACCGGGCTGGGCAGGCCCGGTGCGCCAGCGGGCGCCCTGGGCGCCGTCCGCCACGGTGGGACCGGTCTCGCGCGGGCTGCGGTCCAGGATGTGACCGTGGTCCGAGACGAGCAGGACCGGCCGGCCCGCGCCGAGAGCGGCGCCCAGCAGGTCGGCCAGCTTCGCGATGTCCCCTATGCGCCAGCGGGCGCGCCCGTTCTCGCGTCCGTCGCCGAGCGCGTCGTCGATGGTGTTGACGATCACGCCGACGATCGTCTTCTCGTCGGCGAGCGCGCCGAGCAGCTCGGGTGCGAGCCGGTGTCCGGCTGTCCCCTCGTAGCCGCCCTTGTGGAAGAGCACCGCCTCGCGGCGTCGCTTCTTCCAGAAGGACGTGAATCCGGCGCGCTCCACGTCCTGCCCGCCCTCGGCAGGGGTTCCGCTCAGCAGCGAGGTCCGACTGATCTTGGTGAGGGTGGGCAGCATGGCGACGGCGGCGAGCCGGCCGGAACGACTGCCCGCCGGTGTGGCGGGGACGACCTCGGTCCAAAAGCGCCGGTCGAGTCCGGCGGCCAGTTCGACGGCCACGTCGGCACTCATCCCGTCGAGGACTAGGACGAGCGGTCGGCCGCCGTCCCGGGCGAGCGGCGCGGCGGCCTCGGCAAGCACATCCTCGATGAGCAGAGCACCGTGCGGCGCCTGCTGGGACGCTGCCTCCGTCCAGGTGGCCAGGGTCGCCGCGAACTGCTCGTCGAGCTCTCGGCGCCGCTCCCGTACCCGGCCGATCAGCCGGTGGTAGGCCTCCCCGATCTCGCTGTCGCGCGAGGCGTCGCCCTCGGCGAGGATCCCGGTCGCCAGGTCCACCCAGCCGGTGGATTCGATGTGGTGGCGTACGCCCTTGCCGACCGACTCCGGGGCGAACTGCGGGGAGTCCAGCCAGCGCAGCAGGCGTACGGCGGTGTGGGCGCGTTCGGTGGAGTCCGCGAGCAGCTTGTCGAGCTGGTGGTCGGCGAGGTCGCGCAGCGCGGCCTGCGCGGGACCGGGCCGGCCGTCGAGCGCGGAGGCGAGAGTTCGCAGCCGTGTCCGGTACCCGGAGGGCAGCAGCCGGTCCCCGGAGAGCAGTCCGGTCAGGCGCGCGGTCTCGGCGAGCTGGTCGGCGCGTTCCAGCACGGTCAGGACGCGGGCACGGGCCTCCGAGCCCGCGCTCCCGCCCGCTTCGGCCTGCGCGATCCACCGGGTGAGGACACCGGTGGCGGCCGTCGCGTACGGGGCGAGTGCGTCGAACGAGCCGAGGGCCCGGCCGAAGAGCGTGCCGAGCGCGAAGCCGGCGTCGGCGGCGGACGGGCAGCCGAGGGCGGCCGAGGCGAGTGCGCCGAGCGGCAGCGCGTCGGTGCCGCGGCCGTCCGCGGCCAGCGCCAGCAGCGTGGGTGCGGCGGGACCGGTCACTTCGGCCAGCCAGGCGGTGAGGCCGGACCTCTCCTGTTCGGCCAGTTCGGCGAAGCGCCGCGGACCGGTCGAGGTACGGCTCCAGTCGAACAGGGTGTCGGCGTCGAGGTCCAGCGAGTCCTCATTGGTGTTGCCGAGACCGGTGCGGGCGGCGAGCAGCGCCCGCACCGCCCGGTCACGGGTGAGAACGGAGCCTGCCCTGGGCCAGCCGCCGGTGGGTTCGGCCTCCAGGAGTGCGTCCAGCAACCAGGTCTCGCGCACCATCCGGGTGTCCAGATCGCCGGTTCCGAACAACTGCCTGACGATGTCGGCCCGTTCGACGGCCAGCGGCCGACGGCGTACGGCGTGTCCGCGCAGGTCCCAGCCGAGCTGGTCGGCCGGGACCTTGCCGGTGACGACGAGGACGCTGTCACCGCCAGGGTCGGTGTCGGTGCTGTGGCGCCGCCAGGCGTCGGCGATGCCGAGCGGCGAGTCCTGATCGGTGACGTGCACGCGACGGGCGGTGCCCTCCACCTGCACGGTGAATTCGCGATCCGTGTCGCCGCCCGCCCACACCGCGTCGACCAGCACGAGCCGCCGCCCTTCGGCGTACGGCAGTTCGGCCTCCAGCAGCACCTCGATGGCACGCCGTCCGGCGGCGGGCCGGGCCGCCGCCATCAGCGGGCCCCTTCGCCGGACTCGTCGGAGGCGGTGTCCGCGCCGGACCCGATCGGCCTCCAGCTGAGCTCGATGGTGGCGTCGGGATGGGCGGCTAGGAAGGCACGGATGTCGTCCCGGACGCCCGCCAGTTCGCCGGCCAGCCGCTCTTCCAGCGGGGTCGTTCCGCTGACGGCGATGAGCCGCCGCCCCGCCCGACGGGTCTGGCCTTCGCCGCCCGCCGGACCCGGCTCCACGGCGGGGGCGGGCTCGGTCCGCTCGGGAACGGGAAGCACACCGGATGCGGGCTGGGGATGCTTGGTCGCCACCTCCGGATCGGTCACCCGTACGTCCTGCGCTCCCGGGGCGGGGTCCTGCCGCTGCACGAACACGTTCTCCACCTGGAGCGCCGCGTTGATGATCGCGTTGGCCCGCTCGCCCGCCGCGTCGAGCACCGGCACCAGCGACCGTTCGAACTCGGAGGCACGTGCGGCCAGCGCGATCTCGTCGAAGAGCCGCCGGGCCCGGTCGCCCACCCCGTCCTCGCGTGCGACCAGACCACGCACGTTGGTGAGAGCCGGCCAGGCGGCGTCGTCCAGGGCCTGAAGGACCTCGCCCGCACTGCCCATGGCGGTGTTGAGGTCCCGCTCGGTCGCCGTGTACGTGGCGGAGGCCAGCTCGCGCACCAGCGCGGTGGCGTCGCTGCCGTGCCGGGTCAGCCGGGCGAGCAGACCGGCGGCCTCACGCAGGATCGCGGTACGGGCCGCGGCCTCGCCCTCACCGCCGAGACCGAGCAGAGCGGCATGCCGCTCCAGCGAGGTCCGTACCCCGGCGACGTCCTTCTCCCACGCCTCCGCCTTGGCGCGGAGATCCTCGGCGAGCCGGTTGACGTTGCGCGCGTACATGTTCGGCTTGGCGGACACACCGAACAGCCGGGCCGCCCGGTCGCGGGCCGCCGCGTACTGCTCCTCGCTGGGCAGCGGCTGCGAGCGCAGCGACCAGCCGGGGCCGATCTCGTGCAGTGCGGGCGCCTCCCGCTCCGGCCCGCCCTGGTACGCCCAGGCCCGGTCGTCGAGCAGCGCGTAGGCCGAGATGAGGAGGTTCCCGGTGAGTTTGTCGAGGCCGCCGTAGCCGAGGTCCTTGGAGATCCAGAGGCGGATGTCCTCGACGGCGAGGTCGCCGCGCTGCTTGTGCGCGGCGGCGGCCTGGTTGATGCGGGTGCGCCAGTCCTGTCGCATGACCAGCGGACCGTCGTGGACCGTGCCGAGCTCCAGCGGCTCCACGATGCGCTTGACGGTCTTGAGGTGGTGGCTGTCGACGTTCTGGGCCCGTCCGCCGTCGTCCATGGCCCGGGTGATCCACTCCAGGGCGGTGCGCAGTTCGGCGGGCGTCACCGCCTTGCGCTGCCCCTTGCCGTCCAGGCCGAAGTCGGGGTGCTTGGCGTACAGGGCGGAGAACATGCCGTCGGCCAGGTGCTGCACGTTCTTCTCGAAGCCCTTGCCGCCCTCCTCGCGGGGGTGCGCGAACTCCGGCTGGAGCGAGAGCACGTGCCGTCCGTCCGGCACTTCGGGGCCCGGGTTGGAGTCGGTCGGCTGGGCCAGCCCGTACACCTCGGCGAGCGCTCCCGTGAGCTGGTCGGTGAGGGTGTCGCGGGCCACTTCGAGCTGGCGCTTGACCTTGGCGCGGTCGTCGGGCGGGAAGTTCCCCGTGTAGTCGGTGAGACGGTCGCGTTCCAGCAGGAACCCGATCCGCATCAGCCGGCCGAGCTGGGCCCTGCGCTGGTCGGAGAAGAAGTCGGTGAGCCACACCAGGGTCGGCGCGGTCACCCCGTCCTTCTTCAGCTGCTCCACGCGGTGGAAGTCGTCGCTCGGGTAGTGGTCGCCGTCGTCGAAGGGATAGTCGACGACGAACCGCACGTTGCCCGCGGTCGAGGGCGTGAACTGCTCGTCGGGCAGGTCCGCCCGGTCCCGTACGTTCCCGAAGACGAACTCGGCGACCCGCCGGGTACCGCGCCAGACGATCTCCTTCTCGGCGACGAACTGACCGTCCCGTACACCGACGGCCTCCCACAGCCGGTCGCGCAGCCACACCCGGCGCACGCCGGCCTTGTCCTCCTCGGCGACGGCGTCGAGCAGCGGCTCGATGTCCAGGTCGGACAGGTGCAGCGAGAACACGGGGTCGGCCTCGCCGTCGGAGCGCACCTCGGACGGGAACGTGGCCTGGAGGTCCCGCATCCGCCGTACGACGACGTCACCGGCGGGAACGGTCCGGGAGCGCACCGAGCCGTGGTTCAGCCCCGCGAGCCGTGCGCCCGTCAGCCGCCGCAGCGCGGGCACGTCCGGTGCCAGCGCCCCGAGTAGCAGGGTCTTCACGAACCGGTCGTCGGCCTGGAAGTCGGCGTGCTCGTCCGAGCCGTACTTCTCCAGCAGGTGGGCGCGCGCCTTGGCGTGGAACTTCACGGCGGCCTCGGACTCGCGCTTCAGCTTGTCGGTGAAGGCGGCGCCGGTCCCGTCGAGGAGCACGTCCCACAGGTCGCCGAGCGGGATCAGCCGACCCACGGCGGCACCTGCGTTCCGCTCCAGCAGCAGTTGGACGAGCTTCAGACCGGTCCGCTCGCGCTGGAGGGCGCCGGAGAGGGCGACGAGCACGTTGAGCAGCGCCGGCGACAGCGGGTAAACGGCCCGGAAGTCGGTCCAGTCGGCGTGGGTGGCACCGCCGCCGTCCAGCAGGATGTCCTTGACCTGCTGGTTGGACCGGTCGATCCCGCCGAACGCGTTCTCCAGCACCACCTCCTTGCCGGGGAGCGGCTTGAGCACCCGCTCCTTGATGATCTCCGGCAGGTTGCGGTCCTCCAGGTCGACCGTGTCGAACCGCTCGTTGAGGTATTCGAGGGCCTGCTCCATCGCCTTGACGTCGGCGCCGAGCACGTCGGAGCCGACGAGCTGGGACAGGTCGCGCTGGCGGGAGATGAACGACACGATCGGCACGGGCCGGTCGGCGTCCCCCGACTCGATCAGCTTCACCAGCTTCTGGATCTCGCTGTTGACGAAGGTCCGGTCCCGCATGTGCGCCTGGAGCCACAGCACCAGCTCGTCGAGGAACAGCACGACACCGTCGTAGTTCAGGGAACGGGCGTGCCGGCTGATCGCGGCCAGTCCGTTCTCCAGCGGCACGTACTTGGCAGCATCCCCGCGGGCGCTCTCCGCGTACGACCGCATCGGCCCGGTGAGCAGCGCGGACACCAGCCGCTCACGCCGTGGGTCCCCGGCGGGCGCGCCGAACGCGTCGTCCAGTTCACCCGAGGTCCAGGCCCCGCCGGCGCCGATGACCTGGAGCTCGTCATCGTCGTCGTCCCCCGCCGTGGCGCCGCCGCTCTCCGCGGGCAGCAGACGGACGAACGCGTCGTCGCCGAGCTGCTCGCGCATCCGCCTGGCGTCGGCGAGCATCGCGTCGGAGCGGAACACGGTCGGGGTGGGCGCCTCCGGGTGCTGGTCGCGTACGGCCCTCACGTATCCGCCGAGCAGCGCCTCGTCCAGGTTGGCCGCGCCGACCAGGTGGTAGGGCACCATGAGGAACCGCTTGCCGCGCAGCCACTCGTCGTGCTCCGCGATGACCTCGCGCAGCCGCGGCTTGGCCCGCGCCGAGGCGTCCCCGTTGAGCACGGCGTGCAGCACGGTCAGGAAGTGGCTCTTACCGGCACCGAAGGAACCGTGCAGGTAGGCGGCGTACGAAGTGTTCTTGCGGACCGCGCCGCGCACCAGCTTCAGCGCCTTGCCGAACTGTTCCTGGAGCTGCGGCGTGACCACGTACTCCTCGACCTGTCCGGCCGTGTCGCCCTTGAAGCCCTGGGACAGTTCGACCTTGAAGTCGCCGGCGTACACGTCCTCCTTGATGTCGAGGACGTCCCTCAGTACGACCGTGTCGCCACCCCTGGCCATCGGCTGCTCCCGCTCCCCTTGGTGTCTCTCACAACTTCTCCTTATCCTGCCAGGCCGGGGCAGGACGGCGGGGCGGCCGGAGGGATCGAAATGAGGGGACGTGCCCAAGGGGCGGTGCGGAAAGTGCGAGCCCCGTTCGGGTCGCCCGCCCTATGATCCGTCGGGTGTCGGTGAATCCCGCAGAGCACCACTACGCCCATGCCGCCGCCCGGCACTACGAGGACGGCGTTTTCCTTCACGACAATGCCCGGCTGCCCAATGCCGACCACCACTACGGGTTCGCGGTCGAGTGCGCTCTCAAGAGCCTGCTGCTCCGCTTCACGGTGGCGACCATGGACCCCAAGAAGCCCAACGGACTGCCGTCGAAATCCCCCTGGATCAGAGACCCGGCGACCGGCAAGGCCGCCCACACCTACAGCCACCTCCCCTGGATGGCGACCGATGTGGCTCTCTTGACGCATGGACGGTCCGTCACCCGCCTGTCGGCCGCGCTCGGCGGACTGACCGCCTTCGACGCGTGGAAGGTCGACGACCGGTACAGCGACGGCAGCGATGTCGTCGAGGCCGACGTACAGCAGCGGCGTACCGTGGCCGAGAACATACTCAGCCTGCACGAGCAGGCGTTGATCACCGGAAGGCTTCCGTGACCGTCGCCCCCGAACCAGTCGTCCCGCTGGTCCGCTTCGCCGAAGCACGTCTTCGCGCTCTGGCACTGGCCCACGAGATCGCGGGCGCGGGGGTGGATGTACTGGCCGTGCGAGATGTCCTCGGACGCTTCACCCTCATCGTCGACGATCGCACGCAGCCGCTCCCGCCCGTCCTGGAGAACCTCGAAGCCGCCTACGGGCGTCGTCTCACCCAGGAGCTGGGGCGCTACGCCTCCGACCGCCCGCTGATGCCGGCGTCCGGTCTCTTCTCGGCAGGGGCTCTGCTGAACTCCGAGCGGGTCGTCAAGGACCCCGAGCAGCCCACCGGACGGGTACGGATCCTCGACAACACCGTCGTCGGGGAGGACTGGGGGCAGGTGTCCACCCCCGCTCCGGAACCAGACGGCTCGCGGACCCACCGCACCGCGCTCTACGGCTTCAAGGGTGGCGTAGGACGTAGCACCGCGACCGCCGTGCTGGCCCGCCACCTGGCGGACCAGGGATACATCGTTCTCGTCGTCGACCTGGATCTCGAGTCGCCCGGCGTGGGCCCGCTGGTCGCCGAGGGTGCGGATCTGCCCCCTCACGGCGTCATCGACCAGCTCGTGGAGTCGGCCATCGGCAACGCGGAAGGCCTGGACCACGTGATCCGCACTCAGTACGAGCCCCGCGGCGGGCGGGGCGAACTCTGGGTGGCGCCCGCTCGCGGCCAGGGCACCCCCGGTGTCCCCTACGCCTATGTCGACAAGCTGAACCGTGCGTACGCGGACGTCCCGGGCGCGGACTTCGCCGACCGGCTGGAGCAGGCCCTGCACGCTTGCGAGGAAGCGGTGGCCCGGGACGGCGACAGCGGCCGGCGCCCCGACGTCGTCCTGATCGACAGCAGGGCCGGCATCCATGACATCGCCGCCGTCGCGATCTCCCGCCTCTGCGACCTGGCGCTCCTGTTCGGCACGGACAACGCCCAGACCTGGGAGGGCTACCGGGACCTCTTCGAGGCATGGCTGTCATCGGGACAGGCTCCGGCGATCCGCGAGAAGCTGCGCATGGTGGCGTCGATGGTTCCGGACTCCCCCCTCCGTCCTCAGGCCGCCTACCTCCAGTCGTTCCGCGAGCACGCCTGGGACTGCTTCTCCCTGCTCTACGACAACGACGATGTCGACCCGGAGACCAACGAACTGGACCCCAGTACCTTCTCCCCCTTCCTGGAGGACGAGGCCGCTCCGCACCACCCCATCCCCATCCTGTTCGAGCCGGGGCTGGTCGGCCTGGATGCCGTCGCCGCTCCGGGCTGGCAGGACCGCGCCTTCGTCCAGGCCGCGTACCGGGATTTCCTCCCCAACGCTAGGCTCCTGATCACTGCAGATCCGCAGAGCAGCTAAGGACCGCGATGAACACCGCCGCACTGGTCGTCCAGGAGTACCGCGACCTTCTGGCTGCCGCCCTGCCAGAGGCTCACGACGCCGATACAGCCGAGCCGAACGTCAGGAGTCTGTTCACGCCGGACACGCATCGGGCGGCGCTGTATGTCGACACCACCGTGGTCCGCGGAGGCCGCGGTGTGGGCAAGACCTTCTGGTACCGCTCGCTGCAGGACCCGAGCCTGCGTGGGATCGCCGCCCAGGAGTACGGCATCGAACGACTGCGCAATGTCAAGGTGTCGACCGGGTACGGTGCGGCGTGGAAACCGAACCTCTACCCCGGGCCGGGCAACCTGCGGCAGTTGGTCGAGGAAGGGGTGCCGCCGTACGACATCTGGTACGCCGTACTGCTCACCGCCTTCGATCAGCCGGAGCTCCGTGACCTCGCCGAGTGGCGGGACAAGGCGGCCTGGGTGCGCCGCAATCCCGGCGCCGCCGAGCGCACGGTGCAGCGTGTGGACAGGGATGCGAAGGGCACGCACCTGATCCTCTTCGACGCTCTGGAGCATCTCCACCGGGTCCGCTCGCATGCGGACCGCCTCGTGAGCGGCATTCTGGAGCTGGCGCTCGCCATGCGTCTGGGAACTCGGAACATCCGCTTCAAGGTGTTCATCCGCCCCGACATGTACGACGGTGCTCTGCTGCACTTCCCGGACGCCTCGAAGCTGACGTCGAACGCGGCGGCCCTGACCTGGTCCCGCGCCAACCTGTACGGCCTCCTGTTCCACACACTGGGCAATCACGACGGCGATCTCGCGGCCCGCTTCCGGCAGCTCACGGGGGGTTGGCAGTCCGAGGCCGACGGTCAGCGGCATGTTCCTCCCGCACTGCTCAGCGGCGACGAACAGTTCCAGACGGACCAGTTCACCCTGATCGCCAGCCCCTATATGGGCTCCAACTTCCGCAAGGGCCACACCTTCACCTGGTTGCCCAACCACCTGATGGACGGGGTCGAGCAGGTCAGCCCGCGCAGTTTCCTGAGCGCTTTGCAGAAGGCTTTGGCGGAGACTCGTGACCAGTACGCCGGGCATGAGTTCGCCCTGCACCACGAAGGCATCCGGCGGGGAGTGCAGACGGCGTCGGAGACCCGGGTCGCCGAGGTGAGCGAGGACATGCCGTGGGTGCGGCTGGCGATCGAGCCGCTGGCCGGGCGGCAGGTGCCGGTGGAGCAGGAGAAGGTCGAGGCACTGTGGGCGGAGTCGCGACTCGTCGAGGCCCTGCAGAAAGAGGCTGAGCGGTACGTGCCCAGCAACCCCCAGGACGACACGCTGGTACGCACCGGTCCTCGCCACCCGGAGGATCCGGCGTTGTTGATCGAGGAGCTGATCTCGCTGGGTGTCATGCGCCGGCGCCGTGACGACCGTATAGACCTGCCGGACGTCTACCGCATCGCTTTCAACGTGGGCCGCAAGGGTGGCGTGCCGAGGGTCGCGGGCTGACGTCGGAGCAGGTCACTTCCGCCGGCGAGCGGGGCGCGGCGACCACGGCCCACACGGTCTTGCCGGGGCCCCCGAGTCGTTCGGCGACACCCCACTCCTCGGCCAGCGCCGTGACGAGAGCGAGTCCGCGCCCGCGGTCCGAGAGGGGAGAGCCGTGCGGGTCCGCCGCGAGCACGGGCAGCCGTTCCCCGCGTACGTCATCCACTTCGACCCGGACGAGCCCTTCGTCGACCTGCCGGGCGAGACGTAGTTCGGCGTCCCGGCCAGGGATCTTGCCGTGGGTGACGGCGTTCGCGGCCAGCTCGGCGACGATCAGCTCCACGGTGTCGTGCACGGGGCTGCCGTAGTCCCAGCCCCACAGGTCCATCTGGTGGGAGGCGAGACGGCGGGCGAGGCGGGCGCCGCGAGGGGTGGCGCTGAAGCGGAGGACGAAGGTGCTCATGACCCGAAGATCGGGCCTCCGGGGAGGCGCTGACCAGGTAGGACACCCCTACAGAACGCATCTGTAGGGGTGAGGTGGCGCTGCGCGGCGGGCTGTAGGGGCCCGGTCGGCCGGAACTTTACGTGACGGTAGCTGTTCGCTTGGTAGCGCACTCCCCAGTGCGCTAGGGTGGATATTCATTCCCCTGTTCGTCGCGGCGAGCAGGCGCGAGGCCCACCAAGGATTCGGTGGGCCTCTGCTTTTTGCTGCGAGAGTGCTCCTCAGACCCACTCCTTGGGCCGGCGCACCTCCTTGCCGTCACCCAGGAGCACCGGGTCGGGCAACTGCGAGGCGCGCACGACACCTTCCCGGATCGGCTTCATGAACGCCGGCTGGAGCTGTCGGAGCCAGTGGCTCGGCTTGTCGAACGGGTTGAGGATGCCGATGTCGACGCCGAGCTCCTCCTTGACCATCCGCAGCGGTTCGCACAGGTCGCTGTCATTGCTGACGAGGACCATCAGGTCGCAGTCCTTGCGGAAGGCGTCGAGCAGCATGTGCGAGGCGATGTGGACGTCGGTCCCCTTCTCCTCGGTCTTGACCACCGCGACCGTGTTCGGACCGCCGGGCGGCGGCTGGGCCAGCCGCATGCGCGGGGTGGTCTGCAGGAACCTCCCGTAATGGACGGACACTTGGGGCAGTGTGCCGAGGGCGCGCAGATAGGCGTCCTGGCGCTGTGGACCGCCCGGATCGTCCGGGCGTGGCTTGATTCTCGCCGTGAAGTACCGCACGCGCTTGATCTGTTGTCCGGCCGGGACGAGCTTGGCGCACAGGGAGACCGGGTCGAGCCACTTGAGCTCGGGGTTCTTCTTGAGGCGGCCGTAGTAGAGGTTGAAGCCGTCGATGTAGATGTTGGTAGTCATGCGATTACGGTACGGCAGCAACGAGTTGAAGCGCATTCAGCCGGAGCAGCGCGGGCAGAGCATCTCGTCGTGGACCGGCCGGAACAGGGTCGCCTGCACGTGATGGCCCTCGCACTCACGCAGGGCGGCCAGTCGCGAGGAGAGGCCGGCGGCGGAGGGATCGAGCTGCTGCGAGGTGCGTGGGGGAGCGCTGCGAGGGGCGACGGGCGGGGGTGGCACGTCCTGGAGCAGGTGGCGCAGCAGGCCGCCGGGGCGGTGGACGGGGGTGCCGTCGTCGGGGAGGCCGCGGAGGATGTGGGTGCGGATAGCTGTGGGCGGGTGGCCTGCGTCGAGCCAGCGGGCGGTGAGGCGGGTCAGCTCGGCGTGCATGGGGCGGGGGATGTGACGGAGGGCGGGGTCCAGGTCGCGGTAGGAGGCGGCGAGGGTGCGGGCCTCTTCGAGATGGGGGTTCGGGGGACCTGGCCTGCCGTCCTCGTGACCCTCGCGGTCTACCTGGGCTTGCGGGGTTTCCGGGGCTGGCGAGGAGTGCGCGGCTTCGGAGGCTTCGGCGGGTGCGGGGCCATCGGGTGTGTCCTCGGGGGGTTTGGGGGGACGGTTGCGGGTGTTCACATGGGTGTCGCCGTAGGGAAGACCGCCGGTGAGCCGACCTGTCCGCTCACCGACCGCCGGATTGCGGGCACTCGGTGCGGCCTGCGGCGACACGGGCATTTGCGCGAGGAGCTTAGCGGCTTCACCGGGGTTCAACGGGACGCTGGAGACGAGCTGTTGGGTGACCCAGTGGCCGCCGGGGCCTTGAAGGCGCCGCTCGTGCACGAAGCCCTCGTCCTTCAGCTGGCGCTTGGCGCGGGTGAAGGCGGTTGCTCCGATACGGGCGCGTTCGGCGGTGCGCGAGAGGGGCTCGCGCGCTCCCTCCGGAAGGGAGAGCTGCCAGGTCAGGAGGCGGACCGCGTCGGAGGACAGCCGGGGGTGCCGGATGAGCTCGTGGGAGAACTGGGTGAAGGCGCGCGGGGGCGCGATATGGTGCCTGTAAATCACGGTGGGAGCCCTAACTTCCACTGGTGGTTCAGGCCCTCGCGAACGGTTCCAGCCGTTGCGGGGGCCGTATTTTTTTGCTGACGGTCAAGCACGGAAAGTGTTCAGATAGACGCATTGAGTAAAGAAAGCTTTCGCGGGCGTTTTCACTCACACGAACCAACTTGCCTGGTTGTGCCCTTGGTTGACGCAGGAGCGTCCTAGCCTGCGGCTACGGAGCGTGGAGGCGGCGGGGGCGAGCGGGATGGACGCGGGTGCGGAACCGGACTCGGACGTCGAGTTCCTGCGGTGCTTCGGGCGCCAGGTGAAGCTGTTGCGGGAGCTGGCCGGGCTCACCCAGGCGCAGTTGGGGGAACGGGTCGGGTACGGCGAGGCGCAGATCGCGGCCGTGGAGCAGGGGCGGCGGATTCCCAAGCCCGAGCTGATCGATGCGGTGGATCGGGCGGTGGGGGCGCGGGGGGTGTTGGCGGCCATGAAGGAGGAGGTGGCCAGGGCTCGGTATCCGGGGTTCTTCCGGCGGTACGTGCAGTTGGAGGCTGAGGCTGTTGAGCTGCACGCCTACGTGAACCATGTCATCAAGGGCATCTTGCAGACGGAGGACTGTGCGCGGGCGGTGTTCCGCATGTGGCGTCCGCTGCTGGACGAGGAGGCGATCGAGCAGGGCGTGTCCGCACGCATGGAACGGCAGAAGCTGTTCGCGCGACGCCCGGCTCCGCTGCTGAGCTTCGTCATCGAGGAGCATGTGCTTCGGCGGCCGTTGGGTGGCCGTGAAGTATGGCGGGGCCAACTTGAACAGCTTCTGATCTACGGGCACCAGCGCAACGTCGAGATACAGGTCATGACGGCAGAGCGAGACGAACATGCCGGTCTTGCAGGGCCGTTCACATTGATCCACTCGAAGAACGAGCGCAGGATGGCCTATATGGAAGTACAGGATGTGAGCGCCCTGTACACGGAGTCGAAGAAGGTCAGCCCGCTCGAAGCTACGTACGGCGTTCTCCGGGCTCAGGCACTGACTCCTCGGGAGTCCCTGGCCTTCATCGAGAAGCTGTTGGGAGAGCTATGAAGGCAGGTAGCCCCAGGCATGTCGCTGGGGAGCTGGGCTGGTTCAAGAGCAGCTACAGCGCAGGCAATGGTGGCGACTGCGTCGAGGTCGCTGACGCCGGTACGGCCGTGCTGGTCCGCGACTCCAAGCGGCCGGGGGAGACGTTCCTCTCCGTCGGCGCCGATGAGTGGGCCGCGTTCGTGCGGATGGCCGCGCGCGGTTGATGTGAGGGAGGGGCGGTCGATTGCCGACCGCCCCTCGTCACTTACTCGCTCTTCTTCTGCCGACCCCGAGTCTTCTTCTCGGGTCGCCAGTTGGCGAGGTCGTTCTCCGACAACTCCGCGTCCGCGCGGCCCGATTCGAGGGCGGCCTGAAACTCCTCGGCGGGGTTGCCCTCCCACTCCTCGTCGTACTCGCCGTACCACTGGTGAACCCATGGAAGGACTTCCCTCAGCCCCGCGAGCAGCGGCACGAGCCGGGGGTCCTTCTTGTCCCAGCCGCCGTCTTCGACGCGGTTACGGATGAGCCCGATGAGGGCGTCGGCCTGGTCCCGGTGGTTCCAGCCGGCCCAGCCGAGGAGGAGAGAGGTGTCCGACTCCAAGGAGGCGCCGGGGTAGGAGATGAAGCGCTCCTTGGGCACGTCGAGCTTGCCGCGGTTGGACCAGAAGGACTGCTTGAGGAAGTCGGCGCCGACGTACTTCGGCGGCACCTTGATGTCGAGCCGTTGCCCGGTCCGGTCCTCCTCGCGCTGCTGCTCCCAGACCTGCTCCCATTGGGCACGCTTGCGCAGGCCGGTGTCCTTGTAGCGCAGGGCGGCGAGGTACGGCACGTGCTCGGCCTCGATGACGGCGGCCAGGACGGTGGCGAGAGAGGCGTCACGCTTGCCGAGGTGATCGGCGGCGTACAGCGCGGCGACGGCCTGGACGTCCTTGTCGTGGCGGAGGGCATCGGCGAGCTGGTTGACGGTGAGCAGCCTGGGCACGGTGAAACCGTCCCGATCCTCGAACCAGAGGTCCTCGCGTTCGGCGGCGTCGAGCAGCCAGTTGCGGATGGCGGCGGCTTCCCGCTTCTCCCAGGGCTCGGTCGCCCAGCGGCGCTTGAATTCGGGGCGCTCGATGAGGCGGATGTCTTTGTTGGCCTCGATCAAGTCGATTCGAGCCTGCACGATCTGCTGGTACTCAAGCGGCCAGTCGGCTGGGATCTCTGTGGTTAGGACGGCTCCGTGCCGCTCGAACCACACCGTTTCAACCTCACCGGCAGCAACCTTTCGTGCGAGCACAATCTCAAATGCCCGCTGACCGAGAACTACTTCGGGGATGTCGGTGCCGACGCGCATTGGAATGGTGGCTCGCGCGACCTCCTCGGCGGCGAGGAGCCCGTACGCCCCGTACGCGCTCCAGTCCAGCTCCTCCTGCAATGCGATCATCCGTGCTCGGATCGTCGCCTGGGTCTCTCGCGATGCATCGAGGGATTTCCGCGTCGGCGTACCTTGGCTCGTCAGCGTGGATGGCTCATGTGCTCCAAGCTCCCTTGCCGAGCCATCAAGATCCCCTGCTGGAACTGAGTGGAGTCGAGCCGGGATAGGGGTCTTCTGAAGTTTTGTTACTGAGAATTCGTAGAACCTCTCCCACTCGTCATGCATGAAGCCGCCTGTGCCTGACTGACTTCCCTTGTCGTGGCAGACCTGCTTGAGCCAGAAACAGATTGTTGAAGAATTTAGCACGCTAAGGAGCTCAAGGTGCCGTTCCTCGTCTGCGTCTTCGGATAGCTTTATTACGGGCGCAGAGCGGTTGAATACATTGCCGCCCCTGTCGAGCTTGAAGTGGTTGTGGGTACCGAAAAATGCTACAGTGATGGAAAGTGGCGTTCTGTATTTTCCGGGGAAGAACATCGAGTATTCGAACCACTTAAGGCCACGTTCGAGCTGTGTCTTTCCGTAAGCGACTCGTTCGCGAAGAATGGCACGTGCGGGCCAGAGGAAGCGTTCGATGTCTGCTGTGCTGCATGCCTCAAGTGAGCCATTGTATGGGTAGAGGCCAACGATGGGGTCCGTATACCCGTAATCGCGAATGTTTTCAGCTTCCAGAAGGGTTCGCTGAAAATTGGATCCGATGCCGTGTCTGCGGAGCGTGCCGGAGGTAACGCGGTATGCGCTGTCCTCGCGCGTCACAGCGCCTGAGCCGATCGCGCCCAGCTCGCACAGCGGGCTGGTGTTCTGCTCGATCCTCGCTTGCACGGGGGCGGCTCCGCCACCGCTGAGTGCCCATGGGTGACTTGAGAAGCGATTGCGCTGGGCATCTTCAACGGACATCCAGTCCGACTCGCTTCCGGGTGCGCCGTGTTGCTTAATGATCGCCTGCCAGACAAAGCCATTTTCAGGCTCGGCTGGTTGCCCAGGTTCCCCCCGCACTCCCAGTAGTGCACGCACCGGCTCACCCTGCCGAGCGATCTGATTTCGCCCCACCAGAATCACCGTAGGCGTCCCATGCCCCGGAATGTATGCCCCGGACGTATCGATCACATGCGTCAGCTGAACCGTCGGGAAGAATTCCTCAATCAGCTTCTTCCCGAACTCTCGCTTCATGAAAGAGTTAGAGGTGATCTGGCCCGTAAACCCCCCATCCCGATGGTCGCCTCCAGCCCGCACCGCCAGCTCGAAAATTCGCTGAGCAAACGGAACCGACAACGCGTACTGCCGATAGCAAGCGTCGTACGCGGCCTTGTAGTTCTTGTTCTCGTTCGCGTCCTTGACCGTGATGTACGGAGGATTCCCCACTACGACGTGATAGGTCCCCCGCCCGAGTAGGTCCACCTCCCGCGCGTACTCCTCCACGTCCTCGGTCCGGAAATAAAACGGCTCGTCCTCCGCGAACAGCGTGTCCAGAGACTCCGTGACCGTCTCCGCACCCCGCCCGTGCAGCAACGAGTCCGCCACAGCCACCCGAATAGGCAGCCCAGGAGCCGCGCTCAGCTCCCGTACGCCACCCGCCTTTAGCGCCGCCACCAACAACCGGAACCGTGCGATAGCCACAGCGAACGGGTTCTTGTCGGCACCGTGCACGGACTCCAGCGCCCGTCGCACCAGCACCCACGGCTCGGTGCCCGGTTCGGCGGCGCGCCACTTCTCCAGCAGCCGCTCGAACATGCCCAGCAGGAAGTGCCCGGAGCCGCACGCGGGGTCGATGCAGCGCAGCCCCCGTACGACCTCCTCGCCATCGGGTCCGTCCGGGAACACCTCGCCGTCCCAGCCGCCAGGCCGGTGCTTCCATGCCGGCGTGAGCCCGAACTCCTCCACCGCGGGCTCCAGCGTCAGGTCGAGGATGAACTCCTCCACGAACACCGGGGTCTGGAGCAGCGCGTACGTCTTGCGGGCGTGTTCCGACAGGTCCTGGTACAGGTCACCCAGGAAACGCGTGTCCAGCTCGGGGTTCGTGAAGTCGTGCGCGATCTCGCCGTCGGCGCCCCGCTGACGCCAGAACGCGAGCAGCGCGGTCGCGGCCTCGTACGACGGCGTGACCTCGTACAAGGGGTTGTGCGTGCGGTCGAACAGCCCCGCCACCGTCCGGTGCGACTTGGCGAGGAACTCGAAGGAGTCCAGCAGCCAGTCCCGGTCGTTCCTCGCGGGGTTCTCCCGGAAGTACGCGTCGTGCCGGTCCTGCGCCTCGGCCAGTCGATCCCCCGGCCCGGAGAGCCACGGGTCCGAGATCAGCCCGTTGTCCTCGCTGAACCGCACGAAAACGCATGCCAGCACCCACGCGGCGGCAATCTGGACGACTCGTTCGTCACGCCACGTCTCGTACATGGCTGCCGTACGCTCCGCCGCGACGGCCTTGTCGTACTCCACCCGCAGCGCGTCCCGGAACTCCGGCTCGGCCTCGGTCCGCTCCCGAAGGTCGTCCTCAAGGAGCCGCGCCTGTGCCTGGAGATCCTTCAGCAGCCGTGTGCGATCGAGCGAGGCCCCCGCCCCTTGCGTCCCCTCAGCTGTCACGGTCACAGCCGCACCTCTCATCCTGCTCACGGCACCGCGATCACCACGGATGCGCACATTTCACGGCGAACACCCCAAGGCTCGCCGTCCCATCCTGCCAGCCCGGCATCACCGGCTGTAGACACCGGCCGAGCGTCATCCGCGCACTTGCCGCGCACGACATCGGTCGCCCGTCTTCACGGGCAGCCGGCCGCCGCGCCTCCCAGTGCGGCGAGACGTCATTCCGGGCCCTCCACATACGGCCGCCGGGCCAGTCGGCGCAGCGGCGACGTCTTGTCCCACACGTGCCAGCGCGCCCCGCACACCGGATCGATCGCGTACGTCACCTCCGCCGGAAAGCCGTCGACCTTGACCCGCTCGGCCGGTGGATCGGCAAGACGCCTGCCGCAGCGCGGACAGTGATCCGGCGTACGCATCGGGTACATGCCCATCACTCGTATGCCCCCGCCTCGATGACCGCCCGCCCCCGGGAAGCGGCCCTCTCGGACACCGCCCATCCGTTCACCGCGGCGGCATCGGTGTCGCACGCCAGGACGCGCCACGCGTCGGGAGTCCAGGCGAAGACCGAGTCCTGGCCGAAGCGGCGGCCCAGGTCGCGCGCGGCGGTGTCGCTCAGACCGGTGACCGCGAGGCTCTCCTCGCGGTGTGTCCCGGACCTGTCGCCACCTATCGCGGGCCACCAGGTGAGACTGCGGCGGCGGACCTCGGCGAGCAGCAGGCGATGGGCGCGGGCGTTGGCCTCGGGGGACGCGTCACGGCCGAGGGGGTTCCACGCGGTGATCACATGGACGGTGGCGCCGCCGGCCGGTTCGGGGAAGGAACCCCCAGCCGTGCCCGGGGAGCGCGGTTCGACGCGAACGATCCGGTCCCGGAACCGGATGTCGACGACCGCTGCCTGGTACAGGTCCCAGTTGCGGGGCGTGCCGGTTGCGTCGATGGCGTGCACAAGGCCTCCTCGGAACGAAGACCCCCTTACGGACAGTGCAGGGAGATCGGTGCTCGCCCTCGGCCGGGATCAACCGGAGCTACCAGGCCGCAAGATTTCATGATCGCGACCTCGGCGGCAAGGGTTTGTGAAGATCTTGCGGAAGGCTGGTGTCGGTGTTAGCTTCCCGCTCGGCCGTGTGATCCAGAGTCAAACCTTGACGTGCAGGACCGCATTGCATCCGGGTGCGAGACGCCCGGGTGACGACCGGACCGCGCGAGGCGCGCGGGAAGGCGCAGATCACCGGGGTGCGGCAGTGCGCTATCGGAGTCCCTCGACTCCGGAGGCTGCTCGACATGCCCGTACCTTCCGACACCGGGCCGGACCGGGCGGACTTCCCGGCCGTCGATCGCGACGCCGCGCGGGACGAGGTGCCGCCCGGGGCGGAGGCGGACGAGGTCGTCGAGGCGATCTACGACGAAGCCGATGACACGGACACCTGCACCTGCGATGGCATGCCCGGTCTCTGCCTGGGCTGCGAGTCGCCCGAGCAGCCCTACGCGAAGCTCGACCGTCGTCACTGCCTGACGGACGACGAGGCGGGTGACGAGGACGACGATGATGAGGACAGCGACCCGCGTGTCCTCAAACTCGTGAATGCCTACGCCGGAGGAATGGGGGAGGACCCCTCCTTCGACCTGAGCCGCGAACTCCCGCCGGACTTCGACCCTCATACGATCGAAAGACTGACCTTCCTTACCGAAGTCGCGCAGAGAAGGCTGGACGCGGAGCGGTGGGACACGGACGGGTCCTGGAACCTGGTCTGGTTCTCCTGCGAGAGTGCCGTCACCGACCCCGCCCGGGAAGGAGAGGACTTCGGCCCCTCCGGCGAGGGTCTGGACGAGGAGACGGGCGTGATCCACCGCCAGGTGTCGATCACGAACGACGACGGTGCCCCGACCCTCCGGATCACCGGCATGCGCGGTGGAGAGCGGCACGTCATGCACCACACGCCCGTGTTCCGCCCCTGCGAGGAGATCCCGGACGTCAGCACCCTGGAAGGGCTGCGGGGCTGCTTGCGACGGGCGACCGAGCAGGTGGCCGAGGCCGGATACGAGATGAACGGCGAGTGGTCGGTCGACTGGTGGCGCTGCCACGTCCGCCTGGCCGACTTGGACTACTGACAACAGGGCACGACGCCCTGCGCTGCGTGGAGGTGTGATGGACAACGGGAAGGGCCGACGGCCGGGGAAACCGACAGCCAAGGGCGGAGCCAAGCCGACCGGAGCCGCGTACATGGTGTTGACCACGGCGGACCTGCAACGCGAGCGGCGGAGAGAGCAGGCCCGGAAGAAGCAGCAGGAGGAACGGGTACAGGCCAAGCAGAAGGCGCGGGCCGCCGAGAAGACCGGGACAGCCGGAACGGTCCCCGCCGGCCGAAGACGAGCGGAACGGTCTCGCAGGCGACCAAGCCCCGTCCCGCGTAGGAACTCATGGTCGCAATCTGCGCGTGGCAACGACTTCGGGACTCAGACGATCGACCTGATGGTCTTGTCCGCGTACCGCAGCGTCTCGTCGATGATCTCGTCCAACTCGCGCAAAGGGCCGGGCTCTGCCGTGAGGAGATCAGGGACGTTGACGATGTTCATGGCGAGGAGGCATCCCGCCAGGGTGAGGAACCCCTTGTACCGTTCCTGCCCCCCGTGCCCGAGCGATTCCCAGTCCCGGGACTCCGGCGGCAGACTCGCCCTCCACTTCTCCAGGGCGTGGATGCCGTGGACTTCGACGTATTCCATGATGACCGTGGCGCGCGACAGTACGTCGACCATCGTGTCGAAGCCTTTCTGCGACTGGTCCAGATCCTTCTCCGCGGCCTCGATCTGGGTTCGGAGGCGTTCCTCCTCCTTCTTGTTCCGACGCTGCTTCACGACGTAGAAGCCGGCTGCCGCCAGTGCTGCCGCCGGGGCGGCGACCATACCCGTGAGCAGGAGGGTTCCACCCGCCATGCCCGCACCGCCCGCGGCCAGCGTTCCTCCTCCCAGGAGTGCCAGGGTCGCGTTGGTCGCGGCGACCCCGGTCAGCGTCGGGATGGCCGCGCCGGTGGAGGCGGTCCCGAACAATGCGGCGGCGGTGAACGCACCGTAGGCCGCGGCGCCGCCGACTGCCGCCCCGGCCGCACCTCCGGCGGCAGCGCCACGGATCGCGTTGGCGATCCCGGCGGACATGGCTTCGATATGTATCGCCGTAGGAGCCTCGCGCGTACTCTCGATCTCCTTCTCACCCGGCTTCTCTGGTTCGGGCGCCCCGCTGATGCTCTCGGCCAGCGCCACGAACCTCATGAAGAACTTGTCGCGGACGACATCATGGACGCGCTTGAAGCTTTCCCCGTGTTCTTGGGTGATCTTCGACCGCTGCGTCGTCTTCTCGGTGATCTCGGCGTGACGTCTCTTCGTCTCCGCGACCTGGTCGCGCAACTTCACTGGCCGCCGACCCCGTTGAAGAGCGAGAGACCTGGTTCGGTCCTCCGCCTCCTGTTCGAGTTGCCCGGGTGTCAGTCGGAGCGCGAGGGCGACGGCGGCCAGACGATGCTCTCGGGGACTTACGAGCCCGCGCTCGATCCGGGAGATCGAGACCGCGCCACCCTTCCCGTAATCGGCCTGCTCGGCCAACTCTTCCTGGGTCATCGGGGGTTGCTGGGCCTGGCGGTGCTCGCGGATCACGAGACCCATCGCTTCCGCGCTGAAATCATTCATCGGTTCCGGTCCCGTCGGCTAGCGGGTTGTGGCGACGCCAGTAGGACTGAACCTCACGTGCCAGCGCACCACCGGAGCGGAAAGCCTGCGCGCCGTCTTCCATGAACTGCTTGGCCGCCTTGGCGACGGCCGGGTCGCGGCGAAATCCGTCGGCGGCCTCGATGACGGCGACAATGAGGGCCAGTTGGGCCAGTTGGGCCAGGTTGAAGCGAGACACGACAGTGGGGCCTTTCATCGCTGACGGTGTATGTGGTGACAACGTAGCGTCACTTAGTGTTCGGCGTCCGCGCTATGGGGACACTGATCGCATCGGCGACACACTCAACGCTGGGACCGCCTGGGCCGCGGGGGCCGTCCAGCGCGTTCCGGAACTCCGGCTCGGCTTAGGCCCGCTCCCGAAGATCGCCTTTGAAGGAGCAGGCGCAGGCTTTACTGCTCCCGCACAGGACCTCACGGTCCGTCGGCCTGTCCTGCCGACCTCGTACCTTCGGGCATACGCCACGATCCGCCTCCGACGAGATCCCGCGAACCTCTGTCCAAGGCGCAGGCGTCGACCTAACCTGATCAGGGAGTTCCCCGTGATCACCGGAGACGGGGAGTGCGGGGGAGGAGGGGAACAGTAGGTCGGGGAGGGGACGCCCGTACGTCACCGGGGGAGCGTGCCCGTACCGCGCCCCTCGCCATGTGCCGGGCCGTGCCACCCCGCCGGGGGAGGGCCATGAACCGCTGGGTCGGCATCGTGTCGCTGCGGGAGACCGCACCGCCCACGCCTGTGCACCGCATCGCTCTCGCGATCGAGGCGGCCCGCAAGCGCACGTCGTACACGCTCGGCAGTCGACAGGTTCCGTACGAGCGCATGCGTGCGGCGCTGCGCAGGCTCGCCCAGGAGTACGCGAACCGCTACGAGTGGGACCACTGGCAGTACTGCGTCGACCTGGCTGGTGCGTTCTTCAACGGCGGCCAACCCCCGCGAGGGCTGCCCGGCTGGCTCGTCGGCGACCTACGCAGCGCCCTCGACCAGGGCGCCGCCGCGCCGAAGAAGGCGTACGAAGGAAATGCGTCCCCGCGGCAGGCGACCTTCAGCCACGCCCGGGACCGTCTTCGGCCGGAACCGTCGACCCGTCGTGAGCCCGCCCCTGTCCGCGAGACCAGGGACGACCGTCGGCCGTCCTTCGAGCCCGTACGCCAGCCCCCCCGGCCCCACCGGCAACTCGCCTCCCGTGACATCACGTATCCGCCCCTGGTTGCCCCACCCGTGGAACTGGTCGCCGAATCCGGCGTCGAGGTGGTCGCCGCCGTACGGCAGACCGCCGGAGAGTGGGCGACCACTCCGGAGGCGACCGCATGGTTCGGGCTGGCCGCCGAACACCGTAGCCACCTCTACGAGAGCTACGAGGCCGATGCCGTCAGCCCGTACGTGCTCGGTCTGCTCGACCGGCTCGGTGCCACCACTCTCGACGTGATCCTCCTCGACGCCTACGCGCGGTGGGCCCACCCACAGAAGTCCGGTGTGCAGGCGGTCGACCACGCCCGACGGCGGCGTGCTGCAGAACTGGCCCTGGGCAAGTGGGCCACCGACGGCTGTCTGCCGCGTATGGGAACGGGTGAGGCACAGAAGCCGGCCCCGTCCGTGGGCGAGAGCGTCGCCCTCCAGATCCTCGGAGTGCTCAGCCTGACCGGCGCGCACGCCACGGCACGTCGGCTCGTCACAGCCGTGTGGCCCGGTCTCGACCGGCCGTCGGCCGAGACCGGGCCCGACCCGGTGACCAAGGCGCAGTCGGTCTTCGGGAAGGAAGGGCTGACCTACGACGACGACGGCCAGGAGGGGCCCGACCACCAGAAGGTCTTCCGGACCATCGCCCGTACCAGTGCCGGGCGGAGCGCCCTCGGAGTCGGGCGTTCGAAGAAGGGTGCCCGCGCGGCTGCGGCCCAGGCCCTGATGGACAAGTACCCGCAGATGGTGAAGGCCGCCGTCCCAACGGCCTCGTCGGCCTGCACACCGGCCGTGCCCGCCCGGCCGTACCGCCTCCCGGACCTCGGGCACCGCGACGCCGTCACCGACCTGGCAGCCATGTTCGAACTCGGGCACCGGGCGGACGGGCTGCTCGCCCAAGCTCTCACCCACGCGTCCTGGGCCTACGAGAACCAGGCCGCGGTCGGCGCGGCCCACCAGCGGGCCAACGACCTCCTCGCCCACCACGGCTCGTTCGTCATCGACCACCTGGCGGCCCACACCAGGGCCCGTACCGCGTTCGCCCGCGATCTCCGGCTCGACGAGGACGACACGCGCCTCCTCCCCACTACGGACGAGGACACTGCCCGGCTCGGTGCCGTGCTCGCCGTCGGCACCGGGCTCCTCACCGGGCACGGTGAGGACGGAGAAGGACGCAGGTCGATCTCCGACGCGGCCCAGGCCGTGGTCGCGGCGGCCTGGCGGACACGCGGCCCGGAACTTCTGCAACGCCGGCCTGTCGACCTGGACGGCTGGCTCACCGAGCTCGACCACCGGCACGACCCGGTGACCGTTTTCGACGCGCTGGTGGCCGTGTACGGCATGACGTGCGACTTCGAGGAGCAGACCTCGGGACCGGATCACCGCAAGAGCTTCACCGTCACCGCTGTCCTGCGGGACGCCAGGGGCAGGGTCCACCGATGGACGGCCCGCACCGAGGGACACACGGGGAAGCCGGAGGCGAAGAAGACGACCGTCCAGGAGATGCTCGACATCCTGGCCGCGCAGACCTCCATGGAGGCCCTCGACAGCCTCACCGTTCGCCGCCGCGACCTGCTGGCCGCCCTTCTCCGCGCCCAGTTCGACGGCCTCGGTGCTACCACTGAGCGCCAGCGCACGCGGATCCTCGCTCGCGGCGACCTCGGGGCCGACCTCCTCGCCACAGGGGACACCGAGGCGTTCCAGGCTTGGGCGGAACGCGTCGGCACCCTGCTCGGCCCGGACGGCACGACCCTGCCCGACCCGCTGCGCGAGCTGTACCGGCAGGTTGTCCACGACGCCCGCCAGGGCCCCCACTCCCTGTTGCGGCGGATGGCCGCCGAGCAGGGCACCGACGGGCCGAGCACCGTCCGGCGGCACGCCGCCGCCACCGTACGCCGCGTCCTGCACGCTGGGCCGTGGGAGAAGACCGTCCGCGACATCGTCCAGGACTGGTGGCGCGACCAGGCGCCCGACACCGGTGTCACGGTCCGCGACGACATGCGCCGGGACGCCTTCGAGCCGTTGCACGCGCACCTCGGCGCGCTGCACGAGACGCTGAAGTGGTGCGGCGAGGCCGCCGACGCTGCCGGGACCCCGGTCGACGTCGAACTGACCGTCCAGGACGGCACGCTCCACGTCTGGATCGGTCTGCACAGCGTCGACGTCAGGGCCGCCTGCGACGACTTCGCCCAACTCCTGTCCCGCACCCTGCCGTACACCGACTGTCTGGTCGACGACGACCACGTGCTGCTGAGGCTGCACAGCCGTCCCGACCCGAGCACCCTCTCCCCGCTGGCGGCGGCCGGAATGGACGCCTACCTCGGAGAGAACGGCGTGCGACGGCAGACCGTGGTCGTTGATGCCGGATCCTCCCTGCCGGACCAAGAGAAGTAGAGAGGCGATCTCCCATGCCGACCCGCAAGAAGTCCGACACCGCCCGGGAGCACGGCGACTGGGCAGTCCCGTACCAGCCGGCCGACTTCACCGACTTCGACCCGATGGCCTTCAGTTGGACGGCCAAGGCTCCCCGGACGACCTTGGCGGATGTCGTGCACCGGCTCGTCGAAGCGGAGGGACCGATCCACCGGCAGGTGCTCCATCTCCACGCGGGTGAGGTCCTGTAAGAGCCCAGACTGAGTGCTGGACGAAAGCGTCTTGTGGACAGTGCGGCGGCCTCGCTGGTGGAGGACGGGCGGCTCGTCGAGGTGCGAGACTTCTTCGACCTTCCTTACAGGCCCTCCACGAAGGCTCGGTGGCCGCTGCCCGGCCTCACCCGCCGCCCCGTCGAACACGTTGCTCCGGGCGAGCGGGAGCGGGCACTGCTCGGGCTCGTCGAGGACCGTCCGCGCGGGCTCGGCGCCGAACAGGCCGTCGCCGAGGTGGCCGAGTTCTTCGGCTGGTCCACACGTGCCGGAGGGGCGCCCGGCCGACTCATGTCCGATCTGTACCGGCTGCGGGACAGCGGCGAGCTCATCGGCTGGCCGGACAAGCTGGAGTCGGCCGGCGGCAGCTGAGCGCCGAACACGGGCGGATCACGGGGGCGCCCAGTCTTGCGGGTTCGGGCTATGCGCCCCCGCGATCCGTCGGCAGCCTGTCCTGGCCGCTCTCGGACCCGGAACGCAACTGCTTCAGGAAGAGGCCGTCCAGCACCTCCCACTCGGTGACCCTGTCCACCACTTCCACTGTGCGCCCGTCCAGGGTGGGCGTGGCTCGCGGGTCCTCCACCGGCAGCAGTATCCACAGGCCGTGCGGTGTGTCGGCGGGGCGTCGTGCCGACTGCTGTACGGCGGCCAGCAGTTCACGCCCACCGGCCTCCCAGAAACGGGCGACCAGTCCGGCTTCATGGGCCAGCAGCACGGATCGTGGACTGGAGGCCTCGGCCAGGTCGACCAGCTGCTGCCGCACCCGTTCGGCAGCAAGCCGCGTGTAGGAGGCGAGCGCCGCGCCCAGCGTGCCGGTCGCCGCGAACTTGGCGTCCGCCTTCAACAGGGCTTCCCAGCGCACGGACTGCTCCTCGGACAGCCTTTTGAGAGCCTCCAGGAACAGGGCGTTCAGCGGCACGGCGGAGGTGTCGTACCGTTCCGCCAACGCCTGCGCGACACCCGGCAGCTCGGCTCCCTTCAGCGTGAGCGCCAGGAAACCACCCCGGCGATGGGCTTCCGTGAGCCGTGCGGACAGCACTTCACGCGGGTCCTTGCCCTCGGCGATACGCCCCTGGGCAGCTGCGTAGAGGGAGCTGGTGCTGGTCAGCATGGAGGAGGACAGACCCAGACGGCTGCTCGTGCCCTCATCGGCCCGGGGGAAGAAGCGCCGCCGGCCCTGGTCGAAGTCCAGGGGGAAGCCAGACTCCGCAAGAGCCTCGGTCAGCTCCACATAGGTCGCCTCGTCCAGGATCGCCAGCCCGGGGAACCGCGCCCGTACCCGGGCGAGCAGGTCCGCGGTGGTGATGCCGGTGTCGGGACGCACGCCGGCCGGCGCCTGCGAGATACGCAGGGCGCGGGCCAGATTGAGCGCGAGCGGGAACAGCTCCAACCGTGGCGAGAAGGCCACGCCACCCGCCATCGACGCCGCTAGCTCCACCAGCCGGGTGTCGGCGAGCGGTGTCATGCCCTCGGGCGCGGCAACCGTACGCAATTCGCGGAGCACGGTGGTACGGCCGGGCAACGGTTCGCGACCAGCCAGATCGGCGGCCTGTTCGCCCAGCGCCGCCGCGTAGTCGGCGAGTTCGGCGGGTGTCGGGTCGTCCGTGCCCGGCTGGTCCTCCAGCGCGATGACGACCCGGCCACCACGCCGCTGTACGGCAAACCGGGCAGCGGCCTCGGCCGTCTCGACGGACTCGACATCGGAGCGCTCGTCGTCCCGCTTACGGATTTCCGCCTCGACCGCGGCCCGCACCACGGCCAGGGCCTTGGCCTGTGCCTCCGTCGGGTCGCCGGCGCCCGCACCGTGCCGGGCCCGTAGCTCCGAGGCCAGTTCCTCGACCGTGGACACCCGGTCCCGGTCGGTCAGGATCGCCACCAACTCGTCACGGACCCGCCCGAGCCACGGCAGCCGGGTCCACTCCTCGACAGCGACCCGCTGGTTTCCGGAAACGGTCGGCTGGCTCATGCCCAGCGCCTTCGCGATCACGCTCTGGGCCGGCCAGGGCTCCAGTGCCTCACCGGCCTCCAGCACACCGGGGAGCTGCAGCGTCGCACGGACCACGTCGGACCGGGGCCGGGTACGACGCTTGCCCTCGGGCGGAGTGAGGCGCGCGGCCAGCGTGTCGATCGACTCCAGCACCTCCTCCGGAGCGTCCGGCTGCAGAGCCACGGGCTTCTTCACGGCCACGCGGCGGCGCAGTGCCTGCGTCCACTGGCGGTGCCGGCGGTTCAGCTCCTTGCGGATCGCGTTGCCCGCGCCGCGGGCCCGGGAGATGTGGTGCGGCGGAATGTCCAGCAACTGCTCGACGGTGTGGGCCTTCAACCCCTCGGCGACCGACACCGCCCTCGGCGACAGGCCGGCCGCCGCGAGAGGAGTCTTCAGGCCGGCGGCCTCGGCGGCCTGCTCGCGGATGTCCTCCAGATCGTCCGTGCTCGTCCCGACGGTGGCGGGCGTGGTCGCGGGCCTAGCCGCGTCGGCCTTGCGGAAGACCAGCCGCCACGCTTCCTGCAACTGACCCAGAGTGTCGTGGCGCTGCTCGACATCCCGGTGCAGCGCTCGCTCGAAGAACCCCTTCAAGCCCTCGCTGAGAGCCTGGGGGAACAGCTCGGCCGACACGTGAAGGGCCGCGTCGGCGACCATCCGCGGGTCACCCTGACCATCACCCCAGACGGGCCTCTCCCCGGAGGCCATCTCGTGCAGAGTGACGGCCGCGGCGTACCACTCCGCGTGGTCGTCGTAGCGCGAACGGCCGGCACCGCCGAGAAACGGGTCCAGATACCCACGCGTGCCCGCGTGTACATCTTGGTCAGGAGCGTCGGCGAGCGAGAAGTCGAACAGCATCAGCTGCCAGGAACCGTCGTTGCGCTTGAACACGCCCAGGTTGTCCGGCTTGATGTCCCGGTGCCTCACCCCGCGTGCCGCCAGGGTGTCCAGGGCCTCGAACAGATCGTTGCCGAATCTCTCCAGTTGGTCGTAGCCCAACGAGCCCAGATCGCGCAGCCGGGAACCGAGGCTCACCGGCTCGCGGTCGTCCTCCGCGCGGAAACCACCCGCGTACTCGATCTCCAGGACCGTATGGCTCGCGAGCTCACGTGGTTCGGCGAGCAGTTTGACGATGCGCCCACCGCCCACCTCCTTCAGTGCTTTTGCCTCCGCGAGCAGGCGGCCGTCCTTCTCCTGGTCCAGGGCGACCTTGAAGACGCGGACGGGCTCCGCCCCGTCCTCGGCGACGCTCTGACGGACCAGCAGCGCACGAGCCGTGGCGCCGGTGCCGAGCACCCGGAGCACCGTCCAGGTGTCGTCCAACGGCTGGCCGGGCTGCACGGTGAGGGGATCGGCGGCGCGCCCCCCGGTCTGCTGCGGGGCCGCCGCGTCCGCCTCGGCCGAGGCCAGCAGGTCCAGGAACTCGTCCACCGACGCCAGGCGGTCCCGTACGTCCGCGGCCGTGGCCCGGAAGACAAGGGTGTCGAGAGCTGCCGAGACCGAGTCGGAGACCGCGTAGGGATGCAGACCGGTGTCGCTCTGCAACCGCTCCAGAAGGGCGCTGCGACGATCCGCCGGAGGCCGGCCGGTGAGAAGGAGATAGGTGAGCGAGCCGAGACCGAAGACGTCCAGGTCGACCGGGTCGGCGAACTCCTGGTCGGTCTCCGGAGCCAGATACACCTGCGCCGTGTCCGCGATCAGCCCCCCGTCCAGCGGGGTGTCACCGAGCGACCTGTGCAAGGTCGTCTCGAAGTCACGGGCCGCCGTCTGCCAGTCGGCGATCCGTAGAACGGGCTCACTGCCGTCCTCGCGCGCGGAGACGTAGACCGATCCTGCGGACAGCGCACGGTGGTAGAGGGACCGGTTGTGTGCGTAGCGCACCGCCTCCGCGAGCTGCCGCACCAGATCGACACGCTGGCCGGGGGCAAGGTGGCCGCCGTACGCGTCGAGGTAGGCGTCCAGCCGGAGATCCGACTCGCGGTGACGGAACAGGATCGCCGGACCGCCCTGGTGCTCACGGATCTGGGCCGCCTGCACGATGCCGCGGTGGTTGATGCCCTGCAGCACCTGATACTCACGACGGGCAGCCCGGTCCACCTTCGCGCGCTGCTCCTCGGAGGCGGCGGCGCCGGCCAGGTATATACGGACGCGACCGCTCTCCTGCACGAGCCCGTCGTCGCGCACCGCCAGCCGGTCCTCCCAGCCGGGGCCCGCGTCGAGGGCACGCGGTTCGAGCTTCCAGTCGTCCCCGAACCGCAGATGGGCGGTGGAGTGACTGATGCCGATCGTCTGCATCAGCCGTTCCAGGCGTTCGCTGATCACCGGTGTGATCCGCCAGCTCTCCCGCTCCGGCGGGCGGCCCAGCAGGTCGTCCCAGATCTTCGGCAGACCGCTCGCACCGTCGTTGAGACCGTAGACCGAGGTCCGCTGGAACTCGTCCAGTCCGCTCACGAGCCCGGGATCGTGGAGGAACACCGCAGGCTTGATGAACGGAACATCGCGGGGAGGCAGTCCGAGGGTTCGCGCCGCTCGCTCCAGCTGGCCCTTCAGCTCCTTGGCCTTGAGGTCGGTGAGGTGGAGGGGGTTGCGCAGAGTGCGTACACGGTCGCTGTGGAACTGCCAGGTGTCGCCGTGGTTCACCACCCTGCCGGGGTGGCCTTTCAGTTCCAGCAGGTAGAGCCCGCCGGGCACGGCGATCAGCACATCGCACTCGTTGATCCGGCCGGACGCCGCGGTGAACTGGAACGTGGCCCACGCGCGATAGGGCTCGGTCTTCGGCATCAGCGCGCGGAGATGGTCCAGCCCCTCCTGCTCCCACTCGAACCCGGACCGCCGCGGCTGGAACCAGCGCTCCCGCGGAGAGGGAGCCAACGGCTTGGGGACAGCGGGCACCGAGTACCTCCGAACGGGCAGTAGGAGAGGGGAAGGACGCTGGTACTAAGTGTCCAAGTTCGCCCTGCACAGCAGACCCAGAATCTTAGTCGTCCCCTACGACAATCCATCCAGCACGCTGCCCGGCTCAGGGGCGCGGCAGCGGCCACGGCCTGGAGATGAGCCGAGGGCTTGAGAGACCCGCTCAACGCTCCCGGGATCGAAGGGTTCGCTCCCGGTGGTTACTGGGGGCCGTACTTGCGCCCCGTCTTCGACGTGATCCCGCCCAGCAGCGCGCGCGGTGTCACCTTCACCACCCCCATCAGGACCTTGTACCGGGCGTCGGGGATGGACAGCGTCCGGCCGCGTGCCAGGTCCGCCAGCGCCGACGCGACCAGCTTGTCCGCGTCGAGCCACATCCAGTTCGGGATGTTGTCCGTGCCCATCCCGGCCCGCTCGTGGAACTCGGTCCGCACGAAACCGGGGGCCAGCGCCATCAGCCGTACGCCGCTGCCGGCGAGATCCTTCGCCGCGCCCTGCGTGAACTGCACGACCCACGCCTTCGACGCCCCGTACGTCCCCCGCGGCACGAACGCGGCCACCGACGCCACGTTGACGATGCCGCCCCGGCCGCGCTCGCGCATGGCCTCGGCCGCCGCCGACGTCAGCCGCAGCACCGCCTCGCAGTGCACCTTGAGCATCGTCAGCTCGTCGGCCATCGACACGTCGAGGTAGTGGCCCTTGTTGCCGAAGCCCGCGTTGTTGACCAGCAGGTCGACCGGGCTCCTGCGGTCCGAGAGGCGGGCGGCGACCGCCTCGATGCCCTGGTCCGTCGCCAGGTCGGCGGTCAGCACCTCCGCCTCGATGCCGTGCCGGTCGTGCAGCTCGGTCGCCTGCTCGTGCAGCCGCTTCGTGTCCCGCGCCACCAGCACGAGGTTGTGCCCGTCCGCCGCCAGCCGCCGCGCGAAGGCGGCACCGATTCCCGCGGTCGATCCCGTAATCAGAGCCGTTGTCATGGCGCAAGGTTAGTGACCTGCTCAGGGGCCCCGCGCCCGGTGCCGCCCAACGCCCGGCCGCGCTCCCCGACTTCCCCGCGCCCCGGACCGGCCGGCCCGGGGCACCCCTCATCCGCCGTGCTGCGCCACGTACTTCTCGGCGGTCGCCCGCGCCTCCGGATGCAGGGCCTCACCGGCCGCCAACAGGCCCGGAAGCAGCTCCCGTCGGGTCGTGACCGCGCGGAACTGGACGGCGACGGTCACCTCGTGAGCCGGCCGGTGGACGATCCGGACCGCGTCCCCGGCACGGATCTCACCGGGCACGATCACCCGCAGGTACGCGCCCGGAGCGCCCCGCAGCGTGAACCGCTTGACCCAGCCCTTCTCGCCCAGGTGCTCCTGGAAGGTCCGGCACGGGATGCGGCCGCTCGTGATCTCGAGGACCACCTCGGAGCCGATCCGCCAGCGCTCGCCGATCAGCGCGCCGGACACGTCGAGCCCCTCCGTCGTGAGGTTCTCGCCGAACGCGCCGTTCGGCAGGGGACGGCCCAGCTCGCGCTCCCAGGCGTCGAGGTCCTCGCGCGCGACCGCGTACACCGCCTGGTCGTCGCCGCCGTGATGGCGCAGATCGCACACGGTGTCCCCGGCGAGCCCGCTCGCGGCGATCCCCTTCGGACCGGGGGCCGTCACGCGCACGCTCCCCTCGACCGGCCGCTTGTCGATCCCGGTCACGCCGTCCGGGTGGTCCGTGTAGTCGACGGACCGCGCCCGGCCCACGTTCAGCGACAGAAGCTTCATGGAGACACGCTAAGTGATCCCTTCCAAAGCGTCGACGCAGTATTCGGCGCTGTGTCCAAGCCTCGCTTATGCTCAAGAAGTGATCGAGGCCCGTCATCTCCGCGTCCTGCGCGCCGTCGCCACCACCGGTTCCTTCTCGGCGGCCGGCCGCGAGCTGGGCTGCACCCAGCCCGCCGTCAGCCAGCAGATGAAGGCACTGGAGGCGTCGGTCGGCACCCCGCTGCTCATCCGCACGGGCCGCGAGATGCGCCTCACCCAGGCGGGTGAGGCGCTGGTCCGGCACGCGGCGAGCATCCTGGCCGGCCTCACCGCCGCCGAGGAGGAGGTCGCCGCCATCGCCGGACTGCGGGCGGGCCGCGTCCGGCTCGTCTCGTTCCCCAGCGGCAGTTCCACCCTGGTCCCCACCGCCCTCGCCGCCCTGCGCGCCGCGCACCCCGGCACCCGCGTCTCCCTGGAGGAGGCCGAACCGCCCGAGTCCGTCGAGAAACTCCGGGCGGGCGACTGCGACATCGCGCTCGCGTTCCGGTACGAGGGCGCACCGGGCGTCGAGGAGTGGGACGACCTCGTCGTACGGCCGCTGCTGACGGACCGTCTGGTCGGGCTGGTGCCCGAGCGACACCGGCTCGCCCGCGCGGAGTCCGTCTCCATCGGGGAGTTCGCCGCCGAGTCGTGGATCGCGGGCTGCCCGCGCTGCCGGGGTCAGCTCGTCGAGGTCTGTCGCGGCGCCGGGTTCGAGCCCCGCATCGACTTCGCCACGGACGACTATCCGGCCGTGGTCGGGCTGGTGGCTGCGGGACTGGGTGTCGCCGTCCTGCCCGAACTCGCGATCGAGTCCGTGCGACCGAAAGGTGCACGCACGGTGACGGTGGAGCCCGCGGTACGGCGGGAGATCGTGGCCCTCACGCTCCCCGACCTGGCGGAGGTGCCGGCGGTGGCCGCGACGCTGGACCGGCTCGCGCGGGCGGCGGCCCGCTAGGAACGCGCACGGGTGCCCTCAGGAGCACCCGTCATGCAGAAACGTTCCTTCAAGTGTTCGAAGAAGCGGGGCCGCTGCCGCCGCCGGTGGCCGATGCCGTGACCAGCCGGTTGCGGGCCCGTCCCATGAGCTCTTCGCGCTCGTCCTCGGTCAGTCCGCCCCACACGCCGTACGGTTCGCGCACCGCGAGGGCGTGTGCCGCGCACTCGGCGCGTACCGGGCATCTCATGCAGACCTCTTTGGCCGAGTTCTCACGAGCGCTCCGTGCCGCACCACGCTCGCCCTCCGGGTGGAAGAAGAGCGAGCTGTCGACCCCGCGGCAGGCCGCGAGGAGCTGCCAGTCCCAGAGGTCCGCGTTCGGACCGGGAAGGCGGGAGAAATCTGCCATTGCGTGTCCCCTTGTTGCCGTTCTGGGCTGCTCTGTGCCCACCGACCGTACATCTACGATCTAAGGAGATGAAAATATGACTCATTGCGAATCTAGCCGCAGACACCAGCAAAGGGGAAGAAAACAGGCTAAATGGGGCATAGGTTGTGATGAAACGTTGAGGGTCGGCGCGCATGTCTGCACCGTGTCCGCGCCCTCACGTACAGTGCCGATGACGACCGACTGCCCCGTAACTCTTTCGGGTGACCATCGTTGAGATGGGCGGAGGCGGTCGAAGGAACAAGCGCTCGGGCAGACGGTCCTATCCGTCGGCGAGTGTCGACCGCACAGGTGACGATTCGTAACAGCCTGGAGGCTCAAGGTGACGCGCATCAGCTGCGGAGGGCGGCCATGACATCCGTCCTCGTCTGCGACGACTCCCCGCTTGCCCGAGAGGCGCTCCGCCGCGCGGTCGCGACCGTGCCCGGTGTCGAGCGCGTGACCACGGCGGCCAACGGCGAGGAAGTCCTCCGCCGCTGGGGTGCCGACCGCTCGGACCTGATTCTGATGGACGTACGCATGCCCGGACTGGGCGGCGTCGAGACGGTCCGGCGGCTGCTGTCCGCCGACCCCGGTGCGCGCATCATCATGCTCACCGTCGCCGAGGACCTGGACGGCGTGGCACTCGCCGTCGCCGCCGGCGCCCGCGGCTATCTGCACAAGGACGCCTCACGGGCGGAGCTGCGCGCCACCGTGACCCAGGCGCTCGCCGACCCCACCTGGCGGCTCGCGCCGCGCAGACTGCGTTCGGCCGAGATGGGCGCCGCGCCCACGCTCACCGCGCGGGAGATCCAGGTGCTCGAAGGGATGAGCCACGGCCGCTCGAACGCGGAGATCGGCCGTGAGCTGTTTCTCTCCGAGGACACGGTCAAGACCCACGCCCGGCGACTGTTCAAGAAGCTCGGCGCCTCGGACCGGGCGCACGCGGTCGCGCTGGGATTCCGCTGGGGTCTGGTCCGCTAGGTGAGCGGACTCGGGGGTATGACGGTAGTAGTCCCTACCCGCCGGACGGCGGGTGGGGCCGGGCCCTCGAAGAGAGTGTCTTCGGTGTCCGATCCCCGTTTCCCGGCGGATGCCGCATCCTTGAGGTGTGGAGTTCCTCGGGGACAAGTCGGACGAGCGGAAGGGGAGGGCGCAGGAGATGAGTTCCGGCGCACCTGCTCATAACGCTTCGGTGCACAACTACGGACGCGGTGCCGCGGACGCTTCGACGCCAAGGCACCATGGACCGATGCGCGAAGACGAGACGACGGGGATCGGTGCGCTCGTCCATCGCGCGGTCGACGGCGACGAACAGGCGACCCACGACCTGCTCGCCCATGTACACCCGCTCGCGCTGCGCTACTGCCGCACCCGTCTGTCCCGGCTTCCGGGCGACGCGCGGCACTTCGTGGAGGACCTGGCGCAGGAGGTCTGCGTCGCCGTCCTTCTCGCCCTTCCGCGGTACAAGGACACCGGCCGCCCCTTCGAGGCGTTCGTCTTCGCCATCGCCGCGCACAAGGTCGCCGACCTCCAGCGCGCTGCGATGCGTCACCCGGGATCCACGGCCGTTCCCTCCGACGAGATGCCGGAGCGGCCCGACGACTCCCTCGGCCCGGAGGAGCGCGCGCTGCTCAGCAGCGACGCCGAATGGGCCAAGAAACTCCTCGCCAACCTCCCCGAGAACCAGCGTGAGCTGCTTCTGCTGCGGATCGCGGTGGGGCTCACGGCCGAGGAGACGGGGCAGATGTTGGGAATGTCACCGGGCGCCGTCCGGGTCGCCCAGCACCGCGCCCTGAGCCGGCTGCGCGCCCTGGCCGAGCAGTAGGAATCCTCTCCCGCGCCCTTGGCGTTCCGGCTTACCGGGACGTCCTCCTCCGTCCACGGGTGCGCGCGGCGTCGCGCGATTCCGTGCGCCGGTGATCGACCTGATTCCGCGCTCCGGGTGCTTGTCCATCGTGTGCGGTGGGTCTCTTTCCCGTGCGTGCTGGGCCACCGCGCACACGCGAAGCCGTCCCGGCATCCGTCGGTCGAGCCCGCGGCCGGGCCCTCGGTCGTGCCCCGGGAGCCCCTCCGGGCACCGTTCTGAACACGGATGACGGAATACCCGTACGAACATACGAAGCCGGTGCTGACCCGGAACCGTGGAATGAGAGAGCCGTGCTTCCCGTTAGCATGGACATCCGCACCGATCAAGGCCATTTGGGGAAGGTGTCATGACTGCCAACGTCGACGGAGTGCCCGCCAAATTCGCGACACTCGGGCTGACCTACGACGACGTGCTGCTGCTGCCGGGCTCGTCGGACATGGCGCCCGACCAGATCGACACCGCCTCGCACATCTCGAAGAACGTCCGGGTCAACATCCCGCTGCTGTCCGCCGCCATGGACAAGGTCACCGAGTCGCGCATGGCGATCGCGATGGCCCGCCAGGGCGGCGTCGGTGTTCTGCACCGCAACCTCTCCATCGAGGACCAGGCCAACCAGGTCGACCTCGTGAAGCGTTCCGAGTCCGGCATGGTGACCGACCCGATCACCGTGCACCCGGACGCCACGCTCACCGAGGCCGACGCGATCTGCGCCAAGTTCCGCATCTCGGGCGTGCCGGTCACCGACGGCGGCGGCAAGCTGCTGGGCATCGTGACCAACCGCGACATGGCCTTCGAGACCGACCGTTCGCGCCAGGTGCGCGAGGTCATGACGCCCATGCCGCTCGTCACCGGCAAGGTCGGCATCTCGGGCAACGACGCGATGCAACTGCTGCGCCGTCACAAGATCGAGAAGCTTCCGCTGGTCGACGACGCGGGCGTCCTCAAGGGCCTCATCACCGTCAAGGACTTCGTCAAGGCGGAGAAGTACCCGAACGCGGCCAAGGACGGCGAGGGACGCCTGCTGGTCGGCGCGGCCGTCGGCGTGGCGGGCGACGCCTTCGAGCGCGCCCAGGCCCTGATCGAGGCCGGCGTCGACTTCATCGTCGTCGACACCGCGCACGGCCACTCCCGGCTGGTCGGCGACATGGTCGCCAAGATCAAGTCGAACTCCGCCGGCGTCGACGTCATCGGCGGCAACATCGCCACCCGCGAGGGCGCGCAGGCGCTCATCGACGCGGGCGTGGACGGCATCAAGGTCGGTGTCGGCCCGGGCTCCATCTGCACGACCCGCGTCGTCGCCGGCATCGGCGTCCCGCAGGTCACGGCGATCTACGAGGCGTCGCTCGCCGCCAAGGAGGCCGGCGTCCCGGTCATCGGCGACGGTGGCCTCCAGTACTCCGGCGACATCGCCAAGGCCCTGGTCGCGGGCGCCGACACGGTGATGCTCGGCTCGCTGCTCGCGGGCTGCGAGGAGTCGCCGGGCGAGCTGCTCTTCATCAACGGCAAGCAGTTCAAGTCGTACCGCGGCATGGGCTCCCTGGGTGCCATGCAGACCCGTGGCGAGCAGCGCTCCTTCTCCAAGGACCGCTACTTCCAGGAGGGTGTCGCCTCCGACGAGAAGCTCGTCCCCGAGGGCATCGAGGGCCAGGTGCCCTACCGCGGCCCGCTCTCCGCGGTCGTCCACCAGCTCGTCGGCGGGCTGCGCCAGTCGATGTTCTACGTCGGCGGTCGCACCGTGCCCGAGCTCCAGGACCGTGGGCGCTTCGTCCGCATCACCTCGGCGGGTCTCAAGGAGAGCCACCCGCACGACATCCAGATGACGGTCGAGGCACCGAACTACAGCCGCAACAAGTAGGCGCGCACCAGCGATCGACGGGCGCCACGCGTGCGTGGCACCCCGACAGGGCGGCTCCGGAAGGTTCCGGGGCCGCCCTTGTCGTGGGCGTCGGGGATACTGGGAGGCGCAGAAGCGAAGAGGGAAAGGCCACAACGTGACTGAGATCGAGATCGGGCGCGGCAAGCGCGGCCGCCGGGCGTACGCCTTCGACGACATCGCCGTCGTCCCGAGCCGCCGTACGCGGGACCCGAAGGAGGTCTCGATCACCTGGCAGATCGACGCCTACCGCTTCGACCTGCCCTTCCTGGCGGCTCCGATGGACTCGGTCGTCTCCCCGGCCACCGCGATCCGTATCGGCGAGCTGGGCGGCCTGGGCGTTCTGAACCTGGAAGGCCTCTGGACGCGGTACGACGACCCGCAGCCGCTGCTCGACGAGATCGCCGAGCTGGACGCGGAGACCGCGACACGCCGCCTCCAGGAGATCTACGCGGCTCCCATCAAGGAGGAGCTGATCGGGCAGCGCATCAAGGAGGTGCGCGACTCCGGGGTCGTCACCGCCGCCGCGCTGTCCCCGCAGCGGACCGCGCAGTTCTCCAAAGCCGTCGTCGACGCGGGCGTGGACATCTTCGTCATCCGCGGCACGACGGTGTCCGCCGAGCACGTCTCCGGTGCCGCCGAGCCGCTGAACCTGAAGCAGTTCATCTACGAGCTGGACGTCCCGGTGATCGTCGGCGGCTGCGCCACGTACACCGCGGCCCTGCACCTGATGCGCACCGGCGCGGCCGGTGTCCTCGTCGGCTTCGGCGGCGGCGCCGCGCACACCACGCGCAACGTCCTGGGCATCCAGGTCCCGATGGCCACCGCGGTCGCCGACGTCGCCGCGGCCCGCCGCGACTACATGGACGAGTCCGGCGGCCGCTACGTGCACGTCATCGCCGACGGCGGTGTCGGCTGGTCCGGCGACCTCCCCAAGGCGATCGCGTGCGGCGCCGACTCGGTGATGATGGGCTCCCCGCTCGCGCGCGCCACCGACGCGCCGGGCCGCGGCCACCACTGGGGCATGGAGGCGGTGAACGAGGAGCTGCCGCGCGGCAAGAAGGTCGACCTCGGCACCGTCGGCACCATCGAGGAGATCCTCACCGGTCCGTCGCTCATCCCGGACGGCTCGATGAACATCTTCGGCGCCCTCCGCCGCGCGATGGCGACCACGGGCTACAGCGAGCTCAAGGAGTTCCAGCGCGTCGAGGTGACGGTCGCGGACTCGCAGCACAAGCGGTAGTTCTGCCGCTCGCACGCCGTACGCGAGAAGGGCCCGACCACTGGAAGGTGGTCGGGCCCTTCTCGCGTACGCGGGCCTGTCAGCTGCTGGTCAGCAGCTCGGCGACGCTCGCCAGGATCAGGACGATGCCGCCGAGGCCGACGACTGTGGCGTACACCCGGTACCCGATGGCGACGGCCGAGCCCGCCGGCGGAGCGAAGCTGCCGCTGCCCAGGGCATTGAGGTCCACGTTGCGCTGCCGGAAGGCCTCCAACGCGTCGGCGGAACCCCGCACATTGAAGGCGACCCAGGACCCGGCCACCGCGGCCGGAAGGCCGAGCAGCATCAGGAACACGTAGCTGGGCATCCTCAGAGCCCGGCCTTGCGCGTGCTCTGGAACGCCACGTAGGCCGCGATCGCGAAGAAGACGAAGGTCAGCGGGTCCGCCTCGGCCTTCCAGGCTTCCTGGACCACGTCGAAGTGGTCGAAGAAGACCTCGCTGAAGCCCACGCCGAGCTGCTTCGCGCCGATCATGGCCTCGCCGATCAGCTGGCCGAGGTAGATGGACGCGACCGAGACGATGACGCTGACGACCGGCAGGGTCTGGTTGCGGCCTCCGAGGCGGCCCGCGGCGATGCCGACCAGGAAGCCGACGCCCACCGCGGCGTAGCCGATCTCGTGCTTGGTGGCGCCGATGATGAGGCCGTACAGGATCGCGGAGATCACGCCGGCGCCGAGGGCGGCGACGACGCCGAGCACCAGGTTGTTGCGCACCGGCACGGCCGGGGCGACGGGCGCGACCGGGAAGCCCGGCTGGGGCGCGCCCTGCGGACCTGCCTGCTGCGGGAAGCCCGGCTGCGGCGCGGTCGGCTGGGCGGGCTGACCGGCGTACGGGTTGTTGTCGACCGGCGCGGCGGACTGGCCGGCGTACGGGTTCTCGTCGACCGGCGGACCGGGCGGCGGCGTGGTCTGGCTCATGTGGGATCCCCCCCAGGGATACGAGCACACCTGTGTGGTGCGCGGGAAGCGTTCGCGCACGCGTGCGGGACGCCCGGGACGCGGGCGTACTTGTGTGCGAGAGCTGCCGCAGATTAGCAGGCGGGAGTGACAATCCGTGAGGGGAATTTCCGGGGTCAGAGCCGGTGTGCCGCGCCGGTCGGGGTCGCTCCCCTTGTGTCCAGGAGGAGTTGGGCCTTCACGGACAGTCCCTGCAGGTCGTACGTGCGGTGCTGCTGCAACAGGATCGTCAGGTCGGCGTCGGCCGCGGCCTCGTAGAGGGAGTCCGCGCGGGGCACGGGCCGGCCGAGGACGCTCCAGGCGGGGACGTGCGGGTCGTGGTAGCTGACGGAGGCGCCGAGTTCCATCAGGCGCACGGCGATCTCGTGGGCGGGGGAGCCCTGTTGGTCGGCGATGTCCGCCTTGTAGGTGACGCCGAGGAGGAGCACGCGCGCGGCGCGGGCGGATTTGCCGTGCTCGTTGAGCAGGGTGGCGGCGCGCTGGATGACGTACTGCGGCATGTGGCTGTTGACCTGCTGGGCCAGTTCGACCATCCGCAGGGGGCGGCCCGAGTGTCCCGCGAGGTCCTGGGGGATGCCGTGTCCGCCGACGCCGGGTCCGGGCCGGAACGCCTGGAAGCCGAACGGCTTGGTCTCCGCGCAGCGGATGACGTCCCACAGGTCGACGCCGAGGTCGTTGCAGAGGACGGCCATCTCGTTGACGAGGGCGATGTTCACGTGCCGGAAGTTGGTCTCCAGGACCTGCACGGTCTCCGCCTCGCGGGGGCCGCGCGCGCGGACGACCTTGTCGGTGAGGCGCCCGTAGAAGGCGGCCGCCGACTCGGTGCACGCCGGTGTGAGGCCGCCGATGACCTTGGGGGTGCCGGCCGGGGTGAAGTCGCGGTTGCCGGGGTCGACCCGGCTGGGCGAGTAGGCGAGGTGGAAGTCGCGTCCCGCGCGCAGTCCGGAGCCGGATTCGAGGAGCGGGCGGAGGAAGTCCTCCGTGGTGCCGGGGTGCACGGCCGATTCCATGATCACCGTGGTGTGCGGCCGCAGCCGGGCGGCGAGGGTGCGGGCCGCGGTCTCCACCTGGGTGAGATCGAGGGTGCCGTCCGCGCCCCGGGGGGTCGGCGCGCAGATCACGGCGGTGCGGACGCGGCCCAGCTCGGCCGGGTTCGCGGTCGTCCGGAAGCCCCCCGAGAGCATCCGGCGCAGTTCCGCGGGGGTGAGGGAGCCGCTTTCCGGCCCCGTTTTGTAGCCGACCGTGGAGATGCCGGCGGTGACCGCGGCCTGGGCCAGGGGCAGGCCGAGATGACCGAGTCCGATGACGGCGAGGTCTGCGGGCATGGAGTGGGCCGTCCTTCCCAGTAACCGAAGCGGGACAGGTGCGCAAGCCCTGTGGACAGGATGGGCGAGAGCAATGTCAGACTAGGAGTAAATATGACCGATTTGCGGGATTGTCCGCCCAAGATTCCCTACGAGTCGCCGAGTGTTGTCCACAGGCTGAGGATGGACGGTGGCCGAGGAGGGGCAAGACGGTCAGACTTGGGCAGGTGGGGATGTGAGCCGGGCGTCGTCCGGCAGTGCGGCCAGCGCGACAACAGCGGGAGGCAGCGGTGAGGACAGCGACACTGGGGCCGGCGGAGCGAGCCGAGTCACTGGCGGGAATGGCCGAGCGGGAGCTGGACGTGCTGGTGGTGGGCGCGGGCGTGGTCGGCGCGGGCACCGCTCTGGACGCCGTGACACGCGGCCTGTCCACCGGTCTGGTCGAGGCGCGTGACTGGGCCTCGGGGACGTCGAGCAGGTCCAGCAAGCTGATCCACGGAGGACTGCGCTATCTGGAGATGCTCGACTTCGCGCTGGTGCGTGAGGCGCTGAAGGAGCGCGGCCTGCTGCTCGAACGGCTGGCGCCGCACCTCGTGAAGCCCGTGCCGTTCCTGTACCCCCTGCAGCACAAGGGCTGGGAGCGCCTGTACGCGGGCTCAGGCGTCGCGCTCTACGACGCGATGTCGATGGCCCGCGGCCACGGACGCGGCCTGCCCACCCACCGTCACCTCTCCCGCAGCCGCGCCCTGCGCGTCGCCCCGGCCCTGAAGAAGGACGCCCTGGTCGGCGCCCTCCAGTACTACGACGCCCAGATGGACGACGCCCGCTATGTGGCGACCCTGGTGCGCACGGCCGCGGCGTACGGCGCGAAGGTCGCCAACCGCGCCCGGGTCACCGGCTTCCTCCGTGAGGGCGAGCGGGTCGTCGGCGCGAGGGTGCGCGACGTCGAGGGCGGCGGCGAGTACGAGATCCGCGCCAAGCAGATCGTCAACGCCACGGGCGTGTGGACCGACGACACCCAGGCGCTGGTCGGGGAGCGCGGCCAGTTCCACGTCCGCGCGTCCAAGGGCATCCACCTGGTCGTGCCGAAGGACCGGATCAACTCCTCCACGGGACTGATCCTGCGCACCGAGAAGTCCGTGCTCTTCGTGATCCCCTGGGGCCGCCACTGGATCATCGGCACCACCGACACCGACTGGGACCTCGACAAGGCGCACCCGGCGGCGTCCAGCGCCGACATCGACTACCTGCTGGAACACGTGAACTCGGTGCTCTCCGTCCCCCTCACCCGCGACGACGTCGAAGGGGTGTACGCGGGGCTCCGGCCGCTGCTGGCCGGGGAGTCGGACGCCACCAGCAAGCTGTCGCGCGAGCACACCGTGGCCCACCCGGTGCCGGGACTCGTCGTGGTGGCGGGCGGCAAGTACACGACCTACCGCGTGATGGCCAAGGACGCCGTGGACGAGGCGGTGCACGGGCTGGACCAGCGCGTCGCCGAATGCGTCACCGAGGAGACGCCGCTGGTGGGCGCCGAGGGATACCACGCGCTGTGGAACGCGCGAGCGCGCATCGCGGCCCGCACCGGCCTCCATGTGGTGCGCGTGGAGCACCTGTTGAACCGTTACGGCTCGCTCGCCGAGGAACTCCTCGACCTCATCGTGGCGGACCCGACGCTCGGTGAACCGCTGCCGGCAGCCGAGGACTACCTCCGGGCCGAGATCGTCTACGCAGCCTCCCACGAGGGCGCCCGTCACCTCGACGACGTGCTGACCCGGCGCACCCGCATCTCCATCGAGACGTTCGACCGCGGCACCCGCAGCGCCCGCGAGGCCGCCGAGTTGATGGCGCCGGTCCTCGGCTGGGACAAGGACCAGATCGAGCGCGAGGTCGAGCACTACCAGAAGCGTGTCGAGGCCGAGCGGGAGTCCCAGCGCCAGCCGGACGACCTGACGGCGGACGCGGCGCGGCTCGGAGCGCCGGAGATCGTGTCGTTCTGACCGGCGCGGTGCGGTGGGTGAGGGGCGGCTCCGTACGGGGTCGCCCCTCACCCGTGCCCGCACCGCCACCGGCCGTCCGGTTCCCGCTGCTGTCACTCGAAAGGATGCTGTGAGCTGGGATCTTTGCCCGGGGCCCGGCCGTTCTACGGGGTGCGGGGACAGAACTCGGCGGCGAGCACGGCCGGTTCGAGTGCCGGGTCCGTGACCCCGCCCGTGTTCACCCGGAAGGTGAGGACACGACGACCGCCGACGGTGGCCGCGCTGCGCACGTAGCTGCCGGAGATGCGGCCGTTGTGTCCCCACACCGTGGTCCCGCACGGCAGCTTCACCGGGAACGGCCCCATGCCGTACGCGCCGTGTGCGGCACGGGTGTCGAGCATCTCGCGCCGCCGGTGCGGGGGCAGCAGCTCGTCGTCGAGCAGTGCCGCGTAGAAGCGGTTCAGGTCGGCGAGCGTGCTCACCAGCTCACCCGCCGCGCCGGCCACGCGCGGGTCGAGCGCGGTGTCGTCGGCGCCGTCCGCCGTGTACGCGCGGCCGTGCGGCAGGGGAAGGGAGACACGGGCGCCCGGGAAGGAGGTGCCGGTCAGACGGAGGGGGGTGATGATGCGTCGCTCGGCCTCGGCGGGGTACGAGCGGCCGGTGACCTGCTCGACGACCGTGCCGAGCAGGACGTAGTTGGTGTTCGAGTAGGCGAAACGGCTGAGACCGGTGGGGGGATGGTTGAGCGCGATGCGTAGGGACTGAAACGGTGTCAGGGGGACGGTGCCCCCGGTGTCCGAGGTGACGTCGTACAGGCCGCTGGTGTGGCGGAGCGGGGCGCGCAGGGTGATGCGGCGGCCGTCGTTGCCCGCGCCGCGCGCCAGTCCGGGCAGATGGTCGTCCACGGAGTGGGACAGGGACAGCCGGTGTTCGGCGGCGAGTTGTGGGACGACCGTCGCGACGAACGTCTTCGTGATTGATGCTTCCCGCGCGGAAGTGGTCGGCGCGGGCGATGCCGTCACCCGCGTTCGTGAAGCGGGCGTTCGGCCCCTCGGCGGTGAGCAGTGCGGCGGCCGGAGCACCTCCGCGGGTCACCAGGCGGGCGAGCGCGGTGTCCGAGGCCGGGGTGACGGGGCCCTGCGAGGCGGCGAGGACCGGTTCCAGCAGGCCGGTTCGGGCCATGCCGAGGAGGGACCGGGTCACGGTTATCGCCAGGAGTGTCCGGGCTGTCCGGGGTTGCGGCATCGGCGGCGGCCTCCTTGTCGCGGCCCGTCATGGGGGACGTTTCTGTGAGGGAGGCCAGGTGGGGCGCGTGTGCGGGGCTCCGGGGGCCGGACGGGCGCTCTGGGTGGGGTGCGACCGTTGTGGGGGCGTTGGCGGGGGCCCGTCGTCTCACTGGCTGAGCTGTTGCGGTTCCAGGGCCCCCCAGGGCGTCGGGCACTTGTCGGGTGAGGGACAATGAAGGCTCTGTCAGGGCGGGTTGCATGAGGGGACGCATGTCGGAGGCGGAGCGGGCGGGAGCATCCCGTCAGGACAAGAGCGAACGTCTCCTCGCCGGGCGGTACCGGCTGGGGGATGTTCTCGGCCGCGGCGGCATGGGCACGGTGTGGCGCGCGCAGGACGAGACCCTGGGCCGCACGGTCGCCGTGAAGGAGCTGCGGTTCCCGTCGAGCATCGACGACGAGGAGAAGCGCCGGCTCATCACGCGCACGCTGCGGGAGGCCAAGGCGATCGCGCGGATCCGGAACACGGGCGCGGTCACCGTCTTCGACGTGGTCGACGAGGACAACAGGCCGTGGATCGTGATGGAGCTCATCGAGGGCAAGTCCCTCGCCGAGGCCATCCGTGAGGACGGGGTGCTCACGCCGAAGCGCGCCGCCGAGGTGGGGCTCGCCATCCTCGACGTGCTGCGCGCGGCGCACCGCCAGGGCATCCTGCACCGGGACGTGAAGCCGTCGAACGTGCTGATGTCCGACGACGGCCGCGTCGTGCTCACCGACTTCGGCATCGCGCAGGTGGAGGGCGACCCGTCCATCACCTCGACCGGCATGCTCGTCGGAGCCCCCTCCTACATCTCGCCCGAGCGGGCGCGCGGTCACAAGCCGGGCCCCGCCGCCGACCTGTGGTCGCTGGGCGGACTGCTGTACGCGTCGGTGGAAGGCGTGCCGCCGTACGACAAGGGTTCCGCGATCGCGACGCTGACCGCCGTGATGACGGAGCCGGTGGAGCAGCCGAAGAACGCGGGTCCGCTGGAGAGCGTGATCTACGGTCTGCTCGCCAAGGACCCCGAGCAGCGGCTCGACGACGCGGGCGCCCGCGCCCTGCTGAACGAGGTGCTGCGCGAGCCCGAGCCGAAGGCCGCCGAGCCGGAGCCGATGGACGCGACGAAGGTCGTGACCCTGCCGCCGGTTCCGGAAGAGGGCCTGGGACGGCGGAGTTCGGGCAGCGGTACGGGCTCCGGAGCCCGGAAGGGCGAGGAGGCGTCCGAGCGGTTGCGCGGGGCGCTGCGTTCGGTGCGCAAGGCCGCTTCGGCGGCCGGAGCCGCCACCGCCGCGGCGACGACGCGTGCGAAGGCCCCGGGCGGGTCCGCGGAGATCCCCGGAGCGCGGAGCGCGGCCGGGACGGCTGACCAGGGCAAGGACAAGGGCAAGGAAAAGGGCAAGGGCGGGAGCGCCGGCGCCGCCTCCGGTGGGGCCGCGGCCGCTGACGCCTCCGTGGCGTCTCCCTCCGAGGGACTGTCGCCCGCGGAGTCGGGCAAGGCCGAGGACACCGGTCGTGACGGTTCGTCGGTGAACTCCAGTTCGGCCGGGGAGGCCGGTGCGGCGGGTGCCGCCACGCGGAGCACCCCCGGGTCCGGATGGCCGGCGGCCCCCGAGCGGCGGCCGCGGCCGGTGCCGAAGGCGTCGCTGACGGACGTCGTGCCGCGCCGCACGCTGGTGGTCATCGCCCTCGTCGTGGCACTGGCGGTGCTCGGCACCGTCCTCGCCCTCACCCTCGGCGGCGGGGACGACAGCGGCACCAAGGACAACAAGGGCGGTGCCGCGCCGACCGCGTCCAGCGGGGCGAGCGCCGGCAGCGACAAGGGCTCCGGCACCAAGAGCGACGACAAGGACGACAAGGGCTCCGAGCACACCGACAAGGGCGACACTTCCGGTTCGGGCTCGGGCTCCGGCTCGAAGGAGTCCTCGGGCACCTCGGCGGATCCGAGCGCGGGCGCCTCCGAGGGTTCGGGCGGCGACGACAAGGGGTCGGGCTCCACGGCGGAGTCGACGTACAGGAGCAGCCAGGGGTTCTCGATAGGGCTGCCGAAGGGCTGGAAGTACCAGTCGGCGGACTCCGCCGGGGCACGGTTCTCCGGGCCCGACGGGCAGAGGCTCCTCGTCGGCTGGACGACGACGCCCAAGGACGACCCGGTCGCGGACTGGCGCAACCAGGAGCGCTACATGACGCGCCCCCAGTACACGCGCCTGCGCATAGAGAAGGTGGACTACCGCGGCTGGAACACGGCCGACTGGGAGTTCACCTACGTGGACGGCGGCACCAAGTACCGGTCGATAGACCGAGGTTTCGTTGTGAACGCGCATCAGGGGTACGCGTTGATGTACACGGCGAAGGCCTCCGCCTGGGACAGCACGCTGCGCAAGGAGACGTGGAAGACGCTGAGTCAGACGTTCCGGCCGAAGTCGTGACGTACCGCTCGCCGAGGTGACGTTCCGCCACGGATGGACGGCCTGAGATCTCGCATCACCGCTCTGCGGGTTGCCTCGGGCACGTATCGTGAGTGGTTGCGGACCGTACGAAGCCGTAACGGGACGCAGGGCGAACGGAATTGACCGACCGGTCGGCTGGGGGAGGCATCGTGGACGAATACGCGGGACGCGTACTCGCGGACCGGTACCGCCTGCCACTGCCGCCGTCCGACGAGTACGAACTCGCCGAGAGCCGCGCCTTCGACACCTACAGCGGGCAGGAAGTCCTGGTGCGGCAGGTGCCGTTGCCGGAGGTCGTCGAGGCCGAGATGCTCGACGCGGACGGCCTGCCCGAGGGTTTCGTCGCGCGGGACGGCGGAGCCCGGCGGGCGTCCGCGCGCACCACGCGCCGGCCCGCCGAACCGGCCGTGCGGCGCGCGATCGAGGCCGCCCAGGCCGCCGCGCAGATCCCCGACCACCCCCGGCTCGACCAGGTCTTCGACGTGTTCGCCGAAGGCGGGTCGCTGTGGATCGTCAGTGAGTTGGTGCCCGCGAGGTCGCTGGCGGCCCTGCTCGCCGAGAAGCCCCTCAGCCCCTACCGAGCCGCCGAGGTCGCCTCCGACGTCCTGACCGCACTGCGGGTCCTGCACGCGCACGGCTGGGTGCACCGGAACATCACCGCGCGCACGGTCCTCGTCTGCGACGACGGCCGCGTGCTGCTGACCGGACTCGCGGCGGGAGCCGCCGAGGAGGCGCTGTGCGGGTACGACCCGGTGCCGGTCCGCGAGGACGACCTCGGAGCTGAGCCCGGCCCCGGGGCCGGGACGGGCACCGAGACCGTCGCCCGCCGTGGCTTCGCGGGGCAGCAGGGGCCCGGCGGCCAGGCCGGCCCGGGCGCGCAGCGGGGCACCGGCGACCGGAGCGGTCCGCGCGGCCACGGTCCCGCGGGCGGGATCGGATTCGGAGGCGGCACCGCGCACGGGGTCGCCGTCGCGGCCACCTCGGGCGCCGACGCGGAAGAGGCCCGGCGCGCGGCCATCGAGGCCCGTGCCGAGCAGGGCACGCCCGTACCGGGCAAGCCCACGCCAGGAGCACCGGCCCGCGGCCCGCGCGCTCTCGAAGCGGGCGGCCCCGCCCGTCCGGGAGGCCCGCGGCCGGGACCCGGCGAACCGGTCGAGACGCCCGAGGCGGGCGGCCGGGCGGACGGTCCCGGAGGCGACATCCGCGCGGCGCGCGCGGGAGCCATCGCCGCGTACCGCGCGGGAGCGCGAGCCGCCGCCCGCGTGCAGGAGGAGCAGCGGGGCGACCCGCTCGCCCTCCCGGCGCCCCGGCCCGGGACCAGCGGCGAGCAGGCCCAGGAGACCGAGTCGCACGGGCAGTACCCGCAGCAGGGCCCGTACGGGCAACCGCTTCAGCCGGGGCAGTACGGCGCCGCTCCCTCGCCCTACGGCCAGGGGTACGACCCGGCGGCCGACCCCCAGCAGGCCCCGGAGTACGGCTCCTCGGCCGACCCGCAGCAGACCCAGGCGTACGGAGTTCCCCACCTGCCCGCCCAGGGTGGACAGCAGCGTCCGCCCAGCGCGCCCCCCGGCCAGATAGCCGACCCGTACGGAGTCGGCGGTGCCGGCTGGCACGGCGCGCAGCCGCGCTCCGCGCGAGGCACCGGCGGGGACGGCGGCCAGGGGCGCCACACGCTTGCCGGTGGAACGGCCGGTCGGCCGGGCCCGGGAGCCACGGGATACGGCAACCCCGCGCCGGGTCCGGCGCAGCAGCAGTCGTCCGCCACGGAGTACGGCGGCCGTCCCGGTGCGCCCGGGCCCGCTGGCGCCCCCGACAGCGGAAGGACGCAGGGCAACCGGGCCCCCGAGGGCTGGGTTCCCGACAACAGTCACGGGCCCGGCGGCCTCCGCGCCCCTCAGATCCCGGGTCAGCAGCGCGGTTACCCGGACGCGGGCCACACCCGGGTGCCCGGCACCTCACCGGCCGCGCCGGTTCCGGACCACACCCGCGCTCCCGGCGCCCCTCAGCTCGCCGCTCCCGCCTCGCACGGCACCCAGGGTGCGAGCGGTGGATGGGGCGAACTGGTCGCCGGTGCGCCGCCGCGCCGCGGTCCCGCCACCGCGCTCGCCGCCGAGCGGGCACGGCAGGCACGGATGGCCGTGGTCGGGCCGGTCACCGAACGCTGGGCACCGGAACAGGCCGGCCCCGTCCACGAGAACTGGCAGCTGGCGGCCCCCATCGGACCCGCCACCGACCTGTGGGCACTGGGCGCCCTGCTCTTCCGCGCCGTACAGGGCCACGCGCCCTACCCGGAGGAGAACACGGCCGAGCTGGTCCAGCTGGTGTGCGCCGAGCCGCCCGCGTTCGCCGAGGAGTGCGGCCCGCTGCGTCCCGTCGTCGAGTCGCTGCTGCGTCAGGACCCCACCGAGCGGCTGGACTTCGAGGAACTGCGCGGCTGGCTGCGGTCGCTGGTGCGCTCCGCGCCGGAACCCGAGGCAGGGGCGCACGTCGTGGCCGCGCCGCCCGTCGACCCGAGCCGGCTGCCGATCGTCCGGCGTCGGGGCGAGCTGGTCCGCAGGCGCCGCGCCGGACTTCCCGCGACGAGCCCGCACGCCCGGCACAAGCGCGGCAGGCGGGAGGGATCGGGCAAGCCCCGAAGCCTGGGGCGCAACCTGGTCCTCCTGGTGCTGCTCCTGCTGGTCGCGGCGGTCGCGTACGCGATGGTCTTCCTGCCCAAGTCCGGTGAAGGCGGCACGGACGACCAGGGCACCGGTGCCGTCGGGCAGGTCAGTCCCGCCCCCGACACCGGTGGCGGCACCGACGCGAGCAGCGAGCCGCGGCCCGACCAGACCTCGCCGTCCGCCGACAAGAGTCCGTCGGGGAAGGCGAGTTCGACGTCCGGCGGCAGCGCCGGCGATCCCGATGTCGCACAGGGCTTCACGCTCCGCAAGGACCCCGCGGGATTCCGGGTCGCCGTGGCGAGCGGCTGGGACCGCACGCCGAAGAACGGACGCGGCCAGGTCGTCTACTCCCACGGGGACTTCGAGCTGATCGTCGTTCCGGGCCGGGACAGCACGAGCACCTACGGCAGCGACCCGATGACGTACCAGCGGGAGACCGAGAAGGAGTTGCAGCCCTTCCGCGACTCGACGTGGGCCACGTCCAGCGGGATGCGGCGCATCGACGTGGGCGGCCGGGTGATGGCCGAGGGCCAGTTCACCTGGCAGGACTCGGCGGGGCGTTCGCTCTACGTGCGCAACCTCGCGATCATCGCCGGCGGGCACTACCACGTGGTGCAGCTGCGCGGCCCGGAAGCCGAACGCGACGAGGTGACGCGGCTCTACGAGCAGGCCTCCGCGACCTACCAAGTCACCGGCTGAGCGGGCTCCCTGACCGTCCGGCACGGTTCCGCCCGTGCGCGGCCGCGTTCAGGCAGCTGAGGACGGCTGAACACCGAACGGTTCCCTCCCGTACACCGAAGGGAGAACCGTCACAGTGCTGTCTCCGTACGACCCCGCTTGTTCCCTGCGCGGTGACCGATCTTTAGTCTGACCCTGTCAAGACCATTGCGGGGAAACGTGAATCAGATGCAGGGCCTGCTCCTTGCGGGCCGCTACCGGCTTGTGGACTCCATCGGCAGCGGTGGCATGGGCCGGGTGTGGCGTGCGCACGATGAGGTGCTGCACCGCACGGTCGCGGTCAAAGAGCTGACCGCCGCGCTGTACGCCGCCGAGGGCGATCGTGCCCGGCTGCTCGCCCGTACCCACGCCGAGGCGCGGGCCGCGGCCCGGATCAACCACTCGGCCGTCGTCACCATCCACGACGTGCTGGATCACGACAACCGGCCCTGGATCGTCATGGAGCTGGTCGAGGGCAACTCGCTGGCCGACGAGGTCAAGGACCGGGGCCGGATCGAACCGGCCGAGGCGGCGCGGATCGGGCTGTGGGTGCTGCGCGGGCTGCGCGCCGCGCACGCGGCCGGTGTGCTGCACCGCGACGTGAAGCCGGGCAACGTCCTGCTGTCGCCCGACCGGCGTGTGCTGCTCACCGACTTCGGGATCGCGCAGGTCGAGGGCGACACGACCATCACCCGCACCGGCGAGATCGTCGGATCCGTCGACTACCTCGCACCCGAGCGGGTGCGCGGCCACGATCCCGGCCCGTCCTCCGACCTGTGGGCCCTCGGGGCCACGCTGTACACGGCGGTGGAGGGACGTTCGCCGTTCCGGCGCACCTCCCCGCTGACCACGATGCAGGCCGTCGTCGACGAGGACCCCGAGCCGCCGCGGAACGCGGGTGCGCTGGAGCCGGTCATCGCCGCGCTGCTCAGCAAGGAACCGGAGGCCAGGCCCGGTCCCGCGGAGGCCGAGGAGATGCTCGCCGAGGCCGCCGAGGGCCGCCGCCCGCGGACGGCGCAGGCCCATGTACCGACGGCCCAGCACACGGACACGCGCGTGGACCCGAACGCCGTCCGGGGGAACGCGCCCGGCGGAAACGGTACTCACGGGGGCGGTACCCACGGCGGCCCGTCCTACGGGGGCGGGCCCTACGGACCGTCCACCGGAGGGGCAGGTCCCGCCGGGACCGCGTACCAGCCTCTGCCCGCGCCCGGCGGTCCGGTGCCGGGGAAGCGGCGGCGCGGCCGTACCGTCGCGCTCGTCCTGGTCCTGGCCGCGGTGGTCGGGGGCGGCGGTGCCGTGGTCATGCGGTACGCGGACGGCTGGCGGCACGACACCTCGTCCGTCTCGACGGGTGGGAGCAAGGGCACCGGCACCGGCGACAAGCCGACGCCGACGCCCTCGGACAGCGCGTCCAAGGCGCCGGCCGACAGCCTGCCCAAGGGGTGGGTGCGGGTGAAGGACCCCCTGGGCTTCCGCCTCGCCCTGCCCGGCAAGGACTGGAAGCGCACGGTCAACGGCTCCCAGATCGACTACAGCCCCGACGGCGGCCAGCACTTCGTCCGGATCGCCATCGACGAGTCACCGGACTTCGACGACCCGTACCGCCATCAGCTCGACCTGCAGCAGCAGCTGAAGAAGCTGAAGAACTACACCAGCGACGGTCCCGGGGCCAACACCTTCCGGGACTGCCGCGGCTCCCTCTGGGACTTCACCTGGACCGCCGAGGAGGGCAAGACCGACTTCCCGGGGCTGCGCCGCGCGATCGAGGAGACCTACATCTCCCGCAAGGGCGTCGAGTACGCGATCTACATGTCCTCGCCGCTGGAGGACTGGATCGTGACGCGTCAGCAGTTCGGCGCGGTCCTGCGCAGTTGGGCCGAGGCCGGATAACACCCACGGCGACGACACCGCTCCGGAGGGTCTCCGTCCGTTGGTGCATCATGGGGCCCATGGGGACCGAGGGGGAGAACGTCCGTTTGATCGCGGGCCGTTACCGGCTGGAGGCGAGAATCGGCCGGGGCGGCATGGGCGTCGTCTGGCGCGCCACCGACCAACTGCTCGGCCGGCAGGTCGCCGTGAAGGAACTGGTCCTCGACGACTCGCTCTCCGCCGAGGAGACCCGCCTCCAGCGTGACCGCACCCTGCGCGAGGCGCGGGCCGTGGCGCAGCTGCACCACCCGCACATCATCGTCGTCCACGACGTCGTCGTGGACGACGAACGTCCGTACATCGTCATGGAGTTGATCGACGGCGGTTCGCTCGCCGAGCGGATCTCGGCGCGCGGCCCCGTCGACGCCCGCGAGGCCGCCCGGATCGGCATCGACCTGCTCGGGGCGCTGCGCCGCGCGCACGAGGCCGGTGTCCTGCACCGCGACCTCAAGCCCGCCAACGTCCTCGTCGAGGCGGGCACCGACCGTGTCGTCCTCACCGACTTCGGGATCGCCCAGGTCGCGGGCGCCACGACGCTCACCGAGACCGGCGCGTTCGTCGGCTCGCCCGAGTACACCGCGCCGGAGCGGATGGCCGGGGCGAGGACCGGGCCCGAGTCCGACCTGTGGTCCCTGGGTGCGCTGCTGTGCACGCTGCTGAGCGGCGCGTCCCCCTTCCGCCGTGACTCGCTGGGCGGCATCCTGCACGCGGTCGTCGTCGACGAGATCCGTCCCCCGGCGCAGGCCACGCCCCTGCTGCCCGTCGTGCGGGGCCTGTTGGAGCGCGACCCGGAGCGGCGGATCGACGCGGCCGAGGCGGAGCGGCTGCTGCGGGCCTTCCGGGACACCGGCCGCACCCCGCGATGGTCCGCCCCGTACACGCCCACCCGGCGGGACAATCCGCTGCACCGGCCGGTACCCAGGCCGTCGCCCTCTTCCGGTACGGCGGAGGAGCGCCCGCCCAAGCAGTCCGCGCGGGGTCTGCTGGTCGCCGCCGCGCTGGTCGCCGCGATGGCCGGGGCCGGAGTTTCGGCGGCGGCCCTGCTGATGCACGACGGTGGTGACGGGAACGGCCCGCCGCCCTCGTCGAGCGCGCCCGGCAGCACGGCCCGCACCCCCGGCGAGGGCCCTTCGGCGTCCGGCACCCGTCCGGCGTCGCCCGCCAGTGCCGCCCCCACGGCCACCGGCCGCGAACCCGCGACCGCCACCGGCTCCCGTCCCGCGCCACCCTCCGGATACCGCCTGGCGTCCGATCCGTACGGCTTCGCGCTGGCCGTGCCCGAGGACTTCACCCGGGACCCGCAGGGGGAGCGGGTCTTCTACATGTCACCCGGGCAGGTCTTCCGTCTCGGCGTCAAGGTGTCCGAACCCGCGTCGGGCGGCCCGCTCGGTGTGATGCGCCGGGCGGCGGACAAGGGGTCCTCCACCAACCCGGGCTACCGCGACGGCCGGGTCACCCGGACCACGCGCGGCGGACACCCCGCCGCCCTCTGGGAGTTCACCTGGGACGGCTTCACCGCGGCGGAGGGTGCCCGGCACACCTACGACCTGTGCTGGGAGGAGGGCGACCGGATGTACGACGTGTGGGTGTCGGCGCCGGTCGGCCGGCTGACGGAGGCGAAGGAGTACTTCGACGTGGCCGTGGACACCTTCGCCCGCACGTGACGGCCCGGTCCTGAACAGGCGTTCGCGGAAGAGCAGTTCACGCGAACCGGTAGGAACGGGAGATAAGGGATGGTGCGCGTCACGGGTCTGTGACCGGCGGGCGACAGGGCTGGATACCGACGGCCCCGCCGCGATAGAGATGACCCATGAGCGACAACGGGGGAGTCCCTCACGGGGGCGAAGAACCGACGAGTTTCGGTCTGCAACCACCACGGCCCGCCGCGCCGGGACACCGGCCGGAGGCACAGGCCGCCGTCCCGTACCCGGGCAATCCGTACGCCACGCCGACCCGGGTCGTCCCGGAGCAGGCGCAGCCGGAGCAGGAGGCGCGTCCGGAGCCGCCCGTGCAGGACCCGGGCGCCGGGCGGCTCATCGCCGGCCGCTACCGGCTGCTCTCCAAGCTCGGCCACGGCGGCATGGGCACGGTGTGGCGCGCCAAGGACGAGACCGTGGACCGCGAGGTCGCCGTCAAGGAACCGCGCGTCCCGGACCATCTTCCCGAGCGTGAACGCGCCAATGTCTACGAGCGGATGCGGCGCGAGGCGCGCGCCGCGGCGCGGCTCGACCACCCGGCCGTCGTGAGTGTCCACGACGTCGCGGTCGTGGACGGCCGGCCCTGGATCGTCATGGAGCTGGTGCGCGGCCGGTCGCTCGGCGACGCCCTCCAGGAGGGCACCCTCGGCGTCCGCGAGGCCGCCCGGATCGGCCTGGAGGTGCTCGGTGCGCTGGAGGCGGCGCACGCGGCGGGCGTCCTGCACCGGGACGTCAAGCCCGACAACGTGCTCCTCGGCCGGCACGACCGGGTCGTGCTCACCGACTTCGGGATCGCCCAGATCGAGGGCGAGACCAGCCTCACCGACACCGGCGGCTTCGTCGGCTCGCCCGAGTACATCGCCCCGGAGCGGGTGCTCGGGCAGCGGCCGGGCCCCGCCTCCGACCTCTGGTCGCTCGGCGTGGTGCTCTACACGGCGACCGAGGGCGTCTCGCCGTTCCGTCGCAGCAACACGCCCGCCACGCTCCAGTCGGTCCTCAACTCCACGCCGACGGTGCCCGCCTCTGCCGCGGGTCCGCTCGCCGAGGTGATCAACGGCCTGCTCGCCAAGGACCCCTCGCACCGCCCCGGCGCGGACCGGGTCCGGCGTCTCCTGGAGGAGGCGGCCCGGCCTCCTGCCCCGGCGCCGACGCAGGTGGTCACCGTGGCGAGCCCGACGGGGCCGGCCGGGACCGGCGGCCTCACCGTCCGGCTCGGCCGCAAGGCGCTGATCGGCGTGGGTGCGGCGGTCGTCGCCCTCGCGGTGGCGGCGTACCTGGTGATCGCCGACCCGTTCGCCGGACCGCTGCCCGACGGCTGGAGCAAGCATCATGTGACGGACGTCGCCGCGACGCTGGCGGTGCCGGCCGACTACCAGCAGTCCACGCCGGACCGGTCCTCGGACAAGACGCACTGGGTCACGTACACGGACTGGAGCGGCAGCATCTGGATCGGGCTGACCCTGGCGAAGAAGTCGGAGGACGCGAACAAGGAGATCAAGGACTCCGCGGCGGCCGAGATGTACGCCGACAACGGCGACTTCAAGCAGAGCGGCGAGTACAGCCTGAGCATGCCCGAGGGGCCGCGGACGGAGACCGACGGGAACACGACCTACCGGGGCAGGAAGTCCGCCGAGAACACGCTGACGTACAAGACCACCGACAGCGAGAACCCGCGCCCGCGCGAGCTGCGGCTCTTCTACTACAAGTCGGCGGCCGGCGACATGTACAAGCTCACGGTCAGCTACCCGGGCAAGGGCGACTTCACCGATCGCGGACGCGAGGTCGCCCGGCAGGCCATCGCGAACCTGGACGTGGACAAGCTGTGAGCGAAAAACTGCGGCACCGGCGATCGCCGTACCGACAACGCCCTGATCAGCGCGTTTGCTGCCAGTGATCGCTGGCGGTGTGTGAGTGGTCGGTGAAAGGACGTTACCGACGGGTACCCAAAGGGGGCGAGCGGGCATACCCTGCCGCTCATGACGGACTCGCAGGCCGCGGAGCAGGCCACGGAAAAGACCGGCACCGACGAGACGGCCGCCGCCGACGCGGCAGCCGGAGCCACCGCGCTGCCCGACGCGGATCCGGCCCCCGCCGCCGAGGCGCCCGACGCGGCGCCGACAGCGGTCGCCGAGGCGCCGGACGCCGTGCCGGTCCCGGTCGCCGCCGCCCCGGACGAGGCCGGCGTCAAGGCCGCACCCGTCGGCACCAACCCCCTCGCCCCCGCCCCCTCCGGGGCGCGCACCGCGGCGGACGTCGTGACCCCCGAGCTGGTCGCGCAGCTCACCAAGGGAGTCGTCGGGTCCGGGCGGACCGCCAACCACACGCCGTTCACCGGCGAGAAGCTGGCCGACCTGCCCGAGTCCACCCCCGAGGACGTCGAGAAGGCCTTCGAGCGGGCCCGCGCCGCCCAGGTCGCCTGGGGTGCCACCCCGGTCCGGCAGCGGGCCGCCGTCCTGCTGCGCTTCCACGACCTTGTGCTCGCCCGCCAGGCCGAGGTGCTGGACCTCATCCAGTTGGAGACGGGCAAGGCCCGGCTGCACGCGCACGAAGAGGTCCAGGCCGTCGTGGTCGCCGCCCGGCACTACGGCCGCAAGGCGCCCGCCTATCTGCGCCCGAAGCGCCACACCGGCGCCGTCCCCACCCTCACCAAGGTCACCGAACTGCGCCACCCGCGCGGTGTCGTCGGGCAGATCGCGCCCTGGAACTACCCGCTGGAGCTGTCGGTCGGCGACGCGCTGCCCGCCTTCGTCGCGGGCAACGCGGTCGTCATGAAGCCCGACACCGAGACCTGCCTGACCGCCCTGTGGGCGCGTGACCTCCTCGTCGAGGCCGGGCTGCCCGCCGAGGTCTTCCAGGTCGTCCTCGGGGACGGGCCCGTCGTCGGACCCGAGGTCGTCCGGCACGCCGACTACGTCTCGTTCACCGGCTCCACCCGCACCGGCCGCGAGGTCGCCCAGGGCGCCGCCGCCCGGCTCGTCGGGGTCTCCCTCGAACTCGGCGGCAAGAACGCGATGGTGGTCCTGGAGGACGCCGACATCGACAAGGCCGCCGCGGGCGCCGTCCGCGCCTGCTTCTCCTCGGCCGGCCAACTCTGCATCTCCATCGAGCGGTTGTACGTCCACGAGTCGGTCGCCGACGTGTTCGCGGAGCGGTTCGCCGCCCGCACCAGGGCGATGCGGCTCGGCACGTCCCTCGCGTACGGGGCGGACATGGGGTCGCTGGTCGGCGAACGCCAGCTGGAGACCGTGACGCGACACGTCGAGGAGGCCGTCGCCAAGGGCGCCACGGTCCTCGCCGGCGGTGTCGCCCGCCCTGACATCGGCCCCTACTTCTTCGAGCCCACCATCCTCGACGGGGTGGAGGCCCCGATGGCCGTCTGCGCCGAGGAGACCTTCGGGCCCGTCGTCTCCCTCTACCGCTTCTCGACCGAGGACGAGGTCGTCGAACTCGCCAACGCCACTCCGTACGGGCTCAATTCGTCCGTCTGGACGAAGGACGGCCGGCGTGGCCGCGCCGTCGCGGCCCGGCTGCGCACCGGCACGGTGAACGTCAACGAGGGCTACGCGCCCGCGTACGGCAGCGTCCAGTCGCCGATGGGCGGCATGAAGGACTCCGGCCTCGGCCGCCGGCACGGCTCCGAGGGCATCCTCAAGTACACCGAGGCGCAGACCGTCGCCCAGCAGCGCCTGCTGCCGATGGCCCCGTCCCTCGGCATGGACGACGAGAAGTACGCGGCGTTCATGAGCCGGAGCCTGAAGGTCATGAAGGCGTTCCGCCTCCGGTAGGCCCCGTCCCGCCCGCCCGGTCCCAACCGTTCTCGACGAGGAGAGCAGCACGTGTCACAGGAGAGCTCTGTCCAGGAACAGCCGGACGCGGCAGCGGACACCGGCGAGGGAACGTACGACTACGACGTGCTCGTCGTCGGCTCCGGCTTCGGCGGCTCCGTCACCGCCCTGCGGCTCACGGAGAAGGGGTACCGCGTCGGTGTCCTCGAAGCGGGCCGGCGCTTCACCCGCGAGGCGCTCCCCAAGAACTCCTGGGACATCAGGAACTACCTCTGGGCCCCGCGGCTCGGCATGTACGGCATCCAGCGCATCCATCTGCTGGGCAACGTGATGGTCCTCGCGGGCGCCGGGGTGGGCGGCGGTTCCCTCAACTACGCCAACACCCTCTACGTACCGCCGAAGCCGTTCTTCGACGACCCGCAGTGGAAGGACATCACCGACTGGGAGGAGGAGCTGAAGCCGTACTACGACCAGGCCCGGCGCATGCTGGGCGTGCGGCTCAACCCGACCATGACCCCGTCGGACGTCCACCTCAAGGCGGCCGCCGAGCGGATGGGCGTCGGGGACAGCTTCCACCTGGCGCCGGTCGGCGTGTTCTTCGGCGACGGGCAGGACGCGGACGGAGCGGCGAAGGCGACGGCGGGCCAGGAGGTCGCCGACCCGTACTTCGGCGGCGCGGGCCCCGCGCGCAAGGCGTGCACCGAGTGCGGCGAGTGCATGACCGGCTGCCGTCACGGCGCGAAGAACACCCTCAACGAGAACTACCTCTACCTCGCGGAGAAGGCGGGTGCCGTCGTCCACCCCATGACGACGGTCGTGTCGGTCACGGACGACTCGCGGGGCGGGTACGCCGTGCAGACGCTTCCGACGGACGAGCGGCGCAAGGGGGAGGGGCGCACGCTCACGGCGCGCCGGGTCGTCCTCGCGGCCGGCACGTACGGCACCCAGACCCTGCTGCACCGGATGAAGGCGGGCGGGCAGCTCCCGTACCTGTCGAAGCGGCTGGGCGAACTGACCCGCACCAACTCCGAGGCCCTGGTGGGCGCGCAGACCGACGACCGGCGGTACCGCAAGCTGCACGGAACGCCCAAGGCCGACTTCACCCGGGGTGTCGCGATCACGTCCTCGATCCACCCGGACGAGAACACGCACATCGAACCCGTGCGTTACGGCAGGGGATCCAACGCGATGGGCGGCCTGTCCATCCTCCAAGTCCCCTACGCGGAGGGCTCGTCGAGGGTCGCGGGCTGGTTCGCCAACGCGGCCCGGCACCCGCTGCTCGTGCTCCGGTCGCTGTCCAACCGGCGCTGGTCCGAGCGCACCATCATCGGGCTCGTCATGCAGTCGCTCGACAACTCCCTGACGACGTACGTGAAGCCGAAGGGCGCGGGCAAGGGACTGTTGACGGCACGTCAGGGACACGGTGCCCCCAACCCCAAGCAGATCAAGGCGGCCTCGCAGGCGGCCACCACCCTCGCCGAGGAGATCAACGGCTTCGCGGGCAGCAACGTCGGCGAACTGATGGGCACGCCGCTCACCGCGCACTTCCTCGGCGGCTGCCCGATCGGCGCGGGCGCGGAGGACGGGGTCATCGACCCGTACCACCGGCTGTACGGCCACCCGGGGATCTCCGTCGTCGACGGTTCGGCCGTCTCCGCGAACCTCGGCGTCAACCCGTCCCTGACCATCACGGCGCAGGCCGAGCGGGCGATGTCCTTCTGGCCCAACAAGGGCGAGGCCGATCCGCGTCCGGCGCCGGGAGCCGCGTACGAACGCCTCAAGGCGGTCGAGCCGTCCCGGCCCGCGGTCCCGGCCGACGCGTTCGGCGCGCTGCGGCTCCCGTTCCTGGGCATGCCGACGGTGCCGCCGACGGCATAGACCGGACAACCCGTCCAGGACCCCGCGGAGAAGGACCACGCGAAGAAGGACCTGCGCCCCCCTCCTGGCGCAGGTCCTTCTTCGCGTCCGGGGCCGAGGCCCGCGTGCTGGGGTGTCCGTTCGTGCTAGGCGGTCGCGTCACCGGACCTGCGGCGACGGACGACGATCAGCGCGCCGGCACCGGCGACGACGGCGATACCACCGGCGAGCGCGATGGTCGGCAGGGCGGAGGACGAACCCGTCTCGGCGAGCGAGCCGGTGGCGTCCACCTTCTTGACGTCCTTGATCTCCTTCGCGCCACCGGTCTGCGGCTTGGAGTCCGGCGGGTCGCCCGCGTCCGAACCGGCGGCCAGGATCGCGAACTCGTAGATCCAGCCGTTCGGGTCGTCCGCGATCCAGCAGCCCGCGTCGTCCGCGTACTGCGCGAAGCCCGCGGTGATGCCGACGGCGTCCGGCACCTTGCCACTGACGCTCAGCCGGAGCTGGTACGAGGTGGAGGCGCCCGCGTTCAGCGAGAACGGGGTGAACGTGCCGCCCTCGCCCGCCGCGCCGGCGACCTCCTTCCAGGAGCCGGAGGCCTTGTCGAGGACCTGGACGGTGATCTTGCCCGAGTAGTCCCTGCCGTCCCAGCCCGCGGCCGCGACGCCGATCAGCGGGGTGATGTCCGCGATGGCGCGGTCGCCGTGGTTGGAGACGTTGTACTTGAAGGCGGTCCAGCCGGCGCCCGCGACGATCCGCTGGGGCAGGCCCGTCAGGCTGCTGGTGAGGTCGGCGCTCAGCTCGCTGACGTCCTCACCGTTCTCGTCGACGCAGATGTCCGCCGGGGTGCTCCCGCTCGGACTCGGCGAGGCGGAGGAGGACGGCGAGGTGGACGCGGAGGCCGGGGCGGACTCCGACGCCGGTGCCGACGCGGACGGGCCGGAACTGCCCGAAGCGGTCGCCGTCGCCGAGGCGGACGTGGTGTCCGTGGGCTCCGGGGTCGTCTGGGTCGGGCTCGCGGAGGCCGACTCCGACGCGGATTCGGACGCGCTCGCGCTCGCGCTCGGGGTGGCGCTCTCCTCCGCGAGGGCGGCCGGGGCGACCGACAGCAGCGCGAGCGGGGCTATGACAGCCGTCGCGGCCGCGGTGGCCAGGGCACGGCGAATCTTCATGAAGACCTCGGGAGTCCGGTACGCGTCGACGCGAGGCGCACGGGTGGGTGGTGCGGACGAGGCCTCCGCTGTGGGGCGCGGGTGTGGCCGTTGGTTCTGCAGGTGTGACCGGCGAAGGCCGCGAAGGGTTGTCCGGTACTTCACAGAATTCTTATGTGGGCTGAGTCACATCCATATGCGCCTTGTGTACATGCATTCGAACGGCTTAGAACTGACCCTCGTGTCTGAGAAGCAGCCCGAAGAAGCCGGGCCACCAGCGGTTCCTGACGATGTGTGGGAGCGTTTCGCGCGCGACAGCGAGCGCGACATCCGGAGCTCCGCGCCGAAGGAGCCGTCCGCGCGGGCTCGCCTGGTGACGGAGCGGCTGCGCCAGGAGGACGCCCGGGAGGCCGAGCGCTCCCGCCGGACCTTCCGCAGGACCCCGCCGCGCCCCGCGCAGCCCGAGGGCTGGCGGACCGGTCCCGCCTGGCGCGAGATGGACGGACGCGCCGCCCGGCGCCGTCGGCTGTGGGCGATCCTCGGCATCCCGCTCGTCGTCGCCGTCGCGGTCGTCGCGATGAAGCCGTCCCTGCTGCCGGGTGACCCCTTCGGCGCGTCGCCCGACGCTCCCGTGGACGCCCTCCCGCTGCCCGCCGAGACAACGGCACCGACCGCGCCGCCGTCCGCCGACGCATCGGGAACGCCCACCCTGGACCGGCCGTTCGCCGGATCGCCCGCCGAGCGCTGGGCCGACGGCGCGGCCGGCATCGTCCTGCCGAAGGCCACCCCGGTCGGCTCGCTCACCAAGCAGCAGGTCGCGACGGCGCTGGACAACACGAAGAAGCTGCTCGTCGGGGCGAATCTCGCCCCGGCGACACTGCGCGGGGAGCGTCCCGCCGCGGCGATCGCCGTCCTCGATCCCAAGGTGCCCGGCATGATCCGTGACGTGAACCGGTGGCTGCGCGCACCGGACCGTGCGCACGATCCGCTGGTGCTCTTCAGCCGGTTCGACCCCGACGAGGCCCGCCCGGTCGGGAAGGTGGTCAAGACGCGTGGCCGGATCACGTTCAAGGCGGGCAAGAATGCGGCCGTGGTCGTCCACGCCGACTACACCTTCGTCTACCCGGTGACCCCGGCCGACGGGAACTCCACCGAGGTCGCCCGCACCATCGTGCGGCGCGTCGTCGATGTCGCGTTCTCCGACCCGCGGAAGTTCCAGGTCACCCCCGGCAAGGTGCGGATCGTCGAGTTCAGCGAGGACATCGGCAACTCGGCCTGCGACGTCTACGACGGCTTCCTGCACCCGCAGTTCGACTCGACCGGCACCCCCGGAGCGGCGCCGACCGGCCCGACCACCGACCCGTACGACCGCAGCCGTGACATCGGGAGTGCCACCACCGGCGGCTGCGGCACGGTGTCGCGCACCTGACCGCGGCCGACGCCCGCTCGCCCCGGGCCGTGTCCGCGCCCGGGCACGGCGAAGGGCCCCGCGGAACGGTGTCCGAAGGGCCCTTCTTCCGTCAGCACCGACGTCAGGGCAGCGCCGGTGCCTGGAGGCGGCGCCGGGGGGGGGTGCGCCGCTGGTCACGGGGTGGTCGCGGCGAGGGGGCCGCGGCACGGATTCAGTTGTGCGCTGTTCTCGCTCGTGCGGATGTCGCGACGGCCTCCGCAACCGTCCGGCATCCCTGAACAGATTCCGCCGGGCGGCCCCGGGCGTCCCCGGAGCCGACCGTCTATGAGTGACCGGGCTGCTGTCCCCTGCCGTCCGGTCACACCACCTGGAGCGAGGTCCCACGACGCACGGCACGATCCGGACGTCTCATCGCTCCAGCGGAGCCACGCGTGGTTCTTTCGGGCCCGCCCCTGGCTGGCACGGACACCAGGAGAAACGAAGCCCGCGCCGCCCCGGTCACGCGCCGTACGGGTGAGAGGCGATGCGTACGTGCGTACGCCGGGTAAGGGGCCGTCCGCCCTGGACGCCGGCGGCCCGTCGCCCTGTCGCGTGGGCGGTCAGACCCGGCCGCGGCACAGTTCGAGGAGCGTCATGGCCAGTGAGGTGCCCGGCTTGCCGAGCGCCTCGCGGTAGTGGCCGAGGATCTCCATCTCGCGGGAGAGGTTCACCCGGCGGCCGCCGGAGGTCATGCGGGCCTCCTGGATCACCGCCGAGACGGCCATCCGTTCCTGGACGAGGCCGATGATCCGGTCGTCGAGTGCGTCGATGCGCTCACGGGCGCCGGTGATCACGTCGGCGGCCTCGTCGGTGCGGGCGCCGGTCTTGTCGAGTACGTCGGTCATGGCGGGGCTCCTCGGTGGAAGGGGTGCCCCGGAGCCGTCGGGCCCGGAAACGGCAGACGCCCCGGGCCTTGTCGGCCCGGGGCGCCTGGGAAGTCGCTTGTCAGTTGCTCAAGCAGCACGACCATGGCAGCCGGTGGGCCGGTTGCCATAGGTAAACAGGAACGTCGTGTGCGTGAGCATGACGGCAGTATGCACGCGTGCGGGGACCGCGGCCAAGCCGGTTCGGATCGTGAGACCCGGGCGGGGAAACCGGGCGGCGCCACCCCCACCGCGGCCCCCGGTAGAATCGGCCCCACACACCCTTTGCTCACCGCCGGAAGGCAGACCGTGCCAGAAGCGTCCCCCGCCGCCCCCGACACCGTCCTGGTCGTCGACTTCGGTGCGCAGTACGCCCAGCTCATCGCCCGTCGCGTCCGTGAGGCCCGGGTCTACAGCGAGATCGTGCCGAGCAGCATGCCGGTCGAGGAGATGCTCGCCAAGAACCCGGCCGCGATCATCCTCTCCGGCGGCCCCTCGTCGGTGTACGCGGAGGGCGCCCCGCGCCTGGACCGCGCGCTCTTCGACGCCGGCGTCCCCGTCTTCGGCATGTGCTACGGCTTCCAGCTGATGGCGACGACCCTCGGCGGCACGGTCGACAACTCCGGCGCCCGTGAGTACGGCCGTACGCCGCTGCACGTCTCGAAATCCGGCTCCACCCTCTTCGAGGGCACCCCCGACGAGCAGCCGGTGTGGATGTCGCACGGCGACGCCTGCTCCGCCGCTCCCGAGGGCTTCACCGTCACGGCGTCCACGGACGTGGTCCCGGTCGCCGCCTTCGAGAACGACGAGAAGAAGCTCTACGGCGTCCAGTACCACCCCGAGGTCATGCACTCCACGCACGGCCAGCAGGTGCTGGAGCACTTCCTGTACCGCGGCGCGGGCATCACCCCGACCTGGACCACCGGCAACGTCATCGACGAGCAGGTCGCCCTCATCCGCGAGCAGGTCGGCACCAAGCGCGCCATCTGCGGTCTGTCCGGCGGCGTGGACTCCGCGGTCGCCGCGGCCCTCGTCCAGAAGGCCATCGGCTCCCAGCTCACCTGTGTGTACGTCGACCACGGTCTGATGCGCCAGGGCGAGACCGAGCAGGTCGAGAAGGACTTCGTCGCCGCGACCGGCGTCCAGCTCAAGGTCGTGGACGCGGAGGAGCGCTTCCTCACCGCACTCAAGGGCGTCTCGGACCCCGAGGAGAAGCGGAAGATCATCGGGCGCGAGTTCATCCGCGTCTTCGAGCAGGCCCAGGCGGAGATCATCGCCGAGGCCGCCGAGGGCGAGGACGTCGCCTTCCTCGTGCAGGGCACGCTCTACCCGGACGTGGTCGAGTCCGGCGGCGGCACCGGCACGGCCAACATCAAGTCCCACCACAACGTGGGCGGCCTTCCCGAGGACCTGGAGTTCCAGCTCGTCGAGCCGCTGCGCCAGCTGTTCAAGGACGAGGTCCGGATGGTCGGACAGGAACTCGGCCTGCCGGACGAGATCGTCCAGCGCCAGCCGTTCCCCGGCCCCGGCCTCGGCATCCGCATCGTCGGCGAGGTCACCAAGGAGCGCCTCGACCTGCTCCGCGCCGCCGACGCCATCGCCCGCGAGGAGCTGACCGCCGCCGGTCTCGACCGGGACATCTGGCAGTGCCCGGTCGTCCTGCTCGCCGACGTGCGCAGCGTGGGGGTCCAGGGCGACGGCCGGACGTACGGCCACCCGATCGTGCTCCGTCCGGTGTCCAGCGAGGACGCCATGACGGCCGACTGGTCACGGCTGCCGTACGACGTCCTGGCGAAGATCTCGACGCGCATCACGAACGAGGTCGCGGACGTCAACCGCGTCGTGCTCGACGTGACGAGCAAGCCGCCGGGCACCATCGAGTGGGAGTAGTCCTCCCGCGCGGGGCGCTCCTCCCGCGGGCGGCGGTGATCCCGTCGCGCGTGGGTGGCGACAGGCCCTAGGTCCGCTTGAGCGTGCGCACCGGCGCGCCGGGCTTCCAGACCTGGACGACCAGATACTTCTCGTCCTCCACGTAGGTCCGTGTGACCTCCGTCAGCTCGGTGCGGAAGAGGTGGAACGGCTCCGGCGGTTCCACCTCTTTCACGTACGCGGCCTTCGCGGGGTCGTCGTCGCCGACCTCGACGGCCCGGCCGCTCACGCGGACGTCGCCGCCGCCCATGTCCGTGCCGGCCCCTGGGTTCGCCTGGAGCGCGAAGCGCGGGTCGCGGCGGAGGTCGAGGGCCTTCAGCGAGTCCGGCATCATGCCCAGCCACAGCTCGCCGCCGACGATGCGCACCTCGATGCCGGACGTACGGGGCGAGCCGTCCTGGCGAAGGGTCGCGAGGGTGTGGTGGGTGAAGGCGCCGAAGCGCGCCTCGACGGTGGCGGCGAGGTCAGGTTCGGCTGCGGAGAGGGCGTCCCAGTTCATGCGTTCCAGTCTGCCGTCCATACCCGACATCTTCTGTCGTGTTTCCGGCGAGGCTTGGCCCCGTCCCGCCCTCTTCCGGGCCCCGTTCCGTTTTTTCTCACCCGGAACACCATCTCTCCCCGGCCACCCCTGTTCTCCTGCGCTGACCCCGGGTAACTTCCGCTCCGTACCGAACACGCCAGTGCTGGAGGACCTATGCACGGGCCCACCCCGCCCCTGCCCCGCCCCACCGACCAGCTGCGGTTCGCCATGCCGCCGATGCACGAGTCGCTCGACGACGAACGGCAGCACCGCAAGGAGCGGCTGGCCGGCGCGCTGCGCCTGTTCGGGCGGCTCGGCTTCGAGGACGGTGTCTCCGGGCACATCACCGCACGCGACCCGGAGTACAGCGACTGCTTCTGGGTCAATCCCTTCGGCATGCCGTTCAAGCACGTCACCGTGAGCGACCTGGTGATGGCCAACCAGGACGGCCAGGTCGTCCAGGGCCGCTATCACGTCAACCAGGCCGCGTTCACCGTGCACTCGCAAGTCCACGCCGCCCGCCCCGACGTGGTCGCCGTCGCCCACTGCCACTCCGTGCACGGCCGCGCCCTCGCCGCCCTCGGAGACCTGCTCGACCCGATCACGCAGGAGAGCTGCGCCTTCTACGAGGATCACGCCCTCTACGACGCGTACACCGGCGTGGCCGTCGACGCCGAGGAGGGCCGCAGGATCGCGAACGCGCTGGGCAGCCGCAAGGCGCTGGTGCTGCGCAACCACGGGCCGCTGACCGTCGGGGACTCGGTGGACGCCGCGGCCTGGTGGTTCCTGTCCATGGAGCGCTCCAGCCAGGTCCAGCTCACCGCGAAGGCCGCCGGCCGTCCCCTTCTCATCGACCACAAGCAGGCCGTCGCCACCCGCGAACAACTCGGCGGCGACCTGGTCGCCTGGATCAACTACCAGCCCCTGTGGCAGGACATCAGCCGCAGCGAACCGGATCTCCTGAGCTAGGGCTGCGCGCCGGGCCCTAGAAGCCGCGCAGGACCGCCGCCTTCGTCCGGGCGAACTCCTCGTCCGTCAGGACGCCGTCGCGGTGCAGGTCGCCCAACTCCCGCAGGCGCCGCAGCAGTACGTCGTGGTGGTCGGAGCGCGGCGGCACGACCGCAGCCGCCCGAGGGGCGTCCGCGGCCTCGCCGGCGCGCGTCGAGGGATGCGGCAGCCGTGCCGTGACCGCCGCCGCGACCAGGGCCGTGAGCAGGTCGCGGCGGGTGCTGCCCCACAGGTGGAGGGCGTACGGGTCCTTCTCCGCCGGCAGTTTCGAGAACACCGCGTCCCGCGTCACGAAGCGCAGGAAACCGTCCTCGAAGCCGGAGTTGGGCAGCCACTCGACCTGCACCAGGTCGCCCGTCGCGATGATCCGCGGCCCCGTCGCCCGCTTGACCCGGTCCGAGGTGTCCGCCCAGTCGATCCGTACCTGCGTCCCGTCGAAGGACACGGTCCCGTCGCTGGACCGGACCGACACCGGGACGGGCGGCCCCGTGAGCAGATACGCCGTCGCCGGCTCCTTCGGGATCTGGTCCAGGAGCAGCGCGCGGCGGATCTCCTCGGCGACGTACGCGGCGACCCCGGAACGGTCCACGTCGACCGCCAGCCGGTAGGGGTCCGCCGCGTCCGGGAGCCGGCCCCCGGTCGCCTGGAGCAGCGGATCGGCGCCCTCGCGCAGCCGCAGTCTCAGCCGGCCGCGCCTGCGTTCGGGCTCGTGCGCGACACCCGCCACCGCCTCCAGCGGGACGGCGACCTCCCCGTACGTCTGCCGGAACAGCGGGACGCTGCGGTGCAGTCCCGGCGTGATCCGGACCGTGCTGCCGTCGAAGGCCCAGGTCCCGTCACGCTGGATGATCTCGGCCATGGGGAAATTCTCGCAGCCGGGTCAACACGGAGTCCCGCACTTCACCCGCGCTGACCCGACCTGACGAATGCGGCCGGTGCTCCGTACGGCACAATTCGCTGTCAATAAGGGGCAGTTGTGGGTCGGCTGTACGAGAGTTCTGGCGCGGGAAGGCGGCAGTGGACGTGGCGGTGCAGGAGGCGAGACACGGTGCGGGGCACGGTGCCGGGTCGGGTGCCGGATCGGGCACCGGACAGGGCGGCGGGCAGGGCGCGGGCCGGGGTGGTGGCCCGGGCGGCGGGCAGGACGGGACACGGGGCGGGGGAGCGGGCGTGCACGAGGGTGGCTGCACGTGCGGGGACTGTCCGCACGGGGCGCGTACGGGGCACCGGCGCGCGGTCGCCGAGTTCCTCGCCAAGCGCGACGCGTTGGCGTCCGGGCAGGGGCTGCCCGCCGGCGTCGCGCACTCCGCCTCCGCGTCCCGGCAGTGGGTGTCCGACGAACTCACCCAGTCCGCGGACCTCGTCGCCGAGCGCGGGCGCCTCGACGGCGAGGCCTGGCTGGGACGGCTGTGGCGCTACACCGCGTACACCGTCTGGGGCGCCACCGTCGCCCTCCTCCTCGTGCAGGCGCTCACCGCGATCGGGGCGGGCTGGACGGCGGCGCGGACCGCCGGGCTGGTCGCCGCGGTCGTCCTCGCCGGACTGCTGACGGGCGCGGCGTGGCTGCACCGGGCGCGGGGCGGTGCTCTCGCTCCGGTCATCGGTGAGGACAATCGTCTCTCCACCTCCCGTGCGGTCGCCGCCGGTTGGGTCCTGCTCACCGTGTACGCCGTGCTCGTGCTGGTGGGCCGGCTCGCCGCCGCCTCCGCGCACGGCCGGCGGGACGAACTCATCGCCGGGCTCGAACTCGCCCGCGGCGCCGGGATCGTGACCGTCGTCGCCGTGGTGTGCGGGGTCGCGGTGCTCGTGCGCAGGGTGGTGGGGCTGCGGGTGCTGGGGCAGCGGCTGCAGAAGGTGCGCGCGGACCGGCCGCGCGCGGCCGACCTGCTGACCGACGACTCCGGGCGCGGCAGTTTCGCCGACCTCCAGTACGTCGTGATCAGCGCGGTCGCACTCGTCTTCGCGGCGGTGCGGTTGGCGCGGCGGCCGTCGCAGCTGCCGGACCTTCCGTGGGGTCTCGCCGGGCTGGTGCTGGTGTCGGCGGCCACCTATCTCGCCGGGAAGTACGCCGAGGGCGGCCGGCCGGTGATCCTCTCCGTGGTCCGCGCCCGCGAGGCGGGCGACCTCGACGCGCCGATCCGCACCGGGGACGACATCGAGATCCGGGGGGCCGGCTTCGTCCCGCCGGGCGCGCAGGGCGCCGCGCGGCTGTCCCGGATGGTCGTACGGATCGGGCCGGTGCACGTCCACGTCCCGCTGATCCCGGTCCCCGGCGGCTTCAGCAACCCGACGGACGCGGTCCTGACCGTGCCGGTACCGGTGGATGTCGAGGCGGGCCGGGTCGAGGTCCAGGTGGTGACGGCGGCGGGCGTGGAGACGAATCGGTACGGCATCGATGTGACGGAGTAGGCGGAGCAGACCGGGGCCGCGGTTCGCCGCTCCGGCTGGGCTCCGGTGGGTGGGTGGGTCGGGGCCGTGCCGGTACATCCGCCCGTCGCCGCTGGATCAGACGTGGGTCGAGCAGCGGGAGCTGCTCGATCCGGACGTAAGCGACGGGCATCTGATGTACCGGCACGGCCCCTTCCGCCGTATGCCGGGTGCGGGAAATTCAGCCCCTCCGGCGTTTGAGGAGCGGGGTCCGGGGCGGAGCCCCAGGTTCGGGTCGGGTAGGGGCGGAGGGGGCGAGAGATGGGTGGTGGGGGTGGGCCCGGGTGTCCTGGAAGTCGGGGCAGGAAAAGGGGGCCGGTGTTGAGCGCGGAAGCGTGTTCGTACGTATGGTCTGTTGAGGGGTCAACAGAACCCGGGTGAGAGGCGGCGCAGAGCGATGACTCACGGTATGCGGTCGGACACGCACGACCCGTATCTGGAGGAGAGGCGAAGCTGGCGGGACACCGCAAGCCGCTACGCCCTGCTCCCCCTACGCATCTTCCTCGGCGTCACCTTCATCTACGCCGGCCTCGACAAACTCACCGACAGCACCTTCCTGAAGTCCTCCGGCTCGGGCTCGATCGGCGACATGATGCGCACGGTCCGCGACTCCTCCGCGATCCCGGCCCTCGTGGACCTCTCCCTGAAGAGCCCCGTCGGCTTCGGGTACGCCATCGCGTTCGGTGAACTGGCCGTCGGCATCGGCACCCTCATCGGCCTGCTGGCCCGCATCGCCGCGCTGGGCGGCGCCCTCATCTCGCTCAGCCTGTGGCTGACGGTGAGCTGGGCCTCGGACCCGTACTACTACGGAAACGACCTGATCTACCTGATGGCGTGGCTCCCCCTCGTCCTGGCGGGTGCTTCCGTCTTCTCGCTCGACGCGGCCCTACGGTCCCGGCGCAGGCAACGCGCCGGGTCCTACAACTAGGGCCGCCCGATCCGGGGCTGCGACCTGGACCGGATCACGACGAAGAACCCACGCCGCGCGGGCGCCTGTCCGCGCGGCGTCCGCGTACCGCGTGGGTCACGGAGGCCACCGCGCCCGCCAGGCACAGCCCGCCGACGACGACCGGGATCATCACGAACCACGGGGTCACCCACCAGCCGCCCGCGTCCCCGGCGAACGCGATGCCCGCGCCGGTGAGGGCGAGGCCCGCGACCAGCTTGCCCGGCTGGAACTCATGACGCGGCACGAGCCACCTCCGCCTGGCCCACGCCGACCTGGAGATCGAGGTCGAAGGTGCCGCCGTCCTTCACGACCGTCGCCGGAGGCAGGGTCAGCCGCTTGTGCTTGCCCGGTTGCACGTCCACGTCCTTCTCGTTGTCGCCCGGCAGTTGGATGTCCCCGACGCCCACCTCGATGGTGAGCCGTACCGTCGCGTCCTTGGGGACGATCACCTTCAGCCGGCCCGCGCCCACCTGCGCGTTCGTCTTCACCGTCTGCCCCTTGGCGAGGTCGACGTGGCTCAGGTCGAGGGTGCCGACGCCCGTGCCGAGGTCGTAGTCGGGCCGGACGTCGGCCGCCGACACGGGGATCCAGTCGGTCCGCACCCAGTGCGTGGTGATGTCCTTCGGCAGGGCGGCGGAGGCGGCCAGCAGGCCCGCCGTCACCACGGCCAGGAAGATCGACCCCGCGCCCGTACGCCCGAGGAAGGCACTCAGGGCGATGCCCAGGCCGAACACGACGAGCGCGGCGGCGAGGCCGGCCTGGAGGCTGGTGCCGAGTGCCTGGTCGTCCCAGGTCAGCCCGGTGCCGAGGCCGCCGGCCAGCAGGGCGAGGAGGAAGACCCGGCCGCCGATCCGGCGCGAGCCGCGCTGTCTCGGCTCGCGGCCCCGGTGCGGATCGGTCCGTGAGGTGCCGCGGGCGATGTTGAGCGCCGCCGCCACGTCCCGGTCCTGTGTCTCCCCGGGGCCCCACAGATAGCCGGTGCCGCCGACGTGCGAGCCGTCCTTGACGATCGGGTCGCGCCACCAGGACGGGTACGACGCGGGCACCGGAGGGGCCTGTGCCGCCGGCGGGGCGTCGGCGGCGGCCTGGGCGGCGAGCGGGTCGGGGTCCGGGGCGTCCCGGTGCCGCGACCAGTACCCGGCGCCCGCCAGCAGCAGCGAGAGGACCACGGCGAACGTCAGCACGCTGCCGTTGTTGAGCATCGAGAGGAAGACACCGCAGCCGACCAGCGCGAACAGCACGGCGGCCAGCGCCTGACCGTCGACGCGGCCGGTGAGCAGCTTGCGGACCTCGTTCTCCTCGTCGTCGTCGTACGGGACGAAGAGCCAGGCGAACCCGTAGAAGATGAGGCCGATGCCGCCGGTCGCGGAGAGCACCGCGAGCACGACCCGGAAGATCACCGGGTCCATGTCGCACTGCCGGCCGAGCCCGGCGCAGACCCCGCCGATCATCTTCTGGCGGCGGTCGCGCCGGAACCGGGCCGGGACGTCGGACACCGCGGTCGCACCGCCCCGTCCCGCCGTGCGGCCCTCCCCGGGAGCGCGCGGCTCATCACCTGGCCCGGAGCCGGGGCCCGGCTCCGCCGCCGCGTGCTGCTGATCTGTCATGCGTCCATGGTGACGGGCGGGAGGGCCCGGCGGCAGTCGGGACGACCCTGGCAGAACCCTGATATCCGGCCCGGAGGGCATGCGAGGGCATGCGAGGGCGTCCGAAGAGAGAGGCGGGAGCAATCGAGGGGAGGGGCGGGAGGAAGCGAGCGAGCGGAGGGGCGGGGGCGTTTTCGGGCGCCGGATCCGGAAGATCCGTGGGGCGATCCGGAAGATCAGGGGAGTATCCGGGGCCGACCCTGATGCCCGGGCCCGCCGGGCGTGTGACCATCGATGCCATGCCGGAAGCCGCAACCCTGCCCGTCGACGACCCGCGGCCCTCGCGCAAGCTCTACCGCAGCAGCGACGGACGCTGGCTCGGAGGCGTGGCGCGCGGGCTCGCCGGGCACCTCGGGCTGCCCGTGATCTGGCTGCGCCTGATGTTCGTCGGCCTGTTCATGGCGGACGGACTCGGCGCCCTGCTGTACGCGGCGTTCTGGTTCTTCGTGCCGCTCGGCGTCGGCGGCGTCGGCGCCGGCCGCACCCCGGCGTTCACCGCGGAGACCTCGCCGGACGGCCGCCGCAGGCTCGTGGCCCGCAAGCCCGACAAGGGTCAGATCGTCGCCCTGCTCCTCATGGTCGTCGTCGCCCTGGTCTTCGTCGGGAACGTGAATCTCGGCGGTGGCACCAAGGCGTACCTGTGGCCCACGGTCCTCGTCGGTGCCGGTGTCGCCCTGGTCTGGCGCCAGGCGGACAACGCGCGCCGGGCCCGCTGGGCCGAGGTCGGCCGCCGTCGCCGCACGCTCACGCTGCTGCGGTCCGCGGCCGGTGTCCTGCTGGTCACCGCCGGCGTGTCCGGGATATTCGTCCTCCAGGGCTCGGCAGCCCACCTCGGCTCGGTGCTCCAGGCCGCCCTCGCGGTCCTCGTCGGCATCGCGCTCCTCGCCGGCCCCTACCTCGTGCGCATGACCCAGGACCTCTCCGAGGAGCGCCTGATGCGCATCCGCGCGCAGGAGCGGGCCGAAGTCGCCGCCCACGTCCACGACTCGGTGCTGCACACCCTCACCCTGATCCAGCGCAACGCGGAGAGTCCCGGCGAGGTGCGCCGCCTCGCCCGTGCCCAGGAGCGCGACCTGCGGGCCTGGCTCTACAAACCGGAGGGGACGGGCAAGGACGAGGACGATGAGCCCGACACCCTCGCCGAGGCCGTCCGGCGCAACGCCGCGGAGGTCGAGGACAAGCACGGCGTCCCCATCGAGGTCGTCGTCGTCGGCGACTGCCCGCTCGACGAGGGCCTGACCGCACAGATGCAGGCCGCGCGGGAAGCGATGGTGAACGCGGCCAAGTACGGTGGCGACGGCGGCGCCGTACAGGTCTACGCCGAAGTCGAGGGAAGGACGGTCTTCGTGTCCGTCCGCGACCGCGGCCCGGGGTTCGACCTCGACGCGATACCCGCCGACCGCATGGGCGTCAGAGAATCGATCATCGGCCGCATGGAGCGCAACGGCGGCACGGCGCGACTGCGCGCGGTGCCGGACGGCGGCACCGAGGTCGAGCTGGAGATGGAGAGGGCGGAGAAGACGTCATGAGCGACGCGAACGAGCCTGTTGAGTCCGGCGGCACCGAGGACGGACGCCGGGTGCGTGTGGTCCTCGTCGACGACCACCGCATGTTCCGTACGGGCGTGCAGGCCGAGATCGGGGAGACCGAGCGGACCGGCGTCGAGGTGGTCGGAGAGGCCGCGGACGTCGACCAGGCGGTCACCGTCATCACCGCCACCCGCCCCGAGGTCGTCCTCCTGGACGTGCACCTTCCCGGGGGCGGCGGCGTCGAAGTGCTGCGCCGCTGCGCCCCGTTGATGGCCGACGCCGAACAGCCGGTCCGCTTCCTCGCGCTGTCCGTGTCGGACGCCGCGGAGGACGTCATCGGCGTGATCCGCGGCGGCGCCCGGGGCTACGTGACCAAGACGATCACCGGCACGGACCTCGTCGACTCCGTCTTCCGCGTCCAGGACGGCGACGCGGTCTTCTCCCCGCGCCTCGCCGGCTTCGTCCTCGACGCGTTCGCCTCCACCGACGCCCCGCCCGTCGACGAGGACATGGACCGCCTCACCCAGCGCGAGCGCGAGGTCCTGCGCCTCATCGCCCGGGGGTACGCGTACAAGGAGATCGCCAAGCAGCTGTTCATCTCCGTCAAGACGGTCGAGTCCCACGTCTCGGCGGTCCTGCGCAAGCTCCAGTTGTCCAACCGCCACGAACTGACCCGATGGGCCACGGCTCGACGGCTGGTGTGAGGCCGTCGGCCGGGCTCGGGGACCGGAGTCCCCGGGTCACACCACCCGCGTGGCCCCCGCGAACGGCATCTGGTCGATCGGGGCCAGGCGGACCGGCGCCGACGGGTTCGGGGCGTGGATCATCTGGCCGTCGCCCACGTAGATGCCGACGTGACTGATGCCCGAGTAGAAGAACACGAGGTCGCCGGGCTGGAGTTCGGAGCGGGAGACCCGTTGGCCCGCGTTGATCTGCGCGTACGTCGTCCGGGGCAGGGACACTCCGGCGGAGCGGTACGCGGCCTGGGTGAGGCCGGAGCAGTCGAAGGCGTTGGGGCCGGTGGCGCCCCACACGTAGGGGCTGCCCAGCTTCGCGTACGCGAAGGCGACGGCCTCCGCCGCACGTGAGGTGGGCGCCGCGGTCGTACCGGTCGAGCCGGAGGTACCCGCCTCGGCGGCGGTCGCCGGGGCGGGTCCGCGGGTCGAGGAGCGCGAGGCGCGCTGCTGTCCGCCCTCCGCGCCCTGCTCCGCGTAGTGCGTGCGCTCGGCGGGGCTGAGCCGGGCCAGCAGGCCGCGGGCCGCCTCCAGCTTCCCGGTGATCGTCTTCTTCTGGCGCTTCAGCTCGGCCTGGCGGGCCTTGAGCGAGGTCAGTTCGACATGGGCGGCGCCCCTCAACTGCTCGATCTCCCGCAGCTGTTTGCGCACGCCGGCGACGGCCGCCGACTGCCGGGTGCCGACCCGCTCGGCGAACGCGGCACCGTCCAGGTACCGGTCGGGGTCGTCGGACAGCGCGAGCTGCACGGCGGGGTCGATGCCGCCGCTGCGGTACTGCGCCGCCGCCATCGAACCGAGCGCCTCCCGAGCCGAGTTGAGCCGGTCCTCCTTGCGGGCCGCCTCGTCCCGCAGGGTCCGCAGGTGCTTCTCCGCCGTCTTGGCCTTCTCCTCGGCGCCGTTGTACTTCTCGGTGGCGACCTCCGCCTCCTTGTACAGCGTGTCGACCTTGGCCTTCACCTGGGCCGGCGAGAGCTGGGGGTCGGCGTGGCCGACCCCGTCGAAGGCGGTCGCCGTCGCCACCCCCGCGAGGGCGATGGTGACTGCTGTGCGGGCCGTGTTTCCACCGATAGAGCGCTGCCTGGTCCTGCGGTGCGCTGCCACGAGGGCCCACATCCTTCCGTACGACCGTCCCTGTCGGGCCGGTCAAGCGGTGACATGTCCGGCGGCGGCTCACACAGGGGGAGCGTGCCGCCGCCGGACCTTCTCGGCGGTGGTGTCCGGCCGGCCGCCCCTGGCCCGGGCGGGTTGGTGGAACGCCGGTCACCTGGGGGAGGACGCTAAACCTCTGCGTGCGGCGTCGGTGACACCATGTACGGAACTGTCGCCACTGGATCGCCCGGTGACCGAACGCGACCGGTATCCCCGCCCGGCCTCACCGACTTCACCCAGCACGCTGACCGAAGCGGCGAATCCCGGACGACCGGAGTGACTCCGGTGCTATGGCTGACGGCCGGTGCCCACGAGCCCGGGGAGGGCCCGGTGACCGGAGGGGCCGGGGCGAAGGGGCGGGGTGAAGGGCCGGGGCGAAGGGGTGGCCCGGTGGGAGGGCGCCCGAGGGTCCCCGATTAGGCTCCGGCCCCATGGACGTACTCATCCATCTCTTCGTCGGTCTGCACATCATCGGCATCGCCGCGCTCCTCGGCGGCTTCCTCACCCAGATGAAGGCGATGGGCCGCGGCACCGCCCGCTTCGTCCCGGCGATGCTGCACGGCGCGCTCACCATGCTCGTCACCGGTGTCGCCCTCGTCGGCCTCAACCAGGCCGACGACAACACGGTCAACACCGTCAAGATCGGCGTGAAGCTGGCCCTGCTGATCGTGATCCTCGGGCTCGTCTATGTGAAGCGGGACGACGAGAAGGTCGACAAGAACCTCTTCGGCCTGGTGGGCCTGCTCACCGTCGCGAACATCTTCATCGCGGTCCTCTGGACCTGACCGGCCTCATCCCGGGGCGCCGGGCGTGGCGCCCCGCGCCGTCGACCGCGCCGCCAGGACCGCGCCCGCGGCGACCGCCAGCCACGCCGCCACCGAGATCCACAGCAGGACCTCTCCGAGCCCCTTGAGCCAGGAGACGTCGAGGGCGGCCGAGACGGCGAGGGCGGCCACCGCCGTCATTCCCATCGGGAACACCGTCCCCCAGCGCTCCAGCGCGTAGCGCGGGCGCGGCCACACCACCTCCGCCACGAGCAGCAGGCAGAACCCGACGAGGGCCAGCGTCACCAGCACGGTGGTCGTCGCGCGCAGCGCACCCTGGTCGTCGTCGTTCCACAGGTACGGGTTCACGTGGTGCGCGGCGACGAGCGTGGCCCCCGCCAGCGCCGAGATGCCGAGCGCGCCGCCCGCGATCCAGTGGTCCCCGGCGCCCCGTGCCACCTCCCGCAGGTCGAACCGCGTGTACGCGATCACGTAGAGGATGAGCCCCAGCCAGAACAGCACCATCGCGGCATGCGCGAGCCAGTCCCAGCGCTCGGCCGACGCGACCGACGAGCCCAGCACCGACAGGCCCTGCGTGGCCACACAGACGAGGAACACCCCGCCCGCCGCGCGCCGCCGCCAGTGCCGTACGACGGCCACGAGCAGCACGGGCCAGAGCAGGGCCGCCAGTGCGAGGAGGGCCTCGGCGAGGGTCTGCCACCCCAGTGCCGAGAAGCGGATGCCCAGCACGGTCGTCGCCGCGACGGCGGTCAGCCCGGCCGGGGTGCCGGCCTCCCGGACCCACCGGGCCCGGTCCCGCACCAGCCGGACGGCGAAGTCGGCGGCGAGCGCCAGCCAGCCGACGGACGCGAGGGCCAGCGCGATCCGGGAAAGGGTCTCGTGGTCGGTCAGATACAGGCCCACCGAGAGGATGCCGGTGGCCATGACGGCGGCCCCGGCGGCGGGCGCCCGCCGCGCCCACCAGGCGGGGATCTGAGGACGGTCTGACGTATCCGGCATGTCGGGCATGCGCCCGATGCTAGGGACCGCGGGACCGGTTGCCGGTGGGGCACGCGTGCGTGGCGCCGATTCGGCCTCCCCGCGCGCGTGCCCGCGAGAGGTTCCTAGGCGGGGCGGACCACGCTGTGGATCGCCGAGGTGCCGTCGTAGTAGATCGACTCCTCGCGGACGTACGCTCCCGGCTTCGGCGCGTGGATCATCATGCCGTTGCCGATGTAGAGCCCGACGTGGCTGATGTCGTCGTAGAAGAAGACCAGGTCACCGGGCTTCGCGTCGGTGAGGGAGACCGTCGTGCCGGCGTTCACCTGGTCGTAGGTGACACGCGGCAGGGAGACACCGGCGGCCTTCCAGGCGGCCTGGGTCAGGCCCGAGCAGTCGTAGGAGTCCGGGCCGGTCGCGCCCCACACGTACGGCTTGCCGATCTGCGTGCGGGCGAAGGCGAGCGCCTTGCCGGCCTTCGTCGCGTACGAGGGGTCCGTGGCCGTCGAGCCGGACGAGCCGGTGGTGCCGCCCGACGACGACCCCTGCTCGGTGGCCTTCTCCTTGGCCGCCTTCTCCGCCGCGGCCTGCTGACGCGCCAGTTCCGCCGCCTTGGCCGCCGCCTGCTCCCGCTTCTTCTTCTCGATCGCCGCCAGCCGCGCCTTCTCCTCGGCGGTCAGCTTCGAGAGCAGGTCGCGGGCCGCGGAGAGCTTGCGCTGCACCGTCGCCTTGGACGTCTTGAGGGCGTTCTGCGAGGTGGTCAGCGACTGGAGGCTCTCGCTGGCCTCGGTGCGCTTCTTGGTGGTCGCCGCCTGCTCGGTGACGTAGTCGTCGACGGCCGCTTTCTGCCGGGTCGTCAGACGGCTCATCAACTGCGTCTGGTCGAAGTAGTCCTGCGGGTCGTCGGCGAGCAGCAGCGTCGCGGTGCCGGGCGTGGAGGCGCCCGTGCGGTACTGCGCGGCGGCGAACGAACCCAGCTCCTCGCGCGCGGAGTTGAGCTTCTCGGTGCGCTCGGCCACGTCGTCGAGGAGGGTGTCGACGCGCTTGCGCTGCTTGGTGGTCCTCTCCCGGGTGGCGTTGTACTTCTCGGTGGCCGTCTCGGCCTGGTGGTAGAGGTCGTTGACCTTCTTCTCGACCTCTTCGACGCTGGGCTTCGGCTCGGCCGAGGGCGCGGCGTTCGCCGTCTGGGAGAGCAGGGCCACGGAGGTGAGGGCGGCCGTCGCGAGGACGGGGGTCCGTATGCCAGCCATGCGCGAACCCGTAGGACGCGACTTGCGGTGCGACGCCAAGAGAGGCGACTCCTTCCGTCATCCGCCTACCGAGTTAGCTGTCGGGTTCGGGCGGGTGGTTCCGGAAGGATTGCCCTACGGTCCTGGCCCCTCGGGGCGGTCGGACCGATTCACCCCAGGTCGGTGGGTCCCCGGCTCCGGCCGCCTGGTGGGCGGGCCGAACTCGGCGGAGGCCGCTCGGCCCGGCGACGTTCGCCGGTTGCGGTCGGGCGGCCTTCCAGCACGCTAGCCAACTCGTGTGGCCCGTGTGAAGGTTGGAGTGCGATATGCCCGATACATTTTCGTGACCTTGGCCATGTGCGCCGTCGCGCACGCCCGATGTGCGTGGTGTGTGTCACTTTGCGGAGATGCCCCGAGGGTGGCTCCTCGCTGGACGGTGGTCGTGGTGGGGACCGGTCGTACCCACTCCGACGTGCGCGTACCGTCACGAGCCGGTCACGCGCACGAGTCACGGGTTCCCGTCGAGTTCTCGGGGTGGCCGCGGTGTGTCAGTGGGGCCGCCTAGACTCGGAGAGCGATGAGCAGCCTCTTTGACGACAGCTTCCTGGCGGACCTCAAGCCCTCCGCGGCCCACGAGGACGAGCACCCGCCGCCGCCCGAGGACGAGCACGCCGCGGAGCCGGTCGCGGACGACCTGTTCGGCGGCCGGTTCGACGTGCCGCCGAGCCGCGACGCGTACTACCGCGACGGCGCCCACCGGCCCGCCGTGGACCCCGCGGCCCTCCTCGACGGGCTGAACGAGAACCAGCGCGCGGCCGTGGTCCACTCCGGCTCCCCGCTGCTCATCGTGGCCGGCGCGGGCTCCGGCAAGACCCGCGTGCTCACCCACCGCATCGCCCACCTGCTCGGCGAGCGCCATGTGCACCCCGGCCAGATCCTCGCGATCACCTTCACGAACAAGGCCGCCGGCGAGATGAAGGAGCGGGTCGAGCAGCTCGTGGGCCCCCGGGCCAACGCGATGTGGGTGATGACCTTCCACAGCGCCTGCGTCCGCATCCTGCGCCGCGAGAGCAAGCAGCTCGGCTTCACCTCGTCCTTCTCGATCTACGATGCCGCCGACTCCAAGCGTCTGATGGCGCTCGTCTGCCGCGACCTCGATCTCGACCCGAAGCGCTTCCCGCCGAAGTCGTTCAGCGCCAAGATCTCGAACCTGAAGAACGAGCTGATCGACGAGGAGGACTTCGCCGCGCAGGCCACCGACGGTTTCGAGAAGACCCTCGCCCAGGCCTACGCGATGTACCAGTCGCGGCTCCGCGAGGCCAACGCGCTCGACTTCGACGACCTGATCATGACCACGGTCAACCTGCTCCGCGCCTTCCCGGACGTCGCCGAGCACTACCGCCGCCGCTTCCGGCACGTCCTGGTCGACGAGTACCAGGACACCAACCACGCGCAGTACGCCCTCGTGCGGGAGCTCGTCGGCACCTCCGAGCACCCCGTGGACGTCCCGCCCAGCGACGCCGACCTGCCGCCCGCCGAGCTGTGCGTCGTGGGTGACGCCGACCAGTCGATCTACGCCTTCCGCGGCGCGACCATCCGCAACATCCTCCAGTTCGAGGAGGACTACCCGAACGCGAAGACGATCCTCCTGGAGCAGAACTACCGCTCCACGCAGACGATCCTCACCGCCGCCAACGCGGTCATCGAGCGCAACGAGTCCCGCCGCCCCAAGAACCTGTGGACGAACGCGGGCGCGGGCTCGAACATCACGGGCTACGTCGCGGACACCGAGCACGACGAGGCGCAGTTCGTCGCCGACGAGATAGACCGTCTCACCGACGCGGGCGAGGCCAAGGCCGGCGACGTCGCGGTCTTCTACCGGACGAACGCCCAGTCCCGTGTCTTCGAAGAGGTCTTCATCCGCGTCGGCCTGCCCTACAAGGTCGTCGGCGGAGTCCGCTTCTACGAGCGCAAGGAGGTCCGGGACGTCCTCGCCTACCTGCGGGTGCTGTCCAACCCCGAGGACTCGGTCCCGCTGCGCCGCATCCTGAACGTGCCCAAGCGCGGCATCGGCGACCGCGCCGAGGCGATGATCGACGCCCTGTCGCAGCGCGAGAAGATCAGCTTCCCGCAGGCCCTGCGCCGCGTCGACGAGGCCTACGGCATGGCCGCCCGTTCGACGAACGCGGTCCGGCGGTTCAACACGCTGATGGAGGACCTCCGCACGATCGTCGAGTCCGGCGCGGGCCCGGCCACCATCCTGGAGGCCGTCCTCGAACGCACCGGTTACCTCGCCGAGTTGCAGGCGTCGACCGACCCGCAGGACGAGACCCGCATCGAGAACCTCCAGGAACTCGCCGCCGTGGCCCTGGAGTTCGAGCAGGAGACCGGCGAGGACGAGACCCCGGCCGGACTCGCCGCGTTCCTGGAGCGGGTCGCGCTCGTCGCCGACTCCGACCAGATCCCGGACGAGGAGGACGGCAACGGCGTCATCACCCTGATGACCCTGCACACCGCCAAGGGCCTCGAATTCCCCGTGGTGTTCCTGACCGGCATGGAGGACGGCGTCTTCCCGCACATGCGCGCCCTCGGGCAGGTCAAGGAACTGGAGGAGGAGCGCCGCCTGGCCTACGTCGGCATCACCCGCGCGCGGGAGCGGCTCTACCTCACCCGTTCCTCGATGCGCAGCGCGTGGGGACAGCCGTCGTACAACCCGCCCTCCCGCTTCCTGGAGGAGATCCCGGCGACGCATCTGGACTGGAAGCGCACCGGCGCGATCTCGTCCCAGCCCGCCGGTCCCGTCTCCGGTGTCGCGGCCTCCCTGTCGTCCACGCGCTCGCGGTCCGCGGCCTCGGGAGCGTCCGGGTTCGCCACCCGTCGCGGTGTGTCCGAGAAGCCGGTGGTCGCGCTCGCCGTCGGCGACCGCGTCACGCACGACCAGTTCGGCCTCGGCACGGTCGTCGGGGTGAACGGCACGGGAGCGAACGCGGAGGCGACGGTCGACTTCGGCGAGCCCAAGCCGAAGCGGCTCCTGCTGCGGTACGCGCCGGTGGAGAAGCTGTAGCCCGAGCGGCTCGACAGCCCAGTCCTACGGAGGGTCCGGATCTCGACGAGAGGTCCGGACCGCCTTCGACGGTGTGGGTTACGTGGGGTCCAGACCGTGGCTGCGCAGCCACGGGAGCGGGTCGATCGCCGAACCGCCGGCCGGGCGGACCTCGAAGTGCAGGTGCGGGCCGGTCGAGTTGCCGGAGTTCCCGGAGAAGGCGATCTGGTCACCGGCCTTCACAGTGGTACCGGAGGACACCTTGTAGGTGGAGAGGTGGCAGTACCACGTCTCCGTCCCGTCCTTCGCGGTCACGATCATCATGTTGCCGTACGCGCTGTTCCACTGCGTCCGGACGGTCCCGTCGGTCGCGGACATCACCGTCGTCCCGTACGAGACGGGGAAGTCGATCCCCGTGTGCACGGACATCCAGTTGATGCCGGCCTGGCCGAAGTAGGCGCTGAGGCCCTTCTGGGCCACGGGAAGGACGAACTTCGGACGCAGCCGCTCCTTGCGGGCCGCCTCCTCCGCCGCCTTCTTCTTCTCCAGGACCTGCTGCGCCTTCAGGTCGATGCGCTCCTGGGTGCGGCTCGCCCGGTCGGCGAAGTCGTCCGCGCCCGCGGACAGACTCTGCAACTGCGTGTCCAGCTTGTTGTTCGCGGTCGACGGCTTCACCGCGGTCGCGTCCGAGGCGCTGGCCGTCGTCTCCTTGGTGTCGTCGCCGCCGACACCGCCCACCGAGGCCGCCGCGATCCCCGCGACACCCATCACGCAGGCCGAGGGCACCGCGATGGTCAGCAGGGCGGAACGTTTCGCGGGACTGCGGCGCCGGGAACGGGAGGAGGTCCGCGACGCGGCGCGCGGCGCCGGCGTGATCTCCTCCATGTCGTCGAGCAGCGGGGTCTCCCGCTCGTCGCCGTAGGCCTCGTACGCCTCGAAGTCGTCCCGCGCGCCCCGCTCTTCGCGCTCCGGGTAGGAGCCGTCCGCGTCGGCGGAGTGGCCGGCCTCGTCGAACTCGCCCTCTTCGGAGCCGAGTTGACCGAAGGCGGCGGGCTGGAAGGTGGCGGTCGCCTGCTGGTCGAAGGGGACCGGGGCCGCCTGCTCGGGCTGCTGCTCGTAGATCTCGGTCCGCGGGTGGTCGTACGTCTCCGTCTGCGGGTGCTCGTACGGACCGTACGGGTCCTGGCCGCCGACGGTGTTCCACTGCGTCGCGTCGTACGCGCCGGTCTCCTGCGTCGCGGCGTTCCACTGCTGGGTGCCGTCGAGCTGCTGCCCGGGCTGGAGCCAGGCGCTCGCGTCCCACTGGCCCGAGGAGTCGGGGCCCGGGTGCTGCGCGGGGATTTCGGCGAGCTGCTGGTAACCGCCGGCCCAGGCCGTCGTGTCGTAGGCGCCGGTGTCGTACGCGGCCTGGTGCTGCGCCGCGTACGGGTCGCCGTTCATCGCCTGGTGGGCGCCCGTGTTCCACTGCGTGGCGTCGTACGAACCCGTGCCGCCGGCCTGGCCCGGCATGTCGCCGAAGAGCGGGTCGGTGGCGAAACTCGCGGTGGCGTAGGCGCCGGTGGTGTTCGCGTTCGCACCGGGATCGTAGGCGCCGACGGAGTGGTCGCCGTACGCGGTGAAGTCGCCGTACTGGGCTTCCTGACCGCCGTAGGGCGCGTAGAGCGCGGAGGCGGCATCGGAAGCCGGGGCCGGGGGAGTTGCTGTCCCCGACGGGTGACGGTCGTTCACCAACTTCTCTTTCGCCTCGACAACAGGGGCTGGCAGAGCAGTGCGGTGACTGTACCCGGCGGTATGCGGGCGCGACAATCTTCGGCAGGTTTCCCCTTCGCGGGAAACGGGCATTCGGCCGTGTTTCGGGGGAGGGCGGGCAAGGCTTTGGCCTGGCGTTCGATGAGTGTTCGAACTTTTGCTGTGAGGGGACGCGGTCAGGCGACCGTGAGACCGCCCCTGCGGGCCGCGGGACGGGCCGCCGGCGCCTCCGTGTCGAGTGCCTGCCGGATCCCGGTCGCGACGGCCGGGTGCACCGGGAGCGCGAGATGGCCGACCCCGCTCACCCGCACGTTCTGCGCGAGCAGGTCGGGATGCTCGACGCAGGCCGTCTCCAGCGGGTCCATCAGGTGGTCCAGATCGCTCCAGAAGCTGACGAACTGCGTACGGCAGCCGGGGGCGGGCCGGGACAGCTCCTCGATCACCGAGGAACCCGGGCGCATCTGGCGGACGATCGGGTGCGCGTTCATCAAGGGGGCGACCCGGGTGCCCGAGTGCGGGGTGCCGAGGGTGACGAGGGTGCGGATGTGGGTGTCGCCGCCGAGGCACTGCGCGTAGTACCGGGCGATCAGGCCTCCGAGGCTGTGGCCCACGATGTCCACCTGGTCGTGGCCCGTGCGCTCGCAGATCTCCTCGATGTGGCGGCCCAGCAGCTCCGCCGCGGTGCGGATGTCGCACGTCAGCGGCGAGTAGTTCAGCGACTCGATGTGCTGCCGTCCGTGCTGGGCGAGGTTGCGGCGCAGCAGGAGGAAGACCGAGCGGTTGTCGATGAAGCCGTGCAGCAGCACGACCGGGGGCTTGGCCTGCGTGGGCAGCTTGGTCGCGTCGTCGTCCGGGGAGGGGAGCGCCGGTACGACACGGCGTTCCGCGGTGATGCCGGAGGGGTAGAGAAGGAGGTGCCCGGCGAGGATCGCGAACTCCAGGGCCGTGGCCTTCAGCAGGGCCACCGAGATCCCGGCGAGTTTGGTCGGAAACAGACGCTGACAGAGGGGAAGAAAGGGCGATACCGTCCCAGGGACCTTCATGGCCGACCTCCCGTCGGCACGCGGCAGGACCGCTCTGTCCCCCGTGTGCCCTAGTGGAAAGCCGTGACACCGGTGCCGGCGGTGACCGACGGCGCTTACCCGGCGCTGTCGTGCCCTCGTCGATGTGCCTCATCACCGCGGAGTCCCGCTGACGACGCGGTGGCGGGGCCACCTGGTCGGCGGCTCTCCTGTGCGCCGGCTCCGGCGAGGCCCGTACGCCGCACTCCCGTGCGGCGCCAGTGCCGCGATGCGGAACCTGCGCGGCGAACTTGTCCCACTGTGTGATTTCCCCCTCGGTCTCCGCCGTGAAACTGCCGGTTACGGGATGCTGGCGATAACGTTCGTTCACTTCCGTGGTCGACTATGACGCGGAACGCTTGTGCCGCCTGGCGTGTCCGGTCCTTCGGAGCGATCCGGAAGGCCGGGTGTGGCGAGGGGCTGAACGTGCGATAGGTGTCAGTGGTCAGTAGGTGTCGACGGCGTCGGCAGTGACTGAATACTTACGCCAGGTGACGACTGGTAGCTTTCTGTAGTTGTTTCTGCAGTCGCCGGTCGGTCGTCGCCGTCGTTCCGTGTTCGTCGTTGTGCAGTCGTTGAGTCGGTGTTCTTGCTTCATGGAGGCAGTGATGGGTGTGGCAGCCGGACCGATCCGCGTGGTGGTGGCCAAGCCGGGGCTCGACGGTCACGACCGCGGGGCCAAGGTGATCGCGCGGGCGCTGCGCGACGCCGGTATGGAGGTCATCTACACCGGGCTCCACCAGACGCCCGAGCAGATCGTCGACACCGCGATCCAGGAGGACGCCGACGCGATCGGCCTGTCCATCCTCTCCGGTGCCCACAACACGCTCTTCGCGGCCGTCATCGAGCTCCTCAAGGAGCGCGAGGCGGAGGACATCAAGGTCTTCGGCGGCGGCATCATCCCCGAGGCGGACATCGCGCCCCTCAAGGAGAAGGGTGTCGCGGAGATCTTCACTCCGGGCGCGACGACCACGGCGATCGTCGACTGGGTCCGGGAGAACGTGAGGCAGCCCGCGGGCGCCTGAGCGTCGCGCGCGGCTGTTCCCTCGGGGGCGCCGGGACATCCCGGGGCCCCGATCTCCAGGGTCAGGCCCGACGGCGGCGCCGGATCGCCGGGTGCTCCGGGCCGCGCCGGGCCGGCGAGCGGTGTCTCCGCCCGTCCGTCGGCCGGCGGGATGCGCCCTCTGCTCCGCCCGTCCGTGCGGGTCGCCGGAGGCGTCACCCGGCTTCTGCCGGACGCGTCACCCCGCCTCTGTCGGAGGCGTCAGCTCGGTGGCCATGGCCGCTCTGAGGCGCAGGGTCGTCACCAGGCGCTGGAAGGCCTCGGACCAGTAGCCGCCGGCGCCCGGTGTCGCGTTCTCCGTCTCGTCCGGGACCGAGGTGAGACCGTGGAGACGCCCCGCCTCCGCCGGGTCCAGGCACCGCTCGGCCAGCCCCATCACGCCGCTGAAACTCCAGGGATAGCTGCCCGCGTCCCGTGCGATGTCGAGCGCGTCGACCACCGCTCCGCCGAGGTCCCCGGCCCAGGGAACCGCGCACACCCCGAGCAGCTGGAACGCCTCGGACAGCCCGTGCGTCCCGATGAACCCCGCCACCCACTCGGCCCGTTCGCCCGCGCCCAGCGTCGCGAGGAGTTTGGAGCGCTCGGCCAGCGACACGGCCCCCGGCCCACCTGCCTCCGGCGCGGAGGGCGACCCGAGCAGGGCCCGTGACCACGCGGGATCGCGCTGCCGGACCGCCGCCCGGCACCAGGCCGCGTGCAGCTCCTTCTGCCAGTCGTCCGCCACGGGCAGCGCGACCGTCTCCTCCGGCGAACGCCCGCCGAACCGCTCCTGCCAGGTCCCGAGCGGTGCCGCCTCGACCAACTGGCCCAGCCACCAGGACCGTTCACCCCGCCCCGCCGGAGGCTTCGGCACCACGCCGTCCCGCTCCATCCCGGCATCGCACTCGTGCGGCGCCTCGACCACGATCATGGGCGTGTCGCGCGTACGGTCGACGGCCACGCACGAGCCCGCCCGGGCCGCCATCCGCGCGGCGAGCGCGGAACCCGGCAGCGCGGAGAGCAGCTCCGCGGCCGTCGCCCGTACGTTGCGACTGCGGTCGGACAACGCCCGCTCCAGGAAGGGCTCGTCGTCGGCGCCCAGCCGGGACCGCAGGGAGTCGAGGAACATCAGCCGGTCCTCGGCCCGCTCCGTGGCCCACGTCGACACGAGCAACTCCCGCGCGGCGGCGGGATCCTCGGCCCGTACCGCCGCCAACAGGGCGACCCGCTCGGCGAACAGCCCCTCCTGCCACAACTGCTGGACCCGCTCGCTCTCCTCCGGTCCCGGCAGCGAGGCGCCGCCGCCCGGAGCGGAACGCAGCGCGAACCGCCACTCCGGGTTCAGCCGCGCCAGCCAAAGCGCCCGCGGCCCGGCGAACGCCAGCGCCGCGGGCCGCAGGTCCGTACGTCCCCGGGCGGCGTCGAGCAGCGCGGGAAGCGTCTGCGGTGGTGCGGCGAAGCCATGGGCGTTCGCCGAGGCCAGCCACTGCGGCAGCAGCTCCATGAGGTCCGGGGCCGCTCCTCTGCGGCCGCCGCCTCCCGTGCCGGGCCGGTCCGCGAGAAGCATCGCCAGTCTGCGGGCGGCGGCGGGCGGCAGCGCGGTCCGCGGATCCGGCGCGGCGGGCTCCGGGCGGGCCGCCGCCCGCGCCGGCCGCAGTCCGGCCCGGCGCCGCACGGTCTCCACCGCGGCCGCGTCCAGCAGGGCCACCGGAGGTTCCTGTCCCGGATCCCGCAGCGGCGGTGTGCGGCGCTCGGTCCCCAGGAGCGCCACGGTGACGAGATCCTCCCAGGAACCGCCGACAGGGGTGTCCGGCGAAGACGACGTCGTGTTCATGAGCGTCCTTTCCTTGTCGAGGAGATCGGCGGAGTCCTTGCGGCCGTCGGCGCCGACAGTCCCGGAGCCGAGCAGTGACCGGAGACCCGGTGCCGGGAGCGGCGACCGTCCTGCTGCCGGGGCCCGGTGAGCGTCCCGGAGGCGGGTGGAGCGGGCCGAGGCGGGCGGCCGTGGTCCGGCGTGGCCGGAACGGTGCGCCGGGTGCCGGCCGTCAGCACAGCGGCACCGCCTCGCCCCCGTCCTCCGGCCACGCCGTCAGGGGAGTGAAGCCACGGTGGCCGCACTCGCCGAAGACCGTCACCGGGGCTCCGCCGGAGAGGGCGACCAGACGCCACAGGTCGGGACGCGACCGCGCGGCGGGAGTGATGGGCAGAGCGAACTCTCCGTCCGCGTCCGCCAGTTGCCAGGAGTCGCCGTCGGGTGTCGGGACGACCCCGCCCAGGGTGACCGGGCACGAGTCCAGCCAGGGGTCGGTGCGCAGCGCCTCTCCGTAGCGAGCTGCAGCCTCCGAGGTGGTCAGGCCCTTCGGGCGTATCGCCGCGGGTGCGGGGGGCGAGAACCGCTCACCCAGTGCCGCCCGCACCTGTCCGGCGCCCGGGTAGGAGGACACCTCGGCCTCGAAGGCCAGCCCCACGGGAAGCGCCGGCTCGGGTGCCCGGCCGGCCGCTCCATAAGAGAGGAGAAGCGCGGTGCGCCCCGACGCGGCACCGTGCAGCCAGATCCTGCGGGTCGTGAGCTTGGCGTCCGCCGTGTCGTACTGCGCGAGGACCAGCCAGTGGTCGCGCACCGGCGGACCGTCGGCCGAGCCGGACAGCCCGACGCGCGAACGCACCGTCGCCGCGAGGCCGTCCGGCAGTTCCTCACGGCGCAGCCAGCCCTGGTCGAGGAGGTGGAGCAGCGCGCACTCCTCCAGCAGACGCACCGGCCAGCCAGGACCCGAGGACGGGATCGCGCCCAACTCCCGCACCCGGGCGGCCAGCCCGGGTGCCTGCGCGTCCACCATCCGCGCCGCCGTCTCCTCCCACATCCCGTACCCCGAGCGCTCCGTCGCGGCGAGACCGCCGCGCAGCAGGTCGGCCAGCCGCTGCTCCAACTCCGCCGCACCCGCGCTGATCCGCTCGGCCCGGCGCTCCGCCCTGCGCCGCGCGGCCTCGGGATCAGCGGAGGCGGACGCTCCAGATCCCCCGCCCGCCGTCCTCCTGTCCTCCGCGCGCTTGCGCCGCCCCGCCATCCACTCCTCGGCCCAGCCCGGTGCCTCCCCCGACGGCACCGCGCCGTCCGCACCCGACCAGAGCAGCAGCAGCCCGAGCGCGTGCTTGCACGGGAACTTCCGGCTCGGGCAACTGCACTTGTACGCGGGCCCGGCGGAGTCCGCGATGTCCACGACCGTCTGATACGGCTTGCTGCCGCTTCCCCTGCACAGTCCCCATACCGCCCCCTCGTCAGAACTGCCCGCCTCGGACCACGGGCCGGCCGCGCCGAGCTTGCTCCCCGCCTTGCGTGACGCGACGTCAGGCGCCAGTGCCAGCACCTGATCCGCCGTCCAGCGCACCGCCTGCTGTGTCATGCCTCCGAAGGTAGATCCCGCCACTGACAATCGGCCGCGGCGAGCACATGTGCGCAGGTCAGAGACGATTGTCAGTGGCGTGGTGCACGGTGGAACCAGATCCGAACCGGCCGAGCTGGAGGGGGACCGAGCCATGTCCGTGTCCGTTGAACCGACGTCCGCGCAGACACCCGCGGGAGATAGCGGGCAGACATCCGCGGGAGCGCATGCAGGGGGCGGCGCGAACGCGGAGGGCGAGGCGCTGCGACCGCACGCCGAGCACGCCTTCGCCGCCGAACTCGCCGCGCTCGCGGCGCAGGACGACCGGCCGCGCCCGGTCCGCTGGCGGATGTCGCCGTGGGCGGTGGCCACCTACCTGCTCGGCGGCACCCTGCCGGACGGCACCGTGATCACCCCCAAGTACGTGGGGCCGCGCCGCATCGTCGAAGTCGCCGTCACCACCCTGGCCACCGACCGCGCCCTGCTCCTGCTCGGCGTGCCGGGCACCGCGAAGACCTGGGTGTCGGAGCATCTGGCCGCCGCCGTCAGCGGCGACTCGACCCTGCTCGTCCAGGGCACGGCGGGCACGCCGGAGGAAGCCATCCGGTACGGCTGGAACTACGCGCAGTTGCTCGCGCACGGCCCCAGCCGGGACGCGCTCGTGCCGAGCCCCGTCATGCGGGCCATGGCGGAGGGCATGACGGTCCGCGTCGAGGAACTGACCCGCGTCCCGGCGGACGTACAGGACAGCCTGATCACGATCCTGTCGGAAAAGACGCTGCCGATACCGGAGTTGGGCCAGGAGGTGCAGGCCGTCCGCGGCTTCAACCTGATCGCCACGGCCAACGACCGCGACCGCGGGGTCAACGAACTGTCCAGCGCGCTGCGCCGCCGCTTCAACACGGTGGTGCTGCCGCTGCCGGAGACCGCCGAAGCCGAGGTCGACATCGTGTCGCGCCGGGTCGACCAGATCGGCCGCTCCCTCGACCTGCCCGCCGTTCCGGAGGGCATCGAGGAGATCCGCCGCGTGGTCACCGTCTTCCGCGAGCTGCGCGACGGGATCACGGCCGACGGACGCACGAAACTGAAGTCGCCCAGCGGCACCCTGTCCACGGCCGAGGCGATCTCCGTCGTGACCAACGGCCTCGCGCTCGCTGCCCACTTCGGTGACGGCGTCCTGCGGGCGGGCGATGTGGCGGCCGGCATCCTCGGCGCCGTCGTCCGTGACCCGGCGGCCGACCGTGTCATCTGGCAGGAGTATCTGGAGGCCGTCGTCCGCGAGCGCGAGGGCTGGAAGGACTTCTACCGAGCCTGCCGCGAGGCGAGCGCATGAGCGAAGTGCCGGACGACGCGCTGACCGGGCCGCGGTCCCCGGTGGCCGTCCGGGGTGCGGGGCCGCTGCTGCTCGGCGTGCGCCATCACGGGCCGGGGTCGGCGCGGGCCGTGCGGGCCGCGCTGGAGGCCGCCGCCCCGCGGGTCGTGCTGATCGAGGGACCCCCGGAGGCGGATCCCCTGGTGCACCTGGCCGCCGACGAGGACATGCGGCCCCCGGTCGCCCTTCTCGCCCATGTCGTCGACGAGCCGGGGCAGTCGGCCTTCTGGCCGCTGGCCGAGTTCTCACCGGAGTGGGTGGCGATCCGCTGGGCCCTGGACCACGGAGTGCCGGCCCGCTTCATCGACCTTCCCGCGGCCCACACCCTGGCCTGGGGGAAGGCGGACGCGGACCGGGCCGGCGAGCGACCGGGCGGCACACCGCCCGCGGTACCGGACGGCCCTGTCGAGGCCGACGCCGCCCCGCCCGGCGACCCCGGCCCCCGGACGCCCGCGGACACCGCCCGGCCGGACGGGACCGACGGCCCCGCCGGGGCGGACGGGAGCACGGACCGGGCGGCCCCGGACGGGGTCGGGCCGCGGGACCCGTCCTCCGGAGCCGGGGGATCGGACGACCCGGAGGAGACCGCGGGACCCGGTGAGGGCGTGGCCGAGGCCGTACGGATCGATCCTCTCGCCGTGCTCGCCGAGACAGCGGGGTACGACGACCCGGAGCGCTGGTGGGAGGACGTGGTCGAGCACCGCGCCGCGACCGCCGGTGACCCGTTCGCGCCGTTCGGCGTGCTGGAAGAGGCGATGACCGCGCTGCGCGAGGCATACGGAGTCGGGGGACACGACCGGGATCTGGTGCGCGAGGCGTACATGCGGCTCCAGATCCGCTCCGCACAGCGCGAGTTCGGGGACGACGTGGCCGTGGTGTGCGGGGCCTGGCACGTGCCCGCGCTGCGGCAGAAGGCCACCGTCGGCGCCGACCGGGCCCTGCTGAAGGGCCTGCCGAAGGTGAAGGCCGACCTGACCTGGGTGCCCTGGACGCACCGCAGGCTCTCCCGCGCCAGTGGATACGGAGCGGGCATCGACTCACCCGGTTGGTACGGGCATCTGTTCGGCGCCTCCGACCGCCCGATCGCCCGGTGGATGACGAAGGTCGCCCGGCTGCTGCGCGACGAGGACCGGAGCGTGTCGTCGGCCCACGTCATCGAGGCGGTGCGGCTGGCCGAGACGCTCGCCGCGATGCGCGGGCGCCCGCTGCCGGGGCTGACGGAGACGACGGACGCGGTCCGGGCGGTGATGTGCGAGGGCTCGGACGTGCCGCTGGCACTGGTGCGCGACCGGCTCGTCGTCGGCGACGTACTGGGAGAGGTGCCGGAGTCCGCTCCGGCGGTGCCCCTGCAGCGGGACCTCGCGCGCTCCCAGCGCTCCCTGCGGCTGAAACCCGAGGCGCTGGAGCGGGAGGTGGAGCTCGACCTGCGCAAGGAGACCGACGCCGGCCGCAGCAGACTGCTGCACCGGCTGCGCCTCCTCGGGATCGGCTGGGGCGAGCCCACGACGTCCCGCGGCAGCACCGGCACCTTCCGCGAGACCTGGCGGCTGCGCTGGGAGCCGGAGCTGTCGGTGCGCGTCGCCGAGGCGGGCGTGTGGGGCACGACCGTCCTGGCCGCCGCCACGGCCAAGGCCGAGGCGGATGCCGTGGGCGCACCCTCGCTGGCCGACGTCACCGCACTCGCCGAGCGCTGCCTCCTCGCCGAACTCCCGCACGCGCTGCCCGTGGTGATGCAGGTCCTCGCCGACCGGGCCGCCCTCGACGCGGACGTCGGCCACCTCGCCCAGGCGCTGCCCGCACTCGTCCGCTCCCTGCGCTACGGGGACGTGCGCGGCACGGACACCCACGCCCTCACCGATGTCGCCGCCGGTCTCGCCGAGCGCGTCTTCGTGGGCCTCCCGCCCGCCTGCGCCGCCCTGGACGGCGACGCCGCCGCGGAGATGCGCCGGCATGTGGACGCCGTGCACGGGGCGGTGGCGCTGCTCGGGGAGACGACCGGCGACGCGGCCCCGGCCGACGGCGCACGCGGCGGCATACGAGGGCGCTGGCATTCCGTTCTGCGCACCCTCGCCGTACGCGACACCGTTCCCGGCGTCATCAGGGGCCGGTCGGTCCGACTCCTGCTCGACGAAGGTGAGTTGGCGCAGGAGGAGGCCGCGCGGCTGATGGGCCTGGTGCTGTCGCCGGGCACCGAGCCCGCCGACGCGGCCACCTGGATCGAGGGGTTCGTCGGAGGCGGCTCGGGCGGCGGGATGCTGCTCGTGCACGACGAGCGGCTCCTCGGGCTCGTGGACAGCTGGCTCACCGGGGTGCCCGCGGACGCCTTCACCGACGTGCTGCCGCTGCTGCGCCGGACGTTCTCGGCGTACGAGTCGGGGGTGCGCAGAACGCTCGGCGAACTGGTCCGGCGCGGCCCGGGAGCCCGTACGAACACCGCGGCGGCGGGCTCCGGAATCCCGGGCTTCGCCCCCGACCTCGACACCGACCGCGCGGACGCCGTCCTGCCCGTGCTGAGCCTGCTGCTCGGCCTCGTCGCACCCGGCGGCGCGGACGGCACCGACAGCCCGGGTGCCGGCGCCGGGTCCGGCGGACGCCCGGACCGAGCACGCCACGACAACGACCTTGTGAGGGTGACCCCATGACCGAGTCCGTGCTGAGCGCCGGGGACGAGCGGCTGCGCCGATGGCGGCTCGTGCTCGGTGGCGACGAGGCCGACGGCACGGGATGCGTGCTCTCCGGGAACGACGCCGCGATGGACGGAGCGCTCGGCGCGCTGTACGGGAAAAGGGGCAAAGGGCAGTCGGGGAAGGACCGTTCGGCGGGGCTCGGGGCGTCGGCGCCCTCGGTCGCGCGCTGGCTCGGCGACATCCGCACCTACTTCCCGTCCTCCGTCGTCCAGGTGATGCAGCGGGACGCCATCGACCGGCTCGGGCTCTCCGCCCTCCTCCTGGAGCCCGAGATGCTGGAGGCGGTGGAGGCCGACGTGCACCTCGTGGGCACGCTCCTCTCACTGAACAAGGCGATGCCGGAGACGACCAAGGAGACCGCGCGGGCCGTCGTGCGCAAGGTCGTCGAGGACCTGGAGAAGCGGCTCGCGACCCGTACGCGGGCGACCCTGACCGGTGCCCTCGACCGCAGCGCCCGTATCAGCAGGCCCCGCCACCACGACATCGACTGGAACCGCACGATCGCGGCGAACCTCAAGCACTACCTGCCCGAGTACCGCACGATCGTGCCCGAGCGGCTGATCGGATACGGGCGGGCCTCCCAGTCGGTGAAGAAGGAGGTCATCCTCTGCATCGACCAGTCGGGATCGATGGCGGCGTCCGTCGTGTACGCCTCCGTGTTCGGCGCGGTCCTCGCCTCGATGCGGTCCATCGCCACCCGGCTCGTCGTCTTCGACACGGCGGTCGTCGACCTCACCGACCAGCTCGACGACCCGGTCGACGTCCTCTTCGGCACCCAGCTCGGCGGCGGCACCGACATCAACAGGGCGCTCGCGTACTGCCAGTCGCAGATCACCCGGCCCGCCGACACCGTCGTCGTCCTGATCAGCGACCTCTACGAGGGGGGCATTCGCAACGAGATGCTGAAGCGGGTCGCGGCGATGAAGGCGTCCGGGGTGCAGTTCGTGACGCTGCTCGCACTGTCCGACGAGGGCGCGCCCGCGTACGACAGGGAGCACGCCGCCGCTCTCGCGGTGCTCGACGCGCCGGCGTTCGCCTGCACGCCCGACCTGTTTCCCGAGGTCATGGCGGCGGCGATCGAGAAGCGGCCGCTTCCGATACCGGACGTGCGATGAGAAGAGGCGGCAATCCGGACATGAATACCCATCGGTAACAGGGGACTTGCGCGACCTCGGGCGTCCCGTGGAGGATCGAAGCGGCCAAAGGGTCCCGTTCCGCCGTTCCTTGGCGGGCCGTGCCCCGGCGTGGGCAGTGCCAGGCCTTCGCGTTCGTTCGCGGCCCTTCGTATCCCTTCGCACGGGAGGACCCTCCCCGTCTTGACCCGGTCAGCGCCATCGTCGGGTGCTGTTCCGCGCCCGGCGCGCGGTGCGGCCGGTCGGCGTGCGCTGCAAGGGGTCCTGCTGGCAGGGGGGTTGTCCGCGCTCGGATTCCTCCTCGGAGGACAGGCGCACGCCGCCGACGGGCCGGCACACCCGATCCGGCTGACCCATCCGGCACCGGCCCGGGGCGTCACCGAGACGCGCACCCCGCACGAGTCACCGCCGACCCCGACCGTTTCCGTGCCCCGCACTTCGCCGGGCCGCCTCCAGAAGCCGGGCGACCGGACCGGGCACGACGTGGGCGACCCTGGCCCGTCGGCCGACTCCGCGCCGCTCTCCCTCTCCCTCTCCGGCGTCGACGTCGGCGCCGCACACGCGGTGGGCGCGCCGGCGTCGCCGCCCGCCTCACCCCGTCCACGCGGCCGTACGACGGCCCACTCGGGTCGGGGCACGTCGCCCGGCAGCGCGCACCCGGGCCGCGCCGTCGAGCGACGGCCGGCGACCGAGGGCGTCGAGCGGGCGGTTCCCGAGGTCGTGGGGTCGGTCCGGTCGGTCCGCGGGCCGGTCCGGCCGGTCGGGAAGACCGTCGTCCGGCCGGTGGCCGGAGCTGCCGAGCCGTCGGCCGCCGGGGCGGTCGTACGACCGCTCACCGGAACTGCCGGGCGGTCCCGCAGCGCTCTCACCGACGTACTGAGTGGGGGACTGCCGATCCCCGCCCTCTCGGACACGGACACCCAGCCGACCCTGCCGACCAGGCTGGGACTCCCCGCGCTCTCCGCGCTCCCCACACGTCCTGCGCTCCCTATACTGCCCGCCCTCCCGCGGACGCACCTTCCGGGTCTTCCGGAAGTTCCCGGGGCCGCGCTCCCGGAGGTTCCGGGGACTCCCGTACTCCCGGCGTTCCCCGGCGTCGACCCGCAGGATCCGCCTCGGTCCGTGACTCCGCGCGCGGAGCGCGGGGCCGCCGAGGAGGGGGCTGCCGGCCGGGCCGTCGCCGTGGTGGACGGTTCGTCCCTCTCAGGCCCCACCGTCGTGGCGGCCTGGAGGCCCGCGCTCGGGCCGGGTCGGCCCGGTGCGCGGAGCGGTGACGTGGGGGTTCGCCGTGGCACGGACGGCGCGGGCGTCGGTCCGCTCTTCGGTCGGCAGGCGCCTTCCGGTGGAGCGACCGGGGCGACGGGCAGCCAGTCCGCCCTCGACAACGCGACCCCGCGGCACGCGGAGGTCCCCGCGGTCACCCCGAGCCACCGTGCGCCCCAGTCCCTCGCGCGCGGCGTCTCCACGGCGACCCCCGTGTCCGGGACCGGCGACCGGTACCGGGACATCCCCGTCTTCCCCGGCTAGCTCCGCACCCCGCGGCCGGGGGCGCGCGGGCCGGACACAGCGTGCGCGCACACCCCGCCCGCCCCACGGCGCCCCGTACGTCTCGTGCACTTCGTACGCACGTACCGCGTCCGGAGCATCGGGTCCGTGCGCCGTCCGTCCGGGCGTCGCACTCCTGTCGCAGCGCCGGACCGCAGCGCCGGACCGCAGCGCCGGACCGCACCGCACCGGCCGCGCCGAACCGTGGTTCGGCGCTGTGACACCGCGCCACCGCCGCGCCGGCGGAACGGTCGCGCGGCAGACCATCCGCTTCCGCGGGGCCATGGGCCGGAGGGCCGGAATCCACCGGATCCCTCCGTCCCAAACCCGCGGGAGGGCCGGACGACCCCCATTGGGGTGGGGGTCGTCCGCCCTGGGCCCTTCGGGGCCGTCAGAGGGGCCCCACCAGGCAAACCCCAGCCTGGTGGGGCCCCGTCCGGCCCGATCTGTGACAGGTATCACCGCTCAGGTGTGATCTGCGATTTAGGGACCCGCGTCCAGCGGCGATAACCTGCCGGACGGACATGCCGCGCACTCGGACATCGTGTGCGCCACCCTTGTGACAGCGGACGTCACGTTGCCCTTCGCGGCACGCCCACGCATCCAACGAACCGCGAGATCACTGATAGGGACGGACGCGCGTGGACCTGTTCGAGTACCAGGCGAGGGACCTCTTCGCCAAGCACGGTGTACCGGTGCTGGCCGGTGAAGTCATTGACACGCCTGAGGCAGCCCGCGAGGCGACCGAGCGTCTTGGCGGCAAGTCCGTCGTCAAGGCCCAGGTGAAGGTCGGTGGCCGTGGAAAGGCCGGTGGCGTCAAGCTCGCCGCCACCCCGGACGAGGCCGTCGCCCGCGCGACGGACATCCTCGGCATGGACATCAAGGGCCACACGGTCAACAAGGTGATGATCGCCGAGACCGCGCCCGAGATCGTCGAGGAGTACTACGTCTCGTACCTCCTCGACCGCACGAACCGCACCTTCCTCGCCATGGCGTCCGTTCAGGGCGGCGTGGAGATCGAGGTCGTCGCGGAGGAGAACCCCGAGGCCCTGGCCAAGGTGCCGGTCGACGCCAACGAGGGCGTCTCGATCGAGAAGGCCCGCGAGATCGTCGCCCAGGCGAAGTTCCCGGCCGAGGTCGCGGAGCAGGTCGCCGAGATCCTGGTGACGCTGTGGGACACCTTCATCAAGGAGGACGCCCTCCTTGTCGAGGTGAACCCGCTCGCCAAGGTCGCCTCCGGCAAGGTCATCGCCCTCGACGGCAAGGTGTCCCTCGACGAGAACGCCGAGTTCCGCCAGCCCGACCACGAGGCGCTCGTCGACCACGCGGCGGCCAACCCGCTCGAGGCCGCCGCCAAGGCCAAGAACCTCAACTACGTCAAGCTCGACGGTGAGGTCGGCATCATCGGCAACGGCGCGGGTCTCGTCATGAGCACCCTCGACGTCGTCGCCTACGCCGGCGAGAACCACGGTGGGGTCAAGCCCGCCAACTTCCTCGACATCGGCGGTGGCGCCTCCGCCGCCGTCATGGCGAACGGCCTGGAGATCATCCTCGGCGACCCGGACGTCAAGTCCGTCTTCGTCAACGTCTTCGGTGGCATCACCGCCTGTGACGAGGTCGCCAACGGCATCGTCCAGGCGCTGCAGCTGCTCGCCGACAAGGGCGAGGCAGTCACCAAGCCGCTGGTCGTGCGTCTCGACGGCAACAACGCCGAGCTGGGTCGCAAGATCCTGTCGGACGCCAACCACCCGCTGGTCCAGCGCGTGGACACCATGGACGGCGCGGCCGACAAGGCCGCCGAGCTCGCGGCTGCGAAGTAAGGGACGAGGGACTAAACAGCCATGGCTATCTTCCTCAACAAGGACAGCAAGGTCATCGTCCAGGGCATGACCGGTGCCACGGGTATGAAGCACACCAAGCTCATGCTCGCGGACGGGACGAACATCGTCGGCGGCGTGAACCCGCGCAAGGCGGGCACCTCCGTCGACATCGACGGCACCGAGATCCCCGTCTTCGGCACGGTCGCCGAGGCCATCGAGAAGACCGGCGCCAACGTGTCCGTCCTCTTCGTGCCGCCGGCCTTCGCCAAGGCCGCCGTGGTCGAGGCGATCGACGCTGAGATCCCCCTCGCGGTCGTCATCACCGAGGGCATCGCGGTCCACGACTCCGCCGCCTTCTGGGCGTACGCGAAGGCGAAGGGCAACAAGACCCGCATCATCGGCCCGAACTGCCCCGGTCTCATCACCCCGGGTCAGTCCAACGCCGGCATCATCCCGGGCGACATCACGAAGCCGGGCCGCATCGGTCTGGTCTCGAAGTCCGGCACGCTGACGTACCAGATGATGTACGAGCTCCGTGACATCGGCTTCTCGTCCGCCGTCGGCATCGGTGGCGACCCGGTCATCGGTACGACGCACATCGACGCGCTCGCCGCGTTCGAGGCCGACCCCGACACCGACCTGATCGTCATGATCGGCGAGATCGGTGGCGACGCCGAGGAGCGGGCCGCGGACTTCATCGCGAAGAACGTGACCAAGCCGGTCGTCGGTTACGTCGCGGGCTTCACCGCGCCCGAGGGCAAGACCATGGGCCACGCCGGCGCCATCGTCTCCGGTTCCTCCGGCACGGCCGCCGCCAAGAAGGAGGCCCTCGAGGCCGCCGGTGTCAAGGTCGGCAAGACGCCGACCGAGACGGCCAAGCTCGCGCGCGAGATCCTCGCCGGCTGAGCTGCCGCACGGCACACACGCCGGTGGGCCCGCACCTCTTGGGTGCGGGCCCACCGGCGTTTCCGTGCACAGGAGCAACCGGTCCGGGACATCAGCGGATGTCGGGGACCATGCGCTCGGGACCGCTCGACGTCTGGGACCTCAGCTTGGCGCGCAGGACCAGTTCCTCGGCGGACAGGGGGCCGGGCGCGGAGCGGGGCGGCAGACCGTGGATGGTCTCCGGCGGGGACAGCGGCGCCTCGTAGTGGTCCGGCGCGGTGCGCAGCGTCAGCGCCGTCACGCCGATGAGCAGGACCGTGAAGGCGATGGCCGCGCGCGTCCACTGCCGGGCGCGGTGCTCGCCGTGATGGCGGACGGTACGGGGCTTCGCCGCGCGCAGCCGCTCCGCGCTCCCGAGTTCGGTGAGCCGCCGGTGCAGGTCCTCGGGGAGCGTCAGCTCGGGCAGCCGGGCCGCGACGGCCTCGCGCGCGTGGAGCACCCGGTTGGCGGCCGCGGGCGTGCTCGCCTCCGTCTCGGCCGCGGTCTCCGGAAGCCCGAGCCCGACCCCGTCGTACAGGAGCAGCGTGCGCCGGTAGACCGGCGGCAGGGTGAGCAGGACGTCGAGGAGGGCCCGTTCGGAGCCGCCGGCGGGTGGTGCCTCCGGGTGCCGGTAGCGGGGGCGCAGCCGGTGCCAGGGGGAGAGCGCGTACTCGTACGCCGTCGCCCGCACCCAGCCGGCCGGGTCCCGGTCCACGGCCACCTCGGGCCAGCGGTACCAGGCGAGTTGGAAGGCCCGCTCCACGGACTCGCGGGCCAGCTCGCGCCGCCCGGTCAGCAGATAGGTCTGCCGTACGAGGGCGGGGGCGGCGAACGCGTAGAGGGCGTCGAAGGCCTGAGCGGGTGTCAGTGACGGTTCGCGTACGGCGGAGTCCTGGTCCGCGTCACCCCACTCACCCTCCCCGCCGGGCCGGTCCCTGTCCCTGTCCCTGTCCACGGCGCCGCGGTCCGCGTGCTCGGCGGGCTCCGCGCCGTCGGCCGTCCGGTCCTCGGAGGCGCGGCGGTTCTCGGAGGCGCGGTTCTCCCGGGAGGGCGGTGGTGCTCCCGCTCCCACCAGGGCGGGTACGGAGCCTTCCTGACGGCCACTCACCGCGTCGTCCGAAAGGGTCGTCCCTACGCCCAGCAGCCTCACGTACGCCTCCAGCTTGCGGCCGCGCGGTGTCGTGCGGCCGGTCTCCCACGAGCGCACCGTCGACCGGCTGACTCCGAGCCGGGACGCCAGTTCCGCCTGCGTCAGCGCCCGGGCCTCCCGCAGACGGCGGCGCTCCTTCGGCGCGGGCAGCGGAGTGGCGGAGCCCTGTGTCATGTCGGATCCCACCGGGCGCCCTTTCGTGCGAAAAAGTACATAACTGCATATTGAGCGACACATCGGGGGTTCGCCTGTTGCGACGAGAAAGCGCGTGTCGTTGGGAGCATGACGTGTGTGACCCAAATCACCGACCGCAGGCTCTCGTTGTCGCCCCTGCTCACCCGGATGCGCGACAGATCACCCGGACTGGCCGCCAGCCTCCTGGGTGGCGCCCTCGCCGCGGGGCTCGGACTCGGCTCGTTCGCCGTCCTCGTCATGGTGCTGTGGATCAGCTCGCCCTACCCCGACAGCGGGCCGGACGGAGCGCTCCATGTCGCCGCCGCGCTCTGGCTCCTCGCGCACGGCGTCGAACTGATCCGCACCGACACCCTGTCCGGCGTCGCGATGCCGGTGGGGGTGACACCGCTCCTGCTGCTCGCTCTCCCGGCGTGGCTGCTGCACCGGGCCGCGCGCGAGGCGGCCGACGTGACGTCGGAGGCGTCGCCGCGCACGGCCTGGGCCGGCGTGGTGGCCGGCTATCTGGCCGTCGGCTGGGCCGCCGCGCTCTATGCCTCGGGCGGCGCGTTGCGTCCCTCCTGGCTGTGGGCCGTGGTCTGCCTGCCGCTTCTCGCCGCGAGCGCCGCGGGAGCGGGCATCTGGACCGCGTACGGCCGCCCGTGGGGACCGCTGCCGCTGTGGCTGAAGCGCGCGGTGGAGGCCACGCCCTTCACCCGGGCGGGTCCCCTCTCCGGTGTACGGCGTCTCGTCGCCCGGGACGACGACCGGCTGCTCGGCGGAGCGGCACGGGCCGCCGCGGCCGCGGCAACCGTCCTCGTCGGGGGCGGCGCGCTGCTGGTCGCGGTGTCCCTGGTGTGGCACGGGGGAGCGGCCCGCGGCTCGTTCCTCCAGCTCACCGGCGTGTGGTCCGGACGGTTCGCCGTCCTGCTGCTCTGCCTGGCGCTCGTCCCGAACGCGGCCGTGTGGGGCGCGTCGTACGGGCTCGGTCCCGGCGTCGTCCTGACCGCGGGGCATGTGGCCGGTCCCCTCACGGCTGCGGCCTCCGGGACGCGCGGCCCGACCGATCTGCTCCCCGCGTTCCCGCTGCTCGCGGCGGTGCCGGGGACGGGTTCGGGAGAGCCGCTGAACTGGCTGAGCGGTGTGGTGCCGGTGGCCGCCGGGGTGACGCTGGCGTGGTTCGTGGTGAAGGCGGGAACCGCGCCGCCGGTGACCGGCGGTCGGGCCGAGACCTGGTCGCGCGGCCGGACGGTGTCGGTCGTGGCCCTCGCGGCCTGCTTGTGCGGTGTCGTGCTCGGCCTGCTCGCCGGGCTCGCCGGAGGACCGCTCGGCGTGGCCGCCCTGGCGCACTTCGGACCGGTGTGGTGGCAGGTGGGACCGGCGGCCGCGGTCTGGACGGCGACCGTCGGGATTCCCGTCGCGGTGGGCGTCCACGCGTGGAAGCGCCGGGGCGCCCCGGCGCCCGTGCGCGCGACCGCTCCCCGCAGCACGGTGTCCCGCCCCGCCGGACCCCGCTTCGGCTGGGTACCCCGGGTGCGGATGCCCGCGTGGACGCCGTGGCGCGCGAAGGACGCGTCCGCTCCGTCACCGGCGGCCGTGCCGACGCCCGTCCCCTCACCGTCCCCGCCCGCCCGGGCCGAGTCGGCGCAGCGGGTCGAACCGGCGGTGCTGGAGTCCGTCCTCGAGGACCTGGAGCCGTACGACGTCCTGCCCGGCGAGGCGGCTCCGGCGGCCTGGCACGAGGACGCCTCACGGGAGGAGCGCTGGGCGGCGCTGCGCAAGGCGGCCGGGGCCGACGCCCCGGAGACCGATGCCGACTCCGATGCCGAGGTCGATGCCGACGGCGGCCGGGAGATCCGAGACGCCCGGGGCGACGCGTCCGGCGCGCCCCGGTCCGCGCCGGACGATCCGGGCCGGCCCGCCGAGGACGGACCGCGCCTGTCCGACGGGGACGACCCGCGGCCGTCCGGCGGGGACGACCCGGACCGCTCCGACCCGGACGGCCTCAGCCGCACCGGGAGCGAGAACACCGGCGGCGCGGACCGCTCCGGCTGAGACGCCTCCGAGCCCGGCCGGCCGGGGACCGGTCAGGAGATCCGGCGGGCGAACGAAAGGGCCGGCTCCCCCTCTTCACGAGGGGGAGCCGGCCCTTTGTCCCTGGTGCTCCGACGCTCCAGCGCTCCGGGACAACCCGGTGCGCGGTGCTAGTCGCTGGTGCCGAGCACGCCGCGCAGTTCCTTCGGGAGCAGGTCGTTGCAGGACTTCTTCGCCGCGCTCGTCAGGGCGTCGTTCGTGCAGGAGTAGTAGTCGCTGTAGACGAGCTGGGCCGTGAACGTCGCGCCGACCATCAGGATGGCCAGCGAGGCGGTGACCAGACCGCTCACCGCCGCGGTCGTCTGCGGACGGGCGTTCGAAGTGGGCTGCTGGGGGCGGGCGTTCTGATCGGCTGCCGGAGCGTCCGGGGCCGGGACGCGCGCCTTGCCGCGAAGGGCGCTGACGCCCCAGTACAGGGCGAGCGCGCCGAGCAGCAGCGCCACGTACGGCCAGCTGAAGAGGGCGAAGAAGAACGCCCACATGCCGGAGAGCAGCGCATAGCGGGCACGGCGCTGGGAGGGGTCCGTCGGGTCCCAGCGCATGTTCGAGCCGGGGCCGCTCTGGCCCTCCGGGGTGTTCTGGCCCTGCGGCGCCCCCGGCCGGTCACCGAAGCCGCCGCCGCTGGAGGGGCCGGGCTGCCGGTCGCTCCAGTGACTCCACGGGGAGTGCTCGGACCCGTCCTGGTCCCCGCCCTCGCCGTTCTGCCCGGAGCCCTGGCCGTGCCGGCGCGGCTGCCAGGGACGGTCGGGCGTGCCCTCGGGCGGCGGCGCGAACGGGTTGTCGTCCGCGTCCGGGGAACTCGACGGCTTCGCCGGCTTGGAGAGATCGGCCGGGCCCGACGGGGGAGTGTCCGGGGTGTCGGGGCCCTGCTCGCCCGGGGTGCCGCCGTCGCTTCCCCCTGCCGAGCCGCTGCCGCTCCCGCCCGCGGAGCCGGGGCCGCCGCCTGTGGAGCCGTCCCCTCCCGACCTGGGCGGGGTGGACGAAGGGCGCCGCTCGCGCAGCAGGAGCGGAGGGAGTCGGAGACTGCGGTCCGGCATCAGGTGAGCGTCTTCCCCTTGGTGGTTCTGGCGGGCGGCGTGTGCGCACGGCAGCGGGCTCCGGGCCCCCGGGCGCGCGCCCCGGGCGTTTCCGGTGCGGGTGCAACTGGTGGTACCGGGGCCGGCTGCCCCGTGCGTGGTGGTGCTCGTCCCAGGTCAACGTCCCGTGTGCGCAGGGCGTTCCCCGCGCCGGACGGTCTTCCCGGGTGGATCCTCCCCAGACGCTACCTTCCGGCCCCGCCCCCGTCCCGTGGGGGCCGCCCGGTGTGCCGGTATCGTTGCTGACGGTCGGCCGCTTCGTAGACTTCCCCGTATCCCGGGGCGCGAAGCATTCGTACGACCGTACAAACGCTCCCCCGAGAAAGGGCCCCGTCGTGGCCAAGGCCAAGCGCCTCGTCGTGCTGGTCTCCGGATCAGGCACCAATCTGCAGGCACTGCTCGACGCCGTCGCGGAGGCGGGCCCCGCGGCCTACGGTGCCGAGATCGTGGCCGTCGGCGCCGACCGGGACGGCATCGAGGGGCTCGCCCGCGCCGAGCGCGCCGGACTCCCGACCTTCGTCCGCAAGGTCAAGGACCACGGCAGTCGGGACGACTGGGACCGCGCGCTCGCCGAGGCGACCGCCGCGTACGAGCCCGACCTCGTCGTCTCCGCCGGGTTCATGAAGATCGTGGGGAAGGAGTTCCTCGCCCGTTTCGGTGGACGCTTCGTCAACACCCACCCGGCGCTGCTCCCCAGTTTTCCCGGCGCCCACGGCGTCCGCGACGCGCTCGCGTACGGAGCCCGGGTCACCGGCTGCACCGTCCACTTCGTCGACGACGGCGTCGACACCGGACCGATCATCGCCCAGGGCGTGGTCGAGATCCGCAACGAGGACGACGAGAGCGCTCTGCACGAGCGCATCAAGGAAGTCGAGCGAAGGCTGCTCGTCGATGTCGTGGGGCGGCTCGCCCGCAACGGCTATCGCATTGAGGGACGAAAGGTAGTTATCCAGTGACCGCCGACAGCACAGTCACGGCCGAGAGCACCGAGGGCACCAAGCGGGTCGTCCGGCGCGCGCTCGTCAGCGTGTACGACAAGACGGGGCTCGAGGAGCTGGCCCGCGGGCTGCACGCCGCCGGCGTCGAGCTCGTCTCCACCGGTTCCACCGCCGCGAAGATCGCCGCGGCCGGTGTGCCCGTCACCAAGGTGGAGGAGCTGACCGGCTTCCCCGAGTGCCTCGACGGCCGCGTCAAGACGCTGCACCCGAAGGTGCACGCCGGGATCCTCGCCGACCTGCGCCTCGACAGCCACCGGCAGCAGCTCGCCGAGCTGGGCGTCGAGCCGTTCGACCTGGTCGTCGTCAACCTCTACCCGTTCCGGGAGACGGTCGCGTCCGGCGCGACCCCCGACGAGTGCGTCGAGCAGATCGACATCGGCGGCCCCTCGATGGTCCGCGCCGCCGCCAAGAACCACCCCTCGGTCGCCGTCGTCACCAGCCCCGACCGCTACGGCGACGTCCTCGCCGCGGCGCAGCACGGCGGCTTCGACCTGCGCACCCGCAAGCGGCTCGCCGCCGAGGCCTTCCAGCACACGGCCGCGTACGACGTCGCCGTCGCCTCCTGGTTCGCCTCCGACTACGCGCCGGTCGACGAGTCTCGGTTCCCCGACTTCCTCGGTGCGACCTGGGAGCGCGCGCACACCCTGCGCTACGGCGAGAACCCGCACCAGCCCGCCGCGCTGTACACCTCCGGCACCGGCGGCCTCGCCGAGGCGGAGCAGCTGCACGGCAAGGAGATGTCGTACAACAACTACACGGACACGGATGCCGCCCGCCGTGCCGCGTACGACCACGACGAGCCCTGCGTCGCGATCATCAAGCACGCCAACCCGTGCGGCATCGCGGTCGCGTCGAACGTCGCCGAGGCGCACCGCAAGGCGCACGCCTGCGACCCGCTGTCCGCGTTCGGCGGTGTGATCGCGGTCAACCGGCCGGTCACCAAGGAGATGGCCGAGCAGGTCGCGGAGATCTTCACCGAGGTCATCGTCGCGCCCGAGTACGAGGACGGCGCCCTCGAAGCCCTCACCAAGAAGAAGAACATCCGCGTGCTGCGCGCCCACAGCGCCCCGTCCGCCCCGGTCGAGATCAAGCCCGTCGACGGCGGCGCGCTGCTCCAGGTCACCGACCGGCTCCAGGCCGACGGCGACAACCCGGCGAGCTGGACCCTCGCGACCGGTGACGCGCTGAGCCAGGGCGAGCTGGACGAGCTGGCCTTCGCCTGGCGCGCCTGCCGCGCCGTGAAGTCCAACGCGATCCTGCTCGCCAAGGACGGTGCCTCGGTCGGCGTCGGCATGGGCCAGGTCAACCGCGTCGACTCCGCGAAGCTCGCGGTCGAGCGGGCCGGCGCCGAGCGCGCCCGCGGTGCCTACGCCGCCTCGGACGCGTTCTTCCCGTTCCCCGACGGCTTCGAGATCCTCGCCGAGGCGGGCGTCAAGGCCGTGGTCCAGCCCGGCGGTTCGGTCCGTGACGAGCTGGTCGTGGAGGCCGCGAAGAAGGCCGGCGTGACGATGTACTTCACCGGGACGCGCCACTTCTTCCACTGAGCGTGTGCCGACGACCGAGGCCCCCGGCCCTCCTCAGGGAGGGCCGGGGGCCTCGGTCGTACCGCGACGGACCGTTCTCGACGGCCGTCGTGAGCGTCAGTGCTGGATGACCATCGTGCTCGCGGCCTTGTCGTGCCAGCCCTGCTGGCGGCCCGACTTGTCCCAGAACGGCGACAGGTAGACCACGAGCTGGCCGATGCCGCAGACGATGCCGCCGACGAGCGGGATGATCCAGCGGATGAACGAGGCGCCCAGGCCGGGCTTCTGGCCGGTGTCGGCCTTCACCACGCGTATGCCGACGGCGAGTTTGCCGAGGGTGCCGCCGACCAGACCGGTCATCAGCCACTCGTAGAGCAGGCCCACGACGGCGAGGATGCCGATCACGGCACCGAACTTGGCGGCGATGTCGGAACCCGCGTTGTCCATGCAGGTCTGGTAGTCCACGGCGTTCGGGTCGCAGTCCTTCGCGGCACCGACGGATCCGGCCACGCCGGCGAAGCCGAGGACCACGTAGATGACGAAGAAGGCGGCGCCGTCGATCGCGCGGGCGCCGAACCGGCGTCCCATCGACGCGACCCGCGGGCCGGGTCCTGCCGGATAGCCGTAGCCGGGCTGGCCCTGCGGGTAGCCGTAACCGGCCTGGTTCGGGTCGGGGTAGCCGTATCCGGGCTGGCCCTGCTGCGGGTAGCCGTAACCCTGCTGCGGAACGCCGCCCGGTGCCTGCGGGTAGGGGGGCTGACCCTGCTGCGGGTAGGGCGGCTGTCCCTGCTGCGGATGGCCGTAGCCCGGCGGTGGGTTCTGCGGCTGTCCGTACGGGTTGTCCGGCGCGCCGAAAGACATGGCGAATTTCCTCCGTTGCAAAGGCGGGGACGAAGCGGATTGCGTGGAGGAACGTGGCGATACGAGCGGTTTGCCCCCCAGCACTGACCGCGATAGTGCGTCGTTCATCGTGATCGGAAGGGCGCATTTTGTCCAGCTCGTGAGATGAGCTGTTGTGCAGTCGCAATCTGCTTGATCACGCTCTTCGGGCGCCTGTGGCCCCGCGCCGCGTCCAGAGGTGCCCCGGATTGGAACCATGACCCCGTCATCCGGGAGGATGGGGTCATGACCGCCCAGATTCTCGATGGCAAGGCCACCGCAGCCGCGATCAAGTCCGACCTGACCGTCCGCGTGGCGGCCCTGAAGGAGAAGGGCGTCACGCCCGGCCTCGGGACGGTCCTGGTCGGCGACGACCCCGGCAGCCAGAAGTACGTCGCGGGCAAGCACCGCGACTGCGCCCAGGTCGGTATCGCCTCCATCCAGCGCGAACTGCCCGCGACCGCCACCCAGGAGGAGATCGAGGCGGTGGTCCGCGAGCTGAACGAGGACCCCGCCTGCACCGGCTACATCGTCCAGCTGCCGCTCCCCAAGGGCATCGACGAGAACCGCATTCTGGAACTGATGGACCCCGACAAGGACGCGGACGGCCTCCACCCGATGAACCTCGGGCGCCTCGTCCTCAACGAGCCGGCCCCGCTGCCCTGCACCCCGAACGGCGTCCTCACGCTCCTGCGCCGCTACGGCGTGGAGATCAAGGGCGCCGAGGTGGTGGTCGTCGGCCGCGGCGTGACCATCGGGCGTCCGATGCCGCTGCTGCTGACGCGGCGCAGCGAGAACGCCACGGTCACCCAGTGCCACACCGGCACCCGTGACCTCTCCGCCCACCTCAAGCGCGCCGACATCATCGTCGCCGCCGCCGGGTCCGCGCATCTCATCCGGGCCGAGGACGTGAAGCCGGGCGCCGCCGTCCTCGACGTCGGTGTCTCGCGCAGCGCCGAGGGCAAGATCGTCGGGGACGTCCACCCGGACGTCGCCGAGGTCGCCGCGTGGATCTCCCCGAACCCGGGCGGCGTCGGCCCGATGACCCGCGCCCAGCTGCTCGTCAACGTGGTGGAAGCGGCGGAGCGCAGTGTCGGCTGACGGCGGCACCCAGCGGTCCGGCGAGGGCGCGGCCAACGGCGCGCGCACGGCCGACGACGCCGAGGCCCGTATCGAGGAACGGTCCGCGGTGCGTGCCGGCGCGCGGGCCGAGGCCGCTCCGGCGGCGGAGAACGGGACCCGCGCCGAGCGGGCGGCCGACGCGGAGGCGCACGCCGGGGCTCCGGTCCCGGCGGAGACCGAGGTGAGCGACCCGGTCGGGACGAAGGGCGTGACGGTCGACGAGTCCGCCGCCGAGCCCGACGCCGCCGCCGAGCCTGATGTCGATGTCGATGCCGACGCCGACGCCGACGCCGATATGACGGTGCGGGACGCCGTCAGTGCTCCTGACGCCGACGGCAGGCCGCGCCGCACCACGCGGCGCTTCCCGCTGTTCACCCGGGACACCGCGCGACCCGAGGGCGGTGGCCGGGCCGCGCCCGGTGACGCCCCGGCCCCCGCGCGCCAGTGGCCGATCCTCACCGTTCTGGCGGCGGTCGGCCTCGGCCTGCTGCTCACCGCGCTCGACGTGTTCCGGGCCGGCACGATCCTGATCGGCGCCGCGCTCATCGCGGGTGCCGTGATGCGCTGGATCCTGCCGAGCGTGGGCATGCTCGCGGTCCGGTCCCGGTTCACGGACATGGTCACGTACGGCGTCCTCGGCGTCGTCATCGTGCTGCTGGCGCTCATGGCCCAGCCGAACCCCGTGCTCGTGATCCCGTTCCTCGACGACACCCTGCACTTCACGGTCCGCTGAACCGCGGCCTCACGCGGGCGCACGTGACGGTGGCCCGTCCTCTCCCCGGGGAGGACGGGCCACCGGTCTTTTCAGGTGGTCGGTGGTGCGCGGTGCGGCGTGGTCCGGTCCGTCAGCAGACGATGTACGACATCGACAGCGACGAGAACGACGTGCCGCTGGGCGCCTTCAGCGTGACGGGCGAGGAGTCGCCCTTCGGGCCCGCCCAGTTGCTGTCGACGTGGCCGCCGTTGGTGAGCTTTCCGCGGACGAACGGGCAGCGGCCGTCGGACTTGGTGTCGTGGACCGTCCCCGTGACCTTCGTGTCGTAGTTGCACCACCAGCCGTTGGCGTAGCCCTGGCCGCTGGAGATGGACCAGCTCTGGGTGCAGGAGTCGGCCGCCGGCGCCTGTACCGCGGCGCTCGCCGCGGGGGCCATGGCGAGCCCGCCGCCGAGCAGCGCGACGGCGGCCAGGGCACCCGCGACGCGGCCCCGGAGGCCCGTGTTCGTGGTGCCGGTCGTCCTGGTTGTCGTCCTCGTGGTCATGGATCCGATTCCCCTCTTCGGATGCGGTCCGGCGGTCCGCCGGCCCGTTGTTCCAAGACGGCCGGTGGTCGGCCGGTCCGTCGTGTTCCAGAACGTACGGTCCGGCGCCACCGGGACGCATCCCGCGCCGGTTGCAACTCCGTCCCCACCAGCGGAAGTAGCGGATGACGGCTCTGCAACCACCGTGGTACCGCGCTGGGTTGACGCCCGCGCCGTGCCGCGGCGCTACGCTGCGCCGATGCGCTTCCGGCCGCCCCGCCCGCTCGCCGTCGACACGCTGACAGCTCTCGCCATGGTGTGCGTGGCCGTACTCCTCGGCCAGGAGTCGGCGGCCCAGGGCTGGCCCGGACTCGACCGCACCGCCTACGTCCTGGTGGTCCTCGCGCATCTCCCGGTGGCCCTGCGCGGCAGGGCGCCGCTCGTGGTGCTCGCGGCCGTGGAGACCGCGAGCGTCGTGTACATCTCCGCCGGCTACTGGCCGGTGGTGAGCACGTTCGGCCCGATGCTCGCCCTCTACACGGTGGCCTCGGTGCGCCAGGCCCGCACCACGGCCGTGTGCGCGGGCGTGTTCGTGGCCGTGTGGGTCTACGCCGGGATCGTGAGCGACAGCGACGCCATGGCCTCCGTGGTGGCCCAGGCGCTGGTCTTCTCGGCCGTCCTGTGGCGCTTCGGCTACCTGGCCCGGCGCGCCGCCGAACTCGCCCGGGAACTCCGCGCCGAACAGGCCGAGCGGTCCCGCCGCGAGGTCGCCGAGGAACGCGGGCGCATGGCACGGGAACTGCACGACGTCGTCGCCCACCACATGTCCGTGGTCTCCGTACAGGCGGGACTCGCCCGCTTCGTCTTCGACTCCGATCCGGCCACCGCCCGCGCGGCCCTCGGCACCATCGGCGACGCCAGCGGTGACGCCCTGGAGGAACTGCGGCGCATGCTCCAGGTGTTGCGCGAGGAGGACCTGCGCGATCCGGACCGCGGGCCCGAGGCACCCATGCCGGGACTCGCGCGCCTCGGCGACCTCGTCGAGCGGGTGCGCGCCGGGGGAGTCCCCGTCGAACTGCGCGTCGAGGGCACCCCGCGTCCGCTCGCCCCGGGCGTCGAACTCTGCGCGTACCGCGTCGTGCAGGAGTCCCTCACCAACATCCTCAAGCACGCCCACCGGGCGGCGGCGGTGGTGGAACTCCGTTACGGGGAGCACGAGATGACCGTCGTGATCACGGATGACGGAGAGGGGGTGATTCCGGACAGACTGCCGCTCGGCGGCGGACACGGCTTGATTGGTATGCGCGAGCGGGCCAAGCTCTACGGCGGGACGATCAGTATCGGCCCGCGGAGCGAGGGGGGATTCGCCGTGCGGCTGACCCTGCCCACCACCGCGCGGGCCGCACGGCGGGGGGACGAGACCACGGCATGACGACAGTGCTCGTCGTCGACGACCAGTACCTGATCCGGGCCGGTCTCGTCGGGCTCCTGAACGCCGCGCCCGGTGTGGAGGTCGTCGGTGAGGCGGAGGACGGCGACGAAGCGGTACGCCTCGCCGCCGCGACCCGGCCCGACGTGATCCTCATGGACATCCGGATGCCCGGGACGAACGGCATCCTGGCCACCGAACGCATCCTCGCCGAGGCCGCCGACCCCGCTCCCCGCATCCTCGTCCTGACCACCTTCGACCTCGACGAGTACGTGTACGGGGCGCTGCGGGCCGGCGCGTCCGGGTTCCTGCTGAAGGACTCGGGGCCCGAGCGGCTGCTCGCCGCGGTGGCCGCGGTCGGCGGCGGCGACGCGCTCTTCGCGCCCAGCGTCACCCGCCGCCTCGTGGAGGCCTTCGCCCGCCAGGCCGGTCCCGTCCCGGACGCGGAGGCGCCGCCCGACCTCGCCGCGCTGACCTCCCGCGAGGTCGAGGTCCTCAAGCTCATCGCCGGCGGCCTGTCCAACCTGGAGATCGCCGACCGCCTGTACATCAGCGAGGCGACGGTCAAGACCCACCTCAACCGGACGATGACCAAACTCGCGCTGGACAGCCGGGCCCAGGCGGTCGTCGTCGCCTACGAGACGGGACTCGTCACGCCGGGCCGGTGAGCGCGGGCGCGGCCGGTCCGGGGCACGGGTCACCGGTCATGGGCCGTGGGTCATGGGTCACGGAGCGCGGACGGCGGTCCGGGTACGACAGCGGCCCGTCCTCTCCCCCGAGTAAGGACGGGCCGCGATCGGGCGGGTGGACCGCCTGGGGTCAACCCTTGTGCACCGGGCAGGCCCGTTCAACAGTCGGCCGGTCCCTGTGGCACGGAAGTGACCGTTCCGGTACGGTGTCCGCGCCCTGCTACGGGAACCGCCCGACTGGAGCCGCCGGAACGGCAGTTGGGGCGGGGTCGGGACGCCGGTCGGGGCGGCTGGGCGAGTGCCCCGCCGGGCCGTCGCCACCCGTCCCGCTGTCCGTTGTCGCTGTCGGTGTCCACCGCCCGGCGCCTCCTTCGTTCCGGACCGGTCGTCCGCCCTGCGGCTCCTGACCGCTTCTGTGGCCTCTGAGGTCACCCATGTGTCCTCGTTGTGTCGATGTGTTGACAAGTTTGGTGATGTGCGCCGAACGGCCTGTTCGTACGGGCTGCCGATGGAACACTGGATCGTGGTCCGGGTGGCGCACGACGGTGCCCGTCCCGGCCTGAATGCACCCGTGCGCCCCCGTTCCGGGAACTGGAGACCGGAGCGGGCGCATCCCTGTGGGTAGCCAGAACGGGGACGCGGCGGGAGACGGTGTCGTCTCCCGCCCGACACGGCGACCGGGAGCAGGGGGAGACGCACGCGGGGGAAACGTCGTGCACGAAACGGGGGAAGAGGGGGGAAGGAATGCCTCGTTGGAAAGGCCTGCCGGACGAACTCGATCCGCAGGTCAAGGAGTTCGCCGGACAACTGCGACGGCTCGTCGACCGGAGCGGGTTGAGCATCGCCGCCGTGGCCGACCGCACGGGCTACAGCAAGACGTCCTGGGAGCGCTATCTGAACGGGCGGCTGCTCGCGCCCAAGGGAGCGATCGTCGCGCTCTCCGAGGTGACCGGGGCGAGCCCCGTCCACCTCACGACCATGTGGGAGCTGGCCGAGCGCGCCTGGAGCCGCTCCGAGATGCGGCACGACATGACGATGGAGGCGATCCGGATATCCCAGGCGCGCGCCGCGCTCGGGGAGTTCGGGCCGGCGGCCGGTGCCAAGGGAGGCGCCGCGAGCGGGGGCGGCGGGCGGCAGGCCACGGCCGGCCGACGGGCCGGCAGCGCGACCGCGACGCCGGGGATCGCCGGGCCGGCGGGGGTCTCACCCACGATTCCGCCGAAGGCGACACCCTCGACGACGCCCTCGGTGTCGCCGTCCGTGCCGCTCCAGCCGACCGGACGGGACGGGGGCGAACCGTCGTACGGGGGGACGTCGTCGTCCCGGCCGGGCTCGGGCTCGGGCTCACGTTCGGGAGGTGGAGCGGGACCCGGTGGTGGCGGCTGGGGGGTTGTCGCGCCGCCGCGCGGCGGCGCGACAACCGGTGCGCCCGGTGAGCCCGGGACGGACGCGGCGGCCGGGGAGCCGTCGCCGCAGGACGCGCGGCCCGTGGGGGCGGGGGAGGACCGCGCGCGGCGCAAGCGGCGGCTGGTGATGTTCCTCGCGGGGGTCGTGGGGGCCCTGGTGGTCGTCGCCGTGGCCGTGTACCTCACCGGCGGCGGGGACAAGAAGGAAGCCGGCGGTACCCGGAAGTCGCCGGCGGTGTCCGCGAGCACCCAGCCCGATCTGCCGCCCGGCGTGAAGTGCGCCGGGGCCCCGTGCACCGGCAAGGACCCGGAGAACATGGGCTGCGGCGGTGAGTTGGCCACGACCACCACCAGCGTGACGGTGGGCACCACGCTGGTGGAGGTGCGCTACAGCAGGACGTGCGGGGCCGCTTGGGCGCGGATCACGCGGGCGGCGCCGGGGGACCGGGTCGACGTGTCGTCCGGGACCGCGGCGCGGCAGACGGGGGCGGTCGACGCGGACACGGACGCGTACACGCCGATGGTCGCGGTCAAGGACGCGGGGGACGCGCGGGCCTGCGCGACGCTGAAGGCCGGGCAGAAGGGCTGCACGAAGTAGGGCCCCTCACGTACGGGAAGAGTCAGCCCCTCCGGCGTTCGGGGAGCGGAGTCCGGGGCCGGAGTCCCGGGTTCGGGCCGGTAGGGGCGGAGGCGGCCGAGGGGGCGAATGAAGGTCTGCCGGGGGCCTCGGAGAAATGTCCGCCGGAAGATGAATGAGTTCGCGCGAAGGGGGCAGGCGAGCCGTACCCCCACGGGATCCGGTGCTGTCGGGAGAGGGCGAAACCGCCTCCCCCGACCCCGGCACCCACCTGGCGGTCGCCGAGCTCACCCCCTCTCCCGGGCCCGGCGACCGCCTCCCCCCTGGGATCTGTGGGGTGGGCCACACGGACCCGGACGTACGGGGTCCCGGATGCGCGATAGCCTGACGGCGGATCTCTCTTGACGCCGAGAGATCGATCATCGAACTCCTTGATCGATCATTGCGGCGGTTGCCGGGGAAGATCCTGCACCCGGGGCAGGGACGCCCCACCGCCTGCTGTCATACGGAGAACGCCATGACCCGCACTCCCGTGAACGTCACCGTCACCGGCGCGGCCGGCCAGATCGGTTACGCCCTGCTCTTCCGCATCGCCTCCGGCCAGCTGCTCGGCGCGGACGTGCCGGTCAAGCTGCGCCTCCTGGAGATCACGCCGGCGCTGAAGGCCGCCGAGGGCACCGCCATGGAGCTCGACGACTGCGCCTTCCCGCTCCTCCAGGGCATCGACATCACGGACGACCCGAACGTCGCCTTCGACGGCACCAACGTCGGCCTCCTCGTCGGCGCCCGCCCCCGTACCAAGGGCATGGAGCGCGGCGACCTGCTCTCCGCCAACGGCGGCATCTTCAAGCCGCAGGGCAAGGCCATCAACGACAACGCCGCGGACGACGTCAAGATCCTGGTCGTCGGCAACCCGGCGAACACGAACGCGCTCATCGCGCAGGCCGCCGCCCCGGACGTACCCGCCGAGCGCTTCACGGCGATGACGCGTCTGGACCACAACCGCGCGCTGACCCAGCTCGCGAAGAAGACCGGCAGCACGGTCGCCGACATCCAGCGTCTGACGATCTGGGGCAACCACTCCGCCACGCAGTACCCCGACATCTTCCACGCCACGGTGGGCGGCAAGAACGCGGCCGAGGTCGTCAACGACGAGAAGTGGCTCGCCGAGGACTTCATCCCGACCGTCGCCAAGCGTGGCGCCGCGATCATCGAGGCCCGTGGCGCGTCCTCGGCCGCCTCCGCCGCCAACGCCGCCATCGACCACGTGTACACCTGGGTCAACGGCACGGCGGACGGCGACTGGACCTCCATGGGTATCCCGTCGGACGGTTCGTACGGCGTGCCGGAGGGCCTCATCTCGTCCTTCCCCGTCACCACGAAGGACGGCCGCTACGAGATCGTCCAGGGCCTGGACATCAACGAGTTCTCCCGCGCCCGCATCGACGCCTCCGTCAAGGAGCTCGAGGAGGAGCGCGAGGCGGTCCGCGGTCTCGGCCTGATCTGATCTGACCTGCCCGGACCGCCTCCGCGGAGGCGGTCCCCGGCGGTGAACCACGACGCCCGGACGGCGAAAACCGTCCGGGCGTCCGTGCGTTGGTGCTCCTCGGAGCGTTGGTGCTCGTCGGGTGACGGTGCTCCGCGGGCGTCGGGGCTACTCCAGCCCCCGCTTCCCCGGCGCCCAGAACGGCTTCGTCACCACCGTGCGCCGGTCCCAGCCGGATTCCTGGACGAGGATCCGCTTCACGCTCTGCACGGTCCGGGCCTCGCCCGCGACGTACGCGACGCCGCCCGGCGGCGGGTTCAGCCCCCGTACCGCGTCGGCGAGGGAGCCGGTGCCGCGCAGCGTCCAGCCGAGGCGGTCCGCGTGCGGGAGCGGGAGCCTGTCCTCGGGGGTCCGCGTCTCCAGGCAGCCCGAGACGTCCGCCGACGCGGGCAGCGCCGCCAGCATCGAACCGAACGCGACCGACGCCGTCTCGTCCCCGACGAACACATGGCGCGTCGCGTCCGGACGCAGCACGAACGACCCCTCGGGCCCGCCGAATCGGACCGTGTCCCCGGTGCGCACGCTCCGTCCCCAACGGGCCCCGGGCCCCGCGCCCTCGTGGTCCAGCACGCACAACTCGACGGCGCCGGCGGGGTCGTAGCGCCAGACCGAGTACGTCCGCCGGGTCAGCGTGCCCTCCACCAGGACCCGCACCTGTTGTCCCGGACGTGGATCGAGGCCGGTCAGGGCGGGGCCCTCGACGCGCAGACGCCGCATGCGCGCGGCCACCGGTTCGGCCTCGGTGACCCTGCCCTGGAGCATCAGCCGGTCGAGGACGCGTGTGAGCAGCGCGGGCATCGAATACTCCTCGGGGGAGGGGGTGTTGGGGCGTGAGTGGAGGGCGCGCTGTCACCGTAGAGGTGTCTGCGGGCGGGTTCCAGCGCGGGTTCCTCACCGGACGCGTGCGCGCGGCTCGGCACTCGCAGGGAAGGGGAAGGCTCGACCGGCCGGCAGAGCGCGGGACGTGCTGTGCGGGCGGACGGGGCTGGTGGGGCGTACGGAAAGTACGCATCGAACAGACGTGCTTTGTCGCCATAAAGAGGGGTGCGTCGGGGGTGAACGTCACTATCGTCGTTGCGTACGGTCCGCCCGGGGCAGGGGAGCGGCCGGGTCCGGCGATCAGGCGTCGGGGCTCGGCCGGCGGACGGGGCCGTGCCGGAGCGGGGGTGACGGGATGGCGCAGCGATGGGACGCGGACCGTCGGCAGTGGGTCGACGACGGTGACGAGGGCGACGGCCGTGAGGACCGGGACCCTGCGAGTCCTGCCGACGGTGGCCGGGGGCAGGGGGACGGGGAGCAGCGGAACGGCGCGTGGTGGGCCGCCGCCACCCAGGCCGGGACCGTGCGGCCCGACCTGTACCCGCCGCCGCCCGCCGGGACGCCCGAGGGGCCCGTCGGTCCGCCGCCGTCGCCGCAGCGGTCCTGGCCGCCCCAGCAGCAGTCGCCCGCCTGGTCGCCGCCCGTCCAGCCGTGGCCCGGGGGCGGTGCGCCCCCGTCCGACGGGGGCCAGGGGCAGGGGCCCGGGGACTCGCGGCGGCTGTTGCTGGTGATCGTCGCCGTGGCCGTTCTCGCGGGCGGCGTCGGGGGCGGGCTCTGGGCCCTCACCAGGGACGACGCGGCGAACCGTGGGACGCGGGGCGCATCGGCCGGACCCGCCGTGACTGTCACGGCGACCACCGGTGTCCCCTCGGACGGCCCCTACAACACCGGTGACGAGGGCGCCTACGCCGATCCGGCCTCGCCCACCGCCCCGGCGCCGTCCCCCGGATACAGCAGGGCCGTCGATCCGCTCGGCTACACCGTGGACGTGCCCGTCGGCTGGGCGCGCGACCAGACCCAGGGGAAGCTGGCGCCCGTCGTCACCTACACGGCCCCCGGCGGCGACCGCAAGCTCATGGTGTTCCCGGTCAAGGAGGTCTCCGTGACGGACTCCTCGGCGCAGGCCCAGGACATCGCGGAGGGGTTCAAGGGCTACCGGTACCTGAACCGGCGGAGCGGCGCCGACTGGGCGGAGTTCAGCTACCGCTACGACAGCAGGCAGTTCGGGGCCACCGAGACCATCGACCACCGCTTCCAGGCCGCGGACGGCACGCCGTACGCCATCGTCGCCAGCGGCCCCGCCGGTACGGACATGAGCGACCGGCTCACGACGGCCGTGGACTCCTTCTGCCCGACCGGGTCCGCCTGCGGCACCTGAGCACCGCCGCACGGCCTGTGATTCGCCCCTTCTCATCCTGTTTTGGTGGGTTTTTCCGTGACCTGGCGCACTTTCGGTGTCCGGTTGTGCATGCATCCGAGGCCGATGGGCATGTGCTCACGGCCCCCGGGGTCACACCTGTGTGACTCAGGGGCGTCGAACAGGAACGGAAGGCAACACCGATCATGGCCGGACAGCAGCAGGCAGAACAGACCATCCACGTGGGCGGCGAGTGGCGTGCGGCGCTCTCCGGCGCGACGCGCGAGATCCTCGACCCCGCCGATGCCCAGCCGTTCGCCGTGGTCGCGGAGGGCGACGAGAAGGACACCGACCTCGCGGTGGCCGCCGCCCGCAGGGCCTTCGACGAGGGCCCCTGGCCGCACACCCCGGTCGCCGACCGCGCCGCCCTGCTGCGCCGCGTCGCCGATCTCCTCGTCCGCGACCGCGAGGAACTCGGCCTGCTGGAGAGCCGGGACGCGGGCAAGACCGTGGAGGAGGGGCGCGTCGACATCGACTGTGTCGCCGACGCCTTCCGCTACTTCGCCGACCTCGTCGTGGGCGAGGGTGGCGGACGCGTGGTCGACGCGGGCTCGGCCGACATCCACAGCGTCGTCGTGCACGAACCCGTCGGCGTCTGCGCGCTGATCACCCCCTGGAACTACCCCCTCCTCCAGGCCAGTTGGAAGATCGCCCCGGCGCTCGCCGCGGGCAACACCTTCGTGGTCAAGCCCAGCGAGATCACCCCGCTGACCACCGTCGCCCTGCTCGCCCTGCTCGCCGAGGCGGGCCTGCCCGACGGGGTGGCGGGAATCGTCACCGGCCCCGGCCACACGGTCGGCGCCCGCCTCGCCGAGCACCCCGACGTCGACCTCGTCTCCTTCACCGGCGGCCTGGTCAGCGGCACGAAGGTCGCGCACGCCGCCGCCGACACCGTCAAGAAGGTCGCGCTCGAACTCGGCGGCAAGAACCCCAACGTCGTCTTCGCCGACGCCTGCGCCACCGAGGAGGGCTTCGACACCGCCGTCGACCAGGCCCTCAACGCCGCCTTCATCCACAGCGGCCAGGTCTGCTCGGCGGGCTCGCGCCTCATCGTCGAGGAGTCCGTGCGCGAGCGCTTCGTCGCCGAACTCGCCCGCAGGGCAGGCGCGATCCGGCTCGGCCGCGGCACCGAGGACGGCGTGGAGTGCGGCCCGCTCGTCTCCGCGCAGCAGCGCGAGAAGACGGAGGCGTACGTCGCCTCCGCGCTGGCCGAGGGAGCGGTGCTGCGGTCCGGCGGCAAGCGGCCCGACCCGTCCGACGTCCGGCCCGCCACCGGCTACTTCTACGAGCCGACCGTCCTCGACCAGTGCCACCGCGAGATGCGCGTGGTCCGCGAGGAGGTCTTCGGACCCGTCCTGACCGTGGAGACGTTCGCCACCGAGGACGAGGCCGTCGCCCTCGCCAACGACACCGAGTACGGCCTCGCCGGCGCCGTCTGGACCGCCGACGCCGGCCGCGCGCGCCGTGTCGCCGGCCGACTGCGGCACGGCACGGTCTGGATCAACGACTTCCACCCCTACCTCCCGCAGGCGGAGTGGGGCGGCTTCGGCAAGAGCGGCGTCGGACGCGAACTCGGCCCGGCCGGACTCGCCGAGTACCGCGAGACCAAGCACGTCTACCAGAACCTCGCGCCACAGCCCGTTCGCTGGTTCGCCGGCTGAACCCCGCAGGGCCGGCCTCGCTCGCCGGCCCGACGACCGACGGCACGGCGCCGGACGCCCGGCCACCGTCCCCGCGGGCGACGCACCGATCCGCCGCCCGGCGCGGACCCGTACCCCGACGTCCCCGGCGCCCCCCGTCCCCATTCCCGTCCGCATCTTCGTCCCCCTCCCCAACCCCCCACCGCACAAGGCACCTTGGAGCACATTCCATGTCCCAGCACGAGAACAGGTACGACTACGTCGTCATCGGCGGCGGCACGGCGGGCTCCGTGATCGCGTCCCGCCTCACCGAGAACCCCGACGTCACCGTCGCCGTCATCGAGGGCGGGCCCAGCGACGTGGGCCGCGACGACGTCCTGACCCTGCGCCGCTGGATGGGCCTGCTCGGCGGGGAACTCGACTACGACTACCCGACGACCGAACAGCCACGCGGCAACTCCCACATCCGGCACAGCCGCGCCCGGGTGCTCGGCGGCTGCTCGTCGCACAACACCCTCATCGCGTTCAAGCCGCTGCCGTCCGACTGGGACGAGTGGGAGGCGGCCGGCGCCAAGGGCTGGGGCGCGGTCCCGATGGAGGCGTACTTCGCGCGGCTCCTCAACAACATCGTGCCGGTCGACGAGAAGGACCGGAACGCCATCGCCCGCGACTTCGTGGACGCCGCGCGGACCGCGCTCGACGTGCCCCGCGTCGAGGGCTTCAACCAGAAGCCGTTCACCGAGGGCGTCGGCTTCTTCGACCTCGCGTACCACCCGGAGAACAACAAGCGCTCCAGCGCCTCCGTCGCGTACCTGCACCCCGTGATGGACGAACGCCCCAATCTCACGCTCCTGCTGGAGACCTGGGCGTACAAGCTGGAACTCGACGGGACCCGCGTCACCGGCGTCCACGTCCGCACGAAGGACGGCGAAGAGGTCCTCGTGAGCGCGAAGAACGAGGTCCTGCTCTGCGCGGGCGCCGTCGACTCCCCGCGCCTGCTGCTGCACTCCGGCATCGGCCCCGCCGGTGACCTGGAGGAACTGGACATCCCCGTCGTGCACGACCTGCCCGGCGTCGGCGAGAACCTCCTCGACCACCCCGAGTCCGTGATCGTCTGGGAGACCAACGGGCCGATCCCCGAGAACTCCGCGATGGACTCCGACGCGGGCCTCTTCGTGCGCCGCGACCCCGAACAGCAGGGCCCCGACCTGATGTTCCACTTCTACCAGATCCCGTTCACGGACAACCCCGAGCGCCTCGGCTACGAACGCCCCGCGCACGGCGTCTCGATGACCCCCAACATCCCCAAGCCGCGCAGCCGCGGCCGCCTCTACCTGACGAGCGCCGACCCGGCCGTCAAGCCCGCCCTCGACTTCCGGTACTTCACGGACGAGGACGACTACGACGGCCGCACCCTCGTCGACGGCATCAAGATCGCCCGCGAGATAGCCAAGGCCGAGCCGCTCGCCGGCTGGCTCAAGCGCGAGGTCTGCCCCGGCCCCGCCGTCACGGACGACGAGGAACTCAGCGCGTACGCACGCCAGGTCGCGCACACCGTCTACCACCCGGCGGGCACCTGCCGGATGGGCGAGGCGTCCGACGAACACGCGGTCGTCGACCCCGAGTTGAGGGTCCGCGGCCTCGACGGCATCCGGATCGCCGACGCCTCCGTCTTCCCGACCATGCCCGCCGTGAACCCGATGATCGGGGTGCTCATGGTCGGCGAGAAGGCCGCCGAACTGATCGGAGGCGGTGCGTGATGAGTACGACCACCGACGTGAACCCGTCCGCCGAGGACGACAGCACGGCAGTCGGCACCCCAACCACCCGGCCCGGCGAAGGAGTCGAGATGAGCGGCGACGAGACCCAGCCCGTCTTCTCCGTACAGAACCTGTGGAAGGTGTTCGGCCCCAAGGCCGACCGCGTCCCCGGCGACCCCGAACTCGCCTCGCTCGACGCCGCCGAACTCCGCGAGGCCACCGGCTGCACCGCCGCCGTCCGCGACGTCAGCTTCGACGTCCGCAAGGGCGAGGTCTTCGTCGTCATGGGCCTGTCCGGCTCGGGCAAGTCCACCCTCGTCCGCTGCCTCACCCGGCTCATCGAGCCGACCTCGGGCCGTCTCGCCATCGACGGCGAGGACGTCCTCGCCATGGACAAGGGCCGGCTGCGCGAACTGCGCCGCCACCGCGCCGCCATGGTCTTCCAGCACTTCGGCCTGCTGCCGCACCGCTCCGTCCTCGACAACGTCGCCTACGGCCTGGAGATCCAGGGCGTGCCGCGTGAGGAACGCCGCGCGAAGGCCGCCGAGGTCGTCGCCAAGGTCGGCCTGGAAGGCATGGAACAGCGCAGGCCCGGACAGCTCTCCGGCGGTCAGCAGCAGCGCGTCGGGCTGGCCCGCGCACTCGCCGTCGACCCCGAGGTCCTGCTCTTCGACGAGCCGTTCAGCGCGCTCGACCCGATGATCCGGCGGGACATGCAGGAGGAGGTCGTCCGGCTGCACCACGAGGAGGGCCGCACGATGGTCTTCATCACCCACGACCTCTCCGAGGCACTGCGCCTCGGTGACCGCATCGCCCTGATGCGCGACGGACGGATCGTCCAGCTCGGCACCCCCGAGGAGATCGTCGGCTCCCCGGCCGACGACTACGTCCGCGAGTTCGTCCGGGACGTACCCCGCGAGCAGGTCATGACCGTCCGCACCGCCATGCGGCCCGGCGACTGCGGCGCGGCCGACCACCCCGGCGCCCTCGCCCCCGGCACCGTCGTCGCCGACGCCATCAAGACGGTCTCCGGCAGCGGACGCGCCGCCTGCGTCGTCCAGGACGGCCGCTGCCTCGGCGTCGTCGACCACGAACGGCTGCTCGCCGTCGTCGCCGGCTCCGACCTGAACGCCGGCACGGACACCCGGACCGGCGCGGACCCACGCGCCGGGGCGGACCTGCGGAAGGAGGCGGTGTGATGGCCACAGTCACCGCGTCCGCCCCCCGCACCGTCCTGCCCGCCCGCCTCCGGCACCCCGCCGTCGGCAAACTCCTGCTCCTCGCCGTCGTCGCCGCGGTCCTCGTGCCGCTCGCCGACGCCCGCTGGGCCAGCGGCAGCTGGCCGCACGCCCTCACCGTCGACCTGACCGAACCGCTCGGCAAGGCCAGCGACTGGATCATCGACAACCGCGACAGCCACCCGCTGTTCCTCTACTTCTTCGGCTACGTCAGCAACGCCGTCGTCCTCTCCGTACGCGGCGTCTACCTGCTGCTCCTCGCGGCCGGCTGGGCCGGAGTGACCGCCGTCGCCGCCGTGGTGGCCTGGCGCGCCGCCGGGGTCCGGCTCGCGCTCGGCACCGGCGCCGCGTTCCTCGCCTGCGGACTGCTCGGCATGTGGGTGCCCACCATGCAGACCCTCGCGGTCATGGTGGTCGCCGTCCTCGCCTCCGTCGTCCTCGGCGCCCTGCTCGGCCTCGCCGCCGGGCTCTCCGACCGCACCCACCGCGCGCTGCGCCCCGTCCTGGACACCATGCAGGTGCTCCCGGCCTTCGCGTACCTGCTGCCGGTCGTGCTGGTCTTCGGCATCGGCGTCCCCGCGGCCGTCCTCGCCACCGTCGTCTACGCCGCGCCGCCCATGGCCCGCCTCACCGCGCTCGGACTGCGCGACGCCGACGAGGGCGTGATGGAGGCCGTCGCCTCGCTCGGCGCCACGGCCCGCCAGCGCCTGCTCACCGCCCGCCTCCCGCTGGCCCGCAAGGAACTCCTCCTCGGCCTCAACCAGACGATCATGATGGCGCTGTCCATGGCCGTCATCGCGTCCGTCATCGGCGCCGGCGGTCTCGGTGACCGCGTCTACCAGGCCCTCGCCTCCGTCGACGTGGGCGCCGCCCTCTCCGCCGGCATCCCGATCGTGCTCCTCGCCGTCGTCCTCGACCGCGTCACCGGCGCGGCCGGCGAACGCCTCGGCGAGGCCCGCACGAGCACCCCCTGGCTGTACGGAGCGGCGGCCGCGGTGGTCGTGGCCGTCGCCGGGCGACTCGCCGGCCGGCTGGACTGGCCCGACGCCTGGGTCGTCAACATCGCCGAGCCGGTGAACAACGCCGTCGACTGGATGACCGACCACCTCTACTCGGGCGTCCCCTACATCGGCGGCACCGCCGACTGGGCCGGCCACTTCACCACCTGGGTCCTCGACCCCGTCCGGGACGGCCTCCAGTGGCTGCCCTGGTGGTCGGTGCTGCTGATCGTCGCCGCCCTGGCCTGGCTCATCGGCACCTGGCGCACCGCGCTCACCGCCGTCCTCGCCATGGCCGCCATCGGCGTCCTCGGTGTGTGGAAGCCGTCCCTCGACACGCTGTCGCAGGTGCTCGCCGCCGTCGCCGTCACCCTCGTGATCGGCTTCGCCGTCGGCATCGCCGCGGCCCGCAGCGAACGCTTCGAGCGACTGCTCCGGCCGGTCCTCGACGTCTTCCAGACCATGCCGCAGTTCGTGTACCTCATCCCCGTCGTCGCGCTGTTCGGCGTCGGCCGCGCACCCGCCGTCGCCGCGGCCGTGGTCTACGCGCTGCCCGCCGTCGTCCGCATCACGACGCAGGGACTGCGCGCCGTCGACCCGGCGGCCATGGAGGCCTCGCGCTCGCTCGGCGCGACCCCCGCGCAGCAACTGCGCCAGGTCCAGCTCCCGCTCGCGCGCCCGGCGCTGCAACTCGCCGTCAACCAGGGCGTCGTCCTGGTCCTCGCCGTCGTCATCATCGGCGGCCTGGTCGGCGGTGGCGCGCTCGGCTACGACGTCGTGTTCGGCCTCGCCCAGGGCGACCTCGCCACCGGCCTGGTCGCCGGCGCCGCGATCGTCTGCCTCGGCCTGATGCTCGACCGGGTGACCCAGCCCACCGAACGCCGCGTGAGGAAGGGAGCCTGACATGCGACTCCGTACGACATCCGCGGCCCTGGCCGGTACATCGGCCCTGCTGCTGCTCACCGGCTGCGGCGCCGCCGACATGACCAAACAGGCCTCGCCGTTCGCGAACGCCCAGGGCGCCAAGACGGTGACCCTGTCCGTGCAGTCCTGGGTCGGCGCCCAGGCCAACGTGGGCGTGGCGCAGTACCTGCTCGAACACGAGCTGGGGTACCGCGTCGACACCGTCCAGGTCGACGAGGTGCCCGCCTGGGACGCCCTCAGCCAGGGCCGCGTCGACGCCATCCTGGAGGACTGGGGCCACCCGGACCAGGAGAAGCGCTACGTCACCGACAAGAAGCTCATCGCCCCCGGCGGCGACCTCGGCGTGACCGGGCACATCGGCTGGTACGTCCCGACGTACTTCGCCAAGCAGCACCCCGACGTCACGAACTGGAAGAACCTCAACAAGTACGCCGACCAGCTCCGCACCCCGGAGAGCGGCGGCAAGGGACAGCTCCTCGACGGCTCCCCGTCGTACGTCACCAACGACAAGGCGCTGGTGAACAACCTGAAGCTGAACTACCAGGTCGTGTTCGCCGGTTCGGAAGCCGCGCAGATCACGCAGATGAAGCAGTTCGCGAAGGAGAAGAAGCCCTTCCTCACGTACTGGTACTCCCCGCAGTGGCTGTTCGAGAAGGTCCCGATGACCGAGGTGAAGCTGCCCGCCTACAAGGAGGGCTGTGACGCGGACGCGGCGAAGGTCGCCTGCGCCTATCCGCACACCCCGCTGCAGAAGTACCTCAACGCCGACTTCGCGAAGACCGGCGGGAAGGCCGCCGCCTTCCTGAAGAAGTTCAAGTGGACCACCGAGGACCAGAACGAGGTCTCCCTGATGATCGCCAACGACAAGTTGACGCCGCAGGAGGCCGCGAAGAAGTGGGTCGACCAGCACAGGTCGACGTGGCGGGCCTGGCTGTCCTCGTAGCCGGAGCGCGCGGGATGGGGGCGGGGCCGACCGATACGGCGCCGCCCCCCACCCATCGCGCCGATCCGCCGCCGGCCCCTCGCGGACTACCTCAGCTCCGCCGCGATGTCCCCCAGCGCCCTGGCGGCCCTGCGCTGCAGCCCCGGCCCGAACGTGACCCGGGTGGCGCCGAGTTCACCGAGTTCGGCCGCCGGAACGCCGTCGAGCCGGGCGAACACGTTCAGCGGACCGCGGATGCCGGACCGCAGCAGCGGCAGCACGCCGGCCGGCGCCCCGATCGGGTACACGCAGTCCGCCCCCGCGGACACGTACAGCGCGGCCCGCTCGATGACCCGCTCCGGATCACCGTCGCCGTACTCGAAGACATCGACGCGGGCGTTCACGAACAGCTGGTCCGCCGCCGCGCTCCGCACCTCCGCCAGCCATGCGGCGTGCCGTTCCGCGTCCTTGAGGGCACCGCCCTCGGAGTCCTCCAGATTGCAGCCGACGGCGCCCGCCTCCAGGAGCCGCTCCACCAGCTCCTTCGGCGCGAGCCCGTAGCCGCCCTCCACGTCCGCCGACACCGGCACGTCCACCGCCCGGGCGATCCGGGCGACCGCCGCGAACATCTCGGCGGCCGGTGTCTGCCCGTCCGCGTACCCGAGCGAGGCGGCGACGCCGGCGCTCGGGGTCGCCAGCGCCGGGAAGCCCGCCTCGGCGAACACCCGCGCGCTCGCCGCGTCCCACGGTCCGGGCAGCACCAGCGGATCGTCCGGCACGCGACCGTGATGCAGCGCCCGGAACCGCTCCACCCCGCTCACCACGCGGTGGTCACGGCCGGAACCGCGACGGTCCGCGCTCCGGCGGCGGTCACGTGTGCTGCCCGGCCCGGTAGTGACCGGGCACCATGCGGCAGGTCACACCGAACCGGTTCCAGGAGTTGATGACCGTGATGCAGGCGATCAGCTGGGCCAGCTCGGCCTCGTCGAACTGCTGCGCCGCCCGCTCGTAGACCGCGTCCGGCACGAAACCGTCCGTGAGCACCGTGACGGCCTCGGTCAGCTCGACGGCCGCGAGCTCCCGCTCCGTGTAGAAGTGCCGCGACTCCTCCCACGCGCCGAGCTGCACGATCCGCTCCACGCTCTCACCGGCCGCGAGCGCGTCCTTGGTGTGCATGTCGAGGCAGAAGGCGCAGTGGTTCAGCTGCGAGGCGCGGATCTTCACAAGCTCCAGGAGCACGGGATCCACCCCGCGCCGGGCCGCCGCGTCCAGCCTGACCATCGCCTTGTAGACGTCGGGCGCGAGCTGGGCCCAGTTCAGCCGCGGCGTGTGCTCGGGCGCGTACGGCGCTCCCTCGCCGGCCGTGGTGGTGGTCTCCGTCGTCGTGCCGCTGGTCATGGCGTTCCTCCCGGTGGTCCGCGCGGTCGGGCACCGCGTCGTCGTGTCACCGACACTACGAGGGGAGTAGCCCAGGAGTATGGTCCATTCCCATGGCGAAATCATGGGCCACTCTGGGCGTCGACCTCCATGTGGAACCCACCGGATCCGGTGTCCGCAAGGGGCTGACGGACGCGCTGCGCGAGGCCGTCCGGGGCGGCAGGCTCGCCCCCGGAACCCGCCTCCCGTCCTCCCGCTCGCTCGCCGCCGACCTCGGAATCGCCCGCAACACGGTCGCCGACGCCTACGCCGACCTCGTCGCCGAAGGCTGGCTCACCGCACGCCAGGGATCCGGGACCCGGGTGGCCGAACGGACCGTCGCACCGCGGGGGCCCGAGCCCGCGCAGCGCCGCCGCGAACCGAGCGGCCCCGCCTACGACCTCGTCCCCGGCAGCCCCGACCTCGCCTCCTTCCCGCGCACCGCCTGGCTCAAGGCCGCCCGGCGCGCCCTGACCGACGCCCCCCACGAGGCCCTCGGCTACGGCGACCCGCGCGGCCGCCCCGAACTGCGCGCCGCCCTCGCGGGCTACCTCTCCCGCGCCCGGGGCGTCCGCGCCGACCCGGACCGGATCCTCGTCTGCTCGGGCTTCGCGGACGCGCTGACCCTGCTCGGAACCGTCCTGCGGCAGCGCGGCCTGCGATCGGTCGCCGTCGAGTCGTACGGGCTCGACGCGCACTGGAACCTCCTGCACCGCTCGGGCCTGCGCACGACCCCGCTCCCGTTCGACGAACTCGGCACGGACACACGGGACATGGCCGGTGCGCGCGCCGTCCTGCTCACGCCCGCCCACCAGTTCCCGATGGGTGTGCCCCTGCACCCGGACCGCCGGGCCGCCGTCGTCGACTGGGCCCGCCGCACCGGGGGACTGGTCCTGGAGGACGACTACGACGGCGAGTTCCGCTACGACCGGCAGCCCGTCGGCGCGCTCCAGGGACTGGACCCCGACCACGTGATCCACATGGGCACCGCGAGCAAGTCCCTGGCGCCCGGGCTCCGCCTCGGCTGGCTCGTCCTGCCGCCGTCGCTCGTGAACGAGGTCGTCTCCCTGAGGGCGGGGGGCGGTTGGTCCACCGGCGTGCTGGACCAGCTGACCCTCGCGGAGTTCATCACCTCCGGCGCGTACGACCGTCACGTGCGCGCCGCCCGGCTCAGATACCGGCGCCGCCGCGACGCCCTCGTCGCCGCGCTCGCCGCCCGCGCGCCCGCCGTCCGTGCCACCGGCATCGCGGCCGGCCTGCACGCGGTGCTCCAACTCCCGCCCGGCATCGAGCGGTCGGTCGTCCAGGCCACCGCCTGGCAGGGGCTCGCCGTGCACGGCCTCGCCCGCCACCGGCACCCCGACGCCTCCGTCCCCCCGCTGGACGCCCTGGTCGTCGGCTACGGCACCCCGCCCGACCACGCCTGGTCCGGCGCCCTGGACGCCCTGTGCCGCGCCCTGCCGTGAGGCGATGAGCTCGGCGAGGTGGAGCGGGTGCGGGGCGAGGCGGTGCGCTGGGCGGGGTGGGGCGGTGAGGCGGCGATGCGGGGGTGGCGCGGTGAGGCGGCGGTGCGTTGTGCCGGGCGGTGCCGGGGCCCACGCGCTGTCCTGGGGCCTGCCGTGACGCCGCGCGTTGTGCCGGGTGGTGCCGCGGGGCCCGTACCGTTCGCGGGCGCCCGCCCTCACCCCTGAGGCGACCCGGCGTCCGTGGACTCGTGCTCCGTACCCGTCTCCGTGCCCGGCGCCTCACCGAACCGGGCCAGGGCCAGTGCGCCCGCCACGGCCACCGCGAACCCGAGGACCGCCAGCCAGGTCAGCCCCTCCCGCGTCCGGTCACCGAGCCAGATCACGCCCACCAGCGCGGGCCCGATCGTCTCCCCGATGACGAGTCCCGCGGTGGCCGTCGTCACCGACCCCCGCTGCAGGGCGGTGGTCAGCAGCAGGAAGGCCGCTCCGCCACCGACGAGCAGCGCGTACGTCGCCGGGTTGCTCAGCAGGCTCCCCGGGTCGAGATCCTCGATCAGCCGCACCGCCACCTCGACGACACCGAACCCGAACCCCGCCCCCAGACCCAGCGTGAGCGCCCGTCCCCGGTCGGGCAGCCGGCCGCCGACGAGCCCCAGCAGCAGGACCACCACGGAGATCCCCAGCATCGCGTACTTCAGTCCGAGGGACCCCGTCCGGTCGCCCTCCGCCCCGGACGCCAGGCCCAGCATCGCGAGACCCGCGCACACCACCGCCACCGCGCCCCACTCGACACGGCTCAGCCGCACATGGATCAGCCACGAGGCCACCACCGCGGTCACGGCGAGGCTCGCGGCGAGCGCCGCCCCGACCGCGTAGATGGGAAGGGACCGCAGCGCGGCGATCTGCAGCAGGAACCCGACGCCGTCCAGGGCGAGTCCGGCGAGATAGCGCCACTGCCGCAAGGCCCGCAGCAGCAGCGTCGCCGCACCCGCGGCCCCGCTGTCGGTCCCTCCCACACCGGCGGCGCGGGCGGCCATCGCCTGGAGAACCGTCGCCGTACCGAAACAGACCGAGGCACCAAGGGCGCACACCATTCCAAAGAGCACGAAGCGACTGTAGGGGACAGCGCGGCGCGGGGGGCCGACGCGGGCTCGGCGTGCGCCATCTCTAATCTGGACTCCGACCAATCTGCACAGAACAACGGGGGAACGGAATGGCAGACGTACAGCGCCGGCTGCGATCGGGCACGGTCGTCCTCGGCGGCATGGGACTCCTCGCGGCGGCTCTCACCGCCTGCTCCTCGGACGCCCCCGACAAGCGCTGTGTCGACCGCGACAGCTACCGGCTCGGCAAGGGCTACGAGGTCGTCTCCGACAAGAACTGCACCTCCACCAAGTCCTCGACCCACGGCACCTGGTACTACGGCGGTACGAACAAGAGCGGCCGGATCGACGGCGGCTCCTTCACCAAGCCCAGCAAGGGATCCGGCAGTTCGAGCGGAGGCAGCCACGGAGGCGGCGTCGACCGCGGCGGCTTCGGCGGCGGCAAGGGCGGCTCGGGCGGCTGATCATCGCGGGCTGCACAGTGCACGGCGTTTGAAAAGCACCCGCCCCCGCACCCGTACGCGGATCCGCCCCGCACCCCCAACCTCAGCCCCGCAGCACCAGCTCGCCTCGCGCTCGCGCCGAACACAGACCCCGAACACAGACCCCGAACAGAGACCCGACCCCATGGAACGCCGCACCATCAGCCCCCGCCCCGGCTGGCAGCAGACCGTCGAGGAGCAGGGACTCGTCTACCCGCTCACCCGCCACCCCGACGACTCGCTGCGCCCCTACTGGGACGAGAGCGCCCACTACGTCTTCTCGCTGCCCGAGATCGAGGCGCTGGAGGAGGTCGTCGAGGAACTGCACGGCATGTGCCTCGCGGCCGCCGCGCACATCGTCGAGCGGGGCCGCTTCGCCGACCTCGGCATCGACGACCCGCGGGTCGCGGCGGCCGTCGCCGAGTCCTGGCACCGGCGCGCCGAACTTCCCTCCGTCTACGGGCGGTTCGACCTCCGCTACGACGGCACCGGTCCGGCGAAGCTCCTGGAGTACAACGCCGACACCCCGACCTCACTCGTGGAGGCCGCGAGCCCCCAGTGGTTCTGGATGGAGGACCGCTTCCCCGGTGCCGACCAGTGGAACTCCCTGCACGAACGCCTCGTCGCCGCGTGGAAGAAGCAGGGAGCCCTGTTGCCGCCGGGCAGCCCGCTCCACTTCGCGCACTCCGCCGCCGACGAACTCGGCGAGGACCTGATGACGGTCGCCTACCTGAAGGAGACCGCCGAACAGGCGGGCCTCGCCACTGACTGGATCTCCATGGAGGAGATCGGCTGGGACTCCCTCTCCGGCCGCTTCGTCGACAACCGGCTCCGCTTCATCCGCAGCTGCTTCAAGCTCTATCCCTGGGAATGGCTCACCGCCGACCGGTTCGCCGACCACGTCCTGGACACCCTCGACAACGGCGGCGGCACGGGGAGCACCCTCTGGATCGAGCCCGCCTGGAAGATGCTCCTCTCCAACAAGGCGCTCCTCGCGATCCTCTGGGAGCTGTACCCGGGCCACCCCAACCTCCTCCCCGCCTACCTCGACGGCCCCCGCGAACTGGCCCGCACGAACGGCTACGTCGCCAAGCCCCTCCTCGGCCGCGAGGGCGAGGGCGTGACGATCCACGAGCCCGGCGCCGACCCCGTCGTCCGCGAAGAGGCCTGCTGCTACCAGGAACTGGCGCCGCTGCCCTCCTTCGACGGCAACCGCGTCGTCCTCGGCGCCTGGGTCGTCGAGGACGCGGCGGCGGGCCTCGGCATCCGCGAGTCCTCCGGCCTCATCACCGACGAGTACGCCCGCTTCCTGCCCCACGTGATCCTCTAGAGCCCGTCACCCCGGCCGCCGGGACGGCGAGGCTCGCCCTACGCCCCCAGTACGTCCCGCAGCTGCCCCAGCCCCCAGTCCAGGTCCTCCTTGCCGATGACCAGCGGCGGGGCGATCCGGACGGTGACGCCATGGGTGTCCTTGACCAGCACACCCCGGTCCATCAGCTTCTCGGAGATCTCCCGCCCCGAGCCGAACTCCGGGGCGATGTCGACGCCCGCCCACAGCCCCCGCCCGCGCACCGCGGTCACATGCCCCGAGTCGGTGAGCCGCGCCAGCTCGCGGTGCAGATGCGCGCCGAGCTCGGCGGCCCGCTGCTGGTACTCGCCCGTCCGCAGCATCGCGATCACCTCCAGCGCCACCGCGCAGGCCAGCGGATTCCCGCCGAACGTCGACCCGTGCTCCCCGGGCCGGAACACGCCCAGCACCTCCGCGCTCGACACGACGGCCGACACCGGCACCACCCCGCCGCCGAGCGCCTTCCCGAGGACGTACATGTCCGGCACCACATCCTCGTGCTCGCACGCGAACGTCCGTCCCGTGCGCCCGAGTCCCGACTGGATCTCGTCCGCGACGAACAGCACACCCCGCTCCCGCGTCAGCTCCCGCACCGCCGGCAGATAGCCCGGCGGCGGCACCAGCACCCCGGCCTCCCCCTGGATCGGTTCGAGCAGGACCGCCACCGTGTTCTCCGACACCGCCGCCCGCATCGCCGTCAGATCGCCGTACGGCACGATCTCGAACCCCGGCGTGTACGGCCCGAAGTCCGCCCGCGCCTCCTGGTCCGTCGAGAAGCTGATGACCGTCGTCGTCCGCCCGTGGAAGTTGTTGCCCGCGACGACGATCTTCGCCCGCCCCTCGGGCACACCCTTGACCCGGTACCCCCACTTCCGGGCCGTCTTCACCGCGGTCTCCACGGCCTCCGCGCCCGTGTTCATCGGCAGCACCATCTCCATGCCGCACAGCGACGCCAGCTCCCGGCAGAAGTCCGCGAACCGGTCGTGGTGGAACGCCCGCGACGTCAGCGTCACCCGGTCCAGCTGCGCCTTCGCCGCCTCGACCAGCCGCCGGTTGCCGTGGCCGAAGTTGAGCGCGGAGTAGCCGGCCAGCAGGTCGAGGAAGCGACGCCCCTCGACATCCGTCATCCACGCTCCGTCCGCCGTCGTCACGACGACGGGCAACGGGTGGTAGTTGTGCGCGCTGTGCGCGTCGGCCGAGGCGATGAACGCCTCCGTCGTCTCCAGGGCATCCATGGCGCTCACCGGAACTCCGTTCTCCGACCCGCGAAGGGTGGGCTTGTGGCCTCCTTCCTATCGTCGCTCGCATGGTGGACGGGGGAACCCGGTGATCCGGCGCGCCCGGTAGGCTGACCGGCGGGGCCGTGACTGGCGCGCTGGGATGGGACCGACCATCGGGGAGCGGCACCCACGCTGTGACTTCTCCGGGACCCGTCCCGGCCCTCCGGCCGCTGCATCCGGCCGCACGAGGGGACCGGACCGTGTCCGGGCGGAAGCCCCGGCAACCGAGTGCCGTGCGCCTGGGCCGACCCGTGAACGCTGAACGCCACGTCCGGAGGCCGTCATGCCAGAGCCCCTTTCCACCGAGTCCACCGCCTTCCGCAGCGCCCTCGACGTGATCAGGGCCGTCGAGCCCCGCGTCGCCGACGCCATCGGCCAGGAAGTCGCCGACCAGCGCGACATGCTGAAGCTCATCGCGTCCGAGAACTACGCCTCCCCGGCCACCCTGCTCGCCATGGGCAACTGGTTCAGCGACAAGTACGCCGAGGGCACCGTCGGCCGCCGCTTCTACGCCGGCTGCCGCAACGTCGACACTGTCGAGGCCCTCGCCGCCGAGCACGCCCGCGAACTCTTCGGCGCCGAGCACGCCTACGCCCAGCCGCACTCCGGCATCGACGCCAACCTCGTCGCCTTCTGGGCCGTCCTCGCCGCCCGCGTCGAGGCCCCCGCCCTTGCCAAGGCAGGCGTCCGCAACGTCAACGACCTCACCGAGGCCGACTGGGCCGAACTGCGCCAGGCCTTCGGCAACCAGCGCATGCTCGGCATGTCCCTCGACGCCGGCGGCCACCTCACCCACGGCTTCCGCCCGAACATCTCCGGCAAGATGTTCGACCAGCGCTCCTACGGCACCGACCCCGCGACCGGCCTCATCGACTACGAGGCCCTGCGCACCTCCGCCCGCGAGTTCAAGCCGCTGATCATCGTCGCCGGTTACTCCGCCTACCCCCGCCTGGTGAACTTCCGCATCATGCGGGAGATCGCCGACGAGGTCGGCGCCACCCTCATGGTCGACATGGCCCACTTCGCCGGCCTCGTCGCCGGCAAGGTCCTCACCGGCGACTTCGACCCGGTGCCGCACGCCCAGATCGTCACCACGACCACGCACAAGTCGCTCCGCGGCCCGCGCGGCGGCATGGTCCTGTGCGACGAGACCCTCGCCGAGCAGGTCGACCGCGGCTGTCCGATGGTGCTCGGCGGCCCCCTCCCGCACGTCATGGCCGCCAAGGCCGTCGCACTCGCGGAGGCCCGCCGCCCCGAGTTCCGCGACTACGCGCAGGCCGTCGTCGACAACGCCCGTGCCCTCGCCGAGGGCCTGATGCGCCGCGGCGCCACGCTGGTCACCGGCGGTACCGACAACCACCTCAACCTCATCGACGTGGCCTCCTCCTACGGCCTCACCGGCCGTCAGGCCGAGTCGGCCCTGCTCGACTCGGGCATCGTCACCAACCGGAACTCCATTCCCGCCGACCCGAACGGCGCCTGGTACACCTCCGGTATCCGCATCGGCACGCCCGCGCTGACCACCCGTGGTCTCGGTGCGGCCGAGATGGACGAGATCGCCGGTCTGATCGACCGCGTCCTCACCGCCGCCGAGGCCGGCACCACCGCCAAGGGCGCTCCGTCCAAGGCCCAGCACGTCCTCGACGCGAAGATCTCCGACGAGATCGCCCACCGCGCCACCGACCTGCTGGCGCCGTTCCCGCTCTACCCGGAGATCGACCTCGGCTGACAGCCGCCCACCGGCCGGCTCCTACAGGTCGACCAGCTCCTGTCGTGGCTCCCGCGGCGATCCGGCGTTCTCGCGCCGGGTCGCCGCGCGGCGTCTGCACCAGGGGATCCCGGCGCCCATCAGTAGCCCCGCGGCGACTCCGGCCAGCGCCCACTCCGCCCGCTCCCGCGCCGCCCGTCCCGTGGACACCGGCGCCGCCCGCTGCGGACCGAACAGCTTTCCGTCCCGCGCCAGCTGCCCGAACAGTGAGCGCGGCGCCCGATGCCAGCGGATGTCGTCGTCGACCACGTCGGGTGAGACGTCCGTGCGCACCCACGGTGTGCCGTCCCGCGCGAGGAACACCTGGTCCTGCCGCTCGACGGCGACGTCCCCGCCGGGCGCACGAGCTGTCTGGGGCCAGCCCCCGACACCGGTCAGCCCCCAGACGACCGTGGCCCGCACCGCCGGATAGTCGCCGTGGGCCCACGCGTCGGGCACCTGCTCCGTCCCCGTGAACCGGGGCGCCAGCAGCCGCCACAGCCGCCCGAAGTCCCGGTCCCCGGAGTGCAGCGTCACCGTCCGCCCGGTGTCGCCGGCGATCACCAGAGCCAGGTCCGGGCTGTCACCTTTACCGAGGCCCTCGGAACCGGCCGCTGTACCGAGGCCCTCGGAACCGGCCGCTGTACCGAGGCCCTCGGAACCGACCGCGGCCCGGGACGGCGCGGCGCCGACCGTCAGCGACGCCGACAGGGCCACCGCCACCGACACGAGGAACCGCCCCCACACCCTCGCCCTGCCCCTTCGATCCCACCGACCCCTGCACGTCATCCGTCCCCCCATGTCGCCAGCCCCTCGTTCCCTCGGCCTCTCGTTCCTCGGCTTCTCGTTCCTTGGCCGCTCGTCCTCTCGGCATCGCACCCGCCGTCTCGCTCGGCGCGCCCACCCTCAGCCGGTGGGGCCCGCACGAGACGTCTCACTCCTGGTACACCGCTCGACCCCTCGGGGTTCCCTCTCGGGGCCCGCCGACCTCGGAGCGGTCTCGCGGCCGGCGGGTGGGCTATTTCAGCGAGCGCGCGATCTCCAGCGCCCGCGCCTTGGACGGCACCCCCTCCAGCCGGAGCGTCACCTCGCCGTGGTGCGTCCACAGCAGCGTCGGCCCGGCGGTCCGCTCGGCGTGGTCGAAGCCCTCGCCGTCCGCGTCGAGGAGCCGGAAGCTCAGAACGTGCGGGCGCGCGAACCACAGCGCGGGACTGCCGAGCGTCTCCCCGTCGCCCAGGCTCAGCCACTGCGGCGGCTCCCGCACCGTCTTGGTGAAACCGATGTCCAGCCGGGCCGGAAACGCGTCGATCCGGACCGTGTGCCCGTGCTCGCGCCAGCACAGGTTCATCAGCAGGCGCCCCTTCGGCTCCGGTGTCACCGTGATCGTGTCCGGCGTCCCGAGCGCGCCGGGCACGGGTGGGGTGAACCCGGCTCGCCGCGCCGCCTGAGCCGACGTCAGGGAGGGGCCGGGGCAGCCCGGCACCCGGGCACCGGCCGAGGGCGCGACCGACGGGTCGTACCGCACCTCGATGCCGCCGAAGTCGAACCAGTCGACGACCGCGGCGCGCACCGGAGGGGTGAGGACGAGCACCGTCAGCACACCGCACAGACCCGCCGTCAGAACGCGCCAACGCTCCCGCGCCCAGCGACGCACCAACCGCAGCCGCGCGCCGGATCGCGACGGCCGGCCGGTCACCGCGGACGGGGTCGCGTCGTACCGCCGCGTCGAGGCCGGGGACGCCTCCATCGCGAGCAGCTCCGACAGCACCCGCTCGGCCATCGACTCACCGCGATCGGCGCCGCCGGTCCCCGGCCCGTCCAGCGTCCTTCCGAGCGCCAGCAGCTCGTCCCGCAGCCGGGCGGCGTCGGCGTGCTCCCGCCTCCCGCGGCCGAGGCCCGGTCCCGCACCGGCGGCATCCTCGCCCTCGTCCGCGTCCGCGTCCTTGTACGGCTCACGCATGGTCGGCACCCCCTTGTCGGGGCTCTCGGGGCTCTCGGGGCTGCCCCGGCTGGCGGGGCAGTAGCGGCTCGCGGGGTTCGAGGGCGGGCAGGAGCCGGCCCAGTTTGCGCAGGGCGCGGTTGAGCCGGGACTTCACCGTGCCCCGGGGCCAGCCGAGCGCCTGGGCCGTCTCCGGCTCGTCCATCTCCAGGAGATAGCGGTAGGTGACGACGAGGCGGTGCTCCTCGCTCAGCTGGTCCAGGCCGGCCAGCAGCGCCGCCCGGCGCTCCGTCTCCAGGGCCGCGAGGGCCGGGTCCGTCGATTCCGGTATCAGCGGTTCCGCCTCGGTCAGCGCGGCCTCCCGGCCGGCCAGGGTGCGCTGGCGCACCGCCGTGCGCACGGTGTTCCTCGCTTCGTTGGCCACGATCGACAGCAGCCACGGCTTGAACGCCGAGCCCTCCCGAAAGCGCTCCAGCGAGCAGTACGCCTTGATGAAGGCCTGCTGCACCACGTCCTCCGCGTCCGCCCCCGCGCCGAGTGCTCTGGCCGCCCTGATCGCGATACTCGTGTGGGCACGGACCAGCTCCGCGTACGCCTCCGGCTCTCCGGCGCGTACGCGGGCGATGACCTCGGCCTCGTCGACGACGATGCGGCCCCCCTCCCGCGTCCTCACACTCTTGGTACACCGCTCGGGGCCCATCGGTTCCCCCTCGTGTCCCTGCTGTTTCCGGCCAGTTCCGGAGCGGGTCCCGGTACCTGAGAGAATGGTGAGCATGGCCTCTGACAGTCCTCGCGTGCTCTCCGGAATCCAGCCCACGGCAGGCTCGTTCCACCTCGGCAACTACCTCGGCGCGGTCCGCCAGTGGGTGGCCCTGCAGGAGTCCCACGACGCGTTCTACATGGTCGTCGACCTGCACGCGATCACGATTCCGCAGGACCCCGCGGACCTGCGGGCCAACACCCGGCTCGCCGCGGCCCAGCTCCTCGCCGCGGGCCTCGACCCGGAGCGCTGCACGCTCTTCGTGCAGAGCCACGTGCCCGAGCACGCGCAGCTCGCGTGGATCATGAACTGCCTGACCGGCTTCGGTGAGGCCTCCCGCATGACGCAGTTCAAGGACAAGTCCGCCAAGCAGGGCGCCGACCGGGCCAGCGTCGGCCTGTTCACGTACCCGATCCTCCAGGTCGCGGACATCCTGCTCTACCAGGCCAACGAGGTGCCGGTCGGTGAGGACCAGCGACAGCACATCGAGCTGACCCGTGACCTCGCCGAGCGCTTCAACGGCCGCTTCGGCGCGACGTTCACGGTCCCGAAGCCGTACATCCTCAAGGAGACGGCGAAGATCTTCGATCTCCAGGACCCGGCGATCAAGATGAGCAAGTCGGCGTCCACGCCCAAGGGCCTCATCAACCTGCTCGACGACCCGAAGGCGACGGCCAAGAAGGTCAAGAGCGCGGTCACCGACACGGACACGGTCATCAGGTATGACCCGGCGGAGAAACCGGGTATCAGCAACCTGCTGACCATCTACTCGACCCTCACCGGGACCGGTATCGCCGAACTGGAGCAGAAGTACACGGGCAAGGGCTACGGTGCGCTGAAAACGGACCTCGCCGAGGTCATGGTCGACTTCGTGACGCCGTTCCGTGAGCGCACCCAGCAGTACCTGGACGACCCGGAGACCCTCGACTCGATCCTCGCCAAGGGCGCGGAGAAGGCCCGTGCCGTCGCCGCGGAGACGCTCTCCCAGGCGTACGACAAGGTCGGCTTCCTGCCCGCCAAGCACTGACGGACGGGGCCGCCGCGTCGCCGGGGCCCCGGCCCGTACGGCGGCCCCTACCACAGCGCCTTCGGCAGTCAGTACGAGACGAGCGCGACACTCGTACGGCCGCCAATAGAGGGCCTCACCGCCGTACAGTCGATAGCCGGACAGGCCGTACCACGGCCCCTGTCCGCCCCGCACCACCACCGACCGGACCATGGAACGACGACAGGAGACGACGTGGGGACCGTAACGATCGGCGTGTCGATCGCGGTCCCGGAGCCTCACGGCAGCCTGCTCCAGGAGCGGCGCGCGGGCTTCGGCGACCCCGCGGCTTCCGGCATCCCCACGCACGTCACCCTGCTGCCGCCGACCGAGGTGGAGGAGTCCGCCCTGCCCGCGATCGAGGCGCACCTCCTCGACGTCGCCGCGGCCGGGCGCCCGTTCCCCATGCGGCTGTCCGGCACGGGCACCTTCCGCCCCCTGTCACCGGTCGTCTACGTCCGGGTGGCCGAGGGCACGGAGGCCTGCACCTGGCTCCAGAAGCAGGTCCGGGACGCCTCCGGCCCCTGCGCCCGGGAGCTCCAGTTCCCGTACCACCCGCACGTCACCGTGGCCCACGGCATCGACGACGAGGCGATGGACCGCGCCTTCGAGGCACTCTCCGGCTACGAGGCCCAGTGGCCCTGCACCGGGTTCGCGCTCTACGAGCAGGGCCCGGACGCGGTGTGGCGCAAGCTCCGCGAGTACGTCTTCGGCGGCGCCGTGGTCCCCCCGCAGGCCTGCCCCTCGGAGCGCGGCACCAACACGACCCTGCCCGCGCTCTGACGTCGGTCCTCTGCGCCGGTCCTCACTGAGGCCGGTCCTCACGCGCGCGTGCCCCCGGGCTCAGGGCTCCAGGGGCACGGCGTGTCGGCACTGCCTCAGAGCGGCAGGCGACGGAACAACCCGCGCGGCGCGTGTCGCAGGGCGGACATGACCACCCGCAGCGCCCCCGGTACCCACACCGTCTCCGACCGGCGCCGGAGCCCCAGCTCGATCGCGGCGGCCACCGCCTCCGGCGTGGTCGCCAGCGGCGCTTCCGGCAGGCCGGCCGTCATCCGGGTGCGGACGAACCCGGGACGGACGATCATCACGTGCACGCCCGTGCCGTGGAGGGCGTCGCCGAGCCCCTGCGCGAACGCGTCCAGACCGGCCTTGCTGGAGCCGTAGATGAAGTTCGAGCGGCGGGCGCGCTCACCCGCGACCGAGGACAGCACCACCAGGGAGCCGTGCCCCTGCGTCTGGAGGGCCCGCGCGCACACCAGGCCCGACGAGACGGCCCCCGTGTAGTTGGTCATCGCGACCCGCGCCGCCGCGACGGGCTCACGCTCGTCCAGCGCCTGATCGCCGAGGACCCCGACGGCCATCAGGACCATGTCGATGTCGCCCTCGGCGAAGACCTTGCCGAGCGCCTCCTCGTGGGACTCGGGGTCCAAGGCGTCGAAGGCGACCGTACGGGCGTCCGCGCCGAGCGCGCGCAGCTGTTCGGCGGCCTCCTCCAGGGCGGGCGTCGGCCGTCCGGCCAGCCACACCGTGCGGGTGCGCCGGACGATCATCCGGCGCGCGGTGGCCAGCGCGATCTCGGACGTGCCGCCGAGGATCAGCAGGGACTGGGGGATACCGAAGGCGTCCTTCATGACAGCTCCTTGAGACGGGGACGAAACGACGAGGGCGGGACAGGCGCCGGGGGGCGGGGTGGCCGGGAACGCGCTCTACAGGTCCAGGCGGCGGGACAGGTCCGAGGTGAAGACGCCCCGGGGGTCCAGTTCTCGGCGCAGCGAGCGGAACGCGTCCAGCCGGGGGTACATCGCGGCCAGCAGTTCGGGCCGGAGCCGCGCGTCCTTGGCGAGGTAGACCCGCCCGCCGGCTCCCGCCACCTGCTCGTCGAGTTCGTCGAGGAAGGCGCCGAGGCCCGGCAGGTTCGCCGGGATGTCGAGAGCGAGGGTCCAGCCGGACATCGGGAAGGACAGCCAGCCCGGATCGCCCTCCCCGAAGCGCTTCAGGACGGCGAGGAACGACGGGCAGCGGTGCTCGGAGATCCGCCCCACGATGCGCCGCAGGGCCTCCTCCTGGCCGTGTCCGACGACGAACTGGTACTGCACGAACCCGCCGCGGCCGTAGACGCGGTTCCAGTGCGGTACCCCGTCGAGGGGGTGGAAGAAGGTCGGGATGCGCTGGAGTTCGCCGGTACGCGCGCGGGGCGCCTTGCGGTACCAGAGCTCGTTGAAGAGGCCCACCGTCGTCCGGCCGAGGAGGCCCTCCGGTACGAAGGCGGGTGGCGCCGGCAGTCGTGAGGGGCGGAACGCCAGCGGGTGCCGGCGCGCCCGCGGGGGCAACGCGTTCAGCGGGGCGTGGTCGCCGCGGGTCAGGACCGAGCGGCCCATGTTCGCCCCGCGCGCGAGGAGGTCGATCCAGGCGACCGAGTAGCGGTAGAGATGGTCGGTGGCGGTCAGCCGGGCCATGAGGTCGTCCAGGTCGACCGCACGCTCGGTGTCGACGGACATCAGCGCGGTCTCCACCGGCTGGAGGCGGACCGTCGCCGTGAGGATCACGCCGGTCAGGCCCATGCCGCCCGCCGTGGCGTCGAAGAGGGGCTCGCCCTGTGCGACCGTCCGGATCTCCCCGTCCGCGGTCAGCAGCTCGAAGGAGAGCACGTGCCGGGCGAACGAGCCGGATCCGTGGTGGTTCTTGCCGTGGATGTCCGCGCCGATCGCCCCGCCCACCGTCACGTAGCGGGTCCCGGGGGTGACCGGGACGAACCACCCGAGGGGGAGCAGCACCTCCATCAGCCGGTGCAGGGACACCCCGGCGTCGCACAGGACCGTGCCGCCGCTCACGTCGATGGCGTGGATCCGGTCGAGGCCCGTCATGTCGAGCACGGCCCCGCCCGCGTTCTGCGCGGCGTCGCCGTACGCCCGTCCGAGCCCCCGGGCGATCCCGCCCCGGGTGCCGCACTCCCGGACGGCGGACGCCGCCTCCTCGTAGCTGCGCGGGCGGACCAGTCGGGCGGCGGTCGGGGCGGTGCGGCCCCAACCCGTGACGGAGACGGTGTCGGCAGGCATGCCCGTGACCGTAGCGCCGCCAAGGGTGCACACCGGGGCAATCTCCCCAGCCCCTCACGGCTCCTCACCGAAATGGGTGATTAATGGGATGTCGTCCTAGATTGCCGTAATTCTGCGGCTCCTCACTAGAAGAGTGAGATCACATGGACGAACTTGACGACCGTGACGACTTGGATCGGCGGCTTGACGGCCATGGCCACCGTGGTGGCGAGAGAGACCGACCACGCCACGACCATGACGAGCCCGACCGCATGGACCGACAGCGTGACACCGACGATCGCCGGCCTGACGACCTTGATCGCATGGACGACCTTGACGGCATTGACGGCATTGAGCGCATCGGTCGTCATCACGAAGACGTTGACCGCTCGCGTGACGACATGGACTGCGACGACGACAGCATGGACCGCGCCGCAGTCGGCATGGACCGCGGCAGCCCAGCCGGCAGGGACCGGCGCGGCGGCCGTGCGGACCGGAGCCTCGACGGCATGGACCGGCGGCTGCTGTCCATGGTCCACGCCTACGGCGACCACCCACGTATCGCGGCCACCGCCCGTGCTCTGTCCCGGAGCGGTGAACACGGCGCGCTCTGGCTCGCCGCCGGACTCGCCGGGGCGGCCGTCGACCGGGAGCGCCGAGGCGCCTGGCTGCGCGCGACCGTCCTCACCGCCACCGCGCACCTCGCGAGCATGGGGGTGAAGCGGATCGTGCGCCGCCCCCGCCCCACCCATGTGAGACCGCTGGTGCGCACGGCGGGACGGCACTCCTTCCCCAGCTCGCACGCCACTTCGGCGGCGGCCGCCGCGGTCTCGTTCGGCGCACTCGGCGCACTCGGCGCGCCGGTCGCCGTGCCGCTGGCCGCCGCGATGTGCCTCTCGCGTCTCGTGGTCGGTGTCCACTACCCGACCGACGTCGCCGCGGGCGCCGCCCTGGGAGCCGCGACGGCCGGACTGGGCGCCCGGTGGATCGGGGTGCGCCATGGCTGAGCGCACGGCGCTCCTGGAGCGCGCCCCCGCCCTCGCGCCGCCCCCGAGAAGCCTGACCGGACTCGTCCGGGGCCTCGTCAGGACCGCGCGCCCCCGGCAGTGGGTGAAGAACGTGCTCGTCGTGGCCGCCCCGGCCGCCGCGGGCCAGCTGTTCTCCCGCCACGCGCTCGGCCAACTCGCCATCGTCTTCGCCCTGTTCACGGCCTCCGCCGCCGCCGTGTACCTGATCAACGACGCCCGGGACGCCGCCGCCGACCGCGCCCACCCCGTGAAGCGCCACCGTCCGGTCGCCGCGGGCCAGGTCCCCGTGCCGGTCGCCTACGCCGCCGGCGGCATCCTCGCGGCCCTCGCGCCCGCCCTCGCCGCCTGGCTCTGCTCACCGGCCGTCTGCGCGCTGCTGACCGCGTACATCGGGATGCAGCTGGCGTACTGCGTCAGCCTCAAGCACGTGCTCGTCGTGGACCTCGTCGTCGTCACGACCGGGTTCCTGATGCGGGCGATGGTCGGCGGCCTGGCCCTCGGCATCCCGCTGTCGCGCTGGTTCCTGATCACCACGGGCTTCGGGGCGCTGTTCATGGTGTCGGCGAAGCGTTACTCCGAGGCCGTGCAGATGGCGGGCAAAGCGGGCGCCACGCGCGCGTTGCTCACCGAGTACACGACCGGCTACCTGCGCTTCGTGTGGCAGCTGGCCGCCGGAGTGTCCGTCCTCGGCTACTGCCTGTGGGCCCTGGAGGAGGGAAGCGTGCCCAGCACCGGCGTGCTGCCCTGGCGCCAGTTGTCCATGGTCGCCTTCATCTTCGCCGTCCTGCGCTACGCCGTCTTCGCCGACCGGGGCACGGCGGGTGAGCCGGAGGACGTCGTCCTGCACGACCGGGCGCTCGCCGTCATCGGCCTCGTCTGGCTCGCGATGTACGGGCTCGCCGTGGCGAACTGGTGAGCGTCACCGAGCACCCCGCCGGCCCGGGGCCTGTCCCCGGTCCCGCCGCGTCCGGGGCAGTCCTCACGGAACCGGTCGTCCGAGGAGTCGCCCATTTCGGGCCCGGGCCCCGCGCGCGGTTCCTCCGCGAGGTCGCCGGGTTCGCCGCCGCGGGCCTCCTCGCGTACGCCGCCGACCTCGGCCTCTTCCTCTGGCTGCGCGGTCCCGCGGGCCTGGATCCGCTGACCGCCAAGGCGCTCTCCTTCCTGGCGGGCTGTTCAGTCGCGTACGCCGGGAACGCGCTCGGCACCTACCGGCACGCGGCTCGGGGGCCCCGCCAGTACGCGGTCTTCTTCGCCGTGAACATCGCGGGCGCGCTGGTGCAGCTGCTGTGCATCGCCGTCAGTCACTACGGGCTCGGGTTCACCTCACAGCGCGCCGACACCGTCTCCGGTGCGGGAATCGGCATGGCGATCGCCACTGTCCTGCGTTTTTGGGGTACCCGCACATTGGTTTTCCGAGGCGAGGGCAGAGTCGGATCATGGACTGGCTGAAAAAACTTCCCGGCGTGGGACCTCTGGTCGTACGCCTGATGACCACGCACGCGTGGCGCTCGTACGAGCGGCTGGACCGGGTGAAGTGGACGCGGCTCGCCGCGGCGATGACCTTCATCAGCTTCGTGGCGCTCTTCCCGCTGCTGACCGTCGCCGCCGCGATCGGTGCCGCGACGCTGAGCACCCAGCAGCAGAAGGACCTTCAGGACAAGCTCGCCGAGCAGGTGCCGGGCATCTCCGACCAGCTCGACATCAACAGCCTCGTCCAGAACGCCGGCGCCATCGGGCTCATCGCGGGTGCCTTGCTGCTGGTCACCGGTATCGGCTGGGTCGGTTCGATGCGGGAGTGCCTGCGCGCGGTCTGGGAGCTGCCGGACACCGAGGAGAACCCCTTGCTTCGCAAGGGCAAGGACGGCGGTGTGCTCGTCGGCCTGGGCGGCGCCGTGCTCCTGACGGTCGTCGTCTCCACGCTCGCGTCCACGGCGGTGGGCTGGTCGTCGCGGCAGATCGGTATCGACGAGAACGGCTGGGGGAGCGTGCTGCTCCAGGTCATCGCCTTCGCGGTGGCCGTCCTCGCCGACTTCCTCGTCCTGCTGTACGTGCTCACCCTGCTGCCCGGCGTCCAGCCGCCCCGCCGCCGGCTGATCGTCGCCTCGCTGATCGGCGCGATCGGCTTCGAACTGCTCAAGCTGCTGCTCAGCGGCTATATGCGGGGTGTGGCCTCGAAGAGCATGTACGGCGCCTTCGGGGTGCCGATCGCGCTGCTCCTGTGGATCAACTTCACCTCGAAACTGCTCCTGTTCTGTGCCGCCTGGACGGCGACGGGGAGCAAGGAGGAGGAGCTGGGGCAGCCCGGGGAGGCCGACACGCCGACGACGTCCGAAGAGGACGCGGAGGTCGCCGCGGCCGACGCCGACGCCGCGAGGGGAGCGGGCGCCGCGGACGCGCCGGCCGGTCAGGGCGACCCGGGGGCCGGTCCCCGCGCGCCGTCCGGCTCGGAGGGCCGCCGCACGGCCTGATCCCCGGGGACGTTTTCCTGAAGCCGCTGTCTGTACGGAGAAGTCCCGGCACCTCACAGGTGCCGGGACTTCTCCGTACAGCGCGGTCGGCGGCGCCGGCGGTCAGCTCTTGGAGCGGCCGGGCCAGCGGCGGTTCACGAGGTAGACGCCCGCGGCGAGCAGGACGAGGACGCCGCCCGTGATGGCGAGCGCGATGCCGACCCCGCTCGAACCGCCCTTCGCGGAGGCGGAGGAGGCCGTCACGGGCTTCTTCGAGGCGTCGGGGGTGGCGCTGCCCGAGGCCGTCGCGCCCGGCTGCGCGGAGGTGTCGACGCCCTTGGGCGGCACGAGTTCACCCACCGGCTGGGCCTTGCCCGAGGCCTGGAAGCCCCAGTCCAGGAGCCGCGCCGCCTCCTTGTAGACCTCGTTGTGCTCGCTCTTCTCCGGGTTCATGACCGTGACGAGCAGCACCTTGCCGTCCCGCTCGGCGACCCCGGTGAAGGTGGCGCCCGCGTTGGTCGTGTTGCCGTTCTTCACGCCGGCGATGCCCTGGTACGTGGTGACATCGCTGTCCCCCGTCAGCAGCCGGTTGGTGTTCTGGATCTCGAAGGACTCGCGGGTCGTCCGGCCCTTCGCGTTCTTCGCCGTCCCGCCGGGGAACTTCGCGCGCACCGTCGAGCAGTACTCCCGGAAGTCCTTCTTCTGCAGACCCGAACGGGCGAACAGCGTCAGGTCGTACGCCGACGACACCTGGCGGCTCGCGTCGTAGCCGTCCGGGCTCACCACGTTCGTGTCGAGCGCCTGGAGGTCGTCGGCGTGCTCCTGCATGTCGCGGACCGTCTGGTCGACGCCGCCGTTCATCGCGGACAGGACGTGCACGGCGTCGTTGCCGGACCGCAGGAAGACACCCAGCCACAGGTCGTGGACCGAATAGGTCTCGTTCTCCTTTATCCCCACCATGCTGGAGCCCGCACCGATGCCCGCCAGGTCGGAGGAGACCACCTTGTGCGCGGTGCTCCTCGGGAACTTGGGCAGCAGCGTGTCGGCGAACAGCATCTTCAGCGTGCTCGCCGGGGGCAGCCGCCAGTGCGCGTTGTGCGAGGCGAGGACGTCACCGGACTCCGCGTCGGCGACGATCCAGGAGCGGGCGGTGACGTCCTTGGGCAGCACCGGCACACCGCTGCCGAGGTTCACCTGGCTGCCGGGGAGGCCTAGCTGCGCGCCGCCGACGGTCGACATGTTCGCCGGGGGAGTGGCGGACGGCGAGGTCGACGGGGACGCCTTGGGGCTCGTGTCGGCGTCCGCGAAAGCGGGCGCGGTGAGGGACAAGGTCAACAAGGTGGCTGAAGTGACCAACAGGGATCGCTTGATGGTCTTTTTCGACTCGGGCACGGTCGAGAAATTACAGGGCCGAGGGCGGGAAGTCCTCCCGCCGCCCGGGGAGGTGTGCGCGCCCTCCACACCCCGGCGCCGGGTCGCGGTCGGCGACGGCGATACTGAACCCATGAAGCTCAGCCGCCCCATCTCCTGGTTCCTGCTCGCCTTCGGGGTGTGGAGTTGGGTCATTTGGGTCACTTTCATCAAGAACCTGTACAAGGACGGCAGCGGGCTCGCGTTCGACGACGCGGGTGATCCGACGGCCTACTTCTGGGTGCATCTCACGCTGGCCGTCGTCTCCTTTGTCTTGGGGACGGTCGTCGGGGTCATCGGGTTGCGCGGCGTACGCGCCGCGCGCCGGACGTCGTAACGGAGCCGGGCGCCATGGTCATCGTGTTCGTGCTGGTGGGTGTGGCCGCACTGGCCGTGCTCGGTGGGTTCCACTGGTATGCCTGGCGCCGCCTGGTGCGGGACACCACGGCAGGCCCCGGAACGGCCCGCCGCGTGGGCGCCGCCCTCTTCGTCGCCGGACCGCTGCTGATGCTCGCCGCCGTGGTGAGCGAGCGCGCCGGCGCCCCCTTCTGGCTGCAGCGGACCCTGGGATGGCCCGGGTTCCTGTGGATGGCCCTCGCGCTCTACCTGCTGCTCGCGCTGCTGGCCGGCGAACTCGTACGGCCTCTCCTCCGACGGGCCCTCGACCACCGCGCCGCGACACGACGGACCGCGGGAACGGAAGCCGTCGCCGATTCCGGCACCGATTCCGGCACCGATTCCGGCACCGATTCCGGCACCGATTCCGGCACCGATTCCGGCACCGATTCCGGCACCGAAGCCGGCACCGAAGCCGTCGCCCACGGAACGACGGTCGGCGTGCATCGCACCCCGGGCGTGTCGGCCTCGACGGAACCGGCCCCGAAGGAACCGTCCGCGGCGAAGCACACCGAGCCCGCCGCTCCGGGACAGCCGGGAGAGCCGCGAGGCTCCGGAGAGCCGCTGGGCACGGCCGCCCCCGTGGGCGGGCCGCTCGCGGCTCCGTCGCGCCGCCTCTTCGTCTCCCGCGTCGTGGGCGGTGCCGTCGCCGCCGCCGCGGTGGGAACCGTCGGATACGGCACGTACGGCGTGCTGCGCGGTCCCGCGGTGAAGCGGGTCACTGTGCCGCTCGCCAAGCTGCCGCGGTCCGCCCACGGGTACCGGATCGCCGTCGTGAGCGACATCCACCTCGGACCGGTGCTCGGGCGCGGCTTCGCGCAGAAGGTCGTCGACACCATCAACTCCACGCAGCCGGACCTGATCGCCGTCGTCGGTGACCTGGTCGACGGCAGCGTCAAGAACCTCGGCCCCGCGGCCGCCCCGCTCGCCGGACTGCGGGCCCGGCACGGCGCCTACTTCGTCACCGGGAACCACGAGTACTTCTCCGGGGCCGCGCAGTGGGTCCGGGAGGTACGCGAGCTGGGCATCCACCCGCTGGAGAACGCCCGTACCGAACTGGCCGGATTCGACCTCGCCGGCGTCAACGACGTCCAGGGCGAGAGCGAGGGACACGGTCCCGACTTCGACCGGGCGCTCGGCGACCGGGACACCGCGCGGGCCTGTGTCCTGCTCGCCCACCAGCCGGTGCAGATCCACGACGCGGTACGGCACGGCGTCGACCTCCAGTTGTCCGGACACACCCACGGCGGACAGTTGTGGCCCGGGAACCTCGTCGCGGCCGCGGCCAACCCGACCGTCGCGGGGCTGGAGCGCTACGGCGACACCCAGCTCTACGTCTCCCGGGGCGCGGGCGCCTGGGGGCCGCCGACCAGGGTGGGCGCGCCCTCGGACATCACGGTCGTGGAGCTGGCCTCGCGAGAAGCCTGAGAGCCCGCTGTGAGGCGGCCGGCGAGGCTGTCCGCATCGTTGTCGAACACTCTCCCGAAACCGCCTCCTCTCCTGAAACTCCTGTGATTAGGTGATCCGCGTCACCAGGGGAGTGGCCTGCGGTGGGCCTTGGGGAGGGCACCGATGCGATCGGTTCGCGTAAGAGTTCTGGCCGTACTACTCGTCCTGGCGGGCGTGGGTGTGGCGGGCTGGCAGTTACTGCCGAAGAAGGAGAACACCGACCGCACCATCACGGTCGGCACGACGGACGCCGTCACCTCGCTCGACCCGGCCGGCGCCTACGACGCCGGGTCCTGGGCGCTGTTCAGCAATCTGTTCCAGTCGCTGCTGACGTTCGAGCCCGGCGGCGCCGAACCCGTACCGGACGCCGCGAAGAGCTGCGCGTTCTCGGACTCCGGCCTGCGGACCTATCGCTGCACGCTCCGCGACGACGTGGCGTTCCCGAGCGGACGCAGGATGACCGGCGAGGACGTGAAGTTCTCCTTCGAGCGGGTCAAGCGCATCAACTCCGAGGTGGGGCCCGCCTCCCTGCTGTCGACGCTCGGCACGGTGGACGCGAGCGGGCAGACCGTCACCTTCCACCTGTCGTCGCCGGACGCGACCTTCCCGTTCAAGGTGGCGACCGGCGCGGGCTCGATCGTCGACCACACCCGCTACCCGAAGCGCGCCCTGCGCACCGGCACCGACGCGGACGGCACAGGACCGTACACGCTGAAGAAGTACGCGAAGGACCAGCGGGCCGTCCTCGCGCCCAACTCCCGTTACGAAGGCGCCGTCAAGGACCTCGGCAGGCCCGTCGTCCTGAGCTACTACCCCGACTCGCAGGCCCTGCAGGCCGCCTGGAAGGCGAAGAAGTTCGACGTCGCCGCACGCCAGCTGCCGCCCGCCATGCTCGCCCGTCTCTCGCCGAGCGACCCGAAGCAGCGGGTCACGGAGGCGGCGAGCGCCGAGACCCGCAACCTCGTCCTGAACGTCCGCGCGTCCTCGCCGCTGCACGACGCGCGGGTCCGGCAGGCGGTCGCCTCGCTGATCGACCGCGAGCAGCTCGTCGACCGGACGTACAGGGGGACCACCGAGGCGCTGTACGGGCTGATCCCCGCGGGGATCACCGGCCACTCGACGTCCTTCTTCGACGCCTACCCGAAGCCGGACGCCAAGAAGGCGCGCGCCCTGCTGACCGAGGCCGGGGTCACCCTGCCCGTGCGCTTCACCTACGGATTCGCCGAGGGCCGGGGCGCGGCGGGCGAGGAGGCCACCGAACTCAAGCGGCAGCTGGAGGCCGGCGGACTGTTCAAGGTGACGACCAAGGGCTACGAGTGGACGGACTTCCAGAAGCGGTACGCCGAGGGCGCCCTGGACGCCTGGGCGGTCGGCTGGGTCGCGGACTACCCCGACCCCGACACCTTCGGCGCGCCCCTCGTCGGCACCGGCAACTCCATGAAGAACGGCTACAGCAGCAAGGACGTCGACCGGCTGATCCGGGAGACGCAGCAGGACAAGGACCGCAGCAGGACGACCGACTCGTTCCAGCGCATCCAGGAGTCCGTCGCGCAGGACGTTCCGCTGATCCCGCTGTGGCAGCGCAAGGACTACGTCCTCAGCAGCGAGGACGTCGGCGGTGGCCAGTACCTGTCCGACGGAACCGGCGTCTTCCGGCTCTGGAGGCTGGTCTGGATCTGACGGACCCGTCGGCCCCCGTGGCGCCGTCGGCGGCGCCACGGGACGGCCGTCAGGAGTGCGGAGTCGATCCGTACGCCGTCAGGAAGCGGTCCCGGAACGCGCTCATCTTCCAGACCGGTGCGTTGTGCTCGGGCCGGAGGCCGTCCGTCCAGCCCCAGTCGGCGATCCGGTCGAGCACCTTCGGGTCCTTGGCGACGATCGAGACGGGTACGTCGCGGCTGGCGTGGTCGCCGCTGACCCGGGCGATCGGCTGGTGGTCGCCGAGGAAGATCAGGACGGTGTTCTTGTCGCCGTACTTCACCAGGTAGTCGATGAGGCTCGTCACCGAGTACTGGATGGACTTGCCGTACTCCTCCTTCGACTTCCGCGCGTCGGTGATGATGTCCCCGGGCCGCTTGCCGGCCTTCTCGATCGCGTCGTAGACCGATCCGTCGCCGACCTGGTCCTGCGGGACGGTCCTGGGGATGGGTGCCCACGGCTGGTGACTCGACGTCAGGATGATCGTCGACATGAGCGGCTTGTCGTGCTTCTTGCCGTGCACCAGGCGCTCGAACGCGGTCAGCGCGTACTGGTCGGGCATCGTGGACCAGCTGAACTTCGGGCCCCGGTAGCCGAGGTCGCGGGAGTCGTAGAGCTTGTCGATGCCGTAGAACTTCTGCTCGGGCCAGGCCTTCTGGACGCCCGGCATCACGCCCACGGTGTCCCAGTCGCCCGTCTTCTTGAAGGCGCCGGGGAGCGTCAGGTGATCTCCCGCGGTGACGGTGCGGTAGCGCTGCTGGTTGTTGATCCACAGGCCCGACAGGAACGTCGAGTGGCCGAGCCAGCTGCTTCCGCCGTACGTCGCCGACGTGAGCCAGCCGCTCTTCGCCGCGAACCCGGCCCCGGTGAGCTTCTTGTTCTCCGCGGTCAGCGTCGCGTCGACGCCCGGAGCCATCACCGGGTCCTCGATGGCGCTGCGCCCGTAGCTCTCGATGAAGGTGATCATCATGTCCTTGCCGCGCAGGTCCGTCAGGAGCTGGTCGGGCGGCGTGTTCGCGAAGGTGTCCTTCTTCGCGATCTTCTGGAACTCGGCCTCGTCCCTGATCGTGTCGCGGACCCGGTGGGCCCGGTCCTGGACCGCCAGCGCGACATGCTCGGAGGCGATGGGCACGCCGGTGACCTGCACGCCGAGCGCCGCGCACGTCACCCAGACGATGGCCGCCACCAGCGTGGCGCGCGTCGCCACCTCGGAGTTGCGGGCCACCAGGCTGCCCAGCCGGACCACCGACAGCGTGACGAGTGCCAGAACGGTGATCACGAGCACCACGGCCAGGATCGCGATGCCGAGCGCGCCGCCCCCGCCGAAGGTGTCCTGGAGGTAGGCCTGCGCGTCGCTGAACAGGGCCCAGTCGAGGACGACGTTGAAGCCACGGCCCAGGTATTCGTTGAAGCCGACGTCGAGGAGGTTCAGGACGGTCAGGACGCCGAGGGCGAGCCCGGCGACCGCCGAGACGGCGATCCGCGGCCTGCGCGGCAGAACGAGCACCAGGGCGGCGCCGAACACGGCCTCCACCGGCACGCGCAGGAACTGTGCCGGGTGGAACTGGTCCGCCTTGCCGGGCATGAGCAGCGCGAACAGCACGAGCACGGCGGCGAGACCGGTCACCGTCCACGCGAGGACGGTCGCGGCGACCGGATACCGCCCCCGCCACCCACGCACCCGTCCGCTCGGGGGAGCCGCCTCTCCGACGCCTCCGGCCGAGGGGGCCGCGGGGCCTGTCTGCCCGCCCTCGTCCCCGCCCTCGTCCCCGCCCTCGTCCCCGCCCTCGTCCGTGCTCCCGTCCGTGCCCTCGTCCGCGTGGCCGGCCGACGGGGGCGGGGAGACCGGGACCGGTTCCTCGCCGTCGTCCCCGCCGTCGTCCCCGCCGTCGTCCTCGTCGGACGACGACCCGGCGCCGCTCCCGGCCGGGACCTCGCCCTCCGGCGCCCGCACGACCGGCTCCGGTTCCGCATCGGTCGCGCCGCGCTCGGGCTCCGGGTCCGTCGTGTCGTGCGCGATGCCGACGGCCGGCTGTCGCTCGGCGGTGGGAGCGGGCTGCTCGGGCCCGGAGGAGGGCACATTCTGCCCGGGCTCCGCGTCGGTGGTGTCCCGCGCGTGATCGGGGGCGCCCTCCGACGCATCCTGGGGGGCCGGGCCGGGCTGCTCGATTCCGGAGGAGGGCGCGTCCGGTTCGGGCGTCTCCCGTTCCGGCGTCTCGTCCGTGTTCGGCAGCTGTCGAGAGCTCGATGTGAACGACAACCCGGCGGTCCTTCCGTGCGCGGCGCGGTGGTGGCGTGACGGACCGGGGCGTGGAGACCGATGCCGCCTTCATCGAGGTGTACGGGACCGTGCGGGCCGGTGTTCAATCGCCCGGGTCAGCATCTCCCCAAGTCCGTTCCCGCAGGTCACAGCGGCACCAGAGGGGCGCCTCAGCCTCGGCGGGTCCGCGGGCCGGACCGAGACGCCCGCGGACCCGCCGCCTCACCGCACGGGCAGGGTGACCGTCACGTCGAGGCCCTCGCCGGGTGCCGTCCGCACGGCCACGCCGCCCCCGTGAGCCGTCACCACGCCGTGCACGATGGCCATGCCGAGTCCGCTGCCCGCGCCGCGACCCGTCCGGAAGAAGCGGTCGAAGACGCGCGTCGCGTCCTCCTCGGCGAGCCCCGGACCCTTGTCCGCGACACACAGCCGTACGACACCGTCCGCGCGCTCCAGGCCGATCCGCACCGGCACGTCGGCGGGGGTGTGGGTGCGCACGTTGCCCACGAGGTTGCCCAGCACCTGGCGCAGCCCGGACTCGTCGGCCTGCACCAGCAGGGTGCCGTCGGCGTCCACGGTCACCGGACGGCCGGGCTGCTGAGCACGCAGGTCCTCGGCGGCGTCCCGCACCAGCCGGCTCAGGTCGACGCTGCGGAAGCGCAGTTCGGGCCGCTGGTCGAGGCGGGCCAGGGTGAGGAGTTCGTCGACGAGGCGGCCCATGCGGTCGGCCTCGCCGTTCATCCGGTCCCAGGCCCGGCGGCGCTCGACGGGGTCGGTGAGCATCCCCTTGTCGTAGAGCTGGAGGTAGCCGCGTATCGCCGCCAGCGGGGTGCGTAGTTCGTGCGAGGCGTCGCCGACGAACCGGCGCAGCTGGGCGGTGCTGCGTTCACGGGTCCGGTGGGCCGACTCGACCTGCTGGAGCATGGAGTTGAGGGCGAGCCGCAGCTGTTCGACCTCCTGGGTCGGGCGGTGGCTGGAGGGCACGCGCCGGGTGAGGTCGCCGTCGGCGATGGCCGACGAGGTCTCCACCATGGCCTCCAGCGGCAGCATCCTGCGGCGCACGCTGAACATGGTGAGGCAGGCGAGGAGCGCCAACAGCAGGGTGCCGACGGTCAGATCGAGCTTGAGGGCCTTCGCGATGCCCTTGTGCAGCCCGTCTGTCGAGGTGGCGAACAGGACGTACGTGCCGTCGGCGAGGCGGGCTCCGGTCGCCCTGTAGTCGGCGCCGTGGACGGTGATGTCGTGCGGGTCGTCGTCGTGGGCGAGCGCTCCGGGGTCGTCCACGGCGGCGGCGAACGCACTCTGCGTGTCGGTGGGTTCGAAGCCGGCGACCTCGACGGCCCGGCCCCGCCGGTCGACGGCGGCGAAGAGGGAGTCGGGCTTGGGCGATCCGTCCACGGCCGGCCCGATCCGGTCCCGGACGAAGGTCAGGGCGGTCAGCGAGTCGATCTGGGTCATGGTGAGCCGGGAGACGCCGAGCGACTCGCGGGTCTTCACGAGTTGGGTGTCCACCTGGTCGAGGAGATAGTGCCGCATGCCCATCAGGCTCACCGCGGTCGCCGTCACGATGCCGAGGGCGAGGAGCGCGACGTTCGCGAGGGTGAGCTGGCCGCGGAGCGAGTGGACGCCGTGCCGGCGGCGCGGGCGGGGGAGCGAGGACCGGGCGGGCGGCCTCACGCGAGCCCGTACCCGACGCCCCGCCGGGTCTGGATCACCGGTGGCCCCAGCGGTTCGAGCTTGCGCCGCAGATAGCTGATGTACGTCTCCACGACGGTGGACTCGGCCGGATGCTCGTACTGCCAGACGTGGCGCAGGAGTTGCTCCTTGGGCACGATCCGTCCGCCGTTGCGGACGAGGAAGCGCAGCAGGGCGTACTCCGTGGGGGTGAGCTCGACGGTGGTGCCCGCGCGGTGCACGCGGTACGTCGTCTCGTCCAGCTCCAGATCGCCGTACCGCAGCGGCGGGCGCTGCGGCAGGACGTCGTCGGGCCGTGTCCGGCGCAGCACGGCGGTGATACGGGCGACGACCTCGTCGATGTTGAACGGCTTGGTGATGTAGTCGTCGCCGAAGCCGAGGGCGCCGACGATCTCGGCGGGCGCGTCCCGCGCGGTGAGGAACACGATGGCCAGTCCGGGCCGGCGCGCCCGCAGTTCACGGCCGAGGGCCCGGCCGTCGCCGTCCGGCAGCATGATGTCGAGCAGGGCCGCGTCGGGGCGGGTGCGCTCGGCGAGTTCGAGGGCCTCGCGGACGGTCCCGGCGGCCATCACCTCGAACCGGTGGTAGCGCAGCGCGATGGTCAGGACGTCGGCGATGCTCGGCTCGTCCTCGACGACGAGGACGGTGGATCCCTCGTGTGCGCTCATGCCCCCAGTATCGGCGGGGCCGTCGACGGCGGGGGCAGTTCCCCCTTTGGAGTTCCTTGAGAGTCATGGGCGCGTCGTGTCGCGGGGTGCGCGGCGCCGTCGATCCTGGTGTGCAGGACCTGGGGGACCGACCGATCGACCAAGCGGACAAGGAGCGTTGAGCGTGGCGGCATTGGCACGTTGGTGCTATCGGCATCGGCTGGTGGTCCTGTTGCTGTGGGTGGGCGCACTGTTCGGTCTGGGCTTCGCGGCGACCACCGCGGGCACGGACTACGCGAACGTGTTCTCGCTCCCGAACACGGACTCCAAGCGCGCGTACGACCAGATGGAGAAGGCCTTCCCGGAGAGCGCGGGGGACACCGACACGGTGGTGTGGAAGGTCGAGGAGGGGACGGTCGGGGATGCGTCCGTCCGTTCCCGGATCCAGCCCGCGCTGGACGAGATCGCCGGCATGAAGGGCGTCGGCGCCGTCGCGGGACCGTACGAGGGGGAGCGGGGCGCCGCGCAGATCAGCCGGAACGGCAGGATCGCGTACGCCCAGATCACCTTCACCGAGCAGGCGAACGCCGTACCCAAGGAACTGGTCCAGGACGTCCTCGACACCGCCCGGGACGCCGGACGGGACGGGCTTCAGGTCGAGTTGGGCGGTCAGGCGATCCAGCGGGTGCAGGAACCGCCCACCGGACTGGCCGAGATGGTCGGCATCCTGGCCGCGGCCGTCGTCCTCTTCCTCGCGTTCGGCTCGTTCTACGCGATGCTGCTGCCCATCGGCATCGCCGTCTTCGGTGTCGGTACGGGCCTGTTCTCCACGCAGTTGCTCAGCCACAGCACCGACATCCCCGACCTGGCACCGCTGTTGGCGACCCTGATCGGCCTCGGTGTCGGCATCGACTACGCGCTGTTCATCGTCACCCGCCACCGGCGGGGCATCCTGCGCGGCATGGAGCCCGAGGAGTCGGCGGTCACCGCCCTCAACACCTCGGGCCGGGCGGTGCTGTTCGCGGGCGGCACGGTGTGCATCGCGCTCGCCGGCATGCTCGTGACGAACCTGCGCTTCCTGGACGGGGTGGTCATCGGGACGTCCCTCACCGTCGTGTTCAGCGTCCTCGCGGCCACCACCCTGCTGCCGGCCCTGCTGGGAATGCTCGGGGTACGGGTGCTCAGCCGCCGCCAGCGGCGCAGGCTCGCCGAGCGGGGCCCCGAGCCGGAGCGGACGAGCGGCGCAGCGGCCCGCTGGTCCTCGACCGTGCAGCGCCGGCCCAAGGCGATCGCCGCCGTCGCGCTGGCCGTCATGGCGATCCTCGCGATCCCCGTCCTGTCGCTGCGCCTCGGCGCCACCGACCAGGGCAACGACGACGCCACGACCACCACCAGGAAGGCCTACGACCTGCTCGCGGAGGGCTTCGGGCCCGGCTTCAACGGCCCCTTGCAGGTGGTGGTCACCGCCGGTGACACGGACGCCCTGGTGAAGGGCATCGACGGCACGCCCGGCGTGGCCAGGGTCGCGGCGCTGCCGCCCGCGCACGGCGTGACCGTCGTCCAGGTGGTGCCGACGACGTCACCGCAGTCGCAGAGGACCGACGAGCTCATCGACACCCTGCGGGACCGGGTCATCCCGGACGCGGGCGCGACGGCGCACGTCGGAGGTGTCACCGCCGTGTCGAAGGACTTCGCCACGATCACCGGCGACCGGCTCCCGTACTTCGTCGCCACGATCATCGGCCTCGGCTTCCTGCTCCTGCTGGTCGCCTTCCGCTCGCTGGTGGTCCCGCTGACGGCCGCGCTGATGAACCTGATCGCCGCCGCCGCGTCCTTCGGCGTCCTCACCGCGGTCTTCCAGTGGGGCTGGGGCCTGGAACTCCTCGGCCTCGGCAAGGAGGGCCCGATCAACGCCTTCCTGCCCGTCATCATGCTCTCGCTCCTCTTCGGACTGTCCATGGACTACCAGGTGTTCCTGGTGAGCCGCATGCACGAGGAATGGGTGCACACCAAGGACAACGCCCGGGCGGTGCGGGTCGGTCTCGCCGAGACCAGCCGGGTCATCAACTCCGCCGCGCTGATCATGGTCTGCGTCTTCCTGGCCTTCGTCCTGAGCGGCGACTCCGGAGCCGCGATGGCGGGCGTCGGGCTGGCCGCCGCCGTCGCGCTGGACGCCTTCATCCTGCGTACGGCCCTGGTGCCGGCCGCGATGCACCTGCTCGGCGACTCCAACTGGTGGCTGCCCGCGGGGCTGGAGAAGCGGCTGCCGCACCTGGCGGTCGAACCGGCCGAGGCGCCGCCCGCCGAGGAGCCCGCCCCCGTCGAGGGCGGCGCGACCGTCGTCCACGGTCTCGTCCGTGACGCGGAGGGTGTGCCCGTCGACGGCGCGGTCCTCACCCTGCTGTCCAAGGGCGGCCGTCAGCTCGACCGCGTGACCTCGCTGGCCGACGGTTCGTACATCGTCTCGGTCCCGGCGCCGGGCACGTATCTGCTCTCGGCGACGGCCCGTTCGTACGGGGCGCGGGCCCGGCACGTCGTGGTGGCCGACCAGCCGCTGGTGCACGACGTGGAGCTGACGGCGGGCGAGGTGGACGCCGACGCGGTCAACTGAGGCCACGACAGGAGCGAACCGACGACGTAAGGGGCTCCCGCCATGGACGGGCGCCCCTTACGCCTCCTTCTTGTCCGTCCTCTTCGCGGGCCTGTCCGCCTTCTTCGCCGGGTCGGGCAGCGCCTTCGTCATCCCGGGCAGGAAGTCCGTGAACAGCTCGTGCACCTCGTGGACGAGGGGACGCAGCAGCCGGAACCGGGCCAGCGAGACACCGCGCGCGGTCAGCCGCGCACCGCGCTCGGCGAGCCGGTAGCTGCGCTCGCGGCCCTCCGTACGGTCGAAGACCCAGTACAGGACGAGCCCCATCTGGGAGAGCCACATCAGCTCCGGGAGGATCTCGCGCAGCTCCTCGGGCACCTTCGTCTTCGCCCCGGCCAGCACCTCCTTGTGGACGCTGATGGCCTCCGCGCGCGCGTGCTCCGACTCGGGGGAGAAGGGGCTGAGCGGGCTGTCCGGGTCCGCGGCGTTCTTGAAGAACTGCACCGCGAACTCGTGGAAGGGCGTGGCGATGTCCAGCCACACCTTCAGCACGCCGCCCAGCCGGGCCTCCAGGTCGGTCTCGCGGTCCAGCACCTCGCGGACGGCCTCCTGGTGCTCGCTCGCGATCCGGTCGTAGAAGCCCTGGATCAGGTGCTCCTTGCCGGCGAAGTAGTAGTACGCGTTCCCGACCGAGACCCCGGCCTCCTGGGCGATGGCCCGCATGGTCGTCTTGTCGTAGCCCCGCTCCTGGAACAGCCGCATCGCGGTCTCCAGGATCAGGGCCCGGGTCTGCTCGCTCTTGCCGGGGCTCCTGCCCGCGTCCTTGGCCGCCGGGGCCGGGGAGGCGGAGGGTACGGAGGACTCGCTGGGGCCGGGGCTGTCTGTCGGTGCTGGCACGGGACGAGCCTAACCAGTGGGAGCGGGGGAACATCCGCCGCTGTCGCAGGGCGGCGCGTACGTCCAGCCCGCCGCCGGGTCGTAACTCCACCCGTCGCCCCAGTGGTAGGCCCCGCCGCCCCACCGCTCGGACCGCTGCGCCTCACGCCACTTGGCGGCGGCGAGGACGGCGCCCCGGGCGAACTTCGCCCCGGTGGGGGTGCTCAGCCGGTGGGCCAGCGCCCGGTACTCGCGCAGCGCCCACAGGGTGACGATCCAGGCGGGCGCCCCCTGGTAGACCTGGCCCGCGTCGCCCACGACGGTGATCTCGCTCAGGGTGGCGCGGTGGTCGAGCCCGGGGAAGCGCCGCCGGGCCTCTTCGGAGCCGACCGGCACGAAGCGCAGGGGGACCAGCTGCGCCTGCCGGGCGAGCCAGTGGGTCAGGAAGGCGCACAGCGAGCAGCGCGGGTCGTGCAGGACGGTGAGCCCGCGGACCGGGACGCGCGGGGCGTCCCGGCCCGGGCCGGCCTGGATGCCGGTCACCGCTCTCACATCCCGGCCGCGGGCGCGGCCCAGTCGGTCGGCTGCACCGGCGGGGTCTGCTCCCGCTCCATGACGCCCCGGCGGCGGATCTTGTTGAGCACGTACACGTTGCCCAGGTGCATCACACCGAGGACCAGCAGGACGACGCCCAGCTTGGTCGAGAGGGCCTCGAAGATCTCGCGGGCGTTGGAGATCTCGTCGCTCTGGTGCAGGTAGAGCGCGACGAAGCCCAGGTTGACCAGGTAGAAGCCCACCACCAGCAGGTGGTTGACGGCGTCGGCGAGCTTCTCGTTCCCGCGCAGGACGTCCGACAGGAAGATCCGCCCGTTGGTGCTCAGCGTGCGCGCCACCCAGACCGTCAGCGCGATGCTGACGAGCAGATAGATGACGTACGCGACGACTGTGAGGTCCATGTCCCCACCCCTTCTTGAACGCGTTCAAAACGCTGTCAGGGATGAATGTAGACCTGCTTTTGAACATGTTCAAGTCGGATCCGGGCAGACTTCGGCACCGGGCCCGGCCGCGTGCCGCCGCCCCGACTCTCAGGCCCTGCGCGCGAGTTCCGGGCGCTTGGTGTAGTCCGTCAGGCCGATGACGTTGCCCCAGGGGTCGGCGAACTCGACGGTCCAGCCGGTGGCGACGGAGAAGGGCTCGTCGAGCGGCGGGATGCCCGCCGCCGCCAGGGCGCGGGCCGCGGACCGGGCGTCGGGCACCTCCAGCCACAGGCGCGGCGACGCCCACGGCGGCGGCCGGTGGCTCAGTTCGTCGTCGAGGCGCAGCAGCACCCCGGGCGTCTCCTTGCCGATCTTCAGCAGGGCGATGCCCGCCTCGTCGAGCTGGAAGGCGAGCGGGAAGCCGGCCCGCTCGTAGAAGCTCACCGCCTCGCCGAGGTTCCCTACGGGGAGCAGTACGTTGTCGAGTCCGAGCAGCTCGTATGACACGTCATCTGACATGCCATCAGGTTAGGGAGGGGCGGGGACGGTCATCGCGGGCCGGACCGGGGGCCGACCATGTGATCACCCGTTGAGGCGATCCACGCCACCGCCACCGCCGACGGCGGCGGCGGGGCGGGGGCCGGAGGGTCACCGGTCGGGCGATCCTCGGCCGGCTCCGACGGGGAGCGGAGTCCGTGGGGCGGACCCACTTCTCCGCCGTGGGCCCCCTCCTGCAAGATGGCCTGACCGATCGTCGCCTTCGAACCCCAGTCCCGCGCCGTCCCGTGCGGGCACACCAGGAGTCAGCACCTTGACCGACCAGCCGCACCAGCCGCCGCAGCCCCCGAACCAGCCGCCCGGCTACGGCTACCCGAACGCCGGAGCGACCCCGCCCGGCGGTACCGGCCCCTACGGCGCCGGGCAGCCCGGCCCGTACGGCCAGCAGGGCCCGTACGACAACCCGGGGCAGTACGGCTACCCCGGGCCCGGCGGGTACCCGGGACCGGGCGGCTACGCGGGACCGGGCGGGTACCCGGGGCCGGGCGGCTACCCCGGTGGTCCGGTCCCGCCCGGCACCTACACCGGCGACCCGAACGCCCCGTACGGCTACGACCCCTACGGCCGCCCGTACTCCGAGAAGTCGAAGATCGTCGCCGGTGTCCTCCAGCTCGCCCTGGGCAGCCTCGGCATCGGGCGTTTCTACATGGGCAACGTCGGCATCGGCATAGCCCAGCTCCTCACCTGCGGCGGCCTCGGTGTCTGGGCCCTGATCGACGGCATCATGCTGCTCGTCGGCAACAGCGCCACCGACTCCGACGGCCGGGTCCTGCGTGGCTGACTCCGTCGCGGCGCGCCGGGTCGCGCTGCGGCACCCGGCGGCGGCACCTCTCGCGGTGCTCGCCGCCGGGACGGCCGGGGCCGGCTATCTGTACGTCACCGATCCGCACGAGCCGGGCCACCTGCTGCCCGGCTGCCCGTTCCGGTATCTCACCGGTCTGCTCTGCCCCGCCTGCGGCGGCACGCGCATGGTCTACGACCTGATGCACGGTCACCTCGCCACCGCCTGGCACGACAACCGGATGCTGCTCCTCGCCGCGCCGTTCGCCCTCGCCCTGCTGGCGCGCTGGATGGTCGAGGGTCTGCGCGGACGCCGGTGGAGCCCCCAACTGAAGCCGCGCACGCAGCTGTTGGTGCTTCTGACGGCGGTCGCCTGGACGGTGCTCCGCAACGTCGTCTAGCCGAGGTGCGGTCGCTCTCCCTCGGCAGCGAACGGATCATGATCACGGAATGGGCAAGATTGATCAATTTCTCTCCCATGACGTGCATGAATCTCCGTACGCTCCGACGGCACAGGGGGGATGACGTGCACGCCATCCATGCGCGGACTTCGCCATGGGACCCCTCCTGGGCGCTCACCGGAGCGAACCGCTCCGGCCGTCTTCAGTGATCCAGGAGCAGTACTCATGACCGTCCCCACCCCTGACGCGCCCTACGGCTACGACCCGCAGGGCCGTCCCTACTCCGACAAGTCCAAGGTGATCGCCGGAGTTCTCCAGCTGTTCCTGGGCGGCCTCGGCGCCGGCCGTTTCTACGTCGGCTCCACCGGTGTCGCCATCGCCCAGCTCTTCACCTGCGGCGGCCTCGGCGTCTGGGCCCTGATCGACGCGATCCTGTTCTTCACGAGCAACGACCGCACCGACAAGCAGGGCCGCGTCCTGCGCGGCTGACGGCATGCGGAAGGGCCCCGCTCCCGAGTGGGGAGCGGGGCCCTTCGGCCGTGCGGGGAACGGTCAGAAGCGACGCGTGATCAGCGCGCGCTTGACCTCCTGGATCGCCTTCGTGACCTCGATGCCTCGGGGGCAGGCGTCCGTGCAGTTGAACGTCGTGCGGCAACGCCACACGCCGTCCTTGTCGTTGAGGATCTCCAGCCGCTGCTCGCCGGCCTCGTCACGCGAGTCGAAGATGAAGCGGTGGGCGTTCACGATGGCGGCCGGACCGAAGTACTGGCCGTCGTTCCAGAACACCGGGCAGGACGACGTGCACGCCGCGCACAGGATGCACTTGGTGGTGTCGTCGAACCGCTCGCGGTCCTCGGCGGACTGCAGACGCTCGCGCGTCGGCTCGTTGGTGTCCTTCGTGATGAGGAACGGCATCACGTCGCGGTACGCCTGGAAGAACGGGTCCATGTCGACCACGAGGTCCTTCAGCACCGTCAGGCCCTTGATGGCCTCGACGGTGATCGGCTTGTCGGGGTTCAGGTCCTTGATCAGCGTCTTGCAGGCCAGGCGGTTCTTGCCGTTGATCCGCATGGCGTCCGAGCCGCAGATGCCGTGCGCGCAGGACCGGCGGAACGTGAGCGTGCCGTCCTGCTCCCACTTGATCTTGTGCAGCGCGTCGAGGACACGCTCCTTGGGGTCGATCTCCAGCTGGAAGTCTTCCCAGACCGCCTCGGCCGAGATCTCCGGGTTGAAGCGCCGGATGCGGAACGTGGCGGTGATGTACGGGGAGTCGGCGAAACCGGGCTCGGGCGTGCCGGCCGCGTCCGCCTTGTCCAGGGTGGGAGTAGCCATCAGTACTTACGCTCCATCGGCTGGTAGCGGGTCTGGACGACCGGCTTGTAGTCGAGACGGATGGACTCGGTGCCGTCGTCGCCGACCTCGCGGTACGCCATGGTGTGGCGCATGAAGTTGACGTCGTCGCGGCTCGGGTAGTCCTCGCGGTAGTGACCGCCGCGGGACTCCTTGCGCGCGAGCGCCGAGACGGCCATGACCTCGGCCAGGTCGAGCAGGTTGCCCAGCTCGATGGCTTCGAGGAGGTCCGTGTTGAACCGGCGGCCCTTGTCCTGGATCGAGACGTTCAGGTAGCGCTCGCGCAGCTCCGCGATCTTCTCGACGGCCGTCTTGATCGTCTGCTCGGTGCGGAACACCATCACGTTGGCGTCCATGCACTCCTGCAGCTCCAGGCGGATCGCGGCGACCCGCTCGGTGCCCGTGGAGTCGCGCAGACGCTCGACCTGGGCCACGACCTGGGCGGCCGGGTCCTCGGGCAGCTCGACGTAGCCCGTCTTCTCCGCGTACTCCGCGGCGGCGATGCCGGCACGGCGTCCGAAGACGTTGATGTCGAGCAGCGAGTTGGTGCCGAGACGGTTGGCGCCGTGCACGGAGACACAGGCGACCTCACCGGCGGCGTACAGGCCCGGGACGACCGTGGTGTTGTCCGAGAGGACCTCACCCTGGACGTTCGTGGGGATGCCGCCCATGGCGTAGTGCGCGGTGGGCTGGATCGGGATCGGGTCCGTGTAGGGCTCGATGCCGAGGTAGGTGCGCGCGAACTCCGTGATGTCGGGCAGCTTGGCGTCCAGCTGCTCCGGCGGGAGGTGCGTGAGGTCGAGGTAGACGTGGTCGCCCTCGGGACCGCAGCCGCGGCCCTCACGGATCTCCGTGTAGATGGAGCGCGAGACGACGTCACGGGACGCGAGGTCCTTCATGACCGGCGCGTACTTCTCCATGAAGCGCTCGCCGTCCTTGTTGCGGAGGATGCCGCCCTCACCGCGGGCGCCCTCCGTCAGCAGGATGCCCATGCGCCAGATGCCGGTCGGGTGGAACTGGAAGAACTCCATGTCCTCCAGCGGCAGCCCCCGACGGTAGACGGCGGCCTGGCCGTCGCCGGTCAGCGTGTGCGCGTTGGAGGTCACCTTGAAGAACTTGCCGGTGCCGCCGGAGGCGTAGATCACGGACTTCGCCTGGAAGACGTGGATCTCGCCGGTCGCGAGCTCGTAGGCGACGACGCCCGCCGAGTGCTTGACGCCGTCGACCTCGGTGATCAGCTGGTCGAGGACGTAGAACTCGTTGAAGAACTCCACGCCCTCCTTGACGCAGTTCTGGTACAGCGTCTGGAGGATCATGTGGCCGGTGCGGTCCGCGGCGTAGCAGGACCGGCGGACCGGGGCCTCGCCGTGGTTGCGGGAGTGACCGCCGAAGCGGCGCTGGTCGATCGTCCCGTCGGGCGTCCGGTTGAAGGGCAGGCCCATCTTCTCCAGGTCGAGGACCGAGTCGATGGCCTCCTTCGCCAGGATCTCGGCGGCGTCCTGGTCGACCAGGTAGTCGCCACCCTTGACCGTGTCGAAGGTGTGCCACTCCCAGTTGTCCTCCTCCACGTTGGCGAGCGCTGCGGCCATGCCGCCCTGCGCCGCGCCGGTGTGGGAGCGGGTGGGGTAGAGCTTCGTCAGCACGGCGGTGCGGCTGCGCTTCGTCGACTCGATGGCGGCGCGCATACCGGCGCCGCCGGCGCCGACGATGACGGTGTCGTACTTGTGGATCTTCATGAGTGGTTGCCTCAGCCCCGTGCCTAGCGGATGTTCGGGTCGAAGGTGAAGATCACCAGCGTGCCCAGCAGGATCGTGAACACCGTGGCGGTGTACAGCAGGCCCTTCAGCCACAGGCGCGTGTTCGCGCGCTCCGCGTAGTCGTTGATGACGGTACGCAGGCCGTTGGCGCCGTGCAGCATGGCGAGCCACAGCATGGCCAGGTCCCAGACCTGCCACCAGGGGTTCGCCCACCGGCCGGCCACGAAGGCGAAGCCGATCTTGGAGACGCCGCCGTCCAGGACGAGCTGGATGAGCAGGTGGCCGATGACCAGGACGACCAGGACGATGCCGGACAGGCGCATGAAGAGCCAGCCGTACATCTCGAAGTTGCCACGGGTGGACTTCGGGGTCTTCTTGGTGCGCTTGCGGGGGGCCTCGATGAACGGGGCCGGGTTGTCGACGCTGTACGTCGAGAACTCTCCGGCACCCTCGACGGGGCCGATGCCGGAAGCGGCGGTGTCAGTAGTGGACATCTGCGTCAGCTCCCGAAGACTTCGCGGAATGCGTGCCCGAGCACGGGGTAGAGCGCCCCGGCCATCAGCACGACCCAGACACCGACGACGGACCAGAGCATCTGCTTCTGGTAGCGCGGGCCCTTCGACCAGAAGTCGACGGCGATGACACGCAGGCCGTTCAGCGCGTGGAACAGGATGGCGGCGACGAGGCCGTACTCCAGCAGCGCGACGATCGGGGTCTTGTACGTGGACACGACCTTGTCGTAGTCCTCGGGGGACACACGGACGAGAGCGGTGTCCAGCACGTGTACGAACAGGAAGAAGAAGATGAGGACGCCGGTGACTCGATGAGCCACCCAGGACCACATTCCTTCCCGGCCGCGGTACAGCGTTCCAGCCGGCACGGAAGAACCCTCCGGGAGCGGGGATTGGGGCCGCGCCGGCTTCTGTGTCGGACGGGCCCGGCCGGGTACGGTCCACCGGCCCCGGCCATCGTAGCGACGTGTTGTCGGAACGCTTACAGCGGCCCTATCAATGTGATCAAACTGGCAATCAATCAGCCACGTTCGGGCTATTACGGGCGCCCGGCATCGGCGTGGCCCGGCCGGGGAGCGTCCGCGGCGGCGAACTGGACGGCGAGGCGGGAGAGCCGGCCGCGGGCCAGTCGCCGCAGCTCCTCGGCGGTGGTGACCCGCTCCTCCTCGGGATCGTTCGTCAGCCGTGACCGGATGCCCGCGAGCACCTGGTCGAGCGCCTCGCCCGGGGGAAAGCCGTCCAGACAGATGACGAACACATGCCCGAACCGGCTCTCGTAGGCCGCGTGCGCGGCGCTGAGCGCGGTGTGGGCGGCGGAGTAGGCCCCGTCCGGGAGCAGCGTCAGCGACTCGCCGGCCAGGGCTTCGGCCAGGTCGGCCGGGGTCAGGTCGTACGCCGCCTCGTCGGAGGCGGCGAGAAGCGCGGCGAGATCCGGGTAGGGCCGGTGGGCGGCGAGCCGGTGCGCCCAGCGAAGGCTGCGGCAGCAGGTGAGCAGGGCCCGGGTGACCGCTTCGGCCGGCGCGGAGTTGAACCCGTCGAGGCGGGCCGGGGACGGAGCCGCGCTCTTCTGTTCGGGCAGGGCGACCTGGCCGGGGAGGCGTGGGAGACGGTGAGACGTCAGCGTGGATCCTCGGCGGTGAGGGGAGGAGGGGCGACGTCCCGTGAGCGTGACGTGCGCGCGATACGTGTGTTTCGGCAGGGGGAGAAGTGAAACCTGTGCCGCTCACGCTATCGAGGTGTGGCAAAGGCTGTCCGACGGATGCCCGAATTTCACCCGGACGGGAGAGTTTCGGAGCGCTCGGTGGACGGTAGCGGTGGCGGCCGGGGCAGAGTTCACGGTGGAGTGGGCAGGTGGACATCCCGACGGGGGAGTACACCTGGTCGGAGGAGTGGATCTTTTGGGGGAGCGGCCTCGGTGACGGAATGAGGGTGGCGGCGTGAGTGGAGGCAGGCGGCGTGCGCCGCGGCGGCAGGCAGGGTGGCAGGGCCGCCGCGCCCAGATCGCCGCGGGCGGTCTCGCGGTCGCCGGCGTCGTCGCGGTCGCCGTGATCGTCTGGCCGGGCGGCGACAGCGGGGAACCGGCCGGTGCGGGCGAGGCCTCAAAGGCCGCGACCGCCGGCGTGTCGCCCAGCCCCAGCCCCTCGCCGAGCAGGAGCTACCCCCTCTCCCGGGCCCCGCGCACCATTCCCGCCGTACGGGAGCACACCGCGGCCCACGGCCCCGGCTGGCGCCCCGCCTCCGGTGGCCGGGTCGTCGTGGACGACTCCGGTCTCGCAGACGAGGGCAAGCTGCTGGCCGGGGAACTCGAGCTGACGTACGCGGGCCAGGACGACCCGAGGGACGGCGACGTCGAGCTGGGTCTGAACGACGGCACCGCGGGCCCGGAGTCGTACACCCTCACCGTGAAGAACCACCGGGTCACGATCAAGGGCCCCGCGGAGGCCGGCGTCTTCTACGGAACGCGCACCCTCAAGCAGGAGGTGCACGGCGGCGGCACGGCACCGGAGGGCGTGGTGAACGACCGGCCCGCGAAACCGCAGCGCGGGTTCATGCTCGACATCGCCCGCAAGCACTTCACGGCGGGCTGGATCGAGGACCGGGTGCGCGAGCTCGGCGACCTGAAGTTCAACCAGCTCGGCCTGCACTTCTCCGACGACCAGGGCTTCCGCATCGAGTCCGACACGCACCCCGAGATCGTGTCGAAGGAGCACCTGAGCAAGGCCGAGGTCCGCCGGATCATCGCCCTCGCCGCGAGCCGGCACATCACCGTCGTCCCCGAGATCGACTCGCCCGGACACCTCGGCGCGGTCATCGCCGCGCACCCCGACCTCCAGCTCCGCAACGTCTCCGGGTCCGCCACACGCGGAGCCGTCGACATCTCCAAGCCCGCCGCGGCGGACATCGTCGACGACCTGCTCAACGAGTACGCGGACCTCTTCCCCGGCGCCTACTGGCACATCGGCGGCGACGAGTACCAGGCCCTGACCGTGTCGAACCCGGCCGCGTCCTTCCCGCAGCTCGCCACCGCCGCGCGCGCCAAGTACGGCGCGGGCGCGAGCGTCGCCGACCTCGCGACCGGCTGGCTGAACGACCGCGCCGCCGTGGTCCAGGGGCACGACAGGACGGCACGCGCCTGGAACGACGGCTTCTTCCGGGGCGGCACCGTCCAGGCCGACGGCGATCTCCAGGTGGCGTACTGGACCGGCAAGGAGATCGGGGCCCGGCCCCCGGCCGAGTACCTGTCGGCGGGCCGCAAGGTCATCAACTACAACGACGAGTACCTCTACTACGTCCTCGGCGAGCCGCAGACCTTCGTCTATCCGACCGGACAGCGCATCTACGAGCAGTGGACGCCGCTCGTCCTGCGCGGCACAGCGGCGGTCCCGGCGAAGTACGACCCCCAGATCCTCGGCGGGTCCTTCGCCGTCTGGTGCGACCTCGCGAACTCGCAGACGCAGGACCAGATCGCGGCCGGCATCCGGATGCCGCTGCGCGCCACGGTCCAGAAGCTGTGGGATCCGGGCAGGCCCGAGCTGTCGTGGACGGAGTTCTCGGCGCTCGCGAAGCGGCTGGGCTGAGCGCCTGGGCCGAGCGGTCGGCCCAGGGCGGTCGGCCGGAAGGGTCGGCCGGGGCGCGCGACGCCGGGCCGCTGCTCGCCGTCGTGGATCGAAAGCACTGGTCCGGGCAGTTTTCGGCACGGTGGGGGCCGGTCGCGATCGGCTGGACGCGCGGCTCTGCAGAACCGTATCTTCCGGATACGTATTCGTGTGCCGGGCGGGACCCTGGGGAGGGGCGCGCCCGGCTCGTCGTGTCGGCACCCCGTCGTGCCGTGCACCCGGGGGGTTCTCATGACCATGCCGCCGTCGCACTCCGTGCCACCGAGGCCCGTCTCGCCGATGCCCGCGGCGCGGCCGCTCCCGCCGCTGCCGCCCCTTCCGTCCCCGAACGGACCGGCCTGGCTGCGCTCACCGGTCGGCCTCGGCAGAGCCGCCGTCGCGCTGCTCGCGCTGGTGATCGCCGCCGACCTCTTCGCGGTCTGGGCGGACTGGACGATGTACGACGTGTCCGGGACCCTCGCCGGCGGCGACTTCGGCGACGGCGTCCAGGAGCGGGCCGCTGACGCGGACACGCTGGTCGCGACGTCGGGCTACGCCCAGTCGGCCACGATGGTGGGGTCCGTCGTCGTCTTCCTCCTCTGGTTCCTGCGGGTCCGCAGCAACGCCGAGGTGTTCAGCCCGCACGGGCACAGCAAGTCCCGGGCGTGGGCCGGCTGGGGATGGTTCGTCCCCGTGGTCAGCCTGTGGTTCCCGCGCCGCGTGACGCTGGACATCTGGGACGCGAGCGCTCCCGCCGGGTCCCGGAGCGGCCACGCTCTCGTCAACGTGTGGTGGACCTTCTGGGTCCTGGTGCTGCTCACCGACCGGGTGTCCAGCAGGTCGTACACCAAGGCCGGCACCGCCGGGGAGATCCACGACGCCGCCGCCCAGGTCCTGTTCTGCGACGTCGTCGACATCGTGGCCGCCGCCCTGGCGATCCTCGTCGTGCTGAGGCTGACCCGCATGCAGCACCTGAAGGCGCTCCAGGGCCCCGCCGCGTACGCCGGCTGACACGCGTCCGACGGGCACCGGTTCGTCCCTTTCTCTGGTCAACCCCGGCACCCCTGTGGTGTATTCGGCCCCAGCCGCCGAACCGAGACACCCGGGGGGACCGGTATGGGGTACTGGGGCTATTTCGTCGTGGGCAGAAGCGAGCAGCCGCTCTCCCGGACCGCCGCGCTGGCCGGGGTGCCCGGCCTGCTGTCCCGGACGACGGCGCCCGGCGGCTGGCAGGTCTGGGAGTACCCGGGCGCGGGGACCGGGATCGGGAGCATGAAGGTGCTCGCCCGCGAGACCGGCGCACCCGCGCTCTTCGGGTACGTGATGGACAGCGCCTGCGTGGCGGTGGAGGCGGCGACGCCGTCCGGCGACGCGTGGAGCGCCTGCCTGGCCCGGAACGTCATGGCCGGCCATCTCGCCGGCGCCGACGGCGGACTGGGCGTGGACGACTACTTCCTGGAGCCCGCCGACGCGGCCGCACGGGCGGCCGCCTGGGCGGCCGGGGCGGGCCACTCGGTGACCGCCGACGCACTGCTCGCCGTCCTGGAGGCGGAGCCGGGAGCCGGGCCGGAGGGCCCCGGAGCGGAGTCGGGAGAGGTGGCCGAAAACCTGCTCTTCCAGCTCCTCGACCGGCTCGGTGTGGTGCCACTGTGACACTCCTGGACCGTTGCACGCAGTAAGGGGAAGTGCGGGCTCCGTAAAGCGAGGGCGCCCTGTTGAGGCATTTCGAGGGAGTCGTGATGAGTCTGGTGGAACTGATCGCTCAGGCCGACGAGAGAAGTCTGGCAGCGAGCGGTCTGGCTTGTTTGGATCGGTGCGTTCCGCTGCTGGGCGGTGACGACGACGTCCTGCGCCCCCTGTGGGCGTGCCTCGCCGACGCGGACGCCTGGGCCGAGTGGGGCACGCGTCTGGAGCAGGCGCGCGTCAAGCTGGACCCGGGGGTGCCCGAGCCGCCCGTCACCGACGAGGACCACGCGGCCCTCCTCACCCGCCTGATGCTCGACACCGTTCCCGAGCGGCCCTCGGAGGGCGAGTTGCGCGCCTGGGCGGACGTCTGCTCGCTGACGGCGCTGCGGGCGCATCGCCGTCTCGACCACGCCGACGACACCACGTCCTGGCCGACGGTGCGCGAGGAGGGCCGCACGGAGGGGCTGTCCCCGCTCGTCTCCGCCGAACTGCGCCGCCAGACCGCCGTCCTGGAACTCCTCGCCGAACACGGCACGGGCGGACTGCGGTTCGTGCTGGACACGTCGGTCGAGGCCCGGCGCGTCCTGCGGGCGGTGGTGGCGCGCAGGGCGCGGGGACGGGCGTAGGACACGCGGAGAAGGGGGCGACGGCCGGCGGCGGTCGGGGGAACTCCGGGCCAGCGGCGGCCGGGAGGACCCCGGGCCCGCGGTCCCGGCGTCCGCACCCGGACGTCGGCGGACCCGGAACCGTGCCGCTCGGACCGGTGCGGGGCCGGGCCGGGCCTGCGGCGGCCTAGGCCGTCTCGGTGTCCGCGGTGCCCGCGCAACTCGGGACGGCCCCGGCGGGCGGCCGTCAAACCTGCGTGCCTGGGGGGTTCCTGTGAGTGTCCTGGGGTGGAGATGGCGGTCCTGGGACGGTGTCGCGAACCCCCGCCGATCCGGGTGACGAATCAGGCCGCCGCCACGCTCTACCGAATGTGAACGCTCCTCGGACAACCAGGCCTTCAGCTGCGACGAAGCCCGTTCGCTGGGCGGCCGACTCGGTCGCGACCATGCGGGAGGGCGCCCGTCTGCGCCTCGACTACTCCGCGCAGAGCCTGTGGCGGGTCGACCGCATGATCGACGAGATACGCCGGGAGGGAGCGCCGTACGCCGCCGTCGAGAGCGTGCTGCGCGGGTTCGGCGCGTACGCCGGTGAGGTCGTCGCCCGCCGTACGGGCGCCGAGTGGTGGGAGACCGGTGGCGAACACTGGCTGCGCACCCCCGACGGCCGCCTCTGGGACCCGATCGACGAGGCCCGTCGCGCCTACGTGGGCGACGGCTCCCTGCGTCTGCTGTGCCGCGAGGCCACGCGGCGGTAGCCGGCCGCCCGGCGCGGGCGCCGCCGAGGAGCGGCCCGGGGCAGCTGACGTGCTGTGACATTTCCGTGGGGACCGGCGCTGATGACCATGAGGGTGTCGGCGCGGTCGGCCGTGTCGGCAGAACACACTCGGGCGAACTCGGCGTGAACGAGGACAGTGTTGGGCCAGGGAGGGGAACCCCGCCGCGCGCGGCCGTACGACGCGGAACTGGGCGTGGCCGTCGCGCGGGCGCAGGAGGGTGACGAGGCCGCCTTCGCCGTCGCGTACCGGACCGTGCAGCCCGGACTGCTCGGATACCTGCGCGGGATCGTCGGGGACGACGCGGAGGACGTGGCGTCCGAGGCCTGGCTGGAGATCGCCCGGGACCTGGGGCGGTTCCGCGGTGACGGCGCCGGGTTCCGCGGCTGGACCGCGACCATCGCGCGGCACCGCGCGCTGGACCATCTGCGACGGCTGAAGGCACGGCCCCGGGGCACGCCCATCGAGCAGGACGTGCTGGAACTGCCCGGCGGACACAGCACGCATGACGAGGCGTTGGAGACGCTGTCCACGGAGTACGCGCTGGAACTGGTCGCGGGGCTGCCGCGCGACCAGGCCGAGGCGGTCCTGCTGCGCGTCGTCGTCGGCCTCGACGGACCGGCCGCGGCGCGGGTGCTCGGCAAACGCCCGGGCGCGGTGCGCACCTCCGCCCACCGGGGTCTGAAGCGGCTCGCGCGCCTGCTCGCGGCCGAGGGTGTGACGGACGAGGCGCCCCCGACGCTGGGGGATGCGGGATGAACCTCGGAACGGCGGGCTGAGAGGGAACCGGCATGGGACCGGACGGAGTGCCTGTGGAACCCAGGAAAGCGGCGGACCCCACGGGGCCCGGCGGGAGTGAACGGCACGGCGACGACGGTTCCCCCGGCCGTCGGGTCGCCGACGCCACGGGCCCCGGCGCCGACGCCGGTGGACGGGTCGCTTCACGGGGCGGCGGAGGCGGGCGTGGTGTCGCCCTCGGGGTCCGGGCCGCCGTCGGGTCGCTGCTCGCCGCCGCCATGCGCGGTCGCTCGGACGACGGCGAGGCGGAGGCGCACGCTGTCGCCGCCTTCCGCGCCGCCCGTGACGGCGGAGCGCACGCCGCCCCCACCCGCCGACGGGACGACTGGCGCCACCGGAGGAGCGCGGGGGAGGCGGCGAACACCTCGGACGCGGGAGCGCGGGAGACGGCGACGGTCCCGGCGGACGCGGTGGAGGCGACGGTGGAGGCGACCGGAAGGGCGCTTGGAGCGACGGCGGCGGCCGGGGTTCCGCGGCAGACCGGGGACCGTACGGATTGAGCCACGGCCGGGCCGGGCGGAGTCGGCGCATGTGCCGAGGAGTGGTGCCGATGGCAACGGCCGGGGCCGCCACCCCCCACAGGAGAGGCCCCGACCGTCGCGCGGCACGGACCGCGCGGCGGCCCGTACTCAGTACAGCGCCGCGACTGCGTTTTGTGTCACACCTCGCTCCGTCACCAGGTAGTTGCACGTTGTACGAACATGGACGGGGAGCTGTTTCAGGCCGTAACGTTCCATTCGCGCCGGGTGCGGACGACCGACGGGACCGTGACCACGGGGACCGGAGACCGCGGGCCGCGTGGGCCTGTGACCAGAACCACGTGGGACCCGGGACCGCAACCATGCATCGAGGAAGCACGACGGCGAGAGAACCGGTCCGCGAGAGCGGCACCGGACGGGGCGCACAGAGGGGCGCGGGGGTGCTGGGGGACGACGCGGAGCTGACCGCCGCGGTGCGTGCTGCGCAGGACGGGGACGAGACCGCGTTCCGGACTGTGTACCGCGCCGTGCACCCACGGCTGCTCGGCTACGTGCGGACGCTGGTCGGAGAACCGGACGCGGAGGACGTCACGTCCGAGGCCTGGCTCCAGATCGCCCGCGACCTGGAGCGGTTCAGCGGAGACGCGGACCGGTTCCGCGGCTGGGCGGCGCGGATAGCCCGCAACCGCGCCCTGGACCACATACGGATGCGCGGACGCCGCCCCGCGACGGCCGGCGACGAGACCGAACTGGCCAGCCGGCCCGCCGAGTCCGACACCGCGACCGAGGCCATCGAGTCGCTGGCCACCGACAGCACCCTCTCGCTCATCGCCCAGCTCCCCCAGGACCAGGCGGAAGCCGTCGTCCTGCGGGTCGTGGTCGGCCTCGACGCCAAGTCCGCGGCCGAGACGCTGGGCAAGCGTCCGGGCGCCGTCCGCACGGCGGCGCACCGCGGTCTGAAGCGGCTCGCGGAGCTGCTCGACGCGGATGCGGAATCCACCGGCGCGCTCGACGCCGTTCCCCAGCAAAGAGGATCGCGCACCCGCGCGGTGACGTCCGCCGGTGTGACGCATACGCGTTCGCGGACGCAGAAGGACATGTGATGGCCGACGAGCAGTACAGGTGGCTGGACGCCGACGCCGCGGAGCGTCTGCTGCGCGGAGAGCCGCTGGAAGCCGTCGACGCGGGCACGCGCGAGCAGGTGGAGCGGCTCGCCGGAGCACTCGACGCCCTGATCGCCGAACCCGCACCGAACAGCGACGAACTCCCCGGCGAGGCGGCCGCGTTGGCCGCGTTCCGCAAGGCGCGCGAGAACGCCGACGGAGCCGCCGCGCCGCTCGGCCGGCGCGATCTCGCGCGCTCCGCAGCCCATGCCGCCGACGCCGGTCTCGTACGGATCGGGCGGCCGGCCGCGCACGGACGGCGCACCCGGTGGGGGCGCCCCACCCGGATCGGGCTCGCCGCCGTGCTCGCCGCCGGGATGGTCGGCGGGGTCGCCGTCGCGGCCGGAACCGGAGCGTTGCCGACGCCGTTCACCCACCAACACCCGGACCCCGCCGCGTCGGTCACGGCGATCCGGACTCCCGACCGTCCGCTCGGCTCACCCGGGCCCACCGTCTCCGGCGGCATCGGTTCCGTGGTGCCGACTCCCGATGGCCCCTCGAACCGGCCGTCGGGCGACGCCCCGACGACCGCGCGGCCGGACACCGCTGACGCGTCGGGCCGTCCCGGCGACGACGCCACCGAGAGTGCCGACCGCGATCCCGCGTGGCTGAACCGGGCGCGTACCTACTGCCGTGACGTGCTCGACGGCAAGGACCTCGCCGGGGGGCGCCGCCAGCTCCTGGAGCACGCGGCCGGAGGCGGCCGCCAGGTCAAGCTGTACTGCGCGGGCCTGCTCGGCCGCCGTGCCGGCGCCGGCGACGGCAAGAGCGCCGGGGACGACGGCAAGCAGGGCCCGGGCCGCGGGTCCGGCGAGGACGGTCGGGACGACCGCGGGGACCAGGGCGACGACGACGGACACCACATAGGGCGCGGCAACGACCCCCGGGGCAACGGAGGCGTCGTCGCCCCCGTACGGCCCGGGCACCCCGCTCCGGTCCGGCGCCTGCCGGTCAGGCCCGGGACGTCCCCGGCCCCCCGGCCTGCGGCGACGCCGCTGCCCGCCCCCTCTCCGTGAGGCGCGGGGCCCGTTCCGGCCGCCCCTCGGGGCGCCGCTTCCAGGAGTCCGGCCTCCGCCCGACCGGGTGGTACGCCGCTGACCTGCAGTTTCGTTTTTCCTTGAACTTTTTCTCCGGCCCGGTGTGACGTTTTCAGCCGCCGTGACGCAGTAAGGGGTGAGCCGACTGGTCATCGGCCGTCGCACGGAGCCGGGGTTCCCCCCGTACCCACGGCTCCGTGCACCTGGCGCGGGCGGGACACGTTCCCCCGGTCCCGCCCGCGCCCCACTCCTTTCCCGCCCCACCCCCGCAGCGCTCCGTCACCAGTAGACGACGACCTTGTCGCCGTTCCGGACCTGCGCGAACAGGGCCGACACCTTGCTCTGGTCACGGACGTTGACGCAGCCGTGCGAGGCGCCGTAGTAGCCGCGCGCGGCGAAGTCCGAGGAGTAGTGCACGGCCTGGCCGCCGCTGAAGAACATCGCGTACGGCATGGACGTGTGGTAGAGCGTCGACACGTGGTGGCGTGACTTGAAGTAGACGGTGAACACGCCCTCGCGGGTCGGCGTGTACTGCGAGCCGAACCGCACGTCCATCTCCGAGACGGTCCTGCCGTCGACCATCCAGCGCAGGGTGCGGCTCGTCTTGCTGACGCACAGCACCCGCCCCGTCAGACAGCGCGGATCGGGCTTCGCGGCCGGCTGGCCGCCGTACGGATACAGCTCCCAGTCGGCCGGATCGTGCGTCATCTTCTTCAGCCGCTGCCAGGTGACGGCGTCCAGCTGCCCGGTGCTCGGCAGCCCCCGCTTGCTCTGGAACCCCTTGACCGCCGCGACCGTACGGTCGTCGTACGTCCCCGTCGGCGGGGTGATCAGCCAGGCGACCTGGTGCAGCCGGGCCTGCGCCGAGCGGATGTCGTCACCCCGGTCGCCGCTCGACCAGAGGACCTTGGCGGGGACCCCCTTCGAGGCGGCCGGAGTGCCGGCCCTGCCCTTGGCGCCGGTCGTCGGCTTGTCGTCGTCGCCCTTGCCGGGCGCGAGCGAACCGTCGATCCGCACGGGCGCCGCGGTCTTCCCCGACGCGTCCACACCCTGCGCCGTGCAGCCGCTCAGCGCGGCCAGCGCCACCAGCGCGGCCAACGGTCTCTTCATCCCTGTGGTACGCATCCGGACCCCTGTTCCACCCGTCCTGTCGTGCACATCAGGCCCCCCTCTCGCCCCGCGCCCCCTGAGATGCTCCCCGCGGGTGACCGGCCACGAACCAGGCGGCATGGGGGCAGCGAACACGAGAACCCCCCGCCCCCACGGACGCACATGCGGTCGAGGACGTTCCGACCTGGGCGATTCCTCCGTATGGGTGAGCGGGAACGGACTCCGCCCGCCCCGGGCCGCGCCGGACACGCTCCCCGACGGCGAACGACCCGCCCGGCCCCGGCCATGACGGACGTGTGAGACGGGGCGGTGCGGAGTCGTAGGTGCGTGCGACACTCACTTTCATGCTTGGTGTCATCGATCTCCCCACCTATCTGGCGGGGCTTGTGCTGATTGTCCTGTTGCCGGGACCGAACTCGTTGTACGTGCTGTCGGTCGCCGCCCGGAAGGGCGTCCGTACGGGGTACAGGGCCGCCGCGGGTGTGTGGTGCGGGGACACCGTGCTCATGACGCTCTCGGCGGCCGGTGTCGCGTCGCTGCTGCAGGCGAACGAGGTGCTGTTCGGGATCGTGAAGTACGCGGGCGCCGGCTATCTGACCTGGCTGGCGTTCGGGATGCTGCGGGCCGCGTGGGCGATGTGGCGGGCCCGCCGGGAGGCCGCCGTCGAGAGCGCGGAGGCCGAACCGGTGGCCGGGGAGCGGCCGTTCCGGCGAGCGGTCGTGATCAGCCTCTTCAACCCGAAGGCGATCCTCTTCTTCGTCGCCTTCTTCGTGCAGTTCGTCGACCCCGGCTACGCCTACCCGGCGCTCTCCTTCGTCGTGCTCGGCGCCTTCGCCCAGCTCGCGAGCTTCCTCTACCTGACCGCGCTGATCTTCAGCGGTACGCGACTCGCGGCCGCCTTCCGCCGCCGTCGGCGCCTCTCCGCGGGCGCCACCACCGCGGCCGGCGCCCTCTTCCTCGGCTTCGCGGTCAAGCTCACGCTCGCCAGCGCCTGAGACCCGCCCTCAGCCGAGGGGCAGGCCCACCGTGGCCGCGTACGCCGGCAGCGTCCTCGTCGTGCTGCCGGCCCAGCCGACGTAGCCGTCGGGACGGACGAGGAAGACGCCGCTGCCGTACTTCTCGCTCGCGTCGACGCGAGCCGTACGGACGCCCGGCAGCGCCCGTGGTTCCTCGTCCGTGCCGACCGTCAGCAGCGTCCAGTGCGGTCCCCGGAACACGTCGAAGAGCCGGACGCCGCCGACCGTCGCGTCGGGGGCGCGGTCGCCTGCCCGCAGTGCTCCGTCCGGCAGCTCCGTGCGGGTCTCCACCGCGAGGGACGAGCCCCGGTAGCCGAGGCCGAGCTGACGGGTCGCCGCCCCGCGCCGGGTCTCGCCGCGGTGCACCCGCGTCGACAGGCCGAGCATGTCGGCGGCGACGGGCCGCCGTTCCGCCTCGTAGGTGTCGAGGAGGGCGGCCGGTGCCGCGCCGCTCAGCACCGCGCCCAGCTTCCAGCCCAGGTTGTAGGCGTCCTGGACGCTGGTGTTGAGCCCCTGCCCGCCGGCCGGCGAGTGCACGTGCGCCGCGTCCCCGGTGAGGAAGACCCGGCCCGCCCGGAAGCGGTCCGCGAGGGCGGCGCGCGGCCGGAAGTCCGAGGCCCAGCGCACCTCGGTCACGTCCTCGGGCGCGAGATGGGAGCGCGCGGCGACGGTCTTCCGGATGCCCTCCAGGGACAGGTCGACGTCCGTGCCCTCCGGGAACTGCGCCACGGCCTGGAAGTCCTCCGTGCCGGCCAGCGGGCAGATCGCCAGGAAGCCGCCGGTGTCCGCGCTCGGCGGGAAGACGTGCCAGTTGTCGCGGTCGAGGCCGGTGATCCGGACGTCCGCGACGAGCAGGGGATGCGGGTCGACGGTCTCCCCGGTCATGGCGATCCCGAGCGCGCGCCGCACGACGGAGCGGCCCCCGTCCGCGGCGACGACGTACCGGGCGCGGACCGGCGCCCCGGAGGCGAACTCCACGGTCACACCGGCCCCGTCGTCGCCGGCCGCGTCGCCACCGGACCCCTCGGTCTCCTCGACCCCGACGACCTCGCGGCCGAAGGCGACCCGTCCGCCGAGTTCCTCCAGACGCGCGAAGAGGATCTCCTGCGTACGCCACTGCGGCACCATCCACGGTGTCGAGTACGGCGAGTCGTCGGTCGTGTCGGCCGGGTCGAACATCCGGTGCTCGCCGGCGCGTCGGCCGTCCTGCCAGATCATCCCCACCGGGTACTCGCCGCCCGCCGCACGGATCGCGTCGAGCACGCCGAGGTCGTCGAAGACCTCCATGGTGCGCGGCTGGATCCCCTTGCCGCGTGAGCCGGGGAAGAGCGCTTCGGCCCGCTCGACGACCAGGGCGTCCACCCCGCGCCGGGCGAGATCCGCGCCGAGGGCGAGGCCGGTCGGGCCCGCGCCGATGACGAGTACGTCCACGGTGTCCTTGTCGGTGCGCACGCCTATCCACTCCTTAACGTCGTTAAGTTCCATGCTTCGGAGCATGCGCTTAACGGCGTTAAACTGTCAAGCGTGGCCACCGAGAGAACTCCGAGGACCCAGCGCCCCCGGCTGGACAAGAAGCAGGTCGTCGAGACCGCCCTGCGGCTGCTCAACACGACGGGCCTCGACGGCCTGACCCTGCGGGCGATCGCCAAGGAGCTGGACGTGCAGGCGCCCGCGCTCTACTGGCACTTCAGGAACAAACAGGAACTGCTCGACGAGATGGCCACCGAGATGTACCGCCGGATGGCCGCGGACGTGGGGGAGGACCCGGAGGGCGGCTGGCGGGAGCGGCTGCTCGCCGCCAACCGCGGACTGCGCGCGGCCCTGCTGAGCTACCGCGACGGCGCGAAGGTCTTCAGCGGATCACGCTTCAACGGCACCGTGCACGCGGTCGAGATGGAGCGCACGCTGAGGCTCTTCACCGCCGCGGGCTTCACCCTCGACCAGGCGGTGCGCGCGACCACCACCGCGTATCTCTACACGCTCGGCTACGTCACCGAGGAGCAGGGCGTCCAGCCCCTGCCGGGCGAGCGGCGCGAGGGCTACGACGTACAGGAACGCGCCCGCCGCATGGCCGACTTCCCTCTGTCGGCCGCGGCGGGCGCGGAGATCTTCGAGAACTACGAACGGCACTTCGAGGAGGGCCTGGAGCTGGTCGTGGCCGGCATCGAGACGCTCTACGGGATCGGCTGAGAAGGCGTCACCGGAGGGCCGGCTGCGGGCGCGGTTTCGCCAGGGCCGAGCGCAGCCTCGGAGTGAGCCGGTTCTCCACGAAGCGGTTCAGCAGCCAGGCCAGGAGCAGCATCGTGACGACCGTCGCCAGGAACGTGGCGTAGGACGGCAGGTGCAGGGTGCGGTGATAGGCCTCGATGGCGACCCAGCCCAGGTGTTCGTGCACGAGGTAGAACGGGTACGTGAGCGCGCCCGCGACCGTCAGCCAGCGCCAGTTCGCCCAGTTCAGCCAGCCCAGCGCGATCGCGGCGACGGCGACGTAGCCGAAGGTGACGACCAGGATGATGCCGAGGGCCGAACGGTCGGAGAAGAACTGCGGGTTCGGGGCGTGCCACAGGCGGTCGACGGCGTAGTGCTGGCCGATCAGCCAGCTCACCCCGACGATGCCCCAGGCGTACGCGTCCCGGCGGTCGCGGTGGACGAGGTAGAGGCCGACGCCGCCGATGAAGTACGGGGCGTACTCCGGCATCAGGACCATGTTGAGGAGGGGTTCGTTCACGCCCTGCGCGACGGCCGCCGCCAGCGTCCAGCCCGCGCAGAACAGGATCACGCGCCGCCGGTTCGCGCCGGGCAGCACGATGCAGAGCGCGAAGAGGGCGTAGAAGCGGACCTCCGCCCACAGGGTCCAGCAGACGCCCAGCACCCGGTCCACGCCCAGCGGCTGCTGGAGCATCGTCAGATTGAGCAGCGCGTCGCTCGGCGCGACCGCCTTGTACGCGACGGCGGGCAGCGCGAACACCGCGGTCACGATGATGATGGCGGCCCAGTACGCGGGCAGCAGCCGGGAGGCGCGGGACGCGAAGAAGGAGCGCAGGGGCCGGCCCCAGCCGCTCATGCAGATGACGAAGCCGCTGATGACGAAGAAGACCTGCACGCCGAGGCAGCCATAGGCGAACAGCTGGTGCAGGGCGGGGAACTGGTGCTTCGGCGAGGTGCCCCAGGCCTGCGTGACCTCGCCGTCCCGGCCGCCGTAGTGGTAGCACGCCACCATCAGGGCCGCGATCAGCCGCAGGCCGTCCAGGGCGCGCAGCCGGTTCTCCCGGCGGGCCGCGGGCTTGGGCGCGGGAGACGTCTCGGCAGGAGGCAGCACCGTGCGGACCACGGTGCCGGTTGACGTCCCGCGGGCCTCCTCGGGCGTGTCGATCACAAGGTTCCCCTCCATGGGACTCAGCTGGCCCACAGCACGTTAGTCCGATAGTCGGGGATGCTTGCGCCGTGGCGAGGCCGGTTCGTCGTCCCGCCCACAGGCGTTCACCTGTGCGATACCCCGGCGTTGACAACTCTTCCGAATCGTCACAAATAGCCCAGGCGCTCAAAGGTGCCGCCGAACACGTGTCGGGGAACGGCGGCGGTCCGGAACAGGGCCGGAACGGGAGAGCGGGGAGCGAGGCCGGCCGCATCGGGCCGTTCCTCGCTCCCCGCTCCTCCGTCACCGGACCCCGGTGCTTTCCCGGCCGCTCCGGATGCCGTCAGGCGCTCCGGTGGCGGCCTCCGCCGGGGCCGGGGCCGCAGGCCCGGCTCAGCGCCGTACGGCCCGGCTCAGCGCCGTACGACCCGCCTCAGCGCCCCACGGCCCGCTTCAGCGAGCGGGCCCGCCGGGCGACCCGGCGGACCGTGGCGTTGCGCGGGATGAACGCGAGCTGTGCCGGGACCGCGCCCGGCAGGGCCAGCGAGGTGAGGCGCTTGCGCTTGAAGTAGCGCCAGGTGTGCTGGTCCAGATGCCGTGTCAGGTAGCTCTCGGCCGCCGGACGCAGATCGGGGTAGATCTTGGGCTGCATCGCGAAGCCCACGGCCCGCAGCAGCTTCGTCAGGTCCGCCACGTCCATGCCGGGGCGCTGTCCCGTCACGGCCGCCCGGTCCGACAGCTCGGGCAGCAGCGCGTCGACGATCGTGACCGGGACCCGGTTGCTGTTCTCGTACGGGGTGAGGCGGTCCAGCAGCGAGCCGGTGCCGACCCGGGCGACCGGCAGGCCGTACAGCGCGGACGCCGTGAGCAGTGCCGTCGAGAAGCAGCCGACGACCAGGGCGGGCCGCATGCGCTGGTACAGGACCTCGGCGAGGACCGGGATGTCGACCACCGTGAGGTCCGCCCCGAGCCGCTCCGCCTCGCGCTCCAGCAGGCGCGACCAGCGGGCCGGCGCCGTCGGGTGCGGCTTGAACACCACACGGGTGTGGCCGAGGGCGATCGCGCCCTTCAGCATCCGTACGTGGAGGTCCTCTTCTTCCTCGGCGGTGAGGATGCCGAGTGCGGAGAGGTACTGGCCGAGCAGCAGCGCCGGTTCGTCGAGGGCGGGCAGCGCGTCGCCGGTGTCCACGAGCTGCGCGAGCACCTTCACGAACGCGTCCGTGGGCACGATCTCCGGCTCGACGCCGAACTCGGTGAGCAGCAGCGGCGTGAGGCCGGGGACCAGATCCAGGTGCAGCAGCCGGGTCACCCGGGTGCCGACCAGCGGGTCGATCTTGTTGCGGGTGGGCCCGTAGCTCATCAGACCGTCGGCGTAGACGGTGACGGGCGCCCCCATGAAGATCTGCGAGATGCCGAGCGCCGGGTTGACCTGGATCGACTCCACGGCCAGCTCGACGTCGTCGTCGCCGAGGTTCCAGGCGAGCCGCAGGTGCCGCTCCCACAGCGGTACGTCGTCCGGGCGCGGGGCCCAACCGCCGGGGTGGAACGGGGAGATGGTCTCGTTCCAGGAGATGACGTCGTCGAAGCGGCCGCGCAGCTGCTCGAAGCCGGGCATCTCGTCGACGCCGGGCGTCGTCTCGGGCGTCGCCGCGTTGTTCGAGACGAGCAGGATGCGCCGCTCGGCGGGCCCGAAGCTGTCGGTGTCGAGGGCCGCGGCGAGCGTGGCCGTTCCGTACAGCGTGGACGCCATGAAGATCTGGGTGGTCACGCGGCCACCCCCGCGGTCGGCGCGGGGCGCCGGCGCAGTCGGCGCAGCCGCGTGGCGCGCTGCACGTCCATGGAGTCGAGGGCCTCGTCGAGCACGTCCTGCGGCATGCGCCGCAGTGTGACGGCGCTCATGGACTTCAATTTCCGTGCCACCGCCGGCTCGAACCTTTCGATGGATCCCAGGTGATGGGAAATGATCGCGCAATAGGTGCGCACGGCTTTCGGCAGCAGTTTGTCCGCGTCCCGGTCCTGGGCTGTTTCGGCCACCACCTGGTCGAACGCGCGAATGAAATCGAGTTGGCGCACATCACCGATCTGGGTGAGCGAGGAGGCGACACCACGCCGGTAGAACACGCCCAGCAGCCCCACGGTGGCGAAGGATTCGGCCTCCCGGTGCAGCTTCCAGATCCACGGCCGGTCCTCGGCCGTGCGCAGCCCGTCGGTGAAGTGGAGCAGCCCGCGGTCGACGAGCCGGCGGTGGTAGATGCCCGCCCAGGCGTAGGCGTAGTCGACGGAGGTGGACCGGTCGGCGGGGAGGATGGCGTCGCGCGGGTTCAGGACGACTCCACGGCGGCCGTGCGGGACACGGTGCACCGAGCGGGCCCGCGCCGTGCACTGGACATGGTCCGTGCGCACGAAGTCGCAGCCCAGGTCCTCGATGGAGGACAGGAGTTGTTCGTAGTAACCGGGGGCGAGCCAGTCGTCCCCGTCGAGGAACGTGAGGTACTCGCCACGCGCTCTGTCGATCCCGGTGTTGCGCGCGGTGGCCAGTCCTCCGTTCTTCTCGTGTCTGACATACACCGCGCCCGGGAGCTCGCGCTCCGCGCGCGCGAGAATGTCCGGTGTCTCGTCGCGCGAGCAGTCGTCGACGAGAATGAATTCGAAGTCCTGTCGTGCGTTCGCACGCAGGCTCTTCAGAGTGTCTGGCGCGTATTGCTGCACGTTGTAGAACGGCACGATGACGGAGAGCTTGACCACCCCTGTGACGTTAGGGGGCGGCCCGGCATTCGTCTTGACCGTTGGTGGGATACGAGGTGAACGACGCGTGGCGGAACCGTGAACCACGTCGTTTTCCGGGGCGTTCGCGGGCTGATTCGCCATTCGTCGGTGTGCTGTTAACCGTTTGTTGCATTCGGGTTGGGCCGCTCCTCGAAATGGCTTCCTAGCGTCTAGGACGTGCCAGCAAGTACCACGAAGTCCCTGCGGGTGGCCGTCCTCGCGGATTCCGACACCCGGTGGAAATGGGGTTCGCTCACCGCGACCCGCATCGCCCCGGCCGAGTCGGACGTCCGCCTCGACGGATTCCTCCTGCGCGGCCGTGCCACCCCGACCGCCCGCCAGCTCGAAGAGGTCGGCGTCCGAGCGGACTCCCTCCGCGAGGTCACCGCCGTCGAGTTCCTGCGTGAGCTGGGCAAGGAGAGCGACGAGGACCACGCCTACGACGTGGTCGTCCTCGCCCTGGTCGGCGGTGCCGTCCAGGCGGTGCTGCACGGCCTGGCCCGCGCCTGGGAGGGGCGGGCGAAGCGGCCTCTGGTCGTCACCGGCTACGTCGGCGTCGTCTACGAGAAGCTTGCCGACGGACTCCTGCTGCGGCACGGCGCGGACCTGGTCCTCGCCAACTCCCGTCAGGACGCGGACCGTTTCCGGGACGTGTACGAGGGGGTCGGCGCCGACGCCGGGTCGGTGACCGAGGTCGCGCTGCCCTTCCTCGGCGGGGCCGCCTACACGGAGAACGACCCCTACACGGTCGTCTTCGCCGCCCAGCCCTCCGTACCGGAGAACCGCAAGGACCGTACGTACCTGCTCGACCGGCTGATCCGGCACGCACGGCTGCACCCGGACCGCGAGGTCCTGCTCAAGCTGCGATCCAAGCCGGGCGAACACACCACGCACATCGAGGAACTGCCCTACCAGAAGCTGGTGCAGAAGGCGGACCCGCCGGCCAACTTCCGGCTGGTCTACGGGCACATGGGTGAGGTCCTCGACCGCACCGACCTGCTGGTCACCATCAGCTCGACGGCGGCCCTGGAATCCCTGCACCGCCGCATCCCCACCGTCGTCCTCAGCGACCTCGGGGTGCGTGAGGCGCTCGGAAACCACCACTTCGTGGGCTCCGGCTGCCTCGCCTCCTGGGACCAGCTCGACGAGGGGCACCGCCCGGTGCCCGACGAGGCCTGGGTCGCCCGGCAGGGCGTCGCGGCCGAGGGCTCGTACGAGACCGCCTTCGACGCCGCCAGGACCCGCATCACCGAGCTGGTCGCGGCGGAGAAGCTGCCGCCGCTCGCCCCCTACTACACGCCCGTCACCGCGCCCGGCTACCTGCCCGGCATCCTCGCCCGCCACCACCTCGGCCCGGACGGCAGCCCGCTGCCCGGCGCCCCCGCGGCGGACCGGGAGCCCAGCCCCGTACGGCAGATCGTGCGCCGGGCCGCCCGCGGCGCCTACCGCCACGGCGTCCAGCGCGTCGCCCCCGTCATCCGGCGGATGGGCGACCTGTGACCGCCCCGGAACCCGGCGGCGCCCGGCGCCCCGCCCTCCACGCCTCTCTCGCCTCCCCCGTCAAGGAGAACAGCGCATGACCAACTCGGAAGCGGGCCACCCCGCGCCGGTGCGCCGCGTGCTCGCGGTGATCCCCGCGCGCGGCGGCTCCAAGGGCGTGCCCGCGAAGAACCTCCTCCCGGTCGGCGGCGTCCCGCTGGTGGCCCGAGCGGTGCGCGAGTGCCGTGCCGCCCGCCTCGTGACGGACGTCGTGGTCTCCACCGACGACCAGGCGATCGCCGCCGCCGCCCGCGAGGCCGGCGCCGAGGTCGTGCTGCGGCCCGCCGCCATCGCCGGCGACACCGCCACCTCCGAGGCCGCCGTCCTGCACGCCATGGACGCCCACGAGGCGCTGCACGGCTCCCCGGTCGACGTGGTGCTGCTCGTCCAGTGCACCAGCCCGTTCATCATCCGCGAGGACGTCGACGGTGTCGTGAACGCGATCCTCGCGGAGGGCGCCGACACCGCCCTGACCGTGGCGCCCTTCCACGGCTTCGTGTGGCGGGACGCCGACGACGACCCCGCCGCCCCGGTGGCTGCCGACAACGGCCGCGCGGCCGTCGCGGGCGGCACCGACACCCTCGTGGCCGACACCGCCGTCAGCGGCGGCTACGGCATCAACCACGACAAGTCCTTCCGGCCGCGCCGCCAGGACCGCCCCCAGGACCTGCTGGAGACCGGCGCCGTCTACGCCATGGAGGCCACCGGCTTCCGCGTGGCCCGGCACCGCTTCTTCGGCCGCACCGAACTCGTGCGCACCGACCCGGCCCGCGTGCTGGAGATCGACGACCCGCACGACCTCGCCCGCGCCCGGGCCCTCGCGCCGCTCTTCGACGCGACCAGGCCCGGCTCCCTCCCGACCGCCGCCGACATCGACGCGGTCGTCCTCGACTTCGACGGCACCCAGACCGACGACAGGGTGCTGATCGACTCCGACGGACGGGAGTTCGTCTCCGTGCACCGCGGGGACGGACTCGGTATCGCCGCCCTCCGCAGAAGCGGACTGACGATGCTGATCCTGTCCACGGAACAGAACCCGGTCGTCGCCGCCCGGGCCAGGAAGCTCAAGATCCCGGTCCTGCACGGCATCGACCGGAAAGACCTCGCACTGAAGCAGTGGTGCGAGGAGCAGGGCATCGCGCCTGAGCGCGTGCTCTACGTCGGCAACGACGTCAACGACCTCCCCTGCTTCGCCCTCGTGGGCTGGCCGGTGGCGGTCGCGAGCGCCCACGACGTCGTGCGCGGCGCCGCACGCGCGGTCACCACCGTCCCTGGCGGCGACGGCGCGATCCGAGAGATCGCCAGCTGGATCCTCGGCCCTTCTCTCGACTCCCTCGACAAGTAAGGAACGTTTCACCATGAGCAACTCCCGTCTGCGCAGCTTCGGTTCGAAGACCGCCGGCCCGGGCCACCCCGTCTACGTCGTGGGTGAGATCGGCATCAACCACAACGGTGAGCTGGAGAACGCCTTCAAGCTCATCGACGCGGCCGCCGAAGCCGGCTGCGACGCCGTCAAGTTCCAGAAGCGCACCCCGGAGATCTGCACCCCGCGCGACCAGTGGGACATCGAGCGCGACACCCCCTGGGGCCGCATGACCTACATCGACTACCGCCACCGTGTGGAGTTCGGTGAGGACGAGTACCGCCAGATCGACGAGTACGCCAAGAGCAAGAACATCGACTGGTTCGCCTCCCCGTGGGACACCGAGGCCGTCGCCTTCCTGGAGAAGTTCGACGTCCCGGCCCACAAGGTCGCCTCCGCCTCGCTGACCGACGACGAGCTGCTCCGCGCCCTGCGCGGCACCGGCCGCACGGTCATCCTCTCCACCGGCATGTCGACGCCGAAGCAGATCCGTCACGCGGTCGAGGTCCTCGGCAGCGACAACATCCTGATGTGCCACGCCACGTCGACCTACCCGGCGCAGGCCGAGGAGCTCAACCTCCGCGTCATCAACACGCTCCAGGCCGAGTTCCCGAACGTCCCGATCGGCTACTCCGGTCACGAGACGGGCCTGCAGACCACCCTCGCCGCGGTCGCCCTCGGCGCCACCTTCGTCGAGCGCCACATCACCCTCGACCGCGCGATGTGGGGCTCCGACCAGGCCGCCTCCGTCGAGCCGCAGGGCCTCACCCGCCTCGTCCGCGACATCCGCACCATCGAGGCCTCCCTCGGTGACGGCGTCAAGAAGGTCTACGAGTCGGAGCTCGGCCCGATGAAGAAGCTGCGCCGTGTCCCGGGCGTCGTCGCCGAGGCCGAGATCGCCGCGGCCGCGGGCGAGCCCGTCTCGGTCTGAACGCCCTGAACTCCTTACGACGGGACGGTCGTACGACGATGAGCCCCCGCGCCGGATCCATCGGCTCCCACACTCTCGCCTTCGTCGAGAGCCCGGTACAGCTCCTGAACGTGCTGGAGTGGGCGCACACCCAGGCCCACGACGCCGCGGCACCCGGCGCGGGGTTCACCCTCGTCGTCCTCTCTCCCAACGACCCGATGACCCGCGGGCAGCTCCGTCGCATGGCGGAGCTGGCCCGCGACGAGGGTCACACGGTCCGCTGGGAGGAGGCCCGCGGCGGCACCACGGCCCCCTTCCACACCATCGGGGGACTGGCGCCCATGCTGCGCCGCGCCCGGCGGATCGTCATGGGGGACCCGTTCTCCCGGTACGTGCAGCTGTTGCTGACCATCACCAGGGCACAGGACCTGGTCGTGGTCGACGACGGCACGGCGACGATGGAGTTCGTCGCCCAACTCGCGGGCGGGGAACGGCTGGTGCGCTGGCACCGGCGCGGTGGCCGGCCCGGACCGCGGGACATCCTCTTCGCCCCCGTGTCCGGAGCGGCCCGCCGCAAGCTCACGCCGAACGACCGGCGCAGTGTCGAGGTGTTCTCCTCGATGCCGATCGACTCGGCACCGGACGGCGTCCGGATCACCGCCAACGACTTCTCCTGGACCCGGTCCCGGTTCGGGCCGCCGCGCATCACCAAGGGCGCGGACCTGGTCGGCACCTCGCTCGTCGAGACGGGCGTCGTCGACCCGGACCGCTACCTGGACGCGGTCCGCGGGCTCGCGAAGGCGCACGGCGCCACCCGCTACTTCGCGCACCGCCGGGAGAGCACCGACAAGCTCCACCGGCTGGCGGTGGAGACGGGACTGGAGATCGTCCGCCCCGACCTGCCGCTGGAACTGATCGCCCGCCGCGGCCCCATAGGGCGGACCGTCCTGAGCTTCCCCTCGACGGTCGTGCACACGCTGCCGCTGGCCCTGGTCGGCACCGACGTGCGGGTCGCGGTCTGCGACATCGACCCGAGCTGGCTCACGGAGAACGCGTCGCCTCGCGCCCAGGGCTTCCTCTCGGGCGTCACGGGAACGGCCCGCGACGTCCACCGCCTCTCGGCGGTGTCCGCCGTCTGACCGCAGGACCGGGGCCCGGCTCCGGTCCGCACAACACCTCACCCCGAGCCCGGCGCCCACCGCGCCGGGCTCCTCGCGTCCGTCACCCTCCCGGGCGCGAGGAGTGACACAGCGTGACGGCACGAGGGTGCCTCGACCATGCCTCCGGAAATCGGTCGCGCTCGTGTGAGACCGTGGAGGACAGGTGCGGGAAGGGACCCGGGCACGCCGGGTGTTCTCCGTACGGATCGGCGGGCGACCCCCGGCCGAGTCGGATCACGGCCGGTCACCAGCCCCGTCCACGATCCAAACGTCCGAAAAGCCGGACGAGTTTACCCATCCCCGAAGACAGCCATGCGTGGCGCGGCCAGTTTTTCTTCCCCTAACGGGCTGAACTTTTGTTGATCGTGGGTTAGTTGGCCGCCCGATCGCCTTACCCTTCAAAGGGTGAACCAACTGATGACCCGAGAGTCCGAGGCCGATCTCCCCGGGGAACCGTTGCTCCCCGGCGCGCTGCCCGAGGCACTGCGCGCCGAACTCGTGGCGTTCCGACGCGACTTGCACATGCACCCCGAGCTCGGCAACCAGGAGTTCCGCACCACCGCGGCGATCAAGGCGCGCCTGGAGCAGGCGGGCCTCGCGCCGCGCGTCCTCGCCATCGGGACCGGCCTCATCTGTGACATCGGAGACCCGGACGACGTACGCCCCCGGCTGGCGCTGCGCGCCGACATCGACGCGCTCCCCATTCCGGACACGAAGAGTGACTGCGCGTACCGCTCCACGGTTCCCGACCGCGCCCACGCCTGCGGTCACGACGTCCACACCACGGTCGTGCTCGGCGCCGGCCTCGTCCTCGCCGACCTGCACGCCCAGGGCCTGCTGCCCCGCCCCGTGCGGCTGATCTTCCAGCCCGCCGAGGAGGTGCTGCCGGGCGGCGCCCCGGACGCGATCGACTCGGGGGTCCTCGACGGCGTGGGCCGGATCGTCGGCGTGCACTGCGACCCGAAGGTCGACGCGGGGCGCATCGGACTGCGGCACGGCGCCATCACCTCGGCGTGCGACCGGCTCGAAGTGTCCCTGGACGGCGCGGGCGGACACACCGCACGCCCCCACCTGACCACGGACCTCGTCACCGCCGCCGCCCGCGTGGTCACCGACGTGCCGGCGCTCGTCGGCAAGCGCGTGGACGCCCGCAGCGGGCTCGCGGTGACCTGGGGGCGCATCGAGTCGGGCCACGCCTGCAACGTGATCCCGCAGCACGCCGAGCTGTCCGGAACCGTGCGCTGCCTGGATCTCGACGCCTGGCGGGCCGCGCCCGACCTCGTGCACGCGGCCATCGACGAGATCGCCAACCTCTACCGGGCGAAGTCCGAGATCAACTACATCCGGGGCGTGCCTCCGGTGGTGAACGACCCGGCCGTCACGGACCTGCTCCGCGACGCGATGACCGCCCGGCGCGGCGCTCAGTCCGTCGAGGACACCGAGCAGAGCCTCGGCGGCGAGGACTTCTCCTGGTACCTGGAGCACGTGCCGGGCGCGATGGCCCGCCTCGGGGTCCGCACCCCCGGCGACCGCACCACCCGCGACCTGCACCGCGGCGACTTCGACGCGGACGAGCACGCGATCACGGTCGGGGTCGAGATGTTCACCGCGGCGGCTCTCCTGGACGAGCTGGTCTGAGGCCGGCGGGCGCGTCCGGCGACTCCGGTCGCGCCCTCGTGCCCCCCGTCGTAGCGTGGTGTCCCGCCACGTGACAGCGCGTGGCGGCCGGTCACATGTGGACCGTCGGACCGTGGGCGGTGCATCCCCGAACGCACCTTTCGGTCCCGTGGTTCACAAGGACGTAACCGGCCATCGGCACGAATGGATAACGGCCACGCGGAACCCCGTTCCCTGGATGGTCTACGCGCGTTAATGTGCGCCGAACTCAGCACCCACTGCGGGGCTTTGGAGAATGGGGAGCTTCAGATGCGTCGGATAGCCAGCCTGACCCGCGTCGCGGTGGGGGTCGCGTCACTCGCACTCGCCGCCACGGCCTGCGGCGGCACCAGCAACGACAGCGGCGACAGCAGCGACAGCAGCAAGGACGCCAAGGGCCTCGCCATCGCGTACGACGTCGGCGGCAAGGGCGACCAGTCCTTCAACGACGCGGCGTTCTCCGGCCTGGAGAAGGCCCAGAAGGAGTTCGGCTACAAGACGGCCGACATCGAGCCCACCGACGGTGAGACGGACGCCGACAAGGAGCAGCGCCTGTCGTCGCTCGCCAAGCAGGGCTACAACCCGGTCATCGGCATCGGCTTCGCCTACGGTCCCGCGCTGGAGGCCGTCGCCAAGAAGTACCCGAAGACCACCTTCGGCATCGTCGACTCGGTCGTGGAGGGCAAGAACGTCGCCTCCCTGGTCTTCTCCGAGCAGGAGGCCTCCTACCTCGCCGGTGTCGCGGCGGCCAAGGCCACCAAGAGCAACACCGTGGGCTTCGTGGGCGGCGTGGACGTTCCCCTCATCCACAAGTTCGAGGCCGGCTACACGCAGGGCGTCAAGGACACCAAGCCGAGCGTGAAGGTCCTCTCGCAGTACCTGACGCAGACCGCCGAGGAGGGCGGCTTCTCCAGCCCCGACAAGGGCAAGGCCGCCGCCGAGGGCCAGCTGGAGAAGGGCGCCGACGTCATCTACGCCGCGGCCGGCCTGTCCGGTCAGGGTGTCATCGAGGCCGCCTCGAAGGCCGGCAAGTACGCGATCGGCGTCGACTCCGACCAGTACAAGCAGGAGGCCCTCGCCAAGTACAAGGGCGCCATCCTGACCTCCGCGCTCAAGGACGTCGGCGGTTCGGTCTACACGCTGGCCAAGTCGGTCCACGACGGCAAGCCGCTGACCGGTACGCAGACCTTCGACCTCAAGGTGAACGGTGTCGGCCTCGCCGACAGCAACCCGAAGATGGCGGAGATCCCCGGCCTCACCGACGCGGTGGCCAAGGCCAAGGCGGCCATCGTCGACGGCACCATCAAGGTCAAGACCTCGTAGTCGTCCCGGAGGCGGGCTGAGGCGCGGCGGGCCTGACCCGCCGGCGTCACCCGGCATCACCCGGACGCGTCATGACGGAGCGGGCGGGCACCCCAGGTGCCCGCCCGCTCCGTCGTCCGTTCGCGGGGTCACCCATAGCCACCGTGTCTTTGCGGTCGGCAAGCCCCGGGCCCGTCGGCGGGTGGCGTCGGGCACAGCCGCATAACAAGGTGGACAGAAGGGGTTTTCTAGTTGGTCTACGCGCGTTAATCTGCGGCGAAGCCAGCGCCGAAGCTGAACCGTCAGGCGCTTGTACGACAGGAGCACAACGAATGCGCCGGGTTACCCGCATCGCGCTCGCAGGTACTGCGACCGCCTCTCTCGCCCTCGCCCTCTCCGCCTGTGGCGGCACCTCGACCTCCAGCTCGTCCTCGGACAGCAAGGGCGACAAGGGCCTCGCCATCGCGTACGACGTCGGTGGCAAGGGCGACCAGTCCTTCAACGACGCCGCGTTCGAGGGTCTGAAGCAGGCCAAGGCCGAGTTCAAGTACAAGACCGCCGACGTCGAGCCCACGGACGGCGAGACGGACGCGGACAAGGAGCAGCGCCTCGTCTCGCTGGCCAAGCAGGGCTACAACCCGGTCGTCGGCATCGGCTACGCCTACGGCCCGGCCGTCAAGGCCGCCGCCGCGAAGTACCCGAAGACCACCTTCGGCATCGTCGACGACTCCACCGTCACGGCGAAGAACGTCGCGGACCTGGTCTTCTCCGAGCAGGAGGCGTCCTACCTCGCCGGTGTCGCGGCGGCCAAGGCCACCAAGACCAACACCGTGGGCTTCGTGGGCGGCGTGGACGTTCCGCTGATCCACAAGTTCGAGGCCGGCTTCGAGCAGGGCGTCAAGGACACCAAGCCCGGCGTGAAGGTCCTCTCGCAGTACCTGACCCAGACCGCCCAGGAGGGTGGCTTCTCCAGCCCCGACAAGGGCAAGACGGCCGCGGAGGGCCAGATAGAGAAGAAGGCCGACGTCGTCTACGCGGCGGCCGGTCTGTCCGGTCAGGGTGTCATCGAGGCCGCCTCCGCCAAGAAGGTCTGGGCGATCGGTGTCGACTCCGACCAGTACCGCCAGGAAGCGCTCGCCAAGTACAAGGACTCGATCCTGACCTCGGCCACCAAGGACGTCGCCAAGGCGGTCTACAACGTGGCTAAGTCGGTCAAGGACGGTAAGCCGGAGAGCGGTATCGTACGGGGCGATCTGAAGTCGGGTGAGGTCGGTCTGGCCGACTCCAACCCGGAGTTCAAGAGCAACAGCGCGATCCAGGACGCCGTCAAGGCGGCCCAGGAGAAGATCATCAGCGGCGAGATCAAGGTCAAGTCCAGCTGACGAGCAAGACCTCAGGAGCAGCCAATGCGGTCCCGGGAAGGTGTGGGTACGCCTCCGTGTCGTCGGACACGGGGCGAGGCCCGTACCGCCCCGGACCCGCTTGGTAACCGTGGGGTTACGTCCGCTCAACGGGATACGAGGAGTCTGGCTCCCCGTATCCCGTTCTCGCGGAGCGTGGCCCCTTTCGTTGCCGTAGGGGCGCTACGCGCGTAGACGACCCCCTTTCCCTCAGGAGAGTGCGCCATCAACGCGTCCAGCAGCCCTCCGGCCGACGCGGTCGACGGTCAGGCGACCGCCGTCGAACTCGCCGGGATCACCAAGCGGTTCCCGGGCGTCGTGGCCAACCACGACATCCACCTCAGCGTCCGCAAGGGCACCGTGCACGCCCTGGTGGGCGAGAACGGCGCCGGCAAGTCGACGCTGATGAAGATCCTCTACGGCATGCAGAAGCCGGACGAGGGCACCATCGCCGTCGACGGCGAGCAGGTCACGTTCTCCTCGCCCGCCGACGCCATCGTCCGCGGCATCGGCATGGTCCACCAGCACTTCATGCTGGCCGACAACCTCACGGTCCTGGAGAACGTCGTCCTCGGCAGCGAGAAGCTGTACGGGATCGGCGGCAAGGCCCGCCGCAAGATCGTGGAGCTCTCCGAGCGCTACGGCCTCGGCGTCCGCCCCGACGTCCTCGTCGAGGAACTCGGCGTCGCCGACCGTCAGCGCGTGGAGATCCTCAAGGTCCTCTACCGCGGCGCCCGCATCCTCATCCTGGACGAGCCGACCGCGGTCCTCGTGCCGCAGGAGGTCGACGCGCTCTTCGACAACCTCCGCGAGCTCAAGTCCGAGGGTCTGTCGGTCATCTTCATCTCGCACAAGCTGGGCGAGGTCCTCTCCGTCGCCGACGACATCACCGTCATCCGGCGCGGCACGACGGTCGGCACCGCCGTCCCGTCCGAGACGTCCCCGCGCCAGCTCGCCGAGCTGATGGTCGGCAGCGAGCTGCCCACCCCGGAGACCTCCGAGTCGACCGTCACCGACAAGGCCGTCATCCAGGTCGAGGACCTGACCGTCCTCGCCAAGGGCTCCGTGTCGCTCGGCAAGGGCTCGGCGAGCCTGCTCATGGACGAGGTGGAGCGCGGCACCGTCCGGCTCGTCCTCGACCACGTCTCCTTCACCATCCACGCCGGTGAGGTGATGGGCATCGCCGGTGTCGAGGGCAACGGCCAGACCGAGCTCATCGACGCGCTGATCGGCCTCAAGGCCGCCGACTCCGGTGTCATCCGCTTCACCGGCGACGACGTCACCTCCTGGTCGACCCGCAAGCGCCGCGAGGGCGGCATCGGCTACATCCCCGAGGACCGCCACCGCCACGGCCTCCTCCTGGAAGCGCCGCTGTGGGAGAACCGCATCCTCGGCCACGTCACCGAGAAGCCCAACGCCAAGGGCATCTGGCTCGACATCAAGGGCGCCCAGAAGGACACCCGCCGCATCGTCGAGCAGTACGACGTGCGCACCCCCGGCATCGACGTCACCGCGGCCTCGCTGTCCGGCGGCAACCAGCAGAAGCTGATCGTCGGCCGCGAGATGAGCCACAAGCCGAAGTTCCTGATCGCCGCCCACCCCACCCGCGGTGTGGACGTCGGCGCGCAGGCGCAGATCTGGGACCAGATCCGCGCGGCACGCCGCGAGGGCCTCGCCGTCCTGCTGATCTCCGCCGACCTGGACGAGCTGATCGGCCTGTCCGACACCCTCCGGGTGATCTACAACGGCAAGCTGGTCGCCGACGCCGACCCCGCCACCATCACCCCGGAGGAGCTCGGCTCGGCCATGACCGGCGCCGCCTCCGGCCACCTGGAGAACGAGGAGCTCGCCGAAGCGGCCGAGCTCGACGAGCACACCGACACTCCGGCAGACGCCCCGGAAGACGAGGCCCGCTGATGAAGAAGTTCGACAAGGAGCGCCTGCTCCTCGCAGTGGCCGGGCCGGTCATCGCGCTCGTCGTCGCCGTGGCACTGACCTCGATCGTGCTGCTCGCCTCGGGCAAGAGCCCGTTCGAGCCGTACTCGATCATGTTCGAGCAGGCGACGTTCTCCGACATCCAGGTCCTGATCATCAACCAGGCGTCGCTGTACTACATCGCGGCGCTGGCGGTGGCCATCGGCTTCCGGATGAACCTGTTCAACATCGGTGTCGACGGCCAGTACCAGCTCGCCGCCATGATGGCCGCGATCGTCGGCGCGCACGTCGCGCTGCCGGCCGCGCTCCAGGTGCCGCTGCTGATCCTGACCGCCGTCTGCACCGGCGCCTTCTGGGCCGGCATCGCCGGTGTCCTCAAGGTGACCCGCGGGGTCAGCGAGGTCGTCGCGACGATCATGCTCAACGCGATCGCGACCTCGGTCATCGCCTACCTGTGGCTGCCCGACGTCTTCGGCGTCAAGCTCGGCAACAACAACACCACCGGCGAGATGCACAAGTCCGGCTGGGTCCCCGGGTTCGACATGGGCGAGTCGGGCGAGATCTACGGTCTCGTCATCCTCGCGGCGGTCCTCGGCATCGGCTACTGGATCGTCCTCAACCGCACCCGCTTCGGCTTCGACCTGCGCGCCTCCGGCGCCTCCGAGTCCGCCGCCGCGGCCAGCGGCGTCGACCCCAAGCGCATGGTGCTCACCGCCATGCTCGTCTCCGGCGGCATCGCCGGTCTCGCGGGCCTGCCGATCCTCCTCGGCGACACCCACACGTACAGCCTCAACTTCCCGACCGGTATCGGCTTCCTCGGCATCGGCATCGCGCTCCTCGGGCGCAACAGCCCCGTCGGCATCGCCTTCGCGGCCCTGCTGTGGGCCTGGCTCGACAAGGCCTCTCCCGAACTCGACTTCCACGGGTACGACAAGGAGATCGCGGTCATCATGCAGGGCCTGATCGTGATCGCCGTCGTCGTCTCCTACGAGTCCGTGCGCGAGTGGGGTCTGCGCCGCCAGCAGCGCCGCGTCGGCGCGGAACTCGCCGCGGGCCACGCCCTCGCCACCGACAACACCCAGAAGGAGGTGGCTGGCCGATGACCACCGCAACCGACGTCAACCAGCCCACGCAGCAGCCCGCGGCTCCCACCGGCCGCCGGATGTCGCTTCCCGTCCTCCTGCTGGTCATCGCGGGCGGCCTGGCGCTGACCTCGATCGTCCGCATCATCACGGGCGCCGACGGCATCACCAACGTCAGCCAGATGTCGACCGCCCTGCAGCTGGCCGTCCCGATCGGCCTCGCCGGTCTCGGCGGTCTGTGGGCCGAGCGCTCCGGCGTCGTCAACATCGGCCTCGAAGGCATGATGATCCTCGGCACCTGGTTCGGCGCCTGGGCCGGCTACCAGTGGGGCCCGTGGACCGGTGTCCTGGTCGGCATCATCGGCGGCTGCCTCGGCGGCCTGCTGCACGCGATCATCACGGTCACCTTCAACGTCAACCACATCGTCTCCGGTGTGGCCATCAACATCCTGGCGCTCGGTGTCACCCGCTACCTCTCCCCGCTCGCCTTCGAGGGCAAGCAGGGCGGTTCGGCCAAGCAGTCCCCGCCGGTCGACTCACTCGGCCACTTCACCGTGCCAGGGCTCTCCGACTGGCTGACCACCCTGAACTCCAAGGGCTGGTTCTTCATCTCGGACATCGCCGGTCTGCTCGGCGGCCTGGTCACCAACGTGTCCTGGCTGACCCTGATCGCCATCGCCCTGATCCCCGGGACCTGGTGGATCCTGTGGCGCACCTCCTTCGGCCTGCGCCTGCGGTCCTGCGGCGAGAACCCGGTCGCGGCCGAGTCGCTCGGCGTGAACGTCTACAAGTACAAGTACCTCGCCGTGATCATCTCCGGCGGTCTGGCCGGTCTCGGCGGCGTCTTCCTCTCCATCGTCGCCAACCCCTTCTACCTGGAGGGCCAGACCAGCGGACGCGGCTACATCGGTCTCGCCGCGATGATCTTCGGCAACTGGATGCCCGGCGGCCTCGCCCTCGGCGCCGGCCTGTTCGGCTACACCGACAGCCTCAACCTGCGCGGCGGCTCGGAGAACGTCCACGCCCTGCTGCTGCTCGGCGCGATCCTGCTCCTCATCGGCGCGATCTGGCTGGCCGTGAAGAAGAAGTACGTCTCCGCGGTCGTCACCCTGGTCGTCGGCGTCCTCGTCTTCCTCTGGTACTCCCTGACCGACGAGGTGCCGAACCAGATCGTCTCCGCCACGCCGTACGTCATCACCCTGCTCGTCCTCTCCCTCTCGGCCCAGCGCCTGCGCATGCCGAAGGCGGACGGTCTGCCGTACCGCAAGGGGCAGGGCAAGTGACCACCGCCGGCGCGGACCCCGCGCCCGTCGACTGGGAGCAGCTGCGGGAGGTGGCCCGCGCGGCGATGAACCGCGCGTACGCCCCCTACTCGGGCTACCCGGTCGGCGCCGCCGCCCGCGTCGACGACGGCCGTACCGTCTCCGGCTGCAACGTCGAGAACGCCTCCTACGGCCTCTCGCTGTGCGCCGAGTGCGGTCTGGTCTCCGAGCTGCGCAACACGGGCGGCGGCCGGCTGACGCACTTCACGTGCGTCGACGGGCGGGGCGAGGTCCTCGTCCCGTGCGGTCGCTGCCGTCAGCTGCTGTTCGAGTTCGGCGGGCCCGACCTCGTGCTGGAGACGCCGGCCGGACTCCTGCCCCTCTCCGAGATGCTGCCGCAGGCCTTCGGCCCCGCCCATCTCCGCCAGTAACGCCGTGCGGCCCCTCCCTCCGCGACCGACCGTCGCAGGGGTGGGGCCGCTCATCTTCCGGAAGGAAAGCCATGTCCGCCATGTCCATGGACGCCGTCTCCGTCATCCGCACCAAGCGCGACCGTGCCGAACTCAGTGATACGCAGATCGACTGGGTCATCGACGCGTACACCCGCGGCGAGGTCGCCGACTATCAGATGGCCGCCCTCAACATGGCGATCCTGCTCAACGGCATGAACCGCCGTGAGATCGCCCGCTGGACGGCCGCGATGATCGCGTCGGGCGAGCGCATGGACTTCTCGTCCCTGTCCCGCCCGACCGCCGACAAGCACTCCACGGGCGGCGTCGGCGACAAGATCACCCTCCCGCTGGCCCCGCTCGTCGCCGCGTGCGGCGCGGCCGTGCCGCAGCTGTCCGGGCGCGGCCTCGGCCACACCGGCGGCACCCTGGACAAGCTGGAGGCGATCCCGGGCTGGCGCGCCCTGCTCTCCAACGAGGAGATGCTGCACGTCCTCGACACCACCGGCGCGGTCATCTGCGCCGCCGGTGACGGGCTCGCCCCGGCCGACAAGAAGCTCTACGCGCTGCGCGACGTCACCGGCACCGTCGAGGCGATCCCGCTGATCGCGTCCTCGATCATGTCCAAGAAGATCGCCGAGGGCACCGGCTCGCTGGTCCTCGACGTGAAGGTCGGCTCTGGCGCCTTCATGAAGACCATCGAGGACGCCCGCGAACTCGCCTCCACGATGGTCGGCCTCGGTACCGACCACGGCGTGAAGACGGTCGCGCTGCTCACCGACATGTCCACGCCGCTCGGCCTCACTGCCGGCAACGCGCTGGAGGTCCGCGAGTCGGTCGAGGTGCTCGCCGGCGGCGGGCCCGCCGACGTCGTCGAGCTCACCATCGCCCTGGCGCGCGAGATGCTCGACGCGGCCGGCGTGAAGGACGCCGACCCGGCGAAGGCGCTCGCCGACGGCTCCGCGATGGACGTGTGGCGCCGCATGATCGCCGCGCAGGGCGGTGACCCGGACGCCGCGCTGCCCGTCGCCCGCGAGCAGCACGTCGTGACGGCCCCGGCCTCCGGTGTCCTGACCCGCCTCGACGCGTACGACATCGGCATCGCCGCCTGGCGCCTCGGTGCCGGACGCGCCCGCAAGGAGGACCCGGTGCAGGCCGGTGCCGGCGTCGAGCTGCACGCCAAGCCCGGTGACACGGTGACCGCGGGCCAGCCCCTCTTCACCCTCCACACGGACACCCCGGACCGCTTCGACTACGCGCTCCAGGCGACCGAGGGCTCGTACGACATCGCCGCGGCGGGCACGGACTTCAAGGCGTCCCCGGTCGTGCTGGAACGTATCGCCTGACCTGCGGTTTCCTCTTTCGGGTGAACGGGATCGGTGGACCTCCACCGGTCCCGTTCGGCATGCTGTAGTCGGTGACGCACCGAAGGAGACCGCCATGAGGGCACTCACCGTGAGCCAGGACCCCGACCAGAGCTGGGACGACCTCGTCCGGTTCTGGGAGGAGATGGAATGGCCCGAGGGCAGCAAGGTGGAGATCATCGAGGGGATCATCACCGTGTCACCTGCTCCCGCCGCACGACACAACGTGATTGCGGCTCGTATCCACCGTCGCCTCTACTCGGTGATCCCCGAGGACTGGGAGGTCTTCCAGACCCTGGCCATCGCCGTGCCGTCCCGCCTCGGCATGCTCATCCCGGACATCGTGGTGGCGCCGGTCCCGATGTGCGCCGACACGGACACCCACATTCCGGCGGCGATGGCAGAACTGGTCGTGGAGATCACCTCGAAGTCCAACGCCCGTCACGATCGCGTCAGCAAGCCGGCCGCCTACGCCGCCGCGGGTATTCCGCTCTACCTCCTGGTCGATCCGTGGGCACCCGAAGGCGCCGCCGTGACGCTTTTCGGAGACCCGAAGGGCGAGGTCTACCGGCCCCTCAGTACCGTCAAGTTCGGCGAACCCATCAAGCTCCCCACGCCGTTCGACCTCGTCATCGAGACCAGCGAGTTCCCCGAGAGCTGAGCGGACTGCGCGGGCACCCGGCGGGCACCCCGTCTCACCCCAGCAGCGCCGCCACCAGCACGAGCACCGGCACCGCCGCGACCGTCGAGAGCAGGACCGACTCGCGGGCCAGGGTCTCGCCGACCCGGTAGCGGGAGGCGTACGTGAAGAGGTTCTGGGCGGCGGGGAGGGCCGAGGTGACCACGACGTCCAGCAGCGGGGCGCCGTGCAGGCCGAACACGGTGACGGCCAGCGCCCAGGCGGCCAGCGGCTGGCCCACCGCCTTCAGGGCCACCGACAGGAGCACCGGGGCCCGGTCGGCGCCACGGCCCGGCAGACTGCTGCCGCACAGCGAGATCCCGAAGGCCAGCAGCACGGCCGGCACCGACATCCCGCCGATCAGCTGCAACGGATCCAGGACCGGCCCGGGCACCCGCAGACCCGTCGCCGACACCACGACACCGCTCAGCGAGCCGACCGCGATGGGGTTGCGCAGCGGGGTGATCAGCCGCCGCCACACCGGCCCCTTGTCGCCCTCTCCGGACAGGTCGAGCACGGTCAGGGCGATCGGCGTCACCATGATCTGCTGGAACAGCAGCACGGGCGCCACCAGTGAGGCGTCGCCCAGCACGTACACGGCGATCGGGATACCGAGGTTCCCGGAGTTGACGTAGCTGGAACAGAGCGCGCCGATCGTCGTCCGGCCGAGACCCCAGTGACGTACGACCCCCACCGCGACGAACACCCCGGCCGCCACGGCCGTGCTCATCGCCGTCACCAGCAGCCGGCCGGAGAAGACGACCGACAGGTCGGCCTGCGCGAGCGTCGTGAACAGCAGCGCGGGCGACGCCACATGGAAGGCGAGCTTCGTCAGCACCTCCCGCCCGTTGTCCCCGAGGTAGCCGCGCCGCCCGATCACGTACCCGACGCCGATGACCACGGCGATCACGGCGAAGCCCGTCAACACCCCTTGCACGGCGCCTCCTTCGTGTGGAGGAGGCCGTCGGGTATCGCGGGAGGCGCCGGTTCGTGGGACATACACCCAACCCAACGGGGAAGGCTGGGCGCAGGTCAAGGTGATCTGTGCGGGGCGCAGCGCAGCACGCCCGCCGCGGGGCTGCCGGGACGTGCCGCCGCGCCCGCGATGAGTTCCGAGCCCCCGGACGGTCTACTGACTGTGGATTCCGCGACACCCGCCGTACTCGTGCTGCCAGGACTCGTCACCCGCGACGAGGTGCCCCGGCTCTGCGCCGACGTCCGCGCCCGCCTGGAAGCGACCGGGGGAGGCGTCGTGGTCTGCGATGTCGCGGGCCTCGGACCGCCCGGACTCGCCGCCGTCGACGCGCTGGCCCGGCTGGAGCTCACGGCCCGGCGGGCCGGGGGCCGGATACGGCTGAAGGACCCCGACCCCGCGCTGCGCGCCCTACTCGACCTCGTCGGCCTCCGCTTCGACACCTCCACCGGTGCCGCCCCGGACCCCGGAGGCCGCGAGTGCCGCGACCTCCTCGGGACCGTCCAGGTGCGGCGGGAGCCCGAACAACGGGAACCAGCGCGCGGTGTCGAGGAAGCAGTGGAACCCGGTGATGCGGCCCTTTGAGATCTCCAGCGCCTGGACCGCCCAGGGCACGTAGCCCCCGGCTTCCTCGTCCGGCTTGTAGTGCGCGAAGCCCGGCAGGCCGTTCACCTCGACCGGGATCAGCCGCGAGTTCGCGCAGGCGGCACCCAGCGTCGTCATGAAACCGGTGATGTCCGACGTGCCGCGCAGCCACAGGTCGAACGGCGGCATCGTCATGATCGCGTCCTCGTGGAGGAGCGCCGTCAACGCCGTCATGTCATAGCCCTCGAACGCCGCCACATAGCGCTCCAGGAGCTTCTGCTGCTCCTCGTCGAGCGGGTCCGAGGTGGCGGCGTCCGCGCCCTCCCCCTCGCTCTCGGCGAGGGTGGCGCGGGCCCGCTGGAGCGCGCTGTTGACCGACGCGACCGTCGTGCCGAGCAGCTCGGCGACCTCGCTCGCCCGCCACGCGAGGACCTCGCGCAGGATGAGCACCGCGCGCTGCTTGGGCGGGAGCTGCTGGAGGGCCGCCATGAAGGCGAGGCGCACCGACTCCTTGGCGACCGCGGCCTCCGCCGGGTCACCGGTGGTGGGCAGCACACGGGCGTCGGGCATCGGCTCCAGCCAGGTGTTGTCCGCGCGGGGGGTGAGGGCCGCCTGGGCGAGCGGTGAGGGGCCCGTGAGGTCCATCGGGCGGGCCCTGCGGTTGCCCGCGTTGAGCATGTCCAGGCAGACGTTCGTCGCGATGCGGTACAGCCAGGACCGCATCGAGGAGCGGCCCTCGAACTTGTCGTAGCTGCGCCAGGCGCGGACCATCGTGTCCTGCACCGCGTCCTCGGCCTCGAAGGAGGAGCCGAGCATCCGGTAGCAGTACCCGGTCAGCTCGACCCGGTGCTTCTCCAGCCGGACGTCCAGGTCTGCCGTCGTCGCCGTGCCCTCGCTCATAGCCAACCCACCCCTGTGGCCTGTTCTCCGTCCCGCGCGTCATTGCGCCGGCACTTCGGAAGCTACCGCAGCCCACTGACAATGGCGTGCGGAGCGGGAAAACCCGCAGGTCGAAGGGGTGGTGCGGGAGACCGATTCCGTGCCTGCGCGGGCGCGGAACGGCGCGCGGCAGGGTCTCGTCGCGCGCGAGCCCGCGCGCGGCGCCCTCTCAGTGGGCGAGCGCGGGCGTCCTGCGGGCCGCGGCGCGTGCCGCGTGCGAGCCGGCCAGGGTGATCGAGACGACGCCGAGCACCGCGAGGAGCCCCATGACCACCGTGCCCGCCCAGCCGCCGGCGTGGAAGGCGACCGCGCCGAGCGTGCTGCCCGCGCTGGAGCCGATGTAGTACGCGGACTGGTAGAGAGCCGACGCCTGCGCCCGGCCGTGCTGCGCGGTGTGGCTCACCGACGAGGACGCGACCGCGTGGCCCGCGAAGAAGCCCGCCGTGATCAGTACGAGGCCCAGCAGGACCAGGACCAGCGAGTCCCCGAGGGAGAGCAGCAGCCCGGCCGTCGTGGTGCCGCCCGCCAGGTACAGGGAGCCGCGCCGGCCGACCCGGCCGACCAGCCGGCCCGCCGTCGACGCGGACACCGTGCCGACCAGGTACACCAGGAAGATCGAACCGACGATGCCCTGGGGGAGCGAGAAGGGCGCCTCCGTCAGGCGGTAGCCGATGACCGTGTAGACCCCGCCGAACACCATCATGAACAGCGCGCCGATCGCGTACAGCCGGCGCAGCAGCGGGTTCGCGAGGTGGTCGCGCACCGTGCGGGCCAGCACCCGGGGCCGCAGCGAGCCCTGCGCGAAGTGCCGGGGTGCGGGCAGCAGCATCCGGAAGGCGACCGCGCAGGCCACGGCGATCAGCCCGATCACACCGACGGCCACCCGCCAGCCCCACTCCTGGGCGACCCAGCCGGTGATCACCCGGCCGCTCATCCCGCCGACGCTGTTGCCCGCGACGAACAGGCCGATCGCGGTGATCAGCGCCTTGGGGCGGACCTCCTCCGCCAGATACGCGGTCGCCGAGGCCGGGAGGCCCGCGAGGGCCGCGCCCTGTACCGCCCGCAGGGCCACCAGCGCGCCGATCGACGGCGCGAAGGGCACGAGAAGACCGACGGCCACCGCCACCGCCAGGGAGGCCGTCATCACCGTACGGCGTCCGAAGCGCTCCGACAGGGCGCTCATCGGGAGGACGAACAGGGCCAGTCCGCCGGTCGCCGCCGACACCGTCCAGCTCGCCTCGCTCGCGCTCACCGCGAAGTCCGCGGAGACGAGCGGGAGGAGGGCCTGCGTGGAGTAGAGGAGCGCGAAGGTCGCGACGCCCGCGAGGAAGAGCGCGAAGCTCATCCGGCGGTAGCCGGGCCCGCCCGGGGCCATACGGGAATCGGTGGTGTCGGTGTCGGGGACTGACGAGGTGGCGGCCACCGCGGTGGACGCCCCGGTACTGGCGGAAGGCATGCCTCGAACGTAAGGACCCGGCGTTCATCCGTCCAATGCATGGAATCGCCATAATCGTTCCCATGGCGCATCAGCAGAGGTCAGAGGCTCACCTGTCACCGTTCAGTGACACAGAAGACATCGGGAACATGGCCGCCGTGCTCGCTCCGCGGCTCGCGCACTTCGCGGGTGTCGCGCGCACCGAGCACGTCACCCGCGCCGCGCAGGAGATGCAGGTCCCCCAGTCCACGCTCTCCCGGTCGCTGGTCCGGCTCGAACAGGACCTGGGCGTCGACCTGTTCGCCCGCCGCGGCCGAACCCTGTCGCTGACCCCCGCGGGCCGCACGTTCCTGTCCTCGGTGGAGCGCGCCCTCGCGGAGATCGAGCGCGCCGCCGACGAGGTCCGCGCCGACGCCGACCCGGCCACCGGCAAGGTCGCCTTCGGCTTCCTGCACACCATGGGCTCCGAGACGGTGCCCGGCCTGATCCGGGCCTTCCGCGCCGACCATCCGCGGGTGCGCTTCAGTCTCGTGCAGAACTACGGGGAGGCCATGCTGGAGCGGCTGCGCTCCGGCGAACTGGACCTGTGTCTCACCTCGCCGGTGCCGGACGCGCCGGACCTGGTGGGCCGCCGTCTCGACGAGCAGAAGCTCCGGCTCGTCGTGCCGGCCGATCATCCGCTGGCCGGCCGCAGGCGCGTGCGCCTCGCCGAGGCGGCCGACGAGAGCTTCGTGACCCTGGAACCCGGCTACGGGATGCGCCGGATCACCGACGACCTGTGCCAGGAGGCCGGGTTCCGGCCGCGCATCGCCTTCGAGGGGGAGGAGGCGGAGACCCTCCGCGGCCTCGTCGCCGCCGGCCTCGGTGTCGCCCTGCTGCCGCCACCGGCCGTCGCCCGCCCGGGAGTTGTCGAACTGACGGTCACCGCGCCGCGGGCCGTCCGCGAGATCGGTGTGGCCTGGCTCGACGGGCACCCGGACACCCCGCCGGTGGCCGCCTTCAAGAAGTTCCTGCTGTCCCGCAGGGGCCGCCTGCTGCCCGACTGACCCGCCCTAGCGGCGCAGCGACTGTCCGAAGCCCGCCGCGAGCGGCATCCGCAGGCCCAGCGGCGGCGGCGCGGCGAACGCGTCCTCGACGGGCCGGGAGAAGGAGTGGCCGAACAGCGACCCCAGCACGAAGTCCTCGGCCAGGGAGAGGACTTCGTGCCGGTGCTGGTGCAGCGCGTGGCCGTCGGAGTGGACCTCGAAGCGGCAGATGTCGCGGTTGGCCTTCTTCGCGCGTGCCGCGAGCCGGAAGGACAACTCCGGGTCGGTGCGCTCGTCGTTGGTGCCGTGCACGATCAGTACCCGTCGCCCGGCCAGCTGTTTCACCGGTTCGGGTGGTGCCGCGACATCCTCCTCCGGCAGCCAGGGGGCCAGCGCCAGCACGGAGTTGACGGCGGTGTGGCCGCCCGCGCGCAGAGCGGCCCGGGCACCCATGTCGATGCCGGCCAGGCACACGGGGACGTCCCCGTAGCGGCGTACGACCTCGTCCGTGGCCCAGGACGCGTCGCCCGCGAGGTGGGCCTCGCTGCCGTTCCAGCCGCGGACCCGGTAGTGCACCACGTGCGTGACCAGGCCTTCCGTCCGCCCGGCGCGGGTCAGCCTGCGGCCCAGCGCGCGAACGGAGGCGGCCGCCATCATGGGGGAGGGTCTGCGGGCCGAGGTCTGCTCGCCGCCCGGCAGCAGCAGAACAACCCCGCTGACCGCCGTCGGCTCCGGGCCGGGCGCCCTCCCCAGCCGGGCCATCCGAACCGGCGTCGCTTGCTGTGCCATGACAGAACAGTGTCAGAAGCATCGGTGTACGCCACCCGTCCGCACGGTCACCGTTACGTATCGACGGATCTGTGCACCAGGAGTTCTACGCGCGTAGGGGCTACAGTGCGAAAATGACGAGCCAGATCCGGAACACCCCGAGCTCGGAACAGATCCGCCGGGCGCCCAAGGTCCTGCTGCACGATCATCTCGACGGGGGCCTGCGCCCCGGGACGATCGTCGAACTCGCCCGGGAATCGGGCTACTCGAACCTCCCCGAGACCGATGCCGACAAGCTCGGCCTCTGGTTCCGCGAGGCCGCCGACTCCGGTTCGCTGGAGCGGTACCTGGAGACCTTCGCCCACACCTGCGCCGTCATGCAGACCCGCGAGGCACTGGTCCGGGTGGCCCGCGAGTGCGCCGAGGATCTCGCCGAGGACGGTGTCGTCTACGCCGAGGTGCGGTACGCGCCCGAGCAGCACCTGGAGGGCGGGCTCAGCCTCGAAGAGGTCGTCGAGGCGGTCAACGAGGGTTTCCGGGAGGGGGAGCGGCTGGCCCGGGAGAACGGCCACCGCATCCGGGTCGGCGCGCTGCTCACCGCGATGCGGCACGCGGCCCGCGCCCTGGAGATCGCCGAACTCGCCAACCGCTACCGCGATCTGGGCGTCGTCGGCTTCGACATCGCGGGTGCCGAGGCCGGGTTCCCGCCCACCCGGCACCTCGACGCCTTCGAGTACCTCAAGCGCGAGAACAACCACTTCACGATCCACGCCGGTGAGGCGTTCGGACTGCCGTCCATCTGGCAGGCCCTCCAGTGGTGCGGCGCCGACCGGCTCGGCCACGGCGTCCGCATCATCGACGACATCACGGTGCGCGAGGACGGTTCGGTCGAGCTCGGGCGGCTCGCCTCCTACGTCCGGGACAAGCGCATCCCGCTGGAGCTGTGCCCGAGCTCCAACCTCCAGACCGGCGCCGCCGACTCGTACGCCGAGCACCCGATCGGGCTGCTGCGGCGGCTGCATTTCCGGGCCACGGTCAATACGGACAACAGGCTGATGTCCGGGACGAGCATGAGCCGGGAATTCGAGCACCTTGTCGAAGCGTTCGGTTATTCGCTCGAAGACATGCAGTGGTTCTCGGTCAATGCTATGAAGTCAGCATTCATTCCTTTCGATGAACGACTTGCCATGATCAATGACGTGATCAAGCCCGGATATGCAGAACTCAAGTCCGAATGGCTGTTCCGGCAGACCGCCTCGACCAGCGGTTCTGTCGGGGATCAGGCCTGATCGGAGCGAGTGGAAAGCGGCCGGGTCTTCACTTCTTCTCCATGACTCGGCCGCTTTTCGATGTTTGCGGACGGCGGGTTCGCGTGTTTACGGTTCTGGACCGCTCACATCCCCGTCTTCAAGGACGCATTCAATATGAAGCAGTCTGCAGCCAAGACCCTCGGTGTCGCCGCTCTCGGTGCCGCGTTCGCCGCCGCCGGCGCGGGTGCCGCGAACGCCGCCCCGGCCGTGCCGGACGCCTCCTCGGCGCTGGACACCGTCACCCGGACGCTCCCCGCCGAGAACGTCGCCAAGGCGCTCCCCGGTGCCGGTGAGGCGCTCGCCCAGGGTCAGAACGCGCTCGGCGCGGGCGTCGCCGCCGCGCAGCCCGCCGCCGCGCGACTGCTCGCCGACGGCCCCGCCGCGCCGGTGGCCGGACTGCTCGGTGGCCTGCCGGTGCAGGGCCTGCCCACGCACGGCCTGCCGGTGAACGGGATCCCGCTGGGCTGAGCCCCCGGCAGATCCGGCCCCCTTCCCCGCCGACCCGGGGTCTTTCTGCTGCGCGAACGCCGGTGGGGCGCACCCGAGACGGGTGCGCCCCACCGGCGTTCGCCGTACGAAGGGCCGGGTGCCGCCCGGATCACCGGGCGGCGGGTCACCAGGCGGTGCGGGAGGCCTTGTCCTCGGAGGGGAAGAGGATCCACAGCGCGATGTAGAGCAGGAACTGCGGGCCGGGGAGCAGGCAGGACACCACGAAGATGACGCGCATCGTGGTCGCGGAGGTGCCGAAGCGCCGTGCCAGCGCAGCACAGACTCCGCCGATCATGCGGCCGTTCGTGGGGCGGGCAAGGGCGGTCATGGTGGCTCCTTCGCGAACCGTCGTGGAGTCCCGGCGGGCCGGTCTCCGTCGTCATCGGCGCGTTCACCGATGTCTTCGACAGTACGGGGACGAAGGGGGGCGAAGCGTCGCTCTACGGAGCGATGCCGACCCTGGGAATCGTCGGGGTCAGACCCTGAGCGGGGTCCTCCCGGAGAACGGTCGCCCGGTGCCGCGTCTCCGCCCGGCGACGGATCCCGGCGCGCACGGCGGGTACGACCGCGAGGTGCGCGAGGGCCACCCCGAGGGTGTTCAGCAGGATCGAGTCGATGTCCACGACCTGGCCGGGAACCCCGGTCTGGAGCAGCTCTATGCCCAGCGACAGCAGGGTGCCCGCGGCGACCGTCCGCAGCAGCGAGCCGAGCGTGGAGACCGCGAGCCTGCCACTCGCCAGCGGCAGCAGCACCCCCAGCGGGGCGAGCAGTCCGAGCCCCGCGGCGATCCGGCGGGCCGCGGCCTCCGGGTCGAGCGCCAGGTCGGCTCTGATGCCGGCGAACGGCCGCAGATTGGCGGCACTCACCCAGGGGACGTCCAGCGGGCGCAGGGTGATCCAGGCGACGAGGGCGAGGTGTGCGACGAGGAGGACACCTCCTGCCACACGGACGCGGGTGACGGCACGGTCGCCGTCTGAACCAAGACGCTGCACGTCCCCCAAGACGCCGGGTCCGGCACGATCGGTTCCGGGGCCGGGATTTTCACCCCGGCCCCCGCTCACGAACCGTCGACCGCCGTCGACCCCGGGGTCTCGGTGCCCGGCGAGGAACGCACCTCGGGCGTGCAGGTGTACGTGCGCAGCGGGTCGGGCGCCGGACCGCCGAGGACGACGGTGCCGTCGTCCCGCGCCGCGGCCGAGTCCGAGAACGTGCAGACGATCTGTGCGAGCGCCGTCGGCGTGAGGTCCGCGGGGGAGGTGCTCAGCCGCAACGTGTCCTCGGGGTCCCGGCCGTGCGGCCCGCCGACCGTCATCCCGCCCCGTACGTCCGTCGAGTACCGCGCCTGCTGTTCCGGCGTCGACGGTGTCTCGGCGAGTTCGTCGAGCAGGCCCTGGGCCACCAGGACGCGGCGCGCCGCCTCCGCCGTACCGTCGGGGATGCGCACCGACCGGTCGACGGTGACCAGCTGCGCCGAGCAGATCAGGAACACCTGGACGGGCACACCGCCCGAGGACGGGGTGGCCGTGTCCTGGCCGGACAGCGCACAGGGGACACGGGAGGGAGCGGGTCCGAAGTCGGTGGGGACCTGCGTGGAGCGGATTCCGCACCCGGTGAGCAGCACGGCCAGCAGCGGCAGCGCCAGCCAGGGCCGCATCCGCCCCGGCAGGGGCCGCCGGGCCGGGTGCGGGGCGTCGTCGGGGGCGTGGGCGCGTGCGGGGGTCATCCGGCGGTGCCTTCCGTGCCGTTGCCGTGCGCGGGGTCCTCGGACTGCTCGCCCGGGTCGTCGTCGAGGAGCTGCGACGCGTCGTGCGGCAGCCGCAGGGTGAACACCGCCCCGCCCTCGGGAGAGTTCGCCGCGGTGATCTCACCGCCGTGGATGTGCGCGTTCTCCAGCGCGATGGACAGGCCGAGACCGCTGCCCTCCGAACGCGGCCGGGACGCGCTGGCCTTGTAGAACCGGTCGAAGACATGCGGCAGGACGTCCTCGGGGATGCCGGGGCCGTGGTCCCGCACCGCGATGACCAGCTGCTCGCCCTCCACCCGTACCGCCACCCGGACCGGCGAGCCGCCGTGCTTGAGCGCGTTGCCGATCAGGTTCGCGAGGATCACGTCGAGGCGGCGTGGGTCGACCCGCGCCATGATGCCGCGCTCCGCGTCCAGTTCGACCGCGTCCAGCCAGGCGCGGGCGTCGATGCACGCGGTGATCTGGTCGGCGATGTCCACGTAGTCCAGGACGAGCCGGGCGGTGCCCGCGTCGAAGCGGGTCACCTCCATGAGGTTCTCCACGAGGTCGCCGAGACGCCGGGTCTCGCTGACGACCAGCCGGACGGCCGGCTCGATCATCGGGTCCACGCTGCCGGTCTCCGCGTCCAGCTCCTCTTCGAGGATCTCCGTGACGGCGGTGATCGCGGTGAGCGGGGTGCGCAGTTCGTGGGACATGTCGGCGACGAAGCGCCGGGACGCCTCGTCCCGCGCGCTCATGTCCGCCACGCGTTTCTCCAGCGCCTCCGCCGTGTGGTTGAACGTCCGTGACAGATCGGCGAGTTCGTCCGTGCCGGAGACCCGCAGCCGGGTGTCCAGCTTGCCCTCGCCGAGCCGGCGGGCCGCGATGCCCAGCCGGTGCACCGGCTTGAGGACCGTGGTCGCGGCGGCCTGGGCGAGCAGCGCCGAGCCGATCAGCGCCAGCCCCGTCGCGATCCCCAGGGACCAGGCCAGCGAATTGAGGTCCTTCGCCTCCGGCTCCAGCGACTTGAGCATGTAACCGGTCGTGGTGCCGCCGATCACCCGCGCGCCGCCCACCAGGTACGGCTTGTCGTGGTCCGTGATCCGCTGCCAGTACAGGTGGTAGGCCGACGTGTTGTTCGAGGAGAGCGACTGCTTCTTGTCCACCGCCTTCTGGAGGGACGCGGGCACGTCCTCCAGGGTGAAGGTGTCCAGCTCGGAGTTGCCGACGACCGTCTTCCCGGTCTCGTCCTCGGCGACCAGCAGCACGCTGAACCGCTGACTGCTGTTCGCCATCTGCACGGCCGTGCGCTGCAGTTCGTCCTGGCCGGGGTGTACCGGCAGCATGCTCGCGTGGTTGCGCATCTCCTGCTGGAAGTCGCGCAGCACGGCGTCCTGCGTACGCGTCAGGACGGCCTCGCGGTTCAGCCAGTACGCGATGCCGGACGCCGAGACCGCGGCGGTGAGCGCCACCAGCCCGAACACCACGACCAGCCGCAGTCGCAGACTGGTGAAGCGCAGGCCGGACAGGAGTGCCTTGCGCGCCGCGGCCCAGCCGCGGAGCTTGTCGTGCGGTTTCGTCACTGAGGATTGTCCAGCCGGTAGCCGACGCCCCGCACGGTACGGATCAGGGTGGGCGACGAGGGCACGTCCTCCACCTTGGCGCGCAGCCGCTGCACACAGGCGTCGACCAGCCGGGAGTCGCCCAGGTAGTCGTGCTCCCACACCAGCCGCAGCAGCTGCTGGCGGGACAGCGCCTGTCCGGGCCTGCGGCTCAGCTCCAGGAGCAACCGCAGCTCGGTGGGCGTCAGTTGCAGGTCCTCACCGTTCTTCGTGACCGTCATGGCGGCGCGGTCGATGACCAGCGAGCCGAACGACGCCGAGTCGTTCGCCTCCCGCTCGCCACGGCGCAGCACGGCACGGATCCGGGCGTCGAGCACCCGTCCCTGCACCGGCTTGACCACGTAGTCGTCGGCACCGGACTCCAGCCCGACCACGACGTCGATGTCGTCGCTGCGTGCGGTCAGCAGGATGATCGGCAGCTGGTCGGTGCGCCGGATGCGACGGCACACCTCGAAGCCGTCGATGCCGGGCAGCATCACGTCCAGCACGATCAGGTCCGGCCGCTGCTCGCGCAACAGCTTCAGCCCGTCCTCTCCGGTGGCAGCGGTGGCCACACGGTGTCCCTGGCGCGTCAAAGAGAGCTCCAGGGCCGTACGGATGGCGTCGTCGTCCTCGATCAGCAACAGGGAAGGCACGGACGTCATTCTGGCCCATGTCATGGCCGGGTATCGACCGTTGGAGCGCTCCCACTCCTCTCCTCCCCGATACCTGCCCCGCGCCGGACCGGCCGACGGCACCACGGATCCGTCTGCGTAGTCGTACCGCTCTTCTCTGTGACCGGCCTGTGCCGTGCCTGCGCGGGACCCCTGTGACAGGTCTGTGACAGTCGGCGGACACGGCCATGAAGTGGCCCGGGCAAGCTTTTCGTCACAAGGCAGGACGCACCACAGAACGACCGAAGCACCGGTACTCCACGACGGGGGGCGCGAGATGAACACACTGCACAGCACGATTACTGGCGCGGTTGTCACGCGGCTCCACGACGTCAACCGGGCTGCGGAGAAGTCCGGCGCCGTGATCGGGCGGGGGTGCGATCGCGGCGCCGGGCGTCAGCACACCGTGCACATGAAGGTGGTTGACGCCCGCACGGGGGAGAACACCACGGCGGCCACCGCCGTGGGCACGACCGGGGGGAAGGCTCACGGGGGAGCCGCGTACGGGGAGGTCTCGGGGGAGCGTCACTCGCTGTCGGAAGCGGAGTTCACCGCTTACGTCCAGGAGCGCCGCGCCTCCCTGTACGCAACCGCCTACCACCTGACCGGTGACCGCTTCGAGGCCGAGGACCTGCTGCAGAGCGCGCTGTTCTCGACGTACCGGGCCTGGGACCGGATCACCGACAAGGCCGCGGTCGGGGGCTACCTCCGCCGCACGATGACGAACCTGCACATCAGCGCGTGGCGCCGCCGCAAGCTGAACGAGTACCCGACCGAGGAACTGCCGGAGACGCCCGGCGACACGGACGCGATGCGCGGCACCGAACTGCGCGCCGTCCTGTGGCAGGCGCTCGCCCGGCTGCCCGAACTCCAGCGCACGATGCTGGTCCTCCGTTACTACGAGGGCCGCACCGACCCGGAGATCGCGGAGATCCTCGACATCAGTGTCGGCACGGTGAAGTCCAGCATCTGGCGCTCGCTGCGCCGGATGCGCGAGGACGAGGTCCTCAGCTTCGGCCGTGACGAGGAGGAGTCCTTCGGGGAGCTTGTCGCCTGAAGGTACGGGGGGAGCGGTAACAGACCGGGGGGCGTCGGTTCCGGGGGGAGCCGACGACGGTCGTGGGGGGATCCAACGGGGTCACGGGGGACCACGGGGGAGACGAGGAAGGTCCAGGCGGACGGGGGTCCGCCTGGACCTCTTTCGTTTTTCGTCGTCCCGCGTGCTTCGTCGTCCCGCGCGGAGGGGCTCGGGGCCCTGGTGCCTAGGCCGCCGTGCGGTGCGAGGGCGTCCGGCGTCCGGCCGCCGCGGCGGTCAGCCGGCCCAGTGCCTCTGCCTTGTCGCAGGGGTGCGCGCCCAGCGCCGCCTGGCGGGCCACGATGGAACGCTCCGTGCGCATCAGCCGCCAGCCGCGGCGCACCAGGAACGGCACCGACTTGCGGCCCTCCCTGAGGTCCCGCACGAAGCGGCGCCGGAACGTGGTCACAGCGCCCCGCGACAGGCACAGCGCGTCGGCGAGGACGCCGAGTTCACGGCAGCGCTCGACGATCTCGGCGGCGAAGATCCCCTCCGCGATGAACACCGGGGTGCGCTCCATGCGCAGGGTCTCGGCGCCGGTCCGGGCGCTCAGCGAGATGTCGTACACGGGGATGTCCGTACGTCCCGTGCGGCACAGTTCCTCGATGGCGGCGACCGCGGTGTCGGCGTCCCAGGACAGCGGGTGGTCCCAGTCGATGTCCTCGCTGCCCTCGACCTGGGGCAGTGTCGGGTCCGTGGCTTCCTTGTAGAAGTCGTCGAGACGCAGCACGGGGAGCCCGGAGTCGGCTGCGAGAAGGGACTTCCCGGAGCCGGAGGGACCGCAGAGCAGCACCACGCGGGTGGGTATCGGGGGGTGGGAGCCCAATTCTCTGCACCTTCTGTGACAGGTCCGGCGGCGCCGCGCGACGGCGCGGCTCCCGGACATTATCCCCGGCTTCGGCGCCACGGCCGACGGGTACCGGAGTTCCTTCACCGACTGGCGGTGATATGCCTGTTGACCCCTAGGGGCTAATCCGGCGCCCGTACCGCCCGCGACGGGAGCCCCGTCAACTACTCTGCGTGTCGATCCCGTTGCCCTCCGCCAGAGAGCTTCAGTCAGAGAACTCCCGCTCTCCGCTAGTCACAGAGGAAAACCCTGATGGTGCGACACGCAGCCCAGCCGACCTCCCTGGCCCGTACGACCGCGCGGATCGCCGCGGCGGTCGGTGTGGTGGCCGCCGGTGCCGCCGCGGCCTCCCCGGCCGTCGCGGACTCGGCCCCCGTCGTGGACGTCATGCGCACCCGGCCCACCTCGCTCGGCAGCATCGACCCGCAGGCCGGACTCCAGGCGCTGACCGGAACCGTGGGCTATGTCACGGGCCCGGTCGAGGGGTTGAAGCCCAACCCGCTGGCCGGCACGGGCGTCGACCCGCTCGACAACGGCGTGGGCACCCAGCTCGCCGACTTCAAGCCGCTGTCCTCGAAGGCCCTGACGGGACCGCTGGCGCAGGCCCCGTCGGTCGGCAGCATTCCGGTGCTCGGCCAGGTGACCGGGCTGCTGCACTGACCCGATGCGGCCCCGGGCGGCGTTCCGGCGGCCCTGCGGACAGGAGAGAGCCGCGCTCCCCCCGGACGGAGGGGGAGCGCGGCTCTTCGTTGCCCGGAGCCCCAGGGACACGGATCGGGGCCCCGGCGGCGCGGACGTCGCCTCATGACGTCATCGCGTGGCCGTGCGGGCGGCCACGGATCAGTACGAGGAACCCGAGACGCCCAGGGCGCCCGTCGGGTGCCAGACCGTCTTCGTCTCCAGGAACGCCGTCAGGCGCTCGGTGCCGGGAGTGCGCGCGTAATCCACAGCCTGTGGACGGAGGACGCGCTTCAGGTTGTCCGCGGCGGCGATCTCCAGCTCCTTGGCCAGTTCCTCGTCCGCTCCGGCCAGGTCGATCGCGTTGACGTCCTGGTGCGCGGCCAGCGGGGCCGCGATCTCCGCGGTCCTGCCGGACAGGATGTTCACGACACCGCCGGGCACGTCGGAGGTGGCCAGCACCTCACCCAGCGACAGCGCCGGGAGCGGGGACGTCTCGCTCGCGATCACGATCACCGTGTTGCCGGTGGCGATCACCGGGGCGATCACCGAGACCAGGCCGAGGAACGACGACTCCTGCGGTGCCAGCACCGTGACGACACCGGTCGGCTCCGGGGACGACAGGTTGAAGTACGGGCCCGCCACCGGGTTCGCGCCGCCCACGACCTGGGCGATCTTGTCCGTCCAGCCCGCGTACCAGACCCACCGGTCGATCGCCGCGTCGACGACGGCCGCCGCCTTCGCCTTCGACAGGCCCTCGGCCTCCGCCACCTCACGGGCGAACTGCTCCCGGCGGCCCTCCAGCATCTCCGCGACGCGGTAGAGGACCTGGCCGCGGTTGTACGCCGTGGCGCCGGACCAGCCGCCGAACGCCTTGCGCGCGGCGACGACCGCGTCCCGGGCGTCCTTGCGCGAGGACTGCGGGGCGTTGGCCAGCCACGTGCCCTTCGAGTCGGTCACCTCGTACACCCGGCCGCTCTCGGAACGCGGGAACTTGCCCCCCACGTACAGCTTGTAGGTCTTGAACACGCTCAGACGCCGCTGCTCGGACTTCTCGACTGCGCTCATTTATCGCTCGCCCTCCTGGCTCGACGGGGCGAGGTACGCCTCCAGGCCGTGCCGGCCGCCCTCGCGGCCGTAGCCCGACTCCTTGTATCCGCCGAACGGCGAGGTGGGGTCGAACTTGTTGAACGTGTTGGACCAGATCACGCCCGCGCGCAGCTTGCTCGCGACGGCGAGGATGCGGGAGCCCTTCTCGGTCCAGATGCCCGCCGACAGGCCGTACTGCGTGTTGTTGGCCTTGGCGACCGCCTCGTCCGGGGTGCGGAACGTGAGGACGGACAGCACCGGGCCGAAGATCTCGTCGCGGGCCACGGTGTGCGCCTGCGTGACGTTCGTGAAGAGCGTCGGGGCGAACCAGTAGCCGGACGAGGGGAGTTCGCAGGCCGGGGACCAGCGGTCGGCGCCCTCGGCCTCACCCTGCTCGACGAGCGAGGTGATCCGCGCGAGCTGCTCCGCGGAGTTGATCGCGCCGATGTCGGTGTTCTTGTCCAGCGGGTCGCCGAGGCGCAGCGTCGACAGCCGGCGCTTGAGCGAGTCGAGCAGCTCGTCGTGGATCGACTCCTGGACCAGCAGCCGCGATCCCGCGCAGCAGACCTGGCCCTGGTTGAAGAAGATGCCGGTGACGATGCCCTCGACGGCCTGGTCGATCGGCGCGTCGTCGAAGACGATGTTCGCGCCCTTGCCGCCCAGTTCGAGCGTGACCTTCTTGTCCGAGCCCGCGACCTGCCGGGCGATCGCCTTGCCGACGGCGGTGGAACCGGTGAACGCCACCTTGTCCACGTCCGGGTGCGCGACCAGGGCCGCGCCCGCGTCGCCGTACCCGGGAAGGATGTTGACGACGCCCCTGGGCAGGCCCACCTGGCGGCAGATGTCCGCGAAGAACAGCGCCGACAGCGGCGTGGTCTCGGCGGGCTTCAGCACCACCGTGTTGCCGGCCGCCAGCGCCGGGGCGATCTTCCACGCCAGCATCAGCAGCGGGAAGTTCCACGGGATGACCTGGCCGGCGACGCCCAGCGGGCGCGGGTTCGCGCCGAGACCGGCGTGGTCGAGCTTGTCGGCCCAGCCCGCGTAGTAGAAGAAGTGCGCGGCGACCAGGGGGAGGTCCGCGTCGCGGGTCTCCTTGATCGGCTTGCCGTTGTCCAGCGTCTCCAGGACGGCCAGCTCGCGGCTGCGCTCCTGGATGATCCGGGCGATGCGGAACAGGTACTTGGCGCGCTCGGAGCCCGGCAGCGCCGACCACTTCACGAACGCCTTGCGGGCGGCCTTCACCGCGCGGTCCACGTCCGCCTCGCCCGCCTGGGCGATCTCGGAGAGGACCTCCTCGGAGGCGGGGGAGACGGTCTTGAACACCTTGCCGTCGGCGGCCTCGGTGAACTCACCGTCGATGAACAGGCCGTAGGACGGGGCGATGTCGACGACGGAGCGGGACTCGGGCGCCGGGGCGTATTCGAATGCGGAAGCCATGATGGATCAGTCCACCGTCACGTAGTCGGGGCCGGAGTAGCGGCCGGTGGCCAGCTTCTGACGCTGCATCAGCAGGTCGTTCAGGAGGGAGGACGCGCCGAAGCGGAACCAGTGGTTGTCCAGCCAGTCCTCGCCCGCCGTCTCGTTCACCAGGACGAGGAACTTGACCGCGTCCTTGGTGGTGCGGATGCCGCCGGCCGGCTTCACGCCGACCTGCACCCCGGTCTGGGCGCGGAAGTCGCGGACGGCCTCCAGCATGAGCAGCGTGTTCGAGGGCGTCGCGTTCACCGCGACCTTGCCGGTGGACGTCTTGATGAAGTCGGCCCCGGCCAGCATGCCGAGCCAGCTCGCGCGGCGGATGTTGTCGTACGTCGACAGCTCGCCGGTCTCGAAGATGACCTTCAGGCGGGCGGCGCCCGAGGCCTCCTTCACGGCGACGATCTCGTCGTACACCTTCATGTAGTGGCCCGCGAGGAACGCCCCGCGGTCGATGACCATGTCGATCTCGTCGGCGCCCGCGGCGACCGCGTCCCGCACGTCGGCCAGCTTCACGTCGAGCGCGGCACGGCCGGCCGGGAACGCGGTGGCGACGGAGGCGACCAGCACGCCGGAGCCGGCGACGGCCTCCTTCGCGACGGCCACCATGTCGGGGTAGACGCAGACCGCGGCGGTGGTGGGCGCGGTGCGGTCCGTCGGGTCCGGGAGCACCGCCTTCGCGCCGAGCGCCCGGACCTTGCCCGGGGTGTCCGCGCCTTCCAGCGTCGTCAGGTCGACCATCGAGATGGCGAGGTCGATCGCGTACGCCTTCGCGGTGGTCTTGATGGAACGGGTGCCGAGCGAGGCGGCGCGCGCCTCCAGGCCGACCGCGTCTACGCCGGGCAGCCCGTGGAGGAAGCGGCGCAGTGTGCTGTCGGACGCGGTCACGTCGGCGAGGGCAGCGGGTGCAGAGGTGGGCATGGTCACCAGACGAGCATATCTACGCGCGTAGCGGCTGTACAGCCCCGAGGACGGGATCGGGAGCGACGGTCACCCGGGGCGGCCGGGTGCGTCGTCTGAGCCGGTGGGGCCGCTGCGGGAAAGGGCCAGCGCCGGGCGCGTGGGGGCCGTCGTCGAAGCCGGTGGGGGCTCTGGCAGGGAAGCGGCGCTGGCAGGGAGGCGGCTCTGCGGACGCGGCCGGGGCGTGCGGCGCGGCGGGGGAGTGCTTCCTCTCCGGGGCCGCTGCCGGGCCTGCCCGTGCGGCAGGCCCGTGCCGCCCCTGCGCGCGGGAACCCGGTTCCGCGGGCCCCGGCGCGCGGGGAACCCCGTTCCGTGGGCGGCGCCCCGGATGCCGTGGGCGCCGGCCGGCGGGGGCGGCCCCGGGCTCGGAGGGGTGGGTCAGATCGCGGGCGCTCCGCCCGGGGCCTTCGCGTCGATCTGCCAGCAGGCGGCCGTGAAGCGGATCTCGTCGCCCTGGACGAACGGCGCGAAGGCCGGGCGGACCGTCTCGACGACCCGCTCGCGCGTCGCCTCGTCCACCGCGCGCAGGGCCGTGCCGACGGGACCGAACCGGGTGAACCACCACACCAGCTTCTCGGCGGGGAGCACGCAGGTCGCGTCGACGGGACGGATGTCGATGTCCTCCCAGCCGCCCTCCTCCAGCAGCCGGCGGACCCGGTCCGCGTCCGCGAAGGCGAACTGGCCCGGCGCGTCGGGCTGCCGTGCCGGGAGGTCGGGCAGGAGGGGGGCCGCGGCCCGTTCGGCCGTCGTCATGAACGGGTTCTCCTCCATGTCGCGCCAGGCGATGAACCGCAGTCCGGCCCCGGCCCGCGCGGCCCGGCGCAGGTTCGCGAAGGCCCGTACCGAGTCCTCGAAGAACATCACCCCGAAGCGTGAGACGACCGCGTCGAAGGCCCCGGCCTCGAAGGCGTGGTCCTGCGCGTCGGCGCGGACGAACGAGACCGGTACGTCCTCCCGCTCGGCACGCGCCCCGGCCGCGTCCAGCATCGGCCCGGAGATGTCCACGCCCACGCACGTCCCCGCGGGCCCCAGCCGCCGCGCGAGGGCCACCGTGGTGCCGCCCGTGCCGCAGCCGACGTCGAGCACCCTGCCCCCGCGTCCCTCCGGGACCGCCTCGACGAGCAGGTCCTGCAGCGGCCGGTACAACGCGTCCACCACGTCCTGGGCCTCGACCCAGGCGTTGCCCGACGGGCCGTTCCAGCGCGCCGCCTGCTCGTCGTCCGGTTTGCCCTTGGCTTCCATGACCGCCTCCTGTGGTTGCCCTCACGGCAGGGAGATGACACCGTCCTACTTCAAGTCGACTTGAGGTCAAGAGGATGCCGGACCTGGACATCGCCGAAGTGGCGCGCCGCGCCGCCGTGCCCGCCTCCACCCTGCGCTACTACGAGGAGAAGGGGTTGATCTCCTCCACGGGCCGGCGCGGCCTGCGGCGGCAGTTCGACCCCGGCGTGCTGGAGCGGCTGGCACTGATCGCGCTCGGCCGGTCCGCCGGTTTCTCGCTCGACGAGATCGGCCGGATGTTCGCCCCCGACGGGCAGCCGCGCATCGACCGCCGGATGCTCGCCGACAAGGCCGACGAACTGGACCGGACGATCCGCGAACTCGGCGTCCTCAGCGACTCCCTGCGACACGCCGCCGTCTGCCCGGCCCCGAGCCATCTGGAGTGCCCCACGTTCCGGCGCATCCTGCGCAGCGCCGCCGCCGGGGCGGCCCCCGCGCGGGCGGTGCCCCGGAGGAACACGCCGGACGCCTGACGACGCACCGCCGCCGTCGCGGGCCGTCACACGCACCTCGCGGCCGTGACGTCGGACACCCCGAGGCCGTATTGGGACCCTGACGCGTCCGGCTCTCCGATCCCGGCCGGGACGCCTCCGCGCCGAGGTGGGGCGGCTGGTGGACCCGCCCGGCGCGTCAAGGGGGAGAGGAGAGTTCGCGACCATAGTGAGACCCCACCGAGCTCAAGCGCGCAGCGCTCGTCGGGCACAATCGGGGCCATGAGCACCCCGGACCACCAGTCACCCCTCCCGGACGCCTCGCGACCCGAGGCCAAGGACCGGATCTACCGGTCGCCCGCCGGGATCGCGGGCGGCGCCCTGCTGCTGTTCATCGCGGGCTGGCTCGGCGTCGACGCCCTGGTCTCCGGAACCGGCCGCACCCCCTGGCTGGCTCTCGCCGCGCTGATCCTGGTCGTCCCGCTGGTGGCCGCCTTCACCCTGCGCCCCGCGGTCTACGCGAACGAGGACAGGCTCCGCATCCGCAACCCGCTCCGCGTGATCGTGCTGCCCTGGAGCAAGGTCGCCTCGCTGCGCTCGTCCTACTCGAACGAGGTCGTCGACACGGACGGCACCAAGTACCAGCTCTGGGCCGTGCCGGTGTCGCTGCGCGCCCGCAAGAAGGTCGCCAAGCACCAGGGGCGGGCCGCCACCGGGAGCCGTGGTGTCGAGGGGCGCATGGCGGGGATGGGCCGTCCGTCGCCGTTCGGCCGCGGCGCCGTCGCCGACGCGCCGACCCGGTCGCAGACCGACCAGGCCATGGACGACCTGCGCGGACTCGCGGAGGCACGGGCGCACGAGCCCGAGGCGCAGGGCGAGGTCACGGTGCGCTGGGCGTACGAGGTGATCGGCCCCGCGATCGCGGGCGCGGTCGTCCTGGCCATCCTGATCGCCACCGGCTGAGCCCACCGGGCGCCGGGCCGCTCCCGGCCGTCCCTCGGCGGGCGTCCGTCCGGCGTCCCGTTGCTCCGGGCAGCACGAAGGGGGCGCCGCGTCCTGAGACGCGGCGCCCCCTTCGGCGTACGGGCGCCCGAACCGGCCGGTGCCCCGCTGTCAGATGCCGGCCGCCGCCGACAGGTCCCGCTTGATCGTGGCGAGCAGGTCGGCGGCCCTCGCGTGGGCCGCCGGGAGGGCGGCGTGACCGGCGACGGGCACCACGACCTCCAGGTAGCACTTCAGCTTGGGTTCCGTGCCGCTCGGGCGGACGACGACCCGGGCGCCGTCCAGGGTGTAGCGCAGCCCGTCCGTGGGCGGCAGCAGCTCCGTGCCCTCGGACAGGTCCTCGGCCTTCGTGATCGAGAGGCCCGCCAGCTCGGTGGGCGGCTGCTCGCGCAGCCGGCGCATGGCGTCCGCGATGACCGACAGGTCCTCCACGCGCACCGAGAGCTGGTCGGTGGCGTGCAGTCCGTGGGTGACGGCGAGGTCGTCGAGCAGGTCGAGCAGGGTCCGGCCCTGTTCCTTCAGCTCGGAGGCCAGCTCGGTGATGAGCAGGGCGGCGGTGATGCCGTCCTTGTCGCGTACGCCGTCGGGGTCGACGCAGTAACCGAGCGCCTCCTCGTAGCCGTAGCGCAGACCCTCGACGCGGGCGATCCACTTGAACCCGGTGAGGGTCTCCTCGTACGGCAGGCCCGCGCCCTCGGCGATCCGGCCGAGCAGCGAGGAGGAGACGATCGACTCGGCGAACGTGCCGCGCGCGCCGCGCCGGACCAGGTGCTCGGCGAGCAGTGCGCCGACCTCGTCACCGCGCAGCATCCGCCAGTCCCCGCCGGCCGGGACGGCCACGGCGCAGCGGTCGGCGTCCGGGTCGTTGGCGACGATGATGTCCGGGCCGCTCGCGCGGGCCTGGGCGAAGGCCAGGTCCATCGCCCCCGGCTCCTCCGGGTTGGGGAAGGCGACCGTCGGGAAGTCCGGGTCGGGTTCGGCCTGTTCCGCGACGAGCACCGGCTCCGGGAAGCCGGCCCGCGCGAACGCCGCGAGGAGCACCTCCTTGCCGACGCCGTGCATCGGCGTGTAGACGGTGCGCGCGGTGCGCGGCGACCCCGCGGTCAGGACGGCGTCCGTACGGGCCAGATAGGCGTCCAGGACGCCCTCGTCGAGGATCTCCCAGCCGGACTCGGGACGCGGCACGTCGGCGAGCGCCCGCACCGCGTCGATCTCGGCGGCGATCTCCGCGTCGGCCGGCGGCACGATCTGCGAACCGTCGCCCAGGTACACCTTGTAGCCGTTGTCGCGGGGCGGGTTGTGGCTGGCGGTGACCTCCACGCCCGCGACCGCGCCGAGGTGGCGTATGGCGTAGGCGAGGACGGGGGTGGGCAGCGGCCGGGGCAGGACGGCGGCGCGCAGGCCGGCGCCGGTCATCACGGCCGCGGTGTCCCGGGCGAAGTCGGCGGACTTGTGCCGGGCGTCGTAGCCGATCACGACGAGCCCGCCGGTCTCGCCCTTGGCCTTCAGGTACGCGGCGAGTCCCGCCGCCGCCCTGATGACCACGGAGCGGTTCATCCGCATCGGCCCCGCGCCGAGTTCACCGCGCAGGCCCGCGGTGCCGAACTGCAGGGTGCCGGCGAAGCGGGCGGCGAGCTCGGTGACGTCCTCGGCGTCGACGAGCTTGGCGAGTTCCTCACGGGTCTCCGCGTCGGGGTCCTCGGCCAGCCACGCCTTGGCCCGCGCGATGAGTTCGTCCTGCACCTCGGGTGCACCTCTCTTCGGTCGTACGGTTCCGTCTGCCCGGTCGTTCCGCCCCCGGAGCCGGGGACGGACCTCCCGCCGCCTACAGGCGGTCCAGCACCTGGGTCAGGAGTGCCCCCATGCGCACGGCCGAGTCGCGGCCCGCCTGGAGGACTTCCTCGTGGTTGAGGGGCTCGCCCGTCATACCGGCGGCGAGGTTGGTCACGAGCGAGATGCCGAGGACCTCGGCACCCGCCTCGCGCGCGGCGATGGCTTCGAGGGTGGTGGACATGCCCACCAGGTCTGCGCCGATGGTCCGGGCCATCCGGATCTCGGCCGGCGTCTCGTAGTGCGGGCCGGGGAACTGGGCGTAGACGCCCTCTTCGAGCGAGGAGTCGACCTCCTTGCACAGCGCGCGCAGCCGCGGCGAGTACAGGTCGGTGAGGTCGACGAAGTTCGCGCCGATGATCGGCGAGGTGGCCGTCAGGTTGATGTGGTCGCTGATCAGCACGGGCTGGCCGGGGCGCATGCCCTCGCGCAGGCCGCCGCAGCCGTTGGTCAGCACGATGGTCTTGCAGCCGGCGGCGACGGCGGTACGGACGCCGTGCGCGACGGCGGCGACCCCGCGGCCCTCGTAGAAGTGGGTGCGGCCGAGGAAGACCAGGGCGCGCTTGTCACCGATCGCGTACGAGCGGACCTTGCCGCCGTGACCCTCGACGGCCGGGGCCGGGAAGCCGGGCAGCTCGGTGACCTGGAACTCGGCCTCGGGTGTGCCGAGGGCGTCCACGGCCGGAGCCCAGCCGGAGCCCATCACGAGGGCGACGTCATGGGTGTCGGCGCCGGTCAGCTCGCGCAGGCGCGTGGCGGCGGCGTCAGCGGCGGCATGAGGGTCGCCCTGGATGTCGTCCGGAAGAAGAGATGCGTTCACGCGCATGAGGGTAGCCGGTCCGGGCCTACGCGCGTAGATGACAGAGCTCACGGTCTTGCGATCGTTGTCTTGTCGTTTCCGACGAAAACAGGGGAGGGAGTGCCCGCGGTGGCGCCGGTCCCCGGACAGACGCCGGGGAAGAGGGCCGCGCTCAGCAGGGGCGCTTGCGGATCTCCATGACGTAGTCGTGCGGCGCTCCGGCGGACTCGGCGGCGTCCGCCAGCTCACCCAGATACCGCGCCGAGGGGAGTCCCCCCTCGTACCCGTTCAGTACGTACACCCAGGCGGGCTCCTCGCCCTCCAGGGTGTGCACCCGTACGCGCATCCGCCGGTAGACGTCGAGGCCGACGCCCTCCCAGCGGTCCATGGAGTCCTCGTCCAGCGGCGCGATGTCGTACAGCGCCACGAAGACCTGGGACCGCGGAGCCTCGACGATCGTGGCCAGCGCGCCCTCCCAGCCCATGTGCTCGCCGCCGAACGTCAGCCGCCAGCCGTTCAGCCAGCCCGTGGCGCGCAGCGGCGAATGCGGGGCGCGGCGCGTCATGAGCCGCGGGTCGAGATTGCCGGCGTACGCGGCGTAGAGCGACATGGGGTCGAGGGTACGGCAGCGAAACGTCCGTCTCTCGCGTAACAAAGTGACCCGGATGCCCGCTCCGGGACCCCCTGGGCGGAAGCACCTTGAAGCGTGCGGGACAATGGAGTACGTGACTCGGATCGTGATCATCGGTGGCGGACCCGGCGGATATGAAGCTGCCCTGGTGGCAGCGCAACTCGGCGCGGAGGTGACCGTCGTCGACTGCGACGGTCTGGGCGGGGCGTCGGTGCTCACCGACTGCGTACCGTCGAAGACCCTGATCGCCACGGCCGAGGTGATGACGACCTTCGACTCCTCGTACGAGGAGCTGGGCATCATCGTCGCCGACGACACCCCGCCCGAGGAGCAGGCGGCCCGGGTGGTCGGCGTGGACCTCGGCAAGGTCAACCGCCGTGTGAAGCGCCTCGCGCTCGCCCAGTCGCACGACATCACGGCCTCGGTGACCCGGGCCGGCGCCCGCGTATTGCGCGGTCGCGGCCGGCTGGAGGGCATGCAGGCACTGGACGGCTCCCGCAAGGTCGTCGTCCGCGCCGCCGACGGCAACGAGGAGACCCTCACCGCCGACGCCGTCCTCATCGCCACCGGCGGTCACCCCCGCGAGCTGCCCGACGCGCAGCCCGACGGCGAGCGCATCCTGAACTGGACGCAGGTCTACGACCTCGACGAGCTGCCCGAGGAGCTCATCGTGGTCGGTTCCGGTGTCACCGGCGCCGAGTTCGCCGGCGCCTACCAGGCGCTCGGCTCCCGCGTCACCCTCGTCTCCAGCCGCGACCGCGTGCTGCCGGGCGAGGACCCCGACGCCGCCGCCGTCCTGGAGGACGTCTTCCGCCGTCGCGGCATGAACGTGATGGCCCGCTCCCGCGCCGAGTCCGCCAAGCGGGTCGGCGACCGCGTCGAGGTCACCCTCTCCGACGGCCGCGTGATCAGCGGCACGCACTGCCTGATGGCGGTCGGCGCCATCCCGAACAGCAGCGGGATGGGCCTGGAGGAGGCCGGCGTCAAGGTCCGCGACTCCGGGCACATCTGGACCGACAAGGTCTCGCGCACCACCGCCCCCGGCGTGTACGCGGCCGGTGACGTGACCGGCGTCTTCGCCCTCGCCTCCGTCGCCGCCATGCAGGGCCGGATCGCGATGTACCACTTCCTCGGCGACGCGGTGGCCCCGCTGAACCTGAAGACGGTGTCCTCGAACGTCTTCACCGACCCCGAGATCGCCACGGTCGGCTACACGCAGGCCGACGTCGACGCGGGCAAGATCGACGCCCGGGGCGTCAAGCTGCCGCTGCTGCGCAACCCGCGCGCCAAGATGCAGGGCATCCGCGACGGCTTCGTCAAGATCTTCTGCCGCCCCGGCACCGGCATCGTGGTCGGCGGTGTGGTGGTCGCCCCGCGGGCCTCGGAACTGATCCACCCCATCTCGATCGCGGTCGACAACAATCTGACGGTCGAACAGATCGCGAACGCCTTCACCGTGTATCCGTCCCTGTCGGGCTCGATCGCCGAGGTCGCCCGTCAGTTGCACACCCGTAAGACCGCGGGCGAGGGCTGACCCCGCGGGGCGGCTCTTCGCTGGTCACAGGGAGTCGGGGCGCATTCCGGCGGCATAGGCGGACCGATTAGGCGCGTATACCACTCCGTGCACTGCCATGCGAACAACTTCTGTTATTCGGCGCAAACTGCTGAAAGCAGACGGTCGTTGGGGTTACTGTCAGTTTCGTGTTCGCTGCAGAACGTCGCCAATTGATCCTCGAAATGGTGCGAGCGAATGGGGCCGTGTCGCTCCGTGAGCTCGCCCGCGTCGTCCAGACCTCCGAAGTGACCGTACGGCGGGACGTGCGCGCACTGGAGGCAGAAGGACTCCTCGACCGCCGGCACGGCGGTGCGGTATTGCCGGGCGGGTTCACGCGAGAGTCCGGCTTTCCGCAGAAATCACATCTCGCGACCGCCGAGAAGACGGCCATCGCCGATCTTGCCGCGGGTCTCGTCGAAGAGGGCGAGGCCATCGTGGTGGGGGCGGGCACCACCACGCAGGAGCTGGCCCGCCGGCTCGCGCGCATCCCCGGCCTGACCGTCGTCACCAACTCCCTGCTGGTGGCCCAGGCGTTGGCCCATGCCAACCGTGTCGAGGTCGTCATGACCGGTGGCACGCTGCGCGGTTCCAACTACGCCCTGGTCGGATCGGGTGCCGAGCAGTCCCTCCAAGGGCTGCGCGTCTCCCGGGCGTTCCTCTCCGGGAGCGGTCTGACCGCGGAGCGCGGGCTCTCCACGTCCAACATGCTCTCGGCGTCCGTGGACCGCGCTCTGGTCCAGGCGGCCGCGGAGGTCGTGGTCCTCGCCGACCACACGAAGCTCGGCGCGGACACCATGTTCCAGACCGTGCCGACCGACCTGATCACCCGTCTGGTCACGGACGAGCCGCCCGCGCACGACGACCGCGCGGCCACCGAACTGCAGGCCCTGGCCGATCAGGGTGTCCAGATCGCGGTGGCCGGGTCATCGGCATCGGGCGGTGCAGGAGGGGACCCGCACCCGGCGGGGCGCCAGCAACGCCGGGACGTACCCCTCCCGGGCCCGCGCCGCGGCCAGGTCGTACCGGGCTCGGGACCACAGCTACGCAGCGCGACGGTAATGGGGGACCAGCCCCCGGCCGAAAGGGCACGGGTGGCCGACCTTCGACGCCGCTGAGCGGTGCCGGCGGTCCGTGGAACGGACAGCGGGGCACCTTTCGCGCCCCGCCCGGCTCAGGGCCGCAGACCACGCAGGGTCAGATTCAGCAGACGGTCGGCCAGTCCGGAGTCGTCCGGGGTTTCCTCCGCCGCCAGCGCGATCGCGTTGGTCAGCTGGAGGAGGTCACCGATCGACACGTCGTCGCGTACGGCGCCCGACTCCTGGGCGCGGAGCAGCAGGGCGCTGCCCGCCTCCCGCATCGGGCCGCTGCACCGGGCCAGATGTGAACCGTCGTCCCGCGCCGCCGACATGAGGGCGCGCGCGAGCCCGCGGTACTCACTCGCGTGGGTGACGATCGCGCGCAGCCAGTCCACCAGGGCGGTGCACGGCTGCGGGGCGTCCAGCAGCTCGCGTGAGCGGCTCAGCAGGTCGCTCACGGCCTCCTCGAAGACCGCGCTCAGCAGCGCGTGCCGGTTCGGGAAGTGGCGGTAGAGCGTGCCGATGCCGACGCCCGCGCTGCGGGCCACGTCCTCCAGGGACGCGTCCGTGCCGTGTTCGGCGAACGTGGTTCGTGCTTCCTTCACCAGACGGTCGTAGTTGCGGCGGGCGTCCGCGCGCATGGCGCGTGGCGGTTCCGAGTCGGCGGGGCGCGGCCCCGGGTACGTGGGTGGCGTCGCCGGGTTCGGGTCCCGGGCGGGGTCGGACGTGTCGGCTCGCTCCTGTGCGGTCGCGTTCACCGTCGCTGCCATCTGACCTCTCTCGCCGGGGCCGACTCCCTCGCCCGGCCGGTCCCCAGGATGCCACTGGTCGTCGACCGGGTGGGCTCGGGCAGTACCCGGTGTCCCGGGGCTTCGCCCCCGCCCCGGCTCCCGGCCGTTGGTCCGGTGTCCGTCCGGTGGGGGCTTGTCGCGCAGTTCCCCGCGCCCCTGGAGGGTCCCCGGGGTCAGAGCCCCATCGCCCCGGGCCGGCACCCGGTCGTGGTTGTCGCCGCCCGCCGGTGGGGGCTGGTCGCGCAGTTCCCCGCGCCCCTGGAGGAACCCCGGACCGCTGGACGGCACCCCGCGTTCTTGGGGCGGTGTCGCGCAACGCACTGCGCCCGGCGGGCCGCAGGTGCGGTGCCGGGCGCAGTGGAGTGGGTCGGGCAGGTGGCCCGAGCCGTGTCGGTCAGTCCTTGATCTCGCAGATCGCGGCACCGGAGGTGATGGACGAGCCGACCTCCGCGAGCAGGCCCTTGATGGTGCCGGAGCGGTGCGCGTTCAGCGGCTGCTCCATCTTCATGGCCTCCAGGACGACGACGAGGTCGCCCTCCTTGACCTCCTGGCCCTCCTCGACGGCCACCTTCACGATGGTGCCCTGCATCGGAGAGGCGAGCGTGTCGCCCGAGGCGGCCGGGCCGGACTTCTTCGCGGCGCGGCGCTTGGGCTTGGCGCCCGCGGCGAGACCCGTACGGGCCAGGGACATGCCGAGGGAGACGGGCAGCGAGACCTCGAGACGCTTGCCGCCGACCTCGACGACGACCGTCTCGCGGCCGGGCTCGTCGTCGGTCTCGCCGTCGGCCGGAGCGGCGAACGGCTTGATCTCGTTGACGAACTCGGTCTCGATCCAGCGGGTGTGGATCGTGAACGGGTCGCTGGAGCCGGTGAGTTCGGGAGCGAACGCCGGGTCCGTGACGACCGCGCGGTGGAACGGGATCGCCGTCGCCATGCCCTCGACGTCGAACTCGGCGAGCGCGCGCGAGGCCCGCTGGAGCGCCTGCTCACGGGTGGCGCCGGTGACGATCAGCTTGGCGAGCAGGGAGTCCCAGGCCGGGCCGATGACCGACCCGGACTCGACGCCCGCGTCCAGCCGGACACCGGGGCCCGACGGAGGAGCGAAGGTCGTGACCGTACCGGGCGCCGGAAGGAAGTTGCGGCCCGGGTCCTCGCCGTTGATACGGAACTCGAAAGAGTGACCCCGCAGTTCGGGGTCGCCGTAACCGAGCGCCTCGCCGTCGGCGATACGGAACATCTCGCGGACCAGGTCGATGCCCGCGACCTCCTCGGTGACCGGGTGCTCCACCTGGAGACGGGTGTTGACCTCCAGGAAGGAGATCGTGCCGTCCTGGCCGACGAGGAACTCGACGGTTCCCGCGCCGACGTAGCCGGCCTCCTTCAGGATCGCCTTCGAGGAGTCGTACAGCTCCTGCACCTGGGCGTCCGAGAGGAAGGGGGCCGGGGCCTCCTCGACCAGCTTCTGGTGGCGGCGCTGGAGGGAGCAGTCACGCGTCGACACGACGACCACGTTGCCGTGGGTGTCGGCCAGGCACTGCGTCTCCACGTGCCGCGGCTTGTCGAGGTAGCGCTCGACGAAGCACTCGCCCCGGCCGAACGCCGCGACGGCCTCGCGGACGGCCGACTCGTAGAGCTCCGGCACCTCTTCGAGGGTGCGGGCGACCTTCAGGCCGCGCCCGCCACCACCGAAGGCGGCCTTGATGGCGATCGGCAGGCCGTGCTGCTCGGCGAACGCGACGACCTCCTCGGCGCCCGCCACCGGGTCCGGGGTGCCGGCCACCAGCGGGGCGCCGGCACGCTGCGCGATGTGCCGGGCGGCGACCTTGTCACCGAGGTCGCGGATGGCCTGCGGCGGCGGACCGATCCAGATCAGACCCGCGTCGAGAACGGCCTGGGCGAACTCGGCGTTCTCGGAGAGAAATCCGTATCCGGGGTGGATGGCGTCCGCACCCGAGTCCTTGGCGGCCTGCAGCACCTTGGCGATGTCCAGGTAACTGGTGGCCGGGGTGTCACCGCCCAACGCGAACGCCTCGTCCGCCGCACGGACATGCAGAGCGTCCCGGTCCGGTTCCGCATACACGGCAACGCTCGCGATCCCGGCATCCCGGCACGCCCGGGCCACGCGGACAGCGATTTCGCCACGGTTGGCGATGAGCACCTTGCGCACGATGGCTCCCTCCTTGAAACAAGCCGAGTTTAGGGACAGCCAACACGACGTTTCGACCCGTCCCCGGTGGTGAGCTTGCCCACACGGAGCGTGATACGAGGCTCGCCCTACCCGCGAAATCCCTTGTGGCACCGCAGCACGCAGGAGTCCTTGGCAGAACCCTAGCCCTCCGATGTGGCCAAGGTCTCTGTGGCTCCGTGCTGCGGCCCACAACGATTCTTTGTGGAGTCCCTACGAATGGCCCAACGATTCTTTGCCCTCGGCAGAACCCTTGTCCCGAGGTTTACCCGTTAGTAGCGTTCGGGATGTCTCGAACGTACTTGGGGTAACAGCACGCGGAAGTGGGTGGGACCGGTGGTGCGCAGACCGGTGGCATGGGTGACGGCGCTCGTGCTCTTCGCGGAGGCGATCGGCGTCGCGCTCCTCAACTGGTTCCTCGGCGTGGTCGTGGACCGTCAGGACATGTCCTTGGCGGGGCTCGACTCCGACACGATGGCGGTCTCGTCGAAGATCGGCGGCCTGGTCTTCGGCCTGTACTTCGTGGCGTGTGCCGTGTCCGCGCTGCTGGTCGGCGTACGCGACCGCGCGCCCGGTCTCGTCGGGCGTGTCCTGCTGATCAGCGCCGCGGTGGTGCACGCCCTGCTGGGCGCCTTCACGGTGGGCCTGGTCGGCTGGGGTGCCTTCGTCTTCATGATGGTCGTGCTCGGCCTGATCGTGTTCACCCTCCTGGCGTACGACCGCCGCGAGGCGGGCCCGGTCGACGCCGTACCGCCCGGTGGCGGAGGGGACGGCGAGGGCCTCCGGCGCGAGGACGGTGCCGGGCAGGGCGCCGGACAGGGTGCCGCCCAGGGAGGGACCGTCGACCTGGGGAAGGACGCCGGCGACGGCGGGCACGGGGACAGCAGGCACGGCGACGGGGGAACCACCGTCGTCCCGCCGCCCGCTCCCTCGGCCTCCTGAGCGGAGGCTCCCCGCCCGGCGGGGAGCCCCTGTTCGTCCTACGGTGCCCACAACTCCGTGATGCCCACGCCCAGTTCGGCGAGCAGCTTGCGCACCAGCGGCAGCGAGATGCCGATCACGTTGCCGTGGTCGCCGTCGATGCCCTCGATGAAGGGGGCCGACCGGCCGTCGAGCGTGAACGCGCCCGCCACGTACAGGGGTTCGCCCGACGCGACGTACGCGGCGACTTCCGCGTCCGTCGGCTCGCCGAAGCGGACGACCGTGGACGCCGTGGCGGACACCCAGCGCTTGCTCGCCGTGTCCCAGACGCAGTGCCCCGTCTGGAGCGTGCCCGCCCGGCCGCGCATCGCCTTCCAGCGGGCCGTCGCCTCCTCGGCGTCGGCGGGCTTGCCGAGCGCCTCGCCGTCCAGGTCCAGCACCGAGTCGCAGCCGATCACCAGCGCGCCCTGGACCTCCGGGCGGGCCGCCACGACGGAGGCCTTCGCCTCGGCCAGCGCGCGGGCGAGTTCGGCGGGGGTGGGCGCGGTGACGGCGTCCTCGTCGACCCCGCTCACGATCACCTCGGGGGCGAGTCCGGCCTGCCGCAGCAGGTTGAGCCGGGCGGGGGACTGCGAAGCGAGCACGAGACGGCGGCGCGGCTGATCGGTCATGCCGTTCAGGGTATCGGCGCCGATCGGCCCGTGCGCCGGCCGCCGTTGATCGGCCCCGGAGCGTTCAGCGCACCCCCAGCACGATCATCGCGACCACCATGGCCAGCGCCATGAGAACCCCCAGGCGCCGCAACATGGTCTGCATGTCGCGGAGCTCCTTGGGCGGCTCGTTCTCCGGGTCGGACCACAGCATGTCCTCGATCGTGCGACGGCCGCGCCGCCGGGCGCCTGAGTACGCGTACTCAACTTGCGCACGCCGCACGTAAACGGTTCTCCAGTTCCCTTAGTGTCGCCGATGCTGATACGGTCGGGGTCCTAGCTAAAGGGACTCCAGTCCCCTTTGGGTGTCTCGGGAGAGGGAACCGTCATGTTCACCACCGCCTGGACCGCACCGCCCCAGCTCCCCGCGGAAGGCTTCACCCCGAACTGGTCGCGCGAGGGCTTCTGGCGCCAGTCGCTGCGCCAGGCCGTCCGCCTCACCGCGGGAGGCGACCGGCTGCGCGTACGGCTCTCCAACACGTACGGCACCTCGCCCCTGCGCATAGCGGGCGCCACCGTCGCCCGCACCGCCCGCGGAGCCGCCGTCGAGCCGGGCTCGGTGCGCCGGCTCACCTTCGCGGGGGCGGCCGGCGCCGCGGTCCCGGCCCGCGCCGACCTCCTCAGCGATCCCGCCGAACTGCCCCTGGAGCGGCTGGAGTCGGTGACCGTCACCCTGCACCTCGACGCAGTGACCGGGCCCGCCACCTTCCACGCCCAGGCCTTCGCGACCAGTCACCGGGGTACCGGGGATCGACTCCACGACGTCGAAGGGCACGGCTTCACGGAGGCCACCGAGTCCTGGTACTTCCTGTCCGCCGTCGAGGTCGACGCGGGCGGACGCGGAGACGGGGTCGCCCTCTTCGGCGACTCCATCGTGGACGGCTTCGGCTCCACGCCGGGCGCGGACCGGCGCTGGTCCGACCGGCTCGCCGAACGCACCGGCCGGCCCGTCCTGAACGCCGGTATCGGCGGCAACCTGCTGCTCAACGACTCGGCCTGGTACGGCGAGAAGGGCGTCCACCGGCTCGACCGGGACGTCCTCGGACACCCGGGCGTGGACACCCTCGTCGTCCTCCAGGGCGTCAACGACATCGGCTTCAGCGAGACGGACGACCAGCCGACCTACCGGCCCGCCCCGGTCGTCGAGGCCGACGAACTCATCGCCGGGTATCGCGAGGTGATCCACCGAGCCCGCGCCCGCGGCCTCCGGGTGATCGGCGCGACCCTGCTGCCCTTCGGCGGCTCCGACCACTGGGGCGAGCACGCGGCGAAGGTCGCCCACGAGGTCAACGCGTGGATGCGCGACCCGGCGCACGGCGAGTGGGACGCGGTCGTCGACCTGAACCGCGCCCTGGCCGACCCGGCGGACCCGGACCGGCTGCACCCCGCGTACGACTTCGGCGACCACCTGCACCCGGGCGACGCCGGGTACGCGGTGATGGCCGACGCCGTCGCGAAGGTCCTCTGACTGTCCTGCCCTAGCCGGGCCAGTACGTCCGCCCCCAGGCCGTCGCGCCCGGCTGCGGGAGCCGGTGCGCGGCGACCCGGGCCGGGTCGGACCAGGAGTCGCGCGGCCGGGGCGCGCCCGACGGCTCGGCGGCCGCCGCCGCGGCGCGCGCGCGGACCACCGCCAGAGTGGCGGCCAGCTCCTCCGGGGTCGGATTGCCCCGTACGACCTTGATCGTCATGTCTGCTCCCAGGGGTCGGGGCGTGCGGCGGTCTAGAGCGGGATGTTGCCGTGCTTCTTCGGAGGAAGTGATGCCCGCTTCGTCCGCAGCTGACGCAGGCCGCGGACGACGTGCGCACGGGTCTGCGACGGCATGATCACGCCGTCGATGTAACCGCGCTCGGCCGCCGTGTACGGGTTCAGCAGCGCGTCCTCGTACTCCTGGATCAGCCGGGCACGGGTGCCGTCCTGGTCCTCGGCGGCGGCGATCGTGCGGCGGTGCAGGATGTTCACCGCGCCCTGCGCGCCCATCACCGCGATCTGCGCGGTCGGCCACGCCAGGTTGAGGTCGGCGCCCAGGTGCTTGGAGCCCATGACGTCGTACGCGCCGCCGAACGCCTTGCGGGTGATGACCGTGATCAGCGGGACGGTCGCCTCCGCGTAGGCGTAGATCAGCTTGGCGCCGCGCCGGATGATGCCCGTGTGCTCCTGGTCGACACCCGGGAGGAAGCCGGGCACGTCCACGAACGTGAGGACGGGCACGTTGAACGCGTCGCAGGTGCGGACGAACCGCGCCGCCTTCTCGCTCGCGTCGATGTCCAGACAGCCGGCGAACTGCATCGGCTGGTTCGCGACGATGCCCACCGGACGGCCCTCGACCCGGCCGAAGCCGGTCAGGATGTTCGGCGCGAACAGCGGCTGCGTCTCGAAGAACTCGGCGTCGTCCAGGACGTGTTCGATCACCGTGTGCATGTCGTACGGCTGGTTCGCGCTGTCCGGCACGATGGTGTCCAGCTCACGGTCCTCGTCCGTGAGGGTGAGGTCCGCCTCCTCCGGGAACGCCGGCGCCTCGCTGAGGTTGTTGGACGGCAGGTACGACAGCAGCTGCTTGACGTACTCGATGGCGTCCTTCTCGTCACCCGCCATGTGATGGGCCACGCCCGACACGGCGTTGTGGGTGCGGGCGCCGCCCAGTTCCTCGAAGCCGACGTCCTCGCCCGTCACCGTCTTGATGACGTCGGGACCTGTGATGAACATGTGCGAGGTCTGGTCGACCATGACCGTGAAGTCGGTGATGGCGGGGGAGTACACCGCACCGCCCGCACAGGGGCCGACGACCAGGCTGATCTGCGGAATCACGCCCGACGCGTGGGTGTTCCGGCGGAAGATCTCGCCGTACATGCCCAGCGCGCTGACGCCTTCCTGGATCCGCGCGCCGCCCGAGTCGTTGATGCCGATGACCGGACAGCCGGTCTTCAGGGCGAAGTCCATGACCTTCATGATCTTCTGCCCGTAGACCTCGCCGAGGGCACCGCCGAAGACGGTGAAGTCCTGCGAGAACACGGCGACCGGGCGGCCGTCGACCGTGCCGTAGCCCGTGACGACGCCGTCGCCGTACGGACGGTTCTGCTCCAGGCCGAAGTCGGTGGAGCGGTGCCGGGCGAACTCGTCGAACTCCACGAAGGAGTCCTCGTCCATCAGCAGGTCGATGCGCTCACGGGCCGTCAGTTTGCCCTTGGCGTGCTGCTTTTCGACGGCGCGCTCCGAGCCGGCGTGCGTCGCCTCCTGGATGCGGCGCTGCAGGTCCGCGAGTTTGCCCGCGGTGGTGTGGATGTCGGGGTGGTGCAGCTCTTCCGGCTCGGACATCGGGATGCGGCTCCCTGCCTGCTCTAAGGGGACGTGAGGGGCGGTGCTCAGAAGGGGGACTTGCTACTCATCCGTAGCGTAGTGCTGTGGCTACCGTTCGGCAGTGCGGCGTTTACCACACCTAGGCTGGGTTGCATGACGCCGCGAGATGCTTCAGACGCGCACGACAACCGCTGGTCCGACCTGGGCCGACCGCCGCTCAACGGCACAGCCCTGCGGCGGGCGCTGGTCCGCGACGACGGCCTGTGGACGGACGTGGAGGTCGTGCAGCGCACCGGGTCCACCAACACCGACCTGGCCGGTCTCGTCGTCAAGGGGAACGCCGACGAGGGCGTGGTCCTCGTCGCCGAGGAGCAGAACGCCGGTCGCGGCCGGCTGGACCGCCGCTGGACGGCGCCCGCCCGCTCCGGCCTCTTCTTCTCCGTGGTGCTCAAGCCGGCGGGCGTCCCCGTCGAACGCTGGGGCTGGCTGCCGCTGCTCACCGGAGTCGCCGTCGCCACCGCTCTCTCCCGCACGGCCGGAGTCGACACCGCCCTGAAGTGGCCCAACGACCTGCTGGTCACCGTGGACGGCGAGGAGCGCAAGGCCGGTGGCATCCTCGCCGAGCGCGCGGGCGCCGACGCGGTCGTGGTCGGCATCGGCATCAACGTCACGCTCCGCGCGGAGGAGTTGCCCGTGCCGGGCGCCGGGTCGCTGGCGCTGGCGGGCGCGACGACCACCGACCGCGACACCGTGCTGCGGGCGGTGCTGCGCTCACTGGAGGAGTGGTACCGACGCTGGCGCGACGCGTCCGGGGACCCCGCCGCCTCCGGTCTCCAGGAGGCGTACGCCGCCGGCTGCGCGACCCTCGGCCGCGTGGTCCGCGCCGAGCTGCCCGGCGGCCGCTCGATCGTCGGCGAGGCCGTCGCCGTCGACGGGGACGGCCGCATCGTCATCGGCACGGAGGACGGAGTGCAGGAACCGGTCGGCGCGGGCGACGTGATCCACCTGCGGGCTGTCTGAGGGCTGCGGGGCGAGGGGCCCACGGGCGCCGACCCCGCGGGGTCGGAGGTACCGGGGGTCACCGGTGCTGTACGGCGCGTGCGCGGGGCTCGTCGCGGGGTGCGAAAAGTGCCCGTACGGCCCCTTCGGGGACCCGCTCCGGCCAGGTCGTGCCATCGGGAGTGAGCCAGCGCACACCTGCCGTAGAGTTGAGCGCGGTCGATACCTGACCTCGGCAGATCGGAAGGGCAGCAGGCGTGACCGTCGACGACACCGGCTCCGGCACGGGTGCTCACCCTGCCCCGGACGGCGAGCCGGGCCGTACCGCCGAGCCGGTCACGGACGCGACCTCCGCACGGGCCGCCGCGAGCGGCGGGACCGGACAGGAGGCCCGGCCGGACGACCGTACGAGCGAGGATCCCGGCCCCCGTGGCGACGGCCACCGCGGCGAGGTGAGCGGCGTCCGCGAGGACGACGCCACCGACACGCGCGCGCAGGCCAGGCCCGACGGACGGCCCGAGCTCAGGTCCGACGCCCGGCACGAGGCGAACGGCCGGGTGGACGCGCCGACCGACCCGGACTCCGAGGAGGACCCCCTCGCGCTGCGCCTGGAGGGCCTCATCCTGGGCGCCGAGCGGCGCTACACCCCGTTCCAGGCGGCCCGCAGCGCGGGCGTCTCCATGGAGCTGGCGTCCCGTTTCTGGCGGGCGATGGGCTTCGCCGACATCGGCCAGGCCAAGGCGCTCACGGAGGCGGACGTCCTCGCGCTGCGCCGGCTCGCCGGTCTCGTCGAGGCCGGCCTGCTGAGCGAGGCCATGGCCGTCCAGGTCGCCCGCTCCACCGGGCAGACCACCGCCCGTCTGGCCGAGTGGCAGATCGACTCCTTCCTGGAGGGCCTGACCGAGCCCCCCGAACCGGGGATGACCCGCACCGAGGTCACGTACCCCCTGATCGAGCTGCTGCTGCCCGAGCTGGAGGAGTTCCTCGTCTACGTCTGGCGGCGCCAGCTCGCCGCCGCCACCGGCCGGGTCGTGCAGGCCGCCGACGACGAGGAGATGGTCGACCGCCGTCTCGCCGTCGGTTTCGCCGACCTGGTCGGGTTCACCCGGCTGACGCGCCGCATGGAGGAGGAGGAGCTCGGCGAACTCGTCGAGGCCTTCGAGACCACCGCCGCGGACCTGGTCGCCGCCCATGGCGGCCGGCTCATCAAGACGCTCGGCGACGAGGTGCTCTACTCCGCCGACGACGCCGGCGTGGCCGCCGAGATCGCGCTGCGGCTCATCGAGACGATGGCGAACGACGAGACGATGCCGGAGCTGCGGGTCGGCATCGCCTTCGGCACGGTCACCACCCGGATGGGCGACGTGTTCGGCACGACCGTGAACCTGGCGAGCCGCCTCACGTCGATAGCGCCGCGTGACGCCGTCCTCGTGGACGGTGCTTTCGCGGAGGAGCTGACCCGCACCGGGGACGCCCCCGCCTCCGAGGCGGAGGCCGCCGAGGCAGCGGCCGCCGCGGAGAAGGAGGGCGAGGAACCCCCCTCGTACCGCTTCGCGCTCCAGCCCATGTGGCAGCGGCCGGTCCGTGGTCTCGGCGTCATCGAGCCCTGGCTGCTGGCCCGCCGGGACACCGAGGCGTAGCCCTTCCGGCCCTTCCCCGGTACCGCCGCGTCCGCCGCTCCGGTCGCTCGGACCGGGGCCTGCCGGTGGAGTCACCCCTGTTGCCCGGGGGAGAGCGGTCCGCCCACGCAGATCCCCACGATCGGTACGCACACGCCCGGCCGGTGCGTCGGCGCCGGAGCCCTGGTGGTCGGAGCCTGCGTCGGCGTGTGGCGCGGAGCCGTGGCCGTGGGTGCGGGATCCGGTGCCTGCGGGGGCCGGGTCGTGGACGTGTCCGTGGGGATGCCGGTGGCGCCCGGCCCGCCGGTGTCCAGGTCGCCGGTGTCCGGGTCGTCGGCGTGGCCCGCCGGTGCGGCGCCGCCCGACGCCGTCGGGGACGGACCGGGGGTCGGACCGGCCCCCGGGGTGGGGCTTGCGCTCTCGCCGCCCATCACCGCCGTCGCCGTGGCGACACCGGGACGCGCGGGCGGCGGTACGGCCTCCACGGTGGTGACGGCGTCGTCCGCCGGGTCGGTGTCGGCGGCCGTGGGTGTCCCGCCCCGTGGCTCCGCGTCCGCCGGGCCGCCGCCTCCGCCGATCCCGGTCATCGACTCCGGTGCCATCCGCGCGAGGCTCAGCACTCCCGCCGCCAGCGCGAGTCCCCCCGCGGCGAAGAGCACCCGCCGTCGCCGGGGCCTGCGATGCCGTCCCCGTCCGGAACCCGGGAGAAGCGGGTCGGCGGCGACATCGGCGGCGACATCAACATCGGTGTCGGGCGCCGCCACGACGCCGGGCGCCCATGGAGCCTCGCCCGACCGGCCCGCGGGCGTCGGTACCGGGACGGTCCTCGGCGCCGGCTCGGCAACGGTCCGGTCCACGGCCCGGTCCACGGCCTGGTCCATCGCGGGTCCGTCCCCCGCGGTCGGGACGCCGGTCCGCCCTCCGGGACCCCCGAGCCGGCCGGCTCCCTTCACGGCGGAAACGTTCCTGGAGACGCCCGGGGCGCGGTCTTCCGTTGTCGTGACGACCTCCGGAACGACGGGTCCGCCGGGCTTCGCGAGGGTCTTCGGCGGCCGTACGGCCCCCGGCGCGCCCGCCCCCGCGTCGGCGGACCGAGGCGCCGGGACACCGGCCGCGCTGCCCGGAACCGGAACCCCCGTCGTCGTGGACGCCGTACCCGCCGGCCCGGCCGCTCCCGCAGCGCCCCTCGGCGCCGGAATCCCGCCGGCCCCGGCCTGCCGGGCCGCGGCGGGCGAGCCGGGTTTCGGTGCCACGGTCAGGGGCGGCGTGGCCCACACCTTGGCCGCCCTGCCCGGTCTGGCGGGTCTGTCCCGGACGGCGCGGGCGTCCGCCGGGGCCGCTGCCGCGACGGCCGGGGTGTCGGCCGTCGGTCGTGCCGCCGAGGGTGCTCGGACGGGCGCCCGTACCGTGCCCGTCCGCACCGGATCGATGGCGCCGGCGGTGAACGACGACGGGGCGTTCGTCGCCACTCCGAGGGACGTCGCCCGTACCCAGCGGGCGCGCGTCGGCGCGGGCGTCGTGCCGGCCCGCGACGCGGGCGGGACCGGTCCGGCCGGCGTGGCTCCGGGCGGGGTCCGGCGTACCGCCCCCGGGTCCGGGCGGGCGTCGCCGGCCTGCGGCGTCTCGCGGTCTGTCATGGCCGTCCCTCCCCGGTGCGCCGATGCCCCGCATGCGCTGTGGCGGTGCGCAGATTAAGCACGGGCCGGGTTGGGGGGTACGGGAGTTGGGCCCGATGTCACCCGAACGAGGGGGTGCGCGACGAAGGGGTGGGTTTCGCCGGACGGCGTCGGCTGCGATGATCGGGACATCGATTGTTAACCCGCGTTAACCGGGAGGGTGTCATGGCGGAGCAAGGGGCGGAGCGACCCGCGGACCAGGGCGGGGAGCCGGGCGAGCGGAGGTTCGGCGAGTTCGTCGCCGTACGGCGGCACGGGCACGTCGCCGAGCTCGTCCTGGACCGGCCCAAGGCCATGAACGCGGTGTCCACCGAGATGGCCCGGTCGATCGCGGGGGCCTGCGAGGCGCTGGCCGCCGACGGGGACGTCCGCGTGGTGGTGCTCACCTCCACGCATGAGCGGGCCTTCTGCGTGGGTGCCGACCTGAAGGAGCGGAACTCCTTCACGGACGCCCAGCTGGTGCGGCAGCGGCCGGTCGCGCGGGGCGCCTACACCGGTGTCCTGGAGCTGCCGATGCCGACCGTGGCCGCCGTGCACGGGTTCGCGCTGGGCGGCGGGTTCGAGCTGGCGCTGTCCTGCGACCTGATCGTGGCCGACCGCACGGCGGTCGTGGGCCTGCCCGAGGTGTCCGTCGGGGTGATCCCCGGCGGTGGCGGCACGCAGCTGCTGCCGCGCCGGGTCGGTGCCGCCCGCGCCGCCGAGCTGATCTTCTCGGCCCGCCGCCTGGAGGCGCCCGAGGCGCGGGAGTTGGGGCTGGTGGACGAGCTGGTGGAGGCGGGACAGGACCGTACGGAGGCGCTCGCCCTGGCCGCCCGGATCGCGGCGAACTCGCCGGTCGGGCTGCGCGCCGCCAAGCGCGCCCTGCGCCTCGGGCACGGGCTCGACCTGCGGGCCGGCCTGGAGGTCGAGGACGCGGCCTGGCGTTCGGTCGCCTTCTCCGGCGACCGTGCGGAGGGGGTCGCCGCCTTCAACGAGAAGCGCACCCCGGACTGGCCCGGGCAGTAGGCCCGGCCCCCTGTTCGCCCCACCAATGACCCGAATATAAGCAAATGTCCCTAACCTGGGGTGATGGGAGAGGACAGGCGGCTGAGGGCCGTGGTGACGCTGGCGCAGGGGATGGCCGCGGCACACACGCCGCGTGAGTCGTGGCGGGCCGCGGCGCTCGGCGCGTGTCACGCGCTGACCGGGAGCTTCGCCGCGCTCTCCGTCTGGGAGCGCGAGCTCGGCCGGCTGCGGGTCCTCGTCAACGTCGGCGACCGCGCGCCGGACGAGGCCGAGTTCCCCGACGGCGAGGCCTATCCCGTCCACCAGTTCCCCGAGATCACCGAGTTCCTGCACGAGCGGTGGGCGGGCGGGGGCGAGCCCAACGCCTGGGTGGAGACCGCCGACGGCCCGGCGGCCGGTCCCGCCGGGTACTGCCATCAGCGGGTCGCCGCGCTGCGCAGGCGCGGGCGCGGCTGCTGCGTCGTCGCGCCGATCGTGCTGCACGGACGGGCGTGGGGCGAGCTGTACGTGGCCCGGCGGGCAGGGGCGCCCGTCTTCGCCCGCTCGGACGCCGACTTCGCGACCGTCCTCGCCTCGGTCGTCGCCGCCGGGATCGCCCAGACCGAGCGGCTGGAGGAGGCCCGGCGGCTGGCCTACACCGACGCCCTGACCGGGCTCGCCAACCGTCGAGCCGTCGACGTACGCCTCGACGAGGCCGTCGAGCGGCACCGGACCGACGGGACCGTGGTCAGCCTCGTCGTCTGCGACCTCAACGGGCTCAAGCGCGTGAACGACACCCGCGGCCACGCCGTGGGCGACCGGCTCCTCGAACGGTTCGGATCCGTGCTCTCGCTCTGCGGGGCCATGCTGCCGGGCACCCTCGCCGCACGGCTCGGCGGCGACGAGTTCTGCCTCCTCGCGATCGGCCCCGCCGCGGACGAGGTGGTCCGGATCGCCGACGAACTCTGCCGCCGTGCCGCCGAGTTGGAGCTGGGGGAGGGGGTGGCGTGCGGGGTCGCCTCGACCGAGGACCCGATCGGGCCCGTACGGTCGGCGCGCCGGCTGTTCCGGCTGGCGGACGCGGCCCAGTACCGGGCGAAGGCCGTCCGGGCGGCGAAGCCGGTGGTCGCCGGGCGCGAGGGCCCCGACGATCCGGTCGTCCGCCTCGCCGACACCCCGGCACCCCCGGCGGGCGAGCGCCGACGGTTCCGGGGGCGGCACGACCCGCCCCGCTCCTGACGGTCCACGGGGCGGCAGTTGTGACGTACGTCGGAGTAAGGGGTCAACCCGCCGTCCACTAGTGACATCATCGAATTCACTGCGTACGCTCCTGAATATGGATATGCACACTGTGGTGGTGGGGACGTCCGGGGTGACCGCGTCCGACGTACTCGCCGTGGCGCGCGACGGCGCCCGGATCGAACTCTCCGGCGAAGCGGTGGTGGCCCTCGCCGCGGCCCGCGAGATCGTCGACGCGCTGGCGGCCAAGCCGGAGCCCGTCTACGGCGTCTCCACCGGCTTCGGCGCCCTGGCCTCCCGGCACATCAGCCCGGAACTGCGCGCCCAGCTGCAGCGCAACATCGTCCGCTCGCACGCCGCCGGCATGGGCCCGCACGTCGAGCGCGAGGTCGTCCGCGCGCTGATGTTCCTGCGGCTCAAGACCGTCTGCTCGGGCCACACCGGTGTACGGCCCGAGGTCGCGCAGACGATGGCCGACATCCTCAACGCGGGCATCACCCCGGTCGTCCACGAGTACGGCTCGCTCGGCTGCTCCGGCGACCTCGCGCCGCTCTCCCACTGCGCGCTGACGCTGATGGGTGAGGGCGACGCCGAAGGCCCCGACGGAGTCGTCCGGCCCGCCGGCGAACTCCTCGCCGCCCACGGCATCACCCCCGTCGAACTGCGCGAGAAGGAGGGCCTCGCCCTCCTCAACGGCACCGACGGCATGCTCGGCATGCTGGTCATGGCCCTCGCCGACCTGGAGACGCTCTACAAGTCGGCCGACGTCACCGCCGCGCTCTCCCTCGAAGCCCTGCTCGGCACGGACAAGGTCCTCGCCCCCGAGCTGCACGCCATCCGGCCGCACCCCGGCCAGGGCGCCAGCGCCGCCAACATGCTGGCGGTGCTGAAGGGTTCGGAGCTCACCGGCCACCACCAGGACGACGCCCCGCGCGTCCAGGACGCCTACTCCGTGCGCTGCGCCCCGCAGGTCGCGGGCGCGGGCCGCGACACCCTCGCCCACGCCCGGACGGTCGCCGAGCGCGAGCTGGCCTCCGCCGTCGACAACCCGGTCGTACTGCCCGACGGACGCGTCGAGTCGAACGGCAACTTCCACGGCGCCCCCGTCGCCTACGTCCTCGACTTCCTCGCCATCGCGGCGGCCGACCTCGGCTCGATCGCCGAGCGCCGCACCGACCGGCTGCTCGACAAGAACCGCTCGCACGGCCTGCCGCCGTTCCTCGCGGACGACGCCGGCGTCGACTCGGGCCTGATGATCGCCCAGTACACGCAGGCCGCGCTGGTCAGCGAGATGAAGCGGCTCGCCGTACCGGCGTCCGCCGACTCCATCCCCTCCTCCGCCATGCAGGAGGACCACGTCTCCATGGGCTGGTCGGCCGCGCGCAAGCTGCGGACCGCGGTGAACAACCTGGCCCGCATCGTGGCGATCGAGCTGTACGCCGCCACCCGCGCCATCGAACTCCGCGCGGGCCTGACCCCGGCCCCGGCGTCGCAGGCGGTCATCGCCGCCGTCCGCGCGGCCGGCGTCCAGGGCCCCGGCCCCGACCGTTTCCTCGCCCCCGACCTGGAGGCGGCGGACGCGTTCGTCCGGGCCGGCGGTGTCGTGACCGCCGTGGAACCGGTGACCGGCCCGCTCGCCTAGCGGATGAGCCCCCTGGGGCAGGTGATGTGTGGGCCGGGCGGTCGTCCGGCCCACACACCCCGCCTCGCACCCGCGTATCAGTGTGTGCTACTGTCTCATTGATACGTTTTTGGTACCCATTTACTTTGTGCGCCTGATCGGAATCCTCCGCAGGCGCGTTTTGTTTTACCGGCATCTCCGGCATTACCCGGTGCATGCTCCGGATGGGGGCCCACTACCTGTTCAGGAGAACAACATGGCTACCGGCACCGTGAAGTGGTTCAACTCGGAAAAGGGCTTCGGCTTCATCGAGCAGGACGGCGGCGGCCCCGACGTCTTCGCGCACTACTCGAACATCGCGAGCTCCGGCTTCCGTGAGCTCCTCGAGGGCCAGAAGGTCTCCTTCGAGGTCACGCAGGGCCAGAAGGGCCTGCAGGCGGAGAACATCATCCCCGCCTAGTTCGCGACGCGCTTTTCCAGAGCCGGGTCCCGCGCCTTCGGGTGCGGGTCCCGGCTCGCGCTGTGACAGCTCATGCAGGTGGTGAGCGCTTGTGTGTGCAGTCCGTGGGGCCCAGGAAGGAAATCCAGATCCAGCATGACTCGATCCGAACGTCCCGTCCGTAAGCGGCCGGCAAACGCACGCGCCGCACAGACCGGCGGCTCCGCGAAGAGCGCCGGCCGCGCCACCGGCCGGGGCGCGGGCCGCGGCCCCGTCCGCAAGGTGACGCCGCCTCAGGAGTTCTCGCTCCCCGAGACCATCACCCCGGCGCTGCCCGCCGTCGAGTCCTTCGACGCTCTGGACATGCCCGCCGCCCTGACGAAGACCCTCACGGCCCAGGGCGTCACCGAGCCCTTCCCGATCCAGGGCGCCACCCTGCCGAACTCCCTCGCCGGGCGCGACGTGCTCGGCCGCGGACGGACCGGCTCCGGCAAGACGCTCGCCTTCGGGCTCGCCCTCCTCGCCCGCACGGCCGGCCGCCGTGCCGAGCCGAGGCATCCCCTCGCGCTCGTCCTCGTCCCCACCCGCGAGCTCGCCCAGCAGGTCAACGACGCGCTGACGCCGTACGCCACCGCCGTCAACCTGCGCGTGGCCACCGCCGTCGGCGGCATGTCGATCGGCCGTCAGGCCGGCACGCTGCGCCGCGGCGCCGAGGTCCTCGTGGCCACCCCCGGGCGGCTCAAGGACCTCATCGAGCGCGGCGACTGCGCGCTCGGCCAGGTCGCGATCACCGTCCTCGACGAGGCCGACCAGATGGCCGACATGGGCTTCATGCCCCAGGTCGTCGCCCTGCTCAACCAGGTCGAGCCCGGCGGCCAGCGCCTGCTGTTCTCGGCCACGCTCGACAAGAACATCGACCGGCTCGTCCGGATGTTCCTCACCGACCCCGTGGTGCACTCCGTCGACCCGTCCGCGGGCGCGGTGACGACCATGGAGCACCACGTGCTGCACGTCGCCGACGAGACCGACAAGAAGGCCGTCGCCACGCGCATCGCCGCCCGTGATGGCCGGGTCATCCTCTTCGTCGACACCAAGCGCGGCGCCGACCGCTTCACCAAGCGGCTGCTCGCCAGCGGTGTCCGGGCCTCCGCGCTGCACGGCGGGCGCAGCCAGCCGCAGCGCAACCGCACCCTCGACCAGTTCAAGAACGGTCAGGTCACCGCGCTCGTCGCCACGAACGTGGCGGCCCGCGGCATCCACATCGACGACCTCGACCTTGTGGTCAACGTCGACCCGCCGACCGACCACAAGGACTACCTCCACCGCGGCGGCCGTACCGCCCGCGCCGGAGAGTCCGGCAGCGTCGTCACCCTCGTGCTCCCCGAGCAGAAGCGCGAGATGACCCGGCTGATGGCGGACGCCGGCATCACGCCGCGCACCGCCCGCGTCACGTCCAGCGACGAGGAGCTCGCGCGTCTCACCGGCGCCCGCGAGCCCTCCGGCGTCCCGGTCGTCATCGAGGTCCCGCAGCAGGCCGAACAGCCCAAGCAGCGGCCCAAGGCGCGGCGCGCCACGGGTGGCGGCGCCAGGCGTCCGGCCACCGGCGGCACCGGATCGGCCTCCCGGCAGGGCACCGGATCGGACGGTCAGCCGCGCCAGCAGCGCGGCGCCGGCCGCCCGGCCACGGGCGGCACGGGCGGCGGCCGTCGCACCAGCGGCGGCGGAGCCGCTCCCCGGCGCGCCGAAGGCGGCGGCGGAGCGGGTGGCCGTCGTGCCGAGGGTGGCGCGGCGCCGCGTCGCTCCGAGGGCGGCGCGGGCACCGGCCGTTCCGGCGGCACCGGCACCGGCCGCGGGCGCGCCCCGCAGCGCGGCGGCGGCCAGACCGGCGGCGGTCGCAGGGCGGCCTGACCGACCGGACCCGGTACAGCGTGGCGGAGGCCCCGCGTCCCTTTCAGGGGCGCGGGGCCTCCGCCGTGTCCGGGGCAGGCTCGGTGTCCGAGGGGTGACGCCCGTCAGCGGCGGAGGGCCACGCGGGGGGCGGGGGACGGGACCGGAGGTCGCGATCGAGCGCGCTGCCGCGCCCAGGCCGTCACGCGGCCGGGCGGGGCGGTGGTGTCCCGGGTGGTGTCCCGCGCCCTTCGTACCGGCCGGTCACCGCATCCGCCGCGCGTGACGGCCGTCGTGACGGTTCCTCGGGGGCGTGCCCGGCGGCCGACGGCGCCGGGGCGGGTACCCGGGACGTTCTCCCGGCGCCGCCGACCATGTGTGGCCCGGTGGTCGCCGGTCCCGGGACGGTCGGGCGTGGGCCTCGCTCCCGGTACGGAGGCGGGCCGCCTCCGGTGGGCTCAGAGGTCGCCGAGGAAGCCGGGGTCGATCTTGTCCAGCTTCAGGCCGAACTCCCGGTGCAGATCGAGGAGTTCGGCGAGCGGGACCGGGCGGCGGCTGGTGGACATGAGGTCGCGGCGGGCCTCCGCCGACCACAGGAACGGCACGACGGACAGCCCCTGGGAGCCGGTGAGGGCGCCGGACTCCGCCCGCCAGCCGGGCCACCGCAGCGTGTCGTAGAACTGGTCCGTGCCCTCGCTCAGCAGCCACTGGAGCCATGCCCCGTGGCCGACTTCGAGCGCCTCCCACTTCAGTGAGTCCGGCGCGAAGTACACGATCTCGCCGGGATGCCCGGGCCGCCCCACCGACTCCGGGTCGGCGCCGTTCAGGACGAAGACCCCGCCCAGCACGTCATGACCCACGACGAGTCCGCCGTCCTGGGGGCGCCAGGCCGGATCGAACCGCTCGGGGAAACCGTTGACCTCGGCGAGCGAGGGCAGGTCGGTCGAGCCTCCCGGCAGCCCCGCCGACGCGTCCTCGGCCGGACTGCCGTAGATCCGCACCCAGCCGCTGTCCAGCACCACGCCGCCGCAGTTGAGCACCATCCCGCCCAGCCAGGACCGGGCGGTGACCTGGAGCTGGAGCAGGCTGGCCCGGCCCAGCGCGGGGTCCACGGGGAGGACCTCCATGGACACGCCGCTGGCGTCGAGCGCCTTGGCCAGCAGCGGCCAGGCCGGCTCCTCGACGTCGGTCAGCTCGCTCAGCTCTCGCATGGCTTCCCCGTGGGTTGTCCGGAACGCGGTGGGCTTGCTCGGTGGGCCGTCGTGCTGTCAGTGGGCCAGAGTGCGTTCGCGGCGCACGGAGTACGCCACGAATCCGGCCCCGAGACCGAGGAACACCGTGCCGCCGACGACGTACGGCGTCGTGTTCACGGCGCCGGTGTCGGCGAGTTGGGGCCCGGTGCCGTCGGAGGCCGTGTCCTGCGCGGTGCCGGACGGGGTGTCCGGCGCGGTGTCCGACTGCGGGGGAGTCGCGGTGCCGGCGGGCGCGGACGCCGGTGCCGACCCGCTCGGGGAGGGCACGTCCGGGGTCGCGTTGGCGGACGGGACGAACCAGAGGGCACCCAGGAGGGTCCCCGCTGCGGTGGCGGTCAGCAACGATCGACGTGCGGCGGACACGAAATATCGATCCCCTTGTGGCGCTGGCGAATTGGCCGTGTGGGGCGATGCTAATGAAAGGCGCGGGTCGTGGGAAAGTCGCGTAACCCACGGGCCGTACGCTCCCTCCCATGAGTACCCCTGAGACATCACAGTTTGTCCGGCTTCGTGTCGAACTGGTGCTGGAGATCGGTGACGCCGACGCGGTCACCAAGGCCGCGCTCGGCCGGATCGCCGAGGACGAGGCCATGCCGGCGGACGAGCGGGCGCACGCCGAGAGCGCAGTGACGGAAGACACGGCGGAGGCGCTCGCCTATCTCGTCGATCCGTTCGACCTGGTCAGCGAGGTACCGGGGACGGAACTCGCCCAGGCGTCGTGGAGCAGCGAGCCCATCGACTACGACCCCGATTCGCCTGATTGGGACCTCGACGAGGATGATGCGGACGAGGACGACGAGGAAGACGTGCGCGGCTGACGCGGTTCGGGCGACAGGAGACCCCGGGCGGCAACCGCGGCCCGGGGTTTCTCGTCTCCGTAGACGCACGGGCCACCTGCGTACCGCACCGTCCGTATACCCGGAGTGGTGTGCCCCACATTCCCGCGGGAAGTGGAACGGGACGAACCGGTCGTAGCGTTGACAGTCCTTACGGGGCTCTCGTGTCTTTTCGGGATTCGGCAACGATGGAGAAGCGTGTGATGACGGACAGTAAGCGGCGCAAGGGTCTGATGACCGCGTCCGCACTGCTCGGCGGGGTGCTGGTGCTCTCTGCGTGCAGCGGAGGCGATGACGGCGGCGGCAAGGCCGGCGCGTCGGACACCGGTGACGGAGCTTCGTCGCAGGCCAAGGTCGACGAGGCCGCGGCCAAGAAGACCTCCGAGGCCCAGATCAGGATCACGCCCAAGGACGGCTCCGACAACGCGTCGATCAACAACGGCACGGCGGTCACGGTCAGCAAGGGCAAGCTCACGTCCGTCACGATGCAGACCTCGACCGGCACCGCCGTCGCCGGTCAGATATCCGCGGACAAGAAGAGCTGGAAGCCCACCGCGCAGCTGAGCCGCGCGACCACGTACAAGATCGCCGCCGAGGCCGCCGACTCCTCGGGCCGCGTCGCCCACGAGAACGCGTCGTTCGCCACCGTCTCCCCGGCGAACAGCTTCATCGGCAACTTCACGCCGGAGGACGGTTCCACCGTCGGCGTCGGCATGCCGGTCTCGATCAACTTCGACAAGGCGATCACCAACAAGGCCGAGGTGCAGAAGGGGATCTCCGTCTCCTCCAGCAGCGGCCAGGAGGTCGTGGGGCACTGGTTCAACGCCAACCGCCTGGACTTCCGCCCCGAGGACTACTGGACCGGCGGCTCCACCGTCACCCTGAAGCTGAACCTCGACGGTGTCGAGGGCGCGAACGGCGTGTACGGCGTGCAGCAGAAGACGGTCACCTTCAAGATCGGCCGCAACCAGGTCTCCGTCGTCGACGCCGCGACGAAGACGATGAAGGTCATGCACGACGGCAAGACGATCAAGACCATCCCGATCTCGGCCGGTTCGCCGGAGAACAAGACGTACCAGGGCCAGATGGTGATCTCCGAGAAGTTCAAGGAGACCCGGATGGACGGCTCGACCGTCGGCTTCAAGAACGACGACGGCAAGGGCGAGTACGACATCAAGGACGTGCCGCACGCGATGCGTCTGTCGAACTCCGGCACCTTCATCCACGGCAACTACTGGGGCGCGAAGTCCATCTTCGGCTCCGCCAACACCAGCCACGGCTGTGTCGGCATGTCCGACACGAAGGGCGCCGGCGACCCCAACACGCCTGCCGCGTGGTTCTACAACAACTCGCTGATCGGTGACGTCGTCGTCGTCAAGAACACCGGCGACAAGACGGTCGCCCCGGACAACGGCCTCAACGGCTGGAACCTGGACTGGGCGGCCTGGAAGGCCGGTTCGGCCGTCTGATCCCGCTCGCACAGCACACGCCGATGCGGCGGCGACCCCCACGGGGTCGCCGCCGCATCGGCGTTCTCGACGGTTCCGCCGCATCGGCGTTCTCAAAGGTTTCCGGGCTCGGCCACAGCCTTCTCATCGTTCTTTTATTTCGGCCTTATCCCTTCATCACGCGCCGTACCTAGCTTGCGGCCATGTTCTTCACCTACCTGAGGCGCGAACTGCGCCGCCGCAGAAAGGCGGCCCTCGTCGTCGCCTCCGGGCTCGCCCTGGGCATCGCCCTGGTCATCGTGGTCAGCTCCGTCTCCTCGGGCATGGAGAAGGCCCAGGGCAAGGTCCTCCAGTCGCTGTACGGGCTGGGGACCGACATGACGGTCACCAAGGCGGCCGAACCGGCCACCGGCACCAGCCAGCGCCCTCGCTTCAACTTCGACGCGAACGACAACGGCTCCGACAAGAAGCAGAGCAGCGACCGCGTCATGGTCCAGGGCTTCCAGACCCTCGCCTCCTCGACCGTCGCCAAGGTCGACACCCAGCAGGGCGTGGCGGACGCCGTCGGCGGGCTGAGCCTCCAGGTCATCCGGGTCAACGGCCAGTTCACGCGCGGTCAGTTCCAGCAGGCCCCCGGTCAGCAGGGCGGCAACCGGCGCGGCGGCGCCCAGCCCTCGCCGCAGGGCACCGTCAAGGGCGGCGGAGCCGACTTCGACGTCAACAACTACTCGGTCTACGGCACCGACGTCACCAAGCCCGCCCTGGGCCCGCTGACCTCGTCGAAGATCACCAGCGGCCGTACGTTCAAGACCTCCGAGACGAACGCCAAGGTCGTCGTCGCGGACACCTCCTACGCCAAGGAGAAGAAGCTCAAGGTCGGCGGGACCGTCACCGTCAAGAGCGTCAAGTACACGATCATCGGCATCGCGACGCCGGACAGCGGTGACGCGGCCGCCAACCTGTACATGCCGCTCCAGCAGGCGCAGACGCTCAGCGACTCCAAGAACAAGGTCACGACGATCTACGTCAAGGCCTCGGACTCGCAGCAGATCTCCGGCGTCAAGAGCACCATCCAGAAGAACATCTCGGGCACCACGGTCACCACCTCCGCCGACCTCGCGGACACCGTCTCCGGCTCGCTGTCCACGGCCTCCGACCTCGCCTCGAACGTCGGCAAGTGGCTCTCGATCGCGGTGCTCGTGGCCGCGTTCCTGGTCGCGGGACTGCTCACCTCCTCCGCGGTCTCCCGCCGCGTGCGCGAGTTCGGCACCCTCAAGGCGCTCGGCTGGAAGTCGAGCCGCGTCACCCGCCAGGTCGTCGGTGAGGCCGTCGTCAACGGCCTCGTCGGCGGCGTCCTCGGCATCGCCCTCGGTCTCGCGGGCGCCTACGTCGTCACCGAGATCAGCCCCAACCTCCAGGCACAGCTGGGGAGCACGGGCGGCGGAGGCGGCTTCGGCGGCGGAGGAGGCGGCGGCTTCGGAGGGGGCGGCGGCGGTGGCTTCGGCGGCCCGGGCCGGCAGACCGCGTCCAAGGCCCTCGACGTCGCGCTCACCGCGCCCGTCAGCGTCAACACGATCGTCGTCGCGGTCGCCCTGGCCGTCGCCGGCGGTCTGATCGCCGGCGCCTTCGGCGGCTGGCGCGCCTCCCGGCTGCGCCCCGCGGACGCCCTGCGCCGCGTCGAATAAGCCCCGCCGTACTCACGTATCCCAGGAGTTGCACCATGTACGAACTCAGAGGCGTCACCAAGCGCTATACGCGGGGCAAGGAGACCATCGACGCACTCGCCGGAATCGACCTCACGATCGGGGACGGCGACCGGCTCGTCATCCAGGGCCCCACCGGCGGCGGGAAGTCCACGCTCCTCCAGATGCTCGGCGGACTCGACCGCCCCACCGCCGGGAGCATAGAACTCGACGGCACGGACATGGCGAAGCTGTCCGAGGCCAAGCTCACCCGGGTGCGCAGCGAGAACATCGGGTTCGTCTTCCAGAGCTTCAACCTGATCCCCACGCTCACCGCCCAGGAGAACGTCGAGACCGCGCTCGTACCGCTCGGCGTCAAGACGAAGGAACGGCGTGCACGCGCCGCCGCCGCACTGGAGTCGGTGGGGCTCGCCGAGCGGCTCGGCCACCTGCCCGCCGAACTGTCGGGCGGCCAGCAGCAGCGCGTGGCGATCGCCCGCGCCCTCGTCAAGCAGCCCAAGGTGCTGCTCGCCGACGAGCCCACCGGCAACCTCGACGAGTCCATGCGCGACGAGATCATGGACGTGCTCGAAGCCATGTGGAAGGAGCACGGGCTGACGTTCATCATGGTCACCCACGACTCCTCGATCGCGAAGAAGGCCCCGCGCGTCGCGACGATCCGCAAGGGGCGGATCACCGTCAAGGAGAACGCGAAGGCGTAGCGAAGGCACAGCGATGTGCCCGCAGCGAACGGGTCGCCGGAAGGCGGGCTTCCGACGACCCGTTCGTGCTTCTGTGGGGCATGACCGTTTCGACAGTCGAATACATCCGCTACCGGATCCCCGAGGACCAGTCGGGCCCGTTCCTGGCCGCCTACACCCGTGCCGCGGTCCAGCTCGCCGCCGCCCCCGAGTGCGTGGACTACGAACTCGCGCGCTGCGAGGACAACTTCGAGAACTTCATCCTGCGGATCACCTGGACGTCGACGGAGGCCCACCTGGAGGGCTTCCGGCAGTCCGACCGCTTCCAGGACTTCCTCGCCGAGATCCGGCCCTACGTCGGCGACATCGAGGAGATGCGCCACTACAAGCCGACGGCCGTACGCGGCGAGGGCGCCGCCGTCCCCACGCTGTACGCCTGGGCCGGCGGCACCGAGGCCTTCACCCGCCTCACCGAGGTGTTCTACGACAAGGTCCTCAAGGACGACCTCCTCGCACCCCTCTTCGCCGACCTCGCGCCCGAGCACGCCGCCCACGTCGCCGCCTGGCTCGGCGAGGTCTTCGGCGGCCCCACGGACTACTCCGACACCCAGGGCGGGCACGGCCACATGGTCGCCAAGCACATGGGCCGGGGTATCACCGAGGTCCAGCGCCGCCGCTGGGTCAACCTCATCCAGGACGCGGCCGACGACGCCGGGCTGCCCACCGACGCCGAGTTCCGCTCCGCCTTCCTCGCCTATGTGGAGTGGGGCACGCGGCTGGCCGTCCTGTTCTCCGCCCCGGACGCGAGCGCGCCCGGAGAGCAGCCCGTGCCGAAGTGGACGTGGGGTGCCGCACCGCCGTACCAGCCGTGACCGCGCGGAGCCGGGGCGACAGGCCGTCGGCCCGCCGCCCTGCTGGGGTCGGCCTCCTGGGGTGGGCCTACTGGGGTGAGGAGGCGCCCGCGCGGGTCGCGTCCGTGCCCCAGGACGCCAGCAGCCGCAGCGCCTCGGCCGACGGGGACCCCGGCTCCGCGTGGTACGTGACGAGGGCCAGCTCGGCGTCGTCCACCAGCCGGAACGACTCGTACTGCAGAGCGAGATCGCCCACCAGCGGATGCCGCAGCAGCTTCACCCCGTGGCTCTTCTCCTTCACGTCGTGCGTCGCCCACAGCCGACGGAAGTCCTCGCTCTTCACCGACAGCTCACCGACCAGCGCCGACAGCCGCGGATCGTCGGGATGGCAGCCCGCGTCCATCCGCAGATGACAGACGATGTCGATCGCCTTCTGCTCCCACTCCACGTACAGCTCGCGGTACTCGGGCCGCAGGAACACCATCCGCGCCCAGTTCCGCTCCTGCGGCGGCAGCTCCGACCAGTCGCCGAACACGGCGGCCGCCATCCGGTTCCAGCACAGCAGGTCCGACCGCCGCCCGGTGATGTACGCGGGAACGCCGTCCATCGTGTCCAGCAGCTGACGCAGCGCGCCCCGCACCTGCTGCGTTCGCGCGGTCTGCTTCTTCTTGTGCTGCTTGGGCTTCGCGAGGTGCGTCAGATGGTTGTGCTCGGCGTCCGACAGGCGCAGCGCCCGCGCGATCGCGTCCAGCACCTCCGCCGACACGTTCCGTCCGTTGCCCTGTTCCAGGCGCGTGTAGTAGGCCACGGACACCCCGGCGAGCTGCGCCAGCTCCTCGCGGCGCAGCCCGGGCACCCGGCGGTGCCGCCCGAAGTCCGGCATCCCGACGTCCTGGGGCTTCAGCCGGGCCCGGCGGGTGCGCAGGAACTCGCTGAGTTCGGCACGTCGGTCCAGCGGCAGGCCCGCCTCACCGGCGGACCCCACAGAGGGCTGTTCATCCATACGTCCAGTATTCCCGGTCGTACGCCGAGGAGCCTGACCCCGCCAGTAGTAGGACCAGCGAACGTACGCAGAGCCGTGACCTGGGTGAATCCCGCGAGATCGGGCACGCTAGAAGCCGTGCCCGATGCAAGGAACCGGACAGCCGGGCACCGTACAGACCACTCCCGAGGAGAACCCCGGCATGACCACAGTCGCTGCGTACGCCGCTCCCGCCGCCAAGGCTCCGCTGGAGCGCACCACCATCGAGCGTCGCGAGGTGGGCGAGCACGACGTCCTGATCGACATCAAGTTCGCCGGCATCTGCCACTCCGACATCCACCAGGCCCGTGAGGGCTGGGGCGAGGCCATCTTCCCGATGGTCCCCGGCCACGAGATCGCCGGCATCGTCTCCGAGATCGGCTCCGGCGTGACCAAGTTCAAGGTCGGCGACCGGGTCGGCGTCGGCTGCATGGTCGACTCCTGCCGTGAGTGCGAGAACTGCGAGGCGGGCCTGGAGCAGTACTGCCTCAAGGGCAACGTCGGCACGTACAACGCCGTCGGCAAGGACGGCGCGCCCACCTACGGCGGCTACTCCGAGAAGATCGTCGTCGACGAGAAGTACACCCTGCACATCCCCGAGGGCATCTCCCTCGACGTGGCCGCGCCGCTGCTCTGCGCCGGCATCACCACGTACTCCCCGCTCAAGCACTGGAACGCGGGCCCCGGCAAGAAGGTCGCCGTCCTCGGCATGGGCGGTCTCGGCCACATGGGCGTCAAGATCGGGCACGCGCTCGGCGCCGAGGTCACGGTCCTCTCCCAGTCGCTGCGCAAGAAGGACGACGGCCTGAAGCTGGGCGCCGACCACTACTACGCGACCAGCGACCCGAAGACCTTCGAGGAGCTGCGCGGCACCTTCGACGTGATCCTCTCCACCGTCTCCGCGCCGCTGGACCTGGACGCCTACCTGTCCCTGCTGCGCACGGACGGCGCCTTCGTGAACGTGGGCGCGCCGGAGGAGCCGGTCCGGCTCAACCTGTTCTCCGTGATCGGCGGCCGCAAGACCCTCGCGGGCTCCGGCATCGGCGGCATCCAGGAGACCCAGGAGATGCTGGACTTCTGCGCCGAGCACGGCTTCGGCGCGGAGATCGAACTGATCGCCGCGTCCGAGATCAACGAGGCGTACGAGCGGGTGCTGGCGAGCGACGTCCGCTACCGCTTCGTGATCGACACGGCCACCATCTAGCCGCGTCCTCCAGCCGCGTCCGCGGAGCCCGGCGAGCCCGCTGGGGCCCGCCGCCGTTCCTGACCCCCGTCAGCCTGGGCGCCGATCCGGTCGTACGACCGGATCGGCGCCCTCGCGCTGCCTACGCGTGGCGGTACCACCCCGGGACGCGGCGGGTGTCCCGCCCGGCGGCCTAGAGGGACGGGGACCGCACGTCGTCGCGCCGCTCGGACCGCCCCGTGCCGGTGGCGGCCTGTCCGCGGAGGCGGGCGGCGTCCTGGCCCGGCGGGCTGCCGAACTGCCGTCGGTACTCGCGGCTGAACTGGGACGCGCTGTCGTAGCCGACCGCGAACCCGACGCCCGCCACGTCGTCCGTGCTGCTCATCAGCCGCAGCCGGGCCTCCTGCAACCGGATCCGTTTCTGGAACTGGATCGGAGTCATCGCCGTCACCGCGCGGAAGTGCCGGTGGAACGGCGAGGCGCTCATCCCGGCCAGCCGGGCCAGGTCCTCCACCCGCAACGTCTGCGCGTGGTGCTCCCTGATCCAGCGGACGGCCCGGCTGATGTGCCGCAGCCGGCTGTCGGCCAGGCCGATCTGGCGGACCAGCGCACCCTGCTCACCGGTGACCAGCCGCCACAGGATCTCCCGTTCGATCATCGGCGCGAGGATCGGCAGGTCGGCGGGCCGGTCCAGCAGCCGGACCAGACGCACCACCGCGTCCAGCAGGTCCGGCGAGGCGTCACTGACGGCGAGGCCGGGCGGGGCGGTGCGGGAGGAGGGGGGACGCGGGGGACGGGAGGAGGGGGGACGTGGGGGACGGGTGCCTGTGCGGCCGGCCGCACCCGACCGGGCCGCTTTTGCACCGGCCCGCTCCCCGGCTCCTGTCCCCGTTCCGGCTCCTGGTCCCGCCGCGGCTCCTGTTCCCGGTGCTGCCCCGGCTCCCGTTCCCGCCCCGGCCTCGGCGAGGAGAAGCGAGGCGATGTCCGGGGGCCTCAGGGTGAGCCCGAAGGCGAGGAACGGCTCCTCGGGGGAGGCCCGCGTGTAGTGGCCGGTCACCGGCAGGTCCACCGAGACGACCAGGTACTGGCCCGCGCCGTAGTCGTGGATCCGGTCGCCGAGCGTCAGCCGCTTCGCGCCCTGCGCGACCACCGCGAGCACCGGGTCGGCGATGCTCGACGTCGGGGCGGAGGGGTGGTCCACGCGGGACAGCATGATCCCGTAGGGCGCCGGCCCGGCTCCGTCGACGTGCCGCAGGATGAGGTCCCGCAGCGTCCGCAGGCCGTCCGGGGAAACGGGGCGGCCGCCGGACGGGTGTGGGGAACCGGGCCCGGCGTCCGGCGGGGCGAGCGTCCGGAGGGGTTCGTCTGGGTACACGTTCGATCCAAACACCCGAGCCGGCGGGCGGCAACGCCGATTCCGGCCGATCGGGCAGGATCGTGCAAGAGGCCGGTCGGATCGCCCTAACGATCGCACAGCTCACAGTGGTTTGCTCGAAGAGCCGGATTCCCACCCACTCTTCCAGGGAGCATTCCATGGCACTCGACTCGTACGTCAGCCTCGGCCGCTCCGGCCTCAAGGTGAGCCCCTTCTGCCTCGGCGCGATGAACTTCGGCGAGGACGGCGGCTTCGGCTGCGGGGTCGAGGAGTCCGAGAAGATCCTCCAGGGCTACCTCGACCGCGGCGGCAACTTCGTCGACACCGCCAACTTCTATACGAACGGCCACTCCGAGGCGATCCTCGGCGACTTCCTCGCCGCCCGCCCCGGCCTGCGCGACCGGCTGGTGCTGGCCACCAAGTTCTTCGGCAACCTCCACCTCGGCGACCCCAACGGCGGGGGCGCGGGACGCAAGGCGATCATCGGTCAGCTGGAGGACTCGCTGCGCCGGCTGCGCACCGACCACGTCGACCTGTACTGGCTGCACAACCACGACTGGTCCACCCCGGTCGAGGAGACCCTGCGCACCCTGGACGACCTCGTCACCGCGGGCAAGATCCGCTACGTCGGCTTCTCGGACACCCCGGCCTGGTTCACGGCCAAGGCCCACACCACCGCACTGCTGCGCGGCTGGACCCCGGTCACCGCGCTGCAGATGGAGTACTCCCTGCTGGAGCGCACCATCGAGGGCGAGCTGATTCCGCTGGCCGAGGACGCGGGGATGGGCCTGCTGCCGTGGAGCCCGCTGAAGAGCGGCTACCTGTCCGGGAAGTACACCAGGGACCGGCGCACCCCGGCCGACACCCGGCGTTCGGCCGTGCTCGGCGGTCCCACCGACGACCAGTTCGAGGTGATCGACGCCCTCGCCGCGGTGGCGGAGGAGACCGGCGCGACATCGGCGGCGGTGGCGTTGGCGTGGGTGCAGGCCCGCCCGGGCGTCAGCTCGACGCTGATCGGCCCGCGCACCCTGGACCACCTCGAGGCGAACCTGGCGGGCCTCGACCTGCGGCTCACCCCGGAACAGACGGCCCGGCTCGACGAGGTGTCGGCCCCGGCCCTGAACTTCCCGTACGCCCTCAACCACCAGGTCGGCGCGATGCTCAAGTACGCGGGCGCGACCGTGGACGGCCGGCCGAGCCAGGTGTACCCGCCGCTGCTGGCGGACGCGGCGCGGTACTGAGGCGGGGGGCCGTCGGGGCTCGGGGGCGGGGGCGGGGTCGCCCCGGGTACGGAGTGGGGCGCACCCTCGTCGAAGGGCGCGCCCCACCTGGCTACCGCTCTCCCGCTCCCGCTCGACCTCCTGCTGTGCCTCCTGGTGTGCCTCTTACTCGGCGCCGTTCGCGGCGAACGTCCACACGGCGTGGTCGCCCGGGCCGACGACCAGCGTCGAGTGCCCGATCCGCTCCACGTGACGGCTCTTCACCGGCCGGTTGAGCGACAGGTCGATGCGCCGCACGCCCGCCTCGGCACGGGGCACGGTGTCGAACCGGACGGCGGTGCCGCCGCCCTCGGCGACGACGCCACCGTTCGGCACGGTCCGGACGGTGAACCCGCCGGCACGCAACAGCGGGACGGTGTCGGCGAGGTCGCCTTCGGTGACCGCGATGCGGACGGAGGTCACGTCCCGCATCAGGTGGGTGCGGTAGTCGTCGGACAGGTAGCGCTCCCGGCCGACGTCACCGGGGAACGCCGCCGGCTCGGTGTTGCCGCGCGGGTCGGCGAAGTACTCCGGCCGGTACTCCATCGCCCAGGCTCCGTAGGCGTCGTACGTCGTGGTGGTGAGGATGCCGTCGAACCACGGAACGGGGACGCCGTCACCGAAGTCACGTGTCTGGAGGAACTCGACGGGGGTGACCCCCTCGTCCTTCAGCCGTTCCTTGACCGTCGCGATGTCGCCGGCCCGCTCGGTCGACAGCCCCGTCCCGGCGGAGCCGAGGGTGCCGTCCTGGCCCCCCACGTCACCGATCCCGAGCAGCTCCAGGTAGGTCTCACGGCCCATCAGATAGCGGCCGGTCCAGATCTGTCCGTCGGCACCGGTGGTGGTGCGCACCTGGAAGTTGGCGAAGTCCCGCAGATAGGAGGAGTGCTCGATGGCGTCGGCGGTCTCCCGGTCGAAGACGCCGTAGGTGTGGTTGAAGAACAGCAACTGCCGTTCGTGAGCCGGCTGGCCCCCCTCGGCCTGAGCTGTCCCGACCCCGCCCCCGACAGCAGCGGCGAGGGCCACGGCGAGCACGAGGATCATCCGTAATGTCCGGCGAAATGTCCGGCGAATCAGCATGCGAGAGAGCGTAGAACGAAGAGCCCCCGCCCGCCTTTCCTTTCGAACCAGGCCGAAACGAAGGGGGTTGGGAGCGGGGGCGCTGTTAGGGTGCGGCGCCGTGAGTACGGACATACACGGCGGCATCGAGTTCCGCCATCCCGGCACCGGTACCGACTACTACGACGGTGAGCCGTGGGTGACGGCCATGAACCTCTGGCCGCTGTACGACGAGACGAGTTACACGGCCTTCGGCTGCCTCTTCGGGGTACGCAACCAGGCGGGCTTCCGGCCGCTCGCACCGGGGCGGGGTCTTCCCGCCGATCTGTCGTCCGGGATGCGTGCGCATTTGGGCACGGGGACGGAGAAAGACGGCCTGCACAGCGCGAGCTGGGTCAGTTGGGCTGAACTCGCGGCGATCGACCCGCGCGAGGCGACGGAACGCGCGGAGTGGACGACCGGCGAACTAGCCTACTCGTACGAGCCGGTGACGGTCGGTGCGGTGCTGGGCGATGAGACGCACTGGCCCCACGTCTTCAACGTGATGAAGGCCCTGGCCGGACGCTTCGGGGACGACGGGGTTCGCCTGGTCGTGGCCTTCGACTGAGGACGCGGAGCGGCCGGCCGCACAACACGGTGAGTGCGATGAGCGGCGCCGGGTCCCACATGCCTAGGCCCGCAAGGGGGCCAGTACGTCCTCGGGCAGGGGGTACGGCCGCTCGGTGGGCAACAGCTCCGCGGCCCGGTCGAGTTCACCGGACCGGACCAGGGTGTGCACCCGCTGGGCGAGCGGGGTCACGTCCTTGATGCCGACGATCCACTCGTCGGCGTATCGGGCCGCGGCCTCGCCCGCCAGGCCGAGTTGGAGCGACCGGTAGGGCAGGGGAGCGAGCCGCAGATCGCGCTCCGGATCCCACTGCACGCGCGTCGGCGCCTGCCGCAACTGCCGCTTCCAGTCGTCCTGGTCGGCGTGCAGCCCCCGCACGTAGTGGGACAGGCACGCGTTGCGCAACGCCCACGCGAAGCCGTCCCGGCTGATCTCGACGGCGAGGACGGTCTCCTGGCCGGCCTTGGTGCCCCAGCCGCAGCGGTACATCATCCACAGAAAACTGGGCTTCACCCATGTCATCCGGTCCCGCTTCCACGCCGCGGGAAACCGTCCCGTCCGCACGGCGGGCCCGCCGATCTCCGGGGGATACGCCTGGTAGACGGTGATCGTGTCCTCGGTGTGGAGGGCGCGGACGCGGTGTCGGGGTTCTTCCATGGCTACAGGGTGCGGCCGGTGGACTCGGGAGGGCCATCGGATTTCTGGCGCCCTGTCCGGCCTTCGCGATCTTTGCCGCGCCATGAGCGACGCCGTCAGGGACTTCGGCTAGCGTCCCGGCGGAATGACTCGGGGGTCGCGGGACGGGGCGGGGGACCGGATGAACCGCAGGGTTAGATCTCGGCTCCGGGCGGGAGGGCGCGTCGACCGTCGCCCCCTGATCGTGAGCGCCGGGCTGCTGGTGGTGGGCGCGATCCTGACCTGGTTCGCCGCGACGCACTTCGCCTACGCGGCGGGCCTGGCGGGGAAGCCCGGGCATCTCCGGGTCGCGTCGTGTTCGTGGACCCGCGCCGGAGGCCACCGTTATCCGCACTGCCACGGCACGTTCCGCTCCACCGACGGAGCGGTGGTGGACCCGGACGCCACGATCGACACGAAGCTGCGCGTCGGCAGCACGGTCACCTTGCGACGAACGTCCCACGGCACGTACGAGCAACCGGGCCTCCCCGCCTCCTGCGGCTGGCTTGCCCTCACCCAACTCGGCCTGTTCACAGGCCTCCTGTCCCTCCTGGCCGCCCGCAACAGACACGGCACCCGCCGAACTCCCCGCCCCCTGCGCCTCGTCATCGCCACCCTCGCCACCACGACGCTGGTCAGCGCGTTGGTGGGGGGAGTGGTGGGGGTGGCTGGGGCTTTGTGAGACGGGCGCCGCACAGCGGTTCGGACGCTGGGCCACGACAAAGCTCCGCTCATCTCCTATCGCATCGCACTGACCTGCGCGGATGTCGCGATCCAGCTGCCTTTGACAAGTGGATATGCGGGGCGACCATTGCTGGTTAGAGTCGTTCCGTCACACCTGGTTGTGGGGACAACCAGAGCACATCGGGGAGGGCCTGCAGCATATGAGTCGTCGCTCAACCGGCGTGGTCGGCGTCTGGGCAGAGGTGCAACGGCAGCAGCAACGCCAGCTGGAGGCCGAGGCCAGACGGCGGAGGCAGGAAGCTCAGCAGGCACGTGCCTACCAACGGCGGGCGGCGCAAGGGCACCGCGAGTACAGGCAGGCGGAAGCGCAACGCCGGACGGAGGAACTGGACGCGCAGGTCGCGTCGCTGCAAGGCCTTCTCGCGTCGGGGTGTCGGGCTCCTGCCTTCAGGGCGTCCTCACTCATGCGGCATGAGGAGGTCCAGCCCTTCGCTCCGGGACCGTTGGCGCAGCCCGTGGCCATGCCTGACGTCAGCCAGTATCAGACGCAGAGCGGGTGGACCGCCAACCGCCGGGCCCAGGCCCAGGCCGAAGCACGGGCCCGCTTCGAGCGGGACTGGCACGCGGCCCAGACGGCGGAGGCCCATCGGCAACATCAACTGGCGTCGTACCAGCGGGAGCACCAGCAGTGGGTCGATGCCCGATCGGCCGATGTGAGACGGCACAACGCAGGCATCGTCCAGGTGACCGAGGGAGTGAGGCGCCGTGACCCCGACGCGGTCGTGGAGTACTTCTCCGCCGCTCTCTACGCCTCGGCCGCATGGCCCGAGGGCTTCCCTCGACAAGTGACCGCAGCCTATGACGCGGCAGCCCGGCAGCTGGTGCTGGACTGGGAGTTGCCCGCCTACGGCGTGGTCCCTGACGTCAAGTCCGTCCGCTACGTTTCCGGGACCGACCAGGACAAGGAGACCGCCCGTCCCGTGGGCCAGCGTCGCGCCCTTTACCGGGAAGTACTCGCGCAGTGCATGCTCCTCGTTCTGCACGAGCTCTTCGCCGCCGATGAACTGGGCGCACTTGAGTCGGTGACCTTGAACGGGTTCGTGGACGGGCATGATCCGACGACGGGCCGACCGGGCCAGATCCACTTGGCGACCGTGATGGCTTCCGCCTCGACGTTCCGTGGGCTCCATCTGGCGCAGGTGGACGCGGGAAGCTGTCTGGCCGATGCGCTGCGCGGACAGCTCTCGGCACGCCCCGACCAGCTCACCGCAGTGCGGCCGAGTCGCCGTCCGCAGGATGTCGGGAACCGCGTCGTCGCGCATGGCAGCGATGAGGAACCCGACCTGTACGAGATGGATCCGATCGCCTTCGAGGACCTCGTTGCCGAACTCTTCCGTGCCATGGGGATGCAGGCGGTCACGACCCAACGCTCCAACGACGGCGGTGTGGACGTCGACGCGCTGGACCCGACGCCGATCCGGGGCGGGAAGATCGTCGTTCAGGTGAAGCGCTACCGGAACACGGTGCCGCCCACAGCCGTACGTGACCTGTACGGAACCGTGCAGGACGCCGGCGCCAACAAAGGCGTACTCGTGACGACTTCGGGGTTCGGACCGGGGTCGTACACCTTCGCCAACGGGAAGCCGTTGGAGCTGATCCCGGGCGCAGAACTCGTCGACCTTCTGCATCGGCATGGCCTGCGTGGACGGCTGGGCGAGGGCGCCCGTCAGTCTGCGGCACGGCCGGCGCCATCGGGCCCCGGGACTCGACTGCCCGACGCCTACAACATCCTCGGCATGTCGTGGACGGGCGGCGTCGCTCTGGACGTGTGTGCGCTCGTCTGCCGCGGCAACCGAGTCCTCAGCGACGATCACTTCGTCTTCTACAACAACCCGCAGACCGCGGATGGTTCCGTTCGGGCGCTGGCCCCCACCGCCCCTGACAAGGCGGCCGTCTGCGTCGCCTTCGACGGATTGCCGCGAGAAGCCGACCGGTTCGTCCTCGTGGCCGCGATCGACCCCGAGATCAACCCGAACGCCGACCTCTCCGGATTCACCGATGCCCGCATCCGACTCCTCGACCCAGGGATGGTCGAACTGGGGCAACTCGAGGTGTCCGACGGCCGAGCCGACGAAACCGCCTTGGTGCTCGGATCCTTCCGCCGCAGGTCGAACGGCGACTGGGATTTCGTCCTGGGAGGCAAGGGCTACACCGGCGGCCTGGAGGAACTCGTGCAGGATTTCGGCATAGAGGTCGACTAGACCGAACACGCCCGGCCTCACAGCGGACCGGCGAACTGTTCATGTCTGTCCGGACGGCGGCCGCCAGAGGCGCAGCACGCTTCAGTCACGCGTCAGCGCCGAGGCGCCTGCCGTCCGTTCCCCGTACGTCGTCGGCCCCTTGACCGCAACGGACGCCGTCTCCTTGAAGCATCCGGCGTCGAGCCCTTGAATGGATTCGTGACCAGAACAGTGATGCACGACGGCACGACTGTCGCCGGACGCGTCCCACTCGGCGACGTCATGGCCCAACTGGCCCGGCGCAGACCGATCTTTCACTCCGAGGCCGATCTCCAGCACGCGTTCGCGCAGTCACTGTGGGAACTGGCACCGGATGTGCGTTCCCGGCTGGAAGTGCCGCAACGGGCGGAAGACAAGGCCGAGTATCTGGACCTCCTGTGCATCGGCCCGTCAGTGAGCACTGCGATCGAGTTCAAGTACTTCACCCGGAGGTGGGCGGGCGCGGCCGGTACGCCCGCCGAGGAGTACGAACTCAAGGATCATGCCGCCGCCGACCTCGCCCGTCTTCACTTCGTCCGGGACATCGTCAGGCTGGAACGGTTCTGCCGTCGGTCCGACCAGAACGGGTTTGCCATCCTGCTGACCAACGCTGCGTCCCTGTGGAGTGTGCCTGGGAGGGGTCGCGAGCAGAGTCGGGACCGGGACTTCAGGATCCACGAGGGGCGTGAGCTGGTGGGCAAGCTGCTCTGGGCCGAGGGCACCTACGAAGGGAACACGTGCACATTGCACGGCCGGTATCCACTCCGATGGGAGCCGTATTCCCAACAAGCGCGAGCGGGTGGGGAGTTCCGGTATCTCGTCGTACCGGTCAGCCCTGAGCGCGAGACCGCTGAAGGTTCGCCTGCGCCCACGTAGCCGAACCCTCACCTCCCGAAACGGCTGCGCCGGGGCGGTGCGGCTCACTACCGTCATCCGATGACGTCGATTGACGAGTGGCCTGATTTTCCGGAAGGGCTCGACCCCGAAAGCGTGTCCTTCCGGGAGGCCCGCTGCACTTGGCACGGCACGACCTGTACGGAACCACCGGTCAAGGTTGTACGCACACGGGACGGTGCACGGTGGGCAGCGTGCGAACGCGCTGCACGCACCATCGCCGCCGATCGCGGTGCGCAGCCTGAAGGGTGAACGACCGTGCTCTCGGCAGCCGGCGAGCACTCCGAGAAGCAAGGGGTCCCGGCCCGGGAACCTCCGGCTGCCGCGCCGGCGATCCCCTTCTCCGGCGCCGCACACATCCCACGCTCAGCCCTCCGAAGGAGCGACCCCGGTCGGGCAGGAGACCCTCGTCCCGCCGAACACGCTCTGTCCAGTGACCCAGTGGTCACTGGACAGCTACACCAGGAATGAGGGCGATGAGTCCGGAAAGGAAGCTGCCTGCCGCTGCGAGTGTGACGAGAGTGGCCTTGCCGTCGGAGAACAGTCCGGAGCAGTACGCGCGCACCTGTCGCCGAAGGATCAGCATCTTGAGCTTCTGCCAGCGATGTTGATGGATGTGGCAGCCCATCAGGATGCCGGTCGCGTTGTTGCGGCAGCCGTCTTCTCGTCCTCTGACCGGAGCACCGCAGGTCACGGGTGCTTGAAAGAAGGACCAGAGGAGTACTACTGCGGACAGGGCGATGATCACGGCTGGGCCTGCCGCTCCGTTGATCCACGCGGCGATGAGCAGGGCGCCGGCCAAGACACCCCACCATTGCCCCAACCCGCCCAGCAGACCGCTCTTCGCCCCCGAAGTCGCCATGACTGTAATCGTGGCGATCGGCGAGAGGAATCATGCGGCACGCCTGCGGTATGACCGAAAAGGGACTCAGGTCGGCTGACCTTTACATCGGTAGGTCACGTGGACGACGGACGGACCAACTGCGCTTCCGCAACAACCAACGGCCCAACGCGGCCCCCTGGATCGGGTGGGCTACTGGTCTGCGGACTCGGGCGCCGGGGAGATACCCGCAGGGCACGACGTTCCGAAGTCCGTGGCGAACGAGGTACTCAGCGGGACCCCCGTCCCCTCCAGCCCGCAGTACCCCGCCGGATTACTGGCCAGGTACTGCTGGTGGTGGGCCTCCGCCGGGTAGAAGGGGCGGGTTGTCGCCGGGAGGATCTCTGTGGTGATCGTGCCGTGGCCGGCGGCGGTGAGGACCTTCTGATAGGCCTCGCGGGACGCTTTCGCGGATACTTCCTGGGCCCGGGTGTGGGTGTGCAGGGTGGAACGGTACTGGGTGCCCACGTCGTTGCCCTGGCGGAAGCCCTGGGTCGGGTTGTGCGACTCCCAGAAGACCTGGAGCAGGCGGTCGTACGGCAGCACCCTCGGGTCGTGGACGACGCGGACCACCTCGGCGTGGCCGGTCAGACCGGAGCACACCTCCTCGTACACGGGATTCTCCGTGTAGCCGCCCTGGTAGCCGACCAGCGTCGTGTGCACGCCCGCCGGGAGTTGCCAGAACCTGCGTTCGGCTCCCCAGAAGCAGCCCGTGCCGAAGTCGGCGATCTCCAGACCTTCGGGGTAGGGGCCGCGGAGCGGGGTGCCGAGGAGGGTGTGCCGCTCGGGGAGCGTGAACAGCGGTTCCGGGCGGCCCCGCAACGCCTGTTCGGCGGTCGGGAGACGCGGCGAGTGGCTGTCGCTGATGCTGTTCAAGAACATGCGCTCTCCAGGGAGAGGAGGGAGAGGAAAGGGGCGGAAGGGAGCGTGTCGCGTCCAACGTCCCCACCCGGTGCGGCATTCCGGAATCCCGGTACTCCGGCACCGCGTAGAGGGTGTCCCTCGTGGAGCGTCACCCCCGTGAAGCCGCACCCGTAAAGCCGTTTCCTCGAAGCAGCCCCCCCGGGACGCCACCCCCTCAGTGCGACAGCGTCGCCGGGCTGCCTCCGTTTGCCTCGTAGCCCGCGACCGCCATGGCGCGGTATATCGCGTAGTCCCCGGCGGGGTCCCGGGTCAGGGTCCAGGGCAGGGCGCCGACGTGGCCGTCCACGTGGACCAGCTGGTTCATCGCCTCGGACCAGCGCTCGCCGCGGACCAGGAAGAAGACCAGGAGGTGGCGGACGTGGGCCAGCATCGGGTCGTCGGGGCGGGCGGCGTGGACCGCGTAGAGCGCGCCGTGGACGGCCTTCGTCACGACCTCGCTCTGGTAGAAGGCGCGGACCAGGTTCACCTCGGGGAGGTGCTCGAAGACCGCGAAGAGGGGCATCGCCGCGAGGAGCGAGCCCTGCGGGGCGCGGGCCGCCGCGGCCTCCGCGAAGGAGTACGCCACCTCGCGCGAGCCGTGCCACTTCTCGCACCAGTAGTGCAGGGCCGCCAGATGCGCGCCCATGTGGGAGGGGGCGCGGTCCAGGATCTTCAGCCAGACCTTCTCGAACTCCGGCTGCGAGTAGGCCAGTCCGCGCGCCACCGACAGCTCGATGATGTACGGGATCGGGTCACCGGGGGACAGCAGCGCCGCCTCGCCGCACGCGGCCCGCGCCTCCTCCATGATGATCCGGAAGTCGTCCGTGCCCGGAGTCGACGTGCGCCACGCCTGCTGCACCAGGAACTCGGCGTGCACCGCCGCGCCCCCGGCGTCCTTGGGGGCCTCGGCGCGCCACACCCGCAGCCACTGGCCGCCGGGCGTCTCGCTGACCCCGCCGGGCCGCTGCTGGAGCTCCAGGGACGCGGCGCCCGCGAACGCCTGCACCCGCTGCCACCGCGTCTCGCCGGCGATCTCCGTGCCGGCCAGCAGCTGCGAGGCCGCGTGATGGTCCCGGCCGCGCTGCACGACGTCCAGGACGTCCAGCAGGTCCGTGTCGGGGCCCGGCATGCGGATGTCCAGCTCCTCCTGCCGCAGGAACCCGTAGTTCGCCGGGTCCGCGGCGTCCGGGTCACCCGGCGAGACCAGCTGCACACCGGCGCGCCTGCGCCGCAGCACCGGCAGCAGGACCAGGCTGAACATCGCCAGCGCCATCAGGACCCAGAGAATCTCCATGCCACCAGCGAACCAGACGGGTCCGACAATTGGCGAACCTGGTTCCACAGTGCAACCACCTGCGGGATCCGGCTCCGGGGCCGCGTGCGCTCCGGGGACCGGACGGTGGCGACTCCGCGGGCGGGGAGAGCGGCCACTCCCGTGACCGGGAGGAGGGAGCGCTCCTGGCGCCCCGACACCCGGCCCGCCCCCGCGCGTCACCGTGTACGCCGCACCACCCCCGCGGGAGCACTACGCTCGGGACTCATGAGCGACAGGCACATCAGTCAGCATTTCGAGACCCTCGCGATCCACGCGGGCAACACCGCCGATCCCCTGACCGGCGCGGTCGTCCCGCCGATCTACCAGGTCTCGACCTACAAGCAGGACGGCGTCGGCGGGCTGCGCGGCGGTTACGAGTACAGCCGTAGCGCCAACCCCACCAGGACCGCCCTGGAAGAGAACCTCGCCGCCCTGGAGGGCGGTCGCCGCGGCCTCGCGTTCGCGTCCGGACTGGCGGCCGAGGACTGCCTGCTGCGTACGCTGCTGAGCCCGGGCGATCACGTGGTCATCCCGAACGACGCGTACGGCGGCACGTTCCGTCTCTTCGCGAAGGTCGTCTCCCGCTGGGGCGTGGAGTGGTCCGTCGCGGACACCAGCGACCTGGAGTCGGTGCGCGCGGCGATCACCCCGAAGACGAAGGTCATCTGGGTCGAGACGCCCTCCAACCCGCTCCTCGGCATCACGGACATCGCCGCGGTCGCGCAGGTCGCGCGGGACGCGGGCGCCCGGCTCGTCGTCGACAACACCTTCGCCACGCCGTACCTCCAGCAGCCGCTGGCGCTCGGCGCGGACGTCGTCGTGCACTCCCTGACCAAGTACATGGGCGGTCACTCGGACGTCGTCGGCGGCGCCCTGATCACCGGGGACCAGGAGCTCGGCGAGGAGCTGGCGTACCACCAGAACGCGATGGGCGCGGTCGCCGGGCCCTTCGACTCCTGGCTGGTGCTGCGCGGCACCAAGACCCTCTCGGTGCGCATGGACCGGCACAGCGAGAACGCGGGCCGCGTCGCGGACATGCTCAGCCGGCACGCGCGCGTGACGAGCGTTCTGTACCCGGGCCTCCCGGAGCACCCCGGTCACGAGATCGCCGCGAAGCAGATGCGGGCGTTCGGCGGCATGGTGTCCTTCCGGGTCGCGGGCGGCGAGGAGGCGGCCGTCGAGGTCTGCAACCGCGCCAAGGTGTTCACGCTCGGTGAGTCGCTGGGCGGCGTGGAGTCGCTGATCGAGCACCCGGGACGCATGACGCACGCGTCGGTGGCCGGATCCGCCTTGGAGGTCCCCGGTGACCTCGTCCGTGTCTCCGTGGGCATCGAGAACATCGACGACCTGCTCCAGGACCTGCAGCAGGCCCTCGGATAACGGACGGCACCGTCACCAGTTCGACAGGGGTGGAGTCGTCTCCGACGGCGGCTCCACCCACGGGTGAACCGTGACCGCCCAGATCACGAAGACCACGGCCGCCGCGCACAGCAGCACCCACATGACCCGCCGTGCCGCTCTCCGGCGGCGCAGCATGCGCCCGCCACGGCGGACGACCTCGCCGTACAGGTCGGGCGGGACCACGGGCGGGGTCCGCTCCAGCATGCGGCGTACGGCCGCCTCACGCTCCGGCAGATTCATGAAGGAGCCACCTCCATCCGGGCGGGCGCCGGGCCGCGCGGCGGATGGAGCAGCGTCGCCGTCGCCCGCGCGCAGATCACCCGTACGCGCTCCACGGGGAGCCCGAGCAGGGCCGCCGTCTGTTCCTCGGCGACGCCCTCGTACAGCCGGAGGACGAGGATCAGCCGTTCGGTGGGCGTGAGCCGGGCCAGGACGCTGTCCGGGGCCGGGGAGGGGCGCAGCCGCCCGAGCCCGCCGTACTGGTGCCAGGCGGCCCGCTGGAAGCGCACGGCGAGCTGCTGGCGGGTGCTGTCGTAGGGGTCCTCGCCGTGCAGGCGGTCCCAGGTGGCGTACGTGTGGGCGAGGGACAGGGTGAGCAGGCGCCGCGCGCGCGGATTGGCGTCCCCGGGCTCCGCCGTGAGGAGGGTGGCGGTGTGCAGCAGCCGTCCTGCCGCGCCCGCGATGAACGCCTCGAACTCCCGGGTCCGGCGAACGCCTTGGGACGCATGCCGTTCTCGCACCATGCCTCCCGCCTGAGGGCGACCTGTGAAGCGGGTCCGCGGCCGCGTGCGGCCCGCCGCACCGATGTCGACGGGGACCCGGTCTCATATGAGGGCAGCCGCGGCCTTCCGGTCAAGAGTCCCGCGCACACACGCGGGTGAACCGCGCTCCTCGCGCGCGTGCGCACAGGCGGACCTCGCGCGCGTGCGGCGCGTGTACGCGCGCGTCGGGGTCACGGAGGCCGGGGATGCCCGGAACGGCGGGCGGCGCCCGCGAGGCTCGGGGGACCGAGGCTCAGGAGGACGCTTCGGTGTCCGCCGCCGGTACGCCCTGGGCGGCCTGGCGGGCGGAGAGCGCGGTGTTGAAGCGGGTCAGGAGGGAGCAGAAGGCCTCGCGCTCCTCCGGCTCCCAGCCGGTGGTCAGTTCGGCCATCAACTGGCGCCGGGAGGTGCGTACTTCGTCGAGCCGGGACTGGCCGCGCGGCGACAGCTGGAGCACCACGGCGCGCCCGTCCTCGGGGTGCGAGGTGCGCTTGACGAGTCCGGTGTCGACGAGCGGGGCGACCTGCCGGGTGACCGTCGAGGAGTCGATCCCCATGCTCGCGGCGAGCGCCTTGACGCCCATCGGGCCTTCCTTGTCGAGGCGGTTGAGCAGCAGGTACGCGGCGCGGTCCATGGAGTTGCGCACCTGCCCCACTCCGCCGAGCCGGGTCTGTTCCGCACGGCGCGCGAAGACCGCGACCTCGTGCTGGAGGGTTTCGAGGAGACCGGTGTCACCGACGGTCGTCATGTCCATCGACATCTCTGGTGTAGTGGGCATGGCCGGGGGCTCAATTCATGCGTGGGGAGCTGGGTTGGGGGACAGGGTACGCGGCTGGGGCGCGGGCCGTACCGGGGCTGGGCAAACCCGGTCTCGGAGGGTGGTCACGACGGGAGTGCGCCCGCGTGAACTGCGAGACTTGGGGTCATGAGCTACGGCACGGCTGACTCCTTCCCCAGTGTGACTCTCGATGACGTGCGGGGCGCGCAGAAGATGCTCACCGGGGTGGCGCGGACGACCGCGATGGAGGGCAGCAGGTACCTGACGCGGCTGGTGGGGGCGCCGGTGCACCTCAAGTGCGAGAACCTCCAGCGGACGGGTTCCTTCAAGCTGCGGGGTGCCTACGTGCGCATCGCGGGCCTGCTCCCGGAGGAGCGCGCCGCGGGTGTCGTCGCGGCGAGTGCGGGAAACCACGCGCAGGGCGTCGCGCTCGCGTCCTCGTTGCTCGGGGTGCGGTCCACGGTCTTCATGCCGACCGGGGCCCCGCTGCCGAAGGTGGCGGCCACCCGGCACTACGGCGCGGAGGTGAGGCTGCACGGTCAGGTGGTCGACGAGACACTGGCCGCCGCGCAGGAGTACGCCGCCCGTACGGGGGCCGTGTTCATCCACCCCTTCGACCACCCCGACATCATCGCGGGGCAGGGCACGGTCGGCCTGGAGATCCTGGAGCAGTGTCCCGAGGTGCGCACGATCGTCGTGGGCATCGGCGGCGGCGGGCTCGCGGCGGGCGTGGCGGTCGCGGTGAAGGCGCTGCGCCCGGACGTACGGGTCATCGGGGTGCAGGCCGAGGGCGCGGCGGCGTATCCGCCCTCGCTGGCGGCCGGCCGGCCGGTGTCGATCGAGCGGCCGGCGACGATGGCCGACGGCATCAAGGTGGGGCGCCCCGGTGACGTGCCCTTCCGGCTCGTCGAGGACCTGGTCGACGAGGTCCGCACGGTCTCCGAGAACAACCTGTCCAGTGCGCTGCTGCTGTGTCTGGAGCGCGCCAAGCTGGTCGTCGAGCCGGCCGGCGCGAGCCCCGTCGCGGCCCTGCTGGCCGATCCGGAGGCCTTCGAGGGCCCGGTGGTGGCGCTGCTGTCGGGCGGGAACGTGGACCCGTTGCTGATGCAGCGGATCCTGCGGCACGGCATGGCGGCGGGCGGCCGCTACCTCGCCGTCACGCTGCGGCTGACCGACCGGCCCGGCGCTCTGGCCACGCTTCTCGGGGTGTTGTCAGTGGCGGATGCCAATGTTCTCGATGTGAGTCACGTACGGACCGATCCGCGGCTCGGACTCACGGAGGTGGAGGTCGAGCTCCAGCTGGAGACGAAGGGGCCCGAGCACTGCGCCGAGGTCAATCTGGCGCTGCGCGAGGCGGGCTACACGGTCATCGACTGACGTCGGAACCGCTGTCACCGTCCGGTCGCCCTCCGTGCCGAAACCCATTGAGAGACGCGATACATCGCGTTATGGTGTGTGTGGCGACTCGACTCGATGTCCGGGTGGGGTCGCGCCGGGAAAACTATGCTCATTGGGTAAAAATCCGAGAAATCCCCAAAGACGTGGAGAACTCTTATGCCAGGCGCCATCTATGCCGAAGGCCTGGTGAAGACCTTCGGTGACGTAAGGGCTCTGGACGGCGTCGACCTCGATGTCCCGGAAGGCACCGTCCTCGGCCTCCTCGGGCCGAACGGCGCGGGCAAGACGACCGCCGTCCGCTGTCTCACCACCCTGCTGCGCCCCGACAGCGGCAAGGCCGTGGTCGCGGGCATCGACGTGCTCAAGAACCCCGACGCGGTCCGCCGCAGCATCGGCCTCTCCGGACAGTTCGCCGCGGTCGACGAGTATCTGACCGGCCGGGAGAACCTCCAGATGGTCGGCCAGCTCTACCAGATGAGGGCGAAGGCCGCGAAGGTCAGGGCGACCGAGCTGCTGGACCAGTTCAACCTCACGGACGCGGCCGACCGCACCACGAAGACGTACTCGGGCGGTATGCGCCGCCGGCTCGACCTGGCGGCCGCCCTCGTGGTGTCGCCCCCGGTCATGTTCATGGACGAGCCGACCACCGGCCTCGACCCCCGCAACCGCCAGCAGCTGTGGGAGGTCATCAAGCAACTGGTCTCGGGGGGCACGACCCTGCTGCTGACCACGCAGTATCTGGAAGAGGCCGACCACCTGGCGCACGACATCTGCGTGGTCGACCACGGCCGCGTCATCGCCCGCGGCACCGCCGACGAGCTCAAGGCGCAGACCGGCGGCGAGCGCGTCGAGGTCGTGGTGCACGAGCGCGACCGCATCGCGACCGCCTCCGAGGTGCTCCGCGGCTTCGGCAAGGGCGAGACCACGGTCGAGCAGCACACCCGCAAGCTCACGGTGCCGGTCAGCGGCGGCGCCAAGCTCCTCGCGGAGGTCATCCGCGAACTGGACGCGCGCGGCATCGAGATCGACGACATCGGCCTGCGCCGCCCCACCCTCGACGACGTCTTCCTCTCCCTGACCGGCCACGCCGCCGAGCAGGAGTCCGCGGAGGGCACCCCGGAAGACGGCGCCGACCAGCGCAGCAAGGAGACCGCGAAATGACCGCCGCCACCGACACCGTGCAGGTCATGCCGCGCGGCAGCGCCATCGGCCAGTCCGTCAGGGACTCCCTGGTCATGGCCAGGCGCAACCTGATCAGGATGTCCCGGATCCCGGAGGTGGTGATCTTCGGGCTGATCCAGCCGATCATGTTCGTGGTGCTGTTCACCTACGTGTTCGGCGGCTCCATGAAGATCGGCGGCAGCACCAGCTCCTCCGCCTACACCAACTTCCTGATGGCCGGCATCTTCGCGCAGACCGTCACGTTCGCCACCGCGGGCGCCGGCGCGGGCATCGCCGACGACATGCACAAGGGGCTCGTCGACCGCTTCCGCTCGCTCCCCATGGCGCGCGGCGCGGTGCTGACCGGCCGCACCCTGGCCGACCTCGTGCAGACCGCGCTGACCCTGCTCGTCCTCGCGGGGGTCGCCCTGCTGGTCGGCTGGCGCGTCGGCTCGTACGGCAGCACGAACGCGTTCCGGGTCGCCGGCGCCTTCGGCCTGCTGCTCCTGCTGGGGTACGCGTTCACCTGGATCGGGGCGCTGATCGGCCTGTCGGTACGGACACCCGAGGCGGCCACCTCCGGCGGACTGATCTGGCTCTTCCCGGTCACCTTCATCTCGAACGCGTTCGTGGACACCAGCAACATGACCCCCTGGCTGCGGCACGTCGCGGACTGGAACCCGTTCAGCGCCACCGTGCAGGCCTGTCGCATCCTGTTCGCCAACCCCGGGCAGTCCACGTCGAACGCCTGGCCCATGCAGCACTCGGTGTGGGCCTCGGTCATCTACTCGGTCCTCATCGTGGTGATCTTCCGGACCCTCGCGGTCCGGAAGTACCGCTCGGCCACGGCGTGACCCGCGATCGGTGACCGCAGCCGTGACCGCGGTCGGTGACCGCACCCGGTGACCCGCCGGGTGAGCGGGCCCGGACATGGCGATGCCCCCGGCTTCCGGCCGGGGGCATCGCTGTGGTCGCTGGTCCTGGGGCTCAGCCCTGGTAGGGCACGGCCTTGAGGATCTTCACCTTGGCGAGCTTGCCGTTCGGCAGCTCGTACTGGGCGTCCTCGCCGACCGACTTGCCGGTCACGCCGGAGCCCAGCGGGGACTGCGGGGAGAAGGTCTCGATGTCGGAGCTCGCGTACTCGCGGGAGGCGAGCAGGAAGTCCAGGGTGTCGTCCTCGTCGCCGTCGAAAGCGATGGTGACGACCATGCCCGGTGCGACCGCGCCGTCCGCCGCGGGAGCCTCGCCGACCTTGGCGTTCTCCAGGAGCTGGGTCAGCTGGCGCACACGGAGCTCCTGCTTGCCCTGCTCCTCCTTGGCCGCGTGGTACCCGCCGTTCTCGCGCAGGTCCCCCTCCTCGCGCGCGGCCGCGATCTTGGCGGCGATCTCCGTGCGCGCAGGACCAGACAGGTGATCCAGCTCGGCCTTGAGCTGGTTGTACGCCTCCTGGGTCAGCCAGGTGACGTTCTCGCTGGTCTGGGTCACAGGTGCTCCTCGTAGGTACTGGGATACAAAGCATCGCCCTACCCAGAAGAATGTGCTTTCACGGGTGGGCGAAACCACGAGCCTAACAATTCAGTGGCTCGGAGGGGAGGACATAAGACGTCAGAATTACGTCGACGCAGGTCAGCGTCGGATACCGACAGTGATCACCGGGCCGCGTCCGGGTCGCCCCGCCGCGTGGCCGGGGAGCGCGCTCAGCCGCTGTGGCAGCCGAGGAGTTCCGCCGTGGTGCCCCGGCCGGTCGTGCGCAGCGTGACGACCTTGTCGATGCGGGACGCGTCCTGGTCGAAACGGAAGTCCGCGCGGCCCACCTCGACCCCGTCGGCGTCCTGCGACCGCACGGTGCAGTAGCCGCTCGAACCGGCGTCCTTGTGCACCTCCAGGTGCGCCTCGACCGCGGTGTCCGAGACGGCCTTGAAGGTGATCACCTGGGCGCTGATCCTGGTGCCGCCGATGTAGTCGTAGCCGAACCAGCCGATCAGGGCGATGAGCACGACACCGAGGACACCCCCGACGATCCTCAGCTTGCGGTCCGCCCGCTCGTCCGCGGAGCGGCCGTACCGGCCCTCGGGCAGCCGCGTGCTCGCCGTCGTCATGATCGTCCTCTCGGCCGGGCCCCGAACGGGGACCCCGGAATTATTCGCCCCCCGATTCCGTCACTATAGAAGCCGCCCATCGCGCTGATTCACGCCGGGCGCCGACAGCCGACCTACCCAGGCGACAGCCGACCGACCGAGGATTGAGTCTTGACTGACCAGCTGCGACTGATGGCCGTGCACGCCCACCCCGACGACGAGTCGAGCAAGGGCGCGGCCACCATGGCGAAGTACGTGTCCGAGGGGGTGGACGTGCTGGTCGTGACCTGCACGGGCGGGGAGCGCGGCTCCATCCTCAACCCCAAGCTGCAGGGCGACACGTACATCGAGGAGCACATCCACGAGGTGCGCAAGAAGGAGATGGACGAGGCCCGCGAGATCCTCGGCGTCAAGCAGTGGTGGCTCGGTTTCGTCGACTCGGGCCTGCCCGAGGGCGACCCGCTGCCCCCGCTCCCCGAGGGCTGCTTCGCCCTGGAGGACGTCGACAAGGCGGCCGGCGAGCTCGTCCGGCAGATCCGCTCGTTCCGCCCGCAGGTGATCACCACCTACGACGAGAACGGCGGCTACCCGCACCCCGACCACATCATGACCCACAAGATCACGATGGTGGCGTTCGAGGGCGCGGCGGACACCGGGAAGTACCCCGAGGCGGAGTTCGGCCCGGCCTTCCAGCCGCAGAAGCTCTACTACAACCAGGGCTTCAACCGCCCCCGCACCGAGGCGCTGCACCACGCGCTCCTCGACCGGGGCATGGAGTCGCCGTACGGGGACTGGCTGAAGCGCTGGAGCGAGTTCGAGCGCACCGAGCGCACGCTGACCACGCACGTTCCGTGCGCGGACTTCTTCGAGATCCGGGACAAGGCGCTCATCGCGCACGCCACCCAGATCGACCCCGACGGCGGCTGGTTCAAGGTCCCCATGGACCTCCAGCGGGAGGTCTGGCCGACCGAGGAGTACGAGCTCGCGAAGTCCCTCGTCGATACATCCCTCCCCGAGGACGACCTCTTTGCGGGCATCCGCGACAATGCCTGACATGAGCGCAAGCCTGGCACTGACGCACCTCGTCCCCCTCGCCAAGGAGGTCGACGAGAACAAGGTCACCCCCGGCGTCCTCGGCTTCATCGTCTTCGCGGTGATGGCCCTGGCCGTCTGGGGCCTGATGAAGTCCATGAACCGCCACATGGGCAAGGTCACCTTCCCCGAGGACGCCGACACCACGGCGGACTCCGGCACCGCCGACCGGACCGGCTCCGCCCCGGCGGCCACCGGCACCGGCACCGCGGGCCCCGGCTCCGGCGGAGCCGCACCCGCCAAGGGCTGACCACGGCTTCCCCGGGCCCCGCACAGCGGGGTCCGGGCGGCTCGCCCCGTACGAGCGGCTCGCCCGGCCCGGCGCGGCCTCAGTCCCGGGCCGCCCTCACCGCCACGCCCATCACGTCACGGGCGTGGCGGCCCGGCACCATGCCCAGACGCCACGCCTGCCAGCCGGCGTCCAGGTCGACGCCCCGCTCCAGCAGGAGCTGATAGGCCTCGATGCAGTCGTCGAGCTTGCCGTCCCGCGTCGCGTGGCCGGTCCGCGCCAGCTGCGCCAGCTCCTCCTGGGCCACCGCCGCCCCCACCTCGTAACCGCCGGGCGCCGCGTACGGCAGCAGGGTGCTGCGCAGGAAGCGCGCCCAGTCCTCGCCGCGGTGGTCGCCGTACGACGCGAACAGTCCTACGGCCTCGTCGCACAGCGCCATGGCCTGCTGGGCGCGGCCGTTGCCCGCGTCGACGACGGCGAGCTCCAGACACGTCCAGGCCTCGCCGTGCGCCACCCCGATGCGCTGGAAGTCCGCCCGGGCGTCCACCAGGAGCTGGCGGGCGAAGCCGGAGTTGCGCAGCGAACCCGTCTGCGCGGCCCGCTGGTCGCGGGTCACCCGGGCCGAATGGTGCCGGGCGCACGCCAGCCCGTACACGTCCCGCATCCGGGAGAACATCGTCCGTGAGCGCTCCAGCTCGCGCACCGCCTGGTCGAGATTGCCGGTCTCCTCCAGCGCCTGGCCCAGGTAGTACACCGTCCACGCCTCGCCGCGCGCGTCCTCGTTCTCCCGGTGACGCGACGCCGCCTGACGCAGCCCGTCGACCGCGGACGACGGATCGCCCTCCACCAGGCGGGCCCGCGCCAGCTGGGTCAGCGCCCAGGCCTCACCGCGGGCGTCGCGGGTACGGCCGTACAGATCGAGCGCCTCACGCAGCTCCCGGTCGGCGCGCGGCACGTCACCCATGCGCAGCCCGAGCTGCCCCAGCTGGAAGTGCGCCCACGCCTCGCCGTGCACCGAGCCGCTCGCGCGGTGCAGGACCAGCGCCTCGGTCAGCAGGTCCAGCGCCTGGGCGAGACGGGACCTGTCCCGCTCCACCGCCGCCAGCGCGTGCATCGTCCACGCCCGGTCCGCCGCCAGCTCCGGGGAGGCCTGCAGGTCCATGGCCTCCTGGAGCTTGGCCGCCGCCTCGGTCAGATTGCCCTGGTGGTGCAGCGTGATGCCCAGCGAGCACAGTGCCCGTGCCGCGCCCGCGTCGTGGTGCGCCTCGAAGTACAGGTCCACCACCGACGCCAGCGTGGTCCGCGCCTTGTCCAGCTCACCGAGCTGACGGGCCGCGATACCGGTGCGCCACTGCACCGAGCGGACCAGCAGCCCCTGGTCGACGGCCTGCGTCAGCTCGCTGATCTCGCCGAGGCGGTACAGGTCGCCCCGCAGCAGGCAGTAGTCGCACAGGGCGCCCAGCAGGTTCAGGACGGCGGACTGGTTCACCCCCTCCGCGTGCCGCAGGGCCGCCGTGATGAAGCTCGACTCGTCGTCCAGCCAGCGCAGCGCGGCGTCCAGCGAGGTGAAGCCGTGCGGCCCGAACTGGTCGGCGCGCGTCGACGTCTTGCCGTCGACCAGGCGGATCACCGAGTCGGCGAGCTCCGCGTAGTTCACGATCAGGCGTTCCTGCGCGGCCGTACGCTCCGTCGCCTCCTCCTCGTCGAGGAGCCGGGCGGCGGCGAAGGCCCGGACGAGGTCGTGCAGGCGGTAGCGGCTGCCGCGCACGTGGTCGATCAGGCCCGCCTGCGACAGCGCCGTCAGATGCCGGGTCGCCTCGGGTTCGTCGGTCGCGAGGAGCGAGGCCGCCGCCGCGGCGCCGAGGGAGGCCCGGCCGGCCAGCGCCAGCCGGCGCAGCAGCCGGCGGCCGAGGTCCGACTGGTCCGTGTACCGCAGCCACAGCACCCGCTCGACGGGTTCCACCGGGCCGTACGCCGCCAGGTCGGTCGCGAGCTGACGGGCGGTGCGCGGACCGAGCGACGAGCCCGCCACGCGCAGCGCCAGCGGCAGCCCGCCGCACAACTCCCGCACCTGGTCGGTCGATTCGGCGTCGTACGGGCCGGTGCGGTCCTGCGCCGACGCGGTGAGCAGTTCCTCCGCGCCCGCCGCGTCCAGGGACTCGACGGGCAGCTGGTGCACCCAGGCGGGGAGGTCGGCGGGCAGGTCGAGCGGCTTGCGCGCGGTGACCAGGACGAGGCTCTCCGAGCGTTCCGGTACGAGGGTGCGCACCTGCTCGGCGTCGCTCGCGTCGTCCAGCACGATCGTCACCGGCAGGCCCGTCAGATGCTGGTGGTACAGCTCGCCCAGCCGTCTGACCTGCTGGTCCTGCGAGGAACGCTCACGGAACAGGAGCTGTTCGCGGGGCGCGCCCAGCCGGTTCAACAGATGGAGCAGCGCGTCGCGGGTGGTGAGCGGCGGGTCGTCCGGGCTGTCGCCCCGCAGGTCCACCACGCACGCGCCGCGGAACTGGTCCTTGAGGGCGTGCGCCGCGCGGATCGCGAGCGTGCTGCGGCCGGAGCCCGGCGCGCCGTGCAGCACGACGACCGTGGGCTTCGTCTCCGTGCTCGCCCGGGCCGCCTGCACCCACTGCGCGACCCGGGACAGCTCGGCCCGGCGCCCGGCGAACGGGCCCTCCGACTCCGGCAGTTGGCCGAAGGACTGCTCCAGGACGCTGCGCCTGCGGGCTGCCGCGCTCTTGTCGGTGCGCCGCAGCTGGGGCGCACCCTTCTTCGCGCCGGTCGACGCGTTGAGCACCCGCTGCTGGTCGAGGAACGGCCGGATGCCCCGTACCTCCAGGGCGGTCAGCCACTGGAGCCGCAGTTGTTCGGGTCCGCCGGGCTGGCCCAGCGCCCCGGCGCGGCGGCTCGCGGCCGGCACGTGCGTGGCCGTCACCTTGAGGACGGTGGCCGCGGCGCCCGCCACCGCCACCGTCGCCCCGGTACCGACGGCGGTGCCCGCGCCGGTACCGAGCGCCAGGTCGGCGACGACCGCCGCTAACGCGCCAACAGCGGCCACCAGCAGTGGAGTTCCGGACCCCTCGCGCGCGTAGCGCTGCCCGAACGTCTGCTGTCCGGCCGCCGCCTCGTCCAGGGCCCGTGTGTACGTCGCGTACTCCTCCGCGGCCGTCTCCGCCATCGCGTCGAGCGCGGCCCGCGCCCGCGACAGCAGCACCCCGCCGTCGACACGCCCTCCCGACCGGCGCACCTCCTCCTCGACGGCCCTGGCCAACAGGCGCTCGGCCTCCGCCCGGTGGCTCTCCCGCATGTCACGTCCCCCTCCGGCAGCAACTCCTTGGCCTATGAGTGTCCTTCGGGAGCGACCTGAGCGCGAGAGGGCCGACGATCACCCTTCCGCCGCCGGCCGCGGGGCGGGCCGCGTTGGGCGGATCGGGTGGTGCGCCCGCGCCGGGCCCGCAGGCCGTCCCGCCCCGGGCGGGGAGCCGTCAGGCAGGATGGAAGCATGCCGAACCGACTGGCCCATGAGACGTCCCCCTACCTGCTCCAGCACGCCGACAACCCCGTCGACTGGTGGCCCTGGTCGGCCGAGGCCTTCGAGGAGGCACGCCGGACCGGCCGGCCCGTCCTGCTGAGCGTCGGGTACAGCAGTTGTCACTGGTGCCACGTCATGGCCCACGAGTCCTTCGAGGACGAGGCGACCGCCGCCTACCTGAACGAGCACTTCGTGAGCGTCAAGGTCGACCGGGAGGAGCGCCCCGACGTCGACGCCGTCTACATGGAGGCCGTGCAGGCGGCGACCGGGCAGGGCGGCTGGCCCATGACGGTCTTCCTCACCCCGGACGCCGAGCCGTTCTACTTCGGCACCTACTTCCCGCCCGAGCCCCGTCACGGCATGGCCTCCTTCCGGCAGGTCCTGGAGGGCGTGTCCGGAGCCTGGGCCGAGCGGCGCGACGAGGTCGCCGAGGTCGCCGGGAAGATCACCCGCGATCTCGCCGAGCGGGAGATGAACTTCGGGGACAGCAGTGTGCCCGGCGAGGAGGACCTGGCGGGCGCGCTGCTCGGCCTCACCAGGGAGTACGACGCCACCCACGGCGGCTTCGGCGGGGCGCCCAAGTTCCCGCCGTCCATGGTGATCGAGTTCCTGCTGCGCCACCACGCGCGGACCGGCTCCGAGGGCGCGCTCCAGATGGCCGTCGACACGGGCGAGCGGATGGCCCGCGGCGGCCTGTACGACCAGCTCGGCGGCGGTTTCGCCCGCTACTCCGTCGACCGCGACTGGGTGGTCCCGCACTTCGAGAAGATGCTCTACGACAACGCGCTGCTCTGCCGCGTCTACGCCCACCTCTGGCGGTCCACCGGGTCGGACCTCGCCCGGCGGGTCGCCCTGGAGACCGCCGACTTCCTGGTGCGTGAACTGCGCACCGGCGAGGGTGGGTTCGCCTCGGCGCTGGACGCCGACAGTGACGACGGCACGGGACGGCACGTCGAGGGCGCGTACTACGTGTGGACGCCCGCGGAGCTGCGCGAGGTCCTCGGGGACGCGGACGCCGAACTCGCCGCCCGGTACTTCGGAGTCACCGAGGAGGGCACCTTCGAGGAGGGCGCCTCTGTGCTCCAACTGCCCCAGCAGGAAGGGGTCGTCGACGCGGAGAAGGTGGCCTCGCTGCGGGAGCGGCTGCTCGCCGCGCGGGCGGAACGGCCCGCTCCCGGACGGGACGACAAGGTGGTCGCGGCGTGGAACGGCCTCGCGGTGGCCGCCCTCGCGGAGACCGGCGCCTACTTCGACCGCCCCGACCTGGTGGAGGCCGCGATCGGCGCCGCCGACCTCCTCGTCCGCCTGCACATGGACGATCATGCGCGGCTCGCCCGGACCAGCAAGGACGGCCGGGCCGGTTCGAACGCCGGGGTCCTGGAGGACTACGCGGACGTGGCCGAGGGCTTCCTCGCGCTGGCGTCCGTGACCGGGGAGGGCGTCTGGCTGGAGTTCGCCGGATTCCTGCTCGACCACGTCCTCGCGCAGTTCACGGACGCGGAGTCGGGCGCCCTCTACGACACGGCGGCGGACGCCGAGCAGCTGATCCGCCGTCCGCAGGATCCCACCGACAACGCGACGCCCTCCGGGTGGAGCGCGGCGGCCGGAGCTCTGCTCTCGTACGCCGCGCAGACCGGCGCCGAGCCCCATCGCGCCGCAGCCGAGCGGGCGTTGGGCGTGGTGAAGGCACTGGGGCCGCGGGCGCCCCGGTTCATCGGCTGGGGGCTCGCGGTCGCGGAGGCGCTGCTCGACGGGCCCCGGGAGGTCGCGGTCGTCGGCGCGTCCGGTGATCCCGCCGCGACGGCCCTGCGCCGTACGGCACTTCTGGGGACCGCGCCGGGTGCGGTGGTGGCGTTCGGGGTGCCGGAGAGCGACGAGCTGCCGCTGCTCGCCGGGCGGCCCCTGGTGGACGGCAGGCCGGCCGCGTACGTCTGCCGTCACTTCGTGTGCGACGCCCCGACCACCGACCCCGAGGAACTGCGCGCGACCCTGATCAGCCCGAACGCCTGACGGGACGCGGTTCGCACCCGGCCGGGCGTGTTCCGCCGAGGGGCCGGGGTGCGGGCTGCCGGTTCCCGGACTCCGGTTCCGGGCACGGTCTGCCGAGGGGAACCGGGGTACGCGGCGTCAGGTCCCGAACTCCGCGAGGGCGCGTTCCACGACGGTCTCCAGCCGGTCGTGGTGCGCGCCCTTCCAGTAGGCGCGCCCGCAGTCCCCGCACTGCGCGAACACGTCGTACGAGCGCTCGGTGCCGCCCTCCAGCCGGTCCGCGACCTGTTCCTTGGTCGCCTCGGCGAGGAGGCCGTTGCACGCGGTGCAGCGGGTCCACGGTTTCAGCTCGGGCGCGAACCGGCCCAGTACGTCGCGGAGCTGGTCGTCGGGCCGGGTGCTGTAGACGAAGCCGCCCGCCCACAGCTCACGGCGGTGCAGCAGTCCGCGGTCGCGGCTGAGCAGGACGCGTCGCTCGGCCGCGGACCGTGCGGCGAGGGCGGGGTCGCCGATGTCGGTGGACTCGTAGGCCGCGTCGACGCCGAGGAGCCGGAGCCGGCGGGCCAGGGTGCCGAGGTGGACGTCGAGAAGGAAGCGCAGCGGAGCCCCGGGGACGCGCTGTGGTCGCTCGACGGCGCGGACCCGTACCGACTCGCCGGCCGCCGGGATGTGCGAGAAGGGCACCTCCGTGCCGTCCACCACCAGGGCGCCGACCTCGGTGAGCGGGACGCCGAGCGACTCGACGACGTGGCCGAGGGTGGAGGAGCCGTCCGTGGCGGCGGGGGTGGCTCCCGCGCGGCGGGCGTGCGGGACGAACAGCCCCAGTTCGGGGGCGAATTCGATGTGGATCTCCGGTCCGTTCACGCGGTCAGGATGACATGCGGGGCGCTCCCGCGGCCTCCGGGTTACGCGGCGGCAGACCGTGCTCCAGGACGCTGACGGTCCGGTCGACGAGGTCGGCGAAGTCCTCGCGGTGGCCGGTCTCGGCCCAGTACAGGGAGGTCTCCATCAGCCCGCCGATCAGGGACATGGCGAAGACGCGGACCTCCAGGCTGTCCGGGTCCCGGCCGACGCGCTCCGCGATGGCCCGGCTGAGCAGCCTTCCGGTGACCGAGGCGCTCTCCATCATCCGGGACCGCACCGCGGGGACCTCGACCATCAGCCGGGTCCGCAGCCGGGAGACCTCGGGCTCCTCCGACCCGCCGAGGCCGATGGCCTTGTGGAGCACGTGGCGCAGGGAGTCGAACCAGGGTTCGTCGGCGGGGCGCTCCCGCAGTTCCTGTTCCAGCAGGGGGTCGTACTCGTCCGTGAGGACGATGTCCTCCTTGGTGGGGAAGTACCGGAACACGGTGGAGGGGGAGACCTCGGCCGCCTCCGCGATCTGCTCGACGGTCGTGGCGTCGTACCCCTGTGCCTCGATGAGCCGGTACGTCGCCTCGCGGATCGCGATGCGGGTCTTGATCTTCTTCCGTTCGCGGAGCCCCGGCTGGGGCTCCGCGGCGGGAGTGGAACTCTGTGCGGTGGCGGCCATGGTCCTCATTGTCCGGCATCGGCCGGAGCCGGGGCCATGGTGGTGTCCTCCTTCGGCGCGGGTACGGAAGGGCGGGCGCCGGGCAGCAGCGCGGCGGCCAGCAGGGCGGTGACCAGCGCGGCGACGCCGCTGACGAGCAGGACCAGGTCCATGCCGTGGATGTAGGCGGCGTCCGCGGAGGCGGCGAGGGCGTGGTCACCGAGCCGGGCGGCGACCACGTGTGCGCCGACCACGGAGTCGCCGGCGGTGTCCGCGGCCGCGCGGGGCAGGGCAGCGGTGTCGAGCCGGTCGGTGTACGCGCCGGCCAGCAGCGAGCCGAGCAGGGCGATGCCGATCGCCCCGCCGACCTGGCGCACGGTCATCAGCAGGCCGGAGCCGCTGCCGGCCCGGTCGCGGGGGAGGGCGCCGAGCGCGGCGGACATGGAGGGGACGACGGCGAAGCCGAAGCCGAGTCCGGCGACGGACAGCCACAGCGCGGTGAAGCCGTAGCCGTCGTCGACGGTCGTCCGGCTGCCGAGGAACGCGGCGAAGGCGAGGGTGACCAGACCGGCGCTGATCACCGCGCGGGCCCCGAACCGGGCGAGCAGCGGCTGGGCGGCCCGGGAGGCGATCAGCAGTCCGCCCATCATCGGCAGCATCCGGACGCCGGTCGCGAGCGCGTCGTGGCCGAGGACGGCCTGGAGGTACTGCGGCAGGACGAACATCAGGCCGGAGAGCACGAACATGACGAGGGTCGCGGCGAGCGTGTTGAGCAGGAAGCCGCGCTGCGCGAGCAGGGAGAGGTCCAGCATCGGGCGGACGGCGCGGCGCTCCCGGACGACGAGCAGCGCGATGAGGACGACGGAGCCGGCGAAGCAGGCGAGCACCAGCGGGTCGCCCCAGCCGCGTCCCGGGGCCTCGATGATGGCGTAGATCAGCACGCTGAGGCCGACCGCGGTGAGCGCGGTGGAGACGGTGTCCACCGTGGGCGAGGCGGGGTCGCGGGTCTCGGGGAGCAGGAGCACGCAGGCGGCGATGCCGATGGCCGCCATCGGCACGTTCACCAGGAAGACCGAGCCCCACCAGAAGTGGTTCAGCAGCCAGCCGCCGATGATCGGACCGAGCGGCAGGCCGAGCGCGGAGGCCGCGGAGACGGCTCCGACGGCCTTGGTGCGCTCGTCGGGTCCGAAGAGCGAGGGCAGTACGGCCAGGGCGAGCGGCATGACGAGCGCGCCGCCGACCCCCATCAGGGCGCGGGCCACGATCACCCAGGTCACGTCGGAGACGAGGGCGCCGGCCAGGGATCCGGCGAGGAAGACGCCGAGCCCGGTGATGAGCATCCGGCGGCGTCCGAAGCGGTCGCCGAGCAGGCCCGCGGGGAGCATGAGCGAGGCGAAGACGACGACGTACGCGTCGGCCGTCCACTGCTGCTGTCCGGTGGAGGCGCCCAGGTCACGGGCCATCGTCGGCAGTGCGACGTTCAGGATCGTCATGTCGAAGCCGAGCACGAGCATGCTCGCGACCAGGGCCCCGAGGGCCCACCAGCGGCGCGGGTCGCGCCGGACGGTGTCGTCGTGCGTGATAGTCACCATGAAATGAGAGTAGCTCTCAAAAGAATATGACTGTCAATCTATTCATGCTGTCATTTCATGCCGCCCGTCGGGGTTCGCCGTCCGTCCGGGCGGCTCCGGGAAACGCGCAGTGGCCGCGACTCGAGAGTCGCGGCCACTGCCGAAGAGGGGGGATCCCGGGGGCCGGTGGCGCCCGGGGAGGGGTCATCCGTGCTGGTAGGCCACCAGGGAGATGCCGACGTAGTGCACGACGAACGCCGCGAGGGTCAGTGAGTGGAAGACCTCGTGGAAGCCGAAGTAGCGCGGTGACGGGTTGGGGCGCTTGATGCCGTAGATGACCCCGCCCGCGCTGTAGAGCAGACCGCCGACGACGACCAGGACGAGGACGGCGATGCCGCCGGTGCGCATGAAGTCCGGGAGGAAGAAGACCGCCGCCCAGCCCATCGCGATGTAGCAGGGGGTGTAGAGCCAGCGCGGGGCGCCGACCCAGAAGACCCGGAAGGCGATGCCCGCCGCCGCGGCGGCCCAGATGCTCCACAGCAGCCACTTCCCCTTGGCGTCGGGGAGCAGCAGCATCGTGAGCGGGGTGTAGGTGCCGGCGATGATCAGGAAGATGTTCGCGTGGTCGAGTCTGCGCAGGACGCCGTCCATCCGCGGGCTCCAGTCGCCCCGGTGGTAGAGGGCGCTGACGCCGAACAGCAGGCAGGCCGTCAGGGCGAAGATCCCGCACGCGACACGGCCGCGAGGTGAGTCCGCCAGCGCGGTGAGGATCAGTCCGGAGACGAGGGCGGCCGGGAACATGCCGAGGTGCAGCCAGCCGCGGAGCTTGGGCTTGATCTCTTCCGACAGGGTGTGCGCGACGGACCCGTGGCCGGCGGCCGGCGAGTCCGTGGGCGCGTCGGGGACGGACGCAGTCATGGTCCGAATCGTACCTACGGAACCGTAAGTTACGCGTCAGTCCGACATAAGGAGCCGCCAATAGTGGCCATGCTCTCACGCGGCCGGCCGGGCGGCGCGGGGGTACTCGCGGTGAACCCGAGGCAAGCGGGGGGAAACCCTCCGGCGAGTGGCGATGCTCACTCCGCTCAGGTGTGAGGCCCTCTGGACATATGGGCGGTTCAGTCGGATGATCAAATGAGTGCGGTCGGCACCGGATGAGCGCCAGGGGGTCAACCACCGTGAAGCATCCGGGTCGCAGCCCCCACGGGGCACAACAACAAAACCCTCATTTAGGAGCAATCGTGGCGCGCGACATCGCGGCTCCCGTCCCGACCAACCACAAAGAACTGATCTCGTGGGTCAACGAGATCGCCGAACTGACCCAGCCGGACAACGTGGTCTGGTGCGACGGATCCGAGGCCGAGTACGAGCGACTGAGCGAGGAGCTCGTCCGCAAGGGCACCTTCAGGAAGCTCGACCCGATCAAGCGCCCCAACTCGTACTACGCGGCCTCCGACCCGACCGATGTCGCCCGGGTCGAGGACAGGACCTTCATCTGCTCCGAGAAGGAGCAGGACGCGGGCCCGACCAACCACTGGAAGGCTCCCGCAGAGATGCGCGAGATCTTCGCGGGAGAGAAGGGCGTCTTCCGCGGCTCCATGAAGGGCCGGACGATGTACGTCGTCCCGTTCTGCATGGGTCCCCTCGGTTCGGACCTGTCCGCGATCGGCGTCGAGATCACCGACTCCGCCTACGTCGCCGTCTCCATGCGCACCATGACCCGCATGGGGCAGCCCGTCCTCGACGAACTCGGTACCGACGGCTTCTTCGTGCGTGCTGTGCACACGCTCGGAGCGCCGCTCGCCGAGGGCGAGGCGGACGTGCCGTGGCCGTGCAACTCCACGAAGTACATCTCGCACTTCCCCGAGACCCGCGAGATCTGGTCGTACGGATCGGGCTACGGCGGCAACGCCCTGCTCGGCAAGAAGTGCTACGCCCTGCGCATCGCGTCCGTGATGGCACGCGACGAGGGCTGGCTCGCCGAGCACATGCTCATCCTCAAGCTGACGCCCCCGCACGGCGAGTCGAAGTACGTCGCCGCCGCCTTCCCGAGCGCCTGCGGCAAGACGAACCTCGCCATGCTGGAGCCCACCGTCTCCGGCTGGACCGTCGAGACCATCGGCGACGACATCGCCTGGATGCGCTTCGGCGAGGACGGCCGGCTGTACGCCATCAACCCCGAGGCCGGCTTCTTCGGCGTCGCGCCCGGCACCGGTGAGCACACCAACGCCAACGCGATGAAGACCCTGTGGGGCAACTCCGTCTTCACCAACGTGGCGCTCACCGACGACAACGACATCTGGTGGGAGGGCATGACGGAGGAGACTCCGGCCCACCTCACCGACTGGAAGGGCAACGACTGGACGCCCGAGTCCGGTTCGCCCGCCGCGCACCCCAACGCCCGCTTCACGGTGCCCGCCTCGCAGTGCCCGATCATCGCGCCGGAGTGGGAGGACCCGAAGGGCGTGCCGATCTCGGCGATCCTCTTCGGCGGCCGCCGTGCCACGGCCGTACCGCTGGTGACGGAGTCCTTCGACTGGAACCACGGCGTCTTCCTCGGCGCGAACGTGGCCTCCGAGAAGACGGCCGCCGCCGAGGGCAAGGTCGGCGAGCTGCGCCGCGACCCGTTCGCCATGCTCCCGTTCTGCGGCTACAACATGGGCGACTACATGGGCCACTGGGTCGACGTCGCCAAGGACAAGGACCAGGCGAAGCTCCCGAAGATCTACTACGTGAACTGGTTCCGCAAGAACGACGCGGGCAAGTTCGTGTGGCCCGGCTTCGGCGAGAACAGCCGTGTCCTGAAGTGGATCGTCGAGCGCCTCGAAGGCAAGGCCGAGGGCGTCGAGACCCCGATCGGCGTCCTGCCGACCCGGGAGTCCCTCGACACCGACGGACTCGGCCTTGCCGACGCCGACCTCGACTTCCTGCTCACGGTCGACAAGGAGGTCTGGCGCGAGGAGGCCGCACTGGTTCCCGAGCACCTCAACACCTTCGGCGAACACACTCCGACGGAGCTGTGGGACGAGTACCGCGCGCTGGTGCAGCGCCTGGGCTGACACCCCGCCGCTCCGCGGCCGGTCCCGTTGCCCTGACCTGCGACGTCGTCCGGACCGGCCGCGGTGACAGCACCCCGCCGGGGCCCCGCACACCTCTGTGCGGGGCCCCGGCCGCTTTCGTCCCCGGCAGCCCCGCCCGCGCGGGAACGGAACGGCCGGAAAGCGGCCGTCACTGCGAGCGGCCGCGCTCCTCCAGATAGCGGGTGTGCGACTCCTGGCGCCGGGCCTCCGTCTCGCGCAGCGCCGCCGCGAGCCGGTCCGCCTCTTCCTGCAACACCGTGAGCTGGCGCTCCAGATGGCGCTCCGGCGGTTCGGTGCCGGGGGCCAGCCGGGTCCACCACCGGGTGCGCACGAAGGTGTCGACCGCCTCCGGGACGTCCTGCCGAACCGCGCGCGACAGGGCGTGCACGCCCTCCGGGTCCTGCGCGAGGACCTCGGCGACCCAGCCGGGGTCGAGCAGCGCGGTGAGCACCTCGGTCAGCTCCGTGAGCCGGCCGGCGGCCGCGGGCGGCAGCTCCACCCCGTCGAGATACTCCCGCAGCGTGCCGAAGTCGGCGCGCAGTTCCTCCAGTTGGGCGGAAGGGTCGGGGAAGTCGGGGAGGGGCGGGCGCTCCGGCGGGGCGATCAGCGCGCCCGCGCCGTACAGGCCCGCGACGACCACCGGCCAGTACGGACCGGCGATCCCGGCGAAGGTCAGCGCGAGCCCGGCGATCCCGCACGCGCTGCCGGTGAGGTTCTTGCGGGACTCCAGGAAGCCGACGAGCCTATTGGTAGCCACGGATCTCCTCGAAGGCGCCGTCGAGTGAGCCCTTCTGAGCGTCGAAGAGACGGCCGCCGGTCAGGTCGGCGATGTGCTGGAGCTCGCCGCGGTCGGAGTCGCCGAAGAGGATCGGGAAGACGGGGATCTCCCGCTGTCCGTCCGGCAGCCGGTCGTAGAAGGCGTCGAAGTCGGACGGGCTCGCGCCCCGGGTGTTCTCGCCGTCCGTCATCAGCACGACCGAGGTGAACGTGTCGTCGTCGGCGCCGAGATGCTCGTACGCCTTCTCCAGTGACGTGTAGATCGCGGTGTCGCCGTCGGCGCTCAGTGAGCGGGTGTCCGCGCGGATGGCGTCGAGTCCGGCCTTCGGGTCCTCGGGCCGCACGACGTGCGTGCGGACGCTCTTGACGTCCGATCCGAACGGCATGAGCGTCACCTCCTCGCGGTCGCGGAAGTCGCCGGTGAGATCGCCGAGCGCCTTCTTGAGCCGGTCGAGCCGGTCGCCGTCCATGGAGCCCGAGGTGTCCAGGACGTAGACGGTCCTGGACGGCCGGCGGAGCTTGTTCTCGTAGGCGTCGAGGAGCTTGTCGGCGACGGACCGGCTTCCGGGAAAGGGGAGTTCGCGCCGGCGTCCGGTGTCGAGTCCCGCCGCCGGGGCGACGGAGGCGACGACCGGGCGCCGGTGCGTCGTCTCGGTGATCCGCCGCTGGCTGTCCGGTGCGCGCAGCGCCTCGGCGAGACGCCGGACCGTCTCGCGGGTGTCCTTGGAGGACGCGGCGAGGGAGGAGAGCGGGTAGTCGGCGGTCACCACACCGTCCCGCGGGCGGATGACCGTCAGGCCCTTGACGCCCTTGAGGACGGACTCGTAGTTGAGCAGGGCGTCCACCGTGCCGCGGCGTTCGTAGGCGGTGGCCAGCCAGTCGGACGAACCCGATGTCAGCTTCTGTCCTGTGAAGAACTCCCGCAGCCGGGGCGTCGCCCTGTCCACGTCGGCGGTCGTGAGGGCCGACTGGGCGCCGGACAGTCCGGAGGCCACCGAGATCAGCGTGGAGAAGCCGGAGTTGGAGCGCGCCGGATCGGTCATGCCGTACGTCAGTCTTCCTTCCGCCACCGCCTTCTCCACCTGGGACCAGGTCACGTCGTCGGGCTTCCAGCCGAGCGCGGTCACGGTGGCCGGCTCGACCCCGATCGCCACCGGGCTCGACATGACCGGTGTCTCCGAGACGACCTTCCTCGCGGCCTCCGGGCGCAGGTGCAGATAGTCGTCGGAGGAGAGCCACAGGGCGTCGTAGGCGTCGTCCGCCGTGCCGCGCGCGAGCAGGTCCACGGCGGCGAGCGTGCCCATGTAGGTGGGCCTGACCGTGATGCCGGTGTCCTGCCTGATCCGGTCGAGGGCCGGCTTCATGTCGCTGAGTTCGCTGGAGGCGAGGATCCGGAGGGTGCCGGGCTCGGGGGCGGTGTCGTCCCCGGACCTCCCTTCGCCCTGCGCCGTGCACGCGGTGACGGCGAGCAGCGCCGCGGCCGCGCAGGCCGCCCGTCGGAGGTGTCTCATCCGAGCCCGCCCTCCAGTGCGCCCTGGGTGCGGCTGCGCTCCAGAAGGCCGCCGGCCTGCCGGAGTTCGGACGTGAGGGACTCCACCGTCGCGGCCATCGTCTCGGTCGCCCGCACCTTGTACGTGTCGATGGCGTCGAGGGTGCGGTAGATCTCCTGGAAGGCGTTGCGCAGGGTCTCCGCGCCGACGGCCGGGTCGGCGGCGATGCGCTGGATCTCGCCGCTCTGGGTGGCGAGCATCTCGGCGTTGCCGCGGATGAGGTCCTCGGTGGTGCCGCGCAGGGCGTTGACCTGGTCGACGACCTTGCGCTGGTTGTCCAGCGCGGAGGCGAGCATCACGGAGATGCGCAGGGCGGAGACGGTCGTGGTGGCCGCGCGGTCGACGCCCTTGATGAGTTCCTCGTTGTTGCGCCGGACGACGTCCATCGCGAGATAGCCCTGCGCGCAGACGGCGAGCTGGGTGAGCAGGTCCTGCTGCTTCTGCCGGACGGGGAAGAGGACGTCGGAGCGCAGGGTGTCGGCCTGCGCCGGGTCGGTGGTGTCGACGCCCGCGATGTGGTCCTCGACGGCGCCGTCCAGGGCCCGGGTCAGCACGACGTACTCCTGGAGCTTGCCCATCGTCTCCCAGAGGCGGACGCGTTCGGTCTGCAGGGCCGCGTTGTCCCTGCGCAGTTCGTCCTGGCCGCCGCGCAGCGAGCCCACGATCTTGTTCAACGTGCCCTGTGCGGAGGCGTACTTGGCGACGTGGTCGCGCAGCCGGTTGCCGCCGGGGAGCTTGGAGAGGAACCTGCGGCCCTTGCTCGCCGACAGGTCGCGCGGGTCCAGGTCCTCGACCACGCGGCGGAGTTCGACGAGGGAGCCCGCGACGTGCGACTGGGCGTCCTCGCCCGTGGAGGGCAGGCTGCGGATGGTCCGTTCCAGCATCCGGTTGGACTGGGCGGCGGCGCCGCGCATCTCGCTCGATCCCAGCCCGGCGATCTCACCGACCTTGCCGGCGAACTCGGGCGAGCGGGCGTCCAGGACGGCGAGTCCCTCGATGTACTCCGCGGCGCGCCGGGCCATCTCGTCCCGCACGGCGTCGTCGACGGGCACGAGCCCCCCGGCCTTGTCCCGCGGCACGGGCGCCACGGCCTCGGGCGGAGTGAGCGTGAACGTGTCTTCGGTGGTCATGCGCTTCCCCCTAGTTCCCGGCCCGGCGCGCCATCTCGTGCAGCACCTTGGAGGCGGGCACGGGCGCCTGCCGGACGCCGGTCAGCTTCTGGTTGAGGTAGGTGGCGTGGGCGGCGGTCGCCGCGGTGAACTCGGCGGTCGCGCCCTGCGGCCGGAAGCCGTGCCGCACGGCGAGCCGGCGCAACGCCGGGTCCGTGCTGAGGAGTTCACCGAGCGCCCGGCCCTCGGGCGTGAGCGGTACGACCGTGTGGTCGCTGTTGGCCGTGGTGTCCGGGTAGAGCACCGTCAGGTCGCCCGCGTCCTCGCCCTCGGTGAGCAGGGCCGCGACCTGGGACTCGTAGACGAGGACGAGGGGGTTGCCGACGCCGCTGACGAAGTCCCTGAACTCGGCGTCGCTGCTGGACTGCTGGGCTCCCTGGACGCTGACGAGCCGGTGCATCAGGGGCGCGGTCCGGCCGATCGCGGCGTCGTCGGCCACGACGTTCCCGCCGTTGGCGACGTAGGACGCGGCGGCGAGGTAGAGGGCGCCGGAGTTGGAGGTCTCCGGGTCGGTGCTGGCGATGAACAGCGTGCCGGTCAGCTCGCCGTGTGCCGAGGTGCCCTTGAGCTGCTGCCAGGTCCGGTCGTGCCGGGCGGCGTCCAGATAGGCCGCCATCTTCAGCGTGCCGGTGTTCTTGGCGAGGGTGGCCAGTCCGTTGGCGGCGAGGACCTGTGCCGCGCTGCGATGGGCGACCACGACGAGGGGCGAGTAGAAGGGCCGGGGGAGCGGGCTGCGGAGGTGGTACTTGTCCGCGAGCTCGTCGGCCGGCGCCTGGCTGGAGGGGAAGGCGAAGTCGTACCCCTTGAGGTCGAGGCCTTCCATGGCCCAGGACCCGGAGGTCTCCGTCTTCACGGTGTAGCCCTTGGCGGCGAGGGCCTTCACCACGTCGGGGTCGGCGAAGAACTCCGCCTTCTCCGAACCGATCACACCTTGCACGGTCTTCGTTGCCGTGCCCTTGTCCTGACCATTGCGGCCCGCGACGACGGCTGCTGCCACTCCGCCGATCAACAGGACCGCCAGGACGATCCCTGCGATACGTCTCACGCCTGGAGCGTGCACCTCGGAATCCAACGTTCCCCGTCTCGGAGGGTGAACGCGGGGTGACGACCGGGTCCCGGTACGCAACCGGAGGGGGAGCCGCCGGTCCGGCGGCGCGGGAGGTGCCCGGGACCGTGCGTGCGGGGCGCATACCGGGAGCGGGCGCTGGGCGTGGCCCTCATGAGGCACCCGGTCCGCGCGTCGTGGTCGAAGCGCGCGGACCGAGGCCGATCGAGGGGCCCCGGGCCCGGTGGTGCGGGGCCGGTGGTGCCGGGCTCAGCGGGTGGCGAGCTCGCGGGCGCCGGTGGCTGCGGCGTGCGCGTCCATGCGCTCCGCGGACAGGATCGCCGCGGACGTGTCGGCGCGGGAGGCCGCCACGACGAGGGCGCGGCCGGCGAGGTCGTGGGCGCGCCGGTGAAGGGTCACGAGCCGGGCCTCGCCGACGGCGGCGGCTGGGGCGCGGACCGGCGTGGAGCCGCCGCGCAGGCGGGTCACCTGACCGGCGAGTCGCTCGGCGGCGGTGTCGAGGTCCGCGGATGGTGCCACCGTGCGGATCTCGTCCGTCACGGCGAGCAGCGCCGCGAGGTGACCGGCGAGCTGGATGTCCAGCTCCTCCTCGCGGGACCGGTGGGGGAAGTCCGAGGAGGGGGTGCCGGCCACCGTGTGGACCGACTTCGTGCGGATCGGTTCGTACATGGGAGGGCCTCCTGTGCCTGACAGGAAACCATCCTAGCTTGGATCTGGTCTAAAGTTGAGTCGGTTCGCGGAACTGGACGGTTCCCGCACGGAGGGTGAACGCCGCGTCCGCCCGGACGTCCTCCGTCACGGCTGGCTGTAGCCGTCCAGGAAGGTGCCGATCCGCGTGACGGCGTCCGTCAGGTCCCCGACCGACGGGAGGGTGACCACCCGGAAGTGGTCCGGCTCGGGCCAGTTGAAGCCCGTCCCCTGGACCACCATGATCTTCTCCCGCTGCAGCAGGTCGAGGACCATCTGCCGGTCGTCCTTGACCTTGAAGACCTTGGGGTCGAGGCGCGGGAAGAGATACAGCGCCCCCTTGGGCTTCACGCAGGTCACACCCGGGATCTGCGTCAGCAGCTCGTGCGCCACGTCCCGCTGTTCCTTCAGGCGTCCGCCCGGCAGCACCAGCTCGTTGATCGTCTGACGTCCGCTGAGCGCCGCGACCACGCCGTGCTGGCCCGGCATGTTCGCGCACAGCCGCATGTTCGCGAGGATCGTCAGCCCCTCGATGTAGGAGTCCGCGTGCCCGCGCGGCCCCGAGATCGACATCCAGCCGACGCGGTAGCCCGCCACCCGGTACGCCTTCGACATGCCGTTGAAGGTGAGGGTGAGCAGGTCCGGGGCGATCTTGGCGGTCGCGGTGTGCGTGACCCCGTCGTAGAGGATCTTGTCGTAGATCTCGTCCGAGCAGACCAGCAGGTTGTGCCGGCGGGCGATGTCGGTGAGCCCCCGCAGCATCGCGTCGTCGTACACGGCGCCGGTCGGGTTGTTCGGGTTGATGATGACGATCGCCTTGGTGCGGTCGGTGACCTTCCGCTCCACGTCCGCGAGGTCGGGCATCCAGTCGGACTGCTCGTCGCAGCGGTAGTGCACGGCCGTGCCCCCGGACAGCGAGACGGCGGCCGTCCACAGTGGGTAGTCCGGCGCCGGCACGAGGACCTCGTCGCCGTCGTCCAGCAGGCCCTGCATCGCCATCACGATCAGCTCGGAGACGCCGTTGCCGATGAAGACGTGCTCGACGTCCGTCTCGATGCCGAGGGTCTGGTTGTGCATGACCACCGCGCGCCGGGCGGCGAGCAGGCCCTTGGCGTCGCCGTAACCGTGCGCCGACGAGACGTTGCGGAGGATGTCCTCCAGGATCTCCGGCGGACACTCGAACCCGAAGGCGGCCGGGTTGCCCGTGTTGAGCTTGAGGATGCGGTGACCGGCCGCTTCCAGCCGCATCGCCTCCTCAAGAACCGGACCCCGGATCTCGTAGCAGACGTTGGCGAGCTTCGTGGACTGGATCACCTGCATGTCCGTGAGCTTACGGCCGCGTAACGAGGACCGGGGGGTGTTTTTCACCACGTGAGACGTGATGGTTCGGGCGTCTTTGTCCGCGCGGTGCTCCGAAAGCCCTGGTGATCGCGGCGGCGCACCGCCGGGCCCCGGGTCCACGGGGCCGCGAAGCCCGCCGGGGGAGGTTCCTCCCTCAGGGCGACGGAAGGCCCCCGGCCGGCCGTCCCTCCCAGTAGGTTGACCCTGCCGCACGGGGGAGGCAGGGCGTGGAGTTCTCGCTGTTGAACGACGAGCCGGTGAGCGGGCCGGGGGACGATCTGCTGGGCGCGGGCCGGGCCGCCCGGGAACTCGCCCGGCTGCTCCACGGCTCACGCGCCGCGACCCCGTTCACCCTCGCGGTGGACGCGGGGTGGGGCATGGGGAAGAGCAGCCTCATGCGGCTGGTGGACGCCGAGCTGGGGGCCAGACAGGGTGTCCACACCGTCTGGTACAACGCCTGGACCTCCACCGGGGCCGACGCCCTGGAAGGGCTGATCAAGTCGGTCCTCGTGCGCTTCGACCGCCGGGTGCTGCGGCGCGCCCTGCAGCGCGTCTCCGAGCGGCGGGCGATCGTCGGGGTGTTCCGGGCGGCGCTCACCGTCCTGTCCGGACCGCTCGGGGCCGCCGCCCTCGTCGACCGGCTCTGGCAGGACCTGTCCGTCGACGCGCGCTCCCGCAACGCCATGCGCGACGCGCTGCGCGAGCTGACGGCGGAGTGGACCGCGTCCGCGCCCCATGACACCCGGCGCCTCCTCGTCGTCTTCATCGACGACCTCGACCGCTGCTCGGAGGAGACCGTGCTCGCGGTGTGCGAGGCGGTGAAGGTGTACCTCGACGTGCCGGGGCTCGCCTTCGTCATCGGGTGCGACCGCTCCGCGCTCGGACCGGACGGACTCCTGCGGGACCTGTCGCCGGCCGGGTCGGCCTTCATGGAGAAGGTCCTCCAGACCAGCTACCGGGTGCCGGTCCCGGCGGAGTCCGAGGTCCGCGCGTACGTGGACGCCTGCGCACGGCGCTCCGGCATCCAGGACCTGCTGGACGACCACCTCGCCGAGCTGATCGCCCGGCGCTCGGCCCGCAACCCGCGCCGGATCAAGCGGCTCATCAACGGCTTCGGCCTGGAGTCCGCGCTCAACCCCGTCTGGCAGGCCTTCAGCGCCGAGGCCGTCATCCGCGTCCTGCTCCTCCAGCAGCTGTACCCCGACTTCTACCGGGTGCTGCTCGCCCGCGACGGCGCCGACGTGCACGCCGCCCGCGAGTTCCTCCGCTACCGGGCGGCCCGCCGGGTGCTCGGCCGGCCGTTCGCCCGGCCCGTCGAAGGGGACTGGGACGTCGCGGTGGGCTGTCTGCGCGCGTACGGACTGATCGCCCCGGAGCGGGACGGCGGGGACGCGGCTCAGGACTGGAGCGAACTGCTCGCCCGCCTGGAGGAGCAACTGCCCACCGGGTTCCCGGACCTGGCGCGCGACGCGAACTTCGGCCGGCTCGTCGAGGACCTGATGGCGCTGGACGAGGTGGACGACCTGGTGGGGCGGTTGCAGCAGGGAGTGCCGCAGCTCGCGTCGGTGCGTGCGGACGACGGTCCGGAACCCGCGCGCGCCGGAACCGCGCGGCGGCCGTACACCGGGATGGAGATCCTCTGGGTCGACGACCACCCCGAGCGCAACACCCGGTTCGTCGACGCGCTGGAGGAGCGCGGCGCGCGCGTGCGGGTGGCCACCGGCCGGGACGGCGCCGAGCGGGCCTTCGTGGCCGACCGGATCGACCTGCTCGTCTCCGACGTGCAGCGCGGGTCGGACCGCGCGGCGGGGCTCACGGATCTGGCGGGCTGGCGGGAGAGCGGGCTGTACCGGGGGCCGGCCGTCTTCTTCACCAACCGCGTCACGCCGAACCGCGAAGCGCTCGCGCGGGCCGTCGACGCCCGCGTGGCCACGAGCGAGGCGCTGCTCCTCCGTTCCGTCCAGGAGGCATACGAACAGGCCTTTCTGTAAAGGGTGTTGTTCGGGACATCCCCGGCCGGAAACCGCTTCTTGTCCACCCGTCCCACCCCCCTCACAATGCGCATGACAAAACAGAAGGTGGCCGGAAGACCTCCGGTCGCCCCACGTCGCAAGAGGGGACCCCCACATGAGAAAGCCTCTCGTCGCCGCGCTCTTCGCCCTGGTGATCGCCGGGGCCGGCGCGGCACCCGCGGTCGCGGCACCCGCGCCCGAGTCGGCTCCCGCGCACAGCTCGGCCTCCGCCGTCACCGCGGACACCAGGGCGCCGGCCCTGAAGGCCGTCAGCCTCGCCGGGACCGTCGCGCTCAGCAACTGCTCCGGATCCGTCGTCCGCTTCCCCAACTCGGCGGACACCGACCCGGCGCTCGTGCTCTCCAACGGGCACTGCCTGGAGACCGGATTCCCGGAGCCCGGTGAGGTGATCGTCGGCCAGAGCTCCAGCCGGACCTTCGGCCTGCTCAACTCGGCCGGCACCAAGGTCGCCACGCTGCGGGCCAGCAAGGTCGCGTACTCCACGATGACCGACACGGACATCACGATCTACCAGCTCACCAGCACCTACGCGACCATCAGGAACTCGTACGGCATCAGCGCGCTGACCGTGCAGAACACGCACCCGACCGCCGGTACGGCCATCACCGTGGCCTCCGGTTACTGGAAGAAGCTCTACAACTGCAACGTCGACGGGTTCGTGTACCGCCTCAAGGAGGGTGACTGGACCTGGAAGGACTCGGTCCGTTACACCTCCGCCTGCAACACCATCGGCGGCACCTCGGGCTCCCCGGTCGTCGACCAGGCCACCGGCAAGGTCGTGGCCGTCAACAACACGGGCAACGAGGACGGCGAGCGTTGCACGGTGAACAACCCGTGCGAGGTCGACGCGAGCGGCAACGTCACCGTCCGCCAGGGCATCAACTACGCCGAGGAGACGTACCAGATCCCGGCGTGCTTCACGACCGGCAACAAGCTCAACCTGGCCGCGAGCGGCTGCGTCCTGCCCAAGCCGTAGGTCCCGTCCGGGAACGGGCCGACGGGGGGCGGGCGGTCACGCCGTGCGGCGGACCGCCCGTCCCGCCAGGACGTCCGTCCTGCGGCCGTCCTCGACGACGAACCGCCCGTCGATCAGGACGTGCGGGATACCGGTCGGCAGCGTGCGCGGCGCCTCGAAGGTCGAGCCCGCCGCCACCGTCGCCGGGTCGAAGAGGACCAGGTCGGCGCGGTAGCCCTCGCGGACGAGCCCGCGGTCGGGCAGCCGCAGCCGGGCGGCGGGCCTGCCGGTGAGGTGGGCGACGCACTCCTCCAGGGACAGCACGCCCAACTCCCGTACGTACCGGCCGAGATAGTGCGGGAAGGTGCCGTAGGCGCGCGGGTGCGGCTTGTCGCCGCGCAGGATGCCGTCGGAGCCGCCGGTGTGCACCGGGTGCCGCATGATGGCGCGGACGTTCTCCTCGTGGCCGACGTGCTGGAGGATCGTCGGGCCGAGACCGTCCTCGACGAGCAGGCGGCGCGCGGTGACCCAGGGTGCCTCGCCGCGCAGGTCGGCGGCGTCCTGGACGGACCGGCCGACGTACCAACCGAGGTCCGGGTCGCTCACCCCGGAGATCTCGATCGTGCGCCACTCGATGGGCACGCCGTGACAGCCGTCGGCTCCCAGCACCTCCATGTGGTGCCGGATGCGTTCGGCGGTCGTGTCGTCCCGCAGCCGGGCGAGGACCGCCTCAGGCCCGCCCTCGCTCGCCCAGCTCGGCAGCATCGCCACGAGCGTGGTGCAGCCGGGCGTGTACGGATACGTGTCGAGGGTGATGTCGGCGCCGCCCGCGAGCGCCGTGTCGAGCAGGGCGAGCAGGTCGGGCGCCTTCCCCTCGTTCACCCCGAAGTTCATGGTGGCGTGGGCGAGGTGCAGCGGACAGCCGGCCTCGCGGGTGAGGGCCACCATCTCCTCGTACGCCGCGAGGGCGCCCGCCCCGTAGGAGCGGTGGTGCGGGCAGTAGTAGCCGCCGTGCTCCGCCACCACCCGGCACAGGGCGGTGAGTTCGGCGTCCTTGGCGTACATCCCGGGGGTGTACGTCAGTCCGGAGGACATGCCGACGGCGCCCTCGCGCAGGCCGTCCGCGACCAACTGCCGCATCCGGTCCAGCTCCTGAGGCGTGGCGTCGCGGTCCTCCCAGCCGACCGCGAGCATGCGGACGGTGCCCTGGGGGATCAGGTACGCCGCGTTCACCGCGATGCCCTCGCCGTCGAAGCCGTGGTCGAGGCGGTCCAGGTACTCGCCGACGGAGCGCCAGGTGAAGTCGATGTCCTCGCCGTAGCCGTTCCACCCGGTGATCGCCCGGCGGACCTCGGCGAGCGTCCGGTCGTCCACCGGCGCGTAGGACAGGCCGTCCTGGCCGAGGACTTCGAGGGTCACGCCCTGCGCGGCCTTCGCGCTGTGGTCCGGATCCCGCAGCAGCGCGAGGTCGCTGTGCGCGTGCATGTCGATGAAGCCGGGGGCGAGGACGAGCCCCTCCGCGTCCAGCTCACGCGTCCCGCGCGGCCGTTGACAGCCCGCGGCCGCCGCCTCCTGCACGATCGACACGATCCGGCCGTCGCGGACCGCCACGTCGGCGCGGTAGGAGGCGGCGCCGCTGCCGTCGGCGACGTCCACGTCCCGGATGACGAGATCGGCGTGATCCATGGAACGACCCACTCTTCTAGAAGAACGTGCGGATGTAGTCGACGACCGTGCCGTCCGCCTCGACCAGCGGGATCAGCTGCCACTTGTCGAAGGACGTGCACGGATGCGACAGGCCCATGCCGAGCCAGTCGCCGACCTCCAGATCCGCCTCCGGCCCCGTCCGCAGCCAGGCGTGCTGGTCGGAGAGGCCGGTGACCTCGACGCCGTCCGCCGGGCGCTCGGCACCGTCCCGGCGCACCACCTGGGCGAGGGGGAGGTCGAGGTCGTAGGCCGCGTCCCGCTTGCCGGCGTTCGCGAACGCCTGCTCGGCCGAGGGCCGTGAGACGACCTGCGCCCAGAGCCGGAACGCCGGGTGCAGCGCGCCCTCCTCCGGGACCCGGGTGAAGGGCGTCAGCTTCCGGTAGTGGCCGTCGTCGTGCGAGACGTACGCGCCCGACCGGAGCAGCTTCAGGACGGGCAGGGAGAGTTCGGGGATCTCCGCGAAGACGTCGGCGACCGCGTCGAACCAGGCGCTGCCGCCCGCGCTCACCACGACCTCGTCGAGGCCCTTGAACCGCCCGGCGCCGTCGAAGGCCACCGCGAGCGCGGTCAGCCGGCGCAGCCAGGCGTGCACCCGCTCCGGGTCCGCGTCCGGCACCTCGCCCTCGTAGCCCGCGACACCCACCAGCCGGAGCGTGGCGGTGGCCGCCACCGCGTCCGCGACCGCCGCGCACTCCGCCTCCGTCCGCACGCCGGTACGGGCGCTCTCGCCGGCGGCCAGCTCGACGACCACGTCCACCGGACGGGCGCTGCCGTCCAGAGCGGCGTCCATCAGTTCCACACCGCGCACCGAGTCGACATAACAGATGAAGCGGAAGTCCGGGTCCCCGGCCAGCTCGGCGGCGATCCAGCGCAGCGCGGCCGCGTCGACGAGCTCGTTCGCCAGGAAGATCCGGTCGATGCCGAACTCGCGGGCCACGCGCACCTGGTGGGGGACGGCGAGGGTGATGCCCCAGGCGCCGTGCTCGATCTGCTGGTGGAAGAGCTGCGGGGCCATGGACGTCTTGCCGTGCGGGGCGAAGGCGAGCCCGTGCCGGGTGGCGTACGTCTCCATCAGGTCGAGGTTGTGGGCCAGGCGCTCGGCGGAGAGGGCGAGCACCGGGGTGGTGAAGCCGTCCGTGAAGAGGTTCCTGCGCCGCGCCGCCAGCTCGCCCACGGTCAGGCCGTACGCGTCCGGGGGGAGGCCCTTGAAGCGGTGGTCTACGCGGTCCGCCGCGAGAGCGGCCAGGGGTGCGGCGGCGGTGTCGGCGCTCATGGGGCCTCCTTGGTGTCCGTGTCCCGGGTGCTCGGAACAGGTGCTCGGTGTGCTGCGGCCTGAGGGTGTTGCATGGTGTGCAACGCTCATTGCGTATGTCGCTTACTGCTGTCTAACATCCCAGCCAACGCAGGGTCAACGGTGCCGTTCGCCGCCGTCGGCCGCTACAGCGAGGAGCCCCGACCATCGTGACCAGCAACGGACCCGCAGGCGCAGCGTCCCCCGGCGCGACCGCCGACACCGGCACCGGCACCGACGCCGGCGGCGTGGACGTGGTGGCGCTCGGCGAGTCCATGGTCACCTTCCTGCCCACCCGGGCCGGGCGCCTCGCCGACGTACCGTCCTTCGAGCGGGGCATCGGCGGCGCCGAGTCCAACGTGGCGTGCGTCCTCGCCTCCGCCGGACACTCCGCGCGCTGGGTCTCCCGGGTCGGCGCCGACGGGTTCGGCGACCACCTCGTGGAGGCCGTCGCGGCGTACGGAGTCGACACCTCCGCCGTCCGCCGCGACCCCGACCGGCCGACCGGCATCTACTTCCGCACGGCGGGCGACCGGGCCACCGACGCCCACGAAGTCGCCTACTACCGCGCCGGATCCGCCGCCTCCGCGATGACCGCCGACAACACCGACCTGACCGCCACCCGGTCGGCGCGCGTCCTGCACCTGTCCGGCATCACCGCCGCCCTGTCCGCCGGCTGTCTGGCCCTGATGCGCGAGCTGACCGCCCCGCGTCCCGGCCGCCCCCTCGTCTCCTTCGACGTCAACCACCGCCCCGGACTCTGGCGCGACCACCCCGAGGGCCCGCGCGTCCTGCTCGACCTCGCCCGCGGCGCCGACCTCGTCTTCGTCGGCGACGACGAGGCGAGCGAGGCCTGGGACCTGCACGGGGCCCGGGCCGTCCGCGAAGCCCTGCCCGAACCGGACGTCCTGGTCGTCAAGCACGGCAAGGACGGAGCCGTCGTCTTCGACAAGCGGGCCGGCGAAGGGACCGCGCCGGCCGACGGCACCTTCGTCCCCGCCCTGCACGTCGACGTCGTCGCCGCCGTCGGCGCCGGGGACGCCTTCGCGGCCGGATTCCTCTCCGCCACCCTGCGCGGCCTGCCCGTCCGCGACCGCATCCGGCACGGCCACCTGATGGCCGCCGCCGCCCTCACCGTCCCCGGCGACCTCGCCCAGCCGCCCGCCCGCGGCCACGCCGACCGGCTGGCCGCACTCGACGACCGCGCCTGGGAGACACTTCGTCTCGGCCCCGGCTGGACCGAAGCCGACGCACGGGCCGCCGAGGAGGTACGTACGCCATGAGCCAGACCGTCGACCGAGCGCTGAGCATCCTGCCGTTGCTCGCCGAGGGCCCCGCCGACCTCGGACAGGTCGCCGAACGCCTCGGCGTCCACAAGTCCACCGCGCTCCGCCTGCTGCGCACCCTCCACGAACACGGCCTGGTCCACCGCCAGTCCGACCAGCGCTACCGCCTCGGCGCCCGCCTCTTCGCCCTCGCGCAGGAGGCCGTCGAGAACCTCGACGTCCGCGAGATCGCCCACCCCCACCTCGTCCGCCTCAACGAGCAGTGCGGCCACACCGTCCACCTCGCCGTGTACGAGGAGAACGAGGTCCTCTACATCGACAAGGTGGAGAGCCGCTACCCGGTGCGCATGTACTCGCGGATCGGCAAGCCCGTCGCCATCACCGTCGCCGCCGTCGCCAAACTGCTCCTCGCCGACCTGCCCGAGACCGAGCGGCGTGCCGTCGCCGACAAACTCGACTACCCCCTGTACACGGCCCGTTCGACCCCCAGCGCCGCCGCCTTCATGAAGGAACTGGCGACGGTGCGCGAACAAGGCTGGGCCACCGACCTCGGTGGCCACGAGGAGTCCATCAACTGCGTCGGCGCGCCCATCCGCGGCGCCGACGGACGGGTCGCCGCCGCCATGTCGGTCTCCGCGCCCAACGTCGTCGTCACCGCCGACGAACTCCTCACCCTTCTCCCGCTGGTGCGCCGTACGGCGGACGCCATCAGCCGCGACTACTCCGGCAAAGCACCCACGAAGGAATGATCGCCGCATGACCGACAAGACCGCTCTCACCCCCTCGACCCACACCACCCCGCCCGCGAAGTTCTCGCACGGCGTGAAGAAGGGCAACATCCTCCAGGTCGCCGGCCAGGTCGGCTTCCTGCCCGCCGAGGACGGCAAGCCCCCGACGCCCGCCGGGCCCACCCTGCGCGAGCAGACCCTCCAGACCCTCGCCAACGTCAAGGCGATCCTCGAAGAGGGCGGCTCCGGCTGGGACGACGCGATGATGATCCGCGTCTACCTCACCGACGTCGACCACTTCGCCGAGATGAACGAGATCTACAACCAGTACTTCGAGGAGCAGGGCCTCACCGCGCCCCCCGCCGCCCGCACGACGGTCTACGTCGGTCTGCCGGCCGGACTCCTCATCGAGATCGACGTCCTCGCCGTCCTCGGCTGACGTCCGCTCGCGGGCTCACGCCCGTCCGACTCCCGCACCCCGTACGTCATCACGGTGCGGCGCCCCCGAACCCGGAGGCGCCGCACCGCGATATCCCCTGCCCGAAAGCACGATGGACTGACGAAAACGAGGCCCTCCACCCATGTCGTCGTATCCGCTCGCCGCGCCGGCCCCCGAGACGCCACCGCACACCGGCGGCCTCCTGACCCTCCTCGACGGCACGGCCGGACTGCTCACGGTCGCCGCCCTCGGTATCGCGCTCCTGCTCTTCCTCATCATCAAGGTCAGACTCCAGCCGTTCGTCGCCCTGCTCGCCGTCTCCATAGCCGTCGGCCTCGCCGCCGGACTCTCCGTCACGGAACTGTTCGGCACGGTCCAGAAGTCCGACGCGGTCTCGGTCATCGAGTCCGGCATGGGCGGCATCCTCGGCCACGTCGCGATCATCATCGGCCTCGGCACCATGCTCGGCGCCATCCTCGAAGTCAGCGGCGGCGCCGAGGTCCTGGCCACCCGCCTGCTCAACCTCTTCGGCGAGAAGCGCGCCCCGCTCGCGATGGGCCTGACCGGCCTCATCTTCGGCATCCCGGTCTTCTTCGACGTCGGCATCTTCGTCCTCGCGCCGCTCGTCTACGCCTCCGCCAAGCGCTCCGGCAAGTCGATCCTGCTCTACTGTCTGCCGCTGCTCGCCGGCCTGTCGATGACCCACGCGTTCCTGCCGCCGCACCCCGGCCCGGTCGCCGCCGCCGGACTGCTGCACGTCCAGCTCGGCTGGGTCCTGCTCATGGGCATCATCTGCGGCGTCCCGTCCGTCCTCGCCGCCTGGGTCTACGCCGCCTGGATCGGCCGGCGCATCTTCGTCCCCGTGCCGCAGGACATGGTCGAGGCGGCCGAGGAGGCCAAGCAGGCCGTCGTCGAGGAGCAGCGCGCGCAGGGCGTCGAACCGCGCGAGGAGCCCGTCCCGCTCGGCACGGTCATCGGCATCATCGGTACGCCGCTGGTGCTGATCCTCGCCGCCACCTTCTCCTCGATCGTCCTGGACCCGTCCACCCTGCGCTCGGTCATCGAGTTCTTCGGCAGCCCGTTCGTCGCCCTCACGATCGCTCTGCTGCTCGCCTACTACCTGCTCGGCATCCGGCGCGGCTGGTCCCGCAAGTCCCTGGAGACGGTGTCGACTTCGTCCCTCAAGCCGGTCGGCAACATCCTGCTGGTGGTCGGCGCGGGCGGCATCTTCGGCGCCGTGCTGAAGGCGAGCGGAGTCGCCCAGGCCCTCTCGGACACCTTCCACGACGTCGGCCTGCCGATCATCGTCCTGGCCTATCTGATCTCCCTGGTGCTGCGGGTCGCGCAGGGCTCGGCGACGGTCGCGATCGTCACCACGGCCGGCATCGTGGCGCCGCTCCTGACCGAGGGCGACCACTCCCAGGCCTTCGTGGCGCTCGTCATCATGGCGATCTCGGCGGGTTCCATCTTCGCCTCGCACGTCAACGACGGCGGCTTCTGGATGGTCGCCAAGTACTTCGGCATCAGCGAGCGCGACACCCTGCGGACCTGGACCGTTCTCGAATCGGTGCTGTCCGTCGCGGGGTTCGCGGTGGCCGCCGTGGTCAGCCTCTTCGTGTAGCGGGGACAGGCGTTCCCATGTAACAGAGGCATAGCTAAGTAGGGGCTGGCTGTGTCCGGCACAGGATCTTCGACCATACTTCGCGCTGTGGAGCAGCGCATAGGTTCGAAGAGCCAGCCCCTGGACGCCGCCGCGGTGAACCCGGCGTACATCCCCGGGCTTACGTCACCCGTGCCCGCGGAACCGGAGGACGCGGTCGAGGAGACCGGGGAGGCGGCCGCGGAGGAGACCCCCTCCGCGGCGGCCTCCGACCCGGCGGTCCCCGACGACGCGGTGTCCGACGAGGCGCCGGACGCGGACGCCGAGGACGCCGGGCCCGGGGCCGCGGCCGACGAGGAGGCCGACGCCGAACCGGAGGGCCCGGTCTTCGAGGCCTCCGACCGGCGGGCCTCGATCAGAGCCGACCACGGCGGAGTCCGCCTGCGTCTGGACGACCAGGAGGCCGAGTTCCGCTGGGACGAGATCGGCGCGGTGGAGACGGAGTCGCCCCGCTTCGGCAAGCGGTTCACCGTCACGGTGCACACGCCGGACGCCCGTTGGTACCCCATCGAGATCGAGGCCGCGGCCCGCTCCCGCTTCAAGGAGTGGGAGGAGCAGCTCGACGCCGTCCTGGACACGTACTTCGAGGACGGCGCCGAAGCCGAAGCCGAAGCGGATGTCGACGTCGAGGGCGAGGGCGAACGGGAAGCGGCGGAGGCGGAGCCGACGGATGCCGTGGTGAAGGACTCCGAGGTGAAGGACTCCGAGCCGAAGACCGCTGACAAGTCCGCGGCGAAGTCCGCCGGGAAGCCCGCCGACGAGGCCGAAAGCCGTTAGCCGGTACGGGGATCCGCGCGCCCGGTGAGACCGGCCGCGCGGATCCCCGGCCGTCGGCCGGTCCGTGTCCTAGGCGCAGTACTGCGCCGCCTTGCCGATCGACCGGTACATGCAGTCGGCGTTCTCCAGGAGTTGGAGCACCGCGTCCCTGTTGCGTGAGGTCTCGCGCTCGATGACCTCGTCCGGCGGGTAGAAGCCGCCGCCCGAACTGGACGTCGGATACATCTCGAAGGTGAAGTCGAAGATCTTCTGGGTGCCCCACAGGTAGTCGTCGATCGAGCCGTCCGTGATGTACAGGTCGCTCGACTGCTCGGCGGTGTAGCCGTTGCTCGCGGCCATCTTCCGCCCGACGGTCCTGAAGGCGTTCTGGTCGTCCGCCGTCATGCCCGTCGCGGTGTCCGAGTAGGTGTACCCGAAGGGCCACAGCACCAGTTCGCTGTACGTGTGGAAGTCGATCCCGGCGGTGATCTGCTGTTTGCCGCCGACGACCCGGCCGCGGACGAAGTCGGCGACGACCTTCACCTCGGGCGCCGACTCGGCGGACGCGCCCCGGTAGGTCTCCGAGGACGTGGAGCCCGAAGAGCCGCCGCAGCAGCCCCACTTGTAGTTCCAGTTGCGGTTCAGGTCCGTGCCGACGTACGAGGAACCGGAGTTGGGCTGCCGGTTCTTGCGCCACGAGCGGTAGGAGCCGGTCGCGATGTCGTACTCGCCGCCGTCCGGGTTGAGGTCCGGGACGATCCAGATCTCACGGTTGTTCACCATGCTCGTCACGCGCGCGTCGCCGCCGTAGCCGGCCCCGAGTTCGCGCAGGAGATACAGCGCCATCTCCACCGTGAGGTGCTCGCGGGCGTGCTGGTGGAAGGTGAGGAGGACCTCGGGCTCGTTCTCGTCCGTGCCGACGTTGTCGCTGACCTTGACGGCGATGATGTCGCGGCCCTGGTAGGACCGGCCGATCACCCGTTTGCTCATGATGGCCGGGTAGGCCGCCAGCCGCTGGTCGATCTCGGCGTTCGCCTCGGCGTAGTTGTGGTACTTCGCGTCGGCCGTCGGGAAGTCGAAGAGGCGGGTGCCGCCGCTTCCGGCGGCGCGGTCGGGTGCCGCGCCCAGCGGGGAGACGGTGTACCCCTGGCGGCGCAGCGCGGTGATCTGGTCGGCGCGGCCCGAGACCACGACGGTCTCCTCGTCGGACTCGTCCACGGTGACGCCCGATCGCTGGATCGCCGTACGGGACACCGGAGTCGAGGCCTGGTGGATCTCGTACTGGCGGATGTCGTCGGGTGAGGACGCGGGGGTCCGTGCGCCGTTCGCGGTGGCGTCGGTGGCGGTGGCGGTGAGGGGGGCCGCGAGGGCGAGGGCCGCGAGGACGGCGAGTGCGGCGGTGCGCCGTCCGCCTCTTCGCGCTCCGTGGGGGCTGCCGCGGCCGCGTGTGCGAAGTCGCATGAAATCTCCTGGATTCTCCTGGAATTCCGGTGTCTTCCCGGAATGGTGGAGTGGAGCGGGGGGTGGTTCATGGCGACGTGCCGGTGCGGATGTGGGGCTCATCGTGCGGCTATGGCATGAGCAGGTCAAGACATCCCGTGAAGGGGTGACGGGAACCGGCCGCGGGTGGGGGCCGCCGGAAGGTGGTCCGGGCGCGCCGTCCGAGGTGCGGGCTCTGGTACCGCGCTGTGCACATCGCGTGGCGATCGGCCTACGCGCCCTTGTGCCCGCCCCCGCCTTTGCGCTTTCTTGAACCGCATGACGGAGACCACCGGCACGTCAGCGCCAGGGGAGACCGGCCCGGCCGTCTCCCGCCCCCGCAGGTCCAGTTGGAGGTACATCGGGCCCGGCATCGTCGTCGCGGCCACCGGCGTCGGGGCGGGGGACCTCGTCGCGACGCTGATCGCGGGCAGCAGCTTCGGCTACACGCTGCTGTGGGCCGCCGTCATCGGCTGCCTCGTCAAGATCTCGCTGGCCGAGGCGGCGGGCCGCTGGCACCTGTCCACCGGCCGCACCCTCTTCGACGGCTGGGCGAGCCTCGGCCGCTGGACCACGTACTTCTTCGTCGTCTACGTGGTCGTCTGGGGCTTCGTCTACGGCGCCGCCGCGATGTCGTCGAGCGCGCTGCCCCTCCAGGCGCTGTTCCCCCACGTCATGGGCCTCCCCTGGTGGGGCGTGGCCTGCGGGCTGGTCGGTCTCGTCTTCGTCTGGTTCAACAAGTACGCGGTCTTCGAGAAGGTCATGACGGTCCTGGTGGGCGTCATGTTCGTGGTGACGGTGTACCTCGCGATCCGCGTCACGCCGAACCTGCCGGAGGCCTTCGCCGGCCTGCTGCCCGTCCTCCCCGACGAGAAGGACTCCGTCCTCAACACCCTCGGTCTGATCGGCGGGGTCGGCGGCACCATCACGCTGGCCGCCTACGGCTACTGGGTCAACGCCAAGGGCTGGACCGACACCGGCTGGATGAAGGTCATGCGGCTCGACAACCGTGTCGCCTACGCCACCACGGGCATCTTCGTGATCGCGATGCTCTTCGTCGGCGCGGAGATGCTCCACTCCTCCCACGTGGCCATCGCGAGCGGCGACAAGGGCCTGATCCAGCTCGGTGACATCCTGGCGGCCGAATACGGCACGGCGACCGCGAAGTTCTTCCTCATCGGGTTCTTCGCCACCTCGTTCACCTCGCTGATCGGGGTCTGGCACGGCGTGAGCCTGATGTTCGCGGACTTCGTCGCGCACTACCGCGGCGGCGGCGGGGAAGGGGCCGAGGAGGTGGCGGCGGGCCGGCACGACCGGTCCTGGGCCTTCCGCGGGTACCTCCTGTGGCTGACCTTCCCGCCGATCGTCCTCGTCTTCCAGGGCCAGCCGTTCCGCCTGGTCATCCTGTACGGGGTGCTGGGCGCGGCCTTCCTGCCCTTCCTCGCCCTGACCCTGCTCCGCCTCCTCAACTCCTCCCGCACACCGCGTGAATGGCGCAACGGGCCGCTGAGCAACTCCATGCTCGTGATCGCGGGCGTGCTGTTCCTGGTCCTGTGCGTCAAACAGGTCTGGGACCAGCCGTGGGCGGACTTCCTCTAGACGTCCGCTAGGACAGGCCCGACCACTGCGCGCCGGTCGCGATCGCCTTCAGCTCGGAGAGCGTCAGGGCCGGGGCCGTCCGGGTGGCCGCGGCGTCCTGACGGTCGGTGTTGAACGCGGAGACCACCACGCGCAGCCCGTCCGGCCGGATCGTGTCGGCGGTCCACATCACCACCCCGGCGCCGCCCTTCTCGCCGGGCGCCTTCTTCGTGACGACCTTCGTGCCGTCGGGCAGGGTCTCGGCGCCGCCGAACAGCTGGCCCTCCACGTCGCCCATGTTCGGCTGCACGTTGATCTGCACCAGGCTGCGGCCCTTGCCGTCGTCGACGACCACCCAGGCGTACTCCTGGTCGTCGGCCCCCCGCGACGTCACGGTGACGTCCGCGGGGAGGAGCGAGACCAGCTGGTCCAGGACGGCCTCGCCGTCGGCCGCCGGGTGTGCTGTCGTCGTGGGCGCCGCCGGTTCGGACGGCTTCGGCATCAGGCCGGCCGCGGTCCGCCACACGGCGGCCGTCGCGGCCTGCTTCAACCCGGCGGGCGACAGCGGGGGTTCCGGGCGGGTGACGGGGCTGTCCTTCTCGGCGGCGGCGTTCCACTCGGAGACGGTGACCTGCCGGCCGGTCGGGGTGAGGAGCTGGGCGTACCAGTACTTCGTGTCGGCGCGCCGGTCCGGGTACTCGTAGCCCTGGAAGATCATCAGGCGCGAGCCGTCCCGGAGCGTGCTCGTGTGGCACGCGTCGTATCCCGCCGCGCTCCTGTCCGGGCAGGTGACCGCCTCCCCGGCCTCCGGGCTCGCCGGGTCCACCAGGCTCACCGCGACCGAGACCGCGGTCTTGCCGTGTCCGTCGTCGTAGACGGCGTACGCGTACGGGCCCAGCGGATGATCCGTGGGGCGGCCCGCCTCTTCGCTGAACCTGCCCTTGGGGAGCGTCCTTTCGAGGGCGCGGATCATGTCGGCGGCCGACATCCGGCTGTGCTTCTCCGTGCCGGACTTCGAGGTGGCCGCGGCCACCGGGGCCCGTCCGGCGTCCGTGCCGGGCAGCAGCAGCGCCCCGCCGACCCCGACGAGCGCGAGCCCGGCCACGCTCCCGGTCACCGCGATCCGGCGCCGCGACCGCAGCCGCCGTCCCCGTGCCTCGCCCTTCGCGGCCAGCGCGCGCCGGTCGGGGTCGAACCCGTTGCCGGTCCGGTGCAGGGCGTTGCCGAGCCGCTCCTCGAAGAGGTCGTCGGCGGGAGAGTCGTCGAGGGGCATGGGGAACCACCCTTTCTGGTGAAGGAGAGGAAGCAGGGGGGGGGAGAAGGGCGAGCGGGGGAGGGGAAGGACGGGGGAACGGTCCCCTCAGGGCGCCACGTGCTCGCTGAGGCTGCCGCCCAGGACCGTGCGGAGCCGGGCCAGCGCCCGGACGCTGCGGGTGCGGACGGCGGCCGAGCTGGTGCGCATCACCTCGGCCGTCTCCTCGACGCTGCGGTCCTCCCAGTAGCGCAGGACGACGACGGCCCGGTCCTTCGGCGGCAGCCCGCGCAGCGCCTCGACGAGGGTGAGCCGCAGCGGTGTGTCGCCACCGCCGCCGGCGGGGTCGGGAAGGTCGGGGAACACGTCCGTCGCGCGCTCCGAACTGCTGCGTAACCGGCGGTGCGCGAGGAACGTACGGGTCAGCACGGTCTGCGCGTACGCCGCCGGGTTGTCGCTGCGGGACACCCGCCCCCAGCTCACGTACATCCGCCCGAGCGCCTCCTGCACGAGATCCTCGGCCAGATGGACGTCCCCGCCGGTCAGCAGACAGGCGGACCGGTACAGATGCCCCGCCCGGGCACCCGCGAACTCCGCGTACCCGTCCCCCTGAACCTTCCTCATCCGACTCCCCCGGGTGGCCGTGAACTCGACGCCGTCACTTAACTGATGCGCCGGGACCCGGAAATGTTTCACCCCGCTCCCTGCGGATGCGGGGAACGGGGTGAAGGGGAAGGGCCGTGCGTCAGGGGTGCCGGGTGGTGGGAGCGGGGTTACATCGCGTGGACGTGCGGGCCGACCGCGTTCGACCAGGCGTTGCCCGCCGACGCGTCCCAGTTGGTGGACCAGGTCATCGCGCCGCGCAGACCCGGGTAGGTCTTGGAGGGCTTGAACGAACCGCAGTTGGTGCCCTTGGCCAGGCAGTCGAGGGCGTTGTTCACGATGGACGGGGAGACGTAGCCGCTGCCCGCGCCGCTGGTGGAGGCGGGGAGACCGAGGCCGACCTGCGAGGGCGCGAGGCCGCCTTCGAGCTGGATGCAGGCGAGCGCCGTCAGGAAGTCGACCGAGCCCTGCGAGTACACCTTGCCGTCGCAGCCGAGCATCGAACCGCTGTTGTAGTACTGCATGTTGACGACGGTGAGGATGTCCTTGATGTTCAGCGCCGTCTGGAAGTACCCGTTCGACGTGGACTGCATGTCGATCGTCTGCGGGGCCATCGTGATGACCAGGGACGCGCCGGCCTTCGCGGACAGGGACCGCAGGGCCTGCGACATGTAGGTCGCGTTGAGACCGTTCTCCAGGTCGATGTCGACGCCGTCGAAGCCGTACGTCTGCATCAGCGAGTAGACCGAGTTGGCGAAGTTGGTGGCCGACGCGGAGTCGCTCACCGAGATCGTGCCGTTCTGGCCGCCGATGGAGATGATGACCTTCTTGCCCGCCGCCTGCTTGGCCTTGATGTCGGCCTTGAACTGGTCGACGGTGTAACCGCCGAGGCCGGCCGAGTCGAGGGTGAAGCTGACCGCGCCGGGCGTGGTCGTGGCGTCCGCGAAGGCGACCGCGATGATGTCGTACTGCGACTGGACGGCGGAGAGCTTCTGGACGGTCGCGCCGTTGTTGAAGTTCTGCCAGTAGCCGGTCACGGCGTGTGCGGGCACGTTGCCGCCTCCGCCACCGCCGGAGGTGGCGGCCGTCTTCCCGGTGACCGTCGACGACTTCACCGACTCACCGGCCGCGTTGGTCGCCGTCACCTGGAACGAGTACGACGTCGAGGCGGCGAGCCCCGAGACGGTCGCGGAGGTCCCGGTCACCGACTGGACCTTGGAGCCGCCCTGGTAGACGTTGTAGCCGGTCGCGCCCGACACCGTGCTCCAGGCGAGGGAGACGGACGAGGAGGTCGTGGAGGACACGCCCAGGCCGCCGGGGGCCGCCGGGACCGTCGGAGCCGGGTCACCGCCACCGCCGCCGTCGGGGCCGAGCACCGAGAGGTCGTCCGCGAAGTAGGCGGCCTGTCCGTACCAGCCGTGCGTGTAGACCGTCACGGACGTGGTCGAGGAACCCGTGGTGAAGGTGGTCTTCAGCTGCTTCCAGGACGAGGAGTCCGGCGTCCACGTCGACACGTCCGTGGTGCCCGTGCCCGTCGCGCCGAGGTAGGAGTAGCCGCCCTGCACCCACGCGCTCAGCGTGTAGGTCGAGTTGGGCTTGACGGCCACGGACTGGGTGCACTGCGCGTTGTCCTGCCCGGCGGGCGTGGCCTTCAGCGCCGCCGAGCCGCCGTGCACCGGCGAGGAGACGGTCGCGCCGCTGCCCGCCGAACACGTCCAGTTGGAGAGGCCGGACTCGTAGCCGCCGTTCTTGGCGTTGTTGACGTCCGCGGCCTGGGCCTGGCCGGCCAGACCGGTGAGGGAGAGGACGGATGCGGTGACGGCGGCGGCGAGGGTGCCCGCCCATCTCCGCCTGGGCATTCTGGTGACGCGGTCCACTGGGTCCTCCGGGGGAGAGGTGGGGGAGGGGGATCGGAACGGTGGCCACCGCCGGTGGATACAAGTTGGTCCAGACCAATCCGGTTGTCAAGACCTCTGGAGCGCCCAACACCCCTGTCAGGGACTTGAGTTGCCCCACGCGCGTCTTACTCTCCGTTGATCACTTCCGCACCTTCGGTGAGATGATCTCGCTGATTCGGTGTTGAGCGGGCCATGCCGTGGATATGGTGCTGATGCAAGAGGACGTCACCGTGACGATCTGAGGCCGTTCGAGGTCGTCCGTGATGCTCCATGGCGATAAAAGGGGCGATCTGAGGCGGTGGTTGACCACCCCGCCGCAGCGAACGGGGTGTGTGCAGCGTGCCGACCGCGATAGCCGTCACCAGTCCCGACCTGGTGCTCCCACCGCACGACCGGCAGACCCCGCCCGCGGTCGTCCAGCCCCTGGACACCCTGGAGGCCTCCCTCACCGGGATGCACGCCCTCATCGAGCAGCACGGATACGTGATCGCGCTGTACCCCTCCTCCGTCGAGGGGCCCGTCACCCAGCGGCTGCGCACGGTCCGCTCCGTCCTGGAGAGCGACCGCATCGCGCTGCTCGGCCTCGACCTCCCGCCGCTCGGAATCGCCCTGCTCGCACAGCAGTTGCGCCAGCTGTCCGTCTGCGACTTCAGCCCCGGCGTGCTGGCCTCCGCCGCCCGGCTGCTCGCGCACTACATCTACGCGGGCGCCCTGCTCGGTTCGGTCGCCAAGCTCGACCGCGTCCCGGTCACCCTCGGCTCGCACGCCAAGTCGTGGGTGCCGGGCGCCCAGTTCGCGGTCCTCGCCAACCCGCGCCCCGAGATCGTCCGAGTCGGCCAACAGGACCTTTCCGGCCCGGAGTTCGGCACCCGGCTGCTCTCGGCGGCGGGGCAGGCCCCCTCCGAGTGGGTCACCGAGACCCTCGCCCCCGCCTGGCGCGTCCAGAGCGCCGCGACCGTCCCGCTGCCCGCCGCATCGGCCCGCTGGTGGGGGACGTCACGCCTCGTCGAGTTCGCCGCCGGGCTGTACGACGTCTCCGTGCTCTACCAGCTCGTCTCGTCCGTCCGGCGGGAGCAGTGCCACTGGTGCGGCCTCGAACTCATCGGTGACCGCTGCGGGTTCTGCGCCGCACCGCTGCCACCGTCCGCCGCGCAGGAGCTTCCGGCCACCGTCGTCCGGGCAGCCTCCTCGGTACGCGCACTGCCCCGGGGTGCCACCTAGGCCCCGGCATCACCGGCCACATCCGAACAGCACCAGGCGCCACCGCACGACCCGCCGTCCCCCGCAGATCGAGGTTGTCCGGAGCATGCTGCACCACCCCGGGGCACACCCCCCGGCACCTTGGCAGAACAGACAGCTCGGTCCCGTCCCCGGTCCCGCTCCACGAGGTGAGATTCAGTGAACTCGCGCCAGCGCCGCGGCGTCATCCTGCTGGTCCTCTCGGTCCTGTGCGCCCTCGGCGCCTTCGCCGGAGTCCTCTCGGTGATCCGCGACGTGAACTCCAAGGTCGGCCCGGAGGTCACGGCGTACCGCCTGAAGGACGACATCGCTCCCTACAAGGAGCTGACGGCCGACCAGTTCGAGAAGATCTCGATGCCCGAGCGATGGCTGTCGTCCACCGCCGTCACCAGCCTCTCCCAGATCCGCGGCAAGATCGCCGTCACCCAGCTGGAGAAGGGCTCGCTGCTCCAGGCCGACATGATCGTCGAGCGGCCCCGGCTGGCCGCGGGGCAGCAGGAGATCGCCATCATGATCGACGCGGCGACCGGTGTCGCGGGCAAGATCAACCCCGGCTCGCGGGTGAACATCTACGCCACCTTCAAGGCCGAGAACGACAAGGGCGTCGACCAGTCCAAGGTGATCGTCGAGAACGCCCGCGTCATCGACGTCGGCAAACTCACCGCGCTCGACCCCGGCCAGTCCAGCTCCGACCGGCGCAACAACGCCAACCAGGCCGTCCCCATCACCTTCGCCCTCGGCACCGCCGACGCCCAACGCGTCGCCTACGCGGAGTCGTTCGCCGAACACGTCCGGCTCGCCCTGGTCGCGGGAGGCTCCGACGCGGCCGTCGCGCCCGGCGACCGTACGTACACCCTCGACGAGGACAAGTAGGAGGCCGCGCATGAGGTCCATGCCCACGGGGCGCTGCCGGAGTCCCCGCCCGAGGCCCCCACGTACCGGCCGGGACCCGAGGCCGGTACCGCGCACGCGTGCCGCGCGGGCCCGGCGGCCCGCGGCGCCACACGCCCACGAGGAGCTGGGCCGATGACCGTCCGCATCCTCTCCGCCGTCGGCGACATCGACTCGGCCCGCGCCCTCACCACCCTGCTGAGCCAGCTCGCCGACGCCGAACCCGCCCCGCCGGTCCCCGACTCCACGGCCCTGCTCGACACGCTGGCACGGCTGGCCGCCGAGTCCCTGGACGAACTGCCCGAAGTGGTCCTCGTCCACGAACGCATCGGCCCCGTACCGGCGTTGGACCTGATCCGCGACCTCGTGATGCGCTTCCCCGCCGTCGGTGTCGTCCTCATCACCGCCGACACCAGCACCGGCGTCCTGACCGCCGCCATGGACTCCGGCGCCCGCGGCATCATCGGCCTTCCCCTCGGCTACGACGCCCTCGCCGAACGCGTCCAGGCAGCCGCCTCCTGGTCCGCCGGCATGCGCCGCCACCTGCACAGCGGCGCACCCGCCCTGTACACGGGCCCCGGCGGCACCGTCGTCACCGTGACCGGCGCCAAGGGCGGTGTCGGCGCGACCGTCACCGCCGTCCAACTCGCCCTCGCGGCGCAGGCGTCCGGCCGCAACGTCGCCCTGCTCGACCTCGACCTCCAGTCCGGCGACGTGGCCTCCTACCTCGACGTGCAGTTCCGCCGCTCGGTGGCCGACCTCGCCGCCATCACCGACATCAACCCGCGCGTCCTCCAGGACGCCGTCTACACCCACGACAGCGGCGTCGCCCTGCTGCTCGCCCCCGCCGAGGGCGAACGCGGCGAGGAGGTCACCGACCGGGTGACCCGCCAGGTCCTCGGCGCGCTCCGCTCCCGCCACGACGTGGTGGTCGTCGACTGCGGCTCCCAGATGAACTCGGCGACCGCCGCCGCCGTCGAACTGGCCGATGTGGCCCTGCTGCTGGTCACCCCCGACGTCGTCGCCGTCCGCGCGGCCAAGCGCATGGTCCGGATGTGGGACCGCCTCCAGATCCGCAAGGCGGAGGAGACCACCACGGTCGTCAACCGCTTCGCCCGCGGTACGGAGATCCAGCCGTCCCTCGTCGAACGCGTCACCGGCACCAAGGTCGCCCGCACCTCCGTCCCCGCCGCCTTCAAGGAACTCCAGGCCGTCGTCGACGCGGGCCGGCTCCAGGACCTGGACGCCCGCTCGACCGTCAAGCAGGCCCAGTGGACCCTGGCCGGCGAGCTGGGCCTCGTGGTTGCGCAGGAGGGCGGGGCCGGCGGCCGACGGCGCAAGGCACCGGTGGCCGACCGGGGCGCGATCGGCCTGCGCCGCAGGGGCGGCGACCGGGGAGCCGTCACCCTCGAGTTCGCCGGGATGTTCCCGCTGCTGCTCGTCGTCATGACGATCCTGTGGCAGTGCGTGCTGTACGGCTACTCGTACTCCCTCGCCGGGAACGCGGCCGACGAGGCGGCACGGGCCGCGACCGCCGCGTACGCGGTGAACGGCGACGTCGGCGGCGCCTGCGCGGCGGCGGGCAGCAAGCACCTCCCCGGCGCCTGGCAGGGCGCGGGCATCGGCTGCGCCCCGGCCGGCTCGGTCATGAAGGCCACCGTCGAGGTCGACGTCCCCCTGTTCTTCCCCGGCTTCGACGCGGGTTTCCACGTGAAGGGCACGGCGGGCGCGGCACTGGAAGGGGACGACGGATGAGGACGTTCCTGCGACGGCCACCGGTCCTCCTGCCGGGCTTCCGCCTCGGACTCCGGCGCCGCGAACCGGGGTGCACCGATCCGACCGGAGCGCCGCGCGGCGGCGGCCGCCGGGTCGGGAGCGCCCGTACGCCGGCCGCCCGTCGGGCCGCCGGCCGGCTCCGCGCCACCGGAGCCCGCCGTGCCGGGAGCGCCCCCGCCGTCCCGGCGACGCACGCCGTCCTGACGCCGGGCGCCCGTTGCCCGGCCCCGGCGCCGGGCACCGGCGGCCCCCCGGCCGCGGCCACCCGTCTCCGTGCCCGCCGCGTCACCCGCCGCCTGCGGGACGACCGGGGCGTCTCCATCCTGGAGTTCACCGGATTCCTGCCCATCCTGCTGCTCATCGGCATGGCGACGATCCAGCTCGGCCTCATCGGGTACGGCGCGAACCAGGCCGGCTCCGGGGCACGGGCCGCCGCGCGCGTCGCCTCCCAGGGCGGCGACGGCGCCGCGGCGGGACAGGCCGCCGTCAGCGGCTGGCTCGACCCGCAGGTCGCGCCCGCCCAGGGGGCCGACCTCACCACCGCGACCGTCACCGTCCACGTCCCGGGCGTCATCCCGCTCTTCGGCGGCTACGACCTGTCCCGCAAGGCCACCATGCCCACCGACGACTGACCGGGAGGAGCCGACACCATGAGCCTGCGTTCCCGCATCGCGACCCCCGACGAGGGGGGACCCGCCCGTGAGGACGGACACCTCGTCGCCGTCTACCGCGCGAAACTCCTCGAGGAGATCGACCTCGCGGAGATGTCCAGCCTGGCCGCGGCCGAACGCCGCGTCCGCCTCGAACGCGTCCTCGGCCACATCATCAGCCGCGAGGGCCCGGTCCTGTCCTCCGCCGAACGCTCCCAGCTGATCCGCCGGGTCGTCGACGAGGCCCTCGGACTCGGCGTCCTCGAACCGCTCCTCGCGGACGCCTCGATCACCGAGATCATGGTCAACGGCCCCGACTCGATCTTCGTCGAGCGGGCCGGCCGCGTCGAACAGCTGCCGCTGCGCTTCGCGTCGAACGAGCAGCTCATGCAGACCATCGAACGCATCGTCTCGACGGTCAACCGCCGCGTCGACGAGTCCAACCCGATGGTCGACGCCCGGCTGCCCACCGGCGAGCGCGTCAACGTCATCATCCCGCCGCTCGCCCTGACCGGCCCCACCCTCACCATCCGCCGCTTCCCGCGCGCCTACACGCTCCCCGAACTGATCGGCCTCGGCTCCCTCGACGAGCAGATGCTCATGCTCCTCGCGGCCTTCGTCCGGGCCCGGTTCAACGTCATCGTCAGCGGCGGCACCGGCAGCGGCAAGACCACCCTGCTGAACGCGCTGTCCGGACTGATCCCGTCCCACGAGCGCATCATCACCATCGAGGACTCCGCCGAACTCCAGCTCCAGCAGGAGCACGTCATCCGCCTGGAGTCGCGGCCCCCGAACGTGGAGGGCAAGGGCCAGATCACCATCCGCGACCTGGTCCGCAACTCCCTGCGCATGCGCCCCGACCGGATCATCGTCGGCGAGGTCCGCGGCGGCGAGACCCTCGACATGCTCCAGGCCATGTCCACCGGCCACGACGGCTCGCTCGCCACCGTGCACGCGAACTCCGCCGAGGACGCCCTCATGCGTCTGCAGACCCTCGGCTCCATGTCCGAGGTGCAGATCCCCTTCGAGGCGCTGAAGGACCAGATCAACTCCGCCGTCGAAGTCGTCGTCCAGCTCTCCCGGCACGCCGACGGCTCCCGCAAGGTCACCGAGATCGCCCTGCTCGTCTCGCACGGCCGCGAACAGTTCCGCGTCAGCCCCGTCACCCGGTTCGTGCCCCGCCCCGTCGGCCCCGACCGCGTCGTCCGGGGCCACTTCGAGCACCTCCCGCTGCCCCGCTCGGTCGCGGAGAAGCTGTACGTCGCCAACGAGCCGCTGCCGCCCGCCTTCGGCGTCGCCGAGGCCATCGACCTCCTCCCCACCCGGCAGGCCATCGGATGACGCCGCCCACCTCCGAAGGGAGGCTGCCATGAACGACCCCGCCCTCCTCGCCCTCGGCGGAACCGTCCTGTGCGGCACACTCGCCGTCGCGGGCGTGCACACCTACGCCTCGGGCCGCGCCCAGCGCCGGGCGCTCGTCGACCGCCTCTCCGGCACCGGCCCGCCGCGCTCCGGCGCCGGCCGTGTCCGGCACTTCGCGGGCGTGGACCGCAGGCTGCGCCGCACCCGGCTCGGCCGCACGATCCACCTGCGCCTCTCGGCCACCGGACTCGACATCACCGCGGGGGAGTTCTTCACCTACGTCACCGCCGTGGTCGTCGCCCTCTGGCTGATCGCCGCCGCCACCCTCGCCCCCTTCTTCGGCCCGATCGCCGCCCTCCTCGGGGTGTGGAGCGCGGCCATCTTCCTCAACTGGCAGCGCCAGAAACGCATCGAGGCCTTCATCAACCAACTCCCCGACGTGGCACGCCTGCTGGCGAACGCCACGGCGGCCGGTCTCGCCCTGCGCACCGCGCTCGCCATGGCCGCCGAGGAGCTGGAGGCCCCGGCGGGCGAGGAACTCGCCCACGTGGCGGACCAGCTGATGCTGGGGCGGACCATCGACGACGCGCTCGGCGAACTGTCCGAGCGGCTGCCGTCCCGCGAACTGATCGTCCTCGTCACCACGCTGGTCCTCGCGAACAAGGCGGGCGGCTCCGTGGTCAACTCCCTGCGCAACCTGACCCAGACCCTGGAGGACCGCAAGGAGACCCGGCGCGAGGTCCGCACCATGCTCTCCGAGGTCAACGCGACCGCCTTCACCGTCCCGTTCCTCGGTATCGGCTCCCTGGTCCTGATCAACTCCTCGAACGAGGGGGCCCTCGCTCGCGTCACCGGCTCCCCGCTCGGCCAGGGCCTCGTCCTGCTGGCCCTCGGCCTCTACACCGTGGGCTTCTTCGTCATCCGCCGCCTCGGCAAGATCGAAGTGTAGGGAGGGGTCACCATGCTGCCGCTGCTGCTCGCCGTCCTGATGGGCGCGGCCGTCGCCGGCGTCCTCCTGGGCGTCCGGATGATCCGCGCCGACGCCAAGCTCCCCAGCGACCTCCAGCTCGCCCTGGAGGTCGGCGGCACCCGCGTCTCCACCGCGGACTCGGCCGTCGACCGCCTCGGCATGCGCTTCGCGCCGACCGTGCTGCGCCTGATGGGCCCGCGCCGGGTGGACGCCAAACGCCGCCGCATCGACATGGCGGGCAACCCCGGCGGCCTGACGCTCAACCGCTACGCGGCCCGCCGCGCGGTGTACGGCATCTTCGGCGTCGTCCTCGGTCTGGTCTTCCTCTCCAACGGCCAGCTCCTGTTCGCCGTGCTCACCCTGGCCTTCGGGCTGGTCGCCGCGGACGCCCTGATCTGGCAGGCGGTCCGGGAACGCAAGGACGTCATCGACCGCACGCTGCCCGACTTCCTGGACGTCCTCGCCGTCGTCGTCTCCGCGGGCCTCGGCTTCCGCCAGGCACTCGACCGCGTCGCCGAGAAGTACGAGGGCCCCTGGGCCGACGAACTGCGCATCACCCTGCGCCAGATGGACATGGGCGTCAGCCGCCGCCAGGCCTTCGACGAACTCCGCCGGCGCAACTCCTCCGAGCAGGTCGCCCAGTTCGTCTCGGCCCTCCAGCAGGGCGAGGAGCTCGGCTCACCGATCGCCGAGACGCTCATCCAGCTCGCCACCGACATGCGCCGCACGGACGCCCAGAACGCCCGCCGCCGTGCCGCCAAGACCATCCCCAAGGCGACCATGGTCACCCTCGTCTTCATGCTCCCCGCGACGATGATCCTCATCGCCACCGGCATGTTCCTGGGCTCGGGGACGAACTTCGGCTCGATCCTGGGGCGCTGATGGACGGCATCCTGCACCGCCTCGCGCGGACCGCCCGCCCGCACACGCCCGGTCCGCTCGCCCGCCCCGGACGCAACCGCGCGCGGGGCACCGGCTACCTCGCCGACGACGTCCCCGCGCCCGGCGGCGTCCGCCTCCAGCTCAACGCCCTCCAGGCACTGTGCCGCCAGGCCTTCGGCGTCCGCCTCGCCGCCATCGCCGTCGGCGCCCCCTTCGCGATGACGAACGCGGCCGACGGCCTCGCGCGCTACGCCGTCCTCGCCGCCGCCGTCCTCGGCGTCATGGGCTCCTACGCCATGCTCCGCGACTGGGAGCGCTTCGGACCCCGCCTCCTCGCCCACCCGAGCCTGATGGCCCTGGACCTCAGCTTCGGCGCGATCCTGCTCCTCACCGCGTCCCCGGCCTCCCCCCTCGCCTACGCCACGGTCTGCACGCCGCTCCTCTCCGGCCTCCTCTACGGCTGGCGTGGCGCGGGCGTCTTCACCGGCCTCCAGTTCGTCGTGCTCCTCACGGTGTTCCGGGCCTGGGAACACCGGCCCGGAGCCGGCGCCAACACCCTGCTCGTCGCGGGGTTCTGCGTCGGCGCCGGCATCGTCGGCGTCACCCTGCGCAACCTGATGTTCCGCTTCGGCACGGCCAGCCAGGCCCTGTCGGAGGCGACCAGCAGGCTCGCCGTCGCCGAGGCCGTCGAGTCCGAACGGGCCCGCCTGGCACGCGAGATGCACGACTCGGTGGCCAAGACCCTGCACGGTCTCGCCCTCGCCGCGGACGCCCTCGCCGCCTCCGCCGACGCCGCGGACCCCGAGGCACTGCGACGTCAGGCGACCGTGGTGGCCGGCGCTGCGCGCCGCGCCGCCACCGAGTCCCGCACCCTCCTGTCGGACCTGCGCCGCCACACCGATCTCACGGCCCCGGACACCGACCTCCTGCCCGAACTCCGGGCTCTGGCTGCCGACTTCCAGAACCGGACCCGTATCCCCACCCCCGTGCGCCACCGGGGCGCGACGCCGGTCCTGCCCTGCGCGGCGGCCCACCACGTCCTCGCGATCGTGTCCGAGGCACTGGAGAACACCCACCGCCACGCGGGCGCCACCCGGGCCGCCGTCGAACTGGCCGTGGCCGAGGACGAGTTCTCGGTACGGGTCCTGGACGACGGAGCGGGCCTCCCCGAGGCCGCCACCCCGGCCATGCTCGCCACCTGGACGAGATCCGGCCATTTCGGCCTGCTCGGCATGACGGAACGCGCCGCCTGCGTCGGCGGCCGGCTGGCGCTGGACCGAGCACCGCAGGGCGGCGCCGAGATCCGTCTCACCGTCCCTCTCCGCGGGGCCGCACGCCTCGCGGCCCCCACCGACCAAGAGGAGGCCGCACATGCCTGACCAGGCACTTCCCGGCCCGCCCCTGCGCGTCCTCGTTGCCGACGACAACCCGGTCGTACGGGCCGGACTGACCGCCCTGCTGGAGGCGCACCCCGACACCGTGGTGGTCGCGGCGGCCCGGGACGGCGAGGAGGCGCTCGCCTGCGCCCTGCGCCACGCACCCGACGTGGTCCTCCTCGACGTCCGCATGCCCGGCACCGACGGCCTCACCGCCCTGCCCCGGCTGACCAGGATCGCCCCGGTCATGATGCTCACCTACAGCCGCGAACCCGAGGTGGTGGCGGAGGCCCTGCGCAAGGGCGCGGCCGGCTACCTCGTCCATGGCGAGTTCACGGCGGCCGAACTGATCTCCGCCGTACGGGATGTGCGCGACGGCCGCTCCGCTGTCCCGGATCCACTCGGAGTTTCCTACCAACCAGAGCCATTCTCTTCGCACCTGCAACCATCTGTGTCACAGTCGTCGGAGGCTCGGCCCGCAGTGACGGCGGGACTTCATCGCCGCGCCCCCAACCGCACTGATTTCGGCCTGAGTTCAAGGGAGGTGGAGGTGATGGACCTCATCGCCGCAGGCATGAACAACCGTCAGATCGCCGCCACCTGCTTCATCACCGAGAAGACCGTCAAGAACCACATCAACCGCATCTTCGCGAAGCTGCACAGTTCTTCGCGCAGTGAAGCGATCGCCCACTGGCTGGGCACGGCCCGCGAGGGGTGGGGCCGATGACTCCCCGGACCGGAAGTTGGGCCCCTGGGCCCACCCGGAGTAAGGGCCTTCTCACGTACGGTGCACGGGTCGTTAGTGGCGTCGGGTGGGAGGGCAGTGCTGATGAGCAGGTTCGCCATGTGGACACGAACCGTGATCTCCCGCATGCGGGACACGAACCGGGACGCGGGAGCGGGGTTCGTGGAGTACGCGGGGTTGATGATCATCATTGCGGGGATCTTCACGTTGATCGACCAGTTGGGACTCGACGGTCTGATCTCCGGTGCGATCGGCGACGCGGTGGACCGGGTGATCGGCGGCGGCTGACCCCGCCCCTCCTCCGCGGTGACCGAGGGCAGACTCTCCCGATCTACATCTGGCTGACGGGGATTCTGCTCTTCGCCGCGTTCGCCTTCTTCGCCTTCGCCCAAGCAGCGTCCGCCCGCAATGGAGCTCAAACCGCGGCGGACGCTTCTGCGTTGGCCGCCGCCCAGGACGCACGCGATGAACTGATGGACGGTCTGAAGGCCGCTGTGGGTCAGGACGACGACTGGCTGGACTGGCTGACCGGACTCCAGGGGCCACGGGGAGTGGGAGCCACGGCAGCCGCCCAACAGCTGGCCTCCGAGAACGACTCGACCGTTCAGGGGGGTGCACAGCCCACAGTCTCGGACGGGTTTCCCGGCTACCGGGTCGGCATCCGGACGAACTACACCGTCGGCGACTCGATCATTCCTGGCACCGAGAACAAGCACGCAGAGGCTCACGCCGTGGCTGTCATCCAACCGCGCTGCGACTTCGCCCCGGACACGGACCCCACGAAACCCGTCGAGCTGGACTGCGACGGGCAGATCGTGAACATCGACCCCGGAGATTTCAATCCGGACGACCTGCCGGACGCGAATGTGCTGTTCTCTGTGCATCTGGCCGAGTGAGAGGAAGCCGTACCAATGGATCTCCGGCACGCCATGATGGGCCGCAGGGCAATGACCGCGGTGGCGATCACGACTGGGCTGCTCCTCACGGTGGCCGGCTGCGGTGGAAGCGGCGGCGACGACAAGTCGAATGAGAGTTCCGCCGCTTCGTCGCCCACCGCCAGTCAGGACGACGGTGGGAGCAAGGAGTCGTCGACGCCTTCCGCCGACAAGGTCCTGGCGACGGCGAAGGACGGCGACATCACCGTGACCATCAACTCCGCCCAGCGCGATCAGGGCGGTTTTGTGACGGTGGCGGGACAGGTCACCAACGGCGGAAGCAGTTCCTGGCTCGGCGCCGACTGGCAGAGCAACGAGACGGAGTTGGCGGGCAACGGCGGTTCTCTCTCCGGCGCGAGCCTCGTCGACGAGAAGGGCAAGAAGAAGTACCTCGTCCTGCGGGACACATCGGGGCGGTGCCTCTGCACGAAGTTCTCGCGCCTGAGGCCCGGAGACACGGCATCGTGGTTCGCTCAGTTCCCCGCTCCGCCGGACGGCACGGACACGGTCAGCTTCCAGGTCGGTGCCCTGCCCCCGACCTCCGTCGACCTCTCCGAGGGTGAGTAGCCATGGCCGCCACCCCTCGCAGCGCCCATACCTTCACGGCGCTGGCCGTGCTGGCCACCCTGATCCTTGCCGGGGGCCCCGCCCACGCCGACGACGACCCCAGCGCCCCACCCGGCAGCGTCACCACGTCCCCACCCCCGGACGTCGACGCCAACAGTCCCGGGCTCAAGCTGGCCGACGGTGCCACGCTCGCGGGCGCCAAGGTGCTGGACATCAAGTCGGTCGTCGAGGACCTGGGAGGCGAGGAGCGCCGGGAGGACACCAACGCGGATGTGACGTTCGCGCTCCAGGCCGAGGTCCTCTTCCCGAAGGACAGCTCGAAACTGAACCCGGACGCCCAGTCCCGTATCCAGGCGATCGCGGACGAGATCAAGGCACAGAAGGCCACCACCGTCCGCGTCTTCGGCTTCACCGACAACCTCGGCTCGTACGCGCACGGTCTGAGCCTGTCGAAGAACCGCGCGGAGCAGGTCCACGACCGGCTGGCCGCCGCGCTCGGTTCGTCGGACACGGACATCACGTTCGAGGTGCGGGGCTACAGCGAGGACTACCCGATCGCCGACAACACCTCGGAGCAGGGCCGCCGCAAGAACCGCCGTGTGGAGGTGTCCTTCCCGAGGGGCTCGGCCGGCGACGCGTCGTAAAGCGCTTGTCGCGGGGGCGCGGCGTCGGTAGGAAGGCGGGATGACGTCACTCGGTGTTGTCTTCCGGCCGCAACTGCCCCCCGAACGCCTGCGTGCCGTGGCGCGCGCGGCGGACGCGGCGGGGCTCGACGAACTGTGGCTGTGGGAGGACTGCTTTCTCGAAGGGGGCGTCTCCGCCGCCGCGGCCGCCCTCGCCTGGACCGAACGTCTGAAGGTCGGCGTCGGCCTGCTCCCGGTCCCGCTGCGGAACGTCGCCGTGACCGCCATGGAGGCCGCCACCCTGCACCGGCTCTTCCCGGGACGCGCGGCCGTCGCGGTCGGCCACGGCGTCCAGGACTGGATGGAACAGGTGGGAGCACGCGCCGCATCACCCCTCACGCTGCTGCGCGAACACCTCGACGCGCTGCGCGCCCTGCTGCACGGCGACCGTGTGTCCACGGAGGGCCGCTACGTGAAGCTGGACGGGGTCGCCCTCGACTGGCCGCCCGCCTCGGCGCCCGAGATCCTCACCGGCGCCACCGGTCCCCGGACGCTCCGGCTCGCCGGAGAGGCCGCCGACGGAACCGTCCTCACGGCGTCGACGACCCCCGACGGGGTACGGCGTGCCCGGGACCTCATCGAGGAGGGACGGAAGAAGGCCGGCCGGACGGACGGCCGGCACCGGGTGATCGTCTATCTCCATGCCGCGACCGGGCCCGACGCGGCCGCCCGGCTGCGCGCCGAGATGGTCGCCGACGGCGAGGACCCGGCGGCGGGACACGGGGCCGCCGGGGACGCGGAGGCCGTCGCCGAGGCCGTCCGGCGGGTCGTGGACGGGGGAGCCGACACCGTGGTCCTCCAGCCCACCGCCGACGAACCGGATCCCGAGGGCTTCGTCCGCTTCGCCGCCGAGCAGGTGCGCCCCCTGGTCCCCTGAGCCCCGGGGCCCTCGAAAATCCGTCGCCGCAGGCCCCGCCCGTTGCGACAATGCGCCCATGACCACCACGCGCACCTTCGAGGACCTCGTCGCCGAAGCCGAGGCCGCGTCCGTCGACGGCTGGGACTTCTCCTGGTTCGAGGGGCGGGCCACCGAGGAGCGGCCCTCGTGGGGGTACGCGCGGGCGATGGGGGAGCGGCTGGGCCGCGCCCGCGCCGCCCTCGACCTCCAGACAGGCGGCGGCGAGGTGCTGAACTCCGCCCCGAAGCTGCCCCCGCTCCTCGCCGCCACCGAGGGCTGGCCGCCGAACGTCGCCAAGGCGACCGCGCTGCTCCACCCCCGTGGTGCCGTGGTCGTCGCGTCCCCGGAGGAGGCCCCGCTGCCGTTCGCCGACGGCGCGTTCGACCTGGTGACGAGCCGGCACCCGGTGGCGACCCACTGGGACGAGATCGCCCGCGTGCTCTGCCCCGGCGGCACCTACTTCTCCCAGCAGGTCGGGCCGGCCAGTGTCTTCGAACTCGTGGAGTACTTCCTCGGCCCGCTGCCCGAGGAGGTCCGCACCGGCCGGGACCCGGAAGCCGCCCGACGCGCCGCCGAAGCCGCCGGGCTCGATGTCGTCGACCTGCGCTCGGAACGGCTGCGCGTCGAGTTCCGGGACATCGGAGCCGTCGTCCACTTCCTGCGCAAGGTGATCTGGATGGTCCCCGGATTCACCGTCGAGGCGTACCGGCCCCGGCTGCGCGCCCTGCACGAGCAGATCCAGGCGCAGGGTCCCTTCGTCGCCCACAGCAGCCGTTTCCTGATCGAGGCACGCAAGCCGGGCGAGGCTGCCTGACCGGTGCCCGCAGGGGAGTACCGGCCGCGCGATCGTCCGTTGCCCGGGCGAGAGGGCGGCTCGCGGCCCGCTCGCGGGAATGACCGAAAACACCCCAATGAAGGGCACTCGGTATGAGATGACCGTCCGGATGGCGGACGGGTGCGGGGTGAGCGCCGGACGTCAACCGGCCGATCTGCACAGGGTTTCCACATCGTTATCGGGAGTGGCTCGCCTGGGCTGTTCGCCTGACGTAAGTTCAGGCCAAGGTAATTCGCGTGAGCAAAGCTGCGCGTGTGGCACCGCGCAGTGGAGGGGGCTGCGCGGTGCTGCCTTCGTGGAGTGACGTGACGTCAGCCGTCCTGGACCACGACCCGTACGCCACGCTCCACGCCCCACCGCTCCATGGAGCCGGCCTCCGCCTCCAGGACCGCCCGGGCCCGTGGCCGGGGAAGTCCCACCCGGCCCGGACGCATCGTGCGTACCGCCAGGACCCGTGACGCGCGGTCCAGGTAGGCGACGTCGATCGGGAACCGCATCCCCAGGGTGTGCACCGAGCTCGCCGGGGTCAGCAGCAGCGCACCCTCGATCCCGTCGCGCCCGAGCAGCCCGCGTCGCCGGGCGCGCGCCGTCGCGGCCCGTTCCAGCGGGACCGGCCCGGACGTTCGCTCCGTCGTGAAGGTCGTCATGGCTGCGAAGCTAGCGGCGGCGTCAAGGGAGTACGCCACGCCCGTCACCCGCCCGGAGTACCTCGCCGGGCATCGGGGTGCTCCCCCTGGAACGGCTCCGAACCCATTGGATCTCCACCGATCCTTCGCGATTCCCTTTGAATCAGCTGGGATTCGGCCATGATCACACCCGGAATCGATAGTTCCGCGCTCATCCCGGCGTCGTCGGCCGACTCCGGAGAGTAGTTGTGGCACGCGGATGCACGCAGCATCACTTACGAAGGGTTATGGTGGAAACCCCCCCTCGGGCCGGTCCGTCTCCCCCCCACGGACCGGCCCGTTTTTTGTGCCCGCGTCGGCCCGTGCGGCAGGCGCCCCCGTGCGCCCCCCGGGCGGGGCGCCGGTGGAGGCCGGGGAATCCGGTGACACAGTGCCGCCCTGCGCGGCGGGTCCGTCCCCGACCAGCCCTTCCTGGCGGACACCCGTCCTCTCTCGTGGGCCCGGGCGTCCCTCGGCGGTGGGTTTCCGGCCCGGGGTCCGGGCGTCCCGCATCGTCCGGTGCGGTCGGGGGAGTGGCATCCAGTCCCCTCCTCGAGGCGCCGGGCACGACGGCCGGAGCGCGTTCGGGCCCTGCCGTGCCGCACTGTCAGGTCTCTGACACCCCTTGGCGGAGCCCCTGTTTCACGGGGGTAGGCTTCGCCCCGGGGGACCGCCATATGGACAGGGACTGTGCTCGGGCGCGCCTGTCCCATCCGCACGGAGGGGCTGACAACACGTGACCTTGCGCGACAACCTGCGCCGTCTGCTGGTCAGGTTCTATGCACGCAGGGTGGAAGGCCACCTCGACCACGACCAGGTGCCGAAGCACATCGGGGTCATCATGGACGGCAACCGGCGCTGGGCGAAGGCGGCGGGTTCCACCACCGCCCAGGGCCACCGTGCCGGAGCCGACAAGATCGAGGAGTTCCTCGGCTGGTGCTCCGAGACGGACGTCGAGGTCGTCACCCTGTGGCTGCTGTCCACCGACAACTTCGACCGCCCGCAGGAGGAGCTCGGCCCGCTGCTCGGCATCATCGAGGGCGTCGTCCGCACCCTCGCGGCCGACGGCCGCTGGCGGGTGCATCACGTCGGCACGCCCGACATCCTGCCCTCGCAGATGCAGTCGGCCCTCAAGGAGGCCGAGGAGACCACCGCCCACGTCGAGGGGATAGTCGTCAACGTCGCCATCGGCTACGGCGGACGCCAGGAGATCGCGGACGCCGTCCGCGCGATGATCCTCGACGCCGACGACAAGGGCACCTCCATGGAGGAACTCGCCGAGGCCGTCGACGTCGACCTGATCGGCAAGCACCTCTACACCGGTGCCCAGCCCGACCCCGACCTGGTGATCCGGACCAGCGGAGAGCAGCGCCTGTCCGGATTCATGCTCTGGCAGACGGCCCACTCCGAGTACTTCTTCTGCGAAGTCTTCTGGCCGGCGTTCCGCAAGGTCGACTTCCTGCGCGCGCTGCGTGACTACGCGGCGCGACACCGCCGCTACGGCGGCTGATTTCCGGGGTCCCGCGGTGAGGTCGCGGGCGCCCCGGGGGGCGTACGTCATCAGGAGTTAACGCACGCGCCGTCCGCTCCGGCTGCATGGCTTGGCTCGTTCGAGGGCATAACGCTTGCAGGTCGACGCCCGAACCACGGGTGTCGTATCTCAGCGGACGGCACGGGGCCGTCCGCCCGGGAGGCCCCTTGCACCAGCCCGACCGTGCGGTCAGTACGGACGAAGCGGAGGGCCGGTTCTCGGCCCGTGCATCGGTGCCCGAGACCGGTCCAGATCTCCTTCGTCGCTCCCCGACCTCATCCGAGGGGGTACGTCCTTCCGTGGTGACCAGCACTAAGCGCCGCATGCCTGACCGGCGCACCTATGTTCTCGACACCAGCGTCCTGCTGGCCGATCCCAATGCTCTGAGCCGCTTCGACGAGCATGAAGTGGTGCTCCCGATCGTCGTGGTCACGGAGCTGGAGGCCAAGCGGCACCATCCCGAGCTCGGCTACTTCGCCCGGCAGGCACTGCGCCTGCTCGACGAGTTCCGGGTCCGGCACGGCCGCCTCGACTCCCCGATCCCGGTCGGGGAGCTCGGCGGGACCGTACGCGTCGAGCTCAACCACTCGGACCCCAGCGTCCTGCCCAGCGGGTATCGCCTGGGGGACAACGACTCCCGCATCCTCGCCGTCGCCCGCAATCTCCAGGCCGAGGGATTCGACGTCACCGTCGTCTCGAAGGACCTGCCGCTCAGGATCAAGGCCTCCTCCGTGGGCCTCCTCGCCGAGGAGTACCGCGCGGAGCTGGCCATCACGGGCTCCTCCGGCTGGACCGGAATGTCCGAACTGACCCTGCCGGGCGAACAGGTGGACATCCTCTTCGAGGAGGGACACGTCTACGTCCCCGAAGCGGCCGACCTGCCCGTGCACACGGGCCTGACGATCCAGTCGGAGCGTGGCAAGGCCCTCGGCCGTGTCACCGCCGAGGGCAACGTCCGGCTGGTGCGCGGCGACCGGGAGGCGTTCGGCATCAAGGGCCGCAGCGCGGAGCAGCGCATCGCGCTGGATCTGCTGCTCGACCCGGACATCGGGATCCTGTCGATGGGCGGCCGGGCCGGCACCGGCAAGTCCGCGCTCGCGCTCTGCGCGGGCCTGGAGGCCGTCCTCGAACGCCGCCAGCACCAGAAGGTGATGGTCTTCCGGCCGCTCTACGCGGTGGGCGGACAGGAGCTCGGCTATCTGCCCGGCTCCGAGTCCGAGAAGATGGGCCCCTGGGCCCAGGCGGTGTTCGACACGCTCTCCGCGGTCGCCAGCCGCGAGGTCATCGAGGAGGTCACGGCGCGCGGCATGCTGGAGGTCCTGCCGCTCACCCACATCCGCGGCCGTTCCCTGCACGACGCGTTCGTGATCGTGGACGAGGCCCAGTCCCTGGAACGGAACGTCCTGCTGACGGTCCTCTCCCGGATCGGCGCCAACTCGCGGGTCGTTCTGACCCACGATGTGGCGCAAAGGGACAATCTGCGGGTCGGGCGGTACGACGGAGTGGTCGCCGTCGTCGAGAAGTTGAAGGGCCATCCGCTCTTCGCGCACGTCACGCTGAATCGTTCGGAGAGGTCCCAGATTGCGGCACTCGTGACCGAAATGCTGGAGGACGGGCAGATCTGATCCCGACTGTCCCCACCTGGTCAAAGGGTGGTGGATACACGCTGGTTGGCGCCGTCCGGCAAAGGCGAAGGAGCCTAGCCGGGCGGCGTCCTGCTGCGCGCCCGTTTCCTGAAAAGACCGGCCGCAAACGAGGTGTGAGCTTTCACACGCGACGGGGAATTGCCTTGCGCCGTCTGGTTACGGCTAGAGTCTCCTTCCTGTCAGGCCCCGCATACGACACACCTGTACCCCCAGCGGTACGGCACCACCGGAACCTCAGAACTCCATAAAGCCGTCGTATGCCGCCCGCGCACCACGCGGCGCTCCCCGAGCGGGAGTTGCCCACCGGGCCCGTGCCTCCCGTGACCCCGCAGTTGGGAGGCCAGCGCCAAGGGGCACGATTGCGTCCGCGAGGGTCACCTAAGCGGGCATGCTGGAAGGAAACCGTGTGAGCCGGATTTCGGTCCGGGGATTCGCAGTGGCTTCGGCCACCGCGGTCACCGCCGTTGGAAGCGTCGTCGGAGTTGCCTCTGGCAGCACCGCTCAGCCCTCGATCGACGCCGAGGCGACGGCAAGCGACTCGACCCTCCTCGCGGACATCCCCACGGGTCAGCAGGCCCAGGTGCAGACCGCGTCCCTGACGCAGCAGGCCGACGCGCAGGCCATCGCCGCGGACGCGAGCGCCAAGAAGGACGCGGAGGAATCCGCCCGCAAGCAGGCGGCCGACGACGCCGTGGCCAAGCAGAAGGCCGCGGAGAAGGCTGCGAAGGCCGAGAAGGAGGCCAAGGAGCGCAAGGAAGCGGCGGAGAAGGCCAGCCGTTCCGCGACGCGCGACGCGACCACCTTCAGCGTCCAGTCCTCGTACTCCGTCGCGCAGATCCAGGCGATGGCTCGCCAGATGGTGCCGAGCGGGCAGTTCCAGTGCTTCAGCAACATCGTGAACCACGAGTCCAGCTGGAACTACAAGGCGGTCAACGCCTCGTCCGGTGCCTACGGTCTCTTCCAGGCTCTGCCCGGTTCCAAGATGTCGTCCGTCGGTTCCGACTGGCAGACGAACCCGGCCACACAGATCAAGTGGGGCCTCAACTACATGAACGGCCGGTACGGCAGCCCCTGTGAGGCGTGGTCGTTCTGGCAGGCGAACAGCTGGTACTGAGCCGCACGCAGCACGTCGGGCGCTCAACCTTTCGAAGCCCCTCCCCGTCATAGGGGGAGGGGCTTCGGCCATGTACGGTCGGATCCGACGACTCCTGGGGGGAGTGGTGGGGAGCAACGGGGGAAAAGGACGCATCATGTCGCGAGTACCAGGGTGGCTCGGCAGGCTCGGCGCAGGACTCACCGAGCTGGGCGAGCGGTTGGACGAACGCCGGGCCGAGGTCGAGAAGGAGTCACAGGGCTCCCCCGACCTTCAGGACCGGTCCGCAGTGCGTGTTTCCGTCGAGAAGTCGGACGGACCGGTTTCCGACACGCCGGAAACGCCCGGTTCCCCGGACGACCTGAACGACCTGGACGTCTTGGACGACCTCGGCTCCCCCGAACACCCGGTGGCGGTCCCTGAACCGGCCGTGCTGCCGGCCCGGCGCCCCGCGTCCGAGAAGACGTCCTCGCCGACGTCGTACGTCCTGACGCCCCGTCCGAACCCCGCGCTCGCGGTGCCGTGGGGCGTGCGCGTCGCCGCCGAGGCCGGCTGGCGGCTGCTCATCCTCGCGGGCACGGTCTGGGTGCTGATGCGCGTCATCAGCGCGGTGCAACTGGTGGTGCTGGCCTTCGTGGCCGCGCTCCTCATCACCGCGCTGCTCCAGCCGACGGTGGCCCGGCTCACGCACCACCGGGTGCCGCGCGGCGTCGCCACCGCGCTCACCGCGATCCTCGGCTTCGTCATCATGGGGCTGATCGGCTGGTTCGTGGTCTGGCAGGTCCAGGAGAACATCGACAACCTCTCCGGCCAGATCCAGGACGGTATCGACGAGCTGCGCAAGTGGCTCCTCAAGGGTCCGTTCCACGTGACGGACAAGCAGATCAACGAAATAGCGAAGAACCTCCGCGAGGCGGTCGGCGCGAACACCGACCAGATCACCTCGGCGGGCCTCCAGGGCGTGACGGTCATCGTCGAGGGCCTCACCGGCATCCTCCTGACGATGTTCTCGACGCTCTTCCTGCTCTACGACGGCAAGCGGATCTGGGAGTGGTCGCTCAAGCTCGTCCCGGCCGCCGCCCGTCCCGGAGTCGCGGGCGCGGGTCCCCGCGCCTGGCGCACCCTCACGGCGTACGTCCGCGGCACGGTGATAGTCGCCATGATCGACGCCATCTTCATCGGCCTGGGCATCTACTTCCTCGACGTGCCCATGGCCGTCCCGCTCGCCGTCTTCATCTTCCTCGGCGCGTTCATCCCGCTCGTGGGCGCGGTCATCTCCGGAGCCCTCGCGATCGTCGTCGCCCTCGTCACCCAGGGCGTGTTCACCGCCCTCATGACGCTCGCCGTGGTCCTCGCGGTCCAGCAGATCGAGGGCCACGTCCTGCAGCCGTTCATCCTCGGCCGCGCGGTGCGCGTCCACCCGCTCGCCGTGGTGCTGTCCGTCGCGGCGGGCGGCATGGTCGCCGGCATCGGCGGAGCCGTCGTCGCGGTCCCGCTCGTCGCGGTCACCAACACCGTCGTCACCTACCTGCGTTCGTACGCGCACGAGGCGGGCCAGCGCCATTCGCCCGAGCCCCGGGGCGCCACGGCGCTCGACCCGGCACCGGCGAAACACCTCACACCGTAGGCGGTCCCGTGCCGCTCCGGGGGACCGGATGCGGCACGGAGAACGCCCAGGGCCCCGCTCACCGTCGAGGTGAGCGGGGCCCTGGGCGTGGTGCGGAGCGAGGACTACCCGGCGAGCACGGCCTCGGCGTCCAGCGTGGCGCCGACGGCCTGGAGGACGGCCGCGATCTTGAACGCCTCCTGGATGGTCTCCCGGTCGACGCCCGCCTTGCGGAGCACCTGCTCGTGCGAGTCGAGGCACTGCCCGCAGCCGTTGACGGCGGAGACGGCGAGCGACCACAGCTCGAAGTCGACCTTGTCCACGCCCGGGTTGCCGATGACGTTCATCCGCAGACCGGCGCGCAGCGTCCCGTACTCCGGGTCGGAGAGCAGGTGCCGCGTGCGGTAGAAGACGTTGTTCATCGCCATGATCGCGGCGGCCGACTTGGCGGCCGTGTACGCCTCGGGCGACAGCCGGTCCTTCGCCTCGGGCTCCAGCTCACGCAGCACGCGCGGCGAACGCGACGCGATCGCGCAGGCCAGCACCGTGCCCCACAGCTGCTGCTGCGGGAGGTCGCTGTTGCCGATCACCGAACCGAGGTTCAGGCGGAGGTCCTTGGCGTAGTCCGGTATGGCGGACTTCAGTTCATCGAGAGCCATGGAAGATCACTCACCGGCCAGCAGGGCGACCGGGTCGAGAGTCGTCTCGCCCTTGGTCCAGTTGCACGGGCAGAGCTCGTCCGTCTGGAGAGCGTCCAGGACCCGCAGGACCTCCTTGGGGTTACGGCCGACGGAGCCGGCGGTCACCATGGAGAACTGGATCTCGTTGTTCTGGTCGACGATGAAGACGGCACGCTTGGCGAAGCCGTCCTCGCCCTCGATGCCGAGGTCACGCATGAGCTCGTGCTTCGAGTCGGCCATCATCGGGAAGGGCAGGTCACGCAGGTCGGCGTGGTCCTTGCGCCAGGCGTGGTGCACGAACTCGGAGTCACCGGAGAAGCCGAGGACCTGGGCGTCGCGGTCGGCGAACTCGTCGTTCAGCTTGCCAAAGGCGGCGATCTCGGTGGGGCACACGAAGGTGAAGTCCTTGGGCCACGCGAAGACGATCTTCCACTTGCCTTCGTAGGTCTTGTGGTTGATCTCCTCGAACTCCTGGCCCTTCTCCAGCGAGACGCAGGCGGTCAGGTCGAACTCGGGGAACTTGTCACCAACAGTGAGCACGCATTCTCCTTGCAACGGGGAGCCGCCCCTTTTGAGGGCGTTTCCCTTGGGTTGGACGAACGCGATCGTGGCACAGGCTGCATTGATTCGGGAAATAGCTACACTCGGTCGGGTTGATCGGTTGCGTCTATCAGTAACCGTCGGTGAAGCGATGCGGAGAGAGAGGTGCGGCGGTGGCGAGCTCCAGCCGCGAGGCCGGCCCGGTGGGCGGCACGCCGACGGTGGGTGGAAGCGTCCCCGGCGCGCGGGCGGTCCCCCTCGGCCGGGGCCCCACCATCGGCCGTACGGGCGCCAAGGGCAACGGGCGCCGGCAGCCCAGTCTCGCCCAGCTCCGCGCCTTCGCCGCCGTCGCCGAGCATCTGCACTTCCGCGACGCGGCCGCCGCGATCGGCATGAGCCAGCCCGCGTTGTCCGGAGCCGTCTCCGCCCTGGAGGACACCCTCGGCGTGACCCTGCTGGAGCGTACGACCCGCAAGGTGCTCCTGTCGCCCGCCGGCGAGCGTCTCGCCGTACGCGCCAAGGCGGTGCTGGAGGAGGTCGGCGCGCTGATGGAGGAGGCGGAGGCCGTCCGCGCGCCGTTCACCGGAGCCCTGCGCCTCGGTGTCATCCCCACCGTCGCCCCCTACCTCCTGCCCACCGTCCTGCGGCTCGTCCACGAGCGCTACCCCGACCTCGACCTCCAGGTGCACGAGGAGCAGACGGCGAGCCTGCTGGAGGGGCTCGCGGTCGGACGGCTCGACCTGCTGCTCCTCGCCGTGCCGCTCGGAGTGCCCGGCGTCACCGAACTCCCGTTGTTCGACGAGGACTTCGTCCTGGTGACCCCGCTCGACCACTGGCTGGGCGGCCGGGAGGGCATCCCGCGCGAGGCGCTGCGCGACCTGCGTCTCCTGCTGCTCGACGAGGGGCACTGCCTGCGCGACCAGGCGCTGGACATCTGCCGCGAGGCCGGACGCGCCGACGCCCCTGTCACCACCACCGCCGCGGGACTCTCCACCCTCGTCCAACTGGTCGCCGGCGGACTCGGCGTGACCCTTCTGCCGCGCACGGCCGTCAAGGTGGAGACGACCCGCAGCAACCAGCTGCTGACCGGATACTTCGCGGACCCGGCACCCACGCGGCGCATCGCGCTCGCCATGCGCGCGGGCGCCGCCCGTGGCACCGAGTACGAGGAACTGGCGGCGGCCCTGCGCGACGCGCTCCGCCCCCTGCCCGTCCGGATGGTGGGCCCCCGGGACTGAACTGCCGCACACAGGCGGTCATTTGAGCGACCGATGAAGGCGTTCGAAAGGCGGGAATTCTCAACTTCCGTCAGGTAGCGCGACTCCGGCGAATCCTTGTTTCCCGGCTGATACACATACCCCCTCAGTGTGACGCGTCAGGCGTCTGTGCGATATGCCGGAAGGTCCAAGGGGAGCGATGTCGGGCGATCGGGATTCCCTCGGCCGGGTCGGATTCGACCTGCTGACGATCGCGCTGAGCGCATGCCGACAGGCCCGGGCGACGGGAAGACTGCGGGTGTCCGGAAGGCCGGGGGGCGTCTTCCACCTGCGTGACGGCTGTGTCGTCGCCGTCGAGAGCCCCGGCGCTCCGGGACCGGAGGCGCGTCTGCTGCGCTCCGGCCGGGTCGGCGGCGAGCAGTGGGCCGACCTGCTCCGGGAGGCGGGCGGCACCCGGTGGCCGCAGGCCGGGCTGATCGCGCACGGTTACGCGGGCGCCGCACAGCTCCGGGTGGTCTGCATGATGGCGATGCAGGACGCGGCCTTCGCCGTCGTCGCGGGGGAGGTCGAGGCCTGCGATCCGCTGGACGCCGTCTTCGAGCCGTACGCGCCCGTCGACCAGGGGGAGACGCCGGGACGCCTGTTGCAGGACGCGGCGCGCAAACTCGCGGCCGTCGCCGCGCTGCCCCGTCCCGTACGACCGGACCGCGAACGCCCCGTGCAGGCCGCGGTGCCGGACGAGTTACGGGACCGACTGCCCCCTCGGCAGAGGGAGGTGTTCGCCCATGCCGACGGCCGGCGGACCGCTCGCGACATCGCCTTCGTGACCGGCCTCGGCGTCTACACCGCCACCGTCGGGATGGCCCGCCTGCTCGGCGACGGACTCCTCGAACTGCCCGAGGCGCCCGCGTCCGCCTCCCCGGTCACCGTACGCATCCCGCCCACCGAGTCCCTCAGGAAGCGGTCGCCGTCCACCGTGCCGGGCCCCGATCCGGAACTGCTCTCCGCACTGGCCGCGGCCCTGACCGCCGGAACGGACGACCCCGCCCCCGACCCCGATCCCGCTCCCGATCCGGACGCGGAGACCGCCGGCACCGCCGACCCACCCGCGGCCGACGAGGGCGACCGAACGCCCCGTACGGACACCCCCGAAGCGGTCGACGGTGATCCCGGGGGCGTGCGCGACGACGAGATCCCCGGCCACCGGGAGGCCGCGGGGCCGGCCACCGCGCCCCGGTCGGCCTCTCTCGTGCTCCCCGGTCCGGACGCCCCGTCCCTGCCCCGCCGTGAACCCGGAGCGAGCGGAATCACCGAGACGCTCGCCCCGGAAAGGGCGGTGACGAGCTGGAAAGGGTTCTTCCGCCTGCGGCACCGCATCTGGACGCCGGATTCCGGCACCTGACCCCGCACCGCCCTTCTTCTCGACCAAACGCACCCCATGACCAGGGAGTTCAGCTCATGAATCACGAGGCACTGGCCAACGAGATGAGAGGCCTCCGGGAACGGGTGACCGGCATCACCGACACGGCGGTGGCCGCCGCCGACGGCATGCTCATCGCGGCCGACACCGCCGACACCATCGAGGCGGAGAGCCTCGCCGCGATCGCCGCCGCCGGACTCGGCATCGCCCGCCGCGCGACCGCCGCGACCGGCCGGGGCGTCTTCCGGCAGACCGTGACCCACGGCAGCCAGGGATGCGCCGCCTTCTACGCGGTCGGCGACACCGCGCTGATGATCGTCCTCGGCGACGAGGGCATCGACCTCGAACGGCTCCACGAGCAGACCCGCCCGGTCCTCGGACGCATCGGTTCGATCCTCGCGGGCGACGATCCCGAGCCGGCCGCCGGGACCCCGTACACCTCCGGCGCGTTCGCCGGAGCCGTGACCGAGACAGCGAACGCGAACGAAGGGGTATGACGACATGGCCACCAAGCAAATGCGACCGGGTTTCTCCGACCAGATCATGGGCCTGGTGAAATCACTGCGCACCGACGCCCCGGACTGCGTCGCCTCCGGCGCCGTCGACATGTCGACGGGCATGCTGCTCTCCTACGAGACCGTCGACAACCACCCGCCGGAGGTGCTGGACCTGCTCGCGGGCGCGACGCTCGACCTGTTCCAGGGGCGTACCGTCCAGATGATCGAGGACGTCTTCAAGGAACGCCGCGGCGTCGAGACCGACCAGCACTTCTTCCAGGAGATCCTCGTCAACAGCGAGAACCTCACCCATCTGTTCGTGCGCATGAACGACGAGCAGGACGTGGTCGCCGTGGTCGTCTGCCGCAAGGCGGTGAACGTGGGCATGCTCTTCGCCCAGGTCCGCCGCGTGGTGCGCGAGTACAGCATCTGAGACGCGCGCAGGTGGCCCTCCCGAGGGGGAGGGCCACCTGCGGCGGCGCGTGACGCGGGCGCGGTCTACTCCGTGCGCAGCCCGTCCGGCCGCATCAGCCGGATCAGCGGCGGCAGGCTGAGCAGGGTCACGAGCAGGACGACCCCCGCGCCGATGCCCGTCATCGACAGCATGCTCGGCCAGTCGACCCGCACCGGGGTGTTCGTCATCTTCAGCAGCACCGTGCCGAGGGTGAGTCCCACCACCGAGGCGAGGGCGAGCCCGAGAGCGATCGGGATCGCGGTCTGCCACAGCACCGACATGCTCAGCGTGCGGCGCCGGGTGCCGAAGGCGACCAGCGCCGACAGCAGCTTCCTGCGCTCCCGCAACTGCTCCAGCTGCGACACCAGAAGGCTCGCGCCGATCAGGAAGAGCACGCAGGTGGCGCCGACGAACAGGCCGGTGCGGATCGAGGTGAAGCGCCGGGACTGCTCACTGGCCGTCCAGGTCATCGCCTCCGCGAACGGACCGATCGACGCGGCGGTGTTCCGCACCCGCTCGTTCACGTCCGGCACCGAGCGGTCCAGCCTGACGTAGACCTGACCCTGGAGCGCGCCCGCCGCGCCGCGCGGCAGCGCGCCCCGGGTGACGAGGATGCCCCCGCGGTCGTAACCGGTCGGGTCCTCGCGTCCCTCCACCTTGCGGATGGCGTGCGGCAGGGTGAAGGGCGCCTGGGACGCCGCACCGCCGTTGTAGCTCGGGTCGATGTAGATCGTCCGGCCCGGCCGGGCCAGCTTCGGGGTGTCGTTGTCGTACTGCGCGTGCTGGACCGCGAAGACGTCACCGTCCTTGCAGGAGGGCAGCTCGGCGACCTCGCGCAGGGCGGTGCAGTCGCCGACCGTCACGGCCGCCGACAGTTCGGCCTCCTTGCGGCGCTCTCCCGCGTAGGCGGTCGACAGTGCGATGACCGTGCGGACTCCCTCGGTGCGGGCGAGCTTCCCCGCGGCCTCGTCGAGCGCCACGGCGGCCGGAACGGTGACCGACATCTGGGCGCGCGACAGGTCCTTCGCCGAGGGCTTCGTGTAGTCGCCCTCCACACCGGCGAACAGCATCTGCAGCGCGATCGCGCCGGCCACCGCCACGGCGATGCCGTTGACCATGCGGGCCGCGGTCCCGCTGCTCAACTGGAGCCGGCGGATCGCCAGTTGCCAGGCGACCCCGCCCGAGTTCAGCCGGGAGACGACCGCCTCGACGACCCAGGGCAGCAGGGCCGTCACGCCGACCAGCAGCAGGATGACACCGCCGATCACCATGGACTCGTTGAAGTTCCCGTTGTCCCGCCCCTGCCCGACCATCGGGTAGAGCAGGGCCAGTCCGCCGAGCGGCAGCAGCAGCCGCCACCACAGGCGGCGCTTCGGGGGCCGCGCGGTGCGCACCACGCCCAGCGGCTCGATGACGACCCCGCGCAGCGCGAAGAGGGTCACGCCGACGGCCGCCGCCGGGACCGAGACCGCGACCAGGGCGACCAGCGCGGGCGCGGGGCTGAGGTCGCCCGGGAAGACGCTGATCTCGAACAGGTCGATCAGTCCGGCGAGTTGGCGGCCGAGCAGGAAGAACCCGGCGCCGAGGACCAGTCCGAGCAGGGCTCCGGCCATGGCCTCGCCGGCCGCGACCCGCCGCGTCATCCGTCCGTCCGCGCCGACCAGCCGCAGCGCGGCGAGCCGGCGGTCCCGCCGTTCGCCGCCGAACCGCACAGCCGCGGCGATGAAGACGCCCACCGGCATGAGCAGCACGACGAAGACGATCAGGATGAGCAGCAGGAGGACCGGGTCCAACGACTCGGAACGGCTTTTCGAGCCGAAGGCGTCGATGCGCTCGATCCGCCCGGTCAGCTTGCCCGCCACGGACAGGCTGTCGCTGCCCGCGTAGTAGGCGAGTTCGTGCGGTCCGATCAGCCCGGAGTCCGCGATCGTCCCGGTGACGCGATAGGGCAGGCGGTCGCGCAGCAGCGCTCCGTCGGCGGACTTCAGCAGCCGGTCGAGGGCGGGGGAGACGACCATCTCGCCGGGGTGGGGGAAGGTCCGCAGGCCCGGCGGCAGCGGGGCACGGTCCCCCTCGGGCCGGAGCAGCCGGCCGCGTACGTCGGCGGAGCGGTAGGTGGTGTCGGTGCTGCCGACGAGGAGCGTGCGGTCCGACTTCTTCATGACCGTCGAACGGAAGGTCATGTCGTTGCGGTCGCGTTCCCGGTCGTGCCGGGAGGACAGCGCGCTCGGGATCGACGTGGTGAGCAGCAGCAGCGCCACCCCGAGGCCGACCCCGACGGCGGTGAGCAGCACACGCACCCAGGCCTCACGGCCGCCGGTCATCGCGAACCTGGCGCCCATCCCGAGGTCGCGGGACCACTGCGGAAGCCTCGGGGCGGTGCGGGCCGCCCCGGTGGGGGCGGCGGGGGACGGGCGGTCACTCATACGATCCGCTCCATGTCACGGGACTTCCCGTCGCGTACGACGATCTCGCGGTCCGAGTAGGCGGCCACGCGGGCCTCGTGCGTGACGAGCACGACGGCGGCGTTGGTCGAGCGGGCGGCGTCGGTGAGCAGCTGCATCACGCGCTCGCCGTTGAGGGAGTCGAGCGCGCCGGTCGGCTCGTCGGCGAACAGCACGCGGGGGCTGGTGACCAGCGAACGGGCCACGGCGACGCGCTGCCCCTGGCCTCCGGAGACCTCGCCGGGCCGCTTGCCCTTGACGTCGTCGACCTCCAGGCGCTCCATCCACGTGAGGGCCGCGCGCTCGGCCTCCTTGCGTCCGCTGCCGTTCAGCCGCAGCGGCAGGGCGACGTTCTCCACGCAGGTCAGCTCCGGGACGAGCTGGCCGAACTGGAAGACGAAGCCGAACTCGGAGCGGCGCAGCGCACTGCGCTGGGCGTCGTTCATCGTCGCCATCTCGCGGCCGTTGTACGTGATCGAGCCCGAGTCGGGGGTGACGATGCCGGCGAGGCAGTGCAGCAGGGTCGACTTGCCGGAGCCGGAGGGGCCCATCACGGCGACGACCTCGCCCGGGTGGATGGAGAACTCCGCCCCGTCCAGAGCGGTGGTCGGGCCGTAGGCCTTGCGCAGCTCCGACGCGGTGAGCAGGGAGCCGGGAGGAGGGGTGGTCGAGGTCATCGGGTCGTCACCGCCTCGGCGAGCTTGTCGAGCCGCGCGGCGGTCAGTTCCAGCCAGCGCAGATCGGCTTCGAGGTGGAAGAGGGCGTGGTCGCAGATCAGCTGGTCGGCCAGGTCGCCCTTGCGCTTGCGTTCGGTCAGCATGCGCATCATGCGCAGGTGCTCCGAGCGCTGGGTGTCGAGGATCTCGCTCGCGTCGCGATGCGTCAGCAGCGCGAGGACGATCTTCGTGTAGAGGGTCGACTGGAGGTAGGGCTCGGGCTTCTCGGGCGTGGCGAGCCACTGCTGGACGTCGGTGATCCCGGCGTCGGTGATGGCGTACCGCTTGCGCTCGGGCCCGCCGCCCGCCTCTATGCCGTCGACCTCGACGAGGCCGTTCTTCAGCAGCCGCGACATCGTCGAGTAGACCTGGCCGTAGTGCAGCGGCCGGTCGTGACCGAACTTCTCGTCGAAGGCCCGCTTCAGGTCGTAACCGTGGCGCGGGCCGGACTCCAGGAGCCCCAGGAGGGTGTGACCGATGGACATGCGGAGCACTCTACACAGTGCGTATACATGGTGTGTATACGCAGGGTGCAGAGTGCTGGGAGGAGCGGGGGTGGAGGGGTGTGGCCGGGGGGAAGCCGCCTGGTCAGGAGGCATTGTCACGGTTTCGAATCAGGCTCCGACGTCCCCGTATCGCGAGGCTCTTGAGGCCTCCACCCGCGCGAGACGCTCGGGCCGGGGCGAGCCCCGGCCCGTCGGCGCCCCGGCGGACCGAGGGGTGAGCCGCGGCTCTCTCAGCTCTCCGGATCCCCGGAGACCGGTGGCCGGCCCCGGCGCGCGATCGGGCCCGCGCCGCCGGGCAGCCGCCCGGCCTCGCCGAGGGCGCGGCGCAGCAGGAACTCGATCTGCGCGTTGGCGGACCGCAGTTCGTCGCCGGCCCAGCGGGCCAGTGCCTCGTACACCAGCGGATCGAGCCGCAACAGTACCTGCTTGCGCTGCTGCTGCGGCCGACGCGGCGGAGTTCCCTCCGTGGGAGACGTCACTGGTAGAGGGACCCCGTGTTCAGGACGGGCTGCGCCGCGCGGTCACCGCACAGCACCACCATCAGGTTCGACACCATCGCCGCCTTCCGCTCGGAGTCCAGCTCCACGATGTCGCGCTCGGTGATCCGGGTGATCGCCGCCTCGACCATGCCGACCGCGCCGTCCACGATCTGCCGCCGCGCCGCGACGATCGCTCCGGCCTGCTGGCGCTGGAGCATCGCGGAGGCGATCTCGGGAGCGTACGCGAGATGCGTGAAGCGCGACTCGATGATCCGCACCCCGGCGGCGGCCACGCGCGCGTGCAGTTCGACCGCGAGCTTCTCGGTGATCTCCTCGGCGTTCCCGCGCAGCGACAGGCCGTCCTCCTCGTGCGCGTCGTAGGGGTACTCGATGGCGATGTGCCGGACCGCCGCCTCGGTCTGCGTCGAGACGAACTCCCGGAAGTCGTCGACCTCGAACGTGGCCTGGGCGGTGTCCTGCACGTTCCACACCACGACCGCGGCGAGCTCGATCGGGTTGCCGTAGGCGTCGTTGACCTTGAGGACGGCGGTCTCGTGGTTGCGGACACGGGTCGAGATCTTGGTGCGCGACGTGAGCGGGTTCACCCAGCGCAGTCCGTCCTGGCGGATCGTGCCGCGGTAGCGCCCGAAGAGCTGGACCACGCGGGCCTCGCCCGGTGCGACGGTGTTGAGGCCGCACATCGCGAAGAACGCGGCGACGGCGACCAGGACGCCCAGGATGATCAGCGCCGCCTGGGCGCCGCCGGAGTGGACGACCCCGCCGCCGACGGCGCACAGGGCGGCGCCGGCGAGCAGTCCGAGGAGGCCGAGCAGCAGCGCGAGCCCCCCGCCGATGCTGTGCGCGGTGAACTCCCGCACGTGCGGCGCGGGCATCTCGGGGAGGTCGGACGGCGGCGTGGGGTCCGGTGCGCCCGGGGCGGGCGAGGACGGGTGGGAAGCGTGTGACGACATGGTGGGTCCCCCAGTTCGAACGGCATAGCTTCGGTCTAGCTAAGTGATATCACTTTACCCCGCATCGCAACCTTCGGCGCCTCTCGGTCGTCGGTTTTGTTGGGGCCCGTGCTGAGGGCGTGCTGATTGTCACGTCCGGAAAAGACCGGATCGGCGGCCCTTTGTCATAGCGCGCGGTGTTAGCTTGCTGAGCTGACCTGAGCGACGAACGTGTGTGCCACACGAGAGTGAAGCGGAGCGGATCGACCCATGGGACGAGCGGAAGAGAGACGAGCGCGGCAGGCGCAGGGCCGCCGCGCGGCGCCCAAGCGCTCGTCCGGACACGAGTCGGCGGGCCCCGGCGGCGGCGCGACGCCGGGCGGGAAGAAGCCCCGCCGCACCGGCATACGCAGGTTCGTGAACTGGAAGACGATCCTCGGCACGTTCCTCGGCGTCTGCCTGCTCGGCATGGGCGCCTTCCTCGTGCTCTACATGGTCGTCTCGGTGCCCGAGGGCAACGCGGCCGCGCGCCTGCAGAGCAACGTCTACGAGTACGGCGACGGCAAGACCCTCGCCCGCACCGGCAAGGTCAACCGCGAGATCGTCGACCTCTCCAAGGTGCCCAAGGGCGTCCAGAAGACGTTCGTCGCCGCCGAGAACAAGTCCTTCTACAAGGACTCCGGCGTCGACCTGAAGGGCACGGCCCGGGGCCTGCTCAACACCCTTTCCGGCAAGGGCAAGCAGGGTGGATCGACGATCACCCAGCAGTACGTCAAGAACTACTACCTCAGCCAGGACCAGACCGTTTCGCGCAAGCTGAAGGAAATGGTCATCTCGCTGAAGGTGGACCGCAAGAAGTCCAAGGACGACATCCTCGCGGGCTACATCAACACCAGCTACTACGGCCGCAACGCGTACGGCATCCAAGCCGCCGCACAGGCCTACTACCGCGTCGACGCCAGCGAACTCAACGTTGCGCAGGGCGCCTACCTCGCCTCGCTGCTCCAGGCGCCCAGCCAGTACGACTGGGCGGTCGCCACGGACACCGGCAAGCGGCTGGTGCAGGCCCGCTGGAACTACACGCTCGACAACATGGTCGAGCAGGGCTGGCTCGGCTCGGGCGAGCGGCAGGGCCTGAAGTTCCCCAAGCCCAAGGACCCCCAGGGCGCGGCGGGCATGCAGGGCCAGACCGGCTACCTGGTCACCGAGGCGCAGGACGAACTGGCCCGGCAGCTCGTCGCCCAGGGCAAGGCGGCCGACCTCGACGACGCCAAGGCGCTGGTCGACGCGGGCGGCTGGACCATCAAGCTCAACATCGACAAGAAGAAGCAGGCCCTGCTCGAGAAGACGGTCAAGAAGCAGCTCACCAGCAAGCTGGACCCGAAGAAGCGCAAGGTCGACGCCAACATCCAGGCGGGCGCCGCGTCGGTCGATCCCAAGACCGGCAAGGTCGTCGCGATGTACGGCGGTCAGGACTACTTCAAGCACTACATCAACAACGCGACCCGCCGGGACTACCAGGCGGCCTCGACGTTCAAGCCGCTGATCTTCGCCGCGGCCCTCGCCGAGGAGGCCAAGACCCGCTCCGGCAGGCCGATCACCGCGAACACGATCTACGACGGCACCAACCGCCGTCCCGTCGTGGGCAGTGACATCGCCTTCGCGCCGCCGAACGAGGACGAGCACAGCTACGGCGACGTGACGGTGCAGACCGCGATGAACAAGTCCATCAACGCCGCCTTCGCCCAGATGGGCGTCGACATCGGCATGGACGAGGTGCTGAAGGTCGCGGGCAAGCTCGGCATGAACACCAAGGGGCTCCAGGCGGTGCCCGCCCAGACCCTCGGCTCCATGGGCGCCAGCCCGCTGGAGATGGCGGGCGTGTACGCGACGCTCGACAACCACGGCAAGAAGGTCACCCCGTCGATCCTCGCCTCGGCCGAGCACAAGGACTTCACGGTCGACCTGCCCGACCCCATCGGCGAGCGGGTCATCAGCGAGGAGGCCGCCGACACGGTCACCTCCGTGCTGACCGGCGTGGTCGACGACGGTACGGCCCGCGTCTCGGTGCGGGACAACCCGTCCCGTGACGGCCAGCAGGTCGCCGGCAAGACCGGTACGTCCGACAACAACAAGTCGGCCTGGTTCACGGGCTACACGCCGAACCTCGTCACCTCGGTCGGACTGTTCGGCGAGGACGCCAAGAACCACCACCAAGTGCCCATGAAGGGCGCCACCGGCCTCTTCGCCGAGGGCGGCCGTGTCAACGGCGGTGGCTTCCCGGCCCAGATATGGGCGGCGTACACCTTCGGCGCGATGGACGGCAAGGTCAGCAAGTTCGACCTGAACACCACCTCGGGCGCGGCGGTCGAGCCGACCGACACGCCGACCATCAGCCAGTCGCCGTCCGACACGCCGTCGTCGACGCCGACGACCGAGGAACCGACGTCGGAGCCGCCCTCCAGCAGCAGTCCGCCGTCGCCCTCGGACAAGCCGACGACGACCCCGCCGTCGTCACCGCCCCCGTCCACGCCGTCGCAGACCCCGACCGGCCAGCTCCCGGACAACCCGTTCGGCCAGGACGACCAGAGCCAGGGGCAGTAGCCACGACGGCACACGGCACGTGAGAGGGGCACCCGGAGATCCGGGTGCCCCTCTTTTTGCTTCTGCGTCTCCGCCGCGGACCTCAGCCCCGGTTCAACTCGAACCAGACGACCTTCCCCGTGCTCAGCCGGGTGGCACCCCAGCGCCGGGCCAGCTTGTTCACCAGGTACAGCCCGCGGCCGCCCTCGTCCGTGGCCCGCGCCTGCCGCAGCCGCGGCAGCTGTGGCACGTCGTCGCCGACCTCGCAGCGCAGCACGTCCGTCCGCAGCAGCCGCAGCGTCACCGGCCGCGACGCGTAGCGCACCGCGTTCGTCACGACCTCGCTGACCAGCAGCTCCACCGCGTCGGTCATGTCCTCCATGCCCCACCGCGCGAGCGCCCGCCGGGCCAGCCGCCGTGCCCGGCCCGGCGCCGCGTCCTCCGGCTCCAGGAACCAGTACGCGACGTCGCTCGGCGCGATCCCGTCGAACCGGGCCGCGAGCAGCGCGATGTCGTCGTCCCGGTCGCCCGGGCCGAGCATGTCGAGCACCTCGTCGCAGAGGGCCTCCAGCGGCGGCGGATGATCCGGGCCGGTCAGCGCGGCCGTGGCGGCGAGCTTCTCGCGCAGCTGCTCTATCCCGGTCCAGACGTCCCGCAGCCGCGACTCCACCAGGCCGTCCGTGTACAGCAGCAGCGTCGCCCCGGCGGGCGCGTCCAGCTCCACGGCCTCGAAATCGACCCCGCCGACCCCGATGGGCGCGCCCGGCGGTACCCGCAGCACCTCGGCCCGGCCGCCCAGGTGCAGCAGCACCGGCGGGGGATGGCCCGCGTTGGCGATGGTGATCCGGTGCGACACCGGGTCGTACACGGCGTACAGGCAGGTCGCCATGCGGTCCGTGCCGAGCCGCTGCGCCTGCTCGTCGAGGTGGTGCAGCACCTCCTGCGGAGGCAGGTCGAGCCCCGCGAGGGTCTGCGCCGTCGTCCGCAGCTGGCCCATGATCGCCGCCGACGTCATCGAGTGACCCATGACGTCGCCCACGACCAGGGCGACCCGGCTGCCCGGCAGCGGGATCGCGTCGTACCAGTCCCCGCCGACCCGCGCGGTCTCCGCGGCCGGCAGATACCGGGACGCCAGCCGCACACCCGTGGGCCGCGGCAGCGTCTCCGGCAGCATCGTGCGCTGCAACTCGTCGGCGATGTACGCCTCGCGGCCGTACAGCACCGCCTTGTCGATCCCGAGCGCGCTGTGGGTCGCGAGCTGGGCGGCGACCAGCAGGTCGTCCGCCTCGAACGCGATCCGCTCCGGCCGCCGCAGGAACAGGGCGGCGCCGATCACCCGGCGCCGGCCGCGCAGCGGCGCGAGGATCGCGCGCTGCCCGCTCGGGACCGCCAGATCGTCGCCGAGCAGCTCCGGCAGCGCGGCGCGGGCCGCGGGCGCGTCGGCGAACACCGGCCGCACTCCGCGCAGCACCTCGGCCAGGGCGCCGCCCTGGCGCACCTCGCACAGCTCCGCGGTCATCGCCGACAGCTCGTTGGGTTCGGGACGCGCGAGCGGCAGGAAGCCGCCCTCGGTGTCCCGCTCCTCGGGAATCCGGTCGGTCCGGCGCAGCCGCAGCACCAGGGGTCCCGTCGGCCGCTCGTCGCCGACCGGCAGCGGATCCCGCAGATAGACGAGGATCGCGTCCGAGAACGTCGGCACGGTCGCCCGGCACAGCCCCATGACGATCTCGTCGAGGTCGATGCCCCGGGCGATCCGCCGGGTCGCGGCGCCCACGAAGCGCAGCCGGTCGCCGTCCCGCCGCATCGGCATCGGCCCGCCCTGCGGCAGGCTCTGCCCGGTACGGCGCTCCTTGCCGCCCGAGGTGCGCGCGGAACGGTCCTGCTCCGCGTCCGGCTGCACCGGGATGCTCTCCGGCGCGGGCCGCGGGCGGTGCGGATCCGGCTCGGCGGCCGAGGGCTGGGAGTGCTCCGCGCCCGCACCGGGCGCGGCCGGCGACGGCGCGTCCGTGCCGGGGCCGCGCGAGGTGTCACCCGCGCGGGCCTGAAGAGGTAAGGCGCCGGACCCGGGCTGGGGGGACGGCTGGTCCGGGGTACGCAGGAGCGCCCCGCGAGGGTCCGCGGGGGCGGCCGGCCGGCCGGCGCCGTTCTGCCGGCGCTCGTGCGAGGTGGGGTGCTCCGTCACGCGTGTCGAGTCCATCCGTCCGGGGCTGCGCGCCGTGCGCGCAGTTCGTCCCGCAGCCCCGATACCCGGAATGTGTGCCCCAGGAACGGATTCTGCGTGTCGTCAGGTGCGGAACCGGTGGTGGGCACAGCCGGCGCATGGCCGGGAACGGCCTGCGGACGGCCGGAAACGGGCCGCGCCGAACACGGCGTCAGGACCGCGGCCCCCGCCCGCACGACCGTCGTGACGCCACCACGCGGAGCGACCGGACCTCGGCCGGCCACGCCGCCGTACCCCTCGTACCCCTCGCTCACGTCCTGCCGCCCCTCGGTGACATATGGTCAAGCCCGGCTCATCATGCGGGAGTTGTTGCTGCCGTGCGCCCTTGCGGAAGACGATCCTACGGTTGTACCACGGGGGCGCATCAAGGGTCTCATGAGGACACGTGCGCGGGCGTACGGTCCCAGTCATCCGGCAGAGCGGGAACCGGCCAGGCCGGGTCGGGCCTCCAGAGCTGCCATCCGTCCGAGAACGGCGCCCCCCACGCGCGGATCACCTCCACCGCCGACCACCCCGCTTCCCGTACCCGCGCGGCCAGTTGAGCATCCATCAGACCGGCCCGCTGCGCCATCGCGAACTCGTCCTCGTCCAGCCAGCGCCAACTCCGGTCCGGGTGCACCGAGATGTCGAGGAAGTGGTCCTCGGAGTCCACCCCGCCCGACCAACGCGTCAGCGGAGCCTCCAGGTTCACGTACCAGTTCTTGAAACGCCAGCCCGGCTCCCAGAAAAGCCACACCGACCAGGGATCGCCCGGCCGCGCCAGCTTGAGCACCCCGGTTCCGAACCACCGGTCGCGCCGCACCGTCCGCGGCTTGGTGTAGCGCGACTCCAGCGGCTCGCCGTGCACCGGCGACCCGTCCGCGAGCACCGGCTTCACACACTCGGTGCCCGGCGCCATCCACACCGCGAGCAGCTCGGCGTCGTCCCGTACGACCGTCACGGGGCGGCAGATGTGGACGTGCTCACCGGCGTTCTCCCGGTACCGCCACAGGATCTGGTGCCCGGGCTCCCAGAACGCCGCCGGCCCGCCCGCTTCCGCTCGTCTCACCGCTCCACCGTCTGCCATGAACAGATATTAGGTGCCCGGGGCATGCGACGCTGCGGCACGCGTCATGGTTCCCGCCGTCGCCTGGGACCTGTTACGGAGGCGTCATCAGGTGTTTCTCCCCGGCGGCGGGCCGTTACGGACGCGTCATCCGCAGGACATCCAGCGCCTCGTCGAGCTGCTGCTCCGTCAGATCCCCCCGCTCCACGTAACCCGACTCCAGCACCACCTCGCGGATGGTCTTCCGGTCCGCCAGCGCCTTCTTCGCGACCTTCGCGGCCTCCTCGTACCCGATGTACTTGTTCAGCGGCGTCACCACCGACGGCGAGGACTCCGCGTACTCCCGGGCCCGCTCCCGGTGCGCGACGATCCCGTCCACCGTCCGGTCGGCGAGCAGCCGCGAGACGTTCGCGAGGAGGCGCACCGACTCCAGGACGTTCTTGCCGATCACCGGCAGCATGACGTTCAGTTCGAAGTTCCCGGCCGCGCCCGCGACGGCGACCGTCGCGTCGTTGCCCGTCACCTGCGCGGCGACCATGAGCACCGCCTCGGGAATCACCGGGTTCACCTTGCCCGGCATGATCGACGAGCCCGGCTGGAGATCCGGCAGGCTGATCTCGGACAGCCCGGTGCGCGGTCCCGACGCCATCCACCGCAGATCGTTCGCGATCTTGGTCAGGCCGACCGCGATGGTCCGCAGCTGCCCGCTCGTCTCCACGATCCCGTCGCGCGCGCCCTGCGCCTCGAAGTGGTCGCGGGCCTCCGTCAGCGGCAGACCGGTCGTCCGGGCCACCTCCGCGATCACCGCCGCGGAGAACCCGGGCGGTGTGTTGATGCCGGTGCCCACGGCGGTGCCGCCCAGCGGCAGTTCCGCCAGGCGGGGCAGCGAGGCCCGCAGCCGCTCGACCCCGTACCGGACCTGCGCCGCGTAGCCGCCGAACTCCTGGCCCAGCGTCACGGGCGTGGCGTCCATCAGGTGGGTGCGGCCCGACTTCACCACGTCGGCGAACTCCTCCGCCTTGCGGCCGAGCGCGGCGGCCAGGTGCTCCAGCGCGGGCACCAGGTCGCGGGTCACCGCGGCGGTCGCGGCGATGTGGATCGAGGACGGGAACACGTCGTTGCTCGACTGGGAGGCGTTCACGTGGTCGTTCGGGTGCACGTCCCGGCCCAGCCGCTCGGTCGCGAGCGTGGCGACGACCTCGTTGGTGTTCATGTTGGAGGACGTCCCGGAGCCCGTCTGGAACACGTCCACCGGGAACTGCTCGTCCCAGCGCCCCTCGACGACCTCCTCCGCCGCCTCCTGGATCGCCTCGGCGACATCCTTGTCGATCACGCCCAGCTCGCCGTTCACCTTCGCGGCGGCCGCCTTGATCCGGGCGAGGGCCTCGATGTGCGCGCGCTCGATGTGCTGCCCCGAGATCGGGAAGTTCTCCACGGCGCGCTGGGTCTGCGCCCGCCATTTCGCGTCCGCGGGCACCCGCACCTCACCCATGGAGTCGTGCTCGATCCGGTACGCGCCTTCGCCCTGGCCATCTGCCATTGGTGACACCTCCATGGGGGACAGCATCCAGGAGGCGACGCGTGTTCCCGCCCGGGCACGCGCGGCACGCGGAACCCGTGTCCGGGCGCCGTCCCCGGACACGACGAACGGCCGCCTGCTCGACGGCCGTTCGTGAGGCTCGTGGGAAGCCCGGGGGAGCGGGCTACGACGTCACCGGGGACAGCGCGCGCGTCCTACTGCGCGAGGCCGGGGCCCCGCACCGGGATGGACGTGAACGTGGGCGCGGGCGCCGGGTCCTGGAAGAAGTCGTTTCCCTTGTCGTCGACGACGACGAACGCCGGGAAGTCCTCGACCTCGATGCGCCAGACCGCCTCCATGCCGAGTTCCTCGTACTCGACGACCTCGACCTTCTTGATGCAGTCCTGGGCGAGACGGGCGGCCGGGCCGCCGATCGAGCCGAGGTAGAAGCCGCCGTGCGTGCCGCAGGCGTCGGTGACCTGCTTGCTCCGGTTGCCCTTGGCCAGCATCACCTTGGAACCGCCTGCCGCCTGGAACTGCTCGACGTAGGAGTCCATGCGGCCGGCCGTCGTCGGGCCGAACGAGCCGGACGCGTACCCCTCGGGCGTCTTGGCCGGGCCCGCGTAGTACACCGGGTGGTCCTTCAGGTACTGCGGCATCTCCTCGCCCGCGTCCAGCCGCTCCTTGATCTTGGCGTGCGCGATGTCGCGCGCCACGACGAGCGGGCCGGTGAGCGAGAGCCGGGTCTTGACCGGCTGCTGCGTCAGCGCGGCGAGGATGTCCTCCATCGGCTGGTTCAGGTCGATCTTCACGACGTCGCCGGCCTCGTCGAGGTGCTCGTCCGTCGTGTCCGGCAGGAAGCGCGCCGGGTCGGTCTCCAGCTGCTCCAGGAAGACGCCCTCGGCGGTGATCTTCGCGACGGCCTGGCGGTCGGCGGAGCAGGAGACGGCGATCGCGACGGGGCAGGACGCGCCGTGCCGGGGCAGCCGCACCACGCGCACGTCGTGGCAGAAGTACTTGCCGCCGAACTGCGCGCCGATGCCGATCTTCTGCGTCAGCTCGAAGACCTTCTGCTCCAGGTCCTTGTCCCGGAAGCCGTGGCCCAGCTCGGAACCCTCGGCCGGGATCTCGTCCAGGTAGTGCGCCGAGGCGTACTTCGCGGTCTTCAGGGCGTACTCGGCGCTGGTGCCGCCGACGACGATCGCCAGGTGGTACGGCGGGCAGGCGGCCGTCCCCAGGGAGCGGATCTTCTCCTCCAGGAACTTCATCATGGAGCCCTCGTTGAGGACCGCCTTCGTCTCCTGGTAGAGGAACGACTTGTTGGCGGAGCCGCCGCCCTTGGCCATGAACAGGAACTTGTAGGCGCCGCCGTCGGTCGCGTACAGCTCGATCTGCGCCGGCAGGTTCGAGCCGGTGTTCTTCTCGTCCCACATGGTCAGCGGGGCCATCTGCGAGTAGCGCAGGTTCAGGTTCTTGTACGCCTCGTAGATGCCGCGGGACAGGGCCGCCTCGTCGCCGCCCTCGGTGAGCACGTTCTGCCCGCGCTTGCCCATGACGATCGCGGTGCCCGTGTCCTGGCACATCGGCAGGACACCCGCGGCCGCGATGTTCGCGTTCTTCAGCAGGTCGAGCGCGACGAACTTGTCGTTGCCCGACGCCTCGGGGTCGTCGATGATGCGGCGCAGCTGGGCGAGGTGCGCGGGCCGCAGATAGTGCTGGATGTCGTGGATGGCCTCCTCGGCGAGCTTGCGCAGCGCCTCCGGCTCCACCTTGAGGAACGTGCGCCCGTCGGCCTCGAAGGTGGAGACACCCTCGGAGGTCACCAGCCGGTAGGGGGTGGTGTCCTCTCCCTGGGGGAGCAGATCGGTGTACGCGAACTCAGGCATCTCGCCCATTCCTCACTCGACAGACAGCGGCGTGCCTCCATTGGCAGCGTCCACCAGCGTAGGACCTGGCGCGGGTGCCGAGTCTGTGAGGTAAGGCTCAGTTCGGACACCGGACGGACACCCGGTTCTCCACAGGGGGCCCGGAAGGGGTAGTCGCGATCTATCGCGTTTGGGTACGCTGCTGTCGTGGACCTTCAGAAGAGCTCCGACGCGACCCCGGCCCCGGCGGCGCCCCCGGTCGAGCTGCGCGCCTCCGACGCCGACCGCGACCGGATCACCGACATCCTGCGCGACGCCCTCGCCGAGGGCCGCCTCACGCCGGAGGAGCACTCCGAGCGCGTGGAGGGGGTGCTGGCCACCAAGACGGTGGGCGAGCTCGACCGCTTCGTCCGGGACCTGCCCGCCGCGCACACCGGCCGCGCGACGCCCGCCTACGCCTCGGCGCCCAACCGCCCCACGGCGGGCGCGATCCCGGTCGACGCCGACGAGAGCGTGGTGGCGGTGTTCAGCGCCGCCGTCCGCAAGGGCCGCTGGCGCGCGGGCCGCCGGATCCACGCGTACGCGGTGTTCGGCAGCGTCGAGATCGACCTGAGCGAGGCGATCTTCGAGTACCAGCAGGTCGTGATCAAGACGGTCTCCGTGTTCGGCAACATCGAGATCCGTGTCCCGGAGAACGTCTCGCTGCGCGGCAACGGCGGCGGCGTACTGGGCAACTTCGAGGTGCACACGATGGATTCGGGCGACCCGGACGCCCCCGTGGTGTACATCGACGGCCTCGCCGTCCTCGGCAACGTGGAGGCCCGGCCCAAGCGAGGCAAGCTCGTCGCGGACATCCTCGACCGCGTCACGGGCCGGCTGAACGACCGGGTCGCCGACCGTCTGGACCGGGGTTTGCGCAAGCACCTGGACCGTTGACGCTTGTGAACGCGCGGGCGGCGCGCGGGCATTGGTTCAGTCGTGGACGATCGATCACGCGGAAGAACGCCCGGGCTTGGGAACGCAGTGCATAGGCGCGCGCACAGCGGGTAGGCCTTGCTGCATCGTCTCTTGGAGGGCGCTGTGGAACTTCCCCCGGCGCCCGGCACGCTCGCGAAGCCGTCGTCAGGAGTAGACCGTGCTGCAACCGCCGCATCAGTCCCTGCAGGTAGCTGCCGTACCGGCCCAGCGGGCGCCAGTGCGGGACAGGGATCAGGAAGCGCCATGGCACACGGAGGCGGTGTGCCGCCGCGACGAGGCCGGCCTGTTCTTCGCCCCCTCCAAGGAGCCCACCGCGGCCCGGCTCTCCCGTGAGGAGGCCGCCAAGCGCGTCTGCGCCCGCTGTCCGGTGATGGTCGAGTGCCGCGAACACGCGCTCCTGCAACCCGAGCCGTACGGCGTCTGGGGCGGCCTGACCGCCGCCGAGCGCCGCGTCGTGCTCGCCCGGCGCCGCCGCCGCGACGTGGAGCTCCAGAAGGCCGCGCGCGGGACGATAGCCGCGGCCGGCTGACCTCTCGGCCCGGACCGGCCGCGTACGGGAGACCGAACGGGAGGCAGAGCGGGAAACCGTCAGGCCTCCCATCGGGTCCACGCACGGAAAAGGGGCGCCCCTCCGCACAAGGGGCGCCCCTTCCGCGCCTGCACGGCGCCCGGCGGGTGCCGCCGGCCGGTGGTCCTACTTGGCGCGGTCGAAGTCGATCGCGCTGTACGCGCGCAGCTTGCTCAGCCGGTGCTCCGACGTGATCTGGCGGACCGTCCCGGACTTGGACCGCATCACGATCGACTCGGTCGTCGCGGTCTCGGGGCGGTAGCGCACCCCGCGCAGCAGCTCGCCGTCGGTGATGCCGGTGGCGACGAAGAAGACGTTCTCGCCGGAGACCAGGTCGCTCGTGCCGAGGACGCGGTCGAGGTCGTGCCCGGCGTCCACGGCCCGCGCGCGCTCCTCGTCGTCCTTGGGCCACAGCTTGCCCTGGATGGTGCCGCCGAGGCACTTGACCGCACAGGCCGAGATGATGCCCTCGGGCGTGCCGCCGATGCCGAGCAGCAGGTCGATGCCGGTGCCCTCGCGCAGCGCCAGGATCGAGCCCGCGACGTCGCCGTCGGAGATCAGCTTGATGCGCGCGCCGGTCTCCCGGATCTCCTTGATGATCCCGTCGTGGCGGGGCCGGTCGAGGATGACGACGGTGACGTCCTCGGGGGTGACGCGCTTGGCCTTCGCGACGCGGCGGATGTTGACCGACACGGGCGCGTTGATGTCGACGAAGTCGGCGGCCTCGGGGCCGGTGACCAGCTTGTCCATGTAGAAGACCGCGGACGGGTCGAACATGGTGCCGCGGTCGGCGGCGGCCAGGACGGCGATCGCGTTGGTCATGCCCTTGGCGGTGAGCGTCGTCCCGTCGATCGGGTCGACGGCGATGTCGCACTCGGGGCCGGACCCGTCGCCCACGCGCTCTCCGTTGAAGAGCATCGGGGCTTCGTCCTTCTCGCCTTCACCGATGACGACGACGCCGTTCATCGAGACGGTGGAGACGAGAGTCCGCATGGCGCGGACGGCGGCGCCGTCGGCACCGTTCTTGTCGCCCCGGCCCACCCAGCGTCCCGCGGCCATCGCGGCGGCCTCGGTGACGCGGACGAGTTCGAGGGCGAGGTTGCGGTCGGGGGCTTCCGACGGGACTTCGAGTTCGGACGGCAGATGATGCTCGGTCATCGAGACGCACCTTTCTGATACGACGACGGCCGGATGAGGGTGGTGCCCCCGACTCTATCGCCAGGCTGACAAAATGAGCAGGGGGGCCCACGGATGAGCACGCCAGGGCACCTGCGACGATAGGGGCGTGGCAGGTACGAAAGGCAAGCAGTCGGTCCGGGACATGATTCTCTCCCTGGGCCTCATCGGGCTGATGGCAGGCGTCATCTACATCTTCATCCCGCACGACGACTCCGCGCCCGATCTCAAGCGGGTCGACTACCGGGTCGAGCTGCTGACCGCGCGCCGTGCGGCGAGCTACCCCGTGGCGGCCCCCGCCGGGCTGCCGGCGGAGTGGAAGCCGACCTCGGTGCGGTACGACGGCAGCGAGTTCGATGTCTGGCACCTCGGCTTCCAGGACCCCGACGGTCAGTACGTGGCGGTCGAGCAGTCCACTCAGCGTGCGCCCGTCTTCATCGACTCGGCCAGTCAGGGCGCGCGGGCGACCAAGGTGACCCAGCGCATCGGCGACCGGACGTGGCAGCGCTACGAGGGCGACCACTACGACGCGCTCGTCCTCAAGGGCGACGGCGCCACGACCGTGGTGACGGGTACCGCGTCCTTCGGTGTGCTGACGAAGATGGCGCAGTCGCTCAAGACGACCTAGGGCGTCGCGTGGCCGCGCCGCAGGGCGCCCCGGCCGCGCGCGAACGTACGAGAAGGGCCCCCGGCGGTGTGCCGGGGGCCCTTCTGCCGCGCGGGTGCTGCCGGGATCGTTTCGGCGGCGTGGTCCGTCAGACGGTCGTGATGACCTGGTCGAGCTCCAGGCGCGGGGAGCGCGGGAACCAGGCGTCCTCGCCCGGCTTGCCGATGTTGACGATCATCAGCGGGGTGTGGTCGTCGTCCAGGAACTCCTTCTGGATCCCGGCGAAGTCGGCACCGGTCATCGGGCCGGCGGCGAGGCCCGCGGCGCGGACGCCGATGATGAAGTACGCGGCCTGAAGAGCGGCGTTCAGCAGGGCGGCGTTCTCACGGGCCGGGCGCTCGGAGAAGAACAGGTCCTTGGCGGCGGGGAAGTGCGGCAGCAGGGCCGGCAGCTCCTCGTGGAACTCGTTGTCCGCGGACAGGATCGCGACCAGCGGGGCGGCGGCGGTCTTCGCCTGGTTGCCCTCGGCGAGGTGCTGCACGAGGCGCTCGCGGGCCTCGGGGGAGCGGACCAGCGTGATGCGCAGCGGCGACTGGTTGAAGGCGGTCGGGCCGAACTTGACCAGGTCGTAGATCGCCTGGACCTGCGCGTCGGTCACCGGCTCGTCGGTGAAGGTGTTCGCGGTGCGGGCCTCGCGGAACAGCAGGTCCTGAGCGGCGGGGTCAAGGACGAGAGACATGAAAGAAACCTTCTCGGTGCGTGCGGTGGATCCGTGGGGGATCTGTTGGCATCACCGACAGTACGACGAGTAGGTTGAAAGTTCAACCAAAGCCGGGGCAGGGTGATCCGCTTCACAGCGGCACAGTGCTGGGGCGGCGCGGCGGCACAGCGGTGAGCGGCGGGGCGGCACAGCGGTGGGCGGCGCGGCGGTAGGCGGTGGGGCGGCACGGCGGTGGGGCGGCTCCTGCCGGGAGCCGCCCCACCGTGGACGATCACATGCCTACCGGGAGCCCGCGTCCCCGGGCTCGCCGCCCGCGGCGCCGCCCTCTCCGGACTCCTCCTCGGCGAGGGCCGCGTCCAGCCGGGCCCGGGCGCCCTCCAGCCAGCGCCGGCACACCTTGGCCAGCTCCTCGCCGCGCTCCCAGAGCGCCAGCGACTCCTCCAGGGTCGTGCCGCCCGCCTCCAGGCGGCGTACGACCTCGATCAGCTCGTCCCGTGCCTGCTCGTACCCGAGCGCCTCGTCCACCTTGCTGGTCATGCGCCCACCCTATGCATCGACTCGAACCGTGAATTCACCCTCGGCGACCCGCGCCCGCAGCGTCTCGTCCGCCGTGACCTCCGCCGGGTCGCGGACCACGTGCCCGTCGGCCTTCTGGAGCACCGCGTACCCGCGCTGGAGGGTCGCCGCGGGGGAGAGGGCCACCACGCGCGCGTGCGTGTGCGTCAGCTCCGAGTCCGCGCGGTCCAGGAGGTGCCCGAGCGTGCGCCGGCCCCGGTCGAGCAGGGCCGCCACCTGGTCCGCCCGCTCGTCGATCATCCGGTGCGGGTCCTCTATCGAGGGCCTGGCCAGCGTGTGCGCGAGGCCCCGCTCCTCCCGGTCGAGGAAGGACTGCACGCTGCGGCGGGCCCGGTCGCGCAGGAACCGCACCCGCTCGTACTCCTCGCCCACGTCCGGCACGACCTTCTTGGCGGCGTCGGTCGGAGTGGACGCCCGCAGGTCGGCCACGTGGTCCAGCAGCGGGTTGTCCGGCTCGTGCCCGATGGCCGACACCACCGGCGTACGGCAGGCCGCCACCGCCCGGACGAGCTGCTCGTCCGAGAACGGCAGGAGGTCCTCGACGCTGCCGCCGCCGCGCGCCACGACGATCACGTCGACGTCGTCGCGCGCGTCCAGGTCCTTCACGGCCTGCACGACCTGCGGCACCGCGTGGACGCCCTGCACGGCGACGTTGCGCACCTCGAAGCGCACGGCCGGCCAGCGGTGCCGCGCGTTCTCCAGCACGTCCCGCTCGGCCGCCGAGGCGCGCCCGCAGACCAGCCCGATCAGCTGCGGCAGGAAGGGCAGCGGCTTCTTGCGGTCGGCCGCGAACAGCCCCTCGGCCGCCAGCGACTTCTTCAGCTGCTCCAGGCGGGCGAGCAGCTCGCCCACGCCGACCGGCTTGATCTCGGTCGCCCGCAGGGACAACTGCCCCCGCGGCGCGTACCACTCCGGCTTCGCCTGGACCACCACGCGCGCGCCCTCGCTCACCACGTCGGCGACCGCGTCGAACACCTGCCGGTAGCAGGTCACGCTCACCGAGATGTCGAACGACGGGTCGCGCAGCGTCAGGAAGACGACCCCCGCCCCGGGGCGCCGCGACAACTGGGTGATCTGCCCCTCGACCCAGACCGCGCCGAGCCGGTCGATCCATCCCCCGATGAGCCGTGACACCTCGCCGACGGGCAGCGGAGCGTCCGCGGACGTGTTGAGAGCCATGCGCCGAGCGTAGTGGCCCCCACCGACATCCCCGCACCTGCGACGCCCGCCCCCTGCCCCACCTCGTGGGCGACAGGCGCGGGCGGGTCCGTGGCCCCGCGGCGGTCGGCCAGGGCCGGGCCGACGATCAGCCGGCCCCGCCCTCAGACCGCTCCGCCGGGCGCGTCCTCGTCCATGCCCCGGCCGGACCGGCCGCGCTGGGCGAACAGGACCGTCAGGCCGACCGCCAGCCAGATCGCACCCACCACCTGGGCCGTTCCGGAGGCCTCGACGATCACGGCGACGGTGATCGCCGCGCCCAGCACGGGGACGAGGACGTGCCGCCACCAGACGGGAGGCCCGCTCCTGCGGCGCACGGCGAACCAGCCCACCACCGACGCGTGCAGCAGCGTGAACGCGGTCAGCGCGCCGATGTCGACCACCGAGACCAGCTTGTCGAGGCCGTCGTCGCGCCGCGCCGCCCACACCGCCGCGACCAGCGTGATCACCGCCGCGCACCCCAGCGCCGCCCGCGGCACCCCGGAGTCGGTCCGGGCCAGCGCCCGGGGCAGCCGGCGGTCGCGGGCCATCGCGTAGAGCAGCCGGCCGGCCGCGGCCTGCCCGGCGAGCGCCGCGAAGGCCGCGCCGATGGCCTTGCTGACCGCCACCAGGTTGTGCAGCCACGCGCCGACGGAGGCGTCCACGGCGTCGTAGAAGGCCGCGCCCTGCTTGCCGGGGTCCGCAGCGAGCTGAGCGGACGACAACGGCTCCAGCAGCGCCACCAGGTACGTCTGCGCCACGAACAGCACACCCGCCAGCGCCAGACAGAACAGCACCGCCCGGGCCACCTTCTCCGAACCGCCCGTCACCTCCTCCGCGAAACTCGCGATCGCGTCGAAGCCGAGGAACGACAGGACGGCCACCGACACCGCCCCGACGACCGCCGACAGCGCGAACGCCCCCTGCGTGCCGTCACCCGCCAGCGGGGACAGCCAGTCGCGGTGGGCGCCGTCGCGCGCGAGCATCACGACGGCCGACACGACGAAGATCAGCAGGACCACGATCTCCAGCGCGAGGACCAGGAAGCCGACCCGGGCCGCGGTGCGCACCCCCCACAGGTTCAGGAACGTCGTGATCACAACGGCGAGGGCGGTCCACACCCACCGGGAGACCTCCGGGACCAGGGAGTTCATCGCGATGCCGGAGAACAGGTAGGCCACCGCCGGGATCAGCAGATAGTCCAGCATCACCATCCACCCGGCGACGAACCCCGCCTCCTTGCCCAGACCCGCGCGCGCGTAGGCGAACACCGAACCCGCCTGGGGGACCACCCGGACCATCTGCGCGTAGCTGAACGCGGTGAACGCCATCGCGACCGTCGCGACGAGGTAGACCAGCGCGACCGCCCCGTGCGACTTCGCGTCGAGCGTCCCGTACACGCCGACCGGTGCCATGGGGGCGATGAACAGCAGCCCGTAGACGACCAGGTCACGGAAGCCGAGGCTGCGCCGCAGCCCGTGCTCCGCGGCTCCGGCGCCGTCAGTGGTCCGGGTGTCGGACATCGTGCCTCCCGAGGGTCGTGCGGGGCCCCGCCCCTCCCGGCTTCCCAGTCTCCCCAAGGAGACGATCTTTGACCCGCCGGGTACGGCCTTACGAGAGGCGATCTTCGACCGGCCGGGTACGGCCTTACGATGGGTCCCATGACTGCTTCGACTGGCCGCCGTGTCCTGCTCGCCGCCCCCCGGGGCTACTGCGCGGGCGTGGACCGTGCCGTGATCGCCGTCGAGAAGGCCCTTGAGCAGTACGGGGCCCCGATCTATGTCCGCCACGAGATCGTCCACAACAAGTACGTCGTGCAGACCCTGGAGAAGAAGGGCGCGATCTTCGTCGAGCAGACGGCGGAGGTGCCCGAGGGCTCCATCGTCATGTTCTCGGCGCACGGCGTCGCCCCCGCCGTCCACGACGAGGCCGCCGCCGGCAAGCTCGCCACCATCGACGCGACCTGCCCGCTGGTCACCAAGGTCCACAAGGAAGCCGTCCGCTTCGCCGACGACGACTTCGACATCCTCCTCATCGGCCACGAGGGCCACGAGGAGGTCATCGGCACCTCCGGCGAGGCCCCCGACCACATCACCCTCGTCGACGGCCCCGCGGACGTCGCCAAGGTCGAGGTCCGTGACCCCTCCAAGGTCGTCTGGCTCTCCCAGACCACCCTGTCGGTCGACGAGACCATGGAGACGGTCGACGCCCTCAAGGAGAAGTTCCCGCAGCTCATCTCCCCGCCGAGCGACGACATCTGCTACGCCACGCAGAACCGCCAGCTCGCGGTGAAGCAGATGGGCGCCGAGGCCGACCTGGTGATCGTGGTCGGCTCGCGCAACTCCTCGAACTCGGTACGGCTCGTCGAGGTCGCCAAGCTCGCCGGCGCCCGTGAGGCCTACCTGGTGGACTTCGCCGACGAGATCGACGCGACATGGCTGGAGGGCGTGACCACGGTCGGCGTCACCTCCGGTGCCTCCGTCCCGGACATCCTCGTCGAGCAGGTCCTGGAGCGGCTCACGGGTCACGGCTTCGAGGACGTGGAGATCGTCAAGGCCGCCGAGGAGTCCATCACCTTCTCGCTGCCCAAGGAACTGCGCCGCGACCTGCGCGCCGAGGCGGCCGCCCTGGTGGCGGAGCGCACCGGTGGTACCGCCGGGAAGTGACCGTCAGTCCCACGACGTAACGTAGGGCCATGCAGATCTTCGGTGTGGACATTGGCGGATCCGGGATCAAGGGTGCCCCCGTGGACCTTGACCGCGGAGACCTCGCGGAGGAGCGCTTCAAGGTGCTCACCCCGCATCCGGCGACGCCCGACGCGGTGGCCGACGGCGTCAAGGACGTCGTCGACCACTTCGGCTGGTCGGGCCCGGTGGGCATCACGTTCCCGGGCGTGGTCACCGGCGGCTCCACGATCCGTACGGCGGCCAACGTCGACAAGTCCTGGATCGACACCGACGCGGGCGCCCTGCTCGGCGAGCGGATCGGCGGCCTGCCGGTGACCGTGCTGAACGACGCGGACGCGGCGGGCGTCGCGGAGATGCAGTTCGGCGCGGGCAAGGACCGCAGCGGCACGGTCATCCTGCTCACCTTCGGCACCGGCATCGGCAGCGCCCTGTTCATCGACGGCGAGCTGGTCCCGAACACCGAGCTGGGCCACCTGGAGCTGAACGGCCACGACGCGGAGAAGAAGGCCTCCACCAAGGCCAAGGACGACAACGAACTGACCTGGGAGCACTGGGCGCGCCGCGTCACCAAGTACCTGGCGCACGTCGAGATGCTGTTCTCCCCGGAGCTGTTCATCATCGGCGGCGGTGTCAGCCGCAAGGCGGACAAGTTCCTGCCGCTGATCGAGGGCATCACCGCGGAGATCGTCCCGGCGCAGCTCCAGAACAACGCGGGGATCGTCGGCGCCGCCATGCGGGCCGCGAAGCTCGCGCCGTAGCTCAGCGGGCCTGCCGGCCGACCTGCGGCCCGCGCGCCGGAGCCGTCCGGCCCGTCTGGCCCGTCTGTCCTGTCTGTCCCGCCTGCGCCGCCTGGGCCCTGCGCCGGGCGGCGCGGCGGGCCATGAGGCGGATCCGGCGCACGATCACCACGAGGCCCGCGATCAGCGTGCCGCCGTACAGCCAGCCGGCCTGGAGGGCGAGGGCGGTGACCAGGCTCATGAAGCGGCCGCTGATCCCGCCGTCGCTGTCCGCGGCCACCGGCAGCAGCCCGAAGGTGAACGCGATCGGCACGACCACGGGGGCGGTCACCAGGTCGCCGGGCCGCACCCACAGCGCGGTCAGCAGGCACACCGGCAGGAACAGCACCCCGTAGACCGTCTGGGAACCTCCGAGGAGGAGCTGGTCCAGGCAGGCGAGGGCGAACAGCGTGGCACCGCAGAACAGCCCGCTGCCGAGCCCGGTGAGCCGGGGGTTCGGCAGCCGCCGCCCCGCCCGCACACCCGCCGCGGCGGGCCTCCGCACCGCCGGGGCACTCCGCCGGACACCGTCGGACACGGCACGCCCGGCCTGCGCCGGAACGGGCATGCCGCGTCGCGGCCTGTACTGAGGGGGGCGCGTCCTGTGTTGCTCCACCGGACCAACTTAGGTCGTTTTATGTGTGGAACCGCTCTTCGGACACGCCGGAGAGCCACCGAAGACGAGGCCATGGAAAGACCTTGGCCATGCGTTCGATACCTCGCCGGGAGGCGCCGGGGCACGCCGTAGACTGGTGGATCGGCCCGTGCTCTCCTAGGGCCCTTCGCCCATCCTCCTCGTACGGGAAGTCGCAACGTGTCGCTCACGATCGGAATCGTCGGTCTGCCCAATGTCGGCAAGTCGACCCTGTTCAACGCCCTGACCAAGAACGACGTGCTCGCGGCCAACTACCCGTTCGCCACGATCGAGCCGAACGTCGGCGTGGTCGGCGTCCCCGACCCCCGACTGACCAAGTTGGCCGAGATCTTCTCCTCGCAGCGCGTGCTGCCGGCGACCGTCGACTTCGTCGACATCGCGGGCATCGTGCGCGGCGCGAGCGAGGGTGAGGGCCTGGGCAACAAGTTCCTCGCGAACATCCGCGAGTCGGACGCGATCTGCCAGGTCATCCGTGCCTTCAAGGACGAGAACGTCGTGCACGTCGACGGCAAGGTCTCGCCCAAGGACGACATCGAGACGATCAACACCGAGCTGATCCTCGCCGACCTCCAGACGATCGAGAAGGTCCTGCCGCGCCTCCAGAAGGAGTCGCGCATCAAGAAGGACATCGCGCCCAAGGTCGCGGCGGTCGAGGCGGCCCAGGCGATCCTGGAGAAGGGCGACACGCTCTTCTCCGCGGGCATCGTCCAGGGCTCCGGCAAGGAGGAGCTGCTGCACGACCTGCATCTGCTCACCACCAAGCCGTTCCTCTACGTCTTCAACGTGGACGAGGACGAGCTGGTCGACGAGGACTTCAAGGCGGCGCAGCGCGCCCTGGTCGCCCCCGGTGAGGCGATCTTCCTCAACGCCAAGCTGGAGCAGGACCTCGCCGAGCTGGACGAGGAGGACGCCATGGAGCTCCTGGAGTCGGTGGGCGCCGAGGAGCCCGGCCTCGCCACGCTGGCCCGCGTCGGCTTCAACACCCTCGGCCTGCAGACCTACCTGACGGCAGGCCCCAAGGAATCCCGCGCCTGGACCATCAAGAAGGGCGCGACCGCTCCCGAGGCGGCCGGTGTCATCCACACCGACTTCCAGAAGGGCTTCATCAAGGCCGAGGTCATCTCCTTCGCCGACCTGGTCGAGATGGGCTCGGTCGCCGAGGCCCGCTCCAAGGGCAAGGCCCGCATGGAGGGCAAGGAGTATGTGATGCAGGACGGCGATGTGGTGGAGTTCCGCTTCAACGTGTGAGCGGGTGAAACAACACCACGTCACTGGCGTGGCAAACATGCAGGTCAGAAGGGGTCGGACTCTGTTGAGTCCGACCCCTTCGCCGTCACCGTGCTGGATGGGTGCTGGATATTCTGGCGTGGGGTCAGCGGCAATCAGGTCTCGTGAACGGTGGACCGGTGTCCGACATGAACGGCCCAGACCATCAGCTCTCCGTTGTCGATCGTGTAGAGGACGCGATAGTCGCCGACGCGCAGGCGGCGTCGCTCGGGCTGGGATACGAGTGCGGTGGTGTTGAAGCCGAGAGGGTCGGTCTCCAGCTCGGTCAGCTTGGCGAGGATGCGCAGCGCCATGTCACGAGGGATCTTCCGCAGCTCGGCCTGCGCCTCGGGGCGGAAGACGGTCCGGTACTCACTCACCGCGTGCCAGCGTCTCCCTCATGGTGTCCTCGATCGGGATGCCGGGCGCAGGGTTGGCCATGCGCTCATCGATGATCCGGTTGATCTCGCGCTCTTCCCACTCCTGGTACTTGCGCAGCACCTCGATGGAGACGACGGCGGCGACTTCCTTGCCCCGGCGGGTGATGACCGTCGGTACGTCGTCGCGGTCCGCACGCTCCACGACTTCCGCCAGGTGGGCGCGCACGTCTCGAATGGACTCCATGTGTAGCGGCTGCGTCATGCGCTCAAGCGTACCGAGTGTGCCATGTGTACACCATCCGGTCCGGCCGTGTGGTGCTGGATGTGCTGGATGAACTCGCACCGCGCTGGATGGGTGCTGGATCAGCTGGGCGGTCATCAGTCGTCTCCCCTCTCGGATGACGTAAGAGTGGTACGTTATTAAGTACCACTTGGCGGGAGGGTTGATGTCATGTCCATAACTGCGAGTGAAGCGCGCAAGGAACTGTTTCCGTTGATCAAAAAGGTCAACGAGAACCATGAGGCCATCGAGATCGTCTCCAAGCACGGCAACGCGGTGCTTGTCTCGGCCGAGGACTACATGGCGCTGCGTGAGGGCTCCTATCTGCTGCGCTCGCCGGCGAACGCCCGGCGCTTGCTCAAGGCGTACGAGAACGCCCTGTCGCACATCAATGTGTCGGAGCGTGAGCTGATCGATCCCGAGTCGCCGGACGCAGGTGCGGGTGCCGCGTGAGGCTCGTCTTCGAGGATCAGGGCTGGGAGGACTACACGTCCTGGCTCAAGAACGACCGCAAGATGCTCGCCCGGATCAACAAGCTCATCGAAGATGTCAGGCGTGACCCCTTCACGGGCATCGGCAAGCCGGAGCCGTTGAAGTATCACCTGCCTGGGGCCTGGTCGCGACGGATCGACGATGAGCACCGCCTCGTCTATTTGGTGACGGACAAGGAGATCGTCATCCTCGCTGCCCGGTATCACTACTGATCGGCGAGTGTCCGGTGTGCTGGGGCGTCTCTTCCACGCTGGGATGACCTCATTTACGCCTTGAGTTTCGGGGACGGGATCCCAGCGTTCGACGTTCAGCTCAGCATGGGCTTGAGCGTGGAACGGGGAATGGCGAGCGGGGAACGCGGAACGGGGAACGGGCAACGGGGTCGGCGGGCCGCCGAGGAAAAGGGCGTGTGCGCCCTGCGGCTGTGGGCGTTCACGAGTTGTGACTGCCGGCGTTCAGGTGCTGGGGCGCCGACGCTCATCGCGCTTTGCATCAGAGGCATACGATGTTGCGTATGACGCAAAATGACGGCGAGCTGGACAGCCTCGTGCGCAAGCGCATCCGGGCCCTGCGGGTGGCGCAGGGCTGGTCGCTGGAGGAGCTGGCCTCACGCGCCCGGCTCAGTCAGTCCACGCTCAGCCGTATCGAGAACGGGCAGCGGCGCCTGGCGCTGGACAGCCTCGTGACACTGGCCCGCGCACTCGACACCACCCTGGACCAACTGGTCGAGACGGCCTCCGACGACGTGGTCGTCAGTCCGATGATCGACGCCGCCCACGGGCTGATGCGCTGGCCCGTCAAGGGCGACCCCGGCATGAGCGTCGTACGGCAGCGCATGACCGAGCCGCCGCCGGACAACCCCGCCCGCATGCGTGCGCATCCCGGCCGCGAATGGCTGGTCGTCCTGTCCGGCACCGCGATCCTGATGCTGGGCCACCGGCGTTTTCGGGTGGAGACCAACCAAGCCGCGGAGTTCCCCACGATGCTGCCGCACGCCATCGGGGCCGAAGGGGGGTCGTGCGAGATTCTCGGCATCTTCGACCGCGACGCCCGCCGCGGCCACCAGCGTCCCGACGCCGGAGCCGACGCCGGTGCCGGCGACAGTGGCGGTGACGGTTCCCGCGCCTGAGGGGCCGCGGTGCCGCACGTCTTGCGCGTACCGCCCTCCGGCCGGCGACTTTGTTGCGGAAACGGCAAGGATTCGTGCCGTAGGCGCATGTCCGCTCTAGCGTGAGGGCATGGCTCACGCACACCCGCACCCCCACTCGTCCGGTCATGACAGCCACGACGGCCACAACAGCCATGACAGTCACGACAACTCCGGGGTCCCCGGCGGCCCCGGCGGCCAGGACCACCATCGCCACCAGGGCGGTCACTCCCACTCCGGCTCTCACGCGCACTCCGGCGACACCGTCGACGGCCAGGCGGAGATCCTCGACCTCGACGCGGAAGTCCTCGCCGAGCACCTCGCCTCCGTCACGGCATGGCTGCCGACCGGGACGCACCCGCGCCGGATCGTGGACCTGGGCTGCGGGACGGGGGCGGGCACCTTCGCCCTCCTCGACCGGTTCCCCGAGGCGGACGTGACCGCCGTCGACTTCTCCGCCGCGCACCTCCAGCGGCTGCGGGAGAAGGCGTGCGCCCGGGGCGTGGACGGGCGGATCCGTACCGTGCAGGCCGACCTCGACGACACCGTCTGGCCCGACCTCGGGGCGCCCGACCTGGTGTGGGCGTCGGCCTCGATGCACCACATGGCCGACCCGGACCGGGCGCTGCGCGCGGTCCGCGACGCCCTCGCGCGCGGCGGACTGTTCGTGGTCCTGGAACTGGCCGGCTTCCCCCGCTTCCTGCCCGAGAACGCCCCGGAGGAGAGGCCCGGCCTGGAGGAGCGCTGTCACGCCGCGAGCGAGCGGTACCACGCCGAACACGTTCCCCACCGCGGCGCCGACTGGGGCCCGAAGCTCACCGCCGCCGGATTCACCGTCGAGGCCGAACGTGCTCTCACCGTGAACATCGAGGGCTCCCGTGACGCGGCGGTCGGCGCCTACGCCCTGGGGAGTCTGCGACGCCTGCGCGGCACGGTCGCCGACGGGCTTCCGGCCGAGGACCTCGCCGCGCTGGACCGGCTGCTCGACACGGACGGGCCGCACAGCATCCTGCGCCGCGACGACCTGGAGGTGCGGACCGAACGCACGGTCTGGGCCGCGCGCCGGGGAGCCTGACCGCCCCCGCGGGGGCGGTGCGGCGGGATTCAGGCGGCGGACGTCCAGTCGGCGGGGTCGGCGGTGCTGGCGTCCCGGTCGCGCCGCGACCGCCGCTTCTCGGTGGCCCGCGCGAGCGCCCACGCGGCGCCGGTGAGAGGCAGGGCCGCCCACAGCGCGTAGAGCGCCGTGCGGTGGGTGTGCGCGCCGAGCACGGTGAAGGCGGCCGCGGACGCCATCGCGAGGGCGAGGTGCAGGCACAGGAGGCGGCCGAGGAGACGGGCGATCGTGGTGGCTGTGTGGGCGGTCACCGTGAACTCCTGGCAGTCGGGCCGACCGTGGAGGCGGTCGTGCGGGTGGTGCCGGACAGGAGTGGGGGGACGTCGTACGGGTGGTGGTGCGCGGGGGTGCGATCAGGATGCCCCTGCCGCCCACGGGGACGTCTGCATGATGCAGCCATTCCTGAAATCTCCCCGAAACGGGGCGAGTTGACACCCGAACCGGAACGGATCGGGACGGAACCGGATCTTCCGTTGGTTCGGACCTGGCGGGAAAGAGACGATCACGGCCGAAGACGACCCCTGCCCGACCGGAGGTTGCCCCTCATCCGACACATCCCGGTCGGCCAGGTGTGGAGGGCCGGCGAGGAGTTCCGGGCCCGATGCCGGTGCTGCTGTCGGTGCCGGTGCCGGTGCCGGTGTTTCGGCTCGGGCGGCGGGCAGACGGAGGGGACGGCTTCGTCGGTCGCGCCGAGGTCGTCCGTGGCTCGCCGGGGCACGGTGGCTCGCCCGGGACCGGTGTCAGCGGTGCATGGAAGGATGCGCGCATCGGACGGCGGCAGGCGTGCGGCGGGCGGCACGTGAGGGGTGTCATGGCGGGTACGGAGGAGGCGGTGAGCGGGCGGCGTGCCGGCGGGCAGGTGCCCGTGGCGCAACCGCCCGTCGGGCGGCAGGCGCGCGTTCTGCTGGCGGAGGCCACGCGGCTGCACGAGGCCGCCCGCACGGTGCTCGCCGACCACACCCGCGCCGTCGAGGCGGTCCGCTCGGCCCTCACCCCGCTCCGGGACGAACTCGTCGCCCGGGAGCTGGAGTCCATCCCCGTCTCCCGGCTGAAGGACGTCACCGAGGGCCGGCTGCGGCTCGCGGCCGTCGAGGCCGCCGGACTCGCCTCGGTGCGCGCCGTGCACGAGGCGAGCCGCTACGACCTGCGGCAGATCCCGGGCGTCGGCGCCCAGACGGCCGACCAGGCGCTCGCGGCGGCCCGGCAGATCGCGCGCGCCGTCGAGGAGACCGTCTCCGTACGGATCGACGTCGACCACCCCCAACCCCGGACCACCGCCCTCGTCGTCGCGCTGCGCCGGCTCGTCGAGGCCGCACCCGAACTGCGGCGGGCCGTGGACGCCGCCCGGCGGCTCGACGAGCGCATCGGCGCCCTGCTCCCCGAAGCGGCACCCGCCGCCGGCTGGCTGCGGCTCGCGGTCACCGGAAGGCGCCGCAGGCAGAGCGCGTTCGCCGCGATCGTCGCCCTGCGCGACCTCACGGCCGACGCCGCCGCCCGAGACGTACGCCTGCTGCTCGCGCAGGCCTCCACCGACCTGCTGCGCGAACCGGCCTCCGAGATCGAGGCCTGGGTCGACTTCGAGCTGCGCTCCGCGGAGTACTACAGCCAGCTCGCCGAGATCGCCGACCACCCCGCGGGCGCCGCCGACGTCGAGGCGGCCGAGGGGTTCCTGCCGTCCGAGGTCGCCGAGCGTGTGCACGGCCAGCGCCTGGACGACACCCACCGCCGGGTCTCGCTGCGCGGCTACCAGTCCTTCGGCGCCCGGTTCGCCCTCGCCCAGCGCCGCGTCGTGCTCGGCGACGAGATGGGCCTCGGCAAGACCGTCCAGGCCATCGCCGCGCTCGCCCATCTCGCAGCCGACGGCCACACCCACTTCCTCGTCGTCTGCCCGGCCAGCGTCCTGATCAACTGGACCCGGGAGATCGGCACCCGCAGCACCCTGCGCGCCTTCCCCGTCCACGGGGGCCACCGGCAGGACGCGTACAGCGAGTGGCGCGAGCGCGGGGGCGTCGCGATCACCACGTACGACGTGCTGCACACCCTGCCGGTACCGGACGGCACCGGACCGGGGGCCGTCGGCGGGGCGCCGCCCGGGATGCTCGTCGTCGACGAGGCCCACTACGTGAAGAACCCGGACGCCCGCCGCTCCAAGGCGGTCGCCGCCTGGACCGCCCGCTGCGACCGGGTGCTCTTCCTCACCGGTACGCCGATGGAGAACCGTGTCGAGGAGTTCCGCAGCCTCGTCCGCCACCTGCGTCCCGACCTGCTCCCCGCGATCCACAACAGCAGTGCCGCCGCGGGCCCGCACGCCTTCCGTACGGCCGTCGCCCCCGCCTATCTGCGGCGCAACCAGCGTGACGTGCTGACCGAACTGCCCGCGCTCGTCCAGGTCGACGAGTGGGAGGAGTTCGGACCGGCCGACCGGAAGGCCTATCGCAGGGCGGTCGCGGCGGGGAACTTCATGGCGATGCGCCGGGCCGCCTACGCCGACCCCGAGCGGTCCGCGAAGCTCCAGCGGCTGCGCGAACTGGCCGCGGAGGCCGCCGCGAACGATCTCAAGGTGGTGGTGTTCTCGTACTTCCGTGACGTGCTCGCCGCCGTCCAGCAGGCGCTGCGGTCCGGGGACCAGGAGGCGCCGGGGAGAAGGGTGTTCGGGCCGATATCGGGGAGCGTGCCCGCGGCCGACCGGCAGCGCCTGGTCGACGCGTTCACCGAGGCGGACGGGCACGCGGTGCTGCTCTGCCAGATCGAGGCCGGCGGCATCGGTCTCAACCTCCAGGCGGCGTCCGTGGTCATCCTGTGCGAACCGCAGGTCAAGCCGACCCTGGAGCACCAGGCCGTGGCCCGCGCCCACCGCATGGGACAGGTCCGTCCCGTCCAGGTCCACCGGCTGCTCGTCGCGGACAGCGTGGACGACCGGCTGTTGAGCATCCTGCAGAACAAGGCGCTGCTCTTCGACGCCTACGCCCGCCGCAGCGACATGGCCGAGGCGACCCCGGACGCCGTCGACGTCTCGGACAGCGGCCTGGCCCGCCGGATCGTCGAGGAGGAGCAGCAGCGACTCGCGTCCGCGTCCGAACCAGAGGCCGAACCCGAGCCCGAGGCCGAGCCTGAGGCCGCATCCGAGCGCGCGTCAGACGGCGCATCCGAGCGCGAATCCCAGGCCGAGCCCAAGGGCTGACCTCGGCAGGGCGCCGCCTTCACCGCCGAGCCACGGACCCCGCCCTCACTCCCGTGTCGTCCGCCTCTCCACCCTCGCCCCCACCTGCCCGCTCGGCCCCGCCTCCCCGCTCGCCCTCACTCCCGCGCCATCCCCGTCTTCACGCCCGCGCCGCACAGCGGCACCACCGCCTCGCGCCCGCCGAGCGCGCCGTCCCGCACCGCAGCCCAGCAGGCCACCCCGGTCGACTCCACGTACAGGCCGCGGCTCGCCAGATCCGACTGGGCGTGCCGGATCTGGTCCTCCGTCACGGTCAGGAAGGCGCCCCCGGAGGCGCGTACCGCGCGCAGGATCTGGCGGGCCCGGGGCGGGTTCGGGATCGCGATGCCCTCGGCGAACGTGGGCGCTGTCGCCGTCACACCCACGAGGTCCTCGGCACCCTCGGACCATGCGTGGGCGAGCGGCGCGACCGCCGCCGACTGGACGGCGTACAGCGCGGGCCTGCGGTCGATCAGCCCCGCTCCGTGCAGTTCCGCCACCGCCAGCGCGGCACCGAGCAGCAGCGTGCCGTTGCCGACCGGCACCACGACGACGTCCGGCAGCCGTCCGCCGAGGTCCTCCCAGAGTTCGTGGACGTACGTCTTCGTGCCGTGCAGGAAGTACGGGTTGAAGACGTGCGAGGCGTAGAACACGCCTTCCTCGTCGGCCGCCTCGCGCGCCGCCCGTGCCGTCGCCTCGCGGTCGCCCTCGACCACCCGCAGCCGCGCCCCGTGCGCCTCGATCTGCTCCAGCTTCTTCGGGGAGGTGCCCTCGGGCACGTACACGGTGCAGGGCAGGCCGGCCCGCGCGCAGTACGCGGCGACCGCCGTGCCCGCGTTGCCGCTGCTGTCCGCCAGCACCTGCCGTGGACCCAGCCGCAGCGCCAGTTCGGCCAGCAGCACCGCTCCCCGGTCCTTGAACGACAGCGTCGGCGTCAGGAAGTCGAGCTTCGCGGAGACATCCTCGCGGAGGGACACCAGCGGGGTGCGGCCCTCGCCCAGGCTCACGGTGGGCGAGGCCAGCGGCAGGCACTCCGCGTACCGCCACAGCGAGTTCACCCGGCCGGTCAGCGACGAGAGCGGGGCCGGGGTCGGGGAGAAGTCCAGGTCGAGCGGCCCCCGGCACACCGGGCAGCACCAGGCGAGCGAACCGGAGGGGACGCGGGTGCCGTCCGTCGGGCAGAAGCAGTCCGGCAGTGCAGTCATACGCGCAGGTTAGACGCGGCCGGCGGGTGATGGCGTGTCACCGGCGGTCGGCCGCAGGCGTGTTACCCCCGTGGCCCCACCACGTCCGTTCCCGGCACCGCAGCCCGGCGGACCGGCCCGAGCCGCACCCTCGACCCGCACTCCCGACCCGCACCCCCGGCCTCTCCCCGTCCGTTCTCCCGCCCTCCGTCCCGCCCGTACCCGCGCCCCCTTTACGATGCGCGCAGCCATCCGGCAGCCGTACGCAGGTTCCACCGCGCGTGGACTAGGAGCAAGGGAACTCGTGGCCATACCCCCGCCGCCCGGGCCGCAGCAACCAGAGGGCCAGCACCCGCCGCAAGGGGCACCGCCGGGCGCTCCGGGGACGTCCGGGCCGTACCCGCCCCCGAACCCGCAGGTTCCGAACCCGCAGGGCCCGTACCAGCAGGGTTCCTACCCGGGTCCGTACCAGCAAGCTCCCTACCAGCAGGGCCCCTACCAGCAGTCCCCGTACGGGACCCCGTACCAGACCTGGGGCCAGGGGTACTCGCCGTACAACCGCCCCGCACCCGTCAACGGGCTCGCGATCGCCGCGCTCGTCCTCGGCGTCCTCTGCTTCCTGCCCGGGGTCGGGCTGGTGCTCGGGATCGTGGCGCTCGTCCAGATCGGCAGGCGCGGGGAGCGCGGCAAGGGCATGGCGATCGGCGGCATCGTGATGTCGTCGATCGGCGCCCTGCTGGTCGGGCTGATGTTCGCCACCGGGGGTGCGGACGACTTCTGGAAGGGCTTCAGCGAAGGGGCGGCCGGAAACACCTTCTCGCTGAGCAAGGGCGAGTGCTTCGACGCCCCGGGTGACAGCCTGGAGGGCCTCGCCTACGACGTCGACACGGTGCCCTGCGCCGGGAAGCACGACGCCGAGGTGTTCGCCTCGGTCACCGTGGCCGGCGACTCCTTCCCCGGCGACTCCGCGGTCACCGACCAGGCCGACGACAAGTGCTACGCGCTCATGGACGCGTACGCGATGGACGCCTGGGCCGTCCCGGACGACGTCGACGTGTACTACTTCACGCCGACCGCGCAGAGCTGGCGCATCGGGGACCGCGAGATCACCTGCATGTTCGGGAACACCGACGAACAGGGCACGCTGACCGGCTCGCTGCGCAAGGACGTGACGACGCTCGACGGCGACCAGTTCGCCTACCTGGACGCGGCACGCCTCCTCAACACGGCGATGGATTCGGCGCCCGACGAGGAGTACGTGGAGGACGACCTGCCGGGCCACAAGAAGTGGGCGCGCAGGGTCTCCGACGCGATCACCGAGCAGACCGGGCAGCTCCGCCGCCACACCTTCGACCCGGCGGTGAGCGGCCAGGTCGAGGCCCTGCTGAAGAACCTCGACCGGTCGCGGAAGGAGTGGGAGAAGGCCGCCGAGGCGCGGGACGCGGACACGTTCTACGCCCACTACGAAAAGGGCGCCAAGCTGATCGACGGCAGCACGACGGTCACCACCCGCGAGGCTCTGGGTCTCGCCACCACCCCGCCGGCGGGCGGCGGCTCCGGCGGCGCTGACGGCGGTGGTGAAGGCGGCAGCGGCATGGAGGTGTGACCGCGCCCATAGCGGGGAGAAAGTGCCTGCGTAAAGCCCTTGGGGGGCTCGCGTCATCACATCGAGTGATTCTCTGGCCTTTGCTTGCATGGCACAACCCACGGTTGCCACGCTGTTGCTGTCTGTACAACCTGATGGGAGCGGCTAAGTGACTTTCGGTGAACAGCCGGCCTACCTGCGCGTCGCGGGGGATCTCCGTAAGAAGATCGTCGACGGTTCACTGCCACCGCACACCCGCCTCCCCTCGCAGGCCAGGATCCGCGAGGAGTACGGGGTGTCGGACACCGTCGCCCTGGAGGCGCGGAAGGTCCTGATGGCGGAGGGCCTCGTGGAGGGCCGTTCCGGCTCCGGTACGTATGTGCGCGAGCGCCCGGTGCCGCGCCGGGTGGCCCGGTCGGGATACCGGCCGGACAGTGGCGCGACCCCGTTCCGCCAGGAGCAGGCCGACATGGCCGCGCGCGGCACCTGGGAGTCCCACAGCCGGCAGGTCGAGGCGAGCGGCGCGATCGCCGAGCGGCTCGCCATCCGGCCCGGCGACCGCGTGATGTGCACGAACTACGTCTACCGGGACGGCGGCGAGGCGATGATGCTCTCCACCTCCTGGGAGCCGCTCGCCGTCACCGGGCGTACGCCGGTGATGCTCCCCGAGGAGGGGCCGCTCGGCGGCATGGGTGTCGTCGAGCGCATGGCCGCCATCGACGTGATCGTGGACAACGTCACCGAGGAGGTCGGTGCACGCCCCGGTCTCGCCGAGGAACTCCTCGCGCTGGGCGGCGTCCCCGGTCATGTCGTCGTCGTCATCCAGCGGACCTTCTACGCCTCGGGCCGCCCGGTCGAGACGGCGGACGTGGTGGTCCCGGCGGACCGATACCGCATCGCGTACCACCTGCCGGTGAAGTGACGTGCCCTTGACGGGGGTTGCGTCCACCGGCCGGTGACATGAGCCGGAGGCCCCGGTGGACGGGCGGCCCGGTTGGAATCTGGCCTTTCTCAACTCCCGGGCGCGGAACGGTCTTCGCCCTGTTCGCGGGCGCGCGGGGGGCGGCCGACGGCGTGTTCGGCGGCGTGCGCCCCCGGGGGAGGCGTCCCCTCCTGGCTGGTTGCGTACCTCTTTGTGAAAAGCCGTATTCGCTGCGTGAAGGTTAGGCGTAGGCTCGGGCATATGCGCAGTGGGGTTTCGTTAGAGGGCGGGGCAGGACGGGGGCCCGGGGCGGGAAGCGGAGGGGCTGGATGAACGACGGCACGATCACTCTTCCCTGGCTCGTCATACGGCAGGACGACAACGGCAATCGCTACCGCGTCGGCAGGTACGCGACCCGCGCGGAGGCGCAGAAGACCGCGGACAGCCTCGACGCCCGCGGCCACAAACAGCTCTACTGGGTCGAGCGGATCGGGCAGAACGGCACCCGCTGATCCGCCGCGTCAGGACCCGCGCTCCGCTCCCGTAGGCTCCGGCGCATGACGGAACGGATCGTGGTGGTCGCAGGCGCCCTGGTGCACGAAGGGCGCCTGCTCGCCGCCCGCCGCAGCGCGCCTCCCGAACTCGCCGGGCGCTGGGAACTGCCGGGCGGCAAGGTCGAGCCGGGGGAGACCCCCGAGCCGGCCCTCGTGCGTGAGCTGCGCGAGGAGCTGGGCGTCGAGACGGACCCCCTGGAGCGCGTCCCCGGCGAGTGGCCGCTGAAGCCCGGTTACGTCCTCGTGGTCTGGGCCGCCCGGCTGCGGGCCGGCTCCGCCGCCCCTCGTCCGCTGCAGGACCACGACGAACTGCGCTGGCTCACCGCCGAAGAGATCTGGGACGTGGACTGGCTGGACCAGGACGTGCCGGCGGTCAAGGACGTGCTGCCGCTGCTCGGTCCCCCGCGCGGGTGATCTCCCGGCGCCGCCCGCGCGCGGGCGGCGCGGTCGGCCCGGGGGTGTGACGCGGCTCGTGCGCGACGCGTACGCCGTTCGCCCCACAGGGGACGGCCCAGTGCGGTAAACCGGCGTCGATATCGGGTATGTGACCACTAATCCCACGAAACCGGACATGGGTGTGAGTTCCTGGTCTGGGAAGTGATCGATGTGATCGACACCGAAGGCGACTGCGCCGAGTGGACCTTTCCGGCGGACCCGGGTGCTGTCCGCACCGCCCGTGCCGCCGTCCGGGGACAGCTGCGTGCGTGGGAGCTGGATTCCGTCGGTGACATCGCGGTTCTGCTGGTCAGCGAGCTGGTGACGAATTCCCTGCGCCATGCGACGGGCCCGATCGGCGTCCGTCTGGTGCGCCCCGTGGACGGGCAGCGCGCCCTGCGCGTCGAGGTCTCCGACCCCCTGCCGGACCCGCCGCGCGAACGGTCCGCCGCCGCCGAGGACGAGAGCGGCCGCGGACTCCAGCTGGTGGCCGGTTCGTGCAGAAGCTGGGGCACCTGGCCCGGGGACAACGGAAAGACCGTCTGGTTCGAACTCGCCGTGCCGGGGTGAGGTGAACCGAGGGATTCGGTCAGGGCCCGCAGCGGGGTTTCGGCCGGGTCCGCGAGGGACACCCGTCCGGTCCCGAAGCGGCAGCTCGGGGCCGGGATGAGCCCGCCGCGCCGGGTGGTGGGACCGGGGGACGGGGCGTGCGCTCGGCGCTCGACTGGTTCAGGCCACTGGCGGGTGTCGGATTCTTTGATTCGACGGGGCGCCACCTGGTTAGAAGACTGGGAGTATGTCGCGGCCGGTCCAAAAACCATCGGGACCGTGCTGTGATCGTGAACACCGTGTTGTGCGGCGCCGTAGTGCTGGATACTGCGGGCAGCCGCCCCCGGTGACCGGTGCCGGACGCGGTGAGCTGGAGGGGACGGTTCGCGTGAGCGAGATACCAGCGAAGGCCACGGAGTCGGAGGACCCGTCGGGCGGCGCGAGGGCTGATGCGGCGAGCGATTCCGCGCGCACGGCCCCCGGCGACGACGCGGGTGACACCTCGGGCGAAAAGGCGGGCGGCGCGGCGGCCGGCCCGGCCGGTGAGGCGTCCGGCGAGGCGCCGGGCGACGCGATGTGGCAGACCAGTCCACCCGGCTCGATCTACGACTACATCAAGGTCGCGTCCTTCTCGATCGGCGCCGACGGGCTGGTCGACCAGTGGAGCCTGCGCGCCGAGCAGATCTTCGGGATCCCCGCGGAGCGGGCCGTCGGCATGGACCCCATCGAGGCGTTCGTCGCCGCCGACCGGCGCGAGTTCGGCCAGCGCAAGATGGCGGAGATCCTGGACGGCCGCGAGTGGACCGGCGTGGTGCCCTTCCGGGTGCCGGCCGCCGACGGCACGGCCGAGCCGGTGGAGGGCCTCGCCGAGGTCTATGTGATGCCGACCACGACCGAGGACGGCGAGCGGGCCGCGGTGTGCATCGTCGTGGACGTCCGCACCCTGCGCAGCATCGAGACCGACCTCGCCGCCTCGCAGGCGATTTTCGGTCAATCTCCGTTCGGGTTCCTTCTGATCGACACCGACCTCCGGGTCCGGCGGGCCAACGAGCGGTTCGCCTCGATCTTCGGCGGTGACGTCGACGACCACCACGGCAAGGGCGTCCACGACTACCTCCCGCACCCGGAGGCCGAGCGCGTCACGGCCGTCCTGCGCCGCGTCCTCGAAACCGGCGACTCCATCACGGACATGCACGTCACGGGCTACGTGCCCGGCTCCGAGGAGCGCCGCCACTGGTCCGTGAACCTCTACCGCGTCCACAGCGGAAGCGGCCGTCCGATCGGTATCGCCTGGCTCGGAACCGACATCACCTCCCGCCGGGCGGCCGCCCGGGAAGCGGCCGCGGCGCGGCGCAATCTCGCCCTTCTGAACGAAGCGGGCGCCCGCATCGGCAACTCCCTCGACCTGGAGACCACCGCGCGCGAACTCCTCGACGTCGTGGTCCCCGGCTTCTGCGACCTCGCGACGGTCGACCTGTACCAGGGACTGCTGGCCGGGGACGAGGCTCCGCCGGGGCTCGTCGACGGCAGCGCGGAACTGCGCCGGGTCGCGTTCGCCAGCGCGGTGTCCGACGCGCCGTTCGCCGGCGGCCAGGCACCCGTCGCCGTCGGCGCCGTCCACCACTACCCCTTCAACTCGCCCTGTGCGGACGCGCTGCGCACCGCCAAGCCGCAGTACATCCCCGCGGACGACGGCGGCCTCATCCAGTCCACGCTCGCCGTCCCGATGGTCGCCCACGACACGGTCGTGGGACTCGCCCAGTTCTCCCGGACGAAGGGCAGCGAACCGTTCGGGGAACGCGACCGGTCCCTGGCCGTGGAACTGGCCGCCCGCGCGGCCGTCTGTATCGACAACGCCCGGCTGTACCGCCGCGAGCACGAACGCGCCCTCATCCTGCAGCGCTCCCTGCTGCCCCCGGGCGACCCCGAGGCCTCCGGCCTGGACATCGCGTGCCGCTATCTGCCGGGCAACGCGGCGACCGAGGTGGGCGGCGACTGGTTCGACGTGATCGAACTCCCCGGCCACCGCACCGCCCTCGTGGTGGGCGACGTGATGGGCCGCGGTCTGCGCGCCGCCGTGGCGATGGGTGAACTCCGCACGGCCGTACGCACCTTGGCCCTCCTCGATCTCGAACCCGCCGAGGTCCTCTCCGCCCTGGACGAGATCGCCCGCGGCCTCGGCACGCCCGGCGGCGTCCAGCAGGCGACCCGCACGGCACGCCAGCCCCGCGACGCCGACCTCTCCGAGGTGTACCTCGCCACCTGCGTCTACGCGGTCTACGACTCCGTGACCCGCCGGTGTACCTTCGCCAACGCGGGCCACCTCCCGCCGGTGCTGGTCGAGCCCGGCGAGACCGCGCTGATGCTCGACGTGCCGCCCGGCATGCCCCTCGGGGTGGGCGGCGAGCCCTTCGAGGAGGTGGAGGTCGAACTGCCCGAGGGCGCGCTGTTGGCGCTCTACACGGATGGACTGGTCGAATCGCGCGACCACCCGCTCGACGAGGGTCTCCAGGCGTTCGTCGGTGCGCTCACCGACCCCACCAGCCCGCTGGAGGACGTCTGCGACCACGTCCTCAACACCCTCGACACCCATCACGGCGAGGACGACATCGCCCTGCTGATGGCCCGCGTCCAGGGGCTGCCCGCCGACTCCGTCGGCGACTGGACCCTGCCGCGCGAGCCGCGCAGTGTGGGCCGCGCCCGCGAGTACGCGCGCACACAGCTCGTCGCCTGGGACCTGGAACCGCTCGTCGACACGACGGAGTTGCTGGTCAGCGAGCTGGTCACCAACGCCCTGCGGTACGGCGAGGGCGAGATCAGACTGCGGCTGCTGCTCGACCGCACCCTCGTCTGCGAGGTCTGGGACGCCGGACTTGTCCAGCCGCGCCGCCGCCGCGCCCGGGACACCGACGAGGGAGGACGCGGCCTCCAGCTGGTCGGTCTCCTCTCCGCGGCGTGGGGCTCCCGCAGGACCCCGCGCGGGAAGACGGTCTGGTTCGAACTCCCGCTGCCGGACGGGGAGACGAGCCTCACCGACCCGGCCGAGGCGCTGCTGAGCCTGTTCTGAGACCGACGCCCGCTCCGTGACCCGGCCGCGGCCCCCGCACCCGCGGGCGGTCGGGTCAGACGGTGGGCGTCGCCCGGCGGCCCCGGGTACGCGGGCCGCCGTAGCTCACCGGGCCCTCGCCGTCGCCGAGGAGAATCCCGCCGAGCACCGCACCGCCCGCCCCGGCGCCCGCGTCGCCGCTCACGGGACTGCCGTGCGCGCGTACGTCCCGTTCGGCGAGCCGCCGTGCCTCCTGGGCGAGTTCACCGGCCCGCCGTACGGCCGTCGAGGTGGGGGAACCGGGGCCGAGCAGGCGTTCCGCCTCCGCCAGCCGCGTTCGGGCCGCGCTGCCGACGGCTCCTCGGTGCGTGCCGATGAAGCCCGTGGCCGCGGCGAGCGCGCCGCGAGCCGGCAGCAGCGCGTCGTCGCGCAGGTCCGGAACCTCGCCCTCGCCCGCCTCGGAGAGCAGCGCGGCCGCCTCCACCACCCGGCGCAGCGCGTCCGGCGGATCGTAGGGCCCGGACGCCGTCTCCCGGCGTACGCCCGCGAGGAGCACCCCGGCCCGGGCGAGCCGTGCGTCGCCGCCGAGGGGGAAGGGATCGGTCCCCCCGGTGGCCGTCGCACGGCCGGGGACCACGCCGGAAGCGGTCTCCGCCGACGCGAGAGCCGCCGGCAACCGCGCGGCGGCCGTGGCCAGTTCGTCCGCCAGCCGGTCCACACCGTTCAGCAGGACACCCGCCTGCGCCACGGCCGCCTCGGCCGCGCGCAGGGAGGCCGCCGCCTTCGTGGCCTCGCCCCGGTCCGCGCACTGACGGGCCAGGTTGAGCCGGAGGCCGGCGAACACCAGCCGGTCCTTGGCCTGTTCGACGTCACCCGCGACCGGGAGTGAGGCGCCGGGGGCGTACCGCTCGTGCAGGGCGGCGAGCGCGGCCTCGGTGGCCGGAGTCCGTCCGGCAAGCTCCCTGAAGCGCGTCTCCGCCCGTTCCACGGCCGCCGGGGTCTCCCGCTCCAGCGCCCGGAGCTGGTCGAAGCCCGGCGCCGCCGCGTCCAGCCGCCGCCCCGCGTCCTCGCACCGGGCGACGATCTCCTCCAGCACGTCCCGGCGGTCGTCGCCGTCCGGTGCCGTCTCCGCGTCGTCGAGCCGCTGCCGCAGCCGGAAGGCGGCCCGCAGCTCGGCCTCCGCGTACGCCAACGCCTCCGCGTAGGGGGTCACGGCGCCGGGCGCGGTGCGGTCGGCCGCGCAGCCCAGCTCCTCGGCCGAGGCGCGTACGCAGTCGTCGAGGCCGACCAGCAACTCCCGTGCCCGGGCGTCCAGTTCCGGCAGGGGTATGAGGTGGTTCCCGCTGCCGCCGGGTGTCGTCCGGGTCGTCACGCGTCGTCTGCGCCGCCCGTACCCGTAGGCCGCCAGCGCTCCCGCCGCACCCGCCGCGACGAGCGGCGGCACCAGATCCCCGGTCGTCGCCCCCACCGCCTCGGAGGAGGGGGCGGCCGGAGCGGTGACGCCCTCGCTCCGCGCGACCGTCACCGTGGCCCCGTCCGCGACGCCCGCCCCACTCCGTCCGCCGGCCCCGCCCGCCAGCGGCAGCACCAGCCACCCCACCGCGACCAGCCCCCCGAGCACGGCATGCGCCACCCGCACGGCTCTGTGCGACGGGGCCCGGGGCGACCGGCTTCGACTCGAGGACGACGTCACATTTGGGAGCGTATGGCCGTCGGACCGCCTCCGCGACCCGGATCCACCGAGGTGGGGACGCCTAAGGTACGAGGGGATACGGGGGCGTACGGGAGGGGTGCGAGGGATGGACACGGGGCGGGACAGCGGGCCGGACGAGCAGCGGGAACGCGGCGGGGCGACAGCGCCCCGGCAGGATCCGCCCGACCCGGCCGTGCCCCGGCAGGGCCCGTCCGACCCGACCGCCGGGCCCGCACCCCGGCCGCCGCGCTCCGACGCCCCGGCACTGCCCGGGACGGAACCCGCCGACGGGACGCGGTGGCACGAGGAGAGACCGTCACTCCCCGGCCAGGACACCGGCCCGCGCCCGGGCGGGGCCTCTCCGTACCGGCGGCTCGTGCGCGTCTGGCGCCACCCGCGCCTGCGGACACCCCGGCGGATCGCGCTCGGCCTGGTGCTGCTCCTGCTGCTCCCCCTCCTCGCCGCCGGCATCGCCCTGCGGGTGAACTACGCCGGTGACCCGGCCGCCGGAACCCAGACCCGGAACCGGGACGCGCTGTGGCTCGGGCACGCCTGGGTGGACGGCCGGAAGAGCGACGCGGACCTCGACGCGCTGGCGGAGCGGCTGCGGGGCACCGGGATACGCGACCTGTACGTCCACGCGGGGCCGCTGGAGCACGACGGCTCGCTCCCGGCGACGGCGTACCCGTCCGCGGGGCGGCTGATCGCGGTCGTGCACGAGCGCCTGCCCCACGTCCGGGTCCAGGCCTGGCTCGGCGACGAACTCGCGACCGAGACCCCGGACGGCATGCGGCTGCAGCGGGCCGGCACCCGCGACGCCGTCGTGCGCTCCGCCGGCCGGATCCTGGACGCCGGGTTCGACGGCGTCCACTTCGACCTGGAACCCCTCCACTCGGGCGACGCCCACTACCTCGCGCTCCTGGACCGCCTGCACGCCCTCACCCGCGCCCGGCACGTCCAACTCTCGGTCGCCTCCCACCAGATCGACCCGCTCCCGGGCCTGCACTCCGCGGCCGGCACCCTCACCGGACACCCCAAGTGGTGGTCCCAGGCCTACTTCGGGCAGGTCGCCCGCCGGGTCGACCAGATCGCCGTCATGTCGTACGACACCGCGATGCCCATCCAGAGCCTGTACGGCGGCTACGTCGCCCAGCAGACCGCGCTCGCCCTGGAGGTCACGCCGACGTCGACCGACCTCCTGATGGGCCTGCCGTTCTTCCACGAGAACAAGATGGGTCACAGCGCGTACGCCGAGACGGTCGCCGCGGCCGTCCGCGGAACCCGCCTCGGCCTCTCCCGCACGGACCGCACCCGCGAACACTTCGGCGTCGCCCTCTACGTCGACTTCGCGGCCACGGAGACCGACTGGACGGCGTACCGCGAGGACTGGGTCGGCAAGGAGTGACGTCCCCGGCCCGGCGTGCCATGATCCGGGCACGCCCCGCGGGCCCGGGGCGGCGCGGGAGACGTGAGGTGGGGGACGGATGCACGGGTACCTGGTGGGACTGGCGGTGGCGGCCGTCACGGGCGGCGCGGGACTCGGCGTCGCGGCGATCGCGGCCTCCTGGGTGCCGCCGTTGGTCCGCCGCCGGGTCGTCCGGCCGAGGCTGTGGGGCTGGGGCGCGCTGATCGGATCCCTGGGCATGTCCCTGTTCATGCTCCTGGGGCCGTTCCACGGCCCCGACGCCGACATGACGCCGTACGCGATGACCGGAATGGCCCTGTTCCTCGTGGGCCAGGCGCTCCAGATGCTCGGACAGTACCCGGGGCGCGTCGCCAAGTCCCCTCGCACTGACCTCAACTGACGCACCATCACGTACGGCGTGGACGTCAGGGGCGGGGAGTCGTTCCCCGCCCCGACCTGGCTCTCGCGCCGGGAAGCGTCCGGCGCGGCCTCAGCCCCGCCGCCGCCCGATCTTCGAGCCCAGCCAGACCAACGGGTCGTACTTGCGGTCGACGGCTCGTTCCTTCAGCGGGATCAGCGCGTTGTCCGTGATCTTGATGCCCTCCGGGCAGACCTCGGTGCAGCACTTGGTGATGTTGCAGTAGCCGAGGCCGTGTTCTTCCTGGGCCGTGCGTTTGCGGTCCAGTCCGGAGTCCGCCGCCGCGTCCAGCGGATGCATGTCGAGTTCGGCCACCCGCATCAGGAACCGGGGACCCGCGAACGCCGGCTTGTTCTCCTCGTGGTCACGGACGACATGGCAGGTGTCCTGGCAGAGGAAGCACTCGATGCACTTGCGGAACTCCTGCGAGCGGTCGACGTCCTCCTGCATCATCCGGTACTCGCCGGGCCCGACGTCCGCGGGCGGCACGAAGGCCGGGACCTCGCGCGCCTTGGCGTAGTTGAAGCCGACGTCGGTCACCAGGTCCCGTACGACGGGGAACGCGCGGAGCGGGGTGACGGTGATCGTCTCCTCCCGGGTGAACACCGACATCCGTGTCATGCACAGCAGCCGCGGCCGGCCGTTGACCTCCGCGGAGCACGAACCGCACTTGCCGGCCTTGCAGTTCCAGCGCACCGCGAGGTCGGGGGCCTGCGTCGCCTGGAGCCGGTGGATGATGTCGAGCACCACCTCGCCGTCGTTGACCTCGACCTCGAAGTCCTTCAGGCCGCCGCCCTTCACGTCCCCGCGCCACACCTTGAAGCGGGCCTCATAGCTGCTCACTCGTAGAGCTCCTCATCGGCGAGGTACTTGACCAGCTCCTCCTTCTCGAAGAGGGCGAGCAGGTCGGGACGGATGGGTTCGGTGTCCTCGTGGGTGAGATCGATCTGGCCGCGGACGGGATCGGTGGCGGCCAGTCCGCCGCTGGGGTCGGTGAGCCGGCACAGCAGGTTGGCGCGGCGCCAGACGCGCTCCATCGCGGGATGGTCCTCACGGGTGTGCCCGCCGCGGGACTCCGTGCGCTCCAGCGCCGCCCTGGCCACGCACTCGCTGACGAGCAGCATGTTGCGCAGGTCGAGGGCGAGATGCCAGCCCGGGTTGAACTGCCGGTGCCCCTCGACGCCGGCCCTGCGTGCCCGGACCCGCAGGTCGGCGAGCTTCTCCAGCGCCTGCTCCATCTCGGCCTCGCGCCGGATGATGCCGACCAGGTCGTTCATGGCCTGCTGGAGCTCCTGGTGCAGGGTGTACGGGTTCTCGGGCGGGCGGCCGTTGTCCTCGCCGGGTACCGGGCCCTCCGCCGAGAAGGGCCGCAGCGCCTCCGCGGCGGCCGTGTCGACCTGGACCTCGTCCACGGGGGGACGGTCGCCGGTGTGCCTGGCCGCGTACGCGGCGGCGTGCTGTCCCGCGCGCCGCCCGAACACCAGCAGGTCGGAGAGGGAGTTGCCGCCGAGCCGGTTGGAGCCGTGCATGCCGCCCGCGACCTCGCCGGCCGCGAACAGGCCGGGGACGCCGCGCGCCGCCGCCGTGTCCGAGTCGACCGCGATGCCGCCCATCACGTAGTGGCAGGTGGGCCCGACCTCCATCGCCTCGGCCGTGATGTCGACGTCGGCCAGCTCCTTGAACTGGTGGTACATGGAGGGGAGTCGGCGCCGGATCACCTCGGCGGGCATCCGGGTCGACACGTCGAGGAAGACCCCGCCGTGCGGCGATCCGCGACCGGCCTTCACCTCGGAGTTGATGGCCCGCGCGACCTCGTCGCGGGGGAGCAGTTCCGGTGGGCGCCGGTTGTGGTCCGGGTCCTCGTACCAGCGGTCGCCCTCCTCCTCCGACTGCGCGTACTTCTCCTTGAAGACGTCCGGGATGTAGTCGAACATGAAGCGTTTTCCGTCGGAGTTGCGCAGCACCCCGCCGTCGCCGCGGACCGACTCGGTGACGAGGATGCCCTTGACGGACGGCGGCCAGACCATGCCGGTCGGGTGGAACTGCACGAACTCCATGTTGAGCAGCGGTGCCCCGGCGAGCAGCGCGAGCGCGTGCCCGTCGCCGGTGTACTCCCACGAGTTGGACGTCACCTTGAAGGACTTGCCGATGCCGCCGGTGGCGATCACCACGGAGGGTGCTTCGAGGACGAAGAAGCGGCCCGACTCGCGCTCGTAGCAGAAGGTCCCGGACACCCGCTGCCCGTCCTTGAGGATCCGGGTGACGGTGCACTCCTGATAGATCTTCAGGCGGGACTCGTAGTCGCCGGTCTCCCGCATGTCCTCCTGCTGGAGGGACACGATCTTCTGCTGGAGCGTGCGGATCAGTTCGAGCCCGGTGCGGTCGCCGACGTGCGCGAGGCGCGGGTACTCGTGGCCGCCGAAGTTGCGCTGGGAGATCCGCCCGTCCTTCGTGCGGTCGAAGAGGGCGCCCCAGGTCTCCAGCTCCCAGACCCGGTCGGGTGCCTCGCGGGCGTGCAGCTCGGCCATCCGCCACTGGTTGAGGAACTTGCCGCCGCGCATGGTGTCGCGGAAGTGGACCTGCCAGTTGTCGCCGGAGTTCACGTTGCCCATGGCGGCCGCGATGCCGCCCTCGGCCATCACCGTGTGGGCCTTGCCGAACAGCGACTTGCAGATCACCGCCGTACGGGCGCCGCGCTCGCGTGCCTCGATCGCGGCACGCAGTCCGGCGCCACCGGCACCGACCACGACGACGTCCCACTCCTGTCGGTCGACCACGGACATCAGGGGGCTCCACCCAATCTAGAAGAAGCGCGGATCGTCGAAGGCGCCGGACGCGACGAGGTACACGTAGAGGTCGGCCACCGCCACGCTGATCAACGAGGCCCAGGCCAGCTGCATGTGACGGGCGTTCAGCTTCCCGACCCACTGCCACATCCGGTAGCGCACGGGATGCCGGGAGAAGTGCTTCAGCTTCCCGCCGACGATGTGCCGGCAGGAGTGGCAGGACAGGGTGTACGCCCAGATCAGCGTGATGTTGGCGAGGAACACCAGCGAGCCGAGGCCCATGTGGCCCCAGGCGTAGTGCTCGTCGCGGAACGACAGCACGGTGTCGTACGTGAGGATGCCGGCGACGACGAGGGCCGCGTAGAAGAAGTACCGGTGGATGTTCTGGAGGATCAGCGGGAAGCGGGTCTCGCCGGAGTACTTCTTGTGCGGCTCGGCGACCGCGCAGGCCGGTGGGCTGGCCCAGAAGCCGCGGTAGTAGGCCTTGCGGTAGTAGTAGCAGGTCAGCCGGAACCCGAGCGGGAAGACCAGGATGATGATGGCGGGCGAGATGCCCCACCAGCTCCCGAAGAGGTCCGCGTTCGGCCCGGCGTGCATCGTCCTGCACCGCTCCGCCAGACAGGGCGAGTAGAACGGCGAGACGTACGGCGCCGCGTAGTAGTCCGTGTCCGCGAAGGCCCGCCACGTCGAGTACACGATGAAGGCGAGCAGCCCGGCGGCGGTGACGGCGGGTGCCAGCCACCAGCGGTCGGTGCGCAGATGCGGTGCGGCGATCGCGGCGCGCGTACCGGCGCGTACACCGCCGCTGTTCAGATGGGGTTCCGTACCAGTGGCCAACTTCGCACTCCGGTCGGGTTCGGGGGCGCGCCGGTGTCGAGGGCGCTCAGTGGGTGGGACCGTGGGAGGAGCCGAGACCCTCGTCGTCGGAGTCGGTCCACAGCGAGCTGTCGTACGGGGTGTCGGGGATCCGCACCAGGTCGGGCCGTGGCCCGGACGCGGGTCCCGCCGGTCCGGGGACGGCCGGGAGCCGGGCCGGGGACGCGCTCGCCTCGCGCAGCAGCGCGACGCTCTCGCGCAGGTGGTCGGCGTCGGTGCGGACGCGGCGCATCTCCAGGCCGGTGCCCAGGTCCTGTTCCAGGCGTCGCACCGACCGCAGCAGGTCGTCGAGGCAGCGCTGGACCGTTGTCAGGTCGTCGTGCACGGACATGACTTGCCCTCACTTCCGGGCCCCGTGGCCCCAGGCGGCAACGTTCATGCGCCTGCGAGTGTTGCGCGTCACACACACCCGTGTGAAGGCGTGTGCACGGATTGAGGGCTCATCCGTGCGAGATCGCGCCGTGCGCGCGGCGGTCTTCCCCCGTGCGCCGGTCCGCGCGCCCCGCGGACGATCCGCGCGCCCCCCGTCAGGGACCCGCGCCGAGGGCCGGCGCTCCATGCGGGCGGGTGTCCGGCCCCGCGCAGCGGCCGTGCCCCTAGGGCGCCGGGCCCGGGATTGCGCCGCACGGGTGGGGTTCCGCTCCGCTGCCGCCGTGTCGCCCCCTCCGGCGGCCTTCACTCGCCTTCAGTGGGCGCATAGATCTGATCAGCTCCAAATAAGCCCAATGGTGATCAGAAGCAGTACGTGCCCCAGACAGCGGAGCGTCCCCCGGAGGTTGCAGTGATGTCCCACGACGGCGTCGGACTGCGCGCGGTGATGCGCTCGGCCGCATTCCTCACCGCGGGCGTGCTCGCGGTACCCCTTCTCTCCGCCTGCAGCGCGGACGACGAGGGGGACAGGCCGGCGGCCGCGCAGGACATCGCTCCCGCGTCCCGAGACCAGGTCGCCGACGGCGGCACCCTGCGCTGGGCGGTGGACGCGGTCCCGGAGACGCTGAACGCGTTCCAGGCGGACGCGGACGCGGCCACCTCCCGGGTCGCCGGCGCCGTCCTGCCCTCGATGTACCGGCTCGACGCGAACGGGCGGCCGCAGATCAACCCCGCCTACCTGGAGTCGGCCAAGGTCGTCGGCACCGAGCCCAAGCAAGTGGTGCTGTACAAGCTCAACCAGCAGGCCGTCTGGAGCGACGGGCGCGAGATCGGCGCCGCCGACTTCGCCGCCCAGTGGCGCGCCCTGTCCGGCAAGGATGCCGCGTACTGGACGGCCCGCAACGCGGGCTACGACCGCATCGAGAAGATCGAGCGGGGCAAGAACAACCTGGAGGTCCGGGTCACCTTCGCGCGGCCCTACGCCGACTGGAAGTCACTCTTCTCGCCGCTGTACCCGAAGAGCGTCATGGGCACCGCGGACTCCTTCAACGACGGAGCCCGGCGCAAGCTCAAGGTCTCCGCGGGCCCCTTCGCGGTGAAGAAGGTCGACGTGAAGGGCGGCCAGGTCCAGCTCACCCGCAATCCGCGCTGGTGGGGCAGCCCCACCAAGCTGTCGGAGATCGACCTGGTGGCCGTGGCCCGGGACAAGCGGGCCACCGCGCTCGCCGCCGACGAGCTGGACATGGCCGAGATCGACCCCGCGGACGCCGAGCGCATCACCGCGGCCCGCGGCAGGTCCGGCCCGCTGAAGGGCGCGTCCGCCACCGGCACGCAGTCTCCGGGAACCGGGCGGGACAAGGGCGATAAGGACGACTCCGGCGAGAAGACCGGAAAGAGCAAGGACGAGAAGGCCCGGGACGACGGCAAGAGCAAGCGCGAGAGCGACAGCGACAGCGACGAGTCCTCGGACGGCGACGAGAAGGACACCAGCGGCGCCGAGGGGAGCAAGGCGAAGGCCGCGGACCAGCAGGCCGCGCTGAGCGCCTTCGTCGTGCGCAAGTCCCTCGAACCCGCCTACACCCAGCTCGCCCTCAACGGTTCCGAGGGCCCCCTGGCCGACGAGCGGGTCCGCCGCGCCGTGGCCCGCGCCCTGGACCGCAAGGAACTGGCCAAGGTGGTCCTGAAGCCGCTGGGCCTGCCCGCCGAGCCGGTCGGCAGCCACCTCGCCCTCATCGGGCAGGCGGCCTACTCCGACAACAGCGGCGCGCTCGGCGGCCAGGACACCGCCGAGGCACGGGCGCTCCTCGCGGACGCCGGGTGGGTGCCCGGCGGACCGGTCACCGAGCAGAAGAAGACGGAGAAGGCCGCCGGGTCCAAGGGCAAGAAGGCCGACACGGACGACAGCCCGGGCGACGACGGGACGTACATCGTCGGCGAGGACAACAAGCCGTCCGAGGCCGACCGGGACCTGCGGAAGGACCCCAAGGACCACACCGGCGCGCACGAGCGGACCAGCGCGCAGTCCGGCATCCAGGCGGACGAGCAGCAGGCCGGCAAGCAGTACGCCAAGCAGGGCGGGGCCCAGGGCGCGTACGCCCCGAAGGGCACGGCCGCACCCGCCGGTGCCGCGTCGGGCGCGCTCGCCAAGGACGGCAAGCCGCTGACGCTCCGCTTCGTCCTGCCCTCCGGACAGGGCTCCGAGTCGCTGCGGGCCGTCGCCGACAGGATCGCGCAGATGCTGCAGCGCATCGGCATCCGCACGGACATCTCCAAGGTGTCCGACGCGAGCTACTTCAAGGACCACATCGCCTCGGGCCAGTACGACCTGGCGCTGTACTCGTGGCCCGGGTCCGCCTACCCGGCCACCGACGCCCGCCCGATCTACTCCAAGCCCGTCCCGGCGGCCGACGGCTCGCTGAGCGTGGAGCAGAACTACACCCGCGTCGGCACCGACCAGGTCGACCAGCTGTTCGACCAGGCGCTCTCGACGCTGGACGAGGGCGAGGAGCGCTCCCTGGTCCGCAAGGCCGACGCCCGCATCTGGGCCGCGGCCGGTTCCATCCCCCTCTACCAGCGCCCCCAGCTGACCGCCGTCCGCACCGGTCTCGCCAACGCCGGAGCCTTCGGTTTCCAGACCCCGGTGTACGAGGACATGGGCTTCCTGAAGAAGGGCGCGCACCCCGTGGCGAGCCCGTCGAAGACCGGATGACCTGCGGATGAACCGCGCGGGCCCGCCATGCGGCGGGCCCGCGCGGACCCGCCCCCCGTGGCCCTGCGGAGGTTGCCTCCGCCAGGGCCACGTACGATGGGGTAAGGCCGTGGCGTGTTCAGCCCGGCAGGCCCCGCGACGCGGAGGCCGTCCACTCACTCCGGGAGAAGCGCCTCAATATGGCCACGCGCCACGACATCCGCAACGTCGCCATCGTCGCCCACGTCGACCACGGCAAGACCACTCTGGTCGACGCCATGCTCAAGCAGGCCGGTGCCTTCGCCGCGCACGCCGCCGAGTCGCTCGACGACCGCATGATGGACTCGAACGACCTGGAACGTGAGAAGGGCATCACGATCCTGGCGAAGAACACGGCGGTCAAGTACCACCCGAAGGATGGCGGCGAGGCCATCACGATCAACATCATCGACACCCCCGGCCACGCCGACTTCGGTGGTGAGGTCGAGCGCGGCCTGTCGATGGTGGACGCGGTCGTGCTGCTCGTCGACGCCTCCGAGGGCCCGCTGCCCCAGACCCGCTTCGTGCTGCGCAAAGCGCTGCACGCCCGGCTCCCCGTCATCCTGTGCATCAACAAGACGGACCGCCCGGACGCGCGGATCGACGAGGTCGTGAACGAGGCGTACGACCTCTTCCTCGACCTCGACGCCGACGAGGACCAGATCGAGTTCCCGATCGTCTACGCGTGTGCGCGTGACGGCGTGGCCTCGCTGACCAAGCCGGAGGACGGCACCGTCCCGGCCGACAGCGACAGCCTGGAGCCGTTCTTCACGACGATCCTCGAATCGGTCCCGGCCCCGTCCTACGACGAGACCGCGCCGCTCCAGGCCCACGTCACCAACCTGGACGCCGACAACTTCCTCGGCCGTATCGCGCTGCTCCGTGTCGAGCAGGGTGAGCTGCGCAAGGGCCAGAACGTCACGTGGATCAAGCGCGACGGCACCATGGCGAACGTCCGCATCACCGAGCTGCTGATGACCGAGGCGCTCACCCGCAAGCCCGCCGAGAAGGCGGGCCCCGGTGACATCTGTGCCGTCGCCGGCATCCCGGACATCATGATCGGCGAGACCCTCGCCGACCCCGAGAACCCGATCGCGCTGCCGCTGATCACGGTCGACGAGCCGGCGATCTCCATGACCATCGGCACGAACACCTCTCCGATGGTCGGCCGCGGTGCGACCGGCAAGGGCGCGGACGCCAAGGCCGCGGTCAAGGACCGCAAGGTCACCGCCCGCCAGGTCAAGGACCGCCTCGACCGCGAGCTGATCGGTAACGTCTCGCTGCGCGTGCTCGACACCGAGCGTCCGGACGCGTGGGAGGTCCAGGGCCGTGGTGAGCTCGCGCTCGCCATCCTGGTCGAGCAGATGCGCCGTGAGGGCTTCGAGCTGACCATCGGCAAGCCGCAGGTCGTCACCCAGATCGTCGACGGCAAGGTGCACGAGCCGGTCGAGCGCATGACGATCGACGTCCCCGAGGAGCACATGGGCGCGGTCACGCAGCTCATGGGCGTCCGCAAGGGCCGGATGGACAACATGTCGAACCACGGCTCCGGCTGGGTCCGTCTGGAGTTCGTCGTCCCGTCCCGCGGCCTCATCGGCTTCCGTACGGAGTTCCTGACCGGCACGCGCGGCACGGGCATCGCCCACTCGATCCACGAGGGCCACGAGCCCTGGTTCGGCACCCTGACGACCCGTAACAACGGCTCGCTCGTCGCCGACCGCTCCGGAGCCGTCACCGCGTTCGCGATGACGAATCTCCAGGAGCGTGGCGTGCTGTTCACCGACCCCGGCACCGAGGTGTACGAGGGCATGATCGTCGGCGAGAACTCGCGCGCCGACGACATGGACGTGAACATCACCAAGGAGAAGAAGCTCACGAACATGCGGTCGGCCGCGGCCGACTCGTTCGAGGCGATCGTTCCGCCGCGCAAGCTCTCGCTGGAGCAGTCCCTGGAGTTCTGCCGCGACGACGAGTGCGTCGAGGTGACCCCGGAGGCCGTTCGCATCCGCAAGGTCGTCCTGGACCAGAAGGAGCGCGGTCGCTCCGCGAGCCGCGCCAAGCACGGCTGATCCACCGGCCGTAGCGCCCTGTCCGACCCGCCGCGCCGCCGCTGAGCCGGCCGGCCGGGACGGGCCGATCCGCCCGTCGTGACGCGTGGATCCACCGGCAACCGAGCCCGGGTGCCCCCAAGCATGGGGGCACCCGGGCTTTTTGCAACCCGTTTTCCGCCCCGCCATGTCCGAAATGCGGAGCCCCTCGACCGATACGCATGTAACACGTCCGTTTCGGGGGCTTCTCCGGCGGATCATTTTGTCCAGATTTTGGAAGATGTACGCGGTAGCTGTGATGGAACCGAGACCTAAAGGCTGTGGTCGGTTATCTGGCTCATGTCAGATAGTTAGCCGCGTAACGCTCGGGTCAATGGGTCATGCGCTGTGGGGACAGTGCCGACTCACGAGCACAGTGGGGTGCTTGATCCTCCGTCAGGGGTGTCGGAGGTCAGCAGTGCCCCTCCTGTCCGTGCACCGGTTGAGTCATGAGGAGGTACCCATGTGCGGTGTCACCAGCACCATGTGGGTCACATCGTCCCCCGCGATCCGCGACGAGGCGGAGTTCCGATCACGCCTCTGTGCCCGCGTGCGCTGACGCCGCGGCCCGGGCACCCGCCCGGCCCGGTGCGTCGCTGAGCACCACCCGGTTCCCCGTTCTTGGCGGCGGACCCCGATGTGGTTCCAACTACGCGCGTCCGACTGGGAGTTCCGGTCGGCGACCGGGTAATTGACGTCTCTTCTCAACCGAACGGCGGCCTGGCACACCAGGTGACGGCCGCCGACTCGGCGCAGCCTCTTCCGCTCCGGCGGACCGGCCGCGTCCGGGTACGGCACACCCACACTTGCGGAATGGGCGAATTGTGACGAGTCCTATCGAGACTGAGGACGGCGCTGGACCGGTCGCCGTGGACGACGGGCAGGTGGCGGCCGCGCAACCCGAGGCCGACCAGCTCGTCGGCCGGTCTCCCGGCCAGTTGATGTGGATCCGCTTCAAGCGGGACCGCTCGGGGGTCATCTCCGCCTATGTCGTGGGGTTCTACTTCCTGATCGCGCTCCTCGCACCGCTGATCGGCAAGCTGTACGGCAAGAACCCGTACACCGTGTACGCGGACGAGCGTCCCGAGCTCTTCGACAGCGCCGGCGTGCCGATCCAGCCCAACGGCGGTATCAGCAGCGAGTTCTGGTTCGGCCTGGAGCCGGGCAACGGCTACGACGTCTTCACCAAGCTGATCTTCGGCATCCGGACCTCGCTGATGATCTCCGTGGCGGTCACGATCGCGGTCGTGATCACCGGCATCCTGCTGGGAGTCACCGCCGGCTACATCGGCGGCAAGGTCGACTACGGCATCAGCCGCGTCATCGACTTCCTGCTGGCCTTCCCCTCGCAGCTCTTCTTCATCGCGAGCATGCCCGTCGTGGTCTCGCTCTTCGTGAGTCCCCGCGACGAGACACCCACCTACGTCCGCGTGGTCGCGCTGATCGCGGTCCAGTGGGTGCTCGGCTGGATGAGTCTGGCCCGCATCCTGCGCGGCACCGCACTCGCCCTGCGGGAACGGGAGTTCATCGAGGCGGCCAAGGTGAGCGGCGCGCCCCCCTGGCGGATCATCCGCAAGGAGGTGCTGCCCAACGTGGTGACACCGCTCCTCGTGCAGGCCACCTACCTGCTCCCGAACTTCGTGACGATCGAGGCGGGCCTGTCGTTCCTCGGTGTCGGCATCGTCGAACCGACGCCCGACTGGGGACAGATGTTCTCCAAGGCCTCGACCGAACTCGTCCTGCAGAACGACATCACCTACATGTTCTTCCCGGGCATCTCGATGATCATCTTCGTCGTCGCGTTCAACCTGCTCGGGGATTCGGTCAGGGACGCCTTCGATCCCAAGACGGCTCGCTGACCACAGAGTTGTGGGCGCCTTCGCCCCGATTTCGAACGGCACTTCCACAGCACATCAACGGCACTTCACTGGTCGACCAAAAGCGACTCACCAGCACCGCAGGTGCACTTGTTCGCACTGGTGATACACAGATGGGTAGGAATCTGAGTGATGAGTAGGGGCGGACGCCACGCATACGCCGCGATCTCCGTGCTCGCGGCGGGAGCTCTCGTGCTCACCGGTTGCAGCAAGGGCGGCAGCGACAGCAAGGACGACAACAAGAAGGACAAGGAGAACGCGCAGCGGCAGCAGGCGTCGATCAAGTTCGGCGACGCGGCCGACTCCACCGGCCCCGCGGCCGAGGTCCCCGGCGCGAAGAGCGGCGGCACGATGGAGGTCCTCCAGCGTGACAGCTACGCGCACCTGGACCCGGGCCAGATCTACGTGTCCGACGAGGGTTCCCTCGCGACACTGCTCCACCGCGGTCTGACCGGCTACAAGGCCACGAGCGACGACGGTTCCAAGCACGAGGTCGTCGGCGACCTCGCCACCGACTCCGGTACCACCACGGACGGCGGCAAGACCTGGAAGTACACGCTCAAGGACGGCATCAAGTTCCAGGACGGCACGCCGATCACGTCCAAGGACGTCCGTCAGACCATGGAGCGCCTCTTCGCGCCGTTCATCAACCAGGGCCCGCCCTACGTCCAGCAGTGGCTCGCGGACAGCCCGGGCGCCGACTACCGCAAGCTGCTGAAGGACGGTCCCTACAAGGGCAAGCACCTGCCGGACAGCATCCTGCAGACGCCGGACGACAAGACCATCGTCTTCAAGTTCAAGTCGCCGCACGCCGACCTCCCGTACGCCCTCGCCATGGCGGGCTACGCGATCGTCTCCGCGAAGGGTGACACCAAGGAGAAGTACGACCGGGCGCCGGTGGCGGCCGGACCGTACAAGATCCAGTCGTTCAAGTCCGGCAAGTCGATGGTCCTGGTGAAGAACACCAACTGGGACCCGAAGACCGACCCGATCCGTCACCAGTACGTGGACAAGTTCAACTTCACGTTCAACCAGCAGTACGAGGCGTCCACCAAGACGCTGCTGGCCGACTCGGGTGCCGACCAGGCCGGCATCAGCTTCAACAACCAGGTCGACGCGGGCAACCTGTCCAAGGTCCTCTCCGACCCGAAGATGAAGGCGCGCACGGTCTCCGGCTTCCAGCCGTACGTCGGTCAGATGAACATCAACATGAGCCACCCGGCCCTCAAGGACAAGAAGATCCGCGAGGCCATCGCCTACGCCCTGCCGATCACGCCGTTCGTGCGTGCCTTCGGCGGCAACGACGCGATGGAGGTCGCCGGCGGCCTCATCAGCCCGACCGTCAGCGGCTACGACGCCTCGTTCGACCCGTTCGGCAAGCGCAAGAAGCCGGCCGGTGACCCGGACAAGGCCAAGGCCCTGCTGAAGGAAGCGGGCAAGGTGGGCATGAAGCTGACCTTCGGCTACATCAACACCCCCGAGGGCCAGCAGTACTCCACCGCCATGGCCGCGGGTCTGAAGAAGGCCGGCTTCGACGTCCAGCGCCAGGAGATCCCGGCCGAGACGTACTACGACCAGGTCAGCAAGCTCGACAACAACTACGACATCTTCCACACCGCGTGGGGTGCCGACTGGCCGTCCGCCTCGACCGTGATCCCGCCGCTGTACGACGGCCGCGGAATCGCCGACGGCGCGCAGAACTACTCGCAGGTCAACGACCCCAAGGTCAACGCGGACATCGACCGCATCAACAAGATCACCGACCCGGTCAAGGCCGCGGCCGCGTGGGAGAAGGTCGACCAGTACCTGGTCAAGGACATCGTCAACGTCGTCCCGACCGCGTACTACAAGCAGACTCAGATCGCCGGTTCCAAGGTCGGCGGCCTGGTCTACGACGACGTGATCGGTGGCGTCGACCCGCGTCGCCTGTTCGTCAAGTAACCGTCGCTCTGACGGGGCCCGGTGCACCTGCCGCTCGACGAGCGGCACGCACCGGGCCCCGCCGGGCCCGCTGACGTCTGAGAGCTGCCCCTGTCATGCTGCGCTTCCTCGTTCGCCGCTCACTCGGCGCCGTCGTCATCCTGTTTCTGCTGAGTATCGTCGCGTTCCTGCTGTTCTTCGGGATGCCGAGGGACCCCGGGCTGCTGATGTGCGGCAAGACATGCACGCCTGCCAACCTCGAGAACATCCACCATGTGCTCGGGCTCGACAAGTCGATCCCCGAGCAGTACTGGATCTTCCTGCACAACCTCGTGCTGGGCAGCAGCGACTTCACCCAAGGGCCGTGCCCCGCGCCCTGCTTCGGGTACTCGTACCACACCAACGAGCAGGTCTGGGGCACGCTCATGGACCGGCTGCCCACCACCGTCTCGCTGACGCTGGGCGCCGCCGTCATCTTCCTCTTCGTCGGTCTCGGCACGGGCATGTTCTCCGCCTGGAAGCGGGGCACGCTCTTCGACAAGACGGTGACGGCCGGGGCGATGATCCTCAGCTCGATGCAGATCTACTTCCTGGGCCCGCTGGCGCTGGCGGCGCTCGTCTACCAGACCCACCTGTTCTCCAAGCCCGCCTACAACGACTTCACCGCCAACCCGGTGACCTGGTTCAGCGGACTGGTCATCCCCTGGGTGATCCTCTCCACGATCTTCGCCTCGCAGTACACGCGTATGGCGCGCTCGTCGATGATCGAGCAGCTCCAGGAGGAGCACGTCCGCACCGCGCGCGCGAAGGGCATGTCACGCAAGTACGTGTTCTTCCGCTACGCCTGGCGCGGTTCCCTCATCCCCATCGTCACCATCTTCGGCATCGACCTCGGCTCGCTGCTCGGCGGCGCGATCATCACCGAGTACACGTTCGGCCTGCCCGGACTCGGCCAACTCGCCGTCCAGGCGGTCTTCTTCAGCGACCTTCCGCTGCTGCTGGGCGTGATGCTCTTCTCCGCCGCCATGATCCTGCTGTTCAACATCATCGTGGATGCCTGCTACGCCTTCATCGACCCGCGCGTGCGGCTGTCCTAGGAGCACTCCGTGACCACTCTGACCAAGGAATCGGGTGCCGGCGTACCGGCGGACTCGGGCGCCTTCCTCTCGGTGCGTGACCTGTACGTCCGGTTCAAGACCGAGGACGGCGTCGTCAAGGCCGTCGACGGGCTCTCCTTCGACCTCGAACGGGGCAAGACCCTCGGCATCGTGGGGGAGTCGGGCTCCGGCAAGTCGGTCACCAACCTGACCGTCCTCGGCCTGCACAACCCGATGTTCACCACCATCGAGGGCGAGATCGTGCTCGACGGGCAGGAGCTGATCACCGCCCGCGAGTCGGAGTTGGAGAAGGTGCGCGGCAACAAGGCCGCGATGATCTTCCAGGACCCGCTGACGGCCCTGTCCCCGTACTACACGGTGGGCCGGCAGATCGCCGAGCCGTTCATGAAGCACACCGGGGCGTCGAAGAAGGCGGCCTGGGACCGGGCCGTGGAGATGCTCGGCAAGGTCGGCATCCCCAACCCGAGGGAGCGGGCGAAGGACTACCCGCACCAGTTCTCCGGCGGTATGCGCCAGCGCGCGATGATCGCCATGGCGCTGGTCTGCGACCCCGACCTGCTCATCGCCGACGAGCCGACCACCGCGCTCGACGTGACCGTCCAGGCGCAGATCCTCGACCTCCTGAAGGACCTCCAGCAGGAGTTCGGCTCGGCGATCATCTTCATCACGCACGACCTGGGCGTCATCGCCGACATGGCCGACGACATCATGGTGATGTACGCGGGCGGGGCGGTGGAACGCGGCTCCGTGAGCGAGGTGCTCCGGTCGCCCCAGCACCCCTACACCTGGGGCCTGTTGAACTCGATGCCGCGCCTCGACTCGGACATCGACGTGCCGCTGGCCCCCATCCCCGGCGCGCCCCCCTCCCTGCTGAGGCCGCCGTCCGGGTGCCGGTTCCACCCCCGCTGCACCTTCCAGGGCGAGGTCGGGGGCACGCGCTGCGTGGACGAACTTCCGCTGCTCCCGGCGGGCCGGGGAGGCGCCTGCCACCTCACGGCCCAGCAGAAGCAGGCCATTTTCATCGAGCAGATCAAGCCCCGGCTGCGTTAGGGAGAACAGCGTCATGAAGGAAGACGTCGCGAAGGACGTCCCGACGGGTGATGCCACGCTGCCCGCTCCGCGCGCGGCCACGGACGGCGGCTCCGACGAGCCGTTGCTGGTGGTCGAGAAACTGGTCAAGCACTTCCCGGTCAAGGGCGGCTTCCCGATCCGGCGCACCATCGGCGCCGTGCAGGCCGTGGACGGCATCGACCTGACCGTGCACGTGGGCGAGAGCTTCGGCCTGGTCGGCGAGTCCGGCTGCGGCAAGTCGACGACGGGCCGGCTCATCACCCGGCTCCTCGAACCCACCGGCGGTCGGATCACCTACCGCGGCCAGGACATCAGTCACGCCAGCCGCAAGCAGTTGGCGCCGGTCCGCTCCGAGATCCAGATGATCTTCCAGGACCCGTACTCGTCGCTGAACCCGCGGCAGACGGTCGGCAAGATCATCTCGGGTCCCATGGAGGTCAACGGGATCAACCCGAAGGGCGGCCGGGAGAAGCGCGTCCGTGAGCTGCTGGAGACGGTCGGTCTCAACCCCGAGCACTACAACCGCTTCCCGCACGAGTTCTCCGGCGGCCAGCGCCAGCGCATCGGCGTGGCCCGTGCGCTCGCCCTGGAGCCGAAGCTGATCGTCGCGGACGAGCCGGTCTCGGCCCTCGACGTCTCCATCCAGGCGCAGGTCGTCAACCTCCTTCAGCAGGTGCAGAAGGAGATGGGCATCGCGTTCCTGTTCATCGCCCACGACCTCGCGGTGGTACGGCACTTCTCGCAGCGGGTCGCGGTCATGTACCTCGGCAAGGTGATCGAGGTCGGCGACCGGGAGTCGATCTACACCCGGCCCCGGCACCCCTACACGCACGCCCTGCTGTCCGCGGTGCCCGAGGTCGAGCTGGACGGGACGGGCGAGGCCCGGCGCGAGCGGATCCGGCTCGCGGGTGACGTGCCGTCGCCCATCTCCCCGCCGTCGGGCTGCCGGTTCCGCACCCGCTGCTGGAAGGCGCAGGACAAGTGCGCCCAGGAGGAGCCCCCGCTCGTCCGGCTCGGAGGGAACTCCGACGGCCACCTGACCGCCTGCCACTTCCCGGAGGAGCCGTCGGTCGCCGCGCGGGCGGAGGACATCGTCCTCGACCCCGCGCTGGCCGCGCTGGAGAAGGACGACCAGGGGAGCCCCGAGTAGCGCGACAGGGGCCCCACAGAGCGCGTGGCACCCCATCGGTGCGCGGGCGGGTCCGGCCTCGGGGCCGGGCCCGCCCCTTCGCGTGTCTCAGACGGCGCCGGCGACGGTGATGATCTCGGGGGAGCGGGGGGACAGCGGCTCCCGGCCCCAGTCCCCGTACTGCTCCCGCACGACGAACCCCGCGTCCCCGAGTAACCCGCGCAGCGCGTCCGCCCCCAGGAACCGCAGGGTGCTGCGGCTGACCCGGGGCCGCTCCCAGTCCGGGTGCTCGAACGTCTCGCTGAACGTGACCCGGTCCCCGAGAACGGGCCCCTCCACCCGGTGGCTGACCCGTACGAAGCCCCCGCGGGCGTCACTCACCTCGCGCGCCCGGTCGGGCGTCCACGTCTCCCACGCCCGCGCGGCGGGATTGCGCGTCTCGAACACGAACCGGCCCCCGTCACCGAGAGCCCGCCGTACGGAGGCCAGCGCGGTGCGCACCTCGTCGTCGCCGAGCAGCACCTGGAACGCGTGCCCCGTCATCACCACGAGGTCGAACTCCCGCTCCCAGCGCGCCGATCCGAGATCCCCGAGCACCCACTCGGCGGCGGCCCGTCGGCGTGCCTGCACCAGCATCGCCGCGGCGGGATCGAGCCCGCACAACCGCCCCCCGTGCCCGGCCTCCCGGGCTCTCGCCAACAGCCGCCCCGTCCCGCACCCGACATCGAGCACGGACCGCGCGGACATCACCAGGTCCAGATAGAAGTCGTCGCCGGCCCCCCATGGATTGAGCTGGTCGTACAGGGCGGCGAGTGACACGTCACTGAACGAACGATCAGCCATCGCAGCAGTCTCTCAGCCATCGGGTCCGTCCGAAACAGTGATCACCAAGGAATCCAGCACTGGAGCAGGTGAAGATTTGGCAAGGCTGGAGAGGCTGCACGTGCCGAGCCGTGCCGAGCTCGATGAGCTGGCCGGTGAAGCACCCGCGTTCGGCTGGACCCTTCTCTTTCCGGACCGTCATCCGGATCCGGGCGGGCCCGGACACTGCGCCGTCTGTCTGCGGCAAGTGGGCCTGCCGGGCGCCCCGTTAATCGGTCGACAGCATCCCGCCCGACCGGGATGCTTCACCCCGATGACTTCGACTTCGCAGACACGTACGGACACGCCCGCGGCCTGGGACGAGCGTACCCAGCTGACCACCTTCCTCGACTACGCCCGCGCCACCGCCCGCGCCAAGTGCGAGGGGCTCTCGGAGGAGGACGCCCGCAAGGCGCCGCTGCCCGGGTCCCCGTTGATGACCCTCAGCGGGGTCGTGAACCACCTGCGCTGGGTGGAGTACTACTGGTTCCAGGTCGTCTTCCTCGGTGAGGAGGACGAGGGGCCCTGGACGGACGAGGACCCCGACCGCGAGATGCGCATCGCCGTCGACATCCCGTCGGCCGAGATCCTCGACGCGTACGAGGAGCAGAGCGCGCGCTACCGCAAGCTGGTCGCCGACCACGACCTCGACGCGAAGGCGGAGCGGCCGATCCGGGACGGCCGGCACGTCGACCTCCGCTGGATCCTGCTGCATCTCGTGGAGGAGACGTCACGCCACAACGGCCACATCGACATCCTGCGCGAACTGGCCGACGGCCGGACCGGTGACTAGACCATGGGAGACACAGGGGCGTTGAACCCGACCATCCGCACCATCACCTTCGACTGCACCGGCGACCCGTACGAACTCGGGCTGTTCTGGAGCGAGTTGCTCGGCCGCCCGCTCGCCGACGACGACAAGCCGGGTGATCCCGAGGCGGTGATCACCGACGCGTCCGGCGGCCCGACCCTGCTGTTCGTCCACGTCGAGGAGGGCAAGACGGCCAAGAACCGCGTCCACCTCGACCTGGAGCCGCACGGGCGCACCCGCAGCGCGGAGGTCGAGCGGGCCGTCGCTCTCGGCGCCCGCCGGATCGCCGACCACACCCGCCCGGACGGCGGCGGCTGGGTCGTCCTCGCCGATCCGGAGGGGAACGAGTTCTGCGTGGAGCGGGGCGAGCTGGGCTGAGGCCCCGCTCCGCGGCCGGCACGCCCTCGGGGCCCGGACCGGCCCGCGAAGAAGGCCCGCACCCAGGAGGGCGCGGGCCTTCGTTCCCCTGGAACAGGACGTTCGTGGGCTCGGGTCAATGGGCCGGTGAAGGTCGGTTCCGAAAGGGGGCGGCTGACGAATTGGGGTGTGTCAGACCGCCGCCTCGGGGTCCTTGGAGAAACGCGGGGCCGGAACGGTCTCCGTCGTCTCCGGGTAGTGGCACGCCGTCAGGTGGCCGGCGTTGCTGCCCGAGATCTGCACCAGCGGCGGAGCCTCGGAGGCGCACTTGTCCGTCGCCTTCCAGCAGCGGGTGCGGAACCGGCAGCCCGACGGCGGGTTGAGCGGCGAGGGCACGTCACCCTTGAGCAGGATGCGCTCGCGGGCCGGGACGTCGTCCGCGGTCGCCTCGGGCACGGCCGACATCAACGCGCGGGTGTACGGGTGACGCGGGTTGTCGTACAGGTCCTCGCGGTTGGCGATCTCGACGATCTTGCCGAGGTACATGACCGCGACCCGCTGCGAGAAGTGCCGCACGATCGCGAGGTCGTGGGCGATGAACAGGAACGCGATCCCCAGGTCCTTCTGCAGCTCCTGGAGGAGGTTGACGACCTGCGCCTGGATGGAGACGTCGAGGGCCGAGACCGGCTCGTCCGCGACGATCAGCTTCGGCTCCAGGGCGAGCGCGCGGGCGACGCCGATGCGCTGGCGCTGGCCGCCGGAGAACTCGTGCGGGAAGCGGTTGTAGTGCTCGGGGTTGAGACCGACCGTCTCCAGGAGTTCGCGGACGCGCTTCTCCTGGCCGCCCTTCGGGTCGATCCCGTTGATCTCCATCGGTCCCGAGATGATCTTGCCGACCGTCTGCCGCGGGTTCAGCGAGGCGTACGGGTCCTGGAAGATCATCTGGATCTCGGAGCGGACCGGCGCCAGCTGCTTGCGGTTGGCGTGCGTGATGTCCTGGCCGCGGTAGGTGATCCGACCGCCGGTGGGTTCGAGGAGCCGGGTGATGAGCCGGCCGGTCGTCGACTTGCCGCAGCCGGACTCGCCGACCAGACCGAGGCTCTCGCCCTCGGCCACCTGGAAGTCGAGACCGTCGACGGCCTGCACCGCGCCGATCTTCCGCTTGAAGGGGAAGCCGCCCATCACCGGGAAGTGCTTGGTCAGCCCGGTGACGTCCAGGAGGGGGTTCGTGTTGCTCATGATCGTGAAGTCCCGTCTCAGTTACGTCAGTGCGACCGGGTCGCGGCGAGGTCGGCGAAGTATTCCTGGCGCTGGTCCGCCGTGAGGTGGCAGGCGGCACCGCGCCCGTCCGTGACCTGGAGGAGCGGCTGCTCGGTGGAGCAGAGCCCGCCCTCGACCTTCTCCTTGAAGGTGCACCGCGGGTGGAAGCGGCAGCCGGACGGCGGGTTCAGCAGCGACGGCGGCGAACCGGGGATCGGCGACAGCGGTACGTCGACCGGTCCGTCCAGGCTCGGCATCGAGCCCAGCAGACCCCAGGTGTACGGGTGCTGCGGCGCCCGCAGCACCTCCTTCTTGGTCCCGCGCTCCACGCACCGGCCGCCGTACATCACGAGCACGTCGTCCGCGATGTCGGCGATGACACCGAGGTCGTGCGTGATGAAGATGATCGCGGTGCCGAACTCCTGCTGGAGGTCCTTCAGCAGGTCCATGATCTGCGCCTGCACGGTCACGTCGAGCGCGGTGGTCGGCTCGTCCGCGATGAGCAGCTCGGGGTCGCAGACCAGCGCCATGGCGATCATCGCGCGCTGGCGCATACCGCCGGAGAACTGGTGCGGGTAGTCGTCCACACGCATGTCCGGCTGCGGGATGCCCACACGGCGCAGCATCTCGATCGCGCGGTCCCGGGCCTCCTTCTTGGAGGCACCGGTGTGCTTGCGGTACGTCTCGGCGATCTGCCTGCCGATGGTGTGGTACGGCGACAGCGAGGCCAGCGCGTCCTGGAAGATCATCGACATCTTGTTGCCGCGGAGCCGCTCCATCTCCCGCTCGGAGGCGGTCAGCAGCTCCTTGCCGTCGAGCAGGATCTCGCCGTCGATGGCGGTGCGGTCGCGGTCGTGCAGGCCGAGGATCGTCAGGTTCGTGACGGACTTGCCGGAGCCCGACTCGCCCACGATGCCGAGCGTCTTGCCCTTGGCCAGGTCGAAGGTGAGACCGTCGACGGCCTTGACGACGCCGTCTTCGGTGGAGAAGTGAACCTTCAGATCCCTGACGGACAGGAAGGGCTGCTGATCGGTGCTCGTCACGGGGACGCTCCTGAGGGGGGTGATGCCGGGGTTGCTGTCGGGGGCGGGGTGCCCGGGGTCAGGCGAGCCGGATCCGCGGGTCGATGAGGGCGTACACGGCGTCGACGATGATGTTGAAGAACACGATCGCGCCGGCGGACAGGACGGTGACACCGAGCAGCATGGGCAGGTCGCTCTTGCTCACGGAGTCCACCGCGAGGCGGCCGATTCCCTGGATGCTGAAGACCGACTCGGTGATGATCGCGCCACCGATCAGGGTGCCCAGGTCGATGCCGAAGACCGTGACGATGGGACCCATCGCACCGCGCCAGGCGAACCGGAAGAAGACGTTCGCACGGGAGAGGCCCTTGGCGCGGGCGGTGCGGACGTAGTCCTCACTGAGCTGCTCGACGAGCTGCGAGCGGGTCATACGCGTGTAGTTGGCGGTGAAGATGATCGCCAGCGTGAGCCACGGCAGCAGCATCCCGGAGAACCAGTCGACCGGGTTCTCGGTGAGCGGCGTGTACGAGGGCTGCGAGAACAGGTGCACCTTGGAGACCAGGAAGAACATCGCGACGTAGCCGACGAAGTAGATCTGGAGCGAGGAGCCGAACAGCGAGGCGGAGCTGGCGAACTTGTCCAGGAACTTGCCCTGCTTGACGGCGGCCAGCATGCCCGCGCCGATACCGAAGATCAGGAAGACCACGGCCGCGCCGAACGCCAGGGAGAGGGTCGTCGGCAGGCGGTCCAGGATCGTGCCGAGCACCGGCTCGCGGTTGGCGAACGAGTAGCCGAGGCACGGGGCGTTGCAGTTGCCGAAGCTGCCGTAATCACGACCCACGAACACGCCCTTGAGCCAGTCCCAGTACTGCACCGGGATCGGGTGGTCGATGCCCAGGTTGTGCCGGATCTGCGCGAGCATGTCGGGCGTGCAGTTCTTGCCGCAGGACATCATCGCCGGGTCACGCGGGATGGCGTAGAAGAGGCCGAAGGTGATGGCACTGATGATCAGCAGGATGACCAGTGCGCCGAGGACTCGGCGGATGAGAAAGCGGGACATGGGGGCGTGACTTTCCGGACGGGGCGCCGTCGCCGGGGGCATGAAGGGGGGTGGGCCTGAGGGGGCGGCCGGGCGAACGGCCGCCCCCCTGGGTCGTACGGCTTACTTCATCGCGTAGAGCTTGGTGAGCGCGATGCAGGTGTTGCCGCTGTCGTAGATGACGTTTCCGACCTTGGATCCGTACATCCAGTTGCGGATCGAGTGGTAGTCCGGGACCACGGCGGACGTCTCCATGATCTGGCGGTCCACGGCGCCCCAGGCCTTGTTCGCGGCCTCGGTGTCCGTGATCTTGGCGGCGGCGTCGATCGCCTTGTTGATGCTCGGGTCGTTCAGCTGCGCGTAGTTGCTGCGGCCGTCGCCGATGTTCTTGCCGCTCCAGCAGGGGTAGAAGACGGAGTAGCCGTTCGGCCAGTCCGGGCTCCAGCCGGCGGCGAACAGGTCGAAGTCGTTGTCGATCTTGCCGATCTGGGTGTAGAAGGTCGACTTGTCGATCTGCTTGTTGACGACCTGGAAGCCGGCGGCCTCCAGAGCGTTCTTGATCGCCACGGCCTGCTTCTGGGCGTTGTCGGACTGCTGGTACGCGATGACCAGCTTCTGGCCGACCTTGCCGGCCTCCTTCAGGAGCGCCTTGGCCTTGACCGGGTCGCCACCGGGCTTCTTGGTCACGCCGTACAGGTCGAACTTCTGGTAACCCGGGGTCACGGGCGAGAGGACCGTGGTGGCCAGCTCGCTGGTGGAGGCGCCACCGCGGATCGTCTGCAGCTGCTGGTGCGGCCAGGCCCAGTTGATGGCCTGACGGACCTTGACGTCCTTGACGCGGGTCATGTTGATCGGCCAGTAGTACGTGACCGTGTCGACCTCGGTGAGGACGCGCTTCTTCAGCTTGGCGTTGGTGAGCACCTGGGCGATGCGCTCGGCCGCGACCTCGTTGAAGATGGCCATGGCGTGCTGGTCCTTGCCGGAGTCCGCGATGAAGCGGTCCGTGGCGGCCAGCGGCTGGAAGCCGAACTGGAAGACGAACTGGTCCGGGTAGTTGTTGCGGATCGAGTCCGTCGCCGGGTCCCAGTGCTCGTTGCGCACGTAGGTGAGCGACTTGCCGATGCTGCGGCTGCCGATCTTGTACGGGCCGGAGGAGAAGGGACGCTTGTCGTACTTCTCCTTCGTGTCGTTCTTCTTGTTCACGAGGCCGTAGCCGGGCATGGCGAGCGTGAAGTTGAAGTCGGCACGCGCCTCGTTGAGGTGGAACGTGACCGTCTTGCCGTCGATCTCGATGGAGTCGAGCTTCTTGCCGCTGTAGGGGCCCTTGTACTTGTCGCCGCCGACCAGCCACTGCTGGACGTAGCGGGGACCCTCGGTGACGAAGGAGGCGAAGAGGCGCTCGAAGGTGTGACGGAGGTCGTCACCCGTGATGTCCGAGCCGTCCTCCCACTTCAGACCGTCCTTCAGCGTGAAGGTCCAGGTCTTGCCGCCGTCCTTCGTGGTGCCGGCGTCCGTGGCCGCGTCACCGACGAGGGTGGCGCCGCCCTTGTTGTCGATCTTGTAGCCGGTGAGCCCACGCAGGATCGGCCGGGTGATGGCGCCCTCGGTCGAGACGTAGATCTGGGCCGGGTCCATGTGGTCCATGTCGAACTGGTCGAGCGAGTAGATCGTCCCGCCCTTGACCGCTCCCGGGACCTCCGGCGCGGGGCCGGTGGAGTCGGCCTTCGTGCCGACCAGGATCGCCTTGGTCTTGGAGCCGCTGACCGTGGGGACCTTGCGGCTCGACTTGTTGTCGCTGCCGCCGCCACAGGCGGTCAGCACGGACGACGAGGCCGCGACCACGCCGGTGGCGATCAGGAAGTTTCTACGGGAGAAAGACATGGAGAATCCTGCCTTATAGGGACGATCGAGACGGATGATCCGGCCGCACGACACTGAACCGGCCGGGTGGAGCTGTGGTGGCTACCGCTTGGACTTCGGGTCGAGCGCGTCGCGCACCGAATCGCCGAGCAGGTTGAAGGCGAGGACGAAGATCACCATGGACACGCCCGGGAAGAGCATGAAGGTGAGGTCCTCGGTGTAGAACTGGGCGCCGCGCTGGATCATGACGCCCCAGTCCGGGGTCGGGTCGATGATGCCGACGCCGAGGAAGGCCAGGCCCGCCTCCGCGGTCACGTACGCCGGGAGCATCAGGGTGGACTGGATGATGATCGGAGTCCACAGGTTGGGCAGCAGTTCCTTGAACACGATCCGCCGCGAGGAGGCGCCGGTGACCTTGGCGGCCTCGATGTACTCGCGCTCACGGAGGCCGAGGACCTGACCGCGCAGCAGACGCGCGATGGAGGCCCAGCCGAAGCCGGAGAGGACCACGATCAGGGAGATGGCCCGCAGCGAGGTGGGGATGTTGTCGTCGGGGGCGACGAAGAGCCCGTAGACCACCGGCATGAAGGCGATGAAGAACAGGGTCGAGGGGAACGACAGCAGGATGTCGATGACCCGGCCGACGAAGTAGTCGGTGCGCCCGCCGAGGTAGCCCGCGGTGACGCCGACGATCACGCCGACGATCGTGGTCACCAGGGTCGCCGCGACGGCGATGCCCAGGGAGGTGCGGATGCCGTAGAGCAGGAAGGTGAAGACGTCCCGGCCCAGCTGGGGCTCGATGCCGAACCAGAACTCCGAGCTCATCCCGCCGTTGGCGCCGGCCGGGTAGGAGAAGGCGTCGAGGAGTTCCGGGCGCTCGCTCGCGTAGGTCGTGTACGGGTTCTTCCCGTACAGCTTGGCTATGAGCGGGGCCAGAATCGCGATCGCAAAGAAAAAGATCACGATGTACGCGGATATGACACCGGTGCGGTCACGCTTGAACCGCTTCCAGGCGAGTCGTCCCGGGGAGCGACTCTCCGAGCCCTTGGGGTTCAGCGACGTATCCGGGATCGATCCGATCTCGTCGGTCACCTCAAGCGATGCGGCCGCGGAAGGAGTGGGGAGTGTCATGGTGCTCCATGCCCGATGGGGTCAACGGCATCCGCAGGGCGCTCCCTACGGGCTACGCCGGACTTTTTCAACGCAATTCATGCAAGGTCAATAAAATCTCGGTCGCCTTGGGTTTCTCTTTACTCTCTTTACCTCCACTTGACCGGAACGTAACTACGCGGGTAGCGCACTGTGGCCGTTCCGTGTCCAGAAACGGACCAACTACGCGAAACGGTCAATGAGTTCGATAACCGGACGGTGGAGTCTCGGAATGCGTACATGTGGTGCGCGCAAATGAACGGTTCGGCATCGAACGGTGTAGATCCATTGCGCTGATCTTCAAGATCCTTTGCTGGATCTTTCTGACGCCGCGTCCGGAGCGCCTCCTCCCGGATTCGGTCCAGATCCATCCGGATCGATCCATCCGGATGGAGTTGCCACCCGGAAGGGTGGAGTGAATGTGCGATACGGCTCATATGGACAGATATTGGGCCGTAAAGGCACGACGCACCGGAGCCGAGCACGACCCCGGCGCCGGCGGCACAGCGCACTCTTGAGGAGGCACTCCATGCGTGGAGCCACGCACGCCAGATGGGCCGCATGTGCGGTGGTGGTAGCCCTCGCGGCGACCGCCTGCGGGGGCGGAGGGAGTGACAGCGGCGGCGGCGACGGCTCCGGCACGGTCAGTTCTTCCTGGGGCGACCCGCAGAACCCGCTCGAACCGGCCAACACCAACGAGGTGCAGGGCGGCAAGGTCCTCGACATGATCTTCCGCGGGCTGAAGCGGTACAACGCCAAGACCGGCGCCGCCGAGGACATGCTCGCCGACACGATCGAGACCACGGATTCGCAGAACTTCACGATCACGATCAAGAGCGGCTGGAAGTTCAGCAACGGCGAGACGGTCACCGCCCAGTCCTTCGTGGACGCCTGGAACTACGGCGCCAGCCTGAAGAACAACCAGAAGAACGCGTACTTCTTCGGCTACATCGACGGCTACGACAAGGTCCACCCCGAGTCGGGCAGCCAGAGCGCCGACACGCTGTCCGGGCTGAAGGTGACCGGCACGAACACCTTCACCGTCAAGCTCAACCAGAAGTTCTCGACCTTCCCGGACACCCTCGGCTACGCGGCCTACTCGCCGCTGCCCAAGGCGTTCTTCGACGACCACGCGGCCTGGGTGCAGAAGCCGGTCGGCAACGGCCCCTACACCATCAGCTCGTACACCAAGGGCTCGCAGATGTCCCTGGTGAAGTGGGACGACTACTCCGGGGACGACAAGGCGAAGAACGGCGGAGTGGACCTCAAGGTCTACACGGACAACAACACCGCCTACAACGACCTCCTCGCCGGCAACCTCGACCTCGTCGACGACGTGCCCGCGGCCCAGCTCAAGAACGCCAAGAGCGACCTGTCCGGCCGGTACATCAACACCCCGGCCGGCATCATCCAGACGCTCGCCTTCCCCTTCTACGACAAGAAGTGGAACACCAGCGGCGCGAAGAAGGTCCGGCAGGGTCTGTCCATGGCGATCAACCGCCAGCAGATCACCGACACGATCTTCCAGAAGACCCGCACGCCCGCCAGCGACTGGACGTCACCGGTGCTCGGTGAGAAGGGCGGCTTCCAGAAGGGCCTGTGCGGCGACTCCTGCGACTACAACCCGTCCCAGGCCAAGAAGCTGGTCCAGGAGGGCGGCGGCCTGCCCGGCGGCCAGGTCAAGATCAGCTACAACGCGGACACCGGCTCCCACAAGGAGTGGGTCGACGCCGTCTGCAACTCCATCAACAACGCCCTCGGCAACAACAAGGCGTGCGTCGGCAACCCGATCGGCACCTTCGCCGACTTCCGCAACCAGATCGGGCAGCACAAGATGCCCGGTCCGTTCCGGGCCGGCTGGCAGATGGACTACCCGCTGATCCAGAACTTCCTGCAGCCGCTGTACTACACGAACGCCTCGTCCAACGACGGCCAGTGGACCAACAAGGACTTCGACAACCTCGTCAACCAGGCGAACGCGGAGACCGACACCGGCAAGGCCGTCAAGCTCTTCCAGCAGGCCGAAGGCGTCGTGCGGGACAACATGGCCGCCATCCCGCTCTGGTACCAGAACGGCAGCGCCGGCTACTCGGACAAGGTCTCGAACGTGGCGCTCAACCAGTTCAGCGTCCCGGTCTACAACGAGATCACCGTCAACTGAGCCGCCCGGGGCGGGCCCGCCGCGCGGGCCCGCCCCACTACTTCCGGAGCACTCATGGGACGGTATGTCATCCGGCGTCTGCTGCAGATGATCCCGGTCTTCATCGGCGCCACACTGCTCATCTTCCTGATGGTCAACGTGATGGGCGACCCCATCGCGGGCCTGTGCGGCGACCGGCAGTGCGACCCCGCCACGGCCGCCCAGCTGCGCACGGAGTTCGGCCTCGACAAGCCCCTGTGGCAGCAGTACCTGACCTACCTGGGCAACATCTTCACCGGCGACTTCGGCACCGCGTTCAACGGACAGCCGGTCACCGAGCTGATGAAGTCGGCCTTCCCGGTCACCATCCGGCTGACGATCGTCGCGATCCTCTTCGAGATCATCATCGGCATCACGCTCGGCGTCATCACCGGCCTGCGCCGCGGCCGGCCCGTCGACACCGGCGTCCTGCTGCTGACCCTCGTCGTCATCTCCGTGCCGACCTTCGTCACCGGCCTGCTGCTCCAGCTGCTCCTCGGCGTCGAATGGGGCTGGATCAAACCGTCGGTCTCCCCGGAGGCCACCTTCGGCGAGCTGATCGTGCCGGGCCTGGTGCTCGCGTCGGTGTCCCTCGCCTACGTGACCCGGCTGACCCGGACCTCCATCGCGGAGAACAGACGGTCCGACTACGTCCGCACGGCGGTCGCCAAGGGCCTGCCCCGGCGCCGGGTCACCATCCGGCACCTGCTGCGCAACTCGCTGATCCCCGTGGTCACCTTCATCGGCACCGACATCGGCGCACTGATGGGCGGCGCGATCGTCACCGAGCGGATCTTCAACATCCACGGTGTCGGCTACCAGCTCTACCAGGGGATCGTCCGTCAGAGCACCCAGACCGTCGTCGGCTTCGTGACCGTGCTCGTCCTCGTCTTCCTGGTCGCCAACCTCCTCGTCGACCTCCTGTACGCCGTACTCGACCCGAGGATCCGCTATGCCTGAGCAGCCGCCGTACGAGGAACAGCCGCACCACGGCCCCGAGGGCCCTCCCAAGGAGGACCTCGCCATCGCCGGGACGGGCTTCGGCGGCCCGATGGACCTCGGGACGAGCGAGGCGGAGACCCTGGAGCGGACACCCGGCGGCCCCGAGGGCACCGGCCCGCGGGAGAAGCCGCGCTCGCTGTGGTCCGACGCCTGGCGGGACCTGCGCCGCAACCCCGTCTTCATCGTCTCCGGGCTCGTCATCCTCTTCCTGGTCGTCATCTCCATCTGGCCCGGACTGATCACCTCCCAGAGCCCGCTCCAGTGCGACCTCGCCAAGGCCCAGGAGGGCTCCCAGCCCGGACATCCCTTCGGCTTCGACGGCCAGGGCTGCGACGTCTACACCCGGACGGTCTACGGCACCCGGATCTCCATCAGCGTCGGTGTGCTCGCCACGCTCGGGGTCGCGATCCTCGGCTCGCTGCTCGGCGGGCTCGCGGGCTTCTACGGCGGGATCAGCGACTCCCTGCTCTCCCGGCTCACCGACATCTTCTTCGCCATCCCCGTCGTCCTCGGCGGTCTGGTCCTGCTGTCCGTGGTGACCAGCAACACGATCTGGCCGGTGGTCGGCTTCATGGTGCTGCTCGGCTGGCCGCAGATCTCCCGTATCGCGCGCGGCTCCGTCATCACCACCAAGCAGAACGACTACGTCCAGGCGGCCCGCGCCCTCGGCGCCTCCAACTCCCGGCTGATGCTGCGGCACATCACCCCGAACGCGGTCGCCCCCGTCATCGTCGTGGCGACCATCGCACTCGGTACGTACATCTCCCTGGAGGCGACCCTGTCCTACCTGGGCGTCGGTCTGAAGCCCCCCACGGTCAGCTGGGGGATCGACATCTCCTCCGCCTCCGCGTACATCCGCCAGGCCCCGCACATGCTGCTGTGGCCGGCCGGCGCGCTCGCGATCACCGTGCTCGCGTTCATCATGCTCGGCGACGCGGTGCGCGACGCCCTCGACCCGAAGCTGAGGTGACCGACGTGCTGCTCGAAGTGCGCGACCTGCACGTGGAGTTCCGGACCCGGGACGGAGTCGCCAAGGCCGTCAACGGGGTCAACTACAGCGTCGACGAGGGCGAGACGCTCGCCGTCCTCGGCGAGTCCGGCTCCGGCAAGTCGGTGACCGCCCAGGCCATCATGGGCATCCTCGACACACCGCCCGGGAAGATCACCGGCGGCGAGATCCTCTTCCAGGGCCGCGACCTGCTGAAGCTCAAGGAGGAGGAGCGGCGCAAGGTGCGGGGCGCCGAGATGGCGATGATCTTCCAGGACGCGCTGTCGTCCCTGAACCCCGTGCTCAGCGTCGGTGAACAGCTCGGCGAGATGTTCACCGTGCACCGCGGGATGTCCCGCAAGGAGGCCCGCTCCAAGGCGATCGAGCTGATGGAGCGGGTGCGCATCCCGGCCGCCGCCGAGCGCGTGCGCGACTACCCGCACCAGTTCTCCGGCGGTATGCGCCAGCGCATCATGATCGCCATGGCGCTGGCCCTGGAGCCCGCCCTGATCATCGCGGACGAGCCGACCACCGCGCTCGACGTCACCGTGCAGGCCCAGGTGATGGACCTGCTCGCGGAGCTCCAGCGCGAACTCGGCATGGGACTCATCCTCATCACCCACGACCTCGGGGTGGTCGCGGACGTCGCCGACCGGATCGCGGTGATGTACGCCGGACGGATCGTCGAGACGGCACCGGTCCACGACATCTACAAGGCGCCCGCCCACCCCTACACGAAGGGGCTGCTCGACTCGATCCCGCGCCTCGACCAGAAGGGGTCCGAGCTCTACGCGATCAAGGGGCTGCCGCCCAACCTGATGCACATCCCGCCGGGCTGCGCCTTCAACCCGCGCTGCCCGATGGCCCAGGACATCTGCCGCACCGAGGTGCCGCCGCTCGCGGAGGTCGACGCGGACCGCGGGAGCGCCTGCTTCTTCTGGAGGGAATGCCTCGATGGCACAGACAGCCACTGAACCCCTGCTGGAGGTCAGCGGGCTGGTCAAGCACTACCCGCTCACCCAGGGAATCCTGTTCCGGAAGCAGGTCGGCGCGGTCAAGGCCGTCGACGGGGTGGACTTCGCCCTCGGACGCGGCGAGACGCTCGGCATCGTCGGCGAGTCCGGCTGCGGCAAGTCGACGGTCGCCAAGATGCTGGTCAACCTGGAGAAGCCGACCGGCGGAACGATCAAGTACAAGGGCGAGGACATCACCCGGCTGTCCGGCCGGGCGCTCAAGGCCGTGCGCCGCAACATCCAGATGGTCTTCCAGGACCCGTACACCTCGCTCAACCCCCGGATGACCGTCGGCGACATCATCGGGGAGCCCTACGAGATCCATCCCGAGGTGGCTCCGAAGGGCGACCGCAGGAAGCGGGTCCAGGACCTGCTGGACGTGGTCGGGCTCAACCCCGAGTACATCAACCGCTATCCGCACCAGTTCTCCGGCGGTCAGCGCCAGCGCATCGGCATCGCCCGCGGCCTCGCGCTGCGGCCCGAGATCATCGTCGCCGACGAACCCGTCTCCGCACTCGACGTCTCCGTGCAGGCCCAGGTCATCAACCTGCTGGAGAAGCTCCAGGACGAGTTCGACCTCAGTTACGTGTTCATCGCGCACGACCTGTCGATCGTCCGGCACATCTCCGACCGGGTCGGGGTGATGTACCTCGGACGCATCGTCGAGACCGGCAGGGACGCCGAGATCTACGACCATCCGACGCACCCCTACACCCAGGCACTGCTCTCCGCCGTGCCCCTGCCGGACCCCGAGGCCCGGGAGCACCGGGAGCGGATCATCCTCTCCGGGGACGTGCCCTCGCCCGCGAACATCCCCTCGGGCTGCCGGTTCCGTACCCGCTGCTGGAAGGCGCAGGAGCGCTGCGCGCTGGAGGTGCCGCTGCTCGCGGTGCCGGCCGTGTTCCGGATCGGTGACAGTCCGGCCGCCCACGACTCCGCCTGTCACTTCGCCGAGGAGAAGCAGGTCGTCCCGCCGGAAGAGCCTCGCGGCGGCGCCGCATAACCGTACAAAGGTGAGCGAACGTCGTTAACACGCAGGCAACTTGGCGGAAGCGGTACCGATATACGGACACGCCAAGGTGAACACCGTACGGCCGTGCGGGTGCCGTAAACGAGCCGGGGTGCGCCATGTCACCCCGGCTCGTTGCTGCCTAGGCCGGGGTCGCGCCGGGCGGGGTGAGTCCCAGTGAGCGCTTCAGGAAGTCCACCTGGAGGAGGAGCAGGTTCTCCGCCACCGTTTCCTGTGGGGTCATGTGGGTGACGCCCGACAGCGGGAGCACCTCGTGCGGGCGGCCGGCGGCCAGCAGGGCGGAGGACAGTCGCAGGGTGTGCGCCGCCACCACGTTGTCGTCCGCGAGCCCGTGCACGAGCATCAGGGGCCGGTGCGGTGCGGCGGGCGCGGACAGCCCCTCGTCGGTCACGAGCGAACTCTCCGCGTAGACGGCCGCGTTCGTGGCCGGATCGCCGAGGTACCGCTCCGTGTAGTGGGTGTCGTACAGCCGCCAGTCGGTGACGGGCGCGCCCGCGATGCCCGCGTGGAAGACGTCCGGGCGGCGCAGCACGGCGAGCCCCGCGAGCCAGCCGCCGAAGGACCAGCCGCGGATCGCGACCCGCGACAGGTCCAGCGGGAACCGTTCCGCGAGCGCGTGCAGCGCCTCGACCTGGTCGTCGAGCGTGACCGTGAAGTCGTCGCGGACCGCCTTCTCCCAGGCGGGGGAGTGCCCCGGGGTGCCGCGGCCGTCCGCGACGACCACGGCGAATCCCTGGTCGGCGAACCACTGCGAGGTGAGGTACGCGTTGTGCGCGGCCAGTACCCGGGGGCCGTGCGGACCGCCGTACGGGTCCATCAGGACGGGAAGGGGATTGTCGCCGTCGTAGTCGGTCGGCATAAGCACGGCGCATGGGATTTTCCGTGCGCCCCCCTGTGTGAGTGTCACGCGCGGGGACAAACCGGGGTGTTCGGCGTGAGACGTGACGGTCGTCGGGCTCTTGGGGCCGCGCAGCACCTGTACCTGGGTGCCCGGCCTGTCGAGCGCCGACGACACGAGCACGGTCACGCCCCCGGCGCGAACCGCCGAGTGCACGCCGGGCTCCTGCGAGAGGCGCTCCACGCCCAGCTCGTTCACGCGGTACACGTGCACCTCGCCGGTCTCCGGCAGGGCCGCCGCCTCGCCCGCCGACGCCGCGACCAGGACGTCGTCGGCCGACACGTCGAGCACCGCCCGGACGTGCAACTGCGCACCGGTCAGCGGCCGTTCGCCGAACGCCAGAACCCGCGCGCCCCCCTCGTCGGCGATCCGCACGAGCTGTCCGCCCGGGCTCCAGCACGGCACCCCGGGGAAAAGATCAAGCCAAGTTGGATCTTCGTCCGCGTGCACCATCCGCGTCGAACCGGAAGCCGGATCCACGGCCAGGAAGAGCTGGCTGCGCTGGTCCCGCGCCTGGACGAGGATCAACGGCGCACCCGCCGCTGACCAGTGCGCATGCGCCAGATACGGGTACCGCGCCCGGTCCCACGAGACCTCGGTGCGCGACCCGTCCACCCCGACCACGAAGAGCCGCACCTCCGCGTTGGCGCCGCCCGCCGACGGGTACGCGACCCGCTGCGGCTCGCTCTCCGGACGTGCCGGATCGGAGATCCACCAGCGCCGCACGGGGGAGTCGTCGACCCGCGCGACCAGCAGGCTGTCGCTCTCGGGCGACCACCAGAAGCCGCGCGAACGCCCCATCTCCTCGGCCGCGATGAACTCCGCCAGACCGTACGAAACCGATCCTTCTCCGGCCGGGGACTCCGGCTCGGCGAGCGCGCGGTCGCCCTCGCCGTCCGCCCCGACGACCCGCAGGGCGCCCCCGGCGACGTACGCCACGAGCCGCCCGTCGGGCGACGGCCGCGGGTCGATCACCGGGCCGGGAACGCGGAGTTCCCGTGCCGTCCCCGCCCGCGGCTCCGCCGTGAACAGCCGCCCCGAAAGGGTGAAAGACGCCAGCTCGACGGCTGTGTCCGTGGCATATCCGACGATCCCCGCACCGCCCTCGCGGCTGCGTTCGCGGCGCGCCCGCTCCGCCGCCGGGAGCCGCTCCGTGGCGCCCCCGAGGAGCGCGGCGGGGTCGGCGGCCGGCCGCTCCCGGTTCTCCGCCACGTCGAGAACCCACAGCTGGTTCGCCCGGTCCGTACCGGACGAGGACCGCAGGAACACCACGCGGGAACCGTCCGGCGCCACGGTGAACGCCCGTGGTGCACCGGAGGTGAACCGCTGCGTCCGGGCGGACCGGCGGGGGAAGGACAGAGGCTCGTTCGTCATGCCTCGACCATATTGGCCATGCGCCCCCTTGTGCGGCCGTGCGCCGATCGATGCGCGCGTACGGATAGTTATGATCACTAGCGCTGCGTGGGTAAGAACCTGCTGGCTGCTGGAACGACGTACCCGACCCCGTACGAGCCCGTACGGGGATCTGTATGTCACCCGTACAACCCCCCTGGTCCCTGGGAACTTTGGAGGTGAGCCGCCGTGGCACTTTCGATTTCGGCGGTGGTGCTGCTGGCGATCATCGTCTTCATCCTGGTGAAGAAGTCAGGACTGAAGGCCGTTCACGCCTTGGTGTGTGTCCTGCTCGGGTTCTACCTCGCCTCCTCGACGATCGCGCCCACGATCAACGATCTGACGACGAACATCGCGGGGATGATCGGCAGCATCAAGTTCTGACCGGTCAGCCCCCGGACGCGAACGACACGAAGTCGGCCCAGGCTCCCGGCGTCACGGCGAGCCGGGGGCCGGCGGCGTTCTTGGAGTCGCGGACGTGCACGGTGCCGGGGGTGGTGGCGACCTCGATGCAGGATTCGCCGCTGGTGCCGCCGCTGTAGCTGCTTTTGAACCACGCCAGTTCAGAGGCGTCCTGGGCTGAGGTGGTGCGGATCATGTTTCTCCCAGCAGTTGTTCGATGAAGGCCAGAGATTCCCGTGGTGGGAGAGCTTGAGCCCGGATGGTGCTGAACCACAGGTCGAGGATCCGGAGTTGCTTCAGCTCGGAGACTGGCCGGCCACTGAACACGCCATCGGCACGCCCCACAGCGGCTCCGTCCCCGAACTTCAGCAGTTCGATCCTGCCGTCCAGCCCGGGATGGGCGTCGCTCTTCGTCGGCATCACCTGAAGCGTGACGTGACGCACTCGTCCCACCTTCCGGAGACGTTCGAGCTGCTGCTTCCACGTCATTGTGCCCCCGACTTCCCGGCGAAGTGCGGCCTCTTCCAGTACGAAGTTGATCGACGGTGACGGTTCTCGCTCGAAGACCGACTGCCGAGCCAGGCGGGCCGCCACCATGCGCTCGACATCGTCCGGTGAGTACGGTGGCTGCGCAGCTTCGATCAACGCCCGTGCATGGTCGGGGGTCTGCAACAGGCCGGGGAGGGTGTTGCACTCGTACACCCCGATCTCGACGGCCTTGGCCTCCATCGCCGCAAGGTCCCGCACCTTTTTCGGGTAGCTGACCTTCTTCACGTCCTCCTTCATCGCCGAGAGAAGCCCACCCGCCCCCAGTACCTCGTCCGCCATGTCCAGGTACTCGGGGCGCGGGATCCTCTTCCCGCTCTCGATCTTGTAGACCATGTCCTCGCCGTACCCGACCGCCTCGCCGAACTCGGCGGCCCGCATGCCCACCGCCTCGCGCCGCAGCCTCAGTTGCCGCCCGACGGTCGCGACGACCGCGACGCCCCAGTCGTCGTCCGGGTCCACCTCCCAGCCCGGCTCGTCCGCCTCGCTCTTGAGCCGCCTCACGTCGTCCACCGACATCCCGCACCCCTCCGCCGTACCGCTGAACCTCAACGCGCCCTACCCGTACGACGGTTCCGGACAGCCCGGACACGACCGGACAAGCTCCGGACAGTCACCGTACGTACCGGCGTCGTCACTGTTCACGGTAGGTGTGCCCCGCCACGCTGAGTGACGTGAACCAAGAAATCGCCGACCCCGAGGTCCAGCTGTCGGGGACCGTCAGGAACTCCAGCGTTCTGCTGTCGCCGACCCCGCGCGGTGCCCGTCTCGCCCGTCTGCTCGCCACCGAGCAACTGCGCGCCTGGGGGCTGCCCCTGGACCGGGCGCCGCAGGTCGTCGCCGAGCTGGCGGCCAACGCGGCGACCCATGGCCGGGTTCCGGGACGCGACTTCCGGCTCACGCTCTACGTCGTCGGCGGCACCCTGCGGATCGAGGTCACCGACACCCGGGGCGACCGGGTCCCGGAGATGCGGCACCCGGTGGGGGAGGCGGAGTCCGGCCGTGGGCTCGTCCTCGTCGACGCGCTGGCCGACCGCTGGGGGGTCGTTCCGGGGCCGCACCCGCGGAAGACCGTGTGGGCGGAGATCGACCTGCCACCGGAACCCGCCCACGCGTGCTGCGGTGCCGGACGCGGTCCTTCCCAAGGAACACAAGGGTGAAATGACCCGGCCAAGCCCCACCCCTCCCGCCCCCGGCGTGAACTCACTCGCGCGAGTGAACATCACCGACTCGGCTGGATTCGTGGGCGGTTGGCTGCCCTACGCTCGGCGCAACACAACAGCAGACATGCGACGGCCCTCGCCGGGACGCCAATCCCAGTGCGAGGGCCTGACCACCGAGGAAGTAGGAGCTTCCCGATGGATACGCAGAACCCTAGCGCGCCCCCGCGCGCCCGGTCCCGGGTTGCCGCCAACGGCCACCCGAACCGGGGACCCGTACGGGCCGGTGGTGTCATCCACGACAACACCCGCCACACCACCCGCTTCACGGTGATCGGCAATCACCTCGCCCAGCACCCGGAACTGTCCGGGCTCGCGATCGGACTCGGCGTCCACATCCAGTCCCTCCCCGTGGGCGCCCCCGTCGACATCAGGACCCTGACCGCCCGGTTCCCCGAGGGCGCGACCCGCATCGCGGCGGCCCTGCGCGAACTCGAAGCCCACGGCTACCTCCGCCGCACCCGCGAACGCGTCCCCGGCGGCCGGATCGTCACCCGTACGGTCTCCTGCAACCAGCCGGGCCGCGCAGGCGAGGCCCGCCCCGGGCCCCGGAGGGCGACAGAGGCCGTGCGGCGGGACGCGGGGGAGGAGCCGGTGCGTCAGGACGGGATCGACCCCGAGGGCCCCGCTCGTGGCCGCCCGGCGGCGGACCGGGGCCCGCACCCGGTCTCGTACGAGCCGCGTGAACGGAGCGAGCGGCGTACCGCCCGGGCGTCCCTTCCCGAGGTGCCCCGCCCGTCCTGCGCCGCCCCCGACCTGCTGCGGACCGCCACCGACCTGCTCGCCGGCCTCCACCGACGCGACCCGCGCCTGCTGCTGTCGGGGGACGACACCGCCCACCTCGCCCCGGGAGTCGCCGCCTGGCTGGAGCGGGACGTCGACGCGGGATCCGTGACCCTGGCCCTGACCAGGGACCTGCCGCCGGAGGGACTCAGGCGCCCGGCAGCGCTCCTGGCCCACCGCCTCACGGCGCACCTGCCTCCGCCCCCGCCGTTCCGCGCTCCCGCTCCACCACCGGACGTCCGGCACCGGCTCCAGAACTGCGACGGCTGCGACCGCGCCTTCAGAGCACCCGAACCCGGCCGCCGCTGCCGCGCCTGCACCCCGGCCTTCGGCAGTGCCCCCTGATGCCCGGGGCCCGGGGCTGCCCGAGCCCGCTCCGGCCGGTGCCTCGTACGCTGGCCCCATGACGGAACTGCCCGACCGGCGTCTGCTCCTGGTGCACGCGCACCCGGACGACGAGTCGATCAACAATGGCGCGACCATGGCCCGCTACGCGGCCGAGGGCGCCCATGTGACGCTGGTGACCTGCACCCTCGGCGAGGAGGGTGAGGTCATCCCGCCCGGACTCGCCCATCTCGCCGCCGACCGCGAGGGCGGACTCGGCACGTTCCGCACCGGTGAGCTGAGCGCCGCCATGAAGCAGCTGGGCGTCCACGACCATCGCTTCCTCGGCGCCCCCGGGCGGTTCCGCGACTCCGGGATGATGGGCGTCGAGCAGAACCACCGGCCGGGCGCTTTCTGGTCCGCCGACCTGGACGAGGCCGCCGACAGCCTCGTGGAGGTCGTCCGCGAGGTGCGCCCCCAGGTGCTCGTCACCTACGACCCGGACGGGGGATACGGGCACCCGGACCACATCCAGGCGCACCGCGTCGCCACCCGCGCCGCAGAACTGGCCGCCGACCCCGCCCACCGCCCCGACCTCGGCGACGCCTGGCGGATCACCAAGACCTACTGGAACCGCATGCCGCGGCCGGTCGCCGAGGAGGCCTTCGCCCGGCTGCGCGCGGCGCTCCCCGAGCTGCCGTTCGAGCGGGCCGCCGCCGTCGACGACGTACCGGGCGTGGTCGACGAGGCCACCGTCACCACCGAGATCGACGGAACCGCGTTCGCCGCCGCCAAGATCGCCGCGATGCGCGCGCACACCACCCAGATCACCGTGGACGGCCCCTGGTTCGCGCTCTCGAACGACCTGGCCCAGCCCCTCTTCACCACCGAGTACTACGAGTTGGTGAACGCGCCGCGCCCGGCCGTGCGGGAGACGGACCTCTTCGAGGGGATCGCGGGGATCGACGGGACCGGGAGGACAGCCCGGTGAGGAACGCACGAGTGACGAGCACGACCCGGCGAGGGACGGATCTGTGATGAGTACGACGGGACAGCGCGGCGGCGGAAGCATGCTCGCGCAGCCACTGACACGGCCCTCGGGCGGGCGCATCGCCGCCTACGCGGGGCTCTTCCTGCTCGGCGCGGTCGTCGGAGCCGCCGGGGCGCTGGTGCAGCCCGGCTGGTTCCCGCTCGGGCTGCTGCTCGCGCTGGCGGGCGCCGCCGGACTCTTCCTCGGCGGCTCCCGCGCCACCGGAACCCGCGCGGGGGCCGTCGCGCCCGCGGCCGGCTGGGTGCTCTCCGTCGTCCTGCTCACCGCCAGCCGCCCGGAAGGGGACTTCCTCTTCGGCGCCGGGATCGGTTCCTACCTCTTCCTCCTCGGAGGGATGGCCGTCGCTGTGATGTGCGCCACCCTGGGCCGGGGACGGCAACCGGGCGCCTCCGGTGCCCGACTTGGCAAGTGACGTACTACTTCGCCGTATCGGTCAGGTGCGGGTCGCGTGCGAGTTTCCCCATCGGGCGAGGTTTGCGCGCCGGACACGGCCAGTATGGTGGTGCGCGCCGCCGAGCTGCCCGAGATGAGGTCGAGGAAACGGGCGGCGGAGCCAACCGGGAGAACCTGCCTTGAGTCGTGAAACTGACAGTTCGTCCTCCGGGCCCAACGGGCGCGGTGGAGCCGCGTACCCGTCGGGGACGCCGCCGTACGGGACCCCCGCGGCTTCCGAGAGCGGTGCCGACGCGGGCCGTTCGGCCGCCGGCAAGCCGCCGGAGGAGCGCAAGACCGAGACCACCCTGACGACCCGGATCCGGATCAACATCCCCGGATCACGGCCCATCCCGCCGGTGGTCGTCCGCACGCCCGTCGCGGACACCGACGCACCCGCCGAGGGTGCCGACGGCGCGAACAGCGGTGCGGCACCGTCGTCCCGCGGTACGAGCGCGCCCACGGGCACCTCCGCGACGGTCACCACCACGGCCCCGTCTGTGCCCGCCCCCGCGCAGGCACCGCCCGGGGACCAGCCCGGTGGGCCGGAGGAGAAGACCAGCGACTGGTTCGCCCCCCGCAAGTCCGGTGCCCCCAAGGGCGGCCAGGGCGGCGGCTCGACCAACGGGGCCGGACTGCCCGTCGGTTCGGCTCCCGCCGGGCCCGCGGGCGCCGGCGGCCCCGCAGGTCAGGGCGGCCCTTCGGGCAACCGGCCCGGCACCGGACGGCCGACGCCGTCAGGCGGCGCGGGCCCGCTGGGCATCACCGGCGGGGTCCGCCCCGGCGGCACGAACGGCGCCGGCACGAACGGCGCCGGCCTGCCCGGCGCCACCGGCGCCGGACCCGTGGCTCCCGGCCACGGCGGTGGCACGGGGTCCTTCGACGTCTCCGGAGCGCTGCGCGACACGGGTTCGTTCCCGGTCGTCGGCGCGCACGGCGGTCCGGGCGAACCGCGCCGCGACGACCTCCCCTACTTCTCCGAGGGCGCCCAGGGCGGCCCGTCCGGCGCGACCGGCGGTCCGGTCACCGGTGACGGCCCTCTGCTGCCCCCGGCCGGCCCGGGCGTCGCTCCCGGCAGCCTCGCGGCGGCACCGGGCCACGGCTCCGGTCCCGGCAACCCGAACCCGAACCCGAACCCGGGCGCGGGTCAGGGATATCCGGGCGGCGGCCTGAGCGGCGGCCTCAGCGACGACACCGCGATCCTCACGCCGCAGAAGCCGGCACCCGACCCGGGCCCCGGCGGCTACGGCGCTCCCGTGGACAACGTCTCCGGTCACACCCTGACCAGCGGCATCCCCGTCATCAACCCCGGCCAGAACTCGCCGTTCGGGCCCGGATCGCACCCCGACGGGCCGCTGCCGCACACCCCGCCGAAGCTGCCCGAGCCGGTCCAGCAGCCGCCCGCCGCGGCGAAGCAGACCAAGAAGAAAAAGGGACGCAACAAGCCGGCGCTCCTCGGCGTCCTCGTCGTGGTCCTGGCCGGCGGCGCCTACGGCGCGGGCCTGCTGATGAACCACTCGGACGTGCCCAAGGGCACCACGGTGCTCGGCGTCGACATCGGCGGCGGCACCCGCGACGACGCCGTCAGGAAGCTCGACGACGCGTTCGGCGACCGTACGAACAAGGCGCTCAAGCTTTCCGTCGACGGGGACACGGTCTCCCTCAAGCCCGACCAGGCCGGACTCCAGCTCGACTCCCAGGCCACGGTGCGTGCCGCCGCGGGCAGCGACTACAACCCGGTCTCCGTGATCGGCTCGCTGTTCGGCCGGCAGCGCGTGGTCGAACCGAGCATGCCGGTCGACGAGGAGAAGCTCCAGGCCGCCCTGGAGCGCGCCGCGAGCGGCTCCGGCTCGGCGAGCGACGGCACGATCAAGTTCCAGCCGGGCAAGGCCGTTCCCGTCTACGGCAAGGTCGGCAAGGGCATCGACATCACGCCGTCGATACAGGCCGTCGAGGACGCCTACCGCGCCCAGGTGGAGACCAACGCGACCACCCCGGTGAAGGTGGCCACGACGACACGGCAGCCGACGGTGTCGAAGGCGGAAGTGGACCGGAAGATGGCGACGTTCGCGACCCTCGCGATGTCGGCGAACATCACGATCCGGACGGACGACCTGCACTCCGTCCCCTTCAGCCCCCAGAAATCCATCTGGAGGTTCCTGAGCGTCGAACCCGTCAACGGCAAGCTCGTCGAGCACTACGACCTGAAGGTGCTCAAGTCGCTGTACGGCGGCGTCTTCGACGGTGTCACGGTCACCAAGGGCGACGGCAGCAAGAAGCCGGTCAGCCCCCAGGAAGTGGCCTCCGCCGTCGGCCGGGCCCTGGTCGGCAAGACGGCCGCGGACCGCGTCGTGACCATCCCCACCGACCCCAGCTAGCGTCGGCCGCGGGAACGCGGAACAGCAGCACGCCACGAGGGCGTCCCACCGGGTTCGTACCGGTGGGACGCCCTCGCGCCGTAGGACATCCGTGCGCGGCAGGACATCCGTGCGCCGTATGACATCTGTCATCCGGGACCGAGGACACACCGCACTGCCGTCCGTACCCCCTCCGCGGCCACGATGGACGGCATGACAACCACTGCGACTGCGGCGGCCACCACCTCGGTGGTCGGGTTCGAATCGGTGACCAAGAGCTACGGCGACGTCCGGGCCGTGGACGCGCTGACGCTCGACCTGCACCCGGGCGAGACCGTCGCTCTGCTCGGCCCGAACGGCGCGGGGAAGTCGACCACGCTGGACCTCCTGCTCGGCCTGAAGAACGCCGACAGCGGCACGGTCCGGGTGTTCGGCACCAGCCCCCGCGAGGCGATCGTCGCCGGCCGCGTGGGCGCCATGCTGCAGAGCGGCGGCCTGATGGACGAGGTCACGGTGGGCGAGCTGGTCAAGCTCGCCTGCGACCTGCACCCCCGGCCCTACCGCGTCACCGACGTCCTCGCCCGGGCCGGCATCACCCAGATCGCCGACCGCAAGGTCAACAAGCTCTCGGGCGGCCAGGAACAGCGCGTCCGCTTCGCGCTCGCCACCGCCGGTGACAGCGACCTGATCGTCCTCGACGAGCCGACCACCGGCATGGACGTCACGGCACGCCAGGCCTTCTGGGCCACCATGCGCGAACAGGCCGACCAGGGCCGCACGGTCCTGTTCGCCACGCACTACCTGGAGGAGGCCGACGCCATCGCGGACCGCGTCCTCGTGCTCCACCGGGGACGCCTGCTGGCCGACGGCACCGCCGCCGAGATCAAGGCCAGGGCGGGCGCCCGCCGGGTCGCCTTCGACCTGGAGGGCCCCATCGACGAGACCCCGCTGCGCGCCCTGCCCTTCCTCACCTCGATCGACGTGTCCGGGCAGACCGTCCGCATCCAGTCCGCCGACGCCGACGCGACCGTCCACGCGCTGTACGGACTCGGTGTCTACCCCCGCAACCTCGAAGTCGCCGGGCTCGGTCTCGAGCAGGCCTTCGTCGCCATCACCGCCGCCGAAGAGGCCAACCGCACCGCCGCCGAGGAGGCGACCTCCAAGTGAACAGTCTCATCAAGCTGGAGATCACCCGCGCCCTGCGCAACCGCAAGTTCCTGTTCTTCTCGGTCATCTATCCCTCGGCCCTGTTCCTGCTGATCGCGGGCAACGCCGACAGCACGACGAAGGTGGACGGCACCGGACTCACCCTGCCGACCTTCTTCATGGTCTCCATGGCCTCCTTCGGCGCCCTGACCGCCGTGCTCATGGGCAACAGCGAGCGCATCGCCAAGGAGCGCGAGAGCGGCTGGGTACGGCAGTTGAGGCTCACCACACTGCCCGGCCGCGGCTACGTCCTCGCCAAGACCGCGAGCGCCGCCGTGATCAGCCTGCCGTCCATCGTCATCGTGTTCGTGGTCGCCGCCGCCGTGAAGGACGTCCGCCTGGACGCCTGGCAGTGGCTCGCGCTCACCGGCGTGATCTGGGCCGGCAGCTTCGTGTTCGCCGCGCTCGGCGTGGCCATCGGATACGTGGCGAGCGGAGACGCGGTCCGCCCCATCACGATGATCGTCTACTTCGGCCTCTCGATGCTCGGCGGCCTCTGGATCCCCTCGACGACCTTCCCGGACTGGCTGCAGAACATCGCGAAGTGGCTGCCCACGCACGCGTACGCTGCCCTGGGGCAGGCCATCGAACTGGGCGACGCCCCACACGCGAAGGACATCGCCATCCTCGTCGTCTTCTTCGCCCTCTTCGCGGGCGGCGCGGCGTGGCTGTACCGGAAGGACACGCTGAAGGCGTGAGTGCCATGACGGAAGACCCGCTGCCCGACGGGGCCCGCCAGGACCGGCTGGTGCAGATGGGGGAGCCCCCGCGCACCCTCCGCGAGGCCCTGGTCAAGTCCCTGTGGATCGTCATCTGGCTGGTGTTCCTCAGCTCGCCGGTCCAGGACCTCGTCTCCGGCGAACACACCACACGCGCCACCGTGGCCGGCGGGATCGGCCTCGCGGCCTTCGTCGCGGTCTATCTGACGCTGGTCTTCCGGAACATGGGCAGGGCCACCGCGGACATCCGCACCGTGGCCCTCATGGTCCTCGCCCTCGTCGCGCTCGCCGTCGTCCTCTGCCTCACCCTCGGCCCGCCCTGGCTCGGCCTGTTCGTGTACGTCTCGGTGGCCTGCGGGACGGCGTTCCCGCTCCGGGTGTCCTACTGGACCATCCCGCTGACCGCCGTCGTGATGCTCCTCGTCGGGCTGCACGCCGGGGAGAAGGACGCCCGGGACCTGATCCTCCTCGTCGTCCTGATCGGCTTCGCGATGACGGGCGTACGCCAGCTCGTGCGCACCACGGTGGAGCTGCGCCGGGCGCGGGCCACCGTCGCCCAACTCGCCGCGAACGAGGAGCGCCTGCGGCTCGCCCGGGACCTGCACGACCTGCTCGGCCACTCGCTGTCGCTGATCACGCTGAAGAGCGAACTGGCCGGGCGGATGCTGCCCGACCACCCCGAGAAGGCGGCCCAGCAGGTCGCCGACATCGAGCAGGTCAGCCGCCAGGCCCTGGTCGACGTCCGCGAGGCCGTCACCGGCTACCGGCGGCCCCGGCTCGCCGGCGAACTCGCCGGAGCGCAGGTCGCGTTGACCGCGGCGGGCGTCGTCGCCGACCTGCCGGCCGAACCCGACCTGCACGGTGTGTCCACGGAGAGCGAGTCCGCGCTCGCCTGGACGCTGCGCGAGGCGGTCACCAACGTCGTACGGCACAGCGGCGCCCGGCGCTGCACGGTGGAACTCGTCCGCCGCCAGACCCTGGACGGTCCCGTCCTCGAACTGTCGGTGGAGGACGACGGCTCGGGCGGCTCCGGCGGCAGCACCCCCGGCAACGGCCTGACGGGGCTGACCGAACGCCTGGAGAAGGCCGCGGGATCACTGGAGGCGGGCCGCACCCGGCACGGGTTCCGGCTGGTCGCCCGCGTCCCCCTCACCGACGAACGGGCCCCTGTGGGCCCGGCGGACGACACCGTAGGATCCGGTGCATGAGCCGCATGATCAAGGTCCTGCTCGCCGAGGACCAGTCGATGGTCCGCGAGGCGCTGGCCGCCCTGCTGGGACTCGAGCCGGACATCGACGTGGTCGCCCAGGTGGCCCGCGGCGACGAGGTGCTCGCGGCCGCCCGCGCCCACGACGTGGACGTGGCGCTCCTCGACATCGAGATGCCGGGCATGACGGGCATCGAGGCGGCGGCGGAGGTCCACCGGGAACTCCCGGGCGTCAAACTGCTCATCCTCACGACCTTCGGCCGCCCCGGCTACCTCCGCAGCGCCATGGAGTCCGGCGCCGACGCCTTCCTCGTCAAGGACGCCCCGGCCGCCCAACTCGCCGCGGCCGTACGCAAGGTGCTCGCCGGCGAGCGCGTCATCGACCCCACCCTGGCCGCCGCCGCACTCGCCGGCGGCGCCAACCCGCTCACCGACCGCGAGCGCGAGATCCTCCGCGCCGCCGCGGACGGCTCCACCAACGCCGAACTCGCCACCGCCCTCCACCTCTCCCAGGGCACGGTCCGCAACTACCTCTCCACCGCCATCCAGAAACTCGCGGTCCGCAACCGCGCGGAGGCGGTCAGAACGGCCCGGGAGAAGGGCTGGCTTTGAGGAGCCGGGGATCCAAGGTGGCGCCTCCCCGTCAGTTGAGCATCGCCCGTGCCGCCAGGGCCTGTTGGCGGACTCGGGTGGCTGCGGGTTCGTCGACTGCCGCGACTACTTCGGCGTAGGCGTCGAGTTCGGCGGCGCCGGTCAGGAAGTCGCCCCGTTGGACGAGGAGTTGGGCGCGTTCGTAGCGCAGCCGGGCCGGGTGGGAGGGGAGCAGCAGGGAAAGGTCGACCGCCCAGAGGGAGACGTCGGAACGCTCCGGGCGGGCGGTGGCCCAGGCGCGGATGTTGTTCAGGATGCGCAGGATCACGTCGAGCGGCTCGGCGGGGGAGAGCATCGACGGGTCCAGCGGAGCGCCCGTCGCACCCGCGACGAGGAGTTCCGCGTCCGCCCCGGCGAGGACCCGTCCGCCGTCGAAGGGGTCCGCGAGCACCTGCTCCTCCGGCGGTCCGAAGCCCACCACGAAATGGCCGGGCAGCGCGACGCCGTAGACCGGCGCCCCGGCCCGGCGGGCGACCTCCATCCACACCACGGAGAGCAGGATGGGCAGCCCGCGCCGCCGCCGCAGGACCGAGTGCAGCAGGGACGACTCCAGCCGCTGGTAGTCGGCCGGCAGCCCACGGAATCCGCAGCGCCCGCCGAGCAGTTCGGCCAGTGCGGTCGCCCAGGACCGCGGGCCGCCCGGGCGGAAGGGCAACTGCCCGGCCAGATCGTCCAGTTCGATCTGCGCGGCGTCGATCCCCGCCTCGTCCAGCGTGCCGTCCGCGGCGGCCCCCACCAGCAGACAGAGCAGCGCGAGATCAGGGCGCTCGGCCCGCGCCTCCGCGGCGAACCGCCGCCGCACCTCGTCGGCTCGCTCCCTCTCCGGGGGCTGCGGGGAAGACATAGCGGGTTCGTGCCCCTTCACGCCGATCGATACGTCTCGGCACCGCCGGATCCGTCCGGCCCCGGGGTGGCGTCACCCACCGCGGGAACGTCCGTGGGCGTGCCCGCTGCTGCCGGGGGCGCGCCCGCGGAGGCGTCCCGCTCGACGCCGGTGGCCTCCGCGGCCTCCGTCCCCGCCGCCCACCGGTAGTGGTGGTACGCGTGGTGGGCGGAGAAGCCCAGTCCGGCGTACAGCGTGCGGGCCGCCGTGTTGTCCGTCTCCACCTGGAGCCAGGCCGCCGACGCGCCCTCGGCCAGGGCACGGTCGGCCAGGGCGGCCATCACGGCGGTGGCGAGGCCCCGGCGCCGGTGCGCCGGGTCCACCTCCACGGCCGCGAATCCGGCCCAGCGGCCGTCCACCACGCACCGGCCGATCGCGGCCGGCGGCTCACCCTCCGCCCCCGGAACCGTCGCGAACCACACCGAGGGCCCGCTGCCCAGCACCCGCAGGGCCACCTCGCCCACTCCCTTGCGCTGGTAGCGGCCGAGCCACGACGCGTCCGCCGTCCGGGAGAGGGCCACCTCGGGAGCCTCGCGGTCGGCGAGCGGCGCGAGTGCGCCGATCCACAGTTCGGCGGTCACCTCGCTCGACCAGCCGCGCGCCTCCAGCGCCGCGCACAGCAGTTCCTGCGTGCCCTCGGCGCCGGTGCTGGTCTGGATGTAGGCGGGGAGTCCGCGGTCGCCGTACCAGTCCCGGACGACCGTCAGCGCGTCGTCCAGCGGCACGCCCGGGTCGCCCAGCGGCAGCACGGAGTTGGCGCGCCGGGTGAACCCGCCGGCGGCGCGCAGCTCCCAGTCGCCGAGCCGCTCGCTCTCCACCGGACGCCAGGCCCGCGCGGCGACCCGCGCCAGCTCCTCGTACGTCGCGGCCGGGCCGCGCCGCCGCGCCGGAGCGGACGGGACGACCTTGCCCGCGACGAGCGTCGACTCCGCGATCCGGACCCGCTCGCCGGCCCGTCGTGTGATCAGCAGCACACCGTCGTCCCATGATGTGAGAACACCGACCGTATCGGTGAACTTCTCCACCGTGTCTCCATCGTCCGTCATGCGGCGCACCGAGACGCGTTTGCCCACGTCAGCAGCGGTGATACGGACCTCGAGTCGGCCGGAAGCAGAGATTTCCACGGGTCGGTCCACCCCTCCTGTTCGGATCATGCCCAAGAACGGAGATACTAGGGGCGGGCATCGACGACGCCGCGCTCCCGCGCGCCAGGCGGCGGAGCCTACGCAGGCCCGCCAGCGCCCTATCGAGGAGGAACGACAGCGTGACCTACGTCATCGCGCAGCCTTGTGTCGACGTCAAGGACAAGGCGTGCATCGAGGAGTGCCCGGTCGACTGCATCTACGAGGGCTCCCGGTCCTTGTACATCCACCCGGACGAATGCGTCGACTGCGGAGCCTGTGAGCCGGTGTGCCCGGTCGAGGCGATCTTCTACGAGGACGACACTCCGGAGGAGTGGAAGGACTACTACAAGGCGAACGTCGAGTTCTTCGACGAGCTCGGCTCGCCCGGCGGCGCCAGCAAGCTGGGCCTGATCGAGCGCGACCACGCCTTCATCGCAGCCCTTCCGCCGCAGAACCAGTAGCACCGGTGAGCGGACCGCCGGGGCACCCCCGGCGGTAGCTCGAGGAGCGCCGCCTCGGTCCCGTACGGCCTCGATCGCTCCGATCGCCGTACGGGACCGAGGCATTTGCCGTTCCGGCCCGTGCGGCGGCCCGTGTCCGTCCGGACGGGCCGTGGGCAGGGCCGTCAGCACGACACCGTACGGGTCGTACGTACGAGAAAGTGAGCCCGATCCCGTGTCCGCAGTCTCCGACCGGCTTCCCACCTTCCCCTGGGACAAGCTGGAGCCCTACAAGGCGACCGCCGCAGCTCACCCGGGCGGCATCGTCGACCTGTCCGTCGGTACCCCGGTCGACCCGGTGCCCGAGCTGATCCAGAAGGCTCTGGTCGCCGCCGCGGACTCGCCCGGCTATCCCACGGTGTGGGGCACGCCCGAGCTGCGGGACGCGCTCACGGGATGGGTGGAGCGACGGCTCGGCGCCCGGGACGTCACCCACCGCCACGTCCTGCCGATCGTCGGCTCCAAGGAACTCGTCGCCTGGCTGCCCACCCAGCTGGGCCTCGGCCCGGGGGACAAGGTCGCCTACCCGCGCCTCGCGTACCCGACGTACGAGGTCGGCGCGCGGCTCGCCCGGGCGGACTACGTGGCCTACGACGACCCGACCGAGCTGGACCCGACGGACCTGAAGCTCCTGTGGCTGAACTCCCCGTCGAACCCGACCGGCAGGGTCCTCTCCCCAGCCGAGCTGACCCGGATCGTCGCCTGGGCCCGCGAGCACGGCGTCCTCGTCTTCTCCGACGAGTGCTACATCGAACTGGGCTGGGAGGCCGAGCCGGTCTCCGTCCTGCACCCGGACGTCTGCGGCGGCTCCTACGAGGGGATCGTCTCGGTCCACTCGCTGTCCAAGCGCTCCAACCTGGCCGGCTACCGCGCGGCGTTCCTCGCGGGCGACCCCGCCGTCCTCGGCGAGCTGCTGGAGATCCGCAAGCACGGCGGCATGATGACCTCCGCGCCCACCCAGGCCGCCGTGGTCGCGGCCCTCGGGGACGACACCCACGTCCGGGAACAGCGCGAGCGCTACGCCGCCCGCCGCACGGCCCTGCGCGACGCCCTGGTGCGGCACGGCTTCCGGATCGAGCACAGCGAGGCGAGCCTCTACCTCTGGGCCACCCGCGACGAGTCCTGCTGGTCGACGGTGGCCCACCTCGCCGAGCTGGGCATCCTGGTCGCCCCGGGTGACTTCTACGGCACGGCCGGCGAGACGTTCGTCCGCGTGGCGCTGACCGCCTCGGACGAGCGGGTGGCCGCCGCGGTGGAGCGCCTCACCTCCTGAGCTGCGCCCGGCGGCGCGGTGGCGTGAGGCGGCCGGGACCAGCGAAACGGGGGCCCGGGGAAGCGAGTTCCCCGGACCCCCGTCGTCGTACGGCCGGCCGGACTAGCCGAGCGGCAGGCCCTTGAGCGGCAGCTGGTCGGTCGGCAGGCCGCCCTTGGCCACGCCGTCCGTCGGCAGGCCGCCGCCGGTCGCGGTCTTCGCGGTGTCACCCAGGAGACCGCCGGCCTGGCCGGCCGTGTCCCCGGCCACCTTCTGGGCGGCGGGCGTCACGGTCTTCGCGACCTTGCCGCCGGCCTTGCCCGCGGCGGGCACCGCCTTCTTGACCGTGTCGCCACCGGACTTGCCGGCCGTCCCGGTGACGTTCTGCGTCGCTCCGTCGACGGTGTTGCCGACGCTCGCCCCGTCCAGGGCGGTCAGTCCGCCGAGGTCGGGGGTGGCCGGCAGTGCGGCCGCCGCGTTGGCGGAGCCGGCCGCACCGACCACGGGCGCCGCTCCCGCTGCGATGAGCAGCGCGACACGGGCGATCCGGCGGGTCAGGGGGAGGGACATGGTGCTCCTTAGACGGGAGAAAACGGTGAACTGTCCGACCGGTCCGGGGTACCGGCTGCTGGTGTGCCTCCGGTGATCGTTCCGGGCTCGGACGCAGTGACTACCGCTCGAAGCCCTCGAAGGTTGCGGTGACCCGACGTAAAGAGTTGGTAATGCGTCGCATAATCAGTTGTGGATAAAAACGGGCAAACGGAGTCCGTCGGGAAAGCCTGGCGAATCCTTACGGCCCTTTGTTCTCAAGGGATTTCGCGAACCGCCGAGTGAGCGAGCGAAATGCCGTACGGAACGCCGGCCCGTCGCGGGCGGGGTAATCCGCACGAGTGAGGGCCCGTACTACTGCCCGGTGATGATCCGGACCTCGGACGCGGCCTTCCCGGTGGGGGAAGCGCCCTTCGCGTCGGTCGTGTGCCACGACCCCTCGGAGCGTCCGGCGGTCCACTCGCGCCCCGCGTACGACACCCGTTCGATGTGCAGCGCCGAGGAGTTGGCCACCGCCCAGTGCGCCAGCTCCCAGCCGCGCCGGAGCGTCCCGGTCCCGGAGGTGGCGCCCTCGCGCACCGGAACGGTCACGGTCCCGCCGCCGGACCCCGGAGAGGGTGATGCCACCGCCGCCGCGCCCGCGGAGGCGGTGGCCTCCGGTGACGGCGAGACACCCGCCGCGCCGACGGTCGCGCCCGCCTCCTGGAGGACGTCCCGCCCGAAGTCCCTGGCGAGCGCGCTGCGCACCGCGTCCGCACCGCCCGCGGGGGTCGCGTCCGGACGCCCCTGACAGGTCAGCGTGGCGGCGGCACGGCCCGTGAGGGCGGCGGCCAGCAGCGTCGCGTCCGGCTCGTGCTTGGCGTACGCCTGGGGGAAGCCGCTGCGCTGCACCCGCTGGGCGGCGACGGTGAGCGGCAGCCGCGAGTAGCCCGGAACCTTGGCCAGGTGCTCGTAGAAGATGCCCGACGCGTACGCCGGGTCCATGATCTGGCGCGGGGTGCCCCAGCCCTGTGAGGGCCGCTGCTGGAACAGACCGAGCGAGTCGCGGTCGCCGTGCCGGATGTTGCGCAGCCCCGACTCCTGGAGCGCCGTCGCGATCGCGATGGCCACCGCGCGCTCGGGCATCCCCCGGGAGGTGCCGACCGCCGAGATCGTCGCCGCGTTCACCGCCTGCTCGGGGCTGAACTCGTACGACGCGCCGTCGCCCTTGCCGGAGACGACGCTGCACCGGGGCGCACCCGTGCCGCCCGTCAGGTACTGCACGGCGAGGTAGCCCGCGAGCGCGAGCAGGACCACGAGGGCGCCTCCGAAGCGGAGGAACCTGCGGCGCGGACGCCGGACGGGGGTGGGGGACGGCTCTGACACGCGTACAAGGTACTGGAGGTCCCTGTCGGCGCCCCCTGTGACGGTGGACAACCTTCGGGACGGCCGGGACGTACGACTGTTTCCCGCCCTTCCGGCCGCTTCTGGGCCCTTCGGGGGCGCCGGGCCGGCGCGCTAGGGTCGACGCCATGGCCGACACCTCCCTTGACCTCACCCTGGACGCAGCCGAGCTCACCGCGCAGCTCGTCGACTTCCCCTCGGAGAGCGGCGACGAGAAGCCGCTCGCGGACGCCGTCGAGACCGCCCTGCGCGCCCTGCCGCATCTGACGGTCGACCGGTACGGCAACAACGTCGTGGCGCGCACCCACCTCGGCCGCGCCGAGCGCGTCGTCCTGGCCGGTCACATCGACACGGTGCCGATCGCCGACAACGTGCCCTCCCGGCTCGACGAGGACGGCGTGCTGTGGGGCTGCGGCACCTGCGACATGAAGTCGGGCGTCGCGGTCCAGCTCCGGATCGCGGCCACGGTCCCCGAGCCCAACCGCGACCTCACCTTCGTCTTCTACGACAACGAAGAGGTGGCGGCCCACCTGAACGGGCTGAAGCACGTCTCCGACGCCCACCCGGACTGGCTGGAGGGCGACTTCGCGGTCCTTCTCGAACCCTCCGACGGGCAGGTCGAGGGCGGCTGCCAGGGCACGCTGCGGGTGCTCCTGAAGACCCGCGGCGAGCGGGCCCACTCCGCCCGCAGCTGGATGGGGTCGAACGCGATCCACGCGGCCTCCCCGATCCTCGCCGCGCTCGCCGCGTACGAGCCGCGCCACCCGGTCATCGACGGCCTGGAGTACCGCGAGGGACTGAACGCGGTGGGCATCTCCGGCGGGGTCGCCGGCAACGTCATCCCCGACGAGTGCGTCGTCACCGTCAACTTCCGCTACGCGCCCGACCGCACCGAGGAGGAGGCGATCGAGCACGTCCGCGCGGTCTTCGCCGACTGCGGCGTGGACGAGTTCGTCGTCGACGACCACAGCGGAGCCGCCCTGCCCGGACTCTCGCACCCGGCCGCCGCCGCGTTCATCGAGGCCGTCGGGGGCACCCCGCAGCCCAAGTACGGCTGGACCGACGTCTCCCGCTTCAGCCGGCTCGGCGTTCCGGCGGTCAACTACGGCCCCGGCAACCCCCACTTGGCGCACAAGAGGGACGAGCGGGTGGAGACGGCCAAGATCCTCGCGGGCGAGGAGCGACTGCGCTCCTGGCTCACCGCCTGAGACGTACCCGACGGCGGTTCGTGGCGGACATGCCCACGTCCCCCCGCCGTAACCAGCGGAGATCTACGCTGGGGCGGAACGACCTTCCCCAGGACCCGGCTCCGGCCGGGGCGGGGGAGACCCGTACGCGGAGGGAGTGGACATGGCTACTGGCAACCCGGAGGGCAAGAAGCGGCCACCGGAGGAGCAGCGGCTGGGCCCGGTGCTGCGCAGGCGGGACCAGGTGCAGGCGAGCACCACGGACCAGCGGCTGCTGGACGCGGGAGGCCCGTCGGACTGGGTGCACACCGACCCCTGGCGGGTGCTGCGCATCCAGTCGGAGTTCATCGAGGGCTTCGGGACACTGGCCGAACTGCCGCCCGCGATCAGTGTGTTCGGGTCCGCGAGGACGCCCGTCGACTCGTCCGAGTACCAGGCGGGCGTCGCCCTCGGGCGCGGCCTCGTCGAGGCCGGGTTCGCCGTGATCACCGGCGGTGGCCCCGGTGCCATGGAGGCCGCGAACAAGGGCGCCTGCGAGGCGAAGGGCATCTCCGTCGGCCTCGGCATCGAGCTCCCCTTCGAACAGGGGCTCAACCAGTACGTCGACATCGGCCTGAACTTCCGGTACTTCTTCGTCCGGAAGATGATGTTCGTCAAGTACGCGCAGGGCTTCGTGGTCCTGCCGGGCGGACTCGGCACCCTCGACGAGCTGTTCGAGGCCCTCACCCTGGTCCAGACGCAGAAGGTCACCCGGTTCCCCATCGTGCTGTTCGGCACGGAGTACTGGGGCGGCCTCGTCGACTGGCTCAAGAACACGCTCATCGCCCAGGGCAAGGCCTCCGAGAAGGACCTGCTGCTGTTCCACCTGACCGACGACGTGGACGAAGCGGTGGCCCTGGTGTCGAAGGAGGCCGGCCGCTAGGGCCTGTCGTTTGGATCAGGCGGCGCCGAGGTGCGGTGCCTTGTCGGCTGGGCCGAGTGGGGCTGGGTGCGTGCAGATGCAAGGCAGAGGAGGGCGACGACGCGGTGGGGGCACCTCCCGGCCGAAGGCTGGGGGACGTCGGCAACCGACGACAACGCGGCAGATGTGCGTGCCCAGCCCCGCGACCCGCCGCATGATCCAAACGACAGGCCCTAGGTCCTGCCGTTCCGTCGAGCGTCCGGTCGCCGGCCCGGGTTCGGGAGGGGCTGTGAGTCCAGCCCCTCCGCGGCCCGGTCGGCCCGGTCGGCCCGGTCCGCTTTCCCGAACCCCGTGCCGCCCCCGTCCGCTAGGCCAGCCCCCGCCGGGCCACCGCCGGCGGCCGGTGGCCCGCGATCGACGCCACCATGTCCAGCACCTGCCGGGTCTCGGCGACCTCGTGCACGCGGTAGACCTGCGCCCCCAGCCACGCGGAGACGGCGGTCGTCGCGAGCGTGCCGACGACCCGCTCCTTGACCGGCTTGTCGAGCGTCTCGCCCACGAAGTCCTTGTTGGAGAGCGAGACGAGCACCGGCCACCCGGTCTCGACCATCTCGCCGAGCCGCCGGGTCGCCTCCAGACTGTGCCGGGTGTTCTTCCCGAAGTCGTGCCCGGGATCGATGAGGACCGACTCGCGCGGCACCCCCAGGGAGACCGCGCGCTCCGCCAGACCGAGCGTCACCCGCAGGATGTCGGCCATCACGTCGTCGTACGCCGCCCGGTGCGGGCGGGTCCGCGGCTCCGTCTCCCCGGCGTGCGTGCACACCAGGCCCACCCCGTACCGGGCGGCCACCTCCGCCAGCCGCGGGTCGACCCCGCCCCAGGCGTCGTTCAGCAGATCGGCGCCGGCCTCGCAGACCGCCTCGCCCACCTCGTGCCGCCAGGTGTCGACGCTGATGATCACGTCGGGGAAGGTGCGGCGCACCTCGGCGACGAAACCGACCGTGCGGCGCGCCTCCTCCTCGGCGGTGACCTCCTCGCCGGGGCCGGCCTTCACCCCGCCGATGTCGATGATGGCGGCGCCCTCGGACACGGCCTGCTCCACGCGCGCGAGGGCGGGCTCGTCGCGGAAGGTGGCGCCCTGGTCGTAGAACGAGTCCGGGGTCCGGTTCACGATCGCCATGATCACCGGCTCCTGCGGGTCGAATTCACGCCTGCCCAGCCTGAGCATCCCCTATGACCTCTCCCAGTGGTTACCGCCGATGAGCCGCCTGCGACCTTAACTGTCAGACTCGCATGGCACGATCGGAGCCTGACACTTCCGGCGGCAGACTGCTGTCCGGCAGCATCAGCACCTCCGGCACCAGCGGTCGCCGGGCATCCGTACTTCGCGCCGACGCGCTCCGCGCCGGCACCAGAGCGTGGGGACCTCCAGCGATGTTCATGTTCTTGTTCCTCGTCGTCGCGCTCGTCGTCGTGGTCGCCGCGGTCACCGTGTCCGTGGTGGGCGGCGGCGAGAGCACCCCGCTTCCCGACGCCGAGCCCGAGCGCCTGCACGACCCGCTGCCGTACGACCGTCCGGTGTCCCGGGGCGACGTGGACGCGGTGCGCTTCCCGGTCGCCGTGCGCGGCTACCGCATGGCGGACGTGGACGACGTCCTCGGGCGTCTCAGCGCCGAGATCGGCGAGCGGGACGCGCGGATCGCCGACCTGGAGTCCGCGCTCGCGGGGGCCCGCGCGGCGAGCGCCCCCACCTCGCTGCGCAAGCACCCCGAGGACGAGCGGTGAGCGACGCGCTGGCCGGTCCCGACGGCATGCTCCGCTGCCCCTGGGCCCTGTCGACCGAGGACTACGTGGCGTACCACGACGAGGAGTGGGGCCGCCCGGTCCACGGCGACCAGGCGCTGTACGAGCGGCTGTGCCTGGAGGCCTTCCAGTCCGGCCTGTCCTGGATCACCATCCTGCGCCGCCGCCCCGGGTTCCGTGCCGCGTTCGCGGGCTTCGAGATCGCCGAGGTCGCGGCGTTCACGGACGCCGACAAGGAGCGCCTGCTCGGCGACACCGGGATCATCCGCAACCGCGCCAAGATCGAGGCGACGGTCGCCAACGCGCGCGTGCTGGCCGACTGGGCCCCGGGCGAGCTGGACGAACTGATCTGGTCCTTCGCCCCCGACCCGGCGACGCGCCCGGCGCCGCGCGGGCTCTCCGACGTCCCCGCCGTCACCGACGAGTCGACCGCCCTGTCCAAGACGCTCAAGAAGCGTGGCATCCGCTTCGTGGGCCCCACGACCGCGTACGCCCTGATGCAGGCGTGCGGACTGGTGAACGACCACCTGGCGGACTGCGGGGCCCGCGACGCCGTCTGACGGCCCCGCGCGGCGGTGACCCGCCGCGCGGGGCGACACGCACGACGGGGAGGGGTGTGCGGGCCGTTCAGCGCCCGCACACCCCTCCCCGTCGACCGTCCCGTCGACCGGCGGCCGGTCAGCGTCCGAGGTACTTCGGCTTCTCCTTGTCGACGAACGCCTGGACCGCGATGGTGTGGTCCTCGGAGGCACCGGCGCGCGCCTGGAGTTCGTCCTCCTTCTCCAGGGTCTCGTCGAGGGAGTGGGTCAGCCCGAAGGCCAGGGACTCCTTCAGTGCCGCGTAGGCGAGCGTCGGCCCCGCGGCCAGCGCCCGAGCGACCTTCTCCGCCTCGGCGCGCAGCTCCGTGGCCGGAACGATCCTGTTCGCGATGCCCAGGTCGAAGGCCTCCTGCGCGCTGATGCTGCGCGGGAAGAGCAGCAGGTCGGCGGCGCGGCTCGGGCCGACGACCCGGGGCAGCGTCCAGGAGACCCCGGAGTCGGCGGTCAGCGCGACGCCGGCGAACGAGGTGTTGAACGCGGCGGTGTCGGCGACGACGCGGTAGTCGGCGGCGAGCGCGAACCCGAAGCCCGCACCGGCCGCGACGCCGTTGACGCCGGCGACCACCGGCTTCGCGGCACCGGTCAGGGCCCGCACGATGGGGTTGTAGTGCTCGCGCACGGTGCTCATGGTCCGGCCCTCGCCGGACTGCTTGTCGGAGGCGAGCAGCCCGATGTGCTCCTTGAGGTCCTGCCCGACGCAGAACGCCCGGTCGCCCGCGGCGGTCAGCAGGATCGCCCGCACACCCTCGTCGGCCGCCGCCTCCTGTGCCGCGTCGCGGAGGGCGACCTTGGTCCCGGTGTTCATCGCGTTCATCGCCTCGGGGCGGTTCAGCGTGATCGTCGCGAGTCCGTCGCTCACCTCGTAGAGCACGGTGTCGGCCATGGTGGGTCCCCTCCGGTGTCGCGGCTCCGTCGTACCGGCCGGTACGTCCTGTCCGATGACAGCATGGCGGAGATCACCGGCGGTGGAGCCGGGCGGTCATGTGACCTGCGTCAAAGAATTCCGGCTCCTGGAAGTCCATGCGGCGGCGCAGTATCGCAGTCACATCGCCGAATTGAGTGGTTTTGCTCAAGCGCGTTGCGCAAGCGATGCCGACTGATGTTGGTCATCGGGTCTGGAGATGCGGGATAATGGCCTGGAAGCAATGTGTTCGATGCCGGTGACGTGTGTCCTATGAGAGGACGTGCGTGCCCTCCGAGGGGGCCGTCGGCGACGATGAGCTGGTTTCAGGAAGGGGAACGAGCATGGCGGCCATGAAGCCGCGGACGGGCGATGGCCCGCTCGAGGTGACCAAGGAGGGGCGGGGCATCGTCATGCGCGTTCCGCTCGAAGGCGGCGGTCGGCTCGTCGTCGAGCTGACCCCTGACGAGGCCGACGCGCTCGGCGACGCTCTCAAGAAGGTCGTCGGCTGACGCGGAACGCGACCCTACCTTTTCGGCTTCCCCGGCACCGTACCTGGTGTCGGGGAAGCTGTCTTTTCGGGCGGAGAACACCGCCCCGAAGCCTTGGCCGGAGCGCACCACGGCCAAGTACGGCCTGGTCAGGGCTGTGCGACGGGGAGTGCGGTGGGGGACGGGCGGCCGTCTCAGGTCAGCGCTTGACCGCGCACAGCAGGCCGTCGCCCACCGGCAGCAGCGACGGCACCAGCTCCTGGCTCTCGCGCACCGCGCGCAGCAGTTCGCGCAGCCGGCTCACCTCGACCGGCTGGGGTCCGGAGTCCACGGTGCGGCCGTCCGCGAAGACGCCCTCGAAGACGACGAGCCCGCCGACGCGCAGGAGGCGCAACGATTCAGCGAGGTAGTCCAGGCACTCCAGACGGTCGCCGTCACAGAAGACGAGGTCGTATCCCGCGTCCGCGAGGCGGGGCAGGACCTCCAGCGCGCGACCCGGGATGAACCGCGCCCGGTTGCTGGCGAAACCGGCGGCACGGAAGGCCTGGCGCGCGATCTGCTGGCGCTCCGGCTCCGGATCCACGGTGGTCAGTACCCCGTCCGGCCGCATGCCGTGCAGCAGATGGATTCCGGAGACGCCGGTCCCGGTCCCGATCTCCGCGACCGCCTTCGCGTCCACGGTGGCGGCGAGCATCCGCAGCGCCGCGCCCGTGCCGGGAGACACCGAGCGCATGCCTGCCTCGCGGGCCCGGTCCCGGGCCCAGCGCAGCGCCTCGTCCTCGGCGACAAAGGCGTCGGCGAACGCCCAGCTCGTCTGCCGGTTGCCGGTAATGACCCTCTCCTGTCCCCGTGGTTGCCTGGGCGTGACTGTATCCGTTGGTGCCGGGAACCTGCTGATGGGACCGGGCGTTTAGAGGGGTGGGGAAACAGAGCGGGGGAAAGACGATGGACCAGCGCACGGAGCGAGGTGACGGGCAGGTGCTGACGCACCCATATGAGCCCGTATCAAATTCTCGTAAAACCGCTTATCCGGAGCTAACGGGCGAGGTGGCTATGGTAGGGGCTCCACTGGACACCACCAGAGCCGACAGGGGAGGTGCGGCTGCGCCTGTGGATCGAGGCGGGGTGCTCCGGCGCCTGCTCAGATCAGCGGGTGAGCCGAAATCCGTGACCGACAACGCTGACCAGCCCCACGCTGCTGCCCCTGTGCAGACCGCGACGTTCACCACCGACGCGGAGTCGCAGCCGTGGACTCCGCCCACGTGGGAGGAGATCGTCAGCACCCACAGCGGCCGCGTCTACCGCCTCGCCTACCGCCTCACGGGTAATCAGCACGACGCCGAGGACCTCACACAGGAAGTCTTCGTCCGCGTCTTCCGCTCGCTGTCCACGTACACGCCCGGCACCTTCGAGGGCTGGCTGCACCGCATCACCACGAACCTCTTCCTGGACATGGTGCGCCGAAAGCAGCGCATCCGTTTCGACGCCCTCGGCGACGACGCGGCGGAGCGCCTGCCCAGCAGAGAACCCTCCCCGCAGCAGGTCTTCAACGACGCGCACTTCGACGCCGACGTCCAGCAGGCGCTGGACACCCTCGCGCCCGAGTTCCGCGCCGCCGTCGTCCTCTGCGACATCGAAGGACTGTCGTACGAGGAGATCGCCGCGACCCTGGGCGTCAAGCTCGGTACAGTCCGCTCCCGGATCCACCGCGGCCGCTCCCAGCTGCGCAAGGCCCTGGCACACCGGTCCCCCGAGGCCCGCGCCGAGCGACGCTCGTTCGCGGCCCGCGTGCCCGTGCTGGGGGGAGGGGGCGCGACCGCGTGAGTGGAACCCGTCCCACACCTGCCGAGCAGCATCTGGGGGACCGACTTTCCGCCCTGGTGGACGGAGAGCTCGGTCATGAGTCGCGCGACCGCGTCCTCGCCCACCTCGCGACCTGCGCGAAGTGCAAGGCCGAGGCCGATGCGCAGCGACGCCTGAAGAACGTGTTCGCCGAAATGGCCCCGCCGCCCCCGTCCGAAAGTTTCCTGGCCCGCCTCCAGGGGCTGCCCGGGGGAGGCGACTCCGACAGCGGTTCGCCCTTCGGCGGAGGCGCGTTCGGAGGAAGACTCCCCGGCGGCTCCGCGAGCCCGGGCATGCCCGGCGTCTTCGGAGTGCGCGGTGAGCCCTTCGGCTACGTGCCCGCCGGACCGCACGCCGACGTGCTGCCTCCCTCCTCCGGACGCGGCTTCCGCATCCATGACGTCAGCCGTCACGAGGCCGAGCGGTCGGCCTCGCGCGGTCTGCGCTTCGCGGCCGCCGCGGCCGGCGCCGTCTCGCTGGCCGCCGTCGCGCTCGGCGGAGTGTCGACCGGCATCGCCGGGGACACCGTCGACGCGCGCGGAGGCTCCGGCCTCGGCAGCAATGTGACGCCGGCGCGGACCCAGGGCACCGGCACGCCCACGACCCCCGAGGCACAGCGCCGCCGGTCGGTCGGGCCACTGCTCGCCCAGGGCGAGCGCTCCCTCGGCAACGCCCCGGTCGCCCCGACCGAGGTGTCCGCCCCGCTGCTGCCCGGAGTCCCCGCTCCGGCGGACCGCGGCACGGACGCCGTGCACACGCTGACGACCCCGGTGGTCGCCGGTGCCGCCGCCATGTCCCCGTTGATACGCCCGCTCAGCAGCGCCCAGCCGGTCTCGCTGAACACGTGGTCCCCCGCCTCGGAGGCCACGGCACCGGGCCTGCTCGCCGCCCCCGCCGCCTCACCGTCCCCCTCGTCGACCGCGTCCCCCACCTCCCCCTCCGCTCGTAGCCTTCGCTGACCACGTCCTCTGCGCGGCGGCCCGTGAACCTGGTTGAATCCGGGGTGGGCCGCGCCCGCGGGAGGGATTCCGGGCGGGGCGTCGACCGGTCTGTGGTGACCGTCGGCGAGTTGTGCCGCGGGCCAGGTGTGGGGAGAGCATGAACGAGGGGAAGCCCACGAAGGCGAAGTGGTGGAACAGGCCCCGGCCGCACGGCACGGGCCCCGACACCCCACCGGCCCCTCCCGCGAACCCGGACCCGGGACCGGACCCCGAAAGCCCTGCCGCCGAACCGGCGGCCGAGCAGGGCGACACCGCCGAGCGTCCCGGCCTCTCCGAGACCGTTCCCGCGCAGTCGCGCCCGGCCGTGCAGAGGGCCGAGGCCGGCGAGGGCGCCACCCACGGAGACGCGCACCCGCCGGCACCGCGTGAGACCGACAGCGGTGACTACGAACTGGCCCGGCCTGCCCCCGACAGTGGCCCGACGCCGGACTCCACCGCCCACGACAGTGGCCCGGCGCCGGACTCCACCGCCACGGACCCGGCGCCGGACCCCGCCCCCATCGACAGGGACTCGGTGCCGGACTCCGCCCCCGCGCACCCGGGCCCGGCGCGGGAGCCCGTCCCCGCGGACACCGGATCCGCCCCTCGCTCCGATCTCGGTGGCGCTCTCGACCCTGACGCCCGTTCCGACCGGCCGTCCCGAGGCGTCGAGGCCGTCGACGGCGCCCCCGAGGAACCCTCCGGTGCGGCACCCGGCGCTCCGCACGGCCCCCGCCCTGACGGGTCGGCCCCCACCGTCGACGGCACGGGCCTCCGGGAGGACGGCGACTACGAGTTGGCGCGGCCCGCTGTGGCGCGTCCGGAGCCCCTGCACGGGTCCGACCCCTACAGCACCCCTCCGTACGGCCACCCCGGCCCCTGGGCCCCCGCCCCGCCCGTCCAGCACCCCACCGCACCCCACGCCCAGGGCCCCGACCTCTCCGCGGCGATCCCGGCGCAGGCCCGGACCTCGCCTCTCGACCCCGTGCCCCAGGACGTCACGTCCCCGGCATCCGAGGGGCCGAGCGACCCGCAGCCTCCCGAGGAGGCGGTCCCGGATCCCTGGCGGAACTACGACCCCTGGGCCGCTCCGGCGCCGCTCCAGCAGAGCGGGGGCGCCGTGCCCACCGTGACGCAGCGCCGCAGGCGGACGCGGAGGACCATCGTCCTCGGGGCCGTCGTGCTCGCGCTCGTGTCCGGCGGGGTCGGCGGCGTCGTGGGCGCGTATCTGCAGCGCAACGAAGGGGTGACGAAGGTCGAGCTGCCGCAGGCCGCCGAGGAGGCCCCCGGGCGGCCCTCGGACAGCGTGGCCGGCATCGCGGCCCACGCGCTCCCCAGCGTCGTCACCCTGCATGTGAAGGGGAGCGAGGAGGAGGGCACCGGCACCGGGTTCGTCCTCGACGGCCGCGGACACATCCTCACCAACAACCACGTGATCGAACCCGCCGGCGACAGCGGCGAGATATCCGTGACGTTCAGCGGCGGCGAGACCGCGAAGGCGAAGCTCGTCGGGCACGACAGCGGCTACGACCTCGCCGTCGTGAAGGTCACCGGCGTCTCCGGACTCACTCCCATGCCGCTCGGGAACTCCGACAGCGTCCAGGTCGGCGACCCGGTCGTCGCCATCGGCGCGCCCTTCGACCTGGCCAACACCGTCACCTCCGGGATCATCAGCGCCAAGGAGCGGCCCATCACGGCCGGCGGCGAGAAGGGCGACGGCACCGACGTCTCGTACGTGGACGCCCTGCAGACCGACGCCCCGATCAACCCCGGCAACTCCGGCGGCCCGCTCCTCGACTCGCGGGCCCGGGTCATCGGCATCAACAGCGCCATCCGCTCCGCCGACAACGGCTCCGACCTGGAGAGCGGTCAGGCCGGCTCCATCGGCCTCGGCTTCGCCATCCCCGTGAACCAGGCCAAGCGGGTCGCCGAGGAACTCATCAACACCGGCCGGGCCACCCACCCGGTGATCGGCGTCACGCTCGACATGAACTACACGGGCGACGGCGCGCGGGTCGGCGCGAAGGCCGCCGACGGCGGTCCGGCGGTCAGCCCGCGCGGACCCGGCGCCGAGGCGGGCGTCAAGGCGGGCGACGTGATCACCGAGGTCGACGGCACGCGCGTGCACTCCGGCGAGGAACTCATCGTCAGGACCCGCGCCCACCGGCCCGGGGACCACCTCAGGCTCACCCTCCGCCGGGGCGGAGCGGAGCGCACGGTGACCCTCGTCCTCGGGTCCGCCGACGGCGACTGAGGGCCCGCGAGCACCGGCGCGGGAATGACACGAACCTCACAGCGGAGGACGACAGCGCAGCTCCGGACGGCAAACATCACGGAAAACCGGAGGTGCACAGCAAGTCGGAAGCCCCTGGACAGTTCCGGACGGACGGGATCGCCGGGTACCGTTGGTCACGGCCCGGACCACGGAACACTCCCGAGGGCCGAGGACCGGACATCGCAAGGAGCTACCAGGTGTTCAATGACATAGGACCACTCGAGCTGGTGACGCTCGTCGTCCTCGCCGTCCTCGTGTTCGGTCCGGACAAGCTCCCGAAGATGATTCAGGACGTCACGCGCACCATCCGCAAGATCCGTGAGTTCTCGGAGAGCGCCAAGGCGGACATCCGTGACGAGCTCGGCCCCGAGTTCAAGGACTTCGAGTTCGAGGACCTGAACCCCAAGACGTTCCTGCGCAAGCAGCTGGACAACGACGAGCTGGGGCTCAAGGAGATCCGTAACGGCTTCGACCTGAAGAAGGAGATGGCCGAGGTCACGGACGCGGTGCACAGCCGCGAGTCCGACTCCTCCGCCTCCGTGAACGGCTCGGCCGGCGGCTCCGTCGACATGACGAAGAAGCCCGAGAAGGCCGACCCGGACGAGCGCCCGCCCTACGACGCCGACGCCACCTGATCCACGGCGTCAGCCGCCCACCACCGAGTCGGGACGCCGAGCCGGCACCGCGTGCCGGGACACGGGCCGCCACACCGGCTCCGGCCCGGTGCGGCGGGGCCGGAAAGATGCCCCGCCCGGCCCGTTTCCGCCGTGTACACGCCCCGCGCGCCGGGCGCTTTCGCCGCCCCTCGCAGCGGTGTGGCTATGCTGCCCAGTTGTTGTGCGGACCGAAGGACGCCCGAGGGGGGCGGGCCACCCGGTCCGCCGAGAGCGAGGAGGCGTCCGGCAGATGGAGACGACAAGTCGGGTAGGCGCGCAGGCGCCGGCCGCGGACGGCGGACAGCAGGTCCCCACCGCCCGGCGTACGGTCGACGGCTACCTGCTGGCGCCCTTCCCCTGGTACGGCCTCGACGAGGCCTTCACGGGGCCGCGTTGGCTGATGCAGGTGGGTATGTCGGCGGAGGGCGTGGTCGAGCACGGTTCGATCGGCCACGGCGACGAGCCGGTGGTGCGCCCCGAACCGGCCGACGACAAGGAGCGGTTCGCGGTGGTGGTCACCGTCGCCGCCAACCCCGACCGGCGCAGCGCCGACGGCACGGGCCTGCTGGAGGCCACCTCGGTCTCCTCGGCCGCCTGGCTGGCCGGTGTGGGGCTCCTGTCCTTCACCTGGCCGGGCCAGATGGACCACACGCTGCGCGACGACTGGCTGGACCAGCAGACCGAGACCGCCTGGGTGCTGGCCGACGACCTGGACGGCGCGGACTGGTCCACGCTGTCGCTCCCCGTGGACGGGATCCCCACGACCTTCCACTACCGCGAGTCCGAGTTCGGCTGGGTGCTCGCCGGCTCCACCCAGGAGGGCGTCCACGTGGGCGCCTACGGGCGGGGCATGAGCGCGTACGGTCTGGGCTTCGCGATGATCAAGGACATCGGGGCGTACGCCTAGGACGTACCGGCCGCGGCCGGTACGAAGGAGGGGCGCCGTCCGCATGGACGGCGCCCCTCCTTCGTACGCGTACCGGGATCCCCGCACGGGCCCCTAGAACTTGTTGCGCGGGGTGATCCCCAGCGACATGCCCGACAGGCCGCGCTGGCGGCCCCCGAGCTTGCCCGCGATGGCGCGCAGGGCCGAGCCCGCAGGGGAGTCGGGGTCCGTCAGCACCACCGGCTTGCCCTCGTCGCCGCCCTCGCGCAGGCGGACGTCGATCGGGATGGAGCCGAGGACCGGGACCGCCGCGCCGGTGGTGCGGGTCAGGCCGTCGGCGACCGACTGGCCGCCGCCCGTGCCGAACACGTCGACCATCTCGCCGCAGTGCGGACAGGGCAGCCCGGACATGTTCTCGACGACACCGACGATCTTCTGGTGGGTCTGCACGGCGATCGAGCCCGCGCGCTCGGCGACCTCGGCCGCCGCCTGCTGCGGAGTCGTCACGACGAGGATCTCCGCGTTCGGGACGAGCTGCGCCACGGAGATCGCGATGTCGCCGGTGCCCGGCGGGAGGTCGAGGAGCAGGACGTCGAGGTCGCCCCAGTACACGTCCGCCAGGAACTGCTGGAGGGCGCGGTGCAGCATCGGGCCGCGCCACACCACCGGCGCGTTGCCCGGGGTGAACATGCCGATGGAGATGACCTTCACGCCGTGCGCGGACGGCGGCATGATCATGTTCTCGACCTGGGTCGGACGGCCGTCCGCGCCGAGCATGCGCGGTACCGAGTGGCCGTAGATGTCGGCGTCCACGACACCGACCTTGAGGCCGTCGGCCGCCATCGCGGCCGCCAGGTTCACGGTGACCGAGGACTTGCCGACGCCTCCCTTGCCGGACGCGACCGCGTAGACGCGGGTCAGCGAGCCGGGCTGGGCGAACGGCACCTCGCGCTCGGCGGTGCCGCCCTTCAGCGCGGTCGCCAGTTCGCGGCGCTGTTCGTCGCTCATCACGTCGAGTTCGACCTCGACGGCGGTGACTCCCTCGACGCCGGCGACCGCGTCGGTCACCCGCTGGGTGATCGTGTCCCGCATCGGGCAGCCGGAGACCGTCAGGTACACGGCGACCGCGACCGTGCCATCCGCGCCGATCTCCACCGATTTGACCATCCCCAGCTCGGTGATGGGTCGGTTGATCTCGGGGTCGTTCACCGTCGCCAGTGCTTCACGCACCGCGTCTTCCGTAGCCATAGGGACGATGGTACGGCGCTCCCCATGGGCCCGGGAAAGCCCCGTCACCGGTCGTCTACGTCACGTGCCCGCGACCGTTCCGCCGGGAATACGACGCGCTCGTCCCCGGACCCCTCCGCGTACCGCTCCTCCAGCTCCCTGACCAGGTCCTGGAGCTCGGAGCGGATCCAGTCGCGGGTGGCGACCTCGCCGAGGCCCATCCGCAGTGCCGCGATCTCGCGGGTGAGGTACTCGGTGTCCGCGATGGACCGTTCGTTCTGCTTGCGGTCCTGTTCGAGGTTGACCCGGTCGCGGTCGTCCTGCCGGTTCTGCGCCAGCAGGATCAGCGGGGCGGCGTAGGAGGCCTGGAGCGACAGCATCAGGGTCAGGAAGATGAACGGATAGCCGTCGAAGCGGAGGGCGCCCGGGGCGAAGATGTTCCACAGGACCCAGACGATGATGACGATCGTCATCCAGACGATGAACCGTCCGGTGCCGAGGAAGCGGGCGATGCGCTCCGACAGCCGCCCGAAGGCCTCCGGGTCCCACTCGGGCAGGAACCGGCGCCGCGGTGGCAGCGGCTGGTCGAGCCGGCCACGCCGGGGGGCCGCGGTGGCCCCGGTGGCGGCCCGCTCCCGGCTCTCGCGGTCAGCGCCCACGACGTCCCCCTCCACAGGAACCGCCGCCCGGTCCCGCTCCGGGGTCCGCGTCCGCCCGGCCGTCCCCGGCACGGGCGGACTCCGCCCCCGCGTCGTCGCGTACGGCGTGCTGCACGTCCTCGGGGACGCCCTCGTCGAGGTGGAACTCCGTCTCCCGCCAGTCGTCGGGCAGCATGTGGTCCAGCACGTCGTCCACGGTCACCGCGCCGAGCAGCGAGCCGCTCTCGTCGACGACGGGCGCCGCGACCATGTCGTACGTGGCGAAGAACCCGGCGACCACGGGCAGTTCGTCCTCCGGGGCGAGCGGCCGGAGGTTGTCGTCCACCAGCGAACCGACCAGTGTGAACGGCGGATCGCGCAGCAGCCGCTGGAAGTGCACGGCGCCGAGGTACTTGCCCGTCGGCGTCTCGTCCGGCGGGCGGCACACGTAGACCTGGGCGGCGAGGGCGGGGGAGAGGTCGGGGTTGCGGACCCGGGCCAGTGCGTCGGCGACGGTCGCGTCGGGACGCAGCACGATCGGTTCGGTGGTCATCAGACCGCCCGCCGTCCGCTCCTCGTACGCCATCAGCCGGCGCACGTCGGCCGCGTCGCCGGGCCGCATCAGGGTCAGCAGCCGCTCCACGTCCTCGGTGGGCAGCTCGGCGAGGAGGTCGGCGGCGTCGTCGGGGTCCATCGCCTCCAGCACGTCGGCCGCGCGCTCCTCCTTGAGCTTGCCGAGGATCTCGATCTGGTCGTCCTCGGGCAGCTCTTCGAGCACGTCGGCGAGCCGGTCGTCGTCGAGGGCCGCGGCCACCTCCCCGCGCCGCTTCGGCGACAGATGGTGCAGGACGTTCGCCAGGTCGGCCGGGCGCAGCTGCTCGAAGGTGGCGAGCAGGCTCTCCGCGCCCTGCCCGTCCTCCTCCAGGGCGACGCCGGTGACGGCGGACCAGTCGACGGTCAGCGTCTCGCCCTTGCTGCGCCGGAAGGTGCCGCTGCGGCCCTTGCGCACGAAGACCCGGTCGATCTCCCAGTCGCGGCGGGCCGGGAGCTGCTGGATGGACACGTCGAGGACCGTGACCTCCTCGCCCGTCTCGGCGAGGGTCACGAGCCGGTCGAGGAGTTCGCCGAAGATGAGCCGTTCGGTGGGCCGTTGCTCGAAGCGGCGGACGTTCAGGACGCCGGTCGAGATGACCTGGCCGGACTCGATGCCCGTCACCCGGGTCATGGGCAGGAAGATGCGGCGGCGGGTGGACAGTTCGACGACCAGGCCGAGCAGCCGGGGCGGCCGCCGGCCCACCCGCAGCATGGCGACGAGGTCCCGCACACGGCCCACCTGGTCGCCGTTGGGGTCGAAGACGGCGACACCGGCCAGGTGCGAGACGAAGATCCGGGGGGCACCTGCGGCCATGCCCGCGCCTCCTTCGCTTCGAAGCGTTCTGTGCCGGTCTGTCCGCTCGGGTGGGCTTCAGGCTAGCCCGTCCCGGTCGGATACGCCCTGGTGGGCGGTCCGGACGGACTGCCTCCGCCGGGCGGCCGCAGCACCGGTACGCTGCCGTACGCCGCCCAGCACCGCGCACGAAAGGCAGCCCCACCTGTGACTGCAATTCCCCCGGGCCGTACCCGCAGAGTCGCGATGGTGAGCGCCGTGTGCGCCCTGGCGGTGACAGGGACGGCGGGGCTGTCGGGGTGCGCCAGTGAGGACCCGGACGCGGGCACGAACGGGGTCGGAAAACTGCCCGCCGCCACCATCCAGGCGAAGACGAAGAAGGCCGCCGAGGACGCGAAGACGGTACGGCTGTCCGGGACCGTCGTCTCGAACGGCACCACGTACACCCTCGACATGCGCCTCAAGTCCGACGGCGGCACCGGCTCGGTGACCTCCAAGGGGGCCAGTTTCCGGCTGCTGCGGGTCGGCGAGCACCTGTTCCTCAAGGCCGACGCGCAGTTCTGGGCGCACCAGGACGACAAGAACGGCGACAAGGCGGGGGACACCGCCGCGGCCGACAAGCTGGAGGGCATGTACGTGAAGGTGCCGAGCGGCGACCCCGCGTACAAGCGGTTCAGCGGCTTCACCGACAAGGACGTGCTGCTCGACGGGCTGCTCGGCCTGCACGGGGCGCTCGCCACCGACGGGCACCACGAGCAGGCCGGGGTCCGCACCATCCGCATCACCGGCGACAAGGGCTCGGGCGGGGCCCTGGACGTCTCGCTGAAGGGCACCCCGTACCCGCTGCTGCTGGTCCGCGCGGGCAACGCCGGCACGCTCCGGCTGACCGACTGGGGCAAGGACTTCTCGCTGGAGGAGCCCTCGGAGAAGGAGACGGTCGACTACGGGCAGCAGCTGCCCACCTCGTAGCCCGCGCACCGGCCCGCGCCGTCGCCCGGTCCGGGGCCCGCTAGCGGCGCTTGCGGCGCTTCAGCAGGAGGCGCGGGAGCGCGGCGGGGATCGCCTGCCGGGTGGTCGCCGCGGTCGGCAGCGGCCGCTGTGCGAGTGATCCGTCGGGCAGCCCGGCGGTCGCGCCCGTCGGTTCCAGGCGGACGAGCCGGCACTCGCGGGCCCAGCGCTCGGGCATGGCCTCGCCGTCGGGCGCGTTCAGCCGCTTGCCCTTGAGCTCGCCGACGGCGGCCTCCCACTCCGGGGTGCCCGCCGCGAGGTCGGTGACGCGCGCCGACCAGGAGACGAGCCGGCCGCCCTTGTCCTTGCTGCGCACGGTGACGACCGCCTCGCCCCCGTCGGCCAGGCCGGGCAGCGGCTGTTCGCCGGGCCCGTCGCCGACCAGGAGGACGGCCCCGTCGGCCCAGACGTGCCAGAGCGGACGGGTGGGCACCTCGCGGTCCGGACCGGGAGGTGCCGGCAGGCTGCCGGCGCGCACCCAGATCAGCCCGGACTTCTTGGTGGCCTCCTCGATGAGGGCCCGGTCGAGCAGCTCGTGCGTCATGGGGCCCAGCCTATCCAGGCCCTCCTAGAGCCAGCCGTTGCGCTTCAGGATGCGGTGGATGGAGAGACAGAGCCCGACCGTGACGGCCATGACGACCGGGTAGCCGTACCGCCAGTGCAGCTCGGGCATGTGCTCGAAGTTCATTCCGTACACACCGCAGACCATCGTCGGTACGGCGATGATCGCGGCCCAGGACGTGATCTTGCGCATGTCCTCGTTCTGCGCGACGGACGCCTGCGCGAGGTTGGCCTGAAGGATCGAGTTGAGCAGTTCGTCGAAACCGAGGACCTGCTCCTGGACGCGCGCGAGGTGGTCGGCGACGTCACGGAAGTACTTCTGGATGTCGGGGTCGACCAGCCGCATCGGCCGCTCGCTGAGCAGCTGCATCGGGCGCAGCAGCGGCGACACCGCCCGCTTGAACTCCAGCACCTCGCGCTTGAGCTGGTAGATCTGCCCGGCGTCCGTGCCGCGCGGCGAGCCCTTGCGGCCCGGCGAGAACACCTCGGTCTCGACCTCGTCGATGTCGTCCTGCACGGCGTCCGCGACCGCGATGTACCCGTCGACGACGTGGTCGGCGATCGCGTGCAGCACCGCCGAGGGGCCCTTGGAGAGCAGCTCGGGGTCGTCCTGGAGCCGGTGCCGCAGCGCGCGCAGCGAGCCCTGCCCGCCGTGCCGGACGGTGATGAAGAAGTCCCCTCCGGTGAAGCACATCACCTCACCGGTCTCGACGATCTCGCTGGTCGCGGTGAGCCGGTCGTGCTCGACGTAGTGGATGGTCTTGAACACGGTGAACAGGGAGTCGTCGTAGCGCTCCAGCTTGGGGCGCTGGTGGGCCTGCACGGCGTCCTCGACGGCCAGCGGGTGCAGGCCGAACTCCCGGGCGATACCGGCGAATTCGTCCTCCGTGGGCTCGTGCAGGCCGATCCACACGAACCCGCCGTCGCGGCGCACCTGGCGCATCGCCTCGTGCGGGGTGAGCTGGGTGCGCGTCTCGACGCGGGCGCCGTCGCGGTAGACGGCGCAGTCGACCACGGCCGACGGGGTGCCGGGGTCACGGGTGGTGTCGTACGAGCCACTGTCCTTGCGCAGCGGCGGACGGGGGCGGACCGCGGCGCGCAGGTCACGGATCATCGACATGGCAGGCTCCTTTTCGCAACGGAGGCGGCCTGCGACGGGTGGAACTACCCGGAATGGGGACGTCCTGACTGCGGATGTTTGGCACGTCCACAAAGCGGGGAGCACCGCACCGTCGCGGTGGCAGCTTCGCTACTGATTCAGATCGGACAGATCAGGGGTTCAGATCGGACAGATCAGGCGGAAACGAAGCGCTCTTCCGTGGTGCACCGGGCAACGCTGACACGTATGCACACGATTGCGGGAGACGGCAGCCGGCAGGACTGAAAGACCAGCGGGACCAGCTACGGACTCAGCGACAGGAAGAGCGGGTGGTACTGCACGATCGACTTCGATCCATTGCAGCCCCACCTCCTCCGGTCGGTCCCCCGTGGGGGACGAGCCATCCCCCGAAGGGGAGTCTGTCTCCCTCCGAAGGGGAGTCAGATCAGTCTCAGTGCGCCGGAGCCTTCGGAGCCAACTCCCGCAGCGCCATGAGGGCATGAGGGGTGCGTCCGATACCAGCTGCTCCGACCAGCGGCCAAGACTATCAGCGCACCGATGTGTCAAGGCGCAGCTTTGCGCGTTGTTGACCACGGGGTGCGGTGCCCGCCCAGGTGGGCGGCCCCGCCTATGCTCGGCGCATGGCAGATGTTCTCCCCCTGGTCGAGGCCCGTTTGCGCTCCGCGCTGGGCGAACCCGACGCGCGCGCCGCGGTCACCTTCCTCGGTACCGACCGCATCGAGGTGGTGCGCTTCACAGAGGGCGACGTCGTCCGCTACGCCACGCTCGGCATGTCCGCCCAGCCGATGGCCGACCCCACCGCGGCGCTGGCCGACCCGGTGAAGGGCCCGCGCGCCGAGCTGATCCTCTCGGTCCGCCCGGCCGGCGCCGACACCGACAAGGTGCTCCGCCCGCTGGCCGTCCTCGCCGCCTCGCCGCAGGTCGAGGGCCTGATCGTGGCCCCCGGCGCCTCCCTCGACGTGGGGGAACCGCTGTGGCCCGGCGCGCCGTTCACCTCGGTCCTGGTCGCCGAGTCCGGCGGCCTGGTGGAGGACCTGGAGCTCGACGAGCCGGCCGATCCCGTGCGGTTCCTGCCGCTGCTCCCCATGACCCCGAACGAGGCGGCCTGGAAGCGGGTGCACGGCGCCGCCGCACTTCAGGAGCGCTGGCTGAACGGCGGGACGGACCTGCGCGATCCGCTGCGCAAGTCCGTCCCGCTCGACTGATCCCCGAGCCTGACGGGACGTCAACTGCCCTGTCCCTCAAGTGAGTCGGTGACCTCGGTCCGGTTCGGGCCGGCTCGTCCGGCCCTGCCGGTTCAGTTCGCGAAGACCGTGACACCGTCCTCGGCGGCGTGGGCCGGCTCCAGCTCCTGTGCCTCGTGGGTGAGGGCGTGCCGCCGGACGAGGACCACCACGGCGCCCAGCAGCGCGGTGACCGCGGCCACCACGAACGGGATGCGGATGTCGGTCCACTCCTCGATCTTCGGCGCGAAGAACGGCGCCGCGGCGGCCGCGAACCAGCGCACGAAGTTGTAGCCGGCGCTCGCCACCGGTCGCGGCGCGTCGGAGACCCCGAGGGCCAGCTCCGTGTAGACGGTGTTGTTCACGCCGATGAAGGCGCCGGACAGGATCGTGCAGACGATCGCGGTGGTGTGGTCGCCGTACCCGAGGGCGAGGACGTCCGCCGCGAGCAGCACCAGCGAGCCGCCGAGCACCTTGAGCGAGCCGAACCACGCCTGCATGCGCGGTGCCACGATCACCGAGAAGACCGCGAGCAGCACACCCCAGCAGAAGAACACCGCGCCCGACTTGTAGGGCGTCATGTTCAGCACGAACGGGGTGAAGGCCAGCACGGTGAAGAACGTGTAGTTGTAGAAGAACGCGGATGCCGCCGCGGAGGCGAGGCCGCCGTGCCCGAGGGCGCGCAGCGGGTCGAGCAGGGACGTCTTGCGCGCCGGCTTCGGCTGTTCCTTGAGGAACACCGTGATGCACAGGAAGCCGATCGCCATCAGGAACGCGGTGCCGAAGAACGGGTAGCGCCAGCTGGCGTCACCGAGCAGTGCGCCGAGCAGGGGGCCGCAGGCCATGCCGAGGCCGAGCGCGGACTCGTAGAGCAGGATCGCCGCCGCGCTGCCGCCGGCCGCGGCGCCGACGATCACGGCGAGGGCCGTGGAGACGAACAGCGCGTTGCCGAGACCCCAGCCCGCCCGGAAGCCGACCAGTTCGCCGACCGACCCGGAGGTGCCGGCGAGCCCGGCGAAGACCACGACGAGCGCGAGGCCGAGCAGCAGGGTCTTCTTGCCGCCGATGCGGCTGGAGACGAAGCCGGTGACCAGCATCGCCACGGCGGTGATCAGGAAGTACGAGGTGAAGAGGAGCGACACCTGGCTCGGGGTCGCGTCGAGGCCCTTGGCGATGGACGGCAGGATCGGGTCGACGAGCCCGATGCCCATGAAGGCGACGACGGACGCGCCGGCCGTCGCCCAGACGGCCTTGGGCTGGCGCAGGAGGCCGCCCGCCCCCGCGTCGAACGTGTCCCCTTCGGCGGGGGCTTCCGTGCTGCTGATCATGCCCGCTCCTTCACTGCGTACCGGCCAGATCGTTGTGCTATACACACGATAAGTTAGGTGGCCTAATTAATGCAAGATACACGCAGTTTTGTCGTGTCAGGCACACGCCGGACGGGTGATCGTCCTTGACGCGAGGAAGGACGGGGAGGACCGTTGGGCTTTATGAGGGGCGAACCCAGTTGCCCGAAGTGTGGTGGCCGGGTCAGGGCTCCCGGCCTCTTTGCCGACTCGTGGCAGTGCGACGTGCACGGCACGGTGCATCCGCTGCAGCCCGTGATCCCGCCCAGCGTCGAGGCCCTCGGTGTGGTCGTGCACCGCGCCCGGGTGCCGGTGTGGATGCCCTGGCCGCTGCCCGTCGGCTGGCTGTTCACCGGCGCCTCCTTCGCCGGTGACGACCGCAGCGGCGGGCGTGCCACCGCTGTCGCCTGCTCGGGCCCCGGACCGCTCGGCGGCATGGGTGAGCTGATCCTGGTCGCCGAGGAACTCGGCGTGGGCCTCGGCGCGCGGTACGCGGGCGTCGACGGACCGGACCCCGGCCCCTCCATGAACGTCGAGAAGCCCCCGCAGGCGAAGGTTCTCGCGGCCGGCCGCCCCACCCCCCTCTGGCATGTGCCCAGCGCCCCCGACGACCGCGCCGTCTTCGCGGGCGAGGCCCTCGGAATGTGGCTGTGGGCCGTCGTCTGGCCCGAGCAGACCGGGCTGCTGATGTACGACGAACTGGTGCTGACGGATCTGCGGGACGCCGGCGCGGAGGTCGACCTGCTGCCCTGCGGGGCACTGTCGCCGCGGATCCTGGAGCCCTGAGGCCCGTCTCCGGGGCCCACGAGGCAGGCTGCGGCGCCGGGGAACGCCGCGCCCCCGCCCGTCCGCTGGTGTAGGGGGCGCTCGGCCGGTTCGGGTGTGACAGGAGTGCCTCGGATTCCCGTTATCCTTGAGCGTCCCGTCCGTCCCGTCACCGCTTGGAGTCCGCGTAGTGCGCATCGACCTGCACGCCCACTCCACCGCGTCCGACGGCACGGACACCCCCGCCGAGCTGGTGCGCAACGCCGCCGCGGCCGGGCTGGACGTCGTCGCGCTGACCGACCACGACACCACCCGCGGGTACGCCGAGGCCGTCGCCGCGCTGCCCGAGGGGCTCACCCTCGTCACCGGCGCCGAACTCTCCTGCCGCGTCGACGGCATCAGCATGCACATGCTGGCCTACCTCTTCGACCCCGAGGAGCCCGCCCTGCTCGCCGAGCGCGAGCTGGTGCGGGACGACCGGGTGCCGCGCGCCCAGGCCATGATCGCCAGGCTGCGCGACGGGGGCGTGCCGATCAGCTGGGAGCAGGTGGCGCGCATCGCGGGCGACGGGTCCGTCGGCCGCCCGCACATCGCCTCCGCGCTCGTCGAACTGGGCGTCGTCGACACCGTCTCCGACGCCTTCACCGAGGAGTGGCTCGCCGACGGCGGCCGCGCCTACGTCCCCAAGCACGAGACCGACCCCTTCGAGGCGATCCGGCTCGTCAAGGGAGCCGGAGGCGTCACGGTCTTCGCGCACCCCGCGGCGGCCAAGCGGGGCCACACCGTGCCCGAGTCGGTGATCGCCGAGCTGGCCGCGGCGGGCCTCGACGGCATCGAGGTCGACCACATGGACCACGAACCGTCCACCCGGGCCCGACTGCGCGGCCTGGCGGCCGAACTGGGGCTGCTCACCACGGGCTCCTCCGACTACCACGGCAGCCGCAAGACCTGCGTGCTCGGCGAGTTCACCACCGACCCCGAGGTCTACGGAGAGATCACCCGCCGTTCCACCGGGGCGTTCCCCGTCCCGGGAGCCGGCGGAGCCTGACCCCGGAGGCTCCCCTCCTGGTCCGGAGCGCCGGGCGGACACCCGCCGGCCACCGGTCGCCGACGCCCGGCCGACCTGAACCGGATCCCCACCGTCACGGCGTGTCCGCCGTACCGCACGGCCCTTCCCTGTAGGCGCCCGCCGGTCCCGGACGGTTCGTGCCGCCCGCCGCCGAACCGCCCCTGTGGGCCGGTCCGTGCCGTCGGGCGCACGTGACCTCCGGCGCCCGCCGGATCCCCGCCGCCCGGCGCCCGTACGCGCCAGGTCCCCGTCCCGCCGCCCGCGGGACGCCCGCCCACCCCGGCGGACGGAACACCCGTCCGCCCCCGCTCACCACGCGCAAGGCTCTTCCTCACCATGTTCGACGTCGCCGTCTTCGGCTCCCTCTTCCTCACGCTCTTCGTCATCATGGATCCCCCCGGGATCACCCCGATCTTCCTGGCGCTCACCGCGGGCCGCCCGGCCAAGGTGCAGCGACGGATGGCCTTCCAGGCGGTCTGCGTCGCCGGCGGCGTCATCACCGTCTTCGGGCTCCTCGGCCACCAGATCCTGAACTACCTGCACGTCTCCGTGCCCGCGCTGATGATCGCGGGCGGACTACTGCTCCTGCTCATCGCCCTCGACCTGCTGACCGGCAAGACCGACGAGCCGAAGCAGACCAAGGACGTCAACGTCGCCCTCGTGCCCCTCGGCATGCCGCTGCTCGCCGGGCCCGGAGCGATCGTGTCCGTGATCCTCGCGGTGCAGAAGGCCGACACGGTCGCCACGCAGGTCTCGGTGTGGACCGCGATCCTGGCGATCCACGTCGTGCTGTGGATCGTGATGCGCTACTCGCTGCTGATCATCCGTGTCATCAAGGACGGCGGCGTGGTGCTCGTGACCCGGCTCGCGGGCATGATGCTCTCCGCGATCGCGGTGCAGCAGATCATCAATGGCGTCACCCAGGTGATCCAGGGGAGCTGAGCCACCGGGCCCCCGGCTCCGGACGCGCACCCCCCGGACACGCAGAACCCCGTACGGCATACGTGCCGTACGGGGTTCCGAAGTCTCTACATCAATAGACGGCCGCGGTCCGCAGCGCCGCGTGTCGGCGCCACCGGTCGCGTCCTCGCACTACGGGAAGTATTACGAAGCGGTCGAATCGGCGGGGCGGATCCACAGGCGCTGTCCGATGGCGGCGGCCTGCTGAACGATCCTGTTGACGGAGGCGGCATCCACGACGGTGCTGTCCACGGGGGTTCCGTCGACATCGTCGAGTCGCATGATTTCGAAGCGCATGGGCTTCTCCCTTCGTCTGGTCATCCTCCTGAGGAGAACTACTTGTAGGGAAAGCCGGGGCATCGGTGTCCCGGCTTCCGTATGTATCCAACGGGATGCTTGTTACAAACATTCCCTACGCTAAGGAAATTTTTCGAGAACCTAATTACTGAGCGGTAAGCCGGGTGGCGGAGACTGACCGCCGCCGGTTGTGTTCGCAGCGTGACCGCCGGGACAATGGTCGTGATGAACGACGACCACGCGGCGCTCGCCGCCCGCATCGACCGCACGAACGAGCTGCTCCAGCGCATGCTCGCCGAGGTGGCGAAGACACCCTCCACGCACGCGATCTTCGTCGACGCCGGCTATCTGTACGCGGCCGCGGGACGGCTCGTCGCCGGCACGGAGGACCGCCGTTCGTTCGACCTGGACACCGAGGGTCTCATCGAGGCGCTCATCGACCGGGCCCGCACGATCTTCGCCGACAGCCGGCTGCTCCGCGTCTACTGGTACGACGGCGCCCGGCGCCGCATCCACACCTCGGAGCAGCAGTCGATCGCCGAACTCCCCGACGTCAAGGTCCGGTTGGGCAATCTGAACGCCAACAACCAGCAGAAGGGCGTCGATTCACTCATCAGGTCCGACCTGGAGTCCCTCGCCCGGCACCGCGCCATCAGCGACGCGGCCCTGCTCGGCGGCGACGAGGACCTCGTCTCCGCGGTCGAGGCGGCGCAGGGCTACGGGGCCCGGGTCCACCTCTGGGGCATCGAGGCACCCGAGGGCCGCAACCAGGCCGAGCCGCTGCTCTGGGAGGTCGACAGCCAGCGGACGTTCGACCTCGACTTCTTCAAGCCGTACGTGGCGCGCAGGACCGCCCAGTCGTACGACCCGACGGCGGCGGCCCGGCCCAGCCGGGAGGACGTGCGCTTCGTGGGCGCCCAGATCGCCGCGAAGTGGCTCGCCGCGCGGGGCAGGGAGTCCCTCGTGGATCTGCTGCCCGGCCACCCCTACCTCCCGGGGTCGGTCGACCAGGACCTGCTGGTCGAGGCCGAGGGCCTGCTCCAGTACTCGCTGCGCGGACAGTCCGACCTGCGACGCTCCCTGCGGGACGGCTTCTGGGAGCACCTTCAGGCGCAGTACTAGGCCGGTCCGTCGGCCCGCGCCCGTCAGCTGTCCGTCAGTCGTCCGTCGTGTCCCAGAAGGCGGCCAGGGCGCGGGCGGTCTCCAGCGGCTGATCCGTGTTGGGGGAGTGCTCCGCCCCTTCCACGACCGTGCGCCGGGCAGCGAGTCGTACGGCCATGTCGTCCAGCAGATGCACCGGCCAGGTGTCGTCGTGTTCGCCGGAGATCACGTGCTGGGGCAGCAGCACGGCGGCCAGTTCGGCGACGCGGTCCGGTTCCGTGCACAGCTGGCGTCCGGTGGCGACGAGCTGGGCCGGGCTGTTGGCGAGCCAGCGGCGGCGGAGGTCCGCGAGGTCGTCGAGTCCCGCGTCGAGGCCCCCGGTCTCGGTCTCCTCGGGCGGCTCCATCGCGCGGATCGCCTCCCACACCTCGTCCATGCCCATCACGGCGAGCGCGTCCCGCAGCAGCTTCACGCGCTGCTGCTGAGGCGTGGAGATCTGCGCGGGGCCGGAGGCCATGAGGGTCAGCGAACGGAAAGGCGACGGGTCGAGCAGCACCGCCGCCCGGGCGATGTGGCCGCCCAGAGAGTGCCCCAGGAGGTGGACGGGGGCGCCGATCGCGGCGGCCTGCGCGAGGGCGTCACGTGCCAACTCGTCCTGCGCGTAAGGGGTTTCGTCGTCCAGCGGTCCGCCGGTCTCGTACTGCCCACGCCCGTCCACGGCCACCGTGCGATACCCCGCCGCAGCGAGCGGCGCGTGCAGAGCGACGAAGTCCTCCTTGCTGCCGGTGAACCCGGGCAGCAGCAGCACGGTCCCCGTCAGCGGCCCGTCCGGCGCCGCGTCGAGCACGGCGAACTCACCGCGCGCGGTCGCCAGGCGGTACGCGCGGACACCTGCGGGCGGGACGAACGTGTAGGGCCTGCTCATGCACAGGAGGCTATAGGGCACCCGTGAAGGCCGCTCGGGGAGGTGAGGGGCACCCGTGGCCCGGTGCGCCGCGGCGGGGCGGCACGCTCCCGGCCGGGCGCCCGTCGGGGCGGGAAACGCCGACGGCCCGGTCCCACCAGGAGGTGGGACCGGGCCGTCGGGCAGGAGATCAGCTCTCCGCGGGCTCCGTGGCGGCTGCCTTGCGGGTGCGGCGGCGGGTGGCCGGCTCGGCCTCCGCGTCGTCCGTGGCCTGGGCCGGGATGTCGGCGTCGGCGACGGCCTTGCGGGTGCGTCGGCGGACGGGCTTGGCCTCGGCCGTCTCGGTGGCCTCGGCGGTGTCCGTGACGGTGCTCGCGGCCTTGGCGCGGGTGCGCCGCGGCTTGGCCGGAGCCTCCGCGACACCCTCCGCCGTGTCGACCACGGCCTCCGCGGCCTTGCGGGTGCGGCGGGTGGCCGGCTTGGCCTCGGCGTCGTCCGTGGCCTGGGCCGGGATGTCGGCGTCGGCGACGGCCTTGCGGGTGCGTCGGCGGACGGGCTTGGCCTCGGCCGTCTCGGTGGCCTCGGCGGTGTCCGTGACGGTGCTCGCGGCCTTGGCGCGGGTGCGCCGCGGCTTGGTCTCGGCGACCGCCTCGGCGACCTCGGTCGCGGCGGCCTCGACGGTGTCGACGACGGCCTCAGCGACCTTGCGGGTCCGACGACGGGCCGGCTTGGCGGGCGCCTCGGTCACCTCGGCGGTCTCGACGACCGTCTCGGTGACCGGTGCCGCCTCGGCGGTCTTGCGGGTCCGACGACGGGCCGGCTTGGCCGGGGCCTCGACGGCGTCCGCGACGACCTCGGCGGCGACACTCTCGACCACGGCCTCCGCCGCGGTCACCGCGGCCTCGGCGTTCTCGATCGCCTCGATGCTCTCGGCGGTCTTCCGGCCCCGGCGACGGCGCGGCTTGGCCGCCTCGTCGGTGACGCCCTCGGCCGTCGCCACGGCGGTCACCGCGGTCTCGGCCACCGGAGCGGTCGTGGCGGCCGGCTGCTCGGAGCCCGATCCTCCGCGCGTACGACGACGGCGGCGCGGCGTCCGGGGCTCGGTGGCCCCGTCCGACGCGGGCGCCTCGGTGGTGACCTCGGGGGCTGCCGAAGGCGTCGCCGCCGCCTCGCCGTTGCGCGTGCGGCGCCGGCGGCGCGGGGTGCGCTCCGAACGGTCGCGCTCACGCTCGACAGGGGTGGCCACCGGCGCGGCCGAACGGCCACCGCGGCCACGCGGACCGCCACGGCCGCCGGTCTCGCCCAGGTCCTCGACCTCTTCGGCCGCGAGCCCGGCGCGGGTGCGCTCGGTACGCGGCAGGACACCCTTGGTGCCGGCCGGGATGCTCAGCTCCTCGAAGAAGTGAGGAGAGGTCGAGTAGGTCTCCGGCGGGGCCGGGAAACCGAGGTCCAGCGCCTTGTTGATCAGCTGCCAGCGCGGGATGTCGTCCCAGTCGACGAGGGTGATCGCGATGCCCTTGGCACCCGCGCGGCCGGTACGGCCGATGCGGTGCAGGTACGTCTTCTCGTCCTCGGGGGACTGGTAGTTGATGACGTGGGTCACGCCCTCGACGTCGATACCGCGGGCGGCGACGTCGGTGCAGACCAGCACGTCGACCTTGCCGTTGCGGAAGGCGCGCAGCGCCTGCTCGCGGGCGCCCTGGCCGAGGTCGCCGTGGACCGCGCCGGACGCGAAACCGCGCTGCTGGAGCTGGTCGGCGAGGTCGGCCGCCGTGCGCTTGGTGCGGCAGAAGACCATCGCGAGACCGCGGCCGTCGGCCTGCAGGATCCGCGCGACCATCTCCGGCTTGTCCATGTTGTGCGCGCGGTAGACGAACTGCTTGGTGTTCGCGACCGTCGCGCCCACGTCGTCCGGCTCCGAGGCGCGGATGTGCGTGGGCTGCGACATGTAGCGACGCGCGAGACCGATGACCGCGCCCGGCATGGTCGCCGAGAACAGCATCGTCTGGCGGCGGGGCGGCAGCATGTTCATGATCTTCTCGACGTCGGGCAGGAAGCCCAGGTCGAGCATCTCGTCGGCCTCGTCGAGGACGAGCGCCCTGATGTGGCCGAGGTTGAGCTTCTTCTGGCCCGCGAGGTCCAGCAGACGGCCCGGGGTGCCGACGATGACGTCGACGCCCTTCTTGAGGGCCTCCACCTGGGGTTCGTAGGCGCGGCCGCCGTAGATGGCGAGGACGCGCACGTTACGGACCTTGCCGGCTGTCAGCAGGTCGTTGGTCACCTGGGTGCACAGCTCGCGCGTCGGGACGACGACGAGGGCCTGCGGGGCGTCGGTCAGCTGCTCGGGCGTCGCCCGGCCCGCCTCGACGTCCGCGGGTACGGTGACGCGCTCCAGGAGCGGGAGGCCGAAGCCCAGCGTCTTGCCGGTGCCGGTCTTCGCCTGGCCGATGACGTCGGAGCCGGAAAGGGCCACCGGGAGCGTCATCGCCTGGATGGGGAAGGGGTTGATGATGCCGACGGCCTCAAGGGCTTCGGCCGTCTCGGGAAGGATTCCGAGCTCTCGGAAAGTCGTAGTCAGGGTGCTGCCTCTTCTGTGTACGCGGTGCGAGGCGAGCGCGGGGGTCGTGACGGGACCGTGCCGGGGACGTCGGCCGCTCTGTGACGGGCGGGCCGAGTGGCATGGGACCACTGCCGACGCTCGAGCTCTCGTGCCGCTGAGGGTTCCCTCCGGATGCCGTACGCAATGTGCCGTACCGACGAGGAGGGCTGTCGGGTCGGAGCCGATCGGGCCTCCGACCGGGCATCCTCATTCGTGCGGCCCGACACATACTCGCCGGGCGCATTACCACCATACCCCGGATTCGCGCATATGCGATGGCCGGTTCGGTCACGTAGTCGTCGTCACACTGGTTGACCAGGGACTTCCCCCGTGCGGTGAGAGGGCTATTGTGCGCTTCATGACGACGCCTGACAACGCCGCTGAGAAGCCCGCCGAAGCCCCCGCAGACACCGCTCCGACGGCCACCGGAGTCGCCGCGCAGAACTGGGACACGGCCTCCGCCGACCCGCAGTACCGCGCCGCGGTGGTGGACCTGCTCGGAGCGCTCGCGTACGGCGAGCTGGCGGCGTTCGAGCGGCTCGCCGAGGACGCCAAGCTGGCGCCCACGCTGAGCGACAAGGCGGAGCTGGCGAAGATGGCGTCGGCCGAGTTCCACCACTTCGAGCAGCTGTCGAACCGGCTCACCGCGGTCGGCGCCGACGCGGGCCAGGCCATGGACCCCTTCGTGGCGGCCCTCGACGGCTTCCACAAGCAGACGGCTCCCTCCGACTGGCTGGAGGGCCTCGTCAAGGCGTACGTCGGCGACTCGATCGCCAGTGACTTCTACCGCGAGGTCGCCGCCCGCCTCGACTCGGACACCCGCGGGCTGGTCCTCGGCGTCCTCGACGACACCGGGCACGCCAGCTTCGCGATCGAGAAGGTGCGCGCCGCGATCGACGCCGACCCGCGGGTGGGCGGCCGGCTCGCGCTGTGGGCGCGACGACTGATGGGCGAGGCCCTGTCGCAGTCGCAGCGGGTGGTCGCCGACCGTGACGCCCTCTCGACGATGCTCGTGGGCGGCGTGGCGGACGGGTTCGACCTCGCGGAGGTCGGCCGGATGTTCTCGCGCATCACCGAGGCGCACACCAAGCGGATGGCGGCCCTGGGGCTGGCCGCCTAGCACCCGCCCGCTCGGACGGGTCCCGGCCTCCGGGACCATGGGCCCGTCCTGGCCGCGGCGGACCGCGAACGGCTGCCGGTGCGGCTATCCGCGCGGCTGCCGCTCCCTCTCGTCCCGCTGGCGCCCGCGCGGACGGAACCCGCGGATCCCGCCGGACGGACCGGGCGGTCGCCCGGCGTCAGGCCGTGGCCGAGCGTCGGCGAAAACGCTCCTCCGGGCGGAGCAGCAGCGAGAGCAGCGCCGCGGAGACGGCCACCGCTCCGGCGAGGATGACGAGGAAGTGGCCGGAGCCGAGCGCGGTGTGCGTCAGGAAGGCGCCGAACAGGCCTCCCGCCACCCCCGTCGACAGGACCAGGCTGCGGGCCGGCAGACGGTGCGGCAGGCGGTACGAGGCCGCCCATGCCAGAGCCAGACCAAGCAGCGCGGAGCCGAGCGCTTCCAAGAACATGGTGGGGTGTCCCTCCCTCACGGCCGGTGCAAATCGGTCGTAGCCGGTCCTACCCGTGGCGTGCGGAACGCAACCCTCCCCTGTGCTCGAACTGTGCTCCATCTGTGGAGGAGTTCGCGCGGGGCGGAATGCACGCGAAGGGTCCGGTGACGTCGCCACCGGACCCTTCGTGTACCTCCGTGCCGCTCTGTGAACCTCTTACAGAGCGCTGAATCCGACCTTGCGCTGCGTGGGCTCGCCGAGCTCCACGTAGGCCAGGCGGTCGGCCGGAACCAGGACCTTGCGGCCGTGGTCGTCCACGAGGCTGAGCAGCTGCGACGTGCCGGCCAGCGCCTCCGACACCGCGCGCTCGACCTCTTCCGGGGTCTGACCGCTCTCCAGAACGATCTCGCGGGGCGCGTGCTGCACGCCGATCTTGACCTCCACGGCTTTGTCCCTCCGACGGTCAGTCATGTGCGCGTTCGTACGCGCCGTACGCAGCACACATTAGCCCGGTGAGGGGACCTGCACGCTCCGCCCGGGAACGCCAGGAGCGAACAGCGGACGGGAACAAAGAAGCGGCCGGGGGATGTGCCCCCGGCCGCTTCCGTGTGCTCGGGCCGATCGATGCCCTGCCCGCTCAGTGCTGGTCGGTGCCGTGCAGCGGGAAACCCGCGATGCCGCGCCAGGCGAGCGAGGTCAGCAGCTGCACCGCCTGGTCGCGCGGGACACTGCGGTCGCTGTGCAGCCAGGAACGGGCCACCACCTGGGCCAGACCGCCGAGCCCCGACGCGAGGAGCATCGACTCGGCACGCGAGAGACCGGTGTCCTCCGCGATGACGTCGCAGATCGCCTCGGCGCACTCGTGCGTCACCTTGTCGACCCGCTCGCGGACCGCGGGCTCGTTGGTCAGGTCCGACTCGAAGACCAGCCGGAAGGCGCCGCCGTCGTCCTCGACGTACGCGAAGTAGGCGTCCATCGTGGCCCGGACCCGCAGCTTGTTGTCCGAGGTCGACGCGAGCGCCGTGCGGACCGCCTGGAGCAGGGACTCGCAGTGCTGGTCCAGCAGGGCGAGGTACAGATCGAGCTTTCCCGGGAAGTGCTGGTAGAGGACCGGCTTGCTGACGCCCGCGCGCTCGGCGATGTCGTCCATGGCGGCCGAGTGATACCCCTGCGCAACGAAGACTTCCTGGGCGGCGCCGAGGAGCTGGTTGCGTCGGGCACGGCGCGGCAGGCGAGTGCCCCGCGGGCGTGCCGCCTCTGTCTGCTCGATGGCTGTCACGCCGCCTCCCAAAATTGTCCACTGCGGTGTGCGCCGCGCCGCCATCGTACTTTTCGGTAACCGTGCTGTGTGCGGTGCGAGCGCAGAATTTCACGGACCGGACGCCGACGGCGGCGGCGCACAGGGGGCCGAAGGGGACGAGCTGGGCGCCCGCCCCTCGCTACGGCCCTGATCAGCGGTGTCGCGTCACCTGTAGTCGTCCTCGTTCTGCCGGACGACCCGGGCCTGCTCGGCGCGATCCCCTTCATCGGCGCTGAGGGGATCGCCCGGGGGCTCCGGGTCCAGGTCCTCGGCGGGATCGACCTCGCTGGCCTGCTCGGCGGCGTCCGCCTCCGGGGCCTCCACGTCGAGGATGTCCCGGAACTGGTCGTCGAACGTCGTGGGATCTGTCGGGTCGACTGTCATGGTTCCTCTTCCCGAACGGTACGAGTGCGCTCCTGACGTACCTACGAGTGCCCTCGATCGAAGCCTAGGAGACACGCGATCGGGGCGCTATGCGATCCCCGGACGATCTGTGACGGCGAACACATGAGCCCCGGCGTGATCGTCTCGTAACATTGCGGCATGTCTTCGACCGAACTCCCGTCCGCGCTGGCCTCCACCGTCACGCCCAGGGTCGGTGCCGTCAGGGTCGCGGAGGGCGAGCGGCTGCGGTCGGTCGGGCTTCCCGGGGTCACGCTGACGGTCCGGTCGAGGCCCCCGGCCCGCGCGGGGCTGCCGCCCGCTCTCTACGTGCACGGCCTGGGCGGCTCCTCGCAGAACTGGTCGGCGCTCATGGCCCGCGTCGACGGGCTGGTGGACAGCGAGGCCCTCGACCTCCCCGGTTTCGGCGACTCGCCGCCGCCGGACGACGGCGACTACTCGGTCACCGGACACGCGCGCGCGGTCATCCGTTATCTCGACGCGTCCGGACGCGGGCCCGTCCACCTCTTCGGCAACTCGCTCGGCGGTGCCGTCTCGACGCGCGTGGCCGCCGTCCGTCCCGACCTCGTCCGCACGCTGACCCTCGTCTCGCCCGCCCTGCCCGAGATCCGCGCCCAGCGGAGCGCCTGGCCGACCGCGCTGCTCGCCCTGCCCGGGGTGGCCGGTCTGTTCACCCGCCTGACCAGGGAGTGGAGCGCCGAGCGACGCGTCCGCGGGGTGACGGCCCTCTGCTACGGCGATCCCACCATCGTGACGCCCGAGGGGTTCCGCGACGCGGTGGAGGAGATGGAGCGGCGGCTCGCGCTCCCCTACTTCTGGGACGCCATGGCGCGTTCTGCGCGCGGGATCGTCAACGCGTACACGCTGGGCGGCCAGCACGGGCTGTGGCGGCAGGCCGAGCGCGTGCTCGCTCCGACCCTGCTGGTCTATGGCGGCCGCGACCAGCTCGTCGGCTACCGTATGGCCCAGCGCGCGGCCCGTGCCTTCCGCGACTCCCGGCTGCTGACTCTGCCGGACGCGGGGCACGTCGCCATGATGGAGTATCCACAGACGGTGGCCACGGCCTTCCGTGAACTCCTCGCGGACCAGGGAGAGTTGACCTCCGAGGCGGCAACCGGCGCGGAGAGCTGAGGCGGGAAGTGGGACGACACAGTCGTCGGGGGCGGGCCGACAAGGCGGAGACCTCGCAGACGCGAGCGGTACCCGAGGCGGAGCCGTCACCGGAGCCGGGCCCTGACCGGACCCGCCGAGCGGCGGCGCCCCGTCCCGGCGCCCTCGGGCCCTACCCGCCGGCGGGCACGGCCTCACCCCGCAGCGCACCACCGCGCGCCGACGCGACGCCGGCCCACGGATTCCCGCAGGCCTTCGACGGCACCCCCGCGCGCGGGGTGCCGCGTTTCGCGGACGGCACCCCGGCGCACGGGGTCCCGCGCTTCCAGGACGGCACCCCCGCGCACGGCGTACCGCGCGTCTTCGACGGGACACCCGCCCACGGGACACCACGACTTCCCGACGGGACACCCGCCCACGGGATGCCCCGGGTCCGGGGCGGACACCCCGAGCAGCGTGAACAGGGCGGCGGCTGGGGGGAGTCCCGGGCCGGCGCGGCCGCGCAGGGAGCGCCTCTCGGGCCGACGGTCCCGCGCCCGCGCCAGGGGCACCCGACCGCCCCCCGGCAGGCCTACGTCGACGCGTTCGACGTCGCCACGGACGAGGACGACGACCTCTTCGCGCCCCGTGCGGGCGCTCCCGGCCGCACGGCCGGCCCCCGGACCGACGACCCGTACGGCTCCGTCACGTCGTGGGACACGGAGGCCGACGGCTCCGGCGGACCCGGTGGACCGACGGTGCCGGAGACCGGGGAACAGGAGAAGGGCCGAGCCGGCAAGGGGCGGGCGTTCACCGGGATCGCCGCGGCCGCCGTCACCACCGTGCTCGCCGTCGTCGTCGCCGGACAGGTCGCGAGCGGACAGCACGACGCCGGCGCCCGGACCCAGTCCGCCGCGGGCGGCCGCGCGACCCAGGACCCCGCCTCGCGCGGGGACGGCAGGCCGACCCAGGCGGGCCACCCGAGCGTGGCCGCGGTGGCCCTGACGTACGACCAGAAGATGGCCAGGACGTACCCGCTCGGCGCGAAGCTCAAGGGGTCGGGGAAGTTCGACGCCGTGCCCGGGTTCGCCAAGGCGCCCGGCACGGGACGCAAGTACACCTACCGCGTCGACGTGGAACAGGGGCTCGGTCTGGAGGGTGCCCTCTTCGCCGAGGCCGTCCAGAAGACGCTGAACGACAAGCGGAGCTGGGCACACGGCGGAGCCCGCACCTTCGAGCGGATCAGTTCGGGCAAACCGGACTTCGTCATCACGCTGGCGAGCCCCGGGACCACCGCCGAGTGGTGCGCCAAGTCGGGCCTCGACACCACGGAGGACAACGTCTCGTGCGACTCGGCGTCCACCGAACGCGTCATGATCAACGCGTACCGCTGGGCCCAGGGCTCGACGACCTACGGTGACAAGATTCACTCCTACCGGCAGATGCTGATCAACCACGAGGTCGGCCACCGGCTCGGATACGGGCACGTCACCTGCGACAAGGACGGCGAGCTCGCCCCGGTCATGCAGCAGCAGACCAAGTTCCTCGACCACGACGGAATCCACTGCCGGGCCAACCCCTGGGCCTATCCCGGGAGTTGACAGGGGGCCCTCGGGCCACGTTGACATGCGCCGAAAGTTCGTTCATATTTTGGCGCATGTCGCCCCGTCACGCCTCCGTCTGCGCCGCCATCGAGCTGGCGCTCATCGGCGTGACCGCGCTGTGCGTGGCCGACATCGACTGTCGCTGACGCCCGCCCCCGGCGAGTGCGTCGCATTCCTTCTCGTCTCGTTTCCGTGCGCCCCTGAACCCCTCCGGTTCCCCGCGCCCGTACCTCCTCCGGTCCGGTCGGACTCCGACGCTTGACGCCCTGGGCGGGCTCCGTGCCCCGCTGTCTCATTCCGCGTCATTCCGTCTCAGTATTCGAACCATCCGAGAGGTCGTCTTCCGATGCGTCAACCGTCCCTCATAGCCCGCCGCGTGGCAGTGGCATCCGTCAGCCTGGTCGTGGCAGCGGGCGCCGCCGCCTGCGGCCCTGAGGACAACGATGCCAAGAGTTCCGGAGGCGGCGACTCCCAGGCGAAGAAGGGCGGCACGCTCAGCGTGCTGAACTCCAACCCGCAGTCGGACTTCGACCCCGCGCGGCTCTACACCTCCGGCGGCGGCAACGTGCCCTCGCTCGTCTTCCGCACGCTCACCACCCGCAACCGCGAGAACGGCGCCGCCGGCTCCCAGGTCGTGCCCGACCTGGCCACCGACACCGGCCGCCCGAGCAAGAACGCGACCGTGTGGACGTACACCCTGAAGAAGGGGCTCACGTACGAGGACGGTTCGCCGATCACCTCGGCCGACATCAAGTACGGCATCGAGCGCTCCTTCGCCGCCGAACTCTCCGGCGGCGCGCCCTACCTGCGCGACTGGCTCATCGGCGGGGCCGACTACCAGGGTCCCTACAAGGACAAGAAGGGCCTCGACTCGATCGAGACGCCCGACGACCTGACCATCGTCTTCCACCTGAACAAGCCGGAGGGCGAGTTCCCCTACCTGGCCACGCAGACGCAGTTCACCCCCGTCCCGAAGGCCAAGGACACCGGCACCAAGTACGAGCAGCACCCGGTCTCCTCGGGCCCGTACAAGGTCGTCAAGAACGAGAACGACGGTGAGCGGCTCCTCCTGGAGCGCAACACCCACTGGTCCGCGTCGACCGACGCCGAGCGCAAGGCCTACCCGGACAAGATCGACGTACGGTCCGGTCTGGACTCTTCCGTGATCAACCAGCGGCTGTCCTCCTCCCAGGGCCCGGACGCCGCCGCCGTCACCACGGACACCAACCTCGGCCCGGCCGAGCTCGCCAAGGTGACCGGCGACAAGGAGCTGGCCTCCCGCGTCGGCACCGGCCACTTCGGCTACACCAACTACATCGCCTTCAACCCGAAGGTGAAGCCGTTCGACAACCCCAAGGTGCGCCAGGCGATCTCCTACGCCATCGACCGCAGCTCGGTCGTCAACGCGGCCGGCGGCTCCTCGCTCGCCGAGCCCGCGACCACGTACCTGCCGAACCAGAAGTCCTTCGGCTACACCCCGTACGACCACTTCCCGGCGGGCGCGTCCGGCAACGCCGCGAAGGCCAAGGAACTGCTGAAGGAGGCCGGCTACAAGAACGGCCTGTCCGTGACGCTGACGCACTCCAACAGCAAGGACTTCGAGACCAGCCCGGAGATCGCCACGGCGATCCAGGACGCTCTCAAGAAGGCCGGCATCACCGTCAAGCTCCAGGGCTTGGAGTCGAACGACTACAGCGACAAGGTCCAGAGCGTCACGACCGAGCCGGGCTTCTTCCTCGCCCACTGGGGTGCCGACTGGCCCTCCGGCGGTCCCTTCCTGGCCCCGATCTTCGACGGCCGGCAGATCGTCAAGGACGGCGCCAACTTCAACACGGGCTTCCTGAACGACAAGTCGGTCAACGACGAGATCGACGCGATCAACAAGCTGACCGACCTCGACCAGGCCGCCAAGCGCTGGGGCGCGCTGGACAAGAAGATCGGCGAGCAGGCGCTCACCGTGCCGCTGTTCCACCCCGTCTACAAGCGCCTGTACGGCAAGGACGTCAAGAACATCGTGATCAGCGACTGGACCGGCGTTCTGGACATCTCCCAGGTCGCGGTGAAGTAGCACCGTGAGCGAGGCACTTGTCGCCTCCTCGGCCCCCGTGACGGATCCGTCCGTCACGGGGGCCTCGGGGGCCCGTCAGTTCTGGCGGCGACTGCTCGCGCAGCGCGCCGCCCTCGTCGCGGCGGCCGTCGTCGCCCTCCTCGTCCTGGTCGCGATCGCCGCACCGCTGCTCACCGCGATCGAGGGCCAGGACCCCACCACCTACCACCCCTCGCTGGTCGACTCCGCACGCGGCGGGGTCCCCGTGGGGTCGTTCGGCGGCCTGAGCGCCGACCACTGGCTCGGCGTCGAACCGCAGACCGGCCGCGACCTCTTCGCCCGTCTCGTCTACGGGGCGCGGGTCTCCCTCGGGGTCGCGCTCGGAGCGACCGTCGTGCAGGTCCTCATCGGGGTCGTGGTCGGCGTCGCCGCCGCGCTCGGCACGCGCTGGGTCGACCAGCTGCTGAGCCGCTTCACCGAGATCATCCTCGCGATGCCGTTGATGATCATGTCGCTGGCGCTGCTCGCGATCGTGCCCACCAGCTTCCCCCGGCCGCTGCTGGTCGCCCTCGTCATCGGCCTGATCGCCTGGGGCAACGTCGCGAAGATCACGCGCGCCCAGACACTCACCCTCAAGGGGCTCGACTACGTAGCCGCCGCACGGCTCAGCGGCTGGGGCACCTGGCGGATCGCCCGCCGCGAACTGCTGCCCGGACTCGCCGCGCCGATCATCACCTACGCCGCGCTCCTCGTCCCGATGAACATCAGCGTGGAGGCCGCGCTGTCCTTCCTCGGCGTCGGCGTGAAGCCCCCGACACCCTCCTGGGGACAGATGCTCACCGCCGCCGACGTCTGGTACCAGGCCGCCCCGCAGTACCTGCTGCTGCCCGCCGGCGCGCTCTTCGTGACCGTCCTGGCGCTGACCGTCCTCGGCGACGGCATCCGTACGGCCCTCGACCCGCGCGCCGCCTCCCGTCTGAGCATCGGCACCGGCCGCAGGCGTGAGGCAAGGGCCGACGCGGACACCGCGGACGTGAGCGCCGGAGCGGACGCGAACGCCGGGGCGGACGCCACCGGCCGGAAGGAGGAACGGGCATGAGCGGCTTCGGCGGATTCCTCCTGCGTCGCCTCGTCGGCACCCTGATCACCCTGCTCGCCATCTCGGTGATCGTCTACGTCGTCTTCTTCGTCACACCCGGCAATGTCGCCCAGATCACCTGCGGCCCCCGCTGCTCCCCGGAGCAAGTGCACCAGGTGGCCCAGCAGTTGAGGCTCGACGACCCCCTCTACGTGCGCTACTGGCACTTCCTCCAGGGCATCCTCGTCGGCCAGGACTACTCCACGGGCACGTCGGTGGAGCACTGCTCGGCGCCCTGCCTCGGCATGTCGTACCAGGGCGGCCAGCAGGTGACCCGGCTGATCTTCGCGAAGCTGCCGGTCAGCCTGTCCCTCGTGTTCGGCGCGATGATCCTCTGGCTGATCCTCGGCGTCGGCACCGGCGTCCTGTCCGCATGGCGGCGCGGCCGGATCAGCGAGCGCGTGCTGACAGGCGTGACGCTCGCAGGCGTGGCCACCCCCGTCTTCGTCATCGGGCTCGTCCTGATGATCATCGTGTGCGGGCAACTACGGCTCCTGCCCTTCCCGCAGTACGTCAGCCTCACCGACGACCCCGAACAGTGGGCCTGGAACCTGCTCCTGCCCTGGCTCTCCCTCGCCCTCATCGAGGCCGCCACGTTCGCCCGGCTCACCCGGGCGTCGATGCTGGAGACGCTCGCCGAGGACCACATCCGCACCTTCCGCGCGTACGGCGTCGGCGAGCGGTCGATCATCGGACGGCACGCGCTGCGCGGGGCGTTCGCGCCGATCATCGCGCTCAACGCGAACAACGTCGGCGGTGCCATCGGCGGCGCGGTCCTCACCGAGACGCTCTTCGGACTGCCCGGCATCGGCCAGGAACTGGTCCACGCCGTGAACGTCGTCGACCTCCCCGTGGTCGTCGGCATGGTCCTGGTCATCGGCTTCTTCGTGGTCATCGCCAACGCCGTCGCGGACGTGCTGTACGCGGTGGCCGACCGACGGGTGGTGCTCGCATGAGCGACTCTTCCACGACAGCGTCCGCGACGGCTTCCGTCGCCCCGCCGGACGCCGCGGCCTCCGCGAACAGGGGCGGTGGCGTCGCGGCCCCGCTCGTCGAAGTGGACGGTCTGTCCGTCGACTTCGGTGGCCTGCGGGCCGTCGACGGGCTCTCCTTCCGCCTGCGGAAGGGGGCAGCCCTCGGGCTGGTCGGCGAGTCCGGCTCCGGCAAGTCGACCGTGGCCTCGGCCCTGCTGGCGCTGCACCGCGGCACCGGAGCGCACGTCACCGGCACGGTCCGCGTCGCCGGCGTGGACGTGCAGCGGGCGACCGACGACGAGCTGGGCCGGCTGCGCGGCGGGAAGGCCGCCATGGTCTTCCAGGACCCGCTGTCGTCCCTGGACCCGTACTACGCGATCGGCGACCAGATCGCCGAGGTGTACCGGGTGCACACGAAGGCCTCGCGCCGCGCCGCACGCGCGCGTGCCGTCGACGTGCTGGACCGGGTCGGCATCCCCGACGCCGTACGCCGGTCCCGCTCGCGCCCGCACGAGTTCAGCGGTGGCATGCGCCAACGCGCCCTCATCGCCATGGCGCTGGCCTGCGAACCCGAGCTGCTGATCGCCGACGAGCCGACGACCGCCCTCGACGTGACCGTCCAGGCGCAGATCCTCGACCTGCTGCACACGCTGCGGCAGGAGACCGGAATGGGCCTGCTGCTGGTCACTCACGACGTCGGCGTCGCCGCCGAGAGCGTCGACGAGATCCTCGTGATGCGTCACGGCCGCGCGGTCGAGCACGGACCGGTCACCGCCGTCCTCGGCGCACCCCGGGAGACGTACACGCGCGAACTCCTCGGCGCGGTGCCGCGCGTGGAGACGCCCCGCGCGACCGGCGGGGGCGGCGCGACCGGAACGGCCGCCGATCCGGCAGGCGATCCCGGTCGTGTGGCGGCGGCCGGTTCCGCCGGTGGGCCCGGTCCCGCGGCGGAGACCGCCCGTACGGGGAGCGCCGGTACGGAGAGCGCCGGCACGGACAGCGGCGGCTCGACGACCGTCCCGTCGAACGACGTGGTCCTCGAAGCGGTCGGACTCCGGCGCGAGTTCGGGCGCGGGAAGCAGCGGTTCGCGGCCGTCGACGACGTGTCGCTGACCGTCCGCAGGGGCGAGACCCTCGGGGTCGTCGGCGAGAGCGGCAGCGGGAAGACCACGCTGGGAAGAATGCTGGTGGGGCTTCTGGAGCCCACGAGCGGGTCGATCCGCTACGAGGGGCGCGAACAGTCCGGCGTGCGCCCCTCCGTGCAGATGGTCTTCCAGGACCCGGTCTCCTCCCTCAACCCCCGGCGCAGTGTGGGCGAGTCCATCGCCGACCCGCTGCGGGCGCGCGGCGAGCGGGACGAGGGACGCATCCGGGGACGCGTACGGGAACTGCTGGAGCGTGTGGGGCTCGAAGCGGCGCACTACGACCGCTACCCGCACGAGTTCAGCGGCGGACAGCGCCAGCGCGTGGGCATCGCCCGGGCCCTGGCCGCCGAGCCGCGCGCCATCGTGTGCGACGAGCCGGTCTCCGCGCTCGACGTCACCACGCAGGCCCAGGTCGTCGCCCTGCTCGGCGAACTGCAGCGCGAACTCGGGCTCGCGCTGGTGTTCGTGGCGCACGACCTCGCGGTGGTACGCCAGGTCAGCGACCGGGTGGCCGTGATGCGGCGCGGCAGACTCGTCGAGTACGGACCCGCCGACGACGTGTACGAGCGTCCGGCCGACCCGTACACCCGCCAACTGCTGGCCGCCGTCCCGGCACTCGACCCGGAGGTCGCGGCACGCCGACGCGCGGCCCGCAGGGAGCCGGCCGACGGCAAGGAGACCGACGGCAAGGAGCTGACGCCGGCGTGAGCGCGTGAGGCTCGCGGGCGGCAGCCCGGATCGCGAGCGGCGGCCGACCGAACGTCACCGCTTGATCTCTTAGCGCGACAGAACGCCTCCCGTGCGGGAAAGTTACGACCGTTCACCCCTTTTGGTGGCGCGATGGACAACCGTCCGTCGCGCCACCGCCTTGTCCGCATACGTTCGTCCCGCTGCGAGCCGCCGGGTCAACGGCGGCTCCCCATACGGGAGATCGGGGGTGTGCTCGTGCGCATCGGACTGCTGACGGAGGGTGGCTATCCGTATGTGAGCGGTGACGCCAGACTCTGGTGCGACCGGCTCGTGCGCGGGCTCGGGCAGCACGAGTTCGACATCTACGCGCTCAGCCGCACCGAGCGTCAGGAGGACGAGGGCTGGATCCAGCTTCCCTCCCAGGTCAGCCGCGTCCGCACCGCGCCGCTGTGGACGGCGGAGGACGACGGCGTGGTCCACGGACGACGCGCACGACGCCGCTTCGCCGAGGCGTACGGGGAACTCGCCGCGGCCGTCTGCGCGGGACCGGAGACCTCCGGCGCGACGGAGCCCTCGGCAGGGGCGGCGGATTCCTCCGGCGTGGAGGCGGACCGTTTCGCCAGCGCGCTGTACGCCCTCGCCGAACTCGCCCGCGACGAGGGCGGGCTGGTCGGTGCCCTCCGTTCGGAAGGAGCGGTCCGCGCCCTGGAGCGCGCCTGTCGCGCGCCCGGCGCGCTGCGGACCGCCCGCGCGGCACGCGTACCCGACCTGCTCGCCGTCGCCGGCCACATCGAACGCGCCCTGCGGCCCCTCTCGCTGGACTGGTACGAGGACGACGCCCTCGGCTCGGTCGACCTGTGTCACGCCGCGGCAGGCGGAGCGGCGGCCCTGCCCGGCCTCCTCACCCGGCACTTCTTCGGAGTCCCGCTGCTCGTCACCGAGTACGGCGTGCAGCTCCGCGCGCACTACCTGTCCTCCGCCACCGTCACGGAGACCCCCGCCGTCCGTGCCCTGCTCGCCGCGTTCCACGGCGCGCTCGCCGCCGAGGTGTACGGCGCGGCCACCCTCATCACGCCCGGGAACGCCCACGCCCGCCGCTGGCAGGAGCGCTGCGGCGCCGACCGCGCCAAGCTGCGCACCGTCTACCCCGGCATGGAGGCCGAGCGCTTCGCCGAGGTCGGGGAGGGCGCCGAGGGCAGCCGGTGCGCGGACCCGGACACGCTGGTGTGGGTCGGCCGCATCGAGCCCGCGAAAGACCTCATCTCCCTGTTGCACTCCTTCGCGGAGGTCCGCAAGGAGGAGCCGAAGACCCGGCTGCGGATCGTCGGCGCCCCCGCCGACGGCCCGGACGGCGCGACCTACCTGGCCCACTGCAAGGCGCTCGCCGCCCAGCTCTTCCCCGACGAGGCCGAGGGCGTGCACGCGGTCGGCGACAACCCCGTGTCCTTCGAGGAGATCGGCGGACCGGAGGTCCCGAGCCTCGCCGAGGCCTACGCCTCCGGCGCCCTGGTCGTCCTCTCCAGCGTCGTCGAGGGCTTCCCGATCAGCCTCGTCGAGGCCATGTTCTGCGGCCGGGCCACCGTCTCCACCGACGTGGGCGCGGTCGTCGAGGTCATCGGCGGTACGGGACTGGTGGTCCCGCCGCGCAACCCGCGGGCGCTCGCCGAGGCGTGCGTGGCGCTGCTGCGCGACCCCGAGCGCCGCGAGCGCCTGGGCGCCGCCGCCCGCGCCCGCGCCCTCGAACTCTTCACCGTCGAGCAGAACATCACGGCATTTCACGGCATTTACCTGGAGATCGTCTCGCACGCTCCGGTGCGCCGCCTGGTCGTGGACAACGCGGGGGAGCCGCTGCCGTTCGGCGTCCCCGCCGAGGCCCACCTTCCGGGCGGCTGGACCGAGGCCCGCCTGATGGCCGCGGGCCGGCCGCGCTGGGGCGACGGGGCACCGGTGCGTGCCACGGCCACCGTTCCGGCGGGGGAGGGCGCATGACCCGCGACACCACTGGCGCCCGCGGCGGCGCGGGCGACCTGACGCAACGCGACCTCGACAGCCGCACGGGAGCACGGGGGGCGGGCGAAGCCGGCAGCGGGAGCGGGAGCGGGGGAGCGGAGGTCGCGGAGGGAGCGGCACGGGCCGGCGGCGGGCGAGCCGAGGCTGCCGACGGTGGGCTGATGCTCTCCGACACTGGCGTGGACAGCCCGAGTTCCGCGACTGCCGACGGTGAGGACGAGCTGCCTGGCAGCGGTCTTCCTGGCAGCGACCTTCCTGGTACGGGCCTTCCCGGCGTCGGTGCGGAGGCCGCCTTCGCGGGGCGCAGGCTCCCCGGCCCCGGCACCAGTACCGAGGGCGCCGACGGAACGCGCAGGAACGCCGGACGCAGGGGAGCCGCGGACCCCGTGAAGGCGCTGATGCACCGGCACCGCGAACTCTGCGAACGGGCCGTCGACCCGCTGGAGATCGCCGCCGGCCTGGAGGCGCACGGCGTGACCGACCGGACCGCCGCCCGCTTCCGTCACCGGGACGTCTTCTCGCTCGCCGAGGAGATGTACGCGCGCGTGGCGCGCGACGGCGAAGCCACGGCGCACGACGCGGAGACCCCGGCGACGCCCGGCACGCGCACCTACTGGACCGTCCTCGCTCTCGTCCCGGGCGCCCTCGGCGCGGGCGTCGTCGCCGGGTTGCGGCTCACACACGGGCAACCGCGCCTCGCCGTCGCCGCGTTCGGCGCCCTCGCCGTCGCGTTCGGCCTGCGCCTCGCGCTGCGTCGCGGCCCGCTGAGCAGCAGCCACGGCACGACGGGCGCCACCCTCGCGTGGACGTGTTGGCTCATCGCGTACGCCCTTCTCGGCGACGGCCTGCTGAGCGCCGGGCTCAACGGCGGGCCGGTCGGAAACTGGCCCCTGGCCACCGCCCCCGTGCTGGCCCTCTCCCTGGCCTGCGCTCCCGCCGCCTGGTGCGCCCACCTGTTCGTCAGCCGCGCTCGCCGCCGGCTCACCACCAGCCGGGGGCTGGAGGAGTTCGCCGCCTCCGTGCAACCCCTGCTCCTCGGCGCGTTCGGCCTGTTCGTGTGCACCCTGTTCGCCCTGCTCGCCCTGTGCGGCGCAGTACTCGACGAGCCGCCCGCCTACGCCGGAGCCGGTGCCCTCGGCGCCCTCCTCCTGCTCGCACGGCTCCTGACGGCGCGCGGTTTCGCCCACGCCCCGGCCCTGGCCCTCGCAGCGGTGGGCACGGTGGAAGCAGCGGCCCTGACCACGGTCTACGCGGCCCGCCTCCCCGGCTGCTCGTTCCTGGCCACCCCCGTCGACGCCCTCGTCGACACCTGGGGACCCGGCGCCGTACCCGCCCTGGTGTGCGCGGCGGGCGCAGGCATCCTGCTCCTCCACGCCTCCCGCACACTGACCCGCGCCTCGGCCCACGCCCGGACCGGCGAGGCCCCATGAACGCCGAGGACGAGACCAGACGAACGGGCCGGACCGAGCCACCGGCTTCCGGCGCCACCGACCCCGGGGTCCGGGCAGCGCCGAGGCACGCTGCCCCGCACGACCCCCGCGCGACACGGCCCCTCGGCCGCCCCACCACGACGCACGGTCCGTCCTCGCACGGTCCTGACTCGTACGGCGCTCCCTCGCACGGTCCTGACTCGTACGGCGCGTCCTCGCGCGGTCCGTCCTCGTACGGCGCGTCCTGTTCCGGCCCATGGCCTCCGCCGCCATGAGCCCCCTCCGGTACCCGGGACCACACCCGGGGCCGGGCCCCCTTCTCCCGCGGGGCCGACACCGCGGGCCCTCTCCCCGACCTACGCATCACCTCGAAGGAGACAGTCAGATGATCACCTCCCGAACCGGAGAATCCGCCCCGGGAGCCGCCCGATGAGGGTCCTGCTGATCGGAGCCAACGGCTACCTCGGCCGTTTCGTCGCCGACAGACTGCTGGCCGACCCGGCCGTGCAGCTGACCGCGCTCGGCCGGGGCGACGACGCCGACGTACGCTTCGACCTCGCCTCGGGCAGCCCCGGCGCGCTCACCCGCTTCCTGGACGCGGTGCACCCCGGAGTCGTCATCAACTGCGCGGGCACCACACGCGGCGGCGCCCGCGACCTCACCCGGCACAACACCGTCGCCGTCGCCACCGTCTGCGAGGCACTGCGGCGCAGCGGTTGCGGTGCCCGGCTCGTGCAACTCGGCTGCGGAGCCGAGTACGGGCCCAGCCAGCCCGGCTCGTCCACCGCCGAGGACGCCGTGCCGCGACCGGGCGGACCGTACGGCGTGAGCAAGCTCGCGGCCACCGAACTCGTCCTCGGCTCCGGCCTGGACGCCGTCGTCCTCCGCGTCTTCTCGCCCGCCGGACCCGGAACACCCGCCGGATCCCCGCTCGGCCGGCTCGCCGAGGCCCTGCGCCGCGCCATGCAGTCCGGCGACGGCGAACTGAAGCTGGGCGGCCTGGCCGTCCAACGCGACTTCATCGACGTCCGTGATGTCGCCCGCGCCGTGCACGCCGCCTCCCTCTCCGCCGCGCAGGGCGTGATCAACATCGGCTCGGGACGTGCCGTCCGGCTCCGCGACGCCGCTTCCGTCCTCGCCCGCGTGGCCGGCTACGGCGGCGCCCTGCACGAACTCGACGGCCCGCCCGGGCCGCCCGGCCCCGCGCTGCGGGCCACCATCGGTCACCCCCGCCCGGAACCCGACCACGTGGCCCCCGTCGCGTACCCCTACCCGGACGGTTGCGGCGGCTGGCAGCAGGCCGACGTGCGCACCGCCCGCGACCGGCTCGGCTGGCGGCCCAGGATCAACCTCGAAGAGTCCCTCGCCGACATCTGGATGGAGGCGGCATGCCGCATCTGACCAGCACCGCCACCGGCACGGCGGGCACCGACCGGTCCGGGGTCGGCTTCGGCGTCCCCGGCTATGCGCACCCCCTCGTCGCTCCCGTCGAATGGGACGGCCTCACCCGCCCCGGCACCCCCCTGCACTGGGTCGTCCTGAACGTGGACAACGGCCCCGGCGACCGCCCCGACCCGCGGTGCCTGGAAGCCTCCGGACGGCTGCGCAACGCCGGCGTCCGGGTGCTCGGCCACCTGGACACCGCCTACGGGGCCCGCCCGTTCGGCGAGGTGCTGGCCGACGCGCGCCGCTACCTCGACTGGTACCAGGCCGACGGGTTCCTGCTCGACCGCTGCCCCGCCGAGCGCTCCGCGCTGCCGGAGATCCGCCGCACCATCGGGTCGCTGCGCGCGCTCCGCGACGGCGCGCACATCGTGCTGGGCCACGGCACCCACCCGTATCCGGGCTACGCGGAGAACGCCGACCAACTGGTCACCTTCTCCGGGCCCTGGAGCGAGTACCGCTGGTCGCAGGTCGCCGAGTGGACCGCCGACTATCCGCCCGAGCGCTTCTGCCACTTCGTGCACGGTGTGCCGCGCGGTCATCTGGACGAGGCGCTGCGCGTCGCGCGCTGGCAGGGAGCCTCCACGATCTACTTCACCGACCGCACCGACCACGGGGGGAGGGTCGACCCCTGGGAGACGATGCCCGGCTACTGGGACGAAATCGTCTCGCGGATCGGAACGGGTGTCTCGGAATGAAGAAGGGCGTGGCAGTGTTACGGGGAGAACAATTGTAGTGATTGACCGACCAACGGAGTCCCCGTGTCGCTGCCACCCCTGGTCGAGCCAGCCTCTGAGCTCACCGTAGACGAGGTCCGCAGGTACTCCCGCCACCTGATCATCCCCGATGTGGGCATGGACGGGCAGAAGCGGCTGAAGAACGCCAAGGTGCTCTGTGTGGGCGCCGGCGGCCTCGGATCGCCGGCGCTGATGTACCTGGCCGCCGCGGGCGTCGGCACGCTCGGCATCGTGGAGTTCGACGAGGTCGACGAGTCGAACCTGCAGCGCCAGATCATCCACAGCCAGGCGGACATCGGCCGGTCGAAGGCCGCCTCCGCCCGCGATTCCGTACTGGGCATCAACCCGTACGTGAACGTGATCCTTCACGAAGAGCGGCTCGAGGCCGAGAACGTGATGGACATCTTCAGCCAGTACGACCTGATCGTCGACGGCACGGACAACTTCGCGACCCGCTACCTGGTCAACGACGCGTGCGTGCTGCTCAACAAGCCGTACGTGTGGGGCTCGATCTACCGCTTCGACGGCCAGGCCTCGGTCTTCTGGTCCGAGCACGGCCCCTGCTACCGCTGCCTCTACCCGGAGCCCCCGCCGCCGGGCATGGTCCCCTCCTGCGCCGAGGGCGGTGTCCTGGGCGTGCTCTGCGCGTCCATCGGCTCCATCCAGGTCACCGAGGCGATCAAGGTCCTGACCGGCATCGGCGACCCGCTCGTCGGCCGTCTGATGATCTACGACGCCCTGGAGATGCAGTACCGCCAGGTCAAGGTCCGCAAGGACCCGAACTGCGCGGTCTGCGGCGAGAACCCGACCGTCACGGAACTCATCGACTACGAGGCCTTCTGCGGCGTCGTGTCCGAGGAGGCCCAGGAGGCGGCCGCCGGCTCGACGATCACTCCCAAGCAGCTCAAGGAGTGGATCGACGACGGCGAGAACATCGAGATCATCGATGTCCGCGAGGTCAACGAGTACGAGATCGTCTCGATCCCCGGCGCCAAGCTGATCCCGAAGAACGAGTTCCTCATGGGCACCGCCCTGGAGACCCTGCCGCAGGACAAGAAGATCGTCCTGCACTGCAAGACGGGTGTCCGCAGCGCGGAGGTCCTCGCCGTCCTGAAGTCCGCGGGCTTCTCGGACGCGGTGCACGTCGGCGGCGGTGTGATCGGCTGGGTCAACCAGATCGAGCCCGACAAGCCGGTGTACTGACCGGAGGCACGCCCCGCTCTTTGGATGGCGGGGGTTCCGCGGACCGGGTGTCCGCGGAACCCCCGCCGTCGTCATGAACAGACCTTGCCGTCCTTCGGCACCGCCCCGTCCAGCAGATAGCTGTTCACGGTTGAGTCGACACAGTCGCTCCCACTGCCGTAGGCGCCGTGGCCCTCGCCCTTCCAGGTCAGCTCCACCCCGACATCCTTGCCGAGCTCGTCCGCCATTCTGCGGGCGCCCTCGTAGGGAGTCGCCGGGTCCCCGGTGTTGCCGACGACCAGGACCGGAGCGGCGCCCGGCGCGCTCACCTCGGGGGTGTCGTACTGCCCGGCCACAGGCCAGTCGTGGCACCAGCCCGCCGTGTCCCAGCCCATGAAGCCGCCGAACACGGGGGAGATCTTCTCGAACTCGGCCAGCCGCTTCTTCGTCTCCTCCGGAGTCGGCCGCTGCCTGTCGTCCAAGCACGATATGACCCGTTGTGAATGCGTCGTCGTGCCGTAGTGCCCTGAGGCGTCGCGTTCGTTGTATCCGTCGGCGAGGTGCAGCAGGGCCGAACCGTCCCCGCCCTCGGCGTCCTTCAGCGCTTCGGTGAGTGTCGGCCAGCCCTGCTTGCTGTAGAGGGGGAGCACGATGCCGGTGAGGGCCAGTGTCTGGCTGAGCTTGCGCCCGCTGGAGGTGGGCAGCGGCTTCGCGTCGATCCGCTTCAGCAGGTCCGCGATCTTCCGCGACCCCTGCCCGGGGTTCTGCCCGGTGGACTTGAGGTAGTCGTCCAGGGCGCGCTGGAAGCCCAGCGTCTGGTTCTTGGCGTGGCCCACGGTGTCGGCACCGGGGTCGACCACGGCGTCCAGGATCAGGCGTCCCACGTTCTTCGGGAACAAGTGGGCGTACACACCGCCCAGTTCCGTGCCGTACGAGATACCGAAGTAATGCATGCTGCGGTCGCCGAGGACCTGGCGCATCAGATCCATGTCCTTGGCCGTGTCCGTCGTCGACACGTGGGACAGCAGCTTCCCGGCCGCCTTGGCGCAGCCCTTGCCGAAGTCGTCGGCGTCCTGGAAGTAGGCCGCTTCCTCCGCCGCGTCGTCCGGCGTGGCGTCGACGGACTCGGAGGCCTGGATGGCCTTGTCCGTGCGGCACCGCACACCCTCGCTCGCGGCCACTCCGCGCGGGTCCCAGCTCACCAGGTCGTACCGCTCGTGGAGGGGGCCGACGGCGCTTCCGTACGACGGCATGGTGGAGACGCCCGAGCCGCCGGGGCCGCCGAAGTTGAACAACAGCGAGCCGATGCGCTTGCTCTGGCCGCCGGTCGCCTTCGAGCGGATGAGGGCGAGACCGATCGTCCCGCCGTCCGGCTTCGCGTAGTCGAGGGGTGCCTTGAGCGTGGCGCACTGCCAGCCGCTCCCTGGCGCGGGCGCGTCCGAAGTGGCCTTGCAGCGGCCCCAGTCGAGCTTCTGCGCGGTCAGGGAGGCGGGCAACCCCGGCGACCCCGTGGAGGGCGGCGCCGCGGCCGACGGCCCGTCGCTGTTCTTCCCCTCGTCCTTGCCGTCACCGGACGATCCCCCGCCGCAGCCGGCCACCAGCAACGCGGCGGCGGCAGCGGCCGTCCACCGAGCGAAACGTGTCATGAGCGTCCCCCCTTGCCCGTGCTCCGCCCGAATGCGCGGATCACATGCAGGCAATAGTAGGCGCCGGCCGCCGACCGCGCCGAGACCTGTGGATAACGCTCTGACCTGCGACTTTCTAGGAGCAGACGGTTCCGGCCGAGGGCACGGTGCCCTGCAGCAGATAGCCGTTCACCGCGCCTTGCACGCACTTGTTCTTGCTGTCGTACGCCCCGTGTCCCTGGCCCTTGTACGTGAGCTCGACGCCCACACCCCTGCCGAGCGCGTCCGCCATCTTCCGCGCCCCCTCGTACGGGGTTGCCGGGTCACCGGTGTTGCCGACCACGAGGATCGGGGCCGCGCCGGGAGCGCTGACGTCCGGGTGGTCCGCGGCGCCCGGTACCGCCCAGTCGGTGCAGCTGACCATGCCCCAGGCCAGGTAGTCGCCGAACAACGGGGAGGCGGACCGGAACTCCGGGAGCTTCGACCGCACGAAGTCCGCGCTGTAACGCGGCTTGTCGTCGGCGCAGTTGATGGAGATGTTCGCCGCCGTGATGTTGCTGTACGTGCCGTTCTCGTTGCGCCCGTTCATCGAGTCGGACAGCAGCATCAGCACCTTGCCGTCGCCCTCGTACGCCTGCTGGAGCCCCTCGGTCAGGTACTCCCAGAAGTCCTTCGAGTAGAGCGACTGTGCGATGCCGTTGGTCGCGGCGGTCTGCGTCAGTTCGCGCGGGAAGATTCCGGGGATCGGCTTGGTCTCGAGGTCCTTCAGCAGTTTGGCGATCCGGTCCTTGACGTCCTGGGCGGTGTCGCCGATGGGACAGTCCTCGACCTTCGAGGTGCAGTCGTCGGCGAAGTTGTCGAGCGCGAGCTGGAAGCCCTTGGCCTGGCCGAGCGAGCTCTGCTCCGGGTTCTGTGTCGGGTCGACGACCCCGTCGAACACGGCGCGTCCCACGTTCTTGGGGAACAAGTGGGCGTACACCCCGCCCAGTTCGGTGCCGTACGAGATGCCGAAGTAGTGCAGCTTGTCGTCGCCGAGCACCTGACGCATCAGGTCCATGTCGCGCGCGGCGTCGGTGGTGCGCACGTGAGGGAGGACCTTGCCGGAGTTCTTCTCGCACGCCGCGTTGAACGTCCTGGTGTTCCCCAGGAGGTCCTGCGTCTCGGCGGCGTCGTCCGGGGTCGCGTCCTGCTGGAAGTACTTGTCGAGCTGCTGGTCGTCCTCGCACTCCACACCGGCGCTGCGGCCGACACCGCGCGGGTCGAAGCTGACCAGGTCGTAGCGGGTGCGCAGCGCGGCGTAGTCCTTGCCGAACGCGGGCAGGGTGGTGACTCCCGAGCCGCCGGGGCCGCCGAAGTTGAAGATGAGCGAGCCGATGCGCTTGCTCGCGTCGCCGCTCGTCCTGGCCCGGATCAGCGCGAGCCCGATCGTGTCGCCCTTGGGGTCCGCCCAGTCGAGGGGCGCCTTCAAGGTGGCGCACTGCCACTCCGTACCGCCCGGCAGGGGCGAAGGGGCGCTGCCGCCACCCTCGGAATCGGACGGCGCCGGGCACTCCTTCCAGCTGAGCTTCTGTGCCGTCAGATCCTCGTTCTTGGAGTCGCTGCTGCAGCCGGTCGACCAAGCGGCCAGCAGAACGGCGGTGACGGTCAGGGCAGCGGCGCGCAGTTGGGACGGGTTCGGCATGCTCCCATCCTGAGGGCGCGTGCGGCGGCGCGCTCGGGGCGCGAGCCGTGTGGGTGAGCGTGCGCCACGAGGCCCTGACGAGGGAGCTCCGGCCGGTGTCCTAGAGCGCGCCCTTGCGCGTCAGGTGGTTGAAGAACAGCCAGCCGGGCAGCACCGGGATCCACAGCGTGAGCAGCCGGTACAGGAGCACCGCGGGGGCCGCGACCTCCTTGGGGAGGCCGACGGCGATCAGACCGACCGTCAGGGTCGCCTCGACCGCGCCGACGCCGCCGGGGGTCGGTGCCGCGGAACCCAGCGCGTTGCCGGCGAGGAAGACGACGGCGACGCTGGCGAGGCTGAGCGTGGTCGGCTCCTCGTGACCGAAGGCGCGGATCGACGCGTCCAGGCACATCACGAAGCAGGCCGTCAGCAGCAGCATGCCGCCGATGCCGGTGACGAGTTTCTGCGGACGCTGGAGCACGTCGAGCATGCGCGGGACGACACCCGCGAAGAGCGACCGCACGCGCGTGGAGACGAACTTGCGGAGGAACGGGACCGACGTCACCACGAGGACGAGCACGGCGACCGTCAGCAGACCCGCGATGACCGTGCGGGACGGCGACAGGGACGGCGTCTTCTCCGTGCCGGTCAGATAGCCGAAGGACAGCAGCATCAGGATGTGGCAGCCGAGCCCGAACAGCTGTGAGGCGCCGACGCTCGCGACGGCGAGCCCGGGCCGGACGCCGGCACGCTGCAGGAAGCGTGTGTTCAGGGCCACACCGCCGACCGCCGCGGGGGCGACGATCTTGACGAACGAGCCGGCGACCTGAGCCGCCACGGTCCGCATGAAGGGCACGCGCTCGGGTACGAAGCCGAGCAGGCTCATCGCCGCCGCGAAGTAGCTCAGTGCGGAGAACAGCACGGCCGCCGCGACCCAGCCCCACTCGGCGTTGTCGAAGAGCGTCCCGAACTCGATGTGGGTGAGCTGGGTCAGGAGGAAGTACGCGCCGATGGCCCCGGCGATGAAACTGATCAAAGTGCGCGGCCGGACCCGCTCCAGGCGGGCGGGTTCGACGGGTGCCTGCGGTCTGATCAGCAGCACCTGGTGGCGGATCTGGCTGAGCAGGTCCTCCTCGCGCGCCTCGTCCAGCGCTTCGTCCAGGGCCCGCTTCTCGGCGCGCTGTTCCGCACGGACGGCCTTCTTGGCGTTCTTCTCCGAGACGGGTGCCGCCGCCTCCGCCGCCTCCGCCGTTTCCTCGGCGCGGGCGAGCTTGGCCTGCCGGGAGGCCTCCAGGACCGCGTCCCGCTCGCGCTGCGAGCGTTCCCTGGCCAGTTTCCGCAGGGTCGCGCGCGTGCTGCGGGTCAGCGCGATCGGCTGGAGCATCGGCAGGCAGTCCGCGACCGCGTCCGGGCCGAGTACGCCGACCGCCGACGCGACCGCGCGCTCGGCGCCCACGCGCAGTCCCACGGTGGTCACCAGCTGGGCGACGTCCATCCGCAGCAGGAGGTCGCCGGCCGCGATCTCACCGCCGCGCAGGTCGGTGAGGATCACCTTGCCGGAACGATCCACCAGAATCGCGTCGCCGGCGAGCCTGCGGTGCGCGATGCGGCGGGACTGAAGCGCCTGCACCTGGTGCCAGGTGTCGCGCAGCAGATCGTCCGTGACCTGCTCGTCGGGCAGGGAGTCGAGGGTGCGGCCACCGGTGTGCTCGTAGACGAGCATCACGGCGTCGGGGCCCAGTTCGGAGGTGGCGATCAGCTTGGGCGCGTTGGCCCCCGCGGCGATGGCCGCGTACGCGAGGAGAGCCTCCTGTTCCAGCGCCTGGCGCAGTGACTGGAGGCTGCGGCGCGTGGTGATGCCGCGCAGCGTCAGCCGGCGCCAGGCGCGGTAGAAGAAGGCCTGCGCCTGCTGCTCACGGTCGACGACCGTGACGTCCAGGGGCGGGCCGTCCTCCAGGGCGACGAAGTACCGCCGGCCACGGTCGCCGTTCTCGGTGGTCTCCGGCGTCTCCTCACGGGCCGCGCTGACCGGGTGGAATCCGACGTGCCGCAGGCCCGCCATGAGGGTCCGTCCGGTGGGCCGCACGTTCGGAGAGCCGACCGCGTACAGCGTTCCGTAGGCGACCGTCCAGCCGATGAGGACCGTCAGGATGATCGAGAACGGCGTCGTGTAGCCGGTCACCAGCATGGAGAAGGCGTCGAGCAGGAGCACCACCCAGAGCACCGCGCGCCATCGTGGTCGGCGGGACATCCCGACGGCCGTCATATAGGCGATGACCGGCGCGAGATAGCCGTGGACCGGGTCGGTGAGGGCGTGGATGTCACCGGGAGAGGGCTGGGTGAGCGCCTCCTGGATGGAACCCGGAGAGCCCTTCGCGACCCAGAGGTCCGTGGCGAGGGTCACCCCGTGGGCGAGGACCGCGGCGAGCACGCCGTCGGCGATGCGCAGTCCGTCCCGCTTGATCAGCCGTTCGATCGCGAACGCGACGGGCACCAGCAGGATCGCGATGCTCGACGCGAGCCCCGCGATCTTGATCAGCAGGTCGGGTGCCTGTCCGGTGCCCTTGTTGATGTCCTGTTCGAGACCGGACGTGGTGCCGTGGGCGAACGCGGCGATGGCGAGCAGCACCGCGATGGCGAGCACGCCGACAAGGAGGCGCATGAGGTCCGAGGGGCGGTGCACGCGCGCGGGGAGGAGGGGTTCGTCGCCCTCGACCTCGTCCGGGTGGGCCTCGTCGTCGCAGTCCTGCCCGGCCTGGCGCTTCTCCGGTCCCGAGGGGTGCGAAGCGGTGTCCTCGACCTCGGAAGAGACTTCTTGGGCCTCGGCCTCGGCGTCGCCGGCCTCGCTCGTACCGGACCCGGACTCCTCAGTCGAGCCGGCCGTGCCCTTCTCGTCCCGCTTGTTCTTCTCGCCGCCGCCGGTGTCCGGGCGTGACGAGGCATCGGAGGTGCCCTCCGCGTCTTCGGGGTGCACGCCCTGCTGCCTCATGGTCTCTTCTTGATCTCGTATCACCAGTCACCGCCCGCACGATGGTGGCATGCCCGACTGACACACGGGGGCATCAGGGTGCAAATGCGGGGTCGCACAGTCTGCCTCAAGCGTCACCCCGGAGCGAGGCATACGCACAGTCGCCGACGCGTCACATTGTCGGTGGGGTGGTGCAGGATGGGGCGGATGAGCGAGGAGAGTCTTCCGGCGGACGCCCTGCCGGAGTACGCGGAGCGGGTCCTTGAGGTCGCCGAGCTGATCCCGCCCGGGCGCGTCATGACGTACGGCGACATCGCCGAGTGGCTGGAGGAGGGGGGCCCGCGACAGGTGGGCCGGGTGATGGCCCTCTACGGCGGAGCGGTGCCGTGGTGGCGGGTCACCCGCTCCGACGGGACCCTGCTGCCCGGCCATGAACTGGACGCGATGGCCCACTACCGCTCGGAAGGCACGCCCCTGAAGGAGGCGAGCCGGTCCGCCGAGGGTCATCTGCCACGCGTCGACATGAGACGGGCGCGGTGGGACGGCGGCGAGCGGGCGGAAGGTCACACCTGACAGCTTCCGGCATTCACGGGACGGAAGAGGAACCTGAGGCCCGTACGAGGGAACCGAGGCACATCCGTGACATGCCGTACGTTCGTGAGGCGAGGGACGCACGTGACGTGAGGGAAGAAGCGGAAGCCCTGCTTCCGTGAACCTCACCGGCGTACCGTCGTCGGCGCGCATCTCCCTCACCCCGCGGCCACCGCCACTCGCGCGAGGGCCCGCCAACCAGTACGAGCACCAGGACCGGCGAACCACGTGAGCTCCACTTCTTCCACCAGGCACCCGGCGCACCCCCAGGTGCGCCAGGGGACCCGCGGCGCGTACCGACTGGTGCGCACCGCCCCGGTCCGGGTGGATCCCCCTCGTCTTGACGCAGGGCAGCGCGCGGTGGTTGAGCACGGCGGCGGACCACTCCTCGTGCTCGCGGGTCCCGGTACGGGCAAGACGACCACGCTGGTGGAGTCCGTCGCCGCGCGGATCGCCCGGGGCGGCGATCCGGCCCGCATCCTGGTGCTCACGTTCAGCCGGAAGGCGGCCGTCGAGCTGCGCGACCGCATGGCCCTGCGCATAGGCGCAGCCCGCGCCCCCCAGGCCACCACCTTCCACTCCTTCTGCTACGCCCTGGTCCGCGCCCACCAGGACACCGACCTCTTCGTGGAGCCGCTGCGGCTGCTGTCCGGCCCCGAGCAGGACGTGGCGGTGCGCGGACTGCTCGCGGGCCAGCCCGACCTGGAGCGGCTCGGCCTCGCCTCCGTGCGCTGGCCGGACGAGCTGCGCGCCTGCCTGACCACGCGTGGCTTCGCCGACGAGGTCCGCGCGGTCCTCGCCCGCAGTCGTGAACTCGGCCTCGGCCCCGACGCCCTGGAGGCCTTCGCCCGGCGCATCGGCCGCCCGGACTGGAGCGCGGCGGCGGCCTTCCTCGCCGAGTACCTCGACGTGCTCGACATGCAGGGCGTGCTCGACTACGCGGAACTGGTGCACCGCGCGGTGCTCCTCGCCCGGCGCACCGACGTCGCCGGGCGGCTCGCCGCGCAGTACGACGCCGTCTACGTGGACGAGTACCAGGACACCGACCCCGCGCAGGTACGGCTGCTGCACGCCCTGGCCGGCGGTGGCCGCCGCACCCTCGTCGCCTTCGGGGACCCGGATCAGTCGATCTACGCGTTCCGGGGCGCCGACGTGAACGGCATCCTGGACTTCCCCGACGCCTTCCCCCGTGCGAACGGCCGCCCGGCACCGGTCGAGGTCCTCCGGACGTCCCGCCGCTCGGGCGCCACCCTGCTCGCTTCGACCCGTCTGCTCACCCAGCGCATGCCACTCACCCGCCTGCCGTCCGAGAAGGTACGTGCCCACCGCGAGCTGTCCCCGGTGCGGGACGGGGGCGGCGCCGAGGTGTACACGTACCCGACGGCCGGTACGGAACTCGACAACATCGCGGACATCCTGCGCCGCGCCCACCTGGAGGACGGCGTCCCCTGGGGCGACATGGCGGTCCTGGTGCGCGCGGGCTCCCGCTCGATCCCCACGGTCCGGCGGGCGCTCACCGTCGCGGGCGTCCCCCTCGACATCGACGGCGACGACCTGCCTCTGCGGCACGAACCGGCGGTGGCGCCGTTGCTGACGGCTCTGCGGGCGGTGGCCCGGGCGGAGTCGAACGCGGAGTCGAATACGGACACGGAGCGGAGGACCGGCGAAGGCGCGGGTGGTTCCGAGGAGGCCGGTGACTCCGAGGACGCCGGGGACGTCTCCGCGCCCGTGGAGGGCGCCGGGGAGGTTCTCGGGGACTCCGCGCGCGTGGAGGGCACTGACGGGGCCACCGACGAGACAGCCGAGACGAGGGGCTCCGAGGGCGCGGATGATTCGGCCGACGGTGCCGACGGTGCGGGCGGTGGGCAGGTCGTCGCGGCCTGGCTCGGCACCGAGACCGCGCTCACCCTCCTCGCCTCACCGCTCGCCAGCATGGACGCGGCGGATCTGCGCCGCCTGGGGCGTGCGCTGCGCGAGGAGGAGCGCGCCGCCGGGAACCTCGTACCGCCGCCGTCCGACGAACTGCTGGCCCGCGCGCTGGCCGAGCCGGAGCGGCTCGTCGCGCACGATCCGGCGTACGCCCGAGGGGCCCAGCGCCTCGGCGCGCTGCTCCGTAAAGCCCGTGAGCGTCTCGCGGGCGGCGGGAGCGCCGAGGAGGCCCTCTGGGACCTCTGGCAGGGCACGCCGTGGCCCCAGCGCCTGGAGCGGGCCGCCCGCCGCGGCGGTGCGGCCGGGCGCAACGCCGACCGGGACCTCGACGCGGTGTGCGCGCTGTTCGCCACGGCCGCGCGCGCGGAGGAGCGGACCGGAGGCCGGGGGGCCCTGAACTTCCTGGAGGAGATCGACGCCGAGGACATCGCGGCCGACACGCTGACCCGGCGGGCGCTCCGACCCGATGCCGTACGCCTCATGACGGCACACCGCTCCAAGGGACTGGAGTGGCGGCTCGTCGTCGTCGCGGGTGTCCAGGAGGGCCTGTGGCCGGACCTGCGCCGGCGTGGCTCCCTGCTGGAGGCCGACCGCATCGGGCGGGACGGCCTCGCGGAACCTCTCACCCCCGGTGCCCTCCTCGCAGAGGAGCGCAGGCTCTTCTACGTGGCGGCCACCCGCGCGCGTGAACGCCTCGTCGTGACCGCGGTGAAGGCACCGGCCGACGACGGCGACCAGCCGTCCCGCTTCCTCACCGAACTCGGCGTGGAGCCCAAGGACGTGACCGGCCGCCCGCGCCGCCCCCTGTCCGTCGCCGCGCTCGTCGCGGAACTGCGCGCCACGACGGTCGACCCGCGCGCCTCGGACCGCATGAGGCAGGCGGCGGCCCACCGCCTCGCCCGGCTCGCCGCCCTCGCCGACGAGGACGGCCGGCCGCTCGTCCCCTCCGCGCACCCCTACCGCTGGTGGGGCGTGTACGAGCCGACCGAGAGCAAGGTCCCGCTGCGCGACCGCGACCAGCCCGTCGTGCTGTCCGGCAGCGCCCTCGACCAACTCGCCAACACCTGTGCCCTGCAGTGGTTCCTCGGGCGCGAGGTGAAGGCCGACGCGCCCGCCACCGCCGCCCAGGGCTTCGGCAACGTGGTGCACGTCCTCGCCGACGAGGTCGCCTCCGGACGCACCCCCGCCGACCTTGCCGTGCTCATGGAGCGCCTCGACTCCGTGTGGAACGCGCTCGCCTTCGACGCGCCCTGGAAGTCGGCGCAGGAGAAGGAGCACGCCCGCGTGGCGCTCGAACGCTTCCTGAAGTGGCACGTCATGGACCGCACCGGGCGCACGCCGGTGGCCAGCGAGCACGACTTCGACGTGACCCTCGAAGCGGGCTCCTACGAAGTACGCATCCGCGGCTCCATGGACCGGGTCGAGGCGGACACCGACGGCCGCGCCTACGTGGTCGACTTCAAGACCGGCAAACAGGCGCCCAGCGCCGCCGAGGTGACCCACCACCCGCAGCTCGCCGTGTACCAGCTCGCCGTCCGCGAAGGCGCCGTCGACGACGTCTTCGACGGCGAACGCCCCGACCCGGGCGGCGCCGAACTCGTCCAGCTGCGCCAGGGTGCCGCCAAGAAGAACGGCGGCGAGACCCTTCCCAAGGTGCAGGCGCAGGAGCCGCTGGAGGGCGAGTGGGTCGGCGACCTCCTGGCGAACGCCGCGGGCAAGGTCCTCGACGAACGGTTCTCGCCCACGACCGGACAACACTGCACACACTGCGCGTTCCGGGCGTCGTGCAGTGCCCGGCCGGAGGGACGGCAGGTCGTCGAATGACCTACCCGGAAAGGGACACCGAGTCGTCGGGTCGAACGGTGCGAGTGGCGGGACGTCACCTGCGTGACGTACGGCACCACAGGGGCTGACCAGCGGTTCTTCCGCCCCCGGCGTCGATGTGGCCCCCACTGTCAGCGGGCGCCGCTAGCCTCTCGGACATGCCCGCCCGTATCACCCGTCCCGATCAGCTCAAGGAGCTCCTCGGGATCCCGTTCACCCCGGAGCAGACGGAGTGCATCACCGCGCCGCCGGCCCCGCAGGTGATCGTGGCCGGCGCCGGTTCGGGCAAGACCACGGTGATGGCGGCGCGCGTGGTGTGGCTGGTCGGCACCGGACAGGTCGCCCCCGAACAGGTCCTCGGCCTGACGTTCACCAACAAGGCGGCCGGCGAACTCGCCGAGCGGGTCCGCAAGGCGCTCGTCAAGGCGGGGGTCACGGACCCGGACGTCATCGACCCCGACAACCCGCCGGGTGAGCCGGTCATCTCGACCTACCACGCCTTCGCGGGCCGTCTGCTCACCGACCACGGCCTGCGGATCGGGCTCGAACCGACGTCACGACTGCTCGCCGACGCCACCCGCTTCCAGCTCGCCGCCCGCGTGCTGCGCGAAGCGCCGGGCCCCTACCCGGCGCTGACCCGCTCCTTCCCCGACCTGGTCGGCGACCTCCTCACCCTCGACTCCGAGCTGTCCGAACACCTCGTGCGAGCCGAGGACCTGCGCGCCCACGACGCCGAACTGCTGCGCACCCTCGAAGGCGCCAAGCTCAGCAACGCGGACCTGCGCAAGGTCCCCGAGGCCGCCGCCGCCCGCCGGGAACTCGCCGAACTGGTCGGCCGCTACCGAGCCGCCAAACGCGAACGCGACCTCCTCGACTTCGGCGACCAGATCGCCCTCTCCGCCACCCTCGCCCGCACCCGGCCCGAGGTCGGCGAGATCCTCCGCGACGAGTTCCGGGTCGTCCTCCTGGACGAGTACCAGGACACCTCGGTCGCCCAACGCGTGCTGCTCGCCGGACTCTTCGGCGGTGGCACCGGGCACCCCGTGACGGCGGTCGGGGACCCCTGCCAGGCGATCTACGGCTGGCGCGGCGCCTCGGTGGCCAACCTCGACGACTTCCCCGAACACTTCGCCCGCTCCGACGGACGCCCCGCCACCCGCCAGTCGCTCAGCGAGAACCGCCGCAGCGGCGGCCGCCTCCTCGACCTCGCCAACGGCCTCGCCGAGCCGCTGCGCGCCATGCACGCGGGCGTGGAGGCGCTGCGGCCCGCCCCCGGAGCCGAGCGCGACGGCCTCGTGCGCTGCGCGCTGCTGCGCACCCACGCCGAGGAGATCGCCTGGCTCGCCGAATCCATCGCGCACCTCGTACGCACCGGCAAGGCGCCCGGCGAGATCGCCGTGCTGTGCCGCACCGCCACCGACTTCGCCGAGATCCAGGGCGCCCTCGTCGCCCGCGACATCCCCGTCGAGGTGGTCGGACTGTCCGGGCTGCTGCACCTGCCCGAGGTGGCCGATCTCGTCGCCGTCTGCGAAGTCCTGCAGGACCCGGGGGCCAACGCCTCCCTCGTCCGTCTGCTCACCGGACCGCGCTGGCGGATCGGCCCACGCGACCTGGCCCTCCTCGGACGCCGGGCGCGCCTGCTCGTGTCCCACGCGCGCGTGGGGGCCGACGAGGACCCGGACCACCGGCTCGCCGCCGCCGTCGAGGGGGTCGACCCGGCCGAGGTGATATCGCTCGCGGACGCCCTCGACACCTTCCTGGAGACCCCCTTCGAGACCCCGGGGGACGACGACGGGCTGCCCTTCTCGCCGGACGCGCGCGTGCGGTTCGCCCGCCTCGCCGCCGAACTGCGCGACCTGCGCCGCTCCCTTGCCGACCCGCTGATGGACGTCCTGCACCGGGTCCTCGCCGTCACCGGACTGGAGGTCGAACTCTCCGCGTCCCCGCACGCCCTGGCCGCCCGGCGCCGCGAGACCCTGTCGAACTTCCTGGACGTCGCCGCGTCGTTCGCGGCCGGCGACGGAGAGGCGAGTCTGCTGGCTTTCCTCGGCTTCCTGCGCACCGCCGCGCAGTACGAGAAGGGACTGGACAACGCCCTGCCGGGCGGTGAGAACACCGTCAAGGTGCTCACCGCGCACAAGTCCAAGGGCCTGGAGTGGGACGTCGTCGCCGTGCCCGGCCTGGTCAACGGCACCTTCCCCAGCAGCCAGGGCCGAGAGAAGTGGACCGCCCAGGGCAAGGTCCTGCCGCACACCCTGCGCGGCGACGCCGACACCCTGCCCGACATCGAGGCCTGGGACGCCCGCGGGATCAAGGCCTTCCAGGAGGCCATGAAGGAGCACCAGCACACCGAGGAACTGCGTCTGGGCTACGTGACGTTCACCCGCCCCCGTTCGCTCCTGCTCGGATCCGGCCACTGGTGGGGCCCGTCCCAGAAGCGCCCCCGCGGCCCGTCCGACTTCCTGCACGCCCTCTACGACCACTGCGCGGCCGGACACGGCGAGATCGAGGCCTGGGCGGACGAACCCGCGGAGGACGAGGAGAACCCCGCCCTGCACGAGGGGTCCGCCGACCACGCCTGGCCGCTCCCGCTGGACGACGCGGCCCTCACCAGGCGCCGTGCGGCGGCGGAGACCGTGCTCGCCCACCTGGAGCGCGTCGCGTCCCACGGCGACGCGCACCCCGCCACCTCCGGGCACCGTCCGACGGCCACCCACGACCCTGCCTCCCACGACGATCCGGAATGGCCGCCACCGTCCGAGGACGACGAGGAGACCGATCCGTTCGCCTACGAGGAGGACGACCTCCCCGAGGACGACTCCACCCGTGACGGCCTTCCCGAGGGGCCCTTCCCCGAGAGCGACGACTCCGACTGGGACTCCTGGACGACGGAACGCCCCGGCGACCGCCCGGCCGGGCACGGAACAGGCCGCCCGACCGTCCCGCACCAGGGCCACGCCCCCGCCGTGGACGCCCGCCGGCACCCCGAGGAGCCCGGAGCCGAACACCTCACGCCCGAGGAGGCCCGCACCCTCGCCTCCTGGGACCGCGACCTGGACGCGCTCACCGGGGAACTCCTGCGTGCCCGCGCGAGCGTCACCGACGTACCGCTGCCCGCCTCGCTCACCGCCTCCCAGCTGCTGCGCCTCGCCTCCGACCCGGACGCCTTCGCGCAGGAGCTCGCCCGCCCCATGCCGCGCCCCCCGCAGCCCGCCGCACGCCGGGGCACACGCTTCCACGCCTGGGTGGAGTCCCGCTTCGAAGCGCTGCGGCTGCCGATGCTGGAGCCCGACGAGCTGCCCGGCAGCGATGCCGAGATCGCCGACGAGCGCGATCTGGAAGCCCTGAAGGACGCCTTCGAACGCACCCCCTACGCCCATCGCACGCCCTACCGCGTCGAGGCACCCTTCCAGCTCGCCATCGCCGGGCGCGTGGTGCGCGGACGCATCGACGCCGTCTACAAGGACGGCGACGGCGACGGGACGACGTACGAGATCGTCGACTGGAAGACCAGCCGCGAGCGGACCGCGGACCCGCTCCAGCTCGCCGTGTACCGCCTCGCCTGGGCCGAGCGGCAGGGCGTGCCCCTGGAAGCCGTCACAGCCGCGTTCGTGTACGTCCGCGGCGGCGAGGTCGTCCGCCCCGGCCGCCTCCTGGACCGTGCGGCACTGGAGCGGCTGCTCACCGAGGACCCCGCGGCCCTCTCGGACGGGGCCCCCGGAGAACCGCCGGACGAACACGCCTCCGTGGGCAGCTAGGCTCGTGAACATGAGCAAGCCCGTTGACGACGTCGTCAGCACCGTCCGCACGTACATCGAGGCCCACCGCGGCGCCTTCCTCGACGACCTCGCGGAGTGGCTGCGCATCCCCTCGGTCTCGGCCCAGCCCGAACACGCCGCGGACGTGGCGCGCAGCGCCGACTGGCTCGCCGCCAAACTCAGGGACACCGGCTTCCCCACCTGCGAGATCTGGCCCACCGCGGGAGCCCCCGCGGTCTTCGCCGAGTGGCCCTCCGAAGACCCCGAAGCGCCCACCGTCCTCGTCTACGGACACCACGACGTGCAGCCGGCCGCCCGCGAGGACGGCTGGGACACCGACCCCTTCGAACCGGTGATCCACGGCAACCGCCTCCACGCGCGCGGGGCCGCCGACGACAAGGGCCAGGTGTTCTTCCACACACTCGGCGTCCGCGCCCACCTCGCCGCCACCGGCCGCACCGCCCCGTCCGTGCACCTGAAACTGCTCGTCGAGGGCGAGGAGGAGTCCGGCTCCCCGCACTTCCGCCGGCTCGTCGAAGAGCGTGCGGAGCGGCTGGCGGCCGACGCCGTGATCGTCTCCGACACCGGCATGTGGTCCGAGGACACCCCCACGGTCTGCACCGGCATGCGCGGCCTCGCCGAATGCGAGATCGAGCTGTTCGGGCCGGCCCAGGACATCCACTCGGGGTCGTTCGGCGGCGCCGTGCCCAACCCGGCCACCGCGGCCGCCCGACTGGTCGCGGGCCTGCACGACGAGCACGCACGCGTGGCCGTACCCGGCTTCTACGAGGGCGTCACCGAACTCACCGACCGCGAGCGCGAGCTCTTCGCCGAGCTGCCCTTCGACGAGGAGACGTGGCTGCGCACGGCCCGGTCGACGGCCACCCACGGAGAGGCCGGTCACACCACCCTGGAGCGGGTCTGGGCCCGCCCGACCGCCGAGGTCAACGGCATCGGCGGCGGCTACCCGGGCCCCGGCAGCAAGACGATCATCCCGTCCTCGGCCCTGGTGAAGCTCTCCTTCCGGCTGGTCGCGGGACAGGACCCCGACCACGTCGAGAAGGCCGTCCGCGCCTGGGCCGCCGACCAGGTACCCGCCGGTGTCCGGCACGAGATCACCTTCGGGCCGGCCACCCGCCCGTGCCTCACCCCGCTGGACCACCCCGCCCTCCAGTCCGTCGTACGCGCGATGGGCCGCGCCTTCGAGCAGCCGATCCGCTACACCCGGGAGGGCGGCTCCGGGCCCGCCGCCGACCTCCAGGAAGTCCTCGGTGCCCCCGTGCTCTTCCTGGGCATCTCCGTTCCCTCCGACGGCTGGCACGCCCCCAACGAGAAGGTCGAACTGGACCTCCTCATGAAGGGCGTCGAGACGGCCGCCCACCTGTGGGGCGACCTGGCCGAGAACTGGCGCGAGCCACACTGAACAAGCCGATCCCCACCCTCATGGGCACCGCACACGCCCGTCCTGCCGAACCGCCCGCCGAAATAACCGTTCCACCGGGGGAGTTGGAAGCACCCGTGACCACCTGGACCGACCACAGCGCCGACCGTCCCATCTCGCTGACCGCGCCGAGCGGCATCGACCGCGCCGCCCACCACCGGCTCGACGAGGCCTGGCTCGCGGCGGCCTGGAGCCACCCCACGACCCGCGTCTTCGTGGTCTCCGGCGGTCAGGTGCTCATCGACGAGACGGCCGACGGCACCACCGAGCTCCTGATGACGCCCTCCTTCGAGGCTCCGCTCACCGAGGCGCACCGCTACTTCCTGGGCACGGACGACGACGGGGTGAGCTACTTCGCGCTCCAGAAGGACGCGCTGCCCGGCCGCATCGACCAGTCCGCCCGCCCCGCCGGGCTGCGCGAGGCGGGGCTCCTGCTCTCTCCCCGCGACGCGGGACTGATGGTGCACGCCGTCGCGCTGGAGAACTGGCAGCGACTGCACCGCTTCTGCTCCCGCTGCGGCGAGCGGACGGTCATCGCCGCCGCCGGTCACATCCGCCGCTGCCCCGCCTGCGGTGCCGAGCACTACCCCCGCACCGACCCGGCCGTGATCATGGCCGTCACCGACGACGAGGACCGCATCCTGCTCGGCCGCCAGGTGCACTGGCCCGAGGGCCGCTTCTCCACGCTCGCGGGCTTCGTCGAGCCGGGCGAGTCGATCGAGCAGTCCGTGCGCCGCGAGGTCTTCGAGGAGGCGGGCATCACGGTCGGGGACGTCGAGTACGTCGCCAGCCAGCCCTGGCCGTTCCCCTCCAGCCTCATGCTGGGCTTCCTCGCCCGCGCCACCTCGTTCGAGATCAACGTCGACGGCGAGGAGATCGAAGAGGCCCGCTGGTTCTCCAGGGAAGACCTGCGGGCCGCCTTCGAGTCCGGAGAGGTACTGCCTCCCTACGGAATCTCGATTGCGGCCCGCCTGATCGAGCTCTGGTACGGCAAGCCCCTGCCGACGCGGGGGAACGCCGTCTGACGTCGCTCAGACGCCGATCTTCTGCTTGACCTGGGCCAGCGAGGGGTTCGTCAGCGTCGAACCGTCCGGGAAGAGAACGGTGGGAACCGTCTGGTTTCCGCCGTTCGCCTTCTCCACGAACGCCGCGGACTGCGGGTCCTGCTCGATGTTGATCTCGTTGTACGTGATGCCCTCGCGGTCCATCTGGCTCTTCAGCCGACGGCAGTAACCGCACCACGTGGTGCTGTACATCGTCACAGTGCCCTGCATGTCCAACGGCTCCTTCACGGCTTCGGGTGCGTGCTCGCTGCCAGTGGAACGCAGGCGGCCGGGCCGCCATTCCCGCCGGGGGTATCCACCCGCCCGACTCCCGCACGGGCTTCCGGCCGCCGGTCGCCCCGGCCCGCGCCGTGACGCCTGTCGCATTCGTACGACTGCAGGTGCCTCCCTGTGGACAACCGGCTCACCCGTCTCTGTGGACCTGGCAGCATGGCGGGGTGACAGCAGCAACGCACTCCACCCTCTTCCCGCAGGTTCCGGACACGGCCGACGCGGTGCTCGACGGGCTCGACCCCGAGCAGCGCGAGGTCGCCACCGCCCTGCACGGTCCGGTGTGCGTCCTGGCGGGCGCCGGCACCGGCAAGACCCGGGCGATCACCCACCGCATCGCCTACGGAGTGCGCGCCGGGATCCTCCAGCCCTCCAGCGTGCTCGCCGTCACCTTCACCAACCGGGCCGCCGGCGAGATGCGCGGACGGCTGCGCCAGCTCGGTGCCGGGGGAGTGCAGGCGAGGACCTTCCACTCCGCCGCGCTGCGCCAGCTCCAGTACTTCTGGCCGAAGGCGGTCGGCGGCAGCCTGCCCCGGCTCGTGGACCGCAAGATCCAGCTCGTCGCGGACGCGGCTGCCGCCTGCCGCATCCGCCTCGACCGGGGAGAACTGCGGGACGTCACGGGCGAGATCGAGTGGTCCAAGGTCACCCAGACCATCCCCGCCGACTACGCCGCGGCTGCCGCCAAGATCGGCCGCGAAGCCCCCAGGGACCCGGCCGAGATCGCCCAGATCTACTCCGCGTACGAGGACCTGAAGCGCGACCGCGCCGTCATCGACTTCGAGGACGTCCTGCTGCTGACGGTCGCCGTCCTGCAGGACCGGCACGACATCGCCGAACAGGTCCGTTCCCAGTACCAGCACTTCGTCGTCGACGAGTACCAGGACGTCAGCCCACTCCAGCAGCGGCTCCTGGAGCTGTGGCTCGGCGAGCGGGACAGCCTCTGCGTGGTCGGCGACGCCAGCCAGACGATCTACTCGTTCACCGGTGCAACTCCTGACCACCTGCTCGACTTCCGCACCCGCCATCCCGGAGCCACCGTCGTCAAGCTGGTCCGCGACTACCGCTCCTCGCCCCAGGTCGTCCATCTCGCCAACGGCCTGCTCTCCCAGGCCCACGGCCGGGCCGCCGAGCACCGCCTCGAACTGATCTCCCAGCGACCGTCCGGCGCCGAACCCGTCTACGCCGAGTACACGGACGAGCCCGCGGAGGCCGAGGGCGCCGCCCGCCGGATCCGCGACCTCATCGCCTCCGGCGTCCCCGCCGCCGAGATCGCCATCCTGTTCCGGACGAACTCCCAGTCCGAGACCTACGAACAGGCGCTCGCCGACGCCGGTGTCCCCTACCAGCTGCGGGGCGCCGAGCGGTTCTTCGACCGCCCCGAAGTGCGCAAAGCGGGATCGGCCCTGCGCGCCGCGGCCCGCTTCGGCGGCAACGACGCACTGCTCGACGACGCGGACGACCTGCCCTCCCAGGTGCGGGCGGTGCTCTCCGGCGAAGGCTGGACGACCCGGCCCCCGGCCGGCTCCGGCGCGGTCAGAGAGCGCTGGGAGTCACTGGCCGCCCTGGTGAACCTCGCGCAGGACTTCGCGACCGCCAAGGCCGGCGCGACCCTCGCCGACCTGGTGGCCGAGCTCGACGAACGTGCGAACGCCCAGCACGCCCCGACCGTTCAGGGCGTCACGCTCGCCTCCCTGCACTCCGCCAAGGGACTGGAGTGGGACGTGGTGTTCCTGGTCGGTGTGGCGGAGGGCATGATGCCGATCACCTATGCAAAGACCGACGAGCAGGTCGAGGAGGAACGCCGCCTCCTGTACGTGGGTGTCACCCGGGCCCGTGAGCACCTCTTCGTCTCCTGGGCGCTGGCCCGCTCGCCCGGCGGACGTGCGGGCCGACGCCCCAGCCGGTTCCTGGACGGCCTGCGTCCCGGCTCCGTGGGCACAGCAGGACGGGGCGGTGGCGGTGGGGCCGGGGGCATCGAGCGCGGCGTCCGTGGCGGCGTCGCCACCGCCGTGGGGCGCAGAAGCCGGACCCCCGCGCGCTGCCGGGTCTGCGGGCGGACGCTCACCGACGCCGGTGAGATGAAGCTGATGCGCTGTGAGGGCTGCCCCTCCGACATGGACGAGGGCCTCTACGAGCGGCTGCGCGAGTGGCGTGCCGTGCAGGCGGAGCGCAGCGGGCAGCCGGCGTTCTGCGTCTTCACCGACAAGACGCTGATGGCGATCGCCGAGACCGTGCCGGACGACGCGGGAGAGCTCGCCCGGATCCCCGGCGTCGGCGTGCGGAAGCTCAACCGCTTCGGGACCGAAGTTCTGGCCATCTGCGCAGGTCGCGAGGTCGACGAAGAGCGTGAGAGCGACTGATTCAAAATCGTCGAAAAAATAGTTTGCGCATGCCCCAGCAATCCCCATAGGTTCTTAACCACGGCAGCAGCGGCCTTCTCCGAGGCACTGGTTCCGTGCTGTACTTAATAACCGTCGGGTCGGCTCACGCCGATCCCCCAAGACGCCGAGAGGAGGCGATTCCAGTGATCAGCATCAACACCAGCTTCATCAGGACCGTGAAAATGACCGATCCCTCGACCGTCGTCTCCACCTGCTCGCTCGGCGTCTCGAACCTGGGCACCGGTCTGTCCGGCATCCGTGCCGTCCGTCCGGCGTCCTCCGTGTCTCTCGCGGTCCTTCCCGTCCGGGAGCGCAATGAGCGACCGACGCAGGCACTGGAAGCGGCAGTAGTGGCAGAGGCGCATGCCTATGCCTTTGCGGCGGCCGGTGCCGGATCCCTGAAGCAGACGCAGCAGCAGCACACGATGTGGGCCTTCCGTGGGCCTGAACCCTGGAGTGATCCAGCCTGATTCGATCAGGCCGGCGCCTTCAGGGCCGCGGAACCCCACCCGGGATCCGCGGCCCTTCTGTTTGTCCCCGACCGGGGACGACAGAGCGAAGGGGCCTCGGGACATGAGAACCCGGTACCAGCCGCCAACCGGCCGACCCGGCCGGCACGACCAGACGAGGAAAACCAGCCGTGCAACTCGAAGCGCACGCCCCGTCCGTACCGCCTTCCGAAACGATCCCCCCGCCCGGCTCCACGGAGGACTCCACCTTGATCCCGCTCACTGCGCTCACCGCGCTCGACGACGCCATCGAGAACCTCGGCGTACCCGTCCCCTGCCGCTCGTACGACCCGGAGGTCTTCTTCGCCGAGTCCCCGGCCGATGTCGAGTACGCCAAGTCGCTCTGCCGCACCTGCCCGCTGATGGAGGCCTGCCTCGCCGGCGCCAAGGAGCGGCGTGAGCCCTGGGGCGTCTGGGGTGGCGAGCTCTTCGTCCAGGGTGTTGTCGTGGCCCGCAAGCGGCCGCGTGGCCGCCCGCGCAAGAACCCGGTCGCGGCATGAACATCCGAGGAACGATCGACCGCCCCCTGACGAACGACCCCAAGAAACAGGCCCCGATGAAGCCGTCCCCGAGCGAGCCCGCCGGCTCCGCGACACCAGACTTCACTTCTCACGGCGCGAACGACTCGCGTCAGAACAGGACCCGAGAGATGCAACTCATCCCAGAAGCCCTGGCTCGTGCGCATATGCACGAGCAACTGCACCAGGCTGAGCAGGAACGCCGGGCCGTGCGCCTGGCGACCGCTCGCCGCATGCAGCGCCGGGCCGAGCGCGCTTCGCTGCGCGCCCGCCGCGCGCTGGCCATGGCGGTCATGCAGTAGTCGACCCCGGTCGCTCTGACAACCGCAGCAGTTGCAGGCACATCCACATCCCCGCGGGGGCCGGTCCGGTCGGACCGGCCCCCGCGGTGCGTTGTGCGGGACGATCCGCGGACTGCGGGGATATCGTCGCCGGGTGACGAGTCTTCCCGGGGACAGTGACAGCACGGGTCCGGCGCCGCGCTCCGACGCGGGCGGTGACCGGCAGATCGTGTGCGCCCGCTGCGGTGCCCGGGCCGACGGCCCCCGGCCGACGTGGACCTGCTCCGTCGAGAACGGCACCCGCCACTACTTCTGCGACGCCTGCTCGCGCAGCAACCTCAGAGCGATCGAGGGCCGCCTCGACTCCGCATGGTGGTAGCCCGGCCGGCTCAGGCCTCCGCGGCCGGCAACTCCTCGTCCGGTTCCTCGACGGCCCCGTCGTCCTCTGCGTCCTCGGCGTCTTCCGCGTCGTCCTCCACCGGTACGAATCCCGGCAGCCACTCCTCCAGTTCGTCGCGCAGCCGGACCGTCGCGCCGAGCTGACACAGGACGCCGATGGTGCTGAGTGTCACGCGGTGTATCAGGAGGTAGGACGGCGGCAGGTTCAGCTGCCGGCCCAACTGGTGGGCGGGGGAGCGCGGATCGGCGATCCGGGCGGCCTGACTGCGCATCCAGCCGCGGGTGAAGGTGAACGCGTCCACCTGCGCCGGTTCGATGATCGGCACGAGGTAGTCCAGGACCGCGTCCGGGTCGAGGTCTATCGACTCCTTGACGAAGCCTTCCTCGCGGAGGAGTTCGTAGACCCCCTCGGCGTCGCCGTCCAGCGTCATCCGCAGGGAGTCCCCGATCGTCTGCGGCAGACCACCCGGGAGCCGGTCCACCGTGCCGAAGTCCAGGACACCCAGACGCCAGCCACTCTCCTCGTCCGGCAGCAGACGGAAATTGCCCGGATGCGGGTCGGCGTGCAGCAGTCCGGTGCGGGCGGGACCGGAGAAAAGGAAGCGGGCCAGCAACTGGCCGGCGCGGTCGCGCTGCTCCTCCGTGCCGTCGTTGATCACCTCCGCCAGTGGCACGCCGTCGATCCACTCGGTCACCAGAACCTGGTCGCACTGATGGACCACCGCGGGCACCAGCACGTCCGGATCGTCCGCGAACTCCTCCGCGTGCGCCTGCTGGGCCTGCGCCTCCAAGCCGTAGTCGAGCTCCTCGGAGACCCGGTCGCGCAGCTCCGCGATGAGCGGCTTGATGTCCATGCCGGGGATCAGCGGCCCGAGCAGCCGGGCGAACCGGCTGAGCTGGGTCAGATCGGAGAGCAGGGCGTCCCCCGCCCCCGGGTACTGCACCTTGACGGCGACCTCGCGCCCGTCGTGCCACACGGCCCGGTGCACCTGGCCGATCGAGGCCGCCGCGGACGGCTTGTCCTCGAACTCCAGGAACAGCTCGGCCCAGTCCGCGCCGAGCCGCTCCTCCAGTACGGAGTGGACCGTGCGCGTCGGCATCGGGGGCGCCGCCTCCTGGAGTTTCGTCAGCGCCGCCCGGTACGGGCCCGCGACCTCCTCCGGCAGTGCCGACTCGAAGACGGACAGCGCCTGCCCGAACTTCATCGCGCCACCCTTGAGCTCCCCGAGGACCTTGAAGAGCTGCTCGGCCGTGCGCTGCTGGAGCTCGCGGCCCACGAGCTCCGCGGACGCTCCGCCGATGCGCTTTCCCAGTCCCCAGGTCGCGCGCCCGGCGAAGCCGAGCGGCAGCGCGGCGAGTTTGGCAGTACGGGTCACTGCCTTCCGGGGAAGATCAGACATGCGCCCTCCAGGTCCCAGCAAGCCCTGCCGCGTGCGACTGTTGCCCTGCCATTGTCGCGTGCGACTCCTCGTCCTCGGAGGCCCGCTCCCCTTTTGTTTTCTCAGCGGCTCCGCAGGGGCAGCCGGGATGGGGCCAGACAGGCTTCGCATGCCAGTCGCAGCCCGGCAGAGACGCCTCCCAGCGCACTCCGGCGGCGCAGGGCGCGTCGCCGTCCAGAAAGGCGAGCGCATGGCTCGCCGCCAGTCCGGCGACGGCCGCGGCCAGGGCCAGATCGCACGCGGGCACCCGGCGCTGCCGCCCGGAGCGCCACTGCGCCACCAGTCGTGGCCAGGTCGGATCCCGGTCGGTCCGCACCTGGTCCAGACACCCGGCGCAGCCGGTGTCACCGGGCAGGACCAGCGGGCCCACGACTCCGGTCGCCTCGACCACCCCGACATACAGATGAGGTGTCCCCGAGGTGATCAGGGGCTCGGCCGACACCGGGTCGGGTGCGTGCACGGAAAGGCCGTCCCGGGGCGCGAGGATCACCAGGGACAGCCCGCGGGTCGCCTCTCCCTCCCGCTCCTTGGACGACGACCGGGGCGCGCGGTCCGGCGCCGCTCGCCGCACCACCCGCCGGGCGGCGTCCTGGCGGCGTTCGCCGATCGCCTCCACGGGCAGGCCGCCCGGCGTGACGTCCCCCGGCTCGACCCGGCCCAGGTCACGCACCTCGACCTCGCCCACACCGGCGCCCGCGAGCAGCGCGGCCAGGACGACGCCGACCCGGCCGGCGCCGCGCACCTGGACACGCAGAGCGCGACGGGCGGCGAGGCGCTCCACAGCCCCGCCCGGCCCGGGAGCGACGAGGGAGAGCGAGGCGAGATCGGGCCGCATCCGCTCCATGACCTCCTTCTTCTCCCGCAGCGCATCTCCGGCCGGTCCGCCTCCGGTCGCGTCGTCCAGCAGACCCGAACGGGCCAGCCGGTCCACCAGACCGTCGACATGGCCGTCCGGCAGGCCCATCTCGCGTCCCTGCTCGCGCAGCAGCGGCATCCCGCGTGTCCCGTCGAGCAGCTCGAGGAAGCTGCCGGTCGCCGTGTCCATGGGGCCCAGCACCATCGCGTGCGCCGGCGCCATGCCGAACTGCACCGTGTTGAGATCCCGCCAGGCGCGCCGCAGCGCGGGCTTCACGATCGGATGCATGACCTACCCCCGTAGACCGTAGTACGTCCCCGAATGTCCGCCGGGTGCTCCCGCAGCGCGGACCGGATGCCAGCATGCCCGGCCCCTCCGGAGCCCGCCGAAAGTTGTCCACAGGCGGCATCGTTCGTCGTACAAATCGAACATGGGGGGTGCGGATCGACACCGAACCGTCCCGGGGACGGGACTTCCCCCATGCGCAGCGGGTAACGTCGGGGCGTGCCCGCCGACCCACTGCACCGCGCCGCAAAACCACAGCGCAGCACGACGAGCCCGCCGCCGAGCGGTTCGGGGGCGAGCGCGATCGAGGTCCGCAGGAGCGCCCGACGGCGCCGAACGGTTTCCGCGTACCGCGAGGGCGATCGCACCGTCGTGCTCATCCCCGCCCGCATGTCCGAGGCGGAGGAGCAACGCTGGGTGACCGTCATGCTCGACAAGCTGGCCGCCCAGGAGAGCAAACGGGTGCTCGGCGACACCGAGCTGTCCGAACGGGCCGAGCGGCTGTCGGCGCAGTACTTCGAGGGCCGCGCGCGGCCCTCGTCGGTCCGCTGGGTCACCAACCAGAACACCCGCTGGGGCTCGTGCACCCCCTCCGAGGGCAGTATCCGGCTGTCCCACCGGCTGCAGGGCATGCCCGAGTACGTCGTCGACTACGTCCTGCTGCACGAGCTCGCCCACCTGCTCGTTCCCGGTCACGGGCCGCGCTTCTGGCGTCTCCTGGAGGCCTATCCGCGCACCGAGCGGGCTCGCGGCTATCTCGAAGGAGTCGTCGCGGCGGACCGGCTGCCCCGGATGCCGGCCACGGGCGACGAGTAGGGCCGTCTGTCGTAGGCCGCCCGTCCTCGGCGGAGACCCGACGGCACCCCGGCGCGGGGGCGATTGTGTACCGGGTCTGTACCGGCTGAGTCCAGCCCAAGATTTTGCCGTTAGCCTGACGCGACGCACTTGTATTCGGGATGGGGGACGGTCGTTACGCATGGCCAGGGAATTCCAACGCGGCCACAAGGCCAAGATCACTGACCTCACCGCGGGCACCGATCTGTATGTGGGTGTGCAGATCACCGGCCCCGGGCTGACCTTCGACATCAGTTGCTTCGGGCTCGACGCCCACGAGCAACTGTCCGACGACCGGTACTTCGTCTTCTTCAACCAGCCGAAGTCCCCCGAGGAGTCCATCCAGCTGCTCGGCGCCCAGTCGGGTGACACGGAGTCCTTCCGGGTCACCCTCGACCGGATCCCGGCGCAGATCCAGAAGCTGTCCTTCACGGCGACCATCGACGGCGCCGGACAGATGTCGCAGATCGCCCCCGGGTACCTGCGCATCGTCGCGGGCGGCGAGGAGGTGGCCCGGTACGCGTTCAGCGGCGCCGAGTTCTCCACCGAGCGCGCCGTGATGCTGGGCGACTTCTACCTGAAGGACGTCTGGCGGTTCGCCGCCGTCGGACAGGGCTTCGACGGCGGTCTCGACGCGCTGCTGAAGAACTTCGGCGGCGAGGTCGCCGAGGACGAGCCTGCCCAGCAGCAGCAGCAGCAGCCGCCGCCCGGCGCCGCGCCGTCCTTCGCACCGCCCGCCTTCGGGGCACCCGCACCGGCTCCGGCCCAGGGTTTCGCGCCGCCGCCCGGTGCCGCTCCGCAGGCCCCGGCTCCCGCGCCCTCGGTGCACGGCGCGCCCACCATCGTGGCGCCGCTGCACACCCCGCCGGGCGGAGCCACCGTGCCGCCGCCGGGACCCGCGCCGTACGCGCAGCCCCCCGGCCCTCCCGGTCCGCCCGGCCCGCCGCCGGGTTACGGCCAGCAGCCGCCCGGCCAGGCGGCGCCGATGCCTCCGGGCTACGGGCAGCAGGCACCGACCGCACCTCCCGGATACGGCCAGCAGCCTCCGTCGGCACCGCCCGGCTACGGCCAGCAGCCGCAGTACGGGCAGGTACCGGGCCAGCCCGGCGCGCCCTCGTCCTACGGCGTTCCCCAGGGAACTCCGCAGGCCGGAGCCGGTGTCGCCGCCGCCCTCGGTGTCTTCAAGGAGACCCCGACCGGCCAGCGCTGGACTCCGCAGAACAAGAAGCTCATCCGTGTCGACCTCGGCGTCGGCGGTCAGCCCGTACTCGCCCGCCAGGGCAGCATGGTGCTGTACCAGGGCAAGGTCGACTTCAGCTACAAGGGCGCCGGATTCGCCGGCCGGCTCGTGGGCAACGCGACCGGCCAGGAGATGCAGCTGATGCGCTGCACCGGCCAGGGCCAGGTGTTCTTCGCCGAGAACGCCACCCACGTGCACCCGATCGAGCTCCAGGGTGACGCGATCTGTGTCTCCGCGGAGAACGTCCTCGCCTTCGACGAGTCCCTGCAGTACGAGGTCCGTCGGATCGAGGGGCACGGCATCCCCGGCGGCGCGCTGTTCACGATGCAGTTCCAGGGAACGGGCACCATCGTCGTCAAGACGCACGGCGCGCCCGTCGTTCTGCCGGTGACGCCCACGACGTTCGCCGACTGCAACGCCGTCGTCGCCTGGTCCGCCGCCGCCCAGGTGATCGTCTCCAGCCAGGTACGGATGCGCCGGAACGCCTACCCCGGCGACACCGGCGAGAGCGTGAACCTCCAGTTCCGCGCCGCGCCCGGCAGTTTCGTCGTCGTCCAGCCGTACGAGGTCTGAGGGAGCCCGTCATGAACCAGCCATTCGCGGGCTTCGCCCCCGCGCCCGTCACCGCGCGCATGGAGAACCACGGCAGCCACATGCTGAAGGTCGCCATGCAGACCGGAAGCGACCTCTACGCGCGCGTGGGCTCGATGGTCGCCTACGAAGGGTTCGTCCAGTACGAGCCCAACCCGCCCGCCGTACGCCAGATCGCACGCGACTGGATGACCGGCGAGGGCGCGCCCCTCATGAAGTGCTCCGGCGACGGCCTGCTCTACCTGGCCGACTACGGGGCGGACGTCGTCGTCATCAACCTCAACGGTGACGCGATCTCCGTCAACGCCACCAACCTCCTCGCCTTCGACACGCAGCTCACCTGGGGCGTGGAGCGGGTGAAGGGGCTCGCCAAGTTCGCCGGCCAGGGTCTGTGGAACACCAAGATCTCCGGCCAGGGCTGGGTCGCGCTGACCTCCCGGGGCAAGCCCATCGTCGTCGACTGCGGCGGCGGTGAGGACGAGACGTACGTCGACCCGGACGCGCTCGTCGCGTGGTCCCCGAACCTCAAGGTGAAGGGCAAGCGCAGCTTCAAGGCGCAGTCGCTGATCGGCCGCGGCAGCGGTGAGGCCTACCAGATGGCGTTCTCCGGTACCGGCATCGTCGTCGTGCAGCCCAGCGAGGACAGCACCGACCGCCTCCGAGTCCGGGGCTGAGGGGGAACAGGACACCATGCAGAGCCCGATCTTCGGCTACAACGACCAGCAGACCCAGGACCGCTACAGCCTGCAGAACTCGCAGATGCTCCGCGTCGTCCTGGAGGGGCACGACGACATCCTCGCCCGCAAGGGCACCATGGTCGCCTACCAGGGACTCGTCGAGTTCGACGCCGAGTACCAGACAGGCGGCCAGCACCGCGCGCGTGCCCACACCGGTGAGGGACTCGACCTGATGCGCTGCCACGGGCAGGGCACGGTCTACTTCGCCAACCTCGCGCAGCACGTCCACGTCGTCGACGTGGACCAGGACGGCCTCACCGTCGACAGCAGCTACGTGCTGGCGATGGACTCCGCGCTCCACCACGAGGTCATCGCCGTGGACAGCCAGTACGGCATCTCCGGCTCCGGGAAGTACCAGCTCAACATCACGGGGCGCGGCAAGGTCGCGCTGATGACCTCCGGGATGCCCCTGATGATGCAGGTCACCCCGGACCGCTACGTGAACTGCGACGCCGACGCGATCGTCGCGTGGTCCACGAGCCTGCGCGTCCAGATGCAGGCCCAGACCCACTCCTCCGGCGTGTGGCGGCGCCGCGGCAACACCGGTGAGGGCTGGGAGCTCAGCTTCATGGGCAACGGGTACGCGCTGGTCCAGCCCAGCGAACTGCTCCCGCCGCAGAACGCGGCGATCGGCCAGGGGCTGCGGGCCCAGTACGGCATGGGCCAGCAGGGTGTCCACGCGCAGAACCAGGGCAACGCCTGGAGCTGACCGCGCGACGGTCCGGCTCGGAACGGCGGAACCGAGACACGACGAACGGCGTAAGGGGCGACCACTCAGGTGGTCGCCCCTTACGCCGTTCGGCGACAGGCGTCTGTCCCGCAGGGCCCCCGGTCGCCCGGACGGGCGCGTCAGGACGTGGGTTCACAGCCGGGCGCGGGCCGCCTCCAGGAGCCGGACGACCGACGCGTCGGCCACCTCGGAGACCTCGTCGTAAGCGAACCAGCGCAGGTCGAGGGACTCGTCGCTGATGGCCTCGACCGCGTCGGACGGCGCCAGGGCGACGTACTGCACGTCCAGATGCCAGTGGCACGGGGACGGGATGGCGTGCCGGTCCAGCGTCACGGGACCGCCCGGCGCCAGGGTCAGTCCTCGGATGCCCGACTCCTCGGTCGCCTCGCGCAGGGCGGCGGCGGCCAGCGTCGCGTCGCCCGGCTCGCAGTGGCCGCCCATCTGCAGCCACATGCGGAGCTTGCGGTGCAGCGTCAGCAGAACGCGGCCCCGCTCGGGGTCCACCACCAGGGCACTCGCCGTGATGTGCCCGGCGTGGCAGGACTTCCATGTGCCGTCCGGGTGCTCGGACAGGTGGTCCAGATAGACCTGGCGCAAATCTTCCTGGCCCTCGTGGCTCTTCAGCACGAGGACCGCGTCGTCGTGCAGGCTCACTCGGTGCCGTCACCCTTTTCGTCGCCCTTGGCGCCCTTGGACTCGTCGTCCCCGGCGTCGGCAGGCTCCGACGAGGTGTCCTTCGTCAGGTCCGGCTTGCCGGCCGAGCCGCTCGCGGCCTCGCCCAGCATCTTGTCGAGCTCGGAGAAGTCCATGTGCTCGCGGTGCACGAAGCCGTCCGGGTCGTCCAGGTCGGACGCCGTCGGCAGCATGTCCGGGTGGGCCCACAGGCCGTCCCGGCCGTCCACACCGCGCGCGTCGGTGAGCGAGGCCCACAGGCGCGAGGCGTCCCGCAGCCGGCGCGGACGCAGCTCCAGGCCGATCAGGGTGGCGAAGGTCTGCTCGGCGGGACCACCCGTGGCACGGCGGCGGCGCAGCGTCTCACGCAGCGCGTCGGCCGACGACAGGCGCGGCTTGGCGGCCGCGTGCACGACCGCGTCGACCCAGCCCTCGACCAGCGCGAGCGCCGTCTCCAGGCGGGCCAGCGCGGCCTTCTGCTCGGGCGTGTCCTCCGGCTGGAACATGCCCTGCTGGAGCGCCTGCTGCAGTTCTTCCGGGTTCTGCGGGTCGAACTGGCCGACCACGTCCTCCAGCTTCGCGGTGTCGACCTTGATCCCGCGCGCGTAGCCCTCGACGGCGCCGAACAGGTGCGAGCGCAGCCACGGCACGTGCGCGAAGAGGCGCTGGTGGGCGGCTTCGCGCAGCGCGAGATAGAGCCGCACCTCCTCCTGGGGGACGCTCAGGTCCTTGCCGAAGGAGGCGATGTTCAGCGGGAGCAGCGCGGCCTTGCCGACCGGGCCGAGCGGCAGGCCGATGTCGGTGGAGCCGACGACCTCGCCCGCCAGGACACCCACGGCCTGCCCGATCTGCGTACCGAACATGGCGCCGCCCATGGAGCGCATCATGCCGATGAGCGGGCCCGCCATGGCCTGCATCTCCTCGGGCAGGACGTCGCCCATGGCCGCGCCGACACGCTCGGCGACCGGGTCGACCAGCTCCTTCCACACGGGAAGGGTCGCCTCGACCCACTCCGCGCGGCTCCAGGCCAGCGCGGAGCCCGCGCCGGACGGCAGCGACGTCGCGTCGTCCAGCCACAGGTCGGCCAGACGCACCGCCTCCTCGACGGCGAGCCGCTCGGCCGGACCGACGCTCGCGTCCTTGGTGCCGTCAGAAGCGCCCTGGGAGACCGTCTGACGGGCGATCTGCTTGGCCATGTCCCAATTCACCGGGCCGCCCTCGTACGAGAGCATCTGGCCCAGCTGCTGGAACGCGGCGCCGAGATCATTGGGGTTCATCGACCCGAACATGGCTGCGAGGGGATTGTCGCCTCCTGGACCACCGGCTCCGGGCCCGAAACCGAAAGGTCCCTGGCCACCGCCGCCCTGCTGGTCCTTCTTCTTGCCCTCGTCGCCGTTCTCCGGCTCCTCCGGCGGAAGGCCGAATCCGAATGGGGTGTCACTCACGGGATTCCTCGGCTGGTAAGGCCGCCGGGTTCGTTCCGACGGCGGCTGCCCACAACACCACCCAGCGTAGACACCAGAACCCGATCGGGCCTCGGTGCTTCGCCGACTCGTCGCCTGCGGCAGGATGGATGCCACCTGGTAGGGGCGCGTCACGCGCGTCCGTTACTGAAGACAACCGCTGGAGACGCCCGGTGAGTTCCCCAGATCCACAGGTTCGCGCAGCGCGAAACCGCTCAACCAGCCCGGCCGCGCGCGGCCCCGTCGTCGCGGTCACCGGCGCCGCGGCAGGCGTGGGCGCGATGCTCACCGAGCGGCTGGCAGCCAGTGAGGAGATCAAGCAGGTCGTCGCCATCGACGAGCGGCGCGGCGAGTGCGCCGACGCGCAGTGGCACATCCTGGACGTGCGGGACCCGGCGATCGCCGAGAAGCTGCGCGGTGCGGACGTCGTGGTGCACCTGGCCCTCGACCTCGACCTGGAGACGGACGCGGCGGCCCGGACGGCCTACAACGTCCGGGGGACGCAGACCGTCCTCACCGCCGCCGCGGCGGCCGGTGTCCACCGGGTCGTCCTGTGCACGTCGGCGATGGTCTACGGCGCGCTGCCCGACAACGAACTGCCGCTCGCCGAGGACTCAGAACTGCGGGCGACCGCCGAGGCCACGGGAGTGGGCGACCTCCTGGAGATCGAGCGGCTGGCCCGGCGCGCGCCCCGCGCGCACCCCGGTCTGAACGTGACGGTCGTGCGGCCCGGAGTGCTGGTCGGGGGCGGCAGCGACACCGCGCTGACCAGGTACTTCGAGTCGCCGCGCCTGCTGGTCGTGGCAGGGTCCCGGCCCGCATGGCAGTTCTGCCACGTCGAGGACCTGTGCAGTGCCCTGGAGTACGCGGTCGTCGAGAAGGTGGAGGGCGAGCTGGCCGTCGGGTGTGACGGCTGGCTGGAGCAGGAGGAGGTGGAGGAGCTGAGCGGGATCCGGCGGATGGAGCTGCCGTCCGCGGTCGCGCTGGGCGCCGCCGCCCGGCTCCACCGGATCGGGCTCACCCCTTCGCCCGCGGGTGACCTGGCCTACACGATGTACCCCTGGGTGGTGAGCGGGAGCCGGCTGCACGATGCCGGGTGGCGGCCCCGGTGGACCAACGAGGAGGTCCTCGCCGAGCTGCTGGAGGAGGTCGCCGGGCGGCACACCGTGGCCGGGCGCCGACTGGGCCGCAAGGACGCGACCGCGGCGGGCGCGGCGGGCGCGACGGTCGCTCTGCTCGGCGCGGCGGCCGTCGTCCGCCGGGCGCGAAAGGCTCGACGCCGGATCTGAGCCCGGGCGTGTCGCGGCCCCGGACCCCTCGGGGAGGCCCGTGCGCACGGTGCGCGCGACCTGAGCGGCGGGCGCCCGGCGGGCCCGGACTGTAGGAGGCTCCAACCCGGCACGCGTGCGTGCCGGGTGAAAGGTCTATTCCGCCCTGTCGGCGGGGTGCGGCACGATGGAGTCATGGCACCTACCAATGACCACCCCGGCGAGCAGGGCGCGCAGGACCCGATCCGTCTGCTGGCGATCCGCGACGAGCCGCTCTCCCTGGACGAGGTCTTCCGCGCCGTCGGGGACGACGCCGCCGGGGGGACGGCGTTCTTCGTGGGAACGGTGCGGAACCACGACGGGGGTGCCGACGTGGACGCGCTGGGGTACTCCGGTCACCCCAGCGCCGAGGCGGAGATGCGACGGGTCGCCGAGAAGGTCGTCGCCGACTATCCGGTGCGGGCGCTGGCCGCCGTCCACCGGGTGGGCGATCTCCGGATCGGGGACCTCGCGGTCGTCGTCGCCGTGGCGTGTCCGCACCGGAGCGAGGCGTTCGAGGCCTGCCGCAAGCTCATCGACGACCTCAAGCACGAGGTGCCGATCTGGAAGCACCAGACGTTCTCCGACGGTTCGCAGGAGTGGGTCGGCGCCTGCTGATCCGCACCTCCGGTCGCGTGACCGATCCTCCGGTTGCGTAACCGGGGCCCTGCCGTGAGCGTTAACCCTGCGGATGGTTAATCTGCTGATCAGTCAGTTGCGGTCGCTCATGGGGTTGGGAGGTCGACATGGCGGCGCTTGCCTGGTTGCTGATTCCGCTTATGGCCGCGATCGGTGCCGGAGTCTGGGGCAGTTGGGCCGGCCGGAATCGCAAGGCCGCGGGAGACGGCGTCGAGCTCGCTGGATACACACGCTTCCGTGAGGCCATGGAGCGGTCGGACGTCGAGGAGAAGTCACCCTCCGACGTGCTCTGAGACCCCCCGGCCACCGCGGCTGCGGCGGGCCCGGTGAACGGTCCCCGACGGCACCCCGTACGGACGGCCCCGACGGTGCGCCGACAGGACTGTCCCGTACTGTCGTTCCATGCCACGCCGCACCGCGACGATGCTCGCCTCCACTCTGATCCTGATCGCGCTCCTGTGCGCGGGAGTGTTCATCAAAGTGCCCTACGCGGAGATGTCACCGGGTCCCACGGTGAACACGCTGGGCGATCACGACGGCGAGCCGGTGCTGCAGATCTCCGGACGCAAGACGTACCCGACGACCGGTCACCTGAACATGACCACGGTCCGGGTGACGAGCGCCGACTACAACATGAACCTCGTCGAGGCCGTCTACGGCTGGCTGGCCCACGACAACAAGGTCGTGCCGCACGACACGCTGTACCCGGACGGCAAGACCGAGCAGCAGTCGACGCAGGAGAACGCCGAGGAGTTCAGCCAGTCCCAGGAGAGCGCCAAGGTGGCGGCCCTCAAGGAGCTGGGCATCCCGGTGAAGTCCTGGGTGATCGTCTCCACCGTCCTCAAGGGCTCCCCGGCGGAGGGCCGGCTGCACGCCGGTGACGTCATCAAGTCCGTCGACGGCACCGTGGTCAAGGCGCCCGACGACGTCGCGAAGCTCGTCACCAAGCACAAGCCCGGTGACAAGGTCGTGTTCACGATCGTGCCCGCCAAGGAGCAGGCCGCCGCCGAGAAGGAGCACACGACGGCGACCGCCACCAAGAACGTGACGATCACCACGGCCAGGTCCGACGACAAGGGCAGCGACCGTGCCATCGTCGGGATCTCGGCCGGGACCGACCACACGTACCCCTTCACCATCGACATCAAGCTCGCCGACGTCGGCGGCCCGAGCGCCGGCCTGATGTTCGCGCTCGGCATCGTGGACAAGCTCACCCCGGGGAACCTCACCGGCGGCAAGTTCGTGGCCGGCACCGGCACCATCGAGGACGACGGCAAGGTCGGTCCCATCGGCGGCATCGAGTTGAAGACCGTCGGCGCGCGCGACAAGGGCGCCCAGTACTTCCTGACGCCGAAGGACAACTGCGCCGCCGCGGCCAAGGACACCCCGAGCGGGCTCACGCTCGTCAAGGTCAACACCATCGACGACGCGATGAACGCCCTGAAGGACATCAGCGCGGGCCGGACCTCCGGCCTGCCGAAGTGCACCACCAAGGGCTGACGGACACCGTCCGCCCGTACGACAGCGCCACGACGGAGAGGGGGCGCCCGGAACATCCGGGCGCCCCCTCTCCGTCGTGCTGTGCGGATCAGTCGGCGAACGTCGCGGACAGCGCGTCCGCGAGGCCCGGCACCAGGCCCGCGCCCGTGAGGACCTCCGTCGACGCGTCCTTCTCCCGCAGCCGCAGGGCGGAGTCGCGGGTTCCGTCGCGCAGCACGCCGACCGTCATGCGGACCTCCTGGCGGTCCGGGTGCGAGGCGACCCACTGGGTGAGCTTCTTGCCGCTGAGGCCTTCCGGTACGGACGCCTCGGCGGACGGCGGCAGCATCAGCCGTTCCACGGTGAGCGCGCAGCCCACCACGGCGTCGGGCCAGGCGATGGTGCCGAGGAACTCGTCGAGCGGCTTGCCGGCAGGGATCTCGTCCTGCTCGACGGGGGTGAGACCGGTGGTCGCCTGCTCGTCCTCCAGGCCGAGCTGGCGGGCGAGGCCGGGTTCCTGGGTCCGCAGCCGTGCGGTGTCTACGAGGGCGAAGAGGCGGGCGGGCTGGTCCCAGCCGAGGCCGGATGCGTACTCGTCGATCTCGAGTACGGCCCGGGTGAGGGGGCTCGCTGCCATGGGAGTGTTGGACATGGTCACAATCCTGCCTCGTTCGTACCCGGAAACGGGAACCGAGTAAAGCGTGAGTAAGTTGCATAGATGAGGCTCCTCGATCACGGAGCCTTACGGACGGCTCTCCAAGTCGGGGGGCCTGACGGATCAACAGCGACTTCGAGGTGCGCACCTTGGCTTTCCAGATGCCGGACCGCGGCGGAGGCCCGACGGGGCCACGGATGAGAGTGGGCCGGCCGTCCCGGCGTGTCCGGACCCTGCTCATGACACTGGGCGTCCTGGCCGTACTGGCCATGGCCTTCGTCATGTTCGCGGGGTTCTGGACGGACTGGCTCTGGTACAGATCGGTTCACTACTCGTCGGTCTTCACCACCACCCTGTGGACCAAGATCGGGCTCTTCTTCGTCTTCGGCCTGCTCATGGCGGCCGCGGTCGGCTTCAACATCTGGCTGGCCCACCGGCTTCGTCCGCCGCTGAGCGCCATGTCGATGGAGCAACAGAGCCTCGACCGCTACCGCATGGGCATCGCGCCCTACAAGCGGTGGCTGCTGGTCGGCATCGTCTCCGTGGTGGGACTGATCGCCGGCGCGTCCGCCTCGGGCCAGTGGCGCACGTGGCTGATGTGGGTGAACGGAGTGCCCTTCCACCAGAAGGACCCCCAGTTCCACCTCGACGTCTCGTTCTACGCCTTCGACCTGCCCTGGTACCGCTTCCTGCTCGGCTTCGGCTTCGCCGCCGCCGTGCTCTCCCTGATCGCCGCCGCGCTCACGCACTACCTGTACGGCGGCCTGCGGGTCACCAGCCCGGGCGCGCGCGCCACGGCCGCGGCGACCGGGCACCTCTCGGTGCTCCTCGGCATCTTCGTGGCGCTGAAGGCGGTCGCCTACTGGCTCGACCGGTACGGCCTCGCGGTGAAGTCGAGCGACTTCAAGGCGACGGGCAACTGGACGGGCCTGAGGTACGTCGACGCGAACGCCTATCTGCCGGCCAAGACGATCCTGTTCTGCATCGCCGTCATCTGCGCGCTGCTCTTCTTCGCCACCCTGTGGCGGCGCACCTGGCAGCTGCCGGTCATCGGCTTCGGCCTGATGGTGCTGTCGGCGATCCTCATCGGCGGGCTGTACCCGGCGATCGTGCAGAAGTTCCAGGTCCAGCCGAACGAGCAGGCCAAGGAAGCGCCGTACGTCGAGAAGAACCTCAAGGCGACCCGCGAGGCGTACGGGATCGACGGCACCGACGTGAAGGACTACCCGGGGTCGAGCGACACCAAGGACAAGGCCAAGCTCCGGGACGACGCCGACACGGCGGCGAGCATCCGGCTCATGGACCCGAACGTCGTGTCGCCCACGTTCCAGCAGCTCCAGCAGGTGCGGAACTACTACGGCTTCCCGTCGAACCTGGACGTCGACCGCTACAGCAAGGACGGCAAGGACCAGGACACCGTCATCGGTCTCCGCGAGCTGAACCTCGCGGGCATCCCGAAGAGCAACTGGATCAACGACCACTTCCGCTACACCCACGGGTACGGCGCGGTCGCGGCCAAGGGCACCACGGCCGACAGCGAGGGCCGGCCGGTCTTCACCGAGTACAACCTGCCGTCGAGGGGTGACCTCGGCGAGTACCAGCAGCAGATCTACTACGGCGAGAAGACCACCCAGTACTCGATCGTCGGCGGTCCCCAGAAGGAGATCGACTACTCCGACGACAGCGGTGAGAAGACCACCAGCTACAAGGGCAAGAGCGGCATCAGCCTCTCCAGCCCGGTCAACCGCGCCGCGTACGCGGTGGCGTTCGGCGAGCCGCAGATCCTCTACTCGGGCGCGATCGGCGAGGGTTCCCGGATCCTCTACAACCGCACGCCCAAGGAGCGCGTCGAGGCGGTGGCCCCCTGGCTCACCATCGACGGCGACGCCTACCCGGCCATCGTCAACCACAAGATCCAGTGGATCGTCGACGCGTACACCACGACCAACGGCTATCCGTACGCCTCCCGCACCACCCTCGGCGACACCACGGCGGACTCGCTGACGGCGGCCAACAACCAGCGGGCGGTGGTGGCCCAGCAGAACCAGGTCAACTACATCCGCAACTCGGTGAAGGCGACCGTCGACGCGTACACCGGCGAGGTCAAGCTCTACCAGTGGGACACCAAGGACCCGGTCCTGAAGACCTGGATGAAGGCGTTCCCGAACACGGTGAAGGCGAAGGACTCGATCTCGCCGGACCTGATGGCCCATCTGCGGTACCCGCAGGACCTGTTCAAGGTCCAGCGCGAACTGCTCACCCGCTACCACGTGAAGGACGCGCAGACGTTCCTCAGCGGCAGTGAGGTGTGGCAGGTCCCGGACGACCCGAGCAACAACTCGGGCAGTGCCGTGCCGCCGTACTACCTCAGCATGAAGCTGCCGGGGGAGACGTCACAGGCGTTCTCGCTCACGACGACGATGACACCGAACGGCCGGGACAACCTCGCCGCGTTCATGTCCGTCGACGCCGAAGCGGGCACGCCGGACTACGGCAAGATCAGCATCCTGAAACTGCCGACGGGCAAAACCGTCGACGGACCGAAACGGGTGCAGAGCCAGTTCAACTCCGAACCGTCGATCGCCGAGTCCATCAGCCTTCTCGAACGCGGCGATTCCAAGGTGGAGTACGGCAACCTCCTGACGGTGCCCCTCGACGGCGGACTCCTGTACGTGGAACCCGTGTACGTCCGCGGTGGCGACCTCAAGTACCCGCTGCTGCGCAAGGTGTTGGTCACCTACGGAGGCAGCACGGCCTTCGAGAGCACGCTGGACCAGGCGCTCAACAAGGTCTTCGGGGCCGAGAGTTCGACCCAGCCACCACCGGACGAGAACACCACGAAACCGCCGACGTCGAGCAACCCGACGGTGCAGGCCGCTCTGGACGACGCACAGAAGGCCTTCGACCAGGGCCAGGAAGCCCTCAAGAAGGGCGACTGGCAGGCGTACGGGGAGGCGCAGAAGGATCTGGAGGACGCGCTGAAGAAGGCCGAGGACGCGCAGAACAAGGCGGACAAGGCCGGCAGCGGCGGCTCCGGTGCCGACAAGAGCACGGACAAGGGCTCCGACAAGAGCGGTGACAAGAAGAGCAGTCCGAGCGGCAGCCCCAGCAGCAGTCCGAGCAGCGACAAGAGCTCCTGAAGTAGCTGGTCAGGGGCCCACTCCGCGCCGTGGTACGGTTGCAACACAACGGCGCGGGGTGGAGCAGCTCGGTAGCTCGCTGGGCTCATAACCCAGAGGTCGCAGGTTCAAATCCTGTCCCCGCTACTGAAGTCGAAGGCCCGGATCCAGTTCATGGATCCGGGCCTTCGGCGTGTGTGACGCCACGCCGAGGCGCACCCGGTGACCTGCCGACTCCCAGGAAGTGCTGCGCCGTACGTGGGGAGTTGAGGGATCTGTGTTTCACTTGTCTCTCTGTGGGCATGTCGACAAAACGCTGAAGTGACCTCACTGGCTGCGGTATACCAGGTGTACCCAGGTTGCAGGTGGTGCGACGATGGACGTTATGGGGGACAAGGCAACTCTGTTGGATACAGGGCGGTTTGCGCAGCCTGCCGACTTTGAGCAGCCTGCGGATCTCACGCAGCCTTCCGACCGGGACGAAACCGGTGAGGCTGCCGAGGAGGCGCGCCAGTGGTCGGCGGCACAGGCCGGCGACGTCGAGGCGATGAGCGTCCTCGGGGCCATGCTGCTGCGCCGGGGTGATCTCGACGCGGCCGAGCCCCAGTTGCGCGCGGCGACCGCCGCGGGCGACCGGGCCGCGGCCAACAACCTGGGTGTCCTCCTGCACCAGCGCGGGTACGCCGACGAGGCCGCCGGATGGTGGCGGATCGCCGCCGTCGCGGGCAGCGCGGCCGCGGCACACGCGCTCGGCCGGCACCACCGCGAGCGCGGTGACGAGCCGGCCGCCGAGTACTGGCTGCGCCAGTCCGCCGAACAGGGCCACGCGCTGGGGGCGTACGCGCTCGCCGACCTGCTGGAGCATCGCGGCGACGTGGGCGCCGAGCACTGGATGCGGTCCGCCGCGGAGCGCGGGCACCGCGAGGCCGCCTACCGGCTGGCGCGCGCGCTCGACCGCAAGGCCCTGGAATCGGGCCAGGCCGTGGCGGACAACGGTGTCATCGGTGCGGCGGGCGAGGACGCCGAGCAGTGGTACCGGCAGGCCGCGGCGCGCGGTCACCGGCGTGCCGCTCTGCATCTCGGCGCCATCCTGGAGAAGCGGGGCCACCTCAAGGAGGCCGGGCGCTGGTACCTGACGTCCGCGAAGGACGGCGAGGCGCGGGCCGCCTGCGCCCTCGGATTCCTGCTGCGCGACGCCGGGGACACCGAGAGCGCCGCCGTGTGGTGGCTCCGGGCCGCCCAGGACGGCGACGGCAACGCCGCCAACGCACTGGGTGCCCTGCACGCCGAGCGCGGGGAGACGCAGACCGCCGAGCGCTGGTACCGCGCCGCGATGGACGCGGGCGACGTGAACGGCGCGCACAACCTCGCGCTGCTCTGCGTGGAGCAGGGCCGGACCGCGCAGGCCGAGCAGTGGTACCGGCGGGCCGCCTACGCCGGTCACCGCGAGGCCGCGAACGCGCTGGCGATCCTGCTGCTCCAGGTCGGCGACGCGGCCGGGGCCGAGCCCTGGTTCTCCAAGGCCGCGGAGGCGGGCAGCGTGGACGCCGCGTTCAACCTGGGCATCCTGCACGCCGGACGCGCGACCGACAGCGACGACGCCGCCGCCCTGCGGTGGTACGAGCGGGCGGCCGCGGCCGGACACACGGAGGCCGCGCTCCAGGTCGCCATCGCTCGGCTGCGGGAGGGCGACGAGCGGGCGGCCGAGCGGCATCTGCGCAGTGCGGCCGGAGGGGGCAGCGCCGAGGCCGCGTACCGGCTCGCCGCCGTGCTCGACGCCCGCCGGCCGCCGGCGCCCGCGCACGAACTGGGCGAGCCCACGCAGGAGAAGAGCGAGTGCGAGGAGTGGTACGAGCGGGCCGCGTCCCAAGGGCACCGGCGGGCCCAGGTGCGCGTCGGGATGCTGGCCGCGGCGCGCGGTGACGTGGTGGAGGCGGCCCGCTGGTACCGCGAGGCCGCCGAGGCGGGCTCGCGCAACGGCGCGTTCAACCTCGGGCTGCTGCTGGCCCGCGAGGGCAGCGAGCCCGAGGCGGCGCTCTGGTGGACCCGGGCGGCCGACGCCGGTCACGGTCGGGCCGCGCTCCGGCTGGCCCTCGTGTACGCGCGCCGCGGGGAGCTCGCCGAGGGCCAGCGCTGGGCCGACCGCGCGGTGTCCCTGGGGCCTGCGGAGGTCGCCGAGCGCGCGGCCCGGCTGCGGGACGCGCTGCGGGAGGAACTGTCGGCGTGAGGCGACGCGTCCGAGAGCGCACGCGCCGTCTGTCGCAGCTCCCGTCGCCGGTCCGGGAGACGGGAGCTGCGATGGTCCCGGCGACGGGAGCTGTGACGGTCCCGGCGACGGGAGCTGTGACGGGAGCTGCGACGCCGCAGGGGTCTGTCCGGCCGAGGGGTGAGGCCGGTGCCGCGTCGGTCCCCGAGTGCCCCTGTTCCAGTGCGGCACCTGGCCTTCGCCGCCCTCCGGACAAGTGATTTGCGCTGGTCCACAGCGGTGACGTACTGTTCAGTTCATCGACGCGGGGTGGAGCAGCTCGGTAGCTCGCTGGGCTCATAACCCAGAGGTCGCAGGTTCAAATCCTGTCCCCGCTACTGAAGACCGAAGGCCGGAATCCGAAAGGGTTCCGGCCTTCGGTGTTTTCGCGCCCCGTGCGACCGGCGCGCCCCGTTCGACCCGCGGCGTTCTCCGGTGACGGAGACCTCGCCGACGACTGACCGATGGACGGCGAAAGCCCCGGCACGCCAGGCGTGCCGGGGCTTTCGTAGGGCTGTGGCTCCGGGTGGCTGTGTTACGCCGCCGCGCAGTTCGGGCAGACGCCGCGGTACGTCATCTCGACACCCGACACCGTGAAGCCGAAGCGCTCGGTGTCCGGGAGGTCGCCGAGCGGGTCACCGCTCGGGTGGACGTCACGGATCGCGCCGCACTGGGCGCAGACCAGGTGGTGGTGGGGCCGATGCGCGTTCGGGTCGTACCGCTTCGCGCGCTTGTCGGTGGCGACCTCCAGAACCTCGCCCAGGGAGACCAGCTCACCCAGCGTGTTGTAGACGGTCGCCCGGGAGATCTCGGGCAGCTTGGCCACGGCCCGGGCGTGCACCTCGTCGGCCGTCAGATGGACGTGATCGCCGTCGAGCACCTCGGCCACGACACGCCGCTGCGATGTCATCCGCCAGCCACGTCCGCGCAGTCGTTCCAACAGGTCACTCATACAGATCAGCCTAACAGCAGGTGAACCAGATCCCGAATGGGTGTGACTTTGGAAGATGAATTGACTTGGACAAAGTCCATTGTAGGATCGAATCGATATTGGCCGGGGAGTCGAACCGGCCTGGATGACGCTGGAGGCGCACGTGACGCAGGGACCGCTGACGACGGAGGCCGGAGCGCCGGTCGCCGACAACCAGAACAGTGAGACCGCGGGTGCCGGCGGCCCCGTCCTCGTCCAGGACCAGCTCCTGCTGGAGAAGCTCGCGCACTTCAACCGCGAGCGCATTCCGGAGCGCGTCGTCCACGCGCGCGGTGCCGGCGCGTACGGCACGTTCACGCTGACCCGTGACGTCTCGCGGTGGACGCGGGCGGCGTTCCTCTCCGAGGTGGGCAAGCGGACCGAGACGTTCCTGCGCTTCTCGACCGTGGCCGGGAACCTCGGCTCGGCGGACGCCGTGCGGGACCCCCGCGGCTTCGCGCTGAAGTTCTACACCGAGGAGGGCAACTACGACCTCGTCGGCAACAACACCCCGGTGTTCTTCATCAAGGACGCCATCAAGTTCCCGGACTTCATCCACACGCAGAAGCGCGACCCGTACACGGGCTCCCAGGAGGCCGACAACGTGTGGGACTTCTGGGGTCTGAGCCCGGAGAGCACCCACCAGGTGACCTGGCTCTTCGGAGACCGCGGCATTCCGGCCTCCTATCGCCACCTGAACGGCTACGGCTCGCACACCTACCAGTGGAACAACGCGGCCGGCGAGGTCTTCTGGGTCAAGTACCACTTCAAGACCGACCAGGGCATCAGGAACCTCACCACCGAGGAGGCGGTCCGCCTGTCCGGCGTGGACCCCGACTCGCACCAGCGTGACCTGCGCGAGGCCATCGAGCGCGGTGACTTCCCGTCCTGGACCGTGCAGGTGCAGATCATGCCCGCGGCCGAGGCGGCGACGTACCGCTTCAACCCGTTCGACCTCACCAAGGTGTGGCCGCACGAGGACTACCCTCCCGTCGAGATCGGCCGGCTGGAGCTGAACCGCAACCCGCGGAACGTGTTCGCCGAGGTCGAGCAGAGCGTCTTCTCGCCGGCCCACTTCGTGCCGGGTGTCGGGCCCTCGCCCGACAAGATGCTCCAGGGACGGCTGTTCGCGTACGGGGACGCGCACCGCTACCGCGTCGGGATCAACGCCGGCCACCTGCCGGTGAACCGCCCGCACGCCACCGAGGCGCGCACCCACGCGCGCGACGGCGCGCTGTACGACGGCCGTCACGACGGGGGGAAGAACTACGAGCCGAACAGCTTCGGCGGCCCCGTCCAGACGGACCGGCCGCTGTGGCAGCCCGTCCCGGTCGACGGGGTCACCGGGAACGGCGCGGCCCCGGTGCACGCCGAGGACGACGACTTCGTGCAGGCGGGCGACCTCTACCGGCTGATGTCCGAGGACGAGAAGGAGCGGCTGATCGCGAACCTGGCGGGCTTCATCGCCAAGGTCTCCCGCGACGACATCGCCGAGCGCGCGGTGCGCAACTTCCGCCTCGCGGACGGTGACTTCGGCAAGCGGCTGGACGCCGCGGTCCAGGCCCTGCGCGGCTGACAGCCGGCCCTTGCCGCGGGCGGCGGGCCGGAACCCCGGGGGTGAGCCCCGGAGTTCCGGCCCGCTCGTGTCGGGTCGTACGGGACGTGCCCGCCCCGTGCGGGTCAGGCGGGGATCTGCTGCCGCGCGGGAGCCCAGCAGCGGATGATGTCGCGGACCGAGACGATGCCGACCGGCCCGCCGTCGTCGAGCACGATCAGATGCCGGAAGCCGCCGTGCGCCATCGCCGAGGCGGCCTCCTCCAGCGTCCAGCCGGAAGCGGCGAAGACGACGTCGGTGGTGGTGTGGGTGCAGGCGGTCTCGGTGTCGGGATTCTGGCCCAGGGCGAGTGAGTTGAGGATGTCGCGCTCGGTGAGAATGCCGAGGCCGGAGGAGTCCTCGTCGAGGACCACCGCCGCCCCGACACGGCGTGCCGACATCAGTCTGGCCGCCTGGCGGAGCGTGTGGGTCGGGCCGATGGTGAGGACCACCGTGCTCATGGCGTCGCGGACGAGCATGGGCTGGAGCCACCTCCTTGGTGAACCGCCGGTCTCCGGGTGTGGCACTGGAGAAACGGTTCACAAGTTCACAAGTGGGGGAGCTCTCAGAGTCGCAGTTAAAGGGAGGGTCAACAAGAGGGCGCGTGCGGCGAGTTCGGGGGCGCCCGAGGAGTACTCAGCAGTCCCGGACCGACCGGGGCTGCTCAGGAGTCGCGCCCGGCATCTCTTGCCGGGGTAAAGAACCGACGGGTGAGGGCAAGGCCGGTGACGGGTTCCGGTCGCCGGCGGCGCGGTGTCGGCCGGCGCTCACGCACCTCGCCGACCGCCGCCCGCCCGGGGTCAGTAGCGCTGGTTCAGGTAACCGAGCATCTCGTCGTGCAGGATGCCGTTCGACGCGGCCGCGTTGCCGCTGTGCGGGCCGGGACGGCCGTCGAGTCCGGTGAAGGAGCCGCCCGCCTCGGTCACCACGATCGCGTTCGCCGCCATGTCCCAGAGCGACAGCTCGGGTTCGGCGCAGATGTCCACGGAGCCCTCGGCCACCATCATGTACGGCCAGAAGTCGCCGTAACCGCGGGTGCGCCACACGGCCTTCGTGAGGTCGAGGAAACCGTCGAGCCGGCCCTGGTCCTCCCAGCCGGACAGCGAGGAGTACGCGAACGAGGCGTCGGACATCCGGGACACGCTGGAGACCCGCAGCCGGCTCGCCGAGGACAGGCTGCGGCCGGTGAAGGCGCCGTGGCCCTTCGCCGCCCACCAGCGGCGACCGAGCGCGGGCGCGGAGACCACGCCGACGACCGGCCGGTAGCCGCCCTCGGCCGCCTCCATCAGGGAGATCAGCGTCGCCCAGACGGGGACACCGCGGACGTAGTTCTTGGTGCCGTCGATCGGGTCCACGACCCAGCGGCGCGGGCCCGTTCCCTCGACGCCGTACTCCTCGCCGAGGATCGCGTCGCGCGGCCTGGCCCGCTGGAGATGACCGCGGATGATCTCCTCGGCGGCCTTGTCCGCCTCGCTCACCGGCGTCATGTCCGGCTTGGTCTCGACCTTCAGGTCGAGCGCCTTGAACCGGTCCATCGTCGCGGCGTCGGCGGCGTCCGCGAGGACATGGGCGAGCCGCAGGTCATCGAGATAGTCGGGCATGACCGAACCGTATCTGTCCGCGTCGGGACGGGGCTACAGGGGACCGAAGGATGATCCGCTGCCCGCGCCGGCAGAGTTCGTCGGCCTGTGGGTCGGGGGCGTGCGACCGGGCGGGGATGCGTGCGGTCCGGCCGCGTGCGCCCTCCGTACACGCGGTGAACCCGCCGGAGACGCCGCGGACCCTTGACAGTGCTTCCGTGCCCGTCAAATCTGACTGCAGAGCCGCTCGCCCCAGGGAGGCGATGATGCCCGCAGCGCGAGAATCCCTCTTGGACGCCGCCTACACGGCGCTGGCGCGCAGAGCGTGGTCGGCCGTGCGGATGGTCGACGTGGCCGCGGTGGCGGGGGTGTCACGCCAGACGCTCTACAACGAGTTCGGCAGCAAGGACGGCCTCGCGCGCGCCCTCGTACGCCGGGAGGCCGACGCCTATCTCGCCGGGGTCGACCGGGCGCTCGCCACCCACACGGACGCCCGGGACCGGCTGGTCGCGGCCGTCGAGTGGACGGCCTCGGCGGCCCGCAGCAACGCACTGGTGCGGGCGATGCTCACCGGGTGCTGGGGCGAACGGCTGCCCGCGCCCGGCCTTGCCGCCGTGCCGTCGGCGTCCGTGGTGCCCGCGCAGCGGCGGGCGGACGGTCCGCTGCCCTCGCCCGCGGACTTCGTGACGCTGGTCAGGGACCGGGCCGTCGCCACGCTCGGCGTCTCGCGGGCGGAGGCCGCCGAGGTCACGCGGTCCTGCGAACTCGTCGTCCGGCTCGGGCTGTCGTACGTGGTCGCGCCGCCCGCGGAGAGCGGGGCCACGGACCTGGTGAAGGCCGCGCTGGCGTCGTCGCACCGGAACGGGGTCTGAAGCCGCCCCGGGGCGCCGGACGCCCGACGCCTCAGTGGGCCGAGCCCGACAGCTGGAGGCCGATGACGCCCATGATGACGAAGCTGATGGAGACGATCTTGAGGACCGAGACCAGGTCGTCGAGGAAGATCATTCCGTAGATGGCGGTGCCCGCCGCGCCGATCCCCGTCCACACCGCGTACGCCGGCCCCACGTCGAGCTTCTTCAGGGACAGCGTCAGCAGACCGAAGCTGCCGAGGGCGAAGACGCAGAAGGCCACGGTGGGCCAGAGTCTGGTGAAGCCGTGCGACAGCTTCAGACAGACGGCGAAGCCGGTTTCGAGCAGTCCCGCAACAACGACCAGCAGCCACGCCATGTCGTGTCCTCCCTTGTCCGCACGTCGACTGCTTCGGCTGGCCCGGATCCGGCTCGGTGCGATTATGCATTCAACGGCCGGGAGAAGCCCTTACCGACCATGGACCCACGCAAACACGCCGACGTCAGTCGCCCTCGTGGCGCTCCCGCGTGGCGAGCAGCCGGCGCAGCGAGTAGAGGCGCTGCGGATCCGCGTGACCGTCCGCCACCCACTGGTCGAGCGCGCACTCCGGCTCGTCGTGACTGCACGCGCGCGGACAGCCCTCGGTGCCGGGTTCGAGATCGGGGAAGGCGTGGATGACTCGGGACGGGTCGACGTGGTTCAGGCCGAAGGAGCGGACGCCGGGGGTGTCGACCAGCCAGCCGCCCGCCTTGCCCGCCAGCGGCAGGGCCAGCGCGGAGGTCGTGGTGTGCCGGCCGCGGCCGGTGACCGCGTTGACGTGACCGGTCGTCCGGCGCTGCTCCGGCGGCACCAGCGCGTTCACCAGGGTCGTCTTGCCGACACCCGAGTGACCGACGAACGCCGTGATCCTGCCGACGAGTTGTTCCCGTACGAGGTCGGCCGCGGCCTCGCTCTCCAGCTCCTCGCGGCTGGTCACCACGTACGGGATGTCCAGCGCGCCGTACAGCTCCAGGAACTTGTCCGGCGGCGCGAGGTCCGACTTCGTCAGGACGAGGAGCGGGGTGAGGCCGCCGTCGAAGGCCGCCACCAGACAGCGGTCGATCAGCCGGGGGCGCGGCTCGGGGTCGGCGAGGGCGGTGACGATGGCGAGCTGGTCGGCGTTGGCGACGACGACGCGCTCGAACGGGTCGTCGTCGTCGGCCGTGCGGCGCAGCACGGACGTGCGCGGCTCGATGCGGACGATGCGGGCGAGGGTGTCCTTCTCGCCGGACAGGTCGCCGACGATGGCCACCCGGTCACCGACGACGGCGGCCTTGCGGCCCAGTTCGCGCGCCTTCATCGCCATCACGACCCGGTCGTCGACCAGGCAGGTCAGCCGGCCGCGGTCGACCGTGAGGACCATGCCCCCGACGGCTTCCTCGTGCTTGGGGCGGATGTTCGTGCGCGGACGGTTGCCCTTGCGGTTCGGCCGCTGGCGGATGTCGTCCTCGTCGGTGTTCTTGTTGTAACGGCGCATGATCCAGGTCCGCCCGTCAGTTCCCGAGCATTGCGGTCCACAGGTCGGGGAAGTCCGGCAGCGTCTTCGCGGTCGTCGCCACGTTCTCGATCTGGACGCCCTCCACCGCCAGCCCGAGGATCGCGCCGGCCGTCGCCATGCGGTGGTCGTCGTACGTGTGGAAGACGCCGCCGTGCAGCCGGCGCGGCCGGATGTGCAGACCGTCGGCGGTCTCGGTGACGTCGCCGCCGAGTTCGTTGATCTCCTTGGTGAGCGCGGCCAGCCGGTCCGTCTCGTGCAGCCGCAGGTGGGCCACGCCCCGCAGGGTGGAGGGGGAGTCGGCGAGCGCCGCGACCGCCGCGATGCCCGGGGTCAGCTCCCCGACCTCGCCGAGGTCCACGTCGATGCCGTGGATCGCACCCGAACCGGTGAACTCCAGGCCGGTCTCGGTCAGTTCGCAGGAACCGCCCATCTCGGTGAAGATCTCCCGCAGCCGGTCACCGGGCTGGGTGGTGTGGGCGGGCCAGTCGGGCACGACGACCGTGCCACCGGTCACGAGGGCGGCCGCGAGGAACGGCTGGGCGTTCGACAGATCGGGCTCGACGATCAGGTCGCGGCCGAGCAGCGCGCCCGGCGTCACCCGCCACACGTTCGGCTCGCCGCCCGACTCCGGGGTGTCCACCTGGGCACCGACGGCGCGCAGCATGTCCACGGTCATCCGGATGTGCGGCATGGAGGGGAGCGTCGAGCCGGTGTGCCGGACCTCGACGCCCTGGTTGAAGCGCGGCGCGGAGAGCAGCAGGGCGGACACGAACTGGGAGGACGACGAGGCGTCGATCTCCACCGGGCCGCCGTCCAGCGAACCCTGGCCGTGCACGGTCAGCGGCAGCGCGCCGCGGTCGTTGTCGTCGATCCGGGCGCCGAGCAGCCGCAGCGCGTCGATCACTCCGTGCAGCGGACGCTCGTACGACCGCGGGTCGCCGTCGAAGCGGATCGGGCCGTCCGCGAGCGCGGCGACCGGGGGCAGGAAGCGCATCACCGTGCCGGCGTTGCCGACGTCGACCGTGGCCGGGCCGCGCAGGCCCGAGGGGATGATCCGCCAGGCCTCGCCGGAGGCGTCCGGGCCCGCCGCGACCGTCGAGCTGGAGGCGACCGTCTCCTCGATGCCCACGCCCATGGCACGCAGCGCGCCCGCCATCAGCAGGGTGTCGCGGGAACGCAGCGGGCGGCGCAGCCAGCCCGGCTCGGAGGCCAGCGCGGCCAGCACGAGAGCGCGGTTCGTGACCGACTTGGACCCCGGCACGTGGACCGTCGCGTCGACGGCCCCGCTTGCGTACGGGGCGGGCCAGAGGGCGGTGTGGGCGGGGTTCGCGGTCATGCGCTCCACTTTATCGGCTGGAGGCCGGGCCGCCGTTGGTCCGTCACGGCCGAAGACACCGTCGGACGGGCGCGGGGACCCTCCCGTGCCCCGGGTACCGCGGACGGCCGCGCCGCAGCTCGGGACCCCTCAGCGCCCGTGGGGGGCCGAGCGGCCGGGCAGCCGGCTCACACCTCCAGCAGCCACCGCGCGCCGCCCATCAGCGAGCACAGCGACACGGCGTGGAACAGGAACAGCCACAGTCCCGCCGGTACGTGGGTGAGCCGCGACAACTGGTCGGCGTCCGAGTCGCCCGCGTTGCCGCGCATCCGCTTCGCCTGGAGCTCGAACGCCGGCCGGACACCGCCGAGCAGCAGGAACCACACCACGGCGTACGCGAACGCCGCCTGCACCTGGGGTCCGGTGAGCCAGGACACCAACACGAACGTTCCGCCGGCGAGGATCACGGTCAGCGCGCCGTACGCGTTGCGGATCATCACCAGCATGGCTATCAGCAGGGCCGTGGCCAGCCACAGCAGCAGGGTGATGTGGCCCGCGGCGAGGAGGGCCGCCCCGCCGAGGCCGAGCAGCGGGGGAGCGGTGTAGCCGGCCGCGGCGGTCAGGATCATGCCGAGGCCGGTCGGCTTGCCGCGGCTCACCGTCAGGCCGCTGGTGTCCGAGTGCAGCCGGATGCCGCTCAGGCTGCGTCCGGTGAGCAGCGCGACCAGCCCGTGCCCGCCCTCGTGGGCGATGGTGACGGCGTTGCGGGAGAGGCGCCACACCCCGTGCGGGACGACCGCCGCGAGGGCCGCGACCAGAGTGGCGATCACCACCCACAGATCGGGGTCCGGCTGGCTGCCGAAGACCTCGTCCCACAGCGTGCTCAGGGAGGCCAGCGAGGTGGATGCGGTGCTGTCCATGGTCGGCGGGGGCTCCCTCTCGTGACGCGGAGTCTGGCAGTCTGGCACGTATGTGCGGACGGTATGCGGCGAGTCGTCGACCCGAGGATCTCGCAGGAATCTTTGAGATCGAGAAGTGGGACGTCGAGGAGACTCTGGCTCCCGATTACAACGTGGCCCCGACGAAGGAGGTCTACGCCGTCCTCGACCGTCCTGTTAAGGACGCGGACAGCCCGAGACCGGTTCGCCAGCTGCGGAAGCTGAAGTGGGGGCTCGTCCCGTCGTGGGCCAAGACGCCCGAGGGCGGCGCCCGGATGATCAACGCGCGGGCCGAGACGGTGCACGAGAAGCCCTCGTACCGCCGGGCCTTCACCTCGCGGCGCTGCATCATCCCGGCCGACGGCTACTACGAGTGGGTCACCGGCACCGCCGAGCGCGACCTGGAGGTCGAGGGCAAGAAGAAGCGGCCGCGCAAGCAGCCCTACTTCGTGACCCCCGCGGACGGCTCGGTCTTCGCGATGGCCGGGCTCTACGAGTTCTGGCGGGACCGGACCCTGCCGGACGAGCACCCGCTGGCCTGGTGGGTGACCTGCTCGGTGATCACGACCGAGGCGGAGACCACGCCGCTCGCGGTGGCGCCCGACGAGGGCCCGCGGGCGCTGGCCGACATCCACCCCCGGATGCCCCTGATGCTCACCCCGGACCGCTGGGACAGCTGGCTCGACCCGGCCGACACCGACCCGGACGCCCTGCGTGACCTGCTCGCCCCGCCGCCCACCGGACTGATGCGCGCGTTCCCCGTCTCCACGGCGGTCAGCAACGTCCGCAACAACGGACCGGAGCTGCTGAAGGAGCTGGAGGGGCCCGAGGAGGGCACACTCTTCTGACGTGACCGAGATCAACAGCGTGAGCGAGACGATCGAGACGGACGCCGGCCCGGCCCGCGTCACCTGGCACCGCGCGGCGCGACCGCGGCTCGTCCTCGCCGTGAGCCACGGCGCGGGCGGCGGCATCGAGGCCCGGGACCTCCGGGCGCTCGCCGGGGTGCTCCCCGGGCACGGGGTGAGCGTCGCCCTCGTCGAACAGCCCTGGCGGGTGGCCGGCAAGAAGATGGCGCCCGCGCCGAAGACACTGGACGTCGGCTGGCGCGGGGTGTGGCCGGCCCTGGCGAAGACCGGACTGCCGGTGATCTCCGGCGGCCGCAGCGCGGGCGCCCGCGTCGCCTGCCGTACCGCGTCCGAGCTCGGGGCCGCCGCCGTCCTCGCGCTCAGCTTCCCGCTGCACCCGCCGGGCAGACCGGAGAAGTCCCGCGCCGACGAACTGCTCGGTGCCGGGGTGCCCACCCTCGTCGTCCAGGGCGGCAACGACCCGTTCGGCCGACCGCGGGAGTTCCCGGACGGCCCGTACGAGCTGGTCGAGGTGGCGTACGCGGACCACGGCTTCGCCGTACCGAAGAAGGCGCCCCTCGGACAGGAGGAGGCCCTGGAGATCGTCACGGACGGTGTCGTGCGGTGGTCCGCGTCACTCGGGTGATGCCCGGGAATGTTGCGTGACGGACCACTGTTGTGCGGATCAGACAGCACGGAGCGCGTGCTGGACCGTTCGTACGAGAGGAAGTCCGCCGCATGGGTTCGACCTTCTGCCCGAGCCGCAGCAGCCGCGCTGACCTGGACTGGACGGTGCTGCGCGCGGGTAAGAACACTCCGGTTCGGACACCGGGCGGCCAGGATGTACGTCCCTCCCCGGCCGCTGGGCAAGCCGCCCCGACCGAAGGTCGTCTATTCTCCGATTCCAGTGGGACCGGTCTCGGTCCCGCTACATCGCTGGAGGAGGTGGGTCCGGTCACTGGGACCGACGCAGGGACCGATAACGGCCAGGCGGAGCAGCCCGAGGGCCAGGGCACGAGCGACGCGACGGCGGAATCGTCCGCCGAGCGCACCGCGCGCTTCGAGCGGGACGCGCTCGAATTCCTCGACCAGATGTACTCGGCCGCCCTGCGCATGACGCGCAACCCGGCCGACGCCGAGGACCTGGTGCAGGAGACGTACGCCAAGGCGTACGCGTCCTTCCACCAGTTCCGTGAGGGCACCAACCTCAAGGCGTGGCTGTACCGCATTCTCACCAACACCTTCATCAACTCGTACCGCAAGAAGCAGCGCGAACCCCAGCGCAGTGCGGCCGAGGAGATCGAGGACTGGCAGCTCGCGCGCGCCGAGTCGCACATGTCGACCGGACTGCGCTCCGCGGAGTCGCAGGCGCTCGACCACCTGCCCGACTCGGACGTCAAGCAGGCGCTGCAGGCGATTCCCGAGGAATTCCGCATCGCCGTGTATCTCGCGGACGTAGAGGGCTTTGCGTACAAGGAGATCGCGGACATCATGGGGACACCCATCGGAACGGTGATGTCCCGGCTGCACCGAGGCCGTCGCCAACTGCGCGGCATGCTGGAGGACTACGCCCGTGACCGCGGGCTGGTCCCCGCGGGCGCCGGAGAGTCGAACGAAGCGAAAGGCTCGGGCTCATGAGCTGCGGAGAGCCGCACGAGACGGATTGCAGTGAGGTACTCGATCACCTCTACGAGTTCCTCGATCATGAGATGCCGGACGCGGACTGCACCAAGTTCGAGGTCCACTTCGAGGAGTGCTCCCCGTGCCTCGAGAAGTACGGCCTCGAACAAGCTGTCAAGAAGCTGGTGAAGCGGTGCTGCGGTCATGACGACGTGCCCACCGATCTGCGGGCCAAGGTCATGGGACGCATCGACCTCATCCGCTCGGGGCAGGCCGTTCCCGACCACGACGTGACCGCGACGGCCCGGGAGTCCTGACCCCGGCGCGACCGTCACGGACCGAAAGACCGTCCGTCCGTCACCCGAACGTGCTAATCCGCGGGCTTCCGGCCCGCGGATTCGTGCATACCCGTCCACGTGCCGCTTTCCCCGTCCTAGGCTCCGGAGCCTGAGACCGGGGGAGGGACGAGGAAGATGGGTTCGGTTCCGGCGGGAGCCCGGGTGTACGTGGCCTGTGTCGTTCTCGCGGCACTCGCCTGCCTCGCCCCCGTGCCGGACCTCCGTGTCCCCTGGTGGATCGTCGCCCTGCTCGCCGTGCTCTACGCCGGCTGCGACCACATCCCACCGCCCCGCGGACCGCGCGCCGCCGGATCACCGGGCGGCGAGACCCCGCAGGGCATGGGCACCTTCCTCCCCGTCCTGCTGGCCGGCGCCTTCCTGCTGCCCCCGTCCGCCGCCGCCCTCGTCGCGCTGCCCGGCGCCCTGCTCGCCCGGGTCGACCAGCGACCGCGCACCCCGCGCCGCGTCTGGCGCGCCGCCCAGCTGGCCGTCGCCGTCTGGGCGGCCTCCCGGGCGTACGACGCGCTCGGTGGCCCGGACGCCGTGGCCACCCCCCGTTTCCCCTACGCGCTGGTCCCCGCGGGCGCCGCCGTCCTCACCTTCTGCGCCGTGCTCGCCGTTCTCGACGGCGGCATCCTCGCGCTCGCCGAACGGGCGCCGCTGCGCACCGCCTGGCGCGGCCTCTTCGCGCGCTCGCTGGCCCCCGTCGCCGCGCACGGACTGGCCGGACTGATGATGGCGGTGCTCTGGCGCAGCCCGTACGGCCCCGTCGCCGCCCTGCTCGTGCTGCTTCCCATGTACGTGTCCTGCTGGGTCTTCGCCCAGTACCACCGGGAGCGCGCCGCCCACCAGGCCACCATCCGCGCCCTCGTCCAGGCCGTCGACATCAAGGACGGCTACACCCGCGGACACAGCGAGCGGGTCGGCCAGGCGTCCATGATGATCGCCCGCGAACTCGGCATGGACGACGACCGCGTCGAGGGACTGCGCTTCGCCGGGATCCTGCACGACGTCGGCAAGCTCGGCGTGCCCACCCGGCTGCTGCGCAAGGACGGCCCGCTGACCCCCGAGGAACGCCGGATCATCGAGCTGCACCCCGAGTACGGGCACGAGATGGTCCGCGGGATCGCCTTCCTCGGCGAGGCCCGCTCGGCGATCCTGCACCACCACGAACGGCTGGACGGCAGCGGATATCCGTACGGGCTGGCCGGTGCGCAGATCCCCGAGTTCGCCCGGGTGGTCGCCGTCGCCGACGCCTTCGACGCGATGACCTCCACCCGGTCCTACCGCAGGGCCCGGCCGGTACCGGCCGCCCTGGAGGAGCTGGAGCGCTGCGCCGGGGCGCAGTTCGACCCCGGCATGGTCGAGGCGCTGGTGCGGGCGCTCGGCCGGCACGGCTGGCACCCCGCGGTGACCGCGGACATCGGCCCGCCCGCCGTCCCCGGCGCAGGACCGGTCTCCCCGCACGCCTCCGGCGCCCTCGGCCGGGGGGCGCCGTGAGCACCGCCGCACCCCGGCACGGGCTGACCGCACGTCCCGCACGCTTCCCGTCGGCGGTGGCCCCGCCCGCCACGATCACCGCCGTACGCGCCCTCGCCCTCCTCCTCACCGTCCTCGCCCTCGGCGTCACCCTCTGGGACGGGCTCGACGACCGCGGTACGGTGCTGGCCTTCGGCGTGCTCATCGCCGTCGGAGAGCTGGCCCGCTGGAGCGGAGCCGAGGAACGGGAGTCGGCCCCCCTCGGAGCAGCCGGAGCCCTCGCGTACGCGCTGCTCGGCGAGAACGCGGGGCAGCGCACCGGACACGGTGTCCTCCAGGTCGTCGCCGTGGTCGTCGCGGCGGCCCTGGTCGGCTGCGTCCCGCACGTCGCCCGCGGCCGCGGTCCCACCCTCGACCACCTCGCCCGCCGCGTCCTCACCGTGGCCTTCGCCGCCGTCTGCTTCCAACCCCTCTACAACCAGGGCAGGTTGCCGGCGTGGGGAGGTCCCGCGGTCGCGCTGCTGCTCGTCGCGCTGCTCGTGGTCACCACGCTCTGGGACGCCGTGCTCGCGGCGGCGACGGCGCACGCGCGGACCCGGTGGCCGTTCGGGCCGCTGCTGCGCGACGAACTGCGGGCCACGCTCGGGATCGGCACGGCCGTGTGCGCGACCGGGGCCGTCATGGCGCTCGCCGTCGCGGTGGTCGGACTGTGGGCCCTGCCCGTGTTCTCGCTGCCGCTGCTGCTCACCCAGCTGTCCTTCCGGCGGTACGCGGCGGTGCGGGTCACCTACCGCCAGACGATCGCCTCGCTCGCCCGGGCGACCGAGATCGCCGGGTACACCCCGGCCGGGCACGCCCGCCGGGTGGCCGCCCTCAGCCGGGCCGTCGGCCGTGAGCTGGGCCTGTCCGAACCCGGCCTCACCGTCCTGGAGTACGCGGCACTGATGCACGACATCGGACAGCTCAGCCTGGTCGACCCCGTGCCGGCCGGAGCGACCGCCGGCCTCCCGCCGGACGAGCAGCGGCGGATCGCGCTGCTCGGCGGTGCCGTCGTCCGGCAGACCGGCGTGGACGCCGAGGTCGCCGTGGTGGTGGAGCGCCAGGCGGATCCGTACCGGGAGCAGCCCGTCACCGCGCGCATCGTCCGCGCCGTGAACGCATACGAGGAGATGGCCCGGGAAGCAGGGCCCGGAGGGCCGCTGACGGCCCTGGAGAAGCTGCGGCTCGCGACCGCCCGCGACTACCAGCCCGAGGTCGTGGAGTCGCTGGCCCGGGTCCTGTCACGACCCGGTCTGACCTTGCCCTGGGCTGGGTAACCCATGGGTAATGAGCGGCCGTCCGACGGTACGTGGTTGGATGCGAGGAAGAGGGTGTTCGGGGGTACGGGCCTGCCCGGGCCCGCACTGCCTTCAGGGGACTCTTCAAAGAACCGGCAGGCGGGAAACGCAAGGAACTGGCAGGCGGGAATCGTGAGGATCTTCGGCAAGGGACGACACCGGCCCTCCGCCTCATGGCGGCAGGCCACCGATCGTGCGTTCACGCTCATCGGCGACGGCCGGTACGAGGACGCGGGAGCGCTGCTGACGCGGGCCGCGGACCTGGAGCCCTGGCTGTCCGAGTCCTGGTTCAACCTGGCGCTGCTCCACAAGTTCCGGCACGACTGGGAGCAGGCACGGGCGGCGGGCCTGCGGGCCGTCGCGCTGCTCGACCGGGAGACCGGCGCACCCGACTGGTGGAACGTCGGGATCGCGGCCACCGCCCTCCAGGACTGGCCGCTGGCCCGCCGCGCGTGGCAGGCGTACGGGCTGCGGGTGCCCGGCGGTGCCGCCGTCTCCGGCGAGCCGGTGGGCATGGACCTCGGCAGCGCGGCCGTCCGGCTGTCGCCCGAGGGTGAGGCCGAGGTCGTGTGGGGGCGGCGGCTGGACCCCGCCCGTATCGAGGTGCTGTCGATCCCGCTGCCGTCCTCCGGGCGCCGCTGGGGCGAGGTCGTGCTGCACGACGGCGTCCCGCACGGCGAGCGGACCACCGCGGCGGGCCACTCGTATCCGGTCTTCGACGAGATCGAGCTGTGGGCCCCCTCACCGGTGCCGACCTGGGTCGTCCTGCTGGAGGCGGCGACCGAGGACGACCGGGACGCGCTGGAGCAGCTCGCGGCCGACGCGGGGTTCGCCGCCGAGGACTGGTCCTCGTCCGTGCGGCTGCTGTGCCGGATGTGCTCCGAGTCACGGATGCCGTCCGACGAGGGCGACGGGGAGCACCTGGACCCGCACGACCACAGCGAGCCGGGACACCCGGGCCCGCTGGGACACCGCACCGACGGGCAGCTGTGGGTTCCCGAGCGGGAGTGCGGGCTCGCGGCACCCGCCTCGCTGGTGCGCGGGCTGCTGGACGGCTGGGTGGCGGACAGCCCGGACTCCCGGGACTGGCGGGACCTGGAAGAGGTCTGCTGAGGTCCCCTTAGGCTGTACCCGCAGATTTCCCGAAGGTTTGAGGAAGGCGTACGTCGTCATGGCCCAGCAGGACACCGATCAGCAGCACGTGGGCGTGCTTCCCGTGGACGACGACGGCTACGTCATCGACACCGAGGAGGCCGAGGAGCGTGAGTCGGCCTACCGCGAGCGGGGTACCTCGCGGCCGATCACGGTGGTCGGCAACCCGGTGCTGCACAAGGAGTGCAAGGACGTCACCGACTTCGGCGACGAGCTGGACCGGCTGATCGCCGACATGTTCGCGAGCCAGCGCACCGCCGAGGGCGTGGGCCTGGCCGCCAACCAGATCGGCGTCGACCTGAAGGTCTTCGTCTACGACTGCCAGGACGACCAGGGCACCCGGCACGTCGGTGTGGTCTGCAACCCGAAGCTCGTCGACCTGCCGGCCGAGCAGCGTCAGCTCGACGAGAGCAACGAGGGCTGCCTGTCCGTGCCCACGGCGTACGCGCCGCTGGCCCGCCCCGACTACGCCGAGGTCACCGGTCAGGACGAGAAGGGCAACCCGGTCCGGGTACGCGGTACGGGCTACTTCGCGCGCTGCCTTCAGCACGAGACGGACCACCTGTACGGGTACCTGTACATCGACCGGCTCTCCAAGCGTGAACGCAAGGACGCCCTGCGGCAGATGGCCGAGAACGAACCGCGCTACGAGATCGTCGCGAACGACTGACAACGCCGACGTAGCACGTCTCCGGCCGTCCCGTACGGCTGTGACAGAAATTGACAGGCGGGACGCACGGCTCCTCGTGGGCCGGCTCGAACGGTGCCTGGTCAGGGGAACCTCCTGACCAGGCACCGTTCGTATGTGCGTCGCACGTTCGCTCCCTTGTGCTCTCCCGGTGATCCAGATTCAGTCACACAAGGGGAGATTCTCGGCACCTTGAGGTAGTGAATGGAGCAAATCCGTTCCCAGAACGGTCAGTTGTGGTGCTGAATGGGAAGTGCGGGGATACGCAACGGCGCACGCCCGGCACAGCGGGAGGGGCGTGGCGCCAACAGGCGGCTGAGAGGGGTTTGTTCGTGCATGCTTTCTCACACGGCTCTTCATCGACACCGACAGCGATCGCGGTCCCACCGGCGCTCTCTCTCCCGGTGATCGAGTCCGAGTTTCCCCGTCAACTGCACCCGTATTGGCCCAGGCTCCAGGAGAAGACCCGGACCTGGCTCCTCGAAAAGCGGCTCATGCCCGCGGACAAGGTCGAGGAATATGCCGACGGTCTGTGCTACACGGACTTGATGGCGGGCTACTACATAGGCGCTCCCGACGAGGTCATGCAGGCGATAGCCGACTACAGCGCGTGGTTCTTCGTCTGGGACGACCGCCACGACCGGGACGTCATCCACGGCCGCGCGGACGCCTGGCGGACGCTCAGGTTCCAGCTCCACGCGGCCCTCGACGCACCCGGGGACCACCTGCACCACCAGGATCCCCTGGTCGCGGGGTTCGCCGACAGCGTGGGCCGGCTGTACTCGTTCCTCGGGGAGAACTGGAACGAGCGGTTCGCGCTCCACTTCCACGCGGTGATCGAGGCGTACGACCGGGAATTCCGGAACCGTACGTCCGGCGCCGTGCCCACCGTCGAGGAATACCTCGAACTGCGGCGGCTCACCTTCGCGCACTGGATCTGGACCGACCTCCTGGAACCGAGCACGGGACAGGAACTCCCCGACACGGTACGACTGCACCCTGCATTTCACCGGGCGGCTCTGCTCAGTCAGGAATTCGCCGCCTGGTACAACGACCTCTGTTCGCTGCCGAAGGAAATAGCGGGCGACGAGGTCCACAATCTCGGCATCAGCCTCATTCACCATCAGGGGCTGACGCTCGAAGAAGCCGTCACCGAAGTCCGGCGCCGGGTCGAGGAATGCATCAGCGAATTCCTCGCCGCCGAGAAGGACGTCTTAAGGCTCGCCGAAACCCTCACGGACGGCACCGTGGAGGGAAAGGCGACGAGTGCCGCGGTGAGGGCGTGCGTCGGAAACATGCGGAACTGGTTCAGCTCCGTGTACTGGTTCCACCACGAGTCGGGCCGGTACATGGTCGACAGCTGGGACGACCGCTCGACACCCCCGTACGTCAACAATGAAGCGGCAGGTGAGAAATGACCGTCGAGTCCGTACGACCCGAGGTGCCCGAGGTGCTGGAGCTGTCCGTTCCGCCCCTCGCCGGAGGCGGGGTGCCCGTACTCGGGCACGGCTGGAAACTGGCCCGCGACCCGCTCGCCTTCTTCACCCAGCTGCGCGACCACGGCGACATCGTGCGCCTGAAGCTCGGCCCCAAGACGGTGTACGCCGTCACCACCCCCGCGCTCACCGGCGCGCTGGCGCTCAACCCGGACTACGAGATCGGCGGCCCCCTGTGGGAGTCGCTGGAAGGGCTGCTGGGCAACAAGGGCGTCGCGACGGCCAACGGACCGATGCACCGGCGCCAGCGGCGGACCATCCAGCCCGCGTTCCGCGCCGACATCATCCCCGAGTACGGGCCGATCATGGAGGAGGAGTCCCGCGCGTTCGCCGACCGCTGGGAGGGCGGGGCGACCGTCGACTGCACCTCCGAGTCCTTCCGCGTCGCCGTCCGCATGGCCGCCCGCTGCCTGTTGCGCGGCCGCTTCATGGACGAGCGCGCCGAGCGGCTCAGCCTCGCCCTCGCAACCGTGTTCCGCGGTATGTACCAGCGCATGGTCATACCCGCGGGGCCGCTCTATCGGCTCCCGCTTCCGTCCATGCGCAAATTCGACCGGGCATTGGCCGATTTGCACGCTCTCGTCGACGAGATCATCGCCGAGCGCCGCGCATCTGGTCAAAAGCCGGACGATTTGCTGACGGCATTGCTGGAGGCGAAGAACGACGACGGCGACCCCATCGACGAACAGGAGATCCACGACCAGGTCGTCGCGATACTGACGCCCGGAAGCGAAACCATCGCGTCCACGATCATGTGGCTGCTCCAAGTCCTCACCGAACACCCGGAAGAGGCGGACAAGGTGGCCGCCGAGGTGCAATCCGTCGTCGGGGACCGGCCCGTCGGATTCGACGACGTCCGGAAGCTGTCGCACACGAACAATGTCGTCGTCGAGGCCATGCGTTTGCGCCCCGCCGTATGGATATTGACGCGGCGGGCGGTGACCGAAACCGAACTGGGCGGCTATCGCATTCCGGCCGGTGCCGACATCGTCTACAGCCCGTACGCGATCCAGCGCGATCCCCGCTCGTACCAGGAGCATCTGGATTTCGACCCCGACCGCTGGCTTCCGGAACGCTCCAAGGACATCCCGAAGTACGCGATGCGGCCCTTCAGCGTCGGCAACCGCAAGTGCCCCAGTGACCACTTCTCGATGGCGCAGCTCACGCTCGTCACCGCGACCGTGGCCTCCCGCTGGCGCTTCGGGCAGGTGTCCGGCTCCAACGACGCGACCCGCGTCGGCATCACCCTGCGGCCGCACGGGCTGCGGCTGAAGGCCGACCCGCGCTAGCCGGGTCCACCGTCCGGCCCCGGCCGGACCGTACCCGCCCGCACGTCCACCTGGCGCACGTTCAGGCCGCCTCCGGGCCCCTGAACGTGCGCCGGTACGCGTTCGGGGTCGTGCCGAGGCTCCGGACGAACTGGTGGCGCAGGGCGGCGGCCGTGCCGAATCCCGTGCGGCTCGCTATCGCGTCCATCGTCTCGTCCGACGCCTCCAGCAACCGCTGTGCCAGCAGCACCCGTTGGCTCAGGATCCAGCGGTAGGGCGTGGTCCCGGTCTCCTGCTGGAAGCGGCGCGCGAAGGTGCGGGGCGCCATGTGGGCCCGGGCCGCGAGCTGTTCGACGGTGGTCTCCAGGTCGAGGTGCCGCTGCATCCACACCAGCACGTCACCGACCGTGTCGCACCGCGAGCGGGGCAGGGGCCGCTCGATGTACTGGGCCTGGCCGCCGTCCCGGTGCGGCGGGACCACCATGCGGCGGGCGATGGTGTTGGCCACCTCGGTGCCCTGCTCCTTGCGGACGATGTGCAGGCAGGCGTCGATCCCGGCGGCGGTGCCGGCCGAGGTGATCACCGGGTCCGCGTCGACGTACAGCACGTCCGGTTCCACGACCGCCCGCGGATACTGCCGGGCCAGCTCGTCGGCGTGCTGCCAGTGCACGGCGCAGCGGCGGCCGTCGAGCAGCCCGGCCGCGCCGAGCGCGAAGACGCCCGAACACACGCTGAGCACCCGGGACCCGCGGTCCACCGCCCGGCGCAGCGACGCGAGCAGTTCGGGCGGGTAGCCGCGGACGGCGAAGGTGTTCCCGGCGGGGACGACGACGAGGTCCGCCTCTTCGAGCCGGTCCAGGCCGTACGGCGTGGAGACCGTGAAGCCGGGGACATGGGTGCGGAGCGTCGGACCTTCGGCGGAGACGACCGCGAACTCGTAGACGGGCAGGCCCTCGTCGCTGCGGTCGAGGCCGAACACCTCGCACACGACGCCGAGTTCGAAGGGATGCACGCCGTCGAGCAGGACGGCCGCCACGTTGTTCAGCATGGTCCTCAGTGTGCACCGGAAGTGGCAGTAATTCGAGGGGGTGCGGCAGTTCTGCCACTGACGGTAAGGAGTCACCGGCGGGACACTGATGTTCATGAACGCACTGATGGACAACCTCGTCGGAATCCTCGTCGTCCTCGCGATCTTCGCGCTCGTGGCGCTCCCGTCCTTGATCGGGCTCGCCCGGGAGAGGCGGGTGGATCGTCAGCTCAGGGCGGCCGCCGGCGCCCGGCAGGACGCCTGGCGGCCACCGCGGCCTCAGGCCTTCGTCACGACCACCGTGACCGTCCACTCCTGAAGCCCCTTGCAGGAGATCCGGCCCGGATCGCTCGGGCACATCGGCCGGGACGAGGTCAGCCGGACCGTCCCGGCCGACACCGCCCGGTAGGCCGCGGCCGCGTCGCCGGGCTGGAGGACGATGCCGCCGTTGGTCGGCTCCAGGCCGCCGCCGTCGCTCTTCACGGGCTTCCAGGGGCGGGGAGTGGTGCCGTCCAGCGTGACGCGGAGCGTGTCCCCGGCCGCCAGGCAGTACGTGTGGCCGGTGTCGGCCGCGTCGAGCATCCCCTTCACCGTCGTGCAGTCCTGGTCCGAGGACGGGGGCGGTGACGCGGGTGAGGCCGACGAGGTGGGCGACGCGGGCGGGGTCGGCGACGCGGACCCGGGTGAGTGCGGGGACGACGGGGCGTCCGACGGCGACACGGTCCTGCCGCCGCCCGCCTCGCTTCCTCCCTGTGTTCCGCAGCCCGCCGCGAGGAGCAGGGTCAGTGCCGTGAGGGCGATGGTCCTGGTGTGGGTCGTTCGACGCATGGGGTGGCCTCCTTGCGGGTTGGACGTGCCACCGGCGGATCAGGATCCATCCGGCCCGCGTGACGTGCGACAGGGCCCCGGCCGCCACGGCGGCCGGGGCCCTGCGCGCGTTCGGTCAGCCGGTCGTCAGGGCGGTGTCGTCCACGACGAAGCTCGTCTGCTGGGAGGAGTCCTCGGCGCCGCTGAACTTCAGCGTGACGGTGGAGCCGGCGAAGGAGGACAGGTCGAAGGTCTTCTGGGCGTAGCCGGTGGCCTTGTTGAGGTTGGAGTAGGTCGCCAGCGTGGTGGAGCCGGCGGTGACGGTGAGCTTGTCGTAGGCCGTGCTGGTGCTGGTCTCGGCCGTGTCGATGTGCAGGTAGAAGGTGAGCGTCGCCTTGCAGCCGGCCGGGACGGTCACCGACTGGGACAGCGTGTCGGTGTGGGTCGAGCCGTAGCCGTCCAGCCAGGCCTTGGAGGAACCGCCGTGCGCGGCCTCACCGGTGTCGGTCGTGATGACGCCGCTCGACGCGGTCCACGAGGTGCTGCCCGACTCGAATCCCGGGTTGCCGAGCAACTGCGCCGCGGAGCAGGTGCCGCCGCCCGAGGTGCTCACGGTCCAGGTGAAGGAGGCCGACCCGGAGGCGCCGGTGCCGTCCTTCGCGGTGACGGTGACCGCGTAGGTGCCCGCGGTGCTCGCCGTGCCGGAGACCAGACCGGTCGAGGAGCTGATCGACAGCCCGGTCGGCAGCCCGGTCGCGCTGTACGTGAGGGCCGCGCCCGCGCTGTCGGTGGCCGCGATCTGCAGGCTCACCGAACTGCCCGTCGCCGTCGACCGGTTGCCCGGGTTGGTGACGGTCACCGTGTTGCCGGTGCTGCCGCCCGAGGTGAAGGCGGCCGTACCGTTCGGGGTGCCCCAGCCGGTCGGTCCGTCGTAGCCGGTGCCCGCGGTGCAGAAGTAGGACGGCGAGCAGGAGCCGTTGTTGCCGCTGGTCACGTCGTAGAGGCTCGACGTGTGGGAGTAGGGGTACTTCGCCGGGTAGTCGGCGGAGCCCGGGGTGCCCGCCAGCGCGTAGACACCGGCGATGATCGGGGCCGAGGCGCTGGTGCCGCCGTAGACCGCCCAGCCGGAGCCGCCGTAGGTGTCGTAGACGGCCACGCCGGTCGCGGGGTCGGCGACCGCGGAGACGTCGGACTCCATGCGCTTCGAGCAGCCGGTGTCGGTCTGCCAGCTCGGCTTGGTGTCGTACGCGGAGCAGCCGGAGCCGGTGCCCTCGGTGCTGTTGGTCTTCCAGACCGACTCGCTCCAGCCGCGGGAGCTCGACGAGGTGGTCAGCGCGGTTCCGCCGACCGCGGTCACGTACTGGGACGTGGCCGGGTACTCGGCGCCGTAGGCCTCGTCGCCCGACGAGACCGTGATCGCGACGCCGGGGTGCTTGAAGTACGAGGTGTCCTCGCCGGTCTGCGAGGAGGACTCGCTGCCGCCCCAGCTGTTGGAGACGAACTTCGCGCCGAGCGAGACCGCCTCGTTCTCCGCCGCGCCGAGGTCGGTGTCGTTCGCCGAATCGGCCTCCACGAGGACGATGTTGCAGTTCGGGCAGACGGCGCTGACCATGTCGATGTCGAGCGCCTCCTCACCCGCCCAGCCGCTGTCGTTGGTCGGCAGCGAGGTGGTCGAACCGGTCTGACTCACCTGCTTGAAGCAGCCGTTGGCCTTCGTGCAGGCCGACAGGCCGAACTGGGTGCGGTACGTGGCGAGGTCGGCGGCGGCGTTGGGGTCGTTGTACGCGTCGACGACGGCGACGGTCAGGCCGGAGCCGCCGGTCGAGGGCAGGTTGTAGGCGCTGTGCAGGTTGGCCGGGCTCAGGCCGGACACCGCGGCGGCCGCGTCCGGGGAGACGGCGGCGGCGAGCTTCTGGGCGATGTCGGTCCGGCGCTGCGCGAAGCACGACATCGTGCCGGGCCGGGCGGCCTCGGCGCACAGGTGCTTCGTCGCGACCTTCTGGCCGGCCTTCCCGGTGGCGTGGACGGCCTGCCGGGCGGGGTCGGTGAGAGCCCTGGAGTTCTGGGTGGTGTGCGAGATCGTGGGGGCCGGCGCGGGCTGGGCGTCCGCCGGCGGGGCCGCCGCGAACCCGGCGAGGCCGAGAGCGAGGGCCGGAAGGGCCGAGGTGAGGAGTCTTCGCAGGCTCCGGGCGGGTCTGCCGGAGGGTATCGGGCGCTGGGAACGCATGGGGGTGTCGCCTCCATCGGTTCGAGGCCGGTGCCGCGTGGGCCCTGGTGGGGCCCTGCGCGGTGCCACAGCCGGAAGTGGGGGTTCTCGGCGCTCTGAAGGACCGGCTCATGACGCGCGTAGCGCGGTTCACGGAGAGGTGCTCCGAGGCGACCCGCGCCCTGTCGTGCAATACGTCATGGGCATGCCAATCCAGTTGTCCTGCCGTGCCGCTGTCGGGCGATACGGCGGGACGGCCAGAACGTAGCCGGGCCCGGCGACCTGCGAACAGCCGTGCCCGCAGAACTTTGCCGCTCCATGGACGGGGATTGGAACGGGGATTGGCGGCCCGGGGGCAGCACGTGACGAAAGCCGGGCCGCACAGGCGGCCCGGCTCTCACCGGTCACGCGTGCGCGCCCCGGCTCTCAACGCTGACGTCCGGTCGGGCGACCGGTTCGGTGACGAACGGTCAGAAGTCCTCGTCGAGGTCGACCGAACCCTCCACCGCGACCTGGTACGCCGACGGGCGGCGCTCGAAGAAGTTCGTCAGCTCCTGGACACCCTGGAGCTCCATGAAGGAGAACGGGTTCTCCGAGCCGTACACCGGCGCGAAGCCCAGCCGCTGCAGGCGCTGGTCGGCGACGCACTCCAGGTACTGCCGCATCGAGTCGGTGTTCATCCCCGGCAGGCCCTCACCGCACAGGTCGCGCCCGAACTGCAGCTCGGCCTCGACGGCCTCGCGCAGCATGTCGGTCACCTGCTCCTGGAGCCGGTCGTCGAAGAGCTCCGGCTCCTCCTTGCGGACGGTGTCCACGACCTCGAAGGCGAAGCTCATGTGCATCGTCTCGTCGCGGAACACCCAGTTGGTGCCGGTCGCCAGGCCGTGCAGCAGACCCCGGCTGCGGAACCAGTAGACGTACGCGAAGGCACCGTAGAAGAAGAGGCCCTCGATGCACGCGGCGAAGCAGATCAGGTTCAGCAGGAAGCGGCGGCGGTCGGCCTGCGTCTCCAGCCGGTCCATCTTCTCGACCGAGTCCATCCACTTGAAGCAGAACTGCGCCTTCTCGCGGATGGACGGGATGTTCTCGACCGCGTCGAAGGCCGCCGCGCGGTCCGCGGGGTCGGGCAGGTACGTGTCGAGCAGCGTCAGATAGAACTGGACGTGCACGGCCTCCTCGAACAGCTGACGGCTCAGGTAGAGCCGCGCCTCGGGGGAGTTGATGTGCTTGTACAGGGTCAGCACGAGGTTGTTCGACACGATCGAGTCGCCCGTCGCGAAGAACGCGACCAGCCGGCCGATCATGTGCTGCTCACCCGGCGTCAGCTTCGCGAGGTCGGCGACGTCCGAGTGGAGGTCGACCTCCTCGACGGTCCAGGTGTTCTTGATCGCGTCCCGGTAGCGCTCGTAGAAGTCCGGGTAGCGCATGGGACGGAGAGTCAGTTCGAAGCCCGGGTCGAGCAGGTTCTTCTCGTGCTGGGTGTCGGTCATTACTGGCAGGCCTCGCAAGACTCGGGGTTTTCCAGGGAGCAGGCGACGGCGTCGGGGTCGGCGACCTGCTGGACGGGGATGGTCTTCTCGGGCTGCGCCTGGGCCTGGGCGGCGCGGGCGATGCGCGTCGCGGGACGGGACCGCAGGTAGTACGTGGTCTTCAGACCCGACTTCCAGGCGTAGGAGTACATCGAGGAGAGCTTGCCGATGGTCGGCGTCTCCAGGAACAGGTTCAGGGACTGCGCCTGGTCCAGGAACGGGGTCCGCGCGGCGGCCATGTCGATCAGGCCGCGCTGCGGGATCTCCCACGCCGTGCGGTACAGGTCGCGGACGTCCTGCGGCACCCAGGTGAAGCCCTGCACCGAGCCGCTGGACTCGCGCAGCGCCTCACGGGTCTGCGCGTCCCACACGCCGAGCTTCTTCAGCTCGGCCACCAGGTAGGAGTTGACCTGGAGGAACTCGCCGGAGAGTGTCTCGCGCTTGAACAGGTTCGACACCTGCGGCTCGATGCACTCGTAGACGCCCGCGATGGACGCGATGGTGGCGGTCGGCGCGATGGCGAGGAGCAGCGAGTTGCGCATGCCGACCTCGGCGATCCGCTGCCGCAGCGCCGCCCAGCGCTCCGGCCAGTTCAGCTCGACGTCGAAGTGGTCGGGGTGCAGCACACCGCGAGCGGTACGGGTCTTCTCCCAGGCGGGGAGCGGCCCGTTGCGCTCGGCGAGGTCCGCGGAGGCCTCGTAGGCGGCGAGCATGATGCGCTCGGCGATCCGGGTGGACAGGGCGCGCGCCTGCGGCGAGTCGAAGGGCAGCCGCAGCTTGAAGAAGACGTCCTGGAGGCCCATCGCGCCCAGACCGACCGGACGCCAGCGGGAGTTGGAGCGCCCCGCCTGCTCGGTCGGGTAGAAGTTGATGTCCACGACCCGGTCGAGGAAGGTGACCGCGGTGCGCACGGTCTCGTCGAGCCGCTCCCAGTCGATGTCGTCACCGACGACGAACGCGCCGAGGTTGACCGAGCCCAGGTTGCAGACCGCGGTCTCCCCGTCGTCCGTGACCTCCAGGATCTCGGTGCACAGGTTCGAGGAGTGGACGGTGTGGCCGGGCTCCGCCGTCTGGTTGGCGGTGCGGTTGGCGGCGTCCTTGAAGGTCATCCAGCCGTTGCCGGTCTGCGCGAGGGTGCGCATCATGCGGCCGTACAGGTCGCGGGCCGGGATGGTCTTCTTGGCGAGACCCGCCTCCTCGGCCTTGCGGTAGGCGGCATCGAACGCGTCGCCCCACAGGTCGACCAGCTCGGGCACGTCCGAGGGGGAGAAGAGCGACCAGACGCCGTCCTCGTTCACCCGGCGCATGAACTCGTCCGGGATCCAGTGGGCGAGGTTCAGGTTGTGCGTACGCCGGGCGTCCTCACCGGTGTTGTCGCGCAGCTCCAGGAACTCCTCGATGTCGGAGTGCCAGGTCTCCAGGTACACGGCGGCAGCGCCCTTGCGGCGACCGCCCTGGTTCACCGCGGCGACCGAGGCGTCGAGGGTCTTGAGGAACGGGACGATGCCGTTGGAGTGCCCGTTGGTGCCGCGGATCAGCGAACCGCGCGACCGGATGCGGGAGTACGACAGACCGATGCCGCCGGCGTGCTTCGACAGCCGGGCGACCTGGTGGTAGCGGTCGTAGATGGAGTCCAGCTCGTCCTGCGGGGAGTCGAGGAGGTAGCAGGACGACATCTGCGGGTGCCGCGTACCGGAGTTGAAGAGCGTGGGGGAGGACGGGAGGTAGTCGAGCCGGCTCATGAGCCCGTAGAGCGCGGAGACTTCGTCGACGGCGCGTGCCGTGTCGTCCTCGGCGAGGCCGGAGGCGACCCGCAGCATGAAGTGCTGGGGCGTCTCGACGACCTTGCGGGTGATGGGGTGGCGGAGCAGGTAACGGCTGTGCAGCGTACGGAGACCGAAGTAGCCGAAGCGGTCGTCGCCGGCCGTGTCGATCATCGCGTCGAGCCGGGCGGTGTGCAGCCGGACGAAGTCGGCGGTGCGGTCGGCGACCAGTCCCTCGCGGTGGCCGACGGCGACCGACTCGGAGAAGGTCGTGACGCCCTGGGACCTGGCCTCGGCGGCGATGCTGATGGTGAGCAGCCGGGCGGCGAGCCGGGAGTAGACCGGGTCCTCGGAGATGAGTCCGGCGGCCGCCTCCGTGGCCAGTTCGCGCAGTTCGGCCTCGTCGGCGCGGGCGGACCGGCCACGCAGCGCCGCGGCGGCGACCCGGCCGGGGTCGGCGTCGGCGAGGTCGGCGGTGAGGTCGGTCAGGGTCCGCAGCAGCGCGGCTCCGGGGCCGTCGGTCTCCACCGGGGCCTGGTGCTCGGTCACTGAAGCCGGATCTGCTGGCGCGATGGTCACGTGGGGCTCTCCCTCGCTCGGCACGGGGCCTGTCGGGGAGCACGGGGGCACACGGAAGCGCTTCTGGGCAGCCAGCGCACCGCGTCCACCGGCCCATTCCGCGAGGCCCGGACGTCGTCGGCACCCGGGCCGGGTGGCCGGGGTGCGCTGTCGGCAGGTCCTCGGACTGAGACGTGTGCGAGCACGTCCAATACACGAACACGCACAAGTACACCGTTGCGGGACAGTTCCGGATTCGCACCGGATTCCCCTGCGACGACAGCGAGCACGAGCATACATCTTGTGCCGGGCTCAGGGAGCACCCCCACATGTTGTGTCGTGTCGGTGCCGGAGAGCGCTACGGAGCGTGCCGGAGGGTCAACTCGTAGGTGAGCGGCCGGAGGTCGCCGGGCTCCGGACGCGCCGCCCACGCCGTCGCCGCACGGCCCCGTGACGCCGCCCGGCTCCCCGGTGCGGGCGCGCGGGCGGGGCCGTCGGACGGACACGGCGACGGGCCGCCGGATGCCCTCTCCGGCGGCCCGTGTCCGTGCGCGTCGCGCCCGCCCTGTTTCCAGGGCGGGCGCGTCGGGTCAGTGGCTCGCGTCCGCCGTGGCCGGCGGGAGTTCGGTCGCGACCCCGGCGTCGCCCGCGTCGGCCGTGTAGTCCTCGGGCGAGGTCTCGTCGATGCCGTCCGGCGCCTTCAGCGCCCGCAGGACGAAGGTGAGGACGACGGAGACGACCACGTTCATGACGAACGCCGTGAGGCCGATGTAGCCGATCTCCCCGATGCCGGGGATCTCCTTGGAGCTGCCGCCGAAGTGCTTCTGGGTCGGCGAGGCCACCCCGTAGGCGGCGAGCGTCCCGTAGACCATGCCGACCGCCCAGCCGCCCAGCAGCGCCCAGCGGTGGAACCAGCGCGTGAACAGGCCGCCGACCAGCGCGGGGAAGGTCTGCAGGATCCAGATGCCGCCCAGCAGCTGGAAGTTGATCGCGACGGTCTTGTCCATCGTCAGGACGAAGACCAGCGCGCCCACCTTCACCAGCAGCGAGACGATCTTGGAGACCCGGGTCTCCTCCTTCGGCGTCGCGTCCGGCTTGATGAAGTCCTTGTAGATGTTGCGGGTGAAGAGGTTCGCGGCCGCGATCGACATGATGGCCGCCGGGACGAGGGCCCCGATGCCGATGGCGGCGAAGGCCACGCCCGCGAACCAGTCCGGGAACATGGTCTCGAAGAGCTGCGGGATGGCGAGCTGGCCGTTCTGCACCTTCACGCCGGCCGCGATGGCCATGAACCCGAGCAGGGCGAGCAGCCCCAGCATCAGCGAGTACAGGGGCAGGATGGTCGTGTTGCGGCGGATCACCTCGCGGCTGCGGCTGGACAGCGTCGCGGTGATGGAGTGCGGATACATGAACAGCGCCAGCGCCGAGCCCAGCGCGAGCGTGGCGTAGGTCCACTGGCCCGCCGCGGGCGGGACGACCCCGCCGGCGCCGGCCGCCGTGTACTTGTCGCCGGCCGCCTTGAAGATCTCGTCGAAGCCGCCGAGCTTGATCGGGATGTAGATGATGGCCACCGCGATCACGATGTAGATCAGGGTGTCCTTCACGAACGCGATCAGCGCGGGGGCCCGCAGACCCGAGGAGTAGGTGTACGCGGCCAGCACGCCGAAGGCGATGAGGAGCGGCAGGTCCTTGACGAACCAGTTGGTGTTCTCGCCGCCGCCCACGCCCATCACGTCGAGGACGGCCTGGATGCCGACCAGTTGGAGCGCGATGTACGGCATGGTCGCGAGGATGCCGGTGACGGCCACGGCCAGCGACAGGCTCTTGGAGCCGAACCGGCCGCGCACGAAGTCCGAGGTCGTCACATAGCCGTGCTTGTGGGAGACCGACCACAGGCGGGGCAGGAACGTGAAGATCAACGGGTACACGAGGATCGTGTAGGGCACGGCGAAGAAGCCGGCCGCGCCCGCCGCGTAGATCGCCGCGGGGACGGCGACGAAGGTGTACGCCGTGTAGAGGTCGCCGCCGAGCAGGAACCAGGTGACCCAGGTGCCGAACGACCGCCCGCCCAGGCCCCATTCGTCGAGGCTGTGTTCGTTGTCGGCCTTGCGCCAGCGCGCGGCCAGGAAGCCCATGACCGTGACGGCCAGGAAGAAGAAGATGAAGACGCCCAGAGCGACGCCGTTCACACCGTCGTTCATGCTCCGGTCCCTCCCTTGGCCGCGCGGGCCCGCTGGTCACGCCGCCAGAGCTGGTGCGCGGTCACCGTCAGCACCGTAGAGAGGAGCACCCACAGCATCTGGTACCAGTAGAAGAACGGGATGCCGATGAAGGTCGGGTCGGTCTTGGCGTAGGAACCGACCCACAGCATCGCGACGAAGGGCGCGACGAGGCAGAGCGCGATCACCACGCGGACCGGTGTCACCACCGGTGGTTTCACTTCGGGCAGGTCTGACATACGGCGGCTCCGTCCCCTCGCGATCACCTGTGTAACGCGCAGGCAATCTAGGCGACGGTTCAGCTTTAGGGAACCCCTGCTCGGAGCGCCGGTGTGGAGGCTTGGTGTGCGTGCCGGACGGCGCCCTCGGGGGACGGCGGGACCGCCGGGCGCGGTCCCGCCCCCGGTGGCCCGTGCGGGCGGCGGCGCGCCGCCCGAACTCGCTCAGTCCGTAGGCCGCTTGAGGCGCGCGACGAACTTGTACCGGTCGCCGCGGTACACCGACCGCACCCATTCCACCGGCTCGCCCAGCTTGTCGAGCGAGTGGCGGGAGAGCATCAGCATGGGCAGGCCCACGTCGGTGCCGAGCAGTCCGGCCTCGCGCGGTGTGGCCAGCGAGGTCTCGATGGTCTCCTCGGCCTCGGCGAGATGGACGTCGTAGACCTCGGCGAGCGCGGTGTAGAGAGAGGTGTACTTGACGAGCGAACGGCGCAGGGCGGGGAAGCGCTTGGCGGACAGGTGGGTCGTCTCGATCGCCATCGGTTCGCCGCTCGCGAGGCGCAGCCGCTCGATGCGCAGCACCCGGCCGCCGGCCGAGATGTCGAGCAGGCCGGCGAGCGCGTCGTCCGCGGTGATGTAGCCGATGTCCAGGAGCTGAGAGGTGGGTTCGAGACCCTGGGCGCGCATGTCCTCGGTGTACGAGGTGAGTTGGAGCGCCTGCGACACCTTGGGCTTGGCGACGAAGGTGCCCTTGCCCTGGATCCGTTCGAGGCGGCCCTCGACGACCAGCTCCTGGAGCGCCTGCCGCACGGTGGTGCGCGAGGTGTCGAACTCCGCGGCGAGCGTGCGCTCGGGCGGCACGGGTGTCCCGGGCGGAAGGGTCTCCGTCATGTCGAGCAGGTGTTTCTTGAGACGGTAGTACTTGGGCACGCGCGCGGTACGGATGGGCGCCCCACCCTCGTTCTCCGCACTGCTGACGTCGGTGCTCATGCTCCGCCTTCCCGGCTCCGGATGCCGAAGCGACCGACGTTCCGTCGGTCACGGCTCACATCGTGGCACGGCTTCTCGTGCGAGTGTCCCCCCGCACGCTCCGTGATCCCCTCTATATACCGTCGGTGTTCCTGTTGGTCTAGTCCATCGCGCGGGCGTGATCGTGCGCGCGGCGGTACGGACGGGCCCCGTGACGCGGTCTCCGCGGACGTACGGGCGGGTCACCCGGGGTGTGCCGGCGGTTCGGCCGCCGTCTCCCGGTGGTTCCCGAACGCCCCCGCCATTTATGCCGCTTACCTACTTAAAGGTCCTTGCATATGTAGGTCCCATAACGGCCGACTGGACGGGCTTACACACCCTTGACACCCCTCTAGGTCTAGGCCAAGCTCCCCGTACTGGTCTACACCATTGGTCCAGTCCCGGCCCCACGGGCGGTCACACGTCGTATGTCACCGCGGGGGAGCAGGGGGGTTTGTGGCATCCCTGAGGAGGGTGGCGTGAAGCGCAAGCTGATAGCCGCGATCGGTATCGCGGGCATGATGTTCTCCATCGCGGCGTGCGGGGACAGTGACGACAAGTCCGGGGGGTCGGACAAGGCCGGGGACACGAAGGCCCTGACGGTCTGGCTCACGGTCGACGCGCAGAACAACTGGCCCGAGCTGGTCAAGGCGGCCGACGCGGCCATCAAGGCGAAGCACCCCGGCATCAAGATCAACCACGAGTACTACGGCTGGCCGGACAAGAACACCAAGCTCGACGCCGTCCTCGCCACCGACAAGGTGCCCGACGTGGTCGAGATGGGCAACACCGAGATGCTCGGCTACATGGTCAAGGGCGCCTTCGCTCCCCTGGACACGTCGAAGCTCGAGAACTCGGACGCCTGGCTGGACGGCCTCAAGGCCTCCGTCACGTACGACGGCAAGACCTACGGCGTGCCGTACTACGCGGGTGGCCGCGTCGGCAACTGGCGCAAGGACATCGCGGCTTCGGTCGGCGTGAAGACCCCGCCGAAGACGTACGCGGAACTGACCTCCGCCCTGGACAAGATCCAGAAGAAGGAGGGCAGCAAGTTCAGCGCCTGGTACCAGCCCACCCGTGACTGGTACGCGGCCATGTCCTTCGTCTACGACGCAGGCGGCTCCATCGCGAAGGAGGAGGGCGGCCAGTGGAAGGCCAACCTCTCCTCGCCCGAGTCGGTCAAGGGCCTCACCGAGTTCAAGAACGTCGTCGACAAGTACATGCACGGCGACAAGACCAAGGACGAGTCCGACCGTTACATCGTCTACGGCCAGGGCAAGTCCGGCATGATCTTCGGTGCCGCCTGGGAGGGCGCGACCGCCGAGGACCCGAAGAGCGACAAGACCGGCAAGCTCAAGGGCAACCTCGAGAACTTCGTGATGCCCGGCCCGTCCGGCAAGAACCTCCCGGTCTTCCTGGGCGGCTCCGACCTCGCCGTCCCGGTGAAGTCGAAGGCGCAGGCCGTCGCCGCCGAGTGGATCAACGCGTTCACCGGCGCCAAGGGCCAGAAGGGCCTGATGGCCAAGGGCAACCTGCCGAACAACAAGACCGACCTCGCCACCCTGAAGAACGACCCGAAGACGGTCGTCCCGGCGACGGCGGCCGAGTCCAACTGGTTCGTCCCGATGGCGCCGGGCTGGGGCCAGGTCGAGAAGGCCCAGGTCCTGCAGACCATGCTGCAGAGCATCGGCACCGGCAAGAAGTCGGTCGAGGACGCCGCGAAGGAAGCGGACGCCAAGATCGACAAGGTCATCAACACCAAGTGACCTGAGAGCAGGGCCCCGTCGGTCCTCCGTCACGGAGGGGCGGGGCCCTGCCTGCCGTACGGCCCGGCCCGGGGGCACGCCCCATGGGCCCGGCCGTACGGGCCTTCGCCTTCGTACGACCTGAGGGACCGCTGAGGAGCGCGCGATGAGTGCCGCAGACACGACCACCCCTGCCAAGGTGCCGCCACCGCGGCAGGCGCCACCGCCACCGGCCGTCCCGCTGGCACCGCGCAAGCGGCGCACCTCGGGCGGACCGGCGACACCCTGGGCCCTGCTCGCCCCCTGCCTGCTGATCCTCGCGCTGGTCCTCGGCTACCCGCTGGTCCGCCTGGTCACACTCTCGTTCCAGAAGTTCGGGCAGTCCCAGCTCTGGGGCTTCCAGCCGGCCGAGTCCGTCGGCTTCGACAACTTCAGCAACGTGCTCGGCGACAGCGAGTTCTGGGCGGTCGTCGTCCGGACGATCATCTTCGCGGGCGGCTCCGTCATCTTCACGATGGTCGCCGGCATGCTGATCGCGCTGCTCCTCCAGCGGGTCTCCGGCTGGGTGAAGACGCTCATCAACATCGTGCTGGTGGCCAGCTGGGGCATGCCCATCATCGTCGCCACCACGGTCTTCAAGTGGCTCTTCGACTCCGACTACGGCATCTTCAACGCGCTGCTCAGCAAGCTCCCCGGCGTCGACATGATCGGCCACAACTGGTTCGCCAGCGGTCCGCAGGGCCTGGCCGTGATCATGCTGCTGGTCGTCTGGGGCGCGGTGCCGTTCGTCGTCATCACGCTCAGCGCCGGACTCACCCAGGTGCCCGCGGAGCTGGAAGAGGCCGCGCGGCTCGACGGAGCCGGCTCCTGGGGCGTCTTCCGCTACGTCACGCTGCCGATCCTCAAGCCGATCATCGTGATGCTCACGACCCTCTCCGTCATCTGGGACATGGGCGTCTTCCCGCAGGTCTTCGTGATGCGCGGCGGCCACCCCGAGGCCGAGTTCCAACTCCTCACCACGTACTCGTACGACCGCGCCTTCGTCGTCAACGACTACGCGCAGGGATCGGCGATCGCCCTGCTGACCGTGCTGCTCCTGCTGGGCGTGGTCGCCGTGTACATGCGTCAGATGCTGAAGATCGGAGAGGTCGAATGAGCGCCGTCGCCACGCCCGGGCGTGCGTCCGCCGCGGGGCGGAAGTCCTCGGGTCCCCGCAAGTCCAAGCTCGGCTGGAACCTGCTCGGCCTGCTCGTCTTCCTCACCGCGGGCTTCCCGGTCTACTGGATGTTCAACACGGCCTTCAAGCCGGCCAAGGACGCCATCGACCCCGACCCCAGCCTGTTCCCCACCGGCCTCACGCTCGACAACTTCCGCCGCGCGCTGGACATCGCCGACTTCTGGGGCCCGGTCGGCCGCAGCCTCGTCGTGTCCGTCTCGGTGGTCGTGGTCGGCATCATCGTGGGCATGCTGGCCGCGCTGGCCATCTCCCGCTTCGCCTTCCGCGGCCGCAAGGTCGTGATCGTCGGCATCCTCGCGGTCCAGATGGTCCCGCTGGTCGCCATGATCATCCCGGTCTTCCTGCTGCTGAACGACCTCGACCAGTACGACAAGCTCTCCGGCCTGATCATCACCTACCTGACCTTCATCCTCCCCTTCACGGTGTGGACGCTGCGCGGCTTCATCGTCAACATCCCGAAGGAGCTGGAGGAGGCCGCGATGGTCGACGGGTGCAGCCGCACCGGCGCCTTCATGCGCGTCGTCTTCCCGCTGCTGGCCCCGGGCATGGTGGCCACGTCCGTCTACGCGTTCATCCAGGCCTGGAACGAATACCTCTACGCCCTGATGCTGATGAGCCAGAAGAACCAGACCGCCACCGTCTGGCTCGGTAATTTCACCACCAAGCACGGCACCGAGTACGCCCCGATGATGGCCGGATCCACCATGATGGCCGTGCCGATCGTCGTCCTGTTCCTCCTCGTCCAGCGCAAGATGGCCGCGGGTCTGACCGCGGGCGCCGTGAAGGGATAACGCCACCCGATGACGACATTCGCCAGCGGTACAGACACCCTGACGCGCGACGCCCTCACCGTGCTCCAGCCCGGTTTCACCGGAACCACGGCTCCGGACTGGCTGCTGCGCCGCCTCGGTGAAGGTCTCGCCTCCGTCGGCCTGTTCGGCCGCAATATCGCATCACCCGATCAACTCGCCGCGCTGACAGCTCAGTTGCGGGCCGAGCGTGACGACGTCCTCGTCGCCATCGACGAAGAGGGCGGCGACGTCACCCGCCTGGAGGTGCGCACCGGTTCGTCGTTCCCCGGCAACCACGCGCTGGGCGCCGTCGACGACGTGGCGCTCACCGAGGCCGTCGCCCTCGAACTCGGCCGCAGGCTGGCCGCGTGTGGGGTGAACCTCAACTGGGCGCCCTCCGCCGACGTGAACTCCAACCCCTCCAACCCGGTCATCGGCGTACGGTCCTTCGGCGCCGACACCGACCTGGTGGCCCGGCACACGGCCGCCTACGTCACCGGCCTCCAGGCCGCCGGCGTCGCCGCCTGCACCAAGCACTTCCCGGGGCACGGCGACACCGCGGTCGACTCCCACCACGCACTGCCCCGCATCGACGCGGACCTCTCGGTCCTCCAGACGCGCGAACTCGCCCCGTTCCGTGCCGCGATCGCCGCGGGCAGCCGTGCCGTGATGAGCGCCCACATCCTGGTCCCGGCCCTGGACCCGGACCGTCCGGCCACCCTCTCCCGCCGCATCCTCACCGGCCTGCTGCGCGAGGAGCTCGGCTACCAGGGACTCATCGTCACCGACGGCATGGAGATGCAGGCCATCGCCGCCACGTACGGCATCGAGCGCGGCAGCGTGCTGGCCATCGCGGCCGGCGCCGACGCCATCTGCGTGGGTGGCGGACTCGCCGACGACGACACTGTGCGCCGCCTGCGGGACGCCCTCGTCGCCGCCGTCCGCGCCGGCGACCTCGCCGAGGAACGCCTGGCGGACGCGGCGAACCGGGTCCGCGCGCTCGCCGAGTGGACGGCCGCGGCCGCCGCGGCCTCCCGCTCCCACACGAATGGCTCAAACGGTTCGAACGCGTCGAACGGCTCGGGCGCCCGGACCGTCACCGTCGGTGCGAGCTCCGCGGGTGGCCCGGCCGGTTCCGACAGCACCGCGGACGTCGGCCTGGTCGCCGCCCGGCGCGCGCTCACCGTGACCCGCTCCGGGGCCTTCTCACCGCTGACCGAGGCGCCCTACGTCGCCGCGCTCACCCCGGTCGCGAACATCGCGGTCGGTGACGAGACGCCCTGGGGCGTGGCCGCCGAACTGGCCCGGCTGCTCCCCGGCACGGAGACCGGCAGCTTCACCGGCGAGGACGCCGGCTCCTCGGCCCTCGCCGCGGCCGGCAGCCGCCCGGTCGTCGCCGTGGTGCGCGACGAACACCGGCACCCTTGGATGGCGGCGGCCCTCGACACGCTCCTCGCGGCCCGCCCGGACAGCGTTGTCGTCGAGATGGGCGTTCCCCAGTCGGTGCCCCGCGGCGCCCTCCACATCGCCACCCACGGCGCCGCGCGCGTCTGCGGCCAGGCGGCGGCGGAGGTCATCGCGGGGGAGTAGCCGCGCGGGCCCTCGGGCCGGACATGCCGGTGCCCGGTCTCCCCAGGGGGGACCGGGCACCGGCATGGGTACGTCCGCCGACCGCGGGTGACAGGCTCTAGATGCCCTGCCAGTCCGGCTTGGCGGCGAAGGTGGCGCGGAAGTAGTCCGCGAGCTTCAGCTTGGACGCGGCGGCCTCGTCGACGACGACCGTCGCGTGCGGGTGCAGTTGCAGCGCGGAGGCCGGGCAGATCGCCGCGACCGGCCCCTCGACCGTCGCCGCCACCGCGTCCGCCTTGCCCTCACCGGTGGCGAGGAGCACGAGGTGGCGCGCCTCCAGGATCGTGCCGATGCCCTGGGTGATGACGTGGTGCGGGACCTGCTCGATGTCGCCCTCGAAGAACCGCGCGTTGTCCACCCGGGTCTGCTCGGTCAGCGTCTTGATGCGGGTGCGCGAGGCGAGCGACGAGCACGGTTCGTTGAACCCGATGTGCCCGTCCGTGCCGATGCCCAGGATCTGCAGGTCGACCCCGCCCGCGGCGGCCAGCGCCGCGTCGTAGGCCTCGCAGGCGGCCTGGACGTCCGCCGCGGTGCCGTCCGGGCCCATGAACGCGTCCATGCCGAGCCCCAGCGGTTCGAGCACCTCGCGCCGCAGCACGGAACGGTAGGACTCGGGGTGCTCGGCCGGCAGCCCCACGTACTCGTCGAGCTGCGCCACGCGCGCGCCCGAGGCGTCCACGGCACCGGACCGCACGGTGGCCGCCAGCGCCTCGTAGATGGGCAGCGGCGTCGAGCCGGTGGCCACGCCGAGCAGGGCGTCGGGCTTGCGCCTGAGCAGCTCCGCCATGGCCTCGGCGATCAGCTCGCCGCCCGCCTTGGCGTCCGGGACGATGACAACTTCCACGCTGGGCCTGCCGATCTGGAGAGGGGACTCAACTGGAACCCGAAGGGGGACACGTGTGGTATAGACCAATCTAGCAGAGCGGCACCCTCCCGTCGTCCTCCCTGCTCGTCCCGGACGGGGCAGCGGCACCCCGGACGCGCAGGCCCGCCCGGCCACGGCATCCGCCGATCCCGCCCGTTCACGAACCGAAGCGGGCTAGTCTGATGGACGGTCGCGGGTGTTTGAGAAGCGGACGACAACAAACATCCGCGGACGCATGGACAGCGAACACATGGACGCAGGACCATGGTCTAGTCCACAATGCTTTGAGAAACTGAACAAGCCTCCGTCTTCCCCGCACAGGAAGGCGGACCGAGGAACCGGCGCTCTCTGCCCTGACTGCTCCGGCTCCTCTCTTCGGCCAGATCGGGACCGCACACCCCGTGGCCGTTGTTGCTCCGGGCTGCGGTGCCGGGAGGGTTGAGGGTCCCTCCCAGGCGCCGCGGCCCGCGGGTGTCTCCGGGGCCGTACGCGCTGCTCCCGAGCCCGCTGCGGGCGGCTGACCGGGGTCCGGGCGGATCCGCCGGGTACGCTCGCACACGTGCCCTCCATGAACGACCTCGTACGCCAGCACACCGCTCTCGGTGACTCCGATCTCGAGTGGCTGCATCTGCTGGTCTCGGAGTGGCAGTTGCTCTCCGACCTCTCCTTCGCCGACCTCGTGCTGTGGGTTCCCACGCGCGACGGCACCCGCTATGTCTCGGTCGCCCAGATGCGGCCGAACACGGGCCCGACCTCGTACCAGGACGACATGGTCGGCCATCTGGTCCCGCGCGGCCGCCGGCCCCTGCTGGACGCGGCGCTCGACGAGGGCCGGATCGTGCGCGAGGGCGACCCCGAGTGGCGCGAGGAGGTCCCGGTCCGCGTCGAGTCCATTCCGGTGCGGCGCGAGGGCCGCGTCCTCGGTGTCATCGCCCGCAACACCAACCTGCTCACCGTGCGCACCCCGAGCCGCCTCGAGCTGACGTATCTGCAGAGCGCCTCCGACCTCGCCCAGATGATCGCGGCCGGCACCTTCCCGTTCCCCGACCAGCAGGTCGACATGGACGCCTCGCCGCGGGTCGGCGACGGACTGATCCGCCTCGACGCGGACGGCGTCGTCCAGTACGCCTCTCCGAACGCGCTGTCCGCCTACCACCGGCTCGGCCTCGCCGCCGACCTGGTCGGCCACAACCTCGGCTCCACCACCGCCGAACTCGCCCCGTCCCGCGGCCCGGTGGACGAGGCGCTGGCCAAGGTCGCCAGCGGCTGGGCGCCCCGCGAGTTCGAGATCGAGAGCGCCGAAGGCGTGATCCAGCTGCGGGCGATCCCGCTCAAGCCCAAGGGCACCCGCGTCGGATCCCTGGTGCTGCTCCGGGACGTCACCGAACTGCGCCGCCGCGAGCGCGAGTTGATCACCAAGGACGCCACCATCCGGGAGATCCACCACCGGGTGAAGAACAACCTCCAGACGGTCGCCGCCCTGTTGCGGCTCCAGGCCCGGCGCATCGACTCGGAGAGCGGCCGGGAGGCGCTGGAGGAGGCCGTGCGCCGGGTCGGTTCCATCGCGATCGTGCACGAGACGCTCTCCCAGAACCTGGACGAGCGGGTCGAGTTCGACGAGATCGCGGACCGGGTGCTCGCCATGGTCGCCGAGATCTCCCCCGGCAAGGTCACCGGCCGGCGCACCGGACGCTTCGGCATCCTGGACGCCGAGGTCGCCACCCCGCTGTCCATGGTCCTCACCGAGATCCTCCAGAACGCGCTGGAGCACGGCTTCCGCGAGGGCGACCGGGGCACCGTCGAGGTCTCGGCGGTCCGCGGCGGCACCGCCAAGGAGGCCCGCCTGCTGGTCACCGTCCAGGACGACGGGGTCGGACTGCCCGAGGGCTTCGACCCGCACCGCTCGGGCAACCTCGGCCTCCAGATCGTACGGACGCTGGTGGAGGGCGAGTTGGGCGGCACGTTCGACATGGTCGCCGCCCCGGAGCGCGGCACCCAGGTGATCCTGGACCTTCCGGTGCGCGTGCCCAAGTAGCCGATCGCCACACGATCCGCACAACTGGCCCCCGAACGGCGGCAGTCGACGACCGCTCGGTCGGTCACTCAGGGTGACCCTCTGCGGATGCGGGCCATCTGCGCACAGCAATGAGCCCCGGACCACAAGTGGTCCGGGGCTGAAAGCTCGTTGCAATCAAGCGCATCGGGGTACTGCGCGCTGCGGCTCGGGGGCGGGAGATGCGTACACGCTGTACGCGCCGCCAAGCTCAGGCTCGTGCGGGGTGGAACGTCAGGCGGTGGCCTGACGAGCTCGGTTGCGGGCGGCACGGCGCTTCATTGCGCGGCGCTCGTCCTCGCTGAGGCCACCCCAGACGCCGGAGTCCTGGCCGGACTCGAGCGCCCACTGCAGGCACTGCTCCATGACGGGGCAGCGGCGGCAGACGGCCTTGGCTTCCTCGATCTGCAGCAGCGCAGGACCGGTGTTGCCGATGGGGAAGAAGAGCTCGGGGTCTTCCTCGCGGCAAACGGCGTTGTGACGCCAGTCCATGGCTGCTACCTCTCCTTGGTATTACATGCACGTTGCTTGTGAATGTGAACGCTTTCACGAATCCCTCAACAAGTGAAGGGCCGACGACCAGACGGACTGGTGTGGTCCTTGATGTGAGGAGGGGTTCCGGTGCTCTGTGGGGCCGATGTTGCGGGCCGTCCCGAGCGCCACGTAGAGACTCGCAAACCTCAGCGGCGGATACAACCCCTTCTGGAAAGTTTTTTTTGATTCCTCGGTGTCGACTAGGTCACAGCCGTACTTCCATGGGGTGGACCCTGGTCTAAACGTTCGAGTGAAAGGACTTTGGGCCCTTCCGCTCACACAATCACACGCAGTGCACGGCGTACGCCTGTGAACGTCACGCTGGTTCGCAGTCCGAGGTGGTCGCCGTCCATCTGGAGGGGCAGCGGGGCCTTCGAATGCAAGGTGAAGTCCGTCAGGTCGTGCAGGGAGAGGGCGTGCTTCCCGCGGGGTCCCCGGTCGGGGGACGAAGTGAGCAACTGGGTGGCATACCGGGCAACCGAGGCCGTCGACATGCGGCTGAGGCCGAGTACGTCGAGCCCCGTATCGAACGAGGCCTTAGGCGACGCGTACACCGGACGATTGCCGAGAAACGTCCACGGCGCGGTGTTGCAGATGATGGAGAGCACCAGATCGGTCACCGGGTCCGCGCCGGGGCGCTCCAGTGTGATCGTTCCGTGCCGGCGGTGCGGTTCGTCCAGAAACTGCCGCATCACCTGGCGGAGATACAGCGCATGCGTCGACCGCCGGCCGAGCTCGCGCTGCTGCTCGACCCGGCCCACCACTCCCGCGTCGAAGCCGAGCCCGGCGCAGAAGGTGAACCAGCGGGAGGGGACGGCCTCGTCCTCCGTGCCGGGGGTCCCTGCGGCGAGGCCGAGGCCCACGGTCCGCTCCCGTTCCTCGCGCAGGGCGTCCAGCAGGGCTCCGGTCGCCTCCACGGCGTCGTTCGGCAGACCGAGCGCCCGGGCGAAGACATTGGTGGAGCCGCCGGGGACGACAGCGAGGCGGGGCAGGGCGTCCGGGTCGGGGCCCCGGTGCAGCAGACCGTTCACGACCTCGTTGACCGTGCCGTCCCCGCCGAGGGCCACGACCAGGTCTATCTCGTCGCTGTCGGCGGCCTGCCGGCCGAGGTCCCGGGCGTGCCCGCGGTACTCGGTGGTCACGGCCTCCAGCTTCATCTCGCTGGCCAACGCATGGATCAGGACATCACGCGTGCGCGCACTTGTGGTGGTTGCTGCCGGATTGACCACGAGAAGTGCACGCATGCGATGCAGCGTACCTACTGGGTGGTACTCGGCCCAGACCGAGGTAGGGGTCCGGTAAGAGACCCGGGCGTGAGCCGGGCCACAGCGCACCGCCCGCCGGGCCTTCCCCGCAGGGGAACGGCCGCCCCCGGGGCGGCCGGCGGTCCGGGGCCGACGGCTACTCTTCAGGAGTGAGCCGAGAGCAGAACCCCACCCCCGACGCCCCCCTCGCCGAACCGCGCCCCGGACGGCTGACCGCCGCCGCGGCACTGGCCGCGCTGGAGGGACTCGCCCTCGTGGCGGGCGGCGTCTACATCCTCGTCCTCGGCCTCACGGGCGACCCCGACGACCGGCAGCAGGCCGTCACCGGCGGCGTCACGCTGATCGTGCTGGCGCTGCTGCCGCTGCTGGCCGCGCGCGGACTGCTGCTGCGCCGCGGCTGGAGCCGTGGCCCGGCCGTCATCACCCAGGTCATGGCCCTGCCCGTCGCCTACAACCTGCTGCGGGCCGACAGTGTCGCGATCCCCGCGGGCATCGTCCTCGCGGTCGTCGCGGTGGCCGCCCTGGTGCTGCTGGTGAACCCGGCAACGACGAGGGCCCTCGGTATCCGAGGGCCCGGCGGCGACGTACAGGAAGAGAAGTAGCGGCTCTCACTCCTCGACGAGGAGCTTCTCCCGCAGCTGGGCCAAGGTGCGGGCCAGCAGCCGGGAGACGTGCATCTGCGAGATGCCGACCTCCTGCGCGATCTGCGACTGCGTCATGTTGCCGAAGAAGCGAAGGAGCAGGATCCGCTTCTCCCGCGGCGGAAGGTCCTCCAGCAGCGGCTTGAGCGACTCCCGGTACTCGACGCCTTCCAGCGCCTCGTCCTCCGCGCCCAGGGTGTCCGCGACCGCGGGCGACTCGTCGTCCGTGTCCGGGACGTCCAGGGACAGCGTGGAGTACGCGTTCGCGGACTCCAGGCCCTCCAGGACCTCCTCCTCCGAGATGGCCAGCTTCTCGGCCAGCTCGTGCACCGTCGGGGACCGGCCGTGCAGCTGGGAGAGCTCCGCGGTGGCCGTGGTCAGGGCCAGCCGCAGCTCCTGGAGGCGGCGCGGGACGCGGACCGCCCACCCCTTGTCGCGGAAGTGACGCTTGATCTCGCCGACCACCGTCGGCGTCGCGTACGTCGAGAACTCGACGCCGCGCTCCGGGTCGAAGCGGTCGACCGACTTGATCAGGCCGATCGTCGCGACCTGCGTCAGGTCGTCCAGCGGCTCACCGCGATTGCGGAACCGGCGCGCGAGGTGCTCCACGAGCGGCAGATGCATGCGGACCAGCTGGTTGCGCAGCTCCGCGTACTCGGCGCTGCTGTCCTGCATCTTGCGCAGCTCGACGAACATCGCCCGGGCCGCGCTGCGGTCCTGCGGGTCGTGCCGGATGTGCTGGGCGCTCGGCCCGTGCTGCGTGCCCTGCACGCTCTGCTCCGCGTCTCGCTCGTGCTCGCTCATAGTCCCGCCCGTCACCATTCCCCGAGCCCGCGGCTCTTCCCCCATGACCTCGGCACCGCGCGGACCGGGAGAACCTCCCCGGACGGGGGAGACCCCGGACTGCGCGGCGCCGGCCCCGCTGGTCACCTCGCCGGCGCCGCCCTCCGGATGCTGCCGGGCCTGCTCGGGGATGCCGTCGACGCCGTCCGCCGTGTGCCGCGACCCGTCCGGGCCGTCGGCGCGCTCCGCGGGGGGCTCCCGTGTGCCGCGCTCTTCGTCCCGCACCGGCCCGTCCCCGTCCTTCACGCCGGCCCGGGTCCCGCGCCGCGCTGTTTGTAGAGACTGATCGAAACGGTCTTGTCCTCGGCGACGGTGGATTCGACCTTGCCGGCCAGGGCCGACAGTACGGTCCACGCGAACGTGTCCCGTGACGGAGCGTGACCGTCGGTGGTCGGAGCGGAGACCGTGACCTCCAGTGAGTCCTCGATGAGCCGGAAGACACAGCTGAGGACGGAGCCGGGAACGGCCTGCTGCAGCAGGATCGCGCAGGCCTCGTCCACCGCGATGCGCAGATCCTCGATCTCGTCGAGGGTGAAGTCCAACCGGGCCGCCAGCCCGGCCGTGGCCGTGCGCAGTACCGACAGGTAGGCACCCGCGGCCGGCAGCCGGACTTCCACGAAGTCCTTCGTCGCGGGCTCGCCTGCGATCTGGGACACCCTCACCTCCATGGTGGTACAAGCTCATTCGAGCTCTCTCGGGGGCCGAGGGTCGCCCCCCGGGGTAACGCGCTACGTCGTGCAGCGGTGACGCTACCGCGCTCCCGTCTTTCCTGTCCTGGGGACCCCGTCCCTTGCTGTCACTCATAGTAAGCCCACGAGCACGGACAGTGGCTAGGGGTCTGCGGGGCCCAAATCGGAAGAGCGCGCGCCGGGTTGACGTACCCAGGCGTCAGACGGTCGAACCGTCCCGGCTTTCGGCCACGCGCCCGCCTCGCGCACGGCTCAGACGAGCACGTGGTCCACGAAGCACCAGCGCCAGCTCTCCCCCGGCTCGAAGGTGCGCATGATCGGATGTCCCGTGTCCTTGTAGTGCTCTGTCGCGTGCCGCAGAGGTGAGGAGTCGCAACAGGAGAGGTGCCCGCACTCCAGACACAGCCGAAGCTGTACCGGGTGCGTGCCCGCGGCCACGCACTCCAGGCACGTGTCGCTCTCGGGCCGGGGTTCCTGCTGCGGCAGCGCGTCGGTGTGCGTGCACTGTTTCATGATTGCCAGGTTACGTCGGGTGTGCGGCATGCCGCGCGAAAACGAGGGCGGGCGGAAGACGATGCACGTATTGCCACTGCTGTTGCTGGTTGCCGGGAGCGCGGCGGTCGCCGGGGCCGCCCGCCGTACGCCGGTCCCGGCGCCCCTGCTCCTCGTCGCGGCGGGCCTGATCGTGTCGTACATCCCCGGTGTTCCGCCGTACGAACTCGACCCCGACATCGTGCTTCCGCTGCTGCTGCCCCCACTGCTGTACACGGCGGCGACCGACAGTTCCTACCTTGACCTGAGGGCCCAGTTGAGGCCCGTGGCCCTGCTGTCGGTGGGCTACGTCCTGTTCGCGACGCTCGTCGTCGGCTGGGCGGCCTACCTCCTCGTGCCGAGCCTCCCGCTGACCGCGGCGCTCGTGCTGGGCGCGGTCGTCGCGCCGCCGGACGCGGTGGCCGCGACCGCGGTGGCGCGCCGGGTGGGGCTGCCCTCCCGGATCACCACCATCCTTCAGGGCGAGTCCCTGGTGAACGACGCGACCGCGATCACCGCCTTCAAGGTGGCGCTCGCGGCGGCCGTCGGCGAGGGCGCCACCTGGGCGGGCGGCATCCGGGAGTTCCTGCTCGCGGCCGTCGGCGGCGTGGTGGTCGGGCTCGTCCTGATGATCCCCATCCACTGGCTGCGCACCCACATCAACGAGGCGCTGCTGCAGAACACGCTCTCCCTGCTGATCCCCTTCGCCGCCTACGGCGTCGCCGAGTGGGTGGACGCCTCCGGCGTGCTCGCCGTCGTGGTCGTCGCCCTCTACCTCGGCCACCGTGCCTGGGAGGTCGACTTCGCGACCCGGCTCCAGGAGGAGGCGGTGTGGAAGATGGTCGCGTTCGTCCTGGAGTCCGCGGTGTTCGCGCTCATCGGCCTGCAGCTGCCGGTCGTCCTCAAGGGCCTCGGCGCGTACGAGGGAACCAGTGCCGCCTGGTACGCGATCGCCCTCTTCGTCGTCGTCGTCGCGACCCGGTTCGTGTGGGTGTACCCCGCCACCTTCCTGCCCCGCATCCTCTCGTCACGCATCCGCGAGCGGGAGGACAACCCGACCTGGAAGGCGCCGTTCGTCATCGGCTGGGCGGGCATGCGGGGTGTCGTCTCGCTCGCCATCGCCTTCTCCATCCCGCTCACGATGCACGGCGGCGAGGCCTTCCCCGGCCGCAACCTGATCCTCTTCCTGACCTTCACGACCGTCATCGGCACCCTCGTCGTCCAAGGGCTCACGCTGCCCCCGCTGATCCGGCTGCTGAAGCTGCCGGGCCGCGACACCCAGGCCGAGACACTCGCCGAGGCCAACGCCCAGGCGCAGGCCTCCCAGGCTGCCGAACAGCGCCTCGACGACCTCCTCACCGACGAGCGCAACGCGCTGCCCCCGCCACTCGCCGAGCGGCTGCGCTCGGTGATGGAACGGCGCCGCAACGCCGTCTGGGAGCGGCTCGGCGCGGTCAACCCGGTCACCGGGGAGAGCGCCGACGACACCTACCGCCGGCTCTCCCGCGAGATGATCGGCGCCGAGCGCGAGGTGTTCGTCAGGCTGCGCGACCTGCGCTACATCGACGACGAGATGCTGCGGACGCTGCTGCGCCGGCTGGACCTGGAGGAGGCCGCCGCCTACCGCGAGGCGGCCTGAGGCGACGCCCCGGCGGCGGGGAACGGCGCTCCGGTGATCACCGCCGCGATCGTCGTGCCGCGCGGGAACGCGCCCTCCTCGGTCAGGGCGACAAGTCCGTACAGCATCTTGGCGACATAGAGACGTTCCACCGGCAGGCCGTGCCGCTGCCCGAAGTCCTCGGCGAAGGCGTCGAGTTCGGGGGTGGTGCGGGCGTAGCCGCCGAAGGTGAAGCGGTCGTCGAGGGACCAGGTGCCGCGCCGGCCGCCGAACGCCGCTGTCTGGAGCGACTCCGTCTCCGCGCCGAGGAAGCCGCCCTTGACGACCGGGACACCGAGGGCGCGCTGGTCCGGGGCGAGACCCGCGGCCAGCCCCGCGAGGGTGCCGCCGGTACCGCAGGCGAGCGCGGCCACGTCGACGCCGTGGCCGCGCAGTTCCTCGCCGAGCGCCCGGCAGCCGCGCACCGCGAGGGCGTTGCTGCCGCCCTCCGGGACCACGTACGCGTCCTCGGTTCCCGTGGCGCGCAGGATCTCCGCCAGGATCTCCGGTTCCGACGTGCGACGGTAGGTCGATCTGTCGACGAAGTGCAGACGCATGCCGTCGGCGGCGCAGCGGGCGAGCGACGGGTTGAGAGGCCGGTCGGCCAGCTCCTGGCCGCGGACCACGCCGAGGGTGGGCAGACCGAGGAGCCGGCCGGCCGCGGCGGTGGCCCGCAGGTGGTTCGAGTACGCCCCGCCGAACGTGACCACGGTGCGGCCGGCCGCCGCCGCGAGGTTCGGCGTCAGCTTGCGCCACTTGTTGCCGACGAGGTCCGGGTGGATCAGGTCGTCCCGCTTCAGCAGCAGCCGCACCCCGTGGCGGGCGAACCGCTCGTCCGCCGCCTCCCGCAGCGGGGACGGCAGCCGCGGCGCGGTCCCGAGCGGTCCGAGCGTCGAGGACCCGCCGTATCGCGGGCCGCCGGAGCGGGACGGCACGGCGGCGGCGCCGGTCTCCGGGGTGTCGGGGCTGGTCACCCGCTCATTGTCGGACACCTGTCCGGAGACGGCCCGACGCGGGGCGGGGCTACTTGAGCAGTTCGCGGACGCGGCCGCGCAGGGAACTCATCGTGAACCCCCTCGGGTCCACCTTGCCCGGCTGCCACTCCAGGTGGCCGATCACCGAGCGCTCGGTCCAGCCGTGATGGCGGCAGATGGCGGCGCACACCCTGGCCACGGCCGTCAGCTGGGCCTCGGGCCACGGGTCCTTGCCGTCGCCGAGGTTCTCGCACTCGAAGCCGTAGAAGTGGCGGTTGCCGTCGGTGTTCGCCTCGTTGTCGTGCGGGAGGGCCTTCTCGGCGATCACCGCGCGCAGGACGTCGTCGTCGCCGAGGCCCGCGTGGTTGGCCCGGCCGTACCCGACGAGATGGACGACGCCGTCCTTCGTGATGACGCCGTGGCACAGCGGACCGGGCAGGTCCTCGCGTCCGTCACGGCACAGTCCGACCGTGCGCGCGGCACCCGAGGTCACCGTGTGGTGGATCATCACGCCGTGCACCGGACCCCACGGTCCCTTGTGGTTGCGGTTGTGATGTCTCCAGTCGCCCACCTCGACGACCTGGACGTCCTCGTCCCTGATCCGGTCCAGGAAAGTGCCCGCGGACATGGGCGATGCCATGGCCGCCTCCTTCGCGCTGCGCGCCGGCCGCCTCGCGCGGCCGTCTCGTATCGCAGCTTGTATCGCCGACGCGGCCGCCGGACCCACCCGTTCGCACAGCGAGCGAGCCGATCCGGTCAGCGGCGCGGGATCCGGTCAGGAGTGGAGGAAGCCGTCCCCGTGGACGGTGATGTGGCTCTCCAGGGTCTGGAGAGCCTGCTGGGTCGCCTCGGGGGAGCCGGTGCCGTGCCGCTCCGCGTAGTACGCCGCGCCGAGTCTCTTCAGGAGGTCGGTGCCCGCCCGCTGGGCCTGCACGTCGTCCAGCTTCTGCTTGCCCTGCGTGAGGCCGCGCTGCGCCTGTTCCTTCGCGCGGTCCAGAAAGCCTGCCACTGCGATCTCCCGTCGTCGTCCGTCAGTGATCAAACGGACGGCCGGAGGCGGGAGTTCCCCGGCCGACGCGCGGTGGATCCTCGACAGAATCACTCTCCCTGCCCAACTCGCGGGTGATCCATTCCCCCTCATTCGTGTAATAGCACCGGCACGCTCCGTGATGGAAGGCTTGCTCCCGAAGATCAGTGCACGACCGGGAGGGCAATTTTCATGTCGGTAGGCGAAGAGGTCCGCGCGGAGCAGAACCGTCCGCAGCAGAGTCTCGGCACATCAGCCGCGCGGAACCTGGCCACCACCACCAAGTCCGCGCCACAGATGCAGGAGATCAGCTCGCGGTGGCTGCTGCGCATGCTTCCGTGGGTGAACGTGCAGGGTGGCACGTACCGCGTGAACCGGCGGCTCAGCTACTCCGTGGGCGACGGCCGCGTGACGTTCGTGAAGACAGGGGACCAGGTCCAGGTCATCCCCGCGGAACTGGGCGAGCTGTCCGTCCTGCGGTCGTACGAGGACCAGGAGGTGCTGGCCGAGCTCGCGGCCCGGTGCCAACAGCGCGAGTTCGTCCCGGGTGACGTACTGGCCTCGTTCGGCAGCCAGGCCGACGAGGTGTTCCTGCTGGCGCATGGCAAGGTCGAGAAGATCGGCACCGGCCCCTACGGGGACGACGCGGTGCTCGGCGTCCTCGCCGACGGCGCGTACTTCGGGGAGCAGTCCCTGATCGACCCGGAGGCCATCTGGGAGTACACGGCCCGCGCGGTCACCTCGGTCACCGTGCTCACGCTGCCCCGCCAGGACCTCGAACAGGTCGCGGAGCGTTCCGAGTCCCTGCGGGAGCACCTCCAGGAGCTGCGCGCGATCCCGGCGCAGCGCCAGAACAAGTACGGCGAGAAGGAGATCGACCTCGCGGCCGGCCACACCGGTGAGCCGGACATCCCCGGCACCTTCGTGGACTACGAGGGCAGCCCGCGCGAGTACGAACTGAGCATCGCCCAGACCGTCCTGCGTCTGCACACGCGCGTGGCCGACCTCTACAACCAGCCGATGAACCAGACGGAGCAGCAGCTCCGGCTCACCGTCGAGGCGTTGAAGGAGCGCCAGGAGCACGAGCTGATCAACAACCGGGAGTTCGGCCTGCTGAACAACTGCGAATACGACCAGCGGCTCCAGCCGCACGACGGCGTGCCCAGCCCCGACGACCTGGACGAGCTGCTCAGCCGCCGTCGCGGCACCAAGATGCTCCTCGCGCACCCGCGGGCGATCTCCGCGATCGGCCGCGAGTTCAACAAGCGCGGACTCGTTCCCGAGAGCATCGAGATGGCGGGCAACCGCATCCCGACCTGGCGCGGCATCCCGATCTTCCCGTGCAACAAGATCCCGGTCACGGACGCCCGGACGACCTCGATCATCGCCCTGCGTACGGGCGAGGCCGAGCAGGGTGTGGTCGGGCTCCAGCAGGCGGGCATCCCGGACGAGATCGAGCCGAGCCTGTCGGTGCGCTTCATGGGCATCAACGAACAGGCGGTCATCTCCTACCTGGTGACGGCGTACTACTCGGCCGCGGTGCTCGTGCCGGACGCCCTCGGCATCCTGGAGAACGTCGAGATCGGCCGCTGGCGGTGACGTTCCGCACGGCGGACCCCGGCGCGCGCCCGCCCCGCGGGGCGGGCGCGCCCGGGGAACGCCCGCCCGGCGTCCGTGACGGCGCCACGATCAGCCCGCTCTCCGAGACGACCGCGGGGGAGACCGCATGACGACGGGGACGAAGCAGGGTCCGGCCGGTATCCCGAACAGGCGGCCTCCGGCCGGGATCCCGGACACGCGAAGCGCCGGCGGGAGGTCCATGGGACGACACGGTGAGCGGCGGGCCGTGCCGGGTCCGTCCGACGGGCAGGAGGCCGCGGACGTCCTGGAGCGTGCCCGGGCGCTGGTCGACCCCGAGCTGCGCAGGGCCATCGACTCGCTGCCCGGGTCGATGCGCAGGGTCGCGCTCTACCACTTCGGCTGGGAGCACGCGGACGGCACTCCGGCCGCGGGCAACGCGGGCAAGGCCATCCGGCCCGCGCTCGTCCTGACGGCGGTCCGCGCGCTCGGCGGACAGCAGGCGGCGGCCGTCCGGGCCGCCGCGGCGGTGGAGCTGATCCACAACTTCACCCTGCTCCACGACGACGTGATGGACCGCGACACCACCCGCAGACACCGCCCCACCGCGTGGACCGTGTTCGGCGACGCCGACGCGATCCTGGCCGGGGACGCCCTGCAGGCGCTGGCGCAGCAACTGCTCGCCGAGGACCCGCACCCCGCGTCCGCGGCGGCGGCCGCCCGGCTCGCGGGCTGCGTCGTCGAACTGTGCGCGGGACAGCACACGGACACGGCGATGGAGAAGCTCGGTCCGGACGAGGTCACCCTCGACGAGTGCCTCGCCATGGCCGAGGCGAAGACGGGCGCCCTCATCGGGTGCGCCTGCGCCCTCGGAGGGCTGTACGCCGGGGCGGACGCGGAGGACGTCGACGCGCTCGACGCGTTCGGCCGGGAGGCCGGGCTCGCGTTCCAGCTCATCGACGACGTGATCGGGATCTGGGGGGACCCGAGCCGCACCGGCAAGCCCGCCGGGGCGGACCTCATCGCCCGCAAGAAGTCCTTGCCCGTGGTCGCCGCGCTGGGGTCGGGCACTCCGGCGGCCGGCGAGCTGGCGGAGTTGTACGGAGCGCCCTACCGGGAAGGAGAGCTGGAGCGCACGGTGCTCGCGGTCGAGCGGGCGGGCGGGCGTGACTGGGCGCAGGCCCAGGCGGCGGACCGGATGGCGCGGGCGATGCACGAACTGTCCCGGGCGGTCCCCGAACCCGAGGCGGCGGGAGGTCTCCTCGCGCTCGCCGAGTTCGTGACCCGGCGCAGCAGCTGACCGGCCCCGGCCGGCGCACGACCCCGGAGCCCCGGGCACCGTACGGAACCTGACCACCGTACGGTGCCGGACTCCGGTGAGCGGGTCCCGCACATCCCCACGGCGTGCGGGGCCCGCGCCTCTCTTCCCGGCCAGCGCCCGGGGGAGGCCCGACCCGGCCCCGACCCGCGTACTAGGCTCAACCTCCGTACGATCAAGGGCGGTTGGGGCGAGGGGCGGGACAGGTCATGGGTGTGGCGATCCGGGTGGCGGACGACGGCGACCGGGAACTGGTCGTCCGGCTGCTGGACGAGGCGTTCCAGGACGATCCGGTGAGCGGCTGGGTCTTTCCCGATCCGGCGTACCGCCGTGCCACCCACCACAGGCTGATGGCCGCGTTCACCGACATCGTGCTCGCGGAGGGCCGGGTCGACCTGGCCGAGGACGGTTCCGCGTGCGCGCTGTGGCTGTACGTCCCGGCCGAGGACCACGACGGTGCGGACGGTGCGGGCCAGGAGGACGAGGACGGCCCCGCGCAGCTGCGCGCCGCCGTCGACCCGGACAACGAACGGGTCGAGCTGATCGGCCGGCTCACCGCGGACGCCCACCCCTCCGGCCGCGCGCACACCTACCTCTGGATGATCGCGGTGTCGCCGGAGCGCCAGGGTGAGGGACTCGGCAGCGCGCTCATGGAGCCGGTGCTCGACCGCTGCGACCGCGAGGGTCTCGCCGCCTACCTGGAGGCGAGCAACGCCCGCAGCCGCGCCCTGTACGAGCGGCTCGGCTTCGTCGTCACGGGCGGCCCGCTCGCCCTGCCCGACGGCCCGAGCATGTGGCCGATGTGGCGCGAGCCGCGCACAGGACAGCGGGACGCGAGCTAGGCCCGGTCCTCGGCCCCCTACCGGTCCCGGTCACCGCCGCCGTCGCCGTCCTCCGGGACGATCGTCGTCACGATGGTCTCGAGGAGCCCGTCCGGTACGGCCACGCCGGGCAGGGCGTCGTCCAGGACGCCGGGCAGGGTGAGGTGTTCCAGGAGCAGGCCGAGCACCGCGAGGTACAGGACGGTCACGGTCCGGTCGCCGCCGGGCAGCCCGGCATCCCGGTGGAACTCCATCGCCTGTTCGAGGTCGCCGCGCACCGACGCCGTGTACGAGGCGCGCAGGGCCGGGCGGCGGGTGGCTTCCAGGCGCATCTCGAAGAGGGCGAGGTAGCCCGTGCGGTCGCGGGTCGCCCGGCCCAGCAGGTCGCGCATGAACTCCAGGACGAGGGCGCGGTCGCGGGGCGCCGTCAGCAGACCGGCCAGGACGGCGGGGTCCGGGGCCAGCCGGTGGTGGAGGTGGGTGTCGACCTGGTTCAGCAGATCGTCGCGGTCGGTGAAGTAGTTCGACGCGGTACCGACCGGAACCGCGGCCTCCGCGTCCACCGCGCGGAACGTCAGCCCCCGCGCGCCCTCGCGGGCCAGTACCGCCACCGCCGCGTCGACGAGGGCTGCCCTGCGCTCGGTGTTCCGTGCCATGTGCCGGTTCCTCTCCCTGTGACGCGCCGGTCCCACCGTGACCTCGACGCCCCGGCCTCCCGGAGGCGGGCGCCTCAATCCCCTTGAACCACTACAGGTGAAGCACTATAACTGAAGTGGTTCGGCGAAAGCCGTCCCCCACGACGCCGCCCGAGAGAAGAGACCCGCTTGCGCAAGCTCACCTACTTCGTCGCCTGCTCGATCGACGGCTTCATCGGCGATCCCGGCGGCGACGCCGACCCCTTCATGCCGTTCGTCGACGAGGAGTTCCTCGCCTTCCTGACGGCGGAGTACCCCGAGACCATCGCGTCCCCTGCCCGCCGCGCCCTCGGCGTCGACGACCTGGAGAACCGGGTCTTCGACACGGTCGTCCAGGGCCGGGCCAGCTACCAGCTGGCCCTCGACATCGGCGTGACCAGCCCGTACGCGCATCTGCGCCAGTACGTCGCCTCCCGCACCCTCACCGAGTCGCCCGACCCGGCCGTCCGGATCGTCGCGGACGACATCGTCGGCACCGTCCGCGAACTGAAGGCGGAGGACGGTGAGTTCGGCATCTACCTGTGCGGCGGCTCGCAGCTCGCCGGTGAGCTGATCGACGAGGTCGACGAGCTGGTCGTGAAGACGTACCCGGTGGTCCTCGGCTCCGGCATGCCGATGTTCGGCTCCGGATTCGACGTCGGTGCGTTCACCCTCGACGAGATGCGGCTCTTCGGGAACGGCGTCCTCGTGCGGACCTATCGCAGGAAGCGTTGAATCCGCCGCCGCCCTACCCTGAAGGCAGCGAAGGACGCGCCCCCGAAAAAAGATCCGACGTCGTGGACCCCGTCGTGTCGAGAACCGCGGACCGGCTCCGACGTCCCCTGTGAGAGCCGCCCCGCACGGGCGGCCCGAGCGAGGAAACAGAAGGAGCGGACTCATGAAGTACCTGGTGATGGTGCAGGGAACGCAGGCCGACTACGCGAGCCAGCGGGGCGACGCCTCCGCACAGCCGCCGCTCTGGACGGAGGAGGAGATCCAGACGATGTTCGCGCACATGGGCGCGATCAACGACGACCTCTCCGAATCGGGCGAGCTGGTCGACATGAACGGCCTGCTCGAACCCGCGAAGGCCCGCCTCGTGTCCCGCGGCACGGACGGTGAGGTCGTGATCACCGACGGCCCGTACGGCGAGACCAAGGAAGTGATGGCCGGCTACTGGGTGGTCGACTGCGCGAGCCTGGACCGGGTCACCGAGATCGCCGCGCGCGTCACCGCCTGCCCCGTTCCGAAGGGCGCCCCGGAGTACCCGGTGGTCATCCGGCCCATCGGGGACGGCGGCGGGGACGTCTGAGCCGGATGAGCGGCACGACCGGGGTCGAGGATCTGCTGCGCCACCACGCGCCGCAGGTCCTCGGCGCCCTGGTGCGCCGCTACGGCCACTTCGACGCCGCCGAGGACGCGGTCCAGGAGGCCCTGCTGGCGGCGGCCGGCCAGTGGCACGCCCAGGGAGTGCCGGACAACCCGCGCGGCTGGCTGATCAAGGTGGCCTCGCGGCGGCTCGTCGACACCCTGCGCGCGGAACAGGCACGGCGGCTGCGCGAGGAGAAGGCGGCCGCGCTCACGCCGCGGGACGCGTTCACCGCACCGCCGCCCGGCGCCGACCGCGCCCCGTCGGAGGACGACACGCTCACGCTCCTCTTCCTGTGCTGTCACCCCGACCTGAGCCCGCCCGCGCAGATCGCGCTCACCCTGCGCGCGGTCGGCGGACTCACCACGGCGGAGATCGCGCGGGCCTGGCTGGTGCCCGAGGCGACCATGGCGCAGCGGATCAGCCGCGCCAAGCGGAAGGTGCGAGGCGTACGGTTCGCCCGCCCCGAGCGCTGGGAGGAACGGCTTCCCGCCGTCCTGCACACCCTCTACCTGATCTTCAACGAGGGCTACACCGCCACCTCCGGGACCTCCCTGCAACGGGCCGAACTCGCCGGTGAGGCGCTCCGGTTGGCGCGTACGGTCCGCCGACTGCTGCCCGAGGACGCCGAAGTGGCCGGGCTGCTCGCGCTGATGCTCCTCACCGACGCCCGCCGCGCCGCGCGCACCGGACCGCACGGAGAGCTCGTCCCCCTCGACGAACAGGACCGCGACCGCTGGGACAAGGCGGCGATCGAGGAGGGCGTGGCCCTGGTGACGGAGGCGCTGGCACGAGGACGGGCAGGCCCGTATCAACTGCGCGCCGCCATCGCCGCCGTCCACGACGAGGCGCCCACGCCCGAGGCGACGGACTGGGCCGAGATCCTCGGCCTGTACGACATCCTCGTCCGCCAGGTACCCGGCCCCGTCGAACAGCTCAACCGCGCGGTCGCCGTCGCCATGGTGCACGGCCCGCGCGCGGCCCTCGCCGAACTCGACCGGCTGGAGGACGCGTCGGCCGCCGGGCACCGGCCGGACGCCGTCCGCGGTCATCTGCTGGAGCGCGCCGGGGACACGGCGGGAGCCCGCGCGGCCTACACGTCGGCCGCCGGCCAGACCCTCAGCCTGCCGGAGCGCCGCTATCTGGAGGCGCGCGCGGCCCGGCTCGGGCCGTAGCGTTCCTCCCATGTCCGAACCTCTGCTGCACCTGACCGAGCGCTCCCTGTGGGACGCGGCCCGCGCCTCCGGCGCCTTCGAGATGTCCACCCGCGGCCGGACCCTCCAGGAGGAGGGCTTCATCCACTGCTCGCTGCGCCACCAACTCCAGCCGGTGGCGACGATGTTGTACGGCTCCTACAGCGGCTCCGACGACCTGGTGGTCCTCGTCGTCGACCCCGAACGCCTCACCGTGCCGGTCCGCTTCGAGGCGATGGAACCCGGCGGCGAGGAGTTCCCGCACGTCTACGGGCCGATCCCGGCCGCCGCCGTCGTGGACGTGGAGGTCTGGACCCCAGGCGTGGACGGCGCCCGGTGACGCCCCTCGCGGACACGCCCTAGGGCAGGCTGCCCGTCGCCGGGTCGCGGCCGGTCAGGCAGTAGACGCTGCCGGCCGGGTCCCGCATCACCGTCCATCGGGCGCCCCGGCCGACCGCCGTCGCCCCGAGCGTCTCGTGGTGGGCCCGCACCGCGTCGACGTCCGAGCAGGCGAGGTCGAGGTGGGCGGCGGCGGGCCGGACGGTGCCCAGGCGCTGCAACAGGATGCGCAGCGGCAGCCCGGCGGGCGGCCGGACCAGATGGAACTCGGGGAGCGCGCCCGCCAGGGACTCCCAGCCGGTCAGCGCGGCCCAGAAGGCGGTCTCGGTGGCGAACGCGTCCGGCGCCACGTCGAGACACACCTGGTCGAGCCGGCTCGTCGCACCGCCCGGCCCCCCGGTCACCGGCGGCCGCGCGGACTCGCCCTGCCAGGGCACCGCGCAGAACAACTGCCCGCCGGGGGAGCGCAGCACGGCCCAGCCGTCGTGCTCCGCGACGGTCTCGGCACCGAGCCCGAGGGCCCACGCCACCAACGCCGGCACGTCCTCCACGGACAGGTCGAGATGCGCGCCCCCGGGACCGTCGCCGACGCCCTGCGCCTTCACGCAGGCGTCCGCGCCGGCGGGCAGCAACGTCACGAACTCGCCCCGGTCACCGCGTGGTTCCGAGACGGTCGTGCCGGTGACCGCGGTCCAGAAGGCCACGGCGGCTCCCAGATCCGCCACGGGCCGGTCGACGAAGACATGGGTCCACCGGATGGTCGGTCGCGTGCTCATCGGGGCTGCTCCTCCTGCCGTACGGACGCTGCGGCTCGTACCGTCTCCTGGCCGATCAGCGCGCGCAACGACGTTTTCATCCGGGAGACGAAGGCGTCCCGGACCTCGGGGGAGAGGGCGTCGAGGGACAGGTACGGGTTGAGGTCCTCCAGCTCGACGAGGAGCAGTCCGCCGTCCGGGGCCCGGCAGGCGTCGACGCGCTGGATGCCGTACGTGATGTCGTTCCAGTCGACGAACCGCTGCGCGAACTCCCGGTCCTCGTCGGTGGGTTCGTAGGGCTCCAGGGCCCAGCGCCGCTCCGGGTCCGGTGCGTACAGGGCGTACTGGAGGGTGTCGTCGACGAAGTAGAACGACACCTCGTACCGGAAGTCGACGCGCGGCTGGACGAGGAGGTCGCCGAACGGCAGCCCGGCGAGCCGGTCGCGCGTCACGAACTCCAGGCCGATGGAGTCCGCGCCCTGTTTCGGCTTCACCGCGTAGCTGTCCGCCTCCGGCAGCCGGTCCAGGTCGGCCGCGCGGTCCACGGTGGGGATGACCGGGAACCCGGCGGCGGTCAGCTCCAGCAGGTATCCCTTGCCGGCCATGTCCCCCTTGCCGGACAGCTGGTTGTAGACCCGCACACCGTCCGCCAGCGCCCGCTCCCGGAACGCGTCGTACGCGGCCTGATGGTGCAGGACGGGCCCGCTGTTGCGGACCACCACGGCGTCGAATCCGGCCATCAGCGCGGCCGCGTCCAGCGGATGGCACACGGCGATGTCGAAGTCCTCGCGCAGGCGCGCGGTGAGGGCGATGTCCTCGTCGCAGTACCGCCGTCCCCTGGCCGGATAGGCCAGGTCACTGACGTAGAGGACACGGGGGCGCGCGGACGGCACGGGGACTCCTCGGAGGACGCTCTGGGGCTCGGACCGCGGACGCGCCGCGGACACACGCACGTAGTGTGCCTCCCGAGGGAACCCGGTCTTCCGGCACCCCGGGCCGACGGCCGGGTCAGGCCTCCCGGCGGTTCTCCGCGAACCGCAGCAGGTTGCCCGCCGGGTCGCGGAAGGCGCAGTCCCGCAGGCCGTACGGCTGGTCGGCGGGTTCCTGGAGAACCTCGGCGCCCGAGGCGCGGACGCGCTCGAAGAGGGCGTCGCAGTCGGTCGTCGAGAAGATCACCCCGCGCAGCATGCCCTTGGCCAGCAGCTCCGCCATGGCCTGCTTGTCCGCGGGGGAGGCGTCCGGATCCGCCGCCGGCGGCTCCAGGACGATCTCCACGTCGGGCTGGAGCGGCGACCCGACCGTGACCCAGCGCATCCCCTCGAACCCGACGTCGCCCCGGACCTCCAGGCCCAGCACGTCACGGTAGAAGGCCAGCGCCTTGTCGTGATCGTCGACGGAGATGAAGCACTGGGAGAGTTTCAGGTCCATGCCCTACAACCTAGAGGCGTGTGCCCGGTTCCGCCTCGGGGTTGCGGTGCCGGGCCGGGCGGGTCATCCGGCGGGCCACGCAGGACGGGATGGGCGCGCCGTGGTCGTGCGGACGGGCCCGGTACGCGCTCGGCGTCTCGCCGACCAGCTCCGTGAACCGCGAGCTGAACGAACCGAGCGAGGTGCACCCCACCGCGAAGCACACCTCCGTCACCGTCATGTCGCCGCGCCGCAGCAGCGCCTTCGCGCGCTCGATCCGGCGGGTCATGAGATACGTGTACGGCGTCTCGCCGAAGGCGTCACGGAAGCTGCGCTGGAAATGGCCCGGCGACATCAGCGCCGTACGCGCGATCGTCGCGATGTCGAGCGGCTCCGCGAACTCGCGGTTCATCCGGTCCCGGGCCTTGCGCAGCCGGACCAGGTCCTCCAGGACTCGGGGATTTCCCACCCGCCCAGAATGCCACGGGCCACCGACAACGGGCCCGGCCGCGCGCAACCGGTCAGGCGTCGGCCAGAACCTTGGCCTTGGCCTGCTCGAACTCCGCGGACGTGAGGTGGCCGCTGCTCTTGAGTTCCGCGAGCTTCGCTAGTTCGTCGGCCTTGCCGGTGGTCCCGGCGGTCTCGCGGATGTAGGACTGCACGTCCTCCTGATTCTTCTGGATGCGCTTCGCCTCGCGCTCGCCCATCCCACGGCCCCGCGCGATCAGGTACACGAAGACGCCGAGGAAGGGCAGGATCACGACGAAGACGCACCAGCCGGACTTGCCCCAGCCGCTCAGATCGTCGTCGCGGAAGATGTCTCCGATGACGCGGAAGAGCAGCATGAACCACAGGATCCACAGGAAGAACCACATCGTGGTCCAGAAGACGTTCAGCAGGGGATAGTCCGCTGCCAGGTCGAGCGTCGAGCCGTTCATGGTCGAACTCCTGTCGTCGTACGACATCGCCACGCTCGACCACAGTGCGTCGACGGCCCGCCCGACCGCCTCACCCCCGACGGGTGAGCTGGGGGATCGCCCAAGCGCCGACGATGGCAGGGGATCGCGGCGGACCCCGGCCCCGAACTCCGGCGGACCCCGGACCCGAAGGCGGGTCCCGAACCCCGGTCCTGAGGGAAGTGCTCGTATGCGCTACGAATTCCGTGTCGCCGGCATCGTGTCGGAGACGCTCGCCTCGGCGTTCTCCGAACTCGACAGCGTGCCCACGGCGGAACAGACGCTGTTCTTCGGCCCCGTCATCGACGACGCCCATCTGCACGGTCTGCTCGGCCGGTTCCAGGCGCTCGGCCTGCGCGTGGTCGAGCTGCGCCGGCTGCCCGCGTGACCGTGACAGCAGAACGCACCCGGACCGCCGGGCCACCGAGTTCGGTGGCCCGCGGACCAGGTGCGTGTCGCGTGACGTGCGGCCGGACGAACCGCAGGTCGGCGCGGCCGGACCCGGAGGCCCGGCACCCCGGAGGTCCGGGGTCAGGCCTGCTTGGTCTCCCAGAAGATCTTGTCGATCTGGGCGATGTAGTCGAGGGCCTTCTGGCCGGTCGCCGGATCGGCGGACGCCTTGGCGGCCGAGAGGGCCTTCAGGGTGTCGTTGACCAGCTGGTGCAGCTCCGGGTACTTCTCGAAGTGCGGGGGCTTGAAGTAGTCGCTCCAGAGCACCGACACGTGGTGCTTGGCGAGCTCGGCGCGCTGCTCCTTGATGACAACGGCGCGCGTCTGGAACTGCGCGTCGTCGTTTCCGGCCATCTTTTCCTGGACGGCCTTCACCGACTCCGCCTCGATGCGGGCCTGGGCCGGGTCGTACACGCCGCAGGGCAGGTCGCAGTGCGCGCTGACCTTCACCTTGGGGGCAAACAGGCGGGAGAGCATTGAGCTGTCCTTCCTCGTGATCGTCTTCTCAGGTGGGACATTACTCCGTAGGAGACCTGTTTTCGCGAGTGCCCCCATGGGCTTAGGACAAAAGTCCAGGGTGAGACTGGGACTGGTGGAGGATGGAACCGGGGAGGTGCCGGTGATGCCGGAGCTGTCGCAGGAGACCGAGCGGGGGAGGGCCCTGCTGCCGTTCGGGGCGGCGGAGGTGACGGGCCCGTCCATGGTGCCCACGCTCCAGCACGGGGATCGGCTCGTGGTGCAGTGGGGTGCGCGGGTGGGGCCGGGTGACGTGGTCGTCCTGCGGCATCCCTTCCAGCAGGACCTGCTCGTCGTGAAGCGGATCGCGGAGCGTCGCGAGGGCGGCTGGTGGGTGCTGGGTGACAACGCGTTCGCGGGCGGGGACAGCACCGACTACGGAACCGTTCCCGAGGACCTCGTCCTCGGGAAGGTGCGGTTCCGGTTCCGGCCGCCGGCCGGTCAGCGCTCCCCGTTCGCCGTCGCCCGCTGGGTGCTGGTCGCCGCCAGGCCGGTGCTCTCCGCCCGGTCGGCCTCCAGGCGCTTGCGGGCACGGTAGGCCGCGACGTTGGCGCGGGTCGCGCAGCGGTCCGAGCAGTAGCGCCGGGAGCGGTTGGTCGAGGTGTCCAGGTAGGCGTTGCGGCAGGGGGCGGCCTCGCACAGGCCGAGCCGGTTCACGCCGTACTCGGTGAGGTGGAAGGCCAGGCCCATCGACGCGATCGCCGCGTAGCCCGCAGTCGCGTTCGACGGGTGGTCCGCCAGGTGCATGTGCCACAGCGGGCGGCCGTCGTCGTCGCGGTGGTCGTGCCCGGAGATCTGCGGGCTCACCGGGAACTCCAGGAGCAGCGAGTTCAGCAGGTCCACGGCGAGGGTCTCGTCGCCGCCGTCCGCCGCCTCGAAGACCGCGCGCAGCCGGGCCCGTACGGAGCGGAAGCGGGTGACGTCCGCCTCCGCCGCGCGGCGGGCCGCCGACGCGTTGCTCCCGAACAGGTCACGGACGGCCTCGACCGAGGTCAGCGTGTCCTTGCCGCGGGCCGGTTCCTCGCTGTTGACGAGACGGACGGCGTAATCCGCGTAATAGGCCAGTTCCACTTGTAGTCCTTACGGAGGGGCTCTATCGTCGTGACGGCGGTCAGGTAACAGATGATCGTGCTTACAGGGTATTACGTGGTCGAGTGGAGGAGGGGCTTTCATGGCCATCGGCACCGGAACGGACTGGCAGGCCTGGCAGCGGAGCTGGGACCGGCAGCAGGAGTGGTACATGCCGGACCGGGAGGACCGCTTCTCGGTCATGCTCGACCTGACCGAGGCGCTCGTCGGACCGGCCCCCCGCGTCCTCGACCTGGCGTGCGGCACCGGCACCATCACCGCCCGGCTGCTCGACCGCCTCCCCGGAGCCACCAGCACCGGCGTCGACCTCGACCCCGCACTGCTCACCATCGCCGAGGGCACCTTCGCCGGCGACGACCGGGTCTCCCTCGTGACGGCCGACCTCAAGGATCCAAAGTGGCGCACCCGGCTGCCGTACGACACGTACGACGCCGTGCTGACCGCCACGGCCCTGCACTGGCTGCACAGCGAACCCCTCGCGGTCCTCTACGGTCAGCTCGCGGAACTCGTCCGCGACGGCGGTGTCCTCATGAACGCCGACCACATGATCGACGAGACCACGCCCCGGATCAACGCGGCCGACCGGGCCCTGCGGCACGCCCGGATGGACCGGGCCAGGGAGACCGGCGCGCTCGACTGGGCCGAATGGTGGAAGGTGGCCGCGCAGGACCCCGTCCTCGCCGAACCCACCGCCCGCCGCTTCGAGATCTACGGGGAACACGCCGACGGCGACACACCCTCCGCCGACTGGCACGCGCGCGTGCTGCGCGAGAAGGGCTTCGCGGAGGCCCGGGCGGTATGGCGCTCGCCGTCGGACGCGCTGGTGCTGGCGGTCAAGTAGCCGAGTGGCCCAGCGGAGACGCGGAAGGGGCGGTACGGGAATCCCGTACCGCCCCTTTTTTCCTCGGCTGCTCGCGCGCAGGTCCTCCGGTTCTCCGGTTCTCCGGTTTCCCGGTTCTCCGGTCAGAGGACCTTCGACAGGAACGACTTGGTGCGCTCGTGCTGCGGGTCCGTCAGGACGTCGCGCGGGTTGCCGGACTCGACGACCACACCGCCGTCCATGAAGACCAGGCTGTCGCCGACCTCGCGGGCGAAGCCCATCTCGTGCGTGACGACGATCATCGTCATGCCGGACTCGGCGAGGTCGCGCATGACGTCGAGGACGTCACCGACCAGTTCTGGGTCCAGGGCCGAGGTCGGCTCGTCGAAGAGCATCAGCTTCGGGTCCATCGCCAGCGCGCGGGCGATCGCCACACGCTGCTGCTGGCCGCCGGAGAGCTGCGAGGGGTAGCTCTTCGCCTTGTCGGCGAGGCCGACGCGCTCCAGGAGCTGGCCCGCGCGTTCTCGCGCCTGGGACCTGCTGACGCCCTTGACCTGGACCGGTGCCTCCATGACGTTCTCGAGCGCCGTCATGTGCGGGAACAGGTTGAAGCGCTGGAAGACCATGCCGATGTCCCGGCGCTTCAGCGCGACCTCGCTGTCCTTCAGCTCGTAGAGCTTGTCGCCCTTCTGGCGGTAGCCGACCAGCTCGCCGTCGACGTACAGCCGGCCGGCGTTGATCTGCTCCAGGTGGTTGATGCACCGGAGGAACGTGGACTTGCCGGAGCCGGAGGGGCCGATGAGGCAGAACACCTCTCCGGACTTCACCTCCAGGTCGATGCCCTTCAGGACCTCGACAGGGCCGAAGGACTTGTGGACGCCCTCGGACTTGACCATCGCCGTGGCGGAGTCCGCCTTGGTCACGTCGGCGGTCATGCCGCACCTCCCGAGGGACGGCCCACCGACAGCACGTGGGTCTTGATCTTCTGGAACGGCGTGGCCGGGAGGCTACGGCTGCTGCCCCGGGCGTAGTACCGCTCCAGGTAGTACTGGCCGACGCTGAACACCGACGTCAGCAGCAGGTACCAGGCGGCGGCGAGGAACAGCATCTCGGCCGGCGCCCCCGAGGTCTGGCCGATGTCCTGGGCCACACGGAACAGCTCGGAGTACTGGATGACGGCCACCAGCGAGGTCGTCTTCAGCATGTTGATGACCTCGTTGCCCGTGGGGGGCACGATCACACGCATCGCCTGCGGGATGACGATCCGGCGCAGGGTCTTGCTGTGGCTCATGCCCAGGGCGTGCGAGGCCTCGGTCTGGCCCTCGTCGACCGAGAGCAGGCCGGCCCGGCAGATCTCGGCCATGTACGCGGCCTCGTTCAGGCCCAGTCCCAGCAACGCCGTCAGCAACGGCGTCATGAAGCTGGACCAGTAGTCCTTGTAGATCGGACCGAGGTTGATGTACGTGAAGACCAGGCCGAGGTTGAACCAGACCACGAGCTGTACGAGGACCGGCGTACCGCGGAAGAACCAGATGTAGAACCACGCGATGGACGAGGTCACCGGGTTCTTCGACAGCCGCATCACGGCGAGCAGAACGCCGCCGACGACGCCGATCAGCATCGAGAGGACCGTCAGCAGCAGCGTCTTGAGGACACCGTTGATGACGCGGTGGTCGAAGAAGTAGTCGGGGATCGCTCCCCAGTTGATCTTGCCCTGGGAGAACGCGTAGACCACGGAGACCAGGAGCGCGATCGCGATGACCGCGGAGACGTATCGCCCGTAGTGCCGGACCGGGATCGCCTTGATGGCTTCCGGTCGGGCCGGGGGAGCGTCCTCCGGGCCCGGTGTCTTGTCAGTGTCAACAGTCACGGGAGTTGTTGCCTTTCAGTGCCCGCTCGGTTCCGCGGTCACTTGCCGCCGTTGACCGCGGCCGCCTTGACGGCGCCGGCGTCGACGCCCCACTTCGCGATGATCTTGTCGTACTCGCCGTTCTTGATGATCGCGTCGAGCGCGGCCTGCAGGGCGTCCCGGAGCTGGGTGTTGGACTTGGCGACCGCGATGCCGTACGGAGCGGCCTCGACCTGGTCGCCCACGATCTCGAAGTCCTTGCCGCCGCCGGACGTCTTCACCGCGTACGCGGCGACCGGGAAGTCGGACGAGCCGGCGTCGGCGCCACCGCCGCGCAGCCGGGTCTGGGCCTGCTGGTCGTTGTCGTACGACTCGATGGCGATCTTCTTGCCACCCGTACACTTCTTCGACTCGGCCTTGGCGAGGTCCTCGGAGACCGTGCCGCGCTGCACCACGAGCTTCTTGCCGCACAGGTCGGACCAGCTCTTGATGTTCTGGGTCTTGCCCTTGGGGGTGTAGATGGAGACACCCGCGGTGAAGTAGTCGACGAAGTCGACGCCCTCGCCGACCTTCTTGCCGGTGTCCGAGTCGATGCCCTCCTGGCGGTCCTTGGAGTCCGTCATCGCGGACATCGCGATGTCGTACCGCTTGGAGCGCAGACCCGTGAGCAGCGTGTCGAAGGTGCCGTTCTGGAAGTCGAACTTCACGCCGAGCTGCTTGCCGAGCGCGTCCGCCAGGTCGGGGTCGATGCCGACGGTCTTGCCCGAGTCGTCCTTGAACTCGACCGGCGCGTAGGCGATGTCCGAGCCGACCTTGATGACGCCCGCGTCGCGGATCGCCTTGGGCAGCTTGCCGGCCAGCGGCGCCGAGCTCGTGCTCGCGGACGAGTCGCTCGAGTCGTTCTTGGTCTGGTCACCGCAGCCGGTGAGGATAAGGGCGCCGGCGACCGCGATCGCACCGACCGCTGCTATCCGGGACTGAGCGGCGGTGGTACGACGGGTGGTGCTTGCGGTCATGAGGGTCCTCCGGCGGATGAGGGAGTAGCCGACAGGTCGACGAGAACACACACCTTCGGGTGTCGCGACCTCGTGTGATGACGGCATCTTGCCATTCGGATTGCGGCATTCAGGGTGCCCGCTATGTCAAAATCGGATAACGGGTGACCCCTGAACCGCTACGGGCCGGTACTACCTGACCGGATCTTGTACGGGAATCTCTTCTTCCGACCGGAAGATCTTCGGTACATCCCGCGACGCGGAGGGCCGCTACTGCGCGCCCCCGGACGAACGAGCGCATGTCCGGAATTGTCAATGGATCACGGCATGAGTCATGTCACCGGCGTGTGATCTTGGCGTTATGGACTCGTCCACGGCACCGTGCGTCGGGTAAGAAGGTTCTTTACACCCCTCATCCGGGGCTCAGGGCGCGTGTGCGGCGCGCCCGTCGCGCAGCCGCCCGTACGCAACCACGGCGGCAGGGCCTGCGCGGTGCCCGCCCACCCCTCAACCAGGAGTGGTCACCCTCAGACAATAAAGACTTAAGGGGTAAAACAAAGTGGCAGCGGAGATCGTCAATCCTCGCAGCGACAGCAGTACGGATCCGGAGGGCGGGGCGGAGCCCCTCGACTCCTTCGACCCGGCTTTCGCGCTGCACCGCGGCGGCAAGATGGCTGTGCAAGCCACCGTGCCGGTCCGCAACAAGGACGACCTGTCCCTGGCTTACACGCCCGGCGTCGCGAAGGTGTGCAGCGCGATCGCCGAGCAGCCGGAACTCGTCCACGACTACACGTGGAAGTCGTCCGTGGTCGCCGTCGTGACCGACGGTACGGCCGTGCTCGGGCTCGGTGACATCGGCCCCGAGGCCTCCCTCCCCGTCATGGAGGGCAAGGCCATCCTCTTCAAGCAGTTCGGCGGTGTCGACGCGGTCCCGATCGCGCTGGCCTGCACCGGTGTCGACGAGATCGTCGAGACCGTGGCCCGGCTCGCGCCGTCGTTCGGCGGGATCAACCTGGAGGACATCTCGGCGCCCCGGTGCTTCGAGATCGAGCGGAAGCTCCAGGAGCGCCTGGACATCCCCGTCTTCCACGACGACCAGCACGGCACCGCGATCGTCACGCTCGCGGCCCTGCGCAACGCCGCCCGGCTGACCGGACGCTCCATCGGATCGCTGCGCGCGGTGATCTCCGGTGCGGGCGCGGCCGGTGTGGCCATCGCCAAGTTCCTGCTGGAGGCGGGCATCGGCGACGTCGCGGTCGCCGACCGCAAGGGCGTCGTGTCGCGCGACCGGGGCGACCTCACGGACGTCAAGCGCGAGCTCGCCGGGATCACCAACAAGGCCAATCTCTCCGGTTCGCTGGAGTCCGCACTCGCGGGCGCGGACGTCTTCATCGGCGTCTCCGGCGGTACGGTGCCCGAGCCGGCGATCGCCTCCATGGCGGAGGGCGCCTTCGTGTTCGCGATGGCCAACCCGAACCCCGAGGTGCACCCCGAGATCGCCCACAAGTACGCGGCCGTCGTCGCGACCGGGCGGTCCGACTTCCCGAACCAGATCAACAACGTGCTGGCGTTCCCCGGCATCTTCGCCGGTGCTCTCCAGGTCCGGGCCTCCCGGATCACCGAGGCCATGAAGATCGCCGCCGCCGAGGCGCTGGCCGCGGTCGTCGGTGACGACCTCGCCGCGGACTACGTCATCCCCTCGCCGTTCGACGAGCGGGTGGCGCCGGCGGTGACGGCCGCTGTGGCCGCCGCGGCCCGTGCGGAGGGTGTCGCCCGCCGCTGAGGCACGTGCGTTCGCTGTGACCCCGCCGGGGGTTTCTCCCGGCGGGGTCATTGTTTTCGCCCCCTCCGCCCCTGCCCGTCCCGTAGCGGGGGCGCTGCCCCCGGACCCCCGCTCCTCAAGCGCCGGGGGGCTGATTTCTCGCCTCCAGGGACGCGTGTCACAACGGGAGGCGGTTCCGCCGGGAGGGAGCGGAGCCTATCGTCGGGGCCATGTTCGCTGCCTATGCCGCCCGAATCGACCGTGACCAGCCGCTGAACGGCCTGGAGTTGGGGGAGCGTCCGGCTCCCGAACAGAGGCCGGGCTGGACCACCGTGAACGTACGGGCCGCCTCCCTCAACCACCACGACCTCTGGTCGCTGCGCGGGGTCGGTCTCGCCGAGGACAAACTCCCGATGATCCTCGGCTGCGACGCCGCCGGAGTCGACCAGGACGGCAACGAGGTCGTCCTGCACTCCGTCATCGGCCAGACCGGCCACGGGGTCGGCCCCGCCGAACCCCGCTCCATCCTCACCGAGCGCTACCAGGGCACCTTCGCCGAGCAGGTCACCGTGCCGACCTGGAACGTCCTGCCCAAGCCCCGCGAGCTGTCCTTCGAGCAGGCCGCCTGTCTGCCGACCGCCTGGCTGACGGCGTACCGCATGCTCTTCACCAACGCCGGGGTACGACCCGGCGACTCCGTGCTCGTGCAGGGTGCCGGCGGCGGTGTCGCCACGGCGGCGATCGTGCTCGGCAAGGCCGCCGGCCTGCGGATGTTCGCCACCAGCCGCGACGAGGCCAAGCGGAAGCGGGCGCTCGAACTCGGTGCGGTGGAGGCGCTGGAGTCCGGGGCGCGGCTGCCGCAGCGCGTGGACGCCGTCATCGAGACGGTCGGCGCGGCCACCTGGTCCCACTCGATCAAGTCGCTGCGTCCCGGCGGCACTGTCGTCATCACCGGCGCCACCAGCGGGGACCGGCCCTCGCACGCCGAGCTGACGCGCATCTTCTTCCTCGAACTCAAGGTCGTCGGCTCCACCATGGGCACGAAGGACGAGCTGGAGGACCTCCTGGCGTTCTGCGCCACCACGGGCGTGCGGCCGGTCATCGACGAGGTGCTCCCGCTCGACCGGGCCCGCGAGGGCTTCGAGCGACTGGAGGCCGGAGACCACTTCGGCAAGATCGTGCTGACGGGGAGCTGACCGGGAACGGGCGGTAGGTGCCGCGTACGGCGGGTCCGGGTGTCCGGGCCCGCCGTTTTCCGTTCCCTGTCCCTGTTCCTCGTCCCCGTCCCCGTGTCAATTTCGGTTGACATGGGCGGCGGTGTCAACGTAAGTTGACAGCATGACCGAAGCAACGGATCTTGCCGAGCGCGCGGGTGATCGCGATCCGCGGGTCGGGCTGCGGGCGGTCTCCGCGCTGCGGAGGCTGCTGGAGCAGTTGGAAGCGGTACAGGTGCGCAGTGCGCGCAATCAGGGCTGGTCGTGGCAGGAGATCGCCGCGGAACTCGGAGTGACCAGGCAGGCCGTGCACAAGAAGTACGGGAGGCAGTGATGTTCGAACGTTTCACGAAGGACGCGCGGGCCGTCGTCACGGGGGCGGTGTCGCACTCCGAGCGGGTGGGGGCCGCGACGGTGGAGGAGGAGCATCTGCTGCTCGCGCTCCTCGACCGCGAGGGCAGCCGGGGGTCGTTCGCCCTCGGATCGCTGAGGTCGGCCGGCCCGCGGGAGTCGCTGGAGCGGGACCTCGCCGAGGCCCGCCGCCGGGGCGGGCTGTCCCGTGCCGACGCGGACGCCCTCTCCGGGCTCGGTATCGACCTCTCGGAGATCGTCGCCCGGATCGAGGAGGCGCACGGGGAGGGGGCGTTGGAGTCGGGGAAGCGGTCCGACCGTGGCAGGCGGACCGGACGTCGGCCCTTCGGGCGAAGTGCGAAGGAGACGCTCACGCGATCCCTGCGGGTCGCCGTCGCCCGGCGGGACCGTCACATCGGCGACGAGCACCTGCTGCTGGCCATCACCCTCCAGGGCGGGGTCGCCGGCGAGGTGCTGGCCGATCGCGGAATCACGTACGGCTCGGTGACACGGGTGCTCTACGGAGAGGGCGGCGTGGCCGAGGCGGGCTGAGAGCGGAACGCCCGGCGGGGCCTGCGCGCAGGGGAGGCGATGCGCGCAGGCCCCGTCGGTCCGGACGTTCGGCCGGTCCCGGAGGAACGCCCTGGGGGAAAGCCCCGGGGGTGCTACGGTCGCCCGCTCCGCAGCGTCGATCCGATGTGTGCCGCCGCTGCCGACAAGTGGCGGCGGACGTCCCGGAGTTGATCTTCCGTCATGCCGTGGTCGCGGGAGGCGTCGCGGATGTCGTCGCGGAAGCGGTCCAGGAGGCGGTCCAGGTCGCGGGCCGGGTTGCCCGTGGAGCCCTCGTGGGCCCAGGACGGCTCGTACTCCGCGGGGAAGTCCTCCGGGGTCGCGGTGTACTCCGGCTGGGCGGGGGTGCTGGGCGGGGTGCGGCCGAAGCCGAACTCCTTGCCGAAGTCCTTCCCCAGGTCCTTGCCGAAGTTCTTTCCGAAGTCGCCGAACTCCTTGGCCAGTTCGGTCAGTCCCTCGCGGACCCCCGTCGGCCAGTCGCCCCGCGCGAAGTGGTCCTGGACCTGGTCCTGGACACGCTTGGCCATGCGCTGCATCTCCTCCTGCGCCTGGGCGCGGGCGTGCTCCTGGGCCTCCTTGGCCTGGCGGCGTGCGCGCTGGGCCTCGTCACGGGCGCGGCGGCTCTCGTCCTTCGCCCGGCGGGCCTGCTCCTTCCACTCCTGCCGGACGCGCCGCATCTCCTCCTTGGCCGCCCGCCAGGACTCCCTGTCCTGGAAGTCGTCGGCGCCGGCGGAGCCGCCCGCCGCGGAGTCGTGCCGCTCGGCGCCGGCCGCGCCCTTGCTGCCGCCACGCCGGGCCTCCGTGGCCGCGGCGCGCATCTCGCGTCGCAGGTCACCGGCCGCGCCCCGCACATCGGCGCGGATCTCCGCCGCGAGCTCCGCGACGGACTCGCGGATCTCCAGTTCGAGGTCGGCCAGCTCACCGCTGCGGTCGGCCAGTTCGGCACGGCCCGCGTCGGTGATCGCGTACACCTTGCGGCCGCCCTCGGAGGTGTGCGTGACGAGTCCCTCGGCCTCCAGCTTCGCGAGCCGGGGATAGACGGTGCCCGCCGAGGGTGCGTACAGCCCCTGGAAACGCTCCTCCAGGAGCCGGATCACCTCGTACCCGTGCCGCGGCGCCTCCTCCAGCAGCTTGAGGAGGTAGAGGCGCAGTCGGCCGTGGGCGAAGACGGGAGCCATCTCAGAGCACCTTCTTGTCGGTCGGGGTGTCGGCCGGGCGGCCTCCGCCGGAACCGTCGCTCGCGGTGGCGTCGTCCGGTCCGGCCGTCTCGGGGCCGTCCGTGCCCTTCGTCAGGTCCGCGGCCTTCGCCGGATCCCCGGCCCCGGTGGTGTCCGTGGACCCGGGGGTGCTCGGGGACGCGGGCGTGCTCGCGGGCCTCGGGGAGTCCGTCGGCTTCGGGGCGTCCTCGAAGGGTTCCTCCTCCGTCGGGGGGCGGCGCAGCAGGGCGATGGAGCCCGAGACGGTCACCGCTTTCAGCCGGCCGTTGCCCGCGCCGAGCCGGCCGGTGATCTTCTTGGCGCCCCACTGGCCGGCGACCCGGAGGTCCTCGAAGGCGCTGGAGACGGTGCCGCTCGCGGTGTTCGCCTCCACCTCCGCGTCCGCCGGATGCGGGAGCCGTATGGCGATCTCGCCCGACACGTTCGACAGCTGGACGTCCGTCGGAGCGCCCGCGGCGTCGAGGTCGACGATCATCGAGCCGCTCACCGACTCGGCCCGCACCGAGGAGCCGGAGCCCTCGACGACGGTCAGGTCGCCGGAGACGGAGTTGAAACGCAGGTCGCCCGTGACGGCCTGGGCCTCCAGGTTCCCGGAGACGGTGGTCACGTGGGTCGGACCGGCGACGCGGACGAGGGTCGTGTCGCCGCTGACGCCCTTCACCTCCACCCGGCCGTCCACTCCGGAGACCACGGCGGCGGCGCCCACCACGCCCACCTCGACGCGGGTGCCGGCCGGAACGGCCAGCGAGACCACCGCCGAGCGGCGCCAGCCCTTGGTGTCGAACCACTTGAGGAAGCCCTTCCAGGGCAGGTCCTCGTACGCCACGGTGAGGGTGCCGTCCTTGTGGGCCACCTGGAGCGGGGGCCCGTCCAGTTCGGACACTTCCAGGCGGGCGGAACCCTCGTCGGTCCCCACGACGTTCACTGTTCCGTTGACGACGCGCACGTGCAGCGTCGTCACCGGGTCGTCGAAGGAGAGCTTCTTCGGCTCTGCCACGGACCACTCGGACATGGTGCAGACCTCCTCGACCGGGCCGGACCCGCTCGCGGGCCCGAACTCGACGCGCCATATCGCGTCTAGCACTATTCACGATATATCGCGGATACGGAAAGTCAAGACACCCGTTCCGGTGCCATCGCTGAGCCGAGGTGGGCAAATCGCCCTAAAGTGACACCATGTCGACTGCCTCCGGCGCGTCGGGGGACGGCCGCCCGCCGGGTGAGCGCCCGGCCCGCACCGCCGGCGCCCTCCTGTTGTGCCGGGCCCGCCCCGACGCCGTCGGCCCGGCCGCTCCGCTGTTGCGCGAGCGGATGGTGCTCGCCGGAGCGGGGGCCGGGTGGAGCCTGCTGGTTCCCGAGGGGAAGCCCTGGCAGGACGGCGCGGAACCGGTCGACCGCGTGCTCACCGGCTGGGCCACGGCACTCGCCGTCGGCGCCCCCTGGCCCGTCCTCGCCCTGTGGTGGGACACCGACCGCAGCGGCTTCGTCCTGGCGTCCGGATTCCGCCGGCCCGTGGGCTATGAATGGCTCGCCGACGGCACCCCGGTCGGCGAGGACGAGGCGATGCGCACCTTCGCGGCCCGCCTCGGGCTCGACCCGGTCCTCGACGTACAGGCACTGGAGCCGCTGACGCGACCCGATCCCGAGGCCGACGCCCCGGCACGCGTGCGGGGCCTGCTCGCCGTCCTCACGCGCGCGGGACTGCTGCTGCCGGCCGGTCTCACCCCGGGGGAGCCCGCCGACCGGCTCCGTGGCGCGGCCCGGATCCTGCCCGACGCCGAACAGGTCGACTGGGCCGGCTGGCGCGCCGCCGTCGGAGCCGAACTCGACATCGTGGAGCGCGGCGCGCTCGGACCCTGGCTGCGTGGTCCACGCGCCCGTGCGCTCGCCGTCGCCCAGCTGGCGCTCGGCCTCCCGCTCACCGCCTGGGGGCTACGGCACCGCGGCGGCGGCTGGATCGTCGCGGGCTCGGTCCTGACGGCCCGCGGCGCCCTCGGCCTCGCGTACGACCGCCTGCGCACCCACTCCTGACAGCCTCTCCGCGAGGGGCGGCCGGGGGACGGGAGCCGGACCGCACCGGAGCCGGCCCGGCACCGGACCGGACGGGAACCGGCAGGAGTGGCAGACGCGGCAGGAGTGGCAGGAGTGGCAGGCCAGGGTCGGCGGAGGGGAGCGCGGGACTACTCCTCGTCCTCGTCCTCGTCGTCCAGCCGCGCCAGCCACGTCGCCAGCCGCTCCACCGGGACCTCGAAGTCCGGGTTGAGGTCGACGAACGTACGCAACTGCTCGGCGAGCCACTCGAAGGTGACCTCTTCCTCGCCGCGCCGCTTCTCAAGTTCCTCGATGCCGCGGTCGGTGAAGTACATGGATGGTGCTCCGTCGGTGCAGGGGAAGTGGAACGCTGGGACGCGCTGGGAAAAGGATAGGCGGGCCGCTGTGCCCGTGAAGGGCCTCTGTCGTGTACGGGGACCTGCGGCTAGCCTGCGAGGTCGGCGGTACCACGGGGGCGTGGGGGAACGGGGGATGCCATGGGTGACGCAGTGACCCGGATCGCACGGATCGAGATGCCGGACGGGACACCGGTGTGGGCCCGGATCTCGGGCGCCGACGAGCTGGAGGAACAGTCCGGCGAGCTGTCCCTGTCGGACGTCGCCTTCGGAGACCGGGTCGAGGCCCAGGTCGAGAGCCTGCACTCGGTCATCACCAGTGTCGCGCGCTCGCTCGCGGCGCCGCTGCGTGCCGTGCGGCCCGACGAGGTGAGCGTCGAGTTCGGCATCGAGCTGACCGCGAAGGCCGGCAAGGTGGTCGGCCTGCTCGCGGACGGCGAGGCCAAGGCGGGCATCACCGTGACGCTCACCTGGAACGGCGGCCCGCCGGACCTGGACGACACCGCCGCCCCGCCGCACGCGGGCGCGTCTCCCGGCGCCCCGGCGCACGGCCGCGCCGACGACGCCCCCGGCGGGGTCGGAGCATGAAGGACGGGCACGCCCCGGGCGCACCGGGCGGCCCGGGCAACGGTCACCGTGCGCTGCACGATCTCGTCATGGCGGCCACCGTACGCATCCATCGCGCGGGCGCCGGGTATGCCCTGGACGAACCCGGCACGTTCCTCGGGAGCGGCTTCTTCATCGCTCCGAACTGGGTTCTGACCTGCGCGCACGTGGTCCGGAGCGGGGAGGGGGACGAGGTGACGGTGGTGTACGAGACAGGGCCGGGCCGGGGCACGTCCGCCGTCGCCGGAGTGGTGGCGACGGCCCTCCCCGACCATGTCGGCCTCCCCGTGCGCGGCACCTGGCCGTCTCCCGATCTGGCCCTGGTGCGGCTGAGCGAACCCGTGGACCACGACTGCGCCTATGTGACGGAACGCCCGGCGGCCTACTACGAGGAGGCCGTCGTCCTCTACTCCGGCTGGTCCGTGGTCGGCGGGGAGCTGCGCCGGCTGAGCGGCACCTGCACGGTGCAGGGCACCCTCGGCGGCTGGTCCGACGACGAACAGATCCGGCTGGGCGGCGACGTGCTGCCGCCCGGCGTCTCGGGCGGCCCCGTCGTCGATCCCGTACGCGGTGAGGTCGTCGGCGTCCTCAAGTCCCGCGCGGACCGCGGACTCGGGGGCACCTGCACCGGGGTCGAGCAGTTACGGTCCCTGCCGGTGCCCGCCGAGGAGCCGCGTGCCGAGCACGATGACAGCTACCAGGCCGTCTTCCACGCCCACGACCGCTACCACCGGGACCGGCAGCGCCATCCGGACACGGACCGCAGCACCTGGGCCGACGTGCAGAACCAGCTCGGAGCCCGCCCCGGCCGGGCGCTGAGCCCGGAGGAGCGGACGCAGCTGCTCGGCCGGCTCGCCGACCTGCCGCCGCCGGTCAGTACCCGCGCCCTCCTCGGCCTCCTCGAATCCCTCCTCGGCGACCAGACCGCGATCCCGCACCCGGCGCCGCGCGGCTGGCGCGACGGACTCGGCGCGCTGTACGAGAACTCCCGCCAGGACGCGGCCCTGGACCTCGTCCTCGACTACGCGATGCGGGCCATGTCCGCCGAGCGGCCCTTCGTCACCCCGGGCACCCAGGCCGCCGAGCGGGCGTTGTGGGAGTGGGTGCGGCAGACCGCCGAAGGCCGTCCGGGCCCCGGCTACCGGCGCCGCCTCGGCCAACAGTGGATCGAGCGGCTCCAGTTGCCGCCGCGCGGCCCGTCGGCCGCGGGAGCAGGAGCGGCGCGCACACCAGCGCGGAGCGCCGACCGTGCGCCCCGGCTGTTCGTCCTGCTCGAACTGGAGCAGCTCGGCTGGGAGCCGGGCCGCTGCGACTGGCACGTCGCGGTCGGCCGGCCGACCGGCGAGGTGGTGCGGCTGCGCGACGGCGAACGCACCCCGCTGGAGGACCTGCCGACCGTGCTCGCACCGGCCCTCGCGGAGGCCTTCCGTCAGTGCGACGAACCCGGGCGGCCCGTCGACCTCCAGGTCGCGCTGCCCCATCTGCTGCTCGGACTCGACGTCGACGCCTGGCAGTTGGGCCCCGACGAGCCATCGATCGGCGCGCACCGGCCCGTCGTCGTGCGCTGCGCCGACCGGGAGCAGCTGCCCGACCCCGGCGACGGGAACGGGCTCCCGGACGGCAAGGAGGAGCCCCTGCCCGAGGAGGAGCGACACGAACGGGAGGCGCGCTGGAAGTGGATCCACACGCACGGCGCCCAGGCCGAAGTCCTCGACTGCGAGGACGGGTTGAGGGTGCCCGTGCCCGCCGCGGAGTCGCTGCGCGGACTGCCGCACCGGACCGTCCCGGTGCTCTGCCGGTACGGCGACCACCGCTTCGAGGACGACCGGGTGGCGCTCGTGCGGATCGTGCACGGCGGCTACGGGGTGGCGCTGTGGCGGCGCTGGCGCGGGCAGGCCGACGCGGTCTGCGGCGAGTTCCACCGCCGGGCCGGCGACACGGTGGCCGGCGCGGGCGGCGCGGACCGGCTCCCCGAGCTGGTGCACGCGCTGCGCGCCGGACTGCGCGCGGGCAAACCGGAGACCTACTGGGCCGACGGGATCGCCCTCTTCTACGACGATCCCCGCAGGCCCCTGCCCGGCACCGGAGACCTGCTGGAGGCGCCGTGACCGCGCCGGCCGGGGCATGGTCGCGTGATGCGCCGGGGGAGCCCAAGTGGGCTGCTGTGAGCCCGCCTTGGGACCTTACGGGGCCCTCCGAGGGTCGATACGGTGATGCAGACTCCGACGGCTGCCGTGGTGGACGAGTGACGACGAGGACTGGGCAATGACCGAATCCAGCGAGTGGCTCATCTACCGGGGCGCCGGCGAACCCCACGACGGCCTGGACCGCCTTCCGGCCCCGCCGCCCTGGCGCGACTTCGCGAGCCGGGACACGGCCGGAGCCGGCGCCGACGGTTCCGAGGACCGCAGGCTGGGCGCGCACCGGCACCTGGCCGAACTGCACCGGCCCGGCGCCGAGGAGCTGGAGATGATCAACGCGGCGCTGTACCTGCGCCGCCCGCTGCTCGTCACCGGCAGCCCCGGCGCGGGCAAGAGCACCCTCGCGCACTCGGTCGCGTACGAACTCGGTCTGGGCAACGTGCTGCGCTGGCCCATCGTCAGCCGTTCCACGCTCCAGGACGGGCTCTACCACTACGACGCGATCGCCCGGCTCCAGGACGTGCAGATCGCCGCGCCCCAGGGCGCCGACCCGGCCGCGCCCGGCGCCCCCGGCTCCGTCGAGGGCATCGGCAGCTACATCCGGCTCGGCCCGCTCGGCACCGCGCTGCTGCCGTCCGACACTCCGCGCGTGCTGCTCATCGACGAACTCGACAAGAGTGACATCGACCTGCCCAACGACCTCCTGAACGTCCTGGAGGAGGGGGAGTTCGCGATCCCCGAGCTGGAGCGCGTCGCCGACCGGCTGCCCGGCGGCGAGGCCGAGGTGCTCACCGCCGACGGCAGCAAGGCCCGGGTCCGCGACGGACGGGTGCGCTGCCGGGCCTTCCCCTTCGTGGTCCTCACCAGCAACGGCGAGCGCGACTTCCCGGCCCCCCTGATGCGCCGCTGCATCCACCTCGAACTGGGCCGCCCGGACCACAAGCGGCTCGCCACCTTCGTCCGCGCCCACCTCGGCGACGAGGCCGCCCGTGCCGGGGACGACCTCATCACCCACTTCCTGGAGCGCTCGCGCAGCGAACTCGTCGCCGCCGACCAGCTCCTGAACGCCATCTACCTCACCGACGCGGCCGCGCCGCCCAGTCGCGACCGGCTCGCCGACCTGCTCATCCAGCGACTCGACCGCCCGAGGTGACGCGCTGATGCCCGGCGGCGACCCGATCGCCGAACTCGTCGCCCGGATGCGGCAGATCGGGCTCGATCCCGACGCCGGACAACTGGCCGACGCGCTCTGGCTGGCGCGCTGGTCCCGTCCGACGGACGCCGTGGAGCGTGGGCCGGGGAGCGCGCCCCGGGACGGCGCGGTGACGCCGGGCGACGAGCCGGGTCCCGTACGGCCCGAGCCGCGGCCAGCGGACCCGCCGGCGCCCGGCGACAGGACCGGGCCACGGCGGGACACCGGCACCGACCGGCGTGTCGCGCTGTACCCGGTCCCGCGCGACGGCGCGCCCCGCGGACCCGTGCGGGGCCGTGCGGCGGAGCTGCCGGTCGGCGTCCCGGCCGCGCCCGCGTTCCCCGCCCCGCTCGAACTCCAGCACGCCTTACGCCCGTTGCAGGGATACCGCACCGCCGCGCCACCCCTGCGCACCACCCTCGACGAGACGGCCACCGCCGAACTCAGCGCCCGCGCGGGCGGACTGGTCCTCCCGGTGTTCCGGGGCGTCACCCGCGCGGACGCGGCACTCCAGCTGGTGATGGACGCCTCCTCGTCGATGCGCGTCTGGGACCGCATGTTCACCGAACTGGAGCAGGTCTTCGGGCAGTTGGGCGCCTTCTGGGGCGTCGAGGTCAGCCATCTGCACCAGGGGCCCGACGGCGAGCCCGCCGTCAGCCGCAGTCCCGAGCCGGGCGCGGCCCCGCTGCACTCCGCCGACCGGCTCAGCGACCCCACCGGCCGCCGGGTCACCCTCCTCGTCAGCGACTGCGCCGGCCCCCTGTGGCACAGCGGCCGCGCCCACCGGCTGCTCCACCACCTGTCCCGGCTCGGCCCCGTCGCGGTGCTCCAGCCGCTGCCGCAGCGCATGTGGAACCGCACCCGCCTGCCGGTGTCCTACGGCCGGCTGACGCGCGGCGAAGCCCTCGCGGGTGCCGCCACGCTGAAGGTCAGGCTGCCCGCGGGAACCCCGCCGGAGGCGCGCGGGGGCGCCCTGCCGGTGCCCGTGCTGCCTCCCGAGCCCACCGCGCTCGGCGCCTGGGCGCGGCTGCTGTCGGGGGCCGGAGCGGGGCCCGTCGCCGGCGCGGTCGGATGGGTCCGCCCCGACCACGGACCGGCCCAGGGACCTCGCGCCGGGCGACGGCCGTCCGGTCTCGAACTGGTCAGCCGGTTCCGGTCCAACGCCTCCAAGGCCGCCGGGAGACTGGCCGGTTACCTCGCGGCGGCCCCCCTCAGCCTCCCCGTGATGCAACTCGTCCAGCGCACCATGCTCCCCGACTCCGGGCCCTCAGAACTGGCGGAGGTCCTGCTCAGCGGACTGGTCTCACGCGCCAAGGCCGAGGACCACGGTGAGGACGGCGCCCAGTGGTACGAGTTCGCGCCCGGCGTGCAGGAGGCCCTGCTGTCACCGCTGGGCCGCGACGAGGCGATGCTCGTCCTCAAGCACTGCTCCGAGTACATCGAGTACCGCTTCGGCAGGGGCGGACCCAACTTCCCCGCCCTGGCGCTCGCCCAGCTCGGCGACGGCGGCTCCGGACGGCCGTACCCGCCCGGCACCGGATACGCGGGCGAGAACGGCGACAACGGCGGCGCCACCCTCGTGCCGCAGCCCTTCGCCGAGGTCGCGGCGCGGGTGCTGGAGCGGTTCATGCCACTGCCGGAACAGTTCGCGCTGTACGGCGGGCGCGGGCGGGACGACCTGCCCGGCGGGCGCCCCACCCACGCCGCGGTGATCCGGGCCCGCACCCTGGCCGGCCAGTTCGACAGCGACGGCATGGTGCAGGACCTCATCGACGCCGTCCAACTGCTGCGCGGCGCGACCGAACACGAACGGCCCGCAGGCGCCGACCCCGAACTGTGGGCCGAGTACGCGACCTGCGTGCTGCGGCTGTGGGAGGTGCAGGGCGGCGCCGACCTGCTGCGCGAGGCGGAGACCGCCGCCGAACGGGCCGTCGCGCATCCCCGGGCGCTGCGCGAACGCGCCGCCCTCGCACGGGTGTTGCACGCCGCCGCCACCGACCGCAGGCGGCGCGGCGACCGGCGCGGCGCGCTCGACCTGCTGCGCCGCGCCGACCGCGAGTACGCGGTGGCCTGCGCCGCGCCCGGCCTGGAGGACGCCGAGGCCCTGCGGCTCACCCTGGAGCGGGTTCGCGCCCTGGAGGCCCAGTGGCGCCTCGGCGGCGACAGCGCCCTCCTGCAGGGCGCGGTCGGCATGCTGGAGGCGTTCGCCGACGCCTGGCCCGACGAGCGGCCCCGCCCGTCCGAACTGCCACTCGCCCACGGCCGCGTCCTGCTGCGTCTCTCGGGCGCCACGGCCGACCAGGAACAGTCCAGGCTCTACGCGGAACAGGGTGCCCACTCGCTGCGCGCCGCCCTCGAACCCGGCCCGGCGACGGTGCCCGGCGTCGCCGCCGAGACCGACCGCGTCCGGATCCTCCTCGACCTCGTCGACGCGGTCCTGCGGTCCGGCGGCCCGCTCGACGACGCCCGCGCCCATGTCGACGAAGCGCTCGGACTGACCCGCGACCAGGGGCTGCGCGCCGCCCTGCACGTGCGGGCCGGCCGCATCCACGTCGCCCGGTACGCCGAGAGCGGCGACCCCCGTGAGCTCCAGGACGCCGCCGACCGGTTCCAGCAGGCCTCCCGCGGAGTGCCCCGGGACGCCCCCGCGCACGCGGACGTCCTGGCCGAGTGGGGCGAAGCCCTGCTGCACCGAGCCGTCCTGGACCGCGGACCCGAGTCGCTGTCCCGGGCCATCCGGGTGCTGCGCGACTGCCGCGCCGAGACCCCGTCGGGCAGTCGCGACCTCGCCCACCGCCTGCTGCTGCTCGGCCGCGCCCTGATGCTGCGGTACCGCGCCCGCGGCGACCGGGTCGACCTGCGGGAGGCCGAACACCTGCTCGGGCTCGCGGCGCTGGAGGAGGGCCCGCCGCTGACCACCGCGCGTTGCTGGCTGGAACTCGGGCAGGCGCAGTTCGAGGCGTACCAGAGCCTCGGCCGCAAGGCCCGCCTCGACGAGGCCATCGACGCCTTCCGGGCCGCCGCCGAGACGGCGCGTGACGCCGAGGGCGAGGCGGAGACGGACCGGCAGCGCCAGGAGGCCGTGGAACTGGGGGCGCGGGCGCAGCACTGGCGGGGTATGTCCTACGAGGCGGCGGCACGGCCGCGGGCCGCACGCGAGGCCTACCGGGCCGCACGCGCCGAGTGGTCCAGGCTCCCGGAGGGCGCCCTGAGCACGGGCGAGCCGACGGCCCGGCAGACGGCGCAGCGGCTGGCCGAGCTGGAGTGAACGAGCAGGTGCCCGCCGGCGACCGCCGGTGTGGCGACAGGGAGACCCAGGGGGATGACATGGGCGTACGGGACGAAGCACGGGACGCGGACGTCACGAGGGACGGTCCGACGGGTCCGACGGGTCCGGCGGGCCCGCCGGAGCCGTGGGAGGCGGGGGAGCTGCCCGACCTGCTGGAACTGGACCTGGCGGGCCTGCGGGCCGTCCGGCACCCGGTGCTGGACGAGGTGCTGGCCGATCTGCGGGAACGGGCCGCCCGTCCCAGCGAGATCCTCTGGGGGTTCAACAACTCCTTCTGAGGGACGGTACGGACGAGGGGAACGCCGGCACGGTCGGCGCAAGACGTCGGTTCCGGTCCGCTCCGGTGGCTGAACCGGACAACTTCCGACGCGCCGCGTTTGTGTCCGGGCCCCGCCCGGGAATGCCGCCCCGTACGGGCAGGGGCCGAGGCGCGGTGCGCGCCGCGGAACCGCGGGGCCGTACGTCATGGGGGTGCCGGAGTGTCGGACGAGGTGACCTCCGCGATCCCCACGACGTCCACCCCGCACCGGGACACCCCACATCCCGGTCCGCGCGCCACCGCGACCTCCCGCCCACCGGACCCCGCCCCGTCGCCGGACCGGGCGGACCGCACCGGTGAACCGCCCTTTCCCTTCCGGCAGTTCATCGTCAAGATGCACGGCCGCTGCAACCTCGCCTGCCGCTACTGCTACCTCTACGAGGGCCCGGACCACGGCTGGCGCGCCCGCCCCGCCGCCACCCCGCCCGCCGTTCTGGAACGCACCGCGCGACGGATCGGCGAACACGCCCGCGCCCACGGTTCGACGGCGCTGTCCCTGGTCCTGCACGGTGGCGAGCCGCTGCTCGCCGGCACCGGCACGCTCGCCCGGTTCACCGACCGCGTCCGCCGGCTGGTCCCGGACGACTGCACGGTGCACGCCACCGTCCAGACCAACGCCACCCTGCTCACCGAACGCGGTCTTGCCGTCCTCGCCCGGCACGGCATCCGCGTCGGCATCAGCCTGGACGGCGGACTGCCCGAGCACAACACGCTGCGCACCGACCGCGCCGGACGCCCCTCCTGGCCCGCGGCGACCCGCGGCGCCCGCCTCGTCGCGACACACCACCCGGGGGCGTACGCCGGAATCCTCACCGTCGTGGACCCCGCGACCGACCCGGTGGAGCTGTACGAGTCGCTGCTCGAACTGCGGCCGCCCGCTCTCGACCTGCTGCTCCCGCACGGCAACTGGTCGGCGCCGCCTCTGCGTTGGACCGCCGGGGCGACGCCGTACGGGGACTGGCTGTGCACGGTCTTCGACCGCTGGTGGGGAGCCGGGCGGCGGGAGACGCGCGTCCGGCTCTTCGAGGAGTGCCTCGCCCTGCTCCTCGGGCTGCCCGCCGCCACCGAGTCGCTCGGGCTCGCGCCGTTCGACGCCGTCGTCGTGGAGACCGACGGTTCCATCGAACAGGTCGACTCCCTGAAGTCCTGCTACGCGGGGGCGGCGGAGACCGGACTCGACGTCTTCCGGCACGGCTTCGACGAGGCGCTCGGCCACCCCGGGATCGCCGCCCGGCAGGCGGGCGCCGCCGCGCTCGCCGCGGAGTGCCGGGCCTGCCCGCTGCTCACGGTCTGCGGCGGCGGCCACTACGCCCACCGCTACCGCGCCGGACGGGGCTTCGCCAACCCGTCCGTCTACTGCGCCGACCTCCAGCGCTTCATCCGGCACGTCGCGCGGAGACTGGCCGGGGCCGTCCCCGCGGCTTCCGAAGGAGGCGTCCCGTGATCCTGCCGCCGGTCCCGGACCGGGCCCTGACCGAACTGGGCCGCACCGAAGGCGGTCCCGAGACCCTCGGGCTGCTCGTACGCGACCAGCACACCCGCCGGCTGCTCCTGCTCCGCGCGGTCCTCGACGCCGCGGAGGCCGCCGGCCCGCGCGTCCTGCCCGCCGCCGCACTGGACCGGCTGCACGAGGACTGGGCCCTGCTGGAGGAGGCGGAACGCCTGGAACGGGCCGCTTACCGCACGCGCCGGGCGGGCGGGGCGAGACCCGAAGCAGGTCCGGTCCCCGGCGCCGGTCCGAGGGAACCGGGCGCCTTCACCGGGGTGTTCGGCCCGGCGGGCGGTGTCGTCCCCGAGGACGCGGCCGGACGGCCCGCCCGCGACGCGGACGCCTGCGGGCCCCCGTCCCCGGCCGGACGGCCCCTGGGCGGCGAGAGGGGTCGGGCCCCGGGGCACCGCGCGCCGTCGCCGACCCGCACCCCGCACCGGACCGGCCACGACGCCCCCGCCCCCGTTCCCCCCGGCCCACCCCCGAGCGGCGTCCGGTCCCTGATCCTGCACCCCTTCACCGGGCCCTGGGCCCGTGACGCCCTGCGCGCACTCGACACCGTGACGGGCCCGGGCGCCGAGCGCGACCCCCGCGAACCGGCCCGCGCCCTCGCCCACTTCGGGGCGCTCGCCGCCGTGGCCGCCGTCCGCGCCGGGGTGTCCTGCGCCGTGCGCCTGCGTGCCCGCGACGGCGTCCTCACCCTGCCCTCGCTCGGCGCACTGCGCACCGGCCGTCCCGGGGACACCGAGGTGGGCCTCGTGCACCGGCGGGGACGGCTGACCTTCCGGCAACCCGGCGAGGGCGACGTGGTCGTCCACGTGCAGAGCGGCGTCGGCGCCTGGTCGGAGGCGGCGGCCTGGACCCCCGCGTACGCGCTGCCCGGGCTGCTGCCGGGCTCCGCGCCCGTACCGCTCGACGACCTCGACCCCTACCGGACGGCGCGCGACGGCCCCCGGGCACACACCCTTAGCGGTCCCGTCACCCTCGACGACGCCGACCGCAAGCACTGGCTGCACGCCTGGTCCGGCACGGCGGCGGCACTCGGGCTCGGCGGCGAGCGGCGCCTGACGGAAGCGGCGGCCCTGCTGCGCTGCCTCGTCCCCCTCTCCGCACCCCCCGGTACGGTGCCGGGCCGGCCGGCCGGAAGCTGCAGCGGCACCCGCCGCGAGGCCTTCGGTGCCGTCCTGAGCAGCACCCCGGCGACGGCCACCGCCTTCGCCGCCACCCTCGTCCACGAGATCCAGCACACCAAACTCGCCGCGCTCAGCACCATGGTGACGCTCCATCAGGCAAGCTCCGAGGCACGGCACTTCGCGCCCTGGCGGCCCGACCCCCGCCCGTACGACGGCCTGTTGCAGGGCGCCTACTCGCACCTCGCGCTGGCCGACTTCTTCCAGCGCACGGCGCTCGCCACCCCCAACCCCGGGCGGCGGGACACCGCCTGGGCCCGGCACGCCCGCTACCAGGAACAGGTCGGCGCCGTCCTGCCCGCACTCGTCGGATCCGGCGATCTCACCCCGCGGGGACGCCAGTTCGTCGACCGCATGGTCGAGGTGTACGAACGGCTCGCCGAGCAGCCCGCGCCACGCGGCCAGACCGCACGGGCCACCGCCTACGTGCGGGCCGCCCGCACCCTGTGGGCACAGCGGCACACGCCGGGCCGGTGAACGCCTTCACGCCACCGGCCGGATCGAGCCATCCTCGCCGAAAGCCGCGGCTTCCCGGACGCGGGACCCTCCGTGCGCCAAGATCGTCGCTGAACACGTTTGACCCAGGACCGTGGGCAGGCGACGGGAGGCCGTGTCGGCGCCCTATCGCAGGCCCTCGCGGCGGTTCTAAAATCACGCGCGGGGAGGCCGCTGCATGTCTGGAGCTCGTACGCCGGTCCGGCCAGCCGAGAGGGGGGCCGTGAAGCAGGCCGTCACGATCAGCTTCGCCGGGTTCAACCGGGCCTGGGCCGCCTGGATCGGTGACCGCCTGGAGCGGCGCGGCCATCGCGTGGTCTACCAGCGCTGGGACTCCCCGGCCGAGGTTCCGCTCGTCGACCTGCTGCGCGACCTGACCCTCGCCCAGGGCCGGATCCTGATCGTGGTCAGCGAGTGGTACTTCCAGCTCGGCCCGCGCACCCAGGAGGAGTGGAACACCGCGCTGCGCGAGGTCGTCGCCCCCGACCCGTCCCGGTTCGCCGCCGTGTCCGTCACCACCAGCCCGGTCCCGACGGCCACCGCCGTGCTCGGCGCCGTCGACCTGAACAACATGGGCGCCGACGAGGCCGAACGCCGCGTCCTCGACCGCCTCGACCTGCCCTCCGACGCGCTGCCGGAAGCCACCGAGACCACACGCCGCGGCCCCCGCTATCCGGCCGCCATGCCCGAGGTCTGGGGCGGCGTCCCCCGCCGCAACACCCGCTTCACCGGCCGCGAGCCGCTCCTGAACGACGCCTACCACCTGCTCCAGGGCGCCGAGCCCGGCGCCGGCGTCGTCACCCTGCACGGCATGTCCGGCGTCGGCAAGACCCAGCTCGCCGCCGAGTACGTCTACCGCTTCGGCTCCGAGTACGACGTCGTGTGGTGGGTCAACGCCGAGAAGCGGGTCACCTACCGGCGCCGACTGGCTGAACTGGCACCGCAGTTGGGACTGAGCACCGGCGCCGAGTACGGCGAGCGGCTGCGTGCCGTACGCGATGCGCTGCGCCGCGGCGAACCCTTCGGACGCTGGCTGCTGATCCTGGACGGCGCGGACGAGCCCGACCAGATCTACGACCTCGTGCCCACCGGCCCCGGACACGTCCTGATCACCTCGCGCAACCCCGAGTGGAGCGAGCACAACAGCAAGCTCCTGGAGGTGCCGGTCTACGACCGCGACGAGTCCGTCGCCTTCATCCGCCGCCGCGCGCCCCGCCTCACCGAACCCGAGGCCGACCAGCTCGCCGAGGCACTGGAGGACCTGCCCCTCCTGCTGGACCAGACGGCCGGCTGGCTCAACGACTCGGACCTGTCCGTCGAGGAGTACATCGCCCTCCTCGACGGCGGCATCGACCAGGACGTCGTCAAGATCTCCGCCGACTTCCCGGTCGCCTTCCAGACCGCCTGGTCGATACTGCTCAACAAACTCCGCGACACCGTCCCGGAGTCCGTCGACCTGCTCCGCCTGTGCACCTTCTTCGCGCCCGGCTTCATCCCCGTACGCCTCCTCAAGGAGATGCCCCACGACCAGCTACCCGAGCAGATCGCGGGCCTGCTCAACGACCCGCTGCTGTGGAACCGGGCGATCAACCAGCTCCGCCAGTACTCCGTCGTCCGCCTGGAGTCCCACGAGGCGGCCGGCGACGAGACCGCCTCCTCCGGCGAGTCGCTCTACCTGCACCGCATGGTCCACCAGATCGTCCACAAGGACATGCCCGACGAGGACCGCCGCGAGTTCGTCGACGTCGTCCGGCGCGCCCTGGCCGCCGCCGACCCCCGGCGGCCCACCGACACCCGCCTGTGGCCCGGCTACGCCGAGATCGTCCCGCACCTGAAGTTCGCCGACGTCCTGCAGAGCAAGGACCCCGCGGTGCAGTCGCTGGTCTTCAACTGCCTTCGCTACATGTACATCTCCGGCGAGTACCGGGCCGGCACCAAGCTCGGCGAGCGCGCCCTGGCGGCCTGGAAACCGCTCCTCGGCGACAACCACCCGCGCGTGTGGGAACTGACCTACCACTACGCCAACCTGCTCCGCGCCGCCGGCGACTACCAGGCCACCGAGGTCCTGGAACGCGCCACCGTCGAGCACCTGTACGAGCAGCGCGGCGAGCAGGACCTCGACCATCTGCGGGCCCTCGGCGGACTCGCCGCCGACCTGCGGGGCCTCGGCCGCTACGACGAGTCCCTGCGCCTCTCCGAACGGCTGCTGGCGCTGTACCGCGACCTCCTCGGCGACGCGGACTCCCGCACCCTGAACGCGCAGAAGAACCTGGCCGTCTCCTTCCGCCTCCTCGGCCGCTACCAGGAGGCCCACGACGCCGACCTGCGCACCCTGGAGTCCCGGCGCCTCCTGCTGCGCGGACGGCACCCCTGGACGCTGTACTCGGAGATCTCCTACGCGACGGACCTGCGTCTCCTCGGCCGCTACGCGGAGGCCGAGTCCGCCCAGCGCACCAGCGTCCGCGAGCACCGCAACGTCATGGGCCGCGACAACCCGCAGACCCTGGACGCCGAGCACAACCTCGCCCTGTGCCAGTACCGCAGCGGCGACCGCACCGCGGCGGGCCCCATGTTCGCCAGTGTGCTGGAGCGCTGCGAGCGGGTCCTCGGCGAGACCGACCCCCAGACCCTGCGGTTCGCCGTCGGCACGAGCTGCTTCTACCGCGAGCACGGCGACATCGACCAGGCCCGGGAGATCGGCGAGGCCGTCCTCGCCCGGTACGAGGTGATGCTCCCCGAGGGACACCCGTTCATCGTCGGCGCCCGCGCCAACCACGCCCTGATCCTGCGCGGCGTGGGGGAGTGGGACCAGGCCCACGAGGTCGTCGAGCAGGCGCTGGCCGACATGACGGCCGCCGTGGGCGAGCACCACCCCTGGACGCTCGGCTGCGCCCTGAACGCCGCTGCCCTGCGCAACCTCGTCATCGGCCCCGAACCGGCCACGGAGCTGAGCCGGGAGACGGTCGCGCGAGCCACCGAGACCCTCGGCCGCACCCACCCGCTCACCCTCTCCGCACGCGTCGCGCTCGCCGCGGACCTGCGTGGCATGGCGGACCGCCAGGAGGCCGAGAAGGTCGAACAGGAGGCCCTGGCCGACCTGGACGCCACCCTCGGCGCCCGGCACGTCCACACCATCTCCGCCCGCTCCCGCAACCGGCCCCACTGGGACTTCGAGCCCCAGTCCACCTGAGCCCGGCACCCCGCACCCCCGCGGGGAGACCCCGGGAGACGAACGACGAAAGGGCCCGGCCCGAGTCCACAGGGACTCGGGCCGGGCCCTTCGTTCGTACGGCCGTGACGAGGGAGCCGAGGACTAGGCCTCGAACACCTCACGCACCAGCTGCTCCTGCTCCGCCTGGTGCCGCTTCGCGGAACCGACGGCGGGCGACGAGGAGTGCGGACGCGAGATGCGGCGCAGGCGCTCGCCGTGCGGGACGTCCGCTCCGACCGCGAGGTCGAGGTGGTCGATCAGGTTGAGCGCGATGAACGGCCAGGCACCCTGGTTCGCCGGCTCCTCCTGGGCCCACAGGTACTTCTCGGCGTTCGGGTACTTGGCGATCTCCGCCTGGAGCTCGGCACCCGGCAGCGGGTACAGACGCTCGATGCGGATGATCGCCGTGTCCGTGGAGCCGCGCTTCTTCCGCTCGGCCTCCAGGTCGTAGTACAGCTTGCCGGCGCAGAACACGACCTTGCGCACGGCGGCCGCGTCGACCGTGTCGTCGCCGATGACCGGGCGGAACTCGCCCGTCGTGAACTCCTCCGCCTTCGACGCCGCCGCCTTCAGACGCAGCATCGACTTCGGGGTGAAGACCACCAGCGGCTTGTGGTGCGGGTTGTGCACCTGCCACCGCAGGAGGTGGAAGTAGTTCGACGGGAGGGTCGGCTGCGCGACCGTCATGTTGTTCTGCGCGCACAGCTGGAGGAAGCGCTCGATCCGGGCCGAGGAGTGGTCCGGGCCCTGGCCCTCGTAGCCGTGCGGGAGCAGCAGGGTGACGCCGGACGTCTGGCCCCACTTCTGCTCGGCGGCCGAGATGTACTCGTCGACGACCGTCTGAGCGCCGTTGACGAAGTCGCCGAACTGCGCCTCCCACATGACCAGCGCGTCCGGGCGGGCCAGCGAGTAGCCGTACTCGAAGCCCATGACCGCGTACTCGGAGAGCAGCGAGTCGTAGACGTTGTAGCGGGCCTGCTCGTCCGAGAGGTACTGGAGCGGGGTGTAGTCCTCGCCGGTGACCCGGTCGATCAGCACCGCGTGGCGCTGGCCGAAGGTGCCGCGGCGCGAGTCCTGGCCGGACAGCCGGACCGGCGTGCCCTCCAGGAGCAGCGAACCGATGGCGAGGGTCTCGCCCATGCCCCAGTCGATCGTGCCGTCCTCGATCATCGCCGCACGGCGCTGGAGCTGCGGGAGCAGCCGCGGGTGCACGGTGACGTTGTCCGGGATGTTGACCTGGGACTCGGCGATCCGCTTCACGACCTCCTGGGAGACCGCGGTGGGCACGGCGACCGGGAACTCGGCCTGGACGTCCGGGGTGTGCGCCTCGGGCGCCTGGGCGACGGCCTCCCGGACCTCCGTGAAGACCTTCTCCAGCTGGCCCTGGAAGTCCTGCAGCGCCTGCTCGGCCTCTTCGAGGGTGATGTCGCCGCGACCGATGAGGGACTCGGTGTAGAGCTTGCGCACCGAGCGCTTCTTGTCGATCAGGTCGTACATCAGGGGCTGCGTGAACGCCGGGTTGTCGGACTCGTTGTGACCGCGGCGGCGGTAGCAGATGAGGTCGATCACGACGTCCTTGTTGAACGCCTGACGGAACTCGAACGCGAGCCGCGCGACCCGGACGACGGCCTCGGGGTCGTCGCCGTTCACGTGGAAGATCGGCGCCTCGATCATGCGGGCCACGTCGGTGGCGTACATGGAGGAGCGCGACGACTCCGGGGCGGCGGTGAAGCCGACCTGGTTGTTGATGACGATGTGGACCGTGCCGCCCGTGCGGTAGCCGCGCAGCTGCGACATGTTGAGCGTCTCGGCGACCACACCCTGGCCGGCGAAGGCCGCGTCACCGTGCAGGGCGACCGGCAGGACGGTGAAGTCCGTGCCGCCCTTGTTGATGATGTCCTGGCGGGCGCGGACGATGCCCTCGATGATCGGGTCGACCGTCTCCAGGTGGGACGGGTTCGCGGCCAGCGAGACCTTGATCTGCTCGCCGTCGAGGCCCGTGAAGGTGCCGTGGGCGCCCAGGTGGTACTTGACGTCGCCGGAGCCGTGCATCGACTTCGGGTCGAGGTTGCCCTCGAACTCGCGGAAGATCTGCGCGTACGACTTGCCGACGATGTTCGCGAGGACGTTCAGCCGGCCGCGGTGGGCCATGCCGATGACGACCTCGTCCAGGCGGGACTCCGCGGCGCTGTCGATGACGGCGTCGAGCAGCGGGATGACGGACTCGCCGCCCTCCAGGGAGAAGCGCTTCTGGCCGACGTACTTCGTCTGCAGGAAGGTCTCGAAGGCCTCCGCGGCGTTCAGCCGGCGCAGGATGCGCAGCTGCTCCTCGCGCTCCGGCTTGGAGTGCGAGCGCTCGATGCGGTCCTGGATCCACTTGCGCTGCTTCGGGTCCTGGATGTGCATGAACTCGACACCGGTGGTGCGGCAGTACGAGTCGCGCAGCACGCCGAGGATGTCGCGCAGCTTCATCAGGGACTTGCCGGCGAAGCCGCCGACCGCGAATTCCCGCTCCAGGTCCCACAGGGTGAGGCCGTGCTCGGTGATGTCCAGGTCGGGGTGCTTGCGCTGGCGGTACTCCAGCGGGTCGGTGTCGGCCATGACGTGGCCGCGGACCCGGTAGGAGTGGATCAGCTCGAAGACACGGGCGGCCTTCGTGACGTCGTCGTCGTGGCTGGCGTCGATGTCCTTGAGCCAGCGGACCGGCTCGTAGGGGATGCGCAGCGCCTCGAAGATGTCGTCGTAGAAGCCCTGCTCGCCGAGGAGCAGGTTCGCGACGATCCGCAGGAACTCGCCGGAGGCGGCGCCCTGGATGACCCGGTGGTCGTAGGTCGACGTGAGCGTCATGACCTTCGAGATGCCGAGCTTGTTCAGGGTGTCCTGGGAGGTGCCCTGGAACTCCGCGGGGTAGTCCATGGAGCCGACGCCCATGATGACCGACTGCGCGGGCATCAGGCGCGGCACCGAGTGGACGGTGCCGAGGCCGCCGGGGTTGGTCAGCGAGACCGTGACACCGGAGAAGTCGTCCATCGTCAGCTTGCCGTCACGGGCCCGGCGGACGATGTCCTCGTAGGCCTGCCAGAACTCGAAGAAGTTCAGCGTCTCGGCCTTCTTGATGCCGGCGACGACGAGCTGGCGGTCGCCGTTCGGCTTCACCAGGTCGATGGCGAGCCCGAAGGTGACGTGCGCGGGCTTGACGAGGGTGGGCTTCCCGTCCTTCTCCGCGAAGTGCCAGTTCATCGACGGCATGGCCTTGATGGCCTGCACCATCGCGTACCCGATGAGGTGGGTGAAGGAGATCTTCCCGCCCCGGGCCCGCTTCAGGTGGTTGTTGATCACGATGCGGTTGTCGAAGAGCAGCTTCACCGGGACCGCGCGCACGGACGTGGCCGTGGGCACCTCCAGCGAGGCGTTCATGTTCTTCGCGACGGCACCGGCGGGACCGCGCAGGGTCACGTACTCCGGGCCCTCGGGCGCCTCCTTGGCCGGCTCGGCCTTCGGCTGCGCGGCGGCCGGAGCGGCCTTCGCGGGAGCCGGGGCGGCGGCAGCGGGCTTCGGAGCCGCGGGAGCGGCCGCCGGAGCGGGCGCGGGCGCCGGAGCGGCGGGAGCCGCCTGAGGGGGAGCCTGGCGCGCCGCTGGCGGCGCGGGCGCGGCCGGAGCGGCCGGCGCGGGTGTGGTGGTCCCTGCGGCCCCCGCGGCCGCAGTACCCGCCGGAGCCGAGGCGGCGGGCGCCCCGGGCTTGTAATCGGCGAAGAAGTCCCACCAGGCTCGGTCTACGGAGTTCGGATCCTGGAGGTACTGCTGATAGATCTCGTCGACGAGCCACTCGTTGGGTCCGAAGGCCGCAGCGGGGTTCTTCCCGGCTTGGTCCTCGGTCGAAGTGCTCGAGTTACTGGGGGACTGTGGCGACACGGCGGCAACCGCCCTCTTCCGCTTCACAAGGTGATGGACAGCGGGAATAAAGGCTACGCCTCCCCGGCCGGGTAGGTCAGGCCGGGCCCGTCCAACGTCGTGCAAGTCACATCGGAATCCGTGTTTCGCGCAGGGAAATGGCGGGAAACAAGCGGGGTTCCGCTTCTGGAAGGGTACGCCCGGACGCGGGCTGCGGCACGACTCGCGCGGTCGTGTGCCTGATCACACGTGTACGTGTGCGGCGACCGTGATGGATCTTGCGGCTCCGCTTCGAACTTTACGTCAACTTGGCAGAGAAGGAAGTCCCGGAAGGATGACCTGGATCCGGCAACCCCGCTCGGATTCGGCCACACCGATCCGGCCGCCGTGCAGATCGACCGCCCAGCGGGCGATGGCCAGGCCGAGGCCCGTGCCGCCGTCGCTGCCCGGGCCGTGCGGTGCGGGTACCCCGCCGCGGTTGAACCGCTCGAAGACGCGGTGCCACTCCGACTTCGGGATGCCGGGTCCCTCGTCCAGGACCTCCAGCGACAGCGACTCCGGGTGATCGCCCCGTCGCGCCCTGACCGTCACCCGGCCGTGCGCCGGACTGTGCTTGACCGCGTTGTCGATGAGATTCGCCACGACCTGGTGGATCCGCTCCGGGTCCGCGTGCGCGGTCAGCTCCGGAGGGGACACGTCGAGGTGTAGATGGACGTCGGTGCGGGTGTGGCTGCCGGAGCCGGACGCGATGTCAGCGCGCGCCGAGGCGACCATGTTGGCCTCCTTCAGCACGCCCGACAGATACGGCCACACCTCGAAGCGCCGGCGGCGCAGCGGGACCACGCCGTTGTCCAGGCGGGACAGGTCGAGCAGCGTCTCCACGAGACGTCCGAGCCGCTCCGTCTGCTTCAGCGCCGTGCGCATCGTCTCGGGGTCGGCGGCGGACACCCCGTCCACGACGTTCTCCAGCACGGCCCGCAGCCCCGCGATGGGGGTGCGCAGCTCGTGCGAGACGTTCGCCACGAGTTCCTTGCGCTGGCGGTCCTGGGCCTCCAGCTCGTCCGCCATGAGGTTGATGGTCTGGGCGAGGTCGCCCAGCTCGTCCCGCCGGTCGTCCCGCACCCGGCGCGTGTAGTCGCCGTGCGAGATGGACCGGGCCACCGCGTTCATCTCGTCCAGCGGCGCGGTGAGCGAGTGCGCCACGAACTGCGTGATCAGCAGAGTGGCGATCATCGAGAACACCGTGATGAAGCGGAGCTCCGTCTTGGTGTGCACCGCGATCATGGACAGACCGGTGGTGATGAGCACCGAGATGACGACCAGGGTGCCCAGCTTGGTCTTGATCGAGAAGGGCCGGAGACCGCCCCAGGGGCCCGTGCCCCTGCGCTCCCCGGAGGAGCGCGCACCGAGCCCGCGCCCCCGCTCGCCGAGCACGCTCATCCCATCAGCCCCTCACGAAGGTCCCGGCCATGAAGGTCCCGACGTTCCGACGGCGGCCCCGCTCAGGGAGTCGGGGTCTCCAGCGCGTAACCCACGCCGTGCACCGTACGGATCCGCTCGGCACCGATCTTGCGGCGCAGCGCCTTGATGTGACTGTCCACGGTCCGGGTGCCGGACGCGTCGGCCCAGTCCCACACCTCGGCGAGCAGCTGCTCGCGCGAGAGTACGGCACGCGGGGTGTTCGCGAGGCAGACCAGCAGGTCGAACTCGGTGGGCGTGAGGTGCACGTCCTCGCTGCGCACCCGCACCCGGCGCTGTGCGTGGTCGATCTCCAGCTCGCCGAGGCGCAGGATGCCGCTGCGGGGCGTGGAGGCGGCGACCACGGCGCGCTCGACCCTGCGGAGCAGGACGTGCACGCGAGCGGCCAGCTCACGCATCGAGAACGGCTTCGTCATGTAGTCGTCGGCGCCGACGCCGAGTCCGACCAGCATGTCGGTCTCGTCGTCACGCGCGGTGAGCATCAGCACCGGCACCGGGCGGGCGGCCTGCACGCGACGGCAGACCTCCAGGCCGTCGAAGCCGGGCAGCATGATGTCGAGGATCAGCAGATCGGGCTGCCAGGCCTCGGCCGTGTCCACCGCGGCGGGACCGTCGCCCGCGGTTTGCACGAGGAATCCCTCGGCGCGCAGGCGGGCCGCGATGGCCTCGACGATCGTCGGGTCGTCCTCGACCACCAGCACCCGGCGCTGAGCGCCCTGTGTCGCCGCCGTGCCGTTCTGGGAGGTGTGTGTCTGCTCCATCGCCCGCCCCTGAGTGTGCTTTCCGGAATCCGTGGGGTGATCCCATGACTGCGCTTGACGCTTGAATGATCCGCGTCAGGAAAGCAGAGTACGGGCAGGCAAGGGGCCTCGGCTATCCAGGCCTTACCGCGAGATGCACCACGTCGGGAACGCCCCGGGCAACGGGGATCTCTTCGGTACGGACCCGTTGGAATCCGGCATTCCGCAAGGTTCCTTCAAATTCCGGAGAGGGCTGGGCCGACCACACGGCCAGTACGCCGCCCGGCTTCAACGCCCTTGCGCAGCTTGCGAGTCCGGCCTCCCCGTACAGGCCCGCGTTGCCCTCCGTGACCGTCCAGCCGGGTCCGTTGTCGATGTCGAGACACAGGGCGTCGAACGTGTCGGAGATCTCATTGACGTAGTCGAGGAGATCGTCCTCGACGATCTCGGTGCGCGGGTCGGCCAGGGCCGTCGCCGACAGCTCGGCGAGGGGACCCTCGCGGTGCCAGTCGACGATGGCCGGCTCCCGCTCGACCACCGTGATCCGCCCCCAGCGCGCGTCCGCGGCGGCGTGCGCGAGGGAGAACCCGACGCCGAGCCCGCCGATCAGCACGCTCGGCTCCGGTCGTGCGTCCAGGGCGTCACGGGCGGCGTCCACCAGCAGGCGCTCGGAACGCCCGTCGGAGGTGTCCATCAGGAAGCACCCGTTGGCGATGATCTGGAGCAGCGCCCCGTGACGCCGCAGCACCACCTCGCCGTACGGGCCCTGGCGCCGGTCGATGACCACAGGGGTGTCGTACGTGGCAGTCATGGCCGCCATCCTGGCACCGGTCGGGCACGGAGGGGTGGAATATCCGGGTCGTGCACCGGTCCGAGGTCCAGGGGCCGCCTCCGTGGGTGTCGCGGTCTCCCTCGCTCCGACTCTCCCCGCCCCTCTCTCTGCCTCTCCCCGTCTCTCCCCTTCTTTTCTTTACGTGTCCGCATCGCGAGGAATCCCGGAGGTGTCCTGAGGAGTTGCTGAGAATCGCCCCCGCACGCGCGGTGCCGGTCATGGACGGCGGCTGACGGGGAACGGAGCCTGGGACGCGAGGGAAGGGGTCCTGCACGGTGAACCGGAACAGCGACGGGCGACACCCGGCCGACGGGACGTCCGCCGAGCGTGGCGCGGCTCGCGTAGAGCGATCCCTTACCGGTGCCCCCTCGGGGCCGAGCGGTACCGGGCCGGGGCTTCTCGGCGGACTGCCCCGGCAGCGGAGCGCGCCGACGACGACGGGGCAGTCCGCCGGCCCGGCGCCGTCGCCCGCCGCCTCCGGACCCACGGTCGAGGCGGCGCGCCTGCCGGTGGCGATCCGATCCGCCCTCCGGCTCCTGCCCACCCCGCTCGGCACACCCTTCACGTTCGGGTACGCCCTTGTCCTCGCGGTCACCTCGTACGTCGCGAGCCACGCGGACCCCGCGATCGTCCGCTCCCTGCACCAGGCGTCCAGCACGGACGTCGCGCACCTCGTGCGGTATCCCGTGGCGGTGCTGTTCGCGAGCGCGCTGTGGATCGTCGGCGGGTTCCTCTCGCCGTACGCGGCCGGGTTCCTGCTCGTGCTGACCGCGCTGGAGCGGCGGATCGGGGGAGCGCGGGCCGCCGGTGTCTTCCTGCTCGGGCACGTGGTCGCCACGCTGGCCACCGAGGTGCCGGTCGGGCTGGCGGTGTGGGCGGGGCACCTGCCCGGCAGTTCGCTGCACCGGTTCGACTACGGCATCAGCTTCGGTGTCGCCGCGAGCGTCGGTTCCCTCGCGGGGCTCCTCTCGCCGTGGCTGCGGTGGCCGCTGCTGACCCTCGTCGGCTCGGTCCTCGCGGAGGACCTGATCCTGCTCGACGACCCGATGACGAACTGGGGCCACCTCCTGGCACTGGCCCTCGGTGTCGCGACCTGGCCCCTGGTGCGGCGCGCGGCGCGGGCCCGCGCGGTCGCTTCCGCGCCGGTCCGGACCTGACCCGCCGGCCGCCGGGACCCCTCGACGCCGGCTCCCCTCACCTGCCGAGCCCTTCACCCGCCGGGTGTCTCGGCCCCCCGGAACCGCTCCCGGCGCCGCCGTTTCCCGGCCCCTGGGGATGGTCCGCCCCGGTGTACCGCGCGCTCAGCAGCGGTGCCTCCACGCGCCAGCCCAGTGACGCGTAGAGCGCCCGTCCCTCCGGTGTTCCCGCGAGGACGGCGGTCTCCGCGCCCTGCTCCGCCGCCGCCCGGGCGAGCGTGCGCATGACCGTGCGGCCGAGCCCCCGGCGCCGGTGCCCGGGCGACGTCTCGACCTGGTCCACGACGGCCGTCGCTCCCGTCGTGGCGATCTGGCCCCGGGCGGCCCAGGAGCCGTCCGACGCCGTGACCAGGACGCGGGTGACGCCGGCGCGGGACCAGGCGCGCAGCCGGTAGTCAGGGGGGAGGGGTCCGTCCGGACCGGTGTCCTCGGCGGCGGCCAGGGGAGCGGACATCAGGTATCCGGGCTCGGGGTCGGTCCACCAGCCCTCGCCGAGCAGGGGGCGGACGGCCGACGGTTCGGCGAAGACCTTGAGCCAGACGCCGGGCGCGGTCACCGCGTCCGCGACCTTGCGCACCGCCGCCGCCTCGACCCGGTCGTTCGTCTCCCCGATCACGTGCCGCGTGACGTGCCCCTCCTGCCCGACGTCGATCGTGTAGCCCCACGCCCGGACCACCGGCGGCGCCGCCCCGCGGGAGACGACCCATCCGTCCACCCAGGCCCGCACGATCCTGTCCACCCCTGCCCCCTGTTCCCGAGCCGTCCCCCGGGCGGCCCGCCGCACCGAGCATGTAACGGCTCTATGTAGCTAATGACCCTTACGGAGGGGATGATGTCAGGCCGGCCGCCCCCGCGCCACACCTGCCGCGCGGCGGACCTGATTCCAGCGGCTCCCGCGTGATCGCTCACAGCGAACAGTCCCCGGGGAACATTGGGGGACTCCGATGCATTGAGTCCACATAGCTCAACTTGTGTGCCGAAGGGAAGATCATGGCTTCGACGTCCGCATCACTCACCCTGCCCGTGCTGCCGCTCGACGACGAGGTCGTGCTGCCCGGAATGGTGGTTCCGCTCGATCTGAACGACGCCGACGTGCGGGCCGCCGTGGAGGCAGCCCAGGCCGCCGCTCGTTCAACGCCCGGCAAGCCCCAGGTACTCCTGGTCCCGCGTATCGACGGCACGTACGCGAGCACCGGTGTGCTCGGCACCGTCGAGCAGGTCGGCCGACTGGCCGACGGCGACCCCGGCGCGCTGATCCGCGGCCGCGGGCGCGTGAAGGTCGGTGCGGGCACCACCGGTCCCGGAGCCGCGCTCTGGGTCGAGGGCACCCGGGTCGACGAGACCGTGCCCGACCCGCTGCCCGGCCGCGTCACCGACCTGGTCAAGGAATACAAGGCCCTGGCCACCAGCTGGCTGCGCAAGCGCGCCGCCTGGCAGGTCGTGGACCGCGTCCAGCAGATCGACGACGTGTCCGCGCTCGCCGACAACTCCGGTTACTCCCCCTTCCTCTCCGTCGAGCAGAAGGTCGAGCTGCTGGAGACCGCCGACCCGGTCGCCCGTCTGAAGCTCGCCACCGAGCAGCTCCGCGAGCACCTCGCCGAGCAGGACGTCGCCGAGTCCATCGCCAAGGACGTCCAGGAGGGCGTCGACAAGCAGCAGCGCGAGTTCCTGCTGCGCCGCCAGCTCGAAGCCGTACGCAAGGAGCTGCGCGACCTCAAGGGCGAGGAGGGCGAGGAGGAGTCCGACGACTACCGCGCCCGTGTCGAGGCCGCCGACCTGCCGGAGAACGTGCGGGAGGCCGCCCTCAAGGAGGTCGAGAAGCTGGAGCGGTCCAGTGACCAGTCGCCCGAGGGCAGCTGGATCAGGACCTGGCTCGACACCGTCCTCGAACTGCCGTGGAACGAACGGACCGAGGACCAGTACGACATCCAGGGCGCTCAGGCCCTGCTCGACGCCGAACACGCCGGCCTGGCCGACGTGAAGGAGCGCATCACCGAGTACCTCGCCGTGCGCAAGCGCCGCTCGGACCGCGGTCTCGGGGTCGTCGGCGGCCGGCGCGGCGGTGCCGTGCTCGCGCTCGTCGGCCCGCCCGGCGTCGGCAAGACCTCGCTCGGTGAGTCCGTCGCGCACGCCATGGGCCGCAAGTTCGTCCGCGTCGCCCTCGGCGGCGTCCGGGACGAGGCCGAGATCCGCGGCCACCGCCGTACGTACGTCGGCGCGCTGCCCGGCCGGATCGTCCGCGCCATCAAGGAGGCCGGGTCGATGAACCCGGTGGTCCTGCTCGACGAGATCGACAAGGTCGGCTCCGACTTCCGGGGCGACCCGGCGGCGGCGCTGCTCGAAGTCCTCGACCCCGCGCAGAACCACACCTTCCGCGACCACTACCTGGAGGTCGAACTCGACCTCTCGGACGTGGTGTTCCTCGCGACGGCCAACGTGCTCGAAGCCATCCCGGAGGCCCTGCTCGACCGTATGGAGCTGGTCCGCCTCGACGGCTACACCGAGGACGAGAAGGTCGTCATCGCCCGGGACCACCTGCTGCCGCGCCAGCTGGAGCGGGCCGGTCTGGAGAAGGACGAGGTCGTCCTCGACGAGAGCGCGCTGCGCAAGCTCGCCGGGGAGTACACCCGGGAAGCCGGCGTGCGGAACCTGGAGCGGGGCATCGCCCGGCTGCTGCGCAAGGTCGCGGCCCAGCACGAGCTGGGCGAGCGGGAGCTGCCGTTCACGGTGACCGACGCCGACCTGCGCGGACTCGTCGGGCGCCCGCACCACGTGCCCGAGTCCGCCCAGGACCCGGCCGAGCGCCGCACCGCGGTGCCCGGTGTCGCCACCGGTCTCGCCGTGACCGGAGCGGGCGGTGACGTCCTCTTCGTCGAGGCGTCGCTGGCCGACCCGGAGACCGGCGCCGCCGGTCTGACCCTGACCGGTCAGCTCGGCGACGTGATGAAGGAGTCCGCGCAGATCGCGCTCTCCTTCCTGCGCTCGCACGGCGCGGAGCTCGAACTCCCCGTCGGCGACCTGAAGGACCGGGGCGCGCACATCCACTTCCCGGCGGGCGCGGTCCCCAAGGACGGACCGAGCGCGGGTGTCACGATGACGACCGCCCTCGCGTCGCTGCTCTCGGGCCGGCTGGTGCGCACCGATGTGGCCATGACCGGTGAGGTCTCGCTGACCGGCCGGGTGCTGCCCATCGGCGGGGTGAAGCAGAAGCTGCTCGCCGCGCACCGGGCGGGTGTCACGACGGTGATCATCCCGAAGCGCAACGAGGCCGACCTGGACGACGTCCCGGCGGAGGTCCTGGAGAAGCTGGACGTCCACGCCGTCACGGACGTCCGTCAGGTCCTGGAGCTGGCACTGGCGCCGGCGACGAACGGCGCGGTGCCGGAGGTTCCGGTGGCGGCGTGACGGACGCCCATCGGAGGGGAAGGCCCGGGTCCCGTGAGGGAGGCCCGGGCCTTTCCCGTGCGCCGGGTGCGGGCCTCGGCGGTGCGCCCGGTGCGCCCGGTGGGCCCGGTGCGTACGGGGTGGTCGTCCGGGTGACCGCCCCCGTACGCAGTCCGCCGGCGGTCAGCCGTTGGCGAGGGCCACCACGCGGTCCAGGGCTCCGTTGAACTTGTCGTGGTCACCGACCGTCGGGCCGGACGACGTGTACTGCCACATCGTGTAGTAGCCCCAGCCGGCCGGCAGCGTCCCCGGCCCGGTGTCGTACCGGGCGATCCACAGCGGGTTGGCGGCGGCGAAACCGGCGTAGTTGCCGGTGCACTGGCTCCACCAGCTGGTGGCCGTGTAGATCACCGCGTCGCGCCCGGTGCGGGCCTTGTACTGGGTGAGGAAGCTGCTGATCCAGCTGACCATCGCGCTCAGGGTCTTGCCGTAACAGGCGGCACCGTACGGGTTCCACTCGATGTCGAGCGTCCCCGGCAGCGTCTTCCCGTCCTTGGACCAGCCGCCTCCGTGATCGACGAAGTAGTTGGCCTGGACGGCGCCGGTCGTGGTGTCGGGGGTGGCGAAGTGGTACGCGCCGCGGATCATGCCGACGCCGTAGGAGCCGTTGTACTGCTGGGTGAAGGAGGGATTCGTGTAGTACGTGCCCTCGCTCGCCTTCGTGTAGGCCCAGCGGACCCCGCTGTTCCACAGCGTGGCCCAGGCCACGCTGCCCTGGTAGCCGGAGACGTCCACCCCCTCGGTCTGGGCGGCCCGGGTGCCGGTGGGCAGGCCGCCCTGGCCGTCGTGGGCGACGACTCCCATGCCCATCCGCGCGGAACCCCGGGCGGGGACGTCCGCGGCGGACGAGGGGAGCGTGGACAGGAGGGAGAACGCGGCGAGCAGGGTTCCGGCCGCGAGCAGGCGCAGGCGGCGGGCCGTTCCGGATCTGTGCACGGGCATGTGCGTGCCTCCGAAGGGCGATGGAGCTCCACTGGAGCTCGGTGGGGGGAGAGCGCGGGCACGCGGGCCTTGGGGAACAGGTCGTCGTTGACCCAGAATGGCGTGCGCATGCCAGCGATATAAGTGCCTGATAAAGAAGCTACGCACGTAGACCACGGCGTGGGAAGAGGGGCCGGGCGCTGCCGTTGGTCTACGCCTGCGAAATACTGGCGGAGCTGCGGTAACGGGCGAGTTCCGGCGGAAACTTTCAGGATCGGGAAACCGAGTCAGGGGTGCTGACGTGCACGATCACGGCAACGGCGACGGGCGTCCGGTCGCGTCCGACGCGTCCGACGCAGCGGGCCACGCGGCGGACCGGCCCGTGGACCACGGCGACGGGGTGCACGAGTTCCTGTCCCTGGAACGCGAGTTGACCCTGTTCCTGCGCCGGGCCCGCGCCAGCCAGGGCGAGATGGCCCGCGAGGTCCACCCCGATCTGGAGTCCGCCGCGTACGGGCTGCTCGTCCGGCTCGACGAGTGCGGCCGCCAGCGCGCCACCGAACTCGCCGCCTACATCGGCGTCGGCAAGGCCACCATGTCCCGGCAGCTGCGCGCCCTGGAGGAGTTGGGCCTCGTCGCCCGCGAACCCGACCCGGCCGACGGCCGCGCCTGGCTCGTCCACCTCACCGACGAGGGCCGCGGCCGGGTGACCAGCGTCCGTGAGGCCCGCCGTGCCCGCTACGTCCGCCAGCTCGCCCACTGGGACCAGGACGAGGTCGCCGAACTCGCCCGGCTGCTGCACCAGCTGAACTCCGGCATGGAGAAGCACGCCCACGGCTGAACTTCGGAACGGAGAGGCCCGTCCGCGGCTGGACTGGCTGGACTGGCTGGACGCCGGAAGGCAGAGGTCCGCCCACGGCCGAACGTCCTTATGGGAGGCCCGTCCGCAGCCGGGCGGCACCGCCCGGCACGGTCCGGCGTCGCTCACAGTTCCGCGAACAGCACCGTCGCGTCGTCGTGCGTCTTGCTCCGCCGCAGGTGCAGCCGCTCCACCGCGTCCGCGCGCTCCAGTTCCCTGACGCGGTCCACGAGGGACGCGGAGCCCTCCTTGCGCACCAGCGCGAACAGATCGGCCCAGTCGCCCTCGTGGAACTTCTCCACCCAGCGGGTGGCGCCGTCCGTGAGAGCGGCCAGGGCGCGGACCGAGGCGCGGGGCAGCGTGCCCGTCACCGCGCGGGCGGCCACCGCCGGATCCGCCGCCGCCGTGAAGAAGCCGCCCTCCCTGTTGCGGACGGTGGCATCGGCCACCGCGTCCGAGGCGAGGGAGGCGCGCGGCACGCGGGAGAGGCGGTCGTCGAGCAGCGCGGTCACCTCGCCGGCGGGCGATTCCACCAGCAGGGCCGAGTCGGACAGGACCAGATACTCGACCTCGGAGGCGGACCACCGTACGAGGACGACGGTTGCCTGAGGCGTCCTTGGGTGAGAAAGGTCACAGGTCGCGGCGTGCGCGTCGGCCACCCGGCGGATCGCCTCGGCCAGCACCTCCCGCAGCGTCACATCGCCCTGCGAAACGGACAGTTCGAGCAGGGCTCCGCCGAGCCGCGCGGAGAACCAGGCGACCGTGTGCCGACAGCCGTAGTCGCTCCGGGGCGGAGTCACCCCGTCCAGCACGACGAGTGAACCGCCCTGTCCTGAAGCGGGAAGCCCGACCGATGCGAAGTCCTCATTGGGGCGGGCCGGGTCGCCGGGCTCCGTGACGAGTTCAGTGCGCATCACGCCAGTCTGCACGAGCCCTTCACAAGGCTCACGAAAGCCCGGCAACGGTCGCCGAACTCCTGCCGACCACCAGCCCGGAAGCCGGGTTTGGCATGGAATGATCGACTCCGGGAACACGTGGCGGCGAATACTGCCAAAGCCCGGTCCCGACGTCCAACCGGCCCGCCGCGCGGGCCCGTGGCAAGCGCCGCAGGAACTTGCCCGCCAACTCCCCTCCGGGGTTCACTCCTTCGGGTGGCGGGCCGGACGAAGCGGGACCACCGCCCACCGGCACTGGGAGGGTCGGGAGCCGTACCGGGCGGACGCCGCGATCGACGGGACGTCACCCGGGCCCCAGATGGGTACACGAGTCAGGAATGCGAGCACCGGTGCAGAAGACGCGGCCGAGGCGCACAGGCAAGAAGACGGTCTCCACCTCCGCGGAGGGCGGCGCCGTCGGCGACGCCACCGGCTCCACACGCCGGGGCAGGACCGCCCACGTACGCAACCGGCTCATCGTCGCCGTGGCGGTCGTCGCGGCCGCCATCGCCGGAGCCGGCGCGCCCACGGTGCTGGCCGCCTCGCGGCAACTGAACGACTCCCAGAACCTGGTGACGCTCTCCCAGCGCACCCAGCAGGCCCTCACCCTCGCGCACTCCCTGGCCGACGAACGCGACGACGTCACCTCCTACGTCGCCGCCGGCCGCCCCAAGGCCAAGGCGCCCTCCGAACAGCGCGGCGCCCGCGTCGACCGGCAGGTCGACGAACTGCGCGCCGACGAGGACGCCCCCGCCGCACTCCTCAAGGACCTGGACGGGATCGCCGCTCTGCGGCGCGCGGCCCTCACCGGCAAGAGTTCCGCCCTCGAAGCGCACCAGGCGTACTCCGAGGCCATCGCCGAACTCCACGCCCTCGCCGAGGACCTGGCCGACCGCATGCCGGTCCGGGCCGGCTCCGGCGCGCACGCGCTCGCCGAACTGGACACCGCCGTCCAGCAGTCCGCCGCTGCCCGCGGCCTGCTCCTCGCGGCCCTCGCCATCCCGCGCACCACGCAGACCGTCGTCGACCCCATCACGGGCCTGGCGACCACCACGAACACCTCCTCGGCCGCCGGCGCCAAGCAGCGCGACGCGCTGAGCGGCGCCGCCCAGCAGGCCCGGGTCCGCTCCGACGCGGCCCTCGCCGGCTTCCGGGAGACGGCACCCGAGAAGGCCGTCACCTCCTACGACTCCACGGTCACCGGCCCCGACGTCGGCTCCGCGGACAAGTACCTGGCGGGCCTCACGGACGAACCGAAGCTCGCGGACGGGGAACTCGACACCTCCGCGGAGAAGCTGAACGCCGCGCTGTCCGCCCGCATCGACCTGATGCGCGGCGCCGAGTCCTCGCTGAACGACCACCGCACCAAGGACCTCGAACAGCTCCGCGACGACGACGTCACCGCCCTGGAGATCCGCGTCGTCCTCCTCGGCGCGCTCCTCCTCGTCGCGGTCGGCGTCACGATGGCCATGGCCCGCACGCTCACCCGGCCGCTCTCCGTGCTCCGCCGCGGTTCGGCCCGTCTCGCCGCCGACCCCGGCTCCCAGGAGCCGGTCACGTTCACCGGCCGCAACGACGAGTTCGCCCAGGTGGTCCGCTCCGTCAACGCGCTGCACGAGCACGCCGCGGCGCTCCAGGAGCGGCACGCCACCCTCGAAGGCGACCGCAAGCACCTCATCGGCCAGCGCCAGCTGATGGCCGACGAGCGCGACAAGCTCCGCATCGAACTCGCGGCGGCGGCAAGCCACTTGGACCAGGTCCGCGGCACCATCCACGGCACCTTCGTCAACCTCGCGCTGCGCACCCTCGGCCTGGTGGAGCGACAGCTCGGCGTCATCGAGGGCCTCGAGGAACGCGAACAGGACCCGGACCGCCTCGCCACCCTCTTCAAGCTCGACCACTTCGCCACCGTCATGCGGCGGCACAGCGAGAACCTCCTCGTCCTCGCGGGCGCCGAACACGTCCAGCACCACGCGAGCCCCGTCCCGCTGGTCGACGTCGTACGGGCCGCGGTCAGCGAGATCGAGCGCTACGAGCGCGTACGGATCGCCGCGCTGCCGCCGCACGCCCACCTCGCCGGGTTCGCCGCCGACGACCTCAGCCACCTGGTGGCCGAACTCCTGGAGAACGCCTCGTCGTTCTCGCCGCCCGACCTGCCCATCGAGGTCTCCGGCTGGCTCCTGGAGAGCGGCGAGGTGATGCTCTCCGTGCAGGACGAGGGCATCGGCATGACGGACGAGCGGATGAGCCAGCTCAACACCCGGCTCGCCGACTTCGACCCCGAGGACGCCTACGACCAGGAGAGCGGCGAGGGCCTCGGACTCGGCCTCTACGTGGTGGCCCGGCTCGCCCACCGGCACGGCGTCCGCGTACAGCTGCGCGAGCAGAAGCAGGGCGGGGTGGCCGCCGTGGTCGTCCTGCCGAAGTCCCTGCTCGCGGCAGCGCCCTCGTCCACCGTCCCGGCCCCGGCCACCCGGCTCGCCGGAGCCGCCCCCTCGGTCGCCCTGCCCGGCGCCGACGCGGAGGCCAACTCCAACGTCCTGCGCGGCCGTTCGGTCATCGCTCCGCCCCCCGCCGGTGACGAGGACCCGTTGATCGCCGCGGCCCAGGCGGCCGAACGGGACGCCGGTGACCCCACCCCGGACGGAACGCCCGAGCAGGCCGCCGACCCCGCGCCCGGCTCCGCGCAGACCCCGGTCATCCCGGCGCCCCGCGAGCCGCTCCCGGCCGCGGCCCCGGCACCCGAGGCCACGCCCGAGACCACCATGGAGCTGCTGCTCCCGGACCTCGCGACGGACGCCCAGGAGCCGCACCCCGCCGCCCCGGCGGCCTACCCGGGCACCGAGACCCCCGCGGCCTTCGGCGAACCGGACTCCGGCGCCACGCCGGCGCCGTCCGGCACGGACGTCTCCGCCGGGCCGCTGCCCCGCCGCGACGGCACACGCACCCCGTCCGCAGCCGCGTCCACCGGAGCCGGAACCCGCCCCGACGCGGCCCCCGCGCCCTCGGAGCCGCCGCCCGCACCGACCGGCACCGGCACCGACCCTTACGCCATCGGCCCCGACAGCCATGAGCGAGCCCCCGATGAGCGCCCCCGGCTCACCGACAAGGGCCTGCCCAAGCGGACGCCGAAGATCTCCGCCCCCGCCGCGGCGCCGCGCCCCCGGGTGGGCGGCGTGGACGCCGACGCCCTGCGGCGCCGGCTCGGCGGGTTCCACCGGGGCGCGGTCGAGGGCCGCCGTGAAGTGGAGGCCGAGATCGCCGACCGGACGGGGGAGACACCCGCCCCCGCGGGACACACCCCGCCGGCACCCGCGCCCACCGCACACGCGCCCGCGGGATCCACGCCCACCGGGCGCCCGCGCACCGCACAGGACGTAGAAGCATCGGGGGGCACCGTCGAGGAGGCAAGCAGTTGACCGCGCCCAGTACCTTCGGCCTGAGCAGCGAAGCCCGAAACCTGCACTGGCTGTTGACGAATCTCGTCGAGGAGGTGCCGGGCCTCCAGTCGGTCGCGGTCGTCTCCTCCGACGGCCTGCTGCTGCTGTCCTCCGACCCCGGCCGCAACGCCGAGGCCCGGACGGCCGACACCACCCGGCCCGCGGGACCCAAGGGTTCCGCGGCCGACCTCGCCACCATCGTCTCCGGCATCGGCAGCCTCACCATCGGGGCCGCCAAACTGATGGACGGCGGCGGCGTCAAGCAGACGATGGTCGCGATGGAGGAGGGCAGCCTCTTCGTCATGTCGATCAGCGACGGCTCGCTCCTCGGTGTGCACGGCTCCCCGGACTGCGACATGAGCGTGGTGGCGTACCACATGGCGCTCTTCGTCGGCCGGGCCGGACACGTGCTCACGCCCGAACTGCGCACCGAGCTCCGAAAATCCCTTGAGGCCGAAGCGCTCGGGAGTGCCCGATGACCGTGTCGAACGGTGTTCAGAAGCTCCCCGTGCGCGGCGGCGACCGCAAGCCCGCCCGGGTACGCCCCTACTCGCTCACCGGCGGACGGACCCGCTTCGGGCACGTCCTGCTCGTGGAGACCTTCGTGGCCGCGCTGGAGGCCCCGGAGGAACGCAAGGAACTGACGAACGGCTCGCTCGCCACCCGGGTCATGCCCGAGATGCGGGCCATCGTCGAACTCTGCCGCCGTATGCGCACGGTGGCCGAGATCGCCGCCCTCCTCAGGATGCCCCTCGGCGTGGTCCGAGTGCTGCTGAGCGACCTGGCGGACCAGGGAAAGATCCGTGTGTACGGAACAGGTCACGGCCCGGGACAGCCGGACCGCGCTCTGCTGGAAAGGGTGCTGAGTGGACTCCGTCGTCTCTGACGCCGCACCTGGCGTCGCCCCCCTCCTCGACGATGAGGAGAACCTTCAGGCCTGGCAGACGGACCGCACGCGTGCGCCGATCGCCACCAAGATCGTGGTGGCGGGCGGCTTCGGCGTCGGCAAGACCACCATGGTCACCGCCGTCTCGGAGATCACGCCTCTCCAGACGGAGGCGCTGATGACCCAGGCCAGCGAGGAGACCGACGACCTCACGGGGACGCCGGACAAGGTGACCACCACCGTGGCCATGGACTTCGGCCGCATCACCCTCGACGACGACCTGGTGCTCTACCTCTTCGGTACGCCGGGGCAGCAGCGGTTCTGGTTCATGTGGGACGACCTGGTGCGCGGCGCGATCGGCGCGGTGGTCCTCGCCGACACCCGTCGGCTGTCGGACTGCTTCCCGGCCCTCGACTACTTCGAGAGCTGCGGCCTGCCGTACGTCGTCGCCGTCAACCACTTCGACGGCAGCGAGCGGTTCGAGCCGGACGACGTGCGCGAGGCCCTGACCGTGCCCCCGCACATACCTGTCATGATCATGGACGCGCGCCGCCGGATCTCGGTCGTCGAGACCCTGCTGGCCGTGGTCGGCCACGCGCTGGAAGTCAGCCCCGAATAGGGACGCCTAGGTCCTAGGAGAAACACCCGCATGCGGAAGATACTCGTCGTCGGAGCCGGCCAGTCCGGACTCCAGCTCGCCCTCGGCCTCCAGTCGCAGGGATACGAGGTCACCCTGATGTCGAACCGGACGGCGGACGAGATCCGCACCGGCCGGGTCATGTCGACACAGTGCATGTTCGACACGGCACTTCAGCACGAGCGCGATCTCCAGCTGAACTTCTGGGAGTCCCAGGCCCCGCGGATCGAGGGCCTCGGCGTCTCGGTCGCCGCCCCCGGCTCCTTCGACCCGGGCCCCTCGCAGCGCGCCATCGACTGGGTCGGCACGCTCGACGGATACGCGCAGTCGGTCGACCAGCGGGTCAAGATGGCCGGCTGGATGGAGACCTTCGCCCAGCGCGGCGGCCAACTCGTCATCCACGGCGCGGCCGTCTCCGACCTCGACTACTTCTCCCGCACGTACGACCTGGTGCTGGTCTCGGCCGGCAAGGGCGAACTCGTCTCCATGTTCGGCCGCGACGCCTCCCGCTCGCCGTACACCGAGCCGCAGCGCGCCCTCGCGGTCGCCTACGTCCACGGTCTGGGCCCGCGCCCCGAGCACCCGGACTTCGACGCCGTGCGCTGCAACCTGGTCCCGGGCGTCGGCGAGCTGTTCATCATGCCGACCCTCACCACCTCGGGCCGCGCCGACATCCTCTTCTGGGAGGGCGTCCCCGGCGGCCCGCTCGACGTCTTCAACGGCGTCAAGGACCCCGCCGAGCACCTCTCGCTCACCCTGGAACTCATGGAGCGGTTCACGCCCTGGGAGTACGCGCGGGCGACGAACGTCGAACTCACCGACGCGGGCGGCACGTTGTCCGGGCGCTACGCCCCGACGGTCCGCAACCCGATCGGCCGGCTGCCCGGCGGCGGCCTGGTCCTCGGTGTCGCCGACGTCGTCGTGGCCAACGACCCGATCACCGGCCAGGGCTCCAACTCGGCGTCCAAGTGCGCCGCCGCCTACCTCGCCTCGATCGTCGAGCACGGCGACAAGCCGTTCGACGAGGAGTGGATGCAGGCGACGTTCGACCGCTACTGGGACACCGCGCAGCACGTCACCAAGTGGACGAACGCCATGCTCGGCGCCCCGCCGGAGCACGTGCTCAACCTGATCGGCGCGGCCGGCCAGCTCCAGCCCGTCGCCGACCGCTTCGCCAACGGCTTCAACAACCCGGCCGACTTCGAGAACTTCTTCTACGACCCGGAGAAGACGGGCGCCTACCTGGCCTCGGTCGCCGGGGCGACGGAGGCGTAGCCCTCGTCGCTTCCGTCCGTGGCGTTCTCGGGGAGCTTCGGCGGCGTGTAGTGCCGCAGGGGCTCCCCGCCCGGGTCGGGGCGGACCGCGCCGAGCAGCGGGTTGGCCGCGATGGGGGAGACCTTGACGTCGGTGCCGGGCCGCGGCGCCTGCACGACCATGCCGCCGCCCAGGTAGAGGGCGACGTGCGTGGCCTCGGGGAAGTAGACCACCAGGTCGCCGGGGCGCAGCTCGTCCAGCGGGACCCTCGGGAGGTCGGCCCACTGCTCCTGACTGGTGCGCGGCACGGGTTGCCCCGCCCGGTCCCAGGCCTGTGAGGTGAGCCCCGAGCAGTCGTAGGCGGCCGGGCCCTCGGCGCCCCACTCGTAGGGCTTGCCGATCTGTCCGACGGCGTAGCGCACGGCCCGCTCGCCCGCCGACGACGGCGCCCGCTCGGTGCTGAGCGCTCCGGACGTCATGAGGGTCCGCTGCGCCGTGTCCGTCCCGGCCTTCTCGGTCCTGTTCAGTTCGGCGATCTGGTCCGCGGTCAGCGAGGCGAGCAGCTTCTGCACGGCGTCGAGGCGCGCGCGCACCGCGTCGCGTTCCTTCTTCTGCCGTCCGGCGAGCGACAGCTGACCGTCGAGCGCCTTGCGGGCCGCCCGCGCGAGCACGTCGATCCGCTTCTCGCTGCCGCTGACCCGCTGCACGGTCTCGGCCCGCTCCAGCGACAACTGCCCGATCACATGGCCCTGGTCGAGCGCGTGCTGCGGATCCCGGGCGAGCAGCAGCCGTACGTACGAGGAGATCTCGCCGCTGCTCTGGTACTGCTGCCGGGCCAGCCGTCCGGCGGCACCGCGGCTGTCGTGCAGCGAGAGGCGGGCCGTGGCGAGGCGGGCGTCGAGCCGGTCGGTCTCCGCGCGCTGCTTCTTCAGCTTCTCCGCGGTGCCGTTGTACGTCTCGGTGGCCTTCTCGGCCTCCCGGTACAGCCGCTGAAGCTCCGTCAGGAGTGTGGCCGCGGACCGCGGGGCGTCGGGGGCGGCGGCGCCGTCGGTGCCATCTCCGCCGTCTGTCGCGAGGCCGGCGGAGTTGTCGGAGCTGTCGGCGGTCGGGGCGGGGTCCGGGACGGCCACCGCGGGGGACGGCGCGAGCAGTGCTCCCGTCACCACCGCAGCCGTACAGACCAGACGCAGAAGCCTTCCTGACATGCCATCACCTCCGGTGCCGGGGTGGCCCGTCGACCACCCGTCTCGCACCGGCAGGATCGAGCCGCCGCATCCCGGGCGCGCGCCGGGTGGCCGCTTCGGCCCAAGAAGGTCACTCGTCGGCGTTGCCGCCCGGCGTGGCGTCGCCCGTGCCGCCGCCCTTGTGCCTGCGCGCGGACCAGGGCCACGCGAACCGGGGGCCCGACCCGTCGTCCTCGGGGTCGTACTCGTACGTCCACCCCTTGTGGAGGCCGAGCCGCCGACTCGTCGCCGCCTGGACGCGCCGGTACACGAGCACGGTGGGCGGGCCGCCGTCAGCGGCGGGCACCGGGACGCGGTACGTCTTGGGCGGGTGGCCGGTGATCCCGAGCAGCACGGGCAGCACGCGGCCGTCCAGCGGGCCGCCGGAAAAGGGGGTGTCTTCGCTCTTCACCGGACCAGTGTCACAGCAGGTGGGCCGCGTCCCCGACAACGGGCAGCACCCGGCGCACCAGCGTCCCCGCGATGCCGTCCGGACGCTCCATCGCGAGCGAGGCCCGGACCACCGCGGCGGTCTGCGCGTCGCGCCCGGCGCTCGCCGTGAGCACGGCCACGAACTGCTCGACGAGCCAGTCCCGCAACTCGTCCAGCGGCGGTTCCTTGCCCTCGTCGAGCCAGACCAGCGAGGCGGCCTCCACCGCCGTGATCCACATCCGTACGGTCATCCGCAGCCGGGGCCCGGGGTCCTGCACCGCGAGGTGGTCGAGGATGTGGTCCGCCGCGGCCCGCCGGACCCCGTCGACGATGGCCGTCGTCCGTGAGGTCTCGATGACGCTGCCGCCCTGGAGCAGGGCGCTGAACCCGGCGTCGTGCTGGTCCACGAAGGCGAGGTAGCGGTCCAGGGCGTGCGAGAGGCGCTCGGTGAGCGGCCCCTCGGGGGGTTCCGCGAAGCACTGCTCCAGCTCGTCCGCCGCGGAGCGCAGGGCGGCCTCGTACAACTGCTGCTTGCCGCCCGGGAAGTACCGGTACACCAGCGGCCGGGACACCCCGGCCGCCTCCGCCACGTCGTCCAGCGAGACCTCCTCGGGCACCCGCTGGGCGAACAGCGAGAGCGCGGCTTCGAGGAGCTGGCTGCGCCGTTCCTCGACGCTGAGACGGCGGTAGGCGGGGGTGGAGGCCTGCGAGGTCATGTCGGGCAGCGTAACCGGCCCGTACACAACTCCCCCACAACGGAGGGTGACCGGCGGGACCGACCCGGGGGACGGACCCGCCGTCACGGCGCTCAGGCCAGCAGGCCCGACGACTTCCACAGCCGCCGTCCCGCTCCGCGCAGCACCCCGATGTCGTCCAGGAAGTCCGTCAGGCGCTTGGCGCCGGTCTGCATCACCTCGCGCCGGTGTCCGCTCGCCTTGACCTGGGCCATCGCCTCGCGCTGGTCGAGGCCGACGTTCGTGTACACGTCGGGGTTGATGAAGGCCACCGAGAAGACGCGGGCGAACTCGCCCGAGGTGACGCGGGTGAACTCCTGGGACCAGCGCGGCGCCGTGACCATCTGCCGCCGCAACTCCTCACGGGCGTAGCGGACGTGCCGGGCCTCCTCCACGACGTGGATGCGCGTGACGCCGCGGACCAGGGTCTGCACCCGCTCGTCCGGGAACGTCAGCCGCTGCATCCAGTCGAGGATCTCCTCGCCGAGCAGCGTCGCCGTGAACGAACCCGGCGTCGTCGAGATGGTCTTGAAGAGCCGCCCGAGGTTGAGGTGCGCCCGGCTCACCGGGTAGTGCGGGGTGCCGCCGCGGGTGATCAGACGGGCGAACATCTTCGAGTGCCGGCACTCGTCCTCGATCTCGGTCAGCGCGTAGCGCACGTGCGCGCTCGTCGCCGCCTTGTCGTAGATGTGCCGCACCAGCAGCTGCATCAGGATGAGCTCGAACCAGATGCCCAGCGAGGCCAGCGCGGCCGCCTCGTGCTGGGACAGCGCGATCCGCTGCTCCTCGCTCATCCGGTGCCACATCGGGGTGTCGTACAGCGACACCAGCTCGGGCGGCCAGAACCACTTGCCCTCCTCGAAGGGCGCGTCCCAGTCGAGCTCCTTGTCGGGGTCGAAGGAGTGCTTGGCGGATGAGTCGAGGAGGCGCTCGGCCACCTGCTCCCGGTCCTTGAGCAGACCGAGCGCGTCACGGAGCACCTCGGCTTCGGTCACCGTCGTCATGACTGTTTCCACCTCGTCGTACGGGATCAGCGGGGGTTACCGGCGGTCACAACTTATGAGACTGCTTGTCAGCAAGCTCGTCAATCCCCTGGGCCGGACTAGTTGGCGCAACCGGTACGCGACCGTCCGCGACGCGACACTCCCGACGCGCGAAAACCACTGCGCAACCGGCCGTCGGGCCCGGCATCATCACCCCATGACCCCGCCGATCCCCGCCGACCGCAGCGCCGACCGCCGAGCAGCCCGCCGCAGCCTCGACGGCCTGGCGCTCGGCGACGCCTTCGGCGAGCGCTGGTTCCCCCTCTTCCGGGACCGCCTCCAGGCGTACGAGGAGATCCGCGCCCGGCGCACGCCCGAGGAACACACCTGGCACTGGACCGACGACACCGCCATGGCACTCGGCATCCTGCGCGTCCTCGACGAACACGGCGAGATCCGCCAGGCGGAACTGGCCCACGCCTTCGCCCTCGGCTACGACGCGGACCCCGCCCGCGGCTACGGCTACGGCATGCACGAGCTGCTGCCCCGGCTGCTCCGGGAGCCGCACCGCTGGCCGGAGCTGGCGCGCGCCCTGTTCGGCGGCGAGGGCAGCCTCGGCAACGGCGCGGCCATGCGGGTCGCCCCGCTGGGAGCCTGGTTCCACACCAGCCTGCCGGCCGTCGCCGAACAGGCCGCGCTGTCCGCCGAGGTGACGCACGCCCACCCGGAGGGCGTCGCGGGCGCGGTCGCGGTCGCCACCGCGGCGGCACTGTCCGCGACCGGCCGCCTCGACCTGGGCGCCGTCGCCGCCGCGACCCCGCCGAGCGCCGTACGCGACGGTGTCGAGAAGGCGGCCGCGCTCCCGTTCGGCACCCCGCCCTGGAAGGCCTCCGACATCCTCGGCAACGGTCAGCGGATCCGCGCCGACGACACCGTCCCCTTCGCCCTCTGGTGCGCCGCCCGGCACGCCACCGACCTGACCGAGGCCCTGTGGAGCACCGCCGAGGGCTTCGGCGACGTCGACACCACCTGCGCCATCACCGGCGGCGTCGTGGGCGCCCGCACCGGTGTCGACGACGTCTCCGACGACTGGCTGCGCCGCAGGGAACTCGTGCCCGGGGGTCTCTAGACCCCGGTCGGGGCCACCGGCGGGAAGGACGTCCGCAGCGTGAACGCGTGCTGTGTGGGACCGTGTTCCCGCAGGTGCAGCAGGCGCGACTCGGCCTCCTGGACCGTCGGTCGGTGCCCTGCCGGAACCCACCACAGCGTGGTCATCGCCTCCGCGACCCGCTCGAACCAGTCGTGCCGACGGGACAGCAGTTCGCGGTGCCGCCCCCGGTACATGAACGCCGTCAGGGCATCCGGGTCGCGCCAGACGGACAGGTTGATGATCAACCGGTCGTCCCCGAGCACGGGAACGTCGGTCGCGTTCCCGGAGTCGCTCTGCAACCGCCACACGAAACCGTCGGCCGCGTCCGCGACGGCGTTCACCGGGTCGAGACCGTCGACGAAGTCCTTCAACTGCGGTGAGTCCAGCGGGGCTTTGAGACGGGCTATGTTCACTTGGGCGAGTTCGTGCGCGTCTGTCGGCAAGGTCATGGGCGAACGGTAGGCCGCCCCGAAGGGCTGTCACACCCACGTCTCACAGGACGAGAGAGCAGGGGGCGCCCCGTCGGAGCCGCGCCCCGGTTCACCGGTCCCCGCCGGCCCCGGTTCACCGGTCCCCGCGGTCCCGCGTGTCCAGCACCGCCTCCATCACCGACCGGGCGATCGGACCCGCGAACCCACCGCCGCTGATGTCCCCGCGGTTCGCCGCCGCGTCCTCGACGACGACCGCCACCGCCACCGCCGGCTCCATCGAGTCGTCGGGCCGGGCCCAGGAGATGAACCACGCGTACGGGGTTCCCGCGTTGCCGACGCCGTGCTGCGCGGTGCCGGTCTTGCCGCCGACGGTGGCACCGGGCAGGGCCGCCACCTTCCCCGTGCCCTCCTCCACCACGTCGGTCATCAACGCGCGCATCTGCTGCGCGGTCGACGCGCTCATCGCCTGATGGAGGGTCCGCGGGCCCGTCGTGCCCAGGGTGCCGCCGCCACGCCGGGTCGTCCGCTCCACCAGGTACGGCCTGCGGACCGTGCCGTCCCCCGCGACGGCCGCCGAGATCATCGCCATCTGGAGCGGGGTCGCCCGGGTGTCGAACTGGCCGATCGACGACAGCGCCAACTGCGCCTTGTCCAGCCGCAGATCGAAATTGCTCGGCGCCACCGCGAAGGGGATGCGCAGCTTGCGGTCGTTGAAGCCGAAGTCCGCCGCCGTGTGCGTCATCGTGTCGAGCCCGACATCCACCCCCAGCTTGGCGAACACCGTGTTGCACGACCAGGTGAACGCGTACCGCAGCGACGCGTCCTCGCAGCCCTCGATCTCGTTCGTCAGCCGCGTCGTCGTCCCGGGCAGCCGGTACGGGTTCGGTGAGTCGCTCGGCGCGTCCACGTCGTCCACCACCCCTGCGTCCAGCGCCGCCGCCGCGGTCACCACCTTGAACGTCGACCCCGGCGGATACGTCTGCCGAATGGCCCGGTTGAGCATCGGCCTGTCGTCCTCCGCGTTCAGCCGCGCCCACGCCTTCGAGACCGCCGGCCCCGTCCCGGACAGCACCCCGGGGTCGTACGACGGGGTCGAGACCAGTGCCAGGATCCGGCCGGTGGACGGCTCGATCGCCGCGACCGCGCCCCGGCGCGCACCGAGCCCCTCGAACGCCGCCCGCTGCGCCGCCCCGTTGAGGGTGGTGACCACCTTGCCGCCCGGGTTCCGGGCCCGCGTGAAGTCGTTCCACAGCGGGAACGGGTCGAGCATCGGGTCGGCGCCGGACAGCACGCCGTCCTCCGTGCCCTCCAGCAGCGTCGTCCCGTACACCTGGGAGGCGAACCCGGTGACCGGCGCGAACAACGGGCCGTCCCGGTAGGTGCGTTCGTAGCGGAGCTGCTCGCCGGTGTCCTTGGAGCCGGTGACCGTCCTGCCGTCGACGACGATGTCGCCGCGCGGCTGGCCGTAACGGGCGATCGCCTGACGGCGGTTGGCCGGGTTGCCGTCGTACGACGGGGCCTGGACGACCTGGACGCGGGCGGCGTTGACCAGCAGCGCCACCAGCAGCACGGCGCACAGCCCGACGGCCCGCCGGATGTACTTCGTCATGGTGTCTCCGTCCCGTCGTACTGACCGCGGGCGCTGTCGCTGATCCGGATCAGCAGCGCCACGATGATCCAGTTGGTGACGACCGAGGAGCCGCCCTGGGCCAGGAAGGGCATCGCCATGCCGGTCAGCGGGATCAGGCCGGTCACCCCGCCCGCGATCACGAAGACCTGGAGGGCCACGATCGAGGCGAGCCCGATGGCGAGGAGCCGTCCGAAGGGATCGCGCACCGACAGTCCGGCGCGGTAGCCGCGTTCCACGAGGAGCGCGTAGAGCAGGAAGATCGCGGACAGGCCGACCAGCCCCGTCTCCTCGCCCGCGGTCGCGAGGATGAAGTCGGACTTGGCGGCGAAGCCGATGAGGATCGAGTGCCCGAGCCCGAGGCCGGTGCCGAGCAGCCCGCCGGAGGCGAACGCGAACAGGGACTGGGCCAGCTGGTTGGGGCCGTCGCCCGCGGTGATCGAGGCGAAGGGGTCCAGCCAGTCCTCCACCCGGCTGTGCACGTGCGGCTCCAGCCGGCCGACCGCCACCGCGCCCACGGAGGCCAGCAGGAGCCCGACCGCGATCCAGCCGGTCCGGCCGGTGGCGACGTACAGCATGATCACGAACAGGCCGAAGAACAGCAGCGAGGTCCCGAGGTCCCGCTCCAGGATCAGTACCACCACGCTCAGCAGCCAGATCGCCACGATCGGGCCGAGCACCCGGCCGGTGGGCAGCTGAAGCCGCCGGAACCGCCAGATCTGCCGGCCGCTGTACGCGAGCGCGTTGCGGTTGGCGGCGAGGTAGCCGGCGAAGAACACCGCGAGCAGCACCTTCGCGAACTCGCCCGGCTGGATGGAGAACCCGGCGATCCGGATCCAGATGCGGGCGCCGTTCACCGCCGGGAAGAAGATAGGCAGGACGAGCAGGGCGAGCGCGCTGACCACCGAGACGTAGGTGTAGCGCTGCAGGACCCGGTGATCGCGCAGAAAGAACACGGCCACGATGAAGAACGTGACACCGAGCGTCGACCAGACGAGCTGGATCGGCGCCGCCTGGTCGTCCGGGGTCTCCAGGTCCAGCCGGTAGATCAGCACCAGGCCCAGGCCGTTGAGGAGGACGCCGATGGGCAGCAGCAGCGGATCGGCGTACGGGGCCCGCAGCCGCACGGTCACATGGGCGAGGAGCGCGAGCACACCGAGCCCGGCGCCGTAACCGGCGGCGCCGGGCGGGACGGTGCCGTTCTTGGCGAGACCGACAGCGCAGTATCCGTACACGCTGAGCAGGACCGCGAGGACGATGAGGGTGAACTCGACGCCACGGCGCCTGGGCAGGCGTACAGCGGGAGGGGCCGGTTCCACCGCCACGGCCGTTCCGGACATTCCGGGCTGGGTCATGTCCGGAACGTAGCAAGTGGCCGACCTGATGTCCCGTTATGAACTGACAAACCGGCCGTTCCGGTTCACCTGTGCGGGTGCCGGGCCGTCAGCACCAGCGAGGTGCCGCACCGATGTTGTCGATGTAGCGGGCGGCGCCCCAGGCCCAGGTGCCGTCGGTGAGGAGGTACCAGAGCGGGTTGCCGTCGACCTTCTGGCCCGGGGTCTTGCAGTAGATCGAGACGATCTCGCCCTGCCGTGCGACCCGGATCAGCTGACTGCCGCGGTTGGGCGCGCTGCGCAGGGCGAGACCGCCGCGCGCGGTGATCCGGCCCTTGTACTGGCGCGGGTTGTCCTGACGGCCGTCACCGCGCCCGTTGGCGGTCTCGCGGCCACCGCCGCCACCGCCGTTGTTCGACTCGCGGCCGTCGCCGTTGCCGGCACCGGCACCCTCACTGTTGTTGGTCCACTCGTGGCTGCCGGTGCCACTGCTGTTGCTGTTGCTGTTGTTCGCGAAGCCGCCCTCTCCGTCGGCGAGGGCGGGGCCGGCCGCCGTGAGCGCGACCATGCTGCCGGCGGCGAGAGCTATGGCGATTCGGGTGTGCGTGGACCGCAGGGACATGGGGTGCTCCTCCAGAAAGGGGGCGAAGCTGACTAATCGCCACATTAGGAGGGGGAGCCGGGGGCCGCAGGTCACACTCCGCCATCGGGGACGCCGGGCTCTCCCTGCCCGTCCTGAGGGAGCGTCAGCGTCGCCACCGCACCCCCGTCCGGCGCGTTCGCGAACTCCAGACGCGCCCCCAGGACCTCCGCCTGGCCGAGCGCGATGGTCAGCCCGAGCCCGTGACCCGTCGCGCCGCCCTCGGTACGGAAACGCTGCGGCCCGTGCTCCACGAGGTAGCCCGGATAGCCCTCGCCGTGATCCCGGACCGTCACGACCGGCCCGTCGACCGTCAGCACCACCGGCCCCGCGCCGTGCTTGTGCGCGTTCGCCACCAGATTCCCCAGCACCCGCTCCAGCCGCCGCCGGTCCGTCTCCACCCGCGTCGCCCGCACCACGCGCACCTCGGTGTCCGTCCCCGACGCCCGCACGACCCGCTCGGCCAGCGGGACGAGCGGCTCCGAGTCCAGCTCCAGACGCTCCCTGCGGGCGTCGAGCCGCGAGATCTCCAAAAGGTCCTCGGTGAGGGTGCGCAGCGTCGCCACCCGGTCGAGCACCAGCTCCGTCGGCCGCCCCGGCGGCAGCAGCTCGGCCGCCGCGTGCAGCCCGGTCAGCGGCGTCCGCAACTCGTGCGCCACGTCCGCGGTGAACCGCTGCTCGCTCAGCAGCTTGCGCTGCAACGACGACGCCATCGTGTCGAGCGCGCCCGCCACCGCCGCCACCTCGTCCTGCGCCCGCCGCGGATTCTGCGCCCGCCGGTCGTCGACCCGCGCGTCCAGGTCGCCCGCGCTGATCCGCCGTGCCACCCGGGCCGTCGCGTGCAGCCGCCGCGTCACCCGCGTCACCGCGAACGCGCCGACCAGCAAGGTCGCCCCGATCGCCAGCGCCGACGACCACACGATCGCCCGGTCCAGGGCGTCGATGGTGTGCGCGCCCTGGGCGTAGTCGTACTGCACGGCCAGCGCCCGGCCGCCGTCGGCGGGCCCGGCGGCCCACATCGTCGGGTGCGTGTCGTGCTCGCCGACCATCGAGCCGCGCCGGCCCGCGACCGCCAGCTCACGCAGCCGCGCCGGCAGCCCGGGCGGGTCCACGGCGGCGCCCGGTGGCAGCCGGTCGCCGGCCTCGTAGGCCGCCGTGACGTCCGTGAGCCGGTCGAGCGCGCGGTTCCGTGCCTCGCCCACGGTCTGGTCGGTCACGGACACGTGCACGAGGACACCGAGCAGGGCGGCGAGCCCGCAGCACATCACCGCGATGAACGCGGCCGCCTTCCACGTCAGCGTGGCCGTCCAGTCCGGCAGCCGCAGCCGGGGGCTCATGAACCGCTCGCGGACGGACCCACGGCCGGACTCGCGGACGGCGAGGCCGACGGGGAGGGCCCGGGGGAGTGCGCGGGGGAGGGGACGAGGGGCGGCGGCGGGGCGTGCGAGCCCCGCGGCGTCGGCGGGCCGACCCGCAGGATCTCGTCGCGCGTCGCCAGCATCGCGTTCTGGTGCGGATCCCAGGACCAGACCGTACGGAACTCGTAGCCGGGCAGCGTCGACGGCGACCGGATGATCACGTCCCGGCCGGCCAGCTCCACGCTGACCACGCTGTCCGAGGTCCCCATGACCTCCACCAGCCTGTGGTGCAGGAACGTGTAGACGCGTACCGCCAGCTGGTCCTTCGGGAAGCGGATGCCGAGCACCAGGTCGTCCTTGCCGTCCCCGGTCAGGTCGCGGTAGTACGCCTGGAGGATCGGGCACTTCTTCCCCTGCGCCCCGCGCTCACCGCAGTCGTCGAGCTGCTTGACGGTCTCCGCGTACGGCGCGTGCGGTCCGGTGTAGTCGTCCGGATGGGCGGCCACCTCGGCGCGCACCACGGCGACCGGATCGACCTTGTGGATGTCGTCACCGGGCGCGGTGACGCCCTTGACGGTCTCGGTGTCCGCCTCCCCGTAGTCGATCGCGGGCGTCGAGGCGGGCGCGAGCTGCGGCCACAGCCTGCTCGGACCCACGGCGGTCGGTGTCGCACCCGCGCCGCGCAGGTCCCCGGAGTCCCCGCAGGCCGTCAGGGCGACCGCCAGCACGACGGTGACCGCGGTCCCGAGAACGGCACGCGCCGGCCCGGAGGCCGTACGCGCGAGGCGGCTGTCGATCACTGCGCTCCTGCGTCCGGGCCGACCGTCCGGGGGCGCGGGCGCGCCGCTGCCCCACCTGGCCGACGAAGAGAATGCTGCCGTCGGGGCGGCGGCCGTCCTCGACGGACCCGCCCCGGACGTCCGGGCACGACCCGGGACGGCCGGTCGCCCCGTACACCTTATTCATACGGAAGTCCTTTTTGTTCACCCGGGCCCCGAGGCACCCCTGCGCCGTCGACGGGCGGATCCCCGCGACGGCCCGCCGCCCGCCCCGGGCGCACCGCCGATCCCGTGAGCGCCGCTACTCCGCGAGCTCCTCGAGAAGCCGCGCCGTGGTGAGCCCGGCCCGCAGGTACTCCACGAAGAGCTGGTTGTGCAACGCCCACGGCGAGCGCCGGGCCCTGATCAGCCGGATCGCGTCGTCGGCGGAGTGCCCGGCGAGGACGAGCGCGTGCGCGACGACCAGCCCCGACCGGTTGTACCCGTGATAGCAGCGGACCAGCACCCGCCGCCCGTCCTCCAGCGCGTCGTCCGCCGCCCGCGCGAGCCGCATGACTCCCGTCAGCTGCGTCCCGTCCAGCGGCCCGTCGGGTATCGCCCACACATGGTGCTCGACGCCCGGGTCGGGCCCGTGCCCCGGCAGCCGCAACAGCGTCAGGACCAGGTCGAACTCGTCCCGTACGACCACGGCCTCGGCCGGTCCGGCCCGTCCCGCGAACTGGTGCCCGCCCATCCACAGCCCCGGCACGATCTCGCTCCACGGGCTGTCCGGAGCCGGAACATCCGGATGCTTTCTGCGACCCCGCAACGGCGCCTCCCACCCAACTCCCCCAACTCCCCTCAAAGGTAACCGGGTTCTTGTCCCTGGAGCACCCCGCCTGTTCCCATGGACGGGGGTGATGGGCATGAACCGACTGCGCGTCGTACCGGCCCGGCGCCACGGACAGGACCGCCTGTACGTGTGCGGGACCGACGGAAGGAACGTCGCCTGGTACGACCGTGAGGCGGCCCGGGTCAACCTGCTCAGCGAGGACCGCCGCGACGACGTCCTGCACGCACTGGGCCCCTTCCTCACCGGCCCCGTGACGGTCGGCCCGCCCCCTGTCCCGACCCCGGCCGAGCTGGCCCGGCTGACCCTCCACCCGGACGACGACCTCGCGCCGAACCGGCCCGGCGAGGCCCTGGTCGTCGACCTCGACCGCGACCCCGGCCCGCCGCACCGCCTGCGCCCCGACCCGCGCCGCCGGGCACTCGCGGCCGAACAGGCCGTCGGCGCGGCCCTGGACTCCCTGGAAGGCGGCGGCTGGCACACCCTGCACTCGCTCCCGCTGCCGGGCGGCGACCGCGTCCACCACCTGGTCGTCGGGCCCGCCGGACTCTTCTGCGTGCGTGCCCTGCACGCCCGTGGACGACGCGTCCTGGTCGCCGACCCGATGGTCACCGTCGGCCGCGGCGAACCCCAGCCGCTGCTCCGCCGCGTCCGCGCGGACGCCGACCGCGCCTCGCACGCCCTGACCGCCCAGGTCCACGCCGTCCTCGCGGTGGTCGACGCGGGCCGGCTCGACGTCCTGGCCCCACCGCGGCGGATCCGCGTCCTGCGCGCCACCGACCTGGCCGGTCTCGCCCGGGTCGGCGGGGTCCTCAAACCGGCCGACGTGGAGGCGCTGCACGCGATGGCCCGGGACCGTCACACCTGGCTGCGGGTGTGAGCGGGGCGGAGGCGGGCCGGGCCCCCGAGGCCGAGGCCGAGGCCGAGGCCGCTGTCGCCGCCGCTCCCGTTCCCGTTGCTGCCGCTGCTGCCGCTGCGGCCACCACTTCCGCTCAGGGCAGCGGGTGCCTGTGCTCCGGGTCGAGCAGCGGTGCCATCAGGTCGCCGAACCGTGCCACGCGCTCCGTGACATCCTGCGCCCGGAACACCAGGGCCGCCGGCTTCCGGCACTCCTCGACCTCGTCCCAGGTCACGGGTGCCGACACCGTCGGCTCGTCCCGCGCCCGCAGCGTGTAGGGCGTGGCCGTCGTCTTCCGGCCCGCGTTCTGACTCCAGTCGACGAACACCTTGCCGGGCCGCAGGCTCTTCGTCATCCGGTGCACGACCAGCCGGGGCAGTGCCTTCTCCGCCTCCACGGCCAGATCCTTCGCGTAGTCGCTGACCTCGTCGGACGGCGTCGGCGCGACGGCGGCCAGCAGGTGCAGCCCCTTCGACCCGGACGACTTCGCGTACGCCTCGAACCCGTCCGCGGCCAGCCGCTCGCGCAGCCACAGCGCGACCTCGCAGCAGTCCACGACCGACGCCGGCGCCCCCGGGTCGAGGTCGAACACGATCCGGTCGGCGACCCCGGGCGTACCGATCGTCCACTGCGGCGTGTGGAACTCCGTCACGAGGTTCGCCGCCCACATCAGCGACGCCAGGTCCTGGAGGAGGACCATGCGGGCCGGCCCCTCGGTGCGGGGCACCTCGGCGGTCCTGACCCAGCCGGGCGTACCGGGCGGCACGTTCTTGGTGAAGAACACCTGCCCGTCGGGTCCGTCGGGATAGCGCAGAAAGGAGACGGGCCGGTCGCGCAGGTGGGGGAGAAGCACGTCCGCCACCGTGGCGTAGTAGTGCAGCACCTCGCCCTTGGTGAACCCGGTGGCCGGATACAGCACCTTCTCCAGGTTGCTCAGCGTGAGCCTTCGCCCCTCCACCTCCGTGATCGGCGTCATACGATGAGAATCCCACGAAAACGGCACAAAAACGGCTCACGGTGATCGGAAGGGTGCGGCACGTGCGATCCATATGGAACGGCGCGATCTCCTTCGGCCTGGTCAGCATCCCCATCAAGCTCATGAACGCCACGGAGAGCCACTCGATCTCCTTCCGCCAGATCCACCTCGACGACGGCGGCCGCATCCGCTACCGCAAGGTGTGCGAGCTGGAGGACACCGAGGTCGAGACCTCGGAGATCGGCAAGGCCTACGAGGAGGCCGACGGCACCCTGATCCCGATCACGGACGAGGACCTCGCCGCCCTGCCCCTGCCGACCGCCCGGACGATCGAGATCGTGGCCTTCGTGCCGGCCGACCGCATCGACCCGCTCCAGATGGACACGGCGTACTACCTCTCCGCGAACGGCGTCCCGGCGACCAAGCCGTACGTCCTGCTCCGCGAGGCCCTCAAGCGCAGCAAGAAGGTGGCCGTGGCCAAGTTCGCGCTGCGCGGCCGCGAGCGGCTCGGCATGCTGCGCGTCGTCGACGACGTGATCGCCATGCACGGCCTGCTCTGGCCGGACGAGATCCGCGCGACCGACGACGTGGCCCCGGACGACGGCGTCACCGTCCGCGACAAGGAACTCGACCTGGCCGACGCCCTGATGGACACGCTCGGCGGGGTCGACCTCGACACCCTGCACGACGACTACCGCGAGGCCGTCGAGGAACTCATCACCGCCAAGGCCGAGGGCCACGAGGCTCCGGCGGCCCCCGCGGAGAAGGACGGCGGCAAGGTGCTCGACCTGATGGCCGCCCTGGAGAAGAGCGTGAGCGCCGCCAAGCAGTCCCGGGACGCGGACGGCGAGGGCGACGGGGACGCCGAGGTGCACCCGCTGCCGGCCGGCAGGTCGGGAAGCCGCAGGTCGGCCCGTACGGCACCCAAGGAGGTCGGCGGCAAGAAGTCGACGTCCACGGCGAAGAAGACGACGGCAAAGAAGACCGCGGCGAAGACCGCAGCGAAGGCCGCGACGAAGAAGACCCCGGCCCGGAAGTCGACCACCAAGTCGACCACCAAGACGGCGGCCAAGACTTCCACGGGCAGCTCGGCCAAGTCCTCCGGGAGCTCGACGGGCTCCCGGACGGCGGCCAAGAAGACCGCCGCCGCGAAGAAGACGTCGGCGAAGAAGACGACCGCGGCGAGGAAGAAGGCGTCGGCGTAGGGCTCCGCGCGGAGGCGCCCGGGCTCCGGGGCAGCCCCGGAGGTGTCCGGTCGGGGCGGGGCCCGGGCCGGCGTACTACCGCGATGGATTCGCTGGGATGTGCACGTCGGGATGTGCAAGGTGGGATCTGCAGGGTGGGATGTGCACGTCCGCTGCCACCGGTGGGCGAACCCGTCCGCCGGGCCGCCGTTGTCGGCGATGAGGGCCGTCCGCGCGCGAGCGGTGCCACCCGCGCACGGAGCCCGCGTCGCTCCGCTCAGGCCGTGCGGCGCAGCGCCAGCACCGCGTTGTGGCCGCCGAACCCGAACGAGTTGCTGAGCGCCAGGTCGCCCCGTGCGAGCAGGGACCGCGGGGACTCGGTCACCACGTCCAGCCCGATGGCCTCGTCCTGCTCCTCGCACCCGATGGTCGGCGGGATGAGCCCGTGGTGGAGCGTGAGGACGGTGGCGACCGCCTCGACCCCGCCCGCCGCGCCCTGCAGATGCCCGAGGTGCCCCTTGAGCGCGGTCACCGGAACGTCCCCGCCCAGCACGGCCCGCACCGCGGTCGCCTCGGCGAGATCGCCCTCGGTGGTGGCGGTGGCGTGCGCGTTGACGTGCACGACGTCGACGGCGTGGCCGCCCGCGTCCCGCACCGCGCGCCGGAGCGCGAGGGCGACCCCGCCGCCGGACGGGTCCGGCGCGGCCATGTGGTGGGCGTCGGCCGACAGCCCCCAGCCGGCGGCCTCGCAGTAGATCCGCGCGCCCCGGGCCCGCGCGTGCTCCTCCGACTCCAGGAGCAGGAAGCCCGCGCCCTCGCCGTTCACGAAGCCGTCGCGGTCCTTGGCGAATGGCCGGGACGGACTGACCGCCCCCAGCTCGTGGGTGGACAGCGCGCGCATCGAGGCGAACGAGGCCATGATCGCCGGTGTGATCACGGCCTCCGCACCCCCGGCGAGCGCCACGTCGACCCGCCCGTAGCGGATGCGGTCGATGGCCTGTCCGATGGCCTCGGTGCCGGAGGCGCACGCGCTCGTCACCGTGCGGGCCTCGCCGGTGATCCGCAGCGCCAGCGACACCTGGGACGCGGGCTGCGACGGCACGGTCATCGGGGTGGTGAGCGGCGACACCGCACGCGGTCCCTTGTCCCGCAGCGTGCGGTCACCGCCGACGAGCACGGAGGCGTCCCCGATGATCGCGCCGACGCTGACGCCGACCCGCTCGGGATCGAGACCGCTCTCCACCGTCCCCGCCTCGTCGAAGCCGCCGTCGCGCCACGCCTCGCGCGCGGCGAGCACCGCGAACTGCGCGGCCCGGTTCATCCGCCGCGCCTGGGGCCTCGGCAGCAGTTCGGCGGGGTCGACGGGCACGCGGCCGGCGATCCGTACCGGCAGGCCGTCGAACTCCTCGTCGGCCAACTCCGTTATCCCGCACCGCCCGTCGACCAGTCCCTGCCACAGCTCCCCCACGCCGACGCCGAGCGGGGTCACCGCGCCGACCCCGGTGACGACGACCCGCCGGGGCACCACTCCGCCGGCGACGGTACGACGCGGACGCGGGACGTGCCGTACGACGTGACCGCTCTCGACGGCCCGTCCGACCTCCTCGCGCAGCCCCGCGTCGGAGATGGGCTCCGCGCCCCGGTCCTCCAGATCCCGGTGCCAGCGGCCCCAGCGCCGGGTGTACGACACCTCGACGGCGGCGGGGTCGACGACGCGCAGCGACGTGACCCGGTCACCGTCGCGGAACTCCACGCCCTCGAGGTCGGCCGAGGCGATCTCGGGAATGCCCGCGACGTCCATCCGCCGACAGGCCACGGTCACTTGGTGCCCCCGGTCGAAGACGTGGTCGTGGTCTCTTCCCCCGAGCGGCGGCCGCAGGGTCACGCGGATCGTGTGCGGCGTCTCGGGAAGCGTGTGCATCACCACGTACCACTCGTCCCGCGCCACATCGCTCTCGGACAGGGCGAGAAGGTCACCCGGAACGAGCTCCGCGGCGGAGACGGCGTGAGGCTGCACGGGAACGTCGGAAGAATTGCGCATGGGTTCGCCTGCCTTCGCTGTGGGGGGTGGGAGAAAATCCCGCCACAACACTCGGCGAAAAGTCCGAATTTGCCTAGACGTACCCCCTGTATTTGTGCGAAAGGTCACGAAAGCATGCGCTCAATTACCGGCGCCGGAGAATTGGCACCGACGGGCGATCGGGCGCAATTGAATTCTGAACCAACAGCGTCGAGTCCCAGGTGGGCGCCTGTTGAGGCGGGCACGCGATGTGTCGAACTCGGTATTGGCCGAGCGCTCACACATATGCCGAACGCATATGCAAAACGTGACGTGGGACTCACGCAAAAGGCGCGGAAATCGGTAGCGCAGCGCTCCGCCGAAGAATAGGGAGCGCCGACTGTCGAAATAAGTGATCCCGGTCACGAGTATCAGCACGGACATCAAGCGCAGACGTCCATCACGGACATCAATCCGAGACGTGAAGCACGGACATGGGTGTCGCAGCCGGGCGCGGGCGTCAGGCGGCCTGGGTCCGCGCGATCCCTGCCGTCCCTGCCGTCCCCGCGGTCCGTGCGATCCGGGCCACTTCCACCGACAGGTCGTTGTCCATGGTGTAGTACGGCCTGACCTCGCATCCGTCGACCTCGGCGGACGGGTAGACGAAGACCTCCTTGCGGTCGGCGACGTCGTCGAGAAGGCGCCCGACCCGGACAGCCGGCGCGGAGGCGGCCGGCCGTACGTGCACGTCCCAGACCCCGTCGCCGGACACGGGACCGGCCAACTCGTCGCAGCCGACCGTGAAGGAGAAACCGAGCCCGTCGTCCTCGACGCGCGGTTCGACCTTGCGGACCGTGTCGGTCCCGCGCACCCGCATACGTACGACGGCACCGGCGCCGAACGCCGCTCCGTGCAGCCGGCCCGTGACGTCGATCGTCCCGTCGTCGGTGACCACGATCCGGTCGGCCTCGGCGTGCGCGGCCCGCACCCACGTGCGGACCGAGAGATAGCCGGACTTGGTCACATACGGCACCCGCACCTCGACGGGTGAGGACCGGTCCCGGGCGCCACCGTCGACGAGCACCCGCAGGTCCCTCGGCCCCGGGCGCAGCCGCTGCCGCTCCCCGTCCGGCTCGTCGAGGAGATAGACGTCCCAACGCCCCTCGGCGAGCGCCGTGTTGTCGTCCAGGACGCCCACAAGACGTCCGTTCCCGGAAGGCTCCAGGTCGAGCACGTGCGGCGCCTTCTCCGGCTGTCCCTTCTTGGGCCGCGGCTGCAGGAGCAGTCGGGGACGGCCGGCCGAAGGCAGCCGCACACCGAAGGTGATCCGTCCGTCGGCGTCCACCGTGCACCCGACGCGGGGCTCCGGCTCGATCGACGTGGTCATAGCTCCACCTTCCGGCTCAAGTCGTCATCGCTGCTCATACTGCTGTTCATGCCCTTGTTCTTCCGGGCGTCACGGGCGTCGCGGAAGGCGAAACGCCGGGCCACGAGGCTCTGGTAGAGCCCGTCACGGCGCGGCTCGGCAGGCCGTCCCTCCCGCTTCGCGGCCAGCACCTCGGTGAAGAACCGCTCGGCCTGCTCGACCACGGGCTCGGGCGCGAAGCGGCGGGAGTTCTCCCGGGCGGCCTGGCCCATACGCCGGCGTCTCTCGTCGTCGTTCACGAGCTCCAGCAGGGCCGCGCCGAGGGCCTTCGGGTCCCCGACCGGAACCAGCCGGCCGTCGACACCGTCGCGGATGATCTCGCCGGGACCGTGCGGACAGTCGGTGCTCACGACGGGCAGACCGTTGCGCATCGCCTCGACGATCGTCATGCCGAAGGCCTCGAAACTGGAGGAGGCCGCACCGATCGACGCCTTCACCCATTCCCCTTCCATGTGGGGCACCGCCCCCATGAGGAACACGTTGTTGACGAGCCCGAGGTCGGTGATGATCTCCCGCAGCCGGGCGTGTTCCTGACCCTTGCCGTAGATACGCAGCTGCCAGTCGGGACGTTCAGCGACCACATGGGCGAACGCCTGAACGAGCAGGTCGTACCGCTTCACCCGGACCAGCCGGCCGGCGGCCACGACCACCTTCGACGTCCCGTCGGAGGGCGGCAGTTCAGGGTCGGGGACGCTGTTGGGGAGCGACTCGACCCGCACCCCGGGCAACCGCATCTTGCGCGCGTAGGAGGCGGCGTCGGCGGAGGTGACGGTGGTGAGCGCGTCGAGCCGCCGATAGGCACCCCGGAGGACCGTGCGCAGCTCGGGCGAATGACTGTCGAGCGTGAGGTGCTCCTGCCCGACCCGAACGACCCGCTCGGGACCCTGGAGGGCGAGATGCACGTTGAGCCCGGGCCGCGTCCCCACGACGACATCGGCGTCGACCTTGTCCAGGAACGCCGCGATGCGCTGATCGGTCAGCTCGCTGTACTGCCCGTACCGCCGCTCCGAGTCCGGAAACACCCGCGCGGGCCGCAGATGCAGCGGATGCTCCTTCTCCTCCCGCAGATCGACCAGCCCACGCAACGAGACCCGGTGATCCAACACGAGGCTCGGACGCTCCCGCGTCCGCAAGACCGAAACAACCTCCACACTGTGCCGCTCCGCCAACGCAGCGGCCAGATTGAAGGTGGTACTGATCGTGCCTCCTATCCCATAGGCGTTATGGATCAAGAACGAGATCTTCATGCCGTACTAGACGAACGCAACCCCCAAAGGGTTGCCGTTCGATACCAATCCTTACCCGTGCCACACCTCGGGGCGTGATGTTCCGGTTGGGGGAGGGGGTGAGGACGAAGACGGACGACTGTGACGGTCGGGGCGCTCGTATGCCCGGGCACCCGAGCGGATCGAACGGTGAGAGGCCGGCGGAGACCGCGCCGGCGCGCCACGAAAGGCGCGGTCCACTCTCGGCCGACCCGCCGCCTGTCGCCCGCACGACCTTCGCTGCTCCGCTCTGTCTCCCTTGCTCGACGCGGAGGGCGAGCTGGGAGACCGCTGAGCGAGTGGGCGACAGCGTGAAAGTCAGGCTTGACCGCTCTACGGAACTGTCTATGCGGCGCCCGGATGCGGCGAACCGTGGGACGAATGTTCTGCGGGGTGAGAGCGGATGGCCGATGGACGGGATCCCGGATCCTCCGGACAGGGGATGGCGCCAGAGGCGCCGTCACTCAGGATCGTGAAGGCTTGGGGCGGCCTCCCGGAGGCGGTCGCCCCAAGCCTTCAGCGGCTACTGCGAGTTGTACGCCTTGATGCTCACGGCCGGGCCATAGGAGTTGCGTGCCACCGCGGTAGCAGCCTTCCCACGCACGTGGACGATCGCTGTGCCGTGGGCCGGCACCTTCGTCAGGCCGCCGATCGCGGTGACCTCGACGGCTTGTTGCGTGACGCCCTTAGGCGGCTGGTCCCACACCACGTAGGCGATCCGCACCGAGACGGGGATGCCGTCCTCGTTGGTCAACTTGACTGCCGAGAAACGCTCGAACCTGGTGATCTCGTGCCCGCGGCCGTCCAGCGCCTGCGTCGTCACGGGGTGCCGCCCGGCTGGAATGGAAGCGACGGTCATGCGCCTGACTGTCACACGGACGTCCGCCACGTCGTGTTGACCTGGACCTGAAAACCGCAGGATGTCCAAGCTCGCTCCGTACGGAGCCACCAGTTCCCCTCGGTCGCTTCCGTAGATCGTGCTCACCTTCACCCCACGCAGCACACGATCATGCTTGTCCAGTGCCTTGAACGAGAGCAGGGGGACCACGGATGTCGGCAGATCGTTCGTGATCTGCAGGGTCTGATTGATGGTTTCGTCTTCGCCGGAGTCGCCGACGTACGCGAACGACAGCGCCGTGGACCCGAAATCCCCCTCACCGGAACGCTCAGCGCTGCTTGCGGTTCGCCCTTCCCCCGTATCTGCGACCGGCCTACAAGCCGACATGAGTGCCCCGCCCACAGCCATCGCCGCACTCGCGGCAACCATTCTTCGCCAGCCCACCTTCACAACCGGCCCCCTCCCTGTCGATCACTCTTGGCGGGGGACGCTATCCGACCGCGATCCACCACCCCACGGCACCCTCGACCTGCCCGTTCAGCCGATCCGCGGCCCCGCAAGAGGGCGCGTCACCGCCGCTCTGCTGGAGATGGGCAAGGGGGCGGCCCTAGGCACGGGCCGTTGCCACTAACAGGGCTGAGCTGCGCATCTGCTTCAAGCCTCTTCCACGCACACGCCAGAGGGGCGCCGAGGCAGGGCCGCTCAGGGTGGCATACGGCGTGCAGTGTCGTAGAGAGGGGGACACGTGGGCGCAACTGTTCCGCTGGTGACGGGGCTTTGGAACCTTAGGGAGGGCACATCCTGCAGGAGTCGAACCTGCGCACACGGTTCCGGAGGACGTGGGAATCCCGGGCGTTTCCCCAGGTCAGCGGCCTAACTGACGCCCCGTCGGGTCCGCCGCCCCGCGCATGTCCCACAGAAATGAAATAGCTTATTCGCTCGCCTTGTCCGGATCCTTCCCTGTGGTGGTCGATCCATGCAGCGTGACGTAGGTCACGACTCTTCGGACGAGCGTAGGGGTGTGTGGTGCGCCCCTCAATCGAACAGGGAGGCAGTTCGGAGCGCGCGGGCAAGCCAAGTGGGCCGGTTGTGCGCCGGGCTCGGCGGGAGGCCCTCCCCCGTGGTGTCGGGCGAGTGGCCTCCGGCGGATATGTCCCGCCAGTTATCGTCCGCGTGCCCTGAGGGCATGCGGTTGTGCTGGCTGTCGGTTGCGTCTCTAGGGGCGTGTTCGCCGTGGATCGAGGTCCCCGATGACTTGGTTGTCGGGGCAAGGCCGGCGTAGGAAGCGAGGTGGGCGGCGGTGGGGAAGCTGGTGCCGTCGCCGACGGTGACCAGCAAGGTGGCGGTGGTCCAGACCGTGCCCCCCGGCATCAAGGTCAGGACCTTGGAAAGGCAGTGGTCCTCCAGCAGGGCATTGATCTGGGTTTCCAGGGCCCGGCGTTGTTTGTGGACGGCCGTGAGCGGGCGGGCCAGGAAGGCCCCACGACGTCGAGGGTGCCGGTCCCCAGGACCACGACGGTCTGCTCGTCCCGTGCGTCGAGGACATCGTTGATCAATTGCTGGGCCACGCGCGGGGCCTTGGGCCGGACGGCTTCGACGAGTCTGCGGCGGCCGGCCTTCCGTAGTGCGGCCGTGGAGTCATAGCGTTTCAGCGGCCAGGTCACTGCGGGGTGGTCCAGGCCGGGGTCGAGGACGCGTTCCAGGCCGGGGTGAAGCTGGGTGAGCAGGCCGCGTATCCGGTTGCGGGTGGCCTCGGCCGCGAGGTCCTGGTCGAAGCCGATGAGCACAGTGATCTCGTCGGTCGGTTCCAGCGAGCGCAGGGTGTGCGGCATGGTGCGGGCAGCGTCCGCGATCACCGCAGTGTCCTTGGCGTCGGTTTCCGCCTCGCCCGGGTAGAGGTCGGCGATCCGGCACATGGCGAGTCCGGGCATGTAGGCGACCTTGCAGCGTGCGTCGCGGGCGACGGTGAGCGGTAGGGCTCCGATGGAGGTGGCCTGGTCCACGATCACCAGCACGCCGCTGAACTTCGCGGTCAGCTGGCGAGCGGGGCATGGGCCGGTAGTCCTTCCCCCTCGATGTGAGAGGAGGGGCATGGTGCAGCAGCTTGCTGCTGCTGACCGCGGCCCAGATAACCCTGCCAGCCCCTCGCCCGGCTGTACGGGAGGGCTAGCGCTTACGGGTCTGTTGCTGCTCGCCCGTAGCGAGCTGCTGCTGAGAAGTGGGCTTCTCAGGTCTGGGTATCTGTAAACATGGCACCGGCGGTGGCGGCGCTGCTAGCGTTGGCCTTGGTCGAAGTGGTGAACGTTGCCCAACCTCAACGACTGTGTCCCGGGATACAGCTATGCCCCGGAGTCCGCCTGATCGCTGCGGGCGGACCTCGGGGCAGGGAGCCAGATCATGATTCTTGCCTCGGGCTGTGTGCAACCAGGTGCAGTGACAGAAGTTCCAAGGCATACGCAGAAAAATTTAGCACAGCTATCTGCCATCTGCGTCGGACACAGGGGGCGCAGTGATGCGGAGTGACGAGCAGGAACTGGTATGGGCCATGTCGGCGGAGCGCTTTCAGCCGTTCCTCGCGGTATGCGGGGGCGATGTCACGGTGGCGCTGCGCCTGTATGCGTGGGACGCCGAGGTCAGCCGGGCTTTACACAGCATCTTGCGGGATCTGGAGATCTGCTACCGCAACGCCGTCCACCGGCAGCTCGCGGGAAAGTATCGCCGGGACGACTGGTGGAACGACCGGCGCATCCGACTGCACCAGGTCGGCCAGGGCAACATCGCCGATGCCCGGGACAAGCTGCGCACGATGCGCCAGCCGGATGCTCCCTGTGACGTCGTGGCGCAGTTGTCGTTCGGCTTCTGGGTTGGCCTCTTCGCCAGAGGCGAAGGGCGCCACTACGAGATGCAGCTGTGGAACGCGTCGCTTCAGCACCTCTTTCGAGCGCACGGTGTCCGCCGCGATGAACTGCACGTGGAGTTGAAGAGACTTCTGAAGCTGCGGAATCGGGTCGCCCACCACGAGCGCGTCTTCCACATGGAGTTGGAGGACCGCTTCGCCGCCGCGCTCACGTTGATGGGCTACGTCAGCCCCGAGACGGCCGCGCTGCACGAGAAGTTCGGCCAAGTGCCGCAGGTGCTGGCCCGCAAGGAACGAGTGTTGTCCGGAGAGGAGGAGATTCGGCTGTGAGCCAGGGGAACCAGCGGACGCGCACGAACCAGAACCGGTTCAAGCCGGTGACACTCGGCGAGATCAAGGAACTCACCAGCGTGGGCCGCCCCACCGTGAGCAACTGGCGCCGTCGGCACGCGTCCTTTCCGGCTGCGATGGGCGGCACCGAGAACAAGCCGCTGTTCGACGCGGAGGAAGTCGCCGAGTGGCTGGACACCCGGCCCGTCCCCGACGCGGAACGGCGGGAGGACGGACGTATGCCGACGTACGGAGACCGGTTCCGGGAGGCTCTCCGGTTGCGGCGGTTGGTCGCGTTGAAGCACGACGGCATCTCGGCGGAGACGCTGATCAGGTCCGCCCTGTCGCTGATCGCGGATACGGCAGCGGGTAACCGGCGGGCTCCGGCCGCGGGTGGACAGCTCGAACAAGCGGTGGAAGAGCTGTTGGACGGTACCGAGACACCGGGCGCCGCCGCCGACGCGGTGCTCGGCTTGGCCGGCCGGCTCGAATCCGACCTGGCCATGGACGCCACTCCGGCGGTGGTGGCGGAGCTGATCGGTGCGCTGGTCCGCCGTCGCGAGGCCGAATGTGCCCGCCCCTCCGTGATCAACCTGCACGCTGGCACGGGAGACCTGCTCTTCGCCCTCGACCGCGGTCGGCACGACCGGATCACCGCGATGGAGGCGGACGGGCTGCGCCGTGAACTGCTGGGCCACCGTCTGCTGGCGCACGGTGTGCGGGGCGTCGACCTGTACGCCGACGTCGCGGCGCTGCGGGCCGGCGGGCGCACGGCGGCCGACGTCGTCGTCGTCGACCCGCCCTATGTGGCGGGCGAGCGCGAGACGGACGAGGACGGGCCGCTGAGCCGGGCCGTCGAGGCGCTGGGGCTGCTCGGGCCCGGTGGCACCGCGTACGTGGTCGTGCCGTCGTGGACGCTGGCCCGTCGCAGGACGGGCGTCCGCAGCCCGAACGTCCGGCTGCGGGAGCACCTCCTCATGGAGGACGCGGTGGCCGGCATCGTCCAACTCCCGCGCCGCATCCATCCGTTCCGCACCGGTGCGGAACTCGCCCTGCTGGTCCTGCGCCGGGACGCAGGGCCAGCCGAGCGCGGCCTGACGCGGGTCGTGGACGGCGACCGGATCGCGCTGCGGACGGGGCTGGGGCAGCGCTGGGCCGAGTTCGTCACCGACGCGCTGAGCACGGCGGACCTCCCGGCGTCCGAAGAGGTCCGTGACATCCCGGTGACGGCCGCGAGCCCGCGCGGGGAGCAGCTGCTGGACGGCCGGTCCCTGCTGCCCGCCCACCGACTGGCCTCCCCCGAGCCGGGACTCGACCACTTCGGGGCGTCCCTGGACGCCCGCCGAGAGGCGGCGGCGGCGCTGCCCGACCTGCGGGAGTGGATCGGCGGCTTGGGCATCGCCAAGCGGGAGAACCCGGTGCCGCACCGCCGGCTCGACGAGCACGTGCGGGCCGGGCAGTTGAAGCTGCTCCCGGGGCACCGCATCCACTCCGAGGACATCGCCGACGAGGGCCTGGTCGTCATCGGCCGGGAGGAGATGCTGGGCACACTGCCGATCGGTCGGCGGCGTATCGCGCCGGAGGCGCTGGCCGGCTACCCGCAGGCGGCGGTGACCGAGCGTGGCGACGTCCTGCTGCTCACCGAGCACGGGGTGCGCACCCATGTGGACGACGTGGGCGGCTGCGTCCTGCTGGCGCCGGTGCAGGGCCTGCGGATCACCGCGTACGCGCAGCACCAGCAGCAGCAGCGGGCGACGGGCGGCCCGGCCGGCGGTCTGTGGATCGGCCCGCACCCGCTGGCCCGGCTGCTGGCCGCGCCCAGGAACCAGCAGCGCAGCAGCGGTTCGCTGGTGCGGCGGGTGAGCGTACGAGACATGGACCTGCCGCAGCTGCCGCCCGAGGAGATCACCGAACTGGAGGCCGTCCTCGCCGAGACCGACCGGCACCGCGCCGAGGTGCGGCGCCAACTGGACGCGCTGGACGCGCTGGCCGAGCGGCTCGCCGCCGGGGTCGCCGACGGCGCGCTGGCGTTGCGGCGGCGGCCGAGCCGGTAGCCGGTGGTCCCATGGGGGAAGCACGAAGTCGAACACGAGAGAAGCGAGGCAGCTGTGCCGCCACGGAAGAAGCGGTCCCCGGAGGAGATGAAAGACATCCTCTGGCGTGCCGCCGACAAGCTGCGCGGCAGCTTGGACGCCGCCGCCTACAAGCACTTCGTGCTGGGCCTGGTCTTCCTGAAGTACGTGTCTGCGGCGATGGCCGAGCGGCGGCGGCAGCTGGAGGCCGAACTGCGCGCGGAAGGCGGATGGGAGGAGGCCGGACTGCTTGCGACTCTGGAGGAGCGCCGTGAGTACACGGGCTCCGGCGTCTACTACGTGCCCCCGGCCGCCCGTTGGGAGAGCGTCGTGGACCTGGCGCGGGGTACAGGGGGCGGGGCTGGCATCGGCGAGGCGATCGACTCCGCGATGCGCGCGATTGAGGGCTACAACCCGGCCCTGCTCGGGACCCTCCCGAAGATCTATGGCGACAGCAGTGTGGACGGGCGGCGCCTGGCCGACCTCGTGGAGCTGCTCGACCGCGTGGTGTTCCAGGAACAGGCCGGCGGGCCCGGCGCCCCGGACGTCGTGGGCGAGGTCTACGAGTTCTTCCTCGCCCGGTTTGCCGCCTCTGAGGGGCGCAGGGGCGGTGACTTCTTCACCCCGGCCAGTGTCGTCCGGCTGCTGGTGGAAGTTCTCGGACCGCGGGAGGGCGAGCGGGTGTACGACCCGGCGTGCGGCTCCGGCGGCATGTTCGTCCAGACGGCGCACTCGGTCAGAACCCACGGCGGTGACTGGCTGAACGTGGCGTTCTACGGTCAGGAGCGGAACGCCACCACCTGGCGGCTGGCCCACATGAACCTGGCCGTCCACGGGATCGAGGCCGGTCTCGGCATCGGGCCGGCCGACGTCTTCCGCGACGACCGGTACCCGGACCTCAAGGCACAGGTCGCGCTGGCCGCCCCGCCGTTCAACCTCTCCGACTGGGGCGGCGACTTCCTGGCGATGGACCGGCGCTGGGTCTACGGCACCCCGCCGGTCAACAACGCGAACTACGCGTGGCTCCAGCACACGGTGAGCAAGCTCGCCCCGGGCGGGCGGGCGGGCGTGGTGCTCGCCAACGGGTCAATGAGCAGCAGGCAGTCCGGTGAGGGGGACATCCGCCGGGCGATGCTTGAAGCGGACCTGGTGGCCTGCGTGATCGCGCTACCGGGCCAGCTGTTCCGCACCACCGCCATCCCGGCGTGCGTGTGGCTCCTCACCGATGGCAAGGGGCGGGGCTCGGGCTGGGCGCGGGAACGTGGCGGCGAGGTGCTGTTCGTCGATGCCCGGGAACTGGGGTTCATGGCGGACCGCACCCTGCGGGGGCTGACCGACGAGGAGATCGTCCGTATCGGCGACCGGGTCCGTGCCTGGCGCGGCGAGCCCGGCGCCGGCACGTACGAGGACCAGCCGGGCTTCTGCGCGAGCGTGCCCCTGTCCGCCATCGCCGAGCAGGACTTCGTCCTAACCCCAGGCCGGTACGTCGGCACGGCCGAGGCCGCGGCGGACCCGGACGCCGAGCCGCCGGACGCGAGAGTCGCCCGACTGACCGCCCTGCTGCGCGAGCAGTTCGCCGAGTCCGAGCGACTGGCGAAGGCCGTCGACGCGCAGTTGCGGAGAGTGTCGTGACGGCCGTCCGCATGCGGCCCCTGAAGGACTTCGCCGTGCCGGACGGCCTCGTCGGCGGACCGCTCGGTGCCCGCCTCGGAAAGCGGGACTTCGTCCCGGAGGGGGTCCCGGTCGTCCGCGGCCAGAACCTGGCTGGCGGCGGGTACTTCTCGTCGGCCGGTCTCGTCTACGTCCCGGCCGACCGCGCGGACGGCGCACTCGCCCGCCACCTCGCCGTTCCGGGCGACCTCGTCCTCACCCAGCGCGGTACGCTCGGTCAGGTGGGAATTGTGCCCGCCGGAATCCATGACCGGTACGTCTTGTCGCCGGCCCAAGCGCGGATACGGGTGGACCCGGACCGGGCGGACATCAGGTTCCTCTACTACTGCCTCCTGGACCCGGGCATGGTGGCGCTGATCCGTTCGCGTGCCGTGACCACGGGGGTTCCGCACGTCACCCCGGACATCCTCGGCGATCTCCCGGTCCCCGCCCGGCCGCTGCCGGAGCAGCGGGCCGTTGCCGATGTCCTCGGGGCACTGGACGACAAGATCGCCGCCAACGAGCGCACGGCCGAAACCTGCCTTGAGCTGGCCGGCGCCTCGTTCGCGGCGGCGTCGTTGGGCCCCCCGCAGCGGTTGGGCCAGGTCGCGGAACTGCACGACGGGCCGCATGCCACGCCGGTGAAGACCGCATCCGGCCCTTGGTTCCTCAGCATCAGCAGCCTGGACGTCGGCCGCCTGGACCTGGCTGCCTCCGCCCACCTGTCCGAGGAGGACTTCGCCAGCTGGACCCGGCGCGTCAGACCACGGGCCGGCGACGTGCTGTTCTCGTACGAGACCCGGCTCGGCCACGCGGCGCTCATGCCGCCCGGTGTCCGCGCGTGCCTGGGCCGCCGGATGGCACTCCTACGGGCGAAGACCCCTGCGGCGGGCGGCGCGCTGCTCCTGCACGCCTACCTCAGCCCCGCGTTCCAGGACGAGATCGGCCGCCGTACCCTCCACGGCACCAGTGTGGACCGGCTTCCGCTAGGGGACATGCCCGGCTGGCCCCTTCTCCTTCCGACCGAGGGCGAGCGGGCCGGGCTGTCCGCGAGACTGGACGCCCTGCACGCGAGCGCGGCGCAGACCGCGGCCGAGAACCGTACCCTCGCAGCACTGCGTGACACCCTGCTCCCCGGGCTGGTCTCCGGCCGGTTGCGGGTCGGGGACGCGGCCCGCGCGGTGGGGGAGGCAGGATGAGCGAGCACGGCGCGGGCACCGCAGGGCCGACCGAGCGGGAGCTGGAAGGGCACACCCTCGAACTGCTCGGCGAGTACGGCTGGCGGCCGGTCGACGGGGCCGAACTCGGTCCGTCCTCCGGGGAGCGGATCGACTGGGACGACCTGGTCCTGCGTCCGCGCCTGAGCGAGGCGATCGGGCGGCGCTACCCGCACCTGCCCGAGCGGTCCGTGGACGACGCGGTCGCCCAACTGCTGGAACGGGCCACTGGGAACGACCTCCGCGAGAGCCACAGGTTCCACCAGCGGCTGGTCAGCGGCGTCGGCGTCCCGTACTCGGACGCGGCCGGCGACGCGGAACGGCACACGGTGGTTCGGCCGGTCGATTTCTCCGACCCATACGCGAACGATCTGCTTGCCGCCCGCCAGGTCAAGGTCCGTAGCGCCCAGGACCGCGTTGTCGTCTTCGACATCGTGCTGTACGTCAACGGCCTGCCCCTCGCGGCCGTCGAGCTGAAGCGGACCGGCGGCCGGGACGGCGCCCGCGACGCGTACGACCGGATCCAGGGCTACCGCCGCGATCTGAAGGAGACGGGCACGTTCGCGAACGTCCTGGTGACCCTCGTCTCCGACGGCACGACCGCCCGGATGGGCACCCCGTTCACTGCCTGGGACCACATGGCGCCCTGGCACGCCGACCCCGACGGCGCGCTGCTGCGCCGGAGGGAGCGGCAGGACGGGCGCGCCTTGGAGCGGATGCTGCTCGGCGCCTTCGAACCCGCCCGGCTCCTTGATCTAGTGGCCAACTTCCTGTCGTACTCCGCGCGCCGGACGGGCGCGGTGGACACCGTCACCCTCGCCAGGGCCCACCAGTTCTTCGCCGTCAACGCGGCGGTCCGCGCCACCGAGACTGCCGTCGCGACGGACGGCAAGGCAGGGGTCGTCCGGCACGCGCAGGGCGCGGGCCGGAGCCAGGAGATGCTGTTCTACGTCGGCAAGGCCGCGCGGGCGCCCGAACTGCCGCACCCGATGTTCGTCGTCCTCACCGACCGTGTCGACCTCGGCAACCGGCTCTACGCGACCTTCACCGCCAGCTGTACCCTGCTGGCGGCGATCGGCGGCGGCGTCGAATGGGCCCAGGACAGCACGCAGCTGCGGCAGTTGCTGCGGCGCCACGCCCACAGCGGTGTCGTATTCGCGACCGTGCAGAAGTTCCGCCTCACCCACGAGGAACGTGACGCGGGTGCCCGCCATCCGCTGGTGTCCGCACGCCGCGACGTCATCGTCGTGGTCGACGAAGCCCACCGCGGACAGAGTGCCCTGCACGCCCTCAACCTGCGCGAGGCGCTTCCGAACGCCACCTTCATCGCGTTCACCGCCACCCTGGCCGACGACCGGAACGGGCGCACCCACGCCGTGTTCGGCGACACCATCCACACCTACGACTTGGCGCAGGCAGTGGACGACGGCGCGACCGTGCCCGTTTTCTACGAGTCGCGCCCGATCCGGACGCCGCCCGAGGACGTGGACTTCGACCTCGACGTCGGTTTCGTTCCCGATGCCGCTGACTTGGCCGCTTCTCCCGCGAGGACCGAGGCGCTGGCTCGGGACGTCCTCGCGCACTGGGATGTGCGGCGCACCGAGATGGCCAAACTCACCGGCCGGCCCGGCAAGGGCATGGTGGTGACCTCGTCACGGCTGGCGGCGGCGCGGCTGTTCGAAGCGTTCGCGCGGCTGCGGCCGGAGTGGACCGGCGGCCGGGACCCCCGGACGGGGCTGCTGTCCGACACCGGCGGGCGGGTCCGGGCGGCCGTCACGGGCCACATCGGGGACTCCGCCGAGATCGCGGACCACGTCCGTACCCCGGAGGGGCTGAGGACGATCCAGCGGCGGATCGTGGACCCCGACGACGAACTGGAACTGGTCATCGTCCGGTCGCTGTGGCTGACAGGCTTCGACGCCCCGCCGCTGCACACCCTCTACCTGGACCAGCGGATGCGCGGCCCCGCGCTGCTGGAGGCCGTCACCCTGGTGAACCGCACGTGGGACGGCAAACCGTCCGGCCTGGTCGTGGACTACCAAGGCGTCGGCTCGCAACTCGCCGAGGTGCTGGCCGACGCCACTCGGCAGGACGGGGACGACGGCGCACCCGTCACGGACGTCGCGCACGCGGTGGACGCAGTACGGGACAACCACCGGCGGCTCCTGGACGTCCTGGCCAGCTGCCCGTGGCGGGAGATCCGCGACGGGAGCGGCCCGGACACGTACCGGGAGGCCGTGACGGCGGTACTGGACCACCTCGCCGCCCCCGAGCCCGGCACGCGGCCGGGAACGGCCCTGCGCGGCGACCGGTTCACGCGGCACGTGGACCTGCTGCGTGGTGCGTTCTCGCTTTGCCCGGCGGACGCCGGGGTGCGGGACCTGCTCGTGGACATCCGCTTCTTCGAGGCCGTGTGGACCGCGCGGGAGAAGCTGGCCGGGTCCGCCGACGACACCGGCGCCCCGGCCGACCTGTACGCCGCCGCCGGCCTGGCCGGAGCGGACCTCTCCCGCCCGGACGACGGGCTACTGGACCGGCTCCGGGCGAGCCGGCGCCCGCACCTCGCCGTCGAGGCGCTGCACCGCACGCTGGTCAGGGACATCCGGCAGGCGCACCCGGACAACGTCGTCCGCCAGGAGGCCCTCACCGCGAGGACGCGGCAGGCCGTGGACCGCTACGCCAACGGCCTGGTGACGGCCGCCGAGGTCATGGCGTCCCTGGTCGCCCTGGCCCGCGAGGTGTCCGACGACCGTGCGCGGGCGCAGCGGCTGGAACTGACCGAGGACGAACTCGCCTTCTACGACGCGCTCGTGGTCGACCCGCTCGTGACCGACATGATGGGGGCGGCGGTCCTGGTCCGGCTCGCGCGCGAGCTGTACGGCCAGGTCAGGAGTGTCACCACGGTCGACTGGCGCCTGAAGAACCAGGCTCGGGACCGCGTCGTGGCCCGTGTGCTGCGGCTGCTGCGCAGGCACGGCTACCCGTCCGACCAACTCCAGGCGGCTGTCGAGCGGGTGCTAAGGCAGGCAGAGGAGCAGGCCGACGAGTGGACGTGACGCGCCGCTCCGGTCGGTTGACGGCGCGCCTGGCCGCGTGCCGTCAGTCCCACCAGAAGTGCCAGACGTGGCGGTCCAGGACTGCCTTGGCCGCGTAGGTGCGAAGGGTTTCGTGGTGGCCCTGGATGTTGTCCGGGCAGAAGGCGTAGTGCTCGGCGGTGACCGCCTCGGCCTTCAACAGGTGTGGGGCGGGGCGGCCACCCAGACGGTGAGGATGTCGTAGCCGAGGCTCTTCGACCAGGCGTAGGAGGTCGTCGGCTGTGTAGCGTCCGCTGGTGAGGGCGGCGTGGCCTGCGCGCCGTACCGGCCCCCGGACGTCACCAGGTCTCCAAGGACGTTGTCGGCGCCGTGGCACAGGGGCAGAAGACCGCCCACAAGGACCTACGGCTGGTCACCGGCGAACTGCACAGGCTCTATCGGGACGCCGGTGCCCCGACCGACATCGAAACCTCCATCGCCCGCCCCGACAGGTGCTGGTCATCGGAAACCTCAGCGAGGTCACTGACCGGAGCGCGACGAACCCGGAGAAGATCACCTCCTTCGAGCAGTACAGGCGACCTATCAAGGACGTCGAAGTCATCACGTTCGACGAGCTCTATGAACGGACCTGCTTCATCGTGGAGGACCGCTGAGGCGCACCCGACCGCGCCAAGGCGGGACCCTGGTCGCTCCCCTGGCTCCGGTTATGACCGCAAATGGTGCGCGGCTGGGCGGTCAGCGGACGCAGCAGACATGGGGGCGTACTGCTGTCGGGCGGGCGAGAACGCCTTCGCGAGACTGTGCCGAATCTGGTCCGGGAAAGTGCAAACGGCCTGTTTCTCCGTGTCCCTTCTGGCCGTCCCGCCTGGCAAAAAACGCAGGTCAAAGTACCCCTCCCTGAGAGTGACGGATCCGCCGTGCGGCTTTCCCTCCTGTATATTTCCCGCAGGAATCAATTTCGTGGGATCGTACAGTTGGGATTTCGTCCGCCCAGCCATGGAAAATCCCTGATCAGGGCTATGAGGGGTCGAGTGGTTACGGCCATGGAGGCCGTCCAGTTCCCGTGCGTTTTCGCAGGCAGAGGACGGCGCCGGCTGGCTCGCCTTCCTGCGCTCCCTCGTCGCCCGCGGCCTGCCAGGCGTCCGACTGGTCGTCTCCGACGCCCATGCCGGCCTGGTCAACGTGATCGGCGCCACCCTGCCCGGTGCGAGCTGGCAGCGATGCCGCACCCACTACGCTCGCGCTTTGCTGAGCCAGGTCCCCAAGTCGGCCCAGCCCTGGGTCACCACCCTGCTGCGGACCGTCTTCGAACAACCCGACACCGACGCCGTGAAGGCCCAGATGCGGCACGTCCTGGACGCTCTGGAGGTCAAGTTCCCCAAAGCAGCCACCACTTGGATGCCGCCCAGCACGACGTCCTGGCGTTCACGGTGTTCACGGCGTTCCCGCGCGAGAGCTGGCGGCAGATCTGGTCGAGCAACCCGCAGAAACGACTCAACAAGGAGTTCCGCTGACGCACCGACGTGGTCGGCATCTCCCCTGACCGCACCGCCCTGATCCGCCTGGTCGGCGCGGTCCTGGCCGAGCAGAACGATGAATGGACCGAGGCCCGCCGCTACATGGGACTCGAAATCCTCGCCAAGGCCCGCCTCCACCCGATCGAGTCACAAACCGACGAGCCCGTCGTCCGGAGCGAACTCACCGCCTAGCCGCAAAACGAGATCACCGAGTGGCCGTCAATACACCACCTCGGCGGACGTGACCCATGGCGGGTGCGGGCTGGCGCAGTGCCTACCGCGTCACAACTGTCCCCCGCCACTGCCCGTCCGCCCAGGCTCTGGCCACCCGCTGCGCCTACTACACGTGCGGGCACCGATGAGCGGCTGCGGGTGCGAGCGAAAGCGTCAGCAGCGACAGACAGCCCGTGGACGCATCAGATCTTGATGATCGTGGCGCCTCCGCCGCACAGCGCGGTGAGGTCCTCCGGGTCGGAGGTGAGGATTGTGACGGGGCGGGGTGCGGCGAGGGCGGTGGCGCTGAGCATGGCGTCGATGGCGTACTTGTGGCCGTGTAGGCCGGCGTCGGCGAGGAGGGCGGCGGCGTGACGGGCGATGGGCTCGGTGACCGGTTCGATGACCAGGTGGGACAGGGTCCATTCCAGGGCTGGGCGATTGATCCGTGGGTGGATCACTTCCACGAGGGTGGCTGCGGAAGTGATGACCCGTAGGTCGTCGGCGCGGGCGAGGGCGAGCCAGCCGGTGACGGTGCGGTCGCGCAGGACGGCCTTGGCCAGCCCTTCGCTGTCGAGGACCAGGGTGCCGCCGGGGGCGGCGGGGGAGGGGGTCACGCGGCGTTGGCCCCGCTTTGGGTCTGCTGCTCTCGGGCTTGGTGGAGTTGGTCGCGCAGAGCCTGAACCTCTTCGTCGGTGATGGGGCCGTGTTCGGCCTCTGCCACCGTGATGAGTTCGTTGAGGTTGTCCCGCTCGATCTGGCGAGCGACGGCTGCGGCGACGTAAGCGGACAGTCCGGAGGGGCCGCCGCGGGCCCTGGCGGCTTCGGCGATATCGCGCGGCATAGTGATCGAGTACTTGCCGGTAGCCTCACTCATGCTACCTATCCTACCTCGCATCCTCCCTGGGTTGGATGGGGCTGGCAGAGACAGCCGTCGCGGTGCTGGTCCGACGCGAGCACGAATCTGGGTTTGGGCGTACGACGAGACTCCAGGGGGCGTTCTTGCTGCCGGGCTTGATATGGGCATCCGAGACGTTCACATGTCAGGGAGGTGGTGGACGTCATGAGGAACTCGAAATCGCAGGCCCGCGGCGTCCCCGGCCGGAAACGTGGAGGAAGGGCCGTGGCTGGCCGACGCACGGCGGGTGCGACGGATATCAGGGCGCTGGCCGATGACCTGGGCACCGCGCTCCTTCGTGCCGTTCGACAAAGCATTGCGGATGAGTCCCCCGCGGGGATCAGTCGTAGCTTGTCTCGGGGCCGCGCGGTTGGGGTCAGCTGGTATGCCTTTGCTCTGGAGTATATGGAGATGAGGTGGCCGCTGATCGCGGCGAAGACCCGGGACGAGACCAACGACGCACTGTGCGCTATCACCCGGGCGATGCTCCGGGACGTGCGGGGCCGTCCGAGCGATGAATTGCTGTGGCGGGCGATGCGGGGCTGGGCGTTCGTCGTCCCCCGCCCGGGGCCGCGTCAGATGCCGACTGACGTCCGGTTGGCCCTGCGCTGGGTGGAAGGAGCCTCACGTCCGCTGGCCGATCTGACGGATCCGGCCGTGATGCGGTCCCTGCTGACAGCGCTGCGGCTCAATCAGGACGGCGCGGTGGCGGCGGCCGAGACGCAGCGGCACAAGCACAGGGTCCTGGTCAACGCCGTGCGGTACGCCGTCGAGCAGCGCAAGTTGCCCGCTGATCCGCTCGCTCCCATCAAGTGGAGCGTGGCTGAGACCGTCGACCAGGTCGACCCGCGGGTGGTCGCCAACCCCGGCCAGGCGCGTTCCCTGCTGTGCGCGGTCTCCTACGTCGGCGGTTACCGGCGGGCTCGTGGGCGGCGGCTGGTCGGGCTGTTCGCCGGGATGCACTACGCCGGGCTGCGCCCCGCCGAAGCGGTCGGGGTGTCTTTGCCAACTGCGTGCTGCCTGCTGAGGGCTGGGGCCAGGTGATCGTGCACCGCACACTGCCGCAGGCGGGCAAGCGGTGGACCGACACCGGAAGGGCCCACGACGAACGTGGACTCAAGGGCCGTCCAGCCGACGACACCCGACCTGTACCGCTACCGCCCGAACTGGTAGCCCTCTGGCGGGAGAGCATCGACACCTTCGGCGTCGCGGACGACGGGCGGCTGTTCTTCAATGAGCGCGGCGGCATCGTCGGGTCCAGTACCTACGACCGTGCCTGGCACGAGGCCCGTGAACTCGGCCTTCCGCCGGATCTGGTGTGCTCTCTGCTCGCGGCCCGCCCTTACGATCTGCGCCACTCGGCACTGTCCACCTGGCTCAACGCCGGCGTCGACCCGACCGAGGTGGCCGAGCGCGCCGGTAACAGCGTCGAGGTGCTCATGACCACGTACGCCAAGTGTCTGTACGGGCGGCAGGAGATCGCCAACCAGCGCATCGACAGGCTCCTGCGCGAATACGAGTAGCGCTCGCAGGCGCCTGATTCCGGCGAGGCGGTTGACGGTGCACACGACGCACACGCGTCCGGGCGCGCACCCCGACTCGTCCATCGGAAACTGGTGTCGAAGAACTGAGCGGGTGTGTGGTGCGGGTCGGTCGATGCCTTCTCGATGACGCATCATGTGGAGTGCGTGGCGGCGCTGGAACCTGCCGCAAAGGGCGTCTGAGCTGCAGTTTCCTAGGCTGCTCAGGTGTGGCATGGTGGCATCGATCTGTTTCTCGGAGTGCATGACGTGGAGCCTGTCACGGGACGGACACACGTCTCTTACCGGCGGTTCTGTGAAGGGTTCGCTGGCTCGATCATCGTCCGTGCGGTGAGAAGTCATTTCGACGCTGCTTCTGACGATGCGTCGTGCCTATCGGCCTGCTGCTCATGCTTTGTGGAGTCCTCGTTCTCGACTCATTGCGCGTCCCCGGGACTGAGGATACGACCGCCTTGCCTTCGATCTTCGGTGAGTACACGGAGGTCTTCCTCCGTGTACGGAACCCGAACCCTCTGTCACAGCCGGCGCTGAGGTCTAACCTCAGGCCAACCATGCGACTTTGCCATGGCACACGATCATCCGGGCCTGGCGACTCAGTAGGCGCCATCGAGTGACGGACCGGGCAGTGTGGGGAGAAGCAAGGCCGTGCAGCCCCTTGGTATCAGCCACGGGGCTACACGGTGGTGGGCACACGGGGCTCCACTTCTTCCTTATCGGAAGTCGGCGCTCGGGCCGTCTGTGTCCAGTTTCAGGTCCACGCTGTACAGAGCGTGGTCCTCGATCCCCAGGGCGCGCATCAGCTCGTTGGTCGGAATCCTGTACCTGCGTCCGACGCGGCGGATGGAGCAGGGGAACTCGCCCTCGCGGATCAGCCGGTAAGCGGTCGTCGAACCGATCCCGAACGCTCGGCACGCCGTCCGCAGGTCCACTGTCACGGGCAGGTCGAACATCTCGGAGAAACTGAGTCGGCCCTCTGTCGGGTCCTTCATGCTCGCCTCCCCGCAGGGCGGACCGGCCGGGTGCCCGCGCGGCGCTCGGACCGTCGGTTCTTCCGGGGGGCGTGGTGCGTCGAACGGTCCCTCGTCCCGTCGTCGGTGTCGGCGAGGGCACCCTTGCGCAGATGCTCCGGGCGCACCCGGAAGCGCAGCGGGGCGTGCAGCCCGTCCGGGCCGTCCGGACGGTCCACCCGCACGTCCAGGCACTGCTGCGCCGTGGCGTCCGCCTCCCCGTCGGACGCGTTGAGCGCGTGATCCTGCGCGATGCGCTCGATATGGCTGGAGGGGAGCTCCCGCAGGCCGTCTCGGGCGAAGCACCACGCCCTGGCGCGTGCTGCGTGGATCAGGGAGGAGCCGGAGAGGCGGCTCGCGGCGTCCGGGGCCGCCAGTTCCTCCAAGAGGGCCAGGACCATCTCGGCTTCCACGTCCGACCGATTGGCACGCAGGCGCGTACAGACGCGGTAGACCGTCCCGGTCAACCGGGGCAGAGCCAGCCAGATCGCCAGGAGCTTGCCGGTGCCGTGTGGAGCGAGGTCACGCAGCGCGGTGCTGAGTACCTCCTTCCAGACCTCGGCGGCGAACTGCGGGTCGGAGCCCGGCCCGTACAAGGCTTCGTGTGTCTCGGCAGCGGTCAGCCGGACCGGCTCAGCCCCCTCGATGGCTGAGGGAACGGTCACGAGGACCGAGTCGCGGACTCGGGGGCCGTCGAAGTGCCGCCTCACCGAGGCGAACATACTGGTGGATGGTAGATGCATCAGTAAATGTCCTTTCTCTGGGCTGAAGATGCCGAAGGTACTGAAGGCGCCGGAGATGTCGATGTGCTGGACGGGCTGAAGAGCCGCCGGTGCCGGTCTTGTCGACCGGGAATCGCCGCCTTTGACCACGAGCGTGTGACAGTGCGGAAGGGCCGCGAGCTCGCCGGGCGGAGTAGTTCAGAGGGGTGGGGCCGCAGTGGGTGGGTGCCCGCCCGGGACGGGCACCCACCCATGAGCTGTGGAGCTCAGGCGGTCTCGGAGGGAGAGACGTCCGGTGCTTCGGCCTGCGGGGTCGCCGGTGTGGTGCCCTCGGTCCGGTCGGCCGCCCGCTGACGCCGGGTCGGCGGCCAGTCGGGGGACTTGCGCAGACGGCTCGCCCGACGGTTTCGCTGTCGGTTGTTCATAAGACCTGCGGTTCCTTTCTGATGGGTCGATGGATGACTACGCTGCCGCTTCGCGTTTCTGCGAGCGGCTGGTGCCATCGTGCACGGGGACGGGAGGAGGCCGTGGAGCGGAAACTGAGGGAAAACTGAGGCCCGGGGGCGTGAAGGAGCAAGTGCGTGTGAAGCGGCACATCGCAACGTAGAGATGAAGGGGGCGCCATCGGAGGCCCGGAACACTGCTTCCGGTGCGGAGAGGGGAAGGGCGATGGAGGGGTACGTGCTGGGCCCGGTAAGAGTCGAAGGGGACGGCGATGGAAGGGTCTGCGGCGGTTCGAAGGCAGCCGGCCTGTTCGCGCTTCTGGTGACATCAGCGGGTTGCCGATGCACCAGGAAGGAGATCGCCGAAGTCCTCTGGGAGGGCGAGGAGAACACCCGCAGCCTGGTGGACCGTGCTGTCTCCGACCTGCGGAAGCGACTTGGCCTGGAGGTCGTGCCCCATGGCGGCAAGTCGGGTTACTGCACGCTCCGCGCGCCGGAGGGCGGCGTCGACCTGCTCCGCTTCCGCGACCGGGTGGCGAGGGCCGCAGGGCTGAACCATCCGGAGCGGTTCGAGCTACTTGGCGCGGCCCTGGAGGAGTGGGACGGCGGCGAACCGCTGCGCGGGTTGACCGAGAGCGGCTTTCAACTGCGCCGGGAGGCGTTGCGGGCCGAGTTGATGGCCGCCGTGCACGCTCGGATGGACGCCGCCTACAAATCCAGGGAGGAGAAGTGGCTCCGTGAGGAGACGGAGAAGTGGTTCGAGCGCACACCGGAACTGCCCCAGGTCTTCCGGTTCTACCTGCTCGCCCACGGCGACCTGCCGCAGCGTCGGCGTGAACGGCTCATCAACGCGTGGACGAAGCGCAACGGAACCCCGGACGCCGACTTGCGGAGCGCCATCGACCAGGTTCGGGGAGTTGCCCACCGGCCCGGTGGGACGCTCCTGCCGCCTGTCCCTGACCAGTTGCCCGGAAGCAGTCGCAGGCCGGTCGGCCAAGACGAACTGATCCGCAGCCTCGTGGACGCCGTGTGCGAGGAACAGGACGCCGGCAATCTGGCCTTGGTTCTCATCAGCGGTATGGCGGGTGTCGGGAAGAGCACGGTGGCCAACCACCTCGCCCGTCGGCTTCAGGAGCGGTTCCCCGACGGGGTGCTCCACGCCGGACTGAACGGGTTCGCCGACGGAGACGTGCGGCCCGCCGAACCGGACGAAGTCCTGGATGGGTTCCTGGCCGTGCTGCCGCCCTACACCACTGTGACCGGACCGGAAAGCAAGAGAAATGCGCTGCGGTCGGCACTGGCCCACCGGTCGGTACTCATCGTCCTGGACGACGCGCGCAACGCCCAGCAGGTGCTGCCGCTGCTCCCCGGAGACGGCACCTGCGCCGTGATCATCACCAGCCGCAACGACCTGTTGCGCCTGCAGTCCGAGCGAAAGGTGCTGTTTCGCAAGATGGAGCCGCTGCAAGAGGCGGATGCCTTGGAGGTGCTCCAAGAGAAGGTGTCGGTCGAGGACCGGGCGAAGCACGCACGGGCTTTCAGTCAACTGGTCCACCTCTGCGGACGGCTGCCGTTGGCGCTCACCGTGGTGGCTCACCTCCTGGAAGGTGGTGCGCGTCCGCTGCGTACCCTCCCCGCCCTGGTGCGGGACATGGAGGAGGAGCGGGAGCGGGCGAGGCTGGACACCCTGCACATGCCGGAGCACGAACTGTCGGTCCGCGCGGCGCTGAACTGTTCCGTACGCGTGCTCGGTGAGGAAGCCCGGCTGCTGCTGTGGCAGCTCGCCGTTCACCCTGGGCCCACAGCCTCCTGGGAGGCGGTGATGGACCTGGGAAGGGCGGCGGGCGAAGGGGCGCGCACCCACCGGGCCTTGATGGAGCTCGTGGCGGCGAACCTGGTGGAGCGCCAGGGCGACCGGTACGGGCTGCACGACCTCGTGCGAGCCTTCGCCCGTCGGCACGCGTGGCCGGCGGCGGACGAAGAGACGACGGACATCGAGCGGGCGACCGTACGGCAGGTGCTGGAACACCAGTTGCACAACGTCCGCGCCTGCGACCGGGTGCTCGACCGAGAGCGGGCCCTGCCCATCGGCGAGCCCGACGGGGTCACGGTCACCGATCCCGCGGAACCGGGGCAGGCGATGGCGTACCTGGACGAGGAGTACGCCACTGTTCAGCGAGGCATCCGATTAGCCATCGACCAGGGCATCGAACGGTACACATGGCTGCTTTCGATGGCCCTGGTTACCTATCAGTGGCGCCGACACCTCCTCGGCGACGCGCGGAGGAACCTCCTGCACGCCGTCGACGCCACCGAATCCGCCGCCACCCCGGTCGATTGCGCCATGGTCCACCGGATGCTGGCAGGGACACAGTGGCGGTTCGGCGAGTACGACATGGCCGTGGGCCACCTGCGCCGTGCCGTCCGGCTCAGCAAGGAGGACCACAGTGAGGCAGGCCGGCTGAGTCTTGCCCGTTCGCTGCACCGGCTCGGGATCACCCTGCGCAAGCAGGGCGACCGGACGGGGGCGGAGGAAGCGCTGTGCCAGGCACTGGAGTTGTGCCGGGAGGTGTCCGATCCGGTCGGGGAGGCCGCCGCCCTGAACGCCCTCGGCGCGCTTCACCACGACCGGGGCGAGCATGCGCAGGCGCTCCGTCGGTGCGCCGACGCCCTGGGTGTGGTCGAGCGCACGGTGGAGCGCAGCGGACTGGCCGACGTGTTGTTCACCCTGGCCAAGGTCCATCTGGCCCGCGCCGAGCGGGACGAGGCCATCTCCCTGTACCGGCGGGCCTGCGACATCTATCGCGAACAGGAGAACTGGCCCAACGAGGACAAGACGCGGATGCTCTTCGCGGACGTCCTGGTGTCCGCCGGTGAAACCGACACAGCGGTACGGGAGTTGGAGAGAGTCATCGTGCTGCGCGAACTGATGGGCGGCGAAGGCGTACACGAGGTCCGGGAGTTGCTGGAAGGGTTGAGGTGACCCGCCCGGCCGGCGACTTCCGGATCATCGTCACAGCCGAGGCGGATGCGTGCGGTAGTACTCGGTCGGGTCGGGGCGCAGCCGCCTCGGCGGACGCAGCGAGCCCAACAGGGGCAGGTGTGGGCGGAGTTGGTCGAACACCTCACGGACATCCGCCGGGCGCTCCTCCGCCTCCCACCGGACCATCCACAGCGCGAGGGAGGCGAACTCCGGGGGGAGTTCGGCGAGTTTGTCAGCCGGCAGTACTGGGCCGCCCGGTTCCGCCCGCTCCTCCAGCCCGCCGTAGGGCAGCCGCATGACGGTCATCTCCAGCAGGATGCAGCCAAGCCCGAAGATATCCGCCCGCCGCGTGAGACCTTCCGGGCACGCGTCGGACTGCTCGGGGGAGGCCCAACCGCGCGTGCCGCGCTCGTGGGATGTCTTCTCACCCGCCATGATCGCGTGGCCCATGTCGATGAGCCGGAGACGGCCGTCCGGTTGCACGATGACGTTCTCGGGTTTGAGGTCGCAGTGCACCAGATTCCGGTCGTGTACTTCTCGGAGAATTTCGCACAGCTGGCCAATGACAGACGCGACGGTCCCGAGATACCTGACAGGCCGGGCCGCCAACAGGGCGTCCTGCAGTTGGCGTCCCTCGACGAACTCCATTATCAGGCATCGGCGTCCTCGGTGTGTCCCAGTGGCGATGATTTCTGGAATGGCCTGAATTCCAGACAGCATCATCATGCGGGAGCCCTCGTCGAGAAGCTTCCTGCCCGCCCAGGAGAAGTCGCTCTCGGGACCGAGGTCACGGGCCTTCTGGAGCTTCAGCGCCACCCTCGCCCCGCTCGTGCGGTCACGGCCGACGAAAAGGTCGCCCTGGCCGCCGTCACCGACCATGTCCAGCACCTCGTAGCGCTTTTCCACATTGCCGATCTCCTCGATCTCCCGCATGGCAACCCCGCTTTTCCTTCGTCCGTACAGAAATGGAGCAGAAAATGTCACAGCCGTGGCTGCCCCCCGACGGGGTGACCCGCACCTCGGAAGTCATCACGGTATCCGCCGGAATGTTCAAAGGAGGCGAATTCCGGTGCCCTGCCGCTGACGCTCTCAAGACCCGCGGCTACCACACCGCCGACCCCGTACCGCGCCGCCGCGAGCGGTTGGAAAACTTCACTCTCGGCCCCTTCATGGCCGCCTGCGACGCCCGCTTCCGGCCCTCCGGCAGCCTGCCCCGGACGCGTACCGCACCCTTGCATGACGGCTTGAGGACATGGTCGGACCATGGTGTGAAGGCGTACGAGGCGGCCTTCCCCGCCGATCCGGAACTCCCCCTGAACGAGGTCCCCGAGCCGTGGACGTACCGCTACCGGCCGCCCGGTCCCGACTCGCGGAACGCCCAGGAGTACCGCTTCACGGTGTGGGGCCGCTGCCTGGCCTCCGCCGACGGCGCCTACCGTGAACTCCGGCTGCCCGTGCACCGCCTGAACCGGGATCTACCGCCCGACGGGTTCATCGCCGCCGTCGCCCTGGTGCTGGCCGAGGGCACTCCCGGGCCGCCGCCGGAGCACGTACGGATCGTGGAGTTCGCGCTCTTCGACGGCCGTACGCGGGAGCTTTTCGGCGGCAGCCGGGCGCAGGCGCTCGCCCGGTACCGAGAGCACGGCCCCGACGCCCTGGCCGGCGTACTGGACGGGCGGGAATATCGTCCCGGTTCGGCCTGCGGCGAATGCGCCTACCTGTCGGTCTGCCCGGCCCTGCGCGCGGCGCCTGGATTGTTGGGCATTGAGTCGTCGAACAGGCCCCGCCGCACATGGTCAGTGACCAACGGGCGTAACTACCGGGTCTGCCCGGCCCGCGACCACATGCGCCGGTTGCACCTGCCCACGGCGGACTCCGTCGAGCGAGAGGTGACGGCCGAGCGTGGTCGGGCCCTGCACGCCTACCTCGCCGACAGGCACGGCCACGGATCACCTCGACCGTGCACGGTCGAGGTTCCCGAGGAGTGGGTACCGGACGGATTCGACCTGCCCGCTCACGAACGTACGCTCGGCGCACTCCTGTTGCGGCGGCACGCTGCGGTCTGCCCGCTGCGGTACGTGGGGGACGGGACGGACGTGCGGACCGAGCCCCGGGTGGTGCGGCACGACACCGTCGCCGATGTGGTGGTGATCGCCGCACCCGACTTGCTCTACCGGGACGCTGGTTCATGGGTATGGCGCGAGACCAAGACCTCCGCTGCCGACCGGCGGTCCAACCGCCCCCTGCTGGAGCTCTACCCCCAACTGGCCCTGGCGGTCGTGCTGATCGGCCGCGGTGACCTGGGCGGCGCTCCGTCCCGTGCCCGGGTCGAGCTTGAGGTGCTCCGCCCCGGCGGTGCCCACCTGGAGATCATCGACCCCTTCGCCTCCGTCAACCGGACCGCAGCTGAGGGAGTCCTGCGGACGATGGTGGCCGACTGGCACGGGGACGACCGCTACACGGCCGTGCCCGGACGCTCCTGCCAGCGGTGCGAAGTGGCCCGCTGGTGCTCGGTGTCGGCCGCCACCGAGGCCGCGGCATGAGGGCGGGGGCGGCGAGCCGGGCCGACCGGCCGGACACCGGGGAGGATTCTGAGGGCGCGGGAAGCGAACTCTTCCGTGAACTTGCCCGCATGGTGGCTGCCCTCGCCGAGGTTCAGGGCCTGCGCTCGTTCGCTCTGCCCTATCCCGGCGTCGCCCAGCGTGCGCTGGACCGCACGGTAATGCACTGCCTCGGCGTCGGGGAGGTACCGCCGAGGAGCCTTCCGGAGTTGTGGGAGTGGTGCCGGACCAAGCCGGCGGGCGATCCGCTCTTCGCGGTTCCCGCCTCCCTGGTCACCCCGGGCGCGACGCTGGTGCACCCGGTCGGCCGGATGCCGACGCGGTCGTGCCTAGAAGTCGCCTCGCACGGGCCGGACGGGGGCGTGGCGGCGCAAGCCCGCGCGCTTCTGGGCGACCTGGAAGCGCGGTGCGGAACGGGCGAGTGCTACCGGCAGTGCCGGAGCTTCCTGGCCCGTCACCCGGTGGTCCACCGGCAGGACCGCTTCAGGTCCGGCTGGAGCACGGCCGTCTGGAGCCGTGTCAAGGACCTCTACGGGCCGCTGCCCGAATCCCTGCTTGTCGACGGCGACTTCCTGCGCTGTCCCGCGTGTGGGCTCCCCGTGCTGCCCAAGGACCGGGCCGTGCCCGTACCCGGGCCGTCTGCCACCGACGCGGACATCTGGTGCGAGGGGGAGGAATGCCCGCGCGACGACCCTCCGGAACTGATCCGCGATCCGGAACAGACGTGGATCCTGCGCCGTTCGCTGCGGACGTTCCTCGCACTGCCGTACCGGACCGAAGAGGCCGCGCTGGACGCGCTGGATCGCGCTGGGATCGACCATGAGCCCGTGTCGGGGCCCCTGTCCGCCTACCGGTTGAGGGACACCGGTGCCGGAATCGTCGACATCCAGGTGTATGACCGCCTGCAGCCGGCCCTCCTCGCCGCATATCTCACCGACAGCGCGCCCCTCGTGGACCGCACCCTCGTCGTGGTCCCGGACGCGCTCGCCGGACGGGAAGGCTACCGGGGGGCCTTCACCGACGCCCTTCCCGCGCTTCTGCGGGACCGGCTGGTGCTCACCACACCCGTGAACCTCGTGCCCGACCTGGGTCGGGCACGGAGAGAGGAGAAGAACGATGCGTAGCATCACCCCGCCGCTTGCCGACGTGCTCGGCGCTCTCAAGGCGTTCCTTGGGCCGGCCGTCCCCAAGGCAGCCCTGGAAACCCTCTGCCAGGTGGAACTCGGCCTGTACCTCCAGCAGAAGCTGATGCCGGGCAGTCCCGCGGGCAGTGCCTGGGTACTGTTCAGTGGATACGGGTTCGCTGAGGCACACGAAGCGCGGCTGCCGCCGGACACCGCGCGGACGTTGCGTGTTGCCCGGTACTCGCTGTGGACACTGCGCAGGGGCCGTACCTGGCGCGAGGCGCTGGAGAACTACCAGCTGTTCGACCCCAGGGTGCGAGGCTATGACGTACCGGACACCGAGTCGCCCGCCACCCGCCGCGACCTCTCTCTCGCCAGTGACCGCTTCTCCGTCTACGAGCAACTGCTGCGTGTCGTACCGCCGCTGGCGGGCAAACGCATGCCGGTCGCGGGCCAGGGCCCGCACGCTTTCCCCGTCAGCCGCACCCTGGCCGTCGTCGACCTGCCGTCCGTCCCCCACACCCCCCTCGTAGCCCACGACATGAACCTGGAACCGGCTGGCGCGGGAGAGCCCCTGGTCTTCACCAGGAAGAGCCTGGAGCGCACTGCGGCGGAGATGGACGCTACGCACGCCCGTGTCGGCGAGGGAAGGCCGCCGCGCTGGCTGAAGCGGCTGCGGGACTTTGACCTGTCCACCAAGGAGAACGGCACATTCCACAAGGCCGGCAAGGACGAGGACTTCACGTTCACGGTCGACGGGATCCAGCACCTGCTCGGCATCGTCGGCGCGGGCAAGAGCACGCTGCGCGACATCATCGCCGTCCATCTCGCCAAGCTCGGCAGGCGCACCACCATCGTGGTCACCGACGTCGCGGAGGTGCTGAAGCTCGTCCGGCTCTACGGTCTCTACACCGACGGCGCCGCCGCACCCGTGCTCGGGTCCTCCGGCCGGGAGCGGCACGCCCAGCGGCTGCACCGTCGGCTGGCGGGCCGGGGCGAGCACCGTCTGCTCGCCCACGACGACCCTGCCTTCGCCTACCTCGGGACCTCCTGCGTGCTCAACGTCAGGCGGCAGGGCGCCACTTCGTCCACCGAGCCGCTCGCCTTCGGTGAGGCACCCTGCTCCAGGCTCCGGCCACCGTCGGACCCCAGGCGCGACAAAGGTGGCGGCCGGGCCTCCGAATGGCAGAAGAACGCGACGAGCTGCCCGTACTGGTCCGTCTGCCCCCGGTACCACGGAGCCCGCACCTTGGTCGGCGCCCTGATCTGGGTGGCCACGCCGGCCGGACTGATTGACGCCTCACCGCCCCGCCCCCAGAACGGCGAGCGCATCCGCTACCTCGAACTCGCCTGCCGCCGCAGCGACCTCGTGATCATCGACGAGGCCGACCGTGTGCAGATGCAGTTCGACCAGACCTTCGCACCCGCCGTCGTCCTCGCCAGCGACGAGGACAAGGGCCTCATCGACCAGCTGAGCCGGCACAAGATCCGGGAACTCGCGGCCAGCGGGCGCACCCAGCTCTCCGAACGGGACGTGGAGACCTTCGCCGCCGCCCTCAACACCGCCGGATCGGCCACCGACCGGCTGTACGCGATGCTCGTCGCCAGGTATGACCTGCGCAGGTGGGTGCGGACGGGCTACTTCAGCGCCTGGACGCTGCAGCTCGGACTGCTCGACGAGCGCTACGAACTCCCCGACGGCAGCGGGCCGGAACACCGGAACCACGCCCCGAGACAGGCTCTCGGCAAGCTTCTGGACGCCTTTCGGGACAACCCCTTCGGCGACCGCCGCCGCAGGACGGAGGAGGACTTCAGCGAGCTGACCGCCCTCCTCAACGAACTCCTCCACACCGGGAACCCGGAGAACACCCGGCGCCACCTGGCCGAGGTCATGGACGAGGTCTTCCACATCGACCCGCAGTACATGGCCGCCCGGCAGCAGACGTACAAGGAGAAGTACGACGAGTGGCAGCGCGCGGAGGAGGAACGGCAGCAGGGGCGAGGCCGCCGCCGGAAGCCCAAGCCAGCGCCCCAGACACCTGAGCAGTGGCACAGGGAGCTCGCCGAACGCTTCGAGTTCACGCTGCTGCTCAGCGCCCTGGAACCCCGGCTCGCCATGATCAACGCCATGTGGCCCCGCGTCGAGGCCGCCCTCAGCCTGGGCTACAACACGATGTACCGTCGGCCGCTCGACTACGGCCCGATGGTGCCCGAGGCCCCGATGGGCAACGTACTCGGCTTCCAGTTCCGGGTCCCGGGCGAGGACAAGGGCGGAGTCCGCAGCGGCGAGCTGACCTTCTTCCGCTGCAGCGGTGTCGGACGTGAACTGCTGCGCGCCATGCCCCACCTCGCCTCCGTCGACGGCAGGCCCGGCGCCCATCTGCTGCTCATGTCCGGCAGCAGTTGGGCGGGCGCGTCCAGCCGCTACCACGTCTGCGTCCCGGTCGGCGTGATCATCGAGCCGCCGGCCGAGGTGACCGAACGCATCGCGAACGAGAGCCTGATGCGCTTCGAGTTCATCGACGACGGTGACGAGAAGCTGCGCCTGTCGGGAACCCACCCGGACGACCGCCCCGAGAAGCTGCGCCGCATCGCCACCCACCTCGGCGCCGGGGAGTACGACGCCCCCGAAGGAGGCCCGCTGGAGCGCGAGCTGCTCTCCCTTCGCCCGGGGAAGCGCGACCAGATCCTCCTGCTGGTCGGCAGCTACGCCGAGGCGCGCATCGTGGCCGACACCCTGCACAACCTCAACTCCCGTTGGCGCGACAGCGTGCTGTGCCTGGTCTCGGACGACGAGGAGATCGCCCCGGAGGACGAGGCGCCGTCCGCCTACCGTGCCCGGTCACTGCGCCGGGGCGACGTCGAACACCTGAAGGACCTCGACGCGAACATCCTCGTGGCGCCCCTGCTGGCCGTGGAGCGAGGCCACAACATTCTCAACGACGACGACGAGGCGGCCATCGGCACGGTCTACTTCCTGGCACGGCCCAATCCGCACCCCGAGGACCTGTCCCTGGCTGTCCACGCCGTCAACGACTGGATCGTCCGCGCCGTCACCGGCGGTGACTTCGACACCTGGGTACGGAGACAGGCCACCGTCGAGGAAGGTGCCGACGAGGTCCGCCGCCTCGCCCGTTCACGCTGGTACCAGGTACTCGCCCGCTCGATGGCGTGGAGCCGCCTCGACGACGAGGTGAGGGAGCAGGTCACCTGGGACATGCTGGTCCTGATGTGGCAGGTGATCGGGCGGCTGGTGCGCGGCGGTGTACCGGCCCGGGTGGTCTTCGTCGACGCCGCCTTCGCCCCGAACCGCGGGGCCGTACCACCGCAGGCCGACACCCCCAAGTCCAGCCTGCTGCACAGCGTGCTCGACGTGCTGGACCCGTACTTCGAGGGCGACACGAAGAGCGCGGAGGAGCAGTTCATCGCCCACGCCCTGTACGAACCCCTCCGGCGCATGCTCACCCGTCTGCTCGCCCATGCTCCCGCCCCGGCCCAACCATAAGCGCCGAACTCCGGCTTCCAGGAGGAAATTTCGTGTATCACGCCATTCGCAACGCGGCCTACGAACCCGACCCGCTCCATGGACCGTGGCTGGAGGAGATGAGTGTGCTGCGGCTCGGCGAGGAGTTGCACACCGAGCTCACCAGGATGCACGCCGAGGCCGGCACGGGCTCCGTCCGCCCCGATCGGCTCCCCGTACGCAGGCTCAGCTCCCTGCTCCAGGCGATGGCCCCCGGCGTCATCGCGACCGGCCGCAACGCCGGAACGGACGGCCGCCTGCCATGGCTCTACGCACGGGAAGCCGTCCCGCCAGAGGTGCTGGCCCCGGTGATCGGCACCTGGGCGGCGGGCATGTACCGGGAGGAGGACGACACCGAAGGCGCCGACCTGGAGGAGAGGCTCCGCTCCGACGACCCGGCCGAGGCCATCCAACTGCCATATTGGGAGGCCGAATCGGTCGACCTCACCGAGACCGTGACCTCGGCGGGCGGAACAGCCGAACCCGCCGCACGGCTCTACAGCCTGCTGCCCGAGTGGGTCGCCTTCCGGCTTGCCGCCCGGACGTTCCCTACCGGGGGCACCACACTCCACTTTCGCGTCGAGAGCTCGGGCAACGGCGCGCGACTCGTCTCCTGGCCGCCACAGCGATACGAGCGCCGCGGACAGACCTGGTACTACTCGGCTTGCCTCAACATCACCGTCCACACCGTGCCGTTCGCCCCACGGTTCCGCGTCCATGTGTCCTCGCAAGTACGCCGGTGGGCCACCCAGCTGGACGTACGCCCCCACCAGCTCGGCGGCGCAACCGTTCTGCTCGACGCTCCGCTGCCATGGCCGGGAGGGCCGGACCGGAGCCACCGGTTGATGGTGAACACCCTCGGCTACGACCGGCGGCTGAAAGAACTGGCCTGGCGCCACCACAGCCCCGCACCACTCCTGCCCGAGCTGGACATCGTACGCAACTACCCGCAGCCGGAGGCGCTTTTCTCCCACCCGGAACGCTGGATCAACGGGTCCGGGGACGTGGCCGCCGGCATCGTCTACCACCCGTCGATCGGCCCGCATGAGGTGGGACCGGGGCTGATGGCACGGGAGCGGGCGGATCTGGACGCCTGGGTCGAGGAAGGGCTGCGCCCCATGCTGACCCGGGTCCCCGACCTCACACGGGTCACCCGGAGCAACACCCCCTCATTGCTGCCTAGTTCGGGAGCCGGACGTGGTCCGGGCGTCCGGGACACGCAACTGGCCCTGCAGCGGCGGGCGGCGCTGGCACGCGCACTCAACGGCCGTCCCCTGGAGATCGACGTCTTCTGGCAATCCCCGGAAACCCGTGCCGCTCTGCTCGCGGAACTGCCCAAGCTCATCGGCTTCCCTCCCGGGGAGAGCGAGGGGTCGGCCGACGACGACACCTGGCGGTGGCGGGGCGAGGGGGTCGACATTTGCGTACACGCCCAGCCCGCGGGGGCCCTGGCCGACGCCCTGCCGGTCTCCCGGGAGCGCGGGCGCCCCAGGGCCGTCCGGCTGGCCGAAGCCGTCGAAGGGCGCTGCCGACTTGTGGCGGACCGAGTGGTTGCGCGTCCCGACGCGGCCGGAGTCGTGATCATGGAGATCGCCGGTAAGGAGCGCTTCGCCGCCGTCCCCGACTCCGATCCCAAGCATGCGCTGCGCATCGCCTGGGCGCGGCAGGACCGGCTGAGCCAGTTCGTCAACCTGCCCGACGACACCGACAGCGGCCTGGAGCACCGGGCCAAGTGGACCTGGCTGGACGCCTTTCGGCAGCTCGGCGCGATCAGTCCGCCCGCCCATCGAGTGGGGGCCGGAGTTCCTGGCGACCTCCAGTACGTGGCGCTCTGGCTCGTACGCCACACCAGGAAGGGGCCCACGCGGCGCCCCGTCCATCGGCTTGTCGCGGTGCGGGTCCGCCTCGGGGACGAAGGACCGGGCGTCATCGAGGGGTGGGACGCCGAGCGCGCCGAATGGGTGCCGTACCCGAAGCTGTTGCTGTTGCTCTCCCAGGCAACGGAGCCAGTGGCGGAGACCGAGAAGGAGAGGCAGGCTGATACGGGTGGCGATGGAGGGGGCCGGCCCGGTGCCCGCCCGGGCGTGGAGCAGCACAGGCAGCGGGACACCGAGCGGCAGATCCGCGCACTGCTTTTCCAACTCCGCGACCGCCCGACGCTCCTGCTGGCGGACGCCGGCAATCTGCGCCAGTGCTGGCCCGGCCTGCGCAACGGTGAACTGGCCCGCGACATGCTCGGCTTCGGCACTGAACCCGCCCAGCGCCACACGCTCTACGGCGACGACCTGCGGGTGGTGCTCGTACGGGACGCCAACGCGCGGGAGGAAGTGGCGGAGTGGTACGCCCACGACGCCAAGGGCAGCGTCGGCTTCACCGAGGGCGTGTGGGGGACGACGGAGACGGAGAGCCGTGTCTTCGCGAGTACGACCGCGAAGCCGCACACAGCGGCGAAACTACCGAAGGGCCTCATGAAACTGGCGCCCACGGCACAGGGCCGGACAGCACCCGGGAAGACTGCCTGGAACCCCGGACAGCTGGAGATCACCGTGCTCGGTTGCCTGTCGGAGAAGGCGCTGGCGGACTCGGGGCGTGAAGGGGACCTGCCTGACCGGCCGGCGGAGTGGGCGACGCTCACGCACCAGCTGCGCTACCAAGACGACTATCCGCCGCTCGCCCGGCCCCTCGCGCTGCACTTGGCGCGTCTCGCCGGTGAGTACGTGCTTCCGGTAGCCGTAACGAAGGAGGAAGGGAGCACGTCATCCGCTCCATGAGTGAGGCCCGCATGGGGCGTCCCAACGATCGACGCTTATAGGAATCATCGTTCCTTCGTGTAAGTCGGACATGGGGGCATACTGTTGTTGGGCGGGCGGGAACGCCTTCGCGGGACTGTGCCGAATCGGGTCAGGGAAAGTGCAACGGCCTGTTTCTCCGTTTCCCTTTGGCTGTCCCGCTCGGTAAACATGCAGGTCAAAGCGGCCTCCTGAGGGTGATGGATCCACCGTGCGGCTTTCTGGCCCACGTATGTCCCGCAGGAGTTAATTTCGCGGGATCGGACAGTTTGGATTTCGTCCGCTCGGCCGTGGAAAACCCCTGATCAGGGCAATGAGGGGTTGAGTGGGCACGGCCAAGTAGGCCGTGTGCGTTTTGGCATGCACAAGAAAGGCCCTGACCGGCGTTTCCGCTGGTCAGGGCCTAATTTTCCGGTGCCCCCGGCAGGATTCGAACCTGCGCACACGGCTCCGGAGGGGGCTTGAGTCTCACGTGTTCCCCCTGGTCAAGGCCGTGCTGACGGCGCAGGGGTCTACTTCGGTCCACGGATGGTCCATGGCGCAGTGCCGCTAACCATCTGGCTCAGAAGTCCCACGGAGCGTCTGGGCGTCAGAGGTTGTCTGCTGGAAGATGACCGTCGCCGTTAGCAGAGGCCAGCTAGACGATCACTTGCTTTGCCATCTCATCGACTGCGCAGCGCGTTTCGTGTCTCCGCTCTGAGCCGGCGGACGAGGTGATCGAGCTCAGCCTCTGGGATGGCATCAACGCTGACGAAGGCCAGGAGACGAAGAAGCCGCATGAGACTCTGGCGAAGTACGTCGCGTTCCGACATTCCGACCTCGTTCAGGGCCCGCTCGTCCCTGTGCCCCCGTACGACTGCTCGGACCAGGGCTGGTGAGGCTGCGACAGATCGACGTCTCGTCATGATCTGGTCAGCAGCCTCCTCGCCGAGAGCCTCGACCAGTTCGTAAGGTTCCGGCAGCTTTGGGTCATGCAGAACGTGGGCGCGCGTCCAGAGGCGACCCAGGGCGTGTCGGGTTAGGTCCAGTCCCTTGAAACGATCGGCGGAGTAGCCCCGGCCAGGCTTGAGCGGCCACCGCCATACGCAGACGTCGGGCAGGAGCACCAACGCGAGGAATGCCCACACCGGCCGCTGAGCGGCCTCACCGGGCACCATGAAGCCCTGTTCGTGCAGGATCCTCGCAGTGCGCTGATCGAAGGCGTTCCGCTGGGCAGCGGTTGGAGGCTTAGGGAAACCCTGCTCCTCGGCAGCTGCCACGATGGTACGGCGCAGGTCGTCGAGCTCCCCTCGGGTGACGCGTCGACCACCGGTGGCAGCGAAGACTGAACGGGGCGAGTGGTTCGCGACCATACGGGTGTGGGTGCCGGGGTGGTGCTCGTGCAGTTCCTCGAAGAGCCTGTCGGCTTCCCCGGGTAGCAGCCTTGGGTAGAGAACGCTCATCGGTTGGCCCCTCTGGGGAATCCGACGCCAGACTGGACTTGGGCACGGAACTTCGACGGGTCGCCACGACGTTGATCTCTAAGGCGCTTGATCGCCACGGAGGCGGTCTCGGTCGGCTGGGCGAGATACGTTCGGACGAGGGCGCGGACCAGACCAGCCATCGTCAGATCTCCGTCAATCTCGGACGGGTCCTGGACCTCGTCGAAGGCATCGTCGTCCAAGGCGCGTCCCACTAGGTCGGTTACGACATCGACACCCAGCGTGTCCCACAACAGGGTCGCGGCCTCGTCCTTGTCCGCTTCGAGTGCCTTCTGGATCATTGGGTTGTCGGTGTTCAGGAGGACGAGCAGGCTTCCCATGGCTGCTTGATGCCAGTCTCCGCCATCCATGCTCACGTACCAGGCGGCGTCGGGTGGCAGCTGCGCCTCTCTGAAGGAGACCGGCGCCGTGGGAAGCAGGCCGCCGGCGCCCTCCAGATGGACACGTGCTTGGTCGTTCCACAGGATCGAGCCCGCTCGGCGTGGGACGAAGGGCTCGTTGGTGTCTATGTCCTCTGCAAGCGCAACCAGGGTCTCGATAGTCAGATAGCCGCCCAGATTGGCTCCCTCGGCGACCATCTCCACGACCACGACGGTCTGCCGCGTGTGTCCGGCGAACGCGACCTCGAAGCCCGAGTATCGAATCTGCGACGTTGAGGGCCAATAGCGGACGCACATATACAGGGGGGCGTCTTCGGGGAGTCCGCAATCGGCGCGTATGCCGTCCACGTCGAGGTGCACGACCCGGTACAGCTTGAGGTCGGTGCCGTAGTCCCAGGTCGGCAGCGCAGCTGGCAGCCGCTCCCCGGTCTCCTCATGAGTACGCCACGGCTGCGCCTCTACGCGGTCGACCGGCCGGCGGTAGGGCCACGCGTGAACGCTCATGCCTGCCCCGTCACATTGATCTCGACGACGACGTCCGGGACGGCGTTGACAATGAGCTCGACGTCGGTCGGATTGCCGGAGTGGTAGAAGACATCGCCCAGGACGACGGATCCGTCAGTGGTCCGCCAGCCGTGGATCGTCGGCGAGTCGGCCCCGGCCGGAGTGACGTCCTCGGTGCCCCCATCGGCGAGGACGACGCTGGCGTGTCCCTCGTTGCGTCCTGACCCATGGAGCCGGACCTGTTGCACGAGCACCGGGCGGCCGGCGAGGACTTCGTAGCGAGGTGTCGAAAGAAGGGTCGGCCTCCGGGTTGCGGTGGTGCGTCCCGGCTGGCTTGGCTTTGCTTCCGGGTCGTGGGGGCGGGCGGCGTCAGCTTCCGTCTCACGGGGTGAGTCCCAGGCCGCGCCGGAAGCCCCTGTTTGGTGCGGCGCCTGTGGGTCCTCGTGAGCCTCTCGCGTCGGTCCGGCGGCGAAGGAGGTCCCTGGTCGGGGGGAGACGTCAATGATGGCGGTGCCGGTGCCGCCGGGGCCGGCGAGGAGGTGACCGAGCCGCTGGGCGACGTTGCCCACGGCGTAGTCACCGACCTTGAACGCCCGCTTGCCGGTGGCGCCGCTGATGGTGTCGCAACGTTCCTTTAGACGGCGCCCCAGAGTCCTCACGAACGTGGCCTCCGGGCCTTTCAGCTCCTGATAGGCCCACGCGTCGTGGGTGGGCGGTTCGGAGCGGGCGAACACGGGGTCCAGGTCATCTGCGACTTTGAAGACCCCGGCGTAACCGACGTGCGGGTTGGGCCTCTCGGGTCCTGCGTAGTACCTGGTCACGAGCTCGGGTCCCCGGAGCAGACAGATGTGGTGAGGGGCACCCTCCAGGCCTAGATCCCTAGCGGCTGGGGAGACCACGGTGGCGGCGTAGGTGTACTCGGAGGCGAAGGCGCCAAGGTCCTTTTTTGGCTTGAGACAGCTGAGAACTTCTCCGCCGCCAGCGGCGGCCTTGCGGTAGGCGTCCGCGAAGAAGGCCAATGTGACGTCGTCGTCGGGACCGGGCACGGGTATGTCGACGCCGTTGGCGGTGACTGACACCGTCATGCGCTGTGCCCTGCCCTCGAGCATGATGGGCCAGAGGTTCCAGGCCGATGCTTCGGCCAAGTAGTTGCCAGCAGTGTTGAAGTCCATTTCTTCGGAGACGTCCGTATTCGGCAGGGTGGGGTCTGTCAGGTCCGGCTCGACGATGACGATGGTCGTGCCGGTCTCGTCGGTGCCAAATCCGGGTAGGCCAAGGTTGCGCGCCGCGGCGTCGGCCGTTGCGTCGAGTAGCGGCTCGCAGTGATCCGTCGCGGGATCACCCCACCAGTGACGCCCGGTGTAGCGGGCGCCGCCTTCCCAGAAGGACTTGCGGATCGCGACGCCGATGAAGCGTGATCTCAGGGCGCCGTTGTCTTCGCGGAATCGCGTGTAGACGAACGTGCACCCGACTTTGGAGGCGAGGAAGAAAGCCCCCTTGCCGTATCCGAAGGTGCCGCCGGATGTGTCCTGCAGGTCGGTGCCCTCGCGGTCGCCGCTGTTCAGCACGAACCGCAGCCATTCGCGTCGATCGCTCTGGCCCGTGTCTGATCGGGTGGGACCGCCTAGACCTCTGGTCCCGCGATCGGACACGACCAGGCAGCGGATCGACGGGGCCTGTGACAGGCGTTTGAACGCACCGCCGATGTCCCCGGTCTGCGGCACGCCGGTCGCGAACAGCCTGCGCCACTCGCCTATGTGTGCGGCACCGACGTTCCTGAGGTCGAAGCTGAATCGGATCTCCTCCTGGTCGGCGTAGCGTGCGTCCCAGGAGTTCTGCGCGGCTTCGCGCACGAGCATGGTCAGCCGCGAAAGCTGAGGGCGGCCGAGTTGGCCCAGCAGCCCCTCTGCCGTAATGCCGCCGTCAGCGCGGAAGGGCTGGGAGTACCAGGTGGGCGAGTTTGCGTTGGTCACAGGTCCTTCGCCAGTCTGTCGAGCGCGAGGGCCTGATCGGCTCGCATTGGGACGCTGTCAAGATCGACGAGATATTCGACGCCGCTGACGCCAACGGGCACAGTCCCGTCGGCGAAGCTCGCCGGTACGATCTTGGGAAATCTCTGGTCCACCTCGTGCCAACGTTCCTCCACCGCCTCGAAGCGGACGTCGGCCGCAACACCGGGTGAGGCGGCTTTCAGACCCAGCGCGGTCAGGCGCGCGTCGAGCACGTCCACGCGGTCAGTCTTCGTGTGACACGCCGCGATCAGGTCTTGCACCGATCGGGCCGAGGACCCGTGAGATTCCGCTATACGGAACCAGGCGAGGTCGACAGCTCCACCTGCGGGTTCCTCCAGCTGGTCGACGCCGTGGACGTGGACGATTCGGCCAGCGATGCCGCTCGACGCCTTGACCTCGATCGCATAGCGGTTGCTACGGAAGTCCTGTGCGCCACCGGTGGGACCCTGCCAGGCTTCGACGGCGTCGGGGCGGATGTCGAGTAGCCGCTCCAGGATCAGGAGTTCGGCGAACAAGCCGGCGAGCCGTGGCACCGTCCAGCGCACCGCCTCGCCGCCGAACAGCAGACGCCAGCCGTTGAGAGTTTGGGCGATGCGGTACGGCCGTGCCGCCGGCTCGGCGGCGATCCGTGCGCAGACGTCGGCGACGAGTCCGGTGAACACCCCGGACAGATCTGCCCTCCGGCAGTGGAGGTCAGCGAAGCGCACGGGCAGGTCTTCGACGAGAAGTACCCGCCCGGTCAGATGGACCCCAGCGCTGCGACGGTCGTCCTCCAGCCGGTCCGTCGGCGCGATCGGCACGAGCAGGTGTCGCATGCCTTCGGCATCGCGTCCGAGCCGAACGCGTCCGCATGGTGTGCGGATCTCCAGCTCTGCGGTGAGCATGAGCGCCGCCGGTTCGGTCGTCGACCGCTCGTCGAGCTGATCCCACAGCCGCTCGAGCAGCTTGCGTATGCGGTCTGAGGGCGCTGAGCCACTCGTCGATGCGTTCACCGGCCGTCCTCCGCATCGTTGTCGAGGTCTTGCTCCAGCACGGACACGTCCTCGTCCTCGTCCTCGCTGGCCGAGGGGAACACCTCGCGGAGGTCTGCGGCAAGATAGTCGTACTCGACGGCCAAGTCGGTGCCGACCTGACTCGGGCGGGGGAAGACGATGGCCGCGCCCCACACGACTTCGCCGGGGGCGTTCAAGGGGGCGCGGCCTTCGACCTCGGCCGTCACGCCGTCCTTCGTCCGGACCGGCACCTGCGACTTGGCATTGATCGGGTACAGCAAAACGAGGCCCCGCTCAGGTTGCTGCTGCACCCTGAGTTCCTGGAGTCGGCTCCGGTTCATCTGAGCCTCGCCAGCGGGGATCCTCAGATCCAGCGCCTCGTCACGAGAACCGGTGAGTGTCTTGATGTCGGCGACGTCGTCTTCGGCGCTGCCCTTGGTGCGCGTACGAGTCACGGGGCCGACCGAGATGTTTCCGGGGAGCGAGACAGTATGTGCCTCGTCTTGGACGGCGTTGCCCACAACGCCCACGTTCCACGAAACCAAGGCACCGGACTGGCTGCGGCGTTCGATGTACTGCCGCATAAGACTGCGCGAGGCCTCCACGGACTTCGGATGGAAGGCGTAGCCGTTCAGGAAGTCCATTACCGAGCTGAGCGGGACATCCCGCCACAACGCCCGGCCGCTCTTGACGCCCAGGTCAGCCCGCCCCTCGGTGTAGGCGGCGTCGAGGAGGCTCCTCACGGCCTTCGCGTTCGTGTTGTGCCAGTCCTGGACATCCTGCTCCGGAGTGCAGGGGAAGTAGTGGGACTCGACCAACTGTCCGCCATACGCTGCGGCGCTGCGCACCGCGGCACCGGCCTTGGACGGCGCTGTGACCCGCATTTTGGGGTGGCAACGGATGCGGACGGCCAGTTCGAGCGGGGACTTGTGCTCCGTGAGATAACGGTCGATCTCTTTACGCATCTCCTCCTCGACCGTGGCCAGGTGCACGAACCAGCGTCGGATCTCGTCGGGCATGAAGACGCGCGGTAGGTCCTCGTAGCCGGGGCGGTAACCGAACCAGCGGCCCATCTGTAGGAGCGTGTCGTAGACGTTCGAGGAGCGTACGAAGAAGCTGACGACGAGCCCTTCCAACGTGAGTCCGCGGGAGAGCGTGTTGCCGCCCACGGCGATGACGTTCACCGGGCCGGAGTCGTAGTCGAGGCGGTCGTTGCTGCGGTAATGGTCCATCACGATCTTCGTGGAGTCGACCACCTCCCCCAACTCCTGAACGATTTCCTCGAAGCTCGGGCGTGCGACGCCGAACCGCGTGTTGTCGACGCGCTCCGACTCGTCGGCCCACAGACGTCGCAGCTCACCGAGCAGCGCGGGTTGGCCGTCCGCCAGGCCTTCCGTGACCTCTCTACGCAAATCCTGCAGCGGTGCCCGGTAAGAGTCGTGCACTCGCGTGTCGGAGTGTGCGTGGATCAGCATCGAGGAGTGCTCATTGCGCTGGCCGCGCAACTGACGCACGGCCGTGGCGATCCAGAACCACAGTGTGGCCCGGCGCAGCGAATCGGTGATCGCAGGCTCGAATTGCGCCGCCGCCGTCGCCTTCTTCGGCCGCAGGTCGTCCAGCTCGACCGCCGGGATCGTCCTGATCATGTCGAGGCCGCCGGGGACCTCCTCCGGGTCCTCTCCATCGACGGGATGCCGACCGAACAACGTCTCGGGCCCCTGGTAGGTCTCGCCACGCTGCAGGCTCAGGATGAAGTCGCGCGGATAGAAGTCCTCATGGTCGCGCGGATCGGTCAGCAGATTCGCGAAGGGAGTGGCCGTATAGCCCACGTAGCAGACCTTGGGAAGGCGCGTGATCACGTCCCTGATCAGCGGGTTGATCTTGCGCGTCGCCAGGGTCGCCTGGTCCGCTTCGTCGTCGATGATCAGGGTCGGACAGTTGCCCAACTGCTCCTGGGCCTGCTCGAGCCAATCGCGCAGCTTGCGCAGGACGATCGCGTTCTTCTTGACCACCAATAGGAGCCGCTGGTCTTTCGAGGCCAGGAACGATTGGGCGTTCGGTGGTGGCACGAAGTCTCGCTCAGGGCTGGTGATCTGGTGCCACAGCGGCGGGTTGAGGTTGACGACGTCGCGGATCAGTCGAGTCTGGGTCTGGCGGCGGAGCGAATTATGGATTCCGGACAGCACGATGAACATCCGGTAGCCGCGGTCCGCCGCTTTGCAGGCCACCGCCGTGAAGTTGCTCGTCTTACCGGACTGGACGTGCCCGACTACAAGTCCGCGCGACCGGAACGTAGGCGTCGCAGGGTGGTCGAGCATCGCTACGACCCGCGTCGACGCCTCGTCGAGCTTGGTCGTGGCGTCCGGGCCGAGCGAGCGACGCACCCTCGCCTCGAAGGCCGGCCAATTCTTGTCCCCCGCGCGGGGACCCGTGTACCAGGGCAGCGCGTCGGGACGGCCCAACCCCAGAGGCTCTTTCAGACTGGCGATCCTCGTGGTCTCGAGCTCGTGCCGCCGGAGCAGTTCCTCAACAACGTTTTCGGGGACGAAGAGGTCACGCAACTCCTGGGCGACCTCGTGAGGACGAGCGGAGTCCAGCCTCTCCTGGAACCGCTTCCAGGCGGCCTCGATGCGCGCATCACTCATTTTCCGCTCCTTGCCCTGGAGCTGGCGCGCGAGGAGGAGACTCACGTGCCCACTCAAAGATTGATCGTGGACACCATAGTGACAACCACTGACAAACAGGGGGTGCTGACTTGACAATGACGTTCGCCTCGAAACTACGGACCGAGACACAGCGTGGCGACGCTACGCTGCGACGTCCTTCGTGAGGCTTAGGGGTCTGCCTGTGCTCCTACGCGCGCAGCAGCTCCCCACTCTGCGATGAGTAGGGCACCGATCGTTGTCGGCGTTGCGGGCGGACCCGTAGTGATTGCTGAGTCTGGCACCCGGTCGTGGCGCACGCGCACTAGCGGGCATATCCTGTCCGTTCGCGCCCGTCGCATGAACGGTTGACATCTGAAGTGCTTTCCCGTACGCGGCGGGAAGGATGCTGTGGCGTCCAAGCACTGTCCGTAGACGCGTCCTGCGGAACGCGACGCTCTCGCTCCAGAGGTGACGGCGCCGAGCAGGCTTCTCGGCATCACCCGGGTTCCATGGCCGCCAGCGGTGCTCGGCGAAAGTGGGTGCAACTAGGCACCGTCGATGCCGGGCATCCGAGGTCGGGTTGTAGCCCTGTGCGGCACGCCGAACTACGCCGTCGGCGCCACTGGTGAAGTCGTTGACTTTTCGCACCAGGCGCGGCAGACGCCGGCCAGGTTGGTGAAAGGCCACGGGCGGCGCGAAGGCGACTGGGCGTGCCGGGTCTCCAGCCAACTCGCCGAGGTCGCCTCGGCGTTGGCTCCAGGCGATCACAGTCCGAAAGGTGATCAGGAGACTTGCAAGTCCTGGCGAGGTCGTTGGGCCGTGCGGCATCATGACATTCGGACTACAGCTATGGTCGGAAAGAAGTGCATGTCTGAGACTGCGTTCGTTCCTGCGAGCGTTACCGCTCGCCACCCCTCCCTCCTGTTGATGAGGAACACGCACGCTCGGCTCGCGAGCGTGGAGTTGTTCGCTGGCGCTGGAGGGCTCGCACTAGGTTGTCAGGAGGCCGGGTTCGACCCGCTGGCGACCCTGGAGTTGGACAAATGGGCCTGCGACACGGTGCGACAGAACCAGGCCCGGGGGAACGAGCTCGTCGCGAACTGGCACGTCGAAGAGGGCGACGTGCGGGACTTCAACTGGTCCCGGATCACCGACGAGGTGGATCTTGTCGCCGGCGGCCCGCCGTGCCAGCCGTTCTCCATTGGAGGCCGCGGCAAGGCGGACGACGACGAACGTGACATGTTCCCGGCCACGGCGGAGGCGATCGCCCAGCTGAGGCCCCGCGCGTTCATCATCGAGAACGTGAGGGGCCTGGCGCGTCCGAGGTTCGCCGACTATTTCCAGTACATCCAGGCAAGGCTTTCACTGCCCCTTCTCGCCGCGAAGCCCGACGAACTGTGGGGGGATCACTTGCTGCGGCTCCGGGCGGCAGGCAAGAGCGTCAGTAACCAAGAGTTGGCCTATCGGGTCACCCCCGCCTTCGCCAACGCGGCGGACTACGGAGTGCCGCAGCAGCGCCAACGTGTCTTCCTGGTCGGTTTCCGCAACGACCTGGACGTGACCTGGGACTTCCCGCATGTCACACACTCGAGACGCGCTCTCCTGCATGCGCAGTGGACGACTGGTGAGTACTGGCAAGAACATGAAGTGCCCAAGGCGAAGCGTCCGGAACGGCCTAACGTCCCCATACCTGAGGAGCTGCAGCCGGACGAGGTCCAAGCGCGCTGGCGCACCATACGCGACGCGCTGGCTGGTCTTCCCGAGCCAACGGTGACAGGTACTGCGGGGGTCCTCAACCATGTCCTTCAACTGGGCGCTCGTTCCTACCCTGGTCACACCGGTAGTCCCGTGGACTGGCCGGCGAAGACGCTGAAAGCAGGGCGTCACGGGGTTCCCGGCGGCGAGAACATGCTGCGTGAGGCGGATGGCTCCATCCGCTACTTCACGGTCAGGGAAAGTGCCCGCTTGCAAACCTTCCCAGACGACTACGAGCTGCACGGCCCTTGGGGCAAGGCGATGCGCCAGCTCGGCAACGCAGTCCCGGTTGAGTTGGCGCGGGTCGTGGCCGACAGTGTCCATGCCGCACTACGCGCGGAGGGAACCGAAGCATGACGGAGACGGAGACGCGACCCGGCACTCTCAACCTGACGCCCTCTCCCCGGATCTTGGAGATGATCGCGGAGGTCGACCTCCAACTTCACCAGTGTCTATGTGAGTTGATCGACAACTGTCTCGACGAGCTCGTCGAGGCCACCCGTGTCGATGAAACCCTGGAACCTCGAATAGACGTCACCCTGCCCACGGCCAGCAAGGTGAACCGCGGTGCCAAGGTCGTAGTGAGCGACAACGGCCGGGGGATGTCTCCGGCGGAGTTGCGGTACGCCCTGAGCGCCGGCACCTCGGGTAAGCAACGGTTCGGCAGCCTCGGCCTGTTCGGCATGGGCTTCAACATCGCCACGGCCCGCCTCGGCACGGTAACGGAGGTCCGGTCGGGACGGCGTGGCGACGACCAATGGATCACCGCCACCATCGATCTTAGAGAGATGCAGCGACGGTCGTCGTACGAGGTTCCCCTTCGTTACGAGCGGAAGGATCCGGACGAGCACGGCACTCTCGTCTCGGTGACGAACCTCCGCGAGGACGTAGTCGTCAAGTTGAAGTCGTCGAGTTCGATAAGGGAGGTCAGCAAGAACCTAGGGCGGATCTACACGTACATGCTGCGTGATCCCGACGGCCCTCATTCGGGTGCGCAGTTGATGGGCGGTTTGAACCAGCGCCTGTACGTCAACTCTCGCCAGGTGCCCCCACTGGTGCCGTGTATCTGGGACCCGACCCGGTCGGTCATGTACAAGGCTGCGGAGGCGCCTGCCGCGAAACAAATCCACGTGCCCCTCACCAACGCCTTCGCCTGTATGAACTGTGGGCGCTGGTACACCTCAAGGTACGACCGGTGCGTCGAATGTGAGAGCACTGAAATCCAGGAGCGAGAGCGCCGGATCGTGGGCTGGCTGGGCGTGCAGAGGTTCGCTGATAAGTCCGACTTCGGGCTGACGTTTCTGCGGAGCGGGCGCGCGATCACGACAAGGGATAGGTCTCTGTTCGACTGGGAGGGGCCAGACGGAGACATTGAGCTGGAGTATCCGATCGAACTCGGTATGGGTCGCATCGTAGGCGAGATCCATCTCGACCATGCGCCGGTCAACGTCCGCAAGACAAATTTCGACACGTCGTCGCCGGAATGGCGATACATGGTCGAGAAGGTTCGAGGCCACCTGCCCTTGCGTCCACAGCTGGCCAAGCGCCTGTTCAATCGCGAGAACGACTCTCCGATGAGTCGGTTCTTCAACGCCTACCGGGAGAACAAGCCGGGTCTCCGTTATCTCATGCCGGGCAACGGCAATACCGCCATCCATAATGAGGCGAAGAGATGGGCACAGAAGTTCCGCAGTGGTGATCCGGAGTATCAGACCGACGATAAATGGTACGAGGCCGCAGCCGATCATGATCGGGTCAAGAATGGGCCACCGCCGGAGCCAGCACCGCCCTCCGACGAGGATGACTGGCTCAAGGGAGAGGGGCTTGGACATCTAGGGACGGCTGCGGACGACGGCCACGGCCCCTCACCGTCCCAAGACCAGAAGCAGCCGGAGCCAGCCGCAGAGACACGGCCGGAGACAGAGGAGCAGCGCTTCGCGAGGTACAGGGAGCACGCGACGCTGCTTCCCGACACTGACCGCGAAGTTCGCCTTGGTACCGCTCAGGCGGTCCTTCGCGTCTACGTCACCTCCGGAGTCGAACTGCTCAAGGACGGTCAGCGGCAGCCGGCCGTGGTTCGGATCGTAGCTGGAGAGGTAGAGATCTACGTGGATTCCGGTACCACGCTGATCGCGCGGTACGGATGGTCCCCACTGAACGTCGCGCTCGTTTGCGCGGCATCGCAGTTGAAGAGCGTGTACTCCGTATCGGGTTCCATCGACGGGTTGGTGACCTCGATCCTCGAGCAGTTCCCGGACCGGCGGGTGGACTCCAGCGCGGTGCGCAGTCGCGCGGAGATGCTGCTGGAGGGCTTGCGAGATCGGCTCGCCGACCTCACCTCGAAGGACGCGGCCACGTTTTGGTCCGCCCTGTCCGGTCAGTCGAAACGGGCCGCCGAGTCGTACGCCATCGCGGTGGCACCGGACGTCGATTGGAAGGCAGCGGTGGAGAACGGCGAGTTCGCGCGTTACCTGGGAGTCGAGGGCGTCCTCGACCTCGTTACGAGCGGTCCCGAACTGGTCCTGGACGGCGGATTGTTCCGCACCACGTACGCTGCGCTCGGTGAGGAGACGCAGGCGGACCAAGTGGCCCGTGTTAGTGCCTTCCTCACAGACCTTAAGCGGATGGTGACGGGCCCGCCTCTGCAGAACACCTTGGAACTGTCCCGCCTGCTCCTTACCGCGGACCTACTGGACGCGGAGATCGTCCAGGCATGAACAGATCATTCCTGGAGCCGGCCTTCCTTGTCGAGGAAGGCCCGAAGGGCTTCACGCGCCAGCTGGAGCGGTTGCTCGGCCTGATCTCGTTCACGGATGTGGTCAACATCGATGGTCCCGGGGATAAGGGTGCTGATCTCCTCGGCCGACTCAACGGTGAGGATTGGATCTTCCAGTCGAAATGGAAGAAGTCGGGCAATGTGGATCGCGATGCCGTGGACGAAACCCACGCGGCGATGCGGCATTACGCGATCCACCGAGCGGTGGTGGTCACCAATCGACTGTTCACTCAGAAGGCTAAGGAGCGGGCGGACGCGCTAAGGGGCGTCGGAGTCAATGTGACCCTCTGGGACGGCCAACGGCTGGCGATGATCTACGATCGCGCTCCGGAGCGTGTCACGCCGTTCGACCTCCATCCGTATCAGGACCGCGCCGTGGAAGCGGCCTGGGCCGCCCTAGAGGACAGCGGCGAGGCGCTCATCTACCTCGCTACGGGCCTTGGCAAGACGGTCGTCGCCGGCAGGTTGCTGCGACGATTCCTCCTTGGTAATCCAGGGGCCAAGGTGCTGGTCACCGCGCACATGATCGACCTTGTGGAGCAACTCGAACGGGCGATGTGGCGGGACGTTCCCAAGGAGGTACCGACCCGTCTGCTGCACGGCGATTCGAAACCCGATTCCCTGCCAGGCGTCACCTTCGGCGTATCGAACACGGCACGTGACTACATCCAATCCGGCTACGCTCCCGAGCTGGTGATCGTGGATGAGGCGCACCACGTGGGGGAGACCGGGAACTATGCCACCATGATGGGTCTGCTGCCCAAGGCCAAACGGATGGGTGTGACGGCCACGCCCTGGCGAGGCGACCGGTACGACATTGAGCGGACCTTCGGCGAACCAGTCGAGCGGGTGTCCATCTCGGAGGGCATGAGGCTGGGTTACCTCGCTGACGTGAAGTACCGCGTGTTCGCCGACAACATCGACTGGGACTTCGTCCGCCATTCCTCCGAGCACGGCTACTCCATCAAGGACTTGAACAAGCGTCTCTTCATCCCCGAGCGGGACGAGTCAGTTCGGGGACACCTCGAGAAGGTCTGGGACCAGACCACGAACCCGCGGGCCATCGTCTTTTGCCAGACGATCGAGCACGCCGAGCGGATGCGCGACCTGCTTGCCCGACGGCCCGGCTGGGAGCGGTCCGAGACGCTGCACGCCAGGCTGAAGACACGGGAGCGGCGGGCACGACTGCTCAACTTCCGTACAGGAGAAGTGCCCATCCTCGTCGCCGTGGACATACTCAACGAGGGCGTCGACGTGCCCGACGTCAACATTCTCTGTTTCGCCCGGGTGACCCACAGTCGACGCATCTTCGTGCAGCAGCTTGGCCGCGGACTCCGCCTTCGCAAGGGAAAGACGCACGTGGAGGTACTGGACTTCGTCAGCGACATCCGGCGGCTGGCCGAGGTGTATGACATGCGAGAACAGGTGTCCGAGGGCGAGATCGAGCAGGTATCAGTCGGACGGAACCAGTTCGAGTTCGAGGACTTGAGGGTGAAGGGACTCCTGGACCAATGGATGGCCGACGTGGGTGACCTCGGGGGAGCCGACGACAGCGTTCGTTTGGAGTTCCCGCCAGTCGAGGGGGGCTGATGGCGAGCCTTCCGGAACCGATCCGCTTGGAGATCTTCGCTGAGCTAGCCCGGCATTTCGACGCCGTGCGGTGGGAGGAGATCTCTTCGCCCGCAGCCACGGAGATGTACGACCGGTTCGTCAAGGATCCCAAGATCGGCGGACGACTCGCTAGGTTCATGCCCACGGAGAAGATACGCCCCTGGATCAAGGACGGACCGGCGAAGCAGTACCGTCGGGCGCTCGAAGGTGTCGGGCCGATGGCCCAGATAACGACACGCGAGTACCCGGGACCGCAGTCGGTCGTTCGGTTGGCCATGGGTTCGGGATGGACGCTTCGCGCGCAGACACTCGACGTGAAGCCGATGCGTTGCCTCGCCGATGGCCCCAATAGTGAGTCGGCCTTCATCACCTGGGGCCCGATGAGCGCACTGCAGGGGATGGTCTGGCACGCCTGTCTACGCCGGGCGGAATCCGAGTCACAATTGATCACCATCGCCGTCACCAAGCCCAACACCGCACCGCTGCTAGACGACGATTGGCACCTCGCGCTCTCGCTAGCCACCATCTTGAGAGCACGATGCGAGCAGGTCACCTACACGGTCTCTCGGAAGGCGACTGCCAGCTCACGGACCGTTTGATCACTTCGTCCTCGACCTTGTCGGCTACCTCGACAGGGTCAGCGTGCTCCCAATAACGAAGTACGGTCCATCCAGCCAACGTGAAGGCCTTGGTGGAGTCCTGATCACGGCGTTGATTCTCAGCGATCTTGGCCGCCCAAAACTCCCTCCGATCCCCCTTTGCCGGCCGAAAGTGTTCCGGACAGCCATGCCAGAAGCACCCGTCGATCAGGACAGCGACTCGTTGCCTTGTGAAGGCGATGTCGACCGTCCGCCGCAGCGTGGGCACGGGCTTGAAGTTCACCCGGTACCGAAGACCGCGCCGATGCAATTCCCGACGCACTTTCATCTCGGGTGCGGTGTCGCGCCCTCGGATTCGGGACATTCGCGCACTGACGACCGGGTCGACCCCTGCAGACATCAGACCCCTCCATCCGAACTTCTCGAATCCGGCCAGTCCGGGATTTTGCAAGATCTCGCTGCGGCGGAACTTCCTTCGCGCGTCTACGTAAGCGGAGGAGGACCCTGGTCCCCTGAGTTGCATACCTTTGTCTGCGTCGTTGTGATGGCCTTGTGTCGAAACACGCCGTCAGTGACCCTACAGTCGAGACGGCCCAGCCTTTCCGCGCGCCTGACGGCTGGCACCCTCGATGCGCGCCGTCTGGAACCTCAGCCAAAGACAGTCAGCCACGACGGCGGGCGCGCCAACCGATCAGGCGCGCGTGTGCCTCGCGGCACCTCCTCCGTCCTTAGCCACGCTGTCAATGTCGTCGACCAGAACGAGCTGCGCCGGCCTGCCCGTGACAACGAACGGTGGGGCCTGGAACCCTCAGATCAATGCTGCTGCAATATCGATGCCGAGCGTGAATTCATGCCCTGTTGCCCTCGCGAGGAGCCTGAAGGTTTAGTTGGGATGACGGCGTATCTCTAGAAAATTCAACCCAATACCCGGCGAACTCCCTAGGGGCGTGGACGGTTAGGCGGTGACGTCCTTCAGATACACATTCTACGGTGACGATTCTCGAATCATTCTCAGATGAGGGCCCTACCGGACTGTTGAGCGCAATTTCCGGTTCTAGGCGCTGGCTCTCCATTACTGAGTGTGCAATCCTCTCGACGGCTGCCTCGAGAAGAATGAAGACGTCACCCATCAGGTCAAGCGAGTAGGCGCACCAGTTGGTGACCTCGTCGATATCTCCTTCCTTTTGAGCGGCCATTCTGGCTTGATCGACACCCTTGTTTTCAATCGACAGGACATCCTCCAAGGTCCCTTGAGGATGCAGCCATAGGCCTGCGCTTCGCCAAATTTCGAGCAGTTTAGCCTTTCTGACGGAGTTCCCTGAGTTTTCTGGAACAGCTGACGCCAACCATGCTCCCCGACTTTTTGGGTCGTTATTCACCTTTGCGGCATCCATGGCCGCGATCAGCTGCTTGAGTGCGTTCATGGTGGTAGGCGGATCAATGGCCAGCTCATTACGGTAGCCCTCGGTCACGTTGGCGATGGCATCCATTGCCCGCCGTACTTCAGGAGCAAAGCATGCATCGAGGTCAGCCACCGCTTTTACATCCAAGCCGACCTTCGTGCACACCTCAAACCAAAGCGCAACTGCCCCGCTCCCGCCGCACTCTACAAGGTCGGTTTGCGCCACAACTTCAGGGGGTTGGGTGCGTCCAAGGGATACCGTGAATGCTGCGACATCGTGTGGCCCTTCAACCAAAACCGGCCGAGGTGAAAAAACAAGCTGACTCACCAGTTGCGGATTACCCTGCAAAGAAGCGGTTACACGATCTTTCTGTGCGCCGAGTACATGCAGTGAGAGCTGCGTTGGGGTTTGTCCGGCACTGAAGTGCCAAATGGCGGCCAAATCGTCCGCGCTCTTCGGTTTAAGTAGAGTGGGTTCGTGTGTAACAATAATTGCTCGTCTGCCAGATCGTTCGCATTCCATACTGAGCTCAGTAACCCAAAGTCGAGCCATGGATGGGTGCAAGTGGAGTTCGGGTTCATCCACAATCAAGAGCTGCCAGTCCTGGCGGTATGCGGCAGCGAGCAAGATGACAAGTTCCCTGAGACCGTGCCCTTCTTCGCGAAGCAGTGAATACTCGACATTTCCAACCCGAACATACGGATCGAGGAATCCTGCACTTTCTCGAAGTTCGATTACCCTTCCAAGTGCTCGGCGGAGGAACGCTGCGACGCGTAGCCATACCTCAGGCTCCTCCTTTAGTGTATACAGTTCGTCATTTCCCATGCCCTTGTCTCGCATGGTGTTCGTCATATTCTGACGCTCGGTCTCTCCGATGGGGATTCCCTTCATTGCGCTGGGCGTCGACCCCCATTGGTATACCGAGTATGACATCAGTCCGGCAAGTCTGTCGGTGGATAGAATTCGTGCTTCCGCCCCCAATCTGCGGGCAATGGCGTGAGCCGTTTTCGATTTTCCGCTCCCGTTTCTACCAACAAAAAAGCTGACGGGAATCGACCAGTCGTTCAGAGTGATGAATTCAGGGTTCGGTTCCAGATTTGACGTAAAGACCTCGTTGGAGTGAATGGTCAATTCGGGAAGTGCGGGTGCAGTCTGCGTCATGACGGCATCGTTTCAGATGATCTTGAAGGTGTGATCAAAACGTGTGGATTACAGCCGCTACGGGCCCCGATGGAAGCTGGCTGCTGAGAGCGCGGCACGGGCGCCGGCCGGGCTGGAGCGGGGCGGAGACAGGAGCGCAGGCCCGGCCGGGGGTCGGGCCGCGCGCGGGGAGCGGAGCGAGCCGCCTTGAACCCGTAAAGAAGGTTGTTACTCAACAGCTGACAGAGCCATGATGATCATGGTCCGGTCGTGTCAGAAAGGTAGATCTTCGACGTCGCTCGCGACTGAAGGCCATGGGGTGCTGCCTGGTGATAGGTCCGTGTCGCAGAACAGGAAGGGGTTCCGCTGGCCTTCAAGCCCTGCGGAGCTTTCGCCCCATGCGTCGAGAGCATCGATGGCCCGTTCACGGCGTTGCCAGAGCTCGCTGGTTCCGAGCACCTGGCGGATCAGGGGCACCAGTGCTGCTCGATGGTGCAGCAACCGGACGTCGTCGAGGAGCGGGATGCATGCTGCGATAGCCCCTTCGCGCACGGCACGGTCGCTGTCGTCGACGTAGGGGAGAACAGCCGACAGCAGGAGCGGTCGTATCTCCCGCATGGCCACGGCGGGCGGGTGATCGTCGAGAGGGAACCCGAGTCGTTGGCCTACCTCATCAACCGCGTCGGTTACCGAGTCGGCGACTGATCCGAGCCAAGCCAGCAGATCGGCGCGTATGCATCCGGGGAAGGATCGGTGGGTCTTGTCGACCGAAAGCGTTGTTCGAGGATCGGGCAGGATCGCGGCCACGTACTGAGCTGTGGGTACCGTCGCCTCGTAGATCGTGCCCTGGTGGTGCAGGATGCCTAACAAGTTGTCCAGCGCTTTGGTTCTCACACCCTGGTCTGTATCCAGTAGCGCGGTCAGGATCTCGGGTGCATCTGTGGCCGTTCCGTAAGCATGGTGGAGCGCGGCCCAGTTGGTTCGAGTGAGCGTTGATCGGGGATCGGGTAGGGCGGCGGCAGCCATAAGTCTGTGATCATCTCTCACGTGATGCGCCACAGCGGGGCTTCGTACTGGTCTGGACGGCTGCTGAGCAGAAGGGCCCTGAGGTCCTGGCGCTGCTTGCCGTTGAGGCCGAGGGCTTCGGTGATCCTGCGGAACGTCGTGTGCGTGATGCCGCGGTCGCGGGCCTTGGCCTCGAACTGGTCGAGTTGGCTGAGCACGGTTTCCGGGTCGAGCTTCTGTTCCGGCTGGCTGCCGAGCCAACTAGCCTTGTTGCGCTCGTAGTCGATCTCCGAGTACCCGCAGATCTCGCGGCTGTACTGCTCTGCCTCGGAGAGGGTTTCCGTTGCGAGGATGGCGCGTGCGAGTGCGTTGCGGCTGAGGGTCTCGTCCAGGTCTGCTTCGTGGACGGTGGGGCCTTCGTCGGTGAGCGGGACCGGCAGGCCGGCGTCTCTGACCTCGCAGAGGCCGCGCACTCCGCGGGCTGTGGCTGCGAGCATCGCCGTCGCCTCGGACGGGTGCCACTCCAGGACCGAGCTGATCGGTTCGACGTGCTCAGCCGTGAGCGTCAGCGTTGGCGGGCCCATTCGGTCGGCCAGGAGCTCGGCCGGGAGCTCTCCGTCCAAGCCGGGACCGGCGACCAGGAGCCTTACGGGCGCGTTGACTTGGCAGCACGCGGCGAGTGTGAGGGCGTCGCCCAGCGGGCTGCGCAGGGTGGGTTCGTCGCCCTTGGCGAGGATGTCGCCGCCCACGTCCAGGAGGTCGATGGACTCGGGGGCCAGGTGCTCGATGAACTCTTCGAGCTGGCGTGTGATGCTCTCGGCGCCGTGCATGGGGTCGATCAGGGCGAAGGTGTGGGGAAGTTCGGCTGCCAGGCGAGGGAGGGTCGAGCCGGCGGGGGCGACGGGCTTCGCGTCGGCCGGGACGGTCCAGACGCTTCGTGTGAAGGGACGTAGGCCCGTGAAGTTCTCCGGCCCTCGGGGGCCTGGCACCGGGTCGATCAGGAGGCGGTCCCATGCGTAGGTGAGGATCATCGCCGGGCTGTCGTCACCCCCGTAGAGGGCTGCGTCGAGCATTGCGGCGGCGACGGCGTCGCCCCCTCCTCCGGCTGCCACGATCAAGCGGGTCACCCTGGCAGCGTACGGGTTCCCACGCTGGCCACTCACCCTATAGTGGCTACTGGTCATAGCCACTTAGGGAGGGGCTCCGATGCCGCAGATCGAAGAGACCCAGCCCAAGTACCTCCAGATCGCGCACCATATCCGCGATCAGATTCTGCGAGGCGACTTGAGGCCTGGCGACGAGGTCCCGTCGGAACGTCAACTGGCCGCGGACTGGAGTGTTTCACGTCCTACGGCGGCCCGGTCGCTGGAGGCTCTGAGTCATCAGGGGCTGGTGGAGAAGCGGCAGGGGTCGGGGACTTACGTACGGGGCCTCGCGGTGAATCGGCGGGCTCGGGAGCTCTACGGTCGGGCCAAGCAGACCGGCAAGATCTACACGCCGGGCGAGTACGCGGTCATTACCTCCGCCGGCTGGCTGGAGGCTCCCGACTACGTGGCTGAGGCGCTGAGTCTGGCGGCTGGGACCCGGGCCGTTCACCGTCGTCGCGTCACCAAGAACGAGTCGGGCCCCATCACCATCTCCACCTCGTGGTTCGGTGCCGATGTTGGTAACCGGGCACCCAAGCTCTGCGATCCTGACCGGATTCAGGAGGGGACGCTCATGTACGTCGAGAGCGTCACGGGCCGCCAGGGCAGCTATGCCGAAGACCGGATGTGCGCCCGGCTGGCGACCGAGGACGAGGCTGCCGATCTCGAACTTGAGCCCGGTGCAGCTGTCCTGATCGTCCACCACGTGGTGTACGACATGCAGGATCGACCCCTTGAGTTCGCCGAGGCCACGTACCCGCCTGGGCGTTGGGCGTTCGAGCAGGGCTACCCGATCAGCTAGAAAGTCGGCCTTCTCTCTGTGAACCGCTTGTGGCTTCGAGTGGCTAATGCCACTATCCAGTAAGTGGCTAAGGCCACTTGACCGGAAGGGGGCACGGGCGTGAGTCAGGAGTGCGGGGAGTTACGGCAGGTCTCGCCGGAAGCGGTCTGCCATGGATGCCGGGGGCGAGGGTGGAAGCACGTTGGTTCCCGCTCCTCCCTGGCGCTCTCCGCTGCTGATGCTCGCGTGCGTGCTACGTCGAAGCGGCGCTGTCTCGACTGTGACGGCACCGGTAGGGAGTAGTGGCGCTCATGGCGGATGCGCGTGAAGAGTCCGAAGCCGCGGTTGCCGGACCGAAGCCGATCGGGGGTATGACCCTCTATCCCGTGCCCGAGTCCGTGGCTCGGGCCAGGCGGTGGTTCCGGAAGTTCACCGCCCCGTACAACCTGGCCTGTCCGATCGACGACTGCGTGCTGATGCTCTCCGAGCTGGTGACGAACGCGATCCTGTACGGGGAATCCGAAGAACCGTGGCGGGTTCGGGTCGAGTGGTCGCGTCTGAGGGAGTCTCTGCGGGTTGACGTCCACAACCCGGGCTTCCCGGCGGATGTCCGGCTCCGCAGTCCCAGTGCCAATGACGCGCACGGCCGTGGGCTCTGCCTGGTGAACGTGCTGGCGGACTCCTGGGCGGCCGGCCCCAGTCGCTTCGGTGGGACCGTCGTGTGGTTTCAGATCGACGATGCCTGGAAGCCGTGAAGTCGGCCCTGGCCTATGGCGCCCGTGTGTCAGTGGGTGTTCAGTACCCACTCACGTGAGTAGGCTGGTTGACAGGTTGACTTGGCGGATTCTCACTAGGCGGGGCTATGGCGTACGAGGTGGCTGCACCCAAGTATGTGCGGCTGGCGCAGACGCTCCAGGGACGCATCGAGGACGGTACGTATCCGCCGGGGAGTCGGGTCCCGAGTGAAAATCAGCTGGTCCAGGCCTTCGGGATGTCCCGGCCCACCGTCGTTCGCGCGCTGGAGCTGCTGAAGCGGGATGGCTGGCTTGAGTCCCGGCAGGGGTTCGGCACTATCGTTCGCGGGCGGCCGGAAGTCGTAGAGCAGAAGGATCAGCGGGGACGTGACGCGCTGGAGCGCGACGAATCCTCGGTCCAGGGTCGGTTCGTCCAGGTCGATCAGGTCCCCGTACCGCCGAGGGTCGCGTCCCTCCTCGGCGTGCCCAAGCAGACAAGGGTCCTGGTTCGGCGGCTTCTAGTGGAACGGGACGGCGAGCCGGTTGAGCTCTCCTCGTCCTACTTCTCGGCCGGCCTGGTCGAAGGGACCGAGCTTTCCGTCCCGTCTCCACTGCGTGAAGGGCAGCGTGCTCACCTGGAAGCGCGCAAGAAGGTGCGCTTCGACCACGTAACCGAGCGCGTCTCGGCCCGGCTGCCCAGCAGGGAAGAGGCTGACCTCTTGGCGATGCCTCAAGGGGAGCCGGTGCTCAGCGTGTTGGTCGTCGCGTGCGACGTCGCTGGGCAGGCTTTGCAGGTCACGGACGTTCTGCTTCCTGCTGATCGGCAGGAACTTGAAGACACGTACCGGCTCGGCTGAGCCCAACTAGCCTAAAAGGCAGGGCATTTGATGCTCGATGACTTCGGCGGTAGGCCACTGAAGCCACTTGACAAGTCAACCTGGCTTCCTTAACTTCGAACTTGCTAAGTCAACCTGTCAGGTCGTCTGGCGGGTGTCTACGAAGGAGAAGTTCTGTGCGTGCAATCCGAGTCGAGACCTCGTCCGCGACGATCCTGCTGACGGAGGCGCCTGAGCCGAAGGTCAAGGACCGGCAGACGGGCGAGATCGCCAAGGACGCTGTGAGCGGGGAAGCGCTGATGAAGGTCGGCGTCGTCTACATCGACGAGGGGGAGTCGTCGCTCATCGCGGTGACCGTCCCGGAGAGCGGGATCACGGACGGCCTGGCCGTCGGAGCTCCGGTCTCCCTGCCCGGCCTCGTCGCCCGTCCCTGGGAGAGCGTCTTCAGCGGCCAGGCCCGCCACGGCATCGCCTACCGGGCGGCCGCGGTGGTCCCGGGAACCTTCCCCGTCGGACAGGAGAACTGATCTCGTGTCCGAGCTCATGACGCTGGCCGAGCTGGGTGGACCCCTCGCCTTATTGGGCGGAGCGGTCTACGCCCGGAAGGCACACCCCTCGGTCTACTGGGCCACGGTCGGGCTGCCCTCGTCGGTGGCCCGACTGGTCGGCTCGTACGGCTCGACCATGGACGCGTGCGGGCTGACGGTTCAGCCGTCCCGGCTGCGGGCGCTGGCCGTGCGAGCCACCATGCGCCGTGAGGTTCGACCGGTGCCGCCGCGCCGGGGGCTGATCCGTCCCACTTCCACGGGGCTGCGGGTCCGGCTTCGGCTCGCTCCCGGCCAGGAGCCGGCGGACGTGGCTGCCTCGTCCGAGCGGCTGCGGCACGCCTGGGGCGTTCACGCCGTCCATGTCCGCGAGATCAAGCCCGGCGTGGTCGAGCTGCGGTTGGTCGGGTTCGACGTGCTGCGCGACGTGAAGATGCCGCGCCGTGCGGGAGGTGATCTTCTCGCCGTGCCGGTGGCTCTGCGGGAGGACGCGACCGTGTTCGTCCGCGACTACCGGTCCGTTCCTCACGAACTCGTCCTCGGCGCGACTTTGTCGGGGAAGTCGATGTTCCTCCGCAACCTGCTGACGGGACTCGCCGTTCAGCCGGTCGCGCTGGTCGGCATCGACTGCAAGCGGGGAGTGGAGCTCGCGCCGTTCGCTCCGCGGCTGTCGGCGTTGGCCACCGACTCCGACGAGGCCGCCGAGCTGCTGCCCGTCCTCGTCAAGGAAATGGAGGACCGTTACGACCTGATCAAGGCCCGGCAGGGCATCGCGCCCGGCACGCCGGACGAAGAGCTCACCTCCGACGTGTGGGGGCTGCCGGACGACGAACGGCCGTCGGCCATCGTGCTGTTCGTCGACGAGGTGGCCGAACTCTTCCTCGTGGCGAGCCGCAAGGACGAGGAACGGCGCGACGAGATGGTGACCCAGCTGATCCGACTCGCCCAGCTCGGGCGGGCCGCGGGCATCTACCTGGAGATCTGCGGACAGCGTTTCGGCGCCGAGCTGGGCAAGGGAGCGACCATGCTGCGCGCCCAACTCAGCGGACGCGTCTGCCACCGCGTCAACGACGAAGCCTCGGCGAAGATGGCCCTCGGTGACATCGCCCCCGAAGCGGTCGGCGTCGCCTCTACCATTCCGGCGGAACGGCCCGGCCTGTCCGTGGCCGGTGACACCTCCGGCGGATGGGCGCGCATGCGCACCCCCTACCTGTCGCTGACCGACGCCGCAGCCATCTGCCGCGAGGCGGCCGACCTCGTACCCGACGTACCGGCCCTGTCTCCGTTCCGTCCGCGCTCTCTCACCTCGTCCGCCCCCTCTCCGATCGCGGTGACCGAACCGCGTCCGGCGACCGGCTGACTCGCCTGCCCCAACGGCCGGCGCGACCGGCTCGCGCCAAGTCCCTACCCCCGCCATGCCCGAAACCGAACGAGAGGACGTGATCAGGGTGGCCGAGCACTCCTCGTCGCGCACCCTTACGGCCCGCGTGGACGCCGTACTGATCCAAGCGCTCATCGCCGCGGCCCTATCCTTCGCCCACCTCCATGACCTGGCGGTCGCCGCCGGGCAGGACGGCTGGAAGGCGTGGGCCTACCCGGTGAGCGTGGACCTGCTGTTGGTGGCCGCCTGGAAGCGACTGCGAACCGGCGACGCCAAAGCCTCCGGATGGGCCTGGTTCCTCGTCGCGCTCGCCGCCAGCCTCGGCGCCAACATCGCCACGGCCGGGCTCCTCGACCTCGACCACGTTCCCTCATGGCTCCGGATCACCGTGGCCGGGTGGCCGGCGGTCGCCTTCCTCGGCGGCACGCTGCTCGCGCACAGCCCCACCGGTCCGACTCCGGGCACGCCGGAACCGCACGACGCCTCGACGGCCGATGCGGCGCAACGGGGGCAGACCCCAGCCGCCGTATCCCGGCCTGCCCCCGCTGTTCCGCGGCCCGCGCTCTCCGCTCCGCCGACAGACCGGCTTCCGGCCGCGCTCGTCGACCACGCACGAAAGGTCGCCGCCGAGCACCGCACCCGAACCGGGGTGCCCATCGACACGGACACCCTGCGAGCCCGCCTCGGCGTCCCGGGCCCGCTCGCCGAAGCCATCGCCGCCCAACTCACCTGACCTCAGGAGAAGTTCCGCCCATGCGCCCGTCCACGCTCCGCGCGCTCAACCGCGCCGCCGAGCTGATCCGTCAGAACCGCCTCACCGAAGCAATGCTCACCGCCGAACCCGTGATCCTCGTCGCCGACGACATCGAGGGCGAGGAGATCCGGCGGTGGCTGCTCGACCACGTCGCCGACTTCACCGGCGAGAACCACGAGATCCCGAAGGAGCTGCCCTGATGCCCGCCAACCCCCGCTTCCGCCGAGTGATCCGCATCGGTCCCGTCCAGGTCGCCACGTACTACGACGGCCGGGGCCGCGAGAAGCACACCGCTGCCTGCACGGCACCGCGCTGTGGCTTCTCGACCGACTACGACAGCCGCGCCGCCGCCGAACTGGCGGCCCGCACCCACCGCTGCTCGGGCCGCTGAGGAGACCGCCGTGACCCTCAGCCTGCCTCTCGTCCTCGTCCTCGGCGCCATCACCTGGGCCGCGATCAAGTTCCTCGGCGTCCGGATGTGGGTGGCCGTCGTGATCGCCCTGTTCGGCTTCCTGCTCTCTCAGACCTTCCTCGCCCCGGCCATCGAAACCGGCACCCGCTCCGGGGTCGACGTCGTCGACGGCACTCGTCACTGAAAGGAGAACCACCATGCTGCTGCGCCCGAAAATGCCCGACGCGGCTCCGCTGCCGATCGCGCAGACGCTGGCTCGACCGGCCGAGCACCACCACGCCCCGGCGGCCTGCTCCTGCGCCCACGCCCCGATTGCGTCCGTCGGCCGCCCGGTCTCGCCCCTCGTCGGCAGTGGGGCGAGCGCCGTTGCCGCAGTCCTCGTCGTCGGCGTCGTGCTGACCGCGCTCCTGGCCACGGTCGCCATCACGGCCGTCGCCGTCTCCATCGCGGCCCTGGTGCTGCGCTCCCTGCTCAACAACGCGCCCAAGCGCTGACCAGCCTGCCGGGGCGGCCTCGATACCGCCAAGCATCCCGTCGCCCCGGCAGGCGCGGACCTCCCGACCGAAACCGAAAGGACAGTTCCCATTACTACCGGACGCGTCCCGCCCCCAGTCGAAGAACTGGGCGCGCTCGTCTCCCTGGGCGGCATGCCCGCCCTCGTCAAACAACTCCGCAGCATCGGCGGTTGTACACAACCTGTGCGCTTGGACGGCCACCGCGTCGAGCACGCGGCCGACACCCGAACCGGCGAGATCGGCCGCGTTCTCCACCGCCTCGACTCGGCCTCACTCCCGGCCGGCAACCTTCTCGTACGCTGCAACAACCGCCGGGCGACCCGTTGCCCGGCCTGCGCGGAGACCTACCGCCGGGACACCTTCCACCTGATCACCGCCGGACTGCGGGGCGGCAAGGGCACTCCTGCCGGAGTCACCCGAAGGTGTTCGCCACCTTCACCGCTCCCGGCTTCGGCCCCGTCCACAACCGGCCCATGGACCGCCGCGGCACCGTCCGAGCCTGTCGCTGCGGTCTCCTGCACGACGCCGACGACGAATCGCTCGGCACACCCCTGGACCCGACGACGTACGACTACGAGGGCGCCGTCCTGTGGAACGCGCACGCCGGAATGCTCTGGCGGCGCTTCTCCATCTACCTCCGCCGGGAGATAGCCAAGCGGGCCGGCCTCACCCAGCGGGACTTCGCGGACTTCGCCCGGGTCTCCTTCGCCAAGGTCGCCGAATACCAGAAGCGTGGCGCGGTCCACTTCCACGCCGTCATCCGCATAGACGGTCCTGAGGGTGGCGACACCCCGCCTCCGGACTGGGCTACCGCTGAACTGCTCACGGACGCGATCGGCGCCGCTGCCGCTCACTCCCGAGTCGATGGCCCCGTCGTAGACGGACGCCCGCACGCGTTCGCCTTCGGCAAGCAGATCGATGTGCGCGCGATCCGTTCCGCCGACTTCGACGGCGGCCAGGAGCTGACCGAGCGGGCCGTCGCCTCGTACATTGCGAAGTACGCCACCAAGGGTGCCGAGACCGCGACGGGAGCGCTCGACCGCCCGCTGAAGCTCGTCGCCGAACTCGCCCAACTCGATATCAGCGACCACGCCCGCCGTCTGATCCGAACGGCCTGGACGCTCGGCGCCCGCAAGGAGTTAGAGGATCTCCGGCTCCGGGCCTGGGCCCACATGCTCGGCTTCCGCGGCCATTTCTCCACCAAGTCCCGCCGCTACTCCACCACCCTCGGCGCCCTCCGCACCGCCCGCGCCGAATGGCGCCGCGCCCAAGCCGCAGTGATCACCGAGGACGAGCCGGACACGACTCTCGTTCTTTCGCACTGGGTCTTTGCCGGAATCGGCCTGTCCTCCGCCGAAGCCTGGCTCTCCGCATCGCTCGAACCCGCCCTTGGTACGGAAGGAGAACCGACGTGAGCCCGCAGCACGATGAGCTGATGACCGTGCGCCAGGTCCTGAACGAGCTGGGCGGGGTCTCTCGCCGGACGTTCTACCGCTGGCGTGAGCTGGGGCACGGGCCGGCTGCGTTCAAGCTGCCCAACGGGGAGCTCCGGGTATGGCGGAGTGACTTCTCCACGTGGCTGCGAGAGCTGGAGGCCGCGGCGTGAAGTCTCTCGACGTGAAGGTCTGGGCCGTACGGAAGCGCGATACGAAAATGCCCTCGTACGGCGTGCGGTGGTCTGTGGCGCGCAACGTCTTCTCCGACTCGTTCCGCACGAAGGCACTCGCCGACCACTACCGCTCGAAGCTGATGCGGGCGATGCGCGACGGCGAGGAGTTCGACAGGGCATCCGGGCTTCCGGACTCGATGGAACCGAAGAAGTCGGCCGTGTCCTGGTACGACTTCGCCCTCCGGTACCTCGCCATGAAATGGCCCCACGCTGCCCCCAACACACGCAACGGCATCAACGAATCGCTCACCAGTGTGACCGTGGAGCTCCTCGACGAGCGGGCTGGACGGCCGTCCGATCAGGCCATTCGCCAGGCGCTCCGCAACTGGGCCTTCGTCCTGCCGGGGCCTGATGACCGAGATGTCCCGGCCGACGTGCGGAACGTCCTTCACTGGGTGTCGAAGGCATCGCGACCGCTGGCCGATCTCGCCGAACCGGCCACGGCCCGTGCGGTGCTGGACTCGCTGAAACTCAAGCTCGACGGCACGGCCGCGGCAGCCGAAACCGTGCGGCGCAAGCGGCGGACCCTCGTCAATGCCGCGAACTATGCCGTCGATCTGGGGGAGCTGAGTGAGAACCCGATCACGGCCGTTCGCTGGCAGAAGCCGAAGGTCTCCAACCAGGTCGACCCTCGCGTCGTCGCGAACCCCGAGCAGGCCCGGAATCTTCTGACGGCCGTCTCCTACGTGGGCGGCTACCGGCGGGCCCGTGGTCGGCGCCTGGTCGGTCTCTTCGCTGCGATGTACTTCGGCGGTCTCCGGCCGGCGGAAGCGATTGGCCTTGTCGAGACAGACCTAAAGCTCCCCGAACAGGGCTGGGGATCGGCACTGCTCCATCGGACTCGTCCGTCGGTCGGCAAGCAGTGGACCGACTCGGGGGAGACCCACGACGACCGCGGCCTGAAGAACCGGCCGGTTGAGGACGTCCGACGGGTGCCCATCCCGCCCCACCTCGTCGCAGCATTCCGCGACCACCTGGCCACCTTCGGCACGGCGGACGACGGACGGCTCTTCTTCAGCGAGAAGGGCTCGGTCGTCCCGTCCTCGACGTACTACCGCGTGTGGCAGGAAGCCCGCCTCATCGCGCTCCCGCCGTCCGTCGCGGCCTCGCCGCTCGCGAGTCGGCCGTACGATCTGCGGCACTCGGCTTTGTCGACGTGGCTCAACGCGGGGGTCGACCCGACAGAGGTTGCCGAGCGCGCCGGCAACAGTGTCGAAGTCCTGCTGACTCGCTATGCGAAGTGCCTCGACGGGCGGCAGGACGTCGCCAACCGGCGCATCGAGGACCTGTTGCGCGAATACGAGTGAGGCACCCTGCACACCCCACTGAGGCCCCGGGCAACTTTTCCGGGGCCTCTCTCACGTGAGCCCTACCTGCTGCGACGCCGAAAGGTCACTGTAGTTGCCTGCTGACTTCCATCCATGCTTGGGCGGCGCTTGTAAATCGCTCCCCTCGAGCCGGGTTTGTCATTTTTAGTAGGATTCTTGAGAGGTTCTTCGACAGTTCTTCCTTGGCGGCCAGGCGTAGGTCGTCTGCTGCCCCTTCGAAATATTCAGAACCAAGAGCAGCCTGCAGCATCGTCACTCCGAGTTGATAGAGATCGACGTCAACGTCCCACGTGACTCCCAAGCCGTCTGGCGGATGATATCCAGGAGTGGCACTACGTGTCAGAATCTGTTCCGAGGCCCGCACAGAGATGTTGAAGTCAATCAGAACCGCCCCGCGTTCCGTAATGATGACATTCTCCGGCTTGACGTCCCGGTGAATGAAACCGTGCCTGGCTTCCTCAAGGCGGATGAGATCGCGGGCGCTGATTTCGTTGTGCCGTCGAAGCTGCTGTACCAGGACATCATCTGGGTGAAATTCCCTCATCGCTGACAGGATATCTCTCAACCACTCCATGCAATCGCTTTCGCTAGCCCTGGTGGACCTTGTGCAGAAGTACCTAAGAGGCTTTCCGTGTAGCAGCTCCATTGCCATGTAGACAGTGCCGTCTTCGCTCTTCCCATGGTCAATTACGCGCACGACATTAGGGTGGTCAATTTCTTGAAGAGGCTCGATTTCACGCTGCAGAGCACTGAGTAGGCCATTGTCGAACACCTTTAGGGCAACTTTTTCGCCGTTGGTGGACATACGAGCCTCGTAGACCTTCGCGAATCCTCCTGGAGAACCAATCGAAGAAATGACGTCATAGCCGTCAACTTTGGACCCGGGGGACAGGTGCTTAGTCGTCGATGCGGCTCTGCTCTCCTTTTGTTTCTGTAGGAATGTCTGCAGAATCTCAATCTCTAGAGCTGTGCAGCTTTCAGGTCTCACGCAAATCCCGTAACCCACCAAGTGGGCTGCGTCCTTAGGGAACGCTGTCACGCATTCTCTAAATTCTCCGATCTTTCCATGGGTCAGCAGTTCCAGAAGGTAGTACTCATCTTTGTACTGCTCCTCCAGGATTGCGACGATCTGACTGAGTAGGGAACTCTTCTCTACGAGAAATCTGTCGATGGCGGATGCAACATCAGCCTGCGTGACACTAAATTTTACGTCGCCATCAGGGCGGGTGGAGTGAATGATCGAGCCTAGCGACCTAACCAAAGCCGGATGTCCGCCAGTAGCATTTGCGAGCCTCTCCACCGCTGCAGTTTCCCAACTGAGTCCCATTTTGTGTCCGAGCGTAACTAGAAGGGAATCTACCTCATCTTTTGCCAATGGGCGCAGGTATTGCACCTTAAAGTAGTTGTATACCGGGTTCTCGCGTCCTCCGATATTGCTTACCTCGAATGCGCTAGGGTTGGTTCCGGTGACAAAATAGCTTAGGCGGTTGGGGAACTGTTGATCCAATCCACGTAGGAGACGCCAGATCCGCACGAAGGAAGAACCCCATTCGGATCCCGGGGCGGTTGGCGAGAGTAGCTCGATCTCGTCCAGCATCATGACGATTGAGCGGCTCGTTTTTTCGACGATCTCCCTAATGTCGTGATCGAATAGCTCGAAGACTGCACTCTGGTTCGGGATCGACGAAAATAGCCTATACTTTCCAAAAAGCTGCAGCGTGGAGATATTCCGAATGTGGCGGTGAGAATCGAAGATCGACTCTCCGAGGCTCCATAGCAGATTTTCAGCCGAAGGTTGGATGGCGTCGATTCGCTCGATGTCGACATGCCCGACGTAAGAATCGCCAGTTGTTTGCAGGGTTGAACGAAGCTTGTAGAGCATGGAAGTCTTGCCGATCTTACGCAGGCCGAATAGTCCTACGTGTCGGCCTCCGCGTCGCAAACTCGTTGCGATCTCGCTTACCATTCCGCGACGGCCAAAAAAGTCCTCGGCTCTTGTGACAGCCGACGGTAGGTCATATAGATCTCGCACGTAGAGCCTGCGCTGCATGGCTTCGATGAAGTTGGATGGCCCGTGCGGCGAGTAAGAGGAGAAGTCTCCTGCGTCGAATCCGAGGAAAATTGTGTCGAGAGTTTCTGCAGTCTCCGACACGTGGCGCATCGTTGCGGAGTCTAGAGTTACGATGATCGCGAAATCCTCGCAGAGTCGAGGTCGCTCTTCGCTGATGATTTGCTCTGCTTGCGTTACAGTTCTGGCCTGAAACTCAGAGGATTCAACCACCCATACTAGGACCTCTCGCGCAGTTCCAAAGAGGTCCCTCAAGCGTTGGGGGAGTTTCAGGAAAAGAGACCAGCGCTTCCCCTCGGCCTCTTCGTGCACCCATACGATTTTGAAGCCTGCGCCCCGAAGGACGTTAGCGATCTTGGTGCGCAGTTCGCTCCGGCTGAGGAATCTAGCGATCCTCTGCTCATCGACGGCCATAGTCCCCCCTGCTGTGGACTCCAGTGACACAAGCCAGACGTCTGCAGATTCTTGCGCATTGAAGAGTTCTTGACCATGGCCTCGTTCGCGAGTGGGGCCCGTGACTTGCAGCCTGGGCTTCAGTTGTCCAGACCGGCGGCGAGGGTCGCCAGGGGGTGGGGCCGAATACACCGGTAATTTGTTCGACGCACGGCAGGGGGGTGCGGCTGTCCATCCGCAGTGGGCGGTGCCTGTCCGTGTCCTCGGCAAGCGAGGCGCAGTCGGCGGGACGTGAGCGTTCAAGTCGGCACCGATTTCTCGGGGGTGCTGTGGGTCCCGTCCGCGCTACTCGGTGTTGGGTAAGCAGTGGCCCGCACAAACCGTGTGCTCCGGATCTGAGGGCAACAAGGTGTACCGCCCTCACCACGTGTGAGCACGAGCGGTCGGTTCGTCCGCTCGCGAGACCCTCGGCACCGGTCCAGGGGCCCTCTAATCCTTCGGCCTCACCTGCGGCGATGCCCCAAGATCCCGTCCACGCCTCGTCCACAGACCCTGACATGGAGCCGCTTCGGGCTGCATCCGCCTGCACATACGCGAAGACCCCGGCCTCAGCGTTTCCGCTGGTGACGGGGTCTTTGGGCACCTCATAAGGGGTGCCCCCGGCAGGATTCGAACCTGCGCACACGGCTCCGGAGGCCGTTGCTCTATCCCCTGAGCTACGGGGGCGTGTCGGGCACTTTGTGCGGCGACGGGTAGAACCCTACCAGCTCTTTCAGGGGTGATCGCCACCGGTTTTGGGGGGTCGGCCGGGTCGCGTCGACGCGGGCGGGGGAGAGGCGGCCGTTCGCGGAGCGTGGTCGGGCCCGCACGGGGTGGAAGTGGGGAAAACCCGGACGCGGCGGCTCGGCCGGACCTACTCTCGAGCTGTGCCAGGCGCGTCCGGCCGGGTGCTTGTTGTGGACGACAACAAGGTCATCCGGCAGCTGATCAGGGTCAACCTCGAACTGGAGGGTCTCGAGGTCGTGACCGCCGCTGACGGTGCCGAATGTCTGGACGTCGTCCACCAGGTTCGGCCCGATGTCGTCACCCTCGACGTCGTGATGCCCCGCCTCGACGGACTGCGCACCGCCGCCCGCCTCCGCGCCGACCCCCGCACGCGGAACCTTCCGCTCGCCATCGTCAGCGCCTGTACCCAGTACGAGGTCGAGAGCGGCCTCGACGTCGGAGTCGACGCCTTCCTCGCCAAGCCCTTCGAGCCCTCCGAACTCGTGCGGCTCGTCAAGCAGTTGGTGGAGCGCGGGCAGGCGATCGGCGGTGACGGTGACGGGCTCGGTGGCAGCGCCGACGCCGGCGAAGATGTCGAACGGGCCGAACGCGCCGGTCGTAGCGGGTACTGACGGCCCCGACACCGACAACCCCGGCCTCGGTCGGTATCCGTATTCACGCGGCTCAGGGCAGCGCGGTGCGGTCCCGGTGCGGTGCGGTGCGGTGAAAGAGGTTCAGGTCGGGGAGCAGGGCCAGCTCGATGGGCTCCTGCGCGTCGCACTCGATGAGCGTCGACGAGCTCACGCCCGCAATCTCAACTCGGGGCGCTCCCCCAGGAGCCCCTCCATGACCCCCACGAGGGCCACCTCCACATCGCACCCCCTCGATTACTCCCCTCGGCGGGTCCCCTCCTCATCGCACCCCCCTCCATGCCCCCCTCGACGGGTCCCCTCCTCGTCGCCCTCTCGCCCGCTTCCGTCCTTCCCCTTCTCGCTCCCCTTCTCCTCCTCAGCCGTAGCCGTCGCCGCGCCAGTGGAGAACCCAGCCCGCCCCACCCCCCCCAGGCCCCCACCCCCTCGCGCCCCGCTACAGCCCCCGTCCACATCCCGGACGATCCGCCAAACCGGGTCGCAAACCCACCCCCCTTCTCCCCTAGGCTTGTCCCGTGACCCCCGTCGAGCTCTCCCGTACCGTGCTGCGCGCGGTGCGTCGTGCTGTCGATGGGGGGGAGCTGAGCGTTTCCGTGCCGGGCAGTGTCGGGGTGGGTCCGCCCGGGCCCGGGGGATGCGGGGACTATGCGACCAACGTCGCCCTGCGGCTCGCGGGGCCTGCCGGGCTGCCGGCGCTCGATGTCGCCGAGATCCTGCGGCCGCACATCGGTGACGAACCCGGTGTCGCCGAGGTGACCGTCACCGGGCCCGGCTTCCTCAACATCACCCTCGGGGGTGGAGCCGCCGCCGCTCTGGTGGACGAGGTGCTGAACCGGGGCGAGCGGTACGGGTACGGCGACAGTCTCGCCGGGCAGGTCGTCGAGTTGCGCGTCCCCTATGACACGCGTGCCGAGGTCGTCGCCGACACGCTCGTACGGATCGTCGCCACCCAGGGTGGACGGGCCGAGGTGCGGCACGGCGAGCCGGTGAATCTGCGGCCCGTGCCCGCTCCGGAGGATCCCGCCCCGCTCGGTGCCGACGCCGCCCGCTGGGCGCTGCTGTACCCGGCGTCCCACGACCGGCCCCGGATCAGCGCCGATCACCTTCTCCAGCGCGAGAGCAACCCCCTCTTCCGGGTCCGCTACGCGCACGCCCGCTGCCGTGCCCTCCGACGGAACGCCGGCGCCCTCGGGTTCGGCGTCCGCATGAGTGGTGACGTACGGGCCGGGGGCGAGGTTCGCGGCGACGGCGACGGCGACGGCGACCCGTCCGGCCGTCTCGATGACACCGCCCGCGGAGGCGCCGACCTCCTCTCCGTTCTCGCCGAGTACCCCCACACCCTCCGGCTCGCCGCCGCGCACCGGGCGCCCGACCGGCTCGCCCGGCACCTTGTCGGGGTCGCCGACTCCCTTCTTCTGTTCCAGCACCTCGTGCTGCCGCTCGGGGACGAGAAACCCTCGGCCGCCCACCGCGCCCGGCTCGCGCTCGCCGAAGCCGCCGGGACGGTGCTGGCCGGTGGCCTGTCCCTGCTCGGCATCAGCGCACCCGAATATCTCTGAAGCAGAAAGCCCTACCGACATGAGCCGTTCCGCACACCCCGCCGGGCCCCGTCACGCCGACGTCTTCTCCGAGGGGCACTACAGCGCTCCGCCGGCCGACCTCAACGTCCTCGACCCGAAGGTGTGGTCGCACACCGTCCGTCGTACGGAGGACGGGGTCGTGACCGTCGGCGGGCTCGAAGTCACCGCGCTCGCCGAGGAGTTCGGCACGCCGGCGTACTTCGTCGACGAGGCGGACTTCCGGGAGCGGGCGCGGGCGTGGCGTACCGCGTTCGGTCACGACGCCGACGTGTTCTACGCGGGCAAGGCCTTCCTGTCGCGTGCCGTCGTGCGGTGGCTGCACGAGGAGGGGCTCAACCTGGACGTCTGCTCCGGGGGTGAGCTGGCGACCGCGCTGTCCGCCGGGATGCCCGCCGACCGCATCGCCTTCCACGGCAACAACAAGTCGACCGCGGAGATCCACGCGGCCGTCGAGGCCGGTGTCGGGCGGATCGTGCTCGACTCCTTCCAGGAGATCGTGCGGGTCGCGCACATCGCGCAGTCGCTGGGCAGGCGGCAGCGGGTGCAGATCCGGGTCACCGTCGGCGTCGAGGCGCACACGCACGAGTTCATCGCCACCGCGCACGAGGACCAGAAGTTCGGCATCGCGCTCGCCGACGGGCAGGCGGCCGAGGCCGTACGGCGGGCGCTGACGCTCGACGGTCTCGAGCTTGTCGGGATCCACTCGCACATCGGCTCGCAGATCTTCGACATGGCCGGCTTCGAGGTCGCCGCGCGGCGGGTCGTCGGACTGCTGGCCGCCGTCCGTGACGAACACGGCGTCGAGCTGCCCGAGATCGACCTCGGCGGCGGTCTCGGCATCGCGTACACCAGCGACGACGACCCCCGGGAGCCGCACGAGATCGCCAAGGCGCTGGGGGAGATCGTCACTCGGGAGTGTGAGGCGGCGCGGCTCAGCACTCCGCGTATTTCCGTCGAGCCGGGGCGGGCCATCGTCGGGCCCACCGCGTTCACGCTGTACGAGGTCGGCACGATCAAGCCGCTCGAAGGGCTGCGGACGTACGTCTCCGTCGACGGCGGCATGTCCGACAACATCCGGACCGCGCTCTACGACGCCGAGTACAGCGTGGCGCTCGTCTCGCGCACCTCGGACGCCGAGCCGATGCTCGCGCGGGTCGTCGGCAAGCACTGCGAGAGCGGCGACATCGTGGTGAAGGACGCGTTCCTGCCGGCCGACCTGGCGCCGGGCGACCTCATCGCGGTGCCGGCGACCGGCGCGTACTGCCGGTCGATGGCCAGCAACTACAACCACGCGCCGCGTCCGCCGGTCGTGGCCGTGAAGGACGGTGCGGCCCGGGTGATCGTGCGCCGCGAGACGGAGGACGACCTGCTGCGTCTCGACGTCGGCTGACCGGATGAACCGGGTGGAAGATCTCCTGTCACCACCTACCAGAAAAATGAAATAGACGTCTCACGATCCGGACGAAGGGTAGAAACTCCCGTCCGGTGAGTGAGACTGGTCCAACCGAAGACGGTATGAGGAAACGAGGTCGGATGATGCGTACGCGTCCGCTGAAGGTGGCGCTGCTGGGCTGCGGGGTTGTCGGCTCAGAGGTGGCGCGCATCATGACGACGCACGCCGACGACCTCGCCGCCCGGATCGGTGCCCCCGTCGAGCTGGCGGGCGTGGCCGTCCGCCGCCCGTCCAAGGTGCGCGAGGGCATCGACCCCGCGCTGGTCACCACGGACGCGACCGCCCTCGTCAAACGCGGCGACATCGACGTGGTCGTCGAGGTCATCGGCGGGATCGAGCCCGCCCGGGCGCTCATCACCACCGCGTTCGAGCACGGTGCCTCCGTCGTCTCCGCGAACAAGGCGCTGCTCGCGCAGGACGGCGCGGCGCTGCACGCGGCCGCGGAGGAGAACGGCCGGGACCTCTACTACGAGGCCGCCGTCGCCGGTGCCATCCCGCTGATCCGCCCGCTGCGCGAGTCCCTCGCCGGCGACAAGATCAACCGCGTGATGGGCATCGTCAACGGCACGACCAACTTCATCCTCGACAAGATGGACTCGACGGGGGCCGGCTACCAGGAGGCCCTCGACGAGGCCACCGCCCTCGGGTACGCCGAGGCCGACCCGACCGCCGACGTCGAGGGCTTCGACGCCGCGGCCAAGGCCGCCATCCTCGCCGGGATCGCCTTCCACACGCGTGTGCGCCTCGACGACGTCTACCGCGAGGGCATGACCGAGGTCACCGCCTCCGACTTCGCCTCGGCGCGGGGGATGGGCTGCACCATCAAACTGCTCGCCATCTGCGAGCGGGCCGCCGACGGCGGGTCCGTCACGGCACGCGTGCACCCCGCGATGATCCCGCTGACCCACCCGCTCGCCTCCGTGCGCGGCGCGTACAACGCCGTGTTCGTCGAGGCCGAGGCCGCCGGCCAGCTGATGTTCTACGGGCCGGGCGCGGGCGGCGCCCCGACCGCCTCCGCGGTCCTCGGCGACCTGGTGGCCGTCTGCCGCAACCGGCTCGGCGGTGCGACCGGGCCCGGCGACTCGGCGTACACCCAGCTGCCCGTCTCGCCCATGGGCGAGGTCGTGACGCGCTACCACATCAGCCTCGACGTGGCCGACAAGCCGGGTGTCCTCGCCCAGGTGGCCACCGTCTTCGCCGAGCACGGGGTGTCCATCGACACCGTGCGCCAGTCCGGCAAGGACGGCGAGGCATCCCTCGTCGTCGTCACCCATCGTGCGTCCGACGCGTCCCTCGACGGGACCGTCGAGGCGTTGCGCGGCCTCGACACCGTGCGGGGCGTCGCCAGCATCATGCGGGTTGAAGGAGAGTAACCAGCAATGACCCACCAGTGGCGCGGAATCATCGAGGAGTACCGGGACCGGCTGCCGGTATCCGACAGCACGGCCGTCGTGTCGCTCCGCGAGGGCGGTACGCCGCTCGTGCCCGCGCAGGTGCTCTCCGAGCGCACGGGCTGCGAGGTCCACCTCAAGGTGGAGGGCGCCAACCCGACCGGGTCCTTCAAGGACCGCGGGATGACCATGGCGATCACGCGCGCGAAGGAGGAGGGCGCGAAGGCGGTCATCTGCGCCTCCACCGGCAACACGTCGGCGAGCGCCGCCGCCTACGCCGTGCGCGCCGGGATGGTCTGTGCCGTCCTCGTGCCGCAGGGCAAGATCGCGCTCGGCAAGATGGGCCAGGCCCTCGTGCACGGCGCCAAGATCCTCCAGGTCGACGGCAACTTCGACGACTGTCTGACGCTGGCGCGCTCGCTGTCCGACAACTACCCGGTGGCGCTGGTCAATTCGGTGAACCCGGTGCGTATCGAGGGCCAGAAGACCGCCGCCTTCGAGATCGTGGACATGCTCGGCGACGCGCCCGACATCCACGTCCTTCCGGTGGGCAACGCGGGCAACATCACCGCGTACTGGAAGGGGTACACCGAGTACGCCACCGACGGCATCGCCCGTCGCACCCCGCGCATGTGGGGGTTCCAGGCGTCCGGCTCCGCGCCCATCGTGCGCGGCGAGGTCGTCAAGGACCCGTCGACGATCGCCACCGCGATCCGGATCGGCAACCCGGCCTCGTGGAAGTTCGCGCTGGCCGCGCGGGACGAGTCGGGCGGCTTCATCGACGAGGTGACGGACCGTGAGATCCTGCGCGCCTACCGGCTGTTGGCCGCGCAGGAGGGTGTCTTCGTGGAGCCCGCGTCCGCCGCGTCGGTCGCCGGGCTGCTGAAGGCGGCCGAGCAGGGCAAGGTCGACCCGGGGCAGCGCATCGTCTGCACCGTCACGGGCAACGGTCTGAAGGACCCCGACTGGGCGGTCGCGGGTGCTCCGCAGCCCGTCACCGTCCCGGTGGACGCGGCGACGGCGGCGGAGCGGCTCGGACTGGCGTAACGCGGGCGATCCCGTCTGGCGTAAAGCCGCCAGGCGTAAACCCGCCAGGCGGGGCCCACGGCCCCGCCGACCACGCCCGACGGGGTGGTGACGGCGGGGGAAGCGGGCGGAAAAGCGTCAGAAGCCGATGAAAACCGGCCGCTTCGAGGGCCGTTCCCGTGGCGAACCGACGGGGGGTGCACAGGGGGCTTACGACACGCATCGTGCGCCTCCCGTGCGCCCTATGTCGCCACAGAACCTTCCTTCGATAGGCTGTACCGAACCCGCCCGCCGCATATGCCGCGGCGCCGTGACGTCCCTGCGGCCTCCGGGTCCTCGTGCCCGTCTGCCGCAGTTCCTCCCGCAGTTCATCGAACATCTCGTACATCACGCAGCTCAAGGAGAGTCATCGAGCGATGGCCGGTCCAGCGTTCCGCGCCGCCGCCGTCCGGGTGCGCGTCCCCGCCACCAGTGCCAACCTCGGCCCGGGCTTCGACGCCTTCGGCCTGTCACTGGGGCTCTACGACGACGTCGTCGTCCGGGTGGCCGACTCCGGGTTGCACATCGACATCGCAGGTGAGGGCAGTGAGACGCTGCCGCGCGACGAGAGTCATCTCCTCGTCCGCTCCCTGCGCACCGCCTTCGACCTGCTGGGCGGCCAGCCGCGCGGTCTGGAGATCGTCTGCGCCAACCGCATCCCGCACGGCCGCGGTCTGGGCTCCTCCTCCGCCGCCATCTGCGCCGGCATCGTCGCCGCCCGCGCGGTGACGATAGGCGGGGACAGCCGGCTCGACGACACCGCGCTCCTCGAGCTCGCGACCGAGATCGAGGGACACCCCGACAACGTCGCGGCCTGTCTGCTCGGCGGTTTCACGCTCTCCTGGATGGAGTCCGGCGCGGCCCGGGCGATCAGGATGGAGCCCGCCGATTCCATCGTTCCGGTGGTTTTCGTACCGGGAAAGCCCGTGCTCACGGAGACCGCGCGGGGTCTGCTTCCGCGCACCGTGCCGCATGTCGACGCCGCCGCCAACGCGGGCCGCGCCGCACTGCTCGTCGAGGCACTGACCCGGCGTCCCGAATTGCTGCTGCCCGCGACCGAGGACCGGCTGCACCAGGATTACCGGGCCCCCGCTATGCCGGAGAGCGCCGCGCTCGTCGACCGTCTGCGCGCCGACGGAATCCCCGCGGTGATCTCCGGAGCGGGCCCCACGGTGCTCGCTCTCGCGGACCGCGCCGCGGCCGACAAGGTCGCTGATCTCGCAGGTCAGGGGTGGGCCGCGAACCGATTGGACCTCGACGCCCAGGGGGCGTGCGTGCTGCCGCTCGCACCCGTCGGTGTCAGTTGACGACGCACGGTTGCCGGATTTCGAGAGGGGGAATGTTTGTTGGATCCGGTAGTGTTAACCTCAAGTCTGCACCCGACCCCACCATGGCGAGGTGCTTCGCGTCCCCGTCCGGGACACCCATTCTTCCGGGAGCCTCCCAAACTGCTTTGTGCCTTGCATTGGGTGCTATGCGCTGAGCAGTGCTGAGCACGCTCCGGAACCGGCGTGACCATGCCGATGACACCGCAATTCAGTGCCTCGGCCCGGGAATCGTCATCACCAGATATGTCTTCCGCCGCTTTGGCGGACCACCGCCCCGGCACGGTCCACACAGCAAGGACCAAAGCCGGACAGCACAACCGGTCGCCGAGCCAGACAGGCCGACGTCCGCTCCAGGGAAGGACCCTTCGTGAGCGACACCACCGATCTGATGGGCGCACGTGTCGAGGAGACCGCTGCCGCGCCCGCCACGGACGCCTCCGCGCCTGCCACCGGTGCCGGCTCCAGGCGACGCCGCGGTACCGGCCTCGACGGCATGGTGCTGGCCGAGCTGCAGCAGGTCGCATCCGGCCTCGGGATCAGGGGCACGGCGCGTATGCGCAAGAGCCAGCTGATCGAGGTCATCAAGGAGGCGCAGGCGGGAGGCGGTGCTCCGGCCAAGGCGGCATCCGCCGACGTGGCCACCGAGACCAAGCCGAAGCGTCGCGCCACCTCGAAGGCGCGTACGGGTGACGAGGCCGACGCTCCGGCCGAGAAGAAGGCGGAGAAGGTCGCGGCCGAGAAGGCCGTGTCCCAGCAGCAGATCGAGATTCCCGGCCAGCCGGCCGGCGGCCCCGCCCGTTCGGGCGACGCCGAGCGTGCGGGTGAGGACGCCCCCGCCGAGCGCCGCCGTCGCCGTGCCACCGCCGAGGCGGGCAGCCCCGAGACGGTCGTCGCCGAGGCGAAGGGCGACACGCAGACCCAGGTCGACGCCGACGGCGCCGAGGGCCGACGTGAGCGCCGCGACCGCCGTGACCGCGACCGGGGCGGCCGTGACCGCGACCGCCGTGGCGGCAAGGGCGACGAGCAGCAGGGCGGCCAGGGTGGCCAGGGCGGCCAGGACCGTCAGCAGCAGGGTGGCGGACAGCGCCAGGACCGCCAGGACCGTCAGGACCGCGACCGTCAGCAGCAGGGCGGCGGCCGTCAGGACCGCCAGCAGCAGCGTGACAACGGCCCGCGTGACAACGGCCCGCAGGACGACGACGACTTCGACGGCGGACGCCGCGGCCGGCGCGGACGCTACCGCGACCGCCGTGGGCGTCGTGGACGCGACGAGATCGCCGAGCCTCAGGTCGCCGACGACGACGTGCTGATCCCCGTCGCGGGCATCCTCGACATCCTCGACAACTACGCGTTCATCCGGACGTCGGGTTACCTCCCCGGCCCCAACGACGTGTACGTCTCCCTCGCCCAGGTCCGCAAGAACGGTCTGCGCAAGGGTGACCACGTCACCGGTGCCGTCCGTCAGCCCAAGGACGGCGAGCGCCGCGAGAAGTTCAACGCGCTGGTCCGCCTGGACTCCGCGAACGGCATGGCGGCCGAATCCGGCCGCGGGCGCCCGGAGTTCAACAAGCTGACGCCGCTCTACCCGCAGGACCGCCTCCGTCTGGAGACGGACCCGGGCGTGCTGACGACGCGGATCATCGACCTCGTCGCGCCGATCGGCAAGGGCCAGCGCGGTCTGATCGTGGCCCCGCCGAAGACCGGCAAGACCATGATCCTGCAGGCGATCGCCAACGCGATCACCGTCAACAACCCCGAGTGCCACCTGATGGTCGTCCTGGTCGACGAGCGTCCGGAAGAGGTCACCGACATGCAGCGGTCGGTGAAGGGCGAGGTCATCTCCTCGACCTTCGACCGTCCCGCCGAGGACCACACCACGGTCGCCGAGCTCGCCATCGAGCGTGCCAAGCGTCTGGTGGAGCTGGGCCACGACGTCGTCGTGCTGCTGGACTCGATCACCCGTCTGGGCCGTGCGTACAACCTGGCCGCCCCGGCCTCCGGCCGCATCCTGTCCGGTGGTGTCGACTCGACCGCGCTCTACCCGCCGAAGCGCTTCTTCGGTGCGGCGCGCAACATCGAGGACGGCGGTTCGCTGACGATCCTGGCCACCGCGCTCGTCGACACCGGCTCGCGCATGGACGAGGTCATCTTCGAGGAGTTCAAGGGCACCGGCAACGCCGAGCTCAAGCTCGACCGCAAGCTCGCCGACAAGCGCATCTTCCCCGCGGTGGACGTCGACGCGTCCGGTACCCGTAAGGAAGAGATCCTGCTCGGCAGCGACGAGCTCGCCATCACCTGGAAGCTGCGCCGCGTGCTCCACGCGCTCGACCAGCAGCAGGCGATCGAGCTGCTGCTCGACAAGATGAAGCAGACGAAGTCGAACGCCGAGTTCCTGCTCCAGATCCAGAAGACCACGCCGTCGCCGGGCAACGGCAACGACTGAGGTCCTCCGGGCCAGTAGCACCAGGGCCGCCCCCGTCACGCGAGTGACGGGGGCGGCCCTTTGCGCTGATGGGGACACCTGTACGATCGCGCCCTTGAACGTCTGCTGAAGCAGATCTGAACTCTTGACTCTGAGGGGGGACTTGAGTGGACACACCCATGTCTGGAGGCGGTCGTCACAGACGCCGCATACGGATAGCCGTCCCGGTCGCCGCAGCCGGCCTCGCCGCCGCCGTCGCGGGCGCGCTCCTGATGTCGTCCGCGAACGCCGCGCCCGGCTCGACGCCGCCCACACCGACCGTGCGGCCCGCCCACTCGACGCCGTCCCTGGCCGAGCTGGAGAAGCGCGTGGCGGGCGCCGTCGCCGGTGACGACACCGCGGGGCGTACGGCGCAGAAGGCGTCCCTGAGCGCCGACACGAACGCGGCGACGGTCGACCCGAAGATCATCGGCGGCACCACGACCAGTATCAGCACGGCCCCGTTCATGGCCCAGCTCTGGTACTACGACGAGGCCAAGGACCTCGGCTTCTTCTGCGGCGGATCCGTCGTGTCGCCGACGAAGATCCTCACCGCCGCGCACTGCGTCAAGGGATACGACTGGAAGGCCAACGGCGCCGTCATCACCGGCACCTCCCAGCTGGCGAGCGGCAGCACCCTGCCGCAGGGGGCCACGGTCAGCGCTCCCTGGCGGCAGTGGAACCACGCGTCGTACAACTCGACGACCTTCGACAACGACATCGCGGTCATCACGCTGGCGAGCCCCGTCACCGCCAAGCCGATCCGCATGACGACGTCCGGCGACACTGCCTCCTACGCCTCCGCCACCAAGGCGACGCTCTACGGCTGGGGCCGCACCACCTCCACCACCCAGGACATCTCCGAGACGCTGAAGACGGCCACGCTGCCGGTCAACTCGGACACCACCTGCAAGAGCGCCTACGCCGGTGAGTTCGTCGCGGGCCACATGGTCTGCGCGGGCACCAAGGCGACCGGTACCGACACGGGCACCACCACCGCCTGCAACGGCGACTCCGGCGGTCCGCTGATCGTCAACAGCCGCATCGTGGGCGTCGTCTCCTGGGGCGTCAAGGACTGCGTCGCGAAGGGCGCGTACAGCGTCTTCTCGAAGGTCAGCACCTACGTCGGCGCCGCCTGGCCGCACGTCGAGGACACCAACCTCAGCGGCGACAGCAAGGCCGACGTGTGGCTGCGCAGCGCTTCCAGCAAGAAGGGCTACCAGAAGGACTCCAAGGGCACCTCGCTCGCCACCCGCGTCTCCTGGGGCGACTGGAACGGCGTCAACGTCGTGCTCCAGACCGACCTGAACCGGGACGGCTACCAGGACCTCGTGGTCCGCGACAGCGCCAGCGGCGACGTCTTCTGGTCCCACTTCCTGCCCGCGACCGGCAAGTGGTCCACCGACAGGATCTTCAGCGGCTGGGGGACCCGCCTGCGCGTCATCGCGCCCGGCGACCTCACCGGCGACGGCCTGCCCGACATGCTCTCCGTCGACTCCTCCGGAACGATGTGGGAGTACCCCGGCAAGGGCAACGGCACCTTCTCCTCGCGGGTGCAGGTCGGCACCGGCTGGAGCCAGTACAACTCCGTGCGCGGACATGGGGACTTCACCGGTGACGGCAAGGCCGACCTGATCGCGCGCAGCAAGTCCGGCTCGTACATCTACCTCTACAAGGGGACCGGCAGGACCGGTAGCGGCGCGTTCTCCAGCCGCATCAAGGTGCGCACCTGGAGCACCTACGACGCCTTCGACGCCGTCGGGGACGTGACCGGCGACGGCAAGGCCGACTTCCTGGCCCGCAGCTCCGGCGGCACGCTCTACCTGTACCCGGGGACCGGAAAGGCCACCAGCGAGATCTTTGCCACAAGGGTCTCGCTCGGCACCGGTTTCGATCAGTACGACATCTTCGGCTGAAATCGCAGGTGGGCGGGTTTTTGCCCGGTCTCGCCGGTGACGCTCTGTGTCCATCGAGCCACATGATGGACACAGAGCGTTGTGCAACCCTTTCCCGAGTTTCCCCGTCTGACCGTACGGAGTGACCATGGAGCGGTACGCCTCGTCACGACCAGATGGGCCTAGCCCTGAAAGCAGGGGGTAACCGACCGCAAAGGGACTGAGGAGCACATGCCTGCCGAGAGCACACCGGAGCCCGAGATACCGGGAGAACCGGGCACGAGCGCCCCGCGCCGGGGCACGAAGGGCCGCCGCCGCAAGGCGCGCAGCACACGGAGCAAGGCCCTGCTCATCACGGCCTGGAGCGCCGCGGGCATCGTGGTGCTCGGCGGCACCGGAGCCGGCTACCTGTACTTCAAGCTCAACGGCAACATCAAGAGCGTCGACATCAACCAGGCGCTCGGCAGCGACCGGCCCACGAAGGTCGACAACGGCTCCGAGAACATCCTGGTCCTCGGCTCGGACACCCGTGCCGGCGGCAACAAGAAGCTGGGCGGCGGCACCGACGACGGCAGCGCCCGCTCCGACACCGCGATGATCATCCACGTGTACAAGGGCCACAAGAAGGCCAGCGTGGTCTCCATCCCGCGCGACACCCTGGTCGACCGGCCGTCCTGCACCGACGCCAAGGGCACCGCCCACGACGCGGCCTCCGGCGTGATGTTCAACTCCGCGTACTCCACCGGCGGCGCCACCTGCGCCGTGAAGACCGTCGAGTCCGTCAGCGGCATCCGCATGGACCACTACGTCGAGGTCGACTTCACCGGCTTCCAGAAGCTCATCGACGACCTCGGCGGCGTCAAGGTCACCACGACCAAGAGCATCAAGGACCCCGACAGCCACCTGCACCTGACGGCCGGCACGCACACCCTCGACGGTGAGCAGGCGCTCGGCCTGGTGCGCACCCGCCACGGCGTCGGCGACGGCTCCGACCTGGGCCGCATCCAGCTCCAGCAGGCCTTCATCAAGGCCCTGGTCAACCAGGTCAAGCACCTTGGCGTGCTGTCCAGCCCGAAGAAGCTCTACGACCTGGCCGACACCGCCACCAAGACGGTCACCACCGACTCCGACATCGGTTCGGTCACCGACCTCGCGTCCTTCGCCAACGGACTCAAGGGCATCAGCTCGTCGCACATGAACATGGTGACGATGCCGGTCCAGTACGACAGCGCCGACGCCAACCGCGTCCTGGTCGACAAGGACAAGGCGGCGCAGGTCTGGAAGGCGCTCAAGGACGACCAGCCGATCCCGAAGTCGGCCACCGAGGGCACCGCCACCGGCTCCGCGAAGAACGTCGTCAGCTCCGGCTGACGCCGCCCGGGAGGCCGCCCGGCGCCGCTCCGCCCCTGCTCACGGGGCCGGGGCCGGCCCCGCGGCGCCCGGGGGAATAGATCATCGCGTCCCCCGGTTTTGGGGGATACGGCCAGTGCTGGCAGACTGGTACGTCGGCCCCGGTTCACGCACCCGCATCCCGCGGCGGCGACCCGGAGCCCTCCCGAAACTAGGAGACACCTTGAAGCGCGACATCCACCCCGAGTACGTCGAGACGCAGGTCAGCTGCACCTGTGGCGCGTCGTTCACCACCCGGAGCACCATCGACTCCGGCACCATCCGTGCCGAGGTCTGCTCCGAGTGCCACCCGTTCTACACGGGCAAGCAGAAGATCCTCGACACCGGTGGCCGCGTGGCCCGCTTCGAGGCCCGCTTCGGCAAGGCTGCCGCTGCCAACAAGTAGCGAGCCCACAGCGCCGGTCTTCGGCGTCCCCGGCACGGGGGCGCCGGGACCGGCGCTTTGCGGTGCAGCCCTTTCCCCGGGTTCCGGCCACGCCGGAAACAGGGGCCCCCCATGCCGTACCCCACGTCCCCGAGCCCATGACGGGGACAGTCCATTGGAGCCGGAGATGTTCGAGGCGGTCGAGGAACTGATCGGTGAGCACGCCGATCTGGAGAAGAAGCTCGCTGACCCGTCGGTCCACGCCGACCAGGCCAACGCGCGCAAGCTCAACAAGCGCTACGCCGAGCTGACCCCGATCGTCGCGACGTACCGCTCCTGGAAGCAGACCGGGGACGACATCGGCACGGCGAAGGAGTTCGCCGCCGACGACCCCGACTTCGTCGCCGAGGTCAAGGACCTGGAGAAGCAGCGCGAGGAGCTCACCGAGAAGCTCCGCCTGCTCCTGGTCCCGCGCGACCCGAGCGACGACAAGGACGTCATCCTGGAGATCAAGGCGGGCGCCGGCGGCGACGAGTCCGCCCTGTTCGCCGGTGACCTCCTGCGCATGTACCTCCGCTACGCCGAGCGCATCGGCTGGAAGACCGAGATCATCGACTCCACCGAGTCCGAGCTCGGCGGCTACAAGGACGTCCAGGTCGCCGTGAAGACCAAGGGCGGCCAGGGTGCCACCGAGCCCGGCCAGGGCGTCTGGGCCCGCCTCAAGTACGAGGGCGGCGTGCACCGCGTGCAGCGCGTGCCCTCCACCGAGTCGCAGGGCCGCATCCACACCTCCGCCGCCGGCGTGCTCGTCACCCCCGAGGCCGAGGAGGTCGATGTCGAGATCCACGCGAACGACCTGCGGATCGACGTCTACCGCTCCTCCGGCCCCGGCGGCCAGTCCGTCAACACCACCGACTCCGCCGTGCGCATCACGCACATTCCCACCGGAGTCGTCGCTTCCTGCCAGAACGAGAAGAGCCAGCTGCAGAACAAGGAGCAGGCGATGCGTATCCTGCGCTCCAGGCTCCTCGCGGCGGCCCAGGAAGAAGCGGAACGGGAGGCCGCGGACGTCCGCCGCAGCCAGGTCCGCACCGTCGACCGTTCCGAGAAGATCCGTACGTACAACTTCCCGGAGAATCGCATCTCGGACCACCGCGTCGGCTTCAAGGCGTACAACTTGGACCAGGTCCTGGACGGCGACCTCGACGCGATGATCCAGGCCTGCGTCGACGCGGACTCGGCAGCCAAGCTCGCCGCCGCGTAAGCAGCCCACGACAACAGCTCAGCCCCGGAGGACCAGCGTGCAGCAACATTTTGGGGGTCGACCCCCGAACTCCCGCAGCGTGCTGCTCGCGGAAGTCGCCCAGGCCACCCAGCGGCTGGCCGACGCCGGCGTGCCCTCGCCGCGCAACGACGCGGAGGAACTCGCCGCCTTCGTGCACGGCGTGAAGCGGGGCGAGCTGCACACCGTCAAGGACGTGGACTTCGACGCCCGCTACTGGGAGGTCATCGCGCGCCGCGAGGCGCGTGAACCGCTCCAGCACATCACCGGGCGCGCCTACTTCCGCTACCTCGAACTCCAGGTGGGGCCCGGTGTGTTCGTGCCCCGGCCGGAGACCGAGTCGGTCGTCGGCTGGGCCATAGACGCCGTCCGCGCGATGGACGTCGTCGAACCGCTGATCGTCGACCTGTGCACCGGATCGGGCGCCATCGCGCTCGCCCTCGCGCAGGAGGTCCCGCGCTCCCGTGTGCACGCCGTGGAGCTGTCCGAGGACGCCCTCAGGTGGACGCGCAAGAACGTCGAGGGGTCCAGGGTCGACCTGCGCCAGGGAGACGCCCTGGAGGCCTTCCCGGACCTCGACGGCCAGGTGGACCTGGTGATCTCCAACCCTCCGTACATCCCGCTCACCGAGTGGGAGTACGTGCAGCCGGAGGCCCGCGACCACGACCCCGAACTCGCCCTGTTCTCGGGGGAGGACGGACTCGACCTCATCCGCGGCATCGAGCGCACCGCGCACCGGCTGCTGCGCCCCGGAGGCGTCGTCGTCGTCGAGCACGCCGACACCCAGGGCGGACAGGTTCCGTGGATCTTCACCGAGGAGCGGGGCTGGGCCGACGCGGCCGACCACCCCGACCTCAACAACCGGCCCCGCTTCGCGACCGCCCGCAAGGCGATGCCGTGAGCCCGGCCCACCGCGTCCCGGCGCCCGGCGACAGGGCACGCGCACGCATCGTGTTCCCCCCGTTTCCCCACCAGCAGTACGTGTACGAGGAGGCCCGCTAAATGGCACGGCGATACGACACCAACGACGCGACCGACCGCACCACCGGTCTGCGCGAGGCAGCGTCCGCCGTCCGCCGTGGCGAACTGGTGGTCCTCCCGACGGACACCGTCTACGGCGTCGGCGCCGACGCGTTCACCTCCGAGGCCGTGGCCGACCTCCTCGACGCCAAGGGACGGGGCCGCAACATGCCCACCCCCGTCCTCATCGGCTCCCCGAACACCCTGCACGGCCTCGTCACGGACTTCTCCGAGATGGCCTGGGAACTCGTCGACGCGTTCTGGCCCGGTGCCCTCACGCTCGTCGCCAAGCACCAGCCGTCCCTCCAGTGGGACCTCGGCGACACCCGCGGCACGGTGGCGATCCGCATGCCGCTGCACCCCGTCGCCATCGAGCTGCTCACCGAGGTCGGCCCGATGGCCGTCTCCTCCGCCAACCTCACGGGCCACCCCTCCCCGGAGACCTGTGACGCCGCGCAGGACATGCTCGGGGACTCCATCTCGGTCTACCTGGACGGCGGCCCCACCCCGGGCAACGTGCCCTCCTCGATCGTCGACGTGACCGGCAAGGTCCCGGTGCTGCTGCGCGCGGGCGCCCTGTCGGCGGAGGAGCTCCGGAAGGTCGTACCCGACCTCGAGGTGGCGAATTGACCGCCCCTGCCTCCTCCCGGCCCCCCGCTCCGCACGACCAGGGGGAACCCCCATGCGTGGCATAGGCACGGGGATCACGGGGACCGACGGGTCCCCCAGGGAGTCCTTCCGCATCCTCCACGTCAGCACCGGCAACGTGTGCCGCTCGCCCATCACCGAGCGGCTGACCCGGCATGCCCTCGCGGACCGGCTCGGCGACCCCCGGTGGGGCGGCCTCATCGTGGAGAGCGCCGGTACCTGGGGCCACGAGGGCGCGCCCATGGAGGCCAACGCGGCGACCGTCCTCGCCGACTTCGGCGCGGACCCCTCCGGCTTCGTCGGGCGTGAACTGCTCGACGACCACGTCATCCGCGCCGACCTCGTCCTGACGGCCACCCGCGACCACCGCGCGCAGGTCATCTCCATGGGGCACTCGGCGGGCCTGCGCACCTTCACCCTGAAGGAGTTCACCCGCCTCGTCCGCGCCATAGACCCGGCGACCCTGCCGCCCCTGGAGCACGGCGTCGTCGAACGCGCCGTCGCCCTGGTGCGCGCCGCCGCCGCCCTGCGCGGCTGGCTGCTGGCCCCGACGGCGGAGGCGGACGAGGTCTTCGACCCCTACGGGGCGCCGCTGCCGTTCTTCCGGTCCATCGGCGACGAGATCAACGAGGCGCTCGACCCGGTCGTCACCGCGCTGACGGGGGTACGCGCCCGGACCTGACATCGGGCGTCCCGGGAGACGGACATCAGGCGTCGCGGGGCCCGCGGTCCTACATTGGACGTAGCGCGCGTCCCCGCCGAGTCCGGAGTCCACCATGCCGGTCACCCAGATGCCCGAAGCGGATGTCCTCCTGCGCCAGGACCCCGAGATGGCGGAGATCCTGCGCGGTGAGCTGGACCGGCAGTCCACGACCCTCCAGCTGATCGCCGCCGAGAACTTCACCTCGCCCGCCGTGCTGGCCGCGCTCGGCTCCCCGATGGCGAACAAGTACGCCGAGGGATACCCCGGCGCCCGCCACCACGGCGGCTGCGAACTCGTCGACGTCGCCGAACGCGTCGCCGTCGACCGCGCCAAGGCCCTGTTCGGCGCCGACCACGCCAACGTCCAGTCCCACTCCGGGAGTTCGGCCGTCCTCGCCGCGTACGCCGCCCTGCTGCGCCCCGGTGACACCGTGCTGGCGATGGGCCTGCGCTCCGGCGGTCACCTCACCCACGGCTCGCCCGCGAACTTCTCCGGACGCTGGTTCGACTTCGTCGGATACGGGGTCGAGGCGGAGACCGGGCTCATCGACCACGAGGAGGTGCGCGCGCTGGCCCGCGCCCACCGCCCCAAGGCCGTCGTCTGCGGATCGATCTCCTACCCCCGGCACATCGACCACGCCTTCTTCCGCGAGGTCGCCGACGAGGCCGGCGCCTATCTGATCGCGGACGCCGCCCACCCCATCGGGCTCGTCGCCGGGGGAGCGGCGCCCAATCCGGTGCCGTACGCCGACGTGGTGTGCGCGACGACGCACAAGGTGCTCCGGGGGCCGCGTGGCGGCATGATCCTGTGCGGGAGCGAGCTGGCCGAGCGGGTGGACCGGGCGGTCTTCCCGTTCACCCAGGGCGGCGCGCAGATGCACACCATCGCGGCGAAGGCCGTCGCGTTCGGCGAGGCGGCGACCCCGGCGTTCACGGCGTACGCCCATCAGGTGGTCGCCAACGCGCGGGTGCTGGCCGCCGGACTGGACGCGGAGGGGCTCGCCGTCACCACCGGTGGCACCGACACCCACCTCGTCACGGTGGATCCGGCGCCGCTCGGTGTCGACGGGCGCACGGCGCGTGGCCGGCTCGCCGCCGCCGGTATGGTCCTCGACACGTGTGCGCTGCCCCACGGCGACGCCCGTGGCCTGCGGCTGGGCACCGCGGCGCTGACCACCCAGGGAATGGGCGAGGCGGAGGCCGCGCGGGTCGCGGTCCTGTTCGCCGGGGTGCTGCGGGACGAGATCGAGGCCAGGCGGGCCCGTGAAGAAGTGCGGGAGCTGACCGGAAGATTTCCCCCATATCCGGACTGACCGCGGGTACATGTGCACAGGTGCACAGCCACTCGTGCAACCATCGTCGCTACCCGGAAGTCCCCAACCATATGCGTGCATCGCTAGGGTGTGGGGCTGTGATGGCCAGCGAGACCTGTGGGGAAGCCCGTGCGTGAATACCTGCTGACGCTCTGCATCACGGCCGCGGTGACGTATCTGCTGACAGGGCCGGTACGGAAGTTCGCGATCGTGGCCGGAGCCATGCCGGAAATCCGTGCGCGCGACGTGCACCGTGAACCCACGCCGCGGCTCGGCGGCATCGCGATGTTCTTCGGCCTGTGCGCCGGTCTGCTGGTCGCGGACCACCTGACGAACCTCAACGAGGTCTTCGCCAACTCGAACGAACCGCGTGCCCTGCTCTCCGGAGCCGCGCTGATCTGGCTGATCGGCGTGCTGGACGACAAGTTCGAGATCGACGCCCTGATCAAGCTGGGCGGCCAGATGATCGCCGCCGGTGTGATGGTGGTGCAGGGTCTGACGATCCTGTGGCTGCCGATCCCGGGCGTCGGCCTGGTCGCGCTGACCCAGTGGCAGGGCACGCTGCTGACGGTGGCGCTCGTCGTCATCACGATCAACGCGGTCAACTTCGTGGACGGCCTCGACGGACTGGCCGCCGGTGTGGTGTGCATCGCGTCCGCCGCGTTCTTCCTGTACGCCTACCGGATCTGGTACTCGTACGGCATCGAGGCGGCCGCCCCGGCGACGCTGTTCGCGGCGATCCTGATGGGCATGTGCCTGGGCTTCCTGCCGCACAACATGCATCCCGCGCGGATCTTCATGGGCGACTCCGGCTCGATGCTCATCGGGCTGGTGCTGGCCGCCGGCGCGATCTCCATCACGGGGCAGATCGACCCCGACGTGATGAACCTCTTCTCCGGTTCCGAGCGCAACACCGTCCACCAGACGGTTCCCGTGTTCATCCCGCTGCTGCTGCCGCTGACGATCATCGCGATCCCGGCCGCCGACCTCGTGCTCGCCATCGTGCGGCGCACCTGGCGCGGACAGTCGCCGTTCGCGGCGGACCGCGGGCACCTGCACCACCGCCTCCTGGAGGTCGGCCACTCGCACAGCCGCGCTGTGCTGATCATGTACTTCTGGTCGGCGCTGATCTCGTTCGGCGCTCTCGCCTACTCGGTCAACTCCGGGGCCATGTGGAGCGTGCTGGCCATCGCGGCACTCAGCGCGGTCGGTCTGGTGCTGCTCCTGCTGCCGCGCTTCACACCGCGTGCCCCGCGCTGGGCGGAGCACCTCCTGCCGCCGCGCTACCGCCGGCGCAGGGCCGCCGCCGCGGCCGCCGTGGACGGGGCGCCCGTGATGCACGAGACGGCCGTCACGGACGGGCCGGACGAGGCGCGTGAACACCGTGCCGCCGCGGTCGCCGGAGTCTCAGGAGTCAACGGGGCAACGGCAATTGGTGCCCGTTCGGGACTCCTGGACCGGCGTGAGGCCGAGTCGTCGCGCTGACGTGAAGGTAAGAATCTGACTAACGCGTGACCAAGTCGTGGGGGAGCAAAGAGCCCCAATACCAGACAAGTTGACCCCTTGGGTGCGCAGACGCGCACTGTCACTCTCATGTGTGACAGTGAGCACACCAACCAGGTAAAGACCTCATCAAATAGTTTGTGATACGGTTCACGAGAACCCGGGACACAGCCGAAGGACCCTAGTGCGACGGTCCCTTGGCGTGAGGTTCTCTCTCCACCCGGGACTACGCTCGTCCATGACGACACCCTGCCCCCCTGAGCAAGCGGAGTTGCCGCCATGCCGTCCAATGACGCCCGGATTCTCCTTCAAGCCGCTGTACCCACAGCTGCCGTCGGCGCGATTGCCGCCGCGGTCAGTGGTGTGGTCGCCGGCGGCAAGGGAGCGGTCGGGGCGGTCGTCGCGACGCTGGTCGTGATCCTCTTCATGGGGCTCGGTCTCTACGTTCTGCAGCGCACCGCCAAATCGCTTCCGCACCTGTTCCAGGCGATGGGTCTCTTGCTCTACACGGCGCAGATTCTTCTGCTGTTCATCTTCGTCGCCGCGTTCAAGAACACGTCGTTGTTCAACCCCAAGTCCTTCGCGCTCACCCTGGTCGTCACCACGCTCGCGTGGATCGGCGCACAGGCGCGTGCCCACATGAAGGCCAAGATCCTCTACGTCGAACCCGAGTCCTCGAAGGGCGACAAGCCCGAGAAGACAGGGCACTCGTCGTGAACGGTAGGGCCGGGATAAGTGCGCGTAAGAGATCCTGCTATCGTCCGGTGCCAACTGCGGCATCGCGGGCGCGGGCATCTGAGCTGACGCCTGCTCAATCGCGAGGCTTGATGCCCCACAGCCGCCCCCACATCCGTAACACCAGTCCAGTGCCGAACCGCGGCTGTGCGCCGCGCCGACACAACGAGGTTGCCGTACCTATGCGCCACGCTGAAGGAGCCCGCGGTGAGTGCTGACCCGACGCAGGTGCTCGCCTTCGAGACCGACTGCCACATCTTCGACGGCTGTGGCTTCCCGGCTCCCGGCCTGCACTCGTTCCTGTTCGAGCCCCTCTGGGGCGACGGTGACAGCAACGTCTACTTCAACAAGACGATGCTCCTGGCGCTGCTCGGTTCGATCGTCATCGTCGGCTTCTTCTGGGCCGCCTTCCGTAAGCCGAAGGTCGTCCCGGGCAAGCTGCAGATGATCGCCGAGGCGGGCTACGACTTCGTCCGCCGTGGCGTCGTCTACGAGACGATCGGCAAGAAGGAAGGCGAGAAGTACGTTCCGCTGATCGTCTCGCTGTTCTTCTTCGTCTGGATGATGAACCTCTGGTCGATCATTCCGCTCGCCCAGTTCCCGGTCACCGCGATCATCTCGTACCCGCTGGTGCTGGCCCTGATCGTCTATGTCCTGTGGGTCTCGCTGACCTTCAAGCGGCACGGCTTCGTGGGCTTCTTCAAGAACGTCACCGGATACGACAAGTCGCTCGGCCCGGTTCTGCCGCTCGCCATGGTCATCGAGTTCTTCTCGAACCTGCTCGTCCGCCCGTTCACGCACGCGGTGCGACTGTTCGCGAACATGTTCGCGGGCCACACGCTGCTGCTGCTGTTCACCATCGCCAGCTGGTACCTGCTCAACGGCATCGGCATCGCGTACGCGGGCGTCTCGTTCATCATGACCCTCGTCATGACCGCGTTCGAGCTGTTCATCCAGGCCCTGCAGGCCTACGTCTTCGTCCTGCTGACCTGCACCTACATCCAGGGCGCACTGGCCGAGAACCACTGAGCGCCTCCCCTCTCGACCCCGCAGTCGTCCGGTGGCCAACCCCCACCGGTCCGTAAAGAAAAGGAAGAACTGGCATGTCCCAGACCCTTGCCGCTGTCTCCGGCTCGCTCGGCTCGATCGGTTACGGCCTCGCGGCCATCGGCCCCGGCGTCGGCGTCGGCATCATCTTCGGTAACGGCACCCAGGCCCTCGCCCGTCAGCCCGAGGCCGCCGGTCTGATCCGCGCCAACCAGATCCTCGGCTTCGCCTTCTGTGAGGCGCTCGCCCTCATCGGTCTGGTCATGCCGTTCGTCTACGGCAAGTGATCTTCGGATCCACGACAGCCCACTAGACGAAAGGCACTGACATGAGCCAGCTGCTCATTCTGGCGGCCGAGGAGACGGAAAACCCCCTCGTCCCGCCGATTCCCGAGCTTGTCATCGGCCTGCTCGCCTTCGTCATCGTCTTCGGCTTCCTGGCCTGGAAGCTCCTCCCGAACATCAACAAGGTTCTGGAGCAGCGTCGCGAGGCCATCGAGGGCGGTATCGAAAAGGCCGAGGCCGCTCAGACCGAGGCCCAGAGCGTTCTTGAGCAGTACAAGGCTCAGCTCGCCGAGGCCCGTCACGAGGCCGCGCGCCTGCGCCAGGAGGCACAGGAGCAGGGCGCCACGCTCATCACCGAGATGCGCGCGGAAGGCCAGCGGCAGCGCGAAGAGATCATCGCCGCCGGTCACACGCAGATCGAGGCGGACCGCAAGGCCGCGTCGCAGGCGCTGCGTCAGGACGTCGGCCACCTGGCCACCGACCTGGCCGGCAAGCTGGTCGGCGAGTCCCTCGAGGACCACGCCCGCCAGAGCCGTGTCATCGACCGTTTCCTCTCCGAGCTTGAGGAGAAGGCCGAGGCGGCTCGATGACAGCGCACGGAGCGAGCCGCGAGGCAACCGCAGCCGCACGTGAGCGTCTCGACGCGCTGACGGACTCCACGTCCGTGGACGCGGCGCAGCTCGCCGACGAGCTGGCCGCGGTCACCGCGCTGCTCCACCGCGAGGTGTCGCTGCGTCGGGTCCTCACCGACCCGGCGCAGCCCGCCGAGGCCAAGGCCGAGCTGGTCCAGCGCCTGCTGGGCGCCCAGGTGAGCGGTACCACCGCCGACCTGGTCACCGGCATGGTGCGTTCCCGCTGGTCGCAGCCCCGCGACCTGGTGGACGCGCTCGAGGAGATCGCCGCGACCGCCGACCTCACGGCGGCCCAGCGGACGGGCGCGCTCGACGATGTCGAGGACGAGCTGTTCCGCTTCGGCCGGATCGTCTCCTCGAACACCGAGCTGCGCGCCGCGCTGACCGACCGGGCCGCCACCACGGCGGCCAAGAGCCAGCTGCTGCGCAGCCTGCTCGGCGGCCGGGCCAACGTGACGACCGAGCGTCTCGTGACGCGCCTTGTGACCGCGCCGCGCGGACGTAGCCTGGAAGCGGGACTCGACTCCCTGTCCAAGCTCGCCGCCGAGCGCCGCAACCGCATGGTCGCCGTGGTCACCTCGGCGGTGCCGCTGAGTGACGGCCAGAAGCAGCGCCTCGGCGCCGCGCTGGCGAAGCTCTACGGCCGCCCGATGCACCTGAACCTCGACGTGGACCCCGATGTCCTCGGCGGGATCCGGGTGCAGGTCGGTGACGAGGTCATCAACGGTTCGATCGCGGACCGTCTCGAGGACGCCACTCGCCGTATGGCGAGCTAGCAAGCCCATAAGCAGGACGCAATTACGGCCCATGTTGGGCCGTGCAGAGGATTCACCTCTTTCAGGGGGGAGTCCCCATCCCCCCAAGTGAAACTTCGGGCCCAACAAGGAGAGCAGGGAACCCAGATGGCGGAGCTCACGATCCGGCCGGAGGAGATCCGGGATGCGCTGGAGAACTTTGTCCAGTCGTACAAGCCGGACGCGGCCTCGCGCGAGGAGGTCGGTACGGTCACCGTCGCCGGCGACGGTATCGCCAAGATCGAGGGTCTCCCCTCGGCCATGGCGAACGAGCTGCTGAAGTTCGAGGACGGAACTCTCGGCCTCGCGCTCAACCTGGAAGAGCGCGAGATCGGTGCGGTCGTCCTCGGCGAGTTCAGCGGTGTCGAGGAGGGCCAGCCGGTGCAGCGCACCGGTGAGGTGCTGTCCGTCGCCGTGGGCGAGGGTTACCTCGGCCGCGTCGTCGACCCGCTCGGCAACCCGATCGACGGCCTCGGCGAGATCGAGACGTCCGGACGACGCGCCCTCGAGCTGCAGGCTCCGGGCGTCATGGTCCGCAAGTCGGTGCACGAGCCGATGGAGACGGGCTACAAGGCCGTCGACGCGATGACCCCGATCGGCCGTGGCCAGCGTCAGCTGATCATCGGCGACCGCCAGACCGGCAAGACCGCCCTGGCCGTCGACACGATCATCAACCAGCGTGACAACTGGCGCTCGGGCGACACGAAGAAGCAGGTCCGCTGCATCTACGTCGCCATCGGTCAGAAGGGTTCCACCATCGCCTCCGTGCGTGGTGCGCTCGAAGAGGCCGGCGCCCTGGAGTACACGACCATCGTCGCCGCCCCGGCGTCCGACCCGGCCGGCTTCAAGTACCTGGCGCCGTACACCGGTTCGGCCATCGGCCAGCAGTGGATGTACGAGGGCAAGCACGTCCTCATCATCTTCGACGACCTCTCGAAGCAGGCCGACGCCTACCGCGCCGTGTCCCTGCTGCTCCGCCGCCCGCCGGGGCGCGAGGCCTACCCCGGTGACGTCTTCTACCTGCACTCCCGTCTGCTGGAGCGCTGCGCGAAGCTCTCCGACGACCTGGGCGCCGGTTCGATGACCGGTCTGCCGATCGTCGAGACCAAGGCGAACGACGTGTCGGCGTTCATCCCGACCAACGTCATCTCCATCACCGACGGCCAGTGCTTCCTGGAGTCCGACCTGTTCAACGCCGGCCAGCGTCCGGCCCTGAACGTCGGTATCTCGGTCTCCCGCGTCGGTGGCTCCGCCCAGCACAAGGCGATGAAGCAGGTCTCCGGCCGGCTTCGCCTCGACCTCGCCCAGTACCGCGAGCTGGAGGCGTTCGCCGCCTTCGGTTCCGACCTGGACGCCGCGTCGAAGTCGCAGCTGGAGCGCGGTCAGCGTCTGGTCGAGCTGCTCAAGCAGGCTCAGTACCAGCCGATGCCGACCGAGGACCAGGTCGTCTCCGTCTGGGCCGGCACCACCGGCAAGATGGACGACGTTCCGGTCGAGGACGTCCGCCGCTTCGAGAAGGAGCTCCTGGAGTACCTGCACCGCAAGGAGCAGGGCCTCATGACCTCCATCAAGGAGGGCGGCAAGATGTCGGACGACACGCTCACCGCCGTCGCGGACTCCATCGCGGACTTCAAGAAGCAGTTCGAGACCTCGGACGGGAAGCTTCTCGGCGAGGACGCTCCGGCCGCGGCCAAGTGACGTAAGGAAGGGACCTGACTCATGGGAGCCCAGCTCCGGGTCTACAAGCGTCGCATCCGATCCGTCACCGCGACCAAGAAGATCACCAAGGCGATGGAGATGATCGCCGCCTCGCGTGTCGTCAAGGCGCAGCGCAAGGTGGCGGCCTCCGCGCCGTACGCGACCGAGCTCACGCGCGCGGTCACGGCGGTCGGTACCGGTTCGAACACCAAGCACCCGCTGACCACGGAGGCGGAGACGGCGACCCGTTCCGCGGTGCTGCTCCTCACGAGCGACCGCGGACTGGCCGGCGCCTTCAACTCCAACGCCATCAAGGCCGCCGAGCAGTTGACGGCGCGCCTCGAGGGCGAGGGCAAGGAGGTCGACACCTTCATCGTCGGCCGCCGCGGTCTGGCCCACTACAACTTCCGCGAGCGCAAGGTCGTGGAGTCGTGGTCGGGGTTCACCGACGAGCCCACCTACGCGGACGCGAAGAAGGTCGCGGGTCCGCTCATCGAGGCCATCGAGAAGGAGACGGCGGACGGCGGCGTGGACGAACTCCACATCGTCTACACCGAGTTCGTCTCGATGATGACGCAGTCGGCTGTCGACAGCCGGTTGCTGCCGCTCCGCCTCGAAGAGGTCGCGGAGGAAGCGCCCAAGGGCGAGATCCTTCCGCTGTTCGAGTTCGAGCCGTCGGCGGAGGACGTCCTTGACGCCCTGCTGCCGCGCTACGTCGAGAGCCGTATCTACAACGCGCTGCTCCAGTCGGCTGCCTCCAAGCACGCCGCCACGCGCCGCGCGATGAAGTCGGCGACCGACAACGCGGGAGACCTGATCACCACGCTCTCCCGACTTGCCAATGCGGCCCGCCAGGCCGAAATCACCCAGGAAATCAGCGAGATCGTCGGTGGCTCCGCAGCCCTTGCCGACGCGACCGCGGGGAGTGACAAGTAATGACGACGACTTCTGAGACGGCCGTTGCCACGGGCCGCGTCGCCCGGGTCATCGGCCCGGTCGTCGACGTGGAGTTCCCCGTCGACGCGATGCCGGACATCTACAACGCCCTTCACGTCGAGGTGGCCGACCCGGCCAACGCCGGCGAGAAGAAGACGCTGACCCTGGAAGTCGCCCAGCACCTGGGTGACGGCCTGGTCCGCACGATCTCCATGCAGCCCACCGACGGTCTGGTCCGCCAGGCCGCGGTCACCGACACGGGTACCGGCATCACGGTCCCCGTCGGCGACTTCACCAAGGGCAAGGTGTTCAACACCCTCGGCGAGGTGCTGAACAGCGACGAGAAGTACTCGGGCGAGCGCTGGTCCATCCACCGCAAGGCCCCGCGCTTCGACGAGCTCGAGTCGAAGACCGAGATGTTCGAGACCGGCGTCAAGGTCATCGACCTCCTCACCCCGTACGTCAAGGGTGGAAAGATCGGTCTGTTCGGTGGTGCCGGTGTCGGCAAGACGGTGCTCATCCAGGAGATGATCTACCGCGTCGCCAACAACCACGACGGTGTCTCCGTGTTCGCCGGTGTCGGCGAGCGCACCCGTGAGGGCAACGACCTCATCGAGGAGATGTCCGAGTCGGGCGTCATCGACAAGACCGCGCTTGTCTTCGGTCAGATGGACGAGCCCCCGGGCACCCGTCTGCGCGTGGCCCTCGCGGGTCTGACCATGGCGGAGTACTTCCGCGATGTGCAGAAGCAGGACGTGCTGTTCTTCATCGACAACATCTTCCGCTTCACGCAGGCCGGTTCCGAGGTCTCGACCCTGCTCGGCCGTATGCCCTCCGCGGTGGGCTACCAGCCGAACCTGGCCGACGAGATGGGTCTCCTCCAGGAGCGCATCACCTCGACCCGTGGTCACTCGATCACCTCGATGCAGGCGATCTACGTCCCCGCGGACGACCTGACCGACCCGGCCCCGGCCACCACGTTCGCCCACCTCGACGCGACGACGGTTCTCTCCCGTCCGATCTCCGAGAAGGGCATCTACCCGGCCGTGGACCCGCTGGACTCCACGTCCCGCATCCTGGACCCGCGCTACATCGCGGCGGACCACTACGCCGCCGCCATGCGGGTGAAGTCGGTCCTCCAGAAGTACAAGGACCTCCAGGACATCATCGCGATCCTCGGTATCGACGAGCTGGGCGAAGAGGACAAGCTCACCGTCCACCGTGCCCGTCGTGTGGAGCGCTTCCTGTCCCAGAACACCCACGTCGCCAAGCAGTTCACCGGCGTCGACGGGTCGGACGTCCCGCTGGACGAGTCGATCGTGGCCTTCAACGCGATCATCGACGGCGAGTACGACCACTTCCCGGAGCAGGCGTTCTTCCTCTGCGGTGGTATCGAGGACCTCAAGGCCAACGCCAAGGAACTCGGCGTTTCCTGAACCTCGTGTTCTGAATGAGGTGGGAGGGGCCGCGCCTCGTGGGGCGCGGTCCGTCCCCCTCCGTTCGCCTACTAGACTTTGACCCAACACCCGGCAGCAACGCCGGGTGGTGACCCGAGGAGCCCACCTTGGCTGCTGAGCTGCACGTCGAGCTCGTCGCCGCGGACCGCAGTGTCTGGTCCGGCGAGGCCACCCTGGTCGTCGCGCGTACCGCGTCCGGCGACATCGGCGTCATGCCCGGTCACCAGCCGCTTCTCGGTGTGCTGGAGTCGGGCCCGGTGACCATTCGTACGAGCGATGGCGGAACGGTCATCGCGGCGGTGCACGGGGGTTTCATCTCGTTCGCCGACAACAAGCTGTCGCTGCTGGCCGAGATCGCCGAGCTGTCGGACGAGATCGATGTCCAGCGTGCGGAGCGGGCGCTCGAGCGCGCGAAGTCGGACGCCGACGCGTCCGCCGAGCGTCGCGCGGACGTCCGCCTGCGTGCGGTGTCGACGCGCTGACGACCGTGCGACCCCAGGCCCTTAGGCGCTGGGGCCGCACTGTGTGAAGCTTTGCCTCAGCCGCGGCTGGGACCGGATCACTCCGGCCCTGGCCGCGGCTGAGGCAAATCCGGAAGTTTTTTCTTTTCCGTTACCTAGGAGACGAGGAGGTCGGTGTCGATGGTCCTCGCTCTGACTGTGTGCGGAATCGTGGTGGCGCTCGTGGTGGTGGGGCTGTTCGTCTTCGGCCTCCGCCGCCGGCTGATCCAGCGTTCCGGCGGAACGTTCGACTGCAGCCTGCGCTGGGACGTCCCCGAGAAGGGTGACGCCGGGGGCAAGGGCTGGAGTTACGGAGTCGCCCGCTACAACAGCGACCGCGTCGAGTGGTACCGCGTCTTCTCCTACGCCCCCCGGCCGCGTCGTGTTCTCGAACGCTCGGCGATCGAGGTGGCCGGCCGCCGGGCCGCCGAGGGCGAGGAAGAACTCGCGCTGCTCTCCGACGCGATCATCCTGACCTGTCTCCACCGCGGTACGCGACTCGAACTGGCGATGAGCGAGGACGCGCTCACCGGCTTCCTCGCGTGGCTGGAGGCGGCCCCGCCCGGCCAGCGCGTGAACGTCGCCTGACCCGACACCTGCCCTCCCCGTACACCCGCCCGGTCGGTGCCGCTCGGGCCGCCGGAAAAGAAAGCCGCGGACAGACCCGGAGGTCTGCCCGCGGCTTTCGTGCGAGGTGGTGCGGGGGTCAGCTCAGGCCGCTGTTGATGGCGCTGACGAGTTCACCGTTGCTGGTGTCGCCGCTGAACTCCCAGAAGAACGCGCCGCCCAGACCCTGGGTCTTGGCCCACGACATCTTGCCGGCGATGGTCGACGGGGTGTCGTACGACCACCAGTTGCTGCCGCAGTGCGCGTACGCCGTGCCGGCGATGGTGCCGGTGACGGGGCAGGACGTCTTGAGGACCTTGTAGTCCTCGTTGCCCGGCTCGTACGTGCCCGGTGCGGGACCGGTGGCGGTGCCGCCCGGGGCGTCCTGGGTGACGCCGGTCCAGCCGCGCCCGTAGAAGCCGATGCCGATCAGCAGCTTGCTGGCCGGCACGCCCTTGGACTTGAACTTGGCGATCGCGTCGGCCGTGGTGAAGCCGGCCTGCGGGATGCCGCTGTACGAGGTGAGCGGGGAGTGCGGGGCGGTCGGGCCGTCCGCGTCGAACGCGCCGAAGAAGTCGTACGTCATCACGTTGTACCAGTCGACGTACTGCGCGGCGCCCGCGTAGTCGGCGGCGTCGATCTTTCCGCCCGAGGTGCCGTCGGCCGTGGTGGCGGCGGTGACCAGGTTGTTCGTGCCGAACTTGGCGCGCAGCGCCTGCATGACGTTCTTGTAGGCCGCGGCACCGCTGGTGTCGCAGGTCAGGCCACAGGCGTTCGGGTACTCCCAGTCGATGTCGATGCCGTCGAAGACATCGGCCCAGCGCGGGTCCTCGACCAGGTCGTAGCAGGACTGAGCGAAGGCCGCCGGGTTCTTGGCCGCGTCACCGAAGCCGCCGGACCAGGTCCAGCCGCCGAAGGACCACAGCACCTTGATGTTCGGGTACTTGGCCTTCAGCTCGCGCAGCTGGTTGAAGTTGCCGCGCAGCGGCTGGTCCCAGGTGTCGGCGACGCCGCTGACCGACTGGTCGGCGGTGAAGGCCTTGTCGTAGTCGGCGTAGGAGTCGCCGATCGCGCACTTGCCGCCGGTGACGTTGCCGAAGGCGTAGTTGATGTGCGTGATCTTGGCGGCCGAGCCGGACGTCACCAGGTTCTTGACGTTGTAGTTGCGGCCGTAGATGCCCCACTCGGTGAAGTAGCCGAGCTTGACGGCGTTGCCGGTGGGCGGGGGAGTGGTGCCGCCGCCGGTGGTGTGCACGGAGACCGCGCCGCTGACCGGACCGGTCTGGTCGGCGGTGTCACGGGCCTGGACCGTGTACGAGTAGTCGGTGCCGGCGGTCAGGCCGGTGTCCGTGTACGAGGTGGTCGTCACGGTCGCGACCTTGGTGCCGCCGCGCAGGACGTCGTAGTTCTTGACGCCCTTGTCGTCGGTGGCCGCGCTCCAGGAGAGCTTCACCGAGGTGTCGGTGACGGCCGAAGAGGTGGGCGTGCCGGGCGCGGAGGGTGCGCTGTCACCGGGGACGGTGGGGCCGCCGTCACAACTGCCGCCGTTCAGCGTGCAGTTGGTGGGCGAGCCGGAGCCTGCGCCGTTGAAGCCGAAGGAGAGGGAGGCGCCCGCGGCGAGGGTGCCGTTGTAGGACTTGTTCTTGGCGGTCCAGTGGTTCCCGGAGTGGGTGACGTCCGCGTCCCAGGCCGAGGTGACGGACGTGCCGGTGGGGAAGTCCCACTCGATGGCCCACGAACTGATGGCGGCGGTACCGGTGTTCTTGACGGTCCACTGGCCGCCGAACCCCGTCCCCCAGTCCTGGGTCTTGGTGTACGTCGCGGTGGCGCTGGTGGCCGCCTGTGCGGGACCCGCGAGGCCGACGAGTGCGGCGAGGGGGAGGAGCAGGGTGGTGAGCCCCGCCACGGTTCTGTGTCTGGCTCTCTGCCGGAAGCGCATGGATGCCTCTCCTCTTTCGTCTGGTGCCTCGGTGGCGCCGTGACGAGCGGGGGAACCGCGACCGTGCTCAGCCCGGTGGGCGTGCGCGCGCTCGCGCTCCCGCCGCCCTCGCGCCCCCTCGGCCGGGGGTGTCGTGGGCATGGCTAAGCGCAGTGCGGCGAGAATAGAAAGGTCTGGACCACGGGTCAATAGGTCTGGACCAGTGCAATGTGCCGGGGGTGATCCCTCAACTACCCCGGAAGGACGGCCGCTTGGGCCCGGCGCCCGGTGCCCGGTGGGGCCGGCAGGTGGGCTGACGTGCACGCTCGGCCGTCCGGCGCCGCGGGGCGATGCCACGGGGCACGGCTGCCGGAGGCCCCTTCGCGACCGGCAAAAAAGGTCCGGCCCGACCTCCGTCGGAGATCGCAGGCGACCCCTCGCCGTTCCTCCGGGCGAGGGGTCTGCTGCGGTGCGGCTCGGGTGCTAGCGCTCTCCGCCCGGGACCCACAGGACGTCACCGGTGTCCTTGTTGGCCGTGCGCGCGAGGATGAACAGGAGGTCCGAGAGGCGGTTGAGGTAGGTGGCGGTGAGCGGGTTCATCGCCTCCCCGTGGACCTCCAGCGCCGCCCAGGTGGAACGCTCGGCGCGGCGGACGACCGTGCACGCCTGGTGCAGCAGGGCCGCGCCCGCGGCGCCGCCGGGCAGGATGAAGGAACGGAGCTTCTCCAGCCGCTCGTTGAAGCGGTCGCAGTCCGCCTCCAGCTTGTCGACGTAGAACTGCTCCACCCGCAGCGGCGGGAACTGCGGGTCCTCGACCACCGGGGTCGAGAGGTCCGCGCCCACGTCGAACAGGTCGTTCTGGACCCGGGTGAGGACCTCGACGACCTCGGCCTCCAGGCCGCCCAGCGCGATGGCCGTGCCGATCACCGCGTTCGCCTCGTTGGCGTCGGCGTACGCCGAGATCCGCAGGTCGGTCTTGGCGACCCTGCTCATGTCGCCGAGGGCGGTGGTGCCCTGGTCGCCGGTCCGGGTGTAGATGCGCGTGAGATTGACCATGGGGTCAGCCTAGTTACGCCCCGGTCCTGCGGAAGACGCGTGTGCCCACTGTCACGGCGAGTGCGGCGAGACCCAGGGCCACCAGGACGCCGTACAGCATGTGCGCGGTGGCGTAGGAGCCGACGTACGCGTCCCGTACCGCGTCCACCAGATAGCGGAACGGCATGAAGTGCGAGAGCACGTCCAGCCAGCCGGGGGCCAGCGCCATCGGCAGCATCAGGCCGGACAGCAGCATGGACGGCATGGTCAGCGCGTTCACCGTGGGCCCGAACTCCTGCGGCGTGCTGACCTTCAGGGCGAGGGCGTACGACAGCGAGGCGAGCGAGACGGTCAGCAGGGCGACGAAGGCGAAGCCGATCAGGATGCCGGCGAGCGGCGCGCGCAGTCCCATCACCAGGGCCGCGAGGACCAGCAGAACCCCTTGGAGGACGAAGACGGCGGCGTCGCGCAGCACCCGGCCCAGTAGCAGCGCGAGACGGCTCACGGGGGTGACCCGCATCCGTTCCACGATGCCGAGGTTCTTCTCGATGATGATCGAGAACCCGGCGAACGCGGCCCCGAACAGGCCGAGTTGGAGCAGCAGGCCGGGGACGAGGACCTGCCAGGAGGTGCCCCGGGAGGCAAGGGGCAGACCGGTCAGGAGCGGTCCGAAGAAGAGCAGGTACAGCAACGGCATCAGGACGCCGAAGAGCATCGCGAAGCGGGAGCGCAGGGTCTGGCGGGCGTAGCGCCCGAAGATCAGCGCGGTGTCGTGGAGAAGCATCGGTCCTCGGTCCTGTTCGGCGGGGCGGTCGGCTGCGGGGCGGTGTCAGACGGCCACGGGCGTGGCGTCGGCCGGGTCGGGGCCGCGTCCGGTGATGGCGAGGAAGGTGTCCTGGAGGGTCGCGTCGGGGGAGCCGCCGTGCGCCCGCTTCAGCGCGCCGGGCGTGCCGTCGGCGACGACCACACCCCGGTCGACGATCACCAGCCGGTCGGCGAGCGCGTCCGCCTCGTCGAGGTAGTGGGTGGTCAGGAAGACCGTGGTGCCGTGGGTGTCGCGCAGCCCGCGCACGAGGTCCCAGAGGTCGGCGCGGCTGCCGGGGTCGAGTCCGGTCGTCGGCTCGTCGAGGAAGAGCACCACGGGCCGGTGGGTGAGCCCGAGCGCGATGTCCAGTCGGCGTCGCTGCCCGCCGGAGAGGGCGGAGGTGCGGCGGTCCATGAGGCCGGCGAGACCGAGTTCGTGGGCCAGTTCGTCGGCCCGCTCGACCGCGCGCGGCCGGGGCAGCCGGTACAGCCGTCCCTGGGTGACGAGTTCCTCCCGCACGGTGACGTGCGGGTCGACGCCGCCCGACTGGGCGACGTAGCCGCAGGCGCGGCGCACGCCCGCGGGGTCGCCGGCGAGGTCGCAGCCCGCGACGGTCGCGGCACCGCCGGTCGGGGCGAGCAGGGTGGTGAGCATCCGGAGCGTGGTGGTCTTGCCCGCGCCGTTGGGTCCGAGGAGGCCGAGGATCTCGCCGGGCCGCACCGTGAGGTCGATGCCGCGCACCGCCTCCACCGGTCCCCGCTTGGTCGAGAAGGTGCGCGCCAGCCCGGCCGTACTGATGATTGCCATGCCGCCAGAAAAACAGAGTCTCTTAAATTTTGCAATGACTCCAAGAATTCAGTCGGCCCAGCGAAAGCTACGATGCGGACATGGCGGAAGGACTCAGGGAGCGGAAGAAGCGGCAGACGCGGCAGTACATCTCCGACGTCGCCACGGGCCTGTTCCTGGAGCGGGGCTTCGACGCGGTGACCGTCGCGGAGATCGCGGACGCCGCGGACGTCTCGGTGAACACCGTCTACAACTACTTCCCGGCCAAGGAGGACCTCTTCCTCGACCGCTCGCGGGGCGTCGTCGACCGCCTCGCCGGCTGGGTCCGCGCCCGGGCGAAGGGTGAGTCGGCCGCCGCCGCCGTCCTGCGCGAACTGCGCGACGAGGTCGAGGCGGTGTCCCCGCGGCTCGGCCTGATGACCGGGTACGCCCGCTTCATGGAGGTCATCCAGGAGGCGGCCGCGCTCCGCTCGCGGCTGTGGGCGATCGGTCAGGAGATCCTCGTCAACCTGGAGGAGGCGCTGCGCGAGGACGTCGGCGCGTCTCCCGGGGACCCGCTGCCCGGCCTCGTCGCCGGTCAGATCAACTGGGTGCACCAGACCGTCATGTCGGTCATCGGCCGGGAGATGATGGCCGGCCGGAATCCGGACGAAGTGTCACGCGAGGTGCTTCTGCTCCTCGACGACATGGAGGACCTGTTGAGCCCCAAGGTGCTCAACTACGCCGTACGGGCGGTCGAATGACCCGTGCCGGTGTGATGTCCGTCAGATGAGACGTGACGCGCGTTACTTACCGGTCACACAGGCGCACCCGGGCGCTAGGGTCCGCCGGGAGAGCAACTCATTCAGCGTGTTGAGGGAGTCGGAGTGGCACGGAAGCTCGCCGTCATCGGAGCCGGACTCATGGGGTCCGGCATCGCCCAGGTCTCCGCGCAGGCGGGCTGGGACGTCGTCCTGCGCGATGTCACCGACGAGGCGCTCGGCCGTGGCCTCGACGGGATCAAGGCCTCGTACGACAAGTTCGTGAGCAAGGGCAAGCTGGAGGCGGCCGACGCCGAGGCGGCGCTGGCGCGCATCACCGCGACCACCGATCTGGACGCGGCGTCCGACGCGGACATCGTCGTCGAGGCCGTCTTCGAGAAGCTCGAGGTCAAGCACGAGATCTTCCGGGCCCTCGACAAGATCGTGCGCCCGGACACCGTGCTCGCCTCGAACACCTCCGCCATCCCGATCACCAAGATCGCGGCGGCCACCGAGCGCCCGGAACGCGTCGTCGGCGTGCACTTCTTCTCGCCGGTGCCGATGATGCAGCTCGTCGAACTGGTCCGCGGGTACAAGACGAGCGACGAAACACTCGCCACCGCACGGGAGTTCAGCGAGTCGGTCGGCAAGACCTGCATCGTGGTCAACCGTGACGTCGCCGGCTTCGTGACCACCCGTCTCATCTCGGCCCTCGTCGTCGAGGCGACCAAGCTGTACGAGTCGGGCGTGGCCACCGCCGAGGACATCGACCTCGCCTGCCGGCTGGGCTTCGGCCACGCGATGGGACCCCTCGCCACGGCCGACCTCACGGGCGTCGACATCCTGCTGCACGCCACCGGCAACATCTACACCGAGACCCAGGACGAGAAGTTCGCACCGCCTGAGCTGATGCGCCGGATGGTTGACGCCGGTGACATCGGGCGCAAGAGCGGGCAGGGCTTCTACAAGCACTGAACGATCACCGCGGCGACGGACGACCCCGTCGCCGCATTCGGCACGAAACCGCACGCGCCTCTCGGGTGTCACCCCATGAGGTGAATTCGGTATCGGTTCGCTTACAGACGGCAACCTCTGCGGCCCTCAGGCAGTCAGACGGTGCACAACATACAGACGCGAAGACGCGGTAACAGACACACGCGGAGTTACGAGACGCATTCTCGGGGAGCGCATATGTACATCAGGGGCGACCACGCCGAGCTGGTCGTCGGGGGCCGCCTCGACGTACGCAGCGCGGCGGACGCCCGCACGGTCCTGCACACGGCCGTCGACGACGGAGTCGGCGACCTCGTGCTGGACCTGTCCGAGCTGGACTCCTGGGACGCCACCGGGCTCGGTGTCATCATGGGGGCCCACCGACGCGCCGGGCGGTGCGGCAGACGGCTCGTGCTGCGCGGGGTCCCACCGCAGATGCAGCGCCTGCTGGTGGCCACCCGGCTGCACCGGATCCTGGCGATCGAGGGTGGTATCGGGGTCGAGTCCCTGCCCCGCGTCTGACCCGGGCGAGCACCTCACCGCGCAGCGCGCGCGACCGCGTCCGCGCCCTGACCGGCGGGGGAGACGCATCCCGTGCACAATCCTCACGAAGCTGTGACGGTTCGGACGGCGCGGTACCCCGCCTGTTCGTAGATACTGTGCGAAGGTTTAGGGTTCGGCTGCCCGCCGCCTGAAACCCTACGAGCGGGCACCGGACCAGAAGCGACAGCGCGGTGTGCAGCACGGCCGGGAGGGCTTGGCACACGACGCTTTTGGGGGGCTTGGAACATGGACCCGACCAACCGGGGACCCGAAGAGTACGGCCATGACGACGACGGCCAGGCGCCTCGCCCGCGCCCGCCGCGCGACCCGCTCGCCACCGACCTGGGCCAGCACGCACCCGCCCTCGTCCGCACGGTCCAGCTCGTCTCGGGCGACTTCCTGCTCACGGTCAACCCCGTCGACGGCAGCGAGATCGAGAACTGCCCGCCGCACGAGCGGCCCCAGCCGCCGGTGAAGCACGGCACCGCCGCACGCGCCGAACTGGCCCGCGCCGCCCGCCCGCCCGTGCCGCCCGGCCCCGCGCAGCCCCGGCTGCCCCTCCTGGAACGCCAGGAGGAACGCGAGCGGCTCGTACGCCTCCTCGCCCGCGGCCGTTCCGTACGGCTCACCGGCCCTTCGGGCGCCGGCCGCACCGTCCTGCTCGACGCCGTCGCCGACGACTGCGCGGACCTCGCCCCCGACGGCGTCGTCCGGCTCTGCGGCCACCGCCGCACCGCGGCGGACCTGCTCCACGACCTCTTCGCGGCCGTCTACGACGCCCCGCGGTACCGCCCCGACCGTGACGAACTGCTCCGCCTCGTCCGCGACGTCGGAGCCGTCGTGGTCGTCGACGACATCGAGATCGGCGGCAGCGCCCTCGACGAACTCCTCGACGCCACCCCCGAGTGCGCCTTCGTCGTCGCCGCCACCCCCGACGTCCCGGCACCCTCCGGCGAGGCCCTCCTCGAAGAGGTCGTCCTCGGCGGACTCGACCGCAGCGGCGGCCTCGAACTCCTCGAACGCTCCGTCGGACGCGTCCTGACCGAGGAGGAGTCGAACTGGGCGGGCGACCTCTGGTTCGAGTCCGAGGGACTGCCCCTGCGCTTCATGCAGGCCGGCGCCCTGCTGCGCCAGCGCGACCGGCTGCAGGCCGGCGAGGACGCCCTCGACGAGTACGGCGTCTTCCAGGAGGTCCCGGACGACGCGACCTTCGAAGCGGCCGGCGACGGCCACGACGTGCCGCTGCCCTCCCTCGCCGAAGGGGCCGCACCGGCCGCGCTGCTCGCGTCCCGGCTCAGCGAGTCGGCCCGCGCCACCCTGCGCTTCGCCGTCGCGCTCGGCGGCGAGGTGCCCCACCAGGCGCACCTGCCCGCCCTCGTGGGCGACACCCACGCCGACGCCGCGCTCGCCGAACTCGCGGGCTGCGCGCTGATCTCCCCGGTCGGCTCCCGCTACCGGCTCGCCGCCGGCGTGCAGGCGCAGCTGGAGGCCTCCGGATACGCGGACGGCCTCGAGGAACAGGCCCTCGCCGCGGCCCAGCACTACACCTGGTGGGCCGGGCACCCCTCGGTCACCCCGGAGCGGGTCTCCGCCGAGGCCGACGCCGTGCTCGCCGCACTCACCTGCCTCGTGCCCGGCACCACCGCCCCGCTCGACGACGAGGACGAGACCCCCGCCGTCCGACTGGCCCGCACGGCCGGCCCCGCCTTCGCCGCCGGGCTGCACTGGAGCGCCTGGGAACGCGCCCTGCGCTCCGGCGCCGAGGCATCCCGGCTTTCCGGAGAGGTCGGGGAACAGGCCTACTTCCACCACGAGTTGGGCATCCTCGCGCTCTGCGGCGGCCAGCTGGACCGGGCCCGCGCCGAGCTGGAGGCGTCCATAGGCCTGCGCGGCGCCCTGGCCGACAAGCGCGGCACCACCGCCGGCCGCCGCGCCCTCGCCCTGGTCGCCGACCGCTCCGGAACCCCGTACGCCCTCGGCGGACGCACCGCGGGGGAGGAGGTGCCGGACGCCCGGCACGAGGAGTCGATGTCGCCGCCCGGCGGCGTCCCGACGCCGTTCCCGACGGTCGTCGACACCTCCGGCGGCACCGTGACGGTGCTCGCCCACCCCGCCGACCCGGGCTTCCCGGCGGACAAGCGCCAGAGCGTCGCCGGGCGCCTCGTCACCGGCACCCGCCGCAACCTGGTCGCCGCGGGAGCCGGTGCGCTCCTCGTCGCCGTCCTCGGCACCGTCGTCACCCTCGGCGCGACCTCGAACCACGACAGCGACACCCCGTCCGAGAAGGTCGGCGTCAACCCGTCGGCCAGTCAGGGCAGCGAGGACGACAGCCTCGGCGCCGACAAGGCGAAGAAGGCCGGCGACTCGAGCCCCACCGCCGGCACCCCGGCCCCGCCCACCGACCCCGGGCCCGACGGGACGTACGGCACGACGGACGACCCGACGCCCACCGCCACGGCCACGGGCGGGCCCTCCGACGACCCGACCGGCACCCACACGTCGGGCAAGCCGTCGAAGTCGCCGAGCAAGTCGCCCTCGAAGACGCCGTCCAAGACTCCCCCGGCCTCACCTTCGAAGACGCCGAGCGGCTCGCCGTCGCCCTCCACCTCGCCCACGGATTCGACCACCCCGCCGGACGAGTCGACCGAGCCCTCCACCTCCGACTCCGCGAGCGGCCCCGTGACGAGCGGCGCGCCCGCGAGCACGTCGGCCGGGGTGCCGGAGAGCAGCGGACCGGCGAGCGGCGCCGCGGGTTCGCCCAGCGGCGCGGTGATCTGACCGCGAGCCGTACGACACGAGGGAGGGCCGGGTCCTGTGACGGACCCGGCCCTCCCTCGTCGTGCGTACGGCCGGTGCGCGGGGTGTGCCCCGCGAGGCGGCGTGCGGATCAGAACAGGCGCAGCTTGTCGTCCTCGATACCGCGCAGGGCGTTGTAGTCCAGGACCGTGCAGCCGATGCCGCGGTCGGTCGCGAGGACGCGGGCCTGCGGCTTGATCTCCTGGGCGGCGAAGATTCCGCGGACCGGCGCGAGGTGCGGGTCGCGGTTCAACAGCTCCAGATAGCGCGTGAGTTGCTCCACGCCGTCGATCTCGCCGCGCCGCTTGATCTCCACGGCGACCGTCGCGCCGTCGGCGTCCCGGCACAGGATGTCGACCGGGCCGATAGCCGTCATGTACTCGCGGCGGATGAGGGAGTAGCCCTCGCCGAGCGTCTCGATGCGGTCGGCGAGCAGCTCCTGGAGGTGCGCTTCCACGCCGTCCTTGATCAGACCGGGGTCGACACCGAGTTCGTGCGAGGAGTCGTGGAGGACCTCCTCCATCGTGATGATGAGCTTCTCGCCCGCCTTGTTGACGACGGTCCAGGTGCCCTCCTCGTCGCCGGAGCCCTCCTTCAGCGTGCAGGGCGGAGACATCCAGTTGAGGGGCTTGTAGGCCCGGTCGTCCGCGTGGATCGAGACGCTTCCGTCCGCCTTCACGAGGATGAGGCGCGGGGCCGACGGGAGATGGGCCGTGAGCCGGCCCGCGTAGTCCACGGAACAGCGGGCAATGACGAGACGCATGGTCGGCAACGCTACTCGACCGGCGGTGGTGCACGCGATTCTCCCGCCCCACTCGCACCACCGATCGACCCGGAACGCGCGGTTCGCGCCTTTTGTTCTCGCGATCGCCTGGTTCAGGCCGGTCGGGCCCGGGTGGGCCATCCCATTGATCCTGAAGCCTCCGCGTTCGGGGGTGGCTGATTGTCGGCCTACTGACGGTTCGCTATGTGCCCATTCTCCTGGTGCCGCCACCTGGCGTTGCTTACCGTATAAGCGGGAGGTCGTGACGCGTGTACTCAGCGTGTCCGGCATCGTCAACTCCCCATCCCTGTCCGGCAACCCCCGAGGTCTGGGGGTGCGAGAGGAGAACCCATGTCGCTCGACGTCTCACCGGCCCTACTCCAACAGGCCGAGCGAGGCGAGGTCGACGAAGCTGACTTCGTCGACTGCGTCCGGACCTCCCTGCCCTATGCGTGGGAGATGATCAGCTCCCTGGTGGCCCAGCTGAAGGTCGACGGCGGCAACTTCGCCGACAACCAGACGCCCCCGCCGGACGAGCAGGCGCGTGGCCAGCTGCTGCGTGCGCTCGCGAGTGACGCGATACGCGGCGCGCTGCAGCGGCACTTCGGAGTGCGGCTGGCCTTCCAGAACTGCCACCGGGTGGCGGTGTTCCCGCTGGACGACGCAGTGGACGACACGCTGGCACGCTTCACCTCGGTCCGCAGTCAACTGCTCAATCAGTCGCCGGAGTTCCGGGACTGCTGATGCGCTGACTCCGCTCGGCTTGCCGTTCCGTCCGCGGGAGGTGCTCTGGTACCGGGGCGGCAAGCTCACCGGGTGTCCGGTCCGTCGGACCGGACCCTGACCGGTCATCCGAGGTTCGGGAGGACCTCGGCCCCGAGCCGGCGTACGTTCTCCTCGGTCGCCGCCAGGTCGCCCGAGCCCTCGACGAGAAGGGCGAACCGCGAGATGCCGGTCCGCTCCGAGGTGGCCGCGAGCCGGTCCGCGCACAGCCGGGGTGTGCCCACCGGGTGCAGCCCGCAGAGCAGTTCGGTGTACGCCACCGGGTCGCGCATCGAACGGGCGCGGCCGTCGACCGTCACATGGGCGTCCAGCCCCTGCTTCAGCCAGCCCGGCATCGCCTTCACGAGCGTCTCCACGGCGTCGGTGCGGCGATCGGCGATCTGGCAGACGCCGGCGGACACATGGGCGGCGGTGTGGATCTCGTCCCCGGAACGGCCCGCGGCGCGTGCGTGCGTGCGCCACAGCCCGACCATTTCGGCCTTCTCCTCGTCCCCGACGTGCATGCCGAGAAGCATCGGAAGCCCGCGCTCGGCGGCGAGCCGCACGCTCGCCGGGGAGGTGCAGGCCACCACGACCTCGGGCCCCGCGGTCTCGCACAGCGCCTCGGACGGGCGGGGGACGACGGGGACTTCACGGAACGGGAACCGCTCGGAGGTGCTCGCCACGGACGGTTCGCGCAGCCAGCGCATCAGCAGATCGAGGGACTCCGGGAACCCCTGTTCGTACGCCGCCAGGCCCGCTCCGAACACCTCCAGGTCGACCCAGGGGCCGCCGCGGCCGACGCCCAGCGAGAACCGTCCGCCGGACGTCAGGTGCAGCAGTGCGGCCTGTTCGCCGAGCGCCACGGGGTGCGCGGTGGGCAGCACGCTGACGGCGGTGCCGACCCGGATGCGGTTCGTGCGGCCCAGCAGATACGCGGCGAGCGTGACGGCCGACGGGCACGTCCCGTACGGCACGAAGTGGTGTTCGGCCAGCCAGACCGCGTCGAGACCGGCCTCCTCGGCGACCTCGGCCGACCGCACCGCGCGATGCAGGGCCTCTCCCTGGCCCTGTCCCGGGAACTGGGCGGCGAGTACAAAACTTCCTACGTGCATCGAACATTCCTGCTTCCTCGGCTCCGACAGGGAGCTCCCCCACCCGGCATAACCTCCTGACACGTGCCGAAGTCACGGCCTGGCGGCAAGATTTGCGGATTGTCTGGGAAATGGGCCGTCCGATGGGGCATCTGTGCGGGTCTGCGCTGTACGCCTACCCCTGGGTGCGCCGCGTAGGCTGGACGTGGCCCCTGCTCCCTGTATAGCTCCGTGAGGTGTCCCTTGTCCCCGCGTCGCAACCGTCCGAAGGACGCCGGCCCGTCCGGCACGAGCGCCGAGGCGGACCCGTCGGACCGCTACGGCGGCTGGCAGTCCACGGAGAGCTGGCAGGGCGAGGAGTGGAGCGTGCGCCATGTGGCGGGCGCGAGCGCGCAGGGCAAGACCTACCGCTGCCCCGGCTGCGACCAGCTGATCCCCTCCGGGGTGCCGCACGTGGTGGCGTGGCCCGAGCACTCGGGCGTCGACGAGCGGCGGCACTGGCACAAGGCCTGCTGGAACGCGAAGGACCGCCGCACCTCGCGGGTGCAGCGGTCCCGTAACGCGCCCAGGTTCTAGGCGACTTCAGGTTCCCGTGGGGCCGTGGGCGTCACACGTCCCGGCGGTCCAGGAGGACGAAGGCGCCGATGATGGCGGCCGCCGTCACTCCGGCGAGCAGGCCGAGCTGCGCGCCGCCGTGGCCGCTCTCCCGGTCGATCTGGAAGATCCGGGCGAGGGCGTTCGGGGCGTTGTACTCCTGCATCTTCTCGCCGAGGGTGCGCATGCTCTCGGACATCATCAGGAACGCCGGCATGATCGCGGGGACCAGCACGACGCCGAGCATGGTGGTGATCGCGCCCGCCGAGTGACGGAGCATCGAGCCCACCGCGAGCGCCAGGACACCGAGCAGGGACACGTACAGCGCGCCCATCACGACGGTGCCGCCCCACGGCACCGGGGACGGTCCGCTGTGCATCCCCTCGGTGATGAGGCCGACCAGCCCGATCGCGAAGGCCGAGACGACGAAGGCCACCGCGAAGAAGATGATCAGCTTCGCGGCGAGCACCCGGTGCCGCTGCGGCGAAGCCGTGAACGTCGTGCGGATCATGCCGGTGCCGTACTCGGACGAGACGACCAGCACGCCCAGCGTGATCAGGCAGATCTGTCCGAGCATCAGGCCGAAGAACGCCGGGATCGTGTACGGCACGTCGCCGAAGTCCTCGTTCGTGGTCTGCGCGGCGACCAGGAAGCCGATGCCGATCACCAGCAGCAGGAAGATGCCGAGCGTCCACAGCGTGGAGCGCACCGACTTGATCTTCGTCCACTCGGAGTTGAGCGCGTGCCCGAGGTGGGTGCGGGTGACGGGGATCGGCGAGGTGTACGACGTGCCGGGCGCCGGGTGCCATTCGGGGGCAGCGGCGGTCTGCTGCGGCATCGGGGGCTGGGGCGTGCTCATCGGGCGTCCTCGGGCTTGGTCAGGTCGGCGGCGGGCGCGGGGGCCGGTGCTGCGGCGGGAGCCGGGGCCCCCGCGGGGGCCTGCGGAGCGGCGTACGGGTTGGCGTCCGCGGCACCGGGGGCGGCCGGGGCGCCGTACGGACCGTGGCCCGCGACAGGGGCTGCGTACGGGCCGGCCTGCGGCTGTCCCTGGGGCATCGCGAAGGGCGGCTGCCCGCCGTGCTGGGGCGGCGGCGGGGCGTACCAGCCGGGCTGGCCCTGGCCCGCCACGGGCGGCTGCGGCTGCGGTACGGCGCCGGGCGGGAGCTGCTGCTGGAGTCCGGCCTTCTGGTCGATGGTCGAGCGGTAGTCGACGGCGCCCTGCGTCATCCGCATGTACGCCTCCTCCAGCGAGGCCTGGTGCGGCGACAGCTCCCACAGGCGGACGTCGGCGGAGTGCGCCACGTCGCTGATGCGGGCGAGCGGCAGACCGGTGATGCGCAGCGCGCCGTCCTGCTCGGGCAGCACCTGGCCGCCGGCCTCGGTGAGCGCGGCGGTCAGCTTCTCGCGCTGCTGCGGCTCGGTGTCCGGCGTGCGCACCCGGGCGAAGTCGGCCGAGTTGTGGGAGATGAAGTCCTTGATGTTCGAGTCGGCGAGGAGCTGGCCGCGGCCGATCACGATGAGGTGGTCGGCGGTCAGCGCCATCTCGCTCATCAGGTGCGAGGAGACGAAGACCGTACGGCCCTCCGCCGCGAGGGACTTCATCAGGTTGCGCACCCAGAGGATGCCCTCGGGGTCGAGACCGTTGACCGGTTCGTCGAAGAGCAGCACCTGGGGGTCGCCGAGGAGCGCGGCGGCGATGCCGAGGCGCTGGCCCATACCGAGCGAGAACCCCTTGGAGCGCTTCCTGGCCACGTCCTGGAGACCGACGACGCCGAGCACCTCGTCCACCCGGCGGGCCGGGATGCCCGACAGCTGGGCCAGGCACAGCAGGTGGTTGCGTGCGTGCCGGCCACCGTGCACGGCCTTGGCGTCGAGGAGCGCGCCGACCTGGCGGGGGGCGTTGGGCAGCTTGCGGTAGGGGAAGCCGCCGATCGTCACCTGCCCGGAGCTGGGGTTGTCGAGACCGAGGATCATCCGCATCGTCGTCGACTTGCCGGAGCCGTTGGGCCCGAGGAAGCCGGTGACGGCACCCGGCCGCACCTGGAAGGAAAGGTTGTACACGGCCGTCTTGGCGCCATAGCGCTTCGTCAGGCCGACTGCCTCGATCATGCTCCGCACCCATCGAAAGGTTCAGGACGGCGGGGCGCACGCCCCCGTAAGGCTTAGGAGGATATCCGGGCCCCGACGGTTCCACTCAAGAGAGAGTAAAACCGTGCTGGTCGGAGGGGTAAAGATCCAGGAGGAGCGCCGATTTCGCACGGCTGTCCTGTCAGGTACCCGTCGTCCCTGGTCGGCCGGGAAAGGGGAACCGGCGCCTCCTGATCGGTGGCCGGATCGTCAGGGGCCCGGCGGCAGCGAGTCCGCCAGTGGCGGCAGGTCGTCGTACAGCCGCAGCTCGGCCGAATCGTCCACGTACGGCAGGAAGTCGGTCTGCGGCAGCACCCAGCCCTCCTCGCCGAAGATCAGCGTGCCCCGCTCGCGCAGCGCCTTGTCGGCGCCCGCACTCCGCACCCAGGCGGCGGGGTCCGGGCCGAGCAGATCGCGCAGCCGTGCCGAGGAGGCGAGCAGGGAGGCCAGCAGCGCGGACTGGTCGCCGCCGCCCGGCCGGGGCCGCCCGCTGTCCGGGTCGGCGAGCACACCGTGCGCGCTGAAGTAGATGTACGCGCCGCCGAGGCGCTCCCCGGACGGCATCGTCATCGCGAACGCGTCGCCCGGGAGTATCGCCCGCCGGTAGTCCGGGAACTCGGTGTCGTCGACCGCCTTGAGCTGCGTCGAGTCCAGCCAGGTCACCACCAGCGTCGTCTCGGCCGCCCGGTCGACGTACGGCGTCCCCGCCACGTAGCCCGCCGGGCTGATGTGCCCCGAGCAGCCCACGCCGATGCCGTGCACCCGCACAGGGACCATCGGTACCGTCGCCGGGATGCCGAGCCGGGTCAGCTTGTGCGCGACCTGCCCGGGGGAGGCGTTCGACCCCACCGCGATCACCGGGTGCCGGCGGCCGGTGCCGACCTGCCCCAGATCGGCGAGGGCCTCGTCGAGGCGCTGCTGCTCCTGTCGCTCCTCCACCCACCACTCGCCGAGCCGCAGCGGCCGCACGTCCAGCTGCAGCAGCTCACCGCCGGTCAGCAGCGACGGCTCGGTGGTGGGCCGGCCGGGATAGGTGAGGGGTTTCTTCGCGGGCACGTCGTCCAGGCCCAGCGCCTCAAGGCTTCGGTCCTTCGTCGTCACGGTGACGCCCTTCGGGGGGTGGTCGCGCGAATACGGGCACAGCCTTTCACGCGATGTCTACCCGGGACGGGGCCCGGTCTCCCCGACGAAGCGGGGTTGGTGCGAACCGGCACCGGGAATCATGCCGTCCCCATTGTACGAGGGGACCCGAAGTCGGTTATGGGGGAAGCAAGTTGAGGCTCATGGGACGCGAGGTGCGGTGGCCGGGACGGCCCGCCGACACCCGTACACATCCGCGCTACCGCACGTCCGTTCGTTGGTGGATCGCGGGCCGCACCGTCCACGCCCTGCTCCTGATGACCCTCGGCGCCCTGGCCGGGCTCTCCGTGCTCGTCGCGACGGCGTGGACGCTCACCGAGCACTCGCCGCGCTCCATGGCGGACCGGTTCTCGAACGAGGAGGCGCTCCTGGACCTCAGCCTCACCGTGCTGCGCGCCTGCGTCGGCACCGACAACCTCGAACCCGAACCGGACAGCACCGCGCACCAGATGCTCGCCACGGTCGCCTCCGTCACCGGCGCGCTGGTGCCCGCCGTGCTGCTCGGCATCGTCCTGATCAAGATGTTCGCGCTGCGGCCCTTCGTCTGGCGGCGGCGGGCCAGCATCTCGCACGCATGGACCGCCGACTTCCCGGGCTACTCGCGGACCAACGCGAACAGCGACGACGCGATCATCGCCGTCCGGTTCTACAACCGCTTCGACAACCTCTCGGTCGTCGACCTGCGGGCCCGCGCGCACCTGCGCTATCTCGAACGCTCCCCGCACGACGGCAGCCTCGTCATCTACAAGCAGTGGCTGAAGGTGCTGGACGCGCAGGGCGAGCCGGCCGAGGAGCGCAGCTGGCTCGCGGTGGAGCGCGGGGCGCCCTTCACCGTGTGGATACCGGTCGAGGCGCCGGTGGCGGAGCTGCCGTTCCGGCGGATCCAGGGCAAGGACCTGGAGGGCTCGCACGGCGTGAAGCTCCTGGTCCGGCTGACCGCCCGGACGGTCGGCCTCGGCACCGAGGTCGCCGACGAGCGCTGGTTCGACCTGGAGGCCGGCGACTTCGAGCTGGGCCGGTTCGTGCCGCTGCAACCGGACCTCGACAAGGACGTGTGGCACTGGGAGGGCTGGACGGAGTTCGACGGCCTGACCGGGTCCCGGCCCGACGGCGACGGGACCGGACCCGCGTAGGGGCGCCGTTCGCCCGGCCCTTCAGGACCGGCGGGCGCGGCGCGCGAACCGGTCCGCGAGCGCGACGACCAGCTCGCGCAGCTCGTCGGGACGCTCGACGACGAACGGCAGATCGAGCGCGGCGAGCACCGGCGGCAGCCAGTCGAGCCGCTCGGCCCGTACCTCCACCCGCAGCCAGGGCGGACCGTCGGACGCCTCGGACGCCTCTGACGTGTCGGACCGATCGGGTTCGCGGGCGTCGGCGGGTTCCGGGGCGGGGGAGGGCGGCCCGGTGCCCGGAAGAGCCGTCACGCTCGCGACGCTCGCCGGGAGGCGCGTGCGGATCTGCTCGGCCGTGCCGCGGATCCGCAGCGTCACCTCATGGCGGTAGGGGGCCGTGGCGAACCCCGACAGCACCCGCCGCGCCGGATCGGGGCCCTCGATCGCCTCGAACGACCCGGGCAGCAGGCGCGCGTCGGCGACACGGTCCAGCCGGAAGGTCCGGTCCTCCCCGATCCCGGGGTCCCGGCCGGTGACGTACCAGCGGCCCGCGTGCGCCACGACGCCCTGCGGATGCAGGGTGCGGTCGCCGCGCCGGCCCTCCCGGTCGGTGTACCGGATCGCCACCGGACGGCGGTGGCGGACCGCGTCGGCCAGCGTGAGCAGGATCCCCGCGTCCGGGGCGGCGGACTCGCCGGCCGGCTCCGTGAAGGCGAGGGCCTCCAGGACCGCGTCGACCCGGGCGGCCAGCGGGCGGGGCAGCACCCGCCGGATCTTCGCCGCTGCGGTCTCGCCCGCGGTGGCGGTCGCCGTCGTCAGCCCCGTGCGCCGGCCCGCGACCAGGCCGAGCAGGACGGCGACCGCCTCGTCCTCGCCGAGCATGAGCGGCGGCAGCCGGTGGCCGGGGCCGAGCCGATAACCGCCGTAGCGGCCGCGCACGGCTTCGACCGGCACGTCCAGGTCGATCAGATGGTCCACGTAACGCCGCACGGTCCGGCCGTCGACGCCGAGCCGTTCCGCGAGGTCGGCGATCGTCCGGGTGCCGCCCGACTGGAGCAGCTCCAGGAGGGTGAGCACACGGCCGGTGGGTCGGGACATGCTCCGAGCCTAGCCCCGATAGTGGACGGATTCTGTCCGGTATCGGGGCTAGCGTGCGCAGGGCACGGCACACCGATCCCAGGAGAACGTCATGAACCTCGTATCGCTCCGCGTCATCACCGACGACGTCGCCCGCCTCGTCGCGTTCTACGAGAAGGTCACCGGCCTGCCGGCGACCTGGTCCACCGAGCAGTTCGCCGAACTGACGACCCCCGGCGCCACCCTCGCCATCGCGGGCACGGCCACCGTCCCGCTGTTCGCGCCGGGCTCCTCCCGCCCCGCCGACAACCACAGCGCGATCATCGAGTTCCTGGTCGACGACGTGGACCGGGTGTACGCGAACCTGAGGGGCTTCGTCACCGACTTCGTCAACGAGCCCACCACTCTGCCGTGGGGCAACCGCTCGCTGCTGTTCCGCGACCCCGACGGCAACCTGGTCAACTTCTTCACCCCGGTCACTCCGGCCGCGATCGAGAAGTTCGGGTCTACGCGTCCCGCTTCTTGAGCAGCGTGTATCCGCCGATCAGCGCCAGGGCCACCCACAGGACCATGATGCCGAGGCCGCCCCAGGGGCCGTAGGGAGTGTCGTCGAGCGGTGTGACCACCCGCAGGATCCTGCTGCCGGCCTGGTCGGGGAGGTACCGGCCGACCTTCTTCGTCGCCGACACCGCGCCCAGGATGTTGGAGATCAGGAAGAAGAACGGCATCAGGATGCCGAGCGAGAGCATCGGACTGCGCAGCATCGCCGCGACACCCATCGAGAACATCGCGATGAGCGTCATGTAGAGCCCGCCGCCGAGCACCGCGCGCAGCACACCCGGGTCGCCGATCGTCGCCTTGTGTGAACCGAGGGCGGCCTGGCCCAGGAAGAACGTGATGAAGCTGGTGACCATGCCGACGGCGAGGGCGAGACCGGTCGCCACCGCGACCTTGCTGAACAGGAACGTGCCGCGCTGCGGGACCGCGGCGAGCGAGGTGCGGATCATGCCGGTGCTGTACTCGTTGCCGACCACCAGCACCCCGAAGACGATCATCGCGAGCTGACCGAGGGTCATGCCCGCGAAGCTGATGAAGGTCGGGTCGAAGGTCAGCTGGTCCCGCGTACTCATGTTGTCGAACTCGTTCTTCGACAGCAGCGAGATGAGGAATCCCAGCGCGATCGTGACGACCGCCGCGAGACTCAGCGTCCACACCGTGGACGACACGGACCGGATCTTCGTCCACTCGGACCTGAGGACCTGGGTGGCCGCCATGTCAGCCCTTCTTCCAGTCGCTGCCCCACTGCGGGGCCGGGGGCGGGGTCGGTGACGTCTGCGGGCCGGGTGGCGGCGCCGGAACGCCGCGCGGGTCCTGCGGGTCCCCCGCCCCGAATCCGCCGGGCGGCCCGAGCGGGTGCTGCGGTCCGGGAGCGTCGGAGTGCGCGTGGTACTCCACCGACTCCGCCGTCAGCTGCATGAACGCCTCCTCCAGAGACGCCTGCTGCGGGCTCAGTTCGTGCAGCGTGATCTGGTGCCGGGCGGCCAGCTCGCCGATCTGCTCCGAGTCCCCGCCGTCCACTTCGAGGGGACCGCCGCCGGTCTCGACGACGGTGACGCCCGCGCCGTGCAGCACGTCGAGCAGCCGCTCCCGCTGCGGGGTGCGGATCCGTACGAAGGAACGCGAGTTCTGCCGGATGAAGTCGGCCATCGAGGTGTCGGCGAGGAGCCTGCCCTGCCCGATGACGACGAGGTGGTCCGCGGTCAGCGCCATCTCGCTCATCAGGTGGGAGGAGACGAAGACCGTACGGCCCTGGGTGGCGAGGGACTTCATCAGGTTGCGGATCCAGTGGATGCCCTCGGGGTCGAGACCGTTGACCGGCTCGTCGAACATCAGGATCCGCGGATCGCCGAGGAGCGCGCCCGCGATGCCGAGCCGCTGGCCCATGCCCAGCGAGAACCCCTTCGCCTTCTTCTTCGCGACCCCGGTGAGACCGACGGTGTCGAGGACCTCGTGGACCCGGGCCGTCGGGATGCCGTTGCTCTGAGCGAGACAGAGCAGGTGGTTGAAGGCACTGCGGCCGCCGTGCATGGCCTTCGCGTCGAGCAGCGCCCCGATGTACTTCAGGGGGTCCTTCAACCGGTCGTAGTGCTGCCCGTCGACCCGTACGTCGCCCGAGGTGGGCCGGTCGAGCCCCAGCATCATCCGCATCGTCGTGGACTTGCCCGCACCGTTCGGGCCGAGGAAGCCGGTCACGATGCCCGGTCTCACGGCGAAGGTCAGGTTGTTCACCGCCACCTTGTCGCCGTACCGCTTGGTCAGCCCCTCGAGCTCGATCATGCGGCCACGCTAAGACGGCCCCCCGGCGGCTGCCACCCGAGAACCGCGTCCGCCCGAGGGCCGCACGCACCGGCCGACCTGACGGACCGTACGACAAGGCCCGCACCCTCGGTGAGGGAGCGGGCCCTGGTGTCGTACCGGTGATGTCGGTACCGCGTGCTTACCGGGACTGCTGCGCCGGAACCCCACGCGAGATCGGCTCGTCCTCGGCCGGCGTGCTCGCGGCGGCCACCGCGGCGCCCGTGAGCGTCGCGAGCATCTCGCGGACGTTCGTGAGCTGCGCGTTGATCGAGTCGCGGCGGTTGGTCAGGGCGGCCAGCTCGCGCTCGGACTCCGAACGGATGCGGTCGGCCTTCGCGTTCGCGTCGGCGACGATGTCCTCGGCCTGACGCTGGGCCGTCTCCACCGTCTGACGGGCGCGGCGCTCGGCGTCCGTACGCAGCTTCTCGGCCTCCAGGCGGAGCTGCTCCGCGCGGTGCTCGATCTCCGCGAGACGCTTCTCGGCCTTGGCCTGACGCGACGCCAGGTCACGCTCCGACTGCTCACGGCGCTTGGCGAGGTTCGTCTCGAAGTCCGCGGCGGCCTGGGCGGCCTTGGCGCGGGTCTCCTCGAAGAGGGCGTCCGCCTCCTCCCGCTTCGACTGAGCGTCCTTCTGCGCCTCGCCACGCAGCTGCGAGGCCTCGCTCTTGGCCTTCTCGACGATCCGGACGCCCTCGTCCTCCGCCTTGGACTTGCGGTCCGCAGCGAACGATTCTGCGTCGTTGCGCACCTGCTGAGCTGCCGACTCGGCGAGCTCGCGGTGCTGCTCGGACGCGCGACGGGCCTCCTCGCGCAGGTCCTTGGCCTCCTCCTCGGCGAGGCGGAGGATCTTCTCGACACGCGCGCCGAGACCGGCGTACGACGGCTCGGCGTCGCTGACCTGGGCCTGGGCGTTCTGCGTCTCGAGGTGGAGCTCCTCGATGCGCTTTTCAAGGGCGGTGATACGGGCCAGAGCGCTGTCACGGTCGGAGACGAGCTTCGAAATGCGTTCGTCCACCTGAGCGCGGTCGTACCCACGCCGCACAAGCTCGAAGCCGTAGGGGGAAGTGTCGCTCATGGGGTTCCTGTCGAATGAGACCGGTGAGGTGATAGGTGGAATCCTAGGGGTCAAAGCGGTGTGTCATCGAGCGGATACGTGTTTGATCTGGAGAATGACACTCCTTTTGGGTGGCTAGCTGCCGGATGGCTTGCCAGACCCCGTACCAAAGGTCCGCCCAAAGCATGGAATGGGTGGTTCTGGCTAGCTCTCCGACGACTTGCCACCCGATCGGGGCGCACCCACCGTCGCACCCGCCTTGACGCCACCGTCCTTGCCGCCCGGTGCCTCGAAGGACTCCAACGCCTCCAGGACGTCCTGGACACGGGAGATCTCCGCGTTGATGTCCTCCCGCCGGCGCACCAGCACCTCCAGGTCCCGCTTGCCCTCCTCGACGGCCGCCTTGGCCTCCTGGATGGCCTCGGACCTGATCTTCTCGGCCTCGGCGATGACGGACGTCTTCTTCTGCTCGGCCTCCTTCAGGAGACCCTCCGCCTTCCGCACCGCCGCGATCCGCACCTTGCTGGCCTCGGAGTTGGCCTCGGACACCAGGTCCTTGGCCTTCGCCTCCGACTCCGCGAGCTGGTCCTCGGCGGCCTTGATGAGCGCGTCGCACCGGTCGCCCGCGTTCTTCATCGCCTCGGCCGACTCACGGCGGGCCCGCTCGTGCAGCTCCTCGATCTCCGAGGTGATGCGGTCGCGCAGCTCCTCCGCCCGCTCCCGGATCGCGGTGGCGTCCCGGCGCGCGCCGACCAGCAGCTCGTCCGCGTCCGTCCGCGACCGCTCCACCAGGGTGTTGCCCTCGACGGTCGCCTCCGAGACGAGCCGCTCGGCCTCGCCCCGCGCCACACCGACCATCGTGTCGGCCTGCGACTCGGCGTCCGCCGTCGTCTTCTGCGCGCTCTGCTGGGCCTCCGCGAGCAACTTGTCCGCCTCGGACGCCGTCTCGGAGATGAGCGTGTCGACCTGCTCGGCGGCCTCGGAGCGCCGCTTGTTGGCCTCCTGCCGGGCCTCGTCGAGGGTCCGCTCGGCCTCCTCGCGCGCCGACGACGTGACCCGCTCGGCCTCCTCCGCCGCCCGCGCCCTGACCCGCTCCGCCTCCGACCGCACCCGCTCGGCGTGCTGCTGCGCGGAACCGACCGTCTCCGCGGCCTCCGCACGCAGCCGCTCCGCGTCACCGGTCGCGTCCTCGATGAGCCGCTCCGCCTTGGTGACCGACTCGGTGCGGACCCGCTCGGCCTCCGCCGCGGTCTCCGTCTGCAGCCGCTCGGCCTCCGACGCCGCCTCGGTGATGAGGGTGTCCGCCTGCGTCGCCGCGTCCGAACGGATCCGGTTCGCGTCCTCCCGGGCGTCCGCACGCGTCCGCGAGGCGTCCTGCTCCGCGTTGGCGATGGCGTCGGACGCCTCCGTCCGCACCCGCTGCGCGTGCTCCGAGGCGTCCGACCGCAGCCGCTCCGCCTCGGCGATCGCCTCGGCCACCGTGCGCTCCGCGAGCGCGCTGGCCGCCCCCGTCTCCTCGGCGGCCTCCCGCCGCAGCCGCGACGCGTCCTCCGAAGCCCGCTCCCGCTCGGCGTACGCGTCGGCGCGGACCCGGTCCGCCTCCTCCTGCGCCTCCGTGCGCGTGCGCTCCGCCACGTGCTCCGCGGCCGACCGCAGCCCGGTGATCTCCTCCTGGGCCTGCTCGTGCAGCCCCGCCACCGCGTCCCGCACCTGCTGCGCGGTCTGCTCGGCGCTGGAGACCATCTCGTTCGCCCGCCGGTCGGCCTCCTCGACCAGCCGTACGGCCTCGGTCTGGGCCTCCTCGACGCGCTTGCGCGCCGAGGCGAGCAGTTCCTCGCTCTGCTCGCGGGCCCGCTCGCGCTCCTGGTCGGCCTCCTGGCGCGCCGAACCGAGGGTCTCCTCGGCCTCGCGGCGCCGCCGTGCGGCCTCCTCCTGCGCGGCGGCCAGCGTCTCGGCACCCTCGGCGGCCAGTCGCTCGGCCGCGGCCTGCGCCTCGGTCCGTACCCGGTCCGCGCTCTCCTGCGCCTCCGACTTCAGCCGCTCGGCCTCCGCGGCCGCCTCGGACCGCAGCCGCACGGCGACGGTCTCGCCCTCGGCACGGGACGCCGACGCGTCCGCCGCCGCCTCGTCGCGCAGCCGCTCGGCCTCCGCCTCGGCCTGCGCCTGGAGGGTCCGGATCCGCTCCGCGGCCTCCGACCGCAGCCGCTCCGTCTCCTCGACCGCCTCCCGGCGGATCCGCTCGGCCTCGGCACGCGCGTCCGTCAGCGCCTGCTCGGCGGCCGTCAGCCGTTCCTCGGCCTCCGTGTGCAGCCGCGCGAGACCCTCGGCGGCCTCGGCCTGGCGGGCCTCTATGGCCCGCTCCGTCTCCTCACGCTGCCGCTCGGCGGCCCGCTCCGCGTCCGCGGTGATCGTCTCGGCCTGCTCGACGGCGTCCGCACGGTGCCGCTCGGCCTCCGCGCGGGTCCGCTCCAGCGTCTCCTCGGCCTGCCGGCGCAGCCCGGTCGCCCGCTCGATCGCCTCGGTACGGACCTTCTCGCTGTCCGCCGTGGCGGCCTGCCGCAGCTCGTCCGCGTCGGCCTTCGCCTTGGCGAGCAGCTCCTCGGCGGTCCGCGCCGCCTCCTCGATCTGCTGGACGGCCTCGCGCCGGGCCTCCGCACGGATGCGCTCGCCCTCGGCGACCGCGTCGGACCGCAGCTGCTCGGCGTCACCGCGCAGCCGCCGCGCCTCCTCCTGCAGTTCGACCGTCTTGGCGCGGTACTCCTTGGTGTCGTCCTTCGCCGTGCCCTTGAGCTCCTCGGCGATGTCGTGCGCCTCGGCCCGCAGCCGGTCGGCCTCGGTCTCCGCCTCCGTGCGGATCCGCTCGGCCTCCTCGGACGCCGCCTTCGTCGTCCGCTTGGCCTCCTCGGACGCCTTGTTCAGGACGTCCTCGGCGGTCCGGGCGGCCTTCGCGAGCTGCGAGGCGGTCTCCTCGGCCGTGAGGCTGCGCGCGCTCTCCTCGGCCTCCGCGACGATCGTCTCGGCCTTCGTCCGCGCGTCCTCGACGAGCTGCTCGGCCTCCGCCTTGGTGGACTCGGCCTCCTTCGTCGCCTCGCTGACCAGCCGGGCGACCTGTTCCTTCGCCGTCCGTGTGCGCTGCTCGTTGGCCGACTCGGCGGCGGACAGCGTCTTGGCGGCCGCCTCCTTGGCCTCGGACAGCACCTTGTCCGCCTCGGACTGCGCCTCGCGAAGCCGCGTCTCGGCGGAGCTCATCCGCTGCTCGGCGGCCCGGCTCAGCTCGGTGGCCTGCCTGCGGGCGTTGTCCGACTCGCTCGCCGTGGAGCTGCGCAGCTGCTCGGCGTGGTCGGTGGCCTCCTGCGCCTGCGTCGACGCCGCGTTCAGCAGCCGCTCGGCGTCCGTACGGGCCCGGCGCAGCAGCGCCTCCGCCTCGGTGCGGGCGGCCTCGGCGTCGGTCGTGAGTCGCTGACGGGCCTCCGAGGCGACGCGCTCGGCCTCGGCGCGGGCGGCGGCCAGCGCCTGCTCGGCCTCCGCGCGCGACTCCTCCAGGAGCCGGCGGGCCTGCGACTCGGAACGGGCCCGCAACTGCTCGGCCCACGCGACGTTCTCGTTGACGTGCGACTCGACGGTCTGGCGGCGCTCGGCGAGTTCCTGGTCGAGCTGCTGGCGGCGGGTGACCGCCTCCTGGTGCAACTCGGCCTGGAGCCGGGCGGCCTGCTCGGCGTGCTCCTGGAGGATGCGCTGCGTCTGCGCGCGGGCCTGGCTGATCTCCCGCTCGGCGTCCGTCCGCAGCTGGTCGGCCTGCATCTGGGCGTTACGGAGCAGCTGTTCGGCCTGATAGCCGATGTCCGCCCCGTCGTAGGCAGGACGGGTCGCCAGACTGCGGCGCGCCTCGTGCAGCTTGGCGCGCAGCACCTCGACCTGATAGCCGAGATCCTCGGCGTGCTGGACGGCCTTCTCCCGCTCGGTCTTCAGCCGTTCCATCTCGGCCTCGAACCGAGAGAGGTGGTCGACGTCAGCCGCCGGCTCTCGCTCCTGGCGTTCGTAGCCCCGCACTGCGCGGTCCCATCCGTCCCCTGGTCGAAAGTCTTTCCGAACGAGCTCCGTCCATCCGCTGAACGGGGCCCCCGGGGAATGGTGTCAGATCAACGGCGGAGCACGGGCTGCTGCCCCGACGCTCGCCCCCCGAAACCTGGACCCCGGCCCTTGGTCCCGCACGCCCGAAGGCGGACAGGACCCCGGCCGTCCCCCGTGAAGGCGACGGCCGCCCCCAACCCTACCGGCCCAGATATACGGAGGTCAGTGCTCAGGTGACTCAACCGTCGCCGAAGTGACCAGTTCTGTCAGGACTCCATGACAATCCTTGGGGTGGAGGAAGGTGATCCGGGACCCCATCGATCCGGTCCGGGGCTCGTCGTACAGCACTCGGACGCCCTTGTTCCGGATATCGGCGGCGTCGCCGTCGACATCCGCGGTGCCGAAGGCGATGTGGTGCACGCCCTCGCCGTTCTTCGCCAGCCACTTCCCGACGGCCGAATCCTCCCGGGTCGGTTCCAGCAACTGGAGGTAGGAGGCACCCCCGTCGGACGTCTCGTTGATCTTGAGCATGGCCTCCCGGACGCCCTGCTCCTCGTTGACCTCGGTGTGGAACACCTCGAAGCCGTACGTCGCACGGTAGAACTCGACAGTCGTGTCGAGGTCGAAACAGGCGATCCCGATGTGGTCGATTCGCGTCAGCATGCTGCCAGTGCAGCGCCCCTGGCGTGGTTACGCAACGTGCGCGCGATCACACTGCGGGCCGGATGACGCATGGCCTACCGCTCAGTACATTCTCAGTAAACCCTCGTTCACTCCTCGGCTGTGCAAGCCGGTAAGGGGATCGCACCTCATGTCTGGAACGAACAGCACGACCTCCGTGATCGTCGCGGGCGCCCGGACGCCCATGGGACGGTTGCTGGGCTCGCTGAAGTCCTTCTCCGGGGCCGACCTCGGAGGATTCGCGATCAAGGCCGCCCTCGACCGTGCGGGCATCGGCGGCGACCAGGTGCAGTACGTGATCATGGGCCAGGTGCTCCAGGCCGGGGCAGGGCAGATCCCGGCACGCCAGGCCGCCGTCAAGGCGGGCATCCCCATGAGCGTCCCGGCCCTCACCATCAACAAGGTGTGCCTCTCGGGCCTCGACGCCATCGCCCTCGCGGACCAGCTGATCCGCGCCGGCGAGTTCGACGTCGTCGTCGCGGGCGGCCAGGAATCCATGACGAACGCCCCGCACCTGCTCCCGAAGTCCCGCGAGGGATACAAGTACGGCGCCGTCGAGATGCTCGACGCCATGGCGTACGACGGGCTGACCGACGCCTTCGAGAACATCGCGATGGGCGAGTCCACCGAGAAGCACAACACCCGCCTCGGCATCCAGCGCCCCGAGCAGGACGAGATCGCCGCCCTGTCCCACCAGCGCGCCGCGGCCGCCCAGAAGAACGGCATCTTCGAGGCCGAGATCACCCCCGTGGAGATCCCGCAGCGCAAGGGCGAGCCCGTCGTCTTCAGCAAGGACGAGGGCATCCGCGCCGAGACCACCGCCGAGTCCCTCGGCCGGCTGCGTCCCGCCTTCACCAAGGACGGCACCATCACCGCCGGCAGCGCCTCCCAGATCTCGGACGGCGCCGCCGCCGTGGTCGTGATGAGCAAGGCCAAGGCGCTGGAGCTGGGCCTGGAGTGGATCGCCGAGATCGGCGCCCACGGCAACGTGGCGGGCCCGGACAACTCCCTCCAGTCGCAGCCCTCGAACGCGATCCTGCACGCCCTGAAGAAGGAGGGCCTGGAGGCCGGTGACCTCGATCTGATCGAGATCAACGAAGCGTTCGCGGCGGTCGCGGTGCAGTCGATGAAGGACCTCGGGGTCACCACCGACAAGGTGAACGTGAACGGCGGCGCCATCGCCCTCGGCCACCCGATCGGCATGTCCGGCGCCCGTCTCGTCCTGCACCTCGCCCTCGAACTGAAGCGGCGCGGCGGCGGCGTCGGCGCGGCCGCCCTGTGCGGAGGCGGCGGTCAGGGTGACGCGCTGATCGTGCGGGTAGCCAAGGCCTGACACGCGTTCCACCCTGATCTCTCGTGAACGGAGCTGTGATGCAGGACGTCTCCTCGCTGGTGTCCCAGGCCAGAGAAGGGCGACCGCGGGCGGTGGCCCGGCTGATCTCCCTGGTGGAGGGCGCGGCACCGCAGCTCCGTGAGGTCATGGCGGCCCTGGCCCCGCTCACCGGCAACGCCTACGTGGTGGGGCTCACCGGATCGCCCGGCGTCGGCAAGTCCACGTCGACGTCGGCGCTGGTGACCGCCTACCGGCGGCAGGGCAAGCGGGTCGGTGTGCTCGCCGTCGACCCGTCCTCGCCGTTCTCCGGCGGCGCGCTCCTCGGCGACCGCGTCCGCATGTCCGACCACTCCTCCGACCCGGGCGTCTACATCCGCTCCATGGCCACCCGCGGCCACCTCGGCGGACTCGCCTGGTCGGCCCCGCAGGCGATCCGGGTCCTCGACGCGGCGGGCTGCGACGTGATCCTCGTGGAGACCGTCGGCGTCGGTCAGTCGGAGGTCGAGATCGCCCGTCAGGCCGACACCTCGGTCGTCCTGCTGGCCCCCGGCATGGGCGACGGCATCCAGGCCGCCAAGGCCGGAATCCTGGAGATCGGCGACGTCTACGTCGTCAACAAGGCCGACCGTGACGGCGCCGACGCCACCGCACGCGAGCTGAACCACATGCTCGGCCTCGGTGAGTCCCGCGGCCCGGGTGCCTGGCGCCCCCCGATCGTCAAGACGGTCGCCGCCCGCTCGGAGGGCATCGACGAGGTGGTCGAGGCCCTGGAGAAGCACCGGGCGTGGATGGAGGAGCACGGGGTCCTCGCCGAACGCCGGCTCGCCCGGGCGTCCCAGGAGGTCGAGACGATCGCCGTCACGACCCTGCGCCGGCGCATCGGCGACCTGCACGGAGACCGCCGCCTCAGCGCCCTCGCCGAACGCATCGTCGCCGGTGAACTGGACCCCTACCGCGCGGCGGACACCCTCGTCGAGGGCCTCACGGAGAGCTGAACCCCGCTCGGGGCGGGCACCTCGCGCCCGCCCGGCGGGACATCCCGCGGCGCCCGCCCCATGACGCGGCGCGGCCGGGAACCCCCTGGCCGACTCCCCGCGCCCGCTGTTACGTTGAGCGCATGTTCCTCCTCATGGCATAGGGCCCGCCCAGGCCCGCGACGCACCGGCAGCACCGAGGCTGCGGCGTCGCGGCACTCCGGCGTCCCCTTTCCCGCCTCGCAGCTGAGGAACCACACCCATGTCCGGGTCATCCCCGCGGCCTTCGTACGCCGCGCTCTTCCGCATCCCGCACGCCCGCCGCACCTTCGCCGCCGCCCTGACCGGTCGTCTCTCGTACGGTCTCGTCTCGCTGGCCATGATGCTCAGCACCACCCGCGCCACGGGCTCGTACGCCGTGGCCGGCACCGTCATGGCCCTGTTCGGCGCGGCCGGCGTGTTCCTCTCGCCCGCCCGGGCGGCCCTCATCGACCGGCACGGCGCCCGCCGCGCCCTGATCCCCATGGCCTCGCTGTACGCGGGCCTGCTCACCGCCTTCGCGGCGACCGCGTGGCGACCCGGCGCACCGGCTCTCGTCATCGGCGCGCTGGCCGTCGCCGCGGGTACCTGCACCCCGCCCCTCGGCCCCACGATGCGCACGGTGTGGAGCCGACTCGTCCCCGACGAGAGGCTGTTGCAGCGCGCGTACAGCCTCGACGGCGTCCTGGAGGAGGTCCTCTTCGTCTCCGGGCCGCTGCTCGTCGGCGCGGTCGTCCAGTGGGCGCCGCCCGCCGCCGCCGTCGTGCTGAGCGCCCTGCTGGTCTGGGCGGGAACCCTGGCGTTCGTGCTGTCCCCGGCCGTCGCGGGGGTCCGTCCGGCCAAGGCCGGGGCGGGCCGCGACGAACGCCGATGGCGGGGCGGCCGGGCCCTGGCCCAGCCCGTCGTCGTCGCGCTCGGTGTCGGCCTGTCCCTCGGCGCCGTCGACCTCCTGGTCCTGGCGTTCGCCGAACAACACCACCACGGGGCCGACACGGTGGCGTGGGTGCTCGCCGCCCTGTCGCTGGGCAGCGCCCTCGGCGGGCTGCTCAACGGCGCCGTCGACTGGCGGCTGTCGCCGGGTGCTCGACTGCCCCTGACGGCCGGCGGCCTGGGCCTCGCCCTGCTCGCCGCCGCGTTCGCTCCGGACCTCGGCACCCTGACCGTGGCCGTCGCCTGCGCGGGCTTCTTCGTCGCCCCGGCCCTCACCACGTCCTATCTGATCGCGGACGCAGCCGCCCCACCGGGCTTCCGTACCCAGGCGGGCGCCTGGGTCAACACCGCGGTGAACGCGGGGAGTTCGGGCGGCGCGGCCGGGGTGGGCCTGCTGGTGGGCCAGGTGTCCCTGGGCTGGTGCTTCGCGATCTCGGGGGCGGTGTCCCTGACGGCGGCGCTCGTCTCACTGCGCGCGGCACCTACGACAGCACCCGCGGCACCCGCGGTACGCCCGACATCCAGGACGTCGGCGGCCGGGGGAGAGGCCACCCCGGAGGACGCCGAACCAAGCCGCCTCTGACCGGCCGGGCGCGGGACGGTCGTCGGACAACCGGCAGGGCCGGGCGGGGGCGATCCCGTGTACATCGCCCCCGCCCGGCCCGGCCGATCCCCGGCCCTCCGGTCAGTCGTCGTCCGAGCCGTGGCCTGAGTCGTCGTCCGAGCTGTCGTCCGAGCCGTGGCGTCCGTGATGCTCCGGGCCGTCGTCCGAGCCGTGTCCGGCGCCGTGACGCTCGCGCCCGGTGTGCCCGGCGCCGTCGTCCGAACCGCTGGCCGCCCCGTCGTCCGAGCCGCGCTCGTGCGTGGCGCCCGTACGGTCGTCGTCGGCGTCGTGAGCGGCCCGGTCGTCGCTCCGGTCGTCAGCGCGGTCGTCCGACCTGTGGTCGGCGGTGATCCGGGCCGTGTCGAGGCCGACCCGCCACTCCTGCTCGACGCCGTTCGACGTCAGGGTCTCCACCTTCCATGCGGGCGTCCCGCGATCCACGTCGAGGTCGATCTCCGTGACCCTGCCCTTGGCGGCGGCGGCCCGGGCGGCCTCGGCGGCCGAGACGGACGTCCCGTCCAGCGCGGCGCGCACCCGGGCCGCGTCGTCCTCGTGCTCGGTCCGGGAACCGAGCACCGTACCGGCGGCGGGGGAGACCCGTACGTCGTGCCAGGTGCCGTCGCGGCCGACGACCTCGACCTCCCAGACCACGGCACCGTTCTCGTCGTCCAGTTCGGCGCCGACGGCGGTACCCGGAGTGTGCTCCAGGGCGCGGGCGATGGCGTCCTGCGCCGTCACCGCCTTGCCGCCCGCCCCGTTCGTTCCCTCGACGGCCTTGTCGTCCCGGCGGTCGTCCGCCCCCGGCTGTCCGCTCGACCGCGTCGTGGGCGCCGTCGTGCCGTCGCCCGTGACGGCGAGGGACGTCGCCGTGCCCCCGGCGATCAGAGCCGCGGCCGCGACCGTGGCGATGACGATGTTGCGCTTCATGGAAAGCCCTCCCGAAGTCCACTGGTTCACGCTGTCCCGTCCCGGACGCTCCGCCACAAGCGGTGCGGCCGGGACGACGTGGACCAATCTGCGGGACGGACGCTGAAGGCAGCCTGAAGGAACCTGAAGCCGTCTTCAGCTTCGGTTTGCGACCCTGTCTCCATGCGCCTGTTGATCGTGGAGGACGAGAAGCGGCTCGCCCTGTCGCTGGCCGGGGGCCTGCGGGCCGAGGGCTACGCCGTGGACGTCGTGCACGACGGCCTGGAAGGCCTGCACCTGGCCGCGGGGGGAGGTTACGACCTCGTCGTCCTCGACATCATGCTGCCCGGCATGAACGGCTACCGCGTGTGCGCCGCGCTCCGCGCCGGCGGACACGACGTCCCGATCCTGATGCTCACCGCCAAGGACGGCGAGTACGACGAGGCCGAGGGGCTCGACACCGGCGCCGACGACTACCTGACGAAGCCGTTCTCGTACGTGGTCCTCGTCGCCCGGATCAAGGCGCTGCTGCGCCGCCGCGGACAGGCCGGAGCGTCCCCCGTGCACGTCCTCGGCCCGATCCGCGTCGACACCGCCGCCCGCCGCGTGCTGCGCGACGGGGACGAAGTCGCCCTCACCACCAAGGAGTTCTCGGTCCTCGAACACCTCGTCCTGCGGGCCGGCGAGGTCGTCTCCAAGGCCGACATCCTCGAACACGTCTGGGACTTCGCCTACGACGGCGACCCCAACATCGTCGAGGTGTACGTCAGCGCGCTGCGCCGCAAGCTCGGCGCCGAACTCATCCGGACCGTACGCGGCGCCGGATACCGCCTGGAAGCGCGGTGAGGCGGCTGTTCGGTTCCGTACGGGCCAAGGCGACCCTCGGGGCCACCCTGGTCGTCGCCGTCGTGCTGGTCGTCGCGGGCGCCGCCGTGCTCCTCTCGCTGCGCGCGGACCTCGTCGGCCAGGCGAACGCCCAGGCGGACACGGCGGCCCGCCACGTGGCCTCGCAGCTCGCCGCTGGTATCGCCTACAAGGACCTGGAACTCGGCGACGCCGAGGAACACCCCGTCCAGGTCGCCGACGAGGAGGGACGCCTCGTCGCCGCGAGCGACGACCTGGAGCGCGTCAGCGGCACCGGGGTCACCGCCGTCCGGCCGGTCCCCGCACCCTCCCCGTCCGCCTCCTCGTCCGCCTCCGCCTCCCCGCGCCCCTCTCCCTCGGCGAGCGCGACGGACGACGACGCCGAGGACGACGACAGCGGCGGGGGCGGCGGCCGCGGGCGGGGCCGGGACAGCGGCAGCGGGAACAGCGGCGGCAAGGGCAGTGGCAGGAGCGCCGGAAGCGACGAGGACAGCGACGACAGCGACGACAGCGACAGCGGGAAGGGCAAGGGGAGCGGCGACGACAGCGGCGGGGACGACGACGATCCCGCCGTCGGGCAGATCTCCGAGGACGTGCAGACCAGCCAGGGCACCGCCACCGTCGACGGTGACCCCGCGGACTACCGGTTCGCCGCCGTCGAGGTCACCACACCGCAGGACGTCACCCTCACCGTCTGGGCCGGCGCACCCCTCGCGGCCGAACAGGGCGCCGTCCGCACGGCCCTCACCTCCATGCTGATCGGCCTCCCCCTCCTCCTCGGCACGGTCGCCGCGGTGACCTGGCGGGTGACCCGGCGCGCACTGCGGCCCGTCGAGGGCATCCGCGGCGAGATGGCCGCCATCACCGCCTCCCAGGACCTCGCCCGCCGTGTACCCGTCCCGGACTCGCACGACGAGGTCGCCCGGCTCGCCCGGACCACCAACGAGACGCTGTCCGCGCTGGAGGAGTCGGTGGAACGGCAGCGCCGGTTCGTCGCCGACGCCTCGCACGAACTGCGCAGCCCCATCGCCTCGTTGCGCACCCAGCTGGAAGTGGGCGCCGCCCATCCGGAACTGCTCGACGTGGCGGGCGCGGTCGAGGACACCGTACGGCTGCAGCGGCTCGCCGCGGACCTGCTGCTGCTCGCCCGGCTGGACGCGGGGGAGCAGCCCGCCGACGGACGCTTCGACCTGGGCGCCCTCGCGGCCGAGGAGGCCGAACGCAGGACCGGGATCTCCGTGACGGCCGAGGACGGGGTCCAGGTGCCGGGGTCCCGCGGTCAGGTGGCGCGGGTGCTGGCCAACCTCCTGGACAACGCCCGGCGCCATGCCCGGGACCGGGTCGAGGTGCGGGTGCGGGCCGACGGCCGGTGGGCGGAGCTGAGCGTCGCCGACGACGGTGACGGCGTGCCCGCCGGTCAGCGGGAGCGGGTCTTCGAGCGGTTCGTACGCCTCGACGACGCCCGCAGCCGGGACGACGGCGGCGCCGGCCTCGGCCTCGCGATCGCCCGGGACGTGGCCGTACGGCACGGCGGAACCCTCACCCTCGGCGAGGCGCCCTCCGGCGGAGCGCTGTTCGTGCTCAGGCTGCCGCGCACGGCTCCCTGAGGGCCGGACACCGCGGACCGTCGGGGCCTGCCCGCGGGTTCCTGCGGTGTGCTCGAGGCGTCCCACGGAAAAAGCCGCAGCGCACTCGTGACGAGTGCGCTGCGGCCCTGTTCCCTGCTCCCCGGCGGGAGTACTACGGCTTGCCGCGCTGTCCGCGCAGGTGCTCGGCGATCGGCCGCAGCGACTTGTGCAGGTCCTCCAGCGCCTCGGGCGACAGCAGGTCGATGAAGTGCCTGCGCACCGAGGCGACGTGGTGCGGGGAGACCTTCTTCATGGTCTCCATGCCGTGCTCGGTGAGGACCGCGTACAGCCCCCGCCGGTCGGACTCGCAGTTCTCGCGGCGCACCAGGTCGGCGCTCTCCATCCGCGTGACCTGGTGCGAGAGGCGGCTCTTGGACTGGAGGGTGGCGGACGCCAGGTCACTCATCCGCATACGGTCGCCCTCCGACTCGGAGAGGTTCACCAGAATCTCGTAGTCGTTCATCGTCAGCCCGAACGGCTGAAGATCCCTTTCGAGCTGGTACGTCAACAGCCTGTTGACCTCCAGGTGGGTGCGCCAGGCGCACTGCTCCGCATCGGTCAGCCAGCGCGTGGCCGTCTCGGTCTCCATAAATGAAGTCTACCTAAAATGTTGAAAGGCGAACTAGTAAGGGTGGTGTGACGGTGCGCACGCGTTCGATGTCACACTCCGCAGACTACCGCTCACAGCCCGAAGCGACGCTGGAGGTCTCCTAGCTGTCCGGGAAGGCGCGGTGCCCCGGACTGCTGCCCGTGCTGACCTTGGACCCCGCCCGCACCCGGCACTCCGGCCTGCTGCGGGACCGCCCCCGTCGCCTGCTCCGCCATCAGGATCTCGGTCGACTGGAGCAGCACCGTACCCGCCCCCACGAACTCGAACTGGTGCTCCTCGCCGGACGCCCCGCCGAGGCCCGTCGTCGCACGTAGACCGCCCATCACGCCTGTCATGTACCCATGGTCGTAGTGGTGGCACGGGGAGGGGCAGTCCGCCCATCCGACGAGGGCCTGCGGGTCCACCCGGATCGGGGGTTCCATGAACACCACCGGGCCGTTCGACGCGGCCACGAACTTGCCTGTTCCGATCAGTGTCAGAAAGCCCGGCACGATCGACTGCTTCAGCGCGAGACTTGGCTGAAAAGCGAGCAAGTTGCCAGAGCGAATGGTCAGGTTGCCGTCGTCCAGGTCGTACGAATTCACGTCGAAGGCCCGGTCGGCGAGCAGCATCTTGCCCGAACCCTCCGCCACGACCCAGTCGCTCGCGTGCAGAGGCGAATGGAACGACGTACGCACCAGACGGTCCAGACGGCCGTGCCCGATCCCGTTGAACTCCATCGTCCCGTAGTAGGCGATCATCTTGCCCTTCTGCAGGAACCACTGGCTCCCCTTGAGTTCCACGCAGAAGGTGTAGTTGTTCACGTTGTCGTCGACCGGCAGCGACATCGGATCGTGGATCACCGGGCCGCCCGGGACTCCGTACCCGCTCACAGTTTCTCCTCCGAGGCCTGCACGAACACCGAACCGCTGCCGCTCAGCTCCAGCTGGAACGCCTCACCCGAACCGCGCCCCACCATGTCCCGCCAGCCCAGCGCCGTCGACAGCTTGTTCCGCACGTCCCCGTGATGCGCCACGTACGCCTGCGGATCCACGTGCACCGGACGCTGGGGAGTGATCGGCACCTCGAACACGCCGCCGTGCGCCATCACCGCCACCGCGCCGTGCCCCTTCAACGTCGTCGTGAACAGCCCCTGACCCGTCACCTGGCCCCGGACCATCCCCATCACACCGCCCTGCGAGCCCAGGAACATCGTCCCCTGCTGCAACGCGCCGTCGAACGCCAGCAACCGGTCCGCCTCCACGTACAAGGTGTCCCCGGACAACTCGATCACCTGCACGTGATGACCGCCGTGCCCGAACAGCACCGTGCCCGACCCCTCCACCGTCATCAGCGGAGTCGCCTCGTTCGCCAGGCGGCGGCCGATCATCGACATCACACCGCCCTGGCCACCCTGGACGTTCGGCGTGAACGACACCTCGCCGCGGTACGCCAGCATCGCGCCCCGCTGGCTGAACAGCCGCTGCCCCGGCACGACCGTCGCCTCGACCACCTTCGAGTTCACCTCGCGGAACGGCATCTCACACATCCCCCGCGATCGTGTTCCGCTCACTGGGCTGCACGTACACCAGACCGTCGCCCTCGAAGCGCATCTGGAACGCCTCGCCGCCGCCCTCGCCGAGCAGCGTGCGGAACGTCACACCCGACTGCAGCGACTGCCGCACGGTCCCCTGATGCGCGATGTACGCGCCCGGGTCCACCGTCAGCGGATACTGCGCGCTCACCCGCAGCACCACCGCCGGCCCGTCCGAGGTGATCGCCGCCTGGCCGTGCCCCTCGACCGTCGTCGTGAACAACCCGTTGCCCTGCGACGCGCCCCGCAGACCGGTGAACGTCGTCCCCGTGCGCAGGCCCGCGTCCGTCGCCAGCAGATTGCTCGACTCGACGTACAGCTTGTCGCCCTGAAGCCCCACCAGATTGATCTCCGAGGCGCGGTCCGCGAACCAGCACGTCCCGTGCCCCCTCACCTCCATCACCGTCATCTGCTCGCCGGTCAGGCGGCGGGTGACCATCCCCCGGACCCCCTCACCGCCCCCGCTCAGCTTCTTGAAGGCCATCTGGCCGTCGTACGCGACCATCGAGCCGTTCTTCGCCTTCACGGCGTCCCCGGTCACATCGACGGCCAGCACCTTGCTGCCTTGAAGTCGAAACATCGCCACGAAGCGACGGTAGCCCCAGCGTGCCGCCGCCGACAGAGTCTCCGGGAGGATCCCACCCCCGAGCGGCCCCGGAGGGATCGCCGGACTCCCGTCCGAACACCCACCCGGACCCTCGGACCGGCCGCCCGCCCCCGGATGCCACAATGGGCACGACGCTTGTGCTTGCGTTCACAAAGCAGCGTCACCCGCCAGCGAAACTCCCACCGAAGGTGACCCGTGGACATAAAGACCGCCACCGCACTCCGCCGCCTCCGCCTGGTCTCGGCCCCCGAAGCCGTCTCCTTCCTGCTGCTGCTCGTCTGCTCGGTGCTGAAGCGGACCACGGACTTCAACGCCGTCCCCGTCATGGGCGCGATCCACGGTGTCCTCTTCGTCCTCTACGTGGTCTTCTGGGTGTTCGCCTGGTACCGCGCCCGCTGGAGCGTCGGCGTCGCCGCCCTCTACTTCGTCCTTTCCGTCCTCCCCACCGGCGGCTTCTTCGCCGAGCGCAAGCTCAGGCACGAGGCCGAGAGCGCGGTCATCGCCTCCCGCGCCCGTCAGGAAGGGGTCGTCAACGCATGATCGTCGCCTTCTCCGTGACACCGCTCGGCGTCGGTGAGGACGTCGGGGAGTACGTCGCCGACGCCGTCCGCGTCGTCCGCGAGTCCGGCCTCCCCCACCGCACCGACGCGATGTTCACCTCCGTCGAGGGCGACTGGGACGAGGTCATGGCCGTCGTCAGACGCGCCGTCGCCGTCGTCGAAGAACGCGCGCCGCGCGTCTCCCTCGTCCTCAAGGCCGACATCCGACCCGGCGTCACCGACGGACTCACCAGCAAGGTCGAGACCATCGAACGGCACCTGTCCGCCTGACAGCGCCTCACCTCGGCACCCGAGAACCCCGTTCCCCAGGACCGGGGTTCTCGTACGTCCGCGCCAAAGACCACCCGGCCGCCCGCGCCGCGCACCCCATCGGACGCACCCCGTTCGACACCCGGCCAAAACTCACCTTGTGTGTGGATAACGGCCAGTCAGGCCACCTCGACCACAGGAGGGCGCGTGCGGCCCGAGGGCTACGACTACGACACCTACAGCCGACTCGCCGGACCCCTGACCGACCCCGCCGGCACGGCCCAGCAGGTGCAGTACACCAAGCTCCTGTCACGCGAGCCCCACCGAATACGCGCTCTCCTCCTGATGACCCTCGCGCCGGCCCTCACGGCCGCGCTCCTCGTCTACCTCCTCTGGCCCACCCACTGGGTCGAACGCGAGAACGGGGAGACCTGGCTGGTCGGCCTCGACACGACGATGCTCGTCGCCATCGGCCTCATCGAACTCTTCATGGTGGTCAACGTCGTGAGCATCGCCCACGCCACCCTCGTCGCCCGCGACCCCGTCCCCCTCGTCCCCGAGGAGGGAACCCGGGTGGCCTTCCTCACCACCTACGTTCCCGGCAAGGAACCCCTCGCCACCGTCCGCGCCACCCTCGAAGGCGCCCTGCGCGTCACCCACACGGGACTCCTCCACGTCTGGCTCCTCGACGAGGGCGACGACGACCGGGCCAGGGCCCTCTGCGCCGAACTCGGCGTCCGCCACTTCACCCGCCACGGCATCCCCGAATGGAACCGCCCGCACGGCGCCCACCGGGCCGGCACCAAACACGGCAACTACAACGCCTGGCTCACCCTCCACGGCCACGCCTACGAGTACTTCGCCTCCGTCGACGCCGACCACACCCCACTGCCCGGATTCCTCGACCGGATGATGGGCTACTTCCGCGACCCCGACGTCGCCTTCGTCGTCGGCCCCCAGGTCTACGGAAACTACGAGCACCCCGTCACCAAGGCCGCCGAGTCCCAGCAGTTCCTCTTCCACGCCCTGATCCAGCGCGCGGCCAACCGCTACCGCTCACCCATGTTCGTCGGTACCAACAACGTCGTACGCATCGCGGCCCTCCGCCAGATCGGCGGACTCCAGGACTCCATCACCGAGGACATGGCCACCGGGTTCGAACTGCACCGCCACCGCAACCCCCGGACCGGCCGCCACTGGCGGTCCGTCTACACCCCCGACGTGCTCGCCGTCGGCGAGGGCCCCGCCTCCTGGACCGACTTCTTCACCCAGCAGATGCGCTGGTCCCGCGGCACCTACGACACCCTCTTCAAGCAGTACGGGAAGGCCGTCCTCACGATGCCGGCCGGCCGCCTCTTCTCCTACACGATGATGCTCGTCTACTACCCGATGACCGCCGTCAACTGGCTCCTCGGCGTCATCAGCTGCGTCCTCTTCCTCTGGTTCGGAGCCTCCGGAACCCAGGTCAGCGCCTCCCTGTGGCTCATGCTCTACAGCGACGCCGCCGCCCTCCGGATCGCCCTCTACCTCTGGAACCGGCGTCACAACGTCTCCCCCCACGAACCGGAGGGCTCCGGCGGCCTCGCCGGCATGGCCATGTCCGCGCTCTCCGCCCCCGTCTACCTCAAAGCGCTGGCCGACGCCGTCACCCGCCGCCCCAGCCGCTTCGTCGTCACACCCAAGGGCGGCGACACCAGCCCCGACCGGCTGCGCACCTTCCGCGTCCACCTCGGCTGGGCCGCGCTCCTCGCCGTCTCCCTCGGCGCCTCCGCCGTCCTCGGCCACACCCACGCGGCCATGCGGACCTGGGCCCTCCTCGCCACGGCCCTCTCCCTGGCACCCGTCGCGGTCTGGATCGCCACCCTCCGCGAGGAACGCCGGTCCCGGCGGCAGCCGCGGTCCGCCGCCACCCGCGTCCCGCTGCCCAAGGAACCGGCCCTCGCCGCCCGCACCCCCGCCCCGGCGACCGGCTCCACCCCAGGAGGTACCTAGGCCATGGCCCGCCAGCCCTCGAAGAAGACGCGGAAGCGGCTCCTCGGCATCACCGGGATCGCCGTCCTGGCCGGACTCAACGCCCCCGCCGCCCTCGGCCTCGCCGGTGAGACCTACCACGCCTACACGATCTCCCGGCCCTCCTACCAGGCCACCTACGGCTCCTGGACCCAGATCGACATCCCCCGCGCCTACCGCACGAACGCCATTCACGCCGCGCTGCTCCACACCGGGAAAGTGCTCATCGTCGCCGGCTCCGGCAACGAGCAGAAGAAGTTCGACAAGGGGTCCTTCGACACCGTCCTGTGGGACCCGAAGAACGACACCTTCAAGAAGATCCCCACCCCGGACGACTTCTTCTGCTCCGGCCATGCCCAACTCCCCGACGGACGCATGCTCGTGGCCGGCGGAACCGCCCGCTACGAACAGCTCGACGGCGAGGTCCGGCGGGCCGGCGGCGGCATGCGCGTGAAGAACGAGAACCCCGACAAGGCCGTCGTCCTCAAGAAGGGCACCGTCTTCCGCTCACCCACGGGCGTCACGTACGTCAGCCGGTCCGACGTCACCGTCCCGAGGGCCCGGCGCGACCAGACCGCCACCTACGACCGGGCCGGCGTCATGCAACCGTGGCGGACCACCGTCACCGCCGGCGAGGCGCGCGTCTTCGTCGAAGCCACGGAGAAGGGTCCCCGGGCGGTCACCGACACCGAGGCCCAGTACGAGATCGCCGGCCTGCACGGAGAGGACGCCGCCAACACCTACGGCCTCTCCGAGAAGATCACCCTCGACAAGCAGGACTTCCAAGGCATCAGGGCCGCCTACGAGTTCGACCCCAGGGCCGAGAAGTACATCCCCGTCGACCCGATGGACAAGGCGCGCTGGTACCCCACCCTCGTCGGACTCGACGACGGACGCGTCCTCGCCGTCTCCGGCCTCGACGACGTCGGAACCATCGACCCCGGCGACAACGAGATCTACGACCCCCGCACCAAGAAGTGGACCCCGGGCCCCAAGCGCTACTTCCCCACCTACCCCGCCCTCTTCCTCACCCGGGGCGGCAAACTCTTCTACCCGGCCTCCAACGCCGGATACGGCCCGGCCGGCCAGGGCCGCGACGCCGGCCTCTGGGACCTGCGGACGAACACCTTCGAAAAGGTGCCAGGACTAAGGGACGCCGACGAGACCGAGACCTCCGCCTCGCTCCTGCTGCCGCCCGCGCAGGACCAGAAGGTCATGATCCTCGGCGGAGGAGGCGTCGGGGAATCGAGGAGGTCCACCCCGCGCACCGCCGTCGTCGACCTGAAGAAGGACAACCCCGCCTTCCAGGACGGACCCGACCTCCCGCAGGGCACCCGCTACCTGAACAGCGTGATCATGCCCGACGACACCGTCTTCACCACCAACGGCTCCCAGGACTACCGAGGCCGCAGCGCCAGCAACATCCTCAAGGCCCAGTTCTACGACCCCAAGGCCAACACCTTCCGCGAGGCCGCGTCGCCGACCGTGGGCCGCAACTACCACTCCGAGGCCCTGCTCCTGCCCGACGGCCGCGTCGCCACCTTCGGCTCCGACCCGCTCTTCGACGACCGGCGGAACACCAAACTCGGCCACTTCGAGCAGCGCATGGAGATCTACACCCCGCCCGCGCTGCACCGGAACGGGAAGAACCGGCCGGTACTGGGGGAGGGGCCGGCCGCGCCGGACCGGGACGGGCGGGCGACCTTCGCCACGGACCATCCGGAACGCGTCACCAAGGCCCGCCTGATGCGCCCCAGCGCCGTCACCCACACCACGGACGTCGAGCAGCGGTCCATCGAACTCGGGCTGACGAAGACCACGAACTCCGTGACCGTCGAGGTGCCGAAGGATCCGGCACTGGTCCCGCCGGGGTGGTACATGCTCTTCGTGACGGACGCCCAGGGGACGCCCTCCGAGGCGAAGTGGGTGCGGGTCGGGTGAGCGGCGGTCACCGGACCCGGCTGAACCGCGTCTTCGCGGCCTTCGCGGCCCTCGCGGGGCTCGGCCTCACCGCCGGTTGTTCGCCGGCACCCGGCGGCGACGGGACCGCCGTCGCCGCGACGACGCGGCCGGCCGACACCGGGACCTCCCCCTTCTGGGTCGACCCGGAAGGCCCCGCGGCGGCGCAGGTCCGGCTCTGGCGACGCCAGGGCCGCACCGAGGACGCCGCGCTGCTCCAGCGGATCGCCGGCGAACCCGTCGCCGTGTGGCCCACCGGCGAGGCCGACCCGGGCCCGGCCGTCCGGGCGGCCACCACGGCGGCCGCGCGGCAGGACCGCACGGCGCTGTTCGTGGCCTACAACATCCCCCACCGGGACTGCGGCCGGCACTCGGCGGGCGGTGCGGCGGACGCCGACGCCTATCGGCGGTGGATCGGACAGTTCGCCGACGCCCTCGCCGGCAGCCGGGCCCTGGTCGTCCTCGAACCCGACGCGATCGCCCACCTCGTCGACGGCTGCACACCCGGCGCGTACCGCGACGAACGCACCCAACTGCTCAGCGACGCCGTCGACCGGCTCAAGCGCCAGCCCCGCACCAAGGTCTACGTGGACGCCGGCAACCCGGAGTGGATCCGCGACTCCGGCAGACTCGTCGAACCCCTCGTGCGCGCGGGCGTCGCGAACGCCGACGGTTTCTCGCTGAACGTCGCGAACTTCCAGACGGACGCCGTGAACAGGACGTACGGCGCGGAGCTCTCGGAAAGACTCGGCGGGAAGCACTTCGTCGTCGACACCAGCCGCAACGGCGAGGGTCCTCTCCCGGGTGCCTGGTGCAATCCGCCCGGCCGCGCCCTCGGCACCCGCCCCGCCACGACCACCGGCGAACCGGCCCTGGACGCCTATCTGTGGATCAAAAGGCCCGGTGAATCGGACGGGGAGTGCGAGGGCGGGCCGGCGGCCGGACAGTGGTGGCCGGAGTACGCGTTGGAGCTGGCCCGCGGGTCCGGACACTGACCGGCCGCCCGCTCCTGCTCTGCGCCCTCACCCTCCCCCCGAGGCCAGCGCGGTCCCGAGCGGCGTCCGCTCGTAGAGCACCTGGTGACCGTAGCGGCGCGAGACGAGGAGGCCGGTGTCGCGCAGGGCGGTGAGGTGAGCGGAGACGGAGGACGGGGCGAGGCGCAGCCGGTGGGCGAGGGCCGTGGTGGTGGCGGGTTCGTCGAGAGCGGTGAGGACGGCCGCGCGGCCCCGGCCGAGGAGGCGTACGAGTGCGTCCGAGGTGCTGCCGGTGGGCTCGGCCCAGAGGCCGCCGATGCCGCGGGCGGGGTAGGCGAGGGTGGGCTGCCAGGGCGGTTCGAAGCCGCTGATCACGTCGGGCCAGGAGAAGACGCTGGGCATGAGGACGAGCCCCTGTCCGGCGAGGTGGCGCTCGTGGCGGCCTCCCCCCTCGATGGTGAGGGTGTGGGCGCGCCAGCCGAGCCGGCGGTCGATCTCCGGAAGGAGTCCGCCGAGGCCGACGTGGGCGAGGCGCCGCGAGTGGAAGGCGATGTCGGCCTCCAGCAGGGCGCGCAGGCGGGGCCAGTCGGGCGCGACGAGGGTGTGCCAGGCCTCTTCGAGCAGGTCCGTGAGACGGGTGACGGTGCGGGCGGGGTCGGCGAGGAGGGCGCGGCCGTGCGGGGAGGTGAGGGCGCCGGGGGTGTCGGCGAGGGAGCGCGCGGTTTCCCCGCGGGCGACGGCGGGGTCGGCGGCGCGGACGGCGGCGATCTCCTCGTCGAAGGTGGCGGCGGGGCCGATGGGGGGCGGGCCGAGCCAGTCGGGGGAGTAGCCGCTGCGGGGCATCAGGAGCCAGAGCGGGGTGAGGTCGAGCCCGGCGGCCGCGGTGCGGATGCGGCGCAGCCAGTGCGCGTGATAGCCGTGCCGCGCGGGCCTGTTGAGGGTGCGGACGGCCTCCTGGGTCTCCCAGAGGGGAGAGATCGCGAAGCGGCAGTTGAGGAGGTCGTCCTCCCCGAAGTGCAGGAGTGACGGCACAGGGCGGCTCCGGAAGATTCGGCTGGGACCGAAACTCTACGTCGGCGGCTCCCGCGCGGGCACGCTGCCGCACATGTCCGACACATCGACCCCACCCGCGACGGCGAAGGCACCGGAAGCCGCCGGGGGGCACGCCGCCTCGCCCGCCGCCCCCACCGGATACGGCCCGGTCTTCGCCGTGCGCGAGTTCCGTGCCGTGTTCGCCGCGCACGCGCTCTCGCTGCTGGGTCTTGTGGTCAGCGAGATCGCGCTGTCCGTCCTGGTCTACGACCTGACGAGGTCTCCGCTGCTGAGCGCGCTGACGTTCGCGCTGGGCTTTCTGCCGTATCTCGTCGGCGGGACGCTGCTCGCGGGGGTCGCGGACCGCTTTCCGGCGCGGCGGGTGCTGGTGGTGTGCGACCTGGTGTGCGCCGGGTGCGTGGCGGTGATGGTGGTGCCGGGCGCGCCGATCGCGGTGCTGCTGACGATGCGGGCGGCACTGGCGGTGGTGGCTCCGGTGTTCCAGGGGACCCGGACGGCCACGCTGGCCGATGTCCTCGGTGACGGGGAGCTGTTCGTGCTGGGCCGTTCGCTGCTGCGGATCGTGTCGCAGAGCGCCCTGCTGACCGGGTTCGGCCTCGGTGGTCTGCTGCTGACGGTGGTGTCGCCGCGGCACGCGCTGCTGGTGACGGTCGGTACGTTCCTGGCGTCCGCGGTGTGCCTGCGGTTCGGGACACGGCGCAGGCCGGCGCGGGTGACCGGCGGGCAGGCGCTGGTGCGGGACTCCTTGCGGGGCGCCCGGCTGGTGCTGGCGGACCGTCGGGTGCGGGCCCTGCTCCTGCTGTTCTGGGTGCCGCCGATGTTCGTGGTGGCACCGGAGGCGCTGGCCGCGCCGTACGCGGCGGGGCTGGGGGTGGGGTCGACGGGTCTGGGCCTGCTGATGTGCGCCTTGCCGGTGGGGACGATCGCGGGGGAACTGTTCGCGGGGTCGCGGCTGCGGCCGGCGACGCGGCACCGGATCACGTTGCCGCTGGTGTGTGTGACGTCGCTGCCGTACCTGGGCTACGCGCTGCGGCCGGGGCTCGGCTGGTCGCTGGCGCTGCTGGTCGTCGCGGGCGCGGGGTCCGCGTACACGCTGGGCCTGGACCAGTGGTTCGTGCGGTCGGTGCCGGAGGAGCTGCTCGGGCGGGCGATGACGCTGAACACGGCCGGGCTGATGACGGTCCAGGGGCTGGGGATGGCGCTGTCGGGGGCGGTGGCGCAGTTCGCCGGGGTGCGGGCCACGGTCGTGGGCGCGGGGGTGCTCGGGACGGTGCTGTGCGTGCTGCTGGCGGTGGCGGCGCGGCGTGCCGAGCGAGCGGTGGAACAGGGGACGGGCGGGCCGCCGGAGGGGGCGCGGATCCCGGTCGTCGTGGGGGAGAGGACCGAAACGCGAGACGGGGCTGACCACAATGTGACCGGCCGGTAAGGTCTTTGGCGTGTCGAAGCCGCTCAGTCTTGCCTTTGATCCCATCGCCCGTGCCGACGAGCACTGGCAACAGCGCTGGGGGTCCGTGCCGTCGATGGCCGCGATCACCTCGATCATGCGCGCGCACCAGATCCTGCTGGCCGAGGTGGACGCGGTGGTCAGGCCCTACGGGCTGACGTTCGCGCGGTACGAGGCGCTGGTGCTGCTCACGTTCTCCAAGGCGGGCGAGCTGCCGATGTCGAAGATCGGCGAGCGGCTGATGGTCCATCCGACGTCCGTCACCAACACGGTGGACCGGCTGGTGCGGTCGGGGCTGGTGGACAAGCGGCCGAATCCGAACGACGGACGCGGCACGCTCGCCTCGATCACGGAGAAGGGCCGCGAGGTGTGCGACGCGGCGACGCGTGACCTGATGGGGATGGACTTCGGTCTGGGCGCGTACGACGCGGAGGAGTGCGCGGAGATCTTCGCGATGCTGCGGCCGCTGCGGGTGGCCGCGCACGACTTCAAGGACGAGTAGGGCGGTCCCGGTCCGAGTCCGAGTCCGGGTCCGGGGCGTCGGCGTCGGGTCCTCCGGGGGATGTGCGGGGGCGCGCGAAGATCGCGCAAATGGGGTGGTTACCCTCGTAGCCATGAAGAAGAGCGTGCTGACCCGCTACCGCGTCATGGCCTACGTCACCGGTGTGCTGCTGGTTCTGCTGTGCCTCGGCATGATCGCCAAGTACGGCCTGGGCGTCGACGGTGCCGCCGACTTCACCCGTGTCGTCGCCATCGCGCACGGCTGGCTGTACGTCGTGTACCTGATCTTCGCGTTCGACCTGGGTTCGAAGGCGAAGTGGCCGGTGGGCAAGCAGCTCTGGGTGCTGCTGGCGGGGACGATTCCCACGGCCGCGTTCTTCGTGGAGCGCAGGATCAGTCACGAGCTGGAGTCGCGGGTCGCCGAGGGCGCTCCCGCGGTCGCCAAGGCCTGATCCACCCCTGATCCACACCGGATCGGCACCGCCGTACGGGATCGTACGGCGGTTTGCCATCGACATTTACTAGGACGTCCTAGTAAATTCGAGAGTATGGACGCTGACGCCATCGAGGAAGGCCGCCGACGCTGGCAGGCCCGCTACGACGCCTCGCGCAAGCGCGAGGCCGACTTCACCACGCTCTCCGGCGACGCCGTGGAGCCGGTGTACGGTCCCCGGCCCGGGGACCACTACGAGGGCTTCGAGCGGATCGGATGGCCCGGCGAGTACCCGTACACGCGCGGGCTGTACGCCACCGGCTACCGGGGGCGGACGTGGACGATCCGGCAGTTCGCCGGATTCGGCAACGCCGAGCAGACCAACGAGCGCTACAAGAAGATCCTCGCCAACGGCGGAGGAGGTCTGTCCGTCGCGTTCGACATGCCGACGCTGATGGGCCGCGACTCCGACGACCGCCGCTCGCTCGGTGAGGTCGGGCACTGCGGTGTCGCCATCGACTCGGCCGCCGACATGGAGGTCCTCTTCGGGGACATCCCGCTCGGTGACGTCACGACGTCGATGACGATCAGCGGGCCCGCCGTGCCGGTCTTCTGCATGTACCTCGTCGCCGCGGAGCGCCAGGGCATCGACCCGGCCGTGCTGAACGGCACGCTCCAGACCGACATCTTCAAGGAGTACATCGCGCAGAAGGAGTGGCTCTTCCAGCCCGAGCCGCATCTGCGCCTCATCGGCGACCTGATGGAGCACTGCGCCGAGAAGATCCCCGCCTACAAGCCGCTCTCCGTGTCCGGGTACCACATCCGGGAGGCGGGCGCGACGGCCGCGCAGGAGCTCGCCTACACCCTGGCGGACGGCTTCGGCTATGTGGAGCTGGGACTCTCCCGAGGGCTGGACGTGGACGTCTTCGCCCCCGGACTCTCCTTCTTCTTCGACGCCCACGTCGACTTCTTCGAGGAGATCGCCAAGTTCCGGGCGGCCCGCCGGATCTGGGCCCGCTGGATGCGCGACGTGTACGGCGCGAAGACCGAGAAGGCGCAGTGGCTGCGCTTCCACACGCAGACCGCCGGTGTCTCGCTGACGGCCCAGCAGCCGTACAACAACGTCGTGCGGACGGCCGTCGAGGCGCTCGCCGCGGTCCTCGGCGGCACGAACTCGCTGCACACCAACGCGCTGGACGAGACGCTCGCGCTGCCCTCCGAGCAGGCCGCGGAGATCGCCCTGCGCACGCAGCAGGTGCTCATGGAGGAGACCGGCGTCGCCAATGTCGCCGACCCGCTGGGCGGTTCCTGGTACGTCGAGCAGCTCACCGACCGCATCGAGGCCGACGCCGAGAAGATCTTCGAGCAGATCAGGGAGCGCGGACTGCGCGCGCACCCCGACGGCCGGCACCCCATCGGCCCCATCACCTCGGGCATCCTGCGCGGCATCGAGGACGGCTGGTTCACCGGGGAGATCGCCGAGTCGGCGTTCCAGTACCAGCGGTCGGTGGAGAAGGGCGACAAGCGCGTCGTCGGCGTGAACGTCCTCCACGGCTCCGTCACCGGCGACCTGGAGATCCTGCGGGTCAGCCACGAGGTGGAGCGCGAGCAGGTGCGGGAGCTGGGCGCGCGCAAGCAGAACCGTGACGAGGCTGCCGTGCGCGGCGCGCTGGCCGCCATGCTCGCCGCCGCCCGCGACGGCTCCAACATGATCGCCCCCATGCTGGAGGCGGTCCGCGCCGAGGCGACCCTGGGCGAGATCTGCGGCGTCCTGCGCGACGAGTGGGGGGTGTACACGGAGCCGGCGGGCTTCTAGCGCCCACCACCGCCCGCACGACCGCCCGCGGCCCCGTCCGCCGTACCCGCCCGGTTCCCCGGCCCTCGCCGGGGTGCCGGGCGTCGCTCCGCGAGCGGGGCCCTCGCTCCGCTCGCGGGTGGAGTTCCCGCCGCCGTTCCCGAGCGCCCCGCCGTGAACGGCGCTCAGGCGTACGCCCACGTGCGTCCGCGCGCCCGTGCCGCGCTCGGCGTCCGCGCGTGCGTGCCCGAGGGCCTCCCGCGCGGGCGGCCACCGGCGGCGCCCCGCGGGTTCAGTCCTCGGCGCTCGCGCCCGTCAGGCCGAGGAGCAGGACGCGGGTGAACGAGCGCACCCACTCCGCGTCCGCCGGTTCCGCGCTGACCAGGGTGCGGTGCACGACCGCCCCGGCGACCACGTCGAAGATCAGGTCGGCGGTGCGGGACGCGGTGCCCGGGTCCGTCTCCGGAGGCAGTTCGCCGCGGGCCTGGGCGCGAGCGCGGCCTTCCATGACCAGGCGCTTCTGCCGGTCCACGATGGACGTCCTGATGCGTTCGCGCAGCGGCTCGTCGCGGGTGGACTCCGCCACCACCGCCATCAGCGCCGTCTTGGCCTCCGGGCGGTCCAGGATCGCCGCGAACTGCAGCACGACGCCCTCGATGTCGGCGGCCAGGCTGCCCCGGTCGGGCAGCTCCAGCTCGTCGAAGAGGACGGCCACGGCGTCGACGACGAGTTCGTTCTTGCCCGCCCAGCGACGGTAGAGGGTCGTCTTGGCGACGCCGGCACGGGTCGCCACGTCCCCCAACGTCAGTTTGGACCAGCCCAGTTCGACCAGGACCGCACGGGTCGCCTCCAGGATCGCGGCGTCCGCGGCGGCGCTGCGGGGGCGGCCCGTCCGGGCGGCCGGGGGGTGACCGTGCATGTCAGTGACCATATCCGGCCGCCTCACCGGCGATATCCGGCGGTTGTGTGAAGCCGTGAGGGAGATCACCGGGGGACGGCGGACAGGCGTGCCCCGGGACAGTTACGCTACGACTCGTAGCGAAAGCTCGAACGCGGCGACAACCGCACAGGGCGCCAGGTGGGGACCCGGCGCCGAACAGGCCGGACGGGGACCGGCTTTCAGCATGCTTTTCACACGGCTTTTCACACGTGCGCGAGGAAGGGGGAGGATGTACTCATGCAGCCACGGAACATGTCCATGAGCGGAGTCGTCGACCTCGCCGCGGTGAAGGCGGCCCAGGAGGCCAAGGCGAAGGCGGAGCAGGCGCGCGCCGACGCGGCCCGCCAGGGCGGCGGAGGCGGGGCCGTCACTCCCGCGAGCCTCGTCATCGACGTCGACGAGGCGGGATTCGAGCGCGAGGTCCTGCAGCGTTCCACCGAGGTGCCGGTCGTCATCGACTTCTGGGCCGAGTGGTGCGAGCCCTGCAAGCAGCTCAGCCCGCTCCTGGAGCGGCTGGCCGTCGAGTACAACGGCCGGTTCCTGCTCGCCAAGATCGACGTCGACGCCAATCAGATGCTGATGCAGCAGTTCGGGGTCCAGGGGATCCCGGCCGTTTTCGCGGTGGTCGCCGGCCAGGCGCTGCCGCTCTTCCAGGGGGCTGCCGCCGAGGCGCAGATCCGCGGGACGCTGGACCAGCTCGTCCAGGTCGCCGAGGAGCGGTTCGGTCTGACCGGCCTGACGGTCGACGGCGACGCGGAGCCCGGCAGCGCCCCCGAGGCCCCGGAGATGCCCGCCGGGCCCTACGACGCCCTGCTGGAGGCCGCCGTACAGGCGCTGGACGCGGGCGACTTCGGCGGCGCCGTGCAGGCGTACCGGAACGTCCTGAGCGACGACCCGGCCAACACCGAGGCCAAACTGGGACTCGCCCAGGCCGAGTTGCTCCAGCGGGTGCAGGGCCTCGACCCTCAGCAGGTGCGCAAGGACGCCGCCGAGAAGCCGGGTGACGTCGCCGCGCAGATCGCGGGCGCCGACCTGGACCTGGTGGGCGGCCACGTCGAGGACGCCTTCGGGCGGCTCATCGACACCGTGCGCGTGACGGCGGGCGACGACCGGGACGCCGTACGGGTGCGGTTGCTCGAACTCTTCGAGGTCGTCGGAGGCGACGACCCCCGCGTGATCGCGGCGCGCAGGGCCCTCGCGAGGGCCCTGTTCTGACCAGTCCCTAAACGTCAGGGCCTGTGATGCCCGCGTGAAACATTGGCCGACAGAGGGGCAAGTGGCCGCGCTTTACCAAAACTTGGTAAACGCGGCCGCTGTTACTCCGAGTAAGTCGAGGGCGTTGAACTGTCTGGTTCCGTCCGCCAATCAACCACTCTGTGACCCCCTTAGAGGGCACCCTGAGTCGCTGACCGACACCGGCCGGTCGTCCTTCGGTTATCCCGCCGTTACTAGCGAGTAACGAACCCCCTTGTGCGGGCGGCGAGAATGGACCACGATCGGCGACGCTCGGTCCATTCCCGTACCCCGCCCGCCAGTCGGGGCAGCGGATTCCCTGGGTCCCCACCGAGTAGAGCCGAAGGCAGTGCTGTCGGCTCTTGGGCAGGGGGGTCTCCGCCGTCCGGTGGAGCCTGTCCAGCAGGTTGTGCGTGATGTGTGTCAGGCGCGACCAGTGGTTGTCGCTCGGGGGTGATCGCCGGTGATTCGGGTGCAGTCGCACCTCCGGGTACAGGCGCTCTCCTTCCCGAGGACGTAGCACTTCTCCCATCCCTGCCCGGCTGAGCCGCCGAAAGGGGCAGTCAGGGCCAGGAGATGTACGTCCGAGAAGGAGGAAATATGGAGTCCCAGGTGCGTGGCGGGACCAGATGGAAGCGGTTCGCGGTCGTGATGGTGCCTTCGGTGGCCGCCACGGCAGCGATAGGTGTCGCCCTCGCGCAGGGCGCCCTCGCCGCGTCGTTCAGCGTTTCCGGTCAGTCGTTCAAGGTGTCTGCTGACCGGCTCGACGGTACGGGCTTCTCGCAGTACGGAGCCATCGACTCGGGTTACACCCTCGACGGCAACAAGACGGCTCACCCCGTCGCGGTCTCGGCGTTCAAGAACGCCAAGATCACCAACATGTGCCAGTCCGTCGTCACCCCGGACATCCCGCTGCTCGGTTCCGTCAGCCTCGTGCTGAAGGCCGGCGGCGGTGACACGCCGGTCGAGGCGGACAACCTGTACATCGACGTCGAGGACCTCCAGGCCAACGCGACGTTCCGCGGCATCGACATCGGTGTTGCCGCCAAGGACGCCAGCAAGGGCCCGGGGCTCAAGAGCGGCGAGACGGCCAACCCGTACGGGTTCGCCCAGCAGGCCGACTCGGCCACCCTGACGGACGTGAAGCAGACGGCGTGGGCCACCACGGCGGGCACGTTCAAGCTCAGCGGCCTGAAGATGTCGGTCGCCAAGGGCGTCAAGGAGTGCTACTAGGCACGCCTGGGGCGGGCGACAGGGGCCTCGGCCGCTTCGCCCGCCCCGCTCCGCACGCATAGGCGGAGCGAACATGTGTACTTCTCACAGCAAAGCCGTTCCAGGGAGCTGTTTTCCATGAGCGCCGAGACTCCTGCCGCGCCCGGCCAGAACGACGAGCACTACCTCCAGGTGTTCCGGCGGAACTTCCGTACATGGAGGGGCGACCGCCCGTTCTGGGCCGGCCTGTTCATCGTGCTCGGCGGTGTCCCCATCGCGTACTTCCCGTACGCGAAGCTTCAGCTCGGGCACCTGACGCTGGCGATGTCCACCACCGCGGGCGCCGGTTCCCTCATCATCGGCGTGCTCCTCGTGGTGCTCGGGATCAGTCTCTGGTTCCAGAAGCACGTCCGGACGTTCGCCGGAGTCGCGGCGATCCTCCTCGCCCTGGTGTCCATCCCGGTGTCCAACCTGGGCGGCTTCCTGGTCGGCTTCCTCTTCGCCCTGATCGGCGGTGCCATGGCCGTCTCCTGGGTTCCGGGTGAACCCGACGAGGCGTACGCCGCGCCGGCTTCCTTCGCCGAGCGGGACGTGCCGCAGGGCGTGGCGGCCGAGCCGGCCGGACCCGCCGTGACCGCGAACGCTGTGGACGACCCGAACGATCTGTCAGGAACGAGCCCGAGCAACGGGGCGAACGGGAGGCACAGTGCCGGCTGACAAGGTGACCCACGGGACTGAGGTGGACGAGTCCCGTGTGAGAACCGGGCCGCGCCACGCGGCCCCCAGGAAGCCGCTGTTCACCAGGTTCCACGTGCCCGCCGGCAAGGCGATAGCCATAGCCGCGATGCCGACCGCGGTCCTCATGGGAATGGGCCTCACGCCGACACTCGCCCAGGCGGACGACCACTCCACGGCCAAGAGCCTGACGGCCGACGAGTACCAGGCGTGCGTCGAGGCCGTCACCGGCGCCGACGACAAGAAGGACGCGTCGGAATCGGCGTCGCCGAGCCCCTCGGCCAGTGCGAGCGAGTCGTCCGGCACGGCCACACCGACCCCCTCCGCGTCCTCGGACGCGCAGGACTCCACGGACTCGGGCAAGACCTCTTCGCCGGATTCAGGTTCCGACGACAAGGCCGAACCCACCCCCTCCGCGTCGTCCTCCGCACCGAGCACGTCGGACAAGTCGGCCGACAGCGCCGCCACTCCGGCCCCCACGGCGTCCAAGACGAAGAACCCGCTCGACCCCCTGGGGATCGGCGACGCCATCAAGGACATCCTGACGCCCGACGAGAAGGAGAGCGCCACCCCTGCTCCCTCCGCGTCGGCCTCCGCGGGCGACGAGAAGGGTGACGGGGCCGGCACGACCGCCTCGCCCGACGACAAGAGCTCCTCCGGCACCGTGAAGGACACGACCGACAAGGTCACCGACACGGTCAAGGACACCCTCAAGGACACCACCGACACGGCCTCCGAGGCGGCGAAGGACACCACCGACGCCGTCAAGAAGGCCGCCGAGGACGCCGGGGTGACGCCCAGTCCCTCCGCGAGCTCCACGACGGATCCCAAGGACTGTCCGGTCGCCACCGACGACGAGGGCGGCGTCGACAACCCGGTCACCCTGCCCGACGACCCGTGGTACCTCAACGCCAGCTCCCTGCTCCTCAAGGGCGCCGACTACCAGGGCGTCGTCAAGGTGAGGACCGCCGACGGCACGGTCAAGAAGGTCCTCAAGTACGTCATCTCCGACGGCACGGACATCGGGGACCTGCACCAGACGGTGGACGACAAGCAGGCCGGCAAGACGTACCACGTGCAGGCCGCCAAGGGTTCGACGTCCACCATCCGCGACGGCAAGACGATCATGTACACGGAGAGCATCTCCGGGAATCTGCTCGGTCTGATCCCGATCACGTTCGACCCGGACAACCCTCCGCCGCTGAACATCCCGCTGATCTACTTCACCAAGGTGAAGGTCGTCCAGGCGGGCCAGTTCGGCGGCACCCTGACCATCCCCGGACTGCACCAGTACACGACCGGCTGAGTCGTCCGGAACCCGTTCGGAACCCGTCCGGGAGCCGCGCGAGCCGCACAAGACGCCGAGGGCGCCCCCTGTCCGACAGGGGGCGCCCTCGGCGTTTTGTGCGGAGGCGGGGTCAGGCGTGGTCGACCTCGCCCAGGTGGTGCACCCGGACCATGTTGGTGGTGCCGGGGACGCCGGGGGGCGAACCGGCGGTCATCACGACGACGTCGCCCTCGTTGAACCGCTTGAGCTTGCGCAGCTCGCGGTCGACCAGCTCGACCATCTCGTCGGTGCTGTTCACGAACGGCACGACGTGCGACTCGACGCCCCAGCTCAGCGACAGCTGGTTGCGCGTGCCCTCGTCCGTGGTGAACGCCAGGATCGGCTGCGCGGCGCGGTAGCGGGAGAGGCGGCGCGCGGTGTCGCCGGACTCCGTGAACGCCACCAGGCCCTTGCCGCCGAGGAAGTCGGCGATCTCGCAGGCGGCACGGGCGACCGAACCACCCTGCGTACGCGGCTTCTTGCCCGGGACCAGCGGCTGCAGACCCTTGGAGAGCAGTTCCTCCTCGGCCGCGACGACGATCTTCGACATCGTCTTCACGGTCTCGATCGGGTACGCGCCCACGCTGGACTCGGCGGACAGCATGACCGCGTCCGCGCCGTCCAGGATCGCGTTCGCGACGTCGGACGCCTCGGCGCGCGTGGGACGGGAGTTGGTGATCATCGACTCCATCATCTGGGTCGCGACGATCACCGGCTTGGCGTTGCGGCGGCACAGCTCCACGAGGCGCTTCTGCACCATCGGGACCTTCTCCAGCGGGTACTCGACGGCCAGGTCGCCGCGGGCCACCATGACGGCGTCGAACGCCGTGACGACGCCCTCCATGTTCTCGACCGCCTGCGGCTTCTCCACCTTGGCGATGACGGGGACCCGGCGGCCCTCCTCGTCCATCACCTTGTGGACGTCGTTCACGTCGTCGGCGTCGCGTACGAAGGACAGGGCGACCATGTCGCAGCCCATCCGCAGGGCGAAGCGCAGGTCCTCGATGTCCTTCTCCGACAGCGCCGGCACGTTCACGGCCGCGCCGGGCAGGTTGATGCCCTTGTGGTCGGAGATCACGCCGCCCTCGATGACGACCGTCTTGACCCGGGGGCCGTCGATCTCGACGACCCGCAGCTCGACGTTGCCGTCGTTGATGAGGATCTGGTCGCCGTGCGAGACGTCGCCGGGCAGGCCCTTGTAGGTCGTGCCGCAGATGTGGCGGTCGCCGGGGACGTCCTCGGTCGTGATGACGAACTCGTCACCGCGCTGCAGTTCGACGGGGCCTTCGGCGAAGGTCTCCAGGCGGATCTTCGGGCCCTGGAGGTCGGCGAGCACGCCGATGGCGACGCCGGTCTCGGCCGCTGCGGCCCGGACCCGGTCGTACCGCCCCTGGTGCTCTGCCTGGGTGCCGTGGCTGAAGTTGAATCGGGCCACGTTCATGCCGGCCTGGATCAGCGCGACCAGCTTCTCGTGGGAGTCGACCGCGGGGCCGAGAGTACAGACGATTTTCGAACGGCGCATGGGGCGATCCTATCGGTTTGTTTCGCTGCGGAATATTCCGTCTGGCGGAAGATACAAATGGGCGGGCGGCCGCTCAGGCGTGGCCTTGCGGCCCGCTCAGGAAGCACCCTCTCCGACCAGCGCATACGTCTGTGTGGCGATCTCCAGTTCCTCGTCCGTCGGCACCACGGCGACCGCTACCCGCGCGTAGGGCGGCGAAATAAGTCGCGCCTCGTCCCCGCGTACGGCGTTCAGGTCGCCGTCGACCACGAGCCCCAGCTCCTCCAGGCCCGCGATCGCGGCCTCCCGGACCGGCGCCGCGTTCTCGCCGACACCGGCGGTGAAGGCGATGGCGTCCACCCGGCCGAGCACCGCGTAGTAGGCGCCGATGTACTTCTTCAGGCGGTGGATGTAGATGTCGAAGGCGAGCCGCGCCTGCTCGTCGCCCTCGTCGACACGGCGGCGGATCTCCCGCATGTCGTTGTCGCCGCACAGGCCGATCAGACCGCTCTTCTTGTTGAGAAGAGTGTCGATCTCGTCCGTGGACATGTTCCCAACACGCTTCAAATGGAAGATGACGGCCGGATCCACGTCGCCCGACCGGGTCCCCATCACCAGCCCCTCCAGCGGCGTGAGGCCCATCGAGGTGTCGACGCAGCGGCCGCCCCGGACCGCCGACGCCGACGCGCCGTTGCCCAGGTGCAGCACGATGACGTTGACCTCCTCGGGCGCCTTGCCGAGCAGTTCGGCCGTCGCCCGCGACACGTAGGCGTGCGAGGTGCCGTGGAAGCCGTAGCGGCGGATGCGGTGCTCGTCGGCGGTCTGTACGTCGATCGCGTAGCGCGCCGCGGACTCCGGCATCGTCGTGTGGAACGCGGTGTCGAAGACCGCGACCTGCGGCAGGTCGGGACGCAGCGCCATCGCGGTGCGGATGCCGGTGAGGTTCGCCGGATTGTGCAGCGGCGCCACCGGGATCAGCCGCTCGATCTCCGCGAGGACCGCGTCGTCGACGACCGTCGGCTCCGTGAACGTCCTGCCGCCGTGCACCACGCGGTGGCCGATCGCGGCGAGTTCGGGGGAGTCCAGGCCGAGCCCGTCGCTCGCCAGCTCCGCGGCCACCGCCTTCAACGCGGCCTCGTGGTCGGCGAACTCGGCCGCCGACTCACGGGTCTCGCCCGTGGTGAGCGCGGTGTGCCGGAGCCGCGAGGTGCCCTCGCCGATGCGTTCCACCAGGCCGACGGCGAGCCGGGAGCTGTCCCGCATGTCGAGGAGCTGGTACTTCACCGACGAGGAGCCGGAGTTGAGGACGAGGACACGCGTGGCCGAGGAGGCCGGGCGGGCCTCGCCGCACGCGGCGGGGGCGGGGGACGGTTCGGCAGTCACTGCGCGGGAGCCTTCTGGTCGGGGGTCTGGGCCTGGATCGCCGTGATGGCGACGGTGTTGACGATGTCCTGGACGAGCGCACCGCGCGACAGGTCGTTGACGGGCTTGCGCAGTCCCTGGAGCACCGGGCCGACCGCGATCGCGCCGGCGGAGCGCTGCACGGCCTTGTACGTGTTGTTGCCGGTGTTGAGGTCCGGGAAGATCAGTACGGACGCCTGGCCCGCGACCTCGGACTCCGGCAGCTTGGTCGCCGCGACCGACGGCTCCACGGCGGCGTCGTACTGGATCGGTCCCTCGATCCGCAGGTCGCCGCGGCGCAGCCGCACCAGGTCCGTCGCCTCGCGCACCTTGTCGACGTCGGCGCCCGTGCCCGAGGTGCCCGTCGAGTACGACAGCATCGCGATCCGCGCCTCCACGCCGAACTGCTCGGCGGTGGCCGCCGACTGGATGGCGATGTCGCAGAGCTGTTCGGCGTCGGGGTCGGGGTTCACCGCGCAGTCGCCGTAGACGAGGACCTTGTCGGCGAGGCACATGAAGAACACGGACGAGACGATCTTCGAGTCGGGCCGGGTCTTGATGATCTCGAAGGCGGGCCGGATGGTCGCGGCCGTCGAGTGCACGGCCCCCGACACCATGCCGTCGGCGAGGCCCTGCTGCACCATCAGCGTGCCGAAGTAGTTGACGTCCGCGACGACGTCGTACGCCAGCTCCACGGTGACGCCCTTGTGGGCGCGCAGCTCGGCGTACCTCTCCGCGAAGGAGTGCCGCAGGTCGGAGGTCTGCGGGTCGATGAGCTGGGCCGCGGTGAGGTCGATGCCGAGGTCGGCGGCCTTCTTGCGGATCTGCTCGGCCGGACCGAGCAGCGTCAGGTCGCAGACACCCCGGCGCAGCAGCACCTCGGCGGCGTGCAGGACACGCTCCTCGGTGCCCTCCGGCAGCACGACACGGCGCCGGTCGGAGCGGGCCTGCTCCAGCAGCTTGTGCTCGAACATCATCGGGGTGAGCCGGTCGCTGCTCGGCGCGGACACCCGCTTCAGCAGGTCCGAGGTGTCCACGTACCGCTCGAACAGGCCGAGCGCGGTCTCCGCCTTGCGGGGGGTGGCCGCGTTCAGCTTGCCCTCCAGTGAGAACAGCTCGGTCGCGGTCGGGAAGGAGGTGCCGGCCACCGAGACCACCGGGGTGCCGGGCGCGAGGCGCGTCGCCAGCGTGAGGATCTCGTCGCTGGGGTGCTCGTTCAGGGTGAGCAGGATGCCGGCGATCGGCGGGGTGCCGGCGCTGTGCGCGGCCAGGGCGCCGATCACCAGGTCGGCGCGGTCGCCGGGGGTGACGACGAGACATCCCGGAGTCAGGGCCCGCAGGAAGTTCGGCAGCATCGCGCCGCCGAACACGAAGTCGAGGGCGTCCCGCGACAGTCCGGCGTCGTCGCCGAGGAGCACCTCGCCGCCGAGTGCCTGGGTGATCTGCGCGACGGTCGGCGCGGACAGCGCGGGCTCGTCGGGCAGCACGTAGCAGGGCACCGGCAGGCGGGTGCCGAGCCGCTCCAGGACCTCGGTCCTGACCTCCGGCTCCACCCGGTTCACGACCATCGCGAGGACGTCGCAGCCCAGCCCGTCGTACGCGCGGTAGGCGTTGCGGGTCTCGGCGCGCACCGACTCGGCGGTCTGGCCCCGGCCGCCGACGACGGGGATCACGGAGGCGGCGAACTCGTTCGCCAGCCGGGCGTTCAGCGCCAGCTCGTCGGGGAGCTGGGTGGCGGCGAAGTCCGTGCCGAGGACGAGGACGACGTCGTAGTCGCGGGCGACCAGGTGGAAGCGGTCGACGAGCGTGGACACCAGCTCGTCGGTGCCCTGCTCGGCCTGGAGCGCGGACGCCTCGTGGTAGTCCATGCCGTAGACCGTCGCCGGGTCCTGTGCGAGGCGGTAGCGGGCCCGCAGCAGTTCGAAGAGGCGGTCCGGACCGTCGTGCACGAGCGGACGGAAGACGCCCACGCGGTCGACCTGGCGCGTCAGGAGCTCCATGACCCCCAGCTCGACGACCTGGCGGCCGTCGCCGCGATCGATCCCGGTCACGTACACGCTGCGCGTCACGCGTGCTCTCCATCCGTCTCGGCGCCAGGCGGTGCGCTGGGCTCGCAAAGGGGCCCACCAACGTGAGCAGAACCCTCTTGACAATACCTCTGGCGCTGGCTAAGGCGCCCGCCCGTACAAACGCCCTGGTCGAGCCGGACCGGGCGCCCGCACGGCCTCCGTGGGGCCGGGGGGATCGGCGGCGCCCCCCGGGGCGTGGAACAATCGGACTGGCTCACACGTACCAGCAGCGAGCAGGAGACACAGCACGATGCGCATCGGAGTTCTCACCGCAGGCGGCGACTGCCCTGGCCTGAACGCAGTGATCCGGTCGGTCGTGCACCGAGCGGTCACCAACTTCGGCGACGAGGTCATCGGCTTCGAGGACGGCTACGCCGGCCTCCTCGACGGCCACTACCGCACGCTCGACCTCAACGCGGTCAGCGGCATCCTCGCCCGTGGCGGCACCATTCTCGGCTCCTCCCGGCTCCAGCGCGACCGGCTCCGCGAGGCCTGCGAGAACGCGCAGGACATGGCGCGCGAGTTCGGCATCGACGTCCTCATCCCGATCGGCGGCGAGGGCACCCTCACCGCCGCGCGGATGCTGTCGGACGCGGGTCTGCCCGTGGTTGGCGTCCCGAAGACGATCGACAACGACATCTCCGCGACGGACCGCACCTTCGGCTTCGACACCGCCGTCGGCGTCGCCACCGAGGCCATGGACCGGCTGAAGACGACCGCCGAGTCGCACCAGCGCGTGATGGTCGTCGAGGTCATGGGCCGGCACGCCGGCTGGATCGCCCTGGAGTCCGGCATGGCGGCCGGCGCCCACGGCATCTGCCTGCCCGAGCGCCCCTTCGACCCCTCCGACCTGGTCGCGATGGTCGAGGAGCGCTTCGCGCGCGGCAAGCGGTTCGCCGTCATCTGCGTCGCTGAGGGCGCCCACCCCGCCGAGGGCACCATGGACTACGGCCACGGCGCGATCGACAAGTTCGGCCACGAGCGCTTCCAGGGCATCGGCACGGCCCTCGCGTACGAACTGGAGCGGCGCCTCGGCAAGGAGGCCAAGCCGGTCATCCTCGGCCACATCCAGCGCGGCGGCACTCCGACCGCGTACGACCGTGTGCTCGCCACCCGCTTCGGCTGGCACGCCGTGGAGGCCGCGCACAGCGGAGCGTTCGGCCGGATGACCGCGCTGCGCGGTACGGACGTCGAGATGGTGCCGCTCGCGGACGCGACGACCGAGCTGAAGACGGTCCCCAAGGACCGCATGGACGAGGCCGAGTCGGTGTTCTAGTCCCCGCCGGGGGATCGGATCGGATCCCGCGGGGCGGGCGGCGCGCGGCTTGTGGCCGTGGCGCGTGGCCCGTCGCGTGCGGCTCGTGGCGCACGGCGCGTCGTTCCGATGTGTCGGTACGCGTCAGCACGTGTCGCTACGTGTCGGTACGTGCCGATACGTGTTCGTGTCAGTACGTGTTCGCGCGGATCGTCGACCAGAAGTGGTCGACGATCCGGTCGAGGTAGTCCCGCCCCGACTCGCCGGAGTCGGCCGCGGCCGGCCCCGAGCTCCAGCTGAGCGTGGCGACCATCTGCCCCTGGTAGTCGGTGTGCAGCTCCTGCAGTGTGTCCTCCAGGAGCTGCCGGTCCAGGGGCACGGTCTTGGCGACCGGCCGTACGTACGCCTGCCAGCGCGTGGTGACCGCGCTGCGCAGCAGGTCGGCGAGCTTGCCGTCGCGGCCCGTCACGGTGACGAAGTCGGGCAGCGACAGTTCGAGCGCGTCGGCGAGCGCGGTCGACTGGCGCTCGGTGCCGCGCCAGGTGCCGGAGTCCTCCATCCGCTGGTAGGCGAGGAGTTCGAGTCCGACGGCCCGCGCGACGTCCTCCTGGGCGAGGTCGCGGGCGACGCGGTGTTCGCGCAAGGTGCGCGGGGCGCCGATGAGTTCACCCGGTGAGCACCACAACACCCCGGCGAGGGCGGTGAGTTCCGGGCTGCTCGGTGCCATGGTGCCGCGCTCCCACGCGGTGATGAGATCGGGTGTCGCGTACGGCAGCCCGTAGGAGGCTCGCAGTCCGTAGGCGACGTGTTCGGGCCCCATGCCGAGCGCCGCCCGCAGTCTGCGGGCGGCGAGGGCGTTGAAGGGCGGGGTGGGCTGTTGGGCCTGCGGTCGGTGCACGCGCACAAGGTATGGGCCCCGGACCGCTCTGACTACGGTCTGTTCGGCCACAATCACGGATCGTAGGAACCTACGGTTCCGGCCGGTGTGCCTCGTACGGGCGGTCCGACGAGTGTCATCCCTTCACGGCGCCGCCGAGCGCGAACCCCCCGCCCAGCCGTCGGGCCACCAGGACGTACAGCAGGATCACGGGCGTCGAGTAGATGACGGAGAACGCCGCGAGCTGCCCGTAGACCACCGTGCCCCGGTTGCCGAAGAACTCGTTGATGCTGACCGACGCCGGCATCTGGTCCGGGGTGAGCAGCAGCATGAACGGGACGAAGAAGTTCCCCCACATCATCACGAACGAGAAGACCGTCACCACCGCCACCCCCGGGCCCATCAGGGGCAGCACGATCCGGATCAGGGACTGCAGGGAGGACGCCCCGTCCGTCCAGGCCGCCTCCTCCAGTTCCTTCGGGACGCCGTCCATGAAGTTCTTCATCAGCCAGATGGCGAACGGCAGTTGGGAGGCGGCGAAGAAGAAGATCGTGCCCTGCATGGTGTCGATGAGGTTCACCTGTACGAACAGGGCGTACACCGGCACCATGATCGCGGTGATCGGCAGGCTCGTCGCGAACAGGACGGTCAGCAGGAAGGGCCGGTTGAGCCGCGACCGGAAGCGGGACAGCGGGTAGGCCGCGAGCGCCGCGCACACCACCGTCAGCAGGGTGCCGCCACCGCAGAGGATCAGGCTGTTCAGCAGGGGGGTGAAGGTGATGTCCGACGTCATGACGGCGTCGAAGTTCGACAGGGTCACCCCGTCCGGCACCTTCACCCTGAGGTCGGCGTGCGCGTCCAGCGACGACAGCACCACCCACGCGAGCGGCAGCGCGAACGCGGCCGTCACCACCAGGAGTCCGGCGTCCGCGGCCAGCCGCCGGGCCGACCGGCGGGACCTCGGCCGTACGCTGCGGGTCAGGACGGCCATGTCACACCTCCGTCCGCAGCAGCCGCATGTACACCAGCGAGAACAGCGAGCCCACCACCAGGAGCAGCAGGGCCACCGCCGTGCCGTACCCGATCATGCTGTTCTGGAAGGCCTGCTCGTACATGAACAGGGGCAGGGTCTGGCTGCGGTCGCCCGGGCCGCCCCGCGTCATCACCCAGATCAGCCCGAACACCGACAGCGTCTGCAGGGTGTTGAGCATCAGGTTGGTGCCGATCGAGCGGCGGATCATCGGCAGGGTGATGTGCCACATCCGCCGCCAGCCGCCCGCGCCGTCCACCTCCGCGGCCTCCGTGATCTCCTTCGGGATCTCGTTCAGGGCCGCCGAGTAGACCAGCATCGAGAAGGCCGTGCCCCGCCACACGTTCGCGAACGACACGGCGAGGATCGGCAGCGTGAACATCCAGTTCTGGGACGGGAGATGCAGCCAGTCCAGGATGGCGTTCAGGGTGCCCTCGCGGCGGAAGAAGGCGTAGAGCAGGAAACCCGCGACCACCTCGGGCAGCACCCACGCGGTGATGACGACCGCCCCGACCAGCGTGCGCACCGGCTTCGACGCCCGCTGCATCAGTGCGGCGAGCGCGAGGCCCAGGGTGTTCTGCCCGACCAGCGACGACAGGACCGTGAACACCAGCGTCAGCCATACGGCGTTGAGGAACGCGTCGTCGCGGAACGCCTCCCTGAAGTTGTCGAACCCGACGAACGAGGAGTGCGCCTGACCCGTCAACTGCAGGTCCGTGAAGGCGATGTAGGCGCAGTAGACGATCGGGCCGGCGAGGAAGAGGAGCAGCAGGACGACCGCGGGGGTGAGCGGCAGGGCCCGGCCGGCGGAGCGGAGGAGGCCTCCCCGGTGAGGGGAGGCGACCTTCGGGGCCGGCCGGCGGAGCGGTGGGGGTGCCGCCTTCGTCGTGACACTCACTTGCGGGTCACCTGGTCGTCGGTGGCCGACTTCAGCTCCTCGTCGTAGGTGCTCGCCGCCTTGTCGACGGAACTGTCCCCGGTCGTGACGCTCTCCATCGCCTCCTGGATGGCGGTCGACACCTTCGGGTACGCCGGGTAGGCGGGCCGGTAGTGCGTGCTGGCGACGAGGTCGGTGAAGAACTTGATGCCGGGCTGCGCCTGGGTGTAGGCCGGGTCGGCGGCGACGTCCTTGCGGACCGCGATGCCGGAGTTGGCGATGTACCACTTCTGGGCGTTCGCCTTCGTCTGCATCGTCTTGATGAACTCGAAGGCCAGGGCGGGGTTGCCGGCCTTGGACGGGATCGACCAGGTCCAGCCGCCGGACATGCTCACCTTGCCGGGGGCCTGGCCGTGCTGGGTGGGCATGTGGGCGAGGCCGAGCTTGCGCGACCATGCGGGCCACTCGTGTCCGGAGCCCTTCAGCCAGTCCTGAGGGAGCCAGCTGCCGTCGAGGTCGATGCCGAGCTTGCCGCCCGGCAGCAGGTCGCCGCGGACGCTGGTGGCGAAGTTCGGGTCGAGGGCGTCGGTGACGTCGGGGCCGAGCTTCTCCTTGTAGACCGTCTCCACGAACGTGAGCGCGTCCTTGAAGGCCTGGCTGCCGGCGACCCACTTCTTCGACGCGGTGTCGTACAGCGGGTCCGCCGTGCCGTCGCCCGTGCCGTAGAGCAGCATCTCGAAGCCCTGCATGGTGGCCGCCTCACCTGCGGGTTTGCCGGTGTAGACGTTCAGCGGGGTGGCGCCGGGGACCTTCTTCTTGATGGTGCGGGCCGCGTCGAGGACGTCGTCCCAGGTCTTCGGCTGCCAGTCGGCGGGCAGCCCCGCCTTCGCGAAGACACCCTTGTCGAACCAGAGGCCGCGGGTGTCCGTGCCGTCCGGGACGCCGTACGTCTTCCCGTCCTGCGCCTTGGCCGCCGCCTTCGCGGTGTCGATGAACTGGCCCCAGTCGGACCACTTGTCCAGATAGGGATCCAGCGGCTTCAAGTACCCGCTGGTGATGTCCGAGTTGATGAGGAAGGTGTCCTCGTAGACCAGGTCCGGGGCGGTCTTCGGCGACCTCAGCATCTGCTGGAGCTTCGTGTAGTACTCGGAGTCCGGGGCCTTGATCGGGACGAGTTCGACCTTCTTCCCGGGGTTCGCCTTCTCGAACTGCTTCTTCATCTCGCCCAGGTAGGTGTCCATCACCCGGACCGAGTTGTCCGTGGACTGTTTGAACGACACCTTCACGGTGTCCGGATCGCTTCCCGATCCCGACCCGCACGCGGTGAGGGTCGTCGCGACGAGGAGCGTGGCGAGAAGTACGGGGGCGGCGGTGGGGCGCACGGGCACGACCTCCTGCAGGGCCTACGTCATTGAGGGCCGAGTTGTCTGCCGGTGAACGTAAGGGGGCGCCGGATCGGGGGTCAATGGCCGTGCAACAGCCCAAGTCACCAACATGACAACGTTGTTGTCCGCGGAGGCCGGCCCCGGCCCCGCCCGGGCCCCACCCCGGCCCCACCCCGGCCCCGCTCCCGCCCCGTCAGGGCCCCGGTGGTGGCCCGCCAGGGCCGCGAAGCTCCCCGACGATCAGGTCCAGCCCGGCGTCCCCATGAGACTCATGTCCCACTGCGTCTCATGTCCCACTGAGACATTTTCGGGTGTACGGTCGACGGCATGGGAGACATCGAGGCAACGGAGCCGACGGCGACCCCGGGCACCGCGCCCGCCGGGGCGGACGTCGAGGACCGGCGACGGCGCAAGGCCCGCCGCACCCGCGACACCCTCGCCACGGCCGCGATCGAGCTGATCCTCGACCAGGGTCTGGAGAGCGTGACCGTCTCCGCCGTGGCCGACCGCGCCGACGTCACCCGCCGCACCTTCAGCCGCCACTTCGTCGGCAAGGAGGACGCGGCCCTCGACTTCGTCCGCGGCGACGGCGACCGCATCAACGCCTGCCTGCGCGCCCGGCCCGCCGCCGAACCGCCGCTCCTCGCGTACCGCCGCGCCGTCGCCGACTGGCTCGCCGACCAGACGGACCCGGCCCGGCACCTGCGCCCCGACATGCGCCGGCTGCTCGCCCTGGTGGACACCGAACCCGCGCTCTTCGCCGCCTACGAGCGCATCCGGGTCGACGCCCAGGAGGAGTCGATCCGCATCATCGCCGCCCGGCTCGGCACCGACGAGGTACGGGACCTGCGCCCGGCCGTCGTCGTCGACGCCGCCGCCGGTGTCCTCACCGCCGCGCTGCGCGCCTGGGCGCGCGACGCCACGGCCCCCACCGACTCGGCCGCCGCCGACCTGGCCTCCCTGGTGGAGCAGGCCTACGACGCGCTGATGGGAGAAGCCGCACTGGCCGCCTCCCACGCCACCCACCCCGGATCAGGAAAGTGACCAGCACCATGAGCACCACCCCCGCCTCCACCCCGGCCGGCCTCGCCGACGCCGCCACCGAGTTCTCCGGCCGCACCGCCCTCGTCACCGGCGCCGCGTCCGGCATCGGCCTCGCCACCGCCCGCCGGCTCGGCCTCGGCGGCGCCTCCGTCGTCATCGCCGACCACAACGAAGAGGGCGCCGAGCAGGCCGCCGCCGACCTGCGCGCCGAGGGCATCAAGGCCGCCGCCGTCGCCGTCGACGTGACCCGCCCCGAGTCGGTCGAGGCCGCCGTCGCCTTCGCCGTCGACACCTTCGGCGCGCTCCACCTCGCCGTGAACAACGCCGGCGTGGCCGGCCCCGTCGTCCCGACCGGCGCGTACGACATCGACGCGTACAACCGCGTCGTCCGCACCAACCTCGACGGCGTCTTCTTCTCGCTGCGCCACGAGATCCCCGCCCTCCAGGCGGCCGGCGGCGGTGCCGTCGTGAACGTCTCCTCCATCCTCGGCTCGGTCGGCTCCGCCGGATCCTCCGCGTACGTCGCCGCCAAGCACGGCGTGATCGGGCTGACGCAGACGGCCGCCGCCGAGTACGCCTCCTCGGGCATCCGGATCAACGCGGTCGGCCCCGGCTTCATCGAGACCCCCCTGCTCCAGGGCATGGACCGGGCGCAGTACGACGGACTCGTCGGACTCCACCCGGCGGGACGGCTCGGCCGCCCCGAGGAGGTCGCCGAGCTGATCGTCTTCCTGCTGTCCGACCGCGCCTCCTTCGTCCACGGCAGCTACCACCTGGTCGACGGCGCCTACACCGCCGTCTGAGCCGCACCCAGCCGTTCGAGAGGAGCAGAAACGACATGAAGGCACTCCAGTACCGCACCATCGGCGCCGCCCCCGAGGTGGTCACCGTCCCCGATCCCGAACCCGGCCCGGGACAGGTCCTGTTGAAGGTCACCGCCGCCGGTGTCTGTCACTCGGACATCGCCGTCATGAGCTGGCCCGCCGAGAACTTCCCGTACGCCCTGCCGCTGACCCTCGGGCACGAGGGCGCCGGCACGGTCGCCGCACTCGGCGACGGCGTGAGCGGGGTCGCGGTGGGCGACGAGGTCGCCGTCTACGGACCGTGGGGCTGCGGCATCTGCGCCAAGTGCGCGGAGGGCAAGGAGAACTACTGCCTGCGCGCCGACGAACTCGGCATCCGCCCGCCGGGACTCGGAGCCCCCGGCGCGATGGCCGAGTACCTCCTCGTCGACGACCCCCGGCACCTCGTACCGACCGACGGCCTCGACCCGGTCGCGGCCGTCCCGCTCACCGACGCCGGCCTCACCCCGTACCACGCGATCAAGCGGTCCCTGCCGAAGCTGACGCCCGGCTCGACCGCGGTGGTCATCGGCACCGGCGGCCTCGGGCACGTCGCCATCCAGCTGCTGCGCGCGATGACGGCCGCCCGGGTGATCGCCCTCGACGTCAGCGAGGACAAGCTCGCGCTCGCCCGCACGGTGGGCGCCCACGAGGCCGTGCTCTCCGACGCCGGAGCGGCCGCGAAGGTCCGCGAACTCACCGGCGGTCTCGGCGCCCAGGCCGTCTTCGACTTCGTCGGCGCCGAGCCGACCGTCCGCACCGCCGGTGCCGTCGCCGCCGTCGAGGGCGACATCAGCATCGTCGGCATCGGCGGCGGCGCCCTGCCCGTCGGGTTCGGCTCGCTGCCCTTCGAGGTGTCCGTCACCGCGCCCTACTGGGGCTCCCGCGGTGAACTCATCGAGGTCCTCGACCTCGCCCGGGCCGGCGCCGTCTCCGTCCACACCGAGACGTACTCGCTCGACGAGGCGCCCCTCGCGTACGAGCGGCTGCACGCCGGGAAGATCAACGGGCGCGCCGTGATCCTGCCGAACGGCTGAGGCGGTAGCGGGCTGACGGGCCCGCGGAGACGAGGTTCCGGCTCGTCAGCCCTTCTTCACCCACCGGTACTGCAACTCCGGCCGCCCCACCGTCCCGTACTGCGGGGCGCGGGCGGCCCGGCCCGCCTCCACCAGGTGTTCCAGGTAGCGGCGGGCCGTGATCCGGGAGATGCCGACGGCCTCGGCGACCTTGGCCGCCGTCAGGCCGTCGGCGCAGTCCCGCAGGGTGACGGTCACGCGCTCCAGGGTCGGCGCGCTCAGCCCCTTGGGCAGCGCCGCGGGCCCGGGCGCGCGCAGGGCCGCCAGCGCCCGGTCCACCTCGTCCTGGCCGCTCGCCTCACCGGCCGCGGCGCGGAACTCGGCGTACCGGACGAGCCGGTCGCGCAGGGTCGCGAAGGTGAACGGCTTCAGCACGTACTGCACGACCCCGAGCGACACACCCTCCCGTACGACCGCCAGGTCCCGCGCGGACGTCACCGCTATCACGTCGGCGTGGTACCCGGCGGCCCGCAGCGAACGGGCGAGCTGGAGACCGTGCCCGTCCGGCAGGTGCAGGTCGAGCAGCAGCAGGTCCACCGGCGTACGGTCCAGCGCGCGACGCGCCTCGGCTCCCGTGTACGCCTTGCCGACAGCCGTGAAGCCGGGCACCCGCCCCACGTACATGAGGTGCGCGTCGGCGGCCACGGGATCGTCCTCGACCACGAGCACCCGGATCGGATCGGTCATACGTCGCCTCCGTGCAGGGCGGACCGCGTCGGCCGGCCGGGGTGGATGGACTGATGCGGCACGGAGCCGGGTTCCGGGGCGGGCGGTCCTGACTCCGGGACCAGGTGCGGGCCCGGCTCCGGGTCCTGGCCCGGGACGGAATCCCTCTCCGTGTCGGCGGGCGCGACCGGGACGGGGCCCACGCCTGTATGGGCGGGCGGGTCCGGGACAGCGCCCGTGCCGGCGTGGGGCGGCGCAGCCGGGACGGTACCCGTGCCCACCTCGGCGGGCGGGGTCGCGACGGCGCCCGTGCCCGGGTCGGTGGGTGCGGTCGGCAGGGGGAGGTGGGCCTCGAACTCCCCTCCGCCGCCCGGTGCTTCCCGGACCGTGAGGGTGCCCGCGTGGCGCAGGACCGTCTGGCGGACCAGGGCCAGGCCGAGACCGCGGCCCGCGGGGCCCGCCGGTTTCGTGGACCAGCCGCGCTGGAAGACCTGCTCGGCGTGGGCGGGGTCCACCCCCGAACCGGTGTCGGCGACCCGCAGGACGAGCACCGCGTCGTCCGTGAACGCCGTCACCGTGACCCGTGCGCGGGTCGTGCCCTGCGCGGCGTCCATCGCGTTGTCGATCAGATTGCCGAGGACCGTGACCAGGTCGCGGGCGGAGAGCGAGGCCGGGAGCAGCCCGTCGTCGATGCCGCTGTCCTCGGAGACCACCAGCTCCACCCCGCGCTCGTTCGCCTGGGCCGCCTTGCCCAGCAGCAGCGCCGCGAGGACGGGTTCGCTGACCGCGGAGACCACCTCGTCGGTGAGGGCCTGCGCCAGCTCCAGCTCCGCGGTGGCGAAGTCGACGGCCTCCTCGGCGCGGCCCAGCTCGATCAGCGAGACCATCGTGTGCAGCCGGTTCGCCGCCTCGTGCGCCTGCGAGCGCAGAGCCTGGGTGAAGCCCCGCTCCGAGTCCAACTCGCCCGTCAGTGACTGGAGTTCGGTCACGTCGCGCAACGTCACCACGGTGCCCCGGCGCTCCCCGCCGGACACCGGCGAGGTGTTCACCACGAGGACCCGGGTGTCCGTCAGATGCACTTCGTCCACACGGGACTCCGCCGACAGCAGCGCGCCGGTGAGCGGCGCGGGCAGCCCGAGGCCGGCGACCGAGTGGCCGACCACCTCGTCCGTGACGCCGAGCAGTTCCCGGCCGCCGTCGTTCATCAGCGCCACCCGGAACTGCCCGTCCAGCATCAACAGACCCTCGCGCACCGCGTGCAGCGCGGCCTGGTGGTAGTCGTGCATACGGCTCAGCTCGCCCGCGTTCATCCCGTGGGTGGAGCGCCGGAGCCGGGCGTTGATGACGTACGTTCCGATGCCGCCGAGCAGCAGCGCGCCCGCCGCGACCCCGATGAGTGCCGTGACCTGGTCCTGGACACGCTTGGTGATCGCCTCCACCTTGATGCCGGCGCTGACCAGGCCGATGGTCCCGCCGTCGACCCGGATCGGGGTGACGGCGCGCACGGAGGGGCCGAGGCTGCCCGTGTACGTCTCCGTGAAGGAGCGGCCGGCGAGGGCCGGGCCGATGTGCCCGAGGAAGTGCCGTCCTATCAGGGTCTCGTCGGGATGGGTCCAGCGGATGCCCCGCGGATCCATGATCGTGACGAAGTCGACCTCGGTGTCCCGCTGCACCTGGAGGGCGTACGGCTGGAGCCGCTCGGTCGGGTGGGCGGTGCCGATGGCCTCGTGGACCGACGGGGCGTCCGCGACGGAGCGGGCGACCGCCATGGCCTGCCGGCCCGCGGCCTCCTCGGCCTGGCTGCGGTCGCTGACGTACGTGAACAGCGCGTATCCGGCGACGAGGACCGCGATCAGCACGGCCTGCATGCCGAAGAGCTGGCCGGCGAGGCTGCGGGGTCGCGGGACGCGGGGAAGGCGCATGCCGTTCAGTGTGCCTCGCCCGCGCGGGTGCTCCACCGGGCAGGCCCCGCGCGGTCCGCGCGGCGTGAAATCGCCCGGCGGCGCGGCGTGAACTCAATGAACGGAAGGGTGACCGCCCTCACACGCCGGGAGATAGTCCCCTCATCCCCCCGGGAGCCCACGCCCCCGGACCCCCGGACGTGAGCCGCACGCCGGGTACCGCCGGACGTGAGCCGCACGCCGGATGATGCCGATGACGTCGTCAAGGAGGGCAGCCGTGGCCAGCACATCGCAGACGGCACCTGCCGCACCCGCCGCCAAACGGGACCGCACGCACTATCTGTACCTCGCCGTGATCGGCGCCGTGATCCTCGGTATCGCCGTGGGCCTGATCGCCCCCGACTTCGCGGTCGAGCTCAAGCCCATCGGCACCGGCTTCGTGAACCTGATCAAGATGATGATCTCGCCGATCATCTTCTGCACGATCGTGCTGGGCATCGGTTCGGTACGGAAGGCCGCGAAGGTCGGCGCCGTCGGCGGGATCGCGCTCGGCTACTTCCTGGTGATGTCCCTGGTCGCGCTCGCCATCGGCCTGGTCGTCGGCAACATCCTGGACCCGGGCAGCAGCCTCGCGATGACCGACGCGGTCAAGGAGGCGGGCCAGGGCCAGGTGTCGGCGGAGGCGCTGCCGCCGGTGGACTTCGTGCTCTCGATCATCCCGACCACCATGGTCTCGGCGTTCACCGAGGGCCAGGTCCTGCAGACCCTGCTCGTCGCGCTCCTCACCGGCTTCGCCCTGCAGGCGATGGGGTCGGCCGGGCAGCCCGTGCTGCGCGGCATCGAACACATCCAGCGGCTCGTCTTCCGCATCCTCGCGATGGTCATGTGGGCCGCCCCGCTCGGCGCCTTCGGTGCCATCGCCGCCGTCACCGGCTCCGCCGGCGTCGACGCGCTGAAGAGCCTCGCCGTGCTGATGCTCGGCTTCTACGTCACCTGCTTCCTCTTCGTGTTCCTCGTGCTCGGCACGGTGCTGCGGGTGGTGACGGGCCTGAACATCTTCACGTTCCTCAAGTACCTGGGCCGCGAGTTCCTGCTGATCCTGTCCACGTCCTCCTCCGAGTCCGCCCTGCCGCGCCTCATCGCGAAGCTGGAGCACCTGGGCGTCGGCAAGTCGGTCGTCGGCATCACCGTCCCGACCGGTTACTCCTTCAACCTCGACGGCACGATGATCTACATGACCATGGCGTCGCTGTACATCGCCGACGCGATGGGCACGCCGATGTCGATCGGGGAGCAGATCCCGCTGCTGCTCTTCCTCCTCGTCGCCTCCAAGGGCGCCGCGGGCGTCAGCGGCGCGGGTCTCGCCACGCTGGCCGGAGGCCTCCAGTCGCACAAGCCCGCCCTGGTGGACGGGGTCGGCCTGATCGTCGGCATCGACCGCTTCATGAGCGAGGCGCGCGCGCTGACCAACTTCGCGGGCAACGCCGTGGCGACGGTCCTGATCGGCACCTGGACGAACGAGATCGACAAGGAGCGGGTCGCCGAGGTCCTCGCAGGGCGGCTGCCCTTCGACGAGAAGACCCTGCTCGACGAGTCGGGTACGGCCGATGACGCCGCCGACGCGCCGGACGTACCGGAACAGGGCGGCGAGAAGGAACTGGCCAAGGCGTAGAGCGCTCCGCCCGGGACCGGCCCACGCCGGACCTCCGGCGCGGACACCACCACCCCCCACCGGACCGGCGCACGCCGGTCCGCCAGACGCCGGCCGGCCGGGCCGCACCCCCCCCCGCGGGCCCGGCAGGCCGGTTCCGGGCCGGGCGACGGACGGGACGGGACCCCTGACCCCGGCCCGTTCAGTCGCTCAGCTCCGCCACCAGCGCGGTGGCGCGTGAGGCGGGTACGCCCGCCGCGGCCAGCATGGTGACCGCGGCGGAGCGGCCCGCCTCCTGTGCTGCCAGCAGCCCGTCGTTCACCGCCTCCATGAGCGCGAACAGCGTCTGCTCGTGCACGTACGCCAGCGCGTGCGGCGGCAGCGGCGACACGAACACGCCCTCCTCCAGGCCGCGCCGGAGGATCTCCGCGCAGGCCTCGCGGACCGGCGTGAGCCGCTCGCGGATGCCCTGCATGGTGACGCTCCGCTGGGCGAGCGCGACCAGCAGCCGGTACCGGTCGGCGATCTCCCACACGGCGAGCGTCGAGCGGGCCAGGGACTCCGCCGGGTCCGCGACCCCCTCACGGCCCGCCGCGTGCGCCGCGGCCACGGCGGCCACCGCCTCGTCGGTCAGCGTGCCGACCAGCGCCTCCCGGCTGGGGAAGTGTCCGTACACCGTGCGCCGTACGACGCCCGCCGCCTTGGCGATCTGGTCCATGGACGCGTCGGGGTCGCGCAGCAGCTCGGCCAGCGCGACATCGAGGATGCGGCGGCGGTTCACATCGGCGCGGCTCGGGTTACCCGTGGTCATGGCTGCCATTCTGCCCGGCTCCCGGGCGCCCTCAGGTTCTGCGGTCGTCATGGCTCCACCTCCTGATTTGCACAGCGCTGTGCAACCTCGTACATTGCACATGGTTGTGTAATTGCACGCCACTGTGCAAGTCCCGGCGCGGGCCGATCCCCGTTCCGGACGATGGAGGAGGGCGACCGTGGCCATGCGTCTCGTCATGAACGAACCGGTCGAGAGGATGGACCGGCCCTATGCCCGGCGCTGGTGGGCACTGCTCGTGCTCTGCCTGAGCCTGCTGATCATCGTGATGGCGAACACCGCCCTCACCGTCGCGGCCCCGGACATGACCCAGGACCTCGGCCTGTCCAGCGCCGACCTGCAATGGGTCATCGACGGCTACACGGTGCCCTACGCCGCGCTGATGCTGCTGCTCGGCGCGATCGGCGACAAGTACAGCCGCCGTGGCGCGCTCGTCCTCGGACTGGTCGTCTTCGGCGGCGGCGCGGTCGCGGGATCGCTCGTCGACAGCTCCACGGGCGTCATCGCCGCCCGCGCCGTGATGGGTGTCGGCGCCGCGCTGATCATGCCCGCGACGCTCTCCCTGCTCGCCGCGACCTTCCCGCGCGCCGAGCGGGCCAAGGCGATCGTCCTGTGGACGGCCACCGCCGGACTCGCCATCGCCGCCGGACCGCTGGTCGCCGGCGCCCTCCTGGAGCACCACGGCTGGTCGTCGACGTTCCTCATCAACGTGCCGATCGCCGTCCTCGCCATCGTCGGCGCCCTCGTCCTCGTCCCGCCGTCCCGCGCCGCGCACCGCCACCGCATCGACTACGTCGGCGGTCTGCTCTCCGTGGTCTGGATCGGCTCCCTCGTCTACATGATCATCGAGGGGCCCCACTTCGGCTGGGGAGTGAAGGCCGTCTCCGCCGCCGTGGTCGCCGGCGCGGGCCTGCTCCTGTTCGTCCTGTGGGAGCTGCGCCACCCGCGCCCCGTCATCGACGTACGACGCTTCACGCAGCGCCGCTTCGCCGGCTCGAACCTCGCCGTCGCCCTCTTCTTCCTGGCCGTCTTCGGCGCCTTCTACTACCTGACCCAGCACCTCCAGTTCGTCCTCGGCTACGACGCCCTGGACACCGGCGTACGGATGCTGCCGCTGGCCGGAGCCGTCTTCGTGGGCTCGGCACTCACCGGCTACCTCACCCCGCGCGTCGGCATGAGGATCACGGTCACCGCCGGCATGGTCGGCGGGACGGCGGCCCTCGCTCTCCTCACCCGGGTCGACGCCGCCTCGTCGTACGGCGACTTCGTCCTGCCGCTCGTCATCCTCGGCCTCGCCATCGGGCTCGCCCTGTCGCCCTGCACGGACGCCATCATGGGCGCGTTCCCCGAGGCGGAACTGGGCGTCGGCGGCGCGGTCAACGACACCTCGCTGGAACTCGGCGGCTCGCTCGGCATCGCGATCCTCGGCTCGGTGCTGGCGGGCTCGTACTCCGCGCACCTCACGGACGCGACGGCGGGCAGCAAGCTGCCGGCGGACGCGCTGTCCACCGCCCAGGACTCGGTGGGCGCCGGATACGCCGTCGCCCAGGGCATCGGCGACAAGGCCCGTCAGCTCGGCGAGCAGGCGGCCCACACGACGGACGCCGGGCAGGCCGCCCAGCTGAAGGCGCAGGCCGGTCAACTCGCCGACGGCGCCCGGCAGATGACCGACGCGGTCGGCTCGTCCTTCTCGGACGCGGTGGCGCACACCAGCCTCGTCGGCGCACTGATCCTCGGCGTCGGCACGGTCCTGGTCGCCGTGCTGCTGCCCCGCAAGGGACACCCGGAGACCGACGCGAAGACCGACGCCGAGACCGACGCCGAGACCGACGCCGAGACCGGCTCCGAGCCGGGCACCGGGTCGGGGGAGCACGGCAACGCGGGCACGGGCACGGAGACCGGCGCGGATTCCGCAGCACCTGCCGAAGCCGAAGCCGAGGATGGAGCCGGAGCCGGAGCCGGAGCCGGAGCCGGAGCCGAAGCCGGAGCCGGAGCCGGAGCCGGAGCCGGAGCCGGAGCCGGAGCCGGAGTCGGAGTCGGAGTCGATGTCGATGTCGATGTCGATGTCGATGTCGAGGACGGTGCCGGAGTCGACCTCGCCGAGTCGCCGGACGCGACCGCCTTGGCGGGGCGCGCGGGCCGCTGACCCCGTCGCTCCGGAACCGCGGCCCCCGGGCTGTCGTCTCGTACACCGTGCACTAGCGTGCCGTGCCGGACAGACCGGCACGGCACGGCACGTTCTGTGGAGGACGGCGAGCATGAAGATCGACTGGGACCGGCGTACCTGTGCGCGGCGCGGGCATGTGACGTACGCGCCCGTCGAGGGGGCGCTGCGGGAGCGGCTGCGGGCCGACACGGGGCTCGGCGAGGCCTGGCGCTGCCTGCGCTGCGGCGACTTCGCGCTCGGCGACCCGCACGGCTCGGGCCCCGCCGCCGAGGCGCCGCTCGTGCCGCGCGGCAAGGTGCTGCGCGACCTCTTCATCCTGCGCTTCCTGGCGATCGAGCGGGCGGTGCGCGGCGTGTTCATCGTGCTGGTCGCCGTGGCCGTGTGGAGGTTCAGCAACAGCCAGGACGCGGTGCGCCGGCTCTTCGACGAGTACCTGGACGTCCTGCGGCCCGTGTTCCGGCACTTCCACTACGACCTCGACCACTCGCCGGTGGTCGGCACGATCCAGAAGACGTTCGGCTACAAGCACTCCACGCTGCTGCTGGTGGCGGTCCTGCTGCTCGTCTACGCCCTGATCGAGATCGTCGAGGCGGTCGGCCTCTGGTACGCCAAACGCTGGGCGGAGTACCTCACGGTGGTCGCCACCGCCGCGTTCCTCCCCCTGGAGGTCTACGAACTCACCGAGCACATCAGCTGGCTGAAGATCGCCACCCTGGTCCTGAACATCCTCGCCGTCCTCTACATCGCCCTGGCCAAACGCCTGTTCGGCCTGCGCGGGGGACACCGGGCCTTCGAGGCGGAACGGCAGAGCGCCTCGCTCCTGGAGATCGAGGAGTCGGCCGGCGTCATGGTGTGACCCCCTCGCCGCCGGGGCGCTCGCGTCGACCGGACGGCCGCCGAGGAGCCCGCGGCGGGTCAGTCGCCCGTGCCGAGGGTCTCCGCGACGGCCCGCGCGAGCCACTCCCGCGCGTCGCCGAAGGCGAAACCGAGCTCCGTGGCGCGGGAGTTGTCCATGCCGTAGGAACGGCTGAAGGAGAAGGGGGAGACCTCGCCCGCCTCCACGGCCCGCAGGAGCACCTTCCCGTCCGGGAGGTGCGCGGCGATCGCGTCGCACAGCTCCCGTGTGGTCAGCGACCCGTGGGAGGCGGCGTTGACCGGGCCGGTGAAGGTCTCCCCGACGGTCCAGAACAGGAAGTCGGCGATCTCCTCGACGTGGATGTAGGTCGCCGGCCGGTTGACGGGCGGCACGGCGATCGCCTCGCCGGTGCGGATCCGCTCGGCGTAGTGGTCCACACGGCCGGTGAAGTCGTCGTCACCCCCGAGGACATGGGCGACGCGCACGGCCACATGGGGAAAGTCCGGGTCGGCCGCGAACACCGCCTCGGCCTGCCGCTTGCCCTCGCCGTAGTGCGCGTCGAGGAACTCCGGGTCGTCCCAGGGGAGGTCGTGGTCCACGGCGACTCGGCGGGGATCCACGGCGCCCTCGCCCACCGGGGCCGCCGTGTCCTCGTCCTCGTACACCTCGACGGTGGACGTCATCACGTACCGGCCGGTGCGCCCGGCGAAGACCCGGCGCGCGATCTCCGCCTGCCGCGGGGTGTAGCAGACCTGGTCGACGACGACGTCGAACGTCCGTGACCCGAGGGCCTTCTCCAGGGAGTCCTCGTCGTCGCGGTCGGCGATCAGATGGACCGTCCCGGCGGGCGGTGCCGACGAGCCGCGATTGACGACGGTGACCCGGTCTCCCGCGGCCGTCAGCCGGCCGATGAGGCGCTTTCCGAAATACCGGTTCCCGCCGATGACACAGATCTCCCGCATGCCGCCTCCGCATTCCCGTTCCGCAGTTCACCAAGTGCCAAGTGCCAAGTGCCAAGCGGCCACGCGCCCTGCGTCAATGGCCGCGTACCGGGCGCCGGGGACCGGTCGACCGCCGTCGCTCCGTCCGTGGTCATAATTCTCCCGTCCCGGGGGGAACGCTTGAAGGGGGAGACGTGGGAGATCCGGCGGTCACACCGAAAGAACCACGGCAGGCGCGCGCCGCCGCCACCGGAACGCCGGTGGGCTTCGACGCGCTGGACCGGCAGATCCTGGAACTGCTCCAGCGCGACGGCCGCATCAAGCTCAGCGAGCTGGGCCGCCGCGTGATGCTCAGCCCGGCGGCGGTCGCGGAGCGGGTCCGCAGACTGGAGAGCTCGGGCGCGGTCACCGGTTACGCCGCCCACGTGTCCGCGTCCCGCCTCGGCTACGGCATCCAGGCCTTCATCCGCGTCAACCCGCACGGCGGCTACACGCTCGGGCACCCGCGGACCCGGGAACTGCTGGCCCGGCCCGAGATCATCGAGGCCCACCACGTCGTCGGCGAGGACTGCTGGATCCTGAAGGCCGCCGTCGAGGACACCCTCCATCTGGAGGCCGTCCTGGAACAGGCCTCCGCGCTGGGGCGGACGACGACGTCGATCGTCCTGTCGTCCCCGGTGGACCGGAAACCGCTGCTGCCACCCGCCGCCCCCTGACGCCGGGCGGCCCGCCCACGAGGGCTTGCCTTGACGTCGGCGTCAAGGATTACCGTCGGGTCATGCGAATCGGCGAGCTGGCGACGCGGGCCGGGACGACCACACGGACCCTGCGCTACTACGAGTCGCGGGGGCTGCTGCCCGCGCGGCGCGGCGAGAACGGGTACCGGACGTACGGCGAGGACGACCTGAAACTGCTCCGGCAGATCAGGACGCTCCAGGACTTCGGGTTCGACCTGGAGGAGACGCGGCCCTTCGTGGAGTGTCTGCGGGCCGGGCACCCCGAGGGCGACGCGTGCCCCGCCTCCCTGGAGGTCTACCGCCGCAAGCTCGGCGAGCTCGACGCACTGATCGGCGAGCTGCGGTCGGTGCGGGCACAGGTCGGCGAACAGCTGACGCGGGCCGAGCGGGCCCGTGACGAGCTGGCGGCCGACGCGCTGGTTCCGGGCGGTCCGGAACCCGTATGCGAGCTGGGAGGGCGGACGCGATGATCAGAGCGGCAGGCGTGACCGAGGTGACGGACGAGGACTTCGCGGCGGAGGTGATCGGGGCGGATCTGCCCGTGCTGGTGGAGTTCACCGCCGACTGGTGCCCGCCGTGCCGGCAGATGGGTCCGGTGCTGAGCGAGCTGGCCTTCGAGGAGGGCGACCGGTTCCGCGTCGTCCAGCTGGACGTGGACACCAATCCGGAGACGACACTCGCCTATGGAGTGCTCTCGATGCCGACGTTCATGGTTTTCCGTGACGGGGAACCGGTGAAGTCGATGGTGGGCGCCCGCGCGAAGCGGCGCCTGCTCCAGGAGGTGTCCGACGCGCTCTGAGCCCGTCGGCACATCCCACCCGGAACACAGAAAATCCCCTGGGCAATTGCGCCCGGGGGATTCTTTTGCGTATATTCAATGCTTTGCGACTTCGGAACCTCAAGTCACAAAGAAGTTCACGATGCAGAGTGTATCCGGGCGGGAGCGGAATTGTCAAACAAGGGCTCACACACAGAATTCCCCGATGATGAACTGCGGCACGAGCAGGAATTCATCGACGGGTTGTACGCGCGCGTGGACGCCCTGCGCGGTGTCACCGAGGCCTCCGTCGAGGACGCCCTCGCCCAGGGCAACACGCCCATGCAGGCCCGCCTCGAACGGGACGTCCTGGTCGCCGAGCGCTCGGGTCTCCTCGCCGCGCTGAACGCCGTGGACGGCTCGCTCTGCTTCGGCCGGATCGACCTGTCCCCGGAACAGGGCGCGTCCACCCCCGCGGTCAGTCACCACATCGGCCGCATCGGCATCCGCGCCGACGACACCGAGCGCACCCCGATCCTCATCGACTGGCGGGCCCCCGTCGCCCGCCCCTTCTACCTGGCCACCGGCCACACCCCCATGGGCCTGCGCCGCCGGCGGCACATCACCACCGACGGGCGGCACGTCACCGACCTGCACGACGAGATCCTCGACCTCGGCGACCGCGAGCGCACCGGACACGAGGACCCGACCGGTGACGCCGTACTGCTCGCCGCGCTCAACTCGGCCCGCACCGGCCGGATGAGCGACATCGTGCAGACCATCCAGGCCGAACAGGACCGGATCATCCGCGCCCCGCACCGGGGCGTCATGGTCGTCGAGGGCGGCCCCGGCACCGGCAAGACGGCCGTCGCCCTGCACCGTGCCGCCTACCTGCTCTACGAACACCGCGAACTGCTCGCGAAGCGGGCCGTCCTCATCGTCGGTCCCAACCCCGCCTTCCTCGGCTACATCGGCGAGGTGCTGCCCTCGCTCGGCGAGACCGGCGTCCTGCTCTCGACCGTCGGCGAACTCTTCCCCGGTGTCCACGCGACCGCCGCCGACACCCCCGAGGCCGCCGCGGTGAAGGGCCGCGCCGCGATGGCGGAGGTCCTCGCCGGCGCGGTCCGGGACCGCCAGGCGCTTCCCGACCCGGTGATCGCCATCGAGCACGACCGGGACATCCTGATGCTCGACGCGGGTCTCGTCCAGGTCGCCCGGGACCGCACCCGCGCCGCGGACCTGCCGCACAACGTGGCCCGCGAGCACTTCGAGGGGCACATCCTCAACACCCTCACCGACATGCTCGCCGAACGCATCGGCACGGACCCCTTCGACGGCTCCAACCTGCTCGACCCGAGCGACATCACCCAGATCCGGGACGAACTCGCCGAGAACCCCGAAGTGTGGTCGGCCATCGACCAGTTGTGGCCGAGGCTGACCCCGCAGCGGCTCGTCGCCGACCTGCTGGCCGATCCGCGCGGCCACGTCACGGACGAGGACGCCGCGGCGATCCGCCGCCCGGTCACCGGACCCGACGACTGGACCGCCGCGGACGTCCCCCTCCTCGACGAGGCCGCCGAACTGCTGGGAGAGGACGACCGGATCACCCGGGCCCTCGCCGACCAGGAGCGCCGCACCCAGATCGCGTACGCCCAGGGCGTGCTGGACGTCTCCTACGCCTCGCGGACGTACGAGTTCGAGGACAAGGAGGAGGAGGACTCCGAGGTCCTGTCCGCGCACAACATCATCGACGCCGAGCGGATGGCCGAACGGCACGAGGAGGACGACCACCGCAGCGCCGCGGAACGGGCCGCCGCCGACCGGACCTGGGCCTTCGGGCACATCATCGTCGACGAGGCGCAGGAGCTGTCGCCGATGGCGTGGCGGCTGCTGATGCGGCGCACCCCCACCCGTTCGATGACCCTCGTGGGCGACCCCGCGCAGACCGCGGAGGCGGCGGGCGTCGGCTCCTGGGAGGAGATCCTCTCCCCGTACGTCGGGGACCGCTGGGAGCACACCCGGCTGGGCGTCAACTACCGCACACCGTCCGAGATCATGGACGTCGCCGCCGGGGTGCTGCGGTCCGAGCGTCCCGGATTCGAACCGCCCCGCTCCGTCCGCTCCACCGGGGTGCGGCCCTGGGCCCGCGACGCCGGCGACGACCTGCCCGGCGCCGTGGCCAAGGCGGTCGGCGAACTGACCCCGGCCGAGGGGCGGCTCGCGGTGATCGCGCCGCGCGCCCTGCACACCGCGCTCGCCGGGCGGCTGGACGGGATCACGGCGGGCGAGGAGCCGGACCTGACCCGCACGGTGGTCCTCCTCGACCCCCGGCAGGCCAAGGGGCTGGAGTTCGACTCCGTGCTGGTGGTCGACCCCGCGTCGTACGGCACGAGCGACCTGTACGTGGCGCTGACCCGGGCCACCCAGTCCCTGGGCATCCTGCACACGGGCGAGCTGCCCACCTCGCTCCGGGACGCCGGGCTGGAGTGAGCGCCCGACCGGACCGAGTACCGGGCGCATCCGGGGCACCGCACGGCGCGGCCCCCGGCGGTCACACCGCCGGGGGCCGCGCCGCGTTCGGTCAGGCCGGCCGCAGCCACACCGTCGAGAGCGGCGGCAGGGTCAGCTGGATGCTGGCCGGGCGGCCGTGCCAGGCCGTGGGCTCCGGCTTGACCGGGTGCGGGTTGGTGACGTCGCTGCCGCCGTAGCGCAGCGTGTCGGTGTTGAGGACCTCGTGCCAGGCGGGGATGTCCTCGGGGACGCCGAGGCGGTAGTTGTGGCGCACGGCGGGGGAGAAGTGCGAGACGGCGAGCAGGGGGGTGCCGTCGGCGGCGTGCCGCAGGAACGCGAACACGTTGTCGTCGGCGGAGTCACCGGTGACCCAGGCGAACCCGGACGGATCGGTGTCCCGCTCCCACAGGGCCGGGTCGTCGCGGTAGACCGTGTTGAGGTCCCGGACCAGGTCGCGCACCCCGCGGTGATCGGCCTCGGCGCCGTACGCCGGGTCGAGGAGCCACCAGTCCGGCCCGTGCACCTCGGACCACTCCGCTCCCTGCGCGAACTCCTGCCCCATGAAGAGGAGTTGCTTGCCGGGGTGGGCCCACATGAAGGCCAGATAGGCGCGCAGAGTGGCGCGCTGCTGCCACCAGTCGCCGGGCATCTTGGAGACGAGCGAGCGTTTGCCGTGGACGACCTCGTCGTGCGAGATCGGCAGCACGTAGTTCTCGCTGTAGGCGTACACCATCGAGAACGTCATCTCGTTGTGGTGGTACTTCCGGTGGACCGGCTCGTGGGCCACGTAGTCCAGCGAGTCGTGCATCCAGCCCATGTTCCACTTCAGCCCGAAGCCCAGCCCGCCGAAGCCGCCGGGACCGGTGTGGTGGGTGGCCCGGGTGACCCCGTCCCAGGCCGTCGACTCCTCGGCCACGGTGACGACACCCGGGTTGCGGCGGTAGACGGTGGCGTTCATCTCCTGGAGGAACGCCACCGCGTCCAGGTTCTCCCGCCCGCCGTGCTCGTTGGGGCTCCACTGGCCGGGTTCGCGGGAGTAGTCGAGGTAGAGCATGGAGGCCACCGCGTCGACGCGGAGGCCGTCGATGTGGAACTCCTCGCACCAGTAGGTGGCGTTGGCGACGAGGAAGTTGCGGACCTCGCGCCGGCCGTAGTCGAACTCCAGGGTTCCCCAGTCCGGATGGTCGGCGCGCTGCGGGTCGGCGTGCTCGTACAGCGGGCGTCCGTCGAAGGCGGCGAGCGCCCAGTCGTCGCGCGGGAAGTGCGCCGGCACCCAGTCCATCAGGACGCCGATGCCGGCCTGGTGCAGCGCGTCGACGAGGTACTTGAAGTCGTCCGGGGTGCCCAGCCGCGCGGTCGGCGCGTAGAAGCCGGTCACCTGGTAGCCCCACGAACCGCCGAAGGGATGCTCGGCTATGGGCATCAGCTCGACGTGCGTGAAGCCCAGGTCGGCGACGTACGCGGGAAGCTGGTCCGCCAGCTGGCGGTAGGACAACCCGGGGCGCCAGGACGGAAGATGGACCTCGTACACGGAGAACGGAGCCTCGTGGGCGGGCCGTTCGGACCTCTTCTCCAGCCACCGGGCGTCCTGCCAGACGTGGTGCGACGCGTGCACGACCGAGGAGGTCCTGGGCGGCTCCTCCGTACGGCGGGCCATCGGGTCGGCGCGCAGCGTGTGGGACCCGTCGGGACGCGTGATGTCGAACTTGTACAGCTCGCCCTCACCGACCCCGGGCACGAACAGCTCCCACACCCCGGTGGCACCGAGCGAGCGCATCGGATGCCCCGTGCCGTCCCAGAAGTTGAAGGCGCCGGCGACCCGGACCCCCTGCGCGTTCGGGGCCCACACCGTGAACCGTGTTCCGGCGACGTCCTGCTGTTCCATCGGCTCCGCGCCGAGCGCCTTCCACAGTTCCTCGTGCCGGCCCTCGCCTATCAGGTGCAGGTCCAGCTCGCCGAGCGAGGGAAGGAAGCGGTACGCGTCCTCGGCCTCCACCACCGTGTCCTCGTACGTCACGAGCAGCCGGTACGCCTCCGGGACCGCCCGCAGCGGCAGCAGTCCGGAGAAGAACCCGCCGCCGTCGTCCTGGAGTTCGGCCCGCAGGTCCGGGGTGACGACGGTGACGCCGAGCGCGTACGGGCGGAACACCCGGAAGGCCACGCCGCCCGGCAGCGGGTGCGCCCCCAGCACCCCGTGCGGATTGTGGTGCGTGCCGCTGAGCAGCCGGTCACGGTCGCTCGCGTCGAGCCCGGCGAAGACGGGAACCGCGTCCCCGGAGCCGGAGCCGGAGCCGGAGCCGGGGGGCTCCGCCGGGAGAGCGGGACCACTGTCCGGCAGGCCGCGGCCGGCGTCGAGGGAGTCCGAAGCGGCGGCCGGCAGGTCGGGGCCGCTCTCGGGGAGCGCGGAGTCCGGGATCCTCGCCACCGCGCTCACGCCCTTCTTCGAGCCCTTGGTGGCGGAGGACTTCTTGCCGGTGCCGGTCTTCCCGGACACCGCTTTCCCGGCCGCCGTCTTCTTCCCGGCATCCGGCTTCTTCGAGCCGTTCTTCTTCGGACTGTCGTCGGACGGGGGGCGGGGCGTCACGGGAGGGGCCTCCTCGGCAGGGGGAACGGAGTCACGCACAGGGGTGTTCAGGACGACGCGGCGAGCCGCCGCACCGCCGCCAGCGGAACCGGCAGCCAGTCCGGGCGGTGCCGGGCCTCGTACACGACCTCGTACACCGCCTTGTCCGTCTCGAAGGCGCGCAGCAGGACGGGATCCGTGCGCGGGTCGAGTCCGGAGACCTCGGCGTAGCCGGCGCAGTACGCGGCCCGGCAGGCGTCGGCCCATCCGGAGGCCGGCGGCTCGGAGGTGCCCTCCGTCCGCGACGAGCCGGCGGCCGGGGGGAGCGAGTGGGCCGCGTAGTCGAAGGAGCGCAGCATGCCCGCGATGTCGCGGGCGGGGGGCTGCGGCATCCGGCGTTCGGCGAGGGGTTTGGACGGCTCGCCCTCGAAGTCGATGAGGGACCACTCCCCGTCGGGTGAGCGCAGGCACTGGCCGAGATGCAGATCGCCGTGGATGCGCTGCGCGGTCCAGGTGTGGCCCTCCGCGGACAGGTCCGCCAGCGCCTCGAACGCGGTGCGCAGGCCGGGCGCGTAGGGCCGCAGGGCCGGGACCGCCTGTGCGGCGGCCGCCAGGCGCTCGGTCATCGTGTCGACGAGCGGCGCCATCTGGCGGTGGCCCAGGGTCACGGTGGGCAGGGCGCGGGCGAGCGACGTGTGGACCTCGGCGGTGGCCCGGCCGAGCGCCCGTGCCTCGGCGGTGAAGTCCTCGCCCTTGGCCAGCTCGCGCAGCGCCAGCTCCCAGCCGTCCGTCGCGCCCTGCACGAAGGGCTGGAGGACACCGAGCACATACGTCTCGGCGTCCAGGTCCGCGAGCATCCAGGCCGCGGGCGCCGGGACCCGTGCGCAGTCCTCGCGGGCCAGCGCCAGCGGGAGTTCCAGGTCGGGATTGACCCCCGGAACGATCCGGCGCAGCACCTTCAGGATGAACGTATCTCCGTACACGATCGAGGAGTTGGACTGTTCCGCCGTGACCAGGCGCGGAACGAGGTCCTCACGTATCTCCTGGCGGAGGTCGCGCTCGAAGCGCAGGTCGCCGACGCGGGCACCGCTGCGCAGGGCCTCCAGGAGGACACCGGCGGGGCGCGGGTCGTACAGCGCCTCGTACACCGTGCGGCCGGCCAGCGGCCCGTCCTCCAGGTGGCCGATCAGCGCGGGCGCCAGATGCGGCGGCAGCACGTCGCGGACACCGATGAGCAGTTGGTAGCAGTCCCCGGGCTGCGGGGACGCGCCGTGCGCGGCGGTGAGCGGCTGATGAGCGCGCACCAGCAGATGGATCAGGCCCAACGGGGACGTGGGCGGCAGCAGTTCGACCGCGGCCACCAGCGAGAACCCGGTCACCGGACGCCCCTTGCCCGCGAACCAGCGCTGCCGGGGCAGCCATTCCCGCAGCAGTGGATCGAGCGACGCGAGCAACTCGGGGCGTGCGAGCGGGGCCGGGGCGGAGTGGGTTACGGCTTCCGACATGGGCGTCGCGTCCTTTCCCCAGTGCCCGGGTTCCCGGATACCGGGCGAGTCGGGGGTGTTCCTGATGGGTGCCCCGGGCGGGGCGGTGGAAACCGCCCCGCCCGCAGCTTCTAGACCGCGTCCGTCCGCAGCCGGAACCAGTAGAAGCCGTGTCCGGCGAGGGTGAGCAGGTAGGGGAGTTCGCCGATGGCGGGGAAGCGGACGCCGCCGATGAGTTCGACGGGGTGGCGGCCGGTGAACTCGCGGAGGTCGAGTTCGGTGGGCTGGGCGAAGCGGGAGAAGTTGTGGACGCACAGGACGAGGTCGTCCGTTCCGTCCTCGTTGGAGGGGGCCTCGCGCAGGAAGGCGAACACGGCGGGGTTCGAGGACTGGAGTTCGGTGTAGGAGCCGAGTCCGAAGGCGGGGTTCTGTTTGCGGATCTCGATCATGCGGCGGGTCCAGTGCAGCAGCGAGGAGGGCGAGGACATCGACGCTTCGACGTTGGTGACCTGGTAGCCGTAGACGGGGTCCATGATCGTGGGCAGGAAGAGGCGGCCGGGGTCGCTGGAGGAGAATCCGGCGTTGCGGTCGGGGGTCCACTGCATGGGGGTGCGCACGGCGTCGCGGTCGCCGAGCCAGATGTTGTCGCCCATGCCGATCTCGTCCCCGTAGTAGAGGATCGGGCTGCCGGGCAGGGAGAGCAGCAGGGCGGTGAAGAGTTCGATCTGGTTGCGGTCGTTGTCGAGCAGGGGGGCCAGGCGGCGGCGGATGCCGATGTTGGCCCGCATGCGCGGGTCCTTGGCGTATTCGGCGTACATGTAGTCGCGTTCTTCGTCCGTGACCATTTCGAGGGTGAGCTCGTCGTGGTTGCGCAGGAAGATGCCCCACTGGCAGTTGCTCGGGATCGCCGGCGTCTTGGCGAGGATCTCCGAGACGGGGTAGCGGGACTCACGGCGCACGGCCATGAAGATGCGGGGCATGACGGGGAAGTGGAACGCCATGTGGCACTCGTCGCCGCCGGAGGGGAAGTCGCCGAGGTAGTCGACGACGTCCTCGGGCCACTGGTTCGCCTCCGCCAGCAGCACCGTGTCCGGATAGTGCGTGTCGATCTCCTTGCGGACCCGCTTGAGGAACTGATGGGTCGCAGGAAGGTTTTCGCAGTTGGTTCCCTCGACCTGGTACAGGTACGGGACCGCGTCCAGCCGGAACCCGTCGATCCCCAGGTCCAGCCAGAACCGCAGCGCGGAGATGATCTCCTCCTGGACCTTCGGGTTCTCGTAGTTGAGGTCGGGCTGGTGGGAGAAGAAGCGGTGCCAGAAGTACTGCTTGCGGACCGGGTCGAAGGTCCAGTTGGAGGCTTCGGTGTCGACGAAGATGATCCGGGCGTCCTGGTACTGCTTGTCGTCGTCGGCCCAGACGTAGTAGTCGCCGTAGGGGCCGTCGGGGTTGGCGCGGGACTCCTGGAACCACGGGTGCTGGTCGCTGGTGTGGTTCATGACGAAGTCGATGATGACGCGCATGCCGCGTTGGTGGGCGGCGTCGACGAACTCCACGAAGTCGGCGAGGTCGCCGAACTCGGGCAGGACGGCGGTGTAGTCGGAGACGTCGTAGCCGCCGTCGCGCAGGGGGGATTTGAAGAAGGGGGGCAGCCACAGGCAGTCGACGCCCAGCCATTGCAGGTAGTCGAGTTTGGCGGTGAGGCCTTTGAGGTCTCCGACGCCGTCGCCGTTGCTGTCCTGGAACGAGCGCACCAGGACCTCGTAGAAGACGGCGCGCTTGAACCACTCGGGATCGCGGTCCTTGGCCGGGGTGTCCTCGAACGTATCCGGGACGGGCTCATTGACGATCATGTGGTGGGTGACCCTCCGATCAGCGGTGAGGACGGTCGCAGGACGGTGAAGACGTGCGCGGGCCGGTGCCCGGGCTCCAGGCGCACATAGTTGGTCCTGCCCCAGTTGTAGGTCTCGCCGGTGAGCTCGTCGCGCACCGGCACGGACGCGTGCCAGTCCAGGCCGAGCGTCGGCATGTCCAACGAGACCGTGGCCTCCTGGGTGTGGCGGGGATCGAGGTTCGCCACCACCACAACCGTGTTCGAACCACGTGCGTCACTGACGGACTTCGAGTAGGCGATCACCGCGTCCTGGTCGGCGTGGTGGAAGTGCAGGTCACGCAGTTGGCGCAGGGCGGGGCTGCGCCGGCGGACCGCGTTGAGCAGCGTCACCAGCGGTGCGATGCTCCGGCCCTCGCGCTCCGCCGACTCCCAGTCACGCGGGCGCAGTTGGTACTTCTCCGAGTGGAGGTACTCCTCGCTCCCGGCCCGCAGCGCGACGTTCTCGCAGAGCTCGAAGCCGCTGTAGATGCCCCAGGTGGGGGACAGGGTCGCGGCGAGCACGGCCCGCAGCTCGAAGGCCGGCCGGCCGCCGTGCTGGAGGAACTCGTGCAGGATGTCAGGGGTGTTGACGAAGAAGTTGGGCCGCATGTGCGCGGCCGCCTCACCGGACAGCTCCGTGAGGTACTCCGTCAGCTCCTGCTTGGTGTTGCGCCACGTGAAGTAGGTGTACGACTGCTGGAAACCGGCCGCCCCCAGCGTGCGCATCATCGCGGGCCGGGTGAACGCCTCGGCCAGGAAGATCACGTCGGGGTCGGTCGCGTTGATCTCCGCGATGACCCGCTCCCAGAAGACGACGGGCTTGGTGTGCGGGTTGTCGACGCGGAAGATGCGGACGCCGTGGTCCATCCAGTGCCGCAGCACCCGCACCGTCTCGGTGACCAGGCCCGGCATGTCCTTGTCGAACGCGATCGGATAGATGTCCTGGTACTTCTTCGGCGGGTTCTCCGCGTAGGCGATCGTGCCGTCGGAGCGGTGGTGGAACCACTCCGGGTGCTTCTCCACCCACGGGTGGTCCGGCGAGCACTGGAGCGCGAAGTCGAGCGCGATCTCCAGGTTCAGCGAGGCGGCCCGGGCCACGAAGGCGTCGAAGTCCTCCAGGGTGCCCAGGTCGGGGTGGATCGCGTCGTGGCCGCCCTCGGGGGAGCCGATCGCCCAGGGCACGCCGACGTCCTCGGGGGCGGCGGACAGGGTGTTGTCGGGACCCTTGCGGAAGGTGGTGCCGATGGGATGGATCGGCGGGAGGTAGACGACGTCGAAGCCCATCTCCGCGATGGCGGGCAGCCGTTCGGCCGCGGTGCGGAACGTGCCGTGCACCGGCGGATCCAACTGCCCGGACTCCGAGCGCGGGAAGAACTCGTACCAGGAGCCGTACAACGCCCGCTCCCGCTCCACCAGCAACGGCAACGGCTCGGACGACGTCAGCAGGTCGCGCAGCGGATGACGGGCCAGCACCTCGTCCACCTCGGGGGTGAGCGCGGCGGCGAGCCGGGTGGCGACGGGACGGTCGGGGTCGCGCAGCGCGTCGACGGCGGCGAGGACCGTGTCCCGGGCGCGCTTGCCCTTCGTCCCCTTCGGGATGCCGGCGGCGGCCCGCTCGTACAGCCGTGCGCCCTCCTCCAGCACCAGCTCCGTGTCCTGACCGGCCGGGATCTTGATCCCCGCGTGGTGCCGCCAGGTGGTGACGGGGTCGCCCCACGCCTCCACCGTGTACGTCCAGCGGCCCTCCCGGCCGGCGCTCACACGGGCGCCCCAGCGGTCCGTGCCGGGAGCCAGCTCGCGCATCGGCGACCAGGGACCGGGGCGGCCCTCGGGGTCGTACAGGACGACGTTCGCGGCGACCGCGTCGTGGCCCTCGCGGAACACCGTGGCCGAGACCTCGAACTCCTCGCCGGTCACCGCCTTCGCGGGCCGGCGGCCGCCCAGCACCATCGGCCGGACGTCGAGGACGGGGATGCGCCCGACGGCCGTCACCGGGGCGAGCGGGGCGGTCACGGGAGAGTCGCCCACCCGGGTCGCCGGGACGGCGGACCTGCTCTTCTTCTTGGCCGGTGTGCCCGACTTTTTGGCCGGTGCGCCCGACGCGGAGGCGGCGGCCTTGCGCGGGGCGGACGCCCGAGGGGAGGAGGTGCGGGCGGCGGACGCCGCCGGCACCGGGGCGACGGTGTCCTGGACCGTGGTGTCCTGGACCGTGCTGTCCGGGACGACGGGCGTGGCCGCGTCCTCGGTGGCGGGGCCGGCGGCCTCGGAGGCGGCGACGGGTTTCTCCTCGGTGCGGGGACGGGGTTCGGTCTTGCGCTTTCGGGGCTTCTCGGAGGTGGTCGTCGGGGGTGGCGACGAGTGGTGCGTGGCGGGCATGACCGCTCCTGTCCGCGTCAACGTGGGTGGGCGGATGGGGGTGTGGGGAGGTGGACCTGCGAGGTGTACCGGAGGAGCCTTCCCACCCTATGCGGGTGAGCATTCCGGCACTTTGTTAACTACTCACGCGTATGTCTACACACAAGACCGGCCTCGTCCCGGGCAGGCGAGGCCGGTGCGGTGTGGCCGAATCACCCTGGTTGTACCAGCATCCCGCCGCCGTCACCCGACGTTCAGCAGTTTGTTCGGTGAACCGGGGCCGACACCTGACAACTTCCCCGGAACGGCCTGTTTCATCAGCGCCTTCGCGACCTGAGCCGGAGTGGCCCGCGGATGGCCGGACAGATACAGGGCGGCGGCGCCCGCGACATGAGGGCTCGCCATCGAGGTGCCGGAATAGGCCACTTTCCCCGTGTCGCTCGTGTACGAAGCTGACGTGATTGCCACCCCCGGCGCGAACAGGTCCACCGCCGGACCGGTGTTGGAGAACCGCGCCCGCGCGTCGGTCCGGTCGCTCGCACCGACCGTGAGCGCCTGGGTGACCCGCGCGGGGGAGTAGCGCGCGGCCGGCCGGCCGTCGTTGCCCGCCGCGACGGTGTAGGTCACGCCGGAGGCGATGGAGTTGCGGACGGCCGCGTCCAGCTGGGCGTTGCCGTACCCGTCGAGACTGAGGTTGGCCACGGCCGGCTTCCGGGCGTGCCGGGTGACCCAGTCGATCCCGGCGATGACCTGAGCCGTGGTGCCCGCCCCCCGGTCGTCCAGGACACGGACGGCGACGACCCTCGCCTTCTTGGCGACGCCGTACCGGCGGCCGACGACGGTCGCGGCCACATGGGTGCCGTGGCCGTTGCCGTCACGCGCCGTCCGGTCGCCGTCCACGAAGTCCCATCCGTAGCTCGCCCGGCCGCCGAAGTCCCGGTGGGTGATCCGGATGCCGGTGTCGATGACGTACGCCGTCACGCCCGCGCCCGCCGGCCCGGAGGGCGTGTACCGCCCGTCGAGCGGCCGGTTCCGCTGGTCGATCCGGTCCAGGCCCCACGAGGGCGGGTACGTCCGGGTGCCTTCGAGGGCCACCCGGGTGTCCTGGACGACGGAGGCCACCCGGGGATCGGCGGCGAGCCGCCGGGCCCGTCTCTCGTCGACGCGTACGGCGAAGCCGTTGAGCGCCGTGCCATAGGTGTGGCTGATTCTCGCCCCGTATTGCTCGGCGATGTCCGCGCCCGCCGCCGACGGAGCGCGTGTACCGCTCGTCAGCGTCACGATGTAGCTCCCGCTGACGGAGCCGGGATCCCCCGCTCCGAGGACCCGCCCCTCGGCGAACGCCCGGTCCGGTGGGGCGATGGCCGAAAGCACCGCGGCCGTCGCGACGGCGGTGAGACCCGCCCCCCAGCGCAGCCGCCACTTCCTCGTCCGTGCCATGACTGCTGTTCCCCTCCTCACATCGACGTACGGGGTCCGGGGCCGCCCTCGCGGACAGGACCCGGCCGTACGTCACCTGGCGAGCCTCTCCCGACGGGGCGAAGCACCACAAGGCCGCCCAGGAGGGCGGAATCGGCCATACCGAACAGGGAGGCCCCGTGAAGGTTGCGGCGAGTTTCCGCCGATGTCACACAGTCGGACGGATCCGGGGGCGTGCCGCGATGCGCCGTGTCGCGAAGGCACCCCCGCCGCTACCGTCGTGGGTGACGAAGGCCGCACAACGCCGTGCGGTCCTCTGCCGCGTACGTCCTCCGTGAAGGTGGAATCCGTGAAGGCGATCCGCAGATTCACCGTCCGACCAGTGCTCCCCGAACCCCTTCACCCCCTCAGTGACCTGGCACGCAACCTCCGCTGGTCCTGGCATGCCGAGACCCGTGACCTCTTCCAGTCCGTCGACCCGGAGCGCTGGGCAGCCTCCGACGGCGACCCCGTACGACTGCTGGGCAGCGTGTCGGCCGCCCGGCTCACGGAGCTCACCGAGGACAGCCGCTTCCTGCGCCGCCTCGCCGAGGTCTCCGACGACCTGCGGGACTACATGACCGGCGACCGCTGGTACCAGACGCAGACCTCCGACCTGCCCGCCGCCGTCGGCTACTTCTCGCCCGAGTTCGGCATCACCGCGGCCCTCCCGCAGTACTCGGGCGGCCTCGGCATCCTCGCGGGCGACCATCTCAAGGCGGCCAGCGACCTGGGCGTCCCGCTCATCGGGGTGGGCCTGCTCTACCGGCACGGCTACTTCCGCCAGTCCCTGTCCCGCGAGGGCTGGCAGCAGGAGCAGTATCCGGTCCTCGACCCCAACGAACTGCCCGTCGTCCCGCTGCGCGAGGAGGACGGCACCGCCGCCCAGGTCTCCCTCGCCCTGCCCGGCGGCCGCGCGCTGCACGCCCGGATCTGGCTCGCCCAGGTCGGCCGCGTACCGCTGCTCATGCTCGACTCCGACGTCGAGGAGAACGACCTCGGCGAACGCGGTGTCACCGACCGGCTGTACGGCGGCGGCAGTGAGCACCGGCTCCTCCAGGAGATGCTCCTCGGCATAGGAGGGGTGCGTGCGGTCCGGACGTACTGCCGGCTGACCGGGCACGCGCCGCCCGAGGTGTTCCACACGAACGAGGGCCACGCCGGATTCCTCGGGCTGGAACGGATCGCCGAACTCGGCGACGCCGGGCTGGACTTCGCCTCCGCCCTGGAGGCGGTCCGGGCCGGCACGGTCTTCACCACCCACACCCCGGTCCCCGCGGGCATCGACCGCTTCGACCGCGAGCTGGTCGCCCGCCACTTCGGTGCCGACGCGGAACTCCCGCGCATCGACGTGGAGCGGATCCTCGCCCTCGGCATGGAGACCTACCCCGGCGGTGAGCCGAACCTGTTCAACATGGCCGTGATGGGCCTGCGCCTCGGCCAGCGCGCCAACGGGGTCTCCCTGCTGCACGGCCAGGTCAGCCGGGAGATGTTCTCCGGACTCTGGCCCGGGTTCGACGCCGAGGAGGTGCCGATCACCTCCGTCACCAACGGCGTGCACGCGCCGACCTGGGTGGCCCCCGAGGTCTTCCGGCTCGGCGCCCGGCAGATCGGCGCGCAGCGCACCGAGGACGCGCTGACCGTCGGCGGCTCGGACCGGTGGGACGCGGTCGCCGAGATCGCCGACCAGGAGATCTGGGACCTGCGCCGGGTGCTGCGGGAGCAGCTCGTGCAGGAGGTGCGCGAGCGGCTCCAGGCGTCCTGGCGCCAGCGCGGCGCCGGTACCGCGGAACTCGGCTGGATCGACGGGGTGCTGGACCCGGACGTCCTCACCATCGGCTTCGCGCGCCGTGTCCCTTCGTACAAACGTCTGACGCTCATGCTGCGCGACCGGGACCGGCTCATGGACCTGCTGCTGCACCCCGAGCGGCCCGTCCAGATCGTCGTCGCCGGCAAGGCGCACCCCGCCGACGACGGCGGGAAGCGGCTGATCCAGGAGCTGGTCCGGTTCGCCGACGACCCCCGGGTGCGGCACCGGATCGTGTTCCTGCCCGACTACGGCATGGCGATGGCGCAGAAGCTCTACCCGGGCTGCGACATCTGGCTCAACAACCCGCTGCGCCCGCTGGAGGCGTGCGGCACGAGCGGGATGAAGGCGGCGCTCAACGGCTGTCTCAACCTCTCGGTCCTGGACGGCTGGTGGGACGAGTGGTTCCGGCCCGACTTCGGCTGGGCGATCCCCACCGCGGACGGCACCGCGACCGACGACGACCGCCGTGACGAGCTGGAGGCCAACGCGCTGTACGAGCTGCTCGAACAGCGGGTCGCCCCCCGGTTCTACGACCGCGGTGGGCACGGTCTGCCCGACCGGTGGATCGAGATGGTCCGCCAGACGCTGACCCATCTCGGGCCGAAGGTGCTGGCCGGCCGGATGGTCCGCGAGTACGTGGAGCGGCTGTACGCCCCCGCGGCGCACGCCCACCGCTCACTCACCGCGGACGCGGCACGCGAGCTGGCCGGCTGGAAGGCCCGGGTCCGTTCCGCCTGGCCGCAGGTGACGGTCGACCATCTGGAGGCGACCTCGGCCACCACGACCGCGGAACTGGGCGCCAGCCTGTCGCTGCGCGTCCGCGTGGGGCTCGGCGATCTCTCCCCGGACGACGTGGAGGTCCAGGCCGTCGCGGGCCGCGTCGGCACGGACGACCGGATCGCGGACGCCGTGTGCGTCCCGCTGAAGCCGGCCGGCGGTTCCGACCTGGAGGGACGCTGGGTGTACGAGGGCCCGCTGTCCCTCGACCGCACCGGTCCGTTCGGCTACACGGTCCGCATCCTGCCGGCGCACCGGCTGCTGGCCTCCGGCGCGGAACTGGGCCTGGTGGCCGTGCCGTCGGAGGAGCCGGGCGAGGGCGCGGGGCTGCTGATGCGCTGAGCCGGGGGCGTCACGGGCCCGCCGGAGCCCCGGCGGACCGCGTCCGGTCGCGGGGTCCGGGCGGCCGGGGCGGGGTTCAGCTGTCGAGCCCCTCGCACAGCCGGCGCAGCACCTTTCCGCAACGCTGCGCGTAGGCGTGCTGCAGGCCTCGGGTCGCGGCTCCGCCGGCCCGGGCGTACCACTTGACCGCGCGGCTGAACGCCGTGACCGTCAGCCAGACGGTGCCGTCGCCGGTGCGGGAGACCACGAAGGCCTCCTCGCCGCATTCGGGATGGCCGGTGAGCGTGCCGTAGGCCCAGGCGGTGCGCCGGGGTTCCTCGGCCGTCCAGACCACGCGGCAGGGAGCCTTGATCGGGCCGATGGCGACCGTGACGTCCACGCCGGGTGCCGCCCGGTCGGCGTCGGAGACCATGCCGACGCCCATGGTGCGGTGCATCTCCCAGGTCATCAGGGCCTCGGAGGCGCGGCGGAAGACGGCCTCGCCCTCGCCGATCCGGGAGCGTACGTGCATGCGGTGGAAGCCCGGGGGGCAGCGGTCCTCGCGGGTCGCGCCCACGTCCTCGTACGTGTAGGGCATGGGGGCAAGAGTAAGGCGGCACCCGGGGGAGTCCTCGCCCCGGGTGCCGCCTCGTTCGATCTGCCGGTGCGCTAGTTGACGTTCACGGCGGACCAGGCGGCCGCGACCGTCTTGTACTCCGTGCTGGTGGAGCCGTACAGGGCCGACGCCGCGGAGAGCGTGGCCGTGCGGGCGCCCGCGTACTTGGTCGTCGACGTCATGTACGTCGTCAGCGCCTTGTACCAGATCTGCAGCGCCTTGGCCCGGCCGATGCCCGTGACCGTGGTGCCGTTGGACGTCGGGGAGTTGTAGCTGACCCCGTTGATCGTCTTGGCGCCGCTGCCCTCCGAGAGGAGGTAGAAGAAGTGGTTGGCGACACCCGACGAGTAGTGCACGTCGAGGTTGCCGACGGTGGAGGACCAGGAGTCCTTCGAGCCGCCGTCCTTGCTCGGCTTGTCCATGTAGCGCAGCGGCGTGCCGTCGCCGTTGATGTTGATCTTCTCGCCGATGAGGTAGTCGCCCACGTCGGTGGAGTTCGCCGCGTAGAACTCGACGCCCGTTCCGAAGATGTCGGAGGTCGCCTCGTTCAGGCCGCCGGACTCACCCGAGTAGTTGAGACCCGCGGTGTTGGAGGTGACACCGTGGCTCATCTCGTGACCCGCCACGTCCAGCGAGGTCAGCGGGTGCGTGTTGCCCGAGCCGTCGCCGTACGTCATGCAGAAGCAGCTGTCGTCCCAGAACGCGTTCACGTACGAGTTGCCGTAGTGCACGCGGGAGTAGGCGCCGACGCCGTTGTTCTTGATGCCGCTGCGGCCGAACGTGTTCTTGTAGAAGTCCCACGTCTCCTGGGCGCCGTAGGCGGCGTCCGCGGCGGCGGTCTGGTCCGTGGTGGAGCTGGACGCGGCGCCGGTGCCCCACACGTCGTCGGCGTCGGTGAACAGCGTGCCGGTGCCGGACGTGCCGTGCTTGAGGTTGTAGGTCTTGTGGCCGCCGCGCGTGCCGTCCGTCAGGTTGTACGTCGAACCCGACAGCGTGGTGCTGAGCGTGACCGTGCCCGAGTAGAGGCTCTTGCCGGTACCGGTCTCGATGCCCTGGTACTCGTAGAGCTTCTTGCCGGTGGCCGCGTCGGTGATGACGTGCAGCTCGTTCGGGGTGCCGTCGTCCTGGAGGCCGCCGACGACGGTCTCGTAGGCGAGGGTCGGCTTGCCGGTGGCGGCCCAGATCACCTTGCGGGGAGCCTGGTCGGCCGCGGTCTTGTCCGAGCCGGCGTCCTTGGCGGCGGTGAGGGCCTGCTTCTCGGCCTTGGCGGTGGTGACCGCCGCCTTGAGCGAGGAGACCTTGATGGCCGCCTTCGTCGCCTTGGTGACGCCTTCGGTCTTCCCCGCCTTGGTCTCGTGCACGACGAGGTCGCCGCCGAGAACCGGAAGTCCGTTGTACGTGCGCTCGTACCGCGTGTGGACGGTGCCGTCGGCGTCCTTGACGACGTCTCTGACGACCAGCTTCTCCTTGGCGCCGAGACCTATCTCCTGGGCCGTCTCCGCCGTGGCGGCGTCGGCCTTCTGGATGAGCGCGGTGCGTGCGGAGGAGGAGAGCTGGACGGGCGAGCCGGCGAGGGGGGTGGTCTTGCCGGTGGGAAGCGCCGCGGTCTGGGCGGCGGCACCGGTGGTCATACCGGTGGCGAGCAGGGCTCCGGCGGCGACAGCGGTGGCGATGGCCAGAGTGGTGCGCTTGTGACGCGCGTAGAGGGGGGTCACGCAAGCTCCTTCTCGTGGGGGCGTCCGAACGGCTTGGGGATGCCGGACGGACGATTGTGAAGTTGCGGTGCGGGTGAGCCGTGCGGTGGAAGCGTGCCACTCAGGGCGCGTACATGTCAGGAGGGCCTAAAGACCTTGGCCGAAAATCGTCGATCAGGTGAACACTGAGGGGGTACGGGTGACGCTCAACTCCCCCTCAAGGCAAGGTCAAAGCAAACTCCCGCACGGGTAAAAGAGGGCGCCGCCCCGGGGAGTCGAACCTCCGGGGCGGCGTCCTGTCTCGTGGGGTTCCGCGCTGCCTCGCGCGGCCCGTCAGCGGTCTACGGGAAGGTCAGCTTCCAGCTGTTGATGTAGCCGGTGTCCTGGGCCGCCTGGTCCTGGACCTTCAACTTCCAGGTCCCGTTGGCGACTTCGGAGGACGCGTTGACCGTGTAGGTCGTGTTCACGTTGTCCGCCGAGTCGGACGAACTGAAGTTCTTCAGACGGTACGTGGAGCCGTCCGGGGCGACCAGATCGATCACCAGGTCACCGCGCCAGGTGTGCACGATGTCGACCGCGACCGCGAGGTTCGACGGGGCGTTGCCGGTCCGGCCGCTGACCGTGACGGACGACGTGACCGCCGCGCCGTTGTCCGGAATCGATACGTCGGCCGTGTTCTCGAACGACGTACCGCCACCGCCGCCACCGCCGGGACGCGTCCCGACGTTCACGGCCGCCCAGGCGTTCGCCACCGCCGTGTACTCGGCGCTGGTCGTGCCGTACAGCTCACCCGCCGCCGCGAGCGTGCCGGTGCGGGCCGCCGCGTAGTTGGTGGTCGAGGTGAACTTGGTGGTGAGCGCGCGGTACCAGATCTGCAGCGCCTTGTCCCGGCCGATGCCGGTGACCGGAAGCCCGTCGGACGTCGGCGAGTTGTAGCTGACGCCGTTGATGACCTTGGCGCCGCTGCCCTCGCTCAGCAGGTAGAAGAAGTGGTTGGCGACACCCGACGAGTAGTGCACGTCGACGTTGCCGACTCCCGAGTACCAGGAGTCCTTGGAGCCGCCGTCCTTGCTGGGCTTGTCCATGTAGCGCAGCGGCGTGCCGTCGCCGTTGATGTCGATCTTCTCGCCGATGAGGTAGTCGCCCACATCGGTCGAGTTGTTCGCGTAGAACTCGACGCCGGTGCCGAAGATGTCGGAGGTCGCCTCGTTCAGGCCGCCGGACTCGCCGGAGTAGTTGAGGCCCGCGGTGTTGGAGGTGACACCGTGGCTCATCTCGTGGCCCGCGACGTCCAGCGCGGTGAGCGGGTCGGCGTTGCCGGAGCCGTCGCCGTAGGTCATGCAGAAGCAGCTGTCGTCCCAGAACGCGTTCACGTACGAGTTGCCGTAGTGGGCCCGGGAGTAGGCGCCCACCCCGTTGTTCTTGATGCCGCTGCGGCCGAACGTGTTCTTGTAGAAGTCCCACGTCTCGGCGGCGCCGTAGTGCGCGTCGGCGCCGGCCGTCGCGGCGTTCGAGGTGGTGCCGTTGCCCCAGGTGTCGCTCGTCTGGGAGAACAGCGTGCCGGTGCCCGACGTCCCGTGGTTCAGGTTGTACGTCTTGTGGCCGCCGCGCGCGCCGTCGGTCAGCGTGTAGTTGGAGCCCGACTGCGTGGTCGTCAGGCTCACCTGACCGCTGTACTGGGTGTTGCCGATACCGGTCTTGATGCCCTGCCACTCGTAGAGCTTCTTGCCGGTGGCCGCGTCGGTGATGACGTGCAGCTCGTTCGGGGTGCCGTCGTCCTGGAGGCCGCCGACGACCGTCTCGTAGGCGAGGGTCGGCTTGCCGCTCGCCGCCCAGATCACCTTGCGGGGCGCGCGGTCGGCGTCCGTGCTCTTGGAGCCGGCGGCCCGGGCGGCGGACAGCGCCTGCTTCTCGGCCGTCGCGGCGGCGATCGCGGGCTTGAGCGTGGAGACCTTGAGGGAGGCCTTCGTCGCCCGGTAGACGTGCCCGGTCTTCCCGGACTTGGCCGTGTCGACGACCAGGTCTCCGCCGAGGACCGGCAGCCCTTCGTACGTCCGCTCGTAGCGGGTGTGGACGGTGCCGTCGTGGTCCTTGATGACGTCGCGGGCGACGAGGCTCTCGTCGGCGCCGAGTCCCAGGTCCTTGGCGGTGGCGGCCTTGGCGGTGTTGGCGTCGCGTATCAGCTCGGCGCGCTGCGAGGCGGTGAGCTTCATGGCGACGGCACCAGGATTGATCTTGCCGGTCCGAGGTGCCTGCTCGGGGGCGGCGTTCGCGGCGCCCGACTGGACGGCCGCGGCCAGCAGGGCGGTGACGCCGACGAGGGCGACACCGGCGACGCGGCGCTTGGTGGTGTGGGAGGTGCGTCTGTGGGAGGAGCTGCTACTCAACACTGACTCCTTCTGCGTGGCCGCGGGTCGCGCGGCCAGGGGAGACCGGACGAAGGAAGACCCGTCCGGGCAGAACTGGGCTTTACGCGGAACCAGGTGCAATGGGGTCGTGCCGGCGCGTCACAGCTGACGGAGCTGTGGGGTTGCTGTGAAGCAGCCGTGGGAAGAGTGGCAGGGGATGACGCTTTCTGTCAGGACCGCGTCAGCACTTTGGCCGGAAACGGTTCGTTGTCCGGTTCGTCATGTTCGGTATACGGACTGTCCGTCGGACCGTGGGACGGACTTCCGCCCCGCGCGACACGGAGTTCACGCGCCCGTACGCCGCACGCGCCCCGTCAGTGACCGGCGGCGTCCCGCCCGTCCCCGTGCCACGAGTGCCACAGCGCCGCGTACGCCCCCTCGGCCGCCACCAGTTCGTCGTGCGTGCCCAGCTCGGTCGGCCGCCCGTCCTCCATCACCGCCACCCGGTCGGCGTCGTGCGCGGTGTGCAGCCGGTGCGCGATGGCGATCACGGTCCTGCCCTCCAGCACGGCGGCCAGCGCACGCTCCGTGTGCCGCGCGGTCGCCGGGTCGAGCAGCGCCGTCGCCTCGTCGAGGATCAGGGTGTGCGGATCGGCGAGGACCACGCGGGCCAGCGCCAGTTGCTGCGCGCGCGAACCGTCCACCGGGACCGCCTCGGGACCCAGCTCCGTGTCCAGCCCGTCCGGCAGCTCCCCGGCCCAGTCCTCGGCGCCGACCGCGGTGAGCGCCGCCCACAACGCGGCCTCCCCGGCCGCCGGTTCGGCGATCAGCAGGTTGTCCCGGACCGTGCCCAGGAACACGTGGTGCTCCTGGGTGACCAGGACGACCTGCCGGCGCAACTGCTCCGGGTCGAGAGCGACGACCGGCACCCCGCCGACCGTCACCGTCCCGCTGCCCGGCGCGTCCACACCCGCCAGCAGCCGGCTCAGCGTGGACTTCCCCGCACCCGAGGGACCCACCACCGCCAGCCGTTCCCCGGGCCGCACCGTCAGGTCCACCCCGCGCAGCACCTCGCCCCCGCGGTCGTACGCGTACCGCACACCGGCGACGTCGATCCGGTCGTCCGCCGGAGCCGGCGCACCCGACCGCACCGCCCGCGGAGCACCGGCGAGCCCCTCCACCCGGGCGAACGAGGCACTGCTGCTCTGCAGTTGCTCGACCTGGTTGAGCATCGTGTCGAGCGGCTCGACGAGTTGGCGCAGATACAGCGTCGCCGCGACCACCGTCCCGAGGCTCAGGACGCCCCGCGCGTGCAGCGCGCCGCCCACCAGCAGCACGGCGACCACCGGCAGGACGTACGAGACCTCCACCGCCGGGAAGAACACGCTGCGCAGGAACAGCGTCCGCATCCGGCTGCGGCGCGACTCCTCCAGCGCGTCCCGGCCCGCCCGGATCCGGCGCTCCCCGAGCCCGAACGCCTCCACCGTGCGCGCACCCGACGCCGTGGCCGCGAGGATCTCCGCGATCTGCGAGGTGGCCGCACCCTCGGCGAGGTAGGCGGTGCGCGCCCGGCGCAGATACCAGCGCAGCGCCGCCCAGATGCCGGCGAGCCCCAGCACCGCGCAGCCGCCGAGCAGCGGGTCGATGGCGAACACGGCGACCAGGATGAACAGCGCCTGCGCGCCGGAGATCAGCAGCTGGGGGATCGCGTCGCGCAGCGTGTTTCCGACCAGGGTCACGTCGGCGGTGCCGCGCGCCGTCAGATCCCCGGTGCCGGCCCGCTCGACGACCGAGGCGGGCAGGGTCAGCGTCCGCTCCACGAACTCCTCCCGCACCCGCGCGAGCGTCCGCTCCCCGAACCGGTACCCGGCCAGGCGGGCCCAGCGTGCCAGCAGCACCTGGGCGAGCGAGGCCACGAGGATCACGAGCGCCGGACCGTCCACCACCTCCACCCCGCCGCCGCGCCGCACGTCGTCGATGATCCGGCCGAGCAGCCAGGGCCCCACCAGGCCGGTCACGGCGGCCAGCGCGTTCAGCGCGAGGACCGCCGCGAAGACCCTGCCGTCCTCGCGGATCAGCCGGACCGTGGCCCGCCGCACGTCGGCCCGTCCCGCGACGGGCAGGTGGGTGCTCATCGAACGACTCCCTCGGTCTCTCCGGCGCCCCCGCATGCGGTGCCGGCCGGCGTCGCGCCCCGCTCCCTCACGCCGGGGACCCGTCCCGCGGCCCCGTCCGCCCGCACGGCGTCGGCCCGGTCCCCGGCCGCTTGCGATCCGTCGTCCGCCGCCAGGTCGCGGGCCACCAGCGCCCGGTATCCCGGCTCCGCGCCGAGGAGTTCGCGATGGGTCCCGGTGGCCGCCACCTTGCCGTCCACCAGGAAACAGACGGTGTCCGCGCGGTCCAGCACGAGCGGCGAGGTACTGGTCACCACCGTGGTGCGGTCGGACCGTTCGGCCCGCAGGCGTCGCGCGACGGCCGCCTCCGTGTGCGCGTCGAGCGCCGAGGTCGGTTCCGCGGCGAGCAGCACCTCCGGATCGGCGAGCAGGGCCCGCACCAGCCTCACCCGCTGCCGCTGGCCGCCGGACAGGCTGCGGCCGCCCGCGTCGACGGCCGAGCCGAGCCCCTCCGGCAGCCCGAGGACGATGTCGTCGGCGGAGGCCGCGCGCACCGCCCGCGCGATCACGTCCTCGGCGCGGTCCCGGCGCCCGCCGACCAGTTCGCGCAGCGTGCCCGCGAACAGGTCGGCCTCGTTGTCCGCCACCAGGATCCGCTCCCGCACCTGATCCAGCGCGACCTCGTCCAGCCGGACACCGCCCCAGGTGACGTCCGACGGCGCGTACCGGCCGAGCCGGTCCAGCACGGCCTCCGACTCCGCGGACCGCGCCCCCACCAGGACCGTCAGCCGTCCCGGCACGACGCGCACCCCGGACGCGGGATCGTGCAGCACGGCCGGGGACACCGGGGCGTCCAGCGCGTCCGCGGGAGCGCGGTCGGGCTCCAGGGACAGGAACCGTACGACCCGCCGCGCGGCGACCACGCCCCGGGAGAGCTGGTAGCCGGCCTCGATGAAGAAGTACACCGGCAGGACCAGCACCGCGACATAGCCGTACACCGACACCAGTTCACCGATGCTGATGGCGCCCTGCGCGGCGAGCCGGGCCGCGAGCCAGGTCACCACGGCCAGGAACAGGGACGGCAGCCCGAGACCGAGAGCCTGGATCCAGCTCGTCACCGCGCCGACGCGGTAGCCCTGGTCGCGCAGGTGCCGCGAGTCGCGACGGAACGCGTCCGCGAACAGCGCCTTCCCGCCCAGCCCGTTGAGGACGCGCAGACCGCCCGCCAGATCGCCGATCCGCGCCGTCAGCACGGCCTGCCGCTCCCGGTAGTCCGTCTCGGTGCCCTGGAGGCGGCCCATCAGCGGCCCGACGAGCAGCGCGATCAGCGGCACCCCGAGCAGGATCGCCACCGACAGCGTCACCGACACGGACAGCAGCAGCGCGGCCACCACCCCGTACGTCACGACCGAGGCGACCCCGGGCCCGACGACGGTCAGCGACATGCTGATCGTCTGCACGTCACCCACGCCGATCGTCACGACCTCACCGGCCCCGACCTGCCGCGGCAGCGCCGCCCCCAGCCGGACCGCGTGCTCCACCACCACCTTGACCGTCCGGAAGTTGCCGTCCATCCGGACCTTGGTCATCGTGCGGTGCCGGACGACACCCAGCCACGCGTTGAACACCCCGGCGCCCAGCACCGCCGCCGTCCAGCCGGCCAGCGCCGTCCCGTCACCCGGCTCCAGACCGTCGTCGATCGCCCGCGACAGCAGATACGGCGTCAGGGCCAGGAGCCCCATCCACACCGTCGCGATCACCGCCCCGGTGGCCGAGCGGCCCGCCTGGCGGACGACCAGCCACCACAGGTACCGCCAGCCGCCCCGCCGTTCCGGTGTCCCCGGATCCGCGTACGCGTCGATCATCCGTCCCCCTCGGCCCGCAGGTCCGCCGTCATACGAGACTGTCGCGCCACGCCCGGTGCAGATCGGCGAACCGCCCGGTGCCCGCGACGAGTTCGGCGGGCGAGCCGTCCTCGACGATCCGCCCGTGCTCCATCACCAGCACCCGGTCGGCGATCTCCACGGTCGACAGCCGGTGCGCGACGACCACGGCCGTACGGCCCCGCAGCACCGTCGACATGGCGCGCTGCACCGCCCGTTCACCCGGCACGTCCAGCGAACTGGTCGCCTCGTCGAGGATCAGCACTGCCGGGTCGGCGAGCAACGCCCGCGCGAAGGCGACCAGTTGACGCTGCCCGGCCGAGATCCGGCCGCCCCGCTTGCGGACGTCCGTGTCGTAGCCGTCGGGCAGCTCGCTGATGAACTCGTGCGCCCCGATGGCCTTCGCGGCCTGCTCGATCTCCTCGCGGGACGCCTCGGGGCGCCCGATCGCGATGTTCTCGGCGACCGTGCCGGAGAAGAGGAAGGCCTCCTGCGTCACCATCACCACCCCGCGCCGCAGCTCGGGCACCGACAGCTCGCGCAGGTCGACACCGTCGAGCAGGACCCGCCCCTCGGTCGGGTCGTAGAACCGGGCCAGCAGCTTCGCCAGCGTCGACTTGCCCGCGCCGGTCGAACCGACCACGGCCACGGTCTGCCCCGCCGGGAGTGCCAGCGAGAACGTCGGCAGGACCTCGCCACCCGTGCGGTACGCGAAGCGGACCTCGTCGAAGGCGACCTCGCGGCCCGGGTGTTCGGAGGCGAGCGCGGGCAGCGGGCGCGGCACGGACGGCTCCGGCACCGACGGCGTCTGGGCCAGCAGACCGGCGATCTTCTCCAGCGAGGCCGCCGCCGACTGGTAGGAGTTCAGGAACATGCCGAGGCGGTCGATGGGGTCGTACAGCCGGCGCAGATAGAGGACCGCCGCGGCGAGCACGCCGAGCGCCAGCGAACCCGACGCCACCCGGTACGCGCCCCACAGCACGATGCCCGCGACCGCCGTGTTGGCGACGAGACGGGAGCCGACGACATAGCGGGCCATCTCCAGCAGGGCGTCGCCGTTCGTCTTCTCGTGCCGTTCGTTGAGCACCCGGAAAGCGTCGTCGTTGGCCGCCTCGCGCCGGAACGCGCGGACCGGCCGGATGCCGTTCATCGTCTCCGCGAACTTCACGATCACCGAGGCGATCGTGGTCGACCGGACGGCGAAGATCCTGCCCGCCCGCCGCTGGTAGCGGCGGATGAGCAGGTACAGCGGGACGAAGGAGGCCACCGCGACCGCCCCGAGGCCCGCGTCCAGCCAGAGCAGCATCGCCGAGATGTAGACGAACGACAGGATGACCGTGACGAGTTCCTGGAGCCCCTCGCTCAGCAGTTCGCGCAGCGACTCGACGTCCGTCGTGGAGCGCGAGATCAGCCGGCCCGAGGTGTAGCGCTCGTGGAAGTCGACGCTGAGCGCCTGGGCGTGCCGGAAGATCCGGCCGCGCAGATCGAGCAGCACGTCCTGGTTGACCCGGGCCGAGGCGATGATGAACGCCCACTGGAGTCCGCCGGAGAGCGCCGAACACAGCAGGTAGGCGACGCCGACGGCGATCAGCGGCCCGTGGTCGTCGTGCCGGAACGCCGGGACGGCGCGGTCGATGGCGTACGCGACGAGCAGCGGCCCGGCCTGCACAGCCGCCTGCTGGAGCAGCAGCAGGACCGTCGTCACGACCACCCGGGTCCGCAGCGGCACGAGCAGCGACCGCAGCAGCGCCGCCGTCGCACCCGGGGGAGTGGGCAGCGTGTCGCGGTCGAACGGGTCCTGGTGCGGCTCGGTCCGCCGGCCCGTCCGTACCGCGAGCGGTCCGTCGTCCGGTGCCTCGTCCGGCGCTCCGTCCGGTTCCCGGTCCGGAGCGGTGGTCGTGGGCGCCGCGGTCATCGGTCGTCCTCCTCTGCGCCCGACATCAGGTGGGCGTACTCGGCGTTCGTGCGCAGCAGTTCGTGATGGGTGCCGACCGCGGTGATCCGGCCGCCGGAGAGCAGCGCGACGCGGTCGGCCAGCAGGACCGTGGACGGGCGGTGCGCCACGATCAGCGCGGTCGTCTCCGCCAGCACCCGGCGCAGGGCCGCCTCGACAGCCGCCTCCGTGTGCACGTCCAGGGCCGACAGCGGGTCGTCGAGGACCAGGAAGCGGGGTCTTCCGACCACCGCCCGCGCCAGTGCGAGGCGCTGGCGCTGGCCGCCGGAGAGGCTGAGCCCCTGCTCCCCGACCTGTGTCGCGGTGCCCTCGGGCAGCGAGTGCGCGAAGTCGGCCTGCGCGACGGCGAGGGCGCGGTCCAGCTCGTCCTGGCCGGCGGTGTCCGCGGCCCCCATGAGCACGTTCTCGCCGACGGTGGCCGAGAAGAGGGTGGGCTCCTCGAAGGCGACGGCGACGAGTTCGCGCAGCTCCTCGCGGGGCATGCCGGTGACGTCCCGGCCGTCCAGGGTGATCCGTCCCGAGGTCACCTCGTGCAACCGGGGGACGAGCGCGGTGAGCGTCGTCTTGCCCGACCCGGTCGATCCCACCAGAGCCATGCTCTCGCCGGACCGGATGTGCAGGTCGACGCGGGCGAGGACCGGCGGGGCGTCCGCGGCGGCGTCCGGATACCGGAACGCGACCCCCTCGAACCGGAGCCCGCCCTCTGCGAGCGGGGTCCCGGAACCGTGCGCCGGTTCCGCGCCGCCGCCCGCCACCGGCACGGTGACCGGTGCGTGCGCGGGTCCGGGGACCCCTCCGCGCCCGACGCGGACGTCCGCCGGTGCCGGGCCAGGTGCTGAACCCGATTCCGGCGCGGGCGAGATGACCGGCGTGCCGACCGGGACGGGGACGTCCTGTGTCGCGACGGCGACGGCGGGTGTGGGTGTGGGTGCGGTGGCCGGTGCCTTGGCGGGGGCCGAGGTGTCCCGCCCGCCGGCGGCGGGAGCCGGCTCCGGCGCGTGTGCCGGGCCCTGGTCCGGCTCGGCGGAGACGGAGGGCCTTCCCGCCCGTTCCGTGGAGGGGGAGGGGCCTCCCGCGGTCCCGACGGCGGCTGTTCGCGCGCTCGGCGCGGGCGTGAGCGACGACTCCGGTTCCGCGTCCATCACCTCGAAGTAGCGCTCGGTCGCCGTCGCCGCCTCCTGGCTCATCGCGAGGAGGAAACCGATGGAGTCGACGGGCCAGCGGAGCGCGAGCGCGGTGGACAGGAAGGCGACCAGCGTTCCGGCGGACAGGTCGCCGTCGGCGACCTGGACCGTGCCGAGCACCAGGGCGGCGCCGATGGCCAGCTCCGGCAGGGTGACGATCACGGCCCAGATCGACGCGAGCAGCCGGGCCTTGGCCAGTTCCGTGCCCCGCAGTGTCCCGGACAGGTCGCGGAACGCGCGGGCCTGGCTCCGGTGCCGCCCGAACCCCTTGATGATCCGGATGCCGAGCACGCTCTCCTCGACCACCGTCGTGAGGTCACCGACCTGGTCCTGCGCCTTCCGCGCCACCTCCGAGTAGCGCCGCTCGAAGAGCCAGCAGACGATCATCACCGGGATCGCCGGGGCCAGCAGCACGAGCCCCAGGGTCCATTGCTGGACCAGCATGATCGAGACGCCCGCGAGGATCGTCACCGAGTTCACCAGCAGGAACGTCAGCGGGAACGCCAGGAACATGCGGACCAGCATCAGGTCCGTGGTCCCCCGGGACAGCAGCTGGCCCGACGCCCAGCGGTCGTGGAAGGCGACCGGGAGCCGCTGCAGGTGCCGGTACAGATCGGCCCGCATCGACGCCTCGACGCCCGCCAGCGGCCGGGCCACCAGCCACCGCCGCAGCCCGAACAGGACGGCCTCGGCGATGCCGAGGAGCAGCAGCCACAACGCCCCGAGCCAGACGCCGGCGGGGTCACGGCCGGAGATCGGGCCGTCCACCATCCACTTCAGGACCAGCGGGAACAGGAGCGCGAGACAGGACGCCACCACCGCGACGAACGCCGCGACGAACAGCCGGGTCCGCACCGGCCGCACATACGGCCACAGGCGCAGCAGGCTGCGCACGGTCGATCGGTCGGGCAGGTCCGTGGTGACTGCATCTGTGGTTCCCATCACGGGCGAGCCTACGGAGTGGCACTGACAGTGCCCACCGAGTTTTGGCCGCACCGGAACGATCCGGACTCTCGGCGTCCGTGCCCTCCGGGCCCCCGGGGTCCGCTCACGCCCGGACACGGCACGTGCGCCCACGCCCCGGACGGCCCGGCCCGAGGCCAGGGTCCCGCGCCCGGGTCGTAGTGCCGCATCAACCGATCGGCTGATGCCGCTTCGAGCGCGATGGCCGATGTGCCGGCCGGGGTCCGGGCGGGAGGCTCGGAGCATGTCAGTCATCGAAGTGAGCGGACTGCGCAAGTCCTACGGCGGCCGGGCCGTCGTCGACGGTGTCTCCTTCACCGTCGAGGAGGGCGAGATCTTCGGGATCCTCGGCCCGAACGGCGCCGGCAAGACCACCACCGTCGAGTGCGTCGAGGGCCTGCGGGTCCCGGACGCCGGCCGGGTCCGGGTCACCGGGCTCGACCCCTTCGCCGACCGCGAGGCCACCAGCCGCGTCCTCGGCGCCCAGCTCCAGCAGAGCGAACTCCAGGCCAAGCTCACCGTGCGCGAGGCACTGGAGCTGTACGCCGCCTTCTATCCGCACCCCGCCGACTGGCGCCCGCTCGCCGAACGCCTCGGCCTCACCGACCGGCTCACCACCGGGTTCGGCAAACTCTCCGGTGGCCAGAAACAGCGCCTGTTCATCGCGCTCGCGCTCATCGGCAACCCGCGCGTCGTCGTCCTCGACGAGCTGACCACCGGGCTCGACCCGCGGGCCCGCCGCGACACCTGGGAACTCATCGAGGACATCCGCGCGCAGGGCGTCACCGTCCTCCTCGTCACCCACTTCATGGAGGAGGCCCAGCGGCTCTGCGACCGGATCGCGGTCATCGACAAGGGCCGGGTCGCCGCGCTGGACACCCCGGCCGGGCTGATCCGCCGCTCGAACGGCTCGACCGTCATCAGCTTCACGCCGTCGGCGCCGCTGGACGAGCGGGACCTCGCCGCGCTGCCCGCGCTCGCCTCCGTGGAGGACAAGGACGGCCGGATCACCCTGTCCGGCACCGACGAGACGGTGAACGCCGTGATCACCCTCCTCGCCCGCCACCGCATCACCGCCCACCAACTCCGCGTCACCGACGCCACCCTGGACGACGCGTTCCTGGACCTGACGGAGGCAGCAGCATGAGCACCGCACTCGCCCGCCCCGGCACCCGCGCGGACCTGCGATCCGGTATCCGCGGCGGACTGAACACCGCCGTCGTCCGGACCGAGATCCGGCTCTTCCGCCGCGAACCCGGCGCCATCTTCTGGATCCTGCTCTTCCCCACCCTCCTGCTGGCGATCCTCGGCTCGATCCCCTCCTTCCGGCAGCCCGACCCCTCCTTCGGCGGCCTGCGCCCCATCGACGCCTACGTCCCCGTCGCCGTCCTGCTCGGTCTGATCGTGGGCTGTCTCCAGTCGATGCCGCAGTCCCTGACCGGCTACCGCGAGCGCGGCATCCTGCGCCGCATGTCGACCACCCCCGTACGGCCCGCCGCGCTGCTGTCCGCGCAGATGCTGGTGTTCGGCGGCGCGGCACTCGTCTCCGCCCTGCTCGCGCTCACCGTCGGCCGCCTCGTCTTCGACGTGACCCTGCCCCGGCAGGCCGGCGGCTACCTCCTCGCGCTGGTCCTCGCCGTCCTGGCCGCCCTCGCGCTCGGCGCGGTGGTCTCCGCCGTGTCCCGCACGACGAAGATCGCGGGCGCGATCGGGTCCGCGGTGTTCTTCCCGATGATGTTCTGCGCCGGTGTCTGGCTGCCGGTGCAGGCCATGCCGGACACCCTCGCCCGGATCGTCGGGTACACGCCGTTCGGCGCCGCCGCCCAGGCCCTGAACCAGGCCGCCGCGGGGCACTGGCCGGGCTGGTCCCACCTGGGCGTCCTCGTCGCCTGGACGGTGCTGCTGTCGGCCGGGGCCGCGCGCTGGTTCCGCTGGGAGTGACCGTGACGGACCTCCAAGCCGTGCAGACTGAACGCATGACGAGCGCACCGCGACAGGACAGCGCGGCCGCCGCGGCACGGACCGTGGAGGAACGCTGGGCCAGCTTCCACCGCTACGGCCCCCTCGGCCTGCTCGGCGTCGCCGTCGTCCTCTCCGTGGCGACGGCCGGCGTCGTCGGCATGAACAGCACGGACTGGTACGTGGGCGTACCGCTGGTGCTCGCCGCGCTGGCCCTCCAGCTCTGGTGGATCCGGGCGATGCGCAGCAGACCCGGCCCGACCCCCGCCAGCATCGGCTACTTCTGGATCCGCTGGGCCATCGCCTTCGTCCTCGCCCTGACCAACCCGTTCTACGCCTTCTACGCGGCCGCCTCCTACTTCGACGTCGAGCGGCTGCTGCCCCGCCGCACGGTGCGGGTGGGGGTGATCGCCGCGGTCGTCGTGGTGGCCGGATCGCAGTCCGGCGGGCTGCCGCCGCACGGCGCCGTCGGCTGGGCCGTGTTCGGCGGGCTGCTCGCCGTCAACGTCACCCTCGCCGCGATCATGGGCCACCTCAACGCCAAGGAGAACGAGCGGGCCCTCGTCCAGGCCGCCACCATCGCCGAACTGGAGCGCACGAACACCGCGTTGCAGCAGGCCCTCGACGAGAACGCCGCCCTGCACGCCCAACTCCTCGTCCAGGCGCGGGAGGCCGGAGTCGCGGACGAGCGCCGCCGGCTCGCCGCCGAGATCCACGACACCATCGCGCAGGGCCTGACCGGCATCATCGCCCAGCTCCAGGTCGTCTCCGGCACCCCGGACCCGGCCGCCGCCCGCGACCACGTGACCCGCGCCGCCGACCTCGCCCGGCACAGCCTCGGCGAGGCCCGCCGCTCCGTGCAGAACCTCGCCCCCGTGGCCCTGGCCGACGACGGCCTGCCCGAGGCGCTGAAGAAGACCGTCGCCGAATGGGGCGAACGCAACGACGTCCGGGCCGAGTTCACCGTCACCGGCGTCGCCGAGCAGCTCCACGACGAGGTCTCGGCGACCCTCCTGCGGATCGCTCAGGAAGCCCTCTCGAACGCCTCCCGGCACGCCCGCGCCGGCCGGGTCGGGGTGACCCTCAGCTTCATGGTCGACGAGGTCACCCTCGACGTCCGCGACGACGGACACGGCTTCGACCCGCTCGCCGTCCCCGCCCGCACCGGCACCGGAGGGTTCGGCCTCGACGGCATGCGCGCCCGCGCCGAACGCATCGCCGGCTCCCTCACCGTCGAGTCCGAGCCGGGACACGGCACGGCGGTCTCCGCTCGCGTACCGTTGGTGCGCCATGACCGATGACCCCGCGGCCCGCCGCTCCGACGCCGTGATCACCCTCCTCCTCGTCGACGACCATCCCGTCGTACGCGACGGACTGCGCGGCATGTTCGAGTCCGCCCCCGGCTTCACGGTGCTCGGCGAGGCCTCGGACGGGGTGGAGGCGGTGGCGCTCGCCGCGTCCCTCGACCCGGACGTCGTCCTGATGGACCTGCGGATGCCCGGCGGCAACGGCGTCGAGGCCATCGCCGAACTCACCCGCCGCGGCGCCCGCGCCAAGGTCCTCGTCCTGACGACGTACGACACCGACTCCGACACCCTGCCCGCCATCGAGGCGGGCGCGACCGGCTACCTCCTCAAGGACGCGCCCCGCGACGAGCTGTTCACCGCCGTCCGCGCGGCGGCGGAGGGCCGCACCGTGCTGTCCCCGGCGGTCGCCTCCCGTCTGGTGTCCGCGGTGCGCGCCCCCGCGCCCGCCGAGTCCCTCTCCGCCCGCGAACGCGAGGTGCTGGCGCTGGTCGCCCGGGGCACCTCCAACCGCGAGATCGCCCGGGTGCTGTTCATCAGCGAGGCCACCGTCAAGACGCACCTCACCCACCTGTACAACAAGCTCGGCGTCAAGGACCGCGCGGCAGCGGTCGCCCGGGCCTACGACCGGGGCATCCTCGGCTGACGGGGCCCGGCCCGAGACGGCCCCGCCGCTCCGGCACGCGCTCCTCTGCGCACCCTCAGCACACCTTCAGCAGCAGCACCGACCGCCCCGGCACCGTGATCGCCGTCCCCGCCCGGTGCACGACACCGGGCGCCTCGCCCTGCTCCTCCCGCGAGGTGTCCACGACCACCTCGTAGCGAGCGGCCCACGGCAGCCCCGGCAGTTCGAAGGAGGCCGGCCGGTCCCCGGCGTGCAGCACGGCGAGGAAACTGTCGTCGGTCACCGGGACGCCCAGCGCGTCCCGGCCCGGGATGTCCCGCCCGGACAGGTACATCCCGACCGTCGCGGCGGGCGCGTACCAGTCGCGTTCCGTCATCTCGGTGCCCCGCGCGGTGAACCAGGCCAGGTCCCGCAGCCCGTCGGCCGAATGGGCCCGCCCGGAGAAGAACGCCCGCCGGCGCAGCACCGGATGCTCGTGCCGCAGCGCGATCAGCCGGGACGTCAGCTCGAACAGCGCCCGCCAGCCGGGGTCCTCCAACTGCGTCCAGTCGACCCAGCTGATCTCGTTGTCCTGGCAGTACGCGTTGTTGTTGCCCCGCTGGGTCCGCCCGAACTCGTCGCCGGCGACCAGCATCGGGACACCGGTCGACAGCAGCAGGGTGGTCAGCAGGTTCCTCAACTGCTGCCGCCGCAGCGCCTGGAGGCCCTCGTCCGCGCTCTCGCCCTCCACCCCGCCGTTCCAGGCGCGGTTGTCGTCCGTGCCGTCCCGGTTGCCCTCGCCGTTCGCCTCGTTGTGCTTGCGCTCGTAGGACACCATGTCCCGCAGGGTGAAACCGTCGTGCGCGGTCACGAAGTTCACCGACGCGTACGGGCGCCGGCCGCCCCAGGCGTACAGGTCGCTCGACCCGGACAGCCGGTACCCCAGGTCCCGCACGTCGGGCAGGGCACCGCGCCAGAAGTCCCGTACGGCGTTGCGGTAGCGGTCGTTCCACTCCGTCCACAGCGGCGGGAAGGCACCCACCTGGTAGCCGCCCGAGCCCACGTCCCACGGCTCGGCGATCAGCTTGACCCGGCGCAGCACCGGGTCCTGCGCGATGACGGCGAGGAACGGCGACAGCATGTCGACGTCGTGCATGGACCGGGCGAGCGCGGCCGCGAGGTCGAAACGGAAGCCGTCGACGCCCATCTCGGTCACCCAGTACCGCAGCGAGTCCGTGATCAGCCGCAGCACCTGCGGCTGCACGACGTGCAGGGTGTTGCCGCAGCCCGTGTAGTCGGCGTAACGGCGGGCGTCGGACTGGAGCCGGTAGTAGCCGCGGTTGTCGATGCCGCGCAGCGACAGCATCGGGCCCAGCTCGCCCGCCTCCGCGGTGTGGTTGTAGACCACGTCGAGGATGACCTCGATGCCGGCCGCGTGCAGCGCGCGCACCATCCGCTTGAACTCGCCGACCTGCTGGCCCGTCGTCCCGGAGGCCGCGTAGCCCGCGTGCGGGGCGAAGTAGCCGATCGAGTTGTAGCCCCAGTAGTTCTTCAGGCCCCGGCGCAGCAGATGGTCCTCGTGGGCGAACTGGTGCACTGGCAGCAGCTCCACCGCCGTCACCCCGAGCCTCACCAGGTGCTCGATCGCGGCCGGATGCGCGAGTCCCGCGTAGGTGCCGCGCAGTTCCTCGGGGATTCCGGGGTGCAGACGGGTGAATCCGCGGACGTGCAGCTCGTAGATCACCGAGTCGGCCCAGGGGGTCTTCGGGCGGTGGTCGTCGGCCCAGTCGTCGTCGTCCTGCACGACGACGCCCTTGGGGACGAACGGCGCCGAGTCCCGGTCGTCGCGCACGGTGTCGGCGACGTGCTGTTGCGGCCAGTCCCGGACGTGCCCGTACACCTCGGGAGGCAGCGTGAAGTCGCCGTCCACCGCGCGCGCGTACGGGTCGAGGAGCAGCTTCGCCGGGTTCCAGCGGGCGCCGGTCCACGGGTCCCAGCGGCCGTGCACCCGGAAGCCGTAGCGGCGGCCGGGGAGCACGCCGGGGACGAAGCCGTGCCAGATCTCGTGGGTGAGTTCGGTGAGCGGGACGCGCGTCTCGGAGCCCGCCTCGTCGAAGAGACACAGGTCGACGGCCTCCGCCCCGCCCGCCCACAGCGCGAAGTTGGTGCCGGTGGTGCCGTCCGGGCCGACCCGGAAGCGTGCGCCGAGCGGAGTCGGGGCACCCGGCCACACGGAGACGGCGGTCGCCTTCGGGCGCCGGGCACCGTTCGGCGCGGGAGCGGCCGGTTCCGGCTCCGTGGTCGCGGGCACGGCTGTGGACCGCCCCGCCGGTTCCGTGGCGGTCTGCATGGGCAGTTCAGCGGCATGTCCCTGGTGGACTGCCTCCTGCTCGGGTGCGCTCGACACCGATCAGCCTCCCGCGGCTCGTGGAACGCAACGAAAAGGGGCGTACGGCGTCCCGGCCGCAGCTCCTTGTCGCGTCGTCCTCCCCACTGTTCTGCCCACCGCGTGGCTCGCACTCACGTTTCCCCGGCGGGGCGCCGTCGTTGGGTCCCTTGTGAACCACGTACCGACGCGCGCGCGGCGCGCAGGGGCCGCGCTGGCCGCCGTACTGACCTGGGCCGGTCTGCTGGCCGGAGCCGCCGGCTGCTCCTCCGACGGGATCTCGAAAGGGATCGGTGAGGCGTTCGGCAAACCCCGCTCGCCCGAGGACGTCATCCACATCACGCCCGACGACACCGCCAAGGGGGTCCGCCCGCGGCAGCCCCTCACGGTACGGGTGCCCGGCGGTCGCCTGGAGTCCGTGAGGGTCGTCAAGTCCCAGGACGCCCAGGAGTCCCCGGTGTCCGGGCGGATCTCCGACGACGGCCTGTCCTGGAAACCGGACGACCCGCGGCTCGCGCTCGCCGCCAAGTACACCATCGACGCGGTGGCTCTGGACGGGCACGGACGCCGCTCGGCCCGGCACACCACCTTCACCACGGAGGTCCCCGACGAGCGCTTCATCGGCTATGTCACCCCGGAGAACCGGTCCACCGTCGGCACCGGAATGATCGTCTCCCTGGAGTTCAACCGGGAGATCGAGAACCGGGCCGCCGTCGAGCGGGCCATCCGGGTGGAGGCGAGCCCGGCCGTCGAGATCCGCCCGCACTGGTTCGGCAAGGACCGCGTCGACTTCCGCCCCGAGACGTACTGGAAGCCCGGCACGAAGGTCACCGTCGACCTGCGCCTGCGCGACGTGGAGGCGGCACCCGGCGTCTACGGACTCCAGTCGAAGACCTTCGCCTTCACCGTCGGCCGCAGTCAGGTCTCCCTCGTCGACGCCCGCGCGCACACCATGCAGGTCCGCCGCGACGGCGCCCTGCTCGCCACGGTGCCGATCACCGCGGGGGCGCCCAGGACGACCACGTACAACGGGAAGATGGTCGTCACCGAGATGCTCGAGGTGACCCGGATGAACAGCCGCACGGTCGGTTTCGGCGGCGAGTACAACATCCCGGACGTCCCGCACGCGATGCGCCTCACCGACTCCGGGACGTTCCTGCACGGCAACTACTGGGCGCCGGACGCCTTCGGGCACACCAACGTCAGCCACGGCTGCGTGGGCCTGCGGGACGTCAAGGGAGGCGGTTCCGACACCCCCGCGGGCTGGTTCTTCGACCGCAGCCTCGTCGGCGACGTCGTCGAGGTCGTGCACAGCAACGACAAGCAGGTCGCGGCCGACAACGGGCTCGGCGGCTGGAACATGAACTGGAAAGAGTGGAAGGCGGGCTTCCGGCGGTGAAGTGAGCCCCTGTGCGGGTATGCGCACGATGGACTCCAGCGGCGCCCCGCACGGCCGAAGTTGGGACTGAACAGTGACATTCCCGGGGAGCCATCGCTCCAGGCCGTGTGATTAATTAGCGCGATACGCGCGTGGGACGCGCTGGAGTGCGGGCCTGATCAGGCCGTGCGAGGGGAGAACGACTTGAACGGGCGACCGATATCGGGGGCGTCGGTTGGCGCACGGACCCACCGGAGCAAGGGAGTCCTGGCCCTGCTGCTGGGAGTCCTGCTGCTCGCGGTGACCGCGTGCGGCGGGGGAGGAGGCTCGGACCGGGAGGCCGGTTCGGGCGACGGCAAGGGCAAGGGATCGAGCGGCACGGCCGACACCAAGGTCTCGCAGGCCGTGGTGAAGATCGCGCCCAAGGACGGCGCGGGCGACGTGGAGACGAGCGGTGCGCTCAAGGTCACCGCCGCCAAGGGCAAGCTGACCGAGGTCCGCGTCGAGGACACCAAGGGAAACGCTGTCAAGGGAAGCATCACCGACGGGGGCGCCACCTGGACGCCGGCGTCGCACCTGGCCGCGGCCACCAAGTACACGGTCCACGCGGTGGCCAAGGACTCCGGTGGCCGTGAGGCCGCCGAGGAGTCGGCGTTCACCACGCTGACCCCGAAGAACACGTTCGTCGGCATCTACACGCCGGAGGACGGCTCCAAGGTCGGCGTCGGGATGCCCTTCTCGGTCCGCTTCACCCGGGGCATCACGCACCCGGGCGACGTCGAGAAGGCCATCAGGATCAAGACGGAGCCCGCGGTCGACGTCCAGGGCCACTGGTTCGGCAACGACCGCCTCGACTTCCGTCCCGAGGAGTACTGGGCGGCCGGCACGAAGGTCACCGTCACCTTCGACCTCGACGGCGTCGAAGGCCGCCCCGGCGTCTACGGCAAGCAGGCCAAGACCGTGAAGTTCACGATCGGCCGCAGCCAGGTCAGCACCGTCGACGTCAAGACCCACAAGATGACCGTCAAGCGGGACGGCAAGGTCCTCAGGACCATCCCCGTCACCACGGGCAAGCCGGGCTACGACACCTGGAACGGCAAGATGGTCATCAGCGAGCGCCTCAAGGTGACGCGCATGAACGGCGAGACGGTCGGCTACGGCGGCGAGTACGACATCAAGGACGTGCCGCACGCCCAGCGCCTGACCAACTCGGGCACGTTCATCCACGGCAACTACTGGGGCGGCGACGCCTTCGGCAACTACAACGCCAGCCACGGCTGCATCGGCCTGCGCGACGTGCGCGGCGGCTACGACGGCAAGGTGGCGGCAGCCTGGTTCTTCGACAACTCGATCACCGGTGACGTGGTCGTGGTCAAGAACTCGCACGACAAGACGGTCGCCCCGGACAACGGCTACAACGGCTGGAACATGTCCTGGTCGGACTGGACCAAGTAACCGGTCTTCGGCGGGCCGGGTGTGCTGTGACCCAGCACACCCGGCCCGTCGGCGTTAACCGCCACTAACCTGCTTGCATGACTGTGCATCTCGAAGTGGCCGAAGGCGTGGGCACCATCCGCCTGGACCGCCCGCCCATGAACGCCCTGGACGTCGCGACGCAGGACCGTCTCAAGGAGCTCGCCGAGGAGGCCGCGACCCGCACGGACGTCCGTGCCGTCGTGCTCTACGGCGGGGAGAAGGTGTTCGCGGCCGGCGCGGACATCAAGGAGATGCAGGCCATGGACCACGCCGCGATGGTCGTCCGGTCCCGGGCCCTGCAGGACTCCTTCACCGCCGTCGCCCGCATCCCCAAGCCGGTCGTCGCCGCCGTCACCGGCTACGCGCTGGGCGGCGGCTGCGAGCTCGCCCTCTGCGCCGACTACCGCATCGCCGGGGAGAACGCGAAGCTGGGCCAGCCGGAGATCCTGCTCGGCGTCATTCCCGGCGCCGGCGGCACCCAGCGCCTGTCCCGGCTGATCGGACCCTCCCGGGCCAAGGACCTCATCTTCACCGGTCGCATGGTCAAGGCCGACGAGGCGCTCACCCTCGGCCTCGTCGACCGGGTCGTCCCCGCGGCCGAGGTCTACACGGCCGCCCACGCGTGGGCGGCCCGGCTCGCGCAGGGCCCGGCGATCGCGCTGCGCGCCGCCAAGGAGTCCGTCGACGCGGGCCTGGAGACGGACCTGGAGACCGGACTCGCCATCGAACGGAACTGGTTCGCGGGCCTGTTCGCGACGGAGGACCGGGAGCGCGGGATGCGGAGCTTCGTCGAGGAGGGTCCGGGCAAGGCGAAGTTCCTCTGACCGGAGGGCGAACGTCACCCCGGAAATTCCGCTGATCCACTTGCAGTTGACGCGGTGTCTTACCCGGCGTCCCCCGATGGAGCGTTTTATGCCAGCCTTAAGGCAACCTTAAGCGCACCTTGTCGGCGGTCGCCGGGTATTGCCTCCAACTGCCCTTCGCGTGCAGGTCAGATGGGGTGTCCACCCCTCCGAAATGCCATGGGCATATGCCGATCAGCCGTGTCGGAATGTCCCGTTCCGGGGGGCGTATTCCTCCGGAACGGCCCCCAAGCGAGGTCCGGGCAGCCATGATGGGGGCATGGCGGGGCTGGAGGGTATCGAACAGCCGCGGCGGCACGGGAGTGCGACCGCGGCACGCTGGACACCTGCGGTCGAGGACGAACGGGCGCTCAGGGCACTGGAGTTGTTCGGAAATCCCACCGAGACCGAGGTGCAGTTGCCGTCCCGTCCGGAGTCCGCGGCGTCCGCGCGGCGGCTCACCCAGGTCGTGGTGCTGCGGCACTGGGGCCTCTCGCCGAAGATGACCGAGGACGCGGTCTTACTCGTCTCCGAACTCGTGGGCAACGCCGTGCGGCACACCGGCGCCCGCCATTTCGGACTCCGGATGCGCCGCCGTCGCGGCTGGATCCGCGTGGAGGTGCGTGATCCCTCCCGCGGCCTTCCCTGCCTCCTGCCGGTCCAGGAGCTGGACCTGAGCGGGCGCGGTCTCTTCCTCGTCGACAAGCTCTCCGACCGCTGGGGCGTCGATCTCCTGCCCCGCGGCAAGACCACCTGGTTCGAGATGCGCGTCGCCGACCGCTAGCCCGGCCCTCGTACGCGGAAACCCCGGCCGCTGGGCAGCCGGGGCTTCGGGGCTCCGCGGAACGAATGGGGTGTGATCCGCGGTGCCGACGACAACCATGGCCCGGGTCAATGGGTGGAGGTCGCATCGCTGACTATCGCAGACCGACCGGATTGATCCAAAACCAGGGGATGTTGGCCCCGCCGCCTCCTCGAATCCTCCACCCGATCCCCCCTCCGGTCCGCCCCACACCCTTCTTTCGCCCCCTCCGCCCCTACCCTTCCCATCCCTGGGGCTCCGCCCCAGACCCCGCTCCTCAATCGCCGGAGGGGCTGAATTTCCCGAGGGCCGGAGGGGCTGAATTTCCCGAGCGCCGGAGGGGCTGAATTTCCCGAGCCCTTGAGAATTCTCCTCAGCCACGTACTGCCCGCAGACGGCATCCGGCGTGAGGGGCCGTGCCGGTACATCAGATGCCCGTCGCTTACGCCCGGATCGAGCAGCTCCCGGCTCTCGACCCACGTCTGATGCAACGGCGACGGGCGGATGTACCGGCACGGCCCCGCCCCACCCACCCACCGGACCGGAGCCGTAGCCGAGGCAGGAGCCGAGGCAGGGGCCGGAGCTGGAGCCGGTGCCGAAGCCGGAGGCACCCGGAACGCCCGGCGCGCAGCCGCCCGCAGACGGACCAATCGTCGGTTTCCGGGGTGATTCACCCTTAAATGGTCCGGTGACCACGCCCGCCGAAGACCCCGCACCCGCTCCACCCCGGCGCGCGGCCCTGCTCACGGGACTAGCGCTCACCGCAGGAACCCTCACCGCAGGAACCCTCACTGCAGGCTGCGCCGCCCCCGCGACCCCAGACGCCGCACGGGGCCGGCCCCACACAACACCCCCCACACCCCCCGCCGCGCCGAGCGCACCCGTCGTACCCCCCGCCCCCGCCCCCCGCCGCTTCCCCGCCCAGCCCTCCGAGATCACCCACGGCCCCCGCACGAACCCCCCGAAAGTCGCCCTCACCTTCCACGGCCAGGGCGACCCCGCCATCGCCACGTCGGTGCTCGGCGAGGCCGAGAAGGCCGGCGTCCGCGTCACCGTCCTCGCCGTGGGCACCTGGCTCGACGAGCACCCCGGCATGGCCCGCCGCATCCTCGACGGCGGCCACGACCTCGGCAACCACACCCTCCACCACCTCGACATCAACGCGATGTCGCAGACGGAGGCGGCCGCCGAGATCCGCGGCTGCGCGGACCGGCTGAAGCGGCTGACCGGCTCGATCGGCACCTGGTTCCGGCCCTCCCGCAGCCCGCGGGCCTCCGCCCTGGTCCAGCGCCTCGCGCAGGACGCCGGCTACCCGCACACCCTCTCCTACGACGTCGACTCCCTCGACTTCACGTCGCCGGGGGCCGCCGCGGTCACCCGGAACGTCCTGGCGACGGTCCGCCCCGGCTCCGTGGTGAGCCTGCACTTCGGCTACGCCGACACGGTCGCCGCCCTCCCCGACCTCCTGCACGAGCTCGACCGGCGCGGCCTGCGCCCGGTCACCACAACGGAGTTGCTGAGCTGATGCTGACGACGCCCCCCTCCCTCCCGCGCTCCCCCCTGCGCACCCCCGTGCACTCCTCCCTGCGGGGCGTGCTGGCCGCCGGTGCCGCCCTCGCCGCGCTGGCCGCCCTCGCGGGCTGCGGCGTCTCCGGCGGGAAGCACGCCGACGAGGCCCTCGGCACGAAGGCCGCCGTCCAGCCCGCCCCGGTGAAGAAGAAGACGCCCGAGGGCCTGCCCGGCATGCCCCCGCTGCTGGACCCGACGGACGTCTACGCGGCGGACCGCCCGGGCCGGCTCTCCCCGGTGGTCAAGGACTTCCCGTCCCGGGTGTACGTGCCGAACACCGAGTCCAACACGGTCACGGTCATCGACCCGAAGACGTACGAGGTCATCGAGACGATCAAGGTCGGGGTCCAGCCCCAACACGTCGTCCCCTCCTGGGACATGAAGACCCTGTGGGTCAACAACGACAAGGGCAACAGCCTCACGCCCATCGACCCGAAGACGGGGAAGGCCGGCAAGCCGGTCGACGTGCACGACCCGTACAACCTGTACTTCACGCCCAACGGCAAGTACGCCATCGTGATGGCCTCGCTCGACCGCGAGCTGGTGTTCCGCGACGCGCACACGATGAAGCGCGTCAAGACGGAGCCGGTCAGCTGCTACGGCGTCAACCACGCCGACTTCTCCCCGGACGGCAGGTACTTCATCGTGTCCTGCGAGTTCAGCGGCGAACTGCTGAAGGTCGACACCGAGAAGATGAAGGTGGTCGCCCAGCAGAAGCTGCCGTTCCAGGGGGCGATGCCGCAGGACGTGAAGATCTCCCCGGACGGCAAGAAGTTCTACATCGCCGACATGATGGCCGACGGGGTGTGGGTCCTGGACGGCGACAAGTTCACCGAGCCGACGCTGCTGCACACCGGCAAGGGTGCCCACGGTCTCTACGTCAGCCGCGACTCCCGCGAGATGTACATCTCCAACCGCGGTGAAGGCACCATCTCGATCTTCGACTTCACCCAGAACCGGCTCACCAAGAAGTGGCGCCTGCCGGACGGCGGCAGCCCGGACATGGGCGGCGTCTCGGCGGACGGCAAGGTCCTGTGGCTCTCCGGCCGCTACAACGCCGAGGTGTACGCGATCGACACCCGCACCGGTGTGCAGCTCGCCCGCATCCCCGTCGGCAGCGGCCCGCACGGACTCGCCGTGTACCCCCAGCCCGGCCGCTACTCGCTCGGCCACACCGGCATCTTCCGCTAGAACGGCGCCTGTTGACCCGCTTGAGCTGACACGCCGTCGTACGGGTGACGGTCCACGGCCCGCCCCCGCGGAACGGAGATCGTGCTCCCCATGATCATCCATCGCCCGCGGCGGCGGGCCGCCGCCGTCGTCCTGTCCCTCGGGGCCGTCCTCGCGACGACCGCCGCGACGCCCGCCGCCCCGGCCGCCCCCGCCACCCGGGCCGCGGCCCCGAGCTGCCCCCAGTTCACCGACCCGGTCAAGGCCGCCGCCGACCGGCGGGTGGACGTCGGGCGCATCACGCCGGAGCCGGTCTGGCGCAGGACCTGCGACACCCTGTACCGCAGCGACTCCCGGGGCCCGGCGACCGTCTTCGAGCAGGGCTTCTATCCGAAGGACGTCGTCGGCGGCCAGTACGACATCGAGCAGTACACCCGCGCCGACCAGCCCTCGCCGTACGTGGCGGCGACGTACGACCACGATCTCTACAAGGCCGGGAACACGGCGGGCTTCAACTACTACATCGACGCTCCCGGCGGCGTCGACGTGAACAAGACCATCGGCGACACCCATCGCCGGGCCGGCCAGGACGAGGTGGCCTTCCCCGGCGGTATCGCCCGCCAGTACGTCGTCGGCGTCTGCCCGGTCGACAAGCGGACCCGGACCGAGATCATGAGCGACTGCCAGAGCAATCCGTACTACGAGCCCTGGCACTGACCCACGTCCCCCGGCACCGCCGGAGCCGGCGCCCCCGCCCGGGTGCCCGCTCAGACCGCGGTGAGCAGCGCCTCCGCCCCGACGGGACGGAAACCGGCCGCCTGGAACGCCCGCAGACTGCGGGCGTTCCCCGCCGCCACCTGCGCCCACACCGGCTCGCCGGTGAGGTGCCGCGCCGCCGTCGCGAGCGCCCGCCCCAGCCCCCGGTGCCGTACGTCCTCGGCCACCTCGACCGAGGCCTCCAGGCGGCCCCCGACGCCGTGTCCGAGGACGACCGTCCCGCCGTCCGCCGCCCAGGCCCGTACACCGTCCCGCCGCCCGAGCGCGGCGGCGACCCGTGGATGGCCGGAACCGGACAGTTCCGTGAGGACGAGGGGCGGCGGACCGGACAGCGGGGCGGCGACGGACATCACGTCGACGGTGTCGTGCGCGCGTCCCGTCCGCTCCATGAGCGCCGCGAGGAACCGGGGGTTCATGGCCGCGGCGAGCGGATCGCAGCCGACGGCGGCCAGCGTCGCGCGCACCCAGCCCTCGTCCTCGTCCGTGAAGACCACGGAGTGCGCGGTGAAGGCGAGGACCCCGGCGTCGCGCGCGCACTGCTGCGGCACGACCGTGACGGAGCCGTCGGGCGGTGGGAAGATCCCCCGTGCCGCGGCGGCCACGACGGTCCCCAGCCCGTGTGCGGTGCCGGCCACGACCGCCCCCTCGACGCTTGAGTCTCCACCCATTGGAAGGCCCAGACTCGCAGACTTGACCGACGACGGCACCGGCCTCCTCACCGTCGGCGCACCGGGCGGAGTCCGCCTGGGTGGTCGCCGCACTACGGGCCCGCGCGGACCGTTAATCTGACCTCCGTACACAACGCAGTGACGCACGCAGTGATGCACGACGAAGGGGCGGACCGGGTGGCCGACATCGAGGAAGCACGCAAGCAGTTCGAGCGGATCGACACGGACAGTGATGGATTCATCACGGCGGCCGAGTTCAAGACCGCGCTCGCCCAGGGCGGCGACTGGAACGTCACCGAGTCGGTGGCCGAGGTCATCATCGCGGCCCGCGACCTCAACGGCGACAAGCTCCTCTCGTTCGACGAGTTCTGGGTCCACCTGAACAAGTGACGCTCCCCGAAGGGGCGCCCACCGGTCATCCCGGCGGGCGCCCCTTCGGCGTCACCCGCCCCGGCGGGCCGTCCTCGGTGCGGTCCGAAGCAGCCGGAGAGCGTGGTGTTTTCGGCCTCTTCACCCGGATGCCGCACAGCCCGGAATAGGGCATCCGTCCCCGGGGTTGCTGATCCCCATCAGGAGCATCAACCCCGGAAGGGTCTGTCTCTCATGAAGATCGGCATCATCGGCGCGGGCAACATCGGCGGCAACCTCACCCGGCGGTTCACCGCCGCCGGGCACGACGTGTCCGTCGCCAACTCCCGCGGCCCCCAGACGCTCACCGCGCTCGCCGAGGAGACCGGGGCGACCCCCGTCACGGTCGAGGAGGCGGCACGCGGCGCCGAGATCGTCGTCGTCACGGTCCCGCTCAAGGCGGTCCCGAACCTGCCCGACGGCATCCTGGACGGAGCCGCCGAGGGCGTCGCCGTCATCGACACGGGCAACTACTACCCCCAGCAGCGCGACGGCCGGATCGACGCGATCGAGGACGACGGTCTCACCGAGAGCCGCTGGACCGCGCAGCAGATCGGCCACACGGTCGTGAAGGCCTTCAACGGCACCTACGCCCAGGACATCCTGGACCGCGCCCGCCCGGCCGGCGCACCGGACCGCTTGGCGCTCCCGGTGGCCGGTGACGACGCCGCGGCCAAGCAGCGGGTGCGCGACCTGATCGACGAGATCGGCTTCGACACCGTCGACGCGGGCGGCCTGGACGACTCCTGGCGCCAGCAGCCCGGCACGCCCGTCTACGGCCTCCAGGAGGGCGTCGACGCCGTCACGAAGGCCCTGGCCGAGGCGCCCCGGGAGCGTCCGGCGGACTTCCGCGGCTGACCCGCGCCACCGGCACGGGCCGGAGGTCAGACGATCTCCAGGGGCCGGTGCGGCCCGACCGGCAGCTCCACCGTCACGGAGTCGCCGGGCCGCACCGGCCCGCCGGTGAGGACGACGCTCATGATCCCCGCCTTGAAGCGGACCGTCCCGTCCTCGTCCCGCCCGACGACCTGCTTCATGAGGCCCTTTCGGAAGGTGTCGATCTGGGCGCAGGGATTGCGCAGCCCGGTCACCTCGACGACGGCCTCCGCCCCCAGGTGCAGCCGCGTCCCGGTGGGCAGCCCGAGCAGGTCGACGCCCCGGGTGGTGACGTTCTCCCCGAGCTGACCGGCGGTGACCTCGAAACCCGCCGCGCGCACCTCGTCGAACAGCTCCTCGTGGATGAGGTGCACCTGGCGAAGGTTCACCTGCGACGGGTCCTTCAGCATCCGGAACCGGTGCTTGACCGTCGTCCCGGCGTGCACGTCGCCCTCCACGCCGAGCCCGGCGAGGAGTGTGACGCCCGTCCGGTTCGGCTTGGTGAAGGAGTACGTCCCGTTGCTGCTGACCGCAGCGACCGTCCCGCCCATGTGTCCGCTCTCTTCCTTCCGCTCGGCTACGCCCCGCCGGCCCAGGTGCGCAGCGCGGTCTTGCTCGCGAAGTCCGCCACATTCTTGTCCACCGGGTCGGACGTGTACTGGTGGAAGCGCCACTTCGCCTTGATGCGGGGCTTTCCCGCGGAGACGTAGTCGGCGATCCAGAGACCGTCGCCGGCGTACGAGGTGGTGTCGATGTTCAGCCAGAAGTTCCGGTTCGTGTAGAGCACCACCCGGTGGTGCGGGCGCAGCTCCTTGACCTTGCGGATGAAGCGGTCCTTCTCCGCGTTGCTCGCGTGGGTGCCCTCGCCGGTGGTCTCCCAGTCGACGGCGAGCAGGTCGCCCGCCTTCTCGGGGGCCTTGCCGACGAAGTACTCGGCCTGGGCGGTGATGTCGCCGGGCCACAGGAAGTGGTAGAAGCCCACGACGCACTCGGCGTCGCGGGCCGTCTTCACCTGGGCGGCGAGCTTCGGGTTGACGTACGAGCGGCCTTCGGTCGCCTTGATGAAGACGAACGACAGACCGTCGGTTCCGTACGCGGACGACTGGTAGGCGCTGACGTCGATGCCTCGCAGCATGGGGGGAGCCTCCGTGCAGGGGGCGGGCCACACAGAGTGGTGCCCGGGTTTCGTGGGGAACAACTGCCCTTCGAGTTCCCCGACTTCACCCGTGTCACCCTCGCACGGAGGAGCGACCCGCACCCGGCGTACGCGATCAGCACTCGATGATGTTCACCGCGAGCCCGCCCCGGGCCGTCTCCTTGTACTTCACGCTCATGTCGGCGCCGGTCTCCTTCATGGTCTTGATGACCTTGTCGAGGGAGACCTTGTGGGAGCCGTCGCCGCGCATCGCCATCTTCGCGGCGGTCACGGCCTTCACGGCGGCCATGCCGTTGCGCTCGATGCAGGGGATCTGCACCAGACCGCCGACCGGGTCGCAGGTCAGGCCGAGGTTGTGCTCCATGCCGATCTCGGCGGCGTTCTCCACCTGCTCGGGGCTGCCGCCGAGCACCTCGGCGAGCGCGCCGGCCGCCATCGAGCAGGCCGAGCCGACCTCGCCCTGGCAGCCGACCTCGGCGCCGGAGATGGACGCGTTCTCCTTGAAGAGCATGCCGATGGCACCCGCCGCGAGGAGGAACCGCACGACGCCCTCCTCGTCGGCGCCCGGCACGAAGTTGATGTAGTAGTGCAGCACCGCCGGGATGATGCCGGCCGCGCCGTTGGTCGGGGCGGTCACCACCCGGCCGCCCGCGGCGTTCTCCTCGTTGACCGCCATCGCGTAGAGGGTGATCCACTCCATCGCGTGGGCCAGCGGATCACCCTCGGCGCGGAGCTGGCGGGCCGAGTGGGCGGCGCGCCGGCGGACCTTGAGGCCGCCCGGCAGGATGCCCTCGCGGGCCATGCCGCGCGAGACGCACGCCTGCATGACGCGCCAGATGGCGAGGAGCCCCTCGCGGATCTCGTCCTCGGTGCGCCAGGCCCGCTCGTTCTCCAGCATCAGCGCGGAGATCGACAGGCCGGTCTCCTTCGTCAGCCGCAGCAGCTCGTCACCCGTGCGGAACGGGTACTTCAGGACGGTGTCGTCGAGCTTGATGCGGTCCTCGCCGACGGCGTCCTCGTCGACCACGAAGCCGCCGCCGACCGAGTAGTACGTCTTCTCCAGGACGAGGTCGCCCGCGGCGTCGTAGGCGAAGATCGTCATGCCGTTCGCGTGGTACGGCAGGGCCTTGCGGCGGTGCAGGATCAGGTCGTCGTCGAAGGAGAAGTCGATCTCGTGCTCGCCGAGCAGGCTGAGCCGGCCGGACGCCTTGATCTGCTCCACGCGGTCGTCGGCGCCCTCCACGTCGACCGTGCGCGGCGAGGCTCCCTCCAGGCCGAGCAGCACCGCCTTGGGCGTGCCGTGCCCGTGGCCGGTCGCGCCCAGCGAGCCGTACAGCTCGGCGCGTATCGAGGTCACCGGGGCCAGCAGCTCCTCGTTGCGCAGCCGCCGGGCGAACATGCGTGCGGCGCGCATCGGGCCCACCGTGTGGGAGCTGGACGGGCCGATACCGATCGAGAACAGGTCGAAGACCGAGATGGCCACGGGGAACTCCTTGGTGGTTTCGCCGGACGCCGTTGTCCGGCGGGGGTGGTGCGGGACTGCATGGGACGGGGCACCGCGCTGCTTCCAGTGTGCGCGGTGCCCCGGACGCCCGTACGGAACGAACCGTACGAACAAAAACCGTACGCCGTGAAAACGTACGAACAAAAACGTACGGCCTGAAGCGTACGAAACTACTTCAGGCCGGGGTACAGCGGGTGCTTGTCGGCCAGAGCGGACACCCGGGCCTTGAGGGCCTCGGCGTCGTAGGCCGGCTTCAGCGCCTCGGCGATGACGTCGGCGACCTCGGTGAAGTCCTCGGTCGTGAACCCGCGGGTGGCGAGCGCCGGCGTGCCGATGCGCAGCCCGGAGGTGACCATCGGCGGGCGCGGGTCGTTCGGGACGGCGTTGCGGTTGACCGTGATGCCGACCTCGTGGAGCCGGTCCTCGGCCTGCTGCCCGTCCAGCGCGGAGTTGCGCAGGTCGACGAGGACCAGGTGCACGTCGGTGCCGCCGGACAGCACGTCCACGCCCACGGCCTTCGCGTCGTCCTGTACCAGGCGCTCGGCCAGGATGCGCGCGCCGTCCAGCGTGCGCTGCTGGCGCTCCTTGAAGTCGTCGGTGGCGGCGACCTTGAAGGAGACGGCCTTGGCCGCGATCACGTGCTCCAGCGGACCGCCCTGCTGACCCGGGAAGACCGCGGAGTTGATCTTCTTGGCCAGCTCGGCCGTCGAGAGGATCACGCCGCCGCGGGGGCCGCCGAGGGTCTTGTGGGTGGTCGTCGTGACGACGTGGGCGTGCGGCACCGGGTTCGGGTGCAGGCCCGCGGCCACCAGGCCGGCGAAGTGCGCCATGTCGACCATGAGGTACGCGCCGACCTCGTCGGCGATCCGGCGGAACTCCGCGAAGTCGAGCTGACGCGGGTACGCGGACCAGCCGGCGACGATCAGCTTCGGACGCGACTCCTTGGCGAGGCGCTCGACCTCGGCCATGTCGACCTGGCCGGTCTCGTCGTCCACGTGGTAGGCGACCACGTCGTAGAGCTTGCCGGAGAAGTTGATCTTCATGCCGTGGGTGAGGTGCCCGCCGTGCGCGAGGTTCAGACCCATGATCGTGTCGCCCGGCTTGAGCAGCGCGAACATCGCCGCCGCGTTGGCCTGGGCGCCCGAGTGCGGCTGCACGTTGGCGTGCTCGGCGCCGAACAGGGCCTTCACCCGGTCGATGGCGATCTGCTCGACCACGTCGACGTGCTCGCAGCCGCCGTAGTAGCGGCGGCCGGGGTAGCCCTCGGCGTACTTGTTCGTCAGGACCGAGCCCTGGGCCTCCATGACCGCGACCGGAGCGAAGTTCTCCGAGGCGATCATCTCCAGGGTGGACTGCTGGCGGTGCAGCTCGGCGTCGACGGCGGCCGCGACGTCCGGGTCCAGCTCGTGCAGGGGGGTGTTCAGAAGCGACATGCGGTGACTCCTCAGCCGGCGGTGAAGGCGGCGTACTCGTCGGCGGACATCAGGTCCTCGGGCTCGTCGGCGACGCGGACCTTGAACAGCCAGCCGCCCTCGAAGGGGGCCGAGTTCACCAGCGACGGGTCGTCCACCACGTCCTGGTTGGCCTCGACGACCTCGCCGCCCACGGGGGAGTACAGGTCGCTGACCGACTTGGTCGACTCCAGCTCGCCGCAGGACTCGCCCGCGGTCACCGTGTCACCGACCTCGGGAAGCTGGGCGTAGACGACATCGCCGAGCGCGTTGGCCGCGAACTCGGTGATGCCCACGGTCGCGACGCCGTCCTCGGCGACGGACAGCCACTCGTGCTCCTTGCTGTAGCGGAGCTGCTGGGGGTTGCTCATGGCCTGAATTCTCCTGTACGCGGGGGAGTGCTGATGAAAGGGGGAGTCCGTCACCCGGACGAGCCCGTCCGGGGGTGCCGTCCGGCGCCGCGGAGAGCCGCGACGCCCGTGGTCCGTGCGGGCCGGTGTCACGGCCTGCCGGTGCGGACCAGTGTCACTTCCGGCGCTTGTAGAAGGGCAGCGCCACGACCTCGTAGGGCTCGTGGGTGCCCCGGATGTCCACACCGACACCGGTGGTGCCCGGCGCGGCGTGCGCGGCGTCGACGTACGCCATCGCGATCGGCTTGCCCAGCGTGGGCGACGGGGCGCCCGAGGTGATCTCTCCGACGACCTGGCCGCCGGAGACCACCGGGTACCCGGCGCGCGGCACGCGACGCCCCTCGGCGACGAGGCCGACCAGGACCCGCGGCGGGTTCTGCTCGGCGCCCTCGGCGGCCTCCTGGAGCGCGGCGCGTCCCACGAAGTCGCCCTCCTTCTCGAACTTCACGACCCGTCCGAGGCCGGCGTCGAAGGGGGTCAGCGAGGTCGTCAGCTCGTGCCCGTACAGCGGCATGCCCGCCTCCAGGCGCAGCGTGTCGCGGCAGGACAGGCCGCACGGGATCAGCCCGACGGGGGTGCCCGCGTCGGTCAGCGCCTGCCACACCTTCTCGGCGTCGGAGGGCGCGACGAACAGTTCGAAACCGTCCTCGCCCGTGTAGCCGGTGCGGGCGATCAGCGCCGGCACACCGGCGACGGTGCCCGGCAGCCCCGCGTAGTACTTCAGGCCGTCCAGGTCCGCGTCGGTGAGCGACGCGAGGATGCCGGGGGACTCGGGTCCCTGCACGGCGATCAGGGCGTACGCGTCACGGTCGTCGCGCACCACCGCGTCGAAACCGGCGGCGCGTGCGGTCAGCGCGTCCAGCACCACCTGGGCGTTGGAGGCGTTCGCTACGACCATGAACTCGTGCTCGGCGAGCCGGTAGACGATCAGGTCGTCCAGGATGCCGCCGTCCTCCTGGCAGATCATCGTGTAGCGGGCACGGCCGACGCCCACGGTGGCGATGTTGCCGACCAGCGCGAAGGCGAGGAGCTCGGCGGCCTGCGGGCCGGTGACGGTGATCTCGCCCATGTGCGAGAGGTCGAAGAGGCCGGCCTTCGTGCGGACGGCGAGGTGCTCGTCGCGCTCCGAGCCGTAGCGCAGCGGCATGTCCCAGCCGGCGAAGTCGGTCATCGTCGCGCCCAGCGAGCGGTGCAGGGCGTCGAGCGCGGTGAGGCGGGGGGTGGTGCTGCTCATCGGTGGGGCTCCCAAGGCATGACGGCGAGGTCGTTCCTCCCCATCTGTCATCGGAACCTGAGAGGTTCATCACGACCCCGCGAAACGGTGGTCCTGATTTGCACCTTGGGTGGAGCCACGGAGAGCGGCCCGCTTTTCAGATGTGCCTCGCCCGCGCGGTAACGGGGCCTGAGAGATTCAAGGGAGGGACTTGCTCCTTCGGCGCCCGGGTACACGTACCCAGGACTCTCCCGCGCGGATTCAAGCGGCCGGTATGCAGTTGGCGCGGCCATCATTGCACGCCCCGTCCGATCAGGGCAGTCCGCATCTGTAACCGTGCTGTGGCAGTCCGCGCACCGAAACGGGAAGCGCCGCGCATTACCTTCTCTTTACACTCGACGGGGATGGGACTCCACATCCAAGGGGAGGACGGCCACGGTGAACAGGACCACGGTGTACGCGACGACCTCGGGTCTCGCGCTGCCCGAGCAGACCGGCGCACCGGCCCGGGAGGCGTGCGGCCCGCTCCCGGCGGCCGTCGTCCGAGACCTGAGGGACCGTGCCGGGCACAGCCCGCACGGTCTGCGCTTCGGCACCCGCGACCTCGTCGTGGTCACCGGACTGCCCGGCAGCGGCAAGTCGACCCTGATGCGGCGGGCGGTCGAGGGCACGCGCGTCGACTCGCAGGACACCCGCGACCGTTGGGACGGCCGGATGGCCCGCCTGCTGCCGTACGCGGTCTACCGCCCCCTGGTCCGCCTCGCGCACTACGCCGGCCTGCGCCGGGCGCTGCGCGGCGACGGCGGAGTCGTCGTGCACGACTGCGGCACCCAGGCCTGGGTGCGCCGCTGGCTCGGCCGCGCGGCGCGCCGCCGGGGAGGCGCGCTGCACCTGCTGCTGCTCGACGTCACGCCGGACACCGCGCTGGACGGCCAGCGCGAGCGCGGCCGGGGCGTCTCGCGCTACGCGTTCGCCCGCCACCGCGGCGCGGTCGCCCGGCTGCTGCGCTCCGTGGAGCGCGGTGACGTTCCCGAGGGCTGCGGTTCCGCGGTCCTCATCGACCGGGAGGCGGCCGACGTGCTGCGCAGGATCGACTTCGGCCACTGACCGGCCGTGTCGTCCCATTAACCTTTCCAGCCGGAACAGTGGTTCGAAGCAGGCGGTAGAGACAGATGGACTTCCCGGCACAGGCACACCCCCATCCGCACGGCGGCTGGCCCGGCAACGAGCTGGAGGAGGTGCTGTCCGCCGCCCTCGGCATGGGCGGAGCCGCCTCGGCGGGCGCCCGCATCGTCGAGGTGCTCGGCCGCAGCTTCGTCTGGGTGCCGCTGCCCAGCGGCGGCGGCCCCGACAGCGGCCCGCTCGATCTGCCCACGATGGAGCTCGAAGGCCAGGTGTACGTGCCCGTCTTCAGCTCGGAGGAGCAGTTCCGGCAGGTCACCGGCGGCCACATGTCGTTCACCATCGCGCCCGCCGCGGAGTTCGCCCGCGGACTCCCGCCGCAGGTCGGCATCGCGGTGAACCCGGACGGCGTGGTCGGCGTGCCCCTGCCGCCGATCGCCGTCGCCGAACTCTGCCGGGCCGGGCGGACCCCGCTGGACGGACCGGCGAGCGGCGGCCGGGTGCGGCTCTTCGAACCGGACTGGCAGGAGGACCCGGTGGACTTCCTCGCCGCGGCCTCCGCCGAGTTCGCCGGCACCGGCGTCGTGCTGAGCGCCCGCCGCTGCCTGGCCAGCATCGAGGGCGACGCCCCGGTCATGTTCATCGGCGTCGAACTCTCCCTGTGGGAGGGCGAGGCCCGCACCCTCCCCCTCGACGCCCTCGGCCGGGCCCTCGGCCGCGTCCCGATGAACATCCCGGTGAACCTGGTCCTCCTCGACGTGACCCAGGACCCGGTGGGCGACTGGATGCGCGCCCAGGTCCGGCCCTTCTACCAGGCAGGTCACTGAACGGCCGTCCGTCGTGACGGAAAGGAGCACGCGACGGCGTCCCCCGGCGGAGGACGTTCGCCGCATAAGCTGGTTTCATGGCCCGGTCGAGGTGTTGACGCACGTTCTCACCGACGCCTGAGGCGTATTGGATGAGTTCGTCGTGATTTGTTCGCGAAGGGGCGGTTGAAGGGTGAGCGCGTCGGGCACGGCCGCGGCCGGGCAGGTCGAGCACATGCTGCGCCAGGTGACGCCCGGGCGTTACGACGCCTACGAGGCGCTCCTTCGCGCGCTCGCGACCCCCTCGTCCGGCCAGGTGTGGATGCTCCTCTGGCACGGCCAGTCCGGCTCCCCGGACGCCCAGTACGGCAACATGCAGGTGGACGGCTTCGGTTACGCGCCCTGTGTCACCTCCGCCCAGGAGCTGTCGGCCAGCGGCTGGAACCGCTCGTACGAGGTCGTCGACAGCCTGGACGTGGCCCGCACCCTCTACCCCGACCACTTCGGTCTCTGGCTGAATCCGCACGCTCCCGGTGGCGGCCTCGGCATCCCCTGGCTCGATCTGCGCCGGATCGCCACCGGCCTGGAACGCCAGCCCGCGGGCCCGCTCCGGCTCTCCGAACCCGGCATCGAGATCCCGCAGTTCTACGCCCTGATCACCCAGAACGCGCATCTCACCCCGGCCGTGCGTTCGTTGCGCCGGGCCTGGGTCCAGCCCGCGCTCGGGGCGCCGTACCTCGCCATCGGCCTCGACGTGTACGACACCTCGCCGCCCGCCGTCGACTCGGTGCGGGCGATGATGCAGCAGTCGATCGGGGCCGTCCCGGAGGGGCTGCCCGTCTCGACGGTCGCGATGTCCGACGCGTTCGACCCGGTCGCGATGTGGCTGCGCGCCAACGCCCGGCCGTTCTACGACCGCGAGGCCCACGCGGCGCCCGCGCAGGCCCCGGTGGCGGGCGGCTACGGCTATCCGCCGGCCCGCGGCGGCTACTGAGGCCGTCCCGCATCGCGGACCGGTCGTACGATCGTGCGAGTGCTGCTGGCATCATGACCTCGCGCACGGCCTTCCATTGCCGTACGCACGATGGTGCTGACCTGCGGGGGAGCAGGCGCATGGGGTGGTTGTCCCGGTTCGGGACCGTTTGAGGCCAAAAGGATCAGCGTGGACCCTTCACGCCCAACTGCCCCTCGTCCGGCTCGCGTTACCCACTGTTCGGATAACGGAATCCCCCTACAAGCATCACGGTTGCGCATACTTTCTCCATGAGACCTGGCACGTGATCGTGGCGGCACTGAAGACTCGCCCATCAGACACGGGGTCATCGATTCCGTGAGCGAGTGCAAGTCGAACGATCAGCCGGGTCATCGGGCCGCATCATCTGCGGCCGGCTTCCCGGCGAGCAAGTGAACCAAGCCGCAGACAGCGGCAGGCGTAGGCCGGTCACCACCGGCGAGAAGGGTCGGGTCACTGTGACCGCACCGATCGAGACCACCGGGGCGGCGACGGAAGTTCAGCCAGAGGCTGTGCTCGCCGGAGTCGACAAGGGGCAGATCGAGGGTCGTTCCCTGGGACAGATCGCCTGGACGCGCTTCAAGCGCGACAGAGTGGCGGTCGCCGGCGGTGTCATCGTCGTGCTGCTCATCCTGCTGGCCGTGCTCGCCCGGCCCGTCCAGGCGATGTTCGGGCTGGACCCGAACGCCTTCCACCAGGACCTGATCGACCCCAACACCTCGCTGCCCAAGGGCGGGTTCGGCGGAATGAGCTGGGATCACCCGCTCGGCGTCGACCCGAAGTTCGGGCGCGACATCGCCACCCGTGTCCTCGAGGGCTCCTGGGTCTCCCTGGTGGTCGCCTTCGGCGCCACCATCCTGTCGAACGTGATCGGCGCGATCCTCGGCGTCGTCGCGGGCTACTACGGCGGGCGCGTCGACGCGGTCATCAGCCGCCTGATGGACACGTTCCTCGCCTTCCCCCTCCTGCTCTTCGCGATCGCCATCTCCGCCACCCTGCAGGGCGGCGCGTTCGGCCTCGAAGGGCTCCCGCTCCACCTGAGCGTGCTGATCTTCGTGATCGGCTTCTTCAACTGGCCCTACCTGGGCCGTATCGTCCGAGGCCAGACGCTCGCCCTGCGTGAGCGGGAGTTCGTGGACGCCTCCCGGGGCATGGGGGCCAGGGGCCCGTACATCCTGTTCCGGGAACTGCTGCCCAACCTGGTCGGCCCGATCATCGTCTACTCGACGCTGCTCATCCCGACCAACATCCTCTTCGAGGCGTCCCTGAGCTTCCTCGGGGTCGGCATCCAGCCCCCGCAGGCGTCCTGGGGCGGCATGCTCCGTGAAGCGGTCACCTATTACGAGGTCGACCCGCAGTTCATGATCGTGCCCGGCCTCGCCATCTTCGTGACCGTCCTCGCCTTCAACCTGCTGGGCGACGGTCTCCGCGACGCTCTCGACCCGCGCAGTCGCTGATGCCTGACGCGCACCGAGAGATCCACAAGTTTCCGACAATGGAGGGGAACCCGCCCATCATGCGAAGGTCAGCGCTGGCCGCAATTGCGGCCATCGGCTCCGCGAGTCTGCTCGTTGCAGGCTGCAGCAAGGCCGATGACAACAAGAACACCGACAACACGAAGTCAGCTGGGGCCAACGCAGCGACCACGGACGTCGTCAACGCCTCCACCCAGAAGGGGGGCACGGTCACGTACGAGTACTCCGACGTGCCGGACTCCTTCGACCCGGGCAACACGTACTACGCGTACATGTACAACCTCTCGCGTCTGTACGCCCGCCCGCTGATGACGTTCCAGCCCGGCGCCGGCGAGAAGGGCAACACCCTTGTCCCCGACCTCGCCGCGAGCAAGGGTGTCCCGAGCGACGGCGGCAAGACCTGGACGTACAAGCTGCGTTCGGGCCTGAAGTACCAGGACGGCACCGCCATCACGTCCAAGGACGTGAAGTACGCCGTCGAGCGCTCGAACTTCGCGCGTGACGTCCTCTCCCTCGGCCCGAACTACTTCCAGCAGTTCCTCGTGGGCGGCGACAAGTACAAGGGTCCCTACAAGGACAAGAGCGGCAAGGGCCTCTCCTCCATCGAGACCCCGGACGACACCACCGTCGTCTTCCACCTGAAGACCGCGTTCCAGGAGTTCGACTACCTGGTGGCCTCGCCGCAGACCGCTCCGGTCCCGCAGGCGAAGGACAACGGCGTCGACTACGTCAAGAACATCGTGTCCTCGGGCTCGTACAAGTTCCAGAGCTACTCGGACGGCAAGCAGGCCGTCCTCGTGCGCAACGACAACTGGGACGCGAAGACCGACCCGCTGCGCAAGCAGTACCCCGAGAAGATCGTCGTCAACCTGAAGGTCAACGCCGAGACGATCGACAAGGACGTCCTCGCGGGCGACGCGATCGACCTCGGTGGCGGTGGCGTCCAGGCCGCGACCCAGGCGCAGCTGCTCAGCTCGGCCGACAAGAAGGCCGGCACGGACAACACCTACGGTGGCCGACTCGTCTACATGGCGATCAACACCAAGGTGAAGCCGTTCGACAAGGTCGAGTGCCGCAAGGCCGTGCAGTTCGCGATCGACAAGGTCTCGGTGCAGACCGCCGAGGGCGGCCCGGTCCGTGGCGACATCGCCTCCACGGTCCTTCCGCCGGACATCCCGGGCTACAGCAAGTCGGACGTCTACGCGTCCGCGGGCAGCAAGGGTGACGCGGCCAAGGCCAAGGACCAGCTCAAGGCCTGTGGCAAGACGTCGATCAACACGAACATCTCCGCGCGCAGCGACCGCCCGCAGGAGATCGACGCGGCCACCGCGATCATCAACTCGCTGAAGAAGGTCGGCATCAACGCCAGCCTGAAGCAGTACCCGTCGGGCAAGTACTTCACCGACTACGCGGGTGTCCCGAAGTTCACCGAGAAGAACAACATCGGTCTGATCATGATGCAGTGGGGTGCCGACTGGCCCTCCGGCTACGGCTTCCAGCAGCAGATCCTGAACGGCAGCGCGATCGGCGCCTCGGGTAACACCAACCTGTCGCAGTACGACAACAAGGACGTCAACGCGCTGCTCGAGAAGGCCATCGGCACGCAGGACGACGCCGCGCGCAACGGCATCTACACCGAGATCGACAAGAAGACCATGGACGACGCCGTCCTCGTCCCGCTGACGTACTTCAAGGTGCTCCTGGCCCGCCCGAAGTACGCCACGAACCTGGTCTCCACGGCTGCCTTCAGCGGCCAGTACGACTACCTCAACATCGGCACCACGAAGAAGTAGTAGCCCCGGAAGGCAGGTGAAGGCATTGGTGCCCGCGGGCTCAGCCCGCGGGCACCAGCGCCGATCCCCGTGATCTCGTACATCCTCCGTCGGACGGCAGCGGCAGCGATCCTGCTCCTGGTCGTCTCCGCGGTCACCTTCGCCATCTTCTTCCTGCTCCCCAGACTGGCCGGTCAGACCCCCGACCAGCTGGCTCAGCAGTACATCGGGAAGAGCCCGTCGAAGGCCGACATTCTCGCGGTCAAGCACAACCTCGGTCTGGACCAGCCCGTCTACGTCCAGTACTGGCACTTCATCAAGGGGATCGTCAGCGGCGCTACCTATGACCTCGGCCCCACCACGGCACACTGCAGCGCGCCGTGCTTCGGGTACTCCTTCAAGACCCACCAGGCGGTCTGGCCGGAGCTGACCTCCCGCCTTCCGATCACGCTTTCCCTCGCCGGCGGCGCCGCGGTGCTGTGGCTGGTGTCCGGTGTGGCCATCGGCGTGGTCTCCGCGCTGAAGCCCCGCTCGATCTTCGACCGCACCTTCATGGGCGTCGCGCTCGCCGGTGTCTCGCTGCCCATGTTCTTCACGGGCAACCTGGCGCTGCTGCTCTTCGCCTACCAGTGGCCGATCTTCGGCACCACGTACGTGCCGCTCACCGAGAACCCGGCGCAGTGGGCCAACACCCTCTTCCCGGCGTGGTGTTCACTCGCTCTGCTGTACTCCGCCATCTACGCCCGGCTCACCCGCTCGGGCATGCTGGAGACGATGAACGAGGACTTCATCCGCACGGCCCGTGCCAAGGGCCTGCGCGAGGGCAGGGTCGTGGTCCGGCACGGACTGCGCGCCGCCCTCACCCCGATCATCACCGTCTTCGGCATGGACCTCGGTCTGCTGCTCGGCGGTGCCGTGATCACCGAGACCGTGTTCTCCCTGCACGGTGTCGGGCAGTACGCGGTGCAGGGCATCACCGACAACGACCTGCCGAAGATCCTCGGCGTTACGCTCCTCGCCGCCTTCTTCGTCGTCATCGCAAATCTCCTGGTGGACCTGCTGTACGCAGCCGCCGACCCGCGGGTGAGGCTCTCGTGACCGAACTGTCCAAGACCGGCGCCGCGGTCGGCGAGCCCGTCTCCTCCCCCTCGAACGCCCCGCGCTCCTTCCTCGAAGTGCGCGACCTCAAGGTGCACTTCCCGACCGACGACGGTCTGGTCAAGTCCGTCGACGGCCTGACCTTCTCGGTGGAGAAGGGCAAGACCCTCTCCATCGTGGGCGAGTCCGGCTCCGGCAAGTCCGTCACCTCGCTGGCGATCATGGGCCTGCACCGGCTCGGCGCACGCGGCAAGAACGTCCAGATGTCCGGCGAGATCTGGCTGGACGGCAAGGAACTGGTCAACGCCGACCCGGACGAGGTGCGCAAGCTCCGCGGCCGCGAGATGGCGATGATCTTCCAGGACCCGCTGTCCGCGATGCACCCGTACTACACGATCGGCAACCAGATCGTGGAGGCGTACCGCGTCCACCACAAGGTCGACAAGAAGACCGCCCGCCGGCGGGCGATCGAGATGCTCGACCGTGTGGGCATCCCCGAGCCGGCCAAGCGCGCCGACAGCTACCCGCACGAGTTCTCCGGCGGTATGCGGCAGCGCGCGATGATCGCCATGGCGCTCGTCAACAACCCCGAGCTGCTCATAGCGGACGAGCCGACGACCGCCCTCGACGTCACCGTCCAGGCGCAGATCCTCGACCTCATCCGCGATCTGCAGAAGGAGTTCGGCTCCGCGGTCGTCCTCATCACCCACGACCTCGGCGTGGTCGCCGAGATCGCCGACGAGGTGCTGGTGATGTACGGCGGCCGCTGCGTGGAGCGCGGCACCGTCGAGCGGATCTTCGAGCAGCCGCAGCACCCCTACACCTGGGGTCTGCTCGGCTCGATGCCGCGGATCGACCGCGAGACCTCCGACCGGCTCATCCCGGTCAAGGGCCAGCCGCCGAGCCTCATCAACGTCCCGTCGGGCTGCGCCTTCCACCCGCGCTGCCCGTACGCGGACCTGCCCAAGGGCGATGTCACCCGTACCGTGCGCCCCGAACTGCAGCTGATCGGCAGCGGCCACTACACCGCCTGCCACCTCTCGCAGGAGGACCGCACGCGGATCTGGACCGAAGAGATTGCGCCGAAGCTGTGAGTGAGACGAAGAAGACGGACGCCGCCGACGCGGTGATCCCGCAGCAGGCAGCGGCGTCCGACGACCGCGCGGCCTCCGCGAAGTCGCTGGACGACCGCGAGGTCCTGCTGCGGGTCCAGGGCCTGAAGAAGCACTTCCCCATCCGTAAGGGTGTTCTTCAGCGCCAGGTCGCCGCGGTCAAGGCGGTCGACGGCATCGACTTCGAGGTCCGCAAGGGCGAGACGCTCGGCGTCGTCGGCGAGTCCGGCTGCGGCAAGTCGACCATGGGCCGGGTCATCACCCGCCTCCAGGACCCGACCGGCGGCAGCATCGAGTTCGAGGGCCAGGACATCACCCGGCTCAAGGCCTCGGGGATGCGTCCGCTGCGCCGCGACATCCAGATGATCTTCCAGGACCCGTACGGGTCGCTGAACCCCCGTCACACCATCGGCTCGATCGTCTCGGCGCCCTTCCGGCTGCAGAGCGTCACGCCCGAGGGCGGTGTGAAGCGGGAGGTCCAGCGGCTCCTGGAGCTGGTGGGTCTGAGCCCCGAGCACTACAACCGCTACCCGCACGAGTTCTCCGGCGGCCAGCGTCAGCGCATCGGCATCGCCCGCGCGCTCGCGCTGAAGCCGAAGCTGGTCGTGGCGGACGAGCCGGTCTCGGCCCTCGACGTGTCGATCCAGGCGCAGGTCGTGAACCTGATGGACGACCTCCAGTCCGAGCTCGGTCTCACGTACGTGATCATCGCGCACGACCTCTCCGTCGTCCGGCATGTCTCGGACCGCATCGCGGTGATGTACCTCGGCAAGATCGTCGAACTCGCCGACCGCACCTCGCTGTACGAGGCGCCGATGCACCCGTACACCAAGGCCCTGATGTCGGCCGTGCCGGTGCCGGACCCCAAGCGCCGGGGCGCCAAGAGCGAGCGGATCCTGCTCAAGGGCGACGTTCCCTCGCCGATCTCGCCGCCGAGCGGCTGCCGCTTCCACACGCGGTGCTGGAAGGCCACGGAGATCTGCAAGACGACCGAGCCGCCGCTCATCGAGCTGAGGCCCGGTCAGCAGGTCGCCTGCCACCACCCGGAGAACTTCGAGGACCAGGCTCCCCAGGACACCGTGCTGCTGTCGGCGGCGCGGGAGGCTGTCGAGCTCGTGGGCGAGGCGGTGCTCGGGGAGCAGGCCGCGGCGCCCGTCGCCGTGGCGGAGCCCGAGCCCGTGGCGGTCCCCGCCGCGAGGTCCGTGAAGCCCGCGCAGGACGACACGGTCACCGAGGCGCCCGAGGCGGCTGCGGTGTCCGAGCCGGCCGACGCGGCGGAGGACGACAAGAAGTAGCGTCCTCGGCTGTCAGGAGTCACGGGCCCCCAGCCCGTGACGACTTGGCAAAGTCATGAACATGCCCGAACGGGAGAGTGCAGAGTCCTGCGTGTCCGTCTGATCGATTCTGATCGGCACACGTACGAAAGGGACGCTAAATGGCACTCTCCCGTTCGGCACGTTTAGGGGCCCTCGCCACCGCGGCGGTCTCCTTCTTCCTCGTCGCCGCCTCCTCCGCCCCCACCCCGGGCGCCGACGGCATCGGCGACACCTACTTCCCCCAGCTCGGCAACGGCGGTTTCGACGCCCGCCACTACGCCCTCGACGTGGCGTACGACCCGGCCACCGACCGCCTCGACGGCCGGACCACCCTCACCGCCCGCGCCACCCAGAACCTCTCCTCCTTCGACCTCGACCTCCAGAAGCTGGACGTCACCAAGGTCGAGGTGAACGGCAGACGCGCCCACTTCACGCGGTCGGGCGACGAGATCCGCGTCACCCCGCGCGGCCCGCTGGCCAAGGGCCGGACCTTCACGGTCACCGTCACCTACGGCGGAGTCCCCGAGGCGCTCAGCGGCCCGATCGTGTTCGGGTCCGACTACGGGTGGATGAAGACCGCCGACGGCGTCTTCGTCGCCTGCGAACCCAACGCCGCCTCCACATGGTTCCCCTCCAGCGACCACCCGTCCGACAAGGCGACCTACGACATCCGCATCACCGCGCCCAAGGGCCTGACCGGCGTCTCCAACGGACGTCTGGTCTCGACGCACGACCGGGGCGGCCGCACGGTCACGCACTGGCGCGAGAGCCGGCCCATGGCCACCTACCTGGCGACCGCGACCATCGGGAAGTTCGACGTGCGGACGGGCAGGACGCCCGCCGGCACGCCCATCTACGTCGCCATCGACCCGGTGCTCGCGAACAGCAACAGCGTCGACGTGTACGCCGTCACCGCCGCGGCCACCGACTACTGGTCCCAGGTCTTCGGCCCGTACCCGTTCGAGGAGACCGGCGCGATCGTCGACGACATGCCGCAGGCCGGGTTCTCCCTGGAGGTCCAGTCGAAGCCCGCGTACTCGGCGGTGCGCTCCGAGTTGACGATCGTGCACGAGCTGGCCCACCAGTGGTTCGGCGACTCCGTCTCGGTCGCCCACTGGAAGGACATCTGGCTGAACGAGGGCTTCGCCACCTACGCGCAGTGGCTGTGGTCGGAGCACCAGGGCGTCCGCTCCGCGCACGACTCGTTCGTCGCCGGCTACGGCTCCCGGCCCGCGGACTCCTCCTTCTGGCAGACCACCGTCGGTGACCCGCAGCGGGACACGATGTTCGCCTCCGCCGTCTACCAGCGGGGCGCGATGACCCTCCAGATGCTGCGTGAACGCATCGGCGACACCGCGTTCTTCAAGCTGCTGCCCGCCTGGACGAAGCTGCACCGCTACGGCAACGCGAGCACCGCCGACTTCATCTCCCTCGCGGAGCGGATCTCCGGCCGGCAGCTCGACGACCTCTTCCAGACCTGGCTCTTCACCCCAGGCAAGCCCGCCGTCTAGACCTTGCTTCGTAAGGCGCACACCCCGCGACAGGTGAGAATGTGGGGGTGCTCCTGCAACTCTTCAGCCCCTCCGTCCAGCACACGCTCGACCTGATCGGCATTTTCGTCTTCGCGATCTCCGGCGCGCTGCTGGCCGTCCGGAAGAACTTCGACGTCTTCGGCATAGCCGTTCTCGCGGAGATCACCGCGCTGGGCGGAGGGCTGCTGCGCGACATCGTCATCGGCGCCGTGCCCCCGGCCGCCTTCACCGACCTGGGGTACTTCACCACGCCACTGGTCGCCGCCCTGCTCGTGTTCTTCCTGCACCCCCAGGTGGAGCGCATCCAGGTCGGCGTGAACGTCTTCGACGCGGCCGGACTCGGACTGTTCTGCGTCACCGGCACCGTGAAGGCGTACGACTACGGGCTCGGCCTCACCGCCTCGGCCGCCCTCGGCCTCGGGACCGCGGTCGGCGGCGGTGTGCTGCGCGACGTCCTCGCCAACGAAGTGCCCTCGCTGCTGCGCTGGGACCGCGACCTGTACGCCGTTCCCGCGATCGTCGGCGCCACGATGGTGGCGCTCTGCATCCGCTACGACGCGCTCACCCCCTTCACCAGCGGCCTCGCGGTGGTCACGGCCTTCGTGCTGCGGCTGCTCGCGATGCGGTTCCACTGGCGTGCTCCGCGGGCCTGGAACCGCCGGTCGACGGTCAGCGAGGACGAGACCCCCTGACCCGGCCGGCTCCGACGACGTCCAGGGAGCTCCCCGTGTCGCCGGTCTCCACCAGGGTGCCGGTGCCGCCGGGGCCGCGTACGCCGTCCCTGCCCGCCGCCCCGGGAGCGCCCGGCGCGACGGCGGCCCGCGCCCGGAAGCGGTCCGTCAGCCAGCGGAACACCTCCGGCAGCTGCGGCCGCCACAGGCCCATGTCGTGGCCGCCCGCGCTGCGCGGCAGCAGCACCACGTCCACCCGCGTCGGCGCCTTCGCGATCCGCTGGATCGCCGCGCCCGCCTCGTAGCCGTCGCCGGACTCGCCGGAGAAGTAGAGCGCGACCGGCGGCGGGACACGGGTGGCACGGAGCCGGACGGAGGGGTCGTTCCGCAGCCGCAGCTCCGGGGTGCGGCCGGCGAGCGAACTGCGTTCCTCGCGCGGGTCGTTGTACCCGGACATGCTCACCGCGGCCCGGTAGCGGTCGGGGTGGGCGACGGCCAGTTTGGTCGCGCAGTGCGCCCCGGCGGAGTACCCGGCGGTCGCCCAGCCGTCCGGCGCGGCCGCGGCGCGGAAGTTGTCCCTGACCATCCTCGGCACGTCGACACTGAGCCAGCTCTCCGCGTTGACCGTGCCGGGGACGTTCGCGCAGCCCGTGTCCGCCCTGGCCAGCAGACTGGTGCGCGGTGCGACGAGGATGAAGGGCGCCACCCGTCCGTCGCGCATCAGCGGCTCCAGCTGCCGGTGCACCTTCAGCGAACCGAACCAGGCCCGCGCGGAGCCCGGATAGCCCGGCAGCAGCTCCACGACGGGGAACGAGCGGCGGCGGAAGGCGGGTTCGTCGTACTGCGGCGGCAGCCAGACGTAGACCTCGGCGTTCACACCGGAGACCCGTCCCCGCAGCTCGGTGACGCGGACCCCGCCCGCCTCGCGCATGCCCGGCCCGACGGCCCGCTCGAAGGTCTGCCGCACCCGGGGAAGGCTCTCCGGCGCGATCCCGCCGGTGCCGTCCGCGCCGAGGTCGGCGGCCCGTGCGACGTGGTCGCCGGTGCCGAGGAGGTCGGCCCAGTCGTCGTACAGGCTGTTGGCGTCGTTCACCAGGACGAAGACCACGCTGATCGCGGTGGCCTGCGCGAACAGCAGCATCAGCAGCCGCGCCGTGCCGCGCACCGGTCCCGGTCCGGGAACCCGGGACCACAGGGCCAGCGGCAGCACGAGGGCGACGGCACACAGCGCGATCGTCGTCAGGAGGAACGGCGTCCCGGTGAGACTCATGTCCTGTCAGAGGAGCACCCGGACCGATTGGTCACGGGTGATTCCGGACACTTGCCGAGAAAATGGCGAAGGATCACCCACCTGGTCGGGCCGCACGGGCGGCCGCCGGTCCGGGGCGGCCCGTGGCCGGGGGAGGGGACCGGTCCGGGCAGCCGGGTGTTCATCCCCGCGCAACAGTAAAAGCTACCGCTTAGTAATTTCCTGTTGTACCGTTCAGGCATGCCAGAAGCAGCTTCGGTACAGGCCGCACGGGCCACGATCGGCGACAGCGAGTTCGACCGCGACACCGCGGTCACCCGGCGCGCCCCCGGCGTCTACGACGTGGACCTCTCCGCCGGGTGGACGATCATCACCGCCGTCAACGGCGGCTATCTGCTGGCCGTCCTCGGCCGCGCGCTCGCCGACGCCCTGCCGCACTCCGACCCCTTCACGGTCTCCGCGCACTACCTCACCGCGTCCCAGCCGGGCCCCGCCGTCGTCCGTACGGACGTCGTCCGCACCGGCCGGACCCTGTCGACGGGCCAGGCGTCGCTCTTCCAGTACGACGACGAGGGCCGCGAGGTCGAGCGGATCCGCGTCCTCGCCTCGTACGGCGACCTCGACGCGCTGCCCGACGACGTCCGGACGACCGCGCGGCCCCCCGCGATCCCGCCCATGGACCAGTGTTTCGGCCCGCAGGACGCGCCCGCGCCGATCCCCGGCAGCTCGGCGATCACCGACCGGCTGTTCCTCAAGCTCGACCCCGCGACCCTCGGCTGGGCACTCGGCGCCCCCTCCGGGAAGGGCGAGATGCGGGCGTGGTTCGGGCTCGCCGACGGCCGCGACGCCGACCCGCTCTCGCTGCTCCTCGCCGTCGACGCGCTGCCGCCGACCGCGTTCGAGATCGGGCTGTCCGGCTGGGTGCCGACCGTCGAACTCACCGTGCACGTGCGCTGCCGTCCGGCCCCCGGCCCGCTGCGGGTGTCGATCACCACCCGCAACCTCGCCGGCGGCTTCCTGGAGGAGGACGCGGAGGTGTGGGACAGCGCGGACCGGCTGGTCGCCCAGTCCCGCCAGCTCGCGCGCGCACGGCTCGGCTGACCGGGACTTCCGTCGGGGGGACGACCCGGCCGAGCCGGGCCCCGGTCGGGGGGCCCGGCTCGACCGTTCTCGACCGCCGGCGGGGAGAGCGGGACGGAGCGACCGCAGTAGCCGTGCGGGAGCCCGGCTCGGCCGGAGGCTCCGACCGCGGCCTGCTGTCGCCGTGGGCGACCGCTTCCGGTGCGCGCGGCCCCCGGGGCCCGTTCGGGGGTCCGGTTCGGTGGGCGTGCGTTCCCCTCGGGACAGGTCCCGAGACGCGCGGTCTTCCGGTGGTCCGTTCGGTCGCGTGCGACGTCCGGCCGGGCGGTACGGCTCCGCCCGGTCCGGCGTCCGGTCACGCGGTGACGAACGGCCGGCGGCCCGTCCAGGCCGCCAGTCGGCCGTAGGCGTCGGCCCCCTCGGGCGCCGGGAGGGCCGGGCCGAACGGCAGCTCGGGGTCCTCACGCCCCTCCTCGGGCAGCACCCGGCCGGCGATCCTGAGCGCGAACTCGGCCAGTTCGGGGTCGAGTTCGAGCGGCCGGCCGAGCGCCTCGGACAGGTCCCAGGTGTGGACGACGGCCTCCATGACGTACCCGGCGAGAGCCTGGCGCCCGGGAGCCTCGCCCCACGGCACCCGCACGAGCGCCTCCAGGCGCGCGTCGTCGGCCCACGCCGCCCGCACCTCCGCGCGGGCCTCGTCGTACGCGGCGACCCAGCCGTCGTCCGGGACGCCGTCGACGAACGGCCGCACCGCGAGCCCGTCGCCCCCCGCCCCGATCACCGCGATCCGCCGGGCGCCTCCGGCCAGGTGCGACAGCAGCACACGGACGTCGAAACCGGCGCACGGAGTGGCGCCGGAGAGCTGATCCGGCCGGACGGTGCCGATGAGTTCGGCGATCCGGCCGGCGGCGCGCGTGTACAGGGGGCGGGGGTCCATGACGTTCATGAGCGACCTCTTCCGTGTCTCGGTGTGCCCCCACTGTCGACGCATAACCTGACACCCACCGTCAGCATTTGCCGGGTGCTCCGGTGAGCGCGATCCTGGGCCCGTGAAGTCCGACCGCCTGCTCTCGATCCTGCTGCTGCTCCAGACCCGGGGCCGGGTTCCGGCCCATGAACTCGCCGACCGCCTGGAGGTGTCGGTGCGCACCATCTACCGGGACGTCGAGGCACTCTCCACCTCCGGTGTCCCGGTCTACGCCGAACGCGGCCGGCACGGCGGCATCGAACTGCTCACCGGATTCCGTACGGACGTCACGGGACTGACCGCCGACGAGTCCCGCGCGCTGTTCGTCCTGGCCGCGCAGGGCGCGCACGCCGCGCTCGGTCTGGACGCGGCGCTCGACTCCGCGCTGCGCAAGGTGATGGCCGCGCTGCCCGCGCCGTTCCGGCCGGCCGCCGAGGTCACCGGCAGACGCATCCTCGTCGACGCCACGCGGTGGAAGGGCGGGGCCCAACGGGCCGTCGACCTGGACGTGTTGCAGGACGCCGTGTTCACCGACCGAAGGCTGCGGCTGCGCTACCGGCACGGCGGGGAGACCGAACCCCGGACGTACACCGTCGACCCGTACGGGCTCGTCTCCAAGGCCGGTGTCTGGTACCTCGTCGCCGACCGGCGCGGCACCCCACGGCTGTTCCGCGCGGACCGGATCGGCGCGGCCACCCTCCTGCCGGACCCGGTGCGCCGCCGCCCCGGAGTGGAACTCGCCCACGTCTGGGAGGTGTTGCGCCGCCAGGTCGAGGAGCGGCCGGGAGACGTCGAGGTCACGGTCAGGGTGCGCCGCTCGCACCTGGACATGTTCGTGCGCCTCAACGCCGTTGTCCTCACCGAACCTCCCGAGGACAACGGCACCGACGAGTGGGTGATCGCGCGGCTCTCCCACGGTTCCGTGCGCGAGGCCCGGACCCTGCTGGCCTTCGGGGACGCGGTGGAGGTCCTCGCCCCGGCCGCGGCCCGCGCGGAGCTGGCCGCGACGGCCTCAGCCATCGGCGCGCTGTACGCGGGGGGTTGAGCGCCCGACCGGATCCCCGCGGGGCCGGGCTCCGCACGGCAGGCACGGCTCCGGCGCAACGCGGCCCTCCACGGCCCGCATCCTCTGGCCACCCCTCGTCCGGGGCCACCGGCAACGCGTGCCCGGCGCCCACCGGCAAGGCGCCCGGCGACCCTTCCGGCATGCCGAGCGGCGCTCCCGGGGGCGGCAGGGGCGGGGGTCAGCCGAGCCAGTGGCGGCGGCCGATGCTGATCAGACGCATCTGGCGGCTCGCCACCCGGGCCACCCGCTCGCGCTCCGTCTCCGGGGCGTCCAGCGCCTCCAGGAACGCCGAGGCCGCCATCAGCATGTGGTCGACGTAGAGACCCGCCAGCATGAGCAGGTCGTCGTCGCTCCACCCCCGCGACTCGGGGTGTTCGGCGAGCGCGTCCCGCACCTCCTCGGCGAACCGGGCCAGTTGCTCGCGGATCGCGTCCCGCACCGACTGCACCCCGCCGTGCCGCTCGCGGGCGATGAAGCGGACGTGCGCGGGGTGCGCCTCGACATGATGAGCGATCAGTTCCACGGCGCGGGCGATGCGTTCGTCGCTGTCCCCGGCCGCGGAGACCGTGTCCTCGATCATCGGGTGCAGGCTGCCCAGCGCCTCCTCGACCAGGGCCACGCCGAGATCCGCCGTCGAGCGGAAGTGCCGGTAGAAGGCGGTCGGAGCCACTCCCACGGCACGGGTGACCTCGCGCAGACCCAGGCTGCTCAGGCTCTGGTCCTCCAGCAGCAGCAACGCGGCGTCCAGGAGCGCCTGCCGGGTCTTCTGCTTCTGCGCCTGCCGGATGCCGAGAGTGTGACTCATGCCATGCAGTTAACAACTGTTCTCTGGAATTTCAAAGCCCTCGGACGCGCTAGACTCAAGAGTCAGTGAACAAGTGTTACTACAACCGTTCACTGAGCCGTCAAGTCCCGGAAACAATCGGGCCTCACCGTCGAGGCACGGGTGGTCCGGGACCGGACCACGAGACTTCTTCGAGAGGCATCCCATGCTGTTCCTCGTCGCCGCACTCCTGCTGCTCGGCGTCGTCATGGGCACCGTGGCGCACGCGCCGCTGCCCGTCACCCTGGTCGCCGCGGCCGTCATCGGCATCTGGCTGGTCGTGTTCGCGCTGCGTGAGCGCGGCGCCCGCCGCCGGCACACCACCGCCGGCTGACCTCCCCGCCACCCCACCCTCGCCGACCGGCCCGTGATCCCCTTCCTTCACCAACTGACCGTTGGGAGCTGACGTACGTCATGGCCATCACCACTCACACCGCCGGCACCACCCGATCCGCCGGCACCACCCGCAGCGCCGACACCACCCGCAGCGCCGGCACCGACTTCGACACCGCTCGTGGCACCGACCCGACCCGCGGCACGGACGCCGCCCCCGGCGCGCGGACCGTGCGCACCGAGAACGACGCCCGCCCCACGGAACCCGTCCGCGCGGAGGCGACCGCGCGCACCGCCCTCGGGCGCCGCGTCCGGGACGCCGACGGCATGGCCGTGGCCGCCTTCATCCTCGGGCTGGTGGGCCTCCTGGTCCTCAATGTCTTCCTCGGCCCCATCGCCGTCGTCCTCGCCTCCGTCGCCCTGTGGCGCGGGACCACCCGCCGCGGCCGCGCGTTCCTCGGTCTCGGTCTGGGCATCGCCGACCTCGTCGTCCTGATCGCCTTCATGCACGTCGACAGCACGGTGTCCTGGAGCTTCTGACGGCGGCCTCCTGATCGGCGCACGGTGAACGGAGTCCGCTGAAGCGCCCGTTCCGGTCCGGGGAGGACGCCTCGGCCGGTGCGCGCGCGGTCCGCGGCGACGGCCGAGCCGGTGGGGGCAGCGTCGGGGGAACGAAGGGCCCGTAGAATCGGGCCCACCATGGCTTACCTCGACCACGCCGCGACCACCCCCATGCTCCCCGAGGCGGTAGAGGCACTGACCGCCCAGCTGAGCGTCACGGGCAACGCCTCCTCCCTCCACGCCGCCGGCCGCCGCGCCCGGAGGACGGTCGAGGAGTCCCGCGAGAGCCTGGCGGACGCCCTCGGCGCCCGTCCCAGCGAGGTGGTCTTCACCTCCGGCGGAACCGAGGCCGACAACCTCGCGGTGAAGGGCCTCTACTGGTCCCGCCGCGACGCCGACCCCGCCCGCACCCGCGTCCTGTCGAGCCCGGTCGAGCACCATGCCGTCCTCGACGCGGTCCACTGGCTCGGCGAGCACGAGGGCGCCACGGTCGAGTACCTGCCCGTCGACGCGTACGGCCGGGTCCACCCCGACGCCCTGCGCGAGGCCATCGCCCGCAACCCCGACGACGTGGCCCTCGCCACGGTCATGTGGGCCAACAACGAGATCGGCACGCTCATGCCGGTCCGCGAACTGGCCGACGTGACAGCCGAGTTCGGCATCCCGCTGCACGCCGACGCCGTCCAGGCCTTCGGCCAGGTCCCCGTCGACTTCGGCACGTCCGGCCTCGCCGCGATGACGGTCTCCGGCCACAAGATCGGCGGCCCGTACGGGATCGGCGCGCTGCTGCTGGGCCGCGAGTACACCCCCGTGCCCGTGCTGCACGGCGGCGGTCAGGAACGGCACGTGCGCTCCGGCACCCTCGACGTGCCCGCCATCGCCTCCTTCGCGGTCGCCGGACGGCTGGCCGCCGAGCAGCGCGAGTGGTTCGCCCGCGAGATCGGCACCCTGCGCGACGACCTCGTCGACGCCGTCCGCAAGGCGGTGCCCGACGCGATCCTCGGCGGCGACCCCGCCCCCGGCGGCCGGCTGCCCGCCAACGCCCACTTCACCTTCCCGGGCTGCGAGGGCGACTCGCTGCTCCTGCTGCTCGACGCGCAGGGCATCGAGTGCTCCACCGGCTCCGCCTGCACGGCGGGCGTGGCCCAGCCCAGCCACGTCCTCCTCGCCACCGGCACCGACCCGGACCTCGCGCGCGGCACCCTCCGCTTCTCGCTCGGCCACACCTCCACGGACGCCGACGTCGCCGCGGTGGCCCGGGCGATCGCCCCCGCCGTGGAACGGGCGCGCACCGCCGGCCTCACCTGACCGGCCCGGCGCGCGCCCTCGGCCCGCGTCCCGGCCCGAGACCGGTCCCCGGGGGCGACCGGCCTTCAGACCGCGCTCACGCCGCCGCCGTCCGTGCCCGCCGGACGAGGCGCAGATACCGGTCCCAGTCCCAGTACCGCCCGGGGTCGGTGTGGTCGGTGCCCGGCACCTCCACATGGCCGATGATGTGCTCGCGGTCCACCGGGATGTCGTACCGCCCGCATATCCCGGCCGTCAGACGCGCCGACGCCTCGTACATCGCGTCCGTGAACGACGAGGCGCGGTCCACGAAGCCCTCGTGCTCGATGCCGACACTGCGCTCGTTGTACGCGCGGTTGCCCGCGTGGAACGCCACGTCCAGCTCACGGATCATCTGCGTGACGTGACCGTCCTTACGGACGATGTAGTGCGCCGCCGCACCGTGCCCCGGGTCCTGGAAGACCCGCACCGCGCTCGCGAAGCTGCCCTGGGTGACATGGATGACCACCCGGTCTATCGAGTAGTCGTCGGGACGGTCCGCCCGCCGCCAGTTCGCCGTCGACGCCGCCACCCACTGCGCGCCCCGGGAGTCCACCGCTCCCACGACCCGCTCCTTCTCGACGCCGGGCAGCCGCCACCACAGATGCGTCAGCACGTCCCGGGCGATCGCGGCCGTGCCCACCGCGGCCGCCACACCCCCGACGAGCAGCACCCGGCGCCCGACCGCCGCGTCCGCGTCCTTGGCCGCCGCCTTGCCGCCACGGCCCTTCGGCTTCCCCTTTTTCTCCCCCATGCGATCTTCAACGGATACTCGCGGGATCCGGTTCCCGTCGCCCCGTACTCTGGAGGGGTTATGACTGACACCTCGCAGCGCCCCCTCCGCGTCCTCGCCGCCATGTCGGGCGGCGTGGACTCCGCCGTAGCCGCCGCCCGCGCCGCCGAAGCCGGGCACGACGTGACGGGCGTGCACCTCGCCCTCTCGGCGAATCCCCAATCGTTCCGGACCGGCGCGCGGGGCTGCTGCACCATCGAGGACTCGCGCGACGCCCGCCGCGCGGCCGACGTCATCGGCATCCCCTTCTACGTCTGGGACCTCGCCGAGCGGTTCCGCGAGGACGTGGTCGAGGACTTCGTCGCCGAGTACGAGGCCGGCCGCACCCCGAACCCCTGCCTGCGCTGCAATGAGAAGATCAAGTTCGCCGCCCTGCTCGACAAGGCGCTCGCGCTCGGCTTCGACGCGGTCTGCACCGGTCACTACGCGCAGGTGATCGTCCGCGAGGACGGCACCCGCGAGCTGCACCGCGCCTCCGACATGGCCAAGGACCAGTCCTACGTCCTCGGTGTCCTCGACGACCGCCAGCTCGCCCACGCCCTGTTCCCGCTCGGCGACACCGTCACCACCAAGGACGAGATCCGGGCCGAGGCCGAGCGCCGGGGACTCGCCGTCGCCAAGAAGCCGGACTCGCACGACATCTGCTTCATCGCCGACGGAGACACCCAGGGCTTCCTGGCGAACCGCCTGGGCAAGGCGGAGGGCGACATCGTGGACGAGGCCGGAGCGGTCGTCGGATCCCACGAGGGCGCGTTCGGCTTCACGATCGGCCAGCGCAAGGGACTGCGCATCGGCACCCCGGCACCGGACGGCAAGCCGCGCTACGTCCTCGACATCTCGCCGGTGGACAACACGGTGACGGTGGGCCCGGCCGCGTCCCTGGACGTGTCCGCGCTGACCGCCCTCAAGCCCCGCTGGTGCGGCGCCGCCCCCACCGGCCCCGGCACCTACACGGCCCAGCTGCGCGCCCACGGCGGCGAGACGGAGGTGGCGGCCGAGCTGGTCGACGGCTCCCTCCGGGTCACCTTCACCGAGCCGGTCCGCGGGGTCGCCCCCGGCCAGGCGATCGTCCTGTACGACGGCACACGCGTGGTGGGCTCGGCGACGATCGCGACCACCACGCGCGCGACGGCCGGCGTCTGACCCGACGGCCGCCTGGCGCGACCGTGTACGGCGACGCCTGGCCGGGCGCGACAGCCGTCCGGGGCGGCTAGCCCCGGTCGCCCGCGTCGAAGAACTCCGCCAGCACCGGGGCGAGCACGACGGAGTCGACCATGTGGGTCTGGCCCTCCAGGGTGCGGTACGAGCCGCTGGGCGCCGTGTCCGCGACGACACGGGCCGCCTCGCGCATCCAGCCCGGGCTGGCGTCGCCCGCGATCGACAGCAGCGGCACGGGCACGGCGGCGAGGCGTTCGCGGGGCACCGTCCCGTCGCCGAGCGCGGCGTTGTCGTACGCCAGGGTCGGAGCGATGGCCTCCATGCCGGCCCACGCGTGGGACAGACGGATACCGGTGATCGTCTCCGGCGGTGTGCCGACCCGGGACAGGAACAGCTCGACGGCGTCCCCCCGGCGGTCCCGCGCGAGCAGTTCCGTCAGCCGCTCGGTGTACTCGGCCCGCTCCTTGCCGCCGCGGTCGTCGAGAGCGAAGGGCGTCTCGTAGACCGCGACTTCGCGCACGGGCAGCCCGCTCGCCACCGCCCTGAGGGCGAGCGCGCCGCCCGACGAGATGCCGTAGAGCGCCGCGCTGCCCCCGGATGCCTCGACCAGCGCCGCGATGTCCTCGACCTCGCGATCGACCGCGAAGGGCCCGGTGTCCCCACTTCCGCCGCGGCCCCGGCGGTCGTAGGTGACGGCCCCGAAACGGTCGGACAGGGCCTCGGCGAGGGGCGCCAGTGTGGCGCCCGTGCACATGGCCCCACCGACCAGGACGACCGCCGGGCCGTCACCGAAACGCTGGTACGCGATGGGGGTCCCGTCGCGCGAGATGGTCTTCTTGTCCATGCCTGGGAAGACTGCCGGGTGGTCCGGAACTCATCGCGTTGCCACGCCCGCGTGGGGGCGCGACGTCAGGACACGTCCTGCTCGTAGAAGCAGAAGTGGTCCTTGATCCCGGCGACGTCGGGCTTGGGGTCGGGGTAGGCCCACACGAGGTCCGCCCCGTCCGGGCGCGACCAGTACGACGCGGTGCCCTTGAAGGGGCAGTACGTGTGGGTGTCGGAGGGCGTCAGCAGATCGAGACGGACGTCCTCGGGCGGGAGGTAATAGCGCACCGGACAGCCGGTCTCGCGCAGCACCAGGGGGCGGTCGCTCTCCGCCAGGACCTGGTCGCCGTGCACGACGCGGACGTGCTGGGTGCCCTGCTCGATGGTGATCGTGTGTCCTTCAGCCATACCGGGAAAGCGCTCACGGGCCGCGATTCGTTCCCGCGTACGGTGAAGACATGAACATCTGCGTCTTCCTCTCCGCCGCCGACCTCGACGACCGCTACACACGCCCCGCGCGGGAGTTCGCCGAACTCCTCGGCAAGGGCGGCCACACGCTGGTGTGGGGCGGCTCCGACGTCGGGCTGATGAAGGTCGTCGCCGACGGCGTCCAGGAGACGGGCGGACGCCTCGTCGGCGTCTCCGTGGACTTCCTGGCCGCCAAGGCCCGCCCCGGCGCCGACGAGATGGTCGTCGCCCGTGACCTGGCCGAGCGCAAGGCGCTCCTCCTGGCGAAGGCGGACGCAGTCGTCGTCATGGTCGGCGGCACCGGAACCCTCGACGAGGCGACGGAGATCCTGGAGCTGAAGAAGCACGGCAAGACCGAGAAGCCGGTGGTCCTGCTCAACACGGCCGGGTTCTACGACGGCCTCAAGGAGCAGTTCCGCCGCATGGACGCCGAAGGCTTCCTGCCCCGCCCGCTGACCGACCTGGTCTTCTTCGCGGAGGAGCCCGTGGGGGCCGTCGCCTACCTGGAGGAGAGCCTCGGCACCCAGTGAGGTGCGCTCGCCGGCCGAGGCGCCGGCACGCGGCGACGTGCGGGCCCTCCTGACGTACCCGGACCTGGTGCGGGACCGGCGGCCGGTGATGCGAGCATGGCGTCCATGGCTACACATGTGATCACCGGGGCCGGTTCCGGCATCGGCGCGGCCGTCGCCCGCCGCCTGCACGCGCGCGGGGACGACCTCGTGCTCCACGCGCGCGACGCGGGCCGCGCGAAGGAACTCGCCGCCGCGTACCCCGGGGCGAATACCCTGGTCGGCGACCTGGCGGACCCCGACAAGCTCTCCTGGGCGTTCTCCCACCAGACGCTCCCCGACAGCGTCGACTCCCTGCTGCACATCGCCGGCGTCGTCGACCTCGGCCCGGTCGGCGACCTGACCCCGAAGTCCTGGCGCCACCAGCTCAACGTCAACCTCATCGCCCCCGCCGAGCTGACCCGCCACTTCCTGCCCCAGCTCCGCGTCGCCCAGGGGCACGTGCTGTTCGTGAACTCGGGCGCGGGCCTCAGCGCGCACGCCGACTGGTCCGCCTACGCCGCCTCCAAGCACGGCCTGAAGGCCCTCGCGGACTCCCTGCGCCACGAGGAGCACGCCGCCGGTGTCCGGGTGACCTCCGTCTACCCCGGCCGCACCGCCAGCCCCATGCAGGCGAAGGTCCACCAGCAGGAGGGCAAGGACTACGACGCCGCACGCTGGATCGACCCCGAATCGGTCGCGACCACCATCGTCATGGCGCTCGACCTGCCGCGCGACGCCGAGGTCAACGACCTGACGGTGCGCCCGGGGCGCTGACCTCCCCCCGGCATTCCGTACGCTTCCGGGGTGAGCGAAAACAGCGTGTTCAGCTTCGGTGCGGCCACCGGGGTCGGGTCCATGCCGGGCGGCGACGCCCGGGAGGCCGCGAAGACCGTCACCGGTTCCGTTGAGGACTTCCCCCACCTCGCCGAACTCCCCGCGCGCGGGCCGGGCGCCGACATGATCGGCCGGACCGCCGGGATGCTCGTCGAGCTGTACGCGCGCGTGGAGCCCAGCGGCTGGCGGATCGGCGACCGGCCGGGCCGGGACACCAAACGGGCCCGGTCCTGGCTGGGGGAGGACCTCGACGCCCTGGAGGAGTTCACCCAGGGCTACACGGGCCCGCTGAAGGTGCAGGCGGTCGGCCCCTGGACGCTGGCCGCCGCCCTGGAACTGCGGAACGGCGAGTCGGCCCTGTCCGACCCGGGCGCCTGCCGCGACCTGGCCGGCTCGCTCGCGGAGGGACTGCGCGTCCACCTCGCCGACGTACGCGCCCGGATCCCCGGCGCCCAGATCGTCCTCCAGCTCGACGAACCCTCCCTCGTCTCCGTGCTGCGCGGACAAGTACGCACCGCCAGCGGCTACCGCACCCACCGCGCCGTGGACCGCCAACTCGTCGAGGGCACCCTCCGCGACGTCCTCGGCGCCCACGCGGGCGGACCCGTCGTGGTCCACTCCTGCGCCCCGGACGTCCCCTTCGCCCTGCTCCGCCGGGCGGGCGCGACGGCGATCTCCTTCGACTTCTCGCTGCTCACCGAGCGTGACGACGACGCGATCGGAGAAGCCGCCGAGAGCGGGACACGTCTGTTCGCCGGTGTCGTCCCCGGCGTGGACGGTCCGTTGTCGGACCCTGCCGGTAGCGTCATGGGTGTCAGGACGCTGTGGCGCAGGCTGGGGCTGCGGCCGGGGCTGCTCGCGGAGGCCGTCACGCTCACTCCGTCGTGCGGACTCGCGGGGGCTTCCCCCGACTACGCGCGCAAGGCGCTCGCCCACTGCGTCCGGGCGGCGAGATCCCTCGCGGACAACCCTGAGTAACGGGAGGACACAACGGTGGCCGGCGAAAAGCACGCAGAGCCCACATCGGTACCCGCCGAGGCACGGGAGAAGCACGCGCAGCTCGCTGAGCAGATCGAGGAGCACCGCTTCCGGTACTACGTGAACGACGCGCCGGTCGTCAGCGACGCCGAGTTCGACAAGCTGCTGCGCTCCCTGGAAGCCCTGGAGGAGGAGCACCCCGAGCTGCGCACCCCCGACTCGCCGACCCAGAAGGTCGCGGGCGCGTACGCCACGGAGTTCACCTCGGTCCAGCACCGCCAGCGGATGCTCTCCCTGGACAACGCCTTCTCCGACCTGGAGCTGGCCGCCTGGGCCGAGCGCGTCGCCAAGGACGTGGGCACCACCGACCACCACTTCCTGTGCGAACTGAAGGTGGACGGCCTCGCGGTCAACCTGACGTATGAGCGGGGCCGTCTCACGCGCGCGGCGACCCGCGGCGACGGCCGGACCGGCGAGGACATCACGCCCAACGTCCGCACGATCGCGGAGATCCCCGACCGCCTGACCGGCGACCGCGTCCCGGACCTCGTGGAGATCCGCGGCGAGGTCTACTTCCCGATGGAGAAGTTCGAGGAGCTCAACGCCCGCCTGGTGAAGGCCGGCGACAAGCCCTTCGCCAACCCGCGCAACGCGGCGGCCGGTTCACTGCGCCAGAAGGACCCGCGCGTCACCGCGACCCGCCCGCTGCACATGGTCGTCCACGGCATCGGCGCCCTGGAGGGCTTCGACGGCCTCGGCCGCCTGTCCGAGGCCTACCAGTTGCTGCACTCGTGGGGCCTGCCCACCACGCGGTACGCCAAGGTGGTGGACGACCTCGACGGCGTACGGGAGTTCATCGCGTACTACGGGGAGAACCGCCACTCCGTGGAGCACGAGATCGACGGCGTGGTCGTCAAGCTCGACGAGATCCCCCTCCAGGGGCGGCTCGGCTCCACCTCGCGGGCGCCGCGCTGGGCGATCGCCTGGAAGTACGCGCCCGAGGAGGTCAACACCAAGCTCCTCAACATCCGCGTGGGCGTGGGCCGCACAGGCCGCGTCACTCCGTACGCGCAGGTCGAGCCGGTCACGGTCGCGGGCTCCGAGGTCGAGTTCGCCACCCTGCACAATCAGGACGTGGTGAAGGCCAAGGGCGTCCTGATCGGGGACACGGTGGTGCTGCGCAAGGCCGGTGACGTCATCCCGGAGATCCTCGGCCCGGTCGCCGACCTGCGGGACGGCAGCGAGCGGGAGTTCGTGATGCCGGCCGAGTGCCCCGAGTGCGGTACGCCGCTGCGCGCCATGAAGGAAGGCGACATCGACCTGCGCTGCCCGAACGCGCGCAGCTGCCCGGCCCAGTTGCGCGAGCGGCTGTTCTACCTCGCGGGCCGCAAGGCCCTGGACATCGACCACTTCGGGTACGTCGCCGCGGCCGCCCTCACCAAGCCGCTGGAACCGGCCGAGCCGCCGCTGACCGACGAGGGCGACCTCTTCGACCTCACCATCGACCGGCTGCTGCCCATCAAGGCGTACGTCCTGGACCAGGACAGCGGGTTGCCCAAGCGCGATCCGAAGAGCGGCGAGGAGAAGATCGCCACGATCTTCGCCAATCAGCAGGGCGAGCCCCGGAAGAACGCGCTTGCCATGCTCGACACCATCGCCGCCGCCAAGGACCGCCCGCTCGCCCGCGTCCTCACGGGCCTGTCGATCCGTCACGTCGGCCCCGTCGCGGCCGAGGCGCTGGCCCGCGAGTTCCGCTCCGTCGACCGGATCGAGCAGGCGACCGAGGAGGAGCTGGCCACCACCGACGGGGTGGGACCGATCATCGCCGCCTCCCTCAAGGAGTGGTTTGCCGAGGACTGGCATCGCGAGATCATCCGCAAGTGGCGGGCCGCCGGGGTCCGGATGGAGGACGAAGGCGCGGGCGAGGACCAGGGGCCGCGCCCGCTCGAAGGCCTCACCGTCGTCGTCACCGGCACGCTGGAGCACCACACGCGGGACGGCGCCAAGGAGCAACTCCAGAGCCGTGGAGCGAAAGTGACCGGTTCTGTTTCGAAGAAGACGTCATTCGTGGTGGTCGGTGACAATCCTGGTTCCAAGTACGACAAGGCGATGCAGTTGAAGGTTCCGGTTCTGAACGAGGACGGCTTCGCGGTCCTGCTCGAACAAGGACCCGAAGCGGCGGCGGACGTCGCACTTCCGATCGAGGAGTAGCGGTTGAAGGCCACCCGTTCGGCGCATATCAGATGCATACGGGTGGCCGGGTCGCATTCGGGCAACCGTAGACGACCGCTGCCCGTGGAAGCCCTCCGCGGCCTACTGTTGACGTGTGCGCCCACCGTGCCCAGTTGCGGCCGGCGCACCCCCTGTTCCTCGGGAGCCGGGGGAAGGGTTTTCCGACGTGGCTCCGTTGGCAGTTGTCGCCGGCGACGGACCGCGTGGCGTGGGCACCGCCGGCTGTGAGAGGGACGGGAATGGAACCGACCGAGAGCGCCGCCCCGGACTCCCGGCTGCGACTGAGCCGGATGACCGGCGCGTGGCTGGCGGGAATGCGGACCGGACGGTCCGCGCAGCGTCCCGCGCCCAGCGGCCTCGGTGCCGCACCGCTCGGCGCTCCCGCCCCGTCCGGCGCCGGCCCGCTCGCCGCCGGGCGCGGCACCGGTCTGCCCGGCCAGGACCCCGAACGCCGCACGGCCTGGCCCGCACTGCCCGCGGCGGTCGTCGGCGCGGCCGGCATCGTCCTGGGCGCCGGTTTCTACCGGGCGTTCAGCGGCCACCACGCGCTCTTCCCGTGCGGCACCGTCGGCTGGGCCCTCGCCCTGCTGACCGGCATCATCGTCGGCCACCTCGTCGCCCTCGGCCGCGCCCGCTGGTGGGGCGGCACCGGCTCCGGCGGGGCGCTCATCCTCGCGGTCCTGCTGCTCTACGGCTGGGTCCCGGCCGGAATGGTCAGCCTGACCGTCGTCGTCCTGGTCGGCACGGCCCGCCGCAACCGCTGGCGCCAGGGCGTGCTGCACGGCGCGGTCGACATCCTCGGCATCGGAGCCGGAGCGCTCGTCCTCGCCTCGTTCGGGCGGTTCCCGAGCGTCGAGACCCCCTGGGACGCCACGACCTGGACGCTGTACGCGGCTCCCCAGGTGGTCCTGGTCGCGTGCACCTACCTGGCCGTCACCCGGGGCCTGCTCTGGTGTCTGCACGCCCGGCGCGGCGGCGGACTGCGCACCGTCGCCCGTACGGCCCTGGTCAGACAGGGACTCGTCGCCGTCGCCGTGCTCGGTATCGCGCCGCTCGTGTGCGTCGTCGCGATGTCCCAGCCGATGCTGCTGCCCCTCTTCTCGATCCCGCTGATCGCCCTCGACTCCACCCTGTGGATAGCCCGCGCGCGGGCCGAGGAACAGCTCCGTGACCCGCTCACAGGACTGCCCAACCGGCAGTGGCTGCTGGAGCGCACCTGGACGGCCCTGGACGACGCCGAGCGCATCGGCGCACGGTCCGCGCTCATGCTGATCGACCTCGACCGGTTCCGGTCGGTGAACGACACGTTGGGGCACCTCGCCGGTGACCGGCTCCTCCTCCAGATCGCCGACCGGCTACGGCTCGCCCTGCCGCGCGGGGCGGAGGCCGCACGACTCGGCGGGGACGAGTTCGCCGTGTTACTGCCGGTCGCGGACTCCACCACGTCGGCCACCCGCGTCGCCCGCAACCTCGTCGCCGCCCTCGGCTCGCCGCTCGACCTCGACGGACTCACCCTCGTCCTGGAGGCCAGCGCCGGGCTCGCCGTCTTCCCCGACCACGCCCTCGACGCCGAGGGGCTGCTGCGCCGGGCGGACGTCGCGATGTACCAGGCCAAGCGCGACCGCACGGGCGTCGAGGTCTACGAGTCCAAGCGGGACTCCAACACCCCCGACCGACTCGGCCTGCTGGGCGACCTGCGCCGCGCGCTGGACGCCGGTGACGTCGAACTGCACTACCAGCCCAAGGTCCGCTTCGACGGGCAGGTGGCCGGCCTGGAGGCGCTCGTCCGCTGGGTGCACCCCGAGCGGGGCAAGGTGCCGCCGGACGAGTTCATCGCGATCGCCGAGTCGTCCGGGCTGATGCCCCACCTCACCGAGTACGTCCTGGAGACCGCCCTCGCGCAGGTCGCCCGCTGGCGCGCCCAGGGTCTGTTCGTACCCGTCGCGGTCAACGTCTCGCCCCGCGACGTCCACACCCCCGGCTTCGCCGGCTCCGTCGCCGCCCGTCTCGCCCGGCACGGCGTCCCCGCGGGAGCGCTCCAACTGGAGATCACCGAGCACGTGCTCCTGGAGGATCCGCAGCGGGCCGCCGACACCCTGGCGGCGCTCACCGGGCACGGCGTGAAGATGTCGCTGGACGACTTCGGCACCGGGTACTCCTCCCTCGTGCATCTGCGCAGGCTCCCCGTCAGCGAGCTGAAGATCGACCGGTCGTTCGTCGCGCGGCTCGCCGTCGACACCGAGGACGCCGAGATCGTGCGCTGCACCGTCGATCTCGCGCACTCGCTCGGGCTGCTCGTCGTCGCGGAGGGCGTCGAGGACGACGAGACGTGGGAGCGGTTGCGGGATCTGGGGTGTGACGCGGTGCAGGGGTGGCTGGTGGCGGCGGCGATGCCTCCGGAGGAGGCCACGGCGTGGTTGCTGGCGCGGGGGTCTCGGGGGTGGCAGCGGCCCCGCGCCGCGCTACCCGCGGCGGAGTAGCCCCCCTTTCCGGGTGGGATCCCACCCACCCCGCCCGCCCGTGACTGCCTCCCGAGAAGCCGGGCTCGCCGGTGGTGCTTGCTCGCCGTCGGCGTCCGCCCGCCGGGCCGGCGGTTCCCACCCGCGCACCGCCCGTTGGGGGTCTCCCGAGAGGCTGGGCTCGCCTGTGGTGCCTCGTCGCCGTGGGCGTCTGCTCGCCGCGGGGTGGTGGTTTCCCACCCGCGCACCGCCCGTTGCGGATCTCCCGAGAAGCTGGGCTCGCCCGCGGTGCTTGCTCGCCGTCGGCGGGTGGTAGCGCGGAGGGGCGGGCGCCGACGGCGGGGAGGCCGCGCGGGAGGGCTGTGCCTGGTGGTTGGGGGTCATGGGTGGTGCGGGGGTGGGGGAGTGTCCGGCCGGAGGCCGGCCTCTGGTGCGGTGGACGCCGACGGCGGGAGGCCCGTGCGGGAGGGCTGTGCCTGATGGCTGAGGGTTACGGGTGGTGCGGGGGCGGGGGATCGTCCGGCCGGAGGCCGGCGGTCCGGTGGGGTGCACGCCGGTCGGCGTCGACGCACCGGAGACCGGCAGGCTCGGTGGGGCCGATCGCCGGGCAGGCGCGATGGGGCGACGGCCGGGCAGGCTCGGTGGGCCGACCGCCGGGGTGAGAGGGGCGTGGGGGATTGCGGGGGTTGGGCGGAGGTCCCGGGGGCGTCCGTGGCAAACCCGGGCGCGGGCACTGGCGCGGGACCCATAGGATTGGGCCAAACCACACACACTCACCCCAGAGGATCGCTGCATGCCTGGCATCACGCGCGAGGAGGTCGCCCACCTCGCACGGCTGGCGCGTCTGGAGCTGAAGGGCGAAGAGCTCGACCACTTCGCCGGCCAGCTCGACGACATCATCGGCGCGGTCGCCCGCGTCAGCGAGGTCGCCGACCAAGACGTACCGCCGACCTCTCATCCGCTGCCGCTGACGAACGTCATGCGCGCGGACGAGGTCCGTCCGTCGCTCACCCCCGAGCAGGCGCTCTCCGGCGCCCCGGCCCAGGAGCAGCAGCGTTTCAAGGTGCCGCAGATCCTGGGGGAGGACTAATCACCATGACGGACACCAACGTCAACATCATCAAGCTCACCGCCGCCGAGATCGCCGAGAAGATCGCGGCGGGCGAGCTGACGGCCGTCGAGGTCACCGAGGCCCACCTCGCCCGGATCGGCGCCGTCGACGAGAAGGTGCACGCCTTCCTGCACGTCGACCGCGAGGGCGCCCTCGCGCAGGCCCGCGCCGTGGACGCCAAGCGCGCCGCCGGCGAGAAGCTCGGCCCGCTCGCCGGTGTGCCGCTCGCGCTGAAGGACATCTTCACCACCGAGGGCATCCCGACCACGGTCGGTTCCAAGATCCTCGAAGGCTGGATCCCGCCGTACGACGCGACGCTCACCAAGCGGCTGAAGGCCGCCGACGTCATCATCCTCGGCAAGACCAACATGGACGAGTTCGCCATGGGGTCCTCCACCGAGAACAGCGCGTACGGCCCGACCGGCAACCCGTGGGACCTCACCCGCATCCCCGGCGGCTCCGGCGGCGGCTCGTCCGCGGCCCTCGCCTCCTACCAGGCGCCGCTCGCGATCGGCACCGACACCGGCGGTTCCATCCGCCAGCCCGCCGCCGTCACCGGCACGGTCGGCGTCAAGCCGACGTACGGCGCCGTGTCGCGGTACGGCATGGTCGCCTTCTCCAGCTCCCTCGACCAGGGCGGCCCCTGTGCCCGTACGGTCCTGGACGCGGCCCTGCTCCACGAGGTCATCGCCGGCCACGACCCGATGGACTCGACGTCCATCGACGCCCCGGTCCCGCCGGTCGTCGAGGCCGCCCGCAACGGCAGTGTCGCCGGCATGCGCGTCGGCGTCGTCAAGCAGTTCCGCGGCGAGGGCTACCAGGCCGGCGTGGTGCAGCGCTTCGACGAGGCCGTCACCCTGCTCAAGGAGCTGGGCGCCGAGATCGTCGAGCTGGACTGCCCGTCCTTCGACCTGGCGCTCTCCGCGTACTACCTGATCGCCCCCTCCGAGTGCTCGAGCAACCTCGCCCGCTTCGACGGCCTGCGCTACGGCGCGCGCGTCGGCGACGACGGCACGCACTCCGCCGAGGAGGTCACCGCCCTCACCCGTGAGGCCGGCTTCGGCCCCGAGGTGAAGCGCCGCATCATGCTCGGCACGTACGCGCTCAGCTCCGGCTACTACGACGCGTACTACGGCAGCGCCCAGAAGGTCCGGACGCTCATCACCCGCGACTTCGAGAAGGCGTTCGAGCAGGTCGACGTGATCGTCTCGCCGACCACGCCCACCACCGCCTTCCCGATCGGCGAACGCGCGGACGATCCGATGGCGATGTACCTCGCGGACCTGTGCACCATTCCGACCAACCTGGCCGGCAACTCCGCCATGTCGCTGCCCTGCGGTCTCGCCCCGGAGGACAATCTCCCGGTCGGTCTGCAGATCATCGCCCCCGCTCTCCAGGACGACCGGCTGTACAAGGTCGGCGCCGCCGTCGAGGCCGCCTTCGTGGAAAAGTGGGGGCACCCGCTGCTTGAGGAGGCTCCGTCGCTGTGAGCAAGGCAATGTCCAAGGCCAAGGGTTTCAAGAAGTCCAAGTCCGGCACGTACCTGTCCATCGCCGGCACGGCCTTCGGGGCGCTCGGTGTCGCGAAGCAGGTCAAGAAGGCCCGCTTGGAGAACGACACGCTGCGCCTGCTCGACGCGGCCGTGTCCGCCGCCGCCATCGTCACCGGCCTCGCCATCCTCTACCGGGAGCTCAAGCGCCTGGGCGACGACGACGTCCTGCTGGGCTGAGAGGGAAGTTTTCACCGTGACCACCACGACCGACGAGTTGGTGTCGTACGAGGACGCCCTGGCGACCTACGACCCCGTCATGGGCCTCGAAGTCCATGTCGAACTCGGCACCAAGACGAAGATGTTCTGCGGCTGTTCGACCGAGCTGGGCGCCGAGCCCAACGCGCAGACGTGCCCGACCTGCCTCGGCATGCCCGGCGCGCTGCCGGTCGTCAACGCGATCGGCGTCGAGTCCGCCATCAAGATCGGCCTCGCGCTGCACTGCGAGATCGCCGAGTGGTGCCGCTTCGCCCGGAAGAACTACTTCTATCCGGACATGCCGAAGAACTTCCAGACCTCCCAGTACGACGAGCCGATCGCCTTCAACGGCTATCTGGACGTCCAGCTGGAGGACGGCGAGGTCTTCCGCGTGCAGATCGAGCGCGCCCACATGGAGGAGGACACCGGCAAGTCGCTGCACGTCGGCGGTGCCACCGGCCGTATCCACGGCGCCTCGCACTCGCTGCTCGACTACAACCGCGCGGGCATCCCGCTCATCGAGATCGTCACCAAGCCGATCGAGGGCGCGGGCGAGCGTGCACCCGAGGTCGCCAAGGCCTACGTCGCCGAGCTGCGCGAGCTCATCAAGGCGCTCGGTGTGTCCGAGGCCCGGATGGAGCAGGGCCAGATGCGCTGCGACGTGAACCTCTCGCTGCGCCCGCACGGCCGCGAGAAGTTCGGCACGCGCTCCGAGACGAAGAACGTCAACTCCCTGCGTTCCGTGGAGCGTGCCGCCCGCTTCGAGATCCAGCGCCACGCCGCGGTGCTGAACTCCGGCGGCACGATCATCCAGGAGACCCGCCACTTCCACGAGGACACCGGGTCCACGACCTCGGGCCGCGTGAAGGAGGAGGCCGAGGACTACCGGTACTTCCCGGAGCCCGACCTCGTCCCCGTCGCCCCCTCCCGTGACTGGGTGGAGGAGCTGCGTGCCGGGCTGCCCGAGCAGCCGCTGGCCCGCCGCAACCGGCTGCGCGAGGAGTGGGGCGTCAACGCCCACGACATGCAGTCGATGCTCAACGCCGGTGCCATCGACCCGATCGTCGCGACGATCGAGGCCGGTGCCGACGCCGCGTCCGCCCGCAAGTGGTGGATGGGCGAGCTGGCGCGCAGCGCCAACGAGTCGGGCAAGGCGCTGGAGGATCTGCCGATCACCCCGGCGCAGGTCGCCCGGGTGACCGAGCTGGTCACGGCCGGCGATCTGAACGACAAGCTGGCCCGCCAGGTCATCGAGGGAGTCCTCGCCGGCGAGGGCACTCCGGACGAGGTCGTCGAGAAGCGCGGCCTGAAGGTCGTCTCGGACGAGGGCGCGCTGACCGCCGCCGTCGACGAGGCCATCGCCGGGAACCCGGGCATCGCCGACAAGATCCGCGGCGGCAAGGTCCAGGCCGTGGGCGCGCTCGTCGGCGCGGTCATGAAGGCGACCCGCGGCCAGGCCGACGCGGCCCGCGTCAAGGAGCTCATCCTGGAGAAGCTGGGCGTCGGCGAGAGCTGAGGTCACGGTTTTTTCCACGTCCCTGGGGGCGCATCGCTGTCGATGCGCCCCCAGCGGTCTGTCCGGGCCCGTTCCGGAACCGTCGTGACACGCGGGGGACGGGGGCGTTCACGCGAATGCCCTGTGACAGGGGTGCAGATCTGTGAGTAAGCCCACGAATGCGACAAAGGATCATTTCCGGCTGTAAGAGTGATGGCGCATGAGTCATGCGTTCTTTGCGGGCAGTTCCCGATAAAGATCCTCAAATCCCCCAGGGAGCTCGTTCGTGGCAGCCCTCGCACGTTGGTGTGTCCAGCACCGCCTCGTTGCCGTACTGCTCTGGCTGGTCGCCTTCGGCGGCGTGACCGCTGCCGCCGCCGTGACGGGCTCCTCGTACTCGAACGACTACGAGGCCCCGGGAACCGAATCCGGCCGCGCCACCCAGCTCCTCGGCGCGGGCTTCCCCGGCCTCGGCGGCGACAGCGACACGGTCGTCTGGCACACCGGCCACGGCGGCAGCGTGCGTTCCCCCGCCGTCGAGCAGTCCATGACCCGCACCCTGGACAAGATCGCCGAACTCCCCGGAGTCGCGTCCGTCGACAGCCCGTACGGCCGCGGCGGCGCCGACCGGATCAGCGACGACAACCGCACCGCGTACGCGAACATCACCTTCGCCGACCGCGTCGAGACCATCGACAAGGGCGAGGTCCGCGCCGTCGTCGACACCGCGAAGGAGGCCGGGACCGACGGACTCGACGTGGAACTGGGCGGCAGCGCCGTCGCCCTCACCCAGTCGTCCGGCGGGCACCTCGCCGAGATCGTCGGCGTGGTCGTCGCCGCCGTCGTCCTCTTCCTCGCCTTCGGCTCCCTCGCCGCCTCCATGCTGCCCATCGCCACCGCCCTGATCGGCGTGGGCACGGCGTACTTCGGGATCGTCCTCCTCGGACACGCCATGACCGTCGCCGACTTCGCCCCCATGCTCGGCATGCTGATCGGCCTCGGTGTCGGCATCGACTACGCGCTGTTCATCGTGACGCGACACCGGCGCGGCCTGAAACGCGGGCTGCCCGTGGCCGAGGCCGCGCGGAACGCCGTCGCCACCACGGGCCGCGCCGTCGTCTTCGCCGGCGCCACCGTCTGCATCGCCCTGCTCGGCATGCTCATCCTGCGGCTCGGCTTCCTCAACGGCGTCGCCATCGCCGCCTCCCTCACCGTCGTCCTCACCGTCGCGGCCTCCGTCACACTGCTGCCCGCGCTGCTCTCCTTCATCGGACCCCGCGCCCTGAGCCGCCGCGAACGGCGCCGCCTGGACGAACACGGACCGGAACCGGAGATGCCCACCGGGTTCGCCGCCCGCTGGTCCGCCTTCGTCGAACGGCACCCCAAGGTGCTCGGCGGCGTCGCCGTCGTCGTGATGGCCCTGCTCGCCCTGCCGACGTTCTCCCTCCACCTCGGAACGTCCGACCAGGGCAACGACCCGCGGACGACGACCACCCGGCAGGCCTACGACCTCATCGGCGAGGGCTTCGGACCCGGCGTGAACGGGCCCCTGACCCTCGTCACCAAGGTCGGCGGCGCCGAGGACCGCCTCGCGCTCGACAACCTGGACCTGTCGCTGCGGCTCACCCACGGCGTCGCCTCGGCGACCCCGGTCACCTACAACACCGCGGGCGACACCGCCTACCTCACCGTCGTGCCGTCCTCCGCCCCGCAGTCGAAGGACACCAGCGATCTCGTCGACCGGCTGCGCACCGAGGTCCTGCCCCGCGCGGAGGCCGGCACCTCCCTCGACCTGCACGTGGGCGGGGTGACGGCGAGCTACGACGACTTCGCCGACGTCATCGTCGGCAAGCTGCCGCTCTTCGTCGGCGTCGTGATCAGCCTCGGCTGCGTCCTGCTGCTCCTCGCGTTCCGCTCGATCGGCATCCCGCTCAAGGCGGCCGTGATGAACATCGCCGCGGTCGCCGCCGCCTTCGGGGTCGTCGTCGCGATCTTCCAGTGGGGCTGGGGGAGCGACCTGCTCGGCCTCGGCCGCGCGGGGCCGATCGAGCCCTTCCTCCCCGTGATCATGGTGTCGGTGCTCTTCGGGCTCTCGATGGACTACCAGGTGTTCCTGGTCAGCCGCATGTACGAGGAGTGGCTGGAGACCGGTGACAACCGGCGGGCGGTCCGGGTCGGGCTGGCCGAGACGAGCCGGGTGATCAACTCGGCGGCCGTCATCATGATCTCGGTGTTCCTCGCCTTCGTCCTCAGCGGCGACCGCGTCATCGCGATGTTCGGCATCGCCCTGGCCGCCGCCGTCGCCCTCGACGCGTTCGTCCTGCGGACGCTCCTGGTCCCCGCCCTCATGCACCTGCTGGGCGGCGCGAACTGGTGGCTGCCCGGCTGGCTCGACCGCCGGCTCCCGCGCGTCAGCATCGAGGCACCGGAGTGCCGTGCCGCGCATGAGAGGCTGGCCGAGGCGACGGACGCCGGTGTGGCGGACGTCCTGGACGCCGCCGACGCGGCGGACATGATGGTGAAGGAGCGGTAGCGGATGTACGCGATATCCCTGGGTGACGACGGGGCGCAACTGCGGCCCCTGGAGCCGTGGCACGCGGAGGAGTTCCTCGCGCACCTGGACCGCGGCCGCGAGTTCATCGGACAGTTCATCCCCTTCGGATCCCAGTCGACGGACGTGCCGTCCACACGGGCCCACCTCCAGCGGTACGCGGACATGCGCGCGGCGGACACCGGCTCCCTGCACGGTCTGTGGCTCGACGGCAAGCTCGTCGGCGGCGTGCTCTTCCTGAACTTCGACGCCGAGCAGGGCAACTGCGAGGTCGGCTGCTGGCTGGAACCCGCCGCCTCCGGGCGCGGTCTCGTCACCCGCGCGATGCGCGTGCTCATCGACTGGGCCGTCGAGGGCCGCGGGATCCACCGGATCGAGTGGGTCGCCGCCGCGGGCAACGTGCCGAGCCTGAACGTGGCCCGCCGCCTCGGCATGACGCAGGACGGCGTCCTGCGCGAGAAGCACCCCTACCGCGGAGTCCGGCACGACCTGGAGGTGTGGTCCGTGCTCGCGCCCGACTGGCGCGCCGCACGTGCGCACGAGGCGCACAAGGATCATTAAGGAACTTCTCAGACAGCGTCCGTACGGTGCGGTGCATGGGAACCAAGACAGTTGACGAAGCCGGGGCCGAGACCGGCGCCGAGGCGCAGCGCGACGAGCAGACCGTGGACGTCACCAAGAACGGCGCGACCACGGACGACGTGACCGGCACCGAGGCGGAGGGCGCCCGGGCCGAGGAGCAGGACGAGGCCGCCGCGGACCTCGTGGACGGCCACGACACCACCGCGGACGGGCAGGCGACCGGAGTCGGCCAGGGTGCCGCCGCCGTGGTGTCCGCCGGACTGGGCATCGTGTCGCTGACCGGCAGCTGGGTCTCCACCGTCGCCGCCGCCCGCGAGACGCTCGTCGGCCAGCTCCGGACCTCGCAGAGCGCGAGCGTCGCCCAGCAGGTCAAGGAGGTCTACGGCGACGCCTGGGCGACCACCGCGCTGATCGGCGGCCTCTTCGCGCTGGCCGCGCTGATCGTCGGCGTCGTCGTCCTCGTCCGCCCGGCGTTCGGCGCCCCCGGCAGGCCCCAGGCCCCCTGGATCAAGTCCGTCGCCTGGGCCGGTGTCTCGCTCGGCGTCGTCGGGCTGATCCTCGCCGTCGCCAAGTACTCCGACCTCCTTCTCGGACTGCCCTCCACCAGCTGAGAACCGACCACTCTGAGGGGCCTTAGGGCCGGCGCCGTACAACGAGCGCCGCCCTAAGGCCCTTCGCGTGCGCAAGATGCGGAACTCTCCCGATGTGGCGCACCCCCCTCGGAGACGAAGGTTGAGACATCGCAGACAGCGAGGCCGAGACCGACTCTTCACCAGGGGTACGAGATGTTCGAGTACGAGCTTCACCACATCCGGACCGCGGAACTGATCCGCGAGGCACAGAACCACCGGCTCGCCCAGGAGGCCCTCCGCGGCCGCCGGGCCGCCCGCCGCGCGGCCCGCCGCGAGTCCGTACAGCAGGACACGGAGGGGCGGGCCCATAGCCGCCGCCCCCGCCGGTATCCGTTCACCCGCGCCGCGTGAACGCCACGGCACCCGGCGCCGGCCGTACCGCGTACGACCGGCTGCCGGGTGGGCGGGAGGGCGGCCGTACAGGGGGCGGCCGCCCCCTGCCGGACACGACACGACCCACCGGGGCACCGACGGCCCACCGGATAACCGGTGCCGCGCCGGCGGTGCCCTGTGCGATGCTCGGGCCCGTGGAGACCAGGTCCGTGAGCCCCGTGTTCGTCGGACGCACCGCCGAACTGGGGGTGTTGAACGATGCACTCTCCCGTGCCGCCACGGGAGAGCCACAGGCGTTGCTGCTCGGCGGGGAGGCCGGCGTCGGCAAGACCCGCCTCCTGGAGGAGTTCTCCGTCGCCGCCGCCCGCGAGGCCGCCGTCGTCGCCTGCGGCGGCTGCGTCGAGATCGGCGCCGACGGCCTCCCCTTCGCCCCGTTCTCCACGGCGTTGCGCGCCCTGCGCCGCATCCTGCCCGACGAACTCGCCGCCGCGGCCGCCGGACAGGAGGAGGAACTCGCCCGCCTCCTGCCCGAACTCGCGGAAGCGACCCCCGGGCGGCGCTACGACGAAGAGGGCATGGCCCGCCTCTTCGAGCTCACCGCCCGCCTCCTGGAACGCGTCGCGGCGGACCGCACGGTCGTCGTCGTACTGGAGGACCTGCACTGGGCCGACGCCTCCACCCGCCACCTGCTCGCCTACCTGTTCCGCACCCTGCGCAGCGGCCGGCTCGTCGTGATCGCCACCTACCGCGCCGACGACATCCACCGCCGCCACCCGCTGCGCCCCCTGCTCGCCGAACTCGACCGCCTCCGCACGGTCCGACGTCTCGAACTGGGCCGCTTCAGCCGGGCCGAGGTCGGCCGTCAGATAGCCGGAATCCTCGCCCGCGAGCCCGACCCCGCCCAGGTCGACGAGATCTTCGCCCGCTCCGACGGCAACGCCTTCTTCGTCGAGGAACTCGCCGTCGCCGCCCACGAGGGCTGCCGCACCGGACTCACGGACTCCCTGCGCGACCTGCTCCTGGTCCGCGTCGAACGGCTCCCGGAGAGCGCCCAGCGGATCGCCCGGATCGTCGCCGAGGGCGGCTCCACCGTCGAGTACGCGCTGCTCGCCGCCGTCGCCGGGCTCGCCGAGGACGACCTCATCGAGGCCCTGCGGGCCTGCGTCGGCGCCAACATCCTGCTCGCCTCGCCCACCGGCGACGGCTACCGCTTCCGCCACTCCCTGGTCCGCGAGGCCGTCAGCGACGACCTGCTGCCCGGCGAGCGCTCCCGCTTCAACCGCCGCTACGCCGAGGCCCTGGAGGCCGACCCGGCGCTCGTCCCGGCCGACGAACGCGTCACCCGGCTGGCCAGCTACTGGTACCACGCCCACGACGCCGCCAAGGCGCTGCCCGCCGTCCTCGACGCCTCCGTCGAGGCCCGGCGCCGACACGCACACTCCGAGCAACTCCGGCTCCTGGAGCGGGCGATGGAGCTGTGGGAGGTCGCCCCCGACACCGTGCGCGCCGCCCTGCGGCCCGTCGACTACGTGGAGGCCTACCCGGCCTGCGGCTGCGACCCCGCGACGGCCCCGCTGAGCTACCTCGACCTGATGGCCGAGGCGGCCGTCGCCGGGCGGCTGTGCGGAGAGCGCGAGCGCGCCCTGAAGACGACCCGGCGCGCGCTGCACCTCCTGGAGAACACGGGCGATCCGCTGCGCGCCGCCTGGTTCTGGCTCCAGCGCTCCCGGCTCGTCCAGGCCCAGGTCCGCGGTGACGGCTGGGAGGAACTCGCCACCGCCCAGGAGCTGGTGCGCGGCCTGCCGCCCTCCGAGGTGCACGCCGAGGTGCTGTCCATGGTCGCCGCCTGGTGCATGCTCCACGAACCGGGCCACGGCGCTCTCTCCGCGGCCGAACGCGCCGTGGAGTACGCACGCATGGTGGGCGCCCGGGACGTCGAACTCAACGCCCGGCTCACCCTCGGCGGCCTCATGGTCGACTCGGGCGACGTCGAGGCCGGACTCGCCGCGATGTACCAGGTCAAGGAGGCGGCACACCAGCACGGCGCCGCCTACGTCGTCGGCCGGCTGCACATCAACCTGCCCTCCCACCTGGAGTCCGTCGGACGCTCCCGCGAGTCCGTGGCGATCCTGCGCGAGGGCGTCGAACTCGCCCGCGGCAACGGCCTGTTGGACACCCTCGCCTGGGTCTGGGGCAACCTGTCCGAGTCGCTGTACGCCCTCGGCCAGTGGGACGAGGCCGTCGAGGCCGCCCGGAACGCGCTCGGCGTGGGGCTCAGCGGCAAGGCCTCCGGGGTGGGCGCCGCCCGTCTCGCGCCCGTCGCCCTCGCCCGCGGCGACCTCGCCGAGGCGACCCGCCAACTGACCGCAGCCCGAAGCCACTTCGGAACCCACGATCCGATGCCCCAGCACTCCCTTCCACTGCTCGGCACCACCATCGGCATCGCCGCCGGCGAGGGCCGCCTCCTCGACGCCCGCACCGCCCTGGAACAGGCCCTGGACACGGGCTTCCCGCCCGGCACCCAGCGCTACGGCTGGCCGCTGCTGCTCGCCGCCGCCACCGCGGAGGCCGACGCCCGTGGCCTGCCCGTCGCCGCGCCGGGCCGCGCCCCGACCGTCGAGCGCATCCGCGTGGCCGCCAAGTCCCTGGCGGTGGGGGCGCCCGTCTGGCTCGTCCACGCCGAATGGGTCCGCGCCGAACTCGACCGCGCCGAGGGCATGAGCACCACTGACCAGTGGTCCGACGTGGTCACCGCCCTCGAACCCCTGGAGCGCCCCTACGACCTGGCGCGGGTCCGCCTCCGCCTCGCCGAGGCCCTGCTCGTCTCCGGCACGGACGACGACCGCGCCCGGGCCACGGAACTCCTCCGGCTGGCCCGCGCCGCGGCCGACCACCTCGGCGCCCGCCCGCTCACCGACGCCGTCGCCCTCCTCGCCCAGCGCGCCCGCCTCCCCCTGGAGCACGCCCCCGAGCGGCCGGCGGTGCCCGCGGACCCGGCGGCGGCCCTCGGGCTCACCGGCCGCGAGCGTGACGTACTCCGGCTCGTCGCCGCAGGCCGCACCAACCGCCAGATCGCCGAGGAACTCTTCATCTCCCCGAAGACGGCCAGCGTCCACGTCTCGAACATCCTGGCCAAGCTGGACGTCTCGGGACGCGGCGAGGCGGCGGCGCTGGCCCACCGGCTGCGGCTCTTCCCGCCGGAGCCCTCCGCGGTCCCGGCGGCGGACCGGGGTCTACGCTGAAAGGGATTCGGGCCGAGGGAGGCGCCGTGTTCAACATGTTCGAGGAACTCTTCGCACCGGGCCGCAAGCACACCAACGACGAACGCAAGCGGCTGGAACTGAGCCGCGTGGACCTGAACGACGGCGACCCGGGCCGAGGCCCGATAGACCTCACCTCGGGCAAGGTGGTCGTACGGGCACCGCGGCACGACGAGGACGCCGAGACGGACGCGGCCGACGCGAAGGACCCGGCAGCGGCCCAGGACCAGAAAGTCCCCGGCGCGAAGGATGCGACCCCGGACCAGGAAGCCGCGCTCGCGAAGGACGCGGCCCAGGACCAGAACACGGACCCGGACCCGGATCCGGACCGGGATGCCGCCCCGGAGAACCCCGGCCCCCCGCAGGCGTCGTAGCCCGCACGACCGTCTCGGCCCCGCCGCCCCCGCTCCCGCCGCAGGCTCCCCCGCTACTTCACCTCGATCTCGAGGAGCCGGTCGTCGCCCTTCCCCGGGCTGCCGCGGCCGTCGGTCTCGCTCGTCATCAGCCACAACTTGTCGCCGCCCGCGGAGACGACCGTGCGCAGCCGGCCGTACTTCCCCTGGAGGAAGGCCTCAGGGTCGGCGGATGTCTTCGTGCCGTTCAACGGGATGCGCCACAGCCGCTCGCCCTTGAGGCCGGCCATCCATATGGATCCCTCGGCATACGCGATCCCGCTCGGGGAGGCGTCGTCCGTGTGCCACTGGGCGACCGGGTTGTGGTACTTCGCGTCCTTGCCGATGCCCTCGACCACCGGCCAGCCGTAGTTGTCACCGGGCTTGATCTGGTTCAGCTCGTCCCAGGTGTCCTGGCCGAACTCGGAGGCCCACAAGCGCTGTTTGTCGTCCCAGGCGAGACCCTGGACATTGCGGTGGCCGTACGAGTAGACGACCGAGCCGGGGAACGGGTTGCCGGGTGCGGGCTCGCCGTCCGGGGTCATCCGCAGGATCTTGCCGCCGAGCGCCTTCTTGTCCTGCGCCTGGCCCCGGTCGCCCGTCTCGCCCGCACCCGCGTACAGCATCTTGTCCGGACCGAACGCGATCCGCCCGCCGTTGTGGATGATCCCCTTGGGGATGCCCTTGAAGATCGTGTCCGGTGCGCCGAGCTGCTCGCCGGCGGGCTTCTTCGCGTCGTACAGCATGCGGACGATGCGGTTGTCGGAGGCCGTGGTCACGTACGCGTAGATCATGTGGTCCGCGGCGTAGTCCGGGGAGAGCGCTATGCCCAGCAGGCCGCCCTCGCCGGCCGGCGCCACCCCGGGGACATCGCCCAGCACGGTCTTCCTGCCGGTCTTCTCGTCGATCCGGGTGATCGTCCCCTTGTCCCGCGAGGACACCAGCAGGCCGCCCTCCGACAGGGGCGCGAGACCCCAGGGACTGTCGAGATCCTCGGTGACGGTGCGGACGACCTTCACCGAGCCCTTGGCCGGCGGTGTCGGCTCGGCGGCGGCGCCGGAGGACGACGACGCGGGGGAGGGGCTGCTCCCGAGGCCGGGGAACGCGCCTCCGTCGTCCGAGCCGCCTCCGCCGCCGGAGGAACAGCCTGCCGTCACGAGAAAGGCGGCCGTGACCAACACGGCTGTCACTGCTCGACGTTGCACCATCTGTGTCCCTTCGACGCGGCGGTTCCACTGTTGATACACCGCTCGCGCTCCGCAGGTTCCCGATCACGGGCCGGCGAATCCGGACTCCGGCCCGCGGACGTGCCTCACTCCCAGGATCCCAGGGCCCCCGGCAGACCCGCCACCTCCGCCAGATCCTCCGCCGTCAGCCGCAGCCCCGCGGCCCCCGCGTTCTCGGTCACCCAGCGTTCCCGCTTGGCCCCCGGCACCGGAACCACGTGCGGCCCCTGCGCCAGCACCCAGGCCAGCGCCACCTGCGCGGGTGTCACCGGACGGCCCGGCTCCGAGTGCCGCCGGGCGATGCGCCGCAGACCGACCACGATGGGCTGGTTCGCGGCCATCATCTCGGCGGTGAAGCGGGGATGCCGGGCGCGTACGTCGTCCGGCTCGAAGCCCTCGCCGGGGGTCAGCGTCCCGGTCAGGAAGCCGTTGCCCAGCGGCATCGCGGCGAGAAGACCGACCCCGCGCGCCGCACACCACGGCAGCAGCGCGTCCAGCGCCTCCGCCGACCACACCGACAGCTCGGCCTGAACGGCGCTCACCGGGAACACCTGCTGCACCCGCTCCAGCTGCCGGATCGTTCCGTCGTGCAGCCGCGCACCCGAGCGCCGGCCGGACCGGGCCCCCAGCGCGCACAGCCCGAGCGAGCGCACCTTCCCCGCCGACACCAGCTCCGCCATCGCGCCCCAGGTCTCCTCGACCGGCACCTCCGGATCCGCCCGGTGCAACTGGTAGAGATCGATCACATCCGTCTGGAGCCGGCGCAGCGAGGCGTCGCACGCCCGCTTCACGTACCCGGGGCGGCCGTTGGCCACGATGTGCTGCTCGCCCACCAGCAGACCGACCTTGGTCGACAGGAAGGCCTCCGAACGGCGCTGCCGCAGCGCCCGTCCGAGGAGCAGCTCGTTGGTGAAGGGGCCGTACATGTCGGCCGTGTCGAGCAGCGTCGAGCCTCGGTCGAGCGCCGCGTGCACCGCGCGCAGCGACTCCTCGCCGCGTTGTCGCGAACCGGTGTAGGCCCAGCTCATCGGCATGCACCCGAGTCCGACCGCCCCGACATCGAGCGCCGCGGCCCCGATCGTTCTGCGCTCCACCTGGTCGTGATCCTCCCTGTGCCGGCACCCCAACCTAACCTCTGCGCGCACGGGCGCCTGGCATAGCCTCCTGACCATGACTTCCGATGTGTGGCTCCCGTTTCACGCCGACGAGATCGAGGGGCTCCCAGAAGGCCCCGCCTACCGCTTCTGGGACGGCGACCAGGACTTTCCCGCCGACCCGGCGGACTGCGCGTTCTACGTCGTCCCCTACATGAAGCCGCCCGCCGTGTCGCAGCGTCCGCTGCCGGCGATGACGTCGGTCCGGGCCGTGCAGACGCTCTCCGCCGGCGTCGACCACGTCCTGCCGAGCGTCAAGTCCCTGCGCCCCGGCGTGATGTTGTGCAACGCGCGCGGTGTCCACGAGGCGAGCACCGCGGAGTTGACCCTCACCCTCGTCCTCGCCTCGCTGCGCGGGATCCCCGACTTCGTCCGCGGGCAGGACGACGAGGATTGGCGTTCGGGCTTCCGGCCCTCGCTGGCCGACAAGTCCGTCCTCATCGTGGGGTACGGCTCGATCGGGTCCGCCATCGAGGACCGGCTCGCGCCGTTCGAGCTCGCGCGGGTGGCGCGCGTCGCGCGCTCCGCCCGCACCACGGAGCGCGGTCCCGTGCGCCCACTCACTGAACTTCCCTCGCTGCTCCCCGAATCCGACGTCGTCGTGCTGTCCACCCCGCTCACGGAGAGCACCCGAGGGCTGGTGGACGCCGAGTTCCTGTCCCGGATGAAGGACGGCGCCCTGCTGGTCAACGTGGCGCGTGGTCCCGTCGTCGACACCAAGGCGCTGCTCGCCGAACTGGAGAGCGGCCGCATCACCGCGGCCCTCGACGTGACCGACCCCGAACCGCTGCCGCCGGGCCATCCGCTGTGGCACGCGCCCGGCGTGCTCATCAGTCCCCATGTCGGCGGCCCCACCTCGGCGTTCTGGCCGCGCGCGAAGCGGCTGCTCGCGCAACAGCTGACGCTTTTCGTGAACCGGGAGCCGCTGCGGAACGTGGTTCTCACCACCGGCACCTGAGCACCGCTCCGTTCGTCCTCCGACCGCCTCGAACACCCTCCGCAGTTCCCCGAACGCGGGCAGTTCCGGCATAGTCCCTGGTCGTCACGGAGCGTAGAGGAACTATGTCCCTGAGTGACGAGACTGGTGTATCGTCCCGACAGGGGCTGCGCCGCGCACCGTTCGGCGCCGGGGACGGACATTGAGACTGCGAGGGGGGCGACGGGCGATGCACGGCCTATGGACCGACGATCCGACGCGGCGGGGCCGCCGCCGACGACCCTGGCGCGCGACCGCACGAGGACGCGGCCACGGCTGCCATCACCACCGCAGGCATCCGAGCCGCCGCAGGCATGCCCATCCGGCGCACCGGGACCAGTTGGACCCGGGAGCACGGACCCGGTGGTCCCGGTGAGCTCCCCCGGAGCGCTGATGGCCCGCCGTCCGGTCTTCGACGGCGGGACGGGCCTGTTCTCGCAGCTCGTCCTGGCCCTGGTGTGCGCGGGGTACGCCGTCGGTTCCGCACTCGGCTGGGGCTCCCCGAGTCTCGCGCTGGTCATGGGCGACTTCGGACTGAGCATCGCGGCGGGCACCGCGGCCGTCTCGTGCTTCCTCTACGCCCGTAGCCGGAGCAGCCGTTTTCGACCCGCCTGGCTGCTGTTCTCCCTCTCCTCGGCCATGGCCTCCCTCGGCAATCTGGTCTGGGGCTGGTACGAGGTCGTCCTCGAACGCCCGGTGCCCAGCCCGAGCTACGCCGACCTGTTCTTCCTCTGCTTCGCGCCGCCCGCGATCGTCGGCCTGCTGGTGCTCGCCAAGAGGCCCGTCACCAGGGCGGGTTGGGTGTGCCTCGCCCTCGACTCCTGGCTGATCGGCGGTTCGCTGCTCACGCTGTCCTGGTCGCTGGCGCTCGCCCAGGCGGCCAAGTTCGACGGACCGAGCGTCGCCCACACCGCGTTGTCGCTGGCGTACCCGCTGCTGGACATCGCACTGGTCAGCATGGTCCTCGCGCTGCACTTCCGGCGCTCCTCGGTGAACCGTTCGGCGGTGAACACCGCGATCGGGGCGCTCGCCCTGACCGTGATGTGCGACGCCCTGTTCACCTCGCCCCTCCTGCACAACAACTACCACTCGGGCCAGCTCCTCGACGCGGGCTGGTTCGCCGGCTCCCTGCTCCTCGCGTACGCGCCCTGGGCCGCCACCCGGCACGGGCACCCGGAGACGGAGGCGGAGGACCACGGCCCGCAGGAGCACACCCCGGACGGGCCCGCGCTTCGGGTGCGCGAGCACATCCCCGGCCAGCGCCGGGAGGGCCGCTTCGGTCCACCGGGCTCCGACCGGCGGCGCGGACCGCGGGGTGGGCACGAGCCCCCCGGGCCGGGAACCTCCCGCGGCTCCGGAGAGCACGAGCGCCGGGGCGGGCCCGGCGCGCAGGAGCACGCGTACGAGCGGGAGCAGGACGGACACCCGCGGCCCGCCCCGCAGGGCCCGGGTCACGGCCGGTACCCGGTGACGCGTCCGATCGCCGGTTCGCTCGCCGCGCTCACGCCCTATCTCGCCGCCGCCGTCTGCACGTTGGGGATCCTCTACAACATCCTGAACGGGCGCAGGGTGGACCGTGTGGTGCTCCTCACCGCCGGTCTCGTCGTCCTCGCCCTCGTGGTGCGCCAGGGCATCATGCTGCTGGACAACATCACCCTCACCCAGGAGCTGGCGCAGAAGGAGAACCACTTCCGCTCCCTGGTGCAGGGCTCCAGCGACGTCATCATGATCGCCGCTCCGAACGGCATCCTGCGGTACGTGAGCCCGGCCGCCGCCGGGGTCTACGGGCGGGACGCGGAGGAACTCGTCGGCTCCGAGCTCGCCTCGCTGATCCACCCCGAGGACCTCGGCTGCGTGGTCCACGAGGTGCGGCGGTTCCTCGCGGCCAGTCACGTCGAGGAGCCGACCACCCGGATCGAGTGCCGCTTCCGGTCCGGCGACGGCGGCTGGCTGAACGTCGAGTCCACCGTCAACCGGCACCACGGCGGACTCATCTTCAACAGCCGCGACGTGACCGAACGCGTCCGCCTCCAGGCGCAGTTGCAGCACAACGCCGAGCACGACCCGCTCACCGACCTGCCGAACCGCGCCCTGTTCACCCGGCGCGTCCAGCAGGCCCTGTCCGGGCGCCGCTCCTCCGACCGGGGCACCGCCGTGCTCTTCATCGACCTCGACGGCTTCAAGGCCGTGAACGACACGATCGGGCACCAGGCGGGCGACGAACTGCTCGTCCAGGCCGCCCGCCGGCTCCAGGACTCCGTACGGCACGGCGACACCGCCGCCCGCCTCGGCGGGGACGAGTTCGCGGCACTCATCGTCGGCGACGGCGGCCGCGACCGCACGGCCCGCGAGCAGCAGATAATGGAACTGGCCGACCGACTGCGGATCAGGCTCTCCCAGCCCTACTGCATCGACGGCAACGATGTCCGCGTCGCCGCGTCCATCGGTGTCGGCTTCGCCGAACCGGGCCTGGGGGCAGGTGAGTTGCTGCGCAACGCCGACCTCGCCATGTACCGCGCCAAGGCGGCGGGCAAGGGCCGCGTCGAGCTGTACGCGCCGCAGATGCAGCAGGACGTGGTCCGCAAGGCGGAGCTGGCGACCCGGCTGCGCTCGGCGCTCCAGGACGGCGAGTTCGCGCTGCTGCACCAGCCCGTGGTGTCGCTGGAGAGCGGCCGGATCTCGTCGGTCACCGCACAGGCGCGCTGGCGTTCCTCCCAGGGGGTGCTCTTCACGCCGGCCGAGTTCCTGCGCGTGGCCGAGGACAGCGACCGCACCGCAGAGCTGAGCCGCTGGATGCTGGACGAGGCCGTCGGGCAGGCGGCCGAGCGCACCGCCGCGGGCATCGCGGTGCCGGTCGCCGTCCGGATGACCGCGCGGCGGCTGCTGGACCGCTCCATGCCGCTCGGCTCCGTCGAGTCCCTCCTCACCCGGCACGGGCTCGCGTCCGGCGGGCTCGTCGTCGAGCTGTCGGACACCGACCCACGGGTCCCTCTGGACGAGCTGGAGCGCCGTCTGAACGCCCTCAGGCGCCTCGGGGTCCGGATCGCCCTGGACGGCTTCGGCAGCGGCTACGCGGCGATCACAGCGCTCCGCCGGCTTCCCGTCGACATCCTGCGGCTCGACCGCAGTCTGATCGAGGGGGTCGTCGAGTCCGCCCGGCTGCACAAGATCACCAGCGGGCTGCTGCGGATCGCCACGGATCTGGGGCTCCAGTCCGTGGCGGACGGGGTGGATCTCCCGGAGCAGGTGATCGCGCTGCGCGCGATGGGCTGCACCCACGGGCAGGGCATGGCGTTCTCCGGACCGCTCGACGAGTACCGGCTGCGCCGCGCGCTCTCCTCCGGCCACTTCCCCGTACCGAACGGGCCGGTCGAGCCGGTTTTCGCCGGCGGGGGAGCGGGGGTGTACACCGGGGGTGTGCCCGCCGTTCTCGGGGGCGGAACGGCCCTCCGCTCACATAATGAGACTCCCGTCCCACCTACTTGACAGTCAGTGCGTGCCGGGGGGAGGGTCAATGCCATGCGCACCCGAATTCTCGTACTTGGAAAGCGCGTCGGCTGAAGCTAGGTGGTCACCGGAGGATCCGGAACACCCAGCGACCGCACCCGGCGCGCTCCCCTCGCTTGCCTCACGGCACGAGGGGTTTTTTGTTGCACAGGCGCCTTTCGATCAGCAAACGCACACCGCACAAAAGTCGCAAAAACCCTCAGCATCGAGAAGAGAATGCCGATGACCGAGCAGGCCACCGGGGCCCACCATCCGCAGCCGCGGCCCCGTTCCGGAGGACAGCAGTCCGCCCCCGTCGAGCACGTCACGGGTGCGAAGTCCCTCATTCGCTCGCTCGAGGAGGTCGGGGCCGACACCGTATTCGGCATCCCCGGTGGGACGATCCTTCCGGCGTACGACCCGATGATGGACTCGAGCAGGCTGCGCCACGTGCTCGTCCGTCATGAGCAGGGTGCGGGTCACGCGGCCACCGGCTACGCGCAGGCCACCGGCAAGGTCGGCGTCTGCATGGCCACGTCCGGCCCGGGTGCGACGAACCTGGTGACGCCGATCGCGGACGCCATGATGGACTCCGTCCCGCTGGTCGCGATCACCGGCCAGGTCGTCACCAAGGCGATCGGCACGGACGCCTTCCAGGAGGCGGACATCGTCGGCATCACGATGCCGATCACCAAGCACAGCTTCCTGGTCACCAAGGCCGAGGACATCCCGAAGGCGATCGCCGAGGCGTTCCACATCGCCTCGACCGGCCGCCCGGGCCCTGTCCTCGTGGACATCCCGAAGGACGTGCTGCAGGCCCAGACGACGTTCTCGTGGCCGCCGCAGAGCGACCTGCCGGGGTACCGCCCGGTGACCAAGCCGCACGCCAAGCAGATCCGTGAGGCCGCGCGGCTGATCACGAGCGCGAAGCGGCCCGTCCTGTACGTGGGTGGCGGCGTCCTCAAGGCGCACGCCACCGCCGAGCTCAAGGTTCTCGCCGAGCTCACCGGAGCGCCCGTCACCACCACCCTGATGGCGCTCGGCGCATTCCCCGACAGCCACCCGCTGCACGTGGGAATGCCGGGCATGCACGGTGCGGTCACCGCCGTCACCGCGCTGCAGAAGGCCGACCTGATCGTCGCCCTCGGAGCCCGCTTCGACGACCGTGTCACCGGCAAGCTGGACAGCTTCGCTCCCTTCGCGAAGATCGTCCACGCCGACATCGACCCGGCCGAGATCGGCAAGAACCGCGCCGCCGACGTGCCGATCGTCGGTGACGCCCGCGAGGTCATCGCCGACCTGGTCCAGGCCGTCCAGAAGGAGCACAGCGACGGCAACACCGGCGACTACAGCGCCTGGTGGAAGGACCTCAACCGCTGGCGCGAGACGTACCCGCTGGGCTACGAGCAGCCCGACAACGGCTCGCTGTCGCCGCAGCAGGTGATCGAGCGCATCGGCCAACTCGCCCCCGAGGGAACGATCTTCGCGGCGGGCGTCGGCCAGCACCAGATGTGGGCCGCGCACTACATCCAGTACGAGCAGCCCGCGACCTGGCTGAACTCGGGCGGTGCCGGAACGATGGGCTACGCGGTCCCGGCCGCGATGGGCGCCAAGGCGGGACAGCCCGACCGCACGGTCTGGGCGGTCGACGGCGACGGCTGCTTCCAGATGACCAACCAGGAACTCACCACCTGCGCCCTGAACAACATCCCGATCAAGGTCGCCATCATCAACAACGGCGCCCTCGGGATGGTCCGCCAGTGGCAGACCCTCTTCTACAACCAGCGCTACTCCAACACCGTGCTGCACAGCGGCCCGGACGCGGACGGCAAGCAGCCGAGCGCCGGCACCCGCGTCCCCGACTTCGTCAAGCTGTCGGAGGCCATGGGCTGTCACGCGATCCGCTGCGAGTCCCCGGACGACCTCGACAAGGTGATCGAGGAGGCGAACTCGATCAACGACCGCCCGGTCGTCGTCGACTTCATCGTCCACGAGGACGCGATGGTGTGGCCGATGGTCGCCGCCGGCACCTCCAACGACGAGGTCATGTTCGCCCGGGACGTCCGCCCCGACTTCGGCGACAACGAAGACGACTGAGAGAGAGCCGAGTCAGAACCATGAGCAAGCACACCCTCTCCGTCCTCGTCGAGAACAAGCCCGGTGTCCTCGCCCGGATCACCGCCCTGTTCTCCCGGCGCGGCTTCAACATCGACTCCCTCGCCGTCGGTGTCACCGAGCACCCGGAGATCTCCCGCATCACCATCGTGGTGAACGTGATCGAGGCGCTCCCGCTCGAACAGGTCACCAAGCAGCTCAACAAGCTCGTCAACGTCCTGAAGATCGTCGAGCTGGAGCCCGGCGCGGCCGTCCAGCGCGAACTCGTTCTGGTGAAGGTGCGCGCCGACAACGAGACGCGCTCCCAGATCGTCGAGATCGTCCAGCTGTTCCGCGCCAAGACCGTCGACGTCTCCCCGGAGGCCGTCACCATCGAGGCCACCGGCGGCGCCGACAAGCTGGAGGCCATGCTCAAGATGCTGGAGCCCTTCGGCATCAAGGAGCTCGTCCAGTCCGGCACCATCGCGATCGGACGCGGGGCGCGTTCGATCACCGACCGGTCGCTGCGCGCGCTCGACCGTTCGGCCTGAGCACCGACGGACGACACCGGCACACGGGCGGGCGCCACCCGCGGCCCGCCCGTATACCGAGACCCGAGAACTTCCCTTCCCCCGCCCGCCGTACGGTGGGACGCAACACCGGCAATACCGGATAACAAGGAGAACCCCAGTGGCCGAGCTGTTCTACGACGACGACGCCGACCTGTCCATCATCCAGGGCCGCAAGGTCGCGGTCATCGGCTACGGCAGCCAGGGCCACGCCCACGCGCTGTCGCTGCGCGACTCGGGTGTCGACGTCCGCGTCGGTCTGCACGAGGGCTCCAAGTCCAAGGCGAAGGCCGAGGAGCAGGGCCTGCGCGTGGTGACGCCGTCGGAGGCCGCGGCCGAGGCCGACGTCATCATGATCCTGGTGCCGGACCCGATCCAGGCCCAGGTCTACGAGGAGTCCATCAAGGGCAACCTCAAGGACGGCGACGCGCTGTTCTTCGGCCACGGTCTGAACATCCGCTACGGCTTCATCAAGCCCCCGGCCGGCATCGACGTCTGCATGGTCGCGCCCAAGGGCCCGGGCCACCTCGTGCGCCGTCAGTACGAGGAGGGTCGCGGCGTCCCCTGCATCGCGGCCGTCGAGCAGGACGCGACCGGCAACGGCTTCGAGCTCGCCCTCTCGTACGCCAAGGGCATCGGCGGCACCCGCGCCGGCGTCATCAAGACGACCTTCACCGAGGAGACCGAGACCGACCTGTTCGGTGAGCAGGCCGTCCTCTGCGGTGGCACCGCCGCCCTGGTCAAGGCCGGTTTCGAGACGCTGACCGAGGCCGGCTACCAGCCGGAGATCGCGTACTTCGAGTGCCTCCACGAGCTGAAGCTCATCGTCGACCTCATGTACGAGGGCGGCCTGGAGAAGATGCGCTGGTCGGTCTCCGAGACCGCCGAGTGGGGCGACTACGTCACCGGCCCGCGCATCATCACGGACGCCACCAAGGCCGAGATGAAGCAGATCCTCGCCGAGATCCAGGACGGCACCTTCGCCAAGAACTGGATGGACGAGTACCACTCGGGCCTGAAGAAGTACAACGAGTACAAGAGCCAGGACGAGAAGAGCCTGCTGGAGACCACCGGCAAGGAGCTGCGCAAGCTCATGTCGTGGGTGAACGACGACGAGGCGTAAGCCGCGTGACGAGGGGCCGGGGCGGCACGCTCCGGCCCCTTCGTCGAACCCCGGGTAACCCCCGGGGCCGCGATGTTGTCCATCCCGTCCAGCCACGGACGGGTGATCCTTCCGCACAGGCGCAGGACGACCGCTTCGGCGCCACTACACTGCTGCACATCACCAACGCGTCAGGCCCACAGCGTCGTGCGTCTTCCACGCGGCTCGAGCGACCCCCCAGAAGTGCAGGCACGCCCCGGGGCCGCAACAAAACCCTCCACCGCCTGCGGCCGTCGGGACGGCCGTCCGCATTGGACTTGTGAGGACTCACGTGAGCTCGAAACCTGTCGTACTCATCGCTGAAGAGCTGTCGCCCGCGACCGTAGACGCCCTGGGCCCGGACTTCGAGATCCGGCACGCGAACGGCGCGGACCGCGCCGAGCTGCTGCCCGCCATCGCCGACGTCGACGCCATCCTGATCCGTTCGGCCACCAAGGTCGACGCCGAGGCCGTCGCCGCCGCCAAGAAGCTGAAGGTCGTCGCACGAGCCGGCGTCGGCCTGGACAACGTCGACGTCTCCGCCGCCACCAAGGCCGGCGTGATGGTCGTCAACGCCCCCACCTCGAACATCGTGACCGCGGCCGAGCTGGCCTGCGGTCTCCTCCTCGCCACCGCGCGCCACATCCCGCAGGCCAACACCGCGCTGAAGAACGGCGAGTGGAAGCGCAGCAAGTACACCGGCGTCGAGCTCGCCGAGAAGACCCTCGGTGTCGTCGGCCTCGGCCGCATCGGCGCGCTCGTCGCGCAGCGCATGTCGGCGTTCGGCATGAAGGTCGTCGCCTACGACCCGTACGTGCAGCCCGCGCGGGCCGCGCAGATGGGCGTGAAGGTCCTCACCCTCGACGAGCTGCTCGAGGTCTCGGACTTCATCACCGTGCACCTCCCGAAGACCCCCGAGACCCTCGGTCTCATCGGCGACGAGGCGCTCCACAAGGTCAAGCCGACGGTGCGCATCGTCAACGCCGCGCGCGGCGGGATCGTCGACGAGGAAGCGCTGTACGCGGCGCTCAAGGAGGGCCGCGTCGCCGGCGCCGGCCTCGACGTGTACGCGAAGGAGCCCTGCACGGACTCCCCGCTCTTCGAGCTCGACGAGGTCGTCTGCACCCCGCACCTCGGCGCGTCCACGGACGAGGCCCAGGAGAAGGCCGGTATCTCCGTCGCCCGCTCGGTGCGCCTCGCCCTCGCCGGCGAGCTGGTCCCCGACGCGGTCAACGTCCAGGGCGGCGTGATCGCCGAGGACGTCAAGCCGGGTCTGCCGCTCGCCGAGAAGCTCGGCCGCATCTTCACCGCGCTCGCGGGCGAGGTCGCGGTCCGTCTCGACGTCGAGGTGTACGGCGAGATCACCCAGCACGACGTCAAGGTGCTCGAACTCTCCGCGCTCAAGGGCGTGTTCGAGGACGTCGTCGACGAGACCGTCAGCTACGTCAACGCCCCGCTGTTCGCGCAGGAGCGCGGCGTCGAGGTCCGTCTGACCACCAGCTCCGAGTCGCCCGACCACCGCAACGTGGTCACCGTCCGCGGCACCCTCGGTGACGGCCAGGAAGTCTCGGTCTCCGGCACGCTCGCCGGCCCCAAGCACCTCCAGAAGATCGTCGCCGTCGGCGAGTACGACGTGGACCTCGCGCTGGCCGACCACATGGTCGTGCTGAGCTACGAGGACCGTCCCGGTGTCGTCGGCACCGTCGGCCGCATCCTCGGCGAGTCCGGCATCAACATCGGCGGCATGCAGGTCGCCCGCGCGGCCGTCGGCGGGGAGGCCCTCGCGGTCCTCACCGTCGACGACACGGTCCCGCAGAACGTGCTGACCGAGGTCGCCGAGGAGATCGGCGCCACGTCGGCGCGGTCCGTCAACCTCGTCTGAGGTCGCAGGAGGCCTGAACAAGGCCTGTCCGCAGGGGCGTTCGCCCAGCGGCCGAGGGCCGGGTCACCCGAGGGTGGCCCGGCCCTCGCGCGTTGTCCCGGCAGCCCGGACGGCGCCGGCGCACCGCTGGCGTCGTTCAGGTGGAGGCGGTCGTCTCCGGCTCGATCAGGCCCTCGCGGTAGGCGATCGCCACGGCCTCGGTGCGGCTCGCGGCGCCCAGCTTGGCGAGGATGTTCGACACGTGGACACTCGCCGTCTTGCCGCTGATGAACAGCTCCTCACCGATCTGCCGGTTGGTGCGCCCCCGGCCGAGCAGCCGCAGCACATCGCTCTCCCGGGCGGTGAGGGCCGCGATGCGGTCCCCGGGGGCCGGCGTGTCGGCGAGGCGCCCGCGCCGGACCAGGGCGTCCACGGCCTCGCGCAGCGGCACCGCGCCGAGCCGCACGGCGGTGTCCCGGGCCGCGTGGGCCTGTTCGGCCGCCTCCTCGCGGCGGTCGGCGGTGAGGAGCGCCTCCGCGAGCCTCCTGCGGCACCGGGCCAGCTCGTACGGATCGCCGTAGCCGAACGCCGTCACGGCCCGGTCCCAGACATCGACGTCCGGACCGGTGGCCGCGCGCACGCCCTCGGCCTCGGCGCGGGCCAGCCAGGCCAGTCCCTCGGGCCCCTGCTCGGTGCCGTCCTCGCCGCGTGCGGCGGTGCTCCGGGCCAGCTCCAGCAGGTCCGCGGCGGTCTCCGCGCAGCGCTTCGCGGCCGTCGCGTCACCGGACAGGCGGGACTCCTCCGCCGCGTCAGCGACCGCCGCCAGCGTGAGCGCGGCGAGTCGCACCACCACGTCGGGCCGCTCGGAGACCGAGGCGTCCGTGAGCGCCTCGACCGACGCGCTCATCCGGCGGACGGCTTCCTCGGGGTCACCGCGCAGTGCCGCGGCGTCGGTCAGCACCACGCTCGCGACGAGCGTCGCCATCCAGTCGAAGGGGCGGTCCAGCAGCGCGCGGGCCCCGGTCGTGGCGGCGTCCAGCTCGCCGCGCGCCAGGGCGACGTACAACGCGGGTCCGGTAGCGAACCCGCCCGCGGACGGCAGGAGTTCGGCGTCCTCGGCGGCCGCTCGCGCGCACTCGTCCCAGCGGCCCAGCGTGTACAGCACCAGGGACTCCAGATAGCGCAGCTCCAGGGCGTACGGCGAGGAGAGGAGCCCGGCGCGGCGGGCGCGGTCGAGGCCGTCGCCGACCCAGGCCAGGCACTCGTCCAGGGCGCCGGACTCGTAGCACCCGATGGCCAGGTTGAACAGCGCGCGCATCTCCACCGGGAGGTTCCCGGCGGTGCGGGCCAGCTCGCGGGCCCGGCGCAGCCGGTCCCGGCCCTGCGCGGTCCGCCGGTTGTGCGCCTCCATGCCGACCAGCGAGATGATCAAGTCGGCCTGGGCGTCGCCCAGTCGGAGCCGCTCGGCGATCTCCAGGGCCTGCCGGGCGACCCGCTCCGCGTCCTCCTCGCGCCCCACCTGCCGGGCGGCCATGACGTGGGTCGCCGCCGCCCACACCCAGGTGTACGAGGGCGGCTCGGCGGGGATCAGCGCGAGGGCCTCGCTGCTGTACGTGAACGCGTCGTTCAGGCTGTCGATCCGGATCAGGTTGCCCGCGAGGGTGTAGCGCACCCGCGCGGCCAGTTCGGAGTCGGTGTCCGCGCCGGCCCGGGCCAGTGCGGAGCGGGTGAGCTGGACCGCGCGATGGGGTTCACCCGCACGGGCGGCGGCGGCCGAGGCGCGCAGCGTGAGCGTGACCGTGTCGTGGCTCTCGGGACGGGCGGCGGCGTCCACCACCGCCCACAGTTCGAGCGCGGTCTCCAGATGGCGCAGTTCCTCGGCGGGCGCCCCGACGAGCTGGGCGTGGTCGGCGGCTTCGAGAGAGGCGGCCAGCGCGTCGGCCAGGTCGTGGCTCTCACGCGAGTGATGGGCTCGCTCCGCCGCGCTCTTCGCCGAACGGCCCTCCTCCGCGAGGAGCCGGGCGAACAGCCCGTGCAGCCGGACCCGCTCGCCGGGCAGCAGGTCCGCGTACACGGCCTCGCGGGTGAGGGCGTGCCGGAACGAGTACGTCGCGTCGTCGCCGGGCAGCAGCAGCTGGCGTCCGACCGCCTCGCGCAGCGCCGACTCCAGCTCCTCCTCCGGCAGTTGTACGGCGTCACGCAGCAGGTCGTGTCCGACGCGGCGCCCCGCGACGGCCGCCGTGCGCAGCACCTGCTGGGCGGTCTCGGAGAGTTGCTCGATCCGGATGAGCAGCACGTCCGCGAGGCTGCCCAGGCCGCCGGGCACGCCCGAGGAGTCGGGGGTGTCGTCGCCGGGCAGTGCGGCGAGCAACTCCTCGGCGTAGAAGGCGTTTCCCTCGGCGCGGTCGACGATGCGGCGGACCGTGCCGTCGGAGACGGGGCCGGTGCGCAGGGCCCGCACGAGCCGCGCCACGTCCGCGTCGGCCATCGGGCGCAGCTCCAGCCGGTCGACGGCGGGCAGCCGGATCAGCTCGGCGAGCAGGGGCCGCAGGGGGTGGCGGCGGTGGAGGTCGTCCGCGCGGTAGGAGGCGAAGACGGCGAGGCGCCGGGGCGGGCCGCCGGGGGAGGGGCGCTGGAGGACACCCCGGCTGAGCAGGAAGCGGAGCAGGTCACGGGAGGACTGGTCCGCCCAGTGCAGGTCTTCGAGGACGAGCAGCAGAGGGGTCAGGTCGGCCAGATCGGCGAGGAGACCCGCGATGCCCTCGAAGAGCTGGAGGCGGCCGCCGGGGTCGGGTGTGCCGCCGGTCCCGGACGCCGTGCCGATGAGGCGGTCCACGGCGGGATGGGCGGTGAAGGCCGGGGCGAGCCGCTCGTCGGCGGCGGCCGCGCCGAGGATCTCCGTGAACGGGAGATAGGGCAGGCCCACGTCACCGAGGTCCACGCAGTGGCCGGTCAGGACGGTCATGCCGGTGGAGGCCGCGTGCGCGGCGGCCTCCGTGAGGGTGCGGGTCTTGCCGACGCCGGCGTCCCCGGCCAGCAGGACGGCGCGCGGGTCGCCGGCCGCGGCCCGCTCCAGCACGCCGGTGAGCCGGGCGAGTTCGTCCTCCCGGCCGATGAACGGCGTACCGAATGTCTGTGCCACGTGCCCATCCTGGCACGCCCGGCCGACAACACCCGGCGGGTTTCCCGAGCCTCCGGGCGGGGGCGCGGCGACGCCGGGCGGGGCCGGACTGCTCCGGCCCCGCCCGGCGGGTGCGTGGTGTCCGGCGCGGGGCCGGCGCGAGGAGGTCAGACGGTCACCTCCCCGGCCGCCTTATCGGGGGCCGGGAGCGCGGCTGCCGCCCCCTCGGACGCGGTGGTGGCCGCACCGGCCGCGACCTTGCGGAGGGTGGCCTCGGCGAGGAGCGCGGCCGCCACCAGCAGGACCGCGCCGGCCACCGCCGCCGCCTGCATGCCGTGGGTGAAGGCCTCCCGTGCGGCGGCGGTGAGGGCCCGGCCGGCGTCGCCCGGCAGCTGTCCGGCGACGGCCAGCGCGCCGCCCAGTGTCTCGTGGGCCGCGGCGGGGGCGTCGGCCGGGATGTGGTGGCGGTAGACAGCGGTGCCGACGGAGCCGAGGACGGCCATGCCGAGGGCGCCGCCGAACTCGGCGCCCGTCTCCAGCAGGGAGGCGGCGGAGCCCGAGTTGCCGAGCGGGACGGTGCCGAGGGCCAGGTCCATCATCTGGGACATCACGGTGACGATGCCCGAGGCGAGGACGCCGGCGCCCGCCAGGACCAGCCAGAGCGAGTCGGTGCCGGCGAGGGCGAGGAGGGCGTACCCGCAGGCGGCGACGGCGAAGCCACCGGCGACGACATGGGCGCGGTGCACGCCCTTCTCGACCAGTTGTGCGGCGACGGGCGCGGCCACGCCGACCAGGACGGTGGGGAGCAGCGACCAGAGGGCGGCCGACATGGAGCTCTTGCCGAGCACGGACTGGAGGTACTGCGTGGTGAAGAAGGCCGAGCCCATCATGCCGAACGAGGAGACGAGGTTGAGGACGACGGCGGGCGCGAATCCCCGGCCGCGGAAGAGAGCGGGGGAGATGAGAGGGGACTTCGCGGTGCGCTGACGGTGGACGAACAGGGCGGTGAAGAGCAGTCCCACGGCGATCGAGACGACGTACCGCACGTTCCAGCCCTCGGAGGGGATCTCCTTGACGCCGTAGATCACCGGCAGGACGGCAGCCATCGACAGCGGCACGCTGAGCAGGTCGAAACGGCCGGGCTCCGGGTTCCTGGACTCCGGCAGCAGGAACGGGCCGAGGACCAGCAGCAGCACCATCGCGGGCAGGTTGACCAGGAAGACCGAGCCCCACCAGAAGTACTGGACGAGGACGCCGCTCATGACCGAACCGAGCGCGATACCGCCGGTCATGACGCCCGACCACAGCCCGATCGCCTTCGCGCGCTGCCCGGGGTCGGTGAACATCGTGCGGACGATCGCCATGGTGGACGGCATCAGGGTGGCGCCGCCGACCCCGAGGAGCGCGCGGGCCGCGATGAGGGTCTCGGCGCTGTCCGCGTAGGCGGCCAGGGCGGAGGCGGCGCCGAAGGCGGCGGCGCCGATCAGCAGCAGCTTGCGGCGCCCTATGCGGTCGCCCAGCGAGCCCATGGTCATCAGCAGGCCGGCGAGCACGAACGCGTAGATGTCGAAGATCCAGAGCTGCTGGGTGCCGCTCGGCTCCAGGTCCGCGCTGATCGCGGGGATCGCGAAGTACAGGACGGAGACGTCCATGGAGACCAGGAGCAGCGGAAGCATCAGGACGCCGAGGGCGGTCCACTCGCGGCGGCCGGCCAGGGCGCCCGGGGCGCCGGGGACCGGAGTCGTGCTCGTCGGGTTCGTCATGGCAGGGACTGTACGGACGTCATAAACGCTTGTCTAGTACGCTCGTATAAGACGTTCGTTTTGTACGCAGGTATAGGACGGTTGTCTGAATCGCTGTACGCTGGCCGGCATGGGACACCGTGAGGATCTGCTCGAAGGCGCCAAGCGCTGCCTGCTGGCCAAGGGGTTCGTGCGCACCACCGCGCGCGACATCGTCAAGGAGTCGGGGACGAACCTGGCGTCCATCGGCTATCACTACGGGTCGAAGGACGCGCTGCTCGCCACGGCGTACGTGGATCTCATCGCCAACATCGGTGACACGTTCGGCGCGTTCGCGACGGCCGACACCGCCAGCGCGCCCGGTTCCCTGGAGCGCTTCCAGGAGGCCTGGGAGAGCATCACCCGGTCGTTCGTCAAGGAGCGGCCCATCTGGATGCTCACCTTCGAGGTGATCACCAACTCCGACCGGCTGCCCACCGTCCGCGAACACCTGGCGAAGGCCTCGGACGAGGGCCGCCGCGGGCTCGTCCCGCTGCTGGCCGGCGGATCCGAGGCCGACGTGGACGACGTCACACTGCGTTCGCTCGGCGGCTTCTACCAGGTCCTGCTCAACGGACTCAGCGTGCAGTGGCTCTTCGACCCGGACTCGGCGACCGACGCCGCCGAACTGACCGACGGGCTGCGCCGGGTGATCGACGGGGTGACCCGGTCCGGGAGCTGAGCGCGTCCTACAGCCGCGCTCCTTTCAGCGCCATGTGCAGCAGCAGGCGGTCCTCGCCGTCGTCCAGGTCGAGGCCGGTGAGCTGCTCGACGCGGGACAGGCGGTAGTAGAGGGTCTGGCGGTGGATGCCCAACTCGGCCGCCGTGCGCCCCGCCTGGCCCGCGAGGTCGAGGAACACCTCGGCGGTGCGGGCGAGTTCACGATGGGCCGGAGCCAACAGGGCCTTTACGACGGGGTCGTGGGCCGATTCCGGAGGCAGGGCGGTGAGCAGTCGGTAGGGTCCGATGGCGCCCCACTCGGCGACCGGTCCGAGCCGCGGCTCGGCCAGCGCGGCCCGCGCCGCGGAGGCCGCCTCCTGCCAGGCGGCCCCCAGCTCGCCGAGCCCCACCCGCGCCCCGGAGACCCCGGCGGCGGCCCGCCCGCCCCCGCCGCCCGGTCCGGCACCGGCCGCGCCCTCGCCCCGCCCGCCCTCCGCCTCCCGTACGAAGCGAGTGGCCGCGGTCAGCGCCGGCGTCAGGATGTCGGCGGAGCGCAGCCGCACCAGCAGCGCGAGACTCTGGCCGGTGGCGCCCCACGGGACGGTGCACAGGGCGGTCGCGCCGGGCACCGTGCGGGCCGAGGGGGCGTCGTCCGGGTCGGCCGAGGGCCACGGCGCCACGCACAGCACGGCGTGCAGGCCCTCACCGCGCGGCCCGAGCGCCGTCCGCAGCTCGGCCACCGCCATGTCGCGCTGCCAGCCGCGCTCGGCGGTCAGGACGGCGCGCAGCTCACGGGTGAGGTCGGCGCCCGCCTGCGCCTCGTCCGCCAGGAGGGCGCCGATGCGCGAGGTCACCTGCATGGCCGCGGCCAGCTGGGCGTCCGTGGGTCCCGGGTCGTCGTCGAGCAGCCAGACGTACCCGAGCACGACACTCCGATGGCGGACCGGCAGGCAGATCCGGCCCCGGTAGACGCCCGCCTCCGGGGTCGGGGGGATACGGACGGGGCCGGTGGCGCGGGTGATGCCGAAGCCCTCGAACCAGGTGCGCACCGCGGTGGTGGAGCGGCGCGTGAGGATCGAGCGGGTGCGCACCGGGTCGAGCGCCGACGGGTCGAGGTCGCCCTCGCTGTCGTACGCGCCGAAGGCGATCAGCTCGAAGTCGCGGTTCTCCAGCGTCGCGGGGACGCCGAGGAGCGCCGAGATCTCGTCGACCAGCTCCTGGTAGTCGCCTCTGTATTCACCGCTCACCCGGGCATTCTCCCGCATTTCAGCGAGCCCTTCATACATTTGTCTGAGATCCGGGGAACGGATGCGTGACAGGTGTCGATGGCCCAGGATCGAAGAGATCCCTAGGTTTCACGGTGGTTCTCCGTGCCGTACCCGAATCGTCGGGATTCGGCCTCCTGCTGGCCTTGTTGTGGAGGTGCCCCGTGCTGGGTCCCGTGATTCTCGCCGCTTCGCGCAGCGACAAGATGCGCCGTCTGATCTCGGCCGCCCCGGTGACCAAGCCGGTCGTCGACCGCTTCATCCCCGGCGAGACCGTCGACCAGGTCGTCCCGATCATCAAGGACCTGACGGCCAAGGGCCTGGAACTCACCATGGACGTCGTCGGTGAGGACATCACGACGCCCGAGCAGGCCGCCGCCGCGCGCGACGCCTACCTGGCGCTCGTCGACCACCTGAAGGAGCTGGACCTCGGCACCCGCGCCGAGATGTCCGTCAAGCTCTCCATGTTCGGCCAGGCGCTGGAGGGCGGCCACGAGCTGGCCCTCGCCAACGTCCGCCCCGTCGTCGAGGCCGCCGCCGCCATCGGCACCACCGTGACGCTGGACGCCGAGGACCACACCACCCTCGACTCGATGTTCGCCATCCACGAGGAGCTGCGGAAGGACTTCCCGCAGACCGGCTGCGTGATCCAGGCCTACCTGTTCCGCACCGAGGCCGACGCCCGCCGCCTCGCCGAGAGCGGCAGCCGGGTCCGCGTGGTGAAGGGCGCCTACAAGGAGCCCGCCGAGGTCGCGTACCAGCAGAAGGCCGAGACCGACAAGGCGTACGTCCGGATCCTGAAGATCCTCATGGAGGGCGAGGGCTACCCGATGATCGGGTCCCACGACCCCCGGATCATCTCCATCGCGCAGGAGCTCGCCCGCAAGGCCGGGCGCAAGCTGGACGAGTACGAGTTCCAGATGCTGTACGGCATCCGCAGCGACGAGCACCTGCGGCTCGCCGCCGAGGGCCACCGCATGCGCGTCTACACGGCGTACGGCACCGACTGGTACGGCTACTTCATGCGGCGGCTCGCGGAGAAGCCGGCGAACCTGCTCTTCTTCGCACGCTCGATCCTCACCAAGGGCTGAGCACCGGCCCGAGCCCCACGGCTTGACACCCGAAACACCCGCTCGACTCAAGGAGTTACGGAACCCATGGACGCTGTGACCCAGGTCCCCGCCCCCGTCAACGAGCCGGTGCACGGCTACGCCCCCGGCTCGCCCGAGCGTGCCCGGCTGGAGGCCAAGCTCAAGGAGCTGGCCGAGAACCCGATCGAGCTGTCGATGACCATCGGCGGCGAGAAGCGGCTCGGCGGCGGTGAGCGCTTCGAGGTCGTGCAGCCGCACAACCACAAGGCCGTCATCGGCACGGGCGCGCACGCCACCGCCCAGGACGCCCAGGACGCCGTCGACGCCGCCCTCGCCGCCGCGCCGGCCTGGCGCGCGATGGCCTTCGACGACCGCGCCGCGATCATCCTGCGCGCCGCCGAGCTGCTGTCCGGCCCCTGGCGCGAGACGCTGGCCGCCTCCACCATGCTCGGCCAGTCGAAGACCGCCCAGCAGGCCGAGATCGACACCCCCTGCGAGCTCGTCGACTTCTGGCGCTTCAACGTGAAGTACGCCCGCGACCTGCTGGCCGAGCAGCCCCCGGCCAACTCGCCCGGCGTCTGGAACCGCCTCGACCACCGTCCGCTGGAGGGCTTCGTCTACGCGATCACGCCCTTCAACTTCACGGCGATCGCGGGCAACCTGCCCACCGCTCCGGCGCTCATGGGCAACGTCGTCGTCTGGAAGCCGTCCCCGACGCAGACCCACGCCGCCGTGCTGCTCATGCAGCTCCTGGAGGAGGCCGGCCTGCCCAAGGGCGTCATCAACCTCGTCACCGGTGACGGCATCGAGGTCTCCAAGGTCGCCCTGGAGCACCGCGACCTCGCGGGCATCCACTTCACCGGCTCGACCAAGACCTTCCAGTACCTGTGGAAGACGGTCGGCAACAACATCGAGAAGTACCGCGCGTACCCGCGTCTCGTCGGCGAGACCGGCGGCAAGGACTTCCTCGTCGCCCACCCGTCGGCCGACCGCGCCGTGCTCAAGACCGCCCTGACCCGCGGTTCCTTCGAGTACCAGGGCCAGAAGTGCTCGGCGACGTCCCGCGCCTACATCCCGGCCTCCATCTGGAACTCCGGTTTCAAGGAGGAGTTCGCGGCCGAGGTCGACTACCTGACCATGGGCGACGTCACCGACCTGTCGAACTTCATGGGCGCGGTCATCGACGAGCGCGCGTTCGCCAAGAACAAGGCGGCCATCGACCGCGCCAAGTCCGACCCGACCTGCACGATCGTCGCGGGCGGCTCGTACGACGACTCCGTCGGCTACTTCGTGCGCCCGACCGTCGTCGAGTGCTCGGACCCGGAGAACGAGGTCTTCAAGACCGAGTACTTCGGCCCCTTCCTCGCGGTGCACGTCTACGAGGACGACGCCTACGACGCGATGCTGACCCAGATGGAGTCCGCGTCCGACTACGCGCTCACCGGCTCGGTCGTCGCGGGTGACCGCGCCGCGGCCGCGTACACGATGGAGAAGCTCCGCTACGCGGCGGGCAACTTCTACATCAACGACAAGTCGACCGGCGCCGTCGTCGGCCAGCAGCCCTTCGGCGGCGGCCGCTCCTCCGGCACCAACGACAAGGCCGGCGCCCCGCAGAACCTGATGCGCTGGACGCTGACCCGCGCCATCAAGGAGACGCTGGTCGCCCCGACCGACTACGGCTACCCGCACATGGGCTGACGCCCGTCACCGACTCCGCCCCCGCCCACGGTCTCCCCCGTCCGTGGACGGGGGCGGTTCCATGTCCGCACGCGGCGGCGCGGTGGCACGGTGACGTCGTGAAGTCCGGGGCGAGGGGGGTCCGATCGCCGTCCGCCGTGTGAATACTGGCCGCATGGCCATCCGACTGAGGACCGCTCACACCGCGGACCTCGCCTCCGCCGAACTCCGCGCCGCGCGCACCCTCCTGGAGGACGCCTTCGACGGCGACTTCCGCGACGAGGACTGGGACCACGGACTCGGCGGCCTGCACGTCCTCGTGCACGACGAACGGGGCCTCGCCGCGCACGGCTCGGTGATCCAGCGGCGCGTCCTGCACGCCGGACGGTCGCTGCGCGTCGGCTACGTGGAGGCGGTGGGCGTCCGCGCGGACGTGCGCCGCACGGGGCTCGGCGGTCGCGTGATGGCCGAACTGGAACGGATCATCGAGGGCGCCCACCCGCTCGGCGCGCTCTCCGCCAGCGAGGACGGCGCCGCCCTGTACACGGCACGCGGCTGGCAGCTCTGGCCCGGACGGGTCTGCGCCCTCGCCCCGGACGGTGTCGTCCGCCTCCCCGACGAGGAGGGCACCACCTTCGTCCGTCCCGGCGCCGCCCTCGGCCCCCTCGACCCGGCACACGACCTGGTCTTCGACTGGCGCGACGGCGACGTGCTCTGACCGGCACGGACGCGGACACCCGTACCCGGCTCCGGGGGACGCGAACGATCGTCCCTGGTCGGAGCGGTGCGACCCGGTCCGCCGTCTCAGATAGTAGGAAGTCCGAGTAATCGTAGAGACAGATGCCCGGTCCTCACCTAGTTTTGTAGGAGCCGAACGTCTCGCTCGACCAAGCGAATGGCGGTCGTGAGCCGGAGCCCCTGGCAGGCAACCCCTGCGGCCCCGCTCCCCGCCCCTTCCGGCGTCTCGTAAAGACCTCACCGCACTTCCGGGCGTCCCCGTGCGGGCACCGCCGGAAGGTAAGGAGTCGATTCATCATGGCCGAGACGACCGTCCGCCGAGTCCGTCACCACTCTCGTTCGAGCAGCGAGTCCGACCGCAAGAACGCCGCCGCAGCGCTCCAGCGCGCCCTGGACCGCAGGGACAACGGCGGTGAGACGGGCCACTGAGGCCCGCAGCCCCTCAGCCGGGAGCCGCCCGCAGAGGTGCGGCGCGAGGCAGACGCCCCGCGCCGCACTTCGGGGCGCCGTGCGCGCCCGCGGTGATGCGAGTCGTCACCGGCCTCCCGGAGCGGCCGTGGCGCTCCCTGGCCGTGCCACGTTCCCGCCCCGCCCTCACTTCCCGCGCCGCACCACGAAGTGGTCGATCCGTTCGCCGTTCTGCGCCAGCGCCGACACCGTGAGCCGCGGTGACGGGCCGGTCTCCGCCTCCACCGAGAGGAAGGAGTAACCGGTGTACCGCACCCGCGACCACGTGACGGTGTCCGGCTTCTGCTTCTTCGACTTCGTCCAGTGGAAGGTCTCCACGGACTCGCGGTCCCTCACCCTGCCCTCGTAGCTGTCCTTCACCCCGATGGGGAACCGGTACAGGCTCTTGCCCGCCCCGCCCGCCGTGACGTAGACGATGCCGTCACGCGTCGGGTCGGTCGACGCGCCCACCGGCACCCGCCTGCCCACCGTGCCGCCCTTGATCGCGTCGGTCCGCTCGTAGACGTGGTTGTGTCCGTTGATCACCAGGTCCACCTGGTGCTTGGCGAACAGCGGCACCCACGCGTCCCGCACCCCGCCGTCGGAGGCGTGCGTGGAGGTCGAGTACGCGCAGTGGTGGAAGAACACCACGACGAAGTCGACCTGTCCGCGCAGTTCCCCGAGCCGCCGGTCGAGCCAGGCGGTCTGCCGGCCGTCCGAGTAGCCCTTGTTGGCGGGAATCTCGTACGACACGTCGTTGGCGTCCAGCGCGACGATGCCGACGTTGCCGTAGACGAAGGAGTAGACGCCCGGTGCCCGCTTCGCGTCGAAGCCGTTCTCCGGGAGCGACCAGCGCGCGGACTGGCCGCCGTAGCCGTTCGGCGAGTACCAGGCCTCCATGTCGTGGTTGCCGGTCGTCACCATCCACGGCACGGACCTGGCCACCGTCTCCGTCTGCTTCAGGAACAGGTCCCAGGCGCCCGGGTCGTAGATGTCCGACGCCTCGCCGTGGCCGATGCCGTCCGCGTAGCAGATGTCCCCGGCGTGCAGGTGGAACGCCGGGCCCCGGCCGAGCAGCACCTTGTCGTTGGCGAGGGCGTCGGGGGTCACGCCCTGGTCGCCGAAGGCGGTGAACACGAACTTCTCCGGACGCGCCGGCGCGGTACGGAAGTGGCCGATCGTCGCGTGCCGCTCCGTGCCCGCCGGGTCGAAGCCCTCGTGGCCGACGCCGTAGTAGTACGTCGTCCCGGGACGCAGCCGGTCGAGGGCCGCGTGCAGGTAGTACTGGTCGAGCGCCCCCCGCTGCCCGGCGAGACCCGGCGTGTGCAGGGCGCGGACCTCGGCCTCGATCCGCCGGCTCAGCGCCCAGGGCGTCACCCCCACCCGGACGAACGGCTTGCGGACCGCAGACGGCACCTGCCAGGAGATCCGCATCTGGGTCTTCGGGTCGGCGCCGAAGGCGAGATGGCGTCCGAACGGCGTGACGGCGGAGCCCGGCACCCGGCTGGTGGCCGGGTTCGGCGCCGCGCCGGCCGCCCGCGTACCGCTCCCGCCGCCCGGCCCCGCGCAGCCGGCGAGCAGCCCGCCGCCCGCGAACGCGCTCGCCGACACCAGCGCGCGGCGCCGCGTGAGCTTCGTCCGCAGGTACTCGAACTGCTCCGCCATGCTCATGTTGTCCACGAGCTCGCGCGGAATGCCGACGTCGGGGACGGGAAGCCCGGCAGGAGTCACCCTGGAAGAAGCGGTCATGTCTGGAAAGTTCCCAGCGTGCGCCAACGGCCGTCGTACATACGGGTGAACACCGGTCGAAGGGTGGGCGTGCTCCGGGACTCGTGTGTCCGCATGGCGGACATCGTGTGTCATCCCATGGGACAAGGAGTACGGTGCCGCTATGTCTCGCAGCATCGATCTCGCAGTGATCCCCGGTGACGGCATCGGCCAGGAAGTCGTGGCCCAGGGGCTCAAAGTCCTCTCCGCCGTCCTTCCGTCGGACGTGAAGCTGGAGACCAGGGATTTCGACTTCGGCGCCCGGCGTTACCACGCCACCGGTGAGACCCTCACCGACGCCGACCTCGACGCGCTGAAGCAGCACGACGCCATCCTCCTCGGCGCGATCGGCGACCCCTCGGTCCCGTCCGGCGTCCTGGAGCGCGGTTTCCTGCTCAAGCTCCGCTTCGCCTTCGACCACCACGTCAACCTGCGTCCGTCGAAGCTCCTTCCGGGTGTCGAGACCCCGCTCGCCGGTCAGCCCGCGATCGACTTCGTCGTGGTCCGCGAGGGCACCGAGGGCCCGTACACGGGCAACGGCGGCACCATCCGCAAGGGCACCCCGCACGAGGTCGCCACCGAGGTCTCCGTGAACACGGCGTTCGGTGTCGAGCGCGTCGTCCGTGACGCCTTCGCCCGCGCCCAGGCCCGCCCCCGCAAGAAGCTGACGCTGGTCCACAAGAACAACGTGCTGACCTTCGCGGGCCACCTCTGGACGAACATCTTCAACCAGGTGGCCACCGAGTTCCCCGAGGTCACCACCGACTACATCCACGTCGACGCGGCGACGATCTACCTCGTCACCCAGCCCGAGCGCTTCGACGTCATCGTCACCGACAACCTTTTCGGCGACATCATCACCGACCTCGCCGCGGCCGTCTCCGGCGGCATCGGCGTCGCCGCCTCCGGCAACATCAACCCGAGCGGCGAGTTCCCCTCGATGTTCGAGCCCGTGCACGGCTCGGCGCCCGACATCGCGGGCCAGGGCAAGGCCGACCCCAGCGCCACCGTCCTGTCCGTCGCCCTCCTGCTGCGCCACCTCGGTTACGAGGCCGAGGCCGCCCGCATCGAGGACGCCGTCTCCGCCGACCTCGCCGAGCGCGTCGGCAAGCCCGCCCGCAGCACCGAGGAAATCGGCGACGCGCTGGCCGTACGAGTAGCCGGCTGACCCGCCGCACGTCTACGTCTCGTAGCAGCCGCCGGGTCGCATCCGCACCCGGCGGCTTTGCTGTGCCCTCGCCGGGTGCCACCATCAATCCCTGGGCCTCCCCCCGGGCCGCACGCACGCCGTTTTCTCCCACGGTCCTCCGCTGGGCGATAATCGAACGCGGAGCCGCGGAATGAGGGAATGCTCGGACGTCCTACCACTGGCCACTGGCAGTGCGGGCGTGAGCGCGGCCCGTCACATCCAACCGGTGAAGGACAAACCACTCATGACGCAGCCCACGATCGAGCTCAAGCCGTCCGCCAGCCCGCTCTCCGCCGCCGAGCGCGAGGCGATCCTGGTCAACCCGGGGTTCGGCCGCCACTTCACCGACCACATGGTGACGATCAAGTGGACGGAGGGTCGCGGCTGGCACGACGGGCAGCTCGTTCCGTACGGACCGCTCTCCCTCGACCCGGCGAACATGACCCTGCACTACGCGCAGGAGATCTTCGAGGGACTCAAGGCCTACCGCCAACCCGACGGCTCCGTCGCCACGTTCCGCCCCGACAAGAACGCCCGCCGGTTCCAGGCCTCCGCCCGCCGGCTCGGCATGCCGGAGCTGCCCGTGGAGACCTTCGTCGAGGCCTGCGACGCGCTGGTCCAGCAGGACCGCGACTGGGTGCCCGCGCACGGCGGCGAGGAGTCCCTCTACCTGCGCCCGTTCATGATCGCGACCGAGGTGGGCCTCGGGGTGAAGCCGGCCAACGAGTACCTCTTCCTCGTCATCGCCTCGCCCGCCGGCGCCTACTTCGCGGGTGGCGTGAAGCCCGTCTCGATCTGGCTCTCCGAGGACCGGGTGCGCGCCGTTCCCGGCGGTATGGGCGACGCGAAGACGGGCGGCAACTACGCCGCCTCGCTGCTCGCCCAGGCCGAGGCCGCCGCCAAGGGCTGCGACCAGGTCTGCTACCTCGACGCGGTCGAGCACCGGTGGATCGAGGAGCTCGGCGGCATGAACCTGTACTTCGTGTACGGGGACCGGATCGTCACCCCTACCCTCACCGGCTCGATCCTGGAGGGCGTCACCCGCGACTCCCTGCTGACCGTGGCCCGGGACCTCGGCTACACCGCCGAGGAGGGCCGCGTCTCGATCGACCAGTGGCAGACCGACGCCGAGAACGGCAGCCTCACCGAGGTCTTCGCCTGCGGCACCGCCGCCGTCATCACCCCGGTCGGCACGGTCAAGCGCACCGGCGCCGAGTGGAAGCAGTCGGGCGGCGAGCCCGGCACCGTCACCCTCAAGCTCCGTGAGGCCCTGCTCGACATCCAGCGCGGCATCACCGAGGACACCCACGGCTGGATGCACCGCCTGGGCTGACCGCCCGGCCGGTCCGCCGCCGTCCGGACCGCCTCGCGTCGGCCCCGAGTCCCCGCCATGTCCCCGCGCGAGCGGGTGACCGGGCGGGGACCGGCGTCTTCCGGGGCACAGGCCTCACGATCACAACTCCCGTTCCGTACAACCCTTCAGGCTCATCGAAGGTCATCTCTGAGCCGTATGTATGTCCTGGAGGGGAACCCATGTCCCAGTACCGTCGTCATCGCTCCCGGCGTTCCGTCGCCCTGGCCGCCACCGCCGTCGCGACCGTCCTGGCCGGTGGTCTGCTGATCGCCCTGCCCGGCGCCGCGAGTGCCGCCCCGTCGGGTCTGGGGGACGACTTCAACGGCGACGGCTACCGCGATCTGGCGACCGGCGCCCCGGGCGCCGTCGCGGGCGGGAAGGCCAAGACGGGCGCCGTGGTCGTCAGCTACGGCTCGTCGAGCGGGATCAGCGCCGCGCGCCACAAGACCACGTCGCAGAGCTCCTCCGGCGTGCCGGGCGCCTCGGAGACCTCCGACCGCTTCGGCACCGAACTCGCGCACGGCGACCTCAACCGCGACGGCTACGGCGATCTCGTCGTCGGCACCCCGCAGGAGGACGTCAGCGGTGACGTCGACGGCGGCTCCGTCACCATCCTGTGGGGCGGCGCGTCCGGCCTGTCGGGCGGTACGACGATCAGCGACCCGAACCCGGCGGGCCACGACCGGTTCGGCCAGTCCCTCGCGGTCGGCGACTTCACCGGCGATGGGAAGACCGATCTGGCGGTCGGCTCCACCGGCAAGGACGTCTGGATCTTCAAGGGCGGCTTCACCAAGTCCGGCGGCGCGGCCGGGAAGCTGCGCTTCGACGCGCAGATCGAGGCCGGCGCGTACCCGTTGGGCGCCGTCCAGCTCGCCGCCGGGGACTTCGACGACGACGGCACGGACGACGTGGTGGTGGGCTCCTTCGCGGGCAACTTCGTCTACCGGGGCGGATCGGCGGGACCCACGTTCCAGACCAAGGCCGGCGAGCAGTTCGCGGGCGCGTACGCCGTCGCCGACTTCGACCGTGACGGGCACGACGACCTGGTCGTCGGCACCGACTTCGTCGACATCCTGAACTCTCCCGCGAAGGGCGGTTACGCCACCGTCTTCTACGGCGGCACGACCGGCGTCGACACCGCGCGCAGCGCCGTGTTCAGCCAGGACACCGCGGGCGTGCCGGGAACGGACGAGTCCGACGACTGGTTCGGAGGCTCGCTCGCGGCGGGCGACGTCAACGGCGACACGTACCCGGACCTCGCCGTCGGCGCGGACAACGAGTCCGTCGGTGAGGTGGACGGTGTCGGCAACGTCTGGGTGCTGCGCGGCGGCCCCTCCGGCCTGACGGGGACCGGCGCCCAGTCCTTCAACCAGGGCACCGCGGGCGTCCCGGGCGCCAACGAGCAGTCGGACATGTTCGGCGACGCCGTCCACCTCGCCGACCACGACAAGGACGGCCGGGCCGACCTCGCGGTGGGTGCGGCCGGCGAGAACAGTGACGACGGCGCGGTCTGGGTCCTGCGCGGCTCCACCGGCGGCGTCACAGCCACCGGCTCGGTGAGTTTCGGCGCGTCCTCCGTCGGCATCGGGACGTCGGGCGACGACCCCATGTTCGGGGACGTCATGTCGGGCTCCTGAGAGCTGCCACTCCGGGCTCCTGAGCGGGGCGCGGACCGGAAACGGGGGGAAGGGGCGGCACCGGATGATTCCGGTGCCGCCCCTTCCCTGTGCGCCCACACACGACTCCGAGGGCAGGCCGGGCCGTCCTAGAGCCCGCTCTCCGCGGGCGCGAGTTCCTCCACCACCGGGGCCGGGGACACCACCTGCCGTGCGGTGAGCGCGTAGTAGAGCAGCCCGCCCACCAGCCCCGACAGCAGGAAGCTGCAGTCCACCCCGCCGGTCAGCTTCAGCAGCGGACCCTCGTACGAGGGCAGTGAGACCGCGAGCAGCCCGGCGCACGCACCGATCGCCCAGGCCACGGTGGCCTGGACGTTCCAGCCGGCCCGGTACCAGTAGACGCCGCCCTTCGAGCGCCGGTTGAAGACCTGGAGGGCGTCCGGGTCGTAGACACCCCGGCAGCGCACGAAGCCGATCAGCGTGATGACCGCCCACGGGGTGCCGATCGCGGTCAGCAGCAGGACGAACGACGTCATCGCGGACTGCGCGTTCCAGGCGTAGTGGCCGACGAAGACGCAGAGCATGGCGACGACGGCGACCGAGCAGGTGGCCCGCGCCCGGGAGGCGCGCGGCAGGATCGCGTCCAGGTCGAGGCCCATCGAGTAGAGCATCAGCCCGGCGTTGCCGACCGAGCCGGCGGAGGCCGCCAGCAGCAGCGGGACCAGGTACCAGCCGGGGGCCGCGGACACCAGCGGACCCGCGTAGTCGAGGGCCGCGTGGGCCGCGTACGCCGTGAAGGTGCCGAAGAGCTGGGGGACCAGCAGGCCCGCGATCAGACCGAGCCAGGTGGAGTGCAGGACGGTGCGCGAGGTGTGGCGCGCGGGGGAGATGTAGCGGGTGTAGTCGCCGAGCAGGGTGATGAACGCGATCGGGCCCGACAGGCCGGCCGCCACCGCCGCCAGCAGCCAGGTGGGCCAGAACGAGCCGAGCAGGTAGCCGCCGGTCTCCGGGATGGCCGCGGTGGAGAAGTGCGGGGCGTACGCGATCACGCCGACCGCCAGCAGGGCGGTCATGCCGATCGCGAGGGCGCGGGACATGGTGAGCAGGACGCGGTAGCCGTAGACCGCGCCCGCGACGGTGGCCGCGGCGAGCACGACGTACACGACGGCGTACGCGGTGCCGCTGGGCTCCAGGCCGAAGAGCCGGCCGAGGACGCTCACCATCACGTCGCCGCCGATCCACACGGTCAGCGCGGTGTAGCCGAGGGCCAGCAGGAGACCGACGACCGAGCCGACGAGCCGTCCGCGCACGCCGAACTGGGCGCCGGAGGAGGTGGACAGGTTCGTTCCGGTCCGCAGCGAGACCAGGGCGAGCGGCGCGGTGAGCGCCGTGCCGACCACGGTGCCTGCCACGATCGCGCTGACCGAGGACCACCAGCCGAGCCCGAAGGAGGGCGGCAGCCAACCGAAGATGATCACGCCGAGACAGAGGTTGGAGCCGAGCAGGATCGACATGAGGTCGCGCGGACCGCTGGTGCGTTCCTCGTCGGGGATCGTGTCGACTCCGCGCTGTTCAATCGGCATGGCTGGTCTCCTTCGACGGCCGCCCGGGGGGTGGTGCTGGTCGCATCCAAAAATTAGAGCGACGTTCAATGTGTCGTCTTCAACGCTTGCCCGTCAATGTTTCCCTTCCATGAAATCCGCGTTTAGAGTGATGCTCTAACCGGAGGAACGCAAGGAGGTGTCGTGGCGTGAGACTGACCCCCACGGAACGTGACCGGCTGCTGCTCTTCTCGGCCGCCGAGCTGGCCCGCGCCCGCAGGGCCCGCGGACTGCGGCTCAACGTGCCGGAGGCCACCGCCCTGATCGCGGACACCGTCTGCGAGACCGCCCGCGACGGCGGCCGGCTGGCCGAGGCGATCGAGGCGGCCCGGTCCGTCCTCGGCCCCGACGACGTGCTGCCCGGCGTCGCGGACGTGGTCACCGAGGTGCACGTCGAGGCCGTCTTCGACGACGGCTCCCGGCTCGCGGTCGTCTCCGACCCCATCGGCGGCGGCCTCGGCGACCAGGCCCCCGGCGCGCTGCTGCCGGCGCCCGCGCACACCGAGCCCCCCGCGGTCCTGCGGCTGACGGTCACCAACACCGCCACCGTGCCCGTCTCCGTCACCTCCCACTTCCACTTCTTCGAGGCCAACCCGCGGCTCGACTTCGACCGGGCGGCCACCTACGGCATGCGGCTCGCGGTGCCCGCCGGATCCTCCGTCCGCTTCGGCCCCGGCGAGAGCGCCGAGGTCGGTTTCGTGCCGATCGGCGGCGAGCGGATCGCCATCGGCTTCGCCGGTCTCGTCGACGGGCCCCTGGACGCGCCCGGAGCGAAGCAGGAAGCCCTGCGCCGGGCCGCCGCCTGCGGCTACCTCGGCGTACCGGACACCCGTGACAAGGAGGCCGGCCGATGAGCCGTCCCGGAGGCCACCCCGCGGAACCCCGCCGCCTCTCCCCGTACGAGTACGCCGCCACCCACGGCCCCCGGGCCGGCGACCGGGTCCGGCTCGGCGACTCCGGACTCACCGTCCGCGTCGAGTCCGACTCCCAGCTCCCCGGCGACGAGTTCCTCGCCGGATTCGGCAAGACCGCCCGTGACGGGCTGCACCTGAAGGCCGCCGCCGTCCGGGACACCTGCGACGTCGTCATCAGCAACGTGGTGGTGATCGACGCCGTCCAGGGGATCCGCAAGGTCTCCATCGGCATCCGCGAGGGCCGGATCTGCTCGATCGGGCGGGCCGGCAACCCCGACACCCTCGACGGCGTCGACGTCGTGGTCGGCACCGGCACGTCCATCGTCTCCGGCGAGGGCCTCATCGCCACCGCCGGAGCCGTCGACACCCACGTGCACCTGCTCTCGCCGCGCATCATGGAGGCCTCGCTCGCCTCCGGCGTCACGACGATCATCGGCCAGGAGTTCGGCCCGGTCTGGGGCGTCGGCGTCAACTCCCCCTGGGCGCTGCGCCACGCGTTCAGCGCCTTCGACGCCTGGCCGGTCAACATCGGCTTCCTGGGCCGGGGTTCGTCCTCCGACGGCGCCCCGCTCGTCGAGGCTCTCGCCGAGGGCGGCGCCAGCGGCTTCAAGGTCCACGAGGACATGGGCGCCCACACCCGCGCCCTCGACACCGCGCTGCGCGTCGCCGAGGAGCACGACGTCCAGGTCGCCCTGCACAGCGACGGCCTGAACGAGTGCCTGTCGGTCGAGGACACCCTGAAGGTGCTGGACGGGCGGACCATCCACGCCTTCCACATCGAGGGCTGCGGCGGCGGACACGTCCCGAACGTCCTGAAGATGGCGGGCGTCCCGAACGTCATCGGGTCGTCCACCAACCCGACCCTGCCCTTCGGCCGGGACGCGGTCGCCGAGCACTACGGCATGATCGTCTCCGTCCACGACCTGAAGACCGACCTGCCCGGCGACGCCGCGATGGCCCGCGACCGCATCCGCGCCGGGACGATGGGCGCCGAGGACGTGCTGCACGACCTGGGCGCGATCGGCATCACCTCCTCCGACGCCCAGGGCATGGGCCGCGCCGGGGAGACCGTCCGCCGCACCTTCGCCATGGCCGGGAAGATGAAGGCCCAGTTCGGAGCGCCCGAGAGCGACGACAACGAACGCGTCCTGCGCTACATGGCCAAGCTGACGATCAACCCGGCCATCGCGCACGGCCTCGCCCACGAGGTGGGCTCCATCGAGACCGGCAAGCTCGCCGACATCGTGCTCTGGCGCCCCGAATACTTCGGCGCCAAACCGCAGCTCGTCCTGAAGTCCGGCTTCCCCGCCTACGGAGTCGTCGGCGACCCGAACGCCGCCACCGACACCTGCGAACCCCTCGTCCTCGGGCCGCAGTTCGGGGCGCACGGCGCGACGCCCGCCGAGATCTCCGTGGCGTTCGTCGCACAGGCCGCGCTCGACCAGGGCAACGACACCATGCCGACCCGGCGCCGCCGCGTCGCCGTCCGCGGCACCCGCGGCATCGGCCCGGCCGACCTGCGCCTCAACTCCCGTACCGGAGCGGTCGACGTCGACCAGCGCACCGGCCTCGTCACCCTCGACGGCGACCCGCTGCGCTCCGAACCCGCCGACTCGGTCTCCCTCAACCGCCTGTACTTCCTGTGAACGACCACGCCTCTAAGGAACCCCCCATGTCTGCTGCCGCCGACGGCTTCCGGATGCCCGCCGAGTGGACCCCGCACGAGCGCACCTGGATGGCGTGGCCGGGCCCCAACCCCACCTTCGACAACCCCGGCGACCTCGCCGAGTCGCGCGCGGCCTGGGCGGCCGTGGCCCGTGCCGTCCGCCGCTTCGAGCCGGTCACCGTGGTCTGCGGTCCCGGCCAGTCCGCGCAGGCGGCCGAACTCCTCGGCCCCGGCGTCGACACCGTCGAGCGGGAACTCGACGACGCCTGGATGCGCGACATCGGCCCCACCTTCCTCACCAACGGGCAGGGCGAACTCGCCGCCGTGGACTGGACGTTCAACGGCTGGGGCGCTCAGGACTGGGCCCGCTGGGAGCACGACTCCAAGATCGGCGCGCAGGTCGCCGAACTGGCCGGCGCCAAGGCGTACGCCTCCCGGCTCGTCAACGAGGGCGGCGCGATCCACGTCGACGGCGAGGGCACCGTGCTGCTCACCGAGACCGTGCAGCTCGGCCCCGAGCGCAACCCCGGCTGGAGCCGCGAGGAGGTCGAGTCGGAGATCCACGCGCAGCTCGGCACCCGCAAGGCGATCTGGCTGCCGCGCGGCCTCACCGGCGACTACCCCCCGTACGGCTTCGGCACCCTCGGCCACGTCGACATCGTCGCCGCCTTCGCCCGGCCCGGCGTGATCGTCGCCCACTCCCAGCAGGACCCGGCGCACCCCGACCACGCGGTCAGCCAGGAGGTCATCGGGCTGCTCAGGGCCCAGACCGACGCCCGGGGCCGCAGCATCGAGGTCGTCGAGGTGCCCGCCCCGACGGTCCTGGAGGCCGACGGCCACTGGGCCGACTACTCGTACATCAACCACTACCTGTGCAACGGCGGCGTCGTCCTCTGCGGCTTCGACGACCCGCGCGACGAGATCGCGGCGGGCATCTTCCGCCGCCTCTTCCCGGAGCGGACGGTGACACTGGTGGACGCACGTACGATCTTCGCGGGCGGCGGTGGCATCCACTGCATCACCCAGCAGCAGCCGAAGGTCTGAACACGGGAGTCACGGATGGCCGGTGCGCGGAAGAACGCGCCGCCGCGCGAGGAGGTCCTCGCCGCCGCCATGGAGATGATCGCCGAGCGCGGTCTGGAGAAGCTCACCATGGCGGCGCTCGGCCGCGAGGTCGGCATGAGCAGCGGCCATCTCCTCTACTACTTCCGCACCAAGGACGAGCTGCTGCTGCGCACCCTGGAGTGGAGCGAGGGCCGGCTCGGCGCGGAGCGCGGCCGGCTGCTGGCCGCGCGCGGAACCGCCCGGGAACGCCTCGACGCCTACGTCGGCCTGTACGTCCCCGACGGCCACCGCGACCCGCACTGGACGCTCTGGCTGGAGGTCTGGAACCGCTCGCAGAACGCCGCCGACGACGCCCGCGAACGGCAGGTCGCCATCGAGGGCGCCTGGCACCGGGACCTCGTCGCGCTGCTCGCCGAGGGCGTCTCACGCGGTGAGTTCCGCGCCGTCGACCCGGACCGCCTCGCCGCCCGGCTGCGCGCCCTGCTCGACGGCTTCTCCATCCACGTGGCGATCGGCCTGCGCGGCACCGACCGCGAACGGGTGCTGTCCCACGTGCGGGAGTTCCTCGACGAGTCGCTGGGCTGACCCCGCCGCGCGGCAGCAGGACACGCCCGCGCTGTCCGGAACGGTGCTCGCATCCTGAGACGCCCTGTGAGAGGGCGCGTGCTCTGTGCCAGACTGCCCCCGTGCTCTCGTTCGCCACGATTATTGGCAGCAGGCGCGCCGGTCCGCAGTGACCGCCACGTACGACCAGGTACGGGCGGACACCGTCGTTCTCGACCCGCGCGCAGACCTCTCGCACCCGCGAGGGGTTTTTCGCTTTTCTGGCCCACCTTCAGCCGGGAGCGCAGCGCGAGGGATCATTGGGGGACGGTGGAGCCGGTCATTCCGGTAGACCGAGATTCAACACAGGAGCCTTGACACCATGACGGAAACCAGCGAACTGGACGACGCGTTCCACGTCTTCGACACGACGCTGCGCGACGGCGCGCAGCGCGAGGGCATCAACCTCACCGTGGCGGACAAGCTGGCCATCACGCGGCACCTGGACGACTTCGGAGTCGGCTTCATCGAGGGCGGCTGGCCCGGCGCCAACCCCCGCGACACCGAGTTCTTCGCCCGCGCCCAGCAGGAGATCGACTTCAAGCACGCGCAGCTCGTGGCCTTCGGAGCGACCCGCCGGGCAGGCGGCAAGGCCTCCGAGGACCCGCAGGTCAAGGCACTCCTGGACTCCGGCGCCCCGGTGATCACGCTGGTCGCCAAGTCCCACGACCGGCATGTCGAGCTCGCCCTGCGCACCACCCTGGAAGAGAACCTGGAGATGGTCCGCGACACCGTCTCGCACCTGCGTTCCCAGGGCCGCCGCGTCTTCGTCGACTGCGAGCACTTCTTCGACGGCTACCGCGCGAACCCGGGCTACGCCAAGGCGGTCGTCCGCGCGGCCGCGGAGGCCGGCGCCGACGTCGTGGTCCTGTGCGACACCAACGGCGGGATGCTCCCGGCGCAGGTCCAGGCCGTCGTCGCCACCGTCCTCGCGGACACCGGCGCCCGGCTCGGCATCCACGCGCAGGACGACACCGGCTGCGCGGTCGCCAACACCCTGGCCGCCGTCGACGCGGGCGCCACCCACGTCCAGTGCACGGCGAACGGCTACGGCGAGCGGGTCGGCAACTCCAACCTGTTCCCCGTCGTCGCCGCCCTGGAGCTGAAGTACGGCAAGAAGGTGCTGCCCGACGGCGCCCTGCGGGAGATGACCCGGATCTCGCACGCCATCGCCGAGGTGGTCAACCTGACCCCCTCCACCCACCAGCCCTACGTGGGGGTGTCGGCCTTCGCCCACAAGGCGGGCCTGCACGCCTCCGCGATCAAGGTCGACCCCGACCTCTACCAGCACATCGACCCCGAGCAGGTCGGCAACACCATGCGGATGCTGGTCTCCGACATGGCGGGCCGGGCCTCGATCGAGCTCAAGGGCAAGGAACTCGGCGTCGACATCAGCGGGGACCGCGAACTGGTCGCCCGCGTCGTCGCCCGCGTCAAGGAGCGCGAGCTGGAGGGCTACACGTACGAGGCGGCCGACGCGAGCTTCGAGCTCCTGCTGCGCGCCGAGGCCGAGGGCCGGGCCCGGTCCTACTTCGAGGTCGAGTCCTGGCGGGCCATCGTCGAGGACCGCCCCGACGGCACGCACGCCAACGAGGCCACGGTGAAGCTCTTCGCCAAGGGCGAGCGCATCGTCGCCACCGCCGAGGGCAACGGCCCGGTCAACGCCCTCGACCGCGCCCTGCGCGTGGCCCTGGAGACGATCTACCCCCAGCTGGCCAAGCTGGAACTGGTCGACTACAAGGTCCGCATCCTGGAGGGCAAGCACGGCACGTCCTCCACCACCCGCGTCCTGATCGCCACCTCCGACGGCACGGGGGAGTGGTCCACGGTCGGCGTGGCCGAGAACGTCATCGCCGCGTCCTGGCAGGCGCTGGAGGACGCGTACACCTACGGCCTGCTGCGTGCCGGGGTCGAGCCGGCGGCGTAGCACGCCGAACGCCGGAGGGGCAAAGGCCCCTCCGGCGCTCATCCCCGTGGGGGGTGGCCTACTGGAGGTGCCATTTCTGGTTGGCGGCACCCGTGCACGACCAGATCTGCGCCCGGGCCCCGTTCGCCGACGAGTTGTCCGTGACGTCGAGGCACTTGTTCGCCGCCGTGTTGACCACGTCCCCGGTCGAGGCGCTGTACGACCAGCGCTGGGCGGCCGAGCCGTTGCAGTCGTAGAGCTGCACCTTCGCGCCGTTCGCCGTCGAGGCCGAGGTGACGTCGAGGCACTTGCCGAGCGAGCGCACCGAACCGTCGGCCTGCACGCTCCAGGACTGCGCGGTCGAGCCGTTGCAGTCGTAGAGCTGGACCGCCGTGCCGTTGGCACTCGAACCGCCCGCCACGTCCAGGCACTTGCCGGCCAGTCCGACGAACGCGCCCGACTGCGCGCCGCCGCCCGACGGTGTCCCGGACCAGGTGAATGTCGCCGACGTCTTGCCCGGCAGTGAGTAAGTGGCGTGCTGGGAGCCCCAGTTGATGGTGACGGTCTTGGCGGCCGAGCCGTCGTTGTAGGCGATCAGGGCCTTCGAGCCGTCCGGGTTGCGCCAGGCGACGTTCGGGACCGCCGACGACGCCGTGGAGGCGATCCGCTGCGCGCCGGGACGGACGAACTTCGTCAGATGGCCCATCGTGTAGTACTCGACCGTGTAGTCGACGGTCCCGCTCGCCCCGTCGCCGTTGTGCACGGTGATCAGGCCGGTGCAGGTGCCGCACCCCCCGTTGTGCGGGCCCATGTTCTGGTCCACGGCCAGCGACCACTTGGTCACCGACTTCGCCCAGTTGCGGGTGTAGTCGACGATGTTGAGCATGTCCTCGCGCTGCTGGTTGGCGATCCAGGTGCCGCCGGAGTGTTCGGTGCCGAACGCGTCGAGGTTCGGGTACTGGTTGTGCACCCCGGTCTGTTTGGTGACGTCGCCGCCGTACCCGTGCCAGGCGATCCCGCCGAAGTTCGGGTGCGAGCGGACCGCCGCGTCGTCCACGGTCTGCGCGGCGTAGGAGTCGTACACGTCCCAGTTCCAGTCGTGCGCGAGCACCTTGGTGGACAGCCCGGCCGCCTGGAGCTTGGGCAGCAGCTCGCTCTTGGTGAAGTAGGCGAGCCCCGAGGCGTTCCAGCTCATCGAGGGATAGCCCGAGCAGCAGGTCGGTTCGTTCTGCGCGGTGACGTACGAGACGGGGACACCCTGGTCCCGGTACGCCTGGAGGTACTTCACGAAGTACGAGGCGTAGGCGCCGTAGTCCTCGGATTTCAGCCATCCGCCGTTCAGCGAACCGCTGTCCTTCATCCAGGCCGGCGCCGTCCACGGCGAGGCCATCACCGTGAGGGACGGGTTGAGCTGGAGCGCCTGCCTGGTCAGCGGCACGACGTCGGCCAGGTCGTGCGCGATGGAGAACTTCGTCAGGTTCGGATCGGTCTGCCCGGCCGGCACGTCGTCGTAGCTGTAGCCGAATCGGGCCAGGTCGGAGGCGCCCATGGGGTTGCGCAGGAAGGACAGCCCGATGCCGTCGGCGGGGGAGAAGAGCTTGCGCATCGTCGCGTCGCGCGTGCTCTGCGACAGCGCCCCGCTGCTGTTCATCAGCCACGCCGCCGTGTCGGTGAAGGAGGCCCCTCCGCCGGTGAACGTCTGGTACCGGGTGTTCTCGTCGACGGTGATGTTCTCGCCACCGCCGCCACTGCCCGACTGGAAGGCGAACGGCGCCTGGGCCTGCAGACCGCGCACGACATGGCGGCCGCCCGAGTCGTCCGTCGTCGTGAGCCAGGCGGTGACCTGTTCGCCCGCGGCGTGCGCCGTGACGGGCGCGGCCGCCGTGAATCCCGCGGTGGTGAGCAGCCCGGCGACGATCAGCCGTACCGCCCGAGTGGATCTCCTGATGGATCTCCGCATGGAGCGCCGCCCTTCTGGAGGTGGGGGTGGGGAGGCGTGCGAGGCGTGAGTAAATGACGGCTCGGGAGCCGCGTCAAGGGGTCGCGCGTTCACATTCTGAAGGAACAACTGCCCTGATCCGGCTGTGACTTGGGTGTGTACCGGTTCTGACGTGAAGCCTTGACGGGTTCCCGTGACGCCAGTTAACTCACGCCCTGATCTAAGTCGTGAGAAGAACGTGAGAGTCGAAAGGGAACCCATGACAGGGCTCGATCGGAACTCCGTACGAAGAACCGCCGTGCTGGCCGGCGCCGCACTGATCGTCGGCCTGCTCCCGTTGGCGTCGGCGGGGACGGCGGCGGCCGCCGATCCCGACCCCGTCCCGGTCGACCGCTTCGAGGGCGAGGTGCCCTTCGCGAGCCAGCCGGCCGAAGGCCTCTTCACCTGGGGCGGCGACGCCGACGACCCGCCCGAACTGACCCTGGCCGAGCGGTCCGACGCGCCCGAGGGCGCCAAGGTCCTCGCCGGCGACTACGACATCAGCGGCTACGGCGGCTTCACCCACGACTACGCCGCGGACCAGCCGGGCCACGACTGGTCCGCGCACAAGGGCATCCGCTTCTGGTGGGACGGCCAGGACAACGGCAAGAAGACCGCCTTCGAGATCAAGGACGGCGGCGCGAACGGCGAGGCCTCCGAGCTGTGGACGACCTCCTTCACGGACGACTTCTCCGGCTGGAAACAGATCGAGATCCCCTTCGGCGACTTCACCTACCGCACGGACTACCAGCCCGTCGGCGGCATCGACCAGGTGCTCGGCCTGACGCAGATGTGGGGCTACGCCGTCACCCTCCCCGTCGGCGCCCCGGGCCGGTTCGCCATGGACGACGTCGAGCTGTACGGCAAGGCCGACCAGTCGCTGCGCGCCTCCGTCACCACCGACGCGGCGGTCTACCCGGTGAAGGAGGGCGGCACCGCGAGCGTCAAGGTCTCCGTCGCCACCACCGGCTCCGCCCCGATCGACGAGCCGGTGACCGTCGCCTACGAGAGCGCCGGCGGCACCGCCGAGTCCGGCAAGGACTACACCCCGGTCAAGGGGGAGATCACCTTCCCGGCGGGCACGGAGTCCGGCGCGAGCCGCACGGTCCGGGTCCCGACCCTGCGCGACCGCACCGGTGAAGCGGCCGAGACCGTCCCGCTCAAGCTCACGGTGACCGGCGCCAAGGCCCCCGCCGAGACCCCGCAGGTCGTCATCGACGCCCACGGACTCCCGTACCTGGACGCGAAGCTCCCCGTGAAGAAGCGGGTCGCCGACCTCCTCTCCCGGATGTCCCTCGCGGAGAAGGCCGGGCAGATGACCCAGGCGGAGCGCGGCGCGATCGGCGCGGGCGGTGACATCGCCGCGTACGATCTCGGATCACTGCTCTCCGGCGGCGGCTCCACGCCGACCCCCAACACCCCCGCGGCCTGGGCGAAGATGATCGACGGCTACCAGCTCCGGGCGCAGGCCACCCGTTTCCAGATCCCGCTGATCTACGGCGTGGACGCGGTGCACGGCCACAACAACCTCGCCGGCGCGACCGTGATGCCCCACAACATCGGCATCGGCGCCACCCGCGACCCCGCGCTCGCCGAGCGGACGGGAGCCGTGACCGCGGCCGAGGTCCGCGCCACCGGCGTTCCGTGGGACTTCGCGCCCTGCCTGTGCGTGACCCGCGACGAACGCTGGGGCCGCTCCTACGAGTCCTTCGGTGAGGACCCGGCGCTCGTCGAGTCCATGGAGACGGTCGTCCAGGGCCTCCAGGGCGACCGCAGCGGCAGGGACCTGAAGGACGCCGACAGGGTCCTCGCCACCGCCAAGCACTTCGTCGGCGACGGCGGCACCGCCTACGGCTCCTCCACCACCGGCAGTTACACCGTCGACCAGGGCGTCACCAAGGTCGGCCGACAGGAGCTGGAGGCCGTGCACCTGGCCCCGTTCCAGGAAGCGGTGGACCGCGGCGTCGGCACGGTCATGCCCTCCTACTCGTCGCTCGACCTCGGCGACGGCCAGGGCCCGGTGAAGATGCACGCCCGCGCCGACATGATCAACGGCGTGCTCAAGGACCGGATGGGCTTCGACGGCTTCGTCATCAGCGACTGGAACGCCATCGACCAGCTCCCCGGTGACTACGCCGCGCACGTCCGCACCTCGGTCAACGCGGGCGTCGACATGATGATGGTCCCGTACGGCTACAAGGAGTTCAGCGCGACCCTGATCGACGAGGCGAAGGCCGGACGGGTCACCGACCGGCGGATCGACGACGCCGTCGCCCGGATCCTCGCGCAGAAGTTCCGCCTCGGCCTCTTCGAGAAGCCGTACGCGGACACCGGCGGAGCCTCCGCGATCGGCTCGACGGCGCACCGCGCGGTGGCCCGGCAGGCGGCGGCGGAGTCCCAGGTCCTGCTCAAGAACGCCGGGTCCGTCCTGCCGCTGAAGAAGTCCCAGAAGGTCTACGTCGCCGGGTCCAACGCCGACGACATCGGCAACCAGACCGGTGGCTGGACCATCACCTGGCAGGGCTCGTCCGGGAACATCACCCCGGGCACGACGATCCTCCAGGGCATGCGCAAGGCGGGCGGCGACGTCACGTACTCCAAGGACGCCTCGGCCTCCACCGCCGGATACGACGTCGGAGTGGTCGTGGTCGGCGAGACCCCGTACGCCGAGGGCGTGGGTGACGTCGGCAACGGCAACGACCTGGAGCTGACCGCCGCCGACAAGGCCGCCGTCGACACGGTGTGCGCGGCCATGAAGTGCGCCGTGCTCATCGTGTCGGGCCGCCCGCAGCTCATCGGCGACCGCCTCGGGGACGTCGACGCGCTCGTGGCCTCCTGGCTGCCGGGCACGGAGGGCGACGGTGTCGCCGACGTCCTCTACGGCCGGCGCGCCTTCACCGGACAGCTCCCGGTCACCTGGCCGAAGAGCGAGTCGCAGCTGCCGATCAACGTCGGTGACACGTCGTACGACCCGCAGTTCCCGTACGGGTGGGGTCTGACGACGCTCACGAACGTGCCGGGCGGCGGCACCGCGAGCCTCAGGGCCCTCGCCCTGGTCGCCGCGGCGGCGGAGCGCGCGGGTGCCGGCACGGTGGCCCGCACGGCCGTCACCAAGGCCCGTCTGCTGGTCCAGCAGAAGATCGGCACGGCGGTCACGGCGGCCTCCGCGAAACCCTTCGCGGACGCCGACCACCTGCTCCTGACCGGGCACTACGCGGACGCGGTAGCCAAGCTGACGCAGGCGTACCGCGCCGGGTGACACCACGCGTGAAGGCGCCGGCCGGGGCTGGACACCAGCCCCGGCCGGCGCCTTTCGCCGTCCCGGCTCCTCACGGCGCGGTCGCCGGCGCGCTCCCGAGCTGCCTGGCCGCCTTACGGGCCCGCAGCGCCTTGACCACGGTGTGGATGCGGATCGCGGTGAACACGAGGACCACGAGGCCGAGGAGAGCGCCGATCGGCGCCCGGTCCCGGGCCGCGGCGTAGAAGAGCCCGAGGGTGAAGGGGACGCCGACGACGATGAGCAGCGGCTCGCGCACCCAGAACGGGAGCACGCGAAGGATGAGTCCGACCATGCGCGTCACCTCATCAGGTGCATGCCAGTCACTGCTGTGACGGAGCCCACAATTCCGCCGGGCGGAACCGGATCGTTGCGGGACGGACGACTCGACGGCCGGCGGGCGGCGCGAACGGCGGGCGCGACCGACGACGGCCGGCGGCGCCCGGCACGCGGCGCCCGTCGCACGGGCTTCATCACGGTCCGGACGTCAGGGCGGCAGGGCTCCGCGACCACGGCCCCGATGCCCGGTTCTGCTCCGCTTCGGGTAGCTTCGAAGACATGAGGGCCGCACCCACCCGAGGGATTCCGGGCCTGTTGGTCGCACTGACACTCGCGGCCCTGGCCATGCTGTCGTTCGCGCCCGGAGCCCACGCGGCCACCAGCGTCTCCACCGTCGCCGCCGCCCTGCGCGAGAGTCCCGTCTACGTGGACCCGGCCGCCGCCGACCAGCTGTCCGCCGCGCAGGCGTCCGCGCTCGCCGAGAAGATCGAGAAGGCGGACAAGCCCGTCCTCGTCGCCGTGCTCCCCGCCGGCTTCCCGACCCAGGACCTGTTCCGGAACCTGCGCACCTCCACGGGCGTCACGGGCCTGTACGCGATCCGGCTCGGCGACCGCTTCGACGCCCGCGCCGACGCCGCGGTGCTGCCCGGCAACGCCGTGCGGAACCTCGTCACGAGCGTCCAGGGCGAGCGGGACGCGAACACCCAGCTGAACGACTTCACGGACAGCGCGCTCGCCAACATCCGGGGATCGGCGCCCACGAGCTGGAGCGGCGGTGACGACGGGGGAGGCGTCTCCTCCGGCGCGCTGATCGCGGTCGGCGCGGTGCTCGTGATCGGTGGTGCGGGCGCCTACACGGTCGTGCGGCGCAAGCGGCAGCGCCGGGAGGCGGAGCAGCGGGCGGCGCTCGAACGGCTCCGTGTCGTGGTGGACGAGGACATCACCGCCTTCGGCGAGGAGCTGGACCGCCTCGACTTCCACCCCGCCGAGGCGGGCGCCGACGACACCATGCGTGCGGACTACGAGCGCGCCCTCGACGCCTACGAACAGGCGAAGTCGTCCATGGCGGCCGCCCGGCGCCCCGAGGACGTGCGACCCGTGACCGAGGCGCTGGAGGACGGCCGGTTCTCGCTCGCGGTGCTCGCCGCGCGCCGCGAGGGCCGGCCGGTCCCCGAGCGCCGCGCCCCCTGCTTCTTCGACCCCCGGCACGGCCCCTCGGTCGCCGACGCCCGGTGGACTCCGGCCGGCGGCGCCGCGCGCGAGGTCCCGGTGTGCGCCGCGGACCGGGCACGCCTGGCCGACGGCACCGACCCGGCGGTCCGTGAGGTGGACACGGAGCACGGCCGCCGTCCGTACTGGGACGCCGGCCCGGCGTACGGCCCGTGGGCGGGCGGCTACTTCGGCGGCGGCCTGCTGCCCGGCCTGCTCGTCGGCACCGTGCTCGGCAGCTGGATGGCGAGCCCCGCCTACGCCGCCGACTACGGCTCCGGCTACGGCGACTTCGGCGGGGGCGACGTCTCCGGCGCCGACTACGACTCGGGCGACTTCGGAGGCGGATTCGGGGACGGCGGGGGCGGATTCGGGGACGGCGGGGGCGGCGGCGACTTCGGTGGCGGAGGAGACTTCGGCGGGGGCTTCTGACGCCCCGCCGCCGGGTGGGACTGCCGGGTGGGACTGCCGGGTGGGACTGTTGGTCCCTACGCGTCCGGCAGCGCCAGCCACTTGCTCCAGGACAGGTCCCGGCCGATGAACCGGGGCCGGGTGAAGGGCCACGCCTCGGCGATCCACCGCGGGACGAGCAGGTCCAGCTCCCGCTCCAGGTCCGTACCGACGCTGTCGTCCACCACCCACCAGGAGATGTCCGCGTCGGCGCCCGCCTTCTCCGGCGGGTCGATGTAGACGCAGCCGAACTCGGTCGTCCCGGCGGCGTCGAACAGCACGTAGTTGAAGGACTCGTGGGCGGCGATCTCCCGCTCGTGCCGCTCCAGGTCCTTCAGGTTCGCGTCGTACGTCATGGTCGCGGCGGGCCAGCCCCACGCCTCCCCGAAGATCGACCAGAGCCGCTCGCGCGACCCCATGACGGTCGGGTAGTCGACGGCGGCGTCGCCCCCGGTGATGGGCCGCAGATGGCACCCGCCGGGCACCTCGACGCGCGACGGGTGGACGAAATCAGGGGGAAGCCAGCTCATACCCGGAGGCTAACGACCGCGGGGGCAGGGCGCATCGGGTTAATCCCTGGACCCGCGGACGTAAGGACACCGAGCCGCGGCGCGCGGGCGACCCGGCGTCCCGGTGGGCCGGTCGACGGTGCCGTACGCGTCACCGGGCGGCGTGCCGCGGGCTAGCGTTCCCCCATGGCCCATTCCGGCGGGACCGAGGACACGGCAGGCGTCGAGACCTTCGCGGACGTGGCGGCGATGGACGCGTGGCTCACCGCCCACGCCGGGCTCGGCGCCGGTGTCTGGGTGAAGGTCGCGAAGAAGGGGACCGGGCTCGTCTCCGTCGGCGCCGCGGACGTCAACGACGTGGCGCTGTGCCACGGCTGGATCACGGGCCACCGCAAGGGGTACGACGACGCGTGGTTCCTCCAGCGGATCACCCCGCGCCGGCCCGGCAGCATGTGGTCGGCGGTGAACGTGCGGCGCGTCGAGGAACTCACCGCGGCGGGACGGATGCGGCCCGCGGGCCACGCGGAGGTCGCGGCCGCCCGGGCGGACGGCCGGTGGGCGGCCGCCTATGCCTCGCAGAAGGAGGCCACGGTCCCCGACGACCTGGCCGCGGCGCTGGCGGAGCACCCGCGCGCCCTGAGCTTCTTCGACGGGCTGGGCCGGACCGACCGGTACCGGGCCGTGGTGGGCTTGCTGCGGGCACGGAGCCCGGAGACCCGGGAGGCCCGTCTGCGGGCCGTGATCGCCGAACTGGAGGCGGGCCGGCGGCCGAAGTGAGAGCGGCCCCCGAACGCCGGAGCGCCCGTCCCTCGTCCACGGAGGGACGGGGGGACGGGCGCGCTCGGGTACCGCGTGAACGGACTGCCCGGCCGGCTGGTCACCGGCGGGAGCCGGTCGTTCAGTCGGCGTTGCGGATCGCCGAGATGTCGAAGTTCAGCTTGATCTTGTCGGAGACGAGGACGCCACCGGTCTCCAGGGCCGCGTTCCAGGTGATGCCCCACTCGGAGCGCAGGATCTCGGCCTTGCCCTCGAAGCCCACGCGCTCGTTGCCGAAGGGGTCCTTCGCGGCGCCGTTGAACTCCAGGTCGATGCTGATCTCCTTGGTGGTGCCGAGGATCTCCAGGTCACCGGTGATGCGGTAGTCGTCGCCGCCGAGGGCCTCGGCCCTGGTGGAACGGAAGGTCATCGTCGGGAACTCGTCGATCTTGAAGAAGTCGGCGCTCTTCAGGTGACCGTCGCGGTCCGCGGAACCGGTGTCGATGCTCGCCATCTTGATGTCGAGGGTGGCCGTGGACTTGGCCGGGTCGCCGCCGTCCAGGTGCAGGCTGCCCTCGAAGTCCTTGAACGAGCCCTTGACGTTGGTGACCATCGCGTGGCGCGCGACGAAGCCGATCGTCGAGTGCGCCGGGTCGATCGTGTAGTCGCCGGTCAGCGCGGAGAGCTCCGGGCTGACGGGAGTCGTGGCGGAGGCCGGCGACTCGGCGGCGTCGGTGGACTTGCGGCCGAAGATACCCATGACGTGCTCCTTGAGGGGACGGGCCACGGTTCGGGTCGGAGCCGTAGCGTTGGTCTGTTGAATCTTCAACGAGGTCAACAGGGGGAACCGTAGACCTATTCCGTTCAAGTTTCAACATCATCCGTAATGTGTCTGCGGCGTCACGTTATGTCATCTCCCACCACCCTCTGGCGAACGCGCGTAGAACTCGGGCACCATCTGCGTGCACCCCCTGCACAGCCGCCCCACAGGAAGCACGGCCGTACGCCGTACGGCCGCCGACGGTCCCCCGCAGGAAAGGTCCCCCCTATGAAACTCAGGTCCGCGCTGACCGCTCTCGCGCTCGTCGTCGCCCCCGGTGTCGCCGTCCTCGGCACCTCGACCGACGCCTTCGCCGCCACCAAGATCAGCCACGCCACCGCGACCTCGATGTTCCGCCAGGTCGGTATCACCTGGTCCTCCTCCGGCGGCTGCTCCGACCGCAACAACTCCACCTGTACGTCCTTCGACCAGCTGAACCTGGCCAGTGCGCAGGGTGCTCAGACCCTCAAGGGGGCGAGCGGCTGCGCGCTCAACATCACCGGCGGCACCGAGACCGGCCACGCGAGCGGCACCTACTCGCACTGGAACGGCTACAAGCTCGACTACGGCAAGAACACCTGCGTCACCGGCTACATCAAGAACACGTTCACCTACATAGGGCTGCGCGGTGACGGCGCCCCGCAGTACCAGTCCGGCTCCGGCAACATCTACGCCGACGAGGGCAACCACTGGGACGTCCTCTACTACAACTGTGGCGGCTGCTGAGCCCTCGCGCGAGGTGACGCGGACCGCCGTCCGGGGGTCCGCGTCACTCCGGAGGTGGCATGTGCTCCTCATGAATGTGAGGTGGCTCTCAGCGGAAGCCTTTGTTCGACCCCTACAAGCAGATGCCCCCCTGAGCAGTCCGATTGCCTGCATGAGGTGGTGGTTCTGTTCAGGGTTACCAGGAAAACGGGCCGGAGACTGTGCAGAGTCGACGGGCCCCTTTCCTTGGTGGACTTCGTATGGTCACTACATGACCGTTTTGGACGAGGCCGGCTCCGCAGGCTCCACGAGCTCCACAGGTGAACCGACGGACGCGCGCGGGCGTGTGGCGGAGCTGCACGCGATCCGTGCCGAGGCTCTGCGCGGACCCAGCGAGAAGGCGACCGAGGCACAGCACGCCAAGGGCAAGCTGACCGCCCGGGAGCGCATCGAGCTGCTGCTGGACGCGGGCTCGTTCCAGGAGGTCGAGCAGCTGCGCCGGCACCGGGCGACCGGATTCGGCCTGGAGGCGAAGAAGCCGTACACCGACGGTGTCATCACCGGCTGGGGCACGGTCGAGGGCCGCACGGTCTTCGTCTACGCCCACGACTTCCGCATCTTCGGCGGCGCGCTCGGCGAGGCGCACGCCACGAAGATCCACAAGATCATGGACATGGCCATCGCGGCCGGTGCGCCGCTGGTCTCCCTGAACGACGGCGCCGGCGCCCGTATCCAGGAGGGCGTCTCCGCGCTCGCCGGCTACGGCGGCATCTTCCAGCGCAACACCAAGGCCTCCGGTGTCATCCCGCAGATCTCGGTGATGCTCGGCCCGTGCGCGGGCGGCGCGGCCTACAGCCCCGCCCTGACGGACTTCGTCTTCATGGTCCGCGAGACCTCGCAGATGTTCATCACCGGCCCGGACGTGGTCAAGGCGGTGACGGGCGAGGAGATCACCCAGAACGGCCTGGGCGGCGCCGACGTCCACGCGGAGACCAGCGGCGTCTGCCACTTCGCGTACGACGACGAGGAGACCTGCATCGCCGAGGTGCGCTACCTCCTGTCGATGCTCCCGCAGAACAACCGCGAGAACCCGCCGCGCGCCGACTCGGACGACCCGTCCGACCGCCGCAGCGAGGTGCTGCTGGACCTGGTCCCGGCCGACGGCAACCGTCCGTACGACATGACCAAGGTCATCGAGGAGCTCGTCGACGACGGCGACTACCTGGAGGTCCACGAGCGCTGGGCCCGCAACATCATCTGCGCGCTGGCCCGTCTCGACGGCCAGGTCGTCGGCATCGTGGCCAACCAGCCGCAGAGCCTCGCGGGTGTCCTCGACATCGAGGCCTCCGAAAAAGCTGCACGCTTTGTTCAGATGTGTGACGCTTTCAATATCCCGATCATCACGTTGCTGGATGTCCCGGGATTCCTTCCGGGCGTCGACCAGGAGCACGGCGGGATCATCCGGCACGGCGCGAAGCTGCTGTACGCGTACTGCAACGCGACGGTGCCGCGGATCTCCCTGATCCTGCGCAAGGCGTACGGAGGCGCCTACATCGTCATGGACAGCCAGTCCATCGGGGCCGACCTCACCTATGCCTGGCCCACGAACGAGATCGCCGTGATGGGCGCCGAGGGCGCCGCCAACGTCATCTTCCGCCGCCAGATCGCCGAGGCCGCCGACCCCGAGGCCATGCGCGTCCGCATGGTCAAGGAGTACAAGGCCGAGCTGATGCACCCCTACTACGCCGCCGAGCGCGGTCTGGTCGACGACGTGATCGACCCCGCCGAGACGCGCGAGGTCCTGATCAAGTCGCTCGCGATGCTCCACACCAAGCACGCGGACCTGCCCTCCCGCAAGCACGGCAACCCCCCGCAGTAACCCTGCGGATCCTCCGCGGTACCGCCGCGGAAACCTCTCTCATGGAGACTGAGACCTATGAGCACCCCTGACATCCGCGTCGAGAAGGGCCACGCCGAGCCCGAGGAGGTCGCCGCCATCACGGCGATCCTGCTGGCCCGTGCCGCCGCCGCTCCCACCGATGCCGCTCCGGCCCACCGTGCCCGCCCGCGGGCCGGCTGGCGCCGCCTGGAGCGCGAGGGCGGCTTCCGCGCCCCGCACAGCTGGCACTGAGCGTCCTGACGACCGACAGCCCCGCCCCTCCGAGCCGGAGGGGCGGGGCTGCGGCGTTCTCCGGACCAGGCGCCCGCCGACACGGCCCCGGGGTGCCGCCAGGGCGTACGAGGCCGCCCAACGTGCCCTCACGGGACCCGCGTTCGGGTGTCCGCACGGACAACGGCCCCCGCTTCTCGGTGGGGAGAAGCGAGGGCCGGTGCCTCGGAGGTGGGGGAGAGGCTAGCGGAGCCGCGCCATGAGGGCGTGCTCCACCAGCGTGATCAGCGCCGACTTGGCGTCCGCGCGGTGGCGGGCGTCCGTCGTGATGATCGGGGTGTCCGGACCGATCTGCAGGGCCTCGCGGACCTCGTCCGGGTTGTACGGCTGGCTGCCGTCGAAGCCGTTGAGGGCGATGACGAACGGCAGGCCGCTGTTCTCGAAGTAGTCGACCGCGGGGAAGCAGTCGGCGAGACGCCGGGTGTCGACCAGGACGATCGCGCCGATGGCGCCGCGCACCAGGTCGTCCCACATGAACCAGAACCGGTCCTGGCCGGGGGTGCCGAACAGGTACAGGATCAGGTCCTGGTCCAGGGTGATGCGGCCGAAGTCCATGGCGACGGTCGTCGTCGTCTTGTCTCCGGTGTGCGTGAGGTCGTCGATGCCCGCGGAAGCGGACGTCATGACGGCCTCGGTGCGCAGCGGGTTGATCTCCGAGACGGCGCCGACGAACGTGGTCTTGCCCACGCCGAAGCCGCCCGCCACCACGATCTTCGCGGACGTGGTGGAGCGGGAAGGCCCTCCGCTAGAGCTTGCGAAGTCCACTGAGCACCCTTTCGAGCAATGTCACGGCTGGCTGGCCGCCGGCGCTCTCGTCGCCGCCCGGCTGATGAATGGCGACCAGGCCCGCTTCCGCCAAGTCGGCGACGAGGATCCTGGCGACACCGAGAGGGATGGTCAGCAGGGCCGAGATCTCGGCCACCGACTTGATCTCCCGGCAGAGGTTGCAGATGCGCTGATGCTCGGGCAACTGGCCCTGCATCTGGTGCGGCTGTGCGGTGGTGTGCACCAGCGCCTCGATGGCGAGCTGGTAGCGGGGCCTGGTGCGGCCGCCCGTCATGGCGTACGGACGCACCAGAGGGTTGGACGCCCCGGTGGGCGACGGCTCGGGCGAGCGCCGCTGCGGTTGTACGGGCTGGATGCGCGGTGCCGCCGGCTGGTCGTACGGAGACGGCCCGGGGCCCTGGGGACCCTGCGGGTACGGCTGCTGACGCCGCTGGCTGGGCGCGGAGGGAAAGTTGTACCGGTTCGGGTTCTGCGAACCGTCGCCCTGGCCGCCCTGCCCCTGGCCGGGGCCGTACGACCAGTTGCCCGAAGACGAACCGCCTGGGGGTGTCACCACTTTCTCCTCCTCCGACTGTGCCGGGAACCCGTCACTGTGGGTCCGCGTCCCGAAACCTTACGGCCACAAGACGCCAATACGCACCGTCTGTCTGTTAGTTGAGAAGGCTGCCCTGGAGCTCCGCACGGAGATCCGGGGTCAGGACCGTGCCTGCACGGTCCACCAGAAGCGCCATCTCGTACCCAATGAGACCGATGTCCGCCTCAGGGTGTGCAAGGACCGCGAGCGACGAACCATCGGAAACGGACATGATGAAGAGGAATCCTCGCTCCATCTCCACAACCGTCTGGTTCACATGACCGCCCTCGAAGATGCGGGACGCGCCCGCGGTCAGCGAGGTCAGACCGGACGCGACGGCGGCCAGCTGGTCGGCACGGTCACGGGGAAAGCCTTCGGACATGGCCAGAAGGAGTCCGTCGGCGGAGACCACCACCGTGTGCGACACCCCGGGGGTGTTGTCCACGAAATTGGTGATCAACCAGTTCAGGTTCTGTGCCGCCTGGCTCATCGGGCTCACACTAACGCTCCTGGTTGTAGGTGCTGTCAGAGCCGAAGCCCTGACCGTTCGTCTCACTACCTGCATTGCGTCCCCGCTCGACACCCCGGCGCAGGTTGCTCAGCCTGCCCCGGACGTCCTCGGGAGCACGGGAGACCTGAGGGCCGCCCTGGGGGGTCGATTCCGCGGTGCCCTCGACCAGGTTGGCCTTGGGTACCCGCCGGGGCAGACCGGACGAGGTGACCCCGCCGGCCTTCGGCTTCTTCAGCTGCTCGGCGCGCTGCCACCGGTCGTCGTTGGACGAGCGCCAGTCGTCGTCGCCCTTGCCGTCGGGAACGGCCGGGGCCTGCTCCTTCTGGCGGTTCGCGGGGCTCTGGCCGTTGCCGTTGACGTTGCCGCCTGCGGTGGATCCGCGGCGGGGCAGTCCGGCGTCGGTCATCGCGTGGGCGGCCGAGGGAGCCGGTCCCGGACGACTGAAGCCTACGCGGTCCTGCTCGGTGGCGTCAGCGGCCTGCGGTGATTCCGCTTGCGGAGCGTACTCGGAGCGGTAGCCGCCCTGGTACGCCTCCTGCTGCGGCCAGTCGTCCTGGTAGGACGGCTCTTCGAAGCCCGAATGCGTCTCCGGCGCGGAACCGCGCGCTCCGGCGTGCTCCTCCTGGACGGCCTCCGGATAGGAGGCCTCCGGGTAGCCACCGGTGGACGGGAAGTACGCCTCGTCGTACGCGGCGCGCTGCGGCTCCTCGTACGACGTCTGCTGGTCGTACGTCGTCTGCTGCTCCTCGTGCACACCCTGGGCGCCGTCGTACGCCGGAGCGCCGTTGTAGGGCGGCTGTCCGTTGTCGTAGGGCTGCCGGGTGTCGAAGCCCTCGGTGTACCCCTGCGGGCCCTCGATGGCTTCCATGCCCTGCGCCTGTGCCTCCAGGGCCGCCCGGCGCTCCTCGCGCATCAGGGAGCGGCCCACCGGGTCGAGGTCGCGGATGTCGTCCGGGACCTCGTAGCGGCTGTCGTCGAAGCCGAGGTCCGCGGCGGTGAGCAACGGCTGCTGCTGCTGACCTCCGAAGTTCTCGCCCGGGAACGACGGCGGCTGCTGCTGCTCCGGGATGATCTGGGAGACGGTGAACTCGTCGCGCATCGGCTGCTCGCCGCCACCACCGTGGGTGATGGCGTCGGGGAGCATGACCAGCGAGGTGGTGCCGGCCTGCTCGCCCGAGGGACGGAGCTGGACGCGGATGCCGTGCCGGTCGGACAGCCGGCCGACCACGAACAGGCCCATGCGCTGGGAGATCGCGGCGTCCACGGTCGGCGGGTTGGCCAGCTTGTGGTTGATGTCCGCGAAGTCCTCGGCGGTGAGGCCGATGCCCTTGTCGTGGATCTCGACCATGATGCGGCCGTCCGGGAGACGGGTCGCGGTGACGCGGACCTTGGTCTGCGGGGAGGAGAACGTGGTGGCGTTCTCCAGGAGCTCGGCGAGCAGGTGCACGAGGTCGGTCACGGCGCGGCCGTGGATCTCGGCCTCCGGGACACCCGAGAGCTCGATGCGCTCGTACTGCTCCACCTCGGAGGAGGCGGCGCGCAGCACGTCCACCAGCGGGACCGGCTGGTCCCAGCGGCGGCCGGGCTCCTCGCCGGCGAGGACCAGGAGGTTCTCGCCGTTGCGGCGCATACGGGTCGCGAGGTGGTCCAGGCGGAAGAGGCTCTCCAGTTGGTCCGGGTCGGCCTCGTTGTTCTCCAGCTCGGTGATCAGGGTCAGCTGGCCCTCGATCAGCGACTGGTTGCGACGCGACAGGTTGGTGAAGATCGCGTTGATGTTGCCGCGCAGGAGGGCCTGCTCGGCGGCCAGTCGGACCGCCTCGCGGTGGACCTGGTCGAAGGCGCGGGCGACCTCGCCGATCTCGTCCGTGGTGGTGATCGGGATCGGCTGGACGCGGGTGTCGACGCGGCCCGGGTCGGTGCGCGAGAGCTGGTCGACCAGCATCGGCAGACGCTGCTCGGCGACGTTGAAGGCCGCGTTGCGCAGCTGGCGCATCGAGCGGCTCATCTGGCGGGCCACCATGCCGGCCAGGATGAACGCGGCGAGCAGGGCGATCACGACGGCGGCACCGGTGATGATGGCGTCGGTCTTGGCGCCGGCGGAGATGTCCGCCGCCTCGGCCACGGCCTTGTCGGAGAGGTCCGACTCGATCTGGCGGTAGGCGTTGTACTTGGCGGTGTTGACCGCCCACCAGTTCTGCGCGGTGATGCCCTTGCCCGCCAGGGCGGCGCGGTCGGCCGGCAGCGTGGACTCGAGCTGCGCGAGCGTCGTGACCATCGCGGTCGGGTCGGACGGCGGTTTCACGTAGTTCGGGTCGGCGGCCGCGGCCTGCTTCCCCTGCTCGGTCAGTTCCGCCTTGATCTTCGCCTGGGCGGCGGAGAGCTTGTCCGCGTCGGCCTGGGTGCCACCGCCGAGGTACTCCTCGACGGCGATGCCCTCGAGGTAGGCGTACGAGGAGAGGGCGACACGCTGGCTGGCGAGGCTGCTCACGCCCGGGCCCGGCTGGACCAGCATGTGCATACCGATGGACCGCTCCAGCGACAGGGCCGCCTTGGAGAGGGAGATCGCGTAGACCGTACGGCCGTAGCTGGTGATGTTTCCGGTTCCCAGACCGAGCTCGTTGGCGAACTCCATCAGCGGGTGCTGGATCTGGAGGTAGCCCTCCTCGGTCTTCACCCCGGGGAGCTTGGAGGTGTACGCGACCTTCCGCAGGGAGTCCAGACCGGGCTCGACCTTGCGGAAGATGGCGAGGCGCCGCTCCAGACCGGCCGTCTTCGGCATGTTCTGGGCCGCCGCGTCGAAGGCGTCGGCCGCGGTGTCGGTGTCCTTGCGGACGGCCGTGACGGCTGCCTTGTCCTTGGCGCTGGCCTGGCTGCCCTGGAGCAGCGGGGCCGCGCTGACGTCGCGCTCGACGAACAGCTTGTCGCCGTAGTTCAGCGCCGCCTGCACCAGACGCGCCGTCTTCTCGGCGTCCTGGGCCTGCTGCCAGGTGTCGATCGAACTCCGTACCTGGAAGCCGCCCATGACGAGGCCGACCACCACGGGTATGAGCAGGATCGCGTTCAGCCTGGCCGGCACTCGCCAGTTGCGCGGGGAGAAACGGCCGCCGCTCGGCGCGGGGGCCGGGACGGGCTCCGGGCCGGGCATGTGTGCGGGCGCCGCTCCGCGCGGCGGCGGGGTGAAGTTGCCCCGTGCCGACGGCTCGGGACCGTTCGTGCTTCGCCTCACTCGACCAACAACCTCTCGGCGTCGGCACCTACGTTGTGCCGCGGTATCTCCAGCGCCCGTGACTTAGCTACTGGGCAGTTCAGCGCATTCCAGCACGTCAGGGAGCGCCCTTCCAAACACTCGGAACCTGTGATTCCGGGTGGCATCGGCCCCAGATAAAACGGTCATAAAGAGCGAGCCCCGCCAAAAGGCGGGGCTTTCGTGAGCGCAGCGGTACCGGGTGACCGCGAACCGTGTCGGCGCCGGTGAAATTCTCTGTCGAAACGTTATGAACACTGTGGCCGACCGTGTCAAACGACACAGCCGGCTCCAGTTCGTCTACGACAACTTCCTTATGGACCTGTCGACTTGGCTGCTACCGCAGCCGAGCCATCAGAGCGTGCTCGACCAGCGTGATGAGAGCGCTCTTCGCATCCGCACGGTGTCGGGCGTCCGTCGTGATGATCGGAGCGTCCGGACCGATCTGCAGGGCCTCGCGCACTTCCTCGGGGTTGTACGGCTGGTGTCCGTCGAAGCCGTTGAGGGCGATGACGAACGGCAGGCCGCTGTTCTCGAAGTAGTCGACCGCGGGGAAGCAGTCGGCGAGACGCCGGGTGTCGACCAGGACCACCGCGCCGATGGCGCCGCGGACCAGGTCGTCCCACATGAACCAGAACCGGTCCTGACCCGGGGTACCGAACAGGTACAGGATCAGGTCCTGGTCCAGGGTGATACGGCCGAAGTCCATGGCCACCGTGGTGGTGGTCTTGTCCCCGGTGTGGGTGAGGTCGTCGATGCCCGCCGAAGCGGACGTCATGACGGCCTCGGTGCGCAGCGGGTTGATCTCGGAGACGGCACCCACGAACGTGGTCTTGCCGACACCGAAGCCGCCCGCCACGACGATCTTCGCGGAGGTGGTCGCCCGGCCTCCGTCAGAGCTTGCGAAGTCCACTGAGCACCCTTTCGAGCAAAGTCACGTCCGGCGCGCCGCCGTTGTTCTCATCGCCGCCAGGCTGGTGAATGGCGACCAGTCCGGCCTCCGCGAGGTCCGCGACGAGGATCCTGGCCACACCGAGAGGCATGGACAGGAGCGCCGAGACCTCGGCCACCGACTTCACTTCCCGGCACAGGTGGCAGATGCGCTGGTGTTCGGGGAGCAGCCCCATCAGCTGCGCCGGGTCGGCCGTGGTGCTGATCAGCGCCTCTATGGCGAGTTGGTACCGCGGCCGGGTCCGGCCGCCGGTCATCGCGTACGGACGTACCAGCGGCTGGTCGCCCTCGTCCCCGTACGGCTCAGCGTACGGATCATGAGAGGCGGTGGGCGGGGTCATGAATCCTCCGGGCGGGACAGCAGGTCGGTCAGTCGTGCCGTCTGTTGAGGCCGGTGGGGGGATTGTGGCGGCCGGACGGTGATTTCGTGCGGTGTCTGGATCCGGGGGCGGTCAGTGAAGCAGACTGCCTTGTAGTTCGGCACGCAGGTCCGGCGTGAGGACAGCGCCCGCACGGTCGACGAGCAGTGCCATCTCGTAGCCGACGAGACCGATGTCGCACTCCGGGTGGGAGAGGACCGCGAGGGACGATCCGTCCGAGACGGACATCAGGAAGAGGAAGCCGCGCTCCATCTCCACGACCGTCTGTGCCACCGTCCCGCCCTCGAAGATCCGGGATGCCCCGGCGGTCAGCGAGGTCAGTCCGGAGGCGACGGCCGCCAGTTGGTCCGCGCGGTCGCGGGGGAAGCCTTCGGACATGGCCAGAAGGAGTCCGTCGGCGGACACGACGACGGTGTGGGACACCCCAGGGGTGTTGTCCACAAAGTTGGTGATCAACCAGTTGAGGTTCTGTGCCGCCTGGCTCATCGGGCTCAACTAACGCTCCTGCTGGTGAGTGGGGCTGGGGAAGCTGCCGGTCTGGCCGTTGGGAGCGGCCTGTCGACCTTGCTGAATGCCCCTACGGAGGTTGGTCAGCCGGCCGCGTACGTCATCAGGCGCACGGGAGACCTGCGGACCGCTTTGGTGCTGTTGCTGCTGTGCCGTGCCCGCGACGAGGTTGGCGCGCGGGACGCGGCGCGGCAGGCCGGAGGTGGTGACCCCGCCCGCCGACGGTTGACGGACGCGCTCTGCCTGCCGGACGAGATCGTCGTTCGGAGAGCTGCGCCACGAAGCAGAGGCCGGCGCGGCGGCGGGCCGCTGCTGCGGCGCCGAGGAACCCTGCGGCTGCTGGGGGGCAACCTGCGCGGATCCCTGGGAACCGTTGGTCTGGTGAGCGCCGTCCGCACCGGCACCGTTCGCCTGACCGTGGAACCAGTTGGTCTCCAGGGTGTCGAACAGCGGCGTGCGGCCGTCACCGGGGCCCGCGGGCGGAAGCGCCTCGGGCTCCTGCGGACGGACGGGCGGCTGCGGGGCCGCCGGCCGCTCGAACTGTCCGGTGGACGACGAGTCCTGCCGGTTGCCGTAGCCGGTTGCCGTGAACTGCCCGGTGGACGCGGGGTCCTGGGAGGCTCCGTAGCCGGGGCGGGCGAACTGTCCGGTGGACGACGGGTCCTGGGAGGCGCCGTAGCCCTGCGGGGCGAACTGGCCCGTGGAGGCTGGGTTCTGGCCGGCGGGCGAGGCGCCACCGGTGCCGTACACGTCCGGGCGGTGGTACTGCCCGGTGTTCTGGCCGCCGTTGACCTGGCCGTTGCCGCCCTGGCCGTTGGCGTTCTGCCCGCCGTTGCCCGGGCCGCCGTTGTTCAGGCCGCCGTTGTTCAGGCCGGTGTACTGCGGCGCGCCGGCGCCGGGGCGCGGGGCGTCGAAGTCGGGGCGGGCGAACTCCGAGGTGGACGCGGGGCCCTGGTGGTCCTCGATCCGCGGCATGCGGGAGGTGGCCTCGGGGTCCTCGTGGCCGCGCGGGGCGTCGAGGGAAGCGCGCGGCACGGGCGGCTGCGCGTTGTCGTCGCTCCAACTCGGCGTACGGGAAGCGTTGTTGCCGCCGGGCAGTTCGGCGCGAGCGCCACCGCGGCCCGGAAGCTGCGGCCGGCGACGGCTGCCCTTGCCGGCCTGCGGAGGCTGCGGGGCCTGCGGCGGCGTGGCGGCGGGGGCGCTGTCGCCGAAGCCGTTCTGCTGCCGGGCACCGGAGCCGTTGGAGGCGCCGAACGCGTTCTGCCGGCCACCGGAGGTGTCACCGAAGGCGTTCGCGGAGCCCGGACCGTCGCCGAAGCCCTGCTGGTTGCCGTTGCCTGCCTGGAGACCCTGTGGGGCACCCTGCGCGTTCTGTCCGAAGACGCCCGCGCCGGCACCGGCCGGAGCCGGCCTGTTCTGCTGTCCGGCACCCGGTCCCTGGGGACCGCGCGCACCACCGGGAGCACCGGGGAAACCGCCCTGGTTGCTGCCGGGCAGCGCGGCCCGCGGACCCTGGCCGGCGCCGACCTGACCGCGCTGCGGCGGGGCACCGAGGGAGCCGCCGGCGGCCGTGGGGGCCGAGGCGCCGAGCGAGGGACCGCCCTGCGAGCCGTTGCCGCGACGGGCCGCGGCCAGTCCGGCCGAGGCCTGCGCGGCGGCGGGTCCGCCACCCTGCATGCCCTGGCCGGGCTTGCCCGGAACGGGCTTTTTGCCGCCCTGGGCGACGTCGACGGGCAGCATGACCAGCGCGGTCGTACCACCGGAGTCGGACGGACGAAGCTGGATGCGGATGCCGTGGCGCTGCGACAGGCGGCCGACCACGAAGAGGCCCATGCGGCGCGAGACGGAGACGTCCACGGTGGGCGGTGCGGCGAGCCGCTCGTTGATCGCGGCCAGGTCCTCGGGGGACAGGCCGATACCGGTGTCGTGGATCTCGATCAGCACCCGGCCGTCGGGCAGGGCGTGACCGGTGACCTTGACCTTGGTCTGCGGGGAGGAGAACGAGGTGGCGTTCTCCAGAAGCTCGGCGAGCAGGTGCACGAGGTCGTTGACCACGCGGCCGGCCACTTCGGTGGTCGGCACGGAGGCCAGCTCGATGCGCTCGTACTGCTCCACCTCGGAGGCGGCGGCGCGGAGCACGTCGACCAGCGGGACCGGGCGGGTCCAGCGGCGGCCGGGCTCTTCACCGGCGAGGACGAGGAGGTTCTCGCCGTTACGGCGCATGCGGGTCGCGAGGTGGTCGAGCTTGAACAGCGAGGAGAGCTGGTCGGGGTCGGCCTCACGCGACTCCAGCTCGGATATGAGCGAGAGCTGGCGCTGGATAAGACCCTGGGAGCGGCGCGAGAGGTTGGTGAACATCGCGTTGACGTTGCCTCGCAGGAGGGCCTGCTCGGCGGCGAGGCGGACGGCCTCGCGGTGCACGTCGTCGAAGGCCGCGGCGACCTGGCCGATCTCGTCCCGGGAGTGCACACCGACGGACTCGACGGAGGTGTCGACGTCCTGCGGGTCCGACTCCGAGAGCTGCTTGACCAGCTCGGGCAGACGGTCCTGGGCGACCCGGGTCGCGGTGTCCTGCAGGCGGCGCAGCGAGCGGATCATGGACCGGGCCACCACGAAGGCGCCGACGAGCGAGACACCGAGCACCAGCAGGATCAGCGCACCCGAGATGATCGCTTCGCTCTCGGACTCGTTGCGCAGCTGACGGGCCTTCTGCTCCATCTCGCCGAGCAGCGTGGTCTCGATCGTCGACATCTTGTCGATCTTGGCGGTGTCGTCGTCGACCCAGTCCTTGTAGGACCGCTTGGCCTGCGTCTTCAGACCGTCCGGGCCCGCGAGGACACGCCGGGCGTAGGTGTCGGCCTGTTCGATGGTGGGGTTGCTGCCCTCGATGGGCTTCAGGAGCTCCGCGTAACCGTTGCCGTAGATGCTCTTGAAACTCGTCATCTCCGAAGCCTGGCTCTGCTGAGCGGAGAGCGCGTACTGCTGGTCGTTCTTGGAGAGGACTCCGAAGGTCTTCGGCTGCTCGGGCAGCGCGGCGGCGATGACGGCCCGCTGGACGGAGGCGTACTCCTTGGCGGAGGAGAAGGCCGACAGCGCGCGGGTGCGCTGGATCATCTCCGGGTTGCTGGTCGCCTCGGCCATGTCCTGCGAGAGCGCGAGGAGCTGGGTGACCAGGCGGTGGTACGCCTCGACGGTCTGTGTGGCGTTGTCCGTGTCGTTGTACGCCCCGTTGCGGATGTCGGCGAGCTTGTTCAGCTCGCCCGCGACGCCGACGAGGCTGTCGCGGACACCGGAGAGCTGGCCCTTGGCCGTCGCGTCCTCGATGTCCTGCGTGCCCTCGAGGAAGTGCTTCTTCGCGACGTCCGTCGCGTCACGCACACCCTTGACCGTGTAGTCGCTGGACGTGGCGCCGTGTGCCAGCGGGCCGGCCGAGAGGTCGCGTTCCTTCTGGAGCGCGACGGAGAGCTCGGTCGCCTGCTTGGTCATCTCGGTCAGCAGCTTCATGTTGTCGAGCTGCTGGATGTCGTCCATCGACTGGTTGATGCGCAGCGCGCCCAGCGAGGTCGCGGCGACCACGGGGAGTGCGAGCAGTGAGACCAGTCGCGTCGAGATGCGCCAGTTGCGCAGGGCGACGCGCGGGCCGGGGCCCGGGTTGCCCGGCGGCGTGGCGGCCGTCGTGGTGGTGGGAGCCTTCGGCTTCGCGCCGGAGCGAGCGGACTGATCACCGCTGCCGCCGACCTCTGCCGGTCCCGGGTTCTGGGCGTGCTGGGGCGAGGAACCGCGGTCGGTCCCGCCGCGCGGCTCCGGCTCCGCCGAAGCGCTGCCATCCCTCTTGAAACGTCCCTGCACTAGCGTCGCAACCTCTGGACCAGGCGCCCCTCCGCGCGAACGGCGGGACGGTGTCGGCGTCGTACAAAGGCGCAGATGCGCCTCATGGTGTGGTCGTGAGTGACCGGCGCAGGCTCCCCTTTCCCGCCGCCACTCGGCGCTGCGTTGCGCCCCTGCGCGCCGGTTCGTATCCCGCGGCGGTCCGTGGAATTCCAGCACAGTGCAGGATCTCCAACAAGGGCCGAGTACCAGGCTGTGACCTCCGTGACAGCTTGTGAGGGCCGCGTCACGAGATGTGCAATGCGATCTCGTACATACCGGGCGTATGCCTACGAGCCATGGACCCCCACCTCCTGTCCCAGTCGCCATGATCAGGAGCGGAATGACTGCTTCAGTGGAGCAATGTCCGTTTGGTCGCCCGGAGTTGGGGGTCTCAATTGACCGCTTTGCCCCCGGGTGAGTGAGCAAACTCACACTACGATCATGGCGTCTTCACGGCTTCGCCCGGGAATTGCATGTTTAGCCTGACGCTTTACAGGGATGGCGAATCCGACAACCCGCGCCTATACGGGGCTCTTCGCCCCCGGCGCCCAGGACGACGAGGTCGAGTACAACGGTGAAGACGACGATGATGTTCCGCAACATTGCCAACCCGCGACGCACCACGCTGGCGCACCTCGACGACGCCGGCGCCCTCGGGACCGCGGAGCTGCCGGAGCACTCGCTCGACCTTCCGGGCCAGACCGCCAACCCCCGCCGCACCATCCTCATGGAGGTCCCGGTCTCCGCGACCGCCGCCGAGTGAACCGGCCGGCCGGCGGCCACGGCCACCGCCCCGGCGGGCATACGCGAAGTCCGCACCCCTTGCCGCGTTAGCCTGGAGCGTCAGACTCCAGCCAGCTCAGTGAGGGGCGCAAGGATCCCGTGCGCATCGCCAGATTCTCCATCGACGGCAACGTCGCTTTCGGCGCGGTCGAGGGCGACAAGCCGGACGAGCTCGTCCTCGACATCATCAAGGGCATCCCGTTCGCGGACTTCGAGCTCTCCGGTACGAAGGTCCCGCTGAACAAGGTGCGCCTGCTGCCGCCGGTGCTCCCCAACAAGGTCGTGGCCTTCGGCCGCAACTACGCGGAGCACGCCAGGGAACTCGGCAACGAGGTGCCGGACGCCCCGTTCGCCTTCTTCAAGCCGTCGACCTCGGTGATCGGCTCCGGCGACCCGATCCAGTACCCCTCCTTCACCAGCGACCTCCACCACGAGGCGGAGCTCGCCGTGGTGATCGGCCGCATGTGCCGTGAGGTCCCGCGCGAGCGCGTCAAGGACGTCATCCTCGGCTACACCTGCGCCAACGACATCACCGCGCGCGACGTCCAGAAGCGCGAGAAGCAGTGGGCGCGGGCCAAGGGCTTCGACAGCTCCTGCCCGCTCGGCCCCTGGGTGGAGACGGACCTGGACCCCGCCGACCTCACCATCCAGTGCACGGTCAACGGCCAGCAGCGGCAGCTCGGCCGCACCAGCGAGATGATCCACTCCGTCGAGGACCTGATCGTCAACATCACCGAGGCCATGACGCTGCTCCCGGGAGACGTCATCCTCACCGGCACCCCGGCCGGGGTCGGCCCCCTGAACGTCGGCGACGAGGTCGCCGTCACCATCGAAGGCATCGGCACTCTCACCAACAAGGTGATCAAGCGTGGCTAACGTCCGTGTACGTTTCTGTCCCTCCCCGACCGGCAACCCCCACGTCGGGCTGGTCCGCACCGCCCTGTTCAACTGGGCGTTCGCCCGGCACAACGAGGGCACCCTGGTCTTCCGCATCGAGGACACCGACGCGGCCCGCGACTCCGAGGAGTCGTACGACCAGCTCCTCGACTCGATGCGCTGGCTCGGCTTCGACTGGGACGAGGGCCCGGAGATCGGCGGCCCGCACGCGCCGTACCGCCAGTCGCAGCGCATGGACATCTACCAGGACGTCGCCGCCAAGCTGCTGGAGGCGGGGCACGCCTACCCCTGCTACTGCTCGACCGAGGAGCTGGACGCCCGCCGCGACGCCGCCCGCGCCGCCGGCAAGCCCTCCGGCTACGACGGCCACTGCCGCGACCTCTCCGCCGAGCAGAAGGCCGCCTACGAGGCCGAGGGCCGCAAGCCCGTCGTCCGCTTCCGGATGCCCGACGAGGCGATCACCTTCGACGACCTGGTGCGCGGCGAGATCACGTACCTCCCGGAGAACGTCCCGGACTTCGGCATCGTCCGGGCCAACGGCGCGCCGCTGTACACGCTGGTCAACCCGGTCGACGACGCCCTGATGGAGATCACCCACGTCCTGCGCGGCGAGGACCTGCTCTCCTCCACCCCCCGGCAGATCGCCCTCTACAAGGCGCTGACCGAGCTGGGCATCGCCAAGAGCACCCCGGCCTTCGGCCACCTCCCCTACGTCATGGGGGAGGGCAACAAGAAGCTCTCCAAGCGCGACCCGGAGTCCTCGCTCAACCTCTACCGGGAGCGCGGGTTCCTCCCCGAGGGCCTGCTGAACTACCTCTCCCTGCTGGGCTGGTCGCTCGCCGCCGACCGCGACATCTTCTCCATCGAGGAGATGGTCGCCGCGTTCGACGTCACGGACGTGAACCCGAACCCGGCGCGCTTCGACCTGAAGAAGTGCGAGGCGATCAACGCCGACCACATCCGGCTGCTCGACGTGAAGGACTTCACCGAGCGCTGCGCCCCCTGGCTGCGTGCCCCCTTCGCCCCCTGGGCGCCGGAGGACTTCGACGACGCCAAGTGGCAGGCGATCGCCCCGCACGCCCAGTCGCGGATGAAGGTCCTCTCCGAGATCACGGACAACGTCGACTTCCTGTTCCTGCCGGAGCCGGTCTTCGACGAGGCCTCCTGGACGAAGGCCATGAAGGAGGGCAGCGACGCCCTGCTCCGCACGGCCCGCGAGAAGCTCGACGCCGCCGACTGGTCGTCCCCGGAGTCCCTCAAGGAGGCCGTCCTGGCCGCCGGTGAGGAGCACGGCCTCAAGCTCGGCAAGGCGCAGGCCCCGGTCCGCGTCGCCGTCACCGGCCGCACGGTCGGCCTGCCGCTCTTCGAGTCCCTGGAGATCCTGGGCAAGGAGACGACGCTGGCCCGCGTCGACGCCGCCCTGGCACGGCTCTCCGCATAGCCGCAGAGCAGAGCGCAGGGGGCGGTGTCCGTTTCGGGCACCGCCCCTTCGCCGTGCACCGGCACCCCGCGACCGGCGAGCGACAGCCGGCGGGCCGCGGCGATACGGTCGTCCCATGAGCATCGACGCGGTGGTCTGGGACATCGACGACACGATCTTCGACTACACGGCCGCGGACCGGGCCGGCATGCGCGGTCACCTGGCGGCGGAGGGCCTGCTCGACGGATACACGTCCGTCGAGCAGGCCCTCGCGCGCTGGCGGGAGATCACCGACGCGCAGTGGGCACGGTTCTCGGCGGGCGAGACGGACTGGCAGGGCCAGCGTCGCGACCGCGTCCGGGTGTTCCTGGGGGAGCGGCTGAGCGACGCCGACGCCGACGCGTGGTTCGACCGCTACGTCACGCACTACGAGTCCGCCTGGGCCCTCTTCCCCGACGTCCTGCCCGTCCTCGACAGCCTCGTCGGCAGTCACCGGCACGCGGTCCTGTCCAACTCCAGCCTCCTCGTGCAGGACCGCAAGCTGCGCGTCCTCGGGGTGCACGACCGGTTCGAGTCGATCCTGTGCGCGGCGGAACTCGGCGTCTCCAAGCCGGCCGCGGCGGCCTTCCACGCGGCCTGCGACGCCCTGCGGCTGCCACCGCACCGCGTGGCCTACGTCGGCGACCACCCGGAGATCGACGGGCGCGGAGCAGCCGAGGCGGGACTGCTCTCCGTGTGGATCGACCGTGACGGCGCACACATCGCGGCAGACGGTCCGCCGACGGGCCCGCACCGCATCGCCTCGCTGGCCGAACTCCCTTCGCTGCTCGGCGCCGATACCCGTTTTGGAGCGTCGTCCACCTTCGGGTAATGTTCTTCCTGCGCCGCCGAGAACGGGCCGAAAGGCCGGAGCTCGGAGGCGTTAGCTAAGACAAGATCCCGGAGGGGATGGCGTCTCAGTGGCCTATGGTGTAATTGGCAGCACGACGGTTTCTGGTTCCGTTAGTCTAGGTTCGAGTCCTGGTAGGCCAGCTCGCAGAGCTCATCTGCACACGCGGAGACCAGCTCCGCAAAGCCCCCGTTGTGTAGCGGCCTAGCACGCTGCCCTCTCACGGCAGTAGCGCCGGTTCGAATCCGGTCGGGGGTACAGATCCTTCCCAGGGGGACAGTCCGGGTCGCACCCGCTGCCTCTCATGCAGGATCGCTAGGGCCCCCGTTGTGTAGCGGCCTAGCACGCTGCCCTCTCACGGCAGTAGCGCCGGTTCGAATCCGGTCGGGGGTACTGGTCTAAACCACCATGGGCTATGGTGTAATTGGCAACACTACGGTTTCTGGTACCGTCATTCTAGGTTCGAGTCCTGGTAGCCCAGCTCGGTTCTGCGGAAACGCACGATCCAAGGCCCCCGTTGTGTAGCGGCCTAGCACGCCGCCCTCTCAAGGCGGTAGCGCCGGTTCGAATCCGGTCGGGGGTACGTGGTCCGCAAGGGTCTCCACTTCGGTGGGGGCCCTTTCGGCATTCCAGGACTCCTCGGCGTTCCCCGGCAGTTCTCCTACAGCGACGCGAAGTCGGCTTCGGACGGCGCCAGTTCGGCGTTCCGGGGCGGGCCTGCCGCGGCGTTGGGGCCGGCCCGTCCCGGAACGTGCGGAACAAGGGGGAGTGGGACGTCGGATCAGCCGGTGCGGCGCAGGGCCTCGGAGAGCCGGCCGGCGGCGTCGATGACCGCCTGCGCGTGCATCCGGCCCGGGTGACGGGACAGGCGCTCGATCGGGCCGGAGACCGAGACGGCCGCCACCACGCGGTTCGAGGGACCCCGGACCGGCGCGGAGACGGACGCGACACCCGGCTCCCGCTCGCCGATCGACTGGGCCCAGCCCCGGCGCCGTACTCCCGACAGGGCGGTCGCGGTGAAGCGGGCGCCCTGGAGGCCGCGGTGCAGTCGCTCCGGCTCCTCCCACGCCATCAGGATCTGCGCGGACGAACCGGCCTTCATAGTGAGGGTGGAGCCCACCGGCACGGTGTCCCGCAGACCCGACAGGCGCTCGGCCGCGGCGACGCAGATGCGCATGTCGCCCTGGCGGCGGTAGAGCTGGGCGCTCTCGCCGGTGATGTCCCGCAGATGCGTGAGCACCGGGCCCGCCGTCGCGAGGAGGCGGTCCTCGCCGGCGGCCGCGGCCAGCTCGGCGAGGCGGGGGCCGAGGATGAACCGGCCCTGCATGTCACGCGCCACCATGCGGTGGTGCTCAAGTGCCACGGCGAGCCGATGTGCCGTGGGTCGTGCCAGTCCGGTCGCCGCGACCAGGCCCGCGAGGGTGGCCGGACCGGACTCCAGAGCGCTCAGGACAAGGGCTGCCTTGTCCAGAACGCCGACGCCGCTACTGTTGTCCATGAAACGATACTCGCGTCTCACTCTGTGAAACGCAAGTTCAATTTCCGGTGGAACGCGCCACCCTTGTAGACACAGCGGCCCGCGGACCAACGGGCCCGGCGGACGACGTCCGGACGAGGGGTACGAACGTCTGCCGCCTCGGAAATCTCTAGTTGGGCCGGCGCCACACAGGCCGGCCGGAGGGAAAGCGATGGGTAGGACACTCGCGGAGAAGGTCTGGGACGACCATGTCGTCCGGCGCGCCGAGGGCGAGCCCGACCTCCTCTTCATCGATCTGCACCTGCTGCACGAGGTGACCAGCCCGCAGGCCTTCGACGGTCTCCGTCAGGCCGGGCGCCCGGTGCGGCGGCTCGACCTCACCATCGCCACCGAGGATCACAACACCCCGACCCTCGACATCGACAAGCCCATCGCGGACCCGGTCTCCCGGGTCCAGCTGGAGACACTGCGCAAGAACGCGGCCGAGTTCGGTGTGCGCCTGCACTCCCTGGGCGACGTCGAGCAGGGTGTGGTCCACGTGGTGGGCCCCCAGCTCGGCCTGACCCAGCCCGGCACCACGGTCGTCTGCGGCGACTCGCACACCTCCACGCACGGAGCCTTCGGCGCCCTGGCGTTCGGCATCGGCACCTCGCAGGTCGAGCACGTGCTGGCCACCCAGACGCTGCCGCTGGCGCGCCCGAAGACCATGGCCATCACGATCGACGGCGAACTGCCCGACGGCGTCACCGCCAAGGACCTCATCCTGGCGATCATCGCCCGGATCGGCACCGGCGGCGGCCAGGGCTACATCCTGGAGTACCGCGGCTCCGCCATCGAGAAGCTGTCGATGGAAGCCCGCATGACCATCTGCAACATGTCGATCGAGGCCGGCGCCCGGGCGGGCATGATCGCCCCCGACGCGACCACCTTCGCCTACCTCCAGGGCCGCGCCCACGCCCCCGAGGGCGAGGACTGGGACGCCGCCGTCGCGTACTGGAAGACCCTCAAGTCCGACGACGACGCCGTCTTCGACGCGGAGGTCGTCATCGACGCCGCCTCCCTGGCGCCGTTCGTCACCTGGGGCACCAACCCCGGCCAGGGCGCGCCGCTTTCGGCAGCCGTCCCCGACCCGGCTTCGTACGAAGACGCTTCGGAGCGCCTCGCCGCCGAAAAGGCCCTGGAATACATGGGGTTGACCGCCGGACAGCCGCTGCGGGACATCAAGGTCGACACCGTCTTCGTAGGTTCCTGCACCAACGGCCGTATCGAGGACCTGCGGGCCGCGGCCTCGATCGTCGAGGGCCGCAAAGTCGCCGACGGCGTACGGATGCTGGTCGTCCCCGGCTCCGCGCGGGTCGGTCTCCAGGCCGTCTCCGAGGGCCTGGACGTGGTCTTCAAGGAGGCCGGCGCCGAATGGCGGCACGCGGGCTGCTCGATGTGTCTCGGCATGAACCCGGACCAGCTGGCCCCCGGTGAGCGCTCCGCGTCCACCTCGAACCGCAACTTCGAGGGCAGGCAGGGCAAGGGCGGTCGTACGCACCTCGTGTCGCCGCAGGTGGCGGCCGCCACCGCGGTCCTCGGCCACCTCGCCTCCCCGGCCGACCTGTCCGACGCCCCCGTGCCCGCTGGAGTCTGAGAGTCATGGAAGCATTCACCAAGCACACCGGCCGGGCCGTCCCGCTGCGCCGCAGCAACGTCGACACCGACCAGATCATCCCCGCCCACTGGCTCAAGAAGGTGACCAGGGACGGCTTCGAGGACGGTCTCTTCGAGGCCTGGCGCAAGGACCCGTCCTTCGTCCTCAACCAGCCCGAGCGCAAGGGCGCCACGGTCCTGGTCGCGGGCCCCGACTTCGGTACCGGCTCCTCCCGTGAGCACGCCGTCTGGGCCCTGCAGAACTACGGTTTCAAGACCGTCGTCTCGTCCCGGTTCGCGGACATCTTCCGGGGCAACTCGCTCAAGAACGGCCTGCTCACCGTGGTTCTGGAGCAGAAGACCGTGGACGCGCTCCAGGAACTGGTGGAGAAGGACCCGCAGGCCGAGATCACCGTCGACCTGGAGGCCCGCGAGGTGCGCGCCGAGGGCATCACCGCCGCCTTCGAGCTCGACGAGAACGCCCGCTGGCGGCTGCTGAACGGGCTGGACGACATCTCCATCACCCTCCAGAACGAGGGCGACATCGCGACGTACGAGGCCAAGCGGCCCTCGCACAAGCCGAAGACGCTCCAGGTCTGACCCGAGGGCCGTTCCGCGGCCGGGGCAAGACTGATTTCAGCCACCCGCAACACCCCTCTGTACCCCCAATCGTGGACGGTTGGGGGTACAGCTGTATCCACCTCCGAAGGCCCCTCGTTCACCCCCGTTACACCTGTCAACTCCCCTAGTTACAAGGGAGTTTGGCTGGGTACGCGCACTGTGGCACAGCTTCCGGCCGACGTCGCCAGGAGGCCCTCGGGAGGCGGCAGTTACCCCCTGCGCAGGCGACAACTCGCCCCAGATGGCACAATCTGTGCATGGAACGCGACGGCCAACTCGAGCTCTACACGGCAGTCGCCGCCCAACTCAAGGAAGCGCACACAAGAGTGCGCGCACTGCAAGTCCCGGAGGGCGTACGGATGGCGCTGGCCCGGAAGCTGCTGGTCATTACGGCCGCGGCCAAGCACGATCTCGCCGATGCGACAAGGCGTCTGGAGCGGTTCACCAACGACCTCGACGAGGGCCGATTCCCCGAAGAGGAACGCTGAGGAACTCCGCTGCGGCCCGAGTTCGTTGCGGCACAAGGGTGATTAGCCCGTTTCGTGTTTGATTTGCGGTATATATCTGCCTAACGTGCGAAAAAGCTTGAACGCATTCGTTCGGGCAATGTCTCCGAAGGGGAAGACGTGAACAAGGCGCAGCTCGTAGAAGCGATTGCCGACAAGGTCGGTGGCCGCCAGCAGGCCGCCGACGCGGTCGACGCGGTACTGGACGCGGTCGTCCGTGCGGTCGTCGGCGGGGACCGGGTCTCGGTCACCGGCTTCGGTTCCTTCGAGAAGGTCGACCGTCCGGCTCGTTACGCCCGCAACCCGCAGACGGGTGAGCGCGTCCGGGTCAAGAAGACCTCGGTGCCGCGCTTCCGCGCGGGTCAGGGCTTCAAGGACCTGGTGAGCGGCTCGAAGAAGCTCCCGAAGAACGACGTCGCGGTCAAGAAGGCCCCGAAGGGCAGCCTGTCCGGCGGCGCTTCGGCGACAGTGAAGAAGGCCGCGGCCAAGAAGGCCACCACGGCCAAGAAGGCGGCGACCGCCCGCAAGGCCGCCACCGCCAAGAAGACGACCGCGAAGAAGACCACCGCGGCCGCGAAGAAGACCACGGCGACGGCGAAGAAGGCCACCGCCAAGAAGACCACGGCCACCGCCAAGAAGGCCGCGGTGAAGAAGACCACCACCGCCAAGAAGGCGACGGCCAAGAAGGCCCCGGCGAAGAAGGCGACGGCCAAGAAGGCCCCCGCCAAGAAGTCGACGGCGCGCAAGACCACCGCCAAGAAGGCCACCGCCCGCTAGAAGCAGGGCGCTGGGGTACCTCACGCGCCGGGCCGGGCTCCCCTCGGGAGCCCGGCCCGCGGCGTTCTCAGAACGTCTGCAGGGTGATCAGCGTGATCCGGCGCCGCTCGCCCTCGCCCTCCGTCTCGATCCGCACGCGCTGCCCGGGCCGCAGCAGCCGCAGGCCGCCGGCGTCGAACGCCGCCCCGTCGAAGGGCACCGGAGTGCCGTCGTCGAGCAGCACCTGTCCGCTGCGGGTCTCGGGGTCGTACGTGTACGAGGTCGCCTGCATGGGGGCAGCCTACTGACCCCGGTCGGCGCTCCCGCCGGCCGCGCGGGACGCGGTGAACCCCTCTGGATCCGCTGGATCGGCCGAAGTCCGCGCCGTCGCCCGCGCGGTCCGCCGGTGCGGAGAACCCCGGCCGGCCCAACGCCGCGGAACGAACCCGTCGCCCTGCCGGCACCCCCGGGCCGCCGGAACACCCGCCCGGTGCGGGCGGATCCCGCCTACTGCTCCGGAATCAGCAGCCGGGCGGCCGCCGCGAGCGTGCGCGGCCCCACCCCGAGCGTCAGCGCCGCCCGCAGATCGTCCCCGGTGTCCACGTCCTGCCGTACGGAATCCACGGCGTCGAGACGGAGTTCCACGGCGCCCGACGCGCGGTGGCGAGCCCGGGAATCGGTGCCGAAAGCGGGGAGCAATTCGTGACCGGGCGAAGCGGCCAGGAGTGTCGTCCCGATTGCGGCCGCATCGGGCAGGAATGCGCGGGGGAATTCAGCGGCCGCGTGCAGTACCCGCGCCAATTCCGGCGGGCGCAGCGCGGGCAGATCGGCATTCAGGGCCGCGACGGCACTTCCGGGGTCCCGGGACCGTACGACCCCCGCTCCGTGTGCCAGTGCCGCGTTCAGGCCGCCCCCCGGCTCGTCCGCGACGACGCGCGCGCCCAGCGCGGCCAGCTCCCGTCCGGCCAGCGGGTCGCCCGTGACGACCGCCACATCCCCGACCGCCTCGCAGGCCAGCACGGCCGCCACGGTGTCCTGCGCGAACGCCAGGGCGAGGGCCGGGCGCAGTCCCGCGGAGGCCGTGTCCGCAAGCCTGCTCTTGGCCCGCGCCAAGGGCTTGAGGGGAATGACCACAGTCCACCGCACGAGCACTCCGCCCTCTCTCGTCACGCCTTATTGTGACCCGCCGGCCCTGGCGGTCCGGACGCCGGGGCGTACGGTGTTCTCGACAGACAGACGGCCTGGGGCGACACTTGTGCGGCCCCCCAGGCCCTAGAGGAAGGTGTCCGCGTGCCCCGCCGCAGAATCGGCTTCTGGTACCGCTTCGCAGCGGTTCTCTGCAAACCGCCGCTGGTACTTCTGATCAAGCGGGACTGGCGCGGAATGGAGAACATTCCGGCCGAGGGCGGATTTATCACCGCGGTGAACCACAATTCGCATGTGGACCCCTTCGCGTACGCGCACTATCAGTACAACACGGGGCGTGTTCCGCGCTTCCTGGCGAAGGCCGGCCTTTTCCGGAAGGGATTCGTCGGCGCCGCGATGCGCGGCACCGGACAGATCCCCGTCTACCGCGAGAGCACCGACGCGCTGAGCGCCTTCCGGGCCGCCATCGACGCGGTGGAGCGCGGTGAGTGCGTCGCCTTCTACCCCGAGGGCACCCTCACCCGTGACCCCGACGGCTGGCCGATGACCGGCAAGACCGGCGCCGCCCGGGTCGCGCTGCAGACCAGGTGCCCGGTGATTCCGGTCGCCCAGTGGGGCGCCAACGAACTGCTCCCGCCCTACGCCAAGAAGCCCGACGTCCTTCCGCGCAAGACCCACCACGTGCTCGCGGGCCCGCCGGTGGACCTCACGCGCTTCTACGACAAGGAGATGACCCCGGACCTCCTGAAGGAGGCCACCGAGGTCATCATGGCCGCCGTCACCGCGCAGCTGGAGCTGATCCGCGGCGAGAAGGCGCCCGCGAAGGTGTACGACCCGCGCGAGGTGCGTATCGCGCAGCGCCGCAGGGCCGCGGCCCGGGCGAAAGCACAGCAGGAAGAGGGGCAGGGCACGTGAGCAACCCGGTCAGGGCAGCCGTCTTCGGGACCGGATCGTGGGGCACGGCCTTCGGGATGGTGCTCGCCGACGCGGGGTGCGACGTCACCCTGTGGGCACGCCGCCCCGAACTCGCCGAAGCGGTCAACTCCACGCGGATGAACCCGGACTACCTCCCGAGCATCGAACTCCCGGAGAATCTGCGGGCCACCGCCGACCCCGCCGAGGCCGCCCGCGACGCCGACTTCACCGTGCTCGCCGTGCCGTCCCAGACCCTGCGCGCCAACCTCGCCGAGTGGGTCCCGCTGCTCGCCCCCGGCACCGTGCTCGTCTCCCTGATGAAGGGCGTCGAACTCGGCACGGTGAAGCGGATGAGCGAGGTCATCGAAGAGGTGGCCAAGGTCTCCGCCGACCGCGTCGCCGTCGTCTCCGGACCCAACCTCGCCAAGGAGATCGCCCAGCGGATGCCCGCCGCGGCGGTCGTCGCCTGCCCCGACGAGTCGGTGGCGCGCCGGCTGCAGGCCGCCTGCCACACGCCGTACTTCCGCCCGTACACGATCACGGACGTCGTGGGCTGCGAACTCGGCGGCGCCGTGAAGAACGTGATCGGCCTCGCGGTCGGTATCGCCGACGGCATGGGACTCGGCGACAACGCCAAGGGCTCGCTCATCACCCGCGGTCTCGCCGAGACGACCCGCCTCGGACTCGTCATGGGCGCCGACCCGATGACGTTCTCCGGCCTCGCGGGCCTCGGGGACCTCGCCGCGACCTGCTCCTCGCCGCTCTCCCGCAACCACACGTTCGGCCTCAACCTCGGCCGGGGCATGACCCTGCAGGAGACCATCGCCATCACCCGGCAGACCGCCGAGGGCGTCAAGTCCTGCGAGTCCGTGCTGGATCTGGCACGCCGGCACGGCGTCGACATGCCCATCACGGAGACCGTGGTCGGCATCGTCCACGAGGGCAAGCCCCCCGTGGTCGCCCTCAAGGAGCTGATGTCGCGCAGCGCCAAGCCCGAACGGCGCTGAACGGGCCCCGGCGCACGGCCGGGTGGGCGACGCTCCGCGACGGCCGGAACGACGCTGAGCAACGGCCGTCGTGGGGCGCTGACTCACCCCACGACCACCGGGTACTCTCAACGCGATATGAGCACCGAGAACCTCACCCAGAGCCCTGAGCAGCCGCGTCGCAAGCCGCGTGTGGCTGTCGTCTTCGGCGGCCGCAGCTCCGAACACGGGATCTCCGTGGTCACGGCCGGCGCCGTCCTCAGCGCCATCGACCGTGCCAAGTACGACGTCCTGCCGATCGGCATCACCCAGGACGGCCGGTGGGCGCTCACCGCGGACGACCCGGAACGCATGGCGATCGTCGACCGCAAGCAGCCCAGCGTCGAGCAGCTCGCCGAGTCCACCGAGGGCGGCGTGGTGCTCCCCGTGGACCCCTCCAACCGCGAGGTCGTCTACAGCGAACCCGGCTCGGTCCCCAAGGCGCTCGGCGAGGTCGACGTCGTCTTCCCGGTGCTGCACGGCCCGTACGGCGAGGACGGCACCCTGCAGGGCCTCCTGGAGCTGTCCGGCGTCCCCTACGTCGGCTCGGGCGTGCTCGCCTCGGCCGTCGGCCAGGACAAGGACTACATGAAGCGGGTGTTCACCTCGTTCGGCCTCAAGGTGGGCCCCTACGTGGTGATCCGGCCCCGCGAGTGGCAGCAGGACGAGTCCGCCGCCCGCAAGAAGATCGTCGACTTCGCGGGTGAGCACGGCTGGCCGCTGTTCGTGAAGCCCGCGCGCGCGGGTTCCTCCTTCGGCATCACCAAGGTCGACGACCTCGCCGGTCTCGACGAGGCGATCGAGGAGGCGCAGCGGCACGACCCGAAGATCATCGTGGAGGCGCTGCTGCGCGGCCGCGAGATCGAGTGCGGTGTCCTGGAGTTCGAGGACGGGCCGCGCGCCTCGGTCCCCGCCGAGATCCCGCCGGTGCAGTCGCACGCCTTCTACGACTTCGAGGCCAAGTACATCGACTCGGCCGCCGGGATTGTGCCCGCGCCGCTGACCGAGGAGCAGACCGCCGAGATCCGCCGGCTCGCCGTCGAGGCCTTCGAGGCCGCGTCCTGCGAGGGCCTGGTCCGCGCGGACTTCTTCCTCACCGACGACGGCGAGTTCGTCATCAACGAGATCAACACGATGCCGGGCTTCACGCCGATCTCCATGTACCCGCGCATGTGGCAGGAGACGGGCGTGAGCTACGCGGAGCTGGTGGACCGCCTCGTGCAGGCGGCGCTGCGCCGCTCGACGGGGCTGCGCTGAGCCCTGCCGGTACCCGCGGTGTCAGTCGGCGATCCCCTTGGGGATCGCCTTCTTGACGGAGGCCGCCAGTCCGACGAGTACGCCGGAGACGTCGTCGCCCTTCGGCACCGTGACCTCGACGTAGGTCTTGCGCAGCGCGGTGGTGAGGCGGGTGGACCCGTCGTCCCGCTTCTCCATCAGCCAGTCGACGCCGTTCACACCGCCGCCGACCGCCTTCGGGTCGTTGCCCGAGGCCACCTTCGGGTCGGTCATCTTCGGCGGCCGTTCGACACCGCAGCGCAGTATGATCGCCGTCGCCGGGCTTCCCCAGCCCGCGGTCAGCGCGGACCGGGGCCCCGGGTCCTCACGGCTGTGGCCGTCCAACGTCCGCGGCAGCGCCTTGTCCAGGTTCCGGCACAGCTCGGCGGCCTTCTGCCCCGGGCTCGGAACCACGACGGACGCGTTGTCGTCTGCTGAGGAGCAGCCCGCGATCGCGGTCAGAACCGCGATGACGGGCAGCCCGAGGAGAGCGGCGTGCCGGTGACGGAAGAAGTTCACCGGCCAAGGGTAGACGGGGGCTACAGGTGAACGACCGGGCAGGTCAGGGTGCGGGTGATGCCGTCCACTTGCTGGACCTTGGCGACCACCATGCGGCCGAGTTCGTCCACGGTCTCTGCCTGGGCACGCACGATCACGTCGTACGGTCCTGTCACGTCCTCGGCCTGGATCACCCCCGAAATCTTGCTGATCGTCTCGGCGACGGTCGACGCTTTGCCGACCTCCGTCTGGATCAGGATGTACGCCTGTACCACGGAACCTCCAGGGCGGCCACGAGGATCATGTGGGGAAAAGGAACGCCACGGTATCGCGTTGCCGCTCGCCGCGGGGAGACCCGCGGTGACTGGGGCTTGCGCGCCGGGGTGCAGGGACGGCACAAGTTGACGGTCGATTCGACCGTACCGAGTACGGACACCGCTCGCGACCGGGCACGAGCAGCGACAGAGGGAGCACGACGATCATGAAGGGCACCGTGGGCGAGTTGGGGGAGTTCGGGCTCATCCGAGAGCTCACCTCGCGTCTCACCACCACCCCGGCGGTCCGGGTCGGCCCCGGCGACGACGCCGCGGTGGTGGCAGCGCCGGACCGCAGGGTCGTGGCGAGCACCGACATCCTCCTGGAGGGACGGCACTTCCGCCGCGACTGGTCCACGGCGTACGACGTCGGCCGCAAGGCCGCCGCGCAGAACCTCGCGGACATCGCCGCGATGGGCGCCGTGCCGACCGCGCTGCTGCTCGGCCTGGTCGTGCCCGCCGAACTCCCGGCCACCTGGCCGTCCGAGCTGATGGACGGGCTGCGCGACGAGTGCCAGGTCGCGGGGGCTGCCGTGGTCGGCGGCGATGTCGTACGGGGCGAGACCATCACCGTGGCGATCACCGCGCTCGGCGATCTGCGCAACCACGAGCCGGTCACCCGGGGCGGAGCCCAGCCCGGCGACGTCGTGGCCGTGACGGGCTGGCTGGGCTGGTCCGCGGCCGGGTTCGCGGTGCTCTCCCGCGGGTTCCGCTCGCCGCGGGCGTTCGTGGAGGCCCACCGCCGCCCCGAACCGCCGTACCACGCGGGTCCCGCGGCCGCCGGACTCGGCGCGACCTCGATGACGGACGTGAGCGACGGACTGATCGCGGACCTCGGGCACATCGCCGAGGCGAGCAAGGTGCGCATCGACGTCCGCTCCGGGGACATCGACGTGCCGTCCCAGATGAACGACATCGGGCAGGCCGTCGGCGTCGACCCCATCCAGTGGGTGCTGAGCGGCGGGGAGGACCACGCGATCGTCGCGACGTTCCCGCCGGACGTGAAGCTGCCCGCGCGCTGGAAGGTGATCGGCGAGGTCCTCAACCCGTCGGCGCTTCCGCAGGTCACCGTGGACGGAGCCCCCTGGACGAGCAAGGGCGGCTGGGACCACTTCGGGGACATCGAGTCCTGAGCGCGGCCGCGGAACCCGGTGCGGTGCGCGCCCGACGGCGTGCGCCGCGCTTCCGCGTACCCCGGAGGTACGAGGGGCGAACCCTCCCGGCCGCCGGGTGCCGCCGGTGTCCGGGCAGCAAAAAACCCGCCCACTCGGAGGTGGACGGGTTCAGTGCAAGCGAACCAGCAGTGGCCGCGCGCTGGCGGTTGTCAGCGCGTGACCTTGCCGGCCTTGATGCACGAGGTGCAAGCGTTCACGCGCTTCGGCGTCCCGCCCACAACGGTACGGACGCGCTGGATGTTGGGGTTCCAGCGACGGGACGTACGGCGGTGCGAGTGCGAGATGTTGTTGCCGAAGCTCGGCCCCTTGCCGCAGACATCGCAATTGGCAGCCACGGTCACTCCAAAGACTTCAGATGCACTTACGGTTGATCCCGGCAGGCCGGAATCAAGATCTAGGATCTGAGTGGCGGTGCCAGGGGGATGGCCCGAGTGGATCGGGCAACTGGAGCAGCATACAACGACTGCGTCCGGAGAACGAAACTACCATGACCCGGCCGACCCCCCGCCCACCCCTCACCGGACCCCCTACCGGCGGTAACCCTTGCTGGGTCTACGCTGCGACCCACGTCCAGCAGCTCAAGGAGGCGCAGGTGCCGCAGGGACCGCAGACATTCGATGCTCTCGCGGTGCGTACCTGGTGCGGGCTCGCGCTGGAGTCCCTCGGCCGGGCGCGCGAGGAGATCGACGCGATCAACGTCTACCCGGTGGCCGACGGGGACACCGGCACCAACCTGTATCTGACGGTGGAGTCGGCGGCCGCCGCCGTCGAGGCGGTGTTCGCGGGCCACGCGATGGCCGCCGCCTCGGCGCCCCCGTCCCTCGCCGACGCCGTACGGGCGATGGCGCACGGAGCCCTGATCGGCGCCCGGGGCAACTCCGGGACGATCCTCGCGCAGCTGCTGCGGGGCATGGCGCAGGTCCTCGCGGCCGACAGTGACAGTGCCCACACCGACGGCCAGGGGCTGCGTCGGGCTCTGCGGCACGCGGCCGAGTCGGCGCGCCAGGCCGTCGCCCACCCCGTCGAGGGCACCGTCCTCACCGTCGCGACGGCAGCGGCCGACGCCGCCTCCGACGCCGAGGGGGACTGCGGGAGCGTCGCGAGGGCGGCCTACGACGGAGCGCGCGTCGCGCTCACCGCGACGACCGGGCAGCTGGCCGTGCTGGAGCGGGCCGGCGTGGTCGACGCGGGCGGACGAGGTCTGGTGGCGGTCCTGTCGGCGCTGGTGCAGACGTTCACGGGCGAGGCGCCGCGGCAGACGCCCGGCTCCGCGGCCCTCCCCGCGCAGACCGACGGAACACCGGAGGGACCGGACGGCGCCGAGGCCGGGACCTGCGGCGACGGAGCGGCCGGGGAGAGCGGTCCCGCCTTCGAGGTGATCTATCTCCTGGAGGCGGACGACGCCGCCGTGGACCGGCTGCGCGAGCGGCTCGACGGACTCGGCGACTCCCTCGTGGTGGTCGGCGGCGACGGCCTGTGGAACGTCCATGTGCACGTCGACGACGCCGGTGCCGCCGTCGAGGCGGGCGTCGAGGCGGGGCGCCCGCACCGCATCCGCATCACCCACTTCGGGCTCGGAGACGTCCACGCCGGGGGAGCGGCACGGCCGCCCCGGGAACGGGCACAGCGCGCCGTCGTGGCCGTCGTACCCGGAGAGGGCCTGGCCGGGCTGTACGCGGAGGCCGGGGCGACCACCGTGCTGGCCCGGCCCGGGGAGCCGCCCGCCAGCGGTGAACTCGTCCAGGCCGTACGCCGGGCCCACGCGCTCGAGGTCGTGCTGCTGCCCAACGACGCCGACCTGCGCCACACCGCCGCGGCCGCCGCCGAACAGGCCCGCACCGAAGGTGTCCGGGTCGCGCTCATCCCCACCCGCTCCGCCGTGCAGGGCATCGCGGCGCTCGCCGTGCACGAGCCGGAACGCCGCTTCGACGAGGACGTCGTCGCCATGACCTCGGCCGCCGGCGCCACCCGCTACGCCGAAGTCGCCTTCGCCGAACGGCAGTCCTGGACCATGGCCGGGATCTGCCAGGCCGGGGACGTCCTCGGCCTCATCGACGGCGACGTCGCCGTCATCGGCGCCGACGTCACGACCACGGCGGAGACCGTCCTCGACCGCATGCTCGCCGCCGGCGGCGAGATGGTCACCCTGGTCCTCGGCGACGAGACCCCCGACGCCGTCGCCACCCGCCTCGAAGCCCGGGTGCGGGAGGCCTACCTGGCCGTGGACACCGTCGTGTACCGGGGCGGCCGGCAGGGCGCGCTGCTGCTCATCGGGGTCGAGTGACCGGCGGCGGGACCCCTGCCGGGCCGGTCACGCGACCGTCGGGTCCGTCGACCTCGGGCGGGGAACCTCCGAGGGCGTCGAGGCTCTGAAGGAGCGTTCGACGGCCTGCCCCCAGTAGGTTCCGGCGACCATCAGCACGGCACCGAGAGCGGTGAGCACGGTGAGGTGTTCGCCGCCCAGCCCGATGCCGACGGCCACGGCCCACACCGGCTCCGTGCCCAGCAGCAGGCTGGCGCGGCTCGCGGAGCTGCGCTGCACCGCCCAGGTCTGCGCGAGGAACGCGAACACACTGCAGAACAGGGCGAGATAGAGCAGTTGCCCCCAGCCGGCGGCACCGACCTCGCCGAGTCTTGGCAGGCTGCCCGCCACCGGAACCAGGAACAGAGCCGTGCCGACGACCGTCTGAACGGCCGTGATCTGCAAGGGCCTTACCGGCCGGCGGGCGGTGAGGCGCCCCACGAGGGCCACGTGAGCGGCACGGACCAGCGCGGCCGCGAGCATCAACAGGTCGCCGGAGCGCGGCTCGTGGAAGCCGTTGCCCGACACCAGGAGCCCGACGGCCAAGAGGCACACGCCGGTCGCGGCGAAGTAGCGAGGGGGCAGTCCCGCCGCACCCGCCGAACGGTCGAGGAGGGGGGTGAGCACCACCGTGAGACTGATGATCAGGCCCGCGTTCGCCGCGCTGGTGTGGGCGACACCGTACGTCTCCAGGACCAGGATCGCGGCCTGCGTGACCCCCAGCACCGACCCGAGCCGCAGCTCGTCCCGTGTGCAGCGGCCCGCGCCCTTCCCGAGGGCGACGACGAGGAGACAGGCGGCGGCCGAGATGCCGTACCGCGCGAACAGGACGAGCAGGACGGGGAGCGCGGACGTGGCGGTCTTCGCGGCCAGATAGCTGGAACCCCAGACGGCGGCGACAAGGAGGAGCACCGCGTCGGTGCTGCGGACTCGGGACACGCCCCCACGCTCCCGCACCGTGACGCTGAAGCACAGAGTCACCTTCTTCAAGGACCTTGAAGAAGCACTACACCTACGATGCCCGGATGAACGAGAGGCAACTGCGGATCCTGCGGGAACTCGGGGAGCTGGGCAGTGTCACCGCCGTCGCCGAGGCGCTGCTGATGACCCCCTCCGCGATCTCCCAGCACCTGCGCCTGCTGCAACGCGCGATGCCGGTCCCGCTCACCGAACGGGACGGACGGCGGCTGGTGCTCACGGACGCGGGGCGCGCGCTGGCCGGCGCGGCGATCGAGGTCGAGACCGCTCTCGCCCGGGCCCGGCACACCGTCGACGACTTCGTCGACGAACCGGCCGGCCAGGTGTCGCTGGCGGCCTTCCACAGCGCCGCCTCCACCTTCTTCCCGGTCCTGCTGCGCGGCCGGACACCGGAGGCGCCGCGCCTCTCGCTCGCCGACGAGGACGTCGCCCAGGACCAGTTCCCCCGGCTCACGCGCGACTACGACCTGGTCCTCGCCCACCACCTCGGCCAGGCGCCGCCCTGGCCGCGCACGGTCACCGCGACGACCCTGCTGCGCGAACCGCTCGACGTCGCCCTCCCGGCCGACGACCCCCTGGCCCGCCGGGAGCACCTCACCCCGGAGGACGTCGCGGACCGCCCCTGGATCACCGTGCACGACGGTTTCCCGCTGATGGCCACCGTCGAGGCCATCGCGACCGCCGCGAACCGGCGGCTCGACATCGTGCACCGCATCAACGAGTTCGCGGTCGTCGCGGAGACGGTCGCCGCGGGCGGCGGGATCGCCCTGATGCCCCGCTGGACCACCCGCCCGCATCCCGCCCTGGTCCTGCGCCCGCTCGCCGGCGTCCACGCCGTGCGCCGCATCGACGTCCTGCACCGCCCCGAGCGCGCGGCGCGCAAGGCGGTCCGCAGGGTCCTCGCCGAACTCCGCGAGGCGGCGGAGACGATCCGCGAGGGGGACACCGGGCAGGCGACGCGGCCCGTGGGCGGGCGTACCTGAGGGTTCCGGCCCCGGTCCGGGACGAGGCGTGCCGGAGCCGAGAGGAACCGGCACACCGCCGCGACCGGCTCAGGCCTTCTGCGGCCTCTCCATGAGTTCCCGCAGCCGTTCTGCCTCCGCGCGGCGGGCCTCGGCGATGTCCCCGTCCAGGCGGGAGCAGGCGTCGAGCACCGCACGGGCGCGGGCCACCGCGGACTCGGGCCGGCCCAGGTCCGCCTCCAGCCGGCCGGCGGCGAGTTCGGCACCGGTACGGGCGTCGAGCACGTCGTCCCCGAGGGAGGCGAACACCGCGACAGCGCGGTCGAGATGCCCGAGGGACTCCTCGAACGCGACCCGCGCGGCGGCCTCTTCCGCGTCGTCCGGCACCGAACGGGCGACCAGGTCCCCGAACTGCCGGTGCGTGTGGCCGAGTTCGGCGACCATCCGGCGTCGCGCGTCCTCGGCCTCCACCGCCTCGTCGTCCGCTCCGGCACCGGGCGCGGTCCCCGACGGGCCGACAGCCTCCGCCGGGCCCTCCACCGCCGACGCGCACTCCCGCAGTGCCGCCTCCATCAACGCCCGTGCCCCGTCGAGGTTCTCGTCGGTCCGTGCCGCTGCCCACGCGCGCGCCCGGAGCGACCGGACCAGTCCGTCCACGTTGCCCAGCTCGCGCCACAGGTCGCCGGCCCGGGCGTAGGCCCGGTCCGCCTCCACGGTCAGCCCGGCGTGCCCGAGGGCCTCGGCGGCGAGATGGGCGAGCATCGCGTGGTCCCGCTGCTCGGGCCAGTGCCGGGCGATGTCCGCGGCCCGCAGCCAGTGCTCGGCCGCCCCGCGGTGCTCGCCCAGCTCGGTCAGACAGTCGCCGAGCCACCAGCGCGTCTGCACGATCGCGCCGTCGCCGTGCATCTCGCCGGTCAGATCGGGCAGCGCCGACTCCAGGATCTCGGCCGCCTCCGCCCACCGTCCCTGACGGAGCAGGAACCCGCCGAGCTGGTGACGCGCCCAGGCGCCGAGGGTGCCCGCCTCGCCCGCCTCGTCGGCCCAGTGCGCCGCCTCCAGGGCGTGCTCCGCGGCGGGGCCCACCTGCCCCCGCGCCGCCAGGATCTCCGCCAGCCGCAGCTGCAGCTGGGCCTGCCCGGCCGGCTCCAGGTGGGACCCGCCGTGCTCCAGGGCCGCCCGCGTCGACCGCTCCGCCAACTCCGGATCGCCCAGGTGCAGGGCGATCCCGGCGAGCCGGGAGTCGTACTCGACCGCGAACCACGGCAGCCCCGCCGCCACGAATCCGTCGACGGCCAGGGTGAGCGACGCGACGGCCGCCTCCCCGTCCCCGGCGCGTGCCGCCAGCTCCCCGAGCATCGCGTGGGCCTCCGCGCCGCGCGAGGCCACGGCCACGTCGTCGGCGCCGTGCGGCTCCACCAGTGCCAGCAGCTCGCGTGCGGCAGCCTCCGCGACGGCCAGGACGTCGTCCCGCGGACCCGGACCGCCGGGCGGGGCGCTCTCCTGTGCCGACTCCGCCTCGTCCACCCGGTGCATCAGCGTCCGCGCCCGGCCCACCAGCACCGACGCCGTCTGCGCCACCCCGGTGCCGCCCTCCCCGAAGAGCGCGAGGACCTGCTCGCGCAGTTCGGCGCCGGTGGCCAGGGCCTCCTCGGTATCCCCGGTCAGCGCCCGGACGTACGCGGCACGGGAACGCGCCGCCAGCGCCTCGCCCGGGTCACCCGCCTCCGCGTACAGGTCGGCCGCCTCCAGGAACAGGCCGATGCCCTGCGGGCCCCGGCCCATCGCCGCGTGATCGGCGATCGCCGCACGGTCGTGGACGTCCAGCTCGTGCCCCTCGGCGGCGCGCGAGACCGCCGCCCACGCCTCCACGGCGTCGGGACTGCGGCGCGCGGTCAGCCCCCGGGCCTCCGCGAGCAGCGCGTCCAGGCCGGCCGCCGTGCTCCCGCCCCGCGCCGCGGCCTCCTGGGCGGCCTGCGGGGGAGCGGGGGCCACGATCGGCGCCTGCCGACCGGCGCGGGCGGAGCGCACGGACCGAACGCCCAGCGGCAGCCGGTCGACGAGCGCCGGCCGGTCCATCCGCGCCCGGGCCCGCTCGCTCACGTACGACGTGCCGTTGCGCGCGTCGAAACGCCCGGCCAGCGCGAGCGCCTCCCCGCGCGCGTGCACGGCGAGTTCCGCCGCCGTCCACACCCGCCCGACGGGCCCGGGAACCGTCTGCTCCCCGAGCCCCAGAGCGGTCAGGCGGTCCATCAGGAGCGCCACCACCGCCATGAACTCCAGCTTGCTGCGCGGGTCCCCGGAGTCCGTGAAGTAGGCAGGACGCTCCGCGAGGAGCTCCAGCGCGCGCGCCTCGTTGCCGGTGACGGCACAGAACTCCACATGGTCCGCGTACGCGCCCCGCATGCTCTCCATGGCCCGCACCAGCCGGAAGCCGCGCAGATGGTGGGCGCGCGCCTCCTCGACCCGCCCGAGACGCAGCAGCGGCAACAGCGACGACGCGAGCACCGTGTGCGGCTCGTGGGCACAGCTGTACTCGCCCTCCAGCACCGGCGCCCACAACTCCAGCGCCTCCCCGTCGGAGCCCCGCACCGACCGCCACCACCCCTGCCCGTGCAGCTCGCACGCGTGGCAGTCGGCCATGGTGTCGCGGTCCGCGGCGAGCCAGGCGCCGTACGCCCGCTCGGCCCGCGCCAGGTCGCCCAGGTGCGCGGCGACACTGAACTCGGCACTGCGCACCGCCCGTTCGGAATGGCCGGCGAGCCGGTAGCGGTGCTCCATCTCGCCGAGCCACTTCTCTATGGAGGCGAGCGGGACGTGCGGCTGGTCGAGCATGCCCGCCGACATCCACTTGAAGACCCAGTGCAGGGAGTGGATCTCGTACTCGTCGAAGTCCTCGGGACGCTCGTCCCACATGCGCAGCAGGCGCGCGAAGGGCACGAACATCTTGCCCTTCTCCGAGCTGTAGTTGTAGACCTTCAGCTGGTGTCCGAGCGCCTCGATCACCGCGAGCGGGATGCCCAGCTTCTCGGCCTCCACGAGCAGCTGCTCCGCGCGCGCGTTGCGGGCCGGCCCCTCCGGCTGCCCGTAGTTGTCCGCCATCGCCCGGCGCAGCGTGTCGAAGTCCATGGCCGGGTTCATCGCCGGTCGTCCTTTCCGGGGTCGGTGTGCGTGGCCCACTCCAGGAGACCGATGAACGCACGGTTCAGGAGCGCGGAGTCCGCCGGACGCAACGGGCGCTGCGCCATCAGCAGGGCCTGCCCGTAGAGCGACTCCGTGGCCGTGCCGATCAGGTCCGGCTCGTCGAGCGAACTGATGCGCCGGATCAACGGGTTGAGGTGGTTGAGGACCAGCCGCGCGCGCGGGGCGCTGCCGCGCAGCGAGCCCAGGATGCCCGCCCACAGGTCGTCGGCCTGCTCCTCGGCGTCCGCGCGGGCCTGCTCGTGCCGGGCCGCACGGTCGTCCAGGTGCAGCGCGGGCACCGACAGCGGATGGAAGGCCCGCAGGACGACGTCGCAGCCCAGCGGGTCGAGCCGGGCCCGCGCCGCCGCCAGGAACGGCGCGAGCGCCAGCTCCTCGGCCGGGTCCACCCCGTCCAGGTGCGCGGTCACGGTGTCCGCGTCCAGCTCCGAGACGACCGTGCCCGGACGCACCGACGGCAGCGCCTCGACCAGCTCGCTGTCGTACGTGTAGCCGCCGTTGACGACCCCGACGCCCTGCGCGGAGGCGATCGGCGCGACCTGCCGGTACTCCTCCACCGTCCGCGTGAAGTGCACCACCGGGTGCCGCTGCGCGAACTCCTCCAGCGACAGCCGTCCGTCGGTCGTCTCGAAGGGCAGCCACGGCAGCATCGTGCGCAGCATCTCCGGATCGTGCCGCGCCAGCGACTTCACCCCCAGGTGATGCACCGAGAGGAACGCGGCCAGCCGCTCCGGATCGCCCGCCGCGAGCCCCGTCAGCCAGGACCGGATGCGCTCGCCCAACGCCTCCCGTACGGCCGCGAGCGTCTCGTCCTCGTACAGCGACTCGCGCGACGCGGTGGGCCGCAGGCTGTCGGTGTCGAGGACGCAGCGCACGAAGAACGCCCAGTCGGGCAGCAGCTGTTCGGCCCGCTCGGTGAGCAGCATGCCCTTCAGGTGCACCCGGTGACTCGCCCGCTGGGCCGGGCTGACCGCGGACGGCAGCACATAGGCGACACCCCGGATCCCGGCGAGCGGCACGTCCAGGTCGATCGAGTCCAGCGGAGTGAACCCGAACAGGTCGTGACAGTGCCGGGCCAGTGCCACCCGCCGCGTGGCCGGGCTCGGATAGGAGCGGTCCCAGGGCGCCGGAAGGTCCGCGATCGGCTCGTCGCCCACCCGCACGTCGTACGGCAGCAGCGCCCCGAAGTCCCGTGCCAGCGACCTGACGCGCTCGGCGCTCAGCCACTCGCCGGCCCCCGCGCGCGCCACCAGGTGCACGGTGGTGCCCGGTTCGGGGCGAGCCGAGTGCGGCAGGGTGCGCACGGTGTACGAACCGTCGTCGGCCGCCGTCCACTCGACCGGCGCCGCGTCGGGCGTCCGCGCGCTGCGGCTGACCACCCGGATGCGCTCGGCCACGACGAAGCAGGCCAGCAGCCCGATCCCGAACTGGCCGAGGAAGTCCGAACGGGCCGACTCCAGGCCGTCGTCGCGCTTGGAACTGCGGCCGATCGTCGCGAGCAGACTGTGCACGTCGGACTCCGTGAGCCCGATGCCCGAGTCCTCCACGTGCAGCGTGCCGTCCTCGGCGTGCAACCGCACCGTCGCGGGCGCGTCCGGCTGCTCGGCGCGCCGCGCGGTGATCGCGTCGACGGCGTTCTGCAGCAGTTCGCGCAGATAGACCTTGGGACTGGAGTACAGGTGATGGGAGAGCAGGTCGACCAGACCGCGCAGGTCCACCTGGAACGTGTGAGGAGACGGGGAGGCCGGAGAAGGCTGTGAGGTCTGGGAGTCCATCGTCGCTGCGCCGGTGGGGGGACGTGCGACGGCGCGGGGTCGGGCGGTCCCGGGGGACGGTGACCGCGAAAGGGCCGGAGCGCGTCATCCTAGGCGCGGAACCAGCCGTCTGACCAGCGGATTTCCAGGACGTATACGGCAATGTCAGTGGTGTGGTGTGCAATGGATCTCGTGCCCGTGCTCGATGAACCACTGAAGAAGGCGCTCGGTGCCGCCACCGCGAAGGTGATGGCCGAGCACCTCGGCCTGCACACCGTCGGCGATCTGCTGCACCACTACCCGCGCAGATACGAGGAGCGGGGACAGCTCACCCACCTCGCCGACCTGCCGTTGGACGAGCACGTGACCGTGGTCGCCCAGGTCGCCGACGCGCGCCTGCACACCTTCGCCTCCTCCAAGGCGCCCCGCGGCAAGGGCCAGCGCCTGGAGGTCACCATCACGGACGGCAGCGGCCGCCTCCAACTGGTCTTCTTCGGACACGGCGTGCACAAGCCCCACAAGGAGCTGCTGCCCGGCACCCGCGCGATGTTCTCCGGCAAGGTCTCCGTCTTCAACCGCCGCCTCCAGCTCGCCCACCCGGCGTACGAACTGCTGACCGGGGACGGCGACGAGGCCGTGGAGAGCGTCGACAGCTGGGCCGGCGCCCTCATCCCGATCTACCCGGCGACCGCCAAGCTGGAGTCCTGGAAGATCGCCAAGTCCGTGCAGACCGTCCTCCCGAGCGCCCAGGAGGCCGTCGACCCCCTCCCGGACTCCCTGCGGGACGGCCGCGGCCTGGTGACCCTCCCCGAGGCGCTCCTCAAGATCCACCGCCCGCACACCAAGGCGGACGTCGAGGACGCCCGCGCCCGCCTCAAGTGGGACGAGGCCTTCGTCCTCCAGGTCGCCCTCGCCCGCCGCCGGCACGCCGACGCCCAACTCCCGGCCGTGGCCCGCGTCCCCGCCCCGGACGGCCTGCTCACCGCCTTCGACGCCAAGCTCCCCTTCACCCTCACCGAGGGCCAGCAGAAGGTCTCCAAGGAGATCTTCGACGGCCTCGCCACCGAACACCCGATGCACCGACTGCTCCAGGGAGAGGTCGGAAGCGGGAAGACGATGGTGGCCCTGCGCGCCATGCTCGCCGTCGTCGACGCCGGAGGGCAGGCCGCGATGCTCGCGCCCACCGAGGTGCTGGCGCAGCAGCATCACCGGTCGATCACCGAGATGATGGGGGAGCTGGCCGAGGGCGGCATGCTGGGCGGGGCCGAGCACTCGACGAAGGTCGTGCTGCTCACCGGTTCCATGGGGACGGCGGGCCGTCGGCAGGCGCTGCTGGACCTGGTCACCGGCGAGGCGGGACTCGTCATCGGCACGCACGCGCTGATCGAGGACAAGGTCCAGTTCCACGACCTGGGCCTCGTCGTGGTCGACGAACAGCACCGCTTCGGCGTCGAGCAGCGCGACGCCCTGCGCGGCAAGGGCAAGCAGCCCCCGCACCTGCTGGTCATGACCGCCACCCCCATCCCGCGCACGGTCGCGATGACGGTCTTCGGCGACCTGGAGACCTCCGTCCTCGACCAGCTGCCCGCCGGCCGATCCCCGATCGCCAGCCATGTCGTCCCCGCCGCCGACAAGCCGCACTTCCTCGCCCGCGCGTGGGAGCGCGTGCGCGAGGAAGTGGAGAACGGCCACCAGGCCTACGTCGTCTGCCCCCGCATCGGCGACGAGGACGACGACCCGAAGAAGGGCAGGAAGAAGGCCTCGCCCGAGGACGACGCGGAGAAGCGTCCGCCGCTGGCCGTCCTGGACGTCGCCGCCCAGCTCGCCAAGGGCCCCCTCCAGGGGCTCCGGATCGAGGTCCTGCACGGCAGGATGCACCCCGACGACAAGGACGCCGTGATGCGCCGCTTCGCCGCCGGCGAGACGGACGTCCTGGTCGCGACGACGGTCATCGAGGTCGGGGTGAACGTTCCGAACGCCACCGCCATGGTGATCATGGACGCCGACCGCTTCGGCGTCTCCCAACTCCACCAGCTGCGGGGCCGCGTCGGCCGCGGCTCGGCGGCCGGGCTGTGCCTGCTGGTCTCCGAGATGCCCGAGGCGAGCCCGGCCCGCCAGCGGCTGACCGCGGTGGCCTCCACGCTGGACGGCTTCGAACTCTCCCGCATCGACCTCGAACAGCGCCGCGAGGGCGACGTCCTCGGCCAGGCCCAGTCCGGCGTCCGCTCCTCCCTGCGCATGCTCGCCGTCATCGAGGACGAGGAGATCATCGCGGAGGCCCGCGAGGAGGCCACCGCGGTCGTCGCCGCGGATCCCGAGCTGACCGGCCTGCCCGGGCTGCGCACCGCCCTGGACGCCCTGCTCGACGAGGAGCGCGAGCAGTACCTGGACAAGGGCTGAGCCGCGGTGACCGGCCGTCGGCTGAGAGACTGGGAGCGACCGACACACCCCCAGCGCAAAGGACCCTCATGACCCGCGTGATCGCCGGCCGGGCCGGCGGACGCCGTCTGGCCGTCCCGCCGGGCACCGGCACCCGCCCCACCTCCGACCGGGCGCGCGAGGGCCTCTTCTCCACCTGGCAGTCCCTGCTCGGCGGCCCGCTGGACGGCGAGCGCGTCCTCGACCTGTACGCGGGGTCGGGCGCCGTCGGCCTGGAGGCGCTCAGCCGCGGCGCCGCGCACACCCTCCTCGTCGAGGCGGACGCCCGCGCGGCCCGGATCATCCGCGAGAACGTGACGACCCTGGGCCTGCCGGGCGCCGAGGTCAGAGCGGGCAAAGCGGAACAGATCATCCGCACGGCGCCGCCCGCCGTCCCGTACGACCTGGTCTTCCTCGACCCTCCGTACGCCGTCTCGGACGACGATCTTCGCGAGATCCTGCTCACACTCCGGACGGGGGGCTGGCTCACCGGGGATGCGCTCGTCACCGTGGAGCGCAGCACCAGAGGCGGCGAATTCGTGTGGCCGGACGGTTTCGAAGCCGTCAGGGCCCGTCGATACGGCGAGGGCACGTTTTGGTACGGTCGCGCCGCCTCTACGTGCGAAGACGCACGATGACCGGACCGGAGAGCGAGGGACCACTGTTGCGCCGCGCCGTCTGTCCGGGGTCATTCGACCCCATCACCAACGGACACCTCGACATCATCGCCCGCGCCTCCCCGCTGTACGACGTCGTACATGTCGTGGTGATGATCAACCAGTCGAAGAAGGGCCTGTTCACGGTCGACGAGCGGATCGAGCTGATCCGCGAGGTCACGGCCGAGTTCGGCAATGTCCAGGTCGAGGCCTACCACGGCCTCCTCGTCGACTACTGCAAGCAGCGCGACATCCCGGCCATCGTGAAGGGCCTGCGCGCGGTCAGCGACTTCGACTACGAACTCCAGATGGCCCAGATGAACAACGGCCTCTCGGGAGTCGAGACCCTTTTCATCCCCACCAGCCCCACGTACAGCTTCCTGTCCTCCTCGCTGGTCAAGGAGGTCGCGCAGTGGGGCGGCGACATCAGCCACCTGGTGCCGCCACTGGTTCTGGAGCAGCTCACGGAGCGGCTGGGCAAGCACTGAGCGCCTGACAGTGCGTCACCCGGTGTCGGGCGGGGCGGCAGTGGTCGTACAGTCGACCCGTCCGTCTCCATCACAGCTGTAGAGAGTGGCGAGCACACGGTGGACGTGCAGAAGAAGCTCGATGAGATCGTGGCTGCGGTCGGCAGCGCCCGGTCCATGCCCATGTCGGCCTCGTGCGTGGTCAACCGCGCCGACCTGCTCTCGATGCTCGAAGAGGTGCGCCAGGCGCTGCCCGGCTCCCTCGCCCAGGCGCAGGAGCTGATCGGCGGCCGCGAGCAGATGGTGGAGCAGGCCCGTCAGGAGGCCGAGCGGATCATCGAGACCGCGCACGCCGAGCGCGGCTCCCTGATCTCCGACACCGAGGTCGCCCGCCGCTCGCAGAACGAGGCGGACCGGATCCTCGCCGAGTCCCGTCAGGAGGCCGAGGAGATCCGCGCCGAGGCCGACGACTACGTCGACTCCAAGCTCGCCAACTTCGAGGTCGTCCTCACCAAGACTCTCGGCTCGGTCGGCCGCGGCCGCGAGAAGCTCCTCGGTACCGGCCCGGGCGTCGACGAGCAGGGCTACGAGGACGAGGACGCCCCCGAGCGCAGCCACGACCCGGAGACCCTGCGCCGCAACGCCGACGAATACGTCGACATCAAGCTCGGCGCCTTCGAGGCCGTCCTCGCCAAGACGCTGGAGGCCGTCGGCCGCGGCCGGCAGAAGCTGCACGGCCGGATCGCCAGCGACGACCTCGGCGACCTGACCCCCTTCGGCGAGGACGGGACGCCGGGCCTGCACACCAGCGACTCCGACTACCTGGCCGGCCTCGCCGATCTGGCCGAGGCCCCGGAGCAGCCCGACCAGAGCCCCGAGGTGCCCGCCCAGCAGTCGACGTACGGCCAGCAGCAGGAGGCGTACGCCTACCAGCACCAGCAGCAGGACCCGTACGGCTATCAGCAGCAGTACGCCCAGCAGCAGGACCCGTACGGCTACCAGCAGGCCGACCCGTACGCGGCCTACCCGCAGCAGGGGTACGACCAGCAGGCCGCCTACGACCAGAACCAGCAGCAGGCGTACGTCCAGCAGCAGGGGCAGGGGCAGGTCCAGGAACAGCAGGCGCAGGCGCTCGACGAGACCAGTCTCTTCGACACCGGCATGATCAGCGCCGAGCAGCTCAGGGCCTACGAACAGGGGCGCGGCGGCCACTGACGGCCGGGCCGCCGGGGGTGCGCGCCGGGGTGCGGAGCGGGGCGCCCGGACCGGATTGGGCCGTGAGCGAAAGGTCCAGTATCCTGGCTCTTCGGTCGCGTGTACGTCCGCGATCAACGCTGCCCACGGAACACCAGGGGCGGCGTCCCCATGAGTTCGAAGATCGAAAGCAGGAATGGCTCTGAACGCCCGCCTCGACCACCGCAACCCTCTTGTGTTCGACACACACGAGCTGGGGCGGCGTCCTGGCGCGCTGCAGCGCCTGAACCGCACGATCGACGCCCCCGTGGATCTGGGGATCCAGGGTGTCATCGGAGTGCCGGAAGGCGCCCCGGTGGAGCTCGACCTCCGCCTGGAGTCGGTCATGGAAGGGGTGCTTGTCACAGGCACCGCCCGTGCATCGGCCAAGGGGGAGTGCGTAAGGTGTCTGGAGCCGCTCGAGCAGGTGCTCACAGCGGACTTCCAGGAGATGTTCTCGTACCCTGACGCCGATGACCGGGGCCGCCCCAAGGCGGAGCCGGCCGACGACGCCGAGGACGACGAGGACACGCTCTTCCTCGAGGACGGACTGTTCGACCTCGAACCCGTGCTGCGTGATGCGGTGGTGCTCGCACTGCCGATGCAGCCGGTGTGCCAGGACGACTGCCCGGGCCTGTGCTCCGAATGCGGAGCCCGGCTCGCGGACGACCCGGAACACCACCATGACGCCGTCGACATCCGTTGGGCGGCACTGCAGGGACTCGCCGGTTCACTCGAAGATGGCGAGAAGGACGAGTTGAGCGGCGCCGAACCTGGCGTCGACGAGAAGCAGGAGAAGTAGCCGTGGCTGTTCCGAAGCGGAAGATGTCGCGCAGCAACACGCGCCACCGCCGGTCGCAGTGGAAGGCTGCGGTCCCCACCCTGGTTGCGTGCGAGCGCTGCCACGAGCCCAAGCTGCAGCACATCGCGTGCCCGGCTTGCGGCACCTATAACAAGCGCCAGGTCCTCGAGGTCTGAGCGGCTGGTGAGAGGTCTGATGTCTGACGCCAAGGCGGACTCAAACGCCAAGAAAAAGGCGGACAACACAGCCTCGTCCCACACGCTTCTGGAAGGGCGGCTCGGCTACAAGCTCGAGTCCGCCCTTCTGGTGCGTGCGCTGACCCACCGTTCCTACGCGTACGAGAACGGCGGTCTGCCGACCAACGAGCGCCTGGAGTTCCTCGGGGACTCCGTGCTGGGGCTCGTGGTCACGGACACGCTGTACCGCACCCACCCCGACCTGCCCGAGGGCCAACTGGCCAAGTTGCGGGCCGCGGTGGTCAATTCTCGTGCGCTGGCGGAAGTGGGCCGCGGCCTCGAACTCGGCCTCTTCATCCGGCTCGGCCGGGGTGAGGAAGGCACGGGAGGCCGGGACAAGGCGTCCATCCTCGCCGACACCCTTGAAGCGGTGATCGGCGCTGTCTATCTCGACCAGGGTCTGGAAGCGGCGGGCGAACTCGTCCACCGGCTCTTCGATCCGCTGATCGAGAAGTCCTCGAACCTCGGTGCCGGCCTGGACTGGAAGACCAGTCTCCAGGAGCTCACCGCGACCGAGGGGCTCGGTGTTCCCGAGTACCTGGTCTCGGAGACCGGTCCCGACCACGAGAAGACCTTTACTGCTGCCGCCCGCGTCGGAGGCGTCTCGTACGGCACCGGCACCGGCCGCAGCAAGAAGGAGGCGGAGCAGCAGGCCGCGGAGTCCGCGTGGCGTGCGATCCGTTCCGCCGCGGACGAACGCGCGAAGTCGGCCCAGGCCGCGGAGCAGGCGGCTCATGCCGCTCAGCTGGCGGCCAAGGAAGCCGAGGGGACCGCCGACACCCCCTCGACGCCGACCACCGACACGGCCACGGCCTGATCCTTCACAAGAAGCACCGCACCACCGCACCACCGGACCCCGTCGCAGCGCACCAGCGCCGCGGCGGGGTCCGGTGCGTGTCGCGGGGCCGGGGGGAGCGGGCTCGACGCCTCGTCGGCAGTGCCCGCCGCGTGCGATGTACCCTTCCGGCATCACCCCCAGTCCGTCCTCCGGAGGAGTCCCGTGCCCGAGTTGCCCGAGGTCGAAGTCGTGCGCCGGGGCTTGGAGCGCTGGGTGTCCGGGCGGGTCGTGAAGTCCGTCGAGGTGCGTCATCCGCGGGCCGTGCGGCGGCACTTGGCGGGGCCGGACGGCTTCGCGAAGTCGCTGGAGGGGCAGCGGATCGGTGAGGCGATGCGGCGCGGCAAGTACCTGTGGCTGCCGCTCGACGATTCGCCGTTCTCCGTGCTCGCGCATCTCGGGATGAGCGGTCAGCTCCTCGTGCAGCCGCAGGAGGCCGTGGAGGAGAAGCACCTGCGGATCCGCTTCCGCTTCGACGACGCCCTCGGCACCGAGCTGCGCTTCGTCGACCAGCGGACCTTCGGGGGCCTCTCGCTGCACGAGAACACCGCCGACGGACTGCCCGACGTCATCGCGCACATCGCCCGCGATCCGCTGGACCCGCTGTTCGACGACGCCGCGTTCCACGTCGCCCTGCGGGCCCGCCGCACGACGATCAAGCGCGCCCTGCTCGACCAGTCGCTGATCAGCGGCGTCGGCAACATCTACGCGGACGAGGCGCTCTGGCGTTCCAAGCTGCACTACGAGCGTCCGACGGGGACCATGACCCGGCCGCGCACGGCCGAACTCCTCGGCCACATCCGCGACGTCATGAACGACGCCCTCGCCGCCGGCGGCACGAGCTTCGACAGCCTCTACGTCAACGTGAACGGTGAGTCGGGCTACTTCGACCGCTCGCTCGACGCGTACGGGCGCGAGGGCGAGCCGTGCCGTCGCTGCGGGACGCCGATGCGGCGGCGGGCCTGGATGAACCGCTCCAGCTATTTCTGCCCACGCTGCCAGCGCGCACCGCGGCCGGGCGCCGACCTCTAGTCGTCGCGCCCTCCGGACTCGGCGGCGGTCATGCCCCGCGCGTCGTGTCGTAGCGCCCGCGGGACTCCAGGACCTCGTCCATGCTGCCCTCCACGAACGTGATGAGGCCGATCAGGCGCTCGGCGACCTGACGGCCGAGCGGCGTGAGGCTGTAGTCGACGCGGGGCGGGTTCGTGGGCTGCGCGTCCCGGTGCACCAGCCCGTCGCGTTCCAGCGCGTGCAGGGTCTGGGAGAGCATCTTCTCGCTGACGCCGTCGATCCGGCGCCGCAGTTCGTTGAAGCGGAACGTGCCGTCGTGCAGGGCGCCCAGTGTGAGCGAGCCCCAGCGGCCGGTGACGTGCTCCAGCGTGCCCCGGGACGGGCAGCTGCGCGCGAACACGTTGTACGCGAGGTCCTCGCCGTCGGGGCAGGCGGCGCCCTCGTCGCGGTCGGGACGCTCGGACACGGGGGCGACGGATTCCATACGAGCAGCATACGCAGACACAGCGCTTCCCGGAAGGTTGCACTAACTTCTGGTTAGTGCTTTCCTTTCGGTATCGCCGGTGAGCAGCCCCTGCGCTGCTGCCGTTCTCGCCCTCTGAGGAGTCCTGCTGTGACGACCCCTGTTGTCTCCATCGCCTACCACTCCGGCTACGGCCACACCGCGGTCCTCGCGGAGGCCGTGCGCACGGGTGCTCTCGAAGCCGGTGCCGAGGTCCACCTCATCCAGGTCGACGCGATCACCGACGCGCAGTGGGAGCAGCTCGACGCCTCGGACGCCGTGGTCTTCGGGTCGCCGACGTACATGGGCACCGCGTCGGGCGCCTTCCACGTCTTCGCGGAGGCGTCCTCGAAGCGCTGGTTCGGACAGGACTGGAAGGACAAGCTGGCCGCCGGGTTCACCAACTCCGGCTCCAAGAGCGGCGACAAGCTGCACACCCTGCAGTTCTTCCAGATCCTCGCCGCCCAGCACGGCATGAACTGGGTCAACCTCGGTCTGCACCCGGGCTGGAACAACAGCGCCGGCTCCGAGCACGACCTCAACCGCCTCGGCGTCTTCGCGGGCGCCGCCGCGGCCACCAACGTCGACGAGGGCCCCGACGCGGTCCACCCCTCCGACGTCGCCACCGCCGAACACCTGGGCCGCCGCATCACCGAGACGGCCCGTATCTTCACCCTGGGCCGCGCGGCGGCGGTGCCGGTCGCGTAGGCGGGGCGGCGCGCGGCGGAGCGTTCCCGACGGGGCTCAGCCGCGTGACGGTGAGCGGGCGGGGCCGGAGTGAGCGGGGTCGGTCGTGCGGGGTCGGCTCAGTAGCCGAAGTCCTGCGTCCACCACGGGCCGCCCGAGCCGAAGTGGGCTCCGACGCCGAGGGTCTTGAAGTCGCAGTTCAGTATGTTCGCGCGGTGGCCGGGGCTGTTCATCCAGGCCTCCATGACCGCTTCGGCCGTGGTCTGGCCGCGGGCTATGTTCTCGCCGCCGAGGCCGGTGATGCCGGCCTTCGCCGCACGGTCCCAGGGGCTGAGGCCGCTCGGGTCGGTGTGGTCGAAGAAGTCGCGTGCCGCCATGTCCTCGCTGAACGACTGCGCCAGGTCCGACAGCGCGCTGTTCGCGGACACCGGGCTGCAGCCCACCTTGGAGCGCTCGTCGTTGACGAGCTTCAGCACCTCGGCCTCGGCCGCCGTCTCCGCGGAGACGGTCACCGGGGCCTTGGCCACCGGTGCCTTCGTCGCGGTCTTGGAGGGCTTCGGGGCCTCGGGGGTCTTCGACTCCTCGGTCGGCTCGGCGCTCGGCTTCTTCGAGGGCGTCTTCGTCGGCGCGGCCGACGGGGACGACGAGGAAGGGGCGGCCGAGGGGGTGGCCGCGCGATCGGCGTCACGGCTCGTCGCCGTGTCGTCGTCGTGGGCCTCCGCACTGCCCGAGGTGCCGCCCTGCTGGGTCTCCAGACCGGAGGGCGAGCCGACGGCCTGCACCTTGTCGGAGTTGCCGCCGCCGCCACCGAGCGCGTAGTTGTCGGCGCCGGGCATCACGCCCGCCGCGACAGCCGCGGTACCCAGGGCCACAGCCGCCGAGACACCGAGCAGACCGGTGCGTACCGCGGTCGCACCCTTCTTCTTGCGGTGCGAGCGGGCGGACGACGTGGACGGGAGATCGGCGACGGCCGCGTAGCCGTACAGGTTCTCCGGACCGTAGTTCTGCGTGTCGGCCCCGTGCTGGTCGGTGGCGCGGCCGGTGGCGGCGCGGCCGGCGTCGTGGCGTCGGTGGCGTCCCATCTCTTGGGCCTTCCTCGATCTTGCGTCAGGCGATCCTCATATGAACCTCACCCGAAAGAGTGAGTTTCCTATGAGACTCATTGGGTGGGGACGGTACCCCATGGCGCAAGGGGAGGAAGTGCTCAGAGAGACATTGTCCGGTTAGCGTGCACCCATGAACGAGGTTGTACGGCTGGTCGTCTGGGTACGCGGGCGCGTCCAAGGTGTGGGTTTCCGCTGGTTCACGCGTGCCCGGGCCCTGGAGATCGGCGGGCTGAGTGGTTTTGCTCTCAATTTGGAGGACGGACGCGTCCAGGTCGTCGCGGAGGGCCCTCGCGCCGGCTGTCAGAGACTGCTCGACTGGCTCCAGGGCGACGACACGCCCGGCCGGGTGGACGGCGTCACTGAGATCTGGGACACGCCCCGGGGGATCTACGACGGGTTCGCGATCCGCTGACGATGTGACCCGCGAGGGCCTCCCGGAAGCACTCCGTACATGCCCCGGGCACCTGCCCGAAGCGGAAACGGCCTGGTGGTTGCCAAGAAGGCCGCGAAGTGGCAGGCTCGCGGGGTAACGATGATCTCCACGCCCTGAGGGTCCCGCAGGAGTCGCAGCGCCGCCGGTCCAGAGCCGCGCGACAGCGGGTTGCCCCCCGATACGGGGCGTGATCGTGTTGACCGTCAAACTTTTTGGTGAGACTCTGAAAGCCCCGCGCACCTTAGCTGTTTGGCATGTGGAACGGCAGCAGGACATCAGCAGTGTCAAGCACGCGGGTGCGATTCCCTCACGACCCACACCGCTTCCCGGTCGGTCACTCAGTGTGGAGGACCATCCATCATGGCAAAGGCGCTTCTCGGTTACGTCGGCGGTTCCGACCCGCGACTCATTGCCGAGATGCGACGGCTCCAGCAGCGCGTACAGGACCTCGAATCCGAGCTCGTACGGATTCAGGCCGAGAACGACGCGCTCGCGGCTGCCGCTTCTCACGACTCGCTTCTCGAGAGCATCGACGTACCCCAGGCGGAGCCTGCGCTCACCTGATCGCTGCACCGCACCACGACGACAGCAGTGGTCGGCCAGCCCGAATCAACCGCTGAGTTGTCAGATTTGCAAGGGACGCCTCTTCGGCGTCCCTTCTTTCTTTTCCCCCGCGCCCCCGTGGACCCCCGTCCCCTCTCTTCAACGTGTGGTGTGCCCTGCACATTCACGGGTGAAACCGCGCGTTCATGGAGTGAGACCGGGACCGAAAGGTAGAGTCCGGCGGCGTGCACCTCAAGGCCCTGACCCTCCGCGGGTTCAAATCGTTCGCCTCGGCGACCACGCTGCGGTTCGAGCCGGGCATCACCTGTGTCGTGGGCCCCAACGGCTCGGGCAAGTCCAACGTCGTGGACGCGCTCAGCTGGGTCATGGGCGAGCAGGGTGCCAAGTCGCTGCGCGGCGGCAAGATGGAGGACGTCATCTTCGCCGGCACCACCGGGCGTCCGCCGCTCGGCCGGGCCGAGGTCTCCCTCACCATCGACAACTCCGACGGCGCCCTGCCCATCGAGTACGCCGAGGTCACCATCACGCGGATCATGTTCCGCAACGGCGGCAGCGAGTACCAGATCAACGGCGACACCTGCCGGCTGCTGGACATCCAGGAACTGCTGTCCGACTCCGGCATCGGCCGCGAGATGCACGTCATCGTCGGCCAGGGCCAGCTCGACTCGGTCCTGCACGCGGACCCGATGGGCCGCCGGGCCTTCATCGAGGAGGCGGCCGGCGTCCTCAAGCACCGCAAGCGCAAGGAGAAGGCGCTGCGGAAACTGGACGCGATGAAGGCGAACATGGCCCGCGTCCAGGACCTCACGGACGAGCTGCGCCGCCAGCTCAAGCCGCTCGGCCGGCAGGCCGCCGTGGCCCGTCGCGCCGCCGTCATCCAGGCCGACCTGCGCGACGCCCGGCTGCGGCTGCTCGCCGACGACCTCGTCCGGCTGCGCGGGGCGCTCCAGTCCGAGATCGCCGACGAGGCCGCTCTCAAGGAACGCAAGGAGTCCGCCGAGGCCGAGCTGAAGAAGGCGCTCCAGCGCGAGGCCCTCCTGGAGGACGAGGTCCGGCAGCTGACCCCACGCCTCCAGCGCGCCCAGCAGAGCTGGTACGAACTCTCCCAGCTCGCCGAGCGGGTGCGCGGGACGATCTCGCTGGCCGACGCGCGCGTGAAGAGCGCCACGTCCGTGCCGGCCGAGGAACGGCGTGGACGCGACCCCGAGGACATGGAGCGCGAGGCCGCCCGGATCCGTGAACAGGAGGCCGAGCTCGAAGCCGCCCTGGAGGCGGCGGAACGGGCTCTGGAGGACACGGTCGCCCACCGCGCGGAGCTGGAACGCGCGCTCACCGTCGAAGAGCGCCGCCTCAAGGACGTGGCCCGGGCCATCGCCGACCGCAGGGAGGGCCTCGCCCGCCTCAACGGTCAGGTCAACGCCGCCCGTTCACGGGCCGCGTCCGCCCAGGCCGAGATCGACCGGCTCGCCGCCGCACGCGACGAGGCCCAGGAGCGCGCGTTCGCCGCCCAGGAGGAGTACGAGCAGCTGAAGGCCGAGGTGGAGGGTCTCGACGCGGGCGACGCCGACCTCACCGACCAGCACGAGGCGGCGAAACGGGCGCTGGCCGACGCCGAGGCCGGCCTGAGCGCCGCCCGCGAGGCGGTCACCGCGGCGGAACGCCGACGGGCCGCGACCCAGGCCCGCCGCGAGGCACTCGCGCTGGGGCTCCGGCGCAAGGACGGCACGGGAGCGCTGCTCGGCGCCCGCGACCGGCTGACCGGACTGCTGGGCCCCGCCGCCGAACTGCTGTCGGTCACCCCCGGTTTCGAGGTCGCGCTCGCCGCCGCGTTCGGCGCGGCCGCCGACGCCATCGCCGTCAGCACGCCCGCCTCGGCCGCCGAGGCCATCCGCCTGCTGCGCAAACAGGACGCGGGCCGGGCCTCCCTCCTGCTCGCCGGAGCACCCGAGGACGACCGGCCGCACGGGGGCGGGGGACCGGAGCAGAGCCCGGGCGAAGGAGGCCGGTGGGCGACCGACCTCGTGCGAGGGCCCGCCGAGCTGATGCCCGCCGTGCGGCGGCTGCTGCACGGGATCGTCGTCGTCGGGACCCTGGAGGACGCCGAGGACCTGGTCTACGCGCGGCCCGGACTCACCGCCGTGACCGCCGAGGGCGACCTGCTCGGGGCGCACTTCGCGCACGGCGGGTCCGCCGGCGCGCCCAGCCTTCTCGAGGTGCAGGCCTCCGTGGACGAGGCGGCGGCCGAGCTGGAGGAGCTGGCCGTGCGCTGCGAGGAGCTGACCGAGGCACAGCAGATCGCCACCGAGCTGCGCACCGAACGCGCGGCCCTCGTCGAAGAGGTGGGGGAGCGGAGGCGGGCCGCCGAGCGGGAGAAGTCGACGGTCGCGCAGCAGCTCGGCCGGCTGGCCGGGCAGGCGCGCGGCGCCGCGGGCGAGGCCGAGCGGAGCACCGCGGCCGCCGCCCGCGCGCAGGACGCCCTCGACCGGGCCCTGGAGGAGGCGGAGGAACTGGCCGAACGGCTCGCCGTGGCCGAGGAGATGCCCGTCGAGGAGGAACCCGACACCTCGGCACGCGACCGGCTCGCCGCGGACGGCGCCAACGCCCGGCAGACCGAGATGGAAGCCAGGCTTCAGGTGCGGACCCACGAGGAGCGGGTCAAGGGCCTCGCCGGACGGGCCGACTCGCTCGACCGGGCAGCCCGCGCCGAACGCGAGGCACGCGCGCGTGCCGAGCAGCGCCGGGCGCGGCTGCGCCACGAGGCGGCCGTCGCGCAGGCCGTGGCCTCGGGAGCGCGGCAGCTGCTCGCCCACGTCGAGGTCTCGCTCGGCCGCGCCGACGAGGAGCGCACCGCCGCCGACACCGCCAAGGCCCTCCGCGAGCAGGAGCTCGGTGCCGCGCGGAGCCAGGGCCGCGACCTCAAGGCGGAGCTGGACAAGCTCACCGACTCGGTCCACCGCGGGGAGGTGCTGGGCGCCGAGAAGCGGATGCGCGTGGAGCAGCTGGAGGCCAAGGCGCTGGACGAGCTCGGCGTCGAGCCGGCGGGACTCGTCGCGGACTACGGCCCCGACCAGCCCGTACCGCCGTCCCTGCCCGCCGAGGGCGAGGAGCTGCCCGAGGACCCGGAGCACCCGCGCAACCAGCCCCGGCGGTTCCACCGTGCCGAGCAGGAGAAGCGGCTCAAGTCGGCCGAGCGGGCGTACCAGCAGCTCGGCAAGGTCAACCCGCTCGCCCTGGAGGAGTTCGCCGCGCTGGAGGAGCGCCACAAGTTCCTCAGCGAGCAGCTGGAGGACCTCAAGAAGACGCGCGCCGACCTCCTCCAGGTGATCAAGGAGGTCGACGAGCGGGTCGAGCAGGTGTTCACCGAGGCGTATCGCGACACCGCTCGGGAGTTCGAAGGGGTCTTCAGCCGGCTGTTCCCCGGCGGTGACGGCCGGCTCATCCTGACCGACCCCGACAACATGCTCACCACGGGCGTCGACGTCGAGGCCCGCCCGCCGGGCAAGAAGGTCAAGCGGCTCAGCCTGCTCTCCGGCGGCGAACGGTCGCTGACCGCCGTGGCGCTGCTCGTGTCGATCTTCAAGGCGCGTCCCAGCCCGTTCTACGTGATGGACGAGGTCGAGGCGGCGCTCGACGACACCAACCTCCAGCGGCTGATCCGGATCATGCAGGAGCTGCAGGAGGCCTCGCAGCTGATCGTGATCACGCACCAGAAGCGCACGATGGAGGTCGCCGACGCGCTGTACGGCGTCTCCATGCAGGGCGACGGAGTCTCGAAGGTCATCAGCCAGCGGCTGCGCTGACGCCCCCGCCCGTGGGGTGCCCGAAAACCCGTCGCCGGGGCCCGGAGGGACGTCCGTCCACCCGGTCGGCGTACCGGGACCCGCTTTCGCCGAGCGGCCGTCGCCGGTCCAGAGGGCACCCGTGGACCGGCCGAGCCCCCGTGCCCGCACCGCTCGCCGTCGCGTGTGTTCCGAGTGTCACATTCGTGTACCACTCACGGAGTTACTGCCGAGGCTTCGGGGGCAGAAGGCCTTGTGTTGAGCCGTACGAGGGTCAACTGTTCAAGTCTTGAACACAGCGGCACCTGTTTGAGCGCACAGATTCACAGCATCCCGAGTATTGACTTCGAAACTTGAAGGCATAGTCTCTGCAACGTTGCTTTTACCTTCAGGTGGTGGGCGGCGTGAAGGTGTGCGCCACTGATACCACCATCGAAGGGTTTCGCCCCCCACCCCCGGCAGCGAGGCCGGTGGCCCGAGGAGTTTTACGTGACCAGCGCAGAGCAGGCACCCCCACCGGCAGCCAAGTCGGCTCATCCCGAACATCTCGGGCACGTCATCTTCATCGCGGCCGCCGCCGCGATGGGCGGTTTCCTGTTCGGGTACGACAGCGCCGTCATCAACGGCACCGTCGAGGCCATCCGAAGCCGTTACGACATCGGCTCCGCGGCCCTGGCCCAGGTCATCGCCATCGCGCTGATCGGCTGTGCCATCGGCGCCGCGACCGCCGGCCGCATCGCCGACCGCATCGGCCGCATCCGCTGCATGCAGATCTCCGCGGTCCTGTTCACCATCAGCGCCGTCGGCTCGGCTCTGCCCTTCGCGCTGTGGGACCTCGCCTTCTGGCGCATCATCGGCGGATTCGCCATCGGCATGGCCTCCGTCATCGGCCCCGCCTACATCGCCGAGGTCTCCCCGGCGGCGTACCGCGGCCGGCTCGGTTCCTTCCAGCAGGCCGCGATCGTCGTCGGCATCGCGATCTCGCAGCTCGTCAACTACGGCATCCTGCAGGCCGCCGACGGCGACCAGCGCGGCAAGCTGATGGGTCTGGAAGCCTGGCAGGTCATGCTCGGCGTCATGGTCATCCCGGCGGTCCTCTACGGCCTGCTCTCCTTCGCCATCCCCGAGTCCCCGCGCTTCCTGCTCGAGGTCGGCCGCAAGGACCGGGCCCGCGAGGTGCTCAAGGAGGTCGAGGGCGACCACGTCGACCTGGACGCCCGCGTCGCCGAGATCGAGCACGCGATGAAGCGCGAGCACAAGTCGAGCTTCAAGGACCTGCTCGGCGGCACCGTCTTCTTCAAGCCGATCGTCTGGGTCGGTATCGGCCTCTCGGTCTTCCAGCAGTTCGTCGGCATCAACATCGCGTTCTACTACTCCGCGACGCTGTGGCAGTCGGTCGGCGTCGACCCGACGGACTCGTTCTTCTACTCGTTCACGACGTCGATCATCAACATCGTCGGCACCGTGATCGCCATGATCTTCGTGGACCGCATCGGCCGTAAGCCGCTCGCCCTCATCGGCTCGGTGGGTATGGCGATCGGTCTCGGCCTGGAGGCCTGGGCCTTCTCCTACGACCTGGTCGACGGAAAACTGCCCGCCACCCAGGGCTGGGTCGCCCTGATCGCCGCCCACGTCTTCGTCCTCTTCTTCGCCCTCTCCTGGGGTGTCGTGGTCTGGGTCTTCCTCGGCGAGATGTTCCCGAACCGGATCCGCGCCGCCGCCCTCGGTGTCGCCGCCTCCGCGCAGTGGATCGCCAACTGGGCCATCACCGCGAGCTTCCCGTCGCTGGCCGACTGGAACCTCTCGGGGACCTACATCATCTACACGGTGTTCGCCGTGCTCTCCATCCCCTTCGTGCTCAAGTTCGTCAAGGAGACGAAGGGCAAGACCCTGGAGGAGATGGGCTAGCCCCATCCGCGTCACCGGCGGCCCAGCGCGGGCCCCGGTGGCTCCCCGAAGCTCGGGGAGAAGGGCCAAGTCCCCGCTGCCCCTCTCCCCGTACTCGTGAGAGACGTACCGCCCCGGTTCGGACCGAAAGGTCAGTCGAGCCGGGGCACTACGTTTTCGCAGAACAGCTGGAGACTGCGCCAGCCCTCGTCCAGCGGCATCCCGCCGGCCAGCGGGTGCAGGACGAGGTTGTCGAGGCCCAGCGCCACGCACTGCTCGGGCGTCAGGACGCGGTAGACGCCCTCGGCGCGCAGCTCCCCGACCGTCGTGGCCGCCGACTTCACCGCCGAACGGATCTCACCGGACTGCCAGGAGGCGTACGTCCGTGCCTCGTGCAGGAAGTGCGTGCCGTACTCGGCCCAGGCGCGGTCCGGGTCCTCGGCGATGTGCAGCAGCGGCGTCTCGGCGGCGGGCATCATCGTCCAGCCCTCGGTGCCGTACTCGACGAGCCGCTCCTTGTAGTACGCCTCCAGCTCGGGCAGGTGCGCGCTCGGGAAGAACGGCAGCCCGAGCCGGGCGGCGCGCCGGGCCGCCGCCCGGGAGGAGCCCCCGACGAGCAGCAGCGGATGCGGATCCGAGAACGGGCGCGGGGTGACCCGTACCGTCCGGCCCCGGTAACGGAACTCCTCGCCGGTCCACGCCTTGAGCACCGTCTCCAGCAGCTCGTCCTGGAGCCTGCCGCGCTGCTTCCAGTCGACGTCGAAGAGCGCGTACTCCTCGGGCCGGTAGCCGATGCCGGCCACGGTCACCAGACGGCCGCCGCTGAGCAGGTCCAGCACGGCGATGTCCTCGGCCAGACGCAGCGGGTCGTGCAGCGGACCGATGACCGCGGACACCGTGACCGCGACGTTCCGGGTCGCCCCGAAGACGGCGCCCGCGAACGCGAACGGCGAGGGCAGCCAGTTGTTGGCGACACCGTGATGCTCCTCCGTCTGCACCGTGGTGATCCCGCGGTCGTCGGCGTACCGGGCCATCTCGACGGCCGCCTTGTAGCGGGCACTCAGCGAGGCGGGGGTGGCGCCGGGTTCGACGAGATTGAAGCGCACGACCGTTACGGGCATGGGGAGCCCCCCTTCGTGTGTGGTGGGGGACGGTAGCTGACGGTGCGTCAGGTGGCCATAGCGGCGGAACCCGGAATCCGGCACGGGCGAGGTGCGGCTCCCGTCCGCCACCCCGCCCCCGATCCTCGTACGAAACTACAAGAGTTCCTCTGCGCGGGGGAAAATCCCTCCCGCGCGGGCGATGGCTGATACTGGGGGACGTTATGGAAACCGTCATCCTTGCTGTAGTCATCGCCGTGGTCGTGATCGGCGCGCTCGGTGGGCTCGTCGTCGGCAGCCGCAAGCGCAAGCAGCTGCCCCCGCCGCCCCCGTCCGCCCCCGACATCACCGCCCCGCCGGCCGAACCGCACGTCGGCGACGAGGCCGAGACGCCGCGCGACGAGTCGCGCCGCACGATAGAGGAAGTGGATCTCCCCGACCGCTCGGCCGATGCGCCGGTCGTCGTGGAGGAGCCTCCGACCGCCCCCGCGATCGAGATCCCGGAACCCACCGCCGGCCGCCTGGTGCGCCTGCGCGGCCGGCTCTCCCGCTCGCAGAACGCGCTCGGCAAGGGGCTGCTCACGCTGCTCTCGCGCGAGCACCTCGACGAGGACACCTGGGAGGAGATCGAGGACACGCTGCTGACCGCCGACGTCGGCGTGCAGCCCACCCAGGAACTGGTCGACCGGCTGCGCGAGCGCGTCAAGGTGCTCGGCACGCGCACCCCGGACGAACTGCGCGGCCTGCTGCGCGAGGAGCTGCTCCAGCTGCTCGTCCCGGAGTTCGACCGCGAGGTCAAGACCGACTCGAACCTGGACACCCCCGGCATCGTGATGGTCGTCGGTGTCAACGGCACCGGCAAGACCACCACCACCGGCAAGCTCGCGCGCGTACTCGTCGCCGACGGCAAGAACGTCGTGCTGGGGGCCGCCGACACCTTCCGTGCCGCCGCCGCCGATCAGCTCCAGACGTGGGGCGAGCGCGTCGGCGCCCGCACCGTGCGCGGCCCCGAGGGCGGCGACCCCGCCTCGATCGCGTTCGACGCGGTCAAGGAGGGCATCGAGGAGGGCGCGGACGTCGTCCTCATCGACACCGCGGGCCGGCTGCACACCAAGACCGGTCTGATGGACGAGCTGGGCAAGGTCAAGCGCGTCGTCGAGAAGCACGCCCCGCTCGACGAGGTGCTCCTCGTCCTCGACGCCACCACCGGGCAGAACGGTCTCATCCAGGCGCGCGTGTTCGCCGAGGTCGTCGACATCACCGGCATCGTGCTGACCAAGCTCGACGGCACGGCGAAGGGCGGCATCGTCATCGCGGTCCAGCGTGAGCTGGGCGTGCCCGTGAAGCTGGTGGGGCTCGGCGAGGGCGCGGACGACCTGGCGCCGTTCGAGCCGGAGGCGTTCGTTGACGCCCTTATCGGAGAGTGACCACCCGCGCGAACGCGTAGGTGCCCGAAGAAGCGCCCGCCTCCCGAGACGTACTCGGGGGACGGGCGCTTCGTCGTACGGGTGGTGCTGTCGTCGCCGTTCGCCGTGCGGCAGGGGGCGGGGTGAGAGGGCGGTCCCGGGTCGTTCAGACCCGCGACCGGTGCGCCACGTAGGCCAGCGTGCCCAGCAGCAGGCGGGCCTGGGGCGGGTTCGTCGCCGAGTCGAGCGCGGGGGCGCGCAGCCAGCGGACCGGGCCGAGACCGGCCCGGTCGGAGGGCGGGGCGGTGACGAACGTGCCACGACCGAGGCCGTGCAGGTCGAGGGAGGCGTCGTCCCAGCCCATCCGGTACAGCAGGCGGGGGAGTTCGGCGGCGGAGCCGGGGGAGACGAAGAAGTGGGCGCGGCCGTCCGGCGTGGCCGCGACCGGGCCGAGCGGGAGACCCATCCGCTCCAGGCGGACGAGCGCGCGGCGCCCGGCGGCCTCCGCCACCTCGATCACGTCGAACGCGCGGCCGACCGGGAGCATCACCGCGGCGCCCGGGAACCCGGTCCAGGTGCCGGTCGCCTCGTCGAGCGTGGCGCCGGCCCGGATCGTCGGAGCGAAGTCCAGGGGGTGCGCTCCGGGCGCCGTGCAGTCGGTCCTGCCGCACGAGCACGCGCCCGCCGCGGCCCGGGCGCCCGGGACCACGTCCCAGCCCCACAGTCCGGTGTACTCGGCGACGGCGGTGCACTCCGACGAGCGGCCGCGGCGTCGTGTCCCGGTCCGGATGTCGCGCATCGTCCGACTGCTGCCGATCGTGAAGCCCATGCCCCCTCCAACGGGTCCGACGCACCAGTGGTTACGTGACGGAGCCGGACTGTCACGCTCTGCTTCCAGCTGCCCGCTGCCGCGGGGTCCAGGCGGCGCTCTGTTGCGCACCGGGTGGTGCGATCGACTGCGTGCGCCCCGGCGTACACCGTTCCGCCCATCCCCGGTGATGCTGTGTCAAGTGAATCGCGATCAGCGCGCACAGAGTTCATTCGAAGGGGTGGCGAATGGTGGCGTTTCACGGATCGCCATGGCTGGAGGGGTGATCGTAGGATTACTTTGTGTGCACGAGACCTGGGGACGTCGCACTCGTGGGTATGCCAAGGGCAAGTCGGCTTCCCGTTCGAAGGGTGAGAACTGGCGGACGGGCGGCCGTATTTACCGGCATTCTGATAGGGCTTGGCGCACAGCGGCGACAAGTTGGTTCAGGGATGGGGGCGTTCCAGTGGGCGGCAACGGCGGAGGCGGGACGAACGCTGAGAAGCGCCCCAACGAGCTGCTCGGCTCGTGGTTCGTGCGCAGTGGCTGGTCCAAGGGTGAGCTGGCGCGTCAAGTGAACCGCCGGGCACGCCAGTTGGGTGCCAATCACATCTCCACGGACACCTCGCGGGTGCGCCGCTGGCTGGACGGGGAGAACCCGCGCGAGCCGATCCCGCGCATCCTGTCCGAGCTGTTCTCCGAGCGGTTCGGCTGTGTCGTCGCCGTCGAGGACCTCGGTCTGCGCGCCGCCCACCAGGCGCCGTCCGTGTCGGGGGTCGACCTGCCCTGGACGGGCCCGCAGACCGTCGCGCAGATCAGCGAATACTCGCGCAGCGACCTGATGCTGGCGCGCCGTGGCTTCCTCGGCAGCTCGCTCGCCCTCGCCGCCGGTCCGGCCCTGATCGAGCCCATGCAGCGCTGGCTCGTGCCCACGTCGCTGGCCCAGCAGGAGGAGCCCGAGCCGCCGGCCTCGGCCCGTCGCGGCGGCCGGCTCTCCAAGCCGGAGCTGGACCTCCTGGAGTCCACCACGGTGATGTTCCGTCAGTGGGACGCCCAGTGCGGCGGCGGCCTGCGCCGCAAGGCCGTCGTCGGCCAGCTCCACGAGGTGACGGACCTGTTGCAGGAGCCGCAGCCCGCCGCCACCACCAAGCGCCTGTTCAAGGTCGCCGCCGAACTCGCCGAACTGGCGGGCTGGATGAGCTACGACGTGGGCCTCCAGCCCACCGCCCAGAAGTACTTCGTGCTCGCCCTGCACGCCTCGAAGGAAGCGGGCGACAAGCCCCTCGGCTCGTACATCCTCTCCAGCATGAGCCGCCAGATGATCCATCTGGGGCGGCCCGACGACGCGTTGGAGCTGATCCACCTCGCGCAGTACGGCAGCCGCGACTGCGCGAGCCCGCGCACCCAGTCGATGCTGTATGCGATGGAGGCCCGCGCGTACGCCAACATGGGCCAGCCCGGCAAGTGCAAGCGGGCCGTGCGGATGGCCGAGGACACCTTCTCCGACGTGCACGAGTGGGACGACCCGGATCCCGACTGGATCCGCTTCTTCTCCAAGGCCGAGCTGTACGGCGAGAACTCGCACTCCTACCGTGACCTCGCCTACGTCGCGGGCCGCAGCCCCACGTACGCCTCCATGGCCGAGCCGCTGATGCAGGAGGCGGTCGACCGTTTCGGCAAGGACCCCGAGCACCAGCGTTCGTACGCACTCAACCTCATCGGCATGGCCACCGTGCACCTGCTCCAGCGGGAGCCCGAGCGGAGTGCGGAGCTGGCGCTGGAAGCCCTCAGGATCGGCAAGAAGGTCCGCTCCGAGCGCGTCAACACTCGTATCCGAAAGACGGTCGACACCGCGGTCCGTGACTTCGGGGAGCTGGCCGAGGTCATCGACCTCACCGCCCAGCTGGCCGTCGACCTGCCCGAGACCGCAGAGGCGGTCTGACCCCGGGCCGCCGAGGCGGCCCCACCCCGTGCCCCGGCCATGGCCGGCCGTCCCGAAACGCCCGACTCGGCTCCCCCATGCCAGGTCATCGGACGGCCCGCCGTGGCCGGTCCCGCGTTCCGCCCGGCCCGTCCGGCGCACCGTCCCGCGGACCCCGCCGGGAGCCCCGTGGGCGCCTCCACAGCGGGTCGCGACCGCCACCGCCGAAGATTGCGTCACGATAACGATCGACGCGAACACAATCCGGCAGTTCATGAACGCGTAACACGCGGAGTGCCTTCGTCACTGGTGCGAAACATCGAGGGCCGTCGACGGAAACCGCGCTGCGCCAATCTCATGGCGCATAACCGGCCCACCCCTCACGCCCACTCAGGCTTCGCCCGCACGGGGCCGTACCAACGACGAGGAGACGCCGATGGCACCAGCCATCACCCTTGCCGCAGAGGCGCCAAAGCTGTCTGCAGCCAACACAGGGTTCATGCTCATCTGTTCCGCCCTGGTGCTGATCATGACGCCCGGCCTCGCCTTCTTCTACGGAGGCATGGTCCGCGTCAAGAGCACCCTCAACATGCTGATGATGAGCTTCATCAGCATGGGGATCGTCACCATCCTGTGGGTGCTGTACGGCTTCTCCCTCGCCTTCGGCACGGACAAGGGGTCGTTCATCGGCTGGACCTCCGACTGGGTCGGCCTCAGCAACATCGGCCTGACGGAGCTGTGGCCGGGCTACACCATCCCGGTCTTCGTCTTCATGGTCTTCCAGCTCATGTTCGCGATCATCACGCCCGCGCTGATAAGCGGCGCGCTCGCCGACCGCGTCAAGTTCACCGCGTGGTCCCTGTTCATCGCCCTGTGGGCGACGGTCGTGTACTTCCCGGTCGCCCACTGGGTCTGGGGCACCGGCGGCTGGGCCTTCGACCTCGGCGTGATCGACTTCGCCGGTGGTACGGCGGTCCACATCAACGCGGGTGCCGCGGCGCTCGGCGTGATCCTCGTCATCGGCAAGCGCGTCGGGTTCAAGAAGGACCCGATGCGCCCGCACAGCCTCCCGCTGGTGATGCTCGGCTCCGGCCTGCTGTGGTTCGGCTGGTTCGGGTTCAACGCCGGCTCCTGGCTCGGCAACGACGACGGCGTCGGCGCGCTGATGTTCGTCAACACGCAGGTCGCCACCGCCGCCGCCATGCTCGCCTGGCTCATCTACGAGAAGATCCGGCACGGCGCGTTCACCACGCTGGGCGCCGCCTCCGGCGCGGTCGCCGGTCTGGTCGCCATCACCCCGTCCGGCGGTGCGGTCTCCCCGCTCGGCGCCATCGCGGTCGGCGCCATCGCCGGTGTCCTGTGCGCCATGGCCGTGGGCCTGAAGTACCGGTTCGGCTACGACGACTCGCTCGACGTCGTCGGCGTCCACCTCGTCGGCGGTGTCATCGGCTCCCTGCTCATCGGCTTCTTCGCCAGCGGCCACGGCCAGTCCACGGTCGAGGGTCTCTTCTACGGCGGCGGGCTCACCCAGTTCTGGAAGCAGTGCGCCGGCGTCTTCGCCGTCCTCGGCTACTCCCTCGTCGCCTCCGCCATCCTCGCCTTCCTCATCGACAAGACCATCGGTATGCGGGTCACCGAGGACGAGGAGATCACCGGCATCGACCAGGCCGAGCACGCCGAGACCGCATACGACTTCAGCGGTGCCGGCGGCGGCTCCGCTGCCCGGACCTCCGCGCCGGCCACGGCCGACACGGACGCCAAGAAGGTGGACGCATGAAGCTCATCACCGCCGTCGTGAAGCCTCACCGGCTCGACGAGATCAAGGAGGCCCTGCAGGCCTTCGGGGTTCACGGACTGACGGTCACCGAAGCGAGCGGCTACGGTCGGCAGCGGGGACACACCGAGGTCTACCGCGGTGCCGAGTACACCGTGGACCTCGTGCCCAAGATCCGTATCGAGGTGCTGGCCGAGGACGACGACGCCGAACAGCTCATCGACGTCGTGGTGAAGGCGGCCCGCACCGGCAAGATCGGTGACGGCAAGGTCTGGTCCGTTCCGGTCGAGTCGGCGGTCCGGGTCCGGACCGGGGAGCGCGGCCCGGACGCGCTCTGACCGGTCGCACTCCGACCGGCCTGCACGAAGGAAGAAGAAAGACAGGAGTCGCTGGGTGACGAGTACCGACACACGTACGGAAGCAGAGGACTCGGGACCCAGCGGCTACGCGGCGGCCCGGCTGCGTCTCCTCCAGGAGGGGGCGCGGTCCGGGCCGCCGCGCCGTGCGGCCCTCGCCGAACTCACGGACGACTGGCTGACCGGCCTGTTCACCGCCGGGGCCGAGGGCATGCGCGGGGTCTCCCTCGTCGCCGTCGGCGGCTACGGCCGCGGCGAGCTCTCCCCGCGCAGCGACCTCGACCTGCTGCTCCTGCACGACGGCGGGGACTCCGGCGGGGTCGCCGCCCTCGCCGACCGCATCTGGTACCCCGTCTGGGACCTCGGCCTCGCCCTCGACCACTCCGTCCGCACCCCGGCCGAGGCCCGCAAGACCGCGGGCGAGGACCTCAAGGTCCAGCTCGGCCTCCTCGACGCCCGCCACCTCGCCGGAGACCTCGGCCTCACCGCCGGACTGCGCACGGCGATCCTCGCCGACTGGCGCAACCAGGCACCCAAGCGCCTCCCCGAGCTCCAGGAACTGTGCGCCGAGCGCGCCGAACGCCAGGGCGAGCTGCAGTACCTCCTCGAACCGGACCTCAAGGAAGCGCGCGGCGGACTCCGCGACGCCACCGCGCTGCGCGCCGTCGCCGCCTCCTGGCTCGCCGACGCGCCCCGCGAGGGACTCTCCGAAGCCCGCCGCCGGCTCCTCGACGTCCGGGACGCCCTGCACCTCACCACCGGCCGCGCCACCGACCGCCTCGCCCTCCAGGAGCAGGACCAGGTGGCCGCCGAGCTCGGCCTCCTCGACGCCGACACCCTGCTCCGCCAGGTGTACGAGGCCGCCCGCGTCGTCTCGTACGCCAGTGACGTCACCTGGCGCGAGGTGGGGCGCGTGCTGCGGTCCCGTGCCGTGCGGCCCCGGCTGCGCGCCATGCTGGGCGGCGGCCCCAAGCCCGCCGCCGAACGCTCACCGCTCGCCGAGGGCGTGGTCGAGATGGACGGCGAGGTCGTGCTCGCACGGGCCGCCCGGCCCGAGCGCGACCCGGTCCTTCCCCTGCGTGCCGCCGCCGCTGCCGCCCAGGCCGGTCTCCCGCTGTCCCTGCACGCCGTCCGGCGCATGGCAGCCGCGGCGCGCCCGCTGCCCTCGCCCTGGCCCGCCGAGGCGCGCGAGCAGCTCGTCACCCTGCTCGGCTCGGGCCGCCCGACCGTCGAGGTCTGGGAGGCGCTGGAGGCCGAAGGCCTGATCACCCGGCTGCTGCCCGACTGGGAGCGGGTCCGCTGCCGGCCCCAGCGCAACGCCGTCCACATCTGGACCGTCGACCGCCACCTCATCGAGACCGCCGTCCGCGCCTCCGAACTGACCCGCCGCGTCGGCCGCCCCGACCTGCTCCTCGTGGCCGCCCTGCTGCACGACATCGGCAAGGGCTGGCCCGGCGACCACTCCGTGGCCGGCGAGATCATCGCCCGAGACGTGGCCACCCGCATCGGCTTCGACCGCGCGGACGTCGCCGTGCTCGCCACCCTCGTACGCCACCACCTGCTGCTGATCGACACCGCGACCCGTCGTGACCTGGAGGACCCCGCCACCGTCCGCTCGGTCGCCGAGGCCGTCGGATCCCAGGGCACCCTCGAACTGCTCCACGCGCTCACCGAGTCGGACGCGCTGGCCACCGGCCCCGCCGCGTGGTCCTCCTGGCGCGGTTCCCTCGTCGCCGACCTGGTCAAGCGGGTCGCGGCCGTGCTCGCCGGTGACGCCCCCGAGGAGCCCGAGGCCGCAGCGCCCACGGCCGAACAGGAACGGCTCGCGATCGAGGCCTTCCGCACCGGCGGACCCGTCCTCGCGCTGCGCGCCCAGACCGAGCCGGTCGACCCCGAGACCGAGGGCGTGCCGGACGACCCCGAGCCGCTCGGCGTCGAGCTGCTCATCGCCGTCCCCGACCAGCCCGGCGTGCTCCCTGCGGTCGCCGGCGTCCTCGCCATGCACCGGCTGACCGTGCGCACCGCCGAACTGCGCGCCCTGGACCTGCCCGACGAGGTCGCGGGATCGGTCCTGCTGCTCAACTGGCGGGTCGCCGCCGAGTACGGCTCCCTGCCGCAGGCCGCCCGGCTGCGCGCCGACCTCGTCCGCGCCCTGGACGGCTCCCTCGACATCGCCGGGCGGCTCGCCGAGCGCGACGCCGCCTACCCGCGCCGCCGCGGCACGGTCGCCCCGCCCGCGCGCGTGACGGTCGCCCCCGCCGCCTCACGGCACGCGACCGTCATCGAGGTCCGCGCCCACGACGCCCCCGGGCTCCTGCACCGCATCGGGCGGGCCCTGGAGAAGGCGCACGTCCGGGTGCGGAGCATGCACGTCTCCACGCTCGGCGCGAACGCCGTGGACGCCTTCTACGTGACCGGTACCCAGGGCGCGCCCCTGCCGTCGGAGGAGGCGGTGTCGGTGGCGCGCGCCCTGGAGGAGGCGCTGCGGGAGTGAGCGGACGGGCCGCCCTCCGTCGGCTGGGGTTCTCGCCGGCGACCGGTCCCCGGTTGTGCACCCGGTCCGGGGGACCGGAGGAGGGGTGGTCCTGCGTTCCGCCGCGCCGTTCGCCCGGGCTCCGGGCACCGGCGCTGCCACGCCCGACCGCCGGGCACTGGTCTCGCCGGGCGCCGGGCGCCGAGATCCGGCACACCCCGGTACAGAGTGCCGCCCCCGCCCGGCGCCGGGGGCCGAGCGTCGCTCCGGTGAGGCGCCGGGTGTCCCGTACACCCGGGGTACGAGGGGCGGGGCCCCCGGGTTCCGACCGACCTGTGCGAGCGGCGGCAGGGTGCCGCGCCGTGCCCGCCGGATGTCCCGCATCCCCGGTGGGGGGTGACGGGGACCCCGCCCTCGTAGCTCCGTTACGAGGTGCCGTCCGGCCGCCGCGTACCCCCGGTACGAGGTGCCGTAGGTCTCTCGTATGAACGCGGTGGAGACCCCACCGCACGCGGCCAGATACCCTGGAGGGCGATTCCCTTCGCCCCCGACCCCTGAGGACCGACGAGCGCCGTGTTCGATACTCTCTCCGATCGCCTCTCAGCGACGTTCAAGAACCTGCGGGGCAAGGGCCGACTGTCCGAAGCCGACATCGACGCCACCGCACGCGAGATCCGTATCGCGCTCCTCGAAGCCGACGTGGCCCTCCCGGTCGTGCGGACCTTCATCAAGAACGTCAAGGAGCGCGCGCTCGGTGCCGAGGTCTCCAAGGCGCTGAACCCGGCCCAGCAGGTCCTGAAGATCGTGAACGACGAGCTCGTCACGATCCTGGGCGGCGAGACCCGCCGCCTGCGGTTCGCCAAGAACCCGCCCACCGTGATCATGCTCGCGGGTCTCCAGGGCGCCGGTAAGACCACCCTCGCCGGAAAGCTCGGCAAGTGGCTCAAGGACCAGGGGCACTCCCCGCTCCTCGTCGCCGCAGACCTCCAGCGCCCGAACGCGGTGAACCAGCTCAGCGTGGTCGCCGAGCGCGCGGGCGTCGCCGTGTACGCCCCCGAGCCGGGCAACGGCGTGGGCGACCCGGTCAAGGTCGCCAAGGACTCCATGGAGTTCGCGAAGACCAAGGTCCACGACATCGTGATCGTGGACACCGCCGGTCGTCTCGGCATCGACCAGGAGCTGATGCAGCAGGCCGCGGACATCCGCGACGCCGTCAGCCCCGACGAGATCCTCTTCGTCGTCGACGCGATGATCGGCCAGGACGCGGTCAACACCGCCGAGTCCTTCCGTGACGGCGTCGGCTTCGACGGCGTGGTGCTCTCCAAGCTCGACGGTGACGCCCGCGGTGGTGCGGCCCTGTCGATCGCCTCGGTCACCGGCAAGCCGATCATGTTCGCGTCGAACGGCGAGAAGCTCGACGACTTCGACGCCTTCCACCCGGACCGGATGGCCTCCCGCATCCTCGACATGGGTGACCTGCTCACCCTGATCGAGCAGGCGGAGAAGACGTTCAGCCAAGAAGAGGCCGAGAAGATGGCCTCCAAGCTGGCGTCCAAGAAGGGCCAGGACTTCACCCTGGACGACTTCCTGGCCCAGATGGAGCAGGTCCGGAAGATGGGCAGCATCAGCAAGCTGCTCGGCATGCTCCCCGGCATGGGCCAGATCAAGGACCAGATCAACAACCTCGACGAGCGCGACGTCGACCGCACGGCCGCCATCATCAAGTCGATGACCCCGGCCGAGCGCCAGGAGCCGACGATCATCAACGGCTCGCGCCGCGCCCGTATCGCCAAGGGTTCCGGTGTCGAGGTCAGCGCGGTCAAGGGCCTGGTCGAGCGGTTCTTCGAGGCCCGCAAGATGATGTCCCGCATGGCCCAGGGCGGCGGTATGCCGGGCATGCCGGGGATGCCGGGCATGGGTGGCGGCCCCGGCCGCACCAAGAAGAAGCAGAAGCAGGCCAAGGGCAAGCAGCGCTCCGGCAACCCGATGAAGCGCAAGCTGCAGGAGGAAGAGGAGGCCGCCCGCCGCGAGGCCGGCGCCCAGGGGGGCAATGCCTTCGGCCTCCCGCAGCAGGGTGCCCAGGAGGACTTCGAGCTGCCGGACGAGTTCAAGAAGTTCATGGGCTGACGTCCGCCCCGCGCGGACCCGCTCGCACGACACCCCCTGGGGGCGTCCCTCTCCGAGGGGCGCCCCCAGCGGCGTACCCGGAGGCCCCGCGCAGCGGTGTTCCGGCGGTACGAGCGCGGGTGCCGCCGTTCGTCTTGTGTCGTAACGTCCGGATATGAGCAACCCCGTTCCGCCGCGCAAGGCACCTGAGAAGCCGTGGCGTACCGAGGGCACGCCGCCCGAGCCGACACCGCCGCCCTCCGGCAGACGGAAGATGCCCGGCGGCTGGTGGAGCCTCGCCCTGGCCGCTCTCGTCGTGTTCCTGATCGCCAACCTGGTGCTGTCCTTCTTCAACGAGGGCGACGAGCCGACGATCTCGTACACCGAGTTCAGCAAGCAGGTGGGCGACGGCAACGTCACCAAGATCTACTCCAAGGGCGACGCGATCCAGGGGCAGCTCAAGAAGTCCCAGGACAAGCCCGACGGCGACGGGAAGTACACGAAGTTCAAGACGCAGCGCCCGGTCTTCGCGGACGACAAGCTCTGGGAGAACCTGGAGCGGCACGACGTCACGGTGACCGCCTCGCCCGTGGTCCAGCAGCGCAGCCTGCTCTCCAACGTGCTGATCTCGCTCGCCCCGATGCTGCTGCTCGTCGTCCTGTGGATCTTCATCGCCCGGCGGCTCAGCTCCGGGATGGGCGGCGCCGGCGGCATGCTCGGCCGCAAGGCACCCCCGAAGCCGGTCGAACTGGTGCCCGGTGGCAAACGCACGACGTTCGCCGACGTGGCCGGGATCGACGAGGTCGCGGGTGAGCTCAACGACGTCGTGGACTTCCTCAAGAACCCCGACGCCTACCGGAGGATGGGTGCCAAGATGCCGCGCGGTGTGCTCCTCGCGGGCCCGCCCGGCACGGGAAAGACCCTGCTCGCGCGCGCCGTCGCCGGGGAGGCGGGCGTCCCGTTCTTCTCGGCGTCCGCTTCCGAGTTCATCGAGATGATCGTCGGCGTCGGCGCCTCGCGCGTCCGGGAACTGTTCGCCGAGGCCCGCAAGGTGGCCCCGTCCATCATCTTCATCGACGAGATCGACACCATCGGACGGTCCCGCGCGGGCGGCTCCGGGATGGGCGGTCACGACGAGCGCGAGCAGACCCTCAACCAGATCCTCACCGAGATGGACGGCTTCAGCGGCTCGGAGGGCGTCATCGTCATCGCCGCCACCAACCGCGCGGACATCCTGGACCCCGCCCTCACCCGCCCCGGCCGCTTCGACCGGGTCGTCAGCGTCTCGCCGCCCGACCGCGACGGCAGGGCGGCGATCCTGGAGATCCACACCCGCGAGATCCCGCTGGCCCCCGACGTGGACCTGGAGCAGGTCGCCCGGACGACCCCGGGCATGACCGGCGCCGATCTCGCCAACCTCGCCAACGAGGCGGCCCTCCTCGCCGTCAAGCACGAGCAGGACCAGGTGACCCAGGGCGACCTCTCCGAAGCGCTCGAAAAGGTCCAGCTCGGTGCCGAACGCCCGCTCGTCATGCCCTACGACGAACGCCGCCGCACCGCGTACCACGAGAGCGGCCACGCCCTGCTCGGCATGCTGCACCCGGGCGCCGACCCGGTCCGCAAGATCACCATCGTCCCGCGCGGCCGGGCCCTCGGCGTCACCCTCTCGACCCCGGACGCGGACCGTTACTCGTACACCGAGGAGTACCTGCGCGGCCGGATCATCGGCGCCCTCGGCGGCATGGCCGCCGAGCACGTCGTGTACGACGTCATCACCACCGGCTCGGAGAACGACCTCGAACAGGTGACCAGGCTCGCCCGCGGCATGGTCGCGCGCTGGGGCATGAGCGAACGCGTCGGCCGGATGTCCGCACTGCCCGACGACGCCCAGCAGGCCTACGGCCTCGCGGCCGCACCGAGCACCCTCGACTCCATCGACCACGAGATGCGCCGTATCGTCGACGAGTGCTACGAGGAGGCCTGCGGCAAACTCCGCGAACACCGGGGGCAACTGGACGCCCTGGCCGAGGCGCTCCTCGCGAACGAGACGCTGGACGAGGCGGAGGCCTACCGGATCGCCGGCGTACCCCGGATGGCGAAGGACGCCTGACGGGGACCGGCCCGCGGCCGCTCAGACCGTCCGCGCGATCAGGTACCGGAACACGTTCGGCATCCAGACCGTCCCGTCCCCGCGCAGATACGGATGCAGAGCCTCCGCGACCTCCTTGTCGACCTGGGCCTGGTCGGTCGCGTCGACCGCCGCGTCGAACAGCCCCGTGGACAGCAGTCCCCGCACGGCACTGTCGACGTCCGCGTACCCGAACGGGCACGCCACCCGGCCCGAGCCGTCGGGCCGTAGCCCGGCCCGCTGGGCGACGTCCTCCAGGTCGTCCCGCCGCGCGGCCCGCCAGCCGGGCGCGGTGCGCAGCGGATCGGCGAGCTTGCGGGCCACCCGCAGCACGGCCGAGGTGCTGCACCGTTCCGGCGGTCCCCACCCGACGAGCACCACGGGTGTCCCGCGCCCGGCCAGCGGCGCCGCCGCGGAGAGCAGTGAGGCGAGCCCCTCGGAGTCGCCGGCCACACAGCCGATCGGCTCGAAGGAGGTCACCAGGCTGTACGGCGGACCTCCCTCGACGGCCGCGTCGCCGGGCGGACCGGCCACCAGCCGGGTCCCGGTGTGCGCCCGCGCGATCCGGTCCCCGGACAGCAGACGCTCCCGCGCCAGGGCCAGCCGTTCGGGTGACGCGGAGTCGACCCCCGTGACCGCGGCGCCGCGGGAGCGTGCCATCAGCAGGGCCAGTCCCGCCCCGCAGCCGAGCCCGAGCAGCCGTGTCCTGCCGCTCACTTCGAGTCGTTCGTGGACGGCCTCGTAGAGCGGCACCAGCATCCGCTCCTGGATCTCGGCCCAGTCACGCGCGCGTGCAGCACGGTCCGTGCGGGGCGGTGGGCCCGCGTGAGGAAGGTGCTGCCGCACGAGTGTCGGTGTCATCGAAAGTGCCCCAATCAGCCGAGAGTTGCCGCCGGGCCCCGATTCCTTCGCCCCCGCGCAGTAGGCCCGCACTCCCCCCGTATGTCAGGTAACTCCGCCCTCGTCGTGTCGTCCAGGGGTTGCGGGGGCCCGTTTGCTCCCCGGCCGCGAACGTCACGAGAATTCACATCCCGGCAACGTGGACCCGTACCATCGCCGCATGGCAAAGGCACCCGTTCTCACGCCCCAGGCGGACGACTTCCCGCGCTGGTACCAGGACCTGATCAACAAGGCCGAACTGGCCGACAACGGGCCGGTCCGCGGCACCATGGTCATCAGGCCGTACGGGTACGGGCTGTGGGAGCGGATGCAGCAGGAGATGGACGCCCGCATCAAGGAGGCGGGTGCCCAGAACGCGTACTTCCCGCTGTTCATCCCGCAGTCGTACCTGACCCGGGAGGCGGAGCACGTCGAGGGCTTCGCGCCCGAGCTCGCGGTCGTCACGCACGGCGGCGGCAAGGAGCTGGAGGAGCCGGTCGTCGTCCGCCCGACGTCCGAGACGATCATCAACGAGTACTTCTCCAAGTGGGTGCAGAGCTACCGCGACCTGCCGCTGCTGATCAACCAGTGGGCGAACGTGGTCCGTTGGGAGATGCGCCCGCGGGTGTTCCTGCGGACGACCGAGTTCCTCTGGCAGGAGGGCCACACCGCCCACGCCACCTACGAGGACGCCCGGGACTACGCCGCGTACATCCACAAGGAGGTGTACGCCGACTTCATGACCAACGTCCTCGGCATCGACGTCGTCCTCGGCCGCAAGACGGCGAGCGAACGGTTCGCGGGCGCGATCAACACCCTCACGCTCGAAGGCATGATGGGCGACGGCAAGGCCCTCCAGATGGGCACCAGCCACGAGCTGGGACAGAACTTCGCGAAGGCCTTCAACACCCAGTACCTGTCCAAGGACGGCAAGCAGGAACTCGTCTGGCAGACCTCCTGGGGGTCCTCGACCCGCATGGTGGGTGGCCTGATCATGTCGCACGGCGACGACAACGGGTTGCGGGTGCCGCCGCGCCTCGCCCCCGTCCAGGTCGTCGTCCTCGCGATCAAGGGCGATGAGGCGGTTCTGGCCAAGGTCCGCGAGATCGGCGACCGGCTCAAGGCCGCGGGCGTGCGCGTCCAGGTCGACGACCGCACGGACACGCCTTTCGGGCGACGCGCCGTCGACTGGGAGCTCAAGGGTGTCCCGGTACGCGTCGAGGTCGGCCCCCGTGACCTGGAGAGCGGCACCGTGATGCTGGCCCGCCGCATCCCCGGGGGCAAGGAACCCGTCGCCGTCGACGCGCTCGCCGGCCTGCTCCCCGGTGTCCTGGAGGAGGACCAGGCGCTGCTGCTGAGGCAGTCGCGCGAGCGCCGCGAGTCGCGCACGTCCGAGGTGGCGACGATCGAGGAGGCCGTGGAGGCCGCCGTCGCGGGCGGCTGGGCCCGCATCCCGTGGGCGGACCTCGGCACGGAGGGCGAGGCCAGGCTCGCCGAGCACGCCGTGACCGTACGGTGTCTGGTCGCCGAGGACGGGTCGGTGCCCGACACCGACGACGCACCCGGTAACGTCGCCGTCGTCGCCCGCGCCTACTGAGCCGGCCGCGAGCGCGACCGAAACACCTCTTGCGCATCTGCCGACCACAGCCACCCCGGCACGCGGACACCCTCTACGTGCCGGGGCGTACATGACCCTACGTACCGCCTTGGTATGAGCTGTGATGCTTCTCCGCAGATCAGCGCACCCGCCCTCGTCAGGACGCATCAGCGGCAACTGACGGGTACGTGCAAATTATTTGGGATGCCCCGGAATAGGAACACAGAGGCACCCACGCTCGTTGTCATTACGTGAGCACGACACCACCTGTTCTCGCCGCAGAGCTGGCAGGGGCGTGGGCCGACATTCAGCGGCACCACTCCGAGCTGCCCGATCTTGCCGCGCCAGAGTCCCTGATCGGGGAGTCGTCGTCCGCCTGCGGACACGAACTCTCCTTCGAGCGACTGCTTCACGAAGCAGTCCACGGCATCGCCGCCGCGCGCGGAGTCCGCGACACCTCGCGCGCCGGCCGGTATCACAACCGCAGATTCCTCGCGATCGCCGAGGAGTTGGGCCTCGACCACCCCGAGGAACCGCATCCCAGCAGCGGCTTCTCGCTGGTCACGCTCAACCCCGAGGCCAAGCGCCGTTACCGCCCGACGATCGAGCGGCTCCAGCGCGCGTTGAAGGCCCACACGGCCGCCACCGCCGCCGACACCGCCCGCTCGTTCCGCGGCCCCGCCGCCCGGCACGGTTCCTCCGGGGGAGGCGTCCGCGTCAAGGCCGTCTGCGACTGCGGGCGCAACGTCCGCGTCGTCCCGTCGGTCCTCGCGCAGGCGCCGATCGTGTGCGGGGGGTGCGGCAAGCCCTTCCGGATTCCGGAGGTGGTCGGCGCGGCAGCCGGCTGATCCGGGTGCGACACCGGCATCTCGTGGGTGCCGGCAGCACACGCCTGCGGGCAGTCGTGCCTCCCGCTCCGTCGCAGGACGGTGCGGGATTTCAGGAGGCACGCCTGCGCGCGGGTGACACCGTCCCGACAGCAGCCGACGACCGCCGCGGACCGGCGACAAGCGCCCGGACCGACCCGGGCCGGCGTCACCTGACGGGCATCCGGGACCGCCGGGTGCCCGTCAGGTGTGGGCCGGCTCACCCTCGGTCGGGGGGATCCGCGGGATGTGGCAGAATGGCTAGCTGTACTCGACAGCCGCACAGGACCCCTCTCTCCTCCGGCTGACGCGTCCATCGGACACTCGGGTACCGCAACCCCACGCGGCCATCTCGTCGTGTCCAACCCCGTCAAGACCAGGAGACACCACTTCCGTGGCAGTCAAGATCAAGCTGAAGCGTCTGGGCAAGATCCGTTCGCCTCACTACCGCATCGTCGTCGCCGACTCCCGTACCCGCCGTGACGGCCGGGCCATCGAGGAGATCGGCCTGTACCACCCGGTCCAGAACCCCTCGCGCATCGAGGTCGACACGGACCGCGCGCAGTACTGGCTGAGTGTCGGCGCGCAGCCGACCGAGCCCGTCCTCGCCATCCTGAAGCTGACCGGCGACTGGCAGAAGTTCAAGGGCCTGCCGGCCCCGGCTCCGCTGCTCGTGGCCGAGCCGAAGGCCGCGCGCCCGCTGTTCGACGCCCTCGGTGGCGACGACACGGGCAAGGGTGAGGCCATCACCCAGAAGAAGAAGGCTGAGAAGAAGGACGAGGCTCCGGCCGAGTCCGAGTCGACCGAGGCCTGAGCATGCTCGAGGAGGCTCTCGAGCACCTCGTGAAGGGCATCGTCGACAACCCCGACGACGTGCAGGTCGCCTCGCGCAACCTGCGCCGCGGACGCGTTCTCGAGGTTCGGGTGCACCCCGACGACCTCGGCAAGGTGATCGGCCGCAACGGCCGCACCGCGCGCGCCCTGCGAACCGTCGTGGGTGCCATCGGCGGCCGCGGTGTCCGTGTCGACCTCGTCGACGTGGACCACGTCCGCTGACGTAGCACGCAGCACCGGCTCGGGCCGGGGAGGGCTTACGAGCCGTCCCCGGCCCGCAGTCGTCTGCGCACCCTCATCCGAGGCATTGCCGTCGGTACACGACAGGAGATCAAGCACAGTGCAGCTGGTAGTCGCTCGCGTCGGCCGCGCCCACGGCATCAAGGGCGAGGTCACCGTGGAGGTCCGCACCGACGAGCCGGAGCTCCGGCTCGGACCCGGTGCCGTCCTGCTCACCGATCCGGCCTCCACCGGACCGCTGACCATCGAGACGGGCCGCGTCCACAGCGGCCGTCTCCTGCTGCGCTTCGCCGGCGTACGCGACCGGACCGGCGCCGAGGCGCTGCGCAACACCCTGCTGATCGCCGAGGTCGACCCGGACGAGACTCCGGAGGACCCGGAGGAGTACTACGACCACCAGCTGATGGATCTGGACGTGTTCACCACGGACGGTGCCGCGGTCGGCCGGATCACCGAGATCTCGCACCTGCCCTCGCAGGACCTGTTCGTGGTCGAGCGGGAGGACGGCACCGAGGTGCTGATCCCGTTCGTCGAGGAGATCGTCGTCGAGATCGACCTGGAGGAGCAGCGGGCCGTCATCGACCCGCCGCCCGGTCTGATCGACGACCGCGCGGAGATCGTCTCCTCCCGCGACGCCGAGGACGACGAGGGTGACGCCACCGACGGCGAGGACTCCGCGGGGGCGGGCGCCTGATGCGGCTCGACGTCGTCACGATCTTCCCCGAGTACCTGGAGCCCCTGAACGTCTCCCTCGTCGGCAAGGCACGCGCGCGTGGGCAGTTGAACGTCCACGTGCACGACCTCCGGGACTGGACGTACGACCGCCACAACACGGTCGACGACACCCCGTACGGCGGCGGCCCCGGCATGGTCATGAAGACCGAGCCGTGGGGCGACGCGCTGGACTCCGCCCTCGCGGACGGCTACGAGACCGGCTCCCACGGGCCCGTGCTCGTCGTCCCCACGCCCAGCGGACGCCCCTTCACCCAGGAACTCGCCGTCGAGCTCTCCGAGCGCCCCTGGCTGGTCTTCACGCCCGCGCGCTACGAGGGCATCGACCGCCGCGTCATCGACGAGTACGCGACCCGGATGCCTGTCTACGAGGTCTCCATCGGCGACTACGTGCTCGCCGGCGGGGAGGCGGCCGTGCTCGTCGTCACCGAGGCCGTGGCCCGGCTGCTGCCGGGTGTGCTCGGCAACGCCGAGTCGCACCGGGACGACTCCTTCGCCCCCGGCGCCATGGCCAACCTCCTGGAGGGGCCGGTGTACACCAAGCCCCCCGAGTGGCGCGGCCGCGAGATCCCCGACGTGCTGGTCAGCGGTCACCACGGGAAGATCGCCCGCTGGCGCCGCGACGGGGCCCTGCGCCGTACGACGGCGAACCGGCCCGACCTCATCGAGCGCTGCGACCCGTCCACCTTCGACAAGAAGGACCGCGAGATGCTCTCGATCCTGGGCTGGCGGCCGGGTCCCGACGGCCGATTTGGGCGCAGCCCGGAGGTCGTGGAAGAATAGGCCGCTGCTCTTTGTCGTCCGGCGTGCGCCCCTGCCACAGGGGGACACGACGCCCGTCCCGACGAGGCAGCATCATCTCGGAATCCTCTCCCGTCGATGACCTGTGGCATTGACGAAGAAAGCAGACACACATGACTCACCTGCTCGACAACGTCGACAGCGCGTCGCTGCGCACCGACATCCCGGCGTTCCGCCCGGGTGACACCGTCAACGTCCACGTCCGCGTCATCGAGGGCAACCGCTCCCGTGTGCAGCAGTTCAAGGGCGTAGTCATCCGCCGCCAGGGCGCCGGTGTCCGGGAGACCTTCTCGGTCCGCAAGGTCTCGTTCTCCGTCGGCGTCGAGCGCACCTTCCCGGTGCACACCCCGATCGTCGAGAAGATCGAGGTCGTCACCCGTGGTGACGTGCGTCGCGCCAAGCTGTACTACCTCCGTGACCTGCGCGGCAAGGCCGCGAAGATCAAGGAGAAGCGCGACCGCTGAGCCCGTGCCGTCGACGTGACGCGTCGGCGACCGAGCCGGTAAGAAGGCGTCTCATGGAGGCCGGATAGCATCTGGCCCCGATGGACACCGAAGCACAGCACGTGGAGCGCGACCGCTCCTCCCGCCCTTCCGCCTCCGAGGAGATCTCGGACACGGAGCGGCCGGAGGGACGGTCGCGTTTCGCGTTGGCGGGCCGGGCCGCCGAGTGGCTCCCGGGCGGGTGGATCACCCTGACGGTGCTGGTCTGCCTCGTCTTCCTGCTCCTGCTCAGCCGCTTCGTGATGCAGCCGTTCCAGATTCCCAGCGGCTCGATGGAGTCCGGATTGAGGATCGGGGACCGCGTTCTCGTAAATAAGTTGGCGTACCGTTTCGGTTCCGAACCGCGGCGGGGCGACGTCGTCGTGTTCGACGGCACCGGTTATTTCGGGAGCGCAGACTACGTCAAGCGCGTTGTGGGGGTAGGGGGAGACCACGTGGTCTGCTGCGACAGGGAGGGGAGACTCGAGGTGAACGACCGGTCGGTCGACGAGTCGGCGTTTCTCCACCGGGGCGACAGCCCCTCGGACGTGCCCTTCGACGTCCGCGTGCCCGACGGATCGCTCTTCGTCCTCGGTGACCACCGCAGCCGCTCCAGCGACTCCCGCGACCATCTGGGCTCGCCCGGCGGCGGCATGATCCCCGTCGGTGACGTGATCGGCCGGGCCGACTTCATCGCCTGGCCCGCGGGCCACTGGACCCGGCTGAGCCGACCCGACGCCTACGCGCGCGTGCCCGCCGCCGGCGGTGCCCATGGGTAACCGCGGACGGCCTCGCGGAGCCCCCACGAGCGCCATGGAGAACCTGCTGCCGACCGGCACCCGGCGGGCCTCCGGAGGAGCCGCCCGTCCCAGCAGGGTGGAGCGGCGCAAGCTCGCGCGGAAGATCAAGCGGCGCAGACGGCGCTCCGCGGCCAAGGAGATACCCCTCCTCGTCGGCGTCGCCGTCCTCATCGCCCTGGTCCTCAAGACCTTTCTCGTCCAGGCCTTCGTGATCCCGTCGGGTTCCATGGAGAACACGATCCAGATCGGCGACCGTGTCCTGGTCGACAAGTTCACCCCGTGGTTCGGCTCCGAGCCCTCGCGCGGTGACGTCGTCGTCTTCAAGGACCCCGGTGGGTGGCTCACCGCCGAGGAGACCAAGAAGAAGGACGACCCCGTGGTCGTCAAGCAGTTCAAGCAGGGGCTGACCTTCATCGGCCTGCTGCCGTCCGACAACGAGAAGGACCTCATCAAGCGGGTCGTCGGCGTCGGTGGCGACACCGTCAAGTGCTGTGACGCGCAGGGCCGTGTGACGGTCAACGGCACCCCGCTGACGGAGCCGTACATCTTCGCGGGCGACAAGCCGTCCGACTTCGCCTTCGAGGTCAAGGTGCCCGAGGGGCGCCTGTTCGTCCTCGGCGACCACCGGGGCAACTCCGCGGACTCCCGTTACCACCGGACCGACAAGTTCAGCGGTACCGTCTCCGAGAAGTCGATCGTGGGCCGGGCCATGATCATCGGATGGCCCATCGGCCACTGGACCCGACTGCGCGAGCCGAGCACGTTTTCGACCGTGGCCGACGCGCCTGGAGCGTCGACCGCCGCCTCGGCGCTGTCGCATAGGGTGGCCCCTGCGGATCCAGACGGATTGATCCCGCTCCCGAGCCCTGCGGAACTCCCGCTCGTTATGGGAGTGGTGGGCCTGCGCCGAATACGGCGCGGGCGGCGGCACGGAGTGAGGAGTGGATGTGGGGGATGTGGCGGTCGGCGCACGGTCCGGACACGATGGTCCCGAAGGGCAGCCGGAGCGGCCCGACGATGCGGCTGCCCCCGGCGTGGAGGACGGGTCGGGTTCGGGCAGTGGTTCCGAGGGCGGTGACGCCTCGACCGGGCGTTCCGAGCAGGACCCGAACGCCAGAAAGCAGCGCTCCTTCTGGAAGGAGCTGCCGATCCTGATCGGCATCGCCCTGGTGCTCGCGCTCCTCATCAAGACGTTCCTGGTGCAGGCGTTCTCGATCCCCTCGGACTCGATGCAGAACACCCTCCAGCAGGGTGACCGCGTCCTGGTCGACAAGCTGACCCCGTGGTTCGGTTCCGAGCCGGAGCGCGGCGAGGTCGTCGTCTTCCACGACCCCGACAACTGGCTGGCGGGCGAGCCCACCGCCGACCCGAACGCCCTGCAGACCTTCCTGAGCTGGATCGGCCTGATGCCGTCCGCCGAGGAGAAGGACCTGATCAAGCGCGTCATCGGCGTCGGCGGCGACACCGTCGAGTGCAAGGGCACCGGCCCCCTGAAGGTCAACGGCAAGGCACTGAACGACTCCTCGTTCGTCTACGCGGGGAACACCCCGTGCAGCCAGGACGACGAGGGCGGCCAGTTCAAGGTCAAGGTCCCCAAGGGCATGATCTGGGTGATGGGCGACCACCGCCAGAACTCGCGGGACTCCCGCTACAACCAGGCCGACAAGCACCACGGCATGGTCCCGGTGGACGACGTCGTCGGCCGTGCCATCGTCAAGGCCTGGCCGATCAACCGCTGGGGCACCCTTCCGGTCCCGGACACCTTCGACCAGTCCGGCCTGAACGCCAAGGCGGCCGCCGCGGTCACGGCGCCCGGCGCCGTCGCGCTCGTCGGCGCGGTGCCGCTCGTGCTGGTGCGCCGCAGGCGCAAGGCGTCCAAGGACGACTGACGACCTGGTCGTCCCCGGTCTTCGGGGCCGGTCGCCCCGGAGTATCCGGAGCGACCGGCCCCTGCCCGTTCCGGCGGGACCGACGACCGGCACGCGTCCCGTGAACACCCCGCGCACCGCCGATCCGCACAGGTCTTCCACATGGCGCCCGGGCCCGTGATCGTTGTCCGAACCATGGGCTGACCGCGGACCGTACCCCCGGGTAGGGTGCGGTCCCATGGGTGGCGAGAGCGCAACACGTACGGCCCCGCGCAGCGGTGGCGTGGCCAGGGACCAGGCGGGCAGCAAGGTCGGACAGCGGTTGTCCGGGCTGGCCGTCGCGCTGGGCCTGGTGCTGTTCCTCGGTGGGTTCGCCTGGGGAGCGGTGGTCTACCTGCCGTACACGGTGCCCACCAGCTCGATGGCGCCGACGATCAACGTGGGCGACCGGGTCCTCGCGCAGCGCATCGACGGAAGCGACGTCCGCCGCGGTGACGTCGTCGTCTTCAAGGACAAGGCGTGGGTCACCAACGCGTCCGTGGTCAAGCGCGTGGTCGCCGTCGGCGGTGACACGGTCTCCTGCTGCACCAAGGGCAAGCTGACCGTCAACGGAAAGCAGATCGACGAGCCGTATCTGCCCGAGGGCAGCCTCGCCGAGATCACCAACTTCCCCACCGTGAAGGTCCCCAAGGGCCGCCTGTTCCTGCTCGGCGACGAGCGGCAGGGCTCCCTCGACTCCACCGCGCATCTGACGGACGCCGCCGGCGGCACCGTGGCGCGCGGTGCCGTGTCCGCGCGGGTCGACGCCGTCGCCTGGCCCATGAACGGCATGCTCGAACGCCCCAGCGGTTTCGAGCCCCTCGGTGCCCTGTCCCAGCCGGGCCCGCTCCGCACGATCGTCGCCGCGGTGATCGCCGGTGCCGTGCTCGTGCTGGGCGGCGCCGCCTACGGGCCCATCGCCAAGCGGGCCGGCCGATCCCGCACGAAGACGGAGCCCGCCGGTGTCCGCTGAGCCGACGGACGACCGCGAGGAGACGCCCGAGGGCGGTCTGCGCAGGGTCGCCCGGGTCGTCCTGCTCGATCCGCAGGACCGTGTCCTTCTCCTGCACGGGCACGAGCCGGACGATCCCTCGGACGACTGGTGGTTCACCCCGGGCGGCGGTCTGGAGGGGGACGAGACCCGGGAGCAGGCCGCGCTGCGGGAACTCCTGGAGGAGACCGGTATCACGGAGGTCGAGCTGGGCCCGGTGCTGTGGCAACGGATCTGCGCCTTCTCGTTCGCCGGGCAGCGCTGGCACCAGGACGAGTGGTACTTCCTGGCCCGTACGACCCAGACGGCCACGGCGGCCACCGCACTGACCGACCTGGAACGGCGCAGCGTCGCCGGAGCGCGCTGGTGGACGTGCCGGGAACTGACCGAGGCACATGAGACGGTGTATCCGACCAAGCTCGCCGGGCTGCTCCGCAGGGTGCTCGACGAGGGTCCCCCGGCCACGCCCGAGATCCTCGACACGGAAATCGTCTAGGGGTTCCCGGGGCTGGCGCACAATAGGGGGACGCACGGCTGAAGGGGAACATGCCATGAGCGCCGAGGACCTCGAGAAGTACGAGACCGAGATGGAGCTGAAGCTCTATCGGGAGTACCGCGACGTCGTCGGTCTGTTCAAATATGTGATCGAGACCGAACGGCGCTTCTACCTCACCAACGACTACGAGATGCAGGTGCACTCGGTCCAGGGTGAGGTGTTTTTCGAGGTGTCCATGGCGGATGCCTGGGTGTGGGACATGTACCGGCCCGCTCGCTTCGTGAAGCAGGTGCGCGTCCTCACATTCAAGGACGTGAACATCGAGGAGCTGAACAAGAGCGATCTGGAGCTGCCGGGCGGCTGACTCGAAGGCGGCCGGGCGGCCGACTGAGGTCCGGCCGGACAGTGGGCCGGCGAGGCCGGGGACCGAGGGGTTCCCGGCCTTCGTGTTTCTCCGCAGTGACTCGTGTGGGTGACGGGCATGTCCACAGTCGCGCGGCTGTCCACCAAGATCCACAAGCCGCGCGGCGCGGCCTCAGTGTGGAGGCCGGAGGTGGTGCCGACATGAAGACGACCGAGGCACGGGACAACGCACACAACGACGCACGCAACGCACTGGGCAGGTACGGCGAGGATCTGGCCGCACGACGGCTGACCGAGGCCGGTATGACGGTCCTGGCGCGCAACTGGCGGTCCGGCAGGACGGGCGAGATCGACATCGTGGCGCGGGACGGCGACGCGCTCGTCCTCTGCGAGGTCAAGACCCGCAGGGCCGGCACGTTCCAGCACCCGATGGCGGCCGTGACACCGGCCAAGGCCGGTCGGCTGCGGGGCCTCGCCGAGCGCTGGCTCCAGGAACACGGAGGAGCCCCACCGGGTGGAGTCCGCATCGACCTGATCGGCATCGTCCTCCCCGACCGCGGCGCGCCCGTGGTCGAGCACGCGCGGGGGGTGGCCTGAGATGGGCTTCGCGCGGACGTGTTCGGTGGCCCTGGTGGGCGTGGAGGGCGTCGTCGTCGAGGTCCAGGCGGACCTGGAGCCGGGGGTCGCGGCGTTCACCCTGGTGGGGCTCCCCGACAAGAGCCTGACGGAGAGCCGGGACCGGGTCAGGGCCGCGGTCGTGAACTCCGGCGCCGCCTGGCCGCAGAAGAAACTGACGGTGGGGCTCAGCCCGGCCTCCGTGCCGAAGGGGGGTTCGGGATTCGACCTCGCCGTCGCGTGCGCGGTGCTGGGAGCCGCCGAGCGGATCGATCCCCGGGTGCTCGCCGACATCGTGATGATCGGGGAGCTCGGGCTCGACGGCAGGGTGCGGCCGGTCCGCGGGATCCTCCCGGCGGTGCTGGCGGCGGCGGACGCGGGATACGAGCAGGTGGTGGTCCCCGAGTGCGCCGCGGCCGAGGCGTCGCTGGTCCCCGGGGTCTCGGTGCTCGGCGTCCGCAGCCTGCGCCAGCTGATCGCGGTGCTCGCCGACGAACCGGTGCCCGAGGAGAACCCCGACGAGCAGGGCCGCCCCGATCCGCTGCTGGCGGGCCTGCGCGTCCCGGGCACGGGGGAGGCCACCGGCCTGTGCGGCATCGCCGTCCCGGAACACGACCAGGGGCACGATCTCGCCGACGTCGTCGGCCAGTTGTCGGCCCGCACGGCGATGGAGGTGGCGGCGGCCGGAGGGCACCATGTCTTCCTGCAGGGTCCGCCCGGGGCGGGCAAGACGATGCTCGCCGAACGGATGCCGTCCCTCATGCCGCGGCTGTCCCGGCAGGAGTCCCTGGAGGTGACCGCGATCCACTCCGTGGCCGGCCTGCTCCCGCCCGGCAAACCGATGGTCGACATCGCCCCCTACTGCGCGCCGCACCACTCCGCGACCATGCAGTCCCTCGTCGGCGGCGGCAAAGGCCTCGCGCGACCCGGCGCGGTGTCCCTGGCCCATCGCGGAATCCTCTTCCTGGACGAGGCGCCGGAGTTCAGCGGCTTCGTCCTCGACGCCCTGCGCCAGCCGCTGGAAGCGGGACACGTGGTGATCGCGCGCAGCGCCGGCGTCGTGCGGTTTCCCGCGAAGTTCCTGATGGTGCTGGCCGCCAACCCGTGCCCCTGCGGCCGCTTCAGCGTGACGAACGACTTCTGCGAATGCCCGCCCTCGGCCATCCGCCGTTACCAGGCACGGCTGTCCGGACCCCTGCTCGACCGGGTCGACCTGCGCGTCGAGGTGGAGCCCGTCACCCGGTCGGAACTCACCGCGCGGGGCGCCCAGGGCGAGGCCACCAGGATCGTCGCCGAGCGGGTGCGCGCCGCCCGCGAGCGGACCGCAGCCCGTCTCACCGGGACGCCCTGGCACACCAACAGCGAGGTCCCGGGGCGTGAGCTGCGCAGCCGGTGGCAGGCGGTGCCGGGCGCGATGGACGACGCCGAGCGGAGCCTGGAGCGCGGACTGCTCACGGCCCGGGGCCTGGACCGGGTGCTCCGCGTCGCCTGGACGGTCGCGGACCTGTCGGGACACGACCGCCCCGACGCCGGTGACGTGGCCCTCGCCCTCCAGCTGCGCACCGGGGTTCCGCGCGGGGTGCCGATGGCGATCGGCGCACCGGTATGACGGACGACGGCGAGCGCAGGGCCCGCGTCACGCTCTCCCGGGTCGTCGAACCCGGCGACGAGGTCTGTGGACGGTGGGTCCGGGAGGTCGGGGCGCGGGAAGCCGTGAGGTGGCTGTCCGGTGGCGAGGGTCAGCCGCGCGGGATGACCGACTCACGCTGGGCGGGACTGCGGGCCAGGGCCGAGCGGGCCGACCCTGAGGGCGACCTCGGCCGGGCGCGGGAGGCCGGAGTGCGGTTCGTCTGCCCCGGCGACTCCGAATGGCCGGCGCAACTGGACGACCTGGGGGACGGACGGCCCCTCGGGCTGTGGGTCCGGGGGCTGTCCAGCCTGCGGATATGGGCGCTGCGGTCGGTCGCCGTCGTCGGCGCCCGGGCCTGCACCGAGTACGGCGCGCACATGGCGGCCACCCTCGGCGCCGGCCTCGCTGAGCGGGGCTGGGTCGTGGTGTCCGGCGGGGCGTACGGGGTGGACGGCGCCGCGCACCGAGGCGCCCTCGGCGCGGGCGGCGCCACCGTCGCCGTCCTCGCCTGCGGGGTCGACCGGCCCTACCCGCGCGGCCATACCCAGTTGATCTCCAGGATCGCGGAACAGGGGCTCGTGATCGGCGAGTTGCCGCCCGGCGACCATCCCACGCCCAGCAGATTCATCCTCCGGAACCGCGTCATCGCGGCGCTCACCCGGGGCACCGTGGTCGTCGAGGCGGCGTATCGCAGCGGAGCGCTCGTCACCGCCCGCGCGGCACAGCGGCTGGGGCGGTTCACCATGGGAGTGCCGGGCCCGGCCACCAGCTCGCTCTCCGCGGGGGTGCACGAACTGCTGCGCGGAGAAGCGGTCCTGGTCACGGACGCCGCGGAAGTCGCCGAACTGGTCGGTGACATGGGCGAGCTGGCCCCGGACCGGCGCGGACCCGTGCTGCCGCACGACCTCCTGCCCCCGGGCGCCCAGCGCGTCCTGGCCGCGCTGCCGGCGCGGCGACCCGCGGCCGTCGACGAGATCGCGCGCGGAGCGGCCACCACCACGGACGACGCGGTCGGGAGACTGTACGAACTCCGAGCACTTGGATTCGTCGAACGACACGGCGACGGCTGGAAGTTGACACGCCAGGCGTCTACCTCCGTCCCTGATGATCGGGAGGGTCGCTGACCGAGCGTGTTCGGCCGTCCGGGGGAACGCCGACGCCCCTGCGGATTACCGCAGTTGGCGGATCCCGACGGTCACGCAGCGCGACCGGTGAGATGCCGGGTGCCGCCTCCCGGACCCCCTCCGCGTCCGGGTGACAGCCCTCCCTTCGCGCACTGCGACTGTCCAGTCACGCTACGCTCACGAGGATCCGACGCAGGCACACCATCTCGGTATGAAGCCGACAGACACCCAGGCACTCCCAGTTCACGGCAGAACGGCACAAGGCGACGAATGCCCCAGCACACCTCCGGGTCCGACCGGACGGCGATCCCGCGAGCCGCCCGCGACGGCGGCAGCGTGCGCCCGCCCGCTCCCTCGACACTCGACGAGCTGTGGCGGTCGTACAAGTCGACCGGTGACGAGCGGCTGCGCGAGCAGCTGATCCTGCACTACTCGCCGCTGGTGAAGTACGTCGCGGGACGGGTCAGCGTGGGCCTGCCGGCCAATGTCGAGCAGGCCGACTTCGTCTCGTCCGGGGTGTTCGGGCTGATCGACGCGATCGAGAAGTTCGACATCGAGCGCGAGATCAAGTTCGAGACGTATGCGATCACCCGGATCCGCGGCGCCATGATCGACGAACTGCGCGCCCTCGACTGGATCCCGCGGTCGGTCCGGCAGAAGGCGCGCAACGTCGAGCGCGCCTACGCCACGCTGGAGGCCCGGCTGAGACGGACCCCCTCGGAGACCGAGGTGGCCTCCGAACTGGGCATCGCGGTGGAGGAACTGCACGCGGTGTTCAGCCAGTTGTCGCTGGCCAACGTGGTCGCCCTGGAGGAACTGCTGCACGCCGGCGGCGAGGGCGGCGACCGGCTGAGCCTGATGGACACCCTGGAGGACACCGCCGCCGACAACCCGGTCGAGGTCGCCGAGGACCGGGAACTGCGCAGGCTCCTGGCGCGGGCGATCAACACCCTCCCCGACCGGGAGAAGACCGTCGTCACGCTCTACTACTACGAGGGGCTGACACTCGCCGAGATCGGCAACGTACTCGGCGTGACGGAGAGCCGGGTCAGCCAGATCCACACCAAATCCGTACTCCAGCTGCGCGCAAAGCTGGCCAGTTTCGGGCGCTGACCAGGCCGTTCGTCCGGATCGGCGCAGCCTGTCTCCCGTGCCCCCGGACCGTCTGCCACACGGCCGGGTGGGTGGAGTGGCTCCCGTACGCGGCGGAGCGTCCGTACAGTGGTTGACGTGCCAAGGATTCGAGCGGCCTCCGTGGCCGAGCACCGGTCGATGCAGCGAGCCGCCCTGCTGGACGCGGCGCGCTCCCTGTTGTCCGAGGGCGGGACGGAGGCGCTGACCTTCCCTGCTCTCGCCGAGCGCACGGGCCTCGCGCGGTCCTCCGTGTACGAGTACTTCCGCTCCCGGGCCGCCGTCGTGGAAGAACTCTGCGTGGTCGACTTCCCTGTCTGGGCCGCCGAGGTCTCCGACGCGATGGCCGCCGCAGAGGGCCCCGAGGGCAAGGTCGAGGCGTATGTGCGCCGGCAGCTCGCCCTGGTCGGGGACCGGCGGCACCGCGCCGTGGTCGCCATCTCCGCCAGTGAACTCGACGCGGGCGCCCGGGAGAAGATCCGGGCCGCGCACGGCGGGCTGGTCACGATGATCGGCGAAGCGCTGGCCGCCATGGGCCACGCCGAGCCGCGGCTCGCCGCGATGCTGCTGCAGGGTGTGGTCGACGCCGCCGTGCGCCGCATCGAGCTCGGCGCCGCCGAGGACCCCACCGCGATCACCGAGGCGGCCGTCGCGATGGCCCTGCGGGGCGTTCGCGGCTGACCGTCGCCATGGCGCTGCGGGCCGTTCGCGGCCGCGGCCGAGCCTTTCGACGACCCGGCTGGTGTCCGCACCGACCCGCGCCAGGTGTCGTCTTCGCCCGGCGTCAGTGCTTCGGTGGCGGTCCGTCGAGCGGCAGCAGGCGGGACGGGCCGAGGCCCAGCAGCCAGGGCGGCAGCAGGGACAGCGGGTTCAGGTAGACCGCGCCTCTGAGCAGGCCCCAGTGCAGACAGGACGTCGGCCCGCAGTGCGCGTCGCGCGTCGCCTCCACCGTCCCGAGCACCGTGCCCGCGAGGACCTCGTCGCCCTGATGCACCGACGCCCGCACCGGCCCGTACGTCGTGCGCAGCGGAGGGGACCCGGTGCCCGACAGCTCCACCGAGACGACCCCTCGGCCCGCTACCCGGCCGGCGAAGGACACCCTGCCCGGGGCGACGGCCCGCACCGGAGCGCCGGGGACGGCTCCGAGGTCGACGCCGCGATGGCCCCGCGAGTAGGCCGTCGCCGGCGGCTCCCAGCCCCGTACGACCGGGGGACGGACCCCTACCGGCCAGGAGCGGGCGAGTGCCGGGACAGCCGGATCGGCCGGATCGGCCACGGGAGGCGTGGCGGGTCCGGTGGGCGCCGGGGTGCCGGGGCCCCCTCCTGACGGGAACCCGGCGTCGGCGTCGGACGGGTCCGCCGGTTCGGCCTCCGGCAGGCGGCCGGGATCGGCACGGGGCCCGTCGCCGGACCCGGCGGACCCATCGCCTCCGGAGGGGGGCGTGCCGACGGCGAGCGGGCGGGTGGCCTGAAACGGTGGTGCGGGCCCGCCTCCGCGGGGCAGGGCCGCCGAGGAGGTGAAGGCCACGGACAGGGGCCCGGTCGCCGGGGCGCGGACGGGCGTCGACGCCGGGGCGGCGGGGGTCAGGGCGCCCAGGACGGTCAGGGTCAGGCAGAGGAGAAGACCCGGCCGGGTACGCACGCATCGGTTCAGTCGCATGCGGAAACCGTCCCGCACCGAGCGGATCATGGCCGGGATCTGTGGAGTACCGGCCGGTTGTGGACAGCGGCGTCACCCGGCCCCTCTCGGGTCCCGTACACTTCTGGTGGCGATTCGGGTCACCGAGTCGACTTCGCACGCCCCGACATCTGGTCTTCAGTACCGGTGTCAGCGCCTCTCGGTCCTTTGTGGCACGGCGCATCGCGGGCGTCAGGAGCGAGTGCCGTCCGGCACACGCGGTACAACCGAGAAAACCTAGGAGAACGGCCATGGCCGTCGTCACGATGCGGGAGCTGCTGGAAAGCGGCGTCCACTTCGGTCACCAGACCCGTCGTTGGAACCCGAAGATGAAGCGCTTCATCTTCACGGAGCGCAACGGCATCTACATCATCGACCTGCTCCAGTCGCTGTCGTACATCGACCGCGCCTACGAGTTCGTCAAGGAGACCGTCGCCCACGGCGGCACGGTCATGTTCGTCGGCACGAAGAAGCAGGCGCAGGAAGCCATCGCGGAGCAGGCCACCCGCGTCGGCATGCCCTACGTCAACCAGCGCTGGCTGGGCGGCATGCTCACCAACTTCTCGACCGTCTACAAGCGTCTGCAGCGCCTCAAGGAGCTCGAGCAGATCGACTTCGACGACGTCGCGGCCTCGGGTCTCACCAAGAAGGAGCTTCTCGTGCTCTCGCGCGAGAAGGCCAAGCTGGAGAAGACCCTCGGTGGTATCCGCGAGATGCAGAAGGTGCCCAGCGCCGTCTGGATCGTGGACACCAAGAAGGAGCACATCGCGGTCGGCGAGGCCCGGAAGCTCAACATCCCGGTCGTCGCCATCCTCGACACCAACTGTGACCCCGACGAGGTCGACTACAAGATCCCGGGCAACGACGACGCGATCCGCTCCGTCACCCTGCTCACCCGCGTGATCGCCGACGCCGTCGCCGAGGGCCTCATCTCCCGCTCCGGCGCCGGCAAGGCCGCCGAGGGTGACAAGGCCGCCGGCGAGCCGCTGGCCGCGTGGGAGCGCGACCTGCTCGAGGGCGAGAAGAAGGCCGACGAGCCCGAGGTCCAGACCTCCGCCGAGACGGAGAAGGTCGCCGACGCCGAGCAGGCCGACGCCCCCGCCGCCGAGGCCGAGGCTGTCGAGGCCCCCGCTGCCGACGCCGAGGCCCCCGCTGCCGAGGCCCCCGCCGCGGACGCCGAGCAGGCCTGACCCCTCAGCCCTTCGGGTGTGTGAACGGCGGGGGCCCACAAAGCCCCCGCCGTTCGTCCCGTAGATCTTCAGACTTCGAGAGAGATTCCAGGAATCATGGCGAACTACACCGCCGCCGACGTCAAGAAGCTCCGTGAGCTCACCGGCGCCGGCATGATGGACTGCAAGAAGGCACTGGACGAGGCCGACGGCAGCGTCGACAAGGCCGTCGAGGCCCTGCGCATCAAGGGCCAGAAGGGCGTCGCCAAGCGCGAGGGCCGCTCCGCCGAGAACGGCGCCGTGGTCTCCATCATCGCTGACGACAACACCTCCGGTGTCCTGGTCGAGCTGAAGTGCGAGACGGACTTCGTCGCCAAGGGCGAGAAGTTCCAGGCCGTCGCCAACCAGATCGCCCAGCACGTCGCCGCCTCCTCCCCGGCGGACCTCCCCGCGCTCCTCGGCTCCGAGATCGAGCCGGGCAAGACGGTTCAGGCGTTCGTCGACGAGGCCAACGCCAACCTGGGCGAGAAGATCGTCCTGGACCGCTTCGCCCAGTTCTCCGGCGCCTACGTTGCCGCGTACATGCACCGCACCATGCCCGACCTGCCCCCGCAGATCGGTGTCCTGGTCGAGCTGGACAAGGCCGACGCCGACCTCGCCAAGGGCATCGCGCAGCACATCGCCGCCTTCGCGCCGAAGTACCTCTCCCGTGAGGACGTTCCGGCCGAGGTCGTCGAGACCGAGCGTCGCGTCGCCGAGGAGACCACCCGCGCCGAGGGCAAGCCCGAGGCCGCCCTCCCCAAGATCGTCGAGGGTCGGGTCAACGGCTTCTTCAAGGAGGCCACCCTCCTCGGTCAGCCGTACGCGCTCGACAACAAGAAGTCCGTCCAGAAGGTCCTGGACGAGGCCGGTGTCACCCTGAAGCGCTTCTCGCGCATCAAGGTCGGCATCTGAGTCCGTACCGCGATCGACGCGCGGCCCCTATAGGGTCGACAGCAGTCGTCCGCGTACGCCGGCACCCACGCGCGTGTGCCGGACGACAGCAGATCTGACGAGGAGGCCATTGCCGCGCACGGGATGCGAACACACCCCACCGGCAATGGCCTTCTTCGTATGTGCACCATGAGGAGATCTCCATGACCACCACCCCGGCCGACAAGGGCGACAAGACCGACGACGGCAAAGGCACGGGACGCTTTCTGCTGAAGCTGTCCGGCGAGGCGTTCGCCGGCGGCGGCGGACTGGGCGTCGACCCCGACGTGGTGCACAAGATCGCCCGCGAGATCGCGGCCGTCGTGCGCGGCGGAGCCCAGATCGCCGTCGTCATCGGCGGCGGCAACTTCTTCCGCGGCGCGGAACTGCAGCAGCGCGGCATGGACCGGGCCCGTTCCGACTACATGGGCATGCTCGGCACCGTCATGAACTGCCTCGCCCTCCAGGACTTCCTGGAGAAGGAAGGCATCGACAGCCGCGTCCAGACCGCCATCACCATGGGCCAGGTCGCGGAGCCGTACATCCCGCTGCGCGGCGTGCGGCACCTGGAGAAGGGGCGCGTGGTCATCTTCGGCGCCGGCATGGGCATGCCGTACTTCTCCACCGACACCACGGCCGCCCAGCGCGCCCTGGAGATCGACGCCGAGGCGCTCCTCATGGGCAAGAACGGCGTCGACGGTGTCTACGACTCCGACCCGAAGACCAACCCCGGGGCGGTCAAGTTCGACTCCCTCAGCTACAGCGAGGTCATCACCCGGGACCTCAAGGTCGCCGACATGACGGCCATCACGCTGTGCCGGGACAACAAGCTGCCGATCCTGGTCTTCGAGCTCCTGGCGGAGGGCAATATCGCGCGGGCCGTCAAGGGTGAGAAGATCGGCACACTCGTCGGCGACCAGAACGGCCGGGCCTGACGGGGAACGCTCCCGTCCGGGTACGAACCCCGGACGCGGACGGACCCTGACCGGGGGATGGACAATGTCCTGCCGGTCCGGAACCGTGCAGGAACAAGACGCGACGCAGCCGGCTGCCGACCCCGACGAGGAACAGCTGCCGGGCCTACTCAAGACACGCAGGAGCAAGTGGTGATCGAAGAGACCCTCCTCGAGGCCGAGGAGAAGATGGAGAAGGCCGTCGTGGTCGCCAAGGAGGACTTCGCCGCGATCCGCACCGGCCGTGCGCACCCGGCGATGTTCAACAAGATCGTGGCCGACTACTACGGCGCGCTGACGCCGATCAACCAGCTGGCCTCGTTCTCCGTGCCGGAGCCGCGCATGGCCATCGTGACCCCGTTCGACAAGAGCGCGCTGCGCAACATCGAGCAGGCGATCCGCGACTCCGACCTGGGCGTCAACCCCAGCAACGACGGCAACATCATCCGTGTGACCTTCCCCGAGCTGACGGAAGAGCGTCGCAAGGACTACATCAAGGTCGCGCGGACCAAGGGCGAGGACGCCAAGGTCTCGATCCGTTCCGTGCGCCGCAAGGCGAAGGACGCCCTCGACAAGCTCGTCAAGGACAAGGAGTCCGGCGAGGACGAGGTCCGTCGTGCGGAGAAGGAACTCGACGACACCACGGCGAAGTACGTCGCCCAGGTGGACGAGCTCCTGAAGCACAAGGAAGCGGAGCTGCTCGAGGTCTGATGAACGACTCTTCCTGGGGGGCGCCGCCACAAGCCGGGTACTGGGGGCCGTCCGAGCAGGGGCCTGTCCAGGGGGCAACCCCGGCGGGTCCCACGTACGATGCGCATGACGCGCAGCACACTCGGCCCATGCCCACCGTGCCCGACGTACCCGCACATGGCGGAGACCAGGATGACGACCCGGGGGCCGCTCGGCCGAGCGGCCCCTTGTTCCACGACGACGCACCGTCGACGGCGCCCTACGGCGATCCGTCGCACAACCCGCAGAGCCCGCAGGAGCCCATGCCCAGCGCCGCCCCCCAGCCCGCCCCCGCACCTCCGAAGAAGAGTGCGGGACGCGACCTGGGCGCGGCCATAGGAGTGGGCGTCGGGCTCGGCGCGGTGATCGTCGCGTCGTTGTTCGTCGTCAAGGCCGTCTTCGTCGGCGTGATAGCGGTCGCCGTGGTGGTGGGGCTCTGGGAGCTCACCTCACGGCTGGAGGAGCGCAAGGGCATCAAGGCGCCCCTCGTACCGCTCGCGGTCGGCGGGGCGGCCATGGTCGTCGCCGGATACGTGCGGGGCGCCGAGGGCGCGTGGGTCGCCATGGCCCTGACGGCGCTGGCCGTCCTGGTCTGGCGTATGACCGAACCACCCGAGGGCTACCTCAAGGACGTCACGGCGGGGGTCTTCGCCGCCTTCTACGTGCCGTTCCTGGCGACCTTCGTGGCCATGATGCTCACGGCCGACGACGGCCCGCGCCGCGTCCTGACCTTCCTGCTCCTGACGGTCGTCAGCGACACCGGCGCCTACGCGGTCGGCTGGCGCTTCGGCAAGCACAAGCTGGCGCCGCGCATCAGCCCCGGCAAGACCCGCGAGGGTCTGTTCGGGGCGGTCGGCTTCGCGATGGTCGCGGGTGCGCTGTGCATGCAGTTCCTGATCGACGACGGCACCTGGTGGCAGGGTCTGGTCATCGGCCTCGCGGTCGCGGCCAGCGCCACGCTCGGCGACCTCGGCGAGTCGATGATCAAGCGGGACCTCGGCATCAAGGACATGGGCACGCTCCTGCCGGGCCACGGCGGCATCATGGACCGGCTGGACTCGCTCCTGCCGACGGCTCCGGTGGTCTGGCTCCTGCTCGTCCTCTTCGTCGGCTCGGGCTGACCGCCTTCTCCACCCCACGCGTCCGTTTCCGCGTGCCTACGACACCGCCCCTCCCGGTCGGATGATCACCACACGGTGACTCATGTGACCAGGAGGGGCGGTGTCGTCAGTTCGGGCCGTAGGTGTGGGGTGGACCCTCCTGCCAGTGGACCCATGCCGGGTCGTCGAGGAGGTCCTCGGCGTCCGGGAGGCCCGCGCGGCGGAGGAACTCGACGAGGTCGGCGTCGCTGTGCGCGAGGCCGGCGCTCCGCGCGCGGATGGTGACGCGGCGGCCGCCGTTCCCGGCGGGGCGGCCCACGACGACGGGTGCGGCGGGGGTGCTCGTGGGGTCGGGGCCGTCAGCGCCGGCGTTATGGGTGGGGCCGGTGGAGCCAGTGGGGTCGGATGATGCGTGGTCGTTGTTCACAGGACACCGAGATTCCGGTTCGGCGATCGTGCCGCCGCCGCGGGGCGGCCGCCGGGCCGGCCGGACGAGGCCGGTGGGCGGGCGCTCAGGACGGGACACGTTATCGGACACGAGTTCGATTCTAGGTCCAAGCGGCGCGAGGCGAGAGCACTCTGCCGGAACGGCCCGGACGCGAGTGGTCCCGGCGGGCACTGTGCGCGGGGTGTCCTGGGTGGCGCAAGGGCCTCGGAGGCCCGAATCGAGCGGGCGCGGCCCGGTTCCGCCGGTGCCCGGACACGGGGGCCCGGGTCATGCGATCCGATCTGCGACACTGGTACAGCCATGCCTAAGCCCGGAGAACTCACCTTTGTAGCGCCGCGCGGAGCCAAGAAGCCGCCGCGGCACCTTGCCGATCTCACGCCTGCCGAGCGCAAAGAGGCGGTTGCCGCGATCGGTGAGAAGCCGTTTCGTGCCAAGCAGCTCTCGCAGCACTACTTCGCCCGGTACGCGCACGACCCCGAGCAGTGGACGGACATCCCGGCCGCCTCGCGCGCCAAGCTCCAGGAAGCGCTGCTTCCCGAGCTGATGACGGTCGTCCGGCATCTGTCGACGGACCAGGAGACCACCCGCAAGACCCTGTGGCGGCTCTTCGACGGCACGCTCGTCGAGTCCGTGCTGATGCGCTACCCGGACCGGGTGACGATGTGCATCAGCTCGCAGGCCGGCTGCGGGATGAACTGCCCGTTCTGCGCCACCGGACAGGCCGGCCTCGACCGGAACCTGTCGACGGGCGAGATCGTGCACCAGATCGTCGACGGGATGCGGGCGCTGCGGGACGGCGAGATCCCCGGTGGCCCGGCGCGGCTGAGCAACATCGTCTTCATGGGGATGGGCGAGCCGCTCGCCAACTACAAGCGCGTCGTCGGGTCGATCCGGGCCCTCACCGACCCCGAGCCGGACGGCCTCGGCCTCTCGCAGCGCGGCATCACCGTGTCGACGGTCGGCCTCGTGCCCGCCATCAACCGGTTCTCCGACGAGGGCTTCAAGTGCCGTCTCGCGATCTCCCTGCACGCTCCGGACGACGAGCTGCGCGACACCCTCGTCCCCGTGAACACGCGGTGGAAGGTGCGCGAGGTGCTGGACGCCGGATGGGAGTACGCGGCGAAGTCCGGGCGGCGCCTGTCCATCGAGTACGCGCTCATCCGGGACATCAACGACCAGGCGTGGCGGGGCGACCGGCTCGGCCGGATGCTCAAGGGCAAGCCCGTGCACGTCAACCTCATCCCGCTGAACCCGACCCCGGGCTCGAAGTGGACCGCCTCGCGGCCCGAGGACGAGAAGGCGTTCGTCGAGGCGATCGCCGCGCACGGTGTGCCGGTGACCGTCCGGGACACCCGCGGCCAGGAGATCGACGGAGCGTGCGGTCAGCTCGCCGCCACCGAGCGGTAGTCTGAGGCGCGTCCGTACAACTTCATATCCCTTACATCTTCATATTCCGACAGGGGAGCGCCACAGCGCTGAGAGTGCGGGACAGACCGCAGACCCTCTGAACCTTGCCCAGGTCATTCTGGGTAGGAAGTTCGGTCATCACTCAAGCTGTTGCGCCCTGCCCGGGATCTGTCAGAGGTCCCGGGCAGGGCCGCGTCTCTTCCTGGTCAGCCAGGAGGAATCAGTGAGCACCACCACCAGCAAGCGGTTCGCGGCCACGGCCGTCGGGCTGAGCCTCGTCGCGCTGCCCGTCCTGTCGGCGTGCGGCTCGTCCGACGCCGGCGCCTCGGGGGACCCGAAGACCGTCACGCTCGTCACCCACGACTCGTGGGTGGTCTCCAAGAGCGTGCTCAAGGACTTCGAGAAGCGGTCCGGGTACACGGTCCGCGTCCTGAAGGACGGCGACGCGGGGCAGGCCGTCAACAAGGCGATCCTGACCAAGGACAACCCGCAGGGCGACGTCTTCTTCGGCGTCGACAACACCCTGCTGAGCCGGGCTCTCGACAACGGGCTCTTCCAGTCCTACGAGGCCAAGGGCTCCGACGGGATCGACCGGCAGTACCGCGTCGACCAGGACAAGCACCGGGTCACCCCCATCGACTCCGGCGACATCTGCGTCAACTACGACAAGGCGTACTTCAGCAAGCACAAGCTGGCGCCGCCGACGTCGTTCGACGACCTGGCCGATCCCGCGTACAAGAACCTCCTCGTCACCGAGAACGCGTCGACCTCCTCGCCCGGTCTCGGCTTCCTGCTCGGGACCGCGGCGAAGTACGGCGACGACCAGTGGCAGGGCTACTGGAAGAAGCTCAAGGCCAACGGCGTGAAGGTCGTCGACGGCTGGGAGCAGGCCTACAACGACGAGTTCTCCGGGTCCGCCGGCGGCAAGAAGGCCAAGGGCGACCGCCCCCTCGTCGTCTCGTACGCCTCCTCGCCGCCCGCCGAGGTCGTCTACGCCGACCCGAAGCCCGGCACCGCCCCCACCGGGGTCGTCGACGGCACCTGCTTCCGCCAGGTCGAGTACGCGGGTCTGCTGAGCAACGCCTCGAACAGCAAGGGCGGCAAGGCGCTCCTCGACTTCCTGCTCACCAAGGAGTTCCAGGAGGACATGCCGCTGAACATGTTCGTGTACCCCGTCACCGACACCGCCAAGGTGCCCGAGGAGTTCACGAAGTTCGGTCCGCAGGCCAAGGACCCGGAGACCCTGGCCCCCGCGAAGATCGCCGCCGACCGCGACCAGTGGGTCAAGTCGTGGACCTCGCTCGTACTGAAGTAGCCGGGCGGAACCCGCGCGCGGCCCGTCGGCAGGGCGCGACGCGGCTCGGCCTCATGGCCCTGCCCGTCGCGTTCTTCGCGGTGTTCTTCGCGTACCCCGTGGTCGCGATCGTCGCGCGCGGGCTCCACGTCGACGGCGGCTGGCGGTTCGGCCGGCTCTGGGACGTCCTCGCCCAGCCCGACATCCGGCACGTGCTGTGGTTCACCACCTGGCAGGCGCTCGCCTCCACGGCGCTCACGCTGCTCGTCGCGCTCCCCGGCGCGTACGTGTTCGCGCGCTTCGAGTTCCGGGGCAAACAGCTCCTGCGGGCCGTGGTCACCGTGCCGTTCGTGCTGCCGACCGTCGTCGTCGGCACCGCCTTCCTCGCGCTCCTCGGCCGCGGCGGGCTGCTCGACGAGCTGTGGGGCGTACGCCTGGACACCACGGTGTGGGCGATCCTGCTCGCGCACGTCTTCTTCAACTACGCGGTCGTCGTACGGACCGTCGGCGGGCTCTGGTCGCAGCTCGACCCCCGGCAGGAGGAGGCCGCGCGGATGCTCGGCGCCTCGCGCCTCGCGGCCTGGCGCAGGGTGACGCTTCCCGCGCTCGCCCCCGCCGTGGCCGCCGCCGCCCTCATGGTCTTCCTCTTCACCTTCACCTCGTTCGGGGTGGTGCAGATCCTCGGCGGCCCCACCTTCTCGACCCTGGAGGTCGAGATCTACCGGCAGACGTCCGAGATCTTCGACCTCGGGACGGCGGCGGTGCTGACGATCATCCAGTTCGTGGCGGTCGGGGCCATCCTCGCCGTGCACGCCGCGACCGTCCGCCGCCGTGAGACGGCGCTGCGGCTGGTGTCCGCGGAGACCACCGCGCGCAGGCCGCGCGGCGCCGGGCAGCGGGCGCTCCTCGCCGGGGTGCTGGCGAGCATCGCCGTCCTGCTCGTGCTGCCTCTCGCCGTCCTCGTCCAGCGGTCCCTCGACGCACCGGGGTTCCGCTACTACCGGTCGCTGGCCGACGACGACGGGGGCACCTTCCTGGTCGCCCCGATCGCCGCCATCGGCAACTCGCTGGAGTACGCGCTCGCCGCCACCGCGATCGCCCTGCTGATCGGCGGTCTGGCGGCCGCGGCCCTGACCCGCCGCGCCGGCCGTCTCGTACGGGGCTTCGACGCGCTGCTGATGCTGCCGCTCGGCGTCTCCGCGGTGACCGTCGGCTTCGGATTCCTGATCGCCCTGGACGAACCGCCCCTGGACCTGCGGAGCAGCTGGATCCTCGTGCCGCTGGCCCAGGCGCTCGTCGGTGTCCCCTTCGTCGTCCGCACGATGCTGCCCGTCCTGCGGGCCGTGGACGGGCGGCTGCGGGAGGCTGCGGCCGTGCTCGGGGCGTCACCGTGGCGGGTGTGGCGCGAGGTCGATCTGCCGATGGTGCGGCGCGCCCTGCTGATCGCCGCCGGGTTCGCGTTCGCCGTCTCCCTCGGGGAGTTCGGGGCGACGGTCTTCATCGCACGGCCCGACAACCCGACGCTGCCGGTGGCCGTGGCCCGGCTGCTCGGGCGCGCCGGTGATCTCAACTACGGCCAGGCGATGGCCCTTTCGACCATCCTGATGGCGGTCTGCGCGGCCGCGCTGCTGCTGCTGGAACGGGTACGCACCGACCGGACCGGGGAGTTCTAGATGCTGCTGAGCCTCAGGGGCGCGACCGTACGCTTCGGCGGGCGGGCCGTGCTCGACGCGGTCGACCTCGACGTCGCCGAGCACGAGATCGTGTGCGTGCTCGGCCCCAGCGGCAGCGGCAAGTCCACCCTGCTGCGCACGGTCGCCGGCCTCCAGCCGCTGGACGCGGGCCGTGTGACCCTGGACGGGCGCGACCAGGCGGCGGTGCCCGCGCACCGGCGGGGCGTCGGCCTGATGTTCCAGGACCACCAGCTCTTCCCGCAGCGGGACGTGGGCGGCAACGTCGCCTTCGGGCTGCGCATGCACGGCGCCCCGAAGACCGAACAGGCCGAGCGGGTCGCGGAGTTGCTCGACCTCGTCGGCCTGCCCGGCGCGCGGAACCGGGCCGTCGCCTCCCTCTCCGGCGGCGAGCAGCAGCGCGTCGCGCTGGCCCGCGCGCTCGCCCCGCGCCCCCGCCTGCTGATGCTCGACGAGCCCCTCGGCCAGCTGGACCGCTCGCTGCGCGAACGGCTCGTCGTCGAACTGCGCGGACTCTTCGGAGAGTTGGGCACGACGGTGCTCGCCGTCACGCACGACCAGGGGGAGGCCTTCGCGCTCGCCGACCGGGTCGTGGTGATGCGCGACGGACGGATCGCCCAGTCCGGCACGCCTCTTGAGGTATGGCAGCGGCCGGCGGACGCCTTCGTCGCCCGGTTCCTCGGCTTCGACAACGTGGTGGACGCGACCGTGAGCGGCGAGGCCGCCGACACCCCCTGGGGGAAGGTCCCGGTGCCCGAGGGCGCCGCACAGGGGCCCGGCACGCTCCTCGTACGGCCCGCGGGCGTCCGGTTGGTGGCCCCGGCCGACGGGCTGCGCTGCACGGTCGCCGCACGCACCTTCCGGGGCACCCACGTGGCCGTACGGCTCCAGCCCCGGGACGCGCCGGAGCTGGAGGCGGCGTGCGCGCTGCGGGAGGCGCCGGAGCCCGGTGAGGCGGTCGGAGTGCAGTTCGACCCCGCCGAGATCGTGCTGCTCGGCGGATAGCCGTCCCCCGGGTCCGGGCCGTCCCCCGGGTCCGTGGCGGAACAGGCGTGTGGCCCGCCTCCGGGGAGGAGACGGGCCACACGATCGTGCGGGGTGGGTCAGTTGGCCTTCGAGGCGCCGCGGCGACGCATGCCGAAGAAGACCGCTCCGCCACCGACGACGACGAGCGCACCGGCGATGCCGGCGATCATCGGGGTGCTGGAGCTGGCGCCGGTCTCGGCGAGGTTGGACTCACCGGCGGCAGCCGACGGCGAGTTGTCGCCCGCGGCCGCCGGAGCGGTGCTGCTGCTCTCCTCGGCCGAGGGGGTCGCCGAGTCCGAAGGCTTCTCGGACGGCTTCGGGGTGTCCGAGGGAGTCGGGGTCCCGGACGGCGACGGGGACTCCGAGGCACAGCCCTCGGCCGACGTGGTGAGAGTCGGCGAGACGTCCTCGTTGACGAGGCCCGGGACGTCGACGTGGATCCGGTACTGGGCCTTGGGGCCCCAGTTCTCCGAGAAGGTCACGGTGGCACCGTCGCGGGTGCCCTTGACCTTCTCGCTGCCGATCTGCTTGGCGTCGGCGCCGTTCGACTCCAGGAAGACCGTGACGGTCGCTTCCTTGCCGGAGGCGTCCGTGTCGGTCACGGTGATGCTGCCCTTCCCGTTGTCGCAGGAGGCGACGGCCGAGAAGTCACGGATGTTGCAGGCGAGTGCGTTGCCCGCCACGCCGAGCGCGAGCGCGGCAGAGGCGGAGGCAACGCCGAGGATTCGCACGGTACGTGCGGTGCGTCGAGATATGGACACGATTGCCCTTCACAGGTTGCGCAACTGCGGGGGGTGTCGGGGGATTTGCTGCGCTTCGTTCACTGGCAACAGCACCCCCACGAGTTTCACAGGTTTATAAGCGTTGCCTAAGGGCTGTCAATGCGTAGACGCCGGACGGCTGTTGGCTTTGCCGAGACATTAACCGGCGAGGTGTTTGAGTGCCTCCGGAGCGTCATCGATCCGGTCGACGAGAGCGATCCGGGACTCCATCGCCCGTTCCCGCGCCAGGGATTGGAGCAAGGGCCAGGCGGGGTGCCGCTCCGTCCAGTGGACGCGGTCCACGAGGACCATGGGAGTGGGCTTGCCCCGTGACTCGTAGTAGTTCGGCGTCGCGTTGTCGAAGATCTCCTGTACGGTCCCGGCGGCGCCCGGCAGGAACACGACCCCGGCGTTCGAACGGGCCAACAGGCCGTCCTCACGCGTTGCGTTGGCGAAGTACTTGGCTATGTGCACGGCGAACGCGTTCGGCGGCTCGTGTCCGTAGAACCAGGTGGGGATGCCCACCGAGGGCCCGCCGGACGGCCAGCGCTCGCGCACCGCGAAGGCCGCGCGGGCCCAGTCGGTGACCGACGGGGTGAACGACGGCGTGCCGGCCAGGACGGCGAGCGCCTCGTCGAGCATGCCGTCGTCGAAGGGGGCCGCGTACGCGCCGAGGTTGGCGGCCTCCATGGCGCCCGGGCCTCCGCCGGTCGCGACCATGAGACCGGAGCGCGCCAGGTCGCGGCCGAGCCGTGCGGCGCCGGCGTAGGCCTCCGTGCCGCGCGCCATCGCGTGACCGCCCATCACGCCGACGACCCGCGCTCCCGCGAGGAGTTCGTCGAGCGCGTCCGAGACCGAGTCGTCGTGGATGGCGCGGACCGTCGACGCGAAGATGTCGCCGTCCGCCCTGGTCTGCTGGAACCAGGCGTACGCGCGGGCGTCCGGCGTCGCCTCGTAGCCCGCGGCGAGCCCGTCGAAGAGCTCGGCGGGTGAGTAGAGGCGTCCCCGGTACGGGTCGAGGGGGAGGCCCGGGACGGGCGGGAAGACGAGGGCGCCCGACGCGCGGACCTTGGCCGCCGCCTCGGGGCCCATCGAGCAGCCGAGGAAGACGGTGTCCGTGGTGTCCACGGCGAGCAGGGCGCGCGTACGGTCCGTCAGATCTATGGCCTGGACGCGGAACCGGGCGAGCGAGCCGCCCGAGGAGACCACCTCGTCGAACTCGGCGAGGGACTCGATCTCACGGTCATGGGATGCGTGAAGAGGTGTCGGCTGCACCGGGCCATGGTAGGGGCGGCGGTGCGCGGCCCGGGCCGGTACCGGAAAGGCGTCCGGGAACGGCGGCGGGGCCGGTGCGCGAACCCCTGTACCGCGCTCCGGCCCCGGGACTCGAACCGGGAGTGGGGGCTGCTCAGCCCTGGACCGCCGCCGGGTCCATCCACACGACCTCCCAGGAGTGGCCGTCCGGGTCGTCGAAGGACCGGCCGTACATGAAGCCCTGGTCCTGGGTGTCGCCCGTCGACGAACCGCCGACGGCGATCGCGCGGTCGACCAGCTCGTCGACCTTCTCGCGGCTCTCGGCGCTCAGACAGAGCAGCACCTCGCTGCCCTTCGTCGCGTCCACGATCTGCTTCTTCGTGAAGTCCGCGTAGCGCTGCTTGCTGAGCATCATCGCGATGATCGTGTCGCTGATGACCACGCAGGCGCAGTCGTCCGTGGAGAACTGCGGGTTGATCGTGTAGCCGAGCTCCGTGAAGAACTTCTTCGAGGTGTCCACGTCGGACACGGGCAGGTTCACGAAGATCATCTGCTGGTACATCTGAGGTCTCCCGTTTCGCGTTGTGCCGCTGGCGTTGTGTCGTTCGCAGGGTTAGACCGGCGGTCCGCGCGGAACTCATCGCACCGCGCGGAACATTCGTCCGGAGATTCGCGCGGCGCCCGCGCGGGTCCGTCAGCTGATCAGCGGAAGCGCGGCCAGCTCGGCGACGGCCCAGGTCAGCGGGGCGAACGCGGCGAACAGCGTGCCGACCCGCAGTGCAGCGGCCGCGCGCAGCGTCGCGGCGGGCGCCCCCATCCGCAGCAGCGCCGCCGTGGTGTCCGCGCGTGCCTGCTTCGCCTCGACGGCGGCCGTGACCAGTGTCAGCAGCGTGCACCCGGCGACCAGCAGGGCGCCGAGCGTGGTCAGCGGACCGAACGCGGGCCGGGAGCCGGTGTACAGCGCCGTCGCGGCGAACGCGCCCGACGCCACCGCGCACACCACACCGAGGGGCTGCCCGATGCGCCGCGCCTCCGCCTGGAGCACCCGGCCGGCCAGCAGCCGCAGCGCGCCCGGCCGTACCGCCTGGAGCAGCCGCCCGCACAGATACGTGATCGCGGGCCCGGCGAGGGCGAGTCCGACCGCCGTCAGCACCCAGCCGGCCAGCATCCCGGCCGGACCGCCGACGAAACCGCCGGGCAGCGCCAGCGCGGGCGCCGGTCCGGAACGGCTCGCGTACGTCTCCACGGCCAGCCCGGCCGCGACGGCGGCCGCACCCCAGGGGAGACCGTTCGGCGCGGTCTCCGCGGCGGGCAGCCCCCGGGAGCCGGTCTCCACGACCGGGCGGGCGGCGGCGTCCGCGTCCTCACCCGAGGCCTGGGCGCCGACCCGCGCCGGCACCTCGCCGGCGGAGGGCGCCGCGTTGGTCCAGTGGACGCCGGTGCCGTCCGTGTCCGCCGGTGCCCGCTCGGACACCTCGGGGGACCCGGCCGGCGTGGTCGCGGCGGGCGTACCGCGGCCGTCCGGCTGTGCGCCGGGCAGGACCGCACCGGCGTTCTGGCGGGACGACAGCCATGTCAGGCCGTAGGCCCGTGCGGCGCCCTTCGCGCGGCCGTCCCGCGGGCGCAGGGCCAGCGCTGCCGCGCCGGAGGCAGCGAGGGGCACCAGGGCGAGCAGGGTCAGGGCGGCCGGCAGGGGCAGCTCCTGGTCGACGGCGAGGAACTCGGCCGCCGACCCGTCGAACGGGATGCCCGTCAGGTCGCCGCGCAGCTGGAGGAACAGGAGCAGGGCGAGCGCCGAGCCGAGCAGGGTCGACAGGGCCGTGGTGAGGGCGGAGACGGCCATCAGCCGGCCCGGGCCCAGGCCGACGGCGGACAGGCCGGGCCGGGGGCGGGTGCCGGGATCGGTGCGGGCCACCGCGATGGCGAAGTAGACCGTGGCGGCGAGGGGGACGACGCACCAGGCCAGGCGCAGTGCGCCGGCGGCCGAGGCGTCCGGGTGGCTCATCGCGTAGCCCAGCGTGCAGAGCAGCAGGAACCCGGTGCCCGCGGAGGCGGCGGCGACCAGGAGCCGGCGGAGCTGGACGAGGGGGCGGCCCGCGCGGGCTAGACGGAGAGCGAGCACGCGGCCCGGCCTTCCGTCTCGGCGACCGGCGGGAGGTGGACGGTGTTCACGCGCCGTCCGTCGAGCAGCGACACGGTGCGGTCGGCGAGGGCCGCGGTGTCGGCGTCGTGGGTGGCGAGGACGACCGTGATGCCGTGCGAGCGGGCCGCGGTGGTGAGCGTGCGCAGCACGTGGGCGCGGTCGGCGCGGTGCAGAGGCGCGGTCGGCTCGTCGGCGAACAGGATCGTGGGGGCGGGGGCCAGGGCGCGGGCGATGGCGACGCGCTGCCGCTCGGCCTGGAGCAGGGCGTGCGGGCGCTTGCGGGCGCAGCCGCCGATGTCGAGGCGCTCCAGCCACTCCAGGGCGGCGGTCTTGGCGGTCCTGCGGGCGCAGCCGCGCAGCATCAGCGGGAGGGCGGCGTTCTCCCAGGCGTTCAGCTCGGGGACGAGGACCGGCGCCGGGTCGATCCAGCCGAACCGGTCGCGGCGCAGCCGCTCGCGGGCGACGGGGCCCATGGTGTGCACGGGCGAGCTGTTGAACCAGACCTCGCCCTGCTGGGGCAGCAGCTGGCCGGACAGGCACTGCAGGAGGGTCGTCTTGCCGCTGCCGCGCGGGCCGCCGACGGCGAGGATCTCGCCCTCACGCACGCCGAGCGAGACACCGCTGAGCGCCGGGGATCCGTTGTGCTTGACGTGCAGGGCGCGTGCCCAGAGCACGTCGTTGTCAGGCGGGGCCACCATCGCGTACACCTCGTTCAGATCTGATGTGCCTTGCCCGGCGCCCTCTTCGAGGTCGCTCGGTCCCCCGGACGGGGGAACGAAGGCAGGGCCGATCGGTCACTGGGCACGCTAGGGAGTCCCGGTCGGGAGGCCGGACAGCACGCGGCCCCGGGCCGCCCTTTCTCACTCGAACGGGCGGTACCGGGGCCGGTGTTGATCAGCCGTACGGAAGCGCCGACGGCCCCGCTCACCCGTCGGCGTGGAGCCGGGGGAGCGGGGCCGTCGGGAGGTGGATCAGAGCTTGGTCCACGCCTCCGTCAGCACCTGACGGATGATCCCCTCGATCTCGTCGAAGGTCGACTGGTCGGAGATCAGCGGCGGCGACAGCTGGATGACCGGGTCACCGCGGTCGTCGGCGCGGCAGTAGAGGCCGTACTCGAAGAGCTTCTTGGAGACGAAGCCGTAGAGCACGCGCTCCGACTCCTCGTCCGTGAAGGTCTCCTTGGTGGCCTTGTCCTTCACGAGCTCGATGCCGTAGAAGAAGCCGTTGCCGCGGACGTCGCCGACGATCGGCAGGTCGTGCAGCTTCTGCAGGGTCTGCAGGAAGTTCGCCTCGTTGTCCAGGACGTGCTGGTTGAGGTTCTCGCGCTCGAAGATGTCGAGGTTGGTCAGCGCCACGGCCGCGGAGACCGGGTGGCCGCCGAACGTGTAGCCGTGCAGGAAGGTGTTGTCACCCTTGTAGAACGGCTCGGCGATGCGGTCCGAGACGATGGTGGCGCCGATCGGGGAGTAGCCCGAGGTCATGCCCTTGGCGCAGGTGATGATGTCCGGGACGTAGCCGAACTTGTCACAGGCGAACATCGTGCCGAGGCGGCCGAAGGCGCAGATGACCTCGTCCGACACGAGCAGGACGCCGTACTGGTCGCAGATCTCGCGCACGCGCTGGAAGTAGCCGGGGGGCGGCGGGAAGCAGCCGCCCGCGTTCTGCACCGGCTCCAGGAAGACCGCGGCGACGGTCTCGGGGCCCTCGAAGAGGATCTCCTGCTCGATCTGGTCGGCGGCCCAGCGGCCGAAGGCCTCGGGGTCGTCGCCGTGGATCGGGGCGCGGTAGATGTTGGTGTTCGGCACCTTGTGCGCGCCCGGGACGAGCGGCTCGAAGGGGGCCTTCAGGGCCGGCAGGCCGGTGATGGACAGGGCGCCCTGCGGGGTGCCGTGGTAGGCGACCGCGCGCGAGATGACCTTGTACTTCGTGTGGTTGCCGGTGAGCTTGTGGTACTGCTTCGCCAGCTTCCAGGCGGTCTCGACGGCCTCGCCGCCACCCGTGGAGAAGAACACCTTGTTCAGGTCGCCCGGCGCGTAGTGCGCGAGGCGCTCGGCCAGCTCGACGGCCTTCGGGTGGGCGTAGGACCAGATCGGGAAGAAGGCCAGTTCCTGCGCCTGCTTGAACGCCGTCTCCGCGAGTTCGACGCGGCCGTGGCCCGCCTGGACCACGAACAGGCCCGCGAGACCGTCGAGGTAGCGCTTGCCCTTGTCGTCGTAGATGTAGGTGCCCTCACCCTTGACGATGGTGGGAACGGGCGCGTTCTCGTACGAGGACATGCGGGTGAAGTGCATCCACAGGTGGTCGTACGCGGTCTTGCTGAGGTCCTTGGTGCTCACGGTTATCGGGTTCCCCACATGTAGGTCTGCTTCTTGAGCTTCAGGTAGACGAAGCTCTCGGTGGAGCGCACGCCGGGGAGGGCCCGGATGCGTTTGTTGATGACGTCCAGCAGGTGGTCGTCGTCCTCGCACACGATCTCGGCGAGGATGTCGAACGAGCCCGCGGTCATCACCACGTACTCGACTTCCGACATGGCAGTCAGTGCTTCGGCCACCGGATCGAGGTCGCCCTCCACGTTGACGCCCACCATCGCCTGCCTGCGGAAGCCCACGGTGAGCGGGTCCGTGACGGCGACGATCTGCATCACGCCCTGGTCGAGCAGCTTCTGGACGCGCTGGCGCACGGCCGCCTCGGACAGGCCGACGGCCTTGCCGATCGCGGCGTACGGGCGTCGTCCGTCCTGCTGCAACTGCTCGATGATGGCGAGGGAGACGGCATCCAGCTGAGGGCTGCCGTTCCTGGACTCGCGGGAGTCCCTGGGTTCCGCACTTCGACTGACCACGACCTCACTGTGCACGACGTCTCGATAGTTGCGCAAGGTTCGGGCGATGAAATTCGTTGTTTACGGGGACGTGACTTGCGGATTTCGCAGTTCTGGAGCGATCAGGGGTGTTGAAAACGTCGAGCCACGGATTAGGGTGGGGACTCAGGTATCTCAGGTACTGGACACCTGGGTCGTTGGACATCCGACAGGAGGGCCGGGCAGTGAGCACCGAGCTGCGTCGTCTGCGCAATTACATCGACGGAGAGTTCCGCGATGCCGCCGATGGAGGGACCACGGAGGTGGTCAACCCCGCGACCGGCGAGGCGTACGCGACCGCGCCGCTCTCCCGCGAGGCGGACGTCGACGCCGCGATGGCCGCCGCCGCCGCGGCCTTCCCGGCCTGGCGCGACCAGACCCCCGCCGAGCGCCAGAAGGCCCTCCTGAAGATCGCGGACGCGTTCGAGGAGCGGGCCGAGGAGCTCATCGCCGCCGAGGTGGAGAACACCGGCAAGCCGATCGGTCTGACCCGGTCCGAGGAAATCCCGCCGATGGTGGACCAGATCCGCTTCTTCGCGGGTGCCGCCCGCATGCTCGAGGGCCGCTCGGCCGGCGAGTACATGGAGGGCCTGACCTCGATCGTGCGCCGCGAGCCGATCGGCGTCTGCGCCCAGGTCGCCCCGTGGAACTACCCGATGATGATGGCCGTGTGGAAGTTCGCCCCGGCCCTCGCCGCGGGCAACACGGTCGTCCTGAAGCCCTCGGACACCACCCCCGCGTCCACCGTGCTGATCGCCGACATCATCGGCGGCATCGTGCCCAAGGGCGTCTTCAACGTCGTCTGCGGCGACCGCGACACCGGGCGCGCGATGGTCGAGCACCCCACCCCGGCGATGGCGTCCATCACCGGCTCCGTCCGGGCGGGCATGTCGGTCGCCGAGTCGGCGTCCAAGGACCTCAAGCGCGTCCACCTGGAGCTGGGCGGCAAGGCCCCGGTCGTCGTCTTCGAGGACACGGACATCGCCAAGGCCGTCGAGGACATCTCCGTGGCGGGCTTCTTCAACGCCGGCCAGGACTGCACCGCCGCCACCCGCGTGCTCGTCCAGGAGTCCATCCACGACGAGTTCGTCACCGCGCTCGCCAAGGCCGCCGCCGAGACGAAGACGGGTCAGCCGGACGACGAGGACGTGCTCTACGGCCCGCTGAACAACCCGAACCAGCTCAAGCAGGTCTCCGGGTTCATCGAGCGGCTCCCCGCGCACGCCAAGGTCGAGGCCGGCGGCAAGCAGGTCGGCGACAAGGGCTACTTCTACGCCCCGACCGTCGTCTCCGGACTCAAGCAGGACGACGAGATCATCCAGAACGAGGTCTTCGGCCCGGTCATCACCGTCCAGTCCTTCACGGACGAGGCGCAGGCCGTCGAGTGGGCCAACGGCGTCGACTACGCCCTCGCGTCCTCGGTGTGGACCAAGGACCACGGCCGGGCGATGCGCATGTCCAAGGTGCTCGACTTCGGCTGTGTGTGGATCAACACGCACATCCCGCTGGTCGCCGAGATGCCGCACGGCGGCTTCAAGAAGTCCGGCTACGGCAAGGACCTCTCCGGGTACGGCTTCGAGGACTACACCCGCATCAAGCACGTCATGACGTCGCTGGACGCGTAAGGCGCGCCGGCAGTCACGCGGCCCCGGAGGGAGCGATCCCTCCGGGGCCGCGCCGTGTCGTCGGCGAGGGCGCCCGCGGGCGGGCCGCCCGACCCCGCCGCGAAAGTGATCGACAGGGTGTCGGGTCGGGGGACCACCGCCCTGACGCAGCGTCCATTGTTCGCGCCGGACGTGGGCGGCATGCTGCGGGCGTGCCAGTGATTCGGAACACCTCGCCCCTGTCCCGCCGGTCCCTGCTGCGCGCCCTGGGCGGAGGCGCCGCACTCGGCGCCCTGGCCGGCTGCGGGGTGCCCGCCGCGTACGTGAGCCCCGGGGAGCGCGCCGGGACCGACACGTCCGCCGCGGACAAGCGACTGACCTGGGCGAACTGGCCGCTGTACATCGACACCGATGACAAGAACCCCACGAAGCGCCCCACGCTGGAGGCGTTCGAGAAGCGCACCGGGATCTCCGTCGACTACATCGAGGAGATCAACGACAACGACGAGTTCTTCGGCAAGATCAGCCCGTCGCTGATGAACCACCAGCGGACCGGCCGCGACCTCATCGTCATCAGCGACTGGATGTGCGCGCGCTTCGTCCGGCTCGGCTGGGTGCAGGAGATGGACCGGGCCAAGCAGCCCAACGTCGCCAAGTACCTCGACCCGCTGCTGCGTTCGCCCGCCTTCGACCCCGGCCGCACGTCGTCCGTGCCCTGGCAGTCGGGCATCACCGGCATCGCGTACAACCGCCGCAGGGTCGGCCGCGAGATCAAGCACGTCTCCGACCTGTGGGCCCCCGACCTCAAGGGCCGTGTCACCCTGCTCTCCGGTCTGGACGAGGCGTTCGCGCTGCTCATGCAGGGCGACGGCGTCGACATCACGCAGTGGAAGGCGGACGACTTCCACCGGATGTGCGACCAGGTGGAGAAGCGGGTGCGCAGTGGCCAGATCCGCCGCTTCACCGGCAACGACTACATCAAGGACCTCTCCAGCGGTGACGTCCTGGCGTGCCAGGCCTACTCGGGCGACGTGATCCAGCTCCAGGCGGACGACCCCGACATCCGCTTCGTCGTCCCCGAGGAGGGCGCCGAGCTGTGGGCCGAATCGTTGATGATCCCCAACCTGGCCCGCCACAAGGCCAACGCGGAGAAGCTCATCGACTTCTACTACCAGCCGGAGGTCGCCGCCGAGCTGGCCGCGTGGGTCAACTACGTCTGTCCCGTCCCGGCCGCGCAGGACGTCCTCGCCTCCTCCAAGGACAAGGACACCGCCGCCCTGGCCGAGGACCCGCTGATCTTCCCCGACGCCACCATGCGCAAGCGGCTCGCCATCGCCCGCGACATCACCTCCACGGAACGCACGGAGTTCGCCAAGCGATGGAACGCGATCGCGGGGTTGTGACGCGGGGGCCGACCGGGTGTCGGCCCACCTCCACGGCCCGAAGGGCGCCGGGACTCACGTCCGGCGCCCTTTTTGCATGCCTCGGACCGGGTCACGGAGCGTTCACTGTCAATCGTTGCAACGCATTTCATGTCGGCCTGTTGCGTTATCTGTGAATCCATTGCAACAACTTCTCAGCTTCTACCTGCAGCTATGTCATTGACGTGCAATGAATACGTTGTCGAATCCATGAAGGCAACGTAGCGTTTCCCTCATCGGAAAGCGCGGGCGCCGTAGGGGCGCGCGGTGCACGAGAAGGAGAGCACGATGCAGAAGTTCGACACGCCCGCCCCCATCTCGGCCGTCATCGACATTCCGGCGGGCCGGATCCAGGTCATCGCCGCGGACCGGGGAGACGCCACGGTGGAGGTCCTGCCGGCGAACGCGGCCAAGAGCCGGGACGTGAAGGCGGCGGAGCAGGTCACGGTCGTCTACGGCGACGGTGTCCTGCGCATCGAGGCCGCACCGGCCAAGAACCGCATCCTCGGCACCGGTTCGGGGTCCGTCGAGATCACGATCCAGCTCCCCGTCGGCTCCCGCGTCGAGGCGAAGACCGCCGCGGCGGAGTTCCGGGGAGTGGGCCGCCTCGGCGACGTCACCTTCGAGGGCGGCTACCGCTCGGTCAAGATCGACGAGGCCGCGAGCGCCCACCTCGCCGGCCACGACGCCACCATCACGGTCGGGCGCCTGAACGGCCCCGCGGAGATCAGCACCCAGCGCGGCGACGTGAACATCACCGAGGCCGTCCGGGGCGCCGTCACGCTCAGCACGCAGCAGGGCGACATCACCGTCGGCGCGTCCCGCGGCGTCTCCGCCTCCCTGGACGCCGGCACCAGCTACGGCCGGATCAGCAACGCGCTCCAGAACACCGGCGGCACCCCCGGCCTCACCATCCGGGCGACCACCGCCCAGGGGGACATCACCGCCCGCAGCATCTGACCACACGACAGCACTGCCGAAGGAGCAGCTCCATGACCAACCTGGCCATCGCGGCGCACGGCTTGCGCAAGTCCTACGGTGACAAGGTCGTACTCGACGGCGTCGACCTGACGGTTCCGGAAGGCACCGTGTTCTCCCTGCTGGGTCCGAACGGTGCCGGCAAGACGACGGCGGTGAAGATCCTCTCGACGCTCATCAGCCCCGACGCGGGTTCCGGGCAGATCCAGGTGGGCGGCCACGACCTGGCCACCCACGCGCAGGCAGCGCGTGCCGTCATCGGTGTGACGGGGCAGTTCTCGGCGGTGGACGGGCTGATCACGGGGGAGGAGAACATGCTCCTGATGGCCGACCTGCACCATCTGCCGAAGGCGCAGGGCCGGCGGGTCGCGGCCGAACTCCTGGAGCGCTTCGACCTGGTGGAGGCGGCGGGGAAGCCGGCGTCGACCTACTCGGGCGGTATGAAGCGCCGTCTGGACATCGCGATGACGCTGGTCGGCGCGCCGCGGATCATCTTCCTCGACGAGCCGACCACCGGCTTGGACCCGCGCTCGCGGCACAACATGTGGCAGATCATCCGGGAGCTCGTCACCGGCGGGACCACGGTCTTCCTCACCACGCAGTACCTGGAGGAGGCCGACGAACTCGCCGACCGCATCGCCGTCCTGAACGACGGGAGGATCGCCGCCGAGGGCACGGCCGAGGAACTCAAGCGCCTCATCCCCGGCGGACACATCCGCCTGCGCTTCACCGACCCCACCGCCTACCAGAGGGCCGCCGACGCACTCGGCGAGTCCACCCGCGACGACGAAGCGCTGTCCCTGCAGTTCCCCAGCGACGGCAGCCAGCGCGAACTGCGTTCTGTCCTCGACTGGCTCGACGCGGCCGGTGTCGAGGCGGACGAACTCACTGTCCACACACCCGACCTGGACGACGTCTTCTTCGCCCTCACCGGCGACACCACCGCACCGCACCGGCAAGCTCCGCCCACCCAGCCCGCCCCGTCCAAGGAGACCGTCCGATGAGCTCCCTCTCCCTCGCCGTGCGCGACTCCTCGACGATGCTGCGCCGGAACCTGCTGCACGCCCGCCGCTACCCGTCGATGACCCTGAACCTGCTGCTCACCCCGGTGATGCTGCTTCTGCTGTTCGTCTACGTCTTCGGCGACACCATGAGCGGAGGGGCGGGCCGCTCCGCCTACATCGCCTACATCGTGCCGGGCATCCTGCTCATGACGATCGGCTCCACCGTCGTCGGCACCGCCGTGTCCGTCTCCATGGACATGAACGAGGGCATCATCGCCCGCTTCCGCACCATGGCCATCCACCGCGGCTCCGTCCTCTTCGGGCACGTCGTCGGAAGCGTGCTGCAGGCCGTCATCAGCGTGGTGATCGTCGGTGCGGTGGGCGTGGCGATGGGCTTCCGCTCCACGGACGCCACGGTCCTGGAGTGGCTCGCGGCCTTCGGCCTGCTCGCCTTCTTCGCCCTGGCGTTCACCTGGATCGCGGTCGGCATGGGCATGGGCGCCCCCAACGCCGAGGCGGCCAGCAACAACGCGACACCGCTGATCCTGCTGCCGCTGATCTCCAGCGCGTTCGTCCCGCTGCACTCGATGCCGGGCTGGTTCCAGCCGATCGCCGAGTACCAGCCCTTCACCCCGGCGATCGAGACCCTGCGGGGGCTCCTGCTGGGCACGGAGATCGGCGACAACTGGTGGATCGCGCTGGCCTGGTGCGCCGCCCTGAGCGTCCTCGGCTACCGCTGGTCCCGGGCGCAGTTCGACCGCGACCCCAAGTAGGCGGCCGGATGCGTCGAGCAGCCCGAGAACCGCACGACCCGCACGGCCTGCACGACAGAACCCCCGGGCATCGCCCGGGGGTTCTGTCGTACGCGGGGTGTGGACCGGGGCCGCCGGCCGTCGGGTGGGTCAGGACAGCTTGAACGTGACGACCTGGTGGAGGGCGTTGTCCTGGGTCAGGAACCGGCCGCCGATGCTCTCGGCCATCCGGTCCGACGTCGTCTCGTCCGTGTTGAGCGACAGGACCTCGGTGACACCGTCGCCGTCGAGGTCGGCCGCCAGCATCTCGCCGCCGCCCGCGACCGTACTGCTGCCGAGGGCCGGCGCGTAGGTGCCCTCGGCCGTGTCGAAGACGCTCGGGTCGAAGGCGTAGACGCCGCCCTCGACCGCGCCGATCAGGAGCTCGCGGCCGCCGGGACCGGTCGCGAGACCGCCGCCGAGGGCTGTCGGGATGGTGAAGACCATGGAGTCGGTCGTGCCCTCGCCGCTGTACCGGCGGTAGGACGCCGCACCGGCCTCGTACAGGCTTCCGTTGCCGGTGAAGAACCCGTGGTGCGTCCACAGACCACCGGCGGTGGCGCCGTGCAGCACCTCACCGGTCCGGCCGTCGCGGATCTCCACGTAGTTGAACAGGCTGTTGCCGTCGGCGGCGTCCGCCCCGGCGTGCGCCATGATCTCCCACACGTAGGCGACCGCGTGGCCGCCCGCGTACGGGATCTCCTTCGAGGCGAAGACACCGTCGTTCGGGACGGCGGCGTGGACGACGCCGTCGGTCGAGTCCGCCGGGGCCGTCGGCACGACGTCCCACTTGGCCTTGCCGGTCATGGCGTTCAGCGCGACCGCGGCCACCGCCGGCTTGTCCAGGTTGATCGCGTCGACGCTGGTGTACGAGGCGTAGACCCGCCCGTCGCCGGACGACGGGTCGGTGAAGACGACGTCGCCCGCGCTCTCGGGCGCCGTGTACGACCACAGCTTGTGGCCGTCGCCGTAGTAGGCGTCGAGGCTGTTCGTCGGGACGAGGATGTCCAGCTCGCCGTCGCCGTCGAGGTCGGCCAGCCTGACGGAGCGGACGAACCGGCCGCCGCCGTCGATGGTGGCCAGCGTCTTGCCGGTCCTGCCGTTGAGGACGACGACCGCGGTGTCGGCGGCGACGACGACCTCGGGCCTGCCGTCGCCGTTGACGTCACCGGTCTCGATGCCGGTGACAGCGCCGGGCACCGTGGCCTGCCACAGTTTCTCCGGCTTGCCGGTGACCAGCGACGGACCGGAGTAGGCCCACACGCCGTCCGACGAACCGCCCATGACGACGTCGGACGTGCCGTCCTTGTCCAGGTCGACGGCCTTCGCGTGGGAGATGTCGGCCTGAAGCGGCGTCAGGCTCTCCTGCTTGCCGTTGCCGAGCCGGTAGGTGCGGATGTTCTGCGTCTGGTCGACCACCCGCACATGGGTGCCCCGGTCGTCGGCGAAGACGTCCTGGTACATCGGCGAGGCGCCGAGGCCCTTCTCCTGCCAGCCGACCTCGCCCTTGGCAGTGAACACGGTGAGCGTCGCGAGGCGCGCGCCGCCGGGGTTCTCGGCCGAATCGAGCTTCTCGTCGTCCTGCGCGGCGGTGACGAGCCTGCCGTCCACCATCTGCAGGCGCCAGATGCTCGCCCCGTCCTTGAAGTTGTCGGCGGCACGCTTGACCGTGTTCGACCACAGGACCTTGCTCGGGTCGGTGCCGTTCAGCACCCGGACCGTGCTGGCGTTTACCCAGAGGTCGTTGTCCAGGGAGGACTCGGCGACCGCGTACTCGTCGCCCGCCTTGGCGGTGAGGTCACCGATCGTGAGCGCGGTGGGCAGCACGTTGGTCCGGCTGTCCAGCGTCGCGCGCCGCCCGGTCCGCGTGTCGTACGCGGCGATCTCGTAGCCCACACCGTCGGTGGATTCGGCCTGTTCGACGGCGACGAGCCGCTTGCGGGCGGCGTCTACCCGCAACTGGCGGCTGTACAGCATGCTGTCGGTCTGCCAGGTGACCGAGCCGTCGGCCAGGTCGAGGGCGAGGGTACGGCCGCGAGGGGCGACGCTCGCCGTCTCGGCCCGGTCCCAGGAGACGGCGACCTTGCCCTTGCCCAGCTCCTGGATGTCACCCCAGTTGGCCTCGCCGGCCTCCTGGGTGTCGTACGTCCACGTCGCGTCCGCGGTCAACTTCCCGCCGGCGTACGAGAACCGGGTGCCGGTCAGCTTCGCCGTGTCGGCGACCGGGGAGTTGAGACTCATCCGCGGCGCGTCGGCGACGAGCAGCGTGCCGTCGACGATCTTCACCATGGAGGCGTAGTTGTAGAGCTTCGACCAGAGCGTCGCGCCGGTCCTGCCGTCGACCACGGTCACGAACGTGCCGGTGGGCAGCGACGATCCGGGCGAGGTGAACGGACGGTAGGGCGACGAGCCGACACTGGCGGTGAAGACCAGGTCGTCGGTGCCGTCGCCGGTCAGGTCACCGGTGCTGAATCCGGAGTCCGAGGTCGACGAGAACGGCGAGACCGCGTTGTAGCCCATCAGGATGCGGGCCGGATACGGCTCGGTCTGCCACGGGCGACTCGGCTTGACCTGCCAGTCGGCGTACAGCGAGGCGTTGGTGCGCTCCCACACCGGACTGCCGTCGGCGGTGTGCCGCTGCACGTTGCCGAGCGAGTTGAGGGTGAAGTAGTCGCCCTTGGCGCCGACGGGCACGGTCGCGCCCATGCCGCGCACACCCTCCAGCGCCGAGGTGCCGGTGAAGGTGACCTTGGTGGCCGGGTCGGCGTCGGTGGCCGCGTCGCCCAGTTTCGAGCCGCCGCCGGAATCCGTGGCGGACCCGGTGCCGTCGGCCGCCGCCTGCGGCTGGTCCGCCGGCTTCGGACTGATCCGCGTGGCGTCGTCGCCGTACGCGTCGAGCGTGACGTGGGCGGCGAGCGTCCTGGCCTCGGCGCTGGTCAGCTTCATCGCGCCGTCGCCGTCGTCGGCGGCCAGCGCCTGCGGAGCGGCGCTCAGGCACAGCCCCGCCGCGACCAGGGCGGAGGCCAGCCGAAGGCCCCTGCGCGAGTGGTGGGCTCTCATCACTTGGCTCCCTGCGTGAAGCGGACGGCCGAACCGTCGGTGACGACCGGCTGGTCGTAGGAGTACTGGAGGGCGTCGCTGCCGGCCTGGTTCTGGATGCCGACGGTGGCGCCCGCGCCGTGGTCGGCGACCGACTTGTACTGGAGGGTCACGGCGCCGGTGGCCTCGTCGAAGAGGACCTCGAAGGTGGCGCGGCCCGCGGTACCGGTGGCGTAGGCGGCGTCGTTCCACACGATGGCGAACGTGCGGCTGCCCTTGGTGCCGGTGATGGCCGTCTGCACCGACGACTTCTTGTCGAGCGTCAGGTCGTCCCAGAGCGGGGCGATGAAGCCGTTGGGGTTCCTGACCGTGGGCAGCGCGGTGTTGGTGTAGTCGCCGATCCGGGGGGCGAGGAAGTTCACCAGGCCGTCGGTGGTGACGGAGGCGGTCGAGTAGCCGACGCCGTAGTGCTTCACCGAGAACGGCAGCGTGATCGTCGTGGCGTCCTCGTCACCGCTCAGCGCGACCTTCTTGGTGCCCGCGATCCAGGAGTACGCGGCCGGCGCGCAGCTGTTGCCGCCGGCGTCGGAGCGGGCCGGGACGCGGACGTCCTTGGTCAGGTCGCCCGCGCCGACGGTGGCGGCACCGGAGTAGACGCCGTTGCACAGCGTCGGCGCGGCGGGCTGCACCGTGAGGGTGTAGGCGCCCTCGGCGATCTTCGGGAACGTGTACGCGCCCTTGGCGTTCGTGGTGACCGGGGCGGCGGGCGCCCCCTTCAGCTCGACGCTCGCGCCGGCCAGCGGCTTCCCGGTGACGTCCAGGACGGTGCCGGTGACCCGGTGGACGGCGACCGCGGTGAGCGCGAAGTCCTGGGTGACGGAACCGTTCTCGGTGACCGTGACGCCGGTGGCGGAGCCGTCCGCGTAGCCGTAGCCGCCGACACTGAGGTCGTACGTGCCCGGGGTCAGCGCCAGTGCGTACGAACCGTCGGTGCCGGTGGCGACCGTGCGGGTGCCGGAGATGGCGTTCGTGGCCTTGACGGTGACGCCGGACAGGGCGGCGCCGGTGGCCCGGTCGGTGACCTTGCCGGTCACGGTGCCCGCGGTGTGCGGGGCCTTGTCCACCGACGCCAGGATGTCGAGCTTGCCCTGGCCCCAGACGTTGTTCATGTCGGCCGTGCCACCGCAGTGGGTGTCGTCGACGTCGCGGGCGCCCTCGTTGAGCAGGTCGCGCGTCTCCTCGATGTTGCCGATGAGCGACGGGGCCGCCGACCACAGCAGCGCGACCGCGCCCGCCACGTGCGGGGTGGCCATCGACGTACCGGACTCGGTCTTGTACGAGGAGCCGGGCCAGGTCGACTCGACCGCGACGCCGGGGGCCGAGATGTTCGGCTTGGCCGAGCCGTCGACGAGCGAGGGGCCGAAGCCGGAGAACGAGGCGATCCTGCCGGTGGAGTCGTACGCGCCGACGCCGTAGGAGGTCTCCTGGGAGCCGGGCGCGTGCGCGGTGGAGCAGGTGACGCCGTCACCGTCGTTGCCGGCCGCGAACGCCTCGAAGATGCCCGCGGCGTTCCAGGACTCGACGATGTCCTGGTAGAACGTCGTGTCGCCGCCGCCCCACGAGTTGTTGACGATGTTCGGTGCCAGGTCGGGGCGTGGGTTCTGGCCGGTGTGGTCGGTCGGGGCGAGGATCCACTGGCCGGCCGCGAGCAGGCTCGCGTCGGAGCAGGACGACGCCTCGCAGCCCTTGGCGGCGATCCACGTGGCGTTCGGCGCGACGCCGATGCCGTGCTTGCCGACCATCGTGCCCATGGTGTGGGTGCCGTGGCCGTTGTTGTCGCACGGGGTGCCGTCCGCGGGGCAGGTGCCCGACGGGTCGTAGAAGTTGTAGTCGTGGGTGAACGTGCCGTCGCCGTTGTTGCCCCGGTACTGGGCCACCAGGTCGGGGTGGTCGTACTGGACGCCCGAGTCGACGCTGGCGATCACGATGCCCTCGCCGCGGGTGCCGTACTTGTCCCAGACCTGGTCGGCCTTGATGTCGGAGACGCCCCACTCGGGGGTGTCGTCGCCGTTCGCGGAGGAGTCCGTGCGGGACGTGGTGATCTTCGTGTCGGCGGTCCGGACGTCGTCGAGCTGGTACGTCCGCGCCTTGACGACGGACGCGACGTCCGAACGCCGGGCCAGCTTCGCGACCAGGTCCTGACCACCGGTCACCTGGACGGCGTTGGCGATCCAGTAGTCGGTGTGGCCGACCTTCGCCCCGTCGAGGAACGAGTCGATCGACTTCTGGCTGGTCCGGGCGTGCGCGCGCAGTCTGCTGTACGCGGCCTCGGCCTTCGCCGCGTGGGACTTCTTCTTCCTGGCGGCGGACAGGTCCGCCTGGTCCTTGAGGACGACGAAGAAGGTGGCGTCGCCGCCCTTGGCGACGGCGGTGGACAGGGCGGAGTCGACCTTGGCCGACGGGGTGGTGCCGGAGTCGGCGGCGGCTGCGGGCAGCGGCGCGGTGAGCAGGGCGGCCGCGGTGATCGCGGCCGCCGCCCAGACAGCGTGTCTGCGCCGAGGCGGTCGGGGCAGGTGCATCGAAGTGCTCCTCCAGGAACGGAACGGGGGAGCCCGGACGCTAGGCAGGGGCCGTTACTCGGGCATTACAGGGCCGCGGGAACGGCCGTCGGGCGAACACTCCCCGGCCGGAGCGCGAACTCCCCCTGCGCGCCGGTGCCTTCCCGCCACGCCTCGCTCCTTTGCCCGTTCTTTACAACCCGCCCCCGCGCTGCCTCGTCTCTCCGCTCGATCCACACCACAGCCCGCCGTCACCACCGGCGGGCGGACCGACGAAAGAGAGCCACTCATGCGAACCGTCCTCAGTGCCACGGCACTTGCGTGCACCGCCGTGCTGGCGGGCGCGCTGCCCGCGTTCGCCGACGGGCCGTCCCCGGTCCCCTCGACCCGGCCCACGGTCACCTCCGCACCCGCTCCGGCGAGCACCTCGCCGAGCCGGACGCCCTCCGCCGTCCCGAGCGCCGAGCCCACGCGGGCGCCCGCCGGGCGCCAGGTGTCCGTCCGGCCGAGCGGAGCGCCCGACACCGGCGTGACGGCCTCGGGATCGGGCTCGTCCGGCGGACAGGGCGGGCTCATCGGCGGCGGCGCGGTCGCGCTGTTCGCCGCCGGGGGCGCGACGTTCCTCGTCGTACGGCGCCGCCGGGCCACCGGAGCATGACCGCCCTCTCCAGGCGCGCGTTCACCGCCGTGGCCCTGGCCACGCTGCTCGCGGGCTGCGGCGGCTCCCCGGACGGCCGGGACCCGGCCGAGGCGAACGCCACCGGCCGGAGCACGGCCGAACGGCCGGGCGGCGCAGCGCCGTCCGCGTCGGGCGGCGCCCGGCACATCCGGGCGCTGGGCCGTTCGGTCCCGGTCGGGCTGCGGATCCCCGCCATCGACGTCGACACCCCGGTCATGCGGCTGGGGCTGGCAGCCGACGGCAGCGTTCAGGTGCCGCCGGTCGTGGCGCACGACCGGGCCGGCTGGTACCGCCACTCGCCGACGCCGGGACAGACCGGCCCCTCGGTGATCCTCGGCCATGTCACGGTCGGCGCGTACGGGGACGGTGTCTTCCGCCGGCTCGCGCGGCTGCGCCGGGACGACCGGATCGAGGTGCGCCTGGAGAACGGCACGTCGGCGGTGTTCGCCGTCTCCTCCGTACGGACCGTCGCCAAGGCGGAGTTCCCGTCCGACGCGGTCTACGGAGACGTGGACCGCCCGGAGCTGCGGCTCATCACCTGTGGCGGCTCCCGCACCGGCGACGGCTACGCCGACAACGTGATCGTGTTCGCGGCGCTCCGCTCCGCGAGCCCCTGACGCCCGGGCGGACGCTCCTCGGTTCCCGCCAGGTGCCGCGTGGCCGTCCGTCGCACAACCGCCGCACAACCGCAGGGTCCCCCGGGGCCCCGAGGCGCGATCCTGGGCCGATGGACCGTACGTCCGCGGCCCGGGATCCCGCCCCTCGCATTCCGTCACGACCATGGAGAGTGTTGAAAGGGTCCCGCGAGAAGGCAGCGTCCGAGCTGTTCGCCGCCCTCTACCCGCGCCTCGCCGGCTGGTGCCGCCGTCTCGTCGACGACGACGGCACCGCCCACGAGATCGCCTCGGAGGCGTTCACCCGGCTCTGGGCGCGCTGGACGACCGTGGCCGAACCCCGCGGCTTCCTCTACGTCACCGCGGCCAACCTCGTGCGGGACCACTGGCGCAAGCTGGAGCGCGAGCGCCGGGCCGTGCACCGGGCGACCACCGAGGCGGCGCTCGGCCCGCCCAACGAACAGACCGACCCCTCGGTCCGGCTGATCGTGCAGTCCCTGCCCGAACGGCTGCGCGTCCCGATCTTGCTGCACTACTACGCTGACATGCCGATCCGGGAGGTGTCCGTGCTGACCGGGCGCAAGGAAGGGACCGTCAAGGCCGATCTCCACGCGGCCCGCGAACTGCTCCGCGCGCACCTGAGGAGAAGCCTTGATCACACACGCTGACGACGGCCCGGAGTTCGAGCCCGACGACCCGCTCGCCGTCATCCTGCGACCCCCCTCCGACCTGCTCGGACCCCCTGCCGGCCGGTACGAGGCCATTCGCAGGGGTGCGGCCCGCCGACGGCTGCTCCGGGCGTCGCTCGGCGCCGGGCTCGCCTGTGCGGTCGCCGTGCTCGTCGCGCTGCCGCTCCGGGCGGCGCAGTCCGAGGGCCCCGCCTCGCCGGCGGTCCCACTGGCACCGCCGCCCGCGAGCAGTCCGTCGACCGTGCCCGAGCCGGCGCCCTCGCAGCGGAACGAGAGTCCTCGGCCCAGTGCGAGCGACCCCACCGGGCGGACCCCGTCGACCTCGGCCCCGAGGACCGTGCCCACCCCGCGCGGTCCGGCCCGTTCGTCCGCCCCCACCCGGAGGCCGTCCGCGACTCCGACCTCTGTCTCCGTTGAGCCCTCGGCTGCCCGGACCGGCGTCGGTCCGACGCCTTCGAGTGCGGTGCGGAGGTAGCCGGAAGGGGTTCCGGAGGCGCCGCGAGCCGGGGGAGAGGGCCCGGCGGCCCCGGTCGGGAGAGGGTGCCGCGGCCGGCTCATAAAGCGGTCCTTGAACACCCATAAGGCAGCCTTATGAGGTCATAGCCCGGACCCGCCTACTGACTTAGGCTTGCCTTAGCTTAGGCTTCCCGTCGAGCCCCCTGCCTCTGCCCGAAGGGAACCTGATCATGCCTCGCCCTCTGCGGGTAGCCATTGTCGGAGCCGGCCCCGCCGGAATCTACGCCGCCGACGCGCTCCTGAAGTCCGCAGTGGCCGCCGAGCCCGGTGTGTCCATCGACCTGTTCGAGCGCATGCCGGCCCCGTTCGGCCTCATCCGCTACGGCGTCGCGCCGGACCACCCCCGGATCAAGGGCATCATCACGGCCCTGCACCAGGTGCTCGACAAGCCGCAGATCCGCCTCTTCGGCAACGTCGACTACCCGCGGGACATCAACCTCGACGACCTGCGCGCCTTCTACGACGCGGTGATCTTCTCGACGGGCGCCACGGCCGACCGGTCCCTCGACATCCCGGGCGTCGACCTCGACGGCTCGTACGGCGCCGCCGACTTCGTCTCCTGGTACGACGGCCACCCCGACGTCCCGCGCACCTGGCCGCTGGAGGCGGAGAAGGTCGCCGTCCTCGGCGTCGGCAACGTCGCGCTGGACGTGGCGCGCATCCTCGCCAAGACCGCCGAGGAACTGCTGCCCACCGAGATCCCGCCGAACGTGCACGAGGGGCTCAAGGCCAACAAGGCCCTGGAGGTCCACGTGTTCGGCCGCCGCGGTCCGGCGCAGGCGAAGTTCAGCCCGATGGAACTGCGCGAGCTGGACCACTCGCCGAACATCGAGGTCATCGTCGACCCCGAGGACATCGACTACGACGAGGGCTCGATCGCCACCCGGCGCGGCAACAAGCAGGCCGACATGGTCGCCAAGACCCTGGAGAACTGGGCCATCCGCGACACCGGCGACCGCCCGCACAAGCTGTTCCTGCACTTCTTCGAGTCGCCGTCCGAGATCCTCGGTGAGAACGGCGAGGTCGTCGGCCTGCGCACCGAGCGCACCGCCCTCGACGGCACCGGAAACGTCAAGGGCACCGGCGCCTTCAAGGACTGGGACGTCAGCGCGGTCTACCGGGCCGTCGGATACCTCTCCGACAGCCTGCCCAAGCTGCCCTGGGACGTCGACTCGGGCACGGTCCCGGACGCGGCCGGCCGGGTGATCGAGGAGAGCGGCGAGCACCTCCGCTCCACCTATGTCACGGGCTGGATCCGGCGCGGTCCGATCGGTCTGATCGGTCACACCAAGGGCGACGCCAACGAGACGGTCGCGAGCCTGCTCGACGACCACGCGAACGGCCGTCTGCCCGAGCCCACTTCGCCCGACCCGGCGGCCGTCGACGCGTTCCTCGGCGAGCGCGACGTCCGTTTCACCACGTGGGACGGCTGGTACCGGCTGGACGCCGCGGAGAAGGCGCTGGGCGAGCCCGAGGGCCGCGAGCGCGTGAAGCTCGTCGAGCGCGAGGACATGCTGAAGGCGAGCGGCGCCTGAGCCCTGCGGACCCCGGGCAGGGGCGGTTTTGAACACGTTCAACTCGGAGCGTAGGCTCCGGGTATGAGCGACAGAGCCGCCCTGCTCAAGGGCATCCGCGCGTGGCTTGTCTTCTTCGTCGTCAGCCTGGTGCTCAGCGGCGCCACGGCCTTCCCCCTGGTGCACGAACTGCACTGGACCGAGGACCTGTTGCGGTCCCTGTCCGTGCCGGAGCACCTGCCCGCCCTGACGGACTGGATCGAGCGGGTCCGCCGCGGCCTCGACACCGCCGACGCCGACTACCCGTTCCTGCTCTACGGAACGGACTGGCTGGCCTTCGCCCACCTGGTGATCGCGGTCGCGTTCTACGGCCCGTACCGCGACCCGGTCCGCAACATCTGGGTCGTCGAGTTCGGGATGATCGCCTGCGCGGGCATCGTCCCCCTCGCCCTGATCTGCGGACCGGTCCGCGGAATCCCCTTCTGGTGGACGCTCCTCGACCTCTCCTTCGGAGTCCTCGGCGTCATCCCGCTGCACGTCGTCCGGAAGAAGATCAAGCGCCTGGAGGCCCTCACCCCGGACCGGGGGAGCGCGCCGGTCCCGGCTACCTGAGCGCCGCCATCGCGATCCGCTGGGCGACCGGGTTCATCGTCTCGCCCTTGGCGTCGGTGGAGCCGACCGAGTAGACCAGGGTGCGGGACAGGTCCCGGGTGGCGCCGACGACCGTGCTGTAGCCGTACCGGGCACCCGACTTGATCCAGTACACCCTGCCCTCGTACGCGAAGCGCTGGAGCCCGGCGCTCATGTCGGCGCCCTCGATCCCGGCGGGCACGGTGAACATCTCCTTCAACTGCCGTGCCGGGACCAGGTCTCCGCGGAACAGGCGCGTGATCAGCCGCTCCAGGTCGACGGTCGTGGAGATCATGTCGCCGGCCGCCCACCGGTCCGCCTGGTTCCAGTCGGTGACGTCCACGAACTCCGTCGTCCCGTCCGGCCGCCGCACCACCTGGTAGCCGTGGTTGTGCGGCCCGTGGATACGGGGGTCCGTGCCGGGGAAGCAGGTGTCGCGCATCCCGGCCGGCCGGAGGATCCGCCGCTCGGCCTCCCGCGCGTACGGGTGGCCGGTCACCTTCTCGATCAGCAGGCCGAGGATCGTGTAGTTGATGTTCAGGTAGTCCTGGCGGGTGCCCGGCGAGAACTCCGGTCCCTTCGCCACCGCCGACGCGACCACCTGGCGTGGAGCGAGCGTGTCGAAGCGGTGCGCGTACGCGTCCGCGAAGTCGTCGCCGAAACCGTCACCCGCCTGGATGCCGCTCGTGTGGTTGAGCAACTGCCTTACGGTGACGGGCTCGAAGGTGGACGGCAGGAGCCCGGGGAGGTACCTCTGCACCGGCGTGCCCAGCCCGATCCGGCCCTCGGCGGCGAGCTGGAGCACGACCGCCGCGGTGACGACCTTGGTGGTGGACCCGGCACGGAAGCGGGCGCCGGGGTCGGCCGCCCGGCCGCTCTCCAGATCGTGCACGCCGGCGCTGCCGCGCCAGTGCCCGTCGGTACCGCCCACCCGGACGAGCGCCGCCGTCGCGTCCTGGTCGGGAAGTCCGGCCAGCGCGGCCCGCAGCGCGTCGGCGTCGGGTCCGGCCGACGCGCGGGCCGGCGAGGCCGAAGAGACGGCGGGAGAGGCGAACGCGGGGACTCCCAGCGGCCCGGCGGCGAGGCCGAGACCGAGAGCGGCGACGAGGACAACTGCCGGACTGCGTACGGGCATCGGGTCTCCTGAGGAAGCGGCCGGAGGGAACGCCCTCATCCTCCGGTCGGCCGAGATCCCTGTGATCCTCATCAGGAAGGGTGCCGTCCCCGGTCTCCGCACGGGGGTCTCCCTTAGGGAAACGCGCCGTCGGGAGGGGTGGGACAGGCGTCCCGTGCCGGTCGGAGCCGCTGAGTCGTCGGCCGGCCCCCAGCGGACCGGCCGAAGGACCGCGGGTCAGATGGGGGAGCAGCCTCGGCTCCCGCCGCGCGGTCAGCCGTCGCGGAGGGCGACCAGGGTGTCGATGCGGTTGGTCGTGACGGAGTCGACGCCCGCGGCGACGAGGCGGCGCATGGTGCGCCGGGTGTCCGGGGTCCACACCGACACCAGCAGACCGTCCCGGTGGATCCGGGCCACGAGTTCCCGGTCCACCAGCCCGAAGCGGTAGTTGAGCGAGCGCGGACGCACGGCGTCGAGCAGTGCCGGGCGCGGCGGTGCCAGCGTCGTCCAGGTCAGCGCGATCTCGGCGGACGGGTCGACGGCGCGGACCGCGAGCATCGCCGGGGCACCGGCGCAGTAGTACACCCGTTCCTGTGCCCCGCACGCGCGCACCACGTCCACGACCTCGCGCACGGCCTTCTCGTCCACCGGACCCGGCAGATCGACCATGATCCGGTGGTCGCCGGTCGCCCCGAGTGCCTCCGCCAGCGTCGGCACGCCGCCTCCGGTCAGGCCCTTCACCTCGTCGGAGGACAGCGACCGCAGCGGACGGTCGTGCCCCCACAGCCGGTTGAGCGTGTCGTCGTGCAGCAGCACGGGCAGGCGGTCCCGCGTCAGCCGTACGTCGATCTCGACGGCGTCCGCGCCCCGGTGGAGCGCGGAACGCAGCGAGTCGATCGTGTTCTCACGGACGCGATAGGGGTCGCCGCGGTGGGCGACTGCGGTCACGGTGCGCATGCGCCCATTGTGCTGGGTCAGAGCGCCAGCCATGTCGCGGCATACGTGTCGATCTCGGCCGCGAGCTTCGCCTTGCCGGCCTCGTCGAGGAACGACGCCTCCACCGCGTTGCGGGCGAGCGAGGCGACGCCCGCCTCGTCCAGGTCCAGCAGCCGGGCGGCGACCGCGTACTCGTTGTTGAGGTCGGTGCCGAACATCGGCGGGTCGTCGGAGTTGACGGTGACCGTCACCCCGGCCGCCACGAACTCCTTGATGGGGTGCTCGTCGAGGGTGCGGACCGCCCGCGTGGCGATGTTCGAGGTCGGGCAGACCTCCAGGGCGATCCCGTGCTCGGCGAGATGGGCGAGCAGCTTGGGGTCCCCCGCGGAACTCGTGCCGTGCCCGATGCGCTCGGCGCCCAGGAAGTTCAGCGCGTCCCACACCGTCTCCGGGCCCGTCGTCTCACCGGCGTGCGGCGCCGACCGCAGACCCGCCGCGATCGCGCGGTCGAAGTACGGCTTGAACTGCGGCCGCGGAACGCCGATCTCGGGGCCGCCGAGCCCGAAGGACACGAGCCCCTCCGGCCGCAGCCGGTCGTCGGTCGCGAGCCGCACGGTCTCCTCGGCGGCCTCCAGACCGGCCTCGCCCGGAATGTCGAAGCACCAGCGCAGGACGACACCCAGCTCCGCCTCGGCGGCCCGGCGCGCGTCCTCGATCGCCTCCATGAAGCCCAGTTCGTCGATCCCGCGCCGGGTGGACGACCACGGCGTGATGGTCAGCTCGGCGTAGCGCACCTGCTGACGCGCCATGTCCCGGGCCACCTCGTACGTCAGCAGCCGGACGTCCTCCGGTGTGCGGATCAGGTCGACGACGGACAGGTACACCTGGATGAAGTGGGCGAAGTCCGTGAACGTGAAGTAGTCGGCCAGTGCCTCGGGGTCGGTCGGCACCATCGAGTCGGGGTGCCGGGCGGCGAGCGTGGACACGATGCGCGGGGAGGCGGATCCGACGTGGTGGACGTGCAGTTCGGCCTTGGGCAGTCCGGCGATGAAGGAGTGCAGGTCGCGGACGTCGTCGCGTGCGGTGATGTGCTGGGTCAAGGGGTTCCTCCCCGGAACGGCGTCTCCGGACGGTGCTCGGCGGGACGCGGGTGATCGGCTGATCGATGACTCGGGATCATCGTAGGCCGCGGCCCGGGGAGGGCGGGCCCGGCCTGTCCGGGACGGCCGGGCCACCGTCGACGGGCAGGCCGTCGTCCCGTGGAGATCCACGGGACACGCCCGGGCCGTAGCATGTCGGCACGCAGAAGAGAGGGGACTTCGCGCATGTCCGAGGACGCGAGGACGCCGGAGACACCACGTGACGACGACGCGTGGACACCGACGGCTCAGGGGAACGGTTGGACCGCGCCGGCGGAGCGTGAGAACGCCACGCGGGCCGATGACGGCGCGCGGTGGGTGGACGGCGCGGCCGGTGACGGCCCCCAGTACGCCGTGACCGGTGAGCCCGGCGACGGCCGGGAACAGACCCCGCCCCCGGCGGACCGCGCCCCGGCCGACGGGCCGGGATCGTCCGTGCCCGCCCAGGGAACCGGGCCGTTCGCCGCTCCGGGCCGCGCTGCGGGCTCCGCGTCCGGTGGACCGGGCCACGCTTCCGGCTCCGCTGCGGGTCAGGCTCCCGCCCCGCAGGTCTCCCTCGGCAAGGCCGGCGCCGACCGCCGGCAGGAGACCAACCCCTGGGCGCCGCCCGAGGACGACACGTCCGGCCGGAGCGCGCGGGGCGGCGGAAGCACCACACCCCCTCCCGCGTACGGGCTGCCGACGATCACGTCGCTCCCCGGCACCGGCTTCCCGCCGGGACCCGCGGCTCCCGGCGGCCCCGTCCGGGACAACCCGTTCGCCGCTCCCGCGGCGCACACGCCCTATCCGCAGCCCGGTCCGGGCGAGCCCGTGCCTCCGCCGCCGATAGCCCCCGGCGGTCCCGGGCACTCCCCGTACGGCTACGGCTATCCGCAGTATCCCGGCGGCGGCCCGTCCCCGTACGGAGGCGTGCCCGGCTACGGCTGGCCCGCGGGGCCGCCCGCCCCGAGCAACGGCCTGGGCACCGCCTCGCTCGTCCTCGGCATCATCGCCGCGGTCCTGTTCTGCGCGTGGCCCCTGGCGATCGTGCTCGGCATCCTCGCCGTGATCTTCGGCGTGATCGGCCGGGGCAGGGTCCGCAAGGGCGAGGCGACGAACCCGGGGCAGGCGCTGGCCGGGATCATCTGCGGGTCGGTCGGCATCGTGCTCGGCATCGCGCTCATCGTGGTCATCGTCGCCCTCCCGGACGATGTCGGCAGCGACGACTCGGGCGGGTACGACGGGTTCTCCACGTCCCTGGTCACGCGGCAGAGGTAGGCGGGGTACCACCGGGGCGGGCCGCCGGGCCGGACGCCCGTCCGCTGCTCGTCCGGTGCCCGTCCTCGGACGGTGACGCCGGGGTCGCCGGGGCCGACCGCGGTTCGCCCTCCGTGACCGCCGGTGTTCCCTTGCCCCCGGGGTGGCGCAGCGCGATCAGATAGCCGATGCCGAGCGCGATGGCCATCCCGTAGAAGACCCACTGGTTGGCCTCGGCGAAGTCCATGCGCACGCTCGACATCGCGTCGCGCGCGGCGCTGGCGGCCGGCCCGGTGCCGGTGGGCGTCCGGGCGTCGCCGTTGCCCGTGACCGCCTCGGCGATGTCCTTGGCCACGCCGTTCGCGGTGTCCGACGACACCCCGCGCGACGTGAGCGTCGACACGACGTTCTCGGTCGTCCGGTGCGTGAGGATCGTCCCGAGGACCGCCAGGCCGACACTCGCCGCGTAGTTGCGGACGGTCTGCGTGATGCCGGTGACCTCGCCGTACGAGGCCCCGATGGCCCGGTTCACGGCGTCCGTCGAGGCGGGCGCCAGGATGAAGCCGATACCGGCGCCCGCGAGGGCCACGTAGGGCCACTGGTCGTGCATCGACAGATCGGTCAGCTTGTTGGCCCACAGGGCGAATCCGACGGCGCCGACGATGGTGCCGATCTTCATCGGCCCCCGGGCTCCCTGCTTGTCCAGCATGCGGCCGCCCCACTGCGAGGCGATCGCGAAACCCGCGAAGAAGTACAGCAGGTACAGCGCGGCCTGGTTGGGTGAGGCGCTCAGCGAGACCTGGGCGTAGACGGAGGCGAAGAAGAAGACCGGGACGAAGGCCAGCATCGCGAAGAACAGCACCAGGCTGTCCACGGTGAACGCCTTGTCGCGGAACACCGCGAGATTGACCAGCGGGTGCCGCCTGCCCCGTTCGTAGCGCCAGAACACGACGAGAACGGCCAGACCGCCCACGATGCAGGCCCAGGTCGCCGCGCTGTCCCAGCCCCAGGAAGCGGCCTGCTGGAAGCCCAGCACGCTCACCCCCATCCCGACGGCGATGAGGACGGCACCCACGCCGTCCAGCGGCTCGTCGCGCCGCCGGTTCGGGACGCGCGCCATCATCGTGAGGACGAGCGCCACGACGGCCACGGGCACGTTCACCCAGAAGATCGCCCGCCAGGTCCAGGACGTGAGCCAGCCGCCCAGCAGCGGGCCGATCGCCGTCAGAGCGCCGGACAGCCCGAAGAACAGCGCGAGGGCCCGGCCGCGCCGCTCCACCGGGAAGACGGCCACCACCACGGCCAGTGCTGCGGGGAACAGGAGCGCCGCTCCCAGACCCTGTGTCGCCCGGAAGATGATCAGCCAGGTCTGGGCGAAGTCCCCCTTGGGGACGCAGCCGCAGAGCACGGAGGAGATGACGAAGACCAGGGTGCCGACGATGACGACCCGGCGGGGCCCGAAGAGGTCCGCGAGGCGGCCGCCGAGGGCGAAGAACGCCGCCAGCGACAGCAGATAGGCGTTCACCACCCACTGCATGCCCGACGCGGACAGGCCCAGCTCGTTGACGATGTCCGGGGCCGCGATGGAGACGATCGTCTGGTCGATGAACGTCATCGACACCGCGAAGAGCATGGCCGCGAGGGCCAGCGTCTGGTTCGAGGTCCTGGGCGCCTGTTCAGCGGCCGCGCCCCGCGCCGAATGAGTGTCACTCACTTCTGCATTCTCAGCCGGTTGACGGGGTGCCGCATCCGCAGGACGATCACCGCACCCCCGACCCGCCCGCCCCCTACCGGAGCCGCTCCCGCGCCTCCATCAGCGCGAAGCCCAGCAGGTTCGGGCCCCGCCAGCGCCGGGGGTCCGAGGCGCCCTCGTCGGTCGCGGCGAGGCCGATGCCCCAGACGCGGTCCAGCGGGCTCGCCTCGACGAGCACCCGGTCGCCGGTGCCCAGCAGGAACGCCCGCAGCTCCGGGTGCGCCGCGAACTTGTGGACGCTGCCCTCGACCACGATCCCGAACCGCTCGCGCTCCCACACGGCGTCGTCGAATCCGCGCACCAGCCGGCCCGCCTTCTTGGCGAGCGCCGGGTTCGCCGCGTCCACCGCCTGCCGCTCGGCCTCGGCGTCCCCGAAGAGGCGCGCCTTGGAGGCCATCATCCAGTGCTCCGCCGTGGCGTAGACGACCCCTTCGACCACGAAGGGTGACGGCCACCACTGGCTGAGGCAGCTCGGTCCGACCTGTCCGTCCGCCCGCGCACGGTGCCCCCAGAAGTGCAGGTACTTCACCCGCGTCCCCGACTCGACGGTGCTGACCAGTGCGTCCCGCGTGGCGATCTTCCCCATGCACGCCACTCTGGCACGCACCACTGACATTCCGTCCCGCCTTTTCCAGCAGGACTCGACACCTGGTCGAAGGATTCCGTCGCGTAACCAAAAGGCAACAACGGAATCACTTGTTGGAGTCCCTTAGCTCTGTCAGGATCGGCACTCAAATCGAGCTGGAGCTACGCCGACCCCCGTTTCGACGGGGAGGGCGGCGGAGGAGAGCGACATGCACAATCCGGGCCATCGCTTCCAGGCGCAGGACCGCCTCGCCGGCGGAGCGCAGTACATCGCGGGACGTCTGACCAAGGGCACGTCCGGCCGCAGCCACGCGGTCGTCGACCCCGCCACCGGCGAAGAGGTGTACACCTACGAGCTGGCGGGCACCGCCGACGTGGACGCGGCCGTGGCCGCCGCCCGCGCGGCCTTCCCCGGCTGGTCGGGCGCCACCCCCGGGGAACGCTCCGACGCGCTGCACCGCTTCGCCGCCGTGCTCGCCGAGCGTGCCGAGGAGTTCGCCCAGGCCGAGTCCCTGCAGTGCGGGAAGCCCCTCAAGCTGACCCGCGAGTTCGACGTGCCGGGCACCATCGACAACACCGCGTTCTTCGCCGGCGCCGCCCGGCACCTCCAGGGCCAGTCGGCCGGCGAGTACTCCGGTGACCACACCTCGTACGTACGCCGCGAGGCCATCGGGGTCGTCGGTTCCATCGCGCCCTGGAACTACCCGCTCCAGATGGCCGCGTGGAAGATCCTCCCGGCGATCGCCGCGGGCAACACGATCGTCCTGAAGCCCGCCGAGCTGACCCCGCTCACCTCCCTGCTGTTCGCCGAGGCGGCCACCGAGGCGGGCATCCCGGACGGCGTGATCAACATCGTCACCGGCCTCGGCCGGGAGGCGGGCGAGCATCTCGTCGGACACCCCGACGTCGCGATGACCTCCTTCACCGGGTCGACGGCCGTCGGCAAGCGCGTCGCCGAGATCGCCACCTCCACCGTCAAGCGCCTCCACCTGGAGCTCGGCGGCAAGGCGCCCTTCCTCGTCTTCGACGACGCCGATCTGGAGGCCGCCGTACACGGCGCGGTCGCCGGCTCGCTCATCAACACCGGCCAGGACTGCACGGCCGCCACGCGCGCGTACGTGCAACGCCCCCTCTACGAAGCCTTCGTGGAGCGGACGGGCGCCCTGATGGCAAGCGTCCGCGTGGGCGACCCCTTCGCGGCCGACACCGACCTCGGCCCGCTCATCTCGCACGCCCAGCGCGACCGCGTCGCCGGATTCGTCGACCGCGCCCGCGGCTACGCGCGCGTGGTCACCGGCGGAGAGGCTCCCCAGGGAGCGCTCAAGTCCGGCGCGTACTATGCGCCCACGCTCGTCGCCGACGCCGGGCAGGACAGCGAGATCGTGCAGGCCGAGATCTTCGGCCCGGTGCTCGTCGTGCTCCCCTTCGACACCGACGACGAGGGCATCGCGCTGGCCAACGACACCCCGTACGGACTCGCGGCCTCCGCCTGGAGCCGCGACGTCTACCGCGCCAACCGCGCGACCCGCGAGATCAAGGCGGGCTGCGTCTGGGTCAACGACCACATTCCGATCATCAGCGAGATGCCGCACGGCGGTTACAAGGCGTCCGGCTTCGGCAAGGACATGTCCGCCTACTCCTTCGAGGAGTACACGCAGGTCAAGCACGTCATGTTCGACAACACCGCGGTCGCCAGGAAGGACTGGCACCGCACGGTCTTCGGGGACCGGCCGTAGCCGAACGACCGGCTACGGCCCTGTGGCAGACCAGGCCGCGACCACGGCCGCGACGCTTCCGAAAGGGCACCAGAGCATGGAGCAGTACGAGCCCGAACGCATGTCCCCGGTCCAACGGGCCGCCCTGCGGCGCAGCTTCCGGAACGGCAGGGCCTCCCTCAGCCGCCGTTCCCTGCTGCGCGCGTCGGCCGGCGGCGCGCTCGCCGTCGGCGGCCTGGGGGCGCTGAGCGCCTGCGGCATCCCGGCCGCGGGCAAGACCCAGGGCGGGGTCTCGGCCGAGGACCACTCGGCCAAGGAGAAGACGATCAACTTCTCCAACTGGACCGAGTACATGGACGTCGACGAGAGCGAGAAGCACCACCCCACGCTCGACGCGTTCGCCGAACGGACCGGTATCAAGGTCAAGTACACCGAGGACATCAACGACAACGTCGAGTTCTTCGGGAAGATCAAGCCGCAGCTCGCGGCGGGCCAGGACACCGGGCGCGACATCATCGTCGTCACCGACTGGCTGGCGGCCCGCCTCATCCGGTTCGGCTGGGTGCAGAAGCTCGACGCGGCCAACCTCCCGCACGCCTACACCAACCTGTCCGCCCAGTTCCGCAACCCCGACTGGGACCCCGGGCGCGCCTACTCCTATCCCTGGCAGGGCATCTCGACCGTCATCGCCTACAACAAGAAGGCGCTCGACGGCGTCGAGGTCCGCTCCGTCTCCGACCTGCTCGACAACCCCAAACTCAAGGGGCGCGTCGGCTTCCTCTCGGAGATGCGCGACAGCATGGGCATGACCCTCCTCGACATGGGCAAGGACCCGGCGAACTTCACCGACGACGACTTCGACGCGGCGATCGCCCGCCTCCAGAAGGCCGTCGACAAGGGCCAGATACGCCGCTTCACCGGCAACGACTACACGTCCGACCTCACCAAGGGCGACCTCGCCGCCTGTGTGGCCTGGGCCGGTGACGTCGTCCAGCTCAAGGCGGACAGCCCGGACGTCGACTTCCTCATCCCGGACAGCGGATACATCACGTCGACCGACAACATGCTGATCCCCAACAAGGCACGTCACAAGACGAACGCCGAGCGGCTCATGGACTTCTACTACGAGCCCGAGCCCGCCGCGGAACTCGCCGCCTACATCAACTACGTCTGTCCGGTCGACGGGGTCAAGCCCTATCTCGCGAAGATCGACAAGGACGCGGCGAACAACCCGCTGATCATTCCTGACAAGGCCATGGCCGCGAAGTCACACCCCTTCCGCTCGCTGAGCCAGAAGGAAGAGACGGCCTACGAAGAGAAGTTCGCGAAGCTCACAGGGGCGTGACCACGATGACGAATGACAACAGCGGCGACGTCCGCCTCTCCGGGATCAGCAAGACGTACGGCTCCTTCACGGCCGTGCACCCCCTCGACCTGACCGTGCCGCAGGGCTCGTTCTTCGCGCTGCTCGGCGCGTCCGGCTGCGGCAAGACCACCACCCTGCGGATGATCGCCGGCCTGGAGGAGCCCTCATCGGGCACCGTCATGCTCGGCGACCAGGACGTGACGAACCTGCCGCCCTACAAGCGCCCGGTGAACACGGTCTTCCAGTCCTACGCCCTCTTCCCGCACCTCGACATCTTCGAGAACGTCGCCTTCGGCCTGCGCCGGCGCGGCATCAAGTCGGTGAAGAAGCAGGTCGAGGACATGCTCGACCTCGTCCAGCTCGGCGAGCAGGCGCGCAAGAAGCCGCACCAGCTCTCCGGCGGCCAGCAGCAGCGTGTCGCCGTGGCCCGCGCGCTGATCAACCACCCCAAGGTGCTCCTCCTCGACGAGCCCCTCGGCGCCCTCGACCTCAAGCTGCGCCGTCAGATGCAGCTGGAGCTCAAGCGCATCCAGACCGAGGTCGGCATCACCTTCGTCCACGTCACGCACGACCAGGAGGAGGCCATGACCATGGCCGACACGGTCGCCGTGATGAACGCGGGCCGTGTCGAGCAGCTCGGCGCGCCCGCCGACCTCTACGAGAACCCGAACACCACCTTCGTCGCCAACTTCCTCGGCACCTCCAACCTCATCGAGGCCGAGGTCGACTCCCGTAGCGGCGACGAGATCGTCCTCCGGGCGGGCGGCGGCAAGCTGGTGCTCCCCGGGTCGCGATGTTCGGCGGACACCACGACCGGCGGCAAGCTGCTGGTCGGCGTCCGGCCGGAGAAGATCTCCCTCACGCACGCCGACGACGCGGGCGAGATACCCGCCGGCCGCAACCGCATCACCGGCAGGATCGCCGACTCCAGCTTCATCGGCGTCTCCACGCAGTACGTGATCGACAGCGCCGTCTGCCCCGAGTTCGAGGTCTACGCCCAGAACATCGACCGTGACTCCCGGCTCGCCCCGGGTGCCGAGGTCGTCCTGCACTGGAGCCCGGCGCACACCTTCGGCCTCGACGCCGCCCAGGACATCGACGCCGGTGTCGAGACGGCCGAGGAGGAGGCCGCCTGATGGCCACCGTCACCGAGGCGGAGGCGCCGCCGCTCGCGCCGCAACCCGCCAAGAAGCCGCCGAAGAAGCGCGGCCGGCTCGTCCCGTACTGGCTGCTGCTGCCCGGCCTGCTGTGGCTGATCGTCTTCTTCGCGCTCCCGCTGGTCTACCAGGCCTCCACCTCGATCCAGACCGGATCGCTGGAGGACGGCTTCAAGGTCACCTGGCACTTCCAGACCTACTGGGACGCGCTCGCCGACTACTGGCCGCAGTTCCTGCGCTCCGTGCTCTACGCCGGTGCCGCGACGATCCTGTGCCTGGTACTCGGCTATCCGCTCGCGTACCTGATCGCCTTCCGCGCGGGCCGCTGGCGCAACCTGATCATGATCCTGGTGATCGCGCCGTTCTTCACCAGCTTCCTGATCCGCACGCTCGCCTGGAAGACGATCCTCGCGGACGGCGGCCCGGTCGTCGGCGCCCTGAACACGCTGCACGTCCTGGACGTCACCAACTGGCTCGGCTTCACGGCGGGCGACCGGGTCCTCGCCACACCGCTCGCGGTGGTCTGCGGACTCACGTACAACTTCCTGCCGTTCATGGTGCTGCCGCTCTACACCTCGTTGGAGCGGATCGACGGACGGCTGCACGAGGCGGCCGGCGACCTGTACGCCCGGCCGATCACCACCTTCCGCAAGGTGACGTTCCCGCTGTCGATGCCGGGCGTCGTCTCCGGCACCCTGCTGACGTTCATCCCCGCCAGCGGTGACTACGTGAACGCCGACCTGCTCGGCTCCACCGACACCCGCATGGTCGGCAACGTCATCCAGACCCAGTTCCTGCGGATTCTCGACTATCCGACGGCCGCGGCACTCTCGTTCATCCTCATGGCCGCGATCCTCATCATGGTCACGCTCTACATCCGCAAGTCCGGGACGGAGGATCTGGTCTAAATGGCCTTCGTGAACTGGTTCAAGCGCCATCTCGTCGTCATCGGGGGACTGCTGACGCTCGGATACCTGCTGCTGCCCAACATCGTCGTGACGGTGTTCTCCTTCAACAAACCGAAGGGGCGCTTCAATTACGAGTGGCAGCAATTCTCGACGGACGCCTGGCGCGATCCGTGCGGGGTCGCCGACATGTGCGGCTCGCTCTCGCTCAGCCTCCAGATCGCCGTCTGGGCGACGATCGGCGCCACGATCCTCGGCACGATGATCGCCTTCGCGCTCGTCCGCTACCGCTTCCGCGCACGCGGCGCCGTGAACTCGCTGATCTTCCTGCCGATGGCGATGCCCGAGGTCGTGATGGCCGCCTCGCTGCTCACCCTGTTCCTCAACATGGGCGCTCAGCTGGGCTTCTGGACGATCCTGATCGCCCACATCATGTTCTGCCTCAGCTTCGTCGTGACGGCCGTCAAGGCCCGTGTCATGTCGATGGACCCCCGCCTCGAACAGGCGGCGCAGGACCTGTACGCCGGTCCCGCGCAGACCTTCCTGCGGGTGACCCTGCCCATCGCGGCACCGGGCATCGCGGCGGGCGCGCTGCTCGCCTTCGCGCTCTCCTTCGACGATTTCATCATCACCAATTTCAACGCCGGCTCGACCGTCACCTTCCCCATGTTCGTCTGGGGTTCGGCACAGCGCGGAACACCCGTTCAGATCAACGTCATCGGAACGGCCATGTTCCTCATCGCCGTACTCTTCGTCCTGGCCGGAATGGTCGTCGGCAATCGCCGCAACAGGCAAAAGGCATAACGCTCGAAAACCCTCGTAGGGAGTTGGAAATCATGGCCCCAAGCGCCATGACCCGTGGTAATCAGTGGACGACGTCTCTCGCGGACGCCCAGCCGGTCTCGTACTGGCTGGACGACCCCGGCAAACCCCGGCCCGAGCCCGCGCTCACCGGCTCCGACACCTGCGACCTGCTCGTCGTCGGCGGCGGCTACAGCGGACTGTGGACCGCGCTGATCGCCAAGGAGCGCGACCCCGGCCGGGACGTCGTCCTCGTGGAGGGCCGTGAGGTGGGCTGGGCCGCCTCCGGCCGCAACGGCGGCTTCTGCGCCGCCTCCCTCACCCACGGTCTGTCCAACGGGCTGACCCGCTGGCCCGACGAGATCCGCAAGCTGGAGGAGCTGGGCGCCCGCAACCTCGACGAGATCGAGGCGGCCGTCGCCCGCTACTCCATCGACTGCGACTTCGAGCGCACCGGCGAGATCGACGTCGCGACCGAACCGCACCAGGCGGCCGAACTGCGCGACTGGCACCAGGAGCTGGAGCGCGAGGGCCTCGCCGAGGGCGTCGAACTCCTCGACACCGAGGCCGTCCGCGAACAGGTCGCCTCCCCGACCTTCCTGGCCGGCCTGTACGACCGCCGGGGCGTCGCCATGCTCCACCCGGCCAAGCTGGCCTGGGGCCTGAAGCGCGCCTGCCTGCGGCTCGGGGTCCGGGTGTACGAGAACACGCCCGCCCTCGACCTGAAGCCGTCCGGCGCCGGCATGGCCGTCCGCACCCCGTACGGCGCGATCGGCGCCCGCCGGGTCGCCCTCGGCACGAACATCTTCCCGAACCTCGTCCGGCGCGTCCGCTCGTACACCGTCCCGGTCTACGACTACGCGCTGATGACCGAGCCCCTCACCGACGACCAGCTGGCCTCCATCGGCTGGAAGAACCGCCAGGGCCTCGGCGACTCGGCGAACCAGTTCCACTACTTCCGGCTCTCCGCCGACAACCGCATCCTGTGGGGCGGTTACGACGCGATCTACCCGTACGGCGGCCGCGTCCGCGCCGAGCACGACGACCGCCCCGAGACGTACGCCAAGCTCGCCGGGCACTTCTTCACCTGCTTCCCGCAGCTGGAGGGCGTCCGCTTCTCGCACGCCTGGGGCGGCGCGATCGACACCTGCTCGCGCTTCTCGGCGTTCTTCGGCACGGCCCACCAGGGCAAGGTCGCCTACGCGGCCGGCTACACGGGCCTCGGCGTGGGCGCCACCCGCTTCGGCGCGGACGTGATGCTCGACCTGCTGGCGGGGGAGCGCACGGAACGCACCGAGCTGGAGATGGTCCGCAAGAAGCCGCTGCCGTTCCCGCCCGAGCCCTTCGCGTGGACCGGCATCGCCCTCACCAAGTGGTCGCTGGCGCGCGCCGACACCCACGGCGGCCGGCGCAACCTGTGGCTGAAGACCATGGACAGACTGGGCCTCGGCTTCGACAGCTGAGGGCGCGCGGCGCGCCCGGTGATCCACGGGCGTACGCCCAGCTCGTCGGTGTGATCCGGTTCACTACCAACTGGTAGCCGGAACCCGCGTAATGATCGCCCCGGACCTCCCTCTCCCCTGTGACGCGACCAGCGTCGTCACGAGAGAGGGAGGTTCCGTCATGACAGGGCCCAAGACGGCGGTCGAGTGGCTGACATCCGTGGCTCCGGATCCGGAGGCCTGCCGGTGGGAGTGGGAACGCAATCCCCTCGGCATCGCGCTGCTCCCGGCGGGCCGGGCCTGGGACGTGCTCATCCTGCCCGGCGAACTCGGCTATCCGACGCTCGACGTGCTGAGCCGGGTGATCGACCAACCCGGGCCCGTGCTCGTCGACTTCGGCGACGCGCGGATGGGTTTCTTCGTGCCCGCGGGCACCGCCGCCCGCTGGCTCGGCACGGGGGTGCGCACCGCGGGGCCCGGCACCTGGATCGTGGTGCCCTACCCGGGGCGGGCCACCGGCGGGGTCCGCTGGCTGGTGCAGCCGGACGGCTCGGGCACCCTCACGGATCCGGCCCTGCTCGAACTGGCCATGCACGAGGCGGCGGCGGGCCTCGCCGGGAACGGGGGCCGATAGCGGTGCCGGTGCCGCGCGGCGGCGGTCTCCCGAAGTCCCCGACACGCAGGGGGTCTTGACAACAGAATTGGTCTGGACCAAGTTGGGCGCGCTCCACCCTCCCCATTCCCCCGTGCCCGGAGGCAGCAGTGGAACGCACCAGACGCAGCAGACCGTCCGAACACCGCCGAAGGATTCTCGCCGTGTGCACGGCCGCCGTTCTGGCCGTACCCGGTCTCACCGCGCTCTCGTCGGCCGCCCGTGCGGCCGACGCGGACCTCGCGAAGAACGGCGGGTTCGAGTCGGGCCTGGCCAACTGGACCTGTACGGCCGCGAGCACCGTCACCACCCCGGTGCACAGCGGCAGTTCGGCGCTGAAGGCGACCCCGGCCGGCAGCGACTACGCCCAGTGCTCGCAGACCGTGACGGTGAAACCGGACGCGCAGTACACGCTCTCCGGGTTCGTCCGCGGCAGCTACGTCTACCTCGGCGCGAGCGGCACCGGCACGACCGACGTCAGCACCTGGACCCAGTCCGCGGCCGACTGGCAGCAGCTGAGCACCACCTTCCGCACCGGCGCCTCGACCACCAAGGTCACGATCTACACGCACGGCTGGTACGGCACCGGCACCTACTACGCCGACGACCTCTCGCTGACCGGCCCCGGAGTCGACGCCGGCCAGCCGCCGGCCGTGCCCACCGGCCTCAAGACCGGCACGGTCACGTCCTCCTCGGTCGGCCTGTCCTGGACGGCGGTGCCCGGCGCGACCGGATACGCCGTCTACCGCGACGGGACGAAGATCCAGACCGCCACCGGCACCTCGGCGACCGTGAGCGGACTGACCGCGTCCACCGCGTACTCCTTCCAGGTCACCGCCACGAACGACGCCGGTGAGTCGGCGAAGTCGGCGACGGTCACCGCGACCACCTCGGCGGGCTCCGGCGGGGGCGGCGGAGGTTCCTCGGACCTGCCCACGCACGCACTCGTCGGCTACCTCCACGCGAGCTTCGCCAACGGCGCGGGCTACACCCGCATGGCCGACGTGCCCGACAGCTGGGACGTCATCGACCTGGCCTTCGGCGAGCCGACCTCCGTCACCTCGGGCGACATCCGCTTCAACCGCTGCCCGGTCACCGAGTGCCCGACGGTCGAGAGCGACGCCGACTTCAAGGCCGCGATCAAGGCCAAGCAGGCGGCCGGCAAGAAGGTGCTGATCTCGATCGGCGGCCAGAACGGCCAGGTCCAGCTCACCTCCACGGCCGCCCGCGACACGTTCGTCTCCTCGGTCTCGAAGATCATCGACACCTACGGGCTCGACGGGCTGGACATCGACTTCGAGGGCCACTCGCTCTCCCTCGACGCGAGCGACACCAACTTCAAGAGTCCGACGACCCCGGTGGTCGTGAACCTGATCTCGGCCCTGAAGACCCTGAAGGCCAAGTACGGCGCGAAGTTCGTCCTGAGCATGGCGCCGGAGACCTTCTTCGTGCAGCTCGGCTACCAGTACTACGGCACCGGGAAGTGGGGCGGCCAGGACCCGCGCGCCGGCGCCTACCTCCCCGTCATCTACGCCCTGCGCGACGACCTGACCCTGCTGCACGTCCAGGACTACAACTCCGGCTCGATCATGGGCCTCGACAACCAGTACCACTCCATGGGCGGCGCCGACTTCCACATCGCGATGACCGACATGCTCCTGACGGGCTTCCCGGTCGCGGGCGACGCGAACAACGTCTTCCCGCCGCTGCGCCCCGACCAGATAGCCATCGGCATGCCGTCCACCACGAACGCCGGCAACGGCTACGTGTCCCCGGCCGAGGTCACCAAGACCCTCGACTGCCTCACCAAGAAGACCAACTGCGGCACGTACACCACCCACGGCACCTGGCCGTCGCTGCGCGGCCTGATGACCTGGTCGATCAACTGGGACCGCTTCGGCGGCTGGGAGTTCTCCCGGAACTTCGACAGCTACTTCGGCTGAGGGCGCTCGCTCGTCCGGGCGAGGAGGAGCCACAGCGAGTACAGCAGCACCGCGCAGAGGCACCAGCTGGCCACCACGTCCAGTGGCCAGTGGTAGCCGCGCAGGACCAGACCGGTGACGACCGCCGCGTTCAGGGTCGCGCAGGCGATCAGCAGGGCGCGGCGGGCGCCGGTCGTACGGAGCCAGGGGAGGAGGAGCAGCGTCGCGGCGCCGTAGGCGACGGCGGCCGTGGCGGTGTGGCCCGAGGGGTAGTAGCCGTTGCCGGGTCCCATGACCGGGGGACCCGAGCGGGCGATCAGTTCCTTGAGCGGCACGATCACCGCCGGCACGACGGCCATCAGGACCGCGGCCGCCGTGGACGGGAGCCACCAGCGGTGGGCGCCCGCGCGGCGGGCGCGGACCGCCGCGTACACGAGGGCGGCGGCCAGGACGGGGACGGCGACCGTGATGTTGCCGAGGTCGGCGAGGAGTTCCCAGACGCGTGCCGGGTGGACGAGCCGGTCGCTGAGGCGTTCGTCCGCGCGGGCGAGGGGGCCGTGGGCCGTGACCTGCCAGGTGATCAGCGCGAAGAGGAGGGCCGGAAGGCCGAGAAGGAGGGTCGGCCGCCCCGGAACAGGGGGGGTGGTTCCGGGGCGGCCGTCCGGACCGGATTGTCGCGCGCCCCGGGGGGTTTGGGGCGGGCGACTGTCCGATCGGTGAGGAGAACCGGAGCCGGAAGCCCCGGGTGTGTGCGCGAGGGCACGACCAGGACGAAGCTGGGGAAGCGACGACCCGGAATCGCCCACAGTCCCCTGTGGGCGGGGTGTATCTCTCATCTGGGTAGAACCTACGGCAGGGTGTCCGGCTCCGACAGGCGGAATCGCGTCCCGTCATGCACCTCGCACACGTTCTTCACACGCTCCGACCGGGTACGCCGCGGCGCCGGAACCAAGCGGAATCCACCCTGTGATGGAGCTCCGGCGGTCCGGCGCCGCGGCGCATGGGGCCTCAGAGGGTGGAGAAGGCCTGCTCGATGATGTCGAGGCCCTCGTTGAGGAGGTCCTCGCCGATGACCAGCGGGGGCAGGAAGCGGAGGACGTTACCGTAGGTGCCACAGGTCAGGACCAGCAGGCCCTCCTGGTGGCACGCCTTGGCCAGCGCGGCCGTCGCCTCCGCGTTGGGCTCCTTGGTGGCGGCGTCCTTGACCAGCTCGATGGCGATCATGGCGCCGCGGCCGCGGATGTCGCCGATGATGTCGAACTTCTCCGCCATGGCCCCGAGGCGGGCCTTCATGATCGCCTCGATGTTCTTCGCCTTGGCGTTGAGGTCGAGCTCCTTCATCGTCTCGATGGCGCCGAGCGCACCGGCGCAGGCCACCGGGTTGCCGCCGTAGGTGCCGCCCAGGCCGCCGGAGTGCGCGGCGTCCATGATCTCGGCGCGGCCGGTGACGGCGGCGAGCGGCAGGCCGCCCGCGATGCCCTTCGCGGTCGTGATCAGGTCCGGGACGATGCCCTCGTCCTCACAGGCGAACCACTGGCCGGTACGGCAGAAGCCGGACTGGATCTCGTCCGCGACGAAGACGATGCCGTTGTCCTTGGCGAACTGGCTGATGGCCGGCAGGAAGCCCTTCGCGGGCTCGATGAAGCCGCCCTCGCCGAGCACCGGCTCGATGATGATCGCGGCGACGTTGTCCGCGCCGATCTGCTTGTTGATCATGTCGATGGCCTGCGCGGACGCCTCGGCGCCGGCGTTCTCCGGGCCGGTCAGCCAGCGGTAGCCGTAGGCGACCGGCACACGGTAGACCTCGGGCGCGAACGGGCCGAAGCCGTTCTTGTACGGCATGTTCTTGGCGGTCAGCGCCATCGTCAGGTTCGTCCGGCCGTGGTAGCCGTGGTCGAAGACGACGACGGCCTGGCGCTTGGTGTGGGCGCGGGCGATCTTGACGGCGTTCTCGACGGCCTCGGCACCCGAGTTGAACAGGGCGGACTTCTTGGCGTGGTCACCCGGCGTCAGCTCGGCCAGCGCCTCGGCGACGGCGACGTACCCCTCGTACGGCGTGACCATGAAACAGGTGTGGGTGAAGTCCTGGAGCTGGGCGGAGGCCCGGCGCACGACGGCCTCGGCGCTCGCGCCGACCGACGTGACGGCGATGCCGGAGCCGAAGTCGATGAGACGGTTGCCGTCGACGTCCTCGATGATCCCGCCGCCGGCGCGCGTGGTGAAGACGGGGAGCACCGATCCCACACCGGCCGCGACCACGGCGGTGCGCCGGGCCTGCAGTTCCTGCGACTTCGGGCCGGGGATGGCGGTGACGACGCGGCGCTCCTGCGGAAGTGCGGTCATGAGGGGCTCCCTGAGATCGTGCAGACGGGGTGGGCTGTGGGCGGCGGTGACGGTGGGGTCCCATCGACTGCCCCGGCGGACGCTGGTCCGGCTTCGCGGTCCTGCTGTTCCTTCTTTCTTCGCAGGCTAGGGCCGAGGACGGGGCGTCGGCATGCTCCATGTGGGCGTTGTCGGACGATTCGCTTGTCCGTGGTGGACATAGGGCCGGGTGCGGAGCAGGACGGGGAGGCGTAAAACCGCCGGTGACCCGGCCGCGTGGCGGGCCCGGCCGTGTAAACGGTGAACTCGCCCCGCAGGGGCACTAGATTGACCCGCGGACGAAGCACGGAGCGGCTGGTCAGGGGGCAAGGGCGATGAACAGCGACGGGACCCAGGACGCGCGGGGCACGCATGCCAACCCCGTACCGCGTCCGGCAGGGCCGCCGGACGGGCGGCCGGCACCGGACCTGCCCGCCGCCCCGCCCCGCCCCGCACGGGCCCCCGGCATGCCGCCACTGCCGGACGGGTCGGAGTTCGTGGCCTGGCTGCGCGCGCCCCGGCCGGACGCCGCTCCGGGCGTGTGGCGCTTCGGCCACCACCCGCGGCCGGAGGAGGAACCCGAACAGATCCCGGCCCGTCAGCTGCTCAGCGGCGCCGTCATCGCCTTCCTGGTCGGATGGCTGGTCTGGTCGCTGCTCTGGAACGGCTACCTCGGCGGCTGGTGGGTCCTGCCCCTCGAACTGTTCACCCCGGACTCCTGGCGGCACAGCGGCGACCGCGTCGGCAACGCGTTCCTCTGGTACGGCTACTACACGCTGATCGCCCTGATCATCATGGTCGTCGTCGGACGGCTCGGCCGCTGGAACGAGATCTGGCGGCGCTACGGACCGCCCGCCTGGCGAGGCACCGCACCGGTGAACGAGCGCCCGCCGGCCCCCGAGGACGACCCCGTCCAGTGGAACCAGCTCCGCGCGGCGGGCGCCACCGAGGCCGCCGACCGACTCGCCGCCGAGGCCCGCTGCGGGCTGATGCGCGACGTCGACCACGCCCGGATCGCCCGCGCCTGGCAAGGCGTACGCAACGGACGGCACAGCCTCGCCACCTTCACCGGCGCGGTGGTGAAGGACGGCTCGGCCGCCTGCCTGCACCCCTCCGGCGCACGCGACCTGCCCGGCCGCCTCGCCCGCCACGACCTGGTGACCGGACAGGTGCGCCTCGGCACGACCGCCGACGACGCCCGCAACCCCTACGCCTACCGCGGCACCGGCCTCGGCCTCGGACCCGACCTGCTGGGCACCTCGCTGCTCGCCGTCGGGCCCCCCGGATCCGGCAAGACCGGCGGAATCGTCTGGCCGCTCGCCGAGTCGCTGTGCCTGCACGCGCTCGCCGGACGGGCCGCCGTGGTCGTCGTGGGCGCCGCCGGTGCCGGACTCGGCCCCGTCGACGCGTACGACGTCGTCGTCCGCATCGGGCATCCCGACTCCGTCTACGACCTCGACCTGTACGGCGGGACCACCGACCCCGACGAGGCGGCCGCGGTGCTCGCCGAGGCGCTCGTAGGCGACCTGGCCGACCCGCACCCCGGGGGCGACAGCAGGCGCTCCACCACCGTGCTCGCCCAGCTGCTCGGCCCCTTCCGGGCCGTCCACGGCAGGTTCCCCTCCGTGCCCGAACTGCGCCAGCTGCTCGACGGCGCCCGCGGACCCCTGGACGCGCTCCGCAAGGGCCTGGAGGACGCCGGACAGGCGTCGCTCCTGCGCGAACTCGACGCCCGCGAACGCCAGACCGGGCACCCCGGAGACGTCGGCGGCGTCCTCGCCGACCGGGTGGCCCTGCTCGACCGGCCCGCCTTCGCCGGCTTCTTCGACACCTCGGGACAGTCCCGGCCCTTCTCGCTGCGCGCCCTCGACCACCCGGTGCGGGTCCGGATCGACCTGCCCGCGCGCGGGCACGCCGACGCCTCCCGGATCCTCGCCCGCCTGGTGCTCGCCCAGTTCTCGGCGAGCGTCGCGGTACGCGAGGACCGGTCGCTGTTCGCCTGCCTGGTCCTCGACGACGCGACCGGCGTCATCACCCCCGAGGCCGTCCGCGGCATCCAGCGGCTGCGCTCCGGCAACGCCGGGGCCGTCCTCACCCTGCGCACCCTCGACGACGCGCCGCGCGCCCTGCGCAGTCCCCTGCTGGGTGCCATCGGCTGCCGCATGGCGCTGTCCGGGCTCACCCCCTGGGACGGCCAGGACTTCGCCGAGGTCTGGGGCAAGGAGTGGATCGAGGCTCGCGACGTCACCGACCGGCAGATCATCGCCGAGACACCCGCGGGCAAGGCCGTCCACATGCTGCGCCGGGTGATCACCGGGAACGCGCCGACCGCCCGCGCGGTCACCGTCCGGCAGGTCGAACGGGAGCGCTGGTCCGCGTCCGAGCTGGCCCACGGGGTGCCGCCCGGGCACGCGGTGCTGTCGCTGACCAGCGTCAAGGGCGAGCACGCGCCACCGCTGCTGGTCGACCTGCGCGGCTGACCCGCCATGCCGTGTGCCTTGCCGCACGGGCACCTGGGGCGCAGGTCGTCCCGGCTGAGCTGGACGTATGGGCACGGGGTCACGCGGCGACCGTACGGTGAGGCAGAATCGACACAGGTCGTTCATACGCGGCGGCCAAAAGATCACAGAGATCACACCGGATCCGACCTGGGATCACAGAGATCACACAGACCTGACCTGAAGGCCTCATGCCCCCCACGCTCGCCTCGCTCGTCCACCACTCCGCACTCAAGCTCACGGTGCGCGCGGGCGAGGACCGGCTGGACGTACCCGTCCGCTGGGCGCACGTCAGCGAGCTCGCCGACCCCGTGCCCTACATGGAGGGCGGGGAACTGCTCCTGATCACCGCGCTCACACTGGACGCGGACGACCCCGACGTCATGCAGCGCTACGTGAAGCGGCTCGCCGGCGCCGGAGTCGTCGGACTGGGCTTCGCCGTCGGGGTCAACTACGACGAGATCCCCAAGGCCCTCGTCCAGGCCGCCGAGAAGGAGGGACTGCCCCTCCTCGAAGTGCCCCGGCGCACCCCCTTCCTCGCCATCAGCAAGGCCGTCTCCGCCGCCATCGCCGCCGACCAGTACCGGGCCGTCACCGCCGGGTTCGCCGCCCAGCGCGAACTCACCAAGCAGGCCCTCACCGACGGCCCCGAGGGACTCCTCGCCGCGCTCGCCGGACAGGTCGACGGCTGGGCGGCGCTCTACGACGCGTCCGGCGCCGTCGTCGCCACCGCGCCCGAATGGGCCGGACGCCGCGCCGCACGGCTCACCCCGGACGTGGAACGACTGCGGGAGCGGCCCGCACCGGCCAGCGCGGTGGTGGGCGGCGAGGACCGCGTCGAACTGCACTCCCTCGGCACCGGACGCAGGCCGCGCGCCGCCCTCGCCGTCGGGACCGCATCCGCCCTCGGCACCGCCGAGCGCTACGCCGTCCACTCGGCCATCGCCCTGCTCACGCTCACCACCGAACGCTCCCGGTCGCTGCACGCCGCCGAGCAGCGCATCGGCGCGGCCGTCCTGCGGATGCTGCTCGCCGGGGAACCCGACCACGCCCGGGCGGTCGCGGGCGACCTGTACGGCGGGCTCCTCGACGCGCCCTTCCGGCTGATCATCGCCGAGTCGGCGTCCGGGTCCGCCGCACGGGCCCACGCCGACGGCCACGCGCGCGTGGGCACGGCCACCCCCGCCAAGACCGCCGTCACCGTCCCCGACGTCAACGGCGACCCGCTGGGCGGCCTCGCCGAGGTCGTCGAGTCCGCCGCCGCCCGCGCCGGGGAGTCCGTGCTCGTCGTGCCCGAGGGCGAGCGCCTGGTCGTGCTCGCCGTGGACGGCGGCTCCGCCGTCACCGCTTGCGGGGACTACGCCGTGGTGCTGGAGGCCGCCCGCGCCGCACAGCGCGAGCAGCCCGCCGGGGACGAGGACGAACTCGTCGTCGGGCTCTCCGCCCCCGCCGGTCCGATCGCCGCGCGCGCCGCCTACAAGCAGGCCGAACAGGCCCTGTCCGTCGCCCGGCGGCGCGGTCGCTTCCTCGTCGAGCACGAGGAACTGGCCGCCGGATCCGTGCTGCCCCTGCTCGCGGACGACGCCGTACGCGCGTTCGCGGACGGACTCCTGCGGGCCCTGCACGAACACGACGCCACCGGCCGCGGAGACCTCGTCGCCTCCCTGCGGGCCTGGCTGTCCCGCCACGGCCAGTGGGACGCCGCCGCCGCCGACCTGGGCGTCCACCGCCACACCCTGCGCTACCGGATGCGCCGCGTCGAGGAGATCCTCGGCCGCTCCCTCGACGACCCGGACGTCCGGATGGAACTCTGGCTGGCCCTGAAGACGACGGCCGCGACGGGGGAGTGAGGCGGTCCCGCGACGGCGGGCCGAGGCATCCTCCGGAGGGGAAAACGCCGTCCGGGGCCCGGCGGGCTAGGCACTCCCTCACGACTAGGCCAATCCGGCGCACCCAGAGGCCCGACTGCTACGCGTCGGACAAACGACCCCCGCTGCCCGCGGCCCTACCGTGGACCCGGACAGGGCAAGACCGCCCGCTCCACCCCCAACCACGGAAGGGCCGGGACCCGACATGACTTCCCTTCACGCCTTCTGGCTCGCCGGCCGCCAGGTCACCGGTGAGACCACGTTCGACGTCACCTCGCCGTGGGACGGCCGGGTCGTCGGCCAGGTCAGCGTGCCCACCGAGGCCCAGGTCGAAGAGGCCGTCGCCGCCGCCCACGCCGTGCGCGACGAGTTCGCCGCCACGCCGGCCCACGTGCGCGCCGCCGCCCTCGACCACGTCTCGCGCCGCCTCGTGGAGCGCACCGAGGAGATCGCGCAGCTCATCTCCGCCGAGAACGGCAAGCCGATCAAGTGGGCCCGGGGTGAGGTCGGCCGCGCCGTCTCCGTCTTCCGGTTCGCCGCCGAGGAGGCCCGCCGCTTCAACGGTGGCGAGGCCCAGCGGCTCGACACCGACCAGGGCGGCCAGGGCCGCCTCGCCCTCACGCGCCGCTTCCCCAAGGGCGTCGTCCTCGGGATCGCGCCCTTCAACTTCCCGCTCAACCTGTGCGCCCACAAGATCGCCCCGGCCATCGCCGCCGGCGCCCCGATCATCCTGAAGCCGGCGCCCGCCACCCCGCTGTCCGGCCTGATCATCGGTGACCTGCTCGCCGAGACCGAGCTGCCCGCCGGTTCGTGGAGCATCCTGCCGGTCGCCAACGACAAGATGCCCGCCCTCGTCCAGGACGAGCGCCTCCCGGTCATCTCCTTCACCGGGTCCGAGAAGGTCGGCTACGCGATCATGGACTCCGTGCCGCGCAAGCACTGCACCCTGGAGCTCGGCGGCAACGGCGCGGCCGTCGTCCTCGCCGACTTCGCGAGCGACGCCGACCTGGACTGGGCCGCGACGCGCATCGCGACCTTCTCCAACTACCAGGGCGGCCAGTCCTGCATCTCCGTGCAGCGCGTGATCGCCGACGCCACCGTGTACGACCGGCTGCTGCCCCGCATCGTCGCCGCCGTCGAGGCCCAGGTCACCGGTGACCCGTCCGACGCCACGACGGACGTCGGCCCCCTCGTCAGCGAGGCCGCCGCCGAGCGCGTCGAGTCCTGGGTCGACGAGGCCGTCGCCGCCGGCGCCACCCTCCTGACCGGCGGCAAGCGCGACGGCGCCTCCTACGCGCCGACCGTCCTCGCCGACGTACCGGCCGACGCCACGATCTCCTGCGAGGAGGTCTTCGGCCCGGTCCTCACCGTGCACAAGGTCGACGGGGAGGCCGCCGCCTTCGCCGCCGCCAACAACTCCAAGTACGGCCTCCAGGCGGGCGTGTTCACCCACGACCTCCAGACCGCCTTCCGCGCCCACCGCGCCCTGGAGGTGGGTGGCGTGGTCATCGGCGACGTCCCGTCCTACCGCGCCGACCAGATGCCCTACGGCGGCGCCAAGCAGTCCGGCGTCGGCCGCGAGGGCGTCCGCTTCGCCATGGACGACTACACCTACGAGCGCGTACTGGTCCTGACCGGCCTCGCCCTCTGACCGAGGACACCGGCGAGACCACACCGAAGCCGACGGCCTGAGCCCACTGTGCGGGGGCTCAGGCCGTCGGCGTGTCCGCCCCCGGCCCCCCCAGGGCGCGATCGGCATTGGGCCGAACGCCGCGTGAGGGCTGGTGGGGTGACAGGGAATCGGGTACACGGGTACATACGATCGAGTAGCACCGGTCGGTAACGAAATGTCCCGTGTCCCCTATGCGCGGCGAGGTGAGCCTCATGTCCGCACCACCCCAACAGCCCACAGTCACCGAACGTGAGGCACGCCAGGTCGCCGAAGCCGCACGCGAACAGGACTGGCACAAGCCCAGCTTCGCCAAGGAACTCTTCCTCGGCCGCTTCCGCCTCGACCTCATCCACCCGCACCCGATGCCCGCGGACGAGGACGCCCAGCGCGGCGAGGAGTTCCTCGCCAAACTCCGCGACTTCTGCGAGACGAAGATCGACTCGGCCCGCATCGAACGCGAGGCGCAGATCCCGGACGAGACGATCGACGGGCTCAAGGAACTCGGCGCCCTCGGCATGAAGATCGACACCAAATACGGCGGCCTCGGCCTCACCCAGGTGTACTACAACAAGGCGCTCGCCCTCGTCGGCTCCGCCAGCCCCGCCATCGGCGCCCTGCTCTCCGCCCACCAGTCCATCGGCGTACCGCAGCCGCTCAAGCAGTTCGGCACCCAGGAGCAGAAGGACACCTTCCTGCCCCGCTGCGCCCGCACCGACATCTCCGCCTTCCTGCTCACCGAACCGGACGTCGGCTCCGACCCGGCGCGCCTCGCCACCACCGCCGTGCGCGACGGGGACGACTACGTCCTCGACGGAGTGAAGCTGTGGACGACCAACGGCGTCGTCGCCGACCTCCTCGTCGTCATGGCCCGCGTCCCGAAGTCCGAAGGACACAAGGGCGGCATCACCGCGTTCGTCGTCGAGGCCGGCTCCGAAGGCATCACCGTCGAGCACCGCAACGCCTTCATGGGCCTCAGGGGCCTGGAGAACGGCGTCACCCGCTTCCACCAGGTCAGGGTCCCCGCCGCCAACCGCATCGGCCCCGAGGGCGCCGGCCTGAAGATCGCCCTCACCACCCTCAACACCGGCCGGCTCTCCCTGCCCGCGATGTGCGTGGGCGCCGGCAAGTGGTGCCTGAAGATCGCCCGCGAATGGTCCGCGGCCCGCGAGCAGTGGGGCAAGCCCGTCGCCCTCCACGAAGCCGTCGGCTCCAAGATCTCCTTCATCGCCGCCACCACCTTCGCCCTCGAAGCGGTCCTCGACCTGTCCTCGCAGATGGCCGACGAGAACCGCAACGACATCCGCATCGAGGCCGCCCTCGCCAAGCTGTACGGCTCCGAGATGGCCTGGCTGATGGCCGACGAACTCGTCCAGATCCGCGGCGGCCGCGGCTTCGAGACCGCCGAGTCGCTCGCGGCCCGCGGCGAGCGCGCCGTCCCGGCCGAGCAGATCCTGCGCGACCTGCGCATCAACCGCATCTTCGAGGGCTCCACCGAGATCATGCACCTGCTGATCGCCCGCGAGGCCGTCGACGCCCACCTCTCCGTCGCCGGCGACCTCATCGACCCCGAGAAGTCCCTCTCGGACAAGGCGAAGGCGGGCGCCAACGCCGGTGTCTTCTACGCCAAGTGGCTGCCGAGACTGGTCGCCGGATCCGGACAGCTCCCGAACTCCTTCGGCGAGTTCAAGCACGAGGTCGACCTCTCCCCGCACCTCCGCTACGTCGAGCGCAGCGCCCGCAAACTCGCCCGGTCGACCTTCTACGCCATGTCGCGCTGGCAGGGCCGGATGGAGACCAAGCAGGGCTTCCTCGGCCGGATCGTCGACATCGGCGCCGAACTGTTCGCGATGAGCGCCGCCTGCGTCCGCGCCGAACTCCTGCGCAGCACCGGCGACCACGGCCGCGAGGCCTACCAGCTCGCCGACGTCTTCTGCCGGCAGTCCCGCATCCGCGTGGAGGAACTCTTCGGACGCCTCTGGTCCAACACCGACGACCTCGACCGCACCGTGGTCAAGGGCGTCCTGTCGGGCACGTACACCTGGCTGGAGGAAGGCGTCGTCGACCCGTCCGGGGAAGGACCCTGGATCGCCGACGCGACCCCCGGACCCAGCGAGCGCGAGAACGTCCACCGCCCCATCCGCTGACGCCCCCGCCCCGCCGGACACCGCGAGGTCGCGGCACCGCCCTTCGACGGCGGACCGCGACCACGCCGTGCCCGCGCGGGGCACGGGCTGTCCGGGACCGTGAGGTGCCAGGGGCGTTCGGCCCGGCGGTCCGGGACGGCGAGGTCGAACGGACCTTCGGCCGCCGACAATCCTCCGCCTCCGCATGCCTTCGTCGGCGCGCCTGCCGCGCCCGCCCCCGCGAACGGTCCGCCGGGACGGAGCCCGACGGCCGACGGCGTACCGCCCACCGTCTCTCCACCACCGCAGCCACCTGACCTGCGGTTCCTTCCCTCACCGGGCGCAGCGGGCCCCCGCACGGCCGTCGCCCCGCCGCCGAGCACGCACCCTCCGCACGGAACCCCGACGCCCCCGCGTCCGAGGAATCCGACGGGACGGCGCGCGAAACCGGGACGCCCTGTCCTGCCGGGGGCGCGATGCGGCCACAATGGGGGGATGAGCGACAGTCCAGCCCCCCTCGCTGATCCGCATCTCGTCTTCGACCCCGTGGACGGAGCCCGCGATGTCGTGATCCTCGGCTCCACCGGTTCGATCGGCACCCAGGCCATCGACCTGGTGCTGCGCAACCCCGACCGGTTCCGGGTCACCGCGCTCTCGGCCGCCGGCGGCCGGGTCGCCCTGCTCGCCGAGCAGGCCCACCGGCTCCGGGTGCGGACGGTCGCCGTCGCGCGCGAGGACGCCGTACCGGCGCTGCGCGAGGCCCTCGCGGACCAGTACGGCCCGGGCGAGCCCCTCCCCGAGATCCTGGCAGGACCCGAGGCCGCCACCCAGGTCGCCGCCTCCGACTGCCACACCGTCCTGAACGGCATCACCGGCTCCATCGGCCTCGCGCCCACGCTCGCCGCCCTGGAGGCCGGCCGCACCCTCGCGCTCGCCAACAAGGAGTCGCTCATCGTCGGCGGCCCGCTGGTGAAGGCCCTCGCCAAGCCGGGCCAGATCATCCCGGTCGACTCCGAGCACGCCGCCCTCTTCCAGGCGCTGGCCGCCGGCACCCGCGCGGACGTCCGCAAACTCGTCGTCACCGCCTCCGGAGGCCCGTTCCGCGGCCGTACGAAGGCCGAGCTGGCGGACGTGGCACCGGCCGACGCCCTCGCGCACCCCACCTGGGCCATGGGACCGGTCATCACGATCAACTCCGCGACCCTGGTGAACAAGGGACTGGAAGTCATCGAGGCGCACCTCCTCTACGACATTCCCTTCGATCGCATTGAGGTGGTCGTGCACCCGCAGTCGTATGTCCACTCGATGGTGGAATTCACGGACGGCTCGACGATCGCCCAGGCGACGCCCCCCGACATGCGGGGGCCGATCGCCATCGGCCTCGGCTGGCCCGAACGCGTCCCGGACGCGGCGCCCGCCTTCGACTGGACCAAGGCGTCGAGCTGGGAGTTCTTCCCGCTCGACACCGAAGCCTTCCCCTCCGTGGGGCTCGCCCGGCACGTGGGGCAGCTCGCGGGGACGGCCCCGGCGGTGTTCAATGCCGCCAACGAGGAGTGCGTGGACGCGTTCCTGAACGGCACCCTGCCGTTCAACGGGATCATGGAGACCGTCACGCGGGTGGTCGAGGAACACGGCACACCGCGAACGGGAACTTCCCTGACCGTCGCGGACGTCCTCGAAGCGGAGACCTGGGCGCGTGCCCGGGCTCGTGAACTGACGGTACGGACGACAACCGCGGAGGCTCGTGCATGACGACCCTGATGATGATCCTCGGCATAGTCGTCTTCGTGGTCGGCCTGCTCATCTCGATCGCGTGGCACGAGCTGGGGCATCTGTCGACGGCCAAACTCTTCGGCATCCGTGTGCCGCAGTACATGGTCGGCTTCGGCCCGACCATCTGGTCGCGCAAGAAGGGCGACACGGAGTACGGCGTCAAGGCCGTCCCCCTCGGCGGCTACATCCGCATGATCGGGATGTTCCCACCCGGCCCGGACGGACGCATCGAGGCCCGCTCGACGTCGCCCTTCCGGGGCATGATCGAGGACGCCAGGTCGGCGGCCTTCGAGGAACTGCAGCCCGGCGACGAGACGCGCCTCTTCTACACGCGCAAGCCGTGGAAGCGCGTGATCGTGATGTTCGCCGGCCCCTTCATGAACCTCATCCTCGCCGTCGTGATCTTCCTCGGCGTGATGATGACGTTCGGTGTGAACACCCAGACGACCACGGTCGGCAAGGTCTCGGACTGCGTCATCCAGCAGAGCGAGAACCGCACGAAGTGCGCGAAGAACGACGAGGCCGCGCCCGCCAAGGCCGCGGGACTCAAGGGCGGCGACAAGATCGTCGCGTTCGGAGGCAAGCCGGTCACCGACTGGGCGGCCCTCCAGTCCGACATCCGGGCCAACCCCGGCAAGGACGTCACGATCACCGTCGAGCGCAAGGGCGAGCGCGTCGACCTGAACGCCCACCTGATCAAGAACCAGGTGAGCAAGACCGACGGCGACGGCGGCTACGTCGAGGGCAAGTACGTGTACGCCGGCTTCCTCGGCTTCACGCCCGCCTCCGGCATCGTCGAGCAGTCCTTCGGACAGTCCGTGACCCGCATGGGCGACATGATGGAGAACGGCGTCGAATCACTGGTCGCCCTGCCCGGCAAGGTCCCGGACCTGTGGAACGCGGCCTTCGGCGACGGCCCGCGCAAGGCCGACTCCCCGATGGGCGTGGTCGGCGCGGCACGCATCGGCGGTGACGTCTTCACCCTCGACATCCCCGCGTCGCAGCAGGTCGCGATGATGCTGCTGCTGGTCGCCGGGTTCAACCTCTCCCTCTTCCTGTTCAACATGCTCCCCCTGCTGCCGCTCGACGGCGGACACATCGCGGGGGCGCTGTGGGAGTCGCTCCGGCGCAACACGGCGAAGCTCCTGAAGCGCCCGGACCCCGGCCCGTTCGACGTGGCGAAGCTGATGCCGGTGGCCTACGTGGTGGCCGGAGTCTTCGTCTGCTTCACGATCCTCGTCTTCATCGCGGACGTCGTTAACCCAGTCAAAATCTCATAGCAGGACTGCCTTGAAGGCGGCCGGACATCCTCGGGTGTCCGGCCGCCTTCCATCGAGTGGGTTTAGGGGCGTGATGTGCTCGGCCGTGCGCCCGTACCGTAATCTCGAAGCCGGGAGCCCACGATTCCGGGACCTTGATCCACAACTTGGGGTTGCACAGCAGATGACTGCGATTTCTCTCGGCATGCCGTCCGTTCCGACCAAGCTGGCCGAGCGCCGCAAGAGCCGACAGATCCAGGTCGGAAGCGTCGCCGTGGGCGGAGACGCTCCCGTCTCGGTGCAGTCGATGACCACCACGCGTACCTCGGACATCGGCGCCACGCTGCAGCAGATCGCCGAGCTGACCGCGTCCGGCTGCCAGATCGTGCGCGTCGCCTGTCCGACGCAGGACGACGCCGACGCGCTCGCCACCATCGCGAGGAAGTCGCAGCTCCCGGTCATCGCGGACATCCACTTCCAGCCGAAGTACGTGTTCGCCGCGATCAACGCGGGCTGCGCGGCCGTCCGTGTGAACCCCGGCAACATCAAGCAGTTCGACGACCAGGTCAAGGAGATCGCGCGGGCCGCGAAGGACACCGGCACCCCGATCCGGATCGGCGTCAACGCGGGCTCCCTCGACAAGCGCCTGCTCCAGAAGTACGGCAAGGCGACCCCCGAGGCGCTCGTCGAGTCCGCGCTGTGGGAGGCATCCCTCTTCGAGGAGCACGACTTCCGCGACATCAAGATCTCGGTCAAGCACAACGACCCGGTCGTCATGGTCAACGCCTACCGCCAGCTCGCCGCCGCCTGCGACTACCCGCTGCACCTCGGCGTGACCGAGGCCGGCCCGGCGTTCCAGGGCACCATCAAGTCGGCCGTCGCCTTCGGCGCCCTGCTCTCCGAGGGCATCGGCGACACCATCCGCGTCTCCCTGTCGGCCCCGCCGGTCGAGGAGGTCAAGGTCGGCCTCCAGATCCTGGAGTCGCTGAACCTCAAGCAGCGCGGCCTGGAGATCGTCTCCTGCCCGTCCTGCGGCCGCGCCCAGGTCGACGTCTACAAGCTGGCCGAGGAAGTCACCGCCGGCCTCACCGGCATGGAGGTCCCGCTCCGCGTCGCCGTCATGGGCTGCGTCGTGAACGGCCCGGGCGAGGCCCGCGAGGCCGACCTCGGCGTCGCCTCCGGCAACGGCAAGGGCCAGATCTTCGTCAAGGGCGAGGTCATCAAGACCGTCCCCGAGTCGAAGATCGTGGAGACCCTCATCGAAGAGGCCATGAAGCTCGCCGAGCAGATGGAGGCCGACGGCATCACCTCCGGCGAGCCGTCGGTCTCGGTCGCCGGCTGACCCGGCCCGACGTTCGACCCCGGGCATGCAGGACGCCCGGGGCCCCGGCCGCTCCGCCGGATCCGTTCGGCTTCCGGCCCGGGCGAGACACTCAGGGGCGCGGGGAACGGCGCGACCGCCCCCGCGCACCCGCAGCCGAAACGATCCCGGGGGGCCGGGCTCCCTGCCGGTCCTCGTGAACCCTGGCCCGGTGAAACGGACCAGGGGCGCGGGGAACGGCGCGAGCAAACCCCCACGCACCCGCAGCCGAAACAACCCCGGCGGGACCGGGGCCTGGAAGGGCCCGGCCTCCCCGGGGAAGCCGGGAACAAGGGGCGGCGGGTCACAACCACGGCAGGTACAGTGCGGAGATCAGCAGACCCCAGGGTGAGGCCCCCGCACGTGTTGACCCAGACCACCACCAGGGTCCTCGAACCGAGTGACCTGGACGCCGCGCTCGCCGTCCTCGACCGCGAGCCGGTGGCGAACGCCTTCGTCGCCTCCCGCGTACGGGTCGCGGGCCTCGATCCGTGGCGGCTCGGCGGCGAGATGTGGGGCTGGTACGAGGACGGCATGCTGCAGTCCCTCTGCTACGCGGGCGCCAACCTCGTCCCGATCTGCGCCACCCCGCGCGCCGTGCGCGGCTTCGCCGACCGGGCCCGCCGGGGCGGCCGCCGCTGCTCCTCGATCGTCGGCCCCGCCGAACCCACCGCCCAGCTGTGGCGGCTGCTCGAACCGAGCTGGGGCCCGGCCCGCGACGTCCGCGCCCACCAGCCCCTGATGGTCACCGACCGGCTGCCCGCCGCGGTCACCCCGGATCCGTTCGTCCGCCGCATCCGCAAGGACGAGATGGAGACGATCATGCCGGCGTGCGTGGCGATGTTCACCGAGGAGGTCGGTGTCTCGCCGATGGCCGGCGACGGCGGACTCCTCTACCAGGCCCGGGTGGCCGAACTCGTCGGCTCCGGCCGGTCCTTCGCCCGCCTCGACCAGGACGGCAAGGTCGTCTTCAAGGCCGAGATCGGCGCCGCGACCGCCCACGCCTGCCAGATCCAGGGCGTCTGGGTGGCCCCCGAGTACCGCGGCCGGGGCGTGGCAGCCCCCGGCATGGCCGCCGTCCTGCGCTACGCCCTCGCCGACGTCGCCCCCGTCGTCAGCCTCTACGTGAACGACTTCAACACCGCGGCCCGTGCCACCTATCGCAGAGTCGGCTTCCAAGAGGTCGGCGCGTTCATGAGCGTCCTGTTCTGACGCCCGGCCCACCGGCACCCGCCGACGCCGGACACCGCTTCCGCGGACGGCTCCCGCAGACCTCACGCGCCCCACGGTTCGCCAGGTAGTCTCCCCGCATGCTGCGCTTTCCCGGTCACGGCCACCGCAACTCCGACGACGTGGCCGTCGGCCCGCTGGATCTCGCGGCGCGCGTCGACGAGGCGCTCGCCGTGCAGGCGCTCGCGTTCGGGCTCGGCTCCGAGGAGATCGCCGTACGCCGCCAGATCGTGCTGCGCCACCTCACGTACCCGGGAGCGCACGCGCTCGGCGCGACCACCGTCGACGGCCGGCTCGTCGGCTTCGTCTACGGCATGCCGAACGACCGCGGCCACTGGTGGTCCACCGTCGTCGAGCCGTACCTGCGCGCGGGGGGCCAGGAGGGCTGGCTCGACGACTCCTTCGTGATCACCGAGCTGCACGTCCACCCGCGGTTCCAGAACCGTGGCGTGGGCCGCGCCCTGATCACCGGCATCACCGCGACCGCCACCGAGCCCCGCTCGATCCTCTCCGCGATCGACGTCGACAGCCCGGCCCGCGGCCTCTACCGCTCCCTCGGCTACGAGGACCTCGCCCAGCAGGTCCTGTTCCCCAGCGCCCCCAAGCCGTACGCCGTGATGGGCGCCCCGCTGCCGCTGCGTCACCGTTAACGGATTTCCGGGACCGGCCGCCCCCCGGCTAACCTCCTGGCATCACCCTTACGCAGCAGGAGTCGAGAATCATGGCCCAGGTCCAGCGCATGTCCCGTTTGATGGTCAAGACATTGCGTGACGACCCGGCGGACGCCGAGACGCTCAGCCACAAGCTGCTCGTCCGCGCCGGCTACGTGCGACGCAACGCCGCGGGCATCTGGACGTGGCTGCCGCTCGGCAAGAAGGTGCTCGACAACATCTCCCGCGTGGTCCGCGAGGAGATGGACGCGATCGGCGCCCAGGAGGTCCTCCTGCCGGCCCTGCTGCCCAAGGAGCCCTACGAGGCCTCGGGCCGCTGGGACGAGTACGGCGACCTGCTCTTCCGTCTCAAGGACCGCAAGGGCGGCGAGTACCTGCTCGGCCCGACGCACGAGGAGATCTTCACTCTCCTGGTCAAGGACCAGGCGTCCTCGTACAAGGACCTGCCGGTCATGCTGTACCAGATCCAGACGAAGTACCGCGACGAGGCCCGTCCGCGCTCCGGAGTGCTGCGCGGGCGTGAGTTCCACATGAAGGACTCGTACTCCTTCGACACCACGGACGAGGGGCTCGCCGAGTCGTACCGGCTGCACCGCGAGGCCTACCAGAACATCTTCGCGCGCCTCGGTCTCGACTACCGCATCGTGTCCGCCGTCTCCGGCGCCATGGGCGGCTCGGCCTCCGAGGAGTTCCTCGCGCCCGCCGCCGCCGGTGAGGACACCTTCGCGGACTGCCCCTCCTGCGACTACGCCGCCAACACGGAGGCCGTGACGTTCGCGCTCACGCCGGTCTCCGAGGAGCACGGCCCGGTCGAGGAGCTGGACACCCCCGACACCCCCACCATCGAGTCGCTCGCCGAGCACCTCGGCGTGCCCGCCTCCGCGACGCTGAAGAACCTGCTGGTCAAGGTCGACGGCGAGATCGTGGCCGTGGGCGTCCCCGGCAACCGCGAGGTCGACCTGGGCAAGCTGGGCGAGCACCTCGCCCCGGCCGTCGTGGAACTCGTCACGGCCGAGGACTTCGAGGGCCGCGACGACCTCGTACGGGGTTACGTCGGCCCGCAGGGCCTGGAGAAGGTCCGCTACATCGCCGACCCGCGCATCGCGCCCGGCACCGCCTGGATCACCGGCGCCAACAAGGCGGACACGCACGCGAAGAACGTCGTCGCCGGCCGGGACTTCGAGGTCGACGACCACCTCGACGTCGTCGTCGTGGAAGAGGGCGACCCCTGCCCCAAGTGCGGCACCGGCCTCAAGCTGGACCGGGCGATCGAGATCGGCCACATCTTCCAGCTCGGCCGCAAGTACGCCGACACCTTCCAGCTCGACGTCCTCGGGCAGCAGGGCAAGCCGGTCCGCGTGACGATGGGCTCGTACGGCATCGGTGTCTCCCGTGCGGTCGCCGCCCTGGCCGAGCAGTCGGCGGACGAGCAGGGTCTGTGCTGGCCCAAGGAGATCGCGCCGGCCGACGTCCACGTGGTCGCCGCCGGCAAGGCGCTGCAGACCGAGCTGGCGCTCGACGTGTCGGAGAAGCTGGGTGCCGCGGGCGTCCGCGTCCTGGTCGACGACCGTGCCGGTGTCTCGCCGGGCGTGAAGTTCACCGACGCGGAGCTCATCGGCGTACCGAAGATCCTGGTCGCCGGCCGCCGCTCGGCCGAGGGTGTCCTGGAGCTGAAGGACCGCCGTACCGGCGAGCGCGAGGAACTGACCGTCGACGAGGCCATCGCCCGTCTGACGGCCTAGGGCGAACCCGGCGGCGCCCGTCGAGTCCCGGACCGGGACTCGACGGGCGCCGCCGTGCTGTTCTCCGCGCATCGGCCACGCCGGGCCCGACGTCTCCGCGTCGGACGCGCCCGCCGCGACAGCCGACCGCGCCCTCGACGCCCGGCCTGTCACCGGAGTTGTCGGCAGGGTCCTGCCCGTCATCCTCGCGACCGGTCGCGACCGGCCGCGTCCAGCGGCCGGTGGGTCGCTCATGCTCCGGTCCGCGCCGCCCGGCGAGTGAGGGGAGGGCGGACGCTCAGACCCAGCCGGCGAACTCCAGCAGCAGTTCGGCGTCGCGGGGGCGGCCCACCCGGCCCGCTCGTACGCCCGACTCGACCGCGCGGAACAGGGTCCAGCCGCGCAGGCGTTCCTGGTCCACTTCCAGGGACTCGGCGAGGCGCTTGATGCGGCGCCGGGTGATCGAGGCTCCAGAGGGCGAGGCGATCAGGTCCTCCACCCGGTCGCGGACCAGCCGGGCCAGGTCGAAGGCGCACTCGCCGACCACCGGGTCGGGTCCGACGGCCAGCCACGGGGTGCGCTCTCCGGCGAGCACCTTGCTCTGCCGGAAGGTGCCGTGCAGCAGCCGTGTCTCGGGCGGCTGCGCCAGCAGGTCGTCGCGGGCCGCGAGCGCGGCGTCGACCAGCGCGCCGATCTCCGCGCCGCCCTCCGGCTCCTCCGCGACCGTGGCGCGCATCGCCTCTGCCTGCCGCCCGGTCCGTTCCGCGACGGTCTCGAAGACGTGGCCGGCGGGCGGCTCGACCCACAGCCGCCGCAGTGTCCCGGCCGCTTCCAGCAGGGCCTTCGCCTCGGGCAGCGTCCGCACGGACACGTCCGGGTGCAGCCGCTCCAGCAGCAGTACGCCGTGGGTGTCGCCGGGATTGAGGAGGCGTACCGCGCCGCGGCCGTCCCAGTGCGCCAGTGCCGCCCGCTCGCTCTCGGGCCGCGCACGGTCCGGGGCCAGTTTCAGCACGGCCGGCCTCTGGTCGGCCTGTTTCACCAGCACGACCAGACTGCTGCGGCCGCCCGGCGCCTGGACCCGCTCGGCGGTCAACTCGCGCTGTTCCAGCGCCTGTTGGGCCAGCTCGGGCAGTTTCTCCAGCCACGCCCCGGCCCCGTCGGCCCCCTGTGACCCGCTCCGCCTGTTCTCGCCGAGTGCCCGCAGAAGGCGCTGCGGCGGTTCGAAGACCATGCGCGAGTCCATGCGCGAGATGTTTCCTTCCAGGTCGCGTTACGCCGGCGAGGACGCCGTAGGCGTCGGGGTGCCCGCCCGCTCGGCGAGCCCAGGGAAGGCTACGCTCTCGCCGTTCCAGCGCACCGCCCGGACCGCCGCCTCGCGCAGCGCCCCGGCCGCGGTGCGCCGCTGATCACCCGTCGTGGCGCGGACGAGGTCCGAGTACACGGCGGCCACCCGCTCCTCCAGCTCGGCCGCGAACCGGACGGCGGTGGGGGAGTCCGTCACCGGGAACGGCAGGACGTACGCCGCCGACGCGGCCTCGGGCGTGCCGCCCAGGTCCTTCACCGCCCGCACGAGCGCGTCACGGCGTGCCCGATGGGCGTCGTACGCCGCCCGGGCGTCGCTCCGCCGCTTCTCGCCGATCTTGCCGCCGACGACGCCGTAGCCGTACACGGCGGCGTGCTCGGCGGCCAGGGCGGCCTGCAGGGCCTTGAGTTCGGCTTCCTCTGTCCTGTCCCGCTTGCTCACTTGGCCGCCTCCGTCAGCAGATACGCGTGGGCGGCGCCCGCCGCCGCCACCGAGGCCAGCAGCCTGGCCAGTTCCCCCGGAAGCTCGACCAGGGCCTGTGTCCGCTCGTCGGCGAGCGCGAGTTCGGCGGTGGCCAGCTCGGACAGGGCGTCCTTGGGCCGCGCGGCGACATCGGACGACGCACTCGCCGAAGCCGAAGCCGAAGCCGAAGCCGAACCGGAAGGGGAAGGGGTGGGTGAACCCGAGGCCGACCCGGGTGCCGTGCCGGAGGCCGCGGCGGACGGGGACGCCGACGAGCCCGCGCTGCTGCCCGCGCCGAACGCCCGTGCGTGCCCGGCGACGTCCGCCCGCAGCGGGGCGAGCTTCTTCTCCAGGTCCGGATGCGCGGCGATCACCGCGGTGTACCGGCCCGCGAGGGTCGTGCTGTCGCGGGCCGCACGCGCGCGTGCCCGGTCGGCGAGCGAGGGGCGGCTGCCGCCGGTCGTGTCACCGGACGGCTCGTCGGCGGAACAGCCCGCGAGGGCGAAGGTGCCCGCGGCGGCCGCGAGCAGGGTCCTGCGGCGCGGACCCGACGGGGTGCGTGACGAGAGAGGGAACGGCACGACAGACGTCCTCGGAGGGCTCGTACGAATGTATGGGCGAGCTGCCCGTGATCACGGTACCCGCGCGGAAGCCGATCACCGTCCAGCGGCTCTCTCCCATCTGCCGGTGCGGCGTCTTCCGGCCCCCGCTTCCGCAGCTCCCGGCGCGGGAGCACAGGCACCGGTGGACGGCAACACCCCCCGCGACCGGATACCCTTTGACCTGACACGCGACCAACCCACAACAGCAGACGCGGCCGAGGAGTCACCCGGATGAGCACGACCCAGAGCGAGAGGCTGCGAGAACTGCTGGATCCGCTCGTGACCTCCCAGGGACTCGATCTGGAAGAGATCGAAGTGGAGTCCGTCGGCCGGAAGCGTGTTCTGCGCGTCGTCGTGGACTCGGACGAAGGTGCCGACCTGGACGCGATCGCCGATGTGAGCCGCGCGCTCTCGGCGAAGCTCGACGAGACGGACGCGATGGGCGAGGGCGAGTACACCCTCGAGGTCGGAACCCCCGGTGCCGAGCGCGAGCTCAAGGAGCACCGCCACTACGTACGTGCCACCGACCGGCTGGTGAAGTTCCAGCTGGCGGACGGCGACGACCTGATCGCACGGATCCTGAACGTCGAGGACGACGGACTCGACGTCGAGGTGCCGGGTGTGAAGGGGCGCAAGCCCACCGCCCGTCGGCTCGCCTTCGAGGACATCGCCAAGGCCCGGGTGCAGGTCGAGTTCAGCCGCAAGGACAAGAAGGAAGAGGAGGCGTAGCCGTGGACATCGACATGAGTGCCCTGCGGGGTCTGGTGCGGGAGAAGGAGATCTCCTTCGACCTGCTGGTCGAGGCGATCGAGTCGGCCCTCCTCATCGCCTACCACCGCACCGAGGGAAGCCGCCGCCACGCGCGCGTCAAGCTCGACCGGGAGACCGGCCACGTGACGGTGTGGGCGAAGGAGGACCCTCAGGATCTGGAGGAGGGGCAGGAGGCGCGCGAGTTCGACGACACTCCGTCCGACTTCGGACGGATCGCCGCGACCACCGCCAAGCAGGTCATCCTGCAGCGTCTGCGGGACGCCGAGGACGACGCGACCCTCGGTGAGTACGCGGGCCGCGAGGGCGACATCGTCACCGGCGTGGTCCAGCAGGGCCGCGACCCGAAGAATGTGCTCGTCGACATCGGCAAGCTGGAGGCCATCCTGCCGGTGCAGGAGCAGGTCCCCGGTGAGACCTACGAGCACGGGCTGCGCCTGCGCTCGTACGTCGTGCGGGTGGCCAAGGGCGTCCGCGGTCCGTCGGTGACGCTCTCGCGCACGCACCCCAGCCTCGTGAAGAAGCTCTTCGCGCTGGAGGTTCCGGAGATCGCCGACGGTTCCGTCGAGATCGCCGCGATCGCCCGCGAGGCCGGCCACCGCACGAAGATCGCCGTCCGGTCCACCCGGAGCGGCCTGAACGCCAAGGGCGCCTGCATCGGCCCGATGGGCGGCCGGGTGCGCAACGTGATGGCCGAGCTGAACGGCGAGAAGATCGACATCGTCGACTGGTCGGACGACCCGGCCGACATGGTGGCGAACGCGCTCTCCCCGGCGCGCGTCTCCAAGGTGGAGGTCGTCGACCTCGCCGCCCGTTCCGCGCGCGTGACGGTGCCCGACTACCAGCTGTCACTGGCGATCGGCAAGGAGGGCCAGAACGCCCGCCTCGCCGCCCGTCTGACGGGCTGGCGGATCGACATCCGTCCGGACACCGAACAGCCTGCCGACCAGCACGGCGAGTGATCGGGGAATAGATCCGCGCCACGAGTGGCTTGGATCACGACAACAACCGTTCGATTCTTGCCCCAAAGGGGTGAGGTCGTTACGGGGAGGTAGACTTAAGAGTGTCTGGCCGGACGCGAGCCCGCGCATGCCCTGAACGCACCTGTGTGGGGTGCCGGGAGCGAGCGGCCAAGAGAGACTTGCTGCGCATCGTGGCGGTCGAGGGCGAATGCGTCCCCGATCATCGCGGTACGCTGCCCGGCCGGGGTGCGTACGTGCATCCCGCCCTGGTCTGTCTCGACCTGGCGATCCGCCGCCGGGCGATCCCACGGGCGCTGCGCGCTCCGGGACCGCTCGACACCGCGGCTCTTCGCCTCCATGTCGAGCAGGCAACACCGTAAGAAGCGTCGCGCGGAACCCCCGTGCGGCCCTGGTACCCCGCGAGTTGGAAGTAGGTCGAGATTGCGATGAGCACTCGATGAGCACGCGATGAGTACGCCCATGAAGTAGCGACGGTCCGGACGCAAACCCGGACCTAAAAGGAGCGAAGTGGCTAAGGTCCGGGTATACGAACTCGCCAAGGAGTTCGGCGTAGAGAGCAAGGTCGTCATGGCCAAGCTCCAAGAACTCGGTGAATTCGTCCGTTCGGCGTCCTCGACGATCGAGGCGCCCGTCGTACGAAAACTGACAGATGCCCTCCAGCAGGGCGGCGGTGGCGGCAAGCCGGCACCGCGCAAGGCGACCCCGGCCAAGCCGGGCGCCCCCTCTCCGGCGCAGGCTGCCCGTCCGGCCGCCCCGCGCCCGCCGGCCCCGAAGCCGGCCGCGGCGGAGACGCCCGCGGCTGCTCCGGTGACACCGGCCGCGTCGGGTCCCCGTCCGGGTCCCAAGCCCGCGCCGAAGCCCGCTCCGGCGGCTCCGGCTCCGGCCGCGCCCGAGTTCACCGCGCCTCCGTCGGCGCCGACGACTCCCGCGGCTCCTGCGGCATCCTCTGCCCCCTCGGCTCCCGCCGCGGGTGCCCGTCCGGGCGCCCCGCGTCCCGGCGGCCAGGCTCCGCGCCCCGGTGGCGCCCGTCCCGCCGGTGGCCCCGGCCAGGGCGGTCAGGGCCGTGGTGACCGTCCCGAGCGCGGCGACCGTCAGGGCGCTCCGCGTCCCGGCGGCCAGGCCCCGCGTCCCGGTGGCGCCCGTCCGGCGGGTCCCCGTCCGGGCAACAACCCGTTCACCTCTGGTGGCTCCACCGGTATGGCGCGCCCGCAGGCGCCCCGTCCGGGCGGTGCCCCGCGTCCCGGCGGCGGTGCCGGTGGCCCCGGTGCCCCGCGCCCGCAGGGTGCCGGTCAGGACCGTGGTCCCCGTCCGCAGGGCGGTCCCGGTGGCGCTCCGCGTCCCCAGGGCGGTCCCGGTGGTGCGCGTCCGACTCCGGGCGGCATGCCCCGTCCGCAGGGTGGCGCTCCGCGTCCCGGCGGTGGCCCCGGTGGCAACCGTCCGAACCCCGGCATGATGCCGCAGCGTCCCGCTGCGGGTAGCCCGCGTCCCGGCGGTGGCCCCGGTGGCCGCGGTCCGGGTGGCGGCGGCGGTCGTCCCGGTGGTCCCGGTGGCGGCGGCGGTCGTCCGGGTGGCGGCGGCTTCGCCGGTCGTCCCGGTGGCGGCGGTGGCGGCTTCGCCGGTCGTCCGGCCGGTCCCGGTGGCGGTGGCGGCGGTTTCGCCGGTCGTCCCGGTGGTCCGGGTGGCGGCGGTGGCCGTCCCGGCTTCGGTGGTCGTCCGGGTGGTCCCGGCGGCCGTGGTGGCACGCAGGGCGCCTTCGGCCGTCCCGGCGGTCCCGCGCGTCGTGGTCGCAAGTCGAAGCGGCAGAGGCGCCAGGAATACGAGGCCATGCAGGCCCCGTCCGTCGGCGGCGTGATGCTGCCTCGCGGCAACGGACAGTCCGTCCGCCTGTCGCGTGGTGCCTCCCTCACCGACTTCGCCGAGAAGATCGGCGCCAACCCGGCGTCGCTCGTCGGCGTGATGATGAACCTCGGCGAGATGGTCACTGCCACGCAGTCCGTCTCCGACGAGACGCTGAAGCTCCTCGCGGACGAGATGAACTTCGTCCTCGAGATCGTCAGCCCCGAGGAGGAGGACCGCGAGCTGCTCGAGTCCTTCGACATCGAGTTCGGCGAGGACGAGGGCGACGAGGACGACCTCGTGGTCCGTCCGCCGGTCGTGACCGTCATGGGTCACGTCGACCACGGTAAGACCCGCCTTCTCGACACCATCCGCAAGACGAACGTCGTCGCGGGCGAGGCCGGCGGAATCACGCAGCACATCGGTGCGTACCAGGTCGCGACCGAGGTCAACGGTGAAGAGCGCAGGATCACCTTCATCGACACCCCCGGTCACGAGGCGTTCACCGCCATGCGTGCCCGTGGTGCCAAGTCGACCGACATCGCGATCCTCGTGGTGGCGGCCAACGACGGCGTGATGCCCCAGACGATCGAGGCGCTGAACCACGCCAAGGCGGCCGACGTGCCGATCGTGGTCGCGGTCAACAAGATCGACGTCGAGGGCGCGGACCCGACCAAGGTGCGCGGTCAGCTCACCGAGTTCGGTCTGGTGGCCGAGGAGTACGGCGGCGACACGATGTTCGTCGACATCTCCGCCAAGCAGGGCCTCAACATCGAGAGCCTGCTGGAGGCCGTGGTCCTCACCGCGGACGCCTCGCTCGACCTGCGGGCCAACCCGGAGCAGGACGCGCAGGGTATTGCGATCGAGTCCCACCTCGACCGCGGCCGCGGTGCCGTTTCGACGGTCCTGGTCCAGCGCGGCACGCTGCGCATCGGCGACACCATGGTGGTCGGCGACGCGTACGGCCGTGTCCGGGCGATGCTCGACGACAACGGCAACAACGTCGAGGAAGCGGGTCCGTCGACCCCCGTCCTGGTCCTGGGTCTCACCAACGTCCCGGGTGCCGGCGACAACTTCCTGGTCGTCGACGAGGACCGCACGGCGCGTCAGATCGCCGAGAAGCGGGCGGCGCGCGAGCGCAACGCCAACTTCGCCCGCCGGGGTGTCCGGTTCTCCCTGGAGAACCTGGACGAGGCCCTCAAGGCCGGTCTGGTGCAGGAACTCAACCTCATCATCAAGGGCGACGCGTCCGGTTCGGTGGAGGCTCTCGAGTCCTCGCTGCTCCAGCTCGACGTCGGCGAAGAGGTCGACATCCGTGTCCTGCACCGCGGTGTGGGTGCGGTCACCGAGTCCGACATCAACCTGGCGACCGGCTCCGACGCCATCGTCATCGGCTTCAACGTCCGCGCTGCGGGCCGCGCGGCGCAGATGGCGGAGCGCGAGGGCGTCGACGTCCGGTACTACTCGGTGATCTACCAGGCCATCGAGGAGATCGAGGCGGCCCTGAAGGGCATGCTGAAGCCGGAGTACGAGGAGGTCGAGCTCGGCACGGCGGAGATCCGCGAGGTCTTCAAGTCGTCCAAGCTGGGCAACATCGCCGGTGTCCTGGTCCGGTCGGGCGAGGTCAAGCGCAACACCAAGGCGCGCCTCATCCGCGACGGCAAGGTCATCGCCGAGAGCCTCAACATCTCCGGGCTGCGTCGCTTCAAGGACGACGTCACCGAGATCCGCGAAGGGTTCGAGGGCGGTATCAACCTCGGCAACTTCAACGACATCAAGGTCGACGACGTCATCGCGACGTACGAGATGCGCGAGAAGCCGCGGTCGTAACGCGGTGGTGTGAGCTGGCCGGCGGTGACCTGTCACCGCCGGCCAGTTTTCCGTCTGCCCGGGCGAAGTACCGCCCCGGGCGGACGGCGGGGGCCGGTCGCACGGTTGTCCGCGTCCCTCGGGGCGCCGAATATCCGTCGAGCGGCCCCACCCGTTCGTTGTACGGTTCAGAGGTCCCTGCCAAGCGCATTGGCAGGTCGTCTATCCCGTACCGGCGGGACATCCGGTTACACATGTATGTGGGGACGCTGTCCTTCGATCTCCTCCTCGGCGACGTTCACTCGCTGAAGGAGAAACGCTCTCTCGTCCGGCCGATCGTCGCGGAACTCCAGCGGAAGTACGCGGTGAGTGCCGCCGAGACGGGGAACCAGGATCTTCATCGCAGGGCAGAGATCGGCCTGGCGGTGGTCTCCGGAGACACCCAGCATCTGTCCGACCTCCTGGACCGGTGCGAACGCCTGGTCGCGGGACGGCCGGAAGTGGAACTGCTGTCGGTACGGCGCAGACTCCACACAGACGAAGACTGACGAAACAAGCAAGGCGAAGAAGGAGACGGACCAGTGGCCGACAACGCGCGGGCGAAGAGGCTGGCGGACCTCATCCGAGAGGTGGTGGCCCAGAAGCTGCAGCGCGGGATCAAGGACCCGCGGCTCGGCACTCACGTCACCATCACGGACACCCGGGTCACCGGGGACCTCCGGGAGGCCACCGTCTTCTACACGGTGTACGGGGACGACGAGGAGCGCGCGGCGGCCGCCGCGGGCCTGGAGAGCGCCAAGGGCGTGCTCCGCTCGGCGGTCGGCGCCGCGGCGGGCGTGAAGTTCACGCCGTCGCTGACGTTCGTCGCGGACGCCCTGCCGGACACCGCCAAGACCATCGAGGACCTCCTCGACAAGGCCCGGGCCTCGGACGAGAAGGTGCGCGAGGTCTCGGCCGGCGCGGCGTTCGCCGGTGAGGCGGACCCGTACAAGAAGCCGGGCGAGGACGACGAGGACGACGCCGCGGAATGACGGAGAAGCCCCGGACGCCCGACGGACTGGTCATTGTCGACAAGCCGTCGGGCTTCACTTCGCACGACGTGGTCGCCAAGATGCGCGGGATCGCGCGCACCCGGCGGGTCGGCCACGCAGGCACCCTCGACCCCATGGCGACGGGCGTGCTCGTCCTCGGTGTCGAGAAGGCCACCAAGCTCCTCGGACACCTCGCGCTCACCGAGAAGGAGTACCTCGGCACGATCCGGCTCGGCCAGAACACGCTGACCGACGACGCCGAGGGCGACCTCATCTCGTCGACGGACGCCTCCGGCGTGCGGCGCGACGCGATCGACGCGGGGGTCGCCAAGCTCACCGGCGCCATCATGCAGGTGCCCTCCAAGGTCAGCGCCATCAAGATCGACGGCGTGCGCTCCTACAAGCGGGCGCGCGAGGGCGAGGACTTCGAGATCCCGGCCCGCCCGGTGACCATCTCGTCCTTCGCGGTGTACGACGTCCGTGACGCCGTCGCCGAGGACGGCACTCCCGTGGTCGACCTGGTCGTCTCGGTGGTCTGCTCGTCGGGGACGTACATCCGGGCGCTCGCCCGCGATCTCGGCGCGGACCTGGGCGTCGGCGGCCACCTCACCGCCCTGCGGCGCACCCGGGTCGGCCCCTACAAGCTGGACTCCGCGCGCACGCTCGACCAGCTCCAGGAGGAGCTGACGGTCATGCCGGTCGCGGACGCGGCCTCGGCGGCGTTCCCGCGCTGGGACGTCGACACCCGGCGCGGTGGCCTGCTGCTGAACGGTGTGCGCCTGGAGATGCCCGAGGAGTACACGGGCAAGGGCGCCGTGGCGGTCTTCGGCCCCAAGGGCGAGTTCCTCGCGCTGGTCGAGGAACAGAAGGGCAAGGCCAAGAGCCTCGCCGTCTTCGGCTGAGGTCCGGCAGCGCCCGGACAGCTCCGCCCGTGGAGCGGCGGTCACGGGGTCTCGTGCCCGCCGCTCCACGGTCCCCCCTCGGTTCCCCCTCTCAAGGTCTATCCATCCCGCCGCGCCTGTTCACCCCTTCGGGCGGGCGCTCGGAGTGAACCGAGGTGTGGAAGGGGGCGCGTTCACCACGCGATCTGTCCCGTCGATCACCCCGCGCCTACCGTCGGAACGAGGAACGCGGCGGGGAGGATCGAGCATGGCGGGACGAGGCCCGCGGACCGGGGACCTGGAGCTGCCGGACGCCGTCCGCGCGACGTGGGACGACGCCCTGGTGCGCGTCTGCGACCTGGCGGGACGCCCCCGCGGCACGGGGTTCGCCGCCGACCACCACGGAACGGTCGTCACCAGCCACGAAGCCGTCGACGGCCTGGTCCGGCTCGTGCTGCACTCCGGTGACCGCAGCTGTGTGGTGACGGCCGACGCCGTGGTCCCGCTGCCCGACGCCGGTCTGGCGCTCGTCCGCACCGAAGGTCTCGGCCTCGACCCGCTTCCCGTCTCCGTGCGGGACCACGTCGCGACCGGCACGTACGTCAGGATCGCGGCGGGCACCTGGCGCGAGGCGCGGGTGCTGGAGACGTCCGCCGTGACGTACACCTCCACCGACCGCCGTCATCTCCTGCGCGGTGTGCTGGAGTTGGCGATCGGCACCGCGGGCGCGGACGCCCTCCGGCTGGGCGGCGGAGCGGCCGGGGGACCGGTCGTCGACGCCGCCACCGGCACCGTGGTCGCGGTCCTCGGCACCGCCCTGCTCCCGCGGACCGAGGACGGCACCGGCCCGGGGGACTCCGCCGTCCACCGGGCACCCGGCTTCGCCGTCCCCCTGCGCGGCGTCCCCGGCCCGCTCGCCGAGCTGCTCGCCCGCAACGCGGTGACGGTGCCCGCGTACGGAGCCGATCTGAACCTCGCCGGCGCCCTGGAGCTCACCGCGACCTCGGTCGGCTCGGACGGACCGCGTCCGCCGGGCCCGCCCGGGTCGGTGGGACCGGCACCCGAGCCCGTCGAACGCGCCGACGTCGTCCGGGAGTTCACCGCCTTCGAGGCGGGCCCCGCCGCCGTCCTCGGGCTTGTCGGCCCGCCCGGCAGCGGCCGTACGACGGAACTGGCGGCCCTCGCCGCCCGCCGCTCCCAGGGGCCGGAACCCGCCCCCACCCTGTGGCTGCGCGGCGCCGACCTCCTCGCCGGGGACAGCTCGGTGGCCGACGCGGCGACACGCGCCCTGGAGCGCGCCGGGCGGATCGTGGCGGCGTCGCGGCAGAACCCCGGAGCGGAACCGGGCGAGGACCCGCGCCGGCCCGCCGGGGCGGAGCTGCTGCCTCCCGCCGGGTACGCCGGGGAGCTGGGCGACATCGGGCCGGACCGGCTGGCCCGCCTGGCGTGTGCCGCAGGCAGGCCGCTGCTGCTCCTGCTGGACGGCCCCGAGGAGATGCCGCCCGAGCCGGCCCACCGGCTGCCGGCCTGGACGGAGGCGACGGCGGCCTGGCTGGCGGAGACCGGAGCGCGGCTCGTCATCGGCTGCCGGGCGGAGTACTGGGAACACGCCGGAGCGGAGTTCCCCGCGGAGCTGCTGCACGGGCCGGGCAGCCCGGTCTCCCCGGGGGGTCCTCCCGCGCGGGCGGCGGGCCCGCCCCTGCCTCCCTGCGTGCGGCTGGGGGACCTGACGGAGGAGGAGGCCGCACGGGCCCGGTCGCGCGCCGGGATCCCCGAAGGCGTCCTCGCCGGCGATGACGCCCGCCATCCCCTGGTGCTGCGGCTGCTCTCCGAGGTCCGCGCCGCGCTGCCGGACCCGCCGGGCGAGGCACTCGACCGTGACGCCGTGTTCGCCGCCCACCTCGACCTGATGTGCCTGCGGGTCGCCGTCCGGCTCGCCGCGGCGAACGGCGTGCGCGGCACCGCCGTACGCCGACTCGCCGCCCGGGTCTCCGGCCAGGTGCACGAGGCGGCGCGGCGCAGTCTGGGGCCCGGGCAGGGCGAGCTGGACCGCGCGTCCTTCGAAGCCGTCTTCCCCTGGGGACCGGCACCGGGACCGCGCTTCGCCGGCACCACGGGCTGGGCGTCCGCCGTCCTCACCGAAGGGCTCCTCGTCCCGGCCGGCGACGGCTACCGGTTCGCCCACGAGGAGCTGGCCGACTGGATCCAGGGCACGCACCTCGACCTGGACGGCGCGCTGCACACCCTGGTCCACCGGACGCGCACCCCCGCCGGCACCGGCCAGGGCTCCGGGCATGCCGGCGCCACCGGACCGAGCCGCCGCCGCACCCGCCGCGCCCCCTCGCCGCCGGCGACGTCGACGGGTGCCGCGCGGGCCTCGGTGACCTCCCGCAGGTCCTCGGGGGCCACGGTCCCCGTACCCCGCCATCGCATCGGCCCCGTCGTCGAGACCCTGCTCCTGCACGGCCGTCAACAAGGGCCCGCCGAACTGACCCTCCGTCTGGAGGACCTCCTGCAAGCGGTGGACGACCTTCTTCCGCCGGGGCGGGACCCCGCGGGCGACGCGCTCTGGTGGGCCACCCATCTCTGTGCCGACGTCCTGCTCCGGGTGCCCGACGCGACGCCGTACACCGGCGTCCTCGTGCTGCTCACCGAGCGGATCGTGGCCTGGCGGGAGCAGGGCCGGGCCGTACCGGCGCCCTTCGGCCCGGCGTTCTGGGCCGCCGTGCCGCTGCCGCCCGCCGAACGCTTCGACCTGCTCAGGCGCCTGGTCGTCACCGACCCCCGGCGGGCCGGGGCGGCCGACGCGATCCTCCCCGGAGAACCGCAGGCCGCACCGCGCCATCTCGACACCGTCGCCCGCCTCCTCGCCGAGGACCCCACGGCCGTCCAGCCGCATCTCACCCGCTGGTTCGACGACGAGCGGGGGCTGCCCGCGATGCCGCACGCGACCGTGGCGGCGGCCGCGCAGGCCCTGCTGTACGCGCACCGGCGGCGGGCTCTGGACGACCTGGCGGAGGCCCTGGTCGACTGCGCGCACCGGCGCGGTGACGAACTGCTGGCCGCGCTGGCGGAGGAGGAGCCGTCGGCCGTGTGCCGGGCGGTGGACCGGTGGGCCCACGACGAACGCCCGGCCCGCCGGGTCGCCGCCGTCGCGTTCGGGCTGCGCGCCGCGCCGTTCGCGGCCACCGGAGCCGACCGCGAGCTGCTGCGCTACGCCGCGCTCGCCGTGCTCGCCCGCCCCACCGACGCCACCCTGCACGGCGGCGCCCTCGGCATCCTCGTCCGGGATCCGCGCACCCGGGAGCCGTATCTGCCCCAGGCGCTGGAGCGCTTCGCGGCCGGAGACGCGCGGCTGTCGCCGGACACCCTGGTCGCCGCGCTCGCCACCCACCCGGAGCCGGTGTTCGCCGCCTTCCGCGAGCGGCTGCGGCGCCCCGGCCCGGACACGGCCGAGCTGCTGCGCACCCTCGCCGACGTCACCACACCCGCACTCGCCCGCCGGATCGCCACACTGGTCCGCGAGACCGTGGAGACCTGCCCGGAGACCGCCCCGCACATCGCCGCGTTCGTCGAGCGGCGTCTGGACCACGGCGAAGGCGCCCACCTCGTGCTCTTCCCCCTGGTCAGCGGCCTGCTCGCGGGGTGTTCCCGCGCGGTGCGGACAGCCCTTGCGCAGGTCCTCGCCGCGCCCGACACCACGGCGTCCGCCCTGTTGCGGCGCGACCTGCTCGACCTGCTGCTGGCCCACGAACGGGACCCCGCCGTCCTCGACACGGTCCTGAGTGCCGCCGCCCACGGCTTCGGCCCGCGCGGCGAGGAACCCACCCGTGACCTGGTGCACCGCGTCGGCCGCCTCCTCGTCCGAACCCCCGCCGGAGCCACCGGATTCGACCGCGGACTCGTCGACCTGGCCCGGCGCGTCCCGGGCTTCGCCTCCCTGATGGCCCGCTGGCTGAACGGCACGCCCGACGACTGGTCCTCCGTCGTGGGCCCCAGCACCCGCCGCATGATCGAGAACCTCGCGGGGCCGCGGGTCCCGGCCTGAGCCCGCCGTGAACGGCTCCCGGCGCTGAGCGATGTGTCACAGCCCGATGCCGATGCGAGCGGTGCCCGTCCGGCATGGCACCCTTAGAGCTGCGAATGAGGCAATCACGGACACGGGTTCGACAAGGAGCGGTCACAGTGCAGCGCTGGCGTGGCTTGGAGGACATCCCCGAGGACTGGGGGCGCAGCGTCGTCACCATCGGTTCCTACGACGGGGTGCACCGCGGACACCAGCTGATCATCCGGCATGCCGTGGACCGCGCCCGCGAACTGGGCGTCCCCTCCGTCGTGGTCACCTTCGACCCGCACCCCAGCGAGGTGGTCCGCCCCGGCAGCCACCCGCCGCTGCTCGCCCCGCACCACCGCCGCGCCGAACTGATGGCCGACCTGGGCGTGGACGCGCTGCTGATCCTGCCGTTCACCACCGAGTTCTCGAAGCTGTCGCCCGCCGACTTCGTGGTCAAGGTGCTCGTCGACAAGCTGCACGCCAAGGCCGTCGTCGAGGGCCCCAACTTCCGCTTCGGCCACAAGGCCGCGGGCAACGTCGACTTCCTGCGCGAGCAGGGCAAGACGTACGACTTCGAGGTCGAGGTCGTGGACCTGTACGTGAGCGGCGCGGCCGGCGGCGGTGAGCCGTTCTCCTCGACACTGACCCGGCGGCTGGTCGCCGAGGGCGATGTCGAGGGCGCGCGCGAGATCCTCGGACGCCCGCACCGCGTCGAGGGCGTCGTCGTCCGGGGCGCCCAGCGCGGCCGTGAACTCGGCTTCCCCACGGCGAACGTCGAGACCCTCCCGCACACCGCGATCCCCGCCGACGGCGTCTACGCGGGCTGGCTGCACGCCCAGGGCGAGATCATGCCCGCCGCGATCTCCGTCGGCACGAACCCCCAGTTCGACGGCACCGAGCGCACCGTCGAGGCGTACGCCATCGACCGCGTCGGCCTCGACCTCTACGGCCTGCACGTCGCCGTCGACTTCCTCGCCTTCGTCCGTGGCCAGGCCCGCTTCGACTCCATCGAGGACCTGCTGGTGGCCATCGCGGACGACGTGAAGCGGTCGCGGGAGATGATCGAGGCGTACCCGGGCGAGTAGCCCCCGCCGTACGACACGCGAGCGGCCGGTGCCCTGGTGGGCACCGGCCGCTCCGTCATGTCGTCACGTCTCGAGGGCGGCTGCCGTGCCGCGCCCGGTCACGCCTCGGCCCGCACCGCCCGCGCCCAGTGGCAGGCCACCTGGGTCCCGCCCGCGCCGTCCAGCACGGCCAGGTCCTGTCCCCGGCAGGCGTCCGCGACACCCGCCCGCTCCGCCTCCCCGCTCGCCAGCACCTGGCAGCGGGCGTGGAAGCGGCAGCCGCCCGGGATGCGGGAGGGGTCCGGGGGCTCGCCCCCGAGCACGACCGGCTCGCCCGGAGCCTCCGGGAGGACGGACAACAGGGCCTGCGTGTACGGGTGTTGAGGTGAGGTCAGGACCTGTTCGACGGGGCCGGTCTCCACGATCCGGCCGAGGTACATGACCGCGACCCGGTCGGCGATGTTCCACGCGAGGCCCAGGTCATGGGTCACCACCAGTGCGGACAGGCCGAGTTCGTCGCGCAGCCGCAGGAGCAGCGCGAGGATCTCGCCGCGGACGGAGGCGTCGAGGGAGGCCACCGGCTCGTCGGCGACGATGAGTTCGGGCTCCAGCACGAGTGCTCCGGCGATGACGACGCGCTGACGCTGGCCGCCGGACAGTTCGTGCGGGTAGCGCAGGAAGAACCGCTCGGGAGGCCGCAGACCCGCCCGGGACAGCGCCCCCGCGACCGCCGCGCGCTCGTCGCCCCCGTACCCGTGGATGCGCAGCCCCTCTGCCACCGCGTCGTACACCGTGTGGCGCGGGTTGAGCGAGCCGCTCGGATCCTGGAGGACCAGCTGGACGCGCCTGCGGTACGCCTTCAGGGCGCGGGAGGAGTAGTCCAGCGGCCGGCCGTCGAAGGTGACACCGCCGCCGGTCGGCGGGACCAGACCGAGCAGTGAGCGGGCCAGAGTCGTCTTGCCGCAGCCCGACTCGCCGACCAGGGCGACGATCTCGCCGGGCCGGATGTCGAGGTCGACGCCGTCGACGGCACGGGCGCGGTCGGCGCCCTGCCGGCCGGGGAAGGCGACGTGCAGGGCCCGCGCGCTCAGCAGGGGCCCGGTGGTCACGGGGGGTGTCGTCGTCATGGCGTGCTCCTGACCGGTTCGGCGTCCACGGCCGTGCCCGCGTGGACGCAGGCCGCCCGGCGGCCGGCCCCCGCGTCCCGCAGCACCTGGTCGTCCGTCACACACGCGTCCACGGCCACCGGACAGCGGGGGTGGAAGGTGCAGCCGGACGGCAGGTCGGACGGGTCGGGCGGATCGCCGGGCAGACCGCGCGGCGCGAACCGCGACCCGGCATCGCCGATCCGCGGGAAGGCGGCCGACAGGGCCTTTCCATAGGGGTGTCGGGCGTTCTCGTAGACCTGTCGTGCGGGGCCCTCCTCGACGACGCGGCCCGCGTACATCACGGCCAGCCGGTCACAGGTGTCGGCCAGTACGGCGAGGTCGTGGCTGATCATGACGAGCCCCACCTCCTGCTCGCTGACGAGCTGTTCGATCAGGCGGAGGATCTGCGCCTGGATCATCACGTCGAGCGCCGTGGTCGGCTCGTCGGCGATGACGAGCTGGGGGTCGCAGGCCAACGCCATGGCGATCATGACGCGTTGGCGCTGACCGCCGGACAGCTCGTGCGGGTAGGCGTCCGCGCGGGCGGCCGGCAGCCCCACCTGTTCGAGGAGTTCCCCCGTTCTCCGCCGCGCGCCCGCCGGGGTCGCCTTCTTGTGCAGCAGGATCGGCTCGGCGATCTGGTCGCCGACGCGGTGCACCGGGTTGAGCGAGTGCATCGCGCCCTGGAAGACGATCGACGCGCCAGCCCAGCGCACCGCCCGCACTCGGCCCCACTTCATGGTCAGCACGTCCTCGCCGCCGAGGAGGATCTCCCCGCTGGTGTGCGTGCCCGCGGGAAGCAGCCGCAGCAGGGCCAGCGCCAGCGTGGACTTGCCGCACCCCGACTCGCCCGCGATGCCGAGCTTCTGACCCGCGTCGAGCGAGAGGTCCACCCCGCGTACGGCGGCCGCGCCGCCCGGATAGGTCACGGCGAGGTTCCTGACCTCCAGCAGCCGTTGCCCGCTCGGCGTCCTGGACGCCTCCGGTGTCCTGTCGGTCGTCGTGCTCACCGTGTCACCCCCAGCTTCGGGTTGAGGACCGACTCCACCGCGCGGCCGCACAGTGTGAACGCCAGCGCGACCACCGCGATCGCGACGCCCGGCGGCACCAGGTACCACCACTTGCCCGCGCTGACCGCGCCCGCCTCCCGGGCGTCCTGGAGCAGCCCGCCCCACGACACGACCGTCGGGTCGCCGAGGCCGAGGAAGGCGAGCGTGGCCTCCGCGAGGATCGCCGACGAGATGATCAGCGTCGTCTGGGCCAGCACCAGCGGCATCACGTTGGGCAGCACGTGCCGGGTCATGATGTGCCAGTGGCCGCCGCCGAGCGCCTTGGCCCGCTCGATGTACGGCCGCGACTCCACGGCGAGGGTCTGCGCGCGCACCAGCCGGGCCGTCGTGGGCCAGGTGGTGACGCCGATCGCCAGGATGATCGTGCCGAGCGAGCGGGTCATCACGGTCGCCAGCGCGATCGCGAGGACCAGCGTCGGCATCACCAGGAACCAGTCCGTGATCCGCATCAGCACGGTCGCGTACCAGCCGCGGAAGTGCCCGGCGGTGATCCCGATCAGCGCCCCGATCGCCACCGACAGGACGGCGGCGAGCAGCCCGACCAGGAGGGAGACGCGGGCGCCCCACACCACCAGCCCCAGCAGGTTCCGCCCGAACTGGTCGGTCCCCAGCGGGAACGCGGCGCTCGGACTTTCCAGCGGGTCGCCGGGCGCGTTCGTCACGCTCTGCACGTCGGATCCCACGGTCAGCGGGGCGGTCAGCGCGATCAGGCCGAACAGGGCGAGGGCGGCGAGTCCGAAGACGCCCGCCCGGTGCGTGCGGTACTGCTTCCAGAAGCGGACCGCGGAGCGGCGGCGGCGCTGCCGGGCGAGGGTACGGGGGCTCGACGGGACGGTCTGCGGCGTCGCTTCGGTCGTCATCGGCCCGTCCGGCTCGGTCGTGGTCATCGGCCCACCCGGGGGTCGAGCAGCGGATAGATCAGGTCGGCCAGCGTGTTCATCACGATCACCGCGGCCGCGAAGACGAAGAACAGCCCCTGCACCAGCGGCAGATCGGGCACGCTCAGCGCCTGGTAGAACAGCCCGCCGAGCCCCGGCCAGGAGAAGACCGTCTCGACGAGGATCACGCCCGCGACCGTCCGGCCGAGGTTGATGAAGATCAGCGTGACCGTCGGCAGCAGCGCGTTCGGCACCGCGTGACGGCGGCGTACGAGATCGTCCCGCAGCCCCTTCGCGCGGGCCGTGGTCAGATAGTCGCTGCCCATCTCGTCGAGCAGCGCCGAACGCGTCACCAGCAGCGTCTGCCCGTACTCGACGGCGACCAGCGTCACCACCGGCAGGACCAGATGGTGGGCCACGTCGACGACGTACGCGAAGCCCTCCTTGTCGCCCGACTCCATACCGCCCGTCGGGAACAGACCGGGGACCGGCCCCATGCCCACGGAGAAGACGATGATGAGCAGCAGCCCCAGCCAGAACGACGGGATCGAGTAGAGGGTCAGCGCCAGGCCGGTGTTGACGCGGTCGCTCGGCCTGCCGTGCCGCCACGCGGACCGCGTGCCGATGAAGATGCCGAGCGCCGTGTAGAGGACGAAGGCCGTCACCGTGAGCAGCAGGGTGTTCGGCAGCGCCTCGGTGATCTTGTCGATGACGGGGGCGCGGAACTGGTACGACGTGCCGAGATCGCCCGTGAGCGCCTTGCCGCAGTAGTCGGTGAACTGCTCCCACAGCGGCAGGTCGAGGCCGAACTCCTTCCGGTAGTTGGCGAGTTGCTCGGCGGACACCTGACGGCCGCCCGTCATGTACTTGACCGGGTCGCCGGGGATGAGCCGGAACAGGAAGAAACTGGTGACGAGGACGGCGAGCAGGGAGACGGCGGCGCCGCCCAGCTTGCCCGCCACGTACCGCGGATAGGCGGTACCGGCGCGCGCCTTCCGCCCGCGGGCCGACGGCCCGGCCGGAGCCGGACCGCCGGTCGCCTCGACCAGCGAGGGTGTTGCCTCAGCGGTCATGAACCACTCATTCGCTCGTACGATCACGGGGCCCCGGGCCACGGTGCTCCCGGGGGAGGGCGGCGCGGGCACTACTCACGGTCGTCGGCCGTCGAGCGGCGGCGCATCGCGAGGAACGCACCGGCGCCCACGAGGACGACGACGCCCGCGGCGATGCCGATGATGACGCCCGTCGAGCCGGAACCGCCGGAGGACGCACCGGAGGAGTCCGCGGGAACGGCCGACCACCAGCTCCAGTAGCCGTCCTGGCCGTAGATGTTGCCCGCGGCCTTCGGCATCGTCTCGATCGACTTGATCTGGTCCGTGCGGTAGGCCTCGACCGCGTTCGGGTACGCCATGACGTTCATGTACCCGGTGTCGTAGAGCCGCGACTGCATCTGCTTGACGAGGTCCGTCCGCTTGCCGGCGTCGTACTCGGCGAGCTGCCGGCCGTACAGGTCGTCGTACTTCTTGTCGCAGATGAAGTTGTCCGTGGCGCCCGTGTCCTTCGGGGTGGCCGGCAGCGCGCCGCAGGTGTGGATCGACAGGACGAAGTCGGGGTCCGGGTTCACCGACCAGCCGTCGAAGGCGAGGTCGTAGTCACCGGCCAGCCACGGGTCGGTCACGTTGTCCAGGCAGTTGAGCGTGACCCCGATGCCCAGTTTCCCGAACCACTCCTTCACGTACTGTCCGACCGCCTTGTCGTTCGGGTCGGTGGCGTGGCAGAGGATCCGGTAGTCGATCGGCTTGCCGTTCTTCTCGACACGCTTGCCGTCGGCGTTCTTCTTGTAGCCCGCCTCGTCGAGCAGCTTGGCGGCCTTCGCCGGGTCGTAGGCCAGCTCCTGGTCCGCGGACGGCTTCCAGGCGTACGTCGAGAAGCGCGGCGGGATGTAGCCCGCGCCCGCGACGGCGTGCCCCTGGAACACCTTGTCGATCAGGGTCTGCCGGTCGATCGACATGAAGAGGGCCTGGCGGACCTTCTGGTCGAGCAGCGACCGGGCGCCGTCACCGAAGTGCTTACCGTCCTTGGCCTGCGCCCCCGGGTTGGTGGCCAGCGCGTAGAAGCGGCGCCCCGGCGCGTCGTTGACCTTGACGTCCGGCTCGGATTTGAGCGCGGTCGACTGCGCGGGCGTCAGGTTGGAGACGAAGGACACCTCGCCCTTCTGCAGTGCCGCGACGGCAGCGTCCCCGTCCTTGTAGTACTTGAAGACCAGTTCGTCGAACTTCGGCGCCCCGCGCCAGAACGTCTTGTTGGGCTTCAGCCGTACGTAGCTGTCGGCCTTGTAGCCCGTCAGGACGAACGGGCCGTTGCCGACGACCGGGAAGCTCTTGTCGTTGTTGAACTTGGAGAGGTCACCGACCTTCTCCCAGACGTGCTTCGGCACGATCGGCACGTCGAGCGCGGCCATCGTGGCCTGCGGCTTCTTCAGCTCGATCACCAGCTTGGTGGGGCTGGGCGCGGTGACCTTCCTGAAGTTGGCGACGAAGCTGCCGTTGGCGGTGCCCGCGGCCTCGTCGGTCATCATCTTGTCGAACGTCCACGCCGCGTCCTCCGCGGTGGCCTGCTGTCCGTCCGACCACCGGGAGTTGGAACGGATCGTGTACGTCCAGGTCAGCTTGTCCGCCGACGGCGTCCACTTCGTGGCGAGGCCCGGGACGGCGTGGTTGTCCGCCGGGTCGTAGTTGGTCAGGTACTCGTACATCAGCCGGTGGATGCTCGTACTGACCAGGCGCGACGCGAGGAACGGGCTCAGCGAGTCGACGCTCTGCGCGACCGCGACGGTGAGGACCTTCTTGCCCTCCTTCGCCTGAGCCTGCTGCGGGGCCGGGTTGAGCGGGGTCGCGAGACCGGCGGACAGGGTGAGGGCGGCGACCCCCGCGGCGGCGACGAGCCGGGGCCGTACCAGGCCTCTGCGGGGCTGCTCTGGTGTCTTCATGGGTCCATGACCTCGCGTCATCGGTTGCGCACAGAAGGCTGGTCGAACGACTTGATCAAGAGGCGTCGGCGGATTTGATCTGTGTGTCTATCAGCGGTGGTCTGCACGAGTCAACGATGCGCGGACCCCATGTGGCCTGCGGAAACAACGAGTTGGCGGCAATTTTTCGCTCATTGGTTCAGACCGGTGAAGGGCCCCTGGTGACGGCCTGACGGCAGGTGGCGGCCCTGGACGCGCGCCCGGAGGACTCCGGAAAAGCGAAGGGCCCGCACCGTCCGTGGACGGTGCGGGCCCTTCGCGTGAACCGGCCCCTCGATGGGGCCGATCGGGTTACTGCTGAGGCGGTGCCGGAGGCGGCGGCGGGGTCTGACCCGGGTGCTGCGGATAGGGCTGCCCCGGCTGGAACTGCCCGCCGGGCTGCGGCGGCGGATAGGCCTGCCCCGGCTGCGGGTGGCCCTGACCCGGGGCCGGGGGATACGGCTGGCCGGGAGCCTGCGGCTGCCCGGGCTGCTGCGGGTAGGGCTGACCGGGAGGCGCCGGCTGGGCGTACGGCTGTCCGGGCTGGGGCTGCTGCGGCACCTGCCCCGGCGCGGGCTGTCCGGGGGCGGGCTGTCCGTACGCCGGCTGACCGGGGGCCTGCTGCTCCGGCGCGTACTGCCCCGGCATCGGGGGCGCGGCCACCGGTGGCGGGTTGCCGTCGTTCGTCCACAGCCCGTGCGACTGCTGGTGGCGCGCGATGTCCTCGGCCACCATCGCGGAGAGGTTGAAGTACGCCTCCCGCACCTTGGGCCGCATCATGTCGAGGTCGACCTCGGCACCCGCGGACAGATGCTCGTCGAACGGCACGACCACGACACCGCGGCAGCGTGTCTCGAAGTGGCTGACGATGTCGTCCACCTTGATCATCTTGCCGGTCTCGCGGACCCCGGAGATGACGGTGATCGACCGCGAGACGAGGTCCGCGTACCCGTGCGCCGACAGCCAGTCCAGCGTCGTGCTGGCACTGCTCGCCCCGTCCACCGACGGCGTCGAGATGATGATGAGCTGGTCGGCGAGGTCCAGCACCCCGCGCATGGCGCTGTACAGCAGCCCGGTGCCGGAGTCGGTCAGGATGATCGGGTACTGCTTGCCGAGGACGTCGATCGCGCGCCGGTAGTCCTCGTCGTTGAACGCGGTGGACACGGCCGGGTCGACGTCGTTGGCGATGATCTCCAGACCGGAGGGCGCCTGCGAGGTGAACCGGCGGATGTCCATGTACGAGTTGATGTACGGGATCGCCTGCACGAGGTCACGGATGGTGGCCCCGGTCTCGCGGCGCACCCGGCGGCCGAGCGTGCCGGCGTCCGGGTTGGCGTCGATGGCGAGGATCTTGTCCTGCCGCTCGGTGGCCAGCGTGGAGCCGAGCGCGGTCGTCGTGGTCGTCTTGCCGACCCCGCCCTTGAGGCTGATGACGGCGATCCGGTAGCAGGACAGGACCGGAGTGCGGATCAGCTCCAACTTCCGCTGCCGCTCGGCCTCTTCCTTCTTGCCGCCCAGCTTGAACCGCGACTGCGCGGCGGCCGGACGACCGCTCTTGACCTTCTGCCGCTTGTTGTTGAGCAACCGGTCGGACGACAGCTCCACGGCCGCGGTGTAACCGAGCGGCGCCGCACCGGGGTTGGTTGGCTGCCGCTGGTCGTGACGCACCGGCTGCGGCCACGCGGTACCCGCCCGCGGGTCCACCGGCGCGGCCGGCTGCTGCACGGGCTCCGGGCCCGGCTGCTGCGGAGGCTGGACCTGCGCCGGCGCCGGGTCGAAACCGGGCTGCGGAGCGGGGGAGTTGGGCGCCTGCTGCGGGAACCCGTAGCCCGGCTGCGGGGCGGGTGCCTGCGGCGGTACGGCACCGGGTGCGGCGGGCTGGGGGAAGCCGTAGCCGGGGGCCTGCGAGGCGGGTGCCTGCTGGTCGTGGGGCGCGGGCTGCTGCTGGGGGAAGCCGTAGGCCGGCGCGGGTGCGGGTGCCTGCTGCTCCGGCGCGGGCGCGGCCTGCTGCGGGAACCCGTAACCCGGCTGTGGGGCAGGTGCCTGCGGCGGTACGGCACCGGGCGCGGGCGCGGCGGGCTGGGGGAAGCCGTAGCCGGGGGCCTGCGCGGGGGCCGGCGCCTGCGGGGCCTGGGGCGCGGGCTGCTGCGGGAAGCCGTAGGCGGGGACGGGCGGGGCCGATGGAGCCGGGCCGGCCGGCGGGACCTGAGCACCGGGCTGCGGGAAGCCGTAACCGCCCTGCTGCGGAGGGATCGGCGCCGGCGCCGCGACCGGAGCGGCCGCAACCGGGGGCTGGGCCTGAGCCTGAGCCGGTGCGGGGACGGAGCTGTCGTGGACGGGCGGCTGCGCCGGTACGGGCCCCTGCGGCGATCCCGCGACGACGGGCTCACCGGGGAAGGGCCAGGCCGGAGGCCCCGACTGCGGCGCGGGCTGAGGGGCCGGGGCCGGAGGCTGGAACGGCTGGCCGGGCGCGGGCTGCGCGGCGGGGGGCTGGAACGGCTGACCCGGCGCGGGCTGGGGCGCGGGCGGCTGGAAGGGGGCGCCCGGTGCGGGAGCCTGCGCGGCCGGGGCCTGCTGCGGATCCGGAACGTACGGCGGAACCGGTGCCTGCGGCGGAACCTGACCCGGGCCGGGGGCCTGAGCGGGCTCGGTGGAGGCGGGCCACTGCGCGGCGGGGGCGGGAGCCGCGGGCTGATAGGCGGGCGGCAACGGCGGCAGCCCGGTCTGCGGAAGCGGCGGCGGCGCCCAGGCGGGGGGCGCGTCCTGCGGCTCACCGGCCGTCGGTGTACCGGTCTGCGGCTCGCCGCCCGTGAGAGCGTCCGCCGGTACAGCGTCGCGCACGTCGTCGTCCGCCGGGACCTCGCCCGGCGCGGCGTGCTCGTCGGCGGCGGGGTGCGCTGCCACGACGTCGGCGGCTTCGGGCGTCTCCGCGGGCGTACCGCCCGGTGCGTCGGTGAACTCGACTTCGGGGGAGGGGACTTGAGCGTCGTCACGGGGCGCGTCGCCCGCCACCGGCGCGTCGGACGCACCGATCCGGTGGACCCCGGCCTCCAGCGACTGGTACGCGAGAACCGGGTCGATGGCGGGCGCGGGCGGGCCCACGGGCTGGGCGGGGATGACGGGCTCGGGCTCGACGGCCTCGGGCTCGGTTGCCACGGGCTCGACCGGGACGGGGAGGTCGGCGTCGGCGGCGCCCTCGGCATCGGCCTCGCCCGCGTCCCCCTCCTCGTCTCCGTGCGGGGCCTCGGCGTCCGGCCCGTCCGCGCTCTCGGCCCGAGGGTTTCGGTCTGCCACGTCGACGTCCTCGACCTCGCCGTCACTCTCGCCCTCGGAGGCGACCTCGGCAGAAGCAGAACCAGGAGCAGAAGAGGTCGCAGAAGCAGAAGCGGTCGCAGAAGCAGGAACGAGATCGGGAGCGGGAGCGGCCGGAGCGGTGTCCTCGGCCTCGGCGACCTCCGCACCCGTCCGTTCCGCGATCTCGCGCTTCACCGCGGCGGCGGAGAACCGCATGGTGGCGCCGCTCTCCAGGTCCCCGCTCGCGGAGTCGGCCTCGTCCGAGGCGGCGTCCGACGGGGTGCTGTCCGGCCCGGCGACGGGAACGGCAGGAGCCGGGGGAGAAGCGGGAGCCGGAGCGAGCGGGGGAGCGGGCGGCGCCCACTGCGGCTCGAAACCGCCCACGGGAAGGTTCGGCACGGCGGCGGGGCCGACCGCGTCCGGGACGGGCGGCACGGCGACCGCCGCGTCGTCGCTCCGCGCGGAGCCGTCGGAGTCTGCCGGAGCGTCCGCGTCGACCGGCTCCTCCACGTCCGCATCGGTGTCCGATGCGTCCGTGGCGTCCGTGTCGTCCGTGTCGTTCGTGGCGTCCGAATCCCCGGAGCCGCCCGAGGCGTTCTGCGTGTACCAGGCCGGCGGCGCGTAGTCGATGGTGAACTCGCCCGTCGTCTCGACGGCGGACTCCGCGTCGGACTGGTCATCGCCGGGCGTGGCCCAGCCCCCGCGGATCCCGTCCCGATCGCTGTTCACAATTCCTCCTGGTGTGGTCGAGCACCCTCAAGCCGTGCCGGGGCGACCGTCTGCTTGTCGTCCGTGGGCGTCCCTGAACGACCGAGGCCGTCCGAAGTCCGTACGAGGTCGACCGAATTGACCCGGCTCCCCCTGGAACACGAGCCTCCCGTCCACGGGTTCTGGCGTCGCGCCCTGTCCCAGCCTAATCACCATGACTGTCAGGAGGGCAGGCCCGTCCACCCCACCGCGGACGCCCGCTACGTCACACCCTGCCCAGAAGTGGCGTACACACGCTCACGATTGAGCCCCAAAGCAGACAAACAGCAGCAAGGGCCGGAGCGGAGAGGTTCTCCGCTCCGGCCCTTGCTCGCTCGGCGTTCACACGGCGTCGGGCAGCCGCCCACCGGACGGCCGCCGACCGTTGCCCTGCTCCGCTACTGCTGCGCCACTACTCCGCTACTCCGCAGGCAGGCTCTCGGCGTGCGGCGCCGGCTCCAGGTCGAACTCACCGTCCCGCGCACCCAGGACGAAGGCCCGCCACTCCGCCTCCGTGTACCGCAGCACCGTCCCGGGGTCGAGCGACGAGCGCATGGCCACCGCACCCCTGGGCAGATACGCGATCTCGACCCGCTCCTCGTGCTCCTCGGTGCCGGGCGCGCTCTGCCATTCGACGCCCGAGATGTCCAGGGCGTAGAGCTCGTCCTTCTCCCGCTCCTTGCGCGCCTTGACGTCCTTGTCCGCTTCCTCGGCCATGTTCCGCCGGCCCCTTCCCCACGTACGAATGACCTCTGCGGCGTCACCCTAGTGGCCTGGACCACACCGCCCGGGAACCTTCCGTGACCCGGACAGACGCGTCCGGCCAGGCTGGTACCCTGTGTAACGGCCGTTTGTGTACGCACCCCCGGAGCGCTGCTCTGGAGGCCGCGCCCATCGGATCCCCGCCTTCCGAGTCACGGAAGCTCCCCTGAGAATTCGACCAGGGGCACTCGGTGGCAGACACGAGACTACAAGGAGTAAGCGTGCCGCTCGACGCCGCTACGAAGAAGCAGCTCATCAGCGAGTTCGGTCAGAAGGAGGGCGACACCGGCTCCCCCGAGGTCCAGGTCGCCATGCTGTCGCGCCGGATCTCGGACCTGACCGAGCACCTCAAGACCCACAAGCACGACCACCACTCCCGCCGTGGTCTTCTGATCCTGGTCGGCCAGCGTCGCCGCCTGCTTCAGTACCTGGCCAAGAAGGACATCCAGCGCTTCCGTGCGCTGGTCGACCGCCTGGGCATCCGCCGCGGTGCGGCCGGCGGCGCCAAGTAAGACGCCGTGAAGGGAGCGGTTCCCGCGTCGGGAGCCGCTCCTTTTGCTGTATGTGCCGCCGCACGGCCTTGTACGTGCGGAGTGTCACCGACGCTTTGTAGTGTGGTAGCACAACGCAATACGCAGGAAACAGCACGTACGAACAGAGCGTGACGAAGCCGTACCCGCCGGGTAGGGCATCTCACGACACCGAACGAGGAGAAGCGCGCCTCGCCGCCGCCGGTCCTCGGTAGTGGCCCCCGGGCGTAACAGCCCCGGGTGCTTCGATCGAAGACCGGCCCGCACCAGGAGGAGCGCCTCTCCGCCACCGTCCCCCTGCCACACGGGCAGGACGGGACGAAGACGAGGAGAAAACACTAGTGGAGAACGAGACCCACTACGCCGAGGCCGTCATCGACAACGGTTCCTTCGGTACCCGCACCATCCGCTTCGAGACGGGCAGGCTGGCCCGTCAGGCCGCCGGCTCCGCCGTCGCGTACCTGGACGACGACACCATGGTGCTGTCGGCCACCACCGCCTCCAAGAAGCCCAAGGACCAGCTCGACTTCTTCCCCCTGACGGTGGACGTCGAGGAGCGGATGTACGCCGCCGGCAAGATCCCCGGCAGCTTCTTCCGCCGTGAGGGCCGTCCCTCCGAGGACGCCATCCTCACCTGTCGCCTGATCGACCGCCCGCTGCGTCCGTCCTTCAAGAAGGGCCTTCGCAACGAGATCCAGGTCGTCGCGACGATCATGGCCCTCAACCCCGACCACCTGTACGACGTCGTGGCGATCAACGCCGCCTCCGCGTCCACGCAGCTGGCCGGTCTGCCCTTCTCCGGCCCGGTCGGCGGCGTCCGCGTCGCGCTGATCAACGGCCAGTGGGTCGCGTTCCCGACGCACACCGAGCTCGAGGACGCCGTCTTCGACATGGTCGTCGCCGGTCGCGTCCTCGAGGACGGCGACGTCGCGATCATGATGGTCGAGGCCGAGGCCACCGACAAGACGATCACGCTCGTCCAGGGTGGCGCCGAGGCGCCGACCGAGGAGGTCGTGGCCGCCGGCCTCGACGCCGCGAAGCCCTTCATCAAGGTCCTCTGCAAGGCGCAGTCGGACCTCGCCGCCAAGGCCGCCAAGCCGACCGGCGAGTTCCCGATCTTCCTGGACTACCAGGACGACGTCTTCGAGGCGCTCACCGCCGCGGTCACGAGCGAGCTCGCCCAGGCGCTCACCATCGCCGGCAAGCAGGACCGCGAGGCCGAGCTGGACCGCGTCAAGGAGATCGCCGCCGAGAAGCTGCTCCCGCAGTTCGAGGGTCGCGAGAAGGAGATCTCCGCCGCGTACCGCTCGCTGACCAAGAAGCTGGTCCGCGAGCGCGTCATCAAGGACAAGGTCCGCATCGACGGCCGCGGCGTCACGGACATCCGTACGCTGGCCGCCGAGGTCGAGGCCATCCCGCGCGTGCACGGCTCGGCGCTGTTCGAGCGTGGCGAGACCCAGATCCTGGGCGTCACCACCCTGAACATGCTCCGCATGGAGCAGCAGCTGGACACCCTTTCCCCGGTGACCCGCAAGCGCTACATGCACAACTACAACTTCCCGCCGTACTCCGTCGGTGAGACGGGCCGCGTCGGCTCCCCGAAGCGCCGCGAGATCGGCCACGGCGCGCTCGCCGAGCGCGCGATCGTGCCGGTCCTGCCGACCCGCGAGGAGTTCCCCTACGCGATCCGTCAGGTGTCCGAGGCCCTCGGCTCCAACGGCTCGACGTCCATGGGCTCCGTCTGCGCCTCGACCATGTCGCTGCTGAACGCCGGTGTGCCCCTCAAGGCCCCCGTCGCCGGTATCGCCATGGGTCTGATCTCCCAGGAGATCGACGGCAAGACGCACTACGTCGCCCTCACCGACATCCTCGGTGCGGAGGACGCCTTCGGCGACATGGACTTCAAGGTCGCCGGCACCAAGGAGTTCGTGACCGCCCTCCAGCTGGACACCAAGCTGGACGGCATCCCCGCCTCCGTCCTGGCCGCGGCCCTCAAGCAGGCCCGCGACGCCCGCCTCCACATCCTCGACGTGATGATGGAAGCGATCGACACGCCGGACGAGATGTCCCCGAACGCCCCGCGGATCATCACCGTCAAGATCCCCGTGGACAAGATCGGTGAGGTCATCGGCCCCAAGGGCAAGATGATCAACCAGATCCAGGAGGACACCGGCGCCGACATCACGATCGAGGACGACGGCACCATCTACATCGGTGCCCAGCAGGGCTCGCAGGCCGAGGCCGCGCGCGCCACGATCAACTCGATCGCCAACCCGACCATGCCGGAGGTCGGCGAGCGCTACCTGGGCACCGTCGTGAAGACGACGACCTTCGGTGCGTTCGTGTCGCTGCTCCCGGGCAAGGACGGTCTGCTGCACATCTCGCAGATCCGCAAGCTCGCCGGCGGCAAGCGCGTGGAGAACGTCGAGGACGTCGTCGGCGTGGGCTCCAAGGTCCAGGTCGAGATCGCCGAGATCGACTCCCGCGGCAAGCTCTCCCTGATCCCCGTGATCGAGGGCGAAGGCGACGATGAGAAGAAGGACGACACCGACAAGTGACGTCGAGTAGCTCCACGACGACGGCCCGCACCTCCTCGGAGGCGCGGGCCGTCGCCCGTACCCAAACCCTGATCAAGGGCACGAACGGCATCGGCACGGTCCGCAAGACCACCCTCCCCGGTGGCCTGCGCATCGTCACCGAGACGCTCCCCTCCGTGCGCTCCGCCACCTTCGGCATCTGGGCACACGTGGGCTCCCGCGACGAGACGCCGGCACTGAACGGCGCCACGCACTACCTGGAGCACCTGCTCTTCAAGGGCACCAGCCGCAGGTCCGCCCTGGACATCTCCTCGGCGATCGACGCGGTCGGCGGCGAGATGAACGCGTTCACGGCCAAGGAGTACACGTGCTACTACGCGCGCGTGCTCGACACCGACCTGCCGCTCGCGATCGACGTCGTCTGCGACATGCTGACCGGCTCCCTCATCGTCGAGGACGACGTCAACGTGGAGCGCGGCGCGATCCTCGAAGAGATCGCGATGACCGAGGACGACCCGGGCGACTGCGTGCACGACCTGTTCGCGCACACGATGTTCGGCGACAACGCCCTCGGCCGCCCCGTCCTCGGCACGGTCGACACCGTCAACGCCCTGACCGCGGACCGCATCCGCCGCTTCTACAAGAAGCACTACGACCCGACCCACCTCGTGGTGGCCGCCGCCGGCAACGTCGACCACAACAAGGTCGTCCGCCAGGTCCGTGCCGCCTTCGAGAAGGCGGGTGCCTTCAAGAACGCCTCGGCGACCCCCATCGCCCCGCGCGACGGCCGGCGCACCATCCGCACCGCCGGCCGCGTCGAACTGCTCGGCCGCAAGACCGAACAGGCCCACATCGTCCTCGGCATGCCGGGCCTCGCCCGCACCGACGAGCGGCGCTGGGCCCTCGGCGTCCTGAACACGGCCCTCGGCGGCGGCATGTCCTCGCGTCTCTTCCAGGAGGTCCGCGAGAAGCGCGGCCTGGCCTACAGCGTGTACTCGTACACCTCGGGCTTCGCCGACTGCGGTCTCTTCGGTGTCTACGCGGGCTGCCGCCCGAGCCAGGTCCACGACGTCCTGAAGCTCTGCCGCGACGAGCTGGACCGGGTCGCCGAGCACGGCCTCTCGGACGACGAGATCGGCCGCGCCGTCGGCCAGCTCCAGGGCTCCACCGTCCTCGGCCTCGAGGACACCGGCGCGTTGATGAACCGCATCGGCAAGAGTGAGCTGTGCTGGGGCGAACAGATGTCCGTCGACGACATGCTGGCCCGGATCGCCTCGGTCACCCCGGACGAGGTCCGCGAGGTCGCCCGGGACATCCTGGGACAGCGGCCCTCGCTGGCGGTCATCGGCCCGGTCAAGGACAAGCAGGCGTCGCGGCTGCACGACGCGGTCGCCTGACCCCCGTCTCGATAAGGAACGAAGCAATGAGCAAGCTGCGCGTGGCGGTCCTCGGTGCCAAGGGCCGGATCGGAGCCGAGGCGGTACGAGCCGTCGAGGCCGCCGGGGACATGGAGCTGGTGGCCGCCCTCGGGCGCGACGACAAGCTGGAGACGCTGGTCGACGCCGGCGCCCAGGTCGCCGTCGAACTGACCACCCCCGCCTCGGTGATGGGCAATCTCGACTTCTGTGTCCGGCACGGCATCCACGCCGTGGTCGGCACGACCGGCTGGACCGACGAGCGTCTCGCGCAGCTCGGCACCTCACTGGCCGCGTCCCCGGAGACCGGCGTGCTCATCGCGCCGAACTTCTCCATCGGGGCCGTCCTGACCATGAAGTTCGCCGAGGTCGCCGCTCCGTACTTCGAGTCCGTCGAGGTCATCGAGCTGCACCACCCGAACAAGGTGGACGCCCCCAGCGGCACCGCCACGCGCACCGCCCAGCTCATCGCCGCGGCCCGGGAGCGCGCGGGCAGCGCCCCGCAGCCCGACGCCACGGCGACCGCCCTGGACGGCGCCCGCGGCGCGGACGTCGACGGCGTGCCGGTGCACTCGGTCCGGCTGCGCGGCCTCCTCGCCCACCAGGAGGTCCTGCTCGGCGGTGAGGGCGAGACCCTCACCGTCCGCCACGACTCCCTGCACCACAGCAGCTTCATGCCGGGCATCCTGCTCGGTGTCCGCCGCGTGGTGACCACCCCGGGCCTCACCTTCGGCCTGGAACACTTCCTGGACCTCGGCTGAGCCGGGGCACGTACACGAGGTAACCGGCAGACATGCGCGCGAAAATCACCTACGCGGTCACGGCCGCCGTCCTGGTCGTCTATTTCGTCCTGGTCGGCAGCCGGGGAGTGATGCTCATCCAGGACGGCACCCTGATCACCGTCACCTTCGGTGTCGCCGTGCTCATCCTGCCGGTCATCGGCGTCTGGTTCCTCTGGGCGAACACGCAGTTCGTCCGCAAGGCCAACCGGCTCGCCGCCGTGCTCGACGCCGAGGGCGGACTGCCCGTCGACGAGCTGCGGCGCACCGAGGGCGGCCGCATCGACCGCGACTCGGCCGACGAGGTCTTCGCCCGCCGCAAGGCCGAGACGGAGGACGCGCCGGACGACTGGCGCACCTGGTTCCGCCTCGCGGTGGCCTACCACGACGCCCGGGACACCCCGCGCGCCCGCAAGGCCATGCAGCGGGCCATCGCCCTCCAGGAGGGCCGCACCCTGGAAGCCTGACCGGGCAGGCGCGACGCCCATGGCCTCGGGCGGGACGCCCGCCACGGCGGCTGTACGAGAAAGGAGGGGCCGACCCGCACACCTGCGGGTCGGCCCCTCCTGCGTCGTCGCCCTCGGCGTGATCGCGCGTCAGTGCCGGCGGTACTCGTCCGCCCACACCTCGACGGCGTCCGCCGCCCGGTCGAAGGCCTCCGTACGGGCCAGGAAGTCGGCGTTGTGCGTCGTCATGAGCGGCGGAACCTCACCGGGCGCGCGCTCCGCCCGTACGAGCGTCAGAGCCTGTCCCTGCACCGTGCGCGGCAGCCCCAGCCAGCGCACCGGCTGCTGCACCGTGCGGACGGCGGTGACCTGCTCCCACGGGGTCGTGCTCGTGACGAAGAAGCCCACCCTGCGCAGTCCCCGGGCGCTCACCCACACACCGACGCGCAGCAGACGCAGCGCGCACAGTATGACGACCGCCGCGCCGACCATGCAGGCCAGAGCGGCGGGCACGGCACCGGCCACGGCGATGATCACGGCCGCGACGAGCACGAACGAGGCGAGCAGCAGGACGAGCGCGGCGGCGCCGACCCGCCACGGGCCGGGCCGGTAGGGGCGCCGCCAGCGGTCGCGGTCGTCGAAGGGCAGCGCGACATCGTCCGCGGCCTCGTCAAAGGCGCGGTCCGCCGTCAGGAAAGGCAGGGGCACGACTGATCCTCACTCAATCCACGCATGGGCTGTGCCCGGTGAGGTTATCGAGCCGGATGCCGGGCCACCACCCTTGGGGGTCCGGATGAGTCAGCGGCCGTCCGACGCCTCGGAATGCTGCGTCTTCGCAGGTGACTGATCCTGCGACAAGGCGGGCATCCCGACGAGCAGGGACCCCGCTATCCCGGCGACGACGGTGAGGCCGATGAGCCATCGCCCGACCATCTGCCCGGCGGAGGCCCGCTCGCGGGGTGGGGGAGTGACATTGCTGCGGAACTGGTCGGCCTCGGCGATGAAGGCGAACGGGACGGGCTCGCGCCGGCGGAACATGGGCGTGCTTCTCCTTCCGGAGAATCGTGCTGGTGTGACGGTCGGTGAGAGCGGCTCGAACGCGTCGCCCTCACTCATACAGACGCACGAGTGCCCCAAGAGGTGCCCTGAATCACCGAATTCGCAGAAGTTCGGTGCCGAATGTCGCGGCACGACACCGAACGCCCCGTTGTCGGTGCCGGGCCGTAGAGTGGGCGCCGCCCGAGCCAGTGATGGGAAGGACCCTCCGCACCGTGACCGACACCCCCGCCGACGACCTCAAGCCCAGCTTCCGCAGCGATGTCACCGTCCAGCTGATCAAGCACACGGCCTCCGACGCCGACGTGCTGTTCGCCGCCCGTGTCTCCACGGCCGGGGAGCAGTCGCTGGAAGAGCTGCAGAAGGACCCGGAGCGTTCCAAGGGCCTGATCAACTACCTGATGCGGGACCGGCACGGCAGCCCCTTCGAGCACAACTCGATGACCTTCTTCATCAGCGCCCCGATCTTCGTCTTCCGCGAGTTCATGCGCCACCGCGTCGGCTGGTCGTACAACGAGGAATCGGGCCGCTACAGGAACCTGGAGCCGGTCTTCTACGTCCCGGACGCCTCCCGCAAGCTGGTCCAGGAGGGCCGTCCCGGCAAGTACGTCTTCGTGGAGGGCACACCGGCCCAGCTGGAGCTCACGGGCCGCGCGATGGAGGACTCCTACCGCCAGGCCTACGAGGCGTACCAGGAGATGCTCGCCGCCGGCGTGGCCCGCGAGGTCGCCCGCGCCGTCCTCCCGGTCGGCCTCTTCTCCTCGATGTACGCCACGTGCAACGCGCGGTCCCTCATGCACTTCCTCGGCCTGCGCACCCAGCACGAGCTCGCCAAGGTCCCGTCCTTCCCGCAGCGGGAGATCGAGATGGTCGGCGAGAAGATGGAAGCGGAGTGGGCCAGGCTCATGCCGCTCACACACGCGGCCTACAACGCGAACGGCCGTGTGGCACCGTAAAACGCCTGTGCGCACCGGTCCGGCACAGATGTACGGATCATCCGGGCGAGGTGTCCGTATTGCGGCATTTCGCGAAGTTCATCTAGCCTGATCAAACGGACCCGGCACTGCTTGAACCCCCGAGCAGGCAGTGCCGGGCTCCACCTTTGTCATGCTTTGTCGTGTCCCCCGAGGGCAGACCCCGGGTTGAGCAGCGAGTAGCGTGTTACCCATGGCTCCGACCTCCACTCCGCAGACCCCCTTCGGGCGGGTCCTCACCGCCATGGTCACGCCCTTCACGGCGGACGGCGCACTCGACCTCGACGGCGCTCAGCGGCTCGCCACCCACCTGGTGGACGCAGGCAACGACGGCCTGATCATCAACGGCACCACCGGTGAGTCCCCGACCACCAGCAACGCGGAGAAAGCGGATCTCGTACGGGCCGTGGTGGAGGCGGTCGGCGACCGCGCCCACGTCGTCGCCGGCGTCGGCACGAACGACACCCACCACAGCATCGAGCTGGCCCGCGCCGCCGAGCAGGTCGGCGCGCACGGCCTGCTCACCGTGACGCCGTACTACAACAAGCCGCCGCAGGAGGGCCTCTATCGGCACTTCACGGCCATCGCCGACGCGACCGGCCTGCCGGTCATGCTCTACGACATCCCCGGCCGCAGCGGCGTCCCGATCAACACCGAAACCCTGGTGCGGCTCGCCGAGCACCCCCGTATCGTCGCGAACAAGGACGCCAAGGGAGACCTCGGCCGGGCCAGCTGGGCCATCGCCCGCTCCGGACTCGCCTGGTACTCCGGCGACGACATGCTGAACCTCCCGCTGCTCTCCGTGGGCGCGGTCGGATTCGTCTCCGTCGTCGGCCACGTCGTCACCCCGGAACTCCGCGCCATGCTCGACGCCCACCTCTCGGGCGACGTGCAGAAGGCCACGGAGATCCACCAGAAGCTGCTCCCCGTCTTCACCGGCATGTTCCGCACCCAGGGCGTCATGACGACCAAGGCCGCACTCGCCCTCCAGGGCCTGCCGGCCGGTCCACTGCGCGCCCCGATGGTCGAGCTGTCGCCCGAGGAGACCGTCCAGCTCAAGATCGATCTTGGCGCCGGCGGGGTAGAGCTCTGAACACAGACTTCACAACTGAATAAGCACCACCGCGGGCCATGGCCCGCACCCCACACAGACAACTGCTACTGCACGAACGTCACGCGCGCCACGTGCCTTGCCAGGTACGTGGCGTCCGTGGTGAGGAGAGTCTTTTGAGTCATCCGCATCCTGAACTCGGCGCACCGCCGGTCCTGCCGAAGGGCGGCCTGCGCGTCACCCCGCTCGGCGGTCTCGGCGAGATCGGCCGGAACATGACGGTCTTCGAGTACGGAGGCCGTCTCCTGATCGTCGACTGCGGAGTGCTCTTCCCCGAGGAGGAGCAGCCCGGAATCGACCTGATCCTGCCGGACTTCACGTCCATCCGGGACCGCCTCGACGACATCGAGGGCATCGTGCTCACGCACGGCCACGAGGACCACATCGGTGCCGTGCCGTTCCTCCTGCGCGAGAAGCCGGACATCCCGCTGATCGGCTCCAAGCTGACCCTCGCCCTCATCGAGGCGAAGCTCCAGGAGCACCGCATCCGGCCGTACACGCTGGAGGTGGCCGAGGGCCACCGCGAGCGCATCGGCCCCTTCGACTGCGAGTTCGTCGCCGTCAACCACTCCATCCCGGACGCCCTCGCGGTCGCCATCCGCACCCCCGCGGGCATGGTCGTCCACACCGGCGACTTCAAGATGGACCAGCTTCCGCTGGACGGCCGCCTCACGGACCTGCACGCGTTCGCGCGTCTGAGCGAGGAAGGCATCGACCTTCTCCTCTCGGACTCCACCAACGCCGAGGTCCCCGGCTTCGTCCCGCCCGAGCGGGACATCTCGAACGTGCTGCGCCAGGTCTTCGCGAGCGCGAGCAAGCGCATCATCGTGGCGAGCTTCGCCAGCCACGTGCACCGCATCCAGCAGATCCTCGACACCGCCCACGAGTACGGCCGCAGGGTCGCCTTCGTCGGCCGCTCGATGGTCCGCAACATGGGCATCGCCCGGGACCTCGGTTACCTGAAGGTCCCGCCGGGCCTGGTGGTCGACGTCAAGACGCTCGACGACCTCCCGGACCACGAGGTCGTGCTCGTCTGCACGGGCTCCCAGGGCGAGCCGATGGCCGCCCTCTCCCGGATGGCGAACCGCGACCACCAGATCCGGATCGTCCAGGGCGACACCGTGATCCTGGCGTCGTCGCTGATCCCCGGCAACGAGAACGCGGTCTACCGCGTCATCAACGGCCTGACCCGCTGGGGTGCGAACGTCATCCACAAGGGCAACGCCAAGGTGCACGTCTCCGGTCACGCCTCGGCGGGCGAGCTGCTGTACTTCTACAACATCTGCAAGCCGCGCAACCTGATGCCGGTCCACGGCGAATGGCGCCACCTGCGGGCCAACGCCGAGCTCGGCGCCCTCACCGGCGTCCCGCACGACCGCATCGTCATCGCCGAGGACGGCGTGGTCGTCGACCTGATCAACGGCAAGGCGAAGATCTCCGGCAAGGTCCAGGCCGGGTACGTGTACGTCGACGGCCTCTCGGTCGGTGACGTCGGTGAGCCCGCGCTCAAGGACCGCAGGATCCTCGGGGACGAGGGCATCATCTCGGTCTTCGTGGTGATGGACGCCAGCACGGGCAAGCTCACGGGCGGTCCGCACGTGCAGGCCCGCGGCTCCGGCATCGACGACGCCGCGTTCGCCGACGTCATCCCGAAGGTCACCGAAGTCCTGGAGCGGTCCGCTCAGGACGGTGTGGTCGAGCCCCACCAGATGCAGCAGCTCATCCGCCGCACGCTGGGCAAGTGGGTCTCCGACAACTACCGCCGGCGCCCGATGATCCTCCCGGTCGTGGTCGAGGTCTGACCCCCGGAGCACGTCAACCAGGAGCGGGCCGCCTCGATTTGCATCGAGGCGGCCCGCTCCAGTACGTTTACGTCTCCGCCTGAACGGGAACCCGACAGCTTCGTGCCTCGGATCAAGTCCCCGAAGGGGGCGGAAAATCCGACTCAGAGCTTCTGATAAAGTCGGAGTCGCTGAAAAGGAAAGCGCGAAAAGCGCGGAACTTGAAAGCGCCGAGGAAATCAGGCCCGAAAGGATCTGATAGAGTCGGACTCGCCGGAAAGGGAAACGCGAAAGCGAAAACCTGGAAAGCGCCGAGGAAATCGGATACGGAAACGGTCTGATAGAGTCGGAAACGCAAGACCGAAGGGAAGCGCCCGGAGGAAAGCCCGAGAGGGTGAGTACAAAGGAAGCGTCCGTTCCTTGAGAACTCAACAGCGTGCCAAAAATCAACGCCAGATTTGTTGATACCCCGTCTCCGGCCGATCGGCTGGGACGAGGTTCCTTTGAAAAAAAAGTCCTGCCCTTCGGGGTAGGCGCACAGCGAGGACGCTGTGAACGACCGGTCCTATTCCGACCGGTTGTTCCGCTCTCGTGGTGTCGTCCCGATTACGGGAAAACATTCACGGAGAGTTTGATCCTGGCTCAGGACGAACGCTGGCGGCGTGCTTAACACATGCAAGTCGAACGATGAAGCCTTTCGGGGTGGATTAGTGGCGAACGGGTGAGTAACACGTGGGCAATCTGCCCTTCACTCTGGGACAAGCCCTGGAAACGGGGTCTAATACCGGATAACACTCCTGCCTGCATGGGTGGGGGTTAAAAGCTCCGGCGGTGAAGGATGAGCCCGCGGCCTATCAGCTTGTTGGTGAGGTAGTGGCTCACCAAGGCGACGACGGGTAGCCGGCCTGAGAGGGCGACCGGCCACACTGGGACTGAGACACGGCCCAGACTCCTACGGGAGGCAGCAGTGGGGAATATTGCACAATGGGCGAAAGCCTGATGCAGCGACGCCGCGTGAGGGATGACGGCCTTCGGGTTGTAAACCTCTTTCAGCAGGGAAGAAGCGAAAGTGACGGTACCTGCAGAAGAAGCGCCGGCTAACTACGTGCCAGCAGCCGCGGTAATACGTAGGGCGCAAGCGTTGTCCGGAATTATTGGGCGTAAAGAGCTCGTAGGCGGCTTGTCACGTCGGTTGTGAAAGCCCGGGGCTTAACCCCGGGTCTGCAGTCGATACGGGCAGGCTAGAGTGTGGTAGGGGAGATCGGAATTCCTGGTGTAGCGGTGAAATGCGCAGATATCAGGAGGAACACCGGTGGCGAAGGCGGATCTCTGGGCCATTACTGACGCTGAGGAGCGAAAGCGTGGGGAGCGAACAGGATTAGATACCCTGGTAGTCCACGCCGTAAACGGTGGGAACTAGGTGTTGGCGACATTCCACGTCGTCGGTGCCGCAGCTAACGCATTAAGTTCCCCGCCTGGGGAGTACGGCCGCAAGGCTAAAACTCAAAGGAATTGACGGGGGCCCGCACAAGCAGCGGAGCATGTGGCTTAATTCGACGCAACGCGAAGAACCTTACCAAGGCTTGACATACACCGGAAAGCATTAGAGATAGTGCCCCCCTTGTGGTCGGTGTACAGGTGGTGCATGGCTGTCGTCAGCTCGTGTCGTGAGATGTTGGGTTAAGTCCCGCAACGAGCGCAACCCTTGTTCTGTGTTGCCAGCATGCCCTTCGGGGTGATGGGGACTCACGGGAGACTGCCGGGGTCAACTCGGAGGAAGGTGGGGACGACGTCAAGTCATCATGCCCCTTATGTCTTGGGCTGCACACGTGCTACAATGGCAGGTACAAAGAGCTGCGAAGCCGCGAGGCGGAGCGAATCTCAAAAAGCCTGTCTCAGTTCGGATTGGGGTCTGCAACTCGACCCCATGAAGTCGGAGTTGCTAGTAATCGCAGATCAGCATTGCTGCGGTGAATACGTTCCCGGGCCTTGTACACACCGCCCGTCACGTCACGAAAGTCGGTAACACCCGAAGCCGGTGGCCCAACCCCTTGTGGGAGGGAGCTGTCGAAGGTGGGACTGGCGATTGGGACGAAGTCGTAACAAGGTAGCCGTACCGGAAGGTGCGGCTGGATCACCTCCTTTCTAAGGAGCATCTAGGCCGCCAAGCCTGCTTGGTGGTCCAGGGCCATTACGTCGGCATACGTTCGACGGTGGTTGCTCATGGGTGGAACGTTGATTATTCGGCACTCAAGTCATCTCGGGCTGCAAGTACTGTTCTTCGGAGCGTGGAAAGCTGATCACGAGTGGTGAGGGTGTCGGGCACGCTGTTGGGTGTCTGAAGGTACGGCCGAAAGGCTGCCTTCAGTGCCGGCCCCAGTGCACTCGAACTACTGGTTCGGGGTGATGGGTGGTTGGTCGTTGTTTGAGAACTGCACAGTGGACGCGAGCATCTGTGGCCAAGTTTTTAAGGGCGCACGGTGGATGCCTTGGCACCAGGAACCGATGAAGGACGTGGGAGGCCACGATAGTCCCCGGGGAGCCGTCAACCAGGCTTTGATCCGGGGGTTTCCGAATGGGGAAACCCGGCAGTCGTCATGGGCTGTCACCCACTGCTGAACACATAGGCAGTGTGGAGGGAACGCGGGGAAGTGAAACATCTCAGTACCCGCAGGAAGAGAAAACAACCGTGATTCCGGGAGTAGTGGCGAGCGAAACCGGATGAGGCCAAACCTTGTATGTGTGAGACCCGGCAGGGGTTGCATGCAAGGGGTTGTGGGATCTCTCTTTCACAGTCTGCCGGCTGTGAGGCGAGTCAGAAACCGTTGATGTAGACGAAGGACATGCGAAAGGTCCGGCGTAGAGGGTAAGACCCCCGTAGTCGAAACATCAACGGCTCGTTTGAGAGACACCCAAGTAGCACGGGGCCCGAGAAATCCCGTGTGAATCTGGCGGGACCACCCGCTAAGCCTAAATATTCCCTGGTGACCGATAGCGGATAGTACCGTGAGGGAATGGTGAAAAGTACCGCGGGAGCGGAGTGAAATAGTACCTGAAACCGTGTGCCTACAAGCCGTGGGAGCGTCGCGCATCGAGTTTACTCGGTGCGTCGTGACTGCGTGCCTTTTGAAGAATGAGCCTGCGAGTTTGCGGTGTGTTGCGAGGTTAACCCGTGTGGGGAAGCCGTAGCGAAAGCGAGTCCGAATAGGGCGATTTAGTAGCGCGCTCAAGACCCGAAGCGGAGTGATCTAGCCATGGGCAGGTTGAAGCGGCTGTAAGAGGTCGTGGAGGACCGAACCCACCAGGGTTGAAAACCTGGGGGATGACCTGTGGTTAGGGGTGAAAGGCCAATCAAACTCCGTGATAGCTGGTTCTCCCCGAAATGCATTTAGGTGCAGCGTCGTGTGTTTCTTGCCGGAGGTAGAGCACTGGATAGGCGATGGGCCCTACCGGGTTACTGACCTTAGCCAAACTCCGAATGCCGGTAAGTGAGAGCACGGCAGTGAGACTGTGGGGGATAAGCTCCATGGTCGAGAGGGAAACAGCCCAGAGCATCGACTAAGGCCCCTAAGCGTACGCTAAGTGGGAAAGGATGTGGAGTCGCACAGACAACCAGGAGGTTGGCTTAGAAGCAGCCACCCTTGAAAGAGTGCGTAATAGCTCACTGGTCTAGTGATTCCGCGCCGACAATGTAGCGGGGCTCAAGCGTACCGCCGAAGTCGTGTCATTGCAGCAATAGGGCCAACGCCCGCTGTGATGGGTAGGGGAGCGTCGTGTGCCGGGTGAAGCCGCGCCGGAAGGCAGTGGTGGACGGTTCACGAGTGAGAATGCAGGCATGAGTAGCGATACACACGTGAGAAACGTGTGCGCCGATTGACTAAGGGTTCCTGGGTCAAGCTGATCTGCCCAGGGTAAGTCGGGACCTAAGGCGAGGCCGACAGGCGTAGTCGATGGATAACCGGTTGATATTCCGGTACCCGCTGTGAAGCGTCAAACATCGAGCCCATTAATGCTAAGGCCGTGAAGCCGCCCTGATCTCTTCGGAGTTGAGGGGAGTGGTGGAGCCGCCGGCCCAAGGTGGTAGTAGGTGAGTGATGGGGTGACGCAGGAAGGTAGTCCATCCCGGGCGGTGGTTGTCCCGGGGTAAGGGTGTAGGCCGTGTGATAGGTAAATCCGTCACACATCAAGGCTGAGACCTGATGCCGAGCCGATTGTGGTGAAGTGGATGATCCTATGCTGTCGAGAAAAGCCTCTAGCGAGTTTCATGGCGGCCCGTACCCTAAACCGACTCAGGTGGTCAGGTAGAGAATACCGAGGCGTTCGGGTGAACTATGGTTAAGGAACTCGGCAAAATGCCCCCGTAACTTCGGGAGAAGGGGGGCCATCACTGGTGATCCGATTTACTCGGTGAGCTGGGGGTGGCCGCAGAGACCAGCGAGAAGCGACTGTTTACTAAAAACACAGGTCCGTGCGAAGCCGTAAGGCGATGTATACGGACTGACGCCTGCCCGGTGCTGGAACGTTAAGGGGACCGGTTAGTCACTCTTCGGGGTGGCGAAGCTGAGAACTTAAGCGCCAGTAAACGGCGGTGGTAACTATAACCATCCTAAGGTAGCGAAATTCCTTGTCGGGTAAGTTCCGACCTGCACGAATGGCGTAACGACTTCTCGACTGTCTCAACCATAGGCCCGGTGAAATTGCACTACGAGTAAAGATGCTCGTTTCGCGCAGCAGGACGGAAAGACCCCGGGACCTTTACTACAGTTTGATATTGGTGTTCGGTTCGGCTTGTGTAGGATAGCTGGGAGACTTTGAAGTCATGGCGCCAGCCATGGTGGAGTCGTCGTTGAAATACCAGTCTGGTCGTGCTGGATGTCTAACCTGGGTCCGTGATCCGGATCAGGGACAGTGTCTGATGGGTAGTTTAACTGGGGCGGTTGCCTCCTAAAGAGTAACGGAGGCGCCCAAAGGTTCCCTCAGCCTGGTTGGTAATCAGGTGTTGAGTGTAAGTGCACAAGGGAGCTTGACTGTGAGACCGACGGGTCGAGCAGGGACGAAAGTCGGGACTAGTGATCCGGCGGTGGCTTGTGGAAGCGCCGTCGCTCAACGGATAAAAGGTACCCCGGGGATAACAGGCTGATCTTCCCCAAGAGTCCATATCGACGGGATGGTTTGGCACCTCGATGTCGGCTCGTCGCATCCTGGGGCTGGAGTCGGTCCCAAGGGTTGGGCTGTTCGCCCATTAAAGCGGTACGCGAGCTGGGTTTAGAACGTCGTGAGACAGTTCGGTCCCTATCCGCTGTGCGCGTAGGAATATTGAGAAGGGCTGTCCCTAGTACGAGAGGACCGGGACGGACGAACCTCTGGTGTGCCAGTTGTCCTGCCAAGGGCATGGCTGGTTGGCTACGTTCGGGAGGGATAACCGCTGAAAGCATCTAAGCGGGAAGCCTGCTTCGAGATGAGTATTCCCACCCCCTTGAGGGGTTAAGGCTCCCAGTAGACGACTGGGTTGATAGGCCAGATCTGGAAGGCGGGTAACCGCTGGAGGTGACTGGTACTAATAGGCCGAGGGCTTGTCCTCAGTTGCTCGCGTCCACTGTGTTGGTTCTGAAACCACGAACAACCGTCGTAGCTATGCCACGGCTCCGGTTGACAGTTTCATAGTGTTTCGGTGGTCATAGCGTGAGGGAAACGCCCGGTTACATTCCGAACCCGGAAGCTAAGCCTCACAGCGCCGATGGTACTGCAGGGGGGACCCTGTGGGAGAGTAGGACGCCGCCGAACTAATAGTGAAGAGCTGGTCCCCGAACTTCGGTTCGGGGACCAGCTCTTTTTTGTTTTGCGTCACTTGGAGTTCACGTTGCGCGACCACGATTCCAGGCATGGGTACTGCTGCAATGCTCAGCGCCGCGGGCGTCGGAGCCGGTGACGAGGTCATCGTCCCGGCCTTCGGGAACGTGGAGGTCGCCGAGGCCGTGCACGAGGCCGGCGCCACCGTCGTCTTCGCCGACATAGACCCGGCGACGTACTGCCTCGATCCCCTCGCCGTCGACGCCGTCATAACGGCCCGGTCCGCGGCCGTCGTGGTCGTCCACCGGTTCGGCCGGACCGCCGACCTGCCGCGACTGCACGAACTCGGCCGACGGCACGGGCTGTTGGTGCTGGAACAGGGAGAATCCGCGTCGCCGTACGACGAGATCGCGCAGCGCCGGGAACGGGCCGCCTACCTCGACGGCCGGCTCAGCGGAGTGCGGACGCCGGACGGCGGAGACGGACACACCTACCAGCAGTACGTGGTGCGGGTGCCCGGCAACGGGCGGCCGGACCGGGACGCCTTCGCACGAGCCGTCCGGGCCAAGGGAGTTGAGTGCCAGGTTCCGGTCAAGACGCCCGTGCACCGCATGCCCGGGTTCCGTCGGGACGTGCACCTTCCCGAGACCGAGCGGGCAGCGGACGAGACCCTTTCGCTGCCGGTGGAGGGGGCGTTGACCAAGCGAGAGATGCAGCGGATCGTCTCCGCGTGCAACGCGCTCGGGGGACTCCTCCAGCCCGCTTTCTGATCTCCGCACCGGTGGTTGGGAACACCGTTGTGTTCGGGGTATGATCTATTTCGTTGCCGCGAGGGAAACTTCGCAGAGGCAGCAGGCCCCCCTAGCTCAGTCGGTAGAGCGTCTCCATGGTAAGGAGAAGGTCAACGGTTCGATTCCGTTGGGGGGCTCCAGCAGAAAAGGCCTCCGCCCTTGTGGGCGGGGGCCTTTCGCATGTCCGGGGCCGACCGGAGGTCCGGCCGGCCCCGACGACCCCTAGTCGTTCTGCAGGCCCGGGACACGCATCGCGAGAATCGCCATGTCGTCCGAGGGAGCGTCAGAGGCGAAGCGTTCCACCGCCCGCATGATGCGAGCCGCGACGGCGCCCGCCGTCAGACCCGTGCAGGTGGTGAGGACGTCCGCGAGACCGTCGTCACCGAGCATGCGCGTGCCCTCGCGGCGCTCCGTGACGCCGTCCGTGACGCAGAGCAGGACATCGCCCGGATCGAGGGTGACGGTCTGCTCGTAGAGCTCCAGGTCCTCCATCACGCCGAGGAGCGGCTGGGGTTCGGCGGCCGGTTCGACCGTGCCGTCCTGGCGCAGACGCAGCGGGAGCGGGTGTCCGGCGCAGACCACCTTCAGGACGGCGCTGCCGTCCTCCTGGGGCCACAGCTCGCCGTACAGGAGGGTCAGGAAGCGGCTGCGGGCTCCCTCGTCGAGGATCGCGGAGTTCAGGCGCTCCAGGACGGCCGGGCCGCCGTAGCCCTCACGGGCCAGCAGGCGCAGGGCGTGCCGGGCGAGGCCGGTGACCGCCGCCGCCTCCGGGCCCGTACCGCAGACGTCGCCGATGGCGAAGCCGTACGCGCCGTCGCGGATGGGGAAGAGGTCGTAGAAGTCGCCGCCGACTTCGTTGCCCTCGCCGGCCGCGCGGTAGATCACCTCGACCTCGACGTTCTCGATGTGAGGGAGTTCCGGGGGCAGGAGGCTGCGCTGGAGGGACTGGCTGATGGCCGTGCGCTCCGAGTACAGGCGGGCGTTGTCCAGGGCGAGGGCGGCCCGGCGGGAGAGGTCCTCGGCCAGTTCCAGGATCTCCTGGCGGAAGTGTTCGTCGGAGGGCTTGCCGAGGGTCAGCATGCCGATCACGCGGTTGCGGGCCACCAGGGGGAGGACGACGGTCTCGCCGCCGACCGCGGAGGCCGTGGCGAGCGTGGTGCCGATACCGGTGGTCGCCGAGGTGGTCTCGCCGAGGCCCAGGCTGCGCATGGAGGTGCGCAGGGCCGCCTCGTGGGCCGCCGCGGCGGGTGCCGACCAGACACGCGCGCCCGGGGTGGGCACCGGCTCCGGCGGGGAGATCTTCGACAGGAGCGCCTTGAGGCCGTCGATGCGTTCCTCGTCCTCGTGCAGCACGTACGAGAGATAGGGCTCCGAGGCCTGGTCGGCGATCGTGTAGACCGCGCACCACGTCGCGAGGGTCGGGACGGTCATCTGGGCCATCAGGGCCAGCGTCTGGTCGCGGTCCAGGGTGCCGGCGAGGAGGTCGGAGGCCTCGACGAGGAACGACAGGGAGCCGCGGCGCAGGCGTTCCAGCTCGCCGAGCCGGGCGGACTCCACGGCGAGGGCGATGCGGTCGGCGGCGAACTGGAGGCGCAGTGCCTCCTCGTTGGAGTAGCGGCCCGGGGCTTCGGCGGCGACGCCGAGGGAACCGGTGAGGCGGCCCTCGACCTTCAGCGGGACCGTGACGACCGAGCGCATGCCGGTGCCGCCGAGGAGCGGGACCGCGCCGGGGACGACGGTCAGGTCCTCGTGAACGGCGGGCATCCGGGCCGAGCCGTAGCGTCCGGGGCCCGCTTCGACGGGGACGCGGGCGAAGCGCTGGCGGGCGGAGGGCAGGCCCGTCGAGGCGCGTACCTCCAACTCCGTCTCGTCGTCGGTCGCGAGGAGCAGGAACGCGGAGTCGGCGTCGAGCATGTCGCGGGCGCGCTCCACCGTGCGCTGGAGGAGTCCGTCGAGGTCGTCCGGGGCGGGCGAGCCGATGAAGATCTCGAACGGGTCGGTGGTCTGGCCCTCGGCGGTGGTGCCCGAGTCCGCCGCGGCGAGGCGCAACGGGGTCTGCAGGACGGCGCGTTCGTGGTCGCGGACGAGGAGACAGACCGTCGACGGTTCGCCGCTCGTGTCCCGGACCCGCAGATGCGAGGCGTAGACGGGGGTGACCCGGCCGTCGGCGCAGCGGATGCCGTAACTGCCTTCCCAGCGGGAGAGTTGGAGGGCCTCCACGATGCCGGTGCTGGTGCCGGGGGTGTGCGGCCAGGCCGCGAGGTCGGTGAGCGGTTTGCCGGTGACCTGCTCGGCCGCGTACCCGAAGAGTTCCTCGGCGTCCTCGTTCCAGGCGTTGATGGCGCCGGTGCGGTCGATCTGGACGACCGCGACGCGGACGCGGCCGTCGGCGAGGGGGAGGAGGTGCGCGGGCAGCGAGGGGCCGGCGGCGCGGGTGCCGACCGCGCGCTCGGGGAGTTCGAGCTGGAACCAGACCTGCTTGTGGGTGGGCGTGTACTCGACACCCCAGCGGCCGGCGAGGGCGGCGCAGAGCTGGAGCCCGCGTCCCCCCTCGCGGTCGGGGCTGCCCATGTTGATGGCGGCGCCCTGGAGTGGGATCTCGCGTTCGGGGTAGTGATCCGCCACCTCGATGCGCACGCCGTCGTCGCTGCGCAGACACAGAACGTCGGCGGAGGTGCCCGCGTGCACGACGGCGTTGGTGACCAGTTCGCTGGTCAGGACGACGGCGTCGTCCACGATGTCGGCGAAGCCCCAGCCCTGGAGGGTGTCGCGGACGAAGGAGCGGGCGGTCGCGACGGAGCGTCCCACCGGCTCGAAACTGGCGGCCGCGCGCGCGGTGATCACAGAACTCCTCTTCCGGTTGTCGGCGTGCACGGCCGCGTGGCCGCCCCGCTCCTGCGTGGGAAGAGCGTGGTTCCCCGTCGGCCGGGGATCCTGAGGGGCTTCCTCTGGATGCAGTCCGGTGGTCATGGTGCGGTGCCCCTCCGATGCCTGCCCGCTCGTGCTCGTGCCACCGCCCAGGCCGGACAGGTCCGGCACGGCTGGACAGCCGCATGCAAGGTTACTTACCTTCGCCGTCCATGCGGATGCCGGTCGCCAGTGTTTCCGTCCGGAAGGGCCGGGAGTTTCCGTTCCGCCGTGTGCCTGAGGTCGTTCGCGACCGGCGACGGCTCCCGTTCCGCGGGTGTGCGGACACGGCCCGATCGTGTGCGGACGATGTGCGAAGCTGCCGAACTGTTATGGCCTGGTTCAGCCGGGGTGAAACACTGGGCAGGCTCCATGGAGAAGGTCCGGGCACGCCGAGTGCCTCCTCTGCACGCCGAGCAGCAGTACCCGAGTACGCCGAGCAGTAATGGTCGACCCTTGCGGGAGGGACACAGTGGAGTCTGGCGCAGCGACGCGGGGCGGTAGGACGCGCGCGAAAGGCGGACAGTCCCTGAACAGCGGGCGCGCATCGCGGGGAGGCACCACCGAGGTGGACACGGCGGCCCTCAACCGCATGCTGGCCGCCCTGGTGTCGATGCGGGACGGGAACTTCCGCAAGCGGCTCACGGTCTCCGGCGACGGGGTGATGTCCGAGATCGCCGCGGTGTTCAACGAGGTCGCCGACCGCAATCTGCACCTGACCGGCGAGCTGTCGCGGGTACGGCGGGTGGTGGGCCGTGAGGGAAAGCTCACGGAGCGGCTGGAGACGGGGGTCAGCGAGGGCTCCTGGGCGGCCGCGATCGACGCGTCGAACGCGCTGGTCGACGATCTCGTACGACCGGTCTCCGAGGTCGGCCGGGTGCTGTCCGCGGTCGCGGAGGGCGATCTGTCGCCGCGGATGGATCTGCGCGCGCAGGCGGCGGACGGGAACGGGCATCCGCTGCGCGGGGAGTTCCTGAAGGTCGGGCGGACGGTCAACAACCTGGTCGACCAGTTGTCGACGTTCACCGACGAGGTCACGCGCGTGGCCAGCGAGGTGGGTACCGAGGGCAAGCTGGGCGGGCAGGCCCGGGTGCGCGGGATGTCGGGTTCGTGGAAGGACCTCACGGACTCGGTCAACACGATGGCGTACCGGCTGACCGCGCAGGTGCGGGACATCGCCCTGGTGACCACGGCGGTGGCCAAGGGTGACCTGTCGCGCAAGGTCACGGTCCACGTGTCCGGCGAGATGCTGGAGCTGAAGAACACCGTCAACACGATGGTGGACCAGCTCTCGTCGTTCTCCTCCGAGGTGACACGGGTCGCCCGTGAGGTGGGCACCGAGGGCGAGCTGGGCGGTCAGGCGCAGGTGCCCGGGGTGGCCGGCGTCTGGAAGGACCTCACCGACTCGGTGAACCTGATGGCCGGCAACCTGACGGCCCAGGTGCGCGGGATCGCGCAGGTGACGACGGCGGTCGCGAGCGGTGACCTGTCGCAGAAGGTGACGGTCTCGGCGCGGGGCGAGGTCGCCCAGCTCGCCGAGACGATCAACCAGATGACCGAGACGCTGCGGACGTTCGCCGACGAGGTCACGCGCGTGGCCAACGAGGTCGGCGCCGGGGGACAGCTCGGCGGCCAGGCGAACGTGCCGGGCGCCGCGGGCACCTGGAAGGACCTGACGGACTCGGTCAACACGGTCTTCCGGAACCTGACGACGCAGGTGCGTGACATCGCCGCGGTGACGACGGCGGTGGCCAACGGCGACCTGTCGCAGAAGGTCACCGTGGACGTGGCCGGCGAGATGCTGGAGCTGAAGAACACCGTCAACACGATGGTCGACCAGCTGTCGTCGTTCGGTGTCGAGGTCACGCGGGTGGCGCGTGAGGTCGGCGTCGAGGGCGAGCTGGGCGGCCAGGCGCAGGTGCCGGGTGTGGCGGGGACGTGGAAGGACCTGACGGACTCGGTCAACACGGCGTTCCAGAACCTGACCGGTCAGGTGCGCAACATCGCGCAGGTGACCACGGCGGTCGCGAACGGTGACCTGTCGCAGAAGGTCACCGTGGACGTGTCCGGCGAGATGCTGGAGCTGAAGAACACCGTCAACACGATGGTCGACCAGCTCTCCAGCTTCGCGGACCAGGTGACGCGGATGGCCCGGGACGTGGGCACCGAGGGCCGGCTGGGCGGTCAGGCCCGGGTGGACGGCGTCTCCGGTACGTGGAAGGAACTCACCGACTCCGTCAACTTCATGGCGGGGAACCTGACGTCACAGGTGCGGCAGATCGCGCAGGTGACCACGGCGGTGGCCCGGGGTGACCTGTCGCAGAAGATCGACGTGGACGCGCGCGGCGAGATCCTGGAGCTGAAGAACACCATCAACACGATGGTCGACCAGCTCTCCGCGTTCGCCGACCAGGTGACGCGGGTGGCGCGCGAGGTGGGTACGGAGGGCCGGCTCGGCGGTCAGGCGCAGGTGCCCGGCGTCGCCGGTGTCTGGCGTGACCTGACCGACTCGGTGAACGGCATGGCCGGCAACCTCACCGCCCAGGTGCGCAACATCGCGCAGGTGGCGACGGCGGTGGCCCGGGGTGACCTGTCGCAGAAGATCGACGTGGACGCGCGCGGCGAGATCCTGGAGCTGAAGAACACCCTCAACACGATGGTGGACCAGCTCTCGAACTTCGCCGAGCAGGTGACGCGGGTGGCCCGTGAGGTGGGCACGGAGGGCATGCTGGGCGGGCAGGCCGAGGTGCAGGGTGTCTCCGGCACCTGGAAGGACCTCACCCAGTCCGTGAACTTCATGGCCAACAACCTGACCATCCAGGTGCGCAACATCGCCGAGGTCACCACCGCGGTCGCGAAGGGCGACCTGTCGAAGAAGATCACCGTCGACGCCAAGGGCGAGATCCTCGAACTGGTCACGACCGTCAACACGATGGTCGACCAGCTGTCGAACTTCGCCGAGCAGGTGACCCGGGTGGCCCGCGAGGTGGGCACGGACGGCAACCTGGGCGGTCAGGCGCGGGTGCCGGGTGTCACCGGCATCTGGAAGGACCTGAGCGACAACGTCAACGTGATGGCCAACAACCTGACCAACCAGGTGCGGAACATCTCCCAGGTCGCGACGGCGGTGGCCAACGGCGACCTCACCAAGAAGGTCACGGTCGAGGCGAGCGGTGAGGTCGCGCAGCTCGCCGACACCGTCAACACCATGGTGAAGACGCTGAGTTCGTTCGCCGACCAGGTGACCCGGGTGGCCCGCGAGGTGGGCACCGACGGCATCCTCGGCGGGCAGGCGCGCGTACCGGGCGTGTCGGGCACGTGGAAGGACCTCACCGAGTCGGTGAACGGGATGGCGTCCAACCTGACCGGCCAGGTGCGCAACATCGCGATGGTCACGACGGCCATCGCGAAGGGCGACCTGACCAAGAAGATCGACATCGACGCGCGCGGCGAGATCCTGGAGCTGAAGACCACCATCAACACGATGGTCGACCAGCTGTCGTCCTTCGCCGAGGAGGTCACCCGGGTGGCCCGCGAGGTGGGCACCGAGGGGCAGTTGGGCGGCCAGGCACGCGTGCGTGACGTCGACGGCACCTGGCGCGACCTCACCGAGTCGGTGAACGAGATGGCCGGGAACCTGACCCGGCAGGTGCGCGCCATCGCGCGCGTGGCGACCGCGGTGACCCGCGGCGACCTGAACCTGAAGATCGACGTGGACGCGTCCGGCGAGATCCAGGAACTGCAGGACTACATCAACAAGATGATCGCCAACCTGCGCGACACCACGATCGCGAACAAGGAGCAGGACTGGCTGAAGGGCAACCTCGCCCGCATCTCCGCCCTGATGCAGGGCCGCCGCGACCTCGACGACGTGGCCTCCCTGATCATGAGCGAGCTGACGCCGGTGGTCTCGGCCCAGCACGGCGCGTTCTTCCTCTCCATGCCGCTGGTCGACGGCAAGGACGCGGGCGCCGAGGACGAGGAGGCGTACGAGCTGCGCATGCTCGGGTCGTACGGCTACTCGATGGGCTCCATGCCGACGTCGTTCCGGCCCGGCGAGGCGCTCATCGGGACGGCCGCCCAGGAGAAGCGCACGATCCTGGTGGAGAACGCGCCGAGCGGCTACCTGAAGATCTCCTCCGGGCTCGGTGAGGCGCCTCCGGCGCAGGTCATCGTGCTTCCGGTGCTGTTCGAGGGGACCGTGCTCGGTGTCATCGAACTGGCGTCGTTCACGCCGTTCACGCAGATCCAGAAGGACTTCCTGAACCAGATCGCCGAGATGATCGCGACCAGCGTCAACACCATCTCCGTGAACACCAAGACGGAGGTGCTGCTCCGGCAGTCGCAGGAGCTGACCGAGCAACTGCGCGAGCGCTCGGCGGAGTTGGAGAACCGGCAGAAGGCGCTCCAGGACTCGAACGCGGAGCTGGAGGACAAGGCCGAACTGCTGGCCCAGCAGAACCGCGACATCGAGGTGAAGAACACCGAGATCGAGGAGGCCCGCCAGGTCCTGGAGGAGCGTGCCGAACAGCTCGCCGTCTCCATGCGCTACAAGAGCGAGTTCCTGGCGAACATGTCGCACGAGCTGCGGACGCCGCTCAACTCCCTGCTGATCCTCGCCAAGTTGCTCGCCGACAACGCGGACACGAACCTGACGCCCAAGCAGGTCGAGTTCGCCGAGACGATCCACGGAGCGGGCTCGGACCTGCTCCAGCTGATCAACGACATCCTCGACCTGTCCAAGGTCGAGGCGGGCAAGATGGACGTGTCGCCGACCCGGATCGCGCTCGTCCAGCTCGTCGACTACGTGGAGGCCACCTTCCGCCCGTTGACGGCGGAGAAGGGCCTCGACTTCTCGGTCCGGGTCTCGCCGGAGCTGCCCGCCACGCTGCACACGGACGAACAACGCCTGCTCCAGGTGCTGCGCAACCTGCTCTCCAACGCGGTGAAGTTCACCGACTCCGGGGCGGTCGAGCTGGTGATCCGGCCGGCCGGCGCGGACGTGCCGGTGGCCATCCGGGAGCAGCTCCTGGAGTCGGGTTCGCTGCGGGACGCGGACGGCGACCTCATCGCGTTCTCCGTGACCGACACCGGTATCGGGATCGCCGCGAGCAAGATGCGGGTGATCTTCGAGGCCTTCAAGCAGGCGGACGGCACGACGAGCCGCAAGTACGGCGGCACGGGCCTCGGGCTCTCCATCTCCCGGGAGATCGCGCGGCTGCTGGGCGGCGAGATCCACGCGCAGAGCGAGCCGGGACGCGGCTCCACCTTCACGCTGTACCTGCCGCTGCACCCGAGCGAACTGCCGCCGCAGGGCTACGGGCAGCTGGCCCCGGCGATGGAGGCGGGGGAGCTGCTCGCCTCCGAGGCGGAGCTGGCCGGGTCGGGCGTCGAGATGACGGCCGAGGTGAAGTCGTACCAGGAGACCCAGAACGGACCCGCCGCGCTCTTCAGGAGGCGCCGCAGGGCGCTTCCCGCGGCCGAGGAGCACACCGCCGCCCCCGGGCAGCCCGAGAGCGGCGCGGGAGGCTCTCAGGAGCAGTGGGCGGTCCCGGAGACGGGACCGCAGCCGCGCCGGGGCATCCGCTTCGAGGGGGAGAAGGTCCTGATCGTCGACGACGACATCCGCAACGTGTTCGCGCTGACGAGCGTCCTGGAGCAGCACGGTCTGTCGGTGCTGTACGCGGAGAACGGCCGTGAGGGCATCGAGGTCCTGGAGCAGCACGACGACGTGACGGTCGTTCTGATGGACATCATGATGCCGGAGATGGACGGTTACGCGACGACCACGGCGATCCGCAGGATGCCGCAGTTCGCGGGACTGCCGATCATCGCGCTGACGGCGAAGGCGATGAAGGGCGACCGGGAGAAGGCGATCGAGTCGGGGGCCTCCGACTACGTGACCAAGCCGGTCGATCCCGATCACCTGCTCTCCGTGATGGAACAGTGGATGCGCGAGGGGTGACAGAGGGGTGAGATGGGCGACACCGGGCGGGGGCGCGAGCCGTCCCCCGGTGACGCGGTGTCGACGGGTCGTCGACCGTGCGGCACGATCGCGGCGGGGGCCCGACCTCGTACGACAGGTCGTACGACGGACTGGGCCCGAAGCCGTGTAGAAGCATGGGAAACGGGGAACCTTCTGGTCTCCCGCGACGTTTCTGCTACGTGCACAGTGACATCACGGTGACAGGGTGTGGCGACAGGCGGGGTGCGGCTACCATGACCGGCACAAGGACGGACGACGTAAGGGAGTCGTCCTCTGGGGCGGCCCCCGGTGGTACCCCAAGTCCTGCGGACAGGGGAGGCCCCATGCCGGGGCGAGGAGGGCGGGCCATGGTGCAGAAGGCCAAGATCCTCCTGGTCGATGACCGGCCGGAGAATCTGCTGGCGCTGGAGGCGATCCTCTCCGCGCTCGATCAGACACTGGTGCGGGCATCGTCCGGGGAGGAAGCGCTCAAGGCGCTGCTCACGGACGACTTCGCGGTCATCCTGCTGGACGTCCAGATGCCGGGCATGGACGGTTTCGAGACCGCCGCGCACATCAAGCGGCGTGAGCGGACCCGGGACATCCCGATCATCTTCCTCACCGCCATCAACCACGGCCCCCACCACACCTTCCGGGGGTACGCGGCCGGCGCTGTGGACTACATCTCCAAACCGTTCGACCCGTGGGTGCTGCGCGCGAAGGTCTCGGTCTTCGTCGAGCTGTACATGAAGAACTGCCAACTCCGGGAGCAGGCGGCCCTGCTGCGGCTCCAGCTGGAGGGTGGCGGCGGCAAGGCGACGCTCGGCGACACCAAGGAGCCCGCCGGTCTTCTCGCCGAACTGTCCGCGCGGCTCGCGGCCGTTGAGGAGCAGGCGGAGGCGCTGTCCAAGCAGCTGGACGACGACTCCGCGGACGCGGCGGCGGTCGCGACGGCCGCCCACCTCGAACGCAAGCTGACCGGACTCCGCAGAGCGCTGGACGCCCTGGAGCCGGGCACCGGGAGCGCACCGCCGCTGCCGTCGCAGAGCTGAACCGGCGCCGGCGCGGAAACGTTGTCGACCTCGGCGCGGCCGACCGGGAAACCGGATGAGGACGCGTCAGTTCCGGTACCTGGCAAGGGCGACACGAACGGGTGAAGCCGTGGGCACACGTGTCCCCTGTCGTCTCCACCGGTAACCTCACACACATGGCCTCACGTCAGTCCGCAGCCAAGAAGCCGCCCGCGAAGAAGGCGGCCGCTCCGACGAAGGCTCCGGCGAAGAAGGCCCCCGCGAAAAAGGCAGCCGCCAAGAAGGCGCCTGCCAGGAGGACCGCGGCCAAGAGGCCCGCTCCCGCGCCGGTGCCCAGCCCGACCGCGGGCGTGTACCGACTGGTGCGCGCCCTGTGGCTGGGTGTCGCCCATGCCGTCGGAGCGACCTTCCGCGGCATAGGGCGGGGGGCCAAGGGCCTCGACCCGGCCCACCGCAAGGACGGGGTCGCGCTCCTGCTGCTCGGCATCGCGCTGATCGTCGCGGCGGGAACCTGGTCCAACCTGCGGGGCCCGGTCGGCGACCTCGTCGAGATGCTCGTCACCGGTGCCTTCGGGCGCCTCGACCTGCTCGTGCCGATATTCCTCGGCGTCATCGCGGCCCGGCTCATCCGCCACCCCGAGCAGCCCGAGGCCAACGGACGCATCGTCATCGGTCTGTCCGCGCTCGCGATCGGTGTGCTTGGACAGGTCCACATCGCGTGCGGGTCGCCCGCGCGCAGCGACGGCATGCAGGCCATAAGGGACGCCGGCGGACTCATCGGCTGGGGTGCCTCCACCCCGCTGACGTACACGATGGGCGACGTCCTCGCCGTGCCGCTCCTCGTGCTGCTCACGATCTTCGGGCTGCTGGTCGTCACGGCCACCCCGGTCAACGCGATCCCGCAGCGGCTGCGACTGCTCGGCCAGAAGCTCGGCATCGTCCAGGCCGACTTCGACGAGGACGCGTTCGGCGACGACGACGAGCGCTACGACGAGCAGTGGCGCGAGGCGACCCCGGCACGTTCCCGCAGACGCCCGCAGGCTCCCGACGCGTACGACCCCGACCACGCCGAGCAGGACGCGCTCACCAAGCGGCGGAGCCGGCCCCGGCGGCCCGGCGCGCAGCAGCCCGACATGAACCGGCCGATGGACGCCGTGGACGTCGCGGCGGCGGCCGCCGCCGCGCTCGACGGCGCCGTGCTGCACGGGATGCCGCCCTCGCCGCTGGTCGCCGACCTGACGCAGGGCGTCAGCGTGGAGCGCGACGGCTACGAGGAGACCACGCCGGTGCCCGCCGCCCGCGCCAAGGGCCCGGTGCCGGGAGCCAAGCGTCCGAAGCAGGAGGCCCTGCCCTCCGAGGGGGTCGTGCCCGACCTCACCAAGGCGGCCCCCGACGCACCCCGCGACCTGCCTCCGCGCGCGGAGCAGCTCCAGCTCTCCGGGGACATCACGTACTCGCTGCCCTCGCTCGACCTCCTGGAGCGCGGCGGCCCGGGCAAGACGCGCAGCGCCGCCAACGACGCGGTGGTCGCCTCCCTCCAGAACGTCTTCCGGGAGTTCAAGGTCGACGCGGCCGTCACCGGCTTCACGCGCGGTCCGACCGTCACGCGCTACGAGGTCGAGCTCGGCCCCGCCGTGAAGGTCGAGCGGATCACCGCACTGACCAAGAACATCGCGTACGCGGTCGCCAGCCCCGACGTGCGGATCATCAGCCCGATCCCCGGCAAGTCCGCGGTCGGCATCGAGATCCCCAACACCGACCGTGAGATGGTCAACCTCGGCGACGTGCTGCGGCTCGCCGACGCCGCCGAGGACGACCACCCGATGCTGGTCGCACTCGGCAAGGACGTCGAGGGCGGCTACGTGATGGCCAACCTCGCGAAGATGCCGCACGTGCTGGTCGCCGGCGCCACCGGCTCCGGCAAGTCCTCGTGCATCAACTGCCTCATCACCTCGGTCATGGTCCGCGCGACCCCCGAGGACGTGCGGATGGTCCTGGTCGACCCCAAGCGCGTCGAGCTGACCGCCTACGAGGGCATCCCGCACCTGATCACGCCGATCATCACCAACCCGAAGCGGGCCGCCGAGGCACTCCAGTGGGTCGTCCGCGAGATGGACCTGCGCTACGACGACCTCGCCGCGTTCGGGTACCGGCACATCGACGACTTCAACGCGGCCATCCGCAGCGGCAAGGTCAAGCTGCCCGAGGGCAGCGAGCGCGAGCTGACCCCGTACCCGTACCTCCTGGTGATCGTCGACGAGCTGGCCGACCTGATGATGGTCGCCCCGCGTGACGTCGAGGACGCGATCGTGCGCATCACCCAGCTCGCGCGCGCCGCCGGCATCCACCTGGTGCTCGCCACGCAGCGCCCGTCGGTGGACGTCGTCACCGGTCTGATCAAGGCGAACGTGCCCTCCCGGCTCGCCTTCGCCACGTCCTCGCTCGCCGACTCGCGCGTCATCCTCGACCAGCCCGGCGCCGAGAAGCTCATCGGCAAGGGCGACGGGCTCTTCCTGCCGATGGGGGCCAACAAGCCCACGCGTATGCAGGGCGCCTTCGTCACGGAGGACGAGGTCGCCGCGGTCGTGCAGCACTGCAAGGACCAGATGGCGCCCGTCTTCCGGGAGGACGTCACCGTGGGCACCAAGCAGAAGAAGGAGATCGACGAGGACATCGGCGACGACCTCGACCTGCTGTGCGCGGCGGCCGAACTGGTCGTCACCTCGCAGTTCGGGTCCACCTCGATGCTCCAGCGCAAGCTGCGGGTCGGCTTCGCCAAGGCGGGCCGCCTGATGGACCTGATGGAGTCGCGCGGCATCGTCGGACCGAGCGAGGGATCCAAGGCCCGCGACGTGCTCGTGAAGGCGGACGAGCTCGACGGAGTGTTGGCCGTGATTCGCGGGGAAGCAGGAGCTTAGGCACTTCGGCGGAGGAAGACGGGACAGCCGGTCGGGTCAGGATGGACGCACGGCGGGACGTCCGAAGGTGGGGCGTTCGCCGCGCGGGTGGCGGAACGACACGTTCAGCCCCAGTCTGATATTCGAACGTGACTCACCCGTAAGGGATCGACGGGCAACCGTTTCCCTTCGTCGCACGTCAAGTTGAGCGAAGGGACGCGAACTGTCCCGGCGTCAGGATGACCGGCCATTCTGATGGCGTACAAAGTCCCACCGCCCGGTTGCCCCACCCTTTCGTACCCCCCCTAGACTGAACCTCCAGCACAGGTGGCTACACGCTCGAAAGGCGCCCCCGTGTCCATCGGCAACTCCCCTGACGGCAACACCCCCGAAGACGAGCGTCCGTTCGAAGACGACAGTGCGGTCGAGCGGATCTCGGTCGGCCGCGCCCTCCAGCAGGCGCGCATCGACGCCGGCCTGACCGTCGACGACGTCAGCAACGCCACCCGCGTCCGCATCACGATCATCCACGCCATCGAACAGGACGACTTCACCCCGTGCGGCGGCGACGTCTACGCCCGCGGCCACATCCGGACGCTGGCTCGCGCCGTCCAGCTCGATCCGGCACCCCTCCTCGCCCAGTACGACGCCGACCACGGCGGACGTCCCGCGCCGACGCCCGCCGCCCCGCTCTTCGAGGCGGAACGCATCCGTCCCGAGCGGCGCGGACCGAACTGGACGGCCGCCATGGTCGCCGCGATCGTCGCGGTGATCGGCTTCGTCGGGTTCACCGTCGTCAAGGGGGGCGACAGCGGCGACGACTCGAAGACCCAGGTCGCCGAAGGCTCGACGCCCACCGCCAGCAAGGCCGCCTCGCCCACCGCGAACGCCAGCAAGCCCGCCGACCCGAAGCCGGACCCGTCCGACAGCGCCATCGCGGCCGCCCCGCAGGACAAGGTGACCGTACGGGTCAGTGCCCCGGACGGACGCAGCTGGATCTCCGCCAAGGACCACAACGGCCGGATGCTCTTCGACGGCCTGCTGAACCAGGGCGAGTCCAAGACCTTCCAGGACAGCTCCAAGATCAACCTCATCCTCGGTGACGCCGGAGCCATCCAGCTCTACGTCAACGGCAAGAAGATCGAGGACGACTTCCGGCCGGGCGCGGTCGAGCGTCTGACCTACACGAAGGGTGACCCGCAGGTCGGCTGAGACCGGCGGTGACAGGCGGTCCACGGGGTTGGCCAAGATCGGCCAACCCCGTCGACGTGGGGTGTCGGAGAGACAAAGTAGTCTTGAGCCCATGCCTGAACGCCGTACCGTCGCACTCGTCACCCTTGGCTGCGCCCGTAACGAGGTGGACTCGGAGGAGCTCGCAGGCCGCTTGGAGGCGGACGGCTGGCACCTCGTCGAGGACGCCGAGCAAGCGGACGTCGCCGTCGTCAACACCTGTGGCTTCGTCGAAGCCGCCAAGAAGGACTCCGTCGACGCCCTGCTCGAGGCCAACGACCTCAAGGGGCACGGCAGAACCCAGGCCGTCGTGGCGGTGGGCTGCATGGCCGAGCGGTACGGCAAGGAACTCGCCGAAGCCCTCCCCGAGGCCGACGGCGTGCTCGGATTCGACGACTACGCCGACATCTCCGACCGCCTGCAGACCATCCTGAACGGCGGCATCCACGCCTCCCACACCCCGCGCGACCGCCGCAAGCTGCTGCCGATCAGCCCCGCCGAGCGGCAGACCGCGGGCGAGGAAGTGGCCCTTCCCGGCCACGGCGCCCCCACCGACCTGCCCGAGGGCGTCGCCCCGGTCTCCGGCCCCCGCGCGCCCCTGCGCCGCAGGCTGGACGGCTCCCCGGTCGCCTCGGTGAAGCTCGCCTCCGGCTGCGATCGCCGCTGCACCTTCTGCGCCATCCCGTCCTTCCGCGGCTCGTTCATCTCGCGCCGCCCCAGCGACGTCCTGAACGAGGCCCGCTGGCTCGCCGAGCAGGGCGTGAAGGAGGTCATGCTGGTCTCCGAGAACAACACCTCGTACGGCAAGGACCTCGGTGACATCCGTCTCCTGGAGACGATGCTGCCCGAGCTGGCCGAGATCGACGGCATCGAGCGCGTGCGGGTCAGCTACCTCCAGCCCGCCGAGATGCGCCCCGGCCTGATCGACGTCCTCACGTCGACGGAGAACGTCGCGCCCTACTTCGACCTGTCCTTCCAGCACTCCGCGCCCGACGTGCTGCGCTCCATGCGCCGCTTCGGCGACACCGACCGGTTCCTCGAGCTGCTCGACACCATCCGGGCCAAGGCCCCGCAGGCCGGCGTGCGCTCGAACTTCATCGTCGGGTTCCCCGGCGAGAGCGAGGCCGACCTCGCCGAGCTGGAGCGTTTCCTCACGGGCGCCCGCCTCGACGCGATCGGCGTCTTCGGCTACTCGGACGAGGACGGCACCGAGGCGGCGACCTTCGAGAACAAGCTGGACGAGGACGTCGTCGCCGAGCGCCTCGCGCGCGTGTCCCGCCTCGCCGAGGAACTGGTCGCCCAGCGCGCCGAGGAGCGTGTCGGCGAGACGGTCCACGTCCTGGTCGAGTCGGTCGACGGCGAGGACGGAGCGTACGGCCGCGCCGCGCACCAGGCGCCCGAGACGGACGGACAGGTGCTGTTCACGAGCGGCGCGGGTCTGACCGTCGGCCGTATCGTCGAGGCCAAGGTGGTCGGTACGGAAGGTGTCGACCTGGTGGCCGAGCCGCTGATCGGCGCGCTCGCGTGTACGGAGACTGAGGAGGCGGCCAGATGACCGGAGTCCCGGCATCCGCGGCGGGCGGCTCCCCCAGCGCCAAAGGCGCGACGAGCGCCCCCGACGCGTCCGGTGCTCCGGGCGACGGCAGGCAGGTACGCGGCGGGAAGCTGCCCGCCGCGGCCGTCGACCAGGCCAGCCTGTGGAACATCGCCAACATCCTGACCATGATCCGGCTCGTCCTCGTGCCCGGCTTCGTGGCCCTGATGCTGGCCGACGGCGGCTACGACCCCGCCATGCGCGCCTGGGCCTGGGCGGCGTTCGCTGTCGCCATGATCACCGACATCTTCGACGGCCACCTGGCACGCACCTACAACCTCGTCACCGACTTCGGGAAGATCGCCGACCCCATCGCCGACAAGGCGATCATGGGCGCGGCGCTCATCTGCCTGTCCGGCCTCGGCGATCTGCCCTGGTGGGTGACCGTCGTCATCCTCGGCCGTGAGCTGGGCGTCACCCTGCTGCGCTTCGTCGTCATCCGTTACGGGGTCATCCCGGCGAGCCGTGGCGGCAAGCTGAAGACGCTGGCCCAGGGCACGGCGGTCGGGATGTACATCCTGGCGCTGACGGGGGCACTGGCCACCCTGAGGTTCTGGGTGATGGCCGTGGCGGTCGTCCTGACCGTGGTCACCGGACTCGACTATGTGAGACAGGCCATCGTGCTGCGCCGGCAGGGAATCGCCGCGCGCCGGGCAGCAGCCGAGGAGGCCGCACGGTGACGTCCGCGGCCACCGAGGTGGTGCGACTACTCACGGTGAGGGGAGAGACCCTCGCCGTCGCCGAGTCGCTCACCGGTGGCCTGGTGGCGGCCGAGCTCACGGCGGTGCCGGGCGCCTCGAAGGCGTTCCGGGGCTCCGTGACCGCGTACGCCACCCCGCTCAAGCACCAGCTGCTGGGTGTCGACGCCACTCTGCTGGCCCAGCGCGGGGCGGTGGATCCGCAGGTCGCGGCCCAGATGGCGGCCGGGGTGCGCACGGCGCTCGGTGCGGACTGGGGGATCGCGACCACCGGCGTCGCCGGTCCGGATCCCCAGGACGGCCAGCCGGTCGGCACGGTGTACGTGGCCGTCGCGGGACCCTCCGGCGGGACATTTCCTGCCCCTGGCGGCGGGAAAGTGGCGCCACTGCGGTTGAACGGTGGCCGTGCGGAAATCCGTATGGAGAGTGTACGCAGCGTGCTCGCCCTGCTCCTGGAGGAGCTGGCGGGCGAACAGACCGGGAACGAGCGGGCACAGGATACGGAACAGAACGGGGGGTTTTGATGTTTGCAGCCCTGAGTGAACACGACATCGCTCCCCGCACGGCCGCGGCGCAAGGCGGTACGGTGGGGCGTGAAGGATGCGGCTACGCGGTCCGAGGAGGGAGCCACCGATGATTCTGCTCCGTCGCCTGCTTGGTGACGTGCTGCGTCGGCAGCGCCAGCGCCAGGGCCGTACTCTGCGCGAAGTCTCCTCGTCCGCCCGAGTTTCACTCGGCTATCTCTCCGAGGTGGAGCGGGGGCAGAAGGAGGCATCCTCCGAGCTGCTCTCCGCGATCTGCGACGCGCTGGACGTACGGATGTCCGAGCTCATGCGGGAAGTGAGCGACGAGCTCGCTCTCGCCGAGCTGGCCCAGTCGGCTGCGGCCACCGAACCGGTGCCCGCACCGGTACGTCGCCCGATGCTCAATTCCGTATCGGTGACCGGTGTCCCACCGGAACGGGTCACGATCAAGGCGCCTGCCGAGGCGGTCGACGTCGTCGCCGCCTGACGCTCACGGACTCACATCCTGAGCCGATCACGCACAGGAAAAGCCCCGGCCGGGGCGACCTCCAGGGAGACCTGGAGGGGCCTGGCCGGGGCTTTCGCGTTGCCCGCAAGCGGGTAGGGGAGAGCGGTATGGGTCCATTTGCCGGTATCCGGCCCGCCCTTCATGGTGGAGGGACGGGGCGAGGCCGACCGCCGGACCCGTCGTGAATCGGAGGTTGTCGATGTACGTCGTGAAGAGCCCCCTGTCCGACGCGGACCTGAAGACCGTCGCCGAGGCCTTGCAGGGCGCCCTGGTCGACCTGGTGGACCTCTCCCTCGTCGCGAAGCAGGTGCACTGGAACGTCGTGGGGCCCCGTTTCCGCTCCGTCCACCTGCAGCTCGACGAGGTCGTGGACACCGCGCGCCTGCACTCCGACACCGTCGCCGAGCGTGCCGCGACGCTGGGCGTCCCGCCGGACGGACGCGCCGCGACGGTGGCGACCAGCAGCGGCATCGGCGTGACCCCCGACGGCTGGATCAAGGACGAGGACGCCGTGGCGGCCCTCGTCGACGCGCTCGGCGCCGTGATCACCCGGATGCGGGAACGCGTGGGCTCCACCGGTGAGCCGGACCCGGTGAGCCAGGACATCTTCATCGGCATCACGGCCGACCTGGAGAAGCACCACTGGATGTTCCAGGCGGAGAACGGCTGAGGTTTGTCCGTCGACCGGGCCGGCCGATGGCCCGGCGCTTCGCCGCCGGCCGTACCCGTCGGCGGCCGGTGAGGTCGCTCGTGTCGCGTGTGTGGAATCGATGGCCCGGAGCCGGGCCGGAGGAGGGCGCCATGGCGGGGCGAATAGTGCGCCGGGGGGCCGCTCTGGTGCTGGGCGTGCTGTGGTGGTGCAGCGTGCTCCGGCTCGCTCTCGCACCCGACGCGGGGGTGCTCGAAGGGACGATAGCCGCCGGCGGGTGGGGGCTGAGCCTGCTCCCGGTGCACTGTGTGCCGAAGTCGCGCGCGGCCGGCGCCGTGGGTTCCGACCGCTGGTGGGCGTACTGGCGGGAGGCCTGGCGCCGCCGCGGGAGCGGCGAGGGCAACGGGCCTGCTCCGGGGGTGGGCTAGGCGGCGGCCGGGCAGCTGAGGGTGCTGTGGCTGGTCGCACTGTTCCCCGCGCTCCCTTGACTGGGCCCCTGTTTTCGCGGCTTCCGCGCCGAGGGCGGGGTGGGGGCCTTGGGTGTTTGTCCGGGTGTCGGGCCGCTGTGGCTGGTCGCGCCGCTCTCCGGGCCCCTTGACCGGGGCTCCTGTTTCGCGGCTTCGGCGTCGTGGGACAGGGGTGCGGCCTGTGGTCGTTGTTCGCGTGCCGGGGTGATGCAGGGCCCGGTGCTACCAGGGCATCGCGACGCCGCCGTTGGGGCGGAGGATCTGGCCCGTGGTGAACCCCGAGGCGTCCGAGGCCAGGTGCAGCACGGCGTGGGCGATGTCCTCGGGCTCTCCGACGCGGCCCAGCGGTGAGAGGCGGGCCATGAACGCCTCGGTGTGGGCCTGCTTCTCGCCGTGGTGATCGGTCATGGGCGTGCGGACCCAGCCGGGTGCGACCGCGTTGACGCGGATCCCGTGCGGACCGACCTCCGTGGCGAGCGTCTTCGTCAGCTGGACGACGGCCGCCTTGGACACGCTGTAGCAGAACAGGCCCGGCCCGCCGGTGTCGATCGCGCCCGACGCCATCGTGACGATGCTGCCCCGGACTCCCTGCGCGATCATGGCGCGCGCGGCCTCCTGGCAAGCGTGCAGCACTCCCTTGAAATTGACGCTCAACACCCGGTCGAGGTCCTCGTCCCTGGTCTCCAGGACGGGGCTGCTGTGCATGATCCCGGCGACCGCGGCCATGACGTCGACGCGGTCGCACGAGGCGACGGCCTGCTGGACCTGGGCACGGTCGGCGACGTCGATGTGGTGGGTGTGGGCCGTTCCGCCCTGGTCCTTGATCAGGGTCGCCGTCTCGTGGAGACCCTGTGCGTCCCGGTCCGCGCAATGGACGGTGGCGCCCGCCTCCGCGAGCAGGAGTGCCGACGCGCGGCCGATGCCGCTCGCCGCGCCGGTGACGAAGGCGGTGCGTCCGGTGAGGTCGTACGCGGCGAGGGTCATGAAGCGACGGTACGAGCGTTTCTGACGGTCCGTCAATTAGTTGTTCGGTGTTGATGTACGGCTCGGCGTCCGCCCGGCGGTGGCGTGGGGCCCGCCTGGCAGTGGGGGCACCAGTAGGTGGGGCGTTCGCGGGATCCGTCGCCCTGGTCGGCGACACGGATCGGTGTTCCGCAGCGCAGGCAGGGCCGCGGGGCGCGCCCGTACACGTACAGGTGCTGGTCGCTGCGGCCCGTGGTGATGCGGGCCGGGCGGTCGCGGTTGAACTCCAGCAGCTTCTTCGCCAGGTCGGGCAGCTGGGCGGCCAGGCCCGAGGGCAGGGCGCCGACGGGGAGCCAGGGGGTGACGCCGAGCAGGAAGCACAGCTCGCTCTTGTAGACGTTGCCGATCCCGGCGAGATTCCGCTGGTCGAGGAGGGCTTCGCCGAGGGCGCGGTCCGGGTCGCGGAACAGGTTGTGCAGGGCCTTGTCCGGATCCCAGTCCGGTCCCAGGAGGTCGGGGCCGAGATGTCCGACGGCGCGGTCCTCGTCCGTGGTCCGGAGCAGTTCGAGGACGGGAAGGCGGTACCCGACCGCCGTGCGGTCCGCCGTGCCGAGGATCGCGCGGATCTGGTGGGCGGGTCCGCCGCTCCAGCGCCGGCCCGGCTCGAACACCTTCCAGGAGCCGTCCATCCGCAGATGCGAGTGCAGCGTGAGGTCGCCCTCGATCCGGGTGAGCAGGTGCTTGCCGCGCGGCGTGACGTCGAGGACGGTGCGACCGGTGAGGTCCGCCGTGGCGAACTGCGGCACGCGTAGGTCGGAGCGGGTCAGCACCTTGCCCGCGAGGGCCCCATGCAGCCGCCTCGCGGCCTGCCAGACGGTGTCTCCTTCAGGCATGGGTCCAGGGTGGCACGGGTGGGGAGCGGGTGCCCCGGGGCGCGGGGCGAGGTCAGGCGCGCAGCCGCAGCCCGCGGGGGGTGGCGATGAAGCCCGCAGCTTCCAGAAGGGTGCCGAGGGGGGACGTCAGGGCCGACGCTCCGTTGACGCGCTCCACGGTGACCGTGCCGAGCGAGCCCGCGCGGGCGCATGCCGCGAGGGCTTCGGCCGCCGCGTGCAGGCGTACGTCCTCGCCGACCGGGCTCTGCGGATCGGCGGGCCAGGCCAGCAGGGTCTTGCCGCCGCGCTCCATGTAGAGGGTCAGTTCGCCGTCGACCAGGACGACCAGGGATCCCGCCTTGCGGCCCGGCTTGTGTCCCGCCTCGGTCGGCGACTCCGGCCAGGGCAGGGCCGCGCCGTACGCGTTCGCGGGGTCGGCCGCGGCCAGGACGACCGCGGGGGAGGTGGCGCGGGGGCGCGATCGGCCGTTCGGAAAACCTCGGTCGGCGGGGCCCGGGGATCCCGTGGGTCCGTACCCGTACGGCGAGGCGTTGCGCCGGGACGGCGCCGGTGGGTGGCCGGAGGCGTCGGCGAACGAGGAACCGGCCGAGAACGCGGAGTCGGCGGAGAAGGTGTGGGCTCCGCCGTCCCCGGAAGCGGGGTCGTCGAAGCCGGATCCGCCGAAGCCGGGTTCGCCGAATGCGGGCTCGTGTCCGTCGACGCCCGGACTGCCGAAGCCCGTGCCGTCTCCGTCGCCGTCGGGATCGTGCCGCCCCGGGGCGTCCCTGCGGCCGCCGGTGCCCGGCAGCCCCGAGAGGTCCGGGAACCCGGGGACGTCCGCCGGGCCGGGGGCGGATCCCCGGCCGCGCGGCAGGCCGTGGTCGTCCGGGAAACCGTGGGCTCCGGGAGAGTCGTCCGGGAAGCCGTGGCCGCCCGGGGACGTGAGCGGGGACGAACTGTCGCCGCGGTCCCGTGCGTTCGCCGCAGCGCGGAGGCGGTCCACCGCGCCGTCCATGGCGAACTGGGCCGCGCCGAGGCCCTCGACCACATAGCCGCGGCGCGCCTGGCCGCTGTCCTCGAACGCGGAAAGGATGCGGTAGACCGCGGAGAATCCGCCTTCCACGCCCTCGGCGGCGACGGCGCCCCGAGTGACCACTCCGTGCCGGTCGAGCAGGGTGCGGGCCAAGGCGTGGGCGCGCACGGTGGCGTCCGGCTCGCGGTCGGGCAGGAGCGACCAGCGGCCCGCCACGGTGGGTGGGCCGGTCCGTGACTGGGGGCGTGCGCCGCCGGTCAGCGCGCCGTAACGCCCGCGCGGAATCGAGCGCTTGGCACGGTGGGCGGTCGAACCGGCGGTGCGGCCCGAGCCGAGGAGGGAGCGCATCGGGGCGAGGGTGTCGTTCGTGAGGCGTCCGGACCAGGCCAGGTCCCAGATGGTGTCCGCCAGCTGGGGATCGGTGGCGTCGGGGTGGGTGGTGGCGCGGACCTGGTCGGCGATCTGGCGGAAGAAGAGGCCGTAGCCGCCCGTGAGGGTGTCGAGGACCGACTGGTGCAGTGCCGTCAGCTCCAAGGGGTGCGCGGCCGGAAGCAGCAGGGGGGCGGCATCGGCCAGGTACAGCGAGACCCAGCCGTCCTTGCCCGGCAGTGAACCCGCTCCGGCCCAGACCACCTCCCCGGCGGCCGTGAGCTCGTCCAGGAGCGCCGGTGCGTACCCGGCGACGCGGGAGGGCAGCACCAGCTTCTCCAGCGCGGACGCCGGCACGGACGCGCCCTGCAACTGCTCGACGGCGCGCACCAGTCCGTCGATGCCCCGCAGACCGTGACCGCTGCCGACGTGCTGCCACTGCGGGAGGAACTGCGCGAGCGCGGCGGGCGGCACCGGCTCCAGCTCGTGGCGCAGCGCGGCGAGGGAGCGCCGCCGCAGCCGGCGCAGGACCGCGGCGTCGCACCACTCCTGACCGATGCCCGCGGGATGGAACTCGCCCTGCACGACCCGCCCGCCGGCGGCCAGCCGGTGCAGGGCGCCGTCCGTGACCGCCGTACCGAGGCCGAAGCGGGCGGCGGCCGTCGTGGACGTGAACGGCCCGTGGGTGCGCGCGTACCGGGCGAGGAGGTCTCCGAGAGGGTCCTTCACCGGTTCCGTGAAGGCCTCCGGGACGCCGACGGGCAGCGCGGTCCGAGCGCGTCCCGCAGCCGGCCCGCGTCCTCGATCGCCGCCCAGTGGTCGGCCCCCGCGATCCGGACCCGGATGGCGCGGCGCGCGGCGGCCAACTCCTGGGCCCAGTGCGGCTCGGCGCCCCGCTCGGCCAGCTCGGCGTCCGTGAGCGGCCCGAGCAGGCGCAGCAGGTCGGCCACACCCTCGACGTCCTTGATGCGCCGGTCCTCGGTGAGCCACTGCAGCTCGCTCTCCAGCTCGGCGAGCACGTCGGCGTCGAGCAGCTCGCGCAGCTCGGCCTGGCCGAGGAGCTCGGCCAGCAGACGGGAGTCCAGCGACAGCGCGGCGGCCCGCCGCTCGGCGAGGGGCGAGTCTCCCTCGTACAGGAACTGGGCGACGTAGCCGAAGAGGAGCGAGCGGGCGAAGGGGGAGGGCTCGGTGGTGGTGACCTCGACGAGGCGGACCTTGCGGGACTCGATGTCCCCCATCAGCTCTGTGAGGCCCGGCACGTCGAAGACGTCCTGGAGACATTCGCGGACCGCTTCGAGGACGATCGGGAACGAGCCGAACTCGCTGGCCACTTGGAGCAGTTGGGCGGCGCGCTGGCGCTGCTGCCAGAGCGGGGTGCGCTTGCCGGGGCTGCGGCGCGGGAGCAGCAGGGCGCGGGCGGCGCACTCGCGGAAGCGGGCGGCGAACAGGGCCGAACTGCCGACCTGGTCCGTGACGATCTGATTGACCTCGCCCTTGTCGAAGGCGACGTCCGCCGCGCCGACCGGTGCCTGGTCGGCGTCGTACTCGGTGCCCGCCTTCGTCGGGGCCTGGTCGAGCAGGTCCATGCTCATGAGGTCGGCGTCGGGCAGCCGCAGCACGATGCCGTCGTCCGCGTGCATAACCTGGGCGTCCATGCCGTACCGCTCGGACAGCTTCGCCCCGAGGGCGAGGGCCCAGGGGGCGTGGACCTGGGCGCCGAACGGGGAGTGCACGACGACCCGCCAGTCACCCAGCTCGTCGCGGAAGCGTTCGACGACGATGGTGCGGTCGTCCGGGACGTGACCGCACGCCTCGCGCTGTTCGGTGAGGTACGCCAGGACATTGTCGGCGGCCCAGGTGTCGAGGCCCGCCGCGAGGAGGCGGAGCCGGGCGTCGTCCTCGGGCAGGGAGCCGACCTCGCGGAGGAACGCGCCGACGGCGCGGCCCAGTTCGAGGGGCCGGCCCAGCTGGTCGCCCTTCCAGAAGGGCAGCCTGCCGGGGACACCGGGGGCCGGGGAGACGAGCACACGGTCCCGGGTGATGTCCTCGATGCGCCAGGAGCTGGTGCCGAGGGTGAACACGTCGCCCACGCGGGACTCGTAGACCATCTCCTCGTCGAGCTCGCCGACCCGGCCGCCGCCCTTCTTGGGGTCGGCACCCGCGAGGAAGACTCCGAAGAGGCCGCGGTCGGGGATCGTGCCCCCGGAGGTGACGGCGAGCCGCTGGGCGCCGGGTCGGCCGGTGACCGTGCCCGCGACGCGGTCCCAGACGACGCGGGGCCTCAGCTCCGCGAAGGCGTCCGAGGGGTAGCGGCCGGCGAGCATGTCGAGCACGGCCGTGAACGCCGACTCCGGGAGCGCGGCGAAGGGGGCCGCGCGACGGACGGTGGTGAGCAGGTCGTCGACCTGCCAGGTGTCGAGCGCCGTCATGGCGACGAGCTGCTGGGCCAGGACGTCCAAGGGGTTGGCGGGGATCCGCAGGGACTCGATGGAGCCGGTGCGCATCCGCTCGGTGACCACGGCCGCCTGCACCAGGTCCCCGCGGTACTTCGGGAACACGACGCCCGTGGAGACCGCGCCGACCTGGTGGCCCGCGCGGCCCACCCGCTGGAGCCCTGACGCCACGGAGGGCGGGGACTCGACCTGGATGACGAGGTCGACCGCGCCCATGTCGATGCCCAGTTCGAGACTGGAGGTGGCGACGACGGCGGGGAGACGGCCGGCCTTCAGGTCCTCCTCGACCTGGGCCCGCTGTTCCTTCGACACCGAGCCGTGGTGCGCCCGCGCGATGACGGCCGGCGCACCCTGGGCCGCCCCCGAACCGCCCATCAGCTCGGCGGGAGAGTGCGCTTCGTCCAAGGGCTCGCCGGTCGCCCGCTCGTACGCGATCTCGTTGAGCCGGTTGCACAGGCGCTCCGCGAGGCGCCGCGAGTTGGCGAACACGATCGTCGAGCGGTGGGACTGGACGAGGTCGGTGATCCGCTCCTCGACGTGCGGCCAGATGGAGGGCTTCTCCGCGCCCTCCTTGCCGTCGGCGGCCGGGGAGCCGCCCAGCTCGCCCAGGTCCTCCACCGGGACGACGACCGAGAGGTCGAACTCCTTGCCGGAGGGCGGCTGGACGATCTCCACCTTGCGCTGCGGGGAGAGGTAGCGCGCGACCTCGTCCACGGGACGCACGGTCGCGGAGAGGCCGATGCGGCGGGCCGGCTTGGGCAGCAGCTCGTCGAGACGCTCCAGCGTGAGCGCGAGGTGGGCGCCGCGCTTGGTGCCCGCGACCGCGTGCACCTCGTCCAGGATCACCGTCTCGATGCCGGTCAGCGCGTCCCGCGTGGCCGACGTCAGCATCAGGAACAGCGACTCGGGGGTGGTGATCAGGATGTCCGGCGGCCGGGTGGCCAGCGCCCTGCGCTCGGCGGGCGGGGTGTCGCCGGAGCGGATCCCCACCTTCACCTCGGGCTCTGGCAGCCCGAGCCGCACCGATTCCTGCCGGATGCCGGTCAGCGGGCTGCGGAGATTGCGCTCCACGTCGACCGCGAGTGCCTTGAGCGGTGACACGTACAGCACGCGGCAGCGTTTCCTGGGGTCCGCGGGCGGGGGCTTCGAGGCCAGCTGGTCGAGCGCGGCGAGGAACGCGGCCAGCGTCTTGCCGGAGCCGGTCGGGGCGACGACCAGCACGTCGGAGCCCGCGCCGATGGCCTTCCACGCCCCGGCCTGGGCCGCGGTGGGCGCCGAGAAGGCCCCCGTGAACCAGCCGCGGGTCGCGGGGGAGAAGCCGTCGAGGGCCCGATGCGTGGAGCTGACCATGCGTCCATCCTGCACCCGCTCACTGACAATCGCTCTGACCTGCGCGGATGCGCCGCCGGAACCGGTCCGTCGGCCGGCGTCCGGCAGGTTCGGGCGAGGATCGCGGTGGACGTCCGTGGTGGCTGCGGCTGCGGGATGCGGCGGACGCCCACGGTGGCCGCGGCCGGGGATGAGGTCGCGTCCACGGTGGCTCCGGCCGAGGTGGCGGAGAATGAGGGCGTGGCAGGTTCGGGGCAGGAGCGGGCACGGCACTGGCAGTACGCGGAGCTGCCCGGTGTCGATCTCCTGCGCGCCCGCTACGTCGAGAAGATCTTCGTGCGGCACACCCACGAGAACTTCGTGATCGCCGCCATCGACGAGGGCGTCGAGGTCTTCCACCACGGTGGCGTCGACCAGTACGCGGGTCCCGGCGCGCTGGCCCTCGTCAACCCCGACACCCCGCACACCGGACGCGCCGGCGTCCCCGAAGGCTGGCGCTACGGCGCCGTGTACCCCTCCCCGGACCTCGTCGCGGAGATCGCCGCCGAGACCACCACCCTGCGCGGTGCCCCCGGATTCACCCGGCCCGTCCTCGACGATCCCTACGCGGCGGGGCTGGTCCACCAGGTGCTCCGGGCCGCCGACGAGGGCAACGCGCTGGCCGCCGACACCCTGCTGCGGGTCGCCGTGACCCGGCTGCTGCGCCGGAACGGCGGGCCCCTGCCGCAGCGGGCCGTGCGGACCGCGGGCGGCCGTCTCGCGGCACGCGCGCGTGCCGTGCTGGAGGAACGGATGGCCGAGCCGCCGACACTGGAGCGGCTCGCCACCGACCTCGGCACCAGTTCGTTCGCCCTGCTGCGCGCGTTCCGGGACGCCTACGGGATGCCGCCCCACACCTGGCTGACCGACGCCCGGGTGCGCCGCGCACGCCACCTCCTGGACGCCGGTTCCGCGCCCGCCGAGGCGGCCGTCGCCGTCGGCTTCACGGACCAGCCCCACCTCAACCGCCACTTCACCCGGATCGTGGGCGTGCCTCCGGGGGCCTACCAGCGCGAGCGCAAGAACGTACAAGACGGCGCGGGGCACCTCCTCGTACCGTCCGACGGGTGGCAGAACAGACAGCTCTCGCGGACCGAACCAGTGAAGAAGGCGGAAAACCCGACGCCGCCGTCGTCCGCGACGCACTCGGAGTCGGGGTCGCCGTCGGACTGTCCGGTTTCGCCTTCGGGGTGACGTCGGCCGGCAGCGGGCTCAGCCTTCTGCAGACCTGTGCGCTCAGCCTCCTGGTGTTCACCGGCGCCTCGCAGTTCGCGCTGGTGGGTGCGCTCGCGGCCGGAGGCAACCCGCTCACCGCGGCCGCGGGCGCCTTCTTCCTGGGGGTGCGCAACGCCTTCTACGGGCTGCGCCTGTCGCAGCTTCTCGCTCTCCCGCGCGCGGTGCGCCCGTTCGCCGCCCAGTGGGTGATCGACGAGACCACGGCCGTCGCACTCGCGCAGCCCACCCGCCGCAGCGTCCGGCTCGGCTTCACGGTCACCGGTCTGTCGCTGTACCTCCTGTGGAACCTGACCACCCTGCTCGGCGCGGCCGGGGCCGAGGCCATCGGGGACACCGACAAGTGGGGACTGGACGCCGCCGGACCCGCCGTCTTCCTGGCGCTGCTCGCGCCGATGCTGAAGACCACCACGGAACGCGCGGTCGCCGGCATCGCGGTCCTGCTCGGGCTCGGCCTGCTGCCCGTACTGCCCGCCGGAGTCCCCGTGCTGGTGGCCGCGCTCGCCGCCCCCGCCGTGCTCTACGTGACGGGACGCAACCGAGGGCGGACCGGCGACGGGCCAGACGCCCACACACCGCGGACCGCGCCCACGACCGGGCCCGAGGCGCCGGCCGACGGGCCCGACAACGCACCGCACGACGCATCTGGGGAAGACCGTTGAACATCTGGATCGCCATCGGCGCCACCGCCGTCGGCTGCTACGTCGTCAAGCTCGTCGGTCTGCTGATCCCCGCCGGGGTGCTGGAGCGGCCCCTCGTGCAGCGGCTCGCCGCCCTGTTGCCGGTCGCGCTCCTTGCCGCCCTCACGGCCCAGCAGACCTTCGCGGACGGGCGGGTCCTCGTCGTGGACGCGAAGGCCGCGGGGCTCGCGGCGGCGGCCGTCGCACTGATCCTGCGTGCCCCGTTCCTGGTGGTGGTCGCCGCGGCGGTGGTGGTGACGGCCGGAGTCCGCGCGATCACGGGGTGACACGCGGCCACACGCGCGTGGACCGCGCCGCGCCCCCGGAGCCGAGCGCGGCCCCCGATCCCGTCATGCCCCGGACGGAGGGGCCGTGGCCGGTGTGGTGGTCGCGCACAGCGGTGAATGCCGGACGTCCTCAGCCGACGGGTCTCCCGTGCGCCCGCAGGGTGCGCAGTGCCTCGATCGTCACCAGGGGACGGCTCTCCAGGGCGGTGCCCGGCGCCCACTGACGCCACCGGATCGGCCAGCCGCCGTCCTCCTGCTGCTCGGCCGCGAGGTGGTCGAGGGAGCGTGACATCTCCTCGTCGGTGAACCACGCGCGCGCGAGCGAGCCCGGAGTGCCCGCGTAGTCGTGGGGGAAGTGATGCTCACGCTCCGCGTAACCGGGGGCGACGGGGAAGGCCGCCAGGTTCCCGGGGTCGAGTGCGGCGAGCCGGCCCTCCCGGACGAGGCGGCCCAGCCGGTCGGCGCACGCCTCCGCGCGCGGGCGGTCGGCCGCCGAGTCGAGGAAGGCGACCGCCGCCTCGATCTCGTACGGATGGGACCGCTCCAGGGACTCGACCGCCTGCCAGCAGAAGTCGGTGGCCCGGAACAGCCAGGCGTGCCACACCTCGTTGCGGTGCAGCAGGCCCACCACGGGACCGGTGGAGAGGAGTTCGCTCGGCGGGTCGTCGACGATCGTGAGGAAGGGGGCGGCCGGGTAGCCGCGCTGGCTGGGATGGATCGCCGGGAGCGCGCCGTCCGCCGTCGACACGGAGGTCAGATAGCGGCACACACGCTCCACCCGCTGGCCGCCGCAGCGCCCGATCGAGTCGAGGACCCGTAGGGCGTGCCCGGTGTGCAGCGGCTGGCTGACCGGGCCGCGCAGATCGGGTTCGAGCGCGTGACCGTAGCCTTCGTCGTCGTTGCGGTACGCGGCCAGCGCGGTCTCCACCGCGTCGGCGCCTCCGTCGAGGAAGTGATAAGCGAAGCGGCGCTGTTCCAGCACGCGCGCGGTGAGCCAGATGAAGTGCTCGGCGCGTGCGAGCGGGGAACGCGCCGGGGGCGTCTGGGGGAGTGGGGATGCTCCTGTTTCGGCCATGCGTCAGACCGTAGGGCGGAAAGCGGTCTCGGCATGGGCTCCCGGCACTGGCCCACCCCCAGGGGCGGGATACTGGTGTCATGCGGTTGACGGTCTTCTGGCAGCGAATGGCTGATCACTTCGGGGCGGGGTACGCCGACACCTTCGCGCGCGATCACGTGATGACGGAACTCGGCGGGCGCACCGTCAACGAGGCGCTGGACGCCGGCTGGGAGGCCAGGGACGTCTGGCGCGCGGTGTGCTCGTCGATGGACGTTCCGTACGAAAAGCGCTGACAGGCACCCGAAAAGTGCCTGGCCCGGGCCGGGAAAGTGTCCGGCGGGCATCGAACAAGGGGGGACCGGGTCCGATTGTCGGTGGCGTGGGCGAAACTTGCCCCGTGGCCCCGACAGACGAGAACCCGCAGGTCGATCAGCAGGCATCCCCGTTCGGCACGACACCGCCCGACCCGCCCGGCGCGGGCGTCGTCGCGCAGGGCGGTCGCATGCCGCGCTGGCTGCCGCGTGCCATGGTGCTCGCGCTGATGCTCATCGCGGCGTTCCAACTGGGCAGTTGGGCGTTCCACCAGCTCACGGGCCTGTTGATCAACATCCTGATCTCGTTCTTCCTCGCGCTCGCGATAGAACCCGCGGTCAGCTGGATGGCCTCGCGGGGCATGCGCAGGGGACTGGCCGCGTTCTTCGTCTTCCTCGGCTCGCTGATCCTGACCGCGGGATTCATCACGCTGCTCGGCTCGATGCTCGCGGGGCAGATCATCAAGATGGTCGAGGGCTTCCCGGACTACCTCGACTCCGTCATCAACTGGATCAACGCGCACTTCCACACCGACCTGAGACGGGTCGACATCCAGGACAGCCTGCTCCACTCCGCCTGGCTCCGGAAGTACGTGCAGAACAGCGCCACCGGCGTCCTGGACGTCTCCGGGCAGGTCCTGGGCGGGCTCTTCCAGCTGCTGACCATCGCGCTGTTCTCGTTCTACTTCGCCGCCGACGGACCGCGGCTGCGGCGGGCGCTCTGCTCGGTGCTGCCGCCGGCCCGGCAGGCCGAGGTGCTGCGCGCCTGGGAGATCGCCGTCGACAAGACCGGCGGCTATCTGTACTCGCGCGGCCTGATGGCACTGATCTCGGGAGTGGCGCACTACATCCTGCTGGAGGCACTCGGCGTGCCCTACGCGCCCGTGCTCGGCGTGTGGGTCGGCCTGGTCTCGCAGTTCATCCCGACCATCGGCACCTATCTCGCGGGCGCCCTGCCGATGCTGATCGCCTTCACCGTCGACCCCTGGTACGCGCTGTGGGTGCTGGTCTTCGTCGTGATCTACCAGCAGTTCGAGAACTACGTGCTGCAGCCCAAGCTGACCTCCAAGTCGGTGGACATCCACCCGGCGGTCGCCTTCGGGTCCGTCATCGCGGGCACGGCGCTCCTCGGAGCCGTCGGCGCCCTGATCGCCATCCCCGCCGTGGCCACGCTCCAGGCGTTCCTCGGGGCCTACGTGAAGCGCTACGAGGTCACGGACGACCCGCGCGTCCACGGGCACCGCACGCGCAGCTCGGAGGGGCTCGCCGCGCGCGTGCGGCGGCTGCTCGACCGGTGACCCTCACCAGGTGAGCACCGCGTCGACGCCTGCGGCGAGGACGGCCGCGGCGTAGCAGCCGACCGCCCCGTACAGGACGCGCTCCCTGACCCGCTCGCTCCAGCCGGTGCGGGACAGCAGCCACGCCAGCGCGGGCAGCACGAGAACGGCGTGCAGACTCACGCCGTGCAGCGGCTTGAGCGGAGCCGTCGAGTGGTAGGCGGCCTCCTGGTGGCCGGTACGGGCGAGAACGACACCGCGGGCGATCATCGCGGCGCCGGAGGCCAGCGCGACCAGCAGGATCGCGAACCCGGAACGCAGGGCGAGCGGCATGCCGGGAGGCCCCGCCGGCCGGTTCCGGAACGACGCGACCGCGAACAGGGTCAGCACCACGACCAGCACGCCGCCGCCCACGGCGAGCAACATGGACACCACGGTGTCGAAGCCGGTCTCCATGTCCAGATGCGAGGGCACCCGCCGCCACGCCTGGAGCGTGATCCCGCCGACCTCCACGACACAGTCCGCGGCGAACACGACGAGCAGCACGGTGCGCAGCCGGGCCCCGACACGCAGATACGACGTCACCCAGGTGACCGCGATCAGCGTCAGCCCGAAGGAGAGCCCGAAGGTGACGGGCTTGCGCCAGGAGACCGGACCGTCCCAAGGGCCGCCGTCGACGGCGAAGACCAGCAGATGCGCGCATCCCGACAGGACGAGCACGGTGCCCGTGGCATGGCAGAACCGCTCGGCCGCACGGAGCGAGGGCTTCTGCGGAGTCAGGGCGCGGACCCTCGTCGTTTCCATGGCGCACAGCCTGCCGGGCGGCCCCGCACGACGTCGTCGTACGGCCGGAGACACCGGTGCTGCGCCCGGGGGAGTAGCCCGGGGCGGGCGCGCGCCGGGCCCGTGACGAGCGCGGATCCCGGGACTTGTCGGACGGTGAACGTAGTCTCGGAGGTGTCGCGTGGTGCGCTTGACACGAAAATCGAACATCCATTCTTATGGAAGTTCCGGCGGAGCCCTCGCCGAGGATTTCGGCAGGGTTTCCATGGAGATGTGCCCGAGTTATCCACAGGCCGGACGGGCGTCGGGGCGCATTGTCAGTGGCAGGCGTTAGCGTCTTTGACGTGAAGCGATCGACTCAAGCAAACCGGGTGGAACCCATGGCAGGAACCGACCGCGAGAAGGCGCTCGACGCCGCGCTCGCGCAGATTGAACGGCAGTTCGGCAAGGGTGCAGTGATGCGCCTGGGCGAGCGGCCGAATGAGCCCATCGAGGTCATCCCCACCGGGTCGACCGCGCTCGACGTCGCCCTCGGCGTCGGCGGGCTCCCGCGCGGCCGCGTGGTCGAGGTCTACGGCCCGGAGTCCTCCGGTAAGACGACCCTGACCCTGCACGCCGTCGCGAACGCGCAGAAGGCCGGCGGCCAGGTGGCGTTCGTGGACGCCGAGCACGCCCTCGACCCCGAGTACGCGAAGAAGCTCGGCGTCGACATCGACAACCTCATCCTGTCGCAGCCGGACAACGGCGAGCAGGCCCTGGAGATCGTGGACATGCTGGTCCGCTCCGGTGCGCTCGACCTCATCGTCATCGACTCCGTCGCCGCCCTGGTGCCGCGCGCGGAGATCGAGGGCGAGATGGGCGACTCGCACGTGGGTCTGCAGGCCCGTCTGATGAGCCAGGCCCTGCGGAAGATCACCAGCGCGCTCAACCAGTCGAAGACCACCGCGATCTTCATCAACCAGCTGCGCGAGAAGATCGGCGTGATGTTCGGCTCCCCGGAGACCACGACCGGTGGCCGGGCGCTGAAGTTCTACGCCTCGGTGCGACTCGACATCCGCCGCATCGAGACGCTGAAGGACGGCACCGACGCGGTCGGCAACCGCACGCGCGTCAAGGTCGTCAAGAACAAGGTCGCGCCGCCGTTCAAGCAGGCCGAGTTCGACATCCTGTACGGGCATGGCATCAGCCGCGAGGGCGGTCTGATCGACATGGGCGTGGAGCACGGCTTCGTCCGCAAGGCCGGTGCCTGGTACACGTACGAGGGCGACCAGCTCGGCCAGGGCAAGGAGAACGCGCGCAACTTCCTGAAGGACAACCCCGACCTCGCCGACGAGATCGAGAAGAAGATCCTGGAGAAGCTGGGCGTCGGTGTGAACAAGAAGACCGAGGAGCCCGCCGTCGTGCCGGGCGCGGACGCTGCGGTCCCGGCTGCCCCGGACGACGCCGCGAAGACGGTGCCCGCTCCGGCTGCCAAGGCCACCAAGGCCCGGGCCGCGGCGGCCAAGAGCTAGACCATGACACGGCGAACCGACTGGGCCGAGTACGCCTCCCCTGCCGCCCCCATGGGGCCGGGGCAGGGGTACGGCGGGCGTGACGGCGGCCCGGACGGAGACGGTGACGGAGCGTACGGCGGTGCCGGGGGGTACGGCGGCCGTTCGTACGGCCCCGCCGACGACGGGCTCGACGGCGGGGAAGGCTTCTCCGGAGACGGTCCGGACGACGGTGGTCCGGACGACGGCGGAGCCTCGGGCTTCGGCCCGCGCCGGAGTGACGGTCCTTCGGGCGAAGGGTCCCGGCGTGGCGGTGGCGCCGCCCGCGGTGCGGGCGGATCACGAGGTGGACGAGGGCGTCGGAGGCGCGGCGGTTTCGGCGATCCGTCCGACGACCCGCAGGACGGGGGCGCCCCCTTCTCGTCGAGGGCCGAGAGGGCCGAGAAGGGGGAGCAGCCGAAGGACCCGGCCGAGCAGGCGCGCGCGATCTGCCTGCGTCTGCTCACCGGGACCCCGCGTACGCGCAAGCAACTCGCGGACGCGCTGCGCAAGCGCGAGATCCCGGACGAGGTGGCGGACGAGGTCCTGTCACGGTTCGAGGAGGTCGGGCTGATCAACGACAGCGCCTTCGCGGAAGCCTGGGTCGAGTCCCGGCACCACGGCCGGGGACTGGCCAGACGAGCCCTCGCCCAGGAGCTGCGGACCAAGGGCGTCGAACCGACGCTGATCGACGAGGCCGTCGGGCAGCTCGACTCCGACCAGGAGGAGGCGACCGCGCGGGACCTGGTCGCCCGCAAGCTGCGCTCCACGCGCGGCCTGGACCGCGACAAGCGACTGCGGCGCCTCGCGGGCATGCTCGCCCGCAAGGGCTACTCCCAGGGCATGGCCCTGCGCGTGGTCCGGCAGGCGTTGGAAGAAGAGGGCGAGGACACGGAAGGGCTCGCGGACGAGGGGTTCTGAGCCCGCGGGCCCCGATCCCTCGACGGAGCAGCAGCACACGGTGTCCCGGAGTCCCGGGCGCCGTCGTCCGGTCACGGGCTTCGGACACGGTGGACGCGCGGGGGCGCCGATCGCGTTCGGGGCCCGGACGCATGTGTGGGTGCGGACGGATCCACGAGGGCGGCGTAGGAGTGACCCCGGCGTGACCGCCTGCCGCGACGTCAACTGGCCCCGGACGGGGTGGGGTTAACCCCCGGCGGAAGACGCCTGGTCACCGCAGTGCACAGGCACCTGTGCACGGACGACTGTGTACACATGGCACAGGAACCCGGCATGCAGGAGGCAGCACCCGCACCGGCGCCGCATGCCTCCACGGAACTCTCCGACCTCGCCACGCTCAAGGCCCTCGCGCAGCCCCGGCGGCAGCGCATCCTCCAGCACCTCACCCTGCACGGCCCGGCGACCTCGGCGAGCCTGGCCCGCGAGCTCGGGCTGAACACCGGAGCCACCAGCTACCACCTGCGTGAACTCGCCCGGTACTGCTTCGTCGAGGAGCAGCCGGAGGCGGACGGTCACGGCCGGGAGCGCTGGTGGCGGGCGGTACCCGGTGACCGGCGGTTCCCGCCCCGCAGCCGGCAGAGCGCCGAGATGCGGCTCGTCATGGACGAGCTGAACCACCACGCCTACGCCGCCGACCTCGAACTCTTCGAGAAGGCCCAGGCCCGGACGCAGACGCGGACCGGCGCGGACGAGGACCCGTGGGCCGACGCCTTCCCCTACTCGCGCGGCAGCATCCGGCTCACGCTTCCCGAACTGCACGCGTTCTTCGAGGAGTACATCGCGCTCCTCAACCGCTACAGGCGCCCCGACACCGACACTCCCGACGGCGCGCGCACCGTCCTCACCCGGTTCCTCGCCCATCCGGCCCCGGACAACGACACCGGAGCCGAAGCCGAGAGTGTGCCGACATCCCACGGCAGCACGGCAGTCGACGACACCGAGGCATCCCACAACAGAAAAGCGAGCGACCCGACATGATGCTGCGCTACGCGCTGAAGACCGTCCGCGCCCGCAAGGGCGGCTTCCTCGGTGCCTTCGTCGCCCTGATGTGCGCGGCGGCCCTCATCACCGCCTGCGGCACTCTCCTGGAGACCGGCCTGCGCGGCACGATCCGCACCGAGCGCTACGCCGCGGCGCCGATCGTGGTCTCCGCCGACCAGAACGTCCACCGGACGACCGTCAAGCACAAGAAGGGAAAGACCAAGGTCAAGCACAAGGCGAAGCCGATCGCCGAACGGGCCTGGCTCGCGGACGACCTCGCCACCCGGCTGCGCGGTCTGCCCGGAGTGCGCCGCGTCGTCCCCGAACTGACCTTCCTCGCACAGCCGTTGACCGCCGCCTCTGCCGTGGAGAAGGACCGTCCCGCCTACGGGCATGCCTGGGACTCGGCCGCGCTCACTCCGTACCGGCTCACCGCCGGCAGGGCACCCGAGTCGGACACCGACCTCGTCGTCGACCGGCACTTCGCCGAGCGCGCGCACCTGAAGCCCGGCGACCGCCTCACCGTCCAGTCGACGCGGTCACCCCGCACCTACCACGTCACCGGAATCGCCGCGCCCGCCTCCGACGTCAGCCACCAGACCTCCCTCTTCTTCTCCACGGCCGAGGCCACGCGGCTGGCCGCCCACCCCGGCCAGGTCAGCGCCATCGGTGTCCTGCCCGAGAACAGCGCCGACGTCCGGACGGTCGAGCGGGCCGTGACCGAGGCGCTGAACGGCACCACCGCGCAGGTCGCTTCGGGTGACGCACGAGGCCCGGTCGAGTTCCTGGACGCCGCGGCCGCCCGCATCCGGCTGGTCAGCATGGGCGGCGCGATGGGCGGCACTTCCGTGCTGGTGGCCGTGCTGGTGGTCGTGGGCACCTTCGCCCTGTCCGTCCAGCAGCGTCATCGCGAACTCGCCCTGCTGCGGGCCATCGCCGCCACCCAGGGGCAGATCCGCACCCTGCTCGGACGCGAGGCCCTGCTCGTCGGAGCGGCCGCAGGTGTCGGCGGAGCCATCGTGGGCCTGCCGCTGGGGAGTTGGCTGTACGACCGCTTCGTCGCCCTGGGCGCCGTCCCCTCCACGCTTCAGCACACCGTCAGTGTCCTCCCCCTGTTCGCCGCCGTCGGCGCCACGCTGTTCGGTGCCTGGGCCGCCGCCCGTATCTCGTCCCGCCGTGTCGTCCGCATCCGCCCGGCCGAGGCACTCGCCGAAGCACGGGTCGAGCGCACCCGCCCGGCATGGGGCCGGACGCTCGCCGGTCTCGTGCTCCTCGCGGGCGGAGCCGTGCTCGTCGCCGTGCTCAGCAGGCTGCGCACCGAGCCCGCGTCGACGCCCGTGACGTTCCTGGCCGTCGTGGTCCTCGCCACCGCCGTCTCCCTCCTCGGACCGCTGCTGGTGCGCGCTGCCGCCGCCGGGCTCGCCGGCCCGCTGCGGCTGAGCGGCCCCGCGGGACGGCTCGCCCGCGCCAACCTCCGCGGCAACGCGGCCCGCATGGCCTCCGTCGTCACTCCGCTGACCCTCCTCGTCGGGATGACCTGCACCGTGCTCTTCGTCCAGCCCACGCTCGGGAACGCGGCCCGGGCCCAGGCGCGCGAGGGTGTCCGCGCCGACTATGTGCTCGCCGCTCAGGGCCCCGGTGTTCCGGCGGCGGCAGCCCGGGCCCTGCGCACGCGGCACGACGTCGTCACCGAAGTGGTCCGCACGACCGTCCGGGTGGGCCTCGACAAGTACGCGGCACAGGGCGTCACACCGGCCGGCCTGTCCTGCACCTGGGACCCGGACGTCACGGCGGGCACCCTGGACGACCTCGACAGCGGCACGGTCGCCGTCAGCGAACTCGCCGCGAACCAGCTCCATCTGAAGCCCGGAGACACGCTGCGTCTCACCCTCGGTGACGGAACGCCCGTCCGGCTCACGGTCGCCGCCGTCTACACCAGGGGCCTCGGCTTCGGGGACCTGACCTTCGCCCACGACCTGGTCGCCCGCCATGTCGACAACCCACTCGCCGCCTCCGTCCTGGTCCGCACTGCCCGCACACAGAAACAATTCGCGACCACGCTGCGTGAGTTCCCGGCCGTACGAGTGCTCGCCCCGGCCGAGGCGGACTCGCTCCGGATCGAGCGGCAGCAGGCGAACGCCGAGGTGAACCTCCTCGCCATGGGGCTGGTGCTGGCCTTCACCGCCATCGCCGTCGTCAACACCCTCGCCATGTCGGTGTCCGAACGGGTCCGCGAGTTCGCGATGCTCCGCCTCGCCGGTGCGACCCGCCGTCAGGTGCTGCGCATGCTGCGGACCGAGGCACTGTCGGTCCTGCTGCTCGCCACGGCCCTCGGCAGCGGGATCGCGCTCGCCGTCCTCACCGCCTTCAGCGTCGGTATGACGGGCAGCGCGGCCCCCGCGGTCACCCCGCTCGTGTACCTGACGGTCGTCGCGGTCGCCGGGCTGCTCGCCCTGGTCGCCACCGCGCTGCCCGGGCGCGTCGCCCTGAGGACGCGGCCCGTCCTGGTGGCCACGGCCAAGGAGTGAGTCCCGCCGGCGGCGCGTGGGACACGCCGCCGAAAGGTGCGCGCCACTCCCGAAAGGGTGGCCCCGAAGGGTGGTTGTAAGAGGTGGTGCACAAGGCGGGCGCCCCTTACCCGAGGGGCGCCCGCCTTCGTAGGGGCCGGGAGGGGCCAGGGTTCCGCGTGGGCCGAGGGCGGCGGACCTACTCGTCCCCGTCGGCGGTCGTGACCGGGAGACCGGCCGCTCGCCACGCCTGGAAGCCACCGACCAGGTCGGTCGCCCGGTGCAGCCCCAACTGACGCAGGGACGCCGCTGCGAGACTCGACGCGTATCCCTCGTTGCAGAACACCACGACCTTCAGGTCATGGCTCGTGGCCTCAGGGGCACGATGGCTGCCGACGGGGTCGAGCCGCCACTCCAGTTCGTTGCGCTCGACGACGAGAGCCCCGGGGACCAGGCCGTCGCGGTCACGCAGGGCCGCGTACCGGGTGTCGACCAGGAGGGCCTCGCCGGCCTGCGCGGCCGCGTACGCCTCCTCGGGTTCCACGCGGTCGAGGCCCGCGCGGACCTGCTCCAGCAGCTCGTCGATGCCGACGGGGCCGGGGGTGCTCACTGCCAGTCCTCCGGGCGTTCGACGTGCTCCAGACGCAGCAACTGGCCGGTGCGGCTGTAGCGGCGGATCTGCGGGAGCGGCGGGTAGTAGGCGTGGACCGAGATCGCGTGCTCCTCGGTGGACTCGTTGAGGACCTCGTGCACGTGGTGGCGGCCGAAGGCGCGGCCGGTACCCGCGGACAGCGTGCGGTGCCGGTCGATGTCCTCGGTGAGTTCGAGGGTCTTCCAGCCGTCGGCGGGCAGCCGCGCGGCGAGCGAGTGTTCCTTGAGCTCGCCGGACGCGGTGAGGAAGGCGCCGACCGACTCGGCGTGGTCGTGCCAGCCCGTACCGGTGCCGGGCGGCCAGCCGATGAGCCAGGCCTCGCTGCCGCCGGGGCCTTCGAGCCGCACCCAGGTGCGGCCTTCGGGGTCGAGGGGGAGCGAGGCGATCAGCTCGGCGTCGGCGGCCGTACGGCGGACGAAGGCGAGGAGATCGGCCTGGGTGGGGGTGCCGGAGGCGCCGGGGACAGCGGGAGACGCGGAGACAGAGGGTGAGACAGACACTCGGACCGTCCTGAGAGTTCGCGAGAGGAGCGCGCGAAGGCACGAAGCGGCGCGCGGGAGAAAGGATGCGAAGTCAGAAGGACGGGCGACACACGCAGCCCGCATAGCGGAGGAGGTCCATATGGACCCTCCGCCACAGGCGCACACAGGTGTCGGTCACGATCCGGAGTAGACCATGACGGTGCAGGCGGGTCAACTCACTGTCACTATGTGGACCCCCGAGGGCCCACGGCATCGAATCCCCCAGCTCAGGTGGTCACGGAGCGTTCAACTCCGGCCGGCGGTCGCCTCCGCGGCGGGCTCCGTCGCCGCCGGTCCGCCGAGGGCGGCCTCGGCCGCCTCGTACAGGTCGGCCGGCCGGACGCCGCTGAGCGCGGTGACCAGATGGCCGTCGGGGCGGACGAGGAGCACGGTGTGCGCCGCCGCGCCCGGATAGCTCTCCGCGACGAGGAGTTCGGCGGGGTGCGGCAGCGCGGTCACGGCGGCGGCGAGCCGGGGCATGATGCCGGCCGTCACCCAGTGCTTGCGTTCCCACACCCCGGTGCCCGGCGCGATCAGCACGACGAGCAGGACGCCGCGCCCGAGCCGCTCGCGCAGCGGTACGAACGAGCCGTCCTCCGCCGTCACCCGGACGTCGGTGACCGGGGCGCCCGGCTCGGTGGCGACGGGGGCCTGCGACTCGGCGGGCGGGGGCGCGAGCGGGGAGTCGGCGTACGTCCCCGGCGTGCCCAGCGGGCCGCGTCCGAGGTGGCCGTCCGTGAGGAGCGCGTCGTGGCCGCGCGCGGAGCCGGGGACGTAGGCACGAAGCCCGCCGCCGCCCCGCAGGACGGGCAGTGCCTGGTCGGCGGCGCGCAACCGGGCGGCGACCACGGCCCTCCGCTCCGTCTGGTAGCTGTCGAGCAGGGCCTCGTGCGGGCCGTGGTGCCAGGCGAGCGCCAGCTTCCAGGCGAGGTTGTCGGCGTCCCGCAGCCCTTCGTCCAGCCCCTGGGTACCGAGGGCGCCGAGCAGGTGGGCGGCGTCCCCGGCGAGGAAGACCCGCCCGACACGCCACCGCCGGGCGAGCCGGTGGTGCACGGTGTGGACGCCGGTGTCGAGCAGCTCGTACGCGGGGGTGGAGCCGCCGCTCCAGCCGCCGAGGGTCTCCCTGATGCGGGCGACCAGCAGGTCGGGCGTGACCAGGTCCTTGCCCGGGGGCAGCAGCCAGTCCAGTCGCCACACGTCCTCGGCGAGCGGGCGCGCGGTCACCTCACCGACGGAGGGCCCGGACGTCCGCCACGGCGGCAGGCGGTGCAGCAACGCTTCTCCGGGCCAGGGGAGTTCGGCCCGCAGCGCCGCCACCGCGTGCCGCTCGACCGCGGTGCGGCCGGGGAAGCGGATGTCCTGGAGCTTGCGCACCGTCGAGCGCGGTCCGTCGCATCCGACGAGGTAACTGCCGCGCCACCACGTTCCGTTGGACCCGCGGGTGTGTGCCGTGACGCCCGACGTCTCCTGTTCGACGGAGTCGAGACGGCTGTCGGCGGCGACCTTGATGAGCCGCTCGTGGACGATCGCCTCGCGCAGGGCCCCGGTCAGTTCGTGCTGGGCGATGTGCAGCGGAGCGCTGAACTCCTCCGCCTCCACCGTGCTTTCCGCGCCCCTGGAGGCACCCGCGCCCCGGGCGGTGACGGCCCCCCGAGGGCCGTCACCGCGGGACGCCCCGGTGTCCCGGGAGCCGGTGGCACCGCCCCGTTCCCCGCTCCCGCTCACCCGGCCGCCGAAGGCGACCTCGCGCATCACCTGCTTGCGTCGCATCGACCGCCATCCGGCCCAACGGAAGCCGATGTCGTCGGGCGGGAGCCCCGCGAGCCTGCCGACCAGCGCGGCCGTGTCCTCGCGCAGCACCACACTTCGCGCGAGCCGTTGTTCGTCCTTGCCCGGCCCCTCGTCCAGGACCACGGAGGGAACCTCCTGGCGGGCCAGCGCAAGGGCCAGCGTGAGCCCGACGGGCCCTGCTCCGACGATGATCACCGGGTCCACGACGCGGTGCCCCCTGCCCGGAGCGGTGTCCTGAGAGACGTACGGCAACAGGCAGGTGGAGCGGGGTGCACGATCACAGAACGTATGCAACCCATTGCCGGTGCTTGCGTCAAGTGACGAGGGCAGTGGCGATCACGCCACTGCCCCCGCCGGTCACGCAGATTGACTGTTCATCAGATACCGCCTGCGATGCCGCCGCCACCACCCGTGCCCGCGGTGCCGTCGATCGCGGCGTCGTTCAGCGGGAGCACCGCGCCGGTCGACTTCTTGCCGCGCCGCAGCCGGGCCTCCAGCCAGGAGGCGAAGCTGGTGATCGCGAAGTTCACGATGATGAAGATGACGGCGACGATGATGAAGCTCTGGACGACGTTGGCGTAGTTGGCCGCCAGCGTGCTGCGCGCGGTGAGCAGCTCCTGGTAGCCGATCATCACACCGCCCAGTGCGGTGTCCTTCACGATGACCACGAGTTGGCTGACGATCGCGGGCAGCATGACGGTGACCGCCTGCGGCAGCAGGATGCTGCCCATCGTCTGGCCCTTGCGCAGCCCGATCGCGTACGCGGCCTCCGTCTGCCCCTTGGGGAGGGCGAGGATGCCGGCCCGCACGACCTCGGCGAGGACCGAGGCGTTGTAGAGGACCAGGCCGGTGACGACCGCGTAGAACGGGCGGTCCTCACTGGCGATGCCCGCGGAGCGCGCGTACAGCTCGTTCGCGAACAGCATGAGCAGCAGGACCGGGATCGACCGGAAGAACTCGACCACGGCCCCGGCCGGAACGCGCACCCAGCGGTGGTCCGAGAGACGGGCGATGCCGAAGACGGCGCCCAGCGGGAGGGCGATCACCATGCTGAGCGCGGCGGCCTTGAGCGTGCCGAGGAGACCCGGCCACAGATAGGTGCTCCAGGCGTCCGCCGTGGTGAACGGCTCCCAAAGGGCCCACTTGAGCTGGTTCTTGTCGTCCATCGCCGTCCAGACCCACCACAGGAACAGGGCGAACAGAACGACGAAGACCACCGAGAGGACCACATTGCGGCGCTTGGCCCGGGGGCCGGGGGCGTCGTAGAGAACGGAGGTCATCGCTTTACCGCCAGTCGCTTGCCCAGCCAGCCGAGGATGAGGCCGGTGGGGAGGGTCAGGACCACGAACCCGAAGGCGAAGACGGCGGCGATGAGGACCGTCTGCGCCTCGGCCTCGATCATCGTCTTCATCAGGGTGGCGGCCTCGGCCACGCCGATGGCGGCGGCCACGGTCGTGTTCTTGGTCAGTGCGATCAGCACGTTCGCCAGCGGCACGATGACGGAACGGAACGCCTGCGGCAGCACGATGAGCCGCAGGGTCTGGCTGAAGCTCAGCCCGATCGCGCGGGCCGCCTCCGCCTGTCCGACGGGCACGGTGTTGATGCCGGAGCGCAGCGCCTCGCAGACGAAGGCCGCCGTGTAGGCGACGAGACTGAGGACCGCGAGCCGGAAGCCCTGGAGCTTGAAGTCGTCCGGTGCGCCCAACGTCACGCCGAAGATGTCGGCGAGTCCGAGTGAGCTGAAGACGATGATGACGGTCAGCGGGATGTTCCGGACGATGTTCACGTAGGCGGTGCCGAACCCGCGCATGAGGGGGACCGGGCTGACCCGCATCGCGGCCAGCAGGGTGCCCAGGACCAGGGAGCCGAGGGCGGAGTAGACGGTGAGTTTCACCGTCGTCCAGAACGCCCCGAGGACGTCATAACCTTGAAGAAAGTCGAACACGATCTCCCGCGCTTCCGGGTGGTGGCGTACGTGGCGGACGCGGTGCGCCGCCGCCGTGATCGCGGCGGGCGGCGGCGCACCGGCGGAACCCCGCGTGAACCGCGGATTCCTGCGTCACCTGAAGGTCCCTGCGTTACCTGGTGACTTCGGAGGGCCGGACTACTTGACGATCACGCCGATCTTCGGGGCCGGCTCGTTCTTGTACTCGGCCGGGCCGAAGTTCTTCTTGACCGCCGCGTCCCAGGCGCCGTCGCTGACCATCTTGGTGAGAGCGGCGTTGATCTTCTTCTCCAGGGCGGAGTCGCCCTTCTTGATGCCGACGCCGTAGTTCTCGTTGCTCAGCTTGAGGCCGGCGAGCTTGAACTGACCCTTGTACTTGTCCTGCGCCGCGAAGCCCGCGAGGATCGAGTCGTCCGTGGTCACCGCGTCGACGGCGCCGCTCTGCAGGCCGGCGATGCACTCCGAGTAGCCGCTGTACTGACGCAGGTTGGCCTTCGGGGCGATCGTCTTCTGGACGTTCTGCGCCGACGTCGAGCCGGTCACCGAACAGAGCTTCTTGCCGTTGAGGTCGTCGCCCTTGGCGATCTTCGAGTCGGCCTTGACGAGCAGGTCCTGGTGGGCCAGCAGGTAGGGGCCCGCGAAGTCGACCTTGGCCTTGCGCTCGTCGGTGATCGAGTAGGTGGCCGCGATGAACTTCACGTCGCCGCGGGCGAGCGCGTTCTCACGGTCGGCGCTCTTCGTCTCGACGAAGTCGATCTGGCTCGGCTTGTAACCGAGCTCCTTGGCGACGTAGGTCGCGACGTCCACGTCGAAGCCGGCGAAGGAGCCGTCCGGCTGCTTCAGGCCGAGACCGGGCTGGTCGTACTTGATGCCGACCTTGATCTTGCCGCCGCCCGAGGAACCGCTGTCGTCCTTGTTGTCCGAACCGCACGCGGTGGCGGTGGCGGTGAGGGCGAGCACGGCGGCCGAGGCGGCGACGACCTTGGAGAGCTTCATGGAGAACATCCTTTGCGTGGAGAAAGAAGTACGGGCCGTCGAAGGGCGGTTCGCGCGCTCGGAGCCCCGCGCGCGAGGAGGGACGTCAGGGACGCCGGGGTGGTCAGTGGTGCAGGATCTTCGACAGGAAGTCCTTGGCACGGTCGCTGCGCGGGTTGCTGAAGAACTGGTCCGGCACCGCCTCTTCGACGATGCGGCCGTCGGCCATGAACACGACACGGTTGGCGGCCGAACGGGCGAAACCCATCTCGTGGGTGACGACGATCATGGTCATGCCGTCGCGGGCGAGCTGCTGCATGACCTCCAGGACCTCATTGATCATCTCGGGGTCCAGCGCCGAGGTCGGCTCGTCGAAGAGCATGACCTTCGGGTCCATCGCCAGTGCCCGCGCGATCGCGACGCGCTGCTGCTGGCCGCCCGACAGCTGCGCCGGGTACTTGTCGGCCTGCGTGCCGACGCCGACGCGGTCGAGGAGCGCCCGGGCCTTCTCCTCCGCCGCCTTCTTGTCGGTCTTGCGGACCTTGGTCTGGCCCAGCATCACGTTCTCGAGCACGGTCTTGTGCGCGAAGAGGTTGAAGGACTGGAAGACCATCCCCACGTCGGCCCGGAGCCGCGCGAGCCCCTTGCCCTCCTGGGGCAGCGGCTTGCCGTCGATCGAGATGTCACCCGAATCGATGGTCTCCAGGCGGTTGATCGTGCGGCAGAGTGTGGACTTCCCGGACCCGGACGGTCCGATGACCACGACGACCTCACCCCGTGTGATCGTCAGGTCGATGTCCTGGAGTACGTGCAACGCGCCGAAGTGCTTGTTGACGCTCTTCAGGACGACCAGTTCGTCGGTCCCGGCCAGGTCGTCCTTGGCCACCGATACTTCGGTCATCGCTTTGGGGCTCCGTCCTCCTCGGTTTCGGAGGACAGTAGTGACCCCGCACGACCAGCGTCATTACATCTGAGGGGAACTTGAGCATCACGATCCGGTAGCAATCGGACACGTGTCGTAATGGCCGGCGCGAAGGCGCGTACCGGCTGGGTAACGGAAGCCGCAGGCAACCCGAAGGCCCTTGACGCCGTCCTTGTCCATCGGCGTGACTTCCTTGTTGGCGCACGCGTGCGTGCACCGTTCCACAGGGCACGCGCCGCGACCGTACGCCATTGCACGCGCCGAGACCGTACGACCGATGAACCGGAGGGGGCCGGAATGAGACTGCTGCTCGTCGAGGACGACAACCACGTCGCCGCGGCCCTGTCCGCCGTGCTCGCACGGCACGGCTTCGACGTCACCCACGCCCGCAGCGGCGAGGAGGCCCTGCAGGCCCTCGTCCCGGAGAGCGACGGCTTCGGGGTCGTCCTCCTCGACCTCGGGCTGCCCGACCAGGACGGTTACGAGGTCTGCGGCAAGATCCGCAAACGGACCGCCACCCCGGTGATCATGGTCACCGCGCGCGCGGACGTGCGCTCCCGTATCCACGGCCTCAACCTCGGCGCCGACGACTACGTGGTGAAGCCGTACGACACCGGGGAACTGCTGGCCCGCATCCACGCCGTCGCGCGGCGCACCGCCCACGACGACGCCGCGACCCCCGGTGAGGCCGCCCTGCTCCTCGGGCCCGTCCGCATCGAGCTGCCCAACCGGCAGGTCACCGTCGGCGGCACCACCGTCCAGCTGACCCGCAAGGAGTTCGACCTGCTCGCGCTCCTCGCCCAGCGCCCCGGTGTCGTGTTCCGCCGCGAGCAGATCATCAGCGAGGTGTGGCGCACCAGCTGGGAGGGGACCGGACGCACCCTGGAGGTGCACGTCGCCTCGCTGCGCTCCAAGCTGCGCATGCCGGCGCTGATCGAGACCGTGCGCGGCGTCGGGTACCGGCTCGTCGCCCCGGCCGGGTAGCGGGCACGGTGCGCACGCGTCTCCTCCCGCTGCTCATCGTCCTGATGGCGGCCGTCCTGCTCGCCCTCGGCGTTCCGCTGGCCGTCAGCGTCGCGGCCGCCCGGCAGCAGCGCGTCGTCGTCGACCGCATCGACGACACCGCGCGTTTCTCCGCCCTCGCCCAGTACGTCACCGAACCGCCGAGCGGCACCCAGGGCGGCTTCCCCGACGAACGCGCCGAGACGCTGCGCACCGAGCTGGCCCGCTACTACGAGGTGTACGGCATCCGCGCCGGCGTCTTCTACCGCAACCTGAGGCCCATGGCCAACGCCCCGGACGACTGGGGTCTGCCCCGGACGGGGGTGGCCCGCGACGCCTTCAACGAGGCGCTGGTCAGCCGTCGCAGCCACGACCCCGAGCAGGTCTGGCCCTGGCAGCGCCACCGGCTCGTCGTCGCCTCCCCGGTCATCAAGGACGGCGACGTCATCGCCGTCGTCGTCACCGACTCGCCCACCGGGCAGATGCGGTCCGCGACCCTGCACGGCTGGCTGATCATCGGAGCGGGCGAGATCGCCGCGATGCTCCTCGCGGTCGGCGCCGCGCTGCGGCTGACCGGCTGGGTGCTGCGCCCCGTACGCGTTCTCGACGCCACCACGCACGACATCGCGACCGGGCGCCTCAAGTCCCGGGTCGCGGCGGCCGGCGGACCACCGGAACTCCAGCGCCTGGCCCGGTCGTTCAACGAGATGGCCGACAACGTCGAGGACGTGCTGGAGCAGCAGCGCGCCTTCGTCGCCGACGCCTCGCACCAGCTGCGCAACCCGCTCTCCGCACTGCTGCTGCGCATCGAGCTGCTCGCCCTCGAACTGCCCGAGGGCAACGAGGAGATCGCCTCCGTCCGCACCGAGGGCAAGCGCCTGGCCCAGGTCCTGGACGATCTGCTCGACCTGGCCCTCGCCGAGCACGCCGAGGCCGACGTGCGCCTCACGGACATCGGCGCGCTGACCGCCGAGCGGGTCGCCTCCTGGCAGCCGGTCGCCGAGAGCCGGGGGGTACGGCTGGTGGGAGCCTGCCCGGCCGTCACCGCCTGGGCCGACCCGGTCACGCTGTCGAGCGCCTTGGACGCGGTGATCGACAACGCGGTGAAGTTCACACCCGAGGACGGATGCGTCGAGGTGACGGTCGAGTCCAACGGCCAGACGTCGACCGTCGTGGTGACCGACTGCGGCCCCGGCCTCACGGACGAGGACCTGACACGCATCGGCGACCGCTTCTGGCGCAGCGCCGTCCATCAGAACGTCAAGGGCTCGGGCCTCGGCCTCTCCATCTCGCGGGCCCTCCTGGAGGCGGGCGGCGGCTCCATCGCGTACGACCACCAGGAGCCGCACGGCCTGCGCGTGACGGTGACGGTGCCGAGGTCGGAACCCGGGCGCGTGACCTGAGCGGCGTACGTCCGATGCGGCCCGGCTACGGCTTGATCGACCGGTAGTAGCGCCGCGCGCCCTCGTGCAGGGGCAGCGGATCCGTGTAGATCGCGGTACGCAGGTCCACGAGCTGGGCCGCGTGCACCTTCTGGCCGATGCGGTCGCGGCTGGCGATCACCGTGCGCGTGAGTTCCTCGGTCAGGTTCGCGTCCGCGTCGTCCCGTGTGATCAGGAAGTTGGCCACGGCCAGCGTCTGCACGGCCGCGCCGCGCTGTGCCTTCGGATAGGCGTCGGCGGGCATCACCGCGGCCCGGTAGTAGCGCGAGGCCCCGCCCTGCTCGTGCAGCTTCTTGACGAGGTCGCTGCCGATCGGCACCAGACGGATGTCGTCGGCCTCGGAGAGTTCGAGGACGGCGCTCGTCGGGAGGCCACCGGACCAGAAGAAGGCGTCGATCTTGTGGTCCTTGAGCATCTCCGGCATGTCCTTGATGCCGTTGTCGAGAGGCTCGATGTCGCTGTCGGCGTCCAGCCCCGCCGCCTGGAGCACGTGGTTCGCGATCAGCCGTACCCCGGAACCGCTCGGACCGACGGCGACCTTCCTGCCCTTCAGATCCGCCACCGACCGTATGGACGACGAGCGCCGCACCACCAGGTGCACGTAGTCGTCGTACAGCCGCGAGCAGCCGCGCAGCCGGCCCGAGCCCGGCTTGTTCTGCAGGATGTACGTCTCCACGGCGTCGGCCGCCGCGATGCTGAAGTCGGCCTGGCCGGTGGCCACGCGCCGGATGTTCTCCTGCGACCCGTCGCTGTTCAGCAGCCTGACGTCGACATCGGGCATGTCCTTGGCCATGGCTCCCTGCAGGAGCGTGCCGTACTTCTGGTAGACCCCGGTCGGGGTGCCCGCGCTGAAGGTGATCGTCCCGTGCGGGGACTCCTCGCCGAACGGCAGCAGCCACCACAGCAGCAGCCCGACGACCGCGAGGACGGCCGTCGAGCCGAACAGCGCGCGGCGTCGGCCGATGCGGGGGAGTGCCTGGAACATGCGCGCGATCCTGCCAGCCCGAGGGCGGTCCTGACCAGGCCGGGACGGACGGGACCGGATCCTGCGGATCGATAGGCTCGGCCCATGCAGCCGTCCTTCCCGTCGCAGGTCCCTTCTCCCACAGCTCGAGCGGCTTCCCCGACGGCGTCTCCGGAGGCTGCGCGGGGCACCTCGGCCGTCGGCGATCCGGTCGCCGTCCCTTCGCCCGCAGCCCTCTCACCCGGCTCCCCTTCCCCGGCCTCGCTGGTCCGGGAGTTCCACCGGGCGTTCGGCCTGCACACCGGCAGCGTCCCGACCGAGGTCTCGCCGGGGCTGGCCGCGCACCGCGGGGAACTGCTGGCCGAGGAGGCCGCGGAAGTGGCGGAGGTCTCGGTCGAGGGTCCGCTCGACCGGCTGGCGCACGAACTCGCCGACGTCGTGTACGTGGCGTACGGCACGGCCCTCGTCCACGGGATCGACCTCGAAGCGGTGATCGCCGAGATCCACCGGGCCAACATGACGAAGATCGGCCCCGACGGCCAGGTGGCCCGCCGGGCCGACGGCAAGGTCCTCAAGGGGGCGCACTACCGGGCCCCGGACGTCGCCGAGGTCCTGCGCCGCCAGGGATGGAGCGCGCCGGACGCCTAGGGGTGTGCCGTTCGGACGGGGCCGTGCGTGGCGCTCCGGGCGTGCCGGGAACCGTGGCGGTTCCTGCGGCCTGGAGGCCGTCCGGGGCCGAGTCGACCCCGAGGGCGCGTCTCGCACGGGGCCCAGACGTACGCGCATACCCCTTCCACGGCCTCGGACCCGCTTGTTAACTTCGCGGAGCGGCGCCGTGCGACGTCGCTGAGCGAACCGCCCGGCGAGGTCGCCGGACCGCCCGGGACGAGCAGGGGGAGCGTATGGACGAGCCGGCCGAACTCGATCTGCCCGTCGAGGGCGGAACCCTGCGGGTCCTGCGGTTCGGTGACGGGCCGCGCACCGCGCTCGCCGCCCACGGCATCACCGCGTCCGGCATGGCGTTCGGCGCCCTCGCCCGCCACCTCTCGGACGAGTGGAGCCTGTTCGCGCCCGACCTGCGGGGACGCGGCGGCAGCACCGACACCCCGGGCCCGTACGGCCTCGACCGGCACGCCGGCGACCTGTGCCGGCTGGCGGAAGGCCTCGGCGCCGGCGCCCCGGTCGCGCTGGCCGGGCACTCGATGGGCGCGTACGTCGCGCTGCTCGCCGCCGCGCGCAGCCCCGAACTGTTCGACCGGCTCCTGCTCGTCGACGGAGGGCTGCCCCTGCCGGTGCCGCCCGGCGCCGATCTCGACGGCATCCTCGACGTGACGCTCGGGCCCGCGATAGTGCGCCTCGGCCGCACGTACGAGACCGACCAGGACTACGTCGACTTCTTCCGCGCCCATCCGGCGCTGGGCCCGGACTGGAACGCCGACGTCGAGGCGTACGTCCGCTACGACCTCACGGGTCCCGAGGGTGCCCGCCGGTCGAAGGCGCGCGAGGGGGCCGTACGGCAGGACGGGCGGGATCTGCTGGCCTCCGGGGACCGCTTCGCGGCGGACCTGGAGCGGCTCTCCGTCCCCGCGCTGCTGCTGCACGCGCCGCTCGGGCTGCTCGGCCAGGAACCGCCGATGCTGCCCGCCACCGTGATCGAGCGCTGGACCGGCGGTTCGGTGGACCTGCCCGCCGAACTGGTCGAGGACTCCAACCACTACACGATCCTGCTGGGCGCCGCCGCGAAGACGGTGGCGGAACGGTTCACCGGCCTCGCCTGACGCCGGATCGGCGGGCGACGGGCCTGCGGGCGACGGGCCTGCGGGCGGCCGGCGGTCAGCCGGAGGACCCGGCGATCCGGTCCAGCCACTCCTCCATGAGCCCGCGCTCCGGTGCGGTCAGGGCGTCGGTCCGGGGGAGGACCGCCCGCAGCGTGACCGCGGCGGTGACCGGCTCGGGCGCGGCGTCGGCCGGCGCGTCCGTGGTGATCGCCGCGAGGACGGCCTCGCGGGCGGTCCGGGAGAGTTCGGGGTCGCGGCGCTCCTCGGGCGTGGCGATGAGCGTGAGCGTCGTACCGGAGCCTGCCGCGTGGACCAGGGCGACGGCACGCTCCTCGGGGACGGCGAGCCGGCCCGCCTCGGCCACGCGACGGATGTGCCCGGCGAGCACCTCGAAGGCCGCGGCGGCCGCCGGCGAGGTCGTGCCCGGGCGGTAGCGGCCGTACATCAGCGTGAAGAGCGCGGGGTTCGCGAGCCCGAGGCCGATGTGCAGATCCCAGCCGCGGCGCAGGTCCTCCACCGGGTCGCCGGTCGAGGCGAGAGCTGACTTGCTGGTCACGTAGGCGGTGAAGCCGTGCGCGGCGACCGCGTCGAGCAGGCCCTCCTTGTCGCCGAAGAGCCGGTAGATGGTCGGCGGCTGGACCCCCGCGGCGGCGCTCACGGCCCGCGTCGACACCGCGTCCGGACCGCCCTCGGCCAGCAGACGCGCGGCCGCCGCGACGATGCGCCCGCGCGGCCCTTCCGGCGCCTCCACCGCGGTGACGTCGATGCTCTCCGTGCTCTCCGTGCTCTCCGTGCTCTCCGTGGCCATGCTTCCGATGGTAACGGAGCAGTGTTAGCGGTCTTCCGTTTCCGGTGGTACCTTCGAAATGTTATCGCTGGAAACATGGAACAGGTACAGAAAGAGGATCGTCATGATCGTCGTCACCGGAGCCAACGGGCAGCTCGGCCGACTCGTCGTCGAGAAGCTGCTGGACCGCGTCCCCGCCCAGGAGATCGGCGTCAGCGTGCGCGAACCGGAGCGGGCCCGGGCCTTCGCGGAGCGTGGCGTCCGGGTGCGCCGCGGCGACTTCACGGACGCCGCGAGCCTCCTCCACGCCTTCGAGGACGCCACCAAGGTCCTCGTCGTCTCCGCCGACGCCGTCGGCGACACCGCCGTAAAGGGGCACCGCACCGCCATCGAGGCGGCCGCCGCGGCCGGAGCGGAGCGTGTCCTCTACACGAGCCACATGGGAGCCGACCCCTCGTCGCCGTTCCCGCCCATGCCCGACCACGCCGCGACGGAGCGGGACCTCCAGCGGTCCGGGATCCCCTTCACCTCCCTGCGCAACGGCTTCTACGCCACCTCCGCCGCGATGCTGCTCGGGGCGGCCGTCGAGACGGGAGAACTGCGTGCCCCCGAGGACGGGCCCGTCGCCTGGACCGCCCACACCGACCTCGCCGAGGCGGCGGCGCTCGCCCTCGTCGGCGAGACGGACGAGCTCGACGGGCTCACCCCGGCGCTGACCGCCGAGGAGACCGTCGACATGGCGGGCCTCGCGGAGATCGCCTCGCGGATCTCGGGCCGCACGATCCGCCGGGTCGTCGTCTCGGACGCGGACTACCGGGCCGGTCTGGTCGGCCACGGCGTCCCCGAAGCGGCGGCCGACCTCCTCGTCGGACTGTTCGCCGCGAGCCGCCGGGGCGCGTTCGCCCCCGCGGACCCCGCGCTCGCCCGGCTCCTGGGCCGGCCGACGGTACCGGTGGAGGACGTCCTGCGGTCCGTCACCGCATGACCCCCGCAGGCCCCGCACGGCACGGTCACGGCCCGGCCGCGACCGGGCGCGGCACGGCCCGGAGCGCGGGCCGCGGCCGGACCGGCGGCCGCCCGTTCCCCACCCCGCCCGTGCGCGGTCCCGGCCGTGGGGCGCCTGCGTCCTGACCCACTCCGGCAACCGCCTACCCTTGTCACATGAGCAGCGGCGACCGGAGTCAGGCAGTGGACGTTCAGGAATCCAAGACGTACGAAGTGCGCACCTACGGGTGTCAGATGAACGTCCATGACTCCGAGCGGCTCTCCGGGCTCCTGGAGGACGCCGGTTACGTGCGGGCCCCCGCGGGCTCGGACGGCGACGCGGACGTCGTCGTCTTCAACACCTGCGCCGTCCGCGAGAACGCCGACAACAAGCTCTACGGCAACCTCGGCCGCCTCGCCCCGATGAAGACCAAGCGTCCCGGCATGCAGATCGCCGTCGGCGGCTGCCTCGCCCAGAAGGACCGCGACACCATCGTCAAGAAGGCGCCCTGGGTGGACGTCGTCTTCGGTACGCACAACATCGGCAAGCTGCCGGTCCTGCTGGAGCGCGCCCGCGTCCAGGAGGAGGCGCAGATCGAGATCGCCGAGTCCCTGGAGGCGTTCCCCTCCACCCTGCCGACCCGCCGCGAGAGCGCGTACGCGGCCTGGGTGTCGATCTCCGTCGGCTGCAACAACACCTGCACCTTCTGCATCGTCCCGGCGCTGCGCGGCAAGGAGAAGGACCGCAGGACCGGCGACATCCTCGCCGAGATCGAGGCCCTGGTCGACGAGGGCGTCTCCGAGATCACGCTCCTCGGGCAGAACGTCAACGCGTACGGCAGCGACATCGGCGACCGCGAGGCCTTCAGCAAGCTGCTGCGCGCCTGCGGAAGGATCGAGGGCCTGGAGCGCGTCCGCTTCACCTCGCCCCACCCGCGCGACTTCACCGACGACGTGATCGCCGCCATGGCCGAGACGCCGAACGCGATGCCGCAGCTGCACATGCCGATGCAGTCCGGCTCCGACACGGTCCTGAAGGCCATGCGCCGTTCCTACCGCCAGGAGCGCTTCCTCGGGATCATCGACAAGGTCCGGGCCGCCATCCCGCACGCGGCGATCACCACCGACATCATCGTGGGCTTCCCCGGCGAGACGGAGGAGGACTTCGAGCAGACCCTCCACGCCGTCCGCGAGGCCCGCTTCTCGCAGGCCTTCACCTTCCAGTACTCCAAGCGCCCCGGCACCCCGGCGGCCACCATGGAGGGGCAGATCCCCAAGGAGGTCGTCCAGGCGCGCTACGAGCGTCTCGTCGCGCTCCAGGAGGAGATCTCCTGGGACGAGAACAAGAAGCAGGTCGGCCGCACGCTGGAGCTGATGGTCGCCGAGGGCGAGGGCCGCAAGGACGGCGCCACCCACCGGCTCTCCGGCCGCGCCCCCGACAACCGCCTGGTCCACTTCACCAAGCCCGAGACGGAGGTCCGCCCCGGCGACGTGGTCACCGTCGAGATCACGTACGCCGCCCCGCACCACCTCCTCGCCGAGGGCGCCGTGCTGGACGTGCGGCGCACGCGCGCGGGGGACGCATGGGAGAAGCGCAACGCCGCCGCGGCCGCCAAGCCGGCGGGCGTCATGCTCGGCCTGCCGAAGATCGGCGCCCCCGAGCCCCTGCCGGTCGCCGCGGGCGCGGGCAGCGGCTGCGGCTGCGACTAGCCGGGTCCGGCGGGGCTCCGGCGACGGGGCGCCCGCCACGAGCCCCCGGTGTTGCGGGCGTTGCCCGGTCGGGTGGAGCCCGGTCACGCGTCGGGCCCCGGGCGGCCGCCGGGTGTCGGCGTTACGCTGCGGATCATGCTTGTAGCCGCCGCAGTCTGCCCCTGCCCCCCGCTGCTCGTCCCCGATGTCGCCGCCGGCGCGGCACCCGAACTGGACGCTGCGCGTGCGGCGTGCACGGACGCGCTGGGCCTGCTCGCCGCGTCCCGGCCCGACCTGCTGGTCGTCGTCGGCCCCGCCGAGCAGAGCGCCCGCGGACCGCACACCGAGGGAACGCGCGGCTCCTTCGCCGACTTCGGGGTCGACCTTGCCGTCCGTCTCGGCCGGGAGAGCGCGGCCGACGCCGGCGCCGACACCGCGGAGCCCCGGCTCCCGGCCTCGCTCGCCGTCGCCGCCTGGCTGCTGGAGCGCACCGGCTGGTCCGACGCCCCCGTCGAGGGACTCGGCGTAGGAGAACCCCTGGAAGCCGGGCGGTGCGTTCGGACGGGCGCGCAGCTCGCCGCCCGAGCCGAGCGGGTGGCGCTGCTCGTGATGGGCGACGCCAGCGCGTGCCGGACGCTGAAGGCGCCGGGCTATCTCGACGAACGCGCGGCGGGCTTCGACGCGGAGGCCGCCCGCGCCCTCGGAACGGCGGACGTCGACGCGCTCAAGGCACTGGACGCCGAACTGGCCCAGGAGTTGAAGGTCGCCGGGCGTGCCCCCTGGCAGGTCCTCGCGGGCGCCGCGGAGGGCGCGGGTCTGGCCGGGGCCCTGCTCTACGACGAGGCGCCCTACGGCGTCGGATACATCGTGGCGGCCTGGTCCTAGGTCGCGCCGGGTTCGTGGACGGCGCCGGGACTCGCCGGGCGAAGCCGTCCCCGCAAACGGCGGACGGCCGGAAGCACGGGGCTTCGCGGCCGTCCGCCGATGTCCGCGCCGATCAGGGTGCCTGAGGCGGCGTCGGCATGTCCGGCGGTGTCGCCGGCCCGTCGCCCTCCTTCGCCGCCAGGCGGTCCATGGCGTCCTTCGCCTTGCCGGTGCCCGTCCGGATCGTGCCGCTGTACTTGTGCTTGGTCTTCTCGTCCACGATCCTGGCGGCCTTCTCCAGGCCGTCGTTGACCTTGTGCCCGTGCTGCTGCGCGAGCCCCGAGACCTTGTCCTTGGCAGGCTCCAGCTTGGCTTTCAGATGGTCCATCAGACCCATGGTTCGCCTTCCCTCGCGGGCAGTTACCTGTGGGCGCTCTCACCGGCTTCGTTGTCGGCGGCCTGGTCGGCGGTCTGCTGCCTCGGGATGTCGACGTCCTCCGTGGTGCCGGCCTCGGCGGTTCCCGCCGTCGCCCCGCCCTCGGTCCCGGACGAACCCTTCGCGTCCACCGCCACCTCCGCCTCGGTGCCGGCCGGCCCTGCGGGGGCCTGCGCCTCGGCGGCCGACGCCTCCTCCGTCGCCTTCGACCTCCGGAGAAGCCGTGCAAATACGCCCATATCCACTCCATACGTTACTCGTGAGGGCGAAATTCCGCGTTGCCCGGTGCGTCCGATTGCGTCGCCCGGGTCACCGGCTCCCGACACCGGCGGCTGGAACCTCGCAACAGGCAACGAACCCGGACCGGGCCCGTCACGTAGCTCGTTAGGGGAGAGGCGCCGGGTTTGCGAGACTGGGACCGTGAGCAGCGCACCCCCCGCCCCCCGGGTCATCGCCGTCGTCGGACCGACCGCGGCAGGAAAGTCCGATCTGGGCGTTTTCCTCGCCAAGAGCCTCGGCGGCGAAGTCGTCAACGCCGACTCCATGCAGTTGTACCGAGGGATGGATATCGGCACCGCCAAGCTGACGGAGGAGGAACGCGGCGGAGTCCCCCACCATCTGCTCGACATCTGGGACGTGACGGTCACGGCCAGCGTCGCCGAGTACCAGCGCCTCGCTCGCGCCCGTATCGACGCCCTGCTCGCCGAGGGCCGCTGGCCGGTCCTGGTGGGCGGCTCCGGACTGTACGTGCGAGGCGCCGTCGACAACCTGGAGTTCCCCGGCACCGACCCCGAGGTGCGCGCCCGCCTGGAGGAGGAGCTGACCCTGCGCGGTTCCGGCGCCCTGCACGCCCGGCTCGCCATGGCGGACCCCGGGGCCGCCCACGCGATCCTGCCCAGCAACGGCCGCCGCATCGTCCGCGCCCTCGAAGTCATCGAGATCACCGGCAAGCCCTTCACCGCCAACCTGCCCGGCCACGACTCCGTGTACGACACCGTGCAGATCGGCGTCGACGTGGCGCGCCCCGAGCTGGACGAGCGCATCGCCCGCAGGGTCGACCGGATGTGGGACGCCGGGCTCGTCGACGAGGTGCGCACCCTGGAGGCGCGCGGCCTGCGCGCGGGGCGCACGGCGGCACGCGCGCTCGGATACCAGCAGGTGCTCGCGGCGCTCGCCGGGGAGTGCACCGAGGACGAGGCGCGCGCGGAGACCGTCCGTGCCACCAAACGCTTCGCGCGCCGTCAGGATTCATGGTTCCGGCGCGACCCGCGGGTGCATTGGCTCAGTGGGGCTGCGGCGGATCTCACAGAACTTCCCGAGCTCGCACTGGCGTTGGTGGAGCGACCGGTCACAGCCTGATCACGTCATGGCATCGGGACGCTCCGGCCGTCATCGGGGCCTCCGGTGGCGTGCCATCATCGAGCTTCGATCGACCAGTGAAGTCCGAGTTGGGAGGGCGCGTGGCGATGGAGGCCGGCCCTCGCGACACTGCACGAGGCACCGAGCACGGTGCCGTTCCGGACGGAGACGGTCTGAGCATCGACCCGGACGCCGATCGCGGCGTCGAGCCCGAGCTGGGCGGGGAACCCCTCAGCTCGGACGGACCCGACGACACCCCGGCCGGGGTGATCGACGACGGACCCGAACCCGGTGCGATGTCTCCCGAGCCCGAGGTCGAGGTCGAACTGCGCCCGCAGCGCCGTCTGCGCATCTGGCAGCTCGCCCCCATCGTCGCGCTGGCGGCCACCGGATCCCTGATGTTCGCCTTCCCGCTGGCCTTCGAGTTCGGTGACGGCGGTGCCGTGGTCGCCATGCTCGGCCTGCTGATCTGCTCGTGCGCCGCCGGCTGGGGCATGATGGCCGCCCGCCGCGTCGGCTACGCCCTGCCCGGCTTCCCCGCGCGCGGCTCCGGCCGCCGCCCCGACTGGCGCGTCGTGATCGCGTACGTCGTGGTCGTCGCCGCGGTGGCGGTGCTCGCCGTGTGGCGCGTGGCGCGACTGCGCTGACCCCGGCGCCGGACCGCGACGCCCGGACCCGACCCCGTACGATCGAGGAATGAGCACGCGGATCGCCTTCCTCAAGGGGCACGGGACCGAGAACGACTTCGTGATCGTCCCCGACCCGGAGAACGTCATCGACCTCCCGCCGGCCGCTGTCGCCGCCCTGTGCGACCGCCGTGCGGGCATCGGCGGCGACGGTCTGCTGCACGTCGTGCGCTCCGCGGCCCACCCGGAGGCCCGGGCCATGGCCGCCGACGCCGAGTGGTTCATGGACTACCGCAACGGCGACGGCTCGGTCGCCGAGATGTGCGGCAACGGAGTGCGCGTGTTCGCCCGCTATCTCCAGCGCGCCGGACACGTGGCCGAGGGCGACATCACGGTCGCCACGCGCGGAGGCGTGAAGACCGTGCACCTCGCCAAGAACGGTGACGTCACCGTCGGCATGGGCAGGGCCCTCCTCCCCGAGGCGAAGGTCACGGTCGCCGTCGGAGAGCGCAGCTGGCCCGCGCGCAACGTGAACATGGGCAACCCGCACGCCGTCGCCTTCGTGGACGACCTCGCCGACGCCGGCGACCTCTACGCACCGCCGCCGTTCACGCCCGCCTCGGTGTACCCGGACGGGGTCAACGTCGAGTTCGTGGTCGACCGGGGTCCGGGCCACGTGGCCCTGCGGGTCCACGAACGCGGCTCGGGCGAGACCCGCTCGTGCGGCACCGGCGCCTGTGCCGTGGCCGTCGCCGCGGCCCGCCGTGACGGCGCCGACCCGGCCGTCACCGGCACCCCCGCGACGTACACCGTCGACGTCCCCGGCGGCCGTCTGGTCATCACCGAGCGGGCCGACGGCGAGATCGAGATGACGGGCCCCGCGGTGATCGTCGCCGAGGGCGAGATCGACGCCGACTGGCTGGCCGGTTCCCTGGGCTGATCGGCCCGAGGGGCCGTCCGGGTGCCGAGCGGTCCCGGCGGTCACGGGGAAACCCGTCGTACCGCCTTCGGCCGTACGTCCGTGCCGCCCCTTTCAGAAGTTCGAAACTGTAAACCCCCGGACCGTCGCTCGAATGGGTGATCCGTTTCACGCTCGGCGAGAGGCGGTCAACCGGGCGTGGTGGGCTCGGTAGCATCAAGCACCGGCCCGGACGGGGGACCGACACCATCCCCTGAGCCGAGTACGCCCTGGGGCACCCGTCCGCCGGTCTTACGCAGCCGGAGGTGCCCATGAGTGCGGAGGCGACGAATCCCGCGACGCCAGGCCCCGCAACGCCCGCCCCGCAGCGCACGGCCCCGCTCGAACCGGGAGTGGCCCCAGCGCACCGCAGGAAGGGACGTCCGCGGATCGACCTGCGGCGTCTGGGCCGGGCCGCACTGCTGGGACCCACCGCGCGCGACCGGCTGCCGGACGCCATCGGGCACGTGGCGGAGGCGCACCGCGCCCACCACCCCGACGCCAAACTGGAACCCCTGCGCCGGGCGTGGGTGCTCGCGGAGTCCTCGCACCGCGGCCAGATGCGCAAGAGCGGCGAGCCCTACATCACGCACCCGCTGGCCGTGACCCTGATCCTCGCCGAGCTGGGCGCCGAGACCACGACGCTGACCGCCTCCCTGCTCCACGACACGGTCGAGGACACGGAAGTGACGCTGGATCAGGTCCGCGAGGAGTTCGGCGACGAGGTCTGCTATCTGGTCGACGGCGTCACCAAGCTGGAGAAGGTCGACTACGGCGCCGCCGCCGAACCGGAGACCTTCCGCAAGATGCTGGTCGCGACCGGCAACGACGTCCGCGTGATGTCGATCAAACTCGCCGACCGGCTGCACAACATGCGGACCCTCGGCGTGATGCGCCCGGAGAAACAGGCGCGCATCGCCAAGGTGACCCGCGACGTGCTGATCCCCCTCGCCGAGCGCCTCGGCGTCCAGGCGCTCAAGACCGAGCTGGAAGACCTCGTCTTCGCGATCCTGCACCCCGAGGAGTACGAACACACCCGGGAGCTGATCGTCGACAACGCGAGCCGCCCGGACGACCCGCTCGCGGAGATCGCCGAGGAGGTACGGGTGGTCCTGCGGGACGCCGGCATCCAGGCCGAAGTCCTCATAAGGCCACGGCACTTCGTCTCCGTGCACCGCGTGTCGCGCAAGCGCGGCCCGATGCGCGGCGCCGACTTCGGCCGCCTCCTCGTCCTCGTGAACGAGGACGCCGACTGCTACGGCGTGCTCGGCGAACTCCACACCTGTCTCACCCCGGTGGTCTCGGAGTTCAAGGACTTCATCGCCGTCCCCAAGTTCAACCTCTACCAGTCGCTCCACACGGCGGTCACCCGTGGCGACGGCCAGGTCGCCGAAGTCCTCATCCGCACCCACCAGATGCACAAGGTCGCCGAGGCCGGCGTCATCGCCCTCGGCAACCCCTACGCCCCGCCGTCCGAGGACCAGCCCGACGGCGGCGGCGACCGCCCCTTCGAGGGCGAGCGCGCCGACCCCACCCGCCCCGGCTGGCTCTCCCGCCTGCTGGACTGGCAGCAGGGTGCCCCCGATCCCGACACCTTCTGGTCGACCCTGCGCGAAGACCTCGCGCAGGACCGCGAGATCACCGTGTTCCGCGCCGACGGCGGCTCCCTCGGCCTTCCGGAGGGCGCCAGTTGCGTCGACGCCGCGTACGCGCAGTACGGGGAGGACGCGCACGCCTGCATCGGCGCGCGCGTCAACGGCCGCCTGGCGACGCTGAGTACGGTCCTCAAGGACGGCGACACCGTTCAGCTCCTCATGGGCCAGGACCCCGCCTCCGAGCCCTCCAGGGAGTGGCTGGAGCACGCCCACACGGCTGCCGCCCGGATCGCCATCCAGCGCTGGATGGCCACCCACCCCGCACCCGGCGCCGAGGAGGCCCCCGCCACGGGCCCCAGGCCGCCCGCCGAGACCCCGCCGACGCGTCCCGCGGCCGCATACCTCACCCGCCCCGCCAACGCCCTCGTGGACCAGCCGGGCGCCTCCGTCCGCATGGCCGGCTGCTGTACGCCGGTACCGCCGGACGAGGTCACCGGCTTCGCCGTGCGCGGGGGAGTGGTCACCGTGCACCGCGTGGAGTGTCCCGGAGCGGCCCGGATGAAGGGCGACGGGCGCCCGGAGGTCGGTGTGCGCTGGGGCGCCACCACCGAGTGCCGCGTCACCCTGGTCGCCGAGTCCTTCGGCCGGCCGCACCTGCTGGCCGACCTCACCGAAGCCATCGCCGGGGAAGGCGTCGCCATCGTGTCGGCGACCGTGGAACCTCCCAGCCAGCAGCGCGTGCGCCACACCTACACCCTTCAACTCCCGGACGCGGCACACCTCCAGGGCCTGATGCGCGCCATGCGCAACGTGCCCGGCGTGTTCGACGTGAGCCGGGCCCAGCATCCGGCGGCCGCCCAGTAGCCACCGGCCCCGACGGCCGCGCTCGCCCGATGGGCCTCCGGAGGGACCCGTTCGGGTGGGCCGGGCGCGCGTCGCCACCACCGGCCCGGCGCACGCTGGTAGCGGTGGTCCATGCCGCTCGAAGCCGCCCCCGCCCCTGCCCCCGCTCCCAGCCGCCCGAGGAGCCGCCGCGTCCAGGCGGCCCTGCTCGCCTCGGCCGTCTCCGTCTGCCTGATCGCCGCGAGCGCCCCCTCCCCGGGCACGGCCCTCGGCATCGGCGACCGGCTCTTCCCGACCCTCGGCAACCCCGGCTACGACGTCGCGTCGTACGACCTGGCGTTCACCTACTCCGGCGCCAACGACAAGCCGCTCACGGCCGTGACCACCATCGACGCCCTCACCACCGCCCGGCTGGACCGCGTCAACCTCGACTACGTCCACGGAACGGTGCGGTCGGTCGAGGTCAACGGCTCGCCCGCCGACTTCGCGAGCGCGGGCGACGACCTGGTGGTGACCCCGGCCCGGACGCTGCCCGCCGGGAGCCCGCTGCACATCACCGTGCGCCACACCAGCGACCCGGTGCCCGCCAAGGACCAGGACGGCGGCTGGGTCCGCACCAAGGACGGCCTCGCGATGGCCAACCAGGCCGACGCCGCGCACCTGGTCTTCCCGTGCAACGACCACCCCTCCGACAAGGCGATGTTCACCTTCCACGTCACGGCCCCCGAGGGCTACACCGCCGTGGCCAACGGACTCCCGGAGGGCACCCGCCGGGCCGGCGGAACCACCACCTGGTCGTACCGCGGCGAACACCCCATGGCCACCGAGCTGGCCCAGGTCTCCATCGGCCGCTCCAGCGTGCTGCACCGCACCGGTCCGCACGGCCTGCCCGTCCGCGACGTCGTCCCCACCCAGGACCGCGCGGCGCTCGAACCGTGGCTCGCCAGGACCCCCGACCAGATCGCCTGGATGGAGAGCAAGGTCGGGCGGTACCCCTTCGAGACGTACGGGCTGCTGATGGCCCAGGCGCAGACCGGCTTCGAACTGGAGACACAGACGCTCTCCCTGTTCGAGAAGGACCTCTTCACCGAGCCCGCCTACCCGAAGTGGTACGTCGAGTCGATCATGGTGCACGAGCTGTCCCACCAGTGGTTCGGCGACAGCGTCAGCCCCCGCACCTGGTCCGACCTGTGGCTGAACGAGGGACACGCCACCTGGTACGAGGCCCTGTACGCCGAGGAGAAGGCGAACCGGCCCATGGAGAAGCGGATGAAGGCGGCCTATGGCATGTCCGACGCGTGGCGCGTCGCCGGCGGCCCGCCCGCCGCACCCAAGGGACCGAAGCCCGGCCACAAGATCAGCATCTTCCGGCCGAACGTCTACGACGGCGCGGCCCTCGCCCTGTACGCGCTGCGCCAGGAGATCGGGCGTCCGGCCTTCGAGCGTCTGGAGCGGACCTGGGTCACGGTCAACCACGACGGCGTCGCCTCCACGGCCGACTTCGTGGACCTCGCGTCCGCCATGGCGGGCCGCGACCTGAGGGGCTTCTTCAAGGCATGGCTCTACGGCGAGAAGACGCCCCCGATGCCGGGCCACCCCGACTGGAAGAGCGACACCCCGCAGGCCCGCAAGGGCGCGTGAGACAGCGGGGCCCACGCACGCGTGCGGCGACGGAACGTGTCCGGGCGTCGCACCGCGGACCGGTGGCGGCGGCACGACGGGGCGTGGCGCCGTCGCGACGGTCCGTCGCCGACGCCGGGCGAGGAGCCCGGTCCGCACCCCGCGCGGGCAGGTCCGCAGGTGCGCGCCGGTGCCTGTTAAGTCGCGTGACGAGACGGCCCGTACCGTGCGACCATCTTCGAGCCGACGGAGCAGCCCCCTCGCCGGGGGTGATCCGGCGGTGACCGGGAATCTCCCGGCGGCCCCGGGCGTTGTTCCCTGTGACGGACGACATCTGTCGGCCTTCCGCTTCCGCTCTACGTAAGGATCCAATGACCTCCTCTTCTTCCCCTTCCCAGGACGCGCAGAGCCCCGCGCAGAACTACCCCGAAGGTCTTCGGGCCGATGCCCTGATGGAAGAGGACGTCGCCTGGAGCCAAGAGATCGACGGAGACCGGGACGGCGACCAGTTCGACCGCTCCGAGCGCGCGGCCCTGCGCCGCGTGGCGGGCCTTTCCACCGAACTCGAGGACGTCACCGAGGTCGAGTACCGACAGCTCCGTCTGGAGCGCGTCGTCCTCGTCGGTGTCTGGACCACGGGAACCGTTCGGGACGCGGACAACTCGCTGGCGGAGCTGGCCGCCCTCGCCGAGACCGCGGGAGCACTCGTGCTCGACGGCGTCGTCCAGCGCCGCGACAAGCCCGACGCGGCCACCTACATCGGTTCCGGCAAGGCCAACGAACTCCGGGACATCGTCATCGAGACCGGCGCGGACACGGTGATCTGCGACGGTGAGCTGAGCCCCGGCCAGCTGATCCACCTCGAAGACGTCGTCAAGGTCAAGGTCATCGACCGTACGGCCCTGATCCTCGACATCTTCGCCCAGCACGCCAAGTCCCGAGAGGGCAAGGCGCAGGTCGCGCTCGCGCAGATGCAGTACATGCTGCCGCGGCTCCGAGGCTGGGGTCAGTCGCTGTCCCGTCAGATGGGCGGCGGCTCGGGCGGCGGTCTCGCCACCCGTGGTCCCGGTGAGACCAAGATCGAGACGGACCGGCGTCGTATCCGCGAGAAGATGGCGAAGATGCGCCGGGAGATCGCGGACATGAAGACGGGCCGCGACATCAAGCGCCAGGAGCGCCGCCGCAACAAGGTGCCCTCGGTCGCGATCGCCGGTTACACCAACGCCGGCAAGTCGTCCCTGCTCAACCGCCTCACGGGCGCGGGCGTCCTCGTCGAGAACGCGCTGTTCGCGACCCTCGACCCGACCGTCCGCCGGGCCGAGACCCCGAGCGGCCGGCTGTACACGCTGGTCGACACGGTCGGTTTCGTACGGCATCTGCCGCACCACCTGGTCGAGGCGTTCCGCTCCACCATGGAGGAGGTCGGCGACTCCGACCTCATCCTGCACGTGGTGGACGGATCGCACCCCGACCCGGAGGAGCAGCTGGCCGCCGTGCGCGAGGTCGTCCGGGACGTCGGCGCGACGAAGGTGCCCGAGATCGTCGTGATCAACAAGGCGGACGCGGCGGACCCGCTGGTGCTCCAGCGGCTGCTGCGGATCGAGAAGCGCTCCATCGCGGTCTCGGCCCGCACCGGCCAGGGCATCGCCGAGCTGCTCGCCCTGATCGACAACGAGCTGCCCCGCCCCTCGGTCGAGATCGAGGCACTCGTCCCGTACACGCAGGGCCAGTTGGTCGCCCGCGCCCACACCGAGGGCGAGGTGATCTCCGAGGAGCACACCGCGGAGGGCACCCTCCTCAAGCTGAGGGTGCACGAGGAACTGGCGGCGGACCTCGCTCCGTACGTCGCGGAGCCCGCGCTCCGCTAGACATCCGCGCCCCGCACGACGCGAAGTCCCGCCCCCTCACCCGAGGGAGCGGGACTTCGTCGTCCAGCAGGACCGGCGGACGCGCCCGGGGCTACCGGCCGCCGTACTCCTTGCTCATCTGCTCGTACAGCGACCGCGCGCCGCGCCCCAGCTGCGGGCCCGCCAGCCAGGTGTTGCCGGCCGGGCCGATCGACGTGTTCGACACGAGCTCGGTCTTCCCGTCGACGACGCGGAACCAGCCGCCGCCGGACGAACCGCCGGTCATGGTGCAGCCGATGCGGTACATCGCCGGCAGGGCCGGGTCCAGCGAGAGACGCCCCGGCCTGTCGACGCACTTGAACATCTTGAGGCCGTTGTACGGCGGCGCGGCCGGGTAGCCCCAGGCGCCCATCGCCCCGACCTCCCGCGCGGACGGCGCGGAGAAGTCGACGGGCAGCGCGTTGCCGACCGTCTCCTCCAGCGACTTGCCCCCCTGCTCCGGCTTCACATGCAGCAGGGCGTAGTCGTACGGGGCGCCCGCACCGCCCGTCTCGTCGCCGCCCGAGATCCACTCCTGGGATGTCGAGGCCCAGTCCGCCCACCACTGGCCGTAGGGCGCGACCTCCGAGGCCGTCGCGCTGCCGAGCTGCGCCTCGGACTTCCCCTGGTCGTTGTACGACGGCACGAAGGCGATGTTGCGGTACCAGCCGCCGTCGCCGCCCGCGTGCACACAGTGGCCCGCGGTCCAGACGAGGTTGGACTTCCCCGGGTGGTTCACGTCCTTGACGACCGTGCCCGAACAGACCATGGAGCCCTTGGGGGAGTCGAAGAAGACCTTGCCCACGGGCGCCGCGTGCTCGTGGTAGGGGGTCTTCTCCGCCTGTGCCCGCACGGGATCGGGCTCCGGGTCACTGACCCCCTGGTCCGCCGTCGCGTCCTTCGCGGAGATCGTCTTGTCGGGATCCTCGGCGGACTTCATCCGCTCCGGCTTCCACAGTCCGTCGATCACCGGGTTGACGAAGTCCTCGGCCTCGCCGAGCCACTTGTCCCGGTCCCAGTTCTTCCAGGCGCCGTTCTTCCACTGGTCGACGTCGATGCCGTGCTGCTTGAGCCTGTCCCTGAGGTCGTCCGGGACCTTGATCTTGTCGTCGCCGCTCGCCGAACCCCGCGAGGCGGACGGGGTGGACCCGCCGGCCGCCTTGTCGTCGCCGGGACCGCAGGCGGTCGCGGTGAGCGCCAACGCCGCCATCAGACCGGTGGCGGCGAGAACCGTACGACGCCGTCTTGAAGAACGCATGCTGCGGTAACCCCCGTTGAAGCTCTGGCTTCTGTGTCCGTCGTGCGCCGGGCCGCTCCTCGCGGAGCCCTCCCGGACGCGACACCCCACTATGCACAAGCAGTTGGGGACGAACAGCGGTGGGCCGGTGAACGTTCCTCCGCACCGGCCCACCGCTGTTCATCCCCGACGCCTCACGCCGTCCGGCTCACCGCCCGGCGAACTTCCCGCTCACCGAGTCGTACACGCCCTTGGCCACCGGCCCCAGCCGCGGACCCGCGAGCCAACCGGACTTGACCGGGCCGATCGAGGTGTTGGAGACCAGGGCCCGCTTGCCGTCCGAGCCCGCGGCCACCCAGCCGCCGCCCGAGGAACCGCCGGTCATGGTGCAGCCGATGCGGTACATGGTCGGGTCCGCCTGCGCGATCGACAGCCGTCCCGGCTTGTCCGTGCACTGGAACATCTGCTGGCCCTCGAACGGCGGCGCGGCCGGGTAACCCGTCGCCGTGATGCTCGACACCTTCGTCACGGCGGGGGCGTTGAAGTCCACCGGCAGCGCCGAACCCACCGTCTCCTCCAGCGACTTGCCGTCGCTGCCCTTCTCCGGCGTCACATGCAGCACGGCGAAGTCGTACGAGGCTCCCTGCCCGCCCGTCGAGCCACCCTGCTCGATCCACTGGTCGGAGGTCTGCGCCCAGTCGCTCCACCACACTCCGTAGGGGGCGACCTCCTCGCGCGGCGCGTTCTGCAGCTGCGCGGCGGTCTTGCCGGCGTCGTTGTACGAGGGCACGAAGGCGATGTTGCGGTACCAGCCGCCCTTCTTGCCCGCGTGGACGCAATGGCCCGCGGTCCAGACGAGGTTGGACTTGCCCGGGTGGGCCGGGTCCTCGACCACCGTCGCCGAGCAGACCATCGTGCCCTCGGGGGAGTCGAAGAACACCTTGCCCGACTCGGGCACCCCGGCGTGGTACGCGGGCTTCACGGCGCGCGCGGTCACCGGAGCCGGCTCCGGGTCGGTGACGCCCTGGTCACCGCTCAGGTCCGCGTCGTCGACGCCCTTGTTCTTGTCCGGGTCGTCGGCCCCGCGCATCCGCTCGGGGTCCCACAGGCCCTTGATGATCGGGTTGATGAAGTCGTCGGCCTCGCGCAGCCAGTCGTCCCGGTCCCAGTTCTTCCAGGCGCCGTTCTTCCACTTGTCGACGTCGAAGCCGTGCTCCTTGAGCTTGTCCTTGAGGTCGTCCGGGATCTTGATCTTCCCGTCGCTGCTCGCGGACGCGGAGGCGCTGGACTTGGCGTCGGCGTTGTCGTCGCCCGAGGTGCAGGCGGTGGCGGTCAGCGCCAGCGCCGCGGTGAGGCCGACCGCGGCCAGAACAGGGGACGTTCCGCGGCGCGCGCCCCTCCCTCGGCGTGCGGCGAAGGGCGGGCGTATGGATCGCATGGTGCAACTCCCCCTGGGCGTCTGTGAACTGGTCAGGATCCGTCGATCCGGAACCCGTCGGTACGGGACGTGCGGGACGCACGGGACCGCTGGTGACGATCGACCGGCCGTGACCGGCGATCGTCCGGTATCGCTGAACGGCACCACACACTATGCGCTCGCTGTGGGGGACATCCGACGGAACGGCAACGGTTCCGTCACGGCAAGGATCTTCGATCCACCCGCTTCCCAACGCCCGCGGCGTCGTTGATACGTACGGGGGGCCTGAGGCCTGCGTTCAGAACCCCTCGCCAACTCGCCTCTGGACAGCGGGAGGACCTGAAGTCGTGGCCGTGACCGAATCAGCGGTGGTGCCGTCGGAGGCCCCTGGTGAAGCCGAAGGCGCGCGGAGCGGCGCGTCCACGGAGACCGAGGGAGCGCGCGCGGCGCACGAGGGGATCCTGCGGCGCCAGTCGGCGCGCGAGTCCGCGGCCCGCACCTACGCGCGCGCCCTGCCGATCGTCCCGGTGCGGGCCCGCGGCCTGACGATCGAGGGCGCCGACGGCCGCCGCTATCTCGACTGCCTCTCCGGCGCGGGGACGCTGGCCCTCGGGCACAACCACCCCGTCGTCCTGGAGGCCATCAGGAAGGTCCTCGACTCGGGTGCGCCGCTGCACGTCCTCGACCTCGCGACCCCGGTCAAGGACGCCTTCACCACCGAGCTGTTCCGCACACTGCCCCCGCGCTTCGCGGAACGGGCCCGCATCCAGTTCTGCGGCCCCGCCGGCACGGACGCCGTGGAGGCCGCTTTCAAGCTGGTGCGCGCCGCCACCCGACGCACCGGCCTCCTCGCGTTCACCGGTGCCTACCACGGCATGACAGCGGGGGCGCTCGAAGCGTCCGGGGGCGCGACCGACGTCCGGGTGGCGCGCCTGCCCTACCCGCAGGACTACCGCTGCCCCTTCGGCGTCGGCGGGGAGCGCGGCGCCGAACTCGGCGCCCGGTGGACGGAGTCGCTTCTCGACGACACCAAGTCGGGGGTGCCGACGCCGGCGGGGATGATCCTCGAACCCGTCCAGGGGGAGGGCGGCGTGATCCCGGCGCCGGACACCTGGACGCGGCGGATGCGGGAGATCACGGCGGCGCGGTCCATCCCGCTCATCGCGGACGAGGTCCAGACCGGCGTGGGCCGGACCGGTGCCTTCTGGGCCGTGGAACACAGCGGGATCACCCCTGACGTGATGGTCCTGTCCAAGGCCATCGGTGGCAGCCTGCCGCTGGCCGTCGTCGTGTACCGCGACGACCTCGACGTGTGGGAACCCGGTGCCCACGCGGGCACGTTCCGCGGCAACCAGCTCGCCATGGCCGCCGGCACGGCCACCCTCGCGTACGTCCGTGAGAACGGCCTGGCCCACCGTGCGGCCACCGTAGGAACCCGCATGCTGACCGAACTCAGGTCACTGGCGCCGGAGTTCCCCCTCATCGGCGACGTGCGCGGCCGAGGCCTGATGATCGGTCTCGAATGCGTGGACCCGGAAGCACCCCCGGCCTCCACGCCCGACGGTCCCCGGCCCGCCGCTCCCGAAGTGGCAGCGGCCGTCCAGCGGGAGTGCCTGCGCAGAGGCCTGATCGTGGAACTGGGCGGCCGCCGGTCGAGCGTGGTCCGCCTGCTGCCCCCGCTGACGATCAGCGACGAACAGACGACCGCCGTCCTCGACCGGCTCGCGGGCGCGGTGCGGGCGGTGGCCCGCGAGGACCGGCGTCCCGGACGGGACGGCACGCGGGGCGCCGACCGCCCCCGGTGACGGTCCGTAGCCGTCCCGAGCCCGACGCATCTCCCAGCCCTCCGGTGCGTCGCCGCGCCCACCCGAACGACCCCCAAGGAATGCCCGTGAACACCATCCCCGCACCCGACCACCGCCCCCTCACACGCGAGCGGACCGCCGGGGACCCGGCCCCGCAACGCTCCGTGGCGGAATCGGTTCCCCGGCAGAAGGCCGGCCGCCGGGAGTCCGAGTGGCTGCGCGGATGCACCGCCGACCCCCTGGAGCACCCCGACACCCGAACCGCCGCCCAGGCCGCGGCAGTCGAGAACCTGCTGCGCTGCTGGGTACGGGAGAACGACCTGGCCGCCCCGGACCACGGCACCCTCCGCATCCCGCTCCCCGCCAGCGGCGCGATCCTGCTGGTCCCCGTCCACTACTGGTCCGCAACCGGCTGGCACCGCTTCGGCCTCCCGCACCTCGCCTACGCCCCCGAAGGCGCACCCCCCGCGGACGCGGTGACCGTGGCCGCACTCCTCGCACGCGAGGCGGCCGCAGCCGGCACACCGACCGCACCCGACCGGTCCGCCGGCGTCGGGCGGGCCGCGGACACCGAGGACGGCGACGTCGGGCAGGCCGCGCGCAGCGAGGACGGCAACGTTGTGCGGGCCGCGCACGGCGAGGACGGCAGCGTCGGGCAGGCTGCGCGCACCGGAACTGTCGTCAACGTGAGGGACTCCGCTGACCGGACCCCCTCCGACACACTGGCCGCCGCCCCGCTGCCGTTCCTCCCGTCACCCCGCACCGATCACGCGACGGCCGTGCCGCGCCGCCGCGCCGTCCGTACCCAGGACAGCCCGGCCGGTGAGGGCGCCGACCTCGTGGGACGCGTCGCCGACTCGGTCCGGCGCACCGCCGTGTTCATCGAGGACCGGCGGGAACACCCCGCCGACACGGGCGACCGCTTCCTGGCCGCCGAACAGGCACTCCTCCTCGGCCACCCGCTGCACCCGACCCCGAAGGGCCGCGAAGGGCTCTCCGACGCCGAAGGCGCCCTCTACTCGCCCGAGTTGCGCGGATCGTTCCCGCTGCACTGGATGGCCGTCGCCCCCTCGGTCCTCGCGTCCGACTCCGCGTGGACGGAACGAGGCCGACCCGTGTCCGCGGAGCAGCTGGCCCAGCGGCTGGCCGGCCCCGACCTGGCGCTGCCCGACGGATACGCCGCCGCGCTGCCCCTGCACCCCTGGCAGTTGCGCGAGCTGAAGCACCGCACGGAGACCGCCGCCCTGCTGGACGCCGGGCTGCTCCTCGACCTCGGCCCCCTCGGCGATGCATGGCACCCCACCTCCTCCGTCCGCACCGTCCACCGCTCCGGCGCGCCCGCGATGCTGAAACTCTCCCTCGGGCTGCGCATCACCAACTCCCGCCGTGAGAACCTCCGCAAGGAACTGCATCGGGGAGTCGAGGTCCACCGCCTCCTGCGCAGCGGCCTGGGCAAGGAGTGGCAGGCCGTCCATCCGGGCTTCGACATCGTCCGCGACCCGGCCTGGCTCGCCGTCGACGGGCCGGACGGCAGGCCCGTCCAAGGGCTCGACGTGATGATCCGGCACAACCCGTTCGGTCCGGCGGACGACGCCGGCTGCGTCGCGGGACTCGTCTCACCCCGACCTCACGAGTCCGCCGACGGCCGCCCCCTCATGCGGTCCCGGCTCACCACGCTCGTCACCGGGCTCGCCGCACGCACCGGCCGCCCACGCGGCGCCGTCGCCGCCGAGTGGTTCCTGCGCTACCTCGAACACGTCATCCGTCCCGTCCTCTGGCTCGACAGCGAGGCGGGCATCGCCCTCGAGGCCCACCAGCAGAACACCCTGCTCCTGCTGGACGCGGACGGCTGGCCCACCGGCGGCCGCTACCGCGACAACCAGGGTTACTACTTCCGCGCCTCCCGCCGCGCCGACCTCGACGCCCGGCTGCCCGGCATCGGCGAGCACAGCGACACCTTCGTCTCCGACGAGGTCACCGACGAACGCTTCGCCTACTACCTCGCCATCAACAACGTCCTCGGACTCATCGGCGCCTTCGGCTCCCAACGACTCGCCGACGAGCGGCTGCTGATCGCCGCCTTCCGCCGCTTCCTCTCGGATGTCGCCACCGGCCCGGGCAGGCTTCGCACGACCATGCCCGCCCTGCTGCTCGACTCACCTGTCCTGCGCTGCAAGGCCAACCTGCTGACCCGGCTGCACGGCCTCGACGAACTCGTCGGCCCCGTCGACACACAGTCCGTCTACGTCTCCATCTCCAACCCCCTCCATTCCTGAGGAACATGACCCACCCCGTCTCCTGAGAGGAGCCTCGTGCCTCCCACCGACGCGAGCACCGAAGCCGACGCGAGCACCGAAGCCGACACGAGCACCGAAGCCGACACGGATCCCGCCCCGCAGGTCGCTCCCGGATCCGGCTCGGACACCGGAACCCGCCCGCACACCGGCTCGGCCCCGGACGCCCCCACGGACTGCGAGGACACCCTCGACCTCCGCCTTCCCGACGAACTGATCGCCCTGTTCGCCGGCTGCGGGGAACAGGCGGGGGACGCCGGCGCCCGGGGCGGTGACCTCTGGACCCGCGCGGCGGCAGGGTTCGAGGGCGTCGAGGCGACGGGAACCGGGGACGACGGTGCGGGCGGGGGCGATCTGCTCGACCGGGTCGGCGGCTGGGGCCCGGTCACCACCGATATCGGTGTCTTCCAGCTCATCCCCGTACGGCCCGACCGGGACGCCCCGCTCGTGTCGCGCTGGATGAACGACCCCGCCGTCGCGGCCTTCTGGGAACTGGAGGGCCCCGAGTCCGTCGTCGAGAAGCACCTGCTCCCCCAGGTGGACGGAGACGGACGCAGCGTGCCCTGTCTCGGAGTGCTGGACGGCATCCCGATGAGCTACTGGGAGATCTACCGCGCGGACCTCGACCCCCTGGCGCGCCACTACCCCGCCCGGCCCCACGACACCGGTATCCATCTCCTGATCGGTACCGTCGCCGACCGTGGACGAGGTCTCGGCTCCGTCCTGCTCAGAGCCGTCGCCGACCACGTCCTGGACAAACGTCGCTCCTGCGCCCGCGTCGTCGCGGAACCCGACCTGCGCAACACACCCTCCGTCTCCGCTTTCCTGAGCGCCGGTTTCCGCTATTCCGCCGAGGTCGACCTGCCCGACAAGCGGGCCGCCCTGATGGTCCGGGACCGGGCTCTGCGCGATCTGCTGTGAGCCGTCACATCTGGTACACCGCTCGACCCGGTCCGGTTCCCATGCGTGGGCCCCTCGTCCGCCCCGCAGCTGCGGAGCCCCCGCCACTGGCCGGCGGATCCACCACCCTCCCCGCACCCGTCCTGATCGCGCCCCCGGCCCCGGCCTTGATCGCCCGGCTGTCAGTGGCGCCCCGTAGGCTGGCACCGCTATGACGAAGCCCTCACTCCCCGAACTCCTGCATGCTGCCGTCACTGCTGTCGGCGGCACGGAGCGCCCCGGCCAGGTGACCATGGCCGAAGCCGTCGCGGGTGCCATCGACGACAGCTCCCACCTGCTGGTCCAGGCGGGCACCGGCACCGGAAAGTCCCTCGGATATCTGGTGCCCGCGCTCGCCCACGGAGAGCGGGTGGTGGTGGCGACCGCCACCCTGGCGCTCCAGCGGCAGCTCGTGGAGCGGGACCTCCCGCGCACCGTCGACGCACTGCATCCGCTGCTGCGCCGCCGCCCCGAGTTCGCGATGCTGAAGGGCCGGTCGAACTACCTGTGCCTGCACCGCCTGCACGAGGGCATGCCGCAGGACGAGGATGAGGGACTCTTCGACCAGTTCGAGGCCGCCGCCCCCACCAGCAAGCTGGGTCAGGACCTGCTGCGGCTGCGCGACTGGTCGGACGAGACGGAGACCGGCGACCGTGACGACCTCACTCCCGGAGTCTCCGACCGGGCCTGGGGCCAGATCTCGGTGTCCTCCCGCGAGTGCCTCGGCGCGACCAAGTGCGCCTACGGAGCGGAGTGCTTCGCGGAGGCGGCCCGCGAGCGCGCCAAGCTCGCCGAGGTCGTCGTGACCAACCACGCGCTGCTCGCGATCGACGCCATCGAGGGCGCCCCGGTCCTCCCCCAGCACGAGGTGCTGATCGTCGACGAGGCGCACGAACTGGTCTCCCGCGTGACCGGCGTCGCCACCGGCGAGCTCACCCCCGGTCAGGTCAACCGCGCCGTCCGCCGCTCCGCGAAGCTGGTCAACGAGAAGGTGGCCGACCAGCTCCAGACCGCGGCCGAGGGCTTCGAGCGCCTGATGGAGCTGGCCCTGCCGGGCCGCCTGGAGGAGATCCCGGAGGACCTCGGATACGCGCTGATGGCGCTCCGGGACGCCGCCCGCCAGGTGATCTCGGCCCTGGGCTCCACCCGCGACAAGTCCGTCCAGGACGAGGACGCCGTCCGCAAGCAGGCCCTGGCCTCCGTCGAGTCGGTGCACGACGTGGCGGAGCGCATCACGAACGGCTCGGAATGGGACGTCGTCTGGTACGAGCGCCACGACCGCTTCGGCGCCTCCCTCCGCGTGGCGCCCATGAACGTGTCGGGCCTGCTGCGGGAGAAGCTCTTCACGGACCGCTCCGTCGTCCTGACGTCCGCGACGCTCAAGCTGGGCGGTGACTTCAACGGCGTGGGTGCCTCCCTCGGGCTCGCCCCGGAAGGCACGGCGGGCGAAGACGTCCCCCAGTGGAAGGGCGTCGACGTCGGCTCGCCCTTCGACTACCCCCGCCAGGGCATCCTCTACGTGGCCAAGCACCTCTCACGCCCCGCGCGTGACGCCGACCGCGGAGACATGCTGGACGAGCTGACCGACCTGATCCAGGCCGCCGGCGGTCGCACGCTCGGCCTCTTCTCCTCGATGCGCGCGGCCCAGCTCGCGGCGGAGGAGCTGCGCACCCGCATCCCCGAGTACCCGATCCTGCTCCAGGGCGAGGAAACGCTCGGTGAGCTGATCAAGAACTTCGCGGCGGACCCGAAGACCTGCCTCTTCGGCACCCTGTCGCTCTGGCAGGGCGTGGACGTGCCGGGCACGAGCTGCCAGCTGGTCGTCATGGACAAGATCCCGTTCCCGCGTCCGGACGACCCGCTGATGAGCGCCCGCCAGAAGGCGGTCGAGGACAACGGAGGCAATGGCTTCATGGCCGTCGCCGCCACCCATGCCGCCCTCCTGATGGCGCAGGGCGCCGGCCGTCTGGTCCGCGCGTCCGGTGACCGCGGCGTGGTCGCCGTCCTGGACCAGCGTCTGGCCACGGCACGCTACGGCAGCTATCTGAAGGCCTCGCTGCCCGACTTCTGGTACACCACGGACCGCAACCAGGTCCGCCGGTCCCTCGCCGCGATCGACGAGAAGGCGCAGGAGACCGAGGCCGTCCGGGCTGCGGCCGCGGAGCAGGCGGCGTCCGCGGCGGAGACGCCCGAAGCGGTCGGCGACGTCGGGGCGGCGGAGGCCTCGGAGGACGCGTAGACCGGTCTCGACGGCGAGCGGCTGGGCGGCTCGGTGGATCGGGGGCTCGGCGCCGTCGTCGACGCCGGGCGAGGCGATCAGGTCGCGCGGGGCGCCTCGTACGCGTGTGCCGCGCCCCTTTACGCAACAGGGGCGCGGCAGCAGCACACACAGGACCCCGGAACCGGCGCAGTTGGTTCCGGGGTCCGGTCAGAGGCGGGGGTGGAGATCCACCCCCGCGGTGTCACACCCGGCGCAGTACCGCGACGACCTTGCCGAGGATGGTCGCCTCGTCGCCGGGGATCGGCTGGTAGGCGGAGTTGTGCGGCAGCAGCCAGACGTGGCCGTCCTCCCGCTTGAAGCGCTTCACCGTGGCCTCGCCGTCCAGCATCGCGGCGACGATGTCGCCGTTCTCGGCGACCGGCTGGCGGCGGACCGTCACCCAGTCCCCGTCACAGATGGCGGCTTCGATCATCGAGTCTCCGACGACCTTCAGGACGAACAGCTCACCGTCGCCCACCAGCTGGCGGGGGAGCGGGAACACGTCCTCGACCGACTCCTCGGCGAGGATCGGGCCACCGGCGGCGATCCGGCCGACGAGCGGTACGTACGACGCGGCCGGCTTGCCCGCCGTGTCCGTGGGCTGCACCGACGACTGGTCGGAGCCCCGCACCTCGTAGGCGCGCGGGCGGTGCGGGTCCCGGCGAAGGAAACCCTTGCGCTCCAGTGCCATGAGCTGATGCGCGACCGAGGAGGTGCTGGAAAGGCCGACGGCCTGTCCGATCTCCCGCATCGACGGCGGGTAACCGCGCCGCTGCACGGAGTCCCGGATCACCTCGATCACCCGGCGTTGCCGGTCCGTGAGTCCCGAGCTGTCGGCTCGGATGCCTGGAGGTCGCCCAGGCAGGGAGCGCTTGGGCCCCTCATGATTCGCGGCTTCGTTCATCGCATGCACCGGCTCGAGTCGGCCCTGGGAGCGGTCCTGGGCAGTGATGGTGGCGCTGTCTGCGGTGGTGGTCACGTCGGCCCCTCTCGATGGTCTCCCTGCTGGACAACGGTAGTTGCTTTCGAAAGGTTGCGCCAAACACACGTTCGAGTGAAAAACCGCAGTTTGTCTGTCGTGATCATGTGTCTGGGTGTATAGCTGGCGACGCGCCGAACGGACAAAAGGGTCCATTGCCGCACTCTCCACCGCCGCCGGCGGTGACCGTTCTCGCTGACCTGGGCCGACGCCCAGTCTGCCATTCCCTGGCCGGCAGGCCGGGAACCGGCTCCCCTTCCGTGCGCCGACCACGCTAGCCCCGCGTGTCCGGGATGGGTATGCCTGTGCGACACATGCCCTTACGCGTGCGACACGCGGGGATAGGGCGACTTGACGCGCCAGGCCCCACATCTAGTGGTTGGATTGCGACAGCAGCCCAGAAGTTGTGGTCCCCCGGGTCTCCGGGCCCTCGGACATCGCCTATGCTTGAGGCTGCTTCGCGGGGCCCAGGAGGTCCCGAGAGGTCTATGAGCCGTGCTGTGAAGGAGGGTTGGAGCCATGCACTGCCCCTTCTGCAGGCACCCCGACAGCCGCGTCGTCGACAGTCGTACGACCGACGACGGCACGTCGATCCGCAGGCGCCGCCAGTGCCCCGACTGCTCCCGTCGTTTCACGACCGTGGAGACGTGCTCGCTGATGGTGGTGAAGCGGTCCGGCGTGACCGAGCCCTTCAGTCGCACCAAGGTCATCAACGGCGTCCGCAAGGCGTGTCAGGGGCGGCCGGTGACCGAGGACGCGCTCGCGCAGCTCGGCCAGCGGGTCGAGGAAGCGGTGCGTGCCACCGGAAGCGCCGAACTGACCACCCATGACGTGGGCCTGGCCATACTCGGACCCTTGCAGGAGCTCGACCTGGTGGCCTACATGAGGTTCGCCTCGGTCTACCGGGCCTTCAACTCGCTCGACGACTTCGAAGCCGCCATCACGGAGCTTCGCGAAGTGACGCAGCGCACCGCCGCGGACGACGACGACCCGGCTGTGATGCGCGACGAGAACGACCGCGGACGCGGAGGAGCCGTCGAGGTTCCCGTGTCCGCCACCGCCGCCGACTGACCGCGGGGTCGGACGCCCGGAGCGTCCGGTCCTCGCCGGTGAGTGACGCACACAGACCTGCTGCGACCAGCCGTGCTCTGCGGCACGCGGCACCAGAAACACATCGCGCCACGGGAAGAACGTGGCCTTTCAGGGCGTTTTAGCCTGATACAGGGAGGCGGCATGACAGAGACGGCGAGCGGTCCGGCACGAGGATCTCGCACCAAGGGCGGGGCCAAGGCCACCAAGGGACTGCGCATCGAGCGTATTCACACGACCCCCGGCGTGCACCCGTACGACGAGGTGGTCTGGGAGCGCCGTGACGTCGTCATGACCAACTGGCGCGACGGCTCGGTCAACTTCGAGCAGCGTGGCGTCGAGTTCCCCGGCTTCTGGTCGGTGAACGCGGTCAACATCGTCACCAGCAAGTACTTCCGAGGTGCCGTCGGCACCCCGCAGCGTGAGGTGAGCCTCAAGCAGCTCATCGACCGCATCGTGAAGACGTACCGGAAGGCCGGCGAGGACTACAAGTACTTCGCGTCGCCCGCCGACGCCGAGATCTTCGAGCACGAGCTGGCGTACGCCCTCCTGCACCAGATCTTCAGCTTCAACAGCCCCGTCTGGTTCAACGTCGGGACGCCGCAGCCCCAGCAGGTCTCCGCCTGCTTCATCCTGTCCGTCGACGACTCCATGGAGTCGATCCTCGACTGGTACAAGGAAGAGGGCATGATCTTCAAGGGCGGTTCCGGCGCCGGCCTGAACCTCTCGCGCATCCGCTCCTCCAAGGAGCTCCTCTCCTCCGGCGGCAACGCCTCGGGTCCCGTCTCCTTCATGCGCGGCGCCGACGCCTCCGCCGGAACGATCAAGTCGGGCGGCGCCACCCGCCGTGCGGCCAAGATGGTCATTCTCGACGTCGACCACCCCGACATCGAGGACTTCATCCAGACCAAGGTCAAGGAAGAGGAGAAGATCCGCGCCCTGCGCGACGCGGGCTTCGACATGGACCTGGGCGGCGACGACATCACGTCCGTCCAGTACCAGAACGCCAACAACTCGGTCCGCGTGAACGACACGTTCATGAAGGCCGTCGAGGAGGGCGGCAAGTTCGGGCTCACCTCGCGCATGACCGGTGAGGTCATCGAGGAGGTCGACGCCAAGTCGCTCTTCCGCAAGATGGCCGAGGCGGCCTGGGCCTGCGCCGACCCGGGCATCCAGTACGACGACACGATCAACAACTGGCACACGTGTCCGGAGTCCGGCCGTATCAACGGCTCGAACCCGTGCAGCGAGTACATGCACCTGGACAACACGTCCTGCAACCTCGCCTCCCTGAACCTGATGAAGTTCCTCAAGGACGACGGCAAGGGCCGCCAGTCCTTCGAGATCGAGCGCTTCTCCAAGGTCGTCGAGCTGGTCATCACCGCGATGGACATCTCCATCTGCTTCGCGGACTTCCCGACCCAGAAGATCGGCGAGAACACCCGCGCGTACCGCCAGCTCGGCATCGGTTACGCCAACCTCGGCGCACTCCTGATGGCGACCGGTCACGCGTACGACTCCGACGGCGGCCGCGCCCTCGCCGGCGCCATCACCTCGCTGATGACGAGCACGTCGTACAAGCGCTCCGCCGAACTCGCCGCGGTCGTCGGCGCGTACGACGGGTACGCCCGCAACGCGCAGCCGCACCAGCGCGTCATGAAGCAGCACGCCGACGCGAACACGAAGGCCGTCCGCGTGGACGACCTGGACACCCCGATCTGGGCCGCCGCCACGGAGGCCTGGCAGGACGTGGTCCGTCTCGGCGAGAAGAACGGCTTCCGCAACGCGCAGGCCTCGGTCATCGCCCCGACCGGCACCATCGGTCTCGCGATGTCCTGCGACACCACCGGTCTCGAGCCCGACCTCGCCCTGGTCAAGTTCAAGAAGCTGGTCGGCGGCGGTTCGATGCAGATCGTCAACGGCACCGTGCCGCAGGCCCTGCGCCGCCTGGGGTACCAGGAGGAGCAGATCGAGGCGGTCGTCGCCCACATCGCCGAGAACGGCAATGTCGTCGACGCCCCCGGCCTCAAGCAGGAGCACTACGAGGTCTTCGACTGCGCCATGGGCGAGCGCTCCATCTCCGCGATGGGCCACGTCCGCATGATGGCCGCGATCCAGCCGTGGATCTCCGGCGCGCTCTCCAAGACGGTCAACCTGCCGGAGACGGCGACCGTCGAGGACGTCGAAGAGGTCTACTTCGAGGCGTGGAAGATGGGCGTCAAGGCGCTCGCCATCTACCGCGACAACTGCAAGGTCGGCCAGCCCCTCTCCGCGAAGACCAAGGAGAAGGAGAAGACCGAGGTCACCGCCAAGGCGGAGGAGACCATCCGTACCGCGGTCGAGAAGGTCATCGAGTACCGCCCGGTCCGCAAGCGTCTCCCCAAGGGCCGTCCCGGCATCACCACCTCCTTCACGGTGGGCGGCGCCGAGGGCTACATGACCGCCAACTCCTACCCGGACGACGGTCTCGGCGAGGTCTTCCTGAAGATGTCGAAGCAGGGATCCACCCTCGCCGGCATGATGGACGCCTTCTCGATCGCCGTCTCGGTCGGCCTGCAGTACGGCGTGCCCTTGGAGACGTACGTCTCCAAGTTCACCAACATGCGCTTCGAGCCGGCCGGTATGACGGACGACCCGGACGTGCGGATGGCGCAGTCGATCGTCGACTACATCTTCCGCCGCCTGGCGCTCGACTTCCTGCCCTTCGAGACGCGCTCCGCGCTCGGCATCCACTCCGCCGAGGAGCGTCAGCGTCACCTGGAGACGGGCTCCTACGAGCACTCCGAGGACGACGTCGACGTCGACGTCGAGGGACTGGCTCAGTCGGCGCCCCTCGCGCAGGAGCTGAAGGCCGTCGCCACGCCGAAGGCCGAGGCCGCGGTGGCCGTGCCCGCCCCGAAGGAGGCGCACACCAGCGCCGAGCTCGTCGAGATGCAGCTGGGCATCCAGGCCGACGCCCCGCTCTGCTTCTCGTGCGGTACGAAGATGCAGCGAGCCGGCTCCTGCTACATCTGCGAGGGCTGCGGCTCGACCAGCGGTTGCAGCTGACGCCTGGCCCCTAGCGGGCGCGTATCAGCAGGTCAGGGCGGTGGAGCCGGGAATCGGCTCCACCGCCCTGCGGCGTTGTGCGCGCGGCGGACCCTTAGGGCGCGGCGAGCGATCGGCGCACGCCGAGGCGCGGGCGCGACGCTGTCCGAAGGGGGCGGGAGGCCGGTGCCTCACGCCTCCTGCGGGCTGCCCATGACCCGCGCGAACGTGGCGGGGTCCGTGTCGAAGCCGTGGACGCCCGGGTGGAACGTCCACTCCCCGGAGTGGTCGCGGACGAACTCGCCGATGGTCGCCGCTGTCGCGCCCAGTACGTCCCCGAAGTCGCCCTCCGTCAGCACGGTGTAGCCCTCGCGCAGCCGGAATCCGGGGTTCAGCACACCGACGAACGTCTTCGGCCCCGTGCGCTGCTGGATGAGGACGCCGACCACCACGCGCGCGTACTGGCTGTTGAGGCGATCGAGCTCCAGGGTCATCACCTCGTCCCAGCCGAAGCCCTTGCCGTCCTTGCTGTCCCGGTTCAGATAGATGGTGCCGTCCGGGGACCGGCTGTCGAAGTGCACGACATAGGCCGGATCCCCCTGTGGCGCAGACGCCGGATACGTCGCCGCGATGATGTCGAGGTCGGTCGCGGGCTCGCCGACCGGACTCGGATCCCACTTGACCGCCAACTCGGCTTTGCGTATGCCCTTGTTGAGACCGTTCATCGGATCTCCCCTCCCCGTACTCCCAGCAGTGACCTGGCCAACTGCCCCACAGGCGCGGCCGGTTGCCCATCGTGCCACGCGCGCGGCGGCACCCGTGCGGATCAAGTCCGCCGGACCGTGACCGGCGCCACGCTCGGTGGCCTTACGATGGCGCGGTGCTGGTCAAGTGGATTCGCTGCACCGTGGTCGATCGCCGCGGTTTCGAACGGGGGCAGCGGAAGTGGGCGGGACTGCTGGGGGAGCCGGGTTTCCGGGGGCAGGGCGGGGGATGGAGCAGGGGACGGTCCGGCGTCGCCCACATCTTCTCCTTCTGGGAGAGCCGTGCCTTCTACGACTCGTTCATGGCCCGCTCCCACGACCGGCTGGCCGCCGCGCAGTCCGGCACGTTCAAGGACACCCAGGTCAAACTGTTCGACCACCGCTTCGACGTGAAGACCGGCTTCGAGGCGCGCTTCACGGACGCCGACGTGGTGCGGGTCGCGCACTGCCGTGTCCACGAGGACAGGGCCGAGCACTTCGCGCTCATGCAGGAGAAGGTCTGGAACCCCGCGATGGCCGGTTCGCCCGGCATGGTGCGCGGGCTGTTCGGTGAGGCGCCCGGCAGCGAGTTCCTGGTCCTGTCCATGTGGCAGTCGTCCGGCGAGCACGGCAAGTACCGCGAGGAACGGGTGGAGAGGCTCGCCCTGCGCGCCCAGATCGAGGCAGACGTGGCCGCCCTCGCCGGCGACATCGTGCAGCTGGAACCCGGCTGGATCGTCTGACGGCCTCTTTCCCGCCGCGTCCCTGATGTGCGGGAACGGTGTGACCTACGCTGTATGAGCCCGTACGACTGCTCGATCCGCGCCGACACGATCTAGGGTTTTGGCATGGCACGACCACGGCGCATCGTTCTAGTCCGCCACGGCGAGTCGGTGGGCAATGCCGATGACACCGTGTACGAACGCGAGCCCGACCACGCGCTGGCGCTCACCGAGAAGGGCTGGCAACAGGCCGCCGAGACGGGTGAACGGCTGCGCGAGGTCTTCGGCCGCGAGCGCGTAAGCGTTTACGTCTCCCCGTACCGGCGTACCCACGAGACGTTCCGCGCGTTCCGCCTCGACCCCGCGCTCATCCGGGTGCGTGAGGAGTCGCGCCTGCGCGAGCAGGACTGGGGCAACTGGCAGGACCGCGACGACGTACGCCTCCAGAAGGCCTATCGCGACGCCTACGGACACTTCTTCTACCGGTTCGCGCAAGGCGAGTCCGGAGCGGACGTGTACGACCGGGTCGGCGGCTTCCTGGAGAGCCTGTACCGGAGTTTCGAGGCCCCCGACCACCCGCCGAACGTGCTCCTGGTGACCCACGGACTGGCGATGCGGCTGTTCTGCATGCGCTGGTTCCACTGGACGGTCGCCGAGTTCGAGTCCCTGTCGAACCCGGGGAACGGCGAGACGCGGATGCTCGTTCTGGGGGAGGACGGCCGGTACACGCTGGACCGGCCCTTCGATCGCTGGCGTGAGCCGGAATCGTACGGATTCACCGGATAGAGTGGCAGAGCGATGATCGCTGACTCCTCTCCCGACGGCCGGCTCGACCGCGCCCTCGCCAGCCTCCGCGGACTCGCGGTGGGGGACGCGCTGGGCTCGCAGTTCTTCGTGCCCGCGAACTACCCGCTGCTCAAGCGCCGCGAGCTGCCGCCCACCCCGTGGCAGTGGACCGACGACACCGAGATGGCCTGCTCCGTGGTCGCGGTGCTGGCCGCGCACCAGCGCATCGACCAGGACCGGCTCGCCCACAGCTTCGCCGAGCACCATGACTTCGACCGGGGCTACGGCCCGGCGGTCAACCGCATGCTGCGGCAGATCCGTGAGGGCGGCGACTGGCGCGAGCTGGCATCCGCCCTGTTCAAGGGCCAGGGCTCCTGGGGCAACGGCGCGGCGATGCGGATCGCCCCCCTGGGCGCCTGGTACGCGGACGACCCGGAGCAGGCGACCCACCAGGCGGAGATCTCCGCCTACACGACGCACCAGCACCGCGAGGCCGTTGTCGGCGCCATGGCCGTCGCCGCGGCCGCCGCGCTGGCCGCCGACCCGGCGGGCCCTCCGAGCGCCGAGACCCTGCTCGACGGGGTCATCGCCCTGGTGCCCCGCAGCGCCGTCGGCGCCGGACTGCGGCGCGCCCGGGACATGCTCGACTACGGCGACGCCGCGACCGTGGCCGCCGTCCTCGGCTGCGGACGGCGCACGTCGGCGCACGACACCGTCCCCTTCGCCCTCTGGTCGGCCGCCCGCGCCCTGGGTGACTACGAGAAGGGCTTCTGGGTCACCTCCCAGGTCGGCGGCGATGTCGACACGACGTGCGCCATCGTGGGCGGCGTGGTCGCCTCGGGGAAGGCCGGATCGCCTCCCGCGGCGTGGCTGGAGGCCACGGAGGAGCTGCCGGAGTGGGTGCCGGCGTAGGGACGGACAGTCGCGCGGCATCCCTGTACCCGTGGCGGGACAGGCGCCGGACGAGCTTCCGGAGGACCGCTCGCCGAGGTGGTCCGGGTGCCGACGGCTGTGCGCGAGGGGGGATCCACGCGTGCGCGTGGGGCCTGGGTGTCGCCCGGCAAGACCCGGGTGGCCGCCGAAGCGGTCGGTCCATGACGGTGCCCGTGCTGGAAACCGTTCAGGAAACCGCTCATCTGTCACAGGCTCGCTACAGCCCCTCGACCAGCCCCTGAGTCGCGTTGACCGTGGATAGCCTGTGCGCCACGCCGCCCGTTGATCATGGCGGGTGTGCGCCGACGAGACACCGGTCGGCAGTCTCCCCGCCGCAGTGGCGCGTTGAGGGCTGCCCGGAGACCGGTCGGGAGGGGGTCCCTTGTCCGACATACCGTCCACGCCGGAGCCTGGCGACGAGGCACCGGCGACACGCAGAAGCCCTGAAGAGGGCAAGGAGCGCCCGGAGACCGCGGAACGGCGTCCGAAGGCGACGGAGCCCGGGGACGCGGCCGGTGCGGGCTCGGCTGCCGGGCCAGGGGGTGGCGACCCGGCGAGGGACACCCGAGCGGTGGCCGGCGGGGCGGCGCCCCGGGCACGTGCCGACCGGGAGATCCACGGAAGCGGCAGCTGGGCGACTCCGCCGCCCCCCTCGGCCTCGCTGCTCGCTGGACTGCAGGCCGAGCCGCCCGCGCCCGTGCGGACGGCCACCTTGTGGGCCGTGCTCGCGACCGGCGTGCTGAGCATGCTGCTCCTCGACGACGGTCTCGCGATCAACCTCCTGATCGTCGCCGTCCCCGCAGCGCTCGCCGCCTACTTCGCGGGACGGGCCGCGGGACGCCGCACGCGCGCGTGGAGCCTGGTCTGGGCCGTGGGCGGGCTCGGCCTGCTGATCGTGCCCGCTCTGCGGGACGCGGACTGGCCTTCGTTCCTGGCCGTGGTGACCGCGCTCGCGCTGGGCTCCCTCGCGCTGAATGGTGGACGCACCTGGGCCGCGGTCCTCCTGGGACCGATCGGCGTCTTCAACGCCCTTGTCCCCGGGCCCCTCTGGGGCTGGCGTGGTCTGCGGGAACGTTTCGGTGGTGCCCGTCGCAGTGTGGGCGTCGGACTGCGCGCGCTCGTCGTGACCGCGGTCCTGTTGCTGGTCTTCGGCGCGCTGTTCGCCGGAGCCGACTCAGCATTCGCGAGCCTGCTCGGGGACCTCATGCCGGACGCCTCCGTCACGGGTGGACCCTGGCGTCTGGTGCTGCTGGCGTTCGGCCTGGTGGGAGCGGTGGCGGTGGCTCACACGGCGGCCGCACCGGCGAAGTGGGACCGCGTCGCCGTGCCCGCCGGGCGTCCGCGGAACCGCGTCGAGTGGGCCCTGCCACTGATCCTGCTGGTCCTGCTCTTCGCCGCCTTCAACGCGGTCCAGCTCGCCGTCCTGTTCGGCGGCTACGACGCCGTGCTGGAGAAGACCGGCCAGACCTACGCCGAGTACGCGCGCCAGGGCTTCTGGCAGTTGCTGCTCGTCACGCTGCTGACCCTGCTGGTCGTGGTGTTCGCGCTGCGCTGGGCGCCACGGGACGGCGCGGCCGACCGCAAGCTGGTCCGCGGTGTGCTGGGAACTCTGTGCGCGCTGGCGCTCGTTGTCGTGGCATCAGCTGTGCGACGTATGGACATGTATGTGGAGGCTTATGGGCTCACGCGGCTGAGGGTGTCGGTGGTCGCCGGCGAGCTGTGGCTCGGACTCGTCATCGTGCTCATCATGGCGGCCGGAGTGTGGGGTGCCCGCTGGCTGCCCCGCGCCGTCGCGGCGAGCGCGGCGGCCGGTGTGCTCGCGTTCGGACTGATGTCGCCCGACAGCCTGATCGCCGAGCGGAACGTCCAGCGGTACGAGGAGACGCAGAAGTTCGACCTCGACTACGCGCGGAGCCTGTCGGCAGATGCCGTACCCGCCCTGGACAAGCTGAAGGAGCCGATGCGGTCGTGCGCGCTGCGGATGATCGCCGACGACCTGGGGCGGGAGGACCAGCCCTGGTACGCCACCAGTTGGGGTGAGGCCCGGGCCCGGGACATCCTTCGCGACCGCCCGCCGTCCAGCTCCGCTGACTGGAGCCTGTGCAGCCGGATCGGGGACGATCTCGTGTACCGCTGAGCCATGTCGTGCGGTTCCGTCGTGCAGCGGAGGGCCGGGCCGTGACTCTCGGCGTCGGTCCTCAGGACCGTGGCCCGGCCTCCGCGGTACGACCCTCAGCCCGCGACGGGAGCCGGCGCCCCGGAGAGGGCCTCCAGGTCGCTCTTGCGCACCCTGATCACCAGCGTGGCGACGATCAGGGCGAGCAGGCCCATCGCCACGGCCGGCACGAAGGCGGTCGAGATGCCCTGGGCCAGGACGTCGTGACTCCAGGGGGAGGGCAGTTGGTGCGTCCTCGCGAACTCGGCCTTCTGACCGGGTGACGCTTCCGCCAGGAACTTCGGGACCTGCTTCTGGGCCTCGTCCCGGCTGGCCGTCCCGAAGACCGTGGTGAGGATGGAGAGGCCGAGGGAACCGCCGACCTGCTGCGTGACGTTGAGCAGACCGGAGGCCGCGCCCGCCTCGTGCTGGGCGACACCGGCGACCGCGGTCACGGTCAGCGTCACGAAGTTCAGCCCCATGCCGAAGCCGAACAGCAGCATCGGGCCGAGGACACCGCCGAGGTAGGAGTCGTCGGGGCTGATGAAGGTGAGCCAGCCGAGGCCGAGGGTGACCAGCGCCGAGCCGGCGATCATGAAGGGCTTGGGGCCGAGCACCGGCAGGAACCGCTGCGACAGACCCGCGCCGATGGCGATCGCCACCGTCACCGGAAGGAAGGCGACACCGGCCGAGATCGGGCTGTACCCCAGCACGTTCTGCACGAAGAGCACGATGTAGAAGAACATGCCGAACATGGCGGCGGCGAGGCTGAGCATGATCAGATACGTGCCGGAGCGGTTGCGGTCGGTGAACATCCGCAGCGGTGTGATGGGCTCCTTGGCCCGTGTCTCGATGGCCGCGAAGGCCACCAGCAGGACCACGGCCGCGGTGAACGAACCGATCGTGAGGCTGTCCTTCCAGCCGTCCTCGGCGGCGCGGATGAAGCCGTACACCAGCGATGCCATGCCGGCGGTGGACGTGAGCGCACCCGCGATGTCGAAGCGTCCCGGATGGCGTTCGGACTCGTTGATGTACATCGGCGCGAGCACCGCGATCAGGATGCCGATGGGCACGTTGACGAAGAGGACCCATCGCCAGTCGAGCCATTCCGTGAGCATGCCGCCGGCGAGCAGGCCGATGGCGCCGCCCCCGGCCGAGACCGTCGCGAAGACGGCGAACGCCCGGTTCCGCTCCGGTCCCTCCGGGAAGGTGGTGGTGATCAGCGCCAGCGAGGTCGGCGACGCGATCGCGCCACCGACGCCCTGCAGGGCCCGCGCGGCGAGCAACTGCCAAGGTTCCTGCGCGAGTCCGCCGAGCAGCGAGGCGAAGGTGAACAGCAGGATGCCGGCCATGAAGACCCGGCGCCGGCCGAGGATGTCACCGGCTCGCGCACCGAGCAGCAGCAGACCGCCGAAGGTCAGGGTGTACGAGCTGACCACCCATGTCAGGTCGGTCGTGCTGAACTTGAGCGCGTCTTGAATGTGCGGGAGCGCGATGTTCACAATCGTCGCGTCGAGTACCACCATGAGTTGGCAGGCCGCGATGACGGTGAGCGCGATGCCGGGATGTCCCTCCCGGCGGGCCGCACCTGGTTTGGTGTCCTGAGTCAACTGAGAGGTCGTCACTATGGTTCCCCCACAAGTGCGTTAGTGAACGCTCGCGTTCACTGTCGCGTCAACGGTAGTGAGTCCCCGACAGTGAACGCAAGCGTTCACTCAAGTCCCTGTCCGAAGATGTCGACGGGGTCCCCGCTCCCCGTGAACGGTCCGCCGGTAAGCCGCTCGCCCCCGGCGACCCGCCGCTCGTCCCCACCCCGATGTCCGCTCCTCGCACACTCCCCGCACAACGGAGACACTCTGATGGTTACTTCGCGTTGGACGGCCGCCCCCGCTCAGGCGTCCTCCCCGCGCCGGCGCGGTGCCGTTCTCGAGCGCGCGATCCTCGAGGCCGCGCTGGAACAGCTCGGTACCGTCGGCTGGAACGGGCTCACGATGGAGGGCGTCGCCGCCCGCGCCCAGACCGGTAAGGCCGCGGTCTACCGTCGCTGGCCCTCCAAGGAGGACCTCGTCGCCGACGCGCTCCAGGCGGGCCTGCCGAACCTCACCGAGGCCCCCGACCTCGGCAGCGTCCGGGAGGACCTCCTCGAACTGTGCCGCCGGGTGCGTGAGGCGATGTTCTCGCAGCCGGGCTTCGCACTCCGCTCGGTCCTTCACGAATGCGACGTGACCCAGGCCGAACGCTTCAACAGGGTGATCCTCGGCGGTGTCGTGGAACCCACGATGCGTCTGCTCCGGGCCGTCATCCACCGCGGGATCGCACGGGGTGAGGTCCGAGCGGACGCGGACAACCCGTACGTCTTCGACGTCATCCCGGCGATGATGATGTACCGCTCCAAGGTGTGCGCGAGCGAATGGAGCGATCAGGACCTGCAAGGGATGATCGACCAGCTCATGGTCCCGCTGCTGCGCGGCGGCGCGGCCTGATCCGCATCGCCCGACCGGTGTCGCCGCGGGTCGCCCGGCCGCTCGGGGAGCCTGGGTGTCGCGGCGGCCTGCGGGCGGCGTACTCTGAGGACGCCATGCCGTACGAACCACCCACCCACACCGTCGAGCGCTCCCTCCGCGCCACGACCGGAGCGAAGGTCATTGCCGGTGTCGACGAGGTGGGCCGCGGAGCCTGGGCCGGCCCCGTCACCGTCTGTGCCGCCGTCACCGGTCTGCGCCGCGCCCCCGAAGGCCTGACCGACTCCAAGCTCCTCACCGTAAAGCGCCGCACCGCGCTCGCCGTGGAGTTGGAGAAGTGGGTGACGTCGTACGCGCTCGGACACGCCTCCCACGAGGAAATCGACCAGATGGGGATGACGGCCGCCCTGCGTCTCGCGGCCGTCCGCGCCCTGGAGACCCTGCCGGTCCGCCCCGACGCGGTCATCCTCGACGGGAAGCACGACTATCTCGGCGCTCCCTGGAAGGTCCGTACGGTGATCAAGGGCGACCAGTCCTGCATCGCTGTCGCGGCCGCGTCCGTGATCGCCAAGGTTCAGCGCGACAAAATGATGGCCGAACTGGGCATCGAACATGCAGACTTCGGTTTTGCGGCCAACGCGGGTTACCCGTCGCCGGTCCACAAGGCCGCGCTGGAGGAGCGGGGGCCCACCCCGTACCACCGGTTGTCGTGGGCGTATCTTGATGCGCTGCCCCAGTGGCGGCATCTCAAGAAAGCCCGCAGCTGGGCGGACGGAAACGTTCCGGAGATCGAGGGTCAGCTCGGCTTCGATTTCTGACGATTCCGTTCGCACTCATGTGCCACCCGCCGACGCGCGTCGTGCCGGCGTTTGATAAATATCAGCTCATGCCTCTCATTCCCGAGGAGCCTCAGATTCACGAGAGTGCCCAGGGTCCCCGCGTCACCCCGGCCAGCAGCCGCACCGCGCCGACCCCTCGCCCCGTACCCGGTCCCCGCCCCGTGGCTCCGCCGCGTCCCGGCCGCCCGGGTCCTGTCCGGCCCATGCCGGCCCAACGCACCGCGCGCGAGCCGGTCGTGGCCGCGCCGGGGCCGTCCGTCAAGGCTGCGGCACCCGCTGCTGCCGCCCCGCAGCTCCAGCTCATCCCGGCCTCCGCCGAGGGCGCGCTGGACGCCGCCGAAGAAGCCGTCGACCTGCTGCTGGACTCTGGCCGCGCCCCCGGTGAGGTGCTGGTGATCACCACCGGCGACCTCCACCCGTGGGCTGCGCACGAGCTTTCCTTCGGTGAGGCCGCCTACTGGGCACAGCACGAAGCGGGTGACGACGTCTTCTACGCCGACGCCTCCGCCGTCGGCCGTGCCGCTTCCCGCCCTGTCGTCGTGGTCGCCGTCAACGGTGGTTCCACCGAGGCTGTCGCCTCGGGCCTGCCGCTGGCCCTCGGCCGTGCCGGTGCCCTGCTGATCGTCTGCGGTGACCCGCAGCAGATCAACTCGGTCCTGGGCGCAGGAGTCTGATCGCGTTCCGGACCTCGTCCGGAACGCGACCCGCGGGACATCGAAGGTGCCGCCGCGGTGGTACCTGCCCAGTGGTCACTTCGTCCTACCCGCACACCGCACCCCGTTTCCAAGGGTGAGATGTGCAGCGCTGACGTGCGTCGCCAGGGGTGGCATGTTCATGCCACCCCTCTTCGGCGATCCCTGATGCTCTGTGGCGAGCACTGGGTTAGATGTGCGAGTCGGCGTGCGTTCGGTAGGGGCTTGCCTCGTTCCGTTCGGTACGAGGTGGTGCGCCTGCACGGGACGCGCGGACACACTGGCTGGATCCGTCGCGCCGGCAGACCGTCGGGCAGTACGCGGCTCACTCGATCGGGGCGATCCATCGAGTGATCACGGCAGTCCGCCTTCCCCTGGATGGGCCGGCGGTGCGTTACTACAGGTCGGTCAGGCGGTCGGAACGGCCTGGGCGCGGTGGCTCAGCGGGCGGCGGCCCGGCGCAGTACCTCCGACGCGGCCCCTCCCGTGCGGGGCAGCGGCGGCAATGCCTCACCCGTGAAGAACTCCGGTGGAGAGTCCGTGTTGGGCCTGCGTCCACCGCGCCCCTCGCCGAGAACCTGCCAGCCGTCACGCGTGAGCGTGATGTACGCACCGCAGCGCAGCCCGTGAAGCGTGCAGGCGTCCCGCAGCCCCCACATCCACGCCCCGTCCTCCTCGGTCCAACGCGCGTCGCCGTCCCGGCAGTACAGCAGCACGGCCGTGCGGACCGGAGAGCGGCGCCGCAGGTCGTGCGGGATGACCTTGCGCAACTGGGCGAGCAGCGCGTTGCGGAACATCCAGCCGTCCGCGGGGGCCGAACGCCGCGTGAACGACGCGCTCGCCAGCAGCCGCTCCTCCGGATCGAGCACTGCCACGACCGCCGTCGCCGGTCTCGGCCGGTGCCGGGCGTGCAGCCCGCTGACGACCTCACGGGGATTGCGCAGCAGCGGAATTCCGGCCGAGGCCCATTCGGCGGGTTCGAGCATGCGGGCCAGTGGGTTGGTGGAAGCGGCAGACAGGTCGGCAGACGTCGACATGGCTGCCGCCGAGGACGGAGCGAATCCGAAGGTCACGGTCCTCCCTTCGGCTACGCGCCCAGACTGCGGGCGGGGTCGGACTTGGGGGATGCGCACGCCGCAGCAGAGCCCTACCGGACCACGGGAGAACCGAGCGGGGAGCGGACTCCAATTCTTCCTGTCGAACTGGGTTGCGGCAACGAGCAATTGGGGCCACGGGCCGTTTTCTGGCGATTGGCCGCCTATATACCTGCCCGGTGTTCAGCCCGGGGACACGCGGGTCACGCCTGCACGGCGAGGACCAGCGGCAACACCCCCTGGGCCCCGGCTCTGCGCAGCATCCGCGCGGCCACGGCGAGGGTCCATCCGGTCTCCGTGGCATCGTCCACCAGCAGGATCGGGCCCTCGGCCTCCTTCAGGGCGGCGGCCAGCTCCGGTGACACCGCCAGCGCGCCGTCGAGTGCCTTCAACCGCTGTGCGCTGTTGCTCCGGGAGATGTGTGTGCCGTCGCCGACGTACTCCACCGATCCCAGCAGAGGGAGACGGCCGATCTCCGCGATCCCCGCGCCGAGCGACCGGATCAGCTGCGGCCGTGAACGGGAGGCCACGGTCACGACGCCGACGGGGCGGGGCTGTGCGTCGGGCTGCCCGGAGGACCAGCCTCCCGGCCCCTTCGCCCAGTCGGCCAGCACACCGACCACGGCCTTCGCGACGTCGTCCGGTACGGGACCGTCCGGTGCCTGCGGGGCGAGCAGGGGCCGCAGCCGGTTGCCCCAGCCGATGTCCGACAGCCGTCCGAGAGCACGCCCCAGAGACGCCTGTTCGCCCGCCGGGATACGCCCCTTCAGATCGACGCCGACCGCCGGCAGCCCGGTCGGCCACATCTTGCGGGGCTCGACATCGACGCCCGCGCGTCCGAGTTCTCCGTTCGCCGCGTCCAGTGCGGCTGAGGACACGGATGCCTGGAACCGGGCCCCCGCGCAGTTGTCGCAGCGGCCGCACGGGGCGGCTCCCTCGTCGTCCAGCTGCCGCCGCAGGAACTCCATGCGGCACTCGGTCGTCGAGACGTAGTCCCGCATCGCCTGCTGTTCGGCGGCGCGCTGCTTGGCCACCCAGGCGTAACGCTCGGTGTCGTACGTCCAGGGAGTCCCCGTGGAGATCCAGCCGCCCTTGACCCGGTGCACGGCGCCGTCCACGTCAAGCACCTTGAGCATGGTCTCCAGGCGGGATCTGCGCAGATCGACCAGCGGTTCCAGCGCGGGCAGGGACAGCGGGCGCTCCGCCCGGGCCAGCACGTCCAGCGTGCGCCGTACCTGCTCCTCGGGCGGGAAGGCGATCGACGCGAAGTACTCCCAGATGGCCTGGTCCTCCTTGCCGGGCAGGAGCAGCACCTCCGCATGCTCCACACCGCGGCCCGCTCGACCTACCTGTTGGTAGTAGGCGATGGGGGAGGAGGGGGAGCCGAGGTGGACCACGAACCCCAGGTCGGGCTTGTCGAAGCCCATGCCGAGCGCCGACGTGGCGACCAGGGCCTTGACGCGGTTGGCGAGCAGGTCCTCCTCGGCCTGCTGACGGTCCGCGTTCTCCGTCTTCCCGGTGTACGACGACACGGTGTACCCGCTCTGGCGCAGGAACGCGGTGACCTCTTCGGCGGCGGCGACCGTGAGGGTGTAGATGATGCCGGAGCCCGGGAGATCGTCGAGGTGCTCCGCGAGCCAGGCCATCCGGTGAGCGGCGTCGGGCAGCCGCAGCACGTTCAGGCTCAGACTCTCCCGGTCCAGCGGGCCGCGCAGGACCAGTGCGTCCGTGCTGCCGCCGGTGCCGAGCTGTTCCGCGACATCGGCCGTCACGCGCGCGTTGGCCGTCGCGGTGGTCGCCAGCACCGGGACGCCGGGTGGCAGGTCGGCGAGCATGGTGCGCAGGCGGCGGTAGTCCGGCCGGAAGTCGTGACCCCAGTCGGAGATGCAGTGCGCTTCGTCGACGACCAGAAGGCCCGTGGCGGCGGCCAGCGCGGGCAGCACCTGGTCGCGGAAGTCGGGGTTGTTGAGCCGCTCCGGACTCACCAGCAGGACATCGACCTCACTCGCGGCCACCTCGGCCTGGATGGTCTCCCACTCCTCCGTGTTGGAGGAGTTGATCGTCCGCGCGCGAATGCCGGCGCGGGCCGCCGCCTCCACCTGGTTGCGCATGAGGGCGAGGAGCGGAGAGACGATCACCGTGGGTCCGGCGCCCCTCTCGCGCAGCAGCGCGGTGGCGACGAAGTACACCGCGGACTTGCCCCAGCCGGTGCGCTGCACGACCAGTGCCCTGCGCTTGTCGGCCACCAGCGCCTCGATGGCGAGCCACTGATCCTCGCGCAGGCGAGCCTCCCCCTGCCGGGCGCCGACGAGCCGGGCCAGGACGGTGTCGGCGGCTGCCCGCAGCTCTTCGCGGGCAGCGCCTGGCGGGATATCAGTGGCTGTGGGTCGCGGGTCTTCGTTGGTCATGGCCCCATGCAACCCGATGGGTCGGACAAACCGCGAACGAGACCGTCCGCCTGTGGACAACCATTGGCGTGATCATGGCCGTGGTTATCCACAGGCAAAACCGGAATCCCATGATCCGCGAGATGGTCACCGCATGACGAATCACGACGAAGCGACCGACATGTCCGGTGACGAGAACAGTGAAGCGCAGGGCGCTCTCGACGCCGGCCGCACGCACGACGGGTCAGCTAGGAGCGACGCACAGGGTGGCCGAAGCCGGACGCGTCACCGAGTTGTCTCCGACGGCTGGAGCCTCCCGCACGGTCGATCGGCCTGCGACGACTCCGCTCTGCCTGAGTACTCCGGTCGCCCGGCCGACGTCGGCGGCACCAGCGGTTCCGGCGCGGAGCGCCAGCACAACGCGGGCCAAGTCGCTGAAGGCGGTCACACGGACGGTCCGACGGGCGACGGTGACGCAGTCGGGCCGGCCGGCGCCGCGATCTCGGGCCGGCCGGCGATTCCCGACGAGACGGAGGATCGGGGCCTGCCGACGCTCCCCGATGCTGCCGGTGGGCAACACGAGGTCACGCATCAGGTGACCCTGCGGAGCCCGGCGGAGCTGGCCGACGCGCTGCCCTATCTCCTGGGGTACCGCCCCGAGGACAGCATCGTGCTGGTCGCGCTGCACGACCGGGAGCGACGGGGCAGGTTCGGTGGCCGGGCCCGCCTGGGCATCCCCGCGCATGCGGAGGACTGGCCGTCCGTCTCCGAACAGCTGACACAGGGCCTGATCAAAGGAAGCGAGCGGCGCGGAGCCCGGCCCGAGAGCATGGTCGCCTACCTGTGCCAGGAACCCGGAGCCGGTGAGTCGGGGCACGACGTCATGGAGAGGCTTCGCCCACTCGCGCAGTTGCTCCGCACAGCCTCCGGACGACTCGACGTTCCGGTCATCGAGGCGCTCTGCATCTCCGACGGCCGCTTCTGGTCGTACACCTGCCCCGGCCAGGGGTGCTGTCCGCCGGAGGGCTCGTCGATGGGGCTTCCCGGCACGTCCGTCCTGGCCGCTGCCGCGACCTACGCGGGTCTTCAGGTGCGCGGTTCCCTGCGGGAGCTGACGGCCAGGCTCACTCCCTGGGAGACCACCGCCGCGCCGGGCCAGGAGGTGGCTCTCGACACCGCCAGCATGGCGATCGTCCCGAGGATCCTGGACGACGCAGGCCGCGCCGGGGTGGCCGAAGAAGCCCTGGCACTGGCCCGCCGGATCAGGGACCGACTGGCGGCCGCTCCCGCCGTGCCCGGGATGCGTCCCGCCGATCTGCGTGACGACGGACTCCTGGAGGACGAAGAAGCCGCCACACTGATCCTCGCCCTCCAGGACCGCACGACCCGCGACCGCGCCGCGGAGTGGATGGAGGGCGACGAAGCAGGCCCGGCCCTGCGCCTGTGGCGCGCTCTGGCCCGCCGCTGCGTCGGCCCCTACCGCGAGCACGCGGCCGCACCCCTCACCCTCGCCGGCTGGGTCGCCTGGTCCACCGGCGATGAACTGGAGGCCCGAGAGGCACTCGCGATGGCCCTCGGCTCCGACCCCGACTACCTGTTCGCCCGTCTCCTGCACCAGGCGTGCAACGAAGGCCTCGATCCGGAGTCCATCCGCCGCTGCCTCCGCGCGGAACAGACCGGTCGCGGGCCGGCGCAGAACGTCCAGTCACCTGATCCCGGTGTGCCCCATTCGCCGGCGGACCCGGAGCCAGACCTGGAAACGGAATCCCATGGGCTCGAGGCACCGACCCCGCCACCAGCCTCTCGGCGTCGCCGACGTGCCCGTATGAGCGTGAGCGCCAGTGTCAGGCCGCCCCGCCGCGGTCCTGGAGCGGCAGGCGGCCAGGGGAGCCGCCCGGTCCAGCCTTCCCGAGTCGGAGATCGGCCGGGACGAGCAGGGGCGAAGGCGGACGGGCAGCTGCACGCGTCGGGTGACGGAGGCGGGCGAGGCGCGGAAGAGGACGGGTGAACCGGGCGGCGGCGGAGTTGTGTGTGCGCGTGCGGAGGACACCGGGGGCTTCATCCCTCGCGGCCCGAGATGGTCGAGAGGTCGGCAGAGCAGTGAGGCCCCCGCCCGTGAAGACGTCTTGTGCTCGCCCGGGGTAGGCGATGGCCCTACGACTCAGGGGCGGCCGGAGTTCGCCAACGCCCTGCCAGCCGCCATTCGGTCGGCTGAGGGGGCGAAAGCGTGACCCCGGGTGGGGCTGCCCCGTTCACCTGAGTGGCGGAGTCCGGGGCCGGGTTGCGCCGCAACGCCACCCCCGAATCCACGGCGCCACCCACCAGGCGCCGAACGCGCTCCAGGCGCACCGAGCGCGGAGGAAGCCATCCGATGCCCATGACCAGTCCGTCCTCTGCCCCCGACGAAGTCCGTCCGTCCGCGACCGACACCGCGCAATCCGTCAGACGTGCGGGCGACCCGGGGGCCACCCGAGCGGGCATCCGGGACACCGGGGCGCCTTCCCTTCCAGGAGGGCGTGGCCCGACCGTTCCACAGGCGCCTCTTGGAGTACCCGGTCGGACGGGGGTGCTGCCGCCCGCCCACACCGCTCTGATCTGCGTCGCACTTCCGGGTCTGGCCGTCTCCACGGACGAGGGGCAGCTGAACGGCCGTGGACTGGAGGGGATCTATCGGGCGGGGCGGCGCCTCCTGTCGCGCTGCCGACTGAGTGTCGCCGGCAGGGAGCCACTCCCCGTGCAGGCACGCATGGTCGCGGCCGACGCGGTCCGCTTCGTGGGCACCCTGCGGGTGGCTCCTGACGCGGGGCCCGACCCGGATGTGGTCGTCGAGCGGACACGCCATGCGGACGGAACCGAGCGGATCGCCCTGCGGAGTTCGTCGCCGCGCCCACTGCGCCTGCCCGTCGAGATCGCCCTCGGGACGGATCTCGCGGAACTGGGCTCCATCGCGTCCGGCCGCCCAGGACCCGAGCTGGCACCCAGCGTCCATGCCGCCGGACTCCGCTGGTCCTCCGCCACGGGACACGCTGCGGTGACCGCCGACCCGCCGCCGGCCGACGCACTGGCCTCGGCGGGACTCTTGCGGTGGGAAGTCGAACTGCCGCCCGGCGGTACGTGGAGCGTGGAACTGCGGGTCCGCTTGGACGGAGCAGGACCGATCAGGGCCGTCGGCCGGGGCGCGGCGAGCCCGTTCGCCCCGGCGCGGGCAGTGAGCGACAGGCTCGGCGCGGAAGCCCTCCTGCGGACATCCGTCGAGGATCTTCAGGCGTTGCTGCTGCGCGACCCCCGGCACCCGACCGACATCCACCTCGCGGCGGGCGCGCCGTGGCGGTGCGGGCTGGCACCGGCCGACGCCCTGGTGGCGGCCCGGATGACGTTGCCCCTCGGGACGCGTCTCGCCGTCGGCACCCTGCGGACCCTGGCCCGCACCCAGCTCACCGGTCCCGGACCGCGTGCCGGGCTGATTCCGGGGCCGCTCCGGGACGCGGGACCACACCTACCACCCGGGTGCACGGCGACCGAGGCGACGCTCCTCTTCCCGGTCCTCCTCGCGGAGGCCCGGCGATGGGGACTCCCGGAACAGGAGGTGGAGGAACTGCTCCCGGCGGCAGAGCGCTGCCTCGAATGGCTGCGGACCACGGTCGGCGACGGCACGTATCTCTCCGACGCACAGCCGACCGGACCCCTTCGCTGCGAGACGCAGGCTCACGCCCACCGTGCGGCTCTGCTCGGCGCCGATCTGCTCGACACATACGGCCGGACGGGGGGTCTGGGACTTCGGCAGTGGGCTCAAGACATGCGGACGGCTTTCCGTGACGACTTCTGGGCCGATGACCTGGGCGGAGGCAGACCGGCGGCCGCCCGGGCGCCGGACGGGCGTCTCGCGACCCAGCTCGGCTCGAGTGCCGCCCATCTCCTCGACACCGGACTGCTCGGCTCCGGTGAGTCGGCTCCCGGTCTGCTCGACAAGGTGCGCACCGAACAGCTCGCCCGGCTGCTCGGAAGCCCCGCCATGGACTCCGGCTGGGGTCTGCGCAGCCTGGCGGCGAAGGAAGCGGCGTACAACCCGTTCGGTCACCGCGCGGGGGCCGTGCGCGTTCAGGAGACAGCGGTGGCGGTCGCCGGGCTCGCCTCCGCGGGCTATGAGAAGGAGGCGGCCTCGCTGTTGTGCGGCGCCTTCGCGGCTGCCCGGTCCTTCGGGCACCGCCTCCCGGACATGTACGCCGGAGAGCAGCGGACGGAAGGCAGCGCCCCGCTATCGCACCCGGCCGCGTCACGGCCGGCGGCCGTCTCCGCGGCGGCCGGAGTGCTGCTGCTCAGCACGCTCGCCGGGATCCGCCCCGATGCGCCCGCCGGGACGGTCACCCTGCGTCCGTTCCGAGCTGCGCCTCTGGGCGAGATCGGGCTCACCGGCCTGCGGATCTCGGGGGCCCCCTTCTCCGTGCGCGTCAGCAGACTGGGACTCGCCATGGTCGAGGAGGCGGGTGACGGGCTGCAGTTGGGACTGTGACGTGCCCCGGAACGCGTACTGCGTCCGGAGCTCTCGACGGCCGGGGGGTGTTACCGGACAGAAGTCGATCATCCGTGGTCGGAGCTGACGAACGAGGTGTTTATCGTCAGGCAGACGACTATGATCGCGGCATGCCCTACGACCCGTCAGCCTTTCCGCCCTTCGCCGTGACCGTGGACCTGGTCGTGCTGACCGTGCGCCGCCATGCCCTGTGCGCGTTGGCGGTACGGCGGGGGGAGCAGCCCTTCCAGGGACGGTGGGCGCTGCCCGGCGGTTTCGTACGGGACGACGAGGATCTCGCCCAGGCCGCCGCGCGCGAACTGGCCGAGGAGACCGGCCTGAGTGCACACGACCCCTCCCTGCCCACCCAGGACAACGGCGCGCACCTCGAGCAGCTCGCGACCTATGGCGACCCCGAGCGGGACCCCCGGATGAGGGTGGTCAGTGTCGCGCACCTGGCGCTGGCCCCCGATCTGCCCGCGCCCCGGGCCGGCGGCGACGCGAACAGCGCCCGCTGGGCGCCGGTCGAGGAGCTTCTCCAGCAGGGCGGGTACGGGCGGGACGGGGAGCAGGTCGCACCCCTCGCCTTCGACCACACCCAGATCCTCTCGGACGGCGTGGAGCGCGCCCGCTCCAAGATCGAATACTCGTCCCTGGCGACTGCTTTCTGCCCGACGGAGTTCACGGTCGGCGAGCTGCGCCGTGTCTACGAGGCGGTGTGGGGTGTGGTGCTGGACCCGCGCAACTTCCATCGCAAGGTGACCGGTACGCCGGGCTTCCTGGTGCCCACAGGCGGCACGACCACCCGCCAGGGCGGCCGCCCCGCCCAGTTGTTCCGCGCCGGCGGTGCCACGCTCCTCAACCCGCCGATGCTGCGCCCCGAGGTCTGACGGGCAGGGAGCGGGCACCGTTTCGAGACTTGGCGCCTCGGCGCTCTCACCAGTGCCATGAAGCAGGTCCGCGATGAACCGCATGGTGCCCGGAATTTCCTATATGTCGCGCTATCTTGCTTTGGGTGATCCAGGCCATCGGACTGACCAGCAGCACCCGCAAGGAGCACCCGCCCGTCGTCGACGACGTGTCCTTCGATGCGCACGCGGGCCGTGTCACAGCGCTTCTCGGAGCCCCGGACTCGGGCCATACGACGGCGTTGAAGCTCATGCTCGAACTCCAACAGGGCCGCGGAATCACCTACTTCCGGGGACGGCCGCTGCACCGGATCGCCCATCCGTCGCGCGAGGTCGGCGTCGTCATGGGCGAGGTGCCCGGTCATCCGGCCCGCACGGTGCGCGGTCAACTCCGCATGCTGTGCGCCGCCGTCGGCGTGCCCGTGCGCAGAGCGGACGAAGTGCTCGAAGTGGTGGGCCTCGTCAGCCTCCGCGACGAGCGGCTGAGCACGCTCTCCCGCGGCATGGACCGCCGCCTCGGGCTGGCCTCCGCGCTCCTGTCCGACCCGCACACCCTCGTGCTCGATGATCCGGCGGACGGTCTCTCTCCTCGAGAGGCCCACTGGTTGCACGGGATGCTGCGCGCCCACGCCGCGCAGGGCGGCACGGTGCTGTTCACCACGGCCGACCCCAAGGAAACCGCCCGGACCGCCGACCGGGTCGTCACCCTGGACCGGGGACGGCTCGTCGCGGACCAGGAGGCCGCGGACTTCGCCCGCACCCGACTCCGTCCGCGCGTGATCGTGCGCAGCCCGCACGCCGCCCGGCTCGGCGCACTCCTGACCAGGGAGGCCCGCACCACGCAACGCTCCGTCGAAGTGGTGCGCGAGGAGGGGAACCGGCTCTCGGTGTACGGCAGCACGTGTGCCGATGTCGGAGAGGCCGCCTTCCGGAACGGCATCCTTGTCCACCAACTCGCCGACGAGGTGGGTGACATGGGGCCCACGTCGGCGCATCCCCCCGAAACGCGGGAGCAGACGCCAGATGGGGAGGAGGAGCAGCGGAGCGGCCAGGCGGACGATTCGCAGACCCGGCCATCGCGTCCCGCCCGAACACTGGCCGAGAGCGGCCTTTCGCCCCTGCCGCCGCCCATCGCCGTACGCCACGCCCCGGGTCCGTTGCGCCCGCTGCGCTACGAACTGCGCCGGTCCGCCGGGGTCGGCACCGGATATCTCACCGCGGCGGTCGTTCTCATCACCTCGGCCGTCCTTTCCGTCCTCCTCGCCCGCATCGGTCACACGCCCCAGGCGCGACTGCTGGCCGCCTGGCCGCTGGAACTCCCGCTGCCGCCGGCCGCACTGGGCGCCGGGCTGCTGGGCGCCCTCGCGTTCGGAGAGGAGTTCCGTCACCCCGCCCTGGCCACGGATCGCGGCACCGTCCCCCGTCGGCTGGGACTGCTCACCGCCAAACTCCTCGTCGCCTCCGCCATCGCCCTGCTGCTCGCCGTCCTCACGGTCGGGTGCGACCTCGAAACGCTCTATCTCGTCTACGGACGGGAGCTCACGAGCGTTCCCGCTGACTGGCCCTCCCTGGGCGCCAGTTGGATCGGGCTCGTGGTCGGGTGCGCGTGGGCCGGAGTGCTGGCTGCCGGCATCTTCCGCTCGACGCCGGCCGGACTCGCCGCGGTTCTCGCCGTGCCGATCGTCGTCGTACCACTCGTACAAAAGGTCATGCAGGGCCCGTCTGTGCGGACGGCGGCCGGGTTCTCGGAGCGGTTGCGGGAGCTGGTTCTGGTGCAGTGGCCGTTCGGAGGGGGGCGGTATCTGGCGGCCGGCGTGGAGGTGCTCGCCCAACCTGTGGGCGGTGCTCTGACGTTGTCGCTGACCGCTCTGCTCTGCGCATATCTGCTCACGACCCTGCGGAGCCGGGTCCGGTGACGACCATCCGGGCCCTTCCGTTCCTGCTGTGTACACAACTCCCCGAAGAACGCCCATTTCTTTCCGATAAGGCGTCAATTGCGACGGGGTGAGCGATCACCCTTTCGTGTGCTTTTCACCAAAGACCTCAAGGGAGTTGGGGAGCACGCCGACAAAAGACCCGTGAGTACCCTTGCGCAGACCATGATGACCGCCGCCCGCTCCTCCGACTCCGGCCTGGCAGGCCCGGGCGAACTCGACCGTTACCCCTATGCCGAAGCTCCCGGTGTCGACCGCGTGAGTCCCCCCGTGTGGGAGAGCGCCGAGCCCGAGCTCGGCCGCGTCGGCCGGCGCGCGGCGGGCAGCCGCGGACGCGGGCTGCACGGCCAACTCGTCCAGCAGCTCGGTCAGATGATCGTCTCCGGAGACCTCGGCGCGGACCGTCCGCTCGTGCCCGAGGAGATCGGCCAGCGATTCGAGGTGTCCCGGACCGTGGTCCGTGAGTCCCTCCGCGTCCTTGAGGCCAAGGGGCTGGTCAGCGCCCGCCCGAACGTCGGCACGCGCGTGCGTCCCGTCAGTGACTGGAACCTTCTGGACCCGGACATCATCGAGTGGCGCGCCTTCGGCCCCCAGCGGGACGACCAGCGTCGCGAGCTGGCCGAGCTCCGCTGGACCATCGAGCCGCTCGCCGCGCGCCTCGCCGCCGGACATGGACGCGAGGACATCCAGCAGAGGCTCGGCGACATGGTCGAGATCATGGGCCACGCCATGTCGCAGGGTGACTCCCTGACGTTCTCGCGGGCCGACGCAGAGTTCCACTCGCTGCTCATCCAGCTCGCGGGTAACCGGATGCTGGAACACCTCTCCGGGATCGTGTCGTCCGCTCTGCAGGTCTCCGGAGCTCCGATCACCGGCTGTGACCGACCGAACGAGGCCTCCCTGGGGCACCACGGTCGCATCGTGGACGCCCTAGCAGCCGCCGACGGCACTGCTGCCGAGACGGCGATGCGGCAGCTGCTGACCGTCCACCCCGAGGTGGAGCGCGTCGTGCCCGCTCCGCGCGAGCACTGATCGCGCACCGAGGGTGACGCGGTCCGGGGTGTGTGCGTGTCCGGGGCGTCGATCGGTCGGCGAAACCATCTCCATCTACCGTCGGGACCCTGCCGGATCCTTCCCCGATCCGGCAGGGTCCCGACGGTGTGACGGCGCGATGGACCATGGACTGACCTGGTCTGACCGTATCCGACCTCTTTTGAGCGCTTACGGGGTGTGACTCGGGCCACGTAGATTGGGCGTAACGCTCAACCGGGCAGCGCGATGACCTAAGAGGTGATAGTCGAGGAGGGAATACAGACGCCGTTCATGGCGCTGTCCCTCTCCCCGGCACCCGCCCGCGCCGTCGGCCCATCCCCAAGTCGGCGGTCGTCGGTTCCTGTCCACAGTGGACGGGGCCGGAAGCCGTTTTCCAACGTTCCGAGAGGTTGTTCGTGTCGGCCAGCACATCCCGTACGCTCCCGCCGGAGATCGCCGAGTCCGTCTCTGTCATGGCGCTCATTGAGCGGGGAAAGGCTGAGGGGCAGATCGCCGGCGATGACGTGCGTCGGGCCTTCGAAGCTGACCAGATTCCGGCCACTCAGTGGAAGAACGTACTGCGCAGCCTCAACCAGATCCTCGAGGAAGAGGGTGTGACGCTGATGGTCAGTGCCGCGGAGCCCAAGCGCACCCGAAAGAGCGTCGCAGCGAAGAGTCCGGCCAAGCGCACCGCCACCAAGACGGTGGCGGCGAAGACGGTGACCGCCAAGAAGGCCACCGCCACCGCGGCTCCGGCCGGCCTCGCCGGCGACCCGGCCGAGGACGAGTCCGCCGGTAAGGCCACTGCCGCCAAGAAGGCGACGGCCAAGAAGGCCGTCGCCAAGAAGACGGTCGCCAAGAAGACCGCGGCCAAGAAGACCACCGCCAAGAAGGACGACGCCGAGCTCGGCGACGACGAGGCGACCGAGGAGACTCCGGCCAAGGCCGGTACCGAGGAGCCCACCGAGGACGGCGCCCAGGGCTTCGTCCTGTCCGACGAGGACGAGGACGACGCGCCCGCGCAGCAGGTCGCCGCCGCCGGTGCCACCGCCGACCCGGTCAAGGACTACCTGAAGCAGATCGGCAAGGTCCCGCTGCTCAACGCCGAGCAGGAGGTCGAGCTCGCCAAGCGCATCGAGGCCGGTCTGTTCGCCGAGGACAAGCTGGCCAACGCCGACAAGCTCGCCCCCAAGCTCAAGCGCGAGCTGGAGATCATCGCCGAGGACGGGCGCCGCGCCAAGAACCACCTCCTGGAGGCCAACCTCCGCCTGGTGGTCTCCCTGGCCAAGCGCTACACCGGCCGCGGCATGCTCTTCCTGGACCTCATCCAGGAGGGCAACCTCGGTCTGATCCGCGCGGTCGAGAAGTTCGACTACACCAAGGGCTACAAGTTCTCCACGTACGCCACCTGGTGGATCCGTCAGGCGATCACCCGCGCGATGGCCGACCAGGCGCGCACCATCCGTATCCCGGTGCACATGGTCGAGGTCATCAACAAGCTCGCGCGCGTGCAGCGCCAGATGCTCCAGGACCTGGGCCGCGAGCCCACTCCGGAGGAGCTGGCCAAGGAACTGGACATGACCCCTGAGAAGGTCATCGAGGTCCAGAAGTACGGCCGTGAGCCCATCTCGCTGCACACCCCTCTGGGCGAGGACGGTGACAGCGAGTTCGGTGACCTCATCGAGGACTCCGAGGCCGTCGTCCCGGCCGACGCGGTCAGCTTCACGCTCCTCCAGGAGCAGCTGCACTCCGTTCTCGACACCCTGTCCGAGCGCGAGGCGGGCGTCGTCTCGATGCGCTTCGGTCTCACCGACGGTCAGCCGAAGACCCTCGACGAGATCGGCAAGGTGTACGGCGTGACCCGTGAGCGGATCCGCCAGATCGAGTCCAAGACCATGTCGAAGCTGCGTCACCCGTCGCGTTCCCAGGTGCTGCGCGACTACCTCGACTAGGCCTCGGCCGTACGCACCGAGGGCCCGGTTTCCCGCAAGGGAGCCGGGCCCTCGGCGTGTGCGCGGCATGCGTGCCCGTGTCCGCTGGATCACTGTGGGTGTTCCATGGTCATCCCAGTGTGAGGAGCGCGCATGCGTCGTCCCTTTGCCTCCGTCCTGGCCCTTGCGGCCGCCGCAGCGGTGATACCGCTGACCTCCCCCGCCCAGGCGGCGGTCGACAGCATCGTCGTCGGCAGCTACCCGGTCCAGATCTCCGACAGTCCCTGGACGGTCGCGCTGTCCAGCCGTGACCGGTTCGGAGGTACGCGCGCGGGACAGTTCTGCGGAGGGGTGGTCATCGGCCCGACCACCGTCCTGACCGCCGCCCACTGTCTGGGCAGTGACGTGCTGGGCTCACCACCCCGTCAGGCTCGCGATCTGAAGGTCATCGCCGGCCGCGGGGACCTGCTGGCCAGTGACGGAAAGGAGATCCCGGTACGCGACATCTGGATCAATCCGCACTATGACACCTACACGAACTCCGGCGACTTCGGCGTGCTGACGCTCTCGGAGCCGCTGCCGGCCGCCGCGGTGATCCGCATGGCTCCCTCGGGAGACTCTGCCTACGAGGCCGGGACGGCCGCCAAGGTCTACGGCTGGGGCGACACGACCGGCGGCGGCGACTACGCGCGCAGCCTGCGGGCCGCGGACGTACACGTCCTGTCCGACGACGCCTGCAAGCGGGCGTACCCGGGCAGTGCGGACGGCACGTACGACGCCGCGTCCATGGTGTGCGCCGGTGAACCGGGCGGCGGCCGTGACGCCTGCCAAGGGGACAGCGGCGGGCCGCTCGTCGCCCAGGGTCGTCTCATCGGCCTGGTGTCCTGGGGGAGCGGCTGTGGGCGCCCTGGGAGCCCTGGCGTGTACACCCGGGTGTCCGAGGCCGCCCGTGCGCTCGGAGCCGCTCACTGAGGCCTTCAGGCGCCGTGGTACGAGTGTGGGCGGTCACTCCCTGGAGTCCAGGAAGCGACCGCCCACTCACCGGCCTGTCGCCGGCACCCGCTCGTCGTTGATGCGAAGGTCAGTGTTCTTCGTCGTTGACGCTTTCGGGAGCGGACGTGAGCCGCTCCGTCTCGTCCTGTATCTCAGCGGCGATCTTCTTGAGTTCCGGCTCGAACTTGCGACCGTGATGGGCGCAGAAGAGCAGTTCTCCGCCGCTCAGGAGGACGACGCGCAGATATGCCTGGGCGCCGCAACGGTCGCAGCGGTCAGCGGCCGTCAGCGGGCTCGCGGGGGTCAGAACAGTAGTCACGTCGCCTCTTCTCTAGCTCGACGAGCTGTCGTACCAGGGTCAACATCCAACCAGGCCGAAAACGTTCCCGCTCGCGGCTTTTCCTCGAAATTTTCTTTCGAGACGGTTGTCTGCTGCCGGTTGGCGGCGAATGAGCCGTATTGCGTGTCTTCGTGTCTGTACGGGTTCGCGCTGTCTGTCAGGGGGTCTGTCCTCCCGGCTGGGTTGCCGGTTGTTCATGAGGACGTGCCCGGAGCCTAAATGGTTCATGCCTCGAAGGGAACGTGATATGTACTTCACTCCATCGAGGGATCGAACACCCATACGACCCTGGACTAGTGTGAGTTTAGTGCGAGGGTGGCGTTACAACGGCTCTACCAGGCCTCGGTACCCTCTGAGCGGCAACCGAAGCCGGGCCCTTACCCAAAAGGGTCCCACCTGAAATTCAGCGAGGAGCGAACCGCGTGACCGCCGAGACGTCCGTGCCGTCCACAGCGCTGCTGACCGGAGCAGACCGGGACGGTTCCAACTACACCGCGCGGCACCTGCTCGTCCTTGAGGGGCTCGAAGCCGTCCGCAAGCGCCCTGGCATGTACATCGGCTCGACCGACAGTCGTGGCCTGATGCACTGCCTCTGGGAGATCATCGACAACTCCGTGGACGAGGCCCTCGGGGGCTACTGCGACCACATCGACGTGATCCTGCACGACGACGGCTCCGTCGAGGTGAAGGACAACGGCCGTGGCATCCCCGTCGACGTGGAGCCCAAGACGGGGCTCTCCGGCGTCGAGGTCGTCATGACCAAGCTCCACGCCGGTGGAAAGTTCGGAGGCGGCTCCTACGCGGCCTCCGGCGGTCTGCACGGCGTGGGCGCCTCGGTGGTGAACGCCCTCTCGGCCCGCCTGGACGTCGAGGTGGACCGCAGCGGCAACACGCACGCGGTGAGCTTCCGGCGCGGCACCCCCGGAGCCTTCAAGGCCGACGGGCCCGACTCCGCCTTCGACCCGACGACCGGGCTGCGCAAGGTCAAGCGGATCCCGAAGAACCGCACCGGCACGCGCGTGCGCTACTGGGCCGACCGCCAGATCTTCCTCAAGGACGCCAAGCTCTCCCTGGACCACCTCCACCAGCGTGCCCGTCAGACCGCTTTCCTGGTCCCGGGGCTCACCATCGTCGTCCGTGACGAGTTCGGGCTCGGTGAGGGCGGCAGCAAGGGTGAGGAGTCGTTCCGCTTCGACGGCGGAATCAGCGAGTTCTGCGAGTACCTGGCCAGTGACAAGCCGGTCTGCGACGTGCTCCGCTTCTCCGGGCAGGGCTCCTTCAAGGAGACCGTTCCCGTCCTCGACGACCACGGGCAGATGACTCCGACCGAGGTCACCCGCGAACTCGGCGTCGACGTCGCGCTGCGCTGGGGCACGGGGTACGACACGACCCTCAAGTCCTTCGTGAACATCATCGCCACCCCGAAGGGCGGCACCCACGTAGCCGGCTTCGAGCAGGCCGTGGCCAAGACGATGAACGAGGTCCTGCGGGCCAAGAAGATGCTCCGGGTCGCCGAGGACGACATCGTCAAGGACGACGCCCTGGAGGGTCTCACCGCCGTCGTCACCGTGCGTCTTGCCGAACCCCAGTTCGAGGGGCAGACCAAGGAGGTCCTCGGGACCTCGGCGGCCCGTCGCATCGTGACGAATGTCGTGAGCAAGGAACTCAAGGCTTTCCTGACCACCACGAAGCGTGACGCCGCGGCCCAGGCTCGGGTCGTCATGGAGAAGGCCGTCTCGGCCGCACGCACGCGGATCGCCGCCCGTCAGCACAAGGACGCCCAGCGCCGTAAGACGGCCCTGGAGTCCTCCTCGCTGCCCGCCAAGCTCGCAGACTGCCGCAGCGACGACGTGGGCCGCAGCGAGCTGTTCATCGTCGAGGGCGACTCCGCGCTCGGTACGGCGAAGCTGGCTCGGACCTCCGAGTTCCAGGCGCTGCTGCCGATCCGCGGCAAGATCCTCAACGTTCAGAAGGCGTCCGTCACGGACATGCTGAAGAACGCCGAGTGCGGCGCGATCATCCAGGTCATAGGAGCCGGGTCGGGCCGGACCTTCGACATCGACGCGGCGCGGTACGGGAAGATCATCCTTCTCGTCGATGCCGATGTGGACGGCGCGCACATCCGGATCCTGCTGCTGACCCTCTTCCAGCGTTACATGCGGCCCATGGTCGAGGCCGGGCGGGTGTTCGCTGCGGTGCCGCCGCTGCACCGGATCGAGCTCAGCCAGCCCAAGAAGGGGCAGGACAAGTACGTCTACACGTACTCGGACCGTGAGCTGCGGGAGACGCTGCTGGAGTTCCAGCGCAAGGGTGTGCGCTACAAGGACTCGATCCAGCGGTACAAGGGTCTCGGCGAGATGGACGCCGATCAGCTGGCCGAGACGACGATGGATCCGCGGTACCGGACCCTGCGACGGATCAACATCTCCGACCTGGACGCTTCCGAGCAGGTGTTCGACCTGTTGATGGGGAACGATGTGGCTCCGCGCAAGGAGTTCATCTCCAGCTCGGCTGCGACGTTGGACCGGTCGCGCATCGACGCGTAGCCCTCCGGGTGCGGTGGCGGTGCGGCCTGGGTCTGGTGGGTGGGGCGGGGCCGTGCCGGTACATCCGCCCGTCGCCGTTGGATCAGCCGTGGGTCGAGGGGCGGGAACTGCTCGATCGGGGCGTAGGCGACGGGCATGTGATGTACCGGCACGGCCTCTCGCGTCGGATGCCGTCTGCGGGCAGCGACTGGCCGGGGCGCGTCCCTTTCGTCGGGTGCCGGGTGCGGGCGTGAATTTCAGCCCCTCCGGCGATTGAGGAGCGGGGTCCGGGGCCGGAGCCCCAGGGATGGGACGGGTAGGGGCGGAGGGGGCGAAGTACGCCCTTGGTCAGCCCGGGAGCTGGCCGGGGGCGTGGGCTCCACCCGTGGGTGGAGGAGCGGGGGCATGGAGGATCCACCCGCGATCCACCTGTGCTCCGATCTGCTGAGCAGGCGATTTCCGTAGCGTCGTGGATGTCGGCAGCACCCGCCGCCGACATCCGCTCCTCGCCCACGGAGGCCGTGCATGTCCGGGCTCATGAACGCAGTCGTGATCGTCGCCGTCGCCGTCCTGGTGATCGCGCGCCAGTTCCGGGCCACTCGTATCGGCACGGACCGGCGGTGGTGGCTCGTGCCCGCCGTTCTCGCCTTCATCGCCCTGCGCGAACCCGGCCTGATCGACCCGCATCACCAGATCGAGGCCTCCGTACTGCTGGGCACCGAGCTGGTCATCGGGCTGGCGATCGGAGCCGGCTGGGCGTGGACGACCCGAATATGGGCCGAGCCGGACGGAACTCTGTGGAGCAAGAGCACCAAGGCGAGCGGCGCCATCTGGATCGGCGGGATATGCCTGCGTGGTGGACTCTTCGGCCTGGGCGCGCTGCTGGGCGTGCACCAGGACTCCGCCGCATTGATGCTCGGGCTGGCGGCCACCCTGCTGGTTCGTGCCGGAGTGGTGATGTGGCGGGCGCAGTCCCTGCGGCCGACTGCGTACGGACAGGCCCCGGCGTACGGTGACGGCGTGGCGCAGGCCCGGTGGAAGGAGCGCGTGTGACCGACAACGCGTGGACACGATGGCCCTCCCGGGAGGCCCTCTCGCGAGAGGGCGTGCACACGGCCCGCCGCGTGTTCGGCCGCGTCACCCGCTCCATCGCCCTCGGCATTCTCATCGTGACGACCCTCACGAACACCGAGCTGAACGGATGGGCCCTCGCCGGAGGTGCCGTGGGCATCGTGGTGTGCGGGTTCCTCGCCTGGGCCTTCTGGCGGACCACGCTCGAGAACCGCCTGCTGCCCTCCCTGGGGCTGCTCGCCGCTCTGTTGACGATCGCGACGGTGGGGCAGGGGGTGGGGTTCCGGATCGCGTCTCTCGTCCTGCTGTGCGGCTGCGCCATCAATGCCATCGAACGGCTGCCCCTCGCGTACGCGATGCCCGCCACGGCTGTGGCCCTGTGCGCGTTCGCGGCGGTCAACGACGACGCCTGGCTGACGACCGCGGCCACCACGGCCGGCCTGGCCCTCGCCGGGTACGTCGTGCGCCTCGACGCGGAGGCGCGGGGGAGTGCGCAGCGGCTGCTGGCCCAGGAGCGTGCGGCACGGGTGGCCGAGGCGGAGTCGGCGGCGCTCGCCGAGCGCGCCCGGATCGCCCGGGAGATCCACGACGTGCTCGCGCACAGCCTGTCCGCGCAGCTGGTGCACCTCGAGGCGGCGCGGCTGCTGATCGAGAGAGGTGCCGACCAGGCGACGGTTCTGGAACGAGTCGTGGCGGCCAGGGGCATGGCCCGTGAGGGGCTCGCGGAAACCCGGCAGGCGCTCTCGGCGCTCCGGGGTGAGATGTCTCCGGTGGAGGACTTTCTCGGCGAGCTAGTCACCACCAATGAACGCGCCGATGTCACGGTGACGGGCGAGCGTCAGTTGCTGCCGGCGGAGGCGTCGCAGGCGGTGCGCCGGGTCGCCCAGGAAGCGCTGACGAACGTGCGCAAGCACGCTCCGGGCGCCAAGGTCCACATCCGGCTGGACTACGGCGAGCACGAAGTGACGCTGGATGTGCGGGACTCGGGAGGAAAGCCGGGCGAGCTCAGCGGTTCGGGAGCCGGGTACGGTCTGCTGGGCATGCGGGAGCGTGCCGAGTTGCTGGGCGGCTCGCTGGAGGCCGGCCCGGGCGAGGAGGGGTTCGTGGTGACGTTGAGGGTGCCCGTATGACCGAGCGGGAGGAAGGCGGGAAGCCGGCCCGAGTCGTCGTGGCGGACGACCAGACGGTCGTGCGTGAGGGCATCGTGATGCTGCTGGGTCTACTGCCCGGGATCGAGGTCGTCGGCGCGGCCGGTGACGGGAACGAAGCGGTGGACCTGGTGGCCAGGCTCGCTCCGGACGTCGTCCTGATGGACCTGCGGATGCCGCGCTGCGACGGGGTCGAGGCGACCCGGCGCATCCGGTCCGAGCATCCTGGGACGCAGGTGGTCGTCCTGACGACGTACGCCGACGACGAGTCGCTGTTCCCTGCACTCAGAGCGGGAGCCCGCGGCTATCTCACCAAGGACGCCGGGGGTGACGAGATCGTGCGGGCCGTGGAGAGCGTGCTCTCCGGGGACGCGGGCCTGTCGCCGAGCGTGCAACGAAGACTGCTGGAGCGCCTGTCGGATCCGCAACCGGAGCCGGGCCCGCCGCCGGAGGCGCCGGACGGGCTCACGTCGCGCGAGACCGAGGTGCTCCTGCTGATCGCCGAAGGTCTCAGCAACCAGGAGATCGCCCGGACGCTCCATGTGTCCACGGCCACGGTGAAGACCCATATCAACAACCTCTTCGCCAAGACGGGGCTCAAGGACCGTGCGCAAGCCGTCCGTTACGCCTATGGGAAGGGTCTCGTACGGCCACCGGCGGGCTGAGTCACCTGATGGGGTGAAGAGCGCGGAGAGAAGAGTCCGGGATCTTCCCGATCTGCACATCCTTGGGCACGCGGCCGAAACGGGTCGCGGACAAGGAGAGTTCGGTGGAGAAGCACGACGGCGGCGACACCGGGGAGGTCCGGTTCGACGACCCCTGGTACGACGCGCTGGCTTCCGGTTGGGGTGAGTTGGACGGCACGGGAGCACCTGCTCCGGCCGTACCGCCCGCCCGCTCGGAGCACGAAGGACGGACCGGCGGGGCGGCCGACGTCTACCTGGAGGTGCAGCGAAGTGCTGCTTTCCAGGAAGTGCGCAGCCGGTACCGCAGGTTCGTGATCCCGGCCGTCGCCGTCTTCTTCCCTTGGTACGTGGGCTATGTGGTGACCGCGACGACGGCGCCGGGGTTCATGGCGCGGCCGGTGGCCGGCGCCGTGAACGTGGCGCTGGTCGCAGGGCTCGGGCAGTTCCTGACGACGTTCGTACTGGCCTGGGCGTACGCACGGCACGCGCGGTTGCGCAGGGACCGGGCGGCGCTCGACCTGCGCTGGGACACCCAGGAGCTGACGCGCAACGTCAGAGGCGGTGACCGGTGAGCGGGAACCATCAGACCCTGGCGCTGCTGCTGTTCAGCATGTTCGTGGCGGTGACGCTGGCCATCACGACGTGGGTGAGCCGCAACCGGCACGGTTCGGCGGAGGAGTTCTACGCCGGCGGGCGGTTGTTCTCGCCGATGGAGAATGGTTTTGCCATCTCCGGGGACTACATGTCGGCCGCGTCGTTCCTCGGCGTCACCGGACTCATCGCCCTCTACGGCTACGACGGCCTGCTGTACGTCGTGGGCTTTCTGGTGGCCTGGCTGGTCGTGCTGTTCCTGGTCGCCGAACTGGTGCGCAACTGCGGCCGGTTCACGCTCGCCGACGTCGTCGCCGCCCGGATGAGTGAGCGGCCGGTGCGGATCGCGGCGGGAACTTCCTCCGTGACGGTGTCCGTTCTCTATCTGGTGGCACAGATGGTGGGTGCGGGCAGCCTGGTCTCGCTGCTGCTCGGAGGCACGAGCGAGGCGGCGCGGAACTGGACGGTCATCGGGGTGGGCGCGCTCATGGTGATCTATGTGTCGATGGGAGGGATGCGGGCGACCACGTGGATCCAGATCGTCAAGGCGGTTCTGCTGCTGGGCGGATCCGTCGTCCTCACCGTCCTCGTCCTGGTGCGGTTCCACGGGGACTTCAACGACCTGCTGCGTTCCGCCGCGGCGCGCAGTGGGCACGGCAAGGCCTTCCTCGTGCCAGGGCTCAGGTACGGCGGGGACTGGACGGCGCGCTTCGACTTCATGAGCCTCGGGCTGGCGCTGCTGCTCGGGACGGCCGGGCTGCCGCACATCCTGTCGCGCTTCTACACCGTGCCGACGGCACGGGCCGCCCGTCGCTCGGTGGTGTGGTCGATCGGACTGATCGGCGGCTTCTACCTGATGACCATCGTGCTGGGCTTCGGCGCGGCGGCGATCGTCGGTCCTGAAGCGGTCCGCGGGTCGAACGCGGCAGGCAACACCGCTGTTCCGCTGCTGGCCCTCGACCTCGGGGGCGGAGCCAACTCCACGGGTGGAACGGTTCTGTTCGCGGTCGTCGCCGCCATCGCCTTCGCCACCATCCTCGCGGTCGTCGCCGGGATCACTCTGGCGTCCTCGGCGGCGGTGGCGCACGACCTGTACGCGTCCATGCGTCTGCGGAACGCGAAGCCGCGCAGCGAGGTCGCCGTCGCGCGTGCGGCCTCGGTCGGGATCGGCGTGGTCGCCATCGCCCTGGGACTCCTGGCCCGCGATCTGAACGTGGCCTTTCTGGTCGGCCTCGCCTTCGCGGTCGCCGCCTCCGCGAATCTCCCCGTGCTGCTGTACTCCCTGTTCTGGCGCAACTTCACGACGCGCGGCGCCGTGTGGGCCGTATACGGCGGACTCGTGCCCTCGCTGCTGCTCGTCCTGTTGTCGCCTGTGGTGTCCGGGAGTCCCGGATCGCTGTTCCCGGGTGTGGACTTCCAGTACTTCCCGCTGGAGAACCCCGGTCTCGTCTCGATCCCCCTCGGTTTCGTCGCGGGCTGGCTCGGCACGGTCACCTCGCACGAGCCGCCCGACGAGGCCAAGCACGCCGAGATCGAGGTGCGCGCGCTCACCGGCGCAGGGGCCGTCTGACACAGGTCCAGCAGGTCATCACGAGGTGCCCGGGCCACTAGGCGAAGGGGCCCGGGCAGGTCGTACGGCTGTCCGGCACGGCATCGCCCGAAGGGTGCCGGCGCCCTGTGTCGTGTTAGGGCGACACCCAGGCGTACCGGTGTTCCGGACGGCCCGTGTCGCCGTACTTGAGGGAGAGGCGCAGGCGGCCGGCCTGTTCCAGGTGGCGCAGGTAGCGCTGGGCGGTGGACCGGCTGAGGCCCGTCTCGGCGGCCACCTCGTGGGCCGACAGCGGTTGGTGCGCGCGGTGCAGGACGCCGCAGATGAGGTCGGTCGTCGGCTCGGAGTGGCCGCTCGGCAGCCCGGGAGCGGACGGTGCGGGGGCGGCGCGCAGGGCGCCGAACATCCGGTCGACCTGCTCCTGGCCGGTCACTCGTCGGCCACCCACCCGGTCCACGGTCCGGCGCAGGGCGGCGTACGAGTCGAGGCGGGTGCGCAGTGCGGTGAAGGTGAACGGCTTGACCAGGTAGTGCACGGCACCCAGCCGCATCGCGGCGCGGACGGTCGTCACGTCACTGGCCGCGGTGATCATGATGACGTCGGTGCCGTGGCCCTGTTCGCGCATCCGGTGGACGAGTTCCAGCCCTGTCAGGTCCGGCAGATAGTGGTCGAGCAGCACCAGGTCGACGGGCGTTCGCTCGACGGCGGCCAGAGCCTGGGCAGCGCTGTGCGCGCGGGCCACCACCCGGAATCCGGGCACTTTCCCCACGTAGCGCGCGTTGATCTCGGCGACGCGGAAGTCGTCGTCGACGACCAGGACGTCAATCATCTGGCCTCTTCCTCTCAAGGCCTGGCGAGCGTTAAGCCCGTGTTTCGGCTCCGCTGTTGTAGCGCGAGCAAAACGAGCACAACAGACCCTTGCAAGCAGAAGTAGGCCTTGCGCCCAGAAGACTGATGCTGTGGCCCGCGCCACATCTACGGTCCCGGCCCATGAGCGCAGACACCAGCCCCGCCATCGAGCTGCGGGGCGCGAGCAAGATCTTCAAGACCCCGTCGGGGGGTCTGCACACCGCCGTGCGGGAACTCGACCTCACCGTCGGACGCGGCGAGTTCGTCGCCGTCGTCGGCCCCACCGGCTGTGGAAAGTCCACCACGCTGACCCTCGTGAGTGGCCTCGAGGAGCCCACTGAAGGCGAGGTCCTCGTCACGGGGGAGCCTGTCTCGGGCGTCGGGAACAAGGTCGGTTTCGTGTTCCAACAGGACGCCACGTTCCCCTGGCGCACGGTCCTGTCCAACGTGATGGCCGGGCCCCGGTTCCGGGGCGTACCCAAGGCGGAGGCCAAGGAGCGGGCCCGTGAGTGGCTGTCCCGGGTCGGGCTGACGGCGTTCGAGGACCGCTACCCGCACCAGCTCTCCGGCGGCCAGCGCAAGCGCGTCGCCCTCGCCGCGACCTTCGTCAACGACCCCGAGATCCTGCTCATGGACGAGCCCTTCTCGGCGCTCGACGTGCAGACCCGGGCGCTGATGTCCGACGAACTTCTCGAACTGTGGGAAGGCACCGGCGCCTCGGTCGTCTTCGTCACCCACGACCTGGAGGAGTCCATCGCGCTCGCCGACAAGGTCGTCGTGATGACCGCGGGCCCCGCCACCGTGAAGCAGGTCTTCGACATCGACCTGCCGCGACCGCGCAAGGTCGAGTCCGTGCGGCTGGAACCACGGTTCATCGAGATCTACCGCGAGATCTGGGAGTCCCTCGGCGAAGAGGTCCGCATCACCCGCGAGAGGGGTGCCGCCGATGTCGCATGAGATTCTCAGCACCCCGGTCGTGGACACGGTGAAGACACCGGGCCGCGAGCAGTCCCGCGTGCGGGCCGCGCGCAAGCGCAAGATCATGGTGAACGCCGCCCGAGTCGTCCTCCTGGTCGCCGTCCTCGGCCTCTGGGAGGTGCTCTCGCGGGCGAAGGTCATCGATCCGTTCAACTTCTCGATGCCCTCGAAGATCTGGGACCAGACCTACACCTGGATGACCCACGGGACCGCGCTCGGTTCCCTCGGTGAGCAGATCTGGTACACGCTGTACGAGGCACTGCTCGGGTGGGTCATCGGTGTCGTCGCCGGTGTCGTGTTCGGCATCGCGCTGGGGCGGATCACCTTGCTCGCAGACGTACTTGGTCCATACATCAAGGTGCTCAACTCGATACCGAGGATCGTCCTCGCGCCCATCTTCGTCATCTGGTTCGGGCTCGGGCCGGCCTCCAAGGTCGCCTCGGCCGTGGTGCTCGTCTTCTTCCCGGTGTTCTTCAACGCCTTCCAGGGCGCCCGGGAGGTCGACCGCAACCTGGTCGCCAACGCCCGGATCCTCGGCGCCAGCGACCGCCGCGTGACGCTCCAGGTCGTCATCCCGTCCGCCACATCGTGGATCTTCACCAGCCTCCACGTCAGTTTCGGCTTCGCCCTCATCGGCGCGATCGTCGGCGAGTACATCGGCGCGACCAAGGGCATCGGCCTGCTCGTCGCGCAGTCACAGGGGACCTTCAACGCGGCCGGTGTGTACGCCGCGATGGTCATCCTCGCCGTCGTCGCCCTCTTCGCCGAAGGACTGCTCACCTTCGCCGAGCGCCGCATCTTCCGCTGGAAGCCGTCGGATTCCGACCGCTGACCCGCCACGGGCCCATCCGACCCGTGATCTCCCCCCGTACTGCTTCCCACCCCTTCACAAGGACGTGAATCCGCATGCGCATCACCGCCCGGTACCCCGCGTTGGCAGCCGCCGGACTGCTCGCTCTCACCTCGCTCACCGCCTGCGCCAATGACGCGGCCAGTTCGACGGCCGACTCGGGCAGCAACGGCGGTGGCGGCAAGGGGGAGCACGTCAAGATCATGGTCGGTGGCCTCGACAAGGTCATCTACATGCCCGCGATGCTCACGCAGCGGCTCGGCTACTTCCAGGACGAGGGTCTCGACGTCCAGCTCCTGAGCGAGCCGGCCGGTGTCCAGGCCGAGACCGCGCTCGTGTCCGGACAGGTGCAGGCGGCCGTCGGCTTCTACGACCACACGCTCGACCTGCAGACCAAGGGCAAGGCGGTCGAGTCCGTCGTGCAGTTCTCGCACGCTCCCGGTGAGGTCGAGATGGTCTCCGACAAGCGGGCGGGTGACATCACGTCGCCCAAGGACTTCAAGGGCAGGAAGCTCGGGGTCACGGGGCTCGGATCCTCGACCGACTTCCTCACGAAGTACCTCGCGGTGAAGAACGGCGTGAAGGTCAGCGAGTTCACGCCGGTCGCCGTCGGCGCCGGCCCCACGTTCGTCTCGGCTCTCCAGCAGGGCGCCATCGACGGCGGCATGACGACCGACCCCACCGTGGCCACCGTCCTGGCGAAGAAGCTCGGCAAGGTACTCGTCGACATGCGGACGCCCGAGGGCTCGCAGGCGGCCCTCGGCGGCCCGTACCCCTCGTCCAGTCTCTACATGCAGACGGACTGGGTGAACGGTCACAAGCAGACGGTCCAGAAGCTGGCCGACGCCTTCGTGAAGACGCTTCGGTGGATGTCCACGCACAGCGCGTCCGAGATCGCCGCCAAGATGCCCGCGGACTACTCCCAAGGCGACAAGAAGCTGTACGCCGAGGCCATCCAGAGCACGCTCCCGATGTTCACCAAGGACGGCGTGATGCCCAAGAACGGTCCGGAGACCGTCGAGAAGGTCCTCAAGGCGTTCAACCCCAACATCCAGAACGCCGATGTGGACCTGAGCAAGACCTACACGACGGAGTTCGTGGACAAGGCCGCCGGCTGATCCCACGGGCGTGGCGCGCCCGCCCGTGCCGTGTCCTCAGACGCGGGTCGCCCAGACATAGCGATGCTCCGGGCGCCCCGCGTCGCCGTACCTGAGGGTCAGCGTGGCCCTTCCGGTGCGCTCCAGCAGCTTCAGATAGCGCTGTGCGGTCTGCCGGCTCAGGCCGGTCTCCTCGGCGACCTCCTGCGCCGACAGCGGGCCCTCGGCGTCGATCAGGGCGCGCCGCACCAGCCCGGCTGTCGGGGGAGAGTGCCCCTTGGGCAGGTCCGGTTCGGAGCTCGCCGAGAGGGTTCCGAAGATCCGGTCCACCTGCGCCTGTTCGGCCTCGCCACCACCGTCCAGAGTGCGCCGCAGTTCCGCGTAGGCCTCCAGTTTCGTCCGCAGCCCGGCGAACGCGAACGGCTTGACCAGGTACTGGAGTGCCCCCTGACGCATGGCCGCCTGGACGGTGGAGATGTCCCGCGCCGCGGTCACCATGATCACGTCGGTCTGACGGCCGCGCCGGCGCATCTCCTGGACGACCGAGAGTCCGGTCTCGTCGGGCAGGTAGTGGTCCAGGAGGACGAGGTCCAGGCGGGGCAGCGCCTCCATCAGGACCAGAGCCTCGGAGGCACTGTGCGCCTCTCCGGCGACGCGGAAACCCGGCACCTTCGCCACGTACGCGGCGTTGACCCGGGCGACCCGGGGGTCGTCGTCCACGACCAGGACCTCGATCATCGCGACTCCTCCTCGGAGTATCCGTTTTCCCGCGCCTCTTCCGTGCTCTCGACGGCCACGCGCGCGGGATGGGCGTGCCCCGCGTCTCCGGGCGTCTCCGCCGGCGCCTCCGTGAGCGCCTCGGGCAGCACGACGGTGAACTCGGCACCCCCGCCCTCCGCGTCCGCCACCTCCGCGCTGCCGCCCTGGCGTTCGGCGAACCGGCGCACCAGGGAGAGACCGATTCCTCGCTTGCCGTGGGCCGGGGGCTTCTTCGTGCTCCACCCGTCCGTGAAGATCAACTCCCGCCGCTCCGCCGGGATGCCGGGTCCGGTGTCCTGGACCCGCAGCACGGCGGTGCGCTCCACCGACCGCAACTCGACCTCCACGCGTGCGTGCGGTGTGCCCGCGACGGCGTCCAGCGCGTTGTCGACGAGGTTCCCCACGACGGTGACGAGCCCACGCGGGTCGACCAGCCGGTCCGGGAGCATCGTCCGGTCCGAGACCCACAACGCCACGCCGCGTTCGGCGGCCACCGTCGCCTTGCCCACCAGAAGGGCGGCGAGGAGCGGATCGTGGACCTTCTCGGTGACCTGTTCCGCGGTGACCCGGTGGTCTCCCACCACCTCACCGACGAACTCCACGGCGTCGTCGTACATCTCCAGTTCGAGCAGCCCCAGAAGCGTGTGCATGCGGTTGGCGTGCTCGTGATCCTGCGCCCGCAGAGCATCGATGAGGCCGCGGGTGGAGTCCAGCTCGCGGCCCAACTGCTCCAGCTCGGTGCGGTCGCGCAACGTGGCGACCGCACCGCCGTCGTCGGTGGGCATCCGGTTGGCGACCAGCACACGCTGTCCGCGGACGGTGAGCAGATCGGTACCGGTGACCCGCCCGGCCAGCACGTCGGTCGTACGACCGGACCCGAGCGCGTCGTCCAGCGGCTGCCCGATGGCCTCGGCACCGACCCCCAGCAGACGCTGCGCCTCGTCGTTCAGGAGACGTACGTGACCGCCGCGGTCCAGGGCCACCACGCCCTCCCGGATGCCGTGCAGCATCGCCTCGCGCTCCGCCAGCAGTGCCGCGATGTCGGAGAAGGCCAGGTCACGGGTCTGCCGCTGCACTCTGCGGGAGATCAGATACGCGGCCAGCGCGCCGACGGCCATGGCTCCGCCCGCGTACGCGAACAACCCCGGGATCGCGTCGATCAACCGGGCCCGCACGCTGTCGTACCGGATGCCCACCGAGACCGCGCCGATGATCCTGTCGTCGGCGTCGCGCAACGGGACCTTTCCGCGCGCGGAGCGGCCGAGGGTTCCGGTGTCGATCTCCATGACGTCGCGGCCCTCCAGGGCCTTGCGCGGGTCCGTCGAGACCTGTCGCCCGATCTCCTTCGGGTCGGTGTGCGACCAGCGGATGCCCCGCGTGTCCATCACCACGACGTACTCGGCGTCACTGGCCTTCCGTATCCGCTCCGCCTCGGCCTGCACGGGTCCGGCCGTGGAAGGACTCGTGCTCCTGAGGTCCTCGGCGATCTGCGGCTGCACCGCTGTGGTCTGGGCGATCGCGAGGGCGCGCTGCATGGCCTGGTCGTCCAGCTGCGCGCTGAGCGGCGCCAGGAACAGGCCGGTGGCGAGAACGGCGACTCCCGCCGCGATCACGATCTGCATCAGCAGGACCTGCGAGAACACCCGCCGCGGCATGCCGAACCGCAGTCGTCGTGCGGGGGGAGTGGGCCTCATGCGTACGACCGTACGGGGGCGGGTGCGGCTCATCGAAGGGGTTGTGGCAGGGATCTCTTGCTCCATACGGACCCGGTCCCCGCTCGGAGATCAACGCGAGGTGCGACTGGTCGATGATCGACGATGGACGTCGATGACTGACGCGGCGCGGGTGTTCGTCGGCTGATCGATGATTGACAGGGCGCGGGTGTTCGTCGGCTGATCGATGATTGACGGAGCGCGGGTGTTCGTCCGCCGATCAATGGTTGACGGGCATGGATTCCGGCGGTCAGCAGGCCACGGGGACAGCCGTCTCGTCCAGCTGCCGCACCGCCACCACGTCCATCCGGGCCGGGGAACCCAGCGCCGAGCCGCAGCTGTCCGGGCGGGGCGGCAGTGAGGTTCCCTGAGCGACGACGACCCTCCACAGCCTGCCGTCGACGTGGGCGACGGTGATCTCCCAGCGCGGAGCGCTTCCATCGGTCCGGACCACGGTCAGAGCACCGGCGGCGTGCTCTCCCGTCGCGTTTCGCACGGCCAGTTCGGCCGCCTGGCCGGGCCGCTCCCAGGCGGAGTTCCCACGGCAGCCCTCGGTGACGACGCGGCCCTCCCGGACGCCCTGGAGGATCTCCTTGACGGCATGGGCCTCGGCACGGCCGTACGCGTAACCGTGGGGCAGCACGAGCACCGTCGGGGAGAAGCGATGACCGCCCAGATGAGTGACCTCCCACGCGCCGTTCACCCCGGAAGAGGCGAGTTCGGCCGCGAGAGGCCGGCCGAGCAGGGCACAGCAGCGGTCACGCTTTCCGTTGGTGCAGACGAGGGCGAGCGGTTCGTCCGTGTGGGGCCGGGCGTCGAGGGCCGTGTCGAAGGACCGCGGGTCGCCCTGGCCGAGTGCGGCGAAGTCGAGGTCGAGGAGCAGCTCGGGCTCGCACACCGTCGCGCCGTGCAGCCAGACGTTGCCCGGGGCTGTGTGGGCCGCGTAGACGCGCCGCTCGGCGGGCGTAACGCAGTCCGCGTGGCGTCCGGGGCGACGGATGAGCGCGATCCGCACGCCCGTGCCCTGCGCGGCCGCCTCGAGAGCGCGGCCGAGCGTGGGGTCCAAGTGGCTCGAAGTGAGCGCTTTGGCGCCCCAGGGCCCGGGCTGCTCGATCAGCAGCCATGTCCTCGCGGTGGCCGCGGTTCCCGCCAAGGGCTCGTCGAGGAGCCGCGACGCGCTTGTGCACGTACTCACAGAGGTGAGCCTAACCTGACTTCGGCCGGAGTGGCTTCCTGTCGCGGCCACGGGCGGCGCACTCGGGGCGGTTGGCCCGCCCTTCGGCTGAGGAGGGGGCGCGCCGAGGAACTCGGCCGCACCCTCCCTGCGCGGCGGACGGGAGTCCTAGAGGCTGCTGGGGAGCGGCTGTGGTGGGCGTTCGCCCACGTAGTGGCCGCTCGGGCGCATCCTCAGCGGGCGTTCCGCGTACTCCTCCAGGGTGTGCGCGATCCAGCCCGCCGTGCGGGCGACGGCGAAGATCGTCTCTCCGGCGGAAGCCGGCATACCGGAGGAGACGGTGAAGGCGGCCAGCGCGAGGTCGACGTTGGCGTGCAGGGGCGCGTGCCGGGCGGTGGTGGCCACGACGTCGTGCGCCGCCGCCACAGCCGGCGCCGCACCTGGTACGTCCTCCAGGAGGGCGAACAAGGCACGCGCGCGGGGATCCTCGCCTGTGTAGAGCCGGTGGCCGAGTCCGGGGACGCGGCGTCCGGCGCGCAGCTCGTCCGCGACGACGGGGGCCGCGGTGCCCTGGTCGAGTACGTCGAGAAGCAACCGGTGGGCGAGGCCGCTGGCCGCTCCGTGCAGCGGCCCTTCGAGGACGCCCAACCCCGCCGAAACAGCCGCGTAGGGGTGCGCCCGGGCCGACGCGGCGACCCGGACCGCCAACGTCGACGCGGCCAGGTCGTGGTCCACGAGCAGCCCGAGTGCCGCGTCCAGGACCCGCAGTGACGGGGCGTCGGGTGCGCGCCCGGTGAGCCTCGCCCACAGCCGACGGGCCAGCGGACCCTCGTCGCGGTGGTCGCGCCGGACCGGGGGCAGAGCGGCTACGAGGGTGGGGATGAGGGTTCGCCCGGTGCCGAGGACGGTGTTCTCGGAGAGGTCGAAGCGGAGCGGATCGGCGGCCGCCGCGGCGATCGCGGCGACGCGCAGGCGGTCGGTGGGACCGCTGTGCTCGGGCAAGGCGTCGACGCTGTGCCGAGCGGCGGTCACCGACGCCTCCGGGGCCGTGAACGTGGCACCTGGGCGCAGTTCGCCGGTCCAGAGCCATTCGGCGATCTCTTCGTAGGAGTGGTGCGCCGCCAGTTCCGTCGCGTCGACGCCCCGGAAGTAGTAGCGGTCCTTCTCGATCAAAGTGATGCGCGTGCGGACGGAGAGTTCACCCGAACCTCCCGAACTGCCGCTGTTCTCGCGCCTGTTGCGCCGGGCGAGCGCCTCCACCTCCTTGACGTCGAAGGTGCTTCCGCGCCCTCCCTGCTCGCGCCGGCTGCCGAGCTGTCCACGGCTCACGTAGGCGTAGACGGTCTCCGGCTTCACGCCGAGCAGCTCGGCGGTCTCCTTGGTGCTGAGCCGTCGGCCCTCGTGCCCTGGCGTTGCCGCTTCTCGATCCCTCATGGGCGCCACCGTATCTGTGGATCGGTATATTGATTGAATCAATATTGACAGTCTTAGAGTCAAGCATGGACAGTCGGATCAAGTCCAGGGAGGAAACATGCCGATCAACCGAACCGCGTCCACCTCTGTCGACGTGCCGCGAGGACTCGCGGGCGTCGTCGTCACCGACACCGAACTGGGTGACGTCAGAGGGCTGGAGGGCTTCTACCACTACCGCCAGTACTCGGCCGTCGAACTCGCGCAGACCCGCGACTTCGAGGACGTCTGGCACCTGCTGGCACACGGTGACCTGCCCGACGCGCCGCGCCGCGCCTCCTTCACGGAACGGACCGGAGCGCTGCGCCGGCTGCCGGACGACGTACGTGCCGCACTGCCCGCCATCGCCGCGGCGACCGGCCTCTCAGGTCCTCTCGCCGGCCTGCGTACCGCGTTGTCCCTGCTCGGCGCCTCGCTCGGGTTCCGGCCCGTCTACGACATCGATGCGGAGCGCCGTCGCGACGACGGCCTCGCCGCGGCCGCCGCCGTCCCGACACTGCTCACCGCCCTGTACCGGATCGGGCAGGGGCTGGAGCCGGTCGAACCGCGCGAGGACCTGGGTTACGCGGCCAACTACCTCTACATGCTGACGGGTTCGGAGCCGGATGTGCGCCGGGCCCGTGCGGTTGAGCAATACCTCATCTCAACCATTGATCACGGATTCAATGCATCAACGTTCACGGCGCGGGTGATCGCGTCGACGGGGGCGGATATCGCGGCGTGTCTGGTGGGTGCGGTCGGGGCGTTGTCCGGGCCCCTGCACGGGGGCGCTCCCAGCCGTGCGCTGGACACGCTCGACGCGATCGGTACGCCCGACCGCATCGACGGCTGGATCCGTGAACGCGTCCTCGCCGGCGACCGCATCATGGGCTTCGGGCACCCCGTCTACCGGACGGAGGACCCGCGTTCGCGGATGCTCCGAGGCATCGCCCAGGAGTTCGGCGGTCCACTCGTCGACTTCGCCGTCGAAGTGGAACACCGCGTGGAGGCGATCCTCGCCGAACTGAAGCCGGGCCGCGAACTCCATACCAACGTGGAGTTCTACGCGGGCGTGGTCATGGAACTCTGCGGGCTCCCCCGGGAGATGTTCACTCCCACGTTCGCCGCCGCCCGCGTCGTCGGCTGGAGCGCGAACATCCTGGAACAGGCGGAGGACTCGAAGATCATCCGCCCGGCGGCGCGCTACGTGGGGCCGGTTCCGCCGGTGACGGTGCCCATGCCGGGCTGAGGGGGGCTGCACTCGCCGGCGCGAGGGCGCCCCGGCAGGCTCCGGGTTCGGGAGGCTGAGGACCCGGAGCGCTGAGTGGCACGTAAAAGGCCCGGCCTCGTGACGATGCCGGGCCTCTGGTCCGCCGGACAGGTCGGCGAAGAAGTCCATCTGGTGGTGTGGGGGCGAAAGCGGCGAGTGCTGCTCGTCGACCGGTCCGGGATTCACGTCCCGGCGCCCCGCGGGAGAACGCTGTTGCGAAGTCAGGCGTCCGGGATGTCTTTTTTGGCGCGCAACAGGGTGTCGCGGGTGATGATCACGATGCGCTCGTAATCGGCTCGTGCGGCGTCTGCGGGGAGCTCAGGGTCCAGCTCCTGGGTGGCCTCTCGCCCGATGACGGCGAAATCGCCGTCGGCGAGCTCGAAGATGTCGGGGCAGGACTGGCCAGAAGCGCTTCCGCGCTCGCGTGGACTGGCCCCGACACGTCGCACGATTCTCACGGGGTGCTACCAACCTTAGTTCGGGAACGACTGTCTGAGGTGTCGGCCGAGCGAAGGTTCCTCGGAGCGCGACGGACTCCGAGCGGAGATGTACGTCGGGGTAAGCGTCTCCGGCCGGGGGTGTTCGTCGGAGGCATGGTCTCCGAGCGCAGGGGTGTTCGTCCGGAGTGCTCAAAGATCTGGGCAGCGGTAACCTAGTTGATTTCTGTTGCCTGTGGTGCGTGAAACGTGAAACGTCAACCAGTCGGGTGAATGTCGCCAGCGCCGAGTTGACCGGAGCGGGCGACCACCTGTGCCAGGCAGCAGGGTCACTCGTCGTCCGGCTCCCCGATCACCCACCATTCGTCGGCGTCGGCGTCCGCCTGATCCTGGATCAGCGTGTCCATCAGTCGGCCCAGCTGAGCCTCGTCCGAAGCGTCCGGCAGGCTCTTGCGGTGATGTTCCGTCGCCGCCCAGTACTCCCGGAAGATCGGGTTCTGGCAGATGATGCGGAAGTGGCCCCGGAGCTCCGCCCGGTTCAGTGCCCCGATCCGGTGGAAGTACAGGGCGTTGACGTAGAGCGCGTTCGCGAAGAGGTACTGGCGCTGCTTCTCGGGGCCGATCTCGGTCTCGTACGTGTTGAGGACAGCGGCGAGGGCGGGATCGTCCATGGCCTTGCACAACAGGTCGAAGTGGAGGCGGTGCTGCTCGGTGAGCACGGCTCGCCTGCGATGCCGCGCGCCGCGTTCCCTCACGGCGTGGGCCGCGGTACCGATCCCGGCCCTGGCGGCCGAGCCGAACCTCCGTAGCGCGGAACTCTGTGTGGCCATGTCAACCCCCGAATCAGGCGACCGTCCGCCGGTCGTCGGTTGTGGGGCGACAGGGAGCGGACCGGCGAGCGGTGGGCGGCGCGCTTGCCGTCTCCCAGTCTTGCCGAGCGGCGCTGATCGGCAGGGAGGCGGAGAGGAGGCGCACGGAGGGACGTGCGGATCGCGTTTCCCGGCGCCATGCCCAACGTGTGCCCCGCGAGCGCCGCTGACAATCGTTCAGTCAGGGGCGTTTCCTCCCGCTCGTATGCTGGGTCCGTATTCGTTCCCCGCGTGAGCGCCGGGCCCGTGAGCCGGTGCGCGCGCAGGTCTCAGAGAGGCGCACGTTGAGTCAGTCGAGCCCGCGGCAGATCCCGGTCATCGTCCTCGCAGGCTTCCTGGGCTCCGGTAAGACCACGCTGCTCAACCACCTCCTGCACCGCAGCGGCGGCAGCCGTATCGGAGCGGTCGTCAACGACTTCGGGGCGATCGAGATCGACGCGATGGCGGTGGCCGGAGCACTCGGCGACTCCACCGTCTCGCTCGGCAACGGATGCCTGTGCTGTGCCGTCGACGTCAGTGAACTTGATCAATATCTTGACCGGCTCGCTCAACCCTCCGCCCGGATCGACGTCATCGTCATCGAGGCGAGCGGTCTCGCCGAACCCCAGGAACTCGTCCGCATGGTGCTGGCCAGCGAGCACCCGGGCATCGTCTACGGGGGACTCGTCGAGGTCGTCGACGCCGCCGAGTTCGACGGGACGCGCGAGAAGCATCCCGAGATCGACCGGCACCTCGCCCTCGCCGACCTCGTCGTCGTGAACAAGATCGACCGGGCCGAGGACGGGGAGCGGGTGCTGCGCGTCGTCCGTGAACTGGCCGACCGCGCGGCGGTCGTACCGGCCACCTACGGCCGCGTGGACCCGGAGTTCCTCTTCGACTGCAGGCCGAGCGAGGAGCGCGTCGGGCAGCTTTCCTTCGACGATCTCCACGACCGGGAGAACGACGGCCGAGACGTGCAGGGCCGCCACCGGGAGGGCGTGCACGCAGGCCACCTGCACAGCGCCTACACGTCCCTCTCGTTCGCCTCCGACGTCCCCATGGACCCGCGGCGCCTGATGGCCTTCCTCGACAGCAGGCCCGAGGGGCTCTACCGGATCAAGGGGTACGTCGACTTCGGCGTCCAGGACACCCGCAACCGGTACGCCGTGCACGCCGTCGGGCGGTTCCTGCGGTTCTACCCCGAGCCCTGGGCCGAGGCGGACCGGCGGCTGACCCAGCTCGTGCTCATCGGGTCCGGCATCGACACGGCGGCTCTCGACAAGGAGCTGGAGGGCTGCACGGAAGACGCCTCGCACGCCGACGAACACAGCATGTGGGGCGTCCTCCGCTACGTGCGGGAACCCGACTCCGAGAGCTGACCCGGACCGGCCTGCACCGGACCGGCCTACACCGGGCCCGCCACCACCGACACCGTCCGCCCCAGCGAGATGCCCGAGCCGTCACGGCGCGGGTCGATCTCCGGCAGGTCGACGGGCGTGCCGTTCTTCTGCGCCGCGCGTCCCGGCGTCGGGCCCGCCCAGGCCACGGACAGGCAGTCCTCGCCCTTCAGGAAGCGCTGGCAGCGCACGCCGCCCGTCGCGCGTCCCTTGCGGGGGTACTGGTCGAACGGGGTCAGCTTGGCCGTGGTCTGGACGGAGTCGTCCAGCGTCCCCCGCGAGCCGGCCACCGTGAACACCACCGCGTCCACCGCCGGGTCGACGGCCGTGAAGGAGATCACCTTCGCGCCGTCGGTCAGCTTGATGCCCGCCATGCCGCCCGCCGCACGCCCCTGCGGGCGGACCTGCGCGGCCTGATAGCGCAGCAACTGGGCGTCGTCCGCGATGAAGACCAGGTCCTCCTCGCCGGTGCGCAACTCCACCGCGCCGACGATCCGGTCCCCGTCCTTGAGGGTGATGACCTCCAACTCCTCCTTGTTCGAGGGGTAGTCGGGCACCACACGCTTGACGACACCCTGCTCCGTGCCGATCGCCAGGCCCGGCGACGACTCGTCGAGCGTGGTCAGGCAGATCACCGTCTCGTTCGGCTCCAGGGCGGACAGGAACTCCGAGACCGGAGCGCCTCCGGAGAGGTTGGGCGCCGACGCCGTCTCCGGCAGCCGCGGCAGGTCGATCACGTTCAGGCGCAGGAGGCGGCCCAGGGACGTGACGACACCGATCTCGCCGCGCGCCGTCGCCGACACCACCGAGACGATCACGTCGTGCTTGGTGCGCTTGCCGTCCGGATCCTGCTCGAAGGGGTCGCCGTTCGCCGTGCGGGCCAGCAGCCCCGTCGAGGACAGCAGCACCCGGCACGGGTCGTCGGCGACCTGGAGCGAGACGGTCGGGGCCGGCGAGCCGGCGGACTCCAGGAGCACCGTGCGCCGGTCGGTGCCGAACTTCTTTGCCACCGCGGCCAGTTCGCCCGAGACCAGCTTGCGCAGCTCAGTGTCCGAATCCAGGATGCCGGTCAGCTCGTCGATCTCGCCCATCAGGCGGTCGCGCTCCGTCTCCAGCTCGATGCGGTCGAACCGGGTCAGACGGCGCAGCGGCGTGTCCAGGATGTACTGCGTCTGGATCTCGGAGAGGGAGAAGTGCTCGATCAGGCGCTCCTTGGCCTGAGCCGAGTTGTCGCTGGAGCGGATGAGGCGGATGACCTCGTCGATGTCGAGGAGAGCGACGAGGAGGCCCTCGACCAGGTGCAGACGGTCGCGCTTCTTGCCCCGCCGGAACTCACTGCGACGGCGGACGACGGTGAACCGGTGGTCAAGATAGACCTCCAGCAGCTCCTTGAGGCCGAGGGTGAGCGGCTGACCGTCCACCAGGGCCACGTTGTTGATGCCGAAGGACTCCTCCATCGGCGTCAGCTTGTAGAGCTGTTCGAGGACCGCCTCCGGCACGAAGCCGTTCTTGATCTCGATGACCAGGCGCAGCCCGTGCGCACGGTCGGTGAGGTCCTTCACGTCGGCGATGCCCTGGAGCTTCTTCGCGCCGACCAGATCCTTGATCTTGGCGATCACCTTCTCCGGGCCGACGGTGAAGGGCAGTTCGGTGACGACGAGCCCCTTGCGGCGGGCCGTGACGTCCTCCACCGCCACCGTGGCGCGGATCTTGAAGGTGCCGCGCCCCGTCTCGTAGGCGTCCCTGATCCCGGAGAGGCCGACGATCCGGCCGCCGGTGGGCAGGTCGGGGCCCGGGACGTGCTTCATCAGGGTCTCGAGGTCGGCCCCCGGGTACCGGATGAGGTGCCGGGCGGCCGCGATGACCTCGCCGAGGTTGTGCGGCGGCATGTTGGTGGCCATACCGACGGCGATGCCCGACGAGCCGTTGACCAGGAGGTTCGGGAAGGCGGCCGGCAGGGCCACCGGCTCCTGCTCCTGGCCGTCGTAGTTGGGCGAGAAGTCGACCGTGTCCTCGTCGATGGACTCGGTCATCAGGGACGTCGCGTCGGCCATCCGGCACTCGGTGTACCGCATGGCGGCCGGCGGGTCGTCGTTGCCGAGCGAACCGAAGTTGCCGTGGCCGTCGACCAGCGGCAGGCGCATCGAGAAGGGCTGCGCGAGTCGCACCAGGGCGTCGTAGATCGACGCGTCTCCGTGCGGGTGGAGCTTACCCATGACCTCGCCGACGACGCGGGCACACTTCACATAGCCGCGATCGGGGCGCAGGCCCATCTCGTTCATCTGGTACACGATGCGGCGGTGCACCGGCTTGAGGCCGTCGCGGGCATCCGGCAGGGCTCGCGAATAGATGACCGAGTACGCGTATTCGAGGAAGGAGCCCTGCATCTCGTCCACGACGTCGATGTCGAGGATCTTCTCCTCGTACGAGTCGTCGGGCGGCGGGGTCTTCGTGCTGCGGCGGGCCATCGCTGCTGCGGCTCCTTCACAGTCTCTGCCGGGGCATGAACGGGTTCTGACGCGGACCATTGTGGACCGCCCCGCTGACAACGCCGACCGCGACCCGTCCGTAGCGGCCTCGCGGAGCGCCCCGCGGGTCCCGTCACGACCGTTCCCGAACCGTCGTCGTGCCGTCCGCGGGACCCCTGCCTCACCCGTGCCGCCCCGGTGTCCGGAGGGTCCTCGGGGGCGTGCGGGGGGCGCTCGCGGTTCTCGCTCTCGGCGTACGAGGTGCGGGAACTTCGCCAGGCGTCCGCACGCTTGCATACAGTGGCAGGACCGACAGGAATGACGCAGTTCCGCGATCGAAGGGACGTACATGCCCATGGGTCACACGGCCACAGCTGAGGCAGGCTCCGGCGGCCTGACAGCGACCGAGCACCGCCTGGCCAACGGCCTGCGTGTGGTGCTCTCCGAGGACCATCTGACCCCGGTCGCGGCGGTGTGCCTCTGGTACGACGTCGGCTCGCGCCACGAGGTCAAGGGCCGGACCGGGCTCGCCCACCTCTTCGAGCACCTGATGTTCCAGGGCTCCCAGCAGGTCCACGGAAACGGGCACTTCGAACTCGTCCAGGGCGCCGGCGGCTCGCTCAACGGCACGACGAGTTTCGAGCGCACCAACTACTTCGAGACCATGCCCACCCACCAGCTGGAGCTCGCCCTCTGGCTGGAGGCCGACCGCATGGGCTCGCTGCTCGCCGCGCTGGACGACGAGTCCATGGAGAACCAGCGCGACGTCGTGAAGAACGAGCGCCGCCAGCGCTACGACAACGTCCCGTACGGCACCGCCTTCGAGAAGCTGACCTCGCTCGCGTACCCCGAGGGCCACCCGTACCACCACACCCCGATCGGGTCGATGGCGGACCTGGACGCGGCGACCCTGGAGGACGCCCGCGCGTTCTTCCGCACGTACTACGCGCCCAACAACGCGGTCCTGTCGGTCGTCGGCGACATCGACCCCGAGCAGACGCTCGCCTGGGTGGAGAAGTACTTCGGCTCCGTCCTCGGGCACGACGGCAAGCCCGCCCCGCGCGATGGCTCGCTGCCCGAGACCATCGGCGAGCAGCTGCGCGAGGTCGTCGAGGAGGAGGTCCCGGCGCGCGCCCTGATGGCCGCCTACCGCCTCCCGGAGGACGGCACGCGTGCGTGCGACGCGGCCGACCTCGCTCTCACCGTCCTCGGCGGCGGCGAGTCCTCCCGGCTCTACAACCGGCTCGTACGCCGTGACCGCACCGCCGTGGCCGCCGGCTTCGGCCTGCTGCGGCTCGCCGGAGCGCCCTCCCTGGGGTGGCTGGACGTGAAGACGTCCGGTGACGTCGAGGTCCCGGTCATCGAGGCCGCCGTCGACGAGGAGCTCGCCCGGTTCGCCGAGGAGGGCCCGACGGCCGAGGAGATGGAGCGCGCGCAGGCCCAGTTGGAGCGCGAGTGGCTGGACCGCCTCGGTACGGTCGCCGGCCGCGCGGACGAACTGTGCCGGTACGCCGTCCTGTTCGGTGACCCGCAGCTCGCCCTGACCGCCGTACAGCGCGTCCTCGAGGTCACCGCCGAGGAGGTCCAGGAGGTCGCGAAGGCCCGCCTGCGCCCCGACAACCGCGCCGTGCTCGTCTACGAGCCCACCGCCCCCGAAGCCACCGACGCCGCTGACGACACCGACGAGGAGGCGGCGAAGTGACCGAGCTCGCCACCATGGACTTCCATCCGCAGCCGCAGGCCGGCCAGCCGAAGCCGTGGGCGTTCCCCGCCCCCGAGCGCGGCACCCTCGACAACGGCCTGACCGTCCTGCGCTGCCACCGCCCCGGCCAGCAGGTCGTCGCCGTCGAGGTGATCCTCGCCGCGCCGCTGGAGGCAGAGCCCGCGGGCCTGGACGGCCTCGCCACGATCATGGCGCGTGCCTTCTCCGAGGGCACCGACAAGCACTCGGCCGAGGACTTCGCCGCCGAGCTGGAGCGCTGCGGCGCCACGCTCGACGCGCACGCCGACCACCCCGGTGTCCGGCTGTCCCTCGAAGTGCCCGTCTCGCGCCTGCCCAAGGGCTTGGGCCTGCTCGCCGACGCCCTGCGGGCACCGGCCTTCGCGGACAGCGAGATCGAGCGCCTGGTGCGCAACCGGCTCGACGAGATCCCGCACGAGACGGCCAACCCGGCCCGCCGCGCGGCCAAGGAGCTCTCCCGCCAGCTGTTCCCGGCGACCGCGCGCATGTCGCGCCCCCGCCAGGGCACCGAGGAGACCGTCCAGAAGATCGACTCCGCGGCCGTACGGTCCTTCTACGAGAAGCACGTTCGTCCCGCGACCGCCACCGCCGTGGTGGTGGGCGACCTCACCGACGTGGACGTGGACGCGCTGCTCGGTGACACCCTCGGCTCCTGGACCGGTTCGACCGCCGAGCCGCGCCCCGTACCGCCGGTGCACGCCGACGACACGGGCCGCGTGATCATCGTGGACCGCCCCGGCGCCGTCCAGACGCAGCTGCTCATCGGGCGGGTCGGCGCCGACCGGCACGACCGTGTGTGGCCGGCCCAGGTGCTCGGCACCTACTGCCTGGGCGGCACCCTCACCTCACGCCTGGACCGCGTCCTGCGCGAGGAGAAGGGCTACACGTACGGCGTGCGGGCGTTCGGCCAGGTCCTTCGTTCCGCGCCGGACGGCACCGGTGCCGCGATGCTCGCCATCAGCGGCTCGGTGGACACCCCGAACACCGGCCCGGCGCTGGACGACCTGTGGAAGGTGCTCCGCACCCTCGCGGCCGAGGGGCTGACCGACGCGGAGCGCGACGTCGCCGTGCAGAACCTGGTGGGCGTGGCGCCCCTCAAGTTCGAGACGGCGGCGGCTGTCGCGGGCACCCTCGCCGACCAGGTCGAGCAGTACCTGCCGGACGACTACCAGTCGACGCTCTATCAGCAGCTGGCTGCCACCGGCACGGTGGAGGCCACCGCCGCCGCCGTCAGCGCCTTCCCGACGGACCGTCTGGTGACCGTCCTGGTGGGCGACGCCGCGCAGATCGAGGAGCCGGTCAGGGCGCTCGGCATCGGTGAAGTCACCGTGGTCACCGCCGAGTAGGACCGTGTGACCGAGATGGGCCCTGGTGACTGAAGAGTCACCAGGGCCCTCTTTTACGCGGACATCGCCCCCAAGATGTCCGTATTGGTACGGAGGTTGCCTTCTGTGCTGTGGGATGCGCTACAAAAACCGTGATCCGTTTGTTGTTCGAAAGATGCCGCGTTTAGCGTCAGTCCGGCTGTTCGTCAGGCAGTGCGCCGCGCCCGCGGCACCGGACAGTCATCGCCGAGTCCCCGCATGGCGCGAGCCAGGGGAGCCGGGGACCCACGTAGTCCCTGGGGTGAATCGGACGCCCTCCCCGGAGGGAGCCCGTAGGAGACCTTCCTGCTCCGAACCCGTCAGCTAACCCGGTAGGCGAGAAGGAAGGAAAGGATCAGCCCTTACATGGCGTTCACCTGTGGCACCGGGAAGCATCGTCGTCCGAGCCGCGTGCAGCGCACCACGAAGAACGTAGTCGGCGTCGCGGCCCTCACCACCACCGGTGTCCTCGGAACCCTCGCGGCCCCCGCGTTCGCCGCGGAACCCTCCGCCGAGCAGACCGGGCTGACCCAGGCCATCACCATCGGTGACTCCGTGGCCGAGCAGATCGACGAGCAGGCCGACGCGCAGCAGCACGCCGCCGACGTGGCCGCCGCGCGGGAGAAGGCCGAGCAGGCCGCCCGCAAGAAGGCCGCCGAGCAGGCAGCGAAGGCGCGCGAGACCAAGGAGCGGGCCGCCCGTGCCGCCGAGCGCAAGCGGCTCAACACCTTCGTCCTGCCGATAGCCGGCTCGTACGTCTCCACCGGCTACAAGACCGGCGGCAGCCTCTGGTCGTCCGGCAGCCACACCGGAGTCGACTTCCACGCGGCATCGGGCACCTCGGTGCACTCCGTCGGCGCCGGAACCGTCGTCACGGCCGGCTGGGGCGGCGCCTACGGCAATCAAGTGGTGATCAAGATGCACGACGGCACGTACACCATGTACGGGCACCTGTCGTCCATCGGCGTCTCCGTGGGGCAGACGGTCACCCCGGGCCAGCAGATCGCGATCTCCGGCTCGACCGGCAACACCACGGGACCGCACCTCCACTTCGAGGCACGCACCACCGCGGAGTACGGCTCCGACATGGACCCCGTCGCGTACCTCCGCTCGCACGGCGTCAACGTCTGACGACCGCTTCGCGGCTTCTCCACCGTTTTCGATGCCCCGGCTCACCGAGCCGGGGCATCATCGTTTCCGGAGGCCCTCTGTCCAAAAAATATCCATGGATTCAGGCCCGCCATCGGAAATTAAGGCTTCCTGCAATAGAGTCACTGAACAAGCGTCAATCGATGGCGTTTCGCGGGGATTAAAGCGGAGGTCCGGTCATGCGTATTCCGGCGCACTCGGTATGCACGGCGATCCGCGACGACATCGTCGCGGGCGTCTACGAGCGTGGCGGCCGGCTCACCGAGGAACTGCTCGCGCGGCGCTACGGCGTCTCGCGCGTCCCCGTGCGCGAGGCGCTGCGCACCCTGGAGGCCGAGGGCTTCGTGGTCACCCGGCGACACGCGGGCGCCTGTGTCGCCGAACCCAGCGAGCAGGAGGGCGCGGATCTCCTGGAGATGCGCATGCTGCTGGAGCCGCTCGCTGCCGCACGCGCCGCGCAGCGTCGTACCGAGGCCCACCTCAAGGTGCTTCGCGGGCTGGTCAGGCTGGGCCAGGAGCGCTCCAGGCGGGGCAACAGTGAGGATCTGCGCTCCCTGGGCGGCTGGTTCCACGAGACGCTCGCACAGGCCTCCGGAAGCCCCGCGCTGACGTCGACCCTCTCCCAGCTGCGACACAAGATCGCCTGGATGTACGTGGTCGAGGCGCCGGTCAACCCCGCCGAGTCCTGGGCGGAGCACGGCGGCATCGTCGACGCGGTCGCCCGAGGGGACGGCGAGCGGGCCCGTGCGATCACCGCGCTGCACGCGGAGCGCTCGGCGGCCGCGCACCGGCTGCGATTCCCCGCCGGCGGGGACCGGCAGGACCGTGTGAGGACTTCGCAACATCCCGTAAACATGACGGGCCAGCGTCATTAACACGGGCGCCGTATACAAAGAGGGTTATTCGGCGGGGCGCTATTTCTGCTGCCGTTTTATTCGCGTGCCGGGAATTTCGGGCACGCGTTCCTTTCGTTCACGCACGGTGTGATCCGGACGTGTCCCGTGAATTCCGGGACGGTGTACGAAAACGCGGGACGGCGTACGGAAACGGCTGAGCCGCGCCTCCCGGTGGGGGATGGCGCGGCTCAGCCGTGTGATGTCCGAGTGCCTAGGGGGCTCAGACGGTCTCGGGGAGCTCGTCGAGCCCCTCGGCGACCAGCTTCGCCAGGCGGTCGAGGGCGGCGTCCGCACCCTCGGCGTCCGACGCGAGGACGATCTCCTCGCCGCCCTGGGCGCCCAGACCGAGGACCGCCAGCATGGAGGCCGCGTTGACGGGGTTGCCGTCGGCCTTGGCGATCGTCACGGGGACGCCGGAGGCCGTGGTGGCCCGGACGAAGATGGAGGCGGGGCGGGCGTGGAGGCCCTCAGCCCAGCCGACGTTGACGCGGCGCTCAGCCATGTGATGCTGCCCTTCAGCTGTTCAGGGTTGTCTAGACCAGTGTCCCATATCGTGAAGCCTGCCCGGACGGCACTGTCTCCGGCCCACGAGCAGCGTCCCACCGCGGCCCCGGTACGACGCCCGTTCCGCACAGACTGCCTCGCGCCGTTGTCGTACGCGAGCCGTAGTCTGGGGCGCATGCAGACCCCGTCGGACCGGCACGAGTACCCCGCGCACTGGGAGGCCGACGTGGTGCTGCGCGACGGCGGCACCGCGCGCGTCAGGCCCATCACGGTCGACGACGCGGAGCGACTGGTCAGCTTCTACGAGCAGGTGTCGGACGAGTCGAAGTACTACCGCTTCTTCGCGCCCTACCCCCGGCTCTCCGCCAAGGACGTCCACCGTTTCACGCACCACGACTTCGTCGACCGGGTGGGTCTGGCGGCCACGGTCGGCGGCGAGTTCATCGCCACGGTGCGGTACGACCGGATCGACGCCCGGGGCCTGCCCGCGTCCGCGCCCGCCGACGAGGCGGAGGTCGCCTTCCTCGTACAGGACGCCCATCAGGGCCGCGGTGTCGCCTCGGCCCTCCTCGAACACGTCGCGGCCGTGGCCCGCGAGCGCGGGATCCGCCGCTTCGCCGCCGAGGTGCTCCCCGCGAACAACAAGATGATCAAGGTCTTCACGGACGCCGGATACACCCAGAAGCGCAGCTTCGAGGACGGCGTCGTACGCCTGGAGTTCGACCTCGAACCCACCGACCGCTCGCTCGCCGTGCAGCGTGCCCGGGAACAGCGCGCCGAGGCGCGGTCCGTGAAGCGGCTCCTGGCGCCCGGCTCCGTCGCCGTCATCGGGGCGGGGCGCACCCCGGGGGGAGTGGGCCGCAGTGTGCTCGACAACCTCCGCGGGGCCGGCTTCACCGGCCGCCTCTACGCCGTGAACAGGGCACTGGAGGAGAAGGACCTGGACGGTGTCCCAGCGCACCGCTCCGTCCGGGACATCGAGGAGCCCGTCGACCTCGCGGTCGTCGCCGTCCCCGCCGAGCAGGTCCTCGACGTCGTCAGCGAGTGCGGCGAGCACGGGGTGCAGGGGCTCGTGGTGGTCTCCGCCGGCTACGCCGAGAGCGGCGTGGAGGGACGCGAGCGCCAGCGCGAACTCGTCCGGCACGCGCGCACGTACGGGATGCGGATCATCGGGCCGAACGCCTTCGGCGTCATCAACACCTCACCGGAGGTGCGGTTGAACGCCTCCCTCGCCCCCGAGATGCCGCGTCCCGGACGGATCGGGCTCTTCGCGCAGTCCGGCGCCATCGGCATCGCCCTGCTCTCCCGGCTGCACCGCCGGGGCGGCGGCGTCACCGGAGTGACCGGCGTGTCGACCTTCATCTCCTCCGGCAACCGGGCGGACGTGTCCGGCAACGACGTCCTCCAGTACTGGTTCGACGACCCGGACACCGACGTCGCCCTCATGTACCTCGAATCCATCGGCAACCCGCGCAAGTTCACCCGCCTCGCGCGCCGGACCGCCGCGGCGAAGCCACTGGTCGTGGTCCAGGGAGCACGGCACGGCGGAGCGGCCCCCCAGGGACACGCCGTACGCGCCACCCGACTCCCGCACGCCACCGTCTCCGCCCTGCTGCGCCAGGCCGGCGTCATCCGCGTGGACACGATCACCGAACTCGTCGACGCCGGACTGCTGCTGGCCCGCCAGCCCCTCCCCAGGGGGCCCCGCGTGGCGATCGTCGGGAACTCGGAGTCGCTGGGCCTGCTGACCTACGACGCCTGCCTCGCCGAAGGCCTCCGGCCGCTGCCGCCGAAGGACCTGACCACGGCCGCCTCGGCGGCCGACTTCCACCGGGCGCTGTCGGACGCCCTCGCCGACGACGACTGCGACGCCGTGGTCGTGACGGCCATCCCGGCGGTGGGGGAGACCTCCACCGCGGACGCCGCACTCGCCGAGGCGCTCCGCTCCTCCGCCGCGGCCGCCCCCGCCAAGCCCGTCCTCGTCGTGCACGTCGAGCTGGGCGGGCTCGCCGAGGCCCTCTCCGCCGCGGCCAGCACCGCCCCCCAGGCCGCCGAGGCGGCGACGGGCGGCGCGTCCGCCGCGGCCCGGCGCTTCCATCCTGCGGACGGGGCGCCGCCCGCCGAGGCGAGCGCCGACTCACCCGCGGACTCCCGGCTCATCCCCGCCTACCCCGCCGCCGAGCGTGCCGTCCGTGCCCTCGCGGAGGCCGTCAAGTACGCCCAGTGGCGGCTCGACGCCACCGAGCCGGGCAAGGTGCCCGAGTACGAGGACATCGACGAGAAGGGGGCGGCCGAGCTGATCGACGGCCTCCTCGCGCGCGGAGAGGGACTGACCCTCGACGGCGAGGACACCTGCGCGCTGCTCGGGCGGTACGGCATCGACGTGCACCGCGCGCTGCCCGCCCCCACCCCGGACGACGCCGTGGCCGCGGCGGACACCATCGGCTACCCGGTGGCCCTCAAGACCACCGCACCGCACCTGCGGCACCGGGCCGACCTCGGCGGCGTCCGGCTGGACCTGGCGGATGAGGAGCAACTGCGCCGCGCGTACGCGGAGTTGACCGAGCTGTTCGGGACACCCACGGTGCTGCGCCCGGTCGTGCAGGGGATGGCGCCGCGCGGCGTCGACACGGTGGTCCGCGCGGTGATCGACCCGGCGGCCGGGGCGGTGCTCTCCTTCGGGCTGGCCGGAGCCGCCTCCGAGCTGCTCGGTGACACGGCGCACCGGCTGATCCCGGTCACGGACCGGGACGCGACCTCGCTGGTCCGGTCGATCCGGACGGCACCGCTGCTGTTCGGCTGGCGCGGCTCCGCGCCGGTGGACACGGCGGCCCTCGAACAGCTCATGCTGCGCGTGTCCCGGCTGGTCGACGACCACCCGGAGGTCGTGGCCGTCTCCCTGGAGCCCGTGGTGGTCGCCCCGACCGGCGTGAGCGTCCTGGGTGCCACGGTGCGGCTCGCCCGCGCCCCCATCCGGGACGACCTGGGCCCCCGCACCCTCCCCGTCGTCTGACTCCGGCGGCCGCCCGGCAGGTCTCCACCCGGCCGAGTGACGCCCGACCCGGCGCGGCCCGGCCGCCCGGTCCCCGGGCCGGATCCGACGGGCCCCGTCCACGACCGACCCGCCCGAGCGGTGCCTCGCAGTCAGTGGGCCCCCGTAGGATGGACGTCATGGCCAAGACCAGTACGACGACCCAGGGGCTGCGAGCGGCGATCGAGCGCAGCGGCTACTACCCGGCCCTCGTGGCCGAGGCGGTGGAGGCCGCGATCGGCGGCGACACCATCCGGTCGTACCTGGTCCATCAGGAGACGACGTTCGACGCGAACGAGGTGCGGCGCCACGTCACCGTGCTCGTCCTCACCGGCAACCGCTTCATCGTCAGCCACACCGACGAGCAGAACGCGGACACCACGTCTCCCACCCCCTACGCCACGACGTCGACCGAGTCCGTGAAGCTCGGCCGGATCTCGTCCGTCGTCGTCAGCCGCGTCGTCGCGAACCCCGAGTCGTACACCCCGGGCACGCTGCCCCGTGAGGTCGTCCTGACCATCGGATGGGGCGCCGTCAGCCGTATCGACCTGGAGCCCGCCGCCTGCGGCGACCCCAACTGCGAGGCGGACCACGGCTACACGGGCAACTCGACGGCCGACGACCTCAGCCTGCGCGTCAGCGAGGCGGGGGACGGCCCCGAGACCGTGCAGCAGGCCCTCGCCTTCGCACAGTCCCTCTCCGAAGCGACCGCGGACGTCACCCGCTGATGGCCCTGCCCACCTGGGACCACCCGGAACCGCTCGCCGTCGACTCCGCGCCCGTCCCCGAATACGGCGCCGGTTCCCTGGCCGACGTGCTGCCGACGCTCGCCGCCGGCATGTCCGTGCCCGACATGACCGCCGCCATACCGGAACTGACCCCGGCCGACCGCAACTGCGTCTTCCTGATCGACGGTCTCGGCTGGGAGCAGCTCCGGGCCCACCCGGACGAAGCCCCCTTCATGACCTCGCTCCTCGCCTCCTCGCGCGGTGGCACGGGGCGTCCGATCACGGCGGGCTACCCGGCCACCACCGCGACCTCCCTCGCCTCCATCGGCACCGGCCTGCCCCCGGGCGCGCACGGCCTGCCGGGCTACACCGCACGCAACCCCGCGACCGGCGAGCTGATGAACCAGCTCCGCTGGAATCCGTGGACCGACCCGCGCGCGTGGCAGCCCCACCCCACGATCTTCCAGCTGGCCGACGCCGCGGGCGTGCACACCGCCCAGGTCTCCTCGCCCACCTTCCAGAACACGCCGCTGACGAAGGTCGCGCTGAGCGGCGGCACGTTCCACGGACGGCTGTCCGGCGAGGAGCGCATGGACCTCGCCGCCGAGCAACTGGCCGCGGGCGACCGCTCCTTGGTCTACACGTACTACGCCGAGGTCGACGGCAAGGGCCACCGTTTCGGCATCGACTCCGACCCCTGGCGCGGCCAGCTGATGTACGTCGACCGCCTCGTCCAGCGCCTCGCGGAGCAGCTCCCGCCGCGCTCGGCGCTGTATGTCACCGCCGACCACGGCATGATCGACATCCCGTTCGACGAGCAGCACCGCATCGACTTCGACGAGGACTGGGAGCTGCGCGCCGGCGTGGCCCTGCTGGGCGGCGAGGGCCGCGCCCGTCACGTCTACGCGGTCCCGGGCGCCCAGGCGGACGTGCTGACCTGCTGGCGCGAGGTCCTCGGCGAGCAGTTCTGGATCGCGTCCCGGGACGAGGCGATCGCGGCGGGCTGGTTCGGCCCGCGAGTCGACGAGCGGGTCTACGCCCGGCTCGGTGATGTCATCGCCGCCGCCCGGGACGACGTCCTGATCATCGCGTCCGAGCGGGAGCCCAAGGAGTCGGCGATGGTCGGCAACCACGGCTCGATGACCCCCGTCGAGCAGCTGGTCCCGCTGCTGCAAGTGCGTTCCTGACGTCCGTCCCGGTCGCCGTTCCCGTCCCCCTGCCCCGCTGCCGAAAGGTGCTCGACTCCCCATGCCCGAGCTGGTGTTCTTCTCCGGAACGATGGACTGCGGGAAGTCCACGCTGGCTCTCCAGATCGAGCACAACCGCTCGGCACGGGGCCTGCAGGGCATGATCTTCACGCGCGACGACCGTGCGGGCGAGGGCAAGCTCTCCTCGCGCCTCGGCCTCGTCACCGACGCGGTCGAGGTGGCGGACGACCAGGACCTGTACGCCTACGTCGTCGACCACCTCTCCCAGGGCGGCCGGGCGGACTACGTGATCGCGGACGAGGCGCAGTTCCTCGCCCCGGGGCAGATCGACCAGCTGGCGCGCGTGGTGGACGACCTCGACGTCGACGTGTTCGCCTTCGGCATCACCACCGACTTCCGCTCCAAGCTCTTCCCCGGCTCCCAGCGACTCGTCGAACTCGCCGACCGGGTCGAGGTCCTCCAGGTCGAGGCCCTGTGCTGGTGCGGAGCCCGCGCCACGCACAACGCCCGCACCATAGGCGGCGCGATGGTGGTCGAGGGCGCCCAGGTCGTCGTCGGTGACGTCAACCAGCCGGAGAACATCGGCTACGAGGTCCTGTGCCGCCGGCACCACCGTCGCCGTATGACGGCCGCCACGGCTCACGCGGGCGCACTGTCACCGGACGTCCTGCCGATCGCCCCTGTCTGATCCCGCGTGCCGCCCGCATGGATCACATGACGGTATTGATCGTCACGTGACGGCATGGATCAACGAGAACATCGCCCCTTCGGGGTCCGCCACCGTCGCCACCCGTCCGTGCGGGGAGTCGTGGGCGGCCTTCAGAAGGTGCCCGCCGAGTTCCCCGACCCGCCGGACGGTGTCGTCGACGTCGGCCGCCTCGAAGTACGTCAGCCAGTGCGGCCCGCGGTCGCGCGGCAGGGCGTTCCCGACACCGTGGACGCCGGCCACCGGGGCCCCGTCGATGTGCAGCGTCACGTAGTCGAAGTCGGCGGAGACGGTCGGCTCCAGTTCGTACCCGAAGACCCCCTGGTAGAACTTGACGACGCTCTCGCTGTCCCGCGTCACGAGCTCGTTCCACGCCGGGGTGCCCGTCACGCCGGTGATCGCGGTGCCGAGGTGGGCGGCGACCTGCCAGATGCCGAAGACGGCACCGGACGGGTCGGAGGCGATCGCGAGGCGCCCGGCCTCCGCCGCGTCGAGCGGGCCCACGCCCACGGTGCCGCCGCTCTGCCGTACCGTCGCGGCCGTCCGGTCCGCGTCCTCCGAAGCGAAGTACGGCGTCCAGGCGATGGGCAGGTGCCGGTCGGGCGGCAACTGGCCGATGCCGGCCACCTCGTGGCCGTCGAGCATGGCCCGCGCGTAGGGGCCGAGCTGCTGCGGGCCCGGCTGGAACTCCCAGCCGAACAACTCTCCGTAGAACTCCTGGGTCGCGGCCATCTCGTGCACCATCAGGCTCACCCAGCAGGGTGCGCCGGGCGCGTGCCGAGCATGCGTGGTGCCGTTCAGGCCGGCCGACCCCCGTGCCTCGGTCATCGTCACTCTCTTCTCGGCCCCTCGCGGTGGCCGGTCACCTTCCGCCTACGAACACGCGTACTCAGTCGTGTACGTGCACGCCCCGTGCCCGATGTTCGCACCACCGGTCGTGCCGCGCGTCCTGGCCGCGCCGCCGTTCGGCGGCACACGGCCGGAGGATGCCCGGACTGCCGTTGCCCCGTCGTTTCGGAGCGATTGCCGCGTGGTGTCCATCGGTTGTACAGCATGTGCCCGATCCCGTACACGCGGTGACCGGACCTGCCCGGCGGAGCAGAGTAGCCGGACCTTGGCGACGCGGCCACCCCGTGCGCGAGGATGGTGGCCATGAACGCCACCATCACCGCATCCGAACTCGCGAGCGACCTCGCGGGACCGAACCCCCCGGTCCTCCTCGATGTCCGCTGGCAGCTGGGCGGCCCCGACCTGCGCTCCGCGTACGAGGAGGCGCACATCCCGGGGGCCGTCTTCGTCGACCTGGATTCCGAACTCGCTGGTCCGGCCGGTGCCGCGGGGCGTCATCCGCTGCCCGACCCGGAGGTCTTCGGCGCGGCCATGCGGGCCGCCGGTGTCTCCGGGAACCGCGACGTCGTCGTGTACGACGGGGGGCAGGGCTGGGCCGCCGCGCGCGCCTGGTGGCTGCTGGGCCATTCGGGTCATCCGTCGGTACGCGTGCTTGACGGCGGGTTCGCCGCCTGGACCGGGCCGGTGTCCTCGGAGGTCCCCGCGCCGGCGCCCGGGACGTTCGTACCGGCGCCCGGCGCACGGCCGTCGCTCGACGCGGACGCCGCGGCCGCGCTCGCCCGGTCCGGGCTGCTGCTGGACGCCCGCGCCGGTGAGCGCTACCGCGGCGAGGTCGAGCCGATCGACCGGGTCGGCGGGCACATTCCCGGTGCCGTCTCCGCGCCGACCTCGGAGAACGTGACGGAGGACGGCCGCTTCCTGCCCGCTCCCGAGCTCGCCGACCGATTCACGTCGCTGGGCGCGACGCCCGGGGCCGAGGTCGGCGTCTACTGCGGCTCCGGTGTCTCCGGCGCCCACCAGGTGCTGGCACTCGCCGTGGCCGGGATCCCCGCCGCGCTGTACGTGGGTTCGTGGTCGGAGTGGTCCCAGGACGAGTCCCGCCCGGTCGCCGTGGGCCCCGACCCGCAGTAACGGCGGGCCTTCGCGAACCCGGGCCCGGAGCGACGGCGGGTCGTGGTGGTCCCCGGCCCGTTGTGGCGGCGGGACTTGGCAATCCCGGAATCGGGCGGGTAACGGGGCCCGGTCCGCTGCTCTCCGCGAAGACGTCCGGGCTGCGTGGCCTCTCGGGCACGAGGAGGACGTGGAAGGGGCCCGCACCGATCCGGTGCGGGCCCCTTCCACGTGCACGTGACTAGTCCTGCTTCTTCCGCCGTGTGCCGAAGACGATCTCGTCCCAGCTCGGGACGGCCGCTCTGCGGCCCGGACGGACCCCGTCGGCCTCGGCCTGGCGGTCGGTCGAGCCGACGAGCCGGTCGCGGTGGCTGCCGACCGAGCGGGGCATGAGGACGTCCGCGTAGGCGGACCCTGCGCCGGCCGAGGCGGCGGGAGCCGGGGGCTCCTCCTCCTCGGGCTCGGTGACAGGCTCCTCGGCGGCGGGACGCTCGGTGTTCGCCGGGCGCTCGGGCACCACCATGTCGCCGCGGAAGCTGGGCACCGCCTCCAGGAGGCTGGTGAGCGAGTCCCGCTCGCCGGCCTCCTCGACCGGCTCCGGAGGAGCCGGGGGCAGGCTCGGCCGCTCCATCTGCCGGTCGAGCGCGCGGTCCAGCGGACGGTCGCGGGGGAGCCGGGCGATCCGCGGTACGAACGGGAAGCTCGGCTCGGGTGCCGCGAGGTCGTCGGACTCGCCGATCAGCGAGCGCGCCTCGTCGTCGACGGCCTGGACGAGCCGCCGGGGCGGGTCGTACGTCCAGCTCGCCGCGTGCGGCTCGCCCGCGACGCGGTACACCAGCATGACTTCCCAGGTGCCGTCGTCGCGGCGCCACGAGTCCCACTGGACGGTGTCCTTCTCGGCACCCCGGATCGTCAGCCGTTCCTGAACGGCCTCACCGAGCTGGGGGCCGACGTTCTCGCCGGGCCGGCGCACGGGGGTCTTCCTGGCTCGCTCGGCCATGAAGGCACGCTCCGCCAGGACGGGACCCTCGAAGCGGCGGACGCGGTCGACGGGGATTCCGGCGAGCTGGGCCACCTCCTCCGCGGAGGCGCCGGCACGTATACGCGCCTGAATGTCTCGGGGGCGGAGATGGCTCTCCACCTCGATCTCGATCTGGCCGAGGCGCGGACGGTCGCCGCGGACCGCGGCGCGCAGACGCTCGTCAATCGGAAGCGTGTACTCCGTGCTGTCCGCAGCCTTCAGCACCAGCCGTGTGCCGTCGTTAGAGACGGCCACGACACGCAGTTCGGGCATGGGGACCTCCCGGGTGGTGCCTGCCGACGTCACGTGCGTCGCTGCTTCCGCTAGTCGAGTGTGGCCTGCCCGGGTTCAGCCTGCCACAACCTTGCCGAGTTGCCCGGCGTGTCGGGCGCGGGCCCGAGGCTGCCGTTATGGCACGGTTACCTATTCGCAACGCTAAGTGACGAACTCCATCACCCTGTGCAACGAGCCCCCTCCCGGCGGTCCTGCAAGGCCCCGGACACCCTGGCGGGAGTCCGGACCCAGGGCTCGCAACAGTACTCCATTCGGGCCACGCGCGTGGATCGCCGCGCCGCCCAACTTCGAGCGGGGGGTGGTAGTTGGCCGTCCCTGAGGGCGAATCCGGGGTCCGGGAACGTGGCGCACTTCACGGAATCGCCAGAAACGGAACTAATCGTTTCGCCTGTACGTCCCTTTCTCGTGCGATCAGTCGATCAAGTACGGGAAAGGCAGGCAAGGTCCGGGAATGCGTGAGAAGCCGGGTGTCGGCGGCGAGGAGCCGGGTGCCGACACGGAACCGAGGAAGAAGAGGCTGGACCTGAGCGTCCCTCAGGTGGCGGGAAGTGCGGTCGCCGCGGTGGTCGCCGCGAAACTCGCGTCCTATTTCGGCGTCTACGGGACGATCCTGGGCGCCGGTCTGGTCAGTGTCGTCGCCACCAGCGGGGGAACGCTCTTCCAGCATTTCTTCAGGCGCACCGGGGAGCAGATACGCGAGGTGACGGTGCAGCCGAAGCTGCGGCCGCGATCGCAGCAGGTGTCCGCGGCCGCGCCGGCCGGGACGCCGGGGGAGTTCACCGAGGGCACCGTCTACCGGGCCCGGGTCAGAAGCTGGAAGCGGCCACTGGTCGCCACCGCTCTCGTGTTCGGCGTCACGATGACGGGGATCACCACGTACGAACTGGTCTCGGGCAAGAGTTTCAGCGGGGACGGCACGAGCACGACCGTGGGCGACGCCTTCAAGGGGCACAGCTCCGGGTCGGGCGGTTCCGGTTCCGGCTCCGGTACGACGCCGTCGCCGGACTCCTCGCCTTCGTCGCCGCCGCGGTCCCCTCAGGGATCCGATCCGTCCACCGGTGATGACGGCGGCGCTTCGCGGGAACCGGGAAGCGGCGGCGGCACGACGTCACGGCCGACGCCCGACGGCGGCGCGTCCTCGGACCCGGAGACCGGGGACAGCACCCCGACTCCGGACCCCAGCGCGACCGCTACGACCCCAGCACCCTCCGCAAGTAGTCATTCGCAAAGCGCCGATCCGGGTCGAGCCGATCCCGGAGCGCCGTGAACTCGCCGAAGCGCGGGTAGACCCCGGAGAAGTACTCCGCGTCCCGCGTGTGCACCTTGCCCCAGTGCGGGCGCCCCTCGTGGGCGGTGAAGATCTGCTCGGCGGCGGTGAAGTACGCCTGGTACGGGGTGCCCCGGAACATGTGGACGGCGATGTAGGCGGTGTCCCGGCCGGACGCCGTGGAGAGGGTGATGTCGTCGGCGGGCGCGGTGCGCACCTCGACCGGGAAGCTGACCCGCAGGGCGGAGCGCTCGACCATCGACTTCAGTTCGCGCAACGTCTCGACGAGGGCCTCGCGCGGCACGGCGTACTCCATCTCCACGAACCGCACGCGGCGCGGGGAGGTGAAGACCTTGTACGGGATGTCCGTGTAGGTCCGCGCCGAGAGCGCGCGGCTGGAGAGCCTCGCGATCGACGGGATGGTCACGGGTGCGGCGCGGCCGAGCAGGTTGACCACCTGGAAGAGGCCGTTGGAGAGGAACTCGTCCTCGATCCAGCCGCTGACCGCCCCCACCGGCTTCTCGGGGCCGGCGCTGCGGTTGTTGCGCTTGGTGTTGCAGTTGCCGGTGTGCGGGAACCAGTAGAACTCGAAGTGCTCGTTCTCGGTGAACAGTTCGTCGAAGTCGGCGGTGACCCTGTCGAAGGACATCGGCTCCTCGCGGGCGGAGAGCAGGAAGACGGGCTCCACGGAGAAGGTGATCGCCGTGACGATGCCCAGGGCGCCGATGCCTATCCGGGCCGCGGCGAAGACCTCCGGGTTCTCCTTCTCGGAGCACGTCAGCACCGATCCGTCCGCGGTCACCAGCTCAAGGCCCTTGATCTGCGCGGCGATCGAGGCCGAGTCCCGTCCGGTGCCGTGCGTTCCGGTGCTGGTCGCGCCCGAGACCGTCTGCTCCATGATGTCGCCCATGTTCGTGAGCGACAGCCCCTCGCGCGCGAGGGCCAGGTTGAGCCTCTTGAGCGGGGTGCCCGCCTCGACCGTGACCGTCATGGCCTCCCGGTCGATCCCACGAATGCCCGTCAACAGTTGAGGGCGGATCAACACGCCGTCCGTGGCGGCGGCGGCCGTGAAGGAGTGCCCGGTGCCGACGGCCTTCACCGTCAGACCGTCCTCGGCCGCCCGGCGCACGGCGGCGGTGAGTTCGTCGACCGAGGCAGGGGTGACCTCCCGTACGGGACGGGCGGTGACGTTCCCCGCCCAGTTACGCCACGTGCCGCTCTTCCCGCTCACTGTGGTGCTCATGAGACCCTCCCCGCTGCGGAACCGGCCTGCTGAGCCGGCGATACCCGAGGAAACCCACCGCGACCGCGACCGCTCCGGACACCGCCGGAACCAAGTACCCGGCCTTCGCGCCGGAGGTGTCGATCACCCAGCCGGCCACGGAGGAACCGAGCGCGACCCCGACCGCGAGTCCCGTGCTCACCCAGGTCATGCCTTCGGTCAGTTTCGCGCGAGGTACGTGCTGCTCGATGAGGGACATCGTCGTGATCATCGTGGGAGCGATGGAGAGGCCCGCAACGAACAGCGCCACGGCCAGGAACGGCAAGTTTCCGACCAGTAGGAGGGGGATCATACTCACGGCCATCGCGCATATGCCCAGCAGCCACCTGCGTTCCGGTGCCCCCTTGAAGTGCAGGAGTCCGAAGACGGCCCCCGCGAGGCAGGAGCCCGCCGCGTAGATCGCCAGGACGATGCTCGCCCCGGCCTTGTGCCCCTGCTCCTCGGCGAAGGCCACGGTGACGACGTCGACGGCCCCGAAGATCGCCCCGGTCGCCACGAAGGTGGCCACCAGTACCTGGAGTCCGGCGGAGCGGAGCGCGGAACCGCCGGCGTGCTGCTCGCGCGGATGCGGTGCGGGCTCCGTCGCGCGCTGCGAGGTCAGCCAGAAGACACCGGCCGCGAGGAAGCAGGCGGCGAGCAGCGGACCTGCCTCCGGGAACCACACCGTGGACAGTCCGATGGAGATGATCGGTCCGAAGATGAAGCAGACCTCGTCCACCACGGACTCCAGGGAGTACGCGGTGTGCAGTTGCGGGGTGCCTCCGTAGAGGGCCGCCCAGCGGGCCCGGACCATCGCGCCGATGCTCGGGACGCAGCCGATGCCGGCGGCGCACGCGAACAGCACCCAGTCCGGCCACTCGAAGTGCGCGGCGAGCAGCAGGCCCGCCGCGGCGGCGAGCGCGAACAACGTGACGGGGCGCAGCACCCGCCGCTGCCCGTGCCGGTCGACCATCCTGGAGACCTGCGGGCCGAGCGCGGCGGCGGCCAGCGCCATCGTCGCGGAGAGAGCGCCGGCGAGCCCGTATCGCCCGGTGAGCTGGGAGATCATCGTGACCACGCCGATGCCCATCATGGACAGCGGCATCCGGCCGAGGAAGCCCGCTGCGGAGAAGCCCTTGGAGCCGGGGGCGGCGAACAGGGCGCGGTACGGGCTGGGCACGGGGGTCTCCGTCGGCTCGGCTCGGCCTCCCGTTCACCGCGGGCGGCCCGAACTTCGGTAAGGCGTGAAGCTGGCTGATACAGCTTACGGGTTAGGGCACCCTAAAGCGCACGTCCACAAGGCGCCGGTCCGCACGCCCCCAGCGCCCCTGAACTCACCCGCGTCCGCCGCCGGAAGAGCCTGTCCCACCGGCCCGCGGCGCGGCCCGCGGGCGTCGTTCCTCGTTCGCCACCCCGCCGTTTCTCGCATGTCAGTGCCGGGTGGCAGGATCGGAGGCATGCCAGACGTGCTCGATGCCACCCCCTACGACGCCCTGTTGCTGCTCTCGTTCGGCGGCCCCGAGGGGCCGGACGACGTGGTCCCGTTCCTGGAGAACGTGACGCGGGGCAGGGGTATCCCCAAGGAGCGGCTCAAGGAGGTGGGGCAGCACTACTTCCTGTTCGACGGGATCAGTCCCATCAACGACCAGAACCGCGCCCTGCTCGACGTGCTGCGCAAGGATTTCGCCGACCACGGCCTCGACCTGCCGGTGTACTGGGGAAACCGGAACTGGGCGCCGTACCTGACCGACACCCTGCGCGAGATGGTCACCGACGGCCGGCGCCGGATCCTGGTCCTGGCCACCAGCGCCTACGCCTCGTACTCGGGCTGCCGGCAGTATCGCGAGGACCTCGCCGGGGCGCTCGCCGCCCTCGAGAGCGAGGGGCTGGAGCTGCCGAGGATCGACAAGCTGCGCCACTACTTCAACCACCCCGGGTTCGTGGAGCCGATGACCGAGGGCGTCCTGCGGTCACTGGCCGAGCTGCCCGAGGAGGTCCGCGCGGACGCGCACCTGGCGTTCACCACGCACTCCATCCCCACCGCCGCGGCGGACACCTCGGGACCGGTCGAGGGCCACGGCGACGGCGGCGCGTACGTCCGTCAGCACCTGGACGTGGCGCGGCTGATCGTGGAGGAGGTGCGCGAGCGGACGGGCGTCGACCACCCCTGGCGGCTCGTCTACCAGTCCCGTTCCGGGGCCCCGCACATCCCGTGGCTGGAGCCGGACATCTGCGACCACCTGGAGGAGCTGCACGGAACCGGTGCCCCGGCCGCCGTGATGGTGCCGATCGGGTTCGTCTCGGACCACATGGAGGTCCTGTACGACCTGGACACGGAGGCACGCGCCAAGGCGGCCGAGCTCGGTCTCCCGGTGCGCCGCTCGGCCACCGTGGGCTCCGATCCCCGGTTCGCCGCCGCGGTTCGTGACCTGGTCCTGGAGCGCGCCGCGGCCCAGAGCGGCCGCAGGGTGACACCGTGTGCCCTGGGCGCCCTGGGTGCGAGCCACGACCTGTGTCCGGTGGGCTGCTGTCCTGCCCGCACGCCCAAGCCCGCCGCCGCGGGCGCCGACAGCCCCTACGCATGAGGAGCCCCGTGACCGCGCCCCTGCAGACCGAACTGCTCCAGCTCGCGCACGAGGCGGCACGCCGCGCCGGCGCGCTGCTGCGGGACGGCCGCCCCGCGGACCTGACGGTCGCCGCCACCAAGTCCAGCCCGATCGACGTCGTCACCGAGATGGACATCGCCGCCGAGAAGCTGATCACCAACCTGATCGCCGAACACCGCCCCCGCGACGGCTTCCTCGGCGAGGAGGGCTCCGCCACCGAGGGCACCAGCGGTATCCGCTGGATCGTCGACCCGCTGGACGGCACGGTCAACTACCTTTACGGACTGCCGACCTGGGCGGTGTCCATCGCGGCCGAACAGGACGGCGAGACCGTCGTCGGCGTCGTCGCGGCCCCGATGCGCGGCGAGACCTACCACGCGGTTCGCGGCCGCGGCGCCCGTGCCACCGGTGCCTGGGTCGGTGAGCGCCGGCTGACCTGCCGCCCGTCACCCTCCCTCGACCAGGCCCTCGTCGCGACCGGCTTCAACTACGTGACCGACGTCAAGGTCCACCAGGCCGACGTCGTCCAGCGGCTCATCCCGCTGGTCCGCGACATCCGCCGCTCCGGCTCGGCGGCGGTCGACCTGTGCGACGTGGCGGCCGGCCGCCTCGACGGGTACTACGAGCGGGGTCTCCACCCCTGGGACCTCGCGGCGGGGGACCTGATCGCCCGTGAGGCGGGCGCGGTGACCGGTGGACGCCCCGGAGAGCGCCCCGGAGGCGATCTCGCGGTCGCTGCCTCCCCGGGCGTCTTCGAGCCCCTCCAGCAGCTCCTGGAGGACTTCGGGGCCTGGCGCGACTGACGCACCGGAGCGGACGCGTCACGCACGGCGACCGGGGGCCACGGCGGCCCGCTGCCTGCCCGGTCACGGAACGCGGCGCGGTCGGACGGCGGCGGAAAACGAAGCGGGACCCCGGCACTGGATCGATACCGGGGTCCCGCTGTCGTGCGTACGGATCAGACGCGCGTCGCGCCCGCGCCGACCTCCACACCGTGCTCGGCGGCGAGGCGGTGCAGGTCGTCCAGCTCGGCCTGCTCTACCTCGGCGAGGAAGTCGTCACCTGTTTCGCGAGCACGCGTCAGGTCGGTCTCGGTCGCCCTTATGCGCTGCAGAAGTCCTGCGGTGAATGCGTCCATGCTGCGCCCCCTCGTCCTGGGTCGTGGGTCGGGTGGCACGGGGGTGTGCCGATCGGAAGGGGCGATCACGTCTCTGAATGGGTGCCGCCCAGCGCAGCCCGGGCTGGGCGGCGACGGTGCCGGACACCCACGCCCGCTCTGCGGAAGCGGTTGGACGTACCACAAGGTGGCTTGCCACGTGCAGAGCGTGATCGCGGGGTGTAAAGCCGTCCTCCCCCCGCTCTCTTCCGTGGAAACCTCAACCCGGCGAGAAAATCCGGCATTCCCGGTCCCGCGCACGGGACGCTCGGCGCCCCACCCGCCTTACAGCCGGTTTATGGCCGAAAAGGGCAGGATGGAGCTCTCATCCGTGACAGACCTGCCCGCGGGGTGCCCGAAGACGCGCCGCGCCGGTGGACAGAGGAAGGACAAGCGACGTGCGCGTACTCGTCGTCGAGGACGAGCAGCTGCTCGCCGATGCGGTGGCCACCGGACTGCGCCGGGAGGCCATGGCCGTCGACGTCGTGTACGACGGCGCGGCCGCCCTGGAGCGCATCGGAGTCAACGACTACGACGTGGTCGTCCTCGACCGCGACCTCCCGCTCGTGCACGGCGACGACGTCTGCCGCCGCATCGTCGAGCTCGGCATGCCCACCCGGGTGCTGATGCTGACCGCGTCGGGAGACGTCAGCGACCGTGTCGAAGGCCTGGAGATCGGCGCCGACGACTACCTCCCCAAGCCCTTCGCCTTCAGCGAGTTGACGGCACGCGTGCGTGCCCTCGGCCGCCGTACGAGCGTGCCGCTGCCCCCCGTCCTGGAGCGCGCCGGCATCAAGCTCGACCCGAACCGCCGCGAGGTGTTCCGGGACGGCAAGGAGGTCCAGCTCGCGCCCAAGGAGTTCGCCGTCCTCGAGGTGCTGCTGCGCAGCGAGGGAGCCGTCGTCTCCGCCGAGCAGCTGCTGGAGAAGGCCTGGGACGAGAACACCGACCCGTTCACGAACGTCGTCCGTGTGACCGTCATGACGCTGCGCCGCAAGCTCGGCGAGCCCGCGGTGATCGTCACCGTGCCCGGCTCCGGCTACAGGATCTGATCCGGGTGGCCACCACTCCCGCGCCGCCCACGGCGCCTCCCAAGCCCACCTGGGACCCCCGTCCCGAACCGCCGTTCCCCTGGCTGCGCCCGACCATCCGCATACGGCTCACGCTGCTCTACGGCGGCATGTTCCTGATCGCGGGCATCCTGCTGCTGTCGATCATCTACCTGCTCGCGGCGCAGGCGCTGAACGTCGGCAGCGAACTTCCGTTCAAGATCACCGAGGGCAAGGTCACGAGCACCATGTGCAACCTGCCCGACAAGGCGTCTCCCGACGTGTTCAACAGCGCGATGAACGACTGCGTCAACGAACAGCGTCAACACGCCCTGGACAACCTGCTCAGCCGCTCCCTGCTGGCTCTGCTCGGTCTCGCCGTCATCGCCTTCGCGTTCGGCTACGCCATGGCGGGCCGGGTGCTGTCGCCGCTCGGGCGCATCACGCGCACCGCACGCGCGGTGGCCGGTTCGGACCTGTCCCGCCGCATCGAACTGGACGGCCCGGACGACGAGTTGAAGGAGCTGGCGGACACCTTCGACGACATGCTGGAACGGCTGCAACGCGCGTTCACCGCCCAGCAGCGCTTCGTCGGCAACGCCTCGCACGAACTGCGCACCCCGCTCGCGATCAACCGCACCCTCCTGGAGGTGCATCTGTCCGATCCGGGCGCACCCGTGGAGCTCCAGCAGCTGGGCAAGACACTGCTCGCGACGAACGAACGCAGTGAGCAGCTGGTCGAGGGCCTGCTGCTGCTCGCCCGCAGCGACAACCAGATCGTCGAGCGCAAGCCCGTGGATCTCGCCGAGGTCGCCACCCAGGCCGTCGACCAGGTGCACGCCGAGGCGGTCGCCAAGAGCGTGAAGATCCGCGGCGAGAGGCATCCGGTGATCGTCCAGGGCAACGGCGTCCTGCTGGAGCGGATCGCCCTGAACCTCGTCCAGAACGCCGTGCGGTACAACGTGCCGGAGGACGGCTGGGTCGAGGTCACCACCGAGGCCGAGCACGGTCAGGCGGTCCTGATCGTGTCGAACACGGGACCGGTCGTTCCCGCGTACGAGGTCGACAATCTTTTCGAGCCTTTCCGGCGGCTGCGCACCGAGCGCACCGGAAGCGACAAGGGTGTGGGCCTCGGCCTGTCGATCGCCCGGTCGGTGGCCCGGGCGCACGGCGGTCACATCGTCGCCCAGCCCCGCGAGGGGGGTGGCCTCGTGATGCGCGTCACCCTTCCTGTCTGAGACCATGTCGCCGACACGCGTTGATGTTCGCTTTGCGCGGAATTTTCTGGTCGCCCACCCGGGCGGCCCGTGTGTGATCGATCACAAGGGCGAATTCGTATCCATCCACTCTCCGTGATCATGCAAGCTGTCGGAAAGCCGGGAAAATCCGGGTTTTCGGGGGTCCTGATCACGGGAAGTACACGGTGGGACGCCTTTGATGTGCGGCCTTCGGACCGTGTACGGTCCGCATCGCCATCCAAGCCGATCACTCATGGGGAGTCCGGTTGGGTGTCGATTGAGTAACAGACCTTGATGTGAGGCAAAATCTCCGCCTCAGGTCGGGCACAAGTCCGGCCTCTCACGCGTTACGTGCGTCGAGACACCGCAGACACCCAGAGGGGGAGAGCTGACATGGCAACGGATTACGACACCCCACGCAAGACCGACGACGACGTCGACTCGGACAGCCTTGAAGAACTGAAGGCTCGCCGGAACGACAAGTCCACGTCGTCCGTCGATGTAGACGAGTTCGAGGCCGCAGAAGGCCTGGAGCTGCCCGGAGCGGACCTCTCGAACGAAGAGCTGGCCGTCCGGGTGCTGCCCAAGCAGCAGGACGAGTTCACTTGCATGAGCTGCTTCCTGGTGCACCACCGCAGTCAGCTGGCCCGCGAGAAGAACGGCCAGCCGATCTGCCGCGACTGCGACTGAGGCAGGGTCGGCCGTGACTGGCTCGACCCCTCCTTGGAAGCGCCGCTTCCCCAGGGGAGCGGACGGAGGGCCCCACGAGGGCCCTGAAGGCGTGCGTGACGACGAGCGGGGCTCTTCCGAACAGGGATCAGCCTCGCTCGACCGAGCGGGCGCCACAGGCGACCTGACGGCCTCGCCGGACACTCCCGCACCCGCCGCGAGGCGGCGTGTGGCCGCGGTCCGGGACGGGGTCAAGAAGGGCGTCCAGAAGAGCGGCAGCCGGGCCAGGGCGGGCCTGGCGTATCTCGCCGACCGGATCATCGATCTCGCCCCGCGTGTTCCCGTTCGGGACCTCGCGACCCTCCGCAAGCAGTTCCCGGGCCTCGGCCCCGAAGAGCTCGCGGACAAGCTCGTGGCGGGTGCCGCCGCCGCGACCTCCACCGTCGGTGCCGGAGTCGGCGCCGCCGCCATGCTGCCGGTGCCGCCCGCCATGCCCACCGAGCTGGCCGCCGAGATCACCGGCGTCGCCGCGATCGAACTCAAACTGATCGCCGAGCTCCACGAGGTCTACGGCATCAGGCCGCCCGGCAACCTCAAGCAGCGCAGCACCGCGTACCTGAACTCCTGGTCGGGCGAGCGCGGGATCGACGTGACCAAGCCCGTGACGATCAATGCCGCGCTCGGCGGTCAGATGAAGCGCGAGCTGCGCCAGCAGATCATGAAGCGGACGGTCCGCGACCTGCCCAACCTCATGCCGTTCATGGTCGGCGCCGCGGTCGGAGCGGTGATGAACCGACGGGACACCAAGCGTCTGGCGGGTCACATCCGCAAGGACCTGCGCAAGATGCAGGTGCCGTGGGACGCCCTCCCGGAGCTTCCTCCGCTGGAGGAGCCGGCCGATCCGCTGCGGATCGGCGAGATCCCCAAAGAGCTGGGGCACTGACGAGCGGACGCCGGGAGCGTTCCCCCAGGGCCTGCCCGTCCGGATCAGGCCCTGGGGGTCATTCGTGCGGCGTGACCGGCCGACCGGATGCCCGCGCCGCTTCCAGGGCGGCGATCAGACGCTCCGGCTCCCGCGTCGACAGGTACAGGTAGGGCGTCGGGTCCGCCGGGTCCGTGACCTGGACGCGCAGGGCGGTCGGGATGTACGAGCGCAGCAGCATGAAGGCGCGGGTGTCGGCCTTGTGCGTGCGCCAGGCGCGCGCCTCCTCCTGGTCCAGGATCTCCGCGTCGCCGAGGGCCGCGACCGGGATCCTCGCGTCGCCGGCGATCAGCGCGTCGCCGACCACCCGGATGCGGATCGAGCCGTACGCGCTGGCCGCGACCGCCGCCACGGCGGTGCCGCCGACGAGGGCCCCCAGCATCGGCAGGGTGCCGAACGGGAGGAAGACCAGGGCCATCGCGAGCCCGACCAGGAAGCTGATCACCCACCACGACTTGGGTGCGGTGAGGCGTTCTTCGTACGGGGATGCGGAGAGCTGCATGAAGCCAAGCTTGGCACGGTGCGAAGACTTGGTGGACGCGCGGGTAAGGTCTGCGCCTGTGAGTGGTACTTCCGCAGCTCTGACGCCTCCCGCCGACGCCGTCGCGCCGGTGCGGCACCCCGACGCGCCCGCTCCCGGTGAGCCCCTCGGAGCACACTACGAACACTGTTTCGGGTGCGGTGGGGGACAGCCCCACGGACTCCATCTGGAGGCCCGCGCGGGTGAGGGTGTCCGCATCACCGCGGAGTTCACCGTGCGGCCCGTGCACCAGGGCGCCCCCGGTCTCGCGCACGGTGGTGTCCTCGCCACCGCGCTGGACGAGACGCTCGGCTCCCTGAACTGGCTGCTGCGGACGATCGCCGTGACGGGGAGGCTGGAGACCGACTTCGTGCGCCCCGTCCCCGTCGACACGGTGCTGTATCTGGAGGCCGAGGTCACCGCGGTGGCCGGCCGGAAGATCTACTGCACCGCCAGCGGTCGGATCGGCGGCCCCGACGGGCCCGTCGCCGTCCGCGCCGACGCCCTGTTCGTCGAGGTGAAGGTCGACCATTTCATCGACAACGGACGCCCGGAGGAGATCCGGGCCGCCATGAACGACCCGGACCAGATCCGGCGAGCCCGTGCCTTCGAGGTGAACCCGTGACCCGTGACCCCCGTCCCGAACTCGACGTGCTGATCCGCCGCGTCGACCCGGACGTCCCGCTTCCGGAGTACGCGCTCCCCGGCGACGCCGGGGCGGATCTCCGGACCACCGAGAGCCGCGAGCTCAAGCCCGGTGAACGGGCCGTTCTGCCGACGGGTGTGTCCATCGCGCTGCCCGAGGGCTACGCGGCCTTCGTGCACCCGCGCTCCGGCCTCGCCGCCCGCTGCGGCGTCGCCCTCGTGAATGCCCCGGGGACGGTTGATGCCGGGTACCGTGGGGAGATCAAGGTGATCGTGGTGAATCTCGACCCGCACGAGGTGGTGCGGTTCGAGCGCTTCGACCGGATTGCTCAACTGGTCGTCCAGCAGGTCGAGAAGGTTCGCTTCCGGGAGGTCGCGGAACTCCCCGACTCGGCGCGGGCCGCAGGGGGCTTCGGGTCCACCGGCGGCCATGCCGTCATGGACAGCACAACGGGTGGGAATCGATACGCTTCGGTCGTATCCGACCGGGAAGGACAGTGACGTGTTCGGACGTCGCAAGAAGGGCAGTGCCGCCGAGGACGCGGCGGGCGAGGCCGAGCAGGTCGTCGACGGCGTCGACTCTGAGGCGGACGAGAACGAGGGCCGCGAGCGCGTGCGCCTCGAACCCGAGCCGCGCCCCGATGGACCCTGGGACGGCACCGAGGTCCGTGACCCCTCCGAGGGCCGCGTGGACCTGGGTGGTCTCTTCGTGCCCGGAGTGGACGGCATGGAGCTGCGTGTCGAGGTCGCGGGTGACGCGATCGTCGCCGCGACCGTCGTCCTGAAGGACAGCGCCGTGCAGCTGCAGGCCTTCGCCGCTCCCAAGCGCGAGGGCATCTGGGGCGAGGTGCGCGAGGAGATCGCCTCCGGGATCACCCAGCAGGGCGGGGTCATCGACGAGGTCGAAGGCCCGCTGGGCTGGGAGCTGCGGGCCCAGGTGCCCGTGCAGCTGCCGGACGGCACGGGCGGTTTCCAGGTCGTGCGCTTCGTCGGCGTGGACGGCCCCCGCTGGTTCCTGCGCGGAGTGATCTCCGGGCAGGGCGCGGTGCAGCCGCAGGCCGCGGGCCTGCTGGAGCAGATCTTCCGGGACACGGTCGTCGTGCGCGGTGAGGGTCCGATGGCCCCCCGTGACCCGATCGTCCTGAAGCTGCCGAACGACGCGCAGATGGTTCCCGAGGGTGTCCAGCAGGAGGAGCAGAGCGGGTCCCGCTTCTCCGGCGGCATGGGACAGCTGCAGCGCGGACCGGAGATCACCGAGGTTCGCTAGCCGGTCATCAGGCGGGCCGCATCCCCATCGGGATGCGGCCCTTTCCTGTGTCCGGGGTTCCCGTGGGTATCCCGAGGGCCGGGGCCCGGGCGGGGCGGTCCTCTCAAGTTCTCCTACGTGAACGGCAGTTGAGCAGCGGGTCTTTCTTCAGACCTTGACGGAAGTCTGGTCCGTACCTATGGTCACCGGCCAGCGCACATGTTCAGCATTCCATGCGTCGTTCACATACAAGAACGGATGGCTCTGCATGTCCGACACCCCCACACCCCGGCGCCGCCGACGGCGTCCCGTGTTCCTCGTCATGGCGGCCGCAGCCACCGCCGCGCTCGTCGGAACGCTCCTGTCCGGTCCCGGCGCACACCGCGCCGAGGCCGCGCCCGCGACCTTCGTCCACCCCGGAGTCACCGTCTCCAAGGGTCAGTTGGACTTCGCCCGCACCCAGGTACTGGCCGGCGCGCAACCCTGGAAGGGCGCCTACGACCAGATGATGGCGAGCAGGTACGCCTCGCTCACCCGCACCCCCGCGCCGCGCGCCACCGTCGAGTGCGGCTCGTACTCCAACCCCAACTACGGCTGTACGGACGAGCGCGAGGACGCCATCGCCGCGTACACCGACGCACTCGCCTGGTACGTCACCCGCGACGAGCGCTACGCGAAGAAGGCCATCGAGCTGATGGACGCCTGGTCCGGCGTGATCAAGGACCACACCAACAGCAACGCGCCCCTGCAGACCGGCTGGGCCGGCTCCTCCTGGCCCAAGGCCGCCGAGATCATCAAGTACACGTACACCGGCTCCTGGGCCAACTCGGGCCGCTTCGCGACCATGCTGCGCACCGTGTACCTGCCCGAGATCATCAACGGCTCCAACTCCAACGGGAACTGGGAGCTGTCGATGATGGAGGCCGCCGTCGGCATCTCCGTCTTCCTGGAGGACAAGACGTCGTACGACAAGGCCATGGCGAAGTTCCGGACGCGCACCGCCGCGTACGTCTACCTGTCCAGCGACGGTTCCGTGCCCAAGACGGTGCCGAGCCAGAACCTCGACACCACGGCCAAGATCGTCAGCTACTGGCAGGGGCAGTCCACCTTCGTCACCGGGCTCACCCAGGAGACCTGCCGCGACTTCACGCACACCGGGTACGGCATCTCCGCCATCTCGCACATCGCCGAGACCAGCCGGATCCAGGGCCAGGACCTGTACGGCACCGACGTGGGGGAGAGGCTGCGGCAGGCGCTCGGATTCCAGGCGAAGTACCAGCTCGGCGCGGCCGTCCCGAGCTCGCTGTGCGGCGGCTCGCTCAACCTCGGGCTCGGTCCCGTCACCGAGGTCGGCTACAACGCCCTGCACAACCGCCTGGGCATCGCGATGACCAACACCCAGAACCTCACCCAGCAGAACCGCCCGGCCGGCAGCAACAACCTGTTCGTCGCGTGGGAGACCCTGACGCACGGCGACAATCCCGCGTGAACCGAAACGAGGGTCTCGTGCGATGAACCATTGAGGGACCGGGCGTCGGGTCGCGATACTGGCGCCCGGTCCACGGGGGATCACGGGGAGGGAACATGAGCCAGATCGTCACCGGTGCGGGCACCGCCACCGACACCATGCTGCGCGTCGAGAACGTCCATCGTACGTACGGCACCGGAGCCGCCGCCGTGCACGCGCTGCGCGGCGTCTCCTTCGACGTGCCGCGCGGGGAACTCGTCGCCCTGAAGGGCCGCTCCGGTTCGGGCAAGACCACCCTGCTCAACGTCGTCGGAGGACTCGACTCGCCGGACGCGGGCCGCGTCGTCGTGGACGGCCTCGACCTCTCCACGCTCGACGAGGGCGGTCTCCTCGGCCTGCGCCGCGACCGCATCGGCTTCGTCTTCCAGTCCTTCGGCCTGATCCCCATCCTCACCGCCGCGGAGAACGTCGGGGTGCCGCTGCGGCTGCGCCGGGCCGCGACCCGCGAGCGTGAGGAGCGTGTCGAGCTGCTGCTCTCCCTCGTCGGCCTCACCGACCACGCGGCCCAGCGCCCCGGGGAGCTGTCCGGGGGCCAGCAGCAGCGCGTGGCCATCGCCCGCGCCCTGGCCAACGAGCCGGCCCTGCTCATAGCCGACGAGCCCACCGGCCAGCTGGACGCGGAGACCGGCCACGCCGTGATGGAGCTGATGCGCGCCGTCGTCCACAGCCAGCAGGTGACCGCCCTGGTCGCCACCCACGACGCGACCCTGCTGGACCTCGCCGACCGGGTGCTGGAGCTGAGCGACGGCGAGCTGATCGAGCACTGACCGAGCACTAGGGGGCGGCGTCCGGGTCTCGCCTCGGCACGTCGCGGGGCGCGGCCCGCCGTGCGGGGCCGTTCGGGCATCAGAGTTGCGTCAAGGACGTCCTCCGACCGGCCTCTCGTCCCCTTTGCCGGAATTCCTGGCCGTAAGGTCGACGCTGCGTACACGGCGGTGACAGGAAGACAATAGGACTCATGGGACGCGGCAAGCTTCGGATCTATCTCGGTGCGGCACCGGGCGTCGGCAAGACGTACGCGATGCTCTCCGAGGCGCACCGCCGCGTCGAGCGCGGGACCGACTGCGTGGTGGCGTTCGTCGAGCACCATCACCGGCCCCGCACCGAGGTGATGCTGCACGGACTGGAGCAGGTCCCGCGCCGGGAGCTGGAGTACCGGGGCGGCGCCTTCACCGAGATGGACGTCGACGCGGTGCTCGACCGCGCCCCCGCCGTCGCCCTGGTGGACGAACTGGCCCATACGAACGTCCCCGGCTCGCGCAACGCCAAGCGCTGGCAGGACGTGGAGGAACTGCTCGCCGCCGGCATCGACGTGGTCTCCACCGTCAACATCCAGCACCTGGAGTCACTCGGCGACGTCGTCGAGTCGATAACGGGGGTGCGGCAGCGGGAGACCGTGCCCGACGAGGTGGTCCGGCGGGCCGACCAGATCGAGCTGGTCGACATGTCGCCACCCGCGCTCCGTCGCCGTATGGCCCACGGCAACATCTACAAGTCGGACAAGGTCGATGCCGCGCTGTCCAACTACTTCCGGCCGGGCAACCTCACGGCCCTGCGTGAGCTCGCGCTGCTCTGGGTCGCCGACCGGGTCGACGAGTACCTGACCGAGTACCGCAGCGAGCACCGGGTCTCGAAGATCTGGGGTTCACGGGAGCGGATCGTCGTCGGACTGACCGGCGGCCCCGAGGGACGGACGCTGATCCGGCGGGCCGCGCGGCTCGCAGAGAAGGGCGCCGGAGGCGAGGTGATGGCCGTCTACATCGCGCGCAGCGACGGGCTGACCGCCGCCTCACCGAAGGAGCTGGCCCTCCAGCGCACCCTGGTCGAGGACCTGGGCGGCACCTTCCACCACGTGGTGGGCGACGACATACCCGCCTCCCTGCTGGACTTCGCGCGCGGGGTCAACGCCACCCAGATCGTCCTCGGCTCCTCGCGCCGCAAGACCTGGCAGTACGTCTTCGGGCCGGGCGTCGGTGTCACCGTCGCCCGCGAGTCGGGACCCGACCTGGACGTCCACATCGTCACCCACGAGGAGGTCGCCAAGGGCCGGGGGCTGCCCGTGGCGCGCGGGGCCCGGCTCGGGCGCTCCCGGATCATCTGGGGCTGGCTGATCGGGGTGGGCGGCCCGGTGGTGCTGGCGCTGCTGCTGAACACCATCGACCTCGGCCTCGCCAACGACATGCTGCTCTTCCTGGCCGTCACGGTCGCGGCCGCCCTGCTCGGCGGACTCCTCCCGGCGCTCGCCTCCGCCGCCTTCGGATCCCTGCTCCTGAACTACTTCTACACACCCCCCTTGCACCGGCTGACGGTCGCGGACCCGAAGAACATCGTCGCCATCGTGATCTTCGTGGGTGTCGCCGTCTCCGTCGCCTCGGTGGTGGACCTGGCGGCCCGCCGTACCCACCAGGCGGCGCGGCTGCGCGCCGAGTCGGAGATCCTCTCCTTCCTCGCGGGCAGCGTGCTGCGCGGCGAGACCAGCCTGGAGGCCCTGCTGGAGCGGGTCCGCGAGACCTTCGCGATGGAGTCCGTCGCGCTGCTGGAGCGGGTGAACGACGTCGAACCGTGGACCTGCGCCGGCAGCGTCGGACCGGATCCCTCGGCCCGTCCCGAGGACGCGGACGTGGACATGCCCGTCGGCGACCACATGGCGCTCGCCCTGTCCGGGCGGGTGCTGCCCGCCTCCGACCGCCGGGTGCTGGCGGCCTTCGCCGCCCAGGCCGCGGTCGTGCTCGACCGCCAGCGTCTCCAGCACGAGGCCGACCAGGCCAAGGAGCTGGCCGAGGGCAACCGCATCCGCACCGCCCTGCTGGCCGCCGTCAGCCACGACCTGCGCACCCCGCTCGCCGGGATCAAGGCCTCGGTGTCGTCGCTGCGCTCGGACGACGTCGCCTGGTCCGAGGAGGACCAGGCCGAACTCCTGGAAGGCATCGAGGACGGCGCCGACCGCCTCGACCACCTCGTGGGCAACCTGCTGGACATGTCCCGGCTCCAGACCGGCACCGTCGCCCCGCTGATCCGCGAGATCGACCTCGACGAGGTGGTCCCCATGGCGCTCGGCGGTGTCCCCGAGGACAGCGTGGACCTGGAGATCCCCGAGAGCCTGCCGATGGTCGCCGTCGACGCCGGACTCCTGGAGCGCGCCGTCGCCAACCTCGTCGAGAACGCCGTCAAGTACAGCCCCCTCGACGCGAGGGTCATGGTCGCCGCGAGCGCCATCGCCGACCGGGTCGAGGTCCGGGTGGTCGACCGCGGCCCCGGCGTCCCGGACGAGGCCAAGGACCGCATCTTCGCGCCCTTCCAGCGCTACGGTGACGCCCCGCGCGGCAACGGAGTGGGCCTCGGCCTCGCCGTCGCCCGCGGCTTCACCGAGGCCATGGGCGGCACCCTCAACGCCGAGGACACCCCCGGCGGCGGACTCACCATGGTGCTCACGCTGCGGGCCGTGGCCCGCAGACCCGGCGTGGCCGCCCCGTCAGCAGTCGCAGAAAGGCAGGCCTCATGACCCGGGTCCTCGTGGTCGACGACGAGCCGCAGATCACCCGAGCCCTCGTGATCAACCTGAAGGCACGCAAGTACGAGGTCGACGCGGCCCCCGACGGAGCCACCGCGCTGCAGCTCGCCGCCGCCCGGCACCCCGACGTCATCGTCCTCGACCTCGGCCTGCCCGACATGGACGGCGTCGAGGTGATCAGGGGGCTGCGCGGCTGGACCCGGGTGCCGATCCTGGTGCTGTCCGCCCGGCACTCCTCCGACGAGAAGGTCGAGGCGCTCGACGCGGGCGCCGACGACTACGTCACCAAGCCCTTCGGCATGGACGAGCTGCTCGCCCGGCTGCGCGCCGCGGTCCGCCGCGCGGAGCCCACGGGGGGAGGCGAGGACGACGTGATCGTGGAGACCGCGGGGTTCACCGTCGACCTGGCGGCGAAGAAGGTGCACCGCGACGGCCGGGACGTCCGCCTCACCCCCACCGAGTGGCACCTGCTGGAGGTCCTGGTCCGCAACACGGGCCGGCTCGTCAGCCAGAAGCAGCTCCTCCAGGAGGTGTGGGGACCCTCGTACGGGACGGAGACGAACTACCTGAGGGTCTACATGGCCCAGCTGCGCCGCAAGCTGGAGGCGGACCCCTCGCACCCCAAGCACTTCATGACCGAGCCGGGAATGGGCTACCGGTTCGAGCGGTGACCCGCCTTCCCGTTCGAGGCGGGACGGGTAGCGCGGTGCGCGGACGCGGGGGAACGCCGGTTCGGGCGATCACGCGCGTGCATGTACGGAACGTGACGCCGCCGGCGGTCCCGGCGACCCCCGCGGGCCCCGGTTCGCCCCGGGGAAGCGTGGGTACGTAGGTGTCAACGCTCACCGGTAGGCTTTCGGTATGAGTGCTGTTCCTCGTTCCGAAAAGCCGGCGGGCCGGTTCCGGCGCATGATGGACCGGCTCTCCTCGACCCAGGAGGACCTGGAGTCCGAGGAGCTGCGGGAGGACACCGCGACCGCGGGCTGCACCCGTATCGGCGACTGCCAGGACCGGCAGATCGTCACGGTTACTGGTACCTTGCGCACGGTCACTCTGCGGCCGCGGGCCGGTGTCCCGGCCCTGGAGGCCGAGCTGTTCGACGGCTCGGCCGCCCTGGACGTGGTCTGGCTCGGCCGCCGCTCCATCGTCGGCATCGAGCCCGGGCGCAAGCTCATCGCTTCCGGCCGCATCTCGATGAGCCGGGGCCGTAGGGTGCTGTTCAATCCGAAGTACGAACTCAGACCGCTCGGACGGGAGTAGCCGGTGACGTCGCTCGACAAGCCGACCGAAGACCCCCAGCAGGATTCCAGGGCGGTGACGGAGGCCGCACTCTTCGAGGCCTTCGGCGGCGTGCGCGGCATGGTCGAGACGGTGGTGCCCGGCCTGCTCTTCGTCACCATCTTCACGATCAACAAGGACCTGCACTGGTCGGCGATCGCCGCCCTCGCCGTGTCCCTGCTGCTCGTCGTGGTCCGCCTGGTGCGGCGCGACACCGTGAAGCACGCCTTCAGCGGCGTCTTCGGCGTCGCCTTCGGCGTGGTCTTCGCGATGATGACCGGCAACGCCAAGGACTTCTACCTGCCGGGCATGCTCTACACGCTCGGGCTCGCCCTCGCCTACATCATCACGACCCTCGCGGGCGTCCCGCTGATCGGCCTGATCCTCGGCCCGGTCTTCAAGGAGAACCTCTCCTGGCGCACCCGCAACCCCGGCCGCAAGAAGGCGTACGCGAAGGCCAGTTGGGCCTGGGGCCTGATCCTGCTCGCCAAGTGCGCGGTGCTCTTCCCGCTCTACTGGTGGGGCGACACCACCCAGTTCGGCTGGGTGCTCATCGCCCTGAAGATCCCGCCGTTCCTGCTCGCCGTCTGGCTGACCTGGGTCTTCCTGGCCAAGGCGCCGCCGCCCATCGACGTGTTCGCGGAGATGGAAGCGGAGGAGAAGGCCGAGAAGGAGCGCAAGGCCGCTCTCGCCGAGGAGCGCGGCGAGACCGCCGCCCCGGCCCGCCACCGCCGCGAGGCGTAGGCAGCGACCGAGCGGACGACGCGAGGACGCCCGCACCGCCCGCACGCACCTACCGAGCGGACGAGGCACACCGGCGGCACACGCGGGGAAGCCCGCAACCGCACCGCCCGCCGCGGCACTCTCGCCGGTACCTGTACGACGATGGGGGCGCCCGGAGAATCTCCGGGCGCCCCCATCGTCGTACCGCGAACGACCGCTAGTTCGACGCGTCCTCGCGCCGCACCGACAGCAGGTCCTCCAGCTGCTCCTCGCGGGCCTGGGCGGCCACGAAGAGGAGTTCGTCGCCGGCCTCCAGGGAGTCCTCCCGGGAGGGCGTCAGGACGCGGGTGCCGCGGATGATGGTCACCAGGGAGGTGTCCTCGGGCCACTCGACGTCACCGACGGTCGTGCCGGCCAGGGCGGACTCCGGCGGCAGGGTCAGCTCGACGAGGTTGGCGTCGCCGTGGCTGAAGCGCAGCAGCCGCACCAGGTCGCCGACGCTCACGGCCTCCTCGACGAGGGCCGACATCAGACGCGGGGTGGAGACGGCGACGTCCACGCCCCACGACTCGTTGAAGAGCCACTCGTTCTTGGGGTTGTTCACCCGGGCGACGACCCGGGGGACCCCGTACTCGGTCTTCGCGAGCAGGGAGACGACGAGGTTGACCTTGTCGTCACCCGTGGCCGCGATCACCACGTTGCAGCGCTGGAGCGCGGCCTCGTCCAGGGAGGTGATCTCGCAGGCGTCGGCGAGCAGCCACTCCGCCTGCGGGACGCGCTCGACCGAGATGGCGGTCGGAGCCTTGTCGATCAGCAGGATCTCGTGGCCGTTCTCCAGCAGTTCGCCCGCGATCGAGCGGCCCACGGCCCCGGCACCGGCAATGGCGACCCTCATCAGTGACCCGCCTCTTCGTCAGGGCCCTTGGCGAACGACGCCTCGACCTTGTCCACCTCGTCGGTGCGCATCATCACGTGCACCAGGTCGCCCTCCTGGAGGACCGTCTGCGAGGTCGGCAGGACCGCCTCGCCCAGCCGGGTGAGGAACGCGACGCGGACGCCCGTCTCCTCCTGCAGTCGGCTGATCTTGTGGCCCACCCAGGTGGGGGAGGTGTGCACCTCGGCGAGCTGGACGCCGCCGGTGGGGTCGCGCCACAGCGGCTCGGCGCCGGAGGGGAGCAACCTGCGGAGCATCTGGTCGGCCGTCCAGCGGACGGTGGCGACGGTCGGAATGCCGAGGCGCTGGTAGACCTCGGCGCGGCGCGGGTCGTAGATGCGTGCCGCGACGTTCTCGATGCCGAACATCTCGCGGGCCACCCGGGCGGCGATGATGTTCGAGTTGTCACCGCTGGAGACGGCGGCGAAGGCGCCGGCCTCCTCGATGCCCGCCTCGCGCAGGGTGTCCTGGTCGAAGCCGACTCCGGTGACACGACGGCCGCCGAACCCGGAGCCCAGCCGACGGAAGGCGGTGGGGTCCTGGTCGATCACGGCGACCGTGTGCCCCTGTTGCTCCAGGGTCTGGGCAAGAGCGGAACCCACTCTTCCGCAGCCCATGATGACGATGTGCACGACCGTCCTTCCGGATGTCAATGGGTAGAGCTCGGGCAAACAGGGTCTCAGACCGCCGCCCAAGCTACACACGCGCGGTCACCCGGCGGCACCCCTGTGCAGCGTCGCCTGCGCTTTTTCACAGGGCGGCCGGGAGACGGCGGCGAACGGCGGGTCTCAGCGCCGTGTGATGCTGCGAACACTCGCGAGGGTCAGGATTCCGAGGCCGACCAGTCCGACGGTGGCGCCGATGAGCTCCGGGCTCAGGTGCATGGGTTCTCCAAGGCGGTCAGGGTGCGGGGTTTTGTCATATAGACACGGGAGCCTCCGGGACCACGGAATCCGCAGCCGGAGAGGCCCCCGTTTTCACTCGGAGAGCAGATGGTGAGACGAAGAGGGACGGCGGGTGGGCGGCTGCCAGTTCGAGCCCTTACGATTCCCTGTTGTGTCCAAACTGACCGACGTGCCCAAACGGATTCTGATCGGGCGGGCGTTGCGCAGCGACCGGCTGGGCGAAACGCTCCTGCCGAAGCGCATCGCCCTCCCCGTCTTCGCATCCGACCCGCTCTCCTCCGTGGCGTACGCGCCCGGAGAAGTGCTGCTGGTCCTTTCCATCGCGGGCGTGTCGGCCTACCACTTCAGCCCCTGGATCGCGGTCGCGGTCGTCGTGCTGATGTTCACGGTGGTCGCCTCCTACCGCCAGAACGTCCACGCCTACCCGAGCGGCGGCGGCGACTACGAGGTGGCCAACACCAACCTCGGGCCGCGGGCCGGCCTCACCGTCGCCAGCGCCCTGCTCGTCGACTACATCCTGACCGTCGCCGTCTCCATCGCCTCCGGCATCGAGAACCTCGGCTCGGCGGTCCCCTTCGTGGTGGAGCACAAGGTCCCCTGCGCCGTCGCCGTCATCATCCTGCTCACGCTGATGAACCTGCGCGGGGTCAAGGAGTCCGGAAAGCTCTTCGCGATCCCGACCTACGTCTTCGTCGCCGGCGTCTTCATCATGATCGCGTGGGGCGCCTTCCGCGGCCTCGTCCTCGGCGACACCATGCGGGCGCCGACCGCGCAGTACCACATCAAGGCCGAGCACCAGGGGCTCGCGGGCTTCGCCCTCGTCTTCCTGCTGCTGCGTGCCTTCTCCTCCGGCTGTGCCGCCCTCACCGGCGTCGAGGCCATCTCCAACGGCGTCCCGGCCTTCCGCAAGCCGAAGTCGAAGAACGCCGCGACCACCCTCGCGGCGATGGGTCTGCTCGCCGTCACCATGTTCTGCGGCATCATCGCCCTCGCCATGGTCACCAAGGTGCGCATGGCCGAGAACCCCGCCACCGACCTGATCCACAACGGCATGGCCGTCGGCGCCGACTACGTCCAGAACCCGGTGATCTCCCAGGTCGGCGAGGCCGTGTTCGGCAAGGGCAGCTTCCTGTTCATCGTGCTGGCCGCCGCCACCGCGCTCGTCCTGTTCCTGGCCGCGAACACCGCGTACAACGGCTTCCCGCTGCTCGGCTCGATCCTCGCCCAGGACCGCTACCTGCCGCGCCAGCTGCACACCCGCGGCGACCGTCTCGCCTTCTCGAACGGCATCGTCCTCCTGGCCGGCGCCGCGAGCATGCTCGTGATCATCTACGGATCCGACTCGACCCGGTTGATCCAGCTCTACATCGTCGGCGTGTTCGTCTCCTTCACGCTCAGCCAGACCGGCATGGTCCGCCACTGGAACCGCCACCTGGCCACCGAGACCGACCAGGCCAAGCGGCGCCACATGGTCCGCTCCCGGGCCATCAACGCCTTCGGCGCCTTCTTCACCGGCCTCGTCCTGGTCGTCGTCCTCGTCACCAAGTTCACGCACGGCGCCTGGGTCGCCCTGCTCGGCATGGTGATCTTCTACGTGACGATGTCCGCGATCCGTAAGCACTACGACCGCGTCGCCGAGGAACTGGCCGCCCCCGAGGGGCCGTCCGACGACAGCGTCCGCCCCTCGCGCGTCCACTCCGTCGTCCTGGTGTCCAAGATCCACCGCCCCGCGCTGCGCGCCCTCGCCTACGCCAAGCTGCTGCGCTCCGACACCCTCGAAGCGCTCAGCGTCAACGTCGATCCGGCCGAGACCAAGAACCTGCGCGACGAATGGGAGCGGCGCGGCATCGACGTCCCCCTGAAGGTCCTCGACTCGCCCTACCGCGAGATCACCCGGCCCGTCATCGAGTACGTCAAGGGCCTGCGCAAGGAGTCGCCGCGCGACGCGGTCTCCGTGATCATCCCCGAGTACGTCGTCGGCCACTGGTACGAGCACCTGCTGCACAACCAGAGCGCCCTGCGCCTCAAGGGACGCCTGCTGTTCACCCCCGGCGTCATGGTCACCTCGGTGCCCTACCAGCTGGAGTCCTCCGAGGCCGCGAAGCTGCGCGCCCGCAGGCGCCAGGACTGGAGCGCGCCGGGTGCCGTGCGCCGCGGTCCCGCGCACGAGCGGCCCAAGGAGCCGACCGCCAAGAAGTGACGGCGGGCGACAGGCCGAGGCCCCGGCGGGCGAGCACTGCCTGCCGGGGCCGGCCCGTGTCCGGGGTCGCGGTGACGGGCCGCCCGACGGGTGCGATCGGCGGGCGCCGGAAGCACGTAGACTGGTCGGCTGTTGTCCGGCCGTACCCCCCATCGCATCTGGAGTCACCCCACCATGCAGGCAGAACCGAAGAAATCGCTGGTGGGGGAGGAGTACGAGGTCGAGATCGGCCCCGTCGCGCACGGCGGGCACTGCATCGCCCGCACGGACGAGGGCCAGGTTCTCTTCGTCCGGCACACGCTGCCCGGTGAGCGCGTCGTCGCCCGCGTGACCGAGGGCGAGGAGGGCGCGCGCTTCCTGCGCGCCGACGCGGTACGGATCGTCGACGCGTCCAAGGACCGCGTCGAGGCGCCCTGCCCCTACGCCGGTCCCGGCCGCTGCGGCGGCTGCGACTGGCAGCACGCCAAGCCGGGTGCGCAGCGCCGCCTGAAGGGCGAGGTCATCGCCGAGCAGCTGCAGCGTCTCGCGGGCCTCACGCCCGAGGAGGCCGGCTGGGACGGCACGGTGATGCCCGCCGAGGGCGACAAGCTTCCCGCGGGTGAGGTCCCGGCCTGGCGCACGCGCGTGCAGTACGCGGTCGACGCGGACGGCAACGCCGGTCTGCGCCGTCACCGCTCGCACGAGGTCGAGCCCGTCGAGCGCTGCATGATCGCCGCCGAGGGCGTCACCGAGCTCGGCATCGAGGAGCGCGACTGGGCCGGCATGGTGTCCGTCGACGCGATCGCGGCCACCGGTTCCCAGGACCGCATGGTCATCCTGGAGCCGCAGCCCGGCGCCCGCCTTCCGCTCGTCGAGCTCGACAAGCCGGTCTCCGTGATGCGGGTCGCCGAACAGGACGGCGGCATCCACCGCGTCCACGGCCGCGCGTTCGTCCGCGAGCGGGCCGACGGCCGTACCTACCGGGTCGGCAGCGGCGGCTTCTGGCAGGTCCACCCGATGGCCGCAGACACCCTCGTCAAGGCCGTCATGCAGGGCCTGCTGCCGCGCAAGGGCGACATGGCCCTCGACCTGTACTGCGGTGTCGGCCTCTTCGCCGGCGCCCTCGCCGACCGCATCGGCGACCAGGGCGCGGTCCTCGGCATCGAGTCCGGCAAGCGCGCGGTCGAGGACGCCCGGCACAACCTCGCCGGCTTCGAGCGCGTCCGCATCGAGCAGGGCAAGGTCGAGGCGGTCCTCCCGCGCACCGGCATCGCCGAGGTCGACCTCATCGTCCTGGACCCGCCCCGCGCGGGCGCCGGCAAGAAGACGGTCGAGCACCTGGTGTCGCTGGGCGCCCGCAAGATCGCGTACGTGGCCTGCGACCCGGCGGCACTGGCCCGGGACATCGCGTACTTCCGGGACGGCGGCTACAAGGTGCGCACGCTGCGCGCGTTCGACCTCTTCCCGATGACGCATCACGTGGAGTGCGTGGCGATTCTGGAGCCGGTGAAGAAGGACGCCTGATCTGTAGACGGTGTCGCGCCCGACGGTCGTTCGGGCGTACGAGAACGGGCCCCGCCGGAGTGTTTCCGGTGGGGCCCGTTTCTTGGTCTCTTGACCGGTGCCGCGGTCGGATGCCGCGCCGCGTCCGGTGGCGGCCGGCGAACCGCTCGGGTGGCCGGTGTCGCCGGTGTGTTTGTCCTTGTCGAACTCCGGACCCTCTCACCGCATTGCGTGGCCGTCCGCGTCGTGCTGTCGCGGCATTTCAGATGGCGTCGGAATTCGGTGACGTTCCTTCAGGAATTCGAGTTCCCATGTTCTCCCGGTTCACACATCCGTGCCGTGTGTCGGGCGGACGGCCGGAGGCGGGGTGCTGGAGGGCCATGGTTCCTGGCGTCACGCCGCCTCCGGCCGCTGCGGCCCTCCTACCCCGAAGGGGAATGGTCATCCCTTTCGTCCCGTGTGCACCGGAACGGCACATGGGTGGGGCCCGACGTCACGACGTCGGGCCCCACCCATGTATGCGTGTATGCGTGCTGTTCGGGCTGTCTACCAGCGGTACCAGCGGCCACGCTTGCCGCCGCTTGCCGTCGGACGGATCACGAAGCCCAGGACCCATACGATCAGGACGATCACGGCGATCCACCAGAGCGCCTTCAGTGCGAAACCGGCACCGAAAAGGATCAGGGCGAGCAGAAGAACAAGAAGAATAGGAACCATAGTTATCAACCTCCGGACCCTCGTGTGCCCTGCGGATCGATCTCCATGCACGCCGACCTTCTTTTCGTCTTTCAGGGCAGACGGATAGCGTGGACGCCGCGAGGAAAGAACGGGACGGCGGAAGAGGAGAGTGGACAGCGTGAGCACATCCGAGCCGGCCGGGCCGGCACCGTCCGCGGAAAGCCTGCTGCGCGCCACTCCACCCCACGAGCTGGTCGCCACCGCGCGGCGGCTCCTCGCGGAACGTGTCGGGGCCGAGGACGTGACCGTCCTTCTCGCCGACTACGGACTGAGGGTCCTCCAGCCGGTCACCCACCTGCCCCACACCGACGACCCGATCCCCGTGCACAAGGGGCCGGCCGGCCGGGCGTTCCTCAGCCAGACACCGGTCGTGGAGATCACCAGCGTCTCCAGCCCTACCCAGACCGTTCATCTGCCCCTCAGCGTCCGCGGCGACCGGCACGGGGTGCTCTCCGTCCGGCTGCCCAGCGGCGCGACCGACACCACCACCGTGCTCCAACTCGCCGACTTCGCCACCGTTCTGGCCCACGAAGTGATCACCGCGGGCCGCGACACCGATCTGTATCTGCAGGCGCGTCGCACCCGACGGCTCACCCTCGCCGCCGAGATGCAGTGGCAGCTCCTGCCCGGCCGTGGCTGCGCGCGCCGGGAGTACGTCATCGGCGCCCATCTGGAGCCCGCCTACACCATCGGCGGCGACAACTTCGACTGGTCGACCGATGCCGACCACCTCACCCTCACCGTCACCGACGGCATGGGCCAGGGCATCGACGCCTCCCTGCTCACGAGCCTCGCCGTCGGTGCCCTGCGCAACGCACGCCGCGCCGGGATCGGCCTCGCCGACCAGGCGTGCCTGGCCGACCAGGCGCTCTTCGCCCAGTACGGAGGCAAGAAGTACGCGTCGACCCTGCTGCTGAAGTTCGACCTGGACTCGGGCACCGTACGAGCCGTCGACGCGGGTTCGCCTCAGCTGTACCGCCAGCGCGACGACACGATCGAGCAGATCGAACTCGAAGCCCAGCTCCCCCTCGGCATGTTCGAGGAGACCCCTTACGAGGAGCAGGTGTTCCAGGTCGAACCGGGTGACCGCCTGATCGTGCTCAGCACCGGGGTGCACGGCGCACTCTCCGGCGACGGCGGAACCTTCGCGGAGCGGGCCCTGCGTCAGACCCTCGGCGCCACACGCGAAGAGCCCCCGCACGAGGCCGCCCGGGCCATGGTCGACGGCCTGTTCGAACACTTCGGCAGCAGGGAACTCGCCGCCGACGCCTCGGTCGTCTGCCTCGACTGGAACGGTCGCGCCGACGCCGGCCACGCCGAGGTGTGACGACGGGCGTCGGCGTCACCCGCCGCTCCGGCGACCGCGGATGCCGGCCTCGGCCACCTTGGCGCTCGTTGCCTCGCGCCGGCGGTGCGGCTAATGACCTGCCAGGGCGACCGCCCCCGTCGACGGCCACCCCAGCCACCAGATGAACAGGCCGCTCAGCAGGACGAGCAGGAAGATCGCCGCGTTGGTGCGGCGGTAGGCGACGAGGAGTGCCACGAACTCGCGGATCATGGCGCTCGGCCAGAAGTACGACGCCGTCGGGGCGCCGATCACGTGGCCCCGGACGCCGGTGCGGCGGGCGGTGACCGCGGCGCGGAAGACGTGGTAGTTGTTCGTGACGATCACGCAGCGGTAGTCCGGATTCGCCTTCTCCATCAGGGCCTTGCTGAACGTCAGGTTCTCGTCCGTGGTCGTCGAGCGGTCCTCGCGCTCGATCAGGTCGGCGGGGAAGCCCTGGGTGACCAGGTAGTCGGCCATCGCGTGCGACTCCGGCAGCTTCTCGTCGGGTCCCTGTCCGCCGGAGGTGAGCAGCACCGGTCGCCGCCCCCTCCGTGAGAGCCGCGCGTGCTCCTTGCGGGCGCGGTCGAGGCGGCCGGCCAGCAGCGGGGGCACGGTGGTGCCGCCGATCAGGCCCGAGCCGAGGACCACCACGTAGTCCGCCCGGCGCCGGATGCGCAGACGCCCGTACAGCGCGCCGTAGAAGAGGAAACACAGGAACATGAAGGCGACGTACCCGGCGAGCGCGACCGTTGTCGCCGCCACCACCAGGAGCGTGTGCGTGTGCAGCACCAGCGCCGTGACCAGCAGGGCGAGCAGGGCGACCAGGGCGACGCCCGCTCCCAGGGACAGCAGGTTCGCCGGGCTTCTGCCCTCCTTGCGCACCATGGTGATCCCGTTGGCGATGAGGAACCAGGCCAGCGTGACCACGCCCAGGGCCGCCAGGGTCAACAGCGCGACACCGAGGTCGTGGCCCAACTGGGCCTTCTCGGAGGCCAGGTGCAGGAAGAGCGCGATCGCGGCGAAGACGACGGCGAGCCCGAGGAGGACGGCGTTGCCGACCCGGCGGCGGTCCCGTACCACCCCTACGCAGAACAAGAAGAAGCAGACGAACGACGGTACAAAGGCCACCATGCGCCCATGCTACGAGGCGGGCCCCGGGGCCGGCCGCCCCGGTCCCGATGGCCGTCTCCTGCCACGCCCGCGTCCGCCGGAGAGGCTCGGATCCCGGGCCGCCGTCGCGTGGTGGGTGTGCTCTCAGAACACCCGGATGGGGATCTCCGCCGGGTCGCTCAGGAGTTCCCTGATCTCGTCGTCCAGGCGGACCAGGGTGATCGAGGCGCCGGCCATGTCGAGGGACGTGCAGTACTCGCCCACGTAGCTCCGCCAGACGCCGATCCCGCGTTCGGCGAGCTGCTTGTGGGCCAGGCCGTAGACCAGGTACAGCTCGCCGATCGGGGTGCCGCCGAGGCCGTTGGCCATCAGGGCCACCGCGTCGCCCGAGGCGAAGGGAAGGTCCTCGACCACCGCGTCGACCAGCTCCCCGACCATCGCGTTCGCGGACTGGAGCTTCTCCCGCTCGCGGCCCGGTTCACCGTGGATGCCCACTCCCATCTCGACCGCGTCGTCGGGGAGTTCGAAGAGTGGCGAGCCCTTCGCCGGTGGCGTGCACGCGGTGAGTGCCATGCCCATCGTGCGGGTGAGGGAGTTGACCTTCTCGCCGATCCGGTAGATCTCGTCGAGGTCGGCGCCCCGCTCGGCGGCCGCGCCGACCGCCTTCATCACGAAGAAGTTGCCGGCCACCCCGCGACGGCCGACCGTGTACGTCGAGTCCTGCACGGCCACGTCGTCGTCGATGAACAGGGTCCGGACGGTCACGCCGTCGGCCTGCGACAGTTCCTCGGCCATCTCGAAGGCCATCCGGTCGCCCGTGTAGTTGTTGACCAGCAGCAGCACGCCCTTGGGCGAGGCGACCCGCTTGACCGTCTCGTAGACGAAGTCGGCGGGCGGCGCCGCGAACACGTCGCCCGGACAGGCCGCGTCGAGCATGCCCTTGCCGACCGTCATCACGTGCGCGGGCTCGTGACCGGATCCCGAGCCCTGCACGATCGAGACCTTGTTGTCCTGCGGGGCGTCGGCGCGCATGATCAGGTTGTACTCGGGGACGTACCTGAGGGTGTCGGGGTTGGCCAGCGCCAGTCCCTCCAGCATCTCGGCGACGTAGTCCTTCGGGTCGTTGACGAACTTCTTCATGCCGTGCTCCTCGTGATCTCGTCGCCCGGGGTGCCGGGGGCGGTTCGTGCGACGGTGCCGCCCAGGGTCAGCCGCGTGCCTCCCACTCGGCCGCGACGCGCTCCGCCATCACCGCGACCGCCACCGCTCCGGGGTCCGGGGAGCCGATGCTGCGCTCGCCGGTGTAGCTCTGGCGGCCGCGTCGCGCCTGCATCGGCGTCGTCGCGTCCGCCGCGGTACGGGCCGTGGTGGCGGCCAGCGCGGCGAGTTCCGCGGCCGTGGCGGGCGGTTCGCCCTCGGCCGTCCGCCGCTCCAGCGCGTCCGTCATCGGGATGAGCGCGTCCAGCAGCGTCTTGTCCCCGAGATCGGACCTGCCGCGGGCCTTGATCCCCTCCGCGGCGGCCCGGAGCATGGCGACCGCGTCGGCCGCGTCCAGTTCGTCGCGGTCCTTCACGGTCATGGCGGCCCGCAGGAAGGCGGTGCCCCACAGCGGTCCGGAGGTGCCGCCGACCCGCTTGGAGATCACCATGGCGACCTTCTTCAGGAACTCGGGCGGCGACTCCGGGTCGAGCGTGTCCCAGTCGGCGAGCACGATCTCGAAGCCGCGGGCGAGCGAGAAGCCGAAGTCCCCGTCGCCCGCGACGGCGTCGAGGTCCCCGAAGGCCTTCTCGTTGTCGACCGCGGTCCGGGCGATGGTCCGGACGACGAACGCGAGGTCGTCGGCGGATGTCGTTGGCGTTGTCATGACTCTCCTGACTGGCTCTCCTGACCGGCGCGCGATGTCGGTTCCGACGGGAGGGACGGGGGAGGGGATCCGCCCCGCTCGGGCACGTGGACCACCGGCCCTGCCCGGGTGCGCCGTGCCCGGTCAACCCGGGGCGGGCGGTGCCGAACCAGGGGGGTCGGGCAGCGGGGTCCCGGAGTGCCCCGCGACCGCGGCGTCTCCGGCCGTGAGCAGCACCGCGAGGTCCGCGAGCTCGACCCACGGTCCCGGGTGCACCCCGAGGGGATCGTTCAGCACCCGGGTCACGGTCTCCTCCGGCGGCGGGTCGCCGAGCGAGGTGACCACGAGGGAGGCACCCGCGAAATCCTCCTCGCCGGTGTACGCGCTGGTCGTGACGGCGCAGGCGAGACCGGCGCCGAGCGCGGCGAGCATGCCGTTGCGGCTGTCCTCGATCGCGACGACGGCCGCCGGGTCGAGGCCGAGCCGGCGCACGGCGAACGCGTAGATGTCCGGGGCGGGCTTCTTGCGCTGGACCACGTCACCGGCGAACACCGAGAACCGCGCGGCCAGTTCGGTGCCCATCGCGAGTTCGAGCACGCTGCGGACGGACGCCTCGGCCGAGGTGGAGGCGACCGCCAGGGTCCAGCCCGCCGCGTGCGCCGCCTCGGCGATCCGCCGCACCCCCGGGCGGGGCGGAATGGCTCCGCTGCGGATGATCCCGGTGTAGATCTCGGTCTTGCGCCGGTGCCAGCGGGCGACCTCCTCGTCCAGCGCGTCCCGGTCCGTGGGCAGGCCGGCCGCGGCGACGAAGTCGGGGGTCAGCAGCGTCTTCATCCGCTCCTTGCCGCCGCCGACCTTCACCTTCTCCGCGTAGTCGGTGTCGCTCCACCGCACCGGCAGCCCGAACTCCTCGAACGTGGCGTTGAACGCGGGCAGATGTCCGTAGCGCTCGGTGTCGGCGAGGACGCCGTCGCAGTCGTAGACCAGCGCGGACACGGTGTCATCCCGCCCGGCCGGCGCTGCCGAACAGGGTCATCAGCGAACCGGTCATGTCGATGACGTCCTGGCGCACGGACCTGAACAGCGAGGGCGGGTCCCACTTCTGCCGCTCCGCCGCCGTCTCCAGGAAGGCCAGGCTCGACTTCATGAACTTCTCCTTGAGGGCGGTGGAGATGTTGACCTTCGCGCAGCCCCGGGAGATCAGGTCGTGGAACTGCTCGTCGGACAGCCCGCTCCCGCCGTGCAGCGCGATCGGCACCGGATGCGCCGCCACGATGTCGGAGACCCGCTGGGCGTCGAGCACCGGAGCCTGCTTGTACGACCCGTGGGCGTTCCCGATCGCCGGCGCGAAGACGTCGACGCCGGTGGTCCGCAGGAACTCCAGGGCGACCTCCAGCGTCTGCTGTTCGGCCGCGGTGTCGCTGCCGACGCCGTCCTCCACGCCCGTGATCGACTCGATCTCACCCTCGACGGCCGCCCCGTACGCACGGGCCTCCGCGACCACCTCGACCGTCTGCCGCATGTTCTCCTCGACCGGCAGCTTCGAGGCGTCGAAGAGCACCGAGTTCCAGCCCCGTCGCAGACACTCCGTGATGACCTCCCGCTCCGGACAGTGATCGAGGTGCAGGGCGACCGGCACCTCGATCCCGGCGGTCATGGCGGTCCACATCGCATACAGAACGTCGCTGCCGATCGACTTCACCGTCTTGACGGAGGTCTGCACGATCAGGGGCGACCGCTGCTCCACCGCCGCGGCCAGTACGGCCTCCATCGTCAGGTCGTTGAAGACGTTGATGGCCGGTACGGCGTAGCGCTCGGCGAACGGTCCGGAGAGGATCTCGGTCAGCGGTGCAACACCCACGACGCCTCCACGTTTGCGGCCCCACCCCTCCCATTCCACGCCCGCCGACGGCGCCCCGCCACTTTTGTCGGGGAAGCTCCGGGGAAGGGCGGGAAAGGGGTGGGGCTTCCGTCACCTTCCGTCAGTTTTCCGACGCGTTTCGTTTCCGGTCAGTTTTTCGATCGTTCGCCATCGCCCGTCGACTGCTGTGATGATGTGGATCAGGGGAGCGGCCGGGGAGGCCGTGCGTGATGAGGTCCGGGGGGATCCATGAGCACTACGACGACGTCCGCGCTGATACGGCTGAAGTCCGCGCAGAAGAGCGCCAAGGGCGTATCGCTGTATTCGCGGTTCGTGAACCGGCCGGTGGGCCGGTATCTCGCCGCCGGGGCCTACCGGCTCGGGCTGACGCCCAACCGCGTCACGCTGATCAGCGCGACGTTCAGTTTCGCCGCGGTCGCGACGGCCGCGCTCGCCGCGCCCACCTGGGCCGCGGGCCTCCTGGTGTGGCTCGGGCTGGCCGTCGGCTTCGCCTTCGACTCGGCCGACGGGCAGCTCGCCCGGCTGCGCGGCGGCGGCAGCGCGGCCGGTGAATGGCTCGACCACGTGGTCGACTGCGCCAAGATCACCGCACTGCACACCGCCGTGCTGATCGCCTTCTACCGCCACCCCGGTCACTTCGGGACCGGGGCCGACGCCTGGCTGCTCGTGCCGCTCGGCTTCCAGCTCGCCGCCGTCGTCACGTTCTTCGGCGGGCTGCTCACCGAGAAGCTCAAGCCCAAGGCCGCCCCGGGCGACCGGACCCCCGAGCCCTCCACGGTGCGCGCGGTGGCCCTGCTCCCGGTCGACCACGGGGTGTTCTGCCTGGTGTTCCTGCTGCTCGGCGGCGGCAGCGCCTTCCGGTGGGCCTACAGCCTCCTCGCCGTCGCCGCCGTGCTCTTCCTGGCCGCGTTCCTCACCAAGTGGTTCCGGGAGCTGTCCGCAGTTCGTCGTTGAACCGCGTCCCGTCCAGGGCGTCGATGGCGCGCCGCAGCTGGGTGCTCGACGTGTGCACGGTGTACGGGAAGTAGACGACGTCCACCCCCACGGTGGCGAAGTCCTTCTCCAGCCGCTCACCCTTCGGGGTGTCCCGCCAGTCGTCACCCTTGAAGATGACGTCGAAGCGGACCTGCTTCCACGTCTCCAGCTTGTCCGGCACGGTCTCCACGAACGCCGCGTCGACGTGCTTGATGCTGCGGACGATCTCCAGCCGCTCCACCAGCGGGATCATCGGAAGCCTGCCCTTGGCGTGCTCGGCCATTTCGTCCGAGACGACGCCGGCCACCAGGTAGTCGCACTGGGCACGTGCGTGACGCAGGATGTTCAAGTGCCCTATGTGGAAGAGATCGTAGGCGCCCGGTGCGTAGCCCACGCGGTACGGCTTGCTCGATGGCACAAGTGCCCCCCTTGTTCGTTTTTGGCCCCCAGAGCGCACCCCTTTCCGGGGGATGCGCGGACTTTGACGATAGCGTTCATGCATGGTGCAGGGAGGGTGAACAATTAGGGTGCGTCCTGGGTCACTTTCGACCGGAGCGGGGACCGGGGGGTCCCGTGGGACGCAGACACACAGGGGAGGCCGCAGTGGCGGCCGGGGGGAAGGTTTCGTCGCGTGACACATACCCACGACGAGCGTCGTGACCGGAGCGGTACGGGGGTCGCCGGTCCGGCGGGGTCCGTACCGGTGCAGCGCACCAACGAGCCGGACATCGGCGGGCGCAGCGACAAGGAGGGCGAAGCAGGGCCTTCCGGGCGCCGGTTGCTCCTGGTGTCCACCAACTACGCGCCCGAACACACGGGGATCGGCCCGTACGCCACCGGCATCGCCGAGCACTGGGCGAGCCGCGGCCACGAGACCCATGTCCTCGCCGGGCTGCCGCACTATCCGTCCTGGAGCCTCGACCCCGCCTACCGCAAGGTGTGGCGGGCCACCGAGCAGCGGGCCGGTGTCACCGTGCACCGCAGGCGGCACAGCGTCCCGCCTCGCCAGAGCGCCCTGCGCAGGGCGCTGTTCGAGAGCTCGATACTCGCCCACGGCATGGTCGCGCCACCCCGCACCGGCCGTCTCGACGCCGTGCTCGCCCAACTGCCCAGCCTCGCCGGAGGCGTGCTGGGCGCCCGCGTCGCCGCCCGGAACCGGGCACCGTTCGTCCCGGTCGTGCAGGACCTCATGGGGGCGGCCGCCGCCCAGTCCGGCATCCAGGGCGGCGGCCGCGCCGCCGAGCTGGCCGAGCGCGCCGAGTCGTGGGTGCTGCGACGCGCCACCCTGGTCGGTGTCATCCACGAGACGTTCGTCGAGCGGGTGCGGGCCATGGGGGTGGACCCCGGCCGCATACGCCTGGTGCCCAACTGGTCGCACATACAGGCCCCTTCGGCGCCGCGCGACCGTACCCGCGAACGGCTCGGCTGGCGGCCGGAGCAGACCGTGGTCCTGCACTCCGGGAACATGGGGCTCAAGCAGGGCCTGGAGGTGCTGGTGGACGCCGCCCGCCGCGACCCGGACACCCGGATCGTCCTGATGGGCGACGGCAACCAGCGCGAGCACCTCGCCGCACTGGCCCAGGGACTGCCCAACCTGGAGTTCCTGCCCTCGGTGGACGACGCCGACTTCCCCGACGTGCTGGCCGCCGCGGACGTCCTCGCCGTCACCCAGCGGGCCTCCGTCCTCGACATGAGCGTCCCGTCCAAGCTCACCTCCTACTTCGCGGCCGGCCGGCCGGTGGTCGCCTCGGTCGCCGCCGAGGGCGGCACGGCCCGCGAAGTGCTGCGATCCGGTGCCGGAATGCTTGTGGAACCGGAGAATCCTGATCAGTTCTTGTCAGCGGTGCGTAGACTCGCCGAAGATCCGGAGATGGCGGACGAGTTGGGCGCGGCGGGTCCGCGCCATGTAGCGGCCCATCTGTCACGGGAGGCGGGTCTCGCGCGCATCGACGCGCTGATCGACGAGGCAATGGGGGGACTTGGAAGGTGAACGAGACACACGTTCCCGTCCGGGGAGAGGATGAGCCGGAGCAGTTGCGTGAGCAGTTCCGCCAACTGCTGCGCTACCGATGGCTGATAGGCGGCGGTGTCGGCATCGGACTGCTGTCCGGAGCCTGGCTCGGCGTCACCGGCGCCGACAGCTACGCCGCCACCACCGACATCGTGCTCCGCGCCCCCACCAGCGACCCCTTCGCGCCGACGCTCTCCAGCGACAAGGCGCTGAACATGGGGTCCGAACGGCAGACCGCCCTCAGCCGCTCCGTCGCGCAGGGCGCCGCGAAGCAGCTCAGGATGAGCGCGGACGACGTGGACCAGCTCCAGCACGGGCTCCAGGTCACCAACCCGCCGCAGACCCTCGTGCTGCACTTCACGTACAACGCGTCCGACCCGAAGGAAGCGGCGCGCCGCGCCAACGCCCTCACCGCGTCGTACATCGACATGCGCAAGGACCAGTGGGAGTCCGTCCGCGACTCGATGCTCAAGAGTCTGCAGGACCAGCTCAACCCGGTCGCCAAGCAGAACGACGAACTCTCCCGGCAGATCAAGCAGCTCCCCGACGGATCCGCCGCGGACTCCGCCTACGCGGTGCAGGCCAACCTGCTCAACCGCATCACCGACCTCCGCTCCAAGATCACCAGCCTGAAGGCGCTCGACATGACGCCCGGCAACGTGATCCGCAACGCCACGGTCCCCTCCTCGTCCGACGGGCCCGGCCTCCCGCTGTCGCTCGGCCTCGGCGGCCTCGTCGGCGTCGGTCTCGGCCTGCTCGGCGCGTGGGTGCGGCTGGTCTTCGACCCCGCGCCGCGTTCGGCCGGCGACGTCGCGCGTGCCGTCCGCGGCCCCGTCCTCGGCGCGCTGCCCCGCGGTTCCGCGGGCACCCTGGTGGTCGGTCACACCGACTCCCGGGCGGCCGAGGAGTACCGCTCGATCGCCTTCCGCCTCGCCTACGACGAGCGGTTCGCCGACCGGCGCCGGCTGCTCGTCGTCGCCCCGCGCGGCTCCATGGAGTCGAGCGTCGCCGTCGCGGTCAACCTCGCCGCCTCGTTCGCCGAGACCGGCAAGAACGTCCTGCTGGTCGAGGCCGACCTGCGCACCCCGTCGCTCTCCGAGCGGCTCGACGTGACCTCGGCCTCCCGGCCCCGCTGGAGCCGTACCGGCGAGCAGGCCGAGGGCGAGTGGCCCAGCCGCGGTCAACTCCTCGTCGACGCGGGGGAGTCGGGCGCCTTCGGGCTCGTCCCCGGCGAACGCGTGCGCAACGTGCCGCGCGCGCTGACCTCCGCCCGGACCACCCGGCTGATCGCCGAGGCCGACGACCCGGACGCCACCGTCGTGGTCGTGGCCCCGCCCGTCCTCGCCTACGCCGACGCCCTCGCGCTCGTCGACCGGGTCGACGGCGTACTCATCGTCTGCGACCCGCGGACCGTGCACCGCGCCGACCTGATCCGCATCCGCGAGCTGATCGTCGGAGCGGGCGGCACCGTCCTCGGCGCGGTCACGCACACCGACTCCAAGCGGGTCCGGACGCCCGTCGCGCGCCGCAGCAGTGGCCGCCGGGCGCCGAAGAGTCAGCCGGCCAGGACCCCCGAGCCCCCCAACACCCCCGAACCCGAGCGGCACTTCGACGGCGACGGCAGCGAGACCATCGCGCTGCGCACCGTCCGCTCGGGGGACCGGTGACCGCCCCGGAGGAACAGCAGCCGTCCGAGAAGCCGTCCGGCCCGCCGCGCACCCCGCGGCGGTCGGCGGCCGCGCTCGCCTCGGTGCTCGACCAGGCGGCGTCCAGCCTCACCAACATCGCCGTGCTGGTGATCGCGGCCCGCGTCTCCACCACGCACGGCTTCGCGACCTTCTCGATGGTGTACCTCACCTTCACGGTGCTGCTCGGCCTCAACATGGCGTACGTCGGCCAGGCCGTCGTCCTCACCCGGGGCGACACCGCCACCACCGGCGCCGCGTGCCGCTCCGCGATCGCCTTCACCTCCCTCGCCTCGACCGTCGTCGGTGTCCTGCTCGCCGCCGTCGGCGCGGTCACCGGCGCCGTCACCGGTGGCTGGGCCGGTCCGGGCGGAGCCTTCCTCGCCCTCGGGCTCGTCCTGCCGCTGGTCCTGGTGCAGGACGGACTCCGGTACGCGTTCTCCACCCTGCGGCGCCCCGGCCTGGCCCTGGCCGCCGACACCCTGCGCCTGGTGTGCGTGGTCCCCGCGCTGCTGCTCCAGCCCCGGCACGCCGCACCCGGCCTGCTCGTCGCGGTGTGGGGCGTGTCGGCCGTCCCGGCGCTGCTGCTCGGCCTGCGCCTGCTGTGGCCCCATGTGCGCGGAGCGCGGGCCGACCTGCGGCCCTACGTGCGCCGGGGCCACCTCGGCCAGCGCTTCGTCGTGGAGTTCGCCGTGGGCAACGCCTCCAGCCAGCTCGCGGTGCTGGGCCTCGGCCTGTTCGCCGCCCCGCTGGCGGTCGGCGCCCTGCGCGGCGCCACCACGCTCTTCGGGCCGCTCAACGTCCTGTTCAACTCCGTCAACGCCTTCGGACCGCCCCTGCTGAACCGGCTGGGCGGCCGTCGGGCCACCACCCGCGCCGCCGCGCTGCTCGGTCTCGTCCTCAGCGTCGTCGGACTCGCCTGGGGGCTCGTCCTCTACGCCCTTCCCGACCACGTGGGGCGCCAACTCCTCGGCGCCACCTGGCAGTCGGCCGCGGCACTGCTGCCCGCCTCCGGTGCCCAGTACGCGGTGATGGGCCTCGGCACCTGTGCCCTGGTGACCCTGCGCGTGCTCAGCCCGCGCGCCACCCTGTCGGTCCAGGTGGTGTTCTCGCTGCTCTCGGTCGTCTTCATGCTCGCCGGATACGCGCTGACCGGCTCGGCGCTCGGAGCGGCCTGGGGTCTGGCCGCGGGCTCCGCGCTCAAGGCGGTCGCCGCCTGGACCCGGGTCGCACGCCTACGGGTGGAGGAACCGGCCCCGGCCACGGCGGTGCCGGCGGTCCCGGCGGGCTGAGCGCCACGGCACGTCCCCGGGGAGGGCCGGAGCGGGCTCCGGCCGCCGTCGACGAAAGGGCCGACGGGTTCCGGTACGGGCGAGCGCGGGTCGTCGGTACGAGCGCGGTGGTCGGCCTCTTCCCGGCCGCGGCCGCCGGGTGGGCACGGACGGAGCCGGTGACACGCTTGGGATGACCCGCCGTCCGCCGGGCCGGGGCTTCCGGCAGGGCGTGGCCCGGTCGGGATGCCGAGGTCAGCGCAGTCCCGTCGCCCGGTCCTGGCGGAACGTGGTGATCAGGGCGATGCAGAACGCCGCGATGGCCACCCGGCCCGACGCCTGGAGCAGGGGGCCTCTCAGCAGGATGAAGGAGTAGCCGGCGACCAGGGGGACGGCCAGGGCGATCAGGCTGCCCGGCCGGGCACTGCGCACCGCACGGCGGGCATAGCGCCGGTCGACCCGCGCCGCCGCGTAGCCCAGCGCCACGAACCCCGCCACCATGCCGACCGGACCGAAGTCGATCCACAGCTCGGCCCACACCGGCGACGAGAGGTTCGTGTTCGTCGCGCCCATCCACTGGCCGACCATGACCCCGGTGTCCATCGGCTTGTCGGGCCAGACCGAGCGGGGGACCGCGAACAGCACCGAGCCGGCCATCTGACGGCCGAAGGTGTGGCCGCTGCCGGACCGGACGTACGTGATGGTGTTGGCGAACATGCCGACCTGGTCGTAGTCCTTGAGGGCCAGCGGCTCCAGGGGCGACGTGGTCTGCACCGGGCGGTAGTTGGCGTCGTCGTAGCGGAAGCGGTCCGCGAACGGGAAGACGACCAGCGCCACGATGACACCCAGGCTGAGCGCGATCCGGTAGAAGGCCGCGCTCACCGGGAAAACCGTGAACAGCAGCGAGAAGAGCACCGTGAGGAACCAGAAACGCGGGTTGGAGATCGGGTTGTTGACCACCGCGTTCAGGGCGGCCAGCGCCCCCCAGACCGCGATGATCACCACGGAGCGCCGCGCCCGCCGCGAGGTCACCAGCCAGCGTGTGTACGCGAGCCAGGCGATGAGCGCGGGCACGGTGCCGAACCCCCGCACGATGGCCTGTCCGGCCTGCGAGTCCGCCTGGGAGAGCCCGGCCTCCTGGACGCTGCTGATGATCTCCTGGCGGCTGGTGAAGAACACCGCGGGGCCGCCCAGCTTGACCACGAGGAGCGCGGAGCCGAAGAAGGCGATCACGGTCAGCAGGTACAGCCGGCGCCGGTGCACGAGCGCCGGACGCAGCTTGTCCTCCCGCTTCCGCTCGGGCCGCTGGCGCGCCAGCAGGGTGCCGATGTCGAAGGCGACACAGCCGATCAGGACGAGGGCGACGGCCTCCGTCAGATCGGTGCGCGCGCCCACCACCGGGGTCGGTGTGCGGCCGAGCACGGCCTGCGCGAGCGGCGCGACACCCATCGCCATGTAGACGAACAGCCAGAACGAACCCGCGAGCAGTTTGCGCCGGTTGGAGAGGATCATCGTGGAGAGCCGGATGCCCGCGTACATGGTGAGCGCCAGCTGGAGCCACAGCGCCGAGTCGTGCAGACCGGTGCCGGGCTGGACCAGGACGAGCAGCGGCAGGAACACCGAGAAGCCGAGGACGAGGGGAACCGACAGCGCGCGGGAGAGCAGCGTCCGCGGCCGGAAGGGCGGCACCGCCGCCTGCCAGCCCCGCTCCGGTGACCCGGGCGTGCTGGTCGTGCCCCGGTCCATCTGCTGCGTCATGGCGCCCCCGCCCCGAAAGAGATCCCCGGCGCAGTCTAACGAGCCCTGGCCTGCGGTGAACGGTCAGCTACTAGAGTGTGGCGAAGTAGCGTCCGGGGAGACGCTGTTGGGGGGAATGGTTCGATGCGTGATCTCCCGGCCTTCACACTGGCCGGATACGACAAGGGGCGCGGGATACTCGTCCAGGCGCTCTGGTTCGCGGTGATGAACACGCTCTTCATGGCGTGGTTCACCCCGGCCCGGGTCAGGACGGCCCTGCTGCGGGCCTTCGGCGCCGAGATCGGCACGGGGGTGCTCATCCGTCACCGGGTGCGCGTGCTGTGGCCGTGGAAGCTCACGGTCGGCGACCACACCTGGATCGGCGAGGGGGCGTGGATCCTCAACCTGGAGCCGGTCACCCTCGGCGCCCATGTGTGCGTGTCGCAGGAGGCCCTGCTGTGCACGGGCAGCCACGACCACCGCGCCGCCGACTTCCGGTACCGCAACGCCCCGATCACCGTCGACGACGGCGCCTGGGTCGCGGCCCGTGCCACCGTCCTCGCCGGGGTGAAGGTCGGCCGCTGCGCCGTCGTCGGTGCCGGAGCGGTGCTCCACACCGATCTGCCCGAGCTGACCCTGCACACCGCCGACAACCGGCGCCGACCCGTCGAGGAGCCGGCGTGAGAGTGCTGCACGCGGTCACCCTGCACAGCCCCACCCACGCCTTCGGCGGTCCCGTCCGGGTCGCCCTCAACCTCTGCAAGGGGCTGCGCGAACGCGGGCACGACGCCCGGCTCACCGCCCTCGCCGACGGCTTCGAACGGCCCCTGCCCGAGGAGGTGGAGGGCGTGCCCGCCCGCCTCCACCAGGCGCGCAGGATTCTGCCGCTCGGGTTCAGCGGCCTGACCTCGCCCTCCCTCCTCGCCGGCGCCCACCGTCTCGTACGGCAGGCCGACGTCGTCCACGTGCATCTGGCGCGCGACCTGGTGACCCTGCCGGTGGCGCTCGCCGCGCTGCGCGCGGGGAAGCCGCTGGTCCTCCAGACGCACGGCATGGTCGACCCGAGCGAGCGGCGCTCGGCGCGCCTTCTCGACGCCGTCGCGGTGCGGCGGGTGCTGCGCGCTGCGACGGCCGTCCTGCACCTCACCACCCGTGAACTGCGCGATCTGGAGGCCGTGGTAGGCGGGACGGGCCTCGCCCGCGCCGTCCGCCTGGTCAACGGCGTGCCCGCGCAGCCCGAGGGCCCGGCCCCCGAAGGACCGCCGCGCATCCTGTACGCGGCCCGGCTCCAGGCCCGTAAACGCCCCGTCGACCTGGTGGACGCGGCGCCCGCGATCCTGGCCCGGCACCCCGAGGCGACGGTCGTCGTGGCGGGACCCGACGAGGGGGAACTCACCGCCGTGCGACGGCGGATCGACGAGCTCGGACTCGCGGCGCGGGTGAGCTGCCCGGGGCCCCTCGACGGGGCCCGGATGACCGAGGAACTGCGCAGGGCGCACGTGTACGTGCTGCCGTCGGTGGACGAGCCGTTCCCGATGTCGGTCCTGGAGTCGATGGCCGTGGGCACACCGGTCGTGGTGACCGACTCCAACGGCCTGGCCCGCGACGTGGACCGGGCCGGGGCCGGCCGGGTGGTCACGGGACCCGACGGCATCGCCCCGGCGGTGCTGGAGCTGCTGGACCCGGACGCCCGGCGCACCGCGTCGGCGGCGGCCCGCAAGCTCACCGCCGAGACGTTCGCCATGGACGCGGTCCTCGGCACGCTTCTCGACGTGTACGAGCGGGCCTAGAGGCGACGTCGTCCCCTCGTTCGGACCGGTGCGCACACGCGCCGGTCCGAACGGCGACCCCGGCTAGGCGGGGAGCCAGGCGTAGCAGCCCGAGGAGACGAACGTGGCGGTCCCGGCCGGGATCTTCGCGGTGATCTTCTTCGGGGCGTCCGGGCCCGGGCCCGAGGCCAGCACCTTGTCGCCCGCGCCCAGCGCCTTCCAGGTGCAGCCCTTCGCACTGGTCAGCGCGCGGTAGGTGCCCGGCGCCGGCTTCTTGCGGGTGCCGTCGGCGAAGCCGGTCGCGGCCAGGTCCAGCAGCGGCTTCTGCTTCGGGCACAGCTGGCCGATCGCGTCGTCGGCGGACGGCAGGTCCCCGGCGATGAGCGCGCCGACGGCGGCGTCCTTGTCGTGGGCGGCGGTGCGCTCGACGCGCTGGCAGGTCTCCTGGCCCACCTGGAGCACGGCCGCGGGGTCCATGTTCTTCGGCACCCGGCCGTGCAGGTACTTCTTCTCCTTGGCGGTGAAGGAACCCGTCACGGGGGTGAGCTTCGCGTCGGGCAGGACCGGCCCCTTGGAGGGGCTAGACGACTCCTCGGGAGCCGGGCTCGCCTGGTCGTCCGGGACGCCGGCCGCCTGGTCGTCGGAGATGCTCCGCGTCGGCTTCGCCGCCGCGTCGGAACCGCCGTCCGAGCTGCAGCCCGAGAGCGCGAGGAGCGCGACGAGGGCGCCGGCGGCGGCACCGCGCCGGAGGGACCGGAGAGTACGAGTGTGCATGGTGGCTCCTGCGGCCCGCTCGGGCCGGGTATGAAGGCGGGCCCGCACACGGAGGTGCGGGCCCAGGTGGGGTGGTCGGGGTGTCGGGCGCACGGCCCGGCACCCCGACCACGGGGACGCCGTGAGGGTTACGGCGCCCCGAAGGTCAGCACCAGCTGCGGGGTGTTCTCCGCGGCCGACGCCTCACTGGACCACACCCACAGCGCGTCCGTCCCGGTGCTCGTGAGCGCCAGGTCGTAGCTGCCCCCCAGAGCGGGGGAGAGCGCCGAGGTGTCGAGCGTCGCCGAGTAGACCGTCGACAGGTCGGTGGCCCCGGTGAGGGTGCCGACCGAGGTCGAGGAGACGGCGGGCCGTGACGTGTACGTGGTACCCGCCGCGGTCCAGCTCCCGGTCACCGGCCGTACGGCGATGTCGTCCGTGCTGCCCGCGGTGCTCAGCGTGGTCGTCTTCACCGCGAGCCGCGCGCTCTTGAGCACGGTCCCGGCCGGCGCCGCCGGCAGGGCGAAGCGCAGGTACGTCTCGTACGCCGCGCTGCCGCGTACCGCCAGCGAGGTGGAGGTGCCGTAGTTGGTGCTCGCGGCACCGGCGTTGACGTACGTGTCGTCCGTGGCGCGGACGGTCTGCACGCTGTCGGCCGGGGCCGAGGCCAGGGTGTAGTGGCTCTGCACCTGGGCCGGGCTCAGCACCGACGGGTAGATCGCGGTCTCGTCGATCTGCCCGTTGAAGTAGTTGCTGGAGGGCTGGTTCGGCCACCCGTTGAGGTTGTCGCCGCCGACGTGCCAGTAGCCGCTGTAGGCCTGGCTGTTGGACTCGGCGAGCGTGCCGACCTGGCTGCCGTCCACGTACAGCGCCATCCCGGAGGAACCCTGGGTGGCGACGACGTGGTGCCAGGAGCCGTCGTTGTAGCCGTTGGACGAGGTGATGGTGCGGGCCGAGCCCGTCCACACGCCGTAGACCAGCCGGCCGTCGTTGCGCATGTAGACGTGCTTGTCGTAATTACCGCTGGCCCGCGTGGTGTTGTCGCCGAACCCGACGAGCTTGCCGCCACTGGTGGTGGTCGTCTTGAACCAGGTCTCGATCGAGTACTGACTCGGCACCGTGGTGCGCTTGTCGCTGTACACGATCTGGTCCGAGCCGTTGAACCCGATGGCGGTGGACGGACCGGTCACGGCCGCCGGAGTCTGGCGCAGCGACGGCCCGTTGACGTGGATGCCGCTCTGGTCGCCGGACGAGGTGTCACCGACGAACGGAGTGGCCGACTCGTCGTAGCGCCAGTACAGGTTGGCACCGTCGTCGAGCACCTTCGCCGCGTACTTCTGGGCCGAGGTCGGCACCGTCACCGTGGCCGTGGAGGACAGCGCGGAGGCGTTGCCCGCACCGTCCGTCGCGGTCACCCGGTAGCTGTAGGTGGAACCGGCCGTGACGTTGGTGTCGGTGAACGACAGCTGCGGGCGCGACCACTCCACGGAGTCGCCGTCGACCGTGTACACCGGCGTGGAACCGCCGTTGCGGTACACCTTGTACGTCAGCTTGGTGTCGTCCGTGTCGAGGCTGGCCCGCCAGCGGACGTGCGCCTCGGTCGGCTTGACCGACTCGGCGCTGACCGAGGGCACCGTCGGCGCGCCGACGTCCGGGGTCGCCGCGAAGCGCGTCAGACCCTGGGCCGCCGAGCCGTTGACGGTGGTGAACTCGCCGCCGACCCACATGTACTTGTTGTTCGAGGTCTCGGATATCGCCATGGCGCGCGGGCCGATGCCCTCGCCGAGACCGTCGTTGGTGTCCGGGAACCAGCCCAGCTTGTTGGTGCCGGAGGTCGGCTCCGCGAGCAGGTGGTGACGGCGCCCGTCGGGGTACTCCCCGACGCTGGAGCAGTCGTGCGCGTGCGAGGCGCTGTACACGACGGCCTGGTACGACTTGACGGCCTGGGTGGCGCCCAGGCAGGTGTCGCGCCAGCGCTGGTTCAGCGTGGACAGGTCCAGCGCGATACGGCCGTCGAAGACGCCGCCGCCGGTGCCCTCGTTGCCGGTGTAGAAGCCGGTGGCGTCCGTGTCGAGCGCCTTGACCACCGAGTTGTTCTCGATGAATCCCGGGTAGGTGCGGACGTTGGCGCCCGTGGCGGAGTCGACGACGGCCAGGGCGTGCGAGTTGGCGCCGTTGACGGTGAAGAAGTCACCGCCGAGGATCACGTTGCTGCCGTCCGGGGTGACCGCGACGGCCCGGCCGGGCTCGTCGACGTCGGCCTGGAAGGGCTTGACGGCGCCGCTGGTGGCGTCGACCGCCGCGTACCGTGCGTGCGCGGCACCGCCGACCGAGGTGAAGTCGCCACCCAGGTACACGGTGTCGTTGGTGACCGCGAGCGTCCGCACGGTGGCGGAGACGCTCGGGTGGAAGTTCGCCTTGGGCGTGCAGGTGGCGATGTCGATCGCGGCGAGGCTGCTGACCGGCGTGCCGTTGACCGCCCCGAAGTAACCGCCCGCGTACAGCGTCTTCTTGTCCGGCGAGACGGCGAGCGCACGGACCGTCGCGCTGCCGCTGCCGATCGTGAAGGACAGGTTGCAGGACGTCGGGTTGCCGGTCGCCGCGTTCAGCGCGACGAAGTTCACCGCGTTCTGCGCCGTGCCGCTGCCCCCCTCGGGCGGACGCACCTGCGAGAAGGTGCCGCCGGCGAACACGGTGCCGCCGGCCTCCGCCAGCGCCCACACGATGCCGTTGGTCTGCCAGGTCGGCAGGTCGTCGGCGGTGAAGGCGACCGGCGCGGTGAGCGCTGCGGCCGGTTGCGGCATGGCCACCAGGCCCAGGCCTGCCGCTGTGGAAAGGACAAGGGCGGCGCTGAGCCCTCTGGATCTGTGCATGAACCCCCCGGCTTCCGGGCCCGCTTGCGGACCCATTGCCTCGGCGTGCCCGGCGGTGTTTCCCCTGATCCGCACGGGCCGCGTGAACTGTTTGCTCGCGAACCATACGAGTACATGACACGTCATGGAACGCACTTGACTCATCTGGTAGGAAATTTCAAGGTGTTCACGGCGTTTCCGTGACTCTCCCGAAGCCCACCAGGCACGCACGGCCCCCTTTTCGCAGGTGGCCGGCTTCCTCCGCAGGTGGCCCGCGTCAGCGGTCGATGCGCACGACGGCGCCCGCGAGCTCCTTCTCCACCTGCTGCACATCGGCGTCGACCATGATCCGCGCCAGCTCGTCGACCAGGACGGTCGGCTTCCAGCCCAGCAGCTCCTGGGCCTTGGACGCGTCACCGATCAGCGCGTCGACCTCGCTGGGACGCTCGTACTTGGGGTCGTAGCGCACGTGCTCGTTCCAGTCGAGCTCGGCGTGGGTGAACGCCGTCTCCACGAACTGCCGCACCGTGGCGGGGACTCCGGTGGCGACCACGTAGTCGGTCGCCTCGTCGTGCTGCAGCATCCGCCACATCGCCTCGACGTACTCGGGCGCGTAGCCCCAGTCGCGCACCGCGTCGAGGTTGCCGAGGTAGAGACGGTCCTGGAGACCGGCCTTGATGCGGGCGACGGCGCGGGTGATCTTCCGGGTCACGAAGGTCTCGCCGCGGCGCGGGGACTCGTGGTTGAACAGGATGCCGTTGACCGCGAACATCCCGTACGCCTCACGGTAGTTGACCGTGGTCCAGTACCCGAAGACCTTCGCCGCGCCGTACGGACTGCGCGGGTGGAAGGGGGTGTCCTCGTTCTGCGGGGGCGGCGTCGAGCCGAACATCTCCGAGGACGAGGCCTGGTAGATGCGGGTCTCGACCCCGCTCGCCCGGATGGCCTCCAGCAGGCGCAGCGGGCCCAGGCCGGTCACGTCACCGGTGTAGAGCGGCGCGTCGAACGAGACCCGCACATGCGACTGCGCGCCGAGGTTGTACACCTCGTCCGGCTGTATCTCGCGCAGCAGGTTCACCAGCGCCACCCCGTCGGAGAGGTCGGCGTGGTGCAGCACGAAGTTCCGCTCGGCCTCCTGGGGGCCCTGGTAGATGTGGTCGATCCGCTCGGTGTTGAAGCTGGACGACCGCCTCACCAGGCCGTGGACCCGGTATCCCTTCGCCAGCAGAAGCTCCGCCAGGTACGAGCCGTCCTGCCCGGTCACGCCGGTGATCAGCGCGGTCTTGGTCATGCGGTGTTCCCCTCCCTGCCGGATCCGCCCAGCGGGCCGGTCCGGTCCGTGCGCCCGCGGGTCGCGGGTCGCATGTCATGAACTACAGGAAATTTCGGCAGAGTTGCCGATCCGGGCGATCCGGCCCCGCGGCGCCTGGCATGATCCGGCATATGACCGCATCGCTCCTGCCCGAACGCGCCCGTGTCTTCGTCGCCGGCCACCGTGGCCTGGTGGGCTCCGCCGTCGCCCGCCGGCTCGCCGCCGACGGGCACGAGGTGCTCACCCGTACCCGCGCCGAACTGGACCTGCGCGACGCCGCGCGCACCGCGGCCGAACTGGCCGACCTGCGCCCCGACGCCGTGGTGCTCGCCGCCGCGAAGGTCGGCGGGATCATGGCCAACAGCACCCAGCCGGTGCAGTTCCTGGAGGAGAACCTCCAGATCCAGCTGAGCGTGATAGCCGGCGCCCACGCCGCCGGTGTGGGCCGCCTGCTCTTCCTGGGGTCGTCGTGCATCTACCCCAAGCACGCCCCCCAGCCGATCAGCGAGGACGCCCTGCTGACCGGACCGCTGGAGCCCACCAACGAGGCCTACGCCCTCGCGAAGATCGCGGGCATCGTCCAGGTGCAGTCCTACCGGCGTCAGTACGGCGCGTCCTACATCAGCGCCATGCCGACCAATCTCTACGGCCCCGGCGACAACTTCGACCTGGAGACCTCCCACGTCCTGCCCGCTCTGATCCGCCGCTTCCACGAGGCTGCGGCCGAGGGGCGTGACGAGGTCACCCTGTGGGGCAGCGGCTCCCCGCGCCGGGAGTTCCTCCACGTCGACGATCTCGCCGCCGCCTGCGCCCTGCTGCTGCGCTCCTACGACGGCGACGAGCCGGTGAACGTGGGCTGCGGCAACGACCTCACCATCCGCGACCTGGCCGCGACGGTCGCCGAGGTGACCGGCTTCACCGGACGGATCGGCTGGGACACCACCCGCCCCGACGGCACTCCGCGCAAGCTGCTCGACATCTCCCGGCTCGCGGACCTCGGCTGGAAGCCGGCGATCCCGCTGCGCGACGGCATCGCCGCCACGTACGCCCACTGGCGCGGCGGTCTCGACGGCTGACGGGCCCGACGGGTCGCCGGACCCCGGCGCGCACCGCGCGCCGGGGAACTGTGCTCTCACGGGCGGCCCTCTCAGTACGCCCCGCGGCCGTCGACGACGGCGCGGAACGTGCGGGCCATGACGTCGACATCGCTGGTGAAGGACCAGTTGTCGACATAGCTCAGATCTAGCTGAACCGTTTCGTCCCAAGAGAGGTCCGAGCGTCCGCTGATCTGCCACAGCCCGGTCATGCCCGGCCGTACGCTCAGCCGCCGCCACTCGACCGGGGTGTAGTGCGCCACCTCGTCCGCCAGCGGCGGACGCGGACCCACCAGGGACATGTCACCCTTGAGGACGTTGACGAGCTGGGGCAGTTCGTCCAGCGAGGTGCGCCGCAGCCAGTGGCCGACCCGGGTGACCCGCGGGTCCCGGCGCATCTTGAACATCAGCCCGTCGTTCTCGTTCTCCTCGGCCAGTTCGGCCTTCAGCCGGTCGGAACCGACCCGCATGGTGCGGAACTTCCACATCACGAAGGAGCGGCCGGACCGGCCGATGCGCTCGTGCAGATAGAGGACCGGACCCCGTGAGGACAGCTTCACCGCGAGCCCGACCAGCAGGAGTACGGGAGTCAGCGCGAGCAGCCCCAGCAGGGCGATGCTCCGGTCCAGAAGCCCCTTGAGCAGCGGCTGCATGCCCTCCCGTACCGGAGGGGCGACGCGCAGCAGCGACATCCCGCCGGCCGAGCCGGTCTCCAGCCGTTTGACGGAGACCTCCACCAGACCGGGGGCGACGAACAGTTCGATGCCGGCGTCGTGCAGCCCCCAGGACAGCCGCCGCAGCCGCTCCCCGGAGGTCGCGGCGCCGGGTACGACCAGCACCAGGTCGGCGCCGAGCCGGTGCACCGCGCTGATCACGAGGTTGGCGTCCTCCGCCGGGGCTTCCGGCGCGGTGGCGGCGAGCCGCTCCACGGTCCTGATCCCCGAGTCGAACGGACCCGAGCCCACCGGGACGGCACCCACCGCCACGTACGGGTGGTCGGTGCGCGAGGCGAGATGCGCGGTGACGCCGTTCGCCGCGACCGGCTCGCCCACCACCAGGACCTTGATCACGGCCTGGGCGTTTCTGCGCACGGCGGCGAGATGGCGGTGAACCGCCTTATGGCACAGCAGGGTCAGCAGCAGCGCCGGCAGCAGCGCCAGCAGGCACAGCGGGGCCCGCAGCCGGATCCCGGCCGAGGCGTGCACCACCGCGAGCACACCCAGCAGGATGAACCAGTCGTGGAGCACGGGCAGGGTGCCCCGGCTCTCGCCGATGCTCCGCGCCGCGTACCGCGAACGGAACAACTGGACGCCCGCCCACGCGAGTCCGGCGACGATCCCGCTCGGCACGGGCCACGGCTGGTGCGCGGTGGAGAACATGACGGTGACCGGTACGCCCGCGCCGACGAGATCGGTGATCAGCGACGCGGGAAGATACCAACGGGACTTGCGTCCCATCCAAAGTGAAGAGCGCGCCCGTGAGCGCGCTTTACGTGATCTGTCGGATTCAGTGGCCTGAACATCCCACATGTACCCCCCCAGGCACATTCAGCTGCACGAGTCGCCGGACGTCGCGAACACCTATTCGTCGAACATGCGGCACGATGGTGAACAGTACGGCAAACTTGTGTACGCATGTGAGCGTTTACGTGAACGTCACCGAGAAGTGCCGAGCTGTACGAAATCGCGCCCCGGGTCCGCCCGTTGATCTTGCGCGGCGCAGGACTTCCGGAAATCCGTACGATCATAGAAAGTGCTGGCTACAGTGTGCGCCCGGTGCGGAAGGGGCCGAACCGGGGTGAGGCGGGGAGAACGTGGTGGGGGACAGGAACACGGCTGAGGCCGGTGTGACGGGCCGGGACGCAGGGGCGGGCCGGGACGACGAGTTGGGCAGAACGGGGCCGGATGTATCCGACCCGGTGAACGAGGACGGTCGCGCGGAGGACGCCCCGACGAAGGGCGCCGACGCCCCCGCGGTGCGTCCGCGGCGTCGCGCGAGCCGCACGCGGCGGGTGCTCCTCGGGGCGCTCGTGCTGTTCGCGGTGGCCCTGTTGCTGATGGGCGGCGTCGCCTGGTGGGCCGTCGACCACTACACCGGAAAGGTCGACCGCATCTCCGGGGTCTTCCCCAAGGTCCCCGCCGCGGCCCAGCCGGCTGCCTCCGACGGCGGACAGACGTTCCTGCTCGTCGGGGTCGACAGCCGCTCCGACCTGCCGACCACCGGCCGTGACGCCAAGGCTCCCGAATGGAAGTACGGCGCCCAGCGCAGCGACACGATGATGCTGGTCCACCTCCCGGCCGACCACTCCGGCGCCTACGTCGTCTCGCTGCCCCGCGACGCGTGGGTGGACATCCCCGGACACGGCAAGGCGAAGCTCAACGCCTCCTTCTCGTGGGGCGGACCGCCGCTCCTCATCGACACCGTCCAGCGGCTCACCAAGGTGCGCGTCGACCATCTCGCGGTCATCGACTGGGACGGATTCAAGAAGCTCACCGACTCCGTGGGCGGCGTGAACCTCGTCGTGGACGGCGCGAGCCGCCACATGAACGGCACGCAGGCGCTCACCTATGTGCGGGAGCGGCACCACCTCGCGCGCGGCGACTTCGACCGGACGCACCGTCAGCAGTACTTCCTGCGCACGCTGTTGTCGAAGGTCATGCAGCCGTCCACCTTCAAGAACCCGGTCAAGGCGGGCGAGGTGCTGGACGACCTCACCGCCGCGGTGAGCGTCGACGACCGGCTCGGCGACGGCGACCTGCGGGACCTGCTCTGGGACAACAAGAAGGTCCGCCCCGGCAACATGGTCTTCATGAACGCCCCCGCCAAGGGGACCGGCACCATCGCGGGGCAGTCGGTGGTCCTGCTCGACCAGACCAACGGATCCGACCTGTGGCGGGCGATGCGCGAGGACGCCCTCGACGTCTACCTCCAGTCCCACGACGTCGACCGGCTCGGCGCCACGACGTCCTGACCGGACACCGATGATCACACACGGTTGCCTCTTGAGTGACGTTCTGTCACCCAACAGGCCTCCCGTGCAGTAGAGTTCGCCACCGGTGGCCCATCGGCGTCCGCGGAGGACACCCATGACGGATCAGCCCGCACGTCCACAGCGCCAGCACCGGAGGCCGCCTGGAAGGCGGCGGCGCACCGCGCTCGGAGCCTTCTTCGGCCTGCTCCTCATCGGGGTCGTCGCCGGCACGGGACTGGCCCTCGACCGACAGGGCGGGGCGCCCTCCGCCGAGCGGGCGGACGCCACGGCGCTGCCCTTCGACCGGCCCTCCGCCGACGTGCTGCGGGCCAGTCCCCACCTGGTCTTCGCGCACTACTTCACGCCGTACCCGCTCTCGCTGGACAACCAGCCCGCGTCCCGGGACTACTACACCCGCAACTACCTGACGCCCCAGGGCGAACAGGGCAAGCACGCGGCCTACGGCGGTCTGCTGCGCGACCGGCCCGAACCCGTGACCCCCTCCACCGGGAACTGGCAACTCGCCAACCTGGAGCGGGAGGTGAGGACCGCCCGGGACGCCGGGCTCGACGGCTTCACCGTCGACCTCCTCTCCCTGACCGGCCCCAACCGCGAGCGGGTCGACCTGCTGCTGCGCGCCGCGCACCGCGTCGCCCCCGGCTTCCGGATCGTGCTGATGCCGGACATGACCTCGCTGCACACCGATCCGCGCACGCTCGCCGACCAGTTGGCCCGGCTGGCCGCGTCACCCGCCGCGTACCGGCTGGCCGACGGACGTCTCGTGGTCTCCCCGTTCAAGGCCGAGGCCCAGGAGCCGGCCTGGTGGAACGAGGTCACCGCGCGACTGCGCCAACACGGCATCGGCACCGCGCTCGTCCCCGTCTTCCTGAACTTCCGGGCCAACGCCGAACGCTTCGCGCCCATCAGCCACGCCTTCTCGTCCTGGGGCAACCGCAGTTACGCCCGCCAGGACAACGTCCCCGGTGACGTCCGCCTCGCCCACTCGCTCGGCAAGAAGTGGATGCAGGCCGTCTCCGTGCAGGACGCGCGACCCAACCAGGGTGTCTACGACGAGGCCGGCAACACCGCCACCCTGCGGTCGACCTGGAACCACGCGATCTCCGACGGCGCGGACTGGGTGCAGCTCACCACCTGGAACGACTACTCCGAGGGCAGCCAGTTCGCGCCCTCGCTGCACAACGGCCACACGTACCTGGACATCTCCTCGTACTACCTCACGCGCTTCAAGACCGGGGCCTGGCCGAGGATCGTGCGCGACACCGTGTACGTCACCTCCCGGGTCCAGTTCACCGGCGGCGGTGGGGTGCAGCAGGCCCGGCTGATGCGGCCCCGAGCGGGGACCGCGGCCCCGCGCGACCAGGTGGAACTGCTCACCTTCCTGACCGCGCCGGCCTCCGTGACCGCCCGCGTGGGCTCCGTGCCCCACGCCTACCAGGCTCCCGTCGGCGTCAACGCCCATGCCCTGCCCCTGAGTCCGGGCCGCACCCAGGTCGTCGCCCGCCGGGCGGGCGACACCGCGGCGGCCGTCACGACCCGCTATCCGGCCCGCCGGACGGCGACCGTGCAGGACCTGCAGTACTACGGGGTGTCGAGCGGGCGGTGACCTTCGCGGCCCCGCCCGACGGCGCGATGGAATCGCGCAGGTCGATGCCGACGACCTCCAGGCGTGCGTCTCGCCCGGCGCGGGTTCGCCGCAGGCCGTCAGGCGGGCACGACCGGCCGGGCCGCGGCCCCGGCGGGATGCAGGGCGGCGTACTCCAGGGGTGCCGACGGGTCGATGGACACGTCGAGCGGGGCGGGTGCTGCCCCGGCGTGTACGAGGAGGTCGCCGACGGCGGCGATCATGGCGCCGTTGTCCGTGCACAACCACGGCGGCGGCACGCGCAGTTCGACGCCGGCCGCGCGGCAGCGGTGCCGGGCGAGCGACCGCACCCGCGCGTTCGCGGCCACGCCGCCGACGATCACCAGCGTGTCCACGCCGTGCTCGACGCAGGCGGCGACCGCCTTGCGGGTCAGCACGTCGGCGACGGCCTCCTGGAGCGAGGCGGCCCCGTCGGCCACCGGCAGTTCGCGACGCGCGTGCCCTTCCGCCCAGCGGGCGGCCGCCGTCTTCAGGCCGGAGAAGGAGAAGTCGTACGAGCCGGGCAGTGGGCGCGGGGAGGAGACCGCGTGCGGACTGCCCGAGCGCGCCGCCCGGTCGATGGCCGGGCCGCCCGGACAGGGCAGCCCGAAGACCCGGGCGACCTTGTCGAAGCACTCCCCGGCGGCGTCGTCGAGAGTGTCGCCGAGACGGGCGATCGGATCACGGGCCAGGTCACGCACCAGAAGCAGTGAGGTGTGGCCGCCGGAGACGACGAACACCACGCACGGGTCCGGCAGCGGGCCGTGCTCCAGGGTGTCGGCGGCGACGTGTCCCGCGAGATGGTGCACGCCGTACAGGGGAACGCCCAGCGCGTAGGCGAGGCCCTTGGCGCCGGCCACCCCCACCCGCAGGGCGCCGGGCAGGCCGGGGCCGGTGGTGACGGCGACGGCGCCGACGTCGGACAGCCGCAGCCCCGCGTCGTCCAGCGCCTGACGGACCACCGGCCGCACTGCGTGGAGGTGGGCGCGGGCGGCGATCTCCGGGACGACGCCGCCGAAACGCGCGTGCTCGTCCATGCTCGACCCCACCGTGTGCCCGAGCAGCCGCCCGTCGCTGACCAGCCCGGCACCGGTCTCGTCGCAGGACGACTCGATTCCCAGCACGACCGTCGACCCCATCGGCGACCCTTCTGCGCTTGTTCTTCTCTTGCTGTTAGCGTGCAACTGCACATTGATTGCAATTATGGCGGAGGGTGTTGGACATGGCGGTGTACTCGCTCCCGGAACTTCCCTACGACTACGCGGCGCTGGAACCGGTGATCAATCCCCAGATCGTCGAGCTGCACCACGACAAGCACCACGCGGCGTACGTCAAGGGCGCGAACGACACACTGGAGCAGCTCGCGGAGGCGCGGGACAAGGAGGCGTGGGGGTCGATCAACGGCCTGGAGAAGAACCTGGCCTTCCACCTCTCCGGACACATCCTGCACAGCATCTACTGGCACAACATGACGGGCGACGGCGGCGGCGAGCCCCTGGCCGCGGACGGCGTGGGCGACCTCGCGGACGCGATCACCGAGTCCTTCGGCTCCTTCGCCGGCTTCAAGGCGCAGCTCACCAAGGCCGCCGCGACCACCCAGGGTTCCGGCTGGGGCGTCCTCGCCTACGAGCCGCTGAGCGGCCGCCTGATCGTCGAGCAGGTCTACGACCACCAGGGCAACGTCGGGCAGGGATCGACCCCGATCCTGGTCTTCGACGCCTGGGAGCACGCCTTCTACCTGCAGTACAAGAACCAGAAGGTCGACTTCATCGACGCCATGTGGGCCGTCGTCAACTGGCAGGACGTGTCCCGGCGTTACGCGGCGGCCAAGGAACGCGGCGACAGCCTGCTGCTCGCGCCGTGACCTCGGAAGGGGCTCCCCGGGGTTCGTACCCGGGGAGCCCCTTCGGGCGTTCGCGCCCCGGCGCCGTTGTCAGTGCCGACCTCTAGTTTGGAGGCACTGGAAGACGGCCCGTGCGGGTCGGCCCGGCATTTGGGGAGGGGTGTGCTGTGTCCGCTGCGCAGACGCGACAGACGGGGAACACGACGTATCTGGAGCTGTCCCAGGACAGCGGCGGCGCCCACAAGTTCTACGAGGTGACGGTCGAGCAGACCACCGTCTCCGTGCGGTACGGCCGGATCGGTGTCGACGGCCAGCGCCAGACATCCGGCTTCCCCACCGTCGAGAAGGCCCAGGCCGCCGCTGCCAAGAAGATAGCCGAGAAGGTCCGCAAGGGGTACGCGCCCGCGGTCCGGGGACAGCGCGCGGCCCGCCCGGTGACGCGCCGGCAGGTAACGTCGGCGCCCTCCACGGCCCGCGCCACGGCGCCCGTGCTGTGGCGGTTCCGCACAGGAGCCTCGGCGTTCGGCATCCATGTCGACGAGGACCGCTGCTGGGTCGGCAACCAGCACGGCGACGTGTACAACCTGAGCCACGCCGGGGAGGTGCTCGCGCACTACTCCCTGCCCGACGGAGTCAAGTGCCTGGTGGCGGACGACTTCTGGATCTACGCGGGCTGCGACGACGGCCGGGTGTACGACCTCTCCTCGAAGGTGCCGTTCGCGGCCTACGAGATAGCGGCCGAGGTCGACATCTTCTGGCTGGACATCCACGCGGGCGTGCTCAGCGTGTCCGACCGCAGGGGCGGGCTGACCGTCATCGACCACGAGGACGAGCTCCAGTGGTCGCGCAACTCCGGTGGTGACCACGCCTGGATGGTGCGCGCCGACGACCATGCCGTGTACCACGGGCACAGCCGAGGGGTGACGGCGTACGCCGCGGACGGCGCGGGCCTGCTCTGGCACACCGACACCGGCGGCAACGTGCTGTTCGGCTGGCAGGAGGAGAACGCGGTCTACGCGGGGACCGGACGGCGGCAGGTACAGCGGCTCGCCAAGTCCACCGGCCGGGTCGAGGCCACGTATCTCTGCGACGCTCCCGTCTACTCGTGCGCCACGTCCCCCGGCGGCCGGTACGTGTTCGCGGGCGACTCGGCCTCCTCCGTCTACTGCTTCACGGCCGACGGGACCCGGCTGTGGAAGCTCGGCACCGGCGGCGGCTCCGCGCTGTCCATGCAGTACCACGACGAGCGGCTGTACATCGTCTCCACGGACGGTTCGCTGGCCTGCATCGACGCGACGGAGAGCGCCATCCGGGCCGCCGAGTCCGGCACCGTCCCGGTCGCGGCGGACGTCAAGCTGGCGGCGGCCCTGCCGACCTACGCACCGCTGACGACCGCCGCGTCCGTCGCCACGGTCAGCGCCCTCCCCGCGCCGGGGGACGGCGTGGTCGTCGAATGCGTCCAGGAGGGCGGACGCGTCCGGGTCCACGTGGTCTCCGAGGGGTACGAGACCGGCTGGAAGGTCCAGTTCCCGCGGGCGATACGCGAGCCCGGCGCCCGCTATGTGGTGGACGCGCTGCACTCCTCCGTCGGCGGCTTCTACCGGGTGCGCGGAGAGATCAGGCGCCTCGTGTGACGGAGGAAGGCCGGTCCGGCATCTCGCCGTCAGTCACCCCGTGCGAGCTGCTGGGTCCTTTTCCTGGACCCTCGTATGCTGAAGGCGTGAGGCGGACTTCTTTTGCGAACTGGCCGTGTTCCATCGCGCGCACGATGGACCTCCTCGGCGACTGGTGGACACCGCTGGTGCTGCGGGAGGCCTTCTACGGGATCAAGCGGTTCGACGCGTTCCAGCAGGAGCTGGGCATCGCGCGCAACACGCTGACCGACCGGCTGCGCCGGCTCGTCGACGAGGGCCTCATGGAGAAGCGGGTCTATCAGACGGACCCGGTGCGCCACGACTACGTGCTCACCGAGATGGGCCGCGACTTCTTCGGGGTGCTGGCCGCCATGAACAGCTGGGGCAACCGCTGGCTCAGCGGTGAGCAGGGGCCACCGGTCGTCTTCCATCACGACCGCTGCGGACACGAGAGCGAGGCGGCCGTCGTGTGCGCCGACTGCGGCGAGCCGATGACGGCCGACGACACCCGGCCGCGCCTCGGCCCCGGCTATCCGCCGCACCTGGCCGAACGGCCGGACATCCGCAGCCGCTTCACGGACTGAGCGCCCACTTCGCCGATCCCGATCCCGATACCGATACAGAGCGCGAGGGCGGGCTCGATCCCGATACAGAGCGCGAGGGCGGGCCCGATGCCGAGCGCGACTCGGACTCCGACTTCGAGCCCGGGTCCCGGTCCGCCTTCCTGCCCGACTCGTCGATTCCGCTCCGTCCCCGGTCCGCGCGCCGGGGGCGGATTTCCTTGACAGGTCAGTTCATCTACGCAACTCTCAAGCTCAGAGCCCTTCTGGGGCAGATTTCCTGAACGCTGAGAGAGAGGCCGGACGACTCATGGAGTGGACGGGCGCGCGTTACGCGGATCAGCCGACGGTCGAGGTGCGGACACGGATCGACGCCCCGCCGCCGCGGGTCTGGGAGCTGGTGTCCGACATCGGGCTCATGCCGGAACTGAGCACGGAACTCCAGTCGGTGAGCTGGCTCGACGACGCGACGGCCCCCGCGGTCGGCGCCCGGTTCGTGGGCCGCAGCCGGCACGAGTCGCTGGGGGAGTGGGAGACCACCTCGTACATCGTGCGGTGCGATCCGTACCGCACGTTCGCGTGGGCCGTGGAGGACCCCGAACACCCCAGCTCCGTATGGCGGTTCAGCCTGGAGGAGAAGGACGGCGGCACCGAGCTGACCCAGTGGATGCGGATGGGGCCCGGCCGTTCGGGACTCTGCCAGGCGATCGACCGGATGCCGGACAAGGAGCAGAAGATCGTGTTCGTGCGGCTGCGGGAGTTCGAGCGGAGCATGACGGGCACCGTCGAGGCGATCAGGGAACGCGCCGAGAACCGGGAAGGGGCGGGCGCGTGATGCGTACCTCCACGACCGTCGAGGCGTCCGGGGGCGACTGGCGGGAGACCGTCGACTTCGTCGTCGAGGCCGAGAAACTCGGCATGGACATCTGCTGGGTCGCGGAGGCCTGGGGGTCCGAAGCGCCGTCCCCTATCGGCTACTTGGCGGCGCGCACCGAGCGGATCCTGCTCGGCTCCGGCATCATCCAGCTCGGCACCCGCACCCCCTCCGCCATCGCCCGCGCCGCGATCACCCTCTCCAACATCTCCGGCGGGCGGTTCCTCCTCGGTCTCGGACCCTCCGGACCCCAGGTGATCGAGGGCCTGCACGGCGTACCGTTCGCGCGGCCGCTGACCCGGATGCGGGAGACCGTGGAGATCGTCCGGCAGGCCGTGGCGGGGGAGAAGATCGACCACCAGGGACGGGAGTTCACGATTCCGCTGCCGGGAGGCGAGGCGCGGGCCATGCGCCTGTCGATGCGCGCCGAGCACGACCTGCCCGTCTATCTCGCCACCCTCTCGCCCAAGATGCTGCGACTGACGGGCGAGATCGCCGACGGCTGGCTGGGGACCAGCTTCGTGCCCGAGGGCGCCAAGGAGGCGTACTTCGACCACCTGGACGCGGGCCTCGCGGCGGCGGGCCGGGGCCGGGCCGACCTCGACATCTGCCAGGGCGCCGAAGTGGCGTTCGCCGAGGACGAGGACGCGCTGCGCACCATGGTGGCGGGACGCAAGAAGGAACTCGCCTTCAGTCTTGGCGGGATGGGCTCCGCCACCACCAACTTCTACAACGCCGCGTACAGCAGGCAGGGCTGGGCGGACGTCGCCGCCGAGGTCCACGAGCGCTGGCAGGCCGGCGACCGGGACGGCGCCGCGGGACTCGTGACCGACGAGATGGTGCTCGGCACGACCCTGATCGGAACCGAGGACATGGTCCGCGAGCGACTCCGGGTATGGGGTGCCGCGGGCGTCGACACCGTCCGCCTCTACCCCGCGGGCGAGACCCTCGACGCCCGGCTCGCCACGCTGGGGCGGGCCCTGGACCTCGTCTCCCGGCAGAACGCGGAGGCGGACGCCGCCTGAGACGAAAGGTCCGGCCGGGGCCGAGGGCGAGAAGCCGACCGGGGGAGGGGAGCGAGGGTGCGGGCCTGCCGTCGGCGGCAGGCCCGCACCGTCGTACTGTCGCCGGCTCGGCGGCAGCATGGTGTCAGGCCTGTCGTCGTACCGTCGGTTCTTCGACGGCACCACGGTGGCAAGGCCGTCGTCGTACCGTCGCCCGGTCGGCGGCACCACGATGACAGGCCCGTCGTCGTGTCGTCACCCGATCGGCGGCACCCCTCTGGCGGGGCGCGGAAGGGCGGCGGAGGCTCGAATTCCCCGATGCCTCCCGCACCGGGGACGGCCAGCGGCCGACAGTGCAACGAGGTGGTCGAGCATGAGCCAGGACGCTTCGCAGCCCCCGACCCCGCCGCCCGGTGGCGGCACGGGACCCCAGCCGAGCGGCGGCGACATGCCGCTGTGGGGAGACCAGTGGTCCGGAGCGGCCCCCGCCGGAGGAGGCCTCGGGCCGCCGCCGTCGGGCGACGGCGCGTGGGTGGCCGGCGGCGTCACCTTCGCCGGTGTGCTCCTGCTGGTGAACGGCTTCCTCAACATCCTCCAGGGCATCTCCGCGATCGCCAAGGACGATGTGTACACGCGGGTCAACGACTACGTGTACCGCATCAACCTCACCGGCTGGGGCTGGATCCTGCTGGTCGTCGGCGTGATCGCCGCCGTCGTCGGCGCGGGCATCCTCAAGGGCGCCGCGTGGGCCCGCGTCACCGGTATCGCGCTGGCGGCGGTGAGCATGCTCTTCCACTTCATGTTCCTGCCGTACGCGCCGATCTGGTCGGTCATCATGATCGCGATCGACGTGTTCGTGATCTGGGCGCTCGCCGCCTACCGGCCCCACGGCCACCACACACCGTCCCGGCCGCAGTCCCCGTCGCAGTCCCCGCGACAGCCGCAGCCGCGCTGAACCGTCCCCGCTCCGGCCGTCAGGACGTGACGGCAGCGGTGTGACACCCCGCACCCACGAGGCCCCTCCGCCCGATGGCCGATCCGACGCCACCGGGGGAGGGGCCGGCGTACCCGTCGTACACCACCACGCAGCGCACCGAGCGGAACGAGAGCGCCATGGACGATCTGATCGACCGGACACGCGCCGGTCAACGGTCCGCGCACCGGCAGCCGTGTCCGGCCGCCGGCCCCGCGGAGGCGACGTGAACGGCGACGACGCCCGGGAGATCGCCGAACTCCGGGCCCGGGTCGCGGAACTGGAGCGACGCCGCCCGACGGGCCAACGGCACTGGGTACGGCCGTTCTTCGCGGTCCTGCTGATCATCGTCGCGGCCGTGCTCACCCCGCTCAGCGCCGTGGCGGCCTGGTCGAGCGACCTGATCGGAGACACCGACCGCTACGTCTCCACCATGAAGCCGCTCGCCTCCGACCCCGACGTCCAGGAGGCCGTCGCCGACCGGGTGACCAAGGCCGTCATGCAGCACGTCGACATCGAGTCGCTGCTCACCTCCGTCGCCCCGGCCGACCGGCCCCGGCTGACCAAGGCCCTGGGCCCGCTGAGCGGTCCGATCACCAGTGGACTGACCGACTTCGTGCACAGCACGGCGGACAAGTTCGTCAGCAGCGACGCCTTCGCCACGCTGTGGACCGACCTCAACAGGACGGCCCACGCCTCCGTCGACAAGGCGCTCACCGGAAAGGGCGGCGGAGCCGTCAAGCTCACCAACGACGCCGTCGTCATCGACCTCGCGCCGGTCATCGACCGCGTCAAGCAGGCCCTCGTCGACAGGGGACTCGGCGTCGCCGCGAAGATCCCCGAGGTGCACACCGACTTCACGGTCATGACGTCCGACTCCATCGGCAAGGCCAAGAAGCTCTACCGGCTGCTGCAGATCGTCGGGTTCTGGCTGCCGGTGCTGACCCTGGTGCTCGCGGCCGGCGGCGTGCTCCTCGCCATCCGCAGGCGCCGCGCCCTCGTCACGGCGGCACTCGCCGTGGCCGCCGGGGCAGCCGTCCTCGGCATCGCGCTCTGGATCTTCCGCGGGATCTACCTCGACGGCCTGCCCTCGGGGGTCTCCCAGCCCGCGGCGGGCTCGGTCTTCGACACCCTCGTGCGCTTTCTGCGGACGACGGTGCGCATGGTGATCACCCTCGGCATCGTCGTGGCCCTCGCCGCCTGGCTGACCGGCAGCGGCCGGGCCGCCACGCGGGTCCTGGCCGCCTGGCGGGGCGGCATCGGCGCCGTGCGCAACGCCGTGGGCTTCGACCTGGGACCGGTCGGGGCCTGGGTGCACCGCGCCAAGACATGGCTCAACTGGACGGTCGTCGCGGTCGCCGCCGTCACCCTGCTCATCTGGAACTACCCCACGGCCGCCGTCACCGTCTGGATCGCCGTGGTGGCCCTGCTGGTGCTCGCCGTGGTCGAGTTCCTCGACGACGACGGGGCCCCGCACCTGACCGGCACCACCGGCAGCACCGGCGGCGCGGGCGGACCGGCCGCCGGTTCGGGCCCGGTCGAAATCACCTGACAGTCCTCCGAACAGCGGGCTATCATCCCGCCGATGACAACTCTCGCTGATGACAGATGGGGGGCCCCGTCCGCGCAAGGTGAGTGCTGATGCTCACTCGGACCGCGTACGAGGACTCTCTCCTCGCTTCCTTCTGGCCGCGCGTGCGGGACTTCGCCGTGCCGCCCTCCATGATCGAGACCGCGACCGCCCGTCGCCGTGCCGGGGACTGGGCGGGGGCCTGCGCCGCCGCGGGCGTCGACGTCGATCTCCACCTCCGCTGCCTGGCTCGCACGCACGGATGTGATCTCGCATCCCGAGTCCGGGCGGATCTGCGTCACTTGGCGCCGGATCTGCTGCGCTGGCACATGCCCCGGGTCGGCCCCGACGGACTGCTGCGCCCCGGCATCACCATGACGCTGGCGCGCTACGACACGGCCTCGCCCGGGAGCGGCACGCCCACAGCTTCCGCCCGGGCCGCCCCCGACCCCGCCCATCCGCTGCACCTCGTGGTCCGCACGCCACCGGCCTGGGCCGACGGCGGTCAGCGGATCAGCCTCGCGCTGTGGGAGGCGCCCGACGGCGGTTCCCGCGGCGCGTGCTGCGACGACGGGGCGCGCAGGCATCCGCACTCCCGGCCCAGTCGGCGATTCCGCCTCGACCTGCACCGCCACCTCTGGGACGCGCGCAGGACCGACGAGTTGGGGGTCCGGTGCGGCGCGGTCTCGCCTGTCGGCGAACCCCGTTTCCCGGCCGGGGCCGAGGGCCTGCCGTTCCGGGCCGGGGTGGATGTCCCGCCCGTCGCTCCCCGGCCACGTGACCTCGATCCGCTCGGGCTCGTGCCGCCGGACCTCGGGTGTGCCGTGGACCGGTGGGCGGCCGAGGCGGCGATCCTGCTGCGGGCCGACGGCCGGACGAGGGGACCTGTCGCCGTACGGCTGGGATCTCGGTACCGCCTGCTCCTGGACGTGGACGTGGACGTGGACCGGGACGAGGTCCGGGACCTGGACGTGGGCCGGGGCCGCTCGGCCCAGGGCCGGGTCAAGGACGTGGGTGTTGGCCTGGTCCTGGCCCCGTTCACGGACTCTGATCGGGACGTGGGGCTGGGCCCGGTCACGAGCTCGGGTGGGCACAAAGACGTGCCCGCGGCGTCGGACGGCCCGGGACTGCCCCGCCTGCGGATGCGCCCGGCCCCGAAGGGCGGCGCCGGATCACCGCTGCCGGTCCTGCCCGACGCGGCGACCTGGGTGCTGCCCGACCTGCATCTGCTCCGCACCGGCGCCATCGATGCCGATCGTCTGCATCCGCTGGTCGCGGCGGCCCTCGTACCCGGTCACCACCCCGTCGCCGTCCCCCGGGCACCCGACCCACCGGGCCGCCCCCGGATCGTGGAGTGCCGGGGCGACCGGCACCGGATCGGCCTGGTCGACGGCGTCCTGCAACCCCTGGACCACGACCCGACCGAGATCCGGCGCGAGGAACTGCTGGTCGCGCTGACCGGTACGCCTCTGCCCTGCCTCCAGGCCATCGACGAGGCGCACCGGAGCCCGCACTGTCTGTCCGGGGTCCGTGAACGACTCCACCACGGCGACACCGCCGGTGCGCTGGCTGCCGTCGAGGGCCTGCTGGGACCCGACGCGGTGCTGCGCGGCGGGGCGCTGCGGGACGAACTCCTGGCGGCCGCCGAGCGCCGGATCACCTACGGACTGTTTCGGGCGGGCCTGACGGGGCCCGCGCCCGGTCGAATCCGACCGGGACCCACGCGGCCCCACGACCATCGGTCCCATCCGCGCGACACGACGGGCCGTTAACCGGGCCCCGTACGTCTCCGGTCGCGCTCGCGCGGTCCGACCGGCCGTCGGCCAGGCCTCGTTCGGGGCCGGTGTCATCCGCGGGGCGCAGCTCTCCGTTGATCAGGTCGGTCCGTCTCCGGTTCGCGCCCGCGAGATCCGACCGGCCGTCGGCCAGGCCTCGTTCGGGGCCGGCGCCCTTCACGCGGCGTACCTTCCGCTGATCAGGGTCAGTCCATCCATCGGTCGCACCTGCGGGGAGCGACAGGCCGTCGTCCACACCGCTCACCACCCGTCCCCACCCTCGCGACACAACCGGCTGTCAGCCGGACCTCGTCACACCGGTCGTACCGGCGCAGTCCAAGCATTCCGTCGGCCAGGCGCCGTCACCACCGACCCGACCCGACCCGAGCGACACAACAGGCCCTCGGCAAGGCACCGTTCACCGATCGCTGTTCCCGCTCATCGGTCAGCCTCCCGTCGTGTGACGGCACCACCCATCGTCCGCGTCCACATCGCCCGCGAGCCCCGCTCGAAGCCCACCGCACCTGCCGCACAGCGGTCGGCCGTGTCCATCAGACCTCGGTCCACCGCCCTGCGATCCGCCACGAACCCCAAGGTGATCAGACATGCCCACACGCACCCCGTTCCTTGAAGCCGACCTCCTCCCCGATCCGGTCGATCCGGCCGGACCGACCCAACTCGACCTGGCGGAGACGCTGTTGTCCCTCCTCCGCGACACCGCAACCGAACCGCGCCCCGACACACAGCTGGAGGCGCTCACTCTCTCCGTCGCCGCCGACCTGCCCGTCCTGCTGTGGGGCGAGCCGGGGATCGGCAAGACAGCCGCGCTGACCCAGTTGGCCGAGACCCTCGACCTGCCGCTGACCACGGTGATCGCCAGCGTCCACGAACCGTCGGACTTCTCGGGGCTGCCCGTCCTCGGCGACGACCCCGCCGAACAGGGCGTTCCGATGGCCCCGCCGGACTGGGCGGTCCGTCTCGTGCGGGCGGGCCGGGGGCTGCTCTTCCTCGACGAACTGTCCACCGCACCCCCCGCCGTCCAGGCCGCCCTGCTCCGGCTGGTCCTGGAGCGGCGGATCGGGGCGCTCCAACTGCCGCCCGGCGTACGGATCGTTGCCGCCGCCAACCCGCGCTCCTCGGCCGCCGACGGCTGGGAGCTGAGCCCCCCGCTGGCCAACCGGTTCGTCCACCTCCAGTGGACCCACGACCACGAGGTCGTCGTCCGGGGCCTCGGCGGCACCTGGCCCCGGGCGACCCTGCCGCGCCTGGACCCGCGGAGGCTGCGCGAGGCCGTGGCCTTCGCCCGCCGTGCGGTGTGCGCCCTGCTCGCGGCCCGCCCCGGACTCGTCCACCGGCTGCCGAGCGGCGAGACCCGGCGCGGCGGCGCCTGGCCCTCACCGCGAAGCTGGGAGATGACCCTGCGCCTGATCGCCTTCGCGACGGCCGCCGGCTCCTCCCGCGAGGTGCTGTCCCTGCTCGTCCGGGGGACCGTGGGGGATGGGCCGGGGTTGGAACTCCTCGCCAGTCTGGACCGGTTGGACCTACCCGACCCGGAGACCCTGCTCGCCGACCCGGAGAGCGCCGAACTCCCCGAGCGGGGTGATCTGTGCCAGGCCGTTCTCGACGGGGTGGTCGCCGCGGTCAGGGAACGTCCGGACAAGGCCCGCTGGGACGCCGCGTGGGCCGTGCTCGTCCGGGCGCTCGACACCGGCGCACCCGACCTCGTGGTCGTCCCCGCGACCACACTCGCCACCTTGCGCGAACAGGACTGGGACGTGCCCGCCTCCATCGAGCGGCTCGCCGGAGCGGTGACCCTGTCCCGGCGCGCGGACGACGCGGCGGCCCGCGTCGCGTCCGGCCCCGGAGCGGTGCGCCGATGACGACGCCCGACACGCAGGGCGCAGCCCTGGACCTCGACAAGCTGTTCGCCGCCCGTCTGCACGCCGCGCGGGCCCGTCCCTACCTCGCGACGGCGCTGTTCGCCCTGCACACCGTCGCGTCGCGGCAGGTCCCCACGATGGCCGTCGACCGGTACTGGCGCTGCTACGTCTCACCGGGCTTCGTGGACCGCACCCCCGTCGAGGACCTCGCCGGGGTCTGGGTGCACGAGGTGTCCCACCTGCTGCGCGACCACCACGGCCGCAGCGACCGCGTGGCCCGGGCCCGCGGCCTGACCGGCCCGGCGGAGCGGCTGCGGATGAACATCGCCGCGGACTGCGAGATCAACGACGACGCGTTCGGTGACGGCCTGGTCCGGCCCGAGGGCGCCGTCACACCCCAGTTCCTGCTCCTGCCGCCGGGCGAGCTGATGGAGGAGTACCTGACCCTGTTCCGGCTCGGGCCGCGCACCCAGAGCCTGGCCTGGCTGGACTGCGGCAGCGGCGCCGACGGACGCGAACGGGACTGGGACCTCGGGCCGGACGGTGCGCACGGGCTCAGCGCGCAGGAACGCGACGCCGTCCGTTTCCGGGTCGCCGAGGGCATCAACGCCCGCCCCGGCCACGCTCCCCGAGGCTGGAAACGGTGGGCGGAGGAGGCCTTCCACCCGCCGCAGCCCTGGCGGGAGCTGCTGGGCGCGGCCGTCCGGTCCGCCGCCTCCGGGCCCGGCGCGGGCGAGGACTACACGTACGGGCGCCCGTCGCGGCGCGCCGCCTGCCTGCCCGGCATCGTGCTGCCGAGCCTGCGGCGCAGACCGCCGCGGGTCTTCGTGGTCATCGACACCTCCGGCTCGGTCAGCGACGCGGAACTGGGCAGCGCCCTCCTGGAGGTGTCCGCCATCTCCCGGGCCGTGGGCGGCCGTCGTGACCTCGTGACGGTGGCGGCCTGCGACGCGGCCGCCCGGGTCGCCCACCCCCTGTGCCGGGCCGAGGGGATCACGCTGATGGGCGGCGGGGGCACCGACCTGCGCTCCGGGTTCGCCGCCGCGCTCCGGGCCACGCCCCGCCCCGACGTGGTGGTGGTCCTGACGGACGGGCAGACCCCGTGGCCGGACGAGCGGCCCCCGTACCGGACGGTCGTGGGCCGCTTCTCCCGGCACGGGGGAGAAGGCTCCTGGGACGAGGACGACCCCGACTACGTGCCGGACACGCCACCGGCCTGGGCCCGGGTGGTCGAGATCGGCGCGACGACGGGGACGGGCAGGTGAGGACAGGGAAGGGAGCGGCGCCCCGGCCCGCGGGGTCGGTCGAGCGACCCGCCCGGGACCTTCCCCTCCCCGCACGGTCGACGCTCCTGCCGCCGGGCAGTTCGCTCCTCGGGAGCTGCCCGGACCCGTGTTCGCTCGGCCTCCTGCCCGAGCGACAGGGCCCCCCTCGCTACCGGAGGCTGGCTTCGGCCGCCACCCACGGTCGACCGCAGCACCCCCGGCCCCGAGCCGATCCCCCAACCACCCCTCACACGCTGTACCCCCCGTCCACCCCCAGCGCCTGCCCGGTGATGAAGCCCGCGCGGTCCGAGGCCAGGAAGGCGACCGCTTCGGCGATGTCCGTGGCGGTGCCGAAGCGGCGCAGGGGGATGTTGCGGCGGGCGATCTCCAGCGCGGTGTCGTCGAGTTCGCCGGAGCTGATCAGCCGGGCGGCGATGCCGTCGGTGAGCATGCCGGGGGCGACGCAGTTGACGCGGACGCCGTAACGGCCCTCCTCGGCGGCAAGGGCGCGGGCGACCGCCTCGACGGCCCCCTTGGTGCCTGAGGAGAGTCCGTCGCGGACGGGGAACCGGCGCGTGGCCACGGTGGTGACCGCGACGACACTGCCCCGACTCTCCCGCAGCAGTGGCAGCGCCGGGTGCACGAGATGGAAGAAGGCCCCCGCCTCCGCGTCGAGTTGGGTGCGGTACTCACTCGGCGTGACCCGGCTCAGATGCACCATCGGAACGTGCGGCCCCGCCGCGTGGACGAGGGTGTGCAGACCACCGAACGTGGCGGCGGTCCCGGACACGGCGTCGGCCACCGCCCGTTCGTCTGTCAGGTCGAGCCGCAGCGAGCGGATCCGGCGCCCGAGCCCGCCGAGTTCCTCCGTGAGCGCGTCCGCCGCCGCCCGGTTGGAGCGGTACGTGAACACCACGTCGCTGTCCCGCTCGGCGAGCGTCCGCACGACCGCCGAGCCGATGCCCCCGGTGCCGCCAGCGACCAGCGCGACACCCTCGCGCTGCGAGAAATCCGACGTCCCAGTCATCACGGTCTCCCCTGGGTTGGGCGATGTCGACCTTCACGACCTCACTGCGCCCGGCCCGGTGCCGGGGGTCGCCCGCCGGCGAACGGCCCCAGGGCGACGGGGTATTCCAGCACGGAGCGTCTCCGACGAACAGGGGCACGGCACCGGAGAAATGGGCCGGACGCACGCGAACCGGGTCGCGGACCGTGTCGCTGTTGGGCCGAACGGGTGACCATGCGTAAGAATTGCCCGGTGCAGACTACGAGTGCGAGCCAGGACGGGGTGGATCGATGAACAGCCACGACGTCACCGATGAACAGTGGAGAGGGCTCGCCCAGGTCGTTCCGTTGCGTGGCCGGGACGCCTGGCCCTCCTCGGTCGGCCACCGGTCGATCCCCGAGGCCCCGACGGAGGCGCGGCGCCGGTTCGTGGTGCTGCGGGTCAACGTCTTCGCGGACGCCCGCGACGTGGCCGAGACCCTCATGGCCGGCATCCCGGTCCTCCTCGACCTGACGGGCGCGGAGAGTGAAGTCGCCAAGCGGGTGCTCGACTTCAGTACGGGTGTGGTGTTCGGCCTCGCGAGCGGTATGCACCGCGTCGACCGGAACGTGTTCCTGCTGACCCCGCCGGGAACCGAGGTGCGCGGACTGATGGAGGAGGCGGGGGTCCCCGGGATCTGACACCACCGCGCCCGGCCGGCCGGCGCTGTCCGACGTCATTCGCGATGCCATTCGCGACGCCATCCGTCGCGTCAACCGCGACGTCGTCCGCAACGGGGGACCGGTAGCCGACGCAACGACCGGGCACGGTGAGCGGGTGCCGGCCGTCGCGTCGAGGTGACCGGATGCTCCGGCCCTCCGCAGGGTTGCTCCCGTGACCGTCGTGAACTCGGCTCCGGACCGGGCGACCGGGGCCGGTGGCTCCTGTGAACTCGTCCTACGAACCGGTGGATTCGTCCCCCGATCGTAGGAAGGTTACCCAAGTGGAACGGTTCGTCCGGTGACGGAGGCCTACCGTCCGCATATGACCCTGTCCACGCCGGAAGCGCCCACCGTGGCGCAGGCGCGCCCCGACCGACCAGGCCTCACCGAACTGCGCCTCGCCGCCTTCGCGACCCATCGCCGTGTCCGGTTCCCCCTCGGACCGCTCACCCTCGTCACCGGCCCGAGCGGCAGCGGCAAGACGGCCGTCCTGCGCGCCTACGAGGCGCTGGCCCGGCTCGGCGGCGGCGCCGAACTCCGGGAGGTGTTCCCGGACCCGGTCGCCTGCGTGCCCGAACTGGCCCGGCCCGACGCGCAGCAGCGCCGCGGCTTCCGCATCGGCTGCACGGTGGACGGCCCCGAAGGACCGGTCCGCCTCGACGTCGCCGTCCAGGCCGAACCCGAACTGCGCATCGTGGGCGAACGGTTGTCGGCGGGCGGCCAGACCCTGCTGGAGACCGCGCTGCGTGACCCGGGCCGCCCGTCCGTGCAGGCGGCCTGGCACACCGGGGGATCGTCCGCCGTGACCCGCGGACCGCTCCCCGACGACCGGCTCGGCACCGCCCTGCTGCCCCTGCGCGTCGCGGGCCGCACCGCGGGCGAGTGTCAGGTCCTCGCCGCCGCCGAGCAGATGGTGCTCGCGCTGCGCTCCGTCTACGCCTGCGACCCGAACCCGCACACCATGCGCGGCCCCACCCCGCTGGGCACGGGACGCCTCCTGCGGAACTGCGGCAACCTCGCCGAGGTGCTGTGGCGTACGCGGTCGGAGTGCGGCCACCGGTACGCCCACCTGGTCACGGCCGTCCGAGCCGGCTGCGCCGGGACCGTCACCGACGTCCTGGCCGAGGTGGTCGGCGACGGCCGGGTGCAGGGGCTCCTCGACCGCGGCGACGGCTCCCGTACGCCGCTGGGGCTGCTCGGCGACGGCGAGTTGCGGTATCTCGCGCTGGCCCTCGTCCTGCTCACCGGACCCGGGGTCCTGGAGGTCGACCCGGCGGGCGAGGTGCCGGCCGCGTTCCAGTCGCTGACGGTGCTCGCCGACGGCCTCGACCGCGGGCTGGACGCGCGGCAGACCGGTGAACTGGTGCGGCTGGCCCAGCGCATGTGCGAGCGGGGCCACATCCGGCTGGTGGCCGCACTGAGCGACGGGGCACCGGCGTTCGGCACGGCCGGCGCGACGGTGGTAGACCTGACGCCGTGAGTGAACTGGACGTGGCGACACTGCAACGCAGGCTGGCCGACTTCGCGGCCGCCCGGAACTGGCAGCCGTACCACACCCCGAAGAACCTGGTCTCCGCCCTGAGCGTGGAGGCCTCCGAACTCGTGGAGATCTTCCAGTGGTTGACCCCGGAGGAGTCGGCCCAGGTCATGGACGACGCGGACCGCGCCCATCGCGTCCGTGACGAGGTGGCCGACGTCCTCGCCTATCTGCTGCAGTTCTGCGAGGTGCTGGGCGTCGACCCGCTCGCCGCGCTCGACGCGAAGATCGACCGCAATGAGCTGCGGTTCCCGGCATCCGGGGGCTCCTGAGGAGAGCGGAGGACGCCCGCGCGATCACCGGAAAGAGGCAGCGTCACTCTCCGGAGTCGTTCACTCGTCAACTCTCAACTCCGTGTCCACAGATTTCGGGCTTCCTCTGGCTTTTCGTCTCAAGGGACTTCACTCTGGGTAGTGAACCAGTGAGTTCGGGCGGACGCGTGCGAGCGCGTCGCGACAGACGGGGGCAGCGCATGGAAGCGGTGCGGCTCATCGTGACGAGCAGACGTGCCCTGGCGGAGAGCGGGGACACCCCGGAGGTGATGGCCGAGGCGTGGCAGGCGCATTCCCTGGCGCAGGCGATCGGCAGCCGTTTCGCGGTCTCCGGTCCGCCTGAACTCCGGGGCGAGGCCCTGGGGTTGACGGAGCTGGCGGGCCGCGGCTGCGGAGTGCTGGGCGCTCCCGCGCTCGGCGTCGGCGCCTTACGTGCCGCCCAGCTCACCGAGTTGGGCGATCCGCGAGAGACGCTCCTGTGTCTCGGCAGTCTCCTGGGCGAGGTCGGCATGGCCCTGGTCGGCGTCGCCTGTGCGGCGGACGACGAGGGGAGGTACTGGCAGTGCATGGAGGCGATCGACGCGGCGGACGAGTCCCGGGACCGCGTCCTGGAGATGCTCAGGCGCCTCGCGGTGCGGGACGAGAAACGCGTGGTGGAGCGGGGTTCGGCCATGGGGTAGGCGTGCGGCCCGTCCGGGCCCGTGCATCCCACGGCCGGCGACCGGAGGACGCGAGCGAGGATGCGCGGGGCTTGGAGAGGCCGGGACGCGAGGCGCCGGGAAGACGCCGGGACGGAAGACGCCGGGACGGAAGACGCCCGGACGGGACGAAGGCGCGGGGACGGAGAGACCGGGAGGTCCGGTCGTCAGGCGCTTTCGGGTTCGGGCGTCCGCGCGGGCCGTGGCGCCGACAGGTCCGCGTCCAGTCGGGAGAGATCCGCGTTCAGCGCCGCCATCAGCTCCTCCATCTGCTGGAGCAGCCCCTTCGGCTGGGCGGACGGGCCCTGTTGGGGCACGGTTTCCTGGGTCACGACGGCCTCCTCGGCCCTCGCGACGGAGGGCCACTGACGAGGGTGACGTCCCGGCGACCGCCGGCGACGGGTGCCGGGCGGTCCGGCTCCGCCCGAGCCAACGATCACCGTCGACCCGGGTCACTGGCGTGGCCGCGCACCGCACCCGGGGTTGACGGATTTTCACCCGCCCGTGGACGGAAGTGCCGTCGTGGCGGCCGCGAACGGCCGCTCGGCCGACCGGGATCGACCCGATCCGTGGCGGCTCCCGCGGAGTCGGCCGGCTGTCGGCCGGACCGCCGCGGGTCCGGCCGGAGCGGGGCGCGTGCCGCTCGACGGCCGGACCGTACGGCGCGACGACCGGGGCCGGGCGAGCCGGTCAGTCCAGCGCCGGCATCACCTCGGCCGCGATCAACTCCAGCTGGTCCAGGTCGTCGAGGTCGAGGATCTGGAGATACATCCGCTGCGCACCCACCGCCTGGTACTGGGCGATCCGCTCGACCACCTCGGCGGGCGAACCCGCGAGACCGTTCGCCTTCAGCTCGTCGACGTCACGGCCGATCGCGTCGGCCCGCCGCTTCACCTCACTGTCGGTGCGCCCGACACACGCCACGAGGGCGTTGGAGTAGACGAGTTCGTCGGCCTTGCGCCCGGCCTGCTGCACCGCCGCCCGCACCCGGCCGAACTGCTGCTCCGAGTCCGCCACGGAGGCGAACGGGATGTTGAACTCGTCGGCGTAGCGCGCCGCCAGGGCCGGGGTGCGCTTGGCTCCGTGACCGCCGATCAGCACGGGCACCTTCGACTGCGCGGGCTTGGGCAGCGCGGGCGAGTCCTTCAACTGGTAGTACGTGCCGTCGAAGCTGAACCGTTCGCCCACGGGCGTGCCCCACAGCCCGGTGACCACGGCGAGTTGCTCCTCCAGGCGGCCGAACTTCTCCTTCGGGAAGGGGATTCCGTAGGCGGCGTGCTCGGCCTCGTACCAGCCGGCTCCCAGACCCAGCTCCACCCGTCCGCCCGACATCTGGTCGACCTGAGCGACCTGGATGGCGAGGACGCCGGGAAGACGGAAGGTGCCCGCGGTCATCAGGGTGCCCAGCCGGATGCTGCTCGTCTCGCGGGCGATGCCGGCCAGCGTGATCCACGCATCCGTGGGGCCGGGGAGGCCGTCGGCGGAGCCCATGTGCAGATAGTGGTCGGAGCGGAAGAAAGCGCCGTAGTGAAGGTCTTCGGCGGCCTTGGCCACGCGAAGCAGCGTGTCGTAGGTCGCGCCCTGCTGCGGTTCTGTGAAGACTCGAAGATCCATGTATCCATCATGCACCGGTCACATCAGGCGTCCCCCGTCGAACCGCTGTCCCCGCCCGCCCCCGTCGCTCCGTTTGCCGAAGCGGCAACATCGCTCGCGACGGCGGGGGCGTTCCACCAGGATCGGAAGCGATCTTGGCGCACCGCCCCCGTACCCGGCACGCAGCACCGTGGCCCCCGCACCGGTACCGGCCGGACCGAGGCCCTTGGAGGACTCATGCCGCAGCAGCTTCCGGACGTCACGCACCGGGTGGTCCCCGGACCCGCGGGGCGGATCCATCTCGTCGAGCAGGGCGAGGGGCCCCTGGTCCTGCTCGTGCACGGCTTCCCGGAGTTCTGGTACTCGTGGCGCCACCAGTTGCCGGTCCTCGCGGCGGCCGGCTACCGGGCGGTCGCCGTCGACGTGCGCGGCTACGGCCGCTCGTCCCGGCCGGAGGCGGTCGAGGCGTACCGGATGCCCGACCTGGTCGAGGACGGCGTGGCCGTCGTGCGGGCGCTGGGCGAACGGCGAGCGGTGATCGTCGGACACGACTGGGGAGCGAACATCGCGGCCGGCTCCGCACTGCTGCGCCCCGACGTGTTCCGGGCCGTGGGGCTGCTCAGCGTCCCCTACGCCCCGCGGGGCGGCCCGCGCCCCTCGGACATGTTCGCGGCCATGGGTGGTGAGGAGGAGTTCTATGTCTCCCGTTTCCAGCAGCCCGGCCGCGCGGAGGCCGAGATCGAGCCGGACGTACGCGGCTGGCTCGCCGGCTTCTACGCCGCCCTGTCCGGCGACACGATGCCCGTGCCCGGAGCGCCCGACCCGCACTTCGCCGCACCCGGCGGTGCGCTCCGGGACCGCTTCCCGGCCGGCGTCCGCCCGGGCTGGCTCGGTGAGGAGGAACTCGACGTCTACGCAGCGGAGTTCGAGCGCACCGGCCTGACCGGGGCGCTCAACCGCTACCGCAACATGGACCGGGACTGGGAGGACCTCGCCGACCACGACGGTGCCCCGATCACCCAGCCCTCGCTGTTCGTCGGCGGCGCCCTCGACGCCTCCACCACGTGGATGGCCGACGCCATCGACGCCTTCCCCGTCACGCTGCCGGGCCTGGTCTCCTCGCACGTCCTCGACGGCTGCGGCCACTGGATCCAGCAGGAGCGCCCCGAGGAGACGGGCCGGCTGCTGACCGAGTGGCTGGGCGCGATCGGTGACGCCACCCCGTAGCGGCCCGGGCCCGCCGCGGGTTACAGCTGCTCGGCGAGCTGCGGGTACAGGCCGCTGAGGTCGCCCGAGAGTCCCGCCTTGACCTGCCGGGTCACCGCGTCGGCGAGAACCTCGTGGGCGTCCGCCTCGATGCCGTCGAGAGCTTCGGCCGCGACACTGTGCGCGGAGACCTTCGGTACGTCGAGACCCGCGGTCAGATCGGTGTCGACATAGCCGACGTGCAGCCCGGTGACCTTGATCCCGCGCGGCCGGAGCTCCAGACGCAGCGCGTTGCTCTGCGACCACAGGGCGGCCTTCGAGGCGCTGTATCCGTCGGTGCCGGGGACCGTCATCCAGGACAGCACGGAGTGGACGGTCAGGATGTGCCCGCCGCCGTTGCGCTCCAGGACCGGGACGAACGCCCGGGTGGTGAGCAGGGGGCCGAAGAAGTTGATTTCGAACTCGCGCCGCACGTCCTCGACGGGGGAGTCCAGGAACGACGTCCGTCCCGATCCGCCCGCGTTGTTGATCAGGATCGTGACGTCCTGGGCCCGCTCGGCGGCGGCCGCGACCGACGCGGGGTCGGTGACCTCCAGCGCCAGCGGCACCGCGTCGGGGTGGGAGACCGACTTCGGGTCGCGGGCGGTCGCGTACACCTTGGCGGCGCCCCGCTCGTAGAGGGACTCCACGAACGCCTTGCCGATGCCGCGGCTGCCGCCGGTCACCAGTGCCACGGAACCTTCGATGCTGGTCATGAGCTTGCCCCTTTCGGAAACCGATCGGTTTCCTTCGTCTCCGGGAACTGTAAACCGATCGGTTTCCAAAAGGCAACCGGAGAACGTAGGCTGTCCTCATGACACAGGCGACACCGACCGGGGCCTCCACGACCCGGGACCGACTGCTCGACGCCGCGGCCGGGCTCTTCTACCGCGAGGGGGTCGGCATCGGTGTCGAGGCGCTGTGCCGCGAGGCCGGGGTCTCCAAGCGCTCGATGTACCAGCTGTTCGGCAGCAAGGACGAGGTGCTGGCGGCGAGCCTCGAACGCAGCGCACCCGCCCACCAGGCGTTCCTGGTGCCCGGCGCCGACGACCGGCCGCCGCGGGCGCGCATCCTGCACGTCTTCGAGCGCCTGGAGCAGCTCGCCGACCGCCCGGACTTCCGCGGCTGCCCCTTCGTGTCCGTGAGCGCCGAACTGAAGGCCCCGGACCATCCCGCGAGCCTGGTGGCCCGCCGCTGCAAGGACACCCTGACCGCGTTCTTCCAGGAGGAGGCGGAGCGCGCCGGCGTCGAGGACCCGGCGCTGCTCGCCCGGCAGCTGACCGTCACCTTCGACGGATCGGGCGTCCGCGCCGTCATGCAGGGCCGAGGACTCGACGGCCTCGCCGTCACCATGGCCCGCACCCTCCTCGATGCCGCGGGCGTCGACGACGCGTAGGAGGCCGTGCCGAGATCGTCCGGCACCTCCGTCCGACCCCCGTCGCCCACCCCGGCGGCACGAAAAAACCCGAGCCCACCTGGGACGTCGGCGGTACGTTGTGGGGGCGCGCCGAGACCAGGCGTCGCCCCCGCGGCCGACCGCGGCGCGCTGTGGCCACGAGCCGCCGGGCCGGAGGAAGGCGCGCGGCGGCGACCCCGAGGCGCGCTCGCCCATCGCTGCGACCGGGCGGCGCCGGAGAGGCGCGCACCCGAGTGCGCCGAACCGCCGATCCGTGTGGGTCTCCGCAGCTCAGAAGACGTTTCGAGGCAGACGACAGTGTTCCTGACGATCAGTACCACCGGTACCCCAGAGCGCCCAGCGACCGATCTCGGCTTCCTGCTGCACAAGCATCCCGACAAGGCGCAGACGTTCTCGACGTCCTACGGCACGGCCCACGTCCTCTATCCCGAGGCGACCGCCGAGCGGTGCACGGCCGCGCTGCTCCTGGAGGTCGACGCGGTGGCCCTGGTCCGGCGCGGCAAGGGCAAGGGACGAGGCGGCGCACCCGATGCCGCGCTCGCGCAGTACGTCAACGACCGCCCGTACGCGGCCTCCTCGCTGCTCGCCGTCGCGCTGAGCGCCGTCTTCTCCAGCGCGATGAAGGGCCAGTGCGCCGCTCGGCCCGAACTGCCCGCCGAAGCCCGGCCGCTGCGTGTCGAGGTGCCCGCGCTGCCCGCACGCGGCGGCGCCGGCCTCGTCCGAGCGCTCTTCGAACCACTCGGCTGGACCGTGTCGGCCGAGCCCGTTCCGCTGGACGAACAGTTCCCGGAATGGGGTGAATCCCGCTACGTACGGCTGGAGTTGGAGGCGCGGGAGCTGACGGTCGCCGAGGCGCTGCGCCACCTCTACGTCCTGCTCCCGGTCCTCGACGACGCCAAGCACTACTGGGTGGCGTCCGACGAGGTCGACAAGCTGCTGCGCGCGGGCGAGGGCTGGCTGCCCGACCACCCGGAGCAGAAGCTGATCACCAGCCGCTACCTGTCCCGGCGTTGGTCGCTGACCCGGGAGGCCATGGAGCGGCTCGAACTCGTCCGCCTCGCCGAGACCGACGACACAGACGTCGAGGAAATCGACAACGCGGTCGACGAGGAGACCGACACCGAGGAGAAGCCGGTGCCGCTCGCCGTGCTGCGCCGGGACGCGATCCTCGCCGCGCTGCACGCGTCCGGCGCGAGCCGCGTCCTCGACCTCGGCTGCGGGCAGGGCCAGTTGGTCCAGGCACTGCTCAAGGACACCCGGTTCACCGAGATCGTCGGCGTCGACGTGTCCATGCGCGCTCTCACCATCGCCGCGCGCCGGCTCAAGCTGGACCGCATGGGCGAGCGGCAGGCCGCGCGCGTCCAGCTCGTCCAGGGCTCGCTCGCCTACACCGACCGCCGGCTCAAGGGATACGACGCCGCCGTGCTCAGCGAGGTCGTCGAGCACCTCGACCTGCCCCGGCTGCCCGCCCTGGAGTACGCCGTGTTCGGCTCCGCCCGCCCGCGGACCGTCCTCGTGACCACCCCGAACGTCGAGTACAACGTCCGCTGGGAGACCCTCCCCGCCGGACACAGCCGGCACGGCGACCACCGCTTCGAATGGACCCGTGAGGAGTTCCGGGCCTGGGCCCGCACGGTCGCCGAACGGCACGGATACACCGTGGAGTTCACCCCCGTCGGCCTCGACGACCCCGAGGTCGGCCCACCGACCCAGATGGCCGTCTTCACCGTGACCACAGCCACCCCGACCGCGAAGAAGGAGGAGAAGGCGGCATGAGCGACGAGACCTACCAGGGGCGCGTCCTGCCCGTCACCGACCTCTCCCTCGTGGTGCTGATCGGCGCGTCGGGATCCGGCAAGTCGACCTTCGCCCGGCGCCACTTCAAGCCGACGGAGATCATCTCCAGCGACTTCTGCCGTGGCCTGGTCGCCGACGACGAGAACGACCAGAGCGCCAGCGGCGACGCCTTCGACGTCCTGCACTACATCGCGGGCAAGCGCCTCGCGGCCGGCCGCCGGACCGTCGTCGACGCGACCAGCGTCCAGCAGGACAGCCGCCGGCAGCTGGTCGAACTCGCCCGCAAGCACGACGTGCTGCCCATCGCGATCGTCCTCGACGTGCCCGAGGAAGTGTGCGCCGAACGCAACGCGGCCCGCACCGACCGCGCCGGGATGCCGCGCCGCGTCATCCAGCGCCACATCCGCGAACTGCGCCGCTCCCTGCGGCAGTTGGAGCGCGAAGGCTTCCGCAAGGTGCACGTCCTGCGGGGCGTCGCCGACGTGGAGAACGCCTCGGTCGTGACGGAGAAGCGGTTCAACGACCTGACCCACCTCACCGGCCCCTTCGACATCGTCGGCGACATCCACGGGTGCGCCGCCGAGCTGGAGACCCTGCTCGGCAAGCTCGGCTACGTCGACGGCGCGCACCCCGAGGGCCGTACCGCCGTCTTCGTCGGTGACCTCGTCGACCGCGGACCCGACACCCCCGGCGTACTGCGCCGCGTGATGTCCATGGTCGGGTCGGGCGACGCCCTGTGCGTGCCCGGCAACCACGAGAACAAGCTCGGCCGCTACCTCAAGGGCCGCAAGGTCCAGCACACGCACGGACTCGCCGAGACCATCGAGCAGCTGGACGCGCAGAGCGACGCGTTCCGTTCCTCCGTGCGGGAGTTCGTCGACGGACTCGTCAGCCACTACGTCCTCGACGGCGGCCGGCTCGTGGTCTGCCACGCCGGTCTGCCCGAGAAGTACCACGGCCGCACCTCGGGCCGGGTGCGCTCGCACGCGCTCTACGGCGACACCACCGGCGAGACCGACGAGTTCGGCCTGCCGGTGCGCTACCCGTGGGCCGAGGACTACCGGGGCCGCGCCGCCGTGGTCTACGGCCACACCCCCGTCCCCACGGCGACCTGGCTCAACAACACCATCTGCCTGGACACCGGCGCGGTGTTCGGCGGCAAGCTGACCGCGCTGCGCTGGCCGGAGCGCGAACTGGTCGACGTACCGGCCGAGCAGGTCTGGTACGAACCGGCCAAGCCGCTCGCCACCGAGGCGCCGGGCGGTCACGAGGGCAGGCCGCTGGACCTCGCGGACGTGTACGGCCGCAGGGCCGTCGAGACCCGGCACGCCGGCCGGGTGGCCGTCCGTGAGGAGAACGCTGCCGCGGCCCTGGAGGTCATGAGCCGCTTCGCCGTGGACCCGCGGCTGCTCCCGTACCTGCCGCCGACCATGGCCCCCACCGCGACCTCGCACGTCGAGGGCTACCTGGAGCACCCCGCGGAGGCCTTCGCCCAGTACAAGGAGGACGGGGTAGAGCGGGTCGTGTGCGAGGAGAAGCACATGGGGTCGCGGGCGGTGGCTCTGGTCTGCCGGGACGCGGACGTGGCGCGCGAGCGGTTCGGCGTGGACGGCCCCACCGGGTCCCTGTACACCCGCACCGGCCGGCCCTTCTTCGACGACGCCGCCGTCACCGAGGAGATCCTCGGCCGGGTGCGTGCCGCCGCGACCGAGGCCGGACTGTGGGAGGAGCTGGACACCGACTGGCTGCTGCTCGACGCCGAGCTGATGCCGTGGTCGCTGAAGGCGTCCGGACTGCTGCGCAACCAGTACGCCGCGGTCGGCGCCGCGTCCGGAGCGGTGTTCCCGGGTGCCCTGTCGGCGCTCGAAGGGGCCGCCGCGCGGGGCATCGATGTCGGGGACCTGCTGAGCCGCCAGCGTGAACGGGCCGTGGACGCGGCCGCGTTCACCGACGCCTACCGGCGCTACTGCTGGACCACGGACGGCCTCGACGGCGTCCGCCTCGCCCCGTTCCAGATCCTGGCCGTCCAGGGACGGAGCCTCGCCGCGCTGCCGCACGACGGGCAACTGGCCCTGATCGACCGGCTCGTGGAACACGACGGCACCGGTCTCCTCCAGACCACCCGGCGCCTCTTCGTCGACACCGGTGACCCGGAGTCGGTGCGGGCCGGCGTCGACTGGTGGCTGGAGATGACCGGCCGCGGCGGCGAGGGCATGGTCGTGAAGCCGGCGGGGGCGCTGGTGCGGAGCGAGAAGGGGCGGCTGATGCAGCCCGGCATCAAGTGCCGGGGGCGTGAGTACCTGCGGATCATCTACGGTCCGGAGTACACCCGTCCGGAGAACCTCACCCGCCTGCGCGGCCGTTTCCTGAACCACAAGCGGTCCCTCGCGCTGCGCGAGTACGCCCTCGGCCTGGAGGCACTGGACCGCCTGGCGGAGGGAGAACCGCTCTGGCGCGTCCACGAGGCGGTCTTCGCCACGCTGGCCCTGGAATCCGAACCGGTGGACCCCCGCCTGTAGCGGGCACCCCTCCTCGCCCACCCCCACGGGCCCGGTGCCCCGGCTGCCGGCCGGTGGGGGTTGCGCGCGCAGTTCCCCGCGCCCCTGGACGGGCTGCCGGTAGTGGCCGAGTGGCGGGCTGGTGGGGGTTGCTCGCGCAGTTCCCCGCGCCCCTGGACGGGCTGCCGGTAGTGGCCGAGTGGCGGGCTGGTGGGGGTTGCTCGCGCAGTTCCCCGCGCCCCTGGACGGGCTGCCGGTAGTGGCCGAGTGGCGGGCTGGTGGGGGTTGCTCGCGCAGTTCCCCGCGCCCCTGAACGGGCCGCCGGCAGTCGTCGACTGGCGGGCCGGTTCCCCGCGCCCCTGGGGGTGGCGTCGGTGGTGCCCGGGGCGGCCGTAGGCCGTCTGGGGGCGCGGGGAACTGCGCGGCCAGCCCCCACCGGCGGTCAGCCGACCACGGGCCCGGGCGCGGGCGGGAGTCCGCTGCACGTGCAACGGGGGTGCGTAGCCCAGGGGCGCGGGGAACGGCGCGATCAGCCCCCACCGGCGGTCAGTCGGCCACGGGCCGGGGCGGCCGGCTGGAGGGGGCCGCGCCTGCGATGCGGGTGGCCGTCCAGGGGCGCGGGGAACTGCGCGGTCGGCCCCCACCGGCGGGGAGCCGGAAACGGCGGCGCCCCCGCCAAGGGGCGAAGGGGCCCGGCGGGGTTCGGTGAAGGTGGGGCGGGGAGGGCCGCCAGGCCCGGTCAGCCGACCAGCCGGAGCCGAACCCCGGCCACCCCCACCCGCACGGTCTGCCCCCACGTCAGTTCCACCGCATCCCCCTCCATCCCGTCCCCGAACACGATGAGCCGGTCCGACTCGACGGTGAGACACAGCCGCCCGTCGGCACCCAACTCACCGGCCACCAGCGACGTACCGGTGGCCGGCGAGGGCCACGCCTCGCGGACGAACCACAGCAGCCGCCGGTCGGTCGGGCCGGGCAGCGCGGGCCCCCCGCCCCGCTCCTGCCACACCGACCGGAGCCACCCGCTCGCACCGGTCCCGGTCCCCACCAGCACCCCGCTGGAGGCCTGGGGCTCGACGGCACCCCCGTACTCGTCGAGCCCCAGCCGATAGCGGGCCGTCTGGTGGCCCGCGGATCCCAGGTAGATCTCGTTGAGGGCGACCAGCCGCTGCGTGTCGTCGGCGACCGCCTCGACCATGGTCAGTTCGTCCGCCGCCCCCGTGAACGCGGAGCCGAGCAGCGCCTTGACGTTCCCGGGACGGTGCCGCACCAGCACGCCCGGATTGCGCCCCGGGTCGGCGTCGATCCCCACGACCGGCTGGCCCGCCAGGTACTTGGCCACGTTCGCGACCAGTCCGTCCTGCCCGACGACGACCACGACGTCCTCCGGCGCGAACAGGAACCGGTCCAGATCGGCCCGCTCCACCCGTGCCTGACGCCAGGTCAGCGGCACGGCGGCGACCACCTCGGCGAGCGCCGCACGGGCCCGCCGGTGCCGTTCGGCGACCTCCGCGATGTCCCGGCCGCGCGAGGACAGGAAGAACGCGGCCTGCCCGTGCGTACCGTGCCGGGCCACCAACTCCTCGTACTCGCTGGTGCGGTGGACGAGGACGACCCGGGGAGCGAGGCTCACGCCTGCTCTCCGCCGGCTGCGTTGCCCAGCTTGGCGAGCAGCCCGGTCAGCACGTCGGGCGACACCGTGACGCTCTCGATGCGCGGCAGGTTCTCCGCGAGCCGGGTCCCGGTGAGGGCGTGCAGCGTGGTGACGTCCACCTCGCCGTGCACCCGCAGCCAGGCGGCCTGCGCCTCGGCCCGGGCCGCGCCGACCTCGCGCTCCGCCTGCGCCTCGGCCCCCGCCAGCCGCACCTTGCGGCTCGCCTCCGCCTCGGCGAGCCGCAGCGACCGGGTGGCCTCCGCCTCGGCCAGCCGGACCGTGCGGGCGGCCTCCGCCCCGGCGCGCACGGCGTCCGCCGCCGCGTGCTCCTCGGCCTCGCGGCGCGCGTTCGTACCGCGCTGGTCGACCAACTGCTCCTCGCGCCGCGCGAGTTCGATCTGACTCGCGAGTTCGTTCTCGGCGATGGCACGCTCCCGCTCGACGGCGACCGCCCGGCGTTCGTACGTCGCCTTGTCCGCGTCCTGCTGGATCTGCTCGCGGGCCGGGGTGCGCAGCGCGCGCTCCACCTCGGGCTCGGGGCGCAGCGCCACCACGCGCACGGCGACCACCTCGATGCCGGTGGCGGGCAGCCGGGGTTCCGCGGCGAGCCCCCCGGCGATCCGCTCCCGGACCGCCGCGACCCCGTCGACCAGCGCGGAGCCCAGCGACGTACGGGCGAGGACGTCCAGCGCGTGCTGCTGAGCCGTCTCGGTCAGCAGCGAGCCCAGTTGTTCGAGCGGGGTGCCGCGCCACGCGCCCGTGTCGGGGTCGATGGAGAAGTCGAGGCGGGCGGCCGCGAGGGAGGGGTCGCTGATCCGGTACGTGACGGTGGCCTGCACGGCGACGTCCTGGAAGTCGGACGTCCGCGCGTGGAAGGTCATCGCCAGCTCGCGGTCGTCGACCGGGACCTCGGAGAGGGCCGCGGTCAGCGAGCGGTACCAGAAGCTGAGGCCCGGGCCGTCGTGCACCAGCTGTCCCGACCGGTGGTGCCGGACGTGGGCCGTGGGGCCCCCGCGCAGATGGCGCCAGCCGAAGCGACGGGTGATGTCGGCCATGAGTACCCCCTCGGCGCCGGGCGTTCCCGGCGACCTCTCGTTCCCTGTTGTCGTCACTGAGACGATAAGCGGGGACGCTCTTATCGTCAAGAGGACGAAATGAATGCGACGCGGCTCACGGCGATCCGCGGGTGAACGCGCGTCCGGATGGTCAGGATGGAGACATGGGATTCCACGTCGACTCCGAGGCCGGGCGGCTGCGCCGCGTCATCCTGCACAGGCCCGACCTCGAGCTCAAAAGGCTCACCCCCAGCAACAAGGACGCCCTCCTCTTCGACGACGTCCTGTGGGTGCGCCGGGCGCGCGCCGAGCACGACGGGTTCGCCGACGTGCTGCGCGACCGCGGGGTCGCCGTCCACCTCTTCGGAGACCTGCTCGCCGAGACGCTGGCGATCCCGGCGGCCCGGTCGCTCGTCCTCGACCGGGTCTTCGACGAGAAGGAGTACGGCCCGCTCGCCACCGATCACCTCCGGGCGGCCTTCGAGACGCTGCCCGCGCCGGAACTGGCCTCGGTCCTCGTCGGCGGCATGACCAAGCGGGAGTTCCTGGACGCCCACCCGGAGCCCACCTCCGTGCGCTTCCACGTCATGGACCTCGACGACTTCCTGCTCGGCCCGCTGCCCAACCACCTCTTCACCCGGGACACCTCCGCCTGGATATACGACGGGGTCTCCATCAACGCGATGCGCTGGCCGGCCCGGCAGCGCGAGACCGTGCACTTCGAGGCGATCTACCGGCACCACCCGCTCTTCCGCGACGAGGGCTTCAACCTCTGGTCGCAGGGGCAGGCCGACTACCCGTCCACGATCGAGGGCGGAGACGTCCTGGTGATCGGCAACGGCGCGGTGCTCATCGGCATGAGCGAGCGCACGACGCCCCAAGCCGTCGAGATGCTCGCGCACAAGCTGTTCGCGGCCGGCTCGGCGACCACCATCGTGGCGCTCGACATGCCGAAACGGCGCGCGTTCATGCACCTCGACACCGTGATGACGATGGTCGGCGGCGACACCTTCACCCAGTACGCGGGCCTCGGCATGCTCCGCTCGTACACCATCGAGCCCGGCGTGGGGGAGAAGGAGCTGAAGGTCACCGACCACCCCCCGGAGCACATGCACCGCGCCATCGCCGCGGCGCTCGGCCTCGACGCGATCCGGGTCCTGACCGCCACCCAGGACGTCCATGCGGCCGAGCGGGAGCAGTGGGACGACGGCTGCAACGTCCTCGCCGTCGAGCCGGGTGTCGTGATCGCCTACGAACGCAACGCCACGACCAACACGCATCTGCGCAAACAGGGCATCGAGGTGATCGAGATCCCCGGCAGCGAGCTGGGCCGGGGCAGGGGCGGCCCGCGCTGCATGAGCTGCCCCGTCGAGCGCGATCCCGTCTAGGGCCTGTCGTTCGGATCATGCGGCGGGTCGCGGGGCTGGGCACGCCCTCCCCCAAGCTCTTCGAGCAGGGGGGACCCCCAGCCGCGTTGTCGTCGGTTGCCGACGTCCCCCAGCCTTCGGCCGGGAGGTGCCCCCACCGCGTCGTCGCCCTCCTCCGCCTTGCAGCTGCACGCACCCAGCCCCGCTCGGCCCAGCCGACAAGGCACCGCACCTCGGCGCCGCCTGATCCAAACGACAGGCCCTGGCCCCGGTCTCGGGGAGGGTGGGCGAAAGGTGGCGTGGAGGGCCGGCGAGGGGCGGTGCCGAGGCGCTCGGTGGGAGGTGCCGGGGCGCTCCTCGGGCCGGTGGCGGGGGTCCGGGCGAGGTCGACGCGTGAAGTCGAACACGAGGCCGTATATAAATGTCGAGCGTCGTATAGAATTCCAATCGTCCCTGCCCCCGTCCCCCGTATCCCTGGAGCGCCCCCATGGCGACAGTCCCGACCGCCCTCGCCGGCCGCCACTTCCTCAAGGAGCTGGACTTCACCGACGAGGAGTTCCTCGGCCTGGTCGAGCTGGCCGCCGGGCTCAAGGCGGCCAAGAAGGCCGGGACGGAGCCCCGGTACCTCACCGGGCGGAACATCGCGCTGATCTTCGAGAAGACCTCCACCCGTACGCGCTGTGCCTTCGAGGTCGCCGCGGCGGACCAGGGCGCCTCGACGACGTACCTGGACCCCTCCGGATCGCAGATCGGCCACAAGGAGTCCGTGAAGGACACCGCGCGCGTGTTGGGCCGGATGTTCGACGCCATCGAGTACCGGGGCGACAGCCAGGCCTCCGTCGAGGAGCTGGCCGCCCACGCGGGCGTGCCCGTCTACAACGGCCTCACCGACGACTGGCACCCCACCCAGATGCTGGCCGACGTCCTCACCATGGGCGAGCACGGTGCCAAGCCGCTCGGCGAGACCGCCTTCGCCTACCTCGGCGACGCCCGCTTCAACATGGGCAACTCCTACCTCGTCACCGGCGCGCTGCTCGGCATGGACGTCCGCATCGTCGCCCCGCGCGCCTACTGGCCCGCCGACGAGATCGTCGCGCGGGCCCGCGAGCTGGCCGACAAGAGCGGCGCCCGCGTCACCCTCACCGAGGACCTGGCCGACGGAGTCCGCGGCGCCGACTTCGTCGCCACCGACGTCTGGGTGTCCATGGGGGAGCCCAAGGAGGTGTGGGCGGAGCGCATCGGCGCCCTGTCCCCGTACGCCGTGACCATGGACGTGCTGCGCCTGACCGGCAACCCCGACGTCAGGTTCCTGCACTGCCTCCCGGCCTACCACGACCTCGGCACGACGATCGGCCGCGAGATCCACGCGGCCTACGGCCTCGACTCGCTGGAGGTCACCGACGAGGTGTTCGAGTCCGCGCACTCCGTCGTCTTCGACCAGGCGGAGAACCGGCTGCACACCATCAAGGCGATCCTGGTCGCCACTCTGGCTTGAAATCGTCCGTACGATGTCCGTCGGGCCTTGGAATCATCCCCTCCGAGGCCTGCCGCGCGACCCACCCCGTCGCACCGCACCACCAGAAACGAGCACCACCCCGCATGCCCGCTCCCCGCATCAAGTCCCCCGCTCACCTGATAGCCGAGTCCGGCGCCGACCTCGAAGGCAACGGACTCAAGCGCACGATGGGTCTCTTCCAGCTCATCTGCTTCGGCGTCGGCGCCATCGTCGGCACCGGCATCTTCGTCGGACTCTCCGACTCGGTCGCCCAGGCCGGACCCGCCGTGGTCGTCTCCTTCATCCTCGCCGCGATCACCTGCGTCTTCACCGCCTTCGCCTTCGCGGAGCTGGGCGGCGCCATCCCGGTCTCCGGATCCTCGTACTCCTTCGCCTACGCCGGACTCGGCGAGAGCACGGCCTTCCTGGTCGGCTGGTGCCTGCTGCTGGAGTACGGCGTCTCCGTGTCGGCCGTCGCGGTCGGCTGGAGCCAGTACGTCAACGAGCTGCTCGTCAGCCTCACCGGCCTGCACCTCCCCGCCATGCTCTCCGCGGGCCCGTCCGACGGCGGGATCATCAACCTCCCCGCGGTCGTCGTGATCGCGCTCGCCTCGGTCCTGCTGGTCCGCGGTGTCCGCGAGAGTGCCCGCGCGACCGCCGCCATGGCCGTGCTGAAGCTCGTCGTGCTCGTGCTGTTCTGCGCGATCGGGTTCAGCGCCTTCAAGGACGGCAACCTCACGCCGTTCTCGCCCGCCGGACTCGGCGGCATCGGCGCCGGCACCACGGCCGCCTTCTTCTCGTACATCGGCTTCGACGCGATCACCACCGCCGGCGAGGAGGCCAAGAACCCCCGCCGCAACATCCCCATCGCCATCCTGGTCTGCATCGGCGTGGTCACGGTGCTGTACTGCGCCGTGGCCCTCGCCGCGATCGGCGCCATCGGCGGGGACAAGGTCGGCAGCCGCCCCGCCGCTCTGTCCTACGTCGTCAACGAGGTCACCGGATCCACCGTCGGCGGCGGAGTGATCGCCTTCGGCGCGGTCGTCGCCATCGCCTCCGTGGTGCTCGCCGTGATGTACGGCCAGACCCGCATCCTGATGTCGATGTCCCGCGACGGCCTGGTCCCGCGCGTCTTCGAGAAGGTCTCCCCGAAGACGTCGACGCCGGTCGCCGGCACGCTGATCGTCGCGCTCGTCTTCGCGCTCCCCGCGGCCTTCGCGTCGCTGGACTCCGTGGTCAACCTGTGCACCATCGGCACCCTCGCCGTCATGGTGGCCGTCAACATCGCGGTGATCGCGCTGCGCCGCCGCGAGCCGGGCCTCGCCCGCACCTTCCGGGTGCCGCTCTACCCCGTGGTGCCGGTCCTCGGCGTGGGTTTCTGCCTCTACCTGATGTACGAGACCGGCTGGACGACCTGGCTCCAGTTCGCCGGGTTCCTCGCGGCCGGACTGCTGGTGTACCTCGTCTACGGGCGCCGCAACTCCCGGCTGGCCCGTACCGGGGCCGACATCGCCGTCAGCGCAGCGGACGCCGCTGAGCGGGAACCACAGGCAGTCTGAACCAGACCGCCTTGCCGGAGTCGGTGGGGCGGTGCCCGCAGGACGAGCTGAGGGTGCGGATCAGCAGCAGACCGCGCCCGTGCTCCTGCCAGGGGTCGGGCTCGGCCGGGTGCGGAACCGTGAGGTCGCCCGGCGGCGCCGGGTCGGGGTCGTGCACCTCGACCTGGCAGCCGGTCGGCAGCAGTTCCACGACCAGCTCTATCGGCCCGTCGCCCGCGGTGTGCTCCACGGCGTTCGCGACCAGTTCCGCGGTGAGCAGCTCGGCGGTGTCGCTGTCGGCCGCGTGCTCCAGCTCGGCGAGAGCGGTACGGACCAGCGCACGGGCGACGGGCACGGCCGCGACGGAGTGCGGCAGCGCGATACGCCAGGAGGCGGGGGCGGGGGTGTCGTGCAAGGCGGGTCCGTTCATGGAGCAGGCTGTCCTGCTTTCAACCTTAGGAATGGTACGACTCTGTCGGGCAAACGTGCTCGGCGGGCTTTCTCCGGACATCTGCCGCTGTGTCCCCGGGCCGTCCGGGGCTCCTTTCGGGACGTTCGGTCCGATACGGGGCTCTGTACCCAGAGGAACGGTCCCCCTCCCGCGTGTGCTCCCGCCGTTACACGGCTATCGAAGATCCGTGACGCCGTGACGGGCGGGCCGACGGTTCTCCCGCCCCTCCAGGACTCCCGGGCCCCGGCTCCCCCTCGCGGCGCGGCCCCGGCGAGGACACACGCGGAGCGCCCTATCGCGCACTCGTGACGACAGTCACGGATGAGTGATAACTTCGGAGGGCAGCCGCAGCGTCGCCCCCGCCCGAGGAGGCCGCACCTCATGAGTCCCTTCACCGGCTCCGCCGCCCGCACCCCCGAGTGGGAGCATCTGGGCTACGAGCTCACCGACGGTGTCGCCACCGTGACCCTGGCCCGCCCCGAGAAACTCAACGCCCTCACCTTCGGCGCCTACGCCGACCTGCGGGACCTGCTCGCCGAGCTGTCCCGCGAGCGGTCCGTCCGCGCCCTGGTGCTGGCCGGGGAGGGGCGCGGATTCTGCTCCGGCGGCGACGTCGACGAGATCATCGGCGCGACCCTCGCCATGGACACCGCCCAGCTCCTGGACTTCAACCGGATGACCGGCCAGGTGGTCCGTGCCGTCCGGGAGTGCCCGTTCCCGGTGATCGCCGCGGTGCACGGCGTCGCCGCGGGCGCCGGAGCCGTCCTCGCGCTCGCCGCCGACTTCCGGGTGGCCGACCCGAGCGCCCGGTTCGCCTTCCTCTTCACCCGCGTCGGCCTCTCCGGCGGCGACATGGGCGCCGCCTATCTGCTGCCCCGCGTGGTCGGGCTCGGCCACGCGACCCGGCTGCTGATGCTCGGCGAACCGGTGCGCGCGCCCGAGGCCGAGCGCATCGGCCTCATCAGCGAACTCACCGACGAGGGGCACGCCGACGAGGCCGCGCAGACGCTGGCCCGCCGGCTCGCCGAGGGGCCCGCCCTCGCGTACGCCCAGACCAAGGCGCTGCTCACCGCCGAGCTGGACATGCCGCTCGCCGCCGCCGTCGAACTGGACGCCGCGACCCAGGCACTGCTGATGAACGGCGAGGACTACGCCGAGTTCCACGCCGCGTTCACCGAGAAGCGGGCACCGAAGTGGCGGGGGAGGTGACCGGCGGATGCGCGTGGACGACGGACACGGGAACGGGACCGACGACACGGGCGCCGGGCGCGCTCCGGGAGCCGGGAAGGGCGCGCGGCGCGTCGCGGTGATCGGCGGCGGACCCGGCGGCCTCTACACCGCGGCCCTGCTCAAACGCCTCGACCCGGCCCGCGAGATCACCCTCTGGGAGCGCAACGCCCCCGACGACACCTTCGGCTTCGGTGTCGTCCTGTCCGACGAGACCCTCGGCGGCATCGAACACGCCGACCCGGTCGTCTACGCGGCGCTCCGTGCGGAGTTCGTCCGCTGGGACGACATCGACGTCGTGCACCGCGGCGTCCGGCACACCTCCGGCGGCCACGGCTTCGCCGCGCTCGGCCGCCGCCGGCTCCTCGCGATCCTGCACGAACGCTGCCGCTCCCTCGGCGTCGACCTCCGCTTCAGGGCCGAGGCCCCGCCCGTCGCCGACCTGATGACCGCGTACGACCTCGTGGTCGCCGCCGACGGCGCGGGCAGCCTCACCCGCGCGGCGCACGCGGACGTGTTCCGCCCGTCCGTCGAGGAACACCGCTGCCGCTACATCTGGCTGGCCGCCGACTTCGCCTTCGACGCCTTCCGCTTCGAGATCGCCGAGACCGAACACGGCGTGATGCAGCTGCACGGCTACCCGTTCGCGGCCGACGCCTCCACCGTCATCGTCGAGATGCGCGAGGAGGTCTGGCGGGCGGCGGGGTTCGCGGACCTCGACGAGAGCGGGTCCGTCGAGCGGTGCGGCAAGATCTTCGCGGACGCGCTCGGCGGACGCCCGCTCACCTCCAACACGTCGGCGTGGACACGCTTCCGCACCGTCGTCAACGCCCGCTGGTCGCACCGGAATCTGGTACTGCTCGGCGACGCCGCGCACACCGCTCACTTCTCCATCGGCTCCGGCACCAAGCTCGCCGTCGAGGACGCCCTCGCGCTGGCCGCCTGCCTGGAGGAACACCCCTCGCTCGACCGGGCGCTGACCGCCTACGAGGAGGAGCGGCGCCCCGTCGTCACCTCCACCCAGCGCGCGGCCCGCGCCAGCCTGGAGTGGTTCGAGGACATCGACCGCCATCTCGGCCAGCCCTCACGGCAGTTCGCGTTCAACCTGCTCACCCGCAGCCGCCGGGTCACGCACGACAACCTGCGGCTGCGCGACCCGTACTTCGTGGCCGCCGTCGAGCGGGAGTTCCGCTGCCCGCCCGGGACCCCGCCCATGTTCACCCCGTTCAGGCTGCGCGGCCTGACCCTGCGCAACCGGGTCGTCGTCTCACCGATGGACATGTACTCCGCCCAGGACGGCGTGCCCGGCGACTTCCACCTCGTCCACCTGGGAGCACGCGCCCTCGGCGGCGCCGGCCTGGTGATGACCGAGATGGTGTGCGTCAGCGCCGAGGGCCGCATCACGCCGGGCTGCGCGACGCTCCAGACGCCCCGGCAGGCCGACGCCTGGCGGCGGATCGTCGACTTCACGCACCGGCAGGCACCCGGCACCGCCATCGGCGTCCAGCTCGGCCACGCCGGCCGCAAGGGCTCGACCCGGCTGATGTGGGAGGGCATCGACGAACCCCTGCCCGACGGCAACTGGCCGCTCGTCGCCGCCTCCCCGCTCCCGTACCGGCCGGACAGCCAGACCCCCCGCGAACTCACCCGCGCCCAACTCACCGACATGCGGCAGCAGTTCACCGAGGCCGCCTGCCGCGCCGCCCGCTGCGGCTTCGACCTCCTCGAACTGCACTGCGCCCACGGCTATCTGCTCTCCGGCTTCCTCTCCCCCCTGACCAACCGGCGCACCGACGCCTACGGCGGATCGCTGGAGAAACGGCTCCGCTTCCCGCTCGAAGTGTTCGACGCGGTACGGGCCGTGTGGCCGGAGGAGCGGCCGATGACCGTGCGCATCTCCGCCACCGACTGGGCCGAGGGCGGCACCACCGGGGACGACGCGGTCGCCGTCGCCCGGGCGTTCGCCGCGCACGGCGCCGACGCGATCGACGTGTCGACCGGCCAGGTCGTCGCGGACGAACGCCCCGACTACGGCCGCTCGTACCAGACGCCGTACGCCGACCGGATCCGCCACGAGACCGGCGTCCCGGTGATCGCCGTCGGTGCGATCTCGTCCTGGGACGACGTCAACTCCCTGATCCTGGCGGGCCGGACGGACCTGTGCGCACTCGCCCGGCCGCACCTCTACGACCCGAACTGGACGCTCCACGCGGCGGCCGAGCAGGGCTACGAGGGACCCGGCGTCAGCTGGCCGGAGCCCTACCGCGCGGGCAGCAGGCGCCCGCAGACCGGCCGCACGGACGCTCCCCGGCCGCGCCTCACGCTGGGCTCGTAGGAGAAGCGGCGTCGGAGGCCGGGTGCGGGGTCACTCCGCCCCGGGACACCCCGACCGCGGGGACACCCCGGCGAACTCGGCGCCCGCGTCCCGCAGTCGGTCGTGCAGGGCCCCGAAGACCCGGGCCGAGCGGGAGCCCGGCCAGTCCTCGGGGAGGAGGGCCGCGGGCAGTCCCGGGTCCGTGTAGGGGAGGTGCCGCCAGGAGTCCAGAGCGAGGAGGTAGTCGCGGTAGGCGTCCTCGTGCGGCGTGTCACCGCGCGTCTCCCAGGCGCGCAGGACGGGTTCGTGCTGGTCGAGGAACGCCTCGTGCTCCTTGGCGATCGCCGCCAGGTCCCACCAGCGGGCGACCGCGTCGGCCGTCGGGGCGAACCCGAGGTGCTCGCCGCGGAACAGCTCGACGTACGCGTCGAGGCGCAGCCGCTCCAGGGTGTGCCGGGTCTCCTCGTACAGCCGGGCGGGCGCGAGCCACACGCCGGGGGCGGCCGTGCCGAAGCCGAGACCGGCGAGCCGCGAGCGCAGGACGTGCCGCTTCTGCCGCTCCGACTCGGGCACCGAGAAGACGGCGAGCACCCAGCCGTCGTCCTCGGGCGCCGCCGACGCGTACACCCGGCGGTCGCCGTCGTCGAGGAGCTGCCGCGCGTCCGGCGACAGCGCGTACCCCGCCGCGCCCCCGGTCGTGCGCGCCGGTTCCAGGAGCCCGCGCCGCTTGAGCCGCGACACCGACGAGCGTACGGAGGGCGCGTCCACGCCGACCGCCGCGAGCAGCCGGATCAGCTCGGCCACGGGTACCGGACCGGGCATGAAGCGGCCGTACGCGCCGTAGAACGTGACGATGAGGGACCGGGGGGCGTGCTGCTCTGACACGCTGATCACTCTAGTGCGCGAAGATCACTTGGGGCCGCCGCCGGGGGACATATCACCCTCCGGCGCGACGGGTGACGGTGTGTCAGCGACAGGTTCGGCCCGCAGCAGGAACCGCTGGAGCTTGCCCGTCGCGGTGCGCGGCAGCGCGTCCGGGAAGACGATCTCGCGGGGGCACTTGTACGGCGCCAGCTCGGACTTCAGGAAGACGCGCAGCTCCTCGGCGTCCCGGCGGGCGCCCTCCGTCAGCACCACATGGGCCACCACGATCTGGCCGCGCTCCTCGTCGGCCCGCCCGACGACCGCCGCCTCGACCACGTCGGGATGCCGCAGCAGCGCGTCCTCGACCTCGGGCCCCGCGATGTTGTACCCCGCCGAGATGATCATGTCGTCGGCGCGGGCCACGTACCGGAAGTAGCCGTCGGGGTCGCGCACATAGGTGTCACCGGTGATGTTCCATCCGCCGCGCACGTACTCCCGCTGGCGGGGGTCCGCGAGGTAGCGGCAGCCGACCGGGCCTCGCACCGCGAGCAGCCCCGGCTCGCCGTCCGGCAGCGCGGTCCCCTCGGCGTCGACCACGCGCGCGTGCCAGCCCGGCACCGGCACGCCGGTCGCGCCGGGCCGGATGTCCCCGTCGGCGGCGGAGATGAAGATGTGCAGCAGCTCGGTCGCGCCGATGCCGTTGATGATGCGCAGCCCGGTGCGCTCGTGCCAGTCCCGCCAGGTCGCCGCCGGCAGGTTCTCGCCCGCGGACACGCAGCGCCGCAGCGACCCGGTGTCGTGGCCGTCCAGGTCCGCGAGCATCGCCCGGTAGGCGGTCGGTGCCGTGAACAGGACGGAGACGCGGTGCTCGGCGATCGCCGGCAACAGCTGCCTCGGGCCCGCCTGTTCGAGCAGCAGGGAACTGGCTCCGGCGCGCAGCGGGAAGACGACGAGTCCACCGAGTCCGAAGGTGAAACCCAGCGGAGGGCTCCCCGCGAACACGTCGTCCTCACGCGGGCGCAGCACATGCTCGGAGAAGGTGTCCGCCGTCGCCAGCAGATCGCGGTGGAAGTGCATGCAGCCCTTGGGCCGGCCGGTGGTGCCCGAGGTGAAGGCGATCAGCGCCACGTCGTCGGCGGCCGTGTCCGCCGGTTCGAAGGGCCCGTCGGGAGCGCCGGTGATGCGCAGCAGCAGGTCGTCCGGCGCGTCACCGCCGTACGGCGTGATCCGCAGGCCGGGGACGCCCGCCCGGGCCAGGTCGTCGACCGAGCGGAGGTCGCACAGGGCGTGGGTCACCCGCGCGATCCCGCAGATGGTGCGCAGCTCGTGCGGCCGCTGCTGCGCGAGCACGGTGACCGCGACGGCGCCCGCCTTCAGCACCGCCAGCCAGCACGCGGCCAGCCACGGGGTGGTGGGGCCGCGCAGCAGCACCCGGTTGCCCGGCACGACGCCCAGCTGGCCCGTGAGGACGTGGGCGATGCGGTCGACGCGGTCGCGCAGGTGCCCGTACGTCCAGGGAGGGCCGGACGGGGTGTGGAAGGCGGGGCGTCCGGGATCGGTGCCGGCGAGGAGTTCCGCGGCGCAGTTCAGCCGGTCGGGGTAACGCAGCCCGGGCAGGTCGAAGAGGAGCTCGGGCCACTGCTCGGGGGGCGGGAGATGGTCGCGCGCGAAGGTGTCGACGTGGGCCGAGTGTGCCGGCGCCAAGGTGTCCGCGGGGTCCACGGGATGCATGGCGGTTCGCCCCCTTGCCTTTGTGGGCTGCCTTCGTGGGCGTCGTGGTGGGCTCGCACAAGGAGCGTATCGTGTTGGTGACGACAGTCAACGGTTCGCGATAACGTGGGACGGTGTCCGACGGGGAGAGGGACCGGCAATGACCGCATTCTCACTGGAACCGGGACAGACCGCCTGGTGCGCCGAGCTGCGCACCCTGGCCGCCGACCACCTGCGTCCGCTGGCCGACAAGGGCGAGCCGGGCCACGTCAACCGCCCGCTGGTCGCCGAGCTCGGCCGGCTCGGACTGCTCGGCCGCCTGTTCACCTCCGGCGCACTCGACCTCTGCCTGATGCGCGAGTCACTCGCCCAGGTCAGCACCGAGGCCGAGACCGCGCTCGCCCTCCAGGGCCTCGGCGCCCACCCGGTCCACGCCCACGGCACCGCCGCCCAGCGCGAGCGCTGGCTGCCCCGCGTCGCGGACGGCGAGGCGGTCGCCGCCTTCGCGCTGAGCGAGCCCGGCGCCGGCTCCGACGCGGCCGCGCTGGCGCTCCGCGCGGACGAGGACGGCTCCGGCGGCTGGCGGCTCACCGGCGAGAAGTGCTGGATCTCCAACGCCCCCGAGGCCGACCTCTACACGGTCTTCGCCCGCACGGGACCCGCCTCCGGCGCCCGCGGCGTCACCGCGTTCCTCGTCCCGGCCGACCGCCCCGGCCTCACCGGCACCCCGCTCGACCTGCTCTCGCCGCACCCCATCGGCGCCCTCGCCTTCGACGCCGTCCCCGTCACCACCGACGACGTCCTCGGCGAGCCCGGCCACGGCTTCCGGGTCGCCATGAGTACCCTCAACCTCTTCCGTCCCAGCGTGGGCGCCTTCGCCGTCGGCATGGCCCAGGCCGCGCTGGACGCCACCCTCGCCCACACCACCCGCCGCACCGCGTTCGGCGGCCCGCTCAAGGACCTTCAGACCGTGTCCCACCAGGTCGCCGAGATGGCCCTGCGCACGGAGGCGGCCCGCCTGATGGTCTACGCGGCCGCCGCGGCTCACGACGCCGGGGCCGCGGACGTGCCCCGCCGCGCCGCGATGGCCAAACTGCTCGCGACCGAGACCGCCCAGTACGTCGTCGACGCCGCCGTCCAACTGCACGGAGCACGCGCCCTGCAGCGCGGCCACCTCCTCGAACACCTCTACCGCGAGGTGCGCGCGCCGCGTATCTACGAGGGAGCGAGCGAGGTCCAACGAGCGGTCATCGCCAAGGAGTTGTACCGGGAGGCCGCACAGGCCCGGCCGACGGGATCGGAGACCGTATGACCGCCGAACGCGTCAACCCGCCCGAGCTGTCCCCGCCGACGGGCTTCTCGCACGCCGTCGTCGCCACCGGCTCCCGCGTCGTCTTCCTGGCCGGCCAGACCGCGCTCGACGCCGACGGCAAGGTGGCGGGGGAGACCCTGCCCCTCCAGTTCGAACGGGCGCTGAAGAACCTGCTGACCGCGCTGCGCGCGGCGGGCGGCGCTCCCGCCGACCTCGCCCGGGTCACCGTCTACGCCACGGACGTCGCCGACTACCGGCTCAACGCGCCCGAACTCGGCCGCATCTGGCACCGGTTGGCGGGCCGCGACTATCCCGCGATGGCCGTCGTCGGGATCACGCGCCTGTGGGACGAACAGGCGATGGTCGAACTCGACGGCTTCGCCGTGCTCCCGTAAGGCCGGGGACCAAGCCCCGTAAGGCCGGGGACCAAGGCCCGGAGGTCCGGGGACCAAGGCCCAGAGGCCCGGGAGCGGCACGGGGAACGGATCAGGCGGCGACGACGAGCCGCTCGGCGAACAGCCGGTGCGGAGCGACCACGCTGCCGTCGGGGAGCAGTTCACCGCTGTCGTCGAAGACGATCGCGCCGTTGCACAGGAGATTCCAGCCCTGCTCGGGGTGGGCCGAGACGATGTGCGGGGCGACGGAGTCCACGGACGGGCACGAAGACCGGTGGGAACACATGGTGCACCTCCACGTCGGATGCGAAGAGTGTCGGCGGCGTTGTCGTCGCCCTCGCATGTACCGACCATGCGCGCTCCGCGAACTCACCGGAACAGCGGGCGGTGAAGCGTGACAACACGGGGACAACTCTCGAACGAGGCCGCGACGGACGTGGCCAACTCGCCACCAATGGGGTGATGATCACCGGCCCCGGGGCGTCGGACCGGTACCTGTTGAGCGCTCGTTCCCGGGCCCTCAGCGGGCCCCGTTCCAGGAGGTATCCCATGTTCGTCCGCCAGACCGTCGGTACGGCCGCCGCCGCGGCGCTGTTGCTGCTGCTCGCCCCGTCCGCCGTCGCCCGGTCCGCCGTGTCCGACGAGGTGACCGTCGACCCCACCGCCACGGTCGCCGCCGACGGCACCATCACCCTCTCCGGCACCTACCGTTGCGCCTCCGCCGCGGGACCCGTCTTCGTCTCCTCGTCGGTGTCCCAGGGCGACCCCCGGGTCCACCACGGCATCGGCGGCTCCTCGGCCGTCTGCGACGGCGCCGAACACCGCTGGACCAACTCCGAGAAGCGCGCCACCGACACGCTGGTCCCGGGCCCGGCCCACGTCGAGGCCACCCTGACGGAACTCGCCGGCACGGGCCTCCCCCTCCCGACATTCCACGCGAGCCGGGAGCAGGACGTCACGGTCACGCGGGGCTGAGCCGGCCGGCCGCCGCCGGGTGCGACGCGGCGCCCCGGACACACGAGTGCCGCCGCACCCGGCCCCGTCCTGCGTCCAGCAGCCCGGGGCCGGTCACGACGGCATCCGTGCGAGCCGTGCTCAGATGTCCCGGAAGATCTCGATCTGCGCCCCGATCGAGTTCAGGCGCTCCGCGAGGTCCTCGTAGCCGCGGTTGATGACGTACACGTTGCGCAGCACCGAGGTGCCGTCGGCGGCCATCATCGCGAGGAGGACGACCACGGCGGGGCGCAGGGCCGGCGGGCACATCATCTCGGCGGCGCGCCAGCGGGTCGGGCCCTCGACGAGGACGCGGTGCGGGTCGAGGAGCTGGAGCCGGCCGCCGAGGCGGTTCAGGTCCGTGAGGTAGATCGCCCGGTTGTCGTAGACCCAGTCGTGGATCAGCGTCTTGCCCTGCGCGGAGGCCGCGATGGCCGCGAAGAACGGGACGTTGTCGATGTTCAGGCCGGGGAACGGCATCGGGTGGATCTTGTCGATGGGCGCCTCCAGCTTGGAGGGCCGCACCGTCAGGTCCACCAGCCGCGTACGTCCGTTGTCCGCGAAGTACTCGGCCGTGCGGTCGTGGTCGAGGCCCATCTCCTCCAGGACCGCGAGCTCGATCTCCAGGAACTCGATCGGCACCCGCCGCACCGTCAGCTCCGACTCGGTGACCACGGCGGCGGCGAGCAGGCTCATCGCCTCGACCGGGTCCTCGGAGGGCGAGTAGTCGACGTCGACGTCGATGTTCGGCACGCCGTGCACGGTGAGGGTCGTGGTGCCGATGCCCTCCACCCGTACGCCCAGGGCCTCCAGGAAGAAGCACAGGTCCTGGACCATGTAGTTGGACGAGGCGTTGCGGATGACGGTGACGCCGTCGTGGCGGGCGGCGGCGAGCAGCGCGTTCTCGGTGACGGTGTCCCCGCGCTCGGTCAGCACGATCGGCCGCCCGGGGGTGACGGACCGGTCCACCTGGGCGTGGTAGAGCCCCTCGGTCGCCGCGATGTCGAGCCCGAACCGGCGCAGCGCGATCATGTGCGGCTCGATGGTCCGGGTACCGAGGTCGCAACCGCCCGCGTACGGCAGCTTGAAGGCGTCCAGGCGGTGCAGCAGCGGGCCCAGGAACATGATGATGGAGCGCGTACGGCGGGCGGCGGCCGCGTCGATGGCCTCCATGTCCAGCTCGCTCGGCGGCACGATCTCCAGGTCGACGCCGTCGTTGATCCAGCGGGTGCGGACACCGATCGAGCCGAGCACCTCCAGGAGGCGGTACACCTCTTCGATGCGGGCGACCCGGCGCAGCACCGTGCGGCCCTTGTTCAGCAGCGTCGCGCACAGCAGCGCGACACACGCGTTCTTGCTGGTCTTGACGTCGATCGAGCCGGACAGACGACGTCCGCCCACGACACGCAGATGCATCGGACCCGCGTAGCCGAGCGAGACGATCTCGCTGTCCAGCGCTTCACCGATACGGGCGATCATCTCAAGGCTGATGTTCTGGTTGCCGCGCTCGATGCGATTGACGGCGCTCTGACTGGTGCCGAGCGCCTCGGCAAGCTGCGACTGTGTCCAGCCCCGGTGTTGCCGGGCGTCACGGATGAGCTTGCCGATACGTACGAGGTAGTCGTCTGCCATGGCGCGACCGTATATCGGATGTGAGATAAAAAGAAATGGAGCGCCGCCTTCCGGGTGACGGGCTCCATCGCGGGGCGGGCGTGGGGGAGTTCGGGTGTCGCGGGCCTGCGCACAACAGCACGGCGGCGACCGTCGAGGGGCTCCCGAAGGTGCCGCCCGTCGACGTCGCCGCCGGTGAGTGCCGTGAAGGAACGCGTCTGTGACGGTTCGTCGAGACTGCCGCCCTATGTCCCTCTTGCGTCACTTCGCCTTACGGGTCTTGCGCCAGCCGAACGGACCCGGCAGGTCCATCGACGTCGTCCTGCGCCCGGTGGTGCTGTGCGTGTAGCGCGGGCCGTGGTCGCCGCCCGTGGTGATGGACATCGACTTGCGGTTGATGTTCAGGCGCACGCCGGGAAAGATCTTGAAGCTCTTGCGGAATGTCAGCGGCATGACTGCCCCCTGGTCTCGGTGTCTGCCGGGCCCTCCCCGGCAGACACCGGATACCCCGAAAGTGCTCCGATGTGCCTGCCTCTGTGGAGCGGGTCCGCCAACTTCCGGTTCCGGGCGAGAAGTTGGCATGGTTCGCCCGGTTTCGGGGGTGCGGCGGCGGAATTCTGGCGCCGAGGGGCACTCGTCGGAGGTCGCCGCGGGCCCTGGACCGGCGTACGGCCGGTCTGCTTCCTGCGCCCGCGGTGTCGCCCGCGGTGTCGCCCGCGGTGCGGCGCCGTCCCGGCGGGGGCGCGGCGCCGTCGCTCGCGTCGCGATGACGCGGGTCACGGGCGCCCGGACATGACCTGCCCGCCCCCATGTACTAGAGTTATCTCGACATCGAGATATCTGCCGAGGCGTACCGCGGCCGTACAGCGTCGTCCATCCGACGGTAAGGGTTACCTAACTTAGCCTTACCTTAGCGGATCGGCCAAGGCGCCGTGGCGGCAGGATGCGGTGGGAACGCGCACATCAATGAAGGAGACTGTCGTGTCGGCGAACAGCTTCGACGCCCGCAGCACGCTGCAGGTGGGCGACGAGTCGTACGAGATCTTCCGGCTGGACAAGGTGGAAGGCTCGGCTCGCCTTCCGTACAGCCTGAAGGTGCTGCTGGAGAACCTGCTCCGGACCGAGGACGGCGCGAACATCACCGCCGACCACATCCGGTCCATCGGTGGCTGGGACTCCCAGGCCCAGCCCAGCCAGGAGATCCAGTTCACGCCCGCCCGCGTGATCATGCAGGACTTCACCGGCGTGCCCTGTGTCGTCGACCTCGCCACCATGCGTGAGGCCGTCAAGGAGCTCGGCGGCGACCCGGCCAAGGTCAACCCGCTCTCCCCGGCCGAGCTGGTCATCGACCACTCCGTCATCGCGGACAAGTTCGGCACGAAGGAAGCCTTCGGCCAGAACGTGGAGCTGGAGTACGGCCGCAACAAGGAGCGCTACCAGTTCCTGCGCTGGGGCCAGACCGCCTTCGACGACTTCAAGGTCGTCCCGCCGGGCACCGGCATCGTCCACCAGGTCAACATCGAGCACCTGGCCCGCACGGTCATGGTCCGTAACGGCCAGGCGTACCCCGACACCCTCGTCGGCACCGACTCGCACACCACGATGGTCAACGGCCTGGGCGTCCTCGGCTGGGGCGTCGGCGGCATCGAGGCCGAGGCCGCGATGCTCGGCCAGCCGGTCTCCATGCTCATCCCGCGCGTCGTCGGCTTCAAGCTCACCGGTGAGCTGACCCCCGGCACCACCGCCACCGACCTGGTCCTCACGATCACCGAGATGCTGCGCAAGCACGGCGTCGTCGGCAAGTTCGTCGAGTTCTACGGTGAGGGCGTCGCCGCCACCTCGCTGGCCAACCGCGCCACCATCGGCAACATGTCGCCGGAGTTCGGCTCCACCGCCGCGATCTTCCCGATCGACGGCGAGACCATCAAGTACCTCAAGCTCACCGGCCGCTCCGAGCAGCAGCTCGCGCTCGTCGAGGCGTACGCCAAGGAGCAGGGCCTCTGGCTCGACCCGGCCGCCGAGCCCGACTTCTCCGAGAAGCTGGAGCTCGACCTCTCCACGGTCGTCCCCTCCATCGCCGGCCCGAAGCGCCCGCAGGACCGCATCGTCCTCGCGAACGCCTCCGAGCAGTTCAAGAGCGACGTGCGCAACTACGTCGCCGACGACGACGAGGCGGGCAAGGAGTCCTTCCCGGCCTCCGACTCCCCGGCCGCCAGCAACGGCGTCCCCTCCAACCCGGTCCAGGTCACGGCCCCCGACGGCTCGACCTACGAGCTCGACCACGGTGCGGTGACGGTCGCGGCCATCACCTCCTGCACCAACACCTCGAACCCGTACGTCATGGTCGCCGCCGCGCTCGTCGCGAAGAAGGCCGTGGAGAAGGGCCTGACCCGCAAGCCGTGGGTCAAGACCACCCTCGCCCCGGGCTCCAAGGTCGTCACCGACTACTTCGACAAGGCGGGGCTCACCCCCTACCTCGACAAGGTCGGCTTCAACCTGGTCGGCTACGGCTGCACCACCTGCATCGGCAACTCCGGCCCGCTGCCGGACGAGGTCTCCAAGGCCGTCAACGACCACGACCTCGCCGTCACCTCGGTCCTCTCCGGCAACCGGAACTTCGAGGGCCGGATCAACCCCGACGTCAAGATGAACTACCTGGCCTCCCCGCCGCTGGTCGTCGCGTACGCCCTCGCCGGGTCCATGAAGGTGGACATCACCAAGGACGCCCTCGGCACCGACCAGGACGGCAAGCCCGTCTACCTCGAGGACATCTGGCCCTCCGAGGCCGAGGTCAACGACGTCGTGGCGAACGCCATCGGCGAGGACATGTTCAACAAGTCCTACCAGGACGTCTTCGCGGGCGACGCCCAGTGGCAGGCGCTGCCGATCCCCGAGGGCAACACCTTCGAGTGGGACGCGCAGTCGACCTACGTGCGCAAGCCCCCTTACTTCGAGGGCATGACGATGGAGACCACCCCGGTCTCGGACATCGCCGGCGCGCGCGTCCTCGCCAAGCTCGGCGACTCGGTCACCACCGACCACATCTCCCCGGCCGGTGCGATCAAGGCCGACACGCCCGGAGGCAAGTACCTCACGGAGCACGGTGTCGAGCGTCGTGACTTCAACAGCTACGGCTCGCGCCGCGGCAACCACGAGGTCATGATCCGCGGCACGTTCGCCAACATCCGCCTGCGCAACCAGATCGCGCCGGGCACCGAGGGCGGCTACACCCGCGACTTCACGCAGGACGGCGCCCCCGTCTCCTTCATCTACGACGCCTCGCGCAACTACATCGACCAGGGCATCCCGCTGGTCATCCTGGCGGGCAAGGAGTACGGCTCCGGCTCGTCCCGCGACTGGGCCGCCAAGGGCACCGCGCTCCTCGGCGTCAAGGCCGTCATCGCCGAGTCGTACGAGCGCATCCACCGCTCGAACCTCATCGGCATGGGCGTCCTGCCGCTCCAGTTCCCGGAGGGCGCCACGGCCGAGTCCCTCGGCCTGACCGGCGAGGAGACCTTCTCCTTCACCGGTGTCGAGGAGCTCAACAACGGCACCACCCCGCGCACGGTGAAGGTCACCACCGACACCGGCGTCGAGTTCGACGCGGTCGTGCGCATCGACACCCCCGGCGAGGCGGACTACTACCGCAACGGCGGCATCATGCAGTACGTGCTGCGCAACCTGATCCGCAACTAAGCGGTCCGGCAAGCCAGTAGAGGGCCGCATTCCCGTCCGGCGGGGGTGCGGCCCTTCGCGTTGTCCGGCCACCGACCGCGACGACGACGCCCGGCGGTGCGGGCCGTCGACGGGCCCGCACCGCCGGGCGGTGGATGCGGGGAAGCTCAGGGCGGACCGGGCGGGTGGGTTCGGGCCCGTCCGGTCCGCGAGCCCGGACAGATCGGGGGGAGTCCTGCCCGGGATGGTGCGGCTTGTGACGACCAGGGTGCGCGACAACGTTGTCTGCCTGGTCTGCGCCAGACTCTACCGCCTCAACGGACAACGATGTCAAGGTAGTTGACGGACCACTCGACCGCCGCGCCCGTCCCTCTGGCCGGAACACGCCTGCCCGCAAGAGCGGGCGACGAGCGCGTCGTCCGGGACGCACGCGGTCTTCCGTGGTACCCGTGGCGCACGTTACTGTCCCAGCGGCTTGTGCGACCCGTGGTGCGCGACCCGTCCGAAGGAGGAGGGGCCGCGTCATGCGTTTCCGTCCGTCAACCGTCCTGCTGGCCGTCGCCCTGACGGTCGCCGGCGCCACTCCGGCGCTCGCCGCACCCCCGACCGGTCCACCGGACCTCGTCCAGGATCCCACCGTCCACGTCGACCCGCTCATCGGCACCAAGAACGGCGGCAACGTCTTCCCCGGCGCCGTCACCCCCTTCGGCATGCTCTCCTGGAGCCCCGAGAACACCCGCGGGGACGCCACCCGCACGGCCGCGCCGGGCGGCTACCAGTACGACGCCACCCGCATCCGCGGCTTCAGCCTGACCCACATGTCCGGCACCGGCTGCGCGGGCGGCAGCGGCGACATCCCCTTCTTCCCGTACGCCGGTGAGGTCACCTCCTCCCCGGCGAGCGACACCAAGGACGCCGTCTACGCGGCCGACTTCACGCACACGGACGAACAGGCCGAGCCCGGCCACTACCGGGTCGGCCTCGCCTCCGGGGTGAGCGCCGACCTCACGGCCACCGCGCGCACCGGCTCGGGCCGCTTCACCTTTCCCGAGGACAAGCCCGCCTCGCTGCTGATCCGCACCGCCAACTCCGAGGTCGGCTCCACGGACTCGACCGTGCGGATCGACCCCAAGACCCGCACCGTCTCCGGCTCCGTCACCTCCGGCAACTTCTGCGGCTATCTCGACCCCGAGGGCCAACGCTCCTACTACACCCTGTACTTCACCGCCCGCTTCGACCGCGCCTTCAAGACGACCGGGACCTGGCAGGACGACCGGCTCAGCCCCGGGTCCACCGAGGCGAGCGGCGGCACCGGAGGGTTCGCGCAGGGCGGCCGTCCCGTCGCGGGCAAGGGCGCCGGCGGCTACGTGCAGTTCGAGCCCGGCGCCGACCCGGTGAACGTGAAGGTCGGCATCTCGTACGTCAGCCAGGCCGGCGCCGCGGCCAACCTCGCGGCCGAGAACCCGCCGCACCGCTCCTTCGCCTCCGTCGAAAGCGCCGCTCACCGCGCCTGGCGGGACCGGCTCGGCGCGATCGGCGTCGGCGGCGGCACCGACGGCGACCGCACCACCTTCTACACCGCGCTCTACCACTCCCTCCTGCACCCGAACGTCATCAGCGACGCCGACCGCAGATACCGGGGCGCCGACGACAAGGTGCACACCGTGAGCCGGGGGCACGCCGCGCAGTACGGCACCTTCTCCGGCTGGGACGTCTACCGCTCCCAGGTCCAGCTGCTGACCCTGCTCGACCCGGACACGGGCTCCGACATCGCACAGTCCCTGCTCGAACTCGCCCGGCAGAACGGCGGCGTCTGGGACCGCTGGCTGCACGGCGCGAGCGGCACGCACGTCATGAACGGCGACCCGTCACCCGCGGCCCTCGCCGGTATCCGCGCCTTCGGTGGCACCGACTTCGACCTGCGCGGCGCGCTCGACTCCCTGGTGAAGGCGGCCACCGTGCCGACCGAGGGCGACCTGTCCCCGGCGGGCAAGCCCGTCCTCTCGGCCGGCCAGCGGCCCTCCCTCGACAAGTACCTCGACCACCACTACATGCCGTCCGTGACCAACGCCTGGGGCGGCGCGGCCGAGACCCTGGAGATGTCCGGCGCCGACTTCGCCATCTCCCAGCTCGCCGGCGCGGCGGGCCGGAAGAGGACCGCCGCCGACTTCGCCGAACGCTCCCAGTGGTGGCAGAACAACTTCAACATCGCGGCCGACCCCGGCGGCGGCTACATCGCCAACCGCAAGGCCGACGGCAGCTGGGTCACCGGCTTCACCCCCGCGACCGGCAACGGCTTCGTGGAGGGAACGGCCGCCCAGTACACCTGGATGGTGCAGCACGACCCCGCGGGCCTCTTCGCCGCGATGGGCGGCCGGGACAAGGCCCTCGAACGCCTCGACACCTTCTTCCACGACGCCGACGGCGGCTGGGCGTTCACCGGCAGCGGCGGCGACAAGTCCGAGCTGGACAACGAACCCTCCATCAACGTCCCCTACCTGTACGACTACGCGGGCGCCCCGTACAAGGCGCAGGAGACCGTCCGCGCCGCGATGACACGGCTCTGGTCGACGAAGCCCGAGGGCATCCCCGGCAACGACGACCTCGGCGAGATGTCCTCCTGGTACGTCTTCTCCGCGCTCGGCATGTACCCGCAGATCCCCTCCCGTGCCGAACTCACCCTGGCCTCACCGCTGTTCCCGAGGATCGAGATCGACCGGCCCGGCGGTCGCGACATCGAGATCCGGGCCCGCGGCGCGGCAGCGGACGCCCCCTACGTCCGGTCGCTGCGCGTCGACGGCCGTACCGCCGAACGGCCCTGGCTCCCCGCCTCCTTCGTCCGCGACGGCGGCACCCTGGACTACACGCTCTCCGGAACACCCGACAAGGCCTGGGGCAGCGCCGAGACCGCGGCGCCGCCCTCCTTCCGCACCGGTGAGCAGCCGTACCAGATCGGCGTCGGTCCCACGGCGGCGACGCTGGCGCCCGGCGGCAGCACCGCGCTCGACATCCGCGCCCTCGCGCTGAGCGGCGGCACCGGACCCGACGTGCGCTTCCACGTGGACACCCCCGACGGCGTGACGGCCACACCGGCCGAGGGCACCGTCACCGACGGCGCCCAGCGGATCACCCTCACCGCCGCCGACGACGCCGAGCAGGGGTTCTACGACGTCAAGGTCACGGTGACCTCCGCCGACACCTCGTACGCGCAGCCGGTGGCCCTGACCGTCGCCGCCCCGGGCTCCCTGCTCGCGGCCTACGACAACACCGGGGTCTCCGACGACGCCGGTGACCACGACGAGGCCGACTTCGACGGAGGCGGCTGGAGCTACTCCCGGCAGGCCCTCGCCGACGCCGGCGTGACTCCGGGCGGCCGGGGAACGGTGGACGGCCTCACCTTCACCTGGCCCGACTCGCCCCCCGGCCGGCCCGACAACGCCTCGGCGACAGGCCAGACCATCGAACTGGCCGACCCGGCCGCCCGGTTGTCCTTCGTCGGCAGTGCCGTCAACGGCAACCAGGAGAGCCACGCGACCGTCACCTACACCGACGGCGGCACCGACTCGGTCGACCTGGCCTTCACCGACTGGACCGTCGGCGGAGGAGGCGGCACCGTCCAGTACGGCAACGCCACCGTGGCCAAGGCCGCCTACCGCAACGTGGCCGGCGCGGACAAGGACCCGGTGGCCACGTACGTCTTCGCCACCAAGCCCTTCGAGGCCCCCTCGGGCCGCACCGTCAGGAGCGTCAAGCTCCCCGACAACGCGGACCTGCACGTCTTCGCCCTCGCCGTGAACAAGTGACGCCGTAGCGAAACGAGCTGATCCGCCCGGAACGCGGGGCGGGCCCGGAGTCTCCTCCGGGCCCGCCCCTTTCTGCCGTGCCGCGCGCGTCAGGCGAGCAGCTCCACCTCCGCGAGGGTCGCCGCGTCGTCGAGGACGAGACGGTAGTGGGCGTAGGAGCCCGGATGCGCCACGGTGAACGCCCGGGTCTGCTTGTCCCAGGGGAAAGACTCGCCGGACCGCTTGTCGAGGTCCTTCCACGTCGTGCCGTCCGAGGACCCCTGGAGCGTCCAGCCGGCCGGCGCCTTGGTGTGGTCCGCGGAGGTCAGCGTGTACTGGACCCCCTTGGTGGCGTCGCCCGCCGGCAGGTCCACCGAGGTGACGGTGGCGTCGGTGGCCGAGGTGTTGTCGAAGAGCGGGCCGTCACCCTTGAGGGTGTCCGAGCGCGGCGACGGCACCTTGTCGTCCTGGGCGATCGACGGGGGAGCCGCGTTCTTGCCGGTGCCCCACGAGGACGGCTTCGCGCCCATGTCGAACTCCAGCACCCCGCCCTTCGAGATCAGCGAGTTCGGGAGCGAGGTCGAGCTCCACCGCTTGCCGTCGACCGTGACGCCCTGCACGTAGATGTTCTTCGCGCTGTTGCGCGGGGCCTTGATCACCAGGTCCCGGCCGTTCTCCAGGTGGACGGTCGCCTTCGTGAACAGCGGGGAGCCGATGGCGTACTCGCCACTGCCCATCACCAGCGGGTAGAAGCCGAGCGAGGAGAACAGGTACCAGGCCGACTGCTCGCCGTTGTCCTCGTCGCCGTGGTAGCCCTGCCCGATCTCGCTGCCGGCGTAGAGCCGGGAGAGGACCTCGCGGACGTTCTTCTGTGTCTTCCAGGGCTGCCCGGCCGCGTCGTACATGTAGTTGACGTGGTGGGCGACCTGGTTGGAGTGCCCGTACATGCCCATCCGGACGTCCCGGGCCTCGGTCATCTCGTGGATGACACCGCCGTAGGAGCCGACCACGTCAGGCGAGGCCGTCTCGGGGGTCGCGAAGTACGTGTCGAGCTTGTCCGCGAGCGCGGCCCGGCCGCCGTACAGGTTGGCCAGCCCCCGGGAGTCCTGCGGCGCGGTGAAGGCGTAGCCCCAGCCGTTGGTCTCCGTGTAGTCGTAGCCCCACACGCGCGGGTCGTACTTCGCGGAGTCGACCCGCCAGTCGCCCTTCGCGTCACGGCCCTGGAAGAAGCCGGCCTTGGAGTCGAAGAGGTTGACGTAGTCCTGGGCGCGGTTGAGGAAGTAGTCCGACTCCTCCTTGTAGCGCTTCTCGCCGGTCTTCTTGTAGAGCGCCCGGCCCATCTCGGCGATGCCGTAGTCGTTGTTGTAGCCCTCCATGGCCCACGACAGGCCCTCACCCGTGTCGGTGCTCGTGTAGCCGAGGAAGGGGGAGGTGGACATGCCCTTGCGGCCGACGCCGGAGGCCGGCGGGACGACCGTCGCGTTCTTCAGGGCCGCCTCGTACGCCGCCTTGGCGTCGAACTTGACCCCCTTGACGTACGCGTCCGCGAACGCCACGTCCGAGGAGGTGCCCGTCATCAGGTCCGCGTAGCCGGGCGAGGACCAGCGCGAGGTCCAGCCGCCGTCCTTGTACTGCTGCACGAACCCGTCGACCATCTCACCCGCCTGACCGGGTGTCAGGAAGGAGTAGGCCGGCCAGGTCGTCCGGTAGGTGTCCCAGAAACCGTTGTTGACGTACACCTTGCCGTCGACGATCTTCGCCCCGGTGTGGGTCGGGGTGTCCGGGTTCGGCATGGGGGAGAACGGCGAGGCGTACTGGTACGTCGAACCGACCTTCTCGAAGCCGGAGTTGGGGTACAGATACAGCCGGTACATGCTGGAGTACAGCGTGGTCAGCTGGTCCGGGGTCGCGCCCTGGACCTCGATCTTGCCGAGCAGCCGGTCCCACTGCTTCTGCGCCCCGGCCTTCACGGCCGCGAACGAGGTGCCGTCCGGGATCTCCTGGCGCAGGTTGTCCTTGGCCTGGTCCACGCTGATCAGCGAGGTCGCCAGGCGCAGCGTGACGGAGTGGTCGGCGCCGGGCTTGAACTTCATGTAGCCCTTGACGCCCTTGGAGCTGCCCTCGGTGACGGGGGCGTCGAAGACCCCGTAGACGAAGAGCCGGGTGGCGCCGGTCGACAGGCCGGACTTCACGTCCGAGTAGCCGGTGACCACCCCCGCGTCGCTGTCGAGCGTCAGCCCGGCCTGCTCGGTGACGTTGTCGAACACCACGTTCGCGTCGTCACCGGGGTAGGTGAAGCGCAGGGCCGCCGCGTGGTCCGTCGGCGCCATCTCCGCCTTCAGGCCGTTCTCGAAGGTCACCCCGTAGTAGTACGGGCGCGCGGTCTCGTTCTCGTGCCGGAAGGCCAGTTCGCGGGCGTCCCGAGCGGTGTCCGGGGTCCCGGCCGCGACGGACGGCATCACCTGGAAGGTCTGCCGGTCGCCCATCCACGGGCTCGGCTCGTGGCTCGCGCTGAACGCCTCTATGGTCGGCAGGTTGTCCGCGTTGTTCGCACGTGCGTAGTCGTACAGCCAGCTGAGCGAACCCGCGTTGGTCACCGGCGTCCAGAAGTTGAAGCCGTGCGGGACGGCCGTCGCCGGGAAGTTGTTGCCGCGCGAGAAGCCGCCGCTGGAGTTCGTGCCGCGGGTGGTGAGCGCGTAGTCGGACAGATGCGCCTTCGGCTTCTCCGGCGCGGCCGTCTTCAGCGACACGTCGTCCAGCCAGCCGCGGAACTTCGCGGGGCCCTTCGGCGAGTCGTACGCGAGGAGGATCCGGTCGACGGTCTTCCCGGCCGCGACGGAACCGATCCGGGAGGTCACGTTGTTCCACTGGTTGACGTACAGCACCTTGGACGCGCCCTGGCCCTGCGGGGTGAGCGCGAACCCGTGCTGGTCCACGGCGTTCAGCCCGCTCAGCGAGGTGCCGTCGGTGAAGACCAGGTCCACCGACACGTTGGTCGCGTCGTAGTCCCGGTCACCGTCCGCCATCGCGGGGAAGATCCGGTACCCCAGCTCGGTGTCCCGGCCGACGCGCACGTTCACGTCGAAGACCTTGTTGTACGAGTACGCCCGGCCGTCGCCCTTGTGGGTGCCGGCGTAGCGCAGGGCCCGCTTGCCCGTGAAGCCCGCGCCCGCCTTCGCGGTGGGCGAGCCGCTCGGCCCGCGGTCCACGAGCGAGAGCATGTCCTTGGGCGTCGGGTCGTCGCTCTGCCCGGTCGAGAACTGGACGTCGGCGAGCTGGAGTATGTCGCCGCCGTTGTTCTTCGTGACGTCGAGGCGGAAGTGCTGGTACTCGGCCGGGCTCGCGATGTCGTACGACTTGGTCTGGAACCGCTCGCCGAAGGCCTCCCCGGTGCGGGTGTCGAGGGTCTTCCAGTCCTTGCCGTCGGTGGAGCCCTGGAGGGTCCAGTCCTTCGGGTCGCGCTCGTCGTGGTCGTTCGCGGAGGTGAGCGCGTACGTGACCACCTTCACCGGCGCGTCCAGGTCGAACTCCGCCCAGCCGGTGGTGTCGAAGGTCAGCCACTTGCTGCTGGGCTCGCCGTCGACGAGGTTCTCCTTGACCTCCCCGCCGCCGGTGTTCTCGTCGCTGGCCCGTACGTCGGTGACGTGGTCGGTCACGTTTCCGGGGATACCGGTGCTGTAGCCGCCGTCGACACCGGAGGATCTTTTCGTCCCGTCCGGTGCCGTATCCACCGTGTTGATCCAGTCCGGTGCCGGATCACCCGATTCGAACGACGAGCTGAAGTCCCGGTCGGGCGCCGCCGCTTGGACCGGCAGCGCGACCGCCACGCCCTGCGAGGCGGCCACCAGGGAAAGCGCCGCCACCCCCAGAGCGACGGGGGAAAGCCGTCCGACGCGACCCGTGGAACTCCGTCTGTACCGAGCTCTCTGCTGCATGCCCGAGCCCTCCCAAGACATCGACAACGTTGTCAATTTCAGTACGCAAGGACCATTGGTGCGTCAAGTTGTCTGTGCTGTCAAGGGTGTTGGATGTGGCATCCGGGGTGAATGCGTGCGACGAACCAGGCATTGGTTCCATTGCGGGAGGTTGGCCCCCTGGGGGCCTTCGTCGGGGTGATCCGTGGCTGCCCCATATTTCCGGGAGGTCTCAACTCGGAAAAGACCGACGGGCAAACCTGCATTCGATCTTGCTCCGCTGGCGGGAAGTGGACTATACCTGTCGCGTCCGGCCAGTCGATCGACTGGCTCTGGACAGGCAGGACCCAGGGGGGAAATTCGAGGGCCGGCGGACCGTGGTCGATACACCTACCGCCGATTCGTCCCAGTGAATCCCCCATGCACGACCCCAGCTTGACCTAACCGCGGTGCCGGGGAGGATCCGGTTCACCGCCTGAGTCCTGGAGAAGGCGAGGACTTGAGCATGGGATCCACTTCCGCCGAGAACAGCAGCCCCGAGGGTGTCGGCCGCCGTGACCTCATCAAGAGGTCGGCCGCACTTGGTCTGATCACCGTTCCGACGATGAGCTTCCTGTCCGCCTGCGCGAGCGGCGGCGGCGACGACACGTCGGACGACAAGGGCACCGGCAAGACCAGCAAGGACAACCCCTTCGGCGTGAAGAAGGGCGGCGGCAAGCTCGACGTCGTCGTCTTCAAGGGCGGCTACGGCGACGAGTACGCCAAGGCCTGGGAAGCGGCCTTCGACAAGAAGTGGGGCACCAAGAGCGCCCACACCGGTACCCAGGAGATCACCGGCAAGCTGCAGCCGCGCTTCAACGGCGGCAACCCGCCGGACATCGTCGACGACTCGGGCGCCCAGCAGATCAAGCTGGACGTGCTCTACAAGAGCGGCCAGCTCCTCGACCTGGCCGCGGTGCTCGACGCCCCGTCCATCGACGACCCGAGCAAGAAGGTCCGCGACACCCTGATCCCGGGCACGCTGGACCCGGGCCTGCAGGGCGGCAAGGTCGTCTCCCTGAACTACATCTACACGGTGTGGGGCCTCTGGTACTCCGGCAAGCTCTTCAAGGAGAAGGGCTGGGACGTCCCCAAGACCTGGGACGACTTCCTCGCCATCTGTAAGGACGCCAAGTCGCAGGGCATCGGCGGCCTCGCCCACCAGGGCAAGTACCCGTACTACATCAACGTCGCCATCATGGACCTGATCGCCAAGAAGGGCGGTCTGGACGCCATGAAGGCGATCGACAACCTCGACCCCAAGGCGTTCGTCGGTTCCGACGCCGCCCTGGCCGCCGTCGAGGCGATCTACGAGGTGGTCGAAAAGGGCTACCTGATGCCGGGTACGAACGGCCTGACGCACACCGAGTCGCAGACCCGGTGGAACCAGTACAAGGCCGCGTTCATCACCTGTGGCTCCTGGCTGGAGAACGAGCAGCTCAAGCAGACCCCGGACGACTTCGACATGAAGTTCATGCCGATGCCCAACCTGCCGGACAGCGCGCTGCCGTTCGAGGCGATCCGGGCCGGCTCCGGCGAGCCCTTCATCATCCCGTCGAAGGCCGCGAACCTCCCCGAGGCCAAGGAGTTCATGCGCTCCATGCTCTCCAAGGAGTGGTCGACGGTCTTCGCGCAGAAGGCCAACTCGCTCACCATCCTCAAGGACGGTGTCTCCGACGGCGTGCAGCTGCGCCCCGGTACGCAGTCCACGGTCGAGGCCTCCAAGGCGGCCGGCGACAACACGTTCAACTACCTGTACCCCAACTGGTACAGCGAGATGGGCACCTCCATCGAGAACGCGTCCAACGAGCTGATGTCGAAGCGCATTCAGCCGAAGGAATGGCTGAAGCGGGCCCAGGCAGCGGTCGACAAGGCGGCCAAGGACCCGGAGTCCAAGAAGAACCACCGCGACTGATCACGTAAACCCGGCACACCAGGGGCAGGATGCCATGCGAAAAGGGCAGTACCGGTTCGTCGCGGGGTTTCTCCTCGCACCTTTGGCGCTGTATCTGATCTTCGTGATCTGGCCTTACATACAGACCATCGGCTACTCCTTCACCGACTGGAAGGGCCAGTCGCAGACGTTCAGTTTCGTCGGCCTGGACAATTACAAGGCGCTGTTCCAGGACGACGTATTCCTCGGAGCGATCTGGCACAACATCCTGTTCCTGGTGTTCATCCCGGTGATCACCATCCTGCTCGCCCTCTTCTTCGCCTTCATGGTGAACGCGGGCGGGCGGGGCGGCGCCGGTGGCGTGCAGGGCGTCGCCGGCTCGCGCTTCTACAAGATCGTGTACTTCTTCCCGCAGGTGCTGTCCCTCGCGATCGTGGCGGTGCTCTTCGGAGCCCTCTACCGCAGTGACGGCGGCGGGCTGCTCAACGGCCTGCTCATCAAGCTGGGCCTGGTCGACGTCAACAACCCCATCGAGTGGATGAACGAGCCCAACCTGGTGCTCTGGTGCCTGATGGCGGTCGTCGTCTGGCACGGCGTCGGCTTCTACCTGGTGCTCTTCTCCGCCGCCATGCAGTCCATCCCGAAGGACATCTACGAGGCCGCGCTGCTCGACGGCGCGAGCCGCACCCACACCTTCTTCCGGGTCACCCTGCCCCTCCTCTGGGACACGGTGCAGACCGCCTGGGTCTACCTCGGCATCATCGCGATGGACATGTTCGTCCTCGTCTCGACCATGACCCAGGGCACGGGGTACGGCGGCGGACCGGACCACCACAGCGAGGTCATGGCGAACGTCATGATGCGCAACTTCCTCTACTACGGAAGGAGCGGCTACGCCTGTGCCATGGGCGTCGTCATGCTCCTCCTCACCCTGATCCTGTCCGTGGTCACGCTGCGCGCCACCCGCCGCGAGCGCATCGAGTTCTGAGCGGGAGACACGACTATGAGCGCACCCATCACGGAGCCGACGAAGGTCGACGGCGCCGGAGTACCCCCGCAACGAACCGTGAAGAAGGCCCCGCCCCGGCCGGGCGACAAGCGCACCGAGGGAATGGCCCTCAACGTCTTCTCGCACGGCTTCCTGGCCCTGTGGGCCATCCTGATCATCCTGCCGCTGCTCTGGCTCGTCCTGAGCTCCTTCAAGACCGACGCGCAGATCGGGGGGTCGGCCCTCGGCTGGCCGTCCAACTGGCAGCTGGACGTGTTCAGCCGGGCCTGGAACAAGGGCATCGGCGACTACTTCGCCAACACCCTGATCGTGCTGGTCTTCTCGGTCCCGCTGACCATGCTCCTCGGGGCGATGGCGGCGTACGTCCTGGCCCGCTACGAGTTCCCCGGCAACCGGGCCATCTACTTCTTCTTCGTCGGCGGGGCCATGTTCCCCGTCTTCCTCGCCCTGGTCCCGCTGTTCTTCATGGTCAAACGCCTCGACATGCTGAACTCGTACCAAGGTCTGATCCTGGTGTACGTCGCCTACTCGCTGCCGTTCACCGTTTTCTTCATGCACGCGTTCTTCCGAACGCTGCCCGGGGCGGTCTTCGAGGCGGCGGTGCTCGACGGGGCCTCGCACACCCGGGCGTTCTTCCAGGTCATGCTCCCGATGGCCAAGCCCGGACTGCTCAGCGTCGGCATCTTCAACGTGCTGGGCCAGTGGAACCAGTACATCCTGCCCTCGGTCCTGATGCAGCCGCAGAGCAGTTCCGATCCGGAGCGCTACGTCCTCACGCAGGGCCTCATCCAGCTCCAGCAGCAGCAGGGATACGCCACCGACCTTCCCGTCCTCTTCGCGGGCGTGACGATCGCGATGATCCCGATGCTCATCGTGTACCTGTCCTTCCAGCGCCAGGTACAGGCCGGCCTCACGTCGGCGACGCTCAAGTAGGTCTCCGGCCCCTTCCGCGCCAACGCCACCCCCGTCTCGCGGGGGTGGCGTCCGCGTGTCCGGGCGGTGACGGAAATCGAACAAGACTGGACGGACCCGATTTCCGTCAAGGACTTGACTGCGGTAACCCGTTCAGCGGAGCTTGGAGTTCACAACTTGTAAGTGACCGGCGTCCCGTTGCTGTGACCCGGATCACACGGGTGGCATCGGGGCCGCCCGGCTGAGGGCAGGAGTGGATGAGTCGATGGAGACTCCGGGGTCGCAGTCGTCGCTGCACCGAGCCAATCTGGAGCGCGTCGTAAGAGCGGTGCGCCTTGCCGGATCGCTCACGCAGGCGGAGATCGCGAGGACGACGGGCCTGTCGGCCGCGACCGTTTCCAATATCGTCCGTGAACTCAAGGACGGGGGAACGGTCGAGGTCACTCCCACTTCGGCGGGCGGGCGCAGGGCCCGCAGCGTGTCCCTGAGCGGGGACGCCGGCATCGTCATCGGGGTCGACTTCGGTCACACCCATTTGCGCGTCGCGGTCGGGAATCTGGCGCATCAGGTGCTGGCGGAGGAGTCCGAGCCGCTGGACGTGGACGCCTCGGCCGCGCAGGGCTTCGACCGGGCCGAGGAGCTGGTCAGTCGCCTGATCGCGGCAACCGGTGTCGACCGGTCCAAGATCGCGGGTGTGGGGCTCGGTGTGCCGGGTCCGATCGACGTGGAGTCGGGGACCCTCGGGTCCACGTCGATCCTGCCGGGCTGGACCGGTGCGAGGCCCGCCGAGGAGCTGCGGGGGCGGCTCGGCGTGCCCGTGCACGTGGACAACGACGCCAACCTGGGCGCGCTCGGCGAGATGGTCTGGGGGAGCGGGCGCGGGGTCAGGGACCTCGCGTACATCAAGGTCGCGAGCGGTGTCGGCGCGGGCCTGGTGATCGACGGGAAGATCTACCGCGGCCCGGGTGGCACAGCGGGAGAAATCGGGCATATTACTCTTGATGAATCCGGCCCCGTGTGCCGTTGCGGCAACCGCGGCTGCCTGGAGACCTTTGCGGCGGCGCGCTATGTGCTGCCGCTCCTCCAGTCCAGCCACGGGACGGACCTGACCATGGAAGGCGTGGTCAGGCTGGCGCGGGACGGTGATCCGGGCTGCCGTCGGGTGATCGCCGACGTCGGCCGACATATCGGGAGTGGAGTCGCGAATCTCTGCAATTTGCTGAACCCGAGCCGAGTGGTCCTCGGCGGCGATCTCGCCGAGGCCGGAGAGCTCGTCCTCGGGCCCATCAGGGAGTCTGTCGGCCGCTACGCGATCCCCAGCGCCGCACGTCAACTCTCGGTGTTGCCAGGGGCACTTGGGGGCCGTGCGGAGGTGCTCGGAGCGCTCGCTCTCGCGCTCAGCGAGATGGGCGATTCGACCCTTTTGGACGGTTCTCTGAATGCCGTAACGCCTGCCTTCACTTAGAGAACGCATGGCACCGTTGCCATCTCGTTAAGTATTTACTTCTTGACGTCGCACGTGTGGCCGAGTTGACTTCCAGCCACCTCGGCCGCAACGACGCGGCCTCGTCAGGGAGGTTTCAAAGTGAACACGCAGATGCGTCGTGCCGCCGTTGCCGTTGCCGCTGGTGCAATGGCTGTCTCGCTGGCCGCTTGTGGCAGCGCCAAGGACTCCGGCGGCGGGAGCGACAGCTCCAGCTCCGCCAAGAAGGGCGACGCGATCAAGGTCGGTCTGCTCCTTCCGGAGAACCAGACGGCCCGCTACGAGAAGTTCGACAAGCCGCTCATCGAGAAGAAGGTCTCGGAGCTCACGAACGGCAAGGGCAAGATCGTCTACGCCAACGCCAAGCAGGACGCGAGCACCCAGAACCAGCAGGTCGACACCATGATCACCAACAAGGTGGACGTGCTGATCGTTGACGCTGTGGACTCCGCCGCCATCAAGAGCTCGGTCCAGAAGGCCAAGGACGCCGGCATCCCGGTCGTGGCCTACGACCGCCTCGCGCAGGGTCCGATCGACGCCTACACCTCTTTCGACAACAAGACTGTCGGCAAGACGCAGGGTGAGGCGCTTCTCAAGGCCCTTGGCTCCAAGGCCAAGTCCGGCAAGATCGTCATGATGAACGGTTCGGTCACCGACCCGAACGCCGCCCTGTTCAAGGCCGGTGCCCACGAGGTGCTGGACGGCAAGGTGAACGTCGGCAAGGAGTACGACACCAAGGAGTGGAAGCCGGAGAACGCCAACTCCAACATGGAGGGCGCCATCTCGGCTCTCGGCAAGAAGAACATCATCGGCGTCTACTCCGCCAATGACGGCATGGCCGGCGGTATCATCACCGCTCTGAAGGCCGCCGGCATCTCCGTCCCGGTCACCGGCCAGGACGCCGAGCTCGCCGGTGTCCAGCGCATCGTCGCCGGCACCCAGTTCATGAGCGTCTACAAGCCGTACGCCCCGGAGGCCGACGCCGCCGCGGAGATGGCTGTCGCGCTCGCCCAGGGCAAGTCGCTCGACTCCATCGCCAAGGACAAGGTCGACAGCCCGACCACCAAGCAGGTCGCGTCCGTCCTGGTCCCGGTCACCTCGCTGACCAAGGACAACATCAAGGACACCGTCGTCAAGGACGGCGTCTACACGGTCCAGGACATCTGCACCCCGGCCTACGCCGCGGCCTGCAAGAAGATCGGCCTGCAGTAGAAGCAACCGCAAGTCACGAACCGCGTACGGGAATTCGGACCTGAATTCCCGTACGTGACTTGCTGAAACAAAGCCCCTCCGGCGCCCCGCATCCAACAGCCCCGCAAGCTAGGCGGGGCGCCGGAGAGAACACCCCTCCACAAACTTCTGCACAACCTCCCGCCGGGTCAGGCGGCGAAGGAGATGGTTAACGTGTCCGCTACGCCTGTTCTGGCGTTGCGCGGGGTCTCCAAGCGATTCGGTGCCGTCCAGGCGCTCACCGATGTAGAGCTTGAAGTCCACGCCGGTGAAGTGGTCGCCCTGGTGGGCGACAACGGTGCCGGAAAGTCCACGCTGGTGAAGACGATCGCCGGCGTGCACCCCATCGATGAGGGCTCGATCGAGTGGGACGGCAAGGCCGTCCAGATCAACCGCCCGCACGACGCCCAGCACCTGGGCATCGCGACGGTCTACCAGGACCTCGCGCTCTGCGACAACATCGATGTCGTCGGCAACCTCTACCTGGGACGCGAGGTGAAGCGGCGCGGCATCCTGGACGAGGTCGAGATGGAGCGCCGCTCCCGCGAGCTGCTGGACACGCTGTCCATCCGCATCCCCAGCGTCCGCATCCCGATCGCCTCGCTCTCCGGCGGTCAGCGTCAGACCGTGGCGATCGCCCGTTCGATGCTCGGTGAGCCCAAGCTCGTCATCCTCGACGAGCCCACCGCCGCGCTCGGCGTCGAGCAGACCGCCCAGGTCCTCGACCTGGTCGAGCGTCTGCGCGAGCGGGGCCACGCGGTCATCCTCATCAGCCACAACATGGCTGATGTGAAGGCCGTGGCCGACAAGGTCGCCGTCCTGCGCCTCGGGCGCAACAACGGCGTCTTCGAGGTCAAGTCGACGTCCCAGGAAGAGATCATTTCCGCCATCACGGGCGCCACGGAGAACGCCGTGACCCGTCGTGCGGCGCGCAGCAGCAATGGGGAGGCTCAGAAGTGAGCATCGACAAGACCTCCGAGTCCCCTGAGGACCACGCGGTACCGAATCCGGAGGCGGCCGCCGCGGCGGTCCCCGTCGTGGACCCGCGACTGCTCGTGCGCGAGCAGGGCGTCAAGGGCTACGTCACCGAGTTCAAGCGGAAGGTGAAGTCCGGCGACCTGGGCTCCATCCCCGTCGTGATCGGCCTGATCATCATCTGGGCGATCTTCGCGAGCCTGAACTCGAACTTCCTCACCGCCGGCAACCTCTCCGACATCTCCGTCGCCATGGTCGGCACGGGCATGATCGCGGTCGGCATCGTCTTCGTGCTGCTGCTCGGTGAGATCGACCTGTCGGTCGGTTCGCTCTCCGGTGTGGCCGGAGCGACGTTCGCGGTACTCAGCGTCACGCACGGCATGAACGAGTGGCTCGCCCTCGTCCTGGCCGTACTCACCGGCACGGTCGCCGGCGCCATCCAGGGCTTCTTCTTCGCGCGCATCGGTGTGCCGGCCTTCGCCGTCACGCTGGCGGGTCTGCTGTTCTGGAACGGCCTCATGCTCCAGATCCTGGGCAGCAACGGCACCATCAACCTGGACAGCAACGGCATCGTCGCCAAGCTGACCAGCTACTACTTCTCCGACGTGGCCGCCGCCTACGCGCTCGCGATCGTCGTGACCGCCGGGTACTTCCTCACCTCGCTGTTCGGCAACCGTCGCCGCGAGGCGGCCGGCGTGCCGTCCCAGCCGCTGGGCGAGATCATCGTGCGCACCGCGCTGCTGGCGGTCCTCACGCTGGCCGTCGGCGCCGTGTACAACCAGTACAAGGGCCTGCCGCTCGCCGTGGTGATCTTCGTCGCGGTCCTGCTGCTCACGGACTTCGTGCTGCGCCGCACCGCGTACGGCCGGAAGATCTTCGCGCTCGGTGGCAGCGTCGAGGCCTCCCGGCGTGCGGGCATCAACGTGGAGATGGTCCGGATCTCGGTCTTCGCGATCTCCGGCACCTTCGCCGCCATCGGCGGTCTGTTCATCGCCTCGAAGATCGCCTCCGCCAACCAGGGCGCCGGTGCCGGTGACCTGCTGATGAACGCCATCGCGGCGGCCGTCATCGGTGGCACCAGCCTCTTCGGTGGCCGGGGCCGCACGTGGAACGCCCTCCTGGGTGTCCTCGTGATCGTCTCGATCCAGTACGGCCTGGCCCTGCAGGGCATCGCCTCGCCGGTCCAGTACATGATCACCGGTGGTGTGCTTCTCGCCACGGTCGTCATCGACGCCGTCACCCGCAAGACCCAGAAGTCGGCGGGTCGCGCGTAGGGTTCACGCCCTTCACAGCCCTGTGCCCGGCGCCAATGGCGGTGCCGGGCACAGTCATGTCCGGAAAGCGAATGCGTGTTCCTATCCGGTACGGCCGATCGTGTGGCGTAGATCGCCGGGCCCGGCCCGCGGCCGCAAAGGCGGAACATTAGACTCGACAAGCCCGGCAACAGCTCTACTGCAAGGAGGCACGGGTGCCGCTGCTGACCCGCATCACGGGACCGCGCGATCTGGACCGGCTCAGCCTGGAGCAGCTGGACCAGCTGGCCGGCGAGATCAGGACCTTCCTCGTGGACGCGGTCTCCAAGACCGGCGGCCACCTCGGCCCCAACCTCGGTGTCGTGGAGCTGACCCTCGCCCTGCACCGCGTCTTCGAGTCGCCCAAGGACAGGGTGCTGTGGGACACCGGCCACCAGTCCTACGTCCACAAGCTGCTCACCGGCCGCCAGGACTTCTCCCGGCTGAAGATGAAGGGCGGCCTGTCCGGCTACCCCTCGCAGGCCGAGTCCGAGCACGACGTCATCGAGAACTCGCACGCCTCCACGGTCCTCGGCTGGGCCGACGGTCTGGCGAAGGCGAACGAGGTGCTCGGCCGTGAGGACCACGTGGTGGCCGTCATCGGTGACGGCGCCCTCACCGGCGGCATGGCCTGGGAGGCGCTGAACAACATCGCCGACGCCAAGGACCGCCCGCTGATCATCGTCGTCAACGACAACGAGCGGTCGTACGCACCGACCATCGGCGGCCTCGCGAACCATCTGGCGACCCTGCGGACCACCGACGGCTACGAGCGCTTCCTGGCCCGCGGCAAGGACCTCCTGGGGCGTACTCCGGTCGTCGGCAAGCCCCTCTACGAGACGCTGCACGGCGCGAAGAAGGGTCTGAAGGACTTCATCGCCCCGCAGGGCATGTTCGAGGACCTCGGCCTGAAGTACGTCGGACCGATCGACGGCCACGACATCGAGGCCCTGGAGTCCGCCCTCGCCCGCGCCAAGCGGTTCGGCGGCCCGGTCATCGTGCACTGCCTCACCGAGAAGGGCCGCGGCTACCAGCCCGCCCTCCAGGACGAGGCGGACCGCTTCCACGGCATCGGCCCCATCCACCCCGACACCGGCCTGCCCATCAAGGCCTCCGGCGCCGACTGGACCTCCGTCTTCGGCGACGAGATGGTCGCGCTCGGCAAGGAGCGCGAGGACATCGTCGCGATCACCGCCGCGATGCTCCAGCCGGTCGGCCTGAAGAAGTTCGCCGACGCCTTCCCGAACCGCATCTACGACGTCGGCATCGCCGAGCAGCACGGCGCCGTCTCCGCGGCGGGCCTCGCCACCGGCGGGCTCCACCCGGTCTTCGCCGTCTACGCGACGTTCCTCAACCGGGCCTTCGACCAGGTCCTGATGGACGTGGCCCTGCACAAGTGCGGTGTCACCTTCGTGCTGGACCGCGCGGGTGTCACCGGCACCGACGGCGCCTCGCACAACGGCATGTGGGACATGTCGATCCTCCAGGTCGTCCCCACCCTCCGGCTCGCCGCACCGCGCGACGCCGACCAGGTGCGTGCCCAGCTCCGCGAGGCCGTCGAGGTGACGGACGCGCCCACCGTGGTCCGCTTCTCCAAGGGCGCGGTCGGCCCGGCCGTGCCCGCCGTGGGCCGGATCGGCGGCATGGACGTCCTGCGGGCGCCCGGCACCGACGCACCGGACGTGCTCCTGGTCTCCATCGGCGCGCTCGCCCCGATGTGCCTGGAGATCGCCACGCTCCTCGACCAGCAGGGCATCACCACCACCGTCGTCGACCCGCGCTGGGTCAAGCCGGTCGACGAGGCGATGGCCCCGCTCGCCGAGCAGCACCGCGTCGTCGTCACCGTCGAGGACAACTCGCGCGTCGGCGGTGTCGGTTCGACGATCGCCCAGGCGCTGCGCGACGCGGGCGTCGACGTACCGCTGCGCGACTTCGGCATCCCGCCGCGCTTCCTCGACCACGCCTCCCGCGCCGAGGTCATGGCGGAGATCGGACTGACCGCGCCGGACATCGCCCGGCAGGTCACCGGCCTCGTCGCCAAGCTGGACGGGCGCTACGAGCGCAGCACCCCGCAGGCCGTGGACGCGGTGGAGCCCGCGCGCGACTGACGCGGAGACAGCAGGACAGCAGCAGGGCCGAAGGGCCGGTTTCAGCACCCTGGACGGGTGGTGAAACCGGCCGTTCGCGTTAACGGGGCCCGCGTCGGGGCATACGTGTCACCCGCCCTCTCGATGATGTCGAGGACGACAAGCGTGGGAGGTACGCCCGTGAGGAACACCCTCTTCAGGACGAAGAAGATCGAACAGTCGATCGCCGACACTGAGGAGCCGGAGCACGCACTCAAGAAGTCGCTGTCCGCTCTGGATCTCACCGTGTTCGGTGTCGGTGTCATCATCGGCACCGGAATCTTCGTCCTCACCGGCAAGGTCGCCAAGGAGAACGCGGGGCCGGGCGTCTCGCTGGCCTTCGTCGTCGCGGGCGTCGCCTGCGGCCTGGCCGCCCTCTGCTACGCGGAGTTCGCCTCCACGGTCCCGGTCGCGGGGTCCGCGTACACCTTCTCCTACGCCTCCCTGGGGGAGCTGCCCGCCTGGATCATCGGCTGGGACCTCGTCCTGGAGTTCGCGCTCGGCACGGCGGTGGTCGCGGTCGGCTGGTCGGGCTACGTCCGCTCGCTGATGGACAACGCGGGCTGGCATCTGCCCGAGTCCCTGAGCGGCCGCGACGGGGCCACCGGGTTCGGCTTCGACATCCTCGCCGCCGCCCTGGTACTGGTCCTGACCGCCATCCTCGTCATCGGCGTGAAGCTCTCCGCCCGGATCACCACCCTGGTCGTGGCCATCAAGGTCACCGTCGTCATGATCGTGATCATCGCGGGCGCCTTCTTCATCAAGGGCGACAACTACAAGCCGTTCATCCCCAAGGCGCAGAACGTGGAGGCGGGCAGCGGCATCAAATCGCCGCTGATCCAGCTCATGTTCGGCTGGGCCCCCACCAACTTCGGCCTGCTCGGCATCTTCACCGCCGCCTCCGTGGTGTTCTTCGCCTTCATCGGCTTCGACGTGGTCGCGACGGCCGCCGAGGAGACGAAGAACCCGCAGCGGGACATGCCGCGCGGCATCCTCGGCTCGCTCTTCATCTGCACCGCGCTCTACGTCCTCGTGTCGATCGTGGTCACGGGCATGCAGAAGTACACCGAGCTGTCCGTCGACGCTCCGCTCGCCGACGCGTTCAAGGCCACCGGGCACCCCTGGTACGCGGGCGTCATCAGCTTCGGCGCCGCCGTCGGCCTCACCACGGTCTGCATGATCCTGCTGCTCGGCCAGACCCGCGTCTTCTTCGCGATGAGCCGCGACGGGCTGCTGCCGCGGTTCTTCTCCCGCGTCCACCCCCGGTTCCGTACCCCGCACCGGCCGACGATCCTGCTCGGGACGATCATCGCGATCGTCGCGGGCTTCACGAGCCTCAGCGAGCTGGCCGAACTGGTCAACATCGGTACGCTCTTCGCCTTCGTCGTGGTCGCGATCGGCGTCGTCATCCTCCGCCACACCCGCCCCGACCTGCACCGCGCCTTCCGCACCCCACTGGTGCCCTGGGTGCCGATCCTGTCGGTGCTCGCGTCCCTGTGGCTGATGCTGAACCTGCCCGCCGAGACCTGGCTGCGCTTCGGGATCTGGATGGTCATCGGCTGCGCCGTGTACTTCCTGTACGGCCGCTCGCACAGCCGCCTGGCCGGCTCCCAGGACCCGTCCCCGAGCACCGGCGGCACCCCGCCGGCAGGCCCCCCGCCGAGCGGCCCCACGCCCTAGCCCGGCGTTCGCGCGCTGAGCGCTCCGGCCCCGTACATTCCCCGCCCCGGCGTGGACGCACGGGGCCGGAGGCGCGTCGGGGACCGGTTCGGTTCGGAAGCCTGCTCGGAGGCCCGTTTCGGAAGCCGGTTCTCAACGGTTCAGGGAGCGGGGCGTACGGTGCGTGGGCCGGTGACCTCGGCGCCCAGTTCCGTCACCCGCCGCCGCAGTTCGCGGTCGGCCGTGACCACCAGCCGGGGGCGGTCGGGCGACCCGGCCACGAGCTCCACGATCCGGTCGTCACCACTGCCCGGGGCCTCGTCCACCCGGACTCCGGAGATGGAACCGACGCCCCGGGCGGCGCCCTCCACCACGAGGACGATCTCCAGCGGGCCGGGACGACCGGGCACCCCGGCCTCCGCGAGACCGGCCAGCCCGTCCCGGAGCCGCTCGGCCGCTCCACGCCGGTCGCGCCACCATCCGTCGGGCACGGATCCGACCACGTTGGCGCCGTCCACGATGAGCAGAGTCGTCATGCCCTCACCCTGCCAGAGCGCTCCCGGCCCAGCCCCGCGTCACGACGCCCAGGGCCTCGGCGGCCCGGGTCGCCTGACGGTTGTCCTTTCGCGGTCCCGGAGCGAATTCCACGTGCAGGAACGGCACCCGGGCGTCGGCCGCCGTCCGGCCCTGCACGTTGTCCCGTCCGGCGAGCGGGCAGGAACGTGCCCAGGCACGGCACACGGCGAAGTCCCGGTCGCCCAGCGCGTCGGCGAGCCGGCGGCCGTCGGTGAGACCGTCCTCGCCGGCCCCCGTCGAGGCGATGACGTCGTAGTGCGGGGCCGACTTCTGGGCGAACCCGTGCAGTTGGATGCCGGGGACACCGCGTCGGACGAGTTCGGCGCAGATCGCGTGGAACACCGTGTCCCGTCGGTGGGCCACATCCGCCGCATTACCCTCTCCGGATTTGCGATGTGCGCCAGCAATCACAAGAAGGCCTCCCGGGGCACCCCGCAGGACCCGCACGCCGAGCAGCTCCGTATCCTGATCGGCGACCGGGTGGGGCACCTGTACCGACCATCGGACCGGGTGTTCCAGGTCGACGAGGACGCGGCCCCAGCCGCGTGGCGACGGCCCCTGGTCGACGCGGTCGTACACCTCTGCGAATCGTCGGCCGGTCGAGGCGTCGACGACGGTGCGCAGGGTGAAGTCCACCTCGGCGAGTCGCTGTTCGGCCTGCTCACGGCGGCCTTCGAGGAGGAGACCGACCCCCGCCGCGATGGTTTCCCGCTCGGTGCGCGACGGTGGCTGGAAGGCGCCGTCCGGCGCGAACCGGTCGGTGTAGGCGGCGACGGACTGCGCCAGGTCGACGGACGGAAGACCGTCTCCGTGCTCGCCGGCGGAGGGGCCCTTCCCCTTGTCGTGGCTTCCGCGCACGGCAACCGTGCCCAAACCGGCCAGAGTGGTGAGGAGTAGGAGAAGTGTTGCGATCGTTATCGTTCTGGAGCGGTTTGCCCTCATGGTTGTATCAAGATATCTCGGTGACCAGACGTCGTAGCCGCCGCACCCTGCCCGCTGTCCTGACCCCGCTCGCCCTCGTCACCGCCCTGGCGGGGTGCGGTCTCGTCGGAGGCGGTGAGGACTCCGACTCCTCGTCGAAGGGCGGTGGCCGGTCGTTCACCGTCGCCGCGGCCGGGGACATCCTGATCCATCCTCAGCTGATCGACCAGGCCGGTGCCGACGCCAAGAAGACGGGCAAAGGGACGGACGGCCTGGACTTCGGCCCGCTGATGGCCGGGATCAAGCCCGTGATCAGCAAGGCGGACCTGGGGATCTGCCACATGGAGCCGGTGATCGGCAAGCCGAAGGGCCCCTTCGAGAGCTACCCCAACTTCCTCATTCCGCCGCAGATCGCCGGGACCATCAAGGACGTCGGCTACGACACCTGCTCCACCGCCTCCAACCACTCGATCGACCACGGGTACGAGGGAGTGAAGCGCACCCTGGACACCCTGGACGCGGCCGGCCTGAAGCACACGGGCTCCTTCCGGACGAAGAAGGACGCCCTCACCCCGCTGGTCATGGACGTGAAGGGCGTGAAGGTCGCGCAGATCTCCTTCGCCTTCGGCTTCAACGCGCACGAGCTGCCCAAGGACAAGCCCTGGCTGGTCAACCAGAACGACCTGAGCCGGATCAAGACGGCGGAGAAGCGGGCCCGTGCGGCCGGTGCCGAGGTCGTGATCCTCTCGATCCACTGGGGTCGCGAGCACCATCCCAACCCCTCGACCCCGCAGCTCAAGTTCGCCCGGCAGCTCGCGCGCGAGACCACGGTCGACCTGGTCATCGGCCATCACGCGCATGTCGTGCAGCCGATGGAGAAGGTCGACGGCACGTGGATCGCGTACGGCCTCGGCAACCAGGTCGCGCGTCACGACGTACCGACGGGGTTGACCGAGGAGGGCGTGATCGGCTGGTTCACCTTCACGCAGCACGGCGGCACATGGGACGTCCAGGCACGCTACGAGCCGACCCTCGTGGAGATCCCGCCGGACCCCGAGGTCACCACGGACGGCACTCCGGCCGAGCCCGCCAAGGGGCAGGTCGAGAACTATCGGCTGGTGGACGTGGCGGCCGAGCTCAAGCGGGACGACCTCAGCGACCAGGAACGCTCCCGCCTCCGGCTGGCCTTCGAGCGGACCGAGGGCACCATGCTGAACCGCGGCGCGGCGAAGGACGGCCTGAAGCCCCTCACGGAACTGCCCGGCTGAGAGCGCCGGACCTCAGGACGCGCCCGGCCCCCACGAGGGGCCGGGCGCGCGCCACGTCCAGGACCGGACCGTGTTCGGCGAGGTCGGGGTGTTCATGGCCGGATGTCCGAAGCCCGACATCTGCCTGAACTTCACCTGAACCGGAATTGATGAGTCCTGCCCGAAGATGCCCATCTAAAACATGATGTTGCCCAGATCACTTTTGATCCGTGCAACTTCCTGACAGCTTCGCTGGTCTGACACGCGCGGAGACTCAGTTTTCCCCCTCGTGTCCCCGCGCCACACCCGCACCCGCACGCGGGCCGTTTCCGTGCCCGCACGCCCGTACAACCGCTTGAGAGGAACCGTCCGTTGGCGCCATCGCCCCCGGCGCGGCAGCACCGTGCTCGCCGCAGAGCTGATATGTCGCTGCTTGGCGGCATACGACCGCCCATTGCGGTTCTGTCGGCGCTCCTCCTCTCCCTGGCGGCCGTCACAGCACTCGTCCTGGGCCCGGCCGGGGACACGTCCGTGCCCAAGGCCGTGCAGACCTCGCAGCAGCACTTCGCGGAGGACGGCGCCATCGCCATGCGTGCCTCCATCGACGAGTCGGTCACCGACCTCGACCGCTCCGCCGCGTTGTTCAGCGCCGGTGCCCCGGTCTCCGCCGACACCGTCCTCGACAAACTGGGCAACACGTACCAGAAGTGGATGGGCACGGCGGTTGTCGAGATCCGGTCCGGCAAACTCGTCGCGACCCGCGGCGAGACCGTGCCGCTGACCTCCCTCGACCGGTCAACGCTCGGTGACGAGGGCGGACTCGCGCCGCGCATGGTGCGCCTCGAGAACGGCGAGATCCGGCTGCTGTCGTTCGCGCTGCTCTCCTGGCCGGGGAAGCCGCAGCTGCTGCTCGTCGCCTCCAACAGCCTCAAGTTCCCCGGCATCAGCCTCGGCCAGTTCCGTTCGATCGCGGTCGTGGACCGCTCCGGGACGATCCTCAGCAGCGACGGCATCCCCGAGCCCGAGCAGGTGCTCACCGACCTCCAGCGCGAAGAGGTCGCGGCCTCCAACAAGCAGCTCAAGGCCTTCGCGAAGAAGGCCGCCGGCCGCGCCGCTCAGCACCCGCTCAGCAGCAAGGAGCCCGGCTCCGGCGGCTACCTGGGCGTCAGCGGCAGCCTGCTCGGCGGCAGCTTCCTCAGCGACCGGTCCGTCGCCGGCTACGCCGCTCTCTCCTCGCCCGAACCCGGCGAGACCACCACCGCGACGGCCCTCGGCCTCACCGTGGTCGCCATGGTGAAGGTCGCCGAGGACCTCACCCGTTCCACCTCACCCGTCTTCGGGCTGATCGCTGCCGGAGCGCTCCTCGTCGTCGGCGGCATCGCCGTCGCCGTCCTGCTCGGCACGGTGCAGCGACCCCTCATCCGGCTCTTCCTGGAGTCGCGCCGCCTCACCCGTGGCGACCTGGCCCGCCCGGTGAGCGTCCCCGGCTACGGCGAGGCCCGCCGGATCGGCCTGGCCCTGGAACGGCTGCGCCGACAACTGCTCGGCGGACCCGCGGAACGGGACGACTCCGCGCCGCGCCCGCGTGGCCTGCGCCGCGTCGGCACCCGCGCCCTCCTCGCCGTCTGCGCGGTCCTCCTCCTGGCCTGGTCCGCCCCGCTGCTGCTCATCCTGAACCGCGCCGACGGCACCGTCGTCGTCCCGCAGCAGCTCGTCAACGACCAGCGGGAACGGACCGACACGCTCACCGACCGGGTGCGCCGCGCGCTCAACGAGGGCGAGGCCGACCTCCAGTCCGTCGCCACCCTGATCGGTGACCGCACCACCCCGGCGGACATGACCAAGGTCCTCGACCGCACCCTCAACCAGCACCTGCGCTACCAGGCGCTCTACGTCGTCGACGCCTCGGGGGACGTGGTCGCGGGGGTCGGCGACGAGCCCCGCGAGGCTCGGCCCAAGCCCGCCACCGCCGACCCGCTGCAACTGCTCGGCCGGGGCGGCAAGAAGCCGCTCGTCGTCGGTACCGCGGAGATCCCGGGCCGTGACGGCTCGGCGCTTGTCGGCGAGTTCCGCATCGACTTCCTCAACTCCGTGCTCAAGCGGCCCGGCCTCGGCGTCGTCCGCCTCGTCGACGACAAGGGCGAGGTCATCGCCGGCAACACCGGATACCTCGCCTTCCAGTCGCTGCCCGACGAGCGCCTCAAGGACCTGGTCTCCGCGTCCGGCCAGAGGGTCGGCAAGTCCGCGCACGCCGCCGGTGTCCTCTACCGGGAGAACGGCGTGCAGATCGCCGCGGCGGCCCCCTTCGTGGGCGGCGGCGCGGCCAAACAGCTCGGCTGGACCGTCGTCAGCTGGCAGCCCGCCGACCGGCTCGCGATCCCGGAGTACGACGTCCAACACCGCACGGTGCTCGCCGGACTGCTCGGCGCCGCGGCGGCGGCCGCCTGTCTCGGCTGGATGCACATCGTGGTGGCCCGCCCGCTGCGTGCCCTGGCCGCCCAGGGCGAGTCACTGGCCGACGGCGACCGCAAGACCGTCCTGTTCCCGCGCAACCACGACGAGGTCGGCGCGGTCACCCGCTCCTTCGAGCTCGTCCGTCAGCAGCTCCAGGAGCAGCGCAGACAGCAGCCAACGCCACGCCGGAGCGCACCCGGCACGGCCCAGCAGCAGCACGTTAGGAACTGATCGGCCGTGCTCTTCCTCTACACCGTCCTGATGGTGTGCTGCGCGATCCTGCTCGTGGCGGGCATCGTCGAACAGCGGCGCCATTTCACCAACCTGGACAACATCCCCACCCGGGTGCTGGTCAACGGCATCCGCGGCAAGTCGTCCATCACCCGGCTCTGCGCGGGCGCACTGCGGGGCGGCGGCCTCACCACTGTCGCCAAGACCACCGGCACCGCCGCCCGGTTCATCCATCCCGACGCCACCGAGGAGCCGGTCTACCGCAAGTTCGGCATCGCCAACGTCGTCGAGCAGATCGGCATCGTCCGGCGCGCCGCCGCGTACAACCCGGACGCGCTCGTCATCGAGTGCATGGCGGTGATGCCGGCGCTCCAGGAGATCAACCAGTCCAAGCTGATCCGCTCCACGATCGGCGTGCTGTGCAACGTCCGTGAGGACCACCTGGCGGAGATGGGCCCCACCCTCGACGACGTGGCCCGTTCGCTCTCGCGGTCCATGCCGGAGGGCGGCATCTGCGTCACCGCCGAGCAGGAGCGCTTCGCGATCCTCCAGGAGGAGGCCGACTCCCGCGACTGCAAGCTCATCTACGCCGATCCGGAGACGGTCTCGGACGAGGAGCTGCGCGGGTTCAGCTGGTTCACCTTCAAGGAGAACGTGGCGATCGCGCTCACCGTCGCCGAACTGCTCGGCGTGGAGCGGGAGACGGCCCTCCAGGGCATGTACGACGCCCCGCCGGACCCCGGTGTCCTCTCCGTCGAGCGGTATGTCACCGAGGACGGCAAGAAGGTCCGCTTCGCCAACGTGTTCGCGGCCAACGACCCCGAGTCGACACTGATGAACATCAACCAGCTCCTCGACCTCGGCGCCATCCACCGCCCCCTGAACGTGGTCATCAACTGCCGACCGGACCGCGTCGAGCGCAACGGCCAGATGGGCGAGATCATCCCGGAACTGGACCCCGACAAGGTCTTCGTCATCGGCCACCCGGCGAAGAGCGCCATCGACGCCATGCCCGCCCAGTACCGCTCCCGTGCCGTCGACCTCGGCGGCGACCGCCGTGACCCGGACGAGTTCATGCGGCGCCTCCTCGACGAACTCGGTCCGGACAGCTCGCTGGTGGCCATCGGCAACATCCACGGCCAGGGCGAGCACCTGCTGGAGCACCTCGCCGAACTTCCCGCAGACGAGAGCGCCGACGAGAGCGCCGGCGACGGTGCCGGGAGCGACGCCGCCGGCCGAAGGGACGGCAAGGGGAACGGGCCCGGCGCTTCCGCCGCCCCGCACACCGCGGTGGCGGTGCGCGAGCACGTCGAGACCGTCCAGCTGTACGCGCCGCGGATCGACCCGTACCAGCGGTACTCGGAGGCGTACGAGACGCGGTACGCACCGCAGACCGACCAGCCCCCGACCCACGTCCCGACGCAGCGTTCCGCGGACAACCCGTACCCGCAGCAGGCGCAGTACGCGAACCAGCCGCAGCGTCCGCACCCGACCGAGGGGGCGGCCCACGAGAGCCGCCGGCCGGAGCAGGCGCGTGCCGCCTGGCCGGACGTGTCGCAGGGACCCGCCGCCGCGCGGCCCCAGCCGCCCGAGCGCGGCGAACAGCCCCCGTCCCGGGGCCTGTTCGAACCCCGTGTTCCTCCCACCCACCCCGCCGATGACCAGCAGTGGCACAGCCCAGGAGAGCCCCGTTGATCCCCTCCGTCCTCACCCCCGAGATCGCCGCGATCGGCATCGGCCTGGGCCTGATGTTCTCGCTGATCTGCTATCTCACGACCAACCTCTCACCCGGCGGCATGATCACGCCGGGCTGGCTGGCGCTCACCCTCATCGAGGACCTGCAGCGCGCCGCCCTCGTCGTGGGTGTCACGGTCCTGACGTACGTCACCACGCTGCTCCTCCAGCGCTTCGTGATCCTCTACGGCAAGCGGCTCTTCGCCGCCGTCGTGCTGTCCGGCGTGCTGATCCAGGCGACCGTGATCATCGTGCTCCAGATGGAGTTCCCGCTGCTCTACGCCAACCAGACCCTGGGCTTCATCGTCCCGGGTCTCGTCGGCTACCAGCTGGTGCGCCAGCCCAAGGCGGCCACCCTGCTGTCGACCGGCTCGGTCACGCTCGCCACCTATGTCGTGCTGACCGCCGGAATCCTTCTCGGCGCCATGCCGACCGCCTGACCCGCCTTCTCTTCGGAACCTCTGGAGCCGCCACCATGCCGAAGCGCAAAGGCCGTCCCGTTCTTCACGCGGCCACCGTCATCGTGCTGCTCACCGGCAGCGCCTTCCTCACCTTCGAACTCCGCAAGGACGAGGAGGCGAAGGTCCCGGCCGTGCAGGCCGTCACCGACCGGCCCGACCTGGAGAACTCGGGGAAGGCCACCGGCAAGCAGACCTGGGAGCGCCTGAACAACCCCACGCGCTCCGTGCTGCGCGGGGAGAACGGCGACATCCTCGCGACCTTCACGGACGGAGCCCGCACCGCGACCCTCCGTGGCCCCTCCCGAACCTTCACCGAGCCGGCCAACACCCAGTCCCGCGTGGTCACCCAGGACTGGGTGCGTCTCATGCCGGAGGCCTGGCGGAAGGGCGCCGAGAAGGAGAAGTGGTTCAAGGACTGGTTCAAGGAGTTCTACGGCAGCGAGGCCGACGACATCTTCGCGATCGCCTTCCAGTACGTCGACGGCGCGCCGGTGAAGAAGGACGACGAGGGCGTCCCGTACGCGGGTGACGCGGTCTTCGGTCCGTTCAAGGACGACGGTGTCGACCGGCTCGAACAGAATGACTTCTACGACTACCTCGGTATCAACTACACGTTCCGCGACGGTTCCACCCTGCAGGCCCGCAAGGAGCGCTACCGGGCCCTGGACTGTTCCGGCTTCATGCGGATGATCTGGGGCTACCGGGCCCGTTACCCCCTGATGGCGAGCAACACGTCCGGCGACGGACTGCCGCGCAGTGCCGACGGCATGGCCCGCTCCAAGGTGGGAGTCGACATCCTGAAGCTCTCCGGTCCCGCCCCCTGGTACACCCGTCCCAAGAACATCGATGTCGTCCAGCCCGGTGACCTGCTGTTCTTCAAGATGGACCACCGTACGGGCAACCACCTCGACCATGTGGCCCTGTACCTGGGCGTCGACACCGACGGGCACCGCGTCTTCATCTCCAGCCGCAAGGAGGTCAACGGGCCGACCATGGGCGACAAGGGCGGTGCGTCCAGGATCGACGGCAACGGCTTCTACGCCGGGCTGCTGCGCAGCGCCAAGCGGCTGTGAGCGGGCGGGGGCGGGCCTCGGCGTGCGGCGCGTCCCCGATTAAGGTGAACCGGTGAACGTCGACTGGCTCATACGCGGCCGCGACGGCAGGCTCAGTGTGTACCTGCTGTCGGAGGCCGCCGTCCGCTGCCGGGCGGAGCGTGGACCCGGTGGCCCCTGGGACCCGCCGCGCACCGTGGGTGGCGGCCAACGCCTGCACCCCGTACTGGCCCTGGGCCAGGGACCCGACCGCTATGCCCACCTCGTCTCCTGGCGCCCGACGGTCCGTGACGAGTCCGGCCTCGTCCACTCGACCCACTACCGGGCGGACCTCGCCGCGCTCGACTGGCACCCGATCGGGCATCCCAACCGCACCGGGGACCGGACCGGCACCCCGGCCGTCGCCGTCGACGCGCAGGGGCGTGCCCACGTCTTCGTCCGCAACCAGGGCGGCGGAGTGAGCATGATCGCGCAGAAGCTCAAGGGCGGCTGGGGGCCCTGGCGCGACCTCAAGGGACATGATGTCCAAGGGGACTTGGCGGCCGTCACGGGGACGTCGGGCCTGGTCGAGCTGTACGCGGCCGTGCCGGACGGCGTCCTGCACTGGCGCCAGGAGGAGGCGGGTGGCCAACCGGCCCTGGAGGAGGCGCTGGAGGCACCGGTCCGCGCGGACACCCTGCGCGCGCTCGCGACCTCCTTCGACTCCACCACGCTCTTCTTCACCGACGCGTCGGGCGACGTGTGCGCCTGGCGTCCCGGCGCCAAGCCCGCGCCCGTCCTCGCCTCCGCCGGGCCCGGGCCCGTCTGCGCCATCCGCTGCGAACTCGACGGGCACGACTGCACGTTGCTCGCTCAGCGGTCCGCGAGCGGGCGGGTGGCGTTCGCCGCGTATCCGACCGAGGACGAGGCGGCCGGGGCGTGGTGGACGGAGTCGGGTCCCGAGCTTCCCGCCGACGCGTCGGTGTCGTTGGCGGAGGACGAGCACGGGCGGGTCGTCGCCGCGAGCCTCTCCCCGGCGACCGGGGAACTCCTGCTCACCCGGCGCAAGCCCGAACCGGTCCTCGCCCTGGAGCCCTGGCACCCGGTGTGACCCCGGAAGCTCCTTGCGCCCCCTCCGCCCCCACCCGTCCCGTACCCGGGGGCGCTGCCCCCGGACCCCCGCTCCTCAAGCGCCGGAGGGGCTGAATTCTGCTCGCCGGCTCCCCGGGTACGACGGTGCCCCGCAAGCCGACTGGCCTGCGGGGCACCGGTGTGACTCAGCGGAGCGTCACGCGGGGACCGAGGCGAGGCCCTGCGCCAGGAAACGCTTGCCGGTGGCCCGCTCGGAGACACCCTCGCGGTCCAGGTACGGCGTGATCCCACCGAGGTGGAACGGCCAGCCGGCACCGGTGATCAGGCAGAGGTCGATGTCCTGCGCCTCGGCGACGACACCCTCGTCGAGCATGAGCCCGATCTCCTGGGCGACGGCGTCCAGGACGCGGTCACGGACCTGCTCCTCGGTCAGGACGGAATCGCCCTGCTGGAGGAGAGCCGCGACCTCGGGGTCCAGCTCCGGCTTGAAGCCGTTCTCGGCGGAGTAGACGTAGAAGCCGCGCTTGCCCGCCTTGACGACCGCCGCGAGGTTCGGGGAGACCGTGAAGCGGTCCGGGAAGGCCCGGTTGAGGGTCTCCGAGACGTGCAGACCGATCGCGGGACCGACCAGCTCCAGCAGGACCAGGGGAGACATCGGCAGGCCCAGGGGCTCCACCGCCTTCTCCGCGACCTCGACCGGCGTGCCCTCGTCGATGACGTTCTGGATCTCACCCATGAAGCGGGTGAGGATGCGGTTCACGACGAACGCCGGGGCGTCCTTCACCAGAACCGCGGTCTTCTTCAGCTTCTTGGCGACGGCGAACGCCGTGGCGAGCGAGGCGTCGTCCGTCTGCTCGCCGCGCACGATCTCCAGGAGCGGGAGGATCGCGACGGGGTTGAAGAAGTGGAAGCCGACGACCCGCTCGGGGTTCTTCAGCTTCGACGCCATCTCGCTGACCGACAGCGAGGAGGTGTTGGTGGCGAGGATCGCGTGCGCCGGGGCGACCGCCTCGACCTCCGCGAACACCTGCTGCTTGACACCGATCTCCTCGAACACGGCCTCGATGATGAAGTCCGCGTCGGAGAAGCCCTCGGCCTTGTCGAGCACGCCGGAGACCAGGGCCTTCAGGCGGTTGGCCTTGTCCTGGTTGACACGGCCCTTGAGGAGCAGCTTGTCGATCTCGGCGTGGACGTAGCCCACGCCCTTGTCGACGCGCTCCTGGTCGATGTCGGTCAGCACGACCGGCACCTCCAGGCGGCGCAGGAACAGCAGCGCCAGCTGGGAGGCCATCAGGCCCGCGCCGACGACGCCGACCTTGGTGACCGGACGCGCGAGGGACTTGTCCGGCGCGCCCGCCGGACGCTTGCCGCGCTTCTGGACCAGGTTGAAGGCGTAGATGCCCGCCCGCAGTTCGCCGCCCATGATCAGGTCGGCGAGCGCCGTGTCCTCGGCGTCGAAGCCCTTCTGCAGGTCCCCGTCCTTGGCCGCGGCGATGATGTCGAGCGCGCGGTAGGCGGCCGGAGCGGCCCCGTGCACCTTGCCGTCGGCGATGCCCCGGCCGCGCGCGACGGCCTGGTCCCAGGCCTCACCGCGGTCGATCGCCGGGCGCTCGATGGCGATGTCGCCCTTGAGGACGGCGGCCGTCCACAGCAGCGACTGCTCCAGGAAGTCCGCGCCCTCGAACAGCGCGTCGGCGATGCCGAGGTCGTAGACCTGGCCGCCCTTGAGCTGCTTGTTCTGGTTGAGCGAGTTCTCGATGATCACCGAGACGGCCTTGTCGGCGCCGATCAGGTTCGGCAGGATCGTGCAGCCGCCCCAGCCGGGGACCAGACCGAGGAAGACCTCGGGCAGCGAGAACGCCGGCAGGGCCGCGGAGACGGTCCGGTAGGTGCAGTGCAGACCGACCTCGACGCCACCGCCCATCGCCGCGCCGTTGTAGTAGGCGAAGGTCGGGGCCGCGAGGCCCGACAGCCGCTTGAAGACCTCGTGGCCGCCCTTGCCGATGGCGAGCGCGTCCTCGTGCCGCTTGAGCAGCTCGACACCCTTGAGGTCGGCGCCGACCGCGAAGATGAACGGCTTGCCGGTGATGCCGATACCGACGATCTCGCCGGCCGCGGCCTCCTTCTCGACCTGGTCGACGGCGGCGTCGAGGTTCGCCAGCGACGCCGGGCCGAAGGTGGTCGGCTTGGTGTGGTCGAAGCCGTTGTCGAGCGTGATCAGCGCGAAGCGCCCGGCGTTGAACGGCAGGTCGAGGTGGCGTACGTGCGCGGACGTCACGACCTCGTCGGGGAACAGCTCGGCCGCGCCCTTGAGGAGTTCGGTGGTGCTCACTTGTCGCCTCCGGCGTCCTTGTGGTGCGGGTTCTCCCAGATGACCGTGGCGCCCATGCCGAAGCCGACGCACATGGTCGTGAGGCCGTAGCGGACCTCCGGCTGCTCCTCGAACTGGCGGGCCAGCTGCGTCATCAGACGGACGCCGGAGGAGGCGAGCGGGTGGCCGTAGGCGATGGCGCCGCCGTACTGGTTGACGCGCGCGTCGTCGTCGGCGATGCCGTAGTGCTCCAGGAACGCGAGCACCTGGACGGCGAAGGCCTCGTTGATCTCGAAGAGGTTGATGTCCTCGATCGACAGACCGGCCTTCGCGAGCGCCTTCTCCGTCGCCGGGATCGGGCCGTAACCCATGACCTCCGGCTCGACACCCGCGAAGGCGTACGAGACGAGGCGCATCCGCACGGGCAGGTCGTGCTCGCGGGCGAAGTCCTCGGAGGCGATGATCGAGGCGGTCGCGCCGTCGTTCAGACCGGCCGCGTTGCCCGCGGTGACCCGGCCGTGCACGCGGAACGGGGTCTTGAGACCGGAGAGGTTCTCCAGCGTGGTGCCCGGACGCATCGGCTCGTCGGCGGTGACCAGGCCCCAGCCCGTCTCACCGACCTCCGCGTTGGTGTTGCGCACCGAGACCGGCACCAGGTCCTGCTGGATCTTGCCGTTGGCGTACGCCTTGGCGGCCTTCTCCTGCGAGCGCACGGCGTACTCGTCGGCGCGACGCTTGGTGATCGTGGGGTAGCGGTCGTGCAGGTTCTCGGCGGTCATGCCCATGAACAGCGCGGACTCGTCGACCAGCTTCTCGCTGACGAACCGCGGGTTCGGGTCCACGCCCTCGCCCATGGGGTGACGGCCCATGTGCTCGACACCGCCGGCGATGACGGCGTCGTACGCGCCGAAGGCGATGGAGCCCGCGGTGCTGGTGACGGCGGTCAGCGCGCCCGCGCACATGCGGTCGATGGAGTAGCCGGGGACCGACTGGGGCAGCCCGGCGAGGATGCCGGCCGTGCGCCCCAGGGTGAGGCCCTGGTCGCCGATCTGCGTGGTCGCGGCGATGGCGACCTCGTCGATCTTCTGGGGGTCAAGACCGGGGTTGCGGCGCAGCAGCTCCCGGATGGCCTTCACGACGAGGTCGTCGGCGCGGGTCTCGTGGTAGATGCCCTTCGGGCCCGCCTTGCCGAACGGGGTGCGGACGCCGTCGACGAAGACGACGTCCCTGACGGTACGAGGCACGATGGCTCTCCTCCAGATGCGGGATGGCACTGCTGCGCGGGCACACGCCTGAGCGCGCGCTCAGCACCCATGCTACTTACGAGTAACCATCGTGCCCAGTCCCGCGGCCGGGAGCGGCGAAGGTCACATCCGTAAGGCGTACGAAGGGATCCGCGGGCAGGGCGGCGTGTGCTCCCGCCCGGCTCGCGGATCTTGGCGTGATCTCGACGCTCCGGTCCGGCCTCCGGAGCCCGTTCGGCGTAGTCCCGGCGGCCACAGGCGTCGCGGCGCGTCCCTTCAGGGGCCGTCCAAGGCCCTCCGAGGGGTCTCTAGGCCGCCTTCAGGGACAGCGCGGTCACCAGGACGGGCGTGACCAGCTCGACCTGCCAGGGCCGCGCCCCGTACCCGCTGAGGGCCGCGCCCACGGACTCGGCGTCCGGGGTCGCCGGCGGCTCCCAGCACACCCGCCGCACGGTGTCCGGGGTGATCAGGTTCTCCTGCGGCATGTTCAGCTGCTCGGCCAGCGCCGACACGGCCGCCCGCGCGGCGGAGAGCCGGGCGGCGGCGGCCGGGTCCTTGTCGGCCCACGCGCGCGGCGGCGGCGGACCGGTCACCGGCTGCCCCGGCTGCGGCAGCTCGGCGTCCGGCAGTTCCCTCGCGCGGTCGACCGCGGCCTGCCACTGGTCCAGCTGGCGCCGCCCCATGCGGTGTCCGAAGCCGTTCAGCGCGGACAGCGCGTGCACGTTGGCCGGCAGGCCCAGCGCGGCCTCGACGATGGCCGCGTCCCCGAGCACCTTGCCCGGCGAGATGTCCCGGCGCTGCGCCACCCGGTCCCGGGTCTCCCACAGTTCCCGCACGACGGCCATCTGCCGGCGGCGGCGGACCTTGTGCATCCCGGACGTGCGGCGCCACGGGTCCTTGCGGGGCGGGGCGGGCTCGGCCGCGGCGATGGCGTCGAACTCCTGGCGGGCCCAGTCCAGCTTGCCCTGCCGGTCGAGCTCCTTCTCCAGGGCGTCGCGGAGGTCGACGAGGAGCTCCACGTCGAGCGCGGCGTAGCGCAGCCAGGGCTCGGGCAGCGGGCGGGTGGACCAGTCGACGGCGGAGTGGCCCTTCTCCAGGACGAAGCCGAGGACGCTCTCGACCATGGCGCCGAGGCCCACGCGGGGGAACCCGGCCAGACGGCCGGCCAGCTCGGTGTCGAAGAGGCTGGTGGGGATCATGCCTATCTCGCGGAGACAGGGCAGGTCCTGGGTCGCGGCGTGCAGCACCCACTCGGCGCCGGAGATCGCCTCGCCGAGGCCCGACAGGTCGGGGCAGGCGACGGGGTCGATCAGCGCGCTGCCCGCGCCCTCGCGGCGCAGCTGCACGAGATAGGCGCGCTGGCCGTATCGGTACCCGGACGCGCGTTCGGCGTCGACGGCCACCGGGCCGGTGCCCGCGGCGAACGCCGCGACCACCTCGGCGAGGGCGGCCTCGTCGGCGATCACCGGCGGAATGCCCTCGCGGGGCTCGAGCAAGGGGATCGGCGCCGATTCGACGTCGTCCGGAGGGCCGCCTCCGGTGGTTCGCAGTGAGCTGTCTGCTGCGGTCTCTTGGGCGTCGGTCACCTGTCAAGGGTATCCGTGTATGGACAACGCCCGTCGACGGAACGTTCCGTCGACGGGCGTCTGAGGGTCGTAAACCAGTCAGCTCGGTGAAAGATCCGGTTCACGCACGGGGGGAGGAGGCCGGGTGGGGGAGTGCGGAGCGGTGCGGGGGAGAGGTCAGTGGATGATGCCGGTCCGCAGCGCGACCGCGACCATCCCGGCGCGGTCACCCGTGCCGAGCTTGCGGGCGATACGGGCGAGGTGGCTCTTGACGGTCAGCGCGGACAGGCCCATGGAGACGCCGATGGCCTTGTTCGACTGGCCCTCCGCGACCAGGCGCAGGACCTCGACCTCGCGGCCGGACAGTTCGCGGTAGCCGCCCGGGTGGCTCGGGGCACCCGGGGGGCGACGGTGCATACGGGCGGCGGCCGAGCCGATGGGCGCGGCGCCGGGCCGGGTGGGGAGCCCGACGTTCGTACGGGTACCGGTGACGACGTAGCCCTTGACGCCGCCCGCGAGGGCGTTGCGCACGGCGCCGATGTCGTCGGCGGCGGAGAGGGCGAGGCCGTTGGGCCAGCCCGCGGCTCGGGTTTCGGACAGAAGGGTGAGGCCGGAACCATCCGGCAGGTGGACATCGGCGACGCAGATGTCGCGCGGGTTGCCGATGCGGGGACGGGCCTCCGCGACGGACGACGCCTCGATGACGTCGCGCACTCCGAGCGCCCACAGATGGCGGGTGACGGTGGAGCGGACCCGAGGGTCGGCCACGACCACCATGGCGGTCGGCTTGTTCGGGCGGTAGGCGACCAGGCTTGCGGGCTGCTCGAGGAGAACGGACACCAGGCCTCCTGGGGTGCGGGGACGGGGACCGGCTCTGGGGGGCGAGCCAGGACGAACCGTGCTTTCAAGGTCACAGACGTCTTCGGCATCAAACCCGTGGACCTTTAGAGAATGATCACGATGTGGTGAGTAACAATCCGTGCAATTCGGACACGCGATCGATCATCCGAAGATCGAACCGAGTCGCTCCACGTCGATACGCGGCCGAAAGTGGTCGTATCGACAAAGAAACCGGCAAGCGGGTGAAGACCGGCGGTCAGACGGACGGGGACGTGTGGATCGGACGGATCGGGATCGGGACATGCGAAAGGCGCGCGTCGTGACGCGCGCCTTTGGCGGGGGGTCGGGGAGCGGGATCAGCGGGACTGCGGCCCCCGGCGCTGCGGCAGGGTGACCACCGAGGCGTCGCCCGGGGGCACCGGCGGCAGACCGGCGATCTGGCACAGCAGGTCGCACCAGGCCGCGAGGTGTGCGGCGGTGTCCGGAACGCCGCCGAGGCCCTCCCGTGGCGTCCAGGACGCCCGGATCTCGATCTGTGAGGCGGCGGGGCGTTCCGAGAGCCCGCCGAAGTAGTGGGAGCTCGCGCGCGTCACGGTGCCGCTCGGTTCGCCGTACGACAGCCCGCGGGCCTGCAACGCGCCCGTCAGCCACGACCAGCAGACCTCGGGGAGGAGCGGGTCCGCTGCCATCTCGGGCTCCAGCTCCGCCCGGACCAGGGTCACCAGCCGGAACGAGCCCTGCCAGGCGTCGTGCCCGGCCGGATCGTGCAGCAGGACGAGCCGGCCGTCGGCCAGATCCTCGTCGTCCGCGACGACCGCGGCCTCCAGCGCGTAGGCGTGAGGCGCCAGGCGCTGCGGTGGTCGTGTCGGGTCGATCTCGATGTCCGGCCGCAGTCGCGCGGCCCTCAGGGCGTCGACGGCCGCCCGGAAGGGCAACGGGGCCGTCTCCACCGCATTCCTGTCCTCCTCCTTCGCGTCGTCCATTCCGCCAGCGCCGTCCGACAGTCGTCCCTGAGCCGCAGCCATGCGGGGAAGATTAAGGGGAACGGAGCCCGCGTGCAGGGAGAGACACCCGTGCGTGGGACCCCTGTCCGGATCGCGCCGCGCGAACACCGCTTTCCGGGCACCCCCGCGAGGGGGCGCGGTGGTCACCGGGGGTCGCCGGAGCCCGGGACCGGGCGGTCCGCGAGCCGTGGGAGACTTTCCGTCGTGAGCGCCAACCACAGCCCCGCCGGGCAGCAGCCGACAGCCACGTACGAGTCCGCCTTCCTCAAGGCGTGCAGGCGCGAGCCCGTGCCGCACACCCCTGTGTGGTTCATGCGGCAGGCCGGTCGCTCACTGCCCGAGTACCTCAAGGTGCGCGAGGGCATCCCCATGCTGGAGTCCTGCATGCGGCCCGAGCTGGTCGCCGAGATCACGCTCCAGCCGGTCCGCCGGCACGGCGTGGACGCCGCGATCTACTTCAGCGACATCGTCGTCCCGCTGAAGGCCATCGGTGTCGACCTGGACATCAAGCCGGGCGTCGGCCCCGTCGTGCAGAACCCGATCCGCACCCGCGCCGACCTGGCCCAGCTGCGCGATCTGACCCCCGAGGACGTCTGGTACGTCACCGAGGCGATCCAGCTCCTGACGGCCGAGCTGGGCGAGACCCCGCTCATCGGGTTCGCGGGCGCGCCCTTCACCCTCGCGAGTTACCTGGTCGAGGGCGGACCGTCGAAGAACCACGAGCACACCAAGGCGCTCATGTACGGCGACCCGCAGCTGTGGGCCGACCTGCTCGACCGTCTCGCCGAGATCACCTCCGCCTTCCTGAAGGTGCAGATCGAGGCGGGCGCGAGCGCCGTCCAGCTGTTCGACTCCTGGGTCGGCGCCCTGGCCCCCGCGGACTACCGCCGCTCGATCCTGCCCGCGTCCACGAAGGTCTTCGACGCCGTCGCCGGGTACGGCGTCCCGCGCATCCACTTCGGCGTCGGCACGGGCGAACTGCTCGGCCTCATGGGCGAGGCCGGCGCGGACGTGGTGGGCGTCGACTGGCGCGTCCCGCTCGACGAGGCCGCCCGCCGTGTCGGCCCCGGCAAGGCGCTCCAGGGCAACCTCGACCCGGCCGTGCTGTTCGCGCCGACCGCGGCCGTGGAGGCCAAGACCCGCGAGGTGCTGGATGCCGCCGCCGGTCTGGAGGGCCACGTCTTCAACCTCGGCCACGGCGTCCTGCCCTCGATGGACCCGGACTCCCTGACCCGGCTCGTGGAGTACGTCCACACCCGGACGGCGCGCTAGAAGCCGGCCCCGCGGTCACGGCCGGCCCCGCCGGCTCACCAGCCGTGCCGCGCCTGTCTGCCGAACAGCAGGCGGCGCGGTTCGGGCGGTGGTGGGGTGCCGGGGCGCAGCGGCCAGGCCAGCAGCATGCCGGCGAGGAATCCCACGACGTGCGCGGCATACGCGACGGTGCCCGCGTCCGGCACCGCCGCCCCCGACGAGTACGCGGCCTGGAGCACGAACCAGAAACCCAGCACGATCCACGCGGGCAGCCGGAGCGGCAGGAACACCAGGAACGGGACCAGCACCCAGACCCTGGCCCTGGGATACAGCACCAGGTAGGCGCCGAGGACCCCCGCGATCGCTCCCGAGGCGCCGATCAGCGGGTCGCCCGAGTCCGCGTTGACCAGTGCGAAGCCGTAGGCCGCAGCGAAGCCGCACGCCCCGTAGAACAGCGTGAAGCGGACGTGGCCGAGGCGGTCCTCGATGTTGTTGCCGAAGATCAGCAGGAAGAGCATGTTGCCCAGCAGGTGCAGCCAGCTCCCGTGCAGGAACATCGCCGTGAGCACCGACAGCGGGGGCGACTTGCCGTAGTCCGGCGGGCCCAGCGCGCAGCCCGCGCCGTGCGGTCCGGCCCCGACCTCGCCGGTCGGCACCAGACGCGCCATCCGATGGTGGATCAGTTCCTGCGGCACGGCCGCGTACTGGTCCGTGAACGCGTGCAGGTGGCACAGCTGCGAGAGGGCGCTGTCACCCGCCGCGGATCCGGCCAGACCGGGTGTGTAGAGGAACACGATGACATTGGCGGCGATCAGGGCGTACGTCACATAGGGCGTGCGCCGCGCCGGGTTCACGTCATGGACGGGGATGACCACAAGGAAGTACTGCCCGCGATGCACGGGGTGAATGCGCGGGCCATCCAGTCCCAGGGCCCCCGCGCCCGGCCGGAGTTCACCACCTCGTCCCACTGAACACACCCGCCCCGCCGGCCGTATGTGTCCTCAACCGCCCCCGCCGTGACGGATGTTCCGGCGTGGGTTCGACGCGACGACGTGATGACGTGAGGACACAGGCGATGAACGACCGAGTTACTCCTCCGATGCAGGCCCTGCCCGACGGCGAGGCGGAGATCGCCCTGGTGGTGCACCTCCCCTGGGAGGACGTGGCCGCGCTCGGCCAGGAGGCCGGACGGCTCGCGGCCCGGATGCAGCGCCCGGTGACGCTGGACGAGGCCGTGAGCCACCGCCTGCGGTCCACCCGGTCGGCGGCCCATGCCAAGCCCGCCCAGGCCCCGCCCGCGGTCACCGCGCCCGCCTCCGTCTCGTCGCTGCCCGCCCGGCCGCCGGGGGAGCAGGCCCGCCAGGCGATAGACCGCATCAACGGATCGGCGGGCCACGAGTCCGCCTAGCGGCCGGCGTGACGCCCTACGCGGTGGGGCGGTCGGCGTGGGGGAGCGGTGCGCGCCGTCACGAGGCGCCGGCCCGCACCTTCGCCGTCGCCTTGCGGGCCGCCACCAGGACGGGGTCCCAGACGGGGGAGAACGGCGGCGCGTAGCCGAGGTCGAGGGTCGTCATCCGTTCCACCGTCATGCCCGCGGTCAGCGCCACCGCCGCGACGTCCACGCGCTTGCCCGCGCCCTCGCGGCCGACGATCTGCACGCCGAGGAGCCGCCCGGTGCGCCGCTCCGCGAGCATCTTCACCGTCATGACCTCGGCCCCCGGGTAGTAGCCCGCGCGGCTCGTCGACTCGACGGTGACGGTCTCGAACCGCAGGCCCGCCCGGTGCGCGTCCTTCTCGCGCAGACCGGTGCGGGCGATCTCCAGGTCGCACACCTTGCTCACCGCGGTCCCGACGACCCCGGGGAACGTCGCGTACCCGCCGCCCACGTTGGTGCCGATCACCTGGCCGTGCTTGTTCGCGTGCGTGCCCAGCGCGATGTGCCGCTCGCTCCCCGAGACCAGGTCGAGCACCTCCACGCAGTCGCCGCCGGCCCAGATGTTTTCGTGCCCGCGCACCCGCATCGCCAGGTCGGTGAGCAGACCCCCGTGGTCGCCCACCGGCAGCCCCGCCGCCCGCGCCAGCGCCGTCTCGGGGCGAACGCCGATGCCGAGCACCACCACGTCCGCCGGGTACTCGGCGTCGTCCGTGACGACCGCGCGGACCCTGCCGTCGTCACCCGTGAGCACCTTGGTGACCTCGGCGTCGTCGACCATCGTGATGCCGAGGCCCTCCATGGCCGTGTGCACCAGGCGGCCCATGTCCGGGTCGAGCGTGGACATCGGCTCCTTGCCGCGGTTGACGACCGTCACCTCGTACCCGCGGTTGATGAGCGCCTCGGCCATCTCCACCCCGATGTAGCCCGCCCCCACGACCACGGCACGGCGCCCCCGCGACCTCTCCAGCGTGTCGAGCAGGGCCTGCCCGTCGTCCAGGGTCTGCACGCCGTGCACCCCCGGCGCGTCGATGCCCGGCAGGTCGGGCCGTACGGGCCGCGCGCCGGTCGCGATCACGAGCTTGTCGTACGACGTCCACGCTTCGGTCCCGGTGTCCAGCTCGCGGGACCGCACCCGGGCGCCCGCGACGTCGATCTCCGTCACCTCCGTGCGCATCCGCAGGTCGATGTCGCGTTCCCGGTGCTCCTCCGGGGTCCGCGCCACCAGCCGGTCGCGGTCCGTGACGTCGCCGCCCACCCAGTAGGGGATGCCGCACGCCGAGTACGAGGCGAAGTTGCCCCGCTCGAAGGCGACGATCTCCAGTTCGTCCGGCCCGCGCAGCCGGCGCGCCTGTGACGCGGCGGACATGCCCGCCGCGTCACCGCCGATCACGACCAGTCGTTCCCGGCCCCCACCACTACCGCTCGTTCGGCTCATGCTCATACGAACACGCTACGGGGGCCCGGCATTTCAGTCCCGCTCACCGCCGCCCTCGGCCCTGCCGTCCGCCGGGGGGCCGGCCTGCGGAGCCGCGGTGTCCGGGCCGGCCCCCGGGGACGGGCGCGACGCCGGGACGGCGGCCGGTCCCGAAGCGGTCGCCGGACCCGCGGCCGCGGCGGGCCGGGGACGCAGCCGGGGCCGCACCACGAACAGCCACACCGCGGCGATCAGCGCGGCGCCCGCCGCGAACGGGAGGACCGCCCCGATCGCGAGAGCCAGCCAGCGGATCATGGTGACCAGTACGTTCCAGCCGCCGGCGAGCGCGTCCAGGAAGCCCGGGTCGTCGTCCTTCTTCTCGGCGTGCCGCACCGCCGTCTGGGACAGCGACAGCGTGATCGTCGCCAGACTCGTACGGTCCTTCAGCGAGGCCTGCCGAGCGAGCAGCGCCTCCAGGTCGGCCTCGCGGCTGCTCAACTCCCCTTCCAGGGTGACCACATCACTGAGCTTGGTCGCCTTGTCCATCAGTTCGCGGACCCGGGCCACGCTCGCACGCTGCGAGGCGATACGGCTCCGCACGTCCACGACCTCGTCGGTGACGTCCTGCGCCTTGGCCGTGCGCTCCAGGACCTTTCCGGTGCCCTCCAGGTCGGCGAGCACCTGGTCGTACCGCTCGGTGGGCACCCGCAGGACGACGCGGGTGCGTTCCCGGCCCTCGCCGTCACGCGTGGTCGTCTCGTTGCCCACGTAGCCCCCGGCGCTCTCGACGGTGGTCCGCGTGTCGTCCAGGGCCTGGGGGACGTCCTTGACCCGAACCGTCAGCGAGGCGGTGCGGATGATGCTGTTAGCGGACAGCTTCGTCGGGGCGGTGGCCCTGCGGCCCGTCGCGCTGTCACTGCCCGCGGCGCCCGAGTCCGCCTTCTGCGCGTTCGCGCCCCCGCCGTCCGGCGCCGCCGCCTTGCTGTCGCCGGCGCTGTCGGACGAACTGTCGCCGGCACCGCACCCCGTCAGGGCGAGCGCGGTGACGAGGAGCACCCCGGCCAGGACACGCGACGGCCGGGACGGGTGCGACCGGAGAGCGGGAAGGGGGGACGGTTCCGGCGACGCCGGTCGTGCCGTTCGTGCTGACGTACGTGTGCGCATGGCCTACCCCCGGGACGGTGACTGACTGACGCTCCTTCGACGCCCGGCCGGCCCAGGACGTTGGCCGGATCCGGTCCCGATGCGGTCACGGTCCGGACTCGCACCGGACACCGGGCTCCCCGGCAGAGGCGCCGCCGGGGTCTGAGAAGGTGGAGACATGCGCGAAGAGGACGTTCGTACGGGTTCGGGACACGTCGTGGTCGTCGGGGGCGGCATCGCCGGGCTGGCCGCCGCCCACCGCCTGCTGGGGCGCGGGTTCCGCGTCACCGTGCTGGAGGCCTCGGACCGTCTCGGCGGCAAGCTGCTGACCGGCGAGATCGCGGGCGCGCGCGTGGACCTCGGCGCCGAGTCGATGCTGGCGCGCCGCCCCGAGGCCCTGGCCCTCGCCCGCGAGACCGGCCTGGGCGACCTCCTCCAGCCGCCCGCCACCGCCTCGGCCTCGCTGTGGAACCGGGGTGTCCTGCGCCCCATGCCCAAGGGGCACGTCATGGGCGTCCCCGGCACCGCCTCCGCCCTCGCGGACGTCCTCTCCGAGGAGGGCCTGCGCCGCGTCGAGCGCGACGCCGACCTCCCGCGCACCGAGGTCGGCGACGACATCGCGGTGGGCGAGTACGTGGCCGCCCGCATGGGCCGCGAGGTCGTCGACCGTCTCGTCGAACCCCTCCTCGGCGGGGTGTACGCGGGCGACGCCTACCGCATCTCCCTGCGCCTCGCCGTCCCCCAGCTGTACGCCGCCGCCCGCACCCATACCTCCCTCACGGAAGCGGTCCGCGAGATCCAGGCCAAGGCCGCCGCCGCGCAGCAGACCGGGCCGGTGTTCATGGGCATCGACGGCGGTGTGGGCCGACTGCCCCTCGCCGTGGCCGAGTCGGTGACCGCACGCGGCGGCGAGATCCTCACCGGGACCCCGGTCACCGCACTGCGCAGGACGGGCCCCGCAGGCCCCGCGTCCGACGAGCGGCCCGGGTCCGCCTGGCGGATCGTCGCGGGCGGCCGGGTCCTGCACGCCGACGCGGTCGTCCTCGCCGTGCCCGCCCCGGCCGCCGCCGCGCTGCTGCGCGCCGAGGCACCCGCCGCCGCGACCGAACTGGCCGCCGTCGAGTACGCGTCGATGGCCCTCGTGACCCTCGCCTACCGCCGCGCCGACGCCACCCTCCCCGAGGGCAGCGGATTCCTGGTCCCGCCGGTCGACGGACACACCATCAAGGCCTCGACGTTCGCCTCCCGCAAATGGGGCTGGATCGCCGAGCGGAACCCGGACCTGACCGTGCTGCGCACCTCCGTCGGACGGTACGGCGAGACGGAGGTGCTCGGCCGCCCCGACGACGACCTGGTCCGGGTGTCCCGGCACGACCTGCGGGAGGCCACCGGCCTCGACGCCGAGCCGGTGGAGACCCGGGTGACACGCTGGGACGACGGACTGCCCCAGTACCCGGTGGGCCACCACGCGCGCGTGGCCCGGGTCCGCGAGCACGTGGGCAGGCTGCCGGGCCTCGCCGTCTGTGGGGCCGCCTACGACGGCGTCGGCATCCCCGCCTGCATCGCCTCCGCGTACGCCGCGGTGGACGGCCTCGGCGGCGACTTCGGCGGCCTGGACGCGTTGCGGGCCGACCCGGTGCAGAGCCTGCACGGCGGAGCGGGAGAATAGCCCCATGAGTGACGACGCCCCCACCACCGAGTCCGGCAGGGTCCCGAACAAGGGCAAGCTGGCCAAGGACCTCAACGAGGCCATCCGCTACACCCTGTGGTCCGTCTTCCGGCTGAAGGACGTACTGCCGGAGGACCGCGCCGGTTACGCCGACGAGGTCCAGGAGCTGTTCGACCAGCTCGCCGCGAAGGACGTCACCGTCCGCGGCACCTACGACGTCTCGGGGCTGCGGGCCGACGCCGATCTCATGATCTGGTGGCACGCCGAGACCAGCGACCAGCTCCAGGAGGCGTACAACCTCTTCCGGCGCACCCGCCTCGGCCGCGCGCTGGACCCGGTCTGGTCGAACATGGCGCTGCACCGGCCCGCCGAGTTCAACCGCTCGCACATCCCGGCGTTCCTCGCCGACGAGACGCCCCGCGACTACGTGAGCGTCTACCCCTTCGTGCGCTCCTACGACTGGTACCTGCTGGCCGACGAGGACCGTCGCCGGATGCTCGCCGACCACGGCAAGATGGCCCGCGGCTACCCGGACGTGCGCGCCAACACGGTCGCCTCGTTCTCCCTCGGCGACTACGAGTGGATCCTCGCGTTCGAGGCCGACGAGCTGTACCGCATCGTCGACCTGATGCGTCATCTGCGTGCCTCCGAGGCCCGGATGCACGTGCGCGAGGAGGTCCCGTTCTACACGGGCCGCCGCAAGCACATCACCGAACTGGTGGCAGGGCTCGCCTGACCGGCACGACACGACGGCGGGCGCCCCTTTTCCGGGGGCGCCCGCCGTCGTCATGTCACCGAACCGTCCGTCAGGGCGCCTGCCCGGCGCTCCGGGCGGCCGGCCCGGCCTGTTCCGCGTCCTTGGGCGTCGCCGCCGGGCCCTTCGCGCCCTCGGTGCCGCGCTCACCGTCGGGCGCCTGCGCCGTGGGCTCCTTGTGCGGTGCGCATCCGGCGTCCCGCCCGGGGAGCCGCCCCTCCAGCAGGTAGGCGTCCAGATAGCCGTTGACGCACGTGTTGGGGCCGCCGCCGATCCCGTGGGTGCCGGCGCCGTTCTCCGTCACCAGCACCGAACCCCACAGCCTCCTGTGCAGCTCCTTCGCCCCGTCGTACGGCGTCGCCGCGTCCCGCTCGGCCGCCAGGATCAGCGTCGGCGGCAACTCCCCCGGCAGGGTCCGCACGTCGAGCGGCTTCTGCCGCGGCACCGGCCAGTACGCGCACGGCAGGTTCATCCACACGTTGTCCCAGGTCTCGAACGGCGCCACCCGCGCGAGCCGCGTGTTGTCGCGGTCCCAGGTGCGCCAGTCGGTCGGCCAGGACGCGTCGTTGCACTCCACGGCCGTGTAGACCGCGCTGCCGTTCTCCTGCTCCGCCGCCGCCTCCGGATGCGGACCCGCGATCTGCACCAGCGGCTTCGGGTCACCCTTCAGATAGGCGGACAGCGCCAGGGCACGCTGCGGCCAGTAGTCGTCGTAGTACCCGGCCTGCAGGAACGCGCCCTGGAGCTGGGCCGGCCCCACCGTGCCCCCGGCGGGCTTCGCGGCGAGCCGGGCCCGCGCCCTCTCGTACGAGTGCAGCACCTCATCGGGTGTGCCGCCGAGGCCGTACACGTCGTCGTGGCGCGCGATCCAGCCGCGGAAGTCCGCCCAACGGCCCTCGAACGCGGCCGACTGGTCGAGGTTGTTGCGGTACCAGATCTGCTCGGGATCCGGGTTCACCGCCGAGTCGAAGACCATCCGGCGCACGTGCGAGGGGAACAGGGTCGCGTACAGGGCACCGAAGTACGTCCCGTACGACGCGCCCATGAACGTCAGCTTCCGCTCGCCGAGTCCGGCGCGCAGCACGTCCAGGTCACGGGCGTTGTTCAGCGACGTGTAGTGGCGCAGGCCCGCCCCGGAACGCTGCGCGCAGCCGCGGGCGTACGCCTTCGCCTCCGCGATCCGCTCCTTCTTGTACGACTCGGAGGGGAACGTCGGGGACTGCGAGGGCGCCTTCTGGAACCGCTTCGGGTCCTGGCAGGACAGCGGCGCGGAACGGTCGACACCGCGCGGCGCGTAGCCCACGAGGTCGTAGGCGGCGCCGATCGGCTTCCACTCGGGGAGGAAACCGATCAGCGGGAAGTACATGCCGGACGCGCCGGGCCCGCCGGGGTTGTAGACGAGGGCGCCCTGGCGGGGGACCTTGCGCTTGGGGTTCCGCGCGTCCTTGCCGGTGGCCTTCACACGGCTGACGGTCAGCTTGATCCGCCTGCCGTCGGGGTGCGCGTAGTCGAGGGGCACGGTGACCGTGCCGCACTGGAGGTTGCCGGGCAGCTCCTCCACCTTGGGGCACGCGCCGAAACGGATGCCGGCGGCCGCCGCGCGCTGTGCCGCGACGACGGCGCCGCGCGCCTCGGCCGAGGCCGAACCGGTCCCGTCCGGCCAGGCGGTGGTGCCGCCGGCCGGGGCGGCGACGAGCGCCGTCAGGAGCAGGGACCCCGCGGTTCCCTGGAGGACGGCAGCTCTCATCGCGAATCCCTTCGGCGCACGGCAGCGACAGAAGGATGCTTCGTTCGGCCGTCGGCGATGTAAAGCACCGGTCGCCGGTGTCGGCCTCAATGACCCCGATGCGCCCCCCGGGGCGCCTCCCAGCCCCCGTGCGAGCCCCCGCCGTCAGGCGCCGTGGCCGGCGCCGCGGTCCCGGTGGGCGAGTGCCGCGCGCACGTCCGGTTCGCCGATGGCCCGGACACCGCGCACGGCGACCGAGGTGAGATACGTACGGTCGTCGCCCGACGCGTCGGAGTGCCGGGCGAGGGTGCCGAGCAGCCGCTGACCGGCGGGAGAGGCCCACCGCGTGTACGGGTGCACCTCGATGCGGGCGATGGCGAGACAGCTCAGGGTCAGGACGAGCGGGAGGGCGAACCAGACGGCCACCGGCACCCCGCTCCCGCTGGGCCCGGCCGGCAGCAACAGGGCCGCGACGGCGAGCACGAGAACCGCCGCGGCGGCGGCCTGGACCTGGCGGACGGCGCCCGCCACCGTGGTGCGGGCCCCGTCGGGCACGGCGAGTCCCGCCGCGACCAGGCGGTCCGCCAGCCGGTGCACCGAGTCCGCGGCGGCCGTGGCCGCCCGCACCGGAGCTATCCGCGACTGGCCCTCCGGACCGATCGCCCCGAGCACCGAGCGCTCCATGTCGTCGCGCCCGCGCGGGTCCACCACCGTCGCCCAGCCGGTGTGCGCGAGCAGCAGCCGGCGCTGGCGGGCCATCGAGACCAGGGTCAGATCGGCCACCCGCGCCGGGCCGCCCGACAGGAACGCCGCCTCGTACAGCGTCAGGTCGTGCCCGTGCGCCTCCCGGGCGCCGACCGTCGCGGCGCGCACGGCGGCCAGGCACAGCCGCGTGCACGATATGCCGGCCGCGGCCCAGGCCGGCAGCAGGAGAAGGACCCAGAACATGGCGTGTTTCTATGCGAAGTCCGGGGCGGGCGCCATGCCTTATTCACCATGTGGACGGAGCGTTGCGGGTCTGTGACGTTCCGCTCGGCCCGCTGAGGAGCGGGCGGGTGGGACGCGGACGGTGGCGTGCGGCCCGGTGCCGTCAGGGACTCGACGTCGGCCGGGGGCGCGTCGCCGGCGGCGGGAGCGGATACCCCGAGGACGGCGTCACCGGGACCGGCGACGGCGGGGCCTCGGTCGGGCCGGGCGGCGCGGGGGAGCTGGTGAGCGGTGGCGGGCTCGCGGTCGCGGCGTCCCGGGCCAGCGCGTCGAAGTCGACGTAACCGGTCGCCTCCAGCACCTTGATGTGGTCGAGCACGGTGGTGTTCGCGTCGTCGGCGAGATCACGGACCAGGGAGTTGCGGGTGCTCGCGCGGACCTGGGCGACCACGGCGAACACCTTGCCGTGCGCCGCGCGCAGGAGGTTCGCGAAGTCGCGGTCGTACGCGGTGCCGTGGGCCGCGTTCAGCGTGGCCAGCCAGCCGCGCTGCTGCGGGTTCGGCTGGTTGGGCAGCTCCAGGCCGAGGCGGGCGGCGACGTTGCGGACGCGCGCGTCGAGGAACGTGTGCCCCTCGATGAGGTGCTCGCCGGCCGTCCGTACGGCCTGGGTGGTGCCGCGTTCCTGGGCCTGCTGGCCCGCGGGCAGCTCCCAGAGCCCGGCCAGCCGGACCTTGGTGACGAACTCCCGGTCCAGGGCCGACAGCGGTCCGTACCGCGTCGGCACGGACTGCGCGTTCAGGGTGTCGAGGCCGGTGCCGGAGCGGTCCGCGTACGACCAGATCGGAAAGGCCAGGGCGGCGAGGGTCGCCAGGAGGGCGGTGATGATGAGCCCTGTTCCACTGACCAATCCGGTGCGGTTGATGGATCGCATGGTGCCTCCTGTTGCGGCACCGCACGCTAATGCGCTTCGCGTGCGGGTTGGCATGCTACTGCGGGGGCTACGCCAACTGCCGTGCAGGAAAATGGGGTTGCGCGGAGGGTGGAAGGCGCCGGTTGCGGTGGTTCGTGCCTACGTCAGACCGCACGGAATCCACCGGAAACGGACGCGCACACCTCCTTCACAGAGAGCGGTGTTAGTCCGGGCACACTCCGCGGACGGCTCGTGTCGCCCACGCGTGCTCGAAGCGGCGCACCGCCGCCGGGGCCGGGCCGCGGTCCCGGCCCGTCGCGGGGCGCGTCCGCACCCCGCGACCCGTCCGCTCAGCGGCCCAGCAGCACCCTGAGCGTGGCGCGGGCCAGCCGTGCCCCCGGGCGCCGGGACAGCGGGGCCGGCCCCGAACGCTCCAGCCACCACTCGCGCAGCAGCCGGGTCTCCGCGCTCTCCGGGAGCCCCGCGAGCAGCAGGTGCTCGGCGAAGTCCAGGGCGTCACGCCGGTACCCGCCGGACATCGGGTGCCCCTGCGCGTACGCCAGGAAGGCCGGCCGGTACACCTCCGCGAGGATCTCCGGCAGTTCGGGGGCGACCTTGGCGACCACGTCCGCCCGCTTCGCGGCGAGGGCGCGCGCCTGCACCCCGAGCCGGACCCGGTCGAACCCCTCGGGCGCGGGGGTCCCCGCGACCAGCGCCGACAGCAGGGCGGCCTGCGCGAGGGCGAGCCGCTGCCGGGCGGCGTCCTCGGCCCCCGTCGGCACCTCCACCGGGGCGGCGGCAGCGTGCTCCGGGCGGCCGGCGGTCCCGGCGTCCGGCACCACGCCGTCGCCGGTGATCGCCTTCGGCGGGGTCGGCGCGTACGTCACGCCTCCTCGCCTGCCCGCCCCGACCGTGGCGCGCGCCCGCGCCCTCGTCACCGTGCGCCGGATCGCCGCCAGTTCCCGCTCCAGTTCGGCGGGCTCGGGGAAGTTCTCGTCCCGTTCGAGGAGGACGCCGGGCGGTGCGACCCGGGACGCGAGGTCGGCGAGGATGCCGAGAACGGGCTCGGGGACGGGGTGGGCGTGGCTGTCGTGCCAGGTGCCGTCGCGTTCGAAGCCCCCGGCGACGTGGACGTAGGCGATGGCCTCGACGGGGAGTTCGTCGAGTGCCTTGGAGGGGTCCTCGCCGCGGTTGACGTGGTTGGTGTGCAGGTTGGCGACGTCGATGAGGAGATGGACCCCGGTGCGGTCGGCCAGGTCGTAGAGGAACTGTCCCTCGGTCATCTCCTCGCCGGGCCAGGAGATCAGCGCGGCGATGTTCTCCACGGCGAGCGGCACGGGCAGCGCGGCCTGCGCGGCCCGGACGTTCGCGCACAGGACGTCCAGCGCGTCCCGGGTCCGCGGCACCGGCAGCAGGTGGCCGGCCTCCAGGAGCGGCGAGGCGGTGAGCGGTCCGCCCGCCCGGACGAACGCGATGTGCTCCGTGACGAGCGGCGACCCCAGTGCCTCGGCGCGCTCGGCGAGCGCGGTGAGCCGGGACGCGTCGGGACGGTCGGCGCCGCCGAGGCCCAGCGAGACGCCGTGCGGCACGACCGTGACGCCCCGCTCGCGCAGCCGCAGGAGCGACTCCGGAACGTGGCCCGGGCACACGTTCTCCGCCACGGCCTCGACCCAGTCGATGCCGGGCATGCGCTCCACGGCCTCGGCGATCTCCGGCCGCCATCCGATTCCCGTCCCCAGCCGCCTCAGCTGCTGCATGTCCCCTCCTCCGTCACGGTGCCCGTCCGGCCTGCCTGTGTGTCGTCTCCTCACGACGGCCCGTCCCCCGGCGTGACGGTGTCATGGCCCAGTCGGCGAGCGTCCAACCCGTCGGAGCGGACGTTCAGAGCAACATTTGAGGTTCGGGGACCGCCGGCGCGGCGACCGGGCCGGCCACCGGAGCGCGTTGTCCGGGCCGCAGGGTTCGCGCCGGGCCGTGTCGCCTCGCCGGGAGGCAGGGCCGACGGCCGCGGAATGTTCCGGCTTCCGGGACGGTCCGGCGGGGAGTGCGGGATGCTGGAGGGCGAGGCCGGGGTCCCGTCCTCCGTCTCCTGCTCCGCCCAAGGACTGGTAACGCCAACTTCCGCTTATCTACTATGTATTGACCGTCGGGCCAGTCCTTTGGCGCGGCACTGATCTGGGGGAATGATGCAGCCTGACCAGCAGCTGTCCACGGCGATCGATGCCACCGTGCCCACGGCCGCGCGCATGTACGACCACTATCTCGGCGGCAAGGACAACTACGCCGCGGACCGGGCGGCGTGCGAGGAGCTGGACAAGGTCGTACCGAGCACGCGCGCGCTGGCACTGAACAACCGGCGCTTCCTCCAGCGCGTGGTGAAGACCCTCGCCGAGGGCTACGGGATCCGGCAGTTCCTGGACCACGGATCCGGCCTGCCCACGCAGAACAACGTGCACCAGGTCGCCCAGCAGATCGACGAGACGTCCCGCGTGGTCTACGTCGACAGTGACCCGATGGTCCTCGTGCACGGCCGGGCCCTGCTGGACCAGAACGACCGCACCGCCGTCATCCACGCCGACCTGCGCGAGACCGAGCAGATCTTCACGCACCCCGACACCGAGCGGCTGATCGACTTCTCGCAGCCCGTCGCGGTGCTGTTCAACTCGGTGTTCCACTGCATCCCGGACAGTGACACGGACGGGCCTCTCTCCGTGATCGCCCGCGTCTCCGAACGGCTCGCCCCCGGCAGCTTCATGGTGATGTGCCAGCTGGTCAGCGAGGACCCCGAAGTCCGCGCGTTCGTCACCGACTTCATGGACACGGCGACGCAGGGCCACTGGGGCCGGGTGCGCCAGGAGAAGGACGTGGCGGAGTACTTCGCCGGCCTGGAGATCCTGGACCCCGGGCTCGTCGAGGTGTCCACCTGGCGTCCCGACACCGACGTGGTGGCACGGCAACTCACCCAGGAGTGGATCGAGTTCGGCGGGGTCGGCCGCATCGGGTGACGCGGAGAGGGTGCTTCGGCGTTCCGCGCCGAAGCACCGCGAGGCCGTGTCCCGGGAAGCCCGGGGCGGCCGTCCGTCGCGTGGGTGCCGGAGACGGCCGTGTCAGTCCGCCGTGCTGTAGCGCCGCTCCATCGTCTCGCGCAGCAGCGCCAAGGACTCGCGCGGGTTGAGGGCCTCGTCGGCGAGCCGGTCGAGCACCACGCGGTACTCCTCCGTCTCGTCGCGGTCCTCCAGGAAGTTGGCGCTCCTGATGTGCTCCAGGTAGACCACGTCGGGCAGTTCGACACCGCCGAAGCGCAGATAGGTGACCGGAATGGCCGGCGCCGACGCGTTCGTCACGTCCAACGGCACGATCTGGACGATCACATGGGGGCGCTGGGCCATCTCGACGAGGTGCTCCAGCTGCCGGCGCATCACCTCGGGGCTGCCGAGGACCCGCAGCAGCACGGACTCGTCGACGACCGCCCACAGATGGGGCGCGTCCTCCCGGTCCAGGAGCTCCCGCCGGCGCATGCGCAGCTCCACCCGGCGTTCGACCTCGCCGGCCGGGGCCGTCGGCAGGCCGCGCTGCACGACCGCCCGTGTGTAGTCCGGGGTCTGCAACAGGCCCGGCACGTACTGGATCTCGAAGGTACGGATGGTGGTGGCCGCCTCCTGGAGCCCGACCAGCCGGTCGAACCATTCGGGCATCAGCCGCTTGTCGTAGCGCTGCCACCATCCCGGCTCACCGGCGCGCTGGAGAAGGCGCAGCAGGACCGACACCTCGTAGTCGTCGGTCCCGTACAGGCCGAGGAGGGCCCGGACGTCGGCCTCCGTGGGGGGCTTGCGGCCCTTGCCCGCCTCGATGCGCGACAGTTTCGCCGGGCTGAACCCCAGCGCCCGCGCCGCCTGTTCCTGGGAGAGGCCGGCGTCGTCGCGGGCACCCGTCAGCTGTACGCCGACCAGCATCTTCAGCAGAGTGGGCGCGGGCTCCTGCCGACTCAGATACGGTTCGAGGCGGGAGGCGCGGGGTGACTCGACAGACATCCTGGCTCCCAGTCGACCGGCAGAAGACAGCTCAAATTATCGCACCGATGCGGTCTGGGCCGCATGCGTCGACAGAAGTGGAAAATCACTCCTCCGCTTCGCCGGGACCGGGATCCGGGCTCCGTGACGCGGGAGACCGATCACAGGAGGTGGTCGAACTCGCCACCCTTCGCACCCGCCAGGAAAGCGGCCACCTCCGCCGGGGTGTAGACGAGGGCCGGGCCCTCCGGGTCGCGGGAGTTGCGCACCGCGATGCCCCCTTCGCCCAGGCTGGCCACCTCGACGCAGTTCCCCTCGGCGTTGCTGTGGCTGCTCTTGATCCAGCGAGCGGCCAGCGAACTCGCCCGCACTCCGTTCGGCACCGATCGCACCACGCACTCTCCTTGCTGACGTTCCATCACGCGGTCACCGGCCACCCCGTCCCGGAATCGGGCGGACACCACGTGGCTTGATCTTCTCCCTCCACCGTCGTGCAATTTCTCGTGCAATTGCACGAAGGTGGTGTCAGGTGGATACTAGCGGCGGCGCCAACGGGCTTGCCAGCGCCAGTTACTGACGTTGTTTCAGGAAGCGCCCCAGAGGGCGGGACCGGGGCCGGGACGTCGAGCGGCCCGCACCACCTGACACTGTCCGACGCCCTCGGAGGGAGCGGAAATGGCAACACCACTCGAGAACCTGGAACACGTGTCGTGGGAGGAGATCAAGGACTCCAGCGGCTCCGCTCAGGCCATCCCGTTGCTGCTGAACGCCGTCGCCTGGGGTGACGAACCGACGGCCCGGGCAGCACTTCACGACCTGCGGGAACGAATCTGCCAGTACGGATTCGTGGTCGAACAGGCCACCGCCGCCACGGTCCCCTTCCTGTGGGAACTCGTCGAACTCCCGCGGGTCACCTGCCGCGTGCAGATCGTCCAGCTCCTCAAGGACATCGCCGACGCCCGCCAGTGGGAACGCACGGCCCGCGCCTACCCCAAGCTGCTCAACCGCCGCGAGAACTACGTGGGGTGGGAGCGCGAGGCCCGCCAGGCGGTGCGGGCCCGCCGTGGCGCACTCCAGCACCTGCTCGACGAACCCGACACCGAACTCGTCCGGGTCACCACCGAGCTCGCCTCCGCGCTGGCCGACTGACCCGGCCGGAGACACGTCAGACGGCCGGACTCGGCTGTCCGAGGGTCCGACGGACCGCGTCGCGCAGCCAGTGGTGGCCGCCGTCGGCCGCGTGCCGCGGATGCCAGGCCATGCCGATGGACAGCGGCGGCAGGGGCAGCGGGATCTCCAGGAGCCGCAGGCCGAGCGCGCCGGCCGCGTCCGTGAGCGGTGACGGCGCGACGCCCGGCGGCGCGGAGGGGATGAGACACACGAGGTCGCTCCCGGCGGCGAGCGTCATCGCGGCCAGATGCCCGGGCAGGACGACAGCGACCCTCCGCCGCAGGTTCCGCTCGGCCAGGGCGCTGTCCAGCGGGCCGGTGAACCGCCCCCGGCGGCTCACCACCACATGCTCGGCGGCGGCGAGCCGTTCCGGCGTCAGGACGCCCTCCGTGAGCGGGTGTTCCGGCCGTACGGCGGCCGTCATCCGCAGGGTGACCAGTTCCTCGACCCTGGTCTCGGGGTCGACGTGGTCGATGGAGCCGACCTCCAGGTCGATCCGTCCGTCGCGGAGCGCCGGACCGGCCTCCAGCTCCTCGGCCCGGAACCGCAGCGAGACCGCGGGTGCCTCCTGACGGGCGAGCCGCAGCAGGCCGGGGGCGAGGGCCGCGCCGACCAGGTCGGCCGCCTGGAGCGTGAACGTGCCGCGGAGCGCGGCCGGATCGACGCCGGTGCCCGGCGAGAGCAGCGCCCCGACACGGCGCACCACCGCGGCGGCCTCGTCCCGCAGGGCCTGGGCACGGGGGGTGGGGACCATGCCCTGTCCGGCCCGGACCAGCAGCGGGTCCCGGAGGACACGGCGAAGGCGGGCGAGGGTCCGGCTCATGGCCGCGGGCGACGTGTGGAGACGGGCGGCGGCCCGCGTGACGCTCTGCTCGGCCAGCAGAGCGTCCAGCGCGACCGCGAGATTCGCGTCGATGACGGGCTCTGGTGTGCTGCTCATGTGGGTTGTTCCGTTCCAGGCAATGATCCCTTGCTGAAGTTCCCATTGTGGCAACAATGGCGGGCTCCGCAGGATGAGTGACGTACCGATCCGGCACGACCCGCGAGGTTTTCATGATCGTCATCACTGCTCCCACCGGGAACATCGGCCGCCACCTGCTGCCCCTGCTCCTGGAGTCCGCCCCCGGCCACGGCGAGGAACTGCGCGTGATCGTGCGCGACCCCGCCCGCCTCCCCGACGCGGTGCGCGAGCGCGTCGAGGTGGTCACCGGCTCGCACGGCGACGCCGATGTCGTCGACCGGGCCTTCGAGGGCGCCGACGCCGTCTTCTGGCTCGTCCCGCCGGACTCCTCCCGGACCCCCGAGGAGGCCTACAGCGGCTTCAGCCGTCCCGCCGCCAAGGCCCTCGCCACCCACGGTGTCGGTCACGTCGTCGGCGTCTCCGCGCTCGGCCGCGGCACAGCGCTCGCCGGACGCGCGGGACTGGTCACCGCCTCCCTCGCCCTGGACGACCTCATCGCCGGCACCGGCGTGGCCTACCGGGCGCTCGCCAACCCGTCGTTCTTCGAGAACCTGCTGGAGGAGGCCGACTCCCTCCGCGACAAGGGCGTCTTCACCGACGTCGTGGCCGCCGACCGCAGGGCTCCGCTCGTGGCCGTCGCCGACATCGCGGCCGTCGCCGCCGGCCTGCTGCTGGACCGCTCGTGGACCGGCAGCGACAGCGTTCCGGTGCTCGGCCCCGAGGACCTGTCGCCCGACGACCTCGCCCGCATCATGACCGAGCAGCTCGGCCGCCCCGTCCGCTACGAACGGCAGCCCCTCGGCGAGCTGTACTCCACCCTCGTCGGATACGGACTCGACGAGGCGTTCGTCCAGGGCATCGCCGACATGAAGCGCGCCAAGGACGAGGGCCTCGACGCGGGGGTCGTCCGCACCCAGGAGACCGCGACCCCCACCACCTTCGAACAGTGGTGCGCCCGGACCCTCACGCCGGCCGTCCTCGCCCGATGACGCACCACCCCGCGACGGACCGCACGAGGTCCGGCACCCCCCAGACGTCCGTCACCACGGAGGCACACGCCATGTCCACCCCCGCGGCCGCACCGCCGGTCACCGCGTTCATGCTCATCAAGACCAGGCCCGAATGGCTCGCCATGACCCCGCAGGAACGCATGAACGCGTTCACCGGCCAGGTCGTCCCCGCCATCGAGGCCAGGACACGCGGCGTCCGGTCACGCTTCTACGACACGGAGTTCTACTCCACCCGCGTCACCGACGTGTGGGTCTGGGAGGCCGACGACCACGACGCGTACCAGCGCCTCGTCGACGCGCTGCGCGAAACCCCGTTCTGGGACCACTACTTCGAGATCGTCGACCTGCTGGTCGGCACCGAGAACGGCTACGCCCGCACCTACGGCTTCGACCCCGTCGCCACCGTCACCACCTGACCGACGCCCGACCGCGCCGACGATCCTCCGGTTCCCCGAACCCGAGGCCGTCGGCGCCGGACGGACCCGCGCGGGGCGCGGCCCGTCGGGGGCCGACGTCCGAGGTCAGTGCTTCAGCGACCTGACACGGTCCACGCCCTCGACGGCGACGGTCTCCCCGGGCGCGATCTCCGTGAAGCCCGCGTCGCGCACCAACGGCCCGTCGGACCGCATGAGTTCATCCCAGTGGGCCTGCCGCGCGGTCCGTACGGTGAGGGGGAAGCCCGCGTCCCGCCAGGCCGCCTTCTCCTCGTCCGACAGCTCCCACCAGGTCAGTTGGGCGCCATGGCCGGTCTGCGCCATCGTCTTGCCGGCCGACATGTCCAGCCCCGGATTGAGCCACAGCACCGGCGCGTCCGGATCGGCCTCGCCCGGCGGCTCCGGATCGTCGAGATCCGTCCCGGAGACCTGGAGGCGGGCCAGGTCCTTGGGCCAGCCGTCCAACGGCACCGGCGGGAAGACCCGCACCTCGGCGGACCCGCCGGTCACCGTGATGCCGGGCAGCGCCTCGGCCCGCCGCCACTCGGCGCCGCGTGCCCGCCGGACGACCTTGCGGATCCGGGCGTCCTGCCAGTCCCGCATCGCCCGCGCCCACTCCCCGTCGCCGAGCGACCGCTCGTCGCTCAGGATCGTCAGGACCGCCCGGGCCGACGTCTCCAGCGCGTCGGTGCGCGCGGGCGGAGCCGCCTTCTCGATGTGCACGACCAGCGGCAGCACGAACTGCGGTGCCTCGTCGCGCGCGGTGGGCTCGTTGCGGAAGGGACTGTCGTCGGCGGGGGTCGGCTCGCTGGTCACGCGTCCCAGTCTGCCAGGCGCAAGATCGGTCCCGAGCGGACGGTTCGTACAGACGTCCGGCCGCGTTCCGCGCAGGTCAGCCCGAACAGGCGGTGCGCTGTGCTTCCTGCCACGCGCAGACGGGGCACAGGGTGACGCCCTTGTACGACTCCGGGTACTCGGTGGGTTTCCGGCACAGGACGCACTCCGCGTACGGCGGGCCCTGGTCGCCCGCCGCCCCGAGGTCGCGGGACTCCGCGCCCGGCCCGTCCGCGCCGGTGGCGCAGTAGTCGTCGCTCATGCCACCAGCGTACGGACGCGGGGTGGGCCCGCGGGAGGCGCGGGGAGGGTCAGTGCCGTCCGGCGGAGGCGCCGATCAGCTGCGACACCTTCACGAAACGGAAGCCCTTCTTGCGCAGCTCGGGCACGATCGTCCGCAGCGCGCGCTCGGTGACGGGGGCCGCGCTCCGTGTGCAGTGCATGACCACCACGGAGCCGGGCCGGACACCGTCGAGGACCTGACGCGCCACGGCGTCGGCGTCCGTCGCGAAGGCGTCACCGCTGATCACGTCCCACTGCACGGCCGTGACGCCGACCGAGCTGAGCGTCCGCAGCGACCGCTGGTCGTAGCATCCGCCGGGGAAGCGGAAGTACGGCATCGCGTTCCGCACACCCGCCCGCTCGAAGGCGGCGTACGCCCGCTCCACGTCGGCCCGCATCGTGTCCTCGGACACCGTCGGCAGCCCGTAGCAGTCGCCCGTGAAGGCGTAGTGGCTGTACGAGTGGTTGGCGATCTCGAACTGCGGGTCCTGCCCGATGTCCCGGGCCTCCCGCGGGTACTCGTCGGCCCACCGGCCCGTCATGAACACGGTCGCGGGAACCTTGAACGCCCGCAGGGTCGCGATCAGCCGCGGGTTGTCGAAGTGCTCCCCGGCGGCGGCCCGGGGTCCTTCGTCGGCGGTCATGTCGGCGTCGAACGTCAGCGCGACGGTCTTGCCCTGTGTCCGCGGTCCGTTCTTGAAGACGGGGGTCAGCCCGGCCGGACCCGGCGCGAGCGTGGGCGGGCGCGAGGGCGCGGCGCTGGTGGCGGGCGCGTGGTGGCCCTGGCGCGCTACGGGCGGGCCGGCCGGGCCGCCGCACGCGGTGAGTGCGGCGCCGAGGGCTCCGAGGGCACAGGTCAGGGCGAGACTCCGTACGGAAAGGATCACCGCATGAAGATATGAAATGAAATGTGACTACTCGCCCGTCCTGGGGGTGTGGCGCCCGCATCCGGTCACCACGTCACCCGGCTGGGGCCGTGCCCGGACCGGTGTCACCGGTGAGGAGCTGCCTCCGGCACTCCTCCACGTCGAAGTCCGCCTTCGGGTACTGCGGATCGAGGGCCTCCAGGTGCTCCTGGAGAAGCCTGCCGATCGCCCAGTTGCGGTACCACTTGCGGTCGGCGGGGACGACGAACCAGGGCGCGCCCGGCGTGGAGCAGCGGTCGAGGGCGATCTCGTACGCCTTCTGGTACGCGGGCCACGCGGCGCGCTCGGTGATGTCGCCCGGGTTGAACTTCCAGTACTTCTCCGGGTTGTCGAGGCGGGCCAGGAGGCGGCGTCGCTGCTGCTCGTAGGAGACATGCAGGAAGCACTTCACCACGGTGACGCCCTCCTCCGCGAGGGACTCCTCGAAGCGGTTGATCTCGCCGTAGCGGCGGGCGATCTCCTTGCGCGGGGCCAGTTCGCGCACGCGGCCGATCAGCACGTCCTCGTAGTGCGAGCGGTCGAAGATGCCGATCTCGCCGGGCTCGGGCAGGGCCCGCCTGATCCGCCAGAGGAAGGAGTGCCTGCGCTCCTCCGGCGTGGGGGCCTTGAACGCCCGGATGCGGCAGCCCGAGGGGTTCAGCTGGCCGATCACGTGCTTGACGACACCCCCCTTGCCGCTGGTGTCCATGCCCTGGAGGATCAGCAGGATCCGCCGCTGGTCGCCCGCCGTGCTCGCCGCGTAGAGGCGCTCCTGGAGGTCGGCGAGCTGTTCGCCCATCCGGGCGGCGGCGGCCAGGCCGGAGGCCTTGTCGTGCGGTCCGCCGGGAGTGGCCTCGGCGTCGTAGGCGGAGAGGTCCACGCCCTGCCCGCCGGGCACGCGCAGCAGTTCCCGGAGCCGCGCGGGGGGCCTGGCCTCGTCCTGGCCGCCGTCCTGCCCGTGGTGCTTGTGCTTGCCGCTGTTCTTCTTGTCGTGCTTCTTCTCGTCCTTGTCGTGCTTCCCGCCGTGCTTCTTGCCCACCGCGCGCCCCTTCCGGCCGTGTTCCTCGATGGTGCGCCGGGTGTCCGGGGCCCGCTACCCGTTCGGTGCGCCCGGACGGCCGGTCACCACGTGCCCGCAGCGGGTGCCCCGAGCCGGACGGGGTCAGTCCAGCGGCTTCTCCCCGAGTTCCTCCGGAGCCTCCGGTTCCCGGGACTCCGGCAGCCTCCCGGGCGCGTCCAGGTCGCCGAAGGCGCCCGGTATCCCGAGCCCGTCGGTGTCGCCGAAGGCGTCCGGAACGCCGAGGCCCTCCGGCAGCCGGCCGGCTGCGTTCGCCAGGGCGGGCGGCTCGGTGTCCTCGGTCACCTGCTGCTCGTCCGTCGGGGGCGGTGTCTCCGGCGGACGCTTGGCCTGCGGCTCCGGAGCGACCGGGGCCTGCCCGGACTGAGCCCGCTCCAGGAAGCGGAGCAGTTCGACGGGGAAGGGCAGCACGAGGGTGGAGTTCTTCTCGGCGGCGACGGCCACCACGGTCTGCAGCAGCCTCAGTTGGAGGGCGGCCGGCTGTTCCGACATCACCTCGGCGGCCTGCGCGAGCTTCTTCGAGGCCTGCAACTCGGCGTCGGCGTTGATGATCCGGGCCCGCCGCTCGCGGTCGGCCTCGGCCTGCCGGGCCATGGAGCGCTTCATCGTCTCGGGCAGCGACACGTCCTTGATCTCGACGCGGTCGATCTGCACGCCCCAGCCGATCGCCGGGCTGTCGATCATCAACTCCAGGCCCTGGTTGAGCTTTTCGCGGTTGGACAGCAGATCGTCCAGGTCGCTCTTGCCGATGATCGAGCGCAGGGAGGTCTGCGCCATCTGCGAGACCGCGAAGCGGTAGTCCTCGACCTGGATGATCGCGTCGGCGGCGTTCACGACCTTGAAGTAGACGACGGCGTCGACGCGGACCGTGACGTTGTCGCGGGTGATGCCCTCCTGGGCCGGGATCGGCAGCGTCACGATCTGGATGTTGACCTTGCGGAGCCGGTCCACGAACGGAACGATCATGGTGAAGCCGGGGGAGCGGACCTCGCCCGCGAGCCGTCCGAGGCGCAGGATGACCCCGCGCTCGTACTGCTTGACGACCCGGGCGCCGGCCGCGACGTAGACCACTCCGGCAGAGCCTGCCACCGCGATCGCCGCGATGATTTCCTCGACCATGACGACCCCCTTCCGAGTCGTCCGGTGCGGACGGTCCCCTTCCGGGCCGTCCGACATGCCTGACACGTCCAGGTTACGTCGCCGGGTCGGTGTCCCCGCGGGCCGCCCGGCACGCCTCCCTGCGGGGATGGGCGGCGGGATGGGCCGGGCCCGCCGGAGGGCGGGCCCGGCCTCCGGGTCACATGTCCGGGGTGACCCGCACGGGCTCGGTCCCGGCGGCGCTGTGCCGCGTCGACCAGGTCTCCAGCGCGGACCGGCACGCGTGGTCGAGGTGGTGCAGACCGGAGATGTTCAGCTCGATCGGACGGTCCTGCGGCAGCGCCTCCAGGCTGTCGAGGATCCTGGGCAGCCGCAGGAACGTGGCGTTGCCCGACAGGTACACCTGGACGGGACCGGCGCCCTTGTCTATGACGTCGAGCCGCACGTGCGAGGCCTCCCACGCCGTCTTGGCCACCGCCAGGGCGAGTCCGATCAGCACGCCCTCGAACATGCTGACCGCGACGATCGACACGGCGGTCACGACGAGGATCAGCGCCTCGCCCCGGTGCTCACGCCACAGGGACGCGACCTGGCGCAGCGGGATCAGCTTCCAGCCCGCGTGCACCAGGACGCCGGCGAGGGCGGGCAGCGGGATGACACCGAGCGCGGCCGGCAGCAGCGCCGCGAACAGCAGGAGCCAGACGCCGTGCAGCACCCGGGACGCCTTCGTGCGGGCGCCCGCACGCACGTTCGCCGCGCTGCGGACGATCACGGCGGTCATCGGCAGCGCCCCGAGGAGACCGCAGACCGTGTTGCCCGCGCCCTGTGCCGTCAGTTCCTTGTCGTACGCGGTCCGCGGGCCGTCGTGCATCCGGTCCACGGCCGCCGCGCTGAACAGCGACTCGGCGGAGGCGATCAGGGTGAACGCGAGGATCGTGCCGAGCAGCCCGGCCGTCGCCAGACCGCCGAACGCGTCGAGGGGCGGCGGCTGGATCGAGCCCAGCAGGCCCCGGACCTCGACCGTGGCGACGGGCAGGCCGAGCAGCGGCACGGCCAGGGTGGCGAGGAGGACGGCACCGAGCGCCGCCGGAACCGCCCGCACCCGCCGAGGCAGCCGTGGCCACAGGACGAGGACGGCGACGGTGCCGACGCCGAGGCCGAGCGAGGCCAGCGCGTCCGGGTCCCCGACGGCGTCGGCGAGCGCCCGTGGCAGCCCGGTGAGCTTGTCGACGCCGGACGCCGGTGCCTTCAGACCGGCCATCGCGTAGAGCTGGCCCGCGATGAGGACGAGCCCGATGCCGGCCAGCATCCCCTCGACGACCGAGAGGGAGATCGCCCGGAACCAGCGCCCCAGTTTCAGCGCGCCCATGAGGAGTTGGAGCAGCCCGGTGGCGAGCACGATCACGCCGAGGGACGCGAGGCCGTACTCCCGCACGGCCTCGAAGACCAGCACGGTCAGTCCCGCGGCGGGACCCGACACCTGGAGGCTGCTGCCGCGCATCAGGCCGGTGACGACACCGCCCACGATGCCGGTGACCAGGCCGAGTTCGGCCGGCACGCCGGAGGCGACCGCGACGCCGACGCAGAGCGGCAGCGCGACCAGGAACACGACGACGGAGGCGGCGAGGTCCTGCCGCAGATGGGGGAACCTCGCCGGGAGGCTCCCGAGGCCGGACCCGCGGGCGGGGTCCTCGGTGTTGTGGGGGTCGGTCATCGCGCGCCTCACAGCGCTTCGAAGGTGTCGGTGTCCGGGCGGTGTTCGAGCACCGCACCGGTGTGGACCTCGTAGTACCAGCCGTGCAGCCGGAGCCGACGGTCCGTCAGGGCCCGCTCCACGCAGGGGTAGGAGCGGAGGCGGAGCAGTTGCGCGAGCACGTGGGACCGGACCGCCCCGGCGACGGCGGGGTCGTCGTCCGGCACGTCCGCCGGCGGCTCGGTCTGGGCCAGCCAGTCGCGGACGGCCGGTACGGCGGTGAGGTCCTCGCCGCGCACCAGGGCGCCGACGGCGCCGCAGTGCGAGTGGCCGCAGACCACGATCTCGCGGACGCCGAGCACGTCCACCGCGTACTCGACGGTGGCCGCCTCGGAGGTGGGGCGGCCGGGGACGTAGGGCGGGACGATGCTGCCCGCGGTGCGCAGTTCGAAGAGCTCGCCGGGGCGGGCACCGGTGATCAGGGCGGGAACGACCCGTGAGTCGGAGCAGGTGACGAACAGCACCTGCGGGGACTGGCCTTGGGCGAGCGAGGCGAAGTCCTCGGGTCGCCGGCCGAAGGAGCGGGCATGGTCGATGAGAGGCTGCATGGCGGATCCTCCTGGCGCGCCGTCGGGGCGCGTCGGCTTGCGGAGCGGGGTGTGGGGGGAGGTGCCCTGCTCAGCAGCGGAAGACCTGAAGTCCCGCGGGGGAGTGCGCGGTCGAGGCTCTGGACGTGCCCGGATGCGCGGTACGAAGGGGTGCGGGCCGGCAGTCGGCGGCGGGGTCGCACGCCTGCGGGACGAGGACCGGCGGTCCCGGTTCGGGGTCCTCGTCGTGGACGCGCCGCCGGGTTCCCTGGGCCGGTGCCACCTTGTGCGGGTGTTCCGCCTCGGCGCAGGCGACGACCTCACCCCGGTGCGCGGACGCGAACGACTCGGCGGGGGCGAGGGGTTGCAGGCTCAGCAGGACGGCGGCGAGCACCACGAACAGGGTCCGGGCCGTCGTACCTCGGAACATGCGCCCCCTCCCGGCTGCTCACCCATGGCGACGGTCAGCTTCGTTCCGTAGCGTAACGGCCGGAGTTGTTTGCAGGGTTAACTGCGCGTTTCGCCCGCGAAGAGCGCCCGAAAGGGGGCGGGCGGTTGGCGCGAACCCGCTCTCCGCCGGGCCGTGCTCAGTCCTTCGGCTTCTCCACGAGGCCCTTCGCGTCGCGGGCCAGCGCCGTGAGCCGGGAGATCGCGCGGAAGTACTTCTTGCGGTAGCCGCCGTTCAGCATCTCCTCGCTGAACAGCTGGTCGAAGGGCTCTCCGGAGGCGAGGACGGGGACCTCGCGGTCGTACAGCCGGTCCGCGAGCACGACGAGCCGCAGCGCCGTCGACTGGTCGGGGACGGGCTGGACGTCGGTGAGGCAGACCGCCCCGATCCCGTCGGTCAGGGCGCCGTAGCGGCTGGGGTGGACGCGCGCGAGGTGCTCCAGCAGGTGCGGGAAGTCGTCCAGGGAGGCGCCCTCGGTGGCGTACGCCGCCTTGGTGACCTGCTCCTCGGAGAACGGCGCCGGAGCCTCGGGCAGCCCGCGGTGCCGGTAGTCCTCGCCGTCGATGCGCAGCGGCCGGAAGTGCGCGGACAGGCCCTGGATCTCCCGCAGGAAGTCGGCGGAGGCGAAGCGGCCCTCACCGAGCTTGCCCGGCAGGGTGTTCGACGTGGCGGCGAGCGCGACGCCCGCGTCGACCAGCTTGCCGAGCAGGGTCGAGACGAGGACGGTGTCGCCCGGATCGTCGAGCTCGAACTCGTCGATGCACAGGAGGCGGTGCCCGGAGAGGGTCTGCACGGTCTTCTGGAAGCCGAGCGCGCCCACCAGGTTCGTCAGCTCCACGAAGGTGCCGAACGCCTTGAGCGCGGGCTCCGCCGGGGTCGCGTGCCACAGGGAGGCGAGCAGGTGGGTCTTGCCGACGCCGTACCCGCCGTCGAGGTAGACGCCCCGCGGGCCGGCCGGGGTCTTCGGGGCCTTGCCGAAACCGAACAGCTTCCGCCTGGGGCCGCCCAGGGCGTGCGCCCCGCCGAGTCCGGCGGCGAAGGTTTCGAGGACCCCCACCGCCTCGGTCTGGCTGGGCTGGTTCGGGTCCGGGATGTACGTGGCGAAGCGGACCGAGTCGAAGCGCGGAGGCGGCACCATCTCGGCGACGAGCCGGTCGGCGGGCACGTGCGGCTCGCGGGCGCACAGGGACAGGGGGGCCGCTTCGGCTATCGGGTCGATCCCGGAGGCGGTGGTGGAGGACGACACGGTCACCCACTCTATGCGCCGTGCCACACTGCACGTCATGCGACGCCTGTTCCCTGTGACCTACGAAACAGCAGCCCAGGCCTCCGCGGGGGCTCCCGGGACGGATGTGGCGGAACGCGAGTGGGGGCTCGGAGAACTGGCCGAGGCCTACGCCTACCCCGAGAGCGACGGACCCTGGCTGCGGGCCAACATGGTGTCCACGCTGGACGGCGCCGCCCAGCACGACGGACGCTCGCAGCCCATCTCCAGCCCCACCGACATGCGGGTCTTCGGGGTTCTCAGGGGTCTCGCCGACGTCGTCCTGGCCGGTGCGGAAACGGTACGCCAGGAGGGTTACCGGCCGGCCCGCGCGCGGGAGGCCTTCGCGGACCTGCGGAAGGCCGCGGGCCAGGGTCCCGCCCCCGCCGTCGCGGTGGTCACCGCGGGTCTCGACCTGGACTTCTCGCTGCCGCTCTTCACCTCGCCCCTGGTGCCCACGCTGATCCTCACCGGCGCGACGGCCCCGTCGGACCGGGTCGCGGCGGCCGAGAAGGCGGGTGCCCGCGTGGTGATCGCCGGGGACGGCGCGGGGGTCGACCCGGCCCGTGCCGTACGGGCGCTCGGCGACCTCGGCCACACCCGGCTGCTGACGGAGGGCGGGCCCCGGCTGCTGGGCCAGCTGATCGCGGCCGACGTGCTCGACGAGATGTGCCTGACGCTGTCCCCGATGCTCGCCGCCGGCGACTCCCAGCGCATCGCGGGCGGGCCCCCGGTGCCGCTGCCGCGCCGGTTCGAACTAGTGTCGCTGCTGGAAGAGGCCGGGTTTCTGTACAGCCGATACCGTCGGTCCTGACACGTAATCGGAGTATCACGTTCCGTTTGTTGTCCGCCGGGCACACTAAATCGCGCAGTCCCCGTGCGGTCACGGGGCAGGATGGTTTTTGCAGGGGGCCGGGACGGCCCACGGACGAGAAGGGCGCCTGTCGTGTTCACAAGCGTATTGATGATCGAGAAGGCCCTGACGTCCGCCGACGTGGAGTTCGTCACCACCTTGCACGGTGACGAGACGGTCGCCTTCCACGTGCTGCTCCAGCCCCGGGGCGATCAGGCGGACCGGCTGCTGCGGGCCATCGACGACGTCGCGCTGGGCGAGATCGACGAGGCGGCGCGCGAGGGCGAGACGCCGGAGGGCGACGCCGCCGCGAGCCAGGGCGAGCGGGCGCTGGAGGTCTCACTGATCGCCCTGCGGGCGTCCGGCAGCGAGGCGGAGGGCCGGCTCATCGAGGATCACCCGCTCGACGCGCTGAAGGGCCTCGTCGACGAGGTCAAGGCCGACGAGGTCATCGTGCTGACCGACCCGCACTACGTGGAGGAGTTCTTCCACCGCGACTGGGCCTCCAAGGCCCGCCACAAGGTGGGCGTGCCGGTGCTGAAGCTGTTCTCGCACAGCAAGGCGTGAGGTCCGCACCGAACTGAACAGCGGGATGCGGCTCCGGTGTCCCTTGTGGGGCGGCGCCGGACGCACCCCATAGGCTGGGGGCGCGTTCTCCGCGGAGGACGCGCCCACCTTCGTACCGGATCTTGGGGAGAAACACGCATGGCACCCGGCCTTCCTACCGCGATGGACCGACCGCACTTCATCGGCATCGGCGGCGCCGGGATGTCGGGCATCGCGAAGATCCTCGCGCAGCGCGGGGCCCGGGTGGCGGGCAGCGACGCCAAGGACTCCGCCACCGCGGAGGCCCTGCGCGCGCTCGGCGTCACGGTCCACATCGGGCACGCGGCCGACCACCTCGCCCCCGACGCCAGCTGTGTCGTGGTCTCCTCCGCCATCCGCGCCGACAACCCGGAGCTGGCCCGCGCGGCCGAGCTGGACATCCCCGTGGTCCACCGTTCGGACGCCCTCGCCCGTCTGATGGACGGCCTGCGGCCGATCGCGGTCGCCGGCACCCACGGCAAGACGACCACCACGTCGATGCTCGCCGTCTCCCTCTCCTCCCTCGGCCTCTCCCCGTCGTACGCCATCGGCGGCGACCTCGACGCCCCCGGCTCGAACGCCCTGCACGGCGACGGCGAGATCTTCGTCGCCGAGGCCGACGAGTCCGACCGCAGCTTCCACAAGTACGCCCCCGAGGTCGCGATCGTCCTCAACGTCGAACTCGACCACCACGCCAACTACGCCTCCATGGACGAGATCTACGCGTCCTTCGAGACCTTCGTGGACCGCGTCACCGAGGGCGGCACGCTGGTGATCTCCGCGGACCACGAGGGCGCCCGCGAGCTGACCCGCCGGGTGAGGGCGGGCGACGTGAACGTGGTGACGTACGGCGACGCCGCCGACGCGGACCTCAGGGTCCTCTCCGTCGTGCCGCGCGGCCTCACCAGCGAGGTGACCGTCCTGCTGGACGGCGCCGAGCTGACCTTCGGGGTCTCCGTCCCCGGCAAGCACTACGCGCACAACGCGGTGGCGGCCCTCGCGGCCGGTGTCGCCCTCGGGATCCCGGCGGCCGAGCTGGCCCCCGCGCTCGCCTCCTACACCGGCGTGAAGCGCCGCCTCCAGCTCAAGGGCGAGGCGGCCGGCGTCCAGGTCGTCGACTCCTACGCGCACCACCCGACCGAGATGACGGCCGACCTGGAGGCCATGCGCGCCGGCACCTCGGGCCGCATCCTCGTCGTCTTCCAGCCGCACCTCTTCTCCCGCACCCAGGAGCTGGGCAAGGAGATGGGCGAGTCCCTGGCCCTCGCGGACGCCTCCGTGGTCCTCGACATCTACCCGGCCCGCGAGGACCCGATCCCGGGCGTCACCAGCGAGCTGATCCTCCAGGCCGCACGCGCCGCGGGCGCGGACGTGACGCCGGTCCACGACAAGACGGACGTGCCGTCCGTCGTCGCGGGAATGGCGAAGCCCGGTGATCTCGTTCTCACCATGGGCGCGGGTGACGTGACGGATCTCGGACCGGAGATCCTCGCCCGTCTGTCCGAGTAGCAGTGGGCCCCAGCGGGCCTCCCGGAATGTGAGGGGTTGAGCTTCATGTCGTACGACATCGAAAAGCCGGACGAAGAGTGGCGCGCGGAGCTGACCCCGGCCGAATACGCGGTGCTGCGCCAGGCCGGCACCGAGCCGGCGTTCAAGGGTGAGTACACCGACACCAAGACGAAGGGCGTCTACTCCTGTCGCGCCTGCGGCGCGGAGCTGTTCACCTCGACGGAGAAGTTCGAGTCGCACTGCGGCTGGCCGTCCTTCTACGACCCGAAGGACACCGACGCCGTCGAGCTGATCCAGGACCGCTCCCACGGCATGGTCCGCACGGAGGTCCGCTGCTCCCGCTGCGGATCGCACCTCGGCCACGTCTTCGAGGGCGAGGGCTACCCGACGCCGACGGACCAGCGGTACTGCATCAACAGCATTTCGCTGCGGCTGGCGGCCGAGGAGGGCTGAGTTCCACCCCGGGACGGGCCGCACAGCCCGTCCCGGAGGATCGGTCCGGTCACCTGTGGCTGAGCGGTGCCGGGGACGGTGGGGCCGGTCGGGGCGCGGCCTGGAGCGCGGTCATGCGGTGGATCAGCCGGATGGCGAGGACTCCGGCGGCGATCATGAGGGCCTCTCCCAGGACGAGAACGGGCAGCGACGTGGGAGCCGCGAGCGAGGCGACCGGGACGAGCAGGGCGTGGGCGAGCCAGACGCCCCACCAGACGTTCACCAGGATCTCGTCGCGCCCCCGCTTCCCTCCGGCGCTCGCCCGCAGGACGTCGAGCACGAACCGGCGCGGCAGCACGAGATTGGCGAACGGCACGAACCAGCCGACGACGGGCCAGGCACCGGTCGCGAGCCCGGCGTCGCCGCTGATGACCTGGGCGTTGTGCCGGCTCTGGTCGAACCAGACCAGGAACAGGACCGCCGCCCCGAGCATCACGTAGGTGAACACCAACGACGTGGTCCGCGAGGTGTCCTGGTGGGCGGTGGTGTCCTGCAGGGCCCGGGCCCTGTACGCCGTAGCGCGGAACACGTCCGTGACCGCGGCCACGGCTATCGCCCCCTGGGCGCAACGGGCGAGGATCCAGGGTGCCTTGACGGTGGGACCGGTCACGTGGGCCGACCTGCTTCTCTTGGGCGGCACGCGCCGCGACGGGCACCGCGGAGGAGCGGCGGATCGGATCATATGGCCGGACCCGTCGTCACAGAACCTTGCGGTGGACCAGCGCGGACAGCACGAGGGTGCCGGGCAGCAGCGGCACCCAGACCGTCAGCACGCGGTAGCCGATCACGGTGGCCGTCGACAGGCTCATCGGGGCGCCCAGCGCGACCATGGTGAACACCAGGGCCGCGTCCATCGGGCCGATACCGCCGGGCGCGGGCACGGCGCCCGCGGCGGTACTGGCGACCAGGAGCGCGAACATCACCTGGGTCCATGACAGCGGCAGTCCGAGCGAGAACCCGACCGACGCGATCACGCTCCCCTGGAGCAGCGGGGCCGCGGCGGACCCGCCCCAGAGGGCGAGGACCCGGCTGGGCCGGGTGTGCAGGATCCGTATGTCGGTCAGCGCGGTGCGCAGGAGGTCGAGGACCGGGCGGCGCAGCGGGCGGACGAGTGCCGGCAGCGCGAGGACGACGGTGAGCGCGAGCGCCACACCGCCCGCGGCGGGCAGCAGCGTCCAGCGGTCCGGGGCGAGCCGGCCGAGCCGCAGGGTGTCCTCGGAGGCCACCAGGAACACGATCAGGACCGGCATCTTGGCCAGCGGTTTGACCAGCGAATAGAGGGCGACCGACGCGGTGGCGCGAGGGAGCGGGATGCCCTGGCGCCGCAGGAAGCGCAGGGTGACGGCGTGGGCGCCGATGCCGGCCGGCAGGACGTGGTTGGCGGCACCGGCGGCGAACTGCGAGGCCAGCAGCAGCCCCGGGGGCAGCCGTTCGGGAAGGGCGCCCTGCCGTACGCACGCGGCGGCCACCCAGCCGAGAGCCGTGAAGAAGGCGCCGGCCAGCAGCCACCAGGGGTCGGCGGCACCCAGCCGGACGGCTCCGTCCAGCAGCGCGTGCCGGTCGAGTACGGCCCACACGCCGATCACCAGGAGCGGCAGCAGGACCATCGTGAGACGGGTGAGGCGTCCGAGGGGCGTGAGGCGGTCGGCGGTGGGGGCGCCGACCGGCGCCGGGACGTCGACGGGCACGGCGGCCGGGCAGGTGGCGGGGGCTGCGGGGGCCGCGGTGAGACTTTCGAGCGGAAGCAGGGACACGGCGCACGTCGTCCTTCCGCGTCACGCCCGCATGCGGACGGACGGATCCAAGGCGATGCAACGGGGACAGGAGAAACGTTCCCGTACGGGGTGGCGTCCATGTGTCCGGCAGAGGAAGGGGGGCGAGCTTGTGGGCGACACGGGAGGGGGGCGCGGCGGACGCGCGGGGGCGGTGGCGTGCCGTGCCCGCGTTCCTAGGCGGGCGCGGAGGACGGGGACTCTTCTGCCGGGGTGGCGTGGAGGCTGCTGAGCACGCCCGACTCGCCCGGTGTCAGCGGTGGTTCGGACAGGAGGGGCAGCCGGGGGCCGGTCAGCGTGGCCAGTACGGTGCCGGGGCGCAGCAGTCGGGCGGGGCCCGCCTTGAGTCCGGTCACGTCCCACAGCGCGGTGGCTGCGGTCAGGGAGCCGGTCGCGGCGCGGGTGAGGCGGCGCGTGTACCGCGCGGCGACGCGGTCGGCGGCGGTCGGCCGTCCGCCCCGGACGTCGGGATAGAGGACGTCCTGGCCGACGGCGATGTTCCATGCCGTCTCCACGTGCCGGGCGGCGGAGCGCTGGACCCGACGGGCGAGACCGGTGGCCGCCGGGTCGGAGCCTTCGAGCCGGTGCCCGAGCTCCAGGGCGCCGAGCGCGGCCACCGACATGCCCTGGCCGTAGGCGGGGTTGAAGGTGGCCAGCGCGTCGCCGAGGACGACGAGGCCGTCCGGCCAGTCGCGGATCTTCTCCAGATAGCGACGGGAGTTGCTGGTGCTGCGGCTGAGGAAGACCTCGGTGAGAGGTTCGGCTCGGGAGATGAGCTGCCCGATGAGGGGGTGGGGAAGGTCGAGCGTGTACCTGAGGAAGTCGTCCGGGTCGGCGGGCGGTTCACCGCCTCGGGAACCCGCGAGGCTGACCATCCAGCGGTCGCCCTCGATCGGGACGATCACGGCACTGCGGCCGGGCCGGCCCACGTACGGGTCGGCCTGCACCATCGTCAGAGGGAAGTCCTCGGCGCCGGACGGGGTGCGGTAGATGCGGGTGGCGTTGACGAGGCCGGAGTCGACGTTCTTCTCCTCGACGCCCGTGACACCCAGCTCGGACAGCCAGTTGACGATGCGTGAGCCCCGGCCCGTGGCCTCGACGACGATGTCCGCGCGGAGCTCCGTAGTCTCCTCGTCGGAGTCGACGCGGACGCCCTGGACACGCCGGGCCCCGCCGATGAGTCCGGTCGCCCGGGCCCTGCGGATCTCGATGTTGCCGCAGCCTTCGACGACGGCGGCGCGGACGGTCCAGTCGAGCAGGGCCCGGGTGCACGTGATCATGGTGTGGTCGGTTCGGCGCCACCGGCGCAGCCAGCCCTCCGAACTCAGCACCACCATGCCGGAGCTGAGCGATATCTCGCGGGCGCCCGCGGCCAGCAGCCGCTTCCTGACGCCGGCCGCCGGGAGCAGGGCTTCCATGGCGTCCAGTCCGCCCGCCATGAGGAGATGGGCGTGGCGTCCCTGGGGAAGTCCCTTGCGGTGGTCCGGCCCGTCGGCGGGCAGGTCGTCACGGTCGACCACGACGACCTCGTCGACGTACGGAGACATCGCCGCCGCGGCCAGTACACCGCCCAGTCCCGCGCCGATGATCACAGCTCTGCTCATGATGCTCCTTGGAATTCACTCACGGGATGCCGCCACCGAACCCTGCCGGGCCGCGGCGACGACGGGGGACTGCCCGAGTTCCTGGGCGAGTTCGACGAGCCCCCGGGTACCGAGGCCGTCGAGCGTGCGCAGGCGGCAGCCGCTGGACGTTCCGAGCGGTGCGCCGTCGGGGGAGTCCGCGTGACGTGCGGCGTCGGCGAGCATGGCGGCCTCGGCTATCACGCGTGCCTGACGGGGTGTCTTGCCGTCGTGGAGCGCGGTCGTCAGGGAGATCCGGCGCACCTGGTCGTCGAAGTGGGGGGTCAGGGCGAGGAGCGCGTCATGGATGGACACCTCCAGCCGCTGGAGCCGTGCGTGGGGCAGCTCCCACCAGGACGGCTCCGGCTTCGGTGTGGTCGCGGCCCACCGTACTTCCCGCCACAGCGGGGTCAGCGTGCGGTAGTCGCCCAGGCTGCGCCAGTGGGTGATCGCCGGGGGGAGGAGGCGGGGGAGCATGAACCCGGCGGAGCAGAACAGGGCACCGACGGACACCACGGGCGGGGCGAGCGTGGTGGAGAGGAAGTCGAGGTCGTGACCCAGCCACCGTGCGACGACGGCGGTGATCTTCGCGAGTTCGAAGCCCACGAGGTCGAAGACGAGACCGACGACGATGAGCCGCAGCCCGGTCCGCAGCGGTCCCGTCACCTCACGCATCCACCGGAGGCAGACGACGCCCATGACCAGGGTGCAGGCTCCGTGGCCGACCAGGTAGAGCACGATCATCTCGCGCATGTACGGCGTGTTCGCGTAGTAGGTGTCGAGGTCCCGCAGCCGTTCGGTGCCGGCGTCCGCGAGCGTGAACAGCACGATGATCGCGACGATCAGCAGGCCGTACACGACGGTACCGACCAGGGTCATCCGCCGGAGCAGGGCGGGCGGGCCGCCCCTCCACTGGACGAGCAGGACGACCCAGCTGCAGCTGTACGCGGAGATCATGCCGTAGGTCAGCGGGGCGCCGAAGTTGGGTATCCCCGTCAGGCGGTTCACCGTCGCCAGCGTGATCGGTGCGGAGCAGGTGAAGCACACCGCGCCGATCGCGACCACGGCGCAGGTGGACGCCGTCAGCGGATTGCGGAGGGCCGAGCGCGGCCGGCGGAACAGCAGGACGCAGGTGAGAGCGAGAAGGGCCGCCGCGAGGTACACGACCAGGCTCATGCGTGAGGACTCCGTTCAGCGCCCCGGGTGCTGGAGGGCGTCGCCGGTGCGGGGGACGTCGCGGTCGTGCGGTGTCCCGTGCGGCCGCTCCGCCGCGGGCGGGCGGCCGCGGCGCCGTCCGCCGGAATCAGGGCCTCGGCGATGCGGACGAGTGCGGCGGCGTCGGGTGCCTCGGCGACCGGACTGCCGCCGCCCGGAGCGGCGGGTGGCCGTCCGTCGCGTACGTCCCGCATGACCGCGGCGATCGCCGCCGCCCATCCGGCCGCCTGCGCCCGCTCCCGGTCACCGGTGGCCTCCATCGTCCGGTCGTGCGCCTGCTCGAACACGTCACGGGCGAAGAGGGCGTCGAGGTAACTCAGCGCGTTGTGGATGCTGGTCTGACGCCAGATCAACAACGCCGCCGGGGAGGACGGCCACGGGCGGGGCAGGCGAAGACTCCGCTCGGCGAGGACCGCCTCCAGTTCGTGTTCCAGCGGCGCGAGCCGCCGGTAGGTCCGCCACGGCAGCAGCCATGTCATCAGGCTCGGCCCGGCCCACGGAACCAGAATGCCGGCGACCGTCAGGAGGGCGCCGAGGCCGGCGAACCCGGGAGCGAACTTCGTCCCGAGCGAGGCCCAGTCGGCGCCGCACCAGCGGGCGACGACGGCCGTCAGCTTGCACAGGCTGTAGCCCGCGCCGACCACGGTGCCCGTTCCCAGGGTGAGCAGCCCGGCCCGGAGCCAGCCGCCCACCTCCCGGGCCCAGCGCAGCGACCACGACGCCGTCGTCACCACGGCGGCCAGGTGGGCCACGAGGTACAGCACGATCGCCCCGGCGACGAACGGCGTCTGCGCGTAGTAGGTGTCGAAGTCGGTACGGCGCTCCGCCGGTGTGTCGCCGAGGGCGAACAGAACCGCGACGCCGACGATCACGGTGCCGTAGCCGGCCATCAGGTACCGGGCGATCCGGCGGACACCGGGGCCGCCCTTCCAGTAGACGATCAGGACGAGGGAGGTCGCGCTGTAGGCGGTGATGGACGCGTAGGTCAGGGGAGCCGCGAGGTTGGGTACGCCGGTGACTCGGTTGATGGCGCCGACGGTCGGGGGCGAGCCGAGGACGAAGCAGAGGCCGGCCAGTGCCATGACCGCGCAGATCACCCGCAGGATGGGGTCGTGCCGGTGGCGCACGAGATCCGGGGCCTTGATCGTCAGGCCGAGCCAGAGCACCCCGCAGCTCGCGTAGTTGATGAGGCCGCTCATCGCCGGGTTCCGCGGTAGTTGAGGGCGGCCCCGATCCGGCCGGCGAGGTCGTCCGAGGTGTCCGGCCCGGCCCCGAGGACCGAGTTCTCCGTCGCCTCCAGGAGTGCCCTGAGGCGACGGCCGACCAACATGCCGAACTGGTCGGCGTCCTGCTCGGCCGACAGGACGAAGTCGGTCCGGGCGGCGGCCGGTTGGTCTCCGTCACCGGTGGCCGCCCGGTGCGGAGGCGCCGCGTCCCCCTGCTTCATGTGCCACACCTCGTGGGCGAGGATCACGATCTGGTGCCACCCGATGGCGCGTTCCTCGATGATGACGTCGTCGTAGGTGTCGCGTTCGAGCCAGAGACCGGTCGCGGTGTGCGGGGGAAAGGGAGCCCGGTGGACGAAGACGGGGCGACCGCGCCACTGGTTGACCGACGCGACCAGCCCGGCGAACACGTCCTCGGGGTCCGCGGGGAGCTTCACCCGGATGGGATCGATGAGCGTGTCGGCGAACTTACGCATCTCCCTGCTCTTGCGCACCATTCTCCCCGTGGTCGCTTCAGATTCCGGGCTGCGTCAGGCGCCGGCCCAAGCATCCACGGACAGTGCCGATTTGGTTGTGCTCGCAATCATCCAAGGCGACCGCGGTCTCAGTCAGCCGCATCCCCCTGATCCGGCAGATGCTGCGGGAGGTGCGAACACGGCATGCCGGACAGAAGACCGATTTCGAAGCGTGTGCCACACTCGCGCCCCGCACCCCGTTCGCCCCCTCCACGGACCGCCGCGTCATCCGGTGTGGCCCGTGTCCGAGTGCCCGTCAGGTTATCGCGGCCGTCAACCGGTCGGTCGGCGCGTCGGCGGCCGTGATGCCCGGGGACGACCGATCCTGGCCTGACCTGCGGCCCCGGATCCCCGGCCGGGCCGCGCGCCCCCGACGGTCCCGTGCCGCCCGGACCCTATGGAGAAGCATGGACGCCGACAGCAAGCACCCCGACGACGACGGCCATCGTGACCCCGTCGGTGACCCGGTCGGAGACGCGACCGGTGATGCCCTCCTCAGCGGCGGCGGTGGCGGCAGTGCCGGGAGCGGCGGTGTCGGGTCGGGGGCCGGAGGAGGGCCGCGGGGGTCGGGGGGTGGGGCCCGGGCCGGCGCGTTGCTGACGCGGCCGAAGCTGTGGATCTTCCCCACCGTACTGACGGCGCTGCTCGCCCTGCTGCTGTCGCTGCTCTACATGGGCGGCATCGTCAACCCGGAGCGGAACCTGCACGACCTGCCGATCGGGCTCGTCAACGCGGACCTCGGCAAGCCGCTCCCGGGGCAGCGCCAGAACGTCGGCACCCAGGTCACCACCGCCATCGTCTCCGACGGCACGTCCGACACGGTCGAGTGGCGCCGGCTGACCCCCGCCGAGGCGCAGGACGAACTCGCCTCCGGGAAGATCTACGGCGCCCTCGAGGTCCCGACGAACTTCACCGACTCCCTCGCGGCCCTCACGACGGCGAACGCCACGAAGCGGCCCACCCTGACGGTGCTGACCAACCCCGGTATGGGCAGCCTCGGTTCCTCCCTGGCGAGCCGCATCACCACGGCCGCGGCGCAGCAGGCCTCGGCCACCATCGGCAAACAGCTGACGGCGTCCCCCGCGACCGCGAAGGCCGACCCCACCACACGCCTGCTCCTCGCCCAACCCGTCCAGGTCGTCACCCGCGTCGGACACCCCATCGGACGGCACAGCGGCCTCGGGCTGAGCGCCTTCTACTACACCCTGCTCCTGGTGCTCGCCGGGTTCCTCGGCGCCAACCTCATCAGCACCGGCGTCGACACGGCCCTCGGCTACGCCGACAGCGAGATCGGCCCCTGGCACACCCGCCGGCCGACCGTGCCGATCAACCGCACGCAGACGCTGCTCCTGAAGATGGGCATGACCGTGGGGATCACCCTGCTGACGGTCTCCCTGGTCATGCTGGCCACCGTGGCGATCCTCGGCATGGACGCCACCCACCTGCCTCTGCTGTGGATCTACTCGTACTGCGCGAGCCTCGCCGTCGGGCTGGGTGTGCAGGCGATCAACGCGGCGTTCGGCGGCATCGGGCAGCTCGTGTCGATGTTCGTGTTCATCGTGCTGGGCCTGCCGTCCTCGGGTGCCACCGTGCCGCTCCAGGCCGTCCCCGGCTTCTACCGCTTCCTCTCGATCTTCGAGCCCATGCGGCAGTTGAGCGACGGAGTGCGGGCCATCCTCTTCTTCGACGCGCGGGCCGACGCGGGCCTCTACCGGGCCTGGCTGATGATCGGCGTCGGCACCGCGATCGGCCTCCTCTTCGGCTTCGCGATGACCCGCTACTACGACCGCAAGGGGCTGCACCGCATGACCCCGCAGCCCGTACCGCCCGTCGAGGCCGGATCCGCGTGAACAACTCCGTACGGCCGACCGTCTGACGGGTCCTCAGGTCATGTGGCGCAGCAGCGCGGCGACCACCGGCGGGGGCTCGCCTGCGGGTCGTACCAGCATGACCTTCCAGTGCGGCGCGTGCCGGTCGAACGCGTGGGTGCCGAGGTCGGGGAACCGCGCGGCGATCGAGGCGGGCATGACGCAGACGCCGAGGTCGTTGCGGACGAGTTCGGCCGCGGCGACGATGTCGTTGACCTCGAAGGTCGTCTCCCGTTCCACCGCGGCCGCGCGGAACGCCCGGTCCACGGAGAGCCGGATCGCCCAGCCGGGCACGAAGTCCACGAGCGGCAGCCGCGCCGTCTCGGCGAGCGTGACCGCACCGTCGGGGCCGGACGTGGCGAGCGTCCGCCGCGGGGCGGAGACCAGCACCATCTCCTCGTGGGAGAGCAGCCGGGTCACCAGACCGCGCTGCTGCTGCCGGTCCAGCGCGACCACGGCCAGGTCGACCGTGCCCTCGCGCAGCGCCTGCCGGATGTCGGTCACCGCGGCCTGCCGCAGCCGCACCACCACGCCCGGATGCTCGGCGCGCAGCGCGGCCAGCGGCTTGTGGAGGTCGGCCCAGACACCCTGCATCGTGCCCACGGTGAGCCTCCCGCGCAGTTGTCCCCGCGCCAGGTCGACGGCCGCCCGGGCCTGCTCCGCCGCCCGCAGTGCCAGCCGCGCGGCGGGGACGAACGCCTCACCGGCCGCGGTCAGCGACACCCGGTGCGTGGTGCGGTCGAACAGGGGCGTTCCCAGCTCCCGTTCCAGCGCGCGGACCGTGCTCGACACGGCGGACTGCACCACGTGCAGCCGCTGGGCGGCCGCGGTGAATCCGCCCTCCTCGGCCACCGCGACGACGACCTCCATCTGCCGCAGATCCATCTCCACTCCCGAAGCAGCCCGTCACCGGCCCCGGCCGGCCCATCTCCGAACGAGATGACGTCCTGTTGCGATTGTCGCAGGTGACGATCGCGCGGGGGTGGTGCCGAGCGGCCTCCGGGATCAGCGGCGGCGGCGCAGGGTGACGGCGACCCCGCCGGTGAGCAGCAGCGCCGCCGCGGCTCCGGCGGCCAGGGGGAGGGTCGCGCCGCCGCCGCCGGACGTGCTGTCGGCGGCGGGCGTCAGGTGGTCGGTGCCCGCCGACTCGGTGGGTGACGAGGTCACCAGGGAGGGCGAGTCGGACGGCGAGGGCTTCGGCGTCCGGCCGGCCGACGACGCCACCGACGGGGACGACGTGTGGGTGTGCGTGCTCCTGCCGCCGGCCGACGTGCCCGCCTTCGCCGACGCGGTCCGGGTCGGCGTGGACGCCGCGCGCGCTCCGGAGAGCACCACGTCCGAGCAGGAGTAGTACGTGTCCGTCGTGCTGGTGTTCTGCCAGATGGTGAACAGCATCTGGCGGCCGGTGCGGTCGGACGGCAGCTTCGCCCGGATGCGGTACGCGCCGTCGACGAGCGCCGGGTCGGTGGCCGTCGCGAACGGCTGCGTCGGCAGATCCGACCACCGCAGGGGGCGTGTCGGGTCGTAACCGGGCTTCGTCAGGAAGAGCTTGAAGGTCCCCGTGTGCGGGATCGTCGAGCTGTAGGCGAGGGTGAAGGACGCGCCGGGCGTCAGACGCGTGGACGGGAAGTCGGCGCGCGCCAGATCGAGCCCCTTGTAGGCGGGCAGGCCACCGCTGCACAGCTTGCCGTCCGGAATCACCGAGCGGTCCCGGCCGTTCACACCGCCCACCCGCAGGTTGTCCCACGCGGTGAAGGGCGCGCCGTTCGCGGCGATCGCGGCCCGGCAGGCGTTCGTCCGGTTCAGGCCGCCGCCCTCGGGAGAGCACGCGAACACCCTGCTGACCGGTGACGTCGGGGCGCCGTGCGCCGATGCGGGGACCGCGGCCCACGTCGTGAGGAGCAGCGGGGCCGCCAGGGCGACAGCGGCCGCGGTGGCGGTGCGGTAGGCGGTCATCCGGAGGTCTCCTCGGTGCGTCGGCGAAGCGGCGTGCCACCGCGGGCGACCGGACGGTCCCCGCGCGGGGCACCGTGAAGTACGGGGCCGCCGTGCCGTGTGTTCAGGCCGGGGGCGGCCGCACCCGGGCCGGCGCTGGGCCCTCCGGGGGAGCGGCGTCCGGCGCGCCCCCGCCACGGCGGGCCGGTCCCGCCCGGCCGGTACGGTGAACGGCATGCCCGATCCCGACGCCACCGCCCCGTCCGACGCCCCCGACGACGCCCCGGTGGTCGTCTCCTCGGTGCGCGGCTCGTTCCCGTGGAGCGTGCTGGCCGAACGGCATCCGGCCCTCCTCGCGAAGGTCGAGGACGCCTTCCCGTACGGACCCGAGCAGCGCCGTGCGCTCGCCGCGCTGCTCACGAACAGCTCCGAGGGCGTGATCGAACCGCTCCCTGCCTCGGCGCCGGACCGCGCCCGGTGGGACGCCTGGGGCGGCAGGGCGTACTACGGCCGCTCCTGGTTCGACGTGCCCTTCCTCTGGTCCGAGAGCTACTTCTACCGCCGACTCCTCGAAGCGGTCGACTACTTCACACCCGGTCCGTGGCAGGGCATCGACCCCTTCCGGCCCTTCAAACTCGCCGAACTGGACAGTGCGGAGGCCGAAGAGGAACTCGCCGCGCTGGACGACCTCGGACCCCGGCCGGTCGAGGAACAGGAGGAGGCACTCCTGCACGGTTCGCTGTGGGGCAACCGGGCCGACCTCGGTTTCCGGCTGCAGGCCGCCGGGGGCGAGTCCACGGCCGACTCCCAACTCGTCGCGGACGACGGCACGATGCTGCGCTCCCTCATCACCGGAGGCACGCTCTGCCTGGTCGCGGACAACGCGGGCCGCGAGCTCGTCCCCGACCTGCTCCTCGTCGACCACCTGCTCCGCCACGGCCGGGCCCGACGCGCCGTCCTGCACCTGAAGCCGTACCCCTACTACGTCTCCGACGCCACCACCGCCGACGTCCTCGACGCGCTGCGCCGGCTCACCGCGGCCGACGGAGCGGCGGGCGAGGCGGGCCGACGGCTCTGGGCGGCCCTCGCCGACGGCCGGCTCACCCTGCGCGCGCACCCCTTCGCCTGCGCCCCGCTCCCGTACGCCGACCTGCCCGAGGACCTCCGGCAGGAGTTCGCCGCGGCCGACGTCACCGTCATGAAGGGCGACCTCAACTACCGGCGCCTCATCGGCGACCGCCTCCATCCGGCCACCACCCCGTTCGCGGAGGCCACCGCGTACTTCCCCGGAGCGGTGGCGGCGCTGCGCACCCTCAAGTCCGATGTCGTCGTCGGGCTCGCCCCCGCCACCGAGGCCGCCCTCGACGCGGCCGAGGGCGGCCGCTGGCGAACCGGAGGCACCCACGCGCTGATCCAGGCGCGACGCTAGGACGCGGGCCGGTCCCAGGTCCCGCCGCCGGACCCGAAACCGCGCCGCCGTGCGCGGCTTTCGCACCGATTCACGCGATGGTGTGATCATGTCCGGGCCCGCGGATGCCCGCGCGGGGCCGTGGGTAGGGCCCGGCCATGACGCAGCCGTTCGAACTCCCGCACTTCTACATGCCGTACACCGCCCGGCTGAACCCGCATCTGGACGAGGCGCGGGCCCACACCGTCGACTGGGCCCGCGGAATGGGCATGCTGGAAGGCTCAGGCATCTGGGAGCAGTCCGACCTCGACGCCCACGACTACGGCCTGTTGTGCGCGTACACCCACCCCGACTGCGACGGACCGGCCCTCTCCCTGATCACCGACTGGTACGTGTGGGTGTTCTTCTTCGACGACCACTTCCTGGAGACCTTCAAGCGCACGCAGGACCGCGAGGGCGGCAAGGCCTACCTCGACCGGTTGCCGCTGTTCATGCCGCTCGACCTGTCGACTCCCGTACCGGAGCCGGAGAACCCGGTCGAGGCCGGCCTCGCCGACCTGTGGGCGCGCACCGTGCCCGCGATGACGGAGGACTGGCGCAGGCGGTTCGCGGTCTCCACCGAGCACCTGCTGAACGAGTCGATGTGGGAGCTGTCCAACATCAACGAAGGGCGGGTCTCCAACCCCGTCGAGTACATCGAGATGCGCCGCAAGGTCGGCGGCGCGCCCTGGTCCGCCGGTCTCGTCGAGTACGCCACCGCCGAGGTCCCGGCGTCCGTCGCCGAGACCAGGCCGCTGCGCGTCCTGATGGAGACGTTCTCGGACGGCGTCCATCTGCGCAACGACCTCTTCTCCTACCAGCGCGAGGTGGAGGACGAGGGCGAACTGAGCAACGGGGTCCTGGTCCTGGAGACGTTCTTCGGCTGCACGACCCAGGAGGCCGCCGAGACCGTCAACGACATCCTCACCTCACGGCTGCACCAGTTCGAGCACACGGCGCTCACCGAAGTGCCCGCGCTGGCCCTGGAGAAGGGACTCACCCCGCCGGAGGTCGGCGCGGTCGCCGCGTACACGCAGGGACTCGTGGACTGGCAGTCCGGCGGCCACGAGTGGCACATGCGCTCCAGCCGCTACATGAACCAGGGCGCCACGGACGAGCCGCGGCCCTTCGCCATGGGCGGTCTCGGCACGTCCGCCGCGGACATCGGCGGTCTGCTGTCCGCGGCCGGTGCCGAGCGGATGCGCGCGTACACCCACGTCCCGTTCCAGAAGGTCGGGCCCTCCCAACTTCCCGACTTCCACATGCCGTTCGAGGTCACCCTCAGTCCGCACCTCGCCGGGGCCCGCGAGCGGCTCACCGGCTGGATGTACGGCACGGGCATGCTCCAGGAGGGCGTCTGGGACGAGGACAAGCTCATCGCCTACGACCTGCCGCTCTGCGCGGCCGGCATCCATCCCGACGCCACGCCCGAGGCGCTGGACCTCAGTTCGCAGTGGCTCGCCTGGGGCACGTACGGCGACGACTACTACCCGCTGCTGTTCGGCAACCGCCGCGACCTGGCCGCCGCGAAGCTGACCACCGCGCGTCTGTCGGCCTGCATGCCCATCGACGGCGACGAGGTCCCCGTACCGGTCAACGCGATGGAGCGCGGACTGATCGACCTGTGGCGGCGCACCACCGCGGAGATGCCACCGGAGGCACGCAGGACCGTGCGCGCGTCGGTGGACGTGATGACCGAGAGCTGGCTGTGGGAGCTGTCCAACCAGATCCAGAACCGCATCCCGGACCCGATCGACTACCTGGAGATGCGCCGGGCCACCTTCGGTTCCGACCTGACGATGGGCCTGTGCCGGCTCGGCCACGGCCCCGCCGTCCCGCCGGAGGTGTACCGCAGCGGCCCCGTCCGCTCGCTGGAGAACGCGGCCATGGACTACGCCATGCTCCTGAACGACGTGTTCTCGTACCAGAAGGAGATCGAGTACGAGGGGGAGGTCCACAACGGCATCCTCGTCGTGCAGAACTTCTTCGGCTGCGACTATCCGAGCGCGCTCGGCATCATCCACGATCTGATGACCCAGCGCATGGAGCAGTTCCAGCACGTCGCGGCCCACGAATTCCCCATCCTGTTCGAGGACTTCAAGCTCTCGGAGGAGGTGCGGGGGATCATGCAGGGCTATGTGGTCGAGCTGCAGAACTGGCTGGCCGGCATCCTGAAGTGGCACCAGGACTGCCGCCGTTACGGTGCGGCGGACCTGGCCCGGCGCGCCCACGGGTTCGTGCCCGACCAGGCTCCCGGCCTGCCGTTCGCCTGGCGGGCGGAGCCCGTCGCCCTCTGAACGGCCCGCACACCGCGATGAGTCAACGGTGAGCCCCTGTGACCGACAGCGTCGGCGGTACGGGGTCCGGTTCGCACGGACCCCGCACCGCCCTCCGTCGTGCCACCGTGCAGGTACGCCGTACCACCGGCCCGGAGGGGGACTTCTCGAACAGGGGCGCCAGTCTCACTCGTTGGGGAACCATCGCGCGCCGGAGTGCGGGGTAGGGCAGAAGCCGCAGGCGATCCGCAGAGCATCCGCCGGAGGCGACCCCATGGAACAGACCGCGTTGCGTCCCAAGCCGATGCCCGGGCAGGAACCGGGCACCGGGGAGCGTCCCACCGGCGGAGTCCGGCGACCGCACGCGGCGAAGCGCCGGGGCAGGCGGCTGGTCACGCTGTTGTTCAGCCTCTTCGTCGGGGTGGTGCTGGTGCTGTCCGGAGTGGGGCTCGGCACGGTGGGCGCGACCGTGATCGGCATGAGCAGGCTGGCCGCCCTGCAGAAGCAGGCCGGAGCGGCCGGACAGGCGCACGGGCCGTCCGGCGGACCGGGCACCTCGGCGGCGCCGCGGCCGGGCGGGACCACGACCGCGTCCGGCAGCGGCGCCCCGATCCCGCCGGCGAAGGCCACCGGGGCGTCGGGGCGGGCGGCGCTCGGGGTGGTGGCCGTCGACGCGCCCAACGGCGGGGGTGCCCTGCTCGTCGGGGTGCACACCCCCGGTCCCGGTTTCACCGCCGGTCTGGTCCGCGGAGACGTCCTGCTCGGCGTCGGTGGCAAGGGGATCTCATCGGCGGCGGACCTCGCCCACGCGGTCGCCGGCGCCGAGCCCGGCCGGGACCTCACCCTCGACGTCCGGCACGCGAACGGCACCCGGGCCCGCCTGTCGGCCGTCCCGGGCATCGCGACGTGAGGGCGGCGCCGCCGGCTCGCACCGTCCCCCGGTCGGAGCGTTCCGCGGCGACGAGGAGCGGAGCCGGGCCTCCGAGTTCGCGAGGCGCGGGCCCGCCCGCCCCGGCGTGGGGTCGTGGGAAACAGGCGCGGCCCCGGGGATCGGCTCGCGCGGGCTCCGGCGGAGGGGGAAGATGCTGCCCGTAGCCCTCTGGGGAACTCCGCACACACGGAGGCATGGATGACCGCCGCCACACCCGCGCCCTTCACCGCCGTCGACTACGAGGCCCGTATGCGGCGTGCCGCCGACGCCGCCGCCGACGCCGGACTGGACGGTGTCCTCGTGGCGCCGGGACCCGACATGGTGTGGCTGACCGGATACCGCCCGGTCGAGACGGAGCGGCTCACCCTCCTCGTGCTCAGGGCCGGACAGGACCCGGCGCTCGTCGTGCCCACCCTGGAGGCACCCGACGCGGCCAAGTCGACCGGCGCGCCCGCGCTGACCCTCCACGAGTGGACCGACGGCACGAACCCCTACGAAGCCGCCGCGCCCCTCCTCGCCCCCGCCGGCCGCTTCGGCATCAGTGACAACGGCTGGGCGCTGCACCTGCTCGGCCTGCAGAAACGGCTGCCCGACACCCGGTACGCGGCCCTGACCGAGGCGCTGCCGATGCTCCGCGCCGTCAAGGACGCGGCGGAACTGGAGCGGCTCGCCGCTGCCGGAGCGGCCGCCGACGCGGCGTTCGAGGAGATCCGGAAGGTCACCTTCGCCGGCCGCAGGGAGTCGGAGGTCTCCACCGATCTCGCCGACCTGCTGCGCCGCTTCGGCCACTCCCAGGTCGACTTCACCATCGTCGCCTCGGGACCGAACGGCGCCGACCCGCACCACGAGGCCGACGAGCGCGTCATCCAGCACGGCGACATGGTGGTCCTGGACTTCGGCGGCCTCAAGGACGGCTACGGCTCCGACACCTCCCGCACGGTCCACGTCGGGGAACCGGACGAAGAGGAACGCGCGGTGCACGACATCGTGCGCGCGGCCCAGGAGGCCGGCTTCCGCGCCGTCCGCCCGGGAGCCGCCTGCCAGGACATCGACCGGGCGGCCCGTGCCGTCATCGAAGAGGCCGGGTACGGCAAGTACTTCATCCACCGCACCGGACACGGCATCGGCGTCACCACCCACGAACCGCCCTACATGGTCGAGGGCGAGGAGCAGCCGCTCGTCCCCGGCATGTGCTTCTCCGTCGAACCCGGCATCTACCTGCCGGGCCGTTTCGGGGTCCGGATCGAGGACATCGTCACGGTGACGGAGGACGGCGGCCGCCGGCTCAACAACACCTCCCGCGAGATGGTCGTCGTCGACTGACGTGGACGCACCGACCGCGCGGCGACCGCTCCGCCCCCGCCCCCGGACGACAAGGGCGCGACCATGAGCCAACCGCCACCGACCCCCACCCCGGACACGGTCAGCCGGCTGGTCCGCTCGCTGCTCGCCGACGACGGCGCCCCGGGTCCCGGACCGGACGTACGGCCGGTCACCGAGGAGGGCGACCACCTCACCTGGTGGGTGGGCCCACGCCATGTGCTGCGGCTCGCCGGGGACCGCGACGCCTCGGTGCGGCAGCGCCGGGAGCTGCGGCTGCGTGACCTGGTCCGCCCGCACATCGGGGTGCCGGTCCCGGTCAGCGTCGCGCGGGGCGAATGGGCGGCCGGGCTGGCCTACACGCTCGACACCCGGCTGCCCGGCGCCTCCGCCGAGGAACAGGGCGTCTCGGCCGTCGGGGAGGCCGACCTGGCGGGCCTGCTGACCGGGCTGCGCGAGGTGCCCGTACGCCAGGCGGGGACCCTCGGCGTGCCACAGGCCCGGCCGCGGTCGCTGGAGACCCTGCGGTCCGCCGCGGTCCGCGCCGCCCGCGGGCTGCCCGCCGAGGAGTTCGACCCGGTGGAGCTCGACCAGCTCGCCGAGCCCGCCGCCGTCCAGCTCGCCGCGCAGCAGGGCGTCGCGTTCCTCGTCCACCACGGCCTGCGGGGGGAACACCTCGTGACCGCCGCCGGCGGACGGGTGCGGGGAGTCCTCGGCTGGAGCGGCGCGACGGTCGGTGACCCGGCCGAGGACATCGCCGGACTCGCGGTCGCCGTCGGCGCCCCCGCCGCCGTCCGGGCCGCCACGCTCGCCGGCTACGGTGCCCGGCCCTGCCTGCGCGGTCTGTGGCTGGCCCGCTGCGACACCGTCGTCCGCCTCGCCGACCGCCTCCGCGGCCGGAGCGGCGACCCCGTGCCGCTCCTGGAGGCCCAGCTGCGGCGGGCCTGGGAGACCATCCTGCTGGAGCGGGTGACGGACCTGCGGGACGGGCCGGACGAGGCGCCCTAGGGGCGGCGCCCGGCCCGTGCCGCAGGGCGTCTCACGCCTGGGTGAGCACCACGCACGACTCGCCCGGCACGTTCAGCACGCCGTCCGTGAGCGGCGCCGCGACCGGGTCCCAGGACGCCAGCACACGCCCCTTGCGGACGCCGAGCGGGATCACCGCCGGGTCCTTGGACAGGTTCACGGCCACCCGGACGTCACCGCGCCGCACGGCCAGCCAGCGGGCCTCCGGATCGTGCGCCACCCGGACCGCCGCGAGATCGGGGTCCGAGAGATCGGCCTGCCGGTGGCGCAGCGCGATCAGCTCGCGGTACCAGGCCAGCAGACGCGCGTGGGCCGGCGCCTCCGGCTCCGACCAGTCCAGGCAGGAGCGGTCCCGGGTCGCCGGGTCCTGCGGGTCCGGCACGTCCTCCTCCGCCCAGCCGTGCGCCGCGAACTCCCGCCGCCTGCCCCGCCGTACGGCCTCCGCCAGTTCGGGGTCCGTGTGGTCGGTGAAGAACTGCCACGGCGTTCCCGCGCCCCACTCCTCGCCCATGAACAGCATCGGCGTGAACGGCGCGGTGAGCGTCAGCGCCGCCGCGCAGGCCAGCAGCCCGGGGGAGAGGGAGGCGGACAGCCGGTCGCCCTGGGCGCGGTTGCCGATCTGGTCGTGGGTCTGCGTGTACCCGAGAAGGCGCTGCGCCGAGATCCGCGCGCGGTCGATCGGCCTGCCGTGATGCCGGCCGCGGAAGCTGGAGTAGCTGCCGTTGTGGAAGAAGCCCGAGGTCAGCGTCTTGCTCAGGGCCGCGAGCGGCGCCCGCGCGAAGTCGGCGTAATAGCCCTGCCCCTCGCCGGTCAGCGTGGTGTGCAGGGCGTGGTGGAAGTCGTCGTTCCACTGGGCGTCCAGACCGAGACCGCCCTCCTCGCGGGAGGTGATGAGCCGCGGGTCGTTCAGGTCCGACTCGCCGATCAGGAACAGCGGCCGGCCCAGCTCGCCCGCGACCGCGCCCACCGCCGCCGACAACTCCTCCAGGAAGTGCAGCGCGCGGGTGTCCTTCAGCGCGTGCACCGCGTCCAGGCGCAGCCCGTCGAGCCGGTAGTCGCGCAGCCAGGCCAGCGCGCTGCCCACGAAGTAGTCGCGCACCTCGTCCGAGCCCGGCGCGTCCAGGTTCACCGCCGAACCCCACGGCGTCTGATGCGTGTCCGTGAAGTACGGCCCGAACGCGGGCAGGTAGTTGCCGGACGGCCCGAGGTGGTTGTGCACGACGTCCAGGACGACGCCCAGGCCGAGTTCGTGCGCCCGGTCGACGAAGCGCTTCAACGCCTCGGGGCCGCCGTACGGTTCGTGCACCGCCCACAGGGAGACGCCCTCGTACCCCCAGCCGTGCCGCCCGGGGAACGGGCACAGAGGCATCAACTCGACGTGGGTGATGCCCAGTTCGACCAGATGACCGAGCCGCTCGGCCGCCGCGTCCAGCGTGCCCTCGGACGTGTACGTCCCCACGTGCAGCTCGTACAGGACCGCTCCCGGCAGCGCGCGCCCGGCCCACTCGGACCGCCACGCGTACCGCGCCTGGTCGACCACCGCGCTCAGCCCGTCGGGACCGTCGGGCTGCCGTCGCGAGCGCGGATCGGGCAGGACGGGCCCGTCGTCGACCGCGAAGCCGTACCGCGTCCCGTCCCGCGCGTCCGCCTCGGCACTCCACCATCCCGGACGGCCCGGATCGCGCTCCATCGCGCTCGTGACGTCGTCGCAGTGGAGTGTCAACCGGTCGGCGTGCGGTGCCCACACCTCGAATCGCACAGAGTTCCCCCTTGTCGGCTCAGCGTGACCCAGCCCGTCCATGGTGCTCCACCCGAGATCAATTCGCTTTCCGATCCACCCTTTTGCCGCGTGTCCGTCGCCCATTGGGCGCGCGAACCGCCCCTGTCGGCTTCCCTTGCCCTTTACGGGTTTTCTGGACACGCCGTCGTCGCTGACCGACAATCACGAGCGTGACGTCGTCCTTCGAGTTCCACACGTACCCCGCGCGGCTGTCCGACGCGGAGCGCGACCGGGCGCTCAAGTCGCTCCGTGACGGCGTCGCCCTCGGCCGCCTCTCGCACGACACGTTCATCCGCCGGATGGAGCTGGCCCTGGCCGCCCGACGGTCCGAGGAACTCGTCGTGCTTACCGCCGACCTGCCGACCGAGAACCGCTGGTCGAAGGCGGTCTTCGGGACCGTGGAGGCCGTCTCCGGCTTCACCGTCCGGCTGCGCAGGGCCTGGCAGGCCGAGCGGCTCCCCAAGCTCCAGCTGCCCAACGCCGGCAGCCCGTACCCGCTGCGGATAGGCCGCGACCCGGCCAGCGGGCTGCGGCTCAACCACGAGACGGTCTCCCGCGTCCACGCCGAACTCAGCAGGCAGAGCGGCGTATGGGTGCTGCGCGACCTCGGCTCGACCAACGGCACGACGGTCAACGGCCGCCGCGTCATCGGCGTCTCCGTCGTCCGGGACGGCGACCAGATCGGCTTCGGCCGCATGCTGTTCCGCCTCACCTCGGACTGACCCGGCGCGGTCCGTCGCCACGGACCGTCCCGGGCGCCGACGTGTCGGCCAGGGGCGGCCGTCCGGACCTCGGTGCCCTCGACATCCTGCGCGCGCAGGGGTGTTGACGTGGACCGGAGCCCGTGACTGACTGTAGGGACACCGTGTACACCAGGTGAGCCGACGGCACCGCATGAGGGGGGTGTGTCCTGCCGCCTCTGCGCCGCTACCCGACCGTGCACGAACTCGGCGTCCACGCCGCCGCGCTCGCCGCCCGCCGCCCCGAGGACGTCCGGCTGCGCCGCGTGGGCACCTCCCGGGCCGGCGCGCCGCTGTGGCTCCTGTCGGTCGGACACGGCAGCCGGCAGGCCCTCGTCGTCGCCGGACCGCACGCCAACGAACCCGTGGGCGGCGCCACCGCCCTGCGACTGGCCGAGCGGGTCCTCGCCGACCCCCGGCTCACCGAGGGCGCCGACGCCACCTGGAACCTGCTGCTGTGCCTCGACCCCGACGGTTCCCGCCGCAACGAGACCTGGCTGTCCGGCCCGTACACACTCGGGCACTACTTCCGGCACTTCTTCCGGCCCGGCTTCCTGGAGCAGCCCGAATGGCTGCCCGAGGGCGAGGGCGGCCCCGTCCTGCCGGAGACCCGCACCCTGCTCGACCTCCAGGACGAACTGCGGCCCTTCCTCCAGTGCTCGCTGCACGGCGTCGACGTGGGCGGCGCCTTCGTCGAGCTGACCCGCGACCTGCCGGGACTCGCCCAGCGCGTCGCACACAGCGCCGCCCGCCTCGGCATCCCGCGCGAACTCGGCCCGTACGACACCCTGTACTGGCCGATGCTCGGGCCGGCCGTCTACCGCGTCCCGCCGCCGCGCACCGGCGATCTGGCCGCCGCCATCACGGAGGCCGCCGTCGAGTCCACCTGGTTCCACCCGCAGCCGTACGGCACGGTGACCGCGATCGTCGAGGCGCCCATGTGGGGCGTCGACGCCGTCGAGGACCCCGCACGGCCCGCCGACCCCGACGCCGTCCTGCGCTCGGTGAGCCACATCCTGCGCCGCGACACGCAGCACCTGGAAAGCGTCCTCGCGCGCGTGCGGCCCGGCCTGGGCACCTCGCCGGCGGTCGAGCGGCTCCTCGCCCCGGTCGACGACTATTTACTGGTCGGCCCCGGCATCGCCGACTCCTGGGACCCCGACGTGCGGGACTCCACGACCCGCGCCCTGCCGCCCCTCGACACCGCCCGGCTGACCGCCCTGCGGCTCGCCGGGCGCCGGGTCGCCCTGCGCACGGCGGGACTGCTGCACCAGCTCGTGACCGCCACCGGCCGCGATCCGGGGGGTGTGCTGCCCGAGCTCGACCGGCTCATCGACCTGTGGTGCGCCGACTACCGCGACGGCTGCGGCGCGTACTGGATACCGGTGGCCCGTCAGGTCGAGTACCAGGCACGCGTGGTGCTCGCCGTGTTCGACCTGGCGGGACGGCACCCGCGCGGGCGCTCCCCCGCGCGTGACTCCGGGTGGGGCGCGGTGCCGCGGCCCACGGCACCGGTGCGCCGGGACTGACCCGGGCGCGGGGACAAGGGCGGAGCGACCGTTCGCGGGGTCAGGCGGCGCTGTCGCGCGCGTGGCGGGCCGCCGCGACGACCGTACGGGCCTGGTGCTCGACCTGGTTCTCCAACGGCACCCAGCGCGCCCGGAACCGCTCGGCGAAGGCCTCGCTCCAGGAGGCGACCAGATCCGCGAGCAGCGGAACCTCGGAGTCGTCGGCCTCCTGGAGGACCCGCAGCAGCATCGACGCGGCCCGCAGCGGAAGACGCCGGCCGAACGCGTCGACGCTGCCCACGTACGCCATCGTCAGGTCCGCCGGGGGAGCCTGCGACCAGTCCCCGGCGAGGCCGGGCACCAACTCCAGCGCCCACTTCGCGGCCCGCAGCAGCGGACCGTCGGGTCCCGGCAGCCGGGGCGCGGCCCGCCCGAGCACCGCCTCCACCTGCACCGCGTCCGTCAGCAGCCGACGGGCCAGCCGGCGCAGCGCCGCGGCGGGATCGGGGTGCGGCGCCGGATCGTCGACCAGGTCGCTCGCCCACATCGGCACCTCGACGACCGCCGTCAGACCGCCGTAGCGGTGGGCGTGGTACCAGGTGCTGTGCCGCGCGTCGTCCGGCATGCTCGGGTACGCGGTGTCCGAGCCGGGCGCCGGCATCACGTGCACCCCGGGCCCCGAGGCGGGCCAGCCCGCCGCGTCCGACGCGGCCGTCTCGACGGGTATGTGCAGCTCGGCGGCCGACTTGGCGAACGGCTCGGCGAGACCGGGGATGTCCTTGGTCAACTGCACCCAGCTGCCGCCCAGATCGGTCCCGTGCAGGGTCACCTGGAGGTAGGGCCGCAGTTCGTCGATGACCCGGGTGAGCGCGCGGGTCTCCGGCGGCAGCCGGTCGGGCGGCAGCACGGAGGGCGACCACTCCGGCTGCTCGGGACCCGCGGGACGGAAGAAGCCCAGGTGGTAGTCGAGGAGCGTGCGCGGAGCGGGCGTCACATGCAGGCTCGCCCCGTCCGGGTCCGCGCAGAGCAGGAAGTGCCACGAGGTGTCCCTGCGCAACTCCCGCTGGAGGAGCGTGCGTTCGGCCAGATGCAACAACGTCGAACCACCGGTCGGTTCGTTCGCGTGGGCACCCGCGACGACGAGGACCGCGCGCCGCGCGTGCCCGACCGACAGCAGGTGGAGGGGTCTTCCCCCGCGGGAGACGCCCACCTGCCTGAGGACACACAGGTCCGGTCGGTGGGCCGCCAACGCCCGTGCGGACGTGACGATTTCGGTCACACTGGGGTAGCGCAACTCCGGCAGGTGACTCACCCCCGACTTGTCCGCCCTGCGTCGCTTTTGGCAGTACTCCACGCTCTTGGAGAACTGTCAAGGATTTGAAGGGGCGGCGCCAGAGGGCACCCCGTGGCACTTCTCCCCGCGCCGGGCCGAACCGGCCGGACGGACCGGCCCGTCCCGCACGCGCGCCCCGTTCCGGACCGGCGCGGAACAGCCCACCGGCCTGCGGAGAACCCGGCGGCGGTCGGCGAGGGACGGCGGCGCAGCCGTGCACGCGACCGGCCCCACGGTGCCTCCTCCCGCGGAGCCCGGCACGGCGATTCACCCGTACGGGCGTACGTGGACGGCGGCCCGACCCGCGCGATGGTCCGCTGGGAGGAACGCGCGCCCGGTCCGGCGCGCAGACCCGAGATGGAGGCCCGCGGTGCTCTGTCCCCACGGCCTTCCCGGCGAAGGCGCCCCGGCCGCCCCGCGAGCCGCCCCGTCCCCGCCGGCCGGCCCGCCGTCGGAGCGTCCGCCTCCACCGTCGGCGCCCTCCGGACACCCGTCGGACGGGCCGCCGGCGGCCTCGCCCACCGTCCCGACGGAGCCGCCGCCTCCCGCGCGAGGAGGCCCGTACCTACCCCCGCCGCTCCGGGCCGCGCCCGCGGACAGCGCGCCGAGCCTGCTCGACCCCGGCACCGAACGCGACCCCTACCCCCTCTACCGCACCCTGCGCGGGCGCTTCCCCCTGCTGTACGACGAGCCGTTCGACGCCTGGCTGATCAGCCGGTACGCCGACGTGCGCGCCGCCCTCGCCGACCCCCGGCTCGCCGCTCCGGAGCCCGGCCCCGCCCTGGCCCACCTGGACACCGGCGCGCCCGACGCCCACCGGGCCCTCGTGTCCCCGGCGTTCCAGGACGGCGCGTCCGCCGCCCTGGCCGCCGGCGTCGAACGCGCCGCGTACGTCCTGGCCCTGCGCCTGGCCGACCGTCAGGACGTCGATCTGGTGGCCGAGTTCTGCCAGTGGCTGCCCACCGCGGCGGTCGTCTCCGCCCTCGGGCTGCCGTACGAGGCCACCGCGCGCGTGCACTCCCTGTGCCGGGCGGGCCTCGACCACCTCGGGGGCCACCACCCCGCACTGGCGGACCTGCTGGGCCTCCACATCGCCCGCCGCCGCGCCCACCCCGGCGACGATCTGCTGTCCCTGCTGTGCACGGCCCGGACCGACGGGCGGCCGCTCACCGACGAGGCCGTGACCGGTGTGGCCGGGGTCCTGCTGGGCGCGGGCGGCGGCACCACCGCGCGGGCCCTCGCCACGTTCCTCGCCAACCTCCTCGACCACCCGGGCCAGCTGGACGCGATCCGGGACCGCCCCGAGCTGGCGGACGGCGCCTGGGCCGAGTCGCTGCGCCGCGATCCGCCGCTGCACGTGGTGCCGCGCCGGGCGCTGGAGACGATCGGCCCGATCCCCGCCGGCGCCACCGTGGCCTGCCTGCTCGGCGCCGCGGGGCGCGACCCGCGGCGGTTCGCCGACCCCGACCGCTACGACGCCTTCCGCGCCGACCCGGGCACCCTCGCGTACGGCTCGGGGCGGCACTTCTGCCCGGGCACCTCACTCGCCCGGCTGACCGCGGTGCACGGACTGCGGGCCCTGCTCGACGTCCTGCCGCACCTCCGCCGGGTCCCGGGGGACCGGCCCCCGGCGGAGGGACTGGTCAGCCGCTCGCCGCGGACCCTGCAGGTCCGGCTGCGCCGACCCGCTCCAGCAGGACCGCAGGCGATCGCCCGAAGAGGTCCGCCACGCGTGCGTGGCCGGTGAACACCCGCTCCGGGGCGTCCGGGGAGAGCACGTCGGCCCAGCGCCCCTCGGGGAGCGCGAGCCGGGTGTCGCCCCAGCCGCCGGCCTCCGCGAGCCGCAGCGACAGCCGGGTGACCGCCGTGATCACGTCACCGGACCGGACGAACGCCAGGCAGTGCCCGGCCGCGGGACCCTCGGCGGACAGCGGCGCGTACGTCGCCGCGTCACCGAAGACGTCCGGCCGCCGGGCCCGCAGCCGCAGCGCGGCCACCGTGAGCGCCACCTTCTCCGCGGAGGTGTCCCGGGGGGCGAACGCCCCCCGGTTGTCCGGGTCGACCAGCGCCCGGTACTCGCCCTCCGTCCCCTGGTACACGTCCGGCACCCCGGGCATCGTCAGATGGACCAGAGCGGCCCCGAGGACGTTCGCCCGGACGTGCGGCGCCAGTGAGGCGCGGAAGGCGGCCACGCGCCGCCCGGGAGGCCCGCACGGCCCCGCGGCCACGAACGCCGCCACCGCGTCCTCGTAGCCGGGGTCCCGCTCCGTCCAGGCGGTGTGCGTGCCGGCCTCCCGGACGTGCTTCAGCAGCGCGTCCTGGACCCGTGCCTCGTAGGCCGCGGCGGATCCGGCCGCGTCGCCGTCGCCGGTGACCGCCTCCTCCGCCGGGCCGAGGCCGAACACCGTCTGCCACGCCGCCCACGCCACCTGGGGGTCCGGCATCCCCGCACCCTCGCCGGACACCTCCTCCAGGACGTCGGACCAGCGGTCCGGGCACTGGGAGAGGACCGAGACGGCGGCGCGCACGTCGGCACTGCGTTTCGTGTCGTGGGTCGACAGAACGGTCCCGGCGACGGGCCAGTCGCGCTGGACGCGAGCGCAGTAGGCGTGGAAGTCCTCCGGGGACACCGCGGGCCTGCCCGGATCCCCGCCCACCTCGTTCGCCGACAGCAGCGGCACATAGCGGTAGAACGCCGTGTCCTCCACGGACTTGGCCCGCAGCGCCGACGACGTCTGCGCGAACCGGGCCCGGAACTCGGCCCGCTCCGGCCCGTCGCCGCCCCGGCCGAGCACCAGGTCCCGGACGACGTCCACGGCGTGCGCCTCCTCCGGCACCGTGAACGCGGCCCTGGCCTCGTCGGCGGCCCGCTCGGTCACCACCAGGGAGGCGTCCGTGGACGGGTACGGCCGGTACACCTCCATACGGACCAGCAGCTCGCGGAGCGCGGCGCCCAGCGCCCAGGGGGCATGGTCGCGCAGGGTGGGGTCGGGGGAGGCGGCGCACAGCCGGCTCACCACGCGCGTGAGGCGGTCGACCTCCGTGGCCAGTTCGTGCGTGACCACCTTGTACGCGGCCCGCCGCACCGTCGTCTCCCAGTGGCCGCCCCGGTCCGCCTGCGGCGCCGCGAAGCGCCGGTAGCGGCCGAGCAACTGGCTCGCGCCCGCCGGATCGGCGAACAGGCCGTCGACCTGGTGCAGCGCGTCGTACCCGGTGGTGCCCGCCACGGGCCACGCGGCCGGCAGGGGCTCGCCGTCCGCGAGGATCTTCTCCACCACCGTCCACCGCCCGCCGGTCGCCTCGTGCAGCCGGCGCAGATACGCGTCCGGGTCCGCGAGGCCGTCCGGGTGGTCGATGCGCAGCCCGTCGACCACCCCCTCGTCGAGCAGCTCCAGGATCTTCGCGTGGGTGGCCGTGAACACCTCGGGATCCTCGACCCGCACCCCGATCAGCTCCGAGATGCTGAAGAAGCGGCGGTAGTTCAGCTCGGTGCGGGCCAGCCGCCACCACGCCGGGCGGTACCACTGGGCGTCCAGGAGCTGCGGCATCGGCAGCTTCTCGGTGCCCGCGCGCAGCGGGAACACGTGGTCGTAGTAGCGCAGTATGTCGCCGTCGACCTTCAGGTGCCCGATCTCGGCACCGAGCCGGTCCCCGAGCACCGGCAGCAGCAGCCGCCCGCCCTGGGCCTCCCAGTCGATGTCGAACCACCGCGCGTACGGCGACTCCGGGCCCTCGCGCAGCACCTCCCACAGGGCGCGGTTGTGGCGCGGGGCCATCGCCATGTGGTTCGGCACGATGTCGACGACGAGGCCGAGACCGTGCTCCCGCGCGGTGCGGGCCAGCGAGCGCAGGCCCTCCTCGCCGCCCAGTTCGGCCCGCACGCGCGCGTGGTCCACGACGTCGTAGCCGTGCGTCGAGCCCGGCACCGCCTCCAGGACCGGCGACAGGTGCAGATGGGAGACGCCGAGCGAGGCCAGGTACGGCACGGCCGCCTCCGCCCTCGCGAAGGGGAACTCCGGCTGGAGCTGGAGCCGGTAGGTGGAGGTGGGGACGACGGGGGGCACCGGGCCGGGGACCACCGAGTCCGCCAACGTCGGTTCGGGACGCTCAGGTGTCATGGGGACTTACGTACCCGCCCCGCCGCCTTTCCTGTCACCCGGGCGCCGTACAGCGCTCGCACGGCGTCGGCGGGGGCCCCGCAGCGGCCACCCTCGCGCGGTGACGCGCACACGAACGCGTGCGCCTCCGGGAAGGGAGGCGCACGCGCGTGTGCCGATGGCCGGGCGGTCCTAGGCGGGCCGCTGAAGCACCGTCATGCTCCGGTCGACGAGGGTCAGCCGGTCCCCGGCGTCGACCTTCGCGCCCGCCCCCGGGGCGATGCCCCCCGGGAGGGAGGTGTCGACGACGACCTGCCACTGCCGGCCGTGGTCGACCGGCACCACGAAGTCCAGGGACTTCGGCGAGGCGTTGAACAGCAGCAGGAAGGAGTCGTCGGCGATGCGCTCCCCGCGCGGGCCCGGCTCGGAGATCGCGTTGCCGTTGAGGAAGACCGACAGCGCCCGGGCCGTCGCGGAGCCCCAGTCGTGCTCGGTCATCTCCTGGCCCTCGGGGGTGAACCACGCGATGTCGGACAGCTCGTCGTGGGTCCCCTGGACGGGCCGTCCGTGGAAGAAGCGCCGCCGCCGGAAGACCGGGTGGTCGCGGCGCAGCCACACCATCGCGCGCGTGAAGTCGAGGAGTTCGCAGTCCTCCTCCGGCCACGGCACCCAGGCCAGCTCGCTGTCCTGGCAGTACGCGTTGTTGTTGCCGCCCTGGGAGCGCGCGAACTCGTCGCCGTGGCTCAGCATCGGCACGCCCTGGGAGAGCATCAGCGTGGCGATGAAGTTGCGCCGCTGCCGGCCGCGCAGCGCCAGGACGCCCTCGTCGTCCGTCTCGCCCTCGGCGCCGCAGTTCCACGAACGGTTGTGGCTCTCGCCGTCGCGGTTCTCCTCCCCGTTGGCGTCGTTGTGCTTGTCGTTGTACGAGACGAGGTCGTTCAGGGTGAAGCCGTCGTGGCAGGTGACGAAGTTGATGGAGGCGAGGGGCCGCCGTCCGTCGTCCTGGTAGAGGTCGGAGGAGCCGGTCAGCCGCCCGGCGAACTCGGCGAGCGTGCGCGGCTCACCCCGCCACATGTCCCGCACGGTGTCGCGGTACTTGCCGTTCCACTCGGTCCACAGGGGCGGGAAATTGCCGACCTGGTAGCCGCCCTCGCCGACGTCCCAGGGCTCGGCGATCAGTTTCACCTGGGAGACCACCGGGTCCTGCTGGACGAGGTCGAAGAACGACGACAGCCGGTCCACCTCGTGGAACTGGCGGGCCAGGGTGGCCGCCAGGTCGAAGCGGAAGCCGTCCACGTGCATCTCGGTGACCCAGTAGCGCAGCGAGTCCATGATGAGCTGGAGCACGTGCGGGGAGCGCATGAGCAGCGAGTTGCCGGTGCCCGTGGTGTCCATGTAGTAGCGGGGGTCGTCCGCCAGCCGGTAGTACGAGGCGTTGTCGAGGCCCCGGAAGGACAGCGTGGGGCCCAGGTGGTTGCCCTCGGCCGTGTGGTTGTAGACCACGTCGAGGATGACCTCGATGTTCGCCTCGTGCAGGGCCCGGACGGCCGATTTGAACTCCAGGACCTGCTGGCCGCGGTCGCCCCAGGAGGCGTACGCGTTGTGCGGGGCGAAGAAGCCGATGGTGTTGTAGCCCCAGTAGTTGTTGAGGCCCATGTCGACCAGACGGTGGTCGTTCACGAACTGGTGTACGGGCATCAGCTCCAGTGCCGTGACGCCCAGTTCCGTCAGGTGTTCGATGATCGCCGGATGGGCGAGGGCCGCGTACGTGCCGCGCAGTTCGTCGGGAAGCGCCGGATGGCGCATCGTGAGGCCCTTGACGTGGGCCTCGTAGAGCACGGTGTGGTGGTACTCCGTACGGGGGCGCCGGTCGTCGCCCCAGTCGAAGTACGGATTCACCACGACGGACGTCATCATGTGGGGGGCGGAGTCCAGGTCGTTGCGCTTGTCGGGCGACCCGAACGGATAGCTGTACACCTCCTCGCCCCACTTGATGGCGCCGGAGATCGCCTTCGCGTACGGATCGAGCAGCAGCTTCGCGGAATTGGCGCGCCGGCCGCTCTCGGGCGCGTACCGCCCGTGCACCCGGAAGCCGTACCGCTGCCCGGGCATGACGCCGGGCAGGTAGGCGTGCCGGACGAACGCGTCCGTCTCGCGCAGTTCCACGGCCGTCTCCGAGCCGTCGTCGTCCAGCAGACACAGCTCAATACGGTCGGCGGCCTCCGAGAAGACCGCGAAATTGGTACCGGCACCGTCGTACGTGGCACCGAGTGGATATGCCTCACCAGGCCAGACCTGCATGGATATGACTCTTCCAGTAGTGCCGTGCCCCTGGGGGCGAGTCCGAGTCGAGTCTCCCCGAAAGTGATGGAACCTCCAATGACTTACATCCCTCTTACCCCGCGACCAGGCATACCTCGTATGCCGAACCAGTGGGGCTTCGAACGACTCCTGGAAACGCAGGGGGAGTAGGGGGAAATGTGCGCAGGACAGTGCACCGCCATCTGGGCAAGGTGGTGGCGGGCGCGGCCATCGCGGTGGCCGGAACGGCCGTGATGATCGGCATCACTCTTCCGGGGTCGGCGGGGGCCGACGACACCGGCGGGGGCAAAGGAGGCGGGGGAACCGCCGAGCAGCTCGCGGCTCAGGGACAGGCACCGGACGGCGCGGTGCGGCCCGGTGTCGTCGAGCAGGCGCCGGCCCAGGGGGAGAAGGGCACCGGACGTGACCCGCTGACCGACGACGAGATGAAGCGCGTCGAGCGCATCGCGGTCAGCCGGCAGCTCTTCGACTCCAGCGAGAACGTCGAGGGCGCGCGCGGACCGCAGCGCCTCGGCATCGACCTCACCGAACCCGAGACGTCCGAACTGGACGACCCGAACGCGCCGCGCCGCGCCGACGTCTCGTTCTACGACTACAAGGACGACACGCTCGTCACCCGGACCGTCAACCTCGACACCGGCAAGGTCGAGCACACGGGCGTCCAGCACGACGTGCAGCCGCCGATCAGCCGGGCCGAGATGACCGAGGCCACCGACCTGCTGATCGCCGACCCGCTCGGCGCCGGTCTGAAGGCCGACTACAAGGACGCGACCGGCAAGGCACTGACCTCGTCCGGACAGCTCGTCCTGAACAGCATGGTCTACCGCGCCACGCCCGGCGCGCAGCCCGCCGTCCTGGACGCCTGCGGCGTGCACCGGTGCGTGCGGCTCTTCCCGAAGGTCAAGAACGGGCCCTGGATCGACAGCCGTGACCTGGTGATCGACCTGAGCGCCCGCAAGGTCGGCAGGCTCGGCTGAGCGCCGGCTTCCCGCCCCTTCCTCCTTCCCACCTTCACCGCTTTCCGCAAGGAGTCACGTCCTCATGCGCGTCAACAGAAACAGTCGTGTCCGCAGCCGGGCGGCGGCGGGCCTCTCGGTGCTCGCCCTGGCCGCCGGCGCCACGACGGCGGCGGGACCGGCCGTCGCCCAGCCCAAGGCCGCACCCGCTCCGGCCCCCGACTGCAGCGCCGCCTACCGCATCGAGCAGAAGCTCGCCACCGGCACCACCTGGCGGATGTGCTGGCACTACGAGAGCGAGGCCGGACTGGTCCTGGAGGACATCTCCTACCAGCCCCCCGGCGAGGCCGCCCCGATCAAGGTCCTCAGCACCGCGAAGCTCGCCCAGATCGACGTCCCCTACGACGACGGCTCCGTCGAGTACAGCGACCTGACGGGCGCGGGGTTCGGCCAGGGCCTGATGGACATGGCCCCCACCGAGTGCCCCGGCGGCACCATCAAGACGGTCAAGGTCCCCGAGGCCTGGGACCCGCAGCACGCGAACGTCAAGGGCCTGTGCACCACGACCCGTTCACGCGGCCACGCCTACCGGATGCAGGCCGACACCGGCAACAAGGTCTTCCAGAAGCAGGGCAAGGACCTGCTCGTCTACACCGTCAACAAGGTCGGCTGGTACGAGTACATCACCGAGTGGCGCTTCCAGGACGACGGCACCCTCAACATGAACGTCGGCGCCACCGGCAGTCTCTCGCCCGGTGACTACGACGCGGGCGACGGCCGCGGCTGGCCGCTCGGCAAGGGCGCCAAGGACTACGCCACCAGCCACAGCCACAACGTCTTCTGGCGGCTCAACTTCGGCCTCGACGGCTCGTCCAAGGCCAAGGTCGAGCAGTACGACTCGACGGTCAGTCCGCCCGCGCACGGTGCCGAGGCGCCCAGCAAGAAGACCACGCTCACCAAGGTCACCAAGGAACTGGCGGGCGACGCCAAGAACTCGCGCTGGTGGCGGGTCGTCAGCAACTCCGGCAAGAACAAGGACAACCACGCCCGCTCCTACGAGCTGATCCCGGGCGCGACCACCAAGTACCTCGGCCGCACCTTCACCCAGCACGACGTCTACTTCACCGAGTACAACAAGTGCGAGCAGTTCGCCAGCGACAACCTGCGCAACTGCGGTGCCGGACACGGCAAGTCCGTCGACAAGTGGGTCGGCGGACAGACCCTCACGCACCCCGTGGTCTGGGTCAACGTGGGCTTCCACCACATCGCCCGTGACGAGGACCAGCAGCCCATGCCGGTCCACTGGCAGGGCTTCTCCATCGCCCCGCGCGACGTCACCGCTATGAATCCGCTCACTCCGCCGGAGCTGGCGGACCAGAACGGGCAAGCGCAACCGCGGTAGTTGGGAAACAGCCTGTCCATCGGGCTGCACCGCCGACCGCTCCCGGAGTACCCTTCCTTGATCGTTGATTGGGGCCTGGCCCCTGGGGATTGCTCGGGGGAGCGGAAGGCGGTGCGTGGGTGGGCTCGGGAGGGCTGGAGCTGCCTCCTGGTGACGAGGGTCACGAGGGGAACTCCACAGATGTCCCACCCGGCGCGGTGTCCCTGGCACGGCCGATGGAGATGGGATCCATTGGACCGGAACTGGACTGGGGGGCCGACGCCTGGCGCGAGGTGCGCACCCGCGCGCAGCGGGCCGGCCGCGCCTACATCTGGCTGAACCTGGTCGAACAGCGGCTGCGCGCGGTCGTGGCCGCCGTCCTGCGCCCCATCTACGAACCCGTCCACGGCGACGACTGGGTGGTCGCCGCCGCGGGACCGGCCGGACAGGAATGGGTGCAGCGCGCGGTCGCGGTACGCGAAGTCAGCCGCCGCAAGGGGTACTTGCTCGATCCGGCCGACGACAACGTGCTGAGCTTCCTCACCCTGCCGCAGCTGCGCGAGCTGATGGTGCAGCACTGGCCCTGCTTCGAGCCGTACTTCGACGAGCGCCGCGACGTCGAACTCGCCCTGGACGAACTGGAAGTGACCCGGAACGTCGTCTCGCGCAACCGCGCCCTGTCCGAGGCGGTCCTCGGCCAGGCGGAGCGGGCCGCGGGGAAGCTCCTGGAGATCCTCGGCGCCGGAAGCGACGTGCCCTCCGCGCGCCGGCTGCCCGTCGACGCCGTCGAGGAGCTCGTCGGCGACCGGTACGCGGACGTCGTCGGGGTGCACTCCGACCGCGTGCGGCTGCTGCGCCAGTTCCCCGCCGAGGACCTCTTCGGGGACGCCCGCCGGCTCGACGCGATCGGCATCGGCCTCAACCTGCTGGTGCAGAACTTCTCCGGACGCCGGCTCGTCCGCCTCGCCGAGTCCGGCTGCCGGGTCCGGCTGCTGTTCCTGAACCCCGCCTCCAGCGCCGTCAAACGGCGCGAGCGTGAACTCGGCATCAAACGTGGCGAGTTGAGCCGCGCCGTCGAGATGAACATCCTGCACATGCGGCGGGTGCGGTCCAAGCTGCGGGACCCGGACGCCTTCGAGATCCAGGTCTTCGACGAGACCCCCCGCTTCACCGCCTACCTGGTGGACGGGGACGGCTCGGACGGCATCGCGGTCGTGCAGTCGTACCTGCGCCGCACGCGCGGCATGGAGGCGCCGGTGCTCGTGCTGAGAGGCGGCAGCCGTACGGTCAAACCGGACGACAAGGGCGAAGAGGGTCTTTTCCCGACCTATCGCGAGGAGTTCGAGGTGGCTTGGGCGGATTCACGGCCCGTGTCCTGAAACGGCACACCCGGCGCACCCGTCCCGCGCGCACCCGTCCGTCGGCGACCGGAACGCGGTCCACGGATTGTCAGTGGCCCGTGCGATCGTGGAGACCACTGGGGGAAAGCACCACGAAGAAGGGGGGCCATCCATGGGCTGGCACCGGGAGCTGCTGATCGGCTTCGACCTGGAGACGACCGGGACCGATCCGCAGGAGGCGCGCATCGTCACGGGTGCCGTGATCGAGGTCAGGGACGGCGAGCCGAGAGGGCGCCGCGAGTGGCTGGCCGATCCGGGCGTGGAGATCCCGGCCGACGCGGTGGCCGTGCACGGGATCACGAACGAGCGGGCGGCCGCGGAGGGCCGCCCCGCCGACGAGGTCGCCGAAGCGCTCGCCGACGTCCTCACCGGCTACTGGAAGACGGGCGTCCCCGTCGTCGCGTACAACGCCGCCTTCGACCTCACGCTGCTCTCCGCCGAACTGCGGCGCCACGGGCTGCCGTCGCTGCGCGACCGGCTCGGTGGCAGCGACCCGGCGCCGGTCATCGACCCGTACACGATCGACCGCTCCGTCGACCGCTACCGCCGGGGCAAGCGCAACCTGGAAGCCGTCTGCACCGAGTACGGCGTGGCCCTGGACACCGCGCACGACGCCTCGGCCGACGCACTCGCCGCCGCCCGGCTCGCCTGTGCGATAGCCGACCGCCACCCCAAGGTGGCGAGCCTCGGCCCCGCCGAACTGCACCGCAGCCAGATCGACTGGTATGCGGCGTGGGCGGCCGACTTCCAGAGCTTCCTGCGCCGCAAGGGCGAGGCAGACGCCGTGGTGGACGGCACCTGGCCCCTGCGCGACCTGGCCGGCGAACGCGTCTGAGCCGGCCCGCCCCGCCGTCCTGCGCTCTGCTCCGCTCCGCCCCTCAAGGGCTCCGGCCCGCGGGTCAGAAGGGATACCAGCGCACGGTCTCGTCCCCGTCCCGCAGCGAAGCGACCCGGCGTGCGAACTCGGCCCGCGCCTTGGGATTGGCCGGCGCGTGCTGGGCGACCCAGGCGCAACTGGCGGTCTCCCGGGCACCCCGCAGCACCGAGCAGCCCTCCCACGCCCGGACGTCCCAGCCGTAGGCCCCGGTGAACGCGTCGTACGCCTCGGCCGGAAGTCCGTAGCGGTCGCGGGAGAGCGCCATGACCACGAGGTCGTGCTCGCGCAGATCCGCCGAGAAGGTCTCCAGGTCGACCAGCACCGGTCCGTCCGGGCCGACATGGACGTTGCGGGGCAGCGCGTCGCCGTGGATCGGGCCCGGCGGCAGATGCGGGGTGAGCGCGGCGGCGGCCGAGGCGAAACCGTCGCGTCGTTCCCGCAGGTACGCGGCGTCGGCGGGATCGATCGCGTCGCCCGCCAGGCGCAGCCAGCGCTCCACACCGCCGAGGAGTTCGCGGGGCGGCAGGGCGAAGCCGGGAGAGGGCAGCGCGTGCACGATCCGCAGCAGCTCGGCCAGATCGCGGGGCTCGGCGGGGCGTACGGCATCGGGCAGCCGGTGCCACACCGTCACCGGATGCCCGTCGACCAGCAGCGGCGCCGGCTCGGCGGCCCGCACGGCGGGAACCTCCGACGCGGCGAGCCAGCCGGCGATGTCCAGTTCCCACCGTGCGCGGTCGAGGAGTTCGGCGTCCCGGCCGACCTTCACGACCAGGTCGCCCGCGGCGAACACCGCGTTCTCGCCGAGCGCGAGGAGCGTCGCGTCCCGCGCCGGCCCCGGCAGTACGTCCGCCGCGGCCAGTACGTCCCGCGCCCGTGCCTCGTCCATCGCTCGCCTCCGTGTCCTCGCGCGCGGCCCGCGCGCTGTCGCTCGTCACGGCGTCGGGTTCACGCCATCCGTCCGCCAGTGTCCCATTGCCACAGGTCGGACCAGGTGCACGGTGTCTTGACGACCTCCACCGCCTTCACGACCATGACGGGGGCCGCCGGGACGGCCGGTCCCCGCGAGCCGCCCGAAGGAGCTGAGTCACGTGACCTTGACGGCCGGGGCGGAGCGGTCCGCGCGGGGAACGCCCCGCGCCACGGGCCGGGAGGGCGGGCCCGTCGATCACGGCGCCTGGTTCCTGGTGCTGCCCGCGCTCATCCCCATCCTGGTGCTCAGCGTCGGACCGCTGCTGTACGGGATCGGGCTCGCGTTCACCGACTCCCAGTCCGGGCGGACGGCGCCCACGCGGTGGGTCGGCACGCTGAACTTCCAGGACCTGCTGCACGACACCCTGTTCTGGGAGTCGTTCCGGATCGGCCTGGTGTGGGCGGTCGGGGTGACCGTCCCGCAGTTCCTCCTCGCGCTCGGGCTCGCCCTGCTGCTCAGCCAGGACCTCCGGCTGCGCTGGCTGGCCCGCGCCCTCGCGATCGTCCCCTGGGCCATGCCCGAGGTCGTCGTCGGCATCATGTGGCGGCTCGTCTACAACCCGGACGCGGGCATCCTCAACGAGACCCTGCGCGACCTCGGTCTCGGTGACGGCCGCGACTGGCTGAGCGGACTCTCCACCGCGCTCCCCGCGGTCGTCGTCGTCGGTGTCTGGGCGGGTATGCCGCAGACGACGGTCGCGCTGCTCGCCGGACTGCAGAACACCCCGCGCGAACTGCACGAGGCCGCCGCGATGGACGGCGCGGGCGCCTGGCGCCGCTTCCTCACGGTCACCTGGCCCGCGCTGCGACCGGTCGCCCTGGCGATCACCGCGCTCAACTTCATCTGGAACTTCAACTCGTTCGCCCTGGTCTACGTGCTGACCAACGGCGGTCCGGGCGGGCGGACGCGCCTGCCGATGCTCTTCGCCTACGAAGAGGCGTTCCGCTACGGGCAGTTCGGCTACGCGGCGGCGATGGGCTGTGTGATGGTCGCGGTGATCTCGGTGATCCTCGCCCTGCGGCTCGTGGCCACGCTCAGGGGAGGCGACGACACGTGAGGACCCGCAAAGGAGCCCGTGCCGGCCAGTACGCGGCACTGCTCTGCTATCTCGTCTTTCTCGCCTTCCCCTTCCTGTGGCTGATCTCCACGGCCTTCAAGCCGGCGCGGGAGCTGGCGAGTCTGCACCCCACCTGGATCCCTCACGACCCGACGCTCGCCAACTTCCGGCAGGCCTTCGACGAGCAGCCGCTGGTGCGCGCGGCCCTCAACTCGCTGACCGCTGCACTCGGCGCGTCCCTGATCGCGGTGGTGATCGCGACGCCGATGGCGTACGTCATCGCGCGGCACCGCACCCCGCTCGCGAAGGCCGCCACCGGCTGGGTCGTGGTCAGCCAGGCGTTCCCCTTCGTCCTGGTGATCATCCCGCTGTTCCTCGTGCTGAAGAACCTGCGGCTCATCGACTCGATGACGGGGCTGATCATGGTGTACGTGGTGTGGGCGCTGCCGTTCGCGCTGTGGATGCTCGTCGGGTACGTACGGGCGGTGCCCACCGAGCTGGAGGAGGCCGCCGCGGTCGACGGCGCCGGCCGCGTGCGCACGCTGGTGTCCGTGACCGCGCCGCTGCTGGCGCCGGGCATCGTGGCGACGGCGCTGTTCGCGTTCATCAGCGCCTGGAACGAGTTCTTCTTCGCGCTGGTCCTGCTCAAGACCCCGGAGAAACAGACGCTCCCGGTCGTCCTGACGCACTTCATCGGCGCGGAGGGCGTCGCGGACCTCGGGCCGCTGGCCGCGGCGGCGTTCCTCGCGACCCTGCCGTCCCTGGTGGTGTTCGCGCTCATCCAGAAGCGGATCACGGGCGGCATGCTCGCCGGGGCGGTGAAGAGCTGATGCGCACACGGCTCCTGACGGTTCTCACCGTCCTCGGTCTGCTCCTCACCGCCTGCACGGACGGCGACGGCGGCCGTTCGCACGGCGTGATCACCCTGCGCTTCCAGTCGCTGGCCTGGCAGCAGGACTCCGTCACGGCCAACAAGGAGCTGGTGAAGGAGTGGAACGCGACCCATCCCGGCATCAAGGTCGAATATGTGCAGGGCAGTTGGGACAGCGTCCACGACCAGCTGCTCACCTCGTTCGAGGGCGGCGAGGCCCCCGACATCATCCACGACGCCTCGGACGACCTGGCCGACTTCGCGTACGGCGGCTATCTCGCCGACCTGCGGGGGCTGTTGCCCGCCCGGCTGAAGTCGGGTATCCCGCAGCGGAGTTGGGAGGCCGCCACCTTCGGCGACGGTGTCTACGGCGTGCCCTTCCTCCAGGAGCCGCGTGTCCTCGTCGCCAACTCCCGTCTGCTGAAGGCGTCCGGCGTGCGCGTGCCCACTCCGGACAGGCCCTGGAGCTGGGACGAGTTCCGCTCGGTGGCGAGGAAGCTCACCGGGAAGGGCGCGTACGGCGTCGCGTGGCCGCTGAAGGAACCGGTCTCGGCGACGCTCAACCTCTCCCTCTCGACGGGCGGCCGGCTCTTCCACCGGGGCGCGGACGGCAAGGTGACCGTGCGGTTCGGGGACGCCGACGCCGTGGTGCCGCGGACCGTGCGCGATCAGGTGGCCACCGACCACAGCGCGTCGGGCACCACGCTCGGCATGGGCGGATCCGACACGCTGCCCGGCTTCTTCGGCGGCAAGTACGCGATGGTCCCCCTCGGCTTCTCCTACCGTCAGCAGATCGCGCAGCAGGCACCGAAGGGCTTCGACTGGCAGGTGCTGCCCGCGCCCGCCGGAGCGGACGGGCTCACCCAGGGCGTCAGCCCGCAGACGCTCTCCATCGCCGAGGACAGCCCGCACAAGAAGGAGGCCGCCGCGTTCCTCGACTTCCTGCTGCGGCCGAAGAACATGGTGCGGCTCGCCCTCGGCGACTGGATGCTGCCCACCGGTACACAGGCGCTGCGCGATCCGGCCCTGCACACCGCCAAGGACGACTGGGCCACCGGCACCGCGCTCGCGGACCGGCTGCGCCCGGCGCCCGCCCAGTCCGTGCGCGGCTATCCCGAGTGGAAGGACAAGGTGGCGACCCCCGCGTTCCAGGAGTACTACAGCGGCGCGATCGGACTCCGTGAACTGCGCGAGCGGCTGGAGAGGGACGGGAATCTGGTGCTGGCCCGCTACCAGCGCTGAGGCCGCGGCCCTCGTTAATGGTTGGACGAGACGTCTCGTCTCGCTTAGGGTCGACGCATGACCAGCCGACCTGCCCATATCGCCATGTTCTCCATCGCCGCGCACGGCCATGTGAACCCGAGCATCGAGGTGATCAGGGAACTCGTCGCCCGTGGCCACCGGGTCACGTACGCGATCCCGCCCGCGTTCGCCGACAAGGTCGCGGAGACGGGCGCCGAACCGAAGCTGTGGAACTCGACCCTGCCCACCGACGACGACCCGGACGCGTGGGGGACCGAACTGATCGACCACATCGAGCCGTTCCTCGCCGACGCCCTCCAGGCCGAACCGCAGCTCGCGGCGGCGTACGCGGGGGACGAGCCGGACCTCGTGCTGTACGACATCACCGCCTATCCGGCCCGCGTGCTCGCCCACCGCTGGGGCGTCCCCCTCGTGCAGCTCTCGCCGAGCATGGTGGCCTGGGAGGGGTACGACGAGGAGGTCGGCAAGCCCCTGTTCGAGCCGCTCAAGCAGACCCCGCGCGGCAAGGCCTTCTACGAGACCTTCGCCGGCTGGATCGCCGGGAACGGCATGGACCTGAGCGTCGAGGACTTCATGGGCCGCCCCGACCGCTGCCTGGTGCTGATGCCGCGAGCCCTGCAGCCCAACGCCGACCGGGTCGACGAGGAGCGCTACACCTTCGTCGGCGCCTGCCAGGGCGACCGCTCGGCACAGGGGGAGTGGCGGCGTCCCGCCGGTGCCGGACGGGTGCTGCTCGTGTCCCTGGGCTCCAGCTTCACCAAGCAGCCCGCCTTCTACCGCGCGTGCGCGGAGGCGTTCGGGGACCTGCGGGACTGGCATGTCGTCCTGCAGATCGGCACGTTCGTCGACCCCGCGGAGCTGGGCGAGCTGCCGGACAACGTGGAGGTCCACTCCTGGGTGCCGCAGCTGTCCGTCCTGCGCCAGGCCGACGCGTTCATCACCCACGCCGGCTCGGGCGGGAGCCAGGAGGGCCTCGCCACCGCCACGCCGATGGTCGCCGTACCGCAGGCGGCCGACCAGTTCGGCAACGCCGACATGCTCCAGGCGCTCGGCGTGGCCCGCCACCTCCCGGCGTCCGAGGCGTCGGCCGCGGCGCTGCGGGAGGCGGTCCTCGCGGTGGCCGACGATCCCGCGGTGGCGCGGCGGCTCAAGGAGATCCAGGAAGGGATGGCGGGGGAGGGCGGTGCCGGCAGGGCGGCGGATCTCGTCGAGGCGCACCTGCGCCGCTGAGCCGGCCCGACGGCGCGGCGTGACGGAGTGGCGGCGGCACGCAAAAGACCCCCGGAATCTCACCGTAAAGGGGTCGCGCGGTGCCGCCGCGTCATGGTTGCGCGCGAACAGTGAAGTCCTGGCGCGCTTTGGATAACGGACGGGTATTTATGTAACGCTCAGGTAACGCGGGGCTCACCGGGCATATCCATGGACTCGGTATTCGGGAAGACCGTTACCCCTTCCAAAAGGTTGCACGGAGCGGATCTTGCGACTTTGGTGAGGGGATTCCTAGCGTGAGGTTAATTCCAGTCGAACACCAGGAAGTTGACCCATGCGATCCACACGCCGAGACATACCGCACCTCGCCGAGGTACGCCGCATCACGGAGAAGAAGCGCGACGCCTGGTGGACGGTGCTGCTCGTCGATCCGGTCGCCACGCCCCTGGTGCGGCAGCTCGCCCTGCGGACGAGGGTCACGCCGAACCAGATCACCTGGGGCGCCTTCCTCCTCGGACTGGCCTCGGCGGCCTGCTTCGCGCTCGGCGACTGGCGCTGGCTCGTCGCGGGCGCGGTCATCTACCACGTGAGCTTCATCTTCGACTGCATGGACGGCAAGCTCGCCCGGCTGACCGGCCAGGGCTCGGTGTTCGGCGCCTGGCTCGACTTCGTCTTCGACCGCATCCGGGTGGCCGTGTGCGCGGTGGCGCTGATGGGCGGCCAGTACGAGCGCACGGGGGAGACGCTGTACATCTGGCTGGCGCTCGCCGTCGTCGGCCTCGACACCCTGCGCTACATCAACTCCCTGGAGATCTTCAAGATCCGCCACTCGATGCGGAAGCAGATCAAGTCCAGGATGCGGGAGGCCCGCCGCGCGGAGAACCAGGCCGAACTGAGCTTCATGGAGGACCTGCTCCGCGACAACCCCGAGGCCGACATCGAGCAGGACATGACGAGGGCCGAGGAAGCGGCCAACGCCGCGGCGAAGGGGGACGAGACGGCGGAAGAGGCGCCGGTCGAGACCCTGGCCGGCCCGGTGGCCGTCGCCCCGGCCCGTGTCATCGACCTCCAGCAGGAGTTCCGCCGGCGGTTCCCGACGTATCTGCGGCTGCGGTCGTTCCTGCTCCGGCACCGGATTCGCGCCCACCTGGTGAGCGGCATCGAATTCCAGATGGGTGTCTTCATGATCGGCCCACTGCTCGACTCCGTCATGGGGGCGACCATCGTCTCCGGAGTGCTGCTCCTCGTCTTCGAACTCGCCATCATCTACAAGCTCCTGCTGTCCACCCGGGACTTCACGCGCACGATCGACTCCTTCGAGCGTGACGCGGTGGCCAAGGCCGCCTGAGCCCTCCTCGCCCGCGCGGCGGGACGGCGAGGTGGCCGGGGCGAGCTCGCGCCCCGGCCACCCGATCCGACCGGCCCCCGGCGACGTCGCCGACGGGCCGGTCCTGTGTCAGGCCCCCACCCGCTCGCCCTCCACCGCCGCCGACGGCGGGGTCGGTGCGACCGCGTCGGCCGCCTCGTCGTGGGTCAGGTCGGGCATCCGGTTCAGCCACTTCGGCAGGTACCAGTTGCGCTCGCCGAGCAGCGCCATCACCGCGGGGAGCAGGACGCCCCGGATGATCGTCGCGTCGATGAGCACCGCGGCCGCCAGGCCCACGCCCATCTGCTTCATGGACTGCATCGACAGGGTCCCGAAGATCGCGAAGACGGCGACCATGATGACGGCGGCGCTGGTGACCACGCCCGCGGTGGTGACCACCCCGTGCCGGATCGCGTCCTTGGTGTCGCGGCCCCGCAGCCGTGCCTCACGGATCCGGGAGACCACGAACACGTGGTAGTCCATCGAGAGCCCGAAGAGGATCACGAAGAGGAACAGCGGCAGCCAGGCCACGATGGCGCCGACGCCCTCCGCCCCCACCAGGGAGGCGCCCCAGCCGTGCTGGAAGACGGCGACCAGGATTCCGTACGCGGCGGCCACCGACAGGAGGTTGAGCACGATCGAGGTGATCGCGATCGTCAGCGAACGGAAGGAGACGAGCATCAGCAGGAAGGCGAAGACGACCACGAAGGCGAAGACCGGCGTCACCGAGCCGATCAGCTGGTCGTTGAAGTCGTGCGACCCCGCGACCTGTCCGGTGATCGGCGCCTGGACGCCCTCGACCTTGCCCAGCGTCTCGGGCCGCACCGTGTCCCGCAGCAGTTGCAGGCTCTTCTCCGCCTTGTCCTGGTCGGAGCCGCCGACCAGCGGTACGTACACGAAGGCCACGTTGTGCTCGGCGTGCACCTTGATGTCGACCGGCCCGCGTGAGGCGCCCGAGGCGACCGCCCGCTCACGGAAGTCGGCGAGTGCCGCCTTCACGTCGCCGGCGTTGATGTTCCGCGCCTTGACGACCACCTCGGCGGGCTCGGAACCGCCCGGGAAGGCGTCGTTGACCCGGTTGTAGGTGCCCACGATCGGCAGCGAGTTGCCGAACTCCTGGTCCAGGGTGAGCTGCTGGGTCTTCATGCCGAGGGCCGGCGCCGCGATGGCGAGCAGGGCGCCCGTCGCGACCACGAGGGAGATCGCGGGCCTGGCGAGCACGACCCGCAGGACCGCGCCCCAGAACCGGCTGCCCTCGGCCGCCGGACGACGGTTCTTCCGGCCTCCGTCGGCGTCACGGCGCTTGGCCCGGTGCAGGAACGGCACACGGCCCTTCTCGACGCGCTCGCCGAGCAGGGAGAGCAGTGCGGGCAGCACGGTGACCGAGCCGACCATGGCGACCGCCACGACCATCAGCGAGGCCAGGCCCATCGCCTCGAACTCGGCGAGCCCGGTGAAGAGCATGCCCGCCATCGCCACGCACACCGTGACACCGGAGACGATGATGGCGCGGCCACTGGTCGCGGCGGCGATCCGCAGGGCGGTCGCGGCGTCCCGTCCGGCCTCGCGCTCCTCGCGCTCACGCCGCAGGTAGAACAGGCAGTAGTCGACGCCGACGGCCAGACCCACCAGCAGCATCACGGAGTTGGCCGTGTCGCTCATCGGCATCAGATGGCTGACGACCCCCATGAGGCCCATCGTCGCCATGATGGCGGTGACCGCGAGCGCGACCGGGAGCAGCGCCGCCACCAGCGCGCCGAACGCGATGAGCAGGATGCCCAGCGCCACCGGCACGGCGGACAGTTCGGCCTTCTGGAAGTCGTCGCCGAACGCGTCGTCGTACTGCTTCATCATGCTCGCGCCGCCGATCTCCTCGATCCGCAGCCCGGCGTGGTCCTTACCGACGCTCTCGACGGCCTTGAGCACGGGTTCGACGCGCTCGCCCGCCGTGTCGGAGTCACCGCGCATGTCGAACTGCACGAGCGCGCTGCGGCCGTCCTTGGAGATCGTCCCGGTGTCGTACGGCGAGGTCACGTCGGTGACCTTCCCGGTGGCGCCGACGGCCTCGACCACGGCGGCGACCGCGCTCCTGAAGTCGGAGTCGGTGGCCTTGCCGCCCGCGTCCTTCGCCTGCACCAGCACCGACTCGCTCGCCGGCTCCTCGATGCCCGCGTCCTCGATGATCTTGGCGGCGGTGTGCGTCTCGCCCTTGAGCTGGTCGCTCTCGTTGACGTCGACACGGCCCGCCGCCGAGCCGAGGCCCATCGCCAGGACGACGAACAGCACCCAGATCCCGACGGCCGCCCATCGGTGCCGGGCGCTCCAGCCGCCTGCCCGGGCGGCGATGCCCCGCACCCGTGTGTGTCCGTTTGCCATGACGGGCCAGCCCCCTTGTGCGCGGTGACAGCCCCTGCCGTCACCTTCCACCTCGACGGTATGGGCCGCGTAAGAGCGTCTCGTCGTGCTGTCCGGTGAGCCCCGGGCCCGGCGTCTCCTCCCCGCGGACCCCGGCGACCTCCGCACTGCGGAGGAGTAAGCCCCCTACATCTAACGGGAGTTCTCGGGGGCGACCGTCAGGGACGGGCGGTCCGGTCCGATCTGCCGAAGGGGACCCGGCCCGGAGCGCCGCCGCCCTCACCGGCGGCGCCACCGCGGACACGATCTCCCACCCGGGCCCGGGCACGCCCGACGAACTCCTGAAGGCCGTCGAGCAGCCCCAAGGGCCGCGGTCGTCGTGCCCACCCCCACGGGGCCCGACGGCCGCTTTATGGTGTGCGGATGACGACGACGTACGCGGCGCTGTTGCGCGGCATCAATGTGGGTGGCGCGAAGAAGGTGCCGATGGCCGAGCTGCGCACCCTGATGGAGGAACTCGGGCACGGCGACGTCCGTACGTATCTGCAGAGCGGGAACGCCGCGTTCAGCAGCGCGCACGGTGACGAGGAGAGCCTCGCCGCCGAGCTGTCCGCGGCCATCGAGCAGCGGTTCGGGTTCGACGTCGGCGTCCTCGTCCGCGACCACCGCTATCTGAAGGCCGTACGGGAGGCGTGCCCCTTCCCCGCCGCCGAGCTGCAGGCCAAGCAGCTGCACGTCACCTACTTCTCGGACCCCGTCGACGCCGAACGCTTCGCCTCCGTCGAACCCGCGGCCTTCCTCCCCGAGGAGTTCCGCCTCGGCGACCGCGCGCTGTACCTGTACGCGCCCGACGGCCTCGGCCGGTCCAAGCTCGCGGACGTGCTGGCCAGGCCCCGGCTGCTCAAGGGCGTCCTCGCCACCACGCGGAACTGGAACACCGTCGTCAAGATGGAGGAGCTCACCGGTGTCTGAGCGCAACCCCGCCGTCGAGGCCGCCGTCGAGGGCGAACTGCGCCTGCTCGACCCCGAGGTCCGCCGCTCCGCCGACCTCGTCGGCGCCCTGCTGCACCCCGACTTCTACGAGTTCGGCTCGTCCGGCCACATCTGGGACCGCGCCTCGATCATCGCGGCCCTGGCCGCCGAGACGGAGACCGGCGGCCACAGCACCACCTCCCGCATGAAGGGCGTCCAGCTCGCCGAGGACCTCGTGCACCTGACGTTCGACACCGACAACAACGGCCGCCGCGCGCACCGGAGTTCGCTGTGGCGGCGCTCCGGCGACGGCTGGCTGCTCTACTTCCACCAGGGCACCCCCTTCGGCGCCACCGAGGCCTGACCGGCCGCGGCGTTCCGGGTGGCCGCTACACCCTTCTGTGCGAGGCTCGTCGTATGCGCTTCATCATCATCGGGGCGGGAGCGGTCGGCGGCGCCGTCGGCGGGCGGCTGGCCGAGGCCGGGCACGAGGTCGTCCTCGTCGCGCGGGGAGCCCATCTCACGGCGCTGCGCGCCGACGGCCTGCGACTCGTGACCCCCGAGGGCCCGCGCGTCCACCGGCTCCCCGCCGTGGCGGGTCCGGCCGAACTCGGCGAACTGCGTCCCGACGACGTGCTCGTGCTCACCGTCAAGACCCAGGACGGCGAGGCCGCGCTCGGCGACTGGGGAGCCGCCCCCGTGGCGGGCGGCGGTTCGGCCGCCGAACGGCTCCCGGTCGTGTGCGCGCAGAACGGCGTGGAGAGCGGGCGTCTCGCGCTGCGCCGCTTCCGCCGGGTGTACGGCGTCTGCGTCTGGCTGCCCGCCACCTTCGTCGAACCCGGCACCGTCGCGGCGGCCGGCACCCCGCTCACCGGCATCCTGCACCTCGGCCGGTACCCGGACGGCACCGACGACACGCTCCGCCGGATCGCCGCCGACCTGGAGACGGCACACTTCGAGGCACCGGTCGTGCCGGACGTCGCGCGCTGGCAGTACGCCAAGCTCCTCGGCAACCTCGCCAACGCGATCGAGGCGGTCAGCGGGGTCCTCACCAGCGAGGCGGGCCTGGAACTGTTCACGCGGGTACGGGCGGAGGGCACCGCGGTCCTCGACGCCGCCGGGATCGCGTACGCCGGCGAGGAGGAGCAGGCCGCGGCCCGCGACGACAAGATCACCTTCAAGCCCTTCGACGGCTCACCGCGCCGCGGCGGTTCCTCCTGGCAGTCCCTCGACCGGGGCACCGGCACCATCGAGGCCGACTACCTCAACGGCGAGATCGCCCTGCTGGGCCGGCTGCACGGCGTTCCGACCCCGCTCAACGACCTGCTCCAGCGGCTGGCGAACACCTTCGCCCGCGAACGCCGGCCCGCGGGGTCGATGCCGGTGACGGAACTGGTCCGCCGCGCCGACGAGGCCGTCGCGTCCGTACCGGAGGGCGGGGCCCCGCGGCCCCGTTGAGGGCGTCACCGCGCGCACGCCCCGAACGGCACGGGACAGGCGCGGAATTGGACCAGGAAAGAGGCCCGTGATCGGGCCAGGACTCTGTACCGGTGCGTCCTTAGCCTGGACGGTATGACGACCGCCGCACCCACCCGCGTCGACTTCTGGTTCGACGCCGCCTGCCCCTTCGCCTGGATCACCTCGCGCTGGATGCTGGAGGTCGAGCGGCTGCGCCCCCTCGACCTCCGCTTCCACCCGATGAGCCTGTACCTGCACAACGCGGGCAACGAACTCCCCGACTGGTACCGGGACCTGGTCGACCGGTCCATCGGTCCGGTCCGGGTCGCGGTGGCCGCGGCCGAGCGGCACGGCGACGGGGTGCTGCGCGACCTCTACACCGCCTTCGGCACCCGTATCCACGAGCGCGGGGTCAAGGACTTCGACACGGTGGTCGCCGAGTCCCTCGCCGAACTGGGACTCCCGGCCGGACTGGCCGACGCCGCACACGACTCCGGGTACGACGCGGCGGTGCGGCGCGCCCACGACGCGGGCAGGGAACCGGACGCGGGCTCGTACGTGGGGACGCCCACCCTCCACGTCGACGGGACGGTGTGGTTCGGGCCGGTGCTCCGGGCGGTCCCGCGCGGCGAGCGGGCCGCCGAACTCTTCGACGCTTTCCGCGTCCTGGCCGCCGAACCCGACTTCTTCGAGCTCAAGCGCACCCGCACCGGCGGGCTCTCCTTCGACTGAGCGTCGGGGAGGCCCCGCCGCGCGTCAGGCGCCGAGCGCCGCCAGGGCCGGCAGCCGGGCCTCGTCGTAGCGGTCCAGCAGGACCCGGGCGACCTCCGGCGCGGGACCGAGGACGTCGGCGAGGACGTCCGCCTGTTCCGCGCCCCGCGCGATGCGGTCCGGGAGGAAACCGGGCGCCAGCACGTACGGGGCGACGGCGACGCGCTCGCAGCCGAGCGCCCGCAGGTCGCGCACCGCGTCCTCGGTGCGCGGCAGGGACGCGGAGGCGAACGCGGGCCGCACGGCGCACCAACCGGTGTGCCGCCACTCCCGCGCGATTGCTGCGATCACCGCGATCGCCTCCGGGTCGGTGGACCCCGCCGAGGCCAGCACGACCCCGGTCGAGGACTTGTCGGCGGGCGTCAGCCCCGCCTCGTACAGCCGGCGTTCGAGCGCCGCCGTGAGCAGCGGCGACGGACCGAGCACCTCCGCCTGCCGCACGCGCATCCTGGACGGTGCCTCGCGCAGCACCGCGGGGATGTCCGACTTGGCGTGGAAGGCGCGCGTCAGCAGCAGCGGCAGCGCCACCACGTCCCGTACGCCCTCCGCGTCCAAGGACGCCAACACGCCCTGGACGGACGGGATGTTGAAGTCGAGGAACCCCGTCTCCACGCGCAGGCCCGGGCGCCGGGCACGCACCCGCCGTACCAGGGCGTGCACCGTCGCGGCATGCCGCGGATCGCGGCTGCCGTGGGCGATGACGACGAGGACGGGACGCTCGGGCCTGCTCATGACGGTGTCAGCCCTTCACCAGGAGTCCGCGGCTGCGCAGCACCCACCGCTCCACCGGACTGAAGATCAGCAGGTCGATGGCGATGCCGACGAACAGGATGAGGAAGATGGCGAGGAAGACCATCGACATGGAGCTGGCGTTGCGGCCGTTCTCCAGCAACTGGCCGAGGCCCACGCCGAGGTCGGGCGAGGAGGCGATGATCTCCGCGGCCATCAGCGACCGCCAGGAGAACGCCCAGCCCTGCTTCAGACCGGCGAGATAGCCGGGCAGCGCGGCCGGCATCACGACGTGCCAGGTGCCGCGCAGGCCCGTCGCACCCATCGTGCGGCCCGCCCGCAGGAACAGCGGCGGCACCTGGTCGACACCCGACACCAGACCGTTGGCGATCGAGGGGACCGCGCCCAGCAGGATCACCGCGTACATCATCGAGTTGTTCAGACCCAGCCAGATCACGGCCGGCGGCACCCAGGCCACCGACGGCAGCGACTGGAGGCCGGACAGGATCGGGCCGATCGCGGCGCGCACGAACTTCACCCGGGCCACCAGCAGACCCAGCGGCGTCCCGATCACCAGGGCGAACAGGAAACCGAGCAGACCGCGCGAGACGCTCGTCCAGATGTAGTCGAGCAGCGTGCCCTTGAGCCAGGCGTCCTGCACCTCGCCCCACACGTCCGACGGCGAGGGCAACTTGGTCGGGTCGTCGACGATCTTGAACGTGATCAGGGCCTGCCAGGCGATCAGCACCACCGCGGCCGCGACGAGCGGCGGCAGCACCTTCTCCCGGAACGTCGTCCCGTAGGACCTGCGGCGGGTGACGGAGGACTCCAGCGCGTCGAGTCCCGCCTCCAGACCGCCCAGCCCGTCGGTCTCCCTGACGGCGGCGTCGGCCTTGGTCTCAGTGCTGGCCATGGCGGCGGATCTCCCCACGCAGTTCTTCGGTGATCTCGATGGACAGTTCGGCCACGGGGGCGTCCTCGATGCGGCGCGGCTGCGGGATGTCGACCGTCCACTCGCGGGCCACGCGCCCCGGGCGGGACGACAGCAGGACCACGCGCTGCGCGAGCCGCACCGCCTCGCGCACGTTGTGCGTGACGAACAGGACGGACACGCCCGTCTCGCGCCAGATCCGGGTCAGCTCGTCGTGGAGCACGTCACGGGTGATCGCGTCCAGCGCCGCGAACGGCTCGTCCATCAGCAGGATCTGGCTGTCCTGCGCGAGCGCCCGCGCCAGTGCCACCCGCTGGCGCATACCGCCGGACAGCTCGTGCACGCGCTTGCCGTACGCGCCCTGGAGCCGGACGAGCCCGAGCAGCTCCTCGGCCCTGCCGCGCCGCTCGGCCTTCGGAACTCCCCGCAGACGCAGGGCGAGTTCGATGTTCTTGCCCGCGGTGAGCCACGGGAACAGGGCGTGCTCCTGGAACATCAGAGCGGGGCGCCCCTGGGTCGTGATGTCACCGGCGGAGGGCTTGTCGAGCCCCGCCACCAGGTTCAGCAGGGTGGACTTGCCGCACCCCGAGGCCCCCAGGAGGGTGACGAACTCGCCCGGCGCGACATCGAGGGTGATGTCGTCCAGGACGAGCTGGGGTCCCGCAGGTCCGGCGAAGGACTTCGAGACGTGCTCGATGCGGGCGGCGTACTCCGTCGTACCGACGCCGTCCGCGGCGTTGGCGAGGGTCGTGGCCATGGTCGTCACCTCCTGGGAACTCTTCGGGATCCGGGCTTACTTGACGCCGAGACCGGCGTCTTCGACCGGGCTCTCGCCCGCGGCCTTGAGGACCTTGTTCAGGAGCGTGAGGTCGTAGATGCCCTTCAGGTCGGGCTTCTCCAGGAGACCGGCCTTCACCGCGTGGTCCGCCTCGGTGGTCAGGGTGGAGGCCAGCGGGTCGTTGATGATCTGGATGGACTTCCAGGCCGGGTCCAGGACATCGGCGGGCAGGGCCTTGCCCGAGTCCGCCTCCAGCTGCTTGTTCGCCGACGCCTTCGCCTCGTCCGGGTTGGCGTTGATCCACTTGTTGGTCTCGACCGAGCCCTTGAGGACCGCCTCGACGACCTTCGGGTGCTCCGTGAGGAACTTCTGCGACACGATGATGTTCGTGATCACGAACTTCTTGTCGGGCCACAGGTCCCGCTCGTCGAGCAGCACCTTGCCGCCCTCGGCGACCAGCTTGGACGCGGTCGGCTCCGGCACCCAGGCGCCGTCGATGGAGCCGGACTTGTAGGCGTCCGGGGTGATCTTGTTGTCGGTGCGGACGACCGAGACGTCACCCTTGCCGCTCTGCGCGTCGACCTTCCAGCCCTGCTCCGCCGCCCAGTTGAGGAACGCGACGTCCTGGGTGTTGCCGAGCTGCGGTGTCGCGATCTTCTTGCCCTTGACGTCCTTCAGGGACTTGATCTTCTTGGGGTTGACCACGAGCTTGACGCCGCCCGAAGCCGAACCGCCGATGATGCGCAGGCTCTTGCCCTGGGACTTCGTGAAGCCGTTGATCGAGGGCGAGGGGCCGATCCAGCCGATGTCGATGGAACCCGAGTTGAGGGCCTCGATCTCGGAGGGGCCGGCGTTGAAGATCTGGTACTTCGCCGAGGTGGCGCCGAGCTCCTTCTGGAAGAAGCCCTTCTGGTTGCCGACCAGCGCGGTGGCGTGCGTCAGGTTGCCGAAGTAGCCGATCTTCACGGAGTCGAGTCCGTCGATCTTCTTCGATCCGGCGGCGACCTTCGCCTTGGTGTCGTCCTTGGCGTCGGAGCCGTAGCTGCACGCCGCGAGGGCGAGCAGGGGCAGCGCGGTGGCGACGGCGAGGCCGCGGCGCACCAGGGCGGAGCGGTGGGAGCGGATGGCAGGCACGGGAGGTGTTCCTCTCGTTGGCCCGGCGGTCACGCCTTTCTCAGGTCGTGGCCGGGAGGTCGGCAGGTCTTCGTCTTCGCTGGCTGTGGGGGGACGGGGCGCGCAGGCAGTGCGCGTACGTCATCGCGCACATCGCGCGACTCCGCCCTGCCCGCTGCCGAGGGCGCCGCTGCCGACGCGGCCGCCCTCCTTCGCGAACGTGGAGTAGTAGTCGATGGGGTTCATGTCAGAAGTCCCACCCGTCGGCGTCGGCGTCGGCCGCGACCGGCTGCGGCGCGGCGAACGACTCGCCGACCATGCCCGCGGTCAGGGTCGTGCCGTCGGCCGGGTCGATCAGGATGAACGCGCCGGTGCGCCGGGAGTCGGCGTACGCGTCGAGCGGGAGCGGTTCGGCGGTGCGGATCTTGACGCGGCCGATGTCGTTGGCGACCAGCCGGCCCGGGTGCGGGTGCAGCGAGAGGTCGTCCAGGGTCAGCCGGGACGGGATGTCCTTGACGATCGCCTTGACCGTGCGGGTGCCGTGCTTGAGCAGGACCCGGTGGCCCACGGTGAGCGGCTCGTCGGCCACGTGGCAGACCGTCGCCTCGACGTCCTGGGTGGTCGGCGGCGCGTCCTTGCTCGGCACGAGCAGGTCACCGCGGGAGATGTCGACGTCGTCCTCCAGGAGGAGGGTCACCGACTGCGGGGTCCAGGCGACGTCGACCGGGGTGCCCAGCAGGTCGATGCCGGCCACCTTCGAGGTGCGGCCGGACGGCAGCACGGTGACGCTCTCGCCGACGCGGAACGTACCGGCGGCTATCTGGCCCGCGTACCCCCGGTAGTCGGGGTGCTCGGCGGTCTGCGGGCGGATCACGTACTGCACGGGCAGCCGCGCGTGGCAGTGCGCCAGGTCGTGGCTGACGGGCACGGTCTCCAGGTGTTCGAGCACCGTGGGACCGCCGTACCAGTCCATGTTCGCGGAGGGTTCCACGACGTTGTCGCCGGCCAGCGCCGAGATGGGGATCGCGGTGATCTCGGGGACGCCCAGCTCGGAGGCGTACGCCGTGAACTCCTCGGCGATCGCCGCGAAGACGGTCTCTTCGTACGCGACGAGGTCCATCTTGTTCACCGCGAGGACCACGTGCGGGACGCGGAGCAGGGCGGCGACCGCGGCGTGCCGGCGGGTCTGCTCGATGACGCCGTTGCGGGCGTCGACGAGGACGACGGCCAGGTCCGCGGTGGAGGCACCGGTGACCATGTTCCGCGTGTACTGCACATGCCCGGGGGTGTCGGCGAGGATGAACCGGCGCCGCGCGGTCGCGAAGTAGCGGTACGCGACGTCGATCGTGATGCCCTGTTCCCGCTCGGCGCGCAGCCCGTCGGTGAGCAGGGCGAGGTCCGGGGTGTCCTGGCCGCGGCCGGCCGAGACCCGCTCCACGGCCTCCAGCTGGTCCGTCAGGATCGACTTGGAGTCGTGCAGCAGCCGCCCGACGAGGGTGGACTTGCCGTCGTCGACGGAACCGGCGGTCGCGAAGCGCAGCAGGGTGGTCGCCGACAACTGCTCGACCGACAGCGGCTCGGTGGGTTCGGTGGTGCTGGTCATGTCTAGAAGTACCCCTCGCGCTTGCGGTCTTCCATCGCGGCCTCGGACATCTTGTCGTCGGCGCGGGTGGCGCCCCGCTCGGTGAGCCGGGAGGCGGCGATCTCGGCGATGACGGCGTCCAGCGTGGTCGCCTCGGAGTCGACGGCGCCGGTGCAGGACATGTCGCCGACGGTGCGGTAGCGGACGAGCCGCGTCTCGACCGTCTCGCCGTCCTTCGGGCCGCCCCACTCACCGGCGGTCAGCCACATGTTGGAGCGCTGGAAGACGTCCCGCTCGTGCGCGAAGTAGATGTCGGGCAGCTCGATGCCCTCGCGGGCGATGTACTGCCAGACGTCCAGCTCCGTCCAGTTGGACAGCGGGAAGACGCGGACGTGCTCGCCGGGCGCGTGCCGGCCGTTGTACAGCTGCCACAGCTCGGGGCGCTGGCGGCGGGGGTCCCACTGGGAGAACTCGTCGCGCAGCGAGAACACCCGCTCCTTCGCCCGGGCCTTCTCCTCGTCGCGGCGTCCGCCGCCGAAGACGGCGTCGAAGCGCTCCGCCTGGATCTTCTCCGTGAGGGGCAGGGTCTGCAGCGGGTTGCGGGTGCCGTCGGGGCGTTCGCGCAGCACTCCGCGGTCGATGTAGTCCTGCACGGAGGCGACATGGAGCCGCAGTCCGTGCTCCTCCACCGTGCGGTCGCGGTAGGCGAGGACCTCGGGGAAGTTGTGCCCGGTGTCCACGTGCAGCAGCGTGAAGGGGATCGCGGCGGGCGCGAACGCCTTCAGCGCGAGGTGCAGCATGACGATGGAGTCCTTGCCGCCGGAGAAGAGGATCACCGGCCGCTCGAACTCGCCCGCGACCTCGCGGAAGATGTGCACGGCCTCGGACTCCAGGGCGTCCAGGTGCGACAGCGCGTACGGGCTGCTGTCCGTGTCCCCGGTGACACTGGCGACGGTCGTCATGCGAGACCCCTCTCGGTGAGCAGCGCGTGCAGCGCGGCCGCGGACTCCTGCACGGTCTGGGTGTGCGACGCGATGCGCAGATCGGGCGACTCGGGCTCCTCGTAGGGGTCGTCGACGCCGGTCAGGCCCGAGATCTCGCCCGCCGCCTGCTTGGCGTACAGCCCCTTCACGTCCCGCACCGAGCAGACCTCGACCGGTGTCGCCACGTGCACCTCCAGGTAGGCGGTGTCCCCGGCCCGGTGGCGGTCCCGGACCGCCGCGCGGCTGTCCGCGTACGGCGCGATCACCGGGACGAGCGCCTTGACGCCGTTGCGCGCCAGCAGTTCGGCGAGGTAGCCGATCCGCCGTACGTTCGTGTCGCGGTCCGCGCGGGAGAAGCCGAGGCCGGCGGAGAGGAACTCGCGGACCTCGTCGCCGTCGAGCACCTCGACGCGGTGGCCCTCCTCGCGCAGCCGGCCGGCCAGTTCGTACGCGATGGTGGTCTTGCCGGCACTCGGCAGACCCGTGAGCCAGACGGTGGCTCCGGTCGTCACTTGCTGCTCCTGGGAGATCGTGGGGTTCGCGGCCGTCGCGGCTGCCGTCGTCGGCGTCATCCGTGCAGCCCGCACTCGGTCTTCGAGCGGCCGGCCCAGCGGCCCGCGCGCGCGTCCTCGCCCGCCAGCACCCGACGGGTGCAGGGCGCGCAGCCGACGGAGGCGTAACCGTCCGTCAGCAGGGGGTTGGTGAGGACCCCGTGCTCGGCGACGTACGCGTCGACGTCGTCCTGCGTCCAGCGGGCGATGGGCGCGATCTTGACCTTGCGGCGCTTCTCGTCCCAGCCGACGACCGGGGTGTTCGCCCGGGTCGGGGACTCGTCGCGGCGCAGCCCGGTCGCCCACGCGTCGTAGGCCGTCAGGCCCTCTTCGAGGGGCTGGACCTTGCGCATCGCGCAGCACAGGTCGGGGTCGCGGTCGTGCAGCTTCGGCCCGAACTCGGCGTCCTGTTCGGCGACCGTGCGGCGCGGGGTGAGGGTGATGACGTTGACGTCCATCACGGCCTCGACGGCGTCCCGGGTGCCGATGGTCTCGGGGAAGTGGTAGCCGGTGTCGAGGAACACCACGTCGACGCGGCGGTCGCCGGGGAACGCGCGGGAGGCCAGATGGGCCACGACCGCGTCCTCCATCGAGGAGGTGACGCAGAACTTCCCGCCGAAGGTGTCCGCCGCCCAGCGGAGGATCTCCGGCGCGGAGGCGTCCTCCAGGTCGCGCCCCGCCCGCTCGGCGAGGTTCTTCAAGTCCTCGTCCGTACGCTCTTCCTGAAGTGCCGTCATATCTCCGCCCCTCCACGGTCGTCCTGCCGAAGGCCCCGGGACAGCAGCCCGAGGAACTTCAGCTGGAAGGCCCGGTTGCACGCCGCGCATTCCCACGCGCCGTGACCTTCTTCGCTGGGCCGCAGGTCCTCGTCCCCGCAGTAGGGGCAGTAGAACGGTGCCGCTCGCTCGCTCATGACAGCGCCTCCTCGGAGGCGCGCGAGGCCCAGACCGCGAAGCGTTCGCCGTCCTCGCGCTCCGCCTGGAAGCGCTTGAGGACCCGCTCGACGTAGTCCGGCAGTTCGTCCGAGGTGACCTTCAGACCGCGGACCTTGCGGCCGAACCCGGCCTCCAGGCCGAGCGCCCCGCCCAGGTGCACCTGGAAGCCCTCGACCTGTTCGCCCTGTTCGTTGAGGACCAGCTGGCCCTTGAGACCGATGTCCGCGACCTGGATGCGGGCGCAGGCGTTCGGGCAGCCGTTGATGTTGATGGTGATGGGCTCTTCGAACTCGGGGATGCGGCGCTCGAGTTCGTCGATCAGGGAAGCTCCGCGCGCCTTGGTCTCGACGATCGCGAGCTTGCAGTACTCGATGCCGGTGCAGGCCATCGTGCCGCGCCGGAACGTGGAGGGACGGGCCGTCAGGTCGAGCGCCTCCAGGCCCTCGACGAGCGAGTCGATCCGCGTCTCGTCCACGTCGAGCACGATCATCTTCTGCTCGACCGTCGTGCGCAGCCGGCCCGAACCGTGCGCCTCCGCCAGCTCGGCGATCTTGGTCAGGGTCGCGCCGTCCACACGGCCGACACGCGGTGCGAAGCCGACGTAGTACAGGCCGTCCTTCTGCCGGTGCACGCCGACGTGGTCGCGCCAGCGGGCGACGGGCTGCGCGGGGGCGGGCCCGTCGACCAGCTTCCGCTGCAGGTACTCGTCCTCCAGGATCTGGCGGAACTTCTCCACGCCCCAGTCGGCGACCAGGAACTTCAGGCGGGCGCGGGTGCGCAGCCGGCGGTAGCCGTAGTCACGGAAGATCGAGATGACGCCCTCGTAGACGTCCGCGACCTCGTCCAGCGGGACCCAGGCGCCGAGGCGCTGGCCGATCTTCGGGTTGGTGGAGAGGCCGCCGCCGACCCACAGGTCGAAGCCGGGGCCGTGCTCGGGGTGGTGCACCCCGACGAAGGCGATGTCGTTGATCTCGTGCGCCACGTCGAGCAGCGGCGAGCCGGAGATCGCCGACTTGAACTTGCGGGGCAGGTTCGAGAAGTCCTTGTTGCCGATGATCCGGCGGTGGATCTCCTCGACGGCGGGCGTGCCGTCGATGATCTCGTCCTCGGCGATGCCGGCGACGGGTGAACCGAGGATGACGCGGGGCGTGTCGCCACAGGCCTCGGTCGTGGACAGGCCCACGGCCTCCAGGCGGTCCCAGATCTCCGGGACGTCCTCGATGCGGATCCAGTGGTACTGCACGTTCTGCCGGTCGGTGAGGTCGGCGGTGCCGCGCGCGAACTCCTGCGAGATCTCGCCGATGACGCGCAGCTGCTCGGTGGTCAGCCGGCCGCCGTCGATGCGGACGCGCAGCATGAAGTACTTGTCGTCCAGCTCCTCCGGCTCCAGGATCGCGGTCTTGCCGCCGTCGATCCCGGGCTTGCGCTGGGTGTAGAGACCCCACCAGCGCATCCGGCCGCGCAGGTCGTTGGGGTCGATCGAGTCGAAGCCCCGCTTGGAGTAGATCGTCTCAATGCGTGTCCGCACGTTGAGACCGTCGTCGTCCTTCTTGAACTGCTCGTTGCCGTTGAGGGGGGTGAAGTGACCCACGGCCCACTGACCCTCACCACGGTGACGGCTCACCTTGCGGCGGGGCGCGGCGTCGGGATTCTGCGGGGTGGCGGCCATGGCTGTTACGTCCTTCGAGACTGCGGGACAGGTCTGTCTGCGGCTCTGACCTGCGCGCACGGGCGCATACGGAGGTATGGGCGCGAGGCTGCGCGGGGAGTGCAGAAAGGGAGGAAGTCGGCGTCGCTGTGCTGATCAGCTCGCCGGACAGATGGCGCTGGACATGCGGCCGAGGTCGACGTGCCGCCGACTCACCAAGGCAATCCCAGTTCCAGACATGACGGAAGCGTGTCACGCGGATCTCGGGCCAGTCCACCATCATCCAGAATGTGGACACCCTTGTCCCGAATGGCGAGACAAGGGTGTCGCCGGTCACAGAACCGGGTTCGCGCGCGTGCGTGCGCGGACGCGAGGAGGAGGGGAAGAGCGCGGCTCAGGCGGTGTGGGCTCCGGGCCACGGGCCCGGGGTGGCCACCTCGCGCTCCTCCTCGACCTTGGTGTCGAAGAGCTTGAAGCCGCGGCGCTGGTAGTTGTCCATCGCGTGCTCGCCGTCCTTGCTGCAGGTGTGCAGCCAGACGCGCTTCGTCTCGGCCAGCCCGGGCCAGCGCCCGGCGAGGTCCCAGGCGCGGGCCGTCCCGTAGGACAGCAGGTGCCCGCCGATGCGGCGGCCGCGGAACGCGGGGAGGAGTCCGAAGTAGGCGACCTCGACGACCCCGTCGTCCTGTGCGCTCAGCTCGACGTAGCCCGCGGGCGTTCCCCGGTCGTAGGCGACCCAGGTCTCCACGCCCGGCTTGTCGAGGACCTCCTGCCACTGCGCGTACGTCCAGGAGAGCCGGTCGGTCCAGCGGATGTCGCCGCCGACGGAGGCGTACAGGAAGCGGCTGAACTCGGGGGAGGGGACCTCGGCGCGGACGATGCGGACGTCGCCGTCGGGGGCCGTCGCGGGGAGCAGGTCGGTCGGTGCCGTCTGCTCCAGGGACCAGGTGGTCACGCTGACGTTGCTCATGCCGGTCAGGGAACCACGAGAGCCGGGGCCCCTCCAAAAACGGCCCAGGGCGGGCGGCCGCCGCTGCTACTCCAGCGACTTGTCGACCGACGACAGCGGCACGGCGTACAGCACCCGTCGCGCCGCCGTGTCCGTGAGGGTCCACAGTTCGCCGGTCTGCGGCCAGTAGGAGAGGGCCCCGGGGCCGACACCCCAGCAGGCGTGCGACTGGTCCGCCGTGCAGATGGCCGCCTGTGCGCCGTCGCCGTTCTGCCGCCACAGCGACCCGTGCAGGCCGCCGCCGTTGCCGGACGGCCGGCCCACGTACCACCGGGCCTCCCGCGCGCCCGCGGACCGGTGCGAGAGGACGCCGGACACGCCGGTGCCCTTGGTCGAGTACGCCTCGACCGCGTCCACGTGTCCCTGGGCGTCGGCGAGCAGCCCCGTGCGGTACGCGGCGGTGCTGAACGGATAACGCCACACCCGGGTCCGCTCCGCGCGGCCGCCCGCGGCCTCCGTGGCCACCAGGCTGGCCGGCGTGGTCGTACGGTCCAGGGAGAGCGAGCCGAAACAGGGGACCGCCCGGTCGCGGCCGCGCGTACAGGAGCCGCCGTCGGGGTCGTACGAGCCGATGGCGGGCATCACGTACCGGTAGCCGGCGGCCGAGTAGCCGTCGCCGGTCCGGCCCACGGCTGCGCCGGCCACCCCGGTGCGCAGCACGCGGTGCAGGTCGAAGACGAGGAGGCCCGCGCCGTGCGCCGCGGTGACGATCAGCTTGTCCTGGTACCAGACCATGCCGCCGAGGCCCGAGCGGACCGCGGTGAAGTCCTTGCCGCCGGAACGCGGGGCGACCAGCAGGACCCATCGGTACCGGAGTGCCTCCGGGTCGGTGGCGTCGACGAAGGCGACCTTGGCGAAGCCCTCTCGCCCGGCCGCCGGGGTGGTTTCCGCGCCGTGGCGGGTCCAACCCGCCAGGATCACCCGGCGGGTGCCCCACTGTCCGGTGACGTCGGCGTCCCCGGAGGTGGTCACGGAGCGCGGCTGCCACTGTCCGGAGCGCGCGTCCGCCCGGTCCCAGCAGTACGCGCGCGTGGCCGTCGGTTCGACGGGCAGCGCGGACCGCTCCCGGGCGGAGCAGTCGGCGGTGTTGCGCAGGGCGTGGTCGGTGTCGTCCAGGACGCCCTCGACGCCGACGTTGCCGCCCATGTTCCCGCTGAGCGTGTCGAGCGACTCCCGGGAGGTGAGGTTCTCGTGCAGGCCCAGTTGCTGGGAGGCCGAGCCGGCCCGGAGTTCGGTGAGGCCGCCCGGGCTGTTGCCGCCGGTGGCCTGCGAGGTGCTGATCAGGGTGGCGGCCGCGGTGAGCGCGAGCGCGGTTCCGGCAAGGGTGGCGCGCAGCGCCTGACCCCTTCTGCGACGACGATGCCTGCCGCGCTGCTTCATGCGTCCTCCCGACTAGGCCAACTGCCTCCCCCGCCGAGGGCGTTGACGGAGAGACGGGTGGGGTGGCCTGTGAAGGGGATGCTACGACAGAGACCCCCGGGCCAGGACAAAGTCCACGGAAGACGCTCACTAAATACGCTCACGTCATACCCTTCGTCCGTCCTGCGGGGAGACGGACGGCCTGCCCGTCCCCGCCATCCGTCCGCCCCACCCGCTCTCAGGACCGTCCGGGTTCGGCCGCCGACCGGGCCCCGAGCACCGCCGGAGCCGTGGAGTGCGGCAGCAGGTCCAGCGGGTCCTCGGGCAGCAGGACCTCGACCTCCACCTCCTCACGGAAGCGGTAGGGCCGGTGGTCGAGGAACCCCGTGAGCCGCCGCCGGACCCGCGACAGTTCGGCCCGCACGGTGACCGTGCGGGTCGGGTCGCCGAACAGGTCCACCGCCAGCTGCGCCGCGCTGCGTCCCTGCCGGTGCACGGCGAGGACGTACAGCAGCTCCGCGTGGCGGGGGCTCAGGTCCTGGGCCCAACTGCCCGCCGTGCCCGAGACGGTGACACAGGGCCGCCGCGGGTCGGCGAGGTCGAGGAGGATCCGGGCGGCGCCGGCGCCCGCGTCGTCCTCGGTCCCGGTGACGCGCAGCAGCCAGCCGCCCGGCATCGGCTCGGCGACGCACGCCCCGAGCGTGGGCAGCCAGGTCCGGCCCGCGCCGAAGTCGTCCGGCAGCGGGACCCGGTCGACGGGCGGCATCCCGGTGACGGCGGCGAGCCAGCCGTGCGTGTCCACCACCATCGCCCGGCCGGACAGCCGTGACAGCAGGGGGGCGGCGACCGCCCGTAACCGTTCGATGGCCGTCAGGTGCCGGGTGCGCAGTTCACTTTCGGCCAGCCGCGACACCGTGTCGACCAGGGCGAGCGTGGCCGGGTGGAAGGTGGTGTCCGGGCCGCTCACGTCGACGACACCGAGCAGCCGTCCGTCGCGCGGGTCGTGGACGGGAGCCGCGGCGCACGTCCACTCGTGCAGGGCGCGGACGAAGTGCTCGGCCGCGTGCACCTGCACCGGGGCGTCCACCGAAAGGGCCGTGCCGATGGCGTTGGTGCCCGTGGCGTCCTCGCTCCAGTCGGCGCCTTCGGCCAGGCAGACGGCGTCGGCGCGGCGCAGCACGCCCGCGTTGCCCTCCCGCCACAGCACCCGGCCCTCCGGGTCCGCGACCACCATGATCTGCAGGGAGGCGTCGGCGACCGCTCCGAGACCGGCGCTGAGCGTCGGCAGCACATCGGCGAGGACGGTGGACGTCCGCCGGTGTTCGAGTTCGTCCGACTGCAACCGCACACTGTCCGTTCCCTGTTCGGGATCGACGCCCAGACGTCTCATCCGCTGCCACGACTGGCCGATCACCGGCCGTGGAGCGATCAGCGCGCGTCCGCCCTTGACCGACGGCGCCCAGCTCCCCCGGAGAGGGGCGGACGTTTCGGACGTGTCGAGCGGTGCGAACGGGGTGGGACGGATCGATGTGGTCTTCACTGGGCACTCCCGGAACGAGGACCGCGGACGAGCCACGACGCCGCCGTCCTCCCACATCGTGCCTGCTCTGGGCCCGGCCCGCGCGCACTTCGCACAAGGTGCACAAAGGAATGCAACGGTCTGCAACTCTCGCCAACGGTCACAAGGTTCCCTGAAACTGACAGCGACGCCGTCTGAGCGGCGTCCGAGCTCCTGAACGGGGCCAAGCCGGGGGTGGTGCCGTGTCGGCGCAGCACCACCCCCGCGCCGGGACCCTCAGGCCACCGGCCGGGCCCGCTCCACCACCGTGGCCAGATCCAGACTGTGCGGCAGCGTGCCGAACGCCGAACCCCAGTCCCCGCCCAGCCGTGACGCGCAGAACGCGTCCGCGACCTCCGGCGGCGCGTACCGGACCAGCAGCGAACCCTGCAGCACCGTCGCGATCCGCTCGACCAGCCGGCGGGCCCGGCCCTCGATGCCGTCCAGGTCGGCGAGTTCGGCCAGCAGGTTCTTGATGGCGCCGTCCAGCCGGTGGTCCGCACCGCGCGCCTGCCCCACCTCCCGCAGATAGGCGTCCAGGGCGCCCGGCTCCCGCTGCAGCGCGCGCAGCACGTCCAGCGCCTGCACATTGCCCGCTCCCTCCCAGACGGAGTTGAGAGGGGACTCGCGCAACAGCCTCGGCATGCCCGACTCCTCGACGTAGCCGTTGCCGCCCAGACACTCCAGGGCCTCCGCCGCGACCGGCGTACACCGCTTGGTCACCCAGTACTTGGCGGCCGGCACCGCGAGCCGCAGGAAGGCCCGCTCCTGCTCGCTGTCGTCGTCGTAGGCCGCGGCCAGCCGCATCGCCAGCGTGGTGGCCGCCTCCGACTCCAGCGCCAGATCCGCGAGGACGTTGCGCATCAGCGGCTTGTCGACGAGCCGGCCGCCGAACGCCTCGCGGTACGTGCAGTGGTGCACCGCCTGCGCGACGGCCTGCCGCATCAGCGCGGCCGACCCGAGCACACAGTCCAGCCGGGTCGCCGCGACCATCTCGATGATGGTCCGCACCCCGCGGCCCTCGTCGCCCACCCGGCGCGCCCAGGTCCCGTCGAACTCGACCTCGCTCGACGCGTTGGAACGGTTGCCGAGCTTGTCCTTCAGCCGCTGGATGCGGAAGACGTTGCGGGTGTCGTCCTCCAGGACGCGCGGCACCAGGAAGCAGGTCAGGCCGCCCGGCGCCTGCGCCAGCACGAGGAAGCCGTCCGACATCGGCGCCGAACAGAACCACTTGTGTCCCGTCAGCCCGTACGTCCCCTCCTCGGCGAGCGGACGCGCCTCGGTCGTGTTGGCCCGTACGTCGCTGCCGCCCTGCTTCTCGGTCATGCCCATACCGAAGATCACGCCGGACTTCCGGGAGGCGGGCCGCAGCTCCTGGTCGTAGATCGTGGACGTCAGCCGCGGCTCCCACTCGGCGGCGAGCGCCGGGTCGGTGCGCAGCGCGGGAACGGCCGCGTGGGTCATCGACAGCGGGCAGCCGTTGCCCGCCTCGGCCTGGGCCCAGACGACGAAGCCCGCCGCGCGCCGCAGGTGTCCCCCCGGCCGGTTCCACGCGGAGGTGAGCCCCGCCGACACGCCCTTGCCGAGGAGCCGGTGCCACGCCGGGTGGAAGTCGACCTGGTCGATCCGGTTGCCGTAGCGGTCGTGAGTGCGCAGCTTGGGCGGGTTCTCGTTGGCCAGCGCACCCCACTCCTGCACCTGGGCGGAACCGGAGGACCGGCCGAGCGCGGACAGTTCGTCGCGGGCCTCGTCGAGAAGCCCTGGATCGAGGTGCCGGTCGACCGCCTCGGTGAGGGCCCGGTCGGCGGCGAATACGTCATATCCGACCAGGGGCGGAGCCTGGTTGGTCACGGTGTGGGTGCTGGCTGCCATACGGATACGGTAAGGACGTGCACCAGGCAAAAGAAACACCTGAACGGCCCCGCCCGGGCCGCTTCCACCGCGCACGCGCGCTGTACCGGAACGTTTCGAAGCGCAGGACCGCCTGGCTGCTGCTCAAGGACACCGTCAACTCGTGCATGGAGTACCGGATCCTGGGACTGGCGGCCGAGGCCGCCTTCTTCACGCTCCTGTCCGTGCCTCCGCTGCTGCTCAGCATGATCGGGCTGCTCGGTTACGTGGACGACTGGACCGGCGCCGACACCATCGCCAGCCTGGAGTCCAACCTGCTGGAGGCGTCCCGCACGGTCCTCACCGAGAAGGGCGTGCACCAGATCGCCGAGCCGATCCTGCACGACGTGATGAAGGGCGGCCGGCCCGACATCATCTCCCTCGGCTTCCTGTTCGCCCTGTGGTCGGGCTCGCGCGCGGTGAACGTCTTCATCGACACCATCACCGTGATGTACGGCCTCGACGGCACCCGCGGGATCGTGAAGACCCGGGTCATGTCGTTCCTGCTGTTCATCGTGGCGCTGCTGATCGGCTCGGTCGCACTGCCGCTGATGGTGGCGGGGCCGGACGCCGTGGTGAACTTCGTGCCCTGGTCGACGACCGTCGTGCAGGTCCTGTACTGGCCCGTCGTCATCGTGCTGTCGGTCGTCTTCCTGACCACGCTCTACCACGTGTCCGTGCCCGTCCGTTCACCGTGGGTGGAGGACGTGCCGGGCGCCCTGGTCGCCCTCGCCATGTGGGTGCTCGGCAGTTTCCTGCTCCGCATCTACCTCACCAACACCGTCGAGGGCCCCACCATCTACGGCTCGCTCGCCGCGCCGGTCGCCGTCCTGCTGTGGATCGGCGTGTCCGCGTTCGCCGTCCTCGTCGGCGCCGCCGTGAACGCCGCGATCGACCGGGTCTGGCCGGCCGCCGCCACCGCCGCGGCCCGCGCCGCCAACGAGCGGATGCGCGAGGCCCAGGCCGCCGAGTACGTGGCCCGCGTCGCCGCGACCCGCTCGTACGACTCCGACTACGACGCCGATCCCGACGACCCCGACATGCCCTCCGAGTTCCCGGAACGCTGGTCGCGCTTCCTGCCCCCGGAGGACGTCACCTCCCGCCTGCGCACCCACATCCGGAACACCCACCACGGCCACCGCCCCGAGAAGGACGGCGAGGAGCACCCCCCGAACGACAGCCCCTGACCCGCACGACACCCCCTGACCCGCACGTCCCCCGCGCCCGTCAGGCCTTCCACGCCCCCGCCGCGGCGGCCTCCCGCGCGAACTCCGCGAAGTCGCGCGGCGCCCGCCCGAGGATCTCCGGGACACCGTCCGACAGATGCGCGTTCCGCCCGTCGAGCAGGCTCCCGAACAGCTCGACGAGGAACGTGACCTCCTCGGCGGGCACCCCGAATCCCGCGAGGACCTCGCCGTACTCCCGTGCCGACACCGGGGTGTACGTCATCGCCGCGCCGGTGGCCGCGGAAATCTCGGCGACCGCCTCCCGGAACGTCAGCAGCCGCGGGCCCGACACCTCCACCTCCCGCCCGGCGTACCGCCCGCCCCCGGTCAGCACCGCCACCACGACGTCCGCGATGTCCCGGACGTCCACGAACGGCTCCCGCACCTCACCGGCCGGGAAGACCAGCTCTCCGTGGCACAGCCCCTCCACCAGCGGTCCCTCGCTGAAGTTCTGCGCGAACCACGCAGCCCGTACGACCGTCCAGTCCGCGCCGGACGACCTGAGCGCCTCCTCCGTCGCCAGGGCCTGCTCCTCGCCCCGCGAGGACAGCAGCACCAGCCGCCGCACACCGAGCCCCACCGCCTCCCGGGCCAGGGCGCCGACCGCCTCCGTGGCGGCCGGCGAGCCCACGTCCGTGGGATGTACGAGGTACGCCGCGTCGGCGCCCGCGAGCGCCCCTGCCCAGGTCGACGGCTCGTCCCAGTCGAAGCCCGTCGCGCGCGACCCGGGCCTGACCGTCAGTCCGGCCGCCCGCGCGGCCGCCGCGACCCGACTCCCGGTCCGTCCCGTCGCGCCTGTCACCAACACCGTCATGTTCCGCGTGTTCTCCGTCATGCCTCCGAGTCAACTGCCGTGCCGGGCACGGAACCATCGCCGAGCGGCTCGCCCCCATAAGCGGACGTCCACGGCGTCCACCCGGCCGGTCTACGCTGGCGCCATGGACGCTCGCCCGGGCTCGGACCCGCTGACGCGGGGGGATCCCCTTGCCGGCCTGCTGGAGGGTCCCCGCGCGCGGGGCGCCTTCATGATCCGCGCGTGCTTCGACCCGCCCTGGTCGCTCCGCGTCGAGGACCGCGCCCCGCTGACGATCATGCTCGTGGTGCGCGGTGACGCCTGGGTCGTACCGGACCGCGGCGACCGCGTCCGCCTGCGGGCCGGTGACCTCGCCATCGCCCGCGGCCCCGACCCGTACGTCTGCGCCGACGACCCCGGCACCCCCACGCAGGCCGTGATCCTGCCGGGCGGCGCGTGCTCCTACCCCGACGGGCGCTCGCTGAGCGGCCACTGGGACCTCGGGGTGCGCACCTGGGGCGACCGGCTCGACGGCTCCACGGTGCTGCTCATCGGCACCTACCTGATGCGGGGCGAGGTCGACGGCCGGCTGCTGGACGCCCTGCCCCCACTGCTGTCGCTCACCTCCGACGTGTGGGAGTGCCCGCTCACCTCGATCCTCGCGGACGAGATGGTGCGCGACGAACCCGGTCAGGAGGTCGTCCTCGACCGGCTGCTCGACCTCCTGATGATCGCCGCCCTGCGGGCCTGGTTCTCCCGCCCCGAGGCCGCGACGCCCGCCTGGTACCAGGCCCTCGCCGACCCCGTCGTCGGCCGCGTCCTGCGGCTCGTGCGGGACGATCCCGCACACCCGTGGACGGTCGCGACGCTCGCCGCCAAGGCCGGTGTCTCGCGGGCCGCCCTGGCCAGGCGGTTCAGCGACCTCGTGGGGGAGCCCCCGATGACGTACCTGACCGGCCGGCGGCTCGCGCTGGCCGCCGACCGGCTCCGCGAGAGCGACGACACCCTGGAGACCATCGCCCGCCACGTCGGCTACGGCAGCGCCTTCGCCCTCTCCAGCGCCTTCAAGCGGGTCTACGGGGTCAGCCCGCAGGAACACCGGACGGGTGCGGCGTAGCCTGGCCACCATGTACGCGGAACGGGCGTCCAGGCTGCCCGGCGCGGTCGTGTGGAGCCGCGTCCCGGGCCCACCCGCGCCCGGCGCGGACAGCGGGCGCGCGGCCTCGGGCGGCGGCCCCGGTGACCCGCCCGCCACTCCCGTCGCGGCCGTTCTGCCGGACGGCTGCATGGACCTGCTGTGGACCGAGGGCCGCCTGCTGGTGGCCGGTCCCGACACCGGCCCCTACGTCCCGGACGAGGTGTCCTCCGGCGGCGGCTGGGCGGGCGTCCGCTTCTTCCCGGGCACGGCGCCCACCTACCTGGGCGTCCCGGCGGACGAACTCCGGGACCGGCGCGTCGAGTTGACCGACCTGTGGGCCGCGTCCGAGGTGCGCCGCCTCGCCGCGCGGATCGACGCCGCCGACGACCCCGTGACCGCGCTCGAAGACGTCGCCCTGCGCCGGGCGGCCGACACCGAGCAGCCCGATCCGGTGCTCCTGGACGTCGTGGCCGCCCTGGACGCGGGGCGCCCGGTCGCCCGGACGGCGGATGAACTGGGTCTGGGAGCACGGCAGTTGCACCGGCGCTCCCTCACGGCCTTCGGCTACGGACCCAAGACCCTGGCCCGCGTCCTGCGTCTGCAACGCGCCCTCGCCCTGGCCCGCGACGGCGTGCCCTTCGCGGAGACGGCGCTCCGAGCCGGATTCGCCGACCAGGCCCATCTGGCGCGCGACGTGCGGCAGCTGGCGGGCGCGACGCTCGGTGAACTGGTCGCCCGCCGATAGCCGCCCGTCCTACTGGGCGGCCGCCTCGCCGCCGGGCAGCGGAGCGAACAGGTCCACGCCGTTGCCGTCCGGGTCGTGCACGACGGCGTACCGCATGCCCCAGAAGGCGTCCCAGGGCTTCAGCTCGCCGTGATGCCCGGCGCCGACCAGTCCCTCGTACACCGAGTCGACCTCGGCCGGGTCGTCGCAGCGGAAGGCGATTGACGTCCGGCCGCCGCCGGACGGGGGCCGCCACCCCGGGTGGAAGGACCGCACGGTCTCCTCCGTGTCCAGGGCGAGACGCAGTCCGCCGGGCAGCCCGGCCTCGACGTGCGGCTCGGCCTCGGCACCCGCGGGGAAGTCGAGCCCGAGACGGCGGTAGAAGGCGAGAGAGGCGGCCATGTCGGAGACGACGAGGCCGATCACATCGAATCGAGGAGTCATACGGCCACGGTAGGTGGCCCCGCGAGACGGGGTCTTGAAGGAAACGGACAGGGTGGCGGGGCCCGGGGCAGCGGGGCGGAGGAGGCGGGCATCCTGGGGCCATGACCTTCCGCGTCCTCGTGTACACCCGCACCGCCGACTACCGGCACGACTCCATCCCGGCCGGGATCGCCGCCGTGCGGGGTCTCGGGGAGGCGTACGGCTTCGCCGTCGACGCCACCGAGGACCCGGCCGTCTTCGAGGCTCCGCTCGACGCGTACGCGGTGGTCGTCTTCCTGTCGACCAGCGGCGACGTGCTGACGCCCGCCGGGCGCGACCGGCTCGCGGCCCACATCGACGGGGGCGGCGGGTTCGCCGGGGTGCACGCGGCCGCCTGCACCGAGTACGACTGGCCGTACTACGGAGAACTGCTCGGCGCCCGTTTCGACCGGCACCCCGACCTTCAGCCGGGCCGCGCCGTCGTCGAGGACCACGGACATCCGGCCACCCGACACCTCCCGCCCGTCTGGGAGTTCACGGACGAGTGGTACGACTTCCGCGCCAGCCCCCGCGGTTCGGTGCGCGTGCTCGTGTCGGCCGACGAATCCTCCTACGCGGGCGGAGGGATGGGCGACGACCACCCCCTCGCGTGGTCCCGGACCCAGGGCGCGGGCCGCGTCTTCTACACCGGCCTCGGACACACCGCGCGGGCCTACGACGACGAGGACTTCCGCCGGCACCTCCTCGGCGGCATCACCTGGGCGGCGGCCCGTACCTGAGCCGGCCCCGTGGTGACGCGCGGACCAGGGCCGCACCGCGATATCGGCCGAATGGGGACGTCCGCAGGAATACCGGGACGTGATGTGATGCTCTGATCTTTACGACGCGCGACGACGAGGAGCTGGTCCCGGATGGTGGTGGACGCGGTGGAATCGGCGGAGACGAAGGACCCGGTGGTCGCCACCCCGCACGGCAGGGTGCGCGGCCGGTACGAGAACGGCATCGCCGTCTTCCGGGGCATCCCCTACGCGGCTCCGCCCTTCGGCCCGCACCGCTTCCGCCCGCCCGTACCGCCCGAGCCGTGGGACGGCGTGCGGGACGCGGGCGTGTTCGGGCCGACACCACCGAAACCGCCGTACTCCGAGGCGTTCGGGCGGCTGCTGTCCGACCCCGTCGTGCCCGGCGACGACTGCCTCAACCTCAACGTGTGGACCCCGGCACCGGATCCCGCCGCCCGGCTCCCCGTCATGGTGTGGATCCACGGCGGCGCCCTCACCCGCGGCTCCTCGGCGGTTCCGGTCTACGACGGGCGCGCGTTCGCCCGGGACGGCGTCGTCTTCGTGTCCATCAACTACCGCCTGGGGGTGGAGGGGTACGGCCTCTTCCCTGACGCCCCCGCCAACCCCGGGCTGCGCGACCAGCTGGCCGCGCTGGAGTGGGTGCGGGCGTCCGTCGCCGCGTTCGGCGGCGATCCCGACCGGGTCACCGTCTTCGGCGAGTCCGCGGGGGCCATCAGCATCGGCGCGCTGCTCGCGAGCCCGCGGGCGCAGGGGCTCTTCCACCGGGCCGTCCTGCAGAGCGGCCCGCCCGAGGCGAGCGACCGGGACAAGGTGCGCCGGATGGTGCGCAGGATGGCCACCCGGCTGAAGATCCCGGCGACGGCCGAGGCGTTCGCCGCCGTCGACCGCGACCTTCTCCTGCGCACCCAGGCCGAGGTGGGCCGGCTCAGCAGCCCCGTCCTCGGCGGTCCCGCCTTCGGCATCGTCGTCGACGGCGACCTCGTCCCCCGCGACCCGCTGGAGGCCCTCGTCGAGGGCGCCGCGCCGGACGTCGGCCTCCTCCTCGGCTGGACCCGCGACGAGTACCGGCTGTGGCTCGTGCCGGGCGGCCTCCTGGAACGCGTGGACCGTCTCGGCCCGGTCGCCCTGGCCGGAGCCAGGGCCCGCTGCCACTGCGGGCACGAGGTCCCCCGGGGTTACCGAGCCCTCCACCCGGAAGCGGGCACCGCCGATCTCGTGGGCCAGATGGTCACCGACCACATCCTGCGGGTCCCGCTGCACCGCCTCGCCGACGCCCGCGACGGCCGGCCCACCGCCGCCCTCGACGCGGACACCCGAGGCGTCCCGCGGGCTCCGGCGTACGTCTACGAGTTCGCCTGGCCGTCCAACGTGCCGGACCTCGGCGCCTGCCACGCCCTGGAACTGGGCTTCGTCTTCGACACCCCCGACGTGCCCGAGTCGGAGAAGCTCGCGGGCGAGGGGGCCCCGCAGGAACTCGCGGACGCCATGCACGGGGCGTGGGTGCGGTTCGCCGTCGACGGCGATCCGGGGTGGGAGGCCTGGGACAGCTCGCATCCGGTCCGGATCTTCGGTGCCGGCGACCCGCACACCGTGCACGGCCCGCGCGACCGCGAACTGGCCCTGTGGGAGGAGGACGCCGCGCGGCCCTCCCCGCGCCCGGCCGAGCTCGCGGACGCACCCCCCGAACCCGGAACCCCGGCCCACCGGACCTTCTCCACGACGACCCGCACGGCGGCCCCCCTGTCCGTCGTCCGGCGCTTCCGCAGGCCGGGCACGCGGGACGCCCCCGAGGGCGGCACCGGCACAGGTCGCCCGTGAGCGGTGGGGAGCCGCGGGCCGTGCCGGTGGACGGTGGCGGCATCGGGCGGCCGTGCGGAGTGAGGCGCCGCGGGTCACGCCGGTGGGCGGCACCGGCCGATGACCGGCCCTGAGGTGCGGGCCACCTCAGGAGGAGCCGGGGTCGGGAGGGCCGTACGGACGAGGGCGGGCGCCCCCGCGTCGACCGCGCTCAGTCGCCCCGCACCGCTGTCGCGATCCCCGCGATCGCCTCCGGACCCACCCGGCAGCACCCGCCGACGAGCCGCGCCCCGGCCCGCTCCCACCCGGCCACCTGACCGGCCGTGAACGACGAACTGCCGTTCCAGGCGCGGGCCTCGGCGTCCCAGGCCTCGCCGCTGTTCGGATAGACCACGACGGGCTTGCCGGTCACGCGGGCCGCGACGGCGACCGCCGCTTCCACGTCCTCGGGCGCGCAGCAGTTGACCCCGACCGCGACGATCTCGTCCGCCTCGGCGGCCGGTGCGAACGCCTCCTCCAGCGGCTGTCCGGCCCGCGTCCGGTCACCGGAGACGCTGTACGACAGCCAGGCCGGGACACCGAGCCCGCGCACCCCCCGCAGCAGGGCCAGCGCTTCGTCCGAGTCCGGGACCGTCTCCAGGGCCAGCACGTCGGGCCCCGCGGCGGCCAGCACCTCCAGGCGCGGGCGGTGGAACCGCTCCAGCTCGTCGACGCTCAGCCCGTACCGCCCCCGGTACTCCGAACCGTCCGCGAGCATCGCCCCGTACGGACCGACCGACGCCGCCACCCACAGCGGGCGCGTGACGCCCTCGGTGTGTGCGCGCCGGGCCGCCTCGCGCGCCGACCCGACGCTCAGGGCGAGGAGCTCGGCCGCCCGCTCGTGCGTGATGCCGCGCCGCGCGAAACCCTCGAACGTCGCCTGGTAACTGGCGGTGATCGCGACGTCCGCGCCCGCCTCGTAGTAGGCGAGGTGTGCCTCGACGACCGCCTCGGGCCGCTCCGCCAGCAGCCGTGCCGACCACAGGGCGTCACTCAGGTCGTGCCCGGCCGACTCCAGCTGGTTGGACATGCCGCCGTCGAGCACGACCGTGCCGCGGGAGAGCGCCTCGGCGAAGGTACGGGGGGTGTCGCGGGCCGGGCGGCCGGCCGTGTCGCTGGTCATGCCGCCGACGCTAGCCGATCCGGTCCCCGCCCTGCCGGGGAGGCCCGGACGGCACCCGGCCCGGAAGATCCTGACGGCACCCTGCCGGGGAGAGGGCCGACGGTGGCAGGATCGGACGCCATGGAATTCTCCGAGGTGGTCCGTCGCCGCCGCATGATCCGGCACTACTCCGACAAGCCCCTGACGCCGGAGGCCGTGGAACGCGTCCTCGCCTCCGCGCTGCGCGCGCCCTCCGCCGGCTTCTCGCAGGGCTGGGCGTTCCTGGCCCTGACCGACCCGGCCGACCGCGCCCGCTTCTGGCCCTTCGTCCCCACCCGCGTGGAGAAGACGCCGACCATGCAGGACGCGCCGCTGGTCGTCGTACCGCTCGCCCACAAGAACGCCTACCTGGAGCGCTACGCCGAGGCCGACAAGGGATGGGAGGACCGGGCGGAGGCCCGCTGGCCCGCCCCCTACTGGTTCATCGACACCGGCATGGCGTCCTTGATGATGCTGCTGACCGCGGTCGACGAGGGGCTGGACGCCTGCTTCTTCGGGATCATGCCCGAGGAACTGGAGCCGTTCCGGGCCGAGTTCGGCATCCCCGAGGAGTACGCGCCGATCGGCGGCATCACCGTCGGTTACCGGTCGGACGACGTTCCCCCGCAGAGCCCCCTCGTCGGGGAACGCAGGCGCGGTACGGCCGAGGTCGTCCACCGGGGGCACTGGGGCCTGCACTCCTGACACCGCGACAGCGGTCGCCCCGAGGGTGGACGTCCTAGCCTGGACGCATGCTGCGAGACGTGTTCGACGAGGACGCCGAGCTCTACGACCGCGCCCGTCCCGCCTACCCGCCCGCCCTGGTCGAGGCCTTGATCGGCGAGTCGGGCCTGACCCCGGACACGCGGGTCCTGGAGGTGGGCCCGGGAACGGGACAGCTGACCGTGCCCCTGGCCCGGACCGGCTGCCGGCTCACGGCGGTCGAACTGGGGCCCTCCCTCGCGGCGGTGACCCGGCGCAACCTGCGGCCGTTCCCGGCGGCCCGCGTCGAGGTCGCCGCGTTCGAGGAGTGGACCCCACCGGGTCCGGCCTTCGGACTGGCGGTCTGCGCCACGGCCTTCCACTGGATCGACCCGGCCCTGCGCCTGCCCGGGCTGACCGCCGCCCTCGCTCCGGGCGGCACCCTCGCCCTGATCACCACCCACCATGTGGCGGGCGGTTCCGAGGAGTTCTTCGCCCGGGCCCAGGGCTGCTACGAACGCTGGGACCCCGCCACCCCGCCCGGCCTGCGCGCGTCGGACGAGAGGGACGTCGCCTCCGACACCGGCGAACTCGACGCCTGCGACCGGCTCGGGCCGGTCGAGGTCCGGCGCTTCTCCCGGGAGATCACCTACACCACCGAGGCCTACCTCGACGTCCTGCGCACCTACTCCGGACACCGGGCGCTGCCCCCGCCGGCCCGCGACGGCCTCCTCGCCTGCCTCGCCGGCCTGATCGACAACCGCCACGGCGGCAGGGTCACCAAGCGCTACCTGCACGAGCTGATCACGGCCCGCCGGGTGGAGCGGCCGGCCGCGTAGTCGTCGCGGTCCGGGGCCCCGGGCCAGGTGCCCGGGCGGCGGGCAGCGGGCCGCGGACAGCGAGAGGCGGGCTCGGACCCGAGCGCTGACCGGGGCGTGGCACCCCGGCGCCCCGGGGTCTAGAAAGCGCTTGCCCGAAAGGGGTAGCGTCCTGCCGCCAGGCGGTGCGGCCCTGCCGCACCGCCACGCCTTCCCGCACGCCCCCTGAGACAGGAAGCTCACCTGATGCCCGCCGAGCCCGCCGAGGACCGCAGCCTGAGCCCGTACACCGGCCGTACGCGCGCCCACTGGGAGGCGACCGCCGACTCCCTGCTCGCCGCCGTGGCGCCGTACGCGACCGACGGGGGCGCCCTCTACCACCTCCCCGGAAACCGTCCGAGCGCCTCCGGGAGGCTCTCCGACGGCCTGGAGGGCTACGCCCGCACACTGCTGCTGGCCGGCTTCCGCCGGGACGAGAAGGTCCTGGAGCGGTACGCGGACGGGCTCGCCGCCGGAACGGCGGGAGTCTGGCCCCGGGTCGAGAGCCGCAGCCAGCCGCTCGTGGAGGCGGCGTCCATCGCGCTCGCGCTCCGGCTGACCCGCTCTCAGCTGTGGGACCGCCTGGACGACAGCGTGCGTCAGCGCGCCGCGGCCTGGCTGGGCGACGCGCTGAAGGCCGAACCCTGGCCCAACAACTGGGAGTTGTTCCCGGTGACGGTCGGCGGATTCCTCGCGGACGTCGGCTACGAGCCGGACCTCTCCCGCGCGGTGATCGACCGGGGCCTGGAGCGCATCGAGCAGTGGTACCTCGGTGACGGCTGGTACACCGACGGTCACGGCCGCAAGTTCGACTACTACAACGGCTGGGCGATGCACCTCTACCCGGTGCTGCACGCCTGGCTCGGCGACGACACCCGCCTCCTCGACCTGTACGCGGGCCGTCTGGAGGCCCATCTCGCCGACTACGCGCGCCTGTTCGGCGGCGACGGGGCGCCGATGCTGCAGGGCCGCTCCCTGACCTACCGCTTCGCGGCCACCGCCCCGCTGTGGCTCGGCGCGCTCACCGGCCGCACGCCGTTGGCGCCGGGCGAGACCCGGCGCCTCGCCTCCGGAGCCCTGCGCTACTTCCTCGACCGGGGAGCCGTCGACGCCGACGGCCTGCTCACCCGCGGCTGGCGCGGCCCCGACGAGGCGTTCCTGCAGGAGTACTCGGGCCCCGCCTCGCCGTACTGGGCCAGCAAGGCGTTCGTCTGCCTGCTGCTGCCCCCCGACCACGAGGTGTGGACGGCCCGCGAGGAGCCGGGCCCGGTGGAGCGCGCCGACGCGATCACCCCGGTGCGGCCGGCCAACTGGCTGATCCAGTCGACGCGTTCGGACGGCCTGGTCCGCCTCCACAACCACGGCAGCGAGGACGCCCGCTACGACCCGTACTACACGCGGCTCGCCTACTCGACCGTCACGGAGCCCTCACCCTCGTACGACAACAGCGTGATCGTCGGTGGCGACGCGAGCCGTACGGGGATCGTGCCGCTCGGTGTCGGCGAGGGCTGGGCGGCGTCCCGGCACACCGTCGCGGAGGGCGTCGCCGTGGCCGGACTCGTCGTCGCGCGGGGCGCCGTCGAAGTGCGGGGCCACCTGGTGTCGGGCGCGGCCCCGGGGGCCCCGGTACGGGTCACGGGCTGGGCGGCGCGGGACGGTGCCCGCTCCGAACTCCACGCGGCACACGGCCTGTCGGGGGCGGGCACGTCCCTGGACGGGCTGCCGGAGGCCGCGGAGGGGACCACCGGAACCGACGCCTCCCTCTTCGTCACCCTCGTCCGTCTCACCGCGGACCCGGACCCGCGCCCGCTCACCGACCTGGTCTCGGTGCGGGTGACGCCGGCGGAGGACGCGGGACCCGGCGCGCACGACCTCACGGTGACCTGGGCACCCGGCGACGAGGCGACCTTCCGGTTCACCGCCTCCGCGGACCCGGACACCCCGTCGCAGGACGGCCCGGAGACAGGGCCGCGGGAGCCCTCCCGCGGCCCCTCCCCGAGCGTGTTCGTCCGAACTCCCCAGAGTGGAGAGGCCAGTGCCGACGCGGACGCGGATCCGCCGGGGGAGGGGAACGGGCCATGGGCGGACCGGACAGGACCACGCGGGCGGGCCGGGGAGCGGCCGACCCCGAGCGGATGATCGCGGAGGCGCGGAAGGCGTTCTTCGTGATGTTCGCCTTCCTCGCGATCGTGTGGCTGGTGCAACTGGCCAACTCCGCCGACCACTACGCCCTCTCGCGTGACCACGGAGTCGTCTCCGGAGACCTGGGCACCCTGCCCGACATCCTCAGCGCACCCTTCCTGCACTGGAGTTGGGCCCACATCGAGAGCAACTCCGGCCCGCTGTTCGTCTTCGGCTTCCTCGCGGCGTACCGCGGAGTGGTCCGCTTCCTCGGACTGAGCCTCCTCGTCGCCGTGACGAGCGGCCTCACGGTGTGGCTCTTCGAGAGCGGCGGCGTGGACACGGTGGGCGCGAGCGGCCTGATCTTCGGGTACTTCGGCTACGTCGTGGTCCGCGGCCTCTTCGACCGCCACCTGATCGACACGCTCATCGGCGTCGTCATGGCCGCCTCCTTCGCCTACATGCTCACCGTCACCGTCCCGGGAACCCCGGGCGTGAGCTGGCTCGGACACCTCGGAGGCCTGGCCGGCGGCCTCCTCGGCGCCTGGCTCTTCCGCGACCGCCACCCCCGGAACACCCCGCCCCCCGACCCCACCCACCGGGCACACCGTCCCCCCGCACGGCGCAGCCCACCACCTCGGACAGCCCCCGCGCGGACCTCCACAAGGAGCTGGGGGATCTGGGGCTTCTCTAGGGCCGCACGGGCGCGCCCGACCGTTCGGCCGGTGCCGAACCGTCGCGGCGCTATCGTCCCCGTATGACCGCTGCCCCGAGCGAGGACCCGGTCGGCGCCGCCGCCGCGTTCGCCGCGTTGCACCATGCCGACGTCCCCCTGCTGCTGCCCAACGCCTGGGACCACGCCTCCGCGCTCGCGCTGGCCGGTCAGGGGTTCGAGGCCGTGGGGACCACGAGTCTCGGGGTCGCCGCCGCCGCCGGGCTGCCGGACGGCGCGGCCGCCACCCGCGACCTCACCGTCCGGCTCGCCCGGCAGCTCGCCGGGGGCGGATTCCTGCTGTCGGTGGACGCGGAGGACGGCTTCGGCCGGGACCCCGACGAGGTGGCCGCGTCGGCACGTGAACTGGCCGACGCCGGAGCGGTCGGCCTCAACATCGAGGACGGCCTCGGATCCACCGCCCTGCACGCCGCGAAGATCGCGGCGGTCAAGGCCGCGGTGCCCCACCTGTTCGTGAACGCGCGGACGGACACCTACTGGCTCGGCGACGGAAGCCACGCCGAGACGTGCCGCCGCCTCGACGCCTACCTCCAGGCGGGCGCCGACGGCGTGTTCGTGCCCGGCCTCAGCGACCCGGACCGCATCGCCGACCTGGTGAAGACGTTCGACGCGCCGCTCAACATCCTGTACGCGCCGCTCGGCCCGACCGTCGCCCGGCTCGGCGACCTCGGTGTCCGACGGGTCAGCCTCGGCTCCCTGCTGTACCGCCGCTCCCTGGGCGCCGCCCTCGACACGGTCCTGGACATCCGCGCCGGCCGGACCCCGCAGGGCGCCACCCCGACCTACGCGGACGTGCAGGCCCTCAGCGCGCCGCGGCTCGACCTCTGAGCCGGAAATCCGTCTGATCGAGGGGCGGTTCGGGCCAGGCGGTCGATCACGCCTGCGCGTCTCGGCGTGCCGTCCGGCCCACCAGCGCCTCCGTCAGGAGGTCCGCGAACTCCACCGGGTGTTCCAGACAGCCGAGGTGGCCGCCGGGGAAGTCGAGCAGCGTGGCCCCCGTGGCCGCGGCGAGCGACTCGGCCGTACGGCGCGGGAGCTGACGCCCGGAGGTGCGGCCCGCACCGAGGACGAACCGGTCGGACAGCTCTTTGAGCCCGTCCACGTCCGGCGCGCGCGTGGCGAACGGGCGCAGGACGTGGGCCAGGAAGACAGTCATCGGCGTGTCCGCGGGGATCTCCGCGGACCCGGCCGCCCGCGCGCCGGGCAGGGCTCCGTCCGGCGTCTCCGCGGGCTCCGCGCTGGCGTCCTTCCGGCCGCTCGTCGCGCCTTCCCAGGCCCGGCCCTCCAGGCCCGCGGCCAGCCGGGCCGTCGCCACCGAGGGGCCCTCCGTGCGGCAGAGCCGGTCCACTTCCTCGACCATCGCGATCTGGGCATCCGCGTCCGGCAGCACAGTGACGCTCGGCGGTTCGTGGGCCACCACCCGGCTCAGCCGTTCGGGGTGCCGGGCCAGCAGGTCGAGGGCGACGACGGCGCCCGAGCTGCTGCCGAAGACGTACGCCGACTCGCCGTCCGGGAGGACGGAGCCGAGGAGCCGGTGGGCGTCGTCGCTCCAGTCCTCGACGCGCTGGTCGCCGACCGGGCCGTCCAGGGGTGTGTGCGCCAGGCCGAGCGGGTCGAACGTCACCACGGTGAACCGCTCGCTGAGCCGGTCCGTGAGGCCCTCCAGGCCCATGGGGTGGCCGGCCCCTCCCGGTACGACCAGCAGGACGGGGCCGCTGCCGCGCACCTCGTGGTGGTACGCGCGCGATCGGTGCTCGGGGTCGTTCATCGTCCTCGTCCTTCGTCGTCCGCGAACCGGTCTCCGGCGCCCCGGTGTGGCACACCGGCCTGCTCCGGCCGGCCCACCGGCAGATCGTAGGCGCGGCCGGGCGCGGACTCCACGGAATTCCGGCCCGGCGGACGCGACCGGGCCGGACGGGGGAGGACCCGCCCGGCCCGGTCGCGCCGGTCCGGGCGCTAGCGGACGCCCGAGAAGACGAACGAGAACTCCGCCGGTTCCGCGTCCAGCCGGTACGGCGGAAGCACGCCGGGACCGCACGACTGGGAGCCGATGCCCTGCTGGCCGTGGTCGAGGTTGACCCAGACCGTGTCGCCGGCCCGGAGATCCGACAGGTGGTCCGCCGCGTCCAGTTGCTCGGTCGTCCAGCGCCGCGCCGTGAACCAGAACCGCGGATCGCCCTCGACACGCAGGCCGCCGATCTCCGCCCAGCGGACGTCGGGCCGGGCGCCGTTCTCCTGCGGGCGCACGTATGGCGTCTGCAGGGCGTCCACGGTCGACTCCCACCGGCCGCTCATGGAGGCCGTCCCGGTGTCGGGATAGCCCTCGCCCGGGCCGCCGCCGAACCAGGTCACGCGATCCGCCGGGCCGGAGAGCCCGAGCCGGACGCCGAGCCGGGGCAACGGCAGCTTCCAGTCGCCCTCGGGTGCCACGGACACGGTCAGCCGCAGCCGCGTGCCGTCGGACGTCCACCGGTACACCGTGCGCAGGCCGACCGCGCGGGCGGCGGGCGCCACCCTGGTCCGTACGGTCAACGCGTCCTCGCCCGGCTCCACCGCGTCCAGGCGGTGCCGCATCCGGTGCAGGCCCAGCGTGCGCCAGAGCGGACCGAAGCGGGCGTCGGGCTGCCAGTGCGCGCCGTTGTCGTTGTCGGTCGGGGCCCGCCACACGTCCAGCCGCAGCCCCGTGACCCCGACACCGCCGATCGTGAGCGGCTCCCCGGTGCGGGCGTCGAAGGTGCCCGGCCCCAGGGTGATCACGCCGTCACCGGCCACCGGGGCGACGAACCGCCCGAGGGGCGCGGACACGGCTTCGGCGGAGGGGAGTTGGGCCCAGGCGATCTCATGGCCGCGGGGCGCCCACGCCGTGTCCTCGGCGAGGACCGCCCGTACGGTCCAGTGCGCCTCGGCGCCCCCCGGGTCCACGGGCGGCGCGGGGAGTTTCACGTCCGCCGACTCGCCGGGGGCCAGCGCGGGCACCTGGAGGGCGCCCGTCGCGACGGTCTCGCCGTCCACCTGGTAGGACCAGGAGAAGGCGAGCGCGGCGAGGTCGGCGAAGTCGTAGCCGTTGGTGACGCGCACGACGCCGTCGGCGCGGGCGGCGTCCAGAGGCCGGTCCAACACCCCTTCCCCGTCCCGGAGTCGGTCCGGTCCGGGGAGGCCGGACGTCCCGCCGGTGTCGATGCGGACGGGTTCGATCACCTTCTTGTACTCGACGAGCCCGGGGGAGGGTGTCCGGTCCGGGAAGAGCAACCCGTCGCAGACGAAGTTCCCGTCGTGCAGCTCCTCGCCGAAGTCACCGCCGTACGCGAACCCGTGGCGCTCGTCCGCGATGCCGTGGTCGATCCACTCCCAGACGAAGCCGCCCTGGACCCGGTCGTACGCGGTGAACAGACGCTGGTAGTCGGCGAGACCGCCGGGCCCGTTGCCCATGGCGTGGCCGTACTCGCAGAGGATGAAGGGGAGCCCGCGTCGCTTCGCGTCGCCCTCGTCCTCGTGGCGGCCGATGCGCTCGACCTCGGCGTGGTCGGCGTACATGCGCGAATAGACGTCCGTGTCCCGGCAGGTGGCGTCACCCTCGTAGTGGATGAGGCGTGAGCCGTCGCGGTCCCGGATCCAGTCGGCCATCGCCGTCAGTCCCCGTCCGGTGCCCGCTTCGTTGCCGAGCGACCACATCACGACGGACGGATGGTTCTTGTCGCGCTCGACCATCCGGGCCGCCCGGTCGAGAAGGGCGGGCGTCCAGCGGTCGTCGTCGACGGGGTTGCCGCGCCAGCCCTCCTCGGTGAAGCCGTGGGTCTCCAGGTCGCACTCGTCGACGACCCACAGGCCGTAGGTGTCGCACAGGTCGAGGAAGGCGGGATGCGGCGGATAGTGCGAGGTACGGACGGCGTTGATGTTGTGCCGCTTCATCAGCAGCACGTCGGCGAGCATCGTCTCCACGTCGAGGGCCCGGCCCCTCTCCGGGTGCCACTCGTGCCGGTTGACGCCCTTGAACAGCACCGCGCGGCCGTTGACCGTGATCTGGCCGTCCCGCAGAGCGACGGTGCGGAAGCCGATCCGCAGGGGTACGCGCTCGCCCTCCGTGACCAGTTCGCCGTCGTACAGCCGGGGCGTCTCGGCCGTCCACGGCGCCACCGGCACCGTGACCTCCACGCCGGTCGCGACGTCGACGCCGAGGGCCGGCACGAGGACCCGTCCGTCGACGTCGGAGTCGACGCGCAGCGTTCCGAGGCCCGCGCGGTGGTCGTACCCGGCGTGCACGAAGAAGTCGAGCACGCCGCCCGCGGGGCGGTGCAGCAGGGTCACGTCACGGAAGATGCCGGGCAGCCACCACTGGTCCTGGTCCTCCAGGTACGAGCCCGCCGACCACTGGTGCACCCGGACGGCGAGCGCGTTGCGTCCCGGCCTCAGCAGATGGCCCACGGCGAACTCGTGCGGCAGCCGGGATCCCTTGAACTCGCCGAGATCCGTGCCGTTCAGCCAGACCCGGGCGCAGGACTCGACCCCGTCGAAGCGCAGCACCGTACCGCCGTCGGCGGGCCAGTCCGCCGGCAGGTCGAAGAAGCGCAGATGGTCGCCGGTCGGGTTCTCGGTCGGCACGTGCGGCGGGTCGACCGGGAACGGGTAGAGGTGGTTGGTGTAGATCGGCGCGCCGTGCCCCTGCAGCACCCAGTGGCCGGGGACCTGGACCTCGGCCCAGCTCTCGGCGTCCTGGTCCTCGTGCGGCGCGTACCGCTCGGCGGCGAAGGAGTCGTCGCGCGCGTCGGCGGTGGGGGACAGCCGGAAGTGCCAACGCCCGTTCAGGGAAAGGCTCGCGGCGTCCGAGGCCGCGTAATGGGCGCGCGGCGGCAGCGCGCCGTGGCCGGGGGACACGTCCTCGACGTAGCCGGTGTCGGAGGGTGCGGCGGTCGGGTGCGAGGGGGAGGTGCGGAAGGACATGCGTCTCCTAGATCAGCCCGTGGATCAGCCCGTGCGTCGTGGTTCCGGTCGGTGCGGTTCTCCCGGGGCCCGCGCCCGGTCTGTCAGGAGCGGGGAGGGAGGAGGTCCGCCACGAAGGCGTTGGTGAAGGTGCCGGCCGGGTCGAGGCCGTCGACCAGCGTCCGGAAGTCGGTCATGCGCGCGTAGCGTTCCCGCAGGATCTCCGGCGGTACGGCGAAGACCTTGCCCCAGTGCGGTCGCGGCGCGAACGGCTCCAGCGCCCGCTCGACGCTCCGCACCACGGGCAGCACGGCCTCCGTGTCGTCGACCCAGGTGAAGTGCAGCGCCACGGTGTCCCGTCCGTACGCCGGGCTCAGCCACTGCCGGTCGGCGGCGACGGTCCGCACCTCGCAGATCTGCAGCAGCGGCGCGATCGTCCCGCGGATCGCGTCCAGGGCGTGCAGCGCGGCGAGGGCGTCCGAGCGCGCCAGCAGATACTCGGACTGCAGCTCGGAGCCGCTGCTCGGCGTGAACTCCGCCCGGAAGTGCGGGAGTCGCTCGTGCCAGGGACCGGGCACGCCGAACTGCCGGGTGCAGTTGCGGGCGGGCATCCCCGGCACCGGGTGCATGGCCTCGGTCGCGGGCTCCGCCCAGGGGAAGTCCGGCAGGGGCCGGTCGGTGCGCCGCTTCAGCCACACCTGGCGGAAACCGGGCCGCTCCCAGTCGGTGAACAGGCTCACGCTGTACGCGGAGGCCGCGACCGTCTCGAAGTCCAGTCCCTCCAGCGGGAGTTCGGTGAAGACGTGCTGGCTCACCTCGAAGTCCGGCTCGACGTCGAGCGTGAGAGCGGTGACCACGCCGAGGGCGCCCAGAGCCGTCACGGCGCCGTCGAAGCGGTCGTCGCCGCGGCCGACGGTCAGCGGGGAACCGTCCGCGGTGACCAGCTCGATCTCACGGACCGCCGAGGCCAGCGACCCGTTCGCGACCCCGGAACCGTGCGTGCCGGTGGCGACCGAACCGGCCACCGAGATGTGCGGCAGCGAGGCCATGTTGTGCAGCGCGAACCCCTTCGCGTGCACGGCGCGGGCGAGTTCCGCGTAGCGCACGCCGCCCGACACCCGGACCGTACGGGCCGCCGTGTCGACGTCGATCGCGGGCGGCAGCGCGGCCAGCGACAGCAGGACGCCGTCGGGTCCCGGTTCGGCGATCCGGTTGAACGAGTGGCCGCTGCCCAGCACCCGCACCCGGGTGCTTCGCGCGACCAGCGCGCGCAGCGCGGCGAGCGAGGCGGGCCGGTGCAGCTCCTCGGCCGCGTACGTGATGTTGCCGGCCCAGTTGGTCAGCGTCCCAGTCATCCTGCTGTTCCTCCTCGGATGTCCGCCGCCCGTGCGATGACCACCCGGCGAACGTACCGCGCCGGTCCGCCCAGGTGGCAGACCTCTTCGTTGACCCTCTCACGCGCTGCGATCTACCGTAGAGAGCGGTTGCTGCCGCTGTCACGGGGCCGTCGGCACCCGCCGCGATCCCGCGCTCGCGGCGAGGCCCCGCACCGCCGCCGGACGCCGCCGGGCGTCTCCCGAACCGGAAGGCCCCTCCGTGCCGAAGCGTCCCGTGGCGATGTTCGCCATGACGGCCGAGAACGTGCCGCGCGTCTTTCCGCCGGACCTGCTCGTCCGGCTGCGCGAGCTGGTGGAGATCGATCCCGCCCTGGTGGCGGGGGACTTCACCGACCCCCGGGTGCGGGAGCGTCTCGCCACCACCGAGGTCCTGATCACCGGCTGGGGCGCTCCCGTCCTCGACGCCGGCGCGCTGGAGGCGGCGCCGCGGCTGCGGGCCGTGCTGCACGCCGCGGGCTCCGTGAAGGGGTTCACCACCCAGGCGGTGTGGGACCGTGGGATCGTCGTGTCGTCGGCGGCCGCCGCGAACGCGCTGCCCGTCGCCGAGTACACGCTCGCCATGATCCTGCTCGCCGGCAAGAACGTCTTCGCGTACCGCGACCGCCTCCGCGACGAACGGGCCTTCCCCTACGGCGATATCCTGCCCGGCGTCGGCAACTTCGGCCGCCGCGTCGGCGTCGTCGGCGCCTCCCGCATCGGCCGACGCCTCATCGAGCTGCTCCGGCCCTTCGACCTGGAGGTCAGCCTCGCCGACCCCTACGTCACCGAAGCCGGGGCGGCGGCGCTCGGGGTGCCGTTGCTGCCGCTCGAGGCCCTGCTCGCCGGGAGCGACGTCGTCACCGTGCACGCCCCGCAGACCCCCGAGACGCGGCACCTAGTCGGCCGCCGCGAACTCGCCCTGATGCCCGACGGATCGGTCCTCGTGAACACCGCGCGCGGCTCCCTCGTCGACCACGACGCGCTCGTCGGGGAACTGCGGTCCGGTCGGATCAGCGCCGTCCTCGACGTCACGGACCCGGAACCGCTCCCGGCGGACTCCCCGCTCCTCGGCCTCCCGAACGCCTTCGTCACCCCTCACCTGGCCGGTTCCCAGGGCAACGAGGTCGCCCGGCTCGGCGCGACCGTTCTCGGCGAACTGGAACGGCTGCTGGCGGGGCGGGAGCTGGAGTTCCGGGTGGACGAGACGGAGCTGGAACGGACGGCCTGACGGAGGGGACCGCGCGGCCGGCGGCAGCAGGGGACCACCCGCGTCGCGGGGCTCTCGGCCTTCCGCACCTCCGCGCGCCGGGCGGCTACCCGGCCGGTCTTCCGAGGAAAGCGCCGATCGTCCGTGTGAACCGCTCCGCGTCGTCGAGCCACGGAAAGTGTGCGGCCCCGGCCTGGACGACCAGCTCGGCACGCGGGAACACGGCGGCGAGGGCGGCCACCGCGGGAGGCGGGGAGTTCAGGTCCACCTCACCGGCGAGCACGAGCACCGGACAGGCCAGGCGGCCGAGCGCCGCCCGGGTGACGTCCGGCGTGAACGCGCCGTCGCCGAAGCGGCCTGCGGCCTCCTGGTTCCGGTGGGCGTCCTCCGCGGCCCGGTGCGCCCGCGCGCTCTCGTCCCAACGGCCGTACCAGAAGGGGGCGATGGCCAGGAAGGCGGCAGTGTCCCCGTCTCCGGCGACGATCCGCTCCAGCGCGGCGAAGGCCTCCGGGAACCACGGCTCCGCGGCCCGCAGCAGCGCCGTCTCCCGCCGGACCTCCCCGGTGATGTCGATGCCGACCGCGTACGGGCTCGGCGTGATGAGCGCGAGCCGCTCGACCCGGTCCGGATGACGCTCCGCGTACAGCATCGCCAGGTTCGTCCCCGCGGAGTGCGCGAGCAGGTCCAGCCGGTCCCGACCGAGGTGCTCGCGCAGCGCCTCCACGTCGTCGACGAGCCGGTCGCAGCGGTACGTGCCGGGGTCCTCGGGGACCGCCGAGCCACCGGTGCCGCGCGGGTCCGCCATGACCAGGGCGCGGTGCGCCGACAGCCCGCCCAGCTCCCCGAGGTAGGCGCAGTCCTGCATCGGCCCGCCCGGGAGGCACACCAGGGGTGGTCCGTCCCCGAGGACCTCGTAGGCCAGCTCTGTCCCGTCGTACGCGGCGAAGGTGGGCATGGCGGCGACTCTCGCAGCGGGGGCCGTGCGGGGCAAACGGCTTCTTGGACGGCCCCGGTACCACTCCGTCGCACGCGAGGTGCGGATTCCGTTGTTTTTGATGCCTGGAACTGCTGATTCAGTTGCTCTGTGGTCAATGCTCGATGGATATCGTTATTCTGTCACCTATGACCTACGGACCGCTCCCCGACACCGACCTCACCCGGCACCGCCGCCTGCGCGAACAGGGCAGCCTCGACCGCGCCGACCTCGACGCCATCCTGGACGCGGGATTCGTCTGCCACCTCGGAGTGATCGTCGACGGACGCCCGATGGTGGTGCCGACCGTGTACGGGCGGGGCGAGCGCGACCTCTACGTCCACGGCTCCGTGGCGAGCCGGAGCCTGGCGGGGGACGCGCCCGTCTGCGTCACCGTGACGCACGTCGACGGACTCGTCCTCGCACGGTCCGTGTTCGAGCACGGCGTGAACTACCGCAGCGCGATGATCCACGGCGTCCCCCGGAAGGTCACCGACCCCGATGAGAAGACCGAGGCGCTGCGCCTCCTCACGGAGCACGCCACCCCCGGACAGTGGGACTACGCGCGCGCCCCCAGCCGCAAGGAGCTGGCCGCGACCACCGTCCTCGCGCTGTCCCTCGACGTGGCCTCCGTCAAGATCCGCACCGGCGCCCCGGACGACGGGGACGGCCCGGACGCCGCACTGGGCCTGTGGGCCGGCACGCTCCCGCTCACGGCCACCTGGGGGGCGCCCGTCCCCGACCCGCTGCTGCCGTCCGGACAGCCCGTTCCGGACCACGTCGCGCGCCGCGAGGGGACCCGGCACGGCTGACGCCGGGCCGGGGGCATACCGTGAGGAGTCGAACACGACAGACGAAGCAGGTCGGGAGCGAGGAGAACGGGATGGGCAGCCGCACCGCGCTGGTCGAGGATCTGATGGAGCGGTTCCCGCACGTGCCGCGGGAGGCCGTCTTCAAGGAGGACCTGCTCCGCGGGGGTGTGGCCTTCGACGCGTCCGCTCTCAGCGACAACGAGCAGGGCGAGGTCAAACCGAAGTCGTACTTCATCTTCTCGTTCGACCACGGCACCCTCCCCGAGCTGGGCGAGGCCGCGCTCCGGCGCCCGCCGGAGGAGATCATCCTCACCGGCGGCCCGTACGACCTGCGGCGCACCGTGGTCTCCGTGCGCGTGAACCCGTCCTCGCCCTACCGGGTCGCCGCCGACGACGAGGGCGTCCTCGGGCTCTACCTCGACGGGAAGCGGATCTCCGACGTCGGCGTGCCGCCGATGCCCGAGTACTACAAGCACAAGCTCTCCAACGGGAAGTCCGTGATGGAGGTGGCCCCCACGATCCAGTGGGGCTACCTGATCTACCTCACGGTCTTCCGGGTCTGCCAGTACTTCGGCGCCAAGGAGGAGTGCCAGTACTGCGACATCAACCACAACTGGCGCCAGCACAAGGCGGCCGGCCGCCCGTACACCGGGGTGAAGGACGTCGAGGAGGTCCTCGAAGCCCTGGAGATCATCGACCGGTACGACACCGCGAAGGCGTCCACGGCCTACACCCTCACCGGCGGCGCGATCACCAAGACCGTGTCCGGCCGCGACGAGGCCGACTTCTACGGCCACTACGCCAAGGCCATCGAGGAGCGGTTCCCCGGACGCTGGATCGGCAAGGTGGTGGCCCAGGCGCTGCCCCGCGACGACGTGCAGCGGTTCAAGGACTACGGCGTGCAGATCTACCACCCCAACTACGAGGTGTGGGACGAGTACCTGTTCAAGATGTACTGCCCCGGCAAGGAGCGTTACGTCGGCCGGGACGAGTGGCACAAGCGCATCCTCGACTCCGCCGAGATCTTCGGCGCGCGCAACGTGATCCCCAACTTCGTGGCGGGCGTGGAGATGGCCGAGCCGTTCGGGTTCACCAGCGTCGACGAGGCCATCGCGTCGACGACCGAGGGGCTGCGCTTCTTCATGTCCCACGGCATCACGCCCCGCTTCACCACCTGGTGCCCGGAGCCGACGACGCCGCTGGGCAAGGCCAACCCGCAGGGCGCGCCGCTGGAGTACCACATCCGCCTGCTGGAGGCCTACCGCGCCACCATGGACGACTTCGGTCTCAAGTCGCCCCCCGGGTACGGACAGCCGGGCCCCGGACAGGCGGTCTTCTCCGTCAGCTCCTTCATGGACAGCCTGCCCGCCGAGGAGCCGGCCACCCAGCTCTGACCCACCGCCGCGCCCCACCGACGCGCCGTGCCTCCGGGCGCGGCGCGTCCGGCGTGCGCGGTCCGACGGACACGCGCGCGCCCCGTGCGCCGCACCCCGTACACCCTGAACGCCTCGCACGGCCCGGACGTCCTCCACGTGTCCGGGCCGTACCCGTTCCCCGGCGTCGGAGGGCTGTCGCCGTCACCGACGCGTGACCACCCGGTCGCGCGATGTGAGGGAACGGCTTGTCAGTTGTGTCGGAGGCGTGAAAGGCTCGGGCCTGTTGTCGGGACGGTCTCCAACTCCCCGGTACCGCAAGCCGAGTTGGGCGTTACCTGACGTTGCACATGGACGCAGTGGATGCAGGAGCCCCCCATGCCCGACCTGCCGACCCCTCAGGACGCCGCCGAGGCCGCGCTGTTCTCGGACTGCTGGGACGCGGTGCTGTCGTACGCCGACCTGTGCACCTCCGGCTCGGCGGCCGCGACCCAACTCGCCACCGAGGCCTTCACGCACGGTGTCCACGAGGCCCGCGCGGCCGAGGCCCGCGCGCGGAACACCGGCCGCAGGACACCGGGGCTGCCCCGGATCCCCCTGCTGCTCAACTCCGTACGCACCACCGCCGCGGGCTGGGAGGCGCACGGCCAGGGGCACCGGCTGGACCCCGACCTCAGGCTGTGGCTCAACTCCGAGAAGGCCGCCCGCTTCACCGGGCCCCCGCTGCACCGTCCGATCGCCCTGCGCGGTCTCAGGGACCTCCAGGACGCCGACGCGGCCCTGCTGTGGCTGGTCGAGGTCGAGGCCCTCCCGCTGCCCGCCGTGGCACGGCGCCTCGGCCTGGATCCGGTGGCGGCGGCCGAGGAACTCGGCGAGGTGCGCGCCCTGTTCAGGGCCCGCTGCCACCGCGGCCACCTCGACACCCCGATGGACGCCGCCTGCCGCAGCTACGCCCGCCTCCTCGACGCGGTCACCCGCTCCCCGGCGGCCGAGACACCCGAGGACCTCTCCCGGCACCTCGCCCACTGCGCGGAGTGCGCGGAGGCCGCCGCCTGCCTGCGCCTGCACGGCGGCGGACTGCCCGCCGCGCTCGCGGGCGGGGTGATCGGCTGGGGCGGCCTCGCCTACCTCGAACGCCGCCGCCGCGCCGCCGAAGCGGGACTCGGAGGCGGCCGCACGGAAGCCGCCGTGGACACCGGCATCGCCGAGAACCGGGAGCCCGCCCCCCGGATCGGCCGTACCGGCGTACTGGTCGCCGCCCTCATCGTCTCCGGACTCGCGCTCACCGTCTCCCTGATGCCCTTCGGCCCCGACGGCGACGCCGCCGTCGAGCCGCGCGGTGACACCGCCGTCGCCGACCGGCCGGTGGCCGCCCCGGCCGTGTCGTCGTCCCCGCCGGCCACCACCCGCGCCGACGGCACGCTCGTCTCGCCGGAGCCGACGCGGACGACCGCCGAAGCGCGGCCCGATCCCGAACCTCAGGGCCCGACCTCGCCGCCGGCCCGCGTCGTCGACCACACCCCGGAGCCGACGAGGAAATCCCCCCGCTGCGCGGCGAAGTACACCCTCGACAACGAATGGCCGGACGGCTTCCAGGCGACCGTCTCCGTCACGACCACCGAGCCCCTCGACACCTGGCGGCTCGGCTGGACCTTCGACGACGGCCAGCGGGTCACCCAGATGTGGGACGGCACCGCCGACCAGCACGGCTCTCGGGTGACGGCCACCGCCGCCGACTACAACAGGACCGTCGCCGCGGGCGGTTCCGTCAGCGTGGGCTTCCTCGGTTCCTGGCAGCACACGAACACGGCACCCGACACCATCACCCTCAATGGGGCGGCCTGCGCGATGGCGCGCTGATTCCACGCGCGGACCCTTTCCCCGAGGCCGGTGAATTGGCCCGATCCCGTCGCGGAGAGGCCGGAAATCGCACAACCTTCGAAGCCGTGTCGGGAGTCACATCGTTCGGGCATGCGGAGTTTCCCGTCGCGCCGATCGGGCGACCGTCATAGGTCTGTTCGCGCGGTGGCGGGTGGCTTAGCGTGCTCACGGGATCTTCTTCCGGAAGTTCCTTCACGGGGAGCGGGGGACGTGTTCATGGTGCGCGGTACGGCTGACGGGGAATGCCGACGCCTTTCGGCGAACCGGGAGCGAGGAACGACGGTTCGGTAGATCCGGAACACGCCGTCCTGTGCCCGCCCTCGGAGCGTTCTCCCTGGCCAGGCGGGCCGGCGTCCTGCAACACCGCGGCCCACGCCGCGGGTTGCGCGACGGTGGCCGGAACGGCCCCCTTCGGTGGCCGAACACTTCCTGTACGCCCTCCCCCTTTCGTTTCGACTCACACTCTCGTGCGGCCCGGTGCCGTATGACCGGAGACAGGAAAAGACTTGGCAGACGAGAAAGTCCTCGAAGCGCAGAAATGGGTGAACTCCACCTACGGCACCGTGGCCGGATACGTTCCGTGTCCGGAAGACGGCCGCACCGGCTGGGGCACCATGAACTCCCTGATCATGGCCCTTCAGCACGAACTCGGCATCAGTCCCGTGGTCGCCAGTTTCGGCCCCGGAACGATGTCCAAAATGCAGGCGTTAGGCGATATCGGATTCGGCTGGGACGCGAACCGCAACATCGTCGCCATTCTCGAACACGGCCTGTTCTGCAAGGGCTACTGGGCCGTCGAGCCCGACAGCTACGGCTGGTTCACCGGCGTCACCCGCGAAGCGGTGAAGAGCCTGCGGTCCAACATGGGCATCCCCGAGGGTGACGGCGTCATCAACGCCAAGCTCGCCAAGTGCATCCTCAACATGGACGCCTACGTCGTCGTCGCGGGCGGCACCGACAAGATCCGCGGCATCCAGCGGTGGCTCAACGGCGGCTACTGGCAGAAGGACGCCTACAGCATCGGCCCCTGCGACGGGATCTACTCCCGCGACGTGCAGAAGGCCCTCATGATCGCCCTGCAGTACGAACTCGGACTCAGCCCGACCGGCAACTTCGGCCCGGGCACCCAGGCCGGCCTGAAGAACCACACCCTCACCGAGGGCAACTCCGGCATCTTCGTCCAGCTCTTCACGGCCGCCTGCGTCTTCAACGAGCCGGTCATCCTGCACGGCCAGGACGACCAGGAGGTCCGCACCACCTTCAAGGACAGCTTCGACTCCAAGACCAAGGAGTTCGTCCAGGTCTTCCAGAAGTTCTCGCAGCTCCCCGAGACCGGCCTCGGCGACTACCAGACCTGGTCCCAGCTCCTCGTCTCCATGGGCGACCCGGACCGCGAGGCCCACGGCAGCGACACCCGCTACGAGATAACCGCCTCCCGCGCCCGATGGCTCAACGACAACGGCTTCCGCATCGTCGGCCGCTACCTGTACGACCCGCCCGGCTCCACCCTCGACAAGGAGATCAAGCCCGGCGAACTCAAGACCATCTTCGACGCGGGCCTGCGCGTCTTCCCCATCTACCAGGACAACGCACGCCAGTTGGCGGACTTCACCTACACGGCCGGCTACCAGCACGCCCTCAACGCCCACGCCCTCGCCACCGGCTACGGCTTCAACCGCGGCACCACCATCTACTTCGCCTGCGACTACGACGCCACCCAGGAAGCGATCGACGGCTATCCGCAGGGCATCGTCACGTACTTCAACGGCGTGGTGGCGGGCCTCGCCAGCCAGGGCAAGAAATACCTCCACGGCGTCTACGGCTCCCGCAACGTCTGCACCAACGTCACCGAGAAGACCCTCGCCCGGTACTCCTTCGTCTCCGGCATGTCCTACGGCTTCTCCGGCAACCTGGGCTTCCCGCTGCCGGACAACTGGTCCATGAACCAGATCAAGGAGTTCAAGGTCACCAACGGGTCCGACACCTTCGACCTGGACCGCGACGTCTGGCGCGCCGGAAGCGACCCCGGCACCAACTCCGTGAACAGCACGGCGGGTCCGGCCGACGGCTTCATCGCCTACGTCGAGAAGCTCTACGGCATGGCCGTCGCGTACGGACACGACAAGAACGCCAGCCAGCTCGTCATGGAGTACATCCGCCACGAGAAGTACGCGGGCATGGCCTGGTGGTGGCTCGCCGGCAGCTACGACTCCGGCTTCGTCGAGTACTGCAACACCCGGGGCATGTCGGTGATGGACAGCTTCAAGGACCCCATCTCCGGCTACGACCTCGACGCCACGCACCTCATGGCCACCGCCAACGGCTTCCTCGTCAACTCCGACCCCAGCGACAAGAAGTCCGCGACCGGCGGCGACATCGCCGGCTGGGGCGGCGACATCATGACCTTCTACGCCGACTGGCGGAACTCCGAGGAGCAGTACGCCTCCGGGCACGCCTTCTGCGACGCCAAGCTCGCCAAGCCCGCCGTCGTCTCCAGCTTCGGCTTCACCGACATGGTCGAGGACGCCGACGGATACCTGCTGGCCAAGGCCGTTGCGGGCGGCCAGAACATCGTCGACTGGGTCAAGGCCCAGTACAACGGAGGCGGCGGGCTGCGCCGGTTCCGCAACCACTACGACACCCGCTGGCAGAACGGCGGGAACTGCTACCAGTCCTGCTGGAACATCCTCACGGCCGCCGACGACGTCACCGTCGACCTCGCCCGGAAGAAGCTCATCATGGCCTCCGGTGCCATGCTGCCGTCCGTGATGATCAATCTTCCCGGCGGCGGCGACAAGCTCGACGCGTTCGTCCTCGGCTTCAGCGACCGCATGCTCGGCCTCGTCGGCCTGGAGAACAGCCTGGCCGCCACGTACAGGAGCAACCTGCAGAAGTACCTCAAGGCCGCCGAGCAGCGAACCGCCGTACGGGCCGGCCGCTGACCGATGGGCGTCATCGCGAACTTCCTCCTCCTCGCCGTTCCCGTCCTGATCGTGCTGGGACTGTGGAGCCGGCCCCTCCTCACCGGCCGGTGGAAGACACCCGGCTGGTTCCTCGTGACAGCGGGGCTCTGTCTCGTCGCCATGCTCGTCACCTGGATCGTCGGAGCCCTCGCCGGTTCCTCGATGGACGCCGAGGAGTCCTGTCACGCGGCCGGCACCACCTACGACCGCGCCTACCGCTCCGTCCACTGGCAGGAACCTTCGCGATGGTTCCCCCTGCACGACAAGTGCAACGCCGGCTACGACCTGGTCCCGGTATGGGTCAACCCGGCCCTGGTGATCCTGCCCCTGCTGGCCGTCACCTTCCTGGGCCTGGCCGTACGGCTGGCCGTCGTCAAACAACGCACCGAGAAGGGCACAGCGTGAACGAGCTGACCAGGCGCCACTTCGTGGGCGCAGCCGCCGGGTTCGCCGGAGCCGCCGCGATCGGGTCGCTGGGGGCGGCCCCCGCCTCCGCCGCTCCCCGCCGGACGGACTGGGCGGGGAACCGCTCCGCCAACGGCTGGGAGATCCTCCCCGAGGCGAAGAGCCACCGCATCGAGGGCAGCGACCAGTCCGTCCACCTCGCCGGAGGCACGGCCGCGACCCTGCTCCTGTACGTCGCACGGCGCTTCCACTACGAGATCGACCAGCTCCGCGACGGCGACGTCCGGGGCCACCGCACCTCGCGTCGCGTCCAGGACCCGCACGAGTCGAACTACCTGTCCGGGACGGCCCTCGAGATCAGACCCCAGGCCTACCCGCTCGGCGCCAAGGACGGCTTCTATCCGCGGGAGCTGGTCGTCGTCCGCGACATCCTCGCCGAGCTCGACGGGGCCGTGGTGTGGGGCGGCGACTTCGCCACGCCGAAGGAGTCCCACTTCGAGGTCGCGCACAAGCCCGGGCACCCCAAGGTGAAGGGGGTCGCCCGGAAGATCGACGGCTGGAACTCCGGTCCCGGCAACGAAGGCGCTGGCGCCACCGACGCCTTCGACCCCGCCCGCCGCAGACGCGCCACGTCCTTCGCCCGCCGCATGGCTTCGTAGTCCCGCCGAGGAACGACAGCCGTCCGCCGGCGCGGGGTGCCGCGCCGGCGGACGGCGCGGCACCGGCGGCTTTGCGCACACGCCGGGGCGCCCCGCCTTGTGCACGCGGCCCAAAGACTGGAAAATCAGCCGGCGAACCCAGGAACACCTTTCGTCACAGGCGGAACTGGGCTTCGCGTACGCGGCGGATCCGGGGAATCCGCGCGCGGGGGTGTGCGGTCGACGGTGCTCGGGGGAGGACTTTCATGAACCTGCGACAGATTCTTGCGCGTCTGGACGAGATCCAGGACTGGTCGCTCACGACGGACGAGTGGCACACCGTCGGCGATGTGCTGACCAGGCTGGAGTCCGTGCTCCCCGAAGAGGACGATGCCGAGACCCTTCGGGTTCTGGCCCTTCTGGAGCCGCTGGACCGAGAAGGGGCGCGTCGTGCGCAGGCCCGGTTGGGCCCGGGGCGCACCCCCATTCCGGCACAACAGCGCGAGCAGCGGAATCACCTGATCGCACGGCTCACCGCTGACCTGAGCGGGGCGAAGGACCACTCCCGGGAAGGCCGGAACGCCCGAGGAGAGACGGCGTGAGCGGCCGCGGCCGAACCGCTCGTCCACGGTCGCACGCGGAGGAACACGCATCGACGAAGCCTCGGTGCTCCTCGACAGCCCCCTCGGGATTCCGGAAGCAGGTCGCACAGCATGAGCGGAATCACCAAGCCGGCCCTTCTCGTCATGGCGTTCACGCCCGCCGAATCCGAGACCGGCGGCCACGCCCGCGACTACCTCGCCTGTATGTGGCGAGCATGCCGTTCGTTGGGCATGCGTGAGCCGGTTCCCGGGACCTCCGTGCCGGCGGACCACATCGACTTCGGCTCGGCGCCCCCGGTCGCGCCCCGGTTCACCTTGTTGGCGGCCGCGCAGCGGACGGGCGACGACTCCGTCTATTCCGCCTTCGCCTTCGCCGACCACGACGTCGTCGGCGTCGTCGCCCTGCTGGCACCCAACGACACGGCCGGAGGCCTCACCCAGTGGGCCGATCTCGACGCCGAGTGGACTGCGGCGCTGGCCGCCGCCGGGAGACCGCCTCAACCCTGGGACTTATTGGGGGAGTTCCGCGTGTTCGAGGCGCTGCACGGCCCCTGGCTCGGGCGGCGTGACCGCGCGATGTGCGAGCTCGTCCGCCGGTACGCTCCCCGGACCGGGAGCGAACCCTGGTGGGCCGGCTTCGACCGCACGGAGCACGGCTTCTCCGTGTGGAGGTCCACCGAGGCCGCCGAACCCGAGGATGCCACCGACCTCTACGTCCTGGCACCGGCCCGGTGCGAGGCCGACCTCGACGAATGGGCCTGGGCCGTCGACGGCCGGCACGGACTGAGGCCGCTCGCGCGCTATCTGCTCCAGCTCTCGAAGATCCGGTACCAAGGACGGCTGTACGCCTCGTCGGAGCCGTCGCGCGCCCAGATAGCGGAGAGCGACGAGCGGACGACGGCGCTCCTGCGGGAGCTGGACTCCGCCGCCCGACGTCCGGTGCCCCTCGAACGCCTGCTGAGGACGTCGCACCTGCTGGACGAGACGCAGTTCGGGCCCCAGGGGCTGCTGTGGACCATCACCCGCCAGCGTCAGTTGACCCGCAGTCTCTCCACCGCCGTCGCCAACATGCGCTTGCACACCCCCGATCCGCGCAGGCACGGCGCAGGGGTCTCCTGGACCGTGACGGACCTCGCCGACGCCGACTGGCTCATCAAGCAGGTGGACGAGGACCGGCTCCATCTGGAAGCCGCGCGCGAACGGGCGGACAGTGTGCGCGCCGCGGTCTCGGTCCTGGTCGAGCGGGAACTGGTCAGCCACCGCAGTTGGCTGACGCTGGTTCAGACCTCCATCCTGGGATCGCTCCTCACCGCGCTGGCAGCCGTGCAGACCATGAACTACAAGGTGCCGCTGCGCAAGGCTCTCGAATCCCCGGTGATCGTCGCCGTGGCGGCTCTGGCCCTCGCCCTGCCGCTGGCCACCCTGCGCTGGGCGGGCGTGGCGCCGACGACGTCCCGCTACCGATGGCTCGACTCGGGCGTCGCGGGGCTGTTCGGCGCGTCCCTGGGATGGCTGGCCGTCACGTGTGTGGCGCTGGGCAGGGGAGGAGGGACTCCCACCACCCCGTGGTCGCTCACGGGTGCCGTCGTGGCGGGTCTGATCGCTTCCGCCGGTACGCACCTTCTGACCCGACCGCGCTAGCGCACCCCCTCTCCCTTCCGCTCCGGGTGCCGCCGCGAGCCCGCGGTTCCGGAGCCACGAACCCGACGGAACCACCGAGGAGTTCTCCGCATGCGTCAGGACAACGGGCGGCACCCGCAGGACCCCAGCTCCGCGATCAGGGCGTTCGTCGAGGCACTCGACGTCGAGGATCTGATCATGAGGTTCGACATCGACTTCGATGCCCCGATGCGCCAGGCGGACGCCATCGGCATGTTACGAATGGCGCGAGCCCACACCAAGGAGCCGCAGGCCGGTGCCCGGGGCATCGCCCGAAGAGTCGGCGCCCACTGGTGCGAGATCGTCCAGGCGGACACGGGCTACGAGTTGCTCTCGGCACTGCGGCTGATCGAGGCGTCACGGCCGGACGCCGAGCGCCTGCTGGCGTGGCGGAGCGACGGCACCGTCGACCCCGAGGACCCCTTCCCCGCCTACGCCCTCGCCCGGTGGTACGACGGAGTGGGCAGGATCCGCTACCGGCTGGGGAGTTACACGGCCTCCCGGCGGGTCTTCGGGACCGCCGTGCGGGTGGCCGAGTCGGCCCGGCTGTGGTGGGTGCTGCCCGACCTGCTCAGCAACCACACCCGCGCCGAGTTCGAGGAACGTGAGCAGGCGGCGCGTGAGAGGGACGACGGCAGGACCGCGGGGAGGGACGTCGACGCGATGGTCGCTCCGATGCGGCGGAGCCACGACCGACTCGTCGAGCAGGCGAACGAGCACGGCGTCGACATCGACGCCGTGCCGGATCAGGAAACACCCCTGAGGCACAGGGAGTTCCTCCGCGGCTACTCCAACGCCCTCCACAACCTCGCCACCGCGCTGCGCCAGGCCGGGGACACGGAGCAGTCGCTGCGCGTCACCGCACGCTCCAAGGCCATCTCGCAGGGCCTGAACGACACGTACCGCACGGCGCAGTCGCTCTTGAACGAGGCTTTCTGCGGCGACAGCCCGGAGAGGAGCTTCGCGACCCTGCGCGATCTGGGTCATGGCCGCGAGGAGCAGGCGGGGCCGGGGTGGGAGCGTGGACGACGGATCGCCCGCCAGAACCTCGCGCGGCTCGCCGGCGGCCCCGACGGTCTGGCCGATCTGGGGAACCTCCTGGACGAGCTGGAGGACGACGTCGTCGGAACGGGCCGACGAGCCGGGCTGGACGTCGACTTCTACGCCTACACCGTGCGCTACTACCGGGAGACGGCCGCGGCCCTCCCCGCTGCCGACCGACCGCGGGACGTCCTGGACCGCCGGCTGAGGATGGCGGAGTCGGTGCGCGAGGCGATCGCGCTCCCCGTGTACAAGCGTGCTTACGCCCACCACGTGAGACCCGCGTATCTGCGCGCCATCGGCGCCCGGATGGCACGTGGCGGTCACCGGCAGGAGGACCTGGAGAAGATCGTGTCCCTGGTGGAGGAGTCCTCGGGCCGGGAACTCCTGGACCTGCTCGCGTCGTCCCGCCCACCCGTCCTCGGCCGCCCCGCGCATCCGCTGCCCACCGCTCCCGAAGGATCCCGGGCCGGGAGGGGCTCCTCGGAGGGGCGCCGGACGCCCCTGCGCACACAGGAACCCGCCGGGGCGGCACAGGGGCGGGAGTGGCGGGAACTCCTCATCGAGCGGGAGCAGCAGTACGAGGACCACTTCCTCCAGCACCCGCTGACATCGGCGACCCACGACGAGGACATCGCCCACCAGCTGGTCCAGTACACCCTCAACCACGAGGGCTCCTGTGTCGTGCGGTACTTCCGCTTCGGTACGTCGGACGCGCCGCTGGAGGGCGAGGAGGCGACCGAGCCCGACTCGCTCGGCATCGTGGTCTGCCGGGCCGGGGTGCTCACGCTGCTGCCCTCCGTTCCGTACACGGACGTCGCCGACCTCGCGCGCACGGTCTTCGAGGACCTCGCGGACCCCGCGTTTCCCGTCCCGAAGGAGGGAACCTGCCGGCGGATCTGGGAACTGCTCGTCGGGCCGGTGTGGGAGAGCGCCAACAAGGGAGGGCCGCCGGACCACCTCACCCTGATCCCGACCGACGACATCTTCGCGATCCCGCTGCACGTCGCCACCGCGCCGGGTGACAACCGGCCGCTCGCCGCCCGGGTCCCGCTGTCGCACTCGGTGAGCGTGGCCGCCTTCGTCACGCGTGGCCGCCATCTGCTCAAGAAGCAGCTCATGGAACACGACGACGACCTGGCCGCGCTGCTGTCCACCGACACACGGGCGACGGGCGACGAGATCGTCGATGTCGGCTGGACGGCGGCGCACGTCCATGTGGCCGGAGAGGTCCCCGACGCCCTCAAGGGCAAGGTCGCGGGCGCTTTCACCGCCGACTGGGACGGACTCGAGCAACTGGTGTCCGTGAAACCGGAGTTCTTCGTCTACGCCGGGCACGGCGTGTACGTGGAGGAGCCCGAGGTCTCCGGCCCGCTCATCCACCTGGGAAAGACAGACATGCTGTCGCAGTTCGACCTCGCGTTGCGCGTCAGCCTGCCGAGGAACAAGCTCACCGTGCTCGGCGCCTGCCTGGCCGGACAGGGCATGCGGTCCGACGGCGGCGACGTCCTCGGGTTCATGCGGTCGCTGATCATCAGCGGTGCGGGTGCCATCGGCGTGCCGCTGTGGTCCGTCCGTGACTCGGCGATGGTGGCGACGGTCGGTACGTTGCTCCGCGAGAGCAGAGCGGCCCTCGGATCCTCGGCCACCGGCGTCTTCGACGTGGTGCAGACCCTGCACGACCACTACCGGGAGAGTATCGAGACGTACACCTCGGTGGAGGCCCGGGTCGACCGGCTCCCCATCGCCCTGTATCTATGATCCGGTCGCGGGCGCCCCGTCGCGGCGCCGCGACCGACAGCGCACGCGGACGACACGCGGACAAGAGGAGAGCCATGGGCGCACACGACGCAGCCACCGGCAAGCAGACCGCACTCACCGACTACGAGGCACTGCGTGAGCAGCGGCCCGAGCTCTTCGTGAACCCCCCCGGCGCGGCTTTCGAGATCCTCTTCGACCGCGCCGAGCAGGACCGGGCAGCCGACGCCATGGCACGGCTGGCCGTCGCGGCGGGGCTGCCCGAGAGCGTCGGAGACATCGGCGTCGTCTATCGCGACGCCTACTTCTGCCTGGTCCGTGACGCCGTACGGTTCGCGAACGGCCGACTGGGGACGTACATCCGTATCGTGCCCGCGTCCGCGTCCGGCGGAGCCGCCGTCCTTCCCCTGCTCCCCGACGGACGAGTCGTCCTGCTGCGTCACTTCCGCCACGCGAGCCGGGAATGGCACTGGGAGATCCCCCGTGGCTTCGGTGCTCCGGGGGAGGACGGCGCCGGTACGGCCGCGCGGGAACTTCAGGAGGAACTGGGCGTCCACGTCGTGGACTTCACCTATCTCGGCGCGCTCTCTCCCGACACCGGCCTGCGTGCGGGCGTGGACCACCTGTACGTCGCACACGTGGGGACGGACCAGGTGGCCGACGAGCCGGCCGGGGACGCCCGGGCGGAGGGGATCCAGGCGTACCGGGCCGTATCGCAGGGGGAGTTCCGGACGATGGTCGCGGACCGGCGGATCTCCGACGCGTTCACCCTGTCCGCTTACGCGCTGGCCACGGCCCAGGGCGTGCTGAAGGCCGACGCGGTCTGACCGCCCCCCCCACAGGGAGACCCCCGCGGTCCGGGGCAGCGGCCTCTGTCCGTAATTCGATGGCGCCGTCGCCGCGGGCTCTCTAAAGTGGTGCCCGTTGGAGCGGCGACGGGGTTCGTTGTCGCGGGTGACCTGGATTGTGCACTGGGAGGTGTGACCGATGGCTGTCATTGAGATGGGCGCTGCCCGCATCCAGAAGTTCATCAAGTCCACCTCCGTGGCCGCCGGCTGACCTTCCTCTTCCTTCGCGCCGTAGTGCGCGTCGCCGGGGCCGCCCTTGTGAAGGGTCTCCCTTGACTTCCAGCTCCGCCCTCCCGACCTCGTTCGCGTCCCTGGACCTCTCCCCGCTCGTGTCCTACGGCTGGGACGACGCCTGGGCCGACGAGTTCGCTCCCCACCTCTCCGAAGGACTCGTCGCCGGGCGCGTGATCCGCGTCGACCGCGGTCAGTGCGACGTGGCCACCGCAGACGGGGTCATCCGCGCGGACACCGCGTTCGTGACACCGCACGACCCGATGCGGGTCGTGTGCACCGGCGACTGGGTCGCCGTCGAACCCTCCGGCCATCCCCGCTACGTCCGGGCGTACCTGCCGCGCCGCACCGCTTTCGTACGCTCCACCTCCTCCAAGCGGTCCGAGGGGCAGATCCTCGCCGCGAACGTCGACCACGCGGTCGTCGCCGTGTCGCTCGCCGTCGAACTCGACCTCGGCCGGGTCGAACGCTTCCTGGCCCTGGCCTGGGAGTCCGGCGCACAGCCCGTGGTCGTCCTCACCAAGGCCGACCTGGTGCCCGACCCGGTGACGCTCGGCCATCTCGTCCAGGACGTGGAGACCTCGGCACCGGGCGTGCCCGTGCTCACCGTCAGCTCCGCGACCGGCGAGGGGCTCGACGTCCTCGAAGCCGTGCTCGCCGGGGGGACCGCGGTCCTGCTCGGCCAGTCCGGCGCCGGCAAGTCCACCCTCGCCAACGCCCTGCTGGGCGCGGACGTGATGGAGGTCCAGGCCACCCGCGACATGGACGGCAAGGGCCGGCACACCACCACGACCCGCAACCTGCTCGTCCTGCCGGGCGGCGGCGTCCTCATCGACACCCCGGGACTGCGCGGTGTCGGCCTCTGGGACGCCGAGACCGGCGTCGGCCAGGTGTTCGCCGAGATCGAGGCGTTCGCCGCCGACTGCCGCTTCCAGGACTGCGCCCACGTCGCCGAACCCGGCTGCGCGGTGCTGGAGGCCCTCGACTCCGGAGCACTGCCGGAACGACGGCTCGACAGCTACCGCAAGCTGATCCGGGAGAACCAGCGGATCGTCGCCAAGACGGACGCCCGGGTACGCGCCGAGATCCGCCGGGACTGGAAGCGCAAGGGCGCGGAGGGCCGCGCCGCCATGGAGGCCAAGCGGGGCCGCTGGTAGCCGCACCCGCGGAGGGCCGCCGGTTCCGGCTCTCCGCTTTCCTCCACCGGTCCGGCCGGGGTACGGCGACGGCGCGTCCGCCGCTCCACCCCGGCCGGCCGGGGCCGCTGCCCCGCCGCTTCCGGCCCCTTCACCCGGCCCGCAGCGTGGTGTCCGAATCCCGCCAGCCGCGCTGTCCGCGCCGGGCCACACTGGAAGGGTGATCGACGACGACACCAGGTACGAGGCCGTACGCAGCCGGGACGCCCGCTTCGACGGGGAGTTCTTCTTCGCCGTGCGGACGACCGGGATCTACTGCAGGCCCAGCTGCCCCGCGGTGACGCCGAAGCGGCAGAACGTCCGCTTCTACGCGACGGCCGCCGCCGCGCAGGGCTCCGGCTTCCGCGCCTGCCGCCGGTGCCGGCCCGACGCCGTGCCCGGCTCCGCGGCATGGAACGTACGCGCCGATGCCGTCGGCCGCGCCATGCGCCTGATCGGCGACGGCGTGGTGGACCGCGAGGGTGTCGGCGGGCTCGCCGCACGCCTCGGCTACAGCGCCCGCCAGGTGCAGCGCCAGCTCACCGCCGAGGTGGGCGCGGGCCCCGTCGCCCTCGCCCGGGCCCAGCGGGCGCACACCGCGCGCATCCTTTTGCAGACCACCGGCCTTCCCATCACCCAGATCGCCTTCGCGGCCGGGTTCGCCAGCGTGCGCCAGTTCAACGACACGATCCGCGCGGTGTACGCGTCGACGCCGAGCGCGCTCCGGGCCGCCGCACCCCGCACCGGCCCCGCCGCCCGTCGCGCCGCCACCCCCACCGCCGGTGTCCCGCTCCGCCTCGCCTATCGCGGCCCCTACCAGTCCACCGCCGTCTTCGACCTGCTGGCCGCGGAGGCGGTGCCGGGCGTCGAGTCCGTCAGCGGCCACCGCGGTCGCCGCACCTACCGGCGCACCCTCCGACTGCCCTACGGGACGGGGATCGTCGCCGTCGACGAACGCGCGGGCGGAGGAAGGGGCCGTACGGCACCGGCCGAGGTGGGCGGCGACGGCGCGGGCAGGGCGAGTCGCGGTGCGCCGCACGGGACGGACGCCACCGAGGCAGGCCGGGACCGCTCCCCGCGAGCCGGGTCCGACGGCCGCCCGGGCGGCTGGCTGGACGCCCGGCTGCACCTCACGGACCTCCGCGACCTCACCACCGGGGTCCAGCGGCTGCGCCGCCTGTTCGACCTCGACGCCGACCCGTACGCCGTCGACGAGAGACTGGGAGCCGACGCCCGGCTGGCCCCGCTCGTCGCGGCACGACCGGGACTGCGCTCACCGGGCACCGCCGATCCGGACGAGCTGGCGGTGCGCGCGCTGGTCGGGAAGGACGAGTCCGAGCGCCTCGTGCTGCGCTACGGAAAGGCGCTGGACGCCCCGTGCGGCCCGCTCACGCACCTCTTCCCGGAGGCCGCCGTGCTCGCGGAGGCGGAGCCGGACGGTCCCCTCGGCGCACTGACCGCCGCTCTCGCCGACGGGGCCCTGCGCCTCGACCCCGGCGCCGACCGCGACGAGGCACAGGAGTCCCTGCTCGCCCTGCCCGGCATGGACACCGCCACCGCCACCGTCATCCGCACGCGCGCCCTCGGAGACCCCGACACCGCGCCCCCCGACACCGACCTCCCGGACACCTGGCGCCCCTGGCGGTCGTACGCGGTCCAACACCTGCGCCTGGCAGGGCAGTTGTAGACGGCGGGTGGAAGACCGAGCCCCCGACGGGTCATCGGCCGGACGGCGCCACGCCTCCCGGACCGGACCAGGACGCGCGGGTGCCGTCGGCCGTGCCCGGAGCCCACCGGTGAACAGGCGGCGCTCAGACGCCCGGCGCGGCCAGTTCGCGGGGTTCGATGCGGGACTCCGTCGCCGTGTCGCCCTCGCGGGTGACGACGTAGGCGGCCTTGCCGGGGAGCTCCGTGACGGCCTCGGCGAGGCGCGTGCCGCGGTAGACCAGGCCCACGCCGTCGTCGGTGCAGTGGGTCTCGGGGAGGGTGCCGTCGGCCACCAGCCGGTGGACCAGGGGGCGGCGGCCCGGGTCGCTGTCGTAGTGGACGCCGTTGCCGAACGGCAGATAGCCCAGTCCGTCGGTGAGCGCGCGCAGTTCGGGGCCGAAGGAGTCCGTGGTCCCGCCCTGGAACCAGCAGAGCGAACCGGCGCTCACCCCGCTGAGCACGACCCCCGCCTCCCAGGCGCGGCGGAACACCGCGTCGAGTCCGTGGACCCGCCACACGGCGAGCAGGTTCGCCGCCGAACCACCCATCACCCACACGACGTCCTGTTCGAGGACGGCGCTCTCGACGTCCTCGATGTTCGGCATCGGGAACAGATGCAGCGGCGTCAGGTCGAAGCCCGCCACCCGCGCCGCCTCGCTCATCCTGGACGCGAAGTGCTCGGCGTCGCCGATCGCCGTCCCGACGTACATGACGCGGGGGCGGCGGCCCTCGACCCGGGCCAGTTCCACCGCGTGGTGGACGAGCGGCCCGAACAGCACCCGGGTGCGGTCGCCGACGCGGTGACCACCCGAGGTGGCCAGGATCGTGGGTTCCGTGGCGGTCATGGCTCGGGACCCTACCAAGGTCCAACGGCCCGGCGATCTTGGGCCGTTGTGTCTCCAGATGGCCCCTCATCAACGGGTTCGGGCCGCTTGGCCGTTCAGTCCTCCAGGCCCCAACTGTGGATCCGCCGCGGGTGGATCCGGATCAGCTCCTCACTGAAGTGCGGACCCAAGTCGTGCTTCCCGGTGAGGAGTTCGGCCTCCCCGCGGATGTCGAGGCCCCGCACCTTCCACGGAGTCACGCTGACGATGTCGTCGACGACCAACGCGACCTTCGGGTTCTTCTGCAGATTGCGCCACTTCTTGGTCGTTCCCATCGCGTATCCGCCGATCAGGATCGTCCCGTCGTCCTGCGGGAAGAAGCCGACAGGGTTGGCCTGGGGCTGCCCGAGAGGATCCACGGTGGCCAGTCGCCCCAGCCGCTGCGACCTGAGGTACGCACGCTCCGCCTCGCTGAATTCGGTCATGACAGCAGCCAAACACGCGTCCCCCGTTGACGCATCGGGTTCCGGACCTAGGTCCATCGGACGACACCGGTTCGGTTTCGATGGGGGAGAGCGATGCTCGTGAGGCACGGGCCGTTCACCGGCCGTGCCCGGACGCCGCGGGCCCGCGTCCCGCCGCCATTGGTGTGACCCCGCGTTGCGCGGCCCCGTGGTCAGGGAAGCCATGGCCCCATGACCCGCGCGATCATGCTCAGGCGCCTCCTCGCCACCCTGGTGACCACTCTGGTTCTCACCCCGCCGGGCGTGCTCGCCGAGGCGGACTCAGGACCCGGCCCGATCGCCGCACCACGGCCGGAGAGCCGGAGCGCTGCCCGGGACACCTGGACCGGCACCTGGGAGGGCGCCGCCTCCGGCACGGCTCCCGCACTGCCCGGCGCCTCGATCCGCAACGTCGTGCACACCAGCGTCGGCGGCCGGGCCGCCCGCGTCCGCCTCTCGAACCGGCTCGGTACCGCGCCCCTCCAACTCGGCTCCGTCACCCTGGCGTTGCAGCTCCCGGGCGTGCCGACGAGACCGGGCGCCGTGGCCGGCAGCGTGCGTACGGTCACCTTCGGCGGCGCCCGTTCGCTCACCCTCCCCGCGGGCCGGGACGTGGTCAGCGACCCCGTCGCCCTGACGGTGCCCGCCGACGCCAACCTTCTGGTGTCCGTTCACACACCGGGCGACTCGGGCCCGGCGACGTTCCACCGCTCCGCGCTCCAGGCCAACTTCGTCGCCCCCGGCGGCGACCGCACCACCGACGAGAGCGGCGCGGGGTACACCAGGACGATCGGCAACTGGTACTACGTGACCGGCGTCGACGTGCTCCGCCGCTCGACCGCCGGCAGCGTCGTCGCGCTCGGCGACTCCATCACCGACGGGACGGGCTCCTCGTTCAGCGCCGACCACCGCTGGCCGGACCGGCTCGCCGACCGGCTGCGCGACCTCCCCGCCGATCGCCGCCCCGGCGTCCTCAACGCGGGCATCTCCGGCAACCGGGTCCTGCGCGAAGGACGCGGCCCGAGCGCGCTGACCCGCCTCGACACCGACGTCCTCTCCCGCGCGGGCGTCCGCACCGTGATCGTGCTGGAGGGCATCAACGACATCAAGGGCAGCCCCGAGGTGACGGACCCCCTCGACCTGGAGAACGCCTACCGCCTCCTCGTGCGCCGCGCCCACGCCCGCGGCCTGCGCGTCATCGGCGCCACCATCACCCCGTACGGCGGCCACAGCGCCTACACCCCGGCCCGCGAAGCGGTGCGGCTCGCCGTCAACGGCGCCATCCGCACCCGGGGGATCTTCGACGCCGTCGCGGACTTCGACGCGACGGTCCGCGATCCGGGCCGCCCGAACCGGATCCTCCCCGCCTACGACCCCGGCGACCATCTGCACTTCAACGACACCGGCATGCGGGCGCTCGCCGACACGATCGACCTGACCGCCCTCGTCCCGACCGGCGCGGCGCTCCGCCCGTAGGCCCCGCCCCTCCGGGGGCGCCGCCGTCAGGTCCCGATCACGGCACCCAGCCACCCGCCCAGGATCAGCAGACAGGCGAAGAACTCCGTCAGGACGCTCCAGCCGCCCGACCGCATCGCGGTCCGCACCGACGTCCACGCCTCGCCGCGGCCGCCCAGACGCAGCCGCTCACAGAGGTAGATGCCGCCGAGGAAACCCGGGATCGCGCCCACCACCGGCACGAGGACGAAGCCCAGGAGGGACCCGGTCCCGGCGTACACCGCCATTCGGGTGGTGGCGCCGCTCTCCCGCAGCCTGCGCGGGGGCAGGACGAACCGGACGGCCTGCGCGAGCAGCAGGACCACCGTCGCGCCGACGAGAACCGCCCAGGACGAGGGCCGGGGATCGGACAGCGCCCACCACAGAATCGCGGCCCAGACGAGCCACGACCCCGGCAGACCGGGCACCAGTACTCCGGACAGGCCGAGCAGAATCACCACGCCGACCAGCAGGAGTTCCCACACTCCCATCTGCCCAGCCTGCCCGAGCGGACGCGGAACCGCAGATCAGTCCCGCGCGACCCAGCCCCGTTCGTAGGCGTGCCAGCCCAGCTGGAGCCGGGTCGCGACACCCGTCAGCTCCATCAGCCGCTTCACCCGGCGCTGTACCGTCCGCAACCCCAGATCGAGCTGTTTGGCCACGCTCGCGTCGGTCAGGCCCGCGAGGAGCAGCGAGAGGATCTCCAGGTCGGCGCCGTCCGGGCCGTCCGGCTCCTGCTCCAGCACGCCCCGGCTGCCCAGGCGCAGCGGCAGCGCGTCCCGCCACACCGACTGGAACAGGCCCGACAGCAGCTCCAGGAGCCCGCTCGCGTGCACCACCAGCGCCGCCGGCTCCGCCGTGTGCGAGGTCAGCGGCACCATCGCCAGCGAGCGGTCGGCGATGACCAGCTTGGTCGGCACCTGGTCCACGACCCGCACCTGCTCCTCGCGCCCGAGCGCGGCGGACAGCTCGGTGATGCCGTTCGGCAGGTCGAGGACGGACCGCTCGACGACGACGCGGTAGCGCACGCCCCGGTCCGCCGCCTGCTCCTCCGCGTCGTTGTCCGTCCCGGACACCACCAGCGGGTTCCCGGTGACCAGTGCGCAGACCTCCTCGGCCGCACCGAGCTGGAGCTGGAGGAACCGCTGGGAGACCGCCGCCGCGCCGATCACCACCTCCACCAGGTCGTGCACGGCCGGCTCGGCGGCGGAGGCCCGGTACTCCTCGGCCAGTAGGGCCGCCGCCAGCTCCGCCTTCTCCAGTTCGTGGCGCTGCTGGGTGAGCAGCGCGCCCAGCGCGACCCCCGGCGGCGCGGCGACCCAGCGACCCGGCCGGGCGGAGGACTGCGCGGCCAGACCGTGCCGCTCCAGGATGCGCAGCGCGCGCTCCGTGTCGTACTCGCCGAGCGTGAGCCGGCGCGCGAGATCGGGTACATCGGCGGCGCCCACGGACACCAGTGCCCGGTACGCCGACTCGTGGGTCTCGTCCAGACCTATCGCTCCCAGCATGCGGCGATGTCCCTCCCCAGATGCGTTCCGGCCGGTCGGCGGCACCGTGGCGGGAAACGGCCACGGCGCAAACCCGCCTCGGCACATCATCGCCGCACCCCCCGCCCCTCTGACAAGCTCACGCCACCGCAGCACCAACCACCGCCCGTAATGCCCTGCTTGGGCCTGGCCTGCGCGAACGCGAGCCGAACCGGCCCCGCGGACCGCGCCGGCACCGGCACGCGGGGCCGGGCGGACGACCTTGGGGAGTGGGACTTTTGGGGAGAGGGATATCGCGTACGGCCATGGGGGCGGCGACCGCCGCCCTCCTCGCCGTCACGACAGCCGTACCCGTGGCGGGGGCCGCGGAAGAGCCACGGCCGCTGACCGGTACCGGGGCCGCCGCCTCGGGTTCCGTCGTCACCCTCGTCACCGGTGACCGCGTCCTGGTGACGAAGGACGGGGCGAACGTCCTGCCCGCAGCCGACGGCACCACCCCCTTCGTCCAGACCCGGCAGTCCGGCAAGGACCTGTACGTGTACCCGGAGGGCGCCGTCGCCGCGATCGCCGCGGGCCGCGTCGACGAGGAACTCTTCAACGTCACCGGCCTGGTCCGGCAGGGCTACGACGACGCGCACACCTCGACCGTCCCGGTCATCGCCACGTACGACACCTCGGTCGCCCGGAGCCTGCCGGTCACCCCGCGCGGCGCGCAGCGCGGCCCGGTCCTCGACCCGATCGACGGCGTCGCGCTCGAGGCCGACAAGAAGAAGGCCGCCGCGTTCTGGGCGGACGTCACGAACTCCCGCAGCCGCGCGGCCGGTTCATTGAAGAAGCTGTGGCTCGACGCCAAGGTGCGGGCCACGCTGGACCGTTCGACCAAGCAGGTGCACGCCCCCGAGGCGTGGGCCGCCGGATACGACGGCAAGGGCACCAAGGTCGCCGTCCTCGACACCGGCGTCGACGCGGACCACCCCGACCTCAAGGGCCGGATCACCGCGTCCGAGAACTTCACCGACTCCCCCGACACGAGTGACCACCAGGGTCACGGCACCCACACCACCTCCACGGTCGGCGGCACGGGCGCGGCCAGCGGCGGCAGGAAGAAGGGGGTCGCCCCCGGCGCCGACCTGCTGAACGGCAAGGTCCTCAACGACTACGGCTCCGGCGCGACGTCGTGGATCATCGCCGGCATGCAGTGGGCGGTCGGCCAGGGCGCCGACGTCGTCTCGATGAGCCTCGGCAACCCGGCGCCCACCGACTGCACCGACCCGATGAGCGCGGCGACCGAGGAACTCGCCCGGTCGAGCAAGAACACCCTCTTCGTGATCGCGGCCGGCAACACCGGGCCCACCCTCAACTCCGTGTCCTCGCCCGGCTGCGCGCCCAGCGTCCTCACCGTCGGCGCCGTCGACCGCGACGACGCCACGGCCTCCTTCTCCAGCCGCGGCCCGGCCTACGGCTCGCACACCCTGAAGCCGGAGATCACCGCGCCGGGCGTGGACATCTCCGCCGCCAACGCGGGCGGACGGGGCGTCTACGCCTACCAGTCCATGAGCGGTACGTCGATGGCGACCCCGCACGTCGCGGGCGCCGCCGCGATCGTCAAGCAACGCCACCCCGACTGGAACGCCCAGCAGATCAAGGCCGCACTCGTCTCCGCCGCCGACACGGACATCCCCGGCGACGTACGGGAGACCGGCGGCGGACGCCTCGACGTGAAGGCCGCCGTCGACGAGACCGTCCTCGGCACACCCGCACTCCAGGGCGGTTCCTTCGCCTGGCCGCAGGACAGCAGCGACCGCACCACCGTTGACGTGCCCTACACCAACACCGGCACAAAACAAGTGGAGTTGAAGCTCACCCTCGACGGGATCACCGGCAACGACGGCTCCGCCGTGCGCAGTTCCGTCGCCCGGCTCGGCGCGCGTACGGTGACCGTCGCCCCGGGTGCCACCGCCACCGTCCCGCTGAAGCTCGACCCGGACGCCGGCCTGACCCGCGCCCAGTACGGCGACGTCACCGGCCGCGTCCTCGCCACCGCCGACGGCACCGCGGTCTCCACCCCCTTCTCGCTCTACGTCCAGCCGGAGACCGTCACCCTCCGCGTCAAACTCGTCGACCGGCTCGGCCGACCCGCCGGCTCCGCCTCCTCCGTCGACCTCATCGGCACGGACGACGCGAGCGGCGAACGCCGCTTCAACGAGGGTGCGACCGACCAGACCTACGAGATACGCCCCGGCACCTACTTCCTCTCCAGCTTCGTCGCCACGCCCGAGACCGAGGGCACCCTCGTCAACTCCCTGACGTACCTGGCCCGTCCGCAGCTGGAGATCCGCAACGACACCACCGTCGTGCTCGACGCCCGCACGGCCCACCGACTGAACGTGCGGACCGACCGGCCCTCCGAACTGCGCGGCGCCACCCTCGGGTTCGCCCGCTCCTGGGACGACACCTGGCTGCACGCCGGAACCGCCGCCGGCGGCCGTTCCGTACGCGGCTACTACGCCTCGGTCGACGGCCGGGCCAGTGACGGTACCTTCGAGTTCGACAGCTTCTGGCGGGCCGCGGCCCCGCAGATCTCCGAACTCGCCGTCGTCGGAGGACCGCCCCTGCACCCGGTGACCGGCTCCACCTCGTCCGCCAACCTGGACGGAACAGGACGCGCCGCGCTCGTCGACGCCAAGTCCGGCACCGCGGACGAACTCGCGGGCGCCAAGGGGAAGATCGCGCTCGTCAAGCTCCCCGACACCGGCAACGCGAGCGCCGTCGCGACGGCCGCGAAGGCGGCGGGAGCGCTCGCGGTCCTCGCCTACCGTGACGCACCCGGCCGCTGGTACCCCTCCACCGGCTTCACCGGCGGCCCGCTGCCCGTCCTCGCCGTCCCCGCCGACGAGGCGCGCGCCCTGCTCGCCTCGACGGACGTGACGCTGCGCTGGAAGGCGACCGCCAAGAGCCCCTACCTCTACAACCTGGCCTTCCCGGAGACGGGACAGCTCCAGCACGCCGCCACCTACCGGGTCCGCGACCGCGACCTGGCGGCGAACCGGGCCACCTACCGCGCGATGGGCACCGCCACCGACTACGTCGACCTGCCCTCCTTCACCCGCCCGAGCGGACTCACCGGCGCCTTCGCCGACATCGAGACCGTGCCCGCGCCCTTCGAGCGCACCGAGTACTTCTCCGCCGGTACCACCGGCTGGGGGCACGAGGTGTCCAGCAGCTTCCCGTTCGGCGAGTACATGATCGACCCGGTGCGCAGCTACACCAAGGGGGAGCAGCGGACGGAGGAGTGGTACGGCGGGGTCCTCTCCCCGGCGGCCCCCCTCGACGCCTCCGGCGAACAGGCGCTCGCCGCGGAGCGCCAGGGCAACCTGATCGGCGTCGCCCCCGGCTTCTGGGGGGACGCCCAGCACCAGGGAGTCCAGGGGAGCTTCGGGGACATCGGCTCCATGGAACTGCGGCGCGACGGCGCATCGCTCGGCGAGTCCTCCGTCCCGTACGGCGTGTTCGACGTGCCGGCCGAGGACGCCTCGTACCAACTCACCCTCGCCACCGCGAAGATCGGATCCCGTGTCTGGAACCGGTCGACGCAGACCGTGACCACCTGGTCGTTCCGCTCGCACCGGGACGAGGACGTCTTCTCGCAGGGCATCCCGCTGCTCTTCCCGCGCTATGCCCTGCCCGAGGACGGACTCAAGACCCTTCCTGCGAAGGACGGTCAGCGGATCACGCTGTCCGCGACCGGACACGCCGGCTACCGGCCCGCAGCGCTCACCTCGGTGAAACTGTCGTACTCCTACGACGACGGGAAGACCTGGACGTCCGCCGCGACCGCCCGGCACGACGGACGGTGGACGGCGACCGTCGATCACAGCGGAGCCCAAGGGAAGCAGGTCACACTCAAGGCCGAACTGACGGACGCCAACGGCAACTCGGTCAGCCAGACCGTGAACCGGGCCTACGACGTGCGCTGAGCCCGGGCACACCAAGGCGCCGCCGGGCGGTTCTCCCGTGGGGGGTGGGACCGCCCGGCGGTCATGCGCGCGGGCGTTCCGCCCCGTATTCCTGTTCGACGACTCCCTCGACACGCCGTTCGACGGCCAGCACCTTGGCCGGTTTTTCCGGATGCCCCGTTTTCAACAGGCCACCGCGGTGGACAATTACGGGCATGAGCCAGCAGGGGGAGAAGCCCACCGGTCACGAGGACGCATGGTGGGGGGAGTTGTACGACGACTCCACCGAGGACACGGGACCCGCGCCGGCGGCCGACTCCCTGGACGACCGGTTCGCGTCGGCGGCCGGGACACTGGGCGACGGCACCGGAACCGACCAGGAGGCCGCGCCCGACGGGGAGTTCGGACCCCGACGGGGGTTCGACCCGGGGCCGGACCAGGCGCCCGGAACAGGGTCGGTACCCCGGCCGGGGGCGGCGCCGGGGACCGTACCCGCGGCGGGGCCCGTGCCGGAACCGGGGCGCGACCGGGGATGGATCCCGGGCCCGGGATCACCCGCCGCGCCGGTGCCCGGGTCCGGGGCCGCGCCCGGACCGGGGTCCGAATGGGGACCCGCGCCGGGCCGCGGCAGCGGGACCACACAGCCCTCCGACTCCTTCGACGACGAGGCTCCGGCGCCGTATCCCGGTCGGCGCACGTCCGGTGCGCCGGACGTGCCGCGGCCGGTGACCGGGGAGGAGTCTCCGGGCGTCCCCGGGCAGGCCCCCTCCGGCTGGGACCGCCCGTCTCCTTCCCCGGCTTCCTCGGCTTCCCCTACTTCTTCCTCGGCTTCCGGCGAAGCGGACGAGCAGGCTGCGCCGTATCCCGGTCGGCGGGCGCCCGGCGCACCGGATGCGCCGCGCCCCGAGGCGGGGGAGCAGCCTCCCGCCGTGCCCGGCCCGGCCCCCGCCGCCTGGGACCGGCCGTCCGCCTCCTCGACGGACTGGGACGGCGCCCCGGCGCCCGGGGCCTGGACCGGCGCCACCCCGCGCGGTGAGGCGGCGCGCCCCGGCCGGTGGGAGCGGGGCCCGGGGACGGCACCGGATTCCGCCGGGACCGCGTATCCGGACAGGGACGCGCATCCCGAGGCGGACCGGCCCACCCGGGGAGGGCTCGGTCAGCGGCCCGGCTTCTGGGACACCCCACCCGCCGGCCCCGCGACTCCGGCTCCCTTCCCGCCGGGGCCGACCCCGCCGGGATTCACTCCTCAGACGTCCCACTCGGACGCGCAGGCCGAGGCGGCCTCGGGCCGGGTGCCCGGATCGAGGATTCCGGCCGACGCGCCCCCACCACCGGTGGACGCACCACCGAAGCCCACGTCGGCGCCCGGCCTCCCGAGCGCGGCGGAGCCCGCCGGTCCGGCGGGCGGCCCGGGTTCTGCCGGCCCCGCGCCCGCGGGTCCGTCTCCCGCCGGTCCCGCATCCGCGGGTCCGCCCCCTGCCGGTCCGCCATGGATGGGCCCGGGGCGGGCCGACGAGACGCCCACCGCTTCCGCACCGACCGGCCCGGGCCCCGCGGGGCCTGCATTCGGGGGGCGGCCCCCTGCCGGTTCTCCTCCGGCCGGCCTGAGTCCTGCCGGTCCGGCACCCGCGGGTCCGTCCCCTTCCGGCCCCGCATCCGCGGGTCCGCCCCCCGCCGGTCCGCCGGCAGGGCCTGGAGCGGTGGAGTCGGCTCCCGTCGGGTCCGGCGACCGCCCGGCGCCGGGCGGTCGCGGTCGGTCCGGCGCTGTCCCCGCCGGCCTGCCGCCTGCCGGTTTCGCACCGGCGGGCCCAGGCCCCGCAGGCCCTGTACCCACAGGCCCCGTACCGGCCGGCCAAGGGCCGGCAAGGCCCGCGTCCGCCGGGCCGAACCCTTCAGGGCCGCACCCCGGCGGCGCGGCCCCCGCAGGGCAGGCGGCGAGTGAGGCTGTGCCCGCCGCCCCTACCGGGCTCCCGCGTACCACCGGCGGTTTTCGGACGCCCGGGGTCGCGGCCGAGTCCGAGGACGTCCGGGCCGGTGCGAGCCGAGAACCCGTGCTCTCCGTGCCCCAGCAGCCGCCCGCCGTCGGTCACGTCGGGTCCGGTCCGCCCACCTATGACGCCGAACCGACCTCGCTCCCGCCCGCCGACCCGGACGCACTCGACGATCTGGTCGCCGACACCGTGCTCGACGGCGCCCGCTACGGGACGAGCACCCTGCGGGCCGTGTCCGTGCGTGGGGACTCCGCCCGGTACCGGGGCGAGCCGCGCCGGGACGCGCTGCTCACCGCCCGGTTCGGGGCGGGCGAGCAGGCGCTCGTGCTGGTGGCGATGGCGACCGGCGCCCGGGCCACCCCGGGGGCGCACCGGGCTGCGGCGGAGGCGTGCCGGTGGATCGCGCGCGCCGTCGGCCGCAGCCACGACCGGCTGGCCGACGACATCCGCGCCGCGCGCCGCGGCGACCTGAAGTCGGGGCTGCACCGCCTCACCGACCGTAGCCTCGGCAAGCTGCGGGCGAGCGCGGCGGAGCAGGGCGTCGAGCCGGAGGAGTACACCGCCAGCCTGCGCTGTCTGCTGCTGCCCGCCGACCCCGAGTGCCGTACCCGGGTCTTCTTCGGCGTCGGCGCCGGCGGCCTGTTCCGGCTGCGCGACGGCGAGTGGCAGGACATCGAGCCGCGCGTCGCCGAGGCCACCGGGGAGCCCGTGGTCGGCTTCGGCTCGCCGCCGCACGAGACCCCGGAGGGCGACCGGCTCACCATGGACCTGGGGATCACGACACCCCCGAGCCCCTACGAGCCCGCGCCCCGCCCACCACGCCCCCCGTTCCGGTTCCGGGCCTCGATCGCCCGCCCGGGTGACACGCTCCTGCTCTGCACCGGAGGCATGGCGGAGCCCCTGCGCGGGGAGCCGGAGCTGGCCGAGTACCTCACGACACGGTGGTCGGAGGGGGGACCGCCCGGCCTCGCGGCCTTCCTCGCGGACAGCCAGGTCCGGGTCAAGGGGTACGCCGACGACAGGACCGCGGCGGCCGTTTGGGAGGCGTAACCGCGCACGGTGTGAATTCATGGAGCCGGGGGACGGACGACGGGACGGGGGACCCGGGACGCCTGAGGGCTTCGAGGATCACGAAGAGGTGCGTGCAGCATGGCCAAGCAGAACGTCGCCGAGCAGTTCGTCGACATCCTCGTCCGTGCGGGCGTCAAGCGGCTGTACGGGGTCGTGGGCGACAGCCTCAACCCCGTCGTGGACGCGATCCGGCGCAACGCGGCCATCGACTGGATCCACGTCCGGCACGAGGAGACGGCCGCGTTCGCCGCGGGCGCCGAGGCGCAGATCACCGGCAAGCTGGCGGCCTGCGCCGGCTCCTGCGGGCCGGGCAACCTCCACCTGATCAACGGTCTCTACGACGCGCACCGCTCCATGGCGCCCGTGCTGGCCCTGGCCTCGCAGATCCCCTCCAGCGAGATCGGCCTCGGCTACTTCCAGGAGACCCACCCCGACCAGCTGTTCCGGGAGTGCAGTCACTACAGCGAGCTGATCTCCAGCCCGAAGCAGATGCCGCGGCTGCTCCAGACCGCCATCCAGCACGCGGTCGGCCAGTCCGGGGTCAGTGTCGTCTCGCTGCCCGGTGACATCGCCGCCGAGCCCGCCCCCGACCGGACGATCGAGACCGCCCTCGTCACCTCGCGGCCCAGTGTCCGGCCGGGCGACACCGAGATCGACGAACTCGTCGCGATGATCGACGAGGCGCAGAAGGTCACGCTCTTCTGCGGCAGCGGCACGGCGGGCGCGCACGCCGAGGTCATGGAGTTCGCCGAGAAGATCAAGTCGCCGGTCGGGCACGCCCTGCGGGGCAAGGAATGGATCCAGTACGACAACCCGTTCGACGTCGGGATGAGCGGTCTCCTCGGCTACGGTGCCGCCTACGAGGCGACCCACGAGTGCGACCTGCTGATCCTGCTGGGCACCGACTTCCCGTACAACGCGTTCCTGCCCGACGACGTCAAGATCGTCCAGGTCGACGTCCGGCCCGAACACCTGGGGCGGCGCTCCAAGCTGGACCTCGCGGTGTGGGGGGACGTCAAGGAGACCCTGCGCTGTCTGACCCCGCGGGTGCGGCCCAAGGGCAACCGGCGCTTCCTCGACAAGATGCTGAAGAAGCACGCGGACGCGCTCGAGGGCGTCGTCAAGGCCTACACCCGCAAGGTCGACAAGCACGTCCCGATCCACCCCGAGTACGTCGCCTCCGTGCTCGACGAACTCGCCGACGACGACGCGGTGTTCACGGTGGACACCGGGATGTGCAACGTCTGGGCGGCCCGCTACATCACGCCCAACGGCAGCCGCCGGGTGATCGGTTCGTTCTCGCACGGGTCGATGGCGAACGCGCTGCCGATGGCGATCGGCGCCCAGTTCACCGACCGGAACCGGCAGGTCGTGTCGATGTCCGGTGACGGCGGGTTCTCCATGCTGATGGGAGACTTCCTCACGCTCGTCCAGTACGACCTGCCCGTGAAGGTGGTCCTCTTCAACAACTCCGCCCTCGGCATGGTCGAGTTGGAGATGCTCGTCGCCGGTCTGCCCTCGTACGGCACCACCAACAAGAACCCGGACTTCGCGGCCGTGGCGCAGGCGTGCGGGGCGTACGGCGTCCGCGTGGAGAAGCCCAAACAGCTCGCCGGAGCCCTCAGGGACGCCTTCGCGCACAAGGGCCCCGCGCTCGTCGACGTCGTCACCGACCCGAACGCCCTCTCCATCCCGCCGAAGATCAGCTCGGACATGGTGACGGGCTTCGCGCTCTCGGCGTCGAAGATCGTGCTGGACGGCGGGGTCGGGCGCATGCTCCAGATGGCCCGGTCCAATCTGCGCAACGTGCCCCGACCGTAGGCGGCGGCTTCCGCGCGGGCGCCGCGCGAGATCTGTCAGGGGCCGGATCATGTGCCGTCCGGGTCCCGCCGACGGTCGGGCGGCGAAGTCCTGAGGGTTCGCCTCCTCTTCGCGTACGGCGAGTTCGGCAGACGCGTGTCGGCGGTTCGGCTGACTGCCGACGGTCGGCGCGTCTCCCGAACGCGTAGTGCCGGAGCCGTCCCGGGCACACGGCCGGCCGCTCGCCCCGCCGTAGACGCGACGTCCCACCCTTCCTCGCCGGAGTCCCGATGCAGGACGGGGCGAGGTCTCCGTGAGGGACGACCGGCATGGCGTACGGCACCGGCTCCGTCCGGAGACCGGGACCGCCGACGACGGGACGGCGGGCGGTGACGGACCGTCGCCGCCGGGGCCGTCGGCTCCCCGGACGCCCGGTCCCCGACGGGACCCCCTCCGCCAACCCCTGCGTCGACCAGGGGTTTTGCCCGAGCGCTCAGGACGGGTGCCGCCCGGCCGCGATCCGGAACTCCCGTACCCCGTAAGCGGGATCGTCCCGAACATGCCACAGGTCCACGCCGGTGGCACCTGGTGCGCCCGCCGTGCGGCGCGTGGTGACGGCCAGGGCGCCCGCCCCCGGTCCGCCCCGGCGGACACCGCATCGGCGTACGGAGTGGATCCCCGGCGTCCGGGCGGCTCCGTCGCGCCGATCGGTGCCCGATGCAGGTGTCGCGCGACCGTTTCCATGGACACGGCGAGGGGCGATCCGACATGACTGTCACGTTCCCGTTGGGGCATGGATCCCGTGAACGTGTTCGAGCAGGGGGGATCCGACATCGGCACGCAGGCGGGGGTCATGAAGAGGCAGGCAAGCGGAGGCGCTCCGACGGCCGGGGGGACCTCCTCCACCGATCCGGTGGACGACATGTCCGACGGGGCGGCCGACCGGCCGGACACGACGCAACTCCGGCGCCGGCTCGTCAAGGCGGACCTGCGGGCGGTGCCCGAGGTGCGCAGGGCGCTGCGTGAGCTGTTACGTCACTGGGGGATGCCGGGCCGGTCCGAGACGGCCGAGCTGCTGACCAGCGAGCTCGTCACCAACGCGCTGGTCCACACCGACCACGACGCCGTGCTGACGGCGACCGTCGGAGCGCGCCGACTGCACGTTGAGGTACGGGACTTCGTGGGACGCAGGCCCCGGCTGCGCGTCCCCGACGCCGGCGACGGCACCCACGGCAGAGGTCTGATCCTCGTGCAGTCCCTGGCGGACGCGTGGGGCGTGCGGGCGCACGGCGTGGGCAAAGCGGTGTGGTTCGAACTGGACGGCGGCACGGTGTAGAACACCGTGCCGCCGTCGTCGTACGTGTCCGGGTCCGGCCGGAGCCGGACACGCCCGGGCTGTCGCCCGGGCGGAACCGTGCCTCAGCCGAACTGCTGCTCCAGATCCTTGAGCTTGCGCTCGAGGGAGTCGAGCCGCGGAAGGGCCATCGTGTCGTCCTCCGTGGTGAGGTCGACGGTGATCGGCTCAGTGTTCTTGCGGACCGGGGTGAGGGAGGGCCGCGAGCGTACGGGCAGCTGCTCCGCGGTGGATATGGCAGGCTCCGCGGAGCCCGCGGCGGGTGCCCGCTCCACGGTCGCCGTCTCCAGTTCCCGGCCGCCACCCCGCCCGGCGAAGCCGCGGTGTCCACGGCTCAGGGCCTTGAGGTGGGCCCGCTCGACCCGCTCCTCGTTCCGGCGGCGCAGGCGGTTCTGCTCCTTCTGACGCCGGTCCTCGCGCACCTCGTCCACGGCCTCGTCCAGCGTGCGGACGTTCTCCAGGAGCATCAGCGACCACGCGCTGTACGTCTCGCGGGGGGCCCGCAGCCAGCGGACGATGCGGATCTGCGGCAGCGGACGCGGCACCAGACCCTGCTCGCGCAGCGCGGCACGACGGGTCTGCTTCAGCGCGCGGTCGAACAGCACCGCGGCCGACAGGGACATGCCCGCGAAGAACTGCGGGGCACCGGCGTGGGCCATGCCCCGGGGCGCGTGGACCCAGTTGAACCAGGCCGCGGCACCCGCGAACGTCCACACGAGTATGCGGGAACCGAGAGCCGCGTCACCATGGCTGGCCTCGCGCACGGCGAGGACGGAGCAGAACATGGCCGCGCCGTCCAGGCCGAACGGGACGAGGTACTCCCAGCCGTCGGAGAGGCCCAGGTTCTGCTGGCCGAAGCCGACCAGGCCGTGGAAGGAGAGTGCCGCCGCGACCGCGGCACAGCAGAACAACAGCACATAGGAGGCCGAGCCGTAGATGGCCTCCTTACGCCTGCGGCGCTCCTCGCTGCGTTCCCAGGAGTCGTCGCCGCTCGTGTCCCCGGACCGCTTGCCGCGCGCGAGCACCGCCACCGCCGCCAGCAGGCCCAGGAGCAGAACGGCGCCTGGAAGCAGCCAGTTCAGCGATATGTCGGTCAGTCTCATCTGGGGTCCCTTGCATTGGGATAGGGCGTAACGCCCGCCATAGTGGCCCAATCACGTCGGCCCTCAGGGGGTTTCGGGGCAAGAGGCCGCCAAGGGAGTGCACGGGGATGCGCAGGGCGACGTTCTGCTCGAACTGCCGCGCGAGGGACGGGAGTTGAGTGCGAATAAGATTACCCGTACGGATGGTTCGACGGAAAGTTCCTGCGACAGGTGAGGAACTTGTGAAGTACCTGTGATCCGGGGAACGCCTCCGAGATGCCCTCGGGCGATGTTGATCTTAGGGCACGTGCGGGCCAGCGCCCGACCGAGGGTGCCTCAACTCGCTTCGGCGGCGGTCAACTTGCGGACGCGGTCCGCGTCGCAGGTGCGCGGGCAGGTCACGCAGGTGTCCTCGGGGTCCAGTGTGTAGAAGAGGCAGCAGCTCGCCCGGTCGCGGGTGGGCAGCGACCGGCCGGCGGGGCCGGTCAGCTCACGGAACGCCGCGGAGCCGACGTACGGCCGGGTGGCACCGGGCAGCAGCAGCTCCAGCTCGCGCCGGCCGCGCGCCTCCTCGCCGAACAGGGGTGCGAGGTACCAGAGGCCTTCGACGATCTCGTCGGTCGCCATGCCCCACAGGGCCCGGCCGCGCCGCCGCATGCGCGGCCCGAAACCGCCGAGGACCGGTTCCAGGTGTTCGGCCACCGCGGCCCGCACCTCGGCGCGCAGCGCCTCCTCGTCCGGCACGACCCGCGCGCCGGGCAGCGCGGCGGCCGGGTCGTCCGGCAGGCAGGCGAACGTGGTGACACGGACGGCGAACCGGCCGAGCTCGCGGTGGTAGGTGACGTGTTCCACCGGCATGCGGGGCACCCGGCGCTCCAGGAACCACGGCACGGTGATCAGGAGGCAGGCGGGCCAGGCGTACCGGTGCAGTCCGAAGCTCGCCACGACGTCGGGCCGCGCCCGCTGCGCGTAGTCCCGGGTCACCTGCGCCTCGTCCCACGCGAGGAACGCGTCGAGCGCGGGTCCGCCCTCCGCGAGCCCGGCGGCGTGGGCCCAGCCCGCACCGCGGGGCGCCGCCTCTCCGGCGGCCAGTTCCGTGACGCTCAGGTCGGGCATCACCTCGGTCATCCGCGCGTAGGCGTCCGCGACGGACGACACGACGGCGAGGGTGCCGGGGCCGGTCGGGCCGGTCAGGGCGGCCGCGACGGCCTGGGCGGGGTGAGCGGGAGCGGGCATGCGGAACCATCGCTTCACGATCGTTTGCAGGTAAGCCTTACCTTACCCTCCCTTTCGAATGTTTGAACTGAGGCGATGTGCGCCTATCGTGCTTGACGGACAAGTGACAATCGCCGCAATGACCCCAAGCGGCACCCAGCCGGAGGAGGACCCGTGGAGCAGGCCGGTCCGCGCAGCGCCCACGCCTCCGAAGGGCCGGGGGTCCCGGGCACCGCAGCGGCAGCCCCGCGGATTCCGGCGCAGCCCCGGCCCGCGGAACGGAGCCGGCCCGGAGACGTCCCCTCGGACGCCGTCGGCGACGGGACAGGCAGCCGGCCGGGAGGCGCCACCGCCTCGGCCCGCGGGGAGCACACCCACGGCGAGACACCGGTCCCGGGCGGCGCCCGTTCCCCTGCCGTCGTTCCCGCGCAGGGCACCCGACCCGGAACACGGAACAGCGGCGGACGGGCCCGGGTCCCCGACGAGCACCGGTCCGCCGGACCGGCGGACGCCCGGCGCCCCGGCGCACCGGCCGACGACCCGGCTTCCGGATTCCGTGCCCGGCCCGTCGTGCAACGGGCCTCGGTGCGCGGGCAGATCCTCGACGCGCTGCGCACCGCGCTCGTCGCGGGCGAACTCGCGCCCGGCGAGGTGTACTCGGCGCCCGCGCTCGGCGATCGCTTCGGGGTGTCCGCCACGCCGGTGCGCGAGGCCATGCAGCAGCTCGCCCTCGAAGGTGCCGTCGAGGTCGTCCCGAACCGGGGCTTCCGTGTCATCGAGCGCGGTACCCGCGAACTCGCCGAACTCGCAGAGATCCGCGGGCTGATCGAGGTCCCCGTGATGCTCCGGCTCGCCCGCACCGTGTCCGCCGCGCAGTGGACCGAACTGCGCCCGCTCGCCGAGGCCACCGTCCGCGCCGCGTCCTCGGGCTGCCGCGCCACCTACGCCGAGACCGACCGCACCTTCCATCGCGCGGTCCTCGCCCTCGCGGGCAACGCCCAGTTGGTGCGCATCGCCGACGACCTGCACCGCCGCGCGCAGTGGCCCCTCGTCGGCGGTCCCGTCTCCCGGGGGCGCGCCGATCTGGTGGCGGACGCCGCCGAACACACCGCGCTCCTGGACGCGTTGATCGCCGGAGACCTCGCGGTCGTCCAGGCCCTGGTGCGGGAGCACTTCACCGGCGCGTCCTGAACCGGGCTGTCGCTATGCCGTACCGTACCGGCCCGGCCCGGCCCGGCCCGGCACGGCACGGCCCAGCCCGGCCCGGCGCGGCCGTGCCGAGCGCGGCCCGTACGTAACCGTCCGGAGTGCCTCCGTCACGGAACCGTACGGTCCGCGCAACGCTCTCCGCCGCCGGGAACCCGCACCGCCCGCGGTCGCGTGCCCTGGTGCACAGGTTCCGGGCGAAAGCCCGGCCGCAACCGGGGGAGAGAGTCATGCCAGACCCGTCCTGGGCGGCGCAGCAGCAGGCGCAGCAGGCCGCTCAGCAGGCCCAGCGGATCCACCAGAACCACGTCCGCATCCACCACCAGGCGCACGACATGGCCCGCCTCCACGGGGGTTCTCCCCGCACCCATCGCCCGACGGCCCGCACCGGCGCCGGCCGTGGTGGCGGCCTCGGCGGCTTCCTGACGTTCCTCGTCGTGGTGGCCGTGGTCGTCTGCCTGGTCCGCGACCCCGGACTCCGGCACGACGCAACCACGTTCGCGCGCGACCTGCTGGCGCGGATCCAGAACGGCTGACGGCCGCCCGACCTCCCGCGCGGAAGCGTGGACACGGCCACGGCACCTCGCGGGGTCACCGGCACCACTCGTCCTCAGTGCCGTCGTCCGCCCGGCGCGGTGTCTCCCTGATCCGGACCGCCGTGGGCGCACGTGTCGTGCGTGCGCCCACGGGGCCGGTCAGGCCGTCGCCGCGGGGGGTGCCAACTGGGCGGCCAGCCAGGTGGGTACGCCCCCCAGCAGGCGGAACAGCCGGCCCGCCTCCGCACGGAGCCGGGAGGCCTCGGGCTCCGACTCGGCGTCCGCGAGCGACGCCAGCGCCGGGGCCGTACCCACGAGATAGCCCAACTCCTCGCGGATGCGCAGGGACTCGGCGAAGCCGTGCCGGGCCTCCGCCAACTCCCCCTCCCGCAGGGCGAGTCCGGCGAGATGCCGCCAGGTGAAGGACATCAGCAGTGGATCGTCTTGGGCGGTCGCGCCCGCGTGCGCCCGCCGGTACGCCGCCCGGGCCGCCTGCGGAGCCCGGGCCAGGTTCTCGGCGAGCAGGCCGCGCCGGAAGTCCAGCAGGGCCCGTCCCGGAGCGCCGGGGGCGATCAGGGCGGCGGCACGGCCGAGCGCGGCGCGTGCCTCGTCGGCCCGGTCGCGCACGCTCAGCAGGGTGGAGGCGTAGGCGAGTTGACCGCGTTCGCAGGCCGCCGCGCCACGCTCGTCGTCGCTCTGCGCGAGGGCCTCGGCGGTGCGCAGCGCGTCCTCCGCCTCCGCCCACCCCTGCTCCGTGTAGAGACAGCGTTCGACGAGCAGGGAAGCTCTCTGGAGCGAGGCCTCCGCCGTGTGCGGCTGGAGCAGCGCCGCCGCGTCGGCCCAGCAGGCGCGCGAGCGCAGCCGCCATATCGCCGTCTGGAGTGGATCGTCCCCTGCAGTCGTTCCGGAACCAGACATGGCGGTATGCGCCACGTTGCCCTCCCCGAGCACACCATTGAGCTGTTGAGTGGTGGCATCTCAGCACGGATCACCGGGCCCGGCCAAGAGGGTGGGTGAAGGATTTCACAAAGTGGCGGGGCGGGGCCGGTCCTCCGGGACCCCGCCGCGGTTCAGCTCATCCGCAGGGCCAGGAAGAAGTCCAACTTGTCCTCCAGGCGCGACAGGTCACGGCTCGTCAACTGCTCGATCCGCCCGACGCGGTAACGCAGCGTGTTGACATGCAGGTGAAGACGGGCCGCGCAGCGCGTCCAGGAGCCGTCGCAGTCGAGGAACGCCTCCAGGGTGGGGATCAGCTCGGCACGGTGCCGGCTGTCGTAGTCGCGCAGCGGGTCCAGCAACCGCGCGGTGAAGGCCCGGCGGACGTCGTCCGGCACGAAGGGCAGCAGCAGGACGTGCGAGGCCAGCTCCTGGTGCCCGGCCGCGCAGACCCGCCCGGGGCGCGCCGCCGCGACCCGGCGGGCGTGCCGGGCCTCCTCCAGGGCGCCGCGCAGCCCCTCGGCCGAGTGCACGGCGGCACTCACCCCGAGCGTGAGCCGCCCGTCGTCGTTCAGCCCGGCCGACAGCGGGGCCCGTACGGCCTCCAGGAGCCGGTCGGCGTGCAGACCCGCGCCCGAGCCGTCGTCGTCGGCCGAGACCGCGGGAAGGGGGACCAGCGCGATGGCCTCGTCACCCGTGTGGGCGACGGCTATCCGGTCGGAATGTTCCGGACCCGGGGACAGGGGGTCCACGAGGATCTCCTCCAGCAGCGTCTGGGCCACCGGACCGCCCTCGATGTCGCCGCCGTCCCACTCCACGCGCGCCACCACGACCTGCCAGTGCGGGGCCGCGCCGAGGCCCGGCAGCAGCACCGGCGCCGCGACCCGCAGCCGTGCCGCGATCTCGGCGGGCGCCGCCCCCGTCTGGACCAGCTCCAGGACCTCCTGCGCGAGCCGCCGCCGCACCGTACGCGCCGCGTCCCGCCGGTCCCGCTCCACGGCGATGAGCTGGGTGACGCCCTGGAGCAGGTCGAGGCGCTCCTCGGGCCAGTCCCCGGCGTCCGCCTCGACGGCGAGCAGCCAGTCGGAGAGCACCGTCTCGCGCACGTCCCGCGAGGCGGTCGCGGCGCGCGCGGCGGAGCGGATCGGGAAGAGCGAGTACGTCGCCTGGCCGACCGTGACCCGGTGCGGCCCGCGGCGCCCGGTACGGACCGCCGCGAGGTGCTCGGCGGCCAGCCTGGCGCAGATGTCCGCGGGCAGCTCGCCGCCCGCCGCCTTCGACCCGGCGACGGTCCGGCCGGCGGGGGACAGCACCCAGGCGCGCAGGTCGAGGTCGGTGCCGAGCAGGTCGAGGACCACGTCGGGGCCCCCGCCCGCGGGGCCCGACGTCATCATCCGGCGGTGCCGGTCGACCACGGCGGCCAGGTCGCCCGCGCGCTCGCCGGAGACCTGGCGCACGACGTGCTCGGTGATGGTCGCGAAGGCCACCGACTCGTTCACGGCGAACAGCGGCAGGCGGTGCCGGGCACAGGCGAGGACCAGGTCGTCGGGGATGTCGCCCAGCTCCGCCTCACCCGCCGCGAGGCCCGCGACGCCGGTGCTCGCGAGGATGCGGACGAACGGCTCGGAGTCGCTCGCGTCGTGCCGCCAGGCGAGGCCCGTCAGGACCAGCTCCCCGCCCGAGAGGTACCGGCTCGGGTCCTTGAGGTCCGTGGTCATCACACCGCGGACGGTGCGGTCGAGCTCGTCCTCGCCGCCGAGCAGCCGCAGGCCCAGCGCGTCGGTGTCCAGCAGTGCGCGCAGCCGCATTCTCGTCGCCGCCGTTCTTTGTCTCGAAATCTACGATGAAGCGTCGGTGAGGTTCCCGCGAGCGGGTCCCCGGGCCACGCGGAGCCGGTCCGCGGGCGCCGGGCGTCAGTGAGCCCGTCCCCGGGTCGTGGCCTGGGCTTCCGTGATCCGCGCTCGCTGTTTCCAGGGGGCTGTGGTCACTGTTTCCAGGGGAAACCGAGGAGGTAACTGATGGCCTCCGTTCATACGAATCTACAAGATGCGCGCGCTGGCCAGCCAACTCCTTCATGGTTTCGGTGACTGACCCCCGTATGGGACAGCGCTGTGTACTGGCCTCACTCCGCGTTAACACCTCATGAATGAGCCGGGCCGCCCGCACACGATCTGGCTTGATCAGAACGACCGACGACACGAATGAAGAGAGCCACTCATGGACTTCCTTCGCCCCGCCAGCTGGGAGGAGGCGCTCGCCGCCAAGGCTGAGCACCCCACGGCTGTGCCGATTGCGGGTGGCACCGATGTGATGGTCGAGATCAACTTCGACCACCGCAGGCCCGAGTACCTGCTGGACCTCAACCGCATCGGCGAGCTGAGCGAATGGGAGGTCGGCGAGGAGAGCGTGCGTCTGGGCGCCTCCGTTCCGTACACCCACATCATGGAGAACCTGCGCGGCGAGCTGCCGGGCCTGGCCCTCGCCTCCCACACCGTGGCCTCCCCGCAGATCCGCAACCGCGGCGGAGTCGGCGGCAACCTCGGCACCGCCTCCCCGGCCGGTGACGCCCACCCCGCCCTCCTCGCCGCCGGCGCCGAGGTCGAGGCCGAATCCGTCCGCGGAACGCGCCTGATCCCGATCGACGCGTTCTACACGGGTGTGAAGCGCAACGCGCTCGAGCCCGACGAGCTGATCAGGGCCGTGCACGTCAAGAAGGCGGACGGCCCGCAGCAGTACTCGAAGGTCGGCACCCGCAACGCGATGGTGATCGCCGTGTGCGCCTTCGGCCTGGCCCTGCACCCCGACACCCGGACGGTCCGCACCGGCATCGGCTCGGCGGCGCCGACCCCGGTCCGCGCCAAGGCCGCCGAGGACTTCCTGAACGCCGCGCTCGACGAGGGCGGCTTCTGGGACAACGGAAAGATCATCACCCCGTCGGTCGCCAAGCAGTTCGCGGACCTGTGCTCCGCCTCCTGCAACCCGATCGACGACGTCCGCGGCACCGCGAGCTACCGCCGCCACGCGGTGGGCATCATGGCCCGCCGGACGCTGACCTGGACCTGGGAGTCGTACCGCGGCGGCGCCGCCCGCACGGAGGGAGTCGCGTAATGCGCGTCAATTTCACGGTCAACGGCCGCCGGCAGGAGGCCGACGACGTCTGGGAGGGCGAGAGCCTCCTCTACGTCCTGCGCGAGCGCATGGGCCTGCCCGGTTCCAAGAACGCCTGTGAGCAGGGCGAGTGCGGATCCTGCACCGTCCGCCTGGACGGCGTACCGGTGTGTTCCTGTCTGGTCGCCGCGGGGCAGGTGCAGGACCGCGACGTCGTCACCGTCGAGGGCCTCGCCGACTTCGCCAAGCAGCGTGCCGAGCACGGCGGTTGCGCCACCGGCGCCTGCGGCAGCGGCGAGAAGAGCGGCACGTCGCTCGACGCCGCGAAGGGCTGGGCCGCCAAGGGCCAGGACTCGCAGACCGGCGAGGGCAACGAACTCTCCCCGATCCAGCAGGCGTTCATCGACGCCGGCGCCGTCCAGTGCGGCTTCTGCACCCCGGGTCTGCTGGTCGCGGCCGACGAGATGCTGGAGCGCACGCCGAACCCGACCGACGCGGACATCCGCGAAGCGCTGTCGGGCAACCTGTGCCGCTGCACCGGCTACGAGAAGATCATGGACGCGGTCCGCCTGGCGGCCGCCCGGCAGTCCGAGGGGGTCTGACCATGGGAACCACCGGCACGCCCACGAACATCACGCAGGGCTCCAAGACCAAGGGCGGCATCGGCGAGTCCACGCTCCGCCCGGACGGCACCCTCAAGGTCACCGGAGAGTTCGCGTACTCCTCCGACATGTGGCACGAGGACATGCTGTGGGGGCAGATCCTGCGCTCCACCGTCGCGCACGCCGAGATCGTGTCGATCGACACCTCCGAGGCCCTCGCGCAGGCCGGCGTCTACGCCGTCCTGACCTACGACGACCTGCCCACCGCGGTGAAGACCTACGGCCTGGAGATCCAGGACACCCCGGTCCTCGCGCACGGCAAGGTACGCCACCACGGCGAGCCCGTCGCGATCGTCGCCGCCGACCACCCGGAGACCGCGCGCCGCGCGGCCGCCAAGATCAAGGTGGAGTACAGGGAACTGCCGGTCATCACGGACGAGGCGTCCGCGACCGCGCCCGACGCGATCCTCATCCACGAGGGCCGCGACGACCACCACATCGGCCATGTCCCGCACCCCAACATCGTGCACCGGCAGCCGATCGTCCGCGGAGACGTCGAAGAGGCCGCCAAGAAGGCCGACTTCGTCGTCAAGGGCGAGTACACCTTCGGCATGCAGGACCAGGCCTTCCTCGGCCCCGAGTCCGGACTGGCCGTGCCCTCCGAGGACGGCGGCGTCGAGCTCTACGTCGCCACCCAGTGGCTGCACTCGGACCTCAAGCAGATCGCCCCCGTCCTCGGACTGCCCGAGGACAAGGTCCGTATGACGCTCTCCGGCGTCGGCGGTGCCTTCGGAGGCCGCGAGGACCTGTCGATGCAGATCCACGCCTGCCTGCTGGCGCTGCGCACCGGCAAGCCCGTCAAGATCGTCTACAACCGCTTCGAGTCCTTCTTCGGACACGTCCACCGCCACCCCGCCAAGCTCTCCTACGAGCACGGGGCGACCAAGGACGGCAAGCTCACGCACATGAAGGCGCGGATCGTGCTGGACGGCGGCGCCTACGCGTCGGCCTCCCCGGCGGTCGTCGGCAACGCGTCCTCGCTCAGCGTCGGCCCGTACGTCGTCGAGGACGTCGACATCGAGGCCATCGCGCTGTACACCAACAACCCGCCCTGCGGCGCGATGCGCGGCTTCGGCGCGGTCCAGGCGTGCTTCGCCTACGAGGCCCAGATGGACCGGCTCGCCGACAAGGTGGGCATGGACCGGGTCGCGTTCCGCCAGCTCAACGCCATGGAGCAGGGCACGCTCCTGCCCACCGGACAGCCCGTGGACTCGCCGGCCCCGGTCGCCGAACTCCTGCGCCGCGTCAAGGCGATGCCGCTGCCGCCCGAGCAGCAGTGGCTCGCGGCAGGCGAGGCGGCCGACGTACGGCAGCTGCCCGGCGGCCTGTCCAACACCACGCACGGCGAAGGCGTCGTCCGCGGCATCGGCTACGCCGTCGGCATCAAGAACGTCGGCTTCTCCGAGGGCTTCGACGACTACTCCACCGCCAAGGTCCGCATGGAGGTCGTCGGCGGCGAGCCGGTGGCCACCGTGCACACCGCGATGGCGGAGGTCGGCCAGGGCGGCGTCACCGTCCACGCGCAGATCGCCCGCACCGAGCTGGGCGTCACCCAGGTGACGATCCACCCCGCCGACACCCAGGTGGGCAGCGCCGGTTCGACGTCCGCGTCCCGTCAGACGTACGTCACCGGTGGCGCCGTCAAGAACTCCTGCGAGCTGGTCCGCGAGAAGGTCCTGGAACTCGGCCGCCGCAAGTTCGGCACGTACCACCCGGCGTGGGCCACCGCCGAACTCCTGCTGGAGGGCGGCAAGGTCGTCACCGACGGCGGCGAGGTCCTCGCCGACCTGGCCGACGTGCTGGAGGGCGAGGCCGTGGAGATCGAGGCCGAGTGGCGGCACCGCCCCACCGAGGCCTTCGACCTGCGCACCGGCCAGGGCAACGGACACGTCCAGTACTCCTTCGCCGCGCACCGCGCGGTGGTGGAGGTGGACACCGAACTCGGACTGGTCAAGGTCATCGAACTGGCCTGCGCCCAGGACGTCGGCAAGGCGCTCAACCCGCTGTCCGTCATCGGCCAGATCCAGGGTGGCACCACCCAGGGCCTGGGCGTGGCGGTCATGGAGGAGATCATCGTCGACCCGAAGACCGCGAAGGTGCGCAACCCCTCCTTCACGGACTACCTGATCCCCACCATCCTCGACACGCCGACCATCCCCGTCGACGTGCTCGAACTCGCCGACGACCACGCGCCGTACGGGCTCCGTGGCATCGGCGAGGCCCCGACCCTGTCGTCCACGCCGGCCGTCCTCGCGGCGATCCGGAACGCGACGGGTCTGGAGCTCAACCGGACGCCGGTCCGCCCCGAGCACCTCACGGGCACGGGCGCCGCGTAGCACCGGCCAGAACTCTCCGGGCGGCGCAGGGAACGTCACACTTCACCGCGCCGCCCGGAGTCCCGGAACCGCACCGCTCGCGGCCACGGGAACCGTCGGAGAGCAGCACAACAGGCACGTACCGCAGCAGAGTTCCTCTGGTTTCACTCGTTCGCCTCGGGCCGTCCCCCGGGTCGTGCGGCCGAAGCACCTTCCCAAATCCCGTAACCGCGTTCGCGGTTCCAGCAGCCGTCAGGGCGGCTGTCGCGGGTGCCCCTTTGAACCTTGGGAGTAGGCCCACATGACCCAGCAGTCACTGGAGCCGAAGACCGCCGCGACGGACGCGGGCGCGGGCAGCCGCGTTCCGGCCGGACGGTCTTGGCTCGACCGGTACTTTCACATATCCCAGCGGGGAAGCTCGATCGCGCGTGAGGTGCGCGGCGGCGTCACGACCTTCATGGCGATGGCGTACATCCTGCTGCTCAACCCCCTCATCCTGTCCGGCAAGGACGTGGCGGGGGACGTGCTCGGCCAGAAGGCGCTGATCACCGCGACCGCGTTCGCGGCGGCCTTCACCACGCTTCTCATGGGGTTCGTCGGCAAGGTGCCGCTGGCCCTGGCCGCCGGACTCTCCGTGTCCGGTGTGCTCTCCTCGCAGGTCGCCCCGCAGATGACCTGGCCGCAGGCCATGGGCATGTGCGTGATGTACGGCGCGGTCATCATGCTCCTGGTCGTCACCGGCCTGCGCGAGATGATCATGAACGCGATCCCGTTGGCGCTCAAGCACGCCATCACCATGGGCATCGGCCTGTTCATCGCCCTCATCGGCCTCGTGAAGGCCGGCTTCGTCCACCAGGGCAAGGCGACCCCGGTCAGCCTGGGTGCCACCGGTGAACTCGCCGGCTGGCCGGTCCTGCTCTTCGCCGCCACCCTGCTGCTGATCTTCATGCTCCAGGCGCGCGGCGTCCCCGGCGCGATCCTCATCGGGATCATCTCCGGCACCGTCCTCTCGGTCGTCCTCAACGCCACCGGGGTCATCGACCCCAAGCAGTGGGCCAGCGGAGCCCCCGAGCTGCACGGCAGCGCGGTCTCCATGCCGGACTTCTCGCTCTTCGGACACGTGGAGTTCGGCGGATGGGGCGGGGTCGGCGCGATGACGGTCGGCATGATCGTCTTCACGCTGGTGCTCGCCGGGTTCTTCGACGCGATGGCCACCATCATCGGTGTCGGCACCGAGGCCAACCTCGCCGACGCCCAGGGCCGGATGCCGGGCCTGTCGAAGGCGCTGTTCATCGACGGTGCGGGCGGCGCGGTCGGCGGTGTGGCCGGAGCCTCCGGCCAGACGGTCTTCGTCGAGTCCGCGACCGGCGTCGGCGAAGGGGCCCGCACCGGCCTCTCCTCCGTCATCACCGGCCTGTTCTTCGCGGCCTGCCTCTTCTTCACCCCGCTCACGGCCATCGTGCCCGGCGAGGTCGCGGCGGCCGCCCTGGTGGTCATCGGCGCGATGATGATGATGAACGCCCGCCACGTGGACTGGGCCGACCGGGCCACCGCGATCCCCGTCTTCCTGACCGTGGTGATCATGCCCTTCACCTATTCGATCACCGCGGGCGTGGCGGCCGGTGTGATCAGTTACGTCGCCATCAAGATCGCCCAGGGCAAGGCCCGGGAGATCGGGGCCTTCATGTGGGGCCTCACGGTGATCTTCTTCGTGTACTTCGCGCTCAACCCGATCGAGAGCTGGATGGGCGTCCACTGACGCTCCGGCTCGCTCCACGCAACCGCTGTTAAGGAGACCGAGATGCTGGACATCGCCGAAGAGCTGCACCGGTGGGTCGAGCAGGGCCGTGACTTCGCCGTCGCCACCGTGGTGGCGGTCGGGGGCAGCGCGCCCCGCCAGCCGGGCGCCGCACTGGCGGTCGACGCCGAGGGCACGGCCATCGGCTCGGTCTCGGGCGGTTGCGTGGAGGGAGCGGTCTACGAGCTGTGCCGGCAGGCCCTGGAGGACGGGGAAACCGTCCTCGAACGCTTCGGCTACAGCGACGACGACGCCTTCGCGGTCGGACTGACCTGCGGAGGTGTCATCGACATCCTCGTCACCCCGGTCCGCGCGCGGGACACCGCCCGCCGGGCCGTGCTCGCGACGGCGCTGGCCGCCGTCGCGGACGGGCGGGCGACAGCCGTCGCCCGGATCGTGAGCGGCCCCGCCGACCTGATGGGCCGCGCCCTCCTCGTACGATCCGACGGATCCTACGAGGGCGGCTTCGGCGCCCACCCCGAACTCGACCGCACCGTGGTGGGCGAGACTGTGGCCCAGCTGGACGCCGGCCGGACCGGCGTCCTGGAGATCGGTGAGCAGGGCTCTCGTTGCGGAGCACCGCTCACCGTCCTCGTGGAGTCGTCCGTCCCGCCCCCGCGCATGATCGTCTTCGGCGCCATCGACTTCGCCTCGGCACTGGTCCACATGGGCAAGTTCCTCGGCTACCGGGTCACCGTGTGCGACGCCCGCCCGGTGTTCGCGACCCGGACCCGCTTCCCCGACGCCGACGAGATCGTCGTGGACTGGCCGCACCGCTACCTGGAGAGCACGGACGTCGACGCGCGGACCGTCCTGTGCGTGCTCACCCACGACGCCAAGTTCGACGTCCCGCTGCTCCGGCTCGCCCTGCGGCTCCCGGTGGCGTACGTCGGCGCCATGGGCTCCCGGCGCACCCACCTCGACCGCAACCGCCGGCTGCGCGAGGTCGGCGTGACCGAGCTGGAACTGGCCCGCCTCAGGTCGCCCATCGGCCTGGACCTCGGCGCACGCACCCCCGAGGAGACCGCGCTGTCCATCGCCTCGGAGATCGTGGCCAACCGGCGCGGCGGCAGCGGCACTTCACTGACCGGCGCGCACACGCCGATCCACCACGACCCGAACTCGGTCCCGGCCCGGCACATCGGCTCCGTGGCCTGAGCGGCGACCCGAGCGAGGCCCGTCACCGACGAGTGGCGGGCCTTCTCCGTCTCCGCGCCCTCGCCTTTTCACCCCCTCTCGCTCCCTCCCTCTCGCTCCGGCGCGGCCCACGGCGCCGCCCGGTCGGCCCCGGCAGCCGACTCCCCGCTCGTTCCACCGATTGCGACGCGTGTATTGACGTAGGCATGCCGCTCGGCGAGTCTCCTGTGGGAGCGCTCCCGCACGTCCCTCGTGACCGTTGTGACCCAGGAGTGAACCCGGATGAGACGACGTACCCCCACATGGCTCGCGGCCGTGTCCCTCGGCCTCACGGCCCTGCTCGGCGTACCCCCGGCACACGCCGCGGAGACCCCGGGCCCCGCCGGGCACGGGCCCGCGCTGTACGTCCCGGACGCCAACCCGGCCGCGTATCGGCAGGCCCTCGACCTCGCCGGGGCGGGCCGGCTCCGCGACGCGGCGGGCATCCTGACGATGGTGAACACCCCGCAGGCCGTGTGGTTCGGCGACCAGACGCCGGCCGAGGTGGAGCGGCAGGTCAGGGCGGTGGTGCGGGACGGGGGACGCGATCACGCGACCGTCGTGCTCGCGCTGTACGACATCCCCGGCCGCGACTGCGCCAACTACTCGGCGGGCGGCGCCGCGACCACCGCGGAGTACGAGACCTGGATCGACGCCGTGGCGCGGGGGATCGGCCACGGCGACACGATCGTCACCCTCGAACCCGACGCCCTGGCCCTGCTGCCGTCCGACTGCGGCCAGGACGACGCGCAGGGCACGAAGACCGCGGCCCGCTATACCGAGGTCAACTACGCGGTCGACGCGCTGGAGCCGCTGTCCGGCACGCGGGTCTACCTCGACACCGGGCACCCCGGGTGGCACACGGTCGACTCCATCGTGCCGCGCCTGATCAAGGGCGGTGTCGGCCGGGCCTCCGGCTTCTACACCAACGCGTCGAACTACAACACCGACGACGCCAACTCCTGGTACGGCAAGCTGATCTCGTCCTGCCTGGCGTACGTGGCCGGTGGGGGAGACGCGGCCGCGTGCCCGAGTCAGGGATGGCCGAGGGCCGACGCGCAGGCCTGGCTCGACACGCACGTGCACACGCCCGCCTCGCGGATGAAGCACTTCGTCACCGACTCCAGCCGCAACGGCCGGGGCCCCTGGACCCCGCCCGCCGGCAAGTACACCGACGCGCAGGACTGGTGCAACCCGCCGGACCGCGGCCTCGGCGCGCGCCCGACGCTGCGTACGGGCGACCCGTTGCAGGACGCGCGCCTGTGGATCAAGACGCCCGGGGAGTCGGACGGCCTCTGCCTGCGGGGAACGGCGGGCCCGCAGGACCCGGAGCGCGGGACGCTCGACCCGGACGCGGGGGACTGGTTCCCGCAACAGGCCCTGGAACTCGCGCGGTTGGCCAACCCGCCGCTCCTGCCGGCGAGTTGACCCTCGGTGGACTCGGTGCCCCGCCCCTCCCGGGCGGCGGGGCACCGCTGTCGGCGAGGCGGTGCCGTTCTCCGGCCCTTGGACGGTGCCGCCCGCTGACCGACCGTGAACCGGGGGCTGCCGACCGGGCCGGGCGGATGCCGCGGACGTGAAGTCGAAGAGGACGGAGGGGAGTTGTGCGCCGGGGCTCGGACCGGGGCCAGGTGTTGTCAGTCCTGCTTCAGCAGCGCGTCCGCCGCCCGCCCGAACATCCACCGCGCCGACCGTTCCAGCGGGCGGTCGGCCAGACCGGGCAGCCCGCGTACGTTCACGTCCTCGCGCCAGACCACCCGTGAACCTCCGCCGTCCGCCGGGTGGACCTCGATCTCGGCCCATCCGGTGACGAACCTGCCGCGCTTCTCCAGCCGGCACCGCCCCGGACCCCCGTCGAGCGGCGGCCGCCAGACGGTGACCTCCATCGGGTCGTCGAACGCGAGGGGCCCGATCCCCGACCGGGCCACGAACACGGTGCCGGGCCCTGTCGGCGGCGGGGTGCGCACGGTGATCCGGGTCAGCGGCACGACGTCCGCGTGCCGGGGCCAGTCGGTGAGGCGGCGCCAGATCTCGGCGACGGAGAGCGAGGACGCGCGTTCCAGGGCGAAGAGGGCCACGGGGCGAGCCTACGGGCGTTCGTCGCGGTCGGGTCCCGGATGGGGCCGGGGCGCCGTGACGGCGTGGCTCAGGGCCGGTACACCGTGCCCGGTTCGGCCTTCCCCGGTGCCAGCAGCTGGGGGACGGTGACGAACACGTAGCCGCGTTCCTTCAGCGCGTCGATGATTCCGGGCACCGCGGGCACCGTCCCCGGGTAGAGGTCGTGCAGCAGGATGATCCCGTCCCGGGACGACTGCTGCAGCACGCGCTTCGTGATCAGCGCGGAGTCGTCTGTCTGGTAGTCCTTCGCCGTCACGCTCCACAGGACCTCCGCGAGCCCCTCCTCGCGCGCGATCCTGTGCACGGTGTCGTCCGTGCGGCCCTGCGGCGGACGCATCAGCGTCGGCTTGTGGCCGGTGAGCCGTTCTATGGCCTCGTCCGGGCGGCGCAGTTCCTCCCGTATCTCCTTCGGGGATATCCGGGTGAGGATCCGGTGGTCCCAGGTGTGGCTGGCCACCTCGTGGCCCTCGGCCGCCATGCGCCGGACCAGCTCCGGGTACTTCTCGATGTGCCGCTTGCCCAGCAGGAAGAAGGTCGCCGGGACCTTCTTCTCCTTCAGGATGTCGAGCAGCCGGGCCGAGTGCTCGCTCGGGCCGGCGTCGAAGGTCAGCGCGATGCACTTGGCCTTCCGGCAGTCGACGGCTCCGAACCCGGCCCGCAGTACGGCGTCCTCCGCGTCGGCCCGCGCCGCGCTCGGCGCGGTGGTGTGCAGAGTCGTGCACCCCGTGAGCGGGAGGGCCAGAGCCACGGCGGCGGAGATCGTGGCCACGGCACGGAACCCGGGCAGGGGTCTTTTCATCTTCCAGGGCAGAGAAGGCATGCCCGCACTATACATACCGTGTATACACGGCATGTATAGTGCTTCGTGCTGGGCTGAAGCGCTGGTCAGCGACCTGTTGTGGGCGGGCCGGAGGGCTCGGGCGACGCTCTCCGGGGAGCGCTCAGCCCGTCAGGCGCAGCCCCGCCGTCCGCAGGACCAGGCGTTCCGCGTAGCCCGCGAAGACCTCGCCGTGCCTTGAGGCGTTCGGGGGCGACCGCTTGAGGCCGGCTTCACGTCTTCGGAGCGCGGCCCGCTCTCCGGGCGGCGGCGTGCCGGTCAGACGAGCTTGCGCAGGGTGTCCGGCCCCGGCGGCCGGTGCCCCGGGCGTCGTACGCCGGCCGTGCGGCCCACGAGCAGGGCCAGCGACAGGAGGCGCCGCCAGTCGAGGGCGGGCTTCGCCGTCGGGACACCGGGCCGGTTCTTCGGGACGCGCACCCGCAGCGCACCCGGCTCGACCCGGCAGTGCACCGGCGTCGGCAGGACCATGGCCTCGCCGTCGATGCCGACCTCCAGCTCGGCGCTGTCGGCACCGACGACCACCTCGCGGGCGGTGAGGACGGAGAGGCCGCCCGGGTCCGGGGCGAGCAGCAGCGCGGCGGCCTCCACGGCGCTGTCGACCTTGACGCCGAGAATGCCGAGCAGCCCGGAGTCGAGCCGCTCGCGGCGGCCCATACCGGCGGACTCGTTCGTGCGGTAGGGGTTGTTGCTCACCAGCAGGGCCTGCGGGGCATCGAGGGTCGTGCCGGCGGCCTCCGCGGTCAGCTGCGGCCCGCGCTGGCGGGTGAGCAGGTCCGGGAGGAGCTGCAGCGAGGTGCCGATCTTGTCGTCCCGGTAGGCGGGATCCTGGACGACGGCCGCGTACGCACCGAACGACGCGTTGTTGACGAAGGGGTGGCCGCCCGCGAAGCCGAGGTCGACGCGCAGTTCCACACCGTTCGGCAGGGCGTCGAGGCACGTGGACGGGTCGTCGCGGTCGAGGCCCAGGTCCATCGCGAAGTGGTTGCGGGTGCCGGCCGAGATCACCAGGAACGGCAGGCCGTGTTCGACGGCGACGGCCGCGACGAGCGCCTGCGTCCCGTCGCCGCCCGCGACGCCGAGCAGGTCCGCGCCGTCCGCGACCGCCTGCCGGGCCAGCTCGGTCACGTCCTGTTGGTTCTCCGGGTCGAGCAGCACGACCCGCGCACCGAGCCGCTCGGCCTTCTCCACGAGACCGAACTGCTCCACCTTGCCGCCGCCGGAGCGCGGGTTCATCAGGACGAACGGGCGGCGCGGCGGCGGGGTGCGGTGCTCCTTCATCGGCCGCACCCGGCCCCGGGCGCTCCGCAGCGCGTACCGGCCGCACCAGACCGCGAGGATCCACAGCACGGGCGACAGCAGCAGCGTCCACAGCAGTGTGACCGCGAGGACCACGATGACGCCGAGGGGCACCGCGATCGCCAGCAGCCCGGCGATCCAGCGCGCGGGGCCCCGCCGGGTGAGCATCCACCACAGCGCCGCCGCCGCGACGGCCATGCCGACGACGGCGGCGATCAGGAGCAGCACGCCGCGCACACCACCGGTGAAGAGCGGCACGGCCACCGCGAGCGCCGCCGCGGCGAGCGACGCCCTCGCCGCCCACCGCTCCCGGGCCGGCGGTCTCGTGTCCGTCATCGTTCCTCCACCGCTCGGTCCCTCACGCACTGACCTCACCGTACGAGAGGAACCGCGCCCGCGGTCACGCGGACCGGGTCCGCCGGGCTCCCGAGGGGCCGGGCCCGGGGTCCCGTTCGCGGCCGAACCCGCGCCGGCCGAACCCGCCGGGGGCGTGCCGTGCGCGTCAGGGGGCCGTGGCGGCGCCGTCCGCGCGCTGCGCGGAGGGGCCGGGACGGGTCCGCGCGTCGGGCGGGATCAGCTCGCCGTGATCCGCGCCGCAGACGACCACCGTGCGGACCTGCTCGCCGCAGCCGTCGTGCACGACCTCCAGGGGCGGGCCCTCGGGGTCCGCGGTGTAGCGGTCGCCCCACTGCTTCAGCGCGATCATGGCGGGCCACAGCTCCCAGCCCTTGCGGGTGAGCCGGTACTCGTGCCGGGTGCGGCTGCCCGGTTCGCTGTACGGGACGGTGTCCAGGATCCCGGCCGCGACGAGCTTGCGCAGCCGGTCGGCCAGCACGCTCTCGGACAGGCCGACATGGCGGCGGAAGTCGTCGAACCGCCGCACGCCGTTCATGGAGTCCCGCAGGACCAGCATCGACCACTTCTCGCCGATCAGGTCGAGCGTCCGCTGGACCGTGCAGTTGTCGGTGCTGGTGTCGAGCCACGTCATGGGGCCATCGTAGGCTGACTGTGTCATTGACAGCCAGGTCCCGTGCTGGCTAACTTCGAAAAAAGAAGGCAGGCCGGGTCGAGCGGAACGGGGAACGTCATGGGCAGGTCACGCACATACGACTGGGAGGACCCGGCCGTCTCCGCGTCCGCGGTCGGGCACCGCAGCGGCCTCGACTTCCTCCGCGAGGTGCAGGCCGGGCGGCTCCCCGCGCCACCGATCGCGGCGACCCTCGGCATGACCCTCGACGAGGTCGAGCACGGCCGCGCGGTCTTCTCCCTGGTCCCGGGGGAGGAGCACTACAACCCCATCGGCAGCGTCCACGGCGGGGTGTACGCCACGCTGCTCGACTCCGCCGCGGGGTGCGCGGTGCAGTCCGTGCTGCCCCCGGCCATGGGCTACACGTCGCTGGACCTGACCGTGAAGTTCCTGCGGCCGGTCACCGTGGACACCGGCCGGATCCGCGCCGTCGGCACCGTCCTCAACAGCGGCCGCCGTACGGCCCTCGCCCAGGCGGAACTCCTCGACGAGGCCGACCGGCTGCTCGCCCACACCACCAGCAGCTGCCTGCTGTTCCCCGTCCCCGTCTGAGCCCCCGACCGAGCGCCGCGGGCACCGGCCGGCCTACAGGGGGGTGTGACCCTCCAGGTACTGGCGTACGGCCTGGGGCAGCCCGGTGCCTATGGCCTCCGCGAACGGGGTCCAGCGGAGCTGCTCCGCGCCGAGCCGGGCCTCCGCCGACGGGGTGTCGCTCAGCAGCCGGCACACCACGGTCGACGGGCCGGCGACCGGCCCCTCCACCGCCTCGCCGTCGGCCTCCAGGAGCGAGGAACCGTCCACGAGGTAGCCGGTGAGTTCGTAGACCACACGCGCCGCCGTGGCCTGCGGGCGCTCGGCCAGTTCCGGGGGTCCGGACGGCAGCCCCCAGCCGTTCGGCGCGTCGACGAGCAGCAGCAGGCCGTCGTCCACGACGACCGCCTCCACCGTGTCCCGGGCGGTCTGCTCCAGAGTCATGGCCCAACCGTTCCTTCCGTCGCCGCGCGACCGTCGGGCCGGTCCCGTCCGGGTGCCCCGTTCCTACCCGGCGGGCGCCGGTTCACGCGGCGCGGACACCTCCCCGCGCCGGAGCCCCCGCCCGCGCCCGCCCCCGCCGGGCTGCTGCGTCGCAACGGGACTAACGTGGCGGTATATGAGGATGAAGCTTCCCCTGGACGCCGTGCCGCGCCTGACCGGCGCGATCGTCCTCGGTGCCGCCGTCGGCGTGGCCGTGGGTCTGCCCACCGACATCCTGCTGGGACTGCTGGCCGGGATCGCCGCGACGGAACTGTTCTTCGTCCTGGCGGGCTGGGTGGTGCTGTGGCCCATGGACGCCGCGGCCACCCGGCGCAACACCCGGCGCGAGGACTTCCGGCCCGTGACCGACGAGTTCGTCGTCGTCGCGGTCGCCCTGTGCGGGCTGTTCGCGATCGTGCTGCTGCTCGTGCGCGGAGGCAAGGCCGACGACGGACACGCGGCGGCGGTCACGGCCCTGTGCGGCGTCTTCCTCGCCTGGTCCGCGCTGCACCTGATGTACGCCACCCGCTACGCCTACTTGTACTACGAGCACAACGGCGGCATCGACTTCAATTCCGACGACCCGCCCTCGTACCGCGACTTCTTCTATTTCAGCTACAACCTCGGAATGACATATCAGGTCTCCGACACCGACGTGTCGAGTTCCGCCATCCGTTCCATCGTGCTCAGGCATTCCCTCCTTTCCTATGTGTTCGGCACCAGCATTCTCGCCACCGCCATCAACGTCGTCGTGGGGATCGTCAGCGGCTGACGCGCCGGACGCCGGACACAGGCGCTGACGTGTTCCCGGCGCCGGGCGCCGGGATCTCGTGCGGATTCCCCCGGCACGCAGCAGGATGGGGAGAGGAACCGACCGTCCCGCACGCGAGGGACACTCCCGCGTCTCACGAGGAGGCCGACTCTTGGCTGAGCGACAGGCCGTCATCTCCCGACCGGCCAGGGCCACCGTCTTCCTCGTACTCACCGTCACGCCGGGCCACGAGGACACGGTCCGCGACCTCCTGGAGGACGTGTCGGGCCTGCGCCGCTCCGTCGGCTTCCGCGCCCCCGGCGACCGGCTCGCCTGCATCGTCGGCATCGGCTCCGACGTCTGGGACCGGCTGTTCGACGGGCCCCGCCCGCGGGAACTGCACCCCTTCACCGAGTTGAACGGCACACGCCACCGGGCCCCGTCCACCCCCGGCGACCTGCTCTTCCACTTCCGGGCCGACCGGATGGACCTCTGCTTCGAACTGGCCCGGCTCATCATGGAACGCCTCGACGGCGCGGTCACGACCGTCGACGAGGTCCACGGGTTCAAGTACTTCGACGAGCGCGACCTGCTCGGCTTCGTCGACGGCAGCGAGAACCCCGAGGGTCAGCTCGCCGCCGACTCCGTGTTCGTCGGCGACGAGGACCCGGACTTCGCGGACGGCAGCTACGTGATCATCCAGAAGTACCTGCACGACATGGCCGCGTGGAACGCCCTGCCGGACACCGAGCAGGAGAAGGTCATCGGCCGCACCAAGGCGGCCAACGTCGAACTCCCCGACGACGTCAAACCGGTCGACTCCCACGTCGCGCTCAACACCATCACGGACGACGACGGCGACGAACGCAAGATCGTGCGGGAGAACATGCCGTTCGGCGCGCCCGGAGAGGGCGAGTTCGGCACCTTCTTCATCGGCTACGCGCGCACCCCCGACGTGACCGAGCAGATGCTGCGGAACATGTTCCTCGGCGACGGCCCGGCCCCGCACGACCGCATCCTCGACTTCTCGACCGCGATCACCGGCTGCCTCTTCCACGTCCCGACCGTCGACTTCCTCGACGACCTGCCCGCCGCCCCCGGCGAGGAGGCGACGGACGTCCCCGCGGCCTCCGGCGAGGAGACGGCGGCGGACCCGCCCGCCCCTCCCGCGGAGCGGCCCACGGCGAACGGCTCGCTGGGCATCGGCAGCCTCAAAGGAGTCCGAACATGACCACGTTCGACGGCACCGGCAACCTGCACCGCGAACTCGCCCCCATCACGCCCGCGGCCTGGGCCGAGATCGAGGACGAGGCGCGTCGCACCTTCCGGCGCAACCTCGCCGGACGGCGCGTCGTGGACGTCACCGGCCCCGAAGGCCCGGAGCTCGCCGCCGTGGGCACCGGCCACCTCGCCGGCATCGACGGCCCCTCGCCCGGGGTCACCGCCCGGCTGCGCCGGGTCCAGCCCCTCGTCGAGCTGACCGTGCCGTTCCGCGTCGGCCGCGACGCCGTCGACGACGTCGACCGGGGCGCCAAGGACTCCGACTGGCAGCCGGTCAAGGACGCCGCCCGCACCATGGCGTTCGCCGAGGACCAGACCGTGTTCAACGGCTACGCCGCCGCGAGCGTCGACGGGCTGCGGGCCCGCACCTCCAACCCGGTGCTCCGCCTGCCCGCCGAACCGCGCGACTTCCCCGACGCCGTCAGCCACGCCCTGAGCACCCTGCGGCTGGCCGGCGTGCAGGGCCCGTACACGCTGCTGCTGGGCGCCGAGGCCTACACGGCGGTCAGCGAGACCTCCGACCACGGGTACCCCATCGCCGCCCACCTCGGCCGGATGCTCGACGGCCGGCTGGTCTGGGCGCCCGCCGTCGAAGGGGCCTTCCTGCTCACCACCCGGGGCGGCGACTACGAGCTGCGGCTCGGCGAGGACCTCGCCATCGGCTACACCTCGCACGACGCCGACGGCATCGACCTGTACTTCCGCCAGACCCTGACCTTCCTCGTGTACACGGACGAGGCCGTGGTGGCGCTCGACCCGTGGACCGACGCCGGCACGGACCAGGGCTGACAGTCCCTGACAGGCCCCGGCAGGGGGGACTGACCCGGCACCGACGGACGCCGAGGGACGACTGCAGACTCGGTCCCGGCGGACCGACGTCCGCTTTGCGTGTACGCGCTCCTCTGCCGTCGTCCTGCCCAACCCGCTTTTCCCCGAGGCGAGTTACCGCGTGCCGGCGCATTGCCGCGGCCCGCGGAACCGGCCCGGGCGACGCCGCCTCCGGTTGCGGAGCAATGGGCCCCGCGAAAGGGTGGAGAGTATTCATCGCCGCTCCGGGAGCTGCTCATGTCGATGTCGACGTACGGTTTCGGCTCGTCCGATCCTTTCGGCGAATTGCTGAACCGCTTTTTCGGTATGTCACCCGCGTCGTCCCCGCCCGCGGTGCAGCGCGTACCGATCGGGCGGCTGCTGACCGAGTCGTCGCAGGAACTCCTCAATCTGGCCGCGCAGCGCGCCATGGAGGACGGCACCTCGGACCTCGACACGGAACAGCTGCTCTGGGCCGCCACGAAGGTGGAACCCTCGCGCTCTCTGCTGGCCCAGGCCGGGGTCGACCCCGACGCCCTCGCCGCGCAGCTCGCCGAGGTGCTGCCGCGGGAGGCCAGTGAGCCGTCGTCGGAACCGGGCCTCACCCCGGCGGCCAAGCGCACCCTCGCCACCGCCTACGCCCGCTCGCAGGCCTCCGGGGTCTCCTACATCGGCCCCGAGCACATCCTGGGCGCCCTGCTCGGCGACGCCGACAGCGGCGCCGCGCAGCTCCTGCGCGCCGACGGACAGGACGCGCAGAAACTGGCGGGTCTCACGGAACGCGCCGCACGCCAGGAGAACCGCTCGTCCGCCGAGCCCGAGAAGCCCGCGACGACCCTGGACGAGTTCGGGCGGGACCTGACCGAGGAGGCCAAGGCCGGAAAGCTCGACCCGGTGGTCGGGCGGGCCGAGGAGATCGAGCAGACCATCGAGATCCTCTCCCGCCGCTCCAAGAACAACCCCGTCCTCATCGGCGAGCCCGGCGTCGGCAAGACCGCCATCGTCGAGGGGCTCGCCCAGCGCATCGTCTCCGGCGACGTCCCCGAGACGCTGAAGGGCAAGCGCGTCGTCTCGCTCGACCTGTCCGGCATGGTCGCGGGCGCCCAGTACCGCGGGCAGTTCGAGGAACGTCTGAAGAAGGTCATCGAGGACGTCCAGGACTCGGACGGCGAGATCATCCTCTTCATCGACGAACTCCACACGGTGGTCGGCGCGGGCGCGTCGGGCGAGAGCTCGATGGACGCGGGCAACATGCTCAAGCCCGCCCTCGCCCGCGGAGAACTGCACGTCGTCGGCGCCACGACCATCGACGAGTACCGCAAGTACGTCGAGAAGGACGCCGCGCTCGAACGCCGCTTCCAGCCCGTGATGGTCCCGGAGCCGACGGTCGAGGAGACCGTGCAGATCCTGGAGGGCCTGCGCGACGCCTACGAGGCGCACCACCAGGTCCGCTTCGCCGACGGCGCCCTCGCGGCGGCGGCCGAGCTGTCCGACCGCTACATCAGCGACCGGTTCCTGCCCGACAAGGCGATCGACGTGATGGACCAGGCGGGCGCGCGGGTACGGCTGCGCAGCGCGAGCCGCTCGACCGAGGTCGCCGAACGCGAGGACCGCGTCGCCAAACTGCGCCGCGAACGCGACCAGTCCGTCGCCGCCGAGGACTTCGAGCGGGCGGGCCGGCTCAAGCAGCGGATCGCCGACGCCGAGGGCGAACTCGCGGGCATCGAGGAGCGCCGGGCCGGCGTCGTGTCCGTGACCGCCCGCGACATCGCCGACATCGTCTCCCGGCGCACCGGTATCCCGGTCTCCCAGCTCACCGCCAGCGAGAAGGAGAAGCTCCTCAAGCTGGAGGAGGAGATGCACTCCCGCATCGTCGGCCAGGACGAGGCGGTCACCGCCGTGTCGCAGGCGGTGCGCCGCAACCGCGCCGGCATGGGCGACCCCGACCGCCCCGTCGGCTCCTTCCTCTTCCTGGGTCCGACCGGCGTCGGCAAGACCGAACTGGCCAAGACCCTCGCGGAACTGCTCTTCGGCGACGAGAACCGCATGACCCGCTTCGACATGAGCGAGTTCCAGGAGAAGCACACGGTGGCCCGCCTGGTCGGTGCGCCTCCCGGATACGTGGGCTACGACGAGGCCGGCCAGCTCACCGAGAAGGTCCGCCGGCAGCCGTACAGTGTCGTGCTGTTCGACGAGGTGGAGAAGGCACACCCCGACATCTTCAACACACTGCTCCAGATCCTCGACGACGGACGGCTCACGGACGGCCAGGGCCGCACCGTCGACTTCCGGCACTGCGTCGTGATCATGACGTCCAACATCGGCGCGCACCTGATCCTCGACCACAAGGGCGACGTGTCCGAGCTGAAGGACGTGCTGATGGACGAGTTGCGGACCCGGTTCCTGCCGGAGTTCCTCAACCGCATCGACGACATCATCATCTTCCACGGCCTCAGCGAGAACGACCTCTCGGAGATCGTCGACCACCTGCTCGGACAGAGCGAACGCCGGGTGCACGCGCAGGGGATGAAGCTCGAGGTGACGGACGCGGCCAAGAAGCTGCTCGTCGCCCACGGCCACCAGCCCGAGTTCGGCGCACGGCCCCTGCGCCGGACCATCCAGACCGAACTCGACAACCGCATCGCCGAGTTGCTGCTCAGCGGCGAGGCCGAACCCGGCGACACGATCGTCGCCGACGTCCGGGACGACACGGTCCACTGCACCGTACGCAAGGGCGAGGGCCCGGCGGCGGAGGACCCGGGCGGCGACGGGACCGCGGACGAGCAGGACGGCGTGACGAACGACGGGACGGAGGACTCCTGACACCGAAAGGCGTGCCCGGGCGGGCGTACGTCCGTCCCGGGCAGTCCATTTGAGGAGGCTGCGCATGACGCACCACAAGTCCAACCGAGCTGTCGAAGGCGATCCGGAGCACGGCCACAGCAGGGGCATGCCCCGGCGGGTCGACGAGGACGAGCTCCAGGCACGTACGGAACGCGACCGGCGTGAGGCCGGTCTGCCGGGCGGACCCACGGAGGACCCGGACGCCGCGTACCGGCAGGAGCGCGAGGAGATCGACCGCGAGGTCGGCACCGGTGAGATGCCCGCGGGCCGGATCACCCGGCGTGAACGGGATCCCTTCCCGCCGTCGCACTACGAGCGCTGACGGAACGACGACGGCCGACCGCGGGACCACCTGAGCGTGGTCCCGCGGTCGGCCGTCCGGCTGTCCCGGTCCAGTGGCCCGACGGTCACCCGTCGGTGTCGGCCCCGGACCCGTCGCCGAGGGAGACCACCTCCGCGCTCTCCTCCCCGTCGGGCGCGTCGAAGGCCACCGTGTCCCCCGGCCGGCGGCCGAGCAGCGCGCGCCCGAGGGGGCTGTCGGCGGTGACCAGCGTGCCGTCCTGCGCCACGGCGGTCTCGCCGATCTGCACGGTCTCCACGGTGCCGTCGCCGAACCGGACGGTGACCGTGCTGCCGACCCCGACCAGACCGGTGGGGGGAGGCCCCGCCACGTCCGCCTGACGCAGCCGCGTGGTGATGTCCCTGATGCGGTCGTCCAGCCGCCGCTCGTCGTCGGCGCGCTGCAACTCGTCCGCCTCGTCGGCCCGGTCACCCACGTCGGCGTCCGAACCCCGCAGGGTCGCGTGGACGGTGGCCCGCTCGGTGCGGAGGTCGGCGAGTTCCTGTTCAAGGGCCTGCCGGGCGGTCTCGCTGATCGGCGCTGGTTCGGTGGCCATGCCTGCTCCTCGGGAGGGGGAATGTTCAGCACGTTCCGGTGCGGGACGTCGCAAATAAGTCGATCGTAGGTCGAATCGCGACGATATGTGATGTATGGAATCGTGGAGCGCGGTGTACCCCGACCATCAGGGCACCTCACGGTGTCCCGCGCACGAGGGAGGCTCCGCATGTCGTCGAAGCGACGCCGGAAGAAGAAGAGCAGGCGCAAGCACGCGGCGAACCACGGGAAACGGCCCCAGTCCTAGGCGCGGTGAGACTCTTGAACGCATCCCGGAACGGCCACGACGGAGTGGAGCCCAACGTGGGGCCCACCCCGGAGGGTGAACCGGAGTTCCATCGGTACCACCACCCGGCGGCCGGCTGGGGTGCGGCCAAGAGCGTCACCCGCGTCCTGGTGGGTGAGAAGGCCCTGGTCGACGGGCCCCGCGCGATCATGCGCATGAACCACGAGCGGACGGGCTTCGACTGTCCGGGTTGCGCGTGGCCCGACGACACCAAGGGCCTGCACCTGGACATCTGCGAGAACGGCATCAAGCACGTCACGTGGGAGATGACCGGCAAACGGGTCGGCCCCGAGTTCTTCGCCGCGCACTCGGTGAGCGAACTCTTCGAGTGGAGCGACTTCGACCTGGAGGACCAGGGCCGGCTCACCGGGCCGATGGTCTACGACCCCGAGTCGGACCACTACGTGCCGATCAGCTGGCGCGACGCGTTCGAACTGGTCGGGCGGACCCTGCGGGAGCTCGACGACCCGAACCAGGCCTCCTTCTACACCTCGGGCCGTCTCGGCAACGAAGCCACGTTCCTCTACCAGTTGATGGCCCGGGAGCTGGGCACGAACAACCTGCCCGACTGCTCGAACATGTGCCACGAAGCCAGCGGCCGCGCCCTCACGGCGTCCCTCGGCACCGGCAAGGGAACCGCCGACCTCAAGGACTGGGAGACCACCGACGCCCTCTTCATCATGGGGGTCAACGCCGCCTCCAACGCGCCCCGGATGCTCACCGCGCTCGCCGAGGCCTACGACCGCGGCGCGCAGATCGTGCACATCAACCCGCTCGTCGAGGCCGCCGCGACCCGCACCATCGTGCCGCACGACTTCACGGACATGGCCCTCTTCAAGTCGACGCGGACCAGCACCCTGAACCTCCAGGTCCGCATCGGCGGCGACATGGCGCTCCTGCGGGGCATGTCCAAAGCCGTCCTGGAACAGGCCAAGACCGACCCCAAGGCGCTCGACCAGGAGTTCATCGACCGGCACACGGCCTACTTCGACGACTACCGCGCGGTCTGCGAGGCCACGCCCTGGGACGAGATCGAGCGGCAGTCCGGCATCGACCGCGACGGCATCCTCAAGGCCGCACAGGTGTACCGCGAGGCGGACCGCTCCATCATGAGCTGGTGCCTCGGCGTCAGCCAGCACGAACACGGCGTCGACACCGTACGGGAGATCGTCAACCTCCTTCTGCTGCGCGGCAATCTGGGCCGGGAAGGGGCCGGACCGTCACCGGTGCGCGGCCACAGCAACGTCCAGGGCAACCGGACGTGCGGCATCGACCACCGGCCCGCCGAGGAGTTCCTGAACCGGCTGGGCGAGGTCTGCGGGATCGACCCGCCGCGCGAGCACGGCATGGACACCGTCGCCACCATCCAGGCCATGCGGCGCGGCGACGTCAAGGTGTTCGTCGGCATGGGCGGCAACTTCGCCCTGGCCGCGCCCGACACCCCCTACACCTACGCCGCACTCCGCACGTGCGACCTCACCGTCCAGGTGAGCACCAAGCTCAACCGCAGCCACCTCGTGCACGGACGGCGCGCGCTCATCCTGCCGTGCCTCGGCCGCACCGAGAAGGACCACCAGCGCGGCGGCATCCAGAGCACCTCCGTCGAGGACTCGATGAGCATGGTCCACCTGTCCATCGGCATGAAGCGCCCCGCCTCGAAGCACCTGCTGTCCGAGCCCGCCATCATCGCCGGCATGGCCCGCGCGGCCCTCCCCGACAGCGCAACCCCCTGGGAGTGGTACATCGAGGACTACGACCGCATCCGCGACACGATGGCGCGGACCCTCGACGGCTTCGAGGACTGCAACCGCCGCGTCCGACTGCCGCTCGGCTTCCGCATCAAACAGCCCGCCCGCGAACTGGTCTTCCTCACCCCGAGCGGCCAGGCCGAGTTCTCCACCGCGCCCCTGCCCGACGTGGTCCCCGCGCCCGGCACCCTGGCGCTCGGCACGATGCGCTCCCACGACCAGTGGAACACGACCATCTACTCGGACAACGACCGCTACCGGGGGATCAAGAACCTGCGCACCCTCGTCTTCATGAACGAGGACGACATGCGCGAACGCGGCGTCGCCGAGTTCGACCCGGTCGACATCGTCGCCACCGCCAAGGACGGCACCCACCGCCGCCTCGACGGCTACCTCGCCATCCCGTACGACATCCCCCGCGGCTGCGCCGCCGGCTACATGCCGGAGATGAACGTCCTCTGCGCCATCGGCGACTACAGCCTCCAGAGCGACCAGCCCCTGATGAAACACGTCAAGGTGACGATCGAGGCACACGCCTGAAGGCAGGCGTACGGGGCCGGCGGTGTGCGACCGCCGGCCCCGTGCCTTCCCCCGTTCCCCCGTCTCCTCGTTCAGCCGTGGCGCCGCTGCGTGATGTCAGCGGACCCGGATGAAGAGGACGTCGTAATTGCTGTTCGTGCTGCGGCTCTTGACGTAGACGCCGTCGCTGCCGCCGTTGGGATTACCGGTGTTGCCCTCGACGGCGGTGAAGCTGGAGCCGGACACCGATCGCACGATGCCTATGTGCTCGTGACCGCCGGTGAAGTCGTTGCCGCCGTTCCAGTCGTAGGCCACGATGTCGCCCGGCTGCGGGCTGGTCGTCACCGACAGGTGATAGTTGCCGGCCCGTGCCTGCTTCACCCAGCCGGACACGTAGGTGTTGCGGTAGGACGTGGCTCCGGTCTGCTTGCCGACCCAGCTCACGAACGTGGCGCACCAGGCGTAGTCGTCGGTGGACAGCGACAGGCCCACGGCGGACCCGTAGCTGTTCGCGCGGGCGCTGCCCTCGACCGTTCCGGCCTCCGCCTCGGCCACGGTGAGGATCTTGGCGTAGCCGCCGCCGGGCGCGGGCGAGGACGGCGGGGTGACCGCCCCGTACAGCGCCGCCTTGGTGTTCGTGCCCACGTGGCCGTCGACCGAGAGGCCCTTCTCGGCCTGGAAGTCCCGCACGGCGCTGTCGGTCAGCGACCCGAAGTCGCCGTCGACGGCGAGGTCGGCACCGTGGTGGTTGAGCAGACTCTGCAGCTCGGTGACGCAGCCGCTCTTCTGCCCCTTCACGATCTCGCTCGGGCACGAGCCGGAGTTCAGGTTGATGGGCGCCGGCGCTCCGCTGCCGCCGCCACCGCCGATGTTCGAGTACAGCGCGGCCTTGGTGTTCGCGCCCACCTCACCGTCGGCCGACAGTCCGCTCGCGGACTGGAAGGACTTCACGGCCGCCAGGGTCTGCGGGCCGAACCCGCCGTCGACGTCGAGGTGCTGGCCCTTGCCGTTCAGCAGGGCCTGCAGGGTGGCGACGCAACCGCCGCTCTGCCCCTCCACGATGTTCGCCGGGCAGGAGGCCGACCGCAGGTCCAGGCCCGTCGACGGCGACTCGTCGGTGTCGTACAGCTCCCGCTTGGTGTTCGCGCCGACCTGACCGTCGACCGACAGACCGTGGGCGGACTGGAAGCTGCGGACCGCGGTCTCCGTCCCCGCCCCGAAGTCCCCGTCCACCTCGACCGAGTAGCCGTGGTGGCGGAGCAGCCGCTGCAGTTCGCTGACGCAGCCGCCCTTGTCGCCCTTGACGACGTTCGCCGGGCACGAGGAGGACATGAGGTTGACCGGCGCGGGCGCCGAACCCCCGGTCGCGTACAGCTTGCTCTTGGTCTGGGGGCCCACCCGCCCGTCCACGGCGATCGCCGTGGCGGCCTGGTACTCACGCACCGCGTAGTAGGTGTTCGCCCCGAACTCGCCGTCCACCTGCAGCCCGGCACCGTGCGCGTTGAGCAGGTTCTGCAGCTCCGTGACGCAGCCGCTCGTCTGGCCCTGCACGATGTCGGTGGGACAGGACGACGAGGTCAGCTTGATCGCCGCCGGTGCGGCCGCCGCGGGGCCGGCACCGAGCAGGACGCCGGCCGAGAGCATCGCCGCGGTGGCGGCGAAGGTCCCGATCCGGACCCGCCACCCCGGGCCGCCGCGGACGGGGTCCCGGTGGCGAAGGCTCTCGCTGTCGGCGGGAGCGTGGATCGCAAGTCTTCCCATGGGCGGGGGACATCTCCTTCGATGAGGGGTGGGCCTGCCTCGGCGAGCCGTGTCCGGCCTCGCCGCGATGTCCACGGGGCCTGTGCCCGGCCGCCGTGGCGCGGCCCGCCTTCCCGGAGCGGGAAAGCGGGCCGCGGGGTGGGGTTCACACGGCGGTCGGACCGGTCAGCACGGGTAGAGGGACGCGAAGTCGTTCGCGAACCGCTTGAACGCGGCCTTGGTGTCCGCGCCCGGGTCGCCGTCGATGGCGTCGTTGTAGCCCCAGCCGAACTTGAGCATGCGCTGCAGCGCCTTGATGGTGTTCGGGCCGGGGTCGCCGTCGATGCTGTCGGTGTAGCTCCAGTACGCCTTGAGGTGGCGCTGCATCGCCTTCCAGCTGTTGGTGCCCAGCTGGCCGTCGATGCTGCCCGTGTAGCTCGCCGGAGCGTCCCGCATGAAGCACTGGACGTACTTGGCCTGCGTGGTGCTCAGGCCCAGGTTGTTCGTCGCGAGGATGGAGACGGACTGGGTCCGCGGGGTCTGGGCGGGCGCGGCGAAGCCGGGTCCGGCTGTCGCCAGGCCGCCGGCGGCGAGTCCGATCACTGCGGCGGTACCCACCAGGGCCCTGGCCAAGACTGTCGATCGCATACGTCGTTTCCCTCTCGGATCGTCGAGCACACCTTCCACGGCTGTGGTGCAGGTGGCGAGACGAGAGTGCGGCGTGCGGGGCGAGGGGCACCAGCGGTGCGCCGCAAGTGGGGTCACGACGGGACGTCCCCCACGCTGACCTGCGGGGACACCGTCCCGAGAGACGGTTCGGTGGGACGGCGGTGACGGTCGTGACGGGATGACACTTGAGTGCAGCAACCACGTTGCCGTGCGGCCCGGTGTCCGCTGATGCACAATGCGACGGCACAGGGGGCACTGACCATGGCCACTGATCAGGAACGCGTGGTGGGGGAACATGTCGCGTTGGAAAGCGCTGCCTGCGGAACTCGACCCGCGCGTGCGGCAGTTGCTGGTGCGCTTACGCCGGCTGAAGGACCACAACGGACTGACCATGCGGCAGTTGGCGGCCCGGACCGGGTACAGCGCCAAGTCCTGGGAGCGGTATCTGGGCGGCCGGTCGGTGCCGCCGCGCGACGCGGTGGAGGCCATGGCCCGCATCGGCGGTGAGGACCCGACCCGGCTCCTCGCCCTGCACGAGGTCGCCGTCGCGGCATGGCGGGACAGGCCGCCGGGCGCGCCGGAGCAGGACGCGCCGGAAGAGGGCGCAGCGGGACACGCCGTCACGGAACCCGCCCCGACGGAAACGGTGCTGACGGACGCGGGCCCGTCGGCCGTGGCAGCGGTCGCACCGGTCCCGGCCGGAGCGGAGGCGGCCGCACCGGAGCCGGAGCAGGTGACGACGTCCGCGACGCGGGCCGCCGGAGAACCCCGAATATCCCGGCGGGCGCTGAGTATCGCCCTTGTCTCGGGCTCCGTGGCCCTCGTGCTCGCCGCGTCGGCGGCGGTGTTCGTGGCCGTACGGATCATGGACGACGACAAGGGCGGCGCACCGGCGCCCGCCGGGCACGCCTCCACCGCCGCGGCGCCGCCGGCCGCCACGAAGGCCGCGTACAGCTGTCACCTGGAACGAGCCGACGGGCGCTGGTACGCGGGCAACAGCCGTGCCACCGACTCCACCGTGGCGTACGGGGACTCGGGACCCCAGGTGGCCGAGGTGCAGTGCCTGCTCCGCAGGGCGGGGATCTCACCGGGCGGCATCGACGGGATGTTCGGCCCGTTGACGATGGGCGCGGTCGAGCGTTTCCAGAGGCAGGCGCATCTCGATGTGGACGGCATCGCCGGGCCGCACACCTGGAAGGCCCTCCGGGGATGACACCGTCGCCCGAACATGCCCGGCTCGCCTCCGAGTTGAGGGCGTTGCGGGAACGCACCGGTCTGAGCCTGTCCGGCCTCGCGGCGAAGACCGCGTACAGCAGGTCGTCCTGGGAGCGCTACCTCAACGGCAAGGCGCTGCCGCCGCGACAGGCGGTACGGGAGCTGTGCGTGCTGGCCGGTGAGCCGGAGGGGCGGGCCCTCGCGCTCTGGGAGATCACGGAGTCCGGATGGAGCGGCCGGGCGAAGGAGGCCCCTCGGGCGGCGACGGCACCGCAGGCGTCGCCGTCACGGCCGACGGCGACACCGAGGCCCGAGGCGACCGCTCGGCCGACGGGCGCGCCGCCGACGGTGGCCCACGCCCAGGTCGCGCCACCCGCTCACCAGGTGCCGCAGCGGCCGGTCTCCGCGCCGCCCGGCCGTCGGACGGTGACCCTCCTGGCCGTCCTGGCGACGGTGTGCGCCGTGGTCGTCGCGGGGGCGACGGTGGCGCTCGTCGTACTGGCCCGCGACCACGGCGCCGCGCGGCACTCCGCCGCGCCGGCCTCGTCGGCGGCGACGCCCCCGACCCGTCCGACCTGCCGTGGAGCGGCCTGCGAGGGACTGAGCCCCATGGTCACGAAGTGCGGCGCCCAGCCCGAGACCCTCGTCCGCCGCCGCATGTCCACCGGCGCCTGGATGGAGGTGCGCTACAACCGCTGGTGCGCGGCGAGTTGGGCGCGGACCTGGGGCGCCCGCGTCGGCGACCGGATCGAGATGAGCGCGGACGGCGCGGGAAGCCCGGTGCGCCGCGCCAAGATCAAGGACGACGTCGACACCGATTCCTTCGTCTACACGCCGATGACGGCGACGCTCCCCGGCGCGGTCGTCACGGCCTGCTTCCTGCCGGCGGCGAGCGACACGAAGGAGTGCTTCGACAGCAGGGTGGCGCAGTGACGGCGAGGTGAGGGGCGACTGCGGGGTGACGGGGTGACTGCGAGGTGTCGGGGTGACGGTGAGCCCTGGTACCACGCCGGCCCCGGACCGCCCTACAGCCAGTGCCGCCGCTTGAAGATGAAGTACAGGCTCACACACACCACGCCCATCAGACCGATGGCGAACGGGTAGCCGAACTGCCAGGTGAGCTCCGGCATGTGGTCGAAGTTCATCCCGTAGATCGTCCCGACCAGTGTCGGGGCGAACAGGATGGCGGCCCAGGACGAGATCTTCTTGATCTCCTCGTTCTGTTCGAAGCCCGCCTCCGCCAACGCCCGCATCTCCGCGTTCTGTTGCTGGGTCACCAGCGTCGCGTTGACCGTCAGGATGTCCGTGAGTGCCTGGCGGAAGCCGTCGACGCGTTCGCTGGTGTGGGTGACGTGGTCGGCGACGTCGCGGAGGTAGCGCTGGAGTTCGTCGTCCGTGCCGTACTTGGCGAAGCCGGCCATCAGGCCGTGCAGCATGCCGACGAGCGGGCGGGTGGCACGCTGGAACTCGACCATCTCGCGGGAGAGTTCGTAGATACGCCGGGACACCGCGGGGTCGCCGCGGAACACCTCGGTCTCGATCTCGTCGATGTCGTTCTGGACTCCGGAGACGACCGGTACATAGCCGTCGACGACCGAGTCGAGGATCGCGTAGAGCACGGCCTCGGGTCCGAGCCGGAGCAGTTCGGGGCTGTCCTCCATGCGGCGGCGCACCGCGGAGAGGTCCGGCGCCGCGCCGTGCCGGACGGTGATCACGAAGTCCGGCCCCACGAACACGTGCAGCTCGCCGAAATCGACCTCCTCGACCGCGTCGAGATAGCGGGCGGCGCTCAGGACGACGAACAGCGTCTCGCCGTAGCGCTCCAGCTTCGGCCGCTGGTGCGCCTCCATCGCGTCCTCGACCGCCAGCGGATGCAGGTCGAACTCCGCCGCCAGCGACAGCAGTTCGGCCTCGGTCGGACGGGCCAGGCCGATCCACGCCATGCCGTCCGGGTGCTCGCGCAGCTCACGGAAGGTGTCGGCGAGGGACTCCGGGGTCGAGACCCGCACCCCGTCGCGGTACAGCGCGGCCTGGACGACGCTGGCGACCTCGGAGGGCTCGGGCGTGGACGGCTCGACGTCCGCCGACGAGGGCCGCGTGGGCGCGGGGGACGGCGCGGCGAGGGCGCGGCGCCAGACGGACTTCCGCGTCTCCTTGGCGCTCTTGGGGCTCCCGGACGTCCTCGGCTCCCCGGCGTTCCCCGCCGTGTCGCCCGGGTCCTTCCGGTCCCGCTGGTGGCGCGGGTTCTTCGAGGCTGAGCGGGCGCGTCGCTCCGACATCGCGGCTGCCTCCAGAGTCGACCGTACGTCTGTGTGATCACTGAGCAGGATATACGGGGCATACGGCCTGGGAGCATCCGGCGGCGGCGCGATCGCGACGGAGTTGCGGACCGTAGGTGTCCGCGAGCGGGACTAGCGTGCGGAGCATGACGAAGACGACCACGACGGCCCCCGTGCTCGGCACCCGCGCCCTCAACCGGGCGACCCTCGACCGTCAGCTCCTGCTGCGCCGCTCCCCGCTGTCCGCGACCGCGGCCGTCGAGCACCTCCTCGGTCTCCAGGCGCAGAACGTGAAGCCGCCGTACTACGCGCTCGCCGCCCGGCTGGACGGTTTCCGGCCCGGCGAGCTGTCGGCCGCGATGGACGCGCGCGACGTCGTCCGGATCGTCACCATGCGCTCCACGATCCACACGCACACCGCCGATGACGCCCTCACCCTGCGCCCCCTGGTGCAGGCCGCCCGCGACCGGGAGCTGGGCCACTTCCGCAAGGGGCTCACCGGCGTCGATCTGGCCCGGCTCGCCGCGATCAGCCGTGAACTGGTGGAGGCCGGGCCGCGCACGATGAAGGAACTGCGCGAGGCGCTGCTCGTCGAGTGGCCGGACGCCGACCCGTTCGCCCTCTCCGTCGCCGCCCGCTGCACCCTGCCCCTCGTGCAGGTCACCCCGCGCGGCCTGTGGGGGCGCAGCGGCCAGGTCGCCCTCACCACCGCCGAGCACTGGCTGGGCCGCCCCGCCGAACCGGTCCCCACTCCGGACGCGACCGTCCTGCGTTACCTGGCCGCCTACGGGCCCGCTTCGGTCAAGGACATGCAGACGTGGGCCGGCCTGACCCGGCTCCGGGAGGTCTTCGAGCGGCTCCGGCCCGAGCTGCTGGTCTTCCGCGACGAGAACGGCGTGGAACTCTTCGACCTCCCCGACGCCTCCCGTCCGCAGGCCGACATCCCGGCGCCGCCGCGCTTCCTGCCCGAGTTCGACAACCTGCTGCTCTCCCACGCCGACCGCTCCCGGGTCGTGCCGGCCGACCTCAAGGGGCGCGCCTGGCAGGGCAACCAGGCCTACTGCACCCTGCTCGTCGACGGATTCCTCGCCGGGCTGTGGCGGCTGGAGGAGAGCGCGCTCGTCGTCGAGCCCTTCGGGGAGCTGACCAAGGGGCGGCGTGCCGAGGTCGTCGCGGAGGGGGAGCGGATGCTCGCGGCGATGCATCCGGGCGAGGGGCACGACGTGCGGTTCGGGACGGTCGCCCGGCCCTGACCGGCGCCGCACGGCGACGGGACGTGCGGAGCGCGACGGTGCCGGGACGTGAGGGGCCGGCGGACAGGGGGCGCTGCGGGGAAGCTGTCCGCCGGCACGCGGGGGTGGCCGGGAGGTGGATGGGGAGCGTTGCGGGCCGCTCGTGGAGGCCCGCAACGCCCCCCTGCTGCTACCTGAGGGATACTCAGGAAGTTTTTGATGACTACGAGTTGACCTGCGCGGTCACCAGGCTGGAGAACGTCGTCAGCCGGGTGTAGACACCCGGGTAGCCGGCCTCCGCGCAGCCCTCGCCCCAGGACGTGATGCCGGCCAGCACCCCGCCGATGAGCAGCGGGCCGCCGCTGTCGCCCTGGCAGGTGTCGACGCCTCCCGAGGTGTATCCGGCGCAGACCATGTCGGAGGCCACGTAGTCGGAGCCGTAGGAGCTCGCGCAACTGGCGCTGGAGACGATCGGCACGGTCGCGGTGCGCAGCTGGTTGGAGGAGCCGCCGTTCTCCGAGGTGGTGCCCCAGCCGACGATGCGGGCCGAGGCGCCGGTCGCGTACACACCCGTGTCCGAGGAGGAGACGTACTTGGCCGTGGTGTACGACATCGCCGTCGACAGGGTCAGGACGGCCACGTCGTCGCCGTTGGTCGCGTCCGTGTAGTCGGGGTTGATCCAGATCTTGCTGACCTTGCTGACGGTGCCGTTCGTGCCGTTGAGGTACGTTCTCCCGCCCACGACGCGGACGCTGCCGGTGGACTCGCCGACCATGCAGTGCGCGGCCGTCACCACCTTGTTGGCGGCGACCAGGGTGCCGCCGCAGAACTGGTTCTGCGAGGCGTCGGTGATCTGCATCATGAACGGATAGGCGGTCGTGGTGGTGGTCGTACCGCCCACGATGGGCTGGGGTTCGGCCACGGCGGAGGGGGCGCCGAGGAGCACGGTCGCGGCGGCGGCAGCGGTCGCCACGCAGACGGCGGCGGTCTTCTTGGCACGGTCGAGCCCGGACATGGGTCTCCTTGGAAGTTGCCGGTGGGGGGACGCACGGGTGTGGGGGGTGAGTCACGGCACCCATGGCGGGGGAGCCGTGTGCCCGAGCGAGCGGCACGGCCACACGCTAGGGCGTGCGGTCACTCTTCCCCAAGGAGGGAAGCCCCTCGTGGGGTCGGCGGAGGGAAAACCCTTGGCCGGACCGGTCGGGGTTTGACGCGCGCGGCGCCCGGTTGATCCCGGCCCGGACCGGCCGCCCGGCATCGGCCGGTTCACCCGAAGGGGGCATCGCGGTGCGCCGTTTCCCGGAGGACGGCGGAGCGGAAATCCGCTCAGTCGGCCCTGCGTTCCGCCGCCAACCGGACGATGTCGACCCGCGACCGTATCCCCAGCTTCCGGTAGACCCGGGTGAGCGTGGCCTCCACGGTCTTCACGCTGATGAACAGACGAGCCGCGATCTCCCGGTTGGTCGCTCCCTCCATGACGAGGGCGGCGACCTGCCGCTCGGTGGTGGCGAGGGTGTCGAGGGCGGCCGGGGCGAGCGGCGGCGCGGCCGGGCGGTGCGCGGCGGCGGCCGTCTCGACCTGGCGGAGCCAGGGCAGCGCGCGGCACCGGCGGAACAGGCGGGCCGCCTCGTCGTACGAGGCGGGCCCCGGCGCGGGAGTCCCCGCTGCCCGGGCGGAGCCGAGCGGGTGGGGGAGGGCCCGGAGCCCGGCCAGAGCGTACGCGGCGCGTGCCTCCTCCAGACCGTGGCCGAGCTTGGCCAGGCGGTCCTGCGCGGAGGACAACTGCCGTTCGGCGGGACCCTGTTCACCGCGCGCGGCACGGACCAGGGCCTCTGCGCGGTCGAGCACGGCGAGGACGCTCTCGCGTTCCAGCCGCAGCGCGCGCTGCCGGGTCACGTCGATGACGTCCTGCGCCTCCGCGGCCTCGCCGACCCGGACCAGTGCCTCGGCGAGGTCCCCGTGCCAGCGCCCGCGCGCGGGGTCGACGACACCGAGTCCCTCCTCCAACTCCCGTACACGGCGCAGGGACCGGACGCACGCGGGAGCGTCCCCGGCGACCAACTGGGCGTGCCCCAGGGCGCCGAGGGCGCGGGACAGGTAGACGAGGTCGCCGTCCTCCTCCGCCCGGTCCACGGCCTCCCGGGCGAGCGCGAGAGCCCGGTCGACGTCACCGCCCGCCGCCTCCGCGAGCGAGGTGAGCATCGCGGTCGCGGCCTCCCCGATGCCCGTGTCGCGGGCCAGCCGCAGGCTCTCCCGGGACAGGTCGAGGGCGCGGCCGCAGTGTCCCGAACGCAGTTCCGTCTCGGCGAGCCCGCGCAGGAAGTGCAGTTCGCTCTCGACCATGCCGCGCCGCTGCGCCTCGCGGAGCAGCGCGGTGATGGTCGTACGGGCCTCGGCGAGCCGGTCTCCCATGACCAGCCAGCGGAAGCGGGCGGCACCGGCGCCGTTGTGGTCGCAGGCCACCCGGGGGTCCTGCGGTTCACGCATCGCCCGCTGGATGGTCGAGGGCGCGTCCGAGTGCCCCATCAGGGTCTCCATCTGCGCCTGGAAGCCGAGCGCGAGGAGTTCGGTGCGCCGGTCCCCGGCGCGGGCCGCGAGACGCGCCGCGTGGGCGGCCTCCTCGCGCGCCGTGGCCATCTCGCCGTCCATGAGCAGGGCGCGCCAGGCGAGTTGGTAGCGGACGAGGGCGACGAGGCCGGGATCGTCGCCGGCGTCCGCGAGGGCCTGCGGGAAGACGGCGTCGATCTCGGCCATGGCCTGTCCGGCGGAGTCCACGACGACCATCCAGGCCCGGACCCGGTCGGCGGGGGCGGTGGCCCGTGCCAGTACCTGCCGCGCGATGTCCCGCGCGAGATCCGTCTCCCCGGCCGTCAGCGCGTCCTCCGCCGCCTGCAGGCGGCGTTCGTCCGGGCCGGGCCGGGTTCCCGCCGGGGTGTGCCGGGCGGCGAGCAGCCCGAGCCCGACCGCGACCGAGGGCGCGCCCCGGTCCCGGGCCGCCGTCGCCGCCTCACCGAGCCGGGCGGCGACGGCGGGATCGGTGCCGGTGGTGGACAGGGCCAGGTGGCGGGCCCGTTCGATCGGGTCGGAGGCGGCCCCGGACAGGGCGGCGTGCGCGGCGCGCCGCTCCTGGGCGCCCGCCTCCGCGTAGAGCGCCGCCGAGACGAGGGGGTGCGCGAAGCGGATGCCGGGGGTCTCGCGTTCGGTGGCGAGCAGTCCGAGCGCCGCCGCCGAGGCCGTCTCCGCCTCGGCGTTCACCCGGCCCGCCGCGTGCAGCAGGGCCAGGGTCGGGCGGGCCCCCGCGCTCGCGACGAGGAGGGTGCGGCGGGCCTCGGGGGAGAGCATCTCCAGGCGGCTGAGGACGAGCGCGCGCAGGGACGTCGGGACCGGGAGCGGCTCGCCGGGGCTCGGCGGCGTGGGGGACTCGGCGAGGGCGCGGCCGAGTTCGAGGGCGAAGAGCGGGTTGCCGCCGCTGGTGCGGTGGATGTCGCGCACCGTGGAGCGGGACAGGCCCGTGTAGCCGCGCCGGCCGAGGAGTTCGGTCACATGGGTGCGCGACAGCGGGGTGACCCGGACGGCCAGGGTCTCCGGCGGGGACGCGCGTAGATAGCCGTCGTGCTCCTGGGCCTGCGGCTCGGTGTCCGTACGGACGGCGCAGAGCATGCGGACGGGCATGCCGCCGAGCCGGCGGGCGGCGAAGCCGAGCAGTTCGGCGCTGGCCGGATCGAGCCACTGGAGGTCGTCGGCGACGATCAGCACCGGACCGCGCGCGGCCAGGGCCCGGAACGCGGAGAGGACCGCGAGCCGCAGGGCGAGCCCGTCGCGCTGGAGGGTGGACTCACCGCGTCCGGTGAGGGCCGACTCCAGGGCGGTGCGCTGCGGAGGGGGCAGCCGGTCGGCTATCTCGTCGACGACCAGACCGAGGAGATCGGCCAGCGCGAGGAAGGGGAGATGGGATTCGGTCTCGGTGGACGAGCAGCGCAACACGGTCCGCGCCGATTCGGCGCATTCGGCGGCCAGCGCCCGCAGGACGGTCGATTTCCCAATTCCCGCGGGGCCGTGCACGAGCACACTGCCACCGCCGGAGAGTTGCTCGCGGGCGCGGGCGAAGAGCTCCTCCCGGCCGATGACCAGGTCGGGGCGCGCTCTCGCAGGTTCCTGGAAGTCCCCTCGCACGGTCACCGCTCCCCTCACGTGTCGTGTCCGGGCCAATGTTAGGCAATGTCTCTTTGAATTTCGGACAGTCGGGGTGGTGAGGGAAATAACAACGGCTCCGCATAGCTGATTTCAGAGCACGGCGGATTGAATGGCAGGCCCCAGGAAGGCAGTTCCGCCGGACCGGCGGGCCTCGCCACCCCGCGGAACGAAGCGTCCCGCAACGGCGGCGCGCGCGCCACCGTCACGGACGCGTGTTCCTGTCACGGCAGCAACCTGGCACGGCGCGCGGCGACGACCGCCTCCAGACGGGTGTGGGCGCCGAGCTTGCGCATGGCCGAGCGCAGATACCCCTTCACCGTCTCCGGACGCACGCCCAGCCGGGCGGCGGCGATCGCGTTCGTCGCGCCCGCCGCCACACACGCGAGGACGTCCAGCTCGCGGGGTGCGAGACCCGCGTCCCGCGGTGCCGCCTCCTCCGCCGGTGCCGCGGCACCGGCCAGCCGGCCGCACACGGCCAGCAGTTCGTCCCGCAGCCGCGGGTCGGCGATCCGCGGGGCCAGCGCCCGCAGTGCCCCGTGCGCCTCCCGCACCTCCTCCCAGGCCGCGCCGCCCGTGCCGCGGGCACCGTCCGCCGCGGGGCCGGACGCGCGGACGACGCCGAGCAGCGCCCGCGCCTCGTCCCGGACGACCAGCGCCTGCTCCACGTCCCGGGCCGCCGCGACGGCCGCCCCGAGCGTGCGGTCACCGAGCGGCTGCGGCGAACGCAGAGCCCCGTACAGCACACCGCGCACCCGCCGGCGTACGACCACCGGAACCGCGAGGACGGAACAGAGCCCCTCCGTCGCCACCGCCATGTCGTACTCGTGGCTGATCTGCCGGGACGCCGAGTAGTCGGTCACCGCGCACGGCCGGGCGAGGGCCACCGCCTTGCCGCCCAGGCCGTTGCCCGAGGAGACCCCGAGGGCGCTCAGCGCCGCCGTCGACGTGCCGCTCAGCTCGCTGATGCGGATCAGCCGGCCGCCCGGGTCGACCAGGCCGCCGAAGGCGACGGGCAGCCCCGTCGCGCGGCGCAGCCGCACCAGCGCGCCCCGCACCTCCACCGCCTCGGCTGTGTCAGCTGCCACCTGCTCGCCCCTTCGTCGCGGCGCACCCCCGTTCGGGGGTGGTGAGACCTGCATCACGGAATACACGATGGTAGGCGGCGGTCCGGCAACGAGGAGGAAACATGACGGCGACCACGGGTGCGACGGAGGAGTTCCGCGCCGCGCGGGACTTCCTGCTGAAGCACCGGGAGGACTGGACGACGGCCTACGAGGGCTTCCGCTGGCCCCGCCCGGACCGGTTCAACTGGGCCCTCGACTGGTTCGACGTCATCGCGCGGGACAACGACCGCACCGCCCTGCACATCGTCGAGGAGAACGGCGACCGCGTCCAGGTCTCCTTCGCCGAGATGGCCGAGCGTTCCGACCGGGTCGCCAACTGGCTGCGCGAGCTGGGCGTGCGGGCCGAGGACCGCGTCCTCGTCATGCTCGGCAACCAGGTCGAGCTGTGGGAGACCGCCCTCGCCGCGATGAAACTGCGCGCCGTCGTCATCCCCGCCACCCCGCTCCTCGGCCCCGCCGACCTGGCCGACCGGGTCGAGCGCGGCCGGGTGCGGCACGTGATCGCACGCGCCGAGGACGCCGCGAAGTTCGACGCCGTGCCCGGCCGCTACACCCGCGTCACCGTCGGCGGCGCGCACCCCGGCTGGCAGTCGTACGAGGACGCGGCCGCGGCCGACTCCGCCTTCGAGCCCGACGGGCCCACCCACGGGGACGATCCGCTGATGCTCTACTTCACCTCGGGTACCACCGCCCGGCCCAAGCTGGTGGAGCACACCCACGTCTCGTACCCGATCGGCCACCTGTCCACCATGTACTGGATCGGCCTCCGGCCCGGCGACGTGCACCTGAACATCTCCTCGCCCGGCTGGGCCAAGCACGCCTGGTCGAACCTCTTCGCTCCGTGGAACGCGGAGGCGACCGTGTTCCTGCACAACTACACACGCTTCGACGCGGGCCGCCTGATGGCGGAGATGGACGGCGCGGGCGTCACCACCTTCTGCGCCCCGCCCACCGTGTGGCGGATGCTCATCCAGGCCGACCTGACCCAGTTGCGCACCCCGCCGCGCGAGGCCGTCGCCGCGGGTGAGCCGCTGAACCCCGAGGTCATCGAGCAGGTCCGGCGCTCCTGGGGCGTCACCGTCCGGGACGGCTTCGGGCAGACGGAGACCGCCGTCCAGGTGTCCAACAGCCCCGGCCAGCCGCTCAAGACCGGCTCCATGGGCCGGCCCAGCCCCGGCTTCCGCGTCGAACTCCTCGACCCCGTGTCCGGCGCGCCCGGCGCGTCCGAGGGCGAGATCTCCCTCGACCTGTCCGAGCACCCGGTGGGCGTGATGACCGGCTACCACGGCGAACCGGACCGTACGGCCGAGTCGATGGCGGGCGGCTACTACCGCACCGGCGACATCGGCTCCCGCGACGCCGACGGCTACATCACCTACGTCGGCCGCGCCGACGACGTGTTCAAGGCCTCCGACTACAAGATCTCGCCGTTCGAGCTGGAGAGCGCGCTCCTGGAGCACGAGGCGGTCGCCGAGGCCGCCGTGGTCCCGGCCCCCGACGCACTGCGCCTCGCCGTCCCGAAGGCGTACGTCGTCCTCGCCGCCGGCTACGAGCCGGGGCCCGACACCGCCAAGGTGCTCTTCGAGCACGCCCGTTCGGTGCTCGCGCCCTACAAGCGCATCCGCCGCCTGGAGTTCGGCGAGCTGCCCAAGACCGTCTCCGGCAAGATCCGCCGGATCGAGCTGCGCGAGGCCACGGCCGCCGGCTCGGACGCCGAGTACCGCGAGGAGGACTTCCGGTGAGCGAACCGTCGTACACCCACGGGACGAGCGGCACCCCCCTGCTCGGCGACACGATCGGCGCCAACCTCGACCGCGCGGTGGCGGCCTGGCCGGACCGCGAGGCGCTCGTCGACGTGCCGTCCGGCCGCCGCTGGACGTACGCGCAGTTCGGCGCCGCCGTCGACGAGCTGGCGTACGCGCTGCTCGCCAGTGGCGTCGCCAAGGGCGACCGGGTGGGCATCTGGGCCGTCAACTGCCCCGAGTGGGTGCTCGTCCAGTACGCCACCGCCCGCGTCGGCGCGATCATGGTGAACATCAACCCGGCCTACCGCACCCACGAGGTCGAGTACGTCCTCAAGCAGGCCGGGATCTCGCTGCTGTTCGCCTCCCTCAGCCACAAGGGCAGCGACTACCGGGCGATGGTCGGGGAAGTGCGGGGCGCGTGTCCGGAGTTGAGGGAGACCGTCTACATCGGTGACCCGAGCTGGGACGGGCTGCTGCGGCGCGGGACCCCCGACCTGTCCGAAGACCTCCACGCCCGCGCGGCCGAGTTGTCCTGCGACGACCCCATCAACATCCAGTACACCTCGGGCACCACGGGCTTCCCCAAGGGGGCCACGCTCTCCCACCACAACATCCTCAACAACGGCTACTTCGTGGGCGAGTCGGTCGCCTACTCCGAGCAGGACCGCATCTGCATCCCGGTGCCCTTCTACCACTGCTTCGGCATGGTGATGGGGAACCTGGCGGCGACCTCGCACGGCGCGTGCATGGTCGTCCCGGCGCCGTCGTTCGACCCGGTGGCGACCCTGGAGGCCGTGCAGCGCGAGAAGTGCACCTCGCTCTACGGCGTCCCCACCATGTTCATCGCGGAGCTGAACCTCCCTGCCTTCGCGACGTACGACCTGTCCACCCTGCGCACCGGGATCATGGCGGGCTCGCCGTGCCCGGTCGAGGTGATGAAACGGGTGGTCGCCGAGATGCACATGGCCGAGGTGTCCATCTGCTACGGCATGACCGAGACCTCCCCGGTCTCCCTCCAGACCCGCCGGGACGACGACCTGGAGCACCGCACCGGCACCGTCGGACGGGTCCTGCCGCACCTGGAGGTCAAGGTCGTCGGCCCGGACGGCGTGACCGTGCCGCGCGGCAGCTCCGGAGAGCTGTGCACCCGCGGCTACAGCGTCATGCTCGGCTACTGGGAGGAGCCCGAGCGGACCGCCGAGGCCGTCGACAGCGGGCGCTGGATGCACACCGGGGACCTCGCGACGATGCGTGAGGACGGCTACGTGGAGATCGTCGGCCGCATCAAGGACATGATCATCCGCGGCGGCGAGAACATCTACCCGCGCGAGATCGAGGAGTTCCTGTACGCCCACCCGAAGATCGCCGACGTCCAGGTGGTCGGCATCCCGCACGAGCGCTACGGCGAGGAGGTGCTCGCCTGTGTCATCCCGCGCGACCCGGCGGACCCGCTCACGCTGGAGGAACTGCGGTCCTACTGCGAGGGCCGGCTCGCGCACTACAAGATCCCCAGCCGGCTGCGGGTCCTGGAGTCCTTCCCGATGACCGTGTCGGGCAAGGTGCGGAAGATCGAACTGCGGGAGACGTACGCCGAGTAGGGCCCCGGGTGCGGGTGCGGGTGCGGGTGTCGGTCCCGGGGCCCGGGTCCGCGGGTTACCTGCCGGTGGTCAGCCCCCGACGGCGACGAGGTCGTCGGCCGGGCTGTTCACCGGCTGCGGGGTGCCCGTGAGGTCCAGGACGAACAGCGGTACGCCGAGGGCGTCGGCCCGGGCGAGGGCGTCCTCGGCGTAGCCCGCGAGGGAGAAGTACACGCAGGCCGCCGACTCCGTCATCGCCGTCAGCCACAGGCACTCCACGTCCCGCAGCGAGGCCGGGCGCACGGTGGGGTCGACCTGCGCCAGGATGCCGCGCGCGGCGAGCCCGATCCCCGAGGGCGGCCGCTGGTCGGCGCGCCGGACGTCGGGATAGCCCAGCCAGCGCAGATACAGCGCGGCGGCGGTGACCGCGTCCCGCGCGGTCCGGATGGTCACGGGCCGGAACGGGCCCCGCCTTCCGGCACCGTCGTCCGACGTCCCGCCATCCACCGTCGCGCCGGTGCCGCCGCCCGGCGCCCGGTCGCCACCCGCGTCCCGGCCCCCGACCGGACCGATGCCCGTCGTCGCGCCGGGCGGGGTGTCGAGGCGGGCGTCCCGGCTTCGGCCCGGGGTGTCCGCTGTCGCTTCGTCACCGGCGTCGCGGCGCTCGTCCCGGCCGGTGTCCGCCGCCGGGGCGGCGGCCTCGGCGGGGGTCGTGTCCCGGGTGCCGGCTCCGCCGCCGCCCTGATGCGCCGGGCCGTCGACGGACGGCGTTCCGTGTCGACCGCCGTCCCGGGGCTGCTCCTCGTCCCCGCCGGGAGGCCGGAGCTCCTCGGTCCCCGCATCGGCGCGGTGGTCAGGGCCGCCGGGCCGACGGGTGCCGCCCTCGGCGGGCAGGCCGCCGGGGAGGTCGTGGTCCGTGCGGTCGCCCGCGCCGGCGTCGGCATGTCGATCGGGCCCGGTGGCGCGGTCCGTGTCCCGCGGGGGAGGGAGCGCCCCGGCCGCCCGGACGGGGATCCGCAGCATCGTCCCGCAGTCGCAGCCCAGTTCCGGGTGCGGCCACTGGGTCTCGCGGGCGCAGGCCCCGCAGCGCACGGTGGCCCACTCGTCGTCCCACGCGCGCACGGTCACGACCGTCGGTTCCACCAGGGCGTCGAGCGAGGGCGCCACGGGCACCCCGCAGACACAGGGATAGGACTGCGCCGCGTAGCGGTGCTCGCGGCGGCAGGCCGGACACCGCACGGGCACGCTCTCGGCCATGGCCCACTCCAGGACGTCACGTCGGGTCAGCGTGCCCATCGTCCTCCAGCCGGGCCGCCTTCGGCAGCGAAACGGCCCGACGCCCCGCGACAGGACGGCAAGAGCGGCCCACCCTTGACGCTCCCTCCTCCTCCGCCTACATTGCTTCCAGATAGTAGAAGTTAGTTTCCGCAATACGGAATCTAAAGCTCTCCGCGGGGCGCGACGGGAGCGGGAGAATCCGACATCCGAAGCAGGAGAACTCCATGGCTCGTATGACCGCTGCCCGCGCGGCAGTCGAGATCCTCAAGCGCGAGGGCGTCAGCAACGCGTTCGGCGTCCCGGGTGCGGCGATCAACCCCTTCTACGCGGCGCTCAAGGCGTCCGGCGGCATCAACCACACCCTCGCCCGGCACGTCGAGGGCGCCTCCCACATGGCCGAGGGCTACACCCGTACGCACCCCGGCAACATCGGCGTCTGCATCGGGACCTCGGGTCCGGCGGGCACCGACATGATCACCGGCCTGTACTCCGCGACCGGCGACTCGATCCCGATCCTGTGCATCACCGGCCAGGCGCCGACCGCGGTGATCCACAAGGAGGACTTCCAGGCCGTCGACATCGCGTCGATCGCCAAGCCCGTCACGAAGATGGCCGTCACGGTGCTGGAGGCCGCGCAGGTCCCCGGCGTCTTCCAGCAGGCGTTCCACCTGATGCGCTCCGGGCGTCCCGGGCCGGTCCTCATCGACCTGCCCATCGACGTCCAGCTCACCGAGATCGAGTTCGACCCCGACACCTACGAGCCGCTCCAGGCGTACAAGCCGGCCGCGACCCGCGCCCAGATCGAGAAGGCGATCGGACTGCTGAACGCGTCCGAGCGTCCCCTGATCGTGGCCGGCGGCGGTGTCATCAACGCCGACGCCACCGAACTCCTCGTCGAGTTCGCCGAGTTGACCGGCACCCCGGTCGTCCCGACGCTCATGGGCTGGGGCATCCTGCCCGACGACCACGAGCTGAACGCCGGCATGGTGGGCCTCCAGACCTCGCACCGCTACGGCAACGCGACGTTCCTGGAGTCCGACTTCGTCCTCGGCATCGGCAACCGCTGGGCCAACCGCCACACCGGCAAGCTGGACGTCTACACCGCCGGCCGCACCTTCGTGCACGTCGACATCGAGCCCACCCAGATCGGCAAGATCTTCGCCCCGGAGTTCGGCATCGCCTCCGACGCCAAGGCCGCTCTGGAGCTCTTCGTCGAGGTGGCACGGGAGTTGAAGGCGGCGGGCAAGCTGCCCGACCGCTCCGCCTGGGCCGCCTCCGCGCAGGAGAAGCGGGCCACGCTCCAGCGCCGCACGCACTTCGACGACATCCCGATCAAGCCGCAGCGGGTCTACGAGGAGATGAACAAGGCCTTCGGACCGGAGACCCGGTACGTCTCCACCATCGGCCTCTCGCAGATCGCCGGCGCCCAGATGCTGCACGTCTACCGGCCGCGCCACTGGATCAACTGCGGCCAGGCGGGCCCGCTCGGCTGGACGATCCCGGCCGCCCTCGGTGTCGCCAAGGCGGACCCGGACGCGCAGGTCGTCGCTCTCTCCGGCGACTACGACTTCCAGTTCATGATCGAGGAACTGGCCGTCGGCGCCCAGCACCGGATCCCCTACGTCCACGTCCTCGTGAACAACGCCTACCTGGGCCTGATCCGGCAGGCGCAGATCGGCCTGGACATCAACTTCCAGGTCAACCTGGAGTTTGAGAACATCAACTCCCCGGAGCTGGGCGTCTACGGCGTCGACCACGTGAAGGTCGTCGAGGGGCTCGGCTGCAAGGCGATCCGGGTCACCGACCCGAGCGAACTCGGCGCCGCCTTCGAGCAGGCGAAGAAGCTCGCCGCCGAGTTCCAGGTGCCCGTCGTCGTCGAGGCGATCCTGGAGCGTGTCACCAACATCGCCATGAGCAAGACCAACGACATCAGTGCCGTCGTGGAGTTCGAGGAGGTCGCGACCGAGCCGGGCCACACGCCCACCTCGATCCGGACCCTCAAGGTCTGACGCGGCCCGCACCCGAACAGAAGCAGCCGCGTGAACGAAGGGGCGGCCCATCCCGGGAGGATGGGCCGCCCCGGCGCGTTGTTCCCAGGAGCGGACCCTTCCGGCATCCTCGGCTCATGCGGATGACCGTCCCCACCCCCCTCGGCGACATCGCCGTACGCTGCCTCGCGGAGCCCGTCGGCCCCACCGGGCCCGGGCGGGACCCCGACCGGGCCGAGGCGCCCGCGCTGCTCCTGCTGCACGCCAACCCGGGCGACGGGCGCGACTTCGACGCCGTGCTGCCCGCCCTGGCCGACCGGCACCGCACCTATGTCGTCGACTGGCCCGGCTACGGCGGCTCGACCGCGCGCGACCCCGAACGGGTCACTCCCGAAGGGCTGGTGGCCGTCGCGGAACGGGTGATCGACGTGCTGGCCGCCCGGCACGGGGTGCGCCGGATCGCCGTCCTCGGCAACAGCGTCGGCGGCTACGTCGCCTGCCGGCTCGCCCAGGGTCCGCGCGCCGCGGCGGTCACCGCGCTCGTCCTGGTGGACCCCGCGGGCTTCACCCGGCACACCGCGCTCACCCGCTGGTTCTGCCGCGAGGTGATGGGCCGTCCCGTCCGCGCCCGCCGCCTGGTGGTCCCCCTGGCCCGCGCCTACCTCGGCCGCCTCGGCTCGCCGAGCGCGCGGGAGACGTACGCCCGCGCCCGCCAACTCCCTTACGAGGAGCGGAGACTGGCCGTGCACTGCGCGATCTGGCGCGCTCTCGCCGACCCCGACTTCGGGCTCGCCGACCCGGCCGGTCTCGACCTGCCGATCCTGCTGCTGTGGGGGAGCCGCGACCCGGTCGTCCCCGCACTCCTCGACGGCCGCCGCGCCCGGCGCGCGCTTCCCGCACGGGTGTCGAGCGTGCTGCTGCCGACCGGCCACGAACCGTACAACGAACGCCCGGGGCTCTTCCTGCGGCACGTCCTGCCCTTCCTGGACGATCCGGGAGCCGTCGCCCCGAGCCGCGTCAGAAGCCCCAGCCGTCCCCGCGGCAGGTGAGAACCCCGCCGGGGAGTGATGGGCGCCGAAGCCGGCGCGGTCCCGCACGCGACAGCGCGACGGTCGAAGGCCCTCGGGCCTCGCCGCCGCGCTGTCGTTCCCGTGCTTCCCCCGTACCCCCGTGCGGGACCCGCCGCCCCCGTGCCGGCGGGCCCCGTGTGCCGAGAATGGGCCCCATCCGGCGGGAGTTGAAGCCCCCGGGGCGGTGTTCAGAGCTTGATTTGAGGGTTCCGTAGGCCCGCTACGCCCGCTGGTGTACGTCCGGGGCCCGTTTGCCGCCCGTCTCGACCGGGTGCTTCCGGCAGCGCCCCGCCGCGCCGGGCACCCCCGCGTGCCGCCGGACTCACCGCCCGGGGACTCCGTCCTCCGGGTACTCGGAGAGCCCGGGCCAGTCGTCGGGACCGCCGCCCACCCACTCGATGATGTCGGTCTTCTCGACCTCGATCGCGTCGAGGTCGACGTCCGCCTGGCGCAGGATCTCGACCACGTCGTCCAGGTGGTACGCGATGCCGAGCAACCGGTCGCCCGCGGTGACCCGCCGCGATCCGTCCAGGCCGGGCGGGTGCACCACCGTCCGGGGAAAGTCCATGCCGTCAGCCTCCATGCTCCCAGGCTGCTGCGCCCGGCCGTATTCCGCACCCGGAGGTCCTGCCGCGAACCCGGTCCGCCGGGCTCTCGACGCGGACGGCCGGGTGCCGGGTACGGGACCGTCCGTACCCGGCACCCGGCCGGTGAGCCGTGAGGCTGTTCGCGCTGTGAGGTTGTTGCCGTCCGACGGCGCGAGGCTGGGCGCGACAGGACGTTCGCGCCGCCGGACGGGGCGTGTGGGGCCCGTACGGGCCGGTGGAACGTGTGTGGCTGGGACCGCGGCGGATGCGACGGAACCGTGACGCCTCTTCCCTCAGGTCGAGAAGGGGGTCGCGGAACCTTCACCACCGCACTGGCTCGTATGCCGCCGCGGTCCTCGCCTCGCCCGCGGAGGGTCCTGCGGCCACCCCTCATCCGGGCCGCATGGTTTCCGCGGGCTACGCGCGCCGCCCTGACCTCCCGTCAGAGGCGGCACGCGAGCCGGGGATCAGTCCTCGCGCAGGGCGCGGACCGCCTCCTCCACGCGCTTGCCGTACTCCGGGTCGGCGGCGTGGAAGTGGGCGAGATTCTTCTCGATGACGTCGTCCAGGGAGACCTGGGAGAGACCGCCGGCGATGTTCGCCACGAGCCGTGAGCGCTCGTCCTCGGACATCAGCCGGTAGAGCTCGCCCGCCTGGAAGAAGTGGTCGTCCTTGGTGTGCAGCGGGGCCTCGTGCGTGCCGGTGTGGCCGTTCACGGCGAGCGGAGCGGCCAGCGGGCGGCCGGTCTCGACGGGGCCGTCGTAGGAGTTCGGCTCGTAGTTCTTCGCGGCGCGGCCCTGGGCGTTGGACGCCATGAGACCGTCACGGCCGTAGTTGTGCGCGGTCGTGGCCTTCGGCGCGTTCACGGCGAGCTGCGTGTGGTTGACGCCCAGGCGGTAGCGGTGCGCGTCCGCGTAGGCGAACAGCCGGCCCTGGAGCATCTTGTCGGGGGAGGGGCCGATGCCCGGAACGAAGTTGTTCGGGGAGAACGCGGCCTGCTCGACCTCGGCGAAGACGTTGTCGGGGTTGCGGTCCAGGACCAGCCGGCCCACGCGCTGGAGCGGGTAGTCCTGGTGCGGCCACACCTTGGTGACGTCGAACGGGTTGAAGCGGTAGTCCGCCGCCTCGGCGGCCCGCATGAGCTGCACGTACAGCGTCCAGGACGGGTTCACGCCGCGCTCGATGGCCTGGAGCAGGTCCGTCTGGTGGGAGTTCGGGTCCTTGCCCGCGAGCTCCTGGCCCTGCTCGCCGGAGAGGCTGCGGACACCCTGGTTCGTCTTGAAGTGGTACTTGACGAAGAAGGCCTCGCCCTCGGCGTTCGTCCACTGGTAGGTGTGCGAGCCGTAGCCGTTCATGTGGCGGTACGAGGCCGGGATGCCGCGGTCGCCCATCAGCCAGGTCACCTGGTGCGTGGCCTCGGGGGCGTGCGCCCAGAAGTCCCAGACGTTGTCCGGCTCCTGCTTGCCCGTGAACGGGTCGCGCTTCTGGGAGTGGATGAAGTCGGGGAACTTGATGGGGTCCTTGATGAAGAAGACCGGGGTGTTGTTGCCGACGAGGTCGTAGTTGCCCTCCTCGGTGTAGAACTTCAGCGCGAAGCCGCGGGGGTCGCGGACCGCGTCGGCGCCGCCGAGGTTGTCGGCGACGGTCGAGAAGCGGAGGAAGACCTCGGTGCGCTTGCCCACCGTGTCCAGGAAGTCGGCGTGCGTGAAGCCGGTGACGTCGTCGGTGACCTCGAAGTAGCCGTACGCGCCGGAGCCGCGGGCGTGCACCACACGCTCCGGGATGCGCTCACGGTTGAAGCGGGCGAGCTTCTCCAGGAGGTGCTGGTCCTGGAGGAGGATCGGGCCACCGACGCCGGCGGTGGCGGAGTTCTGGTTGTCGGCGACTGGGGCGCCGGACTCGGTCGTGAGCACGCGCTTCGACATCGTGGACCTTCCGTACGTGTGGGCAGCGGGGTCAGCGGAAACGTTCTTCCGCTATGTGGACCACTTCCGCTTCGTGGAGCCTAGGTTCGGGGCGAACGAGACGTCAACAGTTTGTTGAAAAGGATCCGGGCCGCGGTGGCGCCTGGGCGCGACAGGACAGGTGTCAGCGCCACCGCGGCCCGGAGGTTCGGGAGCCCGGACGGAACCGGGCCGGCTCGTCGCCTCGTTCAGATCTGGGCGCCGGAGAGGCGCTCGACCGCGCGCAGCAGCGCGGAGTGGTCCAGGCCGCCGTCGCCCTGCGCGCGCAGGCTGGCGACGAGCTGGGCGACCACGGCGCCGACGGGCAGCGCGGCACCGACGTTGCGGGCGGCGTCCGTGACGATGCCCATGTCCTTGTGGTGCAGGTCGATCCGGAAGCCCGGCTTGAAGTCGCGGTTCAGGAAGTTGTCCTTCTTGCGCGCCAGCACGGTGGAGCCCGCGAGGCCGCCGCCGAGGACGTCGAGCGCGGCCTTCAGGTCGACGCCGGACTTCTCCAGGAAGACCACGGCTTCGGCGCACGCCTGGATGTTCACGGCGACGATCAGCTGGTTGGCGGCCTTCACGGTCTGGCCCGAGCCGTGCGGACCGCACAGCACGATGGTCTTGCCGAGCGCCTCGAAGATGGGCTCCGCCGTGTCGAAGTCACCCTGCTCGCCGCCGACCATGATGGACAGCACGGCCTCGATCGCACCGGCCTCGCCGCCGGAGACCGGGGCGTCCAGGACGCGGATCCCCTTGTCCTTCGCCGCCTTCGCGAGGTCCACCGAGGTCTGCGGGGTGATCGAGGACATGTCGATCAGCAGCGCGCCGGACCTCACGTTCTCCAGGATGCCGTCGGGGCCGTACGCGATGGCCTCGACCTGCGGGGAGGCGGGCACCATCGTGATCACGACGTCGGCGTCCCGGACCGCCTCGGCGATCGAACCGGCGGCGCTGCCGCCCGCGGCGGACAGGCGCTCCAGCTTGTCCTTCTCCAGGGTGAAGCCGGTGACGTCGTACCCGGCCTTGATCAGGTTCTCCGCCATGGGCGAGCCCATGATGCCGAGACCGATCCACGCGACCTTGGGCAGATTCGTGTTGCTCATGAGGGTGCCTCTCTGAAATCTCTGCTACGTCTTCGGGGTGCCGCTCAGCGGGCGGCTCGGGCGGCGGCGGGCAGCCAGTCGAAGGCCTCCGCGCTCGGCCGGTCGCCCGGCTTGTACTCCAGGCCGACGAAGCCCTCGTAGCCGGCCTTGGCCAGCTGGTCGAGGAGCTCCTCCAGCGGGAGCGTGCCGGTGCCCGGGGCGCCGCGGCCGGGGTTGTCGGCGATCTGCACGTGACCGGTCCGGTCGGCGTACGCGGCGATCACCTGCTGGAGGTCCTCGCCGTTCATGGACAGGTGGTAGAGGTCCATGAGGAACTTGGCGTTGCCGAGTCCCGTCGCCTCGTTGACCTTGTCGACGATCGCGATGCCGGCCGGGGCGCTCACCAGTGGGTAGCGCGGGGACTCGGGCCGGTTGAGCGTCTCGATCAGGAGGATCGCTCCGACGCGGTCCGCGGCGCGGGCCGCGAGGACCAGGTTCTCCAGGGCGAGCGCGTCCTGCTCGGCCGGGTCCACGCCCTCGACCCGGTTGCCGTACAGCGCGTTGAGCGCCGTGCAGCCGAGCGAGCGGGCGAAGTCGGCGGCCACGTCGATGTTGGCGCGGAAGCGCTCCGACTCCGCGCCGGGGAGCGACAGGGCGCCCCGGTCCGGACCCGGGAGCTGCCCGGCGTAGAAGTTCAGGCCCGTGAGCCGGACGCCCGCGTCCTCGATCGCCTTCTTCAGGGCGTCGAGCTCGGACTGCTCGGGGGTGGGGGAGTCGACCCAGGGCCACCACAGCTCGACCGCGGTGAAGCCCGCCGCGGCGGCGGCCGCGGGGCGCTCCAGGAGCGGGAGTTCCGTGAAGAGGATCGACAGGTTGACGTTGAAGCGCTGGTCTGCGAATCCCATGGGGGTCGGCGCTCCCTTCCGTACTGGCGGCCGTGCTGTCGGCCGGGCCGGCTGTTTCGCAGCGACTCCGTGTTCGCGGAGTCCGGAGATTCCGTATTGCGGAAGTTCGTTTCTGCTTAATGGAAGATTGCCGTCGTGTGTCGGAGCTTGTCAAGGGGGTGCCACCGGAAAGCCGCCCTCGTGCGGAGGGGACTGCCGGGGTGGCGGCGCCGCGCAGTAGGTTGAGCCCGTGCGATTGAGAGTGGAGTTCACGACCGAGCCCTTCGATCTCGACGAGGCGCCCCGGCACGCGCTGGTCGCCCGCGAGGTCATCGAGGCGGCCGACCTGGAGGCCGTGGATGTCGGCCCGTTCGGCAACACCGCGGAAGGCGGCGCGGACTCCGTGCTGACCGCGGTCGACGCGCTGCTGCGCAGAACCCTGGAGGCGGGCGCCACCCGGGTCTCCCTCCAGGTCAACGTCGTGGGTGCCGTCGGGGAGGGCGATAAGTGACCGGTATCGGGGACGACCCCTTCGTCACGGCGGTCAAGCCGCTGGTCGACGCGATGGGGGGCGAGATGCTGCCGCCCGAGCAGGCCGGCGCCGACGACGTGGTGCTGTCCTGGGAGGGCGCCGACGTCGTCGCCGTGCGCCTGCCCCAGCTCGCCGACTCGCTGGACCACATCCTCGCCGCCCTGGAGCGCAAGCAGGGCAAGCCGCTCGCGGACCTCGACCGCAGGGCCAAGCAGGAGGTCGTCCGCATCCTGGAGGCGCGCGGCGCCTTCTCCGTGCGGCACGGCGTGGAGACCGTGGCCGGTGCGCTCGGCGTCAGCCGCTTCACCGTCTACAACTACCTGAACCGTGAGAAGGGCGCCTGACCAGCGACAACGCCCTGGGTGACGGCGGGCTCCGGCCCGCCGTCGGCCGCCGCCGCCCGGACCGTCCGGGCGGCGTTTTTTGTTACCCGAAGTTTTCAACAAAGTGTTGACGTGGTGTTTCCGAGAGCGTTAGCTATCCGCAGCCCGTCCAGCACAAGGCCACGGAGGCTTCCCGTGACGTCGAGTACGACACCTGGCGGCCTCGCCCGGTTCAACGCACTGGCGGAGCACGCGGCCCTCGCCGCGCTCCACGAGGCATGCGCCTCCCGGGCGTGGGCCGAGCGGCTCCTCGCCGCCCGCCCGTACGCCACCGCCGACGACCTGTACACCGCGAGCGACGCCGCCATGGCCGAGCTGACCGACGCGGACCTGGCCGAGGCGATGGCCGGGCATCCGCCCATCGGGCGGCCGAAGCCCGGCGACCCCACCTCCTCCCGGGAGCAGCGCGGCATGGCCGGCGCCTCCGAGGAACTCAAGGAGGAGATGCTCGAACTGAACCTGGCCTACCAGGAGAAGTTCGGCCACGTCTTCCTCATCTGCGCCACCGGCCGGACCGGCGAGCAGATGCGCGACGCGGTCAAGGAGCGGATCGGCAACTCCTCCGAGCAGGAGCGCGAGATCGTCCGCGTCGAACTGGGGAAGATCAACCGCATCCGGCTCGGCAATCTCGTACAGGAAGAAGAGGCATGAGCACCGACACCACCGCCTCCGTGTCCACCCACATCCTGGACACCAGCGTCGGCCGCCCCGCCGGGGGCGTCGCCGTCCAACTCGCGGCCCGCGCCGGGCGCGAGGCCGACTGGCGGGCGCTCGGCGGTTCCGCGACCGACGCGGACGGCCGGTGCAAGGACCTTCCGGCCCTGCCGGAGGGCACGACCCACGTGCGGCTCGACTTCGCGGTCGAGGCGTACTTCGAGTCGGAATCAGCGACACAGCAAGCCGATGCGCAGCAGGACGCCCCCGCGAATCGGGACAGCGAGACGTTTTTCCCCGAGGTGGCCATCACCTTCGCCGTCAGGCCGGGCGAGCACTACCACGTACCGCTGCTGCTCAACCCGTTCGGCTACTCCGTTTACCGAGGGAGCTAGCAGACATGCCCACGATTCTGGGACAGAACCAGTACGGCAAGGCCGAGAACCGCGTCGTCAAGATCACCCGCGACGGCGACACGCACCACATCAAGGACCTGAACGTGTCCGTCGCGCTCAGCGGCGACATGTCCGAGGTCCACCTCTCGGGCTCCAACGCGAACGTCCTGCCGACGGACACCACCAAGAACACGGTGTACGCCTTCGCCAAGGAGCACGGCATCGAGTCCGCCGAGCAGTTCGGCATCCACCTGGCCCGGCACTTCGTCACCAGCCAGGAGCCGATCAAGCAGGCGCGCATCCGCATCGAGGAGTACTCCTGGGAGCGGATCGCGACCTCGGACGCCAACTCCCGCTTCATCGGCGCCGACGAGGTCAAGCACTCCTTCGTCCGCAAGGGCCAGGAGACCCGGGTCACCCAGATCACCTTCGACGGTGAGAACTGGGAGGTCATCTCGGGCCTGAAGGACCTCGTCGTGATGAACTCGACCAACTCCGAGTTCTGGGGCTACGTCAAGGACAAGTACACGACGCTCCAGGAGGCCTACGACCGCATCCTGGCCACCCAGGTCTCCAGCCGCTGGCGCTTCAACTGGACCGGCGACGACCAGAAGATGCCCAACTGGGAGAAGTCCTACGACCAGGTCAGGAAGCACATGCTCCAGGCCTTCGCGGAGACCTACTCGCTCTCGCTCCAGCAGACCCTGTACCAGATGGGCTCGCGGATCATCAACAACCGCAGCGAGATCGACGAGGTCCGCTTCTCCCTGCCGAACAAGCACCACTTCCTGGTGGACCTGAAGCCGTTCGGCCTCGAGAACGACAACGAGGTCTACTTCGCGGCCGACCGTCCGTACGGGCTGATCGAGGCCACCATCCTGCGCGACGGCTGCGAGCCGCACATCCCGGTGGACCTCACCAACCTGTAGTACTGCACGGGCGGTCCGCACGGACCGCCCCCGCGGTACTGCCGCTGTACCCCCGACGCGTGCGCCGGCGTCAAGGGTCTGTCGTTCGGGTCAGGTGGCGCCGAGGTGCGGCGCCTTGTCGGACGGTCGAGCGGGGCAGGGTGCGTGCAGCTGCAAGGCGGAGGAGGGCGACGACGCGGAGCGTCGGCAACCGACGACAACGCCGCAGATGTGCGTGACCTGCCCCGCGACCCGCCACATGATCCGAACGACAGGCCCTGGTCCCAGGGGAGAGCGGGGGCATCTGCGCAACAACAGCACCACGGACCCGGTCGTCACCCCGCTCGGCCCCCGGGTCCGTCCACCAATGGGAAGAACGAGGAACCGTCGTGGCAGTCCAGCGCATCGTCATCGAGAACTGCGCCATCGCGACCGTGGACGCGGGTGACACCGAGTACGCCTCGGGTCACATCGTCGTCGCCGACAACAGGATCGAGTCGGTGGGTGCCGGAAAGGCCCCCGAGAACCTGGAGAACGTGGTCCGCCGCATCGACGGCACCGGGCACCTGGCCACCCCCGGCCTGGTCAACACCCACCACCACTTCTACCAGTGGATCACCCGCGGCCTCGCCACGGACCACAACCTCTTCAACTGGCTCGTCGCGCTGTACCCGACCTGGGCGCGCATCGACGAGCAGATGGCCTACTCGGCCGCGCAGGGCTCCCTCGCCATGATGGCCCGCGGCGGAGTCACCACGGCCATGGACCACCACTACGTCTTCCCGAAGGGCTCCGGCGACCTGTCCGGCGCCATCATCCGGGCCGCCCGCGAGACCGGCGTCCGCTTCACCCTCGCCCGCGGCTCCATGGACCGCAGCGAGAAGGACGGCGGACTGCCGCCGGACTTCGCCGTCGAGACCCTCGACGGCGCGCTCGCCGCCACCGAGGCGACCGTCGACGAGCACCACGACGCCTCCTTCGACGCCATGACCCAGGTCGCCGTCGCGCCCTGCTCGCCCTTCTCCGTCTCCACCGAACTCATGAAGCAGGGCGCCGAGCTGGCCCGCCGCAAGGGCGTACGGCTCCACACGCACGGCTCGGAGACCGTCGAGGAGGAGCAGTTCTGCAAGGAACTGTTCGGGATGGGCCCGACCGACTACTTCGAGTCGACCGGCTGGCTCGGCGAGGACGTGTGGATGGCGCACTGCGTCCACATGAACGACTCCGACATCGCCGCCTTCGCCCGTACGAAGACGGGCGTCGCCCACTGCCCGTCCTCCAACGCCCGGCTCGCCGCCGGCATCGCCCGGGTCCCCGACATGCTCGCCGCCGGCGTCCCGGTCGGCCTCGGCGTCGACGGCACCGCCTCGAACGAGTCCGGCGAACTCCACACCGAGCTGCGCAACGCGCTCCTCATCAACCGTCTCGGCGCCCACCGCGAGGCCGCCCTGAACGCCCGTCAGGCGCTGCGTCTCGGCACCTTCGGCGGCGCCCAGGTCCTCGGCCGCGCGAGCCAGATCGGCTCCCTGGAGGCGGGCAAGCTCGCCGACCTCGTGCTGTGGAACCTGGACACCCTGGCGCACGCGTCGATCGCCGACCCGGTGACGGCGCTCGTCTTCGGCGCGGCAGCGCCGGTCTCCCTCTCGCTCGTCAACGGAAAGCCGGTCGTCGAGGACAGCCGGCTCCTCAACGTCGACGAGGACGCCATCGCCCGCTCCACGCGGGCGGAGGCGCAGCGCCTCGCGCGGATCGCCGCGCAGGCCTGACAACCGAAGATCTCCGGCTGAGGGGGACGGCCCTCGGCCGGTAGCCGTGGACCCGAGCGGGGTCCATGGCGGCCGTATCCGGGGCGTGCATGGACGTGCGCGCCCCGGAACGGTCTCCGCCGCGTGGACACCGCGTCCCCGCGACGGTCATCGTCCCGGTCCCGCACGACCGCGCATCACCTCCCTGACACCCACGTCGACGGCGACGTGTACCCGACCGGAGGAGCCGCCGTGGCCGCCCAGCCCGAGCCCAGCACCGATGCACGACCAACTGGAGCAACTGGAGCACCTGGCCAGTCGAAGCACCCGGTTGACGAGAAACTGCCCGCCCTGAAGATGGCGACGAGCGGCCTGCAGCACGTGGCCGCCATGTACGCCGGAGTCGTCGCGCCGCCCCTGATCGTGGGCGCCGCCGTCGGTCTCTCCGCCACCGAACTCACCTTCCTCACCGGCGCCTGCCTGTTCACCGCGGGCCTCGCCACGTTCCTCCAGACGCTCGGCTTCTGGAAGATCGGAGCCCGGCTGCCCTTCGTCAACGGCGTCACGTTCGCCGGCGTCGCCCCGATGACCGCGGTCGTCGCCGCCGCCAAGGACAAGAGCGACGCCCTGCCGATCATCTACGGCGCGGTCATCGTCGCCGGTGTCCTCGGCTTTCTGGCCGCCCCCTTCTTCAGCAAGGCCGTCCGCTTCTTCCCGCCCGTCGTCACCGGCAGCGTCATCACGCTCATCGGCGTCTCCCTGCTGCCGGTCGCCTTCGGCTGGGCGCAGGGCCCCGACCCCGCCGCGCACGACTACGGTTCGCAGACGTACCTCGGCCTCGCGGCGGTGACCCTCGTCATCGTCCTGCTGCTGCGCCGCTTCACCCGCGGGTTCGTCAAACAGATCGCGGTCCTGCTCGGCCTGATCGTGGGCACGCTCGTCGCGATCCCGTTCGGCGTCACGGACTTCGGCCCGGTGGCCGACGCGGACGTCGTCGGCTTCCCGACGCCGTTCCACTTCGGCGCCCCGCAGTTCCACCTCGCCGCGATCCTCTCCCTGTGCGTGGTCATGGTCGTCTCGATGACCGAGTCGACGGCGGACATGCTGGCGCTCGGCGAGATAGTCGAGCGGCCGGCCGACGAGAAGACCATCGCGGCCGGACTGCGCGCCGACACCCTCGGCTCCGCCCTGAGCCCGCTCTTCAACGGCTTCATGTGCAGCGCCTTCGCGCAGAACATCGGCCTGGTGGCGATGACCCGGATCCGCAGCAGGTACGTCGTCGCCACCGGAGGCGGCTTCCTGGTGCTCATGGGGCTGTGTCCGATGGCGGCGTCCCTGATAGCCGTGGTGCCGCGCCCGGTGCTCGGCGGCGCGGGGGTCGTCCTCTTCGGCTCGGTCGCGGCCAGCGGCATCCAGACCCTGGTCAGGGCCGGCCTGGAGAAGGACAACAACGTGCTGATCGTGGCCGTCTCCCTCGCGGTCGGCATCATCCCGATCACCGCGCCGGGTTTCTACCACGCGTTCCCGGAGACGGCGCGGATCGTCCTCGACTCCGGCATCTCGACCGGCTGCGTCGCGGCCGTGGTCCTCAACCTCGTCTTCAACCACCTCGGCAGGGGCCGCGAGGACGCCGGCGAGGTCACCCATCCCATGGAGGCGGGGGAGGACCTCAATCCGGTACCCGCCCACTGACCGGAGAAGGCGGCACACGGAGGGCGCGGCACACGAAAGGTGCCGCGCCCTCCGCCGCGCTCGTGCGGATCAGCCGATGTGGTAGCTGTCGCCGTAGACCTTCCAGTCCAGCGGCGTGTTCAGGTTCAGGTTCTTGTTGCGGACGAAGACCCGCTGCTCGGTGTCGACGCGGCTGGTGTCGGAGTGGGCCTCCTCCTGCTTCATGGCCCACACCCGCGCGTCGAGGAAGGCGTTCAGCCACGTCACCTCGTCGCCGCCCTGGGCCGGGGGCTTGGCCTTCGCCAGCGCGCGCTTGCGGATGCTGCCGAAGCTCGTGCTGTCGCCGCCGTCGCCGTGCATGACGATGGCGTCGTAGTAGGTGAACTGGCCGAGCACGCCGATGCCGTCGGTCTTGCCCTGCTTCACGGCGGGGTTGAAGTAGACCCGGTCGCGCTCGTCGTTCTGGGCCTGCTGGAACGCGGTGTCCTGAGCGGCCTTGCGCCAGTCGGCGGGGAAGCCGGGGTCCAGTCCCTCGTGGGAGTCGCTGCCGTCGACCTCACGCAGCGCGGGCAGGTACTTGGCCAGTACGTTGCCGGGCTTGCGCTGGGTGTACAGCTCGACGAGGTCGAGCATGTCGTGGGTCCCGGAGCAGAAGCCGATGATGCCGGCGGTGTAGCCGCGGCCGTCGCCGATGTCCTCGATGTACTTGTACTGCGCCTTCCAGTCCAGCGAGGAGTTCTCCGCGCTGGAGACCAGCTTCATGGCGATCTCCTTCTTCGCCGGGTCGTCCAGTCCGACGGGCGCGGCCGTCGCGCTCTGGGTGGTGAGGAGGGGGACGGCCACGAGCGACGCGCCGAGCAGGCCGAGCAGGGCGCGACGCGAGGTGCCTATGTGGGGGGTGTTCACGGTGCCTCCGGTAGGGGAGTGATGGTGCCGCGTATTGTTAGGAAGGTTTCCTACCAGAGATTCGGAAGGGCGTACACCCGTTCGGCGAGGGCTAGTTGAATGCCTCGCGCACCTCATGCGTCCCGGATTCCGCTTCCGCGGCGGGAGTTGAGGATCCCGGGCGTGGACGCAGCAGCACGGCGGCCGAGGTCAGGGCGGTGGCGGCGATCACGGCGGCGGCGGTGAAGGCCAGCCGGTAGCCGTCCGCCGTCGCCGTCACGACGTGCTCGCCCGCGCCCGTGAGTTCCTCGGTGCGGCTCGCCGCCAGGGTCGTCAGGACGGCGAGTCCGAGCGAACCACCCACCACCTGCGTGGTGTTGAAGAGGCCCGAGGCGAGCCCCGCGTCCTCCGGGCGGGCGCCCGACATCGCGAGTCCGGTCACCGCGGGCATCGCGGCCGCGAATCCGGCGGAGAGCAGGAGGAGGGCGGGCAGGACGTCGACGGCGTAGGACCCGTCGACCGGCGCCCGGCCGAGCAGGGCGAGCCCCGCCGTGATCAGGGTGAGTCCGGCGAGCAGCACCCGGTACGGGCCGAAGCGGGCGACCGTGCGCGCCGACAGGGTCAGCATCAGCACGCCGATGGCGACCGGCGCCGGAAGGAACGCCGTTCCCGTCAGCAACTCGCTGTAACCGAGCACCCGTTGGAGATACAGCGCGCCGATGTACTGGAAGCCGTACATACCGGCGATCATCAGGACCTGCACGGCGTTGGCGCTCGTCAGGGTCCGGGAGCGGAACAGCCGCAGACGCAGCAGGGGTCGGGCGGCCCGGGCCTGGCGGACGGTGAAACCCGCGAAGAGGGCGAGTGCGAGGGCGCCGAGGGCGAGCGTGCCGCCGAGGGGCCGGTCGCCCGCGCCCACGATCGTGTACACCGTCAGCATCAGTGCGCCCGTGACGAGGGCGGCGCCGGGGTGGTCGGCGCCCCGCCCGACGCCGGCTCCCCGGTCCGGTCGGTCCGGCGCGAGGATCCGCAGCGCGGCGCCCCAGGCCAGGACGCCGATCGGCAGGTTGATCAGGAAGATCCAGTGCCAGCCGAGCGCCTGCGTCAGGGCGCCGCCGAGGAACGTGCCGAGCGCGCCGCCCGCCGCGCCGACCGCGCTGAACACCGCGATGGCGCGGCCCTGTTCGCGGTCTCCGGCGAAGAGCGACACGAGCATGCCGAGGACGACCGCCGAGGTCATCGCCCCGCCGACGCCCTGCAGGGCGCGGGCGGCGACCAGCACGGCGGGGCCGGTCGCGACCCCGCACAGGACGGACGCCGCGGTGAACACGGCCAGCCCCGCGGTGAACATCCGCTTGCGGCCCACCAGGTCGCCGAGCCGCCCGGCGAGCAGCAGCAGTCCGCCGAACGGGATCAGGTAGGCGTTCACCACCCAGGCCAGTCCGGCGGCCGAGAAGCCCAGGTCCTCCTGGATCGCGGGCAGGGCGACGGTGACGACGTTCCCGTCCAGGACGGTCATCAGCGTTCCCGCGCAGAGCACCACGAGCGAGGCCCGGCGCGAGTACGTTCGTGGTGTCGGGGGGTTTGCGGGCCCGGTCCGGGACGACATGACGACCTCCGTGTTCTCCACGGACGGTGACCGGCCCGTGGACGTTCTCCCTTGGTGCACGACTTGTAACGGGGTACATCGTGAGTGACCATGGGAGACGGCATAAGGAGGCACCCGGATGTCCCAGGGGAACACCGGTGTTACGTCGCAGGCCGTGCTCGCGCAGGCGTGCCCGGTCCGCGAGGTTCTTGACAGGGTCGCCGGAAAATGGAGCGTGCTGATCATCGTGGCCGCCGCGCACGGCCCGATCCGCTTCACCGCACTGGAGCGCAGCATCGAGGGGATCAGCCGGCGCATGCTGACCCTCACCCTGCGTCACCTGGAGCGCGACGGGCTCGTCACCCGCACCGTCCACCCGACGGTGCCACCGAAGGTGGAGTACGAACTCACCCCGGTGGCCCGCGAGTTGCACGCGACGCTGCTCTCCCTGACCGACTGGGCCGAGCGGCACCGCGTGACCATCGCCGAGTCCCGCGCGGCCTACGACGCCGAGCACCGGCCGGAGCTGCTGGACACGTAGGGCCTGCCGTCCGGCCTACAGGCCGAGCGGGCCCGGGTCGGTGGCGAGGGCCTTGAAGGCGTCGCGCGGGCCGGAGACCAGCCGGCGCTCCGTGAGGTCCATCAGACCGCCGACGGCCGTGATCTCCGCCGCGACCGTGCCGTCCGTCCTGCGGATGGTCTGCTGGATGCGGAAGGTCTTGCCCTCACCCCACAGGAAGACGCACGTCACCTCGACCTCGTCGCCGGCCCGCAGCTCCCGCCGGTAGCGGATGGTGGTCTCCAGGGCGACCGGGCCGACCCCTCGGGCCGCCAGGACCGCCTGACTGATGCCGGACGCCTGGAGCACCGACCAGCGGGCGTGTTCGGCGTACTGCAGGTACACGGCCTGGTTGAGATGGCCCTGCACATCGGTCTCGTACCCGCGCACGGTCACGGGCACGGAAAACGGCTCTGCATCGAGGTTCCCTTCGACGACGGTGATGCGACGGTGCCGGCGGCCGCTCCGCCGGCCCGGCCGCGCGGGCCGCGGCGGTTCGTGCCGCGAGCCGCGCACGGTGGAGCGGGCCGCGCCTCAGGAAACCGCCAACTCCCTTGTACCTCACACCTGTCCGGGCATGTGACACCGCCCCGCGAGGGCGGTGCGTGTCAGGCCCTGCGGGGCGAGGCCAGGAGGTAGCGGGCGCCGGTGCGCGGCTCGGTGTGTTCGCCCGTCTGCCAGCCTGCCCCGTCCAGGGTGGCGGCACAGGCGCGCAGCGCGGCCGGGTCCGGTTCGTGGACGGAGACCGCCTCGGGCTGGGGGGTCGCCCGTACCCGGTACCCGCCGCCCTCCGCAGCGGCCGGACGATGGCCCGCCGCCTCCAGGGCGAGCGCCGCGGCCTGCACCAGATGGGTGCGCTCCCAGGCGCACGGACGGTCGGTGGCGCCGTCCGTGCGGGTCATGCGGCGCAGCTCCAGCAGGCCCTGCCAGGCGCTGTGCACCTCCCGCAGCCGGGCCGGCCCCGACACGGCGCCCTCCTCGCCGCCGATCCGCGCGGAGAAGCCCCCTGAGGCCGCTGCGGCCGCCGCGCCGGACGGCTCCGCGACCGCATCCGGTGCGGCGGGCGGCGGAACGGGGTCCTGCGGTGCCTCCCGCACGCGGTGCCCCGCCGGGGTCAGGAAGTGGTCGCGCGGCGGACGCGGATGGCGGAAGGCGAGCCCCCGCTTCACCAGCGCGGCGAGCTGTGTGTCCGTTCCTCTCAGCCGCCCGGTCACGGGATCGGCGGCCTCGATCAGGCGCAGCTGCGCGGCGGTCGGCGGTCGTGTCACGGCGCGCTCCCTCCACCCGGTGGTGCCACGGCGCTCCGCCTCCGCCGCAGGTCACTGCTGCTCGGGCAGCTCCCCTGCGGGGGTGAGCGGACCATGGGAACAGTACGCGTCGGGTCTGACATTCCACCCGGCCACCACATGCCGCCGGTGCTCGGTGCTCAGCCGGCTCATCGTCCCGGTGCCGAGCTGGAACAGCGCGCCGGACTGGGCGGTCAGCCCGAGCCGCCGTGCGGTCAGCACCCGCAGGAAGTGACCGTGCGAGACGACGACCACGCTGCCCTCCGACTCGGCGAGCGACGCGTCGATCCTGGCCAGCATCCGCTCGGCGCGGGCCCCGACCTCCTCGGGGCTCTCCCCGGGATGCTCCGGCGGCCCGGCCGCCACACCGTCCGTGAACAGGAACCAGTCGGGCCGCTCGCGGTGGATCTCGACGGTGGTGATCCCCTCGTACCCGCCGTAGTCCCACTCGGAGAGGTCCGCGTCCACGCGGGCACCGCCGATCCCGGCCAGCTGGGCCGTCTCGCGGGCCCGCCGCATCGGGCTGACGAACGCCGCCGCGATGTGGTGCCGGGCGATCAGCGGGGCGAGCCGCCGCGCCTGCTCCCGGCCGTTGTCGGTCAGCGGGACATCCGTCGACCCCGTGTGCCGTCCGGACAACGACCACTCGGTCTCGCCGTGCCGTACGAGGAGCAGGTCACCCATCGCCGCACCCTTTCCGTCCCTGCGTCAGATGCTGTCCCCCGTACGGTGACACCGACCGGGCGGGAACGCAGCACCGGCTCCTCCGGTCGGCCCTACCGGGGCCGCCGGGCCGGTCTCTACTGCCGGTACCCGCCGAGGAAGCGTCCGATCCTGCTGATCGCCGCGTCCAGGTCGTCGGCGTGCGGGAGGGTGAGGATGCGGAAGTGGTCGGGGCGCGGCCAGTTGAAGCCGGTGCCCTGGACGACCTGGATCTTCTCGCGCAGCAGCAGGTCGAGGACGAACTTCTCGTCGTCGTGGATGGGGTGCACCGCCGGGTCGATGCGCGGGAACGCGTAGAGGGCGCCCTTGGGCTTGACGCACGAGACGCCCGGGATCTCGTTGAGCTTCTCCCACGCGCGGTCGCGCTGCTCGCGCAGCCGTCCGCCGGGCCCGGTCAGCTCGTGGATCGACTGCCGGCCGCCGAGCGCGGCCTGGATGGCGTACTGCGCCGGGGCGTTGGCGCACAGCCGCATGGAGGCCAGCATCGTCAGCCCCTCCAGATAGCTGCGGGCGTGCTGCTTGGGACCGGTGACGACCAGCCAGCCGGACCGGAAACCGGCGACGCGGTAGGTCTTCGACAGCCCGCAGAAGGTGAGGACGACCAGGTCGGGGGCGAGGGCGGCGGCCGAGTGGTGCACCTCGCCGTCGTACAGGATCTGGTCGTAGATCTCGTCCGCGAACACCATCAGGCCGTGCCGGCGGGCCAGGTCGAGGATGCCCTCGACGATCTCCTTCGGATACACCGCGCCCGTCGGGTTGTTGGGGTTGATGATGACGACCGCGCGGGTCCGGTCGGTGATCTTCGACGCCATGTCGTCCAGGTCCGGGTACCAGTCGGCCTGCTCGTCGCAGAGGTAGTGCACCGCCTTGCCGCCGGCGAGGGTGGTGACGGCCGTCCAGAGGGGGAAGTCCGGTGCGGGGATGAGGACCTCGTCGCCGTCCTCGACGAGGGCCTGCACGGCCATGGAGACCAGCTCGGACACGCCGTTGCCGAGGAAGACGTCGTCCACGTCGACGGCCAGCCCCCGGTCCTGGTAGCGCTGGGCGACCGCGCGGCGGGCGGACAGGACCCCGCGGGAGTCGGTGTAGCCGTGCGCCTGGGGCAGCATCCGGATCATGTCCTGGAGGATCTCCTCCGGCGCCTCGAAGCCGAAGAGTGCCGGGTTGCCGGTGTTCAGGCGGAGCACGCTGTGGCCCGCCGCCTCCAGCGCGTCGGCCTGCTCGATGACCGGACCGCGGATCTCGTAACAGACCTCGCTGAGCTTGCTCGACTGCCGGAACTCCATGCGCTGTGCCCTCCGGTTGTGGTGTTGCTTGGTTTTACCAAGTGGGAGCTTGGAAAGTCCAACAAGATAGCTAGACTGCGTCGCATGTCACCGCGCCGAAGCTACGACCAGTACTGTTCCGCCGCCCGTGCCCTCGACGCCGTCGGGGACCGGTGGACCCTCCTGATCGTCCGCGAACTGCTCGGCGGCCCGCGCCGCTACACCGACCTGCACGCCGATCTGCCCGGCGTCAGCACCGACGTCCTGGCCTCCCGGCTGAAGGACATGGAACGCGACGGCCTGACCACCCGTCGCCGTCTGCCGCCGCCCGGCGCGGCCTACGTCTACGAACTCACCGGGCGCGGCCAGGAGTTGCTGCCGGTCCTCCAGGCCCTCGGGGAGTGGGGCGCGCCCGCGCTCGACGGGCGGCGGCCCACCGACGCCGTACGGGCGCACTGGTTCGCGCTGCCGCTGCTGCGAGGCCTTCGGTCGCTGGGCGTGGGAGAGGGGCTGCTCGAAGTCCGCCTGGACGAGGGGCGGTTCCATGTGCGCCTCGGTGACGAGGCGGCGCCGCCCTACGGCGACGGCGGGGCACCCGGCGAGCCGGACGCCCGGCTGACCCTGGACACACCGGCCTGCGAGGCGGTGAGCCGCGGCGAGGCCACGCTGGCGGACCTGTTGCGGGAGGGCCGGGTCGAGGTGGCGGGCGACGGACCCCTGGCCAAGGAACTGCGTTCCGTGTGAACGCCGTTGGCCCGCTCCGGGGCTGGTCCCGGGCCGGGCGCCGGGGGCGGGTGCGGTGACAAAGAGGCCCGCCGCATCCCCGGGACGGGGCTGCGGCGGGCCGTGGGCGGGGTGTCCGGGTCAGGCGCCCGGCGGCACCCGGCGCGGGCGGCCGTTCCCGCGCGTCAGCGCGTAGCCGCCGATCCCCGCGAGGGCCGCGAGAACACCACCGATCCCGGTCCACACCCAGCGGTCGGACCACCAGCCGGACGTCCAGCCGTCGTCGGGTTCGAGCGAGGACAGCGCGGCCGAGGCCGAACCGGACTCCTCGTCGGAGTCCGCCTTCTCGGACGTCGTCGCGACGCCCGGGACGAGCGGCTCGGCGAGTGAACCGTCCACCGCGGCCGAACCGCCGATGTCCTTGGAGTCCACCCGCACCTCGGCGCCCACCGGCTGCCCGAGGTCGCCCGCGCCGAGCCCGACGGCGGTCAGCCGGATGTAGTACGTGCCCGGCAGCGGGTCGTCGGCCCACGGCTCCGACCACGCGCGGACGGTGCGCAGCGTGCACGCCAGCTCGACCGACGCCGCGTCCGCCGCGGCCGTCCGGGTCTGTGCCCCGTACTGACAGGCCTGGCGTCGCCGCAGACCGTCGTACACGTCGATCTGCCAGGTCTGCGAGGCGGAGGGCCTGGAGGCCTCGGGCAGTTTCACCGTCGCCTTCACGGTCGGACGCTGCCCGGCGTCGGCGGGGAACGACCAGTACAGGTAGTCACCCGTGGAGCCGTTCGCGGTGGCGTCGACACCCTGCTCGACCTCGGTCGCCGTACGGAACGACGTACCGGCCTGGGTGGGCGCGCTGTCACCGCCGTCGTCGCCGGACGGGCTCGCCGACGGCGAGGCGTCCGCGGCGGCGGGGGAGGCGGTGGCACCGAGCAGGGCGGGCGCCGCGGCGACCCCCAGCAACAGTGCGGCTGTGCTCAACACACGTCGGACACGCATCAGTTGGTCCTCCAGACCGCGAACCGCCAGCGTGAGATCCAGCCCCACAGGACACCGGCGAGGAAGCCGGCGATCACCAGGGCGCCGAGCAGCCACCAGCCGCGTCCGAGGCCGAACGAGGCCACGTCCGCGGCCTGGTCGGGACCGTCGACGACGTCGACGGTCAGTTCCAGCGGCAGACCGGGCGTGGTCTTCACGCCCGCCGCCGCGGAGAAGGAGTTGGAGACCTGGAGGCACACGACCTCGGCGGGCGCGTCCTCGTCGTCGCTCTCGGCCTTCGGGTAGCGCAGACCGGTCGACACCACGTCGGTGCGGCCGTGTCCGGCCGCCTCGCCGCGCACGATCTCCCGGCCGTGCTGGGTGACCGCCCGCAGCAGCACCCCGTGGTCCGGGTTCACCTGCCGGTCGGCGGCGATGCTCACCGAGGCACGCAGCTCCTTGCCGGGATCGAGCTCCACGCGGTACCAGCGCTGCTGCGTGAACTCCTCGCGGTCGGTGTACAGACCCGACTCGACGACCGGCGCGCCGGTGCACGCGGAGGCGCCCTCGACGGCCACCGGCTTCACCACCGGATCGGCGGCCCGGTCGACCAACTGATTGACCCGGTCGCTGAGTTGTTCCTTGTGCTCGACCGAGGTGTAGGTGCCCCCGGTCGCCTCGGCGATGCAGCTCAGCTGCTTGCGCATCTTGACGTTCGGGACCAGGCCGAGGGTGTCGATGGTGAGGTCGATGCCCTTGGCGGCGATCTCGCGGGCCACCTCGCACGGGTCGAGGGGCTGGCAGGTGTCCTCTCCGTCGCTGATCAGCACGATCCGCCGGGTGCCCTCACCGCCCTGAAGGTCGTCGGCCGCCTTCAGGAGGGCGGGGCCTATCGGGGTCCAGCCGGTCGGACTGAGGGTCGCGACGGCGGTCTTGGCCTCGGTGCGGTCCAGTGTCCCCACCGGGTAGAGCTGGGCCGTGTCCTTGCAGCCCGTCTTGCGGTCGTCCCCGGGGTAGTTGGCCCCGAGCGTGCGGATGCCGAGCTGCACCTCCTCCGGCGTCGCGTCGAGCACCTCGTTGAACGCCTGCTTGGCCGCGGACATCCGCGACTCGCCGTCGATGTCCCGGGCGCGCATCGAACCGCTGACGTCCAGCAGCAGTTCGACCTTGGGGGCGGTCGCCGTGGTTTCGTCGGCGACCGCTCCGGCCGGGAACGCGATCCCCGCGGTCAGGGCGGCGAGCAGGGCGCAGACGCCCGCCGCCAGCCGTTGTCTTGTGATCATCGGCGGATCCTATTGATCAAAGGTGCCGCGCTTCAAAACGAGATGCGCCGCGTCTCACAACGGCAAGGGTCCGCCGAGCGGTTGAGGGAGCAGAGTCCACTGGTCACCGGGGGTGCCGGGGGAGAGCCGCATCAAGGTGAGCGCCTTGGTGGGAAGTGGCTCACTCAGCAGCGCGGGCAGGTCCGCCGTGCGCGGAAGGTCCGGCGCGACCGTCTCCAGCGCGTCGCGGAGCGCGGCCGTGGAACCCGCCGTCGCGCCGAGCGCGCCGCCCACGAGGGAGCCGAAGAGCTTGCGGCGCAGGGCGGTCTCGTCGTCCGTGACGATGCGGCCGGACAGGCCGGGAACGGGGACGCCGTGGCGCGCCAGCCGGGCCGGACTGACCCGGATGTCGGCCAGGTCGCGGTAGACGAGCCGTACGGGGGCGCCCGCGCTGTCCAGCACCACCAGCAGGTTCTGGCCGTGTGCCTCCAGGGCCACGCCCAGCTCCAGCAGCCGCAGCCCCACTCCGAGGACGAGCCGGGTGAACTCGGCCAGCCACGCGGGCTTTTCGGGCAGCCGGGTCAGCGGCAGCGCGGCCACCGGCACGCAGCTCTCGCCGTCGCCCGCGTACGCGTCGGGGGACTCCCGCGCCACCGCCGCGAGATCCGCGACACCCGCCGAGGCCGCGCCGAGCGTGCGGGTGACGTGCAGCGGCGCGTCCAGCCGGGCCGTCAGCCCCTCCATGAACGCCGAGACGGTGTCCGCCGTCCGGACCGAGTACACCGAGATGTCCCGCACCGACGAGGTGAGCCGGGCACTCAGGGCCGTCTTCACATGCGTTCCGTCCGGCACGGCGAGCGTGCGCAGGGACATCAACGGGTGCGCGGGGAAACCCTCCTGGACCTCGGCGTCCAGCACGTGCGCGGTCTGCCAGGGATGCACGGGGACCAGCACCCGCTCGCCGTCCCGCAGCCACTTGGGCCACTCGCCCGTCACGAGGGCGTCGTCGACCGCCACCAGGCCCAGGTCCACCGACGGCCGGTGCTCCGGCGCGTAGGCGAACTGCTCGGCCACCGAGAACCCCGGCCGGGAGCGGCAGTTGGGGTGGTAGGGATGTCCGTCCACGATCCGCTGCTCCCACTCCCAGCTCGCCGCGGACGCCTCCGGGACACCGGGCACCCGGTCGGCCCGCGACAGGGCCAAGGAGGCGACGCTGTTGCCGAGTTCGGCCGAGAAGGAGGCCCCGTGCGGGACACCGAGGGCGTCCACGAGCCGCTCCGGGCGCTCGAAGGGCTCTCTGTCCAGCCACACTTCGGTGACGTACCCGTCCGTCGCGTACGGGTCCGGGCGCGGCCCGTGCAGGCGGCGGCCGTCCCGCAGCCGCAGCGTCAGGCCGCCGCCGCTGTCACGGTCGCCGGTGCTGTCGGCGGACCGCTCGGCGATCCACGGCAGCGGCTCGTAGGCCAGCGCGCGCCACAGCCGGGTCAGCACGGCCGCCCGGGCGCCGGGCAGCGCGGCCGTGTACGGCGCCGACAGGTCGGGGCGCACACCGCTCAGTTCGTCGGCGAACACGGCCTCGGTGTCGGTCGTGGAGGGACGGGGCACGGGCTGGCTCCTTGGGTACGGGACTGCGTCGCGGTCGTCCGCCGTGGCAGACATACTGATCACCAGTGCACCGTATGGATCGAACGGACCGGATGGATCGCGTGGACTTCAAGCCGACCGTGTTCCCCGCACTCACCAGGGGCGACACGGACGAGGCCGCCGACGCGTACGCCGCCGCGCCGTTGCTCAATTGTCTCCTTCGCGAAGTCGCGGAACCCACACCGGAACCGGGCGTTCACCGCCTGCCCGGCGGCGGCGCGCTGCTGCGGGTACGAGGCACCCGACGTCCCGTCGAACCCGAGGTGCACGCCGACGGCGCCTGGCGCCCGCTCGGTCACCCGGAGCTGGTCCGGCTCACCGCCGACGAACTGTTCCGCGCCACCGGAGTCGCCAACACCGAACTGCCCGCCGAGATGACCGGCAGCCGGGACGTCGTCGCCGCGCTCCTGCGGGCCCGCGCGCGGACGACGCCGCCGAGGGATCCGTACCGCCGTTCCGAGCAGTCCCTGATCCTCGGCCACCCGCACCACCCCGCGCCCAAGATCCGCGGCGGCGGCCCCGCGGCCGACTGGCTGCCGTACGCCCCCGAGGCGTACGCCTCCTTCCCCGTGGACCTCCTCGCGGTGCGCGAGGACGCCGTCGTCGAGGACGGCGACACGACCGCCCTCGACGCGTTCGGCGAGGCCCCGCCCGGTTACCGGCTGCTGCCCGCCCACCCCTGGCAGCTCGCCCTCACCCGGTCCTCCCCGGCGATCCGCGAGGCCTTCGCCGACGGCCGGCTCCTGCGCCTCGGACGCACCGGCCGCCTCCTGTGGCCGACGGCGGCCATCCGTACGCTCTACGCCCCCGACGAGGACCTGTTCGTCAAGTTCAGCCTGGACGTGCGGATCACCAACGACATCCGCCGGCTGTGGCGGCACGACCTGCTGAAGCTGCGCGCCACGGACGCGGCGACCGCCGCCGCCTTCGCCTCCCTCGGCGGCCCCGCCGCCTGGCTGAGCGACCGCGGCTACCGCACCGCCGCCTTCGCCTTCGAGGAACTCGCCGTCCTGGTCCGCGACGGATTCGCCGGCCACCTCCTCCCCGGGGCCACCCCGCTGCTCGCCGCCGCCCTCGTGGAGGGGTTCGAGGGCAGCCCGCTCGACCGCCTCACCGACCCCGCCGACTGGTGGGCGGCCTACCTCCGTCAGGTGGTGCCCCCGGTCCTGGAGGCGTTCGCCCGGCACGGCGTCGTCGTCGAGGCCCACCTGCAGAACACGGTCGTGGCCGTCGACGCCCAGGGCCTGCCCGTCCAGGCCCTGTTCCGGGACGCGGAAGGCGTGAAACTGCTGCCCGGAGTGACCCGCGAGGCCGGCTGGGAACGCCTCGTGTACTGCCTGGTCGTCAACCACCTCGCCGAACTGGCCGCGCTGCTCGCCGAGCGGTTCCCCGGCGCGGACCCCTGGCCCGCCGTACGGGCGGAACTCCTGCGCCACGCCACGGACGGGGACCTCCCCGAGATCGCCGCCCTGCTCACCTCACCCACCCTGCCCGGCAAGACCAACCTGCTGCTCCGCTGGACGGACGCGGACGGCGCGGACGCCCGCTACGTGCCGCTGCCGAACCCGCTGGCCACGTCGTGATCCGAGGCTCCGTGGGCTCTCGGCGCCGGCCGGGAAGAAGGGACCGAAGGCCATGACGGGCGACGACGTGCTGGAGATCCTGGACGTCCTCCGAGCCGCCGGAACGGATGTCTGGATCGGCGGCGGATGGGGTATCGACGCACTCCTGGGGAGACAGACCCGGCCCCACCGGGACCTGGACCTCATGCACCGCGAGGAGCAGGAGCCGGCGGTCGTCGCCGCCCTCGCCGGAGCGGGTTTCGCCGAGTCGCTCGACCAGCGGCCGGTGCGCTTCGTCGTCGCCGACGCGACGGGACGCGAGATCGATCTGCACCCTCTGGTCTTCGCATCCGACGGAAGCGCCACCCAGGCCTCCCCGGAACCGGGGCACCCGTTCCGCTGTCCGGCGTCCTGCTTCGTCACCGGCACCGTTCGAGACAGCACCGTTCCGTGTCTCTCCGCCGAACAGCAGGTCTCCTTCCACCAGGGGTACGAGCCGTCGGACCGGGACCGCCACGACATGGCCCGGCTCCGCGAGGCGTTCGGCATCGCCACGCACTTCTGATCGGCGACGCGGCGAGGCGGGGCGGACCGCCGGGTAAAGCTTTTCCGCTGAACGGGCAACGGGATCCCCTCCCGCCGCAGGTGGGCGGAGCGGCCCAAGTGATGCGTGGGTGCGGCATCTTGACCGTTCGGTTGGTCCAGACCAATCATGGGGCCGCTCGTAGTCCGCCCCGGCGCGCAGGGCGGTCACCCGCACCGTCCACCCCCCCCATTGCCGGGAGTCTCCATGAGACCAGCCGCCACCATCCGCCCCCTCGCCGCCCTGACCGCGGTGCTCGCCGGGGCCGGCGCCCTGCTCGCCACGGCCGTCCCCGCACATGCCGACGCCGCTCCGCTGCCGGCGCACGTGGTCGCGCCCTACTTCGAGACGTACCAGCCGGACGACATCTCCGACCTCGCGGCCGCGTCCGGCAACAAGTACCTGACCCTGGCGTTCCTGCAGACCGAGAAGAAGGGGTCCTGCACCCCCTACTGGGACGGCGACACCTCGCTGCCGGTCGGGCAGGCGGCGTTCGGCGGCGAGATCGCCGACCTCCAGGGCCGGGGCGGCAACGCCATCCCGTCCTTCGGCGGTTACGCCGCCGACAACGGCGGCACCGAACTCGCCGACAGCTGCACCGACGTGAACGCGATCGCCGCCGCGTTCGAGAAGGTCGTCACCACCTACAACGTGCCCCGCATCGACCTCGACGTCGAGGACAACTCCCTCACCAACACGGCCGGCATCGACCGCCGCAACCAGGCGATCAAGAAGGTGCAGGACTGGGCCGCCGCCAACGGGCGCTCCGTCCAGTTCTCGTACACCCTCCCGACCACCACCAGCGGCCTGGCCGCCAGCGGTCTGAAGGTGCTGAAGAGCGCGAAGACCGCGGGCGCCCGCATCGACGTCGTCAACCTCATGACGTTCGACTACTACGACAACGCCACGCACCACATGGCGGACGACACGAAGACCGCGACGGCCGGACTCGCGAGCCAACTCGCCACGCTGCATCCGGAGATGACGACCGCGCAGATCTGGGCGTCCATCGGCGTCACCGAGATGCCGGGCATCGACGACTTCGGCGCCGCGGAGACGTTCACCACGGCCGACGCGGCGGCGGTGGACTCCTGGGCGAAGACGCAGGGGATCAACACCCTCTCGTTCTGGGCCCTCCAGCGGGACAACGGCGGCTGCCCCGGCACCGGCGGCAGCGACACCTGCTCCGGCATCGCCCAGGACACCTGGGCCTTCAGCCACGCCTTCGCGGACTTCAGCGGGCCCGGCACGCCGGTCCCCGACGACTTCGGGGTGGCCGTCGCCCCCGGCGCGGCCTCGGTCGCACCCGGCGGCAGCACCTCGGCCACCGTCTCCACCTCGGTGGTGTCCGGCGCGGCCCAGCAGGTGGCCCTGAAGGTGACGGGAGCCCCGACGGGCGTGACCGCCACGCTCAGCCCGGCCTCGGTGAAGGCCGGCGCCACCTCCGCGCTCTCGGTGACCACCACCTCGGCCACGGCGCCCGGAACCTACCCCCTCACGATCACCGGCACGGCGGGCTCCACCGCGCACACGGCGACGCTCACCCTGACCGTCACCGGCACGGGCGGCGGTGGCGGCGGAGCCGTCGTCAACGGCGGTCTGGAGACCGGCTCGCTCGCCCCGTGGACCTGCGCCGCGGGCAGCGGGATCACCACCACGACCGCGCACACCGGCACGCACGCCCTGGAGTCCGTGCCCAGCTCCTCGGCGACCGGCCAGTGCGAGCAGACGCTGACGCTGCTGCCGAAGACGAAGTACACCCTCAGCGGGTGGGTGCAGGGCTCCTACGCCTACCTGGGCGTGAGCGGAGGCGCGACGGCCAGCGGCTGGGCCTCGTCCGGCACCTGGACGAAGGTCTCGGTGCCGTTCACGACCGGCACCTCCGGCACCGTGACCGTGTACCTGCACGGCTGGTACGGCCAGGGCGCGGTCCACGGGGACGACCTCACCGTCGGCTGAGCCCCTTTTCCGAACGGGGGCGGCCCGATACGCCGGGCCGCCCCCGTTCGGCCGCCCCCCGAGGCCGGACGGCGTCGGGACCTGCTGTTCTACAGTGGCCAGTGTGCTCCGCGACGTGACTGCTGTTCGATACGTGACCCCGCTGACGGCGGGCGGCTCCGTTCCCGGGGTCGTCGAGGCCGACGACCTGGGGACCTACGTCGTGAAGTTCACCGGCGCGGCCCAGGGCCGCAAGGCGCTCGTCGCCGAGATCGTCGTCGGCGAACTGGCCCGCGCCCTCGGGCTGCGCTTCCCCGAGCTGGTCCTCGTCCACTTCGACCCGGCCGTCGGCGGGCACGAACCCCACCAGGAGGTCCAGGACCTGCTGCGGGCCAGCGCCGGGCTCAACCTCGGCATGGACTACCTGCCGGGCGCCCGCGACCTCACTCCCGAGGTCGCGCGGGCGTTCCCGGTCGACCCGCTGGAGGCGGGCAAGGTGGTCTGGCTGGACGCCCTCACCGTCAACGTGGACCGCACGGTGCACAGCTCGAACCTGATGGTGTGGCCCACCCTCGGGGTCGCGCCGCCCCGGCTGTGGCTGATCGACCACGGCGCCGCCCTCGTCTTCCACCACCGCTGGGACGCCTCGGCACCGGAGAAGGCGTACGACTTCAGGAGCCACGCGCTCGGCGGCTACGGCCCGGACACCCGGGCCGCCGACGCCGAACTCGCGCCGAAGGTGACGGAGGAGCTGCTGCGCGCGGTGCTGGCCGAGGTGCCCGACGCCTGGCTCACCGACGAGCCGGGCTTCGCGGGCCCCGACGCGCTCCGTGAGGCCTACGTCGGGTACCTCCTCGCGCGCGTGCGGGCCTCCGCCGCGTGGCTCCCCACGGACTTCCCGAGCCGTGAACAGCTCGCGGCGGAGGACGCCGACCGCGCGGAGCGGACCCAGCAGGGCCGCCCGGACTGGCTCAAACGCGTCCCTGACCTGCACGGCAAACCGGCGGCGGAACAGGACTGGTCGGTGCACCTCGGATGACCGACCGTACGACGGACCGGACCACGGACGGGACCACGGACGGGACCACGGATCGGATGGCGGAGCGGATGACGGACCCCCAGCGCGTACAGATCGAGTACTGCACCCAGTGCCGCTGGCTGCCCCGCGCCGCCTGGCTGGCCCAGGAACTGCTCACCACCTTCGAGACCGAGCTGGACGAGCTGTCCCTGAAGCCGGGCACCGGCGGCGTCTTCGTCGTCCGGGTCAACGACGAGGTGGTGTGGGACCGCCGAGAGCAGGGTTTCCCCGAACCCACGGCGGTCAAGCGCCTCGTACGCGACCGAGTGGCCCCGGAGAGATCCCTGGGCCACTCGGACCGTACGACGGACTGAGCCGGGTCAGCCGGCGAGCTGCTCGTAGGCCGGCAGCGTGAGGAAGTCCGCGTAGTCCTCGTCCAGCGCGACCTTCAGGAGCAGGTCGTGCGCCTGCTGCCAGGAGCCGGCCGCGAACGCCTCCTCGCCGATCTCGGCGCGGATGTCCGCGAGTTCCCGCGCGGCGATCTCGCGGGCCAGCTCCGGGGTGGCCGCCACGGTCTTCCCGTCGTGCTCGAAGACGACGCCGGCGTTGATCCACTGCCAGATCTGCGAGCGCGAGATCTCGGCGGTGGCGGCGTCCTCCATGAGGTTGAAGATCGCGACCGCGCCGAGCCCGCGCAGCCAGGCCTCGATGTAACGGATGCCGACCTGCACGGCGTTGACGAGACCGTCGTACGTCGGGCTCGCGTCGAGCGAGTCGACGGCGATGAGGTCACCGGCCGCGACCGACACGTCCTCGCGCAGCCGCTCCTTCTGGTTCGGCCGGTCGCCGAGCACCGCGTCGAAGGAGGCCATCGCGATCGGGACGAGGTCGGGGTGGGCCACCCACGAGCCGTCGAAACCGTCGCCGGCCTCACGGTCCTTGTCGGCCTTGACCTTCTCGAAGGCGACCTTGTTGACCTCCTCGTCGCGGCGCGAGGGGATGAACGCGGCCATGCCGCCGATCGCGTGCGCGCCCCGCCGGTGGCAGGTGCGGACGAGGAGCTCGGTGTACGCGCGCATGAACGGCGCGGTCATCGTCACCGCGTTGCGGTCCGGCAGGACGAACTTGGCGCCGCCGTCACGGAAGTTCTTGACGATGGAGAACAGGTAGTCCCAGCGGCCCGCGTTCAACCCGGCCGCGTGGTCGCGGAGTTCGTAGAGGATCTCGTCCATCTCGTAGGCGGCCGTGATCGTCTCGATCAGGACGGTCGCGCGGACCGTGCCCTGCGGGACCCCGACGTAGTCCTGCGCGAAGACGAACACCTCGTTCCACAGGCGCGCTTCGAGGTGCGACTCCGTCTTCGGCAGGTAGAAGTACGGGCCCTTGCCGAGATCGATGAGCCGCTGCGCGTTGTGGAAGAAGTACAGGCCGAAGTCGACCAGGGCGCCGGGCACGGGCGTGCCGTCGGCGGCGACGAGGTGACGTTCGTTCAGGTGCCAGCCGCGCGGGCGCATCACGACCGTCGCGAGCTCCTCGTTCGCCTTGAGGGCGTACGACTTGCCGGACCTCGGGTCGGTGAAGTCGATGTTCCGGGTGTAGGCGTCGATCAGGTTGACCTGACCGAGGACCACGTTCTCCCAGGTGGGGGCCGAGGCGTCCTCGAAGTCCGCGAGCCACACGCGGGCACCGGAGTTCAGGGCGTTGATGGTCATCTTACGGTCGGTGGGGCCGGTGATCTCGACACGGCGGTCGTTCAGCGCGGCCGGAGCGGGGGCGACCTTCCAGGAGTCGTCCGCGCGGATGGCCGCGGTCTCCGGGAGGAAGTCGAGGGTGGAGGTGCGGGCGATCTCGGCGCGGCGCTCGGCACGGCGGGCGAGGAGCTCGTCACGCCGGGGCGTGAACAGCCGGTGCAGCTCGGCCACGAAGGCGAGGGCCGCGTCGGTGAGGACCTCTTCCTGCCGGGGCAGGGGCTCGGCGTCGACGATGGCCAGCGGGGACGGCGCTGGTGCGGACATGAGCTGTCACTTCCTTCAGCGAACTACGTGCGGGCTGCTACGGGCTGTGCGGGTGGACCATGGCGGCGTCGACGCGCCGTGGCACCCGGTGCCAGGGCGCGGGGGGACGGCGCCGGGCGCCCTCGACACGGCGGGGCGCTTCTGATCAGTGGATACTAGTTTCCTCATGGTGGAAGTTCAATGGTTTGTTGATGTCGAGATTCTCTGAGTCGACAGAAGGTGGCGCTCAGTGCCACCCCGTTCACTCAAGGTGGACCAGGTCGGCCTCCGTGTCGATGTCGAAGGCCCGCGCGACGTCGCCGCACTCCACGAGTGTGATCGCGTCCTGATGGGCCTTCAGGTAGGCGCGCGCACCCCGGTCGCCGGTGGCGGTCGCCGCGATCCCCGCCCAGTGGTCCGCGCCGAAGAGCACCGGATGGCCGCGCTCCCCGTCGTACGCAGCCGCGGCGAGCGTCCGCGGCGAGCCGTACGCCCCGAGCACCCGCGCCACCGCCTCCGGGCCGATCCCCGGCTGGTCGACCAGTGACACCAGGGCGGCGGGTACCCCCGAGTCCGCCAGCGAACCGAGCCCCGCCCGCAGCGAGGAGCCCATGCCCTCCTCCCAGTCCGGGTTGTCCACGAGCACGCATCCGGACAGCGCGGCCCGTTCCCGTACCTCCTTCGCCTGCGCGCCCAGTACGACATGGACGCTCGCGCAGCCGCCGGCCCGCAACACCTCGACCGCGTGTTCGATGAGGGGGCGTCCCCGGTGGGACAGGAGTGCCTTGGGGCGACCCCCGAGGCGTCGCCCGCCACCGGCGGCCAGCAGCAGCCCGGCCACCTGGTCCTTGTTCTCCGTCATGTCCCCTGCATACCCGACCGGCCCCCGGCCCGCCTCGGAACCGGGCCGTGGCCCGCGATGTCCCCGGGCTGAATTTCGGTCCGGGCAGTGGCGCCCGGCGCACCGGGTGGCGTTTACTGGCCCGCGTCCCTCGGCGCCCGACCACCGCCACGGGGCGCGGTGCCGACGCGAGAAGGACCGACGCACGACGGTGTGCGAGGGGGAGAGCTGTGTTGCGGAGCTTGGGGCAGAGACCAGTGACGGGCAGCAACGAGGATCCGAGGGTGGCGGAACTGCGCACCGCCGTCTCCCGGCTGCGCCGTGAACTCGCCACGCATCCGGCCGAGTTCCCCGACCGGGGCATCGCCGAGGACGAACTGGCCGCGCTCGCCGCGATGGTGGCCGGCGGAGTCCCCGAGACACCCCGGCTGCGCCGCTCCCTGTTACTCATCGCCGGTTCGATCGGCTCGGTCAGCGCCCTCGCGACCCGCCTCGCGGACGTCCGCAACGCGGTCGACCTCTTCGGGGAGCCCCCGAGCGAGAACCGCCGCTGACGCCACGGCGGTTCCGCCGCGCCGCCCCGGCCTGCGACCGGCGTCTCACCCGCGCCTGCGGATGACTCCGCGCTCGGTGGCCGCCGCCACCGCCGACGTGCGGGAGTCCACGCCCAACTTGGCGTAGATGTGCACCAGATGGGACTTCACGGTGGCCTGGCTCAGGAACAGCTTCTTGCTGATCTGCTGGTTCGAGAGGCCGTCCTTGACCAGTTCGAGGACCTCCAGCTCGCGGCGGCTCAGCGCGGCGGCCGGCGCGCGCATCCGGTCCATGAGGCGGTCGGCGACCGCCGGGGCGAGGGCCGAGTGACCCGAGGCCGCCGTCCGCACGGCCGCCGACAGCTCCTCGGGCGGGGCGTCCTTGAGGAGGTAGCCGCAGGCGCCCGCCTCGACGGCGGCGAGGATGTCCGCGTCGGTGTCGTACGTCGTGAGGACCAGCACCCGCGGGGCGCCGGGGCGCGCCGTGATCGCCGCGGTGGCCTCGGCGCCGTGCAGGCCGGCACCGAACTGCAGGTCCATGAGGACGACGTCCACCCCGCCCGCCAAGGCGCGTTCCACCGCGGCCTCCGCCGTCGGCGCCTCCCCGACGATCTCGAAGTCCGGCTCCGCGGACAGCACCGCGCGCAGTCCGGCGCGGACGACCGGGTGATCGTCCGCGAGCAGCAGCCTGACGCTCACGCGGGGCTCCCGACGGTGTGCGGCCGGGGACGGCGGCCATCACTCACGGGCGTGTTCCCCGCGGGCTCCGCGGCGGCGGGCAGCGGCAGGGTGACAGCCACCGCCGTACCCTGCCCGGGCGCCGACTCGACGGTGAACGTGCCGCCCAGCGACTCCGCGCGCGAACGCATCGCGGGCAGCCCGAAGCCGCCGTCCGTACGGTCCTCGTCCCCGCCGCCCGGGTACGGTCCGACCGCGCCGGGGGCGAAGCCGACACCGTCGTCGACCACGTCCAGCGCCACCGCGGTGTCCATGAAGCTGAGCGTGATCTCCGCACGGTCCGCCCGCGCGTGCCGCAGCGTGTTGCCGAGCGCCGACTGCGCGATCCGCAGCAGAGCCACCTCGTACGGCGTCGGGAGAGCCGCGGGCGGTCCGCTCACCGAGAAGCGAACCGCGGGACCGCCCACGGCGGGCGCACGGCACAGCCGCTCCAGCGCCGCGCCGAGCGAGCCCCCGTCCAGGCCGGGTGGCGTCAGGGCGCGGACGAATCGGCGGGCCTCGGCCAGGTTGTCCTGCGCCGTCGAGCGGGCCTGCTCCAGGTGCGGGGCCGCCGGGGCGTCCGGGGGCAGCAGGCGCTGAGCGGCCCGCAGCAGCAGCTGGATGCTGGACAGACCCTGGGCGAGCGTGTCGTGGATCTCGTGGGCGAGCCGTTCCCGTTCGGCGAGCGTGCCCGCCGTGCGCTCGGCCTCGGCCAGTTCCGCGCGGGTGGCGACGAGTTCCTCGATCAGGGCACGGCGGCGCTCGCTCTCCTGGTAGAGCGCTTCGTAGCCGAGCACCGTGGCCGCCGCGACCGCCGCCCCGAGGAGCGGTCCGATGAACGCCCCGGGAGTCAGCGGCGCGCCGTGCGCCACGAAGCTCGCGATGGCCGCTCCCGCGGTCAGCGTCACGGCCGGCACGCTCCAGCGCGTCGGCAGCAGGTGCAGCTGGAGGAAGTAGAGAGGGAACGCCACCCACAACGCGTCCGGTGACAGCGCGACGAGGATCAGCCAGCTCGCGGTCAGCGCCGCCAGCCAGACCGCGGCCGCGCGGCGCGAGCGCCGCACCCTCGTACTGAACGAGCCCGCCGCGAACACCGCGCCGGTCATGATCACCGACAGGACGACGCCCCGCGGATGGGCGCTGTCCCCGGACCGGACGGCGGCCAGCGCCAGCAGCCCCGCGAGCAGGGCGTACAGGCACAGGCGCAGGGTGGTCAGGACGGGGGAGCGGCGGGGGACATTCATGGTCGTTCCAGGGTAGGCGGATGCCCCCGGACCCCGGTCAACCGAAAGGTTGAAAGCTGCCGCCCCCCTTCGCCCCCTTTCGCCGCCTCGGCGCACCCCCGACCGGTCCGCCTTCCGGCGCGGCTCCGCTCCGCCTTTCGACGCCGCGGAACCATGCCCGGGTGCGATGCCCCGGAGCAGGCCCCGGCCGCAGGCTGGGAGGCATGTTCGTCGCATGGAGAGACCTCCGGTTCGCCAAGGGGCGGTTCACCCTGATGGGCGCCGTGGTCGTGCTGATCACCCTGCTCGTGGGGCTGCTGTCCGGCCTGACCGCCGGGCTCGCCGAGGAGAACACCTCGGCCGTCACCGGGCTGCCCGCCGACCACCTCGCCTTCGCCGCGCCGCCCACCGGGCAGTCGGTGTCCTTCACCGGCGCAGAGGTCTCCTCGCGCGCCGTACGGACCTGGGCCGACCGTCCGGGGGTCGTCTCCGCCGAGCCGGTCGGCGTGCGCACCCTGAACGCGTCCGCCGGGCACCGTACGGCCGCGGTGTCGTCGTTCGCCGTGCGGCCGGGCTCCGGGATCGCGCCGGCCGGGGTCGGCCCCGGCCGCGTCGTCCTCTCCGAGAAGGCGGCCACCGAGCTGTCCGCCGGCCCCGGGGACCGGGTGACGCTCGGCGGAACCGCGCGGACCGTCGCCGCGGTGTCCGGACACGCCGCGTACAGCCACACCCCGGTGGTGTGGACCGAGCCCGCCGGGCCGGCGACCGTGATCGCGCTGCGGACCGACGGCGCGGACCTGGCGGCCGGTGACCGGGCGGCGGGCACGAAGACCCTGGCCAAGGCCGACGCCCTCACCGCCATCGGCTCCTACCGGGCCGAGAACGGCTCCCTCCAGCTCATGCGCGGATTCCTCTTCGCCATCTCGGCCCTGGTCATCGGCGCGTTCTTCACGGTCTGGACGATCCAGCGGTCCCCCGACATCGCCGTCCTGAAGGCGCTCGGCGCCTCGACGCCGTACCTGCTGCGCGACGCGCTCGGCCAGGCGGCCCTGATGCTCACCGCCGGAACCCTGCTCGGCACCGGACTCGCCGCAGGAGCCGGCGCCCTCGTGCGCGGCGTCGACGTCCCGTTCGTCCTGGACGGCCCGACCGTGCTCGTACCCGCCGCCGTGCTGATCGCCCTCGGCACGCTCGGCGCGGGTCTCTCCGTCCGCCGGATCACCGCCGTCGACCCGCTGACCGCCCTGGGAAGCGCCCGCTGAAGGCGCCGGAACCATCGGACCGACCACCAGGAAGTGCCCTCATGAGCCTGACCCTCGACACCGTCACCCTCACCTACCCGGACGGCGACGGGCGCCTGACCGCGCTCGACGAGGTCGGCCTCGTCGTGCCGCCCGGAACCGTCACCGCCGTCGTCGGCCCCTCGGGATCCGGCAAGTCCAGCCTCCTCGCGGTCGCGGCGACCCTGGCCACCCCCGACCGCGGGCGCGTCCTCGTCGGCGGTACGGACACGGCGACGCTGCGGCCCGCGGAACGGGCCGTCCTGCGCAGACGCGAGATCGGGATCGTGTTCCAGCAGCCGAACCTGCTGCCCTCGCTGACCGCCCTGGAGCAGCTCCAGGTCATGGGACACCTGGACGGGAGACGTCATGTGACGTCCCGTGCACGGGAGTTGCTGGCGGCGGTGGGGCTCGGCGACCTCGCGCACCGCCGGCCGCACCAGCTCTCGGGCGGCCAGCGGCAGCGGGTGAACATCGCCCGCGCCCTGGTCAGCGAACCGTCCGTGCTCCTGGTCGACGAACCGACCAGCGCCCTCGACCACGAGCGCGGCGCGGCCGTCCTCGGCCTGCTGCTGCGGCTGACCCGTGAGCGGCGAACGGCCACCGTCCTCGTCACGCACGACCGCGCCCGCCTCGAAGAGGCGGACGCGGTGCGGGAGATGCGGGACGGGCGGCTGGACCCGCTCGCCGTGACGGCCGCGAACGGCTGACCCAGGCGACGGCCGAGCGCGGCCGAGGACGCGGTGGAGCGGTCAGACGGCGCCGGGTCCCGAACTGGCCAGCGCCTGCGACAGCTCGGCCGCGACCTGCTGGAGCACCGGCACGATCTTGTCGGTGGCGGCCTCGGTGACCCGGCCCGCGGGGCCGGAGATGGAGATCGCGGCGGCGGTGGGGGAGTCGGGCACCGGGACGGCCAGGCAGCGCACGCCGATCTCCTGCTCGTTGTCGTCCACCGCGTACCCGGTGCGACGCACGTCCTCCAGCGCCGCGAGGAAACCGTCCGGCGTGGTGATCGTCTTCTCCGTCGCCGCCGGCATGCCCGTACGGGCGAGGAGCGCGCGCACCTCGTCGGCCGAGGCGTGCGCCAGCAGGGCCTTGCCGACGCCCGTGGAGTGCGGCAGCACCCGGCGGCCCACCTCGGTGAACATGCGCATCGAGTGCTTGGAGGGCACCTGCGCCACGTACACGATCTCGTCGCCGTCGAGCAGCGCCATGTTCGCCGTCTCGCCGGTCTCCTCGACGAGGCGCGCGAGGTAGGGACGGGCCCAGGTGCCGAGCAGCCGGGAGGCGGACTCGCCGAGGCGGATGAGGCGGGGGCCGAGCGCGTACCGGCGGTTGGTCTGCTGGCGTACGTACCCGCAGGCCACCAGGGTGCGCATCAGGCGGTGGATGGTGGGCAGCGGCAGCCCGCTGCTCGCGGAGAGCTCGCTCAGGCCGACCTCGCCCCCGGCGTCCGCCATGCGCTCCAGCAGATCGAAGGCGCGCTCCAGGGACTGGACGCCACCACTGGGAGCGGGTGATTTGGCGGCGTCGGTGGTGCTGGCGCTGGACGGCGACACGGCGGCGGTCCTTTCAGGGCGCAGAATCGAGAGACATGACCCGAAGGCTCTCGATCAGGGCGGTGGCCGGTGACGGACGGGCAGGGACGCAGCCTACCCGGCAGTCGGTTGACTCCCTGGTTGTACGTCACTACGTTCTGCTTGCCGGAAGTCTACTTCCGCTTTGTGGAAACATCCAGAGAGTGGGGATGACGGATGGAGAGCACGGGGGACTCTTGACGGCACGGGGGTCGGAGTGAAGACTCCTTCAACAGAACGTTGAATTTCGTTACGTGGAAGTAAACCCGCGTCGACGGGGGTCAACGGCGGCAGAGAGAGGGGTCCGGGTGTCCGACGTCGAACTGGTGCTGCGCTCGACGCGCGTCATCACTCCCGAAGGGACGCGCGCCGCTTCGGTCGCGGTCACCGCGGGGAAGATCACGGCCGTGCTTCCGTACGACGCCGAGGTGCCGGCCGGTGCCCGGCTCGAGGACTTCGGCGACGACGTCCTGCTCCCCGGCCTGGTCGACACGCACGTCCATGTGAACGACCCCGGCCGCACCGAGTGGGAGGGGTTCTGGACCGCGACCCGCGCCGCGGCCGCCGGCGGCATCACCACCCTCGTCGACATGCCGCTCAACTCCCTGCCGCCGACGACGACGGTGGACAACCTCCGCACGAAGCGGGATGTCGCCCGGCCCAAGGCGCACATCGACGTCGGCTTCTGGGGCGGCGCGCTCCCGGACAACGTCAAGGACCTGCGACCCCTGCACGAGGCGGGCGTCTTCGGGTTCAAGGCGTTCCTCTCGCCCTCCGGTGTCGAGGAGTTCCCCGAGCTGGACCAGGAGCAGCTGACCCGCTCCCTCGCCGAGATCGCGGGCTTCGGCGGCCTGCTGATCGTCCACGCCGAGGACCCGCACCACCTGGCCGCCGCCCCGCAGAAGGGCGGCCAGAAGTACGCCGACTTCCTCGCCTCGCGCCCCCGCGACGCCGAGGACACCGCCATCGAGAGCCTCGTCGCGCAGGCCCGGCGCCTCGACGCCCGGGTGCACGTGCTGCACCTGTCGTCGAGCGACGCCCTCCCGCTGATCGCCGCCGCGAAGGCCGACGGCGTCCGGCTCACCGTGGAGACCTGCCCGCACTACCTCACCCTGACCGCCGAGGAAGTCCCGGACGGCGCCAGCGAGTTCAAGTGCTGCCCGCCCATCCGCGAGGCCGCCAACCAGGACCTGCTCTGGCAGGCGCTGGCCGACGGCACCATCGACTGTGTCGTCACCGACCACTCGCCGTCCACCGCCGACCTCAAGACGGACGACTTCGCCACCGCCTGGGGCGGCATCTCCGGCCTCCAGCTCAGCCTGTCCGCCGTCTGGACCGAGGCCCGCAAGCGCGGCCACGGACTGGAGGACGTGGTCCGCTGGATGTCCTCCCGCACGGCCGAACTGGTCGGCCTCGGCGACCGCAAGGGCGCCATCGCACCGGGCCGGGACGCCGACTTCGCGGTTCTCGCCCCCGACGAGACCTTCACCGTCGACCCGGCGGCGCTCCAGCACCGCAACCGGGTCACGGCCTACGCCGGCAAGACCCTCAGCGGTGTCGTCAAGTCGACCTGGCTGCGCGGCGAACGCATCGTCGCCGCGGGCGAGTTCACCGACCCCACCGGACAGCTCCTCACCCGGAACCCGTAGCCCCTCCGGCCCCCGGGGTCCGCCCTCCGCCCCCTCGCGGGACGCGTCGACCCCGGCCCCCCACCCCCGAACCGCACCACCGACCGCCGTACCGCACTCCGGCACCCGCATCCGCAACGGCCGACCCCCGAAAGGCAGATCGATCATCGTGACGGCGCAGAACCCGCCCGTTTTGGCCACCTTCACCGGAGACGCGAACCCCTACGGAGGCGGCGACCCGTACGCGGACTACCGCACCGCCGACTTCCCGTTCACCCAGTACGCCAACCTCGCCGACCGGCAGCTCGGCGCCGGGGTGGTGGCCGCCAACGACGAGTTCTTCGCCCAGCGCGAGAACCTGCTCGTGCCCGGCGCCGCCGAGTTCGACCCCGAGCACTTCGGGCACAAGGGCAAGATCATGGACGGCTGGGAGACCCGGCGCCGCCGCGGCGTCTCGGCCGGGCACCCGTGGCCGACCGCCGAGGACCACGACTGGGCCCTGGTCCGCCTCGGCGCCCCCGGCGTGATCCGCGGCATCGTGGTCGACACGGCCCACTTCCGCGGCAACTACCCGCAGGCGGTGTCCGTCGAGGGCACCTCGCTGCCGGGTTCGCCGTCCCCCGAGGAACTCCTCGCGGACGACGTGAAGTGGACGACCCTCGTACCCCGCACGGCGGTCGGCGGCCACGCGGCCAACGGGTTCTCCGTCCTGGCCGAACAGCGCTTCACCCACCTGCGCGTCAACCAGCACCCCGACGGCGGCATCGCCCGGCTGCGTGTGTACGGCGAGGTCGTGCCCGACCCGCGCTGGCTGTCCGTGCTCGGCGCCTTCGACGTCGTCGCCCTGGAGAACGGCGGCCAGGTCGAGGACGCCTCCGACCGCTTCTACTCCCCGGCCACGAACACCATCCAGCCGGGCCGCTCCCGCAAGATGGACGACGGCTGGGAGACCCGCCGTCGCCGTGACGACGGCAACGACTGGATCCGCTACCAGCTCGTCGCCCAGTCCGAGATCCGCGCGGTCGAGATCGACACGGCGTACCTGAAGGGCAACAGCGCCGGATGGGCGTCGGTGTCGGTCCGCGACGGCGACGAGGGGGAGTGGACCGAGGTCCTGCCCCGCACCCGCCTCCAGCCCGACACCAACCACCGCTTCACCCTCGACGCACCGGTCGTCGGCACCCACGCGCGCGTGGACATCTTCCCGGACGGCGGCATCTCCCGCCTGCGCCTCTTCGGCTCCCTGACGGAGGACGGCGCCTCCCGGCTGGCCGCCCGCCACCAGGAACTGGGCGGCTGACCCCTCCGGCCCACCGCCCGCGGTACGCGTCACCGCCCTGCCCGACCGCCGCACCGCGTCACCGCCCCGCCCGGCCGGTGACCGCGCACCTGGGGGCCGCATCGGAATCGATGCGGCCCCCAGGCCGTGACGGCGCCCGGTGCGCCCGGACGGACCCTGTCCCTCGGGGTGCCCCAGGGGGCGCTCCCCGTGCCTCGGGGGCGCGCGCCGGTCATCTCGTGTGCCGGCCGACCTCAGGCGTGGGCTGTGCCCGGCCCCCTGCGAGGGCCCGCGTCCGGCGGTGTCACGCCGCGTGGCCGCCGTCCACGGCGAACTCCGCGCCGGTGACGTAGGCGGCCCCGCTCCCGGCCAGGTACGCGACCATCGACGCCACCTCGTCGGCGGCGGCGAAGCGGCCCACGGCGGTCAGGGCCACCTGGCCGGACGCGAACGGGCCGTCCGCCGGATTCATGTCGGTGTCGGTCGGGCCGGGGTGGACGATGTTGGCGGTCACTCCGCGCCCGCCCAGTTCCCGCGCGAGGGCCTTGGTCAGGCCGATCAGCGCGGACTTGCTCGTCGCGTAGAGGGTCCCGCCGGGACCGGGGACCCGCTGGGTCATGCAGCTCCCGATCGTGATGATCCGGCCGCCCGCCCCGAGGTGCGGCGCGGCCGCCTGCGACGTCAGGAAGACCCCCCGGACATTGACGGCGAGCACGTGGTCGACGTCCGCCAGGGACAGCGACTCCAGAGGTCCCAGCACGCCCGCACCCGCGTTGTTGACGAGCACGTCGAGCCGCCCGAACTCCTCGACGACCCGGTCCACCACCGCGCCGGCCTGGACCGCGTCGGAGGAGTCCGCGCACAGCGCGAGCCCCCGGACGCCGAGCGCCTCGACGGCCCGTACGACCTCCGCCGCCGCCTCTTTGCCGCGCACATAGGTGACGGCCACGTCCGCACCCTCACGGGCGAGGCGCAGCGCGGTCGCGGCCCCGATGCCCCGGCCGCCCCCGGTCACGAGGGCCACCTTTCCCTTCATGCCGTCCCTGTCGTCCCTGCCGTCCATGCCATCCCTGCCGTCCGTTCCCGTGCCGCTGTTCGTGCCGTTCGCGATGTCCTGAGAAGTCATGGGTCCATCCCAGCGGCCGGGAGCCGGCGAAGCTGGCGGCCAACGGACGCCGTGCTCACCGCACCCTGCCCCGGGCCGGCCGGCCCGGCCCCTGTCCCGGCAGCTCACCCGATGGGCCGGAACCTTCAGCTCCGCTTCCCTCGTTCTTCCGGCGTGACCCTTCAGCAAGAGATCGTCGGCAACGCCATGCAGATGGCGGTCGTGAGCCTGCACCCCGGCCAGACCGTGTACTGCGAGGCGGGGAAGTTCCTCTTCAAGACGACCGGCGTGACCATGGAGACCCGGCTCTCCGGTCCGCCGGGCGGCGGCGGTGCAGCCGGAGGCGGTGCGCCGCAGGCCGGCGGCGGCGGCGGCATGGGCGGGATGCTCCGCCAGGCCATGGGCACCGCCATGCAGGCCGGTCAGCGCGCTCTCGCGGGAGAGTCCCTCGCGTTCCAGTACTTCACGGCGGTGGGCGGCGAGGGCACCGTCGGGTTCGCAGGCGTGCTGCCCGGCGAGATGCGCGCCCTGGAACTGGACGGCACGCGCGCGTGGTTCGCCGAGAAGGACGCCTTCGTGGCGGCGGAGTCGAGCGTGCGGTTCGGAATCGCCTTCCAGGGCGGCCGGACCGGGCGCAGCGGCGGCGAGGGATTCGTCCTGGAGAAGTTCACCGGGCAGGGCACGGTGATCATCGCGGGTGCGGGCAACTTCATCGACCTGAACCCGGCGGACTTCGGCGGCCGCATCGAGGTCGACACGGGCTGCGTCGTCGCCTTCGAGGACGGCATCCGCTACGGCGTCCAGCGCATCGGCGGCCTGAACCGGCAGGGCCTGATGAACGCGGTCTTCGGCGGTGAGGGACTGTCGCTCGCCACCCTTGAGGGTGACGGCCAGGTCATCCTCCAGTCCCTCACCATCGAGGGCCTCGCCAACGCCCTGAGGAAGGCCCAGGGCGGCGACAAGCAGGGTCCGACGGGCGGGCTCTTCTCGACGAACGAGGGGTGAGACGGGCGGGCGACGACCGCCGGCCCGGCCGACGGGGGCGGAGGGGTCCGGGCCGACGGAGACGGAGGCGTCCGGGTGCGGGGCGCGGACCGGTGCACCGGCGGGGCTTGTGGAGGTCGCGGGGATGCCCTGCGGGGACTCCGTGCAGGCCGTTAACTCGGGGAAAAATCATCGGACGTGCCGGGAGAAAACAGCCGCCTTGACATTGACATGCCATGGTCTACGCGCGTCATGGTGGATCCATGAGATTCCCCCCACGTACCACTCGTATCGGTGCCCTCGTGGCCCTCATGTCCGCCCTCCTCGTGGGCGGCACCGCCGTCGTCCCGGCCAACGCCGCAGCGGCCTCCGTCGGCAGCATCTGTTACGGCGCGCTGCCGTCGCAGGCGCACGACACGCTCGACCTGATCGACGCGGGAGGGCCCTTCCCCTACTCGCAGGACGGCGTCGTCTTCCAGAACCGCGAGGGCGTCCTGCCCTCCCAGTCCTCCGGGTACTACCACGAGTACACGGTCATCACCCCGGGCTCGTCGACCCGGGGCGCCCGCCGCATCGTCACCGGCGAGGAGACCCAGGAGGACTACTACACGGCCGACCACTACGTGACGTTCGACCTGGTCGACTTCGGCTGCTGACGCCGGCCCGGCGCCGAGTCCCCACGGCTCGGCGCCACGGCCCGGCGGCCTGATCGCGCGACGGCTCCACAGCGTGGCGGCGTGATGGTGTGACGGCTTGACGGCGCGAGGAGCGGAGCGGGACTGCGGGGTCGGCCCCCGTGTGTGCGGGTGGCCGGCCCCGTGGTGCGTCCCGGGGCAGCTGCTGCCGCCCTCTTCAGGTACGGCTGCTCTCCGCGGCCGCGAACAGGGCGAACGCCAGGACGACGAGTGCGGCGCTCGCGTAGATCTCGTAGCCGTCCAGGAAGCCGAGCCGCCGCACGATGCCCCATCCGCGCAGCAGCCCGGTGATCTCCTGGACCAGACCGAGAACGCCCTGCACCAGGGCGATGAATCCGAGCACCTCCAGCAGCTGCTTCATGTCATGACCCTCGCCCCGCGCGCGTGCCGCGCGCATCGGCCGCGGGGCGCGTGCGGGCGGCGGAAAGTCGGCCCGTGCGGCGGCCCCGCTCCGACGAAAGTCTGAAGCCTGCCGACTTTGGTCGGTGAAGGTGCCGACGGGGAGGTGGCCGCGGGTTCGGCTGCGTAGATTTGTCGACCGTGAGTGGTGACGATTCGGCCCGCGTGCCGCGAGACGTTCCGGTGCCGACCCTGCGGGGCCGGCGCTGGCTGCTGCCGTCCGCCGTGGCCGCGGACCTCGACCCCGACGCCGAGCGGAACGGCCGCTCCGGTCGGCCCCGGCGCACCGTGCGCGACTGGATCGTCGACTTCGGCTGTTTCCTTCTGGCCGTCGGAGTGGGTATCGCGGCAGCGAACACGCTGGCCGACGACCCCAACACCCCGCACGCCCTCGCGGTCGCCGACCAGTGGGTCGGAGCGGTCGCCTGCGCGGCCGTCTGGCTGCGGCGCCGCTGGCCGCTCGGGCTGGCCGTCGCGCTCATCCCCGTCGGACTCATCTCGACCACCTCGGGCGGCGCCGGGCTCGTCGCCCTGTTCACCCTCGCCGTCCACCGGCCCTTCCGGTACGTGGCCTGGATCGCCGGCGCGCAGCTCGCCCTCCTCCCGGCGTACTTCCTGCTGCGGCCCGACCCGGACCTGTCGTACCCCGTCGCCCTCGCGGTCACCGTGCTGCTCACCTCGGCGGTGGTCGGCTGGGGCATGTTCGTACGGTCCAAGCGCCAGCTCATGCTGAGTCTGCGGGACCGGGCGCGACGGGCCGAGACCGAGGCGGCGCTGCGGGCCGAGCAGGCGCAGCAGCTCGCCCGCGAGTCCATCGCGCGCGAGATGCACGACGTGCTCGCCCACCGGCTCACCCTCCTGAGCGTGCACGCCGGGGCCCTGGAGTTCCGGCCCGACGCGCCGCGGGAGGAGGTCGCCAGGGCCGCCGGGATCATCCGGGAGAGCGCGCACGAGGCACTGCAGGATCTGCGGGAGATCATCGGAGTGCTGCGGGCGTCGGACTCCGACGACGGGGGGCGGCCGCAGCCCACGCTCGCGGCGCTCGACGGGCTGGTCGCGGAGTCGCGCTCCGCGGGCATGAAGGTGGTCCTCGACAACCAGGTCGCCGACCCCGACGCCGTGCCCGCGTCCGTCGGCCGCACGGCGTACCGCATCGCGCAGGAGGGACTGACGAACGCGCGCAAGCACGCGCCGGGCACGGAGGTCACCGTGTCGGTGCGGGGAGCGGCCGGGGACGGTCTGACCGTGTCCGTCGTCAACCCCGCCCCGTCGGGAGAGGTGCCGTCGGTTCCGGGGTCCGGGCAGGGGCTGATCGGGCTGCGGGAGCGGGCCACGCTCGCGGGTGGGCGGCTTCAGCACGGGGACGAGGGTGACGGGGGGTTTCGGGTGGCGGCATGGTTGCCGTGGGGGTGACCGGTCCGTGAGGGCGGCTGCGCGCCGGGCGTTCCGGATTCCGCCGGTGGGGGGTCGGGGCCGTGCCGGTACATCCGCCCGTCGCCGTTGGATCAGACGTGGGTCGAGCAGCGGGAGCTGCTCGATCCGGGCGTAAGCGACGGGCATGTGATGTACCGGCACGGCCCCTCCCGCCGGATGCCGACTGCGGGCAGTACGTGAATTTCAGCCCCTCCAGTCGAATGCCGACTGCGGGCCGTGCGTGAGTTTCAGCCCCTCCGGCGTTTGAGGAGCGGGGTCCGGGGCGGAGCCCCGGGTACGGGAAGGGTAGGGGCGGAGGGGGCGGGAAACATCTTCGGGAGCTGGTTAGGTGGGGGGATGACTGTGATTCGGCTGGTGCTCGTCGACGACGACCCTCTGGTGCGAGCGGGGCTGGCCCTCATGATGGGCGGCGCCGAGGACGTCGAGATCGTCGGTGAGGCCGCCGACGGCGCCGAGGTCGAGGAACTGGTGGACCGCACGAGGCCCGACGTCGTCCTGATGGACATCCGGATGCCGAACGTCGACGGCCTCACCGCCACCGAGCGGCTGCGCGCCCGCAAGGAGGCACCCCAGGTGGTGGTCCTGACGACGTTTCACGCCGACGACCAGGTGCTGCGTGCCCTGCGCGCGGGCGCGGCCGGGTTCGTGCTGAAGGACACGCCGCCCGCCGAGATCCTGGACGCGGTGCGCCGGGTGGCGGCCGGGGACCCGGTGCTGTCGCCCACCGTCACACGCCAGTTGATGGAGCACGCCGCCGGTTCCTCCGCCGACGCCCGCAAGTCCGGGGCCCGTTCGCGGATCGCCGCCCTGAACGAGCGGGAGCGCGAGGTCGCGGTGGCGGTCGGCCGGGGCGGTTCGAACGCCGACATCGCGGCCGAGCTGTTCATGAGCGTCGCCACGGTCAAGACGCATGTCTCCCGGATCCTCGCGAAGCTCGACCTCAACAACCGGGTCCAGGTGGCGTTGTTGACGTACGACGCGGGGTTGCTGGAGGAGGACGGGCACTGAGCGGGGGGCTCGCGCGTTGTGCGGGGTGACGGGGAGGGGAAGGCGTGATCGATCTGGGGGAGTACGGGACGGGGTTCACCGAGAACCCGCACCCGGTCTACGCCGAGTTGCGCGCGCTCGGCCCGGTGCACCGGGTGCGGCTGCCACCGCCGGACGCGCATCACGAGACCTGGCTCGTGGTCGGGTACGAGGAGGCGCGGGCAGCGCTGGCCGATCCACGGTTGGCCAAGGACGCCGGGAAGATCGGCATCACGTTCCTCGACGAGGAGCTGATCGGCAAGTATCTGCTGGTCGCCGACCCGCCGCAGCACACGAGACTGCGCAGCCTGATCGCCCGTGAGTTCACCCCGCGGCGCGTCGCGGCCCTGGCCCCGCGGATCCAGGAGATCACCGACGAGCTGCTCGACGCGATGCTGCCGCGCGGACACGCCGACCTGGTCGAGTCGTTCGCCTATCCGCTCCCGCTGACCGTCATCTGCGAGCTGCTCGGAGTGCCCGCTCCGGACCGGGCCACCTTCCGCGCGCTGTCCAGCGAGGCGGTCGCGCCCACCAGCGCCGAGAGCGAGTACGACGCCTTCGTCCGGCTCGCCGCCTATCTGCGCGATCTGATCGAGGACAAGCGGTCCGCCGGTCCCGCGGACGACCTGCTCAGCGGGCTGATCCGCACCACCGCCGAGGACGGCGACCGGCTCTCGCCCGAGGAACTGCGCGGCATGGCCTTCGTGCTGCTCGTCGCCGGACACGAGACGACGGTCAACCTCATCGCCGGCGCGGTGCACGGCCTGCTCACCCACCCGGACCAACTCGCCGCCCTGCGCGCCGACATGACGCTCCTGGACGCCACCATCGAGGAGACCCTGCGCTACGAGGGACCGGTCGAGAACGCGACCTTCCGCTACGCCGCGGAACCGCTCGACATCGGCGGCACGGCGATGGCCTCCGGCGACGCGGTGATGATCGGCCTCACGGCGGCCGACCGCGACGGCACGCGGTACCCCGCCCCCGACCGCTTCGACATCCGGCGCGAGGCCCGCGGCCACATCGCCTTCGGGCACGGCATCCACTACTGCCTCGGCGCCCCGCTCGCCCGGCTCGAGGCGCGCGTGGCCCTCGGCTCCCTGCTGGAGCGCTGCCCGGACCTGGCCCTCGACGGGCCGCCGAGCGGCTGGCTGCCCGGCATGCTGATGCGCGGGGCACGCCGGATGCCGGTGCGGTGGTGAACCGGGCTCAGGAAGGAAGGGAGCGTCGACCGTGCTGCGTACGGCGGAGATCAGAACCGAGCTGACCGCCCGGGAGGACACGCACCTGCTGTACTGGCGTTCCTCGCTGGAGTTCAGCCTGGACTGTTTCATCTGCGAGCGGACCGGGCGCACGACGCTGTTCGACGTCGGAGCCGAGCAGGCGCTGTGCTCCGGCAGCCGCAGTGGGGTCAAGCGGCACCACGCGCCCGCCAGGATCGCCGGGTTCGACACCACCAGCGGCCGGGAGCGCCTGGCGCTCCGGACCCTGGTCGACTTCTGGTGGGCACCTTTCACCGACAGCCGTGACAGCGGGAAGGCGGCCGCGCCCACCCGTCACCCGTGGGTGCGCCTGCACCTCGCCTACCACTGCCCGGTCGCGAAGGAGGCCGGGACCGGCAGCATCCAGACCAACCTGGTCCGGCCCGCCCGGATCACCTGCGAGCACTGTGATCTGCTGCTCGCCATGGACCGGGAGGCTCCCGCCGTGCGGCTTCTCGGCTGAGGAGAGCCGGGGAGAGCCGGGGAGACGGAACCGGGCCGAGGGCGGCTCCCGCCGCGAGGCCGGGTCAGTCCCGGCCGCCCGGGATCTCCGCCGGGGACACCGGGCGGCGTTCGCGGCGGGACAGTTCGCAGGCCTCGGCGATGCGGAGGGCCTCCAGGGCCTCGCGGCCGTCGCAGGGGTTGGCGCGCTCGCCGCGGACCACCTCGACGAAGGCGGCCAGCTCCGCCTCGTACGCGGGGCCGAAGCGTTCCAGGAACCCCGTCCACGGTTTGTCCGCTGCCGGCGGACCGGCCGGTTCGGTCGAGGCGATCGGTGTGCGGTCGTCCAGGCCGACGCCGATCTGGTCCCGTTCGCCGGCCAGCTCCATGCGGACGTCGTAGCCCGCGCCGTTCAGCCGGGTGGCCGTCGCCGTGGCGAGCATGCCGTCGTCGAAGGTGAGGACCGCGGCGGCGGTGTCGATGTCGCCCGCCTCGCGGAACATCGAGGGTCCGGCGTCGGACCCGGCCGCATACACCTGGACGACCTCGCGGCCCGTCACCCAGCGCAGCACGTCGAAGTCGTGGATCAGACAGTCGCGGTACAGCCCGCCGGAGAGCGGGAGATAGCCGGCCGGCGGCGGCGACTGGTCGGAGGTCATCGCGCGGACGGTGTGCAGCCGGCCGAGCCGGCCCGACCGCACGGCCTCACGGGCAGCGGTGTAGCCCACGTCGAAGCGGCGCTGGAAGCCCATCTGAAGAACCGTTCCCGCGGCGTCGACCTCGGCGAGCGCGCTCAGCGTGCCCGGCAGATCGACGGCGATGGGCTTCTCGCAGAAGACCGGGAGCCCGGAGCGTGCCGCCCGGCCGATCAGCTCCGCGTGGGCCGACGTGGCGGCGGTGATGACCACCGCGTCCACGCCCCAGGTGAAGATCTCGTTCACGCTCGGCGCCGCTGTCGCGCCCAGCCGGTCCGCCAGCCGCTGGGCCCGAACCGGGTCCGCGTCCGTGACGATGAGGGAGCCGCCGACCTCACGGTGGCGGCTGAGAGTCGTGGCATGGAATGTGCCGATACGACCCGCTCCGATGAGTCCGATGCGCATGGGAACAAACTGAGGGCCGACCCGCCGCCCTGTCAATGGTTTGTCCGGACAATCGAACTTCACAACTTCCCGTCAACATCTCACGGAGCTACGCTCGGGCCGTGCCGAAACCAGATGTGGATCCGACCGTGTCGCTCCAGCTCAGCGTCGACCGCAGCAGCCCGGTCCCGCTGTACTTCCAGCTGTCGCAGCAACTCGAGGCCGCCATCGAGCACGGAGCGCTGACCCCGGGAAGTCTCCTCGGCAACGAGATCGATCTCGCCGGACGGCTCGGCCTGTCCCGCCCCACGGTCCGCCAGGCCATCCAGTCCCTCGTCGACAAGGGCCTGCTCGTACGGCGCCGAGGCGTCGGCACCCAGGTCGTGCACAGCCAGGTCAAACGCCCTCTGGAACTCAGCAGCCTCTACGACGACCTGGAGTCGGCGGGCCAGCGCCCCGCCACCCAGGTGGTCGTCAACACCGTCGAGCCGGCGTCCACCGAGGTCGCGGCCGCCCTGGGGGTCACCGAGACCAGCGACGTGCACCGCGTCGAGCGGCTGCGTCTCGCGCACGGTGAGCCGATGGCGTACCTCTGCAACTACCTGCCCCCCGGCCTGCTGGACCTCGACGGCGACCGGATGGAGGCCACCGGCCTGTACCGGCTGATGCGCACCGCCGGCATCACCCTGCACAGCGCCCGCCAGTCCGTCGGCGCCCGCGCCGCCACCGAGGAGGAGGGCGGGCGGCTCGGAGAGCCGGCCGGCTCACCCCTGCTCACCATGCAGCGCACCACCTTCGACGACACCGGCCGCGCCGTCGAGTTCGGCACACACATCTACCGCGCCTCGCGCTACTCCTTCGAGTTCCAGCTCCTCGTCCGCCCGTGAACCGCCCGCCCGCCGCGCCCCGGCACCGAGGCCGCCGGCACGCGTGACCGACGGACGCGCGCCGGTACGCCGGAGGCGCCGCCGCCGTCACCGGAAAGGCCGCACCGCGCCGCATGGCCGCACCGCGCGCGGGACCCGCTGGTCGGGCGGACGGTGCCCGTGATTGATACTTGGTCGTTTGGGCCGGTACGAAGCCGGTCCGAAAGGGCCTGCGGAACGGCCCCCGGGCAGGACCGCAGGGCCCGGCACACCAAGGAGCACGCAAGAAGGGCACGGCCTCGTGGCACGGACTCGGACCTGGGTAAGCATCGCGCTCGCAGGGGCGCTGGGAGTGTCCCTCGCGGGATGCAGCAGCACCGGCGGGAAGCGGGCCGAGGACGCCCGTAAGGCCGCCGCGGCCCAGGGCAGGGCCGCGGTGAACACGCCGAAGTGGACCTTCGCCATGATCACCCACTCGGGCGACGGCGACACCTTCTGGGACATCGTCCAGAACGGCGCCAAGCAGGCCGCCGTCAAGGACAACATCAAGTTCCTCTACTCGCACGACGACGAGGCCCAGCAGCAGGCCCAGCTCGTGGACGCCGCGATCGACAAGAAGGTCGACGGCATCATCGTCACGCTGGCCAAGCCCGACGCCATGAAGGCCGCCGTCGCCCGCGCCCACAAGGCCGGCATCCCGGTGATCACGGTGAACTCCGGCTCCGCGGAGTCCAAGGCCTTCGGCGCGCTCACCCACATCGGCCAGGACGAGACGATCGCCGGTGAGGCCGTCGGCGAGGAGCTGAACAAGCGGGGCCGCAAGAAGGCCCTGTGCGTCCTGCACGAGCAGGGCAACGTCGGTCACGAGCAGCGCTGCGCCGGCATCAAGAAGACCTTCCACGGCACCGTGCAGAACATCTACGTCCAGGGCACGAGCATGCCGGACGTGCAGTCCTCCATCGGCGCCAAGCTCCAGGCCGACGGGTCGATCGACTCCGTCGTGACGCTCGGCGCCCCGTTCGCGGACACCGCCGTCAAGGCCAAGAAGGACGCGGGCAGCAAGGCCGAGATCGACACCTTCGACCTGAACGCCAAGGTGGCCGCCGAGCTCAAGGACGGCACCCTCGGCTTCGCCGTCGACCAGCAGCCCTATCTCCAGGGCTACGAGGCCGTGGACCTGCTCTGGCTGTACAAGTACAACGCGGACGTCCTCGGCGGCGGCAAGCCGGTCCTCACCGGCCCGCAGATCATCACCAAGGACCAGGCGTCCGAGCTGGAGCAGTACGCGGACCGGGGGACCCGATGACCGCCACCGCACCCGCGCCGGCGCCCGGCCCCGCGAGCGACGAGCGCCTCCTGAAGACCTCGCCGCTGCGCAAGCTGATGGGCCGCCCCGAACTCGGCTCCGTGGTCGGCGCGATCGCCGTCTTCCTCTTCTTCGCGATCTTCGCCGACAGCTTCGTCCGGGCGTCGAGCCTCAGCACCGTGCTGTACGCCGCCTCGACCATCGGCATCATGGCCGTCCCCGTCGCGCTCCTCATGATCGGCGGCGAGTTCGACCTCTCGGCGGGCGTCATGGTCACCACCTCGGCGCTGATCTCGTCGATGTTCAGCTACCAGATGACGGCCAACGTCTGGGTCGGCGTGCTCGTCTCGCTGATCGTCACCCTCGCCATCGGCGTCTTCAACGGCGTCATGCTCACCCGGACCGACCCGCCGAGCTTCATCATCACGCTCGGCACCTTCCTCATGCTCACCGGCATCAACCTCGGCTTCACCAAGCTGATCAGCGGCACCGTCTCCACCAAGTCGATCTCCGACATGGAGGGCTTCTCCTCCGCGAAGGACGTCTTCGCCTCCACCCTCACCATCGGCGGCGTCGACTTCAAGATCACCATCCTGTGGTGGCTGGTCCTGGTCGCGGTCGCCACCTGGATCCTCCTGCGCACCCGCGTCGGCAACTGGATCTATGCCGTCGGCGGCGGCGAGGAGGCCGCCCGCGCGGTCGGTGTCCCCGTCGACAAGACCAAGATCGGCCTCTACATGGGCGTCGCGTTCGGCGCCTGGATCTCCGGCCAGCACCTGCTGTTCTCGTTCGACGTCGTCCAGTCCGGCGAGGGCGTCGGCAACGAACTGATCTACATCATCGCGGCCGTCATCGGCGGCTGCCTGATCACCGGCGGCTACGGCTCCGCGGTCGGCGCGGCGGTCGGCGCCCTGATCTTCGGCATGGTCAGCAAGGGCATCGTGTTCGCCGAGTGGAACCCGGACTGGTTCAAGTTCTTCCTCGGCGTGATGCTGCTCCTCGCGACCCTGCTCAACCACTGGGTCCGCAAGCGCGCGGAGGCGACGAAATGACCACGGACACGAACATGACCAAGGAGCCCGCCGCCGGGGAACGCGCGCCGCTCGTCGAACTCGACGACGTCAGCAAGTACTACGGCAACATCCGAGCCCTCGAAGGCGTCTCGCTGGAGGTCCACGCGGGCGAGATCACCTGTGTGCTCGGCGACAACGGCGCGGGCAAGTCCACCCTCATCAAGATCATCGCGGGCCGGCACCGGCACGACACGGGCACGCTGCGCATCGAGGGCGAGGAGACCCGCCTCTCCTCCCCGCGCGAGGCCCTGGACCTCGGCATCGCGACCGTCTACCAGGACCTCGCCGTCGTCCCGCTGATGCCGGTCTGGCGGAACTTCTTCCTCGGCTCCGAGCCGCGCAAGGGCGTCGGCCCCTTCAAGCACCTCGACGTCGACCTCATGCGCCGCACCACCCACGCGGAGCTCCTGCGCATGGGCATCGACCTGCGCGACGTCGACCAGCCGATCGGCACCCTCTCCGGCGGCGAACGCCAGTGCGTGGCGATCGCCCGCGCCGTGTACTTCGGCGCCAAGGTCCTCGTCCTCGACGAGCCCACGGCCGCCCTCGGCGTGAAGCAGTCCGGTGTCGTCCTCAAATACGTGGCCGCCGCCCGGGACGCCGGACTGGGTGTTGTTTTGATCACCCACAACCCGCATCACGCCTATCTCGTGGGCGACCGCTTCGTCCTCCTCAAGCGCGGAGCCATGTCGGGCAGCCACACCCGCGACGAGATCACCCTCGACGAGCTGACACGCCAGATGGCGGGCGGCAGCGAGCTCGACGACCTGCGGCACGAACTGGAGAACCGCACGGCGTGAGGGGCGCGGGGGAGTGACCCGTTCGGCTCCGCCGGCAGGCCGGGACCGGCCCCGGACAGGCCGCGGGTCACCCCCGTCCCCGCCCTTCCGCGGTGCGGCCCCGGTACGGCGTAAGGCAGAATCGGCGCGATGAGCACCTACCGCGACCTCGCGCTCCCCCGAGCTCTCGGCTCCGCTCGGGCAGGGAGCACCTCCATGGGCTCCGCGCGGGCCACCGTCCTGCGGACCGTGGGAACACGCGAGCGCCGTTCGCACCTGACGGCACCCCGTGTCCCCACCGTCGGCATCGACATCGGCGGTACGAAGGTGATGGCGGGCGTCGTGGACGCCGACGGCAACATCCTGGAGAAGGTCCGCGCCGAGACACCGGACAAGTCCAAGAGCCCCAAGGTCGTCGAGGACACCATCCTCGAACTGGTGCTGGACCTCTCCGACCGGCACGACGTGCACGCCGTCGGCATCGGCGCGGCCGGCTGGGTCGACGCCGACCGCAACCGCATCCTGTTCGCCCCCCACCTGTCCTGGCGCAACGAGCCGCTGCGCGACCGCCTCGCCGGCCGCCTCGCCGTGCCCGTCCTCGTCGACAACGACGCGAACGCGGCCGCCTGGGCCGAGTGGCGGTTCGGCGCCGGCCGGGGCGAGGACCACCTCGTCATGATCACGCTCGGCACCGGCATCGGCGGCGCGATCCTGGAGGACGGCCAGGTCAAGCGCGGCAAGTTCGGCGTCGCCGGGGAGTTCGGGCACATGCAGGTCGTGCCCGGCGGCCACCGCTGCCCGTGCGGCAACCGCGGCTGCTGGGAGCAGTACAGCTCCGGCAACGCACTGGTCCGCGAGGCCCGCGAGCTCGCCGCCGCCGACTCCCCGGTGGCGTACGGGATCATCGAGCACGTCAAGGGCAGCATCGGCGACATCACCGGCCCGATGATCACCGAGCTGGCCCGCGAGGGCGACGCCATGTGCATCGAGCTGCTCCAGGACATCGGCCAGTGGCTCGGCGTCGGCATCGCCAACCTGGCCGCCGCTCTCGACCCCTCCTGCTTCGTCATCGGCGGCGGTGTCAGCGCCGCCGACGACCTCCTCATCGGGCCCGCCCGCGACGCCTTCCGCCGCCACCTCACCGGCCGCGGCTACCGCCCCGAGGCCCGGATCGCGCGCGCCCAGCTCGGCCCCGAGGCCGGCATGGTCGGCGCCGCCGACCTCGCGCGCCTCGTCGCCCGCCGCTTCCGGCGCGCCAAGCGCCGCCGCGTGGAGCGCTACGAGCGGTACGAGCGCTACACCGAGTCGCGCCGCTCGACCGGCCAGGAGTCGATGTGACCGCCTCGCTGCCCCGCCAGGCGACCTCCCCGGACGAGCCCGAGCGGCCCCCTGAGGACCCCCGGCACCGGTTCCGCCGCCGCGCCCTGACGCTGCTGATCATCGTGCTGCTCATCGGCGTACCGGCCGGCTATCTGGTGATCTCCGCCAACCAGAGCCGCGACAGCGGCAAGGACAAGGAGGAGAAGTACTCGGCGACCGGCCTCACCGCGGGCTGGCCCTCCCGCGTGCAGCGCCGCCTCTACCAGATCCCGATCCCCGGCCGGTCCACCGACGTCGCGTACTACGAGACGAACAACTGGAAGACCAGCCGCCTCTACGTCCAGTTCGGGACCACCGAGGCGGGCCTCGCCGGCTTCCTCAAGGGCGTCGACGCCAAGGCCGACGACCTCAAGAAGGACGACATCACCATCGGCGACCGCGACCAGAAGGTCGTCGGCTGGGAGTTCGACGGACCCGGCCCCTGGTCGGGTCTGGTGCACAAGCAGAAGGACCCCGCGCCCACCCAGGACATCGTCGTGAACCGCTCCGAGCCCGGACACCCCATGGTGTACGTCGTCTCGCGCACCATTCCGTAACGAGCCCCGCGGACCCGCCGCCCGGAGTCCCGATCCGCACGGGTTCCCGCACCACCCGGCGGACGCACGGACGGCCGCACCGCCACACGTGCGGCACCGTGTCACCGACCCCGCCCGCTCCCCGGCCCGAGCCCCCGGCCGGGCCGCTCCCCGCCCCGCGTGGCCGTGGGAGCCGATTGTCCGACCCCGCCCGTAGAGTCGAAGACAACTGACGCGACACAGGGGCGGGAGGTGACCGGACGTATGCGCGACGCGATGGACGCGGTGGCCGAGCGGGCGCCCGTCTGGCCCTCCCCGGCCCAGGTGCCCGCCGCACCCGCCCGCCCGGACCGGACACCTTCCGCCGGTCCGCCCGCCGCCCCGCTGCCCTCCGTGCGGCTGGCCGCCGTCTTCCTGCCCGCCCCGCTGCCCCGGGAAGGACGGATCGCGTTCTGGGACCCGGTCGACGCGTCGGCACCCGCCGCCGACCAGGACGACCCAGCGCTCACGGAGGAGCCCGAGGCCGCCGCGCCGACCGCGAGCCCCGCCGCCGCGCCCGCGCGCGAACGAACCGAGCTGACCGTCGTACGCCCGCACGGCTCCGGAATCCGCCGCGCCACCGTGCCCGCCCTCACCCTCTCCGTCAGCGAGGCCCTGCCCCTGCTCGCCGCGGCCCGCCGCAACCCCGCCGCCCATCCCGCCACCGCCTGCTGGGGCGCCGCCGCACTCCACGCGCTGCGCCTCGTCGCCCGCGGACGCCTGCTCCCCGGCCTCACCCCCGACGGCTTCGACTCCTGGCGCGCGGGCCCCCTCGACCAGGACGACGTCGCCCACCTGCGAGCGATCGCCGGTGCCCTGCCGTACGAGGGACACGCCGTCCCGCTCCCCGGCAAGGGACCCCTCCGGCTCCCCGAGCCGGAAGCCCTCATGCGCTCCTTCCTGGACGCCGTCGCCGACACCCTCCCGCGCACCCCCGCCGCGCCCTACGTCTCCGGCCTCCCCTTCGCGGCCCGCGCCCCCCAGCGGCTCCCCGGAGCCCACGACTGGGCGGCCGAGGTCGCCGCGGGCATGGACGCGGGCGTACGGATCTCCCTGCGCCTGGACCTGTCCGCCTACCAGCTCTTCGACGACGGCGAGGGCGCCCGGCGCGCCGGCGCCGCCGTCGTCCAGGTGCACAGCCTCGCCGACCCCACCCTCGTCATCGACGCGGCGGCCCTCTGGTCGGGGGAGGCCGACGACGTTTTCGGGCCCCGCGCGCGCGTCGACGCCGCCCTCGCCGTACGCCGTGCCGCCCGCGTCTGGCCCCCGCTCGACCGTCTCTCGGAGCAGGACGTGCCGGACGTGCTCGCCCTCTCCGAGGAGGAGCTGTCGGACCTCCTCGGCGTCGCCGCGGCCCGCCTCGGCACCGCGGGCGTCGCCGTGCACTGGCCGCGCGACCTCGCCCAGGACCTCAGCGCCGCCGCCGTGGTGCGCCCCGCGCCGGGCTCGGCGACGGACGGCACCGGCTTCTTCGAAAGCGAGGAACTGCTCCAGTTCCGCTGGCAGCTCGCCCTCGGCGGAGACCCCCTCAGCGACGCCGAGATGGACGCCCTGGCCGAGGCGCACCGGCCCGTCGTCCGGCTGCGCGACCAGTGGGTCCTGGTGGACCCGGCACTCGTCCGCAAGGCACGCAAGCGCGAACTGGGCCTCCTCGACCCCGTCGACGCGCTCTCCGTCGCCCTCACCGGCACCGCCGAGGTCGACGGCGAGACCGTCGAGGCCGTACCGGTCGGCGCGCTCGCCACCCTGCGCGACCGCCTCACGGCCGGCCTCGCCCCCGTCGAGCCGCCCCCCGGCCTCCAGGCCCGCCTGCGGGACTACCAACTGCGCGGCCTCGCCTGGCTGGACCTCATGACCTCCCTGGGCCTCGGCGGCTGCCTCGCCGACGACATGGGACTCGGCAAGACGGTCACCCTCATCGCCCTCCACCTCCGGCGGGCCCGCCCCGAACCGACCCTGGTCGTCTGCCCCGCCTCCCTCCTGGGCAACTGGCAGCGGGAGATCACCCGCTTCGCACCCGGCGTCCCCGTGCGCCGCTTCCACGGCTCCGACCGCACCCTCGACGACCTCGACGGCGGCTTCGTCCTGACCACGTACGGGACGATGCGCTCGGCCGCCGCCCACCTCGCCGAGCAGCCGTGGGGCATGGTCGTCGCCGACGAGGCGCAACACGTCAAGAACCCCTACTCGGCGACGGCGAAGGCCCTGCGCACCATCCCGGCCCCCGCGCGCGTGGCCCTCACCGGCACCCCCGTGGAGAACAACCTCTCCGAGCTGTGGGCCCTGCTGGACTGGACGACCCCCGGACTGCTCGGCCCCCTCAAGTCCTTCCGCGCCCGCCACGCCCGCGCCGTGGAGAACGGCGAGGACGAGGAGGCGGTGGCCCGGCTCGCGCGGCTGATCCGCCCGTTCCTGCTCCGCCGCAAGAAGTCCGACCCGGGCATCGTCCCCGAGCTGCCGCCCAAGACGGAGACGGACCACCCGGTCCCGCTGACCCGCGAACAGGCCTCCCTCTACGAGGCCGTGGTCCGCGAGTCGCTGCTCGCGATCGAGACCACCGACGGCATCGCCCGCAGGGGACTCGTCCTCAAGCTCCTGACCTCCCTCAAGCAGATCTGCAACCACCCGGCCCTGTTCCTGAAGGAGGACCCGGAGGCCGCCGCCCACGGACCGTCCGCCCGGTCCGGCAAACTCGCCCTGCTGGACGAGCTGTTGGACACCCTGCTCGCCGAGGACGGCTCGGCCCTGATCTTCACGCAGTACGTCGGCATGGCCCGCCTCATCACCGCCCACCTGACCGCGCGGGCCGTTCCGGTGGAGCTGCTGCACGGCGGCACCCCGGTCGCCGAACGCGAACGCATGGTGGACCGCTTCCAGAGCGGCGGTACCCCGATCCTGGTGCTGTCCCTCAAGGCCGCGGGCACCGGCCTGAACCTCACCCGCGCCGGCCATGTCGTCCACTTCGACCGCTGGTGGAACCCCGCGGTCGAGGAGCAGGCCACCGACCGCGCGTACCGCATCGGCCAGACCCAGCCCGTCCAGGTCCACCGCCTCATCACCGAGGGCACGGTGGAGGACCGCATCGCCGAGATGCTGGAAGCGAAGCGTGCCCTCGCCGACGCGATCCTCGGCTCCGGCGAGGCGTCCCTGACGGAGCTGACCGACCGCGAGCTGTCCGACCTCGTCTCGCTCCGGAGGCCGACGTGAGCGGGACGGAGGGGGAGGAGCGCCGCGTGGACGAGACCGGTGCCGGCGAACCGGCCGACGGCACGGACGCGGAGGGCACGGACGTGGAGGGTACGGACGCCGAGGGCACCGACCTGTCCCGACCGGCACCGGGAGAGCGCCCCGCGGACGCGGCCCGCCGGGCGCTGCGGGCCGCCCGGGAGCGGAACGGGGAGAGGGGACGGGAGAGCGGAGAGCGGGGCGGCCGGGAGCCGGGCGCGGCCGGCGGGGCGGTGGGGGCGGCCACGAGTACGGGTGCGGGCGCGGGAATTGATCCGAGTGAGGGTTCGACTGGGCCTGCGGCTGAGGCTGCCGCTGCTGGTTCGTCCTCGGCATCGCTCTCCCTCTCGCCTTCGGTTGCGGGTGAGGGTGATGGTGCGCGGGGCGAGCCGGATGAGGGGTCCTCGGCGGCCGGGCCGGCGGGGCCTTCTGCGTCCTGGCCGTCGGCCGGTTCGTCCTCCACGTCCTCCACCTCCTCCACGTCCCACTCGCCTGCGGGGGACGGTGCGGGCAGGGCTTCTCGGCCGGGGTCCGCCCCGGCCTCGCGCCCTGGTGACGTGGCACGCGAGGCCCTGCGACGGGCGACCGAGGCGGCGAGGACCGCCGGGGCCCGAGGGGCCCGGACGAGCGCTGTCGGGTCTGTGGGTGCCCGAGACGGTGCCCATGACGGTGACGGTCGCGGTGACGACGAGCAGGCCGACACCGATGGGCGGACGTCCCCGGCCGGGGACGTCGTGTCCGACGCTGGTTCCGGTGCGGCGGCGGAGAGGGGCCGGACCGGCCGGGGCGGCCGTACCGACTCTCCTTCTGCTGCGCGGAGTTGGCGTGGCGGTGGTGCCGTGTCGGGTTCGGCGCCTGGCGACAGCGACAGCGATAGCGGCCGCGATGGCGATGGGGATGGGGGCGGGGCGGAGGCGGTGGTCGGCGGTGGTGGCCATGAGGTCCCTGAGGGCGTCGCGGCCGACGGTTCGGGCGGGGACGGTGACGAGGGAGCGGCGGGAGGTGCCGAGGCGGCGGGGTCTGTCCCGCCCGGGGCTCCGGGCGCGGGGACGACCGAGGGCGCGCGCCCGGGCGACATCGCCCGTGAGGCGTTGCGTGCCGCGCGGGACGAGGCGAAGCGGGCGCGGGCGGCCGGGGGCGACGAAGGGGGAGCCCCAACGGGTGCGGGGGGTCGTGGAGCCGGCTCGAAGCGAGGTGCGCGGACCCGGCCCGACAAGGGGACGACCGGGGGCACCCGAGGACGTCGGGGCGGCGCGAGCGCGGCGAACTCCGAGGGAGCGTCCCGTGCCCAGGAGTTGAGGGAACTGCTCGCCGGTGCCTTCCAGCTCCCCTCCGACGTGTCCGACCCCTGGATTCCGTCGCACCCCGCTGACGAGCGGGGCGACGAGGGGGCGACCGGACGTCCCCTCGCCCATCCGGAAGGGGAAGGCGACGAGACGACGGCCGACGCACCCCTCGCAGCGGCCGGCACCTCCGACCACCGCACTCCTGAGCCGGGCGCGCACGCCCCGCACACCGCGCCCGGGTCGCGGACCGCGACCGGTGGACCCGTCAACTCCGATGCGGAGCAACCCACTTACCACGTCTCCGGGCCCCGGACTCCAGAGTCCACTCCGTCGACCACCTCCACCCCCTCCCTGGAGCCACTCCGTTCCGACCCGTCCCTGGGGCCGTCCGGGCCGCGGCCCCCATCCTCGGAAGAGGGCCGCGCGGCGGACGAGGCGGAACGGGACGCGGCCCCGCCGCACTCCGAAGCGCAGCCCGGCCCGCACCCCGCATCGGGATCCGGCCGATACCCCGCGTCCGGTCGTGGCGCCCAGGGGAACCCCGCTCTCGTCGAGAGGTTGCCGCGTTCCATGGCATCTCCGGGCCGGGACGGGGAGTTGCGCCGTACGTTCCCCAGGTTCCCGGCGCGGGACGCCGCGGACGGCGCGTTCGCGGAGACGTGGTGGGGCAACGCGTGGGTCACGGCGCTGGAGGAAGGGGTCCTGGACGCCGGACGGTTGGCGCGAGGCCGGGCGTACGCCGGGCAGGGACACGTCGACGCCATCACGGTCACCCCCGGCCTGGTCCTCGCGTACGTGCACGGCAGCCGGCCGCGGCCGTACCGCGTGCAGATCAGGGTGCGGACCCTCGCCGACGCCGACTGGGACCGCTTCCTCGACGCGGCCGCCGAACGGCCCGGACACATCGCCGCACTCCTCGACAAGGAGATGCCCAAGTCGCTGGCGGAGTGCGGGGTCGACCTGCTCCCCGGTCCCGGCGAGCTCGAACCGCACTGCAGCTGCCCCGACTTCGGACATCCCTGCAAGCACGCGGCCGCGCTCTGCTATCAGACGGCCCGGTTGCTGGACGAGGACCCGTTCGTGCTGCTCCTGCTGCGCGGCCGGGGCGAGCGCGAACTGCTCGACGCGCTGTCGCGGCGCAACGCCACCCGCGCCGCCCGCGCGTCCCAGGAGCGGGAACCGGCGCCGCTGCCCGGGGTGCGTGCCCGTGACGTCCTCGCCCGGGGTGCGCTTCCGCCCCTGCCCGTACCGCTGCCACCGCCCGCGCATCCCGAGCAGCCACCGGCCTATCCGGGTGCTCCGGGCGGCCCGGACCCCTTCGCGCTGGACCAGTTGGCGACGGACGCGGCAGCCCGTGCGCACGCCCTACTCACCGCGGGACGCGACCCCGTGGCGGACCTGACGCTCTGGCAGGACGCGGTGCGTATCGCCGCCGCCCGCCCCGGATCGGGCCTCACCGCCGGCACCAGGGCCCTCTACGCCTCGCTCGCGACGGCGACCCGGCGGACCCCCGCGGATCTGGCGCGTGCGGTGGCCGCCTGGCGGCAGGGCGGGTTCGACGCGCTCGGCGTGCTCGAAGAGCCCTGGGACCCCCCGGCGGGCCGGTTCGACCGGGCGAGGCCGCTGCTGCTGGCCGCGGACCTCCCCGCCTTCCGTCCGTGGCGCAACCACCTGACCCACCCGGGCGGCCACGCCCAACTCCGCCTCGGCCGCAACGGTCTCTGGTACGCCTTCGAGTCCGAGCCCGGCCACGACGACTGGTGGCCCCGGGGCACCCCCGACCTCGACCCCGTCGGCGCCCTGACGGGACTCGGCGCGCCGGGCGACCTCTGACGCGCCCTCCGCGCCCCGCCGGGGGCGGCCGCCCCCGGCGGACCCGCCTACGCCGGTCCGTGGGGCAGGACCGGCAGTGCGGCCAGTCGCCGGTGCAGGTAGCCGCCGCCCCATGCCAGTTCGTGCAGCGGCACCGCCGGCTCCAGCCGGTGCCAGCGGCCGAGGACGGCGGTGAGGGTCACCGTGAGCTCCAGGCGGGCGAGGGCCGACCCGGGGCAGTAGTGCGGACCCAGACCGAAGCTCAGGTGACGGCCGGCGGTACCGCGGTCGGGGTCCAGCGTCGCCGGGTCGGCGTGGCAGCGCGGGTCGTGATTGGCCGCCGCCACGGACAGCAGGACACCGCTGCCCGCCGGAATGACGGTGTCCCCGAACCGTACGTCCTCCAGTGCCACCCTCTTGGTGCTGAAGGGGCCCGGGGTGTCCCAGCGCAGCAACTCGTCCACCGCGCGCGGGATCCGCCCCGGCTCGCTCCGCAGGGACTCCTGCACGTCCGGGTGGCCCAGCAGCGCCACCACGCTCATGCCGATCGCCTGCACCGTGCTGTCGAAGCCGGCCAGCAGCAGCATCGCCAGGAGCGAGGCGACCTCGTCCTCGCTCGCACCGCCCTGCTCGTGCCAGGCGGCGAGAACGCGGGACACGACGTCCTCACCCGGAGCGGCCTCGCGGCGGGCCATCTCGCCGCGCACGAAGGCGTCGATGCGGGCCACGCTCTCCTCGACGGCACGAGCGGTGCGGCCCGTCTTGTCCGCGAGGAGCGCCACCGGTTCGTACAGCGCGGCCCGCTCCTCCTCGCGCACCTCGAAGACCTCGCACAGCGACCGGAAGGCGAACGGCCGCGCGTACGCGTCCATCAGCTCCACGGGTCCGCTCCCGCGGGCGGCGTCGGCCGCGTCGAGGAGTTCACCGGCGGCCTGTTCGATGCGTTCCCGGTGGGCGGTCATGCGGGCCGGGGTGAGGGCCGGTGTCGCCAGGCGGCGGATGCGCGTGTGGTCCGGCGGGTCGTAGTTGACGAGGGTCACGTCCAGGGCACGTCGCCGCACGTCCGGGTCGGGAACACGGCCGCCGCTCAGGGAGAGGCGCGGGTCCAGGAATCCGGCGCGCACGTCCTCGGCACGGGTCACCAGCCACGCCGGCCGTCCCGCGGGCGTCCTGATCCGGGCCACGGGACAGGTCTCCCGGATCGCGGCGAGCGTCTCCTCCGGCCGGGCCAGGAATCCCGGCCCGAGCGGTTCCGGCAACCGCTGCCGTCCTGCCGCTGCGGGAGGGGCGGCCGTGACGGCGGGCTCGGTGTCCATACGGGCGTCCTCTCGCGGTCGCGGAGTGTGCGGCGGTCACCGTAGGAAAGGCCGGTTGCCCGCCGGTTCGGGTCCGGTGCGATTCCGGTATGCCCGGCCTCGACGGGCCAGTCGAAGCACGCCCCTTGGCCGTCTCCGTGCCGAACCACCCGCCCGACACGCGTCGACTGCCTATGCGTTGAATCACCGTGTGACACCCGTCGACTGCCTATGCGTCGAATCACCGCGTGACACCCATCGACTCCTACGCGCCGAACCACCGCGGGACACCCATTGACTGCCCACCTGTCGAACCACCCGCCTGACACCCGGCGGCCGTCTCCGTGCCGAACCACCGTGCGACATCCGTCGGCAGCCTCCGCGCCGTGCCACGGAGAGCAGCGCCCGACGTCCGCGTCCGCGGCCTCGCGTACTCCAGGAGCGCTGTCCCCGGGGGCGTCCGACCCCGCCACGTCGGCCACACCCCACCGCACCGTGCTCACCCGGGGCGCCCACCAGGGGGATTCACCGCCGCACAACCGGCGGCGAACCGGTGCCGAACCGGCTGCTCCTAGCTTCCTGCCGGTCGGCGCAGTGCTGCCGTCCGTCGTCCCGAACGCCCGTCGTATGGAGGACCATCATGGCCGAGAACGTCGAGCCCAACGAGGAGACCACCGAGACCCCCGCGGAGGAGACTCCCGAGGTCGTCGCGCACGCCGCTTCGAACGTCGCCTGGTGCGGTGTGCACCAGGAGTCGGTGGACGAGCCCGAGGTGGTCGCACACGCCGCCTCCAACGTCGCCTGGTGCGGTGTGCACCAGGAGCACCTCGACGAGCCGGAGGTGGTCGCGCACTCCGAGGAGGGCGAGGACACCCCGTGGTGCGGCGTCCACCAGGAGCACAACGCCTGATCGGCTCACCACCGGCGCGGTCCTTCCGGTCGCGGCGGCGCCTGACGCCGTCGCGACCGGGCCGCGCCCGCCTCCCCACTCCCGCCCTCGCTCCGGAGGTTGCCGTGCCCGGTACGCAGTCCGTCGCCGTCCCCACCGCCGGGGCCCGTCTGATCCGTGCCCGCAGGGGGTGGTGGTTCCTGGGCGCCGGCGGCTACGCCCTGATGCGGCCCGGCCAGGTGGAGCCCGACGGCACCCTGCGGCCCTCGGCCGAGCGCTATCTCCGCGAGGCCGGCCTGTACGAGGTGAAGCCCTACAACTCGTACTCGCTGACCGTGCTGACCAGCACGGACTGCAACCTCGGCTGCGGCTACTGCTTCCAGAACACCGCGCAGGACCCGAAGGGCGGCAGCAGGCCGCCGCGGATCAACCACGCACGCCTCACTCCCGAAGGCGTGAGCCAGGTACTGGACTTCACCCGCGAGCGCATGGCCGCCGCGGAGATGGACCGGCTGTCGCTGCTGCTGTTCGGCGGCGAACCGCTGCTCAACCCGCGAGGCTGCCGCGACCTGCTCACCCGGGCCGGCCGACTCGGCACCCTCACCGCGTCGATGACGTCCAACGGCACGCTGCTCACACCGCTGATCGCCAAGGAACTCAACGCGGCCGGACTCGGCTCCGTGCAGGTGACCTTCGACGGCGACCGTGCCGACCACGACGCCATCCGGGTCAGGCGCTCCGGTGGGGGCACCTTCGACGTCATCGTCTCCAACATCGCGCGCGCCATCGAGAAGACCTCCCTGCGCTGGATGCTGCGGGTCAACGTCTCGCACCTGAACCGCAACGGCGTGGACGAACTGGTGGAGCGGCTCGGCACGCAGCTCGATCCGGCACGCTGCGGCATCCACTTCGCCCGGGTCGGCGACGTCGGCGTCGGCTACGCCAACAACCTGCTGCACGAGAACGGCCTCGTCGACGACTTCGTCCGCTGGCACGCCCGCGCGCTGGAACTCGGCTTCACCGTGTCCCGCCCGCGTGCCCATGTCCCCTGCCAGGCCTGCTCCTTCACCGACGGCCGCTACGGCGCGGTCGTCAACGCCGACGGTGTGCTGGCCAGTTGCTGGGAGACCGCCGGAAAGCCCGGCATGGAGGTCGGCACCATCGCCGACGGCTATCTCGACGCCGAGCAGACCGAAGGCCGCTGGGTCAGCTGCCACGACCACTACCAGTACGACGAGGAGGCGGCCGTCCGCGCCGTCTTCCAGGACCGGGTCGACGCCGGCGTCCTGGACTGCCTCGACGCCGTCGGACGGCTGGGATGAAAAGCGCCGGCATCCTGCGCACCAACCCCGACTTCCGCCGCTTCTGGCTCAGTTCGACGCTGTCCACCCTCGGATCGCAGCTGTCGTTGCTCGCCTTCCCGCTGCTCGTGCTGTCGATCGGGGGCAGCGCGGCACAGGCCGGTACGGTCGCGACCTGCTCGCTGGTGACCCGGACGCTGCTGCGCCTTCCGGCGGGCCATCTCGCCGACCGGTTCGACCGGCGGATGATCATGGTCGGGACCGACCTGGTGCGGCTGGTGGCACTGGCGAGCATTCCGCTGGTGTCGGCACTGGGGGACCTCGGGCAGGCGCATCTCCTCGGGGTCGCGGTGGTCGAGGGCGCGGCGACCGCCCTCTTCGCCCCCGCGGCCACGATCGCCGTGCGCGACGTGGTGCCGGAGAAGGACCTCACCGACGCACTGAGCCGCAGCCAGGCCGCCATGGCGTCGAGTTCGCTCATCGGCCCGTTCCTCGGCGGCTGGCTGTTCACCCTGGACCCGATCCTGCCGTTCGCCGCCGACGCGCTGTCCTACGGTGTGTCCGCCGTGCTGCTGCTGCGGATCGCCTCCCGGCCCGCCCGCCAGGTGGCGGGGGCCGAGCGCGACAACCGGCTCACGGCCGGGCTGCGCTGGCTCACGCACCAACGGGCCCTGCTGGCCGCCCTGCTCTTCGCCGCGGGTATCAACGTCGTCTCGGCGGCGGCCCAGACGGCCATGGTCGTCTCCCTGCGGCAGAGCGGCGCCGGCGGCACGGCGATCGGAGCGGTGATGGGCTGCGCGGGCGTCGGTGCGATGCTGGGCGCCGCCTCGGCACCGTGGCTGATCAAGAGGATCCCCGCCGCCCGGCTGTTCGTGCTCATCGGTGCGGTCTGGGCGGTCGGTCTCGCCGTCTTCTCCGGTACCACGCAGCCCTGGACGATCGGCCCGGTGCTCGTCGTGGTCGTCTTCTTCAGTCCGCCGGCGGGCATCGTCGTCGGCCGCGCGATGCTGGTCCTCGCACCCAGGGACCTGCTCGGCAGGGTCAGCACCGCGACCGGACTCCTCATGGCCGGCCTCGCCTCCCTCGGGCCGCTCCTCGCGGGTTCCTTCGTGGATTCCCTCGGGTCGAGCCACACCTGGCTGGCCCTGGCCGGAACGGCGGCGGTGGTGACCGTGCTGTCCTCGGTGCCCCTTCTGCGCGAGACCAGCCTGGACGCCGTGGCGGACGATACGAAGAAGGCCGTGGCGGACACCACGAAGAAGGGGAAGCCCGCAGGCCGGTCGACCAGCCTCCGGGAGCCTCCGGCTCCCGCCGACCCCACGGCGACCGCTGCTCCCGACGCCGCTGCCGCCCCTGCTGCACCTGTCGCCCCTGCTGCACCTCTCGCCTCTGGGTCGCCGGCGGGCCCTGCTGTACCGGCGCGTTCCGCGTCCGCCGCCGGCGTCCCGGACGCCGTGGGCCCCCTCGACGCGAGGCCCTCCGACCGGGCAGAGGTCATGGCGCACGGGGAGCCGGACACTTCGGACGGTCCGGCACCGACGGCCGAGCCCGCACCTGCGGACCCCGCCGCCCCGCCTCCCGGCAACGCCGCATCCTGAGAACGGCGTTCGTCCGCCGTACCCGGCAAGGGCATCCGCCCCCGTCCGCACCCCGCGGACGCCGGACGTGCCTCCTCCCGTGACCGTGACCGTGACTGTGCCCGTGATCGTGACCGACGTGATCCGCTCTCCCGGTCCGTTCTCCCTGTCCGTCGCCCTGCCCGTTCTCCCTGGAGCGCCGCGATGACCCAGTCCCCGCCCCGTGACGCGGGGCCGGTGCCCGGCCGGTCCACCTACCCGTCCGCCCCGCGCAGCGGACCGCGGGAGGTCGTCCACGGAGTGTGCGTGGCCGACCCCTACCGCTGGCTGGAGGATCCGCGGGATCCCGCCACCGCCGCCTGGTGCGCCGCACAGGACGTGCTCTACGCCGACGAGGAGGCCCGCTGGCCGGCCCGGGACGCCCTGCTCGTGCGGATGACCGCCCTGCTCGCGGGCGGCGGGGCCCGGCCTCCGGTGGCGCGCGGCGGACGGGAGTTCCATCTGCGCAGGGAACCGGGACGTGAACTGGCCGCGCTGGCCGTCCGCGAGGCCGGGCGGACGCGGATCCTGCTCGACCCGCTGGACGCCGACCCGTCCGGCACGACGGTGCTCGACGCCTGGGAACCGTCGTGGGAGGGCGACCTCGTGGCCGTCCAGCTGTCCTCGGGCGGTACGGAGCACTCGGTGCTGCGCGTGCTCGATACGGCGACCGGCGAGACGGTCGACGGGCCCGTGGACCGGGTCCGCCGTTCCCCGGTGGCCTGGCTGCCGGGCGGCCACGCCTTCTACTACGTCCGTCGGCTGTCCTCCGAACACACCGGGGGCGGCACGGGACTTCGGCGCCGCGTGTACCTGCACCGGGTCGGTACACCGGCGGACCAGGACACGGAGATCTTCGGGGCCGGACGGTCGGACACCCAGTACTACACCGTGGCCACCGCCCCCGACGGCCGGCTCCTGGTCGTCGGCGCCGGCGAGGGCACCTCGCCGCGCACCGACCTGTGGACCGCCGACCTGACCGCGACCGCCCCCGACCGGCCGGAACTGCGCCGCCTCCAGCACGGCGACGACGGCCGCACCACCGTCCGCCTCAGACCCGGCCGGGGACCGCAGCTGCTGCGGACGACGGCCGGCGCCCCGCGCGGCCGGATCGCCGAGGCCGCCCGCGACGCCGTGGATCCCGGCCGGTGGCGCACCCTGGTCGCCGAGCAACCCGGCACCGTACTGCAGGACTTCGCGGTCCTCGACGGCCCGGCGCTGGACCGGCCCCTGCTGGCGGTCGTACGGACCCGGCACGCCGTCGGCGAGTTGACCCTGCACGACGCACGGAACGGCGCACTGACGGGGACCGTCCCCCTGCCCGGACAGGGAACCGTCACCGACCTGACGTCTCGTCAAGACGCCGGGCACGAGCTGTGGTTCGCGTACACCGACCACGTCACACCCGCTGTCGTCCTGCACTACGACGCCGTCACCGGACGCCTGCGCCCCTGGCCGGGAGGCTCCCCTGCGACACCGCCCGCGGAGGGTGTGAAGGTCACCCAGGAGGTCCTGCGCTCCCGCGACGGCACCGAGGTACGCCTCTTCGTGATGTCTCCCACGGGACGTCCCGACACGCCCCGGCCCACCGTCGTCACCGGCTACGGCGGCTTCGGCGCCTCGATGACCCCCGGCTTCACCCCGCAGGCCGTGCCCTGGGTCCGCGCGGGCGGCGTGTACGCGGTGGCCTGCGTGCGCGGCGGGGGAGAGGAGGGCGAGGAGTGGCACCGGGCGGGACGCCGCGAACACAAGCACAACACCTTCGACGACTTCGACGCCGCGGTGGACCACCTGCTCCGTGCCGGATGGGCCGCACCCGGCCGGCTCGGTGTCCTCGGCAGCTCCAACGGCGGCCTGCTGGCCGCCGCCGCGCTGACCCGGCGGCCGGAGACCTACGCCGCCGTCGTGTGCGCGGCGCCGCTGCTCGACATGGTCCGCTACGAGCTGTCCGGCATGGGTCCGAGCTGGCGCGACGAGTACGGCAGCGCGGCGGACCCCGCGCAGTTCGCGCGACTGCTCTCGTACTCGCCCTACCACCAGGTGCGCGAGGGTGCCCGGTACCCGGCCGTGCTGCTGGCCGTCTTCGACGGAGACACCCGCGTCGACCCCGCGCATTCCCGGAAGATGTGCGCCGCACTCCAGTGGGCCGGCACCGGTGCCGGGCCGGTCGTGCTGCGCACCGAGCGCGGCGTCGGACACGGCGCGCGCGGCGCCTCGCGCAGCGCACGCCTCTACGCGGACGTCATGGCCTTCCTCGCCCACCACCTGGGCCTCCTTCTGCCCAAGGACGGCTGACATGAAGGTGCTGCTGTGCCCGCTGAACGACCCGGGCTACCTCTATCCCGCCCTCGCCGTCGGCGCCGAACTGCGCCGCCGCGCCCACAGCGTGCACGTCCTCGCCGGTCCGCGGGCCGCACCGACGAACACCGAGGCGGGTCTGGAGACGCTCGCTGTCGAGGACGCCACGGCACTCTCGGTGTCCCACTGGACGGTCCGCGGGCCCGAGCAGTACACCGAGGTGGCACGGGCGGTCCGGCAGACGCGGCCCGACGTCCTGGTCACCTCCGTCCTCTGCCACGGCGCACTGGTGGCCGCCGAGGCGGCCGACCTGCCTGTGGTCGTCCTCGGACTGGCGGCCCACCTGTGGCCCTACCGCTCCGGCACCGACGCGCCGGACGCGCACGACCGCACCTGGCGGCTCATGGCGACCTTGAAGCACTACGGGGCGGTACGGGAGGCGGCCGGCCTCGCCCCACGGCACGACCGGTTCCCCGACGCCCCGCTGCTCGGCGCGGCCTTCCTGCTTCGCGGGCATCCCGCCCTGGAGCCGCCCGGCGCCGAACTCCCGCCGGCCGTAAGGCATGTCGGGCCCTGCTGGTGGGAGCCGGAACCCACGGCGTCCGATCCGCTGCCCGAATCCAAGCCGCTGGCGTACGTCCACCTCGGCCGGACCTTCGGCGGCGCCTCGCTCTGGCCGCGCCTCAACGCCGCCTTCACCTCCGGCACCCACCGGGCCGTCGTGGAACTGGGACGGTCCGGCGCCCCCGAGGCCGCCCAGGACGCCGACCTGATCGTCGGCCGCCGCCCCTGGATGGGACCGCTCGTCGACCGGGCCGACCTCGTGCTGACCAACGCGACGTCGGCGCCCGTACTCGCCGCGCTCCTGCGCGGCACACCGCTGCTCGTCGCGCCCAACGGGTCGGAGCAGCAGGTTCTCGCCGCCGGCTGCCTGCGCGCGGGCGTCGCCCGCCGGCTGCCGGAGCCCGGCGCGTCCGCCGCCACCCTGCGCGCCGCGGTCGAGGAGACGGCCCACGATCCCGAACTCCGCATCCGAGCACGGGAGATGGCGGGGCTGCTCGCCGCAGGGAAGAGCGAGACCCATGCGGCGGACGCCGTGGAAGCCGCGTCCCGCTGACGCCGAGGACGCCGCGCGTACCGCCCGGGCCGGGTCCCGACCGGACGCGGATCGACGCCGGTCGACCTCCGGCCAGGCGAACGGGCGTCTTTCGGAGCGGACTTGGGTCTGCCGGGCGCGCAGGTCGGCGTCTCGGAGCCGCCACCGTCCGGGCGTGGTCCACACAGGCGTCGGTCGAAGTCGCTTGGTCACTCCTGGTCTGCGGGGCCCCCGGGGATCGGCCCACTCGGGGAGCGTGACGCAGCACCCTGGGCGGGCGGCCGTGGCCTTCCCAGGGTGCTGCGTCACGTTCCCGAGCCTCAACGCCCGGGCCCCGAGGCCCCCTTCAGCAGGCAGGCACCCGGGGCTGCCGATGGCCCGGCAGCCCCGCGTCTCAGCCCTCGTGGGCCGCCTGCGGCGGTACCCCGTCGAGGAGTACGTCCCGGAGCGCGGCGAGGAGTTCCAGGCCCCGGGCGCGGACCGCCGACGGTGTCTCCTCGTGGCGGCGGTCGGCGATGACCGCGAGGGCCGCCGCGGCCTGGCGGGCGAAGAGGGCGAGCAGATCGAGTTCGGAGAGGCTGGAGCGGGACTGCTCGGCGGGGTCCAGGACTTCGAGGACGCCGAGGACCCGGTCGTGGTGGGCGAGCGGGGCGGCCATCAGCGCGTCCGGCACGTACCCCGTCGACTTGGCGACGTCCCGGGCGAACATGCCCTGTTCCCGCAGGTCGTCCGCGATCATGGGCTCGCCCGACACGAGGACCCAGCCGGCGAGACCCCGGTCGGCGGGGAACCGCGAGCCCACGAGGGACTTCTCGCCCTCGCCGGCCACGGCCTGGAAGACGAGTTCGTCGGCGTCCCGGTCGTGCAGCAGGACGGAACTGGCCGCGGCACCGAAGATCGCCCGCGCGGTGTCGACGACGGACTGCAGCAGATCGTGCTCCGCGCTGCCGGGGCGCGTGGCGGGGTCCACGCCTGCGGCGGGGACGAGGCCGGGGGGCTGGCTCATGATTCACCTCGGGTTCCTGGTTCGCCGATGCGCACGTTCGCGGCGGAGAGGTAGAGCGCGTGCTTGATCTGAAACGGTGTCAGCTTCGGTCGGGTGCCGAGCAGGCGTGCGCACATCCCGCTGATGAACGGGGTGGCGAAACTGTTGCCCGTGGTGCGGATGGTCCTGCCGCCCGTCCAGGCAACCTGCACGTTCTGGCCGGGTGCGAAGAACTCCACGGGCGGTGCGGGGTTGTAGAGGAAGAGCCCGGAGTCGTCCTCGCGGTGCGTGCCGACCGAGATGACCGACGAGAACCGCCAGGGGAAGCTCTCCACCGGGGTGTTGTGGGCGGACGCCACCAGCGTGGTGCCGGTGAAGAACGCCTGGTCCGCCAGCGACCGCAGGGTCTCCAGGAACTTCGGACGGGTCGTGGACAGACTGAGGTTGACCACGTCGAAGCCTTGGTCGACGGCCCACCGCAGCCCGGCCAGCAGGGCCTCGCCGCTGCCGGTGAACCCCTCGCCGAGCACCCGCACGCTGTACAGCTCGCACTCGGGTGCCACCCGCCGGACGATGCCCGCGCACGCCGTTCCGTGCCCGCAGCCGTCTCCGGCGCCGTCGGGCAGCGGGCCGCTGTCGACGACGCGCAGGGTGCCGTCGGGGGCGGGCGCCACCTCGTAGGACCCCTGGACGGCGCCGACCGAGGGATGGCCGCACTCCACCCCGGTGTCGACCACGCACACGCGCACCCCGCGGCCGTCCGACCACGCCGAGGGGTCGGCGGGCAGATCCGGCACCGTGTCGGCGAGCATCGTGAGGTCCTCGGGAGAGCGGTCACGCAGGCTCCAGGTGAGCCCTCCTGCCGTTCCTGTGGTCATCCGGTCCTGCCTTCCCGTCCGGCCGGGCGGTCCGCGCCCCGGGCCGTGGCCGTCTTCTCGTCGGCGAACGCGGACGCGCGGTCCGTGCCCGGCCGGTGCCCCTTGGCGGCGAAGTGCCCCAGAGCCGTGCGTGCCTCCCGCGCCGCGTCCGCGGACAGCCCGAGGGCGCGCAGCGTGTGGGCGAGGTCGAGCGCCGCGGTGCCCCGCAGGACCGGGGAGTCGGTGGCACCCGCCGCGGCGACGGCCCGGTCCGCGCAGACGCGCGCCAGGTCCCGCTCCCCGGCGAGTGCCAGGGCGCGGCCCCGCAGCCCGTACGCGTCGGCGGACTCGGCCGGCGGCAGGCCCGCCCGTTCCGGGTCCGGCAGAGCCAGCGCCTCGGCGGGCTCCCCGCCGTCCAGCAGGATGCGTGCCCGCTCCCGGGCGATGCCGGGCAGGGCACCCGTGGCGCCGAGTCCACGGCCGGCGCGCGCCGCCTCCTCCAGCAGGGCGAGCCGTCGCACGGGCGTACCGGTCACGGCCTCGACCTCCGCGGCGAACAGCGGGACGAACAGCGTGCTCTCCGCATAGCCGAGACCACGGGCGAGGCGTGCCGCCTCGGCCAGCCGCTCGTGCGCCTCCTCGTGCCTGCCCTGCAGCGCCAGGAGCACGGCCAACGGGCAGCCCAGCGTGGCCCGTACGGTGGGACGGCCCGCGCCATGGACCGTCAGCAACTCCTCGCAGCGCGCCACGGCCCGCGCCACCGGGGTGGGGCCGCGCCACAGCGAGATGCCGACCGCGCCGAGCGCCAGCGCCCGTTCGGGTTCGGCGTCCGCACGGTCGGCGTGGTCCAGAGCCCGCCGCAGCGACTCCTCGGCCTCGGCGTGCAGCCCGCGCCGCTGACGGTCCTGGGCGATCCGGACACAGGCGCGGGCGATGCCCTGGTCGTCGCCCGCCGCGGTGAACAGCGGGAGCGCGGCCTCGGCCACCTCGGCGGCGGACCCGTGCCGGGGGTCGAGCGCGGTCAGCGCGAGCCGGGCGTGGGCGGCGCCCAGCCGGTCACCCGTCCGGTCGGCGGCACCGAGCGCGTCGGCCAGCAGTTCGCGACCCCGCTCCGGTTCGCCGCGGGCGACCTTCGTCTCCCCGAGCCGCCGGGCGGCCTCGCCGGCGAAGGGCTCGCCGGGCGCGGCCAGTTCCAGGGCCTGGGTGAGGAGGTCGTCGGCCCACGGCAGGTCGGAACGTGCCAGGGCGGCCGCCCCGGCCCGGGTCAGCAGACCGGCGGCACGCGCCCGCAGCGCGTCGGAGTCGTCGTCGTGGACGCCCAGTTCGGAGAGCAGACGGTGAGCACGCGCCAGATGGGAGCCGACGGCGGCATCGCCCGCGTCGTGGTCGACGAGGACCCGGGCGGCGTGCTCGTGACGCCGTGCGCGCACCTTCTTCGCCATCCCCCGGTAGGCGGTCTCCTGCACCAGGGCGCTGCCGAACCGGAGCACCGAACTCGTGGACAGGGTGCGTCCGGCGGCCTCGATGAGCCGCCGTCGTACGAGACCGCGCAGCAGACCGCCGGGCGAGTCCGCCGGCCCCGCCGGCTCCTCGGCGCCGGCCAGTTCGGTCAGGTCGGCGCGCTGGAACTCCCGCCCCAGGACGGCGGCGACCTGCAGCAGGGTCCGCTCCTCGGGCGGCAGCGCGTCGATACGGGCGCCGAGCAGGGCGTGCACGGTCAGGGGCAGGTCGTCGCACTCGGCCGCCATCGCCGTCAGATGCTCCAGGTACAGGGGATTGCCCTCGGCGCGGTCGAGCGCGCCCTCCAGTACGCCCTGCCGGTGGGCGGCCACCTCGACCAGTTCGTCGGCGAGAGCGGCTGCCTCCTCCCGGGTGAGCGGCGTGAGCAGCAGCGACGCGGACCGCATCCGGCCGCTGCCCCAGCCGGGACGGGTCTCCAGCAGCTCCGGGCGCGCGACGCACACCAGGGCGACGGGGGAGCGGTCGAGCTCGTCCAGCAGCCGGTCCGCCATGTCGAGCAGCGGTCCGGACGCCCAGTGACAGTCGTCGAGCACCACGACCACCGGCCGCTCACGCGAGAGAGCGTCCAGGAGACAGGCCAGCGCCATGAGGGTGTCGTCCGCCGAGGGGCTGGGCGTGCCGTCCGCGAGCAGTCCGGCCCGCAGCAGCCGCAGGGCCTGCTCCGCCTCCGTCCGCTCGGGGGCCGTTAGCGCGGTGAGGGCCGCGTCCTCGCCGACGGCGGCGAGGACCTGGCGCACCGCTTCGGCGAGCGGCGACAGCGAGCCGGTCTCGCCGTAGGGACGGCACCGGCCCTCGCCGTAGGCCGGGCAGTCCCGCAGCCACTCGCGCAGCAGGCGCGTCTTGCCGAGGCCCGCCTCGCCGTAGACGGTCACCAGGTGCGAGCGCGGGTCCGTCTCCAACTTGCGCAGCAGCAGCCGGAGTTCGGCCATCTCCTGGGCGCGGCCGATGAAGGGGGTGTCGAAGCGGCGGACCCGCTCGGGGTCGTCCTCGTGCAGGGCGACCAGGCGGTGGGCCGGGACGGGGACACCGACTCCCTTCAGGGACAGCGCTCCCGCGGACTCGGTGACCGCGGAGGGACCGGCGGCGTGCAGCGTGGCCGGGCCGATGAGGATGTCCCCCGCCCCGGCGTGCTGTTCGAGCCGGGCACCGATGTTGACGACCTCGCCGGACACCAGTGCCTGCCGGGCGGCGGGGTCGACGCTGACCACCACCTCGCCGGTGTTCACACCGATGCGGACGGCGAGCCGCACACCGTGCTCCCGCGCCAGCTCGGCGTTGAGCCCGTCGAGGCCGGTGACCATGCCGCGCGCGGCGGCCAGCGCCCGGTGGGCGTCGTCCTCGTGGCGCACGGGAACCCCGAACACCGCCATCACGGCGTCGCCGATGAACTTCTCGACCGTTCCGCCGTGTTCCTCGATACGCGCCCGCATCAGCGCGAAGTACCGGAGTGTCACCGTGCGCAGGGTCTCGGGGTCGAGCCGCCCGGACAGGGCCGTCGACCCGACGAGGTCGCAGAAGAGCACGGTCACCACCCGGCGCTCCTCGGCCGTGGCGGTGTCGCCCGCGACCACGCACGCGGTGCCGCACCGGGGGCAGAACGCGGCGCCCTCCGGCGGGGGTTCGGGGCACTGTGGGCATTTCACGCGCGCGCCGTCGGTCATCAGAACAGCGCTCCGCCGGCGATCTCGCTGTGCGCCTGTACCTCCGGCTCGGCCGCGTCCAGCCGCTCCTTCAGGCCCAGCAGCAGGGTGAGTTCCTCCGTGCTGAGGTCCTGGAGCACCTCCCGCTGCTCGGGGGAGAGGCTGTGCAGCGGGAACCCGGCGTCCTCCAGTGCGCGGAGGCGATCGGGTGCGGGGTCAGTCATGGGCGCTCTCCCATCCGGTTGGTGCCGCGGCGATGCGGTCGAACAGCTCGGCGAGGGAGGCGACCGTGTGCAGGGCGCTCACGGCGACCAGGGAACGCTGCGCGGCGTCCAGGGGCAGTTCGTCGATCAGCCGGTCCAGGTCCGCGCTGTGTCCGTCGTCGAGGTCCGCGTGGAGACGTACGGTCGCGAAGGCGGCCTGCGGGAGCCCGGTCTCCCGGGCCAGCCGGGCGGCCAGTCCCGGCGCGGGAGCGTTGCCCTCCAGGACCGCGATGTAGCCGAGGAGGGCCACCGGATGACTGTGTTCGAGCCAGTAGTACTGCGCCCCCACCAGGGCGGCCACGTGGGCGGGCGTCACCGCGTCGGTCAGCTCACCGGGCGCCGCTCCGGTCACCGCCGCGTCGGCGAGCAGCCACTCGTCGTGACCCCGCTCCTCCTCGGCGTGCGCCCGCAGGTACCGGGCGAGCGGCCGGCTCACCGGATCCCGGGGCAGCGCCTCGCAGCGGACGGCCGCCCGCTCCATCAGCGGGACGGAGGCGCGGATCACCTGGTGCATGGCGCTCAGATAGCGCCGGTAGCGGTCGGCGAGTCCGGGACCGGAGCGCCACATGCGGGCGGCCGACGTCCACAGGACGGGCTCCACGAGGGACAGTTCGAGTCGCAGGTTCGCGACGGCCGACGGACTCACGCGGGAACCTCCTCGTCGCCGGCACCCTCTCCGCCACGGGTACCGCCGAGCAGTACGAGGGGCGCGTACCGGTCGCTTCCGTAGCGCCGCAGCAGTGCGGCGGCTCCCGCGTCGCGCTGGAGCCGGGCGCCGAGCACGTCCATCGCGCCCGCCGCCGGACGCGAACCGGACCGCTCGGCCGCCTCCAGCGCGCCGGGCCGCCGGGCCAGCGCACGGCAGTCCGCGCACGACCCGACCCCGGCCGTACGGACGGTGCGCAGCACGGGCGACTCCTGGCAGCGGCGCCGTACGGCGGCCCAGTCGTCCTCCGCGATGTGTCCGAGCCGCAGATGGTCCGGAACCGGGCGGGCGTCCACCACCACCTGGTTGCAGCAGGCGGCGACGGTGCCGTCGAAGGCGACCACCGGCCAGGCCGCCATCGCGCACGGCGCCGGCGGTACGTCGGACAGCGGACCCGTCTCCGCGGTGTCCCGGAGCGGGACCGTGCGCGCGGTCGCCCAGCTCGCCGCACGCCCCACCGGCCTGACGTGATTGACCAGAACCGCCGCCTGGTCCCGGAATTCGCTGCGAATGGACCGGGTGACGTCCGCGAGATACGCGTCGTCCTCAGCGGTCCCCGCCACATGGAAACTCACGTCGATTCCGCTTTCCATGATGCGGTGCATCGCGCGAAAGACCGCCGCGCGCGGTACTTCACGTTCGTGGAACACGTCGATGCTCGCCGAGAAATGGGCGACGTTGCGCAGCGCGCGCAGGATGCGGTCGGGCACCCGGCCCTCGCCCGCGAAGAACATGCCGCTGAGGACCGACGTCCGCGTTCCTGCCGCCGACGCGAGCGCCGCGAGGTCCGCCACGAGCGCGGGCCGCAGCAACGGCTCACCGCCCGTGAGCATCAGGACCTCCGGACGGTCCGCCGGGGTGAAGCCGGCGACGAAGCGGCGCAGCGCCCCGCCCGGCGTGTCCTCGCCGCGCGGCCCCGACGACGTGGAGCAGTGGGCGCAGCTCAGCGGGCAGCGCCTGGTGAGGGTGGCGAGCAGCCCCGCCGCGGGTACCGGACGTAGCTCGATGATCTCCGCCAGCCGCATCTCGTCACCTCCGTCGGTCCCCGGGACGTGCGGCCCCACCGTGCGGGACACCGGTTCGGTCACGGTTCGCGGCCGGTTCGGCGGCGGTACGCGACGCGGGGCGCACAGCAGCGATCCACAGAGCACCACGCCCCGTCGAATCGCCCCGCTTTGAAACTCTGTCACCCCTTTGTCCCGGCGGGTCTGTTGCTGCATGCACCTTGAGCCATCCTCGAGTCCATGGCCCCCGAACCGGCGTGTGCGCATGCTGTGAAGGCCGAAGGAATGGCACCGAATTCCCGACGCGTTCACGGCTCCTCGCGGATTCCCTCACCCCCTGCCGCTCCTCGGAGGCTTTCGTGTACGGAATGATTTCCCTCGCCCAGAACCCCGACGACACCGGTTGGGGAAGGGGCTGAGGGGGAGATGGTCGATTCGCTCACGGAAAGCCGCGGCGCGGATTCGGCTCCCGGAATTCCACGCGAGCCCGCCGGTGGGATCGGCGGCGGCGCAACCGCCGCCCCCCTGCGACTGACCCTCCTCGGCCCGCTGCGGGCCTCCCGTGACGGACTGCCCCTGGAACTAGGACCGTTGAAACAGCGCCTGGTCCTCGCGGTCCTGCTCACCCGCCCCAACACGCCGGTGTCGCTGGAGGAACTGACCGACGCCGTCTGGCCGGACGACCCGCCCCGCACGGCCCGCAAGAACCTCCAGGTGTACGTGTCGACCCTGCGCCGGGTGCTCGACCCCGACGACCTGGGCCGGCTGCGCCACGGACCCGGCGGCTACGTCCTGCACCTCACCCCGCAGGAGTGCGACACCCTGCGCTTCGACGAACTGGCCCGGCACGGCGACGCCGAGATGCGCGCCGGAGCGTCGAGCCGCGCGGCCCGCACGTACCGCCAGGCGCTGGACCTGTGGCGGCACGCCCCCTTCAGCGACCTCGCGGCCCGCGCCGACGTACTGCGCGCCGCCGTCGACCGGCAGCACGCCCGACGGCTGGCCGTCTACGAGGCGTGGGCGGAGGCCCAGCTGGAGATCGGGGACCCGGGCCCGGTCGCGGACACCGTGGACGAGATGGTGAGCCGCCACCCCCTGCGGGAGCGGCTGCGTGCCGTCCAGCTCACCGCGCTGCACCAGGTCGGCCGCAGGACGGAGGCACTGGCCGCCTACGACGACTGCCGGCAACTCCTGTCCAGGGAACTGGGCCTGGAGCCCGGTGCGGCCCTGCAGAGCGCCTACCGCTCCCTGCTGGTCGACCTGGCGCCGCCCCGGCCGCGCGGCGCACCCGCCGGGTCACGCCTGCTCCCCCCGGACCTCTCCGACTTCACGGGCCGCACCAGGGAACTGGACGCGGTCAGCGCGCAGTTGGACACCGAGGGCGGCCCCCCGGTCCTGGTGACCGGTGCCGCGGGCGCCGGCAAGACCGCCTTCGCCGTGCACGTCGCCCACCGCCTCGCCGCGCGCTACACCGACGGCGTGGTCGCCACCCGGCTGTGCGCCGAGGACGGCTCCCCCCGCCCCTGGACGTCGGTCCTGGCGGAGCTGGCCCGCTCGCTCGGCTGCACGGAACGACTGCCCGCGGGCCGTGAGGAGGCCGCCACCGTCTGGCGGTCCTGGCTGTCCGGACGCCGGATCCTGCTGCTCCTGGACGACGCACCCGACGCCGCCGCCCTCGGCCCGCTGCTGCCCCCGTCCGGCACCACGGCCGCGCTGGTCACCTCCCGCAGCCGGCTCCCCTGTCTGGAGTCCGCCCACCGGGTCGAACTCCCGCCCCTGTCCACCGAGGAGGCCCTGGACCTGCTCGGCGGCGTCATCGGGCTCCCCCGGCTGACCGCCGAACCCGCCGCGGCCGCCCGGATCGCCGCCGCCACAGATCACCTTCCGTTCGCCCTGCGAGCCGCCGGGAACCGCCTGTCCGTGCTGCGCCACATGCCGCTCGCCCAGTACGCGGACCGTCTCGAACACCCCCTGGAGGCGCTGGACGAACTCGCGTCGGGCGGCCTCGGGGTCCGCGCCCGCCTCGCCGCGGCGTGGGCCCGGCTTCCCGTCCCCGCCCGCGCCTCCCTCGACGCGCTGGCCGCACTGCCGGGTTCCTCCTTCACCCTCCCCGCCGCCGCCCGCGCCCTGGGCCGGGACGGACGGGACGCCCAGCGCGCCCTGGAGGAACTGATCGACGTCGGCGTCCTGCCACCGCCGTCGCTGCCCGAGGTCACCGCGCACCTCGCCGTGCTCCCGGACGAGGTGCGCTACGAACTGCCGTGGCTGACCCTCCTGTTCGCCCGCGAGCAGGCCGCCGCGGCGGGAGACCGGTGCTAGGTGGTCCCCGGGCGGCCGTGGCAGGGGAACAGGGGACCGGCCACGGTGGCCGGTGCCGCGTGCGGACGTTTCGCGGGCCGGGGCCGACAGCGGCGGTGTTCCGCCCGGGGCGGATGCGGGTTCCCCACGGCACGGCGGCGGAGAGCGCCGTCGGGGCGGCGATGCCCTCCGCCCCGTACCAGGCATGACACGGCCTGACGCCCTTCGGGCGGCCGGCTCGCCCCGGAGCCGGGCCACGGCGGCACGGCGGACAGGTCGTGCCCGGTCGGAACCGCGGCTGCGGCCGCCTCCCCGGGCCGGCAAGGCCCCGGCCACGGACGCCTCGCCGCCGGCTCGGGGCCGCTCCGGCGGAGCGGGATCCCGGCGGGCCGCGTCCGGTGCGACGCGGTCGGCGCCCGGCGGCCGACGGTCCGCTCCGGCGAGGCTCTCAGGTCCCGCCCGCTGCCGCCGAGGCCGGACCGGAGGACTGCACGCGGGCCAGGTACCCGGCCTGGAAGCGGCTGGCCGCGCCGAGTTGCTCCATGATCTCGGCGATGTGCTTGCGGCAGGTGCGCAGCGACATCCCCAGCCGCCGGGCCACCATCTCGTCCTTCATGCCCTCGGCCAGCAGCCGCACGATGGCCTGCTTCACCTCGTCACGCGCCGAACTCTCCGTCCAGGCCGGGTGGTAGGGCTCGGCCAGCGACCAGGCGTGATCGAAGGTCGCGCAGAGATAGGAGACCGTGGACGGTTCCTGGATGACGATGGCCGCGTCCAGATCGTCCTGGTGCGGGATGAACACCGACTCCGCGTCGAAGGCGACCATGCGGCCGAACAGTTCGCTCAACGTCCTGATCTCGGCGCCCTCGTCGGTCATCCGCCGCGCGTACTCCTGGGTGGGCAGGTGATAGCGGGCCGTGTGCTGGTACAGCGTGCGCATCCGCACCCCGCGCCGCAGCATGTCGCGGTCCTGCACGAACGCCTGCTCCAGCAGCGCCGGGGAGCGGCCGCCCCCCGGATGGCAGGTGCGGACCTCCTGACGGCACCGCATGGTCGCCTCGGTGATCATCCCCACGACGGTCTTCAGATCGGTGACCTCCGTCAGCGGCGCCCGGCCCCGCCACTGCCGCCTGCCCTGCGCGTAGAAGGGCGCCAGGACGGACAGTTCGGCCCGCAGCCGGTCGATCTCGGCGAGCTGCCGGCGCAGCCCGGCCTCCCTCGGCGCGACCAGCGCCGCGAGCGCCTCGTCCGGCGCCACCGCGACCAGCTCCTCTGGGTTCCCCGGAGGATGACGCAGCAGCAACAATTCGGTCAGCGTCGTCACCGCGGACGCCGCGCGGGTCTCCGGCAATCCCAGAGTCGCGCCCAGCGTCCTCGCGTCGCACGATCCCTGGTCGCTCACCCACCGGAACACCCGGACGGCGTCCTCGGACAACTGCGCCTCGCGCGACGCCCACCCGGCCGCCGTACGCGGGCCCGGTATCTCGCCGTCCTCACCGATGCCGCCCACCCAACCCCCCTCATCAGCCAGACGACCCCAACAGCCCCTGTCATGCTCATTGTTCAGATCTGCGATGGATTTTCCCAGACCCTCTCGGAAGGAATCGCCGTGAAGCGGAACAAAGCCGCATTCGTTCTGTTCCTCGAACGTCTGGCCCTCCTCGGCGGCCTGACACGCGTCCGCCGGCGCCGGGCCCGGGGCCACGGCGTCACGGCCCGCGAGGTCCTCGACCAGCCACCACGGCCCGTGCGCGACAGTGACGGCGACGCGCCGAGCGTCCCCACACCGCACTGGTGACCCGCCCGGCGGCGGAGCCTCGACGGACCCCGCCCCACCCCGCTCTGCCGGTGAAGAGGGCCGCCCGGCCCACGACCGGACGACCCTCGACGAGACCGCGGCGGCACGCTAGCCCATCAGCTGGCGGATCTCGGTGATGAGACCGACGAGGGCCTCACGCTCGGGCACCGTCGTCTCCGGATGCCACAGGTCCACGAGAAGACAGGTGCGCGGCCGGGAGCCGTTGTTCCACGCCTCGTGCACGAAGGAGTAGTCGAAGAGCAGGCACTCGCCCTCCTGCCAGTGCCGGGTCTCGTCGGCGACCGTGATGCCGCACCCCTCGGGGATGTCGACCGCCAGGTGCAGATTGATGCTGAAGTTCCACAGGTCGCAGTGCGGGGCGATCGAGGCACCCGGCAGCAGCGTCGAGAAGTGACTCTCCAGGAGGGGGCACAGCTTCCCCTGCTCGACGACCTCCTGGGTCAGGACGCTGTACGCGGTGGGCACCAGGGCGGCGGAGGACTCGACCGGCCCGCCGTCACGGAAGAGATACAGCGCCTGCCAGTTCTCCTGACGGCTCAGATAGTGCTCGTAGTCGGAGAAGGCGCTCTTGCGATCGGACCACGCGTCCGCGAGCTCCTGCTTGATGGCGGCGTGCCCGGCTTCGAAGGCGCGCACCACGGGTTCGATCTCGGGGTGCTCGTAGGGATCGTGCCAGGGGGTCCGGGAGATCCCCGGCATGATCCACTTGGCGTCCTTCTGCAGCGGATGGCGCTCCTGCCGCTTGGCGTACACCATCTCCTCGACGCGGGTGATGGAGCCGGCTCCGTGCCGGTCCTTCACGTCCTGGAAGATCTGATCTATCTCGGGTGTCATGTCTCGCTCTCTCTGGCCACGCATGCCTGCTCGGCGTGCTCGGGCGGGGTGACAAGGTGTGGGGGCGACGAGGTCCTGGTCGCGGGCCGCGGGCCGAGTGCTCCGGAGGGCGGCGGAAGCGCCGATGCGTCCGGCACCATGACGGTCACCTGGCCACGACTTCTCGTCGCTGTACGGGAGTTGCCCGCTGCTGGACGGCCAGGCGGTCGATCAGGGCGAGCGCGGGGGCCGTCAGCACCGTGGTGACCAGCGTCATCACCACCAGCATGGCGAACACGGTGGGGGTGATGATGCCGAGTTCCAGTCCGACGCCGAGCACCACGAGCTCGGTCAGTCCCCGGCAGTTCATCAGGGCACCGAGGGAGAGCGACTCCTGCCAGCCGAGGCCGGTGAGCCGGGCCGCACCCGTGCTCCCCGCCCACTTGGTGACGATCGCGACGGCGACGACGAGGGCGCACCAGCCCCACAGGGCGGGATCCGCGCCGATCAGCCGGAAGTCGGTCTGCAGTCCGGAATAGGCGAAGAACAGCGGCAGCAGCAGCACCACGGTGACGCCTCGCACCTGTTCCACGGCCGCCGTCTGCACCGCGCCGCGCGGAACGACGACGCCGAACAGGAAGGCCCCGAAGATCGGGTGGATGCCGATCCAGTCGGTCGCGAAGGACGCCAGCAGGATCCCCGCGAGGAGCACGAACAGGAGTGACGTTCCCCCCGCCGGCCGGTCCGCGTGACGCTCGGCCAGCCGGGCCAGCAAGGGACGCAGCCCGTACATCATCACGGAGACGAACACAGCGGTCAGGGCGACGGTGGTGAGCACCGAGGTCCAGGAGGTGCCCCGCCCCAGCGCCGTCGCCAGAGCGAGCAGGCACCAGGCGGTGATGTCGTCGACGGCCGCGCACGTGAGGGCGAGGGCGCCGACCGGTGTGCGGTCGATCCTCCGGTCGGTGAGAATCCGTGCGAGCACCGGGAACGCGGTGATGCTCATGGACACGGCGATGAAGAGCGCGAACGCCGGGAACCCGATACCGGGGTCGGCGAACCGCCCGTACATCGCGAACGCGAGGAGAACCCCGCCGATCATGGGCACGGCCACGCTCACATGACTGACCAACGCGGCGACCCTTCCGCGACCACGGACGTGCTCCACGTTCAACTCGTAGCCGACCAGGAACATGAAGAGGACCAGGCCGACCTGGGCCAGTGCGTTGATCACGGGCAGCAGGTCCGCGGGAAAGAGCCACCGTTGTCCGGAGGGCCAGACGGCTCCGAGAAGTGAGGGGCCCAGTGCCGCACCGGTCACGATCTCACCGATGACCGGAGGCTGCCCCAGCCGTCGGCAGACCCGGCCCGCGACATGGCAGCAGGCCATGATCAGGGCGAGCACCAAGAACAGATGGGACAGTCCGGATACGGCCGGCAGACCGGGAGCGAGCGCAGTCGTCATCGGCGAAGAACCCTTTCTCTGAGGTGATGGACGTGTCGGCGGATCGCACGCGGAGCCGCGTCAACGCTTGAGGGCCTGCCGCTCGCCCGCCGGGGCGATGTCCCGCCATATCTCGGCCAGGGAGTCCGGGCGGGCCATTTCCGCATGACTGCAGGCGATGCGCGCGATGTCGAGGCGCCCTGATACGTGCGCGCTCCACGCGGTCGCCGCGCACACGTCGGTGGGCCTTTCGCGGCCCGCCTCGTAGAACCGGACGTCCCCGTCGAACTCCCCGGGAACGTGCTCCGTCATGATCCGGTGGTTGTTCCGGTAGATCGCGGCGATGTCCGCGAGATGCCGCTCGGCGAGTTCGGTGAACAGGCTGCGGTCCCGGCGCAGTGCCGCCACGATCCCTGTCATCGTGAGGGGCTCCTCACCGTCCCCGGCCCGCACTCCGAAGAACTCGGCGAGCCCCGCCGCCACGTCCTCCTCCGTGATCGGGAGCGGCGTCGCGGTCCCGTGCGCCGGGTAGGAGTCCAGCAGGGCGAGGGTCTCCACCCGCTCGCCCCGTGCCCGCAGTTGGACGGCCATCTCATGGGCGACGACACCGCCGAAGGACCATCCCATCAGGTGGTACGGGCCCGATTCCTGTACCGCACGGATCTGCCGGACGTAGTCGGCCGCCATCTCCTGTATCGAGCCCGGGAGCGCGTCCCCGCCGTCCAGACCCCGCGCCTGCAGCGCGTACACGGAGTGTTCCGGAGAGGCGATTCCGGCCAAGGGCGCGTAGCACCAGCCGATTCCGCTCACCGGGTGGACGCAGAAGACCGACGAGCCGCCTCCGTGGTCCTTGATCGGCAGGAGCACGTCGAACTCCTCACCGCCCGACGACCGGCCCAGCTGTTCCACCAGCGTGGCAACGGTGGGCGCCGCGAACACAGCTCGAATGGCCAGCCCGTCGCCCAGAACATCCCGGATGCGGCTGATCAGCTGAACCGCCAGCAGCGAGTGTCCGCCCAGCTCGAAGAAGTTGTCGTCGATACCGACCGTCGGCACGCCCAGGATCTCCGCGAACAGCCCGCAGAGGATCTCCTCCCGCGGATTCCGCGGACCGCGCCCGGCGGCGTCCGCTGCGAACACGGGCGCCGGCAGGGCCCGCCGGTTCAGTTTGCCGTTGGTGGTCAGCGGGAGCCGGTCGAGCACCACGAACGCGGAGGGGACCATGTACTCCGGCAGCAGACCCGCCGCGTGCGCGCGCAGCGCCTCGGTGTCCGGCGCGTCGTTGCCGGGCTCGGCAACCACGTAGGCCACCAGGCGCTTGTCGCCCGGCTGGTCCTCACGGGCCAGCACCGCGACCTGCGCCAGCCCGGCGACGCGGCTCAACACCGCCTCGATCTCACCGAGTTCGATGCGGAAGCCGCGGATCTTCACCTGGTCGTCCACCCGGCCCAGGAACTCCAGCAGCCCCTCACCGGACCAGCGGGCCAGGTCGCCCGTGCGGTACATGCGGGTTCCGGCCGGGCCGAACGGATCGGCCACGAACCGCCCGGCGGTCAGGTCCGGACGCCCGAAGTACCCCCGGGCCAGCCCCGCACCCGCGATGTACAGCTCCCCGGTGACCCCCGCCGGAACCGGCCGCAGACCGCCGTCCAGGACGTAGGTCTGCGTGTTGTGCAGCGGGCGGCCGATCGACGGCGCTCCCGTGACGGGGGCGTCCGTGGACCAGACCGTGGCGTACACCGTCGCCTCGGTCGGGCCGTAGATGTTGTAGACGCGGCCGGCCCCGAGTTCGTCCCTGACCTCGGTGGCGGCCTGGGCGGTGAGGGCCTCGCCGCAGAACACCACGGTGTCCGCCGCGGCCCGCACGTCGCCCTGGGACACGATCCGGGCGAGCGCGGACGGAACCCCGCTCACCAGGACCGACGAACGGTCGTCGGCGTCCCGGTCGCCGAGGGCCAGCAGATCACGCAGCACCTCGATGCGACCACCGGTCAGCAACGGGCCGAACATCTCGAACACGGAGACGTCGAAGTTGAGTGACGTACTGAACAGGACGTGGGCCAGGCGCTGTTCGCCGAACTCGTCACGGGCCCAGGCGACCAGGTTTGCCACGTTGGCATGCGTGACGACGACGCCCTTGGGGCGGCCGGTGGAGCCCGAGGTGTAGATGATGTAGGCCGGGTGTGGCTGCCGCAGGACGCCGATCCGGTCCCGGTCGGTCGGATCGGTGGCGGGACGGCTCTCCAGGGCGGCGACGACCTCGGGAGAGTCCAGGACCAGACGCGGGGTCCGGGAGCCCTCCGGGAGCATCCGCTCGGTCTCCGCGACGGTGAGGACCAGCGCCGGATCGGCATCCTGCAGCATGTAGGCGATCCGGTCCGCCGGGTACGCGGGGTCGACCGGCATGTAGGCGGCTCCCGCCTTGAGCACGGCGAGCAGCGCCACCATGGTCTGCGCGGTACGCGGCAGGGCGAGAGCGACGAACTGTTCGGGGCCGACCCCGTGCGCGATCAGATGGTGGGCCAGGCGGTTGGCCCGCTCGTTCAGCTCGCCGTAGCTCAGGTCGGCGTCCGAGGCCAGGACCGCCGGGCGCCGCGGCGTCAGGGCGACCTGCGACTGGAAGAGAGCGGGAAGCGTCGCGTCGGTCAGCGCGGCACCGGTGTCGTTCCACGCCCCCAGGATCTGCCGTTGCTCCCCCGCGGAAAGGATCTCGATCCGGCCGAGCGGCCGGTCCGGATCCGCGACCGCCGCTTCCACCACGCGCACCATCCGGGTCACGAGCGCTTCGACGCTCTCCCGGTCGAACAGGTCGGTGCTGTAGTGCAGCAGGCCGCTGATCCCGGCCGGACGGCTGTCGATCCCGTACTGCTCGATGAAGTTGAAGCCCAGGTCGAACCTGCTGAACTCGATCGGGACCGACTCCTGAGCCACTGCCAGGCCGGGCAGATTCAGCGCGCTGCCGCCGGTGGCGTCCACGCCGAAGATGACCTGGAACAGGGGATGGCGGGACAGCGACCGCTGAGGGTTGATCGCCTCCACCAGGCGTTCGAACGGGACGTCCTGGTGGGAGTAGGCGGCCAGGTCGGTCGCGCGGGTCCGGGCGAGGAGTTCTCTGAAGGTCGGGTTTCCCGAGGTGTCGTTGCGCAGGACCAGGGTGTTGACGAAGAAGCCGACGAGGTCGTCGAGTGCTTCGTCGGTGCGGCCGGCGACGGGGGTTCCGAGGGGGATGTCGGAGCCCGCGCCGAGCCGGCTGAGCAGGGTGGCGAGGGCGGCCTGGAGGACCATGAACAGGGTGGTGTTCGTCTCCCGGGCCAGGCCGAGCAGGGCACGGTGCAGGTCGGCGTCGATCCTGATCGGGGCGGTGTCGCCGCGGTAGTCGGCCACCTTCGGACGAGGGCGGTCGAAGGGCAGCTCCAGCTGGTCGGGCACGCCGTCCAAGGCGGCCTCCCAGAAGGCGAGTTGCCGGCTCACCGAGGAGTCGGGATCGTCCTCCGAGCCGAGGAGTTCCCGCAGCCACAGGGTGTAGTCGGCGTACTGCACCGGGAGCGCGGACCACTCCGGCGCCCGGCCCTGGAGTCGGGCACGGAACGCGGTCTCCAGGTCGCGCCCGAGCGGCCCCATCGAGGCGCCGTCGCTCGCGATGTGGTGCACGAGCAGCAGCAGGACGTACTCGTCGGGGCCGACGGAGAAGAGCGTCGTCCGGAGCGGGAGTTCGGCGGCCAGGTCGAACGCGTACTGTCCCGCGTCGCGCAACGCATCACGCAACTCGCCCGCGGAGCAGGCGACGTGGTGCAGCTCCAGGTCCACGGCGTCGGCCTCCAGCACCACTTGGGCCGAAGTTCCGTCGACGTCCTGGAAGACCGTCCGCAGGCTCTCGTGCCGTACCACCACATCGTTCAACGCCCGTTCGAGAGCACCCGCGTCCAGGTCCCCGCTGATCCGGAACGCCACCGGGACGTTGTACGTGGCATTCGCACCCTCCAGCTTGTTCAGGAACCACAGCCGGTTCTGCGCCGGCGACAGCGGGATCCGCGCGGGGCGCTCCTTCGCCGTCAGCGCGAACCTGGCCGAACCCGCCTCCGCGATCTGGGCCATGAGAGTGGCGATGGTCGGGGTCTCGAAGAGGGCGGTCACCGGGAGTTCGACGTTCAGGGTGGTGCGGATGCGGCTGACCAGCCGAGAGGCGAGGAGGGAGTGTCCGCCGAGCGCGAAGAAGCTGTCGTCGATGCCGACCGCGGGCACGCCCAGGACCTCGGCGAACAGGCCGCACAGGAGCTCCTCCCGCGGAGTCCGCGGTCCCCGCCCGGTTCCCGCGGCCGGCAGGTCGGGCGCCGGCAGGGCGCGGTGGTCGACCTTGCTGTTGCTGGTCAGCGGGAGCCGGTCGAGCACCACGAACGCGGAGGGAACCATGTACTCGGGCAGCAGCCCGGCGGCGTGCGTGCGCAGGGCCTCGGTGTCCAGGGCGTGACTGCCGGCCTCGGCGACCACATAGGCCACGAGGCGCTTGTCGCCCGGCTGGTCCTCCCGAGCCAGCACCGCGACCTGGGACAGGCCGGCGAAGCGACCCAGTACGGCTTCGATTTCGCCGAGTTCGATGCGGTAGCCGCGGATCTTGACTTGGTCGTCGGCTCGGCCGGCGAATTCGAGGAGGCCGTGGGGGGACCAGCGGGCGAGGTCGCCGGTGCGGTACATGCGGGTTCCGGCGGGGCCGTAGGGGTCGGCGACAAACCGTTCTGCTGTGAGGTCCGGTCGTCGGAAGTAGCCTCGGGCGAGCCCGGTGCCTGCGAGGTGGAGTTCTCCGGTCACGCCTGCTGGGACGGTCTGGAGGTTGGTGTCGAGGATGTAGGCGCGCATGCCGTCGAGGGGCCGTCCGACGGGTATCGGTGCGGGCACCGTGTCGCCCGGGTTCCAGGGGGCTTGGGTGGCGAACAGGGTGGTTTCGGTGGGGCCGTAGGCGCAGCGGACGATGGTGTCGGGGCAGTGTTCGAGTACTCGGCGTACGGCGGTGGGGGAGATCAGGTCGCCGCCGGTGATGACCTCGCGTACTCCTGTGAAGCAGCCGGGGTTTTCCTCGGCCATGAGGCGGAAGAGTCCGGCGGTGATGTCGAGGCCGGTGATCTGTTCCTCGATGATGATCCGGGCGAGTTCGGCGACGTCGAGTTCGCCTTCGGGGGTGATGACGGTGCGTCCGCCGTGCAGGAGGGGGACCCAGAAGGCGTAGGTGGAGGGGTCGAAGGCGTACGAGGCCAGCAGGAGGACTCGTTCGTGTGCACCCGCGCCGAACATGTGGTCGACGGTGAGGTCGAGGATGTCGCGGTGGGTGACCGCCACTCCCTTGGGCCGTCCGGTCGAGCCGGAGGTGTACATCACGTAGGCGAGCTGCTCGGGGCGGCTCTCGATGCCCGGATCGCTGACGGGCAGACCGGCGAGCTGTTCGTCCTCGTCCATCACGACCAGGGCGCCAGTGTTGGGTACGCCGCGGTCGCGCATCGCTTGGTCGGTGAGCAGTACCGGCGCGGAGGTCTCGTCGACGATCCACTGCATCCGCTCCAGCGGATACCCACTGTGCAACGGAAGATAGAAGGCACCCGCCTTGAGCACCGCAAGGAGCGCGACCACGAGATCGACCGAGCGTTCCATCAGCACCGCGACCGGCGCTTCCCGCTGGACGCCCAACCCAAGCAGTCGGTGCGCGAGTTGATTGGCTCGCTCGTCCAACTCCCGGTACGACAGTTCCCGTCCGGCACACCGCACGGCCACTGCGTCCGGCGTCCGCTGTGCCTGAGCCGCGAAGGCTGCCGGCACGGAAGCAGCCCCGAGTCCCTCACGAGCCTCCGCGCCGGCCGACAGCTCCGTCAGCCGTACGCGCTCCTGCGCCTCGATCACGTCGATCCGACTGAGCGGCCGGGCCGGATCGGCCACCACGGATTCCAGGACACGGACGAGGCGCGTGAACAGACGCTCCACGGTCTCCCGGTCGAAGAGCTCCGTCGCGTAGGTGACATACGCCCGCACCGGACCGGGGAGACCTTGATCGGTGTATTTCATGAGGAAGTTCAGCGACAGGTCGAATTTCGCTGTCTGCTGTTCCTTCACGATCTCCTGGACTGACAGGCCGGGCAGATCCAGGGCGTGCCCGTCGCCGCTCTGAAGATTGAGCAGGACCTGGAACAGGGGGTGACGGGCCAGTGAGCGCTGGGGGTTGACCGCCTCGACCAGCCGCTCGAACGGCACGTCCTGGTGGGAGTAGGCGGCCAGGTCGGTCTCCCGGACCTGCTCCAGCAGTTCCAGGAACGTCGGATTCCCCGAGGTGTCCGTCCGCAGGACCAAGGTGTTGACGAAGAAGCCGACGAGGTCGTCCAGTGCTTCGTCGGCGCGTCCGGCGACCGGGGTTCCGATCGGGATGTCCGTGCCCGCGCCCATCTTCGTCAGCGCCACCGCCAGTGCCGCCTGCGCCACCATGAACGTGGTGGCGCCCGTCGTATGGGCCAGATCGGCCATGCCGCAGTGCACGTCCGCGTCCAGCTCGAAGAAGACGGAGTCGCCGCGATAGTCGGCCACCTTCGGCCGAGGGCGGTCGTAGGGCAGCTCGAGCTGGTCCGGGATGCCTTCCAAAGCCCCTGTCCAGAAGGCCAGTTGTTCACTCACCAGGGATTCGGGGTCTTCGTCCCCGCCGAGGAGATCACGCTGCCACAACGTGTAGTCCGCGTACTGCACCGGGAGAGCCGGCCACGACGGTTCGAGTCCCTGGAGGCGGGCCCGGAACGCGATCTCCAGGTCACGCCCCAGCGGCCCCATCGAGGCACCGTCACTCGCGATGTGGTGCATGAGGAGCAGCAGGACCCGCTCGTCGGGACCGACGGTGAACAGCGTTGCCCGCAGCGGAAACTCGGCCGACAGGTCGAACGCGTACTGACCGGCCTCCCGCAGTTCCCGGTCCAACTCGTCCGCGCCACAGCTGACGTGGTGCAGCTTCACGCCGGCGGCGTCCTTGTCCAGGATCACCTGGACAGGGCTCCCGTCCACTTCCTGGAACACCGTGCGCAGGCTCTCGTGCCGTGCGACGACATCGCTCAACGCCTGTTCGAGCACGTCGGCGTTCAGCTCCCCGACGATCCGGAAGGCGACCGGAACGTTGTAGGTGGTACTCGTCTCCTCGAGCTTGTCGAGGAACCACAGCCGGTTCTGTGCCGGTGACAGCGGGATCCGCTCCGGACGGGGCATCGCGGTCAACGCGGGCCGGGCCACTCCTGCTTCCGCGACCCGGTCGGCGAGGGCGGCGACCGTGGGCGCCTCGAACACGGTTCGCACCACCAGCTCGACGCCCAGCACCGAACGGATGCGGCCGGCCAGGCGGGTGACGAGGAGGGAGTGCCCACCGAGGTCGAAGAAGTCGTCGTCGATGCCGACCGCGGGCACGCCCAGGATCTCGGCGAACAGGCCGCACAGGATCTCCTCCTGGACGGTGCGCGGACCACGCCCGCCCACCTCCGTCTCGTACACGGGCGCCGGCAGAGCCCGCCGGTCCAGCTTGCCGTTCGTCGTCAACGGCAGACGGTCCAGCACCACGAACGCCGATGGGACCATGAACTCCGGCAGCAGACCGCCGACATGGGCACGCAGGGCGTCCGCGTCCGGCCCCTCGCTCCCGGTCTCGGCGACGACGTAGGCCACCAGACGCTTGTCGCCCTGGCGCTCCTCCCGCACCACGACCGCGACCTCCGCCAGGCCCGGGAAACGGCCCAGTACCGACTCGATGCCACCCAGCTCGACCCGCAGTCCGCGGATCTTCACCTGGTCGTCGACCCGGCCCACGAACTCCAACCGGCCGTCCGCGCGCCACCGCACCACATCGCCACTGCGGTACACGCGCGCCTGAGGATCGTCCGAGAAGGGGTGCTTGACGAACCGTTCCGCGGTGAGCTCCGGACGGTTCCAGTAGCCCCTGGCCAGTCCGGGGCCGCCGACCCACAGTTCGCCGGGAACGCCCGGGGGCACCAGGACGCCGTTCTCGTCCATGACGAACACCTCGGTGTTCGCCACCGGCCGGCCGATGGGGATCTGCCCGTCGCGGGGGGTGTTCCGGTCCACCCTGTAGCTCGTGGTGAAGACCGTCGCCTCGCTGGGCCCGTACCCGTGGATGAGCCGCTCGGGTGCCCAGGGTCCGTCCACCAGTGCGTCCACCGCCGGCCGGTCGATCGCCTCACCGCCGTAGAAGACGGACGTGACTCCGGCGAGGAGGTCGGGGCAGTCCTGCAGGTGCTGGCGCAGGAGGGGCGCCGTCAGCCACATCATGGTCACCTTGCGGCGACGGAGGGCGGCCTTGAGCGTGGCGGCGTCGAGGAGAACCTCCTTGTCCATGACGGCCATGGCGGCTCCGGACGTCAGCGCGGGCCAGCACTCGAAGGTGAACGCGTCCCAGGAGAAGCTGGAGGGCTGGGCCACGACGTCGCCGGGCCCGAGGCCGGCGAACAGGTCGCTGTCCACGATCCGGCAGAGCGAGCGGTGCTCGATCATGACGCCCTTGGGGGTGCCGGTCGATCCGGAGGTGAAGATCACGTGGGCCAGGCCCTCGGGGCCGACCGGCACATCGGGGTCCGTGTCCGGGCGGGTGGCGATCTCGTGCCAGTCCTGGTCCATCAGCACGCGTTCGGCGGAGGTGGCCCCCAGTCGCTCCTGGAGGTGGGCCTGGGTGACGACGAGCGGAGCATGGACGTCCGCGACCATGAACTCGATCTGGTGCACCGGGAATTCATGGTTGAGCGGCACATAGACAGCGCCCGCCTTCAGTACGCCCAGGACGGCGACGACCGCGTCGAAGCCCCGTTCGACACAGATCGGAACCAACTGCTCCGGGCCCACCCCGCGGGCGATCAGATGGTGGGCGAGCCGGTTCGCCCGCGCGTCGAGTTCGCCGTAGGTCAGTTCCTCCGCGCCGCAGAGCACGGCCGGCGCGTCCGGCGTCCGGGCCGCCTGCTCCTGGACCATCCGGTGCAGGGTGGTGTTGTCGGCGTAGGGCACCGCCGTGTCGTTCCACTCGACGACGAGCCGGCGGTGCTCCTCGGGGGAGAGGAGGTCGATGCGGCTCAGTGAGAGGTCCGGGTCCGCGGCGACCGCGGCGAGCAGGCGCTTGAAGCAGGCGGCGATCCGCTGGGCGGTGTCCGCGGTGAACAGATCGAGGGCATACCCCAACCGTCCGCTGATCCCGTCGGGGACGTCCTCCTCCGCGTGCTGCTCGAAGAGTTCGAGGGTGAGATCGAACTTGGCGACGTCGGTGTCCCCGAGCCGCACGTCCGCTGTCAGCTCCGGAAGGTCCAAGCGGACGGACGCGTTGTTCTGCATGGCCAGCAGAACCTGGAAGAGGGGGTGCTGGGCAGGAGAACGCACCGGGTTGAGTTCGTTCACCACGAGCTCGAAGGGGACGTCCTGGTGCGCGAAGGCCTTCAGGGACACCTCGCGCACCCGGGCCAGCAGTTGCCGGAAGGAGGGATCGCCGGTGGTGTCGGTCCGGACGACCAGGGTGTTCACGAAGAACCCGACCAGGTCGCCCATCGCCTCGTCGGTACGGTTGGCGACGGGGGTGCCCACCGGAATGTCGTTCCCCGCGCCCAGCCGGGAGAGCAGCGCGGCGAAGGCGGCCTGGACCACCATGAACAGACTGGCCTGATGGGTACGGCTCAGATCGATCAGGCGTTGGTGCAGCTCCGCGTCGAGCTCGAAGGAGGCCGTGTCGCCGCGATGGCTCGCCACCTTCGGCCGGGGGTGGTCGTAGGGCAGTTCGAGCTGGTCCGGGATGCCGGCCAGCGCCTGTGTCCAGAACGCCAGCTGTCCGCTCACCAGGGAGTCGGGGTCCTCCTCCGCGCCGAGGAGCTCACGCTGCCACAGGGTGTAGTCCGCGTACTGCACCGGCAACGCGGACCAGGACGGCCCCGCCCCCGCGCACCGTGCCGCGTAGGCGCGGCTGATGTCGCGGGTCAGCGGAGCCAGCGACCAGCCGTCGGACGCGATGTGATGCGTCAGGAGGAACAGGACATGCTCGGTCGCCGACAGGGCGAACAGACGGAACCTGACCGGCGGGTCCACCGCCAGATCGAAACGCTCCCCGGCACGAGCCGAGATCTCCCCGGGCAGGGCGGCCTCGTCGGTCTCCACCACCGCGAAGTCCCGCATCGCCCGCGTCGCCGGCAGGACCAGCTGGAACGGAACGCCCTGGGCGTCCTCGGGAAAGACGGTACGCAGGCTCTCGTGCCGGTCCACCACGTCCTCGAGCGCGGCCCGCAGCGCGGCCCGGTCCAGTCGCCCCGAAAGACGCACCACGAGGGGAAGGTTGTAGGTGGCACTCGTCTCCTCGAGCTTGTCGAGGAACCACAGCCGGTTCTGTGCCGGCGACAGCGGCATCCGCTCCGGACGGGTCATCGCGGTCAGCGCGGGTCGGGCCACCCCTGCCTCCGCGACCCGGTCCGCGAGGGCGGCGACCGTCGGGGCCTCGAACACGGTCCCCACCACCAGCTCGGCGCCCAGGGCCGAACGGATGCGGCTGGCCAGGCGGGTGGCGGTGAGGGAGTGGCCGCCCAGTGCGAAGAAGTCGTCGTCGATGCCGACGGTGGGCACGCCCAGGACCTCGGCGAACAGGCCGCACAGGATCTCCTCCCGCGGGGTGCGCGGACCGCGTCCGGCGCCGGCCGTCGCCGGCAGGTCGGGGGCGGGCAGGGCCCGCCGGTCCAGCTTGCCGTTGGTGGTCAGCGGGAGCCGGTCGAGGACCACGAGTACGGAGGGGACCATGAACTCCGGCAGCAGACCGGCCGCATGGACCCGCAGGGACTCGACGTCCACCTGCTCGCCGCGGCCCGGATCGGCGACCACATAGCCGACGAGGCGTTTGGCGCCCGGCTGGTCCTCGCGCGCTATGACCGCGACCTGTGACACCCCCGGAGCACGGCTCAACACCGTTTCGATCTCGCCGAGTTCGATGCGGAAGCCGCGGATCTTCACCTGGTCGTCGGCCCGGCCCAGGAACTCCAGCACGCCCTCGCCGGAGCAGCGCGCGAGGTCGCCGGTGCGGTACATGCGGCTGCCGGCCGGGCCGTACGGGTCGGCCACGAACCGCTCCGCCGTCAGGTCCGGACGCCCGAAGTAGCCACGGGCCAACCCCGCACCCGCCAGATACAGCTCCCCGGTGGCCCCTGCCGGGACCAGCGACAGGGTCTCGTCCAGAACGTAGGCGCGCATGTCGTCCAGCGGGCGCCCGATCGGCAGCGGGGCGGGCAGCTCGCCGTCACCCGTCCACGGATGCTGCGTCGCGTACAGCGTGGTCTCGGTGGGACCGTACGCGCTGCGCACGACGATGTCCGGGCAGTGGTCCAGCACCCTCCGCACCGCGGTCGGGGAGACCACGTCTCCCCCCGTGATCACCTCACGCGCACCCGCGAAGCAGCCCGGATCCTCCTCCGCCATCACCTGGAACAGACCTGCCGAGACGTCCAGGGCGGTGATCGCCTCCTGGGTGATCAGCCGGGCGAGCGTCGCCACACTCAGATCACCCTCCGGTGTGATGACCGTCCGGCCACCGTTCAGCAACGGCACCCACAAGCCGTAGATCGAGGGATCGAACGCATACGGAATGACCATGAGGACTCGCTCGTGCGCACCCGGCTCGAACATGCTGTCCACGACGAGGTCGAGGACGTCGCGGTGGGTGACCGCCACCCCCTTGGGACGCCCGGTCGAGCCGGAGGTGTACATCACGTAGGCGAGCTGCTCGGGCCGACTCTCGATGCCCGGGTCACTGACGGGCAGCCCGGCCAGTTCCGCGTCGTCGTCCACCGCCACCGTCACGGGGGCGACGGGCAGCCCGCGGTCCCGCATGGCACGGTCGGTGAGCAGTACGGGCGCGGAGGTCTCGTCGACGATCCACTGCATCCGCTCCAGCGGATACCCACTGTGCAACGGCAGATAGAAGGCCCCCGCCTTGAGCGCCGCGAGGAGCGCGACGACCAGATCCACGGAACGTTCCATCAGCACCGCGACCGGCGCTTCCGGACCTACCCCCAACCCGATGAGTCGGTGGGCGAGTTGACTGGCTCGCTCGTCCAACTCCCGGTACGACAGCTCCCGTCCGGCACACCGCACCGCCACCGCGTCCGGCGACCGCAGCGCCTGAGCCGCGAAAGCCGCCGGCACCGAGTCGCCGACCAGTGCCACGTGCGACTCGAACGACGCACCCTCAACAGAATCAACAGCATCTGCAGTACGCATTGCCAATTACTCTCTTTCGGTGGTGAGATCGCACGAATTCGCAGCTACTCGGCAGTGCGGGACCACGGCAGCACAGATCGGCGCGGGAGGGGACGTTGCCCTGCGCGCGACAGCGCGCGGCAAGGGATGACCGAATTACTCCGCCGGTCGATCCGGCGTGGCGGCACCCAGTCGACGGTCGCGGAATCGCTGGAGGACCTCCACCGCGGGAACCGTCGAGCCGGGCGTGCGGAGACTCGATTCACGGTCGCCGCCGAACCTCGAGCAGACCGAGATGTGCGCGTCATAGGCCGTCGACATCGCGTCGAGCAGCAACCTGTAGGACTTGTCGACGGCCGGAGCGGGCGACGCGACCAGCGGCTTGACCCGGTGGAGCAACTTGAGCAGGATCCGGTGATCGCGCAACTGCAGACCGCTGAACTTGGCATTGATGTGCGGCGGCATCATCGCGGGACGCACCGAATCCGCGTAGTGCGTGCGCGTGAAATCGCCGGCGTACCGCAGCGAGGCGCCGGACCCGATCATCAGCGCCGTCGCGTCCTCCAGCAGCCGGCAGGCGCTGTCGACGTCATCCGGATCGTCCCTGAGGCATTCCTCGAGGCAGCCGACCGAAACAATCAGCCCCTGGATGAGCGCGAAGAACACCTGGTGGCCCAGACGCCAGCGAATCAGAGGCCCCCCTTTCACATCGCCGGTCCTCACGTCCGTCACCCAGGCGCGAGCACGAGCCGCGTTCTCGAACGGCGTGCCGGCCACCCCGATACGCCACACCATGTGGAACGTCGTCCAGAACGCCTCCCGCAGATCGGCCCGTTCACCGCTGCTGAGGGTGATCCCGGCCGACAGGGCGTCGTCGAGCTGGCTGCGGAGGGCTTCGAGCATCGTGGAGACGAACGTCTCCACCGAGTTCCCGGTGACCCTGATCGCACCGAAGAACAGGTCATGCTCCTCGTAGAGATCATCCGGCAGGGCCTTTCGCTCCGCATCGGTGTACGCGGCGGCAGCGGGCGGTGAGGCCAGGCAGGTCAGGGCGGCGTCGACGGCGGCCAGCGCGCGTCGGTCGGAGTCCTGTGGAGTGATGTCGATGACGGTCCGCAAGGCGTCCGCGACGCGCTGGTTCATCGTGCCGGTGACGGCGCCTCTCGTGGCGGGAAGCTGCTCCGCCTTCAACAGGTGGAGGGGTGGGACATCCGCAGAGTGAGCCTGTATGTCGACCTCAATCACTTCGTGAACTCCTTCGAGTCGAACTGAATGTGCGTGATGCGGCACGCCGGGAAAGGAAGCGCACTACTCCGTGGTGGAGGGGCCGGCAACGAGAGAGACCGGCAGGCTGCTGTATCCGCGCAGGAACGTCGAGTAGAGCGCCTTGGGATCACCCGTGAGCTCGATCCGGTCCACCCTGCTGACGAGGGTCTTCAGTACGGCGGCGATCTCGGCCCGGCCGAGGTACGACCCGAAGCAGAAATGGGGCCCGAACCCGAAGCCCAGGTGCTTGTTGGGCGTCCTCGCCAGATCGAACCTGTGCGGATCCGGGAAGACGCTCTCGTCGCGGTTCGCGGAAGTGATCCAGAGGATGACGTGCTCGCCCTCGCGGATCGTCCGCCCGCCGATGGTGACGTCGGCCGTCGCGGTACGCCCGATGTGCATCGCCGGCGTCGTCCAGCGCACGATCTCCTCGACCGCGCTCGCTATGGAGACGCGGCCCTCCTTCAACGCCCGCCACTGATCCGGGTGCTGGGCGAAGGCGAGCAGGGCGCCGACCATGGCCAGGCGGCTGGTGTGGTCCCCGGCAAGGATGAACCCGTAGCAGTTGACGACCACTTCGTCGTCGGTCATCGGCTCACCGTTGATCCGGCAGGTGGCCATCGCGCTGATCAAGTCGTCCTGCGGGTCCTCGCGGCGGGTCTCGATGATCTCCTGCGAATAGATGAGGAGTTCGTTGCGGGAGAGCCAGACGTCTTCCTCGGTCTGCCCCTCGTCGTCCGCGCTGACCGCCTCCCGGCTCAGGTCGAGCACGTACTTGTGATCCGTCGACGGAAAACCCAGCAGATCGCAGATCGTCCCCATGGGGATCACTTCCGCGACCTCCTTGGCGAAGTCGAAGGTCCCGGTGCCGACGCCGTGGCCGAGGATCTGGTCGACCCGCTGCTGGAGCTTGTCCGTCACCCCTTTGCGGATCCGGGGACTGAACGCCTTCAGCAGGATCGTCCGCATGGCGTTGTGGCGCGGCGCGTCCGTGAGCGCCAGGATCTTGCCGGCCGCGGGATCCCCACCGGGCTTGTGCAGCGAGGACATCATGTTCCCGGGCTGCGAACTGAAGCGCTCGGCGTCCTGCAGAACGGCCATGACGTCCGCGTGGCGGGACACCACCCAGAAGGGGGATCCCCGGTCGGTGGCCGGGTGCAGATATACGGGCTGTTCGGTCCGGACCCGCCGCCAGAAATCTTCCATGTCGGTACGCAGGAAGGTGCTCGGGTCCGTGAGGTCCACCCGGTTGAGATCGTCGGCGGGTATACCTTTGTTCGGCATGGAAATCTCCTGGCCTCAGAATCGGTGACTACTGCGTAGGTTTTCCTTGCCGGAAAGGTCGGCGATCAGCATCGCCAGTCGATCCAGTCCCGCTTCCATCTCGTCCGGCGACACCACGCTCACCGACAGACGCAGCTGGTTCTCGCCGCCGCAGCCGTCGTAGAAATGGCTCATGGGTGTCCACAGGACGCCGTATTTCCCGGCCCCGTATTCCAGTGCGGTGTCATCGGCGATGAACGGAACGGTGACCACCACGAAGAATCCACCGCCGGGGGTGTTCCACGAGACCTGGTGATCCCCGCCCTGGGGGAACCGCCGGCTCATCCCCTCCAGCAGCAGCCGCATGTTTCGGCTGTAGAGCCGGGTCTCCCTGCTGTTCGCCTTGACCAGACTGCAGTCGTGCTCCAGCAGCTTGCCTCCCGCGACGGCCTGGGCCAGGGGCGAGGTGTTCACGGTGAGCATGCTCTTGATCTTGGACAGCTCGTCCGCGAACAGCGTGGAGCCTCCGTCGCCGGACACGTGCTGATCCGCGACCACAAACCCGACCCTGGCTCCGGGAAAGCAGGTCTTCGCGAGCGAGCCGAGATAGACGACCCGCCGTGACGTGTCGAGGGCCTTGAGCGTGGGCAGGCGCCGACCGTCCTCGGCCTGGAACAATCCATACGGATTGTCCTCGAGGATCAGCAGATCGTGCTCCGCCGCGATGGCGAGCAATCTCCGCCTTGCCTCCAGGTCGAGGCTCGCGCCGGACGGATTGGCGAAGTCCGGGACGAGGTAGAAGGCCCGTGGCCGCTTCCCCGCGGCGCGCGCCGCCTCGATCTGTTCGACCAGGTGGTCGAGGTCGACACCGTCCTCGTTCTCCCGCACCGGCCAGAGCGGCATGTCCACCAGCCTCGCGGCACCCGCCAGACCGACGTAGCCCGGCGAAACCGTCAGCGCGACGTCCCGCTCGTCCCGGCGAAGCGCCCGGAGCACCAGGAACATCGCCTCCTGGCAGCCGACCGTGACGACGATCGACTCCGGGTCGACGTCAATACCCTCGTCACAGACGAGATTCCGGGCTAGTAGCTCGTGAATGACGCCCTTGGTCCGACCGTACTGAAAGAGAGTTCGGCGTATGCCGTCCTCGTCCGCACCCGTCTCGGCGGCGAGATAGTCGCAGAAGATCTTCAGATACCGAGGAAGGTCGTCGACGTCGAAGAATTCCTCACTGGGCCGGCCGGCGGCGAGTGAAATGGCCTCCGGGAAGCGGCCGGCCACTTCGTTCAGGAAGTTCATGGAAGCGAGCGCGGGATCCTGCAGCGCTGCGTGCAGCTGATCCGTACTCAGGTCGGCGGTCAGGAGTTCCACTCCACTGGCGTTCATGCAACCTCGCTTTCCTCGGAGGATCGGTGGTGTCCGGTTACTTCGTTGTGGCGTGCTTCGGCGTGGTGTCGGTGGTTTCCTCTGTCGGTTCGGTGGGGGTGGTTTCGTTGGTGGCTTGTTGGATGGCGTGGTTGCTGAGTGCGGGGAGGCTGGCGAGGGCGACGATGATCATGAGGAGGCCGCCGGTGATGAAGGGGGTGCGCAGGCTGGTGGTGCTGGCGAGGTAGCCGGCGAGGATGCCGCCGAAGGGGGCGCCCATGAGGGAGATGAGGCGGCTTGCGGACAGGACGCGTCCGCGGATTTCGGTGGGGGCCAGGCGTTGGCGGAGGGCGCCGACGATGACGATCTGGACGCTCATGGAGAAGCCGATGGTGGCCATCATGGCGCCGGCGATCCAGGGGCTGGTGGTGAGGCCGAGGCCCAGGACGGCGAGTCCTTCGATGGACATGCCGACGCAGCGCATGGTGCCGACCTGGATTTTTTTGGAGATGGGGGCGGAGAGGAAGCTGCCGATGAAGGCGCCGACGGCGGTGGAGCTGAGGAGGAGTCCGTAGCCGATGTCGCCGAGTCCGAGCTGGTTTCTGGCGAGGAGGACCAGGAGGGACATTTTGGCGGTGAAGACGAGGTTGCCGATGGCTGCGGTGCCGGCGAGGGTGCGCAGGACGCGGTGTTTGAGGAGCCAGCGCAGTCCTTCGGCTACTTCGGTGCGCAGGCTGGTGGTGGGTTGGGTGGTGGGGGGGTTGGCGAAGTTGCCTTTGAGGGAGGTGACGCACAGGGCGCTGATGAGGAAGGAGAGGGCGTTGCCGAGGAAGGGCAGGGAGTGGGAGAGGGAGAAGAGGACGCCGCCGATGGGGGGTCCGGCGAGTTGTTCGCCGTTGATCTGTGCTGCGGAGATGCGGCTGTTGGCGCGGATGAGTGCCTGGTCGCCGGTGACGACGACGGGCAGGACGGCCTGGGCGGAGATGTCGAAGAAGATGTCTCCGCAGCCCAGGGCGAATCCGGCGGCGATGAGGAGGGTGATGTTGGCGTGGTCGGTCAGGACGGCGAGGGTGAGCAGGGTCAGGATGGTGAAGCGGACGAGGTCGGCGCGGAGCATGACCTTTCTGCGGTCCCAGCGGTCGACGAGGGCGCCGGCGGGTAGTCCGAGGAGGAACCAGGGCAGGGTGCCGATCGCGCCGACGGCGCCGATGAGGAGGGGGTCGGTGGTGAGTTGGATGGCGAGCAGGGGCAGTGCGGCCATCTGGACGCCGTCGCCCCAGGACGAGGCGATCGCGGCGACCCACACCTTGTTGAAACTGCTTCCCAGGCCCGGCTGGGCCTGCTTGTCCTTCTTGTCTTTACTGATGACGTTCAACGCATCTCCCGAGAACGGATGGTGAGGACAGCAACGGTGAGACGGAGACAACACCCCGAAACGGGGCGGGAAGAACTCAGGCCTTGCCCTGATTTCCCGCGCTACCGGCCAACTTCGCAGCCAATATCTGCCCTATTTCGGACAGCGGGCGGGGCTGGGTCATAGCCCCGTGCACGCAGTCGATGGCGTGTACCTCGACGCGTCCGTTCGTATGAGGGGACCAGACCTCGGGAGCGAGTTCACTGCCCGCCTTTTCGGCGGCCGCGGCAAAGAACAGGATGTCGCCCATGAACTTGCCGACACTGATGCGCTCGCTCAAGTTGGCGATATCCACGAAGACTTCGACCAGTGACGAAAGCCCATCCGCGCCAAGGCCGGCAAGAGGACTGTCGGGTGACGTCGGGTCATGTCCGACGGACTCGGCTATGGCACTCAGTACCTCGGGGCTGTCGTACGACAGCCGCTCGCTCTCCCAGCCGTCGGTGGGCAGGTAACTGTCCATCATGGCGAGCAGCGCGACCTCCTCGCCCTCCTCCTGCAGGCGCACCGCGATCGCGTGCGCGACGATGCCGCCGAAGGACCAGCCGAGGAGGGAGTACGGACCGGAGGGCTGAACCGAACGGATCTCGTTCAGGTAGTCCTCGACCATCTCCTCCACACCGGGTGCCGCTGCGTCCGGATCGCTGAACTTACGGGCCTGCAGACCGTAAAGAGGCTGCTGACGATCCAGATGCCGCAAGAGGCCGGAGTACGCCCAACTGAGCCCGATCGCCGGGTGGACGCAGAACAACGGGTCGAGATCCCCCTCGGTGCGCAGGGGAAGCAGGACCCCGAACGAGTCCCCGGAAGAGCTCCCCGGCGTCCGGTCCAACCCCCCGACAAGCGCGGCGATCGTCGGGGTCTCGAAGAGGGCGGTCACCGGGAGTTCGACGTTCAGGGTGGTGCGGATGCGGCTGACCAGGCGAGGCGCCAGGAGGGAGTGTCCGCCGAGTGCGAAGAAGTTGTCGTCGATGCCGACCGCGGGCACGCCCAGGACCTCGGCGAACAGGCCGCACAGGATCTCCTCCCGCGGGGTGCGCGGACCGCGTCCCGTGCCGGCCGTCGTCGGCAGGTCGGGAGCGGGCAGGGCCCGCCGATCGACCTTGCCGTTGGTGGTCAGCGGGAGCCGGTCGAGCACCACGAACGCGGACGGGACCATGTATTCCGGCAGTTGATCTGCCATCTGCGCGCGCACGGCCTCGACGTCCACCTGCTCGCCGCGGCCCGGCTCGGCGACCACATAGCCGACGAGGCGTTTGTCGCCCGGCTGGTCCTCGCGGGCAATGACCGCGACCTGCGCCAGCCCCGGGGTCCGGCTCAACACGGCTTCGATTTCGCCGAGTTCGATGCGGTAGCCGCGGATCTTGACTTGGTCGTCGGCTCGGCCGGCGAATTCGAGGAGGCCTTGGGGGGACCAGCGGGCGAGGTCGCCGGTGCGGTACATGCGGGTTCCGGCGGGGCCGTAGGGGTCGGCGATGAACCGTTCTGCTGTGAGGTCCGGTCGTCGGAAGTAGCCTCGGGCGAGCCCGGTGCCTGCGAGGTGGAGTTCTCCGGTCACGCCTGCTGGGACGGTCTGGAGGTTGGTGTCGAGGATGTAGGCGCGCATGCCGTCGAGGGGCCGCCCGACGGGTATCGGTGCGGGCACCGTGTCGGTGGTGGTCCAGGGGGCTTGGGTGGCGAACAGGGTGGTTTCGGTGGGTCCGTAGGCGCAGCGGACGACGGTGTCGGGGCAGTGTTCGAGCACTCGGCGTACGGCGGTGGGGGAGATCAGGTCGCCGCCGGTGATGACCTCGCGCACTCCTGCGAAGCAGCCGGGGTTTTCTTCGGCCATGAGGCGGAAGAGTCCGGCGGTGATGTCGAGGCCGGTGATCTGTTCCTCGATGATGATCCGGGCGAGTTCGGCGACGTCGAGTTCGCCTTCGGGGGTGATGACGGTGCGTCCGCCGTGCAGGAGGGGGACCCAGAAGGCGTAGGTGGAGGGGTCGAAGGCGTACGAGGCCAGGAGCAGCACTCGTTCGTGTGCACCCGCGCCGAACATGCCGTCGACGGTGAGGTCGAGGATGTCGCGGTGGGTGACCGCCACTCCCTTGGGACGTCCGGTCGAGCCGGAGGTGTACATCACGTAGGCGAGCTGCTCGGGGCGGCTCTCGATGCCCGGGTCACTGACCGGCAGTCCGGCCAGCTCCTGGTCCTCGTCCACCACGACCAAGGCGCCAGTGTTGGGCAGGCCGCGATCCCGCATGGCGCGGTCGGTGATCAGTACCGGGGCGGAGGTCTCGTCGGCGATCCACTGCATCCGCTCCAGCGGATACCCACTGTGCAAGGGCAGGTAGAAGGCCCCCGCCTTGAGCACGGCGAGGAGCGCGACGACCAGATCCACGGAACGCTCCATCAGCACCGCGACCGGCGCCTCAGGACCTACCCCCAACCCGACCAGCCGGTGCGCGAGTTGATTCGCCTGCTGGTCCAGCTCTCGGTACGACAGTTCCCGTCCGGCACACCGCACGGCCACCGCGTCCGGCGTCCGCTGCGCCTGAGCCGCGAAGGCCGCCGGCACCGAAGCGGCCCCGAGTCCCTCACGAGCCTCCGCGCCGGCCGACAACTCCATCAGCCGCCCACGTTCCGTCTCCGACAGAAGGTCCGCTTCACCGATCCGGCGGTCGGGAGCGGTGCTGAGCTGTGTCAGCACCCGCACCAGCTGGGCCACCGTCCGTTCGGCGGTGCCCTGCTCGAAGACGTCGGTGTTGTACTCCAGCATCCCGTCGAGCCCGGCCGGACGGCTGTCGGCCTCGTAGTGCTCGTTGAGGATGAAGCCAAGATCGAACTTGGCCGTACGGGTGCTGAAGACGTCCTCGGCGTTCGTCACGAGGCCGGGCAGCGACAACTCGTGGCCGCCGGTGTTCTGGAGGACCACCATGACCTGGAAGAGCGGATGCCAGGACAGTGAGCGCGTCGGATTGACGGCTTCGACCACGCGCTCGAAGGGCACGTCCTGGTGCATGTAGGCGGTCAGTGCTGTCTTGCGGACCCGTTCCAGAAGTTCCCGGAACGTCGGGTTGCCCGAGGTGTCGGTCCTCAGCACGAGCGTGTTGAGGAAGAGACCGACCAGATCGTCGAGAGCCTCGTCGGTGCGGCCCGCGCTCGGGGTGCCGATCGGTATGTCCGACCCCGCGCCCAGGCGGCTCAGCAGGGTGGCGACGGCGGCCTGGAGCACCATGAACACCGTGGTGTTGGTGGCCCGGGCCAGGTCGACGAGCGTGCGGTGCAGCTCGGGGCCCATCTGGAGGGGAACCATGTCGCCGCGGTGGCCGGCCACCTTGGGCCGGGGGCGGTCGAAGGGCAGCTCAAGTCGGTCCGGGCTTCCTTCCAACGCCGTCTTCCAGTGGCCGAGTTGCTTGCGCACCAGGGAGTGAGGGTCCTCCTCCGCGCCGAGGAGGTCGCGCTGCCACAGGGTGTAGTCCGCGTATTGCACGGGGAGCGCGGGCCACGTCGGGGCCCGCCCCTGGAGTCGGGCGCCGAACGCGATCTCCAGATCGCGTCCGAGAGGCCCCATCGAAGCGCCGTCACTGGCGATGTGGTGCATGAGCAGCAGCAGCACTCGCTGCCTCGGGCCGACGGTGAACAGCGTCGCGCGAAGCGGCGGTTCGACGGACAGGTCGAAGACGTACTGCCCGGCCGACCGCAGCGTCGCAGTGATGTCCTTTTCGTCGCAGCAGACGTGATGCAGTGTCAGGTCTACGGCGTCCGCTGCCAGGACTGTCTGGGCCGGGATCCCGTCGATCTCCCGGAAGACCGTGCGCAGGCTCTCGTGCCGTACCACCACGTCGTTCAGTGCCTGTTCGAGGACATCCGCGTCCAGGTGTCCGGTGATCCGGAACGCCATCGGGACGTTGTAGGTGGCACTCGGGCCTTCCAGCTTGTTCAGGAACCACAGCCGGTTCTGCGCCGGCGACAGCGGAACCAGTTCCGGACGCTCCACCACGGTCAGCGCCGGCCGGGCCGTACCCGCCTCCGCCTCCGCGACCCGACCCGTCAGCTCCGCGACCGTGGGCGCCTCGAACAAGGTCCGCACCGCCAGCTCGACACCCAGGACCGACCTGATCCGGCTGACCACCCGGGTCGCGAGCAGAGAGTGGCCGCCCAGCTCGAAGAAGCTGTCGTCGATACCCACCGCCGGGACGTCCAGGATCTCGGCGAACAGCCCGCACAGAATCTCCTCCAGCGGAGTCCGCGCACCACGACCGCTCACCCCCGCCTCGTACACGGGCGCCGGCAGAGCCCGCCGGTCCAGCTTGCCGTTCGTCGTCAACGGCAGACTGTCCAGCATCACGAACGCCGAGGGGACCATGAACTCCGGCAGCGATCCGCCCGCGTGAGCACGCAGGGCATCCGCGCCCGCCCCACCGCTTCCGGCCTCGGCCACCACATATCCCACCAGGCGCTTGTCACCCGGCTGGTCCTCGCGCACCACGACCGCGACCTGTGACACGGCCGGGTGACGACCCAGCACCGCCTCGATCTCGCCCAGCTCGATGCGGAAGCCGCGGATCTTCACCTGGTCGTCCGCCCGGCCGACGAACTCGAGCTGGCCGTCACCACGCCACCGCACCAGGTCACCGGTGCGGTACATACGACTGCCGGCCGGTCCGAACGGGTCGGCGACGAACCGCTCCGCCGTCAGGCCCGGGCGACGCAGATACCCGCGGGCCACGCCCGTGCCGGCGATGTACAGCTCACCTGGCACACCTCGTGGAGCCAGCCGCAGCCGCTCGTCCAGGACGTACGCCCGGGCGCCCCTCACCGGGGCTCCGATCGGGGTCGAGGCGGACGGATCGGTACCGGACAGCGGCTCGCTGGCCGTCGCCGAGATCGTCGACTCGGTGGGGCCGTAGAGGTTCAGCATCCGCCGGCCGTCCGCCCAGCGCGCGGTCAGGGCGGGGGGACACGCCTCGCCGCCGACGCTCAGCACCCGCAGGGCGGGGAAGGGCCGGGCAGGCAGGGTGGCGAGCACACTGGGCGGCATGTCGGCGCAGGAGATCCGGCGCTGCTCCAGATAGTCGCCGAGAGCGTCCCCGACCAGGGGGCCGGGCGAGGGGACGACGAGGGTCGCGCCGAAGCAGAACGCCCGGATGAAGTCCTCGAACGCCATGTCGAAGCTGATCGAGGCCAACTGCAGGACCCGGTCGTCCGGCCGGACCTGGTACTTCTCCGCCACCGTGGCGGCCAGCGCACAGATACCGCGGTGGGTGACGGCCACGCCCTTGGGGCGGCCCGTCGAGCCCGACGTGTACACGGTGTACGCCAGTCCGTCGGTCCGGAGCCGGGCGGTCCGCTCGGCGTCCGTGGGATCGGCACCGTCGAGTCCGGCCAGGGTCGCGGGGTCGTCGAGGACCACGGTGGCGGGGCCACCCCGGGGGAGCCGTCCGGCCATCTCCCGGCTGGTGAGCACCCGGACCGGGGCCGCGTCCTCGAGCATGAACGCGATGCGGTCCGCCGGATACTCCGGATCGACGGGCAGGAAGGCGGCGCCGGCCTTCAGGATGCCCAGCAGTGCCGCCACCATCTCCACCGACCGGGGCACCGCCACGGCCACCAGTTGCTCGGGGCCGACCCCGTGCGCGATCAGCAGGCGGGCCACCTGGTTGGCCCGCGTGTTCAACTCGGCATAGGTGAGCACGGTGCCTTCGTGCTCCAGCGCCGGTGCGTCGGGGCGAAGCGCCGCCTGCTCCTGGAACAGGTCGCTGAAGAAGCGGTGTTCGGGTGCCGGCCCGCCTGCCCCCTCGGCGAGCAGTTCGCTCCGCTCGGCCGGGGAGAGCAGTTCGGCGGCGCTGATCGGAAGGTCGGGTCGCTCGGCGACGGCCGCCAACAGCAGCCGGAGACCCTCGATGAACCGCTCCGCCGTGCCAGCGTCGGACAGATCGGTCCGGTACTCCAGGAAGCCGTCGAGCCCCGCGGGTTCCCCGGCGCCGTCCACGACCTCGTAGAAATTGAAGGTCAGATCGAAGCTGGTCACGTCTTTGGTGAGGTCTTCGGCGACGGCCGACAGACCGGGCAGCTCGAAAACGGGGGCCGCGGTGCTGTGCATCACCAGCATGACCTGGAACAGGGGGTTGCGGGCCAGCGACCGCTCCGGGTTGAGGATCTCCACCAGGCGTTCGAACGGGACGTCCTGGTGGGAGTAGGCGGCCAGGTCGGTCGCGCGGGTCCGGGCGAGGAGTTCTCGGAAGGTCGGGTTTCCCGAGGTGTCGTTGCGCAGGACCAGGGTGTTGACGAAGAAGCCGACGAGGTCGTCGAGTGCTTCGTCGGTGCGGCCGGCGACGGGGGTTCCGAGGGGGATGTCGGAGCCCGCGCCGAGCCGGCTGAGCAGGGTGGCGAGGGCGGCCTGGAGGACCATGAACAGGGTGGTGTTCGTCTCCCGGGCGAGACCGAGCAGGGCACGGTGCAGGTCGGCGTCGATCCTGATCGGGGCGGTGTCGCCGCGGTAGTCGGCCACCTTCGGGCGAGGGCGGTCGAAGGGCAGCTCCAGCTGGTCGGGCACGCCGTCCAAGGCGGCCTTCCAGAAGGCGAGCTGCCGACTCACCGAGGAGTCGGGATCGTCCTCCGAGCCGAGGAGCTCGCGCTGCCACAACGTGAAGTCCGCGTACTGCACGGGCAAGGGCGACCAGGCCGGGGCCGTACCCGCGCACCGTGCGGCGTAAGCAAGGCTGATGTCACGGGCCAGCGGGGCCAGCGACGAGCCGTCGTTCGCGATGTGATGCTGGACCAGGAGCAGGACGTGATGCTCCGGACCGGTGGTGAACAGGCTGGCCCGCAACGGCAGATCGACGGTGACATCGAAGGCGGTGTTGCCCGCGGCTCGAAGTGCCTCGTCGAGGTTCGCCGCCTCGACTTCCACCACAGGAAGCTCGGGGCGGACCTGATCGGGCTCCAGAATGAGCTGCTGAGGCTCTCCGTCGACCTCCGGGAACACCGTCCGCAGCGTCTCGTGCCGGCCGATCACGTCGGCTATCGCCGCTTCCAGAGCCGCTCGATCGAGATCACCTGAAAGGCGTACGGCGAGCGGCAGGACGTAAGTGGCCCTCGTCCTTTCCAGGTTGTTGAGGAACCAGAGGCGGTTCTGCGCGGCGGACAGCGGGATCCTCGCGGGACGCTCCATCGCGGTCAGCGCAGGCCTGGCCGCGTCCGCCTCCGTGAGCCGGTCGGCCAGGGTGGCGACGGTGGGGGCCTCGAAGAGGGTCGGTACCGCAAGTTCGACGCCCAGGGTCGATCGGATGCGGCTGGCCAGGCGGGTGGCGAGGAGGGAGTGGCCGCCGAGTGCGAGGAAGTCGTCGTCGATGCCGACGGTGGGTACGCCCAGGACTTCGGCGAACAGGCCGCACAGGATCTCTTCGCGCGGGGTGCGCGGGCCGCGTCCGGTGCCGGTCTTCGCGGGTGCGTCGGGGGCGGGCAGGGCCCGCCGGTCCAGCTTGCCGTTGGTGGTCAGCGGGAGCTGGTCGAGGACCACGAATGCTGAGGGGACCATGTACTCGGGCAGCAGACCGGCCGCATGCGTGCGCAGGGCTTCGGCGTCCAAAGTGGCGTCGGCGGTCTCGGCGACGACGTAGGCCAGGAGGCGTTTGTCGCCCGACCGGTCCTCACGGGCCACGACCGCGACCTGCGCCAGCCCGGCGAAGCGGCTCAACACCGCCTCGATCTCCCCGAGTTCGATACGGTAGCCGCGTATCTTCACCTGGTCGTCGACGCGGCCGACGAACTCCAGCAGCCCGTCGCCCGACCAGCGGGCCAGGTCGCCGGTGCGGTACATACGGGTTCCGGCCGGGCCGTAGGGGTCGGCCACGAACCGCTCCGCCGTCAGGTCCGGACGCCCGAAGTAGCCACGAGCCAACCCCGCACCCGCGATGTACAACTCCCCGGTGCCCCCTGCCGGAACCGGCTGCAGAGCGCGGTCCAGGACGTGGGCGCGCATGCCGTCCAGCGGACGCCCGACGGGTATCGGAGCCGGCACCTCGTCAGCCACGACCCAGGGCGCCTGAGTGGCGAACAGCGTGGTCTCGGTCGGACCGTACGTCGACCGCACGACCGTGCCGGGGCAGTGTTCCAGCACCCGCTGGACGGCGGTCGGGGAGATCACATCACCGCCGGTGATCACTTCCCGCACGCCCGCGAAGCAGCCGGGGTCCTCCTCGGCCATCACCCGGAACAGACCCGCCGTCACTTGAAGCCCGGTGATCTCCTCCTCGGCGATCAGACGAGCGAGCGTCGCGACACTCAGATCACCCTCCGGCGTGATGACCGTCCGGCCGCCGTGCAGCAGCGGCACCCACAGTTCGTAGGTCGAAGGGTCGAAGGCGTACGGGGCCACCATCAGTACTCGTTCGTGTGCACCCGCGCCGAACATGCCGTCGACGACGAGGTCGAGGACGTCGCGGTGGGTGACCGCCACCCCCTTGGGACGCCCGGTCGAACCCGACGTGTACATCACGTAGGCGAGCTGCTCGGGCCGGCTCTCGATACCCAGGTCACCGACCGGCAGCCCGGCGAGGTGTTCGTCCTCGTCCACCACGACCAGGGCGCCAGTGTTGGGTACGCCGCGGTCGCGCATGGCGCGGTCGGTGAGCAGTACGGGCGCGGAGGTCTCGTCGACGATCCACTGCATCCGCTCCAGCGGATACCCACTGTGCAACGGCAGATAGAAGCCTCCCGCCTTGAGCACCGCGAGGAGCGCGACGACCAGATCCACGGAACGTTCCATCAGCACCGCGACCGGCGTCTCGGGTCCCACGTCCAACCCGGTGAGCCGGTGGGCGAGTTGATTCGCCTGCTCGTCCAACTCCCGGTACGACAGCTCCCGTCCGGCACACCGCACCGCCACCGCATCCAGGGACCGCAGCGCCTGAGTCGCGAAAGCCGCCGGCACGGAGTCGCCGACGAGTGCCACGTGCGACTCGAACGACGCACCCTCAAAAGAATCAACAGCATCTGCGGTGTGCATTGCCAATCACCCTCTTTCGGTGTTGAGACCGCGCGAAGTTCAGGGGGACCAGCGACGCGGATGATCTTTGGGGAATGGACGGCCCGGATGGCGCGTGATCGTCACGGAACGCAAGGCCTCGGACAACACGGGATCGTCGCGAAATGATGATTCCGGCATCTCCGCAGTCACATTAGGGGAGTGGCCACGGGCGGTCACTCCGCGATCCGGTGGGGAAGCCCGGATCTCGAGCGGTCCTGGATCGCACTTCCAGTGCGGACGGTGTCCTTGAATTCGAATCCAGGTCCGCTTGAGGATCACTCCGGTCCCGTGCGGCCGCATCAAGTCGAGGGATATCGTGCCGACACCGGCGCATCCGAGAGTTGCCCCGCAGAGATCAAAGTAATGCCGCCACGACGAATTGAAAACCGTGCACCCGTGAGGAGCAGAAGGAGCGAGGCCATGACCAACCCTTTCGAAAACCCCGAGGTCGAGTACCTCGTGCTGGTCAACGAAGAGAAGCAGTATTCGCTCTGGCCGAAGTTCGCCGAGGTGCCGGCCGGTTGGACCGCGGTGCATGCGGATGACCGCGCATCGTGCATCGACTACATCGACTCGAACTGGAAGGAAATGCGCCCGCACAGCCTCGTACGGCACATGAACTCGGTGGCGTGAACCCTCCCCGCTCTCGCCGACCTGGGTTCCCGCCCACAGTCAATCGGGATAGTGAAGCAAATGGCGAATTCTAACGTGTCCATTTTTGATGAACTCTCCATTGACCATGTCGAGTTCTACGTGCACGACATGGCGGTGGCCGCAGCGCAGTTCACAGACAGCTATGGGTTCGAGATCTACGGAGCTTCCGAAACGGCGGATTCCGACGAGGCCATCCGTTCGGTGGCGCTCGGCAAGCATCAGATCCGGCTGGTGCTGACGACGGCGCGGGGCGCCGACCACCCCGCGGCCGCATACGTCGAGCAGCACGGTGACGGGGTGGCCAATATCGCGCTCACCGCCTCCGATGCCGCCGGGGCCTTCACCGAGGCGGTGCGCCGGGGTGCGGCGGCGGTGGCGGAACCGGCCGAGCGGGACGGGCTGGTCACGGCCTCGATCAGGGGCTTCGGAGATGTGATCCACACCTTCGTGCAGCGCCCGGCGCTCACCGACGCACGGACCCTTCCGGGCTTCTCGGCGGTTCCGGAAGAGGGTGCCCGGTTCGACAGTGGCCTGGGCGCGATCGACCACTTCGCCGTCTGCCTCGAGGCAGGGCAGCTCGCGTCCACCGTGGAGTTCTACGAGAAGGTCCTGGACTTCAGGATGATCTTCGAAGAGCGCATCGTGGTGGGCAGTCAGGCGATGGATTCCAAGGTGGTCCAGAGTCGCTCCGGCTCTGTCACGCTCACGCTGATCGAACCCGACACCTCGCTGGATCCGGGGCAGATAGACAAGTTCCTGAAGAACCACGGCGGGGCCGGCGTCCAGCACATCGCTTTCACGGCGGACAACATCGTGGAGTCGGTGGGCCTGCTCAAGTCGGTGGGTGTGTCGTTCCTGAGCACTCCGGACGCCTACTACAGGCTGCTGTCCGTGGATCTGGCCAAGCACTCCGTCTCCCGACTGCGGGAACTGGACGTGCTGGTCGACGAGGACCACGACGGTCAGTTGTTCCAGATCTTCACCGCCTCGGTCCACCCGCTCGGCACCTTCTTCATGGAGGTCATCGAGCGTCTGGGGGCTCGCACCTTCGGGAGCGGGAACATCAAGGCCCTCTACGAAGCCGTCGAGCGGCAGCGGGTCGAAGAGGGGGCTGAGAAGTAATGGCCCTGCCGTCCGGGGGAGTGGTCGACACAGCGGGGACGCAGCCCGTGTGCGTGAAGGATCTGCGACAGTCGGCCGCCGCGCGGCTGGCGCCCGAGGTGTGGGACTTCATCGCCGGCGGCAGCGGCACGGAATCCACCCTGGACGCCAACCGTGCGGCCCTGGACAGCGTGTCACTCGTGCCCAGAGTGCTGGCAGGCGTCAAGACGACCGACACCGGCGCGCAGCTCCTGGACACGCCGGCAGCGCTGCCTCTCGCCGTCGCGCCGATGGCGTACCAGCGGCTGCTGCATCCGGAGGGCGATCTCGCTGCCGCGCGGGGCGCGTTGGCGGCGCGGGTGCCCTTCGTGGTCAGCACGATCAGCAGCCACGCGCTGGAGGAGATCGCCGAGGTCGGGGCGACCCTGTGGTTCCAGCTGTACTGGCTGCACGACCGTGGCCGAGTGGTCGAGCTGATCCGTCGCGCCGAACGCGTCGGCTGCCAGGCGCTGATGGTGACCGTGGACGTGCCGATCATGGGCCGTCGGCTGCGCGACCTGCGCAACGAGTTCGCGCTTCCGTCCTGGATCCGCAGTGCCAACCTCGAGCCCGACGGCCCCTCCGCGGCGCACTCCCGCCGGCCCGGCGCGTCGGCCGTGGCCGCACACACGAAACTCGCCTTCGACTCCACGTTCGGCTGGTCCGACCTGGAATGGCTCCGGGAGCAGACCCGACTCCCCCTGGTGATCAAGGGTGTCCTTGATCCCAGGGACGCGGAACAGGCTGTCCGACTCGGCGCCGACGCCGTGGTGGTCTCCAATCACGGCGGCCGGCAGTTGGACGGTGCGCTGCCCAGCATCACCGCGCTGCCCTGGGTGGTCGAAGCGGTGGGCGGGCAGTGCCAGGTCCTCATGGACAGCGGTGTCCGCAGCGGCACCGACATCCTGCGGGCACTGGCGCTGGGCGCCGACGGGGTCCTGATCGGGCGTCCGGTGCTGTGGGGGCTGAGCACAGCCGGCGCGCCGGGAGTCGCTCAGGTGCTCTCGCTCCTGCGGACGGAACTCGAGGAGGCCCTCCTCCTGGCCGGCTGTGCCGACCTGGCCGCCGCACGCACCCTGCGTTCGTTCGTCTCCGGTGCGCGGGCCTGACACGGACATCTTTCATTCCCCTGAACACACTCTTGAGGAGAAGGCGTCATGCAAGTCGAAGACCACGCGTTCGATGTCGTTGTCGTCGGTGGTGGGCCGGGTGGCTCCACCGTGTCCACCCTGGTGGCCATGCAGGGTCACCGTGTTCTTCTCCTGGAGAAGGAAGAATTCCCCCGGTACCAGATCGGGGAGTCCCTGCTGCCCTCGACGGTGCACGGAATCTGCCGGCTCCTCGGTGTCTCGGAGGAACTGGAGAAGGCCGCTTTCATGCCCAAGCGCGGCGGCACCTTCCGATGGGGAAGCAGCCCCGAGCCGTGGACCTTCTCCTTCTCCGTCTCCGCGACCTTCTCGGGCCCGACCTCCCTGGCCTACCAGGTCGAACGGATGAAGTTCGACCAGATCCTCCTGGACAACGCGCGCGCCAAGGGAGTCGAGGTCCGCGAGAAGAGCTCCGTGGTGGACGTCATCGAGGAGGACGGCCGCGTCCGCGGGGTCGTCTACAGCGACGCCGACGGAATCCGCCACGAGATACGCAGCCGCTTCGTCGTGGACGCCTCCGGCAACAAGAGCCGCATCCAGAGCCGCATCGGCGGCAAGCGGCACTACTCGGACTTCTTCCAGAACATCGCGCTCTTCGGCTACTTCGAGGGCGGAAAGCGGCTTCCCGCCCCCAATTCCGGCAACATACTCTGCGCCGCCTTCAACTCCGGTTGGTTCTGGTACATCCCGCTCACCGACGAGCTCACCAGCGTCGGCGCGGTCCTGCGGCGCGACGCTCTGGAGCGGGTCCAGGGCGACCGGGAGAAGGCCCTGATGGGCCTGATCGACGAATGTCCGCTCATCGCGGAGTATCTCTCCGAGGCACGTCGGGTGGAGAGCGGACCCTACGGCGAGGTCCGCGTCCGCAAGGACTACTCGTACTGCCAGGACACCTTCTGGCGCCCCGGCATGGTCCTCGTCGGCGACGCGGCATGCTTCATCGACCCGGTCTTCTCCTCCGGCGTGCACCTCGCCACCTACAGCGGACTTCTGGCCGCCCGCTCCATCAACTCGTCACTGAGCGGCGACTTCGAAGAGACCAAGTGCTTCGAGGAGTACGAACTCCGGTACCGCAACGAGTACTCGCTCTTCCACGACTTCCTGGTGGCGTTCTACGACATGCACCAGGACGAGGACTCGTACTTCTGGACCGCCAAGAAGGTCATGAACAGCTCGGCACCCGGACTCGAGTCCTTCGTCGAACTGGTCGGCGGCGGCGCCTCGCACGAAAGCGGACTGGTCAACGCCACCTCCTACACCGAACAGCGCGAATCCACCTTCCGGGAGTTCTCCGAGCTGGCCGACCGGCCCGCGGGCGAGAGCGGAACGGACCGCGACCTGTTCGACTCGACGCTCGTCCAGTCGGTCCTCGAAGAGGGCGCCAAGATCCAGGTCCATGCCGCGCTGGGAGACGTCGACGACGACGAAGGCCCGTTGCGGGACGGCGGCCTCGTGCCCTCCGCCGACGGAATGCGCTGGGCGGAATTCGGCTACTGACCCGACCCCGACCCCGACCCCGACCCCGCGCCCCGATGCGGGCGGGCCGGCCACGTCGGCCGGGTGAACCCTGCGGTGGCCGACGGCCGCCCACAGGCTGAAGGAGGTAACGATGATACGAACGATGGCTGTGGTCGGCACGGGCCTGATCGGCACCTCAATCGGCCTGGCCCTCAGTCGACATGGCACGACAGTGCATCTGCTCGACAAGGACGAGGTGGCCGCTCGCACCGCCGCCGCGCTCGGCGCGGGAGTGGTGGCCGCGTGGGACGACCCGGTCGACCTGGCTGTGATCGCCGTCCCCCCGGGCGCGGTCGGCGACGTACTCGCCGAGATGCAGGCACGCGGGCTGGCCCGCAGCTACACCGACGTGGCGAGTGTGAAGGCGCAGTTGGCACGAGACATCCGGAAGTCCGCCCACACACCGTCCAGTTACGTCGGTGGACACCCCCTGGCCGGCCGCGAGCGATGCGGCCCGCTCGCCGCTCGCGCGGACCTGTTCGAGAACCGTGCCTGGGTCCTGACCCCCTCGGAGTCGACGTCACAGGACGCGGTGAACCGAGCACTCGAAATGATCGCGTTGTGCGGCGCAGTCCCGGTCATCATGGAGAGCCGCGCGCACGACAACGCGGTCGCGTTGACGTCGCACGCCCCTCACCTCGTCGCCAGCCTCATGGCCGCGCGACTTCAGCACAGCCCCCGGGAGGCGGTCCGGCTCGCGGGGCAAGGACTGCGCGACGTGACCCGGACAGCTGTCCGAGACACCGGACTGTGGAGCGACATCCTCCAGGCCAACGCACCGGCCGTCGCCGCGGTCCTCCGCGAACTCAGCGACGACCTGACCACCCTCCTGGCCACGCTCGACGACATGTCCACCGCACCGCGGGACCTGGGAAGCCAGGAACTGGAGCCGATGGTGGACCTGCTGAACAGGGGCGCCGCCGGACTGGCGGCGGTCCAGGGCCGGCAGCCCGCCGACGGGGAGACACACGTGGAGGTTCCCGTCGCGGAAGGCCCCGGACAACTGGTGCGCCTGCTCGACGCTCTCAAGACCCTCCACGTGGAGGCGGAGGACGTGGTGCCGCGGTACTCCGCGGAGGAAGGAACCTTCTCCATCACCTTCGCCGTGCCGGCGCAGCGTGCCGGCCGGATCGTCGTGGAACTGGGCCGAGCCGGCTGGAACGCCGAACCGGTCGACCCGGTCCCCGGCACGCGCCAGCAGGAAATAGCGCAGGCCCCCCGTACGCATCTCGTCGGCCGAACCCGGTCCGACGCCCACAGCATCGAGACTGCGGATAGAGGTTAGGTGAATGCACCCACAAGAAGATTCCCTTGCTGATCCTCTTCGCGTGGCCATCATAGGCACGGGAAATATCGGCTGTGACCTGCTGCTCAAGGTCATGGCATCGCCCCGACTCCGGTGCGACTCGTTCGCCGGCCGACGTATCAGCTCTCCGGGTATAGAACTCGCGAATTCTCGCGGGATCCCGACGACCGCCGGCGGGATCGATGCCGTCGCCGAAATCGCCGACCGCATCGACCTCGTCTTCGACGCGACCTCGGCCCAGGACGCGGTGCACAACTGGAACATCCTCGAAGGACTGGGCATTCCGGTCGTCGACCTCACCCCGTCACACCTCGGCAAGTTCTGCGTACCGGCCCTGAACCTCGAGGAGTGCCTCACCGAGCAGAACGTGAGCATGGTGACCTGCGGAGGACAAGCCGCCGTTCCCATCGCGCGCTGCTTCAGCGATGCCTCCGACGGCGGCCTGGGATACCTGGAGATCGCCACGGCCAGCTCATCCGCGAGCGTCGGCCCCGCGACGAGGGCCAACATTGATGAATACGCCTTCACCACTCAGCATGCCACTCATGAATTCTGCCGGGTGGACACCGCCAAGACCATTCTCGTCATCAACCCGGCCGAGCCGGGAATGGTCATGCGGAACACCATCGCGGTCCCCGCTTCCGAGAACGTCGACATGGAAGCCCTGCGCGTCTCCGTCGACACCATGGAGAAGCGCATCAATTCCTACGTCCCGGGCTATCGCGTCGTCGTCCCGCCCGTCGCCACCGGCGATCGCATCATGGTGACCATCGAAGTGGAAGGACTCGGCGACTGGTTGCCGCGCTACGCCGGGAACCTGGACGTCATCACCTGCGCGGCCGTGGCCGTTGCCGAGGGGCGAGCGGAGGCACGCCGATGAACACCCCTGCCGAGCGGCAGCTCAAGATCTGCGACACGACCCTGCGGGACGGGAATCACGCCGTGGCGCACCAACTGGGCCACGCGGACATCGTCGCCTACGCCGAGGCCGCCGAACGCGCGGGCGCGGACCTCCTCGAGGTCGGGCACGGCAACGGCCTCGGCGCCTCGTCCATCCAGGTCGGACGCGCCGCACTGACCGACAAGGAGATGCTCACCGCCGCCCGCGCCCAACTGAAGCAGACCCGGCTCGGCGTCCTGTCCATCCCCGGCTTCGCGACGGTCGAACGCGACCTCAAGCCCGCACTGGACTGCGGCGTCGACGAGGTCAGGGTCGGCGCGCACTGCACGGAAGCGGACGTGACCCGCCAACAGATCACCATGCTCCGCGACATGGACGTCACGGTCAAAGGCATGCTGCTGATGAGCCACATGGCGTCGACCAAGACGCTCATCGAGCAGGCACGGCTCATACAGGAATACGGAGCACACGCGGTCATCCTGATGGACTCGGCAGGCGCGTACACACCGGCCGCAGTCGAGGAAAAGGTCGGCGCGCTCGTCGAGGAACTCGACATCGAGATCGGCTTCCACGGCCACAACAACCTCGGCCTCTCGGTCATGAACAGCATGGCCGCCGTCAAGGCCGGCGCGACCATCGTGGACGTGACGGCCCGCGGATTCGGCGCCGGAGCCGGCAACGCCCCGCTGGAACTCGTTGCGGCGAACCTGCACCTGGAACAGATCGAGACCAGGCTCCAGCTGTACGCGGCACTCGACGCGGCCGATCTCGCGGAATCCACATTCGTCAAACGCATTCCGACGAACGACAGCGTCACCATTGCGAGCGGTATCGCCGGCGTCTTCTCCGGATTCGCCGCACCCACACGCCGCGCCGCCGAGCGCTTCAACGTGGACCCACGGGAAATCCTGATGGAGCTGGGCCGCAGGGGAGTCGTCGCCGGCCAGGAGGACGCCATCATCGAAGTGGCCATGGGCCTCGCCCAGAAGAATTCCCTCTACGACGTCATGTGACGACCGCTCAGAAAACCGAGGAGCAAAGGTGAAACTGGATTCCGCACGCGAAGTGGGAGCGGATTACGCGGCGGTCGCCGCACTGCTCCAGATCGGCGCCGAGATCGGCGCCGACCAAGTACTGGACTCGGGCCGCACGTTCGACACGGCCGACCTGGCCGAAGTGACAGGCCTTCCCCAGGACAGCCTCAGGGAGTACGTGCACGCACTGTCGTCCGCCGGGCTGGTCACCGCCGAGGACGGAAACGACCTGTACCGCGCGTCCGACGACTACGCGGACTGGAGGCACGAGGTCGGCTACCTGTCCTGGGCGCTGACCGCCAACAGCCCGTTCCTGCAGAACGCCCGAGCCTTCCTCTCCGACAGCGGCTCCGCCGCCGACGACCACCAGCGTGACGGACGCCGGGTGGCGGTCAGTTCACGCTGGATCGGAGACCGCGCCTTCTACCCCGCCGTGGTCGAACGGGTCGTGGCCGCCGACGCCCGGCACGTCGTCGACCTCGGCGCGGGCGCCGCCGGACTGCTCATCGGCCTCCTCACCCAGGACGACCGCCGCACCGGAGTCGCCGTCGACCTGAGCCCGGCCGCCTGCGCCGCCGCGCGAGAAGCCGCGGGACGAGCCGGCGTGGACGACCGACTGCAGGTCATCGAGCGCTCGGTCGAGTCCCTGATCACCGACCCCAGCCCGCTCGAAGGAGCCGATGTCATCCAGGCCTGCTTCGTGATGCACGACGTCCTGCAGGACGAATCCGTCTTCGACGACGTGCTGCGCACCTGCCGCAAGGCACTCGCACCCGGCGGCGTCCTGGCCGTCGTCGACGCGGTCTCGTACGGACAGGAAACCCGCGAGCGCAAGTTCAGCGCCCTCTTCACCTACCTGCACGCGAACTTCATGGGCATCAAGCTGCCCACCGCGGACCAGTGGGTGGAGAAGTTCCGCAGCGCCGGCTTCTCGGACGTCGAGTGCGTGTCACACATCATGCCGGGCGGCCGGCTGTTCGTGGCGACCAAGTAACTTCCCCAGGCCCGAATGGAGGCGTGCCGAGACGGCGACAGCTGCGCGGATCCCCTGCGCGGCCGTCGATTCGGCCACGAGTCATGCTGCAGGATCCACACGCCGTTCACGAGCACATAGCCTTCGAACTCTGGAACGCCAAGAACGACCGCGGGGCGATACCACCCATCTCCGCCCGGTATCCCGAGTTCACCGCGCTGGACGCCTACGCCGTCCAGCGCGCCTTCCGCACCCTTGAACACAAGAACGGTGCGGTGCACGCCGGATACAAGATCGGCGCCACCAGCATCGCCATCCAGAAGATGTTCGGCGTCGACCAACCGGACTTCGGGTTCCTGACCGAAGGCATGCTTCTCGCCGACGGCGCCCGCCTCGATCCGGGGCGGTTCATCTCACCCAAGGTCGAGGGGGAGATCGCGTTCCGGATCGGCGCCGACCTCTCCGATCCCCGTACGACGGCCGCGGACGTACTGAACGTCACCACCGAGGTCTTCCCGGCCCTGGAGGTGCTCGACAGCCGCATCGAGAACTGGGACATCGCCTGGGTGGACACCGTCGCGGACAACGCCTCGTCGGCCATGGCCGTCCTGGGCGCGGCCGTTCCCTTCGACGGGCGCGACCTCGCCGCCGAGACCATGGTGTTCACGGCGGGGGATTCCGTTCTGACGGCCGACGGTTCGGCCGTGATGGGGCACCCGGCGGAGTCCGTGGCCTGCCTCGTCCGCATCTTGGCCTCCTTCGGCGAGGGGATCGCCGCCGGCGACCTGGTCCTCGCCGGATCGCTGGCCGCAGCGATCGACCTCGAAGCCGGCGCCACCGTCAGCGCGTCCTTCGAGTCCTTGGGATCCGTGTCCCTTTCCACCATCGGCAAGTGAGCTCTCGGACAGCTCTCCATGCGACACACGCTCGACCCCACAACCGAAAGAGGGTGATTGGCAATGCGTGCTGCAGATACTGTTGATTTTGTCGAGGATCGGTCATCTGAGTCGAATATGGCGATGATCGATGCATCGGTGCCGGCGGCTTTCGCGACTCAGGCGCTGCGGTCCCCGGATGCGGTGGCGGTGCGGTGTGCCGGACGGGAGCTGTCGTACCGGGAGTTGGACGAGCAGGCGAATCAACTCGCCCACCGGCTCACCGGGTTGGACGTGGGACCCGAGACGCCGGTCGCGGTGCTGATGCAACGTTCCGTGGATCTGGTCGTCGCGCTCCTCGCGGTGCTCAAGGCCGGGGCCTTCTATCTGCCGTTGCACAGTGGGTATCCGCTGGAACGGATGCAGTGGATCGTCGACGAGACCTCCGCGCCCGTACTGCTCACCGACCGCGCCATGCGCGACCGCGGCGTACCCAACACTGGCGCCCTGGTCGTGGTGGACGAGGACGAACACCTCGCCGGGCTGCCGGTCGGTGACCTGGGCATCGAGAGTCGGCCCGAGCAGCTCGCCTACGTGATGTACACCTCCGGTTCGACCGGGCGTCCCAAGGGGGTGGCGGTCACCCACCGCGACGTCCTCGACCTCACCGTCGACGGCATGTTCGGCGCGGGTGCACACGAACGAGTGCTGATGGTTGCCCCGTACGCCTTCGACCCTTCGACCTACGAACTGTGGGTGCCGCTGCTGCACGGCGGCCGGACGGTGGTGACGCCCGGCGACGATCTCAGCGTGGCGACGCTCGCTCGCCTGATCGCCGAGGAGTCGATCACCGGGCTTCAGGTGACGGCGGGCCTGTTCCGGGTGATGGCGGAAGAGGACCCCGGCTGCTTCGCGGGAGTGCGGGAAGTGATCACCGGCGGTGATGTGATCTCCCCGACCGCGGTGGAGCGGGTACTGGAACACTGCCCGGACACCGTCGTGCGCTGCGCCTACGGGCCCACCGAGACGACGCTGTTCGCGACTCAGGCGCCGTGGGACGTGGCTGACGAGGTGCCGGCTCCGATACCCGTCGGGCGTCCGCTGGACGGCATGCGCGCCTATGTCCTCGACGAGACCCTGGCGCCGGCCCCGGTGGCCGTGACCGGTGAACTGTACCTGGCGGGTGCGGGGTTGGCCCGGGGCTACTTCGGGCGGCCGGACCTGACGGCTGAGCGGTTCGTGGCCGACCCCTACGGCCCGGCCGGGACCCGTATGTACCGCACCGGTGATCTGGCCCGCTGGTCGGGCGACGGGCTGCTGGAGTTCGTCGGCCGCGTCGACGACCAGGTGAAGATACGCGGGTTCCGTATCGAACTCGGTGAGATCGAGGCGGTGTTGAGCCGCTTCGCCGGGCTGGCGCAGGTCGCGGTCGTGGCCCGTGAGGACCGGTCGGGCGACAAACGCCTCGTGGCCTACGTCGTCGCGGAGACCACCGGCACCGCCATCGATGCCGAAGCCCTGCGCACCCACGCGGCCGGGCTGCTGCCCGAGTACATGGTCCCCTCAGCGTTCGTGGTCCTCGACCAGCTCCCCCTGACCACCAACGGCAAGCTGGACCGGCGGGCCCTGCCCGAACCCGACGCACCCGCGAAGACCGGCACCGGACGCGGCCCGCGCACACCGCGCGAGGAGATCCTGTGCGGACTGTTCGCCGAAGTCCTGGGCGTACCCACCGTCGGCATCGACGACAGCTTCTTCGAGTTGGGCGGCCACTCCCTCCTCGCCACCCGCCTGGCCAGCCGCATCCGGTCCATCCTGGGCGTGAAGCTCTCGATCCACAAGCTGCTCAAAACACCCACCGTGGCCGCCCTGTCGAACCTGGGCCAGGCCGACGACGAGGAGCAGGACAGCGCACTGGAGCCCGTGCTGAACCTGCGATCGGTCGGCAGCCGCCCGCCGCTGTTCTGCGTGCACCCGGGCGGCGGCATGGCCTGGTGCTACGCCGGACTGCTGCGCTACGTCCCGAGGGAACACCCGGTGTACGGGCTCCAGGCCCGCGGTCTGGCCACGGACGAGCCGTACCCCGCCGATCTCGACGAGATGGTCGAGGACTACCTCGGCCGGATCCGGGCGATCCAGCCCTCCGGCCCGTACGCCCTCCTCGGCTGGTCCTTCGGCGGCAAGGTCGCCCACAACCTGGCGGCCCGCCTCCAGCAGGAAGGCGAGCAGGTGTCCCTGCTGGCCGTGCTCGACGCCGGCACCGGCGGACACGCCAGCTCGGACAGTACGCGCAGCCAACGAGACCTCCTGGAGCTCGCGTTCGACGGAATCGGAGCCTTCCACGCCGAACCGGGCGACGACCCGATCGAGATGCCACGCATCCTGGAGATCCTCCAGGCCCATGGCGGAACACTGGCCAGCCTCGAGGAACGAACCGTCGCCGCGCTCATCGACATCACGGAGAACAACCTCAGGATCAGCCGCGCGACCGCCCCCGAACAGTTCGACGGCGACATGCTCTTCTTCGAGGCGGCCGGGCCGGACGGTGCGTCCACCGGACTCGCGGAGGTCTGGGACCCGTACGTGAGCGGCCACATCGAACAGCACGTGACCCCCTTCCAGCACATGCAGCTGATGAGTTCGGATGCGCTCGCGGACCTTGCTCCGGTTCTGGCTCGCGCGCTGAAGAAGCAGTCCTGATCAATGAAGCAGGCAAGGAGCCTTTGATGTCCGACAACCCGACGCCCAACAGGTCGAGGCTGCACCGAGGGCGGGTGCTGCGCGTCGAGTGGGTGACCCCGCACATGGCCAGGGTCGTGCTGGGCGGTGAGGGCCTGAAGGAGTTCACCGCCGGTCAGTACACCGATCACTACGTCAAGTTGATCTTCCCGCTGGAGGAGGTGCGGTACCCCGAGCCCTTCGACATTTCGGCCATTCGCCGGGACTTCCCCCAGGACCAGTGGCCCAAGACCCGTACGTACACGGTCCGTCGGTGGGACCCGGACGCCGTCGAGCTGTCCGTGGACTTCGTCTACCACGGCGAGAGCGGCCTGGCCGGCCCCTGGGCCGCGAAGGTCAAGCCGGGGGAGGAGATCTACTTCATCGGTCCCGGCGGCGGCTACGCGCCCCGTGCGGAGGCCGACTGGCATCTGTTCGTCGGAGACGAGAGCGTCCTGCCCGCGATCGGCGCTTCCCTGGAGGCGCTGCCGTCGGGAGCGGTCGCCAAGGCGTTCATCGAGGTCTCCGGCCCGGAGGAGGAGCAGGAGATCCGGACGTCGGCCGATGCCGACATCGTCTGGCTGCACCGCGGGGAGCGCCAGATCGGCGACGCGCTCCAAGAGGCCGTCTCCGCTCTGGACTTCCCGGCCGGCACGGTGGACGCCTTCGTCCACGGCGAGGCGCACTTCGTGAAGGCCGTCCGCCGCCACCTGCGGGTGGAACGCGGCCTGACGCGCGATCAGCTGTCCATTTCCGGCTACTGGCGACGCGGGGCCGACGAAGAGGGCTGGCAGTCCTCGAAGTCCGAGTGGAACCGTGACGTGGAGGACGCGCCCACCGCGTAGCTCTCACGCGCCGGCGGTGTCGACGGCCCGACCTCCCCTTCCCTCCGTCCGGGGTGTCGTCTCCGTCTCACCGTTGCTGTCCTCACCATCCGTTCTCGGGAGATTCGTTGAACGTCATCAGTAAAGACAAGAAGGACAAGCAGGCCCAGCCGGGCCTGGGAAGCAGTTTCAACAAGGTGTGGGTCGCCGCGATCGCCTCGTCCTGGGGCGACGGCGTCCAGATGGCCGCACTGCCCCTGCTCGCCATCCAACTCACCACCGACCCCCTCCTCATCGGCGCCGTCGGCGCGATCGGCACCCTGCCCTGGTTCCTCCTCGGACTCCCCGCCGGCGCCCTCGTCGACCGCTGGGACCGCAGAAAGGTCATGCTCCGCGCCGACCTCGTCCGCTTCACCATCCTCGCCCTGCTCACCCTCGCCGTCCTGACCGACCACGCCAACATCACCCTCCTCATCGCCGCCGGATTCGCCCTGGGCTGCGGAGACATCTTCTTCGACATCTCCGCCCAGGCCGTCCTGCCCGTCGTCGTCACCGGCGACCAGGCACTCATCCGCGCCAACAGCCGCATCTCCGCAGCACAGATCAACGGCGAACAACTCGCCGGACCCCCCATCGGCGGCGTCCTCTTCTCCCTCTCCCACTCCCTGCCCTTCCTCGGCAACGCCCTCTCCTTCCTCATCAGCGCCCTGTGCGTCAACTCCCTCAAAGGCAACTTCGCCAACCCCCCCACCACCCAACCCACCACCACCAGCCTGCGCACCGAAGTAGCCGAAGGACTGCGCTGGCTCCTCAAACACCGCGTCCTGCGCACCCTCGCCGGCACCGCAGCCATCGGCAACCTCGTCTTCACCGCCAAAATGTCCCTCCTGGTCCTCCTCGCCAAAAACCAGCTCGGACTCGGCGACATCGGCTACGGACTCCTCCTCAGCTCCACCGCCGTCGGCGCCTTCATCGGCAGCTTCCTCTCCGCCCCCATCTCCAAAAAAATCCAGGTCGGCACCATGCGCTGCGTCGGCATGTCCATCGAAGGACTCGCCGTCCTGGGCCTCGGCCTCACCACCAGCCCCTGGATCGCCGGCGCCATGATGGCCACCATCGGCTTCTCCATGAGCGTCCAGATCGTCATCGTCGGCGCCCTCCGCCAACGCCTGGCCCCCACCGAAATCCGCGGACGCGTCCTCTCCGCAAGCCGCCTCATCTCCCTCATGGGCGCCCCCTTCGGCGGCATCCTCGCCGGCTACCTCGCCAGCACCACCAGCCTGCGCACCCCCTTCATCACCGGCGGCCTCCTCATGATCATCGTCGCCCTCGCCAGCCTCCCCGCACTCAGCAACCACGCCATCCAACAAGCCACCAACGAAACCACCCCCACCGAACCCACAGAGGAAACCACCGACACCACGCCGAAGCACGCCACAACGAAGTAACCAGACACCACCGATCCTCCGAGAGCGCGTAACACGGTCGCGGTGGGGTGCTCCTGAGGTGTCCGGTGACGCTCGAACGGCGGCGTCGTGCCGGTCGCGTTCGACCAGGGCACCGCAACGAGACCGTGTTACGAACTCCGAGGAGGAGATGAAGCATGTCCGCTGTCCCGACAACCGCCGCTTCCGACGCCGCCGGGCAGGTGCCCCGTATCCGTTCCGCGCTCGACCGGCTCGTGAGCTTCAAACAGGGCCAGTCCCCCCGCTCGCCCGAGGGGCACGCCTTCCCGCTGTCCGCCAACGAGTCCCCGTACGAGCCGATCCCCGCGGTCGTGCGGGCGATCCAGGAGGCGGCCCTGGGCGTCAACCGCTATCCGGACAACACCTGCGCGGACCTGATCTCCGAGATATCTTCACGCTTCGCCGTACCGGAGGACAGCATCGCCGTCGGCTGCGGCTCGGTCGGTGTCTCCCAGATGCTCCTGGAAGCGGTCGCGGAGCCCGGCGGTGAAGTCCTCTACGCCTGGCGCTCGTTCGAGGCCTACCCGATCCTGACCAGACTCTCCGGTGCCACGCCGGTCGAGGTCCCCCTCAAGGACGGGGCCCACGACCTCGACGCGATGGCCGCCGCGATCACCGACCGGACACGCCTCATCTTCGTCTGCAACCCCAACAACCCGACGGGGACGGTGATTTCCCGGTCCGACCTCGAGACCTTCCTCGACCGGGTCCCCGCCGATCTCCTCGTGGTCATCGACGAGGCCTACATCGAGTACGTGCGCGACGACGACGTCCCCGACGGCCTCACGCTGCGGCCCGGGCGACCCAACGTGGTGGTCCTGCGCACCTTCTCCAAGGCCTATGGCCTGGCCGGGCTCAGAGTCGGCTTCGTCGTCGGCCACCCCACCGTGATCGAAGCCCTGCGCAAGGCGTTCCTCCCCTTCAGCGTGAACGCCGTCGCGCAGGCCGCGGCGATCGCCGCACTCCGCTCGGAGGACGCCCTGATGGCCCGCGTGGAGACCACGGTCAAGGAACGCGAGCGACTCCACCACACCCTCACCGCACAGGGCCGGCCCGTCACCTCCAGCAACGCCAACTTCCTCTGGCTCCAGCTCGGCGACCAGGCCCTCGCCTTCGCCGGTCACTGCGCGGCGGCGGGCGTGTCGATCCGGCCGTTCGCGGGCGAGGGAGTCCGCGTCTCGATCGGCTCTCCCACGGAGAACGACGCCTTCCTCGCGGCGTCGGCCACCTTCCCCACCCCACCCGGCCACCCCGGACCGGACGAGGGCACCCGCCACGACACTCGGCGGTAACAGCCCTCCCGCACACGCCGCGGAGCAGGCACCCGGACCCCGTTCCGACGGCGACCGGCCCGTCCTCGAGCGGGGACCACAGCCACTAGGTTGGGACCGGCCATGTGAGTTCTCGTGAGAGATGAGAGGGTCTGTCGGGTGAGCGAGACACCACCTAACACCCTGCAATACCGCTTTGACGGGCCGGAAGACGCACCTGTCCTGATCCTGGGACCCTCCCTGGGCACCACCTGGCACATGTGGGACCGGCAGGTCCCGGAGCTCGCGAAGAGCTTCCGGGTCTTCCGTTTCGACCTGCCCGGACACGGCGGAGCCCTCGCGTACCCGGCCGGCTCGGTCGCCGAACTGGCGGGGCGGCTGCTCGCCACGCTCGACCAGCTCGGCGTCCAGCGCTTCGGATACGCGGGCTGCGCGTTCAGCGGCGCCCTCGGCATCGAGCTGGCCCTGCGCCGCCCGGAACGCGTCGCCTCCCTCGCCCTCATCGCGGCCTCACCCCGCTTCGGCACGGCCGACGAGTTCCGCCAGCGCGGAGTGATCGTCCGGTCGAACGGACTCGACCCCATCGCGCGCACCTCGCCCGAGCGCTGGTTCACCACCGGCTTCGCCGCCGCCCAGCCCGCCATCACCGAGTGGGCCGTCCAGATGGTGCGCACCACCGACCCCGGCTGCTACATCGCCGCCTGCGAGGCCCTCGCCGCCTTCGACGTACGGTCCGAACTGGGCCGCATCGGCGTGCCCACCCTCGTCCTCGTCGGCTCCGACGACCAGGTCACCGGCCCCGCGGAGGCCCGCACCCTGGTCGCCGGCATACCGGACGCGCGCCTCGCCGTCGTCCCCGGCGCCTCCCACCTCGTACCGGTCGAGCAGCCCGCCGCCGTCACCGACCTCCTCGTACGCCACTTCTCCACCGCCTGGCAGCCCACCGCCTTCGACTCCGCCACCGGACAGATGGCGATCCAGTCCGCTCCCGTACACGCAGCCCTGTCCGCGCCGCCGCCGGTCGCCCCGTTCGCCGAGATCGGCCCCGCCGCCGCACCGTCCGAGGTCATGGGCCGGCCCGACCCCTACGACGCCGGGATCAAGGTGCGGCGCGAAGTGCTGGGCGACGCGCACGTGGACCGCGCCCTGGGCGCGGCCGACGAGTTCTCCGGCGACTTCCAGGACTTCATCACCCGCTACGCGTGGGGAGAGGTCTGGAACCGGCCCGGACTCGACCGGCGCTCCCGCAGCTGCGTCACCCTCACCGCCCTCGTCGCCGGCGGACACCTCGACGAACTGGCCTTCCACACCCGCGCCGCCCTCCGCAACGGCCTCACCCCCGTCGAGATCAGGGAAGTCCTCCTCCAGGCGGCCGTCTACTGCGGCGTACCGGCCGCGAACAGCGCCTTCAAGGTGGCGCAGCAGGTGATCCGCGAGGAGACCACCCCGGAGGAGTGACCACCGGCGCCGGCGGCCCCCGCGTCCGGCCGGTGGAGCCCCGGCGCGGCCACGGGGGCAGGATGGGACGTATGAAGCTCACGAAGAAGTCGCACGCCTGCGTCCGTCTCGAGAAGGACGGACGCACGCTCGTCATCGACCCCGGCGCTTTCAGCGAGGAGGACGCGGCCCTGGGCGCGGACATCATCCTCGTGACGCACGAGCATCCCGACCACTTCAGCGAGGAGCGGCTGCGGGCCGGCATGGAGGCCGACCCGGCGGCGGAGATCTGGACGCTGCGCTCGGTGGCAAAGAAGATCTCGGCGGCCTTCCCCGGGCAGGTGCACACCGTCGGCCACGGCGACACGTTCAGCGCGGCCGGCTTCGACGTGCAGGTGCACGGCGAACTCCACGCCGTCATCCACCCGGACATCCCGCGCATCACCAACGTCGGCTTCCTCGTCGACGGCGGCCGCGTCTTCCACCCCGGCGACGCGCTCACCGTCCCCGGCGGCCCGGTCGAGACGCTGATGCTCCCGGTCATGGCCCCGTGGAACAAGATCTCCGAGGTCATCGAGTACGTCCGCGAGGTCAAGCCGCAACGCGCCTACGACATCCACGACGCCCTGCTCACGGACCTGGCCCGGCCCATCTACGACAGCCAGATCGGCTCCCTGGGCGGCGCCGAGCACCTGCGGCTCGCCCCGGGAACGTCGGCCGAGGTCTGACCACCGGGCCGAGGTCCGACCGCTGGGGCGAGGTCCGACCGTTCGGCCGAGGTCCGACCGGGACCGCCCTCACCCGCGCGCCCCCCTTGCGAGCCCCTTCCCCGTCGCACGCAAGAGGGGCCCGGGTGTCGCCCGCGGACCCGTTGTCGTACCCGCCGGGTAGGTTGTGGGGCATGCGCATCGCCACCTGGAACGTGAACTCGATCACCGCCCGCCTGCCGAGGCTGCTGGCCTGGCTGGAGAGCACCGGCACGGACGTGCTGTGCCTCCAGGAGGCCAAGATCGCCGCCGAGCAGTTCCCCACGGACGCGCTGCGCGAGCTGGGCTACGAGGCGGCGGTGCACGCCACCGGCCGGTGGAACGGCGTGGCGGTGATCTCCCGCGTCGGCCTGGAGGACGTCGTCAAGGGCCTGCCCGGCGACCCCGGCTACGAGGGCGTCGAGGAACCCCGCGCCGTGTCGGCGACCTGCGGCCCGGTCCGCGTCTGGTCGGTGTACGTGCCGAACGGCCGCGAGGTCGGCCACCCGCACTACACGTACAAGCTCCAGTGGTTCGACGCCCTGAGGACGGCCGTCGCGGGCGACGCGGCGGGCAGCCGCCCGTTCGCCGTGATGGGCGACTACAACGTGGCGCCGACGGACGACGACGTCTTCGACGTCGCCGCCTTCGAGGGCCTCACCCACGTCACCCCGGCCGAGCGCGACGCCCTCGCGGCCCTGCGCGGGACCGGCCTGTCGGACGTGGTCCCGCGCCCCCTGAAGTACGACCAGCCCTTCACGTACTGGGACTACCGCCAGCTCGGCTTCCCGAAGAACAGGGGCATGCGCATCGACCTCGTCTACGGCAACGAGGCGTTCTCCACAGCGGTCAAGGACGCCTACGTGGACCGGGAGGAGCGCAAGGGCAAGGGCGCCTCCGACCACGCGCCGGTCGTCGTGGACCTGGACGTCTAGGAAGCCCTGCACCCCGGCACACCGAAGGCACGGCACGCGGGCGCCGCCCGCCGGCCACAGTGCCCGGCACGGAGGAACCGGCGCCGCGGCCGCCCAGGCCGGCCGGCGTCGGCCCCGCGGTTCAGCCGACCGTCAGGACGAGCTTGCCGCGTACACCGCCCCGCTCGCCCGCCCGGTGCGCCTCGGCGACCTCGGCGAGCGGGAACGTCTGTGCGACGGGGAGTGTGAAGCGCCCGGACTCGATCAGTTCCCCGATGTCACCGAGCGCGTGGAGCGCGCGGCCGCCGTCCCCGCTGCTGAACTCCACCCCGTGCTGCCGCGCTCCGGCGAAGTCGGCGACCGTGAGGACGTGCCCGGCCCCGCCGGCGAGACCGATCAGTTCGGGAAGCACCCCGCTCCCGGCGACGTCGAGCGCCAGGTCGACCCCGTCGGGCGCGAGCGCACGGACCCGCTCGACGAGGCCCGCACCGTAGACGACGGGCTCGGCGCCCAGCGAGCGGACGTGGTCCTGGTTCGCGGGACCGGCGGTGCCGATCACCCGCGCACCGCGTTCCACGGCGAGCTGGACGGCGGCGCCGCCGACGCTCCCGGAGGCGCCGTTGACGAGGAGCAGCACGCCGCCCCCGACCCCGAGCCGGTCGAGCGCCCGGGTGGCGGTCTCCACCGCGGCGGGCAGCGCGGCGGCACCGGGGAAGTCGAGCGAGGCCGGGATCGGCGCGTACGCGGACAGCACCGTCAGCTCGGCCTGGGCCGCGCCGTCGGGGGAGAAGCCGTACACGCGGTCGCCGACGGCCACATCCGTGACGCCCTCGCCGAGTTCGTCGACGACGCCGGCCGCCTCGTGGCCCAGGGTCTGCGGAAGCTCCTCGTCCATCAGCCCCGCGCGCTTCTTCCAGTCGCTCGGGTTGACCCCGGCGGCACGCACCGCGATCCGCACCTGACCGGGACCCGGAACCGGATCCGGAAGATCGACGACCTCCAGCACCTCCGGCCCTCCGAACCGGCTGAACCGCACTGCCTTCACGACTGCCTCCGCTCTCGCCCCGCACACCGGCCGCGCGCCCGACGGTGCGGGCGCCTCCGCACGGGCACCGTACGGAACGTGAACGTACGACACCCGTGCGGGCACCTCACCGGGCGCGTCGCCCCCGGTACGCGGGGTGGGCGGTGGCGTGGCGCTGGTCGTTCAGGCGGGCGAGGAGCAGGTTCGGGTCCTGGCCGGTGACGTAGGCGGCGCTCGTCACGTAGACGGTGCGTCCGCGCAGGGCGACCGCGGTGGGGTTCTGGAGGCCGTCGGCCCCGGTGAGCACGATGGAGTGGCTGCCGTCGCCCTGGACGAGGGCGACCTGGCCGGTGCCGTTGAGCGTGGCGAGCAGGCGGTCGCCGTGGCCGGTGAACGCGAAGTCGTCGATGCCCGGCAGGCCGGTGGCCCTGATCCTGGCCTCCCCGGCGTGTCCGCCCGGGAGGACGGGGATGCGTACGACGGTGCCCCGGTCGAGGTTGCCGGCCCAGACGGCCCCGTGGTGGACCTTCAGCCCGTTGGCGCCGAGGAAGCCCGTGGAGGCGAGTTCGGGGGCGGTCGACCAGGCGGTGGCGGTGCCACCGGTGGCGGGCACGCGCCAGATGGTGCCGAGGACGGAGTCGGTGACGTAGAGGGTGCGGGTGCGGGCGTCCAGGGCGAGGCCGTTGGGCAGGCCGCCCGCGGGCAGTGCGGCGATCCGCTCGGGCCGGCCGCCCGGCCGCAGCCGCCAGACGCCGGTCAGGTCGGCGGTGCCGGTGGCGTACAGGAAGTACAGGGTGCCGTCGTGGGCGCGGGTGATACCGACGGTCAGCGGGAAGCCGAGGACCGGGGTGTGGACACCGCCGTCGGCCGGCTTCGGCAGGGTCGCCAGGATGCGGGTGGTGCCGTCGCGGGACACCTTGGCGACCTGCCGGCCCGCGGCGAAGGTCACGTACGCGTCGCCGTCCGGTGCCAGGGCGATGTTCTCGGGGGTCCGTCCCGAGGCCAGGTCGAAGTGCGCGGCGATCCGCGCGTTGTCCAACGAGGAGGAGACGGCAGCCGACGCCGCGGCCGTCATCGAGGGTGTTTCCGCCGGTGTGGACGCCGGGGACGGTGCCGGGGCGAGTGCCGCCGTCAGGGCCGTGACGAGGACGGCCGCCGACGCGGACAGCGTGGAGAGTTTCTTGACCATGGTTCCTTCACGTGTTTTCGGGCATGCGGCAGCAACACGGCGACGCCTGAGGGGTGTTGGGGGTGTTGGGGGTGTCGGGGGGAGTCGGGAGTGTCGGGGAACCGAGGGGGTCGATGTCCGGACGCCGGGCCCGGTCAGACGGTGGGCGTCCGCGGTCCCGGGGACGCCGGTACGGTCCGGAGGGCTTCCGGCACGACGGCTTCGGGAACGGCCGGCGGGGCGGACCGGACGGCCTGGGCGAGCAGGGTGAGGGCGGCACGCGAGGACGAGCCCGACGCGGTCGTGGCGACGACGATGCCGGGCCCCGGACCGTCGCCGAGCGTCTGCTGGGTGACGGTCAGCGCACCGACCAGCGGATGCCGCATCGCGTAGGCCGCGACGCTGCACGCCCTGACCCGGTGGTCCGCCCACATCGACGCGAACTCCGGGCTCTTCGCACTGAGTTCGCCCACCAGCGCGTGCAACGCGCCGTCGTCCGGGTGCCGGCCCGCCACCAGCCGGAGGTTCCCCACCACCGCCCTGGCCTTGTCCGGCCAGTCCGCGTACAGCCCACGGGTGTGAGCGTCGAGGAACACCAGCTGGGCCATGTTGGGCCGCCCGGCGGCCGACTCCGGTGCCCGCGGGGCGAGATGGCCGGCGAACAGGGCGTGTCCCGGACGGTTCCACGCCAGTACGTCACTGCGCCGGCCGAGCACGATCGCCGGAACGTCCCCGAGCGCGTCGAGGAGTTGACGCATCGGCTCGGTCACGCGTTCCGGAGCGGGCCGCCGCTCCCGCGGGCGTCGGCGGTCCGCGCGGGCCAGGTGACGCAGGTGCCGCACCTCGGACTCGTCGAGCCGCAGCGCGCGGGCGATCGCGTCCAGCACCTCCGGCGAGGCGCTCTGCGACTGGCCCTGTTCCAGCCGCGTGTAGTACGAGACGCTCACGCCCGCCAGCAGGGCCAGCTCCTCACGCCGGAGCCCCGGCACCCGCCGCCGTTCGCCGTACGTGGGTACCCCGACGTCCTCGGGAAGCAGCTGGGCGCGCCGCGTCCGCAGGAAGTCCCCGAGGTGCGATGTTCCGTTCATGGCTCCGAGTATCGGCGCCCCGGCGCCACCCGGCCTGCCCCGGCCAGGGGTAGGCAACGGCGGGTCCGCTACGCCGCCGATTCGCCCATTCCGTGATCAACTGCCGCAAGATAGGCTCGTGGAAACGCCGGGAACGCGGAGCCGTCGGCGATCGCACCCCACGGAGAGGCCGGTCATGAACATCCCCTTCTTGGAAAAATGGCGCAGGCGCCATCCGGCGCAGCAGGACCGGGCGCTCGCCGCCGCTTTCGAGGACGACCCGGACGGTGTCGCCGAACTCCTCTCGGAGTGCGAGCTGCTCCGCTCCCAGGCCGCGGCGGCCGGCCTCGAACTGGACGACAGCCCGGCGTCGTTGGCGGCGCTGGATCAACTGCTGCCGTTGTGGCGCGACGACCCGGAGGCGCTTCCCTGGCTGGGCAACGACGCCGGCCTCTATCTCGGCACGGTCGTCGTACGTACGGTCCCCGGCGCGTCCTGGCACGTCTGGCCCGGTGGCAGCCCCGCCGTCCGGCTGCCGTCGGGCCGGGAGATCGCGGTCGTCGAGGCGGGGCTCGACTGGGCCGTCCAGGGCGTCCCCGAACTGTCCCAGACCTACGCCGAGGCCTCCGAGGGGTAGCGGAAGCCCTCCGGCCGGTCCCGGCTGCGGCCCGCTTCCCGTAGCCCGGACGTGCCGGTCGGAATGCCATCCGGGGGATCGTACGGAGTGTCGTGATGAGGTCGTGATGCAGCCTCAAATACGGTTAATTGCTCTGCGTGCGTGTCGTCCCTTAAGTCCCGTTTTGCGTCGATAGTTTGCTGACCGACCCAGCCGAGAGTGGACAGGACCGGAATGGCCGTCGATCCGTTGATCGAGCTGCACGACGTCACCACGTACTTCGGGGAGCCGCATGTTCCGCAGGACGTCGACCTCACCGTCGGCACAGGGGAGGCGACCGCCGTCACCGGCCCGCCGGCACCCCCGAAAGGAGGGCAGCCCGCCCGCTGAGCCGCCCGTACCCCGAGAGGACCCCAACTGCCCGACGGCACAAGGGATCCCCCGTCCGGGAACATCGCTCGGCCAGCGGACACGCCGGACACGCCGGACCCGCGGGCACGTCCGCGGCACCAGGACCACCCCGCCCCACGACCCCCGCGCCCCGCACGGCGTGGGCCGTCGGATCCGCACCGGGAAGCCGACCGCGTCGAACCTCGACTACGATGTGGCGTTCATCCCCGCGGTGACGGCGACCTGGCCGCTCCGCACCGGGATGTGCGCGCCGCTCACCCGGGCCGACCGGTGGGAGCGGAGCAGTCCCGAGACCGAGGCCGTGGACGTGGCACCGGCCGAACCAGGGACGCTGCTGCCGGGTGGGGTACCCCCCACCGCCCCGCCACCGTAGGGGAGCAGCAGCTCACAGGGCCAGGCCCGGCCGGCGGCAGCCGGAGATCACTGTTCGCGCAGGGGCACCGTCACATACGACGGGTCGTGCTCCGGCGAGGAGAAGGTCAGCTGCGCGCCGGACGGGTTGTGCTCGATGTAGAGCGGGTCCACCGTGTCGACGACCAGGGCCAGCCGATGCCCTGCCGGGACGTCGTAGGCCGTGGAGAACAACTCCAGGTCCACACCGAACGGCTTGCCGGGCGTCCGCCCGTGGAAGGTGTACGGCGCGTTGCTGACCAGCCTGCCGAGGCCGAGCGGCCCCACGTCGTACAGATAGGCGACGAGGGTGCCGCTCTCCTTGGTCGCGGTGACCGTGGTGTGCACCCGCGCCGTACCGCGCACCTGCTGTCCGCTCGTGTACTTCCCCGACTGCCAGACTGCGGCCCAGGTGCGCGGGAGCAGCGGGATCGAGGCCATCGGCGGGGTCCGCGTCAACTGGTCGAGGATGCTGGACAGGAAGACCACTCCACCGTCCGCGCCCGAGTCGACGTTCGTACGGATCGTGGTCGTGCCGCCGAGGGCGATCTTCCGGGTGGTCGCGCCGACCGACTTCCAGTCCGGGTAGCCCTCGTAGCCGCCGGTGGAGCGGGACTTGAGCCGTACGGGCTGCTCGCGGTCGACTCCGTTGTCCTCGCCCTTGAGATAGTGGTCGAACCAGCGGCCGGTGTCGGTCCACACGTCGTTGGGGAGCCCGAACAGGCCGGTCAGCTCGGCCGTGGCGTGGTCGCCGGGCCGGAACTCCAGGCGCTTGGGGCCGGTCAGCTCCCCGTAGAACCGGGCGTACTGGTTGGGTGAGAAGACCGTGTCGCCCCAGGCGTTGGCGAGGAAGACGGCGGCGCCGTTCTTGTTGAGCCGGTCGACGTAGGTCGCGGGGGAGCGCTTCCTGCCCCAGTCGATGAGGCTCTGCTCCTTGGACAGGTTCGAGGAGAAGAAGTCCGAGAAGACCTGCTGGAGTTCGGGTCCGGGGCGGCCCGTGAGACGGCCGGCGCCGTCCAGTACCGCGGCCGCCTGGGCGTGCTGGGTGCGGTGGGAGTAGATCGAGTCGATCAGGTCGGCCCAGCCGCTGAGCGCGGCGACGGCCTTGACGCGCCGGTCGTGGGCGGCGGCGAGCAGGCTGATGCCGGCCCCGTACGACACACCCGCCATACCGATCTTCCCGGGATCCGCGGGGGTGTTGGCGAGCGCCCAGTCGATCACCTTGGAGGCGTCGGCGGTGTCGGGCGGACCCGCGACCTCGATCTGCCCGCCGGACTGCCAGAATCCGCGGACGTTGTAACCGACCACCACGTAGCCGGAGTTCGCGAGCTTCTGGGCCTGCGCGAGGTACTCGACCTGCGGCAGGCCCCAGCTCGTCGGCAGCACGACGAGGGGGTAGGCGCGGGTGCCGTCGGCTCCCGCGGGCGTGACGACGTTGGCCTTGAGGGGCGTTCCGCCGTCGCCGGCGATGTCGACGAACCGTATACCGCCGCCCGTGCCCCCCGCGGCCTGGGCGGCGGGGGCCGATCCGAGGCCGGCGGCGGCGATCAGTGTCGCGGAGACGGCACCGACGGCGGACGTGCGCAGGGCGTTGCGACCGGATCCCACAGGTCACTCCTCACTGGTCGGTGCAAAGTGACCCGACGGTAACCTCGGTGTCTTACCGGAAGTAACCCGTGAGTAAGTTACGTGCGAGTAACGATCGTTGAAGAGTCCATCTCCTCCCGGGCCGCCGCCCGCGCCGGCGCGGCGCCCACTCGCCCTCCGCCGCGCGCCCTCCGCCGCGCGCCCTCCGTCGCGCCTCCGCCGCGTCGTCCCGCCGCTCAGGACTCCGCGCGATGCCTGGAGCCCGCCCCCGTGGCAGGCGCCGGCGTCGGCAACGGCGCCTGGGCGGCGCGCGTGACGTCCGCGACGACCTCGACGACATCGGGACCGTACGCCTGCGAGTTCACGACCTTCAGCAACAGGACGAAACTGCTGCCGCCGTGCTTACGGGCCAGCCGCGCATGGTTCCGCGCCAGGTAACGCGTCGCCGCCTGATTGGTGATCGCCCGCTGCCCGCAGAACAGGAACACCGGCCGCGCGTCCCGGCCCTGGCCCGCCGTGAGCCGCCCCAGAATCACGTACTCGGCCCGACCCGACTCCAGACGGTACCGCTCACTCCCGATCTGGAACGCACCCCGGTCCGGACCCGGCTCGGAGTCCACGTTCACCCGTATCCCGGGCAGCAACGAATGCAGATGCGCCGCCATCCGCCGATTCGACGACGGACCCCCCACACAGAACTCCGTCCGCTCCCCGAAGCCCTGCTGTGTGGCATCGTGCGCGATGACCTGGGCATGCGCCCCACAGTCCTTGATCAGCGCCGACAACTCCAGCAGCGCGAACACGTCATGACGCATCACCGTCAGCTCCGGCCCACCCGCCTCGCGATTCACCACCAGCAGCGACTCGGAATTGTCGGGCAGCCCGAAGAACGCCTGCTTGCGCCGCAACCTGCGCTTCCACAGATAGGTACGGGCGAGCCAGCCGAGCGCGGCACTGATGCCGGCCGCCAGGACGCCGAGGACGATGTTCCGCACGTCGTCAGTCATGGGCGCGCATGCTAGCGGGCCCACGGAAACACGTTCGAGGGGGTCCTGACGCGAGCATGGCATCGACGTTACGCTGCGCCCACAGCTGTTGACTGGAGGTACGGATGCGTCGCCCTGTTGCGCGGAATCTGGCGGTCCTGGCGGTTTCGGCCACGGTGATGACGGTCGGTGCCGCGGCACCCCCCGCAGCACCGGCCGCAACCACCACCGCGAGAACCACCGGCGCCAAGACACCCGTCGCCGTCGGCTACGGCGGCGCCGTCGCCAGCGTCGACCAGGACGCCTCCGCCGCCGGCATCGAGGTCCTGAAGAACGGCGGCAACGCCGTCGACGCCGCCGTCGCCACCGCGGCCGCCCTCGGCGTCACCGAGCCCTACTCCTCCGGCATCGGCGGAGGCGGCTACTTCGTCTACTACGACGCCAAGTCCCGCACGGTGCACACCATCGACGGACGCGAGACGGCACCCCTGACCGCCGACTCCGGACTGTTCCTGGAGAACGGCAAACCCCTCGCCTTCGCCGACGCCGTCACCAGCGGCCTGAGCGTGGGCACACCGGGCACCCCCGCGACCTGGCAGACGGCCCTGGACACCTGGGGCAGCAAACGACTCCACACCGTCCTGAAGCCCGCCGAGCGCCTCGCCCGCGACGGATTCACCGTCGACGACACCTTCCGCTCCCAGACCGAGGCCAACCAGGCCCGGTTCGCGAACTTCCCCGCCACCGCGCAACTGTTCCTGCCCGGCGGCTCCCTCCCCGTCGTCGGCTCCACGTTCAAGAACCCCGACCTCGCCCGCACCTACACCGAGCTGGGCGAGAAGGGAATGGACGCCGTCTACCACGGCCGCCTCGGCCGCGAGGTCGTCGCCACCGCCGACAAACCGCCCGTCGACCCCGCCTCCGGCTACAACGCCCGCCCCGGCCGACTGACCACACGCGACCTCGCCGCCTACGAGGCGAAACGCCAGGCACCCACCCGGACCCCGTACCGCGGCCTGAACGTCTACTCCATCGCCCCGTCCTCCTCCGGCGGAACCACCGTCGGCGAAGCCCTCAACATCCTGGAGAACACCGACCTCTCCCAGGCGAGTGAGGCACGCTACCTGCACCGCTTCATCGAGGCGAGCCGCATCGCGTTCGCCGACCGCGGCCGCTGGGTCGGCGACCCGGCCTTCGAGGACGTCCCCACCAAGGGCCTGCTGGCACAGAAGTACGCCGACTCCCGCGGCTGCCTCATCAAGGACGACGCCGTCCTCACCAGCCCCCTCCCACCCGGCGACCCCCACCACCCCACCGCCTGCACCACCGGCGGAAAGGCCGCCCCGACGACGTACGAGGGCGAGAACACCACCCACCTGACGGTCGCCGACAAGTGGGGCAACGTCGTCTCCTACACCCTCACCATCGAGCAGACCGGCGGCAGCGGCATCACCGTCCCCGGACGCGGATTCCTCCTCAACAACGAACTCACCGACTTCTCCTTCGCACCCGCGAGCCCCGCCGTCCACGACCCCAACCTGCCCGGCCCCGGCAAACGCCCCCGCTCGTCGATCTCCCCCACCATCGTCCTCGACCGCCACAGCCGCCCCGTCGTGGCCCTCGGCTCACCCGGCGGCGCCACCATCATCACCACCGTCCTGCAGACGCTCACCGAGTTCGTCGACCGGGGCCTCCCCCTCGTCGACGCGATCGCCGCACCCCGCGCCAGCCAGCGCAACGCCGCCCAGACCGAACTCGAACCCGCCCTCTACGACAGCCCGTTGAGGGCACGGCTCGAAGCCATCGGCCACTCCTTCAAACCCAACCCGGAGATCGGCGCGGCCACCGGCGTCCAACGCCTCCCGAACGGCGCATGGCTGGCCGCGGCGGAGAAGGTACGCCGAGGCGGCGGCTCGGCGATGGTGGTACGACCAGCACCGTAGACACCCACCCGCGACGCGGCACCCACTCGCGTCGCGGCACCCACTCGCGTCGCGGCACCCACTCGCGTCGCGGCACCCACTCGCGTCGCGGCACCCACTCGCGTCGCGGCACCCACTCGCGACGCGGCACCCACTCGCGACGCGGCACCCACTCGCGACGCGGCACCCACTCGCGTCGCGGCACCCACTCGCGACGCGGCACCCACTCGCGTCGCGGCACCCACTCGCGTCGCGGCACCCACTCGCGTCGCGGCACCCACTCGCGTCGCGGCACCCACTCGCGTCGCGGCACCCACTCGCGTCGCGGCACCCACTCGCGTCGCGGCACCCACTCGCGTCGCGGCACCCACTCGCGTCGCGGCACCCACCCGCGTCGCGGCACCCACCCGCGTCGCGACACCCACCCGCGTCGCGATGTGATGCCGCGTGACGTGAAGCCACGTGACGATCCGGGCGAGGACCCACCTCGCCCGGATCACCCGCGTCCGGCCCGGATCACCCGCGCCAGGCCCGGACCCGGAGAAACCGGAACCCGCCCTGGCAGCAACCGGAGCCCGCACAGCGCCCAAGGGACCGTCGCAAGGCCCCGACATCGCCGAACCAACTCCCACCCTCCACCGCCCCACCGGCAGCGAGTCACCCATCACCGACCGGACCTGACCGACCCCCAACACGCGGACGGGGGAGGGGAGTAGGGTCGCCCCACATTCGGCGCGCCCGAAGCGGAGCACACCGAAGTGATCCATCGTTGAGGGCACTGCGCCCGCGCCGAAAACTCCCTGTAGCCGATCCGTAACACGGCTGGTGTTTTCTACCGGACCGGGGCACTCCAGTCGGGCGGGAGTTGGGTGATGACTGTAGAACAACTCCCTGGACAGGTCCGGGAGTTCGCGCGCTACCTGAACGAGCTGATGAACCGGCTCGACCAAGGCGGCGGCTGGTGCGGAGTCTTCTGGCAACGCGACCCCGACGGCATGCGCGCCTGCCTCGACGGCTGGGAAGTACCCCCCTGGGACGTCGTGGAAGCACTCCTCCAGGACCTCCTCGCCGGATACGGAGACCGCGCCGCATCCCAGGAGACCGACCGCGCCCGCACCCTCCACCAGGCCTCACTCGCCGCCCACGACGCCCGACCCGGCGGCAGAAACGCGCTCGGCGACCGCCTCGACGTCATGCTCCGCGAACAACGCTACGCCGCCGAACGCCAGACGGACCTGGCCCGCCTCCTCCACACCGCCGCCACCCACGAGGAAGCCGACGCCATCCGCCTCGACCTCGCCTGGGCGCACGACGACCACGAACGCGCCACCGCCCGCTGCACCGAGCTCCGTCACCGCATCGACCGCCTCGACCGCCGCGCCCCCCACACACACCCGCGGACCGCACCCGACGGCACCTGGACCCCGCACCCGGACAACCGGCCCCACCCCGCCGAACAGGACACCCACCCGCGCGACCCCGCACCCGGCGCCCCCAGCCCGTACGCCGACCCCTACGACCCCGGCGCCCCCACCACCCCGACCCCCGCACACGACCCCCACGCATGGGTCCCCGCACAAGGCGGCCCGAGGAACACACCCGCCGACCCCGCACACCACGACCAGCAACGCCAGACACCCGAACGCCACCACGACGGCACCCGGACACCCGACCACCACCCCCAACCCACCACCGCCCACACCGCGTTCGACCCCGCCGCAGCCGACCACCCCGCCCCGCCCGCCACGAAACGCCCCAAGCGCCGCACCCGGGGCAGCGCACGCTTCGCCGGCATGACCGAAGCCGACACCGACCCCACCCCCGTACCCGACACGACACCCACCCTCCCCACCCCCACCGCACCCGGCCGCCGCACACCACGCGGCGCCCGCTTCGCCGGAGCCGCCGAAGAACCCGCACCCCACCCCACCCCCGACACCACCCCACCCGACGACGACGCACGGCACCACACCACCCGCACCGTCACCACCCTCACCCGGCTCCGCGCCGAAGGCCGCAGCGGCGAAGCACACGCCCTCCTCGTCGAAGCCGCCCACTGGCCCGCCGCACGCTTCCCCCACCTCGCCGCCGAACTCCACCACCACGGACTCGACGCCGACTGGGCCACCCTCCTGTGGGAAGCCGCGTCCCTGCCCGCCGACCGGCTCGTCGCCGCCGCCGACGCCCTCACCGCCGCAGGCCGCACCACCGACGGACAGCAAATGCTCCGCCAAGGCGTCGCCCGGCCCGCCCCCGAGATCGGCGCCGCCGTCCTCGACCTCGCCGACCAGGGCCGCCACCGCGAACTCCGCGCCCTCCTCAGCGCCTACGTCCGCGTCCGCACCCCCGAAGAGGCCGCCCGCAGCGCCCAGCCCGACCCGCAACGCCTCGTCCCGCTCCTCCTCGAGGCCGCGCGCACCGTCTCCGACCAACGCCACTGGGACCTCGTCCACGCCCTGCGCGTCGCCGGCCTCACCACCTGACCACCCGCCCCCGAGGCGACCGCACCACCCGCACACCCACTCCACCGGCCAGGCCCGCCGGCCCCACCCGCCGACCGCGTCCGTCGGCCACAGCTGTCGGCCACCCGCCCGTCCGCCGATCGGGCCCCATCGCCCGGGCCACCGGCCACGTCCTTCACCCGTGGGAGTGGGAAACGTGATCGACTCAGCGGGGTAACGACGACGGTCTTGGCAAGGCTGTCCGGGGGGCTTACCTTCGAGCCTCTACTGCCTTTGTCTACGGGCGTAGAAGCTCTCTGACGTCCCGTCGAAGGAGAAGCTCATGGCCAACGTCGTACGCGCCGCCCTCGTCCAGGCCACCTGGACCGGCGACACCGCATCCATGATCGCCAAGCACGAGGAACACGCCCGCGAGGCCGCCCGGCAAGGCGCCGAAGTCATCGGATTCCAGGAAGTCTTCAACGCCCCCTACTTCTGCCAGGTCCAGGAACCCGAGCACTACAACTGGGCCGAACCCGTCCCCGACGGCCCCACCGTCACCCGCATGCGCGAACTCGCACGCGAAACCGGCATGGTCATCATCGTCCCCGTGTTCGAAGTCGAACAGACCGGCTTCTACTACAACACCGCGGCCGTGATCGACGCCGACGGCACCTACCTCGGCAAATACCGCAAACACCACATCCCCCAGGTCAAAGGCTTCTGGGAGAAGTACTACTTCAAGCCCGGAAACCTCGGCTGGCCCGTCTTCGACACCGCCGTCGGCAAAATCGGCGTCTACATCTGCTACGACCGCCACTTCCCCGAAGGCTGGCGCCAACTCGGCCTCAACGGCGCCCAACTCGTCTACAACCCCTCCGCCACCTCCCGCGGCCTCTCCGCCCACCTCTGGCAACTCGAACAACCCGCCGCAGCCGTCGCCAACGAATACTTCATCGCCGCCATCAACCGCGTCGGCCAAGAGGAATACGGCGACAACGACTTCTACGGCACCTCCTACTTCGTAGACCCCCGCGGCCAGTTCGTCGGAGACCCCGCCAGCGACAAAACCGAGGAACTCGTCGTCCGCGACCTCGACTTCGACCTCATCGAAGAAGTCCGCCAGCAATGGGCCTTCTACCGCGACCGCCGCCCCGACGCCTACGAAGGGCTGGTGCAGCCGTGACCGACCTCCACACCCGTCACCAAGCCGTCCTCCCCGACTGGCTCACCCTCTACTACGAAGACCCCATCGAGATCACCCACGGCGAAGGCCGCCACGTCTGGGACACCGACGGCAACAAATACCTCGACTTCTTCGGCGGCATCCTCACCACCATGACCGCCCACGCACTCCCCGAGGTCACCAAAGCCGTCAGCGAACAAGCCGGCCGCATCATCCACACCTCGACCCTCTACCTCAACCGCCAGATGGTCGACCTCGCGGAACGCATCGCCCAACTCTCCGGCATCCCCGACGCCCGCGTCTTCTTCACCACCTCCGGCACCGAAGCCAACGACACGGCCCTCCTGCTCGCCACCACCTACCGGCAGAGCAACCAGATCCTCGCCATGCGCAACAGCTACCACGGCCGCTCGTTCAGCTCCGTCGGCATCACCGGCAACAATGGCTGGTCACCCACCAGCCTCTCCCCCCTCCAGACCCAGTACGTCCACGGCGGCGTCCGCACCCGAGGCCCCTACGCCCACCTCGACGACGACGCTTTCATCGCCGCCTGCGTCGACGACCTCAAAGACCTCCTCGGCCACACCCGCACCCCGGCCGCCCTCATCGCCGAACCCGTCCAAGGCGTCGGAGGCTTCACCGCACCACCCGACGGCCTCTACGCGGCCTTCCGCGACGTCCTCCACCAACACGGCATCCTCTGGATCGCCGACGAAGTACAGACCGGCTGGGGACGCACCGGCGAACACTTCTGGGGCTGGCAGGCCCACGCCGCCTCCGGACCACCCGACATCCTCACCTTCGCCAAAGGCATCGGGAACGGCATGTCCATCGGCGGCGTCGTCGCCCGCGCCGACATCATGAACACCCTCGACTCCAACTCCATCTCCACCTTCGGCGGCTCACCCATCACCATGGCCGCCGGACTCGCCAACCTCACCTACCTCCTCGAACACGACCTCCAAGGCAACGCCCGACGCGTCGGCGGCCTCCTCATCGAACGCCTCCGCGCGATCACCGCCCAACTCGACGGCGTACGCGAAGTCCGCGGCCGCGGCCTCATGATCGGCATCGAACTCGTCAAACCCGGCACCGACGAAGCCGACCCCCGAGCCGCCGCAGCCGTCCTCGAAACAGCCCGCCGAGAAGGCCTCCTCATCGGCAAGGGCGGCGGCCACAACACCAGCGTCCTCCGCATCGCACCACCCCTCACGCTCACCGTCGCCGAAGCCGAAGAAGGCGCCGCCATCCTCGAACGCGCCCTCAGCACGGCTCGGTAACACCCCGCCCACACACGCCGAACCACACCGCCGACACCCGCGGCCCCCGCACGCACCACCCCGCCGCCCTCGTCGAACCGGGCGTCGGAGTCGACGAACCATTCACCGGTGACGGTGACGGTGACGGTGGCGGTGGCGGTGGCGGCGGGGCACTGACGGTGCAGGCTGCGGCGAGTCGTTCGAGCTGCCAGAGGGGCGAAGAGGGCGCGGGAAGAGACGGAGGGGCCTGGCAGAGATCGCCGACGACAGACAACCCGAACTCGTCGTCCCCGACCTCGACATGAACCGCGCACCGTCCGTCCGCAACCGCCGGCAGCTCCACCGCGACCGCGACCCGACACCGCCGGCCGCCTCACAGCCCCCTGACCACCCACCCCACCCCCATCACCACTCCCACGCACACACAACCGGAAGGAGAGGGAGCATGAGCCGAACCGTCATCCGTGGCGGACTCGTCATCACCGCATCCGACGAGATCCACGCCGACGTCCTGATCGAGGACGGCCGCATCGCCGCCCTCGCCGCGACCAACACCCCCACGGCAGAGACCTGGACCGCCGACCGCACCATCGACGCCACCGGCAAATACGTCATCCCGGGCGGCGTCGACGCACACACCCACATGGAACTCCCCTTCGGCGGCACCTTCGCCTCCGACACCTTCGAAACCGGCACCCGCGCCGCCGCCTGGGGAGGCACCACCACCATCATCGACTTCGCCGTCCAGAGCGTCGGCCACAGCCTCCGCGAGGGACTCGACACCTGGAACGCCAAAGCCGACGGCAACTGCGCCATCGACTACGGCTTCCACATGATCGTCTCCGACGTCAACCAGGACACCCTCAAGGAAATGGACCTGCTCGTCGAAGAAGGAGTCACCTCCTTCAAGCAGTTCATGGCCTACCCCGGCGTCTTCTACAGCGACGACGGCCAGATCCTCCGCGCCATGCAACGCTCCGCCGAGAACGGCGGACTCATCATGATGCACGCCGAGAACGGCATCGCCATCGACGTCCTCGTCGAACAGGCCCTCGCCCGCGGCGAAACAGACCCCCGCTACCACGGCGAAGTACGCAAAACCCTCCTCGAAGCCGAAGCCACCCACCGCGCCATCAAACTCGCCCAGGTCGCCGGCGCACCCCTCTACGTCGTCCACGTCTCCGCCACCGAAGCCCTCGCCGAAATCGCCCACGCCCGCGACGAAGGCCTCAACGTCTTCGGCGAAACCTGCCCCCAATACCTCTTCCTGTCGACCGACAACCTCGCCGAACCCGACTTCGAAGGCTCCAAATACGTCTGCAGCACCCCCCTCCGCCCCAAGGAACACCAAGCCGCCCTCTGGCGCGGCCTGCGCACCAACGACCTCCAGGTCGTCTCCACCGACCACTGCCCCTTCTGCTTCACCGGCCAGAAAGAACTCGGCCGCGGCGACTTCTCCAAGATCCCCAACGGCCTCCCCGGCGTCGAGAACCGCATGGACCTCCTCCACCAGGCCGTCGTCGACGGACACATCACCCGCCGCCGCTGGATCGAGATCGCCTGCGCCACCCCCGCCCGCATGTTCGGCCTCTACCCGAAGAAGGGCACCATCGCCCCCGGCGCCGACGCCGACATCGTCATCTACGACCCGCAGGCCGAACAGACGATGTCCGTCGAGACCCACCACATGAACGTCGACTACTCCGCCTACGAGGGCAAACGCGTCACCGGCCAGGTCGAGACCGTCCTCTCCCGCGGCGAACCCGTCATCACCGAGCGGGAGTTCACCGGACGCGCCGGCCACGGCGTCTACACCCCCCGCTCCACCTGTCAGTACCTTCTCTGAGAGACCAGGAGCGGCGCCATGGACTTCGGACTCGTCCTGCAGACAGACCCCCCGGCCTCCCGCGTCATCGAACTGATGCAACGCGCCGAGGCCAACGGCTTCACCCACGGCTGGACCTTCGACTCGGCCGTCCTGTGGCAGGAACCCTTCGTCATCTACAGCCAGATCCTCGCCAACACCCGGACCCTGACCGTCGGCCCCATGGTCACCAACCCCGGCACCCGCACCTGGGAAGTCACCGCCTCCACCTTCGCCACCCTCAACGACATGTACGGCAACCGCACCGTCTGCGGCATCGGCCGCGGCGACTCCGCCATGCGCGTCGCCGGCCGCAAACCCAACACCCTCGCCCGCATCAGCGACGCCATGAAGGTCATCCGCGCCCTCGCCCGCGGCGACGAAGCCGACCTCGGCGGCACCGTCATCAAGTTCCCCTGGGTCAGGCCCGGCGCCGAACTGCCCGTCTGGATGGCCGCCTACGGCCCCAAGGCCCTCAAAATGACCGGCGAGGAAGCAGACGGCTTCATCCTCCAGCTCGCCGACCTCTACCTCACCGAATACATGGTCAAGACCGTCAAGGACGCCGCCGCCGACGCCGGACGCGACCCCGACGACGTGAAGATCTGCGTCGCCGCCCCCGCCTACATCACCGAGGACGACTCACCCGAGGCACTCGCCCACGCCCGCGACCAATGCCGCTGGTTCGGCGGCATGGTCGGCAACCACGTCGCCGACCTCGTCACCAAGTACGGCGAACACTCCGCCGCCGTCCCCGACGAACTCACCGACTACATCAAGGCCCGCGAAGGCTACGACTACGCTCACCACGGCCGCGCCGACAACCCCGACACCGCGTTCGTCCCGGACGAGATCATCGACCGCTTCTGCCTGATCGGCCCCGCGGAACGGCACATCGAGAAGCTGAACGCACTGCGCGCACTCGGCGTCGACCAGTTCGCGGTGTACGACATGCACGACGCGCAGGAAGCCACCATCGACGCCTACGGCAAGAAGGTCATTCCGGGCGTCAACGGACAGTAATGGAAATCTGTCATCTGTCATCCGTTATCTGACATCTGTCAGTCGTCATCCGTCGACAGTCAGGCCTGATGGCAGGGGCCCTTGAGGCCCAACCCCGTTCGCCCCTTCCCGCCGTCCCGGGAAGGGGTACAGGGCGCTCTCCGCGCACCCCCCGCAGGATGTCCCCGCACGGCCTCTCCTGTCACTCCTCACCGATTGGCCTGCCCATGACAGAGACCGTTCCTCCGGACAGTCCGTCCGGCTCCGGACACGTCACGCTTCCCGACGGCCGCGTGGAGATCGCACCCGACGCTCCCGCGCCGAGCGGACCCTACGCGAACGAGGACCTGCTCCCGGTCCCCGTCGAGAAGCGGACCTGGACCACCTACAATTTTTCCGCGCTCTGGGTCGGCATGGCCCACAACACCGCTTCCTGGACCCTGGCTTCGGGACTGATAGCCGTCGGCATGGACTGGAAGCAGGCCGTCTTCACGATCGCGCTCGCCAACCTGATCGTGCTGGTCCCGATGCTTCTGACCGGGCACGCGGGGCCGAAGTACGGTATCCCGTTCCCGGTCTTCGCCCGCGCCTCCTTCGGGGTTCGCGGGGCGAATCTTCCCGCGGTCGTCCGGGCGTTGGTGGCGTGCGGCTGGTTCGGCATCCAGACCTGGATCGGCGGCGAGGCGATCTACTTCCTCGCCGGCAAGCTCTTCGGTGAGGGGTGGCGCAATGCTTCCCAGGTCGGCGGGCACGCCTGGACGATGTGGCTGTCCTTCGTCCTCTTCTGGGTGCTCCAGCTCGCCATCATCTACCGGGGCATGGAGACCATCCGCCGCTTCGAGAACTGGGCCGCGCCCTTCGTCCTCGTCGGTGCCGGGGTGATGCTCTGGTGGATGAGCAGCAAGGCCGGCGGGTTCGGGCCGTTGCTCGACCAGCCGTCCAAGCTGGGCTGGGGCGGGGACTTCTGGAAGCTGTTCTGGCCGTCGCTGATGGGCATGATCGGGTTCTGGTCGACGCTGTCGCTGAACATCCCGGACTTCACCCGGTACGGGAAGAGCCAGCGGGCGCAGACCTGGGGGCAGGCCCTCGGTCTGCCGACCACGATGACCTTGTTCGCGTTCCTGTCGGTCATGGTGACGTCGGGTTCGCAGGCGGTGTACGGGGAGGCGGTCTGGGATCCGGTGCAGCTGGCCGCGAAGACGGACAACGTGGTGGGGCTGCTGTTCGCGCTGGTCACCGTGCTGGTGGCGACGCTGTCGGTGAACATCGCGGCGAACCTGGTCTCTCCGGCGTTCGACTTCTCCAACATCGCGCCGCGGAGGATCAGTTTCCGGATGGGGGCGCTCGCCACGTGTGTCCTCGGGGTGCTGATCTTCCCGTGGAAGCTGTACGCGGATCCGCAGGGTTACATCTTCACGTGGCTGGGGCTGGTGGGGGGTCTGCTGGGGACGGTCGCGGGCATCCTCATCGCGGACTACTGGATCCTGCGCCGGACCAGGCTGGATCTCGCGGACCTGTACCGCGCGGGTGGCCGTTACTGGTACGACGGCGGCTGGAACTGGCGTGCCGTGGTGGCGTTCCTGACCGGCGGTGTCCTCGCGGTGGGCGGGGCCGACTTCCATCCGCTGGTCGACGGCCGTCCGATCGGGGCGCTGAAGTCGCTGGCCGACTACGGCTGGGCGGTCGGGCTCGGTACGTCGATGGTGCTGTATCTGGCGCTGATGCTGCTGCGGGGGAAGGGTCGGGCGGCGGCCGTCTGAGTGTGGCGGACCGGGAGGGCGGTCAGGCTTTCTGGCCGCCCTTCAGTGTGTTCACCGCGTCCTTGGCCGCCTTGATGGCGCCCTTGTTGATCTCGTCGGTGCCGGGTGCCTTCTTCGTCTCGAAGTCGCTGCCGTTGTAGGTGATGACGACCAGGGCGTTGGACACCTGGGCGATCACGACGCCTTCGCGGGTCTGCTGCTTGTCCTCGGTGGTGAGGTTGACGACGGAGTAGGCGGAGTCGCCGAGGCCGGGGACGGCTCCGCCGCCGCTCTTGTCGGAGACGCGGTCCTTGTAGGCCTTCGCGGCGGCGGCGTCGGAGGTCTTGATCTCGTACGAGACGTCGAGCCAGCGGTAGTCGAAGTCCTTCAGGGCGTTCCATGAGCAGGTGCGGCGCAGGGACTTGTCGGTCGACGCGATCTCCTGGCCGGCGGTCTTGGCTCCGGGGACGAGGGTCTTGATCGAGGCGACGGGGATGCCGGCGCAGGGGGCGGGGGAGGCGGTGTACGTCTTCGTGGCGGTGGCCGCGGTCGAGGGTGCCGATGCCGTGCCGGTGGGGTTGTCCTGCGTCGGGTTGTGCTCGGCGGTGGGGGTCGCGGTGAAGGGGTCCGCGGCCAGGGCCCAGCCCGCGGCGGCGAGCACGGCGACGGGCAGCAGACGCGCGGTGAGCGCGAGCGGCAGAGGCAGAGAACGCAAGGCGCACTTCTCGTGGGGGACGGTGCGGAGGTCGTGGTCCGCACGGCGGACGGGACGCCAGTGTCACACGAGTCCCTGTGGTGGGGAAGTGCCAACTCGCTCCGTGCTCGTGTGGTGACAGCGGCCGTGGTGCGAGGGCCCGTTGGGGGACGCAGTGGGACACTCCGCCCTTTTCGGCGTCTTGGGTGGGTGGGGTGCGGGATCGTGTCGCGGGTGGGTGGCGGGCATGCCTCTGTGTCCCTCAACTGGGCTTGTGTGTAAGGGAGTCGGGTCGCGGAGGCCTCGTGGTGGGTCGGAGGGGGTCCGTCCGGAGGGGGCGCGTGTCATGATCGGCCGATGATCGCGATACGTGCGAGGGGCGGGTGGGTGCGGCCGGTCGTCGCGGCCTGTGTGGTGATGACGGTCACGAGCGGGTGCGGGCTGTCCGCCGAGCTGGACCGTGAGCGTGACCCGGCGCGTACGGCGGTTCCGAGCGCGGTCGGGACCGACGGGTCGGGGGCGCTGCGGATCGAGCCGCCCGAGCTCCCGTCGTCCGTGCCGTCGCCGTCGACGTCGTCTTCTCCGTCACGTGTGGTGCCCGGGCAGCAGGGCGGTGGGTGTCCCGCGTCTGGGCTGCGGTTCGGGACGGGTCCGGTGGACGCGGCGATGGGGCTGCGGGGCATGACGCTCACCCTCACCAACTGCGGGAAACGGTCGTACGCGGTCGACGGCTACCCGGATGTCGTGGCGGTCCTCGGCCCCGAGGGCACGCGGGTCGGCGGTGTGCGTGCGGTGGCGGGGACGGACCAGGTGCCGATGGCACCTCCGGATCCGGGGCCGAAGGCGTTCGTGCTGCGGCCGGGTGAGCGTGCCCGGGCGGGTCTGTACTGGCGGATGGCGGCCGAGGAGGGCTCGTATCTGCGGATGGCTCCGCGCAAGGGGCAGGCGGCCGTCACGCTGCCGTTGCCGGACCCGCTGGACATCGGTCCGCGGAACACGCTGGGCGCGACGGCGTGGGTGCCGGCGGGCTGATCGTGCTCCTGCCGCCCGCTCCGCTGTCCGGGTGCGGGCAAGTGTCATAGTCGGAGCCGAGGTTGATCGCTCCGTACAGCGAGGTGGCAGGCATGTTCACGACCCGACCGACGCTTCAGGGCACCTTCGGCATGGTGTCCTCCACGCACTGGCTCGCCTCGCAGTCCGCGATGGCGGTCCTGGAGGACGGTGGCAACGCGTTCGACGCCGCGGTCGCGGCCGGTTTCGTCCTGCACGTGGTGGAGCCCCATCTGAACGGTCCGGCGGGTGAGGTCCCGATCGTCCTGGCTCCGGCGGGCGGTCCGGTGCGGGTGCTGTGCGGGCAGGGTGTGGCGCCCGCCGGGGCGTCGGTCGCCCACTACCGGGGGCTGGGCCTGGATCTCGTGCCGGGGACGGGTCCGCTCGCCGCCGCGGTGCCGGGTGCGTTCGATGCGTGGATGGTGCTGCTGCGCGACCACGGCACGAGGACGCTCGCGGACGTCCTGAAGTACGCCATCGGGTACGCCGAGGACGGTCACGTGCCCGTGGAGCGGGTCGGCGAGACGGTGGAGACCGTGCGCGAGCTGTTCGAGACGGAGTGGACGTCGTCGGCGGAGGTGTATCTGCCGGGTGGCCGGGCGCCGCGTCCGGGCGAGCTGTTCCGCAATCCGGCGCTGGCGGGGACGTGGCGGCGGCTGCTGGCCGAGGTCGCCGGTGCCGGTGGCAGGGAGGCGGAGATCGAGGCGGCGCGGGAGGTGTGGCGTTCCGGGTTCGTCGCGCGGGCGCTGGTCCGGCAGGCGGAGCGGCCCACCGTGGACACCAGCGGTGAGCGGCACGTGGGTACGTTGACGGCCGCCGACCTGGCCGGCTGGTCGGCGACGTACGAGGAGCCGGTGACGTACGAGTGGCGGGGCTGGACGTTGTGCAAGGCGGGCCCGTGGAGTCAGGGGCCCGTCCTGTTGCAGCAGTTGGCGCTGCTCCCGGCGGAACTGCCGGCGTACGGTTCGGCGGCGTACGTGCATCTGCTGGTGGAGGGCTGCAAGCTGGCGATGGCCGACCGGGAGGCCTGGTACGGGGACGCGGCGGGGGTGCCGTTGGACGATCTGCTGTCGGAGTCGTACAACGCGGCGCGGCGGGCGCTGGTCGGTGAGAAGGCGTCGTTCGAGCTGCGGCCGGGCGGGCCGGGTGGCCGGGAGCCGGTGATGAGCGGGCACGCGCGCGTGGTGGCCTCGGGGGCGGGCGGTTTCGACGCGCGGGGGGTGCCGGGCGCGGGGGAGCCGACCGTGGCGCGGGCGGCGGCCGAGCCCGAGGTGACGGCGGACGGGGGCACCCGGGGCGACACCTGTCATCTGGATGTCGTGGACCGGTGGGGCAACATGGTCGCGGCGACGCCGAGCGGCGGCTGGCTGCAGTCCAATCCGGTGGTTCCGGAGCTGGGTTTCCCGCTCGGTACGCGGCTCCAGATGGCGTGGCTGGAGGAGGGTCTGCCGAACGCGCTGACTCCGGGGCGGCGGCCGCGTACGACGTTGACGCCGTCGCTGGCGTTGCGTGACGGGGTGCCGGTGATGGCGTTCGGTACGCCGGGCGGTGATCAGCAGGATCAGTGGCAGACGCATTTCTTCCTGTCGGTGGCGTTGCGTCCGCGGGTGCGGGGCGGGCTGGACCTGCAGGGTGCGATCGATGCCCCGAACTGGCACAACGACAGTTTTCCGGGCTCTTTCTTTCCGCGGGGTATGCGTCCGGGCAGTCTGACGGTGGAGTCGCGCATGGAGGAGGCGGTGGTGGAGGAGCTGCGTCGGCGGGGCCATGACGTGACGGTCGCCGGGGCGTGGACGGAGGGGCGGCTGTGCGCGGTGGCCCGGGATCCGGAGACGGGTGTGCTGTCGGCGGCGGCCAACGCGCGCGGGATGCAGGGGTACGCGGTCGGCCGGTGATCGTCCGGCACCGGGAGTTCATGGTGATTCCACCCCGAGTACCCGGGAGGGGTGGGGATTGTCAGTGGCGCGTGCTGTGATGGAGCCATGATCGAAGACATCGAAACCATCGACGAGTTTCTCGCGCACCGCACGTCCGACGTGGAAGAAGTGATCCGGCAGGCGGCCGCCGCGGAGATCATGCCCCGGTTCCGGCAGCTCGCCGCGCACGAGATCGACCAGAAGTCCGGCCCGCACGACCTGGTGACGGACGCGGACCGCAAGGCCGAGGAGTTCCTGACCGAGGCGTTGACCGCGCTGCTGCCCGGCTCGGTGGTGGTCGGCGAGGAGGCGGTGCACGCCGACCCCGCCAGCTACGGGGCGATCGGGGGCACGGCGCCGGTGTGGATCGTCGACCCGGTCGACGGCACCCGGCAGTTCGTGCACGGCGACTCCGGTTTCTGCACCCTGGTGGCGCTCGTGCTGGACGGCGTGGTGCACGCGTCGTGGACGTTCGCACCGGCGCGGGAGGAGTTCGCCACCGCGATTCGGGGGAGGGGCGCCGTTCTGGACGGTGTGCCCCTGCGTTCGGGTTCGCCCGAGCCGGGCCGTGACCTCGACATAGCGATGTCGCACCCGGACTACACGACGGACGACCAGAAGCGTGCTCTGCTCGGGCTGCGTTCCGAGGGGGTCGTCGCGCGCCCGTGCGGTTCGGCGGGTCTGGAGTATCTGGCGGTCGCCCGCGGCGAGTTGGATGCCACCGCGTTCTCGTGGGAGGCGGCCTGGGACCACGCCGCGGGGCTGCTGCTGGTGGAGGAGGCGGGTGGCGCGCACCGGACGCTCGGCGGCGAGCCGTTCCGCGTGACCGGGGGGAACGCGCTGCCGTTCACGGCCGCCCGGGACGAGGCCACGGCGCGTCGGGTGGTGGCGTTGCTGGAGCCGCGGTCCGAGCAGGTGGCCGCCGGGGCCTGAGCGGTCGGCGGGGTGCCGGGTCCGTCGCCCGGAGGGACCGGGTCCGGTTCCGTCCGGGTGGTGGCGTGCGGCCTGCCGGTGCCTGTACGGGGGCGCTCCCGGTGACCCGGGCCGTCCGGGGCGTCAGTCCACCGGCATATCCTGAACCTCAGTGGCCGTCGGCTGACGAAGGAGTCCGAAGGTGCCGTCGATGCTCGATGCGGTCGTGGTGGGTGCGGGGCCGAACGGACTGACGGCTGCCGTGGAGCTGGCCCGCCGGGGGTTCTCCGTCGCCGTGTTCGAGGCGCGGGGCACGGTGGGCGGGGGAGCGCGTACCGAGGAGCTGACGCTGCCCGGTTTCCTGCACGACCCGTGTTCGGCGGCGCATCCGCTGGGGGTCAACTCGCCGGCGTTCCGCGCGATGCCGCTGGAGCGGTACGGCTTGGAGTGGCTGCACGCGGAGCTGCCCATGGCGCATCCGTTCCTCGACGGGTCGGCGGCGGTGCTGGCGCGGTCGGTGGCGGAGACGGCCGCGTCGTTCGGGCCTCGTGACGCGGGCGCGTACCGCAGGCTTGTGACGCCGTTCCTGTCGAAGTGGGACACCCTGGCGCACGACTTCATGTCATTGCCGCTGACGTCGCTGCCCCGGGATCCGGTCACGCTTGCCCGGTTCGGGCTGGCCGGGCTGCCGCCGTCGACGTGGCTGATGCGCCGTTTCCGCGACGAGCGGGCCCAGGCGCTGTTCGCGGGGCTGGTGGCGCATGTGATCGCCCCGCTCGGGGGGATCGGCACGGGCGCGGTGGGCCTGGTCTTCGCGCTGGCCGCGCACGCCCGGGGCTGGCCGGTGGCCCGCGGCGGTTCGCAGTCGGTGTCGGACGCGCTCACCGCCTATCTGCTGGATCTCGGCGGCACCGTCCACACGGACTACGAGGTGAAGCGGCTGGACGATCTGCCGCCCGCGCGCGCGTACGTCTTCGACACCTCGCCGACGGCGCTGGCCCGTATCGCCGGGTTCGGGCGCTACTACGAGGGTTACCGGTACGGGGCGGGTGTCTTCAAGGTGGACTACGCGCTGGACGGGCCGGTGCCGTGGACCGCACGGGAGGCCCGGTCGGCCGGCACGGTGCAGGTGGGGGCGAGCAGGGCGGAGATCGGTACGGCGTTGCGGGCGGCTTCGCGCGAGGGCCGGGCTCCGGACGCGCCGTTCCTGATCACCGTGCAGCCGAGTGTGGTGGACCCCTCCCGGGCTCCCGAGGGCAAGCAGGTGTTCTGGGCGTACGGTCATGTTCCGAACGGCTGGACCGGCGACCTCACGGACGCGATCGAGCGGCAGTTGGAGCGGTTCGCGCCGGGTTTCCGTGACCGGGTTCTGGCCCGTGCGACGGCCGGACCGCCCGAGCTCGCGGCGCGTGACGCCAACTATGTGGGCGGTGACATCGCGTGCGGTGCCGCCTCCGGGCTCCAGTTGCTGCTGCGGCCCAGGCTGTCCGCGTTCCCGTACCGCACTCCGCATCCGGCCGTGTTCCTGTGTTCCTCGGCCACGCCGCCGGGTCCGGGGGTGCACGGCATGTCGGGGCACAACGCGGCGAAGGCCGTGTGGAGGAGGCTGAGGCAGGGATGACCACGATCACGCTGGTCAAGGGCGACATCACCCGGCAGAGTGCCGACGCCGTGGTCAACGCGGCGAACTCCTCGCTGCTGGGCGGCGGGGGCGTCGACGGGGCGATCCACCGGCGGGGCGGCCCCGCGATCCTCGCCGACTGCCGCAGGCTCCGCGCCGGCCACTACGGCAAGGGCCTCGCCACCGGCCGGGCGGTCGCCACCACGGCGGGCGACCTGGACGCCCGCTGGGTGATCCACACCGTCGGCCCGCGCTACGCCCGGGACGAGGACCGTTCGGAGCTGTTGGCGTCCTGCTACCGGGAGTCGCTGCGGGTCGCCGACGAACTGGGCGCCCGCACGGTCGCCTTCCCCGCCGTCTCCGCGGGTATCTACGGCTGGCCGATGGACGACGCGGCCCGGATCGCGGTGGAGACGGTGCGCGCCACGAGGACCGATGTCGAGGAGGTCCGTTTCGTGCTGTTCGACGAGTCCGCCTACGACGCGTTCGAGGCGCGGATCTGAACCAATGGGTCCGTCGGCCCCGGGAGTCGGACGGCGGGAAGGGCCGTCGGGGAAGGGCCGTCGGGCCGTGGTCACAGGGGCAGTTCGAGGACCAGCGGGCGGTGGTCGGAGACCTCGGTCGGCGGTGTGGCCACGCCGGTGGCCGCGTCCGGCGCGATCCCGTTCGCGAGGACGTGGTCGAACTGGACGAGGGGGCGGTGCGCCGGATAGGTCGGCGTGCGGGCCAGGTCGTGCCAGGCGCGCGACAGCCCCGGAGAGGCGTCCGGTGTCCGCCGGAGCTCCGTGCGGCCTTTGCGCGCGGGGGAGTTGAGGACGGCTCTCGGGAGGACGCCGGTCAGGTTGAGGTCGCCGAGCAGTATCCGGGGGCCGGGCAGGTCGGCCGTCCAGGCGCGGACGTCGAGCAACTGCCGGACGTTCCAGCCCGGGACGAACGACAGATGCAGTGCCACGACGGTGAACGGGCCGCGGCTGCCCTCCAGTACGGCGGCCAGCGCGGCCCGCGGCTGGTCCCAGGACACGGTGAGTCCGCGCCGCCCCGGTGTCCGCAGCGGCATGGGCACCGGTGCGGGTGCCAGCCGGCGTGCTCTCCAGTGCCGTACGGGCAGCCGGGACAGCAGGGCGATGCCGTGCGAGGGAACGCCGTCGTCCGCCCCCGCCCCGGGGCCGGTCCGGTCGGGGCCGTACACGTGGAGCGGCCGCTCGTGCGGTTCGGGTGTCTGTCCGCCGGTCGGTGCCGGACCGGTGGTGAACGCGGACGCGTAGCGCCAGTACGGTGCCCCGGCGCCCTCGGCGGCGGCCCGCGCCTGGTCCACCCGGCCCGATCGTTCCTGGAGGCGCTCCAGTTCCTGAAGGGCCAGCACGTCCGCGTCCAGGGAGGCGACGGCTCGCACCAGTGGCGCGTCGGGCCCGCATCCTGGCGGGAGGGCGACGGGCCGCCCGTCGCGCATCGGCCGGCCGTGCAGCACGTTGAACGTCGCGAACCGCACCCGGCCGGCACGCGCCCGGCCGCGGGGATCCGCCTCGGAGGCTGTCATGGGCGCGACCGTATCGGGCGGGCGGCGGGAGCGGTGGGCCGATCCCGCGGACGGTCACGCGCGCGTCGGCCCAGGACGTCCGTCGCCCCGCAGGAGGGCCCGCAGTGCCTGCTCCTCCTGAGGGCTGAGGGCGGTCACGAAGTGCTGGAGCGCGGCGATCGGGTCGGGCCCGCGGTCGAGGGCCTCGCGCATGGCCGCGGCGGTCAGCTCCGCCGCGTCCTTGGCGGGCCGGTACGCGCCGCGCCGGCCGTCCACGTCACGCAGCACCAGACCCTTGTCGTACAGACGCTTGAGGATCGTGTGGACCGTGTTGTAGGCGAGACCGCCCGCGATCTCGGCCTGGATCTCGGCGGGGGTGAGCGCGTCCTCGGTGGCCCACAGGGCGGCGAGCACTTCGCTCTCCAGCATGCCCGCGCTGCGCCGCTGCGCCCTTCTGTCGGGGCCTGTCCCAGCCATGCCCCTCACCTTACAGCGCGTAGGGGTGCCCGAAACGGCCCCGGATCAGGGGTCGGCCGCCGCGTCCGTGCGGCCCCGCGCGGCGGCGCGACGCGACGCTAGCCCGGTTGCCCGTCCCACCCGGCGTCTTGTGCCGGTGCGAGATAGCTTGTCGCATATTTCCCCGACTCTTACCTTGCCCGGATGGAGCACGGAGCGGCCGAACCCTACGGTTTGTAGGGCTGAAGGGAGGACGATGCTCAAGACGCCCAACGTCCCGCTGCTCGGTGCCCGGCGCAACGGACCGACCGCCGCCCCCGCCGTCCGAACGCTCCGCCGTCCCGCGGGAACAGGCCTCCTCGCCCTTGTCGCGGTCGCCTTCACCCTCGCCCAACTCGCCCTCGTGGCACCGGCGATGGGCCTCGGCTGGGACGAGACGGTCTACGTCAGCCAGGTCTCCGGGCACGCCCCGGCGGCCTTCTTCAGCGCCCCGCGCGCCCGCGGCGTCTCCGTCCTGGTGGCGCCGATCGCCACCTGGTCGTCGTCGACCGTGCTGCTGCGGGTGTACCTCGCCGTCCTCTCGGGACTCGCCCTGTTCGTGGCGCTGCGCGTCTGGCGCGCCCTGTTCCCGGCGCGGGTGCTCGCCGCGGCGGGCGCCCTGTTCGCGACGCTGTGGGTGACGCTCTTCTACGGGCCGCAGGCCATGCCCAACTACTGGGTCGCCGTCGGCGCGCTGGCCTGCGTCGGCTGCTTCCTGCGGGCGGCCGCGGACCGCACGGACCGGGCCGCCCTGTGGGGCATCGGACTGAGCGCCACGCTGATGACGTTGATGCGGCCCACCGACGCCGTCTGGGCGACCCTGCCCCTCCTCGTCGCCGCCGTGGCGCTTCCCCGGTGGCGGCGCGCACGGCCCCTCGCGGTGCTTGTCGCGGGCCTGCTCGCCGGTGGCGCCGAGTGGATCGCCGAGGCGTACGCCTTCTACGGCGGCCTGGGGCAGCGGCTCGACGACGCCTCCCGCATCCAGGGCGGCCTCGGCTGGAACATCGCGATCCTCGACCAGGCCCGCAGCCTCGGCGGACGGGCCCTGTGCCGGCCCTGCACCGGCGGACTGCCCAGCCCCACGACGACGCTGTGGTGGTTCGCCCTGCCGCTCGCCGCCGCCCTGGCCCTCGTGATCGCCGTCCGCGCCCGCCGCCCGGCGGCCACCGTGCTGCTCGTGGCCTGCGCCGGGACCGCCGCCCTGCCGTACCTCTTCATGATCGGCTACGCCGCCCCGCGCTTCCTGCTCCCCGCGTACGCCCTCCTCGCGATCCCCGTCGCCGACGCCGTCGTCCACCTCGTCGCCGCCCCCGGCAGGTCATGGCGTCCGGTGACCGTGACGCTCGTGGCCCTCGGCCTCGCCGCTCACCTGGCCGTCCAGTTCGCGGTCCTGCAGACCACCGTGCGGCGCACCACCGAGGCGCACCGGGGCTGGGCCGCGACGGCGGCCGAACTCCACCGCCTCGGCGTGCGCCCGCCCTGCCGGCTGACCGGCCACCAGGCCATCCCCGTCGCCTTCTACACCCGCTGCTCCGCCCTCGCGTCCGCCGGGCACAACGCGAACGCCACCGAGCGGGGCCTCGCACGGGCCGCCCGCTCGCTGCCGTTCGCCGTGGTCACCAAGCCGGGGAACCGGCCGCCCGCGTACGCCCGCGACTGGACCCCGCACCGCGCCGGCGGCCTGGACGTCTACGTGTCCCCCCTGACCGGGAGCCGCGCGCCATGACCGGTCCGCCCGGCGTGCCGTCGACGTCCCCGTCGCGCGGGGACGGCGACGGCATGCCGGCGGCCACGTATCGACGTGATGTCGCGTACCGGCGGGCGGCCGTGGCGGGCGGGGAGCCGTCGACGGCGCTGCCGGGGCCGGGGCCCCGGCTGCGCGGACGGATCTCCTGGCATGCCGGGTTCTCGCTGGTCGTGCTCGTGTGCGCGGCCTACCTCGCCCACCGGCACTGGCCCGTGGTGGTGTCCGGTGCCGCCCGGCTCGCGGGCGCCGACCGGGGCTGGCTGCTCGTGGCGACCGCCGCGGCCGGCGCGACCTGGGCCTCCTCGGCCCTCGCCCAACAGGGCGCGACCACGGTGCCGTTACCCGCGGGCCGGCTCGTCGCGGTGCAGTTCGCCGCGGCCTCCGCGAACCACGTCCTGCCCTCCGGACTCGGCGCGAGCGCCGTCAACCTGCGCTTCCTGACCCGCTGCGGCCTGCCCGTCCCCCAGGCCGCGACCGCGCTCGCCGTGAAGGCCGGTGCCGGAGCCGTCGCGCGGAGCTGTCTGATCGCCGGCCTCGCCCTGGCCTGCCCCGGCGCGCTGCGGATCCCGCGGGCGCCGGCGACCGCGTGGACGGTGGCGGCCTGCGCGGCGGCCGTCGTGGTGGCCGCCGTCGCCGTGGTGCTCCTGGCCGGACCGCTGCGGCGCGCCGTGCGCCGCGTCCTGCTCGACGTGCGCGCCGTCCACGAGGTGCCCGCCCGGGCGGCCGCCCTGTGGGGCGGCGCCCTCGGCTCCGCCGCGCTGCACTCCGCCGTCGTCGTCGCCGTCACCCAGGCCATCGGCCTGCCCCTGCCGCCCGCGCGGGTGGCGCTCGCCTTCCTCGCCGCGAGCAGCGCCGCCGTCCTGCTGCCCACCCCCGGCGTCCTCGGCTCCCTCGACGCCGCGCTCGCCCTCGCCCTCACCCTCGCGGGCGCGCCCGTCGGCGCGGCGGCGTCCACGGTGCTCGGCTACCGGCTGCTGACCAGCTGGCTTCCCCTCGTCCCGGGGCTGGTGACGCTGGGGATCCTGGTCCGGCGCCGGGTCCTGTGAGCGGGACACCCCCCGCACCCTCGTACCCCCGTACGGCCACAGCGCCGCACCCCCCCCGCGGCGTCCGGGAACGAGCGTGCGAGGGAGGGAGCCGGGGTGCAGGCCGGGGAAGGCAGATGTCGGATTCCCGCCAGCCCGACCCTCCCGGGTGACGGATGCTTGAGGCATGCAGAACGGGATGCACACCGAAACGGAGCGCTGTCTGCGTGCCGTCCAGTCGAAGGACGCGCGCTTCGACGGATGGTTCTTCACCGCCGTCACCACCACCAGGATCTACTGCCGGCCCAGCTGCCCGGTCGTGCCGCCGAAGCCGCAGAACATGACGTTCTTCCCCAGCGCGGCCGCCTGCCAGCAGGCCGGGTTCCGCGCCTGCAAGCGATGCCGCCCGGACACCAGCCCCGGCTCGCCCGAGTGGAACCACCGCGCCGACCTCGTGGCCCGCGCGATGCGGCTGATCGGCGACGGGATCGTCGACCGCGAAGGCGTACCCGGCCTCGCCACCCGCCTCGGCTACAGCACCCGGCAGATCGAGCGGCAACTGCTCGCCGAACTGGGCGCGGGCCCCCTCTCCCTCGCCCGGGCACAGCGCGCCCAGACCGCCCGGCTGCTCATCGAGACGACGCCGCTGCCGATGGCCGAGATCGCCTTCGCCGCGGGCTTCTCCTCGATCCGCACCTTCAACGACACGGTGCGCGAGGTCTTCGCCCTGTCGCCGACCGAGCTGCGGGCCCGCCTGCCCAGGAAAGGGGCCGCAGCCGCCGCGGGAGTCACGCACACCCCGGGCGTCCTGAACCTCCGGCTGCCGTTCCGCGCCCCGCTCCATCCGGACAACCTCTTCGGACACCTCGCCGCCACCGCCGTACCCGGCGTGGAGGAGTGGCGCGACGGCGCCTACCGGCGGACCCTGCGACTGCCCTACGGACACGGGATCGTCGGCCTCACTCCCACGCCGGACCACATCGCGTGCCGGCTCAGCCTCAGCGACCTGCGCGACCTGCCCGTCGCGATCAGCCGCTGCCGCCGCCTGCTCGACCTGGACGCCGACCCGGTCGCCGTCGACGACCAACTGCGCGGGGACCCGCTGCTCGCGCCCCTGGTCGACAAGGCGCCCGGCCGCCGGGTGCCGCGCACGGTCGACGAGGCCGAGTTCGCCGTACGGGCCGTGCTGGGGCAGCAGGTCTCCACGGCCGCCGCCCGGACGCACGCGGCCCGGCTGGTCGTCGCGCACGGCGACCCGGTCGACGACCCGGAGGGCGGCCTCACCCACCTCTTCCCCACGCCGGCGGCGCTCGCCGCGCTCGACCCCGCATCGCTCGCGATGCCCCGGACCCGCCGCACCACCTTCACCACCTTGGTGGCCGAACTCGCCGAGGGGAGACTGCACTTGGGGATGGAGAGCGACTGGACGGAGGCCAGGGCGCGGCTGCTGGAGCTGCCCGGGTTCGGCCCCTGGACCGTCGACGTGATCGCGATGCGTGCCCTCGGCGACCCGGACGCCTTCCTCCCCACCGACCTCGGCATCCGGTACGCGGCCAAGGAACTGGGCCTCCCGTCCACGCCCGCGGCCCTCACCGCCCGGGCCGCGGCCTGGCGCCCCTGGCGGGCCTACGCGGTCCAGTACCTGTGGGCCACGGCCAGTCACCCGATCAACTTCCTCCCCGCGTGAGCGAGCCCCCGCCCACCACGCGGTACGCGCCACACCGACCACCACGCAGCAAGGACCCCCAGTGAAACAGCACATGGTCATCGACAGCCCCTACGGGCCCCTCACCCTCGTCGCCGACGACGGTGTCCTGTGCGGCCTCTACATGGTCGGCCAGCGCCACCGCCCCCAGGAGGAGACCTTCGGCGAGCGCGACGACACCCTCTTCGACGAGGTGACGGAGCAGCTCGACGCCTACTTCGCGGGCGAGTTGAAGGAGTTCACCGTCGAACTGCGGCTGGCGGGAACGCCGTTCCAGCGCAGCGTGTGGGACCGGTTGCGGCAGATCCCCTACGGCGAGACCCGCTCGTACGGCGAACTCGCCGAAGCCCTCGGCAACCTGGGCGCCTCCCGCGCGGTCGGCCTCGCCAACGGGAAGAACCCCGTCGGCATCATCGTGCCCTGCCACCGCGTCGTCGGCGCGAGCGGCGGCCTCACGGGCTACGGCGGCGGCCTGGACCGCAAGCAGCGCCTGCTGGACTTCGAGAGCGGAGCGGCCCTCTTCTGACCGCCCCGCCCAGCGCCCCTAGCCGCCTTCGGAACCGAGCGCGCCCAGCAGCGCGGGCAGCGCGCTGCCGATCGGCTCCCGTACGACCTCGTCGGCGATCTCGTCGTACGGGGTGGCCTCGGCGTTGACGACGACGAGGCGGGCCCCGTGGTCGGCGGCCACGCCCGCGAGCCCGGCGGCGGGATGGACCTGGAGACTGCTGCCGACGGCGATGAACACCTGGCAGGCCTTGGCGATCGCTGCCGCCTGACCGAGAACGACCGGGTCGAGCCGTTCACCGAACAGCACGGTCGCCGGCTTGAGGATCCCGCCGCAGGCCAGGCAGCCGGGATCGTCCTCACCGGCGTCGACACGGGCGAGGGCGTCCTCCATGGGCGTCCGGTCGTGACACGCGGTGCACACCACGGCCCGCGCGGTGCCGTGCAGTTCGAGGACCTTGCGGGCGGGCATCCCGGCGAGCTGGTGCAGCCCGTCGACGTTCTGCGTGATCACCCGCACGGGCACACCGGACCTCTCCAGCTCCGCCACCGCCCGGTGCGCGCCGTTCGGCTCCGCGCCGAGGGCCCCGCTGTCCCGCCGCATCCGCCAGGCCCGCCGCCTGATCTCCGGATCGCCCATGTAGTACTCGTAGGTGACGAGCTTCTCGGCCTCCGGGTCCTGCCGCCACAGCCCGTTCGGGCCGCGGTAGTCGGGGATGCCGGAGTCGGTGGAGATGCCTGCGCCACTGAGGACGGCGACGAGGGGCCTGGTCATGTCGTCGAGGGTAGGGCGACGGGGGCGGGGCGGCGACCGGATATCTTCGCGCGGGTCAGAGGCCGGAGGCCAGAGACCAAAAGGTCAGAGGGGCAGAACGTCGGCGGGGCGGTGGCTCAGCGGGCCCGCAGGTCGAGGGCGCGGTCCAGGGACTCGTCCAGGGTCGTCGCCGCCATGATGAGCGACAGGTGGGTGAAGGCCTGCGGGACGTTGCCGAGCTGTTCGCCGCTCGGGCCGATCTCCTCCGCGAACAGGCCGACATGGTTGGCGTACGTCTGCATCTTCTCGAAGGTGTAGCGGGCCTGGGGGAGGCGTCCCGCCCGGGCGAGGGCGTCGACGTACAGGAACGTGCAGAGGCTGAACGTCCCCTCGGATCCCCGCAGCCCGTCGGGCGAGGCCTCGGGGTCGTAGCGGTAGACCAGGCTGTCGGAGACGAGGACGCGTTCCATGGCGTCGAGGGTGGACAGCCAGCCGGGGCTGCGCGGCGAGATGAAGCCGACGCGGGGCGCCAGCAGCAGCGACGCGTCGAGCACATCGCCCTCGTAGTGCTGGACCAGCGCCTGTTCCTTCTCGCTCCAGCCGCGTTCCATGACCTGTTCGAGGATCGCGTCCCGGGCCCGCGTCCAGCGCTCGGTGTCGGCCGGCCTGCTGAACTCGGCCGCCAGCTTCAGGCCCCGGTCGAAGGCGGCCCAGCACATCACCCGGCTGTACGTGAAGTCCTTGCGTCCGCCGCGGGTCTCCCAGATGCCCTCGTCGGGCCGGTCCCAGGAGTCGGCGAGCCAGTCGAGCATGCCGGCCAGGCCCTTCCAGCCGTGATAGCCCGCCTGTTCACCCACGTCGCGGCCCTGCGCCAGGGCGTACAGGGCCTCGCCGTAGATGTCGAGCTGCAACTGGTCCGAGGCGGCGTTGCCCACGCGGACGGGGTACGAGCCTCGGTAGCCCTCGAAGTGCTCCAGGATCTCCTCCGTGAGGTCCGGGTCGCCGTCGACCCGGTACATGATCTGGAGGGGTTCGTCCTCGGATCCCTTGCGGGCCGCGAAGCGTTCGCCGAGCCAGCGCGTGAACTGCGTCGCCTCCTCCACGTATCCGAGGTCGAGGAGCGCGCGCACCGACAGGGAACCGTCCCGCACCCACGTGTAGCGGTAGTCCCAGTTGCGCTCCCCGCCGACCTGCTCGGGCAGCCCCATCGTGGCGGCGGCGACCGGGGCGCCGGTGGGCGCGTACGTGAGGAGCTTGAGGGTGATCGCGGAGCGGTGCACCATCTCCGTCCAGCGGCCCCGGTAGTTGGAGGTGCGCACCCACCGCTGCCAGAAGTCGACGTTGTTCCACAGGCCCTCGGTGATCGCGTCGACGTCGGGTGTCGGCGGGGCGTCGTCGTCCGCTCCGCACACCGTGAACACGGCACCCGCCGTCTCCCCGTTGCGCAGGGTGATACCGCCCCGCACGTCCTTCCCGTCGCGTTCGAACGGGATGCCGCCCTGGAGGTGGGCCGTCGTGCCCGGCGCCCGGAACGTGGCCCGGTCGGCGGTCAGTTCGAGTTCGTGGTCGGCCCGCGCGTAGTCGAACCGGGGCCGGCACTCCAGGGCGAAGTGCACGGTGCCGCGCACACACCGCACCACCCGCACGATGGTGTGGCGGTCGGTCGGTGTCCTGTCGGTGAGGACCGGCATGTGGTCGATGACCTCGCCCACGCCGTCCGGGGACATGAAGCGTGTCACCAGCAGGGCGGTGTCGGGGTAGTACAGCTGCTTCCAGGTCCCCTCGGGGTGCTCGGGCGCGAGCCGGAAGTAGCCGCCGCCGTCGTGGTCCAGGAGCGAGGCGAAGACGCTGGGGGAGTCGAAGCGCGGCGCCGCGAACCAGTTGATCACGCCCTGGGAGGACACCAGGGCCGCCGTCTGCAGGTCCCCGATGAGCCCGTGGTCGGCGATCGGCGGATAGCGTTCCATGCTGCTCTCCTCCTCAGGCCGCCTGAGCCTCGACCCGTCCCGAGCGGACGGCGTCGACGAGTGCCCGGTGATCCTTCTCGTTCTGGTCGGCGTAGCGCTCGGCGAACGTGGCCAGCGCGCGGTCGAAGACGTCACCGCCGCCCAGATACGCGGCGATCGCGATCCGGTCGCCCGAGCGCGCGTGGGCGCGCGCCAGCGTCGCGCCGCAGAGCTCGCCGAAGGCGCGCATGCCCGACGGCACCATGGCCTCGGGCTGCGCGATGCCCTTCCAGTCCCTCAACTGCCGCAGGTAGAAGTCCCGTCGGCGGCCGTCGATGCCGTCGGCCCGCTCCCAGCCGAGGAAGATGTCGCTGGTGGCCTGCATGAGGCGCTGCCCCGCGACGACCCGCTCGCCCTGCGTGCGGTACGCGCTGGCACCGGCGAACGGTGCGAGCACCGACTCGTCGGCCTCCTTGGCCTGGAGGAGCAGCGGGTCGCCGTCGTCCCGGCCGAGCAGCAGGATGATCCAGCAGCGGGTGCCCACACTGCCCACGCCGACCACCTTGCGGGCCACGTCGGCGATCCGGTACTGCTCCAGCAGGAACCGCCGGTCGGAGTTCAGACTGTGCCCGTAGCGCCCGAGCAGTCTGCGGAACTCCCGTTCCAGCGCGCTGCGTTCGACGTCGGGGAGCAGCTCGTCCAGCGGGGTGATGAGCGGCGGGTCCGAGGTGATGCGGGCCCTGCCGTCCACGATGTGGGTGAGCTTGCCGAAGGCGTGGGCGCTGTCCCGGGTCCGTGCCTTGGCGGCCGACTGCGACCAGCGGTCGCGGGCCCGCGCGCTCAGCTCCCCGGCGAAGTGGGTCTTCACCCACTCCTCGTCGAACTGCGTGTACCAGACGGGGAGGTTGCCCATCTCCGCGAAGCGGCGCATCCACTCGCGGTAGGAGCGCACGGTCGCCCGCACGATGGCGGCCCGCTCCTTGGTGCTGAAGCCGTTGGCCCGGCCCGCGATGACGAAGCTGGCGGACAGCCGCTTGACGTCCCACTCCCACGGTCCCGGCAGCGTCTCGTCGAAGTCGTTGATGTCGAACATCAGCCGGCGCTCCGGGGAGGCGAGCAGCCGGAAGTTCAACAGATGTGCGTCACCGCAGAGTTGGGCCCTGATGCCGGAGCGGGGGGTGTCGGCGAGGTCCGCGGCCATGATGGCGGCGGCCCCACGGTAGAAGCGGAACGGCGACTCGGTCATCCGGCCGTAGCGGATGGGGATCAGCTCGGACAGCCGGTTCGCCGACTGCCCCTCCACGACGTCGACCGGGTCGGTCCGCTTCGGGGAGGGCGTGAAGTCCGCGTGGCTGGAGCGGGGCACCGAGGCGCGGGCGGCCTTGCCGAGCGCGGCCCGTTCCTTCGGCGTGCGGTGCGGGGTCCGGCCGTCGGCCGGATGTTTGGGGGTCATACGGCCACCGTCCTGGCGTCGTGGTCCGGGCCCGCCGGTCGAAGCCGGTCGAAGAGGACACCCGGCCCCGTCATCACGGTATCGCCGGGCGATATGTCCGGCGAGTCGGGCAGGATGCCCCCTTCGGCCCCCCCTGCCGCCGCTGATTTGTGGAGCGGGACGGGGGAGCGGACGATGAAGACGTGTGCGGTGCCGCGACGGTGGGCCGTGCGAGGAGACGCGGGAGCGGCGATGGTCCTTGACCTGGTCCTCATCGGTCTGGCGATCGCCCTGAACCCGCTGCCGGTCACCGGGTTCGTGCTGGTGCTCTCGGCCCGCAACGGCATCTGGAACGGCCTCGCCTTCCTCCTCACGTGGCTCGCCACCTTCGTCGGCATCATCGCCGTCGTGCTGCTCATGACCGGCGGCAAGCCACCGGCCGCGAACTCCTCGCCGTCCACCGCCGCCCTGGCCGTCAAACTGGCCGTCGGCGTCGGCCTCCTCTGGTACGCGGAACGCACCCGCCGCCGGATCGGCACACGGCACAGGTCCTCCGGGTTCATGTCACGCGTCGAACGCATCTCCCCGTGGTCCGCGGCCGGTCTCGCGCTGCTCCTCCAGCCCTGGGGCATGGTCGCGGCCGGCGCCGCCACCGTCGTCGAGGCCGACCTCGCGCACTTCGCGTCGTACGCGGCACTCATGGGCTACTGCCTGCTGGCCTCGTCCAGCCTGCTGGCCATGGAGCTCTACGCGACGTTCGCCCCCCGCTCGGCCGCCGTGCGGCTCGGGAGACTGCGCACCTGGCTGGAGGGCCACCAGGAACAGGCCCTCGTGTCGCTGGTGCTGTTCCTGGGCCTGTGGCTGGTCGGCAAGAGCATCTACGGACTGACCGCGTGACGCGTACGCCGCCGGCCGCGTGCGCGGCACATCGCGAAAGTGCGTCGGCATCCGTCCGGTGCTGCAATGGAGAGGAATTGGGGACAGGGGGAATTCCGCGACCACCCAGGGATGAAGCCGTGAGCGAAGACGAATTCGTCGAGATGGGACCGATCGACTATGTGGTCATCGAGTTTCCCGGCAGCCGAATGACCGGCGAGGGATTTCCCCTCCTGGTCGACCTGGTGGACCGCGGACTCATCCGCATTCTCGACCTGCTGTTCGTGAAGAAGGACGAGGACGGATCCGTGGTCGGCCTGGAGATCGCCGACCTGACCGGCGACGGGGCACTCGACCTCGCCGTGTTCGAGGGCGCCTCCTCGGGCCTGCTGGGCGAGGACGACATCGCGGAGGCCGGCCAGGCGCTGGAGCCCGGCAACTCCGCCGGCATCCTCGTCTACGAGAACCTGTGGGCCGCGCCCTTCGCCACCGCCCTGCGCCGCGGCGGCGCCCAGATGGTCGCCTCCGGCCGCATCCCCGTACCGGCCGTCCTCGCCGCCCTCGACGAGACGGACGCCGGATAGGAGCCCGCCCGACAGGACCCGGCCCGACGGCAGCGACGACCTGGATACGGGAGTGGCCCCGCACCGAGGTGCGGGGCCACTCCCGTGTCAGGTCGAACCCCGGGTGACCGGGGTGTCGCGGTGGTCTACCGGGCGTGCGCCTCGCGGCCCGGGCCCACACACAGCGCCCAGATCACGAACGCGTCGATGGCGATCAGCACGATCGCCCATACCGGCTGGTACGGCAGCCACATGAAGTTGGCGATCATGGAGAGGCCGGCCAGGGCGACACCGACGATGCGGGCCCACAGCATGCCCCGGAACAGGGCGAGGCCCGCGATCACGACGAGGATGCCGAGGACGAGGTGGATCCAGCCCCAGCTCGTCAGATTGAAGCTGTACGTGTAGTTGCGGGTGGTGACGAAGACATCGTCCTTCGCGATGGCGGAGATGCCCTCGAAGATGGCCATCGCGCCACCGAAGATCATCATGACCCCGGCGAAGGCGGTCCAGCCGGACACCCACATTCCCGAACTGCCACCGGTGTCGCGCCGGTGCGTATCCGTCGTAGTCATCGCGAGCTCCTTGTGCGTAGACCTCACCATCGGCCGGTGACGGCCGGTGGCCCACGATTCAGCTTGCCACGGGAATGACGGACCGGCAGATCTCGGGAAAAGGGGGTGGCCGAACCCGGATCGAGGTGCGGAAGAAGCCCCGCGGTGCTGGAATGGAAAGGTCTGTCCGGAGCGGTCCGGCCCGGAACGCAGGGATTTCTTCCGGCCGTGCGCGTCGGGCGTCGGAATGCTCCGCGCACCGGAAGAACGGGCGCGCGGCCGCATTCCGTTCCGGCTCTTTCAACTGCTGTGTGCGTGAAAGGAAAACGCCGTGCCAGGTCTCCTTCGCGGGGTCGCCCGCACCGCCGTGGTGGCCGGTACGGCCACCGCCGTCTCCAACCGCGTGTCACGCCGTCAGGCGGGGCGCTGGGCCCAGCAGGAGGCGCCGGCCCAGGCTTACCAGGAGCCCGCACCGGCCGCCGCGCCCCCGCCCCCGCCGCCCGGCGCCGACATGACCAGCAAGATCGACCAGCTGAAGCAGCTGGGCGACCTCAAGAACCAGGGCGTCCTCACCGAGGCGGAGTTCGAGGAGCAGAAGCGCCGCATCCTCGGCTGAGCGGTTCCTCGGGCGTTCAGCCCACCCGGTGGCCGTTCTCCAGCTCCGCCGCCCCCGCGCTCTCCCGCTCCAGCACGTCCAGCGCCACGAGGACGCGCCGGCCCGAGGCGCCCGGCAGATACGCGGACAGCTCCGCGCGCGGCACCAGACGCCAGGACAGCAGCTCCTCCTCCTGCAGCCGGATCGCGTCGAAGTCGCCGTCGCCGAGGACGCCGCCGTCGTACAGGTAGGCCACCAGCGGCGGGCGGCCGGGTCCCCGCACCCAGTCGACCGCCAGGAGCCGGCCGAGCTCCACGTCGAGGCCGATCTCCTCGGCCGTCTCGCGGCGCGCTCCCTGGCGCGGACTCTCGCCGTCGTCCGACTCCACCGTGCCGCCCGGAAGACCCCAGCCCTCGCGGTAGTTCGGCTCGACGAGCAGGACGTTCCCTTCGGCGTCGCGGAAGAGAGCGGCGGCCGCGGCGAGCACCCGCGGCAGGCCGGCGATGTACGCGGCGAAGTCCGACGTGGTCATCCGGAAAGGGTAACGAGCCCGCCGCCCACAGCCCGGACGCGCCGCCCCGGGCACCCGCCGCACCCGCCTCGACCGGCCGCACACCCCTGCCCGGCCGTCACGGAGCGTCACGTTCCGCGGGCCCCCGGCGCGGGGCCGGGAGCGCGGCCGCGGACCGTCCCGCAGGTCGGGCGGGGCATGACGGCGAGGGCTTCCTGCGGTTAAGGTCGCAGCGGCGCGACTGCCTTGACGTGTGCAAGGCCCGAAAGCAAGGGGAATGCAAGGTGGCGGACGCTGCAGTGGATCGGACCCCCCGTGTGCTCATCGCCGCGGACAAGTTCAAGGGATCGCTGACGGCCGTACAGGTCGCGGAGCGTGTGACGGCCGGACTGCGCCGGGCCGTGCCGCGGATCGAGGTCGAGTCGCTGCCCGTGGCGGACGGCGGCGACGGCACCGTCGACGCGGCGGTCGCGGCCGGGTTCGAGCGCCGCGAGGTGCGGGTCGCCGGGCCGCTGGGCGACGAGGTGACCGCCGCGTACGCGCTGCGCGGGGACACCGCGGTGGTGGAGATGGCCGAGGCGAGCGGCTTGCAGCGGCTGCCCGAGGGCGTCTTCGCGCCCCTCACGGCCTCGACGTACGGCTCCGGTGAACTGCTGCGCGCCGCGCTCGACGCCGGTGCGCGCACCATCGTCTTCGGTGTCGGCGGCAGCGCGACCACGGACGGCGGCGCGGGCATGCTGGCCGCGCTCGGCGCGCGCTTCCTCGCCGCGGACGGTACGCCGGTGGCGCCCGGCGGCGCCGCGCTGCGTGACGTGGACACCGCGGACCTGTCCGGCCTGGACGAACGGCTCGCCTCCGTCGACCTCGTCCTCGCCAGCGACGTGGACAACCCGCTGACGGGGCCCAAGGGGGCGCCCGCCGTCTACGGCCCGCAGAAGGGCGCGAGCCCCGACGACGTGGCGACGCTGGACGCCGCGCTCGCGCACTTCGCCACGGTTCTGGAGAAGGCGATCGGGCCGAAGGCCGCCGAGTACGCCGCCGCGCCCGGCGCGGGTGCCGCGGGCGGCATCGGCTACGGCGCGCTCGTCCTCGGCGCCCGCTTCCGGGCCGGGATCGAGGTCATGCTCGACGTCCTCGGGTTCGCGCCCGCGCTGGAGCGGGCCACCCTGGTGATCACCGGCGAGGGGTCACTCGACGAGCAGACCCTGCACGGCAAGGCTCCCGCCGGGGTCGCGGCCGCCGCCCGCGCCGGGGGCAAGGACGTCGTCGCGGTCTGCGGCCGGCTCACCCTGCGGCCGGAGGCCCTCGGCACCGCCGGGATCCGGCGGGCCTACCCCCTCACCGAGGTCGAGCCCGACATCGCCAAGTGCATCGCCGACGCGGGCCCCATCCTGGAACGCGTCGCGGAGAACATCGGGCGCGACTTCCTGGCCTGACCGCACGGGGCGCACCGGCCACGACCCCCGGGGTCCCGGCCGGAGCGCCCCTCAGGCCCCACACCGCCCCGTACCGCCTGCGGCGGCCGTCCCCGGGCTCCCGGCGGACCGGGCGGCGCGCCCCCCGTACCCTCCTCCGGCGGAGGCGGCCCGGCCTCACCGCGCCGTCGCCGATCCCGTTCCCGCCAGGCGGTACGCGTCCAAGGCCAGGGTCATCTCGATCAGGTCGCGGGGGCGGGCCAGGGAGCGGGACGTCAGCTGCTCCAGGCGGCGCAGCCGGTTGAAGACGGTGTTCCGGTGGCAGTACAGGCGGGCCGCGGCCCGGCCCGCCGAGCCCTCGCAGGCCAGCCACATGTCCAGCGTCTCGATCAGCACGGCCCGGTCGCCGGGTTCGAGCTCCAGCAGCGCGCCGAACACGTCCGACACCAGCCGGCCCGCCAGTTCCGGCTGGCTCACCACCAGCGCCGTCGCCATCCGCTGGTCGAGGCGGACGACACCGGTCGCGTCCGGCAGGCAGGTGCGCAGCGCCAGCTCCGCCCAGCGCCGGGCCCGCCCCAGCTCGCCGAGCCCCGACACGACCGGGCTGATCCCGCCCGGACCCGAGCGCCGCCCGTCCAGCAGCCGGGCCACGGCGTCCAGGCCCTGCCCGGGGTCCAGCGCCACCACGCCGATCTCGCAGTCGGCCCGCATCCGCCAGATGAACCGCAGCCCCGCGCCGAGCATCGGCCGGGCACAGCCGTCCCGCCCCTCCCGGCCCTCCCGCGCGTCCCGTCCGTCCCGCGCGTCATGGCGCTCGGTGCGCAGGACGACGACGGCGTACGGGCCGTGCTCGGGAAGATCGAGCCCGGCGGCGGCCCGGGCCGCGAGCCCCGGCGCCTCCTGACCCTCCAGCAGCGCGTCGAGCAGGGCCTGCAACTGTTCGTCGGTGCGCCGCCGCAGTTCCCGTTCGGTCGCGAGGTAGGACTCCGAGGCGGTCGCGGCCTGCACGTCGACCGCCGACCACACCATCGTGGCGCAGCGCATGAGCACGGAGAGCCGCTCGGGCTCCCGGCTCGCCGCGCTCTCCATCAGCGCGTCCCACACCAGATAGCCCGCGGACCGGTAGGCGTGCACGAGGAGTTCGAGCGGCAGCCCCTGCTGGGCCCGCCGCCGGCCGGCCTCCTCGGCGTGCTCCAGATCGCGGCGCGGTGAGTCCCGCGGCGCGGAGATGGCCTGGATGCCGATGCGCATCGCGGTCTCCGCCTCCCGCCACTGCTGGTCGTGCGGCAGCACCTGTCCGTAGACGGGGGAGTACTCGGTGAGCTGCCTGATGTGCTCGTCGACGAGCTCGGGCAGCCGTTCCAGCAGAGCCACACACGACTCCGCGAGCAGCTTCCAGTCATGACCGGTTCGCGGTCTGCGCCCACCCATGGCCGGAGGATGCCACCCCGGCAGGGGCCCGCACAGGCCCCTGACACGCGGTGTTGTGCGCGTGCACAACGGGCGGGCACCACCGCTGGGCTGCCGCCGCGATTAGGGCGCGGGCCGTGGACGGGCCGGTGCGCCGGTGCTGAGGTGAGCGCCACACCGAGCGAGAACAAGGGAGGTGCCATGGGCGGTTCCGCCCTGCTCGTGCGGGAACTGTCGGTCGGATACGGCCCCGTACGCGCACTGCGCCACGTGTCGTTGGAGGTGCCGGAGGGGACCGTCGTGACGGTCCTCGGCGGCAACGGCGCGGGCAAGTCGACACTCCTGCGGGCGGTGTGCCGGACGCTCTCCTTCCACGGGGGAGCGGTGACCGGCGGCACGGTCACGCTGGGAGGACGACCGCTGGACCGGCTGGCGCCGGACCGGGTGGTCGCCGCCGGGGTGTCCCAGGTCCCGGAGGGACGACGGGTGTTCGCCCGGATGACGGTCGCGGACAACCTGCGCGCCGGGGCGCTCGGCGGCACCGGCGGCCGGGCCGACCGGGCGCGGGCCCTGCGGCGCGTGCACGACCTGTTCCCGGTGCTCGCCGACCGCGCCCAGCAACGGGCCGGGCTGCTGTCCGGAGGAGAACAGCAGATGCTCGCCGTGGGCCGGGCCCTGATGGGCGCCCCCAAGGTGCTGCTGCTCGACGAACCCTCGCTCGGGCTCGCCCCGCTGATGGCCGCGCGGATCGCCGACACCGTGCGGGAGATCAACGAACAGGGCACCTCCGTCCTGCTCGTCGAACAGAACGCCGCCCTCGCCCTGCGGCTCGCCACCACCGCCTACGTGCTGGAGGTCGGCGAGGTGACCCTGTCGGGGGCCGCGGACGAACTCGCCGCCTCCGACGAGGTGCGCCGCCGCTACCTCGGCGTCGTCGACGAGGACGCGGCGGCCGACGGGGCGACCGCACGCGACGGCCTTCCGTCCCTGTCCCGCTGGAAGGGGTGAACCGCCGTGCAGGAACGCGACGCAGCGGCACCGCACGACACCACGCAGACCACCGGCGCGGCGCGGACGGGGCAGCCGGCCGGGCCCGTACCGGACGCCCCGTCCGGCCCGCCGGGACACGGACCGGGCCCCGGCACCGGGGGAGCCACCAGCGCCCGGGACGGCGCCGACCCCGGCATCCCGGCCCTGGAGGTCAGGGACGTGACGGTCCGGTTCGCCGGGCTGACCGCACTCGACGCGGTCGGCTTCACCGTCCGCCCCGGCACCGTGCACGCCCTGATCGGACCGAACGGCGCGGGCAAGTCGACCTGCTTCAACGTGCTGTCCGGTGTCTGCCGGCCCGCCTCCGGCAGTGTCCGGCTCGGCGACCGCGAACTCACCGGGCTGCCCCCGCACCGCATCGCCGGTCTCGGCGTGGCCCGCATCTTCCAGAACCTCGCCCTGCCGCCGCACGCCACCGTCGAGGACTGCCTGCTGCTCGGGCGGCACCGGCTGACCCGCACCGGCTTCCTCGCCGCCGGGCTGCGGCTGCCCGCGGCGGCCCGTGAGGACCGGCGGCACCGCGAACGCGTCCGCGAGATCGCCGCGTTCGTCGGCATCGAAGGACAGCTCGACCGGCCCGCCGGCTCCCTCCCGTACGGGCAGCAGAAACTCGCCGAGCTGGCGCGCGCGCTGTGCATGGAGCCCCGCGTGCTGCTCCTCGACGAGCCCGTCGCCGGCATGACCGCCGACGAACGGCGCCGTACCGCGGCGGTCGTCGCGGGCGTCCGCGACAGCCTCGGCATCTCGATCGTCCTGGTGGAACACGACATGGGGGTGGTGATGCGGCTCGCGGACGCGGTGACCGTACTGGACTTCGGGCGCCGCATCGCCGACGGCGCCCCCGCAGACGTACAGAACGACCCGGCGGTGGTGCGGGCCTACCTGGGCGAGCGCGCCGAGCCAGAGGAGACCGCTTCATGAGCACCTTCGTCGAACTCCTGCTCAACGGCCTGTCCATGGGCTCCGTATACGCCCTCATCGCCCTCGGCTTCGTCGTCATCTTCCGGGCCACCGAGGTCGTGAACTTCGCGCACGCCTCGCTGCTCCTCGCGGGCGGCTACGTCACCGCGACCCTCCACGACGACATCGGCTTCTGGCCCGCCCTGCTCGCCGGGGTCGCGGGCGCGGCCCTGGTGGGGGCGGCCGTTGAGTTCCTCGTGATGCGCCGCTACCGGGGCACCGACCAGAGCGTCCTCGCCATCGTCACCATCGGCGTCGACATCCTGCTCACCACCGAACTGACCCGGCGCATCGGCACGGACGTCCTCGCGATGGGCGACCCCTGGGGCAACGCCGTCCTCACCGTCGGACCGGTCTCCCTCGCGCACACCCGGATCGCCGCGTTCGTCACCGCGGGCCTGCTCATCACGGTGTTCCTGCTCGCCTTCCGCTTCACCTCCTGGGGGGTGGCCATGCGGGCCGCCGCCGAGAGCCCGGAGACCGCGGCGCTGATGGGCGTGCGCCTCGGGCGGGTGTCGCTGGGCGCCTGGGCGGTCGCGGGCGCTCTGGCCGCCGTCGCCGCGCTCTTCCTGACCGTCTTCCCGACCCCCGGGCTGGAACGCGCCACCTCGCTCGCCGCGCTCAAGGCGTTCCCCGCGGCGATCCTCGGCGGCCTCGACTCGACGACCGGCGCGCTCGTCGGCGGCCTCCTCGTCGGGGTCACCGAGTCGCTCGCCACCGGCTACCAGAGCGACCTCACCTTCCTCGGGCGCGGCCTCGGCGACCTCGCGCCCTACCTGGTGATGGTCGCGATCCTGCTCATCCGGCCCGCCGGGCTGTTCGGTACGAAGGAGCTCGCCCGTGTCTGAGGTCCTCACCCGCGACGAGGCGAGCAGCGCGCCGCCGACCGCTCCACGCCGGGCCGTCCGGCGGCCCGGCACCCGCGCCGTGCTGGGGGCCGCGGGCGCCGTCCTGCTGCTCGCCCTGCCGTTCTACCTCGACCGGTTCTGGCTCCAGGCGGGACTGTTCGCGATGGCCGCGGCGATCGGCGCCATCGGCCTGAACCTCCTCACCGGGGCGACCGGCCAGCTCTCCATGGGCCACGCCTTCTTCCTCGCGGTCGGCGCCTACGGCTACTGCGTGTTCGCCGCCGACGGAGGCGGCGGCCTGACCGGCCTGGGCCTGCCGACCTGGCTGGCGGCCGTGCTCGCCGTGGCCGTCTCCGGGATCGCCGGAGGACTGTTCAGCCCGATCGCGGGCCGGCTGCGCGGCGCCTACCTCGGCATCGCCACGCTCGCCCTGATCTTCATCGGGCAGCACGTCCTGTTCAACGCGACGGATCTGACCGGCGGCTTCAACGGCCGCGACGTACCGCCGCTGAGCCTCTTCGGCCTCACCTTCGACGAGCGTGAGGTCGTCGTCGCGGCCGTGCCCTTCGGCTCGGCGGAGAAGCTCTGGTACGCGGGTCTCGTGCTGCTCCTCGGCTGCGGGCTGTTCGCCCGCGGGGTGCTGCGCGGCCGCCCGGGGCGGGCCATGAACGCGATCCGCGACCACCGGATCGCGGCCGGGGTGATCGGCGTGCCGGTCGCCCGCTACCGCGCCGCCGTGTTCGTCCTGTCCTCGATGTACGCGGGACTCGCGGGGGTGCTGCTCGCGCTCGTCTTCCAGCGGACGGTGCCCGACTACTTCGGGATCACGCTCTCGCTCGAATACCTCGCCATGATCGTCATCGGCGGGCTCGGTTCGGTCTCGGGGGCGGTGGTGGGAGCCGTCTTCGTCTCGCTGCTGCCCCAGCTGCTCACCCGCTACAGCGACGCGCTGCCCCTGGTCTCCGACCCGGGCACCGGCGGGGTCGCACCCGGTGAGGCAGCCCGGTACCTGTACGGCGCCGCCGTCGTGGCGGTGGTGCTCTTTCTGCCGGGCGGCCTGGTCAGGGTGGCCGCCCGGTTCCGCGTCCGGCCCCGTCCCGGGGCCACTGCAGGGGAGGAACGATGAGAACGACACATACGGCCAGGATGGCCGCCGGGGCGCTGGCCGCACTGCTCGTGCTGGCCGGCTGCAGCTCCAAGGCCAAGGACGACGACGGCGCCGGCAAGCCCGCCGCCGGCGGGGTGAAGACCGGCGACGGGATCTCCGGCAAGACGATCAACCTCGGCGTGCTCACCGACATGACCGGTGTGTACGCGACACTCGGCAAGAGCGTCACCCAGGCCCAGCAGCTGTACGTGAAGCAGGCCAACGCCGACGGCGGGGTCTGCGGGTACAAGCTGGCGCTGACCGTCCGGGACCACGGCTACGACCCGCAGAAGGCCGTCTCCGGCTACACGGAGCTGGCCCCGAAGGTGCTGGGCTTCACCCAGTTCATCGGCTCGCCCTTCGTGGCCGCCGTCAAACAGCGCATCGACGGGCAGGACAAGGCGCTCGTGCTGCCGCAGGCCTGGTCGGCGACGCTGCTGGGCAGCCCCTACATCCGGGTCATCGGCTCCACGTACGACATCGAGACGATCAACGCCATCGACTTCCTGATGAAGGAGAAGGGCCTCAAGAAGGGCGACAAGGTCGGGCACGTGTACTTCGAGGGGGACTACGGCGAGAACGCTCTGACCGGCTCCCGGTACATGGCGAAGAAGGCGGGTCTCAAGGTCGTCGAGCAGAAGATCAAGCCGACCGACAACGACATGACCGGGCAGGTCGTCGCCCTGAAGAAGGCCGGGGTCAAGGCCATCGTGATCAGCGCGGGCCCGCGCCAGGCGGCCTCGCTCGTCGGAGTCGCGGCGGCGAGCAGGTTCGGGGTCCCGATCATCGGGAACAACTCGGCGTACGCCCCGCAGCTCCTCGCCACCCCCGCCGCGCCCGCGCTGGAGGCGAACTACTACGTGGCCTCGCCGTCGCTGCCGATCGGGGCCGACACCCCGCAGGCGAAGAAGCTGGTCGCCGACTACAAGGCCGCCTACCCGAAGGACAGCCTGGACAACGGCGTGGTGGCCGGCTGGACCGCCGCCTCGGCGTTCGGTGAGGCCCTGAAGAAGGCCTGCGCCGCCAAGGACCTCACCCGTGAGGGCGTGGACAAGGCCCTGCTGACCATCGACGCGTTCGACCCGGGCTTCGGCGTCACCCAGAACTTCGGCGACCCGAAGGCCGCCTCCTCCAAGGAGAGCGTCATCCTGCGGCCCGACAAGAGCGCCGTGGGCGGCATGAAGGTCGTCCAGGAGGCCGAGGCCTCGTCCGCCGCCCAGGGATACACTCCTGGCGCCTCCTGACCCGTCCCGCTGACGCACAAGGGCCCCGAACCATACGGTTCGGGGCCCTTGTGACGATGTACGCGGGGTTACGGGAGCTGAGCGGCCCGTGCCTCGCGGCGGTTGTCCCGGAAGTTGTTCACCCGGCGGGCCGTGGCGAACAGCGGGATGACCGCTCCCATGACCAGCTGGAGCGCACAGCCGGTCTGCAGGAGCAGCTGACCGCTCGGGGCGTCGAACGCCCACGCGGCCAGGAGACCCATCGACAGGACGATCCAGGAGAGCATCGCGACCGCGAGGCGGCCCCGCGGCTTCGGGTACTCGACTCGGCTCACCATCAGCCAGGCGGTGCCGATGATCGCCATGAGCGTGGCGACGAACGGCAGCTCCAGCAGCACGATGGAGACGACGGTGAGGGCTCCGAACGGGGACGGCATGCCCTGGAAGGTGCCGTCCTTGACCGTCACGCACGAGAACCGCGCCAGTCTCAGCACCACCGCCAGCAGCACCACGATGGCACCGACCGCCGCGACCCGCTGATGCGCGTCGTCCGCGACCATGCCGTAGACCAGGACGAAGTACGCCGGCGCGAGGCCGAAGCTGATCAGGTCCGACAGGTTGTCCAGCTCGGCGCCCATGGGGGAGGAGCGCAGCTTGCGGGCGACCAGACCGTCGAAGAGGTCGAAGACGGCCGCGCAGAGCATGAGGATGACGGCCGTCGCGGCGCTGTGCCGCGCCATGCCCGTCTCCTGGCTGCCGGTGAGGTGCGGGATCAGAATGCCCGTGGTGGTGAAGTACACCGCCATGAAGCCGCACGTGGCGTTGCCGAGGGTGAGGGTGTCCGCTATCGACAGACGGAGCGAGAGGGGCATCTCCTCGTCGTCGTCGATGTCGTCGGCCTCCGGCACCCAGCCGGCCTGTGTCTCAGGATCAACCACGGTCAATTCGAGTCACCCCAGCCACGGTCTTCTGACCGACCTCCACATCGACCTCGACACCCTCGGGCAGGTAGATGTCGACGCGCGAGCCGAAGCGGATCAGTCCGATCCGGTCGCCCTGCTCGACCTTGGTGCCCTGCGGGATGTACGGGACGATGCGACGAGCCACGGCGCCGGCGATCTGGATCATCTCGATGTCACCGAGCTCGGTGTCGAAGTGCCAGACGACGCGCTCGTTGTTCTCGCTCTCCTTGTTGAACGCCGGAACGAACCCGCCGGGGATGTGCTCCACCGACGTCACCGTGCCGGAGAGGGGCGCACGGTTGACGTGGACGTTGAGCGGGCTCATGAAGATCGCGACGCGGGTCCGTCCGTCCTTCCACGGCATGATGCTCTGCACCACACCGTCGGCGGGCGAGATGACCCGGCCCTGAGCGATCTCGCGCTCGGGGTCGCGGAAGAACCACAGCATCCCGGCCGCGAGCGCGGTGGCGGGTACGGCCACGGCCCGGGCCGCGCCGGAGCGGCGCGAACGGGCCAGGCTGAGTGCTGCGGTGGCGACGGTCGGGAGGAGCCACGGCGATGCTCCGCGCGCGAGGCGGACGCCGGTCCGGCTGTCGCGAGGTGCAGAGGTTTGGCTGTGGGGCATGGATGACCTTCGTAGCGGATGATGCCGCGCTCTTACGGGGGACGGCGGCTTTCACGCGATCGTACCGGTCGCGCACCACAACTGGGCAAGCCAGGAAGCGGAGTCGACGGCCGAAGAGTGTTGACGGGGTGTGATCTTCTTCGCGAAGAAAACACCCCGAACCAGGACATCTAACCCTGGAGTCGATACTCTTCGAGCAGCCTGCGGCCGATGATCATTTTCTGGATTTCGGCGGTACCTTCACCGATCAACAGCATCGGCGCCTCGCGGTAGAGGCGCTCGATCTCGTACTCCTTGGAGAAGCCGTAGCCGCCGTGGATCCGGAATGCATCCTCCACGACCTCCTTGCAGTACTCGGAGGCGAGGTACTTCGCCATCCCTGCTTCGAGGTCGTTTCGTTCCCCGGAGTCCTTTTTGCGAGCCGCGTTCACCATCATTGCATGGGCGGCCTCGACCTTGGTAGCCATCTCCGCCAGCTTGAACTGGATGGCCTGGTGCTGGGCGATCGCCTTGCCGAAAGTGTGGCGTTGCTGGGCATACGAGACACCCAGCTCAAAAGCACGCTGGGCGACACCGCAGCCACGCGCCGCGACATTGACGCGGCCGACCTCCACTCCGTCCATCATTTGGTAAAACCCTCGGCCCGTGGTGCCGCCGAGCACGCGATCGGCCGGAATGCGCAGTCCGTCCATGATGAGTTCGGTGGTGTCGACGCCCTTGTACCCCATCTTGTCGATCTTCCCGGGAATGGTGAGGCCGGGACGGACCTCTCCGAAACCGGGCTCCTTCTCCACCAGGAAGGTCGTCATCGACTTGTGGGGCGCCGTGCCCTCGGGGTGTCCTTCGTCACTTCGGACCAGAACGGCCACCAGCGTCGACGTCCCGCCGTTCGTCAGCCACATCTTCTGGCCGTTCAGGACGTACTCGTCGCCGTCCCTCACCGCCTTCGACGAGATCGCCGACACGTCCGAGCCGAGCGCCGGCTCCGACATCGAGAACGCGCCGCGCACCTCGCCGAGCGCCATCCGCGGCAGGAAGTGGTCCTTCTGCTCCTGCGTGCCGTGCTGCTTGAGCATGTACGCCACGATGAAGTGCGTGTTGATGATGCCGGAGACGGACATCCAGCCGCGCGCGATCTCCTCGACGCACAGCGCGTACGTCAGGAGGGACTCGCCGAGACCGCCGTACTCCTCGGGGATCATCAGACCGAACAGGCCGAGTTCCTTCAGGCCGTCGACGATGTCCTGCGGATACTCGTCGCGGTGCTCCAGCTCGGTCGCGACCGGAATGATCTCCTTGTCCACGAAGTCCCGGACGGTGGAGAGGATCTCCCGCTGGACGTCCGTGAGACCGGCGGTCTGGGCGAGTCGCGCCATGGCTACTTCTCCTGCTCCTTGAGCTGGGGGCGGCCGGGCTGTTCGCCGCCGCGCTCCTTGATGTACGTCTCGGTGGGGACCATCACCTTGCGGCGGAAGACACAGACCAGCGTGCCGTCCTGCTTGTAGCCCTTGGTCTCGACGTAGACGATCCCGCGGTCCGTCTTGGAACGGGAGGGCGTCTTGTCGAGGACCGTCGTCTCGCCGTAGATCGTGTCGCCGTGGAAGGTCGGCGCCACGTGCTTCAGCGACTCGACCTCCAGGTTGGCGATCGCCTTGCCCGAGACGTCCGGCACGGACATGCCGAGGAGCAGCGAGTAGATGTAGTTCCCCACGACGACGTTCTTGCCGAAATCGGTCGTCTTCTCCGCATAGTTGCTGTCCATGTGGAGCGGGTGGTGGTTCATGGTCAGCAGGCAGAAGAGGTGGTCGTCGTACTCGGTGACCGTCTTGCCGGGCCAGTGCTTGTAGACCGCGCCGACCTCGAACTCCTCGTAGGTGCGTCCGAACTGCATGGTGCTCAGGCCTCCGGGGCTTCGAAGCTGGACGTGCGCCGCATGCCGGCTGCCCGGCCCTTGCCCGAGATGACCAGGGCCATCTTGCGGCTGGCCTCGTCGATCATCTCGTCGCCGAGCATCGCGGAGCCCTTCTTGCCGCCCGCCTCGGACGTGTAGTAGTCGTACGCGTCCAGGATCAGCTCGGCGTGGTCGTAGTCCTCCTGGGAGGGGGAGAAGATCTCGTTGGAGGCCTCCACCTGGCCCGGGTGCAGCACCCACTTGCCGTCGAAGCCGAGCGCGGCGGCGCGCTGCGCGACCTCGCGGTAGCCCTCGACGTTGCGGATCTGCAGGTAGGGGCCGTCGATCGCCTGGAGGTTGTTGGCGCGGGCGGCCATCAGGATCTTCATCAGGATGTAGTGGTAGGCGTCCGCCGGGTAGCCGGGCGGCTGCTCGCCGACGACCAGCGACTTCATGTTGATCGACGCCATGAAGTCGGCCGGGCCGAAGATGATCGTCTCGACGCGCGGGGAGGCCTGCGCGATCGCGTTGACGTTGTTGAGCCCCTGGGCGTTCTCGATCTGCGCCTCGATGCCGATCTTGCCGACCTCGAAGCCCATCGTCTTCTCGATCTGCGTCAGCAGCAGGTCGAGCGCCACCACCTGCTGGGCGTCCTGGACCTTCGGCAGCATGATGCAGTCGAGGTTCGGCCCCGCGCCCTCGACGACCGTGACGACGTCGCGGTACGTCCACTCGGTGGTCCAGTCGTTGACGCGCACGACCCGCGTCTTGCCGGTCCAGTCGCCCTCGTTGAGGAACTTGACGATGGTGTGCCGGGCGTCGGGCTTGGCCAGCGGCGCGCACGCGTCCTCCAGGTCGAGGAAGACCTGGTCCGCGGGGAGCCCCTGCGCCTTCTCCAGGAAGCGCGGGTTGCTTCCCGGCACCGCGAGACAGGAACGGCGCGGACGCAGACGGTTGACGGGCGTTGTCATGCGGGGACCTCCAGGGGGCCGAGCTTGTTCGCTTTGCGGATCTCGTCGACGATACGGCCGATGATTCCGGTGATGTCGAAGTCCTTCGGGGTGAAGACGGCGGCCACTCCCGCGGCTCGCAGTTGTTCGGCGTCGGCGTTCGGGATGATCCCGCCCGCGATCACCGGGATGTCGGCGGCGCCGGCCTTGCGCAGTTTCTCCAGGACGTCCGGCACCAACTGGGCGTGCGAGCCGGACAGGATGGACAGGCCCACGGCGTGCACGTCCTCGTCGACGGCCGCGTCCACGATCTGTTCCGGGGTGAGCCGGATGCCCTGGTAGACCACCTCGAACCCGGCGTCGCGGGCCCGCACGGCGATCTGCTCGGCGCCGTTGGAGTGCCCGTCGAGGCCCGGCTTGCCCACCAGGAAGCGGAGCTTGCCGACGCCCAGGTCGCGGGCCGTCAGTTCCACCTTGCGGCGCACCAGGGCGAGCCCGGTGCCCTCCCCGGCGCTGACGGCGACGGGCGCGGACGAGACGCCGGTGGGGGCGCGGAACTCGCCGAACACCTCGCGCAGCGCCCCGGCCCACTCGCCGGTCGTGACGCCGGCGCGGGCGCACTCCAGGGTGGCCTCCATGAGGTTGCCGGTGCCCTCGGCGGCCTCCTTCAGCCGCTCCAGCGCCTTGCACGGGCGCGGGTGGTTGAAGGGCGGCTGGTAGCGCGTGTCGCGCCAGGTCTGGAGCGCGGAGACGACCCGGGCCTCGACGGCCGGGTCGACCGTCTGGATCGCGGCGTCCAGGTCGGCGGTGAGCGGGTTCGGCTCGGTCGACTCGTAGATGTTGACGCCGACGATCTTCTCCTGGCCGGACTCGATACGGCCCCGCCGCTCGGCGTGCGAGGAGACGAGCTGCGACTTCAGGTAGCCCGACTCGACGGCGGCCATCGCGCCGCCCATCTCCTCGATCCGGTCCATCTCGGCCAGCGACTCCTCGACGAGGGCCGCGACCTTGGCCTCGACGACGTGCGAGCCCTCGAAGATGTCCTCGTACTCCAGCAGGTCGCTCTCGTGCGCGAGGACCTGCTGGATGCGCAGCGACCACTGCTGGTCCCAGGGGCGGGGCAGGCCCAGCGCCTCGTTCCAGGCGGGCAGTTGGACGGCGCGGGCGCGGGCGTCCTTGGACAGCGTGACGGCGAGCATCTCCAGCACGATCCGCTGGACGTTGTTCTCCGGCTGCGCCTCGGTCAGGCCGAGGGAGTTGACCTGGACGCCGTAGCGGAAGCGGCGCTGCTTGGGGTTCTCGATGCCGTACCGCTCGCGGGTGATCTTGTCCCAGATGCGGCCGAACGCCCGCATCTTGCACATCTCCTCGATGAAGCGGACGCCCGCGTTCACGAAGAAGGAGATCCGGGCCACGACATCGCCCTTGCGGTCCTCGGCGATCTGCCCGGACGCGAACACCGCGTCCAGGACGGCGATCGCGGTGGACATCGCGTAGGCGATCTCCTGGACCGGTGTGGCGCCCGCCTCCTGCAGGTGGTAGCTGCAGATGTTGATCGGGTTCCACTTGGGGATGTGGTTCACCGTGTACGTGATCATGTCCGTCGTGAGACGGAGGGAGGGGACCGGCGGGAACACGTGCGTGCCCCGCGACAGGTACTCCTTCACGATGTCGTTCTGGGTGGTGCCCTGGAGCTTGGTGATGTCGACGCCCTGCTCCTCGGCGACGACCTGATAGAGCGCCAGCAGCCACATGGCGGTGGCGTTGATGGTCATCGAGGTGTTCATCTGGTCCAGGGGGATGTCCTGGAACAGCCGGCGCATGTCACCGACGTGCGAGACCGGGACCCCGACCCGGCCCACCTCGCCGCGGGCGAGGATGTGGTCGGGGTCGTAGCCGGTCTGGGTGGGCAGGTCGAAGGCCACGGACAGGCCCGTCTGCCCCTTGGCGAGGTTGCGGCGGTACAACTCGTTGGACGCCTCGGCGGTGGAGTGTCCGGCGTACGTGCGCATGAGCCACGGCCGGTCCTTCTCCGCCCTCGCCGGGGTGGGCTGACGCTCGGTCATGGCGGACCTCAGACGTTCCGGAAGCGGTTGATGGCGTCGATGTGCCGGGCGCGCTTCTCCTCGTCGCGCACGCCCAGACCCTCCTGGGGTGCCAGCGCGAGCACGCCGACCTTGCCCTGGTGGAGGTTGCGGTGCACGTCGTAGGCGGCCTGCCCGGTGTCCTCCAGGGAGTACACCTTGGAGAGCGTGGGGTGGATCTTGCCCTTGGCGACGAGCCGGTTGGCCTCCCAGGCCTCGCGGTAGTTCGCGAAGTGCGAGCCGATGATCCGCTTGAGCGACATCCACAGGTAGCGGTTGTCGTACTCGTGCATGTAGCCCGACGTCGAGGCGCAGGTGGTGATGGTGCCGCCCTTGCGGGTGACGTAGACGCTCGCGCCGAAGGTCTCGCGGCCGGGGTGCTCGAACACGATGTCGATGTCCTCGCCGCCGGTGAACTCGCGGATGCGCTTGCCGAAGCGCTTCCACTCCTTCGGGTCCTGGGTGGTCTCGTCCTTCCAGAACTTGTAGCCCTCGGCGTTGCGGTCGATGATCGCCTCGGCGCCCATCGCGCGGCAGATGTCCGCCTTCTGCGGGCTGCTCACGACGCAGATCGGGTTGGCGCCGCCGGCCAGCGCGAACTGCGTGGCGTAGGAGCCGAGTCCGCCGCTGGCGCCCCAGATGAGGACGTTGTCGCCCTGCTTCATGCCGGCGCCGTTGCGGGAGACGAGCTGCCGGTAGGCGGTGGAGTTCACCAGGCCGGGAGCGGCGGCCTCCTCCCAGCTCAGGTGGTCCGGCTTCGGCATGAGCTGGTTGGACTTGACGAGCGCGATCTCGGCGAGGCCGCCGAAGTTGGTCTCGAAGCCCCAGATCCGCTGCTCGGGGTCGAGCATCGTGTCGTTGTGGCCGTCCGAGGACTCCAGCTCGACCGAGAGGCAGTGCGCGACGACCTCGTCGCCGGGCTTCCAGGAGTTCACGCCGGGGCCGGTGCGCAGCACGACGCCCGCGAGGTCCGAGCCGATGATGTGGTACGGCAGGTCGTGGCGCTTGCTGAGCTCGCTGAGGCGCCCGTAGCGCTCCAGGAAGCTGAAGGTCGAGACCGGCTCGAAGATCGACGTCCAGACCGAGTTGTAGTTCACGGAGGACGCCATGACGGCCACCAGGGCCTCGCCGGGGCCGAGCTCCGGCACCGGCACGTCGTCCAGGTGGATCGACTTGCGGGGGTCCTTGTCGCGGGAACCGAGCCCGGCGAACATCTCCGCCTCGTCCTTGTGCACGGTGATCGCGCGGTAGGACTCGGGGAGCGGAAGAGCGGCGAAGTCGGCGGACGTGGCCGTCTGCGACTGGATCGCGTCCAGGATTTCCTTCACGTGGTGCCTCCGGCGATGAGCGTCCTGAGGGGAACGCTGAGGGTTACGTCGGTGCTGCTGCTGAGGGTGGGGGTGTGCCGTCGGTCCGGCGGAGGTGGTGCTGGGCAGCGCTTGGTGTGCGCGAGAGGGTGCCTGTGACGCAGGCGTCCGGGCGCGCAGGCCGTCGGCTTGCGGGGACAGCCGGCGTACGAAGGGTCTCTGCACGCCGGCCGCCCGGACTCCTTCAACGTATGGCACGCCGTGTCACCTGACAAGGCACGCAGTGCCAAAAGTTGCGCTCAGATGAAATCTTTACGTAACACGTGAGCGATGATCGATCAGATCAGGGCATAAAAACACCGGACGCGCTCAAAAGGAGCCCGTCCGGTGCTGAATCAACCCGTCCGGCCACTGCGGACGGGCGGTACTGCCGAAGGTGTGCGAAGGGCCGGCTAGGACCGGTCCTTGAGCGCCTGCTCGATGGTGCGCATCACCTGGTCCAGGGGGGCGTCCACCCGGGCCACGGTCACCAGCACGTCCCCCTCGGTGAAGGACGAGGCGGCGGCGGCCGGTCGCGGCGCGGTCTCCCGTCCCGCGCCGATCCCCGTGCCGAACGTCTTGCGGACGATGGCGAAGGCGTGGTCCAGCTGGGTCTCCACGTCGCCCTGGCCGCCCGCCCGCAGCCACCGCCGCAGCACGTGATTGTGCGCCGTGACCACGGCCGACGCGGCGACCTCCGCGAGCAGCGGATCGTCGTTGGCGTCGTCGTCGTGCGCGTGCTCGTCGAAGTGGCCGAGGAGATAGCGCGTGAAGAGCCGCTCGTAGCGCGCCACGGAGGCGATCTCGGCCTCGCGCAGTGTCGGTACCTCGCGGGTCAGTTTGTAGCGGGAGACGGAGATCTCCGGCTGCGCCGCGTACATCCGCATGACTTCCTTGATGCCGCGGCACACGGTGTCGAGCGGATGCTCGTGCGCGGGCGCCGCGTTGAGCACCGCCTCGGCCCGGATCAGGGTGTCGTCGTGGTCCGGGAAGATCGCCTCTTCCTTGGAGCGGAAGTGGCGGAAGAAGGTGCGGCGGGCCACCCCCGCCCGGGCGGCGATCTCGTCGACGGTGGTCGCCTCGTACCCCTTGGTCGCGAACAGCTCCATGGCCGCGGCCGCCAGCTCCCGCCGCATCTTGAGCCGTTGGGCCGCCGCGCGGTTGCCCGCGGCGCTCTCCGGGGGAGCGTCGGACGTGGCGGGGGTACGTGAGGACTTGGCGGGCTGGGGCATGACCCGAACGTACTGCATGTGTGCAGGAGAGCGCGCATGTCCGGGGATCCCCCCGCCCGGGACGGGCGAGGGGTTTCCGGCCGGTTCGAGCAGTCCGCCCCAGTCGGCGTCCGCCGTGAACGAGTCGCCCGGACGCTCAGCGGCGGGCATATTCGCGGAAACCGCGGCCCGTCTTGCGGCCGAGGCAGCCCGCGGCCACCAGGTGCTCCAGGAGCGGCGCGGGGGCCAGTCCCGGGTCGCGGAACTCGCGGTGCAGGACCTTCTCGATGGCCAGCGACACGTCGAGACCGACCACGTCGAGCAGTTCGAACGGGCCCATCGGGTAGCCGCCGCCCAGCTTCATCGCGGCGTCGATGTCGTCGAGCGAGGCGTAGTGCTCCTGCACCATCTTGATCGCGTTGTTGAGGTACGGGAACAGCAGCGCGTTCACGATGAAGCCGGCCCGGTCGCCGCAGTCCACCGGGTGCTTGCGGATCGTCGCGCAGACCTCGCGCACGGTGGCGTGCACGTCGTCCGCGGTCAGCACGGTCCGCACGACCTCGACGAGCTTCATCACGGGGGCCGGGTTGAAGAAGTGCATGCCGATCACGTCCTGCGGGCGCGAGGTGGCGCGGGCGCAGGCGACGACGGGCAGCGAGGAGGTGGTGGTGGCGAGGATCGCGCCCGGCTTGCAGACCTTGTCGAAGACGCCGAACAGCTGCTGCTTGACCTCCAGGTCCTCGGCGACCGCCTCCAGTGCCAGATCGACGTCGGCGAAGTCGTCGTAGCTGCCGGTCGGCGTGATCCGCTCCAGGGTCTGCGCCGCCGCCTCGGCGGTCAGCCGGCCCTTGTCGACGGAGCGGGAGAGGGACTTGCCGATCCGTGCCTTCGCGGCCTGCGCCTTCTCCTCGCTGCGGGCCGCGAGGACGACGGTGTGGCCGGCCTTCGCGAAGACCTCCGCGATGCCGGAGGCCATCGTCCCGGAGCCCGCGACACCGACCGAGCGGACCGTGCGGCCGGGGGTCTGCGTGCCGTCCTCCGACGGCGTCAGCGCGTCCCGCACGACGGTGGCGCCGCCGGGGGCGTCGTAGGAGTAGAAGCCGCGGCCGGACTTGCGCCCGGTCAGGCCCGCCTCGCTGAGCTGCTTGAGGATGGGTGCGGGGGCGTGCAGCCGGTCCTGGGACTCGGTGTACATGGCCTCCAGGACCGTGCGCGCGGTGTCCACACCGATCAGGTCGAGCAGCGCGAGCGGGCCCATGGGCAGTCCGCAGCCGAGCTTCATGGCCGCGTCGATGTCCTCGCGGGAGGCGTACTTCGCCTCGTACATCGCGGCGGCCTGGTTGAGGTAGCCGAACAGCAGTCCGTCGGCGACGAATCCGGGGCGGTCCCCGACCGCGACGGGCTCCTTGCCGAGTTCCAGGGCCAGATCCGTGACCGCGGCGACGGCGGCCGGCGCGGTCAGCACCGAGGAGACGACCTCGACCAGCTTCATGGCCGGCGCCGGGTTGAAGAAGTGCAGGCCGAGGACGCGCTCGGGGCGGGAGGAGTCGGCGGCGAGCCGGGTCACGGACAGCGCGTTGGTGCCCGTCGCGAGGATCGTCTCGGGCCGCACGATGCCGTCCAGCGCCCGGAAGACCTGCTGCTTGATGTCGTACGACTCCGGAGTCACCTCGATGACGAGGTCGGCGTCGGCGGCGGCCGCGAGGTCGGTGGAGGTGCGGAACCGGCCGAGGGCGTCCGTGCGCTCCTGCTCACTGAGCCGCCCGCGCCCCACGGCGCGTCCGGTGGAGGCTTCGAGGGCGGCGACGGCCTGGACGGCCGCGGCCTCGCTGATGTCGATGCCGATGACGTCGCGGCCGGCCCGGGCCAGGACTTCGGCGATGCCGGTGCCCATGGTGCCGAGGCCGACGACGGCGACGGTCTTCAGCGGGGACAGAGGGGTGTCGGACAGGGGAGTGGCCATCGCGGGACTCCTGGGAGAGGGTGACGACTGAGGGGTGCGCCCGGGTACGCCGAACAGGCGCACACGGTGCGGAGGTTGCGGGTGTCGACCGGGCTGACGAGCGCACACGCCCGGTGGCGAACGGGGCGCCGAAGAGAGCGCGCCCGAGTGGCGGTGAAGCCGACCGGCCCTGTCCCGGAGCCGTGTCGTACTGCGATACCTGAGGTACCGGACCGACTGCTCTCCCGGCGGCTGCGTCACCAGGCCACCGAGAGGTCCAACACGAGTGGGTAACTCGCTCGTCTGAGCTTAACCCGCCGGTAACGAGCGCGCCAGCCCCCGACTTTGTGATGTAGGTCCCCGCACCCCACGGGCGTGCCTAAGCTCGGCCCATGGACGAAGCGTTGCGATCACTCACGGAGCGTGTGCGGGCCGAGGCGGGGGCGTCGCCGGGGTACGAACGCCTCGCGGCGACCGAGGACCCCGAGGTCCTGGCGGCGGCGCTGACCGAACCGGGACAGCCCTTGTGGGCCCGGGAGTTGGTCGCCTTCCGGCTCGGGACCGCCGGTGACCGGCGGGCCTTCGAGGCGCTCGTCCTGCTGCTGAACCACCGTGATCCCGAGCGCTGCGCGTCCGCGGCCCGTGCCCTGGCCCGGCTCGGCGACGCCCGCACGGCCCGCGCCGCCGCCGCGCTCGCCACGAACGAACTGCGCGTCGCCTACGCCCTCCAGCCGGTCCGGCTGCTGGTCGAACTCCGCGCCCCCGAGGCCGTACCCGCGCTGATCACCGTCCTGCGCCGCAGGCTGCTCCCGCACGACCCGTACCGCAGGGTCGCGCTCGCCTGCGTCGAGGGCCTCGGGACCCTGGGCGACGCCCGGGCCCGCCCCGTCCTGACCGAGGCGCTGGCCCATCCGGCACTCGCGCAGGCCGCCGTCCGCGCACTGGACCGGCTTCCCGAGGGGGGAGCCGGCGGCACGCGCTGACGCACCCGGGGGAGGCGGCCCCGTGCGCGGACGGCGGCAGCCGGGTCACGCGGGCGGCAGGTCCCGGACGTAGCGCACCTCGGGCACCTCGACGCCGGCCGCCTCGAAGGGCTCCTCCGCGCCGTCGGCGCCGAAGCCGGCCCGCTCGTAGAACCGGCGGGCCGGGATGTTGTCCCTCAGGACCCACAGCAGCATGCGCTCACGCCCGGCGGCCACGCACCGGGCGACGGATGCCCGCAAGAGGGCCTGCCCGACTCCCCGGCCCACCAGGTCCGGATGGACGTAGATCGCGTACAACTCGACGTCCGCGGGGCCGGCTTCGCCGTCGCGGTAGGGACCGTGGCACGCCCAGCCGACCACCGCGCCCTCGCGCTCGGCGACCAGGTTCACCACGGAGCCGTCGGCGCGTTCGAGGTGGCCGCGGCGCCGTGCCGCGTCCTCGGACACGCTGAGCGCGTCCAGATACGACTGCGGCATGAGGCCCTTGTACGCGCTCTGCCAGCCGCGCACCCGGATCTCGGCCACGCGCGGACAGTCGGCGAGGGTCATCTCACGGACCCGGAGCGCGCTCACGCGCCGACCACGGCGAACGCCTCGATCTCCATCAGGAACTCGGGTCTCACCAGGGCGGCGACCTGGACGGCCGAGGCGGCCGGCAGCCGGTCGTCGGGCAGGTGCGCGGCCCGGGCGGCCCGGATGGCGGGCAGGTGGGCCATGTCCGTGACGAAGAAGGTCAGTTTGACCACGTCGTCGAAGGTGGCGCCCGCCGCCGCCAGGCAGCGGCGCAGGTTCTCGAAGACCTGGCGGGCCTGCGCCTCGGCGTCGCCCTCCCCGACGATCTCGCCGTCCTCGTCCAGCGGGAGCTGGCCCGAGACGGCCACGAAGCGCCCCGTGGCCGCCACCACGTGGGAGTACGCGGTGGCGGGGGCGACCCCGTCGGGGGCTGGGATGCGGGTCGGATCACTCATGGGTCCATCGTGGACCACGGGTCCGACAGTGCCCCCGACGGGGCGTCGCCCGGCCGGGGGTCAGCCCCGGAAGCCGAGCAGTCCGTGCAGCGCCGAGCCCCGTGCGGAGGTGGACGCGGCCTTCGTGGTCAGCGGCTTGGGGTCGGGCAGCGTCTTGCACACCGCGTCGGCCTCACCGTCGCCGCGCGGCACCTTGCCGTCGGTCAGATACGTCGCCAGGTACTTGTCCAGGCAGGCGTTGCCGCTCAGCGTGATCCCGTGGTTCCCGCCGCCCTGCTCGACGACCAGGCTGGAACCGCGCAGCTGCTGATGGACCGTGACGCCGCCCTCGTACGGGGTGGCCGCGTCGTTGGTCGCCTGGAACAGCAGCGTGGGCGGCAGCCGGTGGTTGGAGATGTCCACCGGCCGCAGCGAGTCCGTCGGCCAGAACGCGCACGGCGCGTTGTACCAGGCGTTGTTCCAGGCCATGAACGGCGCCTTGTCGTACACCGCCCAGTTGTCCTTGCGCCACTGGCGCCAGTCGCGCGGCCAGGAGGCGTCACGGCACTGCACGGACGTGTAGACGCTGTACCCGTTGTCGCCCGAGGCGTCGACGGCCGCGAAGTTGTCGTAGGCCTCGACGAGCGCGTCCGAGTCCTTGCTGTTCACATAGGACGCGAACGCCTGGGCGAGGTAGGGCCAGTAGCCGTTGTAGTAGCCGCCCGGGATGAAGGTGTCCTCCAGTTCGGAGGCGCCCACCTTCTTCTGCGCGGGCTTCTTGGCGAGCGCCGCGCGCATCGCGTACCACTTGGCCTCGACCTTGGCCGGGTCGGTGCCGAGCTTGTAGGTGGTGTTGTTCTTCGCGACCCACGCGAGGAACGCCAGGTGACGGTCGTTGAAGGCGTAGTCCTGGCTGAGGTTGTCCTCGTACCAGACGCCGGTGGGGTCGACGATGGAGTCCAGGACGAGCCGGCGGACCCGCTGCGGGTACAGCTTGGCGTAGACGGCCCCGAGGTAGGTGCCGTACGAGTACCCGAAGTAGTTGATCTTCTTGGCGCCGAGTGCGGCACGGATCGCGTCCATGTCGCGGACGGCGCTCACCGTGTCGATGTACGGCAGCAGGTCCGCGTACTTGGCGCCGCACGCCGTGGCGAAGGACTTCGCGCGGTCGAGGTTGGCCTTCTCCAGGGCCCTGGTGCTCGGCACGGAGTCCGGCCGGACCGGCTTGAAGTGGCCCGGCTTGCAGTCGAGGGCGGGCTTGCTCGCGCCCACGCCGCGCGGGTCGAAGCCGATCACGTCGTACTGCGCCGCCACGGCCTTGGGCAGTGCGGAGGCGACGAACCCGGCCAGGGTGAGACCGCTGCCGCCGGGACCGCCGGGGTTCACCAGGAGCGGGCCCTGGTACGTCTTCGCGGTGTGCGGGACGCGGGACAGGGCGAGGGTGATTCGCTCGCTGTAGGGGTTCGAGTGGTCCAGCGGCACCTTCAGGGAGGCGCACTGGAGGGTCGGGTAGTCGCTGGTGGCGCACTTCTTCCAGCCGAGCTTCGCGGCCGGGGCGCTGCGTGGTGCGGCCGCGGGGCCGGCGCTCGCGTCGGCGGGGACCGACGTGATCACCCCGGCCAGTACGGCGGCAGCCCCGCACAGAGCAGCTGCGCGTTTCTTCACAAGGCCTCCCAGGACGGAGGATTTCGAGCCGTGCACGCCACGGCCTTCGCCGTATCGTCCCGGAGCCGGGCCCCGGACGAACGCGTTCCGGCGAGACTCGACCCGATTGGTCCGCCCGATGCGCTCGGATGCCGCCGCGGGCCACCCTTCGGCCCTTTCCGGCCAGGTGTCCTGAGGGAGTGTCAGAGAAGCGTGAGCTGGGTGGGCTCCGGGGCCGCCGGGGCCTGTGGCTCGGGGGCGGTGATCCGGCGCGGCATCCCCGCGCGCGTGGGACCGATGCCGTACTCCTCGGCCAGCTCGTGGACCTGGCGGGTGATCCGGCGCTGGTACCACTTCGGGGCGTAGGCGCCCTCCGCGTACAGCCGCTCGTAGCGCGGTACGAGATGCGGGTGGTGGTGCCCGAGCCAGGCCATGAACCACTCGCGGGCGCCGGGCCGCAGATGCAGCACCAGCGGGGTCACCGAGGTCGCCCCCGAGGCCGCGATCGCCCGTACGGTGGCGCGCAGTTGGGCGGGATGGTCGCCGAGGAACGGGATCACGGGCGCCATCAGGACGCCGCAGTCGATGCCGTGGTCCGTGAGGGTGCGGACGACGTCCAGACGGCGCTCCGGGGCCGGCGTGCCCGGCTCGACGGTGCGCCACAGCTCGGCGTCGGTGAACCCCACGGACACCGAGATCCCGACGTCGGTCACCTCGGCCGCCTGCCTCAGCAGGTCCAGGTCGCGCAGGATGAGCGTGCCCTTGGTCAGGATGGAGAAGGGGTTCGCGTGGTCGCGCAGGGCCGCGATGATGCCTGGCATCAGCCGGTACCGGCCCTCGGCGCGCTGGTAGCAGTCGACGTTGGTGCCCATCGCGATGTGCTCGCCGTGCCAGCGGTGCGAGGCGAGCTGGCGGCGCAGCAGCTCCGGAGCGTTGACCTTGACCACGATCTGCGAGTCGAAGCCGAGGCCGGTGTCGAGGTCCAGATAGCTGTGCGTCTTGCGCGCGAAACAGTAGACGCACGCGTGCGTGCAGCCCCGGTACGGATTGACGGTCCACTCGAACGGCATCCGGGACGCCCCCGGCACCCGGTTCACGATCGAGCGCGCCCGGATCTCGTGGAAGGTGATCCCCCGGAACTCGGGGGTGTCGAACGTTCGTGTCGTCACCCGGTCCGCGCCGAACAGCGCGGCGTCCCGGGCGGGGTCCCCGGCGGGGTCCACGGTCAGGTTCTCCCAGCGCATGACGCCTCCTCGGTAGCACTGACCACAGAATAGAACACATGTTCCCTTGATCGTGCGACCGTGTTTCCCGGAAGCCCGGCCGGCCCGGCCCGTAGCCCGCGGGCACCCCGATTTGGGCGCCCGGGCCGCCGGGTGGTTGGCTGACCGCACACCCGAGGAACCAACTGCTGGAGGAAGTGCCATGGCGCAGGTCGAGGCGACGACGGAGCGGGTCATCGCGGCGGACGCGGAGGCGGTGTTCGACGCCCTGGCCGACTACAGCGGCACGCGGCAGAAGCTGCTGCCCGAGCACTTCAGCGAGTACGAGGTCCGCGAGGGCGGCGACGGCGAGGGCACCCTCGTGCACTGGAAGCTCCAGGCCACCAGCAAGCGCGTCCGGGACTGCCTCCTCGAGGTGACCGAGCCCACCGACGGCGAACTCGTCGAGAAGGACCGCAATTCCTCCATGGTGACCACCTGGCGGGTGACCCCGGCCGGTGAGGGGGCGTCGCGTGTCGTGGTGACCAGCGTCTGGAACGGCGCGGGCGGCATCGGGGGCTTCTTCGAGCGGACCTTCGCGCCCAAGGGCCTCGCCCGCATCTACGACGCGGAGCTCGCCAACCTCGCCGCCCACGCCGAGAAGTGACGCCGGCGACGCGGCGGTAACCCCCCGGCGGGGCTCGCCACCGTCAAGAGGGGCCGCCCGAGGGCGTGTTGCTCTCTCACCGGTTCGAGTGGATCTCCCGTCCGCCGGCGTTCGTGCCGTAACTCGTCGCGCTTGCTCGCAGTTGTCGCCATAAGCGGCAATTGTGCGTGGGTGCGACGAGGGGAGCGGTACGTGGGCGGGATCACTCTGGTGCAGGACGAACCGGTCGTCGCACCCCCGCCGGAGGTCGCGCCGCCGGCCGTCGAGCCCGCCGGACTCGCCCCGCGCCAGGTGCGGTTGGTCTTCTGCGGGCTCATGCTGGCGCTGCTCCTCGCCGCCCTGGAGCAGATGATCGTCGCCACCGCGCTCCCGAGGATCGTCGGGGAGCTGCACGGCCTGGACAAGATGTCCTGGGCGATCACCGCCTACCTGCTCACCTCCACCGTCGGACTCCCGGTCTACGGCAAGCTCGGCGACCTCTTCGGCCGCAAGGGCGTCTTCCAGTTCGCCATCGTCGTCTTCGTGATCGGCTCGGCGCTCGCCGGCCGGGCGCAGACCATGGACCAGCTCATCGCCTTCCGCGCGGTCCAGGGCACCGGCGCCGGCGGCCTGATGATCGGTGTGCAGGCGATCATCGCGGACATCGTGCCGCCCCGGCAGCGCGGCCGCTACATGGGTCTGATCGGCGCCGCGTTCGGGCTCGCGTCGGTCGCGGGCCCGCTGCTCGGCGGCTACTTCACGGACCACCTCTCCTGGCGCTGGTGCTTCTACATCAACGTGCCCTTCGGTCTGCTCACCCTCGCGGTCGTCACCGTCGTGCTCAAGCTGCCGAAACCGTCCGTCCGCGGGCGCGTCGACGTCCTCGGCATCCTCCTTCTCGCCGCCGCGTCCACCTGCCTCGTCCTGCTGACCAGTTGGGGCGGCACCGAGTACGCCTGGGGCTCGCGCGCCATCCTCGGGCTCGCCGCCGGCGCCCTCGCCGCGACCGCGCTGTTCCTCGTCGTCGAACGCTTCGCCGTCGAACCCCTCATCCCGCTGAGGCTGTTCAAGGACAGCGTCTTCAACGTCACCGCGCTCGTCGGCCTGGTCGTCGGGGTCGCCCTCTTCGGCGCCGCCAGCTACCTGCCGACCTTCCTGCAGATGGTCGACGGCGCCAGCGCCACCGAGTCCGGACTGCTGATGCTGCCCATGATGGGCGGCATCGTCGGCGCCTCCATCGTCTCCGGCCAGCTCATCAGCCGCACCGGCCGCTACAAGCTCTTCCCCATCCTCGGCGGCGCCCTCTCCGTCGTCGGCATGTGGCTGCTCTCGCACCTCGAGGTCGACACCCCCCGGCTGCACTACAGCCTCTGGATGGCGGTCCTCGGCGCCGGCATCGGCATGGTGATGCCGGTCCTGGTGCTCGCCGTGCAGAACTCCGTGCGCCCGGCCGACCTCGGCACCGCGACCAGCGCCAACAACTACTTCCGGCAGATCGGCGGCAGCGTCGGCGCCGCCATCTTCGGCACCCTGTTCGCCAACCGGCTGGCAGACGCCCTCGCCGAACGCCTCCCCGCGCGCGCCGGCGCCCCCGCCGGGGAGGCCGAGTCCATCACCCCGCAGCTCGTCCACGCGATGCCCGCCGCCCTGCGCGACCAGTACATCGGCGCGTACGCGGACGCCATGCCGCGGATCTTCCTCTACCTCGTGCCGGTCCTCGTCCTCGGACTGGTCATCGCCTTCTTCCTCAAGGAGAAACCGCTGGTGTCCCACAACGCCCCCACCGCCGAGCCGGAGTCCGCGCAGGTGAACACCCCCATCCCGCCGGCCCGTTCGGGACACGCCGCCGGGATCCCCGTCTGTGGCACGGTGCAGCACTCCGACGGCACGGTCGTCCCCCGGGCCGCCCTCACCCTCATCGACGTCGGGGGACAGCAGATCGGGCGGGGCGCCAGCGGCGAGGACGGGCGGTACGCGCTGTCCACACCCGGCGCGGGATCGTACGTGCTGATCGCCGCGGCCGGTGGACACCAGCCGCAGGCCGTCTCCGTGACCGTCGGCGAACGACCCGTCGAACTCGACGTCGTGCTCGGCGGCGCCGGCCGTCTCGCCGGCAGCGTGCTGACCGCGGACGGCACCCCGGTGCGGGAGGCCACCGTCACCCTCACCAACGTGCACGGCGAGGTCGTCGCCACCACCCGCAGCGGACGCGAGGGCGGGTACGTGATCACCGAACTGGTGGCCGGCGAGTACACCCTGGCCTCCAGCGCGCCCGCGTTCCGCCCCGCCGCCCTCCCCGTGACCGTCCAGGCCGCGCGCGAGACCCGCCAGGACGTCGAACTCGCGGGCGGCGCCGTGCTGCGCGGCACCGTCCGGGCGGGCGGCGGACGCCCCGTCGAGGACGCGCGTGTGACCCTCCTGGACGCCGCGGGCAACGTGGTGGACACCCTCACCACCGGACCCGACGGCACGTTCCGGTTCGTCGACCTGGCGTCCGGCGAGTACACCGTCATCGCGGCCGGCTACCCGCCCGTGGCCACCGTGCTCCAGGTCGCCGGCGGAGGCCGCACGGAACGGGACCTGCAACTGGGGCACGAGGACTGACCCGGCAGGAACGCGCTCCCCGACGGGTGCGTTCGACCGTACGGCAGGGCTCCCTCCGCCGCCCGCGCGACGGAGGAGCCGCGCCGCGGACCATGTCGAAAGAGCTGATGGCGGGGCGTACCGAGTGACGCCAGTGGTCTGGACCGGTGAGAGTTGTCCACAGGCTCTGCCGGGCCCGGGCACAAGCGCGTACGGTTTCCGGCATGAAGATCCTCATCAGCGCCGACATGGAAGGCGCCACCGGTGTGACCTGGCCGGCCGACGTGCTGCCGGGCACCCCACAGTGGGAGCGCTGCCGCGCGATGTTCACCTCGGACGTGAACGCCGCGGTGCTCGGCTTCTTCGACGGCGGCGCCGACGAGGTGCTGATCAACGAGGCCCACTGGACCATGCGCAACCTCCTGCTGGAGCGGCTCGACGAAAGAGCCGAGATGCTCACCGGCCGGCACAAGTCGCTGTCCATGGTCGAGGGCGTGCAGCACGACGACGTGGACGGCATCGCGTTCGTCGGCTATCACGCCGGCGCCGGCATGGAGGGCGTCCTCGCCCACACCTACCTCGCGAACTCGATCACCGGCGTGTGGGTCGACGGGGTGCGCGCGAGCGAGGGCCTGCTGAACGCACGCGTGGTCGCCGAGTACGGCGTGCCGGTGGTGCTGGTCACCGGCGACGACGTGGCGTGCGAGGACGCCCTCGGGTACGCGCCGGGTGCCCTGAAGGTCGCCGTGAAGGACCACGTGTCGCGGTACGCGGCCGTGTGCCGCACCCCCGCCAGGACCGCCGCCGACATCCGGGCGGCCGCCAAGGAGGCCGCGGCGCTCGCCGTGCGGCACGAGCCCGTCGCCGCGGGACCGTTCACCGTCGCCCTGGAGTTCGACGCCGAACACCTGGCGATGGCCGCCACCGTCGTGCCCGGGGTGGACCGCACCGGTGAGCGGAAGATCGCCTACACCAGCGCCACCATGTACGAGGGGATCCGGACGTTCAAGGCGGTCACCACGATCGTCTCGGCCGCGGTGGAGGAGCAGTATGGCTGACGCGCAGGCACTGGACGAGGTCGTCCGGTTCACCTCCGACCTCATCCGGATCGACACCACCAACCGGGGCGGCGGCGACTGCCGCGAGCGCCCCGCCGCCGAGTACGCCGCGGCACTCCTGGCCGAGGCAGGCCTGGAGCCCACCCTCCTGGAGCGCACCGAGGGGCGGACCAACGTCGTCGCCCGCGTGCCGGGCACCGACCCGACCGCCGACGCCCTCCTCGTCCACGGTCACCTGGACGTGGTGCCCGCCCAGGCGGAGGACTGGACCGTCCACCCGTTCTCCGGTGAGGTCCGCGACGGCGTCGTCTGGGGGCGCGGCGCGGTCGACATGAAGAACATGGACGCGATGATCCTCGCCGTCCTCCGCTCCTGGGCCCGCGAAGGAGTACGGCCCCGCCGCGACCTCGTCATCGCCTTCACCGCGGACGAGGAGGCGAGCGCCGAGGACGGCTCGGGCTTCCTCGCCGACCGGCATCCGGGACTCTTCGAGGGCTGCACCGAGGGGATCAGCGAGTCGGGGGCCTTCACCTTCCACGACGGCAGCGGCCGGCAGCTCTACCCGATCGCGGCGGGCGAGCGCGGCACCGGCTGGCTCAGGCTCACCGCGCGGGGCCGCGCCGGCCACGGCTCCAAGGTGAACCGGAGCAACGCGGTGACCCGTCTCGCCGCCGCCGTCACCCGCATCGGCGACCACGAGTGGCCGTTGCGCCTCACCCCGACCGTCCGGGCCGCCCTGACCGAACTCGCCGCCGTGTACGGCGTGGACCCGGACCTGGGCGACCCGAGCGGCGTCGACAACCTGCTCCAGAAGCTCGGCCCGGCCGCGGCCCTCGTCGAGCCGACGGTCCGCAACAGCTCCAACCCGACGATGCTGAGCGCCGGTTACAAGATCAACGTGATTCCGGGAGAGGCCGTCGCCCATGTGGACGGCCGCTATCTCCCCGGCGGCGAGGACGAGTTCCGCGCCACCATGGACCGGCTCACCGGACCCGACGTGGAGTGGGAGTTCGAGCACCACGAGGTGGCGCTCCAGGCCCCCCTCGACACCCCGACGTACGCGCGGATGCGGGCGGCCGTCGAGGAGTTCGCCCCCGAGGGCCATGTCGTGCCGTACTGCATGTCCGGCGGCACGGACGCCAAGCAGTTCTCCCGCCTCGGCATCACCGGCTACGGATTCGCCCCGTTGAAGCTGCCCGAGGGCTTCGACTACCAAGCCCTGTTCCACGGAGTCGACGAGCGGGTGCCGGTCGAGGCGCTCCACTTCGGCGTCCGCGTTCTCGACCGCTTTCTGCGCACGGCCTAGGGGGACGACATGCAGACCTTGCCCTACGGATCCTGGCCCTCGCCGATCGACGCGACGCTCGCCGCCGCGCACGACGGGCACCCCGAGTTCGCCGGCTTCGTCGGCGCCGAGGTCTGGTGGACCGAACCCCGGCCCACCGAGGGCGGGCGGCGCACCCTGGTGCGCCGGACGGAGGACGGCCGGCAGGAGTCGGTCCTGCCCGCACCGTGGAACGTGCGCAGTCGCGTCATCGAGTACGGCGGCCTCCCCTGGGCCGGCGTCATGCGCGCCGAGGGGCCCCTGATCGTCTTCGTCGACTTCTCCGACCAGCGCCTCTACCGCTGGGAACCCGGCGCCGAACCGATCCCGCTGACGCCCGTCTCGCACGTGGGCGGCGGACTGCGCTGGGTCGACCCGCAGATCCGCGGGGAGCGGGACGAGGTGTGGTGCGTCCTGGAGGAGTTCACCGGCGACGGCCCGAGCGACGTGCGCCGGGTCCTCGCCGCCGTACCGCTCGACGGCTCGGCGGCGCGGGACCGCGACGCCGTCCGTGAACTGTCCGACGGCCGGCACCGGTTCGTGACCGGACCCCGGATCTCGCCCGACGGCCGGCAGGCGGCGTGGCTCGCCTGGGACCACCCCCGGATGCCCTGGGACGGCACCGAGGTGATCCTCGCGGACGTCACCGAGGGCGGCACGCTGTCCGGCCCGTGCACCGTCGCGGGAGGCCCGGAGGAGTCCGTCGTCCAGGCCGAGTGGGCATCGGACGGCACCCTCCTGTACGTCAGCGACCGCACCGGCTGGTGGAACCTCCACCGACTCGGCGCGGACGGCGAGAGCGTGGCCGTCTGCCCGCGCGAGGAGGAGTTCGGCGGATCGCTCTGGCGCGTCGGGAACCGCTGGTTCGCCCCCCTGGACAGCGGCCTGATCGCGGTCGTGCACGGACTGGGGTCCACCGCGCTCGGGATACTCGACCCGGAGACCGGCGAGCTCGTCGACGCGGCCGGACCCTGGACGGAGTTCGCCCCGACCCTCGCCGCACAGGGCACCAGGATCGTCGGCGTCGGAGCGAGCCCCCGCAGCGCGTACGAGGTCGTCGAGCTGGACGCGCGCACCGGGCGGGCCCGGGTGGTCGGCGCCGCGCACGACGACCCGGTGGACCCCGCGCACTACCCCGAGCCCCAGATCCGCTCCTTCACCGGACCCGCCGGACGCGAGATCCACGCGCACGTCTACCCGCCGCACCATCCCGGCCACGTCGCGCCCGGCGACGAACTGCCGCCGTACGTCGTGTGGGTGCACGGCGGCCCCACCGGCCGCTCGCCCCTCGTCCTGGACCTGGAGATCGCCTACTTCACCTCCCGGGGCATCGGGGTCGCCGAGGTCAACTACGGCGGTTCGACGGGCTACGGACGCGAGTACCGCAACCGGCTGCGCGAGCAGTGGGGCGTCGTCGACGTCGAGGACTGCGCGGCCGTCGCGCTCGCGCTCGCGGCGGAGGGCACCGCCGACCGGCGGCGCCTCGCGATCCGAGGCGGCAGCGCGGGCGGCTGGACGACCGCCGCCTCCCTCGCCGTCACCGACGTGTACGCCTGCGGCACGATCATCTACCCGATCCTGGACCTCACCGGCTGGGCCTCCGGCGAGACCCACGACTTCGAGTCGCAGTACCTGGAGTCGCTGGTCGGGCCCATCGCCGAGGTGCCCGGCCGCTACGCCGAGCGGTCGCCGTCCGAGCACGCCGACCGGATCACCGCCCCGTTCCTGCTGCTCCAGGGACTCGACGACGCCATCTGCCCGCCCGTGCAGTGCGAGCGCTTCCTGGCCCGGCTGGCGGAGGAGGGCCGCCGGGTCCCGCACGCCTACATCGCCTTCGAGGGCGAGGGCCACGGCTTCCGGCGCGCCGAGACGATGGTCCGCGCCCTGGAGGCCGAACTCTCCCTGTACGCGCAGGTGTTCGGCCTGAACCCGCCGGACGTCCCCACCCTGGAGCTGACCAAGTGAGGCCGGCGCGGCCCGGGAACCCGACCGGGACAGGCGCCGCTCGGTCCGGGGCGGCGGCGGACCGGGTGGCCGCGCACGCCCACGACCGGCACACGAACGACCGCCGCCCGGACGGCCACCCTGCGAACGGCCGCCGCACGGGCGGCCACGCTGCGAATGGCCGCCGCACGGACGGCCACGTTGCGAACGGCCGCCGCACGGGCGACAGCTGCACGGGCGGCCACGCTGCGGACGACAGCTGCACGAGCGGCCACGCTGCGAACGGCCGCCGCACGGAAGGCCGTTGCGCGGAAGGCCGCCGCACGAGCGGTAGTCACCCGCACGACCAGCACGACCAGCAAGACCCGCACGAAGATCAGCACCAGGAACGGGAGCAGTACGCGTGACCCGAACGACCTCGACCGTCACCCCCCTGACCCGGCCGGCGCGGCTCGCCGCCGGGGCGCGCGTCGCCGTGGTCGCGCCCAGCGGGCCCGTCCCCGAGGAGCGCCTCGAAGCCGGTCTCGACATCCTGCGCGGCTGGGACCTCGACCCGGTGGTGGGCCCCCATGTCCTCGACCGGCACGGCGAGTTCCGCTACCTCGCCGGGACGGACGCGGACCGGGCCGCCGACCTCCAGGCCGCCTGGTGCGACCCGGACGTGTCGGCGGTGCTGTGCGCCCGCGGCGGCTACGGCGCGCAGCGCATGGTCGACCTGCTCGACTGGGACGCGATCCGGGCCGCCGGTCCCAAGGTCTTCCTCGGGTTCAGCGACATCACCGCACTGCACGAGGCGTTCGCGACCCGCGTCGGGCTCGCCACCCTGCACGGACCGATGATCGCGGCCCTCGACTTCCTGAAGAACGCACGGGCGCAGGAGCACCTGCGGGCCACCCTCTTCGAACCGGACTCCGTGCGGACCCTCTCCTCCGGTGAGGCCGGCGCGCTGGTGCCCGGCCGGGCGAGCGGTGTCACCCTGGGCGGCTGCGTGTCCCTGCTCGCCGCCGACCTCGGCACCCCGCACGCCCGCCCGTCCGCCCGCGGCGGTCTCCTCCTGATCGAGGACATCGGCGAGGAGGCCTACCGCACGGACCGGATCCTGACCCAACTGCTGCGCGCCGGCTGGCTGGACGGCGTGGCCGGGATCGCCCTCGGCTCCTGGGTCGACTGCGGGCCCTACGAGGAACTGCGCGCGGTGTTCGCCGACCGTCTCGGGGACCTCGGGGTGCCCGTCGTCGAGCACTTCGGCTTCGGGCACGCCGAGGGCGCGCTGACGATGCCGTTCGGCCTCCGGGCCGAACTCGACGCGGACGCCGGGACGCTGACCCTGGAGGAGCCCGCGCTGGCCTGACGGCACGGGACGCGCGACACGGTCACCGCAGCCCTGTCGAGAACCACTCTTACCGGTGATTGACCCCGGATGACACGTGTCACAGCATGACTACCGACCGGTATGTACCGGTCGGTAGCGCGGCGCGTCCACGGGTCCCGGCCCGGCGGACCCGCCGTGGCCCGTCGGTCGTCCTCAGCGTGGAGGTCTTCGTGTCCGGTCGCTCGCGCGGGTCCGCGTCCCGTGCACCGCTCGCCCTGGCGCTCGGTGCGGCGCTGGCCGCGCCGCTCGCGTTCACCGCGCCCGCGGCCTCGGCCACCGACGGGTACACGGTCACGCCGCTCACCTTCACCGTCCGGGCCGGCGACCGCGACTGCACGGTCGACGCCGACCTGTACCGGCCCGCTGGAGTGGACCGGGCGCATCCCGCGCCCGCCGTCCTCGCGACCAACGGCTTCGGCGGCAGCAAGGCGGACGGCTCCACGGACGGCATCGGCAAGGCGTTCGCCGCCCGCGGCTACGTGAGCCTCGTCTACTCGGGGCTCGGCTTCGGGAAGTCGGGATGCCTGATCTCCCTCGACGACCCGGGCATCGACGGGCGCGCCGCCTCCGGACTCGTCGACTTCCTCGCGGGCACCCGCGCCGCCGACGACGGCACGACGGTCGACTACGTCACCCGGGACGGCCGGGACGACCCCCGCGTCGGCATGATCGGCGGCTCGTACGGAGGCGCCGTCCAGATGGCCACGGCCGCCGTCGACCACCGCGTCGACGCCCTCGTCCCGCTCATCACCTGGAACGACCTCGCGTACGCCCTCGCCCCGAACAACGCGGCCGGTGCCCGGCAGGTGCCCGGCGCCTTCAAATGGCAGTGGGGCAACGGCTTCTACCTGATCGGCGAGAGCCAGCCGCTCACCACGGCCAACCTGGACCCCACCCGCGTCAACACCCTCGGCTGCCTGCACTTCGTGACCGACGCCTGCGCCACCGTGCGCACCCTGAACTCGGGGACCTACCCCGCCGCCCGGACGGAGTCGCTGCTGCGGTACGCGCGCCGCGTCTCGCCCGTCTCGTACCTGCGGAGCGTGCGGGCGCCCACCCTGCTCGTCCAGGGGCAGGCCGACAGCCTCTTCAACCTCAACGAGGCGACAGCGACGTACAGGACGCTGACGACACAGGGCACCGAGGCCCGGATGATCTGGCAGTCCTGGGGACACAGCGGGGGCCTCACCGATCCCGCGACCGGTGAACTCAGCCTGAGCCAGGGCAATCTGGAGACCAGCTATGTCGGCCGGCGGGTCCTCGCCTGGTTCGACCGCTATCTGAACCGCCGAGCGGGCGCCGGCACCGGGCCCGCCCTCGCCTACTACCGCGACTGGATCACGGACCCCGACGCCAGGTACGCCACCGCCCCTCGGGTGCCCGTGCCCGACCGGACGTTGTACCTCTCCGGGGACGGGAAGCTGGTCGACAACCGCGCGAAGGTCGCCCGCGGCAGCCGGGTGTACCGCAACCTGCTGGTGCCGAGCAGTCACTCCGAGCGTTCCCTCGCCGCCCTGGCCGGGCTGGCCGACCCGGCTCCGTACGACATCGCGGGCACCTTCCTCGGCTGGACCGGCGAACCGCTGACCCGGCCCCTCGACGTCGTCGGCTCGCCCCGGGCCCGGCTGAAGGTCGTCTCCCCGGTGACCGAGCGGGTCCAGCACTCGGGCGACGCCGCCGACAAGCTGGTCCTCTTCGCCAAGCTGTACGACGTGGCACCCGACGGCAGCAAGGCGCTCGTGCACCGGCTGGTCGCCCCGGTACGCGTCCCGGACGTGACGAAGAGCTTCACCGTCACCCTGCCCGGCATCGTCCACCGGTACGAGGCCGGCCACCGGCTCCGGTTCGTCGTCGCCGCCAGCGACGACGCGTACACCGGGAACAGGGGAGTGAAGCCGGTGACCGTGACGAGCGCGCCCGGCGACACCGGGACCCTGGAGCTGCCGGTCGTCGCCGGCTGAGCCCCGGGACCGGTCGCGGGGGACCGGCGCCGGGAGCCGCGACGGGTGGTCCCGGCCTTGCCGAGATCCTCCCGTCGTGCGGACCCGTGCCTTCGGGCCCATGCTGGACGCATGAGTCGCAAGACCACCGAGAACGCCCCCACCAGCGGCAAGAGCACCCGCGAAGGGCCGATGACGCCCGCCAGGATCGTCGTCGCCGTGCTGGGCGTCCTCGCCCTGATCTTCATCTTCGAGAACACCCGCAGCACCAGGATCCGGCTGATCGTCCCCGAGGTGACCATGCCGCTGTGGGTGGCCCTCCTCGCCACCGCGCTGATCGGCGCGCTGTGCGGTGCGTACGCCATGCGACGCAGGCGCTGATCACGTGCTCGACTAGGGTGACGGGATGCCTGAGAACGCCGGTTATCTCGCCGAGGGCCCGCGGGTGGGCCTGCGCCACTTCACCCTCGACGACGGTGACGAGTTCACCGCGCGGGCCAGGGAGAGCAAGAGCCTCCACCAGCCGTGGCTGTTCCCGCCCGGCAGCCCCGACGGCTACGCCGCGTACGCGGGACGGCTCATCGAGGACCGGACCAAGGCCGGGTTCCTCGTCTGCGAACGCGACGGCGGGGGCATCGCCGGCTTCGTCAACATCAACAACATCGTCGAGGGCGGCTTCCTGTGCGGCGCCCTCGGCTACGGGGCGTTCGCGCACGCCGCCGGCCGCGGGCTCATGTCCGAGGGCCTCGGACTCGTCGTCCGATACGCCTTCGGGACGATGGGGCTGCACCGGCTGGAGCTCAACGTGCAGCCGGGCAACGCCGCGTCCATCGCCCTCGCCCGGCGGTGCGGCTTCCGCCTCGAAGGGTTCTCGCCGGCCTTCATCCACGTCGACGGCGCCTGGCGCGACCACGAACGGTGGGCGATCACGGCGGAGATGACCGCGTCCCGCTGACCGCCCGGCCGCGCGCGCCGGACGCGGAGCGGCCGCCCCGTCCGACCGCTCCGCGATCCCCTTCCACGGGCGCCGTCCGACGGGTGAGGATGACCCCATGCGGAACATCGTCGTACTGGACGCCCCTTCCAACCTGGGCCTGCGGCCACCCGCCCCCGGCACCGTGCCCGGCTGCTACAAACTGGCCGGCGCATTGCGGGAACAGCGGATCGTGCAGCGGCTCGGCGCCCTGGAGGGCGGGGTCGTCGTGCCCCCGCGCTACGACCGGGGCGACTGGAAGGAGGGCGACGGCGTCTTCAACGCGGCGGCCATCGCCCACTACACGCGGATCCTCGCCGACCGGGTCGAGCGGCACGTCCGCGACGGCGATCTGCCCGTCGTCCTCGGCGGGGACTGCTCCATCCAGCTCGGCGCCTCCCTCGCGCTGCGCCGCATCGGACGGTTCGGGCTCGCGGCCGTCGACGGTTCCGCCGACTTCCGGCACCCCGGCAACTCCGAGCGGATCGGCGCGGCGGGCGGCGAGGAGCTCGCGATCGCCACCGGGCGCGGCCAGGAGGACCTGTCCGATCTCGAAGGGCTGCGGCCCTATCTGAGGGACGAGGACGTCCACCTCTTCGGGATCCGCGACGACGACTCCGACCTGGAGGAGCTCGCCGCCCTGAGGATTCCCACGACGACCGTCGGGGACCTGCGCACCCGGGGCGCGGACGCGACCGCCCGCGCCTCCCTCGCCGCCCTCGAACTCCCGCGGCTGGACGGCTTCTGGGTGCACCTCGACGCCGACTGCCTCGACCCCACGGTGATGCCCGCCGTGGACAGCCCGGACCCCGGCGGTCTGTTTCCCGACGAACTCCTCGCGCTGCTCGGCCCCTTGGTCCGCTCCCCGCGCTGCGTCGGCCTCAACATCACCATCTACGACCCCGACCTGGACCCCGACGGCACCGCGGGCGCGCTCCTCGCGGACGTCGTCGTCGGGGCCTTTGCGCAATCCTGACCCGAACCTGACGAGCGGAGACCCTGGTCAGCTGACCGATGACCATGTTCCATGGTCATCGTGACGACGATCCGACGTGACGTACTGACCCTCCCGGCGGCGGACTTGGGACCGAGCAACCCGCTGCCGCCCCTGCGGACCCTCGACGAGACCCACACCATCGACGACCGCGACCGCGTCGGCCTGCCGCGCGACATGGCCCGCCAGATAGGTTACGAGCCGCTGCACAGCGTGCTGCCGGAGCGCATCCGCGACGGCTACGGACGCGAGCGCCGGCCCGCGGAGCTCGACACCGTCGTGATCGAGAACGACCGGCTGCGGGCCACCGTGCTGCCCGGCCACGGAGGCCGCGTCGTCTCCCTCTTCCACAAGCCCACCCACCGCGAACTCCTCTACCGGAACCCGGTGGTGCAGCCCGCCTGCTTCGCCCTCAACGGCGCGTGGTTCTCCGGCGGCATCGAGTGGAACATCGGCGCCACCGGGCACACGACCCTGTCGTGCTCACCCGTCCACGCCGCGCGCGTACCCGCCCCCGACGGCGGCGAGATGCTGCGCCTGTGGGAATGGGAGCGGCTGCGCGACCTCCCCTTCCAGGTCGACCTCTGGCTGCCGGACGGCTCCGACTTCCTGTACGTCGGCGTCCGCGTCCGCAACCCGCACGAGCGGCCCACGCCCCTGTACTGGTGGTCCAACATCGCCGTCCCCGAGGAGCGCCGGGTGATCGCCCCGGCCGAGGAGGCCTGGCACTTCGGCTACGAGCGGCGGCTGCGCCCGGTGCCCGTGCCGGAGTACGACGGAACCGACCGCACCTATCCGCTGAACAGCACCTTCCCCGCGGACTACTTCTACGAGGTGCCCGAAGGGCAGCGCCGCTGGATCACCGCGCTCGACGACGCGGGCGACGGACTCGTGCAGACCTCGACCGACACCCTGCGCGGGCGCAAGCTCTTCGTCTGGGGCTCGGGACCCGGCGGCCGGCGCTGGCAGGAGTGGCTCACCGAGCCGGGCACCGGCGGGTACTGCGAGATCCAGGCCGGACTCGCCCGCACCCAGCTCGAACACGTGCGGCTCGAAGCGGAGAGCGACATCTCCTGGCTGGAGGCGTACGGCCCGCTGTCCGTCGACGCGGCGACCGTCCACGGAACGGACTGGGACGCCGCCCGGGCGGAGACCGAACGCCGGCTGGACGGCGCCCTGCCCCGGGACGCCGTCGACGCCGCGTACGCCGCCTGGCTGCCGCACGCCGACACCGAACCGGGCGAGGTGCTCGCCATCGGCTCGGGCTGGGGAGCGCTCGAAGTCCTGCGCGCCGCCCACAAGCTGCCGGGGACACCCTTCGACGAGTCCACACTCGGCGAGGACCAGGCGCCGTGGCGCGAACTGCTGCGCTCGGGTGCCTTCCCCGAGCCCCGGCGGGCCGGCCCGCCCGGGGAGTCGCTGGTCGCCCCGCACTGGCGCGACATGCTGGAGACGGCACCCGCGGTGCCCGCCGCCGAGTACCACCTGGGGGTGGCCCAGTGGCACGCCGGTGATCTCGCCCAGGCCGTGCGGAGCTGGGAGCGCGCGCTCGAACTCGCCCCGTCGATCTGGCCGTTGCTGCGCTGCCTCGCCGTCGCCGACCAGCAGAGCGGCAACCCCGAGCGGGCCGCCGACCGCTACCGGGAGGCCTTCGACGACCTGTGCCGGGAACGGCGCGACGACGGGGAGCGCTGGACCGCGGCGACGGCAGCGCTCGGCCGCGAGGCCATCGAGGCGCTGCTCGCCGTACGGCGCACCGCCGACGCCCGTGCCGTGTGGGATCGGCTGCCGCAGGCCGTACGGGAGCGCGGCCGGTTCCGCCTCGTCGAGGCCGGGCTGCTGCTCGCCGAGGGGAACCGCGCGGGTGCGCGGGCCGTCTTCGACGCCGGTTTCGAGGTCGCCGACCTGAGGGAGGGGGCGGAGACCATCGGTCTGCTGTGGTCCCGGCTCAGCGACGAACCCCTGCCCGCGCGCTACGACTTCCGCATGCGGCCGCCGTCCGCCCTCTGAACGGCCCGCGCCGCGCCGTGTCCACGGTCCCGGACTCCCACCGCACGGCGGGAGTCCGGGGTCCCGCGGTCAGCCGTCGCGGTCGGCGTACTCGTACACCGAGCCGTCCGGATGCAGGGCGATGAGGTTGCGGCCGCCCGGTGTCGCCACCGGGCCCGCGATGACACGGGCCCCCAGCTCGGTGAGGACCCGGCCGGTCTCCTCGACGTCCTTGACGGCGATCGTCGCGGCGACCTTGCGCAGCACCTCCAGCTCCGACTCGGGCCCGCTCATCAGCAGGAAACAGCCGATCGCGGCGACCGACACACCGCCGCGCTCGAAGCGCAGCGCACGGCCGCCGGCGAGCCGCTCGTAGAAGGGGACCGCAGTCTCCAGGTCGTCGACGCAGACGCGCAGCGTGGCTCCCAGAATCTCCATGCGGACGAGCCTAGTTGGGGTCGGCCCGCGACGGAGATCGTTTCGGACGATCGCCGTCCGACACCACTCCGGGACCGGCCGGCAGGGCCGACGGCGCTTACCGGGCGGTCCGTTACGCGGACGGACACCCGGGTACCCGGACACCATGAAGCCCATCGAGCACCTGGATCACCTGGAGCATCTGGACAAAGGACTCGTCGACGAACTGACCGCGGTGGCCCGCGAGACCATCCGCGACGAACTGCGTGAGCAGACGCGCAAGCAGCGGCGCACGGCCGCGCTGTACGCCGCCTCGGGCGCCGCCGCCCTGTACGGCGGAGCCGCGCTGGCGCTGGCCCTCGGTCTCGCGCTCGCTCTCGGGCTGCCCGGCTGGGCCGCCGCCCTGGTCACCGCGGCGGCGCTCGGTGTCGCCGCGTTCGTGCTGCGCGGCATGGCCCGGCCCGCCACCGCCGCCCGTACGGACACCGGTCACGCGAGCGAGCTGACCCCGCCCGGACGGATCCTCGGCGGCACCGCGCCGGCCTCCCCGCCCGGCGGCATGGGGGTCCTGTACCCGCCGGTCCCGGCCGTGACGCCCGGCGCGTCCGACCCCGGCGCCCACCTCGCGAGCGACCCCGACACGTACCTTCACCAGGCGCGCTGACGGTCCGGCTGCCGGGTCCGCCCCGGCCGGGGCGGACCCGGCAGCCGTCCGCGGGCGTCCCGCCCGTCGTGCCGAAGGGGTCCGCCGGGAGCAGACTGGAAACCGTCGAGGCGCCGCGGGACGGGCCGGCCCGCAGGACTGGGCCCGGTCCGGGGCCCAGTTGCCCAGGAGAACCGCAGTGCCGGTGCCGACGGGCCCGTGCCGAGGCGGCCCCGGGGCAACGGCGCCCATCCGTGGCCCCGCAGTCCGGGACGCCCCGCGCGTGCGGTGCGCCCCACGACCGGAGCACTTCCCGACCGCAGCCCTTTTCGACCGCGGCCCTTCTCGCCGAGGCGGCGAAACGCCGGGGGTGCCCGTGTTTGGGCCACCCCCTCGGGGGGACGCGGAAAGCCCGTACGAGCGACACCGCAAGCGACACTGCCAGAGGAGCATCGTGAGGCGACCCCGCATTCTGATCGTCGGCGCCGGTTTCGCCGGTTACCGGACGGCCCGCACCCTGTCGCGGCTGGCCCGGGGCAAGGCCGAGATCACTCTGCTGAACCCGACCGACTACTTCCTGTACCTGCCGCTGCTGCCCCAGGTCGCCTCCGGTGTCCTGGAGCCACGCCGCGTCACCGTCTCGCTGACCGGGACGCTGCCCGGCGTCCGCCTCGTGCTCGGCGAGGCGGCGTCCGACGGGATCGACCTCGACGCCCGCACCGTGCGCTACACCGACCCCGAGGGCGACAGCGGCACGCTGACGTACGACCGTCTCGTGCTGGCCGTCGGCAGCGTCAACAAGCTGCTGCCCGTGCCCGGTGTCGCCGAGCACGCGCACGGCTTCCGCGGCCTGCCCGAGGCGCTCTACCTGCGGGACCACGTGACCCGGCAGATCGAACTCGCCGCCGGGTCGGACGACCCGAAGATTGCCACCGCCCGCACCACCTTCGTGGTGGTCGGCGCCGGCTACACCGGAACCGAAGTCGCCGCGCAGGGGCAGCTGTTCACCGACGCCTTGGTCCGCGAGCGATCGCTGCCCGAGGGCGTCCGGCCGCGCTGGCTGTTGCTCGACACCGCGGACCGCGTCCTGCCCGAACTGGACGAGCGGCTCTCGTGCACCGCCGACCGCGTGCTGCGCGAGCGCGGCGTCGACGTGCGCACGGGCACCTCGGTCGAGGAGGCAACGCCCGACGGAGTCCGCCTCAGCGACGGCGAGTTCGTCGACACCAGGACCCTGGCATGGTGCGTCGGCGTCCGCCCCGACCCCCTGGTCGAGGGGCTCGGACGGCCCCTCGAACGCGGCCGGCTCCTCGTCGACCCGTTCCTCCAGGTGCCGGGCCACGCCGACGTGTTCGCCTGCGGTGACGCGGCGGCCGTACCCGACCTGGAGAAGCCCGGCGAGTACACCCCGATGACGGCCCAGCACGCCTGGCGCCAGGGGAAGATCGCGGCGCACAACGTCGCCGCCTCGCTCGGTGTCGGCGAACGCCGCGCCTACCGCCACCGCGACCTCGGCTTCACCGTCGACCTCGGCGGCGTCGACGCGGCGGCCAACCCCCTCGGTGTGCCGCTGTCGGGACCGCTCGCCGGAGCCGTCACCCGCGGCTACCACCTCGCCGCCATGCCCGCCAACCGCGTGCGCGTCGCGGCCGACTGGCTCCTGGACGCCGTACTGCCGCGCCAGTCGGTGCAGTTGGGCCTGGTCCGCGCCTGGTCGGTGCCCCTGGACACCTCCGCGCCCGAACTGGCGCGGGTGGCCGGAGCGCCGCCCGGCCCGGCGAACCCCGCCGCGCCCGCCGGGACAGCCGGACCCGGCGGCGACCATTCGGAGGCCGCGAGCCGCCCGGAAGGAGACTCATGAACACCCGTCAACTCGTCGATCTTGCGCAGCAGTTGCGGGTCGACAGCGTGCGCGCCGCCGACACGGCGAACTCCGGACACCCGACCTCGTCGATGTCCGCCGCCGACGTCGTCGCGGTCCTGTTCGCCCACCACCTGCGGTACGACTTCGAGCGCCCCCGGCACCCCGGCAACGACCGCCTCATCCTCTCCAAGGGCCACGCCTCGCCCCTGCTGTACGCGGCCTACAAGGCGGCCGGTGCCGTGAGCGAGTCCGAACTGCTCACCTTCCGCAGGGAGGGCAGCCGGCTCGAAGGGCATCCGTCGCCGCGGCGGCTCCCCTGGGTGGAGACGGCCACCGGGTCGCTCGGACAGGGACTGCCCGTCGGTGTGGGCGTCGCCCTCGCCGGCAAGCGACTGGACCGTACCGGATACCGCGTCTGGGTGCTGTGCGGCGACAGCGAGCTCGCCGAGGGCTCCGTCTGGGAGGCCGCCGAGCACGCCGGGTACGAGCACCTCGACAACCTCACGGTGATCGTCGACGTCAACCGCCTCGGCCAGCGCGGACCGACCCGGCACGGGCACGACCTGGACGCCTACGCCCGCCGCTTCCAGGCGTTCGGCTGGCACACCGTCGAGGTCGACGGCCACGACGTGGACGCCGTCGACCGCGCCTACGCCGAGGCCGCGTCCACCGGCGGGCAGCCCACCGCGATCCTCGCCCGCACCCTCAAGGGCAAGGGCGTCGCCGCGGTCCAGGACCGGGAGGGCCTGCACGGCAAGCCCCTGCCGGACGCCGAGGAGGCCGTCGCCGAACTCGGCGGCGTGCACGACCACCACGTCGACGTCCGGCCGCCGCCCGCCGCCCGGATGCTGCACGCCGTGAGCTCCGGGCACCTCGACCTGCCCCGCTTCGAGATCGGCGAGGAGGCCGCCACCCGCGACGCCTTCGGGCAGGCGCTGGCCGCGCTCGGCGGCGCCCGCGGCGACGTCGTCGCGCTGGACGGCGAGGTGGGCGACTCGACGCGCGCCGAGCTCTTCGCCAAGGAACACCCCGACCGCTACTTCGAGTGCTACATCGCCGAACAGCAACTCGTCGGTGCCGCCATCGGCATGGCCGCACGCGGCTGGGTGCCGTACGCCACCACGTTCGCCGCCTTCCTCACCCGTGCCCACGACTTCGTGCGGATGGCCGCCGTCAGCGGCTCCGGCATCAACCTCGTCGGTTCCCACGCGGGCGTCTCCATCGGCCAGGACGGCCCCTCGCAGATGGGCCTGGAGGACCTGGCGATGTTCCGCGCCCTGTACGGCACGACCGTGCTGTACCCGTGCGACGCCAACCAGACGGCGAAGCTCGTCGTCGCCATGGCCGGCCTGGAGGGCATCCGCTACCTGCGCACCTCCCGCGGCGACAGCCCGGTCATCTACAGCCCCACCGAGGAGTTCCCCGTCGGCGGCAGCAAGGTGCTGCGCGCCTCCTCCGACGACCGGCTGACGATCGTCGCCGCGGGCGTCACCGTCCACGAGGCGCTGGCCGCAGCCGACGCCCTCGACGGCGAGGGCATCCAGGTCCGCGTGATCGACCTGTACTCCGTGAAGCCCGTCGACCGCGCGACCCTGCGCGAGGCCGCCGAGGAGACCGGATGCCTGGTCACCGTCGAGGACCACCGCGAGGAGGGCGGTCTCGGCGACGCGGTGCTCGACGCCTTCACCGACGGCCGTCCGGTGCCCCGCCTCGCCCGGCTCGCCGTCCGGACCATGCCCGGCTCGGCGAGCCCGGCCGAGCAGCTGCGCGCCGCCGGCATCGACGCGCAGTCGATCGCCGCCGCGGCCCGGCTGCTCGTCGAGACGGCCGTGGTGCGCTGAGCCCGGAACGGAGAGCACGATGGTGACAAGGCCCCTGAGGCGGCCCGGTGCCGTGCGCCGGGTCCCCGCGCCGGGCCCGGGGACCCGCGGGAGGAGAGACCCCATGAGTGGACTGCCGTACGTCTACGCGATCTGCCGCCCTTTCCCGGCCGCGCTGTCGGCCGAGCTGACCGGTGTCGCGGGCGTTCCGCCCAAGCTGCTGCGGCACGACGACCTCGTCGCCGTGGTCGGCTCCGTCCCGGACGAGGAGTTCGCCGCGGAACCGCTGCGCCGCAGGCTGGAGGACGTGGCCTGGCTGGAGGCGACGGCGCGCGCCCACCAGGGCGTCATCGACGCCCTCACCGGCGTCACCAGCCCGCTGCCGCTGCGGCTCGCCACCGTCCTGCGGGACGAGAGCGGCGTGCGCGTGATGATGGAGGAGCGCCGGGAGGAGTTCCTCACGACGCTGGACCGGCTCGACGGCCGGGTCGAGTGGGACGTGAAGGTGTACGCGGACACGGCCGGGGCCTCCGGGTACACGGGGGAGCGGGCGGACGGGCTCGCGCACCGGCTGCACACCACCCTCGCCGGCCGCGCCACGGAGACCAGGCTGCACGCCCCGCAGAGCGCGGCGCCCTCCGATCTGGCCTACTCCCAGGTGCTCAACGCCGCCTATCTGGTGCCGCGCGCGGAGTCCGAGCAGTTCGTCGAGCGGGTGAACCGCGGCGTCCGCGAGCAGCCCGGACTGCGGGTGGAACTCACCGGCCCCTGGGCCGCGTACTCCTTCACGGAGCTGCCCGGCCTCAGCGGTTTCACGGACCTCGCGGGGTTCACCCGCACCGCGCCGTGACGGCGCCGGGCGGCCCCTGAACCGGACGGCACCCGCCTCCGGACCTGCTCTGGGCCGGGGGCGGGCGCCGTGACGGCTCAGACCGCCTTGCGGGCCAGTACCTCGCCGTGCAGCACGGCGAACCAGCCGTCCTCCGCCCGCCCCCACTGCCGCCAGGCGTCCGACACCGCGCGCAGCTGTTCCGGCGTCGCGTGACCGCCCGCCGTGGCCCGCTCCGCGTACGCCGAGGCCACCGTGCGGTCGGCCCACAGGCCGCTCCACCAGGCCCGCTCGTCCTCGGTGGCGTAGGTCCAGGTGCTCGACGTGGACGTGATGTCCCGGATGCCGGCGGCCATCGCCCACGACGTGAGACGCCGGCCGGCGTCCGGCTCGCCCCCGTTCGCGCGGGCCACCCGCCGGTACAGGTCCAGCCAGTCGTCCATGCCCGGCACCGCCGGATACCAGGTCATGGCCGCGTAGTCCGCATCGCGGACCGCGATGAAGCCGCCCGGCTTCGTGACCCGGTGCATCTCGCGCAGGGCCTGGACCGGATCGCCCACGTGCTGGAGCACCTGATGGGCGTGGACCACGCAGAACGTGTCGTCCGGGAAGTCCAGCGCGTGCACGTCGGCGACCGCGAAGTCGACGTTGCGCAGTCCGCGTCCGGCGGCTGCCTGCCGTGCCCGGTCCAGGACGCCCGCCGCGTGGTCGACGCCGGTGACGTGCCCGTCCGGCACCCGTTCGGCGAGGTCGGCGGTGATGGTGCCCGGTCCGCAGCCGATGTCGAGGATCTTCATGTGGGGCTTCAGCGAGTCGAGGAGGTACGCCGCCGAGTTGGCGGCGGTGCGCCAGGTGTGCGAGCGCAGCACCGACTCGTGATGGCCGTGCGTGTAGACGGCGGTCTCCTGCGACTTCGACATGACCGGTCCCCTTCGACGTGTACGGGGCCTCGGCGGGGCGTGCACGCACTCCGCGGGGCGATGGCTTCACCGTACGCGGTCATGTCGAATGATGAGACCCGCATCTTGCTATATGGACAGGCGCAGTTGGGGGCCGCGTGCGTGCCGGGTCGGACCGTCAGGAGGGAACCGGAGGAAGGGGGCCAGGGAACGGAAGAAGGGGTCCAGGGAACCGGAGGAGGGGGCCGGGCCGGCGGGCCCGGCCGCCCGGCTCACCCCGCCGGCTGCGGGCGGTACACGGTCAGCGCCTCGCGGCTCTTGCGGAGCGTCACCCGGTCGCTGACCTCGGTGACCTCGCCGTCGTAGGCGAGGAGCGTGCCGGGGTCGACGCCGTCGATGGTCAGGTGACCCACCCGCACGGCGGCGTGCGCGGGGGAGCGGGTGAGGGGACCGGCGAAGGCCGCGGCGAGCAGCCGCACCGCGGGATGGCGTCCGCCGTGCACGACACGGACGTCGAGACGCCCGTCCGCGAGGTCGAAACGGCGGGCGGGCGCGAGGCCCACCCGGTGGTAGGTGCCGTTCCCGGCGAACAGCAGCCACAACGGGTGCGTCCGGCCGTTCAGTTCGGCCCGCAGCGGATGGTGGTCCGCCCGCAGCACCCGCAGCGCGCCGAGCACCCCGGCGGGCCAGCTGCCGATCACCTTCGACCAGTTCTCCCGCTCCCGTACCAGCTCCGGGTAGATGCCCAGGCTGCACGTGTTGAGGAAGATTCCCTCCTGGGCGCCGGACACGAACCGGCCGACGTCCACCTTGACCGCCTCGCCCTGCTGGAGCGCGCGGACGAGGTCGTGGTCGCCCTCCACCCCGAGGTCGTGGGCGAAGTGGTTGAGGGTGCCGCCCGGGAGGACGGCGAGCGGGACGTCGTGGCGCAGGGCGATCTCGGCCGCGGTGTTCACCGTGCCGTCGCCACCGCACACGCCCAGCACCGTGGCGCGGGCCGCCGCCTTCTCCAACTCCTGCCGTATGTCGGCCGGTTCGCACTCGACGAGCTCGGCCGCCGGCAGCGCGTCGGCCAGCGCGCGGACCCGCTCCGGAGTCCCCGCGCCCGTGTTGGCCACCATGACCAGGCCCGCGCCGTCGGGCAGCGCGGGCGCCTCCACCCGCGGCCGCGCCGGCGCGGTCAGCTGGTCCCGGGTGGGCACCAGGCCACGGACCGCGTACGCCGCGCCCGCGCCCAGCGCCGCGCCCGCGAGGACGTCGCTCGGGAAGTGAACCCCGGTGTACACGCGGGAGAGGGCCACCGCCGCGGCGAGCGGCGCCACGGCCGCTCCCCAGCCGCGGGACTCCAGCGCCACCCCCGTCGCGAAGGCGGCGGCCGAGGCGGCGTGCCCCGAGGGGAACGACGTGGTGATCGGCTGGCGCTTCAGCTGCCGGATCGCCGGGACCGGGTCCAGCGCGGGACGGCTGCGGCGCACCGACCGCTTGCCGACGGTGTTGATCGTCGCGGAGGCGAGAGCGAGCGAGGCGAGGCCCCGGGTGGCGGCCCGGCGCGCCCGCGGCGTGCGGCTCGCCGCCACCGCGGCGGCCGTCGCGAACCACAGCAGCCCGTGGTTGGCGCTGCGGCTCAGCCGCGGCAGCACGGGATCGCCGCCCGGCCAGTGGCGCGCCGCGACCGACTCGAAGACCCGGAGGTCCACGGACAGAAGACGGTCCCGGAGGCCGTGGCGGCCCGGAACGAGGGCGGTCAGGTCGACGTCAGGGGTGGGGGTCATGCGGGTCCGTCTACCCCGGATCAGGCGTTTTCCTCGCCCCTGTGACGGGCGCCCCGGCCGATACGCGTTTGCCCCGCACCCCCCGTGCCCCGGAGAATGCCTGCCCATGGGACACCTCGAAGCCGCACATCTTGAGTACTACCTTCCCGACGGGAGGGCGCTGCTCGGCGATGTGTCGTTCCGGGTGGGAGAAGGGGCCGTGGTGGCCCTCGTGGGGCCCAACGGCGCCGGCAAGACGACCCTGCTGCGGCTGATCTCGGGCGAGCTGAAGCCGCACGGCGGCACCGTGAACGTGAGCGGCGGACTCGGCGTGATGCGCCAGTTCGTGGGATCCGTCCGCGACGAGACGACCGTACGGGAACTGCTCGTGTCCGTGGCGCCGCCCCGGATCCGGGAAGCGGCCCGGGCCGTCGACACCGCCGAGCACGCCATGATGACCGTCGACGACGAGGCGTCCCAGCTGCGGTACGCGCAGGCGCTCTCCGACTGGGCCGAGGCCCGCGGCTACGAGGCCGAGACGCTCTGGGACATGTGCACCACGGCCGCGCTCGGCGTCCCCTACGAGAAGGCGCAGTGGCGGCAGGTGCGCACCCTGTCCGGCGGCGAGCAGAAGCGCCTGGTCCTGGAGGCCCTGCTGCGCGGCACCGACGAGGTGCTGCTGCTCGACGAACCGGACAACTACCTCGACGTGCCCGGCAAGCGCTGGCTGGAGGAGCGCCTGGCGGAGACCCGCAAGACGGTCCTGTTCGTCTCCCACGACCGTGAACTCCTCGCCCGCTCCGCCCAGAAGATCATCAGCGTCGAGCCCAGCCCGACCGGCGCGGACGCCTGGGTGCACGGCGGCGGCTTCTCGACGTACCACGAGGCCAGGCGGGAGCGGTTCGCGCGCTTCGAGGAACTGCGCAGGCGCTGGGACGAGAAGCACGCCCAGCTGAAGAAGCTCGTGCTGAGCCTCCGTCAGGCCGCCTCCATCAGCCATGAGCTGGCGTCCCGCTACGCGGCGGCACAGACCCGGCTGCGCAAGTTCGAGGAGGCCGGACCGCCGCCGGAGCCGCCGCGCGAGCAGGACATCACCATGCGCCTGCACGGCGGACGCACCGGCGTACGGGCCGTGACCTGCAAGGGACTTGAGCTCACCGGCCTGATGAAGCCCTTCGACCTGGAGGTCTTCTACGGCGAGCGGGTCGCCGTCCTCGGCTCCAACGGCTCGGGCAAGTCGCACTTCCTGCGGCTCCTCGCGGGTGGCGACGTCGCGCACACCGGCGAGTGGAAGCTCGGCGCGCGCGTCGTGGCGGGCCACTTCGCGCAGACGCACGCCCATCCGGAGCTGGAGGGCCGCACGCTGCTCGACATCCTGTGGGGCGAGCACTCCCAGGACCGCGGCGCCGCCATGTCACGGCTGCGGCGCTACGAGCTGACGGCCCAGGCCGAGCAGCGGTTCGAGAAGCTGTCGGGCGGCCAGCAGGCACGTTTCCAGATCCTGCTCCTGGAGCTGGAGGGCTCCACGGCCCTGCTCCTCGACGAGCCCACGGACAACCTCGACCTGGAGTCGGCCGAGGCGCTCCAGGAAGGCCTCGAGGCGTACGAGGGGACGGTGCTGTCCGTCACCCACGACCGCTGGTTCGCCCGCTCCTTCGACCGCTACCTGGTGTTCGGCTCCGACGGACGGGTCCGGGAGACGCAGGAGCCGGTCTGGGACGAGCGCCGGGTGGAGCGGGACCGCTAGACCGCGCTCCCGTGCGGTCCACCCGGGCCCCGGGTGACCGGGAGCGGGTGACCGGTACCTGCCGGTTCACGGGCTCCGGGTTCCCGGAGAGGCCCGGACCACCCGATGTTCGTAGAGTGGTGGGTGGAGGTCACCTATCCATGGCTCCCTTCCGGCCGCCTCCGGGCGACGTTCGCCGGGGGCGCCCGGACCGCGCCGACGGCCACGACGAGCGGGGTAGCACCATGACCGGAGTCGACCCGGGCCGGCTGGACGACCAGCAGCTGATGAAAGAGCTGGAGGCCATCCACCGCACCCGCCACGACACGCTGCTGCACGGTTCGAACGACGCGCTGCGCACGCACAACGGGCGCATGGCCCAGTTGGAGGGCGAGTACCTGCGCCGCCATCCGCGCCGGCCCGTCTCGGCGGGCCGCACCCGCGAGGGCGCACGCGAACGGGGCCCCGCGGCCGTCCCGCCGGCCTGACCGGTCCGAAGCCGTCCGGCCGACCCTGACGGCACCGGCGTGCGGGCCGCCCGAGGCGGTCCCGCACACCCGCGACGGCCGCGCCCCGGCTAGCTGCCGCCGGAGCCCACGACCGCGAGCGCCAGCTCGTGCGCGTTGGCGTAGTGCTCCTCGTCCGGCAGACGTTCCAGCGAGTCGGCCAGCTGTTCGGGTGCGTTCTTCTCCCGCAGGACGTCGATCAGCGCACGCGGACCGGCGGGGAACGAGGTACGGCCGAGGAACCGCGCCAGATCGAGGCGCAGCGTCTCCAGCGATTCCGGTGCCGTGTTCGGCACCACCGGTCCTCCCGCGATCGCCGGGTCGTCGTCGGCGGCCGGCTCCGGGTCCTGCCACTCCTCGGTCCGGGTGGGGTGCCCTGACCTGAGGAAGTCGCGCAGTTCGTGCTTCATCTCGTCGTCCCGGTGAGCGCTCATCCGGTCACTGCCTCGCTGCATGAAATCCCCTCCAGAGGTTCGAGGTGGGGAGCGCGTACCCGACGACTCTCACGCGACACGTCGAGATGCGCCCCGTCCGGGACGGCCTCCGCGCGACGAGGCGTCCGCGATCGGGGAGAATCGGGGTGTGTTTGCTCCGCATGGCCCGGGGCAGACGCAGATGCAGTGCTTCGGACAGGAGGCACGTCCGTGGGAGCGGCGATCCGCGCCACGGGTGTATCCGTCCGGATCACGGGTGCGCTCCCACGATGACTGTCCTATACCAGGCACCATCAAGGGAGTTGCGACGCATCATGCGAACTCAAGCGAGCGCGACGCACCATCCGCACGACGACGCCCCCGACACCTCGGAGGCGTTCCGCCGGCTCGCCACGCTCCCTCAGGGCCCGCAGCGCGACGCCCTCCGCGAGGAGATCGTCGAGTCCTGGCTGCCGATGGCCGACCGTCTCGCGGGCCGGTTCCGCAACCGGGGCGAGAACTCCGACGACCTGCGGCAGGTGGCGGCGCTCGGCCTCGTCAAGGCCGTCGACCGCTACGACCCCGAACTCGGCAACGCCTTCGAGAGCTACGCCGTGCCGACGATCACCGGCGAGATCAAGCGCCACTTCCGTGACCACATGTGGACGCTGCACGTGCCGCGCCGCGTCCAGGACCTGCGCAACCGGGTCCGCTTCGCCGCCCAGGACCTGTCGCAGACCATCTCGGGCCGACGTCCCACCGTCGCCGAGATCGCCGAGCGCGCCCGGCTGAGCGAGGAGGACGTGCTGACCGGCCTGGAGGCACTGGAGAGCTTCACCGCGCTCTCGCTGGACGCCGAACTGCCCGGCAGCGACGACGGCTACTCCCTCAGCGACGCCCTCGGATCCGCCGACCCGGCGCTCGACACGGTCATCGACCGCGAGGCCGTCAAGCCGCGGCTCCAGGCGCTCCCCGAGCGGGAACGCGCCATCCTCTACATGCGGTTCTTCGACGACATGACGCAGAGCCGCATCGCCGACGAGCTGGGCATCTCCCAGATGCACGTCTCCCGGCTCATCACCCGCTGCTGCTCGCGCCTGCGCGACCAGGTCATGCGCGACGCCGCCTAGGCTCCTCCCTTCGCGTCCGCCGGGCGGAGAAGCCGCCCGGGCGGGGATGACGCTCGCACCGCGAAGCCGCCGGCACCGCGAAGCCGTTCGCGCCGACAGACACCGAGCCCGCCGCGTGACCCCGCAGACGCGGGGCACGCGGCGGGCCGCTGCGTGACAGCGGCGCCCGGCGCAGCCGCCATCACCCGCTCGGGCCCCTGTTTTCCCGCGAATGGTGCCCGGCCGATAGCGCGCCGGGGCAGGCCGGGCTCTGATGGGCCCGAGGGACACGACGGCCGTGGCTCTCGGACCGCAGCCCCGCCGAAGGAGCCCCGCTCATGCGCCGTACCGCCCGTGTCCTGTACGCCACCGCCCTCGCCGGCGCCGCGCTGGGCGTCGCCGCGTCGGCCGCGTCCGCGGATCCGGCCGCGGAGGTCAGCCCGGGCTCCGTCGAACCCGGGGGCACCATCACCATCACCGTCACCTGCGACGGGGTCGGCGGCGCCCCGCCCGAGGCCATCGACGCCAGCTCCCGGGGGTTCCAGGAGGGCAAGGTGCAACTGCACCGCGTCGAGGGCGACGCCGCGCACGCCGCGGGCGCCGCCGCCTACCGGGGGACGGCCCACATCCCGTCCGGAGCCCCCGAGGGCGCGGGCGGTCCGGCCGCGTCGGACTCCGGTCCGGGGACGGGCTCCGCCCCGGGGACGGGCTCCGCCCCGGGGACGGGCTACGACGAGACGGGCGTCCTCGACAGGACGGTCTCCTCCGTCGCGGGGACGACCGACGCCGAGAACGGTGACGTGCCGCCCGCCGATCCCGACTCCGGCGGCTCGGACACGGTCGCGCCCGACGCCATGGAACCGCCCGCCGTCGCCACCGACCCCGAACAGCCCGGCTCCGGCTACCCCGACCCCGTGACCCCCGACGACCTGGGGCAGGACGCCGTAGGCCCGGACACCGTTCCCGAACCCGCGGCGCCGGAGACGGCGCCCGAACCCGTGGGCCCCGACACCGCGCCGGCCGCCCCGGTGGCCCCCGAAGTCGGCGGCGCCGCCCGCGGCGAGTGGGGCGTCGACGGTGTCTGCCCCGCGCCGCCGGGCGGCCAGGGGAAGCAGTGGACCGCTTCGTACTCCGTCGCCCGGGGCGCCCCGGCGCACGAGCCGAGCACGGGAACGGGAACGGGAACGGGAGAGCGTCCTCCCACCGTCCAGCAGGGCGTGCACGCCGGCCGCGGCGGTGCCTTCACCGACTCCGTGCCCGCACTGGTCGCGGGCGGCCTGCTGATCGCCGGTGCCGGATGCGCGGCCGTCCACCGGCTGCGCAACCGCCGCGCCTGACCGGCGGACAGCACGACGACAGTCCACGGCGGCATCGGTGACGACGGGACAGGCGTGACCCCGGAGACAGTCAGGGGACGGCGTGCCGCCGGGTACTGACAGCCCGACGGCCCGGAACGCCGAGCCCCGGCAACCGAACCGCGGGAGAGGACCCCGGGCCCCCGGACCGTACGGCGGGGGAAGGCACCGGGACGGCACAGGTCGACCCGGGCCACTCCAGGTCAGGGCAGGGCAAGGCAGGTCAGGTCGGCGCCAGGGCGGCGCAAGGCAGACCAGGCCAGGTAGGTCGCGGCACGGAACGCAAGGCATCACCCACGGCGCGGAGGCACACATGCGGCGGACGGATCCGGAAGGCCGCGGACCGGTCCGTTACGGTCCGCCCCTCCCCGACCAGGGCCTCCCCGTGCTGCCCGAGCTGCGCACGGAGCTGGCCGCCGCGGCCGGCCGGGCGGACACCGAACTCTTCGGCGGCGGCCCCGCGTTCCTCGACGCCGCCTGCGGCTACTGGACCCGTCGCGGACTCCCCACCACCGCCGACCGTGTGGCCGTCGCCCCCGGAGCCCCCGCGCTGCTGCTCGCCCTGACCGGCGCGCTCGGCGGCGACGTCCTCGCGCCCCGGCCCTGCGCCGCCTGGTGGGCGCCCCAGGCCCGCCTCCTCGGCCGGTCCGTCTTCCGGGTGGCGACGCCCGCCGAGTGCGGTGGCGTCCCCGATCCGTACGCCCTCCTGGAGACCCTTCGCAGAGTCCGGGCCGAGGGCGGCGACCCGCGGCTGCTGGTGCTGTCCGTCGCCGACGACCCCACCGCCACCGTCGCGCCGCCCGAGCTGGTCCACGAGGCCGTCGAGGCCGCCGTGGGGGAGGGCCTGCACGTGGTGAGCGACGAGACCTGGCGCGACACCCTGCACCGGCCGCACGACACGGTGCTCCTCAGCCCCGCCGAGATGGCCCCCGACGACGTCACCGTGATCACGGACCTCGCGGGCGCGTTCCTGCCGCAGGGCTGGCCGGCCGCCGTCGCCCGCTTCCCCGCCGGGGAGGAGGGCGGCCGCCTGAGGTCCCGCGTCCTCGACGTGCTCACCGCGGTCGGCGCGCGCGTCGCCGAACCCGTCGCCGCCGCGGCCGCCCACGCGATCGAGGAGCCCGCCGCGATCACCGGGCGGATCACCGCGGCCGCCCGCCTGCACGCGGAGGTGGCCGGCGCCGCCCACCGCGTGGTGACCGCGGCCGGTGCCGTGGCGCGCCCCCCGCAGGCCGGCAGACATCTGTACGTCGACCTCGGACCGCTCCGCTCCGTGCTCGGGGCGCGGGGAGTCGGCGACGCGCAGGACCTGGAGGACCACCTCTCCGCCCGGCTCGGCATGCCCGCGCCGGGCGGACACCGCTTCGGCGACGACCTCGCCGCCCTCCGCGTCCGGCTGGGCACCGGACCCTTGCTCGGCAGTACGGACGAGGAACGGACGCAGTCCCTCACGTCCCCCGCGCCCCTGGAACTGCCGCATGTGCGACGCGCGTTGACCCGGTTGGGGTCGGCCTTCGACGATCTCCGCGACGACGCTCGGTGATGGGAGCCTCTCGATGACGCAGCAGTCCGAGTCGACCACGAGCACGACGGCACAGGACACCGAGGGCCTCGCGCCCCCGACGCCCCCGCCTGCGGAGCACCCCACCGTCGTCCCCCCGCCCCTCGCGGAACCCCGCCCGCTCGGCGAACGCCGTCTCTGGCCGCGCTCCTTCGTGGACCGGCTGACCGCCCCGCTGCCCGGGCTGCGGGCCTTCGCCCGGTTCGCCCGCGAGGGCGCGCTGCGGCCCGGCGCCGACGGGCTCGCCGACATCCCGCTGCTGCCCTTCGAACCGGCACCGCTGCCCGGCGTGGACACCCGCACGGTCGCCGTCTCCTGGGCGGGGCACGCGAGTTGGGTGATCCGGATCGGCGGGCTCACCGTCCTCACCGACCCGGTATGGTCCCGCAGGATCATCGGCACCCCGGCCCGGATCACCCCGGTCGGCGTGGCCTGGAGCGCGCTGCCCCGCGTCGACGCGGTCGTCATCAGCCACAACCACTACGACCACCTGGACGCCCCGACCCTGCGCCGACTCCCGCGCGACACACCGGTGTTCGTGCCCGCCGGCCTCGGACGCTGGTTCCGGCGACGCCGGTTCACCCACGTCACCGAGCTGGACTGGTGGGAGGCGGCCGAACTGGGCGGCGTCCGCTTCGACTTCGTCCCCGCGCACCACTGGTCCAAGCGCAGCCTCACCGACACCTGCCGCACCCTGTGGGGCGGCTGGGTCCTCACCTCGCCCGAGGGCCGGCGTGTCTACTTCGCGGGTGACACCGGATACGGCCACTGGTTCGCCCGCATCGGGCAGCGCCACCCCGGGATCGACCTGGCCCTGCTGCCCATCGGGGCCTACGACCCGCGCTGGTGGCTGAGCGACGTGCACTGCGATCCGGAGGAGGCGGTGCGGGCCGCCGTCGACCTGCGGGCCCGGCGGATGGCGCCGATGCACTGGGGGACGTTCGTCCTCTCCGCGGAGCCGGTGCTGGAACCGCTGCGCCGGGTGCGGGCCGCCTGGGAGCGGGCGGGCCTCGCGCGCGAGGACCTCTGGGACCTGCCGGTCGGAGGATCCCGGGTGCTGGGCTGAGACCGGCGCCCCGAGGCGTGCGGCGAGCGGCGCCGCGAAGCGACCGCACGCTCCACGAAGCCCCGCACTGTCCACGAAGCCCCGCACGCTCCACGAGGCGGCTCGCTGGGAAGGGGTTCCGCTACGTAGGGGGTTCGCTACGAGGCGGCCGGCCTGCGGATCCTGCGCCACAGGCCCGGCACGGCGCTGAGCGCCAGGGTCAGCGCCACCGCGGCCACCACGCCCTCCCACGGCTCACTGAAGAGCGAGCCCCCGAGGATGCCGATGACCTGGTAGGTGGCCGCCCAGGCGAGGCACGCGGGTATGTCGCCGCGGGCGAAGGTCCGCAGCGGCATCTTCGCCATCAGACAGGCCAGCATCACCGGGATGCGGCCGGCCGGGACGAGCCGGGACAGCACGAGCACGGCTATGCCGTGGTCGTGCAGCTTCTCCTGCGCCTGCGTGAGCCGGTCCTCGGGCGCCCGCTGCCGGATCGCCTCCAGCCAGCGCGAGCCGTTCTTCGAGCCCATGCCGCGCCGGCCGAGCCAGTACAGCGCGATGTCCCCGAGGAACGCCGCGAGCGAGGACACCAGGAACACCGTCAGCAGCGCGAACGGCGCCGTCTGATGGAACGCCACCACAGCCGCCGAACTCACCAGCGCGCCCGTCGGCACCACCGGCACCAGGGCGCCGATCAGCACCAGCAGGAACAGGGTCGGATACCCGATCGCCTGCTGCGCCGACTCCTGCGATCCGCGCGCGGCCGCGGCGGACAGCAGCGTCACCGGAGCCGCGGCCCTGACCGACACCAGGAGAGAGGGGGCCACGGCGGACCAGGGAGTCACCGCGCGACCTCCGGACGCACCCGCTCGCCGTGGTCCGGACGGTGCACCGACACACCGGGCGCACGCTCGGCGGCCAGGCGCACGAACTCCTCACCCGGCGCGTGGAATTCGTGCGGGCGCACGGCGTCCATCCCGATGGGCCAGAACGTGCCGTAGTGCACGGGCACGGCACTGCGCGGCCGCAGTTCGGCGAGCGCCTCGGCGGCCCGCCCCGCGTCCAGATGCCCCTCACCGAGATGGGGACCCCAGCCGCCCACCGGCAGCAGTGCCACGTCGACCTCCCCCACCTCCTCGGCCATCTCCGGGAACAACCCCGTGTCCCCGGCGAAGTACGTCCGCGCGTCGCCCTCGATCACATACCCCACGGCGGGGGAGCGATGCGGCCCGACCGGCAGCCGGCGCCCGTCGTGCCGCGCCGACACGGTCCGTACGAGGAGGTCGCCGACCGGGGTCCGGTCGCCGGGCACGACCTCGGTGAGCCGCAGATGGTCCAGCCGGCGCAGGCCGGGCACCGCCCGCGGGGCGCCCCGCGGGACCAGCAGCCGGGTGCCCGGGGCCAGTCGGGCGAGCGACGGCACATGCAGATGATCGGCGTGCAGATGGGAGACCAGGGCGACATCGGCGACCGCCGCCGACGGAGGGGGCGGCGCCCCACGCCGGCGGCGCAGGTGCGCGAGCCGGCGCGCGAAGAGCGGATCCGTGAGCACGCGCGTGCCGGAGTCCTCCAGCGTGCACGTGGCATGCCCCCACCAGGTGATCTCCACCGGCACCTCTTTGCCTCCTTCGCGCGACTCCCCCCGAGCCTACGGGCAGGAGTAGGGTCGGCGACGAAACCCGGAGGTGAGGGGGGACACCATGGGAGAAACGGGCGGTGCCTCCGGCACCGACGCCCCGGAGCGCCCGTACGGCCGGAGCGGCCCCGCGCCACGGCACCCCGGACCGCAACCCCCGGCGCTGCGCGTCACGGCGATCGCCAGCCTGACGCCCCTGGAGGAACTCGACGCGGACCCGTTCCTCGTCGACTCCCGCAGCCAGCACGCGATGTGTGCCCGCTGGGCCGCCGAGCACGGGTACGTCGTCACCCGGGAACTCCTCGTCCGCGCCCTGCGCCCGGACCACCGCACCCTGTGGGCCGACGTCGAGGCCGGACTCGTCGACCTGTTCGTCGCCCCCAGCCGCCGCGTGCTGGAGCGGGCCCTCGCCTCCGTCGACGAGTTCACCGCCGAGTGCGCCCGCCGCGGGGTGCGCGTCGAGACGGTGGGCAGCGCCGAACCGTTCTACGACGCCCGGATGAAGGCGCAGGTGCACCGCCGTCTCTCGATGCCGACGGCCGGCTACGACGGCCGCTGACCTGGTGCACGCATCGCTCCCGCACGGCCGGGGAAGGGCTGTCCGGGGGACTTCGGGGGACGTCCGCGCGTTGTGACAGGGTGGGGAGCAGGCCGCGCGGACCGGGCGGGCCCGGACGTGAGGTGGCAGGACGTGGACGCAGGACGGTGGCGGCGCGTCGCCAGCGGGGTGGGGCGGAGCGTCGCCGTGTGGGCCGTGTCCACGGTCACGATGCTCGTCCTCGCCGGGTTGTTGCCCGACTTCCAGGTGCAGTCGGACAGCGGGGACAGCGCGACCCGGATCGCGGTCACCGCGGCGGCCGGCGCGGGCGTCTTCGGCCTGCTGTCCTCCCTGGTGTGGCCCTTCCTGGTGCGGGCCCTGCTGCTCGTCCCCGCCCTGGTGCTCGGCGTCCTCGTCTTCTTCCTGAACGGCTCGCTGCTGCTGATCGCCCTGCGCATCAACCCCTCGGGGCGGGGGGAGGCGGCCCCCGAGACCGCCGTGGTCGTCGCCGCCGTGATGTCAGCCGTCGCCTCCGCCGCCGGCGGTGCCCTCGCCGTCCGGGACGACGACGCCTACCGGCGACGGCTCTACCGGCTCGCCGACCGCCGCCGCAGACGCGCGGCCGGGCGAGCCGGCCCCTCGACCCCCGGCGCGGTCTTCCTCCAGCTCGACGGCGTCGGATACGACGTGCTGCGGGAGGCGATGGCCAAGGGGCTGATGCCGACCGCCGCCCGGTGGCTCGGCGGACCGCGCCCCACCCACCGGATCGTGCCCTGGCGCACCGACTGGTCCAGCCAGACCGGCGCCAGCCAGCTGGGCATCCTGCACGGCAGCAACCACGACGTCCCGGCCTTCCGTTGGTACGAGAAGGAGAACCAGGAGGTGATGGTCTGCAACCGGCCGAACAGCGCCGCCGAACTCCAGCGCCGGGCCGTCGAGCGCACCGGTGACGGAGGACTGCTCACCCTCGACGGCGCGAGCCGCGGCAACCTCTTCAGCGGCGGCGCCGACGAACTCGCCCTCGTCCTGTCCATCGCCGCCCGCAGAGGCCGCGACAACCGCTCACGCGCCGGCTACTTCGCCTACTTCTCCGACCCGGCCAACGCCGTCCGCACCGCCCTGTCGTTCGTCGCCGAGGTCTTCCGGGAGATCGGCCAGTCCCTCACGGCCCGCATCAGGCAGCGCCGGCCGCGCGTCAAACGGGGCGGGCTGTACCCGATCATCCGTGCCTTCGCGACCGTCGTCGAACGGGACGTCGTCGTCGCCGCGGTGATCGGCGACATGCTCGCCGGGCGCAACGCCGTCTACGCGGACCTCGTGGCGTACGACGAGGTGGCACACCACTCCGGGCCGCGCGGCCGGGACGCCGAGAAGATCCTGGAGCGGCTCGACCGGTCGCTCGCGCTGATCGCCAAGGTCGCCGAGCACGCCCCGCGGCCGTACCGGATCGTCGTGCTCTCCGACCACGGCCAGAGCCCCGGCGAGACGTTCCTGACCCGCTACGGCCTCACCCTCGGCAGCCTCGTCCGGGCCGGCTGCGATCTGCCCGTGCCCCGCAGAGCGCGGCGCACCCACAGCGGCGCGGAGGCGCGGACCGCCGTCCGGGCCGCCCTGCGCCGCCCCGTGGAGGAGCGCGCCGAGCGGGCCGAGCGCGAGGAACGGCTGCGACCGTCGGGGCGCCACTCCGAACCCGTCGTCCTCGCCTCCGGCAACCTCGGCCTGGTCTCCTTCCCGGACGTGCCTCACCGGATGACCCGCGAGGAGATCGACCGCCGCCACCCCGCGCTGCTGACCACCCTCGCCAACCACCCCGGCATCGGATTCCTCCTGGTCCGCAGCGAGGAGCACGGCGGCGTCGTACTCGGCGCACACGGGGTCGAGGTGCCGCTGGACCGGCTCGACGACGAACACCCGGGCCCGCTGGCCGACTTCGGACCCGGCGCCGCCGACGCCGTACGCCGCACGCACTCCTTCCCGCACACCGCCGACATCATGGTCAACTCCTGGTACGACCCCGCCGGGGGCGAAGTCCTCGCCTTCGAGGAGCAGATCGGATCGCACGGCGGCCTCGGCGGCGCCCAGGGCAGGCCCTTCCTGCTCTCACCGGTGACCCTGTCCGCACCGGCCGGTGCGGACGCCGACCTGGTCGGCGCGGAGCAGATCCACCAGGTGCTGCGCCGCTGGCTGCGCGAGTGCGACGGCCCCCAAGTACCCCTGGACATGGGCTCGGACGAACGGGCGGCCTGAACGCGGCCGGGGCGCGACCGGCCCGGGACCCCGAAAAACCGGAGGCGGTGCGGGGGTCCGCGCGCCCACACTGTCCGCACCGGGCGCCGCGTTCGCGGGCCCGCGCCGGACATCCCCGAGGAGCTCGCCTGTGCAGGCAGCCGTCACCGTCACGCCCGCCCGTGTCCCGGAACTGCTGCTCGGTCTCACCACCGTGCGGCCGGTCTTCCTGTGGGGTGCCCCCGGCATCGGAAAGTCCTCCCTGGTGCGGGAGTTCGCCGAGTCGCTCGGACTGGAGTGCGTGAGCCTGCTCGGTACGCAGCTGGCTCCTGAGGACCTGATCGGCGTGCCGCAGATCCGTGACGGACGCTCCGTCTTCTGCCCGCCCGAGACGATCGCCCGAGACGAGCCGTACTGCCTGTTCCTGGACGAGCTGAACGCGGCGACCCCCGATGTCCAGAAGGCCTTCTACTCGCTGATCCTGGACCGGCGCATCGGCGACTACGAGCTGCCGCGGGGTTCCATCGTGATCGGCGCCGGCAACCGCGCGACGGACAACGCGCTGGCCCGTCCGATCGCCTCGGCGCTGGTGAACCGTCTCACGCACGTCCACCTGGAGGCCTCCCCGCGGGACTGGCTGGTCTGGGCCGCCGCGAACGACATCCACCCCTGGGTCCTGGACCATCTCACCGACCGTCCCGACCACCTGTGGTCGAAGCCGCCGAAGACCGAGGAGCCGTTCTCCACACCGCGCTCCTGGCACATGCTGTCCGACGCGCTCGGCTCGTTCGGGCCCGGGATCGACGAGGAGACCCTGAAGGTGATCGCGCACGGGACGCTGACGCCCGCGCACGCGGTGGCCTTCTGCGGCTACGTCAAGATCGTGCGCAGCCGGTTCGGCATCGAGGCCGTCATCAAGGGCGACGCCCGCTGGCCCTCCCGCCCGGAGGACCGCGACCTCCTCTACTACCTCGCCGAGTCCTTCCGCGGACGGCTCGTCAAGGAACTGCCCGCCGGCAAGGAGCACCTCTCGGCGAACACCCGGCAGACCGCGTACCGCGCCAAGTCCCTGCTCGTGCAGCTCGCCGAGATCTCCGTCGAGGTGGCCCAGAGCGTCATCGCCGCCGACCCCGACGGCAACCCCGTGCTGCCCGCCTGGTTCCTGGTGGAGGCGGCCCGCGACATGCCGCGCCTGGTGGAGGCCCGCCGGTGAGCCCGCGCGCCGGGGCGCCCACACCTCCGTGCGCCGGGACCGCGCCATGAGCCGTACCCGCAAGGCCGCCGCGGCGACCCGGCCCGATCCGGCGGCCGAGGCGTTCGCGGAGGGGATGCGGCTGGTGCGGGCCAACCGGGCGCTCGCCGCGATCGGGTTCAGCACCTGCCGGCAGAAGAACTGTCCGCTCGCACCGCGTGAGGGGCTGGTCGCCGTCGACTCCGACGGCGTCCTGCACGTCGACCCCGCCCGGCGGGCCGAGCCCACCGCTTGGGCCTGGGCCGTCGCGCACGCCGCCATCCACCTCGGCTTCGGCCACGTACCGGCGGCGGCCGGCGCGCGCGAGCAGCCGGACCGCTTCGAACTCGCCGCCCGCTGCACCGTGGTGAACCGCTTCCTGCTCGGGTTCCCGATCGGCACCACACCCGAGGACCTCCCGGCCGGCTACCCCCACGGGGACGAGGAGCGGCTCGCCGCCCGCTGGCGCCGGGACGGCATCCCGCCGCTCTACGAGAGGTGCGGTACGGCGGGCGGCGGTCCGGACCAGCTCCTGGTGCCCTGGAACAGCTGGACCGGCGGCAGCCCGCCCGACTGGCAGATCGCGTTCGCCCACGCCCTGACCCGGACGATGGCCACCGCCATGGACCTCGCGGGCGGCCGTCGCGACTCCATGCGCGGCGGCCCCACCCGGCTCCAGCCCTGGGAGCGGGCCCTGAGCTGGTTCATCTCCTCGTACCCGCTGCTCGGCGGGGTGGCCGCCGGCATCACGCTCGTCGCCGACGCCGAACTGGCCCGCGCCCACGGCATCTCCGTGGCCGCCGTCGACACCGAGGCCGCCGAGATCTACGTCAACCCGCTGCGCCGGCTCGACGACGAGGAATGGCGGTTCGTCCTCGCGCACGAGATGCTGCACGCCGCCCTGCGGCACGGCGACCGCTGCGGACCCCGCGACCCGTACCTCTTCAACGTCGCCGCCGACTACGTGATCAACGGCTGGCTGTGCGAGATGAGCGTGGGTGCCATGCCCGACGGGCTGCTGTACGACCCGGCGCTGAAGGACCTGTCGGCCGAGGAGGTCTACGACCGGATCGCCGGGGACCTGCGCCGGATGCGCCGCCTGTCGACGCTGCGCGGCAAGGGCGCGGGCGACATCCTCGGCGGCCCGCTCGGCGAGCCCCGCGACCACGTCGACCTCGACGCGTTCTACCGGCGCGGACTCGCCCGCGGACTCGACCTGCACCAGCAGCAGGAACGCGGCTTCCTGCCCGGCGGCCTGGTCGAGGAGATCCGCGCCCTCAGCCAGCCGCCGCTGCCGTGGGACGCCCGACTGGCCCGCTGGTTCGACGAGTTCGTGCCCCGGCCCGAACCCCTGCGGTCGTACGCGCGTCCCTCGCGCCGGCAGGCGGCCACCCCCGACATCCCGCGGGCCGGGCGCTGGTTCCCGCCGGAGGAGGTCGCCCGCTGCACCTTCGGCGTCGTCCTCGACACCTCCGCCTCCATGGACCGCACCCTGCTCGGCAAGGCGCTCGGGGCCATCGCCTCGTACGCCGCGTCCCGGGACGTACCGGCGGCACGCGTGGTGTTCTGCGACGCGGCACCGCACGACGCGGGCTATCTGCCGGTCACCGAGATCGCCGCGAGCGTGCGGGTCCGCGGCCGCGGCGGCACCGTGCTGCAGCCGGGCGTCGACCTGCTGCACCGCGCCGACGACTTCCCGCCCGGCGCGCCGATCCTGGTGATCACGGACGGCTGGTGCGACGTGCTGCGGGTGCGGCGCGAGCACGCCTTCCTGATCCCGCAGGGCGCCCGGCTGCCGTTCACCGCCCGCGGCCCGGTGTTCCGGGTGCGCTGAACTCCCCTACCCGGAACGGCACACGCGAGGGGAGCGGGAGCGGGGCGCCCGCGCCTCCTCGCGCCCCCGCCGGTGACATCCCGTACACCGCCCGGCAGGTCGCACCCCCATCCGTGGGGTGGACCGGTCCCGGGTGTGATCGGATGGGAGCACGGACCCCGGCAACGGGACCACACGCGAAAGGAAACACCGTGGCTACCACGCGCACCGCACACACCGAGTGGGAAGGCAACCTGCTCGAGGGCAACGGCGTCGTCACCTTCGACTCCTCCGGCATCGGCCAGCAGCCGGTGACGTGGGCGTCGCGGGCGCAGGACGCCAACGGCAGGACCAGCCCCGAGGAACTGATCGCGGCCGCCCACTCGGCCTGCTTCTCGATGGCGCTGTCGCACGCCCTCGCGGGCGCCGGCACCCCGCCCACCAAGCTGCTCACCAACGCCGACGTCACCTTCCAGCCCGGCGAGGGCATCACCGGCATCCACCTCACCGTGGAGGGCACGGTGCCGGGCCTCGACAACGACGGCTTCGTCGCCGCGGCCGAGGACGCCAAGAAGAACTGCCCCGTCAGCCAGGCGCTGACCGGCACGCCGATCACCCTGTCGGCGAAGCTCGCCTGACGCGAACACACCGGTGCCGCGCCTCCGTCGGGGGGCGCGGCACCGTCGTGTCCGCCGCCGTCCCGGCGCCACGCGCCATTGACAAGCGGGTACGGGCGTCCTGTGCTGGGGGGGCGGACAGAGCCCTTCTGGAAGGGGACGGACATGACACGTGCGGTCGGGATCGATCTCGGTACGACGAACTCGGTGGTCGCCGTCCTGGAGGGCGGTGAGGCCACCGTCGTCGCCAACGCCGAGGGCGCGCGCACCACACCCTCGGTGGTGGCCTTCGCGAAGAACGGCGAGGTGCTGGTCGGCGAGGTCGCCAAACGCCAGGCCGTGACGAACGTGGAGCGCACCGCACGGTCCGTGAAGCGGTACATGGGCGACGTGGACTGGCGTTTCCCCGAGTCGGGCGGCATCGACGGCACCCGGTACCGCGCGCAGGAGCTGTCCGCGCGGGTGCTGCAGAAACTGAAGCGGGACGCCGAGGCATATCTCGGCGAGGACGTCACCGACGCCGTGATCACCGTGCCCGCCTACTTCGACGACGCGCAGCGCCAGGCCACCAAGGAGGCGGGTGAGATCGCCGGCCTGAAGGTGCTGCGGATCGTCAACGAGCCGACGGCCGCCGCCCTGGCGTACGGGCTCGACCGGGGCGAGGAACAGACCGTCCTCGTCTTCGACCTGGGCGGCGGCACCTTCGACGTGTCGCTGCTGGAGATCGGTGACGGCGTCATCGAGGTCAAGGCGACCAACGGCGACACCCGGCTCGGCGGCGACGACTGGGACCAGCGGGTCGTCGAGCACCTCGCCCAGCGCTTCAAGGCCTCGCACGGCATCGATCTCGGCCACGACAAGATGGCGCTGCAACGGCTGCGCGAGGGCGCCGAGAAGGCCAAGATCGAACTGTCCTCGTCCACCGAGACCACCGTCAACCTGCCCTACATCACCGCCACGTCCGACGGCCCGCTGCACCTCGACGAGAAACTGACGCGCGCCCAGTTCCAGGAGCTGACGGCCGACCTGCTGGCCCGCTGCCGGACACCGTTCCACCAGGCGGTCAAGGACGCGGGTGTGAAGCTGGCCGCGGTCGACCACGTCATCCTGGTCGGCGGCTCCACCCGGATGCCCGCCGTCACCGACCTGGTGAAGGAACTCACCGGCAGGGAACCGCACAAGGGCGTCAACCCGGACGAGGTCGTGGCCGTCGGCGCGGGGCTCCAGGCCGGGGTGATCCGCGGCGATGTGAAGGACGTCCTGCTGCTCGACGTGACCCCGCTGTCCCTCGGCATCGAGACCAAGGGCGGCATCATGACCGCGCTCATCGAACGCAACACCACGATCCCCACCCGGCGTTCGGAGATCTTCACGACGGCCGCCGACAGCCAGCCCTCCGTCGGCATCCAGGTCTACCAGGGCGAACGCGAGATCGCCGCGTACAACAAGAAGCTCGGCGTCTTCGACCTCACCGGGCTGCCGCCCGCGCCGCGCGGGGTGCCGCAGATCGAGGTCGCCTTCGACATCGACGCCAACGGGATCATGCACGTCTCCGCGAAGGACCTGGCCACCGGACGCGAACAGAAGATGACCGTGACCGGCGGCTCGGCACTGGGCAAGTCCGACATCGACCGCATGATGCGTGAGGCCGAGCAGTACGCGGAGGAGGACCGGAACCGGCGGGAGGCGGCGGAGACCCGCAACCACGGAGAGCAACTCGTCTACCAGACCGAGCGGTTCGTCCGCGAGAACGAGGAACGCATCCCCGCCGAGACGCGGACGGAGGTCGCGTCCGCCGCCGCGGACCTGAAGCAGCTCCTGGACGACTCCTCCACCGACACCGCCGCGCTGCGCACCGCGATCGAGAAACTGGCCGGCGTCAGCCAGCAGATGGGCCAGGCCATGTACGCGCGCACCGAGCAGCGCACGCCCCCGCAGGACGAGCCGCCCACCGGGCAGGCCGCCGGCGAGGACGAGGGCGTGGTGGAGGCCGAGATCGTGGAGGACGACCGGGAAGCGGACCGGTCACCGGACAAGGACGGGGACCGGGACCGGGACACGAGGGACGGCGCCGCGTGACCGCCGGGCCCTCCCTCACCGCGCCCGCACGGGTGGGTCCTCAGAACCTCCGGCGGCACTCCTCCAGGATCTCCTTGGTGCGCTGCGCGGAGGCGGCGTGCGCCGTCATGTGGTCCAGCACCTCCAGGTGCAGGGCCACCTCCTCCCGCGCGTCGAGGTAGAGGGCGCCCGTCACGTACTCGCTGTAGACGACGTCCGGCAGCTCCGGCTCGGCGAACCGGAACAGCGTGAAGGAGGTGTACGTCCCCGGGTGCGGACCGTTCGCGAACTCCGCCACCTGGAGCGTCACATGGTCGAGCTCGACCCATTCGAGGAGCCGCTCCATCTGATCGCGCATGACCTCGCCCCGGATGCTCACCGGACGCAGCAACGCCGTCTCGTCCATGATGATCCACAGGTGGGGCGGGTTCGCGCGGGTCAGCAGGGCCTGCCGCTTCATCCGCAGTGCCACGTGCCGCTCGATGGCCCCGGGACCCGTCTGCCCGACCGTTCCGGCCTCCAGCACGGCACGCGCGTAGTCCTCGGTCTGGAGCAGTCCGGGCACGAAGTGCGGTTCGTAGGAGCGGATCAGCTGGGCGGCGCCCTCCAGACTGACGTGCATGCTGAACCAGTCGGGGAGCACGTCGTGGTACCGCTGCCACCAGCCGGGCCGGTTCGCCTCCTCGGCCAGCGCGACGAACGCGGCGGACTCGTCGTCGCCCACCCCGTACGTCGTCAACAGGACCTGTACGTAAGGGATCTTGAGGGCGACCTCGGCCATCTCCATCCGCCGTACGGTCGCCGGCGCGACCCGCAGGACCCGGGCCGCCTCCTCACGCCTCAGACCGGCCGCCTCGCGCAGCTCCTGCAGCCGCCGCCCCAGTACCACCTGCCCCACGGTGGGCGCGGGTCGCCGCTCACTCACGCCACGCCTCCCCACGCGCCGAAGTATGCGTGCAGTGTGCCATGTCCGTGAAGAACCATCACGGTTCGGCCGCGACGGGTTGCGGACCGTCCCCTTTGTCACGCGGGGCACCCCGTCCCGGCACTGTTCGGGCGGGTGAGACGTCGTCAGGACGCCAGTGCATGCAGGTACTTGACCGTCGCGGGGTCCGCAGGCAGGAACGTCTCGACGGCGAGCTCGGCGACCGTCACGTCCATCGGGGTGTTGAACGTCGCGATGGAGGAGATGAACGACAGCACCCGCCCCTCGTGCTCGATCCGCATCGGCAGCGCGAAGGGCGGCACGGCGCCGAGGGGCTCCTCGTCCCCCGCCGGCTCCGCGTCCGCGTCCGGGACCGGATACGCGGCCACCTCCTCGTACAGCGCGCGCAGCGGCTTCGAGCGGCGCAGCGCGATCTGCCGGTCCATCTGGGCGAGCAGATGGTCCCGCCAGGCGCGCAGGTTGCGGATGCGCGGGGCGAGGCCCTCCGGGTGCAGGGTCAGCCGCATCGCGTTGAGCGGCGGCACCAGAAGGTGCTCGGGAACCCCCTCCAGCAGCATCGCGATGCCCCGGTTCGCGGCCAGCACGTCGTACGTCGCGTCCACGACCAGCGCCGGATACGGCTCGTAGCCCTGGATCAGCCGCTCCACCCCCTCGCGCAACGCGTCCATCGACGGGTCGTCGAGCGGTGTCTCCGGGTAGTGCGGGGCGTAACCGGCCGCCAGCAGCAGCGCGTTGCGCTCCCGCACGGGCACGTCGAGGTGCTCGGCGAGCCGCAGCACCATCTCCTCGCTGGGCCGGGAACGGCCCGTCTCCACGAAACTGACGTGGCGTGCCGAGGACCCGGCCCGCAGCGCGAGCTCCAGCTGGCTCACCCGCCGCTGCTCCCGCCAGCCGCGCAGCAACGGACCGACGCCGCTCTCCGCGGGGGCACTTGGGGAGCCGGCGGCACCGGGCGGGACAATGCTCATACGAGGACCGTAGTCGAGGAGTGGCACGTGAACGAGCTGGGGAACCTGTCCTGGGAGGCGGAGGCCCGATACCGGGCGCGCGTCCGCGGCTGTCTGCTCGGCGGCGCACTCGGCGACGCCCTCGGCTACCCGGTCGAGTTCGACGCGCTGGACGCCATCCGTGCGGCACACGGCCCGCGCGGCCTGCGGGGCCCGGTCGCCGACGGCTCCGGCGCCGTCGGCCTGGTCAGCGACGACACCCAGATGACCCTGTTCACCGTGGAAGGCCTCCAGCAGGCGCACGCGCGGGAGCGGCACAAGGGAATCGGCGGCGGCTGGTCCCGGCTCGTGCGCACGGCGTACGGACGCTGGCTGGACACCCAGACCGCGCCCGGCCCCGCCCCGGACGTGCGCGGCGGACTCGCCGCGCAGACCTGGCTGTACGCCCGCCGGGCCCCCGGCAACGCCTGCCTCTCCGGGCTCCGCGAGCGCGAGTACTGCCCCGACCCGGCGAGCGAGCTGGGCCCGCCCGGACCCGTCAACCCGGACTCCAAGGGCTGCGGCTCGGTGATGCGCTCCGCGCCCTTCGGACTCACCCGGACCTCGGCCGAGTCGGCGTTCGCCATGGCCGCCCGCTGCTCGCAGATGACCCACGGCCACCCGACCGCCTCCTACGCGTCCGGCGCGCTCGCCGCGATCGTCACCCACCTCGTCGCCGGGGACTCCCTGGAGGGCGCGGTCCTGCGCGCGCTCCGGCTGCTCGCCCGCCACCCCGCCCACGAGGAGACCACGACGGCGCTGAACCGGGCCCTCGACCTCGCCTCCGAGGGCGCTCCGAGCGCGGAGAAGGTCGAGTCCCTCGGTGCCGGCTGGATCGCCGAGGAGGCCCTGGCCGTCGCCGTCTACTGCGCCCTCGCCGAGTACACGGTCACCGACGCGCTGCTGCTGTCCGTGAACCACTCGGGCGACAGCGACTCCACCGGCTCGCTGTGCGGGAACCTCCTGGGCGCCCTGCACGGCGACCACGGGCTGCCGCACGCATGGCTGGAGCAGGTCGAGGGCCGCGCCACGATCACCCTCCTGGCGGACGACCTCGCCGCGGAGTGCGTCCGCCGGTGACGCGGGGTGGCCCGGAGCCCGCGCGGCTCCCCGGCGGCGCCCGGCCGGGTCCGCCCGGCTGTGGCACGCTGAGGGAACGTCCCCCAGCTCCGCCGTACGAAGGGAACCCGCTCATGGCCGTCGAACCGCTGGCGCAGAAGGACATCGAGGAGCGGCTGGCGGGGCTGCCCGGCTGGTCCCTCGACGGCGACCGGCTCGCCCGTTCCTACCGGCTCGCCTCGCACTTCGCGGCGACCGCGATGGTCGTGCACATCGCCCAGGTGCAGGAGGAGCTCGACCACCACTCCGACCTCACCCTCGGCTACAACACGATCGCCCTCACCGTGAACACGCACAGCGTCGGCGGCGCCGTCACCGCCCTCGACTTCGACCTCGCCCACAGGGTGGAGGACCTCGCCCCGGGCCACGGGGCACACTGACCCACGTGCTGGACTACGACCGGGAAGCCGACCGGTACGACGCCACCCGAGGCGGCGAGCCACGGGCCGCCGCGGCCGCCGACGCCGTCCTCACCCTGGTCCCCGACGGAACCCGGACGCTCCTCGACCTGGCCTGCGGAACCGGCATCGTGACCCGGCGGCTCGCCACCGGGCGGCCCGGGCTCCGGGTGGTGGGCGCGGACGCGGCGCACGGCATGGCCCGCAGAGCCGCCACCCGTCTCCCCGGCGCCGTCGTCCGCGCCGACTCCCGCCGACTGCCCTTCCAGGACGCGTCGTTCGACGCCGTGTCGGTCGTCTGGCTGCTGCATCTGCTGGACGACGCGCGGCCCGTGGTCGCCGAGGCCGCCCGGCTGCTGCGCCCCGGCGGTGTGTTCGTCACCACCGTCGACAAGGCCGCCGCCCACGATGTCGGCAGCGACATCGACGCGCTGTGCGCGCCCCACCGGGCCGGCCACGCGGCCGACGGTTCGGCCCGCGTCGCCGCGTACGCCGTCGAGCACGGCCTCACGCCGGACGGGACCGCCCTGTTCCGGGGCCACGGGCAGGGCCGGACCCCGCGCCGCGTCGCCGAGCAGATCCGGGCAGGCCGGCTGTACGTCACCGGCGGGCACCGGCTCGCCGGCCGTGTCGAGGCGCTGCCCGCCCCCGACAGCCCCCGCCCGGAACCGGAGTTCACCCTGCGGGCCTTCCGCAGGCCCTGAACTCCTGTGACAGGCAGCTCAGTCGGCCGTCCGCCGGGTGAAGTCCATCGTCCAGTTGGACAGCCAGGTCCTCTCGCCGTCCAGCGAGAACGCCTGCTCCCAGCGAGCGGTGGTCGCCGAGATCCCCGACCACACGTACCGCACCCGTACCTCCTTGCCGTCGTGGGTGTCGTCCCCGAAGAACACGCCCCGTCCGTCCGGCCCGAACCTCCCCAGCACCGGCGGGAACAGCCTTCCGCTGCGGCTGGACGACCAGTTCAGCGACCACCGTCCGCTCTCCACGTCGAAGAGCCGCAGGGTCAGTCCCTTCCAGCCCTGGTCCGGCACGTCCAGCTCGTCGAGGTTCGCGGCCCCGCCGAACAGGTTCCAGCAGCGGCTGGTCGCCGGGAACCGGACCCAGTCGCCGTCCGGGTCGAGGAAGTCCGTGCGCCGGGTGTTCAGGACGTCCCAGTCGCCGTGCAGGAAGTCGAAGTCGTGGGGTGCGGCGGCGGTGTCGTGGGCGGTGTTCACGCGCGGTCTCCCGTGGTTCCCTCGGGCAGCGAGTCGGCCACGTAGGCCTTCAGGTCGGGCACGTCGGGGGCGAGCAGGTGCCGTACCCAGGCGTCCCGCTCGTGCAGGATCGGCGGCAGCTCCCAGACACAGCCGATCCACGGGAGGTCGGGGCTGACGAAACGGGTCGGGTCCCGGTCCGGGCAGCCCAGCACCGGCTGGCCCGCGGCGGCGCCCCGGAAGTGCAGCACGTTGTCCCACACCCAGCTGTAGGCGTTCAGATAGGCGCCGTCGTCGGCGCCCCGGTGCAGGACGACGAACGTGGCCGGGGGAGTGCCGTCCGGCTCGGGCAGCAGCCCCGGCAGCGCCGCGTACGCCGCCCGCTCGACGTCGGGTTCGATACCGGCCGGGTCGGAGGTGACGTGGTAGCGCTTGATCCACCGCCCCGCCACCTCGACGGGCGGCGGCACGGTGAGGAACTTCTCCCGGAAGGTGCCAGGGGACCCGGAGGCGGGGGGTGCGGGAGGGGAGCCGGCGGAACCCGCCGAACCCGAGGAACCGTTGGAATGCAGGGAGGTCGTCGAAGCCATGGCAGGACGCTAGGCCCGCTTCACTGACATCCTGTGTCAGTGAAGTCCAGCCGTCTCGTCTCGATCCTCCTGCTGCTCCAGACCCGTGGACGGCTGACCGCGGCCCAGCTCGCCGAGGAGCTGGAGGTGTCGGTCCGGACGGTGTACCGCGACGTCGAGGCCCTGAGCGCTGCGGGCGTACCGCTCTACGGGGACGCGGGGCACGCGGGCGGCTACCGGCTCCTCGACGGTTATCGCACCCGTCTCACCGGTCTCACCACCGAGGAGGCCGAGGCCCTCTTCCTCGCCGGGGTGCCCGGACCGGCCGCGGAACTCGGCCTCGGCGCGGTCCTCGCCGCCGCCCAGCTCAAGGTGCGCGCCGCCCTCCCGCACGAGCTGCGCGAACACGCCGACCGGATCTCCGGACGCTTCCACCTGGACGCGCCGGGCTGGTACGCCGACGCCGACGCGACCCCGTACCTCCCCGCCGTCGCGGACGCCGTCTGGAACAGCCGCGTCCTGCACGTCCGTTACCGCCGCTGGCGCGAGCCCACCGACGTGGAGCGCCGCCTGGAGCCGTACGCCCTCGTCCTCAAGGCGGGCCGCTGGTACGTCGTCGCCGGCCCGGGACCGCGCACCTTCCGCGTCGACCAGATCCTCGAACTCAACGCTCCCGGGGAGGAGTTCACCCGCCCGGACGACTTCGACCTGACGGCCTACTGGACTCGGTACCAGCGCGACTTCCACGACCGGCTGCACCGGGCGGAGGCGGTTCTGCGGATCGCGCCCGGCGCGGACCCCGGCGGCCTCACGGGACGGGCGGTCGAGGACAACGGGCGTACGGAAGCGGACGGCTGGACACGGGTCACGGTCCCCATCGAGTCGGTCGACCGGGCCCACGACGAGTTCCTGCGTCTCGGTACGGCGATCGAGGTCCTGGAGCCTCCCGAACTCCGCGCCCGCCTGGGCGCGACGGTCGCCGAGCTGGCCCGGAGGTACGCGCCGCGGACGTGACGACGTCCCCTCCGCCCGCCGGTCCCCTCGGCCGGGAAAGCGCCTCCGATCAGGTGACTTGGGAACTTCTTTGCCACCCCGGTGAGTTCCGACAAGGCGGCCGGCGTTGCACCGGCCGGCAGGGAACGACCAGTGCGATGAGTGAAGGAGCAACACCGGCATGGTGTTCAAACGGCTGCTCGGGGCGATCGGCGTGGGCGGCCCCGCGGTGGACACGGTCCTGGACGGCGGGGCGGTATCGCCCGGCGGTTCACTGTCCGGAGAGGTGCGGCTGAGAGGCGGAGGCGCGGTCGCGGAGATCGAGCACATCGTCCTCGAACTGGTCGCGCGCGTGGAGTCCGAGCACGAGGACGGCGAGAGCGAAGGCCTCCTCCCGTTCGAACGGTTCACCGTCGGGGGCGGTTTCCGCCTCGGCGAGGAGGAGGAGCGGTCCGTGCCGTTCCGCGTGACGCTCCCGTGGGAGACACCGGTCAGCGAGCTGCACGGTCAGCCGCTCGGCATCGTCCTCGGTGTGCGCACCGAGCTGGCGGTGGCCGGCGCGAAGGACAAAGGCGACCTGGACGCGCTGGCGGTGCGCCCGTCGCCCGTCCAGGAGGCGATCCTCGAAGCCCTCGGACAGCTGGGCTTCGCCTTCCGGTCCGCCGACCTCGAACGGGGACGGATCGGCGGCACGGGCCAGCGGCTGCCCTTCTACCAGGAGATCGAACTGACCCCGCCGCCGCGGTACGCGCACGCGGTGAACGAGATCGAGCTGACCTTCCTCGCCACCGCGTCCGCGACGGAAATCGTCCTGGAGGCGGACAAGCGCGCCGGCCTCCTCACCTCCGGACACGACACCCTCACCCACTTCACCGTCGGCCACGACGACATCGCAGGACGCGACTGGAACACCGAGGTGGACGGCTGGATCCGGCAGCTGGTCGAACACCGTCAGTCCTACGGCTCCGGCTCCTACGGTTCCTACGGCCCGTACGCCGACCCGGACCCGTACGCCGGCGCCAACGTCGGCCACGCGGAGCCGCACGGCGGTCACCGGACGGGCGGCCCGGGCATGGGCACGGCGATCGCCGCCGGAGCCGCGGGGGTGGCCGCGGGCGTCGTCGGCGGCATGGTCGCCGCCGAGGTGGTCGACGAGATCGGCGACTTCTTCGAGGGCGACGACGAGGAAGCGTGGGACGACGGGGGAGAGGGGGAGGACGAGGGATAGCGCGTGCTACGCCCCGGATCGACGGCCCCGGCTCACGGGCCGAAAGCCCCCAGGCACAATTTGCCTGACGCAGTCCCATCTCGCAGAGGATGATCCACGCATGATGACGCTCACCAAGGAAGACGGCCCGGCGGATCTGGCCGGTGTCACCCACCTGTCCATAGGGGTGTCCTGGGACCCCACCTCCGGAAGCAGCGGCGGGGTGCTGGGCGCGCTCCGGCGCAAGAGTGGAACCGACCTCGACCTGATCGCCATCGCCATGCAGGGCGGCGAGCCGGTGCGCCTCGCGGGCCTCGACTCCCTCGACCCGATGGGCAACGGCTCGCTGCTGCACAGCGGCGACAACCAGACCGGCCGCGGGGACGGCGACGACGAGACCGTCACCGTCGAGTTCGCCCGCGTCCCGCCCAACATCACGTCCATCGTGTTCATCGCCGCCGCCTACAAGAAGGGCAGTTCCTTCCAGAAGGCGCGCAACATCAGCTTCAAGGTGTACGACGCCACCGGGGGCAGCAGCACGCAGGTCGCCGACATCTGGCCGAGCCTGCTGTCGCAGGACAACGGCTGCGCGGTGGCCAAGGCCCAGCGTGACGGCAATGCCTGGAAGCTCCAGGTGATCAACCTGACGGGGAAGATCAAGCAGGGCGACGAGAACGCCCTCATGCGGTTCGCCGTCAGCAAGTGACCGACGGGCGGCGGTCCTTGCCGGCCGGCCCGGGCACGAGGCCGGAGCCCGGGCCGTCGTAGCCGACCGGACGCCGTCAGGGACGGCGTGACGCTGCGCGGCCCCCTTCGCGGGAGGGGGCCGCGGCCTCCCCGGGCCGGGCAAACGCCTCCCGGGCCAGGCGCCCCTCCGGGCCAGGCGCCCCTCCGGGCCGGGCAAACCCCTCCCGGGCCAGGCGCCCCTCCGGGCCAGGCGCCCCTCTCCCGGTCCAAACGGCGCCCCCCGGGCCAGGTGCCCCTCCGGGTCAGGCGGCCTCCTCCCGGGCCAAGCGCCCCCCGGGCCGGGGGGACAGCATCCCCGCGCCCCATTCCACGGATCACCGTGCGACGGCCGGCCACCCGCCCCCGCCCCCGACGGATCACGGACTCCACCGCGACCGGCCCCGCCCGCTCGCCGCCCACGCGTCCCTCGGGCGGAGCCCCTCTTTTTGCCGTTCGAGCAAGGCGACTGGCCGTTTCCGGGAGGCACGGGCACGCTGTCGGCATCCCGATAGAGAGGCTTCCGCCATGGCACAGGACCACGACCACGGGCACGACCCGGCGCACCACCGGGACGCGGTGGCCGGTGCTCCGGCACACCAGCACGCGCACGGCCACGGCCACACCCACGGCCACACCCACGTGGACTTCGCCGAGATGCTGCCGCTGCTGGTGCGGGAGGCGGAGCTGTTCTCCCCGGCCTACACCGAGGCCGCGTCGTGGCTGCGCGAGCAGCGCCCCGAGCCCGGACTGGTCGTGGACGCGGGCAGTGGCCCCGGCGTCGTCTCCTGCCTGCTCGCCGAGACCTTTCCCGGCGCGCGGATCGTCGCCGTGGACGGCGCGGAACCGCTGCTCGCGGAGGCCCGGTCCCGCGCCGAACGTCTCGGCGTCGCCGACCGCTTCAGCACCGTGGAGGCCGAACTCCAGGACGGCATCGGGGACGTCGAGTACCCCGCCGACCTGATCTGGGCCAGTCGCTCGCTGCACCACGTCGGCGACCAGCGCGCCGCCCTCGCGGGATGCGTGCGCGGTCTGGCCCCGGGCGGGACCCTCGCCCTCCTCGAAGGCGGCCTGCCCACACGGTTCCTGCCCCGCGACATCGGCATCGGCCGGCCGGGTCTGCAGGCCCGCGTCGACGCCGTGCACGACGAGTGGTTCACGCGGATGCGGGAGGACCTGCCCGGTGCGGTGTCCGAGACGGAGGACTGGCCGGCCCTGCTCACCGCCGTCGGTCTGCGCCACGTGGCGACCCGCACCTTCATCGTCGACCTCCCCGCCCCCCTCTCGGACGAGGCCCGCGCCTTCGTCGTCGCCTCCCTCGCCCGCCGGCGCGACGGCCTCGCCGAGGGCCTCACCCCCGAGGACGTCACCACCCTCGACCGCCTCCTCGACCCGGACGACAAGGCGAGCGTCCACCACCGCACCGACACGTTCGTCCTGACGGCGATGACGGTGCACGTGGGGGTGAAGCCGGAGCAGCCGTCCGCAGGTCCGGCACCGGAGTAGCGGTCGGCAGGTCCGGCACCGGCGAGGGTCCGTGCGACGGAGGCCCCGAGATGACGGACCGGCAGCCCAATTCCCTTGTGTTCGGCGCCCCTTGACATCGAGAGCGCTCCAAGTGATGGACTCCCGGGGTCCGCCGTACACCGGTCCGTGGCAGTGCGGACCCGCGGACGGGCCGTCGGTGGGGCGGCCGGCCGGACTCTCTGGGGGTAGACCATGACCGACACGGGCGCCACACCCGACACCGACACCGGCCGTGACGACGGAGCCGCGCCGGCACCCGACGCTCCCGTGGCCCTCATCACCGGCGGCGGCAGCGGTATCGGAGCCGCGGTCGCGCGGCGGCTGCTCGGTGCCGGGCACCGGGTGGCCGTGACGGGGCGCGGGGCGGAGCGGCTGCGCGACTTCGCGGAGGAACTCGGCAAGCCCGAGGGGCTGTTGACGTTCGTCGGACACGCGGCCGAGTACGACCAGGTGCGGGCGGCGGTCGAGGCGACGGTCAAGGAGTTCGGACGGCTCGACACCGTCGTCGCCAACGCCGGATTCGCGACGCACGACACGGTCGCCGAGGGCGACCCGGCCGGCTGGACCGAGATGGTGCTGACGAACGTGCTCGGGCCCGCGCTGCTCATCAGGGCGTCCGTCGAGGCGCTCAAGGAGAGCCGTGGCCGCATCGTGCTGATCGGCAGTGTGGCCGGGCACGTGAACACGCCCGGCAACATCTACGGGGCCACCAAGTGGGCGGTGACCGGGCTCGCCGAGAACACCCGGCGTCAGGTCACCGAGTTCGGGGTGGGCGTGACCCTGATCTCCCCCGGCCGGGTGGAGACGCCGTTCTGGGACAGCTACGGGAGCCTGCCGCCGGGACATCTCCTGACGGCGGACCAGCTCGCCGACTCGATCGTGTGGGCCGTCGGGCAGCCCGCGGGGGTCGACGTGAACACCGTGGTCGTCCGCCCGATCGGCCAGCCCGCCTGAACCCGGCGGCCGGTGAGGCCGTGCCGCGCGAACGGCCTCACCGGCGCGGGAGACAGGCCACCGGCCGCTCCGCGCGGACCTGCTGCGGGGAGCGGCCGACGGCGCTGCGACGTCGGTCAGTTGTTGGCCAGGAACTGCTGGGCCAGCGAATTGCCGAGCGTCACGGCCGCGGTGTGGCTCTCGATGGGCGACACCTGCGCGTTCTTGAACACGATGTACGTCACGCCGGAGTCGGTGCCGCCCGTCTCCGGGTCGGGGTCGATGCCGAGCGCGCTCGCCGTGGCGTACGAGGCCTCACCGATGATGCTCGTCGGACCGGTGTCGCCGACCACCGCGTACTCGACCTTGTTGTTGTATATGACGGCGACCACGCCGCCGCCCTTGATGCCCGAACTCGTGTACTTCCAGATGCTGCTGGTGGACGGCACCACCACGTAGGGAAGCGAATCGGCGCGCAGCGGCTGGCCGTTGGACTGGTGGAAGGCCGTGTCGTCCTGGAACCAGGGGTCGGTGTCGGCGCTGCACCTGCTGGTGACCTGGCCGTCGCAGTCGATGTCCATGTCGGCCTTCCAGAACACGGCGCCGTTCTTGCCGCACACGGGAATCGTGGCCGACGTCTCCTCGTCGGTGCGGTACTTGCCGCTGGAGATCTGCGAACAGGACGTCACCTTGGCGAGCAGGGAGGCCGCGCTGACCGAACCCTCCTGTGCCGAGCGGGGGTTGACGGTTCCTGAGGCCTGGGCCGGGAGGGCGGCGCCGGCCAGGAGCGCGGCGCAGGCGGCCGCGGACAGGGTCAGTGTTCGAGTGCGCACTGTGGGGGAACCCTTCTGTTAGGAAACTTTCCTTACTGGGTTGCCGTACAAGGTGGCCCTCCTTGCATGACCGCGTCAAGACCTTCCGCGGAGTTGGTCCGGTCCAGGATGCGAAAAAAGCCGCCGGCCCGGACGCTTCGAAGCGTCCGGGCCGGCGGTGGTGGTCGGTGCGGTCCGGTCAGCCGATCTCGAACGTGGCCGGGTCCGGGCCGAGCCGGCGGTCCTCGTTCAGAGCGGAGATGGCCGCGATGTCCTCGGTGTCCAGGGAGAAGTCGAACACGTCGATGTTCTCCTTGATCCGCGACGGGGTCACGGACTTCGGGATCACGACGTTGCCGAGCTGGATGTGCCAGCGCAGTACGACCTGTGCGGGGGTGCGGCCGTGCTTCTGGGCGATCGCGACGATCGCGGGAACCTCCAGGAGGCCCTTGCCCTGGCCCAGCGGCGACCAGGCCTCGGTCGCGATGCCCTGCTCCGCGTGGAACTCACGGGCGGCGTTCTGCTGGAGGTGCGGGTGCAGCTCGATCTGGTTGACGGCCGGGATGACCGACGTCTCGTCGATCAGCTTCGCCAGGTGCTCCGGCAGGAAGTTCGACGTGCCGATGGCCTTGGCGCGGCCGTCGGCGTGGATCTTCTCGAAGGCCTTGAACGAGTCGATCGCCGTGCCGCGGGAGGGCATCGGCCAGTGGATCAGGTACAGATCCACGTGGTCCAGGCCGAGCTTCTCCAGCGAGGTGTCGAAGGCGCGCAGGGTGGAGTCGTACCCCTGGTCGCTGTTCCAGAGCTTGGTGGTGACGAAGAGTTCCTCGCGGGGGACGCCCGACGCGGCGATGGCCTTGCCGGTGCCCTCTTCGTTGCCGTAGATCGCCGCGGTGTCGATGCTGCGGTACCCGGACTCCAGCGCGGTGGCGACCGCCCGCTCCGCCTCGTCGTCCGGCACCTGCCAGACACCGAAGCCCAGCTGCGGCATCTCGACGCCGTTGTTCAGGATGATCGGGGGGACCTTGCTCACGAGCTCTCGATCCTTCAGTCGTCGGGTGGTACTCCCATGGTCAACGATCACGGCCCGTGATGCATTCCTGACCGGGCCCGCGGTCCTGTGAAATACAGATTGGCCGAAAGGCCCACCGCACCGACCCCCGCCGCGCCGGCCCCACCGCGTACCGCGCCCGTGCTGTCCTGCCGCTACGCCCGGTACAGCGCCTCGACCTCCGTCGTGTACGCCTTCTCGATCGCCTTGCGCTTCAGCTTCAGCGAGGGGGTCAGCAGCCCGTGCTCCTCGGTGAACTGGTGGGCCAGTATCCGGAACGTACGGATCGACTCGGCCTGCGAGACCAGCGTGTTCGCGGCGACCACGGCGCGCCGCACCTCGGTCTCCAGGTCGGCGTCGCGCACCAGGTCGCCGGCGGCCAGCTGCGGCTTGCCCCGCATCTGGAGCCAGTGCTCGACCGCCTCGGAGTCGAGGGTGACGAGCGCCGCGATGTACGGACGGTCGTTGCCGACCACGATGCACTGCGCCACCAGCGGATGGTCGCGCACCCGTTCCTCCAGCACGCCCGGCGAGACGCTCTTGCCGCCGGAGGTCACCAGGATCTCCTTCTTGCGCCCGGTGATCGTGAGATAGCCGTCCTCGTCCAGGGAGCCGAGGTCACCGGTGGCGAGCCAGCCGTCGTGCAGGGTGGCGTCCGTGGCCTTGTCGTTGTTGAGATAGCCCTGGAACACGTTGCCGCCGTGCAGCCAGATCTCGCCGTCGTCCGCGATGTGCACGGTGGTGCCCGGGATGGCCTGTCCGACGGTGCCGAACCGGGTGCGCTCGGGCGGGTTCGCGGTCGCGGCGGCCGTGGACTCGGTGAGCCCGTAGCCCTCGTAGATGACGACGCCCGCGCCCGCGAAGAACAGTCCGAGCCGCCGGTCCATCGCCGAACCGCCCGACATGGCGTGCTTGACCCGGCCGCCCATCGCGGCCCGCACCTTGGAGTAGACGAGCTTGTCGAAGACCTGGTGCTGCATGCGCAGACTCGCGGAGGGGCCGGGGCCGATGCCCCAGGCCTTCGACTCGACGGCGTCCGCGTAGCGCACGGCCACGTCGACGGCCTTCTCGAAGGGGCCCGATCTGCCTTCCTTCTCGGCCTTGCGGCGCGCGGCGTTGAACACCTTCTCGAAGATGTAGGGCACGGCCAGGAAGAAGGTCGGCCGGAAGGCGGCCAGGTCCGGGAGCAGCGCGGCCGCGTTCAGCTGCGGCTGGTGGCCGAACTTGACCCTCCCGCGCACCGCGGCCACCTGCACCATCCGCCCGAAGACGTGCGCGAGCGGCAGGAACAGCAGGGTCGCCGCCTCGTCGCCGCGCTTGGAGTGGAAGACCGGCTCCCAGCGCTCGATGACGGTGTCCGCCTCGAACATGAAGTTCTCGTGCGACACGACACAGCCCTTGGGCCGCCCGGTCGTGCCCGAGGTGTAGATGATCGTCGCGGTCGACTCGGGGGTGACGGCCCGGCGGTGCCGGTGCACCACGTCGTCGTCGATGTGCGCGCCGGCCTCGTACAGCTCGTGCACCGCGCCCGCGTCGAGCTGCCACAGCTGCTGGAGCGTGGGCAGCCGGTCCACGACCGTGGCGATGGTCATCGCGTGGTCCTCGTGCTCCACCATGACCGCCGACACCTGCGCGTCGTGCAGCATCCAGAAGACCTGCTCGGCGGAGGACGTGGGATAGACGGGCACGACCTGGGCGCCGACCGTCCACAGGGCGAAGTCGAAGAGGGTCCACTCGTACCGGGTGCGGCACATGATGGCGACGCGGTCGCCGAACCGGACGCCCTGGGCGAGGAGGCCCTTGGCCAGGGCCAGGACCTCGTCGCGGAACTCGGCGGCGGTGACGTCGCGCCACTCTCCCCGCTCGTCCTTGCGGCCGAGCGCGATGCGCAGCGGGTCCTCCTGGGCATACTCGAAGACGACGTCGGCCAGGCCGCCCACCGGCGGCGCCGACGCCAACGGGGGGTTGGTGAACTCGCGCAATACCGCTCCTCGTGGCGCTCCGCACAGCGCCGTGAAAGCTACCCCACCCCGAGACCGGACGGGAGGGGGCTCGAACCGCCGACGGACACGGCGTCCGCACTGGTCAGCCGAGGAAATGCCCGCACAAGGGGAAGGGCCGGACAGAATTGCCTACGGTTCCGTAGGTTTCGGGTCCGCAATCTCCACGGAATCTGTACGACCCCGCACCAGTCCGCGGCGCCACCCGCGCCGGAGGGGAATCCTCCCCCTCCGGAAGCCGTCCGAACCCCCTCGGCCGACCCCGGGACCCCCGCTCCGCGCCCGGCGCGGCGCGCCTCCGGAGCCCGCGACGGCCCCGGTCGCGGGCAGGCCGCGTCCGGGGCCGGGACGACCCTCCCCGGCGGCCAGGGCGCCGAGGGAGCACGCGCCGGACCGATCCCTGGAGGGCCGGGACCGGCTCCGGCGCGTCTCAGCCCTGGGGCGCCGGCACCTTCTCCGCCGGAGCGCCCGCGGGGCTCGCGGCCGCGCGCGGCGTCCGGACCAGGATCACGACGAGCGCGCCCGCGACCAGCGCCGTCACCCCGGCCGCCACCGACGCCGCGTCGAGTCCCGAGGCGAACGCGGCCCGCAGCGTGTGCTCGGAGACCGTGCCCCGCAGCGCCCCGGCGCCGCCGCCCGCCAGGGTGTGCGCGGCGTCGTGCGACAGCGTGTCGCGCATCCGGGAGATCAGCACGGTCCCGAAGGCGGCCACCCCGAGCGCGTACCCGAGCTGCCGGACCGTGTTCACCGCGCCGCTCGCCATGCCCGCCCGCTCCTGCGGCACGGAGGCGAGCGCGGCTCCCGCGAGCGCCGGGGCGACCAGGCCGACGCCGATCCCGACGAGCACCAGGCCCGGCACCAGCACCGTCCAGCCCGTGCCCGCGTCGAGGACGGCCTGGCACAGGACCCCCGAGCCGATCAGCAGCAGCCCGCCGCCGATCGTGAGCCAGGCCGGAGCCCCGTGCAGCAGCTTGCCGGCGAGGATCGCGACGACCACCGAGGCGCCGGTCATCGGCAGCAGGGTGAGCCCGCCGTGCACCGGACCCAGCCCCAGCACCGTCTGCATCCAGATCGAGAGGTACGGGATGACACCGAACGCCGCCCCGTTGAAGGCGAGCGCGCCCAGCATCACGCCGACGAAGGCGGGCTTGCGCAGCAGCGCCAGATCGAGCAGCGGCTGCGCCACCCGGCGCTCGACCAGGACGAAGGCGAGCAGCGCCGCCGCCGCGACCGCGAAGGAGCCGGTGGTCACGGCCGACGCCCAGCCGTCGGACCCCGCCCGCACCACCGCGAAGGTCGTCGCTCCCGTGAAGCAGGCGAACGCCGCCGTGCCCGCCCAGTCGATCCGCAGGCCACGCGGGCCCTTCGACTCCGGCACCACCTTCAGCGTCAGCCACACCGCCGCCACGCTCACCGGCAGGTTCACGAAGAAGATCCACCGCCAGCCGGGCCCCTCGGTCAGCAGCCCGCCCAGCACCGGACCGACCGCCGCGGCGCTGCCGCTGACCGCGCCCCACACGCCGAGCGCGGTGGACCGGTCCCGCCCCCGGTAGACCGAGCCGAGCAGGGGCAGCGTCGTCGCGAGCGTCGCCGCCGCGCCGACCCCCTGGACCACCCGGGCGGTCACCAGCATCTGGGGCCCGGTCGCCAGCCCGCACCACAGCGACGCCGCCGCGAACAGCGCGACCCCCGCCACGTGCACCCGGCGGCGGCCCAGGATGTCGGCGGCCGCCCCCACCCCCAGCAGCAGCGCGGCGAGCGCCAGCGCGTAGCCGTCGATCACCCACTGCAGATCGCTCAGCGAGGCGTGCAGCCCCCTCGCCATGTCCGGCAGCGCGACGATCGCGATCGTCACGTCCAGCAGCAACATGAACGTGCCCAGGCACACCGCCGTCAGCGGCCCCCACTTACGCATGGCCTCATCTCCCTGTACCGCCGGATCCCCGTGCGTCCCCGTGCCACGGGCACGGGGGACTCTCGCCGCCGATCCGGCCGACTCCGCCGGCACCGTTGTGCCGGTCGGCTCGCTTCTCTCCGTACGATGGGGTGGCACCGGCCGATCGCAGCGGTCGACGGTCCGCGACCGACGGAATCCGACAGAGGCAGGCCACATGAAGATGGAATCCCACAGCCTCGACAGCCTCGATCTGCAACTGCTCGCCGCCCTGGAGGTGAACGGACGGGCCTCCTTCAGCCGGATCGGGGAGGTGCTGGACGCCTCCGACCAGACGATCGCCCGGCGCTACCGCCGGCTGTGCGCCGAGGCCGGCCTGCGGGTCGTCGCCGTCCGGGACGCCCAGCGGCTCGGCCAGGACCACTGGATGCTGCGGCTGCGCTGCACGCCCGACGGCGTCGAGGCCATCGCGGACGCCCTCGCCAAACGCCCCGACACCGCCTGGATCGGGCTGGCCTCCGGCGGCACCGAGGTGGTGTGCATGACCCGGCCGCGCAGCCCCGGTGACCGCGACGACCTGCTGCTCGGCAAACTCCCGCGTACCCCGAGCATCCTGGAGATCCGGGCCCACCAGCTGATCCACCGCTTCTTCGGCGGACCCGACGGCTGGACCCGCAAGTTCGCCGCGCTGACCGGCGACCAGGTCGCCGCCCTGCGCCCCGAGCGGCCGGCGGCGGACGGGCCCGCCCGGATCGACCCCGAGGACGAACCCCTCGTGGCCGCCCTCGAACGCGACGGCCGCGCCACCTACCCCGAGCTGCAACGCGCCACCGGGCGCTCCGAGTCGGCCGTCAAACGCCGGCTGTCCGCGCTGCTCGCCTCCGGCGCCGTGTACATCGACGTCGAGTACCACTCGGAGATCCTCGGCTACCCCCTCGCCGCCTGTCTGTGGATCACCGCGGCCCCCGCCGCCCTCCACTCCGTCGGGCAGGCCCTGGCGGCCCACGACGAGGTCGCCTTCGCCTCCGCGACGGCCGGCCCCTCCAACATCGTGGTGACCGCCGTCGTCCCCGACACGGCCGGCCTCTACGCGTATCTGAGCGGCCCGCTCGGCCGGCTCGACGGTGTCCAGTACGTGGAGACGACGCCGTTCCTGCGCCGGGTCAAGCAGCTCACGTACACCCGGCTCCGCTGACCTCCGTCAGCCGCGCCGCCCCCGGTGCAGCCGGTCCCCGCCGGCCAGGATCGCCGCCGCGAGCGCGTCCGCCGCCCCCTGCGCCGACGGCCTCCGGCGCCCGTGCACCAGCACGAAGTCCACCTCACCGAGTGTGGGCAGGCCCGCCCGCTCCGGGACCCGGGCCAGCCCCGGCGGCACGAGTCCCCGGGAGTGGGCCATGACGCCGAGACCCGCGCGGGCCGCGGCGATCAGCCCGTTGAGGCTGCCGCTGGTGCAGGCGATGCGCCAGGACCGGCCCTGGAGTTCCAGCGCCTCCAGGGCGAGCGCGCGGGTGATGCCCGGCGGCGGATAGACGATCAGCGGCACCGGGCGGTCGGGGTCGAGGCGCAGCCGCGGGGCGCCGATCCACACCAGGTGGTCGTGCCAGACGAGTTGGCCGACCGGGTCCTCGGGCCGCCGCTTCGCCAGCACCAGGTCGAGGTGGCCCGCCGCCAACCGCTCGTGCAGGGTGCCCGACAGCTCGACCGTCAGCTCCAGGTCGACCTCGGGATGGTCGGAGCGGAACCCCTCCAGGATCTCGGGCAGCCGGGTGAGCACGAAGTCCTCGGAGGCGCCGAAGCGCAGCCGGCCGCGCAGCCGTGTCCCCGCGAAGAACGCCATGGCCTGGTCCTGCACCTCCAGGATCCGCCGCGCGAACCCGAGCATCGCCTCGCCGTCCTCGGTGAGCTCCACGGAGTGCGTGTCCCGGGAGAAGAACTGCCGCCCCGCCGCGTCCTCCAGCCGGCGCACGTGCTGACTGACCGTCGACTGGCGCACCCCGAGCCGCCGGGCTGCCTGCGTGAAGCTGAGGGTCTGCGCCACCGCAAGGAACGTACGCAGCTGCGAAGGGTCGTACATTCCGATCACGTTATCGTGGATCGTGATGACAGTCAGAGCGGTGTGAAGGATTCCCGATCGCGGAGGGGGAGAGGACGATGGAGAGGGCACGACCCGGGCCGGCCCGAACGGCACCCCGGCCGGCCCCGACCGACGCACCGAACGAGTAGTGGAGCACCGTGAAACGCCTGCAGTGGCCGAGTTGGATGCCGATCGATCCGTACATCCTGCTGTTGCTCGGGACCGTGGGGCTCGCCGCCCTGTTCCCGGCGAGCGGGACGGGGGCGGACGTCGCCTCGGGGGCGTCCACGGCGGCGATCGCGTTCCTCTTCTTCCTGTACGGCGCCCGGCTGTCGACCCGTGAGGCGGTGGAGGGCGTCAAGCACTGGCGGCTGCACACCACGGTGCTGGTGTGCACCTTCGTGGTGTTCCCGCTGCTCGGCCTCGCCGCCCGCGGCCTGGTCCCGGTGTTCCTGACGCACGACCTGTACACGGGTCTGCTCTTCCTCACCCTCGTTCCCTCGACCATCCAGTCGTCGATCGCCTTCACCTCGATCGCGCGCGGCAACGTGCCCGCCGCGATCTGCGCCGGCTCCTTCTCCTCGCTGGCCGGCATCGTCATCACGCCGCTGCTCGCCGCCGCCCTGCTCGGCAACAGCGGCGGCGGGTTCTCCGCCGACGCGCTCGTCAAGATCGTGCTGCAGCTGCTCGTGCCCTTCGTCGCCGGACAGGTGCTGCGGCCCTGGATCGGCGCGTTCATCACCCGGCACAAGAAGGTCCTCGGCTACGTCGACCGCGGGTCGATCCTGCTCGTCGTCTACACCGCGTTCAGCGAGGGCATGGTGCAGGGCATCTGGCACCAGGTCAGCGCCGTCCGGCTGGCGGGGCTGCTGGCCGTCGAGGCGGTGCTGCTCGCCGTGATGCTGGTCCTCACCTGGTACGGCGGCAAGGCGCTGCACTTCGGTCGGGAGGACCGGATCGCCATCCAGTTCGCCGGGTCGAAGAAGTCGCTCGCCTCCGGACTGCCCATGGCCAGCGTGCTGTTCGGCGCGCACGCCTCGCTCGCCGTGCTCCCGCTGATGCTCTTCCACCAGATGCAGCTGATGGTGTGCGCGGTGATCGCCAAGCGCCGCGCCCGCGACCCCGAGGCGACGGGACCGTCCGACGGGACCGGCCCGGACCGCCCGGACGCGACGACGGGCACCGGCGGAACGCGCGGTGCGGGCGGCGCGACCGGATCGGGCGGGAACCCTAGGAAGGCGCCCCCAGGCGCAGCGTCACGAAGCGCGGTCGGTACAGGGACACGTTCCGGCTGAGGTTCGTCTGCGCCGCACCGCCCGTGGCGTCCAGCCAGTTGACGTCGTAGCTCAGGACGATCCGGCCGCCCCCGTCCAGTTCGGGATGGGCCTGCGGGTTGTACGCCGCCACCTCGCCCAGCGGCAGCCGCGGACGGAAGCCCCGGGCGGGCCCGTGCCAGGGCCCGGTCGGCGCGCACGCCCAGTACGAGGTGATCGTGGTCAGGCCCGCGGCGCCCGCCGCCATGGTGAACAGGACGTACGTCCCGCCGTCCCGCACGACGGTGAACGCGCTGCCCACGCCCGTGCTCCGGCCGTTCCCGAGCACCGGCGCGGGACGTCCCCGTACCGTCCACGCCGTGCCGTCCCAGTACTCCCAGGCCCCCGGCTCGCCGAGCCGGCCGCTCGGCACCCGCGCCACGTACGCCCGCGAGGCCCGGCGCCCGACGGCGCGGCCGTCGTCGCCGCCGAAGACGTACGTCCAGCCGTCCGCGTCGACGGCCGCGGTGCCGAAGAGGACCCGCCGGGAGGCGTCCCGCACGGGACGCTGGTCCAGGACCGTGGTGATGCCTTCGAGGCGCAGCGCGGGCAGGGACAGCGTGGCGACCTCGGTGGCCGCTGGCACCCCGTAGATCCAGGGCGCCGGGCCCGTGGAGCGCGTCCACAGCAGGACGCGCAGGACCTGCTCGCCGGAGCCGGGGGAGCGGGGTTCGACGCGGGCCGCCACCGGCCAGCGCCACTGCTGGGGCGCCGGGTCGGGGAACAGCGGCGCGGGCAGCGTGCTCAGCGGTCGGCCGTCGCGCGACATCACGACCGCCGCGTTGCGCACGAGGGGCGTGCTCGCGTCCCGCCAGGCGTACGACTCGCCGGCCGGGTTCGGCGGCGCGTACACCCGCCCGAGATAGGTGTCCGAGAACAGCCACAGCAGCCGGCCGTCCGGAAGCCGCACCGAGTGGGTCCCGTCGCCGCCGGTCCAGTCGTCGGCGCGGCCGGCGTCGTCCCCGTACCGCGCGAACGCGTCCGTGCGTCGGGCGTCCACGGACCACGACCGCACGGTGCGGGCGGCGCAGGTGCCGCCGCCCTCCCGGTCGCGGTCCGGGAGGGCGGTGAGCAGCACGGCGGCCGAGACCAGGGCCAGCAGCACGCCGAGCCCGGTCCCGGTCCGCCGTCGCGTGCGTGCTTCGTCGGGCACGGGCGGGACGTTAGCGGCCTCCGGCCACCCGGTCCATGGGGAGCCACAGGACGGTGTCGCGGGTGACGTGCGCCGCGGGCTCGGCCGCCAGTTCGGCGTCGCTCAACGCCCGGTCCTGGACGCGTACGTCGTCGATGGCACCGGTGAAGTACGCGCGGCTGTCGGTCCGTTGGCCGATGTGCACCCCGAACGGTGCGTTCCGGCTGACCGATCCGGGCACGTCCGCGGTGCTCACGGCCGCCCCGTCGACGGACAGGGTGAGCTGTCCGCCGCCGCGGCGCAGCGCCAGACGGTGCCACTGGCCGTCGTTGTACGCGCTCGTGGTCCGCACGGACGCGGTGGCCGGGGCCGCCGCACCGTTCCTCGTGGTGATGAGACCGGTGATCCGGCCGGACGCCGGCTCCCCGCGCACCCACACCTGAGGCTGTGTCGTTCCGATCCCGCCCATCCACAGCAGGGGCTGTTCACCGGTGGTGGCCGTGTAACGGAACCACAGGGTGGCCGTGAAGTCCTTTGTCCCCAGCGGAAGTCGGCTGCTGTAGGGCAGCCGTACGGCGTCGTCGGTGCCGTCGAACTCCAGCGCGCCGCCCCGGACGCCCGCCGTCTCGTGGGCGCCGCCGAGGACCGCGGCGGGCCGGGCGAACGGCACGAGGTCGGCGGTCGTCGGGTCGGGGCCCCGGCGGGGCCGGAGCCAGTCCTCGGTGAAGCGGGCGAAGCGGATCTCGTCGCGGGCGTCGACGGCGCCTCCCTCGTACAGCAGGCCCACCGCGTCGCCGTCGATCCGCACGAGGTCGGAGTAGCCCGACCAGTCGGTGGTCACGACGGTGCCCCGGTCGACGCTGTCCCAGGTGCGGCCGCCGTCGTAGGAGGAGCGGATCATCATGGTCCGGCGGCGGTCCGGGTCGCCGGGGCAGGCCAGCAGGATCCGGTCGCCGACGCGCAGCACCGAGCCCTGTACCTGCGGCGCGTACAGGTCGGGCAGGGCGGCGAAGGGCGACACGAAGCTGTCGCCGCCGTCCCGGCTCACCGCCTGGGTGCGGTGTCCCAGGTCGGTGCCGTCCTGCTCGCGGCCGCTGACCAGGACCGATCCGTCGGTCCGCTCGGCGAGCGTCATCTCGGACGGCTTCTGCCGGAAGGTCCCGTCGTCCGCGATCGGCCAGGAGTCCCGGGCGCCGATGTCCCAGTGGTCGCCGCCGTCGTCACTGGTGACGAGCGCGGCGTTGTTGGCGGTGACCCGACTGCCGTTCCACGTCTCGGTGTTGACGGCGAGGACGAGGCGTCCCGCGTGGCGTCCGCGGGTGAGCTGGATGCCGTGCACCGGGCCGGTGGCGTACCAGGAGTTCCAGTTCGCGGGCAGGATCTCGTCGCTCAGGTCGCGCGGCTGCGACCAGCTGAGACCGTCGTCGTCGCTGTACTGGAGGTGCGGGGTGCGGTCGCACGGCACGGAGCAGCTCGCGCTGTCGGTCCGGCCCGTGTTGTAGGTCTCGGCGAGCAGGATCCGGCCCGTCTCGCGGTCGACGACCGGGGTGGGGTTGCCGTGGGTGTCGCCGCCCCCGTCGTTGACGACACGCAGCGGGCTCCAGGTGCGCCCGCCGTCGCCGGAGCGCTTCACCACGATGTCGATGTCCGCCGCGTCACCGCAGTTCAGGACGCGCCCCTCGGCGAACGCCAGCAGCGTCCCGTCGGTGGTCCGCACGACCGACGGGATGCGGAAGCAGGCGTAGCCGGGATCCTGGGAGGCCTTGAACAGCACCTGCTGCTCGAACGCGCCGGGCGCGGTGGCGGTGGCGGTGGCGGTGTCGGTGGCCGGAGCGGTGACGGCGGCCGTGACCGTGTCGGCCGGTGTGGCGTCGGCCGGTGCGGCGTGGGCCGTGCCGGGCAGCGTGAGCAGTGCGACGGCGGCGAGGAGGGCCGTGAGGGCGGCGCACGGACGGGTGCGGGACGGCTGGCGCGGTCGGGGGGTGGAGGCGGGCCGTCGGCGGGCGGGTAAGCGCGGGCCCGGTCGCGCGGCGAGGACGGATCTCGGACGGCTGCGGAGGCGTGACGGCATGGTGCGACCTGCCCTTCGTACGGCTGGGCCATCCGGATTCTCTGGACATCCCACGTCCAACGTTCGCGCCGCAGACGCTACTTGGGGCCTCGCGCACCTCACAAGAAGCGTGCACCGGTCGTGTTCACGCCAGATTTTCGCCTGCCCGTCGAGGGGCGTCCGGCACGTTCGGACGCAAGATCACCTTGCCTCGGCCCACCCCGGTGGGACCGGACGCGGGACAGCCGCGCGTGTCGGTTCGTGGCCGTACGGCGGAAGGGCGTGGGAGGGTCCGGGACCGCGGGAACGCGGGTCGCCCCGGCCGGCCGTGACCCGCCCGACGGCCCCGGCGAGAGCAGTTCACGGGCTTGTTGATCCGGATTTCCGGTACGGACGGCTGATGCGGGCTAACGTTCCGTCATGACCGCACCCGAAGCCGAACCCCGTCTCGCCCTCGATCCGGCGTGCACCGCCCTCGTGCTCGTCGATCTGATGGAGCGCATCGTGGCGCTGCCCCTGGCGCCCCACAAGGGCACCGAAGTCCTGACCACCGCGGAGGAGTTGGCGGCCGCCTTCCGCAAGGCGGGCGCGCTCGTCGTGCTCGTCCGGGTCGAGCGGTCCGGCGTGCCCGAGCAGCCTCCCGGCAGCGGACTCGTCGCCGGGCTCGCCGAGGCGGGCGACCTGGAGATCGTGAAGCGGACCATCGGCGGGTTCCAGGGCACCGGTCTCGACGACAAGCTGCGCGAACACGGTGTCTCCACCCTGGTGTTCGGCGGGATCGCCACCAACCTCGGGGTCGAGTCGACCGCGCGCGCCGCCGGAGACCTCGGCTACGACCTCGTCTTCGTCGAGGACGCGATGGCCGCGTTCACCGCCCCCGAGCACGACGCCTCCATCCGGCTGGACTTCCCCCGTCTCGGCACCGTCGTGGCGGCGGCGGAGGTGCGCTTCACGGGGCGGTGAGGCCGGTTCGTCCCGCCGTGGTGGGCGAGGGCGTGCCGCCTCCAGGACGGCGCCGCCCTCCCATCGGCATCCCGTGCCCCGCACGGTCGGTGCTGGTCCGGGCCCGGCACCCTCCCGTACGGACGGCGCGCGGCTCAGACCAGCACCCCGCCCCCGTCCACGACGACCACCGAGCCGGTGCTGTAGCCGCCGCGCATGAGGTACAGGTAGGCCTCGGCGATGTCCTCCGGTTCGCCCGCCCGGCCGACGGGCAGGGAGGCGGCGGCGGACGCGAACAGTCCGTCGCGGTCCTCGGCGGGCAGCTCCCGCCACAGCTCCGTGCGGACCACCCCCGGCGAGACGACGTTCACCCGGAGCGGCGCGAGCTCCAGGGCGAGCGCCCTGGTGAGCGACTCCATCGCCCCGCACAGGCTCGCCGCGACGGTTGTCCCCGGCAGGGGCCGGCGCCCGGCCGTGCCGGTCGTCAGGACCACCGAGCCGCCCTCCCGGATCGCCGGAGCGCCGTGCTTCACCGCCGTGTACGCGCCCCACAGCCGGGTGTCCAGGAAGGCCCGGGCCCGTGTCAGGTCCGACTCGGCGAGGCTCTCCAGGAGCAGGGACTCACCCGCGGTGTAGACGAGATGGTCGAACGCGCCGACCCGGCCGAAGAACTCCCGGACGGCCTCCTCGTCGGTGGCGTCCAGCACCTCTCCCTCGGCGCCCGCGGGCAGCCTCTTCAGCGCTGCCTCCACACTCTCCCGGCGGCGGGAGGCGACCACCACCTCCGCCCCCTCCCGCGCTGCCGCCTCCGCGACCGCGAACCCGATCCCCGCCGTACCGCCGATCACGACGACCCGCTGTCCTCGCAGACCCATGTCCGTTCCCTTCCGCGTGTTCCCCGGGGCCGCCCCGGTGACTGCAAGCCTGCGCGCGGTACCGCCCCGCCGTCCAAGACCTCTTCCGGCGTCGGCGATACCCTGAAGGCATCGCCACCGGACGGACGAGAGGGACGGCCGTGGATCTCGACCTGCGCAAGGTCCGCTACTTCGTGGCGGTGGCCGAGCTGCTGCACTTCGGACGCGCGGCGGAGCGGCTGCACATCGCGCAGCCGGTGCTGAGCCGTCAGATCAGGTCGCTGGAGAAGGACGTGAACGCCGGGCTCTTCGACCGCGACAGCCACGGTGTCCGGTTGACGGCCGCCGGACGTCAACTCCTCGACGACTCGCGCCCGTTGCTCGCCGCCGCCGAGGCCGCACGGCGTCGGGCGCATCGTGCGGCGCGCGGCCCGCGCAGGCTCGTCGTGGGCTTCCGGGCCGGCGTGGTCGTCACCCACGCCCTGCGCGCCTTCTCCGCCGGCCATCCCGACGTCGACGTGGCCGCCCGGCGCGTCGAGTGGGACGACCAGGAACAGCTGATCCTCGACGGGACCGTCGACGTCGCCTACGTCCGCAGGCCCGTCGACGAGCGCGGACTCACGCTGCTGCCCCTGTTCGGCGAGACCAGGGTCGCCATGCTCCCGGCCGCCCACCGGCTCGCCGGGAAACAGGAACTCCTGCTCTGCGACCTGGACGGCGAGACCTGGCTGCGCTACTCCGACCCCGGCCCGGACGACACACCGATCCGGACCGTCGAGGAGAAGTTCGAGCGCGTGGCGGGCGGCGCCGGCATCACGCTCGTACCGGAGTCCGTGGCCGCGCGGTACTCCCGGCCGGACATCGCCTACGTGCCCGTCACGGACGCCCCGCCCGACCAGGTGTTCCTCGCCTGGGAGGCGGACCGCCGCGCTCCCCTGGTCGCCGCGTTCGCCGAGGTCGCGGGGGTACGCGGCTGAGGCGGGGCCCCTCCGGCGCAGGGGGCGCACCCCGCCGTTCGGGGCCCCGCCGCCGTGTCGCGGGGAGCCGGGTCAGCCCTGGGCGGCCGCGGCCCGCAGAGCGATCCGGTGCTCGCCCGCGTACACGTTCATGTTGGAGCCGCGCAGGAAGCCGACCAGGGTCAGGCCGGTCTCCGCGGCCAGGTCGACCGCGAGCGACGACGGGGCGGAGACCGCCGCCAGCACCGGGATGCCGGCCATCACCGCTTTCTGCGCCAGCTCGAAGGAGGCCCGGCCGGAGACCAGCAGGACCGTCCGGGACAGCGGGAGCGTGCCGTTCTGCAGGGCGCGGCCGACCAGTTTGTCGACCGCGTTGTGCCGGCCCACGTCCTCGCGGACGTCCACCAGCTCACCGTCCTCGGTGAACAGCGCCGCCGCGTGCAGACCCCCGGTCCGGTCGAAGACCTGCTGGGCCGCGCGCAGCCGGTCGGGGAGGCGCGCGAGCAGTTCGGGCTCCAGCCGTACCGGGGGAGTCGTGTCGCCCGCCGTGTCGTCGACGGGCCAGCGGGCCGTGGTGCGGACCGCGTCGAGGCTCGCCTTGCCGCACAGGCCGCAGGAGGACGTCGTGTACACGTTGCGTTCGAGCGTGATGTCGGGGATGACGACGCCCGGCGCGGTCCGCACGTCGACGACGTTGTAGCTGTTGGAGCCGTCCACGGTGGCGCCCGCGCAGTACACGATGTTCTGCAGCTCCTCCGCCGCGCCCAGCACCCCCTCGCTGACCAGGAAGCCCGCCGCGAGCGCGAAGTCGTCGCCCGGGGTGCGCATCGTGATGGCGAGGGGCTTGCCGTTGAGACGGATCTCCAGCGGCTCCTCGGCGACCAGCGTGTCGGGGCGGGTGTTCACCGCCCCGTCCCGGATGCGGATCACCTTGCGTCGTTCCGTGACTCGTCCCATGTCCTGATCAGTCCCGGTTCTGTCCGTGCGGCCGGCCGGAGAGGCCCTTCAAGCGGCGGTTGCCGTGCGGGTCACCGGCCCGTCGCGCGACCGGGTGACCGTCAGGTCCTCATTGTCCTGCACGGACGGAGCGGACCGCATGCCGCCCGGCCCCGCGGCCCGCTCCGCGCTCACGCCGCCGTCCGCAGCGCGAGCAGATCCGAGATGGCGTGGACGGTGCGCAGGGTCGGCACCGGCACCCCGGTGATCTCGGCCAGTTCCACGACGGCCGCGAGCAGCACGTCGAGCTCCAGCGGTTTGCCGCGCTCCAGGTCCTGGAGCGTGGAGGTGCGGTGGTCCCCGACCCGCTCGGCGCCCGCGAGACGCCGCTCGATGGACACCCCCACCTCGCAGCCGAGGGCCTCGGCGACGCTCAGCGTCTCGGTCATCATGATCTCGATGACCTTGCGCGTCCCGCCGTGCAGGCACATCTGCCGCATCGTGGCGCGGGCGAGTGCGCTGATCGGGTTGAAGGAGATGTTGCCGAGCAGCTTGAGCCAGATGTCGTTGCGCAGATCCGGCTCGACCGGGCACTTCAGCCCGCCCTCCCGCATCGCGTCGCCGAACGCCCGGCAGCGCGCGGAGACGGACCGGTCCGGCTCCCCGATGGAGAACCGGGTGCCTTCGAGGTGGCGGACGACACCGGGCCCCTCCAGTTCCGTCGCGGCGTACACGACGCAGCCGACGGCCCGCTCCGGCGCGAGCACCGCACTGACCGCGCCGCCGGGGTCCACGCTCTCCACACGGTGACCGTCGTGGGGTCCGCCGTGCCGGTGGAAGTACCACCAGGGGATGCCGTTCTGGGCGGCGATCACCGCCGTGGTGTCGTGCAGCAGCGGCTCGATGAGCGGCCCGCACGCCGCGTACGAGTTGGCCTTGAGGCCGAGGAAGACGTAGTCGACCGGACCGATCTCGGCCGGGTCGTCGGTGGCGTGGGCCCGGGCGGTGAAGTCGCCGCGCGGACTGATGACTTGGACGCCGTGCTGCCTCATGGCCGCGAGATGCGGTCCACGGGCCACCAGATGCACGTCGGCGCCCGCCCGGTGCAGCGCGGCGCCGACGTAGGCGCCGATCGCACCGGCGCCGAGAACTGCGACTCTCACTGTGTGGCGCTCCGTTCGGTCGAGGGTACCGAGGAACTTCCGAACTCTGTCGACGAAATATTGTCTACAGGATGGAATGAGTGGCGGCAAGGGATTCGACAACCACCGGGCGCGGGAGGGGAATCGGCCACGTGCCCGACCCGGCCGGCGCCGGCGTGCCCGCCCGGCGCGCCTGTGCGACCGTTCGTCGCGTCAGGAGGACCGCTCGTCGCACGCGCCCCGACGGTTTGCGTCACGCGGGTTCCCAGCCGGGCAACCGCTTCCTATCGTTCCGGATCATGAGCCCCCCTGTCGCACCCCCCGGCTGGAGCCGCTGGCTCGTCCCGCCGGCCGCCCTCTCGGTCCACCTCTCCATCGGCCAGGCCTACGCCTGGAGCGTCTTCAAGCCGCCCCTCGAATCCGCGCTCGGCCTCAGCGGGACCGAGAGCGCGCTGCCCTTCCAGCTCGGCATCGTGATGCTCGGTCTGTCCGCCGCGTTCGGCGGCACGCTCGTCGAGCGCAACGGCCCGCGCTGGGCGATGACCGTCGCCCTCGTCTGCTTCTCCTCCGGCTTCCTGATCTCCGCGCTCGGCGCCGCCACCGAGCAGTACTGGCTGATCGTGTTCGGCTACGGATTCGTCGGCGGGATAGGCCTCGGCATCGGCTACATATCCCCGGTGTCCACCCTGATCAAGTGGTTCCCCGACCGGCCCGGAATGGCCACCGGCATCGCGATCATGGGCTTCGGCGGCGGGGCGCTGATCGCCTCGCCCTGGTCCGCCCAGATGCTGAAGTCCTTCGGGTCCGACTCCTCCGGCATCGCCCTCGCCTTCCTCGTGCACGGGCTCGCGTACGCCGTGTTCATGACGCTCGGTGTCCTGCTGGTGCGTGTTCCGCGCGGTGAGCGTCCGGTCGCGTCCGGGCCGAGCGCGCTCGACGGGGTCCAGGTCTCGGCGCGCAGCGCGGTGCGCACCCCACAGTTCTGGTGCCTGTGGATCGTGCTCTGTATGAACGTGACCGCGGGCATCGGCATCCTGGAGAAGGCCGCCCCGATGATCACGGACTTCTTCGCCGGCACCTCCACCCCCGTGTCCGTCTCCGCGGCCGCCGGGTTCGTCGCCCTGCTGTCCGCCGCCAACATGGCCGGCCGGATCGGCTGGTCCTCGACCTCCGACCTGATCGGACGCAAGAACATCTACCGCGTGTACCTCGGCGTCGGCGCGCTCATGTACGCGCTCATCGCCTGGTTCGGGGACTCCTCGAAGCCGCTGTTCATCATCGGCGCCCTGGTGATCCTCTCCTTCTACGGCGGGGGCTTCGCCACCGTCCCGGCCTACCTGAAGGATCTCTTCGGCACGTACCAGGTGGGGGCGATCCACGGGCGGCTGCTCACCGCCTGGTCCACGGCCGGTGTGCTCGGACCGCTCATCGTCAACCGGATCGCGGACCACCAGGAGGCGGCGGGCAAGCACGGCTCGGCCCTCTACGGCATGTCGTTCCTGATCATGATCGGGCTGCTGGTCGTAGGCTTCGTCGCCAACGAGTTCGTGCGGCCCGTCCACCCCCGTCACCACGTCCCCGCACCGAGGGAGGCAGCCGATGTCGCACGACAGCAGCCCGAGTCCGCCTGACCGCCGACCGCTCATCGCCCTCGCCTGGCTCTGGGTGGGCGCACCCCTGTGCTACGGCGTCTACGAGCTGGTACAGAAAGCGACACAACTGTTCAGTGGGTGAGTGTTCGGGCGTCCGAGAGTCTGACAGAAGCCGACAAGCCTGGCGCCCAGATCCTGTGGCATCACCTGCCGTCGTACCCGTGAGTCACTGATCAGACTGGTGGATCCCGCTACCCAAGGCAACGAGGGGGACCACTCATGAACGGCTCACGGATCGCCGCCGTCGGCCATTACCAGCCCGCCAAGATCCTCACCAACGAGGACCTGGCGGGCCTGGTCGACACCAGTGACGAGTGGATCAGGAGCCGGGTCGGCATCCGGACGCGGCACATCGCCGGGCCCGACGAGCCGGTCGACGAGCTGGCCGCGCACGCCGCCGCCAAGGCGCTCGCCTCCGCCGGACTGACGCCGGGCGACATCGACCTGGTGCTCGTCGCCACGTCCACCGCAGTCGACCGCTCCCCGAACATGGCCGCCCGGGTCGCCGCCCGGCTCGGCATCCCCTCCCCGGCCGCCATGGACGTCAACGTCGTCTGCGCCGGCTTCACGCACGCCCTCGCCACCGCCGACCACGCCGTGCGCGCGGGTGCCGCGACCCGGGCGCTGGTCATCGGCGCCGACAAGATGTCCGAGGTGACGGACTGGACCGACCGCACCACCTGCGTGCTGGTCGGGGACGGCGCGGGCGCCGCCGTCGTCGAGGCCTCGGCGCCGGGCGCCGAGCCCGGCATCGGCCCGGTGCTGTGGGGCTCGGTGCCCGAGATGGGGCACGCGGTCCGCATCGAGGGCACCCCCGCGCGCTTCGCGCAGGAGGGCCAGAGCGTCTACCGCTGGGCGACCACCCAGCTCCCGCCGATCGCCCGCAAGGCCTGCGAACGCGCGGGCCTCACCCCCGAGGACCTCGCCGGGGTCGTCCTGCACCAGGCGAACCTGCGCATCATCGAGCCGCTCGCGCAGAAGATCGGCGCCGTCAACGCCGTCGTCGCGCGGGACGTCGTCGAGTCCGGGAACACCTCGGCCGCGAGCATCCCGCTCGCCTTCTCCAAGCTCGTCGAGCGCGGGGAGATCTCCACGGGCGACCCCGTGCTGCTGTTCGGCTTCGGCGGCAACCTCTCGTACGCGGGACAGGTCGTCCGCTGCCCCTGACGGCTCCGCCGACCGGACCGGGCCGCCGACGGGCCCCGGCCGGGATCCGTGCCCACCCCGTGTGACAGGCCCAACTCCCGTGCCCGCGCGGCTTTGTGCGCCGTAGACTGTAGGCGAAAGACAATTCATAATTGACTTTCCCTATCGCGGCGACGGCGCTGCCCAGGAGGGACCGTGATGTTGTCGGCAGGACTGCCTCAGGGAGCGGTACCCAAGCTCGAACGGCCCGGCCCACTGCGCGACCGTGTGTACGAGGCGCTGCTCGAACTCATCACCACCCGGGCCCTCCAGCCGGGCCAGCACCTCGTCGAGAGCGAACTCGCCGGTCACCTCGGGGTGTCCCGGCAGCCGGTGCGGGAGGCGCTGCAGCGGCTGAGCACGGAGGGCTGGGTCGATCTGCGGCCCGCCCAGGGCGCGTTCGTCCACGAGCCGACCGAGGAGGAGGCCGACCAGCTCCTCACGGTGCGCACCCTCCTGGAGGCCGAGGCGGCCCGGCTCGCCGCCGGCAACGCGGGCAGCGACGCGATCGGCGCACTGGAGGACCTGTGCGCGCAGGGCGAGCGGGCGGTGGCCGCCGACGACGTGGACGCCGCGGTCGCTCTGAACGCCCGGCTGCACGCCAAGGTCATGGAGCTCGCCGGCAACGCGGTGCTCGCCGAACTCGCCGCACAGGTCGACCGCCGGGTCCGCTGGTACTACACGCCGGTCGCCCGGCAGCGCGGCCGGCAGTCCTGGATCGAGCACCGCGAGCTGATCGCCGCGATCGCGGGACGCGACGGACAGCGCGCCACCGCGGTCATGCGGGCCCACACGGAGCACACCCGGAAGATGTACCACGAGCGTCCGAAGTGACCCGCTGACCACCTGAGCCGACCCGCCTGCCGACCGTCCGCGGCACCCCCGCCGACGGTCCGAGGCATGCCCGCGCGCCCGGCTTTGTCCACGGAGTGGAGAAAGTAAGTGCCGATTGCTGCGCTACTTCTTCCCACCTCCGGCAGCCGCTGCTACGTTCCCCTCGAAAGCGCGACCGGTGCGGGTGGCCGGAAACCGACGGACGCAGGCCGGTGGGGCGGGGAGGGGCTCGTGAGACGGATGACAGCACGACCCGCGAACGCCCATCAGGCCCGGCTGCTGCGGCTGTTGCGCGACGACGGCCCCAACTCCCGTGCCCAGCTCGGCGACCAGGTCGACCTCTCCCGGTCGAAACTGGCCGTCGAGGTGGACCGGCTCCTGGAGACCGGACTCGTCGTGGCCGACGGCCTCGCCGCCTCACGCGGCGGACGCCGCTCCCACAACATCCGGCTCGCGCCGGCGCTGCGCTTCCTGGGCGTCGACATCGGGGCGACCTCGGTCGACGTGGCCGTCACCAACGCCGAACTGGAGATCCTCGGACACCTCAACCAGCCCATGGACGTCCGCGAGGGCCCGGTCGCGGTCTTCGAGCAAGTCCTCGCCATGGCGGCGAAGTTGAAGGCGTCGGGGCTCGCGGAGGGGTTCGACGGCGCCGGCATCGGCGTCCCCGGACCGGTCCGCTTCCCCGAAGGCGTACCGGTCGCCCCGCCGATCATGCCCGGCTGGGACGGGTTCCCGGTCCGCGAGGCACTCAGCCAGGAACTCGGCTGCCCGGTCATGGTCGACAACGACGTGAACCTGATGGCGATGGGGGAGCAGCACGCGGGCGTCGCCCGCTCCGTGGGCGACTTCCTCTGCGTCAAGATCGGCACCGGCATCGGCTGCGGCATCGTCGTCGGCGGAGAGGTGCACCGCGGGGCGACGGGCAGCGCGGGGGACATCGGGCACATCCAGGCCGTGCCCGGCGGACGATCGTGCGCCTGCGGCAACCGGGGCTGCCTGGAGGCCCACTTCAGCGGCGCCGCGCTCGCGCGTGACGCCGTGGACGCCGCCCACCAGGGACGCTCGGCCGAACTCGCCGCGCGGCTGGAGGCGAACGGCGGCCTCACCGCCGTCGACGTCGCCGCCGCGGCCGCGGCGGGCGACGCCACCGCGCTCGACCTGATCCGGGAGGGCGGCAACCGCACCGGCCAGGTCATCGCCGCTCTCGTCAGCTTCTTCAATCCGGGCCTGGTGGTGATCGGCGGCGGGGTGACGGGTCTCGGCCACACCCTGCTCGCCGCGATCCGCACCCAGGTCTACCGCCAGTCGCTCCCGCTCGCGACCGGCAACCTGCCCATCGTCCTCGGGGAACTGGGCCCGACCGCCGGAGTCATCGGCGGAGCCCGGCTGATCAGCGACCACCTGTTCTCACCCGCGTAACCCGCACAGTTCACCTCACCTCACGCACCTCGCCACGGTCCACCGGCACGACGCCCGGCTCCGCCGTGTCCGAATACAGCTCGCCTGAACGCGCACCACCCGGCAACCGGCCCGCACGCCTGCCAAGGGGAACCGTCATGGCACCCGAACCACCACTGCTCACCATGTCCGGCATCACCAAGTCGTTCCCCGGCGTCCGGGCCCTCGACGGCGTCGACCTCGACGTGCAGGCCGGCGAGGTCCACTGTCTGCTCGGCCAGAACGGCGCCGGGAAGTCCACCCTCATCAAGGTCCTGGCCGGCGCCCACCAGCCCGACGACGGCACCGTCAGCTGGCGGGGCGAACCCGTCACCCTCCGGTCCCCGATCGCCGCGATGCGCCTCGGCATCGCCACCATCTACCAGGAACTCGACCTGGTGGAAGGCCTGTCGGTCGCCGAGAACGTCCACCTCGGACACGAACTCACCACCGCCGGATTCGTGGTGCGCGGGAAGGCCGCCAGGGCGTCGACGGCCGCGCTGCTCCACCGGCTCGGGCACCCGGAGATCGATCCGGGGCGGCTCGTCGGCGACCTGTCGGCGGCCCAGCAGCAGATCGTCTCCATGGCCCGCGCGCTCTCCCACGACGTACGGCTGATCGTCATGGACGAGCCGTCCGCCGCCCTCGACCCCGACGAGGTCGACAACCTCTTCCGCATCGTCGGCGACCTGACCCGCGCCGGTGTCGCCGTCGTGTACATCTCGCACCGGCTGGAGGAGATCCGCCGCATCGGCGACCGGGTCACCGTGCTGAAGGACGGGCGCGCGGTCGCGGGCGGACTGCCCGCCCGGTCCACCCCGACCCGCGAGGTCGTGGCCCTGATGACCGGCCGCAACGTCGAGTACGTCTTCCCCGACCGGCCCGCCGGACGGCCGGCGGCCGACGCCGTCCTCACCGTCCGGGGCCTCTCCCGTGAGGGCGAGTTCGCCCCCCTGGACCTCGACGTGCGCCCCGGCGAGATCGTCGGCCTCGCGGGACTCGTCGGCTCCGGACGCTCCGAGATCCTGGAGACGATCTACGGGGCGCGCAGACCCACCACCGGCCGGGTCACCGTCGCGGGCGAGCCGCTGCGCACCGGGAGCGTGCGGGCGGCCGTACGCGCCGGGCTCGGCCTCGCCCCCGAGGAACGCAAGGCCCAGGCCCTGCTGATGCTGGAGTCCGTCACCCGCAACGTGTCCGTGTCGTCCATGTCCCGCTACGCGCACGCCGGCTGGATCGACCGGCGGGCCGAGCGCGGCGCGGCCCGGGCGGCGACCCGGGAACTCTCGCTGCGCCCCGACAACCCGTCCGCGCCGGTCCGCACCCTGTCCGGCGGGAACCAGCAGAAGGCCGTCCTCGCCCGCTGGCTGCTGCGCGGCTGCCGGGTCCTGCTCCTGGACGAACCCACCCGCGGAGTCGACGTCGGCGCCCGCGCCGAGCTGTACGCCGTCGTCCGGCGGCTCGCCGACGAGGGGCTCGCCGTCCTCATGGTCTCCAGCGAGGTGCCCGAGGTGCTCGGGCTCGCCGACCGGGTCCTCGTGCTCCGCGAGGGCCGCGTCGTCCACGAGGCACCGGCCGCGGAACTGGACGAGCACCGCGTACTCGACCTCGTCATGGAAGGAAGCCCTGTGGCCAGTGAAGGGAGCCCGGCGTCATGACGCAGCACGTGTCCCCGCCCCGGGAAGGCGCCGGCAAGGCGCCCTCGACGGGTGAACTCCCGGTGTGGCGAACGGCCGTGGCCCGCGCCGACGTCCGCACCCTCTCGCTCCTCGGTGTCCTCGCGGTCCTCGTCGTCATCGGAGGGGTGACCCGGCCCGACGAGTTCCTCGACACCCGCAACCTCCAACTCGTCCTCACCCAGGCCTCGGTGATCGGTGTCGTCACCGTCGGCATGACCTTCGTCATCACCTCCGGCGGCATCGACCTGTCGGTCGGCGCGATCGTCGCGCTGTCCTCGGTGTGGGCCACCACGGTCGCGACGCAGGAGTACGGCTTCGCGGGCATCCTCTTCACCGCGGTGCTCGTCGGCGTGGGCTGCGGCCTCGTCAACGGACTGCTCGTCGCGTACGGCGGGATGGTGCCCTTCATCGCCACGCTCGCCATGCTCGCCTCGGCCCGCGGGCTCGCCCTGCAGATCACCGACGGCAGGACCCAGATCGTGTCGGTGGACGGCGTCCTCGGACTCGGCGAACGCGACGCGTACGTGCTGGGCGTTCCGCCGCTGGTCCTCGTCTTCGCCGTGGTCACCGTCATCGGCTGGCTGATCCTGAACCGCACCACCTTCGGCCGCCGCACCGTCGCCGTCGGCGGCAACGGGGAGGCCGCCCGCCTCGCCGGCATCGACGTACGACGCCAGCGGCTCTACCTCTACCTGCTGTCCGGACTGTGCTGCGGCATCGCCGCGTTCCTGCTGATCATCCTCTCCGGCTCGGGCCAGAACACCAACGGCAACCTGTACGAACTCGACGCCATCGCGGCCGCGATCATCGGCGGCACCCTGCTCAGCGGAGGCCGCGGCACCATCACCGGCTCCGTGCTGGGCGTCCTCATCTTCACGACGATCACCGACATCTTCGCGCTGAACAACCTCCAGAGCGACGTCCAGCAGATCGCCAAGGGCGCGATCATCGTGGCCGCGGTCCTGGTCCAGCGGCGCACAGCAAGCACGACCTGACACGGGAAGGGTCCACCGCCATGCCAGAACCCATGAGCCTGACCAGCCGCAGAGGACTGCTCTTCGGCACCGCCGCCGTCTCGGCCGGCGTCCTCCTCACCGGCTGCACCAGCAACGACACCAAGGACGAGAAGCCGGCCGCGAACGACCAGCCGGCCGCGGACGACAAGCCCGGCAAGCACGTCACCATCGGTTTCGCCGGGCCGCAGGCCGACCACGGCTGGCTCAACGCCATCAACGACAACGCCAAGAGCCGCGCCAAGAAGTACGCGGACGTCAGCCTGGAGATCACCGAAGGCTCCAACGACACCGCCGCGCAGATCGGCCAGATCGAGACACTGATCAACAAGAAGGTCGACGTCCTGGTCGTGCTGCCCGCCGACGGCAAGGCGCTCACCCAGGTCGGCCTCAAGGCGATGCGCGCCGGCATCCCCGTCATCAACCTCGACCGCATCTTCAACTCGCCCCAGGCGTACCGCTGCTGGATCGGCGGCGACAACTACGGCATGGGGCTCAGCGCCGGCCACTACATCGGGGAGAAGCTCAAGGGCAAGAGCGACGCCCGGGTCATCGAGCTGGCCGGGATCGACAACCTGGAGCTGACCAAGCAGCGCACCCAAGGGTTCGACGCGGCGCTGAAGAACTACCCGAACATCAAGAAGGTCGCCCGCCAGGCAGCCGAGTTCACCGTCGAGACCGGCCAGGCCAAGATGGCCCAACTCCTCCAGGCGCAGCCGAAGTTCGACGCACTGTGGAACCACGACGACGACCAGGGCGTGGGCGCCCTGCGGGCCATCGAGCAGGCGGGACGGGACGGCTTCCTGATGGTCGGCGGGGCCGGCGCGCTCTCCGCCTTCCAGGCCATCGAGGCCGACGACAGCGTCCTGAAGGCCACCGTCCTGTACCCGCCGACCATGGCCGCCTCCGCGATCGACCTCGCCCGCACCCTCGGCCAGGGCAAGGGCATCGGAGGACTGGCCGAGTTCGAGATCCCCGCCTCGCTCACCCTCTACTCCGCCGTCGTCGACAAGGACAACGTCAAGCAGTACATGCCCACCGGCTTCAAGTGAGCCGCCCCCGTTCCAGGGGCCCGGCACGGGGGTCCGGGCCCCTTCCCGCACCGCGCGACGACGACGAGGAGGACATCCGTATGGGACAGTCGCACCGGGGTGACGAGGCCGCGAAGCCCCCATTGCGTGTCGGCATGGTCGGCTACGCGTTCATGGGCGCCGCCCACTCGCAGGGCTGGCGCACCGCGGGCCGCGTCTTCGACCTGCCGCTGCGCCCCGTGCTCGCCGCGGTCTGCGGCCGGGACGGGGCGGCGGTGCGGGCGATGGCCGACCGGCACGGCTGGGCGGCGGCCGAGACGGACTGGCGTGCGCTGATCGCCCGGGACGACGTCGACCTCGTCGACATCTGCACCCCCGGCGACAGCCACGCCGAGATCGCGGTCGCCGCGCTGGCGGCGGGCAAGCACGTGCTGTGCGAGAAGCCCCTCGCGAACACGGTCGCCGAGGCGGAGACGATGGCCGCGGCGGCCGCGACGGCCCTCGAACACGGCCGGCTGTCCATGGTCGGCTTCAACTACCGCAGGCTGCCCGCCACGGTGCTCGCCCGCTCCATGGTCGCCGAGGGCCGCCTCGGAGCCCTGCGGCACGTACGGGTGACCTACCTCCAGGACTGGCTGGTCGACCCGGACTTCCCGCTCACCTGGCGGCTCCGCAAGGAGGTGGCCGGCTCGGGGGCGCTCGGGGACCTCGGCGCCCACATCGTCGACCTCGCCCAGTTCCTGGCGGGCGAACCGCTCGGCGGGGTGTCCGCGCTCACCGAGACGTTCGTGCGCAGCCGGCCGTGGCCCGCGGGAGCGTCCAGCGGCCTGTCGGCCGTGCCGGAACCGGGCGGACCGGCGGGCGGCACCGGCGCGCCGGCTGCGGGTTCCGCACCCGGGACCGCCGCGGACGCGGCAGCCGTGGGCAGCGTCCACGGGCCCGGTCCGGGAGCCGTCACCGTCGACGACGCCGCGCTGTTCACCGCCCGCTTCGCCTCCGGCGCCCTCGCCTCCTTCGAGGCCTCCCGCTTCGCCACCGGACGCAAGAACGCCCTGCGCATCGAACTCAACGGCGAGCGCGGCTCGTTGGCCTTCGACCTGGAACGCCTCAACGAGCTCTCCTACCACGACCACACCGAGCCCGCCACGCACGCCGGCTTCCGCCGCATCCTGGTCACCGAGCCCGACCACCCCTACCTCGACGCCTGGTGGCCGCCGGGCCACGGCCTCGGCTACGAGCACACCTTCGTGCACCAGGCCCGCGACCTGGTCCTGGCCGTCGCCGAAGGCCGCCCGCCCACCCCGTCCTTCGCCGACGGTCTCCAGGTGCAGCGCGTCCTCGCCGCGGTCGAGGAGAGCGCCGAGAAGAACTCCGTCTACACCCCCATCGCGGTCTGAGGAGGCCCCCGCATGCCACGCACCTTCACGCTGTTCACCGGCCAGTGGGCCGACCTGCCCCTCGAGGAGGTCTGCCGCCTGGCCCGCGACTTCGGCTACGACGGACTCGAACTCGCCTGCTGGGGCGACCACTTCGAGGTCGACAAGGCACTCGCCGACCCGGCGTACGTCGACTCCCGGCGCGCCCTGCTCGACAAGTACGGGCTGACCTGCCGGGCCATCTCCAACCACCTCGTCGGGCAGGCCGTCTGCGACGCCATCATCGACGAACGCCACCGGGCCATCCTGCCCGCCCGCGTCTGGGGCGACGGCGAGGCGGAGGGCGTACGGCAGCGGGCGGCCGCCGAGATCGCCGACACCGCCCGGGCGGCCGCCACGCTCGGCGTCGACACCGTCATCGGCTTCACCGGCTCGGCGATCTGGCACCTCGTCGCGATGTTCCCGCCCGTCCCCGAGTCGATGATCGAGCGCGGCTACGAGGACTTCGCGACCCGCTGGAACCCGGTCCTCGACGTCTTCGACGCCGAGGGCGTCCGGTTCGCCCACGAGGTCCACCCCGGCGAGATCGCGTACGACTACTGGACCACCCACCGTGCCCTGGCCGCCGTCGACCACCGGCCGGCCTTCGGCCTCAACTTCGACCCGTCCCACTTCGTGTGGCAGGACCTCGACCCGGTCGGATTCCTCCACGACTTCCGCGACCGGATCTACCACGTCGACTGCAAGGAGGCCCGCAAGCGCCTCGACGGCCGCAACGGCCGCCTCGGCTCCCATCTGCCCTGGGGCGACCCGCGCCGCGGCTGGGACTTCGTCTCCGCGGGCCACGGCGACGTCCCCTGGGAGGACGTCTTCCGCATGCTGCGCTCCATCGGCTACACGGGACCGATATCGGTCGAGTGGGAGGACGCGGGCATGGACCGGCTCCAGGGCGCGCCCGAGGCGCTGAAGCGCCTGAAGGCCTACGACTTCGACCCGCCGTCGGCGTCCTTCGACGCGGCTTTCGGAGGCAACGGCTAGATGGGTAAGGGCAGTTGCCTGCCCGCCGGCATACCGCCGGGAGCGCGACGTGAGGGGCCCTCCCGCCGGTACGGCCGGGAGGGCCCCTCACCTGTCGGGCCGCCCCGGTGCGGGCGGCCGTCCTCAGCCCACCGGTTGCGGCTGGGGCGACGAGGTGTCCGCCGTGCTGCGTCCCGGCTGCCTCAGCAGCAGGGCGATCGCGGCCGCCACCATGGAGATCCCGCCCGCCAGCGCGTACGCGCCGTTGTAGCCCCACGCGGCGACCACCATCGAGCCGAGGCCACCGCCGAACAGGCCGCTGATCAGCTTGCCGCTGTACACCAGGCCGTAGTTGGTGGCGTTGTAGTTCTCGCCGAAGTAGTCCGGGGTCAGCGCCGCGAACATCGGATAGAACGCGCCGCCGCCGAACCCGGAGAGGAAGGCGAAGAACAGGAACAGCGCCTCGCTGTGGATGTCACCGGCCCAGATCACGCCGAACTGCGCGAGCCCGAGGACCACGATGACGAACACCAGGGACTGCTTGCGGCCCCAGGTGTCGGACAGCCAGCCCACCACACCCCGGCCGACGCCGTTGATGACCGCCATCACGCCCATCGACGACGCCGCCACCAGCGGGCCGAAGCCCACCTCCTTGGCGAAGTCGACCTGGAAGGAGATCCCGAAGATCGACACACCCGCGGTCATCACCAGCGCGACCCACATCAGGGGGAGCATCCCGGTCCTGATGGCCTCCTTGGGCGTGTACTGCTTCACCGCCGGAGGGTTCTTCGCGAGGCTCGCGGCCCCCTTCGCGCTGCCGCCGTACGTCAGCGGGTCGATGTCCGCCGGCCACCAGTTCTTCGGCGGGTCCTTGAAGAAGAACGCGGAGGCGAACACCACGACCATCACGTAGACCCCGATGAGGTCGAGCACCCGGTGGTAGTTGGCCGTGTCGAAGGCGTAGTTGAAGATGAAGATGAACGGCAGCGAGCCGTACGCGAAGCCGCCGTTCACGAACCCCGTCTTCGCGCCCCGGCGTTCGGGGAACCACTTGCCGACCATGTTGATGCAGGTCGCGTACACCAGCCCGGAACCGAGCCCGCCGACCACGCCGAAGCCGAGGATGGCCAGCAGTACGTTGCCCAGGTGCGACAGGGCGAGGAAGCCGATCGCGCACATCACCGAGCCCACGTACATCGCCCTGCGGGCCGTCAGGATGCCCTTCTCCCGCAGCCAGCCCGCCGGGAACGCGATGCCCGCCTGGAAGAACACCCAGACGCTCAGGATCCAGAAGGTGTTGCTCTGCGTCCAGCCGTGCGCGTGCGACAGGGTGTCCTCGGCGGAGCCGAAGGCGTACTCGAAGACACTGATCGCCATCATGGCCGCCCACGGCAGGTACACCATGAACTTCCGTGAGTGGCCGAGGATGTCCCGGTCGCTCTCGCCGATCCGGTAGACCCGGCCCCGGGGGTCGGTGACCTCCCGGTAGGCACGCCGGGAGGTGCCGGAGTCGTCCGGCCGGTCCTTCGCCGCCATGGGTTCCGCCGTCATCACGCCATCTCCTCGCCGAGCGGGTGCGGATTGGGAACGATGCTCCGGGCCTGCGGTCGGTCCGGCGCCTTGAGGAACAGGGCCAGTACGGCGGACGCCAGTCCGACGGACCCGGCCAGCACGAAGGCCCCGTGGTAGTCCCACGCGCCCACGACGACCGCGCCCATCCCGGAACCCACCAGGCCCGAGATCAGCTTCGAGCTGTAGACCATGCCGTAGTTGGACGCGTTGTTGTTCTCACCGAAGTAGTCCGCCGTCATCGCCGCGAACAGCGGGAAGATCGCGCCGCCGCCGAAGCCGGAGACCATGGAGCAGAACAGGAAGAAGGGCATGCTGCCCATCTGGCCGGAGACCAGCACCCCGAACTGAGCGGTGCCCAGCACCAGACACACGATGATCAGCGTGTGCCGGCGGCCGGCCCGGTCGGAGATCCAGCCGATGACGCCGCGCCCGGTGCCGTTGACGATGGCCTTCAGGGACATCGCCGTGGCCACGATCCCGCCCGCGAAGCCCATGTCCTTGCCGAACGGCACCTGGAAGGCGATGCCGAAGATGTTGATCCCGGCCGTGCACAGCAGACAGAACCACATCATCCACAGAACGGGGGTACGCGCCGCCTCCCTCGGGGTGTACTGCTTCACGGCCGGCGGGTTCTTCTCCAGCGCCCGGCGGATCTTCGGGTCGTCCGACACCTTCAGCGGATCCACGTGCGCCGGCCACCAGCCCTTCGGCGGGTCCTTGAAGAACCAGCCGGCCACCGCGACGATCGCGCAGCACAGCAGACCGACGCCCACCAGCACGCCCCGGTAGTTGCCCAGGTCCATGTACGAGGTGAACAGGAACACGAAGGGCACGGACCCGTAGGCGAAACCGCCGTTGACGAAGCCCGTCTTGCCGCCCTTGCGCTCCGGATACCACTTGCCGACCATGTTCACGCAGGTCGCGTAGACAAGACCGGCCCCGATGCCGCTGCACATGCCGAAGCCGAGATAGGCGATCGCCACATGGGGCGCGAACGCCAGCGCCAGATAGCCGAGCAGGGTGCCCAGCGCGCCCAGCAGCATCGCCGTACGGGCCGGCAGCCGGCCGCTCTCGCGCAGCTGCCCGGCGGGGAAGGCCACGGCCGCCTGGAAGAAGATCCAGACGCCCATCAGCCAGAAGATGTGTCCGCTGCTCCACAGATGCGCGTCGTGCAGCGTGTCCTCCGCCGAGGTGAACGCGTACTCGGCGGAACTGATGCCCATCATGCCCGCCCAGGGCAGGAGGACCATCCACTTGCGTGTGCGGCCCATGATGTCGACGTCGGACTCGCCGACGCGGTACACCCGGCCGCCCGGATCCGTCACCTCTTGGTAGGGGACGGAGGTCGAATAGTCGGTGGTTGTCATGTCGGTCCAGCACCCCTTGCGTCGAAAGATCTGGTCAGCGCCCCCTGCCAAATGCCTTTCGTGCGCTCACGGGTCCCGGGGCCGGCCGACGCGCACCGTCGGCCGTCCCCGCGCACACTCATGTCATCGACGCGCCCCCCAACAGCAGGTACGGACAGGCCATCTCAGATCACCCCGGTGGACTTGAGCAGCCGCAGTTCCTCGTCGCCCAGGCCGAGTTCGCCGACGTAGATCTCCGCGTTGTGCTCGCCGAGGAGCGGGGAGGCGGTGATCTCGACGGGGGAGTCGGAGAGCTTCAGCGGGTTGCCGACGGTGACGTAGGACCCGCGCTCGGGATGCTCGACCTCGACGACCATCTCGTTGGCGGCGAGGGAGGAGTCCTCGATGATCTCCCGGGTGGACAGGATCGGCCCGCACGGGATGTTCTCGGCGTTGAGCCGTTCCAGCACCTCCCACTTGGGCAGGGTGCTCGTCCACTCCTCGATGAGCTGGAACATCTTGGCCAGCTTCGGCAGCCGGGCCTGCGGGGTGGACCACTCGGGGTCGTCGGCGAGTTCGGGCCGGCCGATCAGCCGGGTCAGCGGCTGCCAGCCGGCCGGCTGGACGATGACGTACACGTAGTCGTTGGGCCCACCGGGCGCGCAGCGTACGGCCCAGCCGGGCTGTCCGCCGCCGGAGGCGTTCCCGGACCGGGGCACCTCGTCCCCGAAGTCCTCGTTCGGGTACTCGGCGAGCGGACCGTGCGCGAGGCGCTGCTGGTCGCGCAGTTTGACCCGGCAGAGGTTCAGGACGGCGTGCTGCATCGCGACGTTGACGCGCTGCCCGCGTCCGGTGCGGGTGCGCTGCAGCAGGGCCGCGAGGACGGCGGCTACGGCGTGGATGCCGGTGCCGGAGTCCCCGATCTGCGCGCCGGTCGCCATCGGCGGGCCGTCCTCGAAGCCGGTGGTGGCCATGGACCCGCCCATGGCCTGCGCGACCACCTCGTAGGCCTTGAAGGCGGTGTACGGGCCGTCCCCGAAGCCCTTGATGGACGCGTAGACGATCCGCGGGTTGATCTCGCGGATCCGGTCCCAGGTGAAGCCCATCCGGTCGACGGCGCCGGGGCCGAAGTTCTCCACCATGACGTCCGAGCGGCGGATCAGCTCGGTCAGGAGCTGCTTGCCGCGCTCCGTCTTGGTGTTGAGCGTGATGCTGCGCTTGTTGCTGTTGAGCATCGTGAAGTAGAGGGAGTCGGCATCCGGGATGTCCCGCAGCTGGGTGCGGGTGATGTCCCCGGCCGGCGCCTCCAGCTTGACCACGTCGGCGCCGAGCCACGCCATCAACTGGGTCGCCGAGGGACCGGACTGAACGTGTGTCATGTCGAGCACGCGGATGCCTTCGAGAGCCTTGGTCGTCACAGGTCACCTCACTTGTCCGTTGCCTTGGGCCGCCCTGGTGCCGCCGGTGGTCGGACCCCTCGCGGCACATTGCATACAGTCGACGAATACTGTATGAAGATTGTTATCCCGCATCCGCTGGGTGATGTCCAGAGGTCGCGCACCACTTTCAGGACAGGAGCGGAAACATGGACCTGTACGAGCACCAGGCGCGGGAACTCCTCGCGGAACACGGCATCGTGGTGCCACCCGCCGACGTCACGGACTCGCCCCGGGAGGCCCGCGCCATCGCCCGCCGGCTCGGCGGACCGGCCGTCGTCAAGGCACAGGTCAGGACCGGCGGACGCGGCAAGGCCGGCGGCGTCCGGTTCGCGGCCGACCCGGCCGAGGCGGAGCTGATGACCCGGCGGATCCTCGGCACGGACATCAAGGGCCACCCCGTCCGCACCGTGCTGCTGGCCCAACCCGTCGACATCGACGCCGAGTTCTATGTCGCGTACGTCCTCGACCGGACCCGCGGACAGTTCCTCGCCGTCCTCTCCACCGAGGGCGGCACGGACATCGAGGAGGTGGCCGCGACCCGGCCCGAGGCGGTGACCCGCTTCCCCGTCGACCCGACCGAGGGCGTCACCCCGGCGACGGCGGCCGGCATCGTCAGGACCGCCGGACTCCCCGCGCGGGCCGCCGACGTCCTCGTACGGCTCTGGCAGGTGCTCATCCGCGAGGACGCCCTCCTCGTCGAGGTGAACCCCCTCGCCCTCACCGCCCAGGGCCGGCTCACGGCCCTCGACGCCAAGATCACCCTCGACGACAACGCACGCTTCCGCCAGGCCCGTTGGGGCGAGCGGGACGCCCCGCACGACGACCCCCTGGAGGCGTCCGCCGCGGCCAGAGGGCTCACCTACGTGAAACTGGACGGCGAGGTCGGCGTCATCGGCAACGGCGCGGGCCTCGTCATGTCCACCCTCGACGTGATCGCGGGCTGCGGCGCCCGCCCCGCCAACTTCCTCGACATCGGCGGCGGAGCCTCCGCCCGGGTCATGTCCGACGGCCTCTCCGTCGTCCTGTCCGACCCGGACGTCAAAGCCGTCCTCGTCAACGTCTTCGGCGGCATCACCGCCTGCGACGCCGTCGCCGAGGGCATCGTGACCGCCCTCGACACCGTGCGGCCCACCAAGCCGATCGTCGTCCGCCTCGACGGCAACAACGCCGCACGCGGCCACACCGTCCTCGACGACCGCGCCCACCCGCTCGTGCACCGGGCCACCACCATGGACGACGCCGCCCGCCGCGCCGCCCACCTCGCCAACACCACCTGAAGGAGCGGGACATGGCCGTCTTTCTCACCAAGGAGTCCAAAGTCCTCGTACAGGGCATGACCGGAGCCGAGGGCATGCGGCACACCCGCCGCATGCTCGCGGCCGGCACCGACGTCGTCGGCGGCGTCAACCCCCGCAAGGCGGGCCGGACCGTCCGCTTCGACGTCCCCCAGACCCCCGCGGGCCTCGGCACCGCGCACCGGTTCGTCCCCGTCTTCGGGTCGGTGCGCGAGGGCGTCGAGGCGACCGGAGCGGACGTCAGCGTCGTCTTCGTGCCGCCCGCCTTCGCCAGAGCCGCCGTCGAGGAGGCGGCCGACGCCGGCACCGGCCTCGTCGTCGTCATCACCGAAGGCATCCCCGTCCACGACGCGGTCGCCTTCCGCGCCCACGCCGCCGAACGGGGCACCCGCGTCGTCGGCCCCAACTGCCCCGGCCTGATCACCCCCGGACAGTCCAACGCGGGCATCATCCCCGCCGACATCGCCGGACCGGGCCCCATCGGCCTGGTCTCCAAGTCCGGCACCCTCACCTACCAGCTCATGCACGAGCTGCGGGACATCGGCTTCTCCACCTGCGTGGGCATCGGCGGAGACCCCGTCGTCGGCACCAGCCACATCGACTGCCTCGCCGCCTTCCAGGACGACCCCGACACCGAACTCGTCGTCCTCATCGGGGAGATCGGCGGCGACGCCGAGGAACGGGCCGCCGCCTTCGTCCGCGACCACGTCACCAAACCCGTCGTCGGCTACGTCGCCGGATTCACCGCCCCCAAGGGCAGGACCATGGGCCACGCGGGCGCCATCGTCTCCGGCTCCTCGGGCACCGCCCGGGCCAAGAAGGAGGCACTGGAGGCCGCCGGCATACCCGTCGGCGGCACCCCGACCGAGACGGCCCGGCTGGTCCGCACCCGGCTCGGCAACCCCGCCCGGCCCGCCTGACCCGACGTGACCTCACTCATAGTCGACGTGAGGTGACTCCCGGAATACGCGCCACCTCACTACCTTCCCCTTACCCGCGCGACGCCTGTTCGCGCCGGCCCGGGCGACCCGCCGCACGGCGGACGCCGGGCCCCCGCCCCCGACTGTGCACCGAGAGCGGAGACACCCATGACGACCCTCGACCCCACCCCCGCGGAACCCCGCGACCCCCTCGTCCTCAAGTCCGGCACGTCCTGGACCGACGCCTGGCGGCGCTGCCTCACCGCCGCCCCCGAGGCCTTCCGCGACGACCGTGTCCTCAACCTCTGGAACGCCGCCTGGCAGGCGGACGGCCGGAGCCTGCCCGCCACCAGCCCCGTCGACGGCGCACCCATCGCCGGCCCGCCCCGCCTCGACGGCGCCACCGCCCGGCAGGCCGTCGGCGCGGCCCTCGACCAGCACCGCGCCTGGCGCCACGTCCCCCTAGCGGAACGCCGCGCCCGCGTCGCCGCGACCCTCGACGCCCTCACCGAACACCGCGAACTCCTCGCCCTCCTCCTCGTCTGGGAGATCGGCAAGCCCTGGCGCCTCGCCCAGGCCGACGTGGACCGGGCGATCGACGGCGTGCGCTGGTACGTCGACGGCATCGAGCCCATGGTCGACGGCCGGACACCGCTCGACGGACCGGTCTCCAACATCGCCAGCTGGAACTACCCGATGAGCGTCCTCGTCCACGCGATGCTGGTGCAGGCCCTGGCCGGCAACGCGGTCATCGCCAAGACCCCCACCGACGGCGGCGTCTCCTGCCTCACCCTCGCCTGCGCGCTCGCGGCCCGCGAAGGGGTCCCCGTCACCCTGGTCAGCGGCAGCGGCGGCGAACTGTCGGAGGCGCTCGTGCGCGCGCCCGAGATCGGCTGCGTCTCCTTCGTCGGCGGACGCGACACCGGCGCCGCGGTCGCCACCGCCGTCGCCGACCTCGGCAAGCGCCACGTCCTCGAACAGGAGGGCCTCAACACCTGGGGCATCTGGAACCACACCGACTGGGACGCGCTGACCGCCGTCGTCCCCAAACTCTTCGACTACGGCAAGCAGCGCTGCACGGCCTACCCGCGGTTCGTCGTCCAGCGCTCCCTCTTCGACGACTTCCTCACCGCGTACCTCCCCGCCGTCCGCACCCTGCGGACCGGCCACCCCCTCGCCGTCGAACACCCCGACGACCCCTGCCCCTCGCTCGACTTCGGCCCGGTCATCAACGCGGCCAAGGCCAAGGAACTCCACGACCAGGTCGCCGAGGCCATCGACCGGGGCGCCGTCCCGCTGCACCGCGGCAACCCGGCCGACGCGCGCTTCCTGTCCGGCCAGGACACCTCGGCGTACGTCCAGCCCGTCACCCTCCTCAACCCGCCGCCGTCCTCCCCGCTGCACCACGCGGAACCCTTCGGCCCGGTCGACACCATCGTCCTGGTCGACACCGAGGCCGAGCTGCTCGCCGCCATGAACGCCTCGAACGGCGCGCTGGTCGCCACCCTGTCCACGGACGACGAGGCGACGTACGACCGACTCGCCCCGCAGATCCGGGCCTTCAAGGTCGGCCACGGCCGGCCCCGCTCGCGCGGCGACCGCGACGAACTGTTCGGCGGCTTCGGCGCGTCGTGGCGCGGCGCGTTCGTCGGCGGGGAACTCCTGGTCCGCGCGGTCACCCAGGGCCCGCCCGGTGAACGGCTCCCCGGCAACTTCCCGGACCACCACCTGATGCCGTGAGGCGGGGGGTGGCGCCCGAGCTCGGGCGCCACCCCGTCCGCGGCCGGGGCGGCGGGCCCGCTACGCGATGCCCTGCCGGTCCGGCCGCAGTGCGAAGGCGCGGTCCGACGGTTCGGCGACCGTGAGCTGCACGGCCTCCACCAGCAGGGTGCGGTGCCGGAGCAGCGGCTCCCGGCGCTCCTCGGGGGCGACGAGCAGCAGGTCGTCGAGGCCGGCGACGAGACGCCGCGTCACCTGCGGACTGCCCACCGCGCACGCCCGGATCTCCGCGAACGCGAGATCGACCAGTTCCGTCCACCCGGGCACCGGCTGCACCAGGCGCACCGCCCCGCGCCGGTCCCGGTGGAGGGCCGTGTCGAGGGGCCGGCGCACGACGGCGGACAGGAACTGCACGATGCGGTCGATCGCCTGCACGGCGGTGGTCGGGTCGTTCACCGCCGCCGACAGCGCCCGCAGTCCGATGTCGGCGAGCTGCCGCAGCCCGAACGAGAAGTCCTGATGGAAGGTCCGCTCCACCCCGACGTTCACCGTGTAGCTCAACGACCGCCGCGAGGGGGCGGGCCCTCCGTGGACGGCGAGCAGCGGGGTGCCGGGGACGACGAAGTCCCCGATCCGGGGGATCAGCCGCAGGACGACGTCCTGCTGCCGCGCGGTCCGCACCAGCCGGGCGATGTTCACGTCCCGCAGCACCCCGGCCCGTCCCTGATGGGCGACCCGCGCGGTCTCCGGCCCGAGGGCGTCCTCCTCGCCGGTCGAACGGACCACCGGCATCCGCCCGACGAGCTTGAACGCGTCCCGGGTGATGTGGTCGATGACATGGCTGATGCGCATGAGCCGCAGCGTCTGGTTCACGTACAGCACGAAGAGCAGCAGGCTCAGCCCCAGCATCAGGAGCGTCAGCACCGACTGCACCAGCGGGACCGAGGTCACCAGCCGTGCCTCGGCGTTCGACTCGTAGGAGGTGAGCACGAGGAGCGACAGCAGGAACGTCGCGAGGAACACCGCGAACGTCGCCTTGGTGATCCGGCTCCGTACGAAGATGCGCACCACCCGCGGGCTGAACTGCCCGCTCGCCATCTGCACGGCGACCAGCGAGATGCTGAAGACCACGCCGATGAAGGTCATCATCGCCGAGCTGACCGACGTCACCACGGTCTTGGTGTCCTCGGCCAGCCGCAGCAGGTTGTCGAGCGTTTCGTAGTCCCGCGACCGCTGGAGCGACTCGACGATCGCGGTGTCGAGCGCGCCGGCCACCGTCCACACCACGAAGACCAGCACCATGGCCGCGGTGGGCGCGAACCAGAACGTGTCCCGCAGATGCTCCCGCAACGGCGACAGCGCTCGCGGCCGACGCCCCTCGGGCAAGCCCCCGGTAGTCATCCAGTCACCCATGGTGAGACTGTAGGCGCACCCCCGTCCCACCGCGCGGACCCGCTCCGGAGGCCCGGATATGCAGGTGAAGGGCACTCCGAAAGCTTGGTATTGTTGTCCATGTCGCCGCGGGGAACACCCCCGTCCAGGCGGCAGACACCTCGTCCGGGTGGCGGAATGGCAGACGCGCTAGCTTGAGGTGCTAGTGCCCTTTAACGGGCGTGGGGGTTCAAGTCCCCCCTCGGACACAGAGATCATCACCGATGGTGCAGACCGGAACCGGTCTGCACCATCCGTGTTTTCCGGGGGCGTTTCACCCCCGGCCTCCTCGTCTCAGGAAGTGGCCCCCCGCTCCCACGACCACACCGTCGTGTCCGCCGGCACCGTCACCCGTCCCTCCGCGTCCTCCTCCAGGGGGCCGCTGGCCAGGACCACCTCCGTGTCCCGGGGGAGGGGCCGCGGGGTGGGGGACAGGTTGGTCAGGCAGTGGAAGCCGTCCGGGCGGGTGAAGCTCAGGACGTCGGCCGCCGACTCGGTCCACGTCAGGGTCTCGGGGAGGCGGGCCAGCCGGGTCCGGCGCAGGGACAGGGCCGTGCGGTAGAGGTTCAGGACCGAGTCCGGGTCGCCCTGTTGGGCGGCCACGGCGAGGCCGGTCCAGTCCGCGGGCTGGGGGAGCCAGGGGGCGGCCGTCGCGCCCGCGGGGGAGAAGCCGAGCGACGGGCCGTCGGCGGCCCAGGGCAGCGGGACACGGCAGCCGTCGCGGCCCCGGTCGGTGCCGCCGGAGCGGGCGAACGTGGGGTCCTGGAGAAGCTCGTCCGGCAGGTCCTGCACCTCGGGCAGGCCGAGTTCGTCGCCCTGGTAGACGTACACCCCGCCGGGCAGGGCCAGGGTGAAAAGCGCCGCGGCACGGGCCCGGCGCCGGCCCAGCGCGGTGTCGCTGGGGTCCAGGAGCCGTTTGTCGGCCATGTCGAACGACGTGTCCTCGCGGCCGTAGCGGGTGACGTGCCGGATGGTGTCGTGGTTGGCCAGCACCCAGGTCGGCGGGGCGTCGACCGGCGCGTGCGCGGCGAGCGTGCCGTCGACCACCTCGCGCAGCACCCGGGCGTCCCAGGGGGCGCACAGGATCTCGAAGTTGAACGCCGAGTGCAGCTCGTCGGGGCGCAGATAGCGGGCGAACTGCTCGGCGGTGGGCAGCCACACCTCGCCGACGAAGGTGCGCTCCCCGTCGTAGGCGTCGAGGATCTTGCGCCAGGAGCGGTAGACCTCGTGGACGTCGTCGACGTCCTGGTACGGGAGGTCCGTCGGGTCGGGGGCGGGGCCGACGTCCGGCAGGCCGGGCTTCTTGGCGAGGCCGTGCGCGACGTCGATGCGGAAGCCGTCCACGCCGCGGCGCAGCCAGAAGTGCAGGATGTCCTCGAACTCGGCCCGCACCGCGGGGTGTTCCCAGTTCAGGTCGGGCTGCTGCGGCGCGAACATGTGGAGGTACCAGTCGCCGGGCGTGCCGTCGGCCTCGACGACGCGGGTCCAGGCGGGCCCGCCGAAGTACGACTGCCAGTCGTTCGGCGGGAGTTCGCCGTGCTCGCCGCGGCCGGGCACGAACCAGAAGCGGTCGCGCGCCGGTGCCTGCGGGCCCCCGGCGAGTGCCTCCTGGAACCAGGGGTGGCGGTCGGAGCAGTGGTTGGGCACGAGGTCGACGATGACGCGCAGGCCCTGCGCGTGCGCCTCGGTGATGAGGGACTCGGCCTCGGCGAGGGTGCCGAAGACGGGGTCGATGTCCCGGTAGTCGGCGACGTCGTAGCCGCCGTCGGCCATGGGGGAGACGTACCAGGGGGTGAACCACAGGGCGTCCACGCCGAGTTCGCGCAGATACGGCAGCCGGTCCCGGGCGCCGGCCAGATCGCCGACGCCGTCGCCGTTGCCGTCGGCGAAGCTGCGGACGTAGATCTGGTAGATCGCGGCGTGTCGCCACCAGGGGGCGGCGGTACGAGGCGCGCGCTCGGTCACGTGGACTCCTTTGCGTTGCTTGCTGCGTGTGCCGGGTGGAGCTGGGCGGGCCCGGCCTGCGGGGCGTTGCGACCGGGCCCGCGTACGAGGGGCTACCAGCCCGAGTTGCCGGACCCTCGGTTGACGGTGAAGCCGCCGGCGAGGTTCAGGCCGCCGGACGCCGTGCCGGTCACGGTCACGCCGGAGAAGGTGCCGGATCCGGCGGAGTTGATCTCGATGCCGTAGGAGCCTGTCCTGTCGATGGTCAGGTTGCTGACGGTGAGGTTGCTGACGGTCTTCTGGTAGGAGATGAGGACCGCGCTGTAGGTGGAGTCGAGGATGGTGTTGTCGGTGACGTTCACCGGGGCGGTGATGTCGGAGGCGTCGGCGTAGATCCACAGGGCGCCGAACTTGCTCTGCCAGTTGGGCTCGTAACCGCCCGTCCTGGTCAGGGTGTTGCGGGCGACCGACGTGGTGCCGGCGAAGGGCAGCGGGGCCGGGTTGAAGTTGCGGGTGCTGATCGCGATGCCCGCGGAGGCGGTGACGGTGTCGGAGATCAGGTTGTCCTCGATGCGGTTGCCGCTGCCGCCGTAGATCGCCGCGCCGTTGGCGAGCAGCGGGACCTGGACCGTGTTGAAGCGGTAGGCGGAGTCGGTGACGGCCTGGGCCTCGGAGAACATCGCGAGCGCGTCGTCACCGGTGTTGCGGACGCTGGAGTGGGAGATCTCGGTGCCGGCGGTGCCCTTGTGGAGGTTGACTCCGTCGGCGAACGTGTCGCGGATGCGCAGCCCGCTCGCGTACAGGCCGTTGGTGGGGGCGTCGATCCACAGGCCGACCTTGGTGTGCTCGATCCAGACGTTCTGGACGGTCGAGCCGTTGCCGAAGTCGCCCTCGACGGCGGTGTCGAAGCCGGCGTCGTCCCGGTAGGTGACGTCTCCGGAGATGCTCAGGTCCTGCACCGTGTTGGTGCCGCCCTGGCCGAACAGGCCGCCCTTGCCGTTCTTGCCGCGCAGCACGGTGTACCACTCGCCCGCGCCGCGTAGCGCGATGCCCGTGAGGTTGACGTGCCCGGAGATGTCGTACGTGCCGGACGGCAGCCAGAGTCCCTTGCCCTGGTTCTTGGCGGTGCCGACGGCGGAGTTGAGGGCGGCGGTGTCGTCGGAGCCGTCGTCGGCGGTGACGCCGAGCGTGGTGGCGGAGACGAATCCGGCGGGCATGGCGTAGGCGGCGGGAGCGGTCTCGGTCTCGACGAGGTCGAGGGTGTAGGAGGAGGCGGTGTCCGTCGCGTCCTTCTGGAACGTGAGCACGGTGCCCGCCGGGAGGGTGCTCGCCAGCCGGACGTGGACCTCGTCGAAGAAGTGGTGCCCGGAACCCTGTGAGGGGTCGTTGTTGTAGGGGTAACCGCCGTACACCCAGGAGTACTTGTTGGTCAGGGTGATGTCGCGGAGGTGGGTTCCGGCGGAGTACAGGCTCAGGGGCGTCTCGTAGGCGGAGCCCGAGGCGCTGTCCGGGATCGAGTAGCGCAGGGTGAGGGCGTTGGCCGGCTTCGACAGGGTGAACTGGACGTACTCGCCGGTCTGGTCGAGGACGACGGCCTTGCGGCCCGAGGCCTCCGAGGCGGTCTTGAGGTAGGTGCGGTCGGGTCCGAGGACGGAGCCGTTGGTGCTGCCGCTCTCCGCCTCGTAGGTCGTGTACGGGACGGTGGCGCCGCGGGTGGCGTTCGCGGCGGCCGCGGTGATGTTCAGGCCGTCGAGCTGGAGGTTGCCGTTGTCGCCCGATTCCCGGCGCAGGGTGAGGTTGTTGAGGCCGGCGCGCAGGGGTGCGTCGGTCGTCAGGGTCTGCCAGGCGCCGGAGGTGGCGGGCAGCGAGAGCCGGCGGACGGTGAGACCGTTGGCGACCAGGGTGATCGTCGCGGCGGTGGCGTCGGGCGTGCGGTAGCGCACCTCGATGGAGTAGCTCTTGGCCTCGGCCGCGTTGACGGCGAAGGCGGCGCGGGCGCCGGTGGTGCCGAACCCGGTGAGGTAGCCGCTGCCGGTGTAGCCCGTGACGGAGGACGCCTTGGTGGGGCCGCCGGAGGTGAACGCGTTCTCCGCCTCGTGCGTCACGCTGCCCGTGGGGGCGGTGGGCGTGGTGGCGATGACGTTGTCGAGGTTGATGTTCCCGCTGTCGGAGGACGTGAAGGTCAACGCGACGGTGTTGGCGCCCTTCTGGTAGGTCAGGGCCTCGTCGGTGGTGGACCAGGTGTCCCAGTTCGCGGTGGCGGGGAGGCTGATCTGCCGGACCTTGCTGCCGTTGACGTACAGGCTGAGCGTCATGACGGCGGTGGTGCCGTTGGCGTACCGGATCTTGAGGGACCCGCTGCCCGCCACCGCCGAGGAGACGGCGAACGACGTGGACGCGGTGCCCTTGTGGCTGTCGGTGTAGCCGCCGACGTAGCCGGTGCCGGTGTAGCCGGGGTGCTCGGTCTCGGTGACCGCCCCGCCGGTGCGGGTGGCCGACTCGGCTTCCAGCGTGGTGGACGCCGCGTGGGCCCTGGGGGCGGCGACCACGCAGAGCAGCGCGGCCAGCAGGGCGAGGAGCAAGGGGGGAACGAGTGCTCTGGTGCGGATTCCCGGTGATCGTGACATGGCGATCTGTCCTTCCGTCGGGGCGGCTCGCCCGTGGGGGTTCGGTTCGGACGGGAACGGGGCTGCCCGGGCGCGGGCAGCGCTCGGCCGGGGAGGCGGGCCGAGGGGATCGGGGGAGAGAGGAACAGCGGTACCGGTGGCGGGGGGGTGCGGGGGTCAGCCCTTGAGGCTGCCCGCGGTCAGGCCCGTGATGATGTGGCGCTGGAAGACGAGGAAGAGCACCAGCAGGGGGACGGAGGCCATGACCATCCCGGCGAGGAGCTGGTTGGCCGGCATGAACTCCGCGAGACGGCCGAGGGCGACGGTGATCGGCTGCTTCGACGGCTCGGGCAGCACGAGCATCGGCCAGAGGAAGTCCTTCCAGACGCCGACCACCGCGAAGATGGAGACGACGGCGAGGACCGGACGGGACAGCGGCAGCACGATCGAGACGAGGACGCGGACCGGCCCCGCGCCGTCGATGCGCGCCGAGTCGAGGAGCTCGCCGGGGATCTGGTCGAAGAACCGCTTCAGGATGAAGATGTTGAAGGCGTTGGCCGCCGCCGGGAGCCAGATCGCGAAGGGCGTGTTGATGAGGTTGACGTGCACGAGCGGCACGTCGGTCACGGTCAGATAGGTCGGGACGAGCAGCGCCGACACCGGCAGCATCAGCGTCGCCAGCATCATGCCGAGGACGATGTTGCCGAGCGCCGGGCGCAGTTTGGACAGGGCGTAGGCGGCGGACACGTCGATGACGAGCTGGAACAGCCAGGCGCCGAGCGCGAGCAGCAGGGTGTTGAGGAAGTAGGTGCCGAGTCCCACGTTGGTCCAGGCGTCGGCGTACGCCTCGGGGTGCCAGGTGTGGGGCAGCAGCGTCGGGTCCGGGGCGGCGAGTTCCGCCGACGACTTCAACGCGCCGGTCGCCATCCAGTAGAGGGGGAAGACGAACGCGAGCGTGAAGCCGGTCAGGGTGAGGGTGAGGACGGTGCGGTAGAGGATCCTGCCGGTGCGGCGGGTCATCTCGGTGGGCGCGATCAGGGTGCGTTCGGCGGTGCCGGCCATGTCGGTTCCTCTCAGCCCTTGGTCCGGGTCAGCCGGAGATAGACGGCCGCGAAGGTGCCGAGCACCACGAAGAGCACGGTGCTCATGGCGCTGGCCATGCCGAAGTCGTTGTAGATGAAGGCGTAGCGGTACAGCAGGAGCAGGACGGTGACCGTCGCGTCGTCGGGGCCGCCGCCGGTGAGGACGTACGGCTCGATGAAGACCTGCATCGTTCCGATGACCTGGAGCAGCAGCGTGATCATCAGGATGAACCGCATCTGCGGCAGGGTGACGTGCCACAGGCGGCGCCGGATGGAGGCGCCGTCGATCTCCGCCGCCTCGTACAGCTCGCCGGGGATGCCGCCGAGCGCCGCCAGGTAGATCAGCGTGGTGGTGCCCATGTTGGCCCAGGTCGACACGAGGACCAGCGAGACCATCGCGAGGTTCTCGGACTCCAGCCACTGCTGTGCCGGCAGGTGCACGAGTTCCAGCGCGTTGTTGAAGAGGCCGGGGCCGGGATCGTAGAACCAGCGCCACAGGAGCATCGTCACGATCGGCGGGAGCATCACCGGCAGGTAGACGGTCATCCTCAGGTACGCCCGGCCGTGCCTGAGTTCGTTCAGGACGACCGCGGTGAAGAAGGGGGCCGCGAAGCCGAAGACCAGGGCGAGCAGGGTGAAGTAGCCGGTGTTGCGCCACGCGGTGACGAACAGGGGGTCCTCGAAGAGCCGCCGGAAGTTGTCCCAGCCCACCCATTCGGCGGGCCGGGCGAACGTGACCTGCTGGAAGCCGAGCAGCCAGCCGCGGACGATGGGGTACCAGGAGAACAGGGCGAAGCAGAGCACACCCGCGGTCAGGAAGGCGTACGCGACGAGGTTCTCGCGGAGGCGCCGGCGCCGCCGGGACGGGCTCGCCCCGCCCGGCGCGGACGCGGACGGTGCCGCGTCCTTCCGGGCGGTGGGCGGTGCCGTCGGAGCGGGCTTCTCCCGTGGGGAGTTCGGGGTCGGGGTGAGGGGTTGCACGGTCATGTCACTTGACCGTGGCGAGTATCGAGTCGACCTTCTTCGCGGCGTCGCCCAACAGGTGGCCGATGTCCGCGTTCTCGCGCGTGAGCACCGCCTGCATCACGCTGTCGAGGACCGTGTAGATCTGCTGGGCGTTCGGCGGCTCGACCTTCTGCGTCAGACCGCTGTTGCGCTCCATGAACGGCTTGTAGTTCGTCTGCGGGACGGTCGCGTACCGGGCGTGGACCGCGTCCACCTCGGCCTGCGTCCGGGCGGTGAAGAGCCGGTCGAGCGGCAGGCCGATGGGCACCGCACCGCCCTTGGCGCGCTTGTCGTCGTGCTGGGTACGGTCGGGGTTGAGGTACTTCCACTGGATCCACTGGACGCCGGCCTTGATCTGTTCGGGCGTGGCCTTCGGGTTGAACATGAATCCGTTGCCGCCGCCCAGGGTCGCGGTGCCGGGCATGGCGGCCACGCCGAACTCGGAGTACTTGCGCTCGAACTGCTTGACGATGGTGGGGATGTTGTCGGGGCCCGCCATGTAGATGCCGAGCTTGCCGGAGCCCATCATCTTCTGGACGTCCTCGATCTGGAGCAGCTGGCGGGTGCCCATGCTGCGGTCGGTCCAGCGCATGTCGTGCAGGTGGGTCAGCGCCTGCCGTCCCGCGTCGCTGTCGAACGCGGCCTTCCAGCGGCCGCCTTGGCGGGTGGCGATGTCGCCGCCGAGCGAGTACACCCACGAGGTGAGGTGCCAGCCGCCCTGGTTGTTCTTGCTGTAGTCGGCGTATCCCACGATGCCGTCGCCGAGCGCGGTGATCCGCCGTGCCGCCTCGCGGACCTCGTCCCAGGTGGTCGGCGGCTTGTCGGGGTCGAGTCCGGCCTTCTTGAACAGGTCGCGGTTGTAGATCAGGCCGAGCGAGTACTGCCCGTTCGGCAGGCCGTAGATCTTGCCGTCGGGCCCGGTGAAGACCTTCTTGAACGCGGGAGCGACGTCCTCGATGTACGGAACTCCCTTGAGGTACGGCGTGATGTCAGCGCCCTGACGGCGCTGGATGAGGCCGGAGGGGTCGGTGAAGTAGACGTAGTACACGTCCTCCAGCTGGCCGCCCGCGAGTTTGGCCGAGAAGGTCTTCGGGTCCATGTAGCCCTCGCGGGCGTCGATCCTGATGTTCGGGTGACTCTTCTCGAAGTCCCTGACGTCCTGCTCGTACCACTTGCGGTCGACGGGCTGCGTCTTCGGCGGCATGCCGTTCACGGAGATCGTCACCTTGCCGCCCTTCCCCTCGGACGACGAGGAGCCGCCGCACGCGGAGAGTCCGAGAGCGAGCGTCGAGGCGATACCCGCACCGACGAAGCCGCGGCGGGAAAGAGAGTCGGCCATACGATCAGCGCCTTCCTGAAGTGAGCCCGGGGACGCCGGTTCCCGGGCAGCAGCGATGACGCAGACCGTAAAAGCTGTCACGCAAATCGTCAATGAAAGTACGCAAAAAATTGATCGCGCTGACGAAGTCGTCTGACGCGATGGCGTTAGCGCGGGCGGGCGGCGGTCGATCCGCGCACGATCAACTCCGTTCCGAAGAGCAGGGGTTCGGCCGGTGGTGGCTGCCCGTTGAGCTGGGTGACGAGCGCGGTGATCGCCGCGTCGGCCATCGCCTGCACCGGCTGCCGCGCGGTCGTCAGAGGCGGATCGGTGGCGACCATGAACAGCGAGTCGTCGAACCCGACGACGGAGAAGTCCTCCGGCACGGCCAGGCCCTGGCGCCGTGCTCCGCGGATCACGCCGAGCGCCAGCGCGTCGCTCGCGCACACGACCGCGGTGACGCCCTGGGCGGTGAGTTGGGGCACCGCCGTGGCGCCGCCCTCCATCGAGAACATCGTGTGCGCGACCCAGCCGTGCCACTCCTCCGGCGGCACTCCGCGGGCGCGCCAGAAGGCCGCGTACCCGGCGAGCTTCCGGGCCGACGGAACGTGTCCGATCGGTCCGGCGACCAGGCCGATCCGCTCGTGACCCAGGGCGGTGAGGTGCGTCAACGCCTGTTCGGCGGCCTGCGCGTCGTCCGCCGACACCTGGGCAAGGCCGCGGTTCTCGTCGGCCGCGTTGATCAGGACGAGGGGGGTCCTGCGGTCGCGCAGCGCCCTGCTCTGCTCGGGCCCGGCGTCGGCGTAACTGGACCCGACGAAGACGATGCCGCCGATGTTCTGCCCCAACAGCCGCTGGATGTAGTGCGCTTCGGAGGACCCGTCCGCGGTGCGGGTGCAAAGGACGGGTATCAGCCCCTGCTTGTTCAGACGTCCGGCGAGCGCCTCCGTGAACGCGGGGAACACCGGGTTCTGCAGTTCGGGCACCACCAGGCCGACCAGCGGCGCGCGTTCGGTCCGGCCGGCTGCCGGGCGCTCCAGGCCGAGCACGTCGAACGCCCTGAGCACCTTGTCTCGGGTGGCGGGCGCCACGACCGAACTCCCGCTCGCCACCCGGCGGACGGTCACTTCACTGACGCCGGCGAACGCGGCCACCTCGGAGAGTCTCGTTGTCACACGGGTACTGTACAACTGTCACCGCAAAACAGAATCAGATCTACGCAAGAAAATGACAGCAATGGTGGGATGGTGATCGGACCGGTGATCCGGGCGGGTGCGCTCACGGCCCGCGGGACGGGTACAACCGACCCATGGCGCTTGAACGGTTCATCGGCATCGACCTCGCCTGGGCCCACGACGAAGCCCGGGCCCGGCCCAACGAGACGGGTGTGGCCGTCATCGACGGAGAGGGCGAGATCCTCGACTGCGGCTGGACCCGGGGGATCGACGGGACGGCGGAGTGGATCGCGTCGGTGGCTGGCGGCGGGGCGTCGTCCCTCGCCTTCGTCGACGCCCCGCTCGTGGTCGACAACCCGTCCGGACAGCGGCCCTGCGAACGGGAGGTCGGCCGACGCTACGGGCGCTGGAAGGTGAGTGCGAACAGCACGAACCAGGCGTCCCCGCGGCTGGCCGGCGTTCTGCTCCTCGACCGGCTGCGGGCGGCGGGCTGGAGGTACGACGACGGCCGGGGCGGTCCGCCGGGGGACGGGGGCGCCCTGTCCGAGTGCTACCCGTACACGACGCTGGTGGGCGCGCCCGAGCTGGGCTACCCGCTGTCGCGGCCGACGTACAAGCGGCGTCCCGCGAGTGTGCCGACGGCACGCTGGCGCGCGGTGCGGGCGGAGGTCTGCGACGAGCTGATCGCCCGTCTGGCGGGCCTCACGACGGCGGACCCTCCGCTGCGGCTCGATTCGCACCCGGTCGCGCGCCTCCTGCTCGACGAGCCGACGCCCGAGGCGGCCGGAGCCTACAAGCACCGCGAGGACCTCATCGACGCGCTGCTGTGCGCATGGACGGCTTCCCTCTGGGCCCGCCACGGCCTGACACGCTGCCAGGTGCTGGGTCCGGGGGAGTCCGACGGCCCGGAGCCTGCGGGTGACGTGGCCACGATCATCGCGCCCGCCCGGCCGGAGCAGCGACGGGACGGCACCGCGCGGTGAATCCGGAGCCGGTGGCGGTACCGGCCGTCTGGACAAGGTGCGGGCGACGGTTCAAGAATGCTGGTTCCTGGATACCGTATGCATCATCCTGACGCGTGTTCGCGCGATGCCCGTCCTCCGCGACTGCTCATGAGCAGAGCAGAGCAGTCGAGGTGGGGCCGTGGGTACGGCGCCAGGGTCGCGGCCCGGGCCGGAGGTGCGGCAGGCTCCACGCGCGCCGGCCCCGTCGGCCCGGTGACGTGTGCCTGTGGCGTCGTCGCGTGGGCATGCTCACCGACGCGGTACTCCTTTCGAACCCGACCGGAGTGAGGTAGCCCAGCATGACTCCAGCACCCCGACTCGCCTCGTCCATCGACGATCCGCCCGGTGACGGCTCGGTCATCGACCGCCTCGTGGCGGCCAACCGCACCTATGCCGCCGGGTTCGTCGACCCGGGCATGGGCGCCCGGCCCGTCCTGCGGGTCGCCGTCGTGGCCTGCATGGACGCCCGGATCGATCTGCACGCCGCGCTCGGTCTCGAACTGGGCGACTGCCACACCGTGCGCAACGCGGGCGGGGTCGTCACCGACGACACCATCCGTTCCCTGACGATCAGCCAACGGGCCCTCGGTACACGCAGCGTGATACTGATCCACCACACCGGATGCGGTCTGCAGACCCTGACCGAGGAGTTCCGGCACGAGCTGGAGATGGAGGTCGGGCAGCGGCCGGCCTGGGCGGTGGAGGCCTTCCGCGACGTCGACCAGGATGTACGGCAGTCGATGCGGCGCGTCCGGACCTCGCCGTTCCTGCCGCACACCGACGACGTGCGCGGCTTCGTCTTCGACGTCACCACGGGATTGCTGCGGGAGATCGACCCCGGCATCTGAGTCCTGGAGCGTGTTCGCGGCCCCCTCGACGTGCCGTCGAGGGGGCCGCGTCCGTCACGGTCCGACCCGTCACGGTCCGATTCCCTTCACCGTCCTCTGGCGCACTCCACTCCCCAACGGCATACTGTATGCAATTCTTGCGGAAGGGTGCTCTTGCGCGCTCCCGCGGGAGGCCGGTCCGGATTCCAGAAGGGGGTCACCCCGTGTCGTACCGCAGTTCTCTCTCCGCGGTCCTCGCCGATGTCGTCGCGCCCGCCGCCGAAGTGACCGGTGAGCGGGGCCGGTTCCCGCGTGCGGCCGTGACGGCCCTCGGTCGCGCGGGGTTGCTCGGGCTCACCGCTCCCACGGCTGACGGCGGCGGGGGTCGGGGGTGTGCGGAGGCCGCCGAGGTGGTGGCGCGGACCGCTCGCGTCTGCCCGGCGACCGCCGCCGTGCTCACCTCCCACTTCGCCGCGGTCGCCGCGCTGGGGGTCTACGGGAACCCCTGGCTGCGGGGCGAGATCGCCGCCGGACGCCATCTCGCCACACTGGCCCTCGGGGACATCGGCCCCGAGGGGCTCCTCGCCGAGGAGGGATCGGGACGGCGGCACCTGTCGCCCGGGGGAGGCGGCTCGACCGCCGTCCGCTCCGGTGGTGTCGTCGCCCTGCGGGCCCGGCGGCGCGCAGTGGTCGCCGCAGGTGAGGCGGACAGTTATCTCTGGTCGTCCGAGGCGTGGGAGACATCTCGGCCGACCGTGCCGCAGGCCCTGCCGGGGCGTTCCCGGCGGACGGACCGGGGCGGCGTGACCCTGTGGGTCGTCCCGGCCCACGCGCCCGACCTGTTCGTCCCGGCGAGGCCCGACGGCGCGGGGCCCGGCGGCAGCGGGACCTCGACCGTGTGTGCCGACCCGGTGCTCGTTCCGGCCGACGCGATGCTCGGACCGGACGGCGGGGGAGGGGACATCGTCCTCGGCGTCGTACGGCCCTGGCTGCTCGAACTGACCGCCGCGATGGCCGCGGAGATGCCGCGAACCCGGGAAGTGCCGTGCCAGGAGCCCGGCTTCGCGGACGCGCGTTCCGGGACCGGCCCGTCGCAGGGCGCGGGCGGGCATGACGTCCGGTCCGGAGCCGGTCCGGCCGGGGCCGCGCGGTCGGAGGACACCGGCCTCGCCCCCGCGTGCCGGCCCGCCGGAACCCTCGCGCCGACGTGAACCGGTACGGCTGCCGCCTACGCCCGTCCGCCGGCCGCGATCTGCTTGCGGTAGAAGCCCGTGGTGCGCTCGGTGTGCTTGCGCATCACCTCGCCCGCCCGGTCGGCGTCGCCCTTGGCGATGGCCCTGATCAGCTGGGCGTGTTCGTTCCACGCCTCCTTGCCGCGCGGGCGGGCGATCGGCGTGTAGTACCAGCGCACCTTCTGGCCGACACCGGAGATGAGTTCGGCCAGGACGTCGTTGCCCGCCACGGAGGTGATGAAGGCGTGCAGGGCCGTGTTCGCGGCGACCAGCCGCTCGACGTCCCCTTCGGCGAGCGCGTCGACGCCCTCCTGCTGCAGCTCCCAGAGCCGCTCGATGTCCTCGGGCTTCGCGTTCTGCGCGGCGAGCTGCGCCGAGTAGGTCTCCAGAACCGCCCGGACACCGAGGAGTTGGGCTGCCTCCTCCTCGGTGGGGGAGTGGACGAACGCCCCCTGGGCAGGACGCAGGTCCACCCAGCCGTCGGTCTGGAGCCGCTGCAACGCCTCGCGGACGGGCTGGCGGCTGACGCCCAGGTGCTCGGCGAGCTCGGCCTCGACCAGGTGTTGGCCGGGCTTGAGGGAGCCGCTGACGATCAGCTCGGTCAGTGCGTCGTACACGGCCTGGCGCAGTGGTGCCGGGCGGGTGACGCGCCGGGCCGCGGCGGCCGTGAGTGCCTCGCGCATGGGAGCCCCCGTTCTGCCACCGGGCCCGCGGGCCGACGGCTCTGCCAAGTGGTGGCCGCCGAGTCGGTCGCCGACGGCCCGGCCAGCATACAGGTTTTGGTATGCAGGATGGCGGGCTCCTCCGGAGGAAATCCCCAGGTCGGCCACCGGTTCCCGACGTGCGGCTCACCGCCGTAAGGGCCCTGGAGCGCGAGGGCGGCGCACGGCTCCGTGACGATGCCTCCCTCCCCGCGGCGCCAAATCCCGCTCGGGGGACAGCGATTGATGGTGATTGAGTTCTGTATACAGAAGCCTGTATGAGGTATCGTCCAGTCTCCCGCGAGCATCGCCGGGAGCCCGCGTGACGGAAGGCGGAGCGATCATGACGACCAGCGCGAGCGACGTGACGGTCGAGGGCGTGGTCCGCAGAGCGGCGGCCGGCCACCGGGACCAGCGCGGTGCGCTGCTGCCCGTACTGCACGCCGTGCAGGCTGAGTTGGGGCATGTGCCGCAGGAGGCGATCCCGGTGCTCGCCGATGAGTTCAACCTCTCCCGGGCCGATGTCCACGGGGTGGTGACCTTCTACCACGACTTCCGCCGCGAGCCCGCCGGACGCACCCTCCTGCGCATCTGCCGGGCCGAGGCGTGCCAGGCCCTGGGCGCCGAGGGCCTGATGACCTACGCCCGCGAGGCGGGACTGGCACCCGGAGAGACGACCCCCGACGGTGCCGTGACCGTCGAGCAGGTCTTCTGCCTCGGCAACTGCGCCCTCGGCCCGGCGGTCGAGGTGAACGGCCGCCTGCACGGCCGCGTGACCCCGGCCCGGCTGGGCTCGATCCTCGACGGGACGGTCTCCTCATGAACGACACCACGCACCCGGCCGCCACGGTCTACGTCCCCCGCGACGCGGCGGCCCGGTCCGTCGGCGCGGACGACGTGGCGACCGCCCTCCAACAGGCATCGGACCGCGGCGACTTCACGCTCGACGTCGTACGCAACGGATCGCGCGGCATGCTCTGGCTGGAACCCCTCGTCGAGGTCGTCACCCCCCGCGGCCGCATCGGATACGGCCCGGTCACCCCGTCCGACGTCGAGGACCTGCTCGCCTCCGGTCTCCTCGACGGCGCCGACCATCCGCTGTGCCGCGGAGTGGTGGACGAACTGCCCTGGCTGGCACGCCAGAACCGCGTCACGTTCGCCCGCGTCGGCGTCACGGACCCGCTGTCGCCCGAGGACTACGTGGCGCACGGCGGCATCGAGGGGCTGCGCGCCGCGCTGGAGCGCCCGCCCGCCGACGTGGTCGCCGAGGTCACCGCGTCCGGACTGCGCGGCCGGGGCGGCGCGGGATTCCCCGCCGGCATCAAGTGGAAGACCGTCCTCGACTGCCCGGACGACCTCAAGTTCGTCTGCTGCAACGCCGACGAGGGCGACAGCGGCACCTTCGCCGACCGGATGGTCATGGAGGGCGACCCGTTCCTGCTCATCGAGGGCATGACCATCGCCGCGCACGCCGTCGGCGCGACCGAGGGCTACCTCTACATCCGCTCGGAGTACCCGGACGCCGTCGCCTCGATGCGCGCCGCGATCGGCATCGCCCGCGAACAGGGCTGGCTCGGCACGGGCATCCTCGGCTCCCCGCTCGACTTCGACCTGCACGTCCGGGTCGGCGCGGGCGCGTACATCTGCGGCGAGGAGACCTCCATGCTGGAGAGCCTGGAGGGCAGGCGTGGCACCGTGCGGGCCAAGCCGCCGATCCCCGCGATCGAGGGCCTCTTCGGCCGGCCGACGGTCGTGAACAACGTCCTCACGCTCGCCACGGTCCCCGTCGTCCTCGCCGCGGGCGCGGCCGCGTACCAGGAACTCGGCGTCGACCGCTCCCGCGGCACCCAGGTCTTCCAGCTCGGCGGCAACATCGCGCACGGCGGCATCGTCGAGACCGCGTTCGGCGTCACCCTGCGCGAACTGGTCGAGGACTACGGCGGCGGTACGTTCACCGGGCGCCCGGTACGCACGGTGCAGGTCGGCGGCCCCCTCGGCGCCTACCTGCCGCCGTCGATGTTCGACCTGCCGATGGACTACGAGGCGTTCGCCGCCGCGGGCGCGATGGTCGGGCACGGCGGGGTCGTCGTCTTCGACGACACCGTGGACATGGCGGCCCAGGCCCGCTTCGCGATGGAGTTCTGCGCGGCGGAGTCCTGCGGCAAGTGCACGCCGTGCAGGGTCGGTTCGGTACGGGGCGTCGAGGTGATCGACAAGATCGTGGCGGGCCGCCACCGGGACGAGAACCTGGCCCTGCTCGAGGACCTGTGCGACCTGATGACCGACGGATCGCTGTGCGCGATGGGCGGCCTCACGCCGATGCCGGTGCGGAGCGCCCTCGCGCACTTTCCCGACGACTTCCTCGCCCGCGGAGCGGGACAGGGAGCCCCACCCGAGCCGACGAGCGGCGTACGCACGGAGGGCACGGCATGACACTGCTCAAGGAATCCGACTTCGGAACCCCGGAACGGCCCGGCGCGGCCACGGTGTCCGTGGAGGTGGACGGCCTCCCGGTGACGGTCCCCGAGGGCACCTCGGTGATGCGCGCCGCCGCCCTGGCCGGCATCGACATCCCCAAACTGTGCGCCACCGACAGTCTGGAGCCGTTCGGCTCCTGCCGGCTGTGCGTGGTGGAGATCGACGGCAGGCGCGGCACCCCCGCGTCCTGCACCACACCGGTGGCGGACGGGATGCGGGTGAGCACCCAGACGCCGAAGGTGGAGAAGCTCCGCCAGGGCGTCATGGAGCTGTACATCTCCGACCATCCACTGGACTGCCTCACCTGCCCCGCCAACGGCGACTGCGAACTCCAGGACATGGCCGGCGTGGTGGGACTGCGGCAGGTCCGCTACGGCTTCGAGGGGGAGAACCACCTCGAAGCCGAGAAGGACACCTCCAACCCGTACTTCGACTTCGACGCCTCCAAGTGCATCGCCTGCTCGCGCTGCGTGCGGGCCTGCGGCGAGGTGCAGGGCACGTTCGCGCTGACCATCGAGGGACGCGGCTTCGACTCCAAGGTGTCGCCCGGCGCCGGCGAGACGTTCATGGACTCCGAGTGCGTCTCCTGCGGGGCCTGCGTCCAGGCCTGCCCGACCTCCACCCTCCAGGAGAAGTCGGTGGTCGAACTCGGCATGCCCACCCGGTCGGTGGTCACCACCTGCGCGTACTGCGGGGTCGGCTGCTCCTTCAAGGCCGAGCTGCGCGGCGACGAACTCGTGCGGATGGTGCCGTACAAGGACGGCGGCGCGAACGAGGGCCACTCCTGCGTGAAGGGCCGCTTCGCCTTCGGCTACGCCACCCACCCGGACCGGATGCTCAAGCCGATGGTCCGCGACCGGATCACCGACCCGTGGCGCGAGGTCGACTGGGACGAGGCGATCGGCACCGTCGCCCGCCGGATGCGGGACATCCAGGCGCGGTTCGGGCCCGGTTCGATCGGCGCGATCTCCTCGTCGAGGTGCACGAACGAAGAGGTCTACGTCGTCCAGAAGATGGTCCGCGCCGCCTTCGGCAACAACAACATCGACACCTGCGCCCGGGTCTGCCACTCCCCGACCGGATACGGGCTCAAGCAGACCTTCGGAGAGTCGGCCGGAACCCAGGACTTCCGGTCCGTCGCCGAGGCCGACGTCATCATGGTGATCGGCGCCAACCCCACCGACGGACACCCGGTGTTCGCCTCGCGGATGAAGCGCAGGCTCCGCGAGGGCGCCCAGCTGATCGTCATCGACCCGCGCCGCATCGACCTGGTGCGCTCACCGCACGTCGAGGCCGCGCACCACCTCCAGCTCAGGCCCAGCACCAACGTCGCCGTCGTCAACGCCCTGGCCCACGTGGTCGTCACCGAGGGGCTCGTCGACCGGTCCTTCGTGGAGAGCCGGTGCGAGGGCTTCGAGGAGTGGGCGCGTTTCGTCGCCCTGCCCGAGAACAGCCCGGAGGCCACCGAGGAGATCAGCGGGATCCCCGCCGGCCAACTCCGCTCCGCCGCACGGCTGTACGCCGGGGCACCGAACGGCGCCATCTACTACGGCCTCGGCGTCACCGAGCACAGCCAGGGCTCCACCATGGTCATGGGGATGGCGAACCTCGCCATGGCCTGCGGCAACATCGGCCGCGACGGCGTCGGCGTGAACCCGCTGCGCGGCCAGAACAACGTGCAGGGCTCCTGCGACATGGGGTCCTTCCCGCACGAACTCCCCGGCTACCGGCACGTGTCCGACGACGCGGTCCGCGAGGTGTTCGAGAACCTGTGGGGCGGCACGCTCCTCGCCGAACCGGGCCTGCGCATCCCCAACATGTTCGACGCCGCGATCGACGGCACCTTCCGCGGACTGTTCGTGCACGGCGAGGACATCGCACAGTCCGACCCCAACCTCCGGCACGTCACGGCCGCCCTGGAGGCGATGGAACTCGTCGTCGTGCAGGACCTGTTCCTCAACGAGACCGCCAAGTTCGCCCACGTCTTCCTGCCCGGCGCCTCCTTCCTGGAGAAGGACGGCACCTTCACCAACGCGGAGCGCCGCATCAACCGGGTGCGCGCCGTCATGAAACCGAAGACGGGCAAGCACGAGTGGCAGATCGTCTGCGAGATCGCCACCGCCATGGGCTACCCGATGGCGTACGACCACCCGGCCCGCATCATGGAGGAGATCGCCTCGGTCACCCCGACGTTCACCGGGGTCTCCTTCGAGGTGCTCGACAAGCTGGGCAGCGTGCAGTGGCCGTGCAACGCGGCGGCTCCCGACGGCACACCGGTCATGCACGTCGACGCCTTCGTCCGGGGCAAGGGCAGGTTCGTCGTCACCACGTACGTGCCGACCAAGGAGCGCTCCACCCGGCGCTTCCCGCTGGTGCTCACCACCGGGCGCATCCTCAGCCAGTACAACGTCGGTGCGCAGACCCGGCGCACCGGCAACGTCGCCTGGCACCCCGAGGACGTCCTGGAACTGCATCCGCACGACGCCGAGGTGCGCGGCATCACCGACGGCGCGCTGGTCACGCTCGCCAGCCGGGTCGGGCGCACGACCCTGCGTGCCGAGATCTCCGACCGGATGCCGGCCGGCGTCGTCTACACCACGTTCCACCACCCCGTGACCGGCGCCAACGTGGTGACCACCGAGAACTCCGACTGGGCGACCAACTGCCCCGAGTACAAGGTGACCGCCGTCCAGGTCGGCCTCGTGCACCCCCTCGGCCGCGCCGGCGCGCCACCCGGGCGGACGGGGGACACGGCACCGGAACCCCGCGGGAACGGGGCCCGGAAGGCCGCAGGCGACGACGCGCTCACGGCGGTGGACTGAGATGACGGGGACCGTCCCGGCGGAGCGCCGGATGGCGAACGACATCGCCCTGAACCTGGGACACCTGCCCGGGGACGAGGCGGCACAGGCGGTCGCCGGGCACATCGGCCGGTTCTGGGACCCGCGTATGCGGTCCCGGCTCGTCGCGGACGTCGACGCCGGGGCCGACGGAGTGCATCCGCTGGTGGTCGCGGCGGTACGGCTCCTGCGCTGACCGCGGCCGTGCACGACGGGACACGGGAGACGGCCGGATCGGTAGGCTCGGGATGATCACGGGGCAGCCGGCCGGCCCGTCCGCGGTGCCGGGGTGCGGCGCGAGCGAGAGAGGAGTCGTGCATGCTGTTCCGGCAGCTCGAGTACTTCGTGGCGGTGGCCCGCGAGCGGCACTTCGCGCGGGCGGCGGAGTCCTGCTACGTCTCGCAGCCCGCGCTCTCGGCGGCGATCGCCAAGCTGGAGCGGGAGTTGAACGTCACGCTCATCAACCGCGGTCACAACTACCAGGGTCTGACACCCGAGGGCGAGCGGCTCGTCGTGTGGGCCAAGCGCATCCTCGCCGAACAGGACGCGTTCAAGGCCGAGGTGGCCGCCGTGCAGTCGGGCATCACCGGCACGCTCCGCCTCGGCACCGACCCCACCGCCTCCACCACCCTTGCGATGCCCGTCGCCGCGTTCTGCGCCGCGCACCCGCTGGCCAAGGTGCAGGTCCGCTCCCGACTGTCGACGAAGGAACTCCACCGCCAGCTCCGCGACTTCGAACTGGACGTGGCGATCGCCCACTTCGACCCCGGCGACCAGGAGGGCCTGCAGGTCGTCCCGCTGTACCAGGAGCGCTACATGCTGCTGGTCTCCGACGACCAGCTGACCGCGCAGGCCTCCACGATGACCTGGGCGGATGCCGCCCAGCTGCCGCTCGCGCTGCTGACCCCGGACATGCGGATCCGGCAGATCGTCGACGGTGTGTTCGCGGACAAGGGCTTCGTGGTGACCCCGCAGGTGGAGACCGACTCGATCGCCTCGCTGTACGCGCACGTCGGCGGCGGCGAGTGGGCGAGCATCGTCCCGCACACCTGGCTGCGCGCGATGCCGGTGATCGGCAGGACGCGGGCGCTGCCGCTGGTCGACCCGGAGGCGGGCGCCCAGGTGTCGGTGGCGATCCACGCGGCGACCCCCGGATCGGTGGCCGCCCGCGCGTTCGTGAACGCGGCGACGGGCCTCTCCCTCGACGACTTCTTCGGCAGGCCCCTCACCGCGGAGCACCGCGTGCGCTGAGCCGGGACACGACCGCCGCCCTCCGCTCAGCGCGCGAACCGGGCCTCGACCGCCAGCCGGTCGAGACCGCCCTTCGCGGTGTACGGCAACGCGGCGACGAACACCAGCCGTTCGGGCACCTCGAAGGGGGCGAGCCGCTCACGGCAGTGGCGCAGCACCTCCTCGGCGCCCGCGCACTCCGGGTCGCGAACGACCAGAGCCGCGCCGACCCGCTGCCCGTACACGGCATCGGGGAGGGCGAACACGGCGGCCTCGGCGACGCCAGGGCAGCCCGCGAGGACGTCCTCCACGTGCTCCGGGGAGATCTTCTCCGTGCCGCGGCTGATGACGGTGGTGATCCGTCCCGTCAGGCGGAGATGACCGTCCTCGTCGAGGGACCCGAGGTCTCCGGTGCGCAGCCAGCCCCCGGAGAAGCCGCGCGCCGTCTCCACGGGGTCGGCGAGATAGCCGCGGGCCACCGTGGGCCCGGACAGCCACACCTCGCCCCGCACCCCGGCCGGGCACGGCCGCCCCTCCCGGTCGACGACCCGCACCTCCACGCCCGTCGGCCGGCCGGCCGACCCGTGCTTGAGGACGCCGTCCTGCGGCAGCGGTTCACTGGTCGCCTGGTGGGTGGACTCCGTCATCCCGTAGGCGGAGAGCAGCGGGGCACCGAACGCACGCTCCAGGGCCCGCTGCGTCGCCGGGTTGAGCGGGGCACTGGAGCTGCGGACGAAACGCAGCGGCGGACCCTGGGGCCCGGGATGTCCGAACTCCGCCCGCTCCAGCAGGACCTCGTGCAGGCTCGGGGCCGCGGCGAACCAGGTGGCGGACGCCGCCCGCATGTCGTCCCAGAAGGTCCGCGCGGAGAACCGGCCCCCCGCGGGCAGCAGGACGCCGCCCCCGCCGGCCAGCGACGCCAGGAGCGACGCGAACAGACCGTGCCCGTGGAAGAACGGCATCACCGCGACGGTCGCGTCCCCGGGACCCAGCCGGTAGGTGGCGCAGATGCCCCGCACGGAGGCGGCGACGTTCGCCTGCGTCAACGGCACCATCCGGGCCCGGGCCGCGGTCCCGGAGGTGTGCAGTACGAGGGCGTCGCCGGAGGTCAACTCATGCGCCGCGCGCCCTGCTCGGCGAGGGGCGGCGGCCAGGTCGGCGGTCAAGGACGCCGTCCCGGTCGGGGAGACCTCCACCCGCAGCGGCCAGGCCGGGACCGGGAGCGGTGCGAGGGGCGGGCCGCCGTCCGCCGACGGGCCGAGCAGGACGGCGGGGACACCGAGCGCGTCGAGCCGTGCGGCGAGTTCGGGTGCGGGCAGCGCCGGGTCCAGCGGTGCGGCCACCAGTCCGGCCCGCGCCGCGCCGAACAGAGCGACGACGAACTCGGCGGTGTCGGCCGCGACCAGACCGACCGGGTCGCCCCGGCGCAGTCCGGTGGCGGCGAGGCGCGCGGCCAGGTCGCCGGCCAGCGCCGACAGGTCCCGGAACGACACCGGCCGCCGGCTCGCGCCCACCACCAGGGCCCGGGCGCGGGGGCGTTCCCGCGTGGGCCGGTCCAGCAGATCGGCGAGGCCGGTCAGTTCGGGAGGGCGGTACCCGTCCGCCGCACACGCCGACGCCGAGGCCGGAACGGCCATGACCCCACCTCCGTCCCCCCAGGTCCGACGGAACCGTCGTCGTCCGCCGCGGCGGGCCCCCGGCTTCGGCGGGGCGCTCCTCTGCGAGCCTGCGGCGAGGCGGGGAGCGCGTCCAATACGCAGCGGCGAACGGCCGATAGAGGCGGTCTATCAAGGGAGTTGGCAGGGCCCGGGGGCGCCCTCGATAGACGCTGCTTATCGGCTGGTCGCCGATGGGTCTTGGACGCGGACGGACGTGCTGCCGATGGTGGTTGAAGGAGCCGCACCGGCAGGATCTGCCCAAGGAGGACCTCGGACCATGACCGCCCCCTCGACACTGGAGACCGCGGCGAACGCCGACGTTCCGACCGAGCTCACCGACGGGTACCACCTGGTCGTCGACGCGCTCAGGATGAACGACGTCGACACCATCTACGGGGTGGTCGGCATCCCGATCACCGACCTGGCCCGCCTCGCGCAGGCCCGGGGCATCCGCTACGTCGGCTTCCGGCACGAGAGCAACGCCGGCCACGCCGCCGCGGCCGCCGGCTACCTCACCCGGAAACCCGGCATCTGCCTCACGGTGTCCGCACCGGGCTTCCTGAACGGTCTCGTCGCCCTGGCCAACGCCACCACCAACTGCTTTCCCATGGTGCAGATCTCCGGCTCCAGCGAGCGGCACCTCGTCGACCTGCGGCAGGGCGACTACGAGGAGATGGACCAGCTCGCCGCCGCTCAGCCGTTCTGCAAGGCCGCCTACCGGGTGAGCCGCGTCGAGGACATCGGCCGGGGCATCGCCCGCGCCCTGCGCACCGCGGTCTCCGGGCGCCCCGGCGGTGTGTATCTCGACATCCCCGCCGCGGTGCTCGGGTCCATCATGGACGCCGAGGCCGGCGCGCGGACGCTGAGCCGTCTCGTCGACCCGGCGCCGCGCCAGCTGCCCGCGCCCGATGCCGTCGACCGGGCGATCGAGCTTCTCGCGGGCGCCGAGCGGCCGTTGGTGGTCCTCGGAAAGGGCGCCGCGTACGCGCGGGCCGACGACCAGGTCCGCGAGTTCGTCGAGTCCACCGGCATCCCGTACGTCCCCATGTCGATGGCCAAGGGCCTGCTGCCCGACGACCACCCGCAGTCGGCGGCCACCGCCCGTTCGCTGGCCCTGAAGAAGGCCGACGTCGTCATGCTCGTCGGCGCCCGCCTCAACTGGCTGCTCAACCACGGCGAGTCACCGCAGTGGAACCCCGACGCGAAGTTCATCCAGGTGGACATCGAGGCACGGGAGATGGACAGCAACCAGCCCATCGCCGCCCCGCTCGTCGGCGACATCGGGTCGGTCCTCGACGCCCTCGCCGAGCGGACCAAGCCCGGCCGGATCTCCGCCCCCGCCGCCTGGCGCGAGGAACTCGGCGCCCGCTCGGCGCGGAACGTCGCGAAGATGGCGGAGCGCCTGAAGGCCGACCCGCACCCCATGCAGTTCATGGGCGCCCTCAAGGCCGTACGCGACGTGCTGCGCGAGCGCCCGGAGACGTATCTCGTCAACGAGGGCGCCAACGCGCTGGACATCGCGCGCAACGTCATCGACATGCACGTGCCGCGGCACCGCCTCGACAGCGGCACGTGGGGCGTCATGGGCATCGGCATGGGATACGCGATCGCCGCCGCCGTGGAGAGCGGAGCGCCGGTGGTGGCCGTCGAGGGCGACAGCGCCTTCGGGTTCAGCGGCATGGAACTGGAGACGATCTGCCGCTACGGCCTGCCCGTCGTCACCGTCGTGATGAACAACGGCGGTGTCTACCGCGGCGACGACGTCAATCCGCTCGGCGACGCACCCTCCCCGACGACCCTGATGGCCGCGGCGCGGCACGACCGGATGATCGAGGCGTTCGGCGGCAGGGGCTATCGCGCGACCACGCCCGCCGAGGTCACCGCCGCCCTCACCGAGGCGCTGGCCTCCGGCGGCCCCGCGCTCATCGACTGCGTGATCGACCCCGCGGCCGGCACCGAGAGCGGCCACATCGCGCATCTGAACCCCAAGGGCATCACCGTCGGCAACATCCGGCCGGCCCGCACGTGAGCCCTCGACCCCCCGCCCGCAGCGACGACTCCCGCACCGCGATCATTCACGAGAAGGAAACCGCCATGAGTGAAAAGCCGCTCGCCGGAATCAAGGTGATCGACTTCACCGGAGTCCAGGCCGGTCCCGCGTGCACACAGATGCTCGCCTGGTTCGGCGCCGACGTCATCAAGGTCGAGCGCATCGCCGGCGGCGATGTGACCCGGCGTCAGCTCCGGGACATCCCCGACCTCGACGCGCTCTACTTCACCATGCTCAACAGCAACAAGCGGTCCCTGGCCATCAACACCAAGTCCCCCGAGGGCAAGGAGGTCATGGAGAAGCTGATCCGCGAGGCGGACATCCTGGTGGAGAACTTCGCGCCGGGCGCCATGGACCGGATGGGCCTCGGCTGGGACCACATCCACGCCCTGAACCCCCGGCTCGTCTTCGGCTCGGTCAAGGGCTTCAACGACGACTCCCAGTGGAACGACCTCAAGGTCTACGAGAACGTCGCCCAGGCCGCCGGGGGCGCCGCGTCCACCACCGGGTTCTGGGACGGGCCGCCCACCATCAGCGGTTCGGCGCTCGGCGACAGCAACAGCGGGATGCACCTGCTGATCGGCCTGCTCACGGCGATCATCCAGCGCAACGCCACCGGCGTCGGCCAGAAGGTCTCGGTGTCCATGCAGGACGCCGTCCTCAACCTGACCCGGGTCAAGCTCCGTGACCAGCAGCGCCTGGAGCGCATCGGCCACCTGGAGGAGTACCCGCAGTACCCGAACGGCGAGTTCGGCGACGCGGTGCCGCGCGGCGGCAACGCGGGCGGCGGCGGTCAGCCCGGCTGGATCCTCAAGTGCAAGGGCTGGGAGACCGACCCCAACGCCTACATCTACTTCACGATCCAGGAGCAGAACTGGGCCCGCACCTGCGAGGCCATCGGCCGTCCCGAGTGGACCGAGGACCCCGAGTACACCACCGCCCTGGCCCGGCAGCCGCACATCATGGAGATCTTCGGCGAGATCGAGAAATGGCTCGCCGACAAGACCAAGTACGAGGCGGTCGACATCCTGCGCACCTTCGAGGTGCCCTGCGCGCCCGTGCTCAGCATGAAGGAACTCGCCGCGGATCCCGACATGCGCCGCAGCGGCACGATCGTCGAGGTCGAGCAGAAGGAACGCGGCACCTATCTGACGGTGGGCAGCCCGATCAAGTTCTCCGCCTTCAAGCCCGAGATCGCCGGCGCCCCGCTGCTCGGCGAGCACACCGACGAGGTGCTCGCGGACCTCGGTTACGACGCGAACGCGATCCGCGCGCTGCACGAGGGCCAGGTCGTCGCCTGACCCCGCACACGGGACATCACGAAGTGCCCCCCGAACGGACGCCGTTCGGGGGGCACTTCGTTGTGCACCGCGTGCGGGAGGGTCGTCGCGCGGATCACACGGCCGTACGGTCCGTCTCGGCCCGCCGCCGCATCAGTTCCTTCTCCCGGGCCCGCCGCGCGGTGACGTCCCGGACGACGGCGCCGACGTAGGGGGCGCCGTCGTTCCCGGTCAGCAGCACCACGCTGAACTCGATGGACAGGGTGCGGCCGTCCGCCGCCAGCGCGGGCACCGTCAGGAGGTCGGCGTCACCGTACTGGGTGGTCCCTCTCCGCATGGCGGTGTCGAAGCCCTCCCAGTGCCGCCGGCGGTGCTTCTCCGGAATGATGACGTCGAGACTGCCGCCGTCCACCTCGGCCGCGGAGAAGCCGAAGATACGCTCGGCCCCTCTGTTCCAGTACCGGATCAGACCTTCCCTGTCGATGATCACCACACCGTCGGGTGCCCGGTCCGCCATTCCCAGCACCACTTGGGGATCCAGCTCAGCCATGTCGCCTCCGGGTCGGGGCCATTTGGTGGGCGACAGTATACAGAATCCAGTCCGTTCGGGGCCTGGCCGGGACGGCTCTCCGCGAACCGGTCAGTCCAGGCTGTACAGCCGGATCACGATGTGGTCCTCCTCCACCCTGGCCAGGCCCACGAAGACCGTCGCGGCGAGCCAGCGATGGGCGGGCGCGTCGGTACGGAAGACCGGGGAGGTGCGGAAATAGACGCCCGCCTCGGCCGTTCTGAGGGTGCCGTCGAACTGGTCCGGACTGTCGGTGCCTTCGACGTAGTAGCCGCGGTTCGTGATGTCGATGACCGCCCCGTCGTCCGCGCGGATCAGATAGCGGGCGTCCAACTCGCACACGTCGCCGCGGGTGTTGGACCAGTCGCCCCCGCCCGCGACCACCGCGCCGTTGAGCCGGGGGCCGCTGACGGTGCCGCCGGTGATGGGGGTGAACTCGGTGCGCTCGCCGTCGCCGTGGCCGATGTGCAGACTCTCGGCGACCTCGGCTCGGATCTCGAAGGCGTAGGTCAGGGTCGGGGACGTTGCCGGAGGCTGGGATGTCATCAGGGTGTTCCGATCGGTGGGGTGCGGCGGACTGGCTTCCAGCCCCGGCGGGGCACGGAGTCGAGCAGGGTGCGGGTGTAGGTGTCCTGGGGGTTCGTCAGGATGTGCTCCGTCGGTCCCCTCTCCACGATGCGGCCGCGGTGCATGACCACGACGTCGTCGCAGACGTGCCGCACCACGCCCAGGTCGTGGGTGATGAACAGGTAGGCGACCCGGCTCCGCTCGCGGATCTCGCGCAGCAGGGTGAGGATCTGCGCCTGGACGGAGACGTCGAGCGCTGCCACCGCCTCGTCGAGGACCAGGACGCGGGGGTCCACGGCGAGAGCGCGGGCGATGGCGACCCGTTGGCGCTGGCCGCCGGACAAGGTGCGCGGGAGGGCGTCGCCCTGGCGCTCGTCGAGCCCGACCCGTTCGAGGTGCCGGACCACTTCCTCGCGCAGCGCCGGTCCTCTCAGCCCGGTGTGCAGCGTGAGGACCTCGGCCACGCAGTCCCGTACGCGCTGGTGCCGGTCGAGCGAGGCGTACGGGTCCTGGAAGACCATCTGGATCCGGCGGGCGTGCCGCAGACGTTCCGCGGCACGGGCGCGGCGCCCCGGCGGCTCGTGTCCGGCGATCCGGATGCTCCCGGTGGTGGGGCGTTCGAGACCGGCGATCATCCGGGCCGTGGTGGTCTTGCCCGAGCCGGACTCCCCGACCACGGCCACCGAGCCGCCCGGGGCCAGCGTCAGATCGACGCCGTCCACGGCCGTGACGTCACCGAAGACCTTGCCCAGTCCGGTCACGCGGAGGGCGGGGGGTGCGCTCGTGTCACTCATGCGTGGGGCTCCTCTCGCTGCTGTCCGGGTGGGGACGGCCGACCGCCGGGATGCCCGTCCCCCCGTTTCCCGAGGCGGGGTGGGGAGAGCGGTCGGCGGGATGATGGCAGGCGGCGCGCCCGTCGCCCAGGTCGCGCGGCAGGGGCCGTTCGTCGGTGCACCGCCGCGACGCGGAGGGACAGCGGGGCGCGAACGCGCAGCCGGGGCCGGCCTCGAACGCCGACACGGGCCGGCCGGAGATCGCCCGCAGCGGCCGGCCGGTGCCCGGTTCGGGACGCGAGGCGAGGAGGGCGCGGGTGTAGGGATGGCGGGCGCCGTCGTACAACTGTCCGGCCGGCAGCTCCTCCACCACGGTCCCGGCGTACATCACGGCCACGCGGTCGCACACCGCCGCCGCGAGCGCCAGATCGTGTGTGATGAACAGCATCGCCAGCCCGCGCGCCGCTCGGGCCTCGTCGATGACGGCCATGACCTCCGCCTGCGTGGTGACGTCGAGAGCGGTGGTCGGTTCGTCCGCGAGCAGCAGCCGGGGTTCACCGGCCAGGGCGGCGGCGATCATGACGCGTTGCAGCAGACCGCCGGAGAGTTCCGCGGGGTACTGGCGCAGCCTGCGCGCCGCGTCGGGAACGCCGACGTCGCGGAGCAGGGCGGTGACCGTGGCCTCCGCCGCGCGCGGGCGGACTCCCCGTGTGGTGACCAGGCCTTCGGTGAGGAAGTCACCGACGGTGCGGACGGGGTTGATGTGCGCCCGGGGGTCCTGGAAGACCATGGCGACGTCCCGGGTGCGGAGGGTTCTCAGCCGGGCCGTGCCCATGTCGGGCACGTTCGCGCCGTCGAAGAGGAGCCGGCCGCTGGAGAGGGCCCCGGCCGGCAGCAGCCGCAGGACCGCGCGGGCGGTCATCGACTTGCCGGACCCGGACTCGCCGACCAGCCCCACGGCGGAACCGGCCGGCACGCTCAGGTCGACCCGGTGCAGGACCGGACGGGGGGAGCCCGCCATGGGCAGGGTGATGTGCAGGTCCGCCAGCTCCAGGAGCGCGCCGCCCGGTGCGGCCACGGGGTCACCGGACACCGGAGGCGGGTTCGCGCTGGGCGGTTCGGGCGTACGGGGCGTCGGTCGACGGGTCATCGGCTGTCTCCCAGGAGGCGTTGGGACAGGCCGCTGCCGAGCAGGTTGCAGGCGATGACGAACACGACGATCACCAGCCCGGCGTACAGGGACTGTTCGGGGCGGCCCGCGAGGATGCCGGAGGATCCGTTCGCCACCATCAGGCCCCATTCCGCGGTCGGGGGCTGGGCGCCGAGTCCGATGAAGGAGAACGCGGCGATGTCGAGCAGGGTGTAGCCGAAGGATGTGGCGGTCTGCACCAGGACCAGCGGCAGCAGGTTCGGGACGAGGTGGCGCAGACACACGCGCCACCCGGACATGCCGAGCATGCCCAGTGCGGACACGTACGGCAGCCGGCGTTCCCGCAGGGCCGCGCCCCGCACGACGCGGGCCACGTACGGCAGGTAGGCGATGGACAGGGTCACCACCGCCACCGTGAGCCCGGCGCCGAAGACCGCCGCCGCGACCACGGCCAGCACCAGCCCGGGGAAGCCGAAGACGATGTCCAGCAGGGCCGACACCAGCCGGTCGTACCAGCCGCCGATCCACGCGGCGCTCACCGCGAGCGCGGTGCCGAGCGTGCCGGCGGTCAGTGTGACGACGGCGGGGGCCAGCAGACTGGGCCGGGCCCCGTACAGGATGCGGGAGAGGATGTCCCGGCCGGTGTCGTCGGTGCCGAGCCAGTGCGCGGCCGAACTCGGCCCGTACACCGCCGTGATGTCCACCGCGTCGGGATCGTACGGCGCGATCAGCGGGGCGAGGAGCGCCGCGAGGACCGCCACCGTCACGACGGCACCGGCGGTGATCAGCACACCGCGCCCCCGGGCGAGCGAGCGCATCCGCCCGAGGCCCGCCCGGCCGCGTCCGGCGGTGGCGATCCGGTAGGTGCTCATGGACGGGCCTCCAGGGAGACGCGGTGGTCGAGCGCGGCCGTGACCACGTCGACCAGGGTGTTGACGGCGACGAACACGACCACGGTGATCAGCGCCAGCGCCTGGACGACGGCGAGGTCCTGCTTGGCGGCGCTCTGGATGAGCAGCGCGCCGACTCCGTTGACGCCGAACGCCTGCTCGACGACGGAGCAGCCGGCGATCAGTCCCGCCACCGCGACACCGGACACGGAGAAGATCGGCCCGGAGGCGTTGCGCAGGACGTGCTTGCGGATCACGTACCGCTCCGGGATGCCGCGGCCGCGTGCGGTCTGCACGTGTTCGGAACCGAGTTCGGCGCGCACCGCGGACCGGGTGACCTGCGTGACGTAGGCGAGCCAGGAGGCGGCGAGCGCGAGCGCCGGCAGGGTGAGGTGTTCGAGGCGTCCGGTGAAGCCGGTGCCCGCCCCGTAGGCCGGGAACCAGCCCCAGCGCACGGACAGCCACCAGATCAGCAGGACCGACATCACGAACGTCGGCACGGCCATGAGGGCGGTGGTCAGCACGGTGACGAGACTGTCGGTGACCCCGCCGCGGAGGGCGGCCAGGGAGCCGAGAGCGACGGCGGGCACGATGATCAGGAAGGCCGCGTAGCCGACCAGGAAGACCGTGTTGCCGATGCGTTGGGAGATCAGGTGGGCCACGGAGTCCTTGTAGGTGAGGGACTGTCCCGCGTCCCCGTGCAGGATGCCCGTCAGCCAGCGCCAGTAGCTCTGCACGAAGGGATCGTCGAGGTGGTACTGGCGGTGGATCTCCGCCAGCAGGTGCGGGTTGGGCGGCTTGCCGCCGCCGATGAGCAGGGTGGCGGGATCGCCCGGTGAGACGAACAGCGCGCCGTAGACGGCGATGCCGGCCACCAGGGCGGTCACCACCAGCATCGCCGTACGGCGGGCGACGAAGCGCCAGATCATGAGGTCGCCCCGCCGGTGGCGCCGAGCCGCGCGGCCCACGGCATGTTGATGTAGGCGAAGGACGCGGGGGCCCCGCTGAGGCGCTTGTTGAGGAACAAGCGCTCGTAGGGGGCGGCGATCGGGACGATGGGCAGGTCCTTGGAGTACAGCGCCTGGGCCCGGGTGAACAGGCTCGCCGACTCCTTCGGGTCCAGGGCGGCCTGCGCCCGCGCGAGCAGGGACGTCACCCGCTTGTTGTCGTAGTGGATCCAGTTCATCGGGGAGGCGGGCGCGGTGAACATCTGGGCGTACGAGAGCGGGTCGGGGATCTCGACGTAGCCGAGCGCCATCGTCGCGTCGAGCCCCTCGCGCAGCGACGGGTCGTAGAAGAGCCCGGACATCTGGGTGGGCTGGAGCTGCTTGATGACGATCTTCAGCCCTATTTTCCTGGCCGCCGCCTGCACGAACGTGAGCGTCTGGAGGGACTGCTGGTCGCCGGCGCCCATCGCCACGGTGACGGTGCGCCGCTTCGGGGCCGCCCGGTCGACGAGTTTCTTCGCGCGGGCGACATCGACGTCCGGTACGGCGGGCAGTGCGTCGTAGCCCTTGGCGTAGACGCCGGCGGCCTCACCGTTCTGCCACACCAGCGACGGAATGAAGGTCTTCAGCTTCTGCGCCGCCCCGTCGAAGACGTTCTTGACCAGCGCGTCGCGGTCGAGCACGAGGGAGAGGGCCTCGGTCACCCGGTGGTCGGCGAGCGGGGAGGACGGACCGGTCGGGCTGATGAACACGGTCTGTGCGGAGGGCCCGTGGTAGAGGGTGCCCGCGTCCGAGGAGCGCAGTGCCTTGGCGACGGTCGCGGGGATCTCGTAGCTGCCGTCGATCTGTCCGGACAGCAGGGCGCTGGTGAGGGTGCCGTTGTCGGTGACGAACCTGAAGGTCACCTTCTTGGCCCGGGGGCGCAGCGAGGCGTCCCAGTAGGCGCTGTTGCGGACCATGGTGACGGACTCGCCCGGTTTCCAGTCCGACAGCTCGAAGGGACCGGTGCACATCAGCCCGCCCTTGGCGGTGCCGTACGCGGCCCCGGCCTTCTTCAGGTAGGCGGCCTCGCTGACCGCTCCGAAGCCGTTCACCAGGTACTTGAGGAACAGCTCGTCGGGGGCCTTGAAGCGTACGGTCACCTGGTGCTCGCCGGTCGCGGTGATGCCCGCGACGGTCGCCAGGACCTGGGTGTTGACGCTCTGGGTGGCGGGCCGGCCCTGCCGGGTCAGGCTCGCCACCACGTCCTTCGCGGTCATGGCGTGGCCGTTCCAGAACCGGACGTCGTCGCGGAGGTCGAGGACGAGGGTCTTGGGGTCGGGACGGTGCCAGGCCTTCGCGAGCCCGGGGGCGAGGGTGTAGTCCGGCTGGAGCCGCAGCAGCGGGTCGCAGAGGTTGGACTCCACGGTGCTGGGGGAGTAGTCGCCGACCTTCGCCGGGTCGAGCGTGGTCGGTTCGCCCATCGGCAGGTTCCAGGTGACGCTGTCGAGCGTGCCGGTCGCGGCGGGCGTGGTCGTCGTCAGCCGGACGGCCTTCGGGGCGGCGGTGGAGGCGCCGCCGCCCGACGAACAGGCGGACAGGGCGAACAGGGCAGCCAGCGCGCCGGCGGTGCGGGCGGTTCTGGGAGCGTGCATGTCGGTGCTCCTGATGAGGGGAGTGCTGGGAGGGTGACGGGTCCTTCGGGCGTGGGGGTGCCGAGCCCTTCACGACCGGCGGACGGGCCCGGGTCGTTCGGGCTGCGGGAGCAGCGGAGTTGCGGTCGTGCGGTGGCCGGTCGGTGGGGCGGGGCCGGGCGTCGGAGCGAACTCTCCGGTGCGGGGAGGCTGTTCAGCTCTCCGCGGCGAGCACGGTGACGGTCAGCCGGGAGGAGGCGTCGGCGTGGAGGGTCTGCGTGCCGGCCTTGGGCGCGAGCGTGGTCCAGGGGTTGTCCGAACTGCCCGACGAAGGAAGGAACATCGGGTAGTCGCTGCTTGTGATGAGCAGGGCCAGCCGGTGGCCGGGGCGCACCCGGTATCCGGTGTGTCCGAGGCTGACGGGGATCTCCGCCGGGGCGGGGTCGCCGCCGACGGACACCTCGCCGCGGGTGATCATGTGCGCCTGTCCGTCGGGCCCGACGTCGAGGAGCTTCGCGAAGACGTCGAACGCCGCGCCCGTGCTGGTGACATGGAGGTCGAGGCGGGCCGGCCCGGCGAGATCGAGTGGCTCGGACAGGGCGCCGGTGCTGAAGGCCAGGACGTCCTCGCGGGCCGCGATCCCCGACTCGTCGGGGTAACTCTGCAGGAAGGCAAAGGAGTTGGCGACCTGGGAGGGGACGAGGGACTCGGGGTCGTACGTCCACCGCGCGGTCCGGCCGTCGGTCCCGGGCGCGCTGCCCAGCGTCCCGCCGGGCAGCGCGCCGCCCGCCCGGGACGGATCGGTGAGCCAGAAGGTGCGCTCCGTGGCGCCGGGAGGCGGCCAGGCCCCGGCCGTGCGCCGGCCCTCGTGCCCGAGTTCCCAGGTCACCTTCGGCAGGGTGGACACCGGCTGGACGCCCTTGAGGAACACGTCGAAGAAGTCCAGCGCGGGCCCCGCGTAGCCTGGCAGCATCCGGTCGAGGGCGGCCTCGTCGTCGGCGTGGTCGTCGGCCGGGGCGGCCGGGGCGAGGCCGAGGTGGTAGTTCTCGTGGTCGATCGCGCCGGCCCACAGGTACTGCACGGCGTCCCAGCCGGGCCGTGAGGCGAGTTCCAGATAGTCCCGCATCTGCGGCAGACAGATGTTGTCGAACCAGCCGACGCAGTGCAGGACCGGTACCGGCCGCGCGTCGAACGGGTGCCGCCCGAGCGCCGGGAGCAGGTTGGTGTAGCGCGGAGCCAGCAGGTCGAACCATGCCGAGCGGTTTCCCATCGCCGCGAAGGCCTGCTCGTACTGCTCGATGACCGGGCGGACGGAACGGTCGGGCGCGAACTCGTAGACGTCGTTGTCGACCCAGTAGTGGGCGTAGTACTCGATGCCCTCCAGCCAGACCGGTCTGCCGAGCGGGGACTGGTCCCCCGGATCGGACTGAGTGGTGCCGTTGAAGTCGACGGTGGTGACCCGGGGCACGATGGCGCGCAGCGCCGGATGTTCCGCGGCGACCGCCGCCCACTGGGTGAAGCCGTAGTAGGAGTCACCGAACATCCCGACGACACCGTCCGACCAGGGCTGGTGGGTGATCCATTCGATCGCGTCGTAGCCGTCCAGCGGTTCGCGCAGGAACGGCAGGGTCTGTCCCCCGGAACGGAACTTGCCGCGGACGTCCTGGACGACGAGCGCGTAGCCGCGGCCGGTGAACAGCGCGGCGATCTTGTCGAAGTAGACGTAGCGGCTGTTCTTGTCGTAGGGCAGGCGGACCAGTACGGCGGGGAGCGGCGCGCTGTCCGCGCCGTCGGGCAGGTAGACGTCGGTGGCCAGCCGCACCCCGTCCCGCATGCGCACCAGGTGCTGTCGCGCGTGGTCGGGAACGGGTGCGGAGCCGGTCCGCTCGTAGCGAATGCTCATGAGTGGGTCTCCGGGAATCCAGATGCAACGCCGTCATGTAACAACGTTGTATGACAACATTGCAGCTCCATGTAAACGGGGTCAACCCTCTGAGTTAAGGTCTGCGACATGCCGATCGAGGTAGACGAAGCCAGGCGGCTCGACGAGATCGCCGCCGCCACCATCCAGGTCGCCCGCGAACGAGGCGTCCGCTCCGTCACCATCCGCGCCGTCGCCGCCCAGCTCGGGGGCTCGACGGCGATGGTCACCAACTACGTCTCCAGCCGGTCCGCCCTGATGCTCAACGCCCTGCGCAAGGCGGAGGAGGAGTGGACGGCCGAGATGGACGAGGTGCTCGACGGTCTCACCGGTCTGGAGCGGCTGAAGGCCGCCGCCCGCTGGATGAGTACCACCGAGCACGACGACGAGGTCCTGCGGCGGCTGTTGATGGAGATCGCGAGCGCCGGACCCGCCGCCGGCGAGGAGCTGGAGGAGCTGCGGCGCGTCACCTCCCGGCGCAATCGCACCGAGCTCGTCACGCTCGCCGCTCAGGCCGGCCTGCCCGACCCGGGGTTCGGCGCCGACCTGCTCCACCTGCTGTTCCGCGGGTACTGGCTCTCGACCCTGGAGGACCCGGACACCTGGACGTCCGACCGGGGCGCCCAGGTCGCCCTGGCCCTGGTCGAGCTCCTCAAGGGCGCGGCGCCCGGCACGGCGTCCGAGGGCGCCGGCGACGCCTGAGCTGCCGGTTCCCGGCGGACGGGGGTTGACAACGCGACCGGCGCGGCAGAGTGTGGGCGCCAAATAAAACGCTGTTGTATGAACATCGCCGTACGGCAGCCGCCCCGTGGCACTCCGTCCGACGTGCCCCGTACCCGCGCGCCATCGCGCCGCACGGAGGTGCGCCCAGCGGCACGCCGCCGCCCCTTCCCCGTCCCGCCCGTCGCCGTCGTCGGCCGGCCGGACGCCCGTACCGAAGAGGAAGCCCATGGCCCACACCACCGCGCCGGACGAACTGTGGCAGCGCACCGCCACCGACCTGGCCGCCCGTATCCGTGTCCGCGAGATCTCCGCCGTCGAGGTGATGCGGTCCTGTCTCGGCCGCATCGAGGAGACCAACGGCGCGCTGAACGCGCTGGTCGACGTCCGTCCCGACGAGGCGCTCGCCGCGGCGCGGGCCGCCGACCGTGCCGTCGCGGCCGGCGCCGATCTCGGTCCCCTGCACGGTGTCCCCGTCTCCATCAAGATCAACACCGATCAGCGGGGCCACGCCACGAGCAACGGCGTCCGTGCCCTCGCGCACCGCCCCGCCGAGGGCGACGCGGCCTGCGTCACGGCACTGCGTGCGTCCGGTGCTCTGCCGCTCGGGCGCAGCAACTCACCGGCCTTCTCGTTCCGTTGGTTCTCGACGAACGACCTCCACGGCCGCACGCTCAACCCCTGGGACCACGGGCGGACCCCCGGCGGATCCAGCGGCGGCGCGGCCAGTGGGCTCGCCGCCGGGATGACCCCGCTGGCCCAGGGCAACGACATCGGCGGCTCCATCCGTTTCCCGGCGGCCTGCTGCGGAGTCGTCGGACTGCGCCCGACCGTCGGCCTGGTCTCCGACTGGGCGCCGCCCGCCTATGCCGAAACCCCGGACGGGCTCGTCGAGTTGGACTTCCCGCCCACCGTGCACGCCTGCGCGGTCCAGGGTCCGCTGGCCCGGACGGTGGCCGACGTCCGGCTGGCGCTCGACGCGATGAGCACCCCCGACCTGCGGCACGTCCATGGTCTGCCGGTGCTGCCGCGACGGCCGTCGGCGGCGGGAGGGCCGATGAAGGTCTCCGTCGTACGGGAGATCGGCACCGTGAAGAACCACCCGGCCGTGGACCGGGCCGTGCGCGAGGCCGCGACGCGGCTCGCCGCGGCCGGCTACGAGGTCGAGGAGCTGGACGACATGCCGCTGCTGGCCGAGGCGAGCCGGCTGTGGTCCCTGCTGATCACCGAGGACATCCGGCTGATCCGGCCTGTGGTGGCCCAGTTGGGGGACGCGAGCATCCGCACCGCCCTGGACAACCACTTCGCGGCCGCCGCCGACCTCTGGGGCGAACGCCCGGAACTGGCCACGTACATCAACGGCTGGGCCCGCCGGGCCACGCTCATCACCCGGCTCCAGGAGATGCTCGGCTCGGACCGGCTGCTGCTCACCCCCGTCTGCGCCGAACCGCCCTTCGAGCAGGACGCCGACATCGCGACCCCCGGCCGCGCCCGTGAACTGTTCACCGCGATGTGGCCGATGACCGCCGTCCCCGTCCTCGGCTTCCCCGCCGTGACGGTCCCGGTGAACGTCAGTGAGGGTCTGCCGTTCAGCGCCCAGATCATCGGCGGGCGGTTCGAGGAGCACCGGGTCCTCGACGCGGCCGAGGTGGTCGAGGCGCGGCCGACCGGACTCACCCTGTGGTCCTGAGGTCGTCGTGGGGTGACCGGGGCGGGCGTGGAGTGAAGCAGTAGGCGAACGGCACGCGCCTTCCCCGGTGCCCCGGGCGTACGGTCCGCCGTCCCTCGTCGGGCGGCGGACGCGTTCGTCGCCGGTCAGGCCGGTGCCCGTACCCCGTCCAGGGCCACCGACAGGACGCGGTCGCGCTGGGCGTCGTCCAGGAAGTTCGTCGCGGTGATGCCGGCGACCATGCGCAGCAGGTCGTCGAAGTCCATGTCGGTCCGGGCCTCGCCGGCCTGCTGGGCCCGCCGGAAGAGGGGGCCGCCCGCCGCGTACATCGAGTCCCGGCAGGCCAGGAAGATCTCGGACTCGTCGTTCAGGGCCTCCCGGATGGCCCGCTTGGTGACCGTGTAGTCCACGAAGCGCCGCAGCCAGGACGTCAGCGCGTCCCATGGCTCCAGGCCGGACACCTCCTCGGCGACCCGGCACAGGTCGTCGACCTCGCCCGCGTAGACGCTCTCGAAGAGGTGGCGCCGGGTCGGGAAGTTCCGGTACAGCGTGCCGATGCCGACGCCCGCGCGGCGGGCCACGTCCTCCAGGGACGCCTCCGCGCCCTTCTCCGCGAACGCCTCACGGGCCGCGGCCAGCAGCGCGTCGTAGTTGCGGGCGGCGTCCTTCCGGTGCGGACGGCGGGACGCGACGATCTCGCTGACGGGGTACGGCTCTGCCGTCACTGCTGCCTCCCGGCTGGATCGGGTTGAAGCGGAGGTGGGCCTCCGCTACAGTGGAGGGGTACCTCCACTTTAACAGCCGGGGTGCGTCCGGCGTCGGCCGCGTGCGGCCGCACGCGACGCCGACGTGCACCGCCCCGGCCCACGACCCCGGCGGGCCGTGCGACGACGCACCACCCCGCCCACAGACGTTCCTCTTCCTTACTGCTCCTCGCGCTCTTCCTTCTTTTCTCTTCTCCTCTTCCTTTTTCCCCGCGCGACCGCCGTCGCGGTCGCCGGCGTGCCCGGGTGCCGTCCGGCGCCCCGCCCGTCCCGTACGACCGTGGCCCGACGACCTCGGCCGCAACCTGTCCGGAGAGGCTCTTCATGCCCCGCACGTCCCCCCGCCTCACCTTCGCGGTCCTCGCGACCGGTGCCGGCGTGTTCTCCATGCTGCAGTCGCTGATCGCGCCGGCCCTGCCGACCGTTCAGCACGCGCTGCACACCTCGCAGTCCACCGCGACCTGGGTGATGACCGCGTACCTGCTGTCCGCCTCGATCTTCACGCCGATCCTCGGACGGGTCGGCGACCTCATCGGCAAGAAGCGCACCATGGTCGCCGTCCTGGTCGCTGTCCTGGCCGGCTGTCTGCTCGCCGCGCTCGCGCCGACCATCGGCGTCCTCATCGTCGCCCGCGTGGTGCAGGGCATCGGCGGCGCGCTCTTCCCGCTGTCCTTCGGCATCATTCGTGACGAGTTCGACGCCTCCCGGGTCAGTGGCAGCATCAGCAACCTCTCCGCCGTGATCGCCGCGGGCGGAGGGGTCGGCATGGTGGCGGCCGGCCCGATCGTGAGCGCGCTCGACTACCGCTGGCTGTTCTGGATCCCCGTCGGCATCGTCGCGGTGACCGCGCTGATCGCCCTGCGCTACGTCCCCGAGTCGCCCCGCCGGGCCGCCGGGCGCGTCAACTGGCTCGGCGCCGTCCTGCTGTCGGGCTGGCTGGTCGCGCTGCTGCTTCCCCTCAGCCAGGCCGGGCAGTGGGGCTGGGGATCGGGCCGGGTGATCGGTCTGTTCGCCGCCGCCGTCCTGCTGTTCGCCGTCTGGCTGGCCTCCGAGGCCCGGTCCGCCGGCCCGCTGATCGACCTGCGCATCATGCGACTGCCCGCGGTGTGGACCACCAACACGGCCGCGCTGCTGTTCGGCGCGGGCATGTACGCGATCTGGTCCTTCCTCCCCGGCTTCGTCCAGACCCCGGAGTCCGCGGGCTACGGCTTCGGCGCGAGCGTGACCGCGGCCGGACTGCTCATGCTGCCGATGCTGCTGGCGATGTTCTGCTCCGGCGTGCTCAGCGGCCGCCTCGAACCCGTCCTCGGCGCGAAGAAGCTGCTGGTCGCCGGTGCCACGCTCGGCGCGGTCGCGTGCGCGATCCTCGCCCTGTGGCACGACCGGCAGTGGCAGGTCGCCCTGGCGGCAGGCGTGTTCGGCCTCGGCATCGGGCTCGCCTTCGCCTCGATGGCCAACCTCATCGTCGGCAGCGTCCCGGCCGAACAGACCGGCGCCGCGACCGGGATGAACGCCAACATCCGCACCATCGGCGGTTCCATCGGCGCCGCCGTGACGAGCGTCCTGGTGACGGGGCATGTCCAGTCCTCGGGCCTGCCGTACGAGTCCGGATACACCCACGGCTTCACGCTGCTCGCCCTCCTCTGCCTGGCCGCCGCACTGGCCGCGCTCCTCGTCCCGGCCCGGCGCACGGCCCGCGTCCCGGGCCCGCGCGCCTCGGGGGACACCCGGCGTGCCGACGCCGGTTCGGCCGCCCCGGCACAGGAGCGGACGCGGACGGAGGTCGTCGCTCCGGCCGAGCGGAGCTGACGCGGGACCGGGCCGTGGCGTAGCCGCCCGGTGGGGCGTCGTGCCGCGGGCCGGACCGCCCGCCCGGCACCCTGCGGGGGTCGTGTCGTGAGACCGGCCCCCGCGTCGCCGTGTCCGCGGGGTGTGTCGCAGGGCCCGACTCCCCGTGTCCGGGTGCGAGCCGCCTCAAGGGTGAACGCACGACCCTCAGCGGGCGGCGGGGAGTGCGGCGAACTCGTCGAGCAGGGCCGCCGCGGTGGTCACGTCGTCCGTGAGGGGACGGTCCCGCATCTCGGGGTCCAGCTCGGCGGCCGCGCGGGCGTAGGCCCGGCCCGCCGGCGTCTCCGGACGCGGCACCCTGCCCCGTAGCCGCAACGCCCTTACGGCGGCGACGAGTTCACAGCCCAGGACCAGCCGGTACGCCCGGGCCAGCCGCAGCGACGTGCGGGCGGCCTGGGTGGCGAAGGTCGCCGCCTCCTCCATCCCCTGGGACAGCACCACGTGCCCGAGCGCGGCCGGAGTGGCGCAGAGCTGGATCTCGGCGAGGGCGGACGCGGCGCTGTACTCCAGGATCATCATGCCCGACCCCGCCGAGGATGTGTCGGCCAAGTACGAGCGCAGGCCCGTCAGTTCGGGTCGCCCGAGACCGGACAGCCGGGCCGCGGAGAGGCGGGCCGTGCCGAGTACGGCGAGGCCCAGCTGGTCGAGCGCGAGCGTGAGCGGCGCGGTGAAGAAGCCGCCGTGATGCAGGGCGACCGGCGCCCGCGTGGTCGCGTCCCAGCCGATCAGCGGGTTCTCGGTGGCGGAGTTGAGGTCGATCGACAGCACCCGCTCCAGGGACTCCCACGCCTCGGTCGCCGGACCGTGAGCCTGCGGGAAGCAGCGGAAACCGTAGGGGTCCTGCACCCGGGACGTGCCGACCGGAGACTCCGGTGGCACCGCGAGCGGGACCGCGTCGGTGCCGAGCAGGTCCCGGACCCGGGCCGCGGCGCCCTGGACCGCCGGATGCGGATGGGCGGCGTGGACCCCGGGCGCGTACGGCTCCATGGACGCGTCCACCGCGAGCAGCGAGAGCGCGGCCACCACGTGCGCGGCGCTCAGCAGGACGCCCAGGTCGTGACAGGCGAGCGCGGACTGGCCGAGGGTGAGGGCGCTGCTGCTGAGCAGGGCCAGCGCGTCGCCCCGGTGGACCGGCAGACTCGCCGGGAGCCGGTGCCCGGCATCCGCCCGGTCGGGGATCCAGGTGCCATACCCGAACAGGGCCAGCCCCAGCTCGGCCAGGGCGGTCAGATCCCCGGTGCCCACCGCCCCGTACTCCGGCACCCGGGGGTGGACCCGCGCCCGGAGCGCGGCCGTGACGGCCACCGCGATCTCGGGACGGAGCCCCGATCCGCCGGCGAGCAACTGGTTGGCGCGCACCAGCATCATGGCGCGGACCTCACGGGCGGGAAGCGGTTCGCCCACGCCTCCAGCGTGACTCAGCAGCAGCCGCAGGTCGTGACCGGCGCCGTCGGACTCCTCGACGGCGAGGCCCCGGTGCGCACCGACGCCGGTGCTGCGCCCGTAGACGCGGGCGCCCTCGGCCGCCAACCGCAGGGCGGCGCGGCGGGTGTGCTCCATCGCCTCCAGGGCCGCGGGATGCGGCGGCGGAGGCGGGGCCCCGTCGGCGACCGAGGCCACCGTCGTCGCGTCGAGCCCCCGGCCGTCCAGGTCAGCCCCGGGCGGCCGGGCGCTGCGGGCCGGGCCGGGAGCGCCCGTCACGCCGGCACCCGGGCCGGTGTCCCCGAGCAGGACCGGCGGGGCGCCCTCGGGGGCGGGGGGCGCTTCCCCACCGCCCGCGTCCGCGAGGGCCGTTGCTGCCTCGGCCGCGTCGGCCGTGCGCTTGAGCATGACGGGCGTTCACTCCTCCGTACGCCGCGGGAAGGCCGGGGTCGGGATGTCCCGACCGCCCGGCCCCCGGCATCCGTCAGCCGGCCGACGGACCGCGCGTCAGCTGAGTCCGGCCGAGGACAGCCAGGACTTCGCCACGTCCAGCGGGTCCTTGCTGTCGTTCTGCACCTGGCCGTTGAGCGACACCAGGGTTTCCGTGTCGAGCTTCGCCGAGACGTCGTTGAGAACGGCAATTCCCGCCTTCGGGAGGCCCTTCTTGTACGTCAGCGGCGTCACGTTCTCGAAACCGAAAAGACTCTTCGGGTCCTGGAGCACGACGAACTTGTTCTTGCTGATTCCGGGGTCCGTGGAGAAGATGTCCGCGGCCTGGATGTTGTTCCCCTTGAGGGCCGCCACGGTGAGGGGGCCGCCGGCGTCCAGCGCCTTGAAGTTCTTGAAATCGAGACCGTATACGGACTTCAGTCCCTTCAGACCCTGCTGACGGGTCTGGAACTCCGGCGAGCCGCCGATCACCAGGTCCTTCGCCGAGTCGGCGAGGTCGGAGATGGTCGACTTGTCCGTCAGGCTGTACTTCTTCGCCGTGGCCTCGTTGACCGCTATCGCGTCCTTGTCCTCGGCCTTGGACGGCGTCAGCAGGCTCAGCTTGGAGTCGAGCTTGGCCGTGATGGCCGTGCTGGTCTCCTCGACGGTCTTCGGGGTGGCCTTCGCGTCGAGGTAGGCGAGCAGCGCGCCGTTGTACTCCGGCAGCACGGTGATCGTGCCGTTCTTGATCAGGCCGTACGTGGTCTCGCGGCTGCCGATGTTCAGCTTGTAACTGACCTTGATCCCCTTGGACTTGAGAGCCTCGCCGTAGATGTCGGCGAGCAGGATGCTCTCGGGGAAGTTGTTGGAGCCGACAACGACCGTACCGCCCTTGGCGGCGTCACCCTTCAGCGGGTCGGACGTGCCGGAGTCGTCGGAGGAACCGCAGCCCGTCAGTGCGGCCGCGGCCACAACCAGCAGGGTGGCAGCGTACGTTGCGGACGTTCGGGTGCTTCTGGCGATGGTCACGTTGGTCATCCAGACTTGGCATCGGGTGGGGCGTGGGCGCGGGTCTTGACAGTCCAGACGATCCAATCGAGCCACATCGAGAACCGTCAAGACACGAATAGATCACTGGTGGGGACCGTACAGCTTCGCCCCGTAGGCGCAACGCGACCAATATGCGCGCGATTCCGGCGTCACTGCATGTCACTTTTTGGTTGATCATGGCCGTACTCTTACGCCAGCCGCTAGGGTTGGCCGCGTCGAGGGCCCCCTTCCACTTGTCGGCCCGAGCGCGCTGTCGTGACCACTGATCCATGCAGGCCTGCCAAAAGGCTTCCAACGGGGAATGAAGTCAAGGAGGTTGGGTGCCCGCGCACAGAAAAGCCGCCTCGGGGCAGCCGTCCACGGCTCTTCCGATCGGCCGGACACCATCCCCGCTGGACCGCTGGCCCTTTCGCCGGAAACTCAACGTCCTGGTGATCGTGCCGCTCGCCGTCATCTCCGCGATGATCGCCTACGTCGTGTACGGCGAGATCGACAAGGCCCGCTCGGCAGCCGACACCGCCCAGCTCGTCCGGGACAGCGCCCAGGTGACCAAACTCATCGACGCCGTGCAGACGGAGCACCGGCAGGCACTCCTCGTCTCCCTGCGCCACGAGGCGGGCGGTTCCGGAAAGGGCGCGCAGGACACCGCCCCCTACCTCGACGCGCAGCAGGAGGTCGGCACCCGCATCGCGGCCGTCCGCACCGCCTACGGCGACCGGCTGCCCGACGCCGAGGCCCAGGCGCTGAAGGAACTGGAGGGCCTGGACAGCCTCCGCACGACGGTCGAGCAGGGCCCGATCCCCGCCGACAACATCGACCCCGCCTACGGATCGGTGATCGAGGGGCTCATCAACGGCCTCGGCCTCGGAGTGGCGGGCGGCGAGTCCGGCTCGTCCTCGGCCAACCTGCTCGACGCCCTGCTGCGCGCCGACACCGCCCACGCCTCCTTCGAGACCAGCGTCTTCGCGGCCCGTACCCGCGACTCCAACGCGCTCATCGAGTTCACCGGTGCCGTCGGCGACTACGACCAGTACTCCTACCAGGCCGAGCGGTTCACCCGGTTCGCGAGCCAGGACCAGAGCACCGCCCTCGCCGGGATCGAACGCAGCCCCTACCAGAGCGTCATCACCCAGCACTGGGCGGCCCTCCAGGTCGACCCCAGCGCCCTGGTCGCCGAGACCCCGGCCCAGCTGCGGACCGCGCTCGGTGACGCGCTGCGCGCCGACCCCACCTACGAACGGCAGGCCGGCAACCGCCTGAAGATCGTCCAGTCGCTCATCGGCGAGATCGCCGCGGACGCCCAGTCCGCGTCCAGCGAGGCCTGGTGGCGCGTGGCCTGGCTGGTCGCCGGCAACCTCCTCGCCTTCGCCGCGTGGCTGCTGTTCTCCGTGCTGGCCCGCCGCTCCGTGGTCCGCACCGTACGGTCCCTCACCGCGGCCGCCCAGCACGTCGCCGGCGCCGCCCGTACCGAACTCGCCCGGGTGGCGGACGACGACGCCGACGACGCGAGCCCGCCGCGCCTGGAGGCCGTGCCCGTGCCGGTGCGCGACGAGATCGGCGAACTGGCCGAAGCCTTCAACCAGGTCCAGGTCACCGCGACCGCCCTGCTGGAACGCCAGGTCGTCAGCCGGCGCAACATCGCCGAGATGTTCGGCAACGTCGGCCGCCGCGTCAGCAACCTGACGGCACGTCAACTCGCGCTGATCGACTCGGTGGAACGCGGTGAGACCGACCCCGAGGTGCTCGACCGCCTCTATCGCATCGACCACATCGCCGTCCGGCTCCAGCGCAACGCCGACAGCCTCATGCTCCTCGCCGGCATCAGCGAGACCGGCCTCACCACCGAACCCATGCGGCTCAGCAACATCGTCCGCGCCTCGCTCGGCCAGATCGAGGGCTACCAGCGCGTCACCCCGCACGCCGAGGGCGATGTCACCGTCGTCCCCGACATCATCGGCGACCTGACCCTGATGCTCGCCGAACTCCTGGAGAACGCCGTCATGTTCTCCCCGGCGAGCAGCGGCGTCGAAGTCGTCCTGCGGCCCCGGCACGGCGGGGGAGGCGCGCTCGTCGAGATCATCGACCACGGCCTCGGCATGAGCCCCGAGCGGCTGGAGCAGGAGAACGCCCGCCTGATCCGCCGCGAGCGCCTCGACCTCGCTCCGACCGAGGTCCTCGGCCTCTTCGTGGTCGGCGGTCTCTCCCGGCGCTGGGGCATCGAGGTCGTCCTGTCCCGCACGCCGGGCGGCGGCGTCACCGCCACCGTCGCGGTCCCCGCGTCCCACCTGGTGTCCGGCGACCCCGGCAGGTCCGCTCCGCGCGCCCCGCGCATGATGCCGCCGGCCCGCCACCCGGGGCCGGCCGAACCGCGCCCCGCGCAGGTCGAGTCGCCGCCGGGACCCGCGGGCCTGCCCCGGCGGGTGCCCGCCAGGCCGCGGACCGCGGAGCCCGCCGGCCACGCCCGCCGAGCGGAACCCACGACGGGCCCCGGCGCCGAGCACGCCATGACCCACGGCGGCCTCCGGGCCGGCACCGGAGCCGACCCGGGCCCGGGCCCCACGGCGCCCGCCGCACCGGCACGGCCCGGCGAGGCCGGTCCGCTGCGCCGCCGGGTGCGCGGGGCGACCCTGTCGGCCACCACGGCCTCGACGCGGCTGCCCAAGACCCGGGAAGCCGTCACCCACCGCAGACCCCCCTCCTGGCAGCCCACGGACGCCGAGGCGGCCCGCGCCGAACTCGACGAGTTCGAGGAAGCCGTCCAGCGCGCCCAGCGCGAGAGCGAGACCGGGGAACACCCGGTCTGGGCGTTCCGCCCCGACGACGGACCCGGCGGACCCGCCGGCCCCGACACCCTGAACAGAAGACCCTCTTCCCCGGAAGGCATGAGCACGTGACCATGTGGACAGGCGGGCCGGAGTCCCGAACCGCGGAGCCCGATACGGACGTGAAGGCCGCCGCAGCCGACTTCAACTGGCTGCTCAACCGGTTCGCCACCGAGACGGCCGGGGTCGTCGACGTCATCGGAGTCTCCTCCGACGGACTGCTCATAGCCGTCTCCCAACTGCGCGGCCAGGCCGACTCCGAGCGCCTCGCGGCGATCGTCTCCGGCATCACCAGCCTGGCCATGGGCGCCTCCGGGAACTACGGCCTCGGCGGCCTCAACAAGGTCATCATCGACCTGGAGGAAGGGCACGTCCTGGTGTCCGCCCTCGGCGCCGGAGCGGTGCTCGGCGTGGTGGCGTCGAAGGAGGCGAAACTCGGCAACATCGCCTACGAGATGACCGTCTTCGCCAACCGCGCGGGCGCCGTGCTGAGCCCGCAACTGGTCATGGAACTGAAGAACACCGTGGGCATCGCCCCGGCCGGATGACGTCCGAGGCGTCGTCGCACGGCCGGTGACCGCACTGGGTGAAGGGGGAGGACGTGATGACGTCCGGCGAGCCACGGGCCGGCGGCGACGCCGAGTGGGGGGCCGAGCGCCCCGCCTCGGTCGTCCGGCCGTTCCTGCTCACCGCGGGACGGATCGCCGGCGGCGACAGCCTCGTCCCGCCGATCCCGATCGAGACGCAGGTCGTGGCCACCGAGGTGGGACTGGCCGCACTCGACGCGTTCGTCTTCGACCAGCACCGCGACATCATCACGGTCTGCCGTGAGCCGCAGTCCCTCGCGGAGATCGCGGCGAAACTCCGGATGCACCTCAACGTGATCCGGGTCCTCGCCGACGATCTGCGTGCCGACGGCCAACTGGCCCTGTACCTGCCCCAGGCCCACTCCAACCGCGATGTCTCCGTATTGCGAAGGGTTATCGATGGTCTCCGAGCTGTCCCCGACTCCCGGGGAGCGATCCGTGAGGGCTGACGACGAGCGGCCCCGGCCGCCGCTGCCGGTGAAGATGGTGATCGCGGGCGGCTTCGGCGTGGGCAAGACCACCACGGTGGGTGCCATCTCCGAGATCGAACCACTCACCACCGAGGCGTCCATCACCTCGGTCGCCGCCGGTGTCGACGACCTCTCCCACACACCCGAGAAGGTGACGACGACCGTCGCCATGGACTTCGGCTGCGTGACGCTCGACCCCACGCTCAAGCTCTACCTGTTCGGCACCCCCGGCCAGGAACGCTTCGGCTTCATGTGGGACGACCTCGTCGAGGGCGCGCTCGGCGGGCTCGTCATCGTCGACACCCGGCGGCTCGACGACTGCTACGCCGCCGTCGACTACTTCGAGCACCGCCAGATCCCCTTCGCCGTCGCCGTCAACGCCTTCGACGGCCGGCTCGAACACGATCTGGACGACGTGCGGTGGGCGCTCGACGTCGGCGACCACGTGCCGCTGACCGTGTTCGACGCCCGCGAACGCGGCTCCGTGCGCGACGCGTTGCTCGTGGTCCTCGAACACGCCCTCGCCACGGCACAGCGCTGAGGCGGACGGACGGTCGGTACGACGGAGGCGGGGAAGGGCCCTCGGGCCCTTCCCCGCCTCCGTCGTACCGACCGTCTCAGGCGGACCGGCGCCTGCGCACTCCGGGAGAGACGGCCACCCGTCCCACGGCCCAGAACAGCGTCAGGACGAGCAGCGCGAGGACGGCCGTGAGGGCGGCTCCGCCGACGACCTTCTCGTAGTCGCGCTGGTACAGCCCGTCCAGGATGTAGCGGCCGACTCCGCCGAGGGACACATAGGCCGCGATCGTCGCCGTCGACACGATCTGGATCGTCGCCGAGCGCAGCCCGCTGAGGATCAGCGGCAGGGCCGCCGGGATCTCGACCTGGAACAGGATCTTCGACTCCTGCATGCCCATGCCCCGGGCGGCGTCCACGGGGGAGGGGTCCACGGTGCGGACCGCCTCGTAGGTGGTGATGAGGATCGGCGGGATCGCCAGCACCACGAGCGGGATCATCACCGGCACGATCCCGAGTCCCAGCCACACGAACATCAGCACCAGGAGACCGAAGGTCGGCAGGGCGCGGGCACCGGCGGAAAGGAACGCGAGCGCGTTGCCGCCGCGCGCGGTGTGCCCGGTGACCAGACCGACCGGCAGCCCGATGGCCGCCGCGATCGCGAGGGCGCCCGCCGTGTACTGCAGGTGCTCCCACACCCGCTGCGGAATACCGTCGTAACCGTGCCAGTGGGCGCCGTCGCTGAAGAACGACTGCATGAAGCTGAATACGTTCACGACACGGCCTCCGGGGTGCGGACCGCCGGGTCCTCGAGCGTGGCCGCGGGACGCCGCGCGGCGCGGCCGGACGGGGGCTCCCACGGGGTGAGGAGCCGTCGCAGCAGGACCAGCAGCGCGTCGACCACGATCGCCAGCACGGCGGTGGTGACCACGGAGGTCACCGCGAGCCGCGGCCGGTGGTAGAGCATCGCGGTGGTCAGCAGGTTGCCGAGCGCGCCCTGGTTGCCGATCAGCGAACCGACGCTCACCAGGCTGATGCTGGAGGCCGTGGCCACCCGCAGTCCCGCCATGATCGCGGGGACGGCGATGGGCAGTTGGACCTGGAAGTAGCGGCGCACGGGGCCGATACCCATGGCGGCGGCGGCCGCGTTGGTCTCCTCGGGGACCGAGCGGATCCCGTCGACCACCGCGGGCACCAGGACCACCAGGCTGTACAGGCACAGCGGGATCATCACGGTCAGCTGGGTCAGCCCGGTGGAGTCGATGAGGACCACGAAGAACGCGATCGACGGGATCGCGTACAGCACCGTCGAGGTCCACAGCACCGGCGGGTACAGCCAGTCGTAGTGGACGCACAGCAGGCCGATCGGCAGGGCCAGCAGCAGACCGACGAGGACCGGGACCAGGGCCTCCTGCATGTGGATGCCGATCAGGCCCAGGTAGCTGTGCTGGAGGTCGCTCGGTATGTCGAAGAAGCCGTTCATCACAGGGCCTTCGCCGGGGCGGCGTCGCGTGCGGCGTCCGTGGACGTGCGCTGCCGGGCCGCGCGGATCGCCGCGGCGATCGTCTCCTGTCCGGCGACACCGAGGACCCGGCCCGAGGCGTCGACGCCCACGGCCCGCCCGGTCGGCGCCAGCACGGCCCGGTCGAGCGCGACACGCAGCGAGTCCCGGCCCACCTCGAAGCTCTGCCCGTGAGGTTCGAGCGTCTCCACCTCGCCGTTCCAGGCGGGCGGGGCCCAGCCGAGCGGCTTGCCGTCCGCGTCGGTCACCAGCACCGGCTCCTGCGCCGTACCGCGCCCGGCGGCCTCCCGGGCCTCGGGACCGACGGGCACGACCCGGGAGCGGTCGAGTCCGAGATCGCGGGTGGACAGGAACGACAGCCCGCGGATGCCCCGGTCCGCGCCGAGGAACTGCTCGACGAACGGGTCGGCGGGCGCCGACAGGATCTCGTCGGGCGCGGCGAACTGGGCGAGTTTGCCGCCGGTGCGCAGCACCGCGATGCGGTCGCCGATCGTGATCGCCTCGTCCATGTCGTGGGTGACGAAGACGATGGCCTTGCCCAGTTCGCCCTGGATGCGGAGCAACTCCTCCTGCAGACCCCGCCGGACGACCGGGTCGACCGCGGAGAACGGCTCGTCCATGAGCAGGATGGGCGGGTCCGCGGCGAGCGCGCGGGCGACGCCGACGCGCTGCTGCTGACCGCCGGAGAGCTGGTACGGGTAGCGGCGGGCCATCCCCGGGTCGAGGCCGACCCGTTCCATGAGCTCCGCCGCGCGGTCCCGGGCGCGCTGCTTGGACCAGCCGAGCAGCCGCGGCACGGTGGCGATGTTGTCGAGGATCGTCCGGTGCTGGAAGAGACCGGCGTTCTGGATGACGTAACCCATCGAGCGGCGCAGGGCGTTGACCGGCTGCCGCGTGATGTCCTCGCCGTCGACCCGGATCGTGCCGCTGCTCGGCTCGACCATGCGGTTGATCATGCGGAGCGTGGTCGTCTTGCCACAGCCCGAGGGTCCGACGAGGACGGTGATGGAGTGGTTCGGTATCTGGAGGGACAGGCGATCGACGGCCACCGTGCCGTCTGCATATCGCTTGCTGACATCTTCGATGGCTATCAAGCGTCGAAACCCTTCGGGGACGGCATTGCTCGCGCGTGGCGCGATCACGTGCACAAGGGGTCGTAGTCTAGCCAGTTGATGTCTGATCTCGGCCGGGGCAGGTCGTGACGTGCGCGAGGGTGTCCGATTTCGACGGAGTCGTGCCGGGAGCGGTGCGGGGGGGTCACGTCGCCCGGGTCCGCGGGGGCCGGTGCCCGTCGGTGCCCAGCCGTTCGGCCCGCCGGACGCGCAGATGGAGCGCGGCCCAGGTGCGGAAGGGCCGCCAGTTCTCCGCGATGTCCGCCGGATCGCGCCCGGGCCCGTACTGGTCCTCGATCTCCGCGGCCAGCCGCCGCTCCTGCGTGGGCAGCACGTCCGGGTGTCCCGCGCCCCGCACGACGACGAGTTCGGCGGCGAAGACGCCGAGCCCCTTGACCTGCCGGACCCGGCGCATGGCCTCCTCCGGCTCCAGGGCCCGCAGTTCGGCCCCGTCCAGTTCCCCGTCCAGCGCGGCGGCGGCGACGGCGTGCAGGTACTCGGTCTTGCGCCAGGGCAGTTCGACGTCCAGCCGGAGCAGCCGCTCGGGCGAGGGGAACGCCCCGCCGTCGCCGAGCCGCGCGACGATGTCGGCCCGGGTGCCCCGGGCCGTCGTCCTCCCGGTGCGCTGGGTCAGCACCGCCCACGCGGCCGCCTCGTAAGGGGAGTGGAACCCGCACGGGCGAAGTCCCGGCCTGCTCGCCCGGATCCGGCCGATCACCGGGTCCCGGTCGCCGACGGCGGGCCAGCCGCGGGCGTCGACGTCCAGGGAGAGGAAGCGGGCCACCTGGTCCGCCGCCGCGTCCAGGTCGCCGTCCCCGGTGACCACGATCCGGGCGGCGGATCCGACCTGTGTGACCTCTGCGGTGACGTGCCGCCAGTCGGCGTCCGCGGGGAACACCGTCCGCAGCGTCCCTTCCGTGCCCGCCGCCCCGGCCGGCGGCACCGGCGCCATCTCCTCCCAGAACTCCCGGCTGCTCTCCAGGGACCAGGGACCCCTCACCTCGTACCCGACCTCGTGCCGCGCCATGTCCGACCTCCCGCTGGGGACACGCTCACCGTGTCGACGCGCACCACTGTGACGGCAATACCTGACACATCCCGTCAACTAATCTGCGCGGGGCGTCGCACCGGTCGCGGCGGACCGCGCGCACCGCCTTGGCCCGTCGGGGTGAACCATGCCCGGCCGCCGCACCGGGTTCGTACGAATATCGGGCCGGGGTGCCGACCATGATCGCCTGCGGGGTCTCCCGGCCGCCGCTCCCCGTACTCACGCCCCGAGGTGGAGACATGCTCAGCCCGCGCGCTCGGCGGACCACGACCCGGCTTCTCGCCCTGGTGACGGGCTGCCTGCTGCTCGGTGCCGCCGGTGCGGTGCCCGCACCGGCGGCGGAGCCGGGCCGGGTCACCGTCCCGGCTCCCGGAGCCGGCGGGTGGACCCGCAACGGGTCCGCCCAGGTCTCCGGCGCCGACCTCCAGCTCACCCGGACCGCGGCACACCAGGCGGGATCGGCGGTGTTCCAGGTCCCGGTGGTCACCGACGGCCTCAAGGCCGCGTTCGTGACCGTCATCGGCGGCGGCAGCGGTGGCGACGGCCTCACCTTCGGTCTGCTCGACCCGGCGCGGGCCACCCCCACGGCCCTCGGCGCGGACGGCGGCGGTCTCGGCTGGGCCGGGAAGCCCGGCGTGGCGATCACCTTCGACACCCACCGCAACACCGGCGACCCGTCGGCCAACTTCATCGGCGTCACGGCCGCCACGGGGGACAGCTCCCGCACCCTCGCGACGACGTCCGCCAGGGTGCCGGACCTCCGCTCGGGCCCGCACGCTGTCGCGATCGCCGTCTCCGGGAAGACCCTCTCCGTCTGGATGGACGGCGCCCGGCTGCTGACCGCCACCGTCCCCGCTCTGCCCGCGACGGCGCTGCCCGTCTTCACCGGCGCCAACGGCGGGAAGACCGACAACCACGCCGTCCGCGACACGGTCATCACGGCGGCCTCCTACGCGGTGGCGCCGCCCGGGCCGAACGGCTGGACCCGCAACGGCTCCGCCGCGCAGTCCGGCAGCGACCTCGTGCTCACCGACGCGGTGCGCGACGCCAGGGGATCCGCCGTCCAGGCGGTCGCCGTGCCGTCGGCGCGGCTGCGGGCCCGCTTCACCGCGCGACTCGGCGGCGGCAGCGGCGCGGACGGTCTCGCCCTGCTCCTCCTCGACGCGGCGAAGGCGACTCCGACGGCCCTGGGCGCGGGCGGCGGGGGACTCGGCTCCGCTGGTCTGCCGGGAGTCGCCGTCGCCCTCGACACCCATCGCAACACCGGGGAGCCGGCGGCCGGACTCGCCGGGGTGGCCGTCGGCGGAACGGGCTCCCCGCTGCGGTACGCCGCCACCTCGGCGGCCCTGCCCGGCCTGCGGACCGGTACCCATGCCGTGGACGTGTCCGTGACGGGAGCGGGGCATCTGCGGGTCGCCGTGGACGGCACGCGGGTCGTCGACACGGAGATCACCCTCCCGCGGAACGTGCTGGTCGGCTTCGCCGCGGCCACCGGCGGCCGCACGGACCGCCACACCGTGCGCGACGCGGTGATCACCTACTGAACCCGCCCGGCCGCGGCACGCGCCCGCACCGGATCACGGGTCGGACGGCATCACCGGCCGGACCGGAGTCACGACCGGACCGGGGCACGGTCGGGGGAGCGGGCCACCGGCCGGGGCGGGCCACGGGCCCGGAGCCGGCCGCGGGCCGGTCGGGGTCAGGCCGCCGTGCGGGTCGTCGGGGCGACCAGGCGCTGAGCCGCAGCCGGGCCCGTCGCCGCAGCCGGCCCCGTCGCGGTGGCGCCGACCAGTCGGCGGGGCTGCCGCTCGGCCTGCGCGGCCCGCTCCACGGCCGGGCGGGCGCCGTGCCGCGACAGCCAAACCGTGTCGCGGCCGAACGACCAGACCAGCGAGCCGAGCGCCAGCGCCACGGCCGCCGTCGTCACCCCGTACGGCAGGATCCCGGCGCCCGCGACCAGCAGCACGACGCCCTGCAGCGCCGCCACCGTCTTGCGGGCCATGCTCGGCGGCAGCGCCGCGTTCAGCCAGGGCAGCACCCGGGCCGCCGCGACGAACACGTACCGCATGGTGCCGATCAGCAGCACCCACGGGCCGAGCGACATCGCGACGTACACGCTCAGGACCAGGATCAGGAACGCGTCCACCTCCATGTCGAAGCGGGCGCCCAGGGCGGACGACGTACCGGTCCGTCGGGCGACCTTGCCGTCGACACCGTCCAGGATCAGCGCGACCGCCGTCAGGCCGACGAGGAGGCTCACCGGCGGCGAACTCTGGAAGGAGTCCGCGACGAGCGCGGTGACACCGCCCACCAGGATCGCGCGGCCGAGGGTGACGCGGTTGGCCGGACCGAAGGAGCGGGGGCGCGTGCGCCGCAGGGCCCGGGTGAGCACCGCCCAGGTCGCGATCCCGAAGGCCAGACCACTCAGCCAGCCCGCCGGACCCATCCCTATCACCGTGCCCAGCAGCACCAGCAGGAGAAGCTGCACCCCGGCTCCCACCATGGTCTCCTGTTGGGGGAGCCTCGCGCCGTACGTGTTGTTCAGGGCCACCGCACATCCTCCGGCCGTGTGACAGAGTCGATCAACGCCGCGTACCGTCCGCGGCTTGTCACTGGTCCGTACGTGAAGATCTGCTGAATCGTTCAGGGGGACGCTCATGGAACGCACGACTCGCGCCTTCTGGCTCGCCGAACCCGGCCACGGAGAGATCCGGCCGGCACTCCTGCCCGCTCCCGGGAACGGAGAGGTGCTGGTGCGCACCCTGTACTCCGGGGTCAGCAGGGGCACGGAGACCCTGGTGTTCCGCGGCGGGGTCCCGGAGAACCAGTACGCCTCGATGCGCGCGCCCTTCCAGGAGGGCGACTTCCCCGCACCCGTGAAGTACGGCTACCTGAACGTCGGCCGGGTCGAGGAAGGACCCGAACCGCTCCTCGGGCGCACCGTCTTCTGCCTCTACCCGCACCAGACGCACTACGTCGTCCCGGCGAACGCCGTGACCGTGGTGCCCGACTCCGTGCCCGCGTCCCGCGCGATCCTCGCCGGCACGGTCGAGACCGCGGTCAACGCCCTGTGGGACGCCGCTCCGCTGATCGGGGACCGGATCGCCGTCGTCGGCGGCGGCATGGTCGGCTGCTCGGTCGCGGCCCTCCTCGCCCGGTTCCCCGGGGTGCGGGTCCAACTCGTCGACGCCGACCCGGATCGCGCCGCCGTCGCCCGCGCACTCGGCGTCGGCTTCGCCCTCCCCGAGGACGCCGCGGGCGAGTGCGACCTCGTGGTGCACGCCAGCGCCACCGAGGCCGGCCTCACCCGCTCCCTGGAACTCCTCGCCCGGGAGGGCACCGTCATCGAACTGAGCTGGTACGGCGACCGCCGGGTCGGCCTGCCGCTCGGGGAGGCCTTCCACTCCCGGCGGCTGACCCTGCGCAGCAGCCAGGTCGGTTCCGTTTCCCCCTCCGGCCGGGCCGGACGGACCTACGCCGACCGGCTCGCGCTCGCCCTCGAACTCCTCGCGGAACCGGCCTTCGACGCCCTCATCACCGGAGAGTGCGCCTTCTCCGAACTCCCCGACGTGATGGGGAAACTCGCCTCCGGATCGATCCCGGCGCTGTGTCACCGCGTCGCCTACGACGAGGTTTGAGCCGACCGGAACCGGCCTGACCTCCAGCGACTCCGAAGAAAGGGCGACCGGCGGCTGAACACGGTGCGCCGGGTACCCGTACTAGAAGACGTGATCCCGGCAGAGGATCAGACGTACCGCACCTGGAGGGTCGTCCGTTGTTCAGCATCACCGTCCGCGATCACCTGATGATCGCCCACAGCTTCCGTGGCGAGGTCTTCGGACCCGCGCAGCGCCTGCACGGAGCGACGTTCCTGGTGGACGCCACCTTCCGCCGCCCCGAGCTCGACGACGACAACATCGTCGTCGACATCGGGCTCGCGACGCAGGAACTCGGCGCCGTCGTCAGCGAGTTGAACTACCGCAACCTCGACAGCGAACCGGACTTCAAGGACACCAACACCTCGACCGAGTTCCTCGCCAAGGTCATCGCGGACCGGCTCGCCGCCCGCGTCCACGCGGGCGGGCTCGGTGAGGGTGCCCGCGGCCTGACCGGCATCACCGTCACCCTCCACGAGTCGCACATCGCCTGGGCGAGTTACGAGCGTGCCCTGTGACCGACGTGATCCTCGACAAGACGACCCCACGGGCCGGACACGGCACCGTGACGCAGGGCCCCGACGGCGCCCTGAACTACGTGCCCGTGCAGCACACGGCTCTGAAGAACGCCGAGATCATCCCCATGTCCCTGCGCTCCGTGCACTTCGTCATGCCCGGCGGTGTCGACGACCCGGCGGCGCCGAGCGGCGGCAACGCCTACGACCGGCGCCTCTGCCTGGACCTGCCCGGCTTCGGCTGGCAGGTCCACCGGCACGCCGTCCCCGGCGAATGGCCCCGCCCCGGCGTCGCGGCCCGCACGGAACTCTCCCGCACCCTCGCCGACCTGCCCGACGGCACGGTCGTCCTCCTCGACGGTCTCGTCGCCTGCGGGGTCCCGGAGATCGTCGTCCCCGAGGCCGACCGGCTGCGCCTGGTCGTCCTGGTGCACCTGCCGCTCGGCGACGAGACCGGGCTCCCGCCGGCCGTCGCCGCCGACCTGGACGCCCGGGAACGCACGACGCTGCGGGCCGTGTCGGCCGTCGTCGCCACCAGCGAATGGGCCGTCCGCCGGCTCGTCGCCCACCACGGCCTCGCCCCCGACCGCGTCCACGTCGCCGCCCCCGGCGCCGACATCGCGCCGCTCGCCTCCGGCACGGACGGTGTCTCCCGGCTGCTGTGCGTCGCCGCGGTCACCCCCCGCAAGGGCCAGCACCGGCTCGTCGAAGCCCTGGCGACCGTCACCGACCTGCCCTGGAGCTGTGTCTGCGTCGGCGGACTCGCCCAGGACCCGGCCTACGTCGCCCACCTGCGGTCCCTCATCGCGCAGTACGGCCTCGGCGACCGTCTCCACCTGGCGGGCCCGCAGGCCGGAGCCGAACTCGACGCCAGTTACGCCGCCGCCGACCTCATGGTCCTCACCTCGTACGCCGAGACGTACGGCATGGCCGTCACCGAGGCGCTGGCGCGCGGCATTCCGGTGCTCGCCACCGACGTCGGCGGGCTTCCCGAGGCGGTCGGCCGCGCACCCGACGGCGGGGTGCCCGGCATCCTCGTGCCGCCGGAGGACCCGGGGGCGCTCGCCGCCGAACTGCGCGGCTGGTTCGGTGAGGCCGACGTGCGCCGCCGGCTGAAGGCCGCCGCCCGCGGACGCCGTGCCGCGCTCGACGGCTGGGCGACCACCGCGCGCAGCCTGGCCGGAGTGCTCGGCCGGCTGCCCGACGCACCCCGGAGGGCCGCATGAGTGCCCCGACGACGTCCACGGGCGGGCCGGATTCCGGCACGCCCGAGGAGCCCGAGCAGAAGGTGAGGACGGGCGTGCCCGGTCAGCGAGGGGCTGAGTCCGACGCCGACGAGGTGCCGCGCTACGCGCCGCAGTGGCTCCGGCTGCGGGAACCCGCCGACGCCGCCGCCCGCGCGGCCGACCTGCTCGACCCGCTGCGCGTCCGGCTGGCCAACCGTCCGGTGCGCGGCGGCGACCTGGTGATCCACGACCTGGGCTGCGGCACCGGCTCCATGGGCCGCTGGCTGGCCCCGCGGCTCGACGGCGCCCAGCACTGGATCCTGCACGACCGGGACCCCTACCTGCTGCACTTCGCCACCGTGGGTGCGCCCCGCGCGGCGGCCGACGGCAGCCACGTCGGCGTCACCACCCAGCGGGGCGACATCGGCCGGCTGACCGCCGACGCCCTCGCCGGAGCGTCCCTGGTGACCGCCTCGGCGCTGCTCGACGTGCTCACCGGCGAGGAGATCGACCGGCTCGCGGCGGCCTGCGCCGGCGCCGGCGTGCCCGCCCTGCTGACCCTGTCCGTCGTCGGCCGCGTCGAACTGTCCCCGGCCGACCCGCTGGACGCCGAGATCGGCGAGGCGTTCAACGCCCACCAGCGGCGCGGCGAGAGGCTCGGCCCCGAGGCCGTCACGGCCGCCTGCGAGGCCTTCGGCCGGTACGGCGCGACGGTGCGCGCGCATCCGAGCCCCTGGCGGCTCGGCCCCGACCAGGCCGAACTGACCGCGGAGTGGCTGCGCGGCTGGGTCGGCGCGGCCGTCGAGGAGCGCCCCGACCTCGCGGAACGCGCCGCGTCCTACCTGAGCGCCCGCCTGGAGGCGTGCGCCGCAGGGGAGTTGAGCGTGCTCGTGCACCACAGCGACGTCCTGGCACTGCCCCGGGGCACCAGGGGTGCGGCGTGAGTGCCGGCCTGGAGACGGTGACCGCGACCGGGCCCGCCCTACCGGCGACCTCGCTCCCTGTGGGCGCGGTTGGCGTGAACGGCGTGGCGGCGAACCCGGCCGGCGGGCCGCACGCGCCGACGGCCGGGCCGGCCCGCACGACCGTGTCCGACGCGGCCTCCGCGTCGGCGGGCACCGCGGCGCCGGTGAGCGGCCCCGGGCCGACGTCCGCCGAGGGGCCCGCGGACGAGGCCGCCGATCCCGGCTCCGGGCCGCGCGGCCGAGGCGTCGTCCGCCGGATGCGCAAGCACCTCGGCACGGTCGCCGGTGTCCTCATCCTCGGTGTGCTCCTCTGGCGACTGGGTACAGGGGTGTTCCTCGACGGGTTGCGACGGATCGACGGGACGACGCTCTTGGCGGCGATCGGGATCGGGCTGCTCACCACGGCGTTCAGCGCCTGGCGGTGGTGCCTCGTCGCGCGCGAACTGCGCATCCGGCTCCCCCTCGGCGCGGCCGTCGCGGACTACTACCGCGCGCTGTTCCTGAACGCCGCACTGCCCGGCGGCGTCCTCGGCGACGTGCACCGGGCCGTACGGCACGGACAGAGCGCCGGCGACATCGGCCGGGGCGTCCGCGCGGTGGTCATCGAACGCACCGCGGGACAGGCCGTGTTGATCGCCGTCGGCGCGGTGGTGCTGCTCACCCAGCCCTCACCGGTGCTCACCCAGTCCCGGGAGTCCGCCCTGCTGCTCGCCGTGGTCTCGGTGTGCGGCGTGGTGACCGTGGGCGCCGTCCGCAAGGGCCGTGCCCCGGCGTCCGCCACCCGGTACGGCGCCGTCCGTGCCGCTCTCACCGAGGCGCGCGGTGCCCTGCTGGCCCGGCGCAGCTGGCCCGGCGTGACACTGTCGTCGGTTCTGGTGCTCGCCGGACACCTCGCGATGTTCGTGCTGGCGGCCCGCGCGGCCGGGTCCGACGCGTCCGTCACCCGCCTGCTGCCGCTGGCCCTGCTGGCCCTGCTCGCCATGGGGCTGCCGCTGAACATCGGCGGCTGGGGCCCCCGCGAGGGCGTCACCGCCTGGGCGTTCGGTGCCGCCGGACTCGGTGCCGGCATGGGCCTCACCGTCGCCGTGATCTACGGCGTGCTGAGCTTCGCGGCGAGCCTGCCCGGCGCCGTGGTCCTGGTCGTCCGGTGGGGAGCCGCGCTGCGGCGCCCCCACGAGGAGAACGCGGAAGGGCGTGATCAGTGCAGCGACTCGGACGTCACCAGAGCGAAGTACGCGCCGAAGGCCTCGGCCAGCCCGGCCAGGAGCGCCCTGCCCTTCTCGGCGGACGCCATCGACGGACGGCCGATGACCCCGGACTCGGTATAGGCCGACATGCCGAGCGTGAGCAGATGCCGACGGTCGTCGGCGACGAAATCGGAGGCCTCATAACCGTCTTTGACGCATTCCGGATGAGCGTGCAGGAGAATGGACGTCTCGATTTCTCCCGCGTGCATGTCGCTGAGCAACGACGTCTGCACACCCGCCTGTTCGCAGGCGCCCTCCCAGTCCTCCGCGGCGGGGAAAAGCGCCATACGCGTACCGGTGCCCGCGGATTCCTGCACGACATTCCCCAGCACGTAATTCCCGCCGTGGCCGTTGACCACCACCAGGGTGTCGACGCCCGAGCGCCGCAACGACGCGGCGATGTCGCGGACCACCGCGTACAGGGTGACCGCGGAGATGCTCACCGTGCCCGGCCAGGCGGCGTGCTCGTGCGAGCAGGAGATCGTCACCGGGGGAAGGAGCTGCACCGGGTAGGCGGCCGCGATCTCCCGCGCGACGGCGCAGGCGACGAGCGTGTCCGTCGTCAACGGCAAATGGGCCCCGTGCTGTTCGAGACTGCCGACGGGAAGAACGGCGACCTGACGGGGGACACCGGCCCCCCGTGCGCGGACATCCTCCGTGGTGTCCAGCGGCAGTACACCCGACACCGTCGAGCGCGTTCCCGAACCACTCATGTTTTCACGGCCCTTTCGACTCTGCTTAGGAACCAGATCATGACAGATAACTTTGGCGTACTCGGCGGGAATGCCCACCTCACAGGTGTCGAACGAGTCGTGATTGCCCCCCTGCCCACCGAATACGGTGATTTCCAGGCCGTCGGCTACCTCGACCACGACCGGGGCGAGGAACAAGTCGTCCTCGTCTACGGCGACTTGGACGCCGTACGGGAAGGGGATGTGCTCACCCGGCTGCATTCGGAATGCCTGACCGGTGACGCGTTCGGATCGCAGCACTGCGAGTGCGGGCCCCAACTCGCCGCCGCGCTGCGGGCGATCGTGGCCGAGGGGCGCGGTGTCCTCGTCTACCTGCGGGGCCACGAGGGCCGGGGCATCGGGCTGCTCGCCAAGCTGAAGGCGATGAAGCTCCAGTCGGAGGGACTCGACACCGTGGAGGCCAACCTCGCCCTCGGCCTGCCGGTGGACGCCCGCGACTACGGGGTGGCGGCGCAGATGCTGCACGACCTCGGCGTCCGGTCCGTGCGGCTGCTGTCCAACAACCCGCGCAAGCGCGAGTCGCTGGTGCGGCACGGCATCAGGGTCGCCGAGCAGGTGCCGCTGCTGATTCCGCCGTGCGAGGACAACCTCACCTACCTGCTGACCAAGCGGGAGCGCCTCGACCACTACCTCCCGCACCTCGACGGCGACGAATGGGCGAAGGCGATCTTTTGCGGGTCGGCGAAAACGGTCATCACTGAGGAATGACACACGACGACCCCGGACCGCTGTTCCTCTCGCGCGAGCGGGTGACCGCACTGCTGGACACCGACGCGGCGATCGCCTCGCAGCGCGCGGCCTTCACCGCGCTCGGTGACGGCACCGCGGAACTGCCCGGCAAGATCATGCATCCCAGCCGCTTCGACGACAGCGTGGTCTTCGCCTACCTGGCGCGGCTGTCCGCGGACACCGGGGCGGTCGCCAAGATCGGCAGCGTCAACCCGGCCAACGCGGCGGCCGGGCTGCCCACCGTCCACGCGGTGGTCACCGTGCTCGACCCGGACACCGGGCAGGTCGTCGCCGTCCTGGACGGCACGGCGGTGACCACGCTGCGCACCGCCGCGGCCAGTGCCGTCGCCTTCGACGTCCTGGCCCGCCCCGACAGCACGGAGCTGGGCCTCATCGGCTCCGGAACCCAGGCCCTGGCCCACGCACGGGCCGTCGCCCGGGTGCGCGACCTGCGGTCCGTACGCGTCTGGAGCCCGGATCCCGGTCGCCGTGCCGGGGCGGCGGCCCGCCTCACCGCCGAACTCGGGGTGCCGGTCGAGGCGGTCGGCTCGGCCGAGGAGGCCGTCACGGGCCTTCCGATGGTCGCCGCCTGCACCCTCAGCGCCACCCCGGTCGTCCGGGGCGCCTGGCTGACCCCCGGCTGCACGGTCGTCAGTGTCGGTTCCTTCGAACCCGGCCGCAGCGAGGTCGACGCGGAGGTGCTCCGCCGGGCCGCGGCGGTCGTCGTCGACGATCCGGCGACGGCGGCCGAACACGCCGGACCGGTGGTGGACGCCCTGCGCGAGGGGCGCCTGACCGTCGGCGACCTGGTCCCGCTCGGCGCCGTCCTCACCGGCCGCCACCCCGGCCGCACCGGCCCCGAGGACATCGTCTTCCACAACAGCACGGGCCTCGGGATCCAGGACGCCGCGGCGGCGTGGGCGGTGGTGCGCGCCGCCGCGGCGGCGGAGCCGGAGGCCTGACAGGGCGGCGCGCCGCCCCAGGCCGCGGGCCCCGGTCCGGGGCCCGCCACCCGTCCTCGCCTCCCTCGGCCGACCTCGTATGATCGCCCGGCACGGGGAGTCGATCGACGGAGCCGGGCCGTGTCCCGGCGTCGTCGGTGAGGGAGGACGATGAAGACCGCGGCGCGCCCGCCGACGACCCGGACGGCGCCGCTGCGTAGCGCCGCCTTCCGCCGGTTCGTCCTCGCCAACCTGATCTCGGCGACGGGGACGGCGATGGCGCCGCTCGCCCTCGCCTACGCGGTGATCGGGGAGGGCGGCGGGGCCGGCTCGCTCGGCCTGGTGCTCGCCACGAACACGGTGCCCACCGTCGCCTTCCTGCTCGCCGGCGGGGTCCTCGCGGACCGGATGTCCCGCAGCCGGATCCTGGTGGCGGGCAACGTCGTCGCGGCGGCCGCCCAAGGCGCCCTCGCCGTCGTCGTGCTGAGCGGCGCGGCCTCGACCCTCTCGATCGCCGCCTGCGGATTCCTCTCGGGCGTCGCCATGGCGTTCACCGTGCCCGCCGGACAGGGCGTGGTGAACCAACTGGTCGCGGCCGAGTACCTGCAGCAGGCCAACGCGCTGGTCAGGCTGCCGAGCAACGCGGTACGGGTGCTCGGCCCGGTGGTGGGCGGAATCGTCGTCGCGCTCTGCGGACCCGGATGGGCACTGGCCTGGGACGCCCTCACGTTCCTGATCGCGGCGCTGCTGCTGCACGGGCTGCGCCTGGAGAGACCCGTCACCGTGCACAGCGCCCTGAGCGATCTGCGCGCGGGCTGGGCAGGGTTCCGCTCCCGGACCTGGCTGTGGACGTACACCGTGGCCGGCATGATCGTGGTCGCCGCCTGGCTGGCCGGCTTCCAGCTGCTCGGGCCCCTTCTCGCGGCGGAGCTGTACTCCGGCGCCGGCTCCTGGGGCCTCGTGCAAGGGGCCTTCGCACTCGGCCTGTTGGCGGGCGCGCTGGTCTGCCTGTGGTGGAAGCCGTACCGGCTGCTCGTCGTCGCCGTGAGCACCGCCTCGCTGCTCTTCCTGCCGTTGACAGCGATGGGGCTCGGACTGCCCCTGCCCGCCGTGCTGGTCGCGGCCCTGCTCGCCGGCATCGGCCTGGACGTCGCCATCGTCGCCTGGACGACCGCGTTCCAACTGCACATACCTGAGCAGGAGTTGGGGCGGGCAGGCTCCTTCAACAGCGTCGGCGAGCGCCTCGCGATCCCGCTCGGCTATCTGCTCGCCGCCCTCGCCGCGGGCACCTGGTCCGACCGGGACGTCCTCCTCGTGTGCGCGGGGGTCATCGTGGCGACCACGGTGGTCAACCTCTGCGTACGGGACGTGTACCGCGTCAACCGGGCGGTACGGCAGCCCGGTTGACGTCGCCCGCCGGTCAGCCCTGGAGCGCCTCGTGCACCAGGCGCTTGAGCTCGGGGTAGACCGAGTGGGAGGCGGTCGGGCGCAGCTGGCTCAGGAACTGCACCGTGAGGTCGTTGCGCGGGTCGACCCAGAAGGTGGTGGTGGCGACGCCGCTCCAGCCGAACGCGCCCTCGCTGGAGGGGGACCGGGTCAGGTCCGGGTCCACCACGACCGAGACGCCGAGGCCGAAGCCGAGGCCCGCGTTGCCCGGCTCCTGGTGGAAGGGGGCGCCGACGGTACGGCGGTCGGCGTTGCCCGGCAGGTGGTTGGCCGCCATCATGTCCACGGTCCCGGGGCGCAGCAGCCGGACCCCGTCGAGTTCGCCGCGCCGGCGGAGCATCTCCGCGAAGCGGTGGTAGTCGTGGGCGCTCGCGACCATCCCGCCGCTGCCGGAGAGGAAGCGGGGCCGGCCGCGCAGCGGGAGCCCGGCGACGGGCCGGATGCCGCCCTCCCTGTCCTCCCCGTACAACTCGCCCAGTCGGGGCTCCTGTTCGGGTGAGACGTGGAAGCCGGCGTCCGTCATGCCCAGCGGCCCGAAGATCCGCTCGTGGAGGAAGGTGTCGAGGTCCTGGCCGGACACCACCTCGATGACGCGGCCGAGGACGTTCGTGGCGACGGAGTAGTTCCATCGGGTGCCGGGCTCGAACTGCAGGGGCAGCCCCGCGTACACCTCGCACGTCCGGGCCAGGTCGGCGCCCGGTGCCACGGAGGACTCCACACCGGCGTCCCGGTACAGCGCGTCGACGGGGTGCGCGTGGTAGAAGCCGAAGGTCAGCCCGGCGGTGTGGGTGAGCAGGTGCCGGATCAGGATGGGCTGTTCGGCGGCCCGTGTGACCGTCCCGGACCCCGAACCGCTGACGTAGACCCGTGGTTCGGCGAAGGCCGGGAGATGGTCGGACAGCCGGTCGTCGAGTCCGAGGCGTCCCTCCTCGACCAGCGTCAGCGCGGCGACCGAGGTCACCGGCTTGGTCATGGAGTACATCCGCCACAGCGTGTCGGTCTCCACCGGGAGTCCGGCCTCGCGGTCACGCCGTCCGTACGTGGTGAGGTGGGCGACCTTCCCGTGCCGGGAGACGCAGACCAGATAGCCGGGCAGGTGGCCGTCGTCGACCATGTGGGTGAAGTGCTGGTCGAGTCGGGCCAGCGCCTTGGTGTCGAGGCCGACCGATCTCGGTTCGACTTCCTGTCGCAGATGTCCCATGGCTCTCCTCCGGGCCGCGCCTGTCTCGTTCATGGTCCCGTACGGGCCGGAGCCGCGTCGGCCGGGCTCCGGTGAGCGGTGCTCACGGTGTTCTTGTGCCCAGGAAGCCGCAGTGCGAGCAGGGTGCCCGCCGTGCAGATCGCCGCCAGCGTGACGAGGGGGAGGCCGACGGAGCCGGGGGTCACGGTCAGCAGCGTGGCCGCGGCGGCGATGCCGAGGACGGGGCCGATGTTCATCGCCGTCTGCTGCAGGCCGCCCGCCACACCGGCCGATCCCGCGGACGCCTGCCGGACGACGACCGCGGTCGCGGTGACCATCACGGTGGCGAATCCGGCGCCCAGCAGCAGGAAGCCCGCCCCGACGGTCACGGCGGTCGACGCCGCGTCGAGCCGGGACAGGAGCAGGACACCGCAGGTGAGAAGGAGCGTTCCGGCCAGTGTGGTCGCGCGGGCGCCGAACCTGCGCAGGAGGACGGCGGCGACGGGGGCACCGAGCACCATCATGACGCCGCCCGGCAGGGCCCGTAGACCGGTCTCCAGCGGGTCGAGCCCCAGGGTTCGCTGGAGGAAGGAACTGGCGGTGAACAGGGTGCCGAACATGGCGGCGGACGCGGCGACCAGGATGCCGAGCGCGGCCGCCACGGTCGCCGAGCCGAGTACGTCGAGGGGCACCAACGGGCTCGGGGCACGCCGTTCCCTGCGCACGAACGCGGCACCGGCGAGAGCCGTCACGGTCAGTCCGAACGCGGTCGCCGCCGTCCAGCCGGAGTCGGGGATCCCGACCAGGGTGTGGACCAGCGCGACCAGCGCCACCGTCAGAAGGACGGCCCCCGGTACGTCGAGGGGGCCGGACGCGGCCGGGGCGCCGGTCTTCGCACCCGCACCTGCTTCCGCAGCCGCACCCGCACTCGCTCCCGCCTCCGGACCCGAGTTCACCGCCCCGCCCGCCTCCGTGGCGGCCGGCGGCCGGACCGTGAGCGCCAGCACGCCGAGCACCAGCGCGGGAAGGACGTTGAGGGTGAAGACGGCCCGCCATCCGAACTGGCTGACCAGCGCGCCGCCGAGGAGGGGCCCGGAGGCCGCGGCGACACCGATGGCGCTGGTCCGCAGCGCGATGGGCATCGCGAGCCGGTCGGGCGGATACGCGGCGCGCAGCATCCCGAGGGTGGCCGGCTGCAGCAGCGCCCCGAACACGCCCTGCGCCACCCGGAGCGCGATCACCCAGCCGAGTCCGGGAGCGAGGCCGATCCCCGCCGACGCCACGCCGAAGCCCAGAACGCCCAGACCGAAGACCCGTTGATGGCCGTGGCGGTCCCCGAGCCGTCCCGCGAACACCAACAGCCCGGCCACCGCGATGAGGTACCCGGTGCTGGTCCACTGGACCCGGGCGAACGAGGCGTGCAGATCGCGCTGGAGGGTGGGCTGGGCGACGGTGAGGACCGTGCCGTCGAGCGCGACGATCACGGCACCGACGACACTGCTCGCCAGGGTGACCCGGCGGTGCGCCGCCGGGGTCGCCGTACGGTGGGCCCCCTTCACGGAGCGGACCGTGCTCACCGCTCCTCCGGTCCGAGGTGCGCGTCGAGCGCCGCCCACAACAGGGGTGCGAACTCGGCTGCTCCGGTGCTGAGTTGGAGACTGCCCCACCCCCACAACTGGGCGATGCCGTGCAGGTTCGCCCACAGGGTGCCCGCGACGGTCGGGGCGTCGGCCTCGGGGCGCACCCGGCCGACGAGGCCGACGAGCACCCCGAACAGCGGAAGGCTCGTCTCCCGCAGCCCCAACCGGTTGCTCTCCAGCAGGTCGTGACGGAACATCAGCTCGTACATGCCGCGCCGGGACAGGGCGAAGTCCAGATAGACCGTGGCGAGCGCCGTGAGCCGGGCCCGCGGGTCGGCCGAGTCGTCGTCCACCGCCGCGGCCCGCGCCTGGAGTTCGCCGAACCCGCGCTGCGCGATGGCGGACAGCAGTTCCAGGTGGGTCGGGAAGTAGCGGCGCGGGGCGCCGTGCGAGACCCCCGCCCTGCGGGCGATCTCCCGCAGGGTCAGCGCCTGCGCGCCCTCCGCTGTCACGAGGTCGACGCCCACGTCGATCAGACGCGCCCTCAGCCCACCGGTCTCCGGATCACTCATAGACACTGTCTACCAGGAGTGGGTAGACAGTGTCTACCGGTCGTGGCGCGCGTGATCGGGGAACGGCCGGACGGGTGATGCGGGTCCGTGGGCGGAATGGGACGTCCGGCTCCGGGTGTTGCCACGCACATGACTGCTGAAGAGAAACGGGACGGGGCGCAGGACGAGCTGCTCGAACTGCTCTCCGCGTACAAGGGCGGCGTGCTCGTCACGCTCAAGAAGGACGGCCGGCCCCAGCTGTCCAACGTCAGCCACGTCTACTACCCCGATGAGGGGGTCATCCGCGTCTCCCTCACCGACGACCGGGCCAAGACGCGCAACCTCCGCCGGGACCCCCGGGCCTCGTACCACGTGACCAGCGACGACCGCTGGGCGTACACCGTGGTCGAGGGCACCGCCGAACTGACGCCCGTCGCCGCCGACCCGAACGACGAGACGGTCGAGGAACTGATCCGCCTCTACCGCGACGTCCTCGGCGAACACTCCGACTGGGACGACTATCGCGCGGCCATGGTCCGCGACCGCCGCCTCGTCCTACGCCTGCACGTCGAGCGGGCCTACGGAATCCCCGCCCGCTGACCGCGCGGCGTCGCCCCGTGCCGGAACCGCTTCCGTGCGGTGCTCGATCGCCCGCAGCACCGCGACCATGTCCAGGTCCCCGTGACCGAGCGCCACGGTCTCGGCGAACAGGGCGTGACAGGCGTCCAGCAGGGGCGAGGCCAGGCCGGTGAGTCTGGCCGCCCGCGCGATCAACTCGTTGTTCTTCAGGACGTCCTGGACGGCGGCCTGCACCCCGAAGTCCCCGTCCAGCAGCTTCGGGGCCTTCATCCGGGAGACGCCGCTGGCCATCGGGCCCGCGTCCAGGACGTCGAGGAACAGACCCCGGTCCAGGCCCTGTCGGTCCGCGAAGTGGAACGCCTCGGTCAGGCCGGTCACCAGGGTGATCAGGAACAGGTTCACCGACAGCTTCATCAGCAGGGCGTTCGGCACCGCCCCGCACGGGAACGTCTCCTGGCACAGGGGTGCGAGCAGGGGGCGTACGGCCTCGACCGTCATCGGGTCACCGGCGAGCATCGCCACCAGCCGCCCGGCCTCGGCCGGAACGCGCGAGCCCGAGACCGGGGCCTCGGCGTACCGCCCGCCGGCGGCGCGGATGTCGGCGTCGAGGCCGCGCGAGTACTCCGGTGACGTCGTGCCCATGTGGACCACGGTGCGTCCGGCGACACGCGACGCGAACCCGCTCGTACCGCGGCCGAGGACCACGTCGACGGCGTCCTCGTCGGCCAGCACGAGAAGGACCGTGTCCGCCCGCTCGAAGACCTCGGCCGGGCCGGCCGCCACCTGTGCCCCCTCGGCGCGCAGGGGTTCGGCCCGGGAGGCCGTGCGGTTCCACACGACGAGGGGGACACCCGCACGCACCAGGTTGAGCGCCATCGGCGTGCCCATCACGCCGAGACCGATGAAACCGACGTACACCAGGAACCGCCTCTCCGGCCGGAGCGCGGGCCCGTCCGCGGGCCGTCGCCTCCACCACCGCCTATGACAGCGGTCATAGTAGACGGCTTCATGACAGCCGTCATAGTGGATAGGGTGCGACAGGTCGGTCGGCACGGGAGGTCGGTAATGGCGCAACCCGAACGCGGGCCGCGCGAGCGCATGGTGTTCAGCGCGGCGCAGCTCGTCCGGCGCGACGGGGTGACCGCGACGGGGATGCGGGACGTGGCCGAGCACGCGGGCGCACCCCGTGGCTCGCTCCAGCACTACTTCCCCGGCGGCAAGGAGCAGTTGGTCAACGAGGCCGTGGACTGGGCCGGCCGCTATGCGGGCAACCGGGTCGCCCGCTTCCTCGCGGCGCTGCCGGAGCCGACGCCCTCCGGGCTGTTCGCGGCGATGGTGGGGCAGTGGACCGAGGAGCTCCGGGCGACGGGCTTCGTCTCGGGGTGTCCGGTCGCGGCGGCCACCGTCGACTGCGCCGAGTCCGCCGACGCGACCAGGGCCGCCGCAGCCGCCGCCTTCGCGCGCTGGACCCGTCCGGTCGCCGAGGCCCTCGCCGGGATGGGCGTCCCCGGCGAACGCGCCGAACCGCTCGCCACCGTGATGATCAGCGCGCTGGAGGGCGCGCTGCTCATCGCCCGGGCCGAACGCGACGTACGCGCCCTGACCGCCGTGACCCGCGAACTGGGGCCCCTGCTCGACGCGGCACGCGGGGGAGTGGCCCCCTGACGCCCGATCACCGGACGTCCCCGGGGGCAGGCGGCATCGGTGGTGTGCGGCTCCGCTGTTCCCGCCCGCGACGGGCACTCCGCGCACACCGGCCGCCCCTGAACCCGGCCGGGGTGCGCGGAGCCCCTCTCCAGGGTGCCGCAGACCAGAGCGTCGCGGGTGCTCTGATCGTCGGTCAATACCTGATGTTGCCTCAAGTGGCTTGCTGTGAAGGGCCGGTGAACGTGCCTGTGCCGTCGGGGCGGTCGGGGCGGTCGGGGCCGTCGGATCAGGCGGCGACCGTGGTCCGCCGGACCGCCTCGTCCCGCGGCCCCTCGCCGAGGTGCTCGGTCGGCACCTTGTGCGTCTCGCGGGCGGTGAGCACGGCGATCACCGGCGGGACGCACAGGGCCGCGGTGAACAGGGCCACCGCCGACCAGTCGTCGCCGTCCGGACCCGCGATCCGCGCCGCGAACGTGACGGCGAACCCCGCGACCGCGAAGCCGATCTGCGTGCCGATGGCCATGCCGGACAGCCGGACCCGGGTGGAGAACATCTCGCCGTAGAACGACGGCCAGACACCGTTCGCCGCGCTGTAGACGACGCCGAACGCGAGGATGCCGAACAGCATGACCAGGGCGTACGAGCCGGTGGAGATCGCCCACAGGTAGGCGGTCATCAGGACGGCGCTGCCGGCGGCGCCGATCAGGTACACCGGACGGCGGCCGATGCGGTCCGAGAGCGTGGCCCAGGCGGGAATCGCGCCGAGCGCGACCACGTTGGCCAGCGCGCCCACCCACAGCATCTGCGTCCGGGACAGGCCGACGGCGTCACTGGTGCCGTAGGCCAGTGCCCACACGGTGAAGATCGTGCTGACCGACGCGATCAGCGCACCGGCGATCACCCGCAGCACGTCCGCCCAGTGGTCGCGGAAGAGCACGCCGAGCGGCAGCTTCACGACGCCCTCCGTCGCGGCCTGCTGCGTGAAGGCCGGGGTCTCCTGGAGCGTGCGGCGGATGACGTAGCCGACCACGGCGACCGCGACGCTCGCCCAGAAGGGCACGCGCCAGCCCCACGAGAGCAACTGGTCCTCGGGCAGCGCGGCGATCGGCAGGAAGACGAGGGTCGCCAGGAGCTGGCCGCCCTGGGTGCCGCTGAGGGTGAAGCTGGTGAAGAAGCCGCGCCGGCCCGGCGGCGCGTGTTCCAGCGTCATCGAGTTGGCGCTGGCCTGCTCGCCGGCCGCCGAGATGCCCTGGAGGACGCGGCACAGGACGAGCAGCACCGGAGCGAGGCCGCCGACCTGGTCGCGCGTCGGCAGGCAGCCGATCAGGAACGTCGAGAGCCCCATCAGGATCAGCGTGAAGACCATGATCTTCTTGCGGCCGACGCGGTCGCCGAAGTGGCCGAGGAACAGCGCGCCGACGGGCCGGGCCGCGTAGGCCACCCCGAAGGTGGCGAGCGAGAGGAGGGTCGCGTCGGCCGGGTCCGAGTCGTCGAAGAAGACCTTCGGGAAGATCAGGGCCGCGGCGCTGCCGTAGATGAAGAAGTCGTAGTACTCCAGGGCGCTGCCGATCCAGGCGGCCGTCGCGGCCTTCTTCGGCTGGCCCGGTGGCGCGGTGAGCGGGGTGGCGGGATCGGACACGGCTGCTCCTTCGGGGAACTCCGGGGACGGGAGTGCGGCGGTGCCAGGGGAGTGGTGCCGGGACCCTGGGGGTGTACGGGTCGGCCGTGCCGGGAGCGGGATCGTGTGGCGCCTGCTGTTCCGGCTAATTAACCCACTGGATAGTTAGTAGCGACTGGCTACGGATGGTGCGCCGACGTTTCCCGGGTGTCAAGGGGTCGTGCCGAAGGATCTCCCCGCGCTCGGCGGGCCGTTCAGCCGGCCGTGCGGTCCGCGGTGAGATAGGCGATGACCATGTCGCCGAGCATCGCCCGGTAGCGGTCCCGCTGGTCGGCGGCGACCAGGTCGCGGCCGAACAGGGCGCCGAACGTATGCCGGTTGGAGACCCGGAAGAAGCAGAAGGAACTGATCATCGCGTGCAGGTCCACGGCGTCGACGTCGGCCGTGAACAGCCCCGACGCGCGGCCGGTCGCCAGGATCCGGCCGATCACGTCGAGTGCGGGCGAGCCGATGCTGCCCAACTCGTCCGAGGCGACGATGTGTTCGGCCTCGTGGATGTTCTCGATGCTCACCAGGCGGATGAAGTCGGGGTGCGCCTCGTGGTGGTCGAAGGTCAGCTCGGCGAGTCTGCGGATGGCCGCGACCGGGTCGAGATGCTCGACGTCCAGCTTCTGTTCGGCCTGCCGGATGACCGTGTACGCCCGCTCCAGGACCGCCGTGAAGAGCTGTTCCTTGCCGCCGAAGTAGTAGTAGATCATCCGCTTCGTGGTGCTGGTGCGGGCGGCGATCTCGTCGACCCGGGCGCCCGCGAAGCCGGCACGGGAGAACTCCTGGGTCGCCACGTCAAGAATCTCGGCCCGGGTGCGGGCGGCGTCGCGGATGCGGCCGCCGGGTCGTGCCGGTTCTTCGACGCTGGTCATCGGGTTCCTTCGGGCGAGACGGTCGGTGCCCGCGATTCTAGAAGCAGGGTGCGGCGGAGCGGGCGCGCGCGGTCCCCTCCCGCCGCCTCCCTTCCCATCGGGCGGACGCCTTGATATGACTAACGAACCAGTTCGTACATTAACCCTGTCGTCAGCGTCAGTCGTCCTCGCCGGAGGCCCGCCGTGTCCCAGACCTCGTACCTCGTCGGCCTGATCGGCTCGGGGATCGGTCCCTCGCTCAGCCCGGTGCTGCACGAACACGAGGCCGACCGGCTGGGACTGCGCTGTCTGTACCGGCTGATCGACCTCGACACGCTCGGCGTCGCCCCCGAGGCGGTCGGCGACCTCGTCCGCGCGGCACGCGACGTCGGCTTCGACGGGCTGAACATCACGCACCCCTGCAAGCAGCTCGTCATCGGCCACCTCGACGACCTCACCCCGCAGGCGGCGGCCCTCGGCGCGGTCAACACCGTGGTCTTCGAGGACGGCCGGGCGATCGGCCACAACACGGACGTCACCGGCTTCGCGGCGTCCTTCGCCCGCGGCCTGCCCGACGTGTCCCTGGAGCGGGTCGTCCAGCTGGGCGCGGGCGGCGCGGGCGCCGCCGTCGCCCACGCGGTGCTCACCCTCGGCGCGGGTCACGTCACCGTCGTCGACGCGCTGCCCGACCGGGCCGCCCGGCTCGCCGCCGCCCTGCGCCGGCACTTCGGCACCGGCCGGGCCGCCGCCGCGGCACCGGACGCGCTCGCCGGGCTGCTCGCCCGTGCCGACGGCGTCGTGCACGCCACGCCCACCGGTATGGCCGCGCACCCCGGACTCCCTTTCCCGGCGCGGCTGCTGCGTCCCGGGCTGTGGGTGGCGGAGGTGGTCTACCGGCCGCTGGAGACCGAGTTGGTGCGGGCCGCCCGTGCCGCCGGCTGCGCGGTCCTCGACGGAGGCGGCATGGCCGCCTTCCAGGCCGCGGACGCCTTCCGGCTCTTCACCGGACGTGAGCCCGACCCGGCCCGGATGCTCGCGGACATCGCCGAGCCGGCGGGCTCCCCGGTGCCCGCGGCGGAGAACGCGTGACGGCGGACCGCACCGCGCCGGCCCCGACCGCTCCGGCCGGTCCCCGGCCCCCGTCACCCCGACTGCCCCGGCTACGGAAGGAAGCAGCGTGCGTACGTCCATCGCCACCGTGTCCCTCAGCGGTTCGCTGACCGAGAAGCTCACCGCCGCCGCCCGCGCGGGTTTCGACGGTGTGGAGATCTTCGAGAACGACCTGCTCGCGAGCCCCCTCACCCCCGAGGAGATCCGGGACCGCACCGCCGACCTCGGCCTGACCATCGATCTGTACCAGCCGATGCGTGACGTCGAGGCCCTTCCGGAGGCGGCGTTCGCGCGCTCGCTGCGCCGGGCCCGCCACAAGTTCGCTCTCATGCGACGTCTCGGCGCCGACACCGTGCTCGTGTGCTCCAGCGTCTCGCCCCTCGCCGTCGACGACGACGCGCTCGCGGCGGAACAACTGCACCGACTGGCCCGCCTCGCCGAGGACTTCGGCGTCCGGGTGGCCTACGAGGCGCTCGCCTGGGGGCGGCACGTGAACACGTACGACCATGCCTGGACCGTCGTCGAGGCTGCCGGCCATCCGGCCCTCGGCACCTGTCTGGACAGTTTCCACATCCTGGCGCGCGGCTCCGACCCCAAGGGGATCGAGGACATCCCCGGGGACCGGATCTTCTTCCTGCAACTGGCCGACGCCCCGTTGATGGCGATGGACGTCCTCCAGTGGAGCCGCCACTACCGCTGCTTCCCCGGGCAGGGCGGCTTCGACCTCTCCGGTCTGCTGGCGCACGTCCTGCGCGCCGGATACCGGGGCCCGTTGTCGCTGGAGGTGTTCAACGACGTGTTCCGGCAGGCCGCCGCGGGGCCGACCGCCGTCGACGCCCGGCGTTCCCTCCTCGTCCTCCAGGAACGGACGCGGCCGGTCCTCCCCGCCGGGATGGCCCTCGCCGCGCCGCCCGCCCCCGTCGTGCCGACCGGTGTCGCCTTCGCCGAACTCGTCACCCCCGACGTCGTCCCCGTCGCCGGCCTCCTCGGCGCGCTCGGCTTCACCCGCACCGCCCGGCACCGGGGCAAGCCGGTGGACCTGTGGCAGCAGGGCGGGGCCCGCGTCCTGGTCAACACCGGTCCGGCCGCCTCGCGAGACGGCACGGCCCTCGCCGCGATCGGCCTGGAGTCGCCCGACCCGGCCGCCGCGGCCCGTCGCGCCGAGGCACTCCTCGCGCCCGTGCTGCCGCGCCGCCGGGCTCTCGACGACGCCGCGCTCGACGCCGTGGCAGCGCCCGACGGAACGGAGGTCTTCTTCTGCGCCCCCACCGGATCCCCGGCCCCGTCCGGCCCGCCGGCGGCCTCCACCGGTCCCGAACTCCGCCGGTGGACGGACGACTTCGAGCCGGTCGGCACCGGCGCACCGGCCGCGCGCCCGGCCGGCCCTGGGTCCGTGAGCCGGATCGACCACCTCGCACTCACCCAGCCCTGGCACCAGTTCGACGAGGCCGCGCTGTTCCACCGCGGTGTGCTCGGCCTGACCGGCCAGGAGAGCGTGGACGTCGCCGACCCCTACGGCCTGCACCGCAGCCGCGCCGTCACCAACGCCGACGGGAGTGTCCGGATCGCCCTCGGTGTCGGCCCCGCCCCGACGGACGACGGAGCCCGCGTCCAGCACATCGCCCTCGCCACCGACGACGTGGCGGAAGCCGCCCGGCGCTTCCGCGCGTCCGGCGGCCGACTGCTGCCCATCCCCGCCAACTACCACGACGACCTGGCCGCCCGGCACGACCTCGACGCGGAGGAACTCGCCGTCCTGCGCGACCTCGGCATCCTCTACGACCGCGACGCCCACGGGGAGTTCAGGCACTGCTACACGGAGACGATCGGCCGCGTCTTCTTCGAACTCGTCCAGCGCGACGGCGGATACCGCGGATACGGAGCGCAGAACGCCCCGGTGCGCCTCGCCGCGCAGCACGCGACGGGACGCCCGGGGCGCTGACCCGCCTTCCTACCGGACCAGACGCAGGGTGAACCCCCGGTCCAGCGTCAGACGGGGTGTGCTCACCGTGGTCACCCCGGTGCCGCTGTCGTACGACCACGACGTGCGGGGCAGCGGGTGTCCGTCGAGGAGTACCCGCCGGGGCGCCGGCTCGCCGTGCACGGTGAAGCGGTACGCGCGGGACGCCGGCTTGTCCTGGTAACTCCCCCTGCTCGCGCCGACGTCGACGGTCGTCGCGGTCCGTCGGGCGGCGACCGTGACGCGCTGGGTCGCCGAGGCTCCCTCGGCGAAGTGCCGGGTCACGCCGTCGTCCTCGTACAGCGTGTAACCGCTGTCGCCCTTCGGGTACAGGTCCCAGTCCAGTTCGTTCCGGTCACGGGTCTTCCAACTCGTCGTGCCCTTGGGCCACATGGGGACGATCGAGCCGCCCTTCACGAAGAGGGGCAGGGTGTCGAGCGGTGCGTGGTAGCCGTCGACGGTGGTCGGGCCCCGGTACGTGCGGCCCGTCCAGTAGTCCGTCCAGGTGCCCTTCGGCAGATAGATGCCGTCCCGGGTGTCGGAGTCCTTGTAGACGGGAGCGACCAGGAAGTCGGAGCCCGCGAGGAACTCGTACCTGGCGTCCGCTCCCAGGGTCTTCGGGTCGTCCGGATACTCCAGCCAGAGCGGGCGTACGGCGCCGACGCCCGACGTCGCGGCCTCGGCGGACAGTGTGTACATGTAGGGGAGCAGGCGCTCCTTGAGCTGGAGGTACTTGCGGTTGATGGAGGTGTACGGCTCCCCGTCGAGCCAGGGCTGCTGGTCGGCCGGCTTGCCCGTCGTGATGTCCGAGGCCCAGCCGTCCATGGTCATGACGGCCGGCAGGAAGGCCTTCCACTGGAGGTCCCGGGCGTACATCTTCGGGTCGTGGCCGTAGATGGAGCCCACGTCACCGGTGTTGTACGCGATGCCCGACAGGGTGGCCCCGGCGTACGTGGGGATCTGCCAGCGGATGTAGTCCCAGGACAGTTTCTGGTCGCCGCTCCACAGGACGCCGCAGCGCTGGGCGCCCGCCCAGGACACCGGCAGCCAGACGAAGCCGCGGGCGTCGCTGTTGTCCTCGATCCCGGCCTTCGCCCGGTCGCAGGCGTCGAGCGCGAAGCCGTAGCCGTTGCCCACCCAGGCCACGTCGAGCTTCGCCACCCGCTGCCCGGCCTTGACCTGGTCGGCGAGTTTGTCGATGCCGTCCTGGGTCCACAGCCCGAGCTGGGCGTCGTGCTCGTTCAGGCCCTTGGCGGTCCGGTCGAGATCCTCGTAGCCGCAGCCGTAGCCGTCGTTGACGAGCATCCAGCCGAGCGGCATGTCGTGCTCGGTGTAGCCGTCGGCGACCTTCAGGGCGTCGAGGGTGTGCCGCTCGCCGCGGTTGGCGTTGTGCAGGTAGCAGTCGGAGTCGCCGGGTTCGAGGCCGTACACCGGTGGCATGAACGGTTTGCCCACCAGGGCCGTGTACGAGCCGATGCGCTCGACAGGTAGAAGGGCTGCGAGTTGTTGTAACCGCCCTCGTTCCAGTCGAAGTTGTTCGCGTCGACAAGGCGGTGCTGGCCTGCCTGCGCGCCGCCGACGCCCACCCCGAGGACCCCACGCCGTGGATCTTCCTCGTCTCGGTCGCGCGCCTCTACCCGTCCGGCGTGCGCCGCAGGGAACTCGGCCGCTGGTGGGACGAGTTGCACGGACGGGACCCGTACAGCATGGAGGGGCACCTGCAGATCCTGCACTACTACTCCTCGCGCTGGCACGGCACCCACGGCCTGATGTACGACTTCGCGCGGGACGCGGCGGGCGTCGCGCCGGCCGGCTGCGCGCTGCCCGTGCTGGTGCAGTACGCCCGCGTCGAGGAGTACCGCTCCGTCCTCGACGCGGCCGGCGGCCGACGGGACGCCGTCGTCGGTATGGGCCGGCACTGGAGTCATGACGCCGCCGTCAACGACGTACGGCGCACCTGGCAGCGCTGGCTCGGCGCGCGCCCGGAGGGGCCGCCGGCGCCGGTGGAGCTGCGCGACCTCAACTACCTCGCCCACGCGGCCTGTTACGCCGACACGGCGGACACCGCGGGCGTCGCGGCCGACGTGTTCCGGATCATCGGGCGGCGCGCCACCCGGACGCCGTGGTCCGCCACCGGCGACGCGGAGAAGGAGTTCGTGCGCTGGGGCAGACGCTCCGCCCGCGGAGAGGCGCGCTGAACGGCTCGGGCCGTCCACCGTGCCGCCGGACGCCGAACCAGCCGTGCGGGTGGGCGAGTTCGGTGCGGACAGGCGGTGGCCGGGCAGGGCGTTCAGCTGTCCGGTGCAGGGTGCGGCCCGGGCGTCCGTGATGTGGACCGGTCCTTGTCCATGCCCGCCCCCTCCTGCCAAGATCCGTGTCCATGACAGCCGCTACGGGAATCAGGTGCACGTCCGTCGTGCTCGTCGCCCGTCGCCATGTCGACCAGTGCCGGCAGTCCAGCGCGCTCTGTCGCTGACGTAGCCGTCCCTCCCGGCCGCAAAGCCCCCCCGAGCGGGATCTCACCGTTCCGGCGGGCCTGCCGCCGCACCGACGCCGTCCCGTCGTCCCCGACCCGAACCGATCGTCCCTGACCCGCGTCCCGTGCGGGGCGTTCCGCCGTGCCCCGCGCCCGGCCGGCCCGCTCGGGACGACGTCCCGGTGCCCGGGGGCGAACCGTCCCGGCGTCCGCCCGCCCGCCGGTGGTCCACACCGGGCGGCGCACGTCCTCCTCACCCGAAAGGGACCCCGTCATGCCGCGTTCCCCGTTGTTCCCGCGCGCCGCCGTGCTCGGAGCCGCGTGCCTGCTCGCGCTGGTGACCGCCGCGCCGACGGCCGGGGCCGCCCCGGCCTTCGGCCCGCTGCCGCCGCACAACCCCTACACCGGGCCCCAGGGCACCGCGACCATGCACGGCGACACCGGCTCCTCCGACGCCACCCCGCTCCCCGGTCCGGGCACCGGTTCCCTCACGTCCCGGCGCGTCGCCCTCCAGTCCGCCTGCCCCACCGTCCTCGTGGGCTCCGACGGCTATCCGGTCGCCCTGTGCACCCCCATTCTCGGGCAGGTCCCCACCGTCCACCTGCTCGATCCCGGGACCGGCGCATCGCTCGCCGAACTCCCGATCGCCAAGGGCTCGTTGCTGGGCGGCGTCTACGCCTACCTCGACGACCAGGACCAGTTGGTCGCGGTGGACGGCGACCGAACCCTGCTGCGGATCGCCCACCGTCGGACCGCCTCGGGCGGCTGGGAGCTGTACGTCGCCCGATCGCTCTCGCTCCGGCAGGCCGTGCCCGACGGGGACGCGGTCACCGGCCTCTCCCCGGACTGGCAGGGCCGCGTCTGGTTCGCCACCGGCGGCGGTGTGGTCGGCACCGCCGACGACCGCACGGGCGCCGTCCACGCGCTGTCGCTGCCGGAGGGTGAACGCGTCGACAACTCGATCTCGACCGCCCCGGCCGGAGCCGCCGTCGCCACCACCCACGCCACCTATCTGCTGACCGCCGCCGAGGACGGGACTCCGGGCGTCGCCTGGCGCCGGCCGTACGACCGCGGGCCCGCGCGCAAGCCCGGCCAGCTCAGCCGCGGCACCGGCTCCACCCCCACCTTCTTCGGCCCCCGGACCGGCACCGACTACGTCACCGTCGTCGACAACGCGGCACCCACCGAGAACCTGCTCGTCTACCGGACCGACACCGGCGCCCAGGTCTGCTCCGTGCCCGTCCTGAAGGCGGGCGGCAGCGGAAGCGAGAACTCGCCCATCGGCACCGGCAGTTCGGTCTTCGTGGCCAGTACGTACGGCTACCCCTACCCGGCGCTGCCCGACGACGCCGGCACCTCCAGCCCGGCCTCCGCCGACTTCAAGGGCGGACTCAGCCGGGTCGACGTCCGCGCCGACGAGTCGGGCTGCGACCTGAAGTGGGACAACACCGTCCGCTCGTCGGCCGTTCCCCGGCTGTCGACCGCGGACGGACTCATCCACACGATCGTCCGCACCCCGGTCGTCCCGTTCACGAACACGACGTCGATCCTCGACTCGTTCTCCTACGCCGAGATCGACCCGGCGACCGGCAGGACCGTCCGCACCCGCTACCTCGGCACCAGCTCCCTGTTCGACACCCTCCAGATGGTCGGCTCGATCGCGCCGGGCGGGGTGATCTACCAGGGCACCGTCACCGGCGTCGTGCGCATCGCCAACGGCTGACGCCGAAGAGGCTCCCGGGCCGCCCGGACGGGCGGACCGAGAGCCTCTTCGGTCTCTGCGGAGAATCTGCGGAGAAGACGGTGCTAGCCGACCGTGACGGCGGGGCCCGGCTCGTTCCACGTCGCGATCACCGGATCGCCGTGCTCGGTGGAGAGCCGGCTCACCGTGCCGGTCGCGAGCTGGAACAGCCGCCCCGACCCGGCCGGAAGGCCGAGCCTGCGGGCTGTCAGCACCCGCAGGAAGTGCGCGTGCGCCACGAGCACCACATCGCCCTCCTCGGCGCGCAGCGCCGCATCCACCCGGGCCAGCACCCGGTCGGCGCGCTCGCCGACGTCGCGGGGGGACTCGCCGGGACGGCCGTCGGGACCCGGCGGCACCCCGTCGGTCCACAGCACCCAGTCGGGCCGCTCCGTGTGGATGGCGCGGGTGGTGACACCCTCGTAGCCGCCGTAGTCCCATTCGTGCAGATCGGGGTCGATCCGCGCGTCGGACAGACCCGCCAGCTCGGCCGTGCGGACCGCGCGGCCGAGCGGGCTGGTGAGGACCCGGGCGAAGGAGCGCCCGGCGAAGAACGGGGCCAGGGACTTGGCCTGTTCCTCGCCGTGTTGCGTGAGCGGGAGGTCGGTCCAGCTCGTGTGCCGGCCCGACACGCTCCACTCGGTCTCGCCGTGGCGGACCAGGACGAGGTCGCCCATGGCGCGGGCTACTTCGCCGACTCGACGGCGTGGCCGCCGAACTGGTTGCGCAGCGCCGCGATCATCTTCATCTGCGGCGAGTCGTCCTGGCGGGACGCGAAGCGCGCGAAGAGGGAAGCGGTGATGGCGGGCAGCGGGACGGCGTTGTCGATGGCCGCCTCGACGGTCCAGCGGCCCTCGCCGGAGTCGTCGGCGTGGCCGCGCAGCTTGTCCAGGTGCTCGTCGCCGTCCAGGGCGTTGACGGCGAGGTCGAGCAGCCAGGAGCGGATCACGGTGCCCTCCTGCCAGGAGCGGAACACCTCGCGCACGTCGGTGACGGAGTCGACCTTCTCCAGCAGCTCCCAGCCCTCGGCGTAGGCCTGCATCATGGCGTACTCGATGCCGTTGTGGACCATCTTGGAGAAGTGGCCGGCGCCGACCTTGCCGGCGTGCACGAAGCCGAAGTCGCCCTCGGGCTTGAGGGCGTCGAAGACCGGCTGGACCTTGGCTATGTTCTCGGCGTCGCCGCCGACCATCAGCGCGTAGCCGTTCTTCAGGCCCCAGACGCCGCCGGAGACACCGGCGTCGACGAAGCCGATGCCCTTGGCCGCCAGCTCCTCGGCGTGTTTCTCGTCGTCGGTCCAGCGGGAGTTGCCGCCGTCCACGACCGTGTCGCCGGCCTCCAGCAGATCGCCGAGCTCGTCGATGACGGTCTGGGTGGGGGCTCCGGCCGGCACCATCACCCAGACCACACGCGGTCCTTCGAGCTTGCCCACGAGTTCGGCGAGGCTGTTGACGTCGGCGAGGTCCGGGTTGCGGTCGTAGCCGACGACGGTGTGGCCGGCGAGGCGTATGCGCTCCCGCATGTTGCCGCCCATCTTGCCGAGACCGATGAGTCCGAGCTGCATATCAGTTCACTTCTTCCCGAGAGAGCGGTAGGTGGCCACGAGGGCGGTGGTGGAGGGGTCGAGCCCCGGTACGTCGGTGCCGTCGGTGAGGGCGGGCTCGATGCGTTTGGCGAGGACCTTGCCGAGTTCGACGCCCCACTGGTCGAAGGAGTCGATGTTCCAGACCGCGCCCTGGACGAACACCTTGTGCTCGTACAACGCGATCAACTGGCCCAGCACGGACGGCGTCAGCTCGGCCGCGAGGATCGTGGTGGTGGGATGGTCACCGCGGAACGTCTTGTGCGCGACCAGCTCCTCCGGGACCCCTTCGGCGCGGACCTCGTCGGGCGTCTTGCCGAACGCGAGGGCCTGCGTCTGGGCGAAGAAGTTCGCCATCAGCAGGTCGTGCTGCGCCTTGAGCGTCTCGCTCAGCTCACCCACCGGGTTCGCGAACCCGATGAAGTCCGCCGGGATCAGCTTCGTCCCCTGATGGATCAACTGGTAGTACGCGTGCTGCCCGTTGGTGCCCGGCGTCCCCCACACCACCGGACCCGTCTGCCACTCCACCGGCCGGCCCTCACGGTCGACCGACTTGCCGTTGGACTCCATGTCCAGCTGCTGCAGATACGCCGTGAACCGCGACAGGTAGTGCGAGTACGGCAGCACCGCGTGCGACTGCGCGTCGTGGAAGTTCCCGTACCAGATCCCCAACAGGCCCATCAGCAACGGCGCGTTGGCCTCCGCCGGAGCCGTACGGAAGTGCTCGTCGACCAGACGGAAACCGTCCAGCATCTCCCGGAACCGGTCCGCACCGATCGCGATCATCAGGGACAGGCCGATCGCCGAGTCGAAGGAGTACCGGCCCCCGACCCAGTCCCAGAACTCGAACATGTTCGCCGTGTCGATCCCGAAGTCCGCGACCTTGCCGCTGTTCGTCGACAACGCCACGAAGTGCCGGGCGACCGCCTCCTGACCCGCCTTCAGACCCTCCAGCAGCCACTCGCGCGCGGACGTCGCGTTCGTGATCGTCTCGATCGTGGTGAACGTCTTCGACGCGATCACGAACAGCGTCTCCGCCGGGTCCAGGCCCTGCAACGCCTCGTGCAGGTCCGCGCCGTCCACGTTCGACACGAAGCGCACCGTCAGCCCGCGGTCGGTGAAGGGACGCAGCACCTCGTAGGCCATCGCCGGACCCAGATCCGAGCCGCCGATACCGATGTTCACCACATTGCGGATCGGCCGCCCGGTGTGACCGGTCCACTCACCCGAGCGCACCCGCCCCGCGAACGCGGCCATCTTGTCGAGCACCGCGTGCACCCCGGGAACGACGTTCTCGCCGTCGACCTCCACCACCGCGTCGGCCGGCGCCCGCAACGCGGTGTGCAGCACCGCCCGGTCCTCCGTCGTGTTGATCTTCTCGCCCCGGAACATCGCGTCCCGCAACCCGAACACGTCCGTCGCGGAGGCCAGTTCCTGGAGCAGGGCGAGGGTCTCGTCCGTGATCAGGTGCTTGGAGTAGTCGATGTGCAGATCGCCGACCCGGACGACGTAGCGCTCGGCGCGGCCGGGGTCGGTGGCGAACAGCTCACGCAGGTGCGGCTGGAGCAGCGTGGTCGCGCGGTGGTCCTCCAGGGCCACCCACTCCGGACGCCGCGTGAGACGGGGGAAGTCAGGCACGTGAGGTCTCCTTGGTGGCCTCGCCCCGCAGGGCGACGGCGTACATCTCGTCCGCGTCGAGGCGGCGCAGTTCCTCGGCGATCAGCTCGGAGGTGGAGCGCACCTTCAGCGCCAGGGTGCGCGGGGGCTGTCCCGGCAGGGACAGCGTGGCCAGCGGCCCGTCGGGACGGTCGATCACGATCTCGCCGTTCTCGGTGCCGAGCCGTACGGCGGTCACCACGGGCCCCGCGGTGACGACGCGTTCGGCGGTGACCTTGAGGCGGGCCTCCAGCCAGCGGGCGAGCAGTTCGGCGCTCGGGTTCTGCGCCTCGCTCTCGACCGTCGCCGAGATCACCTTCGCGCGGGCCTGGTCGAGGGCCGCCGCCAGCATGGAGCGCCACGGCGTCAGCCGGGTCCACGCCAGGTCGGTGTCACCCGGCGCGTACGAGGCGGCGCGGGCGTCCAGGGCGCGCAGCGGGTCCTCGACGGCGTACATGTCGGTGATCCGGCGCTGCGCGAGGGCGCCCAGCGGGTCCTTGACCGGGTTGTCCGGGGCGTCCACCGGCCACCAGACGACGACGGGCGCGTCCGGCAGCAGCAGGGGCAGGACCACGGAGTCGGCGTGGTCGGACACCTCGCCGTAGGTCCGCAGGACGACCGTCTCGCCGGTGCCCGCGTCCGATCCGACGCGCACCTCCGCGTCGAGGCGGGAGTTGGTGCGGTCGCGCGGGGTGCGGGCGACGCGCTTGATGACGACCAGCGTCCGCGAGGGGTGCTCGCGGGACGCCTCCTCGGCCGCCTTGATGGCGTCGTAGGCGTTCTCCTCGTCGGTCACGATGACCATCGTCAGGACCATGCCCACGGCGGGGGTGCCGATGGCCCGGCGTCCCTGCACGAGCGCCTTGTTGATCTTGCTTGCCGTGGTGTCGGTCAGGTCGATCTTCATGGCCTGCGCCAGCTCCGTCCGTCTCGTGCGAGCATCTCGTCGGCTTCCTTCGGGCCCCAGCTGCCCGAGGGGTACTGCGCCGGCTTGCCGTGCGCGTCCCAGTACCCCTCGATCGGGTCGAGGACCTTCCAGGACTCTTCCACCTCCTGGTGACGGGGGAAGAGATTGGCGTCGCCGAGCAGGACATCCAGGATCAGCCGTTCGTACGCCTCCGGGCTGGACTCGGTGAACGACTCGCCGTACGCGAAGTCCATGGTGACGTCCCGGATCTCCATCGAGGTACCCGGGACCTTGGATCCGAAGCGCACCGTCATGCCCTCGTCCGGCTGGACGCGGATGACGATCGCGTTCGCGCCGAGTTCCTCGGTGGCCGTGGAGTCGAAGGGGGAGTGCGGGGCGCGCTGGAAGACGACCGCGATCTCCGTGACGCGGCGGCCGAGCCGCTTGCCGGTGCGCAGGTAGAAGGGGACGCCCGCCCAACGGCGGTTGTCGACCTGGAGCTTGACGGCCGCGTAGGTGTCGGTCGTCGACGCGGGGTCGATGCCGTCCTCCTGGAGGTAGCCGCGCACCCGCTCGCCGCCCTGCCAGCTCGCCGCGTACTGGCCGCGCACGGTGTGCTCGCCCAGGTTCTCCGGCAGCTTCACCGCGCGCAGCACCTTGAGCTTCTCGGTCAGCAGCGACTCGGCGTCGAACGCGGCCGGTTCCTCCATGGCGGTCAGCGCCATCAGCTGCAGGAGGTGGTTCTGGATGACGTCGCGGGCGGACCCGATGCCGTCGTAGTAGCCGGCCCGTCCGCCGATGCCGATGTCCTCGGCCATGGTGATCTGGACGTGGTCGACGTACGACCGGTTCCAGATGGGCTCGTACATCTGGTTGGCGAAGCGGAGCGCCAGGATGTTCTGGACGGTCTCCTTGCCGAGGTAGTGGTCGATACGGAACACCTGGTCCGGGTCGAACACCTCGTGCACGATCTTGTTCAGCTCGCGCGCGCTCTTCAGGTCGTGGCCGAACGGCTTCTCGATGACCGCACGCCGCCACGACCCCTCGGGGGCGTCGGCGAGTCCGTGCTTCTTGAGCTGCTGGACGACCTTGGGGAAGAACTTCGGCGGGACGGACAGATAGAACGCGTAGTTGCCGCTGGTCCCCTGCGAGGAGTCCAACTCCTCGACAGCCTCACGCAGTTGCTCGAACGCGTTGTCGTCGTCGAAGTCGCCGGGGATGAACCGCATGCCCTCGGCGAGCTGCTGCCAGACCTCCTCGCGGAACTCGGTGCGCGCGTGCTCGCGCACCGAGTCGTGCACCACCTGCGCGAAGTCCTGGTCCTCCCACTCACGCCGGGCGAACCCGAGGAGCGAGAAACCCGGCGGCAGCAGACCGCGGTTGGCGAGGTCGTACACGGCCGGCATCAGCTTCTTGCGCGACAGGTCACCGGTCACACCGAAGATGACGAGCCCGGAGGGGCCCGCGATCCGGGGGAGCCGGCGGTCGCGCGGGTCACGCAGCGGGTTGTCCCAGTCGGCCGCGGGGACGACGCCGAGCGCCTCGGCGAGCGCCTCGGGCGTCAGGCCGGACGGTTCCACGGGCGCGTCACCGGATCCCTGCGGCGCGGCGGGCGCAACCTCCGGGGCGGCGTCGGCAGGTGTTCCACGCTTGGTCATTCCCCCTCAACTCCCTTGCCGCGCAGCGAGGTCGCGACGGCCTCCAGCAGGTCCTCCCACGCCACCTCGAACTTCGCGACGGCCTCGGTCTCCAGCTGGGCGACGACCTCGTCGTAGGAGATCCCGAGCGCCTCGACGGCGGCCAGGTCGGCACGCGCCTGGGCGTAGCCGCCGGTCACCGCGTCACCGTGGATGTCGCCGTGGTCGGCGGTCGCGTTCAGCGTCGCCTCCGGCATGGTGTTCACCGTGCCCGGCGCGACCAGCTCGTCGACGTACAGGGTGTCCTTGTACGCGGGGTCCTTGACCCCCGTGGACGCCCACAGCGGACGCTGCTTGTTGGCGCCGGACGGGGCGAGCGCCGTCCAGCGGTCCCCGGCGAACACCTCCTCGTACGCCTCGTAGGCGAGCCGCGCGTTGGCGAGCGCCGCACGGCCCTTGAGCGCGAGGGCCTCGTCGGTGCCGGCCTTGGCGAGCCGCTTGTCGATCTCGGCGTCGACGCGGGAGACGAAGAAGGAGGCGACGGAGTGGATGCCGGCGAGGTCGATGCCCGCCGCGTCCGCCTTCTCCAGGCCCGCCAGGTAGGCGTCCATGACGGCGCGGTAGCGCTCCAGGGAGAAGATCAGCGTCACGTTGACGCTGATGCCGAGGCCGATGACCTCGGTGATCGCCGGGAGGCCCGCCTTCGTCGCGGGGATCTTGATCATCACGTTCGGGCGGTCGACGAGCCAGGCGAGCTGCTTGGCCTCGGCGATGGTGGCGGCCGTGTCGTGGGCCAGCCGGGGGTCGACCTCGATGGAGACCCGGCCGTCACGGCCACCCGTGGTCTCGAACACGGGGCGCAGGATGTCGGCGGCGGCGCGGACGTCCGCGGTCGTCATCATCCGCACGGCCTCGTCGACCGTCACCTTGCGGACGGCCAGGTCGGCGAGCTGCTCCTCGTAGCCCTCGCCGGAGCCGATGGCGGCCTGGAAGATGGACGGGTTGGTGGTCACGCCCACCACATGGCGGTTCTCGACGAGTTCGGCCAGGTTGCCGGACTCGATGCGCTTGCGGGACAGGTCGTCCAGCCAGATGGACACGCCTTCGTCGGAGAGGCGCTTCAGGTTTGCCGCGGTCGCGGTTGCTTCGGTCACAGTGATCATCTTCCTTGGTACGAACGGATCAACCGCGCAGGGCGGAGAGGGATTCCCGCGCGGCGGCGGCGACGTTCTCGGCGGTGAAGCCGAACTCGGCGAACAGTGTCTTGGCGTCGGCGGAGGCGCCGAAGTGCTCCAGCGAAACGATGCGTCCTGCGTCACCGACGTAGCGGTACCAGGTCAGACCGATTCCGGCCTCGACCGCCACGCGGGCCTTCACGGACGGCGGAAGGACACGCTCCCGGTACTCCGCGGGCTGCTCCTCGAACCACTCGACGGACGGCATCGACACGACACGGGTGCCGACACCCTCCGCCTCCAGGCGCTCGCGCGCCTCGACGGCGAGCTGCACCTCGGAGCCGGTGGCGATGAGGAGCACGTCCGGGGTCTCGGTGGAGGAGTCCTTCAGGACGTATCCGCCGCGCGCGGCGTCGGGGTCGGCCCGGTAGGTCGGCACGCCCTGACGGGTGAGGGCCAGACCGTGCGGGGCCGGGTCGGTGGCGTGCCGGCGCAGGATCTCGGCCCAGGCGATCGAGGTCTCGTTCGCGTCGGCCGGGCGGACGATGTTCAGGCCCGGGATGGCCCGCAGCGAGGCGAGGTGCTCGACCGGCTGGTGCGTGGGGCCGTCCTCGCCGAGACCGACGGAGTCGTGCGTCCAGACGTACGTGACCGGGAGCTGCATCAGCGCGGACAGCCGGACGGCGTTGCGCATGTAGTCGGAGAACACCAGGAAGGTGCCGCCGTAGATGCGGGTGTTGCCGTGCAGCGCGATGCCGTTCATCTCGGCGGCCATCGAGTGCTCACGGATGCCGAAGTGCACGGTGCGGCCGTACGGGTCGGCCTCCGGCAGCGGGTTGCCCCTCGGCAGGAAGGACGATGTCTTGTCGATGGTGGTGTTGTTCGAGCCGGCCAGGTCGGCGGAGCCGCCCCACAGCTCGGGGAGCACCTCCCCGAGGGCCTGGAGCGCCTTGCCGGACGCGGCGCGGGTGGCCACGGAGGTGCCTTCCTCGAAGACCGGCAGCGCGGCCTCCCAGCCCTCGGGGAGCTGGCCCGCGACGATCCGGTCGAAGAGCTTGGCGCGCTCCGGGTCGGCGGTGCGCCAGGCGCCGATCCGCTTGTCCCAGGCGGCGTGCGCCTCGGCACCCCGGTCGAGGGCCTGCCGGGCGTGGGCCAGCACCTCGGCGTCGACCTGGAAGGTCTGCTCCGGGTCGAAGCCCAGGATGCGCTTGGTGGCGGCGATCTCCTCGGCGCCGAGCGCCGAGCCGTGCGAGGCCTCGGTGTTCTGCGCGTTCGGTGCGGGCCACGCGATGATCGTGCGCATCGCGATGATGGAGGGGCGCCCCGTCTCGGCCTTGGCCGCGGTGAGCGCGGCGTGCAGCGCGTGCACGTCGATGTCGCCGCCGAGGGCGGGCTCGATGCGCTGCACGTGCCAGCCGTACGCCTCGTAGCGCGCCAGGACGTCCTCGGAGAAGGCCGTCGCGGTGTCGCCCTCGATGGAGATGTGGTTGTCGTCGTAGACGAAGACCAGGTTGCCGAGCTTCTGGTGGCCGGCGAGCGAGGACGCCTCGGCGGAGATGCCCTCCTCCAGGTCGCCGTCGGAGACGATCGCCCAGATGGTGTGGTCGAAGGGCGAGTCGCCCTCGGCGGTCTCCGGGTCGAACAGACCGCGCTCGTAGCGGGCGGCCATCGCCATGCCGACAGCGTTGGCGACGCCCTGGCCGAGCGGGCCCGTCGTGGTCTCGACACCGGCGGTGTGGCCGTACTCGGGGTGTCCCGGCGTCTTCGACCCGTGCGTGCGGAACGCCTTCAGGTCGTCGAGGCCGAGCTCGTAGCCCGACAGGAAGAGCTGGGTGTAAAGAGTCAGCGAGGTGTGGCCGGGGGAGAGGACGAAGCGGTCGCGTCCGGTCCACTCCGGGTCGGCCGGGTCGTGACGCATCACCTTCTGAAAGAGGGTGTACGCCGCCGGGGCCAGGCTCATCGCGGTTCCGGGATGGCCGTTGCCCACCTTCTGCACCGCGTCAGCGGCCAGGATGCGGGCGGTGTCGACGGCTCGGCGGTCGAGCTCGGTCCAGGTGAAGTCGTCGGAGCTCTGCGTACTCATCTTCAAGAAGTCCTCACGGGAGGGGTCATCGCTGGTCGAACGCCTTCAAACCTAAAAGTCAGACTTTTGCCGGGGAAGGTGCCCGTGTGTCAGCCTTCGGTGAAAGTGGGACACGCAGAGTCGTGGCGAGCCGACGCGAGAAGGACATGGCAGACAGAACCACCCAAGGCGGGAGCCCGGACCGGAGCGGTGCCGCGGGCGGGGGAGGCACCCCGGACGGGATCAGGACGTTCCCCTTCCCGTCCGACCTGAGCCTCTCCGGCGTCGGCATGCAGGTCGGCGCGATGGGCACCGGGCGCACCTGGCACGCGGAGGCCCCGCTGGAGCGCGTGCACCGCATCGACTTCCACGTCGTGATGCTCTTCAGCGAGGGCCCGGTCCGGCACATGATCGACTTCGCCGAGTACGAGGCCGCGGCGGGCGACATCCTGTGGATCCGGCCCGGCCAGGTGCACCGCTTCTCCAGCACCGACCGCTACCGCGGCACCGTCCTGACCATGCAGCCCGGGTTCCTGCCCCGCGCGACCGTCGAGGCGACCGGCCTCTACCGGTACGACCTGCCCCCGCTGCTGCACCCCGCGGCGGACCGGCTGGCGGCGCTGGAGCACTCGCTCGCCCAGCTGGAGCGCGAGTACGTCGACACCACCACGCTGCCGCTCAGCCTGCACACCTCGGTGCTGCGGCACTCCCTGACCGCGTTCCTGCTGCGCCTCGCCCATCTCGCGGCCAGTTCCGCCGAGGCGGCCCGGGAACACACCGACACCACCTTCACCCGCTTCCGGGACGCGGTCGAGAAGGACTTCGCCACCAATCACAGCGTCAGCGCCTACGCCGACGGGCTCGGCTACTCGCGGCGCACCCTGGTCCGCGCGGTGCGCGCCGCCACGGGCGAGACGCCCAAGGGGTTCATCGACAAACGGGTTGTCCTGGAGGCCAAACGGCTCCTCGCCCACACGGAGATGCCGATCGGGCGCATCGGGGTGGCCGTCGGCTTCCCCGACTCGGCGAACTTCTCGAAGTTCTTCCAGCAGCACACGGGCGCGGCCCCGGCGGCCTTCCGCGCCGAACTGCGCTGAGAGGGGCGGACCGTGTGGTCCGCCCCTCCCGTCCGGCCGTCCGGCCGTCGGTCACCGCTCCCCGCGGGGAGCCGCGGCTCAGTGACCGAAGTCGAACCAGTTGACGTTCACGAAGTCGGCCGGCTGGCCGCTGGTGAAGGTCAGATAGACGTCGTGCGTCCCGGTGACGGAGCTGATGTTCGCCGGTACGGTCCGCCAGGACTGCCAGCCACCGGTGTTGCCGAGCGCGAAGCTGCCGACGGGCGTCGCGGTCCGGCTGTCGAGACGCACCTCGACGAGGCCGCTGACACTGCCGCCCGCGCCGCTCGCGACCCGCCCGTAGAACTGCCGGGCCGCCGTGGAACCGAAGTTGACGCCCTTGTAGAGCGCGTAGTCGCCGTTCGCGAGGGAGCTGATGTTCTGGCCGCCGCCGGTGTCGGTGGTGGTCTCGGTGCCGACGCCCGCCTGCCCGTCGTACGACTCGGCCTGGATCGCGCCGTAGGCGTCACGGTTGCCGGTGGGCGGCGGGGTGGTCCCGCCACCGCCGCCGGCCGACTGGAGGACCTGGACGTAGTCGACGACCATCGGGTGGCCCGGCACCGTGCCGCTGTCCGGACCGCCGCCGAACGCGTCGGGGAAGCCGCCGCCCATCGCCACGTTCAGGATCACGAAGTAGCCGTGGTTGGTGGCGTTCGCCCAGGTGGTCGCGTCGACCTGGTTCGCCTTCACCGTGTGGAAGTTGACGCCGTCAAGGTAGAAGCGGATCTCCTCGGGGCTCGTCGACCGGTCCCACTCCATGGCGTACGTGTGGAAGCCGGCCTGGCATGTGCTGCCCGCGCACGGGGTGTTGCCGCCGATGCCGGACGTCTCGTTGCACGGGCCGCCCGGGTTGGTGCCGCAGTGCATCGTGGCCCACTCGGTGTTGAGGCCCTGGACGTTCTCCATGATGTCCAGCTCGCCGACGCTCGGCCAGTTCTGGTAGTTGCCGCGGTACGGCGCGCCGAGTGCCCAGAACGCGGGCCAGTAGCCCTTGGCGGCGGCACCGGTCACGTTCGGCATCTGGATCCGCGACTCGACGCGCAGTTTGCCCCCGGCGGGGGGCTGGAAGTCGGTGCGCTTGGTCTCGATGCGGCCCGAGGTCCAGTTGCCGGATGCGTCACGGCGCGGGGTGATCAGCAGGTTGCCGCTGCCGTCCAGGGCGACGTTGTTGGTGCTGGAGGTCATGGTCTCGACCTCGCCCGTGCCCCAGTTGGCGGCGCCGCCCGGGTAACTGGTGCCCGTGTCGTACTGCCAGTTGGCGGTGTTGACGCCGGTTCCGGCCGTGCCGTTGAAGTCGTCGAGGAAGACCTGGGACCAGCCGGAGGGGGGAGTGGGGGCGGACGCGTTCGCGGGGAGGGTGGCGGCCGTCGCGGCGGCCGCGGCCAGACTCAGCGTGCTGAACACGGCGATGAGTACACGCCGGAGGGAGCCGCGTCTGACGGGTGTGCCGGAAGTTTCACTCATGGGTGCCTCTTCGGGTACGGAGTGTGGGGTGCGCGGGTGGTCGTGAGAGCGCTCCCATGGCTCGTGAGAGCGCTCTCACAGCAGGTGCGCGGCCAATGTGCTCTCTGTCACTCCGGCCGTCAAGAGGTGAAGCCGAGAAACTCCTTGCGTCGTACGGGAGTTCACGCCGTGAAAGAAGGAGTCACGGGGCCGGGGCGGGCGGTGTGCCGCGTCGGCACCCGCCCCTCGGCGCCACCGTCACAGGGCGCTGCCGGTCTTCCAGTCCGCCCAGGACAGGTTCCAGCCGTTGAGGCCGTTCGACGCCTCGACGGTCCGTTCGCCGGAGTTCACGACCACCACCACGTCCCCGAGCATCGAGCTGTCGTAGAACCGGTGACCCGGTACGGAACGGTCCGCCCCGCCCTTGGCGTCGCGCAGGCCGATGCAGCCGTGGCTGGTGTTGCCGCTCCCGAAGACCGAGGACGCGGCCCAGTAGTTGCCGTGGATGAACGTGCCGGACGTGGTCAGGCGCTGGGCGTGCGGCACATCCGCGATGTCGTACTCGTCGCCGAGGCCCACGGTCGAGGACTCCATCCGGGTCTGCCGCAGCCGCTCGCTGATCACCATGATCCCGGACCAGGTGGTGTGGTCCGTGTCGCCGCCGGTGACCGGGTAGCTCGCGACGGCCGTGCCGTCCCGCTCGACCGTCATCGTGTCCTTCGCGAGATCCACGGTGCTCACCTGGCGGCGGCCGATGCGGAAGGTGACGTCCTTCGACTGGACGCCGTAGACGCCGTCCGCGCCCTCGACGTCCTTCAGCCGCAGGCTCAGCGTGATCTTCGTGCCGGCGGCCCAGTACTCCCGGGGCCGGAAGTCGAGCCGGGTGTTCCCGAACCAGTGGCCGACGATCTCGACCGCCGGCTCCGCCGTGACGGTGATGGCCTTCTCGACGGCCGCCCGGTCCGCCACGGCGTGCGTGAAGGCGATCGACACCGGCATGCCGACACCCGAGGTGGAATTCGCCTCCGGCGTGAACCGGCCCACGAAGGTCTCGCCCGGGGACTTCGTGACGAAGCTCGTGGTGTGTTCCGAACCGTCGTCCGTCTTCGCCGTGACCGTGTATTTGGTGCCCGAGTACGGATGCCTCGTGGAGGTCCATCGGGTACGGCCCGCGTCGAAGGATCCGGCCAGCAGGGAACCGTCGTTGCCGGACACCACGACCGTCGACAGGGTGCCGTCCGTCACGGCTATCCCGACCGGGCTGGTGAACGCGGCCTTCTTCGTGCCGTCGGCCGGGGTGACGGTGACGGTCGGCGTCCTGACCTGGGGCGTTGCCCCTGAACCGGCTGTCGCGCCGCCGGTCGCCGTCGCGCCGGTTCCCCCCGCCGCGCCGGCGGACGAGCCGCATCCTGTCAGGGCGAGGGCCGGTACGGCCGCGCCGAGCGCGGTGAGCACCCCGCGGCGTGACCAGGCGGGACGCCCGCTCCGGCGCGGGTGCCGTCCTGCGGTCTCCGGCACGGACTCGGGCCGGACGGATATCTCGGGGACCTCCACGGAACGCCTTTCCTCGATTCTGCTCCCCCTTGCCTCCGAGGCATCTTGTGCGACATTCATGGGTCGATTCTTTGAATTCGGCGTCCCTCACCTGAGATTCCTGTGAGGACTCCCGCACAGACGTCCGGAATCCACGGTGTCGGGCCGCCCCCGTCGGTGAACAGAGTAGGAAGCGCCGAACGGAGTCCTGTGTCTCCGGTGAAAGCCCCCTCTTTCTCTCCGGGGGCCTTTCCGGCGGCTCCGGCCGACGGGGGAGACGGAGGAGTTCCACCTGTCGGATCCGCACCCACCCGCCGGAGGTATCCGTGAGTCCTGCCCGTGAGCGACCCACCGTGGCCATCGTCGGGGCGGGCGCGGCCGGCACCCTCACCGCCGTGCAGCTGTGCGAGGGGGCGGCCCGCCGCCGGACGCCCCTCCGCCTCGTCCTGATCGATCCCGCCCCCGAGGCCGGACGCGGCACCGCGTACGCCACCATCGACCCCCGGCACCGGCTCAACGTGCCTGCGGGTGACATGAGTTGCTACCCCGACGACCCGGGCCACTTCACCCGCTGGCTGTGCCGGCACGGCGAACCCACCGTCAGGCCGGCCGACTTCGCCACCCGCTACCGCTACGGCGCCTACCTCGCCGACACCCTCGCGCGGGCCGTCGTCCACGCCCACGGCACGGTCGCCGTACAGCGACTGCGGACCAGGGCGGAGGCCTGCACCCGAACCTCCGACGGCCGACGGGAACTCCGGCTCGCCGACGGGACAAGCCTGGTGGCCGACGGCGTGGTCCTCGCCACCGGACCGGCAGGCGCCACCGCCGGCTGGGCCCCACCCCGCCTCCGCGCCTCGGGGCGCTTCGTCCGGGCCCCCTGGGCACCGGGCGCCCTCGACGAGATCCTCGCCCGCCGGAACACCGGCGCCCGGGCCGACGTCCTGCTCGTCGGCACCGGCCTCACCGCGGTCGACCTGGCGCTCACCCTCGACCGGCCCGACCGCACCGTGCACGCCGTCTCCCGCACCGGACTGCTGCCCCAGCCGCACGCGCTGAGCCCCGCCGCGCCGATGGCCGCGCCCGACGACCTCGACGCCCCCACCCTCTCCGCGCTGCGCCGGACCGTCTACCGCCACATCGGCCGTGCGGTACGCACCCACGGCGACTGGCGGCCCGCCCTGGACAGCCTGCGCCCGCACACCGCGCGCCTGTGGCACAGCCTCACACCCGGCGAGCGCGCCGCGTTCCTGGAGCGCGAGGGCGCCCTGTGGAACACCCACCGCCACCGCATGGCGCCGGTGACGGCCGAATCCGTGGAGCGGGCGCGAACGGCCCGACGGCTGCGCCTGCACACCGGCCGGATCACCGGCACGGCCGCACAACCCGACGGCACCCTCCTGGTGACCCTCTCCGACGGCACCTGCATCGAGGCCGGATGGGTGATCGACTGCACCGGACCGGGCCCGCGTCCCGAAGACCCGCTGTGGCGTTGCCTGTTCGGCGCCGAGGCGGCGGTCCCCGGACCTCTCGGCCTGGGCGTCGCGACCCGTGACGGGCGGCTCGTCGACGCGTCGGGGCGGACCGGACCCGCCCTGTTCACCCTCGGCGCCCCACGCCGCGGGGAACTCTGGGAGACCACCGCGGTCCCCGAGATCCGCGCCCAGGCGGCCGACCTGGCACAGCGGTTGCTCACCCTTCTCGTCCCGCCGCGACGAGCCGCCCGCCGCCGTCCCCTCGACTCCCACGGACTCCCGCTGTCCACCCACGCCGCAGCGGCGGCCGCCCACCGCAGCGGACTCGAACGGGTCCTCAAGGTCAGGTCGGGCGCCGCGGACGCCTTCCGCCGCGCCGTCGCGCTCGACCCCGGCTTCGCCCTCGGACACGCCGCGCTCGCCCTGCTCGGTCACGAGGGCGGCGCCGACGTCGACGTACCGAGAGCGCTGGCCGACGCCCGCCGCGCCGCGCGGGAACGGGCCGACGAACGCGAGCGCTCCTTCGTCGACGTGGTCGACCGCCGGGTGCGCGCCGACACCCCCGACGCCGGCGCGGGCGCCCTGCTCGACCACCTCGCCGCCCACCCCGCCGACGCGCTGGCCCTCGCCGCAGCCGTGCCCACCATCGCCTTCTCCGGCATCAACGACCTCGACACCGCCTACGCGTTGAAGCTGGTCGAACAGGCCTCACCCGCCTACGACGGGCACTGGTTCCCGGCCTCGCTGCTCGCCTTCCTGCGGCAGGAGCAGGGCCGCTGGGCGGAGGCGGCCGAGCTGGCCCACCACGCCCTCGCCGCCGAGCCCGCCGCCGGACACGCCGTGCACGCGCTGGCCCACGTCCACTACGAGTCGGGCGCCCACGCGAAGGGCCGCGACTGGCTGGACGCCTGGGTCTCCGGCCGGGGCAGGGGAGCCGTCCACCGGGCCCACTTCTCCTGGCACATCGCCCTGCACGAACTCGCCCTGGACGACGCCGAAGCCGTCCGCAGACGCTGGTCCGCCCAGCTGGCCCCGGGCCGGGTGACCGGAGTGCGCGTGCTGGTCGACTCGGGGTCCCTGCTGTGGCGGGCCCGGCTCAGTGACAGCTGGCGGGGCCGGACAGCGGCGTCGGACGTGCTCGACAGCGTCGCCCCCGAGCACGTGGAGCGCCCGGCCACGGCCTTCACCGCCCTGCACGCGGCGGTCGCCCTCACGGCCGCAGGGGACCTCGCCGCGCTGCGCCGCCTCCGCGACCACGCCGCGGGTGCCGACCCGGTGCAGCGGGCGGTCGTCGCCCCGCTCTGCGAGGCCCTCGCCGCCCTCGTCGAGGAGCGCTTCGCCGACGCCGCCGCGGGCCTGGCCGCCCTCCTCCCGGTCCTCACCCGCGTCGGCGGCAGCGCGGCCCAGCGCGAGGTCGTGGAGGAGACCCTGTTCCACGCCCTCGTGGCGGCGGGCCACTGCGAGGCGGCCCGCCGGCTGCTGACCACCCGCCTCGACCGGGCCGACGCCCCGAGGGACCGCCGGCTGCTGGCGGAGCTGGGCGCCCCCCGGTGACCGCTGACCCCGCCGCGGCGGACATCAGCCGGTACGCGCCCTGAGATGGGCCCGTTCTCCCTGGTGTCCGAAGAGAACCAGGAGTTCCACGGTCCGGTCGTCGTCGGAGCCGAGCCAGTGGGGCACCCGCGTGTCGAACTCGGCCGCCTCGCCCGCCGTGAGAACGGCGGTCCGGTCGCCGAGCACGAGGCGGAGCCGGCCGGCGAGCACGTAGACCCATTCGAAGCCCTCGTGGGTCTTCAGGTCCGGCTCGACGCCGGGCCGGGGCGGGATGAGCAGCTTGTGGGCCTGGACGCCGCCGGGCCGGCTGAGGGGCACATAGGTCATGCCGTCGCGGGTGACCGGGTTCAGGTGGATACGCGGGTCACCCGTACGGGGCGCGCCGACGAGGTCGTCGAGCGGCACCGCGTAGATCTCGGCGAGCGGCAGCAGCAGCTCCAGGGTCGGCCTGCGGGCGCCGCCCTCCAGACGGGACAGGGTGCTCTCGTTGATCCCCGACCGCCCGGACACGTCGGCGAGGGTCAGTCCGCGTCGGCGCCGCAGTTCCCGCAGACGGGGTCCGACCGCGTCCAGCACGTCCTTCTTCGAGGCGCCCATACCGGCAGCTTGCCGAAACGGCATGACCGGTTGCAACTCCGGCAGCGCCGCTCGCATGCTCGGGTTCGCCGGCACGTCGCCCAGGACTCCCGCGGACCGGGATGGAGCCCGAGGCGCCGTCACCCGCCGGCCACGCCCGAAAGGACCCCATGAACGACAGCAGCACGGACTCCGCAGCCTTCTGGGAGAAGCACTACGCCGGCATGGACGCGCAGTGGGGCACCCGGCCCAACGTCGTCCTGACGGACCTGCTCGGCGACCTGGCGCCCGAGCCGGGCACCGCACTTGACCTCGGCTGCGGGCACGGCGGGGACGCCCTGTGGCTCGCGGGGCTCGGCTGGCAGGTCACGGCCGTCGACGTGTCACAGACCGCCCTGGACCGGGTGGCCGCGGGAGCCGCGGCCACCGGCGTGGCGGACCGCGTCACGCTCCGCCGCCACGATCTGGCCGAGACCTTCCCCGACGGAACCCACGACCTGGTCACCGCCACCTACTTCCACACCCCGGTCACCATCTCCCGCGACCAGGTCCTCCGCCGGGCCGCCCGGGCGGTGGCCCCCGGTGGCCTGCTGATCGTGATCGAGCACGCCTCACTGGCACCCTGGTCCTGGCAGGCCGGCCAGGACATCCGTTTCCCCACGCCCGACGAAGTCGTCGCGTCCCTGCACCTGGACGACACCTGGCGCGTCGAACGGGCCGAGGCGCCCCGCCGCACGGCCACCGGCCCGGAGGGACGGACGGCGACGGTCACGGACAACGTGATCGCGGTACGACGCGGCTGACGAGACGCGGCCCCTGCGGGATCAGGTCCCCGTCCCTCCCCCCGTCCCCGCCGGGCCTTCCGGCCGCCAGCCCAGTCCCCGTGAGATCCCCCGGGCCGCCAGCCGCACCGCCGGTATCAGGGCCGGGACGCGCGCGCCGGAGTACGGGACCACGACCGACACGGCGGCGGCGACCGTTCCGGCCGGGCCGTGGACCGGAGCCGCCACCGACAGGGCGTCGTCCGTGACCTGACGGGCGCTCACCGCGACGCCGGTGCGGCGCACGTCGGCGAGGGTGCGGCGCAGGAGGGCGGGGTCGGTGATCGTGTGCGCGGTGAACGCCGTCAACGGGCCCGCGCAGTAGGTGTCCTGGAGCGCCGCGGCCTCGTGGGCGAGCAGCGCGAGGCCGACGCCGGTCGCGTGCAGGGGCCAGCGCGCGCCCACCTGGATCCGGACGCCGACGGCCGAACGCCCCGAGATCCACTCGATGTAGACGACCTCGTCCCCGTCGCGGACCGCCAACTGGACGTTCTCGTGGGTCGCTTCGTACAGGTCCTCCAGGTACGGCAGGGCGACCTGCCGCAGCGCCAGACCGCGCGGTGCGAGCGCCGCCGTCTCCCACAGCCGCAGCCCCACGTGGTAGACGCCGTCCGCGTCCCGTTCCAACGCGCCCCACGCGGTCAGGGCGGCCGCCAGCCGGTGGGCGGTGGTGAGGCTGAGGCCGGCCCTCCGGCTGATCGCCGTGAGCGACAGCGCCGGATGGGCGTGGTCGAAGGCGGCGAGCACGGCGAGGAGCCGCTCGGGCGCGGACCGGCCGCCGGTCATGCGTTCAGTTCGGTGTCCGCGATCCGTTGCAGCAGCACGTGCAGGGTCGCGCGCTCGGCGGTGCCCAGGGGCTCCAGCAGGTCGTTCGTCACCCGCAGCCCCGCCTCGTCCGTGTCGCGCAGGAAGGCGCGCCCGTCCTCGGTGAGCACGACGACGCGGCTGCGCCGGTCGTCGGGGGAGGGGCGCCGCTCCGCGAAACCGAGCCTCTCCAGGTCGTCGACGAGCCCGACGATCGCACTCGGGTCGTAGCCGAGCCGTGTGCTCAACTCCCGCTGCAGCGCGCCCTCCGAGCCGGCGAGGAAGCGCAACAACGCGTAGTGGCGCAGTCGCAGTCCCGACTCCTGGAGGAACGCGTTGAACAACTGCCCGGAGCGCAGGCCGAGCCGGTAGAGCAGGTAGCCGGTGTCCGCGTGGAGTCCGCGCATCCACGGCTCCCGCGCGTCGATCCGGACGGGGGCTGCTGCCTGGTCGGTGGCTCGCTGCTGGCGTGCGATGACGGACTCCCTGGGGCCGGGCCCCGGCGGGGCGGTTCGGACGTGCGGCACCAGCATGCCGCACGGAACGGGCTTCAACAACTATTGACGTCGACAACTATTGCTCTTAGCTTCGATCTCGGAAGCCGCACCGCATCGAAGGGACCCTCTCGTGCCCAGCATCGATCTCACCGGCAAGGCCGCCGTCGTCACCGGCAGCGGCCGTGGCCTCGGACTCGCCTACGCCCGGGCCCTCGCCGCCGCCGGCGCCCGCGTGGTCGTCAACGACCTCGACGAGGACGTGGCCCGGCAGGCCGTGAAGTCCATCACCGCGGCCGGCGGGGAGGCCGTGGCGGAGGTGGTGGCGGTCGGCACGGCGGAGGCCGCCGGCCGTCTTGTCGACCGTGCCGTAAGGGAGTTCGGACGGATCGACGTCCTGGTCACCAACGCGGGCATCCTGCGGGACAAGGTCCTGTGGAAGATGACCGACGAGGACTTCGACGCGGTGGTCACCACTCATCTGAAGGGCACCTTCACCTGTGCCCGTGCCGCCGCCGTCCGGATGCGCGAGCAGGGGGAAGGCGGCAGTCTGATCCTCGTCGGCTCGCCCGCCGGACAGCGCGGGAACTTCGGCCAGACGAACTACGCCGCGGCGAAGGCGGGTGTCGCCGCCATGGCCCGTACCTGGTCGATGGAGCTGGGCCGCGCCGGCATCACCGTCAACGCGATCGTGCCGGTCGCCGCCACGGCCATGACCGAGACGATCCCGGCGTTCGCGCCGTACGTCGAGGCCCTGCGTGACGGCACCCCGCTCCCGGACTTCCTGCGCAAGGGCGAGGGCTTCGGCACCGCCGAGGACTGCGCGGCCCTGGTTCCCTTCCTCGCCTCCGACGCCGCCCGCGGGATCACCGGACAGGCCATCGGGATCGGCGGTGACAAAGTCGCCCTCTGGTCCCATCCGCAGGAGATCAAGGCGGCCTACGCGGACGGCGGCTGGACCCCCGAGGCCCTGGCCGACGCGTGGCCGGGGACGCTCGGCGCCGAACCGCAGACCGTCGGCATCCCCGCGCCGAAGCTGCCGGTGGCGTGATGACGCATGCTCCGAACCTCGACGAACTGGTCGCGATCGACGTCCACACCCACGCCGAGGTGTCCTCCAAGGGGCACTCCTCGCTCGGCGACGACCTGCACGACGCCTCCAGCGCCTACTTCAAGGTCGAGGGCAAACGGAAGCCGACCCTGGAGGAGACGGCGGCGTACTACCGCGAACGGAGGATGGCCGCCGTCGTGTTCACCGTGGACGCCGAGTCCGCCACCGGCACCGAGCCCGTCCCGAACGAGGAGGTCGCCGAGGCGGCCGCCGCCCACCCGGACGTACTGATCCCCTTCGCGTCCATCGACCCCTTCCGCGGGAAGGCCGGCGTGCGCCAGGCCCGGCGGCTGGTCGAGGAGTACGGGGTGAAGGGCTTCAAGTTCCACCCCAGCATCCAGGGCTTCTTCCCCGACGACCGCGCCGTCGCGTACGGGCTCTACGAGGTCATCGAGGAGACCGGCACCATCGCCCTCTTCCACACCGGGCAGACCGGCATCGGCGCCGGGGTGCCGGGCGGCGGCGGGATCCGCCTCAAGTACTCCAACCCGCTGCACGTGGACGACGTCGCCGCCGACTTCCCCCACCTCAAGATCATCCTGGCGCACCCGTCGTTCCCCTGGCAGGACGAGGCCCTCGCCGTCGCCACCCACAAACCGGGCGTGCACATCGACCTCTCCGGCTGGTCACCGAAGTACTTCCCGCCCCAACTCGTGCAGTACGCCAACACGTTGCTGAAGGACAAGGTCCTCTTCGGCTCCGACTATCCCGTCCTCACCCCGGACCGCTGGCTCGCCGACTTCGAGAAGCTCCCGGTCAAGGACGAGGTCAGGCCGAAGATCCTCAAGGAGAACGCGGCCCGGCTCCTCGGACTCACACCGTAAGGGGCCCACGATGCGCAACGAGGGACTGGGGTCATGGCCCGCACGCCGGGCCCGCAAGACCCCGCACCGCACCGCACTGATCCACGGCGACTCCACCACGGACTACGCGGAACTCCACACGCGCAGCACCCGGCTGGCGCACGCCCTCCGTGCCCTGGGTGTCCGCCCCGGCGACCGGATCGCCTATCTCGGCCCCAACCACCCCTCCTACCTGGAGACCCTGTTCGCCTCGGGCGTCCTCGGCGCGGTCTTCGTGCCGCTCAACCCGCGTCTCGCCGGACCCGAGATCGCCCACCAGCTCACCGATTCCGGCGCGCGGGCCCTCGTGTACGCCCCTGGCCTCACCGGCCTGGTCGCCGGGCTGCCGGGCGGTGGCGAGGTCCGTACGTACATCGACCTCGGCCGGACCTACGAGGAGTTGATCGCCGGAGCGTCCGAGGAGCCGATCGACCAGCCCGTCACCGCCGACGACACCTGCATCATCATGTACACCTCGGGCACCACGGGCCGCCCCAAGGGCGCGATGCTCACCCATGGCAACCTCACCTGGAACGCCGTCAACGTCCTCGTCGACCACGACCTGACCGCCGACGAGCGCGCCCTGGTGTCCGCCCCGTTGTTCCACACGGCCGGTCTGAACATGCTCACCCTCCCGGTGATCCTCAAGGGCGGAACCTGCGTCCTCACCGAGTCCTTCGACCCGGCCGCCACCCTCGACCTCGTCGAACGGCACCGCATCACGTTCATGTTCGGTGTACCCACCATGTTCGACCGGGTGGCCCGGCACCCGCGCTGGGCCGACGCCGACCTGTCCTCACTGCGCATCCTCACCTGCGGCGGCTCACCCGTACCGACTCCGCTCATCGCCGCCTACCAGCGACGAGGGCTGACCTTCCTCCAGGGGTACGGCATGACCGAGGCCGCCCCCGGCACCCTCTTCCTCGACGCGGAGCACGCCGTCGAGAAGGCAGGATCGGCGGGCGTGCCGCACTTCTTCAGCGACGTCCGCGTGGTCCGGCCGGACCTGACACCCGTCGGCGCCGGCGAGACGGGGGAGGTCGTCGTGCGCGGACCGCACGTCATGCCCGGCTACTGGGGCCTGCCCGAGGAGACGGCGGCCGTCTTCAGCGACGGATGGTTCCGCAGCGGGGACGCCGCCCGCGTCGACGACGACGGCTACGTCTTCATAGTGGACCGCCTCAAGGACATGATCATCTCCGGTGGGGAGAACATCTATCCCGCCGAGATCGAGGACCTCCTGCTCGCCCACCCCGGCATCGCCGAGTGCGCCGTGATCGGAGTCGCCGACTCCCGTTGGGGCGAGGTGCCCCGCGCCGTCGTCGTCCCCCGCGACGGCGCCGAGCTGGACCCGGACGAGGTCCTCGCCTCGCTCGCCGGCAGTCTCGCCCGCTACAAGATCCCGAAATCGGTGGTCGTCACCGACGAACTGCCCCGCACCGCCTCCGGAAAGCTCCTCAAGTCCCGCGTCCGTACCCGCTACGGCACCCCCTAAGGAAGACGCATGAGCATCACCGTGAACGGCCTCGACGAACTCCGCGCCCTCGTCGGGCGCGACCTCGGCACCAGCGACTGGATCGAGGTCACCCAGGAGCGGATCGACACCTTCGCCGACGCCACCGGCGACCACCAGTGGATCCACGTCGATCCGGAGCGCGCGAAGGCGGGCCCGTTCGGCGCCCCCATCGCCCACGGTCATCTGACCCTGTCCCTCTTCATCCCCCTCTTCACCTCGCTCCTCGACGTCGAGGGCGTGACCACGAAAGTCAACTACGGGCTGAACAAGGTGCGTTTTCCCGCGCCCGTGAAGGCAGGCTCACGCATCCGGCTGGCCGCGCGGCTCGCCTCGGTCGAGGACGTGCCCGGCGGGGTGCAGATCGCCGTCGACGGCACGGTGGAGACCGACGGCGGCGGCAAACCCGCCGCCGTCCTCCAGAGCCTGTCCCGGTTCTACGTCTGACCGCCCGCCCCGGACCGCCCGCCCCGGACCGCCCGCCCCGGGCCGCCCGCCCCGCGCCGCCGGCCCGCCCCGGCTACCGCAGCCGGTACGCGTACACGGAGGTCGCGACGGCGCACACGCCCGGCTGGACGACCTGGGCGCGCAGTGTCCCGCTCGCCGTGTCGTAGTCGACGCCCTCCGCCTCGTACGTCCCGTCGCACACCCCGCGTTGCGGCAGGGCGAGGAGACTGGTGACGTGCCCCGTGACGGGGCGGCCGTCCACCGCGTGCTCCAGGTCGACCTGGAGCAGCGGCCGGTCCTCCGGGAACAGGGCGCGCGAACCGTCGTCCGAGGCGCACAGCAGCCGGGTGGCGTCGACGAAGTCGCAGCCCTGGATGTCGCGGACGGGTCTGTCGAGCGTGATCGGACCGGCCTGCGGCAGGGCGCCGCCGGTGCGCGGGGTCGACGGGTTCAGCAGCGGGGCCGGGAACACCTGGAGCCGGTCCTGGTCGCCCCACTCGCCCGACACCAGCCACTGTCCGTCCGGCGACACCGTGGCGAAGGAGTTGTTCAGCTTCTCGCCCGGGTCGAGCCGGTGGACGTACTCGTAGCGCTTCCCGGCGGGGGTGGTGACCGCGAACATCTTCGTCGTCGCGGAGTCGGGCCCCTGGTAGGCGTCGAACACGTTGCCCTGGGCGATGTCGGGGTCGCCCACGTGGTTCCAGCCCTTGATCCGCAGGCCGAGGGGGATGCTGAGCAGCCCGCGGTGCAGCAGCGACCCGTCCGCCCGGCTCGCCAGGCCCTGTCCGCCGCTCAGCGAGTCGACGTACGAGGTGCCGGCCTCGGTCCACACGGGCGCGCCGGACGCCGCGGCCGACGAACCCAGGCCGAGCGAAAACGCGCTCAACAGCCCTACCAATGACAGTAGTTGACGTTTCATCAGCAACCTTCCACAGCGCGACGGACACCGGGCTGGAATGGAATCACGGGGCGCCCGGCCACGCGTAGGGCCCAGGACCACTTGTGGGGACCGCTCCGAGCGGATAGGCGGTGTCCGGGGACCGCGCCCACGGCGCTGCGGGGAAAGCCGGACCGCGCCGAGTACTGTTCACGGCGTGCCGGCGGAGCGACGACACCGGCCACGGGGCCGGGACGTGTGACGTGGGACGACGCGGGAGCCCCTGGCCCGGTGACGCGGTCCGCCCGGGAAGGAACGGGCGTCCGGGCGGCCGTGGCGTGACCCTCGCCGCGCGGCCCGTGGCCCCGGACGAACTGCGAAGGTGGTACTTGCGTGAGGCTGACCATTCTCGGCGGCGGCGGATTCCGTGTCCCGCTCGTCCACGGGGCGCTCCTCGGTGACCGCGCCGAGGGCCGCGTCACCCAGGTCGTGCTGCACGACCTCGACGCGGACCGGCTCTCCGCCGTGGCCCGGGTCCTCGCCGAGCAGGCGGCGGACGTGCCCGACGCGCCGGAGGTGACGGTCACCACCGACCTCGACGAGGCCCTGCGCGGCGCCGACTTCGTGTTCTCCGCGATCCGGGTCGGCGGCCTGGAGGGACGCGCCGCCGACGAGCGGGTCGCCCTCGACCTGGGCGTCCTCGGCCAGGAGACGGTCGGCGCCGGAGGCATCGCCTACGGCCTGCGGACCGTGCCCGTCGCCGACGACATCGCGCGGCGCGTGGCCCGCCTGGCGCCCGACGCCTGGGTCATCAACTTCACCAACCCGGCGGGCCTGGTCACCGAGGCCATGTCCCGCCACCTCGGCGACCGGGTGATCGGGATCTGCGACTCGCCGGTGGGCCTCGGCCGCCGGATCGCCCGGGTCCTCGGCGCCGATCCGCGCGAGGCGTTCATCGACTACGTCGGGCTCAACCACCTCGGCTGGGTACGGGGTCTGCGCGTCGCGGGCCGTGACGAACTCCCGCGCCTGCTCGCCGATCCCGCCCTGCTCGGTTCCTTCGAGGAGGGGAAGCTCTTCGGCACCGAGTGGCTCCGGTCGCTCGGCGCGATCCCCAACGAGTACCTGCACTACTACTACTTCAACCGCGAGACCGTCCGCGCCTACCAGCAGGCCGACCGGACCCGCGGGGCGTTCCTTCGCGACCAACAGGCCGGTTTCTACGACGAGATGAAGCGACCGGACGCCGCCGCCCTGAGCGCCTGGGACCGGACGCGCGCCGAGCGCGAGGCCACCTACATGGCGGAGAACAGGGACGCGGCCGGCGCCGGCGAACGGGACGCGGACGACCTGTCGGGCGGCTACGAGAAGGTGGCGCTCGCCCTGATGCGGGCCATCGCCCGCGACGAGCGCACCACCCTGATCCTCAACGTCCGCAACCGGGGGACGCTCGCGGCCCTCGACAGCGAGGCCGTCATCGAGGTGCCCTGCCTGGTCGACGCGAACGGCGCCCACCCCGTCGCCGTCGACCCGCTGCCCGGCCACGCCACCGGCCTGGTGTGCGCGGTCAAGGCCGTCGAGCGCGAGGTGCTCTCCGCCGCCGCGTCCGGCTCCCGCACGACCGCGGTGAAGGCCTTCGCCCTGCACCCGCTCGTGGACTCCGTGAACGTGGCCCGGGCCCTGGTCGACGGCTACACGGCCGTGCACCCGGGCCTGGGCTATCTCACGTAGCCGGCGCCGTCGGCATCCCACGTCCGACGCCCCTCCGGCGTCAGGGACTTGGCTAGGGTGCCGTGGGGTCGTCCGGAAGGCCGCGCAGCCCCGCCTCCGCGCGGGTGACCGCCGTGGGGTGGCCGAAGAAGCCGGGCAGGCCGCCGGTGTGCAGGAACACGGTGCGCTGCCCGGGGGTGATGTCGCCGTCCGTGACGGCGGCGGCCAGCCCGGCCAGGGCCCGGCCGGTGTAGATCGGGTCGAGGACGATGCCCTCCGTGCGCGCGGCCAGGGTCAGGGCGTTCATGACCGGCTCGGTGAGCGTGGCGTAGCCCGCCCCGACCTGGTCGTGGCGCACCCTGAGCGCGCGCGGGTCGCAGGGCCTGCCGCACAGCCGCGACACCAGGTCCGCGACGGTCCGGGCGGGCTCGTCGACGGCGCCGACGTGCACGCCGAGGACCCGCTCGTCGCCCAGCCCGGCGACGAGCCCCGCCATCGTGCCGCCCGACCCGAGCGCGACGACCACGCTCGCCACGTCCGGTGCCTGGTCGATGATCTCGTTCGCGCACTCGGCGTAGCCGCGGGCGCCCAGCGGGCTGGAACCGCCGAAGGGGATCAGCGCCGGGACCTCTCCGGCCGCCCGCAGCTCCTCCGCCACCTGCTCCGCCCGTGCCGCGAGGCGGGTGCGGTCGCCCTCCCAGACGACCCGGGCGCCGAGGAGGCCGTCGAGCGCGAGGTTGCCCGAGGCGGTGTTCGCGGGGGCGCCGGAGGGCCCGGACTCCGGAGGCGGGCCCGCGAGGACGAGGACGACGCGCAGGCCCAGCCGGGCGCCCGCGGCCGCCGTCAGCCGGGCGTGGTTGGACTGCGCCGCACCGGTCGTCACCAGCACGGTGGCGCCGTCGGCGAGGGCCGCGCCGCAGGTCCACTCCAGCTTGCGGATCTTGTTGCCGCCGCCGCCCGGACCGGTCAGGTCGTCGCGTTTGACCCACAGGTCGTCGGGGCGGAGGCCGAGCGCCGCCGCGAGCCGGGGAGCCGGTTCGAGGGCAGTGGGCCAACTGCCCAGTCGGGCGCGGGGCGGGGTGTCCCCCTCGGAGAGCGTGCTGGTCACCGCGGGCCTTTCTGCTGACGCCGGTCGTGCGGGGAGCGTAACGCGACGGGCCGCTCGGAGATCCGGGCGGCCCGTCGCGTCGTCGCGCTGTCCGGCGGGCCCGCGAGGCGAGGACGCCCCGCGGGCCCGCTGTCGGCCTCAGCCCGTGAAGCCGGCCGTGATCGAGGTGAACTGCCAGGTGCTCTGGCTGATGCCGGAGCAGTTGCTCACCACGCCGCCCCCGGGGCAGGACCGGTCGCGGTTGACCGACCAGTAGGCGAGCCGGGCGATGTGGCGGGTGTTCGACCAGTCGCGGATCTGCGTCCAGATGGCAGGCGTCGTGTTCTCCTGCTGGTCGGACAGGCCGTTCATGCCGGAGATGCCGATGTGCGAGTAGGCCGTCGCGTCGTCCCAGCCGAAGGTCGACTTCAGCTTGGTCTTCAGCCCCTCGGCCGCGTTGACCGTGTTGCCGTACATGTCGGAGCCGCCGCCGAAGTCGAACGGCATGATGGTGAAGACGTCGATGTTGGCGTTCAGGGACTGCGCCTGCTCGATGAGCCGGTTGCCGTAGTAGGTCGGGCCGGTCGTCGAGGTGCCGAACGTGACGATCGTCCTGAGGCCGGGGTTGTTGGCCTTGACGGTCTTCAGCGCGGTCAGGATCTTCGCCTGGACGGCCTCGTTCTCGAACTCGTCGGTGTTCTCGATGTCCATGTCGATCGCCTTGAGGCCGTAGGCGTCGATCACCTTCTGCAGCGCGCCGGCGAGTGCGCTCGCCGAGGAGCAGTTGGCCCCGAGCTTGCTGCCCTGCCAGCCACCGAACGACGGCACGATGTCACCGCCCGCGGAGCGGATCTGGTTGATGGCGGTCTGGTCGACCCCGCCGGTCAGCGGCCGGCTGCTGTCCCAACTGGGCGTGCAGCCACCGGAGTCCAGGACGAACGCCATCGTGAACCACTTGACGCCGGTCGCGTTCATCACCGTGGTCGGGTTGGGCGGGTCGCCCCAGCCCTCGTACAGGTAGGGCGCGGCCTGCTTGAAGCCGGTGCCGCCGCCACCGCCCGCGTTCGTCGTGACGCTCACGGAGTTGGAGGCGCCGGAGGTGTTCCCGGCCGCGTCCCGCGCCTTGACGGTGAAGGTGTAGGCGGTGGAGGCGGACAGCCCGCTGACGGTCGCGCTGGTGCCCGACACGCTGAGCAGCTGGTTGGAGCCGCTGTAGATGTCGTACGCGGTGACGCCGACGTTGTCGCTCGACGCGGCCCACGACAGCGACACGCTGGAGGAGGTCTTGCCGGTCGAGGTCAGACCGGTGGGCGCGGTCGGCGCCTGTGTGTCGGATCCACCGCCACCACCGGGACCGTCCAGGCTGATGTCGTCGGCGTAGTAGGTGCCCTGCGCGTACCAGCCGTGCACGTAGATCTTCGCGCTGGTCTGCGAGGCGCCGGTGGTGAAGGAGACGCTGAGCTGGCTGTACGCGGACGGGGACGACGTCCAGGTGGAGGCGCCGCCGTCGACGCCGAGGTAGACGTAACTGCCGCGGACCCAGCCCTTGAGGCTGTACGTCGTGTTCGGCTGCACCGACACCGTCTGGGTGCACTGCGCGTTGTCGCTCGAACTCACGGCCCCGGCAAGGGCTTTGGAGCCCCCGTGCACCGGGCTGGAGACGATGGAGCCCAGGTTGCCGGAGCAGGACCAGGGGGAGAGGCTGCCCGTCTCGAAGCCGGGGTTGGTCAGGATGTTGGCCGCCTGTGCCGTACCCGGCAGGGCGACGGCCCCGGCGAGGGCCAGCGCGGCCGTGCCGAGGAGGGCGAGGAGGCGATGTCTGGAGCGTCTGAGCTGTCTGATGCGCACGCGATCTCCCTGGGGAATGGGGTGTTCGGGAGTGCAGAGAGGTGCGCCACCAAGTTGGTATGGACCAATCGCGCTGTCAAGATGCGGAGCGGATTTAGGGTGTTCGATCAACTGCCGTCATGCCGACGGGAGTTCGCCGCGTGACGGTAGTGGTCGAGGAGTGCTCTCCGGTGTCCAGCGGAGCGTCAGGTCGGGCAGGTTCTCCATGGTGCGTTCACCGTCGCTCACCTCGACGACGGCGAAGCCGTGCCGCTCGTAGAACGCGCGGGCGTCGGTGTTCTGCCGGAAGACGTGGAGGGACACCCCGTCGCGCCGGTGCCGGCGCACCTCGTCGAGCAGGAGCGTGCCGATGCCCCGCCGGCGGACGTCCGGGCGCAGATAGAGGTGTTCGAGCATGTCGCCGTCCAGGGCCGCGTAGCCGACCACCTCCGCGTCGCACACCGCGACCCACACGCGGCACTCCTCGAGCAGGACGTCCAGGACCCAACGGGTGACCTGCTCGTGGTTCCGCCTCTGCGGGGGCAGATACGGCATGGTCGCCGCCCGCGAGGCCATGTGCACGCGCGCGATCACGGCCGCGTCGGCCTCCCGCGCGGACCGGATCCGCGTCCCGCCGTCAGCGCTCATGGCGGGACGCTACCGGTCTACCAGCACCCGATCCAGCGCTCGGCCCGGCCGGGTACACGTTCACCGGCGCCGCACCGGAGCGTGCCAGGCGTCGCCGCGCAGGCGCCACGTCGCGGCCACGGCCTAGGCGGGAGCCGTGGCGGCGCTTCCCGCCGGGGCACCGGTCGCCGACGCCGAGACGTTCGCCTGGCCCGCCGGCGCGGACGCCGTGGATCCCGTCGCGTTCGCGGCGACCGTCCCGTGCGGGCCGGACGGGGAGTCCGTGGGCTGGGCCGGCACCGCCGGGAGCATGGGCACCGCCGCGTCCCCCGCCGTCCGCTGCTGCGGCAGTGACACCGGACGCACCGGACGCGGACCCGACACCACCGTGTAGTCCTGCGCGAGGAACGGCGGGACGATCTCGCCCGTCTCCTCGCCCAACGCCAACTGCACAGCCGCCCAGGGGGCGTTGACACCGCACTGCGCGAGCTGGTGCAGCCCGCCCGCCGGACGGGTGTTGACGTCCATCAGGACCGGCTGGTCGCCGTACATGCGGAACTGGATGTTCGACAGGTGCTTCAGCCCGAACGCCTCCGCGAGCAGCCGCGCCGGCTCGATCCAGGAGGGGTGCAGGGTGAAGCCGCGACGGCGTCCGTTCTTGGTGCGCCCGATCGCCATGCGCACCCGGCCGTCGGGCCCGGTCAGACAGTCCACCGACACCTCGGGCTGCCCCAGGTGCGGCATCACCAGCCAGTCGACCGGCTCCTCTGCCGCGCGCAGCGCCTCCACGACCAGGTCGAGAGGGACGTACGCGCTGGGGAAGCCGTTCAGATGCATGAGGGAGAACGGCGTGCGGGTGATGACCCGGAAGCCCACCCCGCCCGCTCCGGCGGCCGGCTTGAAGCAGGCCCGCTGACCCGCCGCCTCCAGCGACTCGACCGCGGCGACCAGCTCCTCCTCCGTGCGTACCCGCCACCACGGAGGCACCGGCACCCCCACGGACTCGACCGCCTGGTACGCGGTGGCCTTGTCGTGGAAGACCGCGACGGCCTCCGCGGGCGGCGCCAGCAGCGCCGTGCCCACGGCGGCGAACTCCGCGCGCTGCGCCACGATCGCCGCCTGGTGCAGGACCGGCACGAACACGTCGATCGAGCGCCGGGCGCACAGGTCGAGCGCGTACTCGACGTAGGCGCGCGGCGACAGCCCGTCCGGTTCCGGCTCGGCGGTGTCCGCCGCGGCCAGGACGGGGGAGTCTGCGTCGCCGTGGGTGGCATGGACCTCGACCGCACGATGCTGCGGATTGCTGCGCAGCTGATCGATGAAGAACACGTTCTCCGCGTACGTGCGGTTGAGCCAGACGCGTACGCGAGAGCCCATGCAAGCCACCTTTACGGTTTCCGGGCACGGCGGAGCAGGCCGAGCCCGGCCAGGGGTAGGGGAGGTACACCCGGCCGCCATCGGCCAAAGCCGGTTCGAGACGGTGGTGTTGGGGCGATCATAGGGGGCGCGGAACCCCTCCGCTGCTACAGGGATGTTACGGATTCACCGATCTTCCGGCCGGCCTCCCGCAGCGGTGCCTCCTTGTCCCCCGGCGGCCGTGTGTGTTCTTGTGTTGCCGTCCGATGTCCACGGTTCTTCGGGGGTGCCGCGTGCGGCCGATCGACGGCGGCGACGGGAACCTGCTCGCCATCAGTGACCTGCACATCGGCTATCCCGAGAACCGCGCCATAGTCGACCGGATGCACCCGGAGACGGACCGCGACTGGCTCCTGGTGGCCGGGGACATCGGCGAGATCGTCGACGACATCCGCTGGACCCTGGAGACACTCGCCGGCCGCTTCCGCAAGGTCGTCTGGGTCCCCGGCAACCACGAGCTGTGGACCCACCCGAAGGACCCCGTCCAGCTGCGGGGCGTCGCCCGTTACGACCACCTCGTCGGTCTGTGCCGGGAGGTGGGCGTCGCGACCCCCGAGGACCCCTACCCCGTCTGGGAAGGTCCCGGCGGCCCGGCCGTCGTCGCCCCGCTCTTCCTGCTCTACGACTACTCGTTCCTGCCGGCGGGCTGCGCCGACAAGGACCAGGGCCTGGCCTACGCCCACGAGACCGGGGTCGTCTGCACCGACGAGTACCTGCTCCACCCCGACCCCTACCCGAGCCGTGAGGCCTGGTGCCGGGCCCGCGTCGCGGAGACCGAACGCCGGCTCGCCGAACTCTCCGACGACCTGCCCGTCGTCCCCGTCAACCACTACCCGCTGGACCGCCACCCGACGGACATCCTGCGCTACCCCGAGTTCGCCATGTGGTGCGGCACCACCGCCACCGCCGACTGGCACCGCCGGTTCCGCGTCGAGACCATGGTCTACGGACATCTGCACATCCCGCGGACCACCTGGCACGAGGGCGTGCGCTTCGAAGAGGTCTCGGTGGGTTACCCGCGAGAATGGCGCAGGCGTCCGGGACAGCCGGGCACGCTGCGCCGCATTCTGCCGATGGAGGTCAAAGCCGGTGATGGAGGAGCTGCTCCCGGAGTGGGTGGTGGCCGTGGAGAGCCACGGTGACGACGGGACCGAGGCCGCACCGCTGTACCCCGAGGAGCAGGCGCTCCTGACCCGCGCCGTGGCGAAACGGCGGCGCGAGTTCGCGACCGTGCGTCGCTGCGCACGGCGCGCCATGGAGAAGCTGGGCGTCCCGCCGGCCCCCGTGCTGCCCGGTGAGCGCGGCGCACCGCGGTGGCCGGCCGGGCTGGTCGGCAGCATGACGCACTGCGACGGCTTCAGCGCCGCCGCCCTCGCCCGCGTCACGGACCTCGCCTCGCTCGGCATCGACGCCGAGCCCCACCAGAGCCTGCCGGCCGGTGTCCTCGACACCATCGCCCTGCCCGCCGAGTCGGCCGGCCTCGCCCGCCTCCGGGCCCGGACTCCCGCCGTGCACTGGGACCGCCTCCTCTTCAGCGCCAAGGAGTCGGTCTACAAGGCGTGGTTCCCCCTCACCGGCGAGTGGCTGGACTTCTCCGAGGCGGACATCGACATCTCCGTCGCACCGACCCCGCCCGGCGCCACCCCGTCCGCCGCCCTCACCGGCCGCTTCCACGCCCGACTCCTGGTCCCCGGGCCGGTGGTGGACGGACAACCCGTCGCCTCCTTCGACGGGCGCTGGACGGTGAAGGGCGGCCTGATGGCCACAGCGGTGACGGTCCCGCGCGCTCCCGCACGCTGAAAGAGGCCATCCGGTAAGGAAGTTGAGCCGAAGGGCAGTCGCGTCGAAGGACAGCCGCCCGGGTGGCCGCGGGGGAGAGCGGACGCCGGGGGCCGCGCGGGCACGGAACACACCTCCGTACGCTCGACACCGTGACGGACGACATCGAGGCGCTGCTGGCCGCGTACGACGCACAGATGCGAGGGGTTCCGCCCGCGCTGCCCGCCGGAGTGCGATGGGAGAGGGACGGGCCGGTGCACCGGGTGGTCGGGCATCCCTGCGGCTTCGTCATCGGCCCCCGCGACCTGGGGCCGGGCGGCGCGGACCTGGACCGGCTGATCGCCCGGCAGCGCGACCACTTCGCCGCACGCGGTGAGGCCGTCGAGTGGAAGATCCGCGGCCACGACAGGCCGGCCGACCTCGGCGACCGCCTCCGCGCGGCGGGCTTCGTTCCGGGTCCCACCCAGACGGTGCTGATCGGCCGCGCGGCGGACCTGGCGACGGAGCCTCGGCTCCCCGAGGGAGTCGTCCTGCGACGCGTCGCGGCGGAACCCGACATCCGCCGGATCGCGATGATGGAGGGAGCCGTGTGGGACATGGACTGGCGCCCGCTCCACGCCTTCCTGAACGGGCAGATCGAGGCGGCGCCCGACGACGTGGCCGTCCTCGTCGCCGAGGCCGACGACGAGGTCGTCTCCGCCGCGTGGCTCGTCCTCACCCCCGGCGGCACCTTCGCCGGCCTCCGCGGCGGCACGACGGTCCCGCCCTGGCGCGGCCGCGGAATCTACCGCGCCCTCACCGCCGCCCGGGCCCGCCTGGCCGTGGCCCGAGGCGCCGAACACCTCCACGTCGACGCGTCCCACGCCAGCGCACCGACCCTGCACCGCCTCGGCTTCCACCCGGCGACCACGGCAACGCCGTACACGTGGACACCTCCGCAGGAGCGCTGAACGGAACGGGCGGAGCGAGCGCCTGCACTTCTCTGCTCCCTGCTCCCTGCCCGTTCCGGTCGCCTCCCGGTGGGGCCCGGGGGCCGTCGGCGGTGCGGGTGCGGTGGCTTTTCCATGGCCGGGGCGGACGGGTGTCCGGTGGTACAGAGTGGGGGTATGGAGTTCTTCTGCTATCACCGTGACCGGGCCGAATCCCTCGCGCTGCGTGACGCGTTGCTGGAGGACCACTGGTCCTACATGGACGGGTACGCGAAGGAGATGATCGCCCGCGGGCCGACCCTCACCGGCCCCGGTGACGACGACGCCCCCACCGGCAGCGTGCACATCGTCGACCTGCCGGACGTCCCGGCCGCCCGCGCGTTCGCGTTCGACGAGCCCGGCTATCAGGCGGGCGTGTACCGGGACGTGATGCTGCGCCGCTGGCGGAACCTGCTGGGGCGCACCATGTGGGACTTCCCCGGCGGGCGGACCGGCGGCACGCGCTACCTGGTCCTCGGCCTCGGCGAGGGGCGGGAGATCGACGCCTCCGGCCTCCCCGATCCGGTTCCTCCCACCGAGCGCGCCGAGTTGATCGCGTACGGGCCTCTGCTGTCCGACGACGGGCGCACCTGGCTCGGTACGGCCGCGTTGGTGCGCGCGTCGGATCCGGACGCGGCGCGTGCCGTGCTCGGCGCCGACCCCCATGCCGTCGGCCGATACGCCGACATCGAGGTCCACCTGTGGCAGTTCGGCGGCCGGCCGTGAGACGAGACGGGCCGTGAGACGCGACGGCCCATGAGGTGGCCGCGGCCGGATCCGGGCGTCGACTCCGCCGCGTCCGCCCGTCCGTGGCCGCCCACGGCCCGACGCCGGTCACCGGTCGCCCCGCAGCCACCCCCTCCGTCCACCGATCCCGTGTGAAAGAGGCAGCCTCGTGGACGCCCTGTCCGTAACCCTGATCTCCGCGGTGACCTCGGGCGCCATCTCCCTGACGCTCGCGTGGGTGTCCGGTCGGCAACAGAGGCGTGACAGCGAGCGGGTCCAGCGGGAGACCCGGACCATGGCGTACCTCAACCCCCTCCGGTGGCACACCGCCGAGGTCCACCACCGGCTCTCCCTCTACGCCACCTCCGTGGACCGCGACGGCTGTTACCCACCCGCGCAGGTCCTCACCGACCCGCGCGAGATGGAGGGCAAGGGCGCCGACTGGTTCGCCGGGAAAGGTGTCGTCCTCGCGTCCAGCGTGTGGATGACCGCCTGCCTGTTCGCACAGATGACCCGAACCCGTCACGACCTGCCCTTCCTGCGCCTGGCCGGCAACGACGACACGCGGCTGCCCGGCCTGTTGCAGAAGGTGCACGCGGCCTTCGCCGCCTGCGAGATCTACTACGCGACCCAGTCCAGCATCGGCACGGACGCCCTCCTCGAACCCGAGGGACGGCTGCGCAGCTACCGGGAGTTCTGCGACCTCCTGGCGGAGCCCGACCGGAGGGTGTGGGCCGATCCCGTCACCTGGTTCCTGATCGCCGTCGCGCACGGTGAACGGCGCCCCGCGCTCCAGCGGGCCCTGGACGCGCTCTCCGAACTGTCCGCGTTCCTCGACGACAGCCTCGCCGGGGGAGCGTCGCTCCGGGCTCGACACGGCGCCGAGATCCACCGGCCCCGCGGCGGTTCGCCTGTCACGGGCGCAGGCGCAGGCGCAGGCGGAGACTTAGGCGCAGGGGCCGGGGCGGGCTCAGGACCAGACGCGGGCGTGGGCCGTGGTCGGGTGCCGAGCCTGTCTCCGCATCCCATCCCGGCCCCTGGCCCCGACCCCAGCCCCGACCCGGTGCTTCGCCCCATCCCGGCCCCTGGCCCCAACTCCGGCCCCGACCCGGTGCCTCGCCCTACCCCTGACCCCGGCCCCCGGCCCGGACCCGAACCCGGTGCCGGTCCCGGTCTCGATGCCGGACAGGGACCCGACCCCGGACCCTGACGAGGACCCGGGTACACATCCCACCCGCACCCGCACCCGCACCCGCACCCGCACCCGCACCCGCACCCGCACCCGGACCCCCGCCCCGTCGCCCGGCCAGACCCCCGTCCCCGCTCCGGGGACCGGACCCCACCCCTCCCGACAGGCCCCCACCCCGGACCAGTTCACGTCTCACGACCAGTCCGGCTCCGGGCACCACGCCTGGAGCAGCCGGAAGAACTCCTCCTCGTTGCCCGCGAGTCCGGCCGCCGCCAGTGCCCGCTCCGCCTCGGCGAGGACGGCCGGCGGCACCATGGGTGGTCGGCCCCCGTCGGGTGGGCCGTCGAACGCTGCTCGAACCGTCTGGAGGAGACGGAGATAGGCCTGCACGGCGGCGCGTTCGTGTTCGGTCAGTACGGCGGTCGGCATCGGACGGCTCTCCCGGTCGGCTTGTCGTGACACTGCTCCTGGACCCAGCTTGCCGTCCGCCACTGACAATCCGGTCTCGGTCCGTGCGGGTTCGCCCGCTTAGCGGAGGCGAAACCTCACGGAAATCCCTTGTGGAACAGGGGCCCTACGCTGAGGAGGAGAGCTGGAGGCCGCCCACCGGGCGGCCCCGGAGCCGTCGTCGCGACGGCTCGTGGACTGCGTCGGCCGCCCAGCGGTCGCCCGGAACGGGGAGGCCGACCCGTGGACGACTCACCGCCCCCGCATCAGCGCCGCACCCCACGGCTGCGCTCCGTGCACGACGCGGAACTGCGCCTGCGCCACCGCGTCGTGCACGGCTACCGGCGCGCGTACCGGATGGCCGGCGAGGGCCCGGCGCTCGTCCTGATCCACGGCATCGGCGACTCCTCCGCGACCTGGGCCGACCTGATCCCCGACCTCGCCCGCAGCCACACGGTGATCGCACCCGATCTGCTCGGTCACGGCGATTCCGACAAGCCGCGTGCCGACTACTCGGTGGCCGCCTACGCCAACGGGGTCCGCGACCTGCTGACGACCCTCGACATCGAGTCCGCCACACTGGTCGGGCACTCGCTGGGCGGGGGAGTGGCGATGCAGTTCGCGTACCAGTTCCCGGAACGCACCGAACGGCTGATCCTCGTGAGCGCGGGCGGTGTGGGCGGCGAGGTCAATCCCGTCCTGCGCGCCGTCTCCCTGCCCGGCGCCCATCTCGTCCTCTCCTCCCTGCAGTTGCCCGGCATGCGCCTCCAAGTGGGGCTCTTCCTGCGGCTGATGCGGCTGCTCGACACCGATCTGGGGCAGGACGCACCGGAGTTGCTGAACCTGGTGGACGCGTTGCCCGACACCACGTCCCGCAGCGCGTTCATCCGGACGCTGCGGGCCGTCGTCGACTGGCGCGGCCAGGCGGTCACCATGCTCGACCGCTGCTACCTCACCGAGGGCATGCCCACCATGCTCCTGTGGGGCGACCGGGACAGCGTGGTGCCGGTGCGGCACGCCTACGGAGCCCACGAGGCCATGCCCGGCAGCCGGCTGGAGATCTTCGAGGGCGCCGGCCACTTCCCGTTCCACAGTGACCCGGCCCGTTTCCTCGCCCTGGTCGAGGAGTTCACGACCGGTACGCGGCCGGCCGACTGGAGCCGCGAGCACTGGCGCGAACTGCTGCGCGCCGGACGCCCCGGTACGGCGGCGGGTCAGCCGGACAGTGCCAGGAACCGTGCGCTGGAGCGGGACCTGCGCGAGGCGAGCGAACGCAGCGCCACCTGAGCGGGAACGGGGTCGGTCACCCCGCGCCACCTGATCCGGGTCGGGGTCGGTCACCCCGCGCCACCTGATCCGGGTCGGGGTCGGTCGCCCCGGCCCTGGTCGGCCGCCGCGGGCTCGGCCGTCCCGGCGGACTCGGTGGTGAAGTCTGCGGCCCGGGAGCCGACGTGCCCGGTCCGTCGGCGGGACGCCGCCACGACCGCCGACTCGCGCAGCGCGATCGACATACGGACGAGATCACGCGGACCGTCACCGTGCACGGAGGAGGGGCCCCCGGTGCCCGGCGGGGTGGCCGCGTCCGCCGAGGTGATGACCCTGCCGTCGGGATCGGCGGCCCTCGCCCGCACGGCGTCCGTCACCATCGCGGCGTCGGCCTCGGCCTGCGCGTCGCCGGGGGAGGAGCCGGCGGCGACGGCGGCGGCGTACGCCCGGGAGCGCAGCGCGGAGTCGAAGTAGGGATACAGGCTGAGCATGCCGTCGTGGATGTCGGACTCGCGCTGTGTGACCTGGAGTTCGGCGGGCGACCACCAGGAGATGCGCACGGCGCGGTCCTCCGGAGCGGCGACCGGACGCAGCTCCCGCCACAGCGGCCCGAGTCTGCGGTAGGTGGACCAGGTGTTCCAGTTGTCCCCGATGCGCTGGCAGGCCAGCGGTACACAGAAGCCGACCGCCGTGAGCTGGGCGCCGGCCGACGCCAGTACGGGTGCGACATTGGTGCTCAGGCCGTCCAGGTCGCCGCCGCTCCAGCGGGCCACCACGGCGGCGAACTTGGCCGCCGAGTAGGGGATGTTGAACAGGGAGCCGAGCGCGATGATCACCAGTCCGGCGCGCAGCCGGCCGCGGACCTGCGCCGCCCAGCGCCAGCACATGACGTTCATCGCGATTCCCGCGACGGAGAGCGAGACGAGGTAGAGCACGATCATCTCGCGGATGAACGGGGTGTTGGCGTAGTAGGTGTCGAGGTCCCGCAGCCGTTCGACGGGCGTCTCCCCGAGGGCGAACAGCGCGATCAGGGCCACGCCGACCACCGTGTAGCCGAGGATCCAGCGGCGGGCGAGACGGCGGGTCACCTCGGGCGGTCCGCCACGCCAGTTGATGATCAGCACCAGACAGGAGGCGCTGAAGGCGCTCAACAGGCAGTAGACCAGGGGCCCGGAGACGTTCGGTATCCCGGTGACGTCGTTGACGGCGGCGATGGTCGGCGGGGCCGCGAAGAGGAAGACCAGGCCCGCGAGCGCCAGCAGGACGCCCACGGAGCGCAGCAGGGGGTCGCGCCAGCCGCGCAGCAGCGCGGGCCCCTTGAAGGCGAGGGCGGCGCCCATGGCGACGGCAGGGATGTAGTAGCTGGATCCGTCCATGGTCGCGGGACCTTCAGCCCCGCGGCCCGCGATAGCCGAGGGACGCCTCGATGCGGCCGGCCAGGCCGTCCCGCTGCACCGGGCCGCGCAGTGACGAACCGGCCAGCCAGGTGCGGCACTTGCTGGCGAGCAGCAGACCGAAGCTCTCGGCCTCCTTCTCGTCGGCGAGGTCGAAGCGGGTGCGGGCGGCCACCTTGAGGACGGTCGCCCCGAGGTCGGCGCCGTCGTCCAGTAAGCGGGCCGCGACGGCGGCGCCCGCGACGTGGTGACCGCAGTGCCCGGCCTTCATGTGCCACAGCTCGTGGCCCAGGATGACCAACTGGTGGTCCGGCGCGGTGCGTTCCTCGATGACGACGAGGTCCTGTTCGGCCATGTCGAGCCACAGACCGCTGGCGGTGCCGGGCGGGAAGGGGGCCGTACGGAACTGGACGGGACGGCCGCGGCGTCTGCTCATGGCGCCGCACAGCGCCGCGTACAGGTCGGCGGGCGCCGCCGGGGCCGGGAGCGACAGCTCCGCGACCAGCTCGCCGCACAGGCGGCGCATGTCCCTTCCGATGCCCACAGATCTCCCCCGGCTCACGACTCTGGCCGCTTGACGCTCTCCAGGAGCATGTCCAGCCACTCGGCGACCTTGTCCCGGTGCTGGTCGGTGGGCAACTGCGCGGCCCGCCAGGCGATTCCGCGGACCCCGTGGTCGAGGAGCAGCCGGTCCAGCGGGTCGTCGGCGACGGTGGCCGCCGCCCGTTCCCGGTCGGCGAGTCGTTGCAGGAGTTCCTGTTCGGAGCGCTGGAGGGCGCCCACGAGCGCCTCGGAGTCCTCCGCGGTCAGGAATCCGGCGTGCACGCGGAAGAAGCGCTGGATGGCGTCGCAGTGCTCCATGGTGGGGCGCCGGTCGCCGTTGATGAGGGCGCCCGCCTGCTGGCGCGACATGCCGGCGCCGTCCGCGATCTCCTGCTGGGTGTAGCGCCGCCCGTTGGGCTTGAGCCGGGTGCGGCGCAGCAGGTCGAGTCGTTGCAGGAAGCGGGCCTGCAGGTCGGGTTCGCCGGCGGGGCGTCCGCCGAGCAGGGTCTTGACCACGGGCTCGGGGACACCGGATTCGGCCGACAGGCGCCGGACGTCGAAGACCTCGGCGTGCTGGACGCCGAGCCGGTCGGCGAGTGTGGTGACCCGGGCCACGACGGCCTGCAGCAGAACCGTCGCCGTGGCGCCCGGAACCTCGAAGCCATCCGTCACCGACAGATCTCCTACGTCTCTCTCAGGTCGCTCTCACGAAGGTCGGGAGCCATCCGGACGCGAGGGCCAGGACGCGTCCCGGCGCGAAGACCGGGGACCATGCGGAGCGTAGCCCCTTGCTCGAACTCACATCCAGGTCTCGCCACAACTGTGGCGAGATTCAGCCGTCAACAAGCGCCAAATGCCACGATAGTTGACACGCCTGTGCCCTGGGCAGCAGGATCGGTGCGCCGCGTGAAGGCCGCAGAGGCAAGAGGGGTGACCTCCCGATGGCGTACCAGGCAGGAAGGCAGCGGTCCCAGCCGCGACCTGTCCCCGACAGTCTCGAAGCTCAGGCGTACCTCCAGGACTACGCGAGCCTGATCGAGGCCGTGCCGTTCCCCTCCGTGGTGTTCGACCACCGCTGGGACGTCGTGCTGTCCAACGCCGGGTTCGAGACACTTTTCAGCGGTGTCGGAGCGCATCCGACCGCCATGCCGGGCGACAACTTCCTGCGTTTCGTCCTGTTCCACCCCGACGCGGCCACCGTTCTCGGCGAGCACGAGTCGAGCTGGTGTCTGCCCATGCTCGCGCACTTCGCGGCGGCCGTCGAGCGGCACGGACAGGACCGCGGACTCCTGTCGATCCGCCGGGACATCGCCCAGGACCCGATCATGGACGCGGCCTATCGACACGGTCTGCCGCACTGGATCCGCGCCGTCGGCCCGGGTGCGGTGCAGCACGACGGCGCGGTGCGCCCGGTCGTGCACCCGGACCCGCGCTGGGGCAGCACCGACTGCCGCATCGTCGACGACACCCCCAAAACCCTTCAGGACATGGGCTATACGCGGATGACGCTGGTCCTGCGCGAGGCGGTCCGTCCGGCGCCGGGCGGCCCCGGCACGGCGCGCACCACCCGCAACGGCGCAGCCGAACTGCGCGCGGTCTGAGCCCTCGGGCCCGGTCCCCGGGGCGAACCCGCCGCCGCTTCAGCCGGCCGGCGTCCCCATCAGCGCCCCCACCTCGGTCTGCAGCGCGACCTGTTCACGGGTCAGCCTCGCGGACTGCGCCGCCGCGGCGAGTTCGACGTGGAAACGCCCGTGGACGCGGCTGCGGGCGGCGGCGTCCTCGGCCGACGCCAGCTCGTGACGCGACCCCGGCAGGCCCCGGTCGTGAACGTCGTCGCGGGCCGTCCTCGTGCTGCTCTCGGTCGTCCCGATCTACGTGGCCCAGCGGCTCTCGGCGGACACCGCCACCGAGAGCAGGATCTGACCGGACCCGCACCGCGGGCGGCTCCGCTCCCGGATCACCGCTGCGGCCCCGGCCGGCCGGTGCCCGCCCCGTTCGACGCCGGGACGCCGGGACCGGCAGGACCCGGTGCGGGGCGATCCGGCCCCGTGGAGTCCGGGGCCGCGGCGAGGAGGTCCCGCATGGCACGCAACCGCCGCTGCCCCCGGCCGCCGCCGACGACGGCCCAGGTCAGGAAGACCACCGCCGGCAGCCCGAACCCGAGCGTCTGCCGCGGTCCCGCCGTCAGGGCCGTCAGCATCACCACACCCCCGAAGAGGAGGAAGAGGAACACCAGAGCCGCCCCGCGGTGCCGGGTCCGGTGCAGCCGCCGGTCCACCAGTTCGCGCAGGACCGCCCGCCGCTCCGGGTCGGCGGGCACCTCGCCCGAGCGCAACTGCCGCTCCAGGTCGGCGAGTCCCTCGGCCGAGCCGCCCGTTGCCCGCTTCTCCCGGGAGCGGAACCGCAGGGCGAACCAGAGACCTCCCACGGACGTGATCACGACCCGGGCCAGCACGGCCGGGACCGAGCGGCCCGGATAGATCAGCAGCAGGACGGCCGTGGCCACCAGCCACGACAGGACGACCTGGAGCCACAGGTGCCGGGTCAGGACGTCGGAGAGCTTCCCCATCATCGGTCTCCCCTTCCGTGACGGGCTCCCCTCGGATCCCGCCCGCTGCGCGCACGATGTGTGCGCGGAGCCTTCCGACTACCCCTGAGAAGACCCCGTACGCGGGCGAAGTGGCCTACGCCGGCGGCTCGTTGGGCCGCTCAGGGGTGTCCGACGGTGACCCGGACCGTGCACCCCGACACTCGTCGCGGCTATCCCGCGTGCTCCCGCATCCACGCCTCGACCTCGTCGGCCGAGCGCGGCAGAGCGCCCGACAGGTTCTCGTAGCCGTCCGCCGTGACCAGGAGGTCGTCCTCGATCCGGACGCCGATGCCCCGCCACTCCTCGGGCACCGTCAGGTCGTCCGGCTGGAAGTACAGGCCCGGCTCCACGGTGAGGACCATGCCCGGCTCCAGGACACCGCCGACGTAGTCCTCGTTGCGGGCCTGCGCGCAGTCGTGCACGTCGAGTCCGAGCATGTGTCCCGTGCCCGCCATGGTGAAGCGACGCTGCAGACCGAGGTCGAACGCCCGCCGCACCGGGCCCTCGACGAGCCCCCAGGCCACCAGCCGCTCGGTCATCGACCACTGGGCGGCGTCATGGAAGGCGCGGTACGGGGCGCCGGGCCTCACCGCCGCCATGCCGGCCTCCTGCGCCTCGTACACCGCGTCGTAGATCTCCCGTTGCAGCGGTGTGAACGTGCCGCTGATCGGGAGGGTGCGGGTCACGTCGGCGGTGTACAGCGTGCGGGTCTCCACGCCCGCGTCGAGGAGCAGCAGTTCACCGGGGCGGACGGGGCCGTCGTTCTCCACCCAGTGCATGATCGTGGCGTGTTCGCCGGCCGCGCAGATCGAGCCGTAGCCGACGTCGTTGCCCTCGACCCGGGCGCGCCGGAAGAACGTGCCCTCGATCCACCGCTCCGACGTGGCGACGGCCTGCGACAACTCCCGTACGACGTCGACGAATCCGCGCACGGTGGAGTCCACCGCACGGCGCAGCTCGCCGATCTCCCACGCGTCCTTCACCAGCCGCAGCCCGGACAGCGCCTCCTCCAGCTCCGCGTCCCGCTCCTCGTCGGTGACGAGAGCCGCGTCGATCGCGGGGGCGTGCCCGCGTACGACGCGGGTCGGGACGCCGGTGTCGGCCAGGTCCTTGGAGAGCGTGCGGATGTCGCGGCAGGGGAGCCCGAGCACCTGCTCCGACTCGGCGAGGGAGCGGCGCCTGCCCATCCACAGCTCGGCCGTCATGCCCGTCCAGAACTCGTCGCTGTCCCGGCTGTCACGGGGGAGCTGATAGCAGTGCGCGTCGTGACCGCCGTCCGCCCGCGGCTCCAGCACCAGCGCTCCGTCGCGGGCCTGATCGCCCGTCATGTGGACGTAGCCCGAGTACGCGCGGAACGGGTAGTGGGTGTCGTTCGACCTGTTCCGGAGGCCGCCGGACGGCACGACCAGCCGCTCGCCCGGGAACAGGGCGGACAGTGCGGCACGACGCCGGGCCGCGTGCGCCGCCTGCTCGCCCGGCAGCAGGTCGCCCCGCTCGGTGTCGGCCCAGCCCGTACGCATCAGGGCGGACAGCTCGTCGGAGATTCCACGGTAGAGACCGTTCTTCCGGGCCTTGGCCACGGCGGACACCTTCTTCTTCAGCTCGTCTCGGTCAGTGCGGGTCACGGCGGTCGGGGCGGCCCGGTGTGTCGCGGGAACGCGGCCGGCGGGGCGTCCACGCAGCGTGTCCGCTCGCGGCGCCGACCATTCCGTACGACAGAAGCATGTGACATAGTACTGATGTGAGCAAGCCCCTTACCTGCGATGTCGTGGTCGTCGGCGCCGGAATGGTGGGAGCCGCCTGCGCTCTGTACGCGGCTCGCGCCGGCCTCGACGTGGCCGTGGTGGACCGCGGCCCGGTCGCCGGCGGCACGACCGGCGCGGGCGAGGGGAACCTCCTCGTCTCCGACAAGGAACCCGGCCCCGAACTCGATCTGGCCCTGCTCTCCGGGCGGTTGTGGGCCGACCTCGCCGAGGAGCACGCGGCGGCGGTCGAGTACGAGGCCAAGGGCGGGGTCGTCGTGGCCTCCACGCCCGACGGGCTGGCCGCGCTGGCGACGTTCGCGACCGCCCAGCGCGCGGCCGGTGTCCTGGCCGAACCGGTCACCGCCGACCGGCTCCACGACCTGGAACCGCACCTGGCCCCCGGCCTCGCGGGCGCCGTGCACTACCCGCAGGACACCCAGGTGATGCCCGCCCTCGCCGCCGCCCGCCTCGTCCGGGCCTCGGGCGCGCGGCTGTTCACGGGGCACACCGTGACCGAGGTGCTGCGGGCGCGGGACGGATCGGTCCGCGGGGTGCGCACCGACCGGGGTGACCTGCACGCGCCGGCCGTCGTCAACGCGGCCGGGACCTGGGGCCGTGAGGTGGCGGCCCGCGCCGGTGTCGGCCTTCCCGTCCTGCCCCGCCGCGGGTTCGTCCTGGTGACCGAACCGCTGCCGCGCCGCGTCCGGCACAAGGTGTACGCCGCGGACTACGTCGCCGACGTGGCCAGCGACTCGGCCGCCCTCCAGACCTCACCGGTGGTCGAGGGCACGGCGGCCGGCCCGGTCCTGATCGGCGCCAGCCGTGAACGCGTCGGCTTCGACCGCTCGTTCTCGCTGCCCGTCGTCCGCGAACTGGCCGCGGGCGCCACCCGGCTCTTCCCCTTCCTGGCGGAGGTGCGCGCCCTGCGGACCTATCTCGGCTTCCGGCCGTATCTGCCGGACCACCTGCCCGCGATCGGCCCGGACCCCCGGGCGCCCGGCCTCTTCCACGCCTGCGGCCACGAAGGCGCGGGGATCGGTCTGTCCACCGGGACCGGTCACCTCCTCGCGCAGGTCATGACCGGCGCGACACCCGACCTCGACCTCGCGCCGTTCCGGCCCGACCGCTTCCCCGAGGAGGCCGTGTGAACCCGCTGGAACTCGCCGGGGCCGAGCCCGGACCCGCGTTCACCGTCACCCTCGACGGCCGCGAGATCGAGGCACTGCCCGGCCGTACGGTGGCCGCCGCGCTGTGGGCCGAGGGCGTCACCTCCTGGCGCACCACCCGCGACTCCGGCAGGCCGCGCGGTGTCTTCTGCGGCATCGGCGTCTGCTTCGACTGCCTCGTCACCGTCAACGACCGCCCCAACCAACGGGCCTGCCTGGTCCCCCTGGAACCCGGCGACGCGATCCGCACTCAGGACGGCACCGGCCACGACACGGGCCGCGGTCAGGAAGGCACGGGCCACGATGACTGACGGACGGCACCACCTGGCGGTGATCGGCGCGGGCCCCGCGGGGCTCGCCGCGTCCCTCGCCGCGGCGGCCCGCGGGATCCGCGTGACGCTGATCGACGCGGGCGTCACCGCGGGCGGCCAGTTCTACCGGCGCCCCGCACCCGGTCTGCGCGCCCGTCGTCCCGGCGCCCTGCACCACCGGTGGCGCACCTGGGAGCGGCTGGAGGAAGGGCTCGCGCGGCACCTGGAAGCGGGCACGGTCGAGCATCTGACGGATCATCATGTCTGGCTGGTGGAAGGCGCGGTGGCCGGGGGCGACAGCGGCACGGCGCCGGCCTTCGCGGTGCACGCCCTGCTGGGCCCCCTCCAGGAACGCTCCGTCGTCGTACGGGCGGACGCGGTGCTCCTCGCCACCGGCGGATACGAGAAGGTGCTGCCGTTCCCCGGCTGGACCCTCCCCGGTGTCGTGACGGCGGGCGGGGCCCAGGCCATGCTCAAGGGCGGACTCGTCGTACCGGGCCGCACCGCCGTCGTAGCCGGGACCGGGCCGCTGCTGCTGCCGGTGGCGACCGGACTGGCCGCCGCCGGGGCCGACGTCGCCGCGCTGGTGGAGTCCGCCGACCCGCGCGCCTTCGCCCGCCGGGCCGCCGCCCTGGCGGCCCAGCCCGGAAAGATCGCCGAGGGCGCGGGGTACGCGGCCCGACTCCTGTGCCACCGCGTCCCGTTCCTCTCCCACCACACCGTGGTCGAGGCGCACGGCGACGAGCGGCTCGACGCCGTCACCGTCGCCGCGCTCGACGCCGACGGACGGGTCAGGGCCGGTACCGAGCGGCGCATCCCCTGCGACACCCTCGCCGTCGGCCACGGCATGATCCCGCACACCGATCTCGCCGGGGCGCTCGGCTGCCGTACCGACGGACTGCGGGTGGACGTCGACGACGAGCAGCGCACCGACGTGCCCGGTGTCTGGGCCGCGGGGGAGACCACCGGTGTCGGCGGTTCCGCCCTCGCCCTGGCGGAGGGACACATCGCGGGCTGGTCGATCGCGGCCCGGCTCTCCGGTACCGCACCCGACCCGCGTGCGACGACCCGCGCGATCCGCTCCCGTACGCGCCTGCGGGCCTTCTCCGGGGCGCTCGACACCGTGTACGCGCCGCCCGCGCACTGGACGGACCAGGTCACCGACGACACCGTCGTGTGCCGCTGCGAGGAGGTCACGGCCGGCCCGATCCGCGAGGCCGTCGCCGACCTCGGCGCCGGTGACGTCCGCACCGTGAAACTCCTCACCCGCGCCGGGATGGGATGGTGCCAGGGCCGGATGTGCGAACCGGCGGTGGTCGGCCTCGCGGGCTGCGAACCGACCCCCGCACGCAGGCTGTTGGCGCGCCCGGTACCGCTCGGCGTGCTCGCGAGGGCCGGAGAGGAACCGGATGACTGAACGCCGGACTCCGGCCCCCTCCGCCCGGCCGCCGACCGTGCGCCGCCCGTCCCCGTCCTGAGCCTCACCTGAGGCCCTCCACTCGGGCTTCAGTAAAATGTCACACCCTATCGAGAGGGATGAGTACGTCATGACGGTCACCCCCGACCACCGCCCCTGGCGCGGAGTTCTCGTCGCCACCGCGCTCCCGCTGAACGACGACCTCTCCGTGGACCACGACCGCTACGCCGAGCACTGCGCCTGGCTGGTCGAGAACGGCTGCGACGGCGTCGTGCCCAACGGCTCCCTCGGCGAGTACCAGGTCCTCACACCCGAGGAACGCGCCCGGGTCGTCGAGACCGCCGTCTCCGCGATCGGCGGGCAGCGGGTGATGCCCGGGGTCGCCGCCTACGGCTCCGCCGAGGCGCGCCGCTGGGCCGAGCAGGCCGCCGAGGCGGGCTGTGGCGCCGTGATGCTCCTGCCGCCCAACGCCTACCGGGCCGACGAGCGGTCCGTCCTCGCCCACTACGCCGAGGTCGCCCGGGCGGGCCTCCCCGTCGTCGCGTACAACAACCCCATCGACACCAAGGTCGACCTGGTGCCCGAGCTGCTCGCCGAGCTGTACGCGGCCGGTTCGATCCAGGGCGTCAAGGAGTTCTCCGGGGACGTGCGGCGCGCCTACCGCATCGCCGAACTCGCCCCGGACCTCGATCTGTTGGTCGGGGCCGACGACGTCCTGCTGGAACTCGCCGTGGCGGGCGCCAAGGGCTGGGTGGCCGGCTACCCGAACGCGCTGCCCAGGGCGGGCGTCGAGCTGTACCGCGCCGCCGTCGCCGGAGACCTCGACACGGCCGGCAAGCTCTACCGGCAGCTGCATCCGCTGCTGCGCTGGGACTCCCAGGTCGAGTTCGTCCAGGCCATCAAGCTGTCCATGGACATCGTCGGCCGCCACGGCGGCCCGGTCCGCCCGCCCCGCGTACCGCTCCTGCCCGCCCAGGAGGCGGCCGTCAGGTCGGCCACGGAACGGGCCGTCGCCGCCGGTCTCGTCTGAGCGGCGGCCGGCCCGCCGCTCGTCCGTCCCCCGCCGACACCACCCAGGAGTGCCATGCGCAGCAAACTCGTCCTGCACGCCGTCGACTCGCACACCGAGGGCATGCCCACCCGGGTGATCACGGGAGGCATCGGCACGATCCCGGGCGCGACGATGAACGAGCGGCGGCTGTACTTCCGTGAGCACCGCGACGACATCAAGCAGCTCCTGATGAACGAGCCGCGGGGGCACGCCGCGATGAGCGGCGCCGTCCTCCAGCCGTCCACCCGGCCGGACTGCGACTTCGGCGTGATCTACATCGAGGTCTCCGGCTACCTCCCGATGTGCGGACACGGCACGATCGGTGTCGCGACCGTACTGGTGGAGACGGGCATGGTCGAGGTCGTCGAGCCGGTCACCACGATCCGGCTCGACACCCCGGCGGGCGTCGTCGTCGCCGAGGTCGCCGTCGAGGACGGCGCGGCGAAGGAGGTGACGCTGCGGAACGTGCCCTCGTTCTCCGTCGGCCTCGACCTGAAGGCCACGCTCGCCGATGGGCGCACGGTGACCTACGACCTCGCGTACGGCGGGAACTTCTACGCGATCCTGCCGCTGGAGCAGTTCGGACTGCCCTTCGACCGCTCCCGCAAGGACGAGATCCTCGCGGCCGGGCTGGCCCTGATGGACGCGGTCGAGGACGGGGGCGGGCCCGTGCACCCCGAGGACCCGTCCATCCGCGGCTGCCACCACGTCCACCTGTACGCCCCCGGGGCGACGGCCCGTCTCTCGCGCCACGCGATGGCCATCCACCCCGGCTGGTTCGACCGGTCGCCGTGCGGGACGGGTACCAGCGCGCGCATGGCCCAGCTGCACGCGCGGGGCGAACTCCCGCTGCACACCGAGTTCGTGAACGAGTCGTTCATCGGGACACGGTTCACCGGACGGCTGCTCGGCGAGACCGAGGTGGCCGGGATCCCCGCGGTGCTGCCCAGCTTCACGGGCCGCGCGTGGATCACCGGGACGGCCCAGTACCTGCTCGACCCCACCGATCCGTTCCCGGCCGGGTTCGTCCTGTGAGCGGCCCGCCCCGGGGACGTAGATACTGGTGGTCCGAGTAGGACGTGACATGGCACCCGGCCGGTGCGGCGACAAGGCGACGCACCGGCCCGTACGAGGAGACCCCGATGGCCGCCCAGCGCAGCAGCGCACCTTCCGCCGCTCCCGCCCTGCCCTCACTGGGCGGGAAGCGGAGCAGCTATCGCGAGCGCGTGGCCGACGCGCTGCGGGCGGCCCTGATCGCGGGCGAACTGCGGGCCGGCGAGGTCTACTCGGCGCCCACGCTGGCGGCGCGCTTCGGTGTGTCGGCGACGCCGGTCCGCGAGGCGATGCTCGATCTGGCCAAGGAGGGACTGGTCGACACGGTGCCGAACAAGGGGTTCCGGGTCACCGCGGTCTCCGAGCGGCAGCTCGACGAGTACACGCACATCCGCTCCCTCATCGAGATCCCCACGGTCGTGCGACTGGCGACCACGGCGGACCCCGTCTCCCTGGAGGCCCTGCGTCCCGCGGCCCGGGAGATCGTGACCGCCGCGGCGGCCGGCGACCTCATCGCGTACGTGGAGGCGGACATCCGCTTCCACCTGGGCCTCCTGGCCCTCGCGGGCAACGCGCACCTGGTGGAGGTCGTCGGCGACCTGAGGAAGCGCTCGCGCCTGTACGGGCTCACGGCGCTCGTCGAGGCAGGCCGGCTGGAGGCTTCGGCGGAGGAGCACCTGGAGCTTCTCGACGCCCTCCTGGACCGCGACGAGCAGGCGGTGCGCGCGGTGATGACCCGCCACCTGGGGCATGTCCGGGGGCTGTGGGCCGCTCCCTGAGGGGTCGCCGAAAGGCCGTTCGTGAAGTGGCCGGTCCGTTACGCAAGCAGCTTGCATTTCTTGCGCTATTCTTGCGGTCATGACGCGACGACTTGCTCAGGTGGCGAAGAAGGTCGGGGTCAGCGAGGCCACGGTCAGCCGGGTGCTCAACGGCAAGCCCGGAGTCTCCGATTCCACCCGGCAGGCGGTTCTCTCCGCCCTGGACGTCCTCGGCTACGAGCGGCCGACCCAGTTGCGCGGCGAACGCGCGCGGCTCGTGGGGCTGGTCCTGCCCGAGCTGCAGAACCCGATCTTCCCGGCCTTCGCCGAAGTGATCGGCGGGGCGCTCGCCCAGCTCGGTCTCACGCCCGTGCTGTGCACCCAGACCAAGGGCGGCGTCTCCGAGGCCGACTATGTGGAACTGCTGCTTCAGCAGCAGGTCTCCGGCGTGGTCTTCGCCGGCGGTCTCTACGCGCAGGCGGACGCTCCGCACGACCACTACCGGCAGCTCGCGGACCGCAACATTCCGGTGGTGCTGGTCAACGCGGCCATCGAACACCTCGGATTCCCCTGCGTCTCCTGCGACGACGCGGTCGCCGTCGAACAGGCCTGGCGCCATCTCGACTCCCTCGGCCACGAGCGCATCGGCCTCGTCCTCGGCCCCGGCGACCACATGCCCTCGGGCCGCAAGCTCGCCGCCGCGCGCGCCCTCGCGCCGCAGCTGCCCGACGAACACGTCGCCCGGGCGATGTTCTCGCTGGAGGGCGGCCAGGCCGCGGCCACCCGGCTGCTCGACCGGGGTGTCACCGGCATCATCTGCGCGAGTGACCCGCTCGCGCTCGGCGCCGTACGGGCCGCCCGCCGCAAGGGACTCAGTGTGCCGGGCGAGATCTCCGTCGTCGGCTACGACGACTCGGCCTTCATGAACTGCACCGAACCCCCGCTGACCACCGTCCGCCAGCCGATCGAGGCGATGGGGCGCGCCGCGGTGGAACTGCTCAACGCACAGATCGGCGGCAGCAGTGTGACGGCCGAAGAGCTCCTGTTCGAGCCGGAGTTGGTCGTGCGCGGGTCGACGGCGCAGGCCCCCCGCGGCTGAAGTTTCCCGCAACCATACGCCACAGGGATCCCTGTCGCTGTCAAATAATTACAGATTCTGCGCGACATCTTGCGGACGGATGTCGTCGGTGCTTGAGTGTGCGGCGCCAGAACACGGCGGCGAGCCCGCCGTGGGCCTTCCTCGCTCCAGCCCGAAGGGGTCCACCAATGAGAAGCACCGGGTTCCGCCGTACCTTCGTCACGCTCATGGCGTCGTCCGTCGTGCTCAGCGCCGCCGCGTGCGGTTCGAGCGACGACGACGGCAAGGCGGCCGACGGAAAGACCCGTATCACCGTCAACTGCGAGCCGCCCAAGAGCGCCAAGGTCGACCGCTCGTTCTTCGACGCCGACACCAAGGCCTTCGAGAAGGCCAACCCGAACATCGACGTCGTCAGCCACGACGCGTTCCCCTGTCAGGACCCGAAGACCTTCGACGCCAAGCTCGCCGGCGGCCAGATGGAGGACGTGTTCTACACGTACTTCACCGACGCCAAGCACGTCGTCGACGTCAACCAGGCCGCCGACATCACGAGTTACGTCAAGGACCTGAAGAGCTACAGCACCATCCAGCAGCAGCTGCGCGACATCTACACCGTGGACGGCAAGATCTACGGCGTCCCGCGCACCGGCTACTCGATGGGCCTCATCTACAACAAGGCGCTCTTCAAGAAGGCCGGCCTCGACCCCGACAAGCCCCCGGCCACCTGGGAGGAGCTGCGCGCGGACGCCAAGAAGATAGCCGCGCTCGGCAAGGGCACCGTCGGCTACGCCGACTACAGCGCCCAGAACCAGGGCGGCTGGCACTTCACCGCCGAGCTCTACTCGCAGGGCGGCGACGTCGTCAGCGAGGACGGCAAGAAGGCCAACATCGACACCGCCGAGGGCAAGGCCGTCCTGCAGAACCTCAAGGACATGCGCTGGAGCGACAACTCCATGGGCAGCAAGCAGCTGCTGGTCATCAACGACGTCCAGCAGATGATGGGCTCCGGCAAGCTCGGCATGTACCTCTCCGCGCCCGACAACATCCCGATCCTGGTCAAGGAGAAGGGCGGCAACTACAAGGACCTCGGCCTGGCTCCGATGCCCGGCGGCAAGGGCACGCTCATCGGCGGCGACGGCTACATGTTCAACAAGAAGGACACGCCGGCCCAGATCAAGGCGGGCCTCAAGTGGCTCGACTCCATGTTCCTGACGCCCGGCGACGGCTTCCTCGGTGACTACGCCCGCGCCAAGCAGAACAACGCCCCGGTCGGCCTGCCCGAGCCGCGCCTGTTCACCGGCGCCGCGGACGCCAAGGACCAGGAGGTCAAGAAGGCGAACGCGAACGTGCCGGTGGAGAACTACCAGGCCTTCCTCGACGGCAACCAGAGCCTCGACATGAAGATCGAGCCGCCGCAGGCCCAGCAGATCTACTCCGTCCTCGACGGCGCGGTGTCCGCGGTCCTCACCAAGAAGGACGCCGACATCGACCAGCTCCTCAAGGACGCCTCCGGCAAGATCGACTCCATCCTGGCCCGAGGCTGACACCGTTCATGAAGACCGCATCGAAGCCCCCCGCAGCGTTCCCTCCGGCCGCCGTCGGCGCGCCGGAGGCGCCGCGGTCGGCAGGACGCCGGCCCGGGACCCCCTGGCGCCGGCGCCTGGCCGACCAGGCCCGCGCCTACGCGTTCCTCATCGGCGGTGTGCTCTGCTTCGTCCTGTTCTCCTGGTACCCGGCGATCCGCGCGGTCGTGATCGCCTTCCAGAAGTACACGCCCGGCAGCGGCGGTGAATGGGTCGGCACCGCCAACTTCACCCGGGTCTTCCACGACCCGGAGTTCACCGCCGCCTGGCGCAACACCCTCACCTTCACCGTGATCGCCCTCCTCATCGGCTTCGCGGTGCCCTTCGTACTGGCGCTGGTCCTCAACGAACTGCGGCACGCGAAGGCCTTCTTCCGCGTCGTGGTCTATCTGCCGGTGATGATCCCGCCGGTGGTCAGCGCCCTGCTGTGGAAGTGGTTCTACGATCCCGGAGCGGGCCTCGCCAACGAGGCGCTGCGCTTCCTGCACCTGCCGACCTCCAACTGGTCCAACGGCGCCGACACCGCACTCGTCTCGCTGGTCATCGTGGCCACCTGGGCCAACCTCGGCGGCACCGTCCTCATCTACCTCGCCGCGCTGCAGAGCATCCCCGGCGAGCTGTACGAGGCGGCCGAGCTGGACGGCGCGAGCCTCCTCCAGCGCGTCCGGCACGTGACGATCCCGCAGACCCGCTTCATCATCCTGATGCTGATGCTGCTGCAGATCATCGCCACCATGCAGGTGTTCACGGAACCGTTCGTGATCACCGGCGGCGGCCCCGAGGACAAGACCGTCACGGTGCTCTACCTGATCTACAAGTACGCCTTCCTCTACAACGACTTCGGAGGGGCCTGCGCGCTCAGCGTCATGCTGCTCGTCCTGCTGAGCGCCTTCTCCGCGGCGTACCTGAGGCTGACCCGCTCGGAAGGGGACGACGCATGAGCACGCGCACCCTGGTCTCCCCGCTCACCCTGGCCCGCCCCCGCGGCAAGGCCGTCTACTGGACCGTCTTCTGCGGCGTGGTCCTGCTCTTCGCGCTGGCCTTCCTGTTCCCCGTCTACTGGATGGTGACCGGCGCCATGAAGTCGCCGGACGAGGTGACGCGCACACCGCCGACCCTCGTCCCCGACACATGGCACCTGTCCGGCTACACCGACGCGTGGGACCTGATGGACCTGCCCACGCACCTGTGGAACACGGTCGTCCAGGCGGCGGGGGCCTGGATCCTCCAGCTCGTCTTCTGCACCGCCGCCGCGTACGCCCTCTCCAAGCTGAAGCCCGCCTTCGGCAAGGTGATCCTCGGCGGCATCCTCGCCACCCTGATGGTCCCGGCGCAGGCCCTGGTCGTACCGAAGTACCTGACGGTCGCCGACCTGCCCCTCATCCACACCAGTCTGCTGAACGACCCGCTCGGCATCTGGCTGCCGGCCGTCGCCAACGCCTTCAACCTCTATCTCCTCAAACGCTTCTTCGACCAGATCCCGCGCGACGTCCTGGAGGCCGCCGAGATCGACGGCGCCGGGAAACTGCGCACCCTGTGGTCGATCGTGCTGCCGATGTCCCGGCCCGTCCTCGGCGTCGTGTCGATCTTCGCCCTGGTCGCCGTGTGGCAGGACTTCCTCTGGCCGCTGATGGTCTTCTCCGACACCGACAAACAGCCGATCAGCGTGGCACTCGTCCAGCTGTCGCAGAACATCCAACTGACCGTGCTCATCGCCGCGATGGTGATCGCGAGCATCCCCATGGTCGTGATGTTCCTGGTCTTCCAACGGCACATCATCGCCGGGATCAGCGCGGGCAGCACCAAGGGCTGACGCCTGTACGTGACCTCCTCGAACGAAAGGCATCGCACCGTGGGACAGCCCCGCCCTGCCCGAAATCAGTCCGCGTGGTGGCGATCCGCCGTCATCTACCAGGTGTACGTCCGCAGCTTCTCGGACGGCGACGGCGACGGCACCGGCGACCTCGCGGGTGTCCGCGCCAGACTTCCCTATCTCGCCGAACTCGGCGTGGACGCACTGTGGTTCAACCCCTGGTACCGCTCGCCCATGGCCGACGGCGGTTACGACGTCGCCGACTACCGCTCCATCGACCCGGCCTTCGGGACGCTCGCCGAGGCGGAGAAGCTCATCGCCGAGGCCCGTGAACTGGGCATCCGCACCCTGGTCGACATCGTGCCCAACCACGTGTCCGACCAGCACCCGTGGTTCCAGGCGGCCCTGGCGGGCGGCCCGGAACGCGAGCTGTTCCACTTCCGCCCCGGCCGCGGCGAGAACGGCGAACTCCCGCCCAACGACTGGCCCTCCCAGTTCGCCGGCTCCACCGAACCCGTGTGGACCCGGCTGCCCGACGGCGACTGGTACCTGCACCTCTTCACCCCCGAGCAGCCCGACCTCAACTGGGACCACCCGGCCGTCCGGCAGGAGCACGAGGAGATCCTCCGCTTCTGGTTCGACCGGGGCGTCGCGGGCGTCCGCATCGACTCGGCCGCGCTGCTCGCCAAGGACCCCGAGCTGCCGGACTACGTCGAGGGCGTCGACCCGAACCCGTACGTCGACCGCGACGACCTGCACGACATCTACCGCTCCTGGCGGTCGGTCGCCGACGCCTACGACGGGGTCTTCGTCGGCGAGGTCTGGCTCCCCGACACCGAACGCTTCGCCCGCTACCTGCGCCCGGACGAGCTGCACACCGCGTTCAACTTCTCCTTCCTGTCCTGCCCCTGGGACGCGGCACGGCTGCGTACCTCCATCGACGACACCCTCGCGGAGCACGCGCCCGTCGGGGCGCCGGCCACCTGGGTGCTGTGCAACCACGACGTGACCCGCACGGTCACCCGCTACGGCCGCACCGAGACCGGCTTCGAGTTCACCGCCAAGGCCTTCGGAACCCCCACCGACCTCGCCCTCGGCACCCGAAGGGCCCGGGCCGCCGCCCTGCTCTCGCTCGCGCTGCCCGGCTCCGTGTACGTCTACCAGGGCGAGGAACTCGGCCTGCCCGAGGTCGAGCTGCCGCTGGAGAGCATCCAGGACCCGATGTACCTCCGCTCCGGCGGAACGGACCCGGGCCGCGACGGATGCCGGGTGCCCCTGCCCTGGCAGGCCGAGGCGCCGCACGCCGGGTTCGGCGGCGACCCGTGGCTCCCGCAACCCGCCGACTGGCCCGGCTACGCGGCCGACCGGCAGGCCGAGGACCCCGACTCGATGCTGAGCCTGTACCGGACCGCCCTCGGCATCCGCCGCGCCGAACCCGGATTCGGCGACGGCCCCCTCACCTGGCAGCCCGCACCCGAGGGCGTCCTCGCCTTCGCCCGCACCGACGGCCTGCTCTGCGTCGTCAACCTGGCCGACGGCCCGGTCGAACTCCCGGAGCACTCCGAACTCCTGCTCGGCAGCGCCGCGCTGGACGCGGACGGCTTCCTCCCACCGGACACGGCGGTGTGGCTGCGCGCCTGACGCCGCCGGACCGCGCACCGCTGCCCCCACCCCCACCTCGAAGGGATCAGCACATGCACAGCACCACTGTCGGACGTGTCGGACGCGTGCCCCTCGCCTGCGCCGCGGCCGTCGCCCTCGCCGCCGGGATGCTCGCCGCCACCACGGCCCACGCCGCGGTGGCGGCGGCCGGCGCGAGTCTCCCCTTCACCTCGGTCGAGGCGGAGTCGGCCACCACGACGGGCACGAGGGTCGGCCCCGACTACACCCAGGGCAGCCTCGCCTCGGAGGCCTCCGGCCGGCAGGCCGTCCGCCTGTCCGCGGGCCAGCGCGTCGAGTTCACCGCCCCGCGCGCGGCCAACGCCGTGAACGTCTCCTACAGCGTCCCCGACGGCCAGTCGGGGACGCTCGACGTGTACGTCAACGGAACCAGGATCTCCAAGACGCTCGCGGTCACCTCCAAGTACTCCTACGTGGACACGTCCTGGATCGCCGGCGCCAAGCAGCACCACTTCTTCGACAACGCCCGGCTGCTCCTCGGCCAGAACGTCCAGGCGGGCGACAAGATCGCCTTCCAGGCCACCTCGACCCAGGTCACCGTCGACGTGGCGGACTTCGAACAGGTCGCCGCCGCCGCGGCCCGGCCCGCGGGATCGGTGTCCGTCACCGACAAGGGCGCGGACCCCAGCGGGCAGGGCGACTCCACCCAGGCCTTCCGGGACGCCATCTCCGCCGCCCAGGGCGGCGTCGTGTGGATCCCGCCGGGCGACTACCGGGTGACGTCCTCGCTCAGCGGCGTCCAGAACGTGACCCTCCAGGGCGCCGGCGGCTGGTACTCCGTCGTCCACGCGTCCCGCTTCATCGACCAGGGCGGCTCCTCCGGCGGCGTCCACCTCAAGAACTTCGCCGTCATCGGCGAGGTCACCGAGCGCGTCGACTCCAACCCGGACAACTTCGTCAACGGCTCCCTCGGACCCGGCAGTTCGGTCTCCGGGATGTGGATCCAGCACCTCAAGGTCGGCCTCTGGCTGACCGGCAACAACGACAACCTCGTGGTGGAGAACAACCGCATCCTCGACACCACCGCCGACGGCCTCAACCTCAACGGCAACGCGCACGGCGTCCGCGTGAGCAACAACTTCCTGCGCAACCAGGGGGACGACTCGCTCGCCATGTGGTCGCTGAACGGCGCCGACAGCAACTCCAGCTTCGAGAGCAACACCATCTCGCAGCCCAACCTCGCCAACGGCATCGCGATCTACGGCGGCACCGACATCAGCGTCAAGAACAACCTGGTGTCCGACACCAACGCCCTCGGCAGCGGCATCGCCGTCTCCAACCAGAAGTTCCTCGACCCCTTCTCCCCGCTCGCCGGCACCATCACCGTCGACGGCAACACCCTGGTGCGCACCGGGGCGGTCAACCCCAACTGGGGTCACCCGATGGGCGCGCTGCGGGTCGACTCCTACGACAGCGCGATCAACGCGAGCGTCAACATCACCAACACGACCATCACCGACAGCCCGTACAGCGCCTTCGAGTTCGTCTCCGGCGGCGGCCGCGGATACGCGACGTCCAACATCAACGTGACCGGGGCGACCGTGAAGAACACCGGGACGGTCGTCGTCCAGGCCGAGACCCCGGGCTCCGCGAAGTTCAGCAACGTCCAGGCCACCGGCGTCGGCGCGGCCGGCATCTACAACTGCCCCTACCCGAGCGGCTCCGGCACCTTCACCGTCACCGACGGCGGAGGCAACTCCGGCTGGAGCAGCACCTGGTCGAACTGCTCGGCGTGGCCGCAGCCCGGCCAGGGAACCCCGCCGCCGGACCAGAACGCCAACCTGGCCAAGGGCCGGCCGGCCACCGCCACCGGCTCCCAGGACGTCTACACCCCGGGCAGAGCCGTCGACGGGGACGCCAACAGCTACTGGGAGTCGAGCAACAACGCCTTCCCGCAGGCCATCACGGTGGACCTCGGCTCCGCCCAGGCGGTTCGCCGCGTCGTCCTGAAGCTGCCGCCCGCCACGGCCTGGGCCGCCCGCACCCAGACCCTGTCCGTGCTGGGCAGCACCGACGGCTCCGGCTACTCCACGGTGGCCGGCTCGCAGGGCTACCGCTTCGACCCGGCGAGCGGCAACACCGTGACGATCCCGTTGCCGGCCGGCACGAGCCTGCGCTACCTCCGGCTGAACGTCACGGCGAACACCGGCTGGCCCGCGGCGCAGCTCAGCGAAGTGGAGGCGTATCCGTCCGCGTGAGGACCTCCCCGCGCTTCGCCGCCTGGATCTGCTCGTACACATGGGTCCGCAACTCGGCGAAGCGCGGGGCCACGCGCGTGTGCAACTGGTCCCGCTCGTCCGGCAGATCCACCGTCAGCTGCTCCCGCACCACGGTGGGGGAGGCCGACAGGATCAGGACCCTCTCGCCGAGATAGACGGCCTCGTCGATGTCGTGCGTCACGAACAGGATGGTCATCCCGCGCTCCCGCCACAGCCGGCGGACCAGGTCCTCCAGGTCGGCGCGGGTCTGCGCGTCGACCGCCGCGAACGGCTCGTCCATCAGCAGCACCTCGGGCTCGTAGGCCAGGGCCCGGGCGATGGCGACCCGCTGCTGCATCCCGCCGGACAACTGCCACGGATAGGCGCCGGCCGCGTCCGACAGGCCGACGGACTCCAGCGCGTCGGCGACGAGTTCGCGCCGCCGGCCCCTGCCCAGCCTCTTCTGCCTCAGGGGCAGTTCGACGTTCTCGCCGACCCGCATCCAGGGGAAGAGGCTGCGTCCGTACTCCTGGAAGACGAAGGCCATGCCGGGCGGCGGCCCGCTCACCGGGCGCCCGGCGAGCCGCACCTCGCCCGCCGTCGGGGTGAGCAGCCCGGCCATGCACCTGAGCAGGGTCGTCTTGCCGCAGCCCGACGGGCCGACCAGGCAGACGAGTTCACCCGTGTCCACGGTGAAGGTGAGGTCGCGGACCGCCTCCACCCGGCGCCCCGCCCCCTCGTAGACCTTCCGCAGGCCGGTGACGACCAGAGACGCGTGCATGGACCGCCCTTTCGCGAGCGTCGTCACGGGGACCGCCGGGAGGAGTCCCGCAGACCGTGGTACCAGCCGAGCACCCGGCGCTCCACGAGCCGGAGGACGACCGAGAGAAGGAACCCGAGCAGACCGAGGACGAGGATCCCGGTCCACATGTCGGGGATCGCGAAACCGCGCTGGAACTGCACGATGGTGAAGCCGAGACCGTTGCTGGCCGCGAACATCTCGCTGATGACCATCAGGATGATCCCGATGGACAGGGCCTGGCGCAGCCCCGCGAAGATCTGCGGGCTCGCCGCGGGCAGCACCACCGCGCGCATCCGTGCCGGGCCGGTGATCCCGTACGAGCGGGCCGTCTCGGACATCACGGAGTCGACGGCCCGTACCCCCTCGACGGTGTTGAGCAGGACCGGCCAGACGCAGCCGCTCGCGATCACCGCGATCTTCATGGTGTCGCCGATCCCGGCGAACAGCATGATGACGGGGACGAGGACGGGCGGTGGCACCGCGCGCAGGAACTCCAGGACGGGTTCGCACACGGCCCGCACCGTCCGGTAGGAGCCGATGAGCGTGCCGAGGGCTATCCCGGCGACGCCGGCCACCGCGTAGCCGGCGAGGAGCCGCAGCAGACTGGGCAGCAGGTCGGCGCGGAGCCGGTCGCCCGTCCAGACGTCCGGGAACGTCTTCAGGATGGTGCGCAGCGGTGGCCAGTACACGTTCGTGCTGCCGTCCGAGGCGAGCCACCACACGGCGACGAGCAGGGCGGGGAGCGCGACGACGAACAGCGCCCGCAGCAGGAGGACCCATCCCCGGTTCGGCCGGGTGCGGCCGGTGGGCACGTCCGTCACACCGCCACCTCCCCGCGCACCGACTGGTGCCAGGCCAGCGCGTGCCGCTCCACCGACCGGGCCCCCACGTTGATGAGCAGCCCGAGCAGACCCGTGACGACGATGAGCGCGTACATCTCGGGGACCGCCTGCGAGGCCTGGGCGACCGCGATACGTGCCCCCAACCCCGGTGCGCCGATGACGAGTTCGGCGGTCACGGTGAGGATCAGGGCGACGGCCGCGGCGAGCCGGACGCCGGTCATCACGTAGGGGAGGGCCGTCGGCCACAGGACGTGGCGCACCCTCGCCCAGGTGCCGAGTCCGTACGAGCGCGCCGTCTCCTCGGCCACCGGGTCGACGTCCCGCACGCCGTACATGACCTGGACGAGGACCTGCCAGAAGGAGGCGTACACGACGAGGAGGAGCACCGACCGCAGTTCGGTGCCGTAGAGGAGCACGGCGAGCGGGATGAGGGCCACCGAGGGGATGGGGCGCAGGAACTCGATCGTCGAGGCGGTCGCCTCCCGCAGATACGGCACCACCGACACGGTCACCCCTGCGACGATGCCCGCGCCGACCGCGATGGCGAGGCCAAGGGCCCAGCCGGTGAGGGTGTCGCCGAGGTCCGTCCAGAAGGCGCGCTCGCCGATCTCGTCGACGAGCGCGCCGGCGATGCGGCTGGTGGGCGGGAAATACCGCTCCTTGACGATGCCGAGCCGCGGCACCACTTCGCCGAGGGCGAGGAAGGCCGCGAGCCCGGCGGCGCCCAGAACGGCGTTCGGGACCCGTGCGGCGCCGCCCGCGTGTGGCTGCCTCCGCTTCACGGCAGCAGCTTGTCCAGGTCGGGCGCGGTCTTGAACAGCCCGTCCTGCTGCCCGAGTTGCTCCAATGCCTCGATCGAGGCGCGGTTCGCCCCGGCCGGCCACTTCGGCAGCGTCACCTTCGCGAGGACGGCCGCCGGGATCTTCGTGTACGTGGTGACGATCGCGCGGACCTCGTCCGGGTGGGTGTCGGCGTAGGCGAGGGACTCGGCCGTCGCCGCCTGGAACTTCTTGACGGTGTCGGGGTGCTGCTGCGCGTACTGGTTCGAGGTGAAGTACATCGCGACGGTGAGGTCCTTGGCGACGTCGACCAGGGACGAGGCGATCTCGGTGGCGCCCTGGCTCCTGACCGTGGCGAGCGCGGGCTCGACCACCATGGCGGCGTCGATCTGGCCGCTGTCGAGGGCCGCGGGCATCTGGTCGAAGGCCAGCTCGACGAACTTGACCTTCGCCGGGTCGCCGCCGGCCTTGCGCACGGACTCGCGCACGGCCGTCTCGTTGATGTTCTTGAGGGTGTTGACGGCGACCTTCTTGCCCTCCAGCTGCTTCGGCGAGCTGATCGCACTGCCCTTCTTGACCGTGATGGCGCCGAAGTCCTTGCCCGTGACGCCCGTCGAGGCCACTCCGTTGGCGATGGCGCGCACGGGAACGTTGTTCGACTGGGCGACCATCAGTGAGGTCATGTTGGAGAAGCCGAACTGGAACTGGCCCGAGACGACCCCCGGCACGATCGCCGCGCCGCCCTGTGCCGTCGTCAGTGACAGCTTCAGTCCGTGCTTGGCGTAGAAGCCCTTCTTCTGGCCCAGATAGACGGGGGCGACATCGACGATGGGGATGACGCCCAGCTTGACCGTGGTGGTGCCGCCGGACGACGCGTTCTTGTCCGAGGCGCCACCGCCGTCGGACGAACCGCAGGCCGACGCGGCGACCAGAAAGGTTCCGACCGCGATACCGGCGAGCAGACGACGCATGGCTCCTCCTGTGCAGACGTAAGTGTTCCGACAGGTTGTGCGCAGACCGCACAATGGTGCACAGCGCGAAGGTAGAACCCCGCCGGAGCCGGGTCAATGGCTCTGGCTGACAATATTGTTGACAGTTGTCGAAGTGTGCTCCCGGTCGCGCGGGGAGTGCTCCGCGCGTCCCTCTGGAGGCGACGATGTCCGCGGCTGCCCGAGCGCCCCACTTCGTCCGGTCCTTCGAACGCGGGCTGGCCGTGATCCGCGTCTTCGGCGCCGACCGGCCCGAACTGACCCTCAGCGAGGTCGCGCGGGGCTGCGGCCTGACCCGTGCGGCGGCGCGCCGGTTCCTGCTCACCCTGGCCGACCTCGGCTACGTCCACACGGACGGCCGGACCTTCCGGCTCACCCCACGCGTCCTGGAACTCGGCTACGCCTACCTCTCGGGCTTCACCCTCCCCGAGATCGCCCTGCCCCATCTGGAACAACTCGCCGAAACGGTCGGGGAGTCGAGCTCCCTGTGCGTCCTCGACGGCGACGACATCGTGTACGTCGCGCGGGTCCCCACCCGGCGCATCATGGCGGCGACGATCACCGTCGGCACCCGCTTCCCGGCCCATGTCACCTCCGTGGGCCGGGTGATCCTCGCGCATCTCACGGACGAGGAGACCGACGTCCGGCTGGCCCGCGCCGACCTGCGGCCCCTCACCGCGCGGACCCTCGTGTCGGCGGACCGCCTGCGCACGGAGCTGCGCCGAGTGCGGCGGCAGGGGTACGCCATCGTCGACCAAGAGCTGGAGGAGGGCCTGCGGTCGGTCGCCGCCCCGGTGCGGGACCGGGACGGCGTGGTCGTGGCCGCCGTGAACATCCCCGTGCACGCCAGCCGCAACACCCTGGACTCCGTCCGCCGTGACCTGCTGCCCCATCTGCTGGCCACGGTCGGGCGGATCGAGGCGGACCTTCGGGTCACAGGTCCAGCACGAGCCTCTTCCCCCGGCAGCGGGACACACAGATGAGCATCGTCTCGCCGGCCTCGCGCTCCTCGTCCGAGAGCACCGCGTCCCGGTGGTCCGGCGTGCCGTCGAGCACGTCCGTCTCACAGGTCCCGCAGGTGCCCTCGGTGCAGGAGAAGAGCACCTCGACGCCGGCGGCGCGCACGGCGTCGAGCACCGAGACCCCGGGGGCGACGGTCACGCTGCGTCCGGACCGCTCCAGTACGACCTCGAACTCCGCCTCCCCGCACGCCTCCTGGGGCTTGGGACGGAACCGCTCGACGCGCAGCACCTCCGCCGGGCAGGCCGCCTCCACCGCGTCGAGGAGCGGCCCCGGACCGCAGCCGTAGACGAGGGTTCCGTCGGGGACGCCGTCCAGCACGGAGGCGAGATCCAGCAGACCCGACTCGTCCTGCGGCGCGAGCGTGACCCGCTGCCCGTACCGCTCCAACTCCTCGGTGAACGCCATGGATTCACGGGAGCGTCCGCCGTACAGCAGCGTCCACTCCGCGCCCGCCGCGTCGGCGGCGGCGAGCATCGGCAGGATCGGCGTGATGCCGATGCCACCCGCGACGAACCGGTAGCGCGGCGCGGGCGTGAGAACGAAGTGGTTGCGCGGTCCCCGGACCCGGACCACCGACCCCTGCGTCAACCGCCCGTGGACATGGGCGGATCCACCCCGGCCGTCCGGCTCCCGCAGCACCGCGATCCGCCACTCCCGGCGCTCCGCCGGGTCCCCGCACAGGGAGTACTGGCGTTCCAGGCCGGGTTCGAGGACCACGTCGACGTGTGCTCCCGGCTGCCAGGGCGGGAGTTCCGCGCCCCGGGGGTCGCGCAGGGTCAGGGCGACCACGCCGTCGGCGACGGACTCCCGCCGTGCGACGACGAGTTCGGCCTCGTACGTGTTCATGAACCGCCGTCCCCCGCTCCGCCGGTCTCGTGCCCCTCGGGATGGGCGAGCATCCACTCCCACATCGCGATCGGGTCCTCGGCGGTGTGCTCGGCGCCGCAGTGGCAGGTGCCGTGCAGCACGTCCGTGCCCGGCAGCCAGTCCACGCGGTAGATCTCCCCGGTCGGGCCGCTCACAGGGCCTTCTCCACCGGCTTGTCGCCCTCCTCGGCCAGCCGGGCCAGGATGCGGCGGGCGGCGAGGCCGCCGGTGTCGATGTTGATGCTCAGCTCCTGGTAGCCGGAGCGTTCGGTGCCGAGCGTCCGCTGGAGGAGGTTGAGCGCGTCGACGTCCTGCATCACCACCGTGTGGTTGAACTCCCGCAGAAAGGCGGTGACCTCCTCGTCCTCACGGGCGAAGTCCCGCGAGACGGCCCAGAAGTCGTACACCGCGCCGTCGGCGGACGGCGTGATGGCGTACGTGATCTCGGTGTGGAAGGCGTTCGGGTCGCTGCCGTCCGGCTCCGGCGCCACCCCGACCGGCGCGATCCTGCTGTGCAGCAGATAGAGACACGGCGCGTGGTACTCGATGTCCTGCCAGCGGGTGATGCGGCCCTCGATGCCGGTCGAACGGGCGTAGAAGGGCGGGCACTCGGCGTCGTCCATGTGCCGCGAGACCCGCACGATCCCCGCGCCCTCGTCGACCTCGGTGGAGATCGGGGTCTCCGCCACCTCGGGCGTCCCGATGTACCCGCCGTGCAGGTACGTCTCGTGGGAGAGGTCGAGGAGGTTGTCCACGAGGAGGCCGTAGTCGGCGTCGATGGGTTCCATGCCGCTGACCGTCGTCCACTCCGGCGCGTCCATGTGCCGGGCACGCGGCACGGCGTCCGGGTCGGCGAGCGCCGGGTCGCCGATCCACACCCAGACGAACAGGTCCTGCTCGACGACCGGGTAGGCGGCGACCCGGGCGGTGCGCGGTATCCGTTTCTGCCCCGGCACATACACGCACGTCCCGGTCGTGTCGTAGGTGAAGCCGTGGTAGCCGCAGACGATCCGGTCGCCGTCGAGCCGGCTCTCGGAGAGCGGGAAGCGGCGGTGCACACACCGGTCCGACAGCACGACGGCCCTCTCGTCCTCCTCGCTGCGGTAGAGGACGAGCGGCTCCCCGAGGACCGTCCGGCCGAGCAACTCGCGCCCCACCTCGTAGGTGTAGGCGACGACGTACCACTGGTTCCTGGCGAAGGAGGTCGTGTGCGGCATGGAGCGGCTCCCGTCTCTGGGTCGTGGCGTCATCGTCGGGACGGACTCCGCGGCCCCGCAACACCACTTCCGCCCGGCGGAAGACGTGCCCGCTCCGCGGCAGGCCCCGAGAGGACGCCGACGCCGGTCCGCCCGGCCTCGACGACCACGGGGCGGCCTTCGAGCACGGCGAAGAGACCGGGGGACCGCCCGCACCTTCGCGGCGACCGGCCCCCGGCGCTCCCGGCACGCGGCCCTCAGCGCTCGCGGCGTCCGGCCGTCATCCCTCCCGGCGGCCGGCCCTGCGTCTCCTCACCGCTTCGGCCACCGACGGGAGTTCCTCGTACAGGAGCCGTCCGACCAGGGCGCCGTCGAACACGACGACTCCCACGCCGACCAGCCAGGACTGGACGACCAGGGCGGTGCCGAAAGGGCCGTAGGTGACGGCGCTTGAGGCGATCAGGGGCGAGAACACGAGGCGGGAGAAGACGCGCAGGCCCAGCAGGCCGAGGGCGGTCAGGACCGCGCCCGGCAGCAGCGCCGGCCAGGAGACCCTGCCGCCGAGCAGCACCCACTGCGACCACCAGAAGAAGAGGACGGCGCTCAGCGTCGCGGCCAGCGTTCCGGCGGCCGAGTGGCGCCACAGGGTGGTCGTGGCGGTCAGGAAGAGCGAGCCGACCAGCACGGCGAGCCAGAGCACATGGCGCCATCGGGCGTACCAGCGGGCCGGGGTCAGGTCCCAGACCTTCTCGTAGCCCGTCTGCACCGCCGCACCGAAGCTGAGACCGAAGACGGCGAGGGCGGCGAGGCCGAAGGCCGTCGTGGTCTGCAGGACCTGGCCGGGCCGCGTGAACAACTGCGCGACCTGTTCCCGCGCGGGCCGGGACACACCGAGACCGTCGCCCAGCCACTCGGCGAACCCCCGTCCGTGCGCCGGGTCCGCCGCGGAGACGACGATCAACAGCGGTACCAGGGTGAGGAATCCGAGCGCCGCGAAGCCCAGCGATCTCGACGCCAGCTCGACCTCCGTGCTCCGCCGCCAGCCCCGCCCGACGGGTGAATCACGCAGCGCGCGGCCCAGCCGGGTCCGTGGGGGCGGGCGGTCGGCGTCGGCTTCGCCGGGAGACGTCTTCGGCATGCAGGTCGACTATCACAGGTGCCGGCCCCTCCGACAGGGCCCGGAACAAGGTGCCTTGGCCCCGTCCGTGCCACATCGGTGGTCGGTAGAGCTCGCGGTGACCCGGGTGCTCTACTGGAGCGCCCGGACCGCCGCCGCGAAGAGCGGGGGCATCCGGGAGGCCGCCGGGACGATGAGACGGGCGGCACCCGGGCGACCGCTCGCCCTCAACAGCGCACCTGTCAGCAGACGATGACGGCGTGTCAGATCCGCCCAGGCGCGCTCGTACTCCTGAGGGCGTCCCGCGGCGAGACAGCGGACGGCGGCTCCGGCGGTCCCCACCGCGAGCGCGACACCCTCGCCCGTCAGGGCGTCGAGGTATCCCGCCGCGTCCCCGACGAGCAGCACACGGCCCGCGACCCGGCGCCGCACACGTTGGAGCAGGGGCCCGGCGCCCCGCACACTCGTGTCGGCGGGGCCGCGCAGCGAGGCCGTGAGCGCCGGGAAGTCGGCGAGGTGGTCGTCGTAGGGGCGACGGGTGCGGCTGAGGACGGCGACGCCCACCAGGTCGTCGGCCACCGGCGTCACGTACGCCTCCCCGTGCCGCGACCAGTGGACCTCCACGAAGTCCGTCCACGGCTCGACGCGGAAGTGCCGGCGCAGCCCGTAGCGGCCGTGCGGCCGGGCGGTGCGTTCCAGGCCGAGTCCGCGGCGCACGGGGGAGTGCAGGCCGTCGGCGGCGATCAGCCAGCGGGCGGTGATCCCGGCGGCGGTGACCGTGTCCTCGTCCTGCCGCACCTCACCGACCTTGCCCTGCACGACGCGCACGCCGAGTCCGAGAGCGCGCCGGTGCAGTGCGGCATGCAGCGCGGTACGGCGGATCCCCAGCCCCGGCCGCCCCCGGAAGGGCGCCTCCGCACGGACGGCCCCGTCCACGTACCGGATGCCGCGCAGGTCCCGCCCCGTCACTTCGACGCCCAGCGCCCGCAGCGCCGCGACACCGCTGGGCATGACGCCCTCCCCGCACGCCTTGTCCACGGGCGAGACCCGGGGTTCCACCACGACGGCCTCCAGGCCCGCGAGCGCGGCGTGCGCCGCGGCGGCCAGCCCGGCCGGCCCGCCGCCCGCCACCAGCACGTCGATCACGCCGGCACCGTCGCGGCCGGTGCGGTGGCGGACGCCAGCGCCCGGTTCTCGCAGCGGATGCGCACACGGAGCAGCACCGCGTTCAGGACGGTGAAGACGACCGCGGTGACCCACGCCGTGTGGACGAGCGGGAGGGCGACCCCTTCGGCGACGACCGCCACGTAGTTGGGATGGCGCAGCCGTCGCCAGCGGTAGGGGCCCTTCGCCACGAGCGGCAGACCGGGGACGACGATCACCCGCGTGTTCCACCGGGGGCCGAGGCTGCGGATGCACCACCAGCGCAGGCCCTGGGCGGCCGCGAGCACGGCCAGCATCGGCCACGCGAGCGCGGGGACGAAGGGCCGGCCGGCCAGCCACACCTCGGCGAGACACCCCGCCAGCAGGCCGGTGTGCAGGGCGACCATCGCCGGGTAGTGGCCCTGCCCCGCGACGGTCGCGCCGCGCGCGACGCTCCAGCGTTCGTTGCGGCGGGCGACGACGAGTTCGGCGACGCGCTCGGCGGCGACGACGGCCACGAGAAGTCCGTACCAGATCATGATTCCTGCGTCCTGTGTCCTTCGGCGGTGCGGGCCACTACCAGCGCAGCAGGACGAGTTCGCAGGCGAAGCCCGGTCCCATCGCCAGCAGCAGACCCGGGGTGCCCGGTGCCGGGCGGCGGTCGGTGAGGGTGTCGCGCAGCACGTGGAGCACCGAGGACGAGGACAGGTTGCCGACGTCCTTCAAGTGACGCCACGTCACATCCAATGCCCCCTCCGGCAGTTCGAGGGCCTCGGTGACCGCGTGCAGGACCTTGGGGCCACCCGGGTGGCACACCCAGGCGGTCACGTCCTTCGGCTTCAGGCCGTGGTCGCCGAGGAACCCCTCGACGTCCTCGGCGAGATAGCGCCGCACCACGTCGGGGACCTGCGGGTCGAGGACGACCTGGAAGCCGGAGGTCCTGATCTCCCAGCCCATGACGCTTCCCGTGTCCGGGTACAGGTGACTGCGGGTGTCGATGACGGTCGGGCCGTCGCTCGCGAGCCCCTCGGTGCCCTCGGCGCTCCTGTTCCGCGCCGCGGCGCGGTCCGCGCCGCAGGCCACGACCGCGGCGGCGCCGTCCCCGAACAGGCCGGTGGCCACGAGGTTGGCCATCGAGGCGTCGTCGCGCTGGAAGGTGAGCGTGCACAGCTCGACGGAGAGCAGGACCGCCACCTGGTCGGGCCGGCCGAGCAGGTAGTCGTGCATACGGGCCAGCCCGGCGGCGCCCCCGGCGCAGCCCAGGCCGAACAGCGGCAGCCGTTTGACGTCCGGGCGCAGTCCGAGACGGCCGACCAGCCGGGCGTCGATCGACGGTGTGGCGATCCCCGTGACCGACGTGAAGATGAGCAGGTCCACGTCGGCGGGGGAGAACCCCGACCGGCGCAGCGCCTCCCGGACCGTCCTGGCGCCCAGGTCGGTGGCCGCCGTGATGAAGACGTCGTTGGCGGCGCCGAACCCGTCGAGCTCCCCGTACCGTTCGAGCGGCAGTGTCGTGTGACGCGAGCGGACCTGCGCGCTGCTGTGCAGTCGGTCCAGGACCCGGCGGTCGGCGCCCTCCGGGAGGCAGGTGCGCGCCACTATGTCGGTGATCTCGGACTGGGCGTGACGGTGGGGTGCGAGGGCGCCGTGAACGGCGGCGATCCGCGTCATGTGGTTCCCGTCCGGTGACCGACTGGGTGGATGCCTGCACCTGTTCCCCGGACCGCGCCCTCGCCACCAGGGATCGCCCGTCCGGCGGCTCTGTCCGGACGGACGTTCGCACCTTCGGGCGCGCATCCGGCCGGTGCGGGGCGGGCGCGCCTACGATCGGCCGCGTGGGCACTCCCGGGCAGTCGAGGACAGGTCACCCGGAGGCGGGGTGGGCCGGCCGGACGGCCGGGCTGATCGGGTCCTGCCACCCCGGGCCCGTCGTGGCGGTCACCGCGCTGACGACCGCGCTCGCCGTGACGGCGGGCCAGAGCGCGGCCCGCTGTGTACTGACCGCTCTCGCCGTGCTGACCGGGCAGTTGTCCGTCGGCTGGTGCAACGACGCGTTCGACGCGCACCGGGACCTCGCCGCGGGCCGCCGGGGCAAACCCGTCGTCGACGGCACCGTCCGGGTGGCCGAGGTGTGGGTGGCCGCGTACGCGGCGCTGGCGCTCTGTGTGCCGCTGTCGTTCGCCTGCGGACTTCTGGCGGGCGCCGTCCACCTGACCGGAGTCGCGGCGGCCTGGGCGTACGACCTGCGGCTCAAGGCGACCGTCTGGTCCTGGGTGCCGTACGCCGTGGGGTTCGCGGCGCTGCCCGCGTTCGTGGCGCTGGGCCTGCCGGGCGGGCCGTGGCCGGCCTGGTGGGCGGTCACCGCGGGGGCGCTGCTCGGGATCGGAGCCCATCTCGGCGACGTCCTGCCGGACATCCGCGGTGATCTGGCGATCGGTGTACGGGGATGGCCGCACCGGCTCGGTCCGGACGGCGCCCGGCTGCTGCTGCCGGTACCGCTGGCGGCCGCGTCCGCCACGCTGGTGCTGGGGCCGGCCGGACCGCCCGGCGGACGCGGGATCGCGGCGCTCGCGGCGGCCGTCCTGGTGGCCGTGGCGGGGACGGTCCTGGGCCGTCGCCGGGAACGGGCCGCGTTCGCGGCGGCCGTCGCCGTCGCCGTGGTCGACGTGGCGCTGCTGCTGGTCCGCGGCACCGGCATCGCGTGACGGGTCCGGCCTCCGCCGGCCCGGGACCACGTTCCGGCGGCGTCCGGTCACCGCGCCGTCTGATGACCTGTCCGGAACCGTTCGCCTCGCGTACCTCCGAGTTTCACGCAAGAGCCACAGGGCCCTTCCCTGACGTTTGGTGCTCTTGGAACACTCCTTTCGCGCACCTTCCGTCACATCCGGCCCCACCCGTCAGGACAAAGAGGTCAATCACTCATGCCCCACGTGAATCGGCGCCGATTCCTCCAGCTCGCCGGTGGCACAGCGGCGTTCACCGCGCTGTCGAACAGCATCCAGCGCGCCGCGGCCCTGCCCGCGCAGCACCGCTCCGGCACGATCGAGGACGTCGAGCACATCGTCGTCCTGATGCAGGAGAACCGCTCGTTCGACCACTACTTCGGCTCTCTGAAGGGCGTCCGCGGTTTCGGGGACCCGCGCCCGGCGACCACGACGGGCACCAAGTCCGTCTGGTACCAGTCGGACGGCACCAAGGACGTGCTCCCCTTCCACCCCGAGGCGGACGACCTCGGGCTGGCTTTCATCCAGGACCTCCCGCACGGCTGGAGCGACGGCCACACCGCCTTCAACAAGGGCAGGTACGACAAGTGGGTGCCCGCCAAGTCGGCCACGACGATGGCCTACCTGACGCGTGAGGACATCCCGTTCCATTACGCGCTGGCCGACTCCTTCACCGTCTGCGACGCGTACCACTGCTCCTTCATCGGCTCGACGGACCCGAACCGCTACTACATGTGGACGGGTTACACGGGCAACGACGGCAAGGGCGGCGGCCCGGTCCTCGGCAACGACGAGGCCGGCTACAGCTGGACGACGTACCCCGAGCGGCTGGAGGCGGCCGGCGTCTCCTGGAAGATCTACCAGGACATCGGCAACGGCCTCGACGCGGCCGGTTCCTGGGGCTGGATCTCCGACGCCTACCGCGGCAACTACGGTGACAACTCGCTGCTGTACTTCAACCAGTACCGCGACGCCAAGCCCGGCGACCCCCTCTACGACAAGGCGCGCACCGGCACCGACGCGCGCAAGGGCGAGGGCTTCTTCGACCGGCTGCGGGCCGACGTGCAGGGCGGCACGCTGCCGCAGATCTCCTGGATCGCCGCCCCCGAGGCGTTCACCGAACACCCCAACTGGCCCGCGAACTACGGCGCCTGGTACATCTCCCAGGTCCTCGACGCGCTCACCTCCGACCCCGAGGTGTGGAGCAAGACGGCACTGTTCATCACCTACGACGAGAACGACGGCTTCTTCGACCACCTGGTGCCGCCGTTCCCGCCGCAGTCCGCCGCGCAGGGCAAGTCCACCGTCGACGTCGGCCCCGACCTGTACAAGGGGGACGCGAGCCACGCCGCGGGCCCCTACGGACTCGGCCAGCGGGTCCCGATGCTCGTCGTCTCGCCCTGGAGCAAGGGCGGCTACGTCTGCTCCGAGACGCTCGACCACACCTCGATCATCCGCTTCATGGAGACCCGCTTCGGGGTGCGCGAGCCCAACATCTCGCCCTGGCGCCGCGCGATCACCGGCGACCTCACCGCCGCCTTCGACTTCGCGCACACGGACACCAGGCCGGTCGCGCTGCCCGACACCGACGGCTACCGGCCGCCGGACCACGACCGTCACCCCGACTACGTGCCGACCCCGCCGGCGAACCCGGCGCTGCCCAAGCAGGAGCGCGGCTCGCGTCCGGCCCGGCCGCTCAAGTACGCGCCGCTGGTGGACGGTTCGGCGGACACCGCGGCGGGGACGTTCACGCTCACCTTCGGCTCCGGCGCCAAGGCGGGCGCCGCCTTCCTCGTCACGTCCGGAAACCGCGCCGACGGCCCCTGGACGTACACCACCGAGGCCGGCAAGACGGTCGCCGACACCTGGAACTCGGCGTACTCCAACGGCTCGTACGACCTCACGGTGCACGGCCCGAACGGGTTCCTGCGCAGCTTCAAGGGCGCCAACAGGACCGCCGGCCCCGAGGTCACGGCCCGCCACACGGGCAACGACGTGGAGCTGACGTTCACCAACAAGGGGACGGCCGCCGTGAACCTGAAGCTCACCAGCCGGTACGGCGGGCAGGCCCAGGCCTTCCGGGTGAAGCCGGGCGCGACCGTGAAGCACACGGTGGACCTGCGGGCGAGCAAGCGCTGGTACGACCTGAGCGTGGCCTCCGACACGGACGCGGGCTTCCTGCGGCGATTCGCCGGACATGTCGAGAACGGCCAGGCGGGCGTCAGCGACCCGGCTCTCGTGACCGTCTGATGGCCGGTCGACCGCCGGTTGATTTCCGGCCATGTCACGGTAGTGTGCCCCGGTGACCACGCATTCGAACACTCCTGCAGGTTGGTACCCGGACCCGAACGGAACGCCCCAGACGGTGCGTTACTGGGACGGTTCGCAGTGGACCGACCACACGAATGCGGACCAGCAGGCCTCGGCCGCGCAGCAGGTTCCGCAGCAGGCCCAGGCGCCGCAGCAGGCGTTCCCCCAGCAGGCCGCGCCGGCTTCCGACCCGCGCGTCCAGCGTCAGGTGCAGCAGCAGGCCGGAGTCGCCGCGGGCGGCGCCGGCGGCGGCGGCCTGTTCACCGAGCCGGTCCTGGTGGTGAACCAGAAGGCCAAGCTGATCGAGCTGACCAACGAGTACAAGGTCATGGACCAGCAGGGCAACCTGATCGGCTCGGTCGTCCAGGTCGGGCAGAACGCCTTCAAGAAGATCCTGCGTTTCGTCTCCAGCCTCGACCAGTACATGACCCACAAGCTGGAGATCCGTGACGCGCACGGGCAGCCGCAGCTGCTGCTGACCCGTCCCGCGAAGTTCATCAAGTCGCGGGTGATCGTGACGCGTCCGGACGGTTCGCCGGTCGGTGAGATCGTCCAGCAGAACATGTTCGGCAAGATCAACTTCGCGATCAACGCCAACGGACAGCAGGTCGGCGCGATCAAGGCGGAGAACTGGCGCGCCTGGAACTTCGCGATCGTGGACCACGCCGACAACGAGGTGGCCCGGATCACGAAGACCTGGGAAGGTCTCGCCAAGACCATGTTCACGACCGCGGACAACTACGTCCTGCAGATCCACTTCCAGCTCCCCGAACCCCTGCTGAGCCTCGTCGTCGCGACGGCGCTCACCGTCGACACGGCGCTCAAGCAGGACTCCCGCGGACTGGGATGAACCGACCGGGCCGCTGCGGCCCGTAAGCACGGAAGGGCGGTCGCGGATCTCTCCGCGACCGCCCTTCCGTTTTCCGCCGGGGTGCCGGGGTGCCGGGGTGCCGGGGTGCTGTGGTTCCCGGCCCCGCGTTCCGTCCGGACCGCGGGGACGCCCGCGCTACAGCGACGTGAGGTGTCCAGGACTGGGCTGCTGCGGCAGCAGGGACGGCTCGCACGCCGCCGATCCCGGTTCCAGCGCCAGCACCGCCGCGACCGGGTGGTCGTCGTCGACGGCCGGTTCGGCCATGTCCGCGGCGCGTTCCGGAGCCGAGCGGGACAGTGTCACCACACCCCAGCCCGCGACCGACGCCCCGGCCAGGGCGAGCAGGACGCCCGCCACTCCGCCCTGCAGCCGTTCGCCCAGCAGCGACAGGCCGATCGCCGCGGCGGCCAGCGGATTGGCGAGGGTCACGACCGCGAGCGGTGCGCCGAGGCCGCCCTGATAGGCGGTCTGCGACAGCAGGAGCCCGCCCGCCGCGAAGACCGCCACCAGCAGCGCCACCACGACGACCTGGGCGCTCAGCAGCGAGTCCGAACGGTCCGTCGCGGCCACCGTCACCGTCTGGGTGAGGGCGGAGGCGACACCCGACGCGAAACCGGAAGCCGTCGCGTGCCGCAGCCCGGGCCGCGCGCCGCGCGACAGGGCGCCGATGAGCACGGCGGTCGTACCGGCCACGCCCAGCGCCTGCGGCAGGCTGAGCACGTCGTCGGGCGCGGGGCCGGACGCCGTGACGAGCAGGGCCGCGAGGCCGATCAGAGTGAGCGCCGTACCGCGCCACTCCACCGGGCTGACCTTCCGGCCGGCGACCCGCGCGCCCAGCGGGACCGCCGCGACCAGGGTGAGCGCGCCGAGCGGCTGCACCAGCGTGAGCGTTCCGTACTTGAGGGCGGCGACGTGCAGCAGCGCGGCCGCGGCGTTCAGCACCACCGACCACCACCAGGCGCCGTCGGCCAGCAGGCGCAGGGTGCCCGAGCCGCCCGACCGGGCGGCGAGCCGCTCCTGGGCGACGGCCGCGGCGGCGTAGGCGACCGCGGAGAACAGGGACAGCACGATGGCGGCGAGGGTCGGGTTCATCGGCCCGCTCCGACCAGCTCGGGCCGGTCCTGCGCCGGGATCCTGGTCCGTCCGTGCCCCTGGCCCCGGACCGCGGTCGTCGCCGTGCGGCGCGGCGCGTGGACCACGGCGAGCGCGACGCCGAGCAGCGCGGCCGCGACGACCGAGTCCAGCCAGTAGTGGTTCGCGGTGCCGACGATCACCACGAGCGTCAGCAGCGGATGCAGCAGCCACAGCCAGCGCCAGCGCGACCGGGTCGCAGCGATCAGCCCGATCGCGACCATCAGCGCCCAGCCGAAGTGCAGCGACGGCATGGCGGCGAACTGGTTCGCCATCGCGTCGGTCGCCGGGTGCGCCCCGTAGACCGAGGGCCCGTACAGCTGCCCGGTGTCCAGGAGGCCGGACTCGGTGAGCAGCCGCGGCGGGGCCAGCGGGAAGGTGAGGTGCCCGACCAGGGCGGCGGCGGTGACCAGGGCGAGCACCCGGCGTGCCCACACGTAGTGCGTGGGGCGTCGCAGATAGAGCCAGACCAGGAAGGCCGCGGTGGCCGGGAAGTGCACGGTCGCGTAGTACGTGTTCGCGATGTGCACGAGGGTGTCGCTGTGCAGCAGGGCGGTCTGTACGGCGCCTTCGCCCGGGAGGTGGAGGGAGCGCTCCGCGTCCCACACCCGGTGGGCGTTGGTGAACGCCTCCGCGGTGTGACCGGTGGCCAGCTGGCGGCCGACCTTGTAGACGACGAAGAGGCCGACGACGAGCAGCACCTCGCGTACGAGCGGCGGCCGCGCGGCGCTGTCGCGCAGGTCCGGCCCGGTGCGGTGCGCGGAGGTGCGCGCCCACGCGAGGGTGCGGCCCGGCGCCCTCGCGGGTACGGCCGCGTCGGGTGGCTCCGGTTCCGGCGCGGACTCGGATGCGGACGTGGAAACTGCAGGCTCGGTTCGGGAATCCATCCCCCGGCCCCCTTGCTGACGATCGTGCGTGGGGTGGTGCGCGGTGAGCCCAGGACAGGATCCACTCGGCGTCCGGTCCGGAGGAGTGGATCCTGTCCAAGGCTCATCGATACGACAGTGTACCGATACGCCAGTGTACCGATACGGAGCAGTACCGGTACAGTGGCGTATCGATTAGAGTGTGTGCAGCACGACACCCACACGCGTCGGATGCAGCGAGGAGAAGCGCCATGACGTCGCAGGCCGCGGACGGACCGGAAACGGTCGTCGCCTCGCGCCGCTCCAAGATCACGCCCGAGCGTGAGCAGGAGTTCTTCGACGCCGTGCTCGAACAGATCCGGGAATGCGGCTACGAGGCGCTCACCATGGAGGGCGTCGCCGCCAGCACCCGCTGCAGCAAGTCCACGCTCTACCGCCAGTGGCGGACCAAGCCCCAGTTCGTGGCCGCCGCGCTGCGCAACAACCGCTGCCCCACGTTCACGGGGATCGACACCGGCTCTCTCGCCGGTGATCTGCGGGAGGCGGCCCGGGCCGCCGGCGAGTGGGCCGGACGGGACAGCACCCAGCTGCTCCAGGGCCTCGGCAACGCCGTGATGCAGGACAAGGAGCTCCAGCAGGCGCTCCGCGACGCTCTCGTCGAACCCGAGGTCGTCGAACTGCGGCAGATGATCGCCCGTGGCGTCGAGCGCGGTGAGATCGCCGCCGACCATCCGGCGCTGCAGTTCGTACCGGCCCAGATGCTCGGCGTCCTGCGGGTGCGCCCTCTCCTGGAGGGGCAGTACGCGGACGCGGCGTATCTCACACAGTTCGTGGAGGCGGTCGTGCTGCCTGCCCTGGGCCTGACCTGAGACTCAGGCCGCCGTCCGCGGGATGACCGGACGACGGCCTGTCACGCGCCGCACCGTGGGGACGGGGGCGGCGCGCACCCCCCGGCCGGGTGGGGTTCCCCTTGAGCGGAGGGGCGCTCCACCCGGCCGAACCATGTCCGGAGGACCTGCCGCTACACGTTCTGCCCGTCGCCGCCGGTCCCCGAGGCCACCTTGATGCCCTTGGTGATGGTGTCGATCGTCGACAGCTCGGGCGCCTTGGAACCGACGTCGACGCCGAAGCGGACCACGACGAGCGAGGAGGGGTCGGCGGGGGAGGGGAAGACGAGTGACTCGACGTACCCGTCGTCGCCCTTGCTCGTCGCGACCTTCCAGCGGACCAGGTAGCCCTTCTGCCCGGCCACCGTGACCGCCTTGGAGGCCAGCTCCTTGTGCGAGGTGATCGAGCCGTAGCCCTTGCCGTACGACTCGGTGGCGTTCTTGGAGATGTCCTCCTTGGCCGCCGCCTCAGCGGTCTTCGCCTTCAGGCCCTGGAGCTTGGCGGGGGCCGAATAGGCGCCGCCGCGCTGGCACTTCTGCGAGGTGTCGCCGGGGCACTTGTACGTGTCCTTGGTGGAGACCGTCGCGCTGCCCGTGCCGTCCTGGCCGGTCCAGCCGTCCGGCACCGGGATGCTGATGCCGTTGTAGGAGTCCGTGGCGTAGCCGGCCTCGGTCTGCGGCTGTCCCGACTGACCGGGCGCCGGGCTCTGTTCGCCGGGGCCGCCGGATCCTCCGGAGTCCCCGGGAGCACCGCCCGGGCCGCCGGACCCGCCCTCGCCGCCGGAACCGCCCTGCCCGTTCGGACCGCCGCTCGGTCCGCCCCGGCCGTCGGGGCCGACCTGGCCACCGGGGCTCCGGGAGGCGGAGCTGCCGCCGTCGTCCTTGGTCAGGGCGTACACGCCGCCGCCGATCCCCGCCAGTACGGCGATGGCGGCGGCGACCGCTATGCCCGTGCGCAGTCCGCGCCTACGGGACCCCGGCGGTGCCGGATGGGGCCCCGTCGGCGGATACGCCGGGGGCCCCCAAGGGGCGGCCGACCCGACGGGGCGGACCTGATCCGTCCATGTCCTACCGTCCCACCAGCGCTCGGCGGCGGGAGCGTCACTTGTCTGCCCGGGGTCGGGATACCAGCCGGGGGGAGTCACCTGCGTCATGGACCCACCGTATGAGCCTCGGGTGAAAGGCGGATGAGAGGGTTCCCCTCCCGGGCCGCCGGGGTCACTTCAGGACCAGCCGCACCGGGGTCCGCTCCGCCGGCGGCGGCAGTCGCAGACCGTTCCGGCCCGGGGCGGCCATCAGTCCGACGACCGCACCCGGCACGAGGACCGCGAACCCTTCACGGTGTTCGAAGTGCCTTCGTCCTGATGGAGGTTGAGGAGGGGGACCGAGAGAGGTGACGAGCTGGGCCCGGTGAGCACGACCGGACGACGGCCGACCCGGTCGCCGAGCGGCCCGGCGGGGACGATCGAGGCGGCGAAGCCGCGCGCAGGTCGGAGTCGTGCGCGGGAGCGCTCGTGCCGGTTCCTCCCGCCGGCGTGCGGGGGCCCCTCACGGTCGGGCCCCGGCGCAACGAGGGTGGAAAGTTGGCGTCATTTCCCCGGCCGTCGACTGTCAGTAACTTTCACAACGGTCGTCGGAGGCCCCGGGGCGTCGCCTCCAATACACGGCTGTCACTCGTCCCGGCAACTGGTGACGGGTCCCGCCTCCACCAAGGCGTCCGGACGGCTAGGCTCGTTCCCTGTACGTCGTTTGGGCGACCTTGGGGAGGGAGCGGGATGACGGAGGTACGGCCCGGAGCGGTCGCCTCGGCCTCCCTGTGGGAGCGCGACGAGGAGGTCGCCACACTCGAAGCGGCGATCACCGCGCTGCGCGCGGACTCCGCGACCTCGGGCAGCCTGCTCGTGCTCAGCGGCGACGCGGGCCTCGGCAAGACGGCCCTCCTCGCCGAGGCGCGCCGCATCGCGGAACGCAACGGCTGTTCGGTGTGGTCGGCGCGCGGCGGCGAGACCGTCACGTCCGTCCCCTTCAACGTCGTACGGCATCTGCTGCAGCCCGCCCTCGTCTCGCTGCTTCCGGAGGAGGCGCGCGAGTACCTCGGCGACTGGTACGACATCGCGGGCCCCGCGCTCGGCATAACCGAACCGGGCGACCGGCAGCCCGACCCGCAGGGCGTCTGCGACGGACTCGTCGCCGCGGTGCGCCGGCTCGCCAAGCGCGACTGGCCGCTCGTCCTGCTCATCGACGACGCGCACTGGGCGGACCAGGAGACCCTGCGCTGGCTCGCCGCGTTCGCCGAGCGCCTCGACGACCTGTCCGTCCTCGTCGTGGTCGCCCGCAGGCCCGGTGGGGTCAGCGGCGAGAGCGCCCGGCTGCTCGACGCCGTCGCCGCCGCGGCCCTCCCGATCTCCACCCTCAGCGCGCTCACCCCGGTCGCGACCGAGGGCCTCACCCGGGCCACGCTCGGGGAGCACGCGGACGCGCCCTTCTGCCGCGAGGTCTGGGCGGTCACCGGCGGCAACCCCTACGAGACCGTCGAACTGCTCGCCAAGGTCCAGGACAGCGAACTCGAACCGGGCGAGGGCTCGGCCGCCGAACTGCGCGACCTGAACCGCTCGGCGCGCGGCCGCGGACTCGTCGCCCGCCTCGAAGGACTCGGCATCGACGCCACCCGGTTCGCCTGGGCGGCCGCCATCCTCGGCACCGGCATCTCCCTCGACCTCGCCGGCCAACTCGCCGGAATGCCCGACGACGAGGCCCAGCGCTGCGCCGAACTGCTGGGCGCAGCACGCATCCTGACGACCGCTCAGTCCACGAACGGCCACGGTGCCGAGGGCGACCTGGAGTTCGTGCACCCGCTCATCGCGACCGCCGTCTACCGCTCGATCCCGGACGCCCTGCGCACCGCCATGCACGGGCAGGCCGCCTGGGCGGTCACCGAGTCGGGACGCGGCGCCGCGGCGGCCTCCCGCCACCTCCTCGAAGTGCACCCGGACGACGACCCCGAACTCGTCGAGCAGATGCGGGAGGCGGCCCGCGAACACCTCGCCGTCGGCGCCCCGGACGCCGCCCGGCGCTGTCTGGAGCGTGCGCTCCAGGAGCCGCCGCTGCCCGAGGTGCACGCGCTGCTGCTCTACGAACTGGGCTGTGCCACCCTCCTGACCGCGCCGTCCACGACCATCAGTCACCTGCGCGCCGCGCTCGAACGGCCGGGCCTGGAGGACACCGTCCGCGTGGACGCCGTCTTCCGGCTCTCCCAGGCGCTGTTGCACAACAACCAGCTCGACGAGGCCGTCCGCACGGTCGACGCCGAGGTGGACCGGCTCACGCCCGGACCCGCCCGGATGCGGCTGCAGGCCGTGCACTACATGTGGGAGGGCATCCACGCCGGCGAGGAGCGTTCCGGACACTCCAGCGGCCTCGCCGAACTCGCCGAGACCTGCGCCGGCCGCGACAACTCCGAGCGTGCCGTGCTGATACTGCGCGGCTTCGACGCGATGACCCGGGGCGAGAACGCCGAGGAGGTCGTGGAACTCTGCGACCGTGCCCTCGTCAACGGCCGCCTCGCACCCGGACTCGGCTGGACCGACACCGAGTGGGGCGTCGAACTCCTGCTGATGCTGGGCAGCGCGTACGCCTACGCCGACCGGCTCGACCGGGCCGAGAGCCTGTTCAGCGAAGCCCTGCGCGCCTATGTGAAGGCCGGCTGGAGCGGCGGCCATCTGTCCCTGGCCAACGCCTATCTCGGACTCGCCCACCGCCGCCGGGGCCGTCTCGCCGACGCCGAGCACTACCAGCGCGAGTCCCTGCGGCTCGCGGAGCGCGTCGGACGCGGACTGCCGCTGTACTGGTCGGCGACCTGCGGCCTCATCGACACCCTGCTGGCGCGCGGTCACGTCCAGCAGGCGGCCGAGATCGCCGAACGCTACGGCTTCGCACCGCCGTACCCCTCCACGATCGTCCTCCCGGACACCCGTTCCGTCCGCGGCCGGCTGCTGATCGCCCTCGGCCGCACCAAGGAGGGTGTCAACGAACTGGAGGCGGCGGAGAAGGCGGCCACCGCGCGCGGTCACCACAACACGGTGCTCGCGCCCTGGGCCGTCGACCTCGCCCGAGCGCTCGCCGCGGAGGACCCGTCCCGTGCGGTGGCCCTCGCGGCCGAGGCGCGCCGCCAGGCCGAGCGGTTCGGCACCGACACGGCGATCGGTGAGGCCCTGCGCTGCGCCGCCGCGCTGGAGACCGGCCAGCGCGCCGTCCGGCTGGCCGCGCAGGCGGTCACCTACCTGGAGGCCTCGCCCTGCCAGTACGAGCACGCGGCGGCCCGTATCGAGTACGGCATCGCCTCCCGCTCGGTGACGGAACTCAACAAGGGCCTGACCCTGGCCCGCACGAGCGGAGCCGACGGTCTGGTGAAGAAGGCGGAACGCGCACTGGCGGGGCTTTAGGAACGCCGCCCCTGGGCGTTCGGGGGAGCGGGGTCCGGGGCGGCGCCCCCGGACGGGGCGGGAAGGGGCGGAGGGGGAGCCCACTGCTCCGCTCCCCTTACCTTCTCTTTCCGTCCCTTCGCTTCCCTGACAGAGGTCACTCCGCGAGCGGGCCGTCCTCGTCCGCCAGCACCCGCTGGGCCACGGCGAACGCGGAGTTGGCGGCGGGGACACCGCAGTACACGGCGGTCTGCAGCAGCACCGCGCCGATCTCCTCGGGCGTGAGCCCGTTGCGTCGCGCCGCGCGGACGTGCATCGCCAGCTCGTCGAGATGACCGTGCGCCACCAGCGCGGTCAGCGTGACCAGGCTGCGCTCCCGGCGCGTCAGCGTCGGATCGGTCCAGATCTCGCCCCAGGCGTAGCGCGCGATGAAGTCCTGGAACCGTGCCGTGAACGGCGTCTGGCGGGCCTGCGCACGGTCCACGTGATCGTCGCCGAGGACCTCGCGGCGGACCTCCATGCCCCGCCCCGGGTCCCCCGAGAGATGGGGTCGCAGCGCCGTCAGGACGGCGTCCGGACGCTCGGCGGGCGCCAGGTGCGAGGCACCCGGGATCTCGACGAGCGCCGCGCCCGCCACCGCGTCCGCGATCTCCCGCAGATGGGCGGGCGGCGTGGCGGGATCCTCGCGCCCGGCGACGAGCAGCGTCGGCACGGTGATCGACGCGAGCCGGTCCCGGATGTCGAACGCGGCGAGGGCGTCACAACAGGCCGCGTACGCGGCGGGATCGGCGGTGCGGAGGTCCTCCACCAGGCCCGGCACGGTGAACCCGGGGGTGAACCAGCGGCTCTGGGCGCTCGCGGCCACCGGGGCGAGGCCCTCGCGGCGCACCAGTTCCGCCCGCTCCTCCCACGGCTTCGACCCGTTGAAGTGGGCGGAGGAACAGATCACGGCGAGGGAGGTGAGCCGCTCGGGGTGGTGGACCGCCAGGTGCAGGCCGACGGCGCCGCCCAGTGAGACACCGGCGTACGCGAACCGTTCGATGCCGAGCACGTCGGCCAGTTTCAGCACGAGTCCCGCGAGGTCGGCGACCGTCGCCCCGGGGCCGATCAGGTGGCCCGGAGAATCGCCGTGGCCGGGAAGATCCCAGCGCACGACGTTGTGGGTGACGGACAGTTCGGGTGCGAGGCCGTCCCACAGCGCGGTCGACGTCCCGAGCGAGGGCCCGAGGAGCAGCGGGGGAGCGGTGAGGGGGCCTTCGCTGCGGTGGTTGAGGATCTTCCCGGTCAACGTCGCTCCAGTGCACGGTCGGTGAGGGCCCCGGCGGAGCCCGTGTAGCGGGTGGGGTCGGTGAGGTCCGCGAGGTCGGAGGCGGTGAGGTCCGCGAGGTCGGGTTCCTCGCCGAGCACGTCCGCCAGGGGCCGCCTCTCGGAGACGGCGCGCTCGGCGGCGCGGGTGAGGAGCGCCTTGGCGCGGGACCGGCCGAGCAGGGGGGCGAGTTCGGCGGCCAGCCGTTCGGAGACGATCAACCCGTGCGTGAGGTCCAGGTGTTCGCGCATCGCCGCCGCGTCCACGCGCAGCCCTTCGGTGAGTTCGGCCGCCTGCGCCGCGGCGCCGCCGACCAGCCGGAGCAGGTCGCGCAGCGGCTCCCACTCGGCGTGCCAGGCCCCGGCCGGGCGTTCGTCCTCGGCGGTCAGCGCGCCGTACAGCGTGGCCGCGAGCAGCGGTGCCCGGCGGGCCGCCGCGGTGACGAGGGTGGCGCGCACCGGGTTCGCCTTGTGCGGCATCGCGGACGAGCCGCCCCCCGAGCCCTCGGCCAGTTCGCCGATCTCCGTGCGGGACAGGGTGAGGACGTCGACGGCCGTCTTGCCCAGCGCGCCCGCCGTGAAGGCGAGCGCGCCGGCCAGGTCGGCCACCGGCGTCCGCAGGGTGTGCCACGGCAACACCGGTTCGGCGAGCCCGAGTTCACGGGCGTACGCGACGGTCAGCTCCCGGGTGTCGTCCGCCCCGAACACGGTGAAGGCGGCCAGGGTGCCCGCGGCGCCGCCCAGCTGGGCCGGCAGGGACGACCGTACGGTCCGCACCCGGTCCCGGGCGTCGAGGACCAGCGAACGCCAGCCCGCCGCCTTCAGCCCGAAGGTCGTGGGCACCGCGTGCTGGGTGAGGGTGCGGCCCGGGAGCACGGTGTCGCGGTGCTCCCGCGCCAGCCGGGCCAGCGCCCGCTCCGCGCGGTCGAGGTCGCCGAGGAGCACGTCCAGGGTGCGGGCGGCGACCAGCATGGTGGCGGAGTCCAGGATGTCCTGGCTGGTCGCGCCCCGGTGCACGTACGGGCCGTGCTCCGCGGTGACGGCGGCGGTCAGGTCCGCGACCAGCGGGATCACCGGGTTGCCGCCGGACCGGGCGCGCAGCGCGATCGACGCGACGTCGAAGCCTGCCCCGCCGGCCGCGTCGGACACCGCCGCGGCGGCCTCTGCGGGGGCCAGACCGAGCGACGCCTGGGCGCGGGTCAGAGCGGCTTCGGCGTCGAGCAGGGCCCGCAGATACGCGGCGTCGCTCGTCTCCGCCGACGCCGGGGAGCCCGCCCATCCGGGGGCGAGCAGACCGGCGTCGGCGGAGACGGGGTCGACAGCTGTCACTGGAACTCCAGGAAGACCGTTTCGCCTTCGCCCTGAAGGCGGATGTCGAAACGGTACGTCCGCGGGGCGTCCTCGGCTGCGACCAGCGTGGCGCGCCGCTCGGCCGGCAACGCGTCGAGCAGTGGGTCCGCTCCGTCGGCCAGATAGGCGCGGGTGAACAGGTGGTGGGTCAGACCGCGCGCGAACACGCAGACGCTGACGTACGGCAGCCCGGTGTTGCCCGGCGGCAGCGTGCGCAGCGTGTAGTGGCCGTCGGCGTCGGTGCCGACCCGGCCGAAGCCCGTGAAGTCGACGCCGTTGCGGCCGAGGAAACCACCCGTCGACGGATCGCGGCGCAGGGAGCCCGGGGCGCCGGTGAGGGAGCCGTCGGGTGCCGCCTGCCAGAAGTCGAGCAGGGCGTCGGGGACCGGCACACCCGCGCCGTCGGTCACGTGTCCGTGCAGGGTGATGGTGTCGGGGTGGCCCTCGGGCGCTAGGGCACCGCCGCCCGGGAAGGGCAGCGCGTGGCCGTAGAAGGGGCCGATGGTGTGGGACGGGGTGGGGAGCAACCGCTCGGTCATGCTCAACGGCCTTCCTCGATCCAGGTGGCGGAGGGGCCGTCGAGGACGATGTCCCAGCTGTAGCCCATGGAGAACTCGGGCCGGGAGAGGCCGTGGTCGTAGGCGGCGATCAGCCGGCCGCGGGCCGCCTCGTCCGTCACGGACCGCAGGATCGGGTCGTAACGGAACAGCGGGTCGCTCGGGAAGTACATCTGGGTGATCAGGCGCTGTGTGAACGCCGTGCCGAACACCGAGAAGTGGATGTGGGCGGGCCGCCAGGCGTTGGTGTGGTTGCCCCACGGGTACGGTCCCGGCTTGACGGTCGTGAACGCGTACCGCCCCTGATCGTCCGTCAGGGTGCGTCCCACGCCGGTGAAGTTGGGGTCCAGCGGTGCGGGGTGCTGCTCCCGCAGGTGGGCGTACCGGCCGGCCGCGTTGGCCTGCCAGATCTCGACGAGCTGGCCGCGCACCGGTCGGCCGTCCCGGTCGAGGAGCCGGCCCGAGACGGTGATGCGCTCGCCGATCGGCTCGCCCCGGTGCTGCAGGGTGAGGTCGTTGTCGATCTCCGTTATGTCGGTGACGCCGAAGACCGGACCCGACAGTTCGACGGTCTCCGGGTCGCCGCTCACGGCGACCAGCGGCTGCCGGGGATGCCGGAGCCGGGAGCTGCGGTAGGGCGGGTAGTCGCGTGCGGGGTGGTGCCGCACGGGCGCGCCGCCGGCGACCGCCTTGTCGTACGCGTCCTGGAGATCCGTGATCTCGACGTCGATGTCCGACTGGGTGAGAGCCATCTCGGGTTCCTAGCGTTCGAGGACGAGGGCGAGGCCCTGGCCCACGCCGATGCAGAGGGTGGCGACACCGACCCCGCCGCCCGCGCGGGCGAGTTGGTGGGCGACGGTGCCGGCGAGGCGGGCGCCCGAGGCGCCGAGGGGGTGACCGAGGGCGATGGCGCCGCCCTGCGGGTTGAGGATCGCCGGGTCGAACGCGGGCCATTCCGCGAGGCATCCGAGCACCTGCGCGGCGAACGCCTCGTTCAGCTCCAGGATCGACAGGTCGTCGAACCGCCTGCCCGCCTTGCCGAGCGCGCGCCGCACCGCTTCGACGGGGGCGAGCCCGAAGTACTGCGGGTCGATCGCCGAGACGCCGGTCGAGCGGACCCGGGCCAGGGGCTCACGACCGGTGGCCGCGAGACCCTCCTCGTCGACCAGCAGCAGGGCGGCGGCACCGTCGTTGAGGGGCGAGGCGTTCCCCGCGGTCACCGTGCCGTGTTCCGTGCGGAAGGACGGCTTGAGGCGGGCCATGGCGTCGAGGGACGCGTCCGCGCGCACGCACTCGTCGGCGCCGAACACGACGGGGTCGCCCTTGCGCGCCGGGAGGGTCAGCGGGGCGATCTCCGCGTCGAACAGGCCCTTGTGCCGGGCCTGTTCCGCCTTCCGGTGGCTGGTGAGGGCGAACTCGTCCTGCTGTTCCCGGGTGATCCCGTGCTTGTCGGCGATGAGTTCGGCCGACTCCCCGAGGGGGATGGTCCACTGCGGGTCCATCCGCGGGTTGACCATGCGCCAGCCGAGCGTGGTGGAGTACATCTCGGTGTGCCCGGCGGGGAACGCGCGGTCGCTCTTGGGCAGCACGTAGGGCGCGCGGGTCATCGACTCGACGCCGCCGGCCAGGACGATCGAGGCGTCGCCGACGGCGATGGCGCGGGCGGCCTGCACGACGGCTTCCAGCCCGGACGCGCAGAGCCGGTTGACGGTCACGCCCGGCACGGAGGTGGGGAGTCCGGCCAGGAGCGCGGCCATCCGGCCGACGTTGCGGTTCTCCTCGCCCGCTCCGTTGGCGTTGCCGACGTACACGTCCTCGATCCGCGCCGGATCCAGGCCGGGTGTGCGGGCGAGGAGTTCACGGATGGCGTGGGCCGCCAGGTCGTCCGGCCGGACTCCGGCCAGCGAACCGCCGTACCGGCCGATCGGTGTCCGTACGGCGTCGACGATGTAGACGTCCTTCACGACGGGATCTCCTCTGTGACGCGGACTTCGGCTGCGGTCTTCGCGGTGATCTCCTCGACCGTGACACCGGGGGCGGTCTCCACCAGCACCAGGCCCTCCTCGGTGACGTCGAGGACGCCGAGGTCGGTGATGATCCGGTCGACGCACGCCTTCCCGGTGAGCGGCAGCCCGCACTCCCGCAGGATCTTCGGCGAACCGTCCTTCGCCGTGTGGGTCATCACCACGATGACCGTGCGGGCGCCGTGGACGAGGTCCATCGCGCCGCCGATGCCGGTGATCAGCTTTCCGGGGACGGCCCAGTTGGCGAGGTCGCCGCCCGCGGACACCTGCATCGCGCCGAGCACGGCCACGTCGATGTGCCCGCCCCGGATCATCCCGAAGGACAGCGCGGAGTCGAAGTACGCGGCGCCGGGCAGGACCGTGACGGTCTCCTTGCCGGCGTTGATCAGGTCGGGATCGACCTCGTCCTCGGCGGGGTAGGGGCCGGTGCCCAGGATGCCGTTCTCCGACTCCAGGATCACCTCGACGCCCGGCGGCAGGTGGTTGGGGATCAGCGTCGGCAGGCCGATGCCGAGGTTCACGTACTGGCCGTCCGCGAGTTCCCGCGCGGCTCGGGCCGCCATCTCTTCCCTGCTCCAGGCCATCAGCCGCTCACCCTTCCGTCGGCGGCGGGCGCCGAGACCGTCCGCTTCTCGATCATCTTGGCGTTCGCCTGCGCGGGCGAGAGCGCCACGACCTGCTGCACGAAGATGCCCGGCAGATGCACCGCGTCCGGGTCGATCGCCCCCGGTTCGACCAGTTCCTCGACCTCCGCGATCGTCACCCGTCCTGCCATCGCCGCGAGCGGGTTGAAGTTCCGCGAGGACTTGTTGAAGACGAGGTTGCCGTGCCGGTCCCCCTTCGCGGCGCGGACCAGTGCGAAGTCCGTGCGGATTCCGCGCTCCAGCACGTACGGGGTGCCGTCGAAGTCGCGTACCTCCTTCGGCGGGGAGGCCAGCGTGACGCCGCCCGAGCCGTCGTACCGCCAGGGCAGGCCGCCCTCGGCGACCTGGGTGCCGACGCCGGCGGGCGTGTAGAAGGCGGGGATCCCGGCGCCGCCCGCACGGAGCCGCTCGGCGAGCGTGCCCTGCGGGATCATCTCGACCTCCAGCTCGCCGGCCAGGTACTGGCGCGCGAACTCCTTGTTCGCCCCGATGTAGGAGCCCGTGACGCGGGCGATCCGCCCCGCCGCCAGCAGGACCGCGAGCCCGGACTCCATGGCTCCGCAGTTGTTGGAGACCACGCCGAGCTCGCGGACCCCCCGCTCGTGGAGCGCCTCGATCAGCACGTTCGGCACACCGCTGAGGCCGAAGCCGCCGACCGCGAGTGTCGCGCCGTCCGGCACATCGGCCACCGCCTCCAGCGCCGTGGCGACCACCTTGTCCATCCGCGAAGCCCCATCTCTCCCGAGCGCCCGGCCCTCGAATTACTCAGGGCACTGATTATTTCTCCGAGGTTTCCCACACGCTGCCACCGCGGCTCCCGGACGTCAATACCCGGCGTGGGAGCGCCGTTGTGATGCGTTCGCACGGTGGGACAGGGGTGGACGGGCGGGGTATCGTTCAGTACACAGACGATTCATTACGTGGTGGCGCGTGGCCGGAAGCGCGTACCGGAACCCGAGGAGCGCACATGGCCGCGGTGGATCTCTCCACCCACCCCGGGCACCTGGCCCGGCGACTCCAGCAGGCCCACTACCTGCTGTGGAACACGATGGTCTCCGAGGAGATCACCTCGCCCCAGTTCGCCGTCCTGAACGCGCTGGTGGCCGAGCCCGGCCTCGACCAGCGCACGGTGGGGGAGCGCGTCGGGCTCGACCGGTCCACCATCGCCGAGGTCATCAGCCGGCTCGGGCGCCGCGGACTGCTCGACAAGGTGCGCGACCCGCAGGACGGCCGGCGCTTCCTGCTCCGGCTCACCGACGAGGGGCTGCGCACCCACCGCAGGCTGACCGTGCGCACCGCGCGGATGAACCAGGTCTTCCTCGGTCCGCTCTCCGCCGCGGAACAGACCCTCTTCTTCGACCTCATCCAGCGGGTCGCGGACGCCGCCGAGGGACTCCGCAACCCCGCGGAACCCCTCGGCGCCCGGCAGTAACGGCCCGCCCGACGTCTCCGCTCACGCCTTGGCGAAGACGACCCAGACCTGTCCGCGGGCGAAGTTCATCGGCGCGCCGTCCGGCGTCGTGAAGTCCGTCCCGCGCGACGCTTCGGACCGGTTCCAGTCGGCGTCGTACGCCCGGCCGTCGCGCAGCACCGTCGCGGTGCCCGAACCGACCGACTCGGTGTACGGCGTGTTGTTGCCGAGGACGTCGTGGTACGTGGACGAGCGCACCTTGACGTACTGGATGACGACCGTCGCCGGCGCGACCGAGGTGCCCTCCGTGGTGACGGTCGGCGTGCCGTCCATGGCCACCGTCCAGCGCTTGCGCTCGGCGGACCAGGTGAAGGTGAACCGGGCCGACGGGAACTTCACCGTACGGGAGGTCTCGGGGGTCCCCCCGGCGGGCGGCGAGCCGAAGCGGAAGCCCGTGCTGAGCGCGGCGTCGCCCGGCGCGTCCCCGACGAGCCGCTGCGGGCGCAGATAGAGGTTGTGCGGCGCGGCCTTGTCGTTGCCCCGGTACCAGGCGTCCGGCACCTTCCCCGGAAGCTGCGGGTGCAGCGGCGCCTTGTCGATCAGCGGCAGCAGTTTGTGCTGGGCCCCCGAGAAGGCGAGCGTCGGCTCGTCGAACTGTCTCAGCAGCTCCAGATCCGACTCACGGGCGCTGCGCACCGGGCCGACGGCCTTCGGGAAGGTGCTCGCGAACACGGCCATCAGCCGGCTCAGACCGCCTTCCACCTGCTCCGCGTACACCACGTCCGCCGCGTCGAGGCCGGTCTGCGGACGGGCCGCGGCCACGTTGTCGATCTTCACCGCGAGCACCGAACCGGTCCTCGCGCTGGGGCTCGCGCTGTCGCTCGGACCGGTGCTCGGCACCCGGGCCCTGCCGTCGTCGGTCGGGCCGCCGCCCCTGCCGTCCCCCGCGGTGCAGCCCGTCATCAGGGAGCCCGTCACCGTGACGGCCAGCAGTGCCGCCGTCCATGCGCCGCGCCGCGTCCGCACCATCTTTCGCATGCCCACCGTGCCACCCGTCTCGTACCGTCGATTGTGCGTTCATCAGTTCATCGGTGGCCATACCCGATCGTTTCTGATTGCGCGCGTCGACTGGGCCGATCGGCTCAGCGAGATGATCGGGGGAGAGTGAAGCGGAACCGCGGAGGCCCCCGTTCCGCGTCCCGCGGTCAGCCCTGCGGCCCGAAGATCTCCGCCAGGTCGTAGCCCACCGGCTCCTCCAGTTGTCCGTACGTGCAGCTCTCCGCGGTCCGGTCCGGGCGCCATCGGCGGAACCGGGCGGTGTGCCGGAACCGGGCGCCGTTCTCCATGTGGTCGTACGCCACCTCCGCCACCCGCTCGGGCCTGATCGGCACCCACGACAGGTCCTTCTTCCCCGACCACCTGCTCGGCGCGCCCGGCAGCCGTGCCGACTCGTGCGCGGACTCCTCGGCCCAGGCCGCCCACGGATGCTCCGAGGCGTCCTCCAGACGCAGCGGCTCCAGCTCCTCCACCAGCTCCGCGCGCCGCTTCATCGTGAACGCGGCGCTCACCCCCACGTGCTGGAGCGTGCCCCGGTCGTCGTACAGACCGAGCAGCAGCGACCCGACGACCCGCCCGCTCTTGTGGAAGCGGTACCCGGCGACGACGACGTCCGCCGTCCGCTCGTGCTTGATCTTGAACATGGCCCGCTCGTCCCGCAGGTACGGCGACGTGAGCGGCTTGGCGACCACCCCGTCGAGACCCGCGCCCTCGTACTGCTCGAACCACCGCTGCGCCACCTCGCGGTCCCTGGTCGCCGGCGCCAGGTGCACCGGCGCGGTCACGCCGGACAGGGCCGTCACCAGCAGGGCCCGCCGGTCGCCCAGCGGGACGTCCAGGAGCGACTCGTCGGCCAGGGCCAGCAGGTCGAACGCCACGAAGGAGGCCGGAGTGCGCTCGGCGAGCGTCCTGACCCGTGAGTCCGCCGGGTGGATCCGCTCGGTGAGCGCGTCGAAGTCGAGCCGGCCGTCCCGGGCGATCACGATCTCGCCGTCCATCACGCAGCGCTCCGGCAGCCGATCGAGCAGCGCCTCGACCAGCTCCGGGAAGTACCTGGTCAGCGGCTTGCCGGTGCGGCTCCCGATCTCCAGCTCCGCGCCGTCCCGGTAGACGATGGCCCGGAAACCGTCCCACTTGGCCTCGTAGTGCATGTCCGGCGGGATCTTCGCGACGGACTTGGCGAGCATCGGCTTCACGGGCGGCATCACCGGCAGGTCCATGCTCCGATTCTCCGCGCAACCGCGGGCATCCGCCCGGTGTGCGGGGCCACGGCACTGCGCCTACCGTGGCTCGCATGGGCGATGCGGTGGAACTCGAGGCAGCCGGCAGGACCGTACGTCTGTCCAGTCCGGGCAAGATCTTCTTCCCGGAGCGCGGCTTCACGAAGCTGGACCTCGCCCAGTACTACCTGGCCGTCGGTGACGGCATCCTGCGCGCCCTGCGCAACCGCCCCACCACCCTGGAGCGCTATCCCGACGGCGTGGCGGGCGAGTCCTTCTTCCAGAAGCGGGCGCCCAAGAACATGCCCGACTGGATCCCCACCGCCCACATCACCTTCCCCAGCGGGCGCAGCGCCGACGAGATGTGCCCCACCGAGCCGGCCGCCGTCCTCTGGGCCGCGCAGTTCGGCACGCTCACCTTCCATCCGTGGCCGGTGCGCCGCGACGACGTCGACCGGCCCGACGAACTCCGCATCGACCTCGACCCGCAGCCCGGCACCGACTACACGGACGCGGTCCGCGCCGCCCACGAGCTGCGCCAGGTGCTCCACGACTACGGCGACCTGCGCGGCTGGCCCAAGACCTCCGGGGGCCGCGGCCTCCACGTCTTCGTGCCGATCCAGCCGCGCTGGACCTTCACACAGGTACGCCGGGCGGCCATCGCCGTCGGCCGCGAACTCGAACGCCGGATGCCCGACCACGTCACCACCGCCTGGTGGAAGGAGGAGCGGGGCGAGAAGATCTTCGTGGACTACAACCAGACCGCGCGGGACCGCACCATCGCCTCCGCCTACTCCGTGCGCCCCCGGCCGCACGCGCCCGTCTCCGCGCCGCTGCGCTGGGACGAGGTGGACGACGCCCGGCCGCGCGACTTCGACCTGGCGACGATGCCGGTCCGCTTCGCCGAACTCGGCGACGTGCACGCCGACATGGACGATCACGCCTTCTCGCTGGAGGCCCTGCTGGAGCTCGCGAGCCGCGACGAGCACGACCACGGCCTCGGTGATCTCCCGTATCCGCCCGAGTACCCGAAGATGCCGGGCGAGCCGAAGCGGGTCCAGCCGAGCCGCGCCCGGCACGAGGACGCGGAGCCGCCGGGCGCCTGAGCGGCCCCCGCCCGACGCGATCGACGCGACGGGAGTGGCCGCCTGGGCGGGCGTCTCGGACCGCCCGTCGCGGCCGCCGGGAGTGCCGCCCTCGTCGGCGGCGCGGAACGGCCGCCCCGCACAGCGCGGTTCGCCGTGATCCGCACGGCACCCCCGGTCGCGGCGCGGCTATCCTGATCCGCATCCGCCGAGGAGGTGCCCCGCATGACCGAGACCGTGTCGCGCCCCACGCTGGAGGCCGTGGCCGCGCGGGCCGGGGTCTCCCGGGCCACCGTGTCCCGGGTGGTGAACGGCGGCGACGGAGTGCGAGAACCCCTCGTGGAGCGGGTGCGCCGCGCCGTCGAGGAACTCGGCTACGTGCCGAACCAGGCCGCGCGCAGCCTGGTCACCCGCCGCCACGACGCCGTCGCCGTCGTGATCGCCGAACCGGAGACCCGGGTCTTCGCGGACCCCTTCTTCGCCCACCAACTCCGCGGTATCAGCAAGGAACTGACGGCGCACGACTCGCAACTCGTGCTGCTGCTGACGGAGGGCCGCGACGACCACGCGCGCGTCGCCCGCTACCTCGCCGGCGGCCACGTCGACGGAGCACTCGTCTTCTCGCTGCACCTCGATGACCCGCTGCCCGGTCTGATCCACGGGGCGGGCGTGCCCACCGTGTTCGGCGGGCGGCCCGACTGGGGCGGGAGCGACCGGGAGTCGGTGTACGTCGACTGCGACAACCGGGGTGGTGCCCGCGAGGCCGTTCGCCACCTCGTCGGCCTCGGCCGCACCCGCATCGCCCACATCACCGGCGCCCTCGACCAGACCTCCGCCGTCGACCGCCTCGACGGCTTCCGGGACGTCGTGGGCGAGGTCGACCCGGCGCTCGTGGCGGAGGGCGACTTCACGCCCTCCGGCGGCGAACGCGCGATGCGGGAACTCCTGGAGCGCCGCCCGGACGTGGACGCCGTGTTCGTGGCGAACGACCTGTCGGCCCTCGGCGTGCTGCGCGTCCTGCGCGAAGCCGGGCGGCGCGTCCCCGAGGACGTCGCCGTGATCGGCTTCGACGACATGCTGCCGATCGCCGAGCAGACGGACCCGCCGTTGACGACGGTCCGTCAAGACATAGAGGAGATGGGCCGGTTGATGGCCCGGCTGCTGATCCGCGGCCTGGAGGGCCGGACGGGGACGGACACCGACCCCGAACGCTCCGGTGTCGTCCTGCCGACCACCGTGGTGGTCCGCGGCTCGGCGTGATCCGACCGGAACGGCTCCGATCGGACCGCCCGACAGGCCGCCGGGCGCGGATTCCGGCGGCGGCCGAACGCGCGAGGGCCGCCCTGGAACCCACCGGGGACGGCTCCCCTCGCGCGGATCCGCGACCGCGGTTCGAGTCCCTCCCGGCGCCGGATCAGCCCTGCTGCTGAGCGCTCTTGATCACCGCGAAGCGCGCCCCGTACGGATCCGTGAGCCGGGCGGCGCGGCCGACGCCCTCCATGTCGGTCGCGGGCATCCGCACCGTGCCGCCGAGTTCCTGGGCCTTCGCGACCACGGTGTCCGTGTCGGCGACCTCGATGTACGGCAGCCAGTACGCCCCGGAAGCGGCCTCGACCGGGTCGTCGGCGAGCGGGACGATGCCACCGAACATGTCCTCCGCCTCCGAACCGGCGGGATTGACGCAGGTGTAGACGCCGCCGGGGAACGGGGCCGCCGAAGTCTCCCAGCCGAACACCGCGTTGTAGAACGCGGCGGCCGCCGGGAGGTCCGGGGTGTACAGCTCGACCCAGCACAGCGAACCCGGGTCCGTGGCGAGCCCCAGGCCCTTGGTGCGGGCCGGCTGCCAGATGCCGAAGTGCACGCCCGCCTTGTCGCCGAGCATCGCCATGTGGCCCTCGCCCATCACGTCCATGGGCGGCATCAGTACGGCGCCCTTCGCCTGTTCCACCGCCTTGGCCGTGGACTCGGCGTCCGCGCTCTGGAAATACACGTTCCAGGACGGCGGTCCCTGCTCGGGGGTGGTCTGCATGCCGCCGGCGACGGTCTTCCCGTCGATCTGGAAGAAGCCGTAACCGCCGGCGTCGGGTCCCGCCGACGTGAACTGCCAGCCGAACAGGGCTCGGTAGAAGGAGATGGCGCCGTCGAGGTCGGATGTGCCTACGTCCAGCCAGTTCGGCGAGCCGTTGACGAAACGGGTGGTGAGCATCATTGCCCTCCTTTGAGGGGTCCCGCTGCCTTTGGTACCGAGTCTTCCACCGCCCGCCGACCGGCGCGGCCGGGACGCGCACTCCCGTCCCGAGACACCCGCGCCATTACGCTCGGTGTCCGGGCGGATTCGCATGGTTCGCCTCGTCCCCCGCGCGCCGCCGTGCTCAGGACCGTCCCGCGGGGGCATCATCGGGGCCGCCGGGGGCGTCGGAACGCCGCGTTGATCCCGCGTTGATCGAACGTTTTTCGCGGCGGGGCACGATCCTGAGCATGCCCATGGAAACGATCACTCCGTCCGACATCGCCTGGCAGCAGCAGGCGCTGTGCGCGCAGACGGGGGCGGACTTCTTCTTTCCCGAGCCCGGCAGTTCGGTGCGCGAGGCGAAGCGCATCTGCGGGATGTGCGACATGCGGTCCGCCTGCCTCGACTACGCGCTGAGCAACGACGAACGCTTCGGCGTCTGGGGAGGACTCTCCGAGAAGGAGCGCCTCGGTCTGCGCCGCGCCCGAGAATGACGGAGCACGGGCCCGGCCGGCGTCGCCGCCGTACGCAGTGTGCACCGCACGGCGTACCGCGAGGACGAACAGGCCTGACCGCACATGGGATTGACGGCTCTCGGCGGCGAACACCCCAGCCCTGACCGGCCGGTGACCCCCTGGACATGCGAGAACCCCCGCCTCGCGGACCCTGTGCGAGCAGGGTCGGGAGACGGGGGTCTAACGCGGGACACGTCCGGGGACGTGGGGCCGCGCGGGGACCTATGCGGTCGCGCGGGCCGCCATGCGGGCCTTGCGGGCCGCGAGCTTCTCGTCGAACTTCGACGCCTCGGCGTCGAGGCCGCCCATGAAGAAGCCGAGCTCCTCCTGGGCCTGGAGACCCTCGGGGCCCAGACCGTCGATCTCCAGCACCTTCAGGTGACGCAGCACCGGCTGCAGCACGTCGTCGTGGTGGATACGCATGTTGTAGACCTCGCCGATGGCCATCTGCGCGGCCATTCGCTCGAAGCCGGGCATGCCGTGACCGGGCATCCGGAAGTTGACCACGACGTCCCGCACGGCCTGCATGGTCATGTCGGGGGCGAGCTCGAACGCGGCCTTCAGGAGGTTGCGGTAGAAGACCATGTGCAGGTTCTCGTCGGTCGCGATGCGCGCCAGCATGCGGTCGCAGACCGGGTCGCCCGACTGGTGGCCGGTGTTGCGGTGCGAGATACGGGTCGCCAGCTCCTGGAACGCGACGTACGCGACGGAGTGCAGCATCGAGTGGCGGTTGTCCGACTCGAAGCCCTCGCTCATGTGCTGCATGCGGAACGCCTCGAGCTGGTCCGGGTCCACGGCGCGCGAGGCGAGCAGGTAGTCGCGCATCACGATGCCGTGCCGGCCCTCCTCCGCGGTCCAGCGGTGCACCCAGGTGCCCCAGGCGCCGTCCCGGCCGAAGAGGGAGGCGATCTCGTGGTGGTAGCTCGGGAGGTTGTCCTCGGTCAGGAGGTTGACGACCAGCGCGATGCGGCCGATCTCGGTGACCTTGGACTGCTCCTTGTCCCAGGCCTCGCCGTCCTCGAAGAGGCCGGGGAAGTTCCGGGCGTCGCTGAACGGCACGTACTCGTGCGGCATCCAGTCCTTGGCCACCTTCAGGTGGCGGTTGAGCTCCGTCTCGACCACTTCCTCCAACGCGTACAGCAGGCGTGCGTCGGTCCAGGCGGCTGACGGGCTGCCGAGGTGAGGAGAAGTGATCGTCACGGTTGCTCCAGAGGGGGACGGGGACTACGACGAGCGGAGAAGCCAACCTACGGCATCGTAGGCTACGTATCCGTAGGTTACGTTGCCGTAGGTTAAGGACTCCGTAAAGAGCGCTGATCAGCAGGGTTTTCGGGGTGATCGCTCACTCCCTGGAACCCTCCGGAAGCGCTCCGAAGGCGCTCCGGAAGCGCAGGTCCGCGGGTACCCACGAGCGTCTCGATCACCCGGTCAGGTGTACAGCTCCCGGAACCGGACCGAGAGGCATGTCACACATCCTTCGAGCTTCTCGAACTCGCTGATGTCGACAAGGACCGGCGTGTGTCCGAGATCCGCGAGCAGGTCCGCGGTCCTCGGAGCACTCCCGGCCATCAGGAGCCTCCCGCCGCCCAGCAGCACCACGTGCGCCCCGGACTCCTCCGGTACCGGCAGGAAGCGCGGGAAGAGGGCGGGGGAGTCCACCAGGGGCTCGTACCCGATCACCGTTCCGTCGGGCAGCGCGGTGACCGCCGACTTCAAGTGGAGCACCGTGCTGACGGGGACGGCCACCACGCGCGCCCCGAGCGGTTCGAAGACGGCGCGCAGCTGCCCCACGCCGGACGCGTTGGTCCGCCCGCCCCGGCCGACGTAGATCGTGTCGCCGACCTTCAGGACGTCGCCCCCGTCGAGGGTGCCCGGTTCCCGGATCCGGTTCACCGAGCAGCCCAGGCGCTTTACGGCCTCCTCGACCCCGGCGGTCTCGCCGCGCCGGGACCGCGCGCCGGAGCGGGCGATCAGGGCGACGTTGCGGAAGACGACGACGGCGTCCTCGACGAACACCGCGTCCGGGCAGTCGTCGGCCGGGTCGGCCTCGACGGTCTCCCAGGCGTGCTGGCGTAGCGCCTCGACGTACGCCTCCCACTGCGCGACCGCCCGGTCGACGTCGACCGGGGTGCGCTCGACGTGCGTCACCAGCCCCTCGGCGAGGCGGGGGCCGGGACGGCGTACGAGCGCTTTGCGGCTGGGCACGGGCAGGTCTCCGATGTCGGCAGGGGGTCGTCGGCGCACAGGTGGCGCACGCGGAGCGCGCGAAAGCCCCCAGCTTCACGTCGTGCACCGTCCCGTCCGACGCTAGGCGGCCCCCGCCGTCCGCACTAGAAGGGATACCCGACAGTTTCCGGAGCGATTTCTTTCAGTTCTCCTCCTTCCAGCAGCAGCCGGCGCGTGATGCCGATCGACTCCAGGAACGGCATGTCGTGGCTGGCGACGACGAGCGCGCCCTCGTAGGACTCCAGGGCGCTGGTGAGCTGGCGGACGCTCGCCATGTCGAGATTGTTCGTCGGCTCGTCGAGCATCAGCAGCTGCGGCGCGGGCTCGGCCAGCATCAGGGCCGCGAGCGCCGCCCTGAAGCGTTCGCCGCCGGAGAGCGTCGCCGCCCGCTGGTCGGCCTTCGCCCCCTTGAACAGGAAGCGCGCCAGCCGCGCCCGGACGCGGTTGTTGGTGGCCGTCGGCGCGTACCGGGCGACGTTCTCGGCGACGGTCAGCTCGTCGTCGAGGACGTCGAGGCGCTGCGGCAGGAAACGCAGGGGCACATGGGCCCGGGCCTCACCGGACACGGCGTCCAGTTCCCCCGCGATCGTGCGCAGGAGCGTCGTCTTGCCCGCTCCGTTGCGCCCGATCAGCGCGATCCGCTCCGGGCCGCGCAGGTCGAACATGCCGTCCACCCGCGCGCCGTACCGCAGCTCCAGCTGTTCGAGCGTGAGGACGGTGCGTCCCGGCGGTACGGCCGTGTGGGGCAGATCGACGCGGATCTCGTCGTCGTCCCGTACGGCCTCCACCGCCTCGTCGAGACGGTCCTTCGCCTCGCTGAGTCTCTCCTCGTGCATGATGCGGTGCTTGCCCGCGGACTCCTGCGCCGACCGCTTGCGTGCCCCCATGACGATCTTCGGTTCGCGCTTCTGGTCGTTCATCTTCTGCCCGTACCGCTTGCGCCGGGCCAACTTGACCTGAGCATCGACCAGTTCGCGCTTCTGCTTCTTCAGGTCGGACTCGGCGACGCGCACCATGCGCTCAGCCGCCTCCTGCTCGCCGGCGAGGGCCTCCTCGTACGCCGAGAAGTTCCCGCCGTACCAGGTGACCCCGCCGGAGTGCAGGTCGGCGATCTGGTCGACCAGATCCAGGAGTTCGCGGTCGTGACTGACCACGACCATGACGCCGGACCAGGCCTCGACGGCCGCGTAGAGCCGCTGCCGCGCGTACAGGTCGAGGTTGTTGGTGGGTTCGTCGAGGAGGAGGACGTCGGGGCGGCGCAGGAGCAGGGCCGCCAGGCGCAGCAGCACCGACTCGCCGCCGGACACCTCGCCGATGGTGCGGTCCAGGTCGACGTGTCCGAGGCCGAGTTCACCGAGGGTGGCCAGGGCCCGTTCCTCCACGTCCCAGTCGTCGCCCACGACGTCGAAGTGTTCCTCGGCCGCGTCGCCGGACTCGATCGCGTGCAGGGCGGCCCGCTGAGCGGCGATGCCGAGCGCCTCGTCGACCCGCAGGCCCGTGTCGAGCGTGACGCTCTGCGGCAGATGGCCGATCTCGCCCGCGACCCGGACGGTGCCGTCGGCCGGGGTGAGTTCCCCGGCGATCAGCTTCAACAGCGTCGATTTTCCTGATCCGTTGACTCCGACGAGACCGGTCCTGCCCGGTCCGAACGCGATCTGGAGGTCGTCGAAGACATCGGTGCCGTCAGGCCAGGCGAAGGACAGGGAGGTGCACGTGATGGAGGTGGGGGAGGTTGACATGAGGGCCTCGCGGTTGCTGGAAACGGTCGGGGGTACGCGTTCGGGACACCGCGAGGCGACGACGATCCAGTTCGGAGGAGAGCAGACAAAGGGCCCTGCGCCGAAGGACGGCTCGAACGCCGAGGTCGCACGCTGCGCACACGGAAGCCGGACAGAACCGACTGCGTGTGACGCGGTGTCTCAGACCTCAGACGAGCAACGTCCTTCTCCATTCGACGGCAACAGAACCGCTGTACACCGTAGGGACGGCCCCGGGGGCTGTCAAAGGATTAACGTGGCCCTCACGACACCTAAGGAGATCCCGTGCCGAACGGCTCGCTCTCGCTGCCCGCCCGGCTCTACCTCCTGGCCTGGGACACCACCAAACCCAAGGTCACCGGGTCGACCCATCTCCACCACCTGGTCCGCGCCGGTGCCCTCACCGAGCTGGCCCAGCGAGGGCTGCTCGTCGACGACGACGGCATCGTCACCCCGGTGGACCCCGACTCCCGGACCGGGGATCTGGTCCTCGACGGGCTGCTCGAACTCGTCGCGGAGTCCCGGCCCCGCAAGTGGAAGGCCTGGGTCACGCTGCGCGCCCGGGTCACCCTGGACGCCGTCCGCGCACAGCTGGCCGCCGAGGGGTACCTGCGGGCGGAGAAGAAGCGGGTCCTCGGGCTCTTCCCGTCCGTGGACTACACACTGGACCGCGTCCCCGTCGTGGACGCGCTGCGTGCCGAGGCCCGCCAGGTGCTGGAGGGGCCGGTGCCGGTCGCCGAGGTCGGGGACCGCGACGCGGCCCTCGTCGCCCTCGCCACCGCGGCCGAGCTGCGGACCCTCGCCTCGGCCAAGGAGCGCAAGCTGCACAAAGCCCGTATCGACGAACTCACCGAACGCGGCGGCGCGGCGGCCCCGGCCCTGAAGAAGGTCATCCAGGAGGTCAGGACGGCGGTCATCGTGGCGGCGACGACCGCCTCGACCACGGCGGCGACCACCGGAGGCTGAGCCGCACGGACCGGCACCCGGGCGCGCTTCGAACCGGCGTCCCCGGCAGGCGACGGGCCGCACGTCCCTGTCGGATTCCTGCCGGCCCCCGCGGTCCGGCCCGTGTTTGGCTCCTCCCATGACCACCACGGAACAGCTCCGCGCGACCGCACTCGCCTTCCGCGCCCTGCACGTCCCCGGCCGGCCCCTCGTCCTGCCGAACGCCTGGGACACCGCGAGTGCCCGGATCGTCGAGGAGGCCGGCGCGGGGGCGGTGGCGACGACGAGCGCCGGCCTCGCCTGGGACCTGGGCGCCGCCGACGGGGACGTACTCGACCGGGACCGGGCGCTGGCCGCCGTCGCGAGGATCGCGGCCGCGGTGGCCGTGCCGGTCAGCGCGGACATCGAGAGCGGCTACGCGCCCGACGCGGCGGGCGCGGGCGGCACCGTCCGCGCGGTGCTCGCGGCGGGCGCCGTGGGCGTGAACATCGAAGACGCCCTCCACGGAGAGGCTGGCGGGCCGCTGCGCCCCGTCGCCGAGCAGGCGGACCGTATCGCGGCGGCCCGCGCGGCCGCCGACGCGGCGGGCGTGCCGCTGTTCGTCAACGCCCGCATCGACACGTTCCTGCGCGGCGCGGGCGGCGTCGCGGAGACCCTGGAGCGCGCCGGGGCGTTCCTCGCCGCCGGAGCCGACGGCGTCTTCGTCCCCGGAGCCGTCGACCCGGTGACCGTCAGGGCACTCGCCGAGGGCATCGACGGGCCGTTGAACATCATGGTGGGCCCGGGCGCGCCGACCGTCGCCGAGCTGGCCGCTCTCGGGGTGGCCCGCGTCAGCGCGGGGTCGGGCGTCGCGCAGGCCGCCCACGCCCTGGTCCGTCGTGCCGCGCGGGAGCTGCTGGACACGGGAACCTACGGAGCGATGGCCGACGGGTACGACTACGGGGAGCTCAACTCCCTGCTGGGCGGCAGCCGCTGACAGGGTCTCAGCTCCTCAGCAGGTGCCCCGCATCAGCTCCGCGAGATCGTGGTCCAGGTCGACCTGGAGGTGCTCCAGACCGACCGGGACCAGCTCGGTCGTCAGCCCCAGGAAGTCCCGAACCTGTCCCGAGCGCACATGCACCACCGCGGTGCCCTCGGGGGCGTGGAACTCCAGCACGGTGCGGTCGTAGCCGTACGGCCGCACCCGTACGTCACCGAACCCCACCGCGTCGTCGAGGCCCGCCACCAGCAGTTCGCGGGCGAAGGTCCAGCAGACCTCCACGCCTTCGAGGGTCGCGGGCGCGGGGAAGGTCATGCGGACGGCGAACGGGTCGGTCCGGTCGTAGTGGAGGGTCGCGGGAATGCTCGGCATCCGCGGGGCGGCGGCGACGAGGCGGGCCTCAACGGGCTGCTCGATGACGGTGGACAACGCCTTTGCTCCCTTGTGACGACTGGACGGACTCCGGGTGGATGACGCCGGTCATTGGAAGAGACGGAAAAATGACACGGCGCGTGCACCCGTGACCCGAGTGACCTCTGTCACCGGGGTCATGCACCGGGGAGATCCACTTTCCCCGACAGCGGCCGTCCCATTCCGTCCCGTGCTCGCAGGACACCCCTGAGGACACCCGGACGGGCCCCCGAGGTTCCCGCCGGAGGCCATCTGGACGGCATCGGGCGCGTGCACTAGCTTCGCCCGCCATGAGGGGCTTGGGGAAGATGAGGCGCACGGGTCGGTCGGTCACGGTGGGTCTGAGCGTCGCCACGCTCGCCGCGGCGCTCGCGGCGGCCGTGCCCGCGCGGGCGCACGAACCGTCCCACGAGCAGGTGCGGACCCCGCACTGGGCGGTCCAGGACACAGGGACGGACGCGCGGTTCCGCGGACTGGCCGCCGTCAGCCGGAACTCCGCCTGGGTGGCCGGCTCGAAGGGCACCGTACTGCGCACCACCGACGGCGGTGCGCACTGGCGCGACGTGTCGCCGCCCGGCGCGGCCGACCTGGAGTTCCGTGACGTCGAGGCGTTCGACGCGCGGCGGGCCGTGGTCCTCGCCATCGGTGAGGGCGAGGCCTCCCGCGTCCTGCGGACCGAGGACGGCGGCGCGACCTGGACCGAGTCCTTCCGCAACACCGACGCCAAGGCCTTCTACGACTGCCTCACCTTCTTCGATCCGCGCCACGGCCTGGCGATGAGCGACCCGGTGGACGGCCGGTTCCGCATCCTGTCGACCGGCGACGGCGGCCGCTCCTGGAAGGTGCTGCCGAGCCGCGGCATGCCCGCCGCGCAGGACGGAGAGGCCGGATTCGCCGCGAGCGGCCAGTGCCTGGTCACCTCGGGGCCGCGCGACGTGTGGCTGGCCACGGGAGGGGCGGCGAGCGCGCGGGTGCTGCACTCGGCGGACCGCGGGCTCACCTGGACCGCCGCCGGCACCCCCGTGCCCGCGGGCGACCCCGCACGGGGTGTCTTCGCCCTCGCCTTCCGCGACCGGGCCCACGGGCTCGCGGTCGGCGGCGACTACCGCGCCGACCAGGCGTCGCCCCGGGCCTCCGCGGTCACCGCCGACGGCGGCCGCACCTGGACGACGGCCGACCGGCCCGTGCCCGCCTACCGCTCCGGCGTCACCTGGCTCCCGCACAGCCGCACGTCCGCGCTCGCCGTGGGCCCCACCGGCACCGACCTGACCACCGACGGCGGCCGCACCTGGCGCACCCTGGACACCGGCTCGTACGACACCGTGGACTGCACACCCGACCTGGGCTGCTGGGCCTCCGGCGAGAAGGGGCGGGTCGCCCGGCTGGAACGCTGAACGGGGCGGGTGCCGGCCGCCGGGGGAGGGGTGCCGCTCAGCCGAGCGGTTCGCGGTACCGCTCCAGGCCGGGTGCCGTCTTCGTCGCGACGAACTCGGTCACGCGGTACGCGCACACGCCCGCGGTGACGAACGGGTCGCCCGCGGTGATCTCCTCGATCCGCGCCCGGTCCTCCGCGACGGCCAGGATCACCCCGCCGTCGCGCGGGTTCTTGCGCCCCGACGCGAGGAAGCAACCGGCCGCGTACTGCTGGTCCAGCCAGGCGACATGGGCTTCCAGGACGGCGTCGACGGCTTCGAGCGGCGCGGTGTAGGTCAGCTCCAGTACGAACATGATCGCGAGCCTACCTCCGGCCCGGTCGGGCGCCGCGGGGGTGAGGTCCTAGGCTCCTTCCATCATGAAGACCGTGAGGATTCCGGCGGGCTGGCCCGTCACCGAGGACCAAGCCCGCGCCGTGCAGGACGAGTTGAGGGGGCGGGTCGTCCTCGACGAGCCGGGTCCGCCGCCCGGCACCGGCCATGTCACGGGCGTCGACGTGGCCTACGACGACGAGCGGGACGTCGTGGCGGCGGCGGCCGTCGTCCTCGACGCGGCGACCCTCGACGTCGTGGCGGAGGCCACCGCGGTAGGCCAGGTCTCCTTCCCGTACGTGCCCGGGCTCCTCGCGTTCCGGGAGATCCCGACCGTCCTCGCCGCTCTGGAGGCCCTGCCCTGCCCGCCGGGCCTGGTGGTCTGCGACGGCTACGGTCTCGCCCACCCGCGGCGCTTCGGTCTCGCCGCCCATCTCGGCGTCCTCACCGGACTCCCCGCCATCGGCGTCGCCAAGAACCCGTTCACCTTCGCGTACGACGATCCGGGCCCCCGGCGCGGCAGCGCCTCGCCCCTCCTGGCCGACCGAGAAGAGGTGGGGCGCGCACTGCGCACGCGGGACGGCGTGAAGCCCGTGTTCGTCTCCGTCGGTCACCGGGTGGACCTCGACAACGCCTGCGCGCACACGCTGGCGCTCACCCCCGAGTACCGCCTCCCGGAGACCACTCGGCGTGCGGACGCCCTGTGCCGGCGCGCTCTTCAGGAGGCAACGGCCTGACAGCGCCGCCCGGTCGGCCCCACACGCCGCGAACGCGGCGTCGACCCACGTCAGGTGAGGCACGCCGTCCGAGCGGGCCGCCGGAGCGGGCCGCGTCAGCGGTTCGTCCGGGTGAGGGGACCGGACGAGGCGTCTGAGTACGTCTTCTGAGTACGCGCACGGATGCGACGGCACGGCCGTGATCGGCAGGCTGGCCCCCATGACCTCACACCGCGCCCCGAAGGCCGCAGCCGGCCCCGCCCAGCCCGTCGAGCGCGCCGTCACGACGGCGCTGCTCCTCGCCGTCCTGGCCGGACTCGCCTGGATCGGCGGGATGATCTGGACGGTGACCGGCTGGGCGACGTGACGGACGCCGGGCCGGGCCGCGGCCCCCGGCCCGAAGCGCTCCTCGCGCACCGGGTGGCGGCACCGAACGGCCCGAGCCTGCGGACCTAGCGCATCGCGGCCACCCGGAACGTGATGCCCGCCGCGCGGAGCCGCTCGATCAGCGCGTCCCCCATCGCCACCGCGGGCGTGACCTGCCCGGACGTCTTCGGCAGGTCGTCGAGGGCGAGGGCCATCGCCGCCTCCGCGAGCATCTTGGCCGTCTCGTCGTAGCCGGGGTCGCCGCCCGCGACCTCGGTGAACACACGTCGGCCGCCGCCCTCGCCCACGAACCGCACCGAGAACCAGCTCTTCGCGCGCCGCGCCGCGCTCGGCCCCTCGCCTGGCTTGAAACGGTCGGACAACCAGCGCCTGGCGGGCGGGAGTTGGGCCGCGGCGAAGAGCGCGCTCACCCCGGCCAGCCCGCCGAGCGCGACGGGCAGCCGCCGTACGGCCGCGTAGTGGCGGTAGCGGAAGTCCGGCCCGTACCGCTCCAGGGCCCGTGCCGAGCGCTGCACCACCTGCGCGTCGATGGTGGGCAGGGGCAGCGCCCAGGCGCCGACCTCTCCCGCGAACCGTGGGGCGCCCAGCGGCGCCACGGCACGGCGGCCCATCAGCCGGGGCTCGTGGTGCCTGCGGTCCCGGGCGGCCGCGATCATCTGCGGGCCCCGGGCGAACTGGTTGAGGGCGGAGTTGAACGTGCCGCCCGAGAACATCGCCTGGGAGCGGACGAATCCGTCCACCCGCAGCGGCACATCCTCCGGGAGCTGTCGCACGGTGAAGTACGCGCCGAGGTCGTGCGGGACCGAGTCGAAACCGCAGGCGTGCACGAGCCGCGCGCCCGTCTCCCGCGCACGTGCGTCGTGCCGCACGTACATCAGGTCCACGAACTCGGGCTCGCCGGTGAGGTCCAGGTAGTCGGTCCCGGCGTCCGCGCAGGCGGCGACCAGGTCCTCCCCGTACGTCACGTACGGACCCACCGTGCTGGCCACCACGCGCGCGTGCCGGGCGAGTTCGCGGACCGAGTCCGGGTCCGTCACGTCCGCCCGCAGCACACCGGGTGCGCCGCCGAGCCGTTCCCGCAGGCGTTCCAGTTTCTCCTCGCTGCGTCCGGCGATCGCCCACCGGAGCCCCTCGGGCGCATGCGCGGCGAGGTACTCCGCGGTGAGCTCTCCGACGAACCCCGTGGCTCCGAAGAGCACGACGTCGTACGCGCGGTCCGTCCCGTTCAGCCTGCTCATGACACCTTCCCCACTGTGGCCTGCGCTCGACCGTGCGGTGGCCCCGCGTCGTTGCGAAGCGCCGTTGTCGGTGGCTGAGGCTAGCGTGAGGGACGAGCAGTTGGACGACGAGGTCGCACGAACAGGCCGGAGGTAGCCGTGGCCGTGCCGAAGAACGCGCTGAAAAAGTGGCAGAAGGTGCGCGAGTTCGCGCTGGGGCTGCCCGGCGCCACGGAGGAGTTCCCCTGGGGCGAGACCGTGGCCAAGGCCAACAAGAAGGTCTTCGTCTTCCTCGGCGTCGACGACGGCAGTCACCCGTTGGCCGTCACGGTGAAGCTGACGGACGAGGAGGCGCACGCCCACGCGCTCACCTCCCCGGGCGCGGAGCCCGCCGGTTACGGCCTGGGCCGGGCCGGCTGGGTGCGCATACCCCTGGAGGAGTCGGGGTCTCCCCGGGCGGAGCTGCTGTGCGACTGGGTCGAGGAGAGCTACCGGGTCGTCGCCCCCAAGCGGCTGATCGCGGAGCTGGACCAGGCCTGAGCGTGCGCCGGGACCTGCTCCGCGTGGGGTGCGGACCGCCCTGAGAGCGGTGCCGGACCTGCACTGATCGCGGAAGCGGGGCCGGTTCCGGCCGATCCCGAGCCCGCCTCACCGTCGGCCCGCGGCGTCCCTTTCGGGCCCCTCCGGTCCGTTCCGGACCCCTTCGGTCCCCTCCACCCACCGGAATTTAACTAAGCGCTTGCTCGTCAGGGGCTTGCCCGGAGTGGAACACGTTCTTAACATCGCTGATGTCACATCAGTAGTGTCACAGTGCTGGGAGCTTGATGGCAGTGACAGGAACGCCGGGGCACGGCCCCCTCGCCGGGGTGCGTGTCGTCGAACTGGCGGGCATCGGACCCGGCCCGTTCGCCGCCATGCTGCTGGCCGACCTGGGAGCGGACGTCGTGCGGGTGGACCGCCCCGACGGCCCCGGCCTCGCGATCGATCCGGCCCACGACGTCACCAACCGCAACAAGCGGTCCGTGATCATCGACCTCAAGGCCGAGAGCGGCCCGTCCCGGGTCCTCGACCTGGCCGAACGGGCCGACATCCTGATCGAGGGCTACCGGCCCGGCGTCGCGGAACGCCTCGGCGTCGGCCCCGAGCCCTGTCACGCCCGCAATCCGAAACTCGTCTACGGGCGGATGACCGGCTGGGGCCAGGACGGCCCGCTCGCCCACCGCGCAGGGCACGACGTCGCCTACATCGCGCTCACCGGCACCCTCGGCATGATCGGCAGACCCGACGAGGCCCCCGCCGTCCCCGCGAACCTCCTCGGCGACTACGCGGGCGGCTCGCTCTACCTCGTCGTCGGCGTCCTCGCCGCTCTCCACCACGCACGCGAGAGCGGCGCCGGGCAGGTCGTGGACGCGGCCATCGTCGACGGCACCGCCCACCTGTCCACGATGATCCACGGCATGATGGCCGCCGGCGGCTGGCAGGACCGGCGCGGCGCCAACCTCCTCGACGGCGGCTGCCCGTACTACGGCACCTACGAGACGGCCGACGGCGGCCACATGGCCGTGGGCCCCCTGGAGGGCCGGTTCTACGACACGTTCGTCGACCTGCTCGGCGTCCCGGAACTGCGCCCCGCCCGCAAGGACCTCGCCCGCTGGCCGGAACTGCGCGAGACGGTCGCCGCCCGCTTCAAGACCCGTACCCGCGACGAGTGGACCGCGGTGTTCGACGGATCCGACGCCTGCGTGGCGCCCGTTCTCTCCCTGCGCGAGGCACCCACCCATCCGCACCTCGCGGCCCGCGGCACCTTCGTGGACCACGGCGGCATCACCCAGCCGGCCCCCGCGCCGCGCTTCTCCACCACCCCCACCTCCGTGCGCGGCGGCCCCGCCCTGCCGGGGGCCGACACCGCGGACGTGGCCCGTGACTGGGACGTACCCCGGCTGACCGAGGACGACGACTGATGGAACTCTCCCTCCCGCTCGACTACGCGGGCGACGCGCGAGCGGCTGCCGACGAGGTCGCCGCCCTGGAGGCCGCCGGGCTGGACGCCGTCTGGGTCGCCGAGGCCTACGGTTTCGACTCGCCCACGGTCATGGGCTACCTCGCCGCGCGCACCGAGCGGATGAGGATCGGCGCCGCGATCCTGAACGTCTACTCACGCACCCCCGCCCTGATCGCCCAGACGGCGGCAGGGCTCGACGCGGTCTCCGGAGGCCGCGCGATCATCGGTCTCGGCGCCTCCGGCCCGCAGGTCGTCGAGGGCTGGCACGGGAAGGCGTACGACAGGCCGCTCGGCCGGACCCGCGAGACCATCGAGCTGACCCGCCGCATCCTGCGCCGCGAGGTCATCGACCACCACGGCATCACCGACATGCCCCGCCCCGGCGGCCTGGGCAAACCGCTGAAGATCCTCACCAGGCCCGTCCGCCCCGAAGTCCCGCTCTACGTGGCCTCGTTGGGCCCGGCCAACGTACGGATGACCGCGGAGATCGCGGACGGCTGGCTCCCCACGCTGTTCATCCCCGAGAAGGCCCACCAGGTGTGGGGCACCCCCCTGGCCGAGGGCAGGGCGCTGCGCGACCCGTCGCTCGGCCCCCTCCAGGTCGTCGCCGGCGGCCCGCTCGCGATCGGCGAGGACGCGGCGGCCCTGCGCGACCTCGTGCGCCCCCGCATCGCGCTCTACGTCGGCGGCATGGGCGCCCCGGGCAAGAACTTCTACAACGACCTCGCGGTGGCCTACGGCTACGAGAAGGAGGCCCGGCTCATCCAGGAGCTGTACCTCTCCGGCCGCAAGGCCGAGGCGGAGGCGGCCGTGCCGGACGAGTTCTGCGAACTGATGTCGCTGTGCGGCCCCGAGGGCTACGTCCGAGACCGCGTCGCCGCCTTCGAGGAGGCCGGGGTGACGATGCTCAACGTGACGCCCGTGGGCCCCGATCCGGCCCGGCTCGTCGAGACCGTGAAGAACTGGCTCTGAGCGGCCGCCCGGCCGACACGCGCCCGATCGTGGACCACCGCCCGCACACCAGGAAGGCCGTTCCCGCATGAAGCGGCAGATCTTCACCGCCGAGCACGACGCGTTCCGCGAGACCGTCCGCACCTTCCTCGCCAAGGAGGTGCTGCCCCACTACGAACAGTGGGAGAAGGACGGCATCGTCTCGCGCGAGGCCTGGCGGGCCGCCGGCCGGCAGGGCCTGCTCGGGCTCGCCGTACCGGAGGAGTACGGGGGCGGCGGCAACGCGGACTTCCGCTACAGCGCCGTCCTCGCCGAGGAGTTCACCCGCGCGGGAGCCGCCGGCCTCGCCGTCGGCCTGCACAACGACATCATCGGCCCCTATCTCACCGGCCTCGCCACCGAGGAACAGAAGCGGCGCTGGCTGCCCGGCTTCTGCGACGGCTCGCTCATCACCGCGATCGCCATGACCGAACCCGGCGCCGGATCCGACCTCCAGGGCATCACGACCCACGCCGAGGACAGGGGCGACCACTTCCTGCTCAACGGCTCCAAGACGTTCATCTCCAACGGCATCCTCGCCGACCTGGTGATCGTCGTCGCGAGGACCACCCCCGAGGGCGGCGCGCACGGACTGTCCCTGCTCGTCGTGGAGCGCGGCGCCGAGGGCTTCGAGCGGGGCCGCAACCTCGACAAGATCGGCCAGAAGTCCCAGGACACCGCCGAGTTGTTCTTCCACGACGTGCGCGTGCCCAAGGAGAACCTCCTCGGCGAGCCGAACGGCGCGTTCGTCCACCTGATGACGAACCTCGCGCAGGAACGCATGGGGATCGCCGTCGCCGCCATCGCGGGCGCCGAACACCTGCTGGAGATCACCACCGAGTACGTGAAGGAGCGCGAGGCGTTCGGCCGGCCGCTCGCCAAGCTCCAGCACATCCGCTTCGAGATAGCCGAGATGGCCACCGAGTGCGCCGTCACCCGCACCTTCCTCGACCGCTGCATCGTCGACCACTCCGACGGCGAACTCGACGCGGTGCACGCCTCGATGGCCAAGTGGTGGGCCACCGAACTCCAGAAGCGGGTCGCCGACCGCTGCCTGCAACTGCACGGCGGCTACGGCTACATGACGGAATACCGGGTCGCCCGGGCCTTCATCGACGGACGCATCCAGACCATCTACGGCGGGACCACCGAGATCATGAAGGAGATCATCGGCCGTTCCCTGCTCGGCTAACCCTCCCCGAAAGGCTTACCAGTGAGCACCGAAGCGTACGTGTACGACGCGATCCGCACCCCGCGCGGCCGCGGCAAGCAGAACGGCGCCCTGCACGGCACCAAGCCCATCGACCTGGTCGTCGGGCTCATCCACGAGGTGCAGCGCCGCTTCCCGGACCTCGACCCGGCCGCCATCGACGACATCGTCCTCGGTGTCGTCGGCCCGGTCGGCGACCAGGGCTCCGACATCGCCCGTATCGCCGCGATCGCGGCGGGCCTGCCCGACACCGTGGCCGGCGTTCAGGAGAACCGCTTCTGCGCCTCGGGCCTGGAAGCCGTCAACCTCGCGGCGATGAAGATCCGTTCGGGCTGGGAGGACCTGGTCCTCGCGGGCGGCGTCGAGTCGATGTCCCGGGTGCCCATGGCCTCGGACGGCGGCGCCTGGTTCGCCGACCCGATGACCAACCTGGCCACCAACTTCGTGCCGCAGGGCATCGGCGCCGACCTCATCGCCACCATCGAGGGCTTCTCCCGCCGCGACGTCGACGAGTACGCGGCGCTCTCCCAGGAGCGCGCCGCCGCCGCCGTGAAGGCCGGCCGGTTCGAGCGGTCCGTCGTCCCCGTCAGGGACCGCGCGGGTCTCACGGTCCTCGACCACGACGAGTTCCTGCGCCCCGGCACCACCGCCGACTCCCTCGCCAAGCTGAAGCCGTCCTTCGCCGACATCGGCGACCTGGGCGGATTCGACGCCGTGGCCCTGCAGAAGTACCACTGGGTCGAGGCCATCGACCACGTCCACCACGCGGGCAACTCCTCGGGCATCGTCGACGGCGCCTCGCTCGTCGCCATCGGCTCCCGCGAGGTCGGCGAGCGCTACGGCCTCACCCCCCGCGCGCGGATCGTCTCCGCCGCCGTCTCCGGCTCCGAGCCCACCATCATGCTCACCGGGCCCGCGCCCGCCACCCGCAAGGCGCTCGCCAAGGCCGGCCTGACCATCGACGACATCGACCTCGTCGAGATCAACGAGGCCTTCGCGGCCGTCGTCCTGCGCTTCGTGAAGGACATGGGACTGTCGCTGGACAAGGTCAACGTCAACGGCGGCGCCATCGCGCTGGGCCACCCCCTCGGCGCCACCGGCGCGATGATCCTCGGCACCCTCGTCGACGAACTGGAACGCCAGGACAAGCGGTACGGCCTCGCCACCCTGTGCGTGGGCGGCGGCATGGGCATCGCCACCATCGTCGAGCGCGTCTGACCCCCAACGGATCACGGATCTACGGAGCATCCCCTGATGAGCACTGAGCCCACCACCATCCGCTGGGAACAGGACGAGACCGGCGTCGTCACCCTCGTCCTCGACGACCCCAACCAGTCCGCGAACACGATGAACCAGGCGTTCCGCGCCTCCCTCGCCGCGATCACCGACCGCCTGGAGGCCGAGAAGGACTCGATCCGGGGCGTGATCTTCACCTCCGCCAAGAAGACCTTCTTTGCGGGCGGCGACCTGCGCGACCTCATCCGCGTCACCCCGGCCACCGCCCAGGACCTCTTCGACGGCGGCCTCGCCATCAAGCGGAACCTGCGCCGCATCGAGACCCTGGGCAAGCCGGTCGTCGCCGCGATCAACGGCGCCGCCCTGGGCGGCGGCTTCGAGCTCGCCCTCGCCTGCCACCACCGGATCGCCCTCGACACCCCCGGCACCAAGATCGGCTGCCCCGAGGTCACCCTGGGCCTGCTCCCCGGAGGCGGCGGAGTCGTCCGCACCGTACGGCTGCTGGGCATCGCCGACGCCCTGCTGAAGGTCCTCCTCCAGGGCACGCAGTACAACGCGACGCGCGCCCGGGAGAACGGCCTCGTCCACGAGGTCGCCGCCGGCCCCGAGGAACTGCTCGCCAAGGCGCGCGCCTTCATCGACGCCAACCCCGAGTCCCAGCAGCCCTACGACAAGCCGGGCTACCGCATCCCGGGCGGCACCCCGGCCAACCCGAAGTTCGCGGCCAACCTGCCCGCCTTCCCGGCCAACCTGCGCAAGCAGACCAACGGCGCGCCCTACCCGGCCCCGCGCAGCATCCTCGCCGCCGCCGTCGAGGGCTCCCAGGTCGACTTCGAGACGGCCCAGGTCATCGAGGCCCGCTACTTCGTCGAGCTGGCCGCGGGCCAGACCTCGAAGAACATGATCCAGGCGTTCTTCTTCGACCTCCAGGCCGTCAACTCCGGCGCCAACAGGCCCCAGGGCATCGAGCCGCGCCCGGTCCGCAAGGTCGCCGTGCTCGGCGCGGGCATGATGGGCGCGGGCATCGCCTACGCGTGCGCCCGCGCGGGCATCGACGTCGTCCTGAAGGACGTGACGGCGGAGGCCGCGGCCAAGGGCCGGGCGTACTCCGAGAAGCTGTGCGCCAAGGCGGTCTCCCGGGGACGGACGACGCAGGAGAAGGCCGACGCCCTGCTCGCCCGCATCACGCCCACCGCGGACCCGAACGACCTCGCCGGTTGCGACGCCGTCATCGAGGCCGTCTTCGAGGACACCTCGCTCAAGCACAAGGTGTTCCAGGAGATCCAGAGCGTCGTCGAACCCGACGCGCTCCTCTGCTCCAACACCTCCACCCTGCCGATCACCGCGCTCGCCGAGGGCGTCGAGCGGCAGGAGGACTTCATCGGGCTGCACTTCTTCTCGCCCGTCGACAAGATGCCGCTGGTCGAGATCATCAAGGGCGAACGCACCGGTGACGAGGCGCTCGCCCGCGCCTTCGACCTCGTACGGCAGATCAAGAAGACCCCGATCGTCGTCAACGACTCGCGCGGCTTCTTCACCTCCCGCGTCATCGGGCAGTTCATCAACGAGGGTGTGGCGATGGTCGGCGAGGGCATCGAGCCCGCCTCCGTCGAGCAGGCCGCCGCCCAGGCCGGCTATCCCGCCAAGGTCCTCTCCCTGATGGACGAGCTGACGCTCACCCTGCCGCGCAAGATCCGCAAGGAGTCGCAGCAGGCCGTCGAGGAGGCGGGCGGCACCTGGGAGACGCACCCGGCGGAGGCCGTCATCGACCGCATGGTCGACGAGTTCGGCCGCCCCGGCCGCAGCGGCGGCGGTGGCTTCTACGAGTACGGGGAGGACGGCAGGCGCGGTCGGCTGTGGCCGGGACTGCGCGAGCACTTCACCCGGCCCGGGCACGAGATCCCGTTCGAGGACATGAAGGAGCGCATGCTCTTCTCCGAGGCGCTGGACACCGTCCGGCTCCTGGAGGAAGGCGTCCTCACCTCCGTCGCCGACGCCAACATCGGGTCCGTCTTCGGCATCGGGTTCCCCGGCTGGACCGGCGGCGTGCTCCAGTACGTCAACGGCTACGAGGGTGCCACCGGCACCGGACCGGCCGGATTCGTGGCCCGCGCACGGCAGTTGGCCGAGCGCTACGGCGACCGGTTCACCCCGCCGGCGCTGCTGGTCGAGAAGGCGGAGAAGGGCGAGCGCTTCACCGACGCGGGATGACCCGGGCCCGTGCCACGGGGTGACCCGTCACCCCGTGGCACGGGGACGCGCTGCGCGGGGCGGCCACCGGACGCCGGCCGGCGAACCGGCGGTCCGCCGCTCCGGCCGGGCCCTGCGCCATCGCGTCGCCGCGAGGGTGAGTTCCGCGCGGAGCCCGGTCAGGACTCCTTGAGCCACTCCCGCAGCTCCTCCTTCAGCGACCGCTGGAACGTGGTGAGCAGCGCCTGCACCACCAGCGGCTGCATGTGGGCCGACAGCGACTTCACGGCCGCCACGGACTCGCGGTCGCCCACCGCGTCCCGCAGGAGGGTGGACAGCTCGTGGGCCGCCGCTCGCGAGTGCTCCAGCAGGACGGTCCGGGCGGCGAGGATCGTCTCGTGCGCGAGGGGCACGTCGAGCAACTCGACGCCGAGCCGCAGCAGCCCGGGGTCCAGCCGTACCGCGTCGCCGGCCCGCTCGACGACGCCCATCGCGGCGAGCCGCTCCAGGTCCTCGTCGTCGAGGGGACGCCCGGCCCGCCGCTCCAGTTCCGCACGGGTCACCTCCTCCGTCGCGTCGGGTGCCCAGGAGGCGACCACGGCACGGTGGATGGCGAGATCGTGCGCACTCAGGCCGGGCGGCAGCTGCGTGAGATGGCGCTCGATCGCGGCCAGCGTCATGCCCCGGTGCTGCAACTCCTCGATGAGGGCGAGCCGCGCCAGGTGCTCCTGGCTGTAGTGGCCGACACGGCGAGGTCCGATCACCGGAGGCGGCAACAGGCCCCGGGCGCTGTAGAAGCGGACCGTGCGGACCGTGACACCCGCCCGTGCGGCCAGCTCGTCGACCGTGAGCGTGGGCTCCCCGGTGTCCGTCGTCATGGCAGGTCCTCGCCTCTCGCGTCGTACCGCGCGCTCCGGCGGACCGGTGACCGCGCGGTGCAACAGTATTGCTGTCCCACCAGTGTTGTGAAAGCGGTTGTCCAGGACCGGCGGGGGGCGGACCGCTCGGGACGCGGGAGTGCGCAGGGCGACGGACCCGCGTCCCGCCGCGCCGCGCGTACGGTGACGGAGCCGTCATGGAGGGTGACCGGACCGGCCGGGTGAGGTGATCGCACACGGCCGGACGGGGTGACGGCACCCGACCGGGCCGCGGCCCGGCCCCGGAGTCGGCCGCGTGACGTGTCGGCGGCCCGGCGCGGGCCGCACACGCCTGTCGGCGAGGGCGCCACACGCCCGTCGGCGCGGGCCCACACGCCCGTCACAAACCGTGTGTCCTGTGATCGCCGGGTGAGAAGTTCCCTGGTGTGACGCGTGCCACCGCATGGGAGGTGATCCTCCTGGGCAGGCGGCGCCTTGGTCCGCGCATCGTCGGAGACAGCGCGGACCCGGCACATCCGGACACCCGCGCACCCCGTGTGCCGGGGCGCACCAGAAGGTAGATCCACCCGTGAGCAAGGACGCCGTAGACACGGCCGGGGCCGCCTCCCGCACCGGTGCGACCCAGTCGCCCGCCGACGCGGGCGACGCCGGTTACAGCAAGGGCCTCAAGGCCCGCCACGTCAACATGATCGCCATCGGTGGCGCGATCGGCACGGGGCTCTTCCTCGGCGCCGGCGGCCGCCTGCACGACGCGGGTCCCGCGCTCGCCGTCGCCTACCTCGTATGCGGCGCCTTCGCCTTCTTCGTGGTCCGCGCCCTCGGCGAGCTCGTGCTCTACCGACCCTCCTCCGGGTCCTTCGTCTCGTACGCCCGTGAGTTCCTGGGCGAGAAGGGCGCGTACGTCGCCGGGTGGATGTACTTCCTCAACTGGTCGACGACCGGGATCGCCGACATCACCGCGATCGCGCTCTACACCCACTACTGGAGCTTCTTCACCGACATCCCGCAGTGGGTGCTGGCGCTGATCGCCCTCGCGGTGGTGCTCGCCGTGAACCTGATCTCGGTGAAGATCTTCGGCGAGATGGAGTTCTGGTTCGCGATCATCAAGGTCGCCACCCTCGTCGGCTTCATGCTGATCGGCATCTTCCTGCTGGCCACGCAGCACGAGGTCGGCGGCCACACCCCGGGTCCGGGCCTGGTCACCGACCACGGCGGGCTCCTGCCGCACGGCATGATGCCGGTCGTCCTCGTGATGCAGGGCGTGATCTTCGCGTACGCCGCGCTGGAGCTGGTCGGCGTCGCCGCCGGTGAGACCGAGGAGCCGGAGAAGGTCGTCCCGCGCGCGGTGAACTCGATCATGTGGCGCGTGGGCGTGTTCTACGTCGGTTCGGTCGTCCTGCTGGCCCTGCTGCTGCCGGGCTCGGTCTACACGGCCGACCAGAGCCCGTTCGTCACCGTCCTGTCGAAGATCGGCGTGCCGGCGGCCGGTGACGTCATGAACCTCGTCGTCCTCACGGCGGCCATGTCGTCCCTGAACTCCGGCCTGTACTCCACCGGCCGCATCCTGCGCTCCATGGCCATGGCGGGCTCGGCGCCCCGGTTCACCGCGAAGATGAACCGCAGCCAGGTCCCGTACGGCGGCATCCTGCTCACCTCCGCGGTGTGCGTGCTCGGCGTCGTCCTGAACTACCTCATGCCGAGCCAGGCCTTCGAGATCGTCCTGAACGTGGCGTCGCTCGGCATCATCAGCACCTGGGTGATCATCATGATCTGCCACCTGGTGTTCGTCCGCCGGGCCAAGGAGGGACTGGTGACCCGCCCGTCGTTCCGGCTGCGCGGCAGCCCGGTGACCGAGATCGTCACCATCGCCTTCCTGCTGGCCGTCCTCGGCCTGATGTGGAACGACCCCGAGGTCGGCCGCAAGACCCTCCTCCTCGTCCCCCTGATCGCCGTCCTGCTCGTCGCCGGCTGGTTCGGCGTCCGCCGCCGGGTCACGAAGACCCAGGACGAGGAACTGAACGGCCTGACGAAGTAGCGGACGGGAGGCGGGGTCCCCGTCCGACGGTCAAGCCCGGTGTCACCGCAAGGAGTTGCGGAACCTTGCGCAACTCCTTGCAGTGATCGTCCGGGCCTGCTTGACTCGCTGGTCGCATCCGACAGGGAGAGTCATGAGCCGCGACATCGACGTCCTCGTCCTCGGCGGCGCGGGCGTGGACACCATCGTGCACGTGCCCGAGCTGCCCCTTCCGTACGCCGACAGCCACATGATCCGCCCCGGGATCGAGACACGGGCCGGACAGACGGGGGACTTCGTGGCCCTCGGGCTGCACGAGCTGGGCCTGCGCACGCACCACCTCGACCTGCTCGGCGACGACCCGGAGGGCGACCTCGTCCGGGCCCTGCACCGCGACCGGGGCATCCCGCTCACGACGGTGCCCCAGCCCGCCGGCACCAAGCGGGCGGTCAATCTCGTCGGCCCCGACGGGCGGCGGCTGTCCCTGTACGACGACACCCGCTCACGGGAGGCCGACCGGTTCCCGGAGGGGACGGTGCGGGAGCTGGCCGGGGCGAGCCGGCACGCCCACGTGTCGATCACCCACCCCTGCGCGCACACCCTGCCGGCCCTCCGGGAGGCCGGGGTGACCCTGTCGACCGACCTGCACAACTGGGACGGCGAGAATCCGTACCACGAGCCGTTCGCGTACGCCGCCGACATCGTGTTCGTCTCCACCACCGCGCTCGCCGACCCCGAGCGGACCATGCGGCGCGTCAGGGAGCGGGGCCGGGCCGAGGTGGTCGTCGCCACGGCGGGCGCCGAGGGCGCGTACCTGCTGGCCGGGGACGAACTCGTCCACGTCCCCGCGGTACCGCCCCCGGCACCCGTCGTCGACTCCAACGGCGCCGGGGACGCGTTCGCCGCCGGATTCCTCTTCGGCCGGCTGACCGGGGAGCCGCTCCGCCGCTGCGCCCTGTACGGGGCGCTGGCCGGCGCCCACGCCTGCACCGTGCCCTCGACCCGCGCCGGGGCCGTCAGCCACGCCGAACTGGTCTCCCGGGCGGCAGAGTGGGAGAAGGCCTACCCGGCGTGACCGCGTGAAGCGTGAAGCGGCAGAGCGGCTGGGACGGTGCGGTCGGGTACCGGTTCGCGCCGACGACGGAGTGGGCGCCCCACTCCTGCGCGGGGCGCCCACGCCCGTCGGTGAGTCCGTCCGGCCGGTCTCCTCAGCGCCCGTCGGCCGTGCCGGTGTGGACCGTGTCGGTCGCCGCGATCTTCTTCCAGGACCTGGGACGGGGCACCGAACCCCGGGCGGCCGTTTCCGCGGACTTGGCCGGACCCGCACCCCGCGCCGCCGGAGCCGCGGGCTTCGACGGCTGGAAGAGCCAGGTGTCGAAGAGCGCGGCGAGCGACCGCCCGGACACGCGCTCGGCGAACGTCCGGAAGTCGTCGACCGACGCGTTGCCGTACGCGTGCTCCTTCGGCCACCCCTTCAGGATGGCGAAGAAGGCGTCGTCCCCGACCTCGTTGCGCAGGGCCTGCACGGCCAGCGCGCCCCGGTCGTAGACCGCCGTGTCGAACTGGTTCTCCGCCCCGGGGTCTCCGGGCGCGACCGTCCAGAACGCGTCGTCCGCCGGGTGGGAGGCGTAGGTGTAGTCCGCGAGTTCCTGCGCGGTGCCCTCGCCCTCGTGCTCCGACCAGAGCCACTGCGCGTAGCGCGCGAAGCCCTCGTTGATCCAGATGTCCTTCCAGCCCTTCAGCGACACGTCGTCGCCGTACCACTGGTGCGCCAACTCGTGCACCACCACGGAGGTGTTGGAGCCGTTCGCGAACTGGCGGGGGCTGTAGTACACCCGCGTCTGCGTCTCCAGCGCGTAGCCGGTCGTGGTGTTGGGGACGTATCCGCCCGCGGAACTGAACGGATACGGCCCGAAGTAGCCGCTCAGCCAGTCGACGAGTTCGCCGGTCCGCTCGACACTGGCGCGCGCCGCGCCGTCGTTGTCCCCGAGGTCCTTGCTGTAGGCGTTGACGACCGGGACGCCGCCGTCGGACGTGCCGGTCGTGATGTCGAACTTCCCGACCGCGAGCGTCGTCAGGTACGTCGCCTGCGGCTTGTTCGACCGCCAGTTGTAACGGGTCCAGCCCAGCCGTGAACTCGACGACTGGAGTGTGCCGTTGGAGATCGCCTGGGTGCCGTCCGGCACCGCCACCGACACGTCGTACGTCGCCTTGTCGAGCGGGTGGTCGTTGCTCGGGTACCACCACCACGCCGACTCGGGCTCGTCCGCGGCGACGGCGCCGTCCGGCGTCCGGTGCCAGGTCGAGAAGCCGTACGCGGACTTCGTGGACGGCACCCCGCTGTACCGGACGACGACCGTGATCGGCGTGCCCTTGGCGAGCGGTTTCGCCGGGGTGATCTCCAGCTCGTGCTCGCCCGACGTCTCGAACGACGCCTTCGCGCCGTTGACCCGGACCTCGCTCACGTCGAGCAGGAAGTCCAGATCGAACCGGGACAGGTCCTGCGTGGTCGTCGCCAGCAGGGTCGCCGTGCCCTCCAGTTCGTCCGTCCGTGGCTGGTACGTGAGCCGCAGGTCGTAGTGGGAGACGTCGTATCCGCCGTTGCCGTAGGCCGGGTAGTAGCGGTCGCCGATGCCCGGTGCTCCGGGTGTGTAACTTGCCGCCGATGCCGGGATCGCCAGCAGCAGGGAGGCGGCCAGGGCGCCCGGGGCGATGAGTCTGCGGTGCACGTGGGGCTCCAAGTCGTGGGGGCATGAAGTCTGTCCGGAGCCTATTGAGTCCCTGTGGCCCCGGTCATGTCCACGGCCACCCCTGTCACACGATCGCCATTCGGCCGACATGTGACGCCCCACCCCACCCGTCGCTCATCTCCCCCCTTTTGCAAGGGAGTTGACCGGGGTACCTTCCGCGCATGCCGATACCCGTGCGCCGCATGCGCTTCACGACCTGGAGATCGCTCGCGACGGCCGCCGTGGCCGCCCTGATGGCCGCGTTCCTCGCCCCCGCCGCCGCACACGGCGCCCCGCGCGAGAGCACCCCGGTCTACTCGTACGAGAACGCGATCCGGGAGTCCGTCTGGGTCGACACCGGGCTCGACGGCGACAGCGACGGAAAGCCCGACCGGGTCGCCGTCGACATCGTCCGCCCCCGCGAACCCGCCCGGCAGGGCCGCAAAGTCCCCGTCATCATGGACGCCAGCCCCTACTACTCGTGCTGCGGGCGCGGCAACGAGAGCCAGGTGAAGACGTACGACGCGAACGGCCACGTCGTCCAGATGCCGCTGTTCTACGACAACTACTTCGTCCCGCGCGGCTACGCCTTCGTCGGAGTCGACCTCGCCGGCACGAACCGCTCCGACGGCTGCGTCGACGTGGGCGGCCGCTCCGACGTGCGGTCGGCCAAGGCCGTCGTGGACTGGCTGAACGGCCGGGCCCGCGGATACACCACCCGCACCGGCGCCGTCACCGCCAAGGCGGGCTGGACGGACGGCAGTACGGGCATGATCGGCAAGAGCTGGGACGGCACCATCGCCAACGGGGTCGCCGCCACCGGCGTCAAGGGCCTGAAGACCATCGTGCCGATCAGCGCCATCTCCTCCTGGTACGACTACTACTTCGCCCAGGGCGCCCCGCTCTACGACTCCGGCCCCGACTGGCTCTCCGGCTACGTGGACAGTCCCGACGCGCGCGCCAAGTGCGCCGCGGTACAGCAGAAGTTGGTGGACGGGGCCCCGCGCACCGGCGACTGGACGCCGCTGTGGACCGAGCGCGACTACGTCAAGGACGCCTCGAAGGTGCGCGCCAGCGTGTTCCTCGTCCACGGCATGCAGGACCTCAACGTCCGCACGAAGAACTTCGGCCAGTGGTGGGACGCCCTCGCCCGGCACGGTGTCGAGCGCAAGATCTGGCTCTCCCAGACCGGCCACGTCGACCCCTTCGACTTCCGCCGTGCCGCCTTCGTCGACACCCTCCACCGCTGGTTCGACCATGAACTCCTCGGCTACGACAACGGCATCGACGACGAGCCGATGGCCGACATCGAACGCCACCCCGACCAGTGGACCACCTCGACACTCTGGCCGCCCCGCACCACCACGGCGACCACCCTGCACCCGGGCACGGGCACCCAGGCCGGCGTCGGCACCCTCGCCCTCCGCGGGGGCTCGGGGACGGAGACCTTCACCGACGACCCGGCGCTGAGCGAGACCGACTGGGCCGCGCACATCGACCGGCCGACGCCGGAGAAGGCGGGCTTCACCACCGGGCCGCTCACCCGCGACCTGCGGCTCTCCGGCTCCTCCCGGGTCACCGTCACCGCCACCCCCACCACCTCGACGGCCCATCTCTCCGCGGTCCTGGTCGACCTCGGACCGGACACCGTCCGCGACTACGCGGGCCCGGGCGAGGGCATCACCACGCTCACCGGCCGCACCTGCTGGGGCGCGAGCACCGCGGGCGACAGCGCCTGCTACCTGGGGACCGAGGCTGCCACGGCGGACGTCGACTTCACCGTCCTGAGCCGTGGCTGGGCCGACCTCGGCCACCGCGCCTCGGGCCACGGCGGCCCGCTCACGCCCGGCAAGGCCTACACGACCACCCTCGACCTCGCGGCCACCGACCACGTCGTCCCGAAGGGTCACCGCCTCGCGCTGATCGTCGCGGGCACCGACAAGGACCTGATCGACCCGCCGTCCAGCACACCGGCCCTGACCCTCGACCTGACCCGTACGTCCGCGCACGTCCCGCTCGTCGGCGGCGCGGCGGCCTTCGCTCGGGCGACCGCCGGCTCCGCCCCGGCCCCCGCCGCGTCCGTCCTCGACGGCGTACGCGATCCCGGCGCCGCCGTCCGTGTCCCGGGGGAGCGGCGCTGACCCACCGCGCCTGAAGGACCGCTCTCAGCGGGAGGCGGCCGCGCTCACGAGCCCGGCCGCCTCCCGCGCGCACCCCCACGCCACGGTGACCCCGGCGCCCCCGTGACCGTAGTTGTGCACCAAAACCCGCCCGTCGGGCAGGACTTCACGCTCCAGCCGGACCGCCTCCCGTACCGGCCGCAGGCCCACCCGGTGGTCGAGCACCCGCGCCCCGGCGACCTCGGGCCGCAGCGCCGCGCACCGCTCGACGATCGCCGCCGCCACGTCCGGGTCGGGCTCCCGCGACCAGTCGTCCTCGTCCGTGGTGCCGCCGAGGACGAGCCGGTCCGGCTGCGGGAAGACGTACGTCGTCGTCCCGGCCGCCGGGTCCGTGGAGACGAGCCAGTCGCGTACCCCCGGGTTCTCCACGATGACGAGCTGCCCGCGCACGGGCCGGACGGCGGGGTCCGGGACGAGCGAACGGGCCCCCAGGCCCGTGCAGTTGACGACGATCGCGGCCGGTACCTCGGACAGGTCCGTGACCTCCCGCTCCTCGATCGTGCCGCCGGCCCCGAGGAGCCGGTCCTGGAGCAGACGCAGATGGACGGGCATGTCGATCAGCGGGAGTCGCGCCCACAGAGCCGTCCCGGGGTACTCCTGCGCCGTCGCCGTGCGCAGGCCGGGCACGCGTGCCGCCCAGTCGCCGAGTTCGTCCAACCGCGTCTCGCCCATCACCCCCTCGACCACGCGTACGCCCGTCTCGGCGGGCCGGGCCGCCAACTCCTCGTACACGGTGAGGGAAGTGAGCGCCCACGCGCGGGCGCGCGCCTTCGGTTCGATGCGATACGGCCACCACAGCGCCCCGGCGACCGCCGAGGTGGTCCGCTCGGCGGGCTCCCGCGTCCACACCCGGACCCGCCGTCCGGCCTCGGCCAGCACCACGGCCGTCGTCAGACCGACGACCCCGCTGCCGACCACGATCACCTCGTCGTTCCCGGGCTGCTCCATGCGGGGACGCTAGCGGAATGTGTCATGCCGTGCTCGGACCGGCCCCCGTGCGGGAATACTCGGGGCATGTCTGCCGAGTACGCGACCTTCGGCCTGGCACCGGCGATGCGTGCCGGTGAAGTCCTCGCCAACGGTGACTTCCAAGTGCACCGGGATTTCGTCGACTTCGTCGTCGACGGACGCCCGCTCCTGTTCCAGCTCTCCGACCTCGACGCGGTGTCCCCACTCGCCTCCGACGTCCCGCCCGCCATTTTCACCGCCCAGGTGCGCGGCCTGCTGCTGGAGGCCGACGCCCCGCTGTCCGACGGCCGTCACGTCATCTACGGCTGCCCCGAGTGCGAGGGCGTCGAGTGCGGTGCCGTCACCGCGCTGATCGAGAGGGAGGACGACGACTACGTCTGGCGCGACTTCGCCTGGCAGACGGGGGAGCGGCCCGACCTGGAGCGCAACGGCTACCACGGGATGGGTCCGTTCCGCTTCCACGGCACGGAGTACCGCGCCGCACTGAACTCCCTCCTCGACGCCGACGCCGACGCCGACGCTGACACCGACGCGGGCCGTCGCCCCCGCGTCCTGCTGATCGGCCCCCGGGTCGCGCTGCTCGCCAAACTCGCCGCCGCCCTGCGCACCATCGGGATCGGCGCCGACATCGCGCGCGACACCACCGGAGTCCCGGCCGGTGAACTGCGCGTCTACGGAGCGGTGGTGTACGGACCGTCCGTCGGCGCGGCGGAACGGGCCGCCGTACGGGAGGCCTTCGACGCCGCGGACATCGAGGTACCGCACGTCGAGGGGCTCGCGCCCATCGTTCCGCTGCTGGTCGCCCAGGTCGAGCACGCGCTGGACCGCGGGCCCCTGGAGCTGCGCCGCCTCACCCGCCTGGTCGCCGCCGACGGCGAGGCCGGGATCGAGGTCACCTCGACCTGCCGCGTCCGGCTGACCGCGTACCGGCTCGACCGCCTCGCCCGGGGCCACGCCCACGACGTCTTCGACGGCGTCCTGGAAACCGGGCGGCACCGGATCCCGCTGGAGGCCCGGGCGGTGAAGGGCGCGTCGTTCGTCGTGGCCCGGACGTCGGGGGGCGTACTGGTCGAGGCGATGGCCCGCTGACCCCGGGCCGGCTCGGCGCGACGCGGCGCACCAGGAACGCCGGGGGCTTCCCGGAGCGAGGAAGCAGCGACCCGCCTCGGGATCTCGGGATCACCGGATCACGGCCGACCCCACTCGTCCGCATCCCGGCTGGGGATGCGGACCGCCGGGCCGAGTCGCCGGGCCATCCTGCCAAGCCGCTGGCCAGCCCCCGGCCAGGGGGGGGAGGGCTGGCGGGCCGGGGCCGTGCGGAAGCGTGGGAGGCGGTGGTGAGGCAGGGTGGCGGGGCCCTCAGGCGGCCCGGAAACGCCGGTCCTGCGGGGGTAGGTCGGCGAGGGCGCGGCGGCCCGTCCCGATCGGCGGCGCGGAGCGCGACGGACGGCCGTTAAAATCGGCCCCCTGATGACTGCCACCCTCGTCGCCAAGAACCTCACCGCCGGACACGGCGACCGCGCCCTCTTCGCCGGACTCGACCTCGTCGTCGCTCCCGGTGACGTGATCGGGCTCGTCGGCGCCAACGGCGCGGGCAAGTCCACCCTGCTGCGCCTGCTCGCCGGTCTGCTCACCCCGGAGGAGGGCGAGCTGAAGCTCTCCCCGCCGACCGCGACCGTCGGACACCTGCCACAGGAACCGGAACGCCGGGAGGGCGAGACCGTCCGGGACTTCCTCGCGCGCCGCACGGGCGTGGACGAGGCCCAGCGCGTGATGGACGAGGCGACGCAGGCCCTCGTCGACGGAGCGCCCGGCGCGGACGACGCCTATGCGAACAGCCTGGAACGCTGGCTCGACCTCGGAGGCGCCGACCTCGACGAACGCGCCGCCGAGGTCGCCGACACCCTCGGCCTCGGCGTCGGCCTCGACCAGCCGATGACCTCCCTGTCCGGCGGCCAGGCGGCCCGCGCCGGACTCGCCTCGCTGCTCCTGTCCCGCTACGACGTCTTCCTGCTCGACGAGCCGACCAACGACCTCGACCTGGACGGCCTGGAGCGCCTGGAGCGCTTCGTCTCCGGACTGCGCGCGGGCACCGTCGTCGTCAGCCACGACCGCGAGTTCCTCAGCCGCACCGTCACCAAGGTCCTCGAACTCGACCTCGTCCAGCAGCAGATCACCCTGTACGGCGGCGGTTACGAGGCCTACCTGGAGGAGCGCGACACCGCGCGCCGGCACGCCCGCGAGGACTTCGAGGAGTACGCCGACAAGCGCTCGGCCCTCGAAGGCCGGGCCCAGATGCAGCGCGGCTGGATGGACAAGGGCGTCAAGAACGCCCGGCGCAAGGCGGGCAACGACAACGACAAGCTCGGCCGCAAGTTCCGCAGCGAGGCCAGCGAGAAGCAGGCCTCCAAGGCCCGGCAGACCCAGCGCATGATCGAGCGTCTCGACGTGGTCGACGAGCCGCGCAAGGAGTGGGAACTGCGCATGGAGATCGCGGCGGCACCGCGCTCGGGCGCGGTCGTGGCCGGCCTGCGGGACGCCGAGGTACGGCGCGGCGGCTTCACCTTCGGCCCGGCGACCCTGCAGATCGACTGGGCGGACCGGGTCGCCGTGACCGGGGCCAACGGCGCGGGCAAGTCGACCCTGCTGGGCGCCCTGCTCGGCCGGGTGCCGCTCGACGCGGGCCACGCCACCCTCGGCTCCGGCGTGGTCGTCGGCGAGGTCGACCAGGCCCGCAAGCTCTTCCACGGCCCCGAGTCGCTGATGGACGCGTTCGGCGCGGCCGTGCCCGACACCGAACCCGCCGAGGTCCGCACCCTGCTGGCCAAGTTCGGGCTCAAGGCCGACCACGTGACGCGCCCGGCGGCGACCCTCTCCCCGGGCGAGCGCACCCGTTCCGCCCTCGCCCTCCTCCAGGGCCGGGGCGTCAACCTGCTGGTCCTGGACGAACCGACCAACCACCTCGACCTCCCGGCGATCGAGCAGCTGGAATCGGCGATGGACTCGTACGAGGGCACGCTCCTGCTGGTCACCCACGACCGCCGGATGCTCGACGCGGTCCGCACGACCCGCCGCCTGGAAGTGGCGGACGGCAAGGTGACCGAGCGCTGAGCCGGGCGGCACACCGCCGCGCCCGACAGGGGGCGTGGAGCGGGCTGCGACCACACGCCGGAGGGGCGGCCGCCGATCACGGCAGCCGCCCCTCCGTCCGTCCCACCGAGGGCTTTCACCCTCCCCGGTACCCGGGACCCGGTGTCGGCCCCGGTACCCGGACCGCGTGTCAGCCCCGGCCGCCCTTGGGGTCGGTCAGACCCGCGCGCCGCAGGGCGTCCGCCATCGCGCTGTTGGCGGGCGGCGGAGCCTGCCGCGAGCCACCGCCGGTGCCGCCGCCACTTCCGCGGCCGCCCCCGCCCTGTCGCTGGCCGCCCTGCCGCTGCCCCCGCTGCTGGGGCGGACGCCCGCCCCGCTGCGGACGGCCGCCGCCCTCGGCGGGAGCCGGTGCCGCCGCCTCGTCGTCCAGCCGCAGGGTCAGCGAGATCCGCTTGCGCGGGATGTCGACGTCCTGGACCTTCACCTTGACGATGTCGCCGGGCTTCACCACGTCACGCGGGTCCTTCACGAACGTCCTCGACATCGCGGAGACGTGCACGAGCCCGTCCTGGTGGACGCCGACGTCGACGAAGGCACCGAACGCGGCCACGTTCGTCACGACGCCCTCCAGGATCATCCCGGGGGCCAGGTCGGAGATCTTCTCGACGCCGTCCTTGAACGTGGCCGTCTTGAAGGCGGGCCGCGGGTCGCGCCCGGGCTTCTCCAGCTCCCTGAGGATGTCCGTCACCGTCGGCAGGCCGAACTTCTCGTCCACGAAGTCGGCGGGCTTCAGCGAGCGCAGCACACCCGTGTTGCCGACGAGCGAACCGACCTCACCACCGGCCGTCTTCACCATCCGCCGCACCACGGGATACGCCTCGGGGTGCACGCTGGAGGCGTCCAGCGGGTCGTCGCCGCCCCGGATGCGCAGGAAGCCGGCGCACTGCTCGTACGCCTTAGGGCCCAGCCGGGCGACGCCCTTGAGGGACGTACGCGAGGTGAAGGGGCCGTTCGCGTCGCGGTGCGCCACGATGTTCTCCGCGAGGCCCGAGGTGATGCCGGAGACGCGGGCCAGCAGCGGGGCGGAGGCGGTGTTCACGTCCACCCCCACGCCGTTCACACAGTCCTCGACCACCGCGTCCAGCGAGCGGGAGAGCTTCACCTCGGACAGGTCGTGCTGGTACTGCCCGACCCCGATCGACTTGGGGTCGATCTTCACCAGCTCGGCCAGCGGGTCCTGGAGGCGCCGTGCGATGGAGACGGCGCCGCGCAGCGACACGTCCATGTCGGGCAGCTCCTGCGAGGCGAACGCGGACGCGGAGTACACCGACGCCCCCGCCTCGGACACCATCACCTTCGTGAGGTTCAGCTCGGGGTGCTTGGTGATCAGCTCCGCGGCGAGCTTGTCGGTCTCGCGGGAGGCCGTGCCGTTGCCGATCGCGACCAGGTCGACCGTGTGCTCCTTGGCGAGCCGCGCGAGCTTGGCGACGGCCTCGTCCCACCGGTTGGCCGGAACGTGCGGGTGGATGACGTCGGTGGCGACGACCTTGCCGGTCGCGTCCACGACGGCGACCTTCACACCCGTACGGAAACCGGGGTCGAGGCCCAGCGTCGCGCGCGTGCCCGCCGGGGCGGCGAGCAGCAGGTCCCGCAGGTTCGCCGCGAAGACGTTCACCGCCTCGTCCTCGGCGGCCGTGCGCAGCCGCAGCCGCACGTCGATGCCGAGGTGCACGAGGATGCGGGTGCGCCAGGCCCAACGGGCCGTGTCCACCAGCCACTTGTCACCGGGCCGGCCGCGGTCGGCGATGCCGAAGCGGTGAGCGACGGTCCCCTCGTACGACGAAGGGCCCTCCGTCGGCTCCTCGGGCTCCAGGACGAGGTCGAGGACGTCCTCCTTCTCGCCGCGCAGCATCGCGAGGACGCGGTGCGAGGGGAGATCCTTGAAGGGCTCCGCGAAGTCGAAGTAGTCGGCGAACTTGGCGCCCGCCTCCTCCTTGCCCTCCCGGACCTTGGCGGACAGCCGGCCGCGCACCCACATGCGCTCGCGCAGCTCGCCGATGAGGTCCGCGTCCTCCGAGAAGCGCTCGGTGAGGATCGACCGGGCGCCGTCCAGCGCGGCCTGCGGGTCGGCGACGCCCTTGTCCGCGTCGACGAAGGCAGCGGCCGCGGCGAGCGGGTCGACGGACGGGTCGCCGAGCAGGCCGTCGGCCAGCGGTGCGAGGCCCGCCTCACGGGCGATCTGCGCCTTGGTGCGCCGCTTCGGCTTGAACGGGAGGTAGATGTCCTCCAGGCGGGCCTTCGTCTCGGCGCCCCTGATCTGCGCCTCCACCTCGGGGGTGAGCTTGTCCTGCTCGCGCACCGATTCGAGGATCGCGGCGCGCCGCTCCTCCAGTTCCCGCAGATAGCGCAGCCGTTCCTCGAGGGTGCGCAGCTGCGCATCGTCGAGCATCTCGGTCGCTTCCTTGCGGTAGCGGGCGATGAAGGGCACGGTCGAGCCGCCGTCGAGCAAGTCGACGGCGGCCTTGACCTGCCGCTCCCGTACGCCGAGTTCCTCGGCGATCCTGCCTTCGATGGACCCTACGAGGGGTGTCGTCACGATCCCGTACCGCCTTCTCCACTGGGGTTGCGCGGCAATTGTGGCAGGTGACACCGACAACGGTGGATCAGGGCGGCGCACGGAGCGGTCGCGCGCCGTGGGGCGGCGCCGGGGGAGGCGCCGTCCCTCACGCCTTGCGGGTCCGTCCGGAGCCCGAGGCTCCGCCGAACAGCCGGGCCAGAGCCCGGAACGGCAGGGTGACGACGGTGGCGATGGCCCCGCCGATCTGACGCAGAACGTCGGCAATGGCACGCAGCATGTTCTTTCCCCTTTCGTCTTCCGGCACGGAGGAGCCGGTGACGAACGGGTACCTCAGTTCTTGCCGATCATGTCCGCCGGGAACGCCCCGTTGGCGAGCGCCGTCATCAGCAGACCCTTCGCGAGCTCGGTGAGCCGCTCCACCCCGGCCGCGCCGAGGTGCTCGTAGGGGGCGCGGTCGAGGCGGTCCGTGCGGGCCTCGATGTCCTGCCGCAGGGCCACACCGGCCTCCGTCAACTCGCCCTCGGCGTCGAGCAGCCCGCGCTCGCGCAGCCGTCCGGACGCCGCCTCCCAGTCCTGCCGGTTCCAGCCGCGGGTGCCGAGCGCCCACTTGGGGGCCATGCCCTTGCCGGTCGCGGTGTGGCTCACCAGGGCCTCCACCGGGTCCAGCTCCGCGTCGAGCAGCGCGGCGAGGTGTCCGTCACCGCGGTGTTCGCGGAGCAGGGTCGCCGCGTGCCACAGCGCCAGATGCGGCGGCCCGGGCACCGGGAGGTCCGCGTGGGCGGAGTACAGCGGCCGGGCCGTCGCGTCGCAGGCCTCGGCCGCCCGCAGCGCGAGCCGGGCGGCCTCGGCCACCTCCTCGGAGGCGACGACGTCCTCGCCGAGCAGCCGCGTGAGCGTCGCGTCCACGGCCCGCAGGCGCGCCGCGAGGACGGTCTCCGGGGAGGCCTTCTCCCACACCTGGGGCACGTGCTCGGCCACCAGCGAGTGCCGGAAGTTGTAGAACGTCGCCGTCACCGTGCCGGCGCCGACCGCGCCCATGGCGGCGGACCGCGCGGCGAAGTACGCGCCGCGGTCGTCCGCGATGCCGACCGCGGCCAGCTCACGCCCCAGATCGGGGGAGAAGTAGTGCGTCGAGTGCAGCGGGTTGAGGACGTTGTGGCAGCGGCGCCCGGCGCGCTCCGGCAGTGGAGTGGTCATACCCCGCACATTACCGACTGGTCGGTACGTCGTGAACCGTGGTGCCCGGATGGCAGGAAAGGTGGGGTACGCGTCATTGCGGCCATCCGGGCGCGGGTCGAGAATCGAGGCATGCGAACGGTCCTGATCGTCCTCTTCGACGGCGTCCAGAGCCTCGACGTCACCGGCCCGCTGGAGGTGTTCGCGGGCGCCGAGGCACACCGCGCCGACTCGTACCGCATCCGCACCGCCTCCCTGGACGGCGCCCCGGTGCGCTGCTCCAGCGGACTCGTCCTCGTCCCGGACCACCCGCTCGCCGAGGCGCCCGCGCCGCACACGCTTCTGGTGCCCGGAGGCAGGGGCACGCGGAACCCCGACCCCCTGCTCGTCGACTGGCTGCGCGCGCACGGCCCGGGCGCCGAGCGCCTCGTCTCCGTGTGCACCGGCGCGATCCTGCTCGCCGCGGCGGGCCTCCTCGACGGCCGGCGGGCGACGACCCACTGGGCATACTGCGACCGGCTCGCCCGCGACCATCCGGCGGTCGAGGTGGACCCTGATCCGATCTACGTCCGTGACGGCCATGTGGCCACGTCGGCGGGGGTCACCTCCGGCATCGACCTGGCCCTCGCCCTGGTGGAGGACGACCTGGGCCGTGCCGCCGCCCTCACCATCGCCCGCCACCTCGTCGTCTTCCTCCGACGGCCCGGGAACCAGGCCCAGTTCAGCGTCCAGCTCGCCGCGCAGACCGCGCGGCGCGAACCGTTGCGCGAGGTCCAGCAGTGGATCTCCGAACACCCCGGCGGCGATCTGAGCGTCGAGTCGCTCGCCGCCCGGGCCCGCCTCTCGCCCCGTCACTTCGCCCGCGCGTTCCAGGCCGAGACCGGCACCACGCCCGGCCGCTACGTCGAGGGCGTCCGGCTCGAACACGCCCGCCGGCTCCTGGAGGACACCCCCGACGGCGTCGAGGAGATCTCCCGCGCCTCCGGTTACGGCACACCGGAGGCCATGCGCCGCGCCTTCGTGAAGACCCTCGGTTCCGCCCCGGCCGAGTACCGGCGCCGCTTCCGGCCGGCACCGGCCGGCTGACACCGCACCGGGGTCCACCCTCGCCGCCGGTCCACCCGGCCACCGGTTGACCCGCCCGGCCGAACCGGCGGATCCCGTACGCGGCCCGAGCGCACCCGCCCGCCCACCCGTGTCCCGCCCACCCTCCGAAAGGCCTCCGATGCAGATCGCCATCGTCCTCTACGACCGTTTCACCGCCCTGGACGCCGTCGGCCCCTACGAGACGCTCGGCCGGCTCCCGGACGCGGACACCGTCTTCGTCGCCGAGCGCACCGGGCCCGTCCGCTCCGACACCGGACGGCTCGCGCTGACCGCCGACAAGAGCCTCGCCGAGGTCCCGCGTCCCGACATCGTGGTGGTTCCCGGCGGCCCGGGTCAGGGCGCCCAGATGGGCAACGAGGTCCTCCTCGACTGGCTCCGTACCGCGGACGGCACCAGTGCCTGGACGACCTCGGTGTGCACGGGCTCCCTGCTGCTCGCGTCCGCCGGACTCCTCGAAGGCCGCCGGGCCACCTCGCACTGGCTGGCCCTCGACGGGCTCAAGGAGTTCGGGGCCGAGCCGACGGGGGAGCGGGTCGTGTTCGACGGCAAGTACGTGACGGCGGCCGGTGTCTCGTCCGGTATCGACATGGGACTCACGCTGCTCGGCCGGATCGCCGGGGACGAACACGCCCAGGCCGTCCAGCTGTTGACCGAGTACGACCCCCAGCCGCCGTACGACGCGGGCTCACCGGAGAAGGCGCCCGCGCACCTCGTCGACAGGTTCCGCAACGGCAGCCACGTCGTTCTGAGCTAGCGCGTGTCAGGGAGTCCAGGTGAACCGCGGCTGCCTGCGCCCCAGGAAGGCGGCGACACCCTCCGGGGCGTCGCCGCCGCCGCGCGCCTGCTCCGCCCAGTACGCGTCGCGGTCGGTGCGCCCGTTCGCGAACTCCTTCGCCGAGGCCTGCGTCAGCAGCGAGCGCGAGGCGAGGACGCGGGTGAACTCCCCGACCCGCTTGTCGAGTTCGCCCTCGGGCAGCACCTCGTCCACCAGGCCGGTGCGCAACGCGCGCTCCGTGTCGATCAACTCGCCGGAGAAGAGCAGGTATTTGGCGGCGGACGGTCCGACCAGGGCCGCCAACCGCCGTGTGGAGGAGGCGGGGTAGACGATCCCGAGCTTCGCCGGGGTCACGCCGAACAGCGCTCCCTCCTGCGCGAACCGCAGATCACAGGCCGCCGCGAGCTGGGCGCCGCCTCCCACGCAGTAGCCGCGGATCGCGGCGAGCGTCGGCTTGGGGAACGCGGCGAGGGACTCCTCGGCGAGCACGGCCAGACCCTGGGCCTCGTCCGGGGAACCGCGCAGCGTGGAGATGTCGGCCCCGGCGCAGAAGGTCGCGCCCTCGCCGGTGAGCACGAGCGCGTGGACGTCGGGGCGGCCGGCCAGCTCCGCCAGCAGGGGAGGCAGCGCACGCCACATCTCCGTCGTCATGGCGTTCCGCTTGGCGGGATGGTCGATGACGACGGTGGCGACTCCGTCGCCGACGTGATGCGACAGCTGCGGCTCCATGGGCGGGATGCTATCCGCACCCCGGAGGGCTGCCGGAAGGCGGCCGGAGAGCCGGAACGGAACGGAGCCGGGCGCGGCGGAAGCGAGGGGTGCGCGCATCAGGTCAGCTCCGGGACAAACCCGTACAACCTGAATACTTTCGGAAGGCGGCACCAGAGGGGCAGGAGCTGTCGTGGAACTGACCGTGTCATACGCAGACGGTCAGAAGGCGTCGATAGTCGCTGACTTCTGTTCAGTTCTCCGGTACGGACCAGCGCATTACCAACACTCGACGTGTGGTGACAATCGAGCGCAAGGGTGGCGACCGGACGATGGAGAACCTCGGGCGGGGGTCCGACCCGAGCCCAGAAGGCGGGGGCGTGACACCCGGCGTCAGATCGCCGGAGCCACTGCCGTACGAGGGGGTGTGGCGGTTCACCGCGCCCGCCGTCGACGCCTCGGTGCCGCAGGCACGGCACGCCGTCCGTGACCTGCTGGCCCGTCAGGGGGTCCCGGTCTCGGACGAACTCGTCCAGGGACTGCTGCTGATCGTCTCCGAACTGGTCACGAACGCCGTCAAGCACGCGGCACTCCTGTCGCCGATGCTCGCGGTCGAGGTCGCCGTCGGAGCCGAGTGGGTGCGGGTGTCCGTCGAGGACAACCACCCCTACCGCCCGACCGCGCTGGAGGCCGACTACGGCCAGACCGGCGGCCGGGGCCTGCTGCTGGTGCGCGAGGTCACCAGGGAGTCCGGGGGTGTGTGCGACGTCGAGCACACCGCGAGCGGCGGCAAGGTGATCTGGGCCGCCCTGCCGCTCACCCCGGGTGCCGTGTAGCGGACCCGCTACCAGCCCGCGGACGGGCCCGTCAGCTCACGGACGGCGGGACGGGCCGCGTCCAGAACCGTCATGAACCACGCCGAGAACGGGTCCTTCGCGTGCCGCTCGGCCAGCTCGGCGGCGGTCACGAAAGCCGTCGAGCCGACCTCCTCGGGATCGGGCCGCAGCGCGGACTGCACCATGCCGACGAAGAGGTGGTTGTACTCCTGCTCCACCAGGCCCGAGTCCGGGTCCGGGTGGTTGTAGCGGACCGTGCCCGCCTCGGCCAGCAGCGTCGGCGACACCCCCAGCTCCTCGTACGTCCGCCGGGCCGCGGCCGCGAAGGGCGCCTCGCCCGGGTACGGGTGGCCGCAGCAGGTGTTGGACCAGACACCGGGGGAGTGGTACTTGCCGAGGGCGCGCTGCTGGAGCAGCAGCCGGCCCTGCTCGTCGAAGAGGAACACCGAGAACGCTCTGTGCAGCTGTCCCGGCGCCTGGTGGGCGGCGAGCTTCTCCGCCGTACCGATCGTGTTGCCGTCCTCGTCGACCAGTTCCAGCAAGATCGCTTCAACGGTGCCGTTCGACGAACTGTGCGTCGCGGTGGCAGGTGTGATCGGCATACCCATCCTTCGCATCGGTCTTCAAGCCCCAAGTCTGCCGTACGAAAGCGGCACTCCCGGCACTTCGCGGCTCCCGCATGTCCCGCCCCGGGAGCCCGGAGCGGGACATGCGGACGGTGTGCGTCAGACGCCGAAAGCCGCTGGATACCTGATCGTGCCCGGTGCCACCGGCCAGGAACCGCCGAGGACGAGGGCCATCAGATGTTCGGACGGCACGTCGAATCCGGGCCCGATGCCGTACGCGGCGGCGGGCCCGAATCCGAACCTCGGGTAGTACCCGGGATGCCCGAGTACGAGGACGAGCCGCTCTCCCCGCGCGCGTGCCGCGTCCAGCACCGCGCGTACGACGGCCGAACCGGCACCCCTCCGCTGGAGATCGGGCCGGACCGCCACCGGCGCCAGCGCGGCCGCCGGGGCGTCGTCGACGTGACAACGGGTGATCAGCGCGTACGCCGCCACGGTGCCGTCCGGCGCCTCGGCGACGTAGGACAGGCCGGGAAGCCAGGCGTCCGGGTCGGCGCGCAGCGCGTCCACCAGGTCGGCCTCCTCGGCCCGTCCGAAGGCGGCGGCGGTCAGGGCGTGCACCGCCGTGGCATCGGCGGACGTCTCCCGGCGGATGCGCCGGGCAGAACCGTCCGGGGTCGGCGGGGTGCTGTTGTCTGTGTGCTCGGTCACGGTGAAAACCCTTGAACGAGGGCCCGGCCGACGCGCCGCCGAACGGCGGGTCAGCCGCGGGCCCGGGAAACGGGGACGACGAGGTCGCTGCGCGGGGCAGCGCCGGGCACGACCGTCATCAACCCACCTCCGGGGACCGCGGCCACGCTAACAGCGGGCGGTACCGCGCCGCCCCAGGTTTTACGGGAGCTCCGCGCGGTCAGTGGCAGAGCCGCGCCTCGTGCTCGGCGTGCCCGCTCGGCTCCAGCTGGAACGTGCAGTGCTCCACGTCGAAGTGGACGCCCAGGCAGCCCTGCAGTTCGTGGAGCACCTTCTCGTGCCCTATGGCGTTCAGCACGTCGGAACTGACGACGACGTGCGCCGAGAGCACCGGCATGCCGGACGTGATGGTCCAGGCGTGCAGGTCGTGGATGTCCTCGACCCCGTCGAGAGCCAGGATGTGGGCGCGTACCTCCGCCATGTCGACGCCCTTGGGCGCCGCCTCCAGCAGCACGTCGAGCGTCTCGTGCAGCAGCTTCCAGGTGCGCGGGACGATCATCAGCGCGATGGCGATCGAGGCGATCGGGTCCGCGGCCTGCCAGCCGGTGGTGATGATGACCACCGCCGCGATGATGACCGCCAGCGAGCCCAGCGCGTCGGCCGCCACCTCCAGGAAGGCCCCCCGCACGTTCAGGCTGTCCTTCTGGCCGCGCATCAGCAGCGTCAGCGACACCGAGTTCGCGACCAGACCGATCGCGCCGAACACGATGGCCAGTCCGCCCTGGGTGTCGGCGGGCGTCACGAAGCGCTGGATCGCCTCGACGAGCACGTAGCCGCCGACGACGAGCAGCAGCAGACAGTTGGCGAGCGCGGCCAGGATCTCGGCCCGGGCCAGCCCGAAGGTGCGGTTGCGGCTCGGGGGCCGCGCCGCGAAATGGATCGCGAGCAGGGCCATGCCGAGCCCCAGCGCGTCAGTCGCCATGTGTGCCGCGTCCGCGACCAGCGCGAGCGAGTCGGCCAGCAGACCGCCGAAGATCTCGACCACCATGACGGTGAGCGTGATGCCCAGGGCGACGCGCAGCCTCCCGCGGTACGCGGCCGCCGCCGTGCCCGTCGGGGGAGCGCCGTGCGCGTGCCCGTGATCGTGCCCAGCCCCCATGGAAAGCCGCCTCCCGTGCGTCGGTCCGGAACAACAGGTCCGGACTCACAGTGAACTACGGGCACGGGTCCCTGGGCAACGCGGCACTGAACACCGTTGTCATATGCTCTGACCTGCGGAAACGATCCGCAGGTCAGAGCGTTGACAAGATCATCCGGCGCTGGTTCCCGGGTGGTGGAACTGCCAGCCGCGCCAGGCCGACTCGACCATCTCGGGGACCCCGCGCCGCGCGCTCCAGCGGAGCCGCTCGCCGGCCAGGGCGGCCGAGGCCACCGCGCGCGGCGCGTCGCCCGGACGGCGCGGCTCGACGACGGGCTGCCGGGAGTCGCCGGTCACCTCGGAGACGAGGGTCATCAGCTCCCGCACGGAGACGCCCTCGCCCCTGCCGATGTTCACCGTCAGGTCACCGCTCGCGCCCTCGGCCAGCCGCCGGGCCGCCGCGAGATGCGCCTCGGCGAGGTCGGCGACGTGGATGTAGTCACGGACGGTGGTCCCGTCCGGCGTCGGGTAGTCGTCCCCGAAGATCCGCGGGGCCTCGCCCCGGGTGAGCCGGTCGAAGACCATCGGCACGATGTTGAAGACGCCCGTGTCGGCGAGCTCCGGCGAGGCCGCCCCCGCCACGTTGAAGTAGCGCAGGCACACGGTCGCGATACCGTGCGCCCGGCCCGTCGCCCGCACCAGCCACTCCCCGGCGAGCTTCGTCTCGCCGTAAGGGCTCATCGGGGCGCAGGGGGTGTCCTCCGTGATGAGGTCCACATCGGGGTTGCCGTAGACGGCCGCCGACGAGGAGAAGACGAAGCGCTTCACACCCGCCCCGGCGACCGCCTCCAGGACGGTCGCGAGGCCGCCCACGTTCTCCTGGTAGTAGCGCGTCGGCTGGGCCACCGACTCACCGACCTGCTTACGCGCCGCGAGGTGCACCACCCCCGTGATCGCGTGCTCCGACAGCACCCGCTTGAGCAGGTCCCCGTCCAGCGAGGAGCCCTGGACCAGCGGGATGTCCTCCGGAAGCCGGTTCGGCACCCCGGACGAGAGGTCGTCGAGGACGACGAGACGCTCCCCGGCCTCCGCCATCGCCCGCGCCACATGTGCCCCGATGTATCCGGCTCCGCCGGTGATCAGCCATGTCATGGACGCCAACCCTATGCCGGTCGAAACAGGTGTCCGCCCTGCCCCGCTCCGGGGGGTGCGGGAGGGTGTCGGACGGCATGCCGAGAATGCGCCGGTCTGCGAACGCGGGTTTGTGAGCGGGGACCACGATCCCCGATGATGATCGCGGCGCAGCCAGCGCAGAAGCGGTTGATCGGGCCGTGAACGGGCGGTGAACGCCCGCCTCCGTTCATCCGATAGCCTCTGCCGACACGCCGCCCGGGCCGCCTCTGCAGGCCGGGGCTCTTCCCATCACGCACACGCCCGGCGCGAGGCCGCGCCGGCACCCAGGGAGTGAGTTCGCTGTCGACCGCCATCCTCACCGGTCACCCGGTCCCCGGATCGTCGCTCGAAGGCGATCTGCGGTCGCTCGGCTTCGACGTGCGGCTCGCCTCCGACGCGGGTGAGACCGAGAGCCTGCTCGCCGCCGTGCCGGCGAACGAGCGGGTCGCCGTCGTCGACAGCCGCTTCGTGGGGCACGAGCACGCCCTGCGCCTCGGTCTCACCGACCCCCGCTTCGCGGCCTCCGCGCTGCCCGGCGCGGTGTCCGTGCAGCCCGAGGCCCGGCGGGCGCTGACCCGCGCCCTGGCCCGCGAGAGCTCCGCGAGCGGCGGCCTCGCCGTCGCCACCGAGAACCTCGCCGAACGCCTCACCGCCGCCCTCGACGCGGACGACGTCGCCGTGCACCGCCCGGAACTCGGCGCCCTCGTCGCCGTCGTCCCGACCGACCCGCAGGAACGCAACGAGGCCCGGCAGGCCGTCTCCTCCGTGGACGACGAGGCGATCCGGCTGCGCAGCGCCGTGAAGGCCCGCGACGGCTTCTTCACCACCTACTGCATCAGCCCGTACTCCCGCTACATCGCCCGCTGGTGCGCCCGCCGCGGCCTGACCCCGAACCAGGTCACCACCGCGTCGCTGGTCACCGCCCTGATCGCCGCGGGCTGCGCCGCCACCGGCACCCGCCCCGGCTACGTCGCCGCCGGATTGCTCCTCCTCTTCTCCTTCGTCCTGGACTGCACGGACGGACAGCTCGCCCGCTACTCCCTGCAGTACTCCACCCTCGGCGCCTGGCTGGACGCGACGTTCGACCGGGCCAAGGAGTACGCCTACTACGCGGGCCTCGCGCTCGGCGCGGCCCGCGGTGGCGACGACGTCTGGGCGCTCGCTCTCGGCGCGATGATCCTGCAGACCTGCCGGCACGTCGTGGACTTCTCCTTCAACGAGGCGAACCACGACGCCACGGCCAACACCAGCCCCACCGCCGCGCTGTCGGACAAGCTCGACAGCGTCGGCTGGACGGTCTGGGTGCGCCGCATGATCGTCCTGCCCATCGGCGAGCGCTGGGCGATGATCGCCGTCCTCACGGCGTTCACCACCCCCCGCATCACCTTCTACGCCCTGCTCGTCGGCTGTGCCTTCGCGGCGACCTACACCACCGCCGGCCGCGTGCTGCGCTCGCTCACCCGCAAGGCACACCGCACCGACCGGGCCGCCCAGGCCCTCGTGGACCTCACCGACTCCGGTCCGCTCGCGGAACTGCTGACCCGTGTCGCCCGCGGTGTCCCGCGCCTCGCGCCCGCCGCCGTCGCGTTCGTCGCCGGGGCGATCGTCGTGATCTGCGCCGCACTCGCCCCCTACGGAAGCTGGTGGCCGGTCCTCGGGGCCGCGGTCTACGTCCTGCTCTCGCCGGCCGCCCTGCTCAGGCCCCTGAAGGGCGCCCTGGACTGGCTCGTTCCGCCCTTCTACCGCGCGGCGGAGTACCTCACCGTGCTGGTCCTCGCGGCCAACGCGGACGTGAACGGAGCCCTTCCGGCAGCTTTCGGCCTGGTGGCCGCGGTCGCCTACCATCACTACGACACGGTGTACCGCATCCGCGGAAACGCCGGCGCCCCCCCGCACTGGCTGGTGCGGGCGACCGGCGGGCACGAAGGCAGGACGCTGCTGGTCACCGTTCTGGCCGCGCTGCTCACCGCCGCACAGTTCAAGGTCGCGCTCACGGTGTTCGCCGTGGCCGTGGCACTTCTGGTGCTCATCGAGAGCATCCGTTTCTGGGTGTCCTCCGGGGCCCCCGCCGTACACGATGAAGGAGAACCCGCATGATCGGCCTCGTGCTGGCGGCCGGCGCCGGACGGCGTCTGCGTCCCTACACCGACACTCTTCCCAAGGCGCTCGTGCCGGTGGGTCCCGAGGGTGCGGAGGACTCGATCACGGTCCTGGACCTCACGCTGGGGAACTTCGCGGAGATCGGCCTGAAGGAGGTCGGCGTCATCGTCGGCTACCGCAAGGAGGCCGTGTACGACCGCAAGGCGGCGCTGGAGGAGAAGTACGGCCTCAAGATCACGCTGATCGACAACGACAAGGCCGAGGAGTGGAACAACGCCTACTCCCTGTGGTGCGGCCGGGACGCGCTGAAGGACGGCGTGATCCTCGCGAACGGTGACACCGTGCACCCGGTCTCCGTCGAGCGGACGCTGCTGGCCGCGCGTGGCGAGGGCAAGAAGATCATTCTCGCGCTCGACACGGTGAAGGACCTCGCCGACGAGGAGATGAAGGTCGTCGTGGACCCCGACAAGGGTGTCCGCAAGATCACGAAGCTGATGGACCCGGCGGAGGCGACGGGCGAGTACATCGGCGTGACCCTCATCGAGGGCGCCGCGGCCGACGAGCTCGCCGACGCGCTGAAGACGGTGTGGGAGACGGACCCGCAGCAGTTCTACGAGCACGGCTACCAGGAGCTGGTGAACCGCGGTTTCCAGATCGACGTCGCGCCCATCGGCGACGTGGCCTGGGTGGAGATCGACAACCACGACGACCTGGCCAAGGGGCGTGTGATCGCGTGCCAGTACTGACGAGGCTCATCCCCTCGCCGGTCGTGGTCGACATCCGCGCGGGTGCCCTGGACGACCTGGCGAGCGTCCTGTACGACGAGCGGATCTCCCACTCCGGGAAGATCGCCGTCGCGGTCAGCACCGGGTCGGGCGCGAGGCTCCGCGAGCGCCTGACCCCGGCCCTGCCGGGTGCCACCTGGTACGAGGTCGGCGGTGGAACGCTCGACGACGCGATCCGGCTGGCCGACGAGATGCGGTCCGGGCACTACGACGCCGTCGTGGGCCTGGGCGGCGGCAAGATCATCGACTGCGCGAAGTTCGCCGCGGCGCGGGTCGGGCTGCCGCTCGTCGCCGTGCCGACCAACCTGGCGCACGACGGACTGTGCTCGCCCGTCGCCACCCTGGACAACGACGCGGGCCGCGGCTCCTACGGCGTGCCGAACCCCATCGCGGTCGTCATCGACCTCGACGTGATCCGTGAGGCGCCGATCCGGTTCGTCCGGTCCGGCATCGGCGACGCCGTGTCCAACATCAACGCGGTCGCGGACTGGGAGCTCTCCCACCGCGTCAACGGCGAGAAGATCGACGGTCTCGCCGCCGCGATGGCACGCCAGGCGGGCGAGGCCGTCCTGCGGCACCCCGGCGGTGTCGGCGACAACGACTTCCTCCAGGTCCTGGCCGAGGCGCTGGTCCTCACCGGCATCTCGATGTCGATCTCCGGCGACTCCCGGCCCGCCTCGGGCTCCTGCCACGAGATCAACCACGCCTTCGACCTCCTCTTCCCCCAGCGCGCGGCGAGCCACGGCGAGCAGTGCGGTCTGGGAGCGGCCTTCGCGATGTACCTGCGCGGGGCGCACGAGGAGTCGGTGTACCAGGCCGAGGTACTGCGCCGGCACGGACTGCCGGTGCTGCCCGAGGAGATCGGCTTCACCGTGGACGAGTTCGTCCAGGTCGTCGAGTTCGCTCCGCGGACCCGGCCCGGGCGCTACACGATCCTCGAACACCTCGACCTGAAAACCCACCAGATCAAGGACTTCTACTCCGACTATGCCAAGGCCATCAGTAGCTGAACTCCGCCCGGTCGTTCACCCCGCGGGGGTCAAGGACCGGCGCAGCGGTGAGCACTGGGCGGGACGCCTGTACATGCGAGAGATCTCGCTGCGCTGCGACCGCTACCTGGTGAACACCAGGATCACGCCCAACCAGCTCACGTACCTGATGACTCTGTGCGGCGTGCTCGCGGCCCCGGCCCTGCTGGTGCCGGGGATCGCGGGCGCCGTGCTCGGACTGGTCATGGTCCAGCTCTACCTGCTGCTCGACTGTGTCGACGGCGAGGTCGCCCGCTGGAAGAAGCAATTCTCGCTCGGCGGGGTCTACCTGGACCGCGTCGGCGCCTATCTGACCGACGCCGCGGTCCTCGTCGGCCTCGGGCTGCGCGCCGCCGACCTGTGGGGCGGCGGCCGGATCGACTGGCTGTGGGCCTTCCTCGGCACCCTGGCCGCCCTCGGCGCCATCCTGATCAAGGCGGAGACCGACCTCGTCGGTGTCGCCCGTCACCAGGGCGGTCTGCCCCCGGTCCAGGAGTCCGCCGCCGAGCCCCGCTCCTCCGGCATGGCGCTCGCCCGCCGGGCCGCGGCCGCGCTCAAGTTCCACCGGCTGATCCTCGGCATCGAGGCGACCATGCTCATCGTGGTCCTCGCGATCGTCGACCAGATCAGGGGCGACCTGTTCTTCACCCGGCTCGGCACCGCCGTGCTCGCCGGCATCGCGATCCTGCAGACCCTGCTGCACCTCGTGTCCATCCTCGCCTCGAGCAGGCTCAAGTGAGTACGGGCATGAAGGTCGGCGCGGTCGTCATCACCATGGGCAACCGCCCCGAGGAGCTGCGGGCCCTGCTCGACTCGGTCGCCAAGCAGGACGGCGACCGCGTCGAGGTGGTCGTCGTCGGCAACGGCTCGCCCGTCCCCGACGTCCCCGCAGGCGTCCGTACGGTCGAGCTGCCCGAGAACCTCGGCATCCCCGGGGGCCGCAACGTCGGCATCGAGGCCTTCGGCCCGGGCGGCACCGACGTCGACGTCCTGCTCTTCCTGGACGACGACGGACTGCTCGCCCACCACGACACCGCGGAACTGTGCCGCCGTGCCTTCACCGACGACCCCCGCCTCGGGATCATCAGCTTCCGCATCGCCGACCCCGGGACGGGCGAGACCCAGCGGCGCCACGTGCCCCGGCTGCGTGCCGCCGACCCGATGCGCTCCTCGCGCGTCACCACGTTCCTCGGCGGCGCCAACGCCGTGCGCACGAAGGTCCTCGCCGAAGTGGGCGGCCTTCCGGACGCGTTCTTCTACGCCCATGAGGAGACCGACCTCGCCTGGCGGGCCCTCGACGCCGGCTGGATGATCGACTACCGGTCCGACATGGTGCTGTACCACCCGACGACCGCCCCCTCGCGGCACGCGGTGTACCACCGCATGGTGGCCCGCAACCGCGTGTGGCTCGCCCGCCGCAACCTCCCCGCGCTCCTCGTCCCGGTCTACCTCGGCGTCTGGATGCTCCTGACGCTGCTGCGCCGCCCCTCCCGGGCGGCTCTCAAGGCCTGGTTCGGGGGATTCCGGGAGGGCTGGAGCAGTCCGTGCGGACCCCGCCGTCCCATGAAGTGGCGTACGGTGTGGCGGCTGACTCGACTGGGCCGACCTCCCGTCATCTGACAAGCTCGATTCCGAGAGCGTCGGAGCCGGCAACGGTCCCCGGCTCTCGCCTCTGCCCGATCCGGCCGTGCGCATCATGAAGACGAAAGTTTCCACTTGTGAGTGAGACAACACATGACGGTGGAGTCGCGGTGAGCGACCGACCGTCGCCCGACGAAGGGCTCTCCGCGGCCGAGCTGGCCGCCAAGTACGGGCTCGCGGTCAGTGGCGCCCGGCCGGGCCTCGCCCAGTACGTTCGTCAGCTCTGGGGCCGACGGCACTTCATCCTCGCCTTCTCCCAGGCGAAGCTCACCGCCCAGTACAGCCAGGCCAAGCTCGGCCAGCTCTGGCAGGTGGCGACGCCGCTGCTGAACGCGCTCGTCTACTACCTGATCTTCGGCCTGATCCTGAAGGCCAACCGCGGGATGTCGCACGACGTGTACATCCCGTTCCTGGTGACGGGCGTCTTCGTCTTCACGTTCACGCAGAGCTCGATCATGGCGGGTGTCCGGGCGATCTCCGGGAACCTCGGCCTGGTGCGCGCGCTGCACTTCCCGCGCGCCTCGCTGCCCGTCTCCTTCGCGCTCCAGCAGCTCCAGCAGCTGCTGTTCTCGATGATCGTCCTGTTCATCGTGGTGATCGCCTTCGGCAGCTACCCGGGCATGTCCTGGCTGCTGATCCTCCCCGTGCTGTTCCTGCAGTTCCTCTTCAACACGGGCCTCGCGCTGATCGTGGCGAGGATGGGCGCCAAGACCCCGGACCTCGCCCAGCTGATGCCGTTCGTCCTGCGCACCTGGATGTACGCCTCCGGTGTCATGTTCTCCATCAGCACCATGCTCGCGGAGAGCCCGGAGTGGATCGCCCGCGCGCTCCAGGCGAACCCGGCCGCCGTCTACATGGACCTGATGCGCTTCGCGCTCATCGACGGATACGGCTCCTCCAACCTGCCGCCCCACGTATGGGCCATCGCCGTCTTCTGGGCCGTGGTCTTCGCCGTCGGCGGGTTCGTGTACTTCTGGAAGGCTGAAGAGAGGTACGGCCGTGGCTGAGCTCGAGAAGAGGTCGCACATCCCGACCGTCATCGCGGACGAGCTGCACATCGTCTACCGCGTGAACGGCGCCAAGACCGGCAAGGGAAGCGCCACCGCCGCCCTGAGCCGCATCGTCAAGCGCGGCGAGGAGCGCGGGGTGCGCAAGGTGCACGCCGTCAAGGGCGTCTCCTTCACCGCGTACCGGGGCGAGGCCATCGGCCTGATCGGTTCGAACGGCTCCGGCAAGTCGACGCTGCTGCGCGCCATCGCCGGCCTGCTGCCCGCGGAGAAGGGCAAGGTCTTCACCGACGGCCAGCCCTCGCTGCTCGGCGTGAACGCGGCCCTGATGAACGACCTGACGGGCGAGCGGAACGTCATATTGGGCGGGCTCGCCATGGGGATGTCCCGCGAGCAGATCCGGGAGCGCTACCAGGACATCGTCGACTTCTCGGGGATCAACGAGAAGGGCGACTTCATCACGCTGCCGATGCGGACCTACTCGTCCGGCATGGCGGCCAGGCTGCGCTTCTCCATCGCGGCGGCCAAGGACCACGACGTCCTGATGATCGACGAGGCGCTCGCCACCGGCGACCGCTCCTTCCAGAAGCGCTCCGAGGCCCGCATCCGCGAGCTGCGCAAGAGCGCGGGCTCGGTGTTTCTGGTCAGTCACAACAACAAGTCGATCCGCGACACCTGCGACCGCGTGCTGTGGCTGGAGCGCGGTGAGCTGCGCATGGACGGACCCACCGAAGAGGTCCTCAAGGAGTACGAGAAATTCACGGGCAAGTAACCCGTTTCGCCCAGGGCCCCGCCGGAACTCTCCGGCGGGGCCCTGCGTCTGCAAAGGAAAGGCCAACTCCGGTCGGCCGTAGGAATCTTGACGCCAATCGGTGTGTTGTTGTGATGTGCAGGACACCCCGGCGGAGTGTGCCGCGTTGTACAACGTAAGCTGTACCGGTGCTGAATTGCGTCAAGTAGGGCGATAATACGCGACACCCGGCACCGTCGCGCTGTGCGGATCTCCGAGCGGCGTGTCCGAAATGGGCAGTGTTGGGTCGGCAGTGTAGAACGGGAGATGTGACGGCAATGGCTACGGTGACTCTCCAGCTCCGCGATGCGTGTGCCGTCCCCGCGCCGGGCGGCCGGCGGTGACCGAAGCCGATACGGCCCGCACCGGTGATCCGGGGCGCGGCACCCTGGACAAAGCCGCGGACGAGAACTTCCCCGTGGCGCCCTTCTTCCTGCCCAGGGCCTGGCGCGACGACCTGATGGCGGTCTACGGCTTCGCGCGCCTCGTCGACGACATCGGTGACGGCGACCTCGCCCCCGGTGGCGGTGACGCCCGCCTGCTCGGCGTGTCGGCCACCGAGTCCGAGGACACGTCGGTTCTGCTGGACGCCCTGGAATCCGATCTTCACCGCGTGTTCGACGCGACCCCGCGCCATCCCCTGCTGCAAGGTCTGCAGCCCACCGTCCGCCGCGCGGGCCTCACCCCCGAGCCGTTCCTCGGCCTGATCGCGGCCAACCGTCAGGATCAGCTTGTCAAGCGGTACGAGACCTACGACGACCTGCTCGCCTACTGCGAGCTGTCCGCGAACCCCGTCGGCCGGCTGGTCCTCTCCGTGACCGGGACGTCCACCCCCGAGCGGGTCCGCCACTCCGACGCGGTGTGCACGGCACTCCAGATCGTCGAGCACCTCCAGGACGTCGCCGAGGATCTCGGCCGCGACCGTGTCTATCTTCCCGCCGAGGACATGAAGCGCTTTCATGTCGTCGAAGCGGATCTCGCCGCCCCCACAGCAGGCGCATCGGTGCGAGCACTGGTTGCATACGAAGCAGAACGCGCCTTGAACCTCCTGAATGAAGGCACCCCCCTCGTGGGTAGCGTCCACGGCAGGCTGAAGCTGCTGCTCGCGGGGTTCGTCGCGGGGGGGAAGGCGGCGGTCCACGCGATCGTCGCCGCCGAATACGACGTACTGACAGGCCCGCCCAAGCCCGGCAAGCTCCAGTTGCTGCGCGAGGTGGGAGTGACTCTGCGAGGAAAGGGGTGATCCGGACCGTGGAGTCGGAACAGCACGTGTCCGCACCGGTACTCGCCGCGTACAGCTACTGCGAGGCAGTGACCGGTCAGCAGGCCCGCAATTTCGCGTACGGCATCAGGCTGCTGCCTACGGCCAAGCGCCGTGCGATGTCTGCGCTCTACGCGTTCTCCCGGCGTGTCGACGACATCGGCGACGGCACGCTGGCACCGGACGTGAAGGCGGTACGCCTCGAGGAGACGAAGGCGCTGCTCGCCCGCGTCCGTGCGGGCGCCGTCGACGAGGACGACACCGACCCGGTCGCCGTCGCCCTCACGCACACCGCCGAGTACTTCCCGGTCCCCCTCGGGGGCCTGGACGAGCTCATCGACGGCGTGCTGATGGACGTACGCGGCGAGACCTACGAGACGTGGGACGACCTGAAGGTCTACTGCCGGTGCGTGGCCGGGGCGATCGGGCGGCTCTCACTCGGTGTCTTCGGCACCGAACCGGGGGCCCGCGGCGCCGAGCGCGCGCCGGAGTACGCCGACACGCTGGGGCTCGCCCTCCAGCTCACGAACATCCTGCGGGACGTCCGCGAGGACGCGGAGGGCGGGCGCACCTACCTGCCGGCCGACGATCTGGCGAAGTTCGGCTGCTCGGCCGGCTTCGACGGGCCGACCCCGCCGCCGGGCTCCGACTTCGCGGGTCTGGTGCACTTCGAGGTGCGGCGTGCCCGTGCGCTGTTCGCCGAGGGCTACCGGCTGCTGCCCATGCTCGACCGGCGCAGCGGCGCCTGTGTCGCGGCGATGGCGGGCATCTACCGGCGGCTGCTCGACCGCATCGAGCGCGAGCCCGAGGCGGTACTGCGCGGCCGGGTCTCGCTCCCCGGACGCGAGAAGGCGTTCGTCGCCGTGCGCGGTCTCTCCGGACTCGACGCCCGCCACGTCTCCCGGCGCACCGTCCGGAGGCGCGCCTGATGGACAATAGGGGTCAAGGTGACACGACCGGCGAAAAGCGGCACGCAACCCTCCGGAGCCGGACGGCGTCCCTGACTGCAACGGCCTGCCGTGCGTCGTTCGATCACCATGGCGCGGCCCCAGGGGAGGGTGCACGATGAGCGAGGTCAAGGAGTCCGCTGACGACTCCGCCCGGTCCGCCGTGGTGATCGGCGGCGGACTCGCCGGGATCACCGCGGCGCTCGCGCTCGCCGATGCCGGAGTGCGCGTCACCCTGCTCGAAGGCCGGCCGCGGCTCGGCGGTCTCGCGTTCTCCTTCCAGCGCGGCGACCTCACCGTGGACAACGGCCAGCATGTCTATCTGCGCTGCTGCACCGCCTACCGCTGGTTCCTCGACCGCATCGACGCGGCCTCGCTGGCGCCGCTGCAGGATCGTCTCGACGTGCCCGTTCTCGACGCGGAGGCCGCTCCCGGGCGCAGACTCGGCAGAATCGGCCGCGACGCGCTGCCGGTGCCGCTGCACCTGGCGCGCAGCCTCGCGACCTACCCGCACCTCTCGCTCGCCGAGCGCGCCAGAGTCGGCCGTGCCGCGCTCGCGCTCAAGGGACTGGATCTCACCGATCCGTCGCTCGACGCGCAGAACTTCGGCGACTGGCTCGCCGGGCACGGTCAGTCACGACGTGCCGTCGAAGCACTGTGGGACCTCGTGGGGGTCGCCACCCTCAACGCGGTGGCCGGCGACTGCTCGCTCGCCCTCGCCGCGATGGTGTTCAAGACGGGTCTGCTGTCCGACCCGGGCGCTGCCGACATCGGCTGGGCACGCGTCCCGCTGGGCGAACTGCACGACACCATGGCCCGCAAGGCGCTCGACTCCGCGGGCGTACGCACCGAGATCCGTACACGCGTCACCTCCGTCTCCCCTTACGAGAACGGGCGTTGGAGTGTTCAGGTTCCCGGCGAGCGCATCGACGCCGACGCCGTCGTGCTCGCCGTGCCCCAGCGCGAGGCCCACGATCTTCTGCCGGACGGCGCGCTCGACGCCCCGGAGCGGCTGCTGGACATCGGCACCGCGCCGATCCTGAACGTCCACGTCGTCTACGACCGCACCGTCCTCACCGCGCCGTTCTTCGCCGCGCTCGGCTCCCCGGTGCAGTGGGTCTTCGACCGCACCGAGGCGTCCGGGCTCCGCGAGGGCCAGTACCTCGCGCTGTCGCAGTCGGCGGCGCAGGACGAGATCGACGAACCCGTGTCGGCGCTGCGGGAGCGGTACCTCCCCGAGCTGGAGCGACTGCTGCCCGGTGCGCGCGGCGCCGAGGTGAAGGACTTCTTCGTGACCCGGGAGCGCACCGCGACGTTCGCTCCCGACCCGGGTGTCGGGCGGCTGCGCCCCGGTGCCCGGACCAAGGCCCCCGGCCTGTACCTGGCCGGAGCGTGGACCGCCACAGGGTGGCCCGCGACCATGGAGAGTGCGGTCCGCAGCGGCGTCGGCGCGGCGGGTGCCGCGCTGGGCGCGCTGGGACGGTCCCGCGATCATCTCCTCGGACTCTTCGAGGAGGCGGCATGACGCTCGAACAGAGCACGACAGGCCCCCGCACCCCCGGTATCGCAACAAGAGGAGAGACTGTGCCCACTGTGCCCCCGGCCGAAACGGCTGCCGACGCGGTGGACGTGACCGCGCTCCTGGAGCGCGGCCGGACCCTGTCCACACCGGTGCTGAAGGCGGCCGTGGACCGCCTGGCGGCGCCCATGGACACCGTCGCCGCCTACCACTTCGGCTGGATCGACGCCGAGGGCAACCCCGCGGACGGTGACGGCGGCAAGGCGGTCCGCCCGGCGCTCGCCGTGCTCTCCGCGCAGGCCGCGGGCGCCGAGCCCGAGGTCGGCGTCCCCGGCGCGGTCGCGGTCGAGCTGGTGCACAACTTCTCGCTGCTGCACGACGACCTGATGGACGGCGACGAACAGCGCCGGCACCGCGACACCGTCTGGAAGGTGCACGGCCCCGCCCAGGCGATCCTGGTCGGCGACGCCCTGTTCGCGCTGGCCAACGAGGTGCTGCTGGAGCTCGGCAGTGTCGAGGCCGGCCGCGCCACCCGGCGCCTGACCACCGCCACCCGCGCCCTGATCGACGGCCAGGCCCAGGACATCTCCTACGAGCACCGCGACCGGGTCAGCGTCGAGGAGTGCCTGGAGATGGAGGGCAACAAGACCGGCGCCCTGCTCGCCTGCGCCTGCTCCATCGGCGCGGTCCTCGGTGGCGCCGACGACCTGACCGCCGACACCCTGGAGCGGTACGGCTACCACCTCGGCCTGGCGTTCCAGGCCGTCGACGATCTCCTCGGCATCTGGGGCGACCCGGAGGCCACCGGGAAGCAGACCTGGAGCGATCTGCGCCAGCGCAAGAAGTCCCTGCCCGTGGTGGCGGCGCTCGCGGCGGGCGGGCCCGCCTCCGAGCGGCTCGGCGACCTGCTCGCCGAGGACGCCAAGGCCAGCGACTTCGAGAACTTCTCCGAGGAGGAGTTCGCCGCGCGCGCCGCGCTCATCGAGGAGGCGGGCGGCCGCGACTGGACCGCCCAGGAGGCGCGCCGGCAGCACGCCATCGCCATCGAGGCGCTCGACGCCGTCCCGATGCCCGACCGTGTGCGGGCCGAGCTCGTGGCACTCGCCGACTTCGTCGTCGTACGAAAGAGATGATCACTATCGGTCGAATACACCTCGCGTAGTCGCCGGCCGGTGTTTCCCCCGGGCTTCGAACCTCGTTCGAGCACGGGATCACCATCGGGAACGGAAGCACCGGCCGACGGCGGACCCACAGCAGAGTCGTACCACTGCACGAAGGGGAAGCCATGACAGCGACGACCGACGGAAGCACCGGGGCACTTCCTCCCCGCGCTGCCTCGGCCAGCGAAATCCAGCACGACACTCCCGCGGCGGCCGGGACGGTCGAGACCCGAGACGCCGCCACGCGCGCCATGGCGCGTGCCACGGACTTCCTGCTCGCGCTGCAGGACGACCAGGGCTGGTGGAAGGGCGACCTCGAGACGAACGTCACCATGGACGCCGAGGACCTCCTGCTCCGCCAGTTCCTGGGCATCCGCGACGAGCCGACCACGCGCGGCGCCGCCCTGTTCATCCGCGGCGAGCAGCGCGAGGACGGCACCTGGGCCTCGTTCTACGGCGGCCCGGGCGAGCTCTCCACCACGATCGAGGCGTACGTCGCGCTGCGGCTGGCCGGGGACGCCCCGGACGCACCGCACATGGCGCAGGCGTCCGCCTGGATCCGTGAGCGCGGAGGGATCGCCGCGGCCCGGGTCTTCACCCGGATCTGGCTCGCCCTCTTCGGCTGGTGGAAGTGGGACGACCTCCCCGAACTGCCGCCGGAGCTCATCTACTTCCCCAAGTGGATGCCGCTGAACATCTACGACTTCGGCTGCTGGGCGCGGCAGACGATCGTGCCGCTCACCGTGGTGTCGGCGAAGCGACCGGTGCGGCCCGCGCCGTTCCCGCTCGACGAGCTGCACACCGATCCCCACCACCCCAACCCGGCCAAGCCGCTCGCGCGGGTGGCCAGTTGGGACGGGGCGTTCCAGCGTCTCGACAAGGCCCTGCACCAGTACCGCAAGGTCGCGCCGCGTGCCCTGCGAAGAGCGGCGATGAACACCGCGGGACGCTGGATCATCGAGCGGCAGGAGAACGACGGCTGCTGGGGCGGCATCCAGCCGCCCGCGGTCTACTCGGTCATCGCCCTGCACCTGCTCGGCTACGACCTCGAACACCCCGTGATGCGCGCGGGACTGGCCTCCCTCGACCGGTTCGCCGTGTGGCGCGACGACGGCTCCCGGATGATCGAGGCCTGCCAGTCACCGGTGTGGGACACCTGTCTGGCGACCATCGCGCTCGCCGACGCCGGGGTGCCGGCCGATCACCCGCAGCTCGTCAAGGCCGTGGACTGGATGCTCGGGGAGGAGATCGTCCGGCCCGGTGACTGGTCCGTCAAGCGGCCCCAACTTCCCCCGGGCGGATGGGCGTTCGAGTTCCACAACGACAACTACCCGGACATCGACGACACCGCGGAGGTCGTCCTCGCGCTGCGCCGCGTCCGGCACCACGATCCGGCACGCGTCGAGAACGCCATCGGACGCGGGGTCCGCTGGAACCTCGGCATGCAGTCCAAGGACGGCGGCTGGGGCGCGTTCGACGTCGACAACACCAGCCCGTTCCCCAACCGGCTCCCGTTCTGCGACTTCGGCGAGGTGATCGACCCGCCCTCCGCGGACGTCACCGCGCACGTCGTGGAGATGCTGGCGGTCGAGGGTCTCTCCCACGATCCCCGGACCCGCCGGGGCATCGAGTGGCTGCTCGCCAACCAGGAGACCGACGGCTCCTGGTTCGGACGGTGGGGCGTCAACTACGTCTACGGCACGGGATCGGTGGTCCCGGCGCTCGTGGCGGCGGGGCTGCCCGGGTCGCACCCCGCGATCCGGCGGGCCGTGGCCTGGCTGGAGAACGTACAGAACGAGGACGGCGGCTGGGGCGAGGACCTGCGCTCCTACGACGACGTCCCCGGGTGGAGCGGCCGCGGCGCCTCCACCGCCTCCCAGACCGGCTGGGCGCTGCTCGCCCTGCTGGCCGCGGGGGAGAACGAGTCCAAGACGGTGGAGCGCGGGGTCGGCTGGCTCGCCGAGACCCAGCTGGCCGACGGCTCCTGGGACGAGCCGTACTTCACGGGGACCGGCTTCCCGTGGGACTTCTCGATCAACTACCACCTCTACCGGCAGGTCTTCCCGCTGACCGCGCTCGGCCGCTATGTCAACGGGGAGCCCTTCTCCGCGAAGGAGGGGGGCTGATGACCGGTCGGCCCGCTCCGGCTCCGCTGCTGATCGCCTGCGCGCTCGGCATCGAGCACCTCGCGCTGCGCAGCGGCGACCGCAGCGGCGCCGGCGGACCCGTCACCGTGCTGCGTACGGGGATGGGTCCGAGGGCCGCCGAGCGGTCCGTCACCCGGGTGCTCGACGACCCGGTCCTGAGTACGGCGGCCGTGCTGGCCACCGGGTTCTGTGCGGGGCTCGCCCCGGGCATGCACCCCGGTGACCTGGTCGTCGCCGAGGAGACCCGGGACCCGGACGGCACCACGCCGTGCGTGGGGACCGACCTCCTCGTCAAGGAACTGGTGCGGGCCCTGCCCGGCCGCACCGTGCACACGGGGCCGCTCACCGGCTCCGATCACGTCGTCCGTGGTCCCGAGCGGTCGGATCTGCTCGCGACCGGAGCCATCGCCGTGGACATGGAGTCCGCGGCCACACTTCTGGCCGCGGTCCGCGCGGGCACCCGCCCGGTTGCGGCCGTACGGGTGGTCGTGGACGCTCCAGAACATGAACTCGTCCGTATCGGCACGGTCCGCGGTGGAATATCAGCTTTCCGTGTTCTTCGTGCCGTGCTTCCCGCTTTCTTTGAATGGCACCGTTCTTTGTTGCTCCCTCGGAGGTGAGCCAGATGGCCATGCCGCTCCGGCAGTCCATGAAGGTCGCTGCATACCTGTTTGAACAGAAGCTCAAGAAGCGGGACAAGTTCGCGCTGATCGTCGAGTTGGAACCCCTCTTCGCGTGCAACCTCGCGTGCGAGGGCTGCGGGAAGATCCAGCACCCGGCGGGTGTGCTCAAGCAGCGCATGCCCGTGGCGCAGGCCGTGGGCGCGGTGCTGGAGTCCGGCGCGCCGATGGTGTCCATCGCCGGCGGCGAGCCGCTGATGCACCCTCAGATCGACGAGATCGTGCGGCAGTTGGTGGCCAAGAAGAAGTTCGTCTTCCTGTGCACCAACGCCATGCTGCTGCGCAAGAAGATGGACAAGTTCAAGCCCTCGCCGTACTTCGCCTGGGCCGTGCACATCGACGGGCTGCGTGAGCGGCACGACGAGTCCGTCGCCAAGGAAGGCGTCTTCGACGAGGCGGTCGAGGCCATCAAGGAGGCCAAGCGCCGCGGCTTCCGCGTCACCACCAACTCGACGTTCTTCAACACCGACACCCCGCAGACCATCATCGAGGTCCTCAACTTCCTCAACGACGACCTGAAGGTCGACGAGATGATGCTGTCGCCCGCCTACGCCTACGAGAAGGCTCCCGACCAGGAGCACTTCCTCGGCGTCCAGCAGACCCGGGAACTGTTCAAGAAGGCCTTCGCGGGCGGCAACCGGCGCCGCTGGCGCCTCAATCACAGCCCGCTCTTCCTGGACTTCCTGGAGGGCAAGGTCGACTTCCCGTGCACGGCCTGGGCGATCCCGAGCTACTCGCTCTTCGGCTGGCAGAAGCCGTGCTATCTGATGAGCGACGGGTACGTGCAGACGTACCGGCAGCTCCTGGAGGAGACCGACTGGGACTCCTACGGCCGCGGCAAGGACGACCGGTGTGCCAACTGCATGGCGCACTGCGGCTACGAGCCGACCGCCGTCCTCGCCACGCTGGGCTCCCTGAAGGAGTCCATCCGCGCCTCCCGCGAGACCTTCTCGGAAAGCCGCGTGTGAGGCCATGACCGCCGTTTCCTTGGGCCTCCCCGAGGTGCCGGTCCGACCGATCGCGGAGCGCCGTGTCGCACGGCAGATCCAGGTCGGACCGGTGGCGGTCGGGGGCGGAGCGCCGGTGTCGGTGCAGTCGATGACGACGACGCGTACGTCGGACATCGGTGCCACCCTGCAGCAGATCGCGGAACTCACCGCGTCCGGCTGCCAGATCGTCCGCGTCGCCTGTCCCACTCAGGACGACGCGGACGCCCTCGCGACCATCGCCAGGAAGTCGCAGATCCCGGTGATCGCGGACATCCACTTCCAGCCGAAGTACGTGTTCGCGGCCATCGACGCCGGCTGTGCCGCGGTGCGCGTCAATCCGGGCAACATCAAGCAGTTCGACGACAAGGTGCGGGAGATCGCCCGGGCCGCGGGCGACGCCGGCACCCCGATCCGGATCGGTGTCAACGCCGGTTCGCTCGACCGGCGGCTGCTGGAGAAGTACGGCAGGGCGACGCCGGAGGCGCTCGTCGAGTCGGCGCTGTGGGAGGCGTCCCTCTTCGAGGAGCACGGGTTCCGCGACATCAAGATCTCGGTCAAGCACAACGACCCGGTGATCATGGTCAACGCCTACCGGCAGCTGGCCGCCCAGTGCGACTACCCGCTGCACCTCGGCGTGACCGAGGCCGGTCCGGCGTTCCAGGGCACCATCAAGTCGGCCGTGGCGTTCGGGGCACTGCTCAGCGAGGGCATCGGGGACACCATCCGGGTCTCCCTGAGCGCGCCGCCCGCCGAGGAGTGCAAGGTCGGCATCCAGATCCTGGAGTCCCTCGGGCTGCGGCAGCGGCGCCTGGAGATCGTCTCCTGCCCGTCGTGCGGGCGGGCCCAGGTCGACGTCTACAAGCTGGCCGACGAGGTCAGCGCCGGCCTGGAAGGGATGGAGGTCCCGTTGCGCGTCGCGGTCATGGGCTGCGTCGTCAACGGCCCCGGCGAGGCCCGGGAGGCGGACCTGGGGGTCGCCTCGGGCAACGGCAAGGGGCAGATCTTCGTCAAGGGCGAGGTCATCAGGACCGTACCCGAGTCGAAGATCGTGGAGACCCTCATCGACGAGGCGATGAAGCTCGCCGAGCAGATGGAGAACGACGGCGTCGCCTCCGGCGAACCGGCCGTCACCGTGAGCTGATCGAGCACGGACCGAGAGGGGGCCCGACGTGACGATGCTGGAGAACATCCGGGGACCACGCGACCTGAAGGCGCTGTCCGAGACGGAACTCGGTGAACTGGCCGAGGAGATCAGGGAGTTCCTGGTGCACGCGGTCGCCAGGACCGGCGGACACCTCGGACCCAACCTGGGAGTGGTGGAGCTGTCCATCGCCCTCCACCGGGTCTTCGAGTCGCCCGTCGACCGCATCCTGTGGGACACCGGTCACCAGAGCTATGTGCACAAGCTGCTGACCGGCCGTCAGGACTTCTCGAAACTGCGCGGCAAGGGCGGCCTCTCCGGCTACCCCTCGCGCGAGGAGTCCGAGCACGACGTCATCGAGAACAGCCACGCCTCCACGGCGCTCGGCTGGGCCGACGGGCTCGCCAAGGCACGCCAGGTACAGGGGGAGAAGGGGCACGTCGTCGCCGTGATCGGCGACGGCGCCCTGACCGGCGGCATGGCCTGGGAGGCGCTGAACAACATCGCCGCCGCCAAGGACCGGCCGCTGATCATCGTCGTCAACGACAACGAACGCTCGTACGCTCCGACCATCGGCGGTCTCGCGAACCACCTCGCGACCCTGCGGACGACCGACAGCTACGAGCAGGTCCTCGCCTGGGGCAAGAAGGTGCTGCTGCGCACGCCCCTGATCGGCAACACCGTCTACGAGTCGCTGCACGGCGCGAAGAAGGGCTTCAAGGACGCCTTCGCGCCGCAGGGCATGTTCGAGGACCTCGGGCTCAAGTACGTCGGCCCGATCGACGGCCACGACCTCGGCGCCGTGGAGTCCGCGCTGCGCCGGGCGAAGCGCTTCCACGGGCCCGTCCTGATCCACTGCCTGACGGAGAAGGGCCGCGGCTACGAGCCGGCGCTCGCCCACGAGGAGGACCACTTCCACACCGTCGGGGTGATGGACCCGCTCACCTGCGAGCCCCTCGCACCGTCCAACGGCCCCTCCTGGACCTCGGTGTTCGGCGAGGAGATCGCGAGGATCGGCGAGGAGCGCGCGGACGTGGTGGCGATCACCGCGGCCATGCTGCATCCCGTCGGGCTCGGCAAGTTCGCCGAGAGGTTCCCCGACCGGGTCTGGGACGTCGGCATCGCCGAGCAGCACGCCACCGTCTCCGCGGCCGGCCTCGCGACCGGCGGCCTCCACCCGGTCGTCGCCGTGTACGCGACCTTCCTCAACCGGGCGTTCGACCAGCTCCTCATGGACGTCGCCCTGCACCGCTGCGGGGTGACCTTCGTCCTCGACCGGGCCGGTGTCACCGGCGTCGACGGCGCCTCGCACAACGGCATGTGGGACATGTCGATCCTCCAGGTCGTGCCCGGCCTGCGGATCGCCGCGCCGCGCGACGCCGACCAACTGCGGGCCCAGCTGCGGGAGGCGGTCGCCGTCGACGACGCGCCCACCCTGGTCCGCTTTCCGAAGGAGTCGGTCGGACCGGCCGTCCCCGCCGTGGACCACGTGGGCGGCCTCGACGTGCTGCACCGCAGCGAACGACCCGATGTGCTGCTCGTCGCCGTGGGGGTGATGGCGCCGGTCTGCCTGCAGACCGCGGAGCTGCTCGACGCCCGCGGCATCGGCTGCACCGTCGTCGACCCGCGCTGGGTCAAACCCGTCGACCCGGCGCTCCCCGGGCTCGCCGCCGAGCACGGTCTGGTCGCCGTCGTCGAGGACAACAGCAGGGCGTCCGGCGTCGGCGCGGCCGTCGCGCTGGCCCTCGGAGACGCCGAAGTCGACGTTCCCGTGCGGCGGTTCGGCATTCCGGACCAGTTCCTCGCGCACGCCAAGCGGTCCGAGGTGCTGGCCGACATCGGGCTCACCCCGGTGGAGATCGCCGGGCGGATCAGCGCCGGTCTGGCCGTCAGGGACGAGCGGGCCCGGGCCGCGTACGAGATGTCGAAGGCCGCCGACGCGCCGGCCCGGAACGAGTCGTCCAAGGAGAAGAAGGAATGACCGACCCAGCGGAGAAGGGGGAGTTCGACCTCGGCGCGCTCCTCGCCGAGCGCGGAGCCGAGCGCTACGAGCTGCACACGAAGTACCTGAACCACCAACTCCCGCGCATGCTGCACACCATCGGCTTCGACAAGGTCTACGAGCGGGCCGAGGGGGCCCACTTCTGGGACGCGGACGGCAACGACTACCTGGACATGCTCGCCGGGTTCGGCGTCATGGGCCTCGGCCGTCACCACCCCGTCGTCCGGCAGGCGCTGCACGACGTCCTCGACGCCTCGCTCGCCGACCTCACCCGCTTCGACTGCCAGCCGCTGCCGGGCCTGCTGGCGGAACGCCTGCTCGCCCACAGTCCGCACCTGGACCGGGTGTTCTTCGGCAACAGCGGCACCGAGGCGGTCGAGACCGCGCTGAAGTTCGCCCGGTTCGCCACCGGCAGGCCCCGGATCCTGTACTGCTCCCACGCCTTCCACGGTCTGACCACCGGCTCCCTGTCCGTGAACGGCGAGGACGGCTTCCGCGACGGCTTCGCTCCGCTGCTGCCCGACACCGCCATTCCGATGGGTGATCTCGACGCCCTGGCACGGGAGTTGAAGAGGGGCGACGTCGCCGCGCTGATCGTGGAGCCGATCCAGGGCAAGGGCGTCCACGAGGCGCCGCCCGGCTATCTGCGCGCCGCCCAGGAGCTGCTGCACCGGCACAAGGCGCTGCTCATCGCCGACGAGGTGCAGACGGGCCTCGGACGGACCGGGGACTTCTACGCCTACCAGCACGAGGAGGGCGTCGAACCGGATCTGGTGTGCGTGGCCAAGGCGCTCTCGGGCGGCTACGTGCCGGTCGGCGCGACCCTCGGCAAGGACTGGATCTTCAAGAAGGTCTACTCCTCGATGGACCGGGTCCTCGTCCACTCGGCGAGTTTCGGCTCCAACGCGCAGGCCATGGCGGCGGGGCTCGCGGTGCTCTCCGTCATGGAGAACGAGCAGATCGTCGCCAACGCCCGGGCCACTGGCGAGCAGCTCATGTCCCGGCTGACCGCGCTGATCGAACGCTACGAGCTGCTCAGCGACGTACGCGGCCGTGGCCTGATGATCGGCATCGAGTTCGGGCGCCCCAAGTCGATCAAGCTGCGCAGCCGCTGGACCATGCTCCAGGCCGCGCGCAAGGGCCTGTTCGCGCAGATGGTGGTCGTCCCGCTGCTCCAGCGGCACCGCATCCTCACCCAGGTCTCCGGCGACCACCTCGAGGTGATCAAGCTGATCCCGCCACTCGTCGTCGACGAGGCGGACGTCGACCGGTTCGTGGAGGCCTTCACCGCGGTGATGGACGATGCGCACAGCGGCGGCGGGCTGATGTGGGACTTCGGGAAGACCCTGGTGAAACAGGCGGTCGCGAACCGCTGAGCCTTTTTGCCTCTGGGGCAAGAAAATTGCCCCAGAGGCAATCCTCGGGCTCAATGGACCCATGAGCCCTGCCGATCTGGGGACGGCCGACGAACCGTCCGACGAAGCGTCCGCCGAGCTGCCCGCCGTGGCGCCCCAGCTCCGCGCACTGCGCCGCCGCGCCTCCCTCACGCTCGAGGCCGCCGCCCGTGCCGCCGGACTCTCCCCGGCGCATCTTTCCCGGCTGGAGACCGGTCAGCGCCAGCCCTCGCTGCCGATGCTGCTCGCCGTGGCCCGTGTCTACGGTACGACGGTCTCCGAGCTGCTCGGCGAGACGGTCGCCGACCGCGACGCCGTCGTGCGCGCCGCCGACATGGAGCCCACCCCCGCCGGCGGCTGGATCTACCGGCAGGCCGGCTCCTCCGGACGCGGTATGCAGGCGCTGCGCGTGCACGTCCCCCACGGCTCGCAGGGCGACATCGTGCGGGTCCACCCCGGCGAGGAGTGGCTGTACGTCCTGGAAGGGCGGCTCCGGCTGCGTCTCGGGGACACCGCCCACGTACTCGAACCCGGGGACAGTGCGCACTTCGACTCGCTGACCCCGCACCGCATCGCCGCCGCCGAGCGCGCCGGAGCCGAACTCCTCTTCGTCCACACCCTGCTGCAGAGCCCGACCGCCGCGCTGTGCCTCGGCCCGGCGACGGGCCACCCGACCCCGGGAGAGACGTCATGACCGAGCCCACCGAACCGCGCAAGCCGTCCATGGAGGAGAAGTTCCCGCGTGCCCTGTGGGTCCGGCTGATCATCTACGTGGCCGTCGGCCATCTCTTCGCGGCCTTCGTCTACCTGCTCTTCACGCTGGGCGCGCAGAACCAGTAGTCGGCGCCCGGCGGCGCGGGCGCGCGGCTCAGTCCAGCAGGCGCTCGCGCAGGCGGTCGCGCAGCTCCGGGGTCAGCCCCAGCCCCTTCTCCAGATAGGCGTCGACCCCGCCCCAGGTCTCCTCGATCGTCTCGAACGCCGCCGTCAGGTACTCCGCGCGGGCGTCGAAGAGCGGGCTGAGCAGCTCCATGACCTCGGGGGAGTAGGCGGAGGCGGCGGAGCTGGTGCGGCGCACCTTGTAGCGCCGGTGCGTGGCGTTCGACTCCAGGTAGTCGGCGACGATCGCGTCCCGCTCGACGCCGAGCGCGAGCAGGGTGACGGCGATGGACAGTCCCGCCCGGTCCTTGCCCGCCGCGCAGTGCATCAGCGCGGGCACGCCGTCCTCCGCCATCGAGCGCAGCACCCGGGAGTGCTCCGCCGTGCGCTCCGTGATGATCGCGCGGTACGAGCCGATCATGCGGTCCGCCGCCTTGCCGTCGCCGAGAAGGGCACGCAGCTGGTCCAGGTCGCCGTCACGGACCATCTTCCAGAACTCGCTGCCGTCCGCCGGGTCGGACAGCGGCAGGTTCACGTTCCGTACGCCCGGCAGCTCGACGTCCGGGCCCTCCAGCTTCTGGTCCGCCGCGTTGCGGAAGTCGAAGATCGTGTGCAGGCCCAGGGAGGAGAGGAACGCGGCGTCCTCCTCGGTGGCGTGCGCGAGGTGGCCGCTGCGGAACAGCTGTCCCGGGCGCACGCGCCGGCCGTCCGTGGTGGGCAGGCCGCCCACGTCGCGGAAGTTGCGAACTCCGCCGAGCTCGGGCTCGGCCGACGGGACCTGCTGCGTCACGGGGGCTCCTCATCTTCGGCCGCGGGCGCGCCGGACAGGGCCCGGCCGGCGCCCGTCAGCTGCTGTCATCGGTCGCGCATTCGACGATACGACATGGGTTCCTGAGGCAATGAGTTGTCCACAGGCGTTGCCTCGCGACCGTGACTGCCCCGATGATGTTGATCCCTGATCGCACGTGTTCGTATCTGTGGGGGATTGATGATCGAGATCGGCGCGGACGGCCGGACCTGGCTCCTCACCGGAACGAGCAGCGGCTACGCGCTCCACCTCACGGAACGCGACGAGCTGCTCCACCTGCACTGGGGCCCGCGGATCACGCTCGCCGACGCCGAGGCCCTCGCCGCCCGGCCGGCGCCGCCGTACCGGCCCTTCGACTCCCCGCTCGACGGCCGCGAGGAGTACCCCGTCGAGGGCGGCCCCCGCTTCGTCCGCCCCGCGCTCTCCGTACGGACCGACGAGCGGCGCGGCACCGAGTGGCGCTTCGAGGACGCCGCGGCCGAGGGGGACGAGCTGAGGCTGCGCTTCTCCGACGCGGGGCTCGGCATCACCCTGCACTACCGGCTGCGCGGCGACGTCGTCGAACGCCGTGTCACGCTCGCCAACGACGGAAGCGAGGACCTGGAACTGCTGCGCGCGGACTCCGCGACCTGGACCCTTCCCGAGCGGGACGGCTGGCGGCTGTCCCACCTGCACGGCCGCTGGGCCGCCGAGTCCCGGCTGGCGCGTTCACCGCTCACCTACGGCGAGAAGGTCATCGGCAGCCGCCGCGGCCACACCGGACACCAGCACCTGCCCTGGGTCGCCCTCGACGACGAGGCCACCGAGGAGAGCGGCGAGGTGTACGGATGCGCGCTCGGCTGGTCCGGCTCCTGGCGGATCGCGGTCGCCCAACTGCCCGACGCGCGCGTGCAGATCACCGGCGGCGCGGGACACGACGACTCGGGCCTGCTGCTCCTCGCACCGGGGGAGACCTTCACGACACCCGTCTTCGCCGGGCTGTGGAGCGACGGCGGGTTCGGCGGCGCGAGCCGGGCCTGGCACGCGTACCAGCGGACGTACGTCGTCCCGGACGCGGAGCGGGACCGGCCGGTGCTGTTCAACTCCTGGGAGGCCACCACCTTCGACATCTCGGAGGAGCAGCAGCGGGTCCTGGCGCGCCGCGCGGCCGCCATGGGCGTCGAGCTGTTCGTGGTCGACGACGGCTGGTTCGGGGCCCGCACCCACGACCACGCGGGGCTCGGGGACTGGACGCCCAACCCGGACCGCTTCCCGGCCGGGCTCAAGCCGCTCGCCGACGACGTGCACGCCCTCGGCATGCAGTTCGGCATCTGGGTCGAGCCCGAGATGGTCAACCCCGACAGCGACCTCTACCGCGCGCATCCCGACTGGGTGCAGCACCAAGTCGGTCGAACCAGGACGGAATTCCGCAATCAACTCATACTGAACCTTGCCCGGCCGGACGTTCAGGAGTACCTCTGGGAGCGGCTCGACGCCCTGCTCTCCGGCGCGCCGATCGACTACGTGAAATGGGACTTCAACCGCTCCTTCACGGACGCGGGCTGGCCCGGCGAGCGCTATCCGCAAAAGCTCTGGGTGGCCCACGTCGAGGCCTTCTACGCCCTCCTCGACCGGCTGCGCGCGGCGCACCCCGGCGTCGCCTTCGAGTCGTGCTCCGGCGGCGGCGGCCGGATCGACCTCGGTGTCATGGCCCGTACCGACCAGGTGTGGACCTCCGACAACACCGACCCGCTCGACCGGCTCGGCATCCAGCACGGCTTCAGCCAGGTCCACCCGGCCCGGATCATGGCCGCCTGGGTCACGGACAGCCCGAACAAGCTGCTCAACGGCCGGGTCAGCTCGCTGCGCTTCCGCTTCGTGAGCTCCATGGCCGGGGTCCTCGGGGTCGGCGGCGACCTCAGCCGGTGGAGCGACGAGGAACTGGCCGAGGCGCGGGACTGGGTCGAGCTCTACAAGGAGATCCGGCCGGTCGTGCAGCAGGGCGACCTCTACCGGCTGCGCCCCCCGGAGGGCGGGCTGAGCGCCGTGCAGTACGTGCTCGGAGGCGAGACCGTGGTCCTCGCCTGGCTGCAGGCGCAGCACCACGGCGTGCGGCCGGCCCCGCTCAGGCTGCGCGGGCTCGACCCGGCCGGTGTCTACGAACGGGTCGAAACGGGCGAAGTGCACCGCGGTGCGGTGCTGCTGCATCACGGTCTGAGCACCGGGCTGAGCGGCGATCTCGATGCGACGGTTATCCGCCTGCGTCGCATCTGACTGTTCTGTCCGAAATAGCGTCTTCATTCCAACTGGCCCTGGAATGAAGCGACGTGCGCCGGGTCGCGTGAGCAGCGTCATATTCGTGACGATGTGTTGCCGTCGGCCTTTCGTGACCGGCCTTTGTTTCCGGGCGAATTGAAAGCGCGGAAAGATCGTCATTCCACGGAGGGTGACGGTGAATTCCGCATGGATCAAGAAAGGCGAGCGCACAGAATCCGCACACAGTTGTCGACGTGCTCGCATCTCGCTTACGTTCTGCCTCAATCCGGACGGACGCCCAATCCTGCCGCCGCCCGGAATCCGCACACTCACCCGTACACGGCAGGAGCGGGGGACCCACAGGTTCCGTGCCTGGTCCGGTCTCCGGAACAGGCTAGGGGTACAGCCGCGCAGCCGCGTGGCCGGGCATCTCCAGCCCGCACCCGACAGCTCACCTCGCAGGCGCCGGAGAGGAAATCGCCATGCCCGCGAAGGGTAAGCACCGCCGTCCCAAGTCCCTGCGTTTCACCCGCACGATCGCCGTGGCCGGAACCGGTGGCGCCGCACTCGCGCTGCCGTTGCTGGGAGCCACCGGCGCCCACGCCGCGACCCCGGCCGCCGCCGCGCAGCACACCCAGAAGTCCGCGACCGTCGCCCCGGCCGCCGCGAAGGCCGGCACGTCGACGACGTACGCGGTGAAAGCCGGCGACTATCTCGCCAAGATCGCCGACGACCAGCACGTCAGCGGCGGCTGGAAGAAGATCTACTCGGACAACCGCTCCGCCATCGGCAGCGACCCGTCGCTGATCCACCCCGGTCTCAAGCTGTCCCTCGGCGCGAAGGCCGCCGCCCCGCAGGCCTCGGCCCCGGCGAAGCCCTCGGCCGCCAAGCCGGCTGCCGCGAAGCCCGCCGCCGCGAAGGCCGACACGGCGAGCACGGCCACCAAGACGGCCGCCGTCGGCAACAGTTCGGGCTACACCCTCCCCGTGGACGGCGCCACCATCGGCACCAACTACAAGGTGGCGGGCAGCATGTGGTCCAGCGGCTACCACACGGGCACGGACTTCGTCGTCCCGACCGGCACCACCATCAAGTCCATCGCCGCGGGTACCGTCGTCTCCGCCGGCTGGGGCGGCGCCTACGGCAACCAGGTCGTCATCCAGCACGCCGACGGCCGGTACTCGCAGTACGCCCACATGTCGTCCCTGTCCGTCTCGGCGGGCCAGACCGTGACCGAGGGCCAGCAGATCGGCCTCTCCGGCGCGACCGGCAACGTCACCGGACCGCACCTGCACTTCGAGATCCGCACCACGCCCGACTACGGCTCGGACATCGACCCGGTCGCGTACCTGCGCTCGCACGGTGTTGCCGTCGGCTGACGCCGCCTCGCCCGACCTGCTCCTGACGGCAGGACCGCCTCCGAAGGCCGGACCCCACGATCCCCGGGGTCCGGCCTTCGGTGTTTCTCGGCGGCTCCCGGCGGCTCCCGGCGGCTTCCGGTGTCCGCCCGGGACACAATTCGCGGCGGCTGCCTCAACAGGCCTGACCAGAGCCTTATTCCATGGTTGACCAACACTTGACGAGTGGCTTATCTCACCGGCCGTCAACCCTTCCCTACGGTCGCGTAGCTCACATCCGAAGGTGAATCATGGGCCGACGTGGCAGACGATTCGAAGAGTGACGACAGATCAGTGATCGGGTCGTACGTGGCGGTGGGGGACAGCTTCACCGAGGGCGTCGGCGACCTGGGGCCCGACGGGGCCTTCGTCGGTTGGGCGGACCGCTTCGCGGTTCTGCTCGCGGACCGGCGACCCGAGGGCGACTTCAACTACACCAACCTCGCGGTGCGCGGGAGACTGCTCGACCAGATCGTCGAGACCCAGCTCGTCCGCGCCAAGGAGCTCGGCCCGGACCTGGTCTCCTTCTCCGCGGGCGGCAACGACATCATCCGGCCCGGCACCGATCCCGACGAGGTCGCGGAGCGCTTCGAGCGAGCCGTCGCCGACCTCACCTCGGCCGTCGGCGCGGTCATGGTGACCACCGGCTTCGACACCCGTGGCGTGCCCGTGCTCAAGCATCTGCGCGGCAAGATCGCCACGTACAACGGGCATGTGCGGGCCATCGCGGACCGCTACGGCTGCCCGGTCCTCGACCTGTGGTCCCTCAAGACGATCCAGGACCGCCGCGCCTGGGACGGCGACCGGCTCCACCTCTCGCCCGAGGGTCACACCCGGGTGGCGCTGCGCGCCGGGCAGGTCCTCGGCCTGGAGGTGCCGGCCGACCCGGACCAGCCGTGGCCGCCGCTGCCGCCGCGCGGCACCTTCGAGGTGCGACGCGACAACATCCACTGGGCCCGCGAGTACCTCGTCCCGTGGATCGGCCGACGCCTGCGCGGCGAGTCCTCCGGCGACCACGTGGCCGCCAAGGGCGCGCTCTCCCCGGGCGACATCAAGACCCGCATCGAGTCGGTCGCCTGACCGCCAGCCCCACGGTCACCGCGCCCCGGGCCCCGCGGGCCCGGGGCCGACTTGTCCCCGGACGCCGCGTCCGTGTCCTTATCGCGGCCCCGCCACCAACGCGGCCCTCTCCAGACCGAGTTCGCGGGCCAGGGCCTCGTCCGCCCATTGCTGGGTGCGGGCCCGGGAGACGGTGCCGCCGTAGGCGGTCATCTGGACGGCAAGGCCGTCGAGCAGGGCGGTGAGGCGCAGGGCCGTGCCGACCGGGTCGGGGCACTGGAACTCGCCCGCGGCGACGCCCTCGGCGATCACCTCGGTGAGGGCCGCCTTCCACTGGCGGTCGAGGTCGCGGGTGACCTCCAGCAGGGCCGGCTCGCGCAGTGCGGCCGCCCAGCCCTCGATCCACAGGCGCCAGCCCTTGGCCTGGCCGGTGGGGGCGTACCAGCGGACGGCGGTCCGCAGGCGCCGCAGCGCGGTCGTGCGGCGGCCGAGCAGTTTGCGCAGATGGGCGAGATCGTCCTCGGCCGCGTAGGTGAAGGCGGCCGCGACCAGCTTCTCCTTGGTGGAGAAGTGGTACAGGACGAGCGCGTTGCTGACGCCGAGGGACGAGGCCACGTCGGCGATCCGTACCGCCGCCACGCCCCGCGCCTCGATCTGTTCCACGGCGGCCCGCAGCAATTCCTCGCGCCGCTCCGCCACGCTCAACCGCACTCTCGCCACGCCGCAACCCTACACAGCGCGGTCGCCCGCGGTCGGACACGAGTTCGCGTCATCCGTACCAGCCGAACCGCTCCGCGATGACCGGAAGCCGGTCGGTGACGATGGCGTGGGCGGCGGCACGCGGTGTCGTCCCGTCGGCCTCCGCGCGGGCGAGCATCTGGTCGATCAGGGCGCGCATGGAGCGGCGGATGTGGGCGAACGCCTCGTCCGGGTCGGCGCCGATGTCGCCGAACAGGGTCCACCACCACCAGGCGTTCGTACCGGAGTTGACCACCACGTCCGGCAGGACGACGACCCCGCGGGCGGCCAGCAGCTCCTCCGCCTCCGCCAGGACCGGCATGTTGGCCGCCTCGACCACCCAACGCGCCCTGATCCCGGCCTGGTTGACCGCGTCGACCGCGTACGAGACCGCCGCGGGCACCAGCACTTCCGCATCGGCGGACAGCCAGGCGTCGCCGGGCAGTTCACGGTCGCCGGGGCGCAGCGCGGCGCGGTCGACGGTCCCGTACGCGTCCCGTGCCGCGAGCAGCGCCTCGACGTCGAGGCCGTCCGGGTTCGCGAGGGTCCCCTTGACGTCGGCGACGGCCACCACCTTCAGGCCCGCGCGGGTGAGGAACCGTGCGGTGGCCCCGCCCATCGTGCCGAGTCCCTGGAGGGCGACCCGTGTCCCCGCGTACGGGACCCCCGCCCGGTCCAGCGCGGCGAGCACCGACTCGGCGACGCCGCAGCCGCCGGCCAGTTCGTCGAGACCGATGCCGTCGACCTCGACGGCGAAGGCGTCCGCGAGCCGTCGCCGGGCCGCCCGCTCGTCGTCGAGGAGCGGGTAGACCGCCTGGATGGACGAGACGAGCCCGGCCTCCGCGGCGGCCCGGTCGACCAGGTCCTGGGAGAGGCCGAGATCCTCGCCGGTCGTCCAGAAGGCCTCGATGTACGGACGCATCGCCCGCAGGTAGCGCACCAGCAGGTCGTACGCCCCCGGGTCCTGCGGGTCGCAGTCGATGCCGCCCTTGGCGCCGCCCAGCGGAACGTACCGGCCGGCCGGGTCGTAGTGCAGCGCCTCCTTCATGGTCATCCCCCGGGCGAGCCCGGTGACCTCCGCCAGCGTGCAGCCAGGACGCATCCGCAGGCCCCCGCTCGCCACACCGCGGACGAGCCGGTCGACGACGAGGAAGCCCTGGCGGCCGGTCACGTGGTCCGTCCAGGTGAGCGACATGAGGGGGGTGGTCATGGGATCTCCTCGGGGACGGCTGTCACGGTGGTGCGCGGGTGAGCGGGGGGTTTCCCCCCTCGGGATCTCGGACGGCATCCTGGATCAGTACTGAATCATGGTTCAGTATCGAAACCGGTCGGCCGTCCTGTCAACGCGCGCGGGACCCCGGCGGCCGGGCGCTCGGGACGGGCGGGCGGTTCCGATGCCCGTGGGCGACGGCGAGAACGTTGCTCCCGGGCGGAAGAAGCGGGTCCGTGCCGGGGTTGAGGAGACACAGGCCCGGGACGGACGGACATCGCGTCGTGACCGGGGCGACGCGGCGCCGTCAGAGGCGACGACCATAATGAAAGCCTGACCGACTCCTTCTGGAGGTACCCGTGACCGGTTTCCGTACCCTGAGCTCCGGGCTCCGCTCGCTGCGGCCCGCCGCCTTCGGCGCGGATCCGGGCGGAGCGCGCATGGAGCGCATGCGCAGATCGCCGAACTTCGCGGACGGTGTGTTCCAGAACCCGGAGAGCGCCCGGACCCGCCCCGACGGCTCGATGCTGGAGTTCGCGAAGGTCTACTTCCGCAAGGAGGAGCGCCTCCACCGCTCCCCGGCGGGAACCGTCCCCGTGCACCCGACGACGCTCGCCGACCTGGCCAAGCCGGCCGCGACCGGCCTGCGGATCACCTGGATGGGGCATTCCAGCGTCCTCGCCGAGATCGACGGGCACCGCGTGCTCTTCGACCCCGTCTGGGGCGAGCGCTGTTCCCCCTTCGCCTTCGCCGGACCCAAGCGGCTGCACCCCGTGCCCCTGCCGCTGGCCGCGCTCGGCCCGGTGGACGTCGTGGTGATCTCGCACGACCACTACGACCACCTCGACATGCCCACGATCAAGGCGCTGGCCGGCACGGACACCGTGTTCGCCGTCCCGCTCGGCGTCGGCGCCCACCTGGAGCGCTGGGGCGTCTCCGCCGACCGGCTGCGCGAGCTGGACTGGAACGAGTCGGCCAAGGTCGGCGGGATCACGCTCACGGCGACCCCCGCCCGGCACTTCTGCGGCCGCGGGCTGCGCAACATCCAGCAGACCCTGTGGGCCTCCTGGGTCGTCGAGGGCGACACGCACCGGATCTACCACAGCGGTGACACGGGCTACTTCCAGGGCTTCAAGGACATCGGCGCGGCCCACGGCCCCTTCGACCTCACGATGATCCAGATCGGCGCGTACAGCGAGTACTGGCCGGACATCCACATGACGCCCGAGGAGGGCATGCGCTCCCACCTCGACCTCCAGGGCGGGCAGCCCTCGGGCGTGATGATGCCGATCCACTGGGCCACGTTCAACCTGGCGAACCACACCTGGGCCGACCCGGGCGAGGGCACCGTGGCCGCCGCTCGCGCGGTCGGCGCGACGGTCGCGCTGCCGCGCCCCGGCGAGCCCTTCGAGCCCACCGCCGAGACCGTCCCCTCCGAGCCGTGGTGGCGCGGCGTCGCCCGGACCCCCGAGGGCGGCTGGCCGGTCGCCGAGCAGGCGGCGGCCGACACGGCGGGTGACACCGCAGGCAGCTCGACGGAGGGCACGGGAGACCCGGAAACGGTGCCCGCGGGCTGACGATCACGTCGACGGCGAGGGCCGAGGAGCACGATGCTCCTCGGCCCTCGCCTTTTGTCTGTGACCGCTTCCGACCGGCTCTGAACAGCCCCGATCGAATCCGAACGCTGTCCGAACGGGTGTCCAGAAGGGTTATCGGTCAGCCGTACGAGGCCTCATACCAGAGCGGGACGCTGACCGGGAGACTTTGTCAACAGCCCATCGCAGCTGATGCGTTGACGACTACTGTCAGTTGCCGTCGGGCGACACAGGGCCGAATTCTTCGGCTCTGTCGACCGGCATCGCGATGGCGCATGCCCGAGTCGCGCAGACCCGCGGGGAGCCCTGTGCCCCGACGCATCCAGTACGAGGACGCCGATGTCTCACCTTCGCGCACCGGCCGCACGCGCAGACCGCCGTGAGGGCGGGCGACACGGACGACCCGTCGCCCGCGCCACGCCCGCACCGCCCGAGACGCACCTGCGGCCCCAACTGCTGCGCCTCGCCGTCCTGCCGCCCACCGCGGTGGCTCTCAGCGCGTGCGCGGTCGTCCTGTTCACCGTCCGCTCCACCGGCGCCCGGCCCGGCCCCGCCCTGTGGGCCGTCCTCGCCGGAGCCGTGGCCGTCGCCATGGCCGGCATCCTGATTGCTGCCGTCGCCGCCGACCGTGCCGCCCTGTCCGTGGGGGAGCGCATAGGCGCCCTGCGCCGCGCCAGCGCCCGCACCGAGGCAGACCTGCACACCGTCGTCGAGGGCCTGCGGCGTGGCGAGACCCCGCCCGCCAGGAAGTCCCGTCGGCAGCCTCCGGTGGACGCCGACGACTTCGAACTGCTCGCCGCCGACATGTCCCGCGCCCACGACGGGGCCGTCGCCGCCGTCGTCCAGGCCGCGCGGCTCACCGGCCCCACGGGCAGCGAACAGAAGGTCGAGGTCTTCGTCAATCTCGCCCGGCGCCTGCAGTCCCTGGTGCACCGGGAGATCTCCATCCTCGACGAGCTGGAGAACGAGATCGAGGACCCCGATCTCCTCAAGGGCCTCTTCCACGTCGACCACCTCGCCACCCGCATCCGGCGCCACGCCGAGAACCTCGCCGTGCTCGGCGGCGCCGTCTCGCGCCGCCAGTGGAGCAACCCGGTCCCCATGACCGAGGTGCTGCGCGCCGCGATCGCCGAGGTGGAGCAGTACTCGCGGGTCAAGCTCGTGCCCCCCATCGACGGCACCGTGCGCGGACACGCGGTCGCCGACGTCATCCACCTGCTCGCCGAACTCGTCGAGAACGCCACGGTGTTCTCCGCGCCGCACACCCAGGTCCTGCTGCGCGTCAACCTCGTCACCTCGGGCCTGGCCATCGAGGTCGAGGACCGCGGGCTCGGCATGCAGCCGGGTGAGCAGCACAGGATGAACACCCTGCTTGCCGACCCCGACCAGGTCAATGTCGCCAGCCTGCTGCAGGACGGGCGCATCGGTCTGTTCGTCGTCTCGCAGCTCGCCCGGCGGCACGGCATCCACGTACGGCTCCAGAGCAACATCTACGGAGGCGTCCAGGCCGTACTCGTCGTCCCGCAGGAACTGCTGGGCCCGGCGCCCGGTGTCCTCGGGGACGCCTCGGGGCAGCGGGACGCGGGCGGGGCACAGCCGCTGCCCGGTGGCCCCCGGCCCGCGCAGCCGATGCCGGGACCGGTGCCGGTCGCGCCCGTCGGTCGCCAGGTGGCGCCCGTACCGCGCCAGGCGCAGCGGGAACTCACGCAGGGAGAGACGCCCCCGCGGGTCCCGCCCCGCGGGCGGGCACCGGAGCGCGGGCCGGTGCCGGACGGCGCTCCCGCACCGCTCCCCACCCGCTCCACCCGTGCCGGACGCCCCAACCCCGCCGAGGCCGTCCCCGGCATCAGGCCGGCGGACCGGACCGCCGCGGAGGAGAACGCGGGGATGCCGCCGACCCCCCGTGCGGGCGCCGTACGGGGCACCATGGACAGGCCCCACCTGCCCAAGCGGCGCGCCCAGGAACATCTCGTCCCGCAGCTGCGCGAGGGCCCCACCCCCCGGCAGGACACGGACGAGGCCGTCGGGCACGACCCCGGACTCATGGCCGCCTTCCAGCGCGGCATCGGACGCGCGGAGGCCGTCCACGCCCGAGCGGCGGGCGGACCGGGCGCGCCCCTGGACCCGCTGGAGGAGACGCCCGTCCGGAGCCCCATGGATCTCCTGCGCGCGGACCTGCTGCCGCCGAACGGCGTCGGCCCGGACCTGCCCCGACGGCACAGCACCGGCCACCTGCCCGGCGGCCTCCCGGAGCGGCGCATCGGAACGCGGAGCCCGGGCGAGCCGGCCCCGATGACTCCGCCGCACCCGGACGGCTTCTCCGCCGTCCACGGCGCACCCGGCGAAGTCGGCACCGCGCACGGGGATCCCGGCCCTGAGGGTCTCGGCGACATCGGTCCGGGCGGCGACGGCGGAAGCGCGGTCGGCAGCGGCCCCGACCACCTGGACCCCCTCGCGCCGGGCGGCCCGCTCCCGTACCGGCCGCGTCCGGAGGCGCTCCGCACCGACGGGGCCGGCCGTGCCGACGGGACGCCCCTGCCGGGTGCCCCCTCCGACGCCACGGACTTCGCCGGCGCACCCCTGACGAACGGCACCCCGACGCCGTACCCGGGCGACGCGCACACGACGGACGCGCCGCCGCCGTACGAGCACCGGGACACCGCGCCCGGACACGACCGCACCGGCCGGCACGACGGGAGCGCACCGGCCGGATGACCACCCCCACCACCCCCACACCGCCCCCCACCGCTCCCGCGGACCTTCATACCTCAAGGAGTCGATCCCCCATGGCGAGCGATGCGCCGACCGGCCACGTTTCCGACCTCGACTGGCTGATGAGCGGCCTCGTCCAGCGCGTACCCCACACCACGAGCGCCGTGCTGCTCTCCTGCGACGGGCTCGTGAAGTCGGTCCACGGCCTGGACCCGGACAGCGCCGACCACATGGCGGCGCTGGCGTCGGGCCTCTACTCCCTCGGGCGCAGCGCGGGCGTGCGCTTCGGGGACGGCGGCGACGTCCGGCAGGTCGTCGTCGAACTCGACTCGACCCTGCTGTTCGTCACCACGGCCGGCTCCGGCACCTGTCTCGCCGTGCTCGCCGGCCGGGAGGCGGACGCCGCGGTGCTGGGCTACGAGATGGCCATGCTGGTCAAGAGCGTCCGGCCCTACCTGGTCACCGCGCCCCGGCAGCACGCCGTCGAAACCCCGGCGATGAGGTCTTGAGCGTGGCCACGGCCGGCGACGGGCCCTGGCTCGACGACGCGGCGGGGCGCCTGGTGCGCCCCTACACCGTGAGCAACGGCCGGACCCGGCCGTCGACCGCTCTCGACCTCCTCTCGCAGGTCAGGGCCACCGGAGCCACACCCCTCGGCTATCTGGGGCCCGAGCACAGCCAGGCACTCGAACGGTGCCGGGCGCCGGTCTCCGTCGCGGAGATCGCCGCCCACCTGAAGCTGCCGGCGGCGGTCACCAAGGTGCTGCTGTCCGACCTCGTCGACTGCGGGGTGCTCACCACGAAGCCCCCGGAGTTCCACCACAACCCCACTGACCGGTCTCTTCTGGAGGCAGTGCTCGATGGACTACGACGACAGCTCTGACCCGTTCCCCACCGCACTGAAGATCTTGGTGGCGGGCGGGTTCGGAGTCGGCAAGACGACCTTCGTCGGCGCGGTGAGCGAGATCGCGCCGCTCAGCACGGAGGAACTGCTCACCACGGTCAGCGCGGCGACCGACAACCTCGACGGCATCGAGAACAAGGTCGAGACGACCGTCGCCATGGACTTCGGCCGGATAACCCTCGACCCGGAACACGTGCTCTACCTGTTCGGCACGCCCGGACAGGAGCGGTTCTGGTTCATGTGGGACGAACTCTCCGAGGGCGCGCTCGGCGCGGTGATCCTCGCGGACACGCGCCGGCTGGAGGACTGCTTCGCGGCGGTCGACTTCTTCGAGCAGCGCGGCCTCGGCTTCATCGTCGCGGTGAACGAGTTCGACGGCTCGCACCGCTACAGCCCCGACGAGGTGCGCGCGGCCATCGACCTCGACCCCGCGATCCCGGTCGTGCCCTGCGACGCGCGGATCTCCAGTTCGGGTGTGCAGACCCTGCTCACCCTGGTCCGCCACCTGCTGGCCCACGCGCCGGTCCGGGCGCCGGGGCAGGGAGCACGGGCATGAGCTACGACCCGCCCCGGCCGTCCGGCCGCCTGCTGCTGACCCCGGAGGACAAGGACGCTCCGGCCCGGGTGCGGCGGCTGCGCCGGCTCGGGCTGGGGGAGCGGGCCGAGCCGGTCTTCGACGCGTTCGCGGACCGCCTGGCCAAGGTCGCGGCCGCCCCGTACTCGAAGGTCACCTTCGTCGGTGAGGAACAGCAGTTCTTCGCGGGCCTGCACACCCCGGACCGGGACGCCCGGACGGACGGCGGTGCCACGGCGGCCGACGGCGGCGCACGGCCGGTGGACCGCCGGATGGGCCGGGAGTACGGCTTCTGTCCGCACGTCGTGGTGCGCCGCAAGGCGCTCGTCCTGGAGGACGTCCGCGACTATCCGCGTTTCGCCGGCAATCCGCTCGTCGACGAGATCGGCGTGCGCTCGTATCTCGGCGCTCCGCTGATCGACAGCACCGGTATCGCGCTCGGCACCATCTGCGTCGAGGACGTCGAACCTCGGCCGTGGGGAAAGGCCGGCCTGGAGACCATCAAGTCGATGGCCGCGGAACTGGCCGGACAACTCGAACGGCGGGAAGGGTCCCAGGGCTTCTGACGTGCGGCCGCCCCACGGAGAACCGGCCTTCCGTCCGTCCGGCGACCGACCTCGACACGGGTGAAGAGCCCTGGTGTCACCGGGCCGACCCACGGATTCCGGGCGCCGGGAAGTCGGGGAGAGGGAAACCCGTGCGGGCGGAAAAGGGGCCGGGGAAAACCCGGGCGTGAAGGAAAGCTGGGGCCGCGCTTAAGAAATCCTCGATGGACCGGAGGTACCGTCGTAGGGCAGATTCCTCAGGGAATTCACCCCTCTCCCCGGCACGGGCTGCCTTCGGCGCGCCCTTTCCCGGGACCTCACCCCACAGGAGCCGTCGCGTGAAGGCGCTGGTCAAGGAGAAGGCGGAGCCCGGGCTCTGGCTCACGGACGTCCCCGAGCCGCAGGCAGGCCCCGGCGACGTGCTGATCAAGGTCCTCAGGACCGGCATCTGCGGTACCGACCTGCACATCCGCAACTGGGACGGCTGGGCGCAGCAGGCCATCACCACGCCGCTCGTCCTCGGCCACGAGTTCGTCGGCGAGGTCGTCGAGACCGGCCGCGACGTCGCCGACATCAACGTCGGTGACCGGGTCAGCGGTGAGGGGCACCTCGTCTGCGGCAAGTGCCGCAACTGTCTCGCGGGCCGCCGTCACCTCTGCCGTGCCACGGTCGGCCTCGGCGTCGGCCGCGACGGCGCGTTCGCCGAGTACGTCGTGCTGCCCGCCGCCAACGTGTGGGTGCACCGCGTCCCGGTCGACCTCGATGTCGCCGCGATCTTCGACCCGTTCGGCAACGCCGTCCACACGGCCCTGTCGTTCCCGCTGGTCGGCGAGGACGTCCTGATCACCGGAGCCGGGCCGATCGGCCTGATGGCCGCCGCCGTGGCCCGCCACGCGGGCGCCCGCAACGTCGTCATCACCGACGTCAGCGAGGAGCGCCTCGAACTGGCCCGCAAGACAGGGGTCAGCCTGGCGCTCAACGTCGCGGGCTCGACGATCGCGGACGGCCAGCGCACCCTCGGCCTGCGCGAGGGCTTCGACATCGGCCTGGAAATGTCTGGCCGCCCCGAGGCCCTGCGCGACATGATCGCCAACATGACGCACGGCGGCCGGATCGCGATGCTGGGTCTGCCCTCCGAGGAGTTCCCGGTCGACTGGTCCCGGATCGTCACCTCCATGATCACGATCAAGGGCATCTACGGCCGCGAGATGTTCGAGACGTGGTACGCGATGTCGGTCCTGCTGGAGGGCGGCCTCGACCTCGCGCCCGTGATCACCGGCCGGTACGGATTCCGCGACTACGAGGACGCGTTCGCCGACGCCGCCAGCGGCCGTGGCGGCAAGGTCATCCTCGACTGGACCCTCTGAGGACTCTAAGGAACTGATGATGTTCGACTCCGTCCGTGACGACCTGCGCACCACCCTCGAAGAGATCACCGCAGCCGGGCTGTACAAGCCCGAGCGCGTCATCGGCAGTCCGCAGTCCGCGACCGTGAGCGTCACCGCGGGCGGCCGCCCCGGTGAGGTCCTGAACTTCTGCGCCAACAACTACCTCGGTCTCGCCGACCACCCCGAGGTCGTCGCCGCCGCCCACGAGGCCCTCGACCGCTGGGGCTACGGCATGGCCTCCGTGCGCTTCATCTGCGGTACGCAGGAGGTGCACAAGGAGCTGGAGGCGCGGCTGTCCGCGTTCCTCGGCCAGGAGGACACGATCCTCTACTCCTCCTGCTTCGACGCCAACGGCGGTGTCTTCGAGACCCTGCTCGGCGCCGAGGACGCGGTCATCTCCGACGCCCTCAACCACGCCTCGATCATCGACGGCATCCGCCTCTCCAAGGCCCGCCGCTTCCGGTACGCCAACCGCGACATGGCCGACCTGGAGGCGCAGCTCAAGGAGGCCTCCGACGCCCGCCGCCGGCTGATCGTCACCGACGGCGTCTTCTCCATGGACGGCTACGTCGCCCCCCTCAAGGAGATCTGCGACCTCGCCGACCGCTACGACGCCATGGTGATGGTCGACGACTCGCACGCCGTCGGCTTCGTCGGCCCCGGCGGCCGCGGCACCCCCGAGCTGCACGGCGTCATGGACCGCGTCGACATCATCACGGGCACCCTCGGCAAGGCCCTCGGCGGCGCCTCCGGCGGTTACGTCGCCGCCCGCGCCGAGATCGTCGCCCTGCTGCGCCAGCGGTCCCGTCCGTACCTCTTCTCGAACACGCTCGCCCCGGTGATCGCCGCGGCCTCCCTGAAGGTCCTCGACCTGCTGGAGTCCGCCGACGACCTGCGGGTGCGGCTCGCCGAGAACACCGCCCTGTTCCGCTCCCGGATGACCGCGGAGGGCTTCGACATCCTCCCGGGCGACCACGCCATCGCGCCCGTCATGATCGGTGACGCCTCGGTCGCCGGCCGGATGGCCGAGCTGCTCCTGGAGCGCGGCGTGTACGTGATCGGCTTCTCGTACCCGGTCGTCCCGCAGGGCAAGGCCCGGATCCGGGTGCAGCTGTCCGCCGGACACTCCACCGAGGACGTCAACCGTGCCGTGGACGCCTTCGTGGCGGCGCGGGCGGAACTCGACGCCGCCTGACGGCCCGCCCGCCCCCTGCTCCCCGGACGGCGCGAGCCGCTCCGGGGGCGTGGGCGACGGGCGGTCCGTGCCCGGCGCACGGGCCGGGTTCCGGTCCGCCTGATGACCGGAAAGCCCGTGTGACCTGAGAGAATCGGTCGCATGATCGAAGCACGGCGGCTCCACATCCTCCGTGCGGTGGCCGACCACCGCACGGTGACCGCGGCAGCCGCCGCCCTGTATCTCACCCCCTCGGCGGTCTCGCAGCAGCTGACCGCCCTGGAACAGGAGACGGGTCACCGGCTCGTCGAGCGCGGCGCCAAAGGCGTACGGCTGACACCCGCAGGCGAGATCCTGCTCAGCCACACCAACGCCGTCCTCGCCCAACTGGAGCGGGCGGAAGCCGAGTTGGCCGCCTACAGTTCGGGTTCGGCCGGTACGGTCACGGTCGCCTCCTTCGCCACCGGCATCGCCCTGGTCGTGGCCCCGGCCTTGTCCCGCCTCGCCGTCGCCGCTCCCGGAATCCGCCTCCGCGTGCAGGACGCCGAGGGGGACGCCAGCCTGCCGATGGTCCTCGACCGGCAGGTCGACATCGCCGTGGCCGTCGAGTACCGCGGGGCGCCGGACGCGGACGACCCGCGTCTGACCCACGTGCCGCTCTACGCCGAACCCTTCGACGCGGTCGTCCCCGTCACCCACCGGCTGGCCGACGCCGAGGAGGTGCCGCTCGCCGAGCTGGCCAAGGACCCGTGGATCGGCCCCTACCCGGGCAACCCCTGCCATGACGTGGTCGTCCTGGCCTGCGAGAACGCGGGATTCCAACCGCGCCTCGAACACTCCTCGGACGACTTCCGCGCGGTCGTCGCCCTCGCCTCCGCCGACGCCGGTGTCGCCCTGGTGCCCCGCTCGGCGCTGCGCGGCATGGAACTCACCGGCGTGGTCGTCCGCCCCGTCGACGGCGTCGCACCCACCCGCCGCGTCTTCGCCGCCGTCCGTCGCGGCGCCGAGGACCATCCGCTGATCCGGCCCGTACTGGAGGCGTTGACGCACGCCGCCACGGTCGACTGACATCATTTCCCATATCTGGGATAGCATCTCGAATATGGGAAACGAGGATCTCGACGTCGTCGACGCGGTGGATGCCCGGCTCGGGGCGCGCCTGGCGGAGCTGAGGGCCGAACGGGGCTGGTCCCTGGGCGAGTTGGCGGAACGGAGCGGTGTCAGCCGCTCGACCCTGTCCCGAGCCGAGCGTGCCGAGATCAGCCCCACGGCCTCGCTCCTGAACCGCCTCTGCCATGTGTACGGGCGGACCATGTCCCAGTTGCTGAGCGAGGTCGAGGCGGAACCCGCGCTGCTGGTCCGCGCCGCCGACCAGGCGGTCTGGACGGACCGGGCCTCCGGCTTCGAGCGCCGGTCGGTGTCGCCGCCGCACGCCGGACTGCGGGGCGAACTCGTCGAGGGGAGACTCGCGGCCGGCGCCGACATCGCCTACGACCGGCCTCCCGTGCCCGGCCTGGAGCAGCACATCTGGGTCCTCGACGGATCGCTCGACGTGACCGCGCAGGACGTCGAGCACCGGCTCGGACCCGGCGACTGCCTCCGGCTGCGGGTGTGGGGCCCGACGCGCTTCCGCTGCCCCGGACCCGACGGTGTGCGCTACGCGCTGGCGGTGGTGCTCCCGTGAGCGGCCCCGCGATCACCGTCTCCCGGCTCACCGCGACCGAAGTCCGCTCGTCGGCGGCCGAGTTGGCCGATCTGCTCACCGACACCGTGGCCGGCGGCGCCTCGATCGGGTTCCTCGCGCCGCTCGACCGGACGGCCGCCGTCGCCTGGTGGGAGGAGCGGGCGACCGCCGTCGCGGCGGGACACCTCGACGTCTGGACGGCCCGTCGCGGCGGCCGGCTGCTCGGCACCGTGAGCCTCGTCCGCCCGGACAAGCCCAACAGCCGCCATCGCGCCGAACTCGTCAAACTGATGGTGCACCGGGACGGCCGCGGCCAGGGCCTCGGGCGCAGGCTCCTGACCACCGCGGAGACCGGCGCCGCCGCCGTGGGCGTCACCCTCCTCCACCTGGACACCGAGACGGACAGCCCCGCCGAGTCCCTGTACCTCTCGGCCGGCTGGACCCGCCTCGGGGCGATCCCCGACTACGCGAGGACACCGACCGGCGAACTGCGTCCGACGACCGTCTTCTACAAGCGGCTGGAGACGGACGCCGGAGGCGACGCTCACTCGGCGGGGTGACCCCCGAGCACCCTCTGACGTGGTGCTTCGACCCTCCGATGTCAGTGCCGTTGGCTACCGTGCGTCTCATGCCGGATGCCGAAGACGTACGACGGATCGCCCTCTCCCTCCCGGACACGACGGAGAAGATCGCCTGGAGCATGCCCACGTTCCGGGTCGCGGGCAAGATGTTCGCCACGATGCCCGAGGCCGAGACCTCCATCGCCGTGCGCTGCCCGAAGGAGGAGCGCGACGAACTGGTCCTGGCCGAACCGGGCAAGTTCTGGATCGCCGACCACGAGGCCGGATTCGCCTGGGTCCGCGCCCGGCTCGCCGCGCTGGAGGACGAGGACGAACTCCGGGACATCCTCGCCGACTCCTGGCGCCAGGCGGCCACGCCCCGACTGATCGAGGCCCACCCCGAGGTGGGGCGTCCGTCCGCCGACTGAAACGCCTCCGGCGTTGTCGGTGCCCCGTGGCATGATCCGGAAACAGGAGTGGGGTGCGGGACGGACGACTTCGTGGGGGAGTCGTGCGGCAGGGCCAGGGGAGGGGTGCGAGCAGGATGACCAGGACGTCATCGGGTGAGGAGCCGCAGTGCGCGGGGCCGTCGATCCGCGCGGCGGAGGAGCCCGACGGCGGGGAGCGGGACACGCAGCCCCCGGCATCGCGAGGCGCCCACGCGCCGTCGCGTGAAGGGCTGCTTCCGGCCCGTGGGCCCGACGGCCGGCAGGTCGGCGTCGGCCCCTCGGGCACCGGCACGTTCCGGGCCGACATCGTTGCCGACCGGACGCCACCGTCCGTCTGGTCGCGCGACTTCGCCCTCTTCTTCGTCGCCCGGGCCCTCGCCCGGCTCGGCGACACCATGCTGCCCGTGGCCCTCGCCGCCGGACTCCTCCAGTACGGGTACGGCGTGGGCGCCGTGGGGCTCGCCATGGCCGCGTCCGCCGCCTCCTTCGCCGGACTCGTCATCTTCGGCGGCGTGATCGCCGACCGCTTCAGCACCCGCAAACTGATGATCGGCGCCGACCTGGTGCGGCTCGTGACCCAGTCCGTGGCCGCCGCGCTCTTCTTCACCGACCACGTCGTCCTCTGGCAGATCTGTGTGATCGGCGCGGTGAACGGCGTCGCGGGCGCGGTCTTCCAGCCCGGGGTCGCCAGCACCGTGCCGCGCCTCGCCACCGACGTGCAGGGGGCGAACGGCGCCATCCGCATCGCCGAGTCCGGCGCCCAGCTCGGCGGCCCGGCCCTCGCGGGCCTGCTCGTCGCCTTCGCCTCCGCCGGCGGCGTCTTCGTCGCCCACGCGGCCACCTTCGGCCTCAGCGCCCTGTGCCTGCTGCTGCTCCGCCTGCCGCCGGCCGCTCCCGGGAGCCGGACGCACGGCGCCACGTTCCGCGCCGATCTCGCCGAGGGCTGGCGGGAGTTCAGATCCCGCACCTGGCTGTGGGGCGTGATCGTCATCTGGTGTGTGTACATGATCGCCGTCTGGGGTCCGACCGTCCCCCTGGTGGCGACCGAGGTGGTGCAGCAGCACGGCCCGCGCGCCTACGGACTGATCAACTCCGCCCTCGGCGCGGGCACGGTCGTCGGCGGGCTCGTCGCCCTGCGCCTGCGGCCGCGCCGCATGCTGCGCGCCGGTTCGTTCGCCCTCTTCGCCTTCGCCTGCTTCCCCGCCTCCGTGGGCGCCGGGCTGGGCGTGGGGGCCATCTGCGCCGGAGCGGTGACAGCCGGCGCGGGGATGTCCGTCTGGGGTGTCATGTGGGCGACCAGTGTGCAGACGCAGGTCGCCCCTGACGTCCTCAACCGCATCCACGCCTACGACGTCGCCGGTTCCCTGGCGATGATGCCCGTCGGCCAGGCGCTCGCGGGCCCCGCGGCCGCCGCACTCGGCGCCGACCGCGTCCTGCTCATCGGCGGAGTCATGAGCCTCGTCGTGGCCGCTGCCCTGCTCTCCGTGCCCGCGATACGCGAGCTGGTCCGGGTGGACGGTCCCGTGGCCCGGATCGGGGCCGGAGCCGCGCTCGCCGTACCGGCCCGCAAGGACGGACGCCGGGCCGGCTGAGCGGAGCGTCACGCCGGGGCGCGGGCGGCCGACGACCGCGCCTCAGACCCCTACGCGGGCCGCGAGGAAGGCGTCGATCCGCTCCCGCAGGGACCGGGCGTCCAGACCGTGCGCCACCAGGTGCTCCTCCATGGTCCCGTAGCGCCGCAGTTCACGGCGGCCGACACCGAGACCGAGGACGCGGTGGGGCACGTCGGCGAGCGCGTCACCCGCCGCGGCCGTCGAGGTGCCGGCCAGGTAGGGCTCGACCAGGACGACATCGCTGCCCGCCGTCTCGGTGGCGCCGCGCAGCGCGGCGGCGTCGAAGGGGCGCACGGTGGTCGCGTAGAGCACGGTCACGTCGCGTCCCTCGGTGGCCGCGAGCACGGCGTCGAGCATCGGCCCGACGGCGACGACCACGCCCTCGCGCCCCTCCCGGACGGTGCGGAAGCGGGACCCGTCGACACCGAGCGGGCGCGCGTTCGCCTGCACGGACAGCCGGACGTACACCTTGTCGTCCCCGGCGGCGACGGCGTGCCGCAGCAGTGTCTCCGCCTCGTCGGGGTGCCCCGGGACATGCACCGTCCAGCCGTCGAGCGTGTCCAGCAGGGCCACGTCGCCCGGCGCCATGTGGGTGAAGCCGCCGGCAGGCCAGTCGAAGGAGGCCGCCGCGCTGACCAGGACCGCGCCCGCGTCCTGGTGCCCCAGGTCCAGTTTCACCTGCTCGAAGGGCCGCTCCACCAGGAAGCTCGCGAAGGTGTGCACCACGGGCCGCAGACCGGTCAGCGCCAGACCCGCGCCCGCTCCGATCAGCAGCTGCTCGCGGATGCCGACGTTGATCACCCGGTCCGGATGCCTGCGCCGGGCCTCCGCGAAGCCGTCGGCGCCGATCTCGGCGAGCACGACCGCGACGCGCGGGTCCTCGTCGAGCAGCCGCGAGACGACGGGGGCGAAACGGTCACGCATGGTGTCCATGAGTGCGGGTCCTTTCGTGGAAACGGCGAGAAGCGGTGAGGAGGGGTGAGGGGAAGCGGGGAGCCGGGGCGGTCACGGGTTCTTCGGCTCGACCTGGGCCACGACCACCCGTGGGCGCCCCGGATGCGCGGCCGTGAAGGCCGCGTACAGGGCCTCGTGGTCGCGGCCGTCCACGGTGGCGGCGGACCAGCCGGCCGCCTCGAACCGCGCCGCGATCCCGCCCCGGCGGGCATGCGTGGCCGAGGAGTTGTCGATCACGACGGTGTGCAGCCGGTCCAGCCCGGCCGGTCCCGCGTACGCGATGGCCTCGTGGTTGCTGCCCTCGTCCAGTTCCGCGTCGCCGATCAGCACCCACACCCGCGGATCGTCGAGCCCCTGCGCGCGCAGTCCGAGTGCCGTCCCGACCCCGATCGGCAGTCCGTGGCCGAGCGACCCGCTGCCGATCTCCGCGCCCGGCACCAGCACCCGGTCCGGATGGTGCCCGAGCGGCGAGTCGTACGAGCCGAAGCCGGGGAGCCACGCCACCGGCAGGAAGCCCTTCGCCGCGAGCACCGCGTAGTAGGCCATCGGACCGTGCCCCTTCGACAGGAGGAACCGGTCACGTCCCGGGTCGTCCATCCCCTCGGGGCGCACGCGCAGGACCCGGTCGTACAGGACCCACAGGGCGTCCAGCGTGGAGGTCGCCGCCGGGCCGTGCTTCTCGTCGCCCGTCATCAGGCCCATCAGTCGGGGCAGGTCGGCGTAGGTGCGGCTGTGCTTCGCGGTGATCGTCATGAGGACGAGCGTGCAACCTCAACCAAACTTCAGGTCAAGCGTGGGCGGGGATCCGCCGAACGTTTTCGGACGCCGCCGTGCGAGCGCCCCGCGGAAAACGGGTGCGCGACCACGGGCACGAGTGCGGTATTGTTTCCGTGCACGTCCAGCCAGGGGAAACCCCAGGTCAGACGGGCATCGGGACGTGGCGCAGCTTGGTAGCGCACTTGACTGGGGGTCAAGGGGTCGCAGGTTCAAATCCTGTCGTCCCGACTCGAGGAGTCGTGGTTCGAAGGCCGTTTTCTCAGCGATGAGGAAGCGGCCTTCGTCGTGTCCGCGCGCCGTCCACGCCGTCGCACGCTCTCCCTTCCGCCTCCCCTCCGCGTGACCCCGTGGCACCGGGCCGTGCCCCGGTGGCCGAGAAAAACGCGTGGACCGCCCGGACGTCGCCACGGGACACTGAAGGCCGCCGGGCCGGCCGTACCGCACTCCGCACGGTCCCTTCACGCACCGGCAGCTCCCCCGCGGACGCGCTGACAGGGCTGCCCACGACGACACGGGGGTTGGGGATGGCATCACCTGAATCAGGCAGGGCGTTACCCGGCAAGGGCTCGGTGGTCCTCGCGCTGCGGCACTACGGACGGGAGCTGCGCCGGCTCCGCAGACTGACGGGGCCCGCCATGCTGCTGCCCGCGCTGGGCAACATCGGCATCAGCTACGTCGCGCCGCTCATCGTCGCCAAGCTCGTGGGCCGCATCGCCGAGGGCAAGGACGTCTCCGTCGGCGCGGCACTGCCGTACGTCCTCGGTTTCGGCGGCGTCCTGCTGCTCGCCGAGGGCCTGTGGCGGCTCGGCCTGCACTGTCTCAACCGCCTCGACGCCCTCGGCATCGAGCACCTCTACGTGATCGGCATGGACGAACTGTTCGCGAAGGACGCGTCGTTCTTCCACGACAACTTCGCGGGGTCGCTGACCAAGCGCGTGCTGAGTTTCGCCACCCGCTTCGAGGAGTTCGTCGACACGATGACCTTCCAGGTCGTCGGCAGCTTCGTACCGCTGGTGTTCGGTTCGGTGATCCTGTGGCGTTACGAGCCGCTGCTGGTCGTCGGACTGCTCGCGATGATCGGGGTGACGGGGCTGTGCGTGGTGCCGCTCATCCGCCGCCGGCAGGCACTCGTCGCGCAGCGGGAGGAGGCGATCGCCCGGGTGTCCGGCCATGTCGCCGACAGCCTGATGAACATGGACACCGTCCGGGCCTTCGCGGCCGAGGAACGGGAGGCGGCCGAACACCGCTCGCGGGTCGCCGTGTCCCGCCGGCTCACCCTGCGGTCCTGGGACTACGGCAACCTGCGCATCGACACACTGGTCGCGCCGATGTCGGTCCTGACCAACGCGCTCGGCCTGCTGCTCGCGGTCGCGCTCGCCGGGGGCGGGCACGGAGTGGAGGCCGTCGTCGTCGCCTTCACGTACTACGCCAACGCGACCCGGATCATGTTCGAGTTCAACCAGATCTACCGGCGTCTGGAGAGCTCGATGACGGAGGCGGCGCAGTTCACCGAGCTGCTGCTCACACCGCCGACCGTGCTCGACCCGGTCGCCCCGGAGCCGCTGCGGTCCCGGGCCGCCGACGTCCGCTTCGAGCGGGTGGACTTCACGCACGGAGGGGCGAAGCCGCTGTTCGCGGGGCTCGAACTGGAGGTGCCGAGCGGCACGAAGGTCGGTCTGGTCGGCCGGTCCGGGGGCGGCAAGACCACCCTCACCCGGCTGCTGCTGCGGATGACGGACATCGACGCGGGCCGCATCCTGATCGGCGGTCAGGACATCAGCAGGCTGCGCCAGGCGGACCTGCGCAGCCTGATCGCCTACGTGCCGCAGGATCCCGCGATGTTCCACCGCACCCTGCGGGACAACATCGCCTTCGCGCGGCCGGACGCCACCGAGGCGGAGATCCGGCGCGCGGCCGAGGCGGCCCACGTCACCGAGTTCGCCGACGCGCTGCCCGAGGGCTTCGACACGATGGTGGGGGAGCGGGGCATCAAGCTGTCGGGCGGGCAGCGCCAGCGGGTCGCCCTCGCCCGGGCGATCCTGCGGGACGCGCCGATCCTGCTCCTCGACGAGGCGACCAGCGCCCTGGACTCCGAGAGCGAGATCCTCGTCCAGGAGGCGCTGTGGCGGCTCATGGAGCGGCGCACGGCGCTGGTGGTGGCCCACCGGCTGAGCACGGTCGCCACCATGGACCGGCTCGTCGTCCTGGACCGCGGACGCATCGTCGAACAGGGCACCCACCAGGAACTGCTCGCCTGCGAGGGCGCCTACGCCACGTTGTGGCGCCATCAGTCGGGCGGCTTCATCGACGACGGCCCGGTCCCGGCCGGCCTGGCCGTGCCGGCCGAGGGCGACCCCGCTCCGGCCGAGCGCCGCTGAGGGCGGGCCGGCCGGGCGGGTACGCGGGCCAACGGGGTCCCGGCGGCGGGGGGTTGGAGGCGCTCTAGCGTTTGAAGCCGACCCCGCCGTACAGGGACACCGGCTCGTCACCGATCGGGGTCTCGTCCTCCGCGAGGTCGGGGCGCCAGTCCTTCACCGAGACGATCCCCGGCTCGACGAGGTCGAGTCCCGTGAAGAAGCGGCCCACTTCGGCGTGCGAGCGGCCCACGAGGGTGACCCCGCCGCGCGCGTACGTCTCGATGCCCCGCCGTACGTTCTCCGGCTCGAAGTCGGCGGTCATCGCGGACAGCGCGAGGCAACTGCCCGGCGCCAGCGCGTCCACCAGTGTCTCCACCAGCTCGTACGCGCCGGACTCGTCGGCGACGAAGTGCATCAGCGCGATCAGGGAGAGGGCCACGGGCCGGTCGAGGTCGAGCACCCGGCCGGCCTCGGCCAGGATCTTCCCCGGCTCGCGGATGTCCGCCTGGATGTACTCCGTCATCCCCTCCGGGGTGCCCCGCAGCAGCGCCTCGGCGTGGGCCAGCACGATGGGGTCGTGTCGACGTACACCACCCGGGCGTCGGGAGCGGTCCGTTGCGCGATCTGGTGGAGGTTGGGCTCGGTGGGGATGCCCGTGCCGATGTCGAGGAACTGGCCGATTCCCGCCGTGCGGACCAGGTGGCGGGTGGCCCGTTGCATGAACCGGCGATTGCTGCGCGCGGCCCGCGGGGCGCCCGGATCGAGGGACATGATGTGCTGCCCGAGCTGCTCGTCGACCGGGTAGTTGTCCTTGCCGCCCAGATACCAGTCGTACACCCGTGCCGGATGGGGTCTGCTGGTGTCGATCCGGTCCGCTGCCGACTCGGTCCCCGTCATACGGCAACTCCCTTTTCCGTTCGGCCTGTTCACCCCGCCGGCGGCTGCCCGGCCGGGTGCGCGAGCAGTGTGCCATCCACGGGGTGCCCGGGCCGGGGGACCGTCGATCCCCGGCCACCCGGCCTCCGGCCGGCCGCCGGAGGGGGACTCACCGCCGGCGCCGCTGCGGATCGTGGCCCAGGGTCATCAGCCGGTGGCGCACGCGTTCGTCGCCGGCTCCCGCGTCCGGGCCGTCCGCCTCGGCCTCCACGGTGTCGATCACCTCGTACATGGTCGCGACGTCCTCGTCGGTGAGATCGGCGCGGCGCTTCTGGAGGAGCGCGAGGACCAGCAGGCCGGTCGGCGCGCCCGGCCGCCCGGGCGGGGGCTCGCTGCCCATGGCGGTCTCGCCGGTCTCACCGGCCCGCAGCCAGGCCGCGAGCTCCTGGGAGGTCATGTTCACCACGCTGTGGAACTCGTCCCACAGTGCGTCGAGCTCGACGGTGTCGGTCATGTCGGTGCCCCTTCGGTGTTCCCGCCGGTCTGTCATGTGACGCGGGGCGGCGGGCGGTGTACCGCCGGCCCGTCCCGCATCCCCGCCTGCCCGCCGGTCCCCGCTCCATGCGGGACCGCTGCCGGGGACGGACCTGCCGATACCGGCCGCCGGCGGATCTTCCCAAGGGTCGGGTGGCGGTCTATAGTCCAAAACTAGCAGTGCTAATTAATGTCGTGCCGCCGTTGCCCGCCGTTGTCTGTCAGGAGTCCTGTCGTGCGCCCCGTCCACTTCGCGGCCGCCCGCCGCACGCCCATCGGCAAGCTGCGCGGAGCCCTGTCCTCCGTGCGGCCCGACGACCTCGCCGCGGGCGTCATCCGCGGCCTCGTCGCCGAGGTGCCCACACTCGACCCGGCCCGTGTCGACGACGTCTACTGGGGCGCCGCCAACCAGGCGGGCGAGGACAACCGCAACGTCGCCCGCATGGCCGCCCTGCTCGCCGGGCTGCCCGACAGCGTGCCCGGCGCCACCGTCAACCGGCTGTGCGCCTCGGGCCTCGAAGCCGTCACGACGGCCGCCCGTGCCATCGCCTCAGGCGAGGCCGACATCGTCCTCGCCGGCGGCTCCGAGTCGATGAGCCGAGCCCCCTTCGTCCTGCCGCGCCCGGACGAGGCGCTGCCGCACCGCATCGAGACCGTCGACACCCGGCTCGGCTGGCGGCTGGTCAACCCCGCGATGAATGACCTGCACGGGGTGCTGTCGATGGGGGAGACCGGCGAGGAGGTCGCCGAGCGGTACGGCATCTCGCGCGAGCGGCAGGACGCCTTCGCGCTCCGCAGCCACCAGCGCGCCGCCGACGCCCGGAAGAACGGTCACTTCGACGCCGAACTGCTGCCCGTGGAGCGCCCCGACGGCGTGGTCGTCGACCGCGACGAATGCGTCCGCGAGGACACCTCGCTCGACAAGCTGTCCCGCCTCAAGCCGGTGTTCCGCGCGGGCGGCACCGTCACCGCGGGCAACGCCTCGCCGATGAACGACGGAGCGGCCGGTGTGCTCCTCGTCAGCGAGGAGGTCCTGAACGAACTGCACCTGGAGTCGCTCGGCCGGTACGTCGCCGGAGCCTCCGCCGGAGTCGACCCGGACGTCATGGGCATCGGCCCGGTGCCCGCGACCCGCAAGGCGCTCGCGCGCGTCGGCTGGAGCGTCGACGACCTCCAGGAGGCCGAGTTCAACGAGGCGTTCGCCGCCCAGGCCCTCGCCTGCGTGGACCTCCTCGGCATCGACCCCGACCTCGTCAACCCGACCGGCGGCGCCATCGCCCTCGGCCATCCCCTCGGCTGCTCGGGCGCCCGCATCCTCACCACCCTGCTGCACCGCATGCGCCGCACCGGCGCCGGCCGCGGCCTGGCCACGATGTGCGTCGGGGTCGGGCAGGGGAGCGCGGTCCTGGTCGAGCGCCACTGACACCGGCCGCATCCGCACGCCCGGGGGCCCGTGACGCCGTACGCCGCAGCGCGTGCCCACCGGGCCCGTCCCGCCCTCTCCGGTCCAGAGCCGCACCAGCAAGAAACGGAGCCACCCCCCATGGCAACCCTGTCCCTCGCCGCGATCCTCGCCGAGAACGCCCGGCGCCGCCCCTCGAAGACGGCGCTCGTCGAGGGCGAGCTGCGCCTCACCTTCGCCGAGGTGTGGGAGTCCGCGCTGGCCCAGGCCGGCGCGCTCACCGGCCTCGGCGTGCGGCCCGGAGACCGCGTTGCCCTCATGGCGCCCAACACGGCGGAGTTCCCGCACGCCTACTACGCGATCGCGGCGGCCGGCGGTGTGGTCGTCCCGGTGCACCTGCTCCTGTCGGCCTCCGAGGTCGAGCACGTACTCAAGGACAGCGGAGCGACATTGCTGCTCTGCCACCCGGCGCAGGAGGCGACCGGGGCGGCCGCCGCGCGGGCCCTCGGCGTCAGGGTCGTCACGCTCGGGGCCGAGTTCGAGAAGCTCGCCCAGGCCGCCGAACCCCTCACCTCGTACGTCACCCGGGACGCCGACGACCCGGCCGTCGTCTTCTACACCAGTGGCACCACCGGCGTCCCCAAGGGCGCCGTGCTCAGCCACTTCAACCTGGTGATGAACGCGACGGTCAACGCCTTCGACGCCAACGACATCCGCCCCGACGACATCGCCCTCGGAGCCCTGCCGCTCTTCCACGCCTTCGGGCAGACCGTCTCCCTCAACTCCACCTGGCGCGCGGGCGCCACCCTCGTCCTGCTGCCGCGGTTCGACGCCGCGCGCGCGATCGAGCTGATGGTGGCGGAAGGCGTCAACACCTTCCACGGCGTCCCGACGATGTACGTCGCCCTGGCGGCAGCGGCGGCGGGCGCCGCGGCCCTGCCCGAGCTGAGGCTCTGCATCTCGGGCGGCGCCAGCCTGCCCGTCGCCGTCCTGGAGCGGTTCGAGGCGGCGTTCGGCGCGCGGATCTACGAGGGCTACGGGCTGTCGGAGACCTCGCCGACCGCCACCGTCAACCAGCCGCTGTTCGGCACCAGGGCCGGCACCATCGGCCACCCGCTGTGGGGCGTCGACGCGGAGATCGCGCGGGCCGAGGTCGAGGGGCGGATCGACCTGCTGCCCCCGGGGGAACTGGGCGAGGTCGTCATCCGGGGCCACAACGTCTTCTCCGGCTACCTCGGCCGGCCCGAGGCCACCGCGGAGGCCGTGGTCGACGGCTGGTTCCGCACCGGTGACCTCGGCACCAAGGACGACGACGGCTTCCTGCGGATCGTCGACCGCAAGAAGGACGTCATCATCCGCGGCGGCTACAACATCTATCCGCGCGAGGTCGAGGAGGTGCTGATGCGGCACCCCGCCGTCGCCCAGGTCGCGGTGATCGGCCTGCCGGACGAGCTGCACGGCGAGGAGGTGTGCGCCGTCGTGGTCCGCGCCGAGGGCGCCACGGCCGACGCGGCCGAGATCGCCGAGTGGTCCAAGGACCATCTGGGCCGTCACAAGTACCCGCGCCGACTGGAGTTCGCCGACGAGATGCCCCTCGGCCCGAGCATGAAGGTCCTCAAGCGGGAGCTGCGCACGCGCTACACGGACTGAGTACGCGCTGCACGGCCTGACCGGCGCCCGCGTTCCGCCCGCCCGGGAGCCGTCCGGCGAGACGCTCCTTACGCGGGCGAGTTGCGTGGGCATAGCATCGGTCCCCGCATGAACACAATGACGCTCTGGCACATATCCAGCTGGGAGTTCGCCGCCCTGGCCGCCGCGGCCCTGCTCGTCGGCTTCTCCAAGACCGCCGTGAGCGGGGCCAACACGGTCAGCCTGGCGATCTTCGCCGCCGTACTGCCCGCCCGCGCCTCGACCGGCGTCCTGCTTCCCATCCTGATCGTCGGCGACGTGCTCGCCGTCCTCACCTACCGGCGCCACGCCCACTGGCCCACGCTGTGGCGGCTGTTCCCCGCGGTCGCCGCCGGAGTCGTCCTCGGCACCGTGTTCCTGGTGTGGGCGGACGACGCGGTCGTCCGGACGTCGATCGGCGCCATCCTGCTGCTCATGGCGGCGGTCACCGTGTGGCGCCGCAGGGCCGCCGTCCAGGACGACGAACCCGACGCCGTCGTCACGCGCTCGGGCCGCGTCAAGGCCCGCTCCTACGGCGTGCTCGGCGGGTTCACCACCATGGTCGCCAACGCGGGCGGCCCCGTGATGTCGATGTATCTCCTCTCGGCGGGCTTCCGCAAGCTCGGCTTCCTCGGCACCTCCGCCTTCTTCTTCCTGATCGTCAACGTGTCCAAGCTGCCCTTCAGCGCGGGACTCGGACTGATCGACGGCCACTCCCTGCTGCTGGACGCCGCGCTGGCCGTCTTCGTCGTGCCGGGCGCGTTCCTCGGGAAATGGGCCGTGAACCGGATCAACCAGCTGCTTTTCGAACGCCTGGTGATCGCGGCGACGGTGGTGGGCGGAATCCAACTGCTCCTGCACTGAGTCGGACCGCCCGGCCGGGGCAGTCGTGACGCGTCGGAAAGATCCGCCGCGGAACACGGCGGATCTTTCCGACACCGGCCTCACGTCTCCGCCCCAGCGCTCTTGGAAAGCGCTTTCTGCACTGTTAGCTTGACGCGGCGCGCCCGCTCACCGCGGCCGTGTCCTCCTGCCCTGCCGACGTCCGAGAGAAGGGCCGCTTCCATGGCGGACATCCAACCGCCGCCCGCCTGGCTGGCGGACGCGGTGATGTACCAGATCTATCCGCAGACCTACGCCGACACCGACGGGGACGGCATCGGGGACCTGCCCGGCGTGCTGCACCGGCTGGAGTACCTGGAGTGGCTCGGCGTCGACACCGTCTGGCTCAGCCCGTTGTTCGCCTCGCCCTTCGCGGACGCCGGATACGACGTCAGCGACTACCGGACCGTCGCCCCCCGCTACGGCACGAACCACGACCTGGCCACCCTCGTCGAGGAGGCCCGCTCACGCGGCATCCGGGTCATGCTGGACCTGGTCGCCGGGCACACCTCCGACCAGCACGCGTGGTTCCGGGCCTCGGCCGACGATCCCGGCGACGACCGCTACATCTGGGCCGACACCACCGAGGCGCCGAGCCCCGCCTGGGTGCCCTCGCCCGGCACCCGGCCGGGGTACTACCTGCCGAACTTCTATCCCGTCCAGCCGGCCCTCAACTTCGGCTACGCGCGCCCGGACCCGGCCGAGCCCTGGCGCCAGCCCGTCGACGCCCCGGGGCCCCTCGCCAACCGGGCGGCGCTGCGCGAGATCATGGCGTACTGGTTCGACCGCGGTGTCGCGGGGTTCCGCGTCGACATGGCGTTCTCCCTGGTGAAGGACGATCCCGACCGCTCGGCCACCGCCGCCCTGTGGCGCGAGACGCGGGCGTGGATGGACGAGACCTACCCGGACCGGGCGCTGCTCTCCGAGTGGGGCGACCCCAAGACCTCCGTGCCCGCCGGGATCCACGCCGACTTCTTCCTCCACTTCGTCGGCCGCCCGCTGCGGTCGCTGTGGGGCAACGCCCAGGGGAGCCACAACCCGGTCTGGGGCGAGGACCCCTGCTTCTTCGGACCCGACGGCGACGGTTCGATGCGGGAGTTCCTCGAAGCGTGGCGCGAGGCCGACACGGCCATCGCCGGAGCGGGCTACGTGGCTCTCCCGACGGCCAACCACGACTTCTCCCGGCTGGTGTGCGGCACCCGCACCCGGGACATGGTCGCGCCCGCCTTCGCCTTCCAGCTCACCTGGCCCTCCCTGCCCGTCATCTACTACGGCGACGAGATCGGCATGCGGTATCTGCCGGGGCTGCCGAGCAAGGAGGGCAGTCAGCTCGGCGACGAGGCGCGCCAGGGTTCCCGTACGCCGATGCAGTGGGACGACGGACCGAGCGCGGGCTTCTCCACGGCCGCCGAGGAGGACCTGTATCTGCCGCTCGACCCGGCCGTCGACCGGCCGTCCGTGGCCGCGCAGCGGGCCGACGACACATCGCTGCTGCACCAGGTGCGGGCCCTGATCCGGCTCCGGCGCGAACACCGGGAACTGGGCACGCACGGGCCGGTCGAGGTGCTCAACTCCGGCTATCCGCTGGTCTACACGCGCGGCGACTCGTACCTCGTGGCCGTCAACCCGAGCGGACGGCCGGAGACCTGCACCCTCCGTGACGTGACCGTCGGCCCGGCCCTGCTCGCGCGGGGCGTCGAGGCGCACCCCGACGGCACGATCACCACCGAGCCGTTCTCCTACGGCGTCTTCCGCCTGGCTCCCTGACCGGGGCCGATCGACCCTGCCTCCCTGACCGCGAGCGGCGGGGGCGCGTCCGGAACCCGCCGGCGCGCCCCCGTAGGCTCGGGCCATGTCCCCCCACGTCCTCGTCCTCGGCGGCACGACCGAGGCGCGTGAGCTCGCCGCCGAACTCACCGCGCGTCCCGGCGTACGGGTGACGACCTCGCTGGCGGGGCGCGTGGCCCGGCCCAGCGCGGTCGAAGGGGACGTACGGACCGGAGGGTTCGGCGGGGCCGACGGGCTCGCGCGGTGGCTGCGAGAGCACCGGGTGGACGTTCTCGTGGACGCGACCCATCCGTTCGCTTCCGGCATCACCGCGAACGCGGCACGGGCCGCCACCGCCACCGGTGTCCCCGCGGTGGTCCTGCGCCGCCCCGGCTGGCAGGCCGGCCCCGGCGACCGCTGGCACGAGGCCGGCTCCCTCACGGAGGCCGCCGCACTGCTGCCCGGCCTCGGCCGCCGCGTCTTCCTCACCACGGGCCGGCTCGGTCTCGCCGCGTTCGCGCACCTGTCCGGACCGCATTTCCTCGTCCGGTCGGTGGAGGCCCCCGACCCGCCGCTGCCGCCGGACACCGAAGTGCTGCTGGCCCGCGGCCCGTTCACCCTTGACGACGAGAGGGCACTCCTGCTCCGGCACCGCATCGACGTCCTCGTGACCAAGGACAGCGGGGGAGCCGCCACGTCCGCGAAACTGACGGCCGCCCGCGACCTCGCCCTGCCCGTGGTCGTCGTCCGCCGTCCGCCCCTGCCGGACGGGGTGAGCGCCGTGGCGGACGTGCCGTCGGCGCTCGCCCTGCTGGACCTCGCCGGGGACTGACCGGACGGCCCCGGCCAAGATCCCGTCGGCCCTGGCGCCGCGCGACGGCGGGGCGGTCAGGCCTTCGAGGCCGGCTCCAGTTCCCGGGACCGGTCGGGGATGTCCTGGGTGAGGTCCTCGACCAGCAGCCGCTTGGCGATGGTGTCGACGGCGGCGCGCAGTTCCGTGCCGGACGGCCGGCCCACGTCCTGCTCGACGCGTTCCGCGAGCCACCTGCCCCAGGCCGTGCCGATCACCCGTGCCTCGCGCTCACCGGCCGCCGTGTGGGAGAAGAGCGAGCCGTGCCGGGTGAGATAGCCCTCCTCGACCATGCGGTTGAACACCGGCACGAGGACCTCGGGCGGCAGATGGCGCCGGCCGGCGATCAGGTTGAGGTTGGCGTGGCCGACCATCCGGCTGAACAGCTCCACCTGCATGACGGCCCAGGCGCCCGCGACGTCCAGCCGGGTGTCCGACTCCGCGACGATCCGGCGGGCGGTCGCCATCTCCGTGCCCCCGATGATCTTCCCGACGGACGCCTCCAGCACCCGCTGGGAGTCGGTGCCGGCCGGCGACGCGAACCCCTCGCCCATGTCCGTCGAACCCAGCCGGGCGCTGTCCCGCAGTTCCACCTGCTTGAGGAAGAGCGCCACCACGAACCCGAGGAGCGCCACCGGCACGGTCCACAGGAACACCGTGTGGATGGTGTCGGCGTACGCCTCGATGATGGGCCGCGCCGTCCGGGCGGGCAGCCGGTGAAGGGCTTCCGGGCTCTGCGCCGCCCGGGCGACGACGGCGGGCGACACCGCGCCGGCCTCCGCGGCCGACCGCACGCCGTCGGCCAGGTTGGGCTTCAGCGCGTTGGTGTAGATCGTCCCGAAGACGGCCGTACCGAACGAGCTGCCGAGCGTACGGAAGAAGGTGACTCCCGAGGTGGCCGTGCCGAGGTCGGTGTACTCCACGGTGTTCTGCACGGCGATCGTCAGGACCTGCATGGACAGTCCGATGCCGGTGCCGAGCACGAACATGTACAGGGACTCCAGCCACGTCCCCGTGTCCGGTCCCATCAGGGACATCAGGTAGAGCCCCAGTGCCATCACCAGGGAACCGACGATGGGGAAGATGCGGTACTGCCCGGTCTTGCTGACCACGTTGCCGCTGAAGATCGAGGCGATGAGCAGTCCCACCACCAGGGGCAGCGTCCGGACACCGGAGATCGTCGCCGAGTCCCCGTCGACGTACTGCAGATAGGTCGGCAGGAACGTCATCGCGCCGAGCATCGCGAAGCCCACGATGAAGCTGAGGATCGAGCACACCGTGAAGACCGGGTTGGAGAAGAGGCGCATCGGCAGCATCGGCTGGGCCGCGCGGGTCTCCACCCAGCAGAACAGGCCGAGCGCGACCAGACCGCCCACGAACAGGGCGATGATGGTCGGCGATCCCCAGGCGTACTGGTTGCCGCCCCAGCTCGTCCCCAGGATGAGCGCGCTCGCGCCGACCGCGACGAGCGCGATGCCCAGATAGTCGATGACGGGCCGCGTGGCCGACTTCACCACGGGGATGGTGCGGGCCGCCGCGATCACCACGACGACCGCGATGGGCACGTTGATGTAGAAGGCCCACCGCCAGGAGAGGTGGTCCGTGAACAGCCCGCCGAGCAGCGGCCCGATGACCGTGGCCACACCGAAGACCGCGCCGATCGCGCCCTGGTACTTGCCCCGCTCGCGCAGCGGGATGACGTCCGCGATCAGCGCCATGGCGGTCACCATCAGACCGCCCGCGCCGATGCCCTGCATCGCCCGCCAGGAGATCAGCAGCGACATGTTCGTGGCGAGGCCGCACAGGAACGAACCGGTGATGAAGATGATCGCCGAGGCCTGGAAGACGATCTTGCGGCCGAACAGGTCGCCGAACTTGCCGACCAGCACCGTCGCCACGGTCTCGGCCAGCAGGTACGCGGTCACCACCCACGACATGTGCTCGGCGCCGCCCAGGTCCGACACGATCGTCGGCAGCGCGGTGCCCACGATCGTCTGGTCGAGCGCGGCGAGGAGAATGCCCAGCACGATCGTCGCGAAGACGATGTTGCGGCGCCGGCCGTCCAGCACCGGCGGTCCGGGCGCTTCCGCCGCGGGTGGCGCCGTATCCTCGGTGATCGTCACAATCGCCACCCTCACACCCGGCGGCTCCCCGTGCATGCGGGGTCATCCGCCCGGCGTACGGCGCTCGTCGACGCTCCGGGCCCGGCCCTATTCCCGAGGATTCCTGCGCAGCAGATACGTGTCCATGATCCAGCCCTTGCGCTCCCGGGCCTCGGCGCGCAGCCGCTCGATGCGGGGTGCCGTCTCGGCCAGCGGTCCGGAGGCGAGGATCTCGTCGGGGGTCCCGATGTAGGCGCCCCAGTAGATGTCGATGTCCTGGTCCGCGTACTGGCGGAACGTCCGCTGGGCGTCGAGCATCACGACCACGTCGTCCACGCCCTCCGGGAAACCCTCCGCTAGGCGCCGCCCGGTGGTGATCTGCACGGGCCGGGCGACCCGGTTCAGACCCGTCCGGTGCCGGGCGACGAGCGCCGAGACACTGCTGATGCCGGGCACCACGTCGTACGAGAACGCCACGGTGTCCCGCTCCCGGATCTCCTCCAGGATGCCGAGCGTGCTGTCGTACAGCGCCGGGTCGCCCCACACCAGGAACGCGCCGCTCTCGTCCTCGCCCAGCTCCTCGGCGATCAGCCGTTCGTAGATGGCGCCGCGTGCGCTGCGCCAGTCCCCGACGGCCGGCGAGTACGCCGCGCCGCCCGCCGTCCGGTCGCGGTCCGGGTCACGCGCCTCGACCAGGCGGTACGTCCCCTCCGGCACGTGCGCGTCGAGGATGTCGCGGCGCAGCCGGACCAGGTCGGACTTCACCTCGCCCTTGTCCAGGATGAAGAACACGTCCGTGCTCCTCAGCGCCTTGACCGCCTGCAGGGTGAGCTGCTCGGGGTCGCCCGCTCCGATGCCGATGACATGAATCTTTCGCACCCCCGGAGTCTGCCCCACGCCCGGGACGCCCGACGCACCGCGTCCGGCTCCGCCTCAGCCGGCCCGCCCGCGCAGCCGCGGCGCCGACGCCGCCGCGTCGACCGGGACACCGCCACGCTCCACGGAATCGGCCAACTCCCTTGCCCAGTCGACCAGTTCCGCGAGCCGCAGATCGTGCGGCCGGGGTCGGCCGGTCTCCGCGCCCCACTCCTCGACGGCCCCGGCGCCGCGCCGCAGCAGCCGGGCGCCGCCCGTCGTGTTCCCGCGGGCCGCGTGGGTGAGCCCCACCGCGAGCTGCGCCAGCCCGCGCCAGAGCCCCCGCTCGTCGTCCGGGCCGGACTTCCAGGCGTCCTCGAATACCTCGTGCGCGTGGAAGGGCCGTCCGGCGTCCAGCAGCGTCTGGGCCTCGGCGACCGACTCCCCGGGTGCGCGGACGACGCCCTCGGGCTGCCGCTCCACCCCGGCCGATCCGTACGGCAGGGGGCGGCCGAGGCCGTCGCGGGGCCGCGCGTTGCGCGCCCGGCCCTCGGGGTCCCGGTCACGACTCCCGCCCGGCGGTGTCCGTGGTGTCCGTGATGGTCCGTTCATGATCCGATTGTCCCGCTCTCCGCGCCCCCTGCGGGGCAGCCCCCGACGTGGGGTAAAGTTCTGTTCGCACGATCGCGCGGTCCGCCGCGCGGGAACGCACCGGGACGTGGCGCAGCTTGGTAGCGCACTTGACTGGGGGTCAAGGGGTCGCAGGTTCAAATCCTGTCGTCCCGACCAGCTTTCGAGCAGGTCGGAGGCCGTTTTCTCATCCGTGAGAAAACGGCCTTTTCCGTCTCCCGGACTCCCCGTCTCCCCGCGTCCCGTCGCCGCTAGGACAGGCAGCCGACGTGGGCCAGCGCCTGCCGCAGCAGCACTCCGTGACCGCCGGGCATCTCGTCCGCGACCATCGCCGACGAGGCCTCCTCCGGGCTGAACCAGACCAGGTCGAGCGCGTCCTGCCGGGGACGGCAGTCGCCGGTCACCGGGACGATGTAGGCCAGGGACACCGCGTGCTGGCGCGGGTCGTGGAAGGGCGTGACGCCGAGTGTCGGGAAGTACTCGGCCACGGTGAAGGGCTGCAGGGAGGCGGGCACCCGGGGGAGTGCCACGGGACCGAGGTCCTTCTCCAGGTGGCGCAGCAGCGCGTCGCGGACCCGCTCGTGGTGCAGCACCCGGCCGGAGACGAGGGTGCGGCTGACCGTCCCGTCCGGACCGATACGGAGCAGGAGCCCGATGTGGGTGACTTCGCCGTTGTCGTCGACGCGCACCGGGACCGCCTCGACGTACAGGATCGGCATGCGGGCGCGGGCCGATTCCAGTTCGTCGCGGGACAGCCAGCCGGGCGTGGTTTCGGTCAAGTCAGACATTGCTTGATCATACTTTCCGTGCGTCCGGTGCGTGCGTGTTGCTCGGGTCAACCATGCCTTACGGAAAGGGCGATCATGTATCCCCGGCGTCGTCCCGCCTGTGTCGGGACCCCGCGGGCGGCCGTCGCGGGGGCGGGCGGACGGGACACCGGCGACGGGTTCGCCGGCTTGCCACCCCCGGCGCGGGTGGCCTCGTAGCCTGGGCACGTGCCTGGCAGGACGACCTAGGGACCACGGGAGCGGCATGGCGGAGTACTTCGGCAGGGATGTCGCCACGAACGTCGGCGCGGACGTCAGTACGGGCGTCGGTTCGGACACCGGTACGGACACCGGTACGGACTTCACGACCGAGATCACCGAAGCCGTCGTCGACAGCTTCGCCGGCACGCCCGACCCGCGCCTGCGCGGGCTGCTCGGCGCGCTCACCCGCCATCTCCACGACTTCGTCCGGGAGACGCAGCCGACCATGGAGGAGTGGGAACAGGCCATCGGCTTCCTGACGGCGACGGGGCACATGTGCACCGACACCCGGCAGGAGTTCATCCTCCTGTCGGACGTGCTCGGTGTCTCGATGCTCGTGGAGACCCTGAACGGCCACCGGGACCCGCGTACGACGGAGTCGACGGTCCTCGGCCCGTTCCACATGACGGCGTCGCCGCCGCGTGAACTCGGCGCGGACATCGACCTGATGGGCACCGGTGAACCGTGCGTGATCGACGGGCAGGTGCTCTCGCCCGACGGGACTCCGCTGCCCGGCGCGGTCCTCGACGTGTGGCAGGCGAACGGCGAGGGCTTCTACGACGTCCAGCAGCCGGACGTCCAGCCTCCGGGCAACGGACGCGGACTCTTCACGGCCGACGCCGAGGGCCGCTTCCGGTTCCGCACCTGTGTGCCGAGCCCGTACCCGATCCCCACCGACGGCCCGGTCGGCGCCCTGCTGGGAGCCACCGCCCGGCACCCCTACCGCCCCGCCCACATCCACTTCATCGCCTCGGCGGCGGGCCACGCCCCCGTCACCACGCACATCTTCGTGGCGGGCGGCGCGCATCTCGAGTCGGACGCCGTCTTCGCCGTCAAGAAGAGCCTCGTGCAGGACTTCACCGAGACCGACGACCCCTCCCTGGCACGGGAGTTCGGCGTCGCGAACCCGTTCCGGCACGCGCACTTCGACCTCGTACTGGAGCCGGAATGAGCAACAGCCCCGAGAGCCCGCTCGACTTCTCCTACGAGACCCGGCCCGCACGGGTGGTGTTCCGGCCCGGCGCGGCGGTGAGCGCGACGCCGGCCGAGGCCGCCCGGCTCGGGCTGCATCGCGTCCTGGTGATCTGCGGCAGCCGGGGCGAGGACGTCGCGCGGTCGGTGGCGGACGCCCTCGGCGACAGCTGTGCGGGGGTGCACGCGGGTGCCCGGATGCACGTCCCCGCGGAGGTGGCCGACCGCGCCGTCGAGGCGGCACGGGAGGCGGGCGCGGACGGCTGCGTCGCCGTCGGCGGCGGCTCCGCGATCGGCCTGGGCAAGGCGGTGGCGCTGCGCACCGGACTGCCGTTGATCGCCGTGCCCACCACCTACTCCGGCTCGGAGATGACGTCCGTGTGGGGCCTCACCGAGCACGGGGCCAAGCGCACCGGACGCGACCCGTCCGTGCAGCCGCGCTCCGTCGTCTACGACCCCGGACTGACCCTCGCCCTCCCGGTGCCGCTCTCGGTGACCAGCGGCGTCAACGCCCTCGCGCACGCCGTCGAGGCGCTGTACGCGCCCGACGCGTCCCCGCTGGTCTCCCTGATGGCAGAGGAAGGCGTCCGCGCGATGACGGGCGCCCTCCGGCGGGTGGCCGAGGCCCCCGGTGACCTGGAGGCGCGCGGACGCGCCCTGTACGGCGCCTGGCTCTGCGGCGCGTGCCTCGGCGCGACCACCATGGGACTGCACCACAAGCTCTGCCACGTGCTCGGCGGCACCTTCGGCCTGCCGCACGCCGAGACCCACACCGTGGTCCTGCCCTATGCCCTGGCCTACAACGCGGCCGCCGCGCCGCAGGCGATCGCCGCGCTCTCGCGGGCGCTGGACACCGATGACGTGCCGCACGCCCTGCGGCAGTTCGCGGGAGACCTCGGCGCTCCGCGCACACTCGCCGAACTCGGCCTGAAGGAGAGCGACCTGAGCCGGGCGGCGGCCGAGGTCGCCACGGAGTCGTACCCCAACCCGCGCGAGGTGACGGCCCACGGCGTCCTCGGGCTGCTGACGGCGGCGTACGAGGGCTGGGAGCCGCGGACCGGGGGCGAGTGAGGGCTCCGGGGCCACGGTCGCCGGCCGCGGAGTCGGCCCCGGCCGGACGGTATTTCGGCGACAACTGGGTTGCCGAGTAGGGGAGTTGTGCTGTCGGGGTGTCCGGATCACCCCAACAGTCCGTCGTGGGACGCGCATTGGCTGATCCTTCATCGCTCGGACACCCGCGGAGTCTGGCGTTTTCGCCGCACGCCCGGAAAGCTGATCTGGGCATGCCAACCTGACCGCGTGGTCTGCCCCGCCCCCACGCCGCGGTCGATCTGGAGGACGCAGTGAAGAGAAGCTCGCGGATCAGCAAGGTCTCGCTCATCCTCGGCAGCGCCGTCGCGCTGGTCGTCGCCTTCCCGGGCCTGGCCCTCGCCGACCCGCCCAAGGCCTTGCCCGCGAACGCGGACGGACTGGAGCAGACGTTCCAGCCGGCCTTCGACTACGACACCGACGGCTGCTACCCGACGCCCGCCATCGGTCCCGACGGGACGGTCAACGGCGGCCTCAACCCCTCCGGCGCCCTGAACGGCCAGTGCCGCGACTCCTGGGACCTCGACAACACCAACGGCTACTCCCGCGAGAAGTGCAACAACGGCTGGTGCGCCATCATGTACGGCCTCTACTTCGAGAAGGACCAGGCCGTCGCCGGCAGCGGCCTCGGCGGACACCGCAACGACTGGGAACACGTCGTGGTGTGGGTCCAGGACAACGAGGCCAAGTACGTGTCCACCTCGGCCCACGGAAACTTCAACATCTACGGCCGGGACCAGATCCGCTGGGACGGCACGCACCCCAAGGTCGTCTACCACAAGGACGGCATCGGAACGCACTGCTTCCGGCCCGCGAACACCAACGACGAGCCGCCGGAGAACCACCAGCACACCTGGCAGTTCCCGACCCTGGTCGGCTGGAACGGCTACCCGGCCGGGCTGCGCGACAAGTTGAGCGCCTACAACTTCGGCAGCGCCGTGTTCGGCCTCAAGGACGGCAACTTCAACGCGCACCTCGTTAAGGCGAAGCCGGCCGGCATCACCTTCGACCCCAACGCCTGACGGGCGGCCCGCCGACCCCCGCTGGGCTGGGACGATGACGGTGCGTGCGGAGGCACCCACCGAGGTGCGGTAGGGTTCGGATGCGCGATCACACGGGACACCGGGTGGCGGCGCATCGGGACGTGGCGCAGCTTGGTAGCGCACTTGACTGGGGGTCAAGGGGTCGCAGGTTCAAATCCTGTCGTCCCGACTTTACGAAGTCGTCGGCCGGAGGCCGTATCGGGTGACCGATACGGCCTCCGGCCGTTTCCACGCCCGCCGGGGGCGGTCCGGACGGGGATCAGCCGCAGTCGAGGACCGCGGTGAGCGCCTCCCGCAGCGCCGCGGCGGGATCCGCGGACCCCTCCGCGGACCGCCAGGCGACGAACCCGTCGGGTCGGACCAGCACCGCGCCGTCCCGGGAGACGCCGTGGGCCTCCGCCCACTCCGTGTCGTCCGCGGGCGCCAGTTCGGCCTCGGGCCGGACGCCGACCCGGTAGGAATCCAGCGGGACGTCGAGCTCCCGCGCCACGTCCAGGGCGGCGTCGTGCCAGCCGCCGCTGCCGTCCGCCGAGCTGAGCAGCACCATGGACCGCTCGTACAGGTCGAGCGTGGAGACCCGCTCGCCCGAGCGGGTCAGCCACTGGTGCGGCGCCCGCGTCCCCGGTTCACCCGTCAGCCGTACGCCGTCGGGCACGACCGGGGCCGCCGGATCGGCGCCCACCACGGCACCCCGCGGGTAGCGGTAGGCGAGCGCCACGTTCAGGATCCCGCCCTTCCTGCCGCCGGGACCCCCGGCACCTCCCGGACCCCCGGCACCTCCCGGACCCCCGGCACCTCCCGGACCCCCGGCACCTCCCGGACCCCCGGCACCCGGACGCCCGGGGCCGCCGGGGCCACCGGGCCCTCCGGCACCGCCCGGGCCGCCCGCCGCGGGGGACGGCGTGTACCCCGGGTGGCTGTGCTCGACGGAACGCGACGAGGCCCGTGCGCTGGTCGCCTCCGCCACCGGCCGGCGCTCGGCGTCGTACGACGCGAGCAGCCCCCTGCCGGCCCACCCGCCGATCACCGCGGACAGTTTCCAGGCCAGGTTGTGGGCGTCCTGGATACCGGTGTTGGAGCCGAACGCGCCGGTCGGGGACATCTCGTGCGCCGAGTCGCCCGCGAGGAACACCCGCCGGTCCGCGTACCGTTCGGCGACCCGCTCGGCCGCGTGCCAGGCGGCCCGCCCGGTGATCCGCACGTCCAGGTCCGGCACGCCCGTCGCCCGCCGGATGTGCTCCACGCACCGCTCGTCGGTGAACTCCTCGATGGTTTCCCCCCGTTCGGGATGCCAGGGGGCGTGGAAGACCCAGTGCTCCTTGTTGTCGACGGGCAGCAGCGCGCCGTCCGCCTCCGGATCGGTGAGGTAGCAGACGATGAACCGGCGGTCGCCCACGACCTCCGCGAGACCGCGGGAGGTGAACGTGACGCTCACGTTGTGGAACAGGTCGCCCGGCCCGGTCTGGCCGATGCGGAGCGCCTCACGGACGGGGCTGCGCGGTCCGTCCGCCGCGACCAGGTAGTCCGCACGGATCGTGGTGTGCTCGCCGGTCTCGCGGCTCTTGACCATCGCGGTCACCCCGTCGGGGTCCTGCTCGAACGACATCAGCTCCGTGGAGAACCGCAGATCGCCGCCCAGCTCCCGGGCGCTCTCCAGCAGCACCGGTTCCAGATCGTTCTGGCTGCACAGGCACCAGGCGCCGGGGCTGAAGCGGGCCAGGCCGCCGCCCGGGTCGATCTCCTTGAACAGCCACTCGCCCGCGTCGCCCACCAGGGACGGCGTCTGCAGGATGCCGTGGTTGTCCGCCAGCACCGAGGCGGCCTCCTCGATGCGCCGCTGCACCCCGGCCGTCCGGAAGAGCTCCATGGTGCGCACGTTGTTGCCGCGCCCGCGCGGATGGTGCGAGGTGCCCGAGTGACGCTCCACGAGGATGTGCGGCACGCCGAGACGGCCCAGGAAGAGCGAGGTGGAGAGTCCCACCAGCGAGCCGCCGACGATGAGGACGGGCGTGCGGTGACCGATCTCGCCGGCCCCTTCGAATCGGTTCATTGACTGCCTCCAGGCGTCGCCTGCGACGTGGTGGGAGATGACGATGCCGATTCCACGCCCTGTGCGACCGGTTCGCGCGTCGGAGGCACCCGGATGGCTCGCCGTTCACTCGTCCGACCCGGCGGGGTCGCGCAGTCGGGAGGTCCCGTCAACGATCGGCTCATGGCGGCCCCGGCCTTTTTCGGACACCGCGGTCGTTCCTCGCTTTCCGTGACCAAGAGGAGAGGTGTGCCGGAATGACCATCTCGGGACGTATCTCGCAGTCGGCCTTCGACGGCTCCAGGCTTCGGGTGATTCTGCTGCTGGACCTGTACGAAGGGGCCCAGGAGCAGTTCCTCGAGGCGTACGAACTCATGCGCAACCAGGTCGCCTCGGTGCCCGGTCACATCAGTGACCAGCTGTGCCAGTCGATCGAGAACCCCTCGCAGTGGCTCATCACCAGCGAGTGGGAGAGCGCGCCCCCGTTCCTCGCCTGGGTGAACAGCGAGGAGCACGTCGAGACGGTACGGCCGATGCACAGCTGCGTCCGGGACACCCGGTCGATGCGCTACAGCATCCTCCGCGAGACCCACCCCGCCCAGGCCCTCACCGGACAGCCCGCCTCGCCGGCCCCGCAGGTGGAGGCCCGCGTCGGAGACGGCGTCGCCCGCCACGCCCTCACCTTCACGGTGAAGCCCGGCTCCGAGTCCAAGGTCGCCGAGCTGCTGGCCGGCTACACGTCGCCGCAGGCCCGGGTCGACGACAACACCCGGCTGCGCCGCACCTCGCTCTTCATGCACGGCAACCGCGTCGTACGCGCCGTGGAGGTGGAGGGCGACCTCCTCGCCGCCCTGCGCCACGTGGCACGCCAGCCCGAGGTGCGGGCGGTCGAGGAGGCCATCAACCCGTACCTGGAGCAGGACCGCGACCTGAGCAACCCGGACTCCGCGCGCGTCTTCTTCACCCGGGCGGCGCTGCCGGCCGTGCACCACGTGGTCTCCGGCCGCGAGGAGCCCGCGCAGCTGCGGCGGCACGCCCTGTACTACCCGGCGCGGCCGGGCTGCGGAACGGAGCTGGCCAAGTTCCTCTCCCACCAGGACGAGGCGGCGGCCGACGACCAGGGCAGCCCCGTGTACCGCAGCACCGTTTTCCAGCGCGACGACATCGTCGTCCGGCTGATCGACATCGTGGGCGAGCTCGACCTGGACCCCGTCGCCTCGCTCGGCCTCAAGGGCCCCCAGAAGGCCGCCGAGCTGGAACGCCTGCTCGACGGTGCCGCGATCGGCGTCGAAGGCGCCCTGTCGACGGAACGCAACACCAACCGTCTGCTGTCGCACGCCGACATGCTGCCCGTCACCGACCGCAGCGCGTCGGACTCCTGAGGGACTCCACAGCCAGCGTCCGCGGACGTCCCACCCGGCGTCCCCGCCCCACCCGGAGGAACCAAGCATGATCACGAATCATCCACGCATCGTGGACCTGAGCGAGACGGAACCCAACCGCAGGCGCGGCGGGGACGTCCGGGCCATGCTCACGCCCGCCACCGCGGGGTCCACCAGCGGCTTCATGGGCCTGGCCATCATGCAGCCCGGCGAGCGCATCAGCGAGCACTACCACCCGTACTCCGAGGAGTTCGTGTTCGTGGTGAACGGCGCCCTCGAAGTCGACCTGGACGGCGAGGCGTTCGCGCTCCAGCCCGACCAGGGCCTGCTCATCCCGATCAACATGCGGCACCGCTTCCGCAACGTCGGCGACACCGAGGCCCGCATGGTCTTCCACCTCGGCCCGCTCGCCCCCCGCCCGAGCCTCGGCCACGTCGACACCGAGGAGACGGACGACACCCAGCCCGCTCCGCGGTTCGCCACCACCGGGCCGGACCTGTCCGCGCCGGACCACGGACAGGCGTCCGAGCGAAGTGGGGCCATACAGTGACCCGGCGAGTGGCCGTCACCGGCATCGGTGTGGTCGCTCCGGGCGGAACCGGGACGAAGGCGTTCTGGGACCTCCTCGCAAGCGGCCGCACCGCGACCCGCGGCATCACGCTCTTCGACCCGGCGGGACTGCGCTCCCGCATAGCCGCCGAGTGCGACTTCGACCCCCTCGCGCACGGACTCGACCCGCAGCTCGTCCGCGACGCCGACCGCTACATCCAGTTCGCGGTCGTCGCCGCCGGGGAAGCCGTCCGTGACGCGGGCATCGACACCGCCGAGCAGGACCCCTGGCGCGTAGCGGTCTCCCTCGGCAGCGCCGTCGGCGGCACCACCCGCCTGGAGCACGACTACGTCAAGGTCAGCGAGGGCGGCAGCCGGTGGGACGTCGACCACCGCACCGCCGACCCCCAGCTGCACCTGGCGTTCTCGCCCAGCACGCTCGCCTCGGTCGTCGCCGAGGAGTTCGGGGCCCAGGGGCCGGTGCAGACCGTCTCCACCGGCTGCACCTCCGGACTCGACGCGGTCGGCTACGCCTTCCACACCATCGAGGAGGGCCGGGCCGACATCTGCATCGCCGGCGCGTCCGACTCCCCGATCTCCCCGATCACCATGGCCTGCTTCGACGCCATCAAGGCCACGTCGCCCGACAACGACGACCCGGAGCACGCCTCACGGCCCTTCGACGCCCACCGCAACGGGTTCGTCATGGGCGAGGGCGCCGCGGTACTGATCCTGGAGGAGTACGAACACGCCAGGGCACGCGGCGCGCACATCTACTGCGAGATCGGCGGCTACGCCACCTACGGCAACGCCTACCACATGACCGGTCTGACCAGTGAGGGACTGGAGATGTCCCGGGCGATCGACACCACGCTCGACCAGGCCCGTCTCGACCCCACGCTGATCGACTACGTCAACGCGCACGGCTCCGGAACCCGGCAGAACGACCGCCACGAGACCGCGGCCGTCAAGCGCTCCCTGGGCGACCACGCCTACGGCACGCCCATGAGTTCCATCAAGTCCATGGTGGGCCACTCGCTCGGCGCGATCGGCGCCATCGAGGTCGTCGCCTGCGTCCTCGCCCTGAAGCACCAGGTCGTACCGCCCACGGCGAACTACGAGACCCCGGACCCGGAGTGCGACCTGGACTACGTGCCGCGCACCGCCCGCCCGCGGAAGCTGAGGAACGTGCTCTCCGTCGGCAGCGGATTCGGCGGGTTCCAGTCCGCGGTGCTGCTGACCGGGCCGGCAGGGAGGACACGATGAGCACGCAGCGTACGCAGCGCCCCGGGCGCGCAGCCGTCACCGGCATCGGCGTCATCGCCCCCAACGGACAGACCGCCGACGCCTACTGGAAGTCCGTCCGGGAGGGGCTCGGCGTCCTCGACCGGATCACCCGCGAGGGCTGCGGGCATCTGCCGCTGCGCGTCGCGGGCGAGGTCCGGTCGTTCGAGGCCGCCGACCTCATCGAGGAGCGGTTCCTCGTCCAGACCGACCGCTTCAGCCATTTCGCACTGGGCGCGACCGTCCTCGCCCTGGACGACGCCGGACTCGGTGACGTCGACCCCGAGGAGGCGTACGACATCGGCGTCGTCACCGCCGCGGGATCCGGCGGCGGCGAGTTCGGCCAGCGCGAACTGCAGAAGCTGTGGGGCCAGGGATCCCGGTACGTCGGCCCGTACCAGTCCATCGCCTGGTTCTACGCCGCCAGCACCGGCCAGATCTCCATCCGCGGCGGCTTCAAGGGCCCCTGCGGTGTGGTCGCGAGCGACGAGGCGGGCGGACTGGACGCCGTCGCCCACGCCGCCCGCGGTGTCCGGCGCGGCACCGGCGCGATGGTCGTCGGAGCGGCGGAGGCCCCCCTCGCCCCGTACTCGATGGTCTGCCAGCTCGCCTACCCCGAGCTCAGCACCGTCGAGGACCCCGACCGCGCCTACCGTCCCTTCACCAAGGGAGCCTGCGGTTTCGTTCCCGCGGAGGGCGGCGCCATGTTCGTCGTCGAGGACGAGCGGCGTGCCCGTGAGCGCGGCGCGACCGTCCGGGCCGTGGTGGCCGGACACGCGGCGACCTTCACCGGCGCCTCCCAGTGGGAGCGGTCCAGGGAGGGACTCGCGCAGGCCATCCGCGGCGCCCTCGCCGAGGCCGACTGCGCGCCGGAGGAGATCGACGTCGTCTTCGCGGACGCCCTCGGTGTCCCCGAGGCCGACCGGGCCGAGGCCCTCGCGATCGCCGACGCCCTCGGCGCGCACGGGACCCGGGTCCCCGTCACGGCACCCAAGACGGGCATCGGACGCGCCTACTGCGGGGCGCCGCTGCTCGACACCGCGGCCGCGGTGCTCGCGATGGAGCACGGCCAGGTACCGCCCACCCCGAACGTGTTCGACATCTGCCACGACCTCGACGTGGTGACGTCGGACGCCCGCCCCGCCGAGCTGCGGACGGCCCTGATCCTCAGCCGGGGACTCATGGGCTCCAACGCGGCGCTCGTCGTGCGCCGCGGAGACTCCGCCCGCTAGTCGGGCGGCAAGTGAGGAGAACACACGCATGATCACCACCGAAGTGACCCTCGACGAACTGGCCGCGCTGATGAAGAAGGCGGCCGGGATCACCGTCGACCCCCAGGAACTCGCGAAGGCCTCCGACGCGCCCTTCGGCACCCTCGGCCTCGACTCGCTCGCGCTGCTCGGCATCGTCGGCGAGCTGGAGAACCGGTACAGCCGGCCCCTCCCGCCGGACGCCGAACGTTGCAAGACCCCCCGCGAGTTCCTCGACCTCGTCAACGACACCCTCAAGGCTGGAGCCTGACGTGCCCGGACACACCGACAACAGCATCACCATCGACGCCCCTCTCGACCTCGTCTGGGACATGACGAACGACATCGAGAACTGGCCGCGGCTGTTCAGCGAGTACGCCTCCCTCGAAGTCCTCTCCCGGGAGGGCGACTCGACGACGTTCCGCCTCACCATGCACCCGGACGAGAACGGGAAGGTGTGGAGCTGGGTCTCGGAGCGCACCATGGACCGCGCCGCGCGGACCGTCCGGGCCCGCCGCGTGGAGACCGGCCCCTTCGCGCACATGAACATCCGGTGGGAGTACGAGGAGACGCCGGCCGGCACGCACATGCGGTGGGTGCAGGACTTCGCGATGAAGCCCGAGGCCCCGGTGGACGACGAGTGGATGACGGACAACATCAACCGGAACTCCGCCACGCAGATGGGCCTCATCCGGGACAAGATCGAGCAGGCCGCCCGGGAGCGCCGCAGCGCGCCCGTCAGCTGACCCACGGCACACAGGAAGGACCGTCCGATGCACCACGCCCTGATCGTCGCCCGTATGGCGCCCGGTTCGGCGCCCGCGATCTCCGACGTGTTCGCCGCCTCCGACCGCGGCGAACTGCCGCACCTCATCGGGGTCAACCGGCGCAGCCTCTTCCAGTTCGGTGATGTGTACCTGCACCTCATCGAGTCCGAGCGGGACCCGGCGCCGGCCATCGCGAAGGTGGCGGGACACCCGGAGTTCCGGAACGTGAGTGACGAACTGGCGGCGTACGTGAGCGCGTACGACCCGCAGACGTGGCGGAGCCCCAAGGACGCCATGGCGCAGTGCTTCTACACGTGGGAGCGGAACACCGCGTCCTGACCGGGCACCCCGGCACACACCCGAGGCCGCCGGCTCCGCGAGAAGCGGAACCGGCGGCCTCGGGTTTTCCGGGTTCTTCGTCCGGGTTCTTCGCCCGGCTCTCGTCGAGGTGTGTCCTGCCAGGATCAGGCGGGGACCGTGCACTCGAAGGCGTGCAGGTACGCGTTCACCGGGCGGACCTCGCCGATGACCAGACCGGCGTCCGTGAGCCGGTCGACCATGCTCTGCCGGGTGTGCTTGGCGCCGCCCACGTTCAGAAGGAGCAGCAGGTCCATGGCGGTCGTGAACTTCATGGAGGGGGTGTCGTCCACGAGGTTCTCGATGACGATGACCCGGGCGCCGGGACGCGCGGCCTTGCGGACGTTGGCGAGCGCCCGGCGGGTGCTCTCGTCGTCCCATTCCAGGATGTTCTTGATGATGTACACGTCGGCCTGCACCGGGATGTCCTGGCGGCAGTCGCCGGGCACGATCCGCACCCGCTCCGCCAGCGCCCCGCCGTCGCGCAGCCGCGCGTCGGCGTTCTCCACCACGCCCGGCAGGTCGAGCAGCGTGCCGTGCAGGGCGGGGTGCTTCTCCAGCAGGCTGGCCACGACCTGCCCCTGGCCGCCTCCGATGTCCGCGACCGAGGTGACGCCCTCCAGGTCGAGCAGCTCGGCGACGTCCCGCGCCGACTGCGCGCTGGACGTGGTCATGGCGCGGTTGAAGACGTGCGCGGACTCGGGCGCCTCCTCGTTGAGGTAGGAGAAGAACTCCCGGCCGTACACGTTCTCGAAGACGTTGTCGCCGGAGCGGACCGCCTCGTCGAGCTGCGGCCAGACCGCCCACGTCCACGGCTCGGTGCACCACAGGGCGATGTACCGGAGGCTGTGCGGGTCGTCCTCGCGCAGCAGCCGGGACATCTCCGTGTGCCCGAAGGTGCCGTCCGGGTGCTCCACGAAGACGCCCTGGCAGGACAGCGCCCGCAGCAGCCGGCGCAGCGTGTGCGGCTGGGTCTTCACCGCCGCCGCCAGGTCCTCCACCTCCATGGGGCGTTCGTCGAGCGCGTCGGCCACGCCGAGGCGGGCGGCGGCGCGTACGGCGGCGGCGCAGGCCGCTCCGAACACGAGCTCCCGCAGCCGCATGGGCGGCGGGGGAGTCTGGTCGACCTGTTCGACTGTCGTCATGGGTGCCTCGCTTCTGGTGTCGTGCTGTACGGGGGAGGGGGACCGGCGTGCTGGGGGAGCTCCCCCGATCAGCACAGCCCGGCGGGTTCGGAGACCTTGCAGGAGTTGCCCCGGAACGTGTTGCCCTGGCCGGTGTCACGGTTGGCGAGGTCGGCGGGGCCGTTGCGCCGCAGGATGTTGCCGCGGACCTCGTTGTGTTCGTTGAGGGCGCCCACGAAGCTCTTGAACAGGACGATGCCGCCGGACAGCGGGGACGTGCCGACGTTGTCCTCGATCCGGTTGCGCGTCACGTGAACGTCCTCCGCGCCGGTGAGGACGATGCCGGAGCCCTGGAGGAAGGGCAGCCGTGCGGTCTTGGGACAGAACTTGTTGTTGGCGTGGATGTGGTTCTGACGCACGGTCACGGCGCCGACCCGCGGCTTGTTCTCGTCGCCGACGATGTTGATGGCGGAGCAGTTGCCGGTGGCTTCGTTGTGGCCGACGGTCAGGTTCCGCAGCCGTCGTACGGTGATGCCGATGCGGTTGCCGCTGAGCAGGTTGCGGGCGACGACGGCGCCGTCGGTGTCCAGGGCGCCTTCCTCGGCGGTGACCGTGTTGGAGAGGAAGACTCCGGCGTCGCCGTTGTTCCGGGCGGTGTTGCCGACGATCCGCGTGCGCGTGGAGCGCTCGGTGGCGAGCCCCCACTGACCGTTCTGCTCGGTGGTCACGGCGCGGACGGTGAGGCGGTCGGTCCCGGTCGCCCAGAGGCCCTGCTTGGTGAAGCCCCGCAGGGTCAGGGCGGCCACGGTGACGTTCCGGACGGGGCTGGCGCCCGTGCCGGTGACGCAGACGCCGTTGCCCGCGCCGGCGCACGCGTCGGCGGCGGTCGTCGTGCCCGGCACGATGACGGTGTTGCGGGCGCCGGAGCCTCGCAGGGTCAGGTCCGACACGGTGATGCGGACGCTCTCGTGGTAGGTGCCCGGGGAGACGACGACGGTGTCGCCCGGCTTCGCCGCGTCCACGGCCTTCTGGATGGATTCGCCGGCGCGCACGAGGTGCACCGACCGGTGGGCGGCCGAGGGGGCGGCGGCGCCCAGGCCCGACGCCACGACCGCCGCCGCGCAGGCGAGGTGGGCCAACTGTCGTTTGGTCATAGGCCGAAGTTATGAAGGGGTGTTGCGGCCCGCCACCGGTGATCGCCCAGGTGGGCCCGCCCCTGTCACCGTGACGCGCCGAGCGGGGAAGAACGCCGTGACCGCCGATGTGCGGGGGCGTGATGTCGGGCCGGTGCCGCGCGTCGTCCGCCGGGGGAGTGGGGGACGACGTCGCCGTCCGCGGAGGGGGCGCAGACCGTGCTCCCGTCCGCGCGGGAGGCGGGCGTGGCCGCCACGAAGGACCGAGCTTGTGGAAACCCTGGCCACCGTCCCTGTCACCTGCCCCCAGGTCATGCGGACCGTGTGTCACGCCGACCGTGTGCCATGCCGACCGTGCCGACGGCCGGTCAGCCGCCGCGCCCCTGACCGCGCCCGCACCGCGCCGTCCTGAACGCCGGCCGCCGGCGATCCGGCCGCCCCGACGGGAGCGGTAGGCCGATCCAGCGTCGGCCGGACCGGTGAACCCGAGGTCCGACAACGCGCCCCTGGCCCGGATTTCCGTGATGGTCCCTTCGCGGGGAGCCTCGGCTCCAACGGTCCGGAGCCGTCCGGTGAAGCAGACTTTCCCGGTACCCAATCCGGACGACGAAGGGCCTGAACATGGCTGATGTCGACGTACTCGTGGTGGGCGCGGGCCCGGTGGGTCTGACGGCGGCGGCCGAGCTGCGACGGCACGGCGTGGACTGCCGCATCGTGGATCGGCTGGCCGCCCCGGACCCCTATGCCAAGGCGATCGGTATCGTGCCCCGCACGCTGGAGGTGTGGGAGGCGATGGGCCTGGTCCACAGCGTTCTGGACGAGGCCGTACCGCACCTGGGTCAGCTGGTCTACATCGACGGCAAGCCCCGCCCGCGCGTCGAGCTCACGCTGCCGCCCGAGATCTCCTACCCCTTCGCCACGCTGCCCCAGTACGAGACCGAGCGGCTGCTCACCGAGCACCTGGCGGGCTTCGGCACGGACGTCGAGCGGGCGGTCGAGCTGCGCTCGCTGGAGCCGCGCCCGGACGGTGTCGACGTCGTTCTCGCGCGCGCCGACGGATCGGCCGAGCGTCTGCGCGCCCGCTACGTCGTGGGCTGCGACGGCGCGCACAGCCTGGTCCGCAGGGCGGCCGGGCTGACCTTCGAGGGCGACGCCCTCCCCGAGCAGTACATGATCGGCGACGTCGAGGTCGACTGGGAGCTGCCCGCCGGCTACAGCATGCGGTCCGTGAAGCTGGACGCGAACGGTGAGGTGGACGACATGGTCGTCTGCATCCCGATGCCGGGCGTCCGGCGGTACTGGCTGTCGATGCTGCGCCGCGACGCCGGGGCCGAGGGCGAGGACGGCCCGGGCGCACCGGACGGGACGGCCCTCGGCGCGGGGGACGGGCAGGGCCTGGACCTCGGCCAGATCCAGGCCGTGCTCGACCGGCTGTCCCCGGAGGTGACGACCGCCTCCACGCTGCGCTGGTCCTCCACCTTCCGGACCAGTCACCGCCTGGTCGACCGCTACCGCAACGGCCGTGTCTTCGTCGCCGGGGACGCCGCGCACATCCAGCCGCCCATCGGCGGGCAGGGCCTGAACACCGGGGTGCAGGACGCCTACAACCTCGCCTGGAAGCTGGCCCTGACCGTCCGCGGACTGGCCACGGACGACCTGCTCGACAGCTATCACGCCGAACGCCATCCGGTCGCGCAGGAAGTGGTCGACCGCACCGTCCGCCATGCCCGCACCGTCCGCCGGGCCGGTGCCGGGCCCCTCAACAACGGCAACGACACCGAGACGGCGATGCTGCGCCAGGCCCAGCTGCTGGTCGCCTACCCGGACAGCCCGCTGACCCAGCCCCGGCCGGCCGACCGCGCACCCGAGGCTGGTCCCCTGCCCGGTGACCGGGCCCCGGACTGCCGCGGCCTGCTGAGCGATCTCGCCACCTACCCGCGGCGGCTGTTCGACCTGCTGCGGACCCCGCGGCACGTGCTGCTGCTCTTCGCGGGCGAGGAGTACGCGTCGGGCGAGGGGGCCGCCCGCCTCGAAGCCTGCGCCGCCGAGGCGCGTCGCGTCGCCCACGGCCTGCTCGACGCCTACGTGGTGACCGCCGCCGAGGTGCCGGAGGACGCCCGGCCGGTCGGCCTGCGTCCGCCGCGGGTGCGGGACGCCGCGGGCGGGTTCCGGGCCGCCTACGCGCCGGGCGACGGCGAGGCCGTCCTGATCCGCCCGGACGGCTACCTCTCCGGACGCTTCCACTGCGCCGTGCCGGACCACCTGACGGCACACCTGCGCCGAACGTTCGCCTGACCCTCGCCGTCGGGCGACGAGCGCCCGAGGAACGGGGGTGTCCGTGCCGGCGTACGGCACCGGCGGGGTCCGTCACGACGCACGCCGCCCCGGCCGGGGAGTCCGGCCGGGGCGGCGTGCGTGCGGCTGCGGCCGCGGAGTCGCCTCCGCGGGCCGGCGCGTGGGTCAGGCGAGGGTCGCCAGCGCCTCGTTCCAGGTGGCCGACGGGCGCATGACCGAGGCGGCCTTGGCCGGGTCGGGCTGGTAGTAGCCGCCGATCTCGGCGGGCTTGCCCTGGACGGCGTTCAGCTCGTCGACGATCGTCTGCTCCTGGGCGGTCAGCACCTCGGCGAGCGGGGCGAACGCCTTGGCGAGGTCCGCGTCGTCGGTCTGCCGGGCCAGCTCGTTCGCCCAGTACAGGGAGAGGAAGAAGTGGCTGCCGCGGTTGTCGATGCCGCCGACGCGGCGGGTCGGCGACTTGTCCTCGTTGAGGAACGTCGCCGTCGCGCGGTCGAGGGTGTCGGCGAGCACCTGGGCGCGCGCGTTGCCCGTGGTGGTCGCGAGGTGCTCGAAGCTGGACGCCAGGGCGAGGAACTCACCGAGGCTGTCCCAGCGGAGGTAGTCCTCCTTGACGAGCTGCTGCACGTGCTTCGGCGCGGAGCCGCCGGCGCCCGTCTCGAAGAGGCCGCCGCCCGCCATCAGCGGGACGATCGACAGCATCTTGGCGCTGGTGCCCAGCTCCAGGATCGGGAACAGGTCGGTCAGGTAGTCGCGCAGCACGTTGCCGGTGACCGAGATGGTGTTCTCGCCGCGGCGGATGCGCTCCACGGACAGCTTGGTCGCCTCGACCGGGGGCAGGACACGGATGTCCAGGCCCTCGGTGTCGTGCTCCGCCAGGTACCGCTCGACCTTCTCGATGAGCACGGCGTCGTGCGCGCGCTCGGCGTCCAGCCAGAACACGGCCGGGTCACCGGTGGCGCGGGCGCGGGTGACGGCCAGCTTCACCCAGTCCTTGATCGGGGCGTCCTTGGTCTGGCAGGCGCGGAAGATGTCGCCGGCGGAGACGGTCTGCTCCAGGACGACGTCGCCGGCCTGGTCGACGAGACGGACGGTGCCGGTGGTCGGCACCTCGAAGGTCTTGTCGTGGCTGCCGTACTCCTCGGCCTTCTGCGCCATGAGGCCGACGTTCGGGACGGTGCCCATGGTCGACGGGTCGAAGGCGCCGTTGGCGCGGCAGTCGTCGAGGACGACCTGGTACACGCCGGAGTAGCTGCTGTCCGGCAGCACCGCGAGGGTGTCGGCCTCCTGGCCGTCCGGGCCCCACATGTGGCCGGAGGTGCGGATCATGGCCGGCATCGAGGCGTCGACGATGACGTCGGACGGCACGTGCAGGTTGGTGATGCCCTTGTCGGAGTCGACCATCGCCAGCTCGGGGCCCTCGGCGAGCTCGGCGTCGAAGGACGCCTTGATCTCCGTGCCCTCGGGCAGGGACTCCAGGCCCTTGTAGATGCCGCCGAGACCGTCGTTCGGGGTCAGACCGGCGGCGGCGAGCGTCTCGCCGTACCGCGCGAACGTCTTCGGGAAGAAGGCGCGCACCACGTGACCGAAGACGATCGGGTCGGAGACCTTCATCATCGTGGCCTTGAGGTGGACCGAGAACAGCACGCCCTCGGCCTTGGCGCGGGCGATCTGCGCGGTGAGGAACTCGCGCAGCGGCGCGACGTGCATGACGGACGCGTCCACGACCTCGCCGGCCAGGACGGGTACGGACTCGCGCAGCACGGTGGTGGTGCCGTCGTCGCCGACCAGCTCGATGCGCAGCGCGCCCGCCTCGGAGATCACCGCGGACTTCTCGGTGGAGCGGAAGTCGTCGACGCCCATGGTGGCGACGTTCGTCTTCGAGTCGGACGTCCACTTGCCCATGCGGTGCGGGTGGGTCTTGGCGTAGTTCTTGACCGACGCGGGGGCGCGGCGGTCGGAGTTGCCCTCGCGCAGCACCGGGTTCACGGCGCTGCCCTTGACCTTGTCGTACCGGGCGCGGATGTCGCGCTCCTCGTCCGACTTCGGGTCGTCCGGGTAGTCCGGGAGCGCGTAGCCCTGCGCCTGAAGCTCGGCCACGGCCGCCTTCAGCTGGGGGATCGACGCCGAGATGTTCGGCAGCTTGATGATGTTGGCCTCGGGCGTCTTGGCCAGCTCGCCCAGCTCGGTCAGCGCGTCCGCGATGCGCTGGTCCTCCTGGAGGTACTCCGGGAAGAGGGCGACGATGCGCCCGGCAAGCGAGATGTCACGGGTCTCCACAGTGACACCCGCCTGCGAGGCGTACGCCTGGACCACCGGCAGGAACGAATACGTCGCCAGGGCCGGGGCCTCGTCAGTGTGCGTATAGATGATGGTCGAGTCAGTCACCGGGTGCTCCGCTCCACGTCTGCAACATTGCTCGACATCAAGATATCTCGTGAGCGACCCGGCCTCGACAGGGGTCCGCGCCGGGGCGGGCCGGGCCCGCGGGAAACAGCCGCGGGCCCGGGGCCGGCGTCCGGCGCGGTGCGGTCACGTTCCGCGGGAGCCCGTCACGCTCCGCGCATCCGCCGCCGGGCCGTGCCCGGACGCGGCCGGTCCGGGCCGCGGGCACCTCACGGGCGGGACGCCGCCTCGCGCTGGTGCGGGATGGCGGACTCCGGCAGGGGGGTGCCGCCGCTCTGGAGGGCGACGGTGCGGGCCGGGGACGGGATGCGGATGCCCTCGTCGCGGTAGCGCCTGTGCAGGCGCTTGATGAACTCGTGCTTGATCCGGTACTGGTCGCTGAACTCGCCCACGCCGAGGATCACCGTCAGTCCGATGCGCGAGTCGCCGAAGGTGTGGAACCGCACGGCGGGCTCGTGGTCCGGGAGCGCGCCCGTGATCCCGGTCATCACCTCGGTCACGACCTCGTTCGTCACCCGCTCGACGTGGTCCAGGTCGCTGTCGTACCCGACGCCCACCTGCACGGTCAGCGTCATCTGCTGCTCGGGCCGGGTGAAGTTGGTCATGTTGGTGCCCGACAACTGGGCGTTGGGGATGATGACCAGGTTGTTGGAGAGCTGGCGGACCGTGGTGTTGCGCCAGTTGATGTCGACGACGTACCCCTCCTCGCCGCTGCTCAGCCTGATGTAGTCGCCCGGCTGGATCGTCTTCGACGCGAGGATGTGCACCCCCGCGAAGAGGTTGGCGAGGGTGTCCTGGAGGGCCAGGGCGACCGCGAGACCGCCCACGCCCAGTGCCGTGAGCAGCGGCGCTATGGAGATCCCCAGGGTCTGCAGGACGACCAGGAAGCCGATCGCCAGCACCACGACCCGGGTGATGTTCACGAAGATGGTGGCCGAGCCGGCGACACCCGACCGGGACTGGGTCACCGACCGGACCAGGCCCGCGATGAGCCGTGCCGCGGTGACCGTCGTGACCAGGATGAGCAGCACGGTCAGCGAGCGGCTGACCGTGCGGCCCACCGCCGAGGTCAGCGGCAGCACCGCGGCCGCCGACGCGAGGCCGCCCACGAACGCCACCCACGGCACCAGGGCGCGCAGCGCGTCCACGATGACGTCGTCGCCGCTCCAGCGGGTGCGCTCGGCGTGCTTGCCCAGCCAGCGCAGCAGCATCCGCAGCAGGAACGCCGCCAGCAGCCCCGCCGCCACGGCTATGCCGGCGATCATCAGGTCGTCCACGGTGACCGAACGCTTCATCGGTGACCTCCCGGGAGGCGGGGACCGGGGTGAGGCCCTGCGGGCCGTATGCGCTGTGTCGTCACTTGCCACCTGCTCGAATCCGGGGAACGCACGATCATGCCCGGACAGGTGTTCGCCGTCCGGGGCGACCGCTCATCCTGCCGCATCCGGCTGCCCCTCCGTCACCAGGCCCGCACAGTACCGCCCTTGACCGGAACCGCCCGTCAACGCCCGTCATGGGAACGCCTGCTGACCGTTCTCCTCCCGCGCGGGGCCCTTCTCTGTCGCGGGCCCCGTCGACCCCGCGCCGAAAGGGCCGGGACACGTCCCTCCGCCGCCGCACACGGCCGCGGCGGACGGCCCGGGCGCCGGGCCCCGCCAACGGGCCCGCGGTCAGGCCCCGTCGAACGAACCGTGCCGCCCGGCGCCCGCGGAGAAGCGGGCCGCGCCCTCCCTGCTCTCGTCCAGCACGTCCATGCCGTAACGGAGTTCGGTGCGCAGGGCGGCCTTCTCGATCAGGCCCTCCTGGTCGAGGACCGAGGCGCGGTCGCTGCGCAGGCAGGCCTGCGGGAAGTCGGCGATCTCCGCGGCGAGCCGCTCGGCCTCGGCGCGGGCCCGGCCCACCGGGACCAGCCGGTTGGCGAGCCCCATCGTGTACGCCTCCGCCGCGGGGACCGCGCGGCCGGTGAGGATCATGTCCATCGCGCGGCTGGTGCCGATGAGCCGGGGGAGCCGCACGGTGCCCCCGTCGATGAGCGGGACACCCCAGCGGCGGCAGAAGACACCGAAGACGGCGTCCTCCTCGGCGACCCGCAGATCGCACCAGAGCGCCAGCTCCAGACCGCCGGCCACCGCGTGCCCCGCGACCGCCGCGATCACCGGCTTGGTCAGCCGCAGCCGGGTGGGACCCATCGGGCCGTCGCCGTCCTCGGTGACCTGGTTGCCCCGTTCGGCACCGATGGCCTTGAGGTCCGCACCCGCGCAGAAGGTGCCGCCCTCCCCCCACAGCACCGCGACACGTGCCGTCTCGTCGGCCTCGAACTTCTTGAAGGTGTCCGCGAGTTCCGCCGCGGTCGGCCCGTCCACCGCGTTGCGCGCGGCCGGCCGGGAGAGGACGACGGTGGTGACATGACCCTGGCGTTCGATCCGGACCGGCATGGCGCTGACCCCTTCTCCGGCCGACGCGCCTCACCGCGCGTCGTGGTCACTCCTCGGTACCACAGCTCGCGGGCGCGCGCACCGGCGCCGGGGATGCCCCTGTCTCAGATCACCTTCCAGCGCACCAGGGCCCCCAGCGTCAGCGCCCCCGGCAGCAGCGGCACCCACACCGTGATGATCCGGTACGCCAGGACCACCGCCGTCGCCACCGCGACCGGGCCGCCCGCCGCGACCAGCGCCACGGTCAGGGCCGCCTCCACCGAGCCGAGGCCGCCGGGAGTCGGCACCAGCGCGACCGCGACCGTCGCCGCGAGATAGGCGATCACCATGTGCGCGGGGGACACCGGCAGGCCGAGCGCGCGGCCCACCGCGGCGAGACCGGCGGCCTGGAGCAGCGGGAACGCGAGCGAACCGCCCCACAGGGCGAAGGCCCGCGCCGGCCTGGTGTGCACCGAGCGGGCCTCGCCGAGCGCGGTGCGCAGGAAGGAGACGACGGGAGTGCGCAGCCGCCGGACGAGCAGCAGCGTCGCCGCGGCGAGCGCCACCAGCAGCCCGATGCCCAGCAGCAGCGGCCCGACCGCGCCGTCCGGAAGCAGGCCGCCGAGGCGCAACGCGTCGGGGAACGCGATCAGCAGGCCGAGGAGCAGACCGAGCCGGGCGGTCGCCTCGGCGAGCAGATACAGCGCGAGCGCGGCCGACGAGCGGGCGAGCGGAACCCCGCACACCGTCATGAACCGGAGATTGACCGCTCCGGCGCCGAGGCCGGTCGGCAGCAGGTGGTTGGCCGCCCCCGCCGCGAACTGGGTGGCGAGCAGCCGGCGTGCGGGCAGCCGCTCCATGACGGCCCCCTGACGGGTCAGGGCCGCGGCCACCCAGGTCAGCGCGGTCGCGGTGGCCGCGGCCGCGAGCCACGGCCACTCGGCGGACCGCAGCTGGCCGAAGCCCTCGGCGAGGACGGACCGGTGGCGTACGGCCACCACCAGGACCAGCGCGAGCGGGAGCAGGCACAGGACCGGCCGGACGGCGGGGCGCAGGGCGAGGCGCCGGGGAAGCGCCGGCCTCGCTCGGGGGAGTCGTACGGTCGTCACATCGGGAGAGGTTTTCCACACCGCACCAACGTGAGGTTGCGGGCGCGGGGACAGCGGCTGACACGCCGCGCAAGCTGCGGGAGGGGTGGCACCCGCGGGCCCCGGGTTGACACCGTCCTGCCCGTGCGGGTGCGCTCCTGGCGAATCCTTGACCTCAACGAAGCTTGAGGTCCTACCGTCTCTCCCATGAGCATGGAGAGCACGGCCTGGACCCAGCTGTACAGCGTGATGAACGCCCAGCGGGAGCGCAGGCCCTTCGACCCCGCGACGCTGCGGCGCATCGCCGTCTTCGCCCGGCCGCACCGCCGCCGGATCGTCCAGTTCGTCGTCCTCAGCGTGGCGACCGCGCTGCTGGCCGTCGCGACGCCGGTGCTCGCGGGGCACGTCGTGAACACCATCGTGTCCCGGGGCGACGAGCGCACCGTAGTCCGCCTTGCCGTGCTCATCGCGGTCATCGCGGTCGCCGAGGCGGCGCTCGGGATCCTGAGCCGCCTGCTCTCGTCGACGCTCGGCGAGGGGCTCATCCTCGATCTTCGGACGGCTGTGTTCGATCATGTGCAGCGCATGCCGGTCGCGTTCTTCACACGTACCCGTACGGGCGCGCTCGTCAGTCGACTCAACAACGACGTCATCGGCGCCCAACGCGCCTTCAGCAACACCCTGTCCGGAGTCGTCAGCAACGTCGTGACGCTGCTGCTCACCCTGGCCGTGATGCTCACCCTCTCCTGGCAGATCACCCTGCTCGCGCTCGTCCTGCTGCCCGTGTTCGTGCTCCCCGCCCGGCGCATGGGCAGCCGGATGGCCCGGCTCCAGCGCGAGGCCGCCGACCTCAACGCCTCGATGGGCACCCGCATGACGGAGCGCTTCTCCGCCCCCGGCGCCACCCTCGTCAAGCTGTTCGGCCGGCCCGGCCAGGAGTCCGTCGAGTTCGCGGAGCGCGCCGGCCGGGTGCGGGACATCGGGGTGCGTACGGCGATGGCGCAGTCCGCGTTCATCACCGCGCTGACCCTGGTGTCGGCCCTGGCACTCGCCCTCGTCTACGGTCTCGGCGGCTGGTTCGCCCTGCGCGGCACCCTCGACGCCGGCGCCGTCGTCTCCCTCGCACTGCTCCTCACCCGCCTGTACGCGCCGCTCACCTCCCTCGCCGGGGCACGCGTCGAGGTGATGAGCGCCCTCGTCAGCTTCGAGCGCGTCTTCGAGGTGCTCGACCTGAAGCCGCTCATCGCCGAGAAGCCGGACGCCCGCGAGGTCCCCGAGGGGCCCGTCGCCGTCGAGTTCGACGACGTCCGCTTCGCCTACCCCGCCGCCGACAAGGTCTCGCTCGCCTCGCTCGAAGAGGTCGCCGCCCTGGACACCCGGGGCGGCGCCGAGGTGCTGCACGGCATCTCCTTCACCGCCGAACCCGGCCGCACCGTCGCGCTCGTCGGCTCCTCCGGCGCCGGCAAGTCGACCATCGCGCAACTCCTGCCGCGCCTCTACGACACCGACGCGGGCGCCGTCCGGATCGGCGGCGTCGACGTCCGCGACCTCAGCGCCGCCTCGATGCGCGCGACCCTCGGCATGGTCACCCAGGACGGCCACCTCTTCCACGACTCCGTCCGCGAGAACCTCCTCCTCGCCCGGCCCGGCGCGACCGAGGAGGAACTGTGGGACGTGCTGCGCCGCGCCCGCCTCGAGGATCTCGTCGCCTCCCTGCCCGACGGCCTCGACACCGTCGTCGGCGAACGCGGCTACCGGCTCTCCGGCGGCGAGCGCCAGCGCATGACCATCGCCCGTCTGCTGCTCGCCCGCCAGCGCGTCGTCATCCTCGACGAGGCCACCGCCCACCTCGACAACACCTCGGAGGCGGCCGTCCAGGAGGCGCTCGCCGAGGCACTGGAGGGGCGCACGGCCGTCGTGATCGCGCACCGGCTGTCGACCGTGCGGGCCGCCGACCTGATCCTCGTCGTCGAGGCGGGCCGGATCATCGAGCGGGGCACCCACGAGGAACTGCTCGCCGTGCGGGGCCGGTACGCGGAGCTGTACCGGACGCAGTTCAGGACCGCCCGGGAGGACACCCCGGAGCCGGCGGGGGTGGAGGCGTAGACCCTCCGGGGGAGCCGGGGTACCAGGGACCGGGTGGACGCGCGACGAACCCGCGCGTCCACCCGGTCCCTTCGCCCTCCGCGGCGGCTAGGCCGTGAACCGGTGGCTGCCGGAGCCGACCCGGTACACCGCGCAGCCGTCCTCCGTGCGCACGTAGGCAGCCCCGGTGTGGGTGACCGCGTCCGGGCCGGTCGCCGGGATCCACACCTCGGCCGTCGTGTTGGCGGGCACGGCGCAGGTCAGGTCGAAGGTGCCCGAGCGCAGGCTCCACCGGGTGGAGACCGGACCGTGCACCGACGTGAACGTGGCGCGCGCCGAGGTGACGTCACCGCCCGGCCGGGGCCGCACGACGATCTCCCGGTAGCCGGGACGGCCCGCCGCGATGCCGGCGATGTTGGCGTACATCCACTCGCCGACCGAGCCGTAGGCGTAGTGGTTGAACGAGTTCATGTCCGGTGTCTGGAAGCTGCCGTCGGGCTTGATGGAGTCCCACCGCTCCCACATCGTGGTGGAGCCCTTGTCGATCTGGTAGCCCCAGCTCGGGAAGGAACGCTGCTGGAGCAGCCGGTAGGCGACATCGGTGTGCCCGGTGTCCGTGAGCACCGGCAGCAGCCGGGGGGTACCGAGGAAGCCGGTCGACAGGTGCCAGTCCTTGGCCCGGATCAGATCGACGAGCCGGCCGGCCGCCGCGGTGCGCACCGCCTCGGGCAGCAGGTCCATCGACAGGGCGAGCACGTACGCCGTCTGCGTGTCGCCCTTCACCTTTCCGTCGGCGCCGACGTACGCGCTCCGGAACGCGTCGCGGACGCTCGCGAAGAGCCGGGTGAAGGGTGTGGCGTCCTTGCCCAGCTCCGTCGCCATCCGGGCGGCGAGGTCCGCGCTGTGCGCGAAGTACGCGGTGGCGATGACGTCCTTGGGGGTCTCGTCCGAGACGTTCAGCCAGTCGCCGTACCCGCCGGCGGGCCGCAGCAGCCCGTCGCTGTTGCGCTCCAGGTAGGACAGCCACGCCTGGACGGACGGCCAGGCGTCCTCCAGCACCTGCCGGTCGCCGTACGCCTGGTGGAGCGCCCAGGGGACCGTCACCCCGGCGTCGCCCCAGCCCGCCACCCCGTTGCCGACCGTCCCGACCATGGGCGCGACGTCGGTGAACGCGCCGTCCGCGGTCTGGGCGTCGCGCAGGTCCACGAGCCACTTCGTCAGGAAGCGGGCCGATTCCATCGTGTAGGAGGCGGTCGGCGCGAACACGTTGATGTCACCGGTCCAGCCGAGCCGCTCGTCACGCGCGGGCGTGTCCGTCGGCACGGACAGGAAGTTGCCGCGCTGTCCCCAAGTGATGTTGCTGTGCAGCTGGTTGAGCATCGGGACATCGGTCTCGAACTCGAAGGTGAAGGGTGCCGAGGTGTGCATCACACGGCCGGTCACGGCCCGCGCGGACGGGGTGCCGGGGAAGCCGGTGATCTCGACGTAGCGGAACCCGTGGAAGGTGAACCGCGGCTCGTAGGTCTCCTCGCCGCCACCCTTCAGGGTGTACGTGTCGGTCGCGGCGGCCGAGCGGAGGTTCGCCGTGTACAGGGTGCCGTCCGGGTTGAGGACCTCCGCGTGCCTGATCCGCACGGTCGTCCCGGCCGCGCCGGACACCCGCAGGCGTATCGAGCCGACCATGTTCTGTCCGAGGTCGAACACGTGGACGCCGGGGGCCGGTTGTGTCACCTTCCGTGTCGCCAGTTCACCGGCCACCCGCACCGGGCCGTCCACCTGCGCGACGATCCGGGGCGGCGCGGCGTCTCCCGCGGCACGCACCGGGAGCCAGCTCCGGTCGTCGAACCCCGGTGAGGTCCAGCCGGAGGTCTCCAGCCGCGCGTCGTACGTCTCCCCGCCGAGCAGGTCGGCCGCGACGATCGGGCCGGCGGCGGCCCGCCAGTTCTCGCCCGACGTGACCCGTTCGCTCGTCCCGTCGGTGTACTCGACCTCCAACTGCGCCAGCAGGGCGGGGCGTTCGCCGTACTGGTGGGGCCCGAACATGCCGACGTTGCCCGCGTACCAGCCCGGCGCCACCCAGGCGCCGAGGGCGTTGGCGCCGGACCGCACGAGCGAGGTCACGTCGTAGGTCTGGTACTGGACGCGCTCGCGGTAGTCCGTCCAGCCGGGGGCGAGCTGGTCGACGCCCACGCGGTGGCCGTTGAGGTGCGCCTCGTAGAGACCGAGCGCCGTCGCGTACAGGCGTGCCCGGGCCACCTTCTTGCGCGGCAGTGTGAACGCGTGCCGCACCTGGTTGGCGGCGAACGACGCCGGGACGACCCGCCCCCACGGTCCGGATCCCCAGGCCGCGGCCACCTTCGCCGCCGGCCAGCCGCCGTCGTCGAAGCCGGTCTCCCGCCAGTCCGCCGCGGGTTCCGTGTCGGTCGCCTTCCAGGAGGTGTCGGTGACGATCCGCTGCTCGCCGGACGCCGTCCGCAGGTCGAGGACGGCGACCAGTCCCGCCGGGCTCTCCGTCGCGTTGGTGGCCGCGACGGCGAGGACGTTGCGCCCGGGCCGCAGGTGCGCGAGGACCTCGACGACGGCCGGGCGGCGCCAGTCCTCGTTGTCCGTCGCCAGGTCGGTGCGGGCCACCTCGGTGCCGTTCACCGCGAAGGCGTAGACGTTGTCGGCGGTGACGGCCAGCTTCGCCGAGGTGACGCCTTCGGGGACGTCGACCACCCGACGGAACCAGCGCGTGCCCTTCGGGGCCCCGCTCGCCGGATCCCCCTCGGCGAACCAGATCCACGAACTGCCGTCGAAGGACGGCGCGTCGGTGAGGGCGGCGGGGCCGGAGATCCACGTCGCCGACCAGTCCCCGGAGCCCATGAGGCCGGTCTCCCACCAGGCCGGGGCGCTCCACGGGGAGACGGCGCCGTCGGTGTCCCACACCTGGACCGACCAGAAGTACCGCTTCCGTGAAGTCAGTTGCGGCCCGGCGTACGGGACGAGGGTGGACTGGTCCGACGTCACCTTCCCGCTGTCCCAGACGTCGGGCCGGGACAGGCCGGAGGCGCTGGAGGCGACCCGGATCCGGTAGGCGCTCTGCCGCATCCCCGGGGTGTCCGAGGTCATCGGCCAGCTCAGGCGCGGGTTTCGGGCGTCGACGCCCAACGGGTTCCGCACGTATTCGACGGTCGGTTCGGTGACCCGCACCTCACCACGTCGTCCGGCCGCCGCGGTCGCCGGTGCTGCCTGGGCCGCACCCGCTCCCGTGGCCGTCACGGCGACCGCGCCCGCGGCGCTCGCCAGGATGTTCCGCCTGCTGATCAATTGCGGCCCCTCACCTCGGAGTTGTGAATCGATTCACGTCGGTGAAGGTAGGGGCGGGAGGGGTGGGGGTCAATGAGTGTGCAGGGTTTTTCTGTGATGCGGCTGTACTGGCGTGATGTGTGGGGGCGGGTGGCTGGTTCGCGCCTCCGGGAAATTGAACGGTTTCAATCGAGCGGCGGGGGAGCGGCACACGGTGTCCGACCTGCGGGAGGCGCGGCGGCCCGGCCTCCGGACGGCGGGGGGCGTGGGGCGCGGTCAGCCGGCCGGCGCGAGGCGGCTCTCCGGGCCCACGGAGACGCGCAACACCCCGAGGAGACGGGCGAGTTCACCGAGCTCCGGCTCGGCGAGCGGGGTGCCGACGAGGGCGTCGAGAGCGTCCGCGTACACGAGCGTCGCGTCGTCGAGCAGTCCGTGGCCCGCGGGGGTGACGTCGACCAGGCTGGAGCGCCGGTCGCGCGGGTTGGAGCGGCGTACGCACAGACCCCGCCGTTCCAGGCGGTCGACGGCCTGGCTCGCGCCGCCCACGCTGAGGGCGAGCGCGTCGGCGATCTCCTGGACGCGGCAGAAGGGGGCCCGGCCGGACGCTGTCAGGAGCATCCGGAAGCCGTTCAGGGACAGGTCGCACTCCTCGCGCAGCCGGGTGTCGATGTCCTGCGACAGCAGGGCGCCGAGCCGGGCGATGTCCTCGAAGACCTGGTGCGGACGCGTGGTCACAGTGGTTCTCCGGTCTGTCGTGCGCGGGGCGCCGACGGCACCCGCCGCTGGGTGGGGAAGGGACGGCGCGTGCGCCGGGTCCGGGCGGGGGCCGCCGGCCGCACTGCGGCGGCAGCCCCCGCCCCGGTTCACGGCCGCCGCGCGTGCGCGAAGCCGCGTCGGTGCCAGACCAGGCCACCCGCGTGCGCGGGCTCGCCGCCCACCTCGGTCACCCGCCCCACCAGGATCGTGTGGTCGCCTCCCTCCAGGATGTCGTGGCGGACGCACGTCAGGGTCAGGGACGCGTCCCGCAGGACCGGGGCCCGGTGGGACTCCGCCGCCAGCGGGAGGTCGTCGAACCGGCGCTCGGCCGGCCGCATGAACCGCTGCACGAGGTGTTCCTCGCCGGGGCCGAGCAGGTGCACGGCGAAGTCCTCGGCGTCCGTCAGGGCGTCGTGCGTACGGGAGTTCCGGTCGATGCAGACGAGGAACAGCGGCGGACCGAGGGAGAGCGAGCTGACGGCGCTGGCCGTCAGACCGCGCGGCCTGCCCCGGTCGTCGTAGCAGGTCACGATGGTGACCGGCGCGGCCAGGGCGGACATCGCGGCGCGGAACGCCTCGCCGAGGTCCTCAGCCGCCCCGGTCGACGGCTGGGACGCGAGCAGCGACGGCGTCACCGCGCCACCTCCAGCGGCCGGGCCGAACCCTGGAGCCAGCGGCCCTCGGGACGACCGGAGAAGCCCGTACGGATGTCCCAGGCGACGTGTCCCGCCTTGACCGTGGTGGTGAACCGCCCGGTGAACGTCCAGCCCTCGTACGCGGACCAGCCGCACAGGGCCTGCACGTCGTGCGCGGAGAACTGCCAGCGTGTGTTCGGGTCGAGCAGCGTCAGGTCGGCGTCCGCACCCGGTTCGAGCCGGCCCTTGCCGGGCAGGTCGAACAGCCGGGCCGGTCCCGAGCCCATGAGCCGGGCCAGATGCGTGGCCGCCTCGTCCGGATCGATCCCCCGGGTCCGCAGCCCGGTCCACACACCCGTGGCCAGTTCCTGGACGCCGGGGAGACCGGGCGGCGCGTCGGCCGGCGGACGGTTCTTCTCCTCCACGGTGTGCGGGGCGTGGTCGCTGCCGAGGGAGACGGCCTCGCCGTGCAGCACCGCGTGCCACAGGCGCTTCTGGTCGCGGCACTCGCGGATGGCGGGGGAGAGCCGGGTCCGCGGACCGCGCCGGGTGGTGTCGTCGTGGGTGAACGACAGGTGGTGGCCGGTCACTTCGAAGGTGAGGGGCAGGCCCTCGGCGGCGGCGGCCGACAGCAGGTCGGCCTCCTCCGCCGACGACACATGGAGGATGTGCGCCTTCGTGCCGTACTCCCGCACCAGGTGCACCACCTGGGCGACCGCGACGATGCCTCCCGAGCGCGGCCGGTGCGGCTCGTACTCGCCGTACGAGTCCGGGGCGCTCGAACTCGCGTCGAGCAGGTCGAAGACGTGCTGGTCCTCGGCGTGCAGCACGAGCCTGATGCCGCCCCGGGCCGCCGCGGCGAAGGCCCGCCGCAACTGCTCGCGGTCCCGGAAGACGACCGGTGCCGTGTGGTGGCCCGCCATGAACACCTTCGCCGAGGTCGCTATCCGCGGGTCGATGTCGGCCAGCAGTTCGGGGTGGTCGGGGTCGGCGCCCAGGTGGAAGCGGTAGTCGGCCCACGAAGTGCCCCGGATCACCGCGTCCTTGGCGATCAGCCCCGCCTCGTCCAGGGACGGCGGACGGGTGTTGGGCATGTCGACCACCGTCGTCACGCCCCCGACGAGGGCGGCCTTGCTGCCGTGCTCCCAGTCCTCCTTGTACTCCAGGCCAGGGGTGCGGAAGTGGACGTGGGAGTCGATCAGACCCGGCAGCACATACCGGCCACGGGCGTCGAGACGACGGCCGGCGGGCAGCGGCTCGTCCGGACCGAGCAGGGCCGCGACACGGCCGTCCCGGACGACCACCGTGCCGTCACGGACACCGTCGGGGGTGACGAGCCGGCCGCCCTCGACGACCAGGTCGGCGGGAAGGTCCTCGGATGCGGGATTCAACGGTTCCACGTCAGACTCACCAGTTCCTTGCAGAGGTCGTTGGTCGGTCCCATCAGGGCGACGGCGCGCGCGTCGCGGCCGTAGCGGTTGATCTCGTTCGAGGCGACGTAGCCGGCCGAACCCAGCAGCCGCTCCACCGCGTTGACGACGCGCTCGGCCGCCGAGGAGGCGAACAGCTTGGAGTGCAGCGTCGCGATCCCGGGGTCCGAAGCCGTACGGCGGCCCGTGCGCTCGACGACCGCACGCGCGGCCTCGACCTCACCCGCGATGTCCACCAGCCGGTGCCGTACGGCCTGTTGGGCCGTCAGGCCGCGCCGCTCGGCATGCTCGTGGGCCAGGTCGAGCGCCGCCTGCGCCAGGCCGACGGACACCGCGCCGAGCGTGGCGCCGCTGTCCCGGACACCGGCGATGATCGAGGCGGCGGCGCCCACCGCACCCAGCCGCGCCGTGTCCGGCACAGGGCAGTCGTGGACGGAGACGAAGCCGGTCGCCGAGCCGCGCATACCGGTCAGCTTCATCGAGGTGTCCGGCTCCAGGCCCGGCGTGTCCGCCGGTATCAGGAAGAACGTCTGGCCCGCGGAGCCGTACCCGGTGTCCGGCGCCGCGTCCGGCGCGGGCTCGTCGGTCTGCGCCAGCACCAGGTAGATGTCGGCCAGGCCCGCACTGGTGGTGAAGGACTTGGCGCCGTCGAGGACCCAGCCGCCGTCGGGCGTGCGGCGCGCGGTGGTGGACAGGTGCTTCTTGTTCGCGCCCGCCCCCGTCTCGCTCCAGGCCGAGGCGGCGAGCCAGTCGCCGCGCGCCAGCCGGGGCAGCAGCCGGCGGCGCAGGGCCGGACTGCCGTGTTCGAGGATGCGGGTGCTGACCGCGTAGTGCTGGAAGAGCATGATCGAGGCGGACGCGTTGACCCGCGCCACCTGTTCGACGGCCGTGTTCAGCCCGTGCGCGTCGGCACCCGTCCCGCCGTACTCGTACGGCAGGGCCAGACCGAGCAGACCGCTCTCGCGCAGCAGGGTCAGGGCACGCCGGTCCGGTTCGCCGCTCAGGTCGGCGTCCCGGGCACAGGCGGCGAGGCGCTCGCGGACCGACGCGGTCAGACCGGTGGCCGGCAGCGGGAGCGGTGCGTCGGCGAGGTCCGGCGCGTCGGGCACGGTCAGGCTGTCTGCGGAAGCCATGACAACTCCTGGGAGGTGGGGGTGGGCAGGAAGTGGCCGCGGTAGTCGACCTGCTTCTCCGCGACGGAGATCCAGGCGAGCCGGCGGTCGTGGGGACCGCCCGTGGTACGGGCCGAGGCGCGGACGGTGGCACCCGGCGTGCGCAGGGCGAGCATGCCGTTCTCCGGCTGGTCCGCGGCGCCGGACAGCAGGTGCGGGATCGTGCCCTCGACGGCGGCGCCCGCGGCGAGGCAGGTCGCGCCGGTGAGGGCCACGGTGGGGTGCCAGGACGGTACGGAGATGGCGCGGACCGCGAGGGCGCCGGGACCGTCGGGAAGCAGCGCGGCCACCTTGGGGAAGGCGCCGGTGGTGTCCCAGCCCCGCGCCCGGCAGACGGCCAGGCGCAGCCGGGTCATCTTGTCGAAGAGCGCGGGGTCGTCGGCGAAGAGCTCCTCGACGGTGCGGACGCCCAGTTCGGCGGCGTTCACGAAGAGGTACGGATTGCCCATCGAGACCAGGGAGACCGGCACCGTACGGCCGTCGAAGCGGATGCCCGTGACCGGCTCGCCGGTGATCAGGAGCTCGTCGACCGGGCGTGGCGGCGAGCAGAGGAAGTGCGCCGTGAAGCGGGTGCCTCCGTCGGAGGTCTCCTCCGCCTCGCACACCACGTTGTCCCCGTTGTTGAGCACGTTGACCCGGACCCGGCAGCCCGCCACGAGGGGCTGGATCATGCCGGTGCGGGCCGCCGCCTCGACCGCGGCGAGGATGGAGTGCCCGCAGGAGCCCCGCAGGTCGAAGCTGTCGAGCCGGTCCGGCATCGACTGGACGAACCGGTAGTCCAGGTCGAACAGGGGATGCCGGGAGGGCTGGACGAGCGCGTTCTTCAGGACGTCCGCGGCTCCGTGGTCGGCCAGCGCCGACCGCAACTCGGTCAGCCGGGCCAGCAGTTCGGGCTCCGAGGCGGGCAGGGTGCGGGCGTCGAGCACGGCGGTGGGGCACGGGGTGCCGTGCGCTCGGGCGAGGCTGACGGTCATGCCGCCGCCTCCTGGAGGACCCGCGCCGGCGTGTGCAGGGTGAGCGGCGCTCCCGTGGTCGCCCCCGCCGCCGCGAAGAACTCCTGGCGCCACAACTGGTGCGACATCAGGGACCACAGGGCCAGCGAGACGGAGTCGCTGGGCCGGGTGGCCTGCTCGTCGAAGAGGGCGTCCACCCGCTCGGGGCGGATCCGTCCGTCGGCGCGCAGGGTCCGCGGGGACAGTACGTCGCGGGCGAGGGTCCACAGCCGCTGGCCGGGCGCGAGCATCGCCGTCACCGGGAGGGTGAAGGGCTGCTTGGGGCGTTCCAGCACACTGCGCGGGATCAGGCCCTGGGCCGACCGGTACAGCGCACGCTTCACCCCCTGGCCGGGCACGAGCCGCTGCGCGTCGGTGAGGGTGGAGGCGAACCGGACGACGGAGGGCTGGCAGAACGGCACCCGCACCTCGACCGAGCTGGCCATCGACAGGTGGTCGACACGGCGCAGGTGGTAGGCCGGCAGCCGGTAGCGCTGCTCCACCGCGCCGATGCGCTGCAGCCGGGTGCCGGGGCTGCTGTGCAGGACACGCCGGATCTCGGCGGGCAGCGAGGAGCCGACCGCGTTCACGGCGAAGGAGTACTCGTCGGTGTACAGGCTCTCGCGCAGGGAGCGCGGGACGGCGGCGAGGTGGTCGAGGTAGTCGTCGATCCAGTCGGAACCGTGGTGCGCGGCGACCGCCTGGGTCATACGGGAGTAGCCGCTGAAGAGTTCGTCGGCCGCGTCGCCGGTGAGGGCGACCTTGAAGCCCGCGTCGCGGACCGCGCGGAAGAGGGAGAACGTGGACAGGGTGATCGGATCGGCGTTGGGCTGCCCGAGGTGGCGCACCACGTCGGTCATCAGGTCGGGGAAGGTGGCCGGATCGACCTCGACCTGGTGGTGCCGGGTGCCGGCGGCGCGGGCGACCTCGGCGGCGAAGGCGCGTTCGTCGCTGGGCCAGGTGCCGGTGTAGGCGATGTTGAAGGTGTGCAGGCTCCCGAGGCCTCCGGCGGCGCGCAGTGCCTCGGCGGCGAGCGCCGTGACGAGACTGGAGTCGAGCCCGCCCGAGGTGACGGCGGCGACCGGCGCGTCGGCCACGAGGAGGCGCGACACCTCCTCGTAGAGCAGGGCACGCAGCTGCTCGCCGGCCTCGTCCAGGGTGCGGTCCTTGTCGGGGCGCAGACCCCGTTCGTGGGCCATGGGCCGCTGCTTGATCCGCAGTCCGTCACGGTGGCTGAGGACGGCGGTGGCGGCCGGCGGCATGACCTGGATGCCGCGGAACATGGTGCGGTCGCCGAACGGGGTCTTCGAGGTCAGATAGGCGTCGAGTCCCGCCTCGTCCTCCTCCGCCCGCACCCCGGAGAAGCCGAGGAGCGCGGGCAGTTCCGAGGCGAAGTGGAAGCGCCCTGTGGCCTGTTCCCACTGGTAGTAGAGCGGCTTCATGCCCGAGTCGTCGGTGGCCAGCACCATGCGGGGTGTGCTGCGCAGATCCATGACGGCGACGGAGTACATGCCGTCCAGGTGCTCGGCGAACCGGTCCCCGTACGTCAGGTACAGCGCGGGCAGGATGGAGCCGTCGCACTGGTCGTCGAAGTGGAACCCGAGGCCGGTCAGGCGTTCGCGCAGGTCACGATGGTTGTAGATCTCACCGTTGAAGACGACGGTGACCCGGCCGAGGTGGTACGGCTGCGCGCCGCCCTCGGGGTCCATGATGGACAGCCGGTTGTTGCCGAGCGCCCAGTCGGAGCGGTGCGCGACACCCTGGGCGTCGGGCCCGCCGTGGTGCATCAGGTCGGCGACACGGCGCAGTTCGGCCTCGTCGGAGTGGATGTTGAAGGTTCCGTATATGCGGCACACGCTGCGTTCACCTGACCTGTGAGGAGTAACCGGCGGCGGAGTAGAGCGCCGGGTCGTAGGGGCTGGGGCCACCGCACGTGACGAAGCGGCGGGCGGTGGAACCGGTGTGGGGGTTGCGGGCGCCGTGCAGGACCCCGGGCGACGCGTAGAGCACGTCTCCCGCGCTGACGTCGATCCAGCGGTCGCGCAGGTACATCTGGCCGACGCCCTCGAAGGCGATGAACGCCTCGTCGCTGTCGGGGTGGAGGTGCACGCTGAAGGTCTCGCCCGGCTGCTGGATGCCGCAGTGCAGACACAGCCGGCTGCTGCCGTTGCCGGGCCAGAAGACGAAGTTCATGGTCGCGCGGCGTTCGGTGGCCTCGATCTGGCCCGTCCCGCCGAAGCCGCGCAGCTGGGTGGTGTCGTCCCAGAGGGAGGAGTGCAGGACGGGCGCGCCGCCGACGGGGGCTCCCGCGAGCGGGGTGCGCCACACGTACGCGGTCATTCCGGCGCCGTCGGCGCTGAGGACGAGCGCCTGGCCGGTGGGTGCGTAGGCGGCCGAACCGCGCTCCACGGGACGGGAGTTACCGCCGACCGCGGCGGTCCCGGTGCCGGAGTACACCACGACGGTGTTCTCCTCGGCCGCGCTGTGCTCGGGGGTGTACGACTCACCGGCGGCGACCCGGACGATGTGGAGGGTGACGTGGGTGGCGCCGGCGGCCGGGCTGACCGGGGTCGCCACCGTGGTGCGGGCGGTGGGGTCGGCCCCGGCGACGGGGAGGAACACGAACTCCGCAGCGGTGATGATGCGGGCGTCGCCGAGGGCGGTGGTGGGAGCTTCGGTGGATGGGGGCATGCCGGTGGCTGCTTCCTGTGGTCGAGGGCCGCGCGGTGGCGTCGGCCTGCCGGTGCTGTGGGGGAGCGCGGCGGTGGACGGTGCCCGATGGGGCCTCGCCGGCCGCCGGCGGCGGGAGCGGACCGTGCGTCCCGGCGCACGAGAGCGGAGCGGTGCCGGATGACCGGGGTGTCACCACTACGGGGTCGTGGACCGGTTGCTCGGCGGAGACGGTGCGGCGGCCGGTGCGGGTCGCCGCGGTCCTTCTTCCTTCTCCTGACGAAGGTTCGCGCGAGGGGTTCCCGGTCGTGTCCCACGTCGCTCCCGGCCCCGGGAGCGGTCACGGGAAGAGCACGGGGGGCCGGGGTACCTCGGCGAACGCCCCTCACCGACCGGCGCGCCGACCTGCCGGCCTGCCGGCTTGCCGGAACACGGTGCCGGTAACGGTCAGGACCCGGCCCCGGACCCGGAAGCGTGGGCGTGGAGGTGCGGGCACGTGAACGCCGCACGGCGCGCCCCCGGGTCGGGAGCGCGCCGTGCGGCGTTCTTGCGGTGAGGTGCAGCGAGGTGCGGGGCGGGCCGGTGGTCGGCCCGGTCAGCAGGCCTCCTGGGTGACGGCCGTCTGCGACCGGTCGGGGGCGGGAGCCGTGGCGGCCACGGGCGGGCCGGCGGTACGGCGGGACGGCAGCGGCAGCCGTCCCTCGGCGAGGGCGAGCGCGGCGATGACCACGGCGCCGCCCACCGGAACGTTCCACGTCACGGACTCGCCGAGGGCCGACGCTCCGACGATCACGGAGAACACCGGGACCAGGTAGTTGACGCCGGAGGCCGTGGTGGGACCGGCGTCCGCGATGAGCCGGTTCATCAGCACGAAGGCGATACCGGTGGACGCGCCGCCGAGGACCAGGAGCGACAGCAGCGGGCCGGTCGTCAGCTCGCCCGGCAGGTCCCAGCCGATGGTGAACGTGGTGATCAGACCCGTGATGACCATGGCGGAGGTGAGCTGCGCGGCGGTCACGGCGAGAGCCGGGATCTTGTGCGGGGCGATGAAGCGGCGCAGGTAGACGAAGCTGACCGCGTAGCTGACCGCCGCCCCCACGCAGGCCAGTTGGCCGCCGAGGGAACCGAAGCCGTGGGTGCGCCACGGCCCGACGACGACGATCAGTCCGACGAAACCGATGACGAGACCGGTCACCTTGCGGGCCGTGGGCTTCTCCGTGCGGATGGCGAGGGCCGCGAGGCCGAGGGTGACCAGCGGTGTGGCGCCCTGGATGACGCCGGCGATGGTCGCGGTGGTGTGCTGCTCGCCGACGGCGAAGAGGGTGAACGGCACGACGTTGCCGAACACCGAGGCGACGACGATGTGTCCCCAGACCTTCCGGTCCGGGAAGGCACCCTTGGTCACGGCGAGGATCACCGACACGACGAGGGCGCCCACAAGGAGCCGCCCGAAGGCGAGTTGGAGGGGCTCGAAGGCGTCGAGCGACACCTTGATGAAGGCGAAGCTGCACCCCCAGAGGGCGGCGAGCAGGCCGAAGCGGGCCCAGTTGACGGGGTTCATCTGATGACTCCTGGAAGTTGTCGAACGGTTGGGGGACGGGGGACGCAGATCGGGGGAGGTCAGGACTCGTCGATCTCGAACTGGTCGTACTTCTCCATGAGCGCCACCATCTCGGCGCGCGTAGGGACGTTGCCGTCGGCCAGGAGTTCCGCCAGGCCGGTGAAGTAGCCCTCGCGGTTCTCCGCCGGCGTGAAGATGATCAGCATCTCCGCCGGGGCGTCGCTGTCGTTGCGGAAGCCGTGCACCGCGTGCTCGGGCACGTGCAGGAGATCGCCGGCGTGGGCCTTGCGCCAGCTCGTGCCGTCGTGGACGGTGACCTCGCCGGAAAGGACGTAGAAGGTCTCGGATATACGGGTGTGGTAGTGCGGGGCCGCTCCGGCGGCACCGGGGAGCATGTGGTGGTGGAAGATGCCGAGGCGGCCGTCGGTGGTCTCGGCGAGCGCGATGTACCGGGTCGTCGTCGTCTCCCCGATACGGACCTTCACCGCGTCGCCGAACCGCTTGAGCGTGGAGACCAGGAGCGTCACGAGACGTCCTCCCACATGCTCAGGTAGCGCTCGCCGGTGTCCGGCAGGACGGTGACCACGGTCCGGTCGCGGTACTCGGTGCGGGCGGCCACCAGGTGGGCGGCGTGCACGGCCGCACCGGACGAGACACCGACGAACAGGCCCTGCCCGAAAGCGAGTTCACGAGCGGTGCGCAGCGCGTCCGTGTCGCTGACCGTGATCACCTCGTCGATCAGGGAGACGTCGGTGGTGGGGGCGACGAACCCGCCGTTGAGGCCGGGGATGCGGTGCCGTCCGGGCTGCCCGCCCGACAGCAACGGGGATCCCAGCGGTTCGACCGCGACGATCCGCACACGCGGGTCCTGCTCGCGCAGGTGGCGGGCGATGCCGGTGAGGGTCCCGCCGGTGCCGACCGCGCAGACGAGCGTGTCGATACGGCGGCCGGTCGCGGTGAGGGCGGCGGTGATCTCCGGTCCGGTGGTGGCGTAGTGCGCCTCGACGTTGTCCGCGTTCTCGTGCTGGCACGGGAACCAGGAGCCGGGCGTGGCCGCGTGGATCTCCTCGGCCTTCTCGATCGCGCCCGGGTAGCCGCGGTCGGCGGGGGTCTGGACGACCTCGGCGCCCAGCGCCGCGAGCAGCCGGACCCGCTCGGTCGTCGCGTTGTCGGGCAGGACGATGACGCAGCGGTGGCCGCGGGCGGCCGCCAGGGCGGCGAGCGAGATGCCGGTGTTCCCGGAGGTGGCCTCGACGATCGTGCCGCCCGGCGCGAGATCGCCCCGGGCCTCGGCCGCCTTCAGCATGTACAGCGCCGCCCGGTCCTTGCTGCTGGACATCGGGTTGGCCGCCTCCAGCTTGGCCAGTATCTCCGCGCCCGCCGCCAGTCCGTCGAGCCGCAGGCGGACCAGCGGGGTGGCGCCCACCAGGTCGTCGATGCCGTCGGCGACGGCGGGCCGGGCCAGGGGCGCTCGGGACGTGTGCGGTGCGAGAGTGCGCATGATGTGATTCCTCGTCAGTTCCGGTCCGGTGCGGGGTGGTTGGGCCTGCGGTCACCAAGGGGGTGCCGCCGGTGTCGGGGGCGCGGTAGGTGCGGGGCTACCAGGAGCCGGCGGAGGCGATGCTCGCGATGACGTCCTCGGACGGGCGGCCCCGCCTGCCCGTCGTCGCGGTGGCGGCCAGCATCCGTGTCCCCTCCGGGACGTCCTTGTTGACCAGTGCCTGCGCGCCGATGACGGCGTCGTCGCCGACGGTCACCGGCCCCAGCACGGTGGCGTTCGTGCCGAGGACGACGTTGCGGCCGACCACCGGGTGCCTGCGGGCGCCCTCGGGCCGGTTGTTGTCGCTCCACCAGCCGACCGCGCCGAGCGTCACCTGGTGGTAGATCGTCACGTCGTCGCCGACCGTGCACGTCTCGCCGATGACCACGGCGGCTCCGTGGTCGATGAACACGCGACGGCCCAGTACCGCCCCGGGGTGGATCTCGACGGCGGTCAGCCGCCGTGCCCAGCGGGCCAGCAGCCGTGCCGCCATCCGGTGTCCCCGGGTGTGCAGCCGGTGGGCGACCCGGTGCGTCCACAGCGCGGTCAGCGCGGGATGCAGCGCCGCCTCCAGCCGGCCCCGTACGGAGGGGTCGCGCTCGACGACGACGTGCAGGTCCTCGCGCATCAGACGCAGCAGACCGGTACCGGTGAGGTCGGGAGGGGTGGCGGTCGGCACGGCACGGCCGGCGTCCGCACCGGCCCGTCGGAAGGGAAGTACAGAGGCGGGCTCCTGGGAAGTGGCGCTCACGGGGGGCTCCAGTCGGGGGAAGGGAGGCGGCCGCGGAGGGGTCCGGGACGGTGGGGGGTGCTTCTGCTCCCGGTGGAGCGAGGGGGGATCCTGACGGCCGCCGTGGTAGGTCGAGGTCCCGGACAGAGCCTGCCTCGCCCCGTTCCCGATCCCTTCCCGGCCGGTTCCCCGGTCGCCGGTCCACGGGAGCCGCGATCCGAGCCGGACCGGGAACGCACGGGGAGGGATCCGGGAACGGCCCCCGGGACACTCCCGTCGAGCGCCACTCCGCGCCGGGACGCGCGGAGCACGACCAGGAGATCCGGTCCGGCGCCTTTACGCGCAAGGAAGCAACCACCTATGTACGAACCATCAGTTGTCCGGGGCACGTGGGACATCGACGGGCAACCCTCCCGTCCGGTCCCGCCCGCCGTCGAGGAGACGAGGAGCCAGCCATGAGTGCGACGGCCGACCGCCACCGAGAGCCCGACCCCCCGGAGAGTGCTCCGCAGCGTCTGCTGCTGCTCTGTCCCTCACCCCGCCTGGTGCGCGCGGCCGTCGCCGCCGGCTTCGCCGTACGGGTGCTCACGGACACGCTCCCGCCCCACGACGCCTGCCTTCCGCCCGAAGTGCCGGTGGACCAGGTCGACTTCGCGGACGAGGACGCCCTCGCCGGGTCGATCGAGGCGTCGGTCCGCGTCCACGGGAGTCAGCGGCTGCTGGCCTGTGCGGGCACGGCCGAACTCCCCGCCGTCGCCGGGACCGCGGCCCGTCTGGGACTGACCCCCAACCCGGCGGACGCGGCCCGGCTCCTGGGCGAACCCGCGGCGATGCGGGCCCTGCTCAACGGCAGCCGGCACTCGTACGTCCCCGCCGCCCGCGCCCGTACGGCGGAGGAACTGCCCGCCGCGGTCGAGGAGATCGGCGCGCAGGTGACCGTCCGCACCCTTCCCGTCTGTTCGGGGATCGCCGGCGCCCGGGACGCGACGGCCGGCGAGCGCTCGTATCTGGTGGAGCAGTACCTGGAGGGCCCCGAGTACGGCGTCGTGACCCTCACCGTCGACGGCATGCACCGGGTGGTGGGTGTCGTGGCCCTGCACGGCGCCTGGCATCCGAGCAGTCACCTCTTCCCGGCGCCTCTGGGGGAACGGGACGAGGCAGAGGCGCGCGCGATCGTGACCGAGCTGCTCGACCTCGCCGGTTACGAGTTCGGCTACGCCTACACCGTGGTCGTCCTGACCGCCGACGGACCACGCGTGGTGCGCTCGCGCGCGACCTGGCCGGACGAGCCGCTGGCCTCGCTGATCGAGCTCGCGACGGGCTTCGACGCCGACGAGGAACTCGTCCAGGTGCTCGCCGGGAAACCCGTGAACGTACCGACCGCCGACCGGTACGCGGCCGTCGCGTCCTATCGGCTGCCGACGGGACGGCTGCTGTCGGTGTCCGGCCTGGAGGCGGTCTCCGAGCTGCCCGGCGTCCACCGGGTGCACTTCCCGTACGCGTCCGGGGACGACATCCCGGGCCACGGCGCGGGCGCGGAGGGCCACGTGATGCTGAGCGCGGAGTCGACGCAGCAGGCCGCCGAGACGGTCACCGCCGTCGGGCGTCTCCTCCGTGCGGAGGTGAGCCGGCGCCCCGACCACCTCTGAGGCCGACGCCCCCCGCGCGACCGGCCGCACCCCGTTCCCGACGACCGCCCGTACGGCCCGAAAAGGGCCGTGCGGGCGGTCGTCTTCGGCACCCCCGAGAGGCGGCGAAGACGGCGGCCGGAGCCCCGCCGATGCCGTTCCCGGGCGCTTCCCCGTCGTGCCCGAGAGGGCGGTAACGGACGCGGAACGGGCCGGGAGCGCCGGACGCGACCTTTCTTTCTGTCAGCACCGCACCGCGACGACAGAAGGCGGACACCATGATCAGCAAGGGCTTCGGAACCTCGGCGGGCTTCTTCGCCCACGCGGCGATCACCCTGGCCCTCGGCGCCGGCATCGCCGCCGGCGCGACGGCCGCGGGCCCGGTCTCGGACGAGGGCCCGAACGCCGTCTTCGGCATCACGTTCGCCGGGCACGCGGCCTCGAACAGCAGCCTGTTCCTGGCGCCCGCCTCCGACGAGGGCCCGAACGTGATCACGGCCGGTAAGAACGGTGACGAGGGCCCGAACGTCGTCGCCGCGCGCGCCGACGGTGACGAGGGTCCGAACGTGATCGCCGCGGCCGTCCTGGGCGACGAGGGCCCGAACGTGGTGCCCGCCCGTGTCCTCGGCGATGAGGGTCCCAACGTCGTCGCGGCCGGTGCCGACGGCGATGAGGGTCCCAACGTGGTGGCTGCGGGTGCGGACGGTGACGAGGGTCCCAACGTGGTGGCCGCGGGTGCCGACGGCGATGAGGGTCCCAACGTGGTGGCCGCGGGCGCTGACGGCGACGAGGGTCCCAACGTGATCGCCGCGGGAGTCTCGGGCGATGAGGGTCCCAACGTCGTCACGGCCGGTGCTGACGGCGACGAGGGTCCGAACGTGGTGGCCCTCGGCGCCGACGGTGACGAAGGCCCCAACGTCATCGCCGCCTGAGCGCCGCTTCACCGGGCGCGGCGCCCCCCCCACCGCCGACCCGCGCACCTCATGCCGATGCCCGCCGTTGTTCACGGCGGGCATCGGCATGAGGCGTTCGGGCGGCAGCCGTACGGGGCGTGCGCGCCGCCGGCGTCGACGGAACCGCCGCTCTCCCGAACGTCGGGGGGACGTCAGTCCCCTCGGCGGACGCGTCCGGGGATGGCCATCGACTGGAAGGCATCCTCCGCGGCGGCGCCCTGTTCGGCCGCCCCCGCCGCGTCCCCCAGCGCCGCGAGCGCCTGGGCGGCGCCGTCCAGGGCGTAGGCCTCCTCCACCCGGTGACCCAGTTTGGCCGCGGAGGCGTGGGCCTGCCGGTGCAGTTCCAGCGCCCGCCGGTGATCGCCCCCCTGCCGGAAGAACCGGCCGGCGGTGTTCCACACGGTCGCCTCCCGTACGGGCGCGTCCTCGAGGCCCTTGGTGGCGAGTGCCTCCTCCACCCAGTGCAGCACCTGCTGCCGGCGACCGAGCCGCCCCTCGGCCTCCGCGGAGAGGACGAGCTGCAACGCCCGTTCGGCCGGGGCCAGTACACCGGGTGCGCGTTCACGGGCCGCCGCGAGCGTACGGGCCGCCGTCTCGACGTCACCCATCGCGAGCTGGATCTGCGCGAGGTCGTTCAACCCCACCAGTTCCTTCTCCGACGCCCCGATCTTGCGGGCGAGTTCGATCGAGCGGGACGCCGCCTGCACCGCCTGGGCGAAGTGACCGCGCTCCATGTAGACGCCGCTGACGTTCGACAGGGACTCCGCCTCGGCGCGTTCGGCGCCCAGTTCGCGCTTGAGGGCGATCGACTGCTCCAGCCGGGGCAGCGCCTCCTCGAAGCGGCCGGTGGTGGCGAGCAACAGGCCCAGCACACCGGTGTCCTTGGCCTGTCCGCGCCGGTCGCCGAGGTCGACGGCGAGCCGATGGGCCTCGACCGCCGCCGCTATGCCGTCCTCGAACCTGCCGCGCTTCCAGCAGGCGACCGCCAGGTTGGACAGGCTCAGCCGCAGGAGATCGGCTTCGCCCAGCCGGCGGGCCGCGGCGAGCGCGGTGTGGCACAGCGCGAGGAAGTCGTCGAGCCTGCCCCGCAGATCGAGGTGGAAGACGACGTTCGCCGCGAGCAGGGCGACCTCGCGGTCCAGCCCCCGGCGGAAGGCCAGGGCGATCGCCGCGAGGAGACTGTCCTGTTCGCGCTCGAACCAGTCGCGGGCGGCCTCCGGCGTGCCGAGCGGCGCCAGTTCGGGACGGAACGAGGGCGTCGGGCGGGCCATCCGCACCCGGCCGGGGAAGAGCAGGTCGCAGGCCGCGTCCGAGGCGGTGATCGAGAACTCCAGCAGCCGGCGGACCGCCCCGGCCGCCTCCTCGCTGAACTCGCCGGTGCCGCCGGAACTCCGGGCCCGCGACAGCATGTGGGCGAAACTGCGCACGAGGTCGTGGAACGCGTAACGGCCCGGTTCGTGCTGCTGCACGAGGTGCATGTCGAGGAGGTATTCGAGGATGTCCTCCGCGTCTCGGACCCCGAGGTCGAGCAGTGCCGCCGCCGTGTAGACGTCGAGGTCCGCGCCCGGATGCTGGCCCAACAGGCGGAACGACTTGCGGTAGTCGGCGTCCAGGCCCTCGTACGACAGACGCAGGGTGACCTCCACGCTGCGCTCGCCGGCGCTCAGTTCCGCGAGGCGGTGGGTGTCGTCGCGGAGCCGGTCCACGAGATAGCGCACGGTCCAGCGGGGCCGTTTGCGCAGCCGGGCCGCCGCGATACGCAGGGCGAGGGGTAAGTGCCCGCTGAGGTCGGCGAGTTCGGCGACGGCCGCGGCCTCGGCGTGCGCCCGCCGCTCCCCGATGATGCCGACGATCAGGGCGACGCTGTCCGGCGGTGCCATGGTGCCGAGGGAGACGGAGTGGGCCGCGTCCAGGTCCACGAGCAGCGCGCGGCTGGTGACGAGGACGACGGTGCCGGTGGGGGAGGCCAGCAGGGGTTTCACCTGGGCCTCGTCGACCACGTTGTCGAGCAGCAGGATCATCCGGTGCCGGGTCATCGTCGACCGCCACAGGGAGATGCGGCCCTGCGGGTCGTCCGGGATGCGCTCGCCCGGAACACCCAGCATGCGCAGCAGCGCCTCGGCCGCCGCGGCCGGTGCGAGCGGTTCCTCGCCGGGGGTGTAGCCGCGCAGGTCCAGGTGGAGTTGCGCGTCGGGGTAGCGCTCGGCGAGCCGGTGGGCGGCGCGGACGGCCAGCGAGGTCTTGCCGCTGCCGCCCATGCCGTCGATCGCGACGATCAGCGGTCCGGAGCCGGTGGCGTCCTCGACGAACCCGAGGAGCTTGTGCAGTTCCTCCTCGCGGCCGGTGAAGTCGCGCAGGTCGTAGGGGAGGGTGGAGCGGCTGCCGGTGACCGTCGGAGCCGCCGTGGCGGCGGCCGTCGCGGGCGCGGTCAGCGCCGGGTCGTTGCGCAGGATGGCCTGGTGCAGCTCGCGCAGGGCGTCGCCGGGCTGGATGCCGAGCTCCTCGTCGAGGACGGCGCGGATCGTGCCGTACTCCTCCAGCGCCTCGGCCTGCCGGCCCGAGCGGTAGAGGGCGAGCATCAGCTGGCCGCGCAGCGTCTCGCGCAACGGGTTCCCGCCGATCGCGTCACGGATCTCGGCGATGAGTTCGGCACTCTCACCGGCGTCGAGCCTGAGGTCGAAGAGCTGCTCCACGGCGGTCATCCGCCGTTCCTCCAGCGACGCGGAGGCCGCGTCGACGACCGCGCCGCCGCTGCCGGACAGGACGGGGCCGCGCCACAGGGCGACGGCCTCCCGCAGCAGCGCCGTGGCCTCCGCGGGAAGACCGGCGGCCGCGTGGTCGCGGGCCCGGCGCAGGGCGTCGGTGAACTGGAGAAGGTCGAGCTGGTCGGGTGTGACGGCCGCGCGGTATCCGGGACCGTCGGTGGCGATGAGGGTCCGTCCGTCCGGGATGCGCTGGCGCAGCTCGGCGACGGCCTTGCGGACCTGGTGCGCGGCGGTGGCGGGTGCGTCCTCGTCCCAGACGGCCTCGACCAGCCGGTGCACGGGCAGCACGCGCTGCGGTTCGAGGAGCAGCGTCACCAGGACCCGTTCGCTGACGGGACCCCCGACGTGGACGCGTTCGTCCCCGTCCCAACATTCCAGCGATCCGAGGATGCGAAAGCGAATCGGCGCTGGCTGGCGCATGGCGCGGGTCCTCTCCTCGGTCCGGGTGCGGCCGCCGCACCACCGTTCGCCTGCGGAGGGGACCGCGTGGGGGACCGGAGACGGCGTCCCGTTCCTTCACGTTCTGCAGGGAACGGCACAGGGCGGCCGTCGTCGACGTTCACATTCTGACGCACGATGTGTACCGACGGTCGCGGCTTCATGGCTCTTACATGGGGAGCGGGGGGCGCGCTGGCGCGTATCGGACAAGTTTTCGCAAGGGTCCGGACACGGCGCCGACCGCGGGCGCCGGGGAGGACCGCTCACAACAGGCGCCCCGTGATGCGGTGTTGCGGGGGCGGGGCCACCGGCACCGAGGGAGCCGGTCCGCGAGGCGGCGGCGAGGCGGAGACGCGGCGGGGCCCCGTACAGGCGTTGTCACGGCACGTAGCGGTGCGCCTGGTGCCGGCGTGGTGGGGCGACGGCCGCGGAAGCGAGTCTCCGCGTGCCTGTTCACGGCCGGAGCGTGCCCGTTTCGTGCCCGATCGGCGACCGCGCGACGTGATCAAGTCGCCCTGCGGAAAGGGTTCATGGACCCGGCGGGCGGCTCCCCGGGCGTACGGCCAGTGCGGGGCGCCCGCCGTGCCGCGGTGGCCGGCGCCCTCGTCCGGCGCATCACCGATCGGGCTCGCGGGCGGGACGACGGACCAGGTTGTGAACGCGGGAGAGGCCCGGAGTGCGCCCGCGCGGGCTCGCCCCGCACACGGCGAACGGCCGGCAGCGTCCCGCTGCCGGCCACCCACCGTGTCCACGCGAACCCGTCAACGGCGCCTCGCCGGAACGGGTTCGGCGCCGTCCGGCACCGGCGGCAGGTCCGCCGGCTCCTCGGCGGGCGCGTCGGCCAGGACGCCTCCGCGGCCCCAGTGATCCTGCTCGACGTCCCGCACGAGCACGGTCACGGCCTCTCTCGGGCATCCCGCGACCCGGGCCAGCGTCGTGGTCAGTTCGTCCACGAGATCGGCTCGTTTCTGTCGGTCGTTGCCCTTCCACCAGTCCACGGTCACCACAGGCACGGTTCTCTCCTCACTTCTCGGGGGCCACGAGGCCCTCGGTCGCGGGGAACTGGTCGAATCTGCGCGCCAGTTCCTCCATCATCTCGGGGGTCGGTTCGGGCGAGGAGTCCAACAGGTCGCCCAGTTCGCGGAAGTACTTCTCCCGGCCGCCGTCCGGGGTGAACATCACCAGCAGGGTGGCGGGGTCGGCGCCGGGGTTGCCGAACGCGTGGGTGGTCCCGGGCGGCACCATCATGAACGTGCCCGGCCCCGCCACGCGCCGCTCCCCGCCCACCGTGAGCAGCACGTCGCCGCTCGCCACGTAGAACATCTCCGTCAGCTCGTTGTGGAAGTGGAGCGGCGCTCCCGGGGCGCGGGGCGGCAGCCGGTGCTCGGTGAGGCCGAACCGGCCGGCCGTGTCGTCCCCGGTCACGAGGAAGGAGACCGGGGTGCCTCCGACGACCGTGGTGGGGCCCGCACCCGGATCGATCACGCGGGGCAGCGTCACCGCTCGCCCCCGGCATCCGCCCCGGTGGACGCCGCACGGGGAGTGAGCGCCCGCAGGGCCACCGCCGCGGCGACCAGGGCGAGTACGGCGGTCAGCGCGTAGGCCCGGCCGAACGCCCCGCCCTCGGGCGCGTCACCGAGCACGAGGACCAGCACGGCCAGGCCCATGGCGCCGCCCGTGTACTGCGTCGTCGTCAGCACCGCCGACGCGGTCCCCTGGTCGCTGTCCGGCACGTCCTTGGTCCCCGCGATGTACATGCCCGCGAAGGCCATGCCCTGTCCCAGCCCGCTGACCAGGAGGCCCGGCAGGACGGCCGTCCAGTAGTCCGAGCCGCTCGTGCCGAGGCCGAGCAGGGCCAGCCCCGCCGCGCCGACCGCGAATCCGGTGGCGAGCGTGGGACGGATTCCCCAGGACCCGGCGAGCCGGCCGGTGACGAGGTTGCCCGCCACCACGCTGAGCGCCAGCGGCAGGAAGGCGATGCCGGCGCCGAGCGGCCCGTAGCCCCACACGTTCTGGAGGAACAGCGTGATCAGGAAGAACTCCGCGCCGACGCTCGCCATGTAGAGCGCCGACATCGTGCTCGCGCCCGCCAGCGAGCGGATCCGCAGCAGCGCCGGCGGGATGAGCGGGGTGGCGGCGGGGCGCCGGTCGTACGCCGTCCAGGCCGTGCCCAGCGCGACGGCGGCGGCGAGGCAGCCGAGGCAGGAGGCGGAGGTCCAGCCGTCGACCGCGGCCTGCGTGAGCGCCGCCACCAGGAACAGGACGGCGCCGGTGAACAGGGCCGCTCCGGGGATGTTGAGCCGCCGTACCGAGGCGTGTGTGCGCTCACCGGCCGGCAGCACCCGCAGGGCGAGGGCGACGGTGACGAGGATGAGCGGCACGTTCACGAAGAACACCCACCGCCAGGAGAGCGCCGCGGTCAGGACACCGCCGATCAGTACCCCGGCCGCGAGTCCCACCGCGCCGATCGCGCCCCAGATCGCGAGCGCCCGGGACCGGACGGGACCGGCCGGGAACGCGGCCCCGATGAGTGCCAGCATGGCCGGGGTCAGGGCGGCGGCGCCGATGCCCTGGGCGGCGCGGGAGGCGACCAGCAGCCACTGGTCGCCGGCCAGTCCGGCCGCCAGCGAGCCGGCGCCGAACAGGCCGAGCGCGCCGAGGAAGAGCCGGCGCGGGCCGGTCAGGTCCGCGGCCCGGCCGCCGACGACGAGGAAGCTGGCGAAGAAGACGGCGTAGGCGGACACCACCCACTGGAGCCGTTCGGGCGGCAGGCCGAGTCCCGAGCCGATGCTCGGCAGGGCCACGTAGATGATCGAGTAGTCGAGCGCCACCAGGAACTGGGCGATGGAGAGGGCGAGCAGCGCGGCCTTCATCCGCCCGCTGAACCCGCCGGCTTCGGGGGCCGAGGTGGGCGAGGCGGAGGCGGGGGTGGTCTGGACGGTCATGTCAGGGCTCCGGTCGGTTCCGGGCGTGTCCCGGGGAGGTCGTGGGGGGTGCCGGCGGTCCCGTGCAGCAGCACGCGGATCACGGCGGGGAAGTCGGCGACGACGTGGTCGGCCCCCGCGGCGGTGAGGGCCGCGGCGGAGTCGACTCCGTAGGAGACGCCCACGGTGCGCAGGGCGGCGGCCCGGGCCATCGTCATGTCGGTGACGGTGTCGCCGACGTACCAGGACCGCGGAGCCGTTGCGCCGAGGTCGGCGAGGGCGCGCAGCGCCATGTCCGGGTGGGGCTTGCCGCGTTCGACCATGTCGTGGCAGACGACGGTGTCGAACCGGGCGAGGATGCCGGTCGCCTCCAGCAGCGCGATCGCGCTGGAGGAGATCTTGGAGGTGGCGATCCCGAGCAGGTGGCCCGCCGACCGCAGCCGGTCAAGGCCCTCGGGAACGCCCGGCAGCAGGAGCGCCGGACCCTGGCTCAGGACGTCCGTCGCGAAGCGGCCGCGGTAGCGGGCGGCGGCCTCGGCGGTCGCCCCGTCGTCGACGGACACGCCCAACAGCCCGGCGAGGGAGGCCTCCAGAGGCTTTCCGACCGTCGCCAGCACCTGGGCGCGGCTGGGGGACGCGCCGAGGCCGCGCACCACGTCCCCGATCAACTCGGCTATCGCGGACGGGGTGTTGGCGAGGGTGCCGTCGATGTCGAAGACCGTCGCGGTGGTCATGCCGCTGCCTCCCCGTGCGGTTCGGCGGTGGCGGCGTAGGCGACGGCGAGGTGTCCGGCGAGCCGGGCGGTACTGATGAGCACCTCGCGGTTGGCGGCGGCGGAACGGCCCTCGGTGGCCCGCGAGACGGCCTTCATCAGGTACGGGGTGGCGGCCGGACCACTGACCCCGTCGTCCTCGGCGGCACGCAGCGCCTCCTGGATCACCTCCTCCATGAGGGCGCTGTCCAGGGCGTGTTCCTCGTCGATGGGTGCCGTGATGAGGGGGCCGCCCGGCAGGCCGGCCGCCCAGTGCATCCGCACCGCGCGCGCCACGTCGCCCGGGTCGTCGATCCGCTTCGGGACGCGCAGTCCGCTGGAGCGGCAGTAGAAGGCGGGGAAGTCGTCGAAGCGGTAGCCGATCACCGGCACGCCGAGGGTCTCCAGGTACTCCAGCGTCAGAGCGAGGTCGAGGATGCTCTTGGCGCCGGCGCACACGACGGCCACCTTGCTGCGGGTGAACTGGACGAGGTCCGCGGAGATGTCGAAGCTCTCGCCCGCACCCCGGTGGACGCCTCCGATGCCCGCGGTGGAGAAGAACGGGATGCCGGCGAGGTCGGCGGCCACGAGGGAGGACGCCACCGTGGTGGCTCCCATGCCGCCGCCGGCCAGGACGACCCCGACGTCCCTGCTGGACACCTTGGGCACCCCGGTGCCGACCGCGAAGCGCTCCATGTCGTCGGGGGACATGCCGACGGTGAACCGGCCGCCGTCCAGCCCGACGGTCGCCGGTACGGCACCCGACTCCCGTACGGCCTTCTCGATGGCGAGCGCGGTCTCCACGTTGCCCGGGTAGGGCAGACCGTGCGCGATCACCGTTGATTCCAGGGCGACGACGGGCCGGTTCTCGGCCAGTGCGTCACCGACTTCCTCACTGATGCGCAGCAGTGGGTGCATGAGGGTCTCTCCTGAACGGTCGCTGGGGACGGGGGGGGAAGGAGCGCGCCGGGCGCGGACATCCAAGTCACCCGGACTGTCCCGAACCCCGTTCCCGTTCCGTTCCCGGCGGGGGACCGACGGCCCACGGCCGGGGACTGGGCCCACGGTGGGGGACCGACGGCCCACCCCGCCACACGCGCCAGGGCGGTCGTGGCGACGGAGCGCCGAGCGCCCGCCGCCACAACCGCCCTCACGACCCGCTACAGGAGGCCGGCTCGCCGCTCCGTCTAGTACCAACCGGTGCAGCGGATGGGCGTGTTGTAGCCCGAGTCGCCGCAGGTGCGGGCCACCTGGCCGTTGCGGTCGGCGAAGGCCTCCGTCCACACGCTGCCGCCGCTCGTGATGGTGGCCTCGCCGAGGTGGCCCTGCCAGGTCCGGCCGCCGTCGTTGCTGCGGTCCACCCAGATGTGCATACCGGGGCTGCCGCCCACGATCCGGCCCCACACACAGGTGTTGTTTCCGGACCCGTTGCGACGCAGCTCGAAGCCCTGGCCCTGTGTGCCGAACGCGGTGTACTGCGTCAGCCCGTTGTTGTTGGTGCACCCGTCCGCGGCACCGGCGGTGGTGGCACCGGCCGCCGTGAAGAGCCCCGACATCAGGGCCACCGCGGACACGGCACCGGCGATGCGCTTGTTCGTCTGCATGTTGGCTGTCCTCTTCCGAACGAAGGAGTGAAGCGAAACCGACGGCCCGCCGCCCCCGTCACTCCGGGTGCCTGACGGCTCGTCGACCCCCATCGTGGATCGCCGGCCCCGGCCACGACCATCCTTTCCAGCAGCATGGAAACCTGCAGCTCGAACGGGTGACGGAGGTTTGGGACGGGTGGAATGGTCGGCGGGAGCCTGGGGGCGACGCGGCGGCCTGCCCGACGGCTTCGCTACGCTCCGCGCACGAAGGCGGAACTCATCCCGGCCGAGCCGCGTCCCGTCCGCGCTCCCCACCACCGCGCGTGACGCGCGTCACGCGCCCCGTGACGGGTGTGCGGCTCTCGACATCCCGTTCGAATGGGTCGAGTCGATGCCCGCCAGCGGTCTTTACCACTCGTTGACCTGTTGTGGAATCGGGAAATCCGTGGAGATGGCGGTTTGGCCGACTCGCCGACGCGACCCGAACGTGTTGACCCCTCCCGGGCGCGAGAATTACTGTTCAGGCCATGGTTGCCACGGGGGAAGTCGCTACCACTCACGGTGTTCTTGAACGTGCCTCACGGGGCAAGGCGAGAGTCATTGATCCGGATGCCCGTCGAGGCTGTCCGCTGTGACGGACGCCGTTCCTTTCTCTCCTTCGCATCGAATGACCCGCACCTGATCTCCGACTGAAGATCCCGGGGCCGGTGCGGCAGTTCGGTCGATACCTCGATGCCGCCGGTGCGGCGCCGATTTTCCCCTGCATTCCTTGGTGTGACGAGACCGCGCTGTCCCGTCGCTGTGGTGTGTCCGCCCTGAGTGGTCAGACGTGGGAGCGAAAATGGAGATCCATCTGCTCGGCTCGTTGGAGATGGCCGACGAGCACATATCGGTCAAGATTCCGGGGGAAAAACTGCGCGCCATTGTCGCGACCCTCGCCCTGACGCCGAACCGTCCCGTCTCACGCAACGACCTCATCGACGAACTGTGGGGAGAGAACCCGCCGCGTGACGCCGACAATTCACTGCACGGCCACATGGCGCGATTACGGCGCATTATCGCGGCGCGCACCGGGATGGGCAGTCAGCGGGATCTGATCGGAACGTCGAACTTCGGCTACGTCCTCTCGATACCCGACCGCCGCGTCGACGCCCTGCATTTCTGCGACCTGGTCCGCCGGGCGGCGCTCCTGCAGGACTCCGATCCCGGCGGCGCGGTCCGACTGCTCACCGAGGGGCTCGCGCTGTGGCGCGGCCCCGCACTGCTCGACGCCGGCCACGGCATGCTGTGCCGGATGGCCTCCACCCGCTTCACCGAGACCCGGCTGACGGCCTACGAGCAGCTCTTCGAAGCCCAGTTCACGCTGGGCATGCACCGCGACGTGGTCACCGAGCTGGAGCAGTTGCACGCCCAGTACCCGCTGCGCGAGCGCTTCTGCGAACAACTGATCACCGCCCTGTACAGCACGGGCCGGCAGGCCGAGGCGCTCGACGCCTACCACCGGACCCGTCAGCGGCTGTCCCAGGGACTCGGCCTGGAGCCGGGGCACGCCCTGCGTGCCAGGTTCCAGGAGATCCTCCGTCAGGAACCCCTCAGGGCCCGGTAGGCATCCGCGGGGCGGTCGCCGCCGGCGATGGAGGAGACGTGCCCATGGCCCGGCGCCGGGCCGTGGGCATCGGTTCTCCGGAGCCCCGGGCCCGACGGACGGGCTCAGATCGACTTGGTCACCCGCAGGATCTGCCAGATCGCCCCGAACCGCGCCCGCCCGTGGAAGGCCAGGTACTCGGGAAGCACCAGCTGCGGCGCCCACTTCTCCTTGTACGCGAGCTGGCTGGCCGACGGGTATACCTTCTCGCCGTGGTCGGCGAGGAACCGCATGAACTTCCCCGTCACCGGGCTGGCGGCGGACACCTCGACACCCGGGTCGAGGCGGGTGAACGGAGTGAAGCCGAAGTGCAGCCACTCGGCGCCCTCGGTGCGGAAGGTGTCGATGGCGTGGGCGTTCACCGCCTCCATCACGCCCGGGGACACGTCGTTGTCGCGGCGGCTGAGGTCGTGCAGCCAGCCGGCCCGGGAGCCGTACGCGGGGGAGTAGGAGATGTACGCGACGACGGCACCCTCGACACGGCCGACGAACAGGCGGCGCTCGCTCTGCGCGGGCCCGCCGCACTGGCCCACGAGGAACTCGATCTCCTTGACGTGCCTGCCCTTGCTGCGCAGCCACCGCTGGTCGAGAGCGTCGATCTCACCGGCCACCTCGTCGTACGCGACCTCGTCGATCTGCAGACCGCTGCGCTTCGCACGGGAGATCTTGTTGCGCAACTTCATGAACCGGGAACCCTTGAGCGTGAACGCGGGCAGGTGCAAAGAGAATGAGGAACCCACCTGGTTCACGGTGAATCCGCAGCGGGCGTAGAGGTCGGCGTCCGAGCGCTGGAGCTGGATCGCACAGACTTTGCGCCGCTTGGCACGCGCAAATTCCAGGAAGGCCTTCAGGAGTTTCTCCTGTTCGCCTTCGGGACCGAACACCCCGCCGAACTGGACCAGATAGCCGCCCGCCGTGCGGTAGGCGACGAAGCCCTCCGCGCCGGGGGCGAGGAAATACTCGGTCCCGCTGTTGAGTGCCAGGAAAGCGCTCGGGTTCTCGGCGTACTTCCGCAGCGGTTGCGCGACGGAGTCGAAGGCTACCGATTCCTCAGTCGTTGACATCTCGTTCCCCTGTCGCCCGGCCGTACGCCGACTCACCTTCACGTTCCTTGCCCGCAGATACTCGGACCGCCGCCTTCGATGCTCCTGAAACGGTCGTCTCAGCTCCGTCTCAGAGCCTTCTCAGCCCCCGCTGCGAGATTACTGAACGCAGCCGGAAGAAGAATGATCCGACTGTTCGAAGCGGATGAAGAAAGCGGGGACCGCGTGAACGGCACGCACATGGCGGGGGGAGCGCCGCTCACCCAGGAGGATGTCGTCCTCGCCCCTGGGGCCTCGACGTATCTCTCCTATGTCGACGGAAAGAACATTCCGAGTACGGAATGGGTCTACGTCCTGGACGCGGCGGCACTGCTCGACGACGCCTTCACCAATCTGACCCTGAAGCGGAAACTGGAGCGCGGTCAGTGGCACGGCGGTCCGGCGGGAGGTGAGCTGCCGCCCACGATCGTCGGCCGGGTCGCGAAGGCGGACCGCGAGACGGTCGAGCAGGCCCTCGGGGCCGCTGCCCGGGCCGCCCGCGAATGGTCCGCGGCCCCCCTGGACGTGCGCCTCGAACAGCTCGGCACCCTCCTCCACGACCGGCTCGCCGACCGGGCCGGCGAGATCATCGACATCCTGGTCAAGGAGGGCCACCCGCTGGCGCTCGCCCGCTGGCAGGTCTCCGGCATGCTGGAGTGCTTCGGACCCGAGTCGCTCGGGTTCTACCGCACCCAGATGCTCCAGGAGTTCCGGCACGGCGCCCGCGAGATCTCCGTACGCCGGCAGCCCGACGGGGTCGTCTGCCTCAACCCGCCGCAGAACGCGCCCCTTTCGAGCGCGCTCCTCGGCGTGACCTCGCTCTTCGCGGGCAACGCCCTGGTCGTACGGGCCCCGCGCAGCGCACCGCTCGGCGTGATGTACGTCCTGCACGAGGTGGTGGTCCCCGCGCTGGAGGAGGTCGGAGCCCCGCCCGGCACCCTCGGCGTGGTGTGCGGCGACCCGGCGCCGATGCTGAACGCCTGGCTGCAGAGCCCGCACGTCGACGACATCATGTACTTCGGCAGCAGCGAGAACGGCATCCGGTTCCAGGAGCGCTGTGTCGCCGCCGGCAAGAAGCCGATCCTCGAACTCGCCGGCAACGACGTGGTGGTGGTCTGGAAGGACGCCGACGTCCGACTGGCCGCGGAAGCGCTCACCGAGAGCTTCTACGGCTCCGGACAACTCTGCATGATCCCCAACCAGGTGCTCGCCCACCCCGACATCGCCGAGTCGCTCACCGCCGAACTCGCCCGCCAGAGCGCCCTGGTGAAGCCGGGCCACGCCGGCGACGAGGACGTCCTGCTCACCCCGGTGCTGCGGAACGAGAAGTTCTTCTCCTGCCTCCAGGACGCCCTCGACTCGGGCGCCGAACTGGTCTGCGGCGGCCACGCCATGCAGCTCGACGGCGCCCGCGACTCCTCCGGCATCTTCCTCGAACCCACCGTCGTCCTGGTCCGCGGCCTCGACGGGGCCCGCGACGTACGGGCGGTGGCGCACGAGACCTTCTTCCCGCTGCTCCCCGTGGTCGTCGCGTCGCGTGCCGACGGCGACGACGAGGAACTGCTGGAGAAGTTCATCGACTGGGTCAACAGCAACGAGTACGGGCTGCGCAACTCCCTCTGGGCCGACGACCGTTCGGTGATCGACCGGTTCACCGCACGGGTCACCAAGGGCGGGCTGCTGAAGGTGAACGACTCGCACATCGGGTTCCTGCCCTACCTGCCCACCCACGGCGGCACGGGCCTGACCGGCGGCGTGTTCGGCGAGGCCAACTACCCGATCCTGCGCACCTCCCACGTACAGGGAGTCAGCGTCAGCGTGCAGGGGCTGCGCCCCCGCGAGGCGGTGTTCGGCGGTGGCCGGCCGGCCACCGCAGCACCGGCCCCGGCGGACCACCGCGGCTGACTCCCCGTATCCCCGTATCCCCGAAGACCCGGTCCCCGTCCGCGTCGCGTACCCCTGCATGCCCCGTGTCCCTGCATCCCCCGCGTTCCGAACATCCACCGACCCTGAGGAAGCCATGCGTTCCCTGGACGCGGCTCGGGAGATCTGCGAGAGCTATCTGCCCGGCCTGCTCAAGAACCTCGATGACATTCCGCTCGCCGATCTGGAGAAGCCGGAGAGCCCCGGCGTCACCCACTTCCGCACCGCCAAGGGCCCGGGGCTGGTGATCCCCAAGGAGTACCAGGGTGCCGGCGCGGACCCGCTCCAGGCGCTCGCCGTCGTACGGGCCATCGGCGCCGTCTCTCCCTCGCTGGCCGTCGCCACCACGATGCACCACTTCTCCGTGGCCACCCTCTTCACCCTGGCCGACTCCATCAAGAGCAGCGGCATGGAGTGGGCGCTGCTCGAGGGCATCGCCGAGCAGAACCTCCTGGTCGCCTCCGGGTTCGCCGAGGGGAAGCCCTCGCAGGGCATCCTCACGCCGACCATGCGGGCGGAACAGGCGGAGGGCGGGTTCGTCATCAACGGCTCGAAGAAGCCGTGCAGCCTCTCCCGGTCGATGGACCTCCTGACGGCGAGCGTGGCGCTGCCGACGCCCGACGGGGGTTCCGAGATGGCGGTGCTGCTCGTGCCGCGCCAGACCGACGGCATCACCAGCCACCCCTTCTGGCAGAGCTGGGCGCTGGCGGGCGCCGAGAGCAACGAGGTGCGCCTGACGGACGTGTTCGTCGACGAACAGCTGATCATGCGGACCGAACTCGGGGAGGCCGGCGAGCTCGACGAACTGCAGACCGTCGGGTTCATCTGGTTCGAACTGCTCATCTCCGCCGCGTACGTGGGGATGGTCTCCGCGCTGGTGGAACGCCTGTACCGGTCGGGCCGCGGCGGCGAGTCGGACCGGGCGAACCTGATCGCCAAGCTGGAGACCGCGAACCTGCTCCTCGAAGGCGTCGCCCGGATGGTGATGGACGGCGAGCGGGGCAACGAGGCGCTCGCGAAGACCCTGGTGGCGCGCTACGCGGTCCAGGACGCGCTCGGCGAGACGGTGAACCGCGCCGTGGAGCTGCTGGGCGGCATGGCCTTCATCACCTCCTCCGACGTCGCCTACCTTGCCGCGGTCTCGCACGGGCTGACCTTCCACCCGCCGTCCCGCACGAGCTTCCAGGGCCCGTTCCTCGAACACGTGGCGGGCAAGCCGCTTCGGCTGGCCTGAGGAGGCACCGTGACGATCACCCCACTCGCACCGGACGTTCTGCCGGACCGCCACGAACTCGGGCGGCTCTACCGCAGCCGGCTCAGCAAGGGCCGTGCCACCCTCGGCGAGATGTTCGGCGGCCATGTCGAGGTCGCCTCCGAAGGAGCATGGGTCACCACCAGCGACGGACGCCGCTTTCTCAACTGCGGCGGCTACGGGGTCTTCCTGACCGGAGCGCGGCATCCCGCCGTCATCCGCCGGGTGGCCGAACAACTGCACACCCACCCCGTCGCCACCCGCATCTTCCTGGAGCCGCAGGCCGCGCTGGCCGCCGACGCCCTGGTGTCCGTCGTACCGGAGGGCCTGAGCCGCGTCCACTTCGCCGGCTCCGGCGCCGAGGCGGTCGAGACGGCGATCAAACTGGCCCGCACCCGCGGCCGGACGCGGCTCGTCGCCACCCACGGCGGATACCACGGCAAGACGATGGGCGCCCTGTCGCTCACCGGGAAGAGCCTCTTCCAGGACCCGTTCCGCCCCCTGCTGCCCGACACGGCCCACGTGCCGTACGGGGACGCGGAAGCCCTGCGCGCCGTGCTCGCCCGCATCCCGGGCGAGGGCTGCGTCTTCGTGGAACCGGTGCAGGGCGAGGCCGGAGTGGTCATACCGCCGGCCGGATACCTGACCCAGGTCGCGGCGCTCTGCGAGGAGTTCGACGCCCTGCTCGTGCTGGACGAGATCCAGACGGGCCTCGGACGGCTCGGCACCTGGTGGGGCGCGGACGCCGAGGGCGTGGTGCCGGACATCCTGCTCGTCGGCAAGGGGCTCAGCGGCGGTGTCGTCCCCGTGTCGGCGGTCGTGGCCACCCCGGCGGTGTTCAAGGCCTTCGACCAGGACCCGTACCTGCACACCTCCACCTTCTCCGGGGCGCCGCTCGCCATGGCCGCCGCCCGCGGGGCCATCGAGGCGATCAAGGACAACGACCTCGTCACCCGCTCCAGGACGCTCGGCGAGGAGATCCTCACCCGGCTCCGCTCCATCGTCACCGGCCACTTCGGCGAAGTGGTCCGCGAGGTGCGCGGACGCGGGCTGATGCTCGGCATCGAGTTCGCCGAGCCCGGCCCGGCCGGGGACCTGCTCATCGAGCTGATCCAGCACGGAGTCATCGCCAACCACTCGCTCAACTCCCATCTGGTCCTGCGCCTCACCCCGCCCGCCGTGCTCGACAGCACGGACCTGGAGTTCCTCTACGAGGCGTTGGACCGCGCCTGCCGGACCCAGGCCGCCCGCTACACACCGACCTCAGGAGGTGCCTGACCATGCGCAGCGCACAGGTCACGATCCGCGCGGTCGCCGTCGCACCCGCCGATGCGTTCGACCGCGTGAAGGACTTCGCCAGCTATCCCGAACTCTCCCCGGTCGTACGGTCGGTGACGGTCGACCGGGCAGCCTCCGGAACGCCGGGCGGCGCGGCCGAGGAACACAGCGACTGGGAGGTGTACTTCCGCAACGGCATCCTGCGCTGGAGCGAGACCGACACCTTCGACCGCGCCGGCCTGACCATCGCCTTCACCCAGATTGACGGGGACTTCGCCGAGTTCACCGGCACCTGGCGGGTGCGCGCCGACGGCGAGGACAGCCTGATCGACTTCTTCACCGAGTTCGACTTCGGCATCCCGAGCCTCGCGGGCATTCTCGACCCGGTGGCGGAACGGGTGTTCCGCGAGACGATCGGCGTGGTCGTCACCAGCCTGTTCGCCAAGGCCGAGGTCGTCGGCGACGAGGCACTCGTGCGGGCCGTCGAACTGGCCCGCGAGCGCGCCGCGGAGCTGCGGACCGGCGACGCCGCACCCACCGCGATCCCCGCGGGAGCCGTCTGATGGATGCCAAGAACGCTTTCGACACCCCCGTCACCTCCCGGCTGATCCGCGTCGAGTACGCGGTGGGCCTCGCCGTCGCGGTCGGCTTCTTCTTCGCGCACATCACCGAGGTGCGGTGGCTGCCGGCCGTGGCCCTCTTCCTCTACATCGACCTCATCGGGTACATCCCCGGCGCGATCGCCTACCACCGCAGCGAGGACAAGGCGATCTCCAAGGTCTACTACGTCCTCTACAACACGATGCACAGCCTGGCCACGCAGACGATCGTCGCGCTCGCCTGGATCTGGCTGGCCGGCCCGGAGTGGGCGCTGCTCGTCCTGCCCATCCATCTCTTCGGCGACCGCGCCCTGTTCGGCAACTTCCTCAAGCCCTTCGGCCTGGACTTCGAACCGGTGGCCGACCCGGCGTTCCAGCGCTTCCGGTCCGAGTTCGCCGCCTCCGCCGCCGACGGCACCCGCCTCATCGAGCAGCTCGACGCGAGGCCGACGCCATGACGTCCCCGAGCACGACCTCGGAGAGCGCGGCCTCCGCGCGTCCGCACACCGCGGCCGCCTACTGGCCGCCCGGCAGCCGCACCGCCTCCGTCCGCGCCACCACCCGGAAGTTCGCCACCGGGGTGACCGTCCTGACGTGCAGCCGCGACGAGGGCACCCACGGGGTCACCGTCAGCACCCTGACGCTCGCCTCCATGAAGCCGCCCATGGTCTCGGTCGCCCTGCGCCGGGACAGCCAGGGCCTCGCCGCCCTGCTGGCGGCCGGCACCTTCGCCGTCAACGTCCTGGGCAGCCAACAGGACCCCCTCGCACGGCACTTCGCCCGCTCCGACCGGGGCGAGGGGCTCACCCGCCCCGGCCGTGGCGTCTGGGCGGGGCACACCGCCGACGGGGTGCCGCTGCTCGGTGGCGCCGTCGGCTGGCTGCAGTGCCGGGTGACACGCACCGTGCCGACCGGTGACCACGAGCTGGTCCTCGGCCTGGTGACCGACGCCCGGCTCGGTTCCGCGGAGGTCCCGCTGGTCAATTTCGCCGGAGCCCTGCACCGGCTCCCGGCCCCCGCCGCCCCGGCCTCCACCGCCCTGGCCGCCGCCCCGCCCGACGACACGACCCGGAGCTGACCATGACCGACACCACCACGGGGACGGCCCCCGATTCCGCGATCCCCTCGGAAGCCGACTGGGACCACGCACCGTCACTGGTCGACGGCGCCAACTCCCTCGAACTGACCGCCGCCGAATGCGACTTGCAGTACTGGCTGCGCGCCGTGCCGCAGGGCACCCTGCGCGGCAAGGTCCTCGGCCACGACGAGAACGTACGACCGCACGAGGTGACCCGGCGTCCCGGGCCGCTGAACGACGCGCTCACCCAGGAACTGGCGTTCCGCTCCATCGCCGAGGACAAGGCGACGCGCGCGCTGGGCTACATGGTGGCCCTCGCGCCCGACACGGCGACGATGGAGTTCTACACCACCCAGCTGATGGACGAGGCCCGGCACTCGATGGTGTTCCGCAACCATCTGCTGAGCCTCGGCGTCGCCCAGCAGGACCTGTTCACCACCATCGACAGGCTCGCCGCCGCCGACCGCGACGCCGTGCTCGTGCCGCTGGAGAACCTCGGCCTCGAAGTCCTGCGCGACCAGGAGGACTTCATCGGGGGCGTGGTCGTCCTGACCATCCTCGTCGAGGGCGTCCTCGCTCCCGCCGCACAGCTCTCCGAGCTCAAGTGGCGCGTCTTCGACCCGGCCGCCGCCGACGTCGAGCGCGGCGCGGGCATCGACGAGATCCGCCACCTCACCGTCGGCAGCTCGGTCGCCCGCGAACACCTCCTCGCGCACCCCGAGGACAAGGAACGCATCCTCGAACTGATCACCCGTGGCCGCAAGTTGTGGGAGAACCTGCCCGCCACGGAGATGACGCTGCGCCGCGAGACCCTCTTCCAGAAGGGCCTGGACGCGCACCGCGACCTCGCCGGCGACTACGAGATCTGGCCGGGCCGCCGTCTCGTCGACACCACCGTCGAGGAACGGGTGGGGACGGCTCACGAGTGGTCCGAGTCCATGCAGCGCAAGCGTCTCCTCTACATGGGCCTGGAGGAAGCGATATGACCACCGTCAACGAGCGGGGACTACGGGACGCCGAGGGCTCCGGCACGCTGGAGGAGATCACCCGGCTCGTCAAGGACGCCGGCCTGATGGACACCCGCCCCAGCTGGTACGTCTACAAGATCGCCTTCAACTTCCTTCTCCTCGCGGCCGGCTGGACGGCGTTCGCGCTGCTGGGAGACTCCTGGTGGCAGCTGGCCGTGGCCGTCTTCCTCGGCCTGATGTTCGGCCAGACCGACCTGGTCGGCCATGACGCGGGCCACCGGCAGATCGTCCGGACCCGCAAGGCCAGCAACATCATCGGCTATGTGCACGGCAACCTGCTCACCGGCGTCAGCTTCGGCTGGTGGGTCAAGCACCACACGGCCCACCACAACTTCCCCAACCACCTCTCGATGGACCCCGACATCCTGCGCCGGCAGGTCATCTTCGAGGCCGGGGACCGGATCAAACGCACCACACCGTTCCAGCGGTTCGTGGTCCGCCACCAGTCCTGGATGTTCTTCGTCCTGATCACACTGGAAGGCCTGCGCCTGCACATGTCGGGCTACGTGGCCGCGAGCAGGGGCGCGCTCACCAAGTACAAGAAGTCCGAACTCACCGTCATCACCCTGCACCTGGTGCTCTACGTCGCCGCGCTCTTCTACGTCCTGCCGCCCGGCAAGGCGATCGCGTTCCTCGCGCTCCACCAGGCCGTGTTCGGCTTCTACATGGGCCTGATGTTCGCCCCGAACCACAAGGGCATGCCGGTCCGCGACGGGGAGAAGGAGGACCTGGACTGGCTCACCCGCCAGGTCGTCACCTCCCGCAACCTCAAGCCCAGCCGGTTCAGCGACTTCTTCTACGGCGGCCTCAACTACCAGATCGAGCACCACCTGTTCCCGTCGATGCCACGCACCAACCTGCGCAAGGCCCAGCCCATCGTCAAGGAGTTCTGCCTGCGCAGCGGACTGCCGTACGTGGAGGTGTCGATCATCGAGTCCTACGCGGAGGTGGCCGACTACCTCGACGAGGTCAGCGACGAGGTGGCGCGGCTGGAGAGCGGGGTCTCATGAACACCCCGGGCGCCGGCCGGGCGGCGGTCGTGTGCGGACTCGGCACCTGCGTCCCCCCGTACGCGCTGACCAACGAGGAACTCTCGACGCTCGTCGACACCTCCGACGCGTGGATCCGCAGTCGCACCGGCATCGGCCGGCGGCACATCGCCGACGCCTCCACCGCCACGAGCGACCTCGCGATCGAGGCGGGCGGCCGGGCGCTGAAATCGGCCTCGGCGGAAGGGAACGCGGCGGTCGACGCGGTCATCGTGGCGACGACCACCCCGGACCACCCCTGCCCCGCGACCGCTCCTCTGGTGGCGACGCGACTGGGGCTCGGCACGGTACCGGCGTTCGACGTGGCGGCGGTGTGCACCGGCTTCCTCTACGGGCTCGCCGCCGGGGCGGGGCTCATCGCCGCCGGCACCGCCGAACGTGTCCTCGTGATCGGCGCCGAGACCTTCTCGCGCATCCTCGACCCCGAGGACCGCTCCGGCCGCGCCATCTTCGGCGACGGTGCCGGAGCGGTGGTGCTGCGCGCCGGGGAACCGGACGAGCCGGGTGCGCTCGGCCCCTTCGACCTGGGGAGCGACGGAACGGGCAGCGACCTGATCACCGTACGCACCGGGGGTTCACGGGACCCGTTTCCCACCGCCGGGGACGCGGCGGACCCGTACTTCCGGATGAACGGCAAGGCGGTCTTCCGCAACGCCGTCGAGCGGATGACCGAATCCTCGCGCCGGGTGCTGGCGGCCCGGACGGACTGGACCGGGGGACTGCCGGACCTCGTCGTGGCACACCAGGCCAACCTGCGGATCCTGCACGCCGTCGCCGACCGGATCGGCGTCGACCGCGCGGACTGCTTCGTCAACATCGACCGCGTCGGCAACACCGCCGCCGCGTCCATCCCGCTCGCCCTCGGCGACGCGGACCGCTCCGGGGCCCTGAGCGCGGGCCGACGCGTCCTGCTGACCGCCTTCGGCGGCGGACTGACCTGGGGCGCGTGCACGTTGACCTGGCCGGACATCCAGCCGGCCTGAACGACGCCGGCCCACCACCGGCGACCGACCACACACCCATCACGAGCAACAGGAGACGCAGTCATGAGCGACGTCTACAACCGCATGGTCAAGCTGCTGCAGGCCGGCTTCGGTCTGGAGGCCGACGAGATCAGCCCCGAACAGACCTTCAACGACCTGGAGCTGGACTCGCTGGCCATGGTGGAACTCTCCCTGGCCGCCCAGGAGGAGTTCGGTGTGCCGGTGAACGACGAGGACATCAGCTCGCGGGACACCATCTCCCGCGCCGCGGAGGTCATAGAGGCGAAGGGCGTGGCCGTCTGATGGCGGGCACCTCCCGCTTCGACGCCGCCGTCACCGGGGTCGGGATGGTGAGCTGCGCGGGGATCGGAGTCCCCACGTCCTGGAAGCGCATCCGCGAGGGAGAGGGCACGGCCGCGGGCCCCGTCCCCGCACTCGACGGAACACCCGCCGACTTCGGCTGCGCCGTACCGGACTTCGACCCGGCCGCGGCGGTCGGCAGGCGCAAGGCCTGGCGCCTCGACCGCTGCAACCAGTTCGCGATCGCCGCCGCCGCGGAGGCCATCGCGGACGCCGGTCTCGACCCGTCCACCTGGGACGGCACCCGCGTCGGCGTCGTCCTCGGGAACGGCATCGGCGGCGCCGCCGCCTGGGAGAAGCAGCACAACGTCCTCCGCGACGAGGGCCCCCAGAAGGTCTCGCCGCTGCTCATCCCGATGCTGTCCATCAACATGTCCGCCGGCTACGTGGCGATGGAGTGCGGGGCGCGCGGCCCGAACTTCGTGACCGCCACCGCCTGCGCCTCCGGGACCACCGCGATCGGCATGGCACGCGAACTGCTCCGCAGCGGGCTGTGCGACATCGTGGTGACCGGCGGAACCGAGGCTCCCCTCGTCCCGTCGATCGTCTCCGGCTTCAGCCAGATGGGCGCCCTGTCCAAGCGCCGCGCGGCACAGTCCACCGCCTCCCGGCCCTTCGACGCCGACCGCGACGGCTTCGTACCGGCCGAGGGCGCCGCCGTCCTCGTCCTCGAACGCGCCGCGCACGCGAAGGCCCGCGGCGCCCGGATACGGGCCATGGTCAGCGGCTACGGAGCCTCGGCCGACGCCCACCACGCCACGGCACCCGACCCGCAGGGCGCCGGTGCCGAACTCGCCGTCCGCAGCGCCCTGTCGGACGCGGGGGTCGACGGGGCCGACGTGACGCACGTCAACGCGCACGGCACCTCCACACCGCTCAACGACGTGTCCGAGGCACGCATGATCCGCCGGGTCGTCGGGCAGCACCCGGCGGTAACCTCGATCAAGGGGGTGGTCGGTCACGCACTCGGCGCCGCGGGGGCGATCGAGGCCGTGGCCACGGTGCTCACGATCGAGAACGGTTTCGTCCCGCCCACCGCGAACCTGGAGAGCCTCGATCCGGAGGTCGACCTGGACGTGGTGGCCAAGGCGGGCCGCGAGCTGTCGGTCGAGGTCGCGGTGAGCAACTCCTTCGGGTTCGGCGGCCAGAACGCCGTCCTCGTGTTCAGCAGGGCCTGACAGCGAACGGGAGCCGTGGGACGTGTCCGAGGAACGCAGATGGCAGGTCGAGGAGAGCGTGCTGGTGCACGCCACCCCCGAGCGGGCCTACCGCGCGATCAGCGACGTACGGACGATGGCCACGTTCTCCCCGGAGTGCGTCGGGGTCTGGGTGCACGGCCGTGGCCCGGTCGTCCGGGGCACCAGGTTCACGGGCTTCAACCGCAAGGGCCCCTGGCTCTGGTTCACCGACTGCCGTGTCGTCCGCGCCGAGGAGGGCCGCGACTTCGCCTTCCGCGTCACCAGCTTCGGCCTGCCGATCGCCCTCTGGGGCTACCGGTTCGCGCCCGAGGAGGACGGCACCCGGGTCACCGAGTACTGGGAGGACCTGCGCACGGGACGCAAGGGCCGGCCGGCCGAACTGCTCGGATTCTTCACGGGCACCAAGCCGGCGGTACGGCACCGGGCGAACACCGCGGGGATGCGGGCGACCCTGGGGCGGCTGAAAGCGGCACTGGAGCAGTAGGAAGCACAGCGCGACCCTGAAGGGGCACCGCGGTGCCCCGCCGGTCACCTCCGGCGGGCCACCGCAGTGCCCCCTGCCCGTCCCCTTCCTCACGTCGCGAGCAGACGCCCCAGCGTCCGGACCACCGCGGCCGCCGCCACCGCGTGACCCCGGCTGCTCAGCCGCCCCGGGCGCGCGCCCCACAGATCCCCGGGGGACGGACCCTCGTGCGCGGCGAGGTCGACATGGACGCAGCCGTGGCGCAGGACCACCGCCTCGATACGTTCGGAGAGCAGGCGCTGCCGGGCCCGGAGGCCGGCGACCTGGTCCGCGGGCACCTCACCGGCCTGCGTCAGGTCGAACGGGCTGACCACCAGCACCACTTGACAGGTCGCTCCGCGCAACGCGGCCAGAATCCGGCTCAATTCGAACTCCATGGCGTCCGGATCGAAGGAGCGCGCCCTCAACTCCGGCCCCCCGCACGCGAGCAGCGCGAGGTCACCGTTGAAGTCGAGCGCGTCCCCCAGCTGGGTCGACCGTACGTGGGAGAGCGAAAGCTCCCGCCTGCCTCGGGGATGGAGACAGGCGAACCGCGGATGCGCCTCGCGCAGCGCGGCGATGACGCGGTCGGTCCACGGGGCGCGCGCCCAGCCCGGCACGACGGTCATCCCGGCGGAGTCGACGCTGCTGTCGCCCAGCACCACGGCGCGCCGCCACCGGGCGTCGGCGAGGAGTGCGGCGCCCTCGCCGGGCCCCAGGCACCGCGGATCCGCGTGCTCATCCGCGGGAGCCGCGCCGACGTCCCCCGCAGCCCTCCGCGGTGCGCCGCCCGGCGCCCGGACACCCCGCCGGACGATCCGGTCCTCGCCCCGCGCCTCGTTCCGTGTCCGGTCTCTTCCGTGCCCTGGTCCAGGCATCGGCCGTCCCCCCTTGGTCGACGGCCCCCACTCTCCCCGTGAGCGGGAGGGCCGCGGTGCTGCGCGCGTCCACCGGACGTGCCCCTTCTCAGGTCTCCTGCGGTGCCCCCGCGATACGCCGGAGCCGGCCCGTGTGCCCGGGGATGTGGTCCTCGGCGCGCAGGCGCACGATCTCGCCCCACGGCACGGCCCCGCTGAAGAGCTCCTCGCCCTTGTCACCGACGAGGCGCACGGAGACCGGCGTCGCCCGCTGATTGTCGGGTGTCTGGGCGAGCAGGCCGACCAGTTCGGCGGCGTTGCGGCGGACGAGTTCGACCAGGACGTCCCGACCGGCCGAGGAGGTCAGTTCCCCGATGGCCTTCGGGTCCATGGCCGGTCCGTTGTCCAGCCCCGCCGCGTCTCCCGCCAGCACCTGCCGGGCCGTCGACGCCAACAGCCGGTCGCTCAGGGCGACATGGGCGAGGGTCCAGTCCGCGTCGCGCTCGCCCGACGGTGGGGCGGACGCCTCGTCGCCGCGGGCCGCGGCGGTCGCGGCGGCGATCAGGCCCGTATAGGCCTCTTCCAGAGCGGCGGTCTCCATTGCTGTGTCCTTTCGCATGTCCCGGACGTCGCGGGCGACAGGGGTCTCGGCGGATGGGCGCGAGATGGGGGCGTCGTCGGGCCCGGCGAGCGCCAGCCGCACCAGGCGTCGGACGTCGTCGGGACGCAGGTGTTCGAGACGGGCGACGAGGTCGGCGGCTTCCGGATCGCCGCCGCACGCGAGGAACTTGGCGCGTGCGAGCGCCGCGTGGTCGGTGCCGTCGGCGCCGCTCGCGGCACCCACCGCGCCACGCCGCTCCACGTGCAGTTCGCGGCCGTCGCGCAGCCGGACGGTGACACGGGCGCCGAGGTTCTTGGTGGCCCACCGGAAGTCGGTCTCCGGCTCCAGCCAGGCGGGCGGCAGGGTCTCGGCGGCCCGGGTGTCGATGGCCCGTACCCAGGCCTCGGCCCGCTCGCCCGCCCGGCGCAGCGCCTGGCCGAGCGGGGCGGTGGCCAGCAGCGCGTGCCGGCTGAACGCCGGGTCGTGCTCGGTACGGACGCGGGCGGCGAGTTCCCAGCGGTCGGGGCGGTCCACCGCGGGGTGCGCGAGGTCCGCGGGGAGCAGGGAGCCGGTGAGGAGGGCGGTGGCGACGTTGTAGGGGAGGGAGAAGTTGAGGGCGGCCACGCTGGAGTCGGGGCCGATCCGGTGCTGCCGGGCGATGCGGTCGAGCCCGGCGGTGAAGATCGAGCCCCGCACGACCACTTCGGCGATGTCCCGGTGGTCGACCCCCTCCAACGCGTGGTGCAGTTCGACCGCGCAGTCGACGGCGGCGCTCGTGTAGGCGCTGCCCGGATGGATCTTGTACGAGAAGGTCTCCGTGTGCCAGAGGGTGCCGAGTCCGGCCACCGCCTCCTCGGGCAGGGGGATGTCCGCGAACCGGTGCAGGAACCCTTGCGGATGTTCCAGTACGTCCTCGGGCCCGGTGAGCCCGAACCGGGCGCCGTCGCACGCGCTCAGCCCGATCCGCACCGGCACGGCGGCCACCAGCAGCTTGGCGTCCGTGCTGAAGAACCCGCGTGACAGGCTCCACGTCGGCACCGAGAACGCCATGCCCAGTGCGTGCGCCCAGACGTCGGCGGAGGCGCTCTCCGCGCGCAGCCGCCCGGCGACCGCCCCGGCCAGATGGGTGTGCCCCGCGGTCTGGCCGCGGAACGGGCCGAGGGTCGCGGCGGCGGTGATCCGGGCGGCCGTCTCGTTGGCCGCGAGGACCGCGGTCAACAGCTGTCGCCCGTCGAGGCCGAGTGAACTCGCGTAGATCAGCGGGACGTTGACCGTGGAGTGCGACAGGTGGCCCGCGTAGGCGGTGTCGTCGAAGTCCAGGCAGACGGTCGCCATGGAGAGCGAGTGCACGGCGTGCTGGGGATCGTCCTGGAGGGGGCTGCCGTAGGCCTGGCGGACACGTCTGCCGAGCGGGTGCCCGTACCCCGCGCGGGCGGCGCCGAGCTGGCTGAGGATCTGGCTCTTGAGGTGCGCGACGACCCGCTCGGGTGCGTCGTCCAGGACAAGTCGGCTGCCCCAGTTGGAGAGCTGGCGGATGATGCTCTCGCCGCTGCCGCTGCCGCTGCCGCTGCCGCTGCCGCTGCCGCTGCCGCGGCTGGGTCCGCCGTCTTCGCCGTGTCCGCCGTGCTCGCCGGGCCTGCCGGCCTCGCCCGACTCGCCGCGGGGCTCCGCCGAACCGGGCGAGTCCTGTGCCGGGGCTGTCCGGGACCGCGCCCGGAGCGGGTCGGGACCCTTCGCCACGTCCTGCCCGTGGGGCGGGGCGCCGGAAGCGTCCCGTCCCACGGGAGTCGTACCGGAGCCGGACATCAGGAGTGCTGTCCCGCGGTCTCGACCGGGAGGTCGTCCTGCCCGTGGTCGTGGTCCACCGCGGGCGCCTCGGCCTGGTCGGCCGGCCGCCTGCCCTTGAGGAAGATCAGCGCGAACAGCCCGCCGATCAGGGCGCCGGCGCCGGCGATCTCCATGGCGATGTGCATGCCCTCGACGTAGACCGGGCTGACCGCCTCCATCACCGTCCCCCGGATCTGCGGGGGGAGGGCTGCGACACGGGACAGGTCGCCGTCACCGAGCAGCTCGACGGCCTTGGCCTGTGTCTGGGCGGGCAGGTCGGTCCCGGCCAGCGCGTCGGGCATCCCGTCCCGCAGGTGCCGCAGGAGCAGAGCGCCGGCGAGGGCGACCCCGAAGACGGTGCCGACCTGGCGGAACGTGTTGGAGACGCCGGACGCGGTACCGGCCTGTTCCGCCGGTACGGACCCGAGGAGCGCGACCGTGGCGGGCGCGCCGGTGAACGAGACGCCCACGCCGAGGAGGGCCAGTGACCACCAGTAGCTGCCGAATCCGGACCCGACCTCCAGGACCGTGAGCCCGAAGAGGCCGCCGGCGGACAGTGCGGAACCGATGGCGATCGGCAGTCGCGGTCCGACCTTCGCGGCCACGATGCTGGCGGCGAACGAGGCGATCATGATCGGCACCGTGAGCGCGAGGAACCGCACCCCGGTCTCGATGGAACTGAGCTGGTTGATGCTCTGCAGATACAGCGTGAGCAGGAAGATCGCGGCGAACAGGCCGAACAGGCTGAGGAAGTTGACGATGCCCGCGACGACCACGATCGGGCTGCGGAAGAAGCCCATCGGCAGCATGGGGTCGGGGTGCCGCAGCTCCCACAGCGCGAAGAGCAGCAGCGTGACGACCGACCCGGCGAACGACCCGAGGATGATCCCGGACGTCCAGCCCCTGCTGTTGCCCTCGATCAGGCCGTACGCCAGCGCCGCGATCGTCGTGATGAACAGCAGCTGTCCGACGAGGTCGAGACGGCGCTTCCGCGGGGAGCGGTTCTCGGTGAGGAGCTTCGCGAGGACGACGGTGGCGATGACCCCGACGGGCGCGTTGACCCAGAAGATGCTCTGCCAGCCGTAGTGGTCGACGAGCACGCCGCCGAGCACGGGACCGGTCGACAGCGCGATGCCGCCGACGCCGGCCCAGATGCCGATGGCCTTGGCGCGGTCGGCGGGGGCGGTGTAGGCGGCGGAGACCAGCGCGAGCGACACCGGGATCATGATCGAGCCGCAGACCCCCTGGAGGGTACGGCCGAGGAGCAGCACCCCGATCGAGTCGGACAGCGCGCAGATCACGGAGCTGAGGGTGAAGCCGATCAGGCCCGCGAGGAAGATCTTCTTGCGGCCGAGGATGTCGCCCAGGGTGCCGGAGGTCAGCAGCAGACACGCGAAGGTCAGCGTGTAGGCGTCGATGATCCACTGGAGCTGGGTGATGTCCGTGGACAGGTCTTCCTGGATGTCGGGCAGCGCCACGTTCACGATCGTGGCGTCGAGATAGACCATGAACACGCCGAAGCAGAGGAAGGCGAGCAGAAGCCCCTTCCGCTGGCCCGGGGCGGTGGTGTCGCTCATCGCGGTTCCCTCGTATCAAGGTTTCGGGGACGGGTCTCAAGGACGGTGAGGGGCTGGTCCGGCTGTCTGCCAGGACGCTTCGAGGCTAATGACCGACGGTCAGTCAGTCAACTGGCCGACGGTCAGTCATTGAGGGACGGTAGATTGGAGGCGATCCCCGCGAGCCTGGCGGAGGATCCCGGACAGGAGGCGAGCCCATGGCGACGGCAGCAGAGACCCACCCCGGGAAGCCCGCGCGCCGCAAGCGCCGGACCATGAGCCCCGACGACCGCCGCTCGGCGCTGATCAGGGGTGCTTCCGAGGTCTTCCGGGAGAAGGGCTTCGCGGCGGCCACGGTCGCCGAGCTGGCCGAGGCGGGCGAGGTGGCCAAGGGCACCTTCTACCTCTACTTCGACTCCAAGGACCACCTGCTCGGGGCGATGTGGGAGGAGTACGTCGACGGCTTCCTGCGGGACACCCGCGCGATGCTCGACGAGGGCGGCGCCTGGTGGCCGAGCCTGGACCGGCTGATCCGCACGATGGTCGAGCACGCCGTCCACAACGCCGACCTGCACCGCATCGTCTACCGCTCCGCCAACGCCAAGGCGCTGGAGCTCTGCCACGCCTCCAACCAGCGCGTCGTGGACCTGATGTGCGACTTCGTCGCCCGCGGCTCGCTGGTCGGAGCCTTCCGCGCCCGCGACACCGGCCTCGCCTGCCGCCTGGTCTTCCACGCCGCGGACGGCCTCCTCGACGACTTGATCAGCCGCGACGAGCCCATCGACCTCGAAGAGGTCACCGCGTCCATCCTGGAACTGGCGCACCGAGGCCTCGGCGACCCGGACCTCGACTGAACCGGGCGATCGTCCGGAACGAAACGGAGCGCGTCCCGCCGGGGCGCGCTCTCGCGCGTCTTCCACCACGCCGACGATCCAAGGGCGCCGTCCTGTGAGCGTCCTGAGGTGCCCGTCTCAGGAGAATGTCAGGCGCATGCGGAAGTGTCTGCGGTGCACCGGGGAACGGACGAGAGCCCGCCGACCGGAGCGAGGAGAGGTACCCGAAGCGGCCCAACGGGGTACCGAGGCGACTTGGTTCGGGTTTCGGCCCGCGCAGGTTCGAATCCTGCCCTCTCCGCAGCGTGTTCCCGAGCGGCGCCGCCGGACTCCGGCGGCGCCGCCGTGCTGTCCACCCCGGCTTGGAGTGCCCGTCGTCATGAGCGCCCCGTTCGCATCGGTCCTGGTGATCGCCAACCCCGTCTCGGGAACGTACCTGCCCGAGACCGCCGAGACGGTGCGCCGCCGGTTCGCCGACGCCGGTCACACCGTCACCCTCGCGGTCACCGAACAGGCGGGCCACGCACGCAAGTTGGCCGCCGAGGCGCTGGCTCCCGACGGACCCGGCATCGTGGTCGCACTGGGCGGCGACGGAACGGCGCACGACGTGGCCGCGGGCCTGGCGGGCGCCGACACCTCCGCGTCCCCCCACGCGGCCCGGACACCCGCCCTGCTGACCCTGCCCACCGGCACCGGCAACTCCTTCTACCGCGAGATCTGGGCCGACCGACCCTGGCGTGAAGCCCTCGAACTCGCCGTGACGGCACCGCACTTCCGCGCGATCGACCTGGCGCGAGTCGCGGAGAACGGGGCGTCGGCCCTGCTCGGCGCCTCCACCGGCGTCGTCGCCCAGTCCCTCATCACGGCCCGCGACATCACCGACGCCGGCCGCGAACGGTACGAGAAGGCGGTCGCCACCTCCCTGCGTACGTTCACCCCCTACCCGGGCCGGGTCCTGGTCGACGGCGAGGTGGTGCAGGAGGGCCCGACCGTCTTCGCGAACGTCGGCGGCGGCCGGCACCGCGGCGGACGCTTCAAACTGCTCCCGCACTCCGTCCTGGACGACGGCCTCCTCGACGTATGCGTCGTCGGCACCGCCCTCCCGTTGCGGGAACTCCCGGCACTCTCCCGCGACGGCGGCCACGTCGGCCGCGAGGGAGTGGTCTACGCCCGCGGCCGCTCCATCGTCGTGGAACGCACGGACGGACACCCTCTCGTCTTCGAGTACGACGGCGACGTACTGGACCTACCGGGCGAGCGCTTCACGCTGGACGTGATGCCGGGGGCGCTGCGGGTCGTGGCGCCGTTGCCGGGGCGGTAGGTGAGGGAGCGCGGGGGTGCGCCGCTGCCCCTTCCTGAAGGCTGTCACCCTGCACGAGAATCAACACGACCGTATCCAGGGTGAGGAGACGACCCGTTCGCTGCTCCTCGTGGCCCGGGCACCCACCGCATCGAGGATGAACCCTTGACCCCGTACTCCCTGGCGTTCTACGTCGACGTCGTCACCACGGCCGGCGTGCTCGGCGTGGGGCCGGCGGACTCGCCCGAGCGCGTCACCGAGGTCCTGGGGCCGGACTTCGCCGAGAACGTCTCCGGCGACCGCACCATGTGGCGCGACTACGGCCTCGCCGAGTTCTTCTGGGGCCGCGCGTCCTCGGCCCTTCCCTGGTCGGGCAGCCACGTCTCCCTCCAGGTGCACAGGCTCGCGTATCGCGACCCGGGGCTTGTGAACGAGGCGATCCGTGCCCAGTACGGGCGGTTCACTCCCCGGCTGCGGTTCGAGAAGCTGCGCCGTCTGCTGGAGCACCGCGGCGTTCCGCTGCTCGAAGTCCCCGAACCTCCTGCGAACTCGCCGTACTTCCGCACGTACTGGCAGCCCGCTTCCCAGGTCGCGGTGTCGGTCATAGGGACCCATGGCGAGTACAGCACGCCACGCAACCTGCGGGTCGGCGACGTCTACAAGATCCAGTCCCCGGTCTCGGCCGACGAGGTCGAGTGGAGGAGGGCGCGCGTCGACGCGGACTGGCGCTGGCCCGGGTGAGCCGCACCGGATCACGGTCCTGACCGCCGACACCTCGTGAGCTCGACGACTCCGGCACGGTGGCGGTCCTCACCGATCCGGCGGTCGCCGGGCAGCTCGGGCAGGCCCCGGACGGCGCCCCCGGCATCCGCTTCGTCTGCGTCACGCCGGCGACGACCTCGACCCTGGCGCCCGACGGGCCGGACGTCGCCCTTCCGGTCGCCACCGGTCGTGCCTGGTGAAACGGCACGGAGCCGTGCGGACGGCCGCGGCCGCACGCCCTCTCGCGGGATGGCGCCTTCACCCGAACAGGCGACCTGCCTCGCCGCCCGGAGCGTCCGGGGGGAGGGTGGTTGCCAGTCGAACCGGCCCACTGCCACCGGCGCTCCAGACGGGTCCCGGGCGGCGGGGCAGGAGGAGCCGTCATGGCCTACACGCCCAAGGGTGCGACGCCCGCCACCGGCGACGCGAACCGCGCGGCCCTCGCCCGGTACGCCATGGACGACCGACAGGACTTCCTCGACAGGGACCGCGGCTACCTCGCCCCGTTCCCTGACAAGCTGTACGCCGCCGACGGCCGCGTCATCTTCGACGCGAGCCGGTTCGACTACATCGCCGACGACGCCCCGGCGCCGGACACGGTCAGCCCCAGCCTGTGGCGCCAGTCGCAACTGATCCGCAAAGGCGGTCTGTACAAGGTCACCGACGGCGTCTACCAGGTGCGCAACAACGACATCGCCAACCTGACCGTGATCGAGGGCGACACCGGACTCGTCGTCGTCGACTGCATGGCATCCGTCGAGGCGGCCGCGCAGAGCATGGCCATGATCCGCGAACACGTCAGCGACAAGCCGGTCGCCGCCGTCATCTACACGCACACCCACATCGACCACTACGGCGGTGTCAAAGGAGTGGTCGGCGTCGAGGACGTGGCGTCGGGCAAGGTGCCGATCATCGCGCCGGGGACGATCGCCTCCTTCGACAAGCACGCCATCGGCGAGAACGTGATCGCCGGCAACGCGATGTCCCGCCGTGCGTCGTACGCCTTCAACAGCCTCCTCGACTACTCCGCCACCGGTTGCGTGACCTGCGGCATCGGCATCACGACCGTGCCCGGCGTCACGGTCTCGTACATCTCGCCCACGGATCCGATCACCGAGACCGGAACCAAGCGCGACCTGGGCGGCCTGGAATTCGAGTTCCTCTACGCCCCGGACACCGAGGCGCCGGAGGAAATGCACATCTGGATCCCGCAGTTGGGTGCGCTGACCTGCGCCGAGAACGCCAACCACTCGCTGCACAACATCCAGACCCTGCGCGGCGCCCGCACCCGTGACGCCCGCAACTTCGCCCGGTACCTCGACGAGACGCTGGAGCGGTGGGGCGACGAGGTCCAGGTGCACTACGGGCCGCACACCTGGCCGGTGTGGGAGAACGCGGCGGTCACCTCGTTCCTGGCGTCGCAGCGCGACACCTACAAGTACATCCACGACCAGGCGCTGCGCCTCGCGAACAAGGGATACACGCCCTTGGAGGCAGCTGAAGTCATCGAACTGCCCGAGGAGTTGGGCCGCAAATGGTTCAACCGCGGTTACCACGGCACGCTGCACCACGACGTCCGCGCGGTGTTCACCAAGGAACTCGGCATGTGGGACGGCGACCCCGTGTCCCTGCATCCTCACCCGCCGACCGAGTCGGCCCGGCGCCTCGTCGCACTGATCGGCGCCGAGAAGGTCATGGCCGAAGGACGCCGGGCCCACGACGCGGGCGACTACCGGTGGGCCGCCCAGATCCTGCACGCTCTCGTCTTCGCGCAGCCGGAGAACCAGGCGGCCCGCGACCTGCAGGCCGACGCCTACGAACAGATGGGCTACCAGGCCGAGGGCCCGCAGTGGCGCGGCATCTTCCTGACCGCGGCCAAGGAACTGCGCGAAGGCGTCCAGCCCGCCACGTTCGCCACGGCGAGCCCCGACACGATCCTCGCCATGCCCATCGACATCCTCTTCGACTACGCCGCCGTCCACCTGATCGGTGACAAAGCCGCTCAGGCCGACCTGCGCATCGACTTCGCGTTCGCGGACGTCGACGAGACGTGGACGATGTGGGTCGCGCGCGGCGTACTCAACGCCCGGCGCGGAGCGTCCCCGAACACACAACTCACCGTCACCGGCCCCAAGGCGGCCCTGGTGGGCGTACTGCTGAACCCGGCGAGCGCGGCCTCGCTCGCCGAGGCCGGAAGGATCGCCCTCGACGGCGACGGCGGCGCCCTTCAGACGCTGGCCGAGCTCATCGACACGTTCGACCCCGACTTCGACATCGTGACGCCCTGAACGAAGGGTCGGACGCCAAGTGTTCAGTTGCCCGATTCCGTACACGAGCGCGCGGCGCGGCTCAGGCGCAGGGCCGGGCGCTCGATGTCGTGCGCGTTCCTCCGGTCTCCCCTGAGTTCCTCTGAACTCCTCGGGGGTCGAAGGCGTGCCGATGTAGAGTGTCGGCAGCCTTTGACCTGCAGAAAGCAGGCAGGGAGCCGTCTTTCAGGAGTCCGACATGCTGCGCACCATGTTCAAATCCAAGATCCACCGTGCCACCGTCACCCAGGCCGACCTGCACTACGTCGGATCCGTGACCATCGACGCCGATCTGCTCGACGCCGCCGATCTGCTGCCCGGTGAGCTGGTCCACATCGTCGACATCACCAACGGTGCCCGTCTGGAGACGTACGTCATCGAGGGGGAGCGCGGGTCCGGGGTCATCGGGATCAACGGGGCCGCCGCCCATCTCGTGCAGCCCGATGATCTGGTGATCATCATCAGTTACGCTCAGGTCGATGACGCCGAGGCGCGGGCGCTGCGGCCGCGGGTCGTGCATGTGGACCGCGACAACCGGATCGTCTCCCTCGGTGCCGATCCGTCCGAGCCGGTCCCGGGCTCGGACCAGCAGCGCAGCCCCCAGGCCGTCACCGTCTGAACCACGGCGTCCGTGTCACGCGGCGGCGGCGCCGCAGCACCTGGAACCGAGGAACCGAGGAGTGGCCGTGAGCGACATCGAGATCCGTGACGACCGGCCGGCCGGACGCCTTGAGGCGTTCGCCGGCGACGAGGTGGTCGGGCACATCGAGTACTTCGTCCTGGAGGAGCCCGCCCGCGCCCTCGTCCCGGTCCACACCATCGTGGAGCCCGAGCACGAGGGTCACGGCATCGCGGGCTCCCTCGCCCGCGAGCTGTACGGCATCGCCGCGCGCGAGGGCATCGTGGTCGCGCCGCTCTGCCCGTACGTCGTGAAGTGGGCGGAGCGCCACCCCGAGGAGGCTCCCGCGGCCGATCCCGCGCTGCGGCGTGCCGCACTGGAGTGGCTCAAGGCGCACCCCGGACGCTTCTGATGTCCGGGGCACCGTCCCCGGCGGCGTCCCGAGCACCTCTTCCCGCGTCGCCCGGACCACTCGCGCTGCTGCACACCTCACCGGCCCACATCCCCGTCTTCGACGCCCTGCGCGACGAGGACCACCCGGGCCTGGACCTGCGGCACTTCGTCGCCGAGGACCTGCTGGCGCGCGCCCGGCGTGAAGGCCCCGACGCGGTCGCCGACGACGTCCGGGCCCTGCTCGGCGAAGCCGTCGCCGACGGTGCCCGGGCCGTGCTCTGCACCTGTTCGACCATCGGCGGCGTGGCCGAACGGACCGACGCCGGGGTGCCCGTGCTGCGCGTGGACCGGCCCATGGCCGCCGCGGCGGTCGCCGCAGGCCCGCGGGTCGTCGTCCTCGCGACGGTGGCCAGCACGCTGGAGCCGACGGTCGCCCTCGTCGAGGAGGAGGCCCGCCGCGCCGGACGTCGCGTCGAGGTCCGTACGGTGCTCGTCGACGGCGCGTGGGCCCTGTTCGAGGCGGGCGACACGGACGGCTGCGCCCGCGCGGTGGCCGACGCCGCCGACGCGGTCACCGGCGCCGACGCGATCGTCCTCGCCCAGGCGTCCATGACACCGGCACAGACCCTGACCACCACCGCGATCCCGGTCCTGTCCAGTCCCCGCCCGGGCCTGGCGGCCGCTGCCTCCGCCGCCGAGTGCCCGCCCCGGCCCGGCTGGACCGGCACCGGCGACGCCGGCTCGCCCCGGGACCGTCGCCCCCTGCGCTGAGCGACCGGCACCGCCGCACGCCCCGATGCCCGTAACCAGCCCCGGAGAGCCGCTCGCCCGGCGGTGGCCCTGCGCGACGGCCAGGGCCACCACGCACGGCCAACGCGACCTCCGCGCCCCGTCGACATGGTTCATGTGCCGACCGGCCGACGCCTTCGGCCCGCCTCCCGGGTCTCCCGTCCCTCCCCGGCCTCCAGCCGCCCCCACCGCCCGGCCGCCCCGCCGGTCATCCCCGCGCCCCGCTCCCCGCAGCCCCCATTGCCCCACCTGGCCCGCATCCCTCGCGCGACGGGGTGAGTGCATGGTCGGCTGCTGGGTACGCGGGGAACAGTCCAGGGCCGACGTACCGAATGGCTGGAGGACCGCCATGACGCAGCCGTATCCCGACCCCGTACCGCCGGGGCCCACTCCCGGGCCGAGCCCCGAGCCGCCGGGACCTTCACCCTTCCCGGACCCGGTGCCGAACCCCGGTGGCCCCGATCCCTCGCCCGGGCCCCCGAGGCCCGACCCGACCCCCGGGCCGGGCGGCCCCGAGCCCGTACCCGGGCCGGAGCCCGTCCCCTCACCGTCCCCGGTGCCCAAGCCGCCGGGCCCGGACCCCGTGCCGGAGCCGCAGCCGCAGCCCGGGCCGTTGTCCTGAGGGACGTCCGGCCCGCCGGGTGCGGGCCGCGTCCCAGGGGGCGCTGACCCCGCAGCACGGCCGAAGCCGCCACACCCCCGCTGGGGTGTGGCGGCTTCGGCCGTTCCGGAGCGTCCCTGCCGTCCGCTCGGGTGCGGCTACGCGTCGACCTCCGAGCGGTCCCCGCCCCACAGCGTGTGGAACGAGCCCTCCCGGTCCGTCCTGCGGTACGTGTGCGCTCCGAAGAAGTCGCGCTGCCCCTGTGTGAGGGCCGCGGGCAGACGCTCGGCGCGCAGGGCGTCGTAGTAGGCGAGGGCCGCGGAGAAGCCGGGCGTGGGGACGCCCTGGCGGGTCGCCGCGACGACCACCTCGCGCCAGTCGTCCTGGGCCGCGGCGATCTCCTGGGCGAACGTGTCGTCCGACAGCAGGCTCGGAAGGTCGGGGCGGGCGTCGTAGGCGGCGCGGATGCGGTCGAGGAAGGCCGCCCGGATGATGCAGCCGCCGCGCCAGATGGACGCCACGGCACCGAGGTCGATGTCCCAGTCGTACTCGTCGCTGCCCGCGGTGATCTCGTGGAAGCCCTGCGTGTACGAGACGATCTTCGACGCGTACAGCGCCTGCTCCACCCGGTCCGCGAAGGCCGCCGCCTCCGCCTCGCCGAGTTGCTGCGCCTTCGGGCCCGCGAGGCCGCGCGAGGCCTCACGCAGGTCGGCGTGCCCGGACAGGGAGCGGGCGAAGACCGCCTCGGCGATGCCCGAGACCGGCACCCCCAGGTCCAGCGCGATCTGCACGGTCCAGCGTCCGGTGCCCTTCTGCTCGGCCCGGTCCTGGACCACGTCGACGAACGGCTTGCCCGTCGCCTCGTCCACGTGCGAGAGCACCTCGGCGGTGATCTCGATCAGGTAGGAGTCGAGGCGGCCGGTGTTCCAGGTGCGGAAGATGTCGGCGATCTGCGCGGGGGAGTAGCCGGCGACGTCACGGAGCAGCTGGTAGGCCTCGCCGATGAGCTGCATGTCGGCGTACTCGATGCCGTTGTGGACCATCTTCACGAAGTGCCCGGCGCCGTCGGGGCCCAGGTGCGTGACGCACGGGGAACCGTCGTCGGCCTTGGCGGAGATCTTCTCCAGCATCGGGCCGAGCGAGGCGTACGACTCGGTCGAGCCGCCCGGCATGATGCTCGGCCCGTGCAGCGCGCCCTCCTCGCCGCCGGAGACGCCCGTGCCCACGAAGTGGATGCCCTGCTCGCGCAGAGCGTGCTCACGGCGCCGGGTGTCTGCGAAGTGGGCGTTGCCACCGTCGATGATCATGTCGCCGGGCTCCAGCAGCGGCGCGAACTCCTGGATCACCGCGTCCGTCGGGTCGCCCGCCTTCACCATGATCACCAGGCGTCGGGGCCGCTCCAGCGCCTCCACGAACTCCTTCGCCGTCTCGGCCGGGACGAACGTGCCCTCGTCGCCGAACTCCTCCACCAACGCGTTCGTCTTGGCGGCGGTGCGGTTGTGCACGGCGACGGTGTAGCCGTTGCGCGCGAAGTTGCGGGCGAGGTTGCGCCCCATGACCGCGAGACCCGTGACGCCGATCTGGGCTGAAGTGCTCATACGGTTTGGCTCCTAAGAATTCCGCTGGGTGGGCCGGGAGGAAGGAGAGAAAGTAGGGGAAGCGACAGGTACTGGTATCGGTGGGTCCTGTGTCGACAGGTCCCCGTGTCGGTCGTGTGCGTCCTCGCTGTCCGTCCCGCTCGTCAGTAGTGCCCCCAGGGCCATCCTGACGCGTCGGCGGAGTCCACGCAGAGGCACGCGGAAGAACCGGGTGCCGCCGTGAGGGCGGGTTTCGGCCAGGCTCGTGGCCCTCGACCGCCCGTCGCACGGGACGCGCACGCACCGGAACGCCTCCCCCGGATCGCGGATCCCATGCCCGCGACCTCGTCCCCGGCCCCTCGTCCGACCGGGGCATCCGATCCCCACCGGCCACGGACGGCGAAGAGACCCCGTCCCGACCGGAGCCGGGACGGTCACCGAGCGTGCCGGGCGGGAACGGGCGACCGGTGCCCTCCCGGCCCGTCAACCACCGTTCGGGAGCGACCGATTGCCGTCTTGTCCTGTCCTGTTCCCAACGCTTACTTTTGCCGCTCCTGACGCATGTCTAGGGGGGCTCCCTCATGGCCGTACGCGGTCGGCACCGCCGGTATCAGCCGAACAGGATCAACCGCGCCTCACTCACCGTCACGGTGGGCGGCGCGGGGATCGCGCTCCCGCTCGTCGGAACCGGAGTCGCCCACGCGGCCGATGTCGGCACCTGGAACAAGGTCGCCGCCTGCGAGTCCGGCGGGAACTGGAGCATCAACACCGGCAACGGCTACTACGGCGGGCTGCAGTTCAGCCAGTCCACCTGGGCGGCGTACGGCGGGACGGCCTACGCCCACCGCGCGGACCAGGCCACCAAGGACCAGCAGATAGCCATCGCCGAGAAGGTGCTGCGCGGCCAGGGGCCCGGCGCCTGGCCGGTGTGCTCGGTGCGCGGCGGGCTGACCAGGGGCGGCGGCACCCCCGACGTCCACCCGGCGGCCACCACCCCGCGGAGCACCCCGCAGACCGCCCAGCGCTCGAAGCAGGCGCCCCAGCGCTCCGTGCGGGACGTGAAACCGCAGAACACCCCGCAGTCGCAGGCCGGCACCGCCGAGATGTACACGGTCGTCCACGGCGACACGCTGTCCGGCATCGCCGGCGCGCGGCACGTCCAGGGCGGCTGGCAGGGGCTGTACGCCGCGAACCGCACGACCGTCGGCTCCGACCCCGACCTGATCCTGCCGGGCCAGCGTCTCGCCCTGCACGGCACGGCGCCCGCTCCCGCGCACCCGCACACCGCCCCGGCTCCGGCGAAGAAGAAGGCCGCCGAGGCACCCGCGAAGAAGGCCCCGGCGGACAAGGCCTCCACCCACACGACGACCCCCACCCGGAAGTCGCACTCCCTGGTCGCCCCGGTCCAGGCGGCGACCGGCACGCCGTACCGCGCGGCCGGGTCGTCCTGGTCGAAGGGCTACCACACGGGTGTCGACTTCCCGGTCGCGACCGGGACCTCCGTCGCTGCGGTGGCCGCCGGGCACGTGGTCACCGCGGGCTGGGGCGGTTCGTTCGGCTACCAGGTGGTGATCCGGCACGCCGACGGCCGCTACACGCAGTACGCCCACCTCTCGGCGATCTCCGTGAAGGCGGGCCAGAGCGTGGTGGCCGGCCAGCGCCTCGGCCGGTCCGGGTCCACGGGCAACAGCACGGGCCCGCATCTGCACTTCGAGGTGCGGACGGGGCCCGGCTTCGGTTCGGACATCGACCCGGTGGCGTACCTCCGGGCGGGCGGCGTCAGGATCTGACGCGGGTGCGGTGGTGGTTCACGAACGGCATCGGCACGTAGGGCACCCCGAGCATGGCGGTCAGATACGGCAACTCGTCCCTGGCCGAGGGTTCCTCCGGGGCGGCGGCGTCCACCCCGGGGGCGGGCGCCTTCAGCGGAGTCGGCACCAGCACCGTTCCGCCACCGGGCTGCGCCTCCGGCACCAGCACGGTCCCGCCGGTCGGCCCGGACGTGGGCACCGGCACGATCCCGGCGGCGCCGTGCGGCGCGGGGTGGTACAGAGCCTCGTCACCGGTCTGGTCCGGCAGCCCCGCGAGCAACTCCCGCACGCTCGCCTCGGAGGCCGTGAGCGACGTGAGGGCGCCCAGGTCCGAGGGGACCACCGGGGCGACGGGACCGACCGGGCCGACGGCTGACGGGCCGGACACGGGCGCGGCCTCCGGCGTCGGCCCGTCGGCCGGGCTCACGACCTCGACCTCGTCCCGTGGCACCGTCTCCGTCTCCGCGGCCGGCTGCTTCGCGTCGCTCCCCGAGCGCGCGGCGCCGCTGCTGATGCGTTCCGACGTGAGCAGGATCAGACCGCCCGCCGCGACCACACCGCAGCCGAGGGCGAGCGCGGTGCCGGTCGTGCCGTAGCGGAAGGTTTCTCCGAACATCGTGATGCCGACCGCGGCCGCCACGACGGGGTTCACCACCGTCAGCGTGGCCAGCGGCGCCTCCAGGCCGGCGCCTCGGTAGGAGGCCTGCGAGAGCAGCATGCCCGCGGTCGCGAAGACGCCGATCGCGGCGAGGCTCGACAGGTCCGCGAGCGAGACGTGCCGCGACCAGTCCACGGCGACGGTCTTGGTGTACACCGACGACATGCTGAACGCGATGCCCGCGCCGACCGCCAGCAGGATGCTCCGCACGGCCGGGTGCCGGTGCGCCGCGCGCCCCGCCACCATGAGGGCCACGACCGAGCCGCCCGCCACCACGCCCAGCGCCAGACGCTGGGCACTGTTCAGGGAGTTCGCGTCGGACGAGCCCACCAGCGACAGCAGGCCCGCGAGTCCGACCGTGGCCATGATCGCGCCGCGCCAGGCCGCCGCTCCGGCCTTGCGGCCGACGAACAGGGCCGCCATCGGAAGCGCGAAGACGATCGTCAGCGCGCCGAGCGGCTGGACGAGCGACAGGGGGCCGAAGGCGAGGGCGACCACGTGCAGCAGCCCGCCCAGGCCGGTCAGCGCGACGGCGGCCCACCAGCCGGGACGGCGCACCGGCGCGTAGGCCTGGCCGGGAGAGGTCAGCGCGACCTGCTCCTGGATGATGGCGCCGCCCGCGTACGCGACGGCCGAGACGAACGAGAGCACCACGGACAGAGCGAGGGCACTCATGAGTCCCTCCTCTGCGAACGGCGCGGGCTGACCCGGCGCGACGAACGGTCGGCTTCCATGGAAACAACGATGCCTCGCGTTTTAGTTCTCGTCGTCGTCCCTGAGACTCCATCGGGTCCTACTGCCGATGGAGTACAGATCGGGCCTTGTCCTCCCCAGGGTGGGCGACACCACGGAGCGATCCACTGGTGGTAACCCCTAGGGGACTTGGTACTACTGCTCTTCGTGGACCTCGACCCCCAGCTGACGGTGCTCGGCGCGCTCGGCGGTTTCTTCGTACTACGCACCGGAGTACCCCGGCGCGGCCCCCTGCCGACCCTCGCGCGGGCCTACGCGCGACCGCGAGGCGACACCACCGGGGAGGTTTACGGGGATCCGATGATTTTCCGTGTCGAGAAGGTCGCGAGGAGTATCGGTGCGCCGGAGGCGCGCGTCGCGGCGTCCGTCGCACAGCAGGGGCTCGCGGCCCGCCTCTGGTCGATCGCCCTGGGGTCCGCCGTCGTCCACGGTCACCTGCCCGACCTCGATCCGGAACTGCTCCGGTGGGACCCGGACGCCGCCGCCCCGGACGACCTGTGGCTGACCGAGGTCCGCGCCCGGCCCGTGACCGACCTCGACGAGGTCGTGCGTGCCGGGCATCTCGTCCCGCTGAGTGCGGCGCTGCGCGACCGGTACCGCGTCTCACCGGGTCTGCTGTGGGGCAACGCCGGTTCCGCCCTGGCCGGAGCCGTGCGCCAGCTCGACCGCTGGGCGATCGCCCACGGGCGTCCGGAGGCGGCGGAGCGGGCCCGGACCCTGGCCGCCGGTCTCCTCGCGCACCCGGACCTCGCCGGCACGCTCGACCCGAGGACGCTGCGCCGCCGCAGCTGCTGCCTCTACTACCGGGTGCCCGGCGGCGGCGTGTGCGGCGACTGCTGCTTCGACCGCCCGCCACGGCCGGCCCCCGGCCGCAGCTGACGGGATCGGGACCGCCCCCGCGCACCCGGCCCGCCCGAAGCCGGCGCAACCACTTTCCGCACGCTCTTCCGCATCGGCCCCAACTGAGTGACCATGAAGGGCATCTGCCGACTACGACAGGGGTTCTGTGTGCGCGTGGGCCTGCTGACCCGGGAGTACCCGCCGGACGTGTACGGCGGCGCCGGCGTCCATGTCGAGTTCCTGGCGCGGGAGTTGCGCGCCCTGACGGACCTCGACGTGCACTGCTGGGGCGAGGGCGGTGCCGGCGGAGTGGTCCGCCACCGGCCGTGGCCCACGCTCGACGGCGCCAACGACGCGCTGCGCACCTTCTCCGTGGACCTCTCCATCGCCGCCTCCCTCGAAGGCCGCGAACTCGTCCACTCGCACACCTGGTACGCCAACCTCGCGGGCCATTTCGGCAAACTCCTGCACGGCATCCCGCACGTCATGACCGCCCACAGCCTCGAACCGCTGCGTCCCTGGAAGGCCGAGCAACTCGGCGGCGGATACGCCCTGTCGAGCTGGGCCGAGCGCACCGCCATCGAGGCCGCGGACGCCGTGATCGCGGTCTCCGGGGCCATGCGGGACGACATCCTGGGCTGCTACCCGGACCTCGACCCCGCCCGGGTGCGCGTCGTGCACAACGGCATCGACACCTCCCTGTACCGCCCCGACCACGGCACCGACGTCCTGGAGCGCATCGGCCTGGACACCGCCCGCCCGTACGTCCTGTTCGTCGGCCGCATCACCCGGCAGAAGGGTGTGCCCCATCTCCTGCGCGCGGTACGGGACATCGACCCGGCCGCTCAGGTGGTGCTCTGCGCCGGCGCCCCCGACACCCCGGAGATCGACCGCGAGTTCCGTGAGCTGTACCAGGAGCTGAGCGCCGTACGGGACGGCGTGCACTGGATCCCGCAGATGCTGCCCCGCCCGGACGTGATCCAACTCCTGACCCACGCGGCCGTGTTCGCCTGCCCGTCGGTGTACGAGCCGCTCGGCATCGTCAACCTGGAGGCGATGGCCTGCGGGACGGCCGTGGTGGCCTCGCGGGTCGGCGGCATCCCCGAGGTCGTCGAGGACGGCGGGACGGGTCTTCTCGTGCCCCTGGACGACGACTTCGAGGCGGGCCTCACGACCGCCCTGGACTCCGTGCTCGCCGAGCCCGAGACGGCGCGGCGCATGGGTGAGGCGGGACGGCGGCGCGCCGTGGAGGAGTTCGGCTGGGACGCCGTCGCCCGAAGGACCGTCCAGTTGTACGAGGAAGTCCTCAAAGCGGGGTAGTGGTCGGGCAGGTGCATTTTTCGAACCAACGGCCGGACCCGCACAGCCGGGACGGCCGGACCGGGCTTAGAGGGGCGGCGGCATGCGGCGCGGTGGACCTTCGGTGCTGGGAATCGTACTGGCGGGCGGTGAGGGCAAGCGGTTGATGCCGCTCACGGCGGACCGGGCGAAACCAGCGGTGACCTTCGGCGGTACGTACCGCCTCGTGGACTTCGTACTCTCCAATCTCGTCAACGCCGACATCCTGCGCATCTGCGTCCTCACGCAGTACAAGTCGCACTCGCTGGACCGGCACATCACCACCACCTGGCGGATGTCGAGCCTGCTCGGCAACTACGTGACGCCCGTTCCCGCGCAGCAACGACTCGGACCCCGCTGGTACCTCGGCAGCGCGGACGCGATCCTCCAGTCGCTCAACCTCATCCACGACGAACAGCCCGAGTACGTCGCGGTGTTCGGCGCCGACCACGTCTACCGGATGGACCCCCGGCAGATGCTGGAGCAGCACATCGAGGGCGGCGCGGGGGTGACGGTGGCCGGAATACGGGTGCCCCGCGCCGAGTCGTCGTCCTTCGGCGTCATCAGCCCCGGTTCCGACGGCCAGACCGTGCGGGGTTTCCTCGAGAAGCCGGCCGACCCGCCCGGCCTCGCGGACGACCCCGAGTGCGTCTTCGCGTCGATGGGCAACTACATCTTCACCACGAAGGCCCTCATCGAGGCACTCCAGCGGGACGCCGAGGACGAGAACTCCGTGCACGACATGGGCGGTTCGATCCTCCCGGCGCTCACAGAGCGCGGCGAGGCGCAGCTGTACGACTTCAGCGACAACCACGTGCCCGGCGAGACCACGCGCGACCAGGGCTACTGGCGGGACGTCGGAACGCTCGACGCCTACTACGACGCCCACATGGATCTCATCGCCGAGCGGCCCGCCTTCAACCTGTTCAACCGCAACTGGCCCATCTACACCAGCTCCGGCCAGCTGTCGCCCGCCCGCTTCAACGCCGGGGGCATTGCGAGCGAGTCCATCATCAGCGCGGGCTCCCTGATCCGCGGTCAGGTGACCCGCTCGGTGCTCTCGCCGGGCGTGCTCGTCGACCCGGGGGCGGTGGTGCAGGGCTCGATCCTGCACGACAACGTGAAGATAGGGCGCGGCGCCGTGGTCCGCGGCGCCGTGCTCGACAAGAACGTCGAGGTGCCGCCGGGCGCGACGATCGGCGTCAACCCCGAGCGGGACGCCGACCTCTACACGGTCTCCAAGGGCGGGGTGATCGCGCTGGGCAAGGGCCAGCGCGTGCCGTAGGGCACGTCCCGACCGCCCCGGTGGCGGCGGCCCGGGACCCCGGTCGCCGCGCGTGGACGAACGGCCCCGGTCACCCGGCTCACCGAGCCGGGTGACCGGGGCCGTTCTGTGCACGTCTTGTCATGTCCCTGGACAGGCGGCGGAATCGCGTGCTGTCATGCCAACGGCTGTGGATGACGACGTTGCGCATGTTGACAACGATGTCATCCCGGCCGGACGCGACGCGTCCCGGGGGATCCCCGCCGGTTGCCGGGAAAGCCGGCCCCCCGACCCGACCATGCAAGAAGACAACGACAACGATGTCGCCCACCCCACCGGAGGTCTCCCGCATGAGATGGACCCGGCGCCTGCGCCTGTGCACGGCCGGGCTGGTGACAGCGTCCGCGCTGCTCGCCCTGCCCACCGCACAGGCCGCCGAGCCGCGCGACGGCCAACTCACCGATCTGGTCAACCCGTTCATCGGAACGGAGAACGAGGGCAACACCTATCCCGGCGCCGCCGTGCCCTTCGGCATGGTGCAGTTCTCGCCGGACACAGGGCACAACACCGGCTACGACCATTCGCAGAACCACATCCGCGGCTTCTCGCTCGTCCACCTGTCCGGCGTCGGCTGCGGGCTCGGCGGCGACCTGCCCGTGCTGCCCACGACCGGCGAGGTCACCCGGACGGACTACGCGCAGTACGCGGCCGAGTTCGACCACGACACCGAGTCGGCGAGCCCCGGTTCCTACAAGGTCGGCCTGAAGAGCGGCATCGAGGCCGAGCTGACCGCCACCGCGCGCACCGGCGTGCAGCGCTACACGTTCCCGGCCACCGACAAGGCCAACGTGCTGCTGAACGCGGGCCAGTCGCTGCACAAGACGGTCTCCACCAAGGTCGAGATCCTCGACAACCGGACCGTCCGCACGGCGATCACCGGCAGCGGCTTCTGCCAGGGCACGAAGCCGTACACGGTCTACACGATCACCCGCTTCGACCGGCCGTTCACCACCTCGGGCACCTGGAACGGCGACACCGTCACGCAGGGCTCCGAGAAGACGGCCGGCACCACCGGGCGCACCGGCGCCTTCGTGCGCTTCGACACCACCGAGGACCGCACCGTCGAGGCGACCACGGCGCTCTCCTACGTGGACGCCTCCGGCGCGGCCGTCAACCTCCGCGCGGAGGGGGGCCGTTCCTTCGACGCCGTCCGCGGTGCCGCCCGGCGGGCCTGGGAGGACCGGCTCGACGACGTACGGGTGAAGGGCGGCACGGACACCCTGCGCCGCACGTTCTACTCCTCGCTCTACCGTTCCTTCCTGGCGCCGAACGTCGGCAGCGACGCGGACGGCCGCTACACCGGCTGGGACCAGCGGGTCCACCGCGCGAAGGGCTTCACGTACTACCAGAACTGGTCGCTGTGGGACACCTACCGCACCCAGTCGCAGCTCCTGTCGCTGCTCGCGCCGCGCGAGGCACGTGACATGGCGATCTCCGTCATCAGGATCGACGAGGAGAGCGGCTGGCTGCCCAAGTGGGGCTACGGCACGGCCGAGACGAACATCATGACCGGCGACCCGGTCACACCGTTCCTCACCAACGCCTACCAGCAGGGCCTGCTCAAGGGATACGAGGACCGGGCCTACCGGGCGCTGAAGAAGAACGCGGACGGCGTGCCGCCCGTCGACTCCCCGGCGCTGGGCCGCGAGGCCAACCGGGAGTACATCGCGAACGCCTTCGCCCCGTACATCAAGGGCCGCCCGCACGCGAAGCCCGGCGACTCGGACTACGACCACGGTGCCTCCGTCACCCTGGAGTACGCGCTGTCCGACGCCATGCTCGGTGAGATGGCCCGGGATCTGGGCCACGACGAGGACGCCGCGCGCTACCTGGCGCGGTCCCAGAGCTACCGGAACATCCACGACCCCTCGACCGGTTTCTTCCGCGCCCGGGACGCCGCGGGCGCCTTCACCGGACCCGCCGACCCCGCCCAGAGCGAGGGCTTCCACGAGGGCACGTCCTGGCAGTACCAGTGGCTCGTGCCGCAGGACCTGCCGGGCATGGTGGACCTGATCGGCGGCAAGCAGGCGGCCAACGACCGTCTCGACTCGTTCTTCGCCTACGACCAGCTCCTGAAGGACCCCGCGAAGACCGCTCGCGAGGTCTGGGTGAACGGGCCGTACGCGTACTACAACGCGGACAAGTACAACCCGCAGAACGAGCCCGATCTCATCGCCCCGTACACCTATCTGTCCACCGGGCAGCCGTGGAAGACGACCGACGTCGTGCACGCGGCGCTGACCCTCTTCACGGACGCGCCGACCGGGATGACGGGCAACGACGACCTCGGCACGATGTCCGCCTGGAACGTGCTGTCCTCGATCGGGATCTTCCCGGTGCAGCCCGGTTTCGACACGTGGGGCCTGTCCACGCCCGTCTTCGACCGGGTCGACCTCACCCTCGACCGGCGGTACTACCCGCGCGGCGCCCTCACGGTCACGGCGCCGGGCACCTCGGACACCGACCGCTACATCCAGGCGGCCCGCGTCGACGGGTCGTCGTACGGCCGTACGTATCTGACGACCGACAAGCTGAGGAGCGTCCGTTCCCTCGGATTCACGGTCGGCTCCGAGCCGTCCGGGTGGGGAACGTCGGCCTCGGCCGCGCCCCCGGTCCTGAAGTGACACCCGGCATGTCCTGATGCGACCGAGTCCCGCCCCTCCCACGAGGGGCGGGACTTAACTTGGTGTTAACTGTGCGTAGCTTGATCGTACTTGACCGTAATCACCGGTCCAGGTTTGACTGCAGGTTCACCCGTCGTCGACGCGAGAGCAAGCCTTTGACCTCCGATTTGCTCGCACCACTCGACCTGGCCTTCTGGAACATCGAGTCCGCCCGGCATCCGATGCACCTGGGCGCCCTCGGCGTCTTCGCCGCGCACTCGCCGACGGCGGGCGCCCACGCGGCCGACCTGCTGGCCGCCCGCGCCGCCGCCGTGCCCGGGCTGCGCATGCGCATCCGCGACGTGTGGCAGCCGCTCGCCCCCCTCGCCTTCGGCAGCGCGACCCGCGAGCCCGCGTCCGACTTCGAACCCCTCGACCACGTCCTGCTGCACGCGCCGACCGCCGACTTCCAGGCCGAGGCCGGCCGGCTGATGGAGAGCCCGCTGGAGCGCGGCCGCCCGCCCTGGGAGGCGCACGTGCTGCCCGGCGAGGACGGGGTGTCCTTCGCGGTGCTCTTCAAGTTCCACCACGCGCTCGCCGACGGGCTCAGGGCCCTCATGCTCGCCGCGGCCATCATGGACCCGATGGACCTGCCGGAGCCCCGCCCCCGTCCCGCCGAGCCGCCCCGCGGACTCCTCCCGGACGTCCGCAAGCTCCCCGACTTCCTTCGCGGCACCCTCTCCGACGTGGGCCGCGCTCTCGACATCGGTGCCTCCGTCGCCCGCGCCACCCTCGCCGTGCAGTCCTCGCCCGCCCTCACCTCCGCGCCCACCGGCACCCGGCGCACGGCCGGCGTCGTGATCGACCTCGACGACGTCCACCAGGTCCGCAAGACCGTCGGCGGCACCGTGAACGACGTCCTCATCGCCGTCGTCGCCGGCGCCCTGCGCCGGTGGCTCGACGAACGCGGCGACGGGAGCGAGGGCGTCGCCCCGCGCGCCCTCATCCCCGTCTCCCGGCGCCGCCCGCGCACCGCCCAGCCGCAGGGCAACCGGCTCTCCGGCTACCTGATACGGCTTCCTGTCGACGATCCCGACCCGCTCGGCCGGCTGCGCGCCGTGCGGAGCGAGATGGACCGGAACAAGGACGCCGGGCCCAACCGGGGCGCCGGCGCCGTCGCGCTGCTCGCCGACCACGTACCGCCCCTCGGGCACCGGCTCGGCGGCCCGGTCGTGGGGCAGGCCGCCCGGCTGCTCTTCGACATCCTCGTCACCAGCGTCCCGCTGCCCAGCCTCGGCCTGAAGCTCGGCGGCTGCCCGCTCACCGAGGTCTACCCCTTCGCTCCGCTGGCCCGCGGCCAGGCCCTCGCCGTGGCCGTCTCGACCTACCGGGGGAGCGTCCACTACGGCCTGGTCGCCGACGCGGAGGCCGTCCCGGACCTCGATCTGCTGGCCCGTTCGCTCACCGAGGAGGTGCGCACCCTGATCGCCGCCTGCACGCCATGATCACCACGGGTTTGGTGCGCGCACGATTGCTCCGTAAAATTCCGCCTTCGACAGCGAGCGCGGTTCGAACGCGGCGCACAACCCGAGGAACGGCAGCAGCGATGACGGTGACAGACGACGGCCGGGCGACCCCCGCCGTGGACACGACAGAGGTGGCCGACGTCGCGTTCGGTCCCGGTATCGACCCCGAGCGGCTGGCCGTCTGCCTCGGTGTGCTCGACGAACTCGACAAGATCGACGTCGACCACCCCGACGCCATCGCCGTGCGCCGCGCCACCGCGGGCGTCTACCGGACCGTGAAGCAGCGCCGCCGCCAGGAGCGCCGCGCCGCCAAGACGGCCCACGACAAGCAGGTCACCGAGTCCACGGCGACCGGCTCGGCCCAGCGGATCGACGACGAGACCGAGGGCATCCTCCCGTCGTCGGCGACGGAGGAGGGCCGGATCGCCGGGATACTCCAGCGCCCGCGCTCCTGCTACACCTGCAAGACCCGCTACGTCGAGGTCGACTACTTCTACCACCAGCTCTGCCAGGACTGCGCCGCCCTCAACCGCTCCCGCCGCGACGCCCGCACCGACCTCACCGGCAAGCGCGCCCTGCTCACCGGTGGCCGCGCCAAGATCGGCATGTACATCGCGCTGCGCCTGCTGCGTGACGGTGCCCACACCACCATCACCACCCGCTTCCCGAGCGACGCGGTCCGCCGCTTCAAGGCCATGGACGACTCGGCGGACTGGATCCACCGCCTGGAGGTCGTCGGCATCGACCTGCGCGACCCCGCGCAGGCCGTGTCCCTCGCCGAGCGGATCGCCGCGCAGGGCCCGCTCGACATCCTGATCAACAACGCGACCCAGACCGTACGGCGGCTGCCCTCCGCCTACGCCGCGCTCGTCGAGGGCGAGAGCGCCCCGCTGCCGGCCGGTGAGCTGCCCGCCCGCCATGTCATCGGCGCCTTCAACTCCGGCGCCGTCGACGGACTGACCGCGCTGCCCGCCGGGGTCTCCGGACTCGACGCGCAGAAGGTCGCCGACCTCGCCCTGGTCGCCGGCAACGCCAGCGTGGTCCGGCACCGCGACGGCACCGCCATCGACGCGGGCGGCCTGCTGCCGGACGTCGTCGACAGCAACACCTGGGTCCAGACCATCGAGCAGATCTCCCCGGTGGAGCTGCTGGAGACCCAGCTGTGCAACTACACGGCTCCGTTCATCCTGATCAGCGCCCTGCGCCCGCAGATGGCCGAGGCCGCCCGCAAGGCGTCCGCCGGGCGCTCCTACATCGTCAACGTCTCGGCGATGGAAGGTGTGTTCGGCCGCGGCTACAAGGGCGCGGGCCACCCGAACACGAACGCGGCCAAGGCCGCCATGAACATGGTGACGCGCACCAGCGCCCAGGAGATGTTCCAGACCGACGGCATCCTGATGACCTCGGTCGACACCGGCTGGATCACCGACGAGCGCCCGCACTACGACAAGCTCCGTCTCGCCGACGAGGGCTTCCACGCCCCGCTCGACCTGGTCGACGGCGCGGCCCGCGTCTACGACCCGATCGTCCGCGGCGAGCTGGGCGAGGACCTGTACGGCGTCTTCCTCAAGGACTACGCGCCCGGCAAGTGGTGAAACGGGCGGCGCGTCGGACGACGTGCCCTCGGTGAGGTGTCCCGGTGGCGTCCGTCGGCAGGTCCGGCGGACGCCACCGGCGTGCCGGGCGGCTCCGTCGACGCACGGAAGCGGCCGGCATGCCCTTCCGTCGACGCACGGCGTCGCCGGCCTCCGACGGGTGCGCTCGGACCGCTCCCGCACCGGGCCACCGGTCCGGGCGGTCCGCGCCGCATGCCGGTCGGGCCGAGGCGGTGCGTCCCGGCCGGGCTCCGCGCGGCGTCCGGGTTCGCGTCAGTCGACGGAGTCGAGGCGGGCCGCGCGGGACGCCACCCGTTCCAGCACATTGCGCCAGTCCTCCATGACGCCCGCGTCCAGGCCGACGACCTTTCCCGCGTCGTCCGCCTGCCGCAGGGTCACCGCGTCCTCGGCCAGCGGGTCCTGCTCGAACGCGGCCACCTCCCGCGGGCTCATGGCGCCGCCCTGGGCGGTCAGCGTCAGCGCGCTCTGCGGGGACAGCCCGCGGCCCGGCGACGTGGTCGCCAGATAGCGCTTCGCCGCCACGTGCAGCCGGACGAGGCGGGCGACCCGGTCGCCGAGCAGCGGCCGTAGCGCCTCGGCCGCGTGGTCGGCGTGCCCGGCGTCGTCGCCCGGCCTGAGCAGATGCCCGATGTCGTGCACGAGGCCGGCGACCTGGAGCTCCTTGTCGCTGGGGCGTTCCCGGCGCAGCAGCGCGGCGGTCTGCAGCCCGTGATCGTGCAGATCGACCGGGTCGCCGCTCCGGTCCGGGGTGTCCCACGCGCCCCGGCAGGCGTGCAGCAGATCCATCAGATCGTCGACGCCGCGCAGTTCCATGCGCCGGTCCTCCCACGAGAAAGCCTGTGCCGGGGGTCAGCTCACCATGCCCTCCTTGCGAACCGGCCAACGGGATCTGAACTGCGCACCGCCTCCGGAGAGGCCCGGTCGGAGCGACGCCCGTCGGCCGCCGGTGACTTCAGGCTGGCCCCTGACACGTCCTGATGCCCTCCCCTGTGGTCGGTATTGAGCCGAATGGGTGGCGGCGAAGAGGGCATCGTGTTTCAAATCACCGCAGATCGGGGCCTGATGGGACCAGGGCGACCCGCGACGGTAACGCGAAGTTTTCGGCCCCATCGAGCAGTCACCTGCTCATTTGGTTACCCTGTAGCCGACGGGCAGCCTTACTGGGGTCCACCCACACCCACGGTCCGTCCCGGGACAAGCCGGTCACCACGGCCTGCTCTCACCCGAGTTACCGGCGCCACCGCGTCCCTAACTGCCTTCGACTCATACCCGAGCGGACGTCAGGAGACCGGGCAGACCGGACCGCACGTCCCGAGGGTGACCCGACACATAAGGAGTGCGCGGTGACACCAGAGAAGACGAATCGCGATCAGCGCCCCAAGGAACGCACGGAGCGCGCCGGCGGTGCCGACATCAAGCTCGGCAGCCTGGACGTGTGGGCCAGGTCCGCCCCGATCCGCCTCGCGGGCTACGAGGACGACCTCGCCGAGCCCCACATCCTCCCCAGCGTCGACTGACCGACGCCGGGATCGGTCCATCGCGATCGCCGGCGGTATGGGCGTGCACGGTTCACGCCCATACCCGTCGGAACAGCCGCGGCCGGCCACCGGCCGCGGCTCCCGTGTTCTCCGGCGCGGTCGAGCCCCCGGAGACGCGGCGACGCCGAGTCCCCCCGCTCGGGACGCCTCCCGCGCCGCCTAGTCCAGCCGCGCCGTACGTCGCCACGGGTTCAGTACCTCCAGCTGTCCCGCCACGTCCAGCAGCGCCGCCTCGGAGCCGGGACGGCCGACGAGCTGTACGGCGCAGGGGGCGCCGTTCGGCAGGGTGCCGAACGGGACCGCCATCGCGGGCCAGCCGGTGAGGTTCCACGGCGGAGTCATCGGCGAATAGGCCGTGTTGGCCAGGATGTTGCGCAGCCAGCCCCGCTCGTGCCAGGCCACGGAGGCGGGGCTGCGGCGGGCCAGTGCCGGAGTGAGCAGTACGTCGTGCTCCGCGAAGAACGGCGCAAGCCGCGCGCGCAGCTGCTCGCGCCGGACTCCCGTGCGGACCCCGGTCACGAAGCGGCGCCCGACGGCCGCGTGCACCCGGGTGCGCCGGGCCAGCCGGCGCGGGTCGAGGTCCTCGGCGTCCACCGCCGTGCCCGCCGTCCAGTGCGCGAGCGAGGTCGTGCTCAGCCAGACCGGGTACGGCGGGTTCGCGGGCCGTACCCGGTGCCCCGCCTCGGACAGCAGTGCGGCCGCCTGGCGGGCCGCGATCGTATACGGTCGCGTGACCCGCACACCGGCCAGCGGGCTGCGCACCGAGACGGCGATGCTGCGGGTGACGGGCTCCGCGGGCGGCGGCTGCTCGGTGTCGGCCAGGACGGAGAACATCAGCCGGGCGTCCTCGACCGTCGTGGCCAGGGGCCCGTTCTCCGACATGCCGAACCAGTCGCCGTGGCCGATCCCGGCCGGGACCACGCCGTGGCCCGGTTTGAGGGCGACGAGGCCGCAGTTCGCGGCCGGGATCCGCAGGGAGCCCATCCCGTCGTTGCCGAGCGCGAGGGGCACCATCCCGGCGGCCACCGCCGCGGCGCTCCCGCCGGACGAACCACCCGCCGTCCGGGACAGGTCCCACGGGTTCCGGGCGGTGCCGTGCACCCCCTCCGTGGTGCCGAACACGCACAGCTCGGGCACGTTCGTCAGTCCCACCACCACGGCGCCGGCCGCGCGCAGCCGGGCCACCGTGACGTGGTCCTCGCCCGCGGGGGTGTCCGGGGTCGCGGCGGAACCATTGCGGTTCGCCTCGCCGCACACCGCGAGGTTGTCCTTCACCGCCACTGGCACTCCCGCGAGGGGGAGTTGCCCGAGATCCCGGGAGAGCAGCTCGTCCGCCTCGGCGAGCGCCGCGTCGGCGCGGACGGTGCGGAAGGCGCCGACCCTGCCGTCGAACCGCTCGATCCGGGCGAGGTGTTCGGCCACCACCTCGCGCGGTGTGACCCGCTGTTCGCGGACGGCGGCGGCGATCTCGGTGGCGGTGCGGCCGACCCAGGTGGTCACGGGTGCTCCTCGCTCCATGGCGTACTGGTGAGTAGTACGTGTACGGGTGCACTCTGCCCGGCGGGGGCCGCCGCGTCGAGAGCCGTCCGCCGCGGACATCCGGTGCGGTCCCGTCGGACTTCCGCGCGGACCGCGGCCGACGTTCCCGCAGCCCGTCGAGTCATCCGATCACCTGTTCAACGCCGGTCGGTAGAGCCTCCATTGACAGTCTCCTGGGGCCCCTCGATCATCAGACCTCCGACGAATGAGGGCCGCATGCGACCGATCCCGGAGCTGGAGGGCCGCGGCGACGTCCTGCGGTCCTTCGCGGACTCCGTGCGCCGGTACGGCATCAAGGCCGGCGTCCACATCTCGCCCGTCGACGAGAACCAGTCCTCGTGCGTCCCGGCGACCCCGTCACGCCTCCGCCGTGCAGGGGCCCGTGCTCTCCCGCTCGATCAGCCGCGGTACCGGGACCCGAACCGTGCGCGCCGGACCGCCGTCCAGCAGCGCCGTCAGCTCCTGGGCCGCCGTCCGGCCGAACTCGACCGTGTCCCGGGACAGCGCGGACAGCCACGGCTTGACCATGCGGCACAGCGGCGAGTCCTCCCAGGCGACCACCGACACCGCGCCCGGCACGGAGAAGCCCAGCTCGCTCGCGGCGGCGACACCGGCCAGGGCCATCACGTCGTTGTCGTAGATCAGCGCGCTCGGCGGTTCGGCGCCCTCCAGCAGACGCCGGGTGACCGCCGCGCCCTGCGCGTCCGAGTAGTCGGTGGTCAGCGAGCGGACCTCGGGCAGACCGCGCCGCTCGGCCTCGGCCCGCAGGGTGCGGATGCGCCGCTCGGTGTGCGCGAGCCCCGGCAGGCCCGCGATGTGCACGATCCTGCGGTGCCCCAGGGTGTACAGGGCGTCGACCACGGCCGCCATCGCGCCCGCGTCGTCCGCCCACACGGTGGACATCCCCGGGTGCGGGGCGTCCGGAGCCCCGCCGATGACCACGGCGGGCAGGCCGAGTTCGTCGAGGAGTCCCGGACGCGGATCGTCGACGCGCGGGTCCACCACCAGCACGCCGTCCACCCGGTGCTCGGCCCACCAGCGCCGGTAGACCGCGCACTCGGCGTCCACGTCCTCGACGACCTGGAAGAGCAGGCCGAGATGACGCTCCGCCAGCACCTCCTGGATGCCCGAGATCAGCTGGAGGAAGAACGAGTCCACGCCCAGTGCGTCGGCGGGCCGCGCCACCACCAGGCCGACGGTGGCCGCGCCCTCGCCGGACAGCTGGCGCGCCGCGGTGCTGGGCCGCCAGCCGAGCTGCTCGGCGACCCGGCGCACCCGGTCGCGGGTGACCTCGGAGACGCCGGGCCGGTCGTTCAGCGCGAAGGAGACCGCGCTCTCGGAGACCCCGGCACGCCGCGCGATGTCCTTCATCGTCGGCCGGCGTGCCGGAGACCGTCTGGCTGGCACGGGACTCCCCATTTCTCCAGGTCATGCACTAAAGCGCTTGAGTGCATCCAGCCTAAAGCGCATTAGCGATCTCGCGCAAGGGACTCGTGAGATGGCTCTGACCTGCACTAATGTCATGCGAATTCATTTAGTGGATGCCAATCCATTGACTTCGCCGACGGCCGCCGGGCATGGTCGCTGGCGCCACCACCCGCAGACGCCGCAAGGGAGCCGTGTCACCGTGCCCATACCCCGCAGAGCACTTGTCGCCGCCGCCGTCGCCCTCGTCCTGCCGCTGAGCGCCTGCGGTTCCGGCGACAGCGGCGGCTCGACGGACGCCTCCGGCAAGATCGAGGGCGACATCACCTTCCAGACCTGGAATCTGAGGGCCAACTTCAAGCCCTACTTCGAGGGCGTCGTCGCCGACTTCGAGAAGAAGTACCCCGGCACCCACGTGAAGTGGATCGACCAGCCGGCCGAGGGCTACGCCGACAAGATCAGCGCCGACGCGGCGGGCGGCACCCTGCCCGACGTCGTGAACGTCTCTCCCGACCTCGTCGCCCCGCTCGCCAAGGCCGGACTCGCCCTCGACCTCGACAAGTCGGCCGCCCGGTACAAGAAGGAGTACCTCGCGGGTGCCTGGGCCGGCCACCAGGTCCCGGGCATGACGGGCACCTACGCCTTCCCCTGGTACCTCAACACCGGGCCGCTGTTCTACAACAAGTCGCTGTTCGAGAAGGCGGGCCTCGACGCGTCCCAGCCGCCGACCACGTACGACGAGCTCTTCACCGACGCGCTGCGGCTGGCGGACAAGAGCGACGGCAAGGTCGCCACCCTCGCCAACGTGCCCACCATCGAGGACTTCGGGCGCTACGGCGTCGAGCTGATGAACAAGGAGGGCACCGCGTTCTCCTTCAACGACGCCAAGGGCGTACAACTCCTCACCAAGTACAAGGAGTTGTACGACGCCAAGGCGCTCGACCCGCAGGCGCTCACCGCCACCCCCGAGTCGTCCGGCAAGAAGTTCCTGACCGGCGCCGTCGCGATGAACCCCGGCAGCGCCCTCGACCTCGGCAACTTCAAGAAGCAGGCCCCGAACCTGTACAAGAACATCGGCATCACGGACCAGATCACCAGCACCGGCAAGGTGAACATGTACGTGATGGGCGTGATGGTCAACGCGCGCACCAAGCACACCCCGGCGGCCGTCGCCTTCGCGCACTTCGTCACCGACGCCCAGAACCAGATGTCCTTCGCCAAGAAGGTCGCGATCTTCCCGAGCACCGCGGGCTCCCTGGACGACCCGTACTTCACCAAGGAGGACGGCACCGACGAGACGCGCGTACGGGTCGCCGCCGCCAAGTCCCTGAAGAACGCGGTCAACTACACCCCGGTCCTGTTCAGCGAGCAGATGAAGACCGCGCTGCGCAACGAGATCGCCAAGGCGCTGCAGGGCAAGCAGAGTCCCAGGACGGCACTCGACAACGCTGTCAAGGCCTGTGACACCTTGCTGCGGCAGCAGGGCTGAGCGGTCATGGCGAGTTCCTCCAGCACCGCACGGGAGCCCCGCGCGCTGTCCCGGGAGCCGCGGGCCGGCTCCCGGGAGGGCTCCCCGCAGCCCCGGCCCGGCACCCGGGTACGCCGCCAACTGAGCACCAGCCCCTGGCTGTTCGCCGCTCCGGGCCTCCTGGTCGTGGGCGTCTTCATCCTCTACCCGTTCGTCTCGACGGTGATCAACTCCTTCACCGACCGCCGCACCCTGATCCCCGGCGCGTTCGTGGGCCTGGCCAACTTCCGGGAGCTGCTGCACGACGAGATGTTCTGGACGGCGCTGCGCAACAGCACGCTGTACGTCCTCGGGGTCGTCCCCGCGCTCGTCCTGCTGCCGCTGCTGCTCGCTCTCCTCGTCCAGAAGAACATCCCCGGCATCGCCTTCTTCCGGTCCGCCTTCTACACCCCGGTCGTCGCGTCGATCGTCGTGGTCGGACTCATCTGGGTGTGGCTCCTCGACGAGCGCGGCCTGGTGAACGCGCTGCTGGAGGCGGTCGGGGCCGGCAAGGTCGGCTTCCTGAGCGACCAGTGGCTGCTGCTGCTCAGCGCCATGGCCGTCACGGTCTGGAAGGGCCTCGGCTACTACATGATCATCTACCTGGCCGCGCTCGCCAACGTGCCCCGCGAACTGCACGAGGCCGCCGCGGTGGACGGAGCGGGGGCGGTGCGCCGCTTCCTCACCGTCACCGTGCCCGCCGTCCGGTCCACCATGGTCCTGGTCGGCGCGCTCTCCTCGGTCGCCGCCTTCAAGGTGTTCTCCGAGGTGTACCTGATGGCCGGCCCCGACGGCGGCCCGGCCGGCGAGGACACCACCCTCGTCATGCTCGTCCAGCGCACCGGCACCGGACTGACCGGCCGCGTCGGCTACGCGTCCGCCCTCTCCGTCGTCGTCTTCGTCGTCACCGTCGCGCTGATGCTGCTCGTGCTGCGCGCCGACCGGAAGGAGGACGCATGAGCACGCCGGTGAAGACCCGCGCCGCGGCACCGCGCCCAGAGGCGGAGCGCCCGCACCGTCGCCGGGTCACCGACGAACACGGCCGACGCGTCCCGCTCTGGGAACTCGCCCTGCGCTACCTGCTGTTGCTGGCGGTCCTCGCCCTGACCGTCGGGCCCTTCCTGTGGCAGCTGTCCACCTCGCTCAAGGGCCCCACCGAGGACATCTTCAGCTCGCCGCCCCGGTTCGTGCCCGGCGACCCGACCCTGCACAACTACCAGCGCGTCGCCGACACCATCCCGGTGTGGGACTACGCCCTCAACTCCCTCAAGGTGGCCGGCGCCAACGTCGTCACCAACTGCGTGGGTTCGGCCCTCGCGGGGTACGCCCTGGCCCGGCTGCGCTACCGCGGCCGGCGGGTGGCCACCCTGGTCTTCATCCTGGCCATGCTGGTGCCCGTCGAGGGCATCATCATCGCCCAGTTCACGACCATGCGGGAACTCGGCCTGAACAACACGCTCATCGGGGTCGTCCTGCCCGGCTGCGTCGGCGCGATGAACGTCCTGCTGATGCGCAACGCCTTCCTCAACCTCCCCCACGAGATCGAGGAGGCCGCCTTCGTCGACGGCGCCAACGTGTGGCAGCGGTTCCTGCGGATCGCGCTGCCCTCGGTCAAGGGCACCCTCGCCGTCGTCGCGATCTTCGCCTTCATGGGGGCCTGGGACGACTTCCTGTGGCCGCTCATCGTGCTCAGCGACCCCTCGAAGTTCACCCTCACCATCGGACTCAACTACCTGCACGGCACCTTCGCCAACGACGAACGCCTCGTCGCCGCCGGCACGGTCATCGCCGTGGCACCGCTCATCGCCCTCTTCGCCTGCCTCCAGCGGTACTTCTTCCGCGGTGTCGGCGAGGGGGCCGTCAAGGGCTGACCTCCGTCGCGGACGAGCCGCCGGCCCGCACTCCGCCGACCGGCGCCTCCGCCCCACCACCCCGTGCCCGTCAGCCCCCTCACCGTCCTACCGCCTCACCCGCCGGCCTCCACCGCTCCGTCGTTCCGATTCGCAAGGATCCCCGCATGCCTCCTGCCGTGCGCTTCGGCGTCAACTACACCCCCAGCCAAGGGTGGTTCCACCACTGGCTCGACTTCGACCTGGACGCGGTCCGCGCCGATCTCGACTCCATCGCCGCGCTCGGCCTCGACCACATCCGGGTCTTCCCGCTCTGGCCCTACTTCCAGCCCAACCGCACCCTGATCCGCCCGCGCGCCGTCGAGCAGCTCGTCGCGCTCGCCGACGCGGCCGCCGAACGCGGACTCGACGTCAACGTGGACGGCCTGCAGGGGCATCTGTCGAGCTTCGACTTCCTGCCCGCCTGGACCCGGACCTGGCACCGGCGGAACATCTTCACCGACCCGGACGTCGTCGCGGGGGAGGCGGCCTATCTGCGGACCCTCGCCGCCGCCCTCGCCGACCGGCCCAACTTCATCGGGATGACCATCGGCAACGAGGTCAACCAGTTCGCCGCCGGACCCCACCCCGACCCCGACCGCGTGACCGAGGACCAGGCCGGTGCGTGGCTGCGGCGGCTGCTCGACGCCTGCGAGGAGGGCGCCCCCGGCAAGCCGCACCTGCACGCCTCGTACGACGCCGCCTGGTACCAGGACGACCAGCCCTTCACCCCCGGCCACTCGGCCCGGCTCGGCGCCATGACCGCCGTCCACTCCTGGGTGTTCAACGGCACGGCGCAGCGCCACGGCCGGACCGGCGTCGCCACCGAGCACCACGCCGCCTATCTGATCGAGCTGTCCAAGGCCTGGGCGGACGACCCGCACCGCCCGGTCTGGCTCCAGGAGGTCGGCGCGCCCGCCCCGCTGATCCCCGCCGAGCACGCCGCCGCCTTCACCGAGGCCACCGTCACCAACGCCCTCGACTGCCCCGACCTGTGGGGCGTGACCTGGTGGTGCTCGCACGACGTCAGCCGCGACCTCGCCGACTTCCCCGAACTCGAATACAGCCTCGGCCTGTTGACCAGCGACCGGCGGACGAAACCCGCCGGGGACACTATCGCCGGCCTCGTCGGGCGGGACCGTCCGGCCGCGCCCGCCCTCCGCACCACCGCCCTGGTCGTCGACACCGCGCCGGGCCGCTCCGTGTGCGCGCCGGGCGGCCCCGTCTTCGAGGCCTTCGCCCGGCTGACCGCCGACGGGGTCCGCCCCACCACCGTCCTCGCGAGCCGCGTCACCGACCGCGAACACTTGGCCGCGCGCGGGATCACCGAGGTCGTCACACCGGCTCAGGCGACCGCCTGAGCCGAGCACCGTAATCCGTTCCCCACACGCTACGGAGCACATCGTGAACCTCAGCAGACGAACCGTCCTGCTCGCCGGAGCGGGAGCCGCCGCCGGACTCGTGCCCGGCGTGTCCGGCACGGCCGCCGCCGCGGCCCGGGACCTCCAGCCGTACGCCTCCTACTGGTACCCCGACTCACTGCCCGCGGGCACCCCCGGCGCCGGCATCACCTGGCGCAGCCTGGCGTCGTGGCGTGCCGACACCGACGCCGACCTGGCGTTCAACGCCTCCGCCGTGCCGCTGGCGGACCGCTTCACCCCCGTCCCGGCCAACACCACGGCACGCTCCGGGCAGGCCCGCGTCCAGTCGCTCGTCTCCTTCGGCCCGACGGCCCAGAACTCGTCGCAGGGCGCCGCCACCGCCGACTACTACGCGCTGACCCACTGGTCCTACCTCGACGAACTCGTCTTCTGGGGCGGCTCGTCGGGCGAGGGGCTGATCCTCGCGCCGAACGCGCCGATCGTGGACGCCGCGCACCGGCACGGCGTCCCCGTCCTCGGCAACGTGTTCCTGCCGCCCGCCGCGTACGGCGGTCAACTGCGGTGGACCCGCGACCTCGTGCGGAAGGACGCCGAGGGACGGTACCCGCTCGCGGCGCAACTCGTCGCCGTCGCCGCGGCCTACGGGTTCGACGGCTGGTTCGTCAACGCCGAGACGGGCGGCGGCGATCCGGCCCTCGCCACCGACATGCTCGGCTTCCTCGGCGAGCTGAAGGCGCTCGGCGCGGCCAGGGGGCAGCGCGTCACCTGGTACGACGCGATGACCGTGAACGGCTCGGTCAGCTGGCAGGGCGCGCTGAACGACCGGAACAAGGCGTTCTTCCAGGCGGCCGACTCCCTGTTCCTCGACTTCCGCTGGACCTCCGGCGCTCTGGCCACGTCCGGGACGACGGCCGAACAACTGGGGCGCGACCGCTACGCGTTGTGGGCGGGCGTCGACGTCGAGGCGAACGGCACCGACGCCTCCGTGAACTGGGACGCCGTCGTCCCCGCCACGAAGGCGCACGTCACCTCCATCGGCTACTACCGGCCGGAGTGGACGCGCAACCACCTGCCCGCCGGCCGTGGCCCCGGCGACTTCCACGCGGCCGACGACGCCTTCTGGACCGGCGCCTCCCTCGACCCCGCGCGGCCCGACACCACGGCCCGCTGGCGTGCGCCCGCGCTCTTCCTCGCCGACCGCTCCACCGTCACCTCCCTCCCGTTCGCGACCGTCTTCAACACCGGCCACGGACTGAAGTGGTACGAGGGCGGCGAGGCGACCGGAGACACCGCCTGGAACCATCTCGGCCTCCAGGACCGGCTGCCCTCCCGCCGCTGGGTGGTCCGCACCGGCGGCCGACGCCCCTCGGTGACCTTCGACTTCGCGGACGCCTGGCGCGGCGGCAGCAGCGTCCTCGTCTCCGGCGACCTGGACGCCCCGGCCACCCTGGACCTCTACGCGACCCGGCTCCCGCTCGGCGAGGACACCGTCGTCGAACTGACGCACCGCACGGACGCCGGCGAGGTCTCCCTGGAGCTGGCGGTCGCCACGGACGACCCCGCGGCGCCCGGCGCGGCACCCCCGTACACCCATCTCCCGGTCTCCTCGGGCAGCGGCTGGCAGACCTCGACCGTGTCCCTGTCCGGGCTGACGGGGACCGTCCGTGCCCTCGGTGTCCGGCTGACCGGGACCGGGGGTCCGGTGCGCTGGCGGCTCGGCGGACTCGCGGTCCGGAACGCCGCCGAGACCCCGGACGCGCCCACCGGCCTCCGTGTCACCGACGCCGAAGGCGGCGACCTGCGCCTCGGGTGGCAGCCCGCTCCCGGACCGGTGCGCCACTACGAGCTGCACCGGATCCTCCCCGACGGCACGCGCCGCTTCCTGGGCGGTACCTGCCAGCGTGCCTTCCACGTCGCGGGGCTCGCCCCCGAACAGGGAGAAGCGGCCGCACGATTCGAACTGCGCTCAGTGGGGGAACTGTTCAGCGTCTCCACACCCGCCACGACCACGCACACCTGGTAACAACCCGCATCCCATACCCCACGGAGCACTCACATGCATGACGACCGCACCCTGGTCGAGTCCCGCCTCAAGCGCGTCCTGGACGAACGCATCCGTCCGGCCGTGTACCCCGAGTCCGTTCCGCTGGAGGTGGCGGTCTGGAACGCGCCCGGTGAACCCGTGCCCGTCGAGGAGGGCCTCGCCGCCCCGACGGAACCGATCGAGGTGGGCGCGCGCTGGGGTGCTCCGTGGGGCACCAGCTGGTTCCGGGTCACCGGGACCGTGCCCGAGGCCTGGGCCGGCCGGACCGTCGAGGCCCTCCTCGACCTCGGGTTCGACGAGAACATGCCCGGCTTCCAGTGCGAGGGGCTCGTGTACCGGCCCGACGGCAGCCCCGTGAAGGGCCTCAACCCGCGCAACCAGTGGGTGCGGGTCGCCGCCCCGGCCGAGGGCGGCGAGTACGTCGACCTGCGCGTCGAGGCGGCCTCCAACCCGGTCATCCTCGACTACCACCCCTTCCGGCCCACCCAGCTCGGCGACAAGGAGACGGCCGGCAGCGAGCCGCAGTACACGCTCGCCCGCATGGACCTCGCCGTCCTCGACGAGGAGGTGTGGAACCTCGTCATCGACCTGGAGGTCCTCGGCGAGCTGATGGCCGAACTGCCCGTGGAGTCCCCGCGCCGCTGGGACATCCTGCGCGCCGTGGAGCGCGCCCTGGACGCCGTGGACCTCCAGGACGTCAACGGGACGGCGGAACAGGCCCGTTCGCTGCTCCAGGACGTCCTGGCCGCCCCCGCCGTGCCGTCGGCCCACCGGATCAGCGCCGTCGGACACGCGCACATCGACTCGGCGTGGCTGTGGCCGCTCCGCGAGACCGTGCGCAAGGTGGCCCGCACGACCTCCAACATGACCGCCCTCATCGAGGACGAACCCGACTTCGTCTTCGCCATGTCGCAGGCCCAGCAGTGGGCCTGGGTGAAGGAGCACCGGCCCGAGGTGTGGGCCCGCGTGAAGAAGGCCGTCGCCGACGGACGGTTCGTGCCCGCGGGCGGCATGTGGGTCGAGTCCGACACCAACATGCCGGGCTCCGAGGCGATGGCCCGTCAGTTCGTGCACGGCAAGCGGTTCTTCCTCGACGAGTTCGGCGTCGAGAACGACGAGGCGTGGCTGCCCGACACCTTCGGCTTCGCCGCAGGACTGCCGCAGATCATCAAGGCGGCCGGGTCCAAGTGGCTGCTCACGCAGAAGATCTCCTGGTCGCAGACCAACAAGTTCCCGCACCACACCTTCCGCTGGGAGGGCATCGACGGCACCCGGATCTTCACCCACTTCCCGCCCGTCGACACCTACAACTGCTCCATGAACGGGCGGGAGATCGCCCACGCGGCGAGCAACTTCAAGGACAAGGGCGCCGCCCGGCACTCCCTCGCCCCGACCGGCTGGGGCGACGGCGGCGGGGGCACCACCCGCGAGATGATCGCCAAGGCGGGCCGCCTGCGCGACCTGGAAGGCTCCGCGACCGTCACCTGGGAGACCCCCGAGGACTTCTTCCGCAAGGCCGAGGCGGAGTACCCCGACGCACCCGTCTGGGTCGGCGAGCTGTACCTCGAACTGCACCGCGCCACCCTCACCAGCCAGGCGAAGACCAAGCAGGGCAACCGGCGCAGCGAACACCTCCTGCGCGAGGCCGAGCTCTGGGCCGCCACCGCCGCCGTCCGTACCGGGTTCACCTACCCGTACGAGGAGTTGGACCGCATCTGGAAGACGGTCCTGCTCCACCAGTTCCACGACATCCTGCCCGGCTCGTCCATCGCCTGGGTGCACCGCGAGGCCCGCCGCACCTACGAGCGGGTCGCGGCCGAGCTGGAGGCCGTCATCGGCGCGGCCCAGCGGGCGCTGGCGGGCGAGGGCTCGGCGCCCCTGGTCTTCAACTCGGCGCCGCACGCCCGCGACGGGGTCCCCGCCGGTGGCGCACGGACACCGGCGGTGCTCGGCGAGACGGCTCTGGCACCGCGCGTGGACGGCGGCTACGTCCTGGACAACGGCGTGCTGCGCGTGGAGATCGACGCGCAGGGACTCGTCGTGTCGGCGTTCGACCTGTCCGCCGACCGGGAGACCGTCGCACCGGGGCGGGCGGCGAACCTGCTGCAACTCCATCCCGACTTCCCGAACATGTGGGACGCCTGGGACGTCGACGAGTTCTACCGGAACACGGTCACCGATCTGGTGGACGCCGACGAGGTCGCCCCGGGCGAGGACGGCGTCTCGGTGCGGATCGTCCGCTCCTTCGGCACCTCGAAGGTCACGCAGGTGCTCTCGCTGTCGCCCGGCGAACAGCGCCTGGACATCGACACCGAGGTCGACTGGCACGAGACGGAGAAGTTCCTGAAGCTCGCCTTCCCGCTCGACGTGCACGCCGAACGGTACGCGTCGGAGACCCAGTTCGGGCACTTCTACCGGCCCACCCACACCAACACCTCATGGGAGGCGGCCAAGTTCGAGGCCTGCAACCACCGCTTCGTGCACATCGAGGAACCGGGGTGGGGCGTCGCCCTGGTCAACGACTCGACGTACGGCCATGACGTCACCCGCGCCGTCCGGGACAGCGACTCCGGTACGACGACCACCGTCCGGGTCTCGCTGCTGCGCGCGCCGCGCTTCCCCGACCCGGAGACCGACCAGGGCATCCACCGGTTCCGGCACGCCCTCGTGCCGGGCGCGGCGATCGGTGACGCGGTGCGCGAGGGCTGGCGCATCAACCTGCCGGAGCGGCGGCTGGCGGGCTCCGGCTCGCAGGAGGTCCTGCCGCTGGTCGGTGTCGGACAGGACGCGGTCGTGGTGACGGCGGTCAAGCTGGCCGACGACGAGAGCGGTGACGTGATCGTGCGGTTCCACGAGTCGCGTGGTGGCCGGTCGCGGGCCACCCTGACCGTGGGCTTCGCGTTCGACGACGTCACGGTCACGGACCTGCTGGAGCGGCCGCTCGCCGACGCGACGGAACCCGAGCGGGACGGGAGCCGTCTGCGGGTGTCCCTGCGGCCGTTCGAGCTGGTGACGCTCCGGCTGAAGCGGGCCTGAGGCCCGACGTCCCGGACCGGCCCCACCACGGTCGGTCCGCGACGTCGGCTCGCCGCCCCGGCTCGTGTGGAGGCTCGCCGGGCGGCGCCGGCGGCATCCGGGACGGCGCCCGGCGGTCCGGCCCTGCCGGAGGGGCGCGCGCGGATGAGTTCCTCGCGGCACGACCCGTCGGACGGTGAACGGGCCGGCAGGGTCGGCACCCTCACGCGCCGGCGACTGCACGCGGTGTCCGTTGCCGGTGGAACCGGCGGAACCTGCCGAACCGGTGATACGTGGTGGGCCGGAGCTACGGCGCGAGCTGCGACCGGAGCCACTGCTCGACCTCGCCGACGTGTGCGGCGGCCGCCGCCCGTGCCGCGTCGGGATCGCGTGCCACCAGCGCGCGCAGGATCGCCGCGTGCTCGCGCCGGGTGCGGTCGAAGGCGCCCTCCTCCTGGTAGCCACGCCAGACACGGGCGCGGAACGTGCGGGAGGAGAGCCCGTCCAGGATGGCGGTCATCGTCTCGTTGCCCGCGGCGGCGACGATCTCGCGGTGGAAGGCGAGATCGTGGGCGAGGATCTGCTCCGGATCGTCCGTCGCGTTCATCGCCGTCAACTGTTTGTCGACCTCGGCGAGTTGGTCCGGGGTGATCCGCGCGGCGGCCATCGCGGTGGCCGTCGACTCCAGGATGCGGCGCAGCTCCAGCAGTTCGACGAGCTGGTGGCCACGGGAGAGATCGGCCACCACGCCGAACGTCTCCAACAGGTCACCCGCCTCCAGCTGCGTCACGTAGATGCCCGATCCGTGCCGGGCCTCCAGTACGCCGAGGACCGTGAGCGCCCGGATCGCCTCGCGCATCGAACTGCGGGAGATGCCCAGCTGGGACGCCAGGTCCCGTTCGGTCGGCAGCCGCTGCCCCGGCTCCAGCCGGCCCTCCCGGATCAACGCCTTGATCTGCTCGATGGCGCGCTGCGTCACGGTGCCCTTCGGCGGGGCGGGGTCCTTGCCGGACTCCGCCCCGACGGGCTGGCTCTCGTCCACGCCACTTCCTCCTGTTGCCGGGTGCGCCGCAGTCTAACGACCGAAGTGGTCAGACCACTATGGCCGGAAACTACGAATAGTTGGCTCCAGAGGGTGTCGGAGGCCCGAAGTGGTCTGATAAATATTCGTCCCGGTCGGTAGAGGGACCTCCGGCCACCCGTCCTGCTCGATCACGCTCAATGAGGAGCCGTCAGATGGCCGGCAGAACTGTGCGGAACAGGCGAATCCCGTCGCGGACGGTGTGCGCGGCGGCGGTGGCCGCCTGCGCGACCCTCGCTCTCGCGGCGTGCGGCAGCACGAAGGACGACGTCGCCTCGGGCGGCGGAAAGGGTGACGGAGGCGGCAAGGTGGGGGTGATCCTGCCCCTGCTGACGTCACCGTTCTGGCAGTCGTACAACGACTACGTGCCGAAGATGGCGACGTCGCAGGGAGTGGACGCGCTCAAGACCGTCAACTCCAACAGCGACCCCTCGCAGCAGATCACCGACATCAACAACCAGCTCAACCAGGGCGTCAAGGGTCTGGTGGTCGCGCCCCTCGACAGCGCCGCGATCGCCGCGGGCCTGGACCAGGCCGAGCGCAAGGGCGTCCCCGTGGTCGCCGTCGACGTGGCGCCCGAGAAGGGCAAGGTCGCCATGGTCGTCCGCGCCGACAACGTGGCGTACGGCGAGAAGGCCTGCCAGTACCTCGGCAAGCAGATCGGCTCCGGCAAGGTCGTGCAGATCATGGGCGACCTCGCGTCCGTCAACGGCCGTGACCGCTCCGAGGCGTTCCGTGCCTGCGTCCGGAAGAACTTCCCGAAGCTGAAGGTCCTGGAGATCCCCGCCAAGTGGGAGTCGGACACCGCGGCCTCCAAGCTCGACACGCTGCTGAACGCCAATCCCGACATCAAGGGCATCTACATGCAGGCGGGCGGTGTCTACCTCGCGCCCACCCTGCAGACCCTCAAGTCCAAGGGCATGCTGAAGAAGGCGGGCGCCGCCGGGCACATCGCCATCGTCTCGAACGACGGCATCCCGCAGGAGTTCGACGCCATCCGCAAGGGTGAGATCGACGCCACCGTCTCCCAGCCGGCCGACGCCTACGCCAAGTACGGCATGTACTACATCAAGGCCGCGATGCAGGGGAAGACGTTCAAGCCCGGTCCGACCGACCACGACTCCGAGATCGTGAAGCTGCCCGGCGGCATCCTGGAGGACCAGCTGCCCGCGCCGCTCGTCACCAAGGAGAACGTGGACGATCCGGGGCTCTGGGGCAACACGGTCAAATGAGCACTCCACTGGTCGAGGCGCGGGGGATCACCAAGCGGTACGGTCCCACCGTCGCTCTCCGAGACGGTCGACTCGCCGTGTTCCCCGGCGAGTCCCATGCCCTGGTCGGCCGCAACGGCGCCGGCAAGTCCACCCTCGTCACCCTGCTCACCGGCCTCCAGGCACCCGACGAGGGGACGATCAGCTTCGGCGGCCGGCCCGCACCCGCGCTCGCCGACCGTGACGCCTGGCGGCGCAAGGTGGCCTGCGTCTACCAGAAACCCACCGTCGTACCGGAGTTGACGGTCGCCGAGAACCTCTTCATCAACCGGCAGCCGGCGGGCCGGGGCGGCTTCATCAGCTGGCGCCGGCTCCGGTCCGAGGCGGCGCGGCTGCTGGAGACCTGGGACGTGCGCGTCGACCCGGACGCCCGCACCGCGGACCTCAAGGTCGAGGACCGGCAGATGGTCGAGATCGCACGGGCGCTCTCCTTCGGCGCCCGGTTCATCGTGCTGGACGAACCCACCGCCCAGCTCGACAGCCGGGAGATCGAGCGGCTCTTCACCCGGATGCGGGGGCTCCAGGAATCCGGCGTCACCTTCCTGTTCATCTCGCACCACCTCCAGGAGGTGTACGAGGTCTGCCAGACGGTCACGGTCCTGCGGGACGCCCGCTGGATCACCACCGCGCCGGTCGCCGACCTCCCGCGCCCCGCGCTGATCGAGGCCATGGCGGGGGAGTCGATCGCCGAACTGGCCGTCGAACCAAGGGAGTCTGACGAGGACGCACCCGTGGTCCTGGACAGCACGGGACTCACCTCCCCGGCGTACGAGCGGATCGACCTGACCGTCCGCCGGGGCGAGGTCGTCGGGCTCGCCGGCTCCAGCGGCAGCGGCAAGACCGAGCTGGCCGAGTCCTTCGCCGGACTGCACACCCCCACCGGCGGCAGCGCCCGGCTGGACGGCGAGCGGCTCCCGTTCGGTGACGTGGCCGCCGCGCTGAAGGCCGGCGTCGGCTGCGTTCCGCGGGACCGGCACGAGCAGGGCCTGGTGCCCGGGATGAGCGTCGGTGACAACGTCACCCTGAGCGTCCTGGACCGGCTGGGCCGCCGCGGGTTCATCGGCACCGGCCGCAGACGCGGCTTCGCCGCCGGGCTCATCGAACGCCTCGGCATCCACACCGAGGGGCCCGAGCAGCCGGTCTCCGACCTCTCGGGCGGCAACGCGCAGAAGGTCGTCATGGCCCGCGCGCTCGCCTCGGACCCGCGCCTGCTCGTACTGATCAACCCGACCGCGGGCGTCGACGTGAAGTCCAAGGAGTCCCTGCTGTCCCGGATGGACAGCGCCCGTGAGGACGGCACCGCCGTGCTGGTCGTCTCCGACGAACTCGACGACCTGCGCCGCTGCGACCGCGTCCTCGTCCTCTTCCACGGCCGTGTCGTCGCCGAGCATCCGGCGGGCTGGCGCGACCACGAGCTGATCGCCTCCATCGAAGGAGTGGACCATGGCAACGGCACCGCCGCGGGGGACACCCCCCAGGCCCCCGGGAGCGGCGGGGGAGGCCGGGATGACTGAGACGAAGACCCCGGCGCCCGCCCCCGCCCGCACCCCCGACCCGCGCGCCGCCAAGGCCGTCCTCCTGCGCAGGGCCCGTGAACTCGCCCTCGTGCCCGCGTTGTTGCTTCTGGTCGTGCTCGGCGCGTTCGTCAACGACTCCTTCCTCACCGAACGCAACATCATCTCCATCCTCGGGGCCTCGGCCGCCCTCGCGATGGTCGTGCTCGCCGAGTCCCTCGTCCTCATCACCGGCAAGTTCGACCTGTCGCTGGAGTCCGTCGTCGGCATCGCGCCCGCCGTCGGCGCGCTGCTCGTCCTGCCCGCCGCCCAGTCGGGCTGGGGCACGGAGTTCCCGGCGGCGCTCGCCCTCCTCGCGGTCCTCGTCGTGGGCGCGGCCATCGGAGCCTTCAACGGCGTCCTCGTCGTGAAGTTCAAGCTGAACGCCTTCATCGTCACGCTCGCGATGCTGATCGTCCTGCGGGGCCTTCTGGTCGGCGCGACCAAGGGCAAGACCCTGTTCGGCATGCCCGACGCGTTCTTCTCCCTCGCCACCACGACGTTCCTGCGCGTCCCGCTGTCGGTGTGGCTGGCCGCCGTCGCCTTCGCGGTCGCCGGTCTGGTCCTCAAGTACCACCGCGTCGGACGCGCGTTGTACGCCATCGGCGGCAACGCCGACGCGGCCCGCGCCGCCGGCATCCGGGTCGAGCGGGTGATGCTCGGGGTGTTCGTCGTCGCGGGTGTGCTCGCGTCGGTCGGCGGCGTCATGCAGACCGGCTACGTCGGCGCGATCAGCGCCAACCAGGGCAACAACATGATCTTCACGGTGTTCGCCGCCGCGGTCATCGGCGGGATCAGCCTCGACGGCGGCAAGGGCACCATGTTCGGCGCCCTCACCGGTGTCCTCCTCCTCGGCGTGGTGCAGAACCTGCTCACGCTCGCCCAGGTGCCGTCCTTCTGGATCCAGGCCATCTACGGCGGGATCATCCTCGTCGCCCTCATGATCGCCCGGGTGACCACGGGCCGCGCGCAGGACTGAGCGACCGAGCACCGGGGCCCGGACCGGCGGACGCCCCACCGAGGACCCCCTGTCACCGACCGAAAGGCCTTCCGTGTCCCCGACCCCCGCCCGCATCACCGCGGTCGACACCTACGACGTCCGTTTCCCCACCTCGCGCGAGCTCGACGGCTCGGACGCGATGAACCCGGACCCCGACTACTCGGCGGCGTACGTCGTCCTGCGCAGCGACGCGCCGGACGGGGCCGAGGGGCACGGCTTCACCTTCACCATCGGGCGGGGCAATGATGTCCAGGTCGCCGCGATCGACGCGCTGCGAGGTCATGTCCTCGGCCGGCCGGTGGACGAGCTGTGCGCCGACCCGGGCTCCCTCTCCCGGGACCTGGTCGGCGACAGCCAACTGCGCTGGCTCGGACCGGAGAAGGGCGTGATGCACATGGCGATCGGCGCCGTGGTCAACGCCGTGTGGGACCTGGCGGCCAAGCGCGCCCGCAAACCCCTGTGGCAGCTCCTCGCGGAGGCCGACCCCGCCTGGCTCGTCGGCCAGGTCGACTTCCGCTACATCACGGACGCGCTGACCCCGGACGAGGCGCTCCACCTGCTGCGCCGGGGGAGGGAAGGGGCGACGGAGCGCACCGCCACCCTGCGCGCCGAGGGCTTCCCGGCCTACACCACCTCACCGGGCTGGCTCGGCTACAGCGACGAGAAACTCACCCGGCTCGCGGCGGAGGCGGTCGCCGGGGGATTCCGGCAGATCAAACTGAAGGTGGGGGCGGACCTCGCGGACGACCTACGCCGCTGCCGGGTCGCCCGCGCCGTGGTGGGCCCGGACATCCGCATCGCGATCGACGCCAACCAGCGCTGGAACGTCGACGAGGCGATCGACTGGACACGGGCCCTCGCCGAGTTCGAGCCGTACTGGATCGAGGAGCCGACGAGCCCGGACGACATCCTCGGGCACGCCGCCGTCCGCTCGGCCGTCGCCCCCGTCAAGGTCGCCACCGGTGAACACGTCCAGAACCGCATCGTGTTCAAGCAGCTCCTCCAGGCGGGCTCCGTCGACGTCCTGCAGATCGACGCGGCCCGGGTCGGCGGGGTCAACGAGAACCTCGCGATCCTGCTCCTCGCGGCCAAGTTCGGCATCCCCGTCTGCCCGCACGCCGGAGGCGTCGGACTGTGCGAACTCGTCCAGCACCTCTCGATGTTCGACTTCGTCGCGCTGGCCGGCACCACCGACGACCGGGTCATCGAGTACGTCGACCATCTGCACGACCAATTCACCGAACCCGTGGTGATCCGCGACGGCCGCTACACGGCCCCCACCGCTCCGGGCTTCTCCGCCACCATGCGCCCCGAGTCCATCGCGGAGTTCACCTATCCGGACGGCACCTTCTGGACCGCCGACCTCGCCCAGCGGGACGCCGACGAACGCAAAGGGAAGGCAGCATGACGGACCCTCAGGAACTCCGTGACTTCGACGGGCTGACGGCGCTGGTGACGGGCGGGGCCTCCGGCATCGGCCGCGCCACCGCCGACCTCCTCGCCGCCCGCGGTGCCCGCGTCGCCGTCCTCGACCTCGACCCGTCGTCGGTCGACAAGCCGCTCACCGGCCACCGCGCCGACGTCACCGACGACGCCTCGGTGCGCGCGGCGACGGCCGCCGCGGTCGCCGGCCTGGGCGGCCTCGACGTGCTCGTCAACAACGCGGGCATCGGCGCCCGCGGCACCGTCGAGGACAACGACGACGAGGAATGGAGCCGCGTGCTGGACGTCAACGTCCTCGGCATCGTGCGGACCACCCGAGCGGCGCTGCCCCACCTGCGGGCCTCCTCGCACGCGGCGATCGTGAACACCTGCTCCATCGCGGCCACCGCCGGACTGCCCCAGCGCGCCCTGTACTCGGCCTCCAAGGGCGCCGTCCTCGCCCTCACCCTCGCGATGGCCGCCGACCACGTCCGCGAGGGTATCCGCGTCAACTGCGTCAACCCCGGCACGGTCGACACCCCGTGGGTCGGCCGGCTCCTCGACGCCGCCCCCGACCCGGCCGCCGAACGCGCCGCCCTGGAGGCCCGCCAGCCCACCGGCCGGCTGGTGTCCGCGCCCGAGGTCGCCGGGGCCATCGCCTACCTGGCGAGCCCTCTGTCCGGCGCCACCACCGGCACCGCGCTCGCCGTCGACGGCGGCATGCAGGGCCTGCGACTGCGCCCGGCGGGCCGGTGAACACCCTCGGCGCGAGCGGCGTCCCCGTCGGCGCCCTCTCCTTCGGCGCCGCCGGCATCGGCAACCTGTACACCGAGGTGACCGACGAGCAGGCCCGCGCGGCCGTCGACGTCGCCTGGGCCTGCGGCATCCGTACCTTCGACACCGCCCCGCACTACGGCATCGGCCTCTCCGAGCGGCGGCTCGGCGCCGCCCTGCGCGACCGGCCCCGCGCCGCGTACACCCTCTCGACCAAGGTCGGCCGCCTGCTGGAACCCGCGGACGCGGGCGGCGACGACCTCGCCCACGGCTTCGCGGTGCCGGCCACCCACCGCCGTGTCTGGGACTTCAGCGCCGACGGGGTACGTCGGAGCCTGGACGCCAGCCTCGAACGGCTCGGCCTCGACCGGGTGGACGTCGTCTACCTGCACGACCCCGACGACCACGCCGAGCAGGCCTTCCACGAGGCCTACCCGGCGCTGGAGAAGCTCCGCGCGCAGGGCGTCGTCGGCGCGATCGGCGCGGGCATGAACCAGACCGCGATGCTCACACGCTTCGTCCAGGACACGGACGTCGACGTGGTCCTGTGCGCCGGCCGCTACACCCTCCTCGACCACGACGCCCTCACCGCCCTGCTGCCCGCCGCCCGGCAGCGCGGCACCTCCGTCGTCGTGGGCGGCGCCTTCAACTCCGGTCTGCTGGCCGACCCGGGACCCGGATCGACCTACAACTACGCAGCCGCACCGGCCGGGTTGCTCGACCGGGCGCTCCGGCTGAAGGAGATCGCCGAGCGGCACGGGACCACGCTGCGGGCCGCGGCCCTCGCCCTGCCCGCGGCACACCCCGCCGTCGCGAGCGTCCTCGTCGGCGCCCGCTCCGCCGCCGAAGTCCACGACTGCGCGGCGCAGTTCGCCACACCCGTACCGGCGTCCTTCTGGCGGGAGCTGCGCGCCGCCGGCCTGCTGCCGGACTCCGCCCCCCTCCCCGTACCGGAGCCGTCATGAGAGTCGCCCTGCACACCAAGGTCCGCCCGGAGCGCGTCGCCGCCTACGAGGCGGCACACCGACAGGTGCCGGCCGAACTCACCGCGGCGATCCGGGCCTCCGGAGCCACCTCCTGGACCATCTGGCGCAGCGGCACCGACCTCTTCCACCTCCTGGAGTGCGAGGACTACGGGCGCATGCTCGCCGAACTGGAGAAGCTCCCCGTGAACATCGCCTGGCAGGCCCGCATGGCCGAACTCCTCGACGTCGTGCACGACTACTCCGGGGCGGGCGCCGAGGCGGGACTGCCGGTGGTCTGGGAACTGCCGTGACGGTCGACGCGCACCACCACGTGTGGGACCTCGCCGTCCGGGACCAGGACTGGATCACCGGACCCGAACTCCGGCCCCTGCGCCGGAACTTCAGGATGCCGGACCTCGAACCCGAGGCCGTGGCGGCGGGTGTGGACCGCACCGTCCTCGTGCAGACGGTCACCGTCGCCGAGGAGACGCCGGAGCTGCTCGCCCTCACGCGGGAGAACCCCCTGGTGGCCGGCGTCGTGGGCTGGACCGACCTGACCCGCCCCGACGTCGCCGACGAACTGGCGCGGCTGCGGGAACTGCCCGGCGGCCACCGCCTCAAGGGCATCCGCCACCAGGTCCAGGGCGAGCGCGACCCCGGATGGCTGCTGCGCCCGGACGTGCGGCGCGGACTCGAAGCCGTCGCCGAGGCGGGACTGGTGTACGACCTCGTGGTCCTGCCGCACCAGTTGCCCGCGTGCGTCCGGGCCGCGGCCGACCGTCCCGGGCTCACGTTCGTCCTCGACCACCTGGGCAAGCCCCCGGTCGCCTCCGGTGCGCTCGAACCCTGGGCGAGCGCCGTCCGCGCGCTGGCGGCGCTGCCCAACACCGTCTGCAAGCTCTCCGGGCTGGTCACCGAGGCCGACCCGGCCCGCCGGACCCCGGACGCCCTGCGGCCGTACGCGGACACCGTCCTCGCCGCCTTCGGGCCCGACCGGATCATGTTCGGCTCGGACTGGCCGGTGTGCACGCTCGCCGCGACGTACGGCGAAGTCCTCGAAATCGCCCAGGAGTTGACGACGGCACTGAGCCCGGGAGAGCGGGAGGCGGTGTTCGCCGGGACCGCCACGCGCGTCTACGGGCTCTGACCCGCGGGCTCCGCCCGGCCGCGGCGGCTCAGGGCACCCGCCGCCGTGCACCGCCTTCCAGCCGGGTCGGCGGAAGGAAGTCGCGTACGTACGTCCGGTGCCAGCAGGCGCCCGTCTCGCGCAGTTCGGGCCACGTCGTGTAGCGGTAGCGGAAGAGACGGGCGCGGACGAAGCGGGGCGGGGCGTCCGCGGGGAACGGCGAGCGGCGCAGCAGCCGCAGCGTGTCCCGGTCGTTCACCAGCAGCCGTTCCACCAGCCCGCCGAACCACGCGTCGGCGTAGCCGGGGGAGAGCGCGGCGAACCACATCAGCCAGTCGAGACGCAGATGGTACGGCGCGAACTGGCGCGGCCAGTACCGCGGATCACCGGGCTTGCCCCGGAACTCGTACTCCCTCCAGCCGGTGTCCTCGTGCGGGACCTCGTCGGCGGTGCCCTCGACCACCACCTCGTGGCGCACCCGGCTGACGCTGCCGAACGCCCCGTAGGTGTTGACGAGCCGGAGCGGGTCGAAGGAGCGGTTCATGACCTGCCGCCGCGAGAGCATGTTGCGCACCGGGCGGACGCCGAGCGCCAGCAGCCCGGCGGACACGGCGAGGACGACGATCTCGTACCAGAGCGGGGGCGCCGCGGTGTGCGGCGCGTCGCCGGGGATCCGTACGGCACTCACGGCGATCACGATCGTCGTCCAGTTCAGCCAGGAGAAGTTGCCGGACAGGACCAGCCACAGCTGGGTCAGGATCATCAGGCAGGCCGCGGCGGTCGCGACCGGCTGCGGGGTGAACAGCAGGACGGGCACGACGAGTTGGGTGACGTGGTTCGCGGCCACCTCGACGCGGTGCAGCGGTTTCGGGAGGTGGTGGAAGAACCAGCTCAGCGGCCCCGGCATCGGCTGGGTCTCGTGGTGGTGGTCGAGGCAGGTCAGGTCGCGCCAGCAGGGGTCGCCCCGCATCTTGATCAGGCCCGCCCCGAACTCGACGCGGAACAGCAGCCAGCGCAGCAGGAACAGGACCACGACGGGCGGCGCCACCTCGTCGTTGCCCAGGAACACCGCGAGGAACCCCACCTCCAGGAGCAGGGACTCCCAGCCGAACGCGTACCAGGTCTGTCCCACGTTGACGATCGACAGGTACATCGCCCACGGGAGCAGCCACAGCAGCATCGAGCCCCACAGCGGCAGATACGCGTCGGCGCCCGCGATCAGCGCCACCGACACGGCGCAGCCGGTCCAGGACCAGAGGGCGAAGAAGCGGTCCGAGTAGCGCAGGTGGAACACGCTCGGGGCGTCCCGGAAGCGCACCCGCCGCAGGAAACGCGGCACCGGCAGCATCCCGCGCTCCCCGATCAGCGCGCGGAACTGCAGGGCCGCGCCGAGGAACGCGACGAGATACAGGACGGCCAGCCCCCGCTGGAGGACCAGCCGGCTCAGCCAGTAGTCGGGTGCCGCGAACCACTCCACGTCGAGCGCTCCTCTCCCGTCCATTGTGACGCTGGGTGACCGTACTCCGCTTGCGTGCGCCAAGAGGGTGACGCAGAGAATGATCCACGACTGGCCCGCGATGAACGGGAGAACGTGGTGCGCATACCCACCAGGCCCCTCGTCACCGGCGGCGCCCTCGCGGCGGTTCTCCTCTTCGCCGCGTGCGGTGGCGGCCACGACCGGGACACGGCGGCGAGCGGAGCGGCCGACGGCGAGGTCCTCCTCCAGCCGCTCTCGGACCGAGGTCCGGACCCCTTCACGGAGTCGACCGCCACCACCGGCGGCACCCCGCCGCCCGTCACCCGAACGCCGCAACCGACGGCCACCGGGGACCAGGGCCCGCGCTCCTTCTCGGGCGCCACACCCGGCCTCTACGGAGGGACCCGGAACACCGGCAGCTGTGACGTGGAGCGGCAGGCCGGGGCTCTCGCCGCCGACCCGGCCAGGACCCGCGCCTTCGCCCTGTCGTCCGGCATCGCACCCGAGTCCGTCCCCGGCTACCTGCGCGGACTGACCTCGGTCGTGCTGCGCGCGGACACCCGCGTCACCGACCACGGGTTCCGTGACGGGCAGGCGACCCGGTTCCCGGCCGTGCTCCAGGCCGGTACGGCCGTCCTCGTCGACGACCGGGGCGTGCCCCGGGTGCGCTGCGCCTGCGGCAACCCGCTCGGGCGGCCCGTCGCGACGGACGCCGAGCCGGCCACCCGTGGCCGGCCCTGGAGCGGGTACCGGCCCGTCCGGGTCGTCGTCGTGACCCCGGCGCCCGTCGTGATCACCGGCCTCACGATCACCGACGTCACGGCGGACAGCTGGATCGAGCGGCCCGTCGGACAGGACGGCCACCGTCACGACCGCCCGGTCCCGCGACCCGGCGGTACGACCCCGCCCGGCCGCCCGGACACCTCCCCGAGCCCGCACGACTCCGCCCCCGGGACCGCTCCCCGCGACGAGGACGGCGTGAGCCCGTCGCCGGACGGCTCCGCCGAGGACTGCGTCACGCCGGACGCGCCACGCGCCGAGCCGTCACGCACCGAGCCGCCGGAGACCGCCGAGACCACCCCGGAGGAGTCCGCCGGATCCGGCACCGGGCCCTCCGCCACGCCGACCGACGACAGCGTCATGGGCGTCTCCCGCCACGACCGCCCGTCAGCGCCCGGCGAGCCGGCCGGCTGCGCCACGACCCCGGCCCCCTCCCACTCCGACGGGGGAGTCCCGCGGCCCAGCGGGACGGCCACGCCCGGCCACCCGGCCACCCGGACGCCCTCGGCACCCCCCACCGGGACGGCCACACCGCCCGAGGACACCGTCCCGGACCTCCCCGACGCCCCCGGCGACGGCGGGCTGCTCCCGGACGACCCGGACCCCGGCGAGAGCGTCTTCGACGTCTCCACCGGAGTGTTCGACGGCTGAGCGAACGCTCGGTGAGGGCGGCCCGGTAAAGGGCTCCCCCGGAACCCGGAGCAAGGGCCTCCAGAAGTCGAATAATCGGGCAAATGCTGGCAAGGTGGCCCCATGGTTGATCGGGGAGCGAGCGCCCTGTCACTCCCGGACGACTGGCCCGCCCACCCGGATCCGATCCTGGCGCTCAATCGCATGGGCAGCTTCGACTGGGACCTGGACACCGGTCTGATGCACATGGACGCCCGGGCCCACGAGGTCTTCGACGTGCGCCCGGACGAGTACGACGGGCTGCCCGCCACCCTCGCCGTGCGCGTCCCGCCGGCCGAGTCGGCGCGCCTGGACGCGATGGTGTCCCACGCCCTCAAGGACGGCAGCGAGAACTACGGCGCCTACTTCCGCATCCGCCGCCGCGACGGCGCCCTGCGCTGGACCCACACCCAGGGCTACATCCGCCGCGACGAGAACGGCCGGCCGCGCCGGATCATCGGCATCGTCCGCGACGCGACCGACGAGCTCAGCGAGGCCGCGGCGCGCCGTGAGCAGGCCGCCCAGGAGGAGGCCCGGCGCCATCAGACGAACGTCGTCCAGCTCACCACGGCGGCGCTGGCCCACGCCGTCACCGTCCAGGACGTCATCGACGTCCTGGAGGACACCCACGGCCTCACCCACCTGGGCGCGACCAGCCTGGTCATGGGCCTGGTCGAGGCCGGCCGCATCCGCATGGTCGCCACCGGCCCCGTGGACAGCTACGTCCCCGGCACCCGGGTCACCCGCCTGGACGCGCAGTACCCGATGAACGAGGTCGTACGGAACCTCGCGCCGCACTTCATCGAGTCGCCCGAGGAGTTCGCCGCCTCGTACCCGCTGCTGTGGCCCAACATCACCGGCCTGAACATCACCTCGGCCGCCTATCTGCCGCTCATCGTGCAGGCCCGCCCCATCGGCGCGATCGGCCTGCTCTACAACGACCGGCGCGGCTTCTCGGAGGACGAGCGCAACGTCCTCGTCGCCCTCGGCAGCAGCATCGCCCAGAGCCTCCAGCGGGCCATGTTCTTCGAGCAGGAGAAGGACCTCGCCCAGGGCCTCCAGCAGGCCATGCTGCCGCGCTCCATCCCCAGCGTGCCGGGCGCCGACATCGCCGTCCGCTACCGCTCCGCCTCGCTCGGCCGCGACATCGGCGGCGACTGGTACGACCTCATCCCGCTGCCCGGCGGCCGCGTCGGCGCCGTCATCGGCGACGTCCAGGGGCACGACACGCACGCCGCGGCCGTCATGGGCCAGCTGCGCATCGTGCTCCGCGCGTACGCCGCCGAGGGCCACACCCCGGCCACCGTGATGGCCCGGGCCTCGGTCTTCCTCGACGAACTCGACACCGACCGCTTCGCGACCTGCCTGTACGCCGACATCGACCTGTCCACCGGAGTGGCCCAGCTCGTCCGGGCCGGCCACATCGACCCGCTGGTCCGGCACACCGACGGAACGTGCAGGCGGCTGCCGGTGGAGGGCGGCCTGCCGCTCGGCCTGTCCGCCGAGTTCGGGCGCCTCGAATACCCGGTCGCCACCATCGAACTCGACCCCGGCCAGACCCTGCTGCTCTGCACCGACGGACTCGTCGAAGTACCCGGCGCCGACCTCGACGACGGCATGCACACGCTCCGGGAGGTGATCCGTGTCGGCCCGCCGGACGTCGACGATCTCGCCGACGGGCTCATCGACATGGCGGAGGACCGGGGCGGGGACGACGACGTCGCCCTGCTGCTCCTGCGCCGCCGCGGCCTGAGCGACCAGCGCTCCGGCGGGCGCCTCCAGCAGCACGTGGCACCGGGCGACCCCGAGGCGCTCGTCGAGGCCCGGCACATGATCCGGGCCGCGGTCCGCGCCTGGGGGGCCGGCGAGCTGGCCGACGAGATCGAACTGGTCGCCGACGAACTCATCACCAACGCCCTCATGCACACCGAGGGCTCGGCCGTCGTCACCCTGCGGGTGCTGACCGGATCCGACCGCAGACTGCGGGCCGAGGTCGAGGACTCCTCCAGCGCCCTGCCGCGCCGCCGCGAGGCCGGGGAGTCCGGTGTGTCCGGCCGCGGACTGCTCCTCGTCGACCGGCTCACCGACGTCTGGGGCGTGGAGGCCCGGGGCGGCGGCAAGGCCGTCTGGTGCGAGTTCGTCGTCCGGGAACGGGACTGAACCGCCCGGAGCCGCGCGCCCCGGCCGGAGGTGTTCGGTAGCGCTGTCGGTGCCGGATGGCACTCTGGACGTATGCCGGAACTGCCCGAGGTCGACGCGCTCAAGGACTTCCTGGCCGACCGTCTCGTCGGCCGCGAGATCGTGCGCGTGCTGCCCGTCGCCATCAGCGTCCTGAAGACCTACGACCCTCCCGTCTCGGCCCTGGAAGGGCGCGAGGTCACCGCCGTCCGCCGGTTCGGCAAGTTCCTCGACATCGACGCGGACGGCCTGCACTTCGTCACCCACCTGGCCCGCGCGGGCTGGCTGCACTGGCGCGACACCCTGCCGGACGGCCCGCCCAAGCCCGGCAAGGGCCCGCTCGCGCTGCGGGTCGCGCTGGAGACCGGCGAGGGCTTCGACCTCACCGAGGCCGGCACCCAGAAGCGCCTCGCGGTGTACGTCGTCGCGGACCCGGAGCTGATCCCCGGGGTCGCCCGCCTCGGCCCCGACCCGCTCGCCGACGACTTCGACGAGGAGCGCTTCGCGGGCCTGCTCCAGGGGGAGCGGCGTCAGCTCAAGGGCGCGCTGCGCGACCAGAGCCTGATCGCGGGTGTGGGCAACGCGTACAGCGACGAGATCCTGCACGCCGCGAAGATGTCCCCGTTCAAGCTCGCCTCCTCCCTGACCCCGGAGGAGACCAGCCGGCTGTACGAGGCGCTGCGCGTCACCCTCGCCGAGGCGGTGGAGCGCTCCCACGGGCTGGCCGCCGGCCGGCTCAAGGCCGAGAAGAAGAGCGGGCTGCGGGTGCACGGGAGAGCGGGGGAGGCCTGCCCGGTGTGCGGCGACACCATCCGTGAGGTGTCCTTCAGCGACTCCGCCCTCCAGTACTGCCCGACCTGCCAGACCGGCGGCAAGCCGCTGGCGGACCGCCGCATGTCCCGCCTGCTCAAGTAGCGGAGCGGACGGGCACCGGTCAGGGAGCTTCGAGGGTCACCAGGTGCTTGCCGTCCGCCGTGCGCACCTCGTACCGGCCGATGTCGGCGCTCCGCAGGGCCGCGCCGCCCCGCATCCGGGTGGCCTCGCCGTGGTGGGGCGGGACCATCCAGCTGGTCACGGTCTCCTCCGTGCCGTCCTTGCCGACGGCGACGAGCTGACAGGAGCGGGGACCTCCCGGGTCCTTGACCCGGACGTCGACGTCGGTGCCCCAGGTCCGGTCCGCGGTCGTCACCTGGGCCCAGACCCCGGTGTCCGCGTCGGTGGCGGCGACCCGGTGCTCCTGCGGGTCCGCCGCCGCGACCCGGTTGGCGGGGGTGTCGTGCGCGGTGGCGACCGCGATCGCGGGGCCGCCGGCCGCGAGGACCACGGAGGCCGCCACGACGTAGAGGAGGCGCCTGCGCCCCGCCCGGTTGCGCGCGGCCACCTCGCCGAGCAGCCGGTCGAGCAGCCGCGGCCCGGGGGCGGCGAACGGGTGCACCGTGCGCGGCGTCGAGCGGCGGTACAGCATCAACTGCCGTGTGGCGGGGCGAAACTCGCTCACGTGCGCCGTACACCGAGGGCACTCCATGAGGTGGTCCTCGAAGCGGAAGGCTTCCGCCTCGTCGAGCACGCCGAGTGCGTAGGCGCCGACGTCGCCATGCCGTTCCAGGGACCTCATACCGAATACCGAATCCTCGTGGCGATGGTGCGGACTGTGAGTGGTGCTGCTGTTGCCCACGGGTACGCACCAGACCGCCGAATCACTCAAGACCCGTCCGGAATCGCGGTTCAGACATTCGGAGCGCCGGTGCCCGCGGATTGGTGCGGTCCGAGGAAATCTCGCGGCGCGGTGGAGGAAGCGGTGGCGGGGGACGTTCTCAGAAGAGGTGGATGGCGAGATGCCCGAGCGGAAGCCCCAGCCGCCAGGCGGGCGTCCACACCTTGGGTCCGTCGTCCTCACCCGGTACGGGACCGCCCCCGGGCACCGCGTCCAGGTCCGGAGCGAGCAGCTCGGTCTCCTCCAGCCAGCGCCAGGCCGTCGACGCCAGTTCCAGGTCGGGATCGGGCGCGGCCGACCCGGCGGCCTCGGCGGCGCGCAACGCCATGCGTTCGCGCACCCACTCCTGCCAGGGCTGGTCGTAGGCGGTCAGGGAGAGCCAGGTCTCCAGCTGCGTGATGACCCGGATCCCCGAGAGTTCGCCGCTGCTGTCGGACAGGAAGATGGTCAGCGCGAGGGCGTCACGCCCGGCGCGGAACTCGAAGGACGTCGGCGGCATCAGATCGCCGGTCCGCAGCAGTTCGTCGGCGATGTACTCGGCGTACAACCAGGCCATGGGAACGGTGAGTTCGCCACCCCCGGTGCCGTCCGTGCTCTCTTGCCCTCTGTGCAGCATCCCTTCCTGCCCTCCTCCGGTGCGTGCGCGTCGCCCGATCCCGGGCCCCGGTCCGGAACACGGATGAGGCAAGCTGAGTGCTCAACCATGGTCGTCGGCAAGGCGCTTTGCGGAGGCTTGACCAAGCCTTCGGTTTCACCGCAGGTCGGCTGCATATCCTGGGAGTACCCGGCGCAGGGCGCGCAGCGCGTAGTACGCGCGGGACTTCACGGTACCGGGCGGAATGCCCAGGGCCTCCGCGGCCTCCGCCACACTCGCCCCCTGGAAGTACACGAGCACCAGGACTTCACGGTGCTCGGGAGTGAGTGTCTTCACAGCCTCCCGCACATCGAGCGTCGCCGCCGACCGTTCGGCGTGATCCGCGCAGATGCGCGCGTGGTCGAGTACGGCGTCCCCGACCTCCGGCGGGCGGGCCTGCCGGGCCCGCCGCGCGTCGATGGCGAGCCGCCGTCCCACGGTGAGCAGCCAGGGGCGGACGGAGTCGAAGGCGTCCGCCCGGAGCGCCTCGGGGTGCTGCCAGGCGCGGACGAGCGTCTCCTGCACCAGGTCCTCGGCCCGCTGCCGGTCGCCGTCCGACAGGCGGAGCAGCAGGGCGAAGAGGGGCCGGCCGTGCTCGCGCTGCAGCGCGGCCAGCTCGTGCTCGGCGGTCGTCCCGCTCGTGATGGTGGTGGTTCCGGCCGTCATGGCGTGTATGGCAGCGCGATGCGCTCCGCGCGGACAGGCCGCTGACACGCCCGTGCGGTGGGCGGTCGATGCCGTCGGTGAACGGTGCGCCGAACGGTCCCGCCGAGCTGGAGGCCAGGATTCCGCCGGTCCCGCACGGCCGTTCGGCGCCGGTCACTCCAACGGGCGGGCGCGCGGGCGCCGAACGGGCGAGCCGCGGTGGTGCCTCCTTGACCGCCGGCCGTCCGTATACCTGGAATCGCCTCAATTAGTAATCAAATACGACCAGATGGGGCCGGGCATGATCACACGCGCGCGACAGATCAATCTGGCCATCGCGGCCGTCCTCATCGCCACGGCCGCGGCCTGCCAGGCGCAGGACTCGCCCGGACACCGCCGGGACGGACAGGCCGCCCCCGGTGCCACCCGTCCCTTCACCCTGGTCGCCTCGGGGGACGTCCTGCCGCACAGCTCGATCATCGACCGCGCGGCTTCGGACGCCGGAGGCGACGGATACGACTTCCGGCCGATGCTCGCGGGTGTCCGGCCGATCGTGTCCGGTGCCGATCTGGCGATCTGTCACATGGAGACCGTCTACGGCGCCGACGGCGACTACTCGGGGTACCCCACCTTCAAGTCCCCGCCCCAGGTGGCCGAAGGCCTCGCCGCGACGGGCTACGACGCCTGTTCCACCGCCTCGAACCACAGCCTCGACGACGGCGCCGCGGGCATCGGCCGCACCCTGGACGCGCTCGACCGCGCGGGCGTGCGGCACGCCGGGTCCGCGCGCACGGCTCGGGAGGCGAGCGGAGCCACCGTGCTGCGGGCGGGCGGCGCCCGGGTCGCCCAGCTCGCCTACACCTACGACACGAACGGGATCCCGCTCCCGCAGGGGCAGCCCTGGGCGGTCCGGACGATCGACCCGGACCGGATCGTCGCGGACGCCCGCGCCGCCCGGAAGGCCGGCGCCGACGTGGTCGTCGTCTCCCTGCACTGGGGGACCGAGTGGCAGGACGAACCCGACGAACAGCAACTGGACCTGAGCCGCCGGCTGACCGCGTCCGCCACCGCCGGGCGGGCGGACATCGACCTGATCCTCGGCACCCACGCGCACGTCCCGCAGGCCTACGAGAAGGTCAACGGCACCTGGGTCGTCTACGGCATGGGCGACCAGATCGCGGGCGAGATGTACAACGGCGACGGCGTCCAGGACCCGCGCGGCAACCAGAGCACCATCGGACGGTTCACCTTCGCGCCCCCGGCGCGGGCGGGCGAACGCTGGAGGGTCACGAAGGCCGAGTTCATCCCGCAGGGCTTCGACCTCGACGCCGGCCGGGTCCTCGACCTCAACGCCGCGCTGGACCAGGGGGCCGCGGTCGGCGCCGTCCGTGACCGTGTCCGCGACGTCGTCCTGAGCCGGGGCGCGGGCGAGGACGGCCTGGTGATGGGGAAGTAGGGGACGTCGGGGACGTCCGGCGGGGATCCGCGGAGGCGGGCTACGGGACGACGGTGACGGGCCAGCGGCCCGCCTTCACCAGCCGGATCGCCACCGACCCCACGATCCGGTGGCCGGCCTGCTCGGAGGCGCCCACCACCACCGCGTCCGCCTTCAGCTCGTCGGCCGCGGTGACCAGGCCGTTGTACGGGTCGCCGCGGAAGGTGTGGAACTCCCAGCGCACATCGAATATGTCCTTCACCCGCTCGGCCGCGTCGCGGATGTACCGGATCAGATCCTCGGCGATCTCGTCGGTCGTCTCCGCCACCGGCACCCCGAGCGCGGCCCCCGCCGCCATCACCGGCTGGATGTAGACCACCGCGAGCAGCGCCCGCTGCCGCCGTGCCAGACCCCCCGCGTACGCCGCAGCGCGCAGTGAGGACTCGGAGCCGTCCACTCCGACCACGATGACCTTGGGACCGTCCGTCCCGCGCTCGAACCCCTGTGCGTGCTGCTCATCCGTCACGGCTGTGAGGTTAGCGGAACCCGCAGGTCCCACGGCCGCGGGGGAGCCCGGAGAAATCGCTCGACGGGCGGGGCGGCCTCCCCCTTCCTACAGTCGGAAGCATGAGTTCCACCGTGGAGGCCCGCCCGCCCAAGGACAGAGCCGCTCCGGCACGGCCGTCCCCGCGCGGATTCCTCAGCAAGGTGCCCGAGGGTTTCGCGACCTTCTTCGGCATCATCGGACTGCTCTGCGCCGTACTGGCCTTCATCGCCCCGCTGCGCCGGGTGCTGCGCCCGGTCACGCGCTTCCTCGACCTGCTGATCATCCCGGTCAGCGCCAACCTCGCCTACGCCGTCTTCCTCTTCCTGCTCGCCGCCGCCACGGCCGCCCGCAAGAAGATCGCCTGGTGGCTGGTGGTCGTCTACCTCGGTCTGCTGGTCCTCACCGACATCCTCGGCGTCGCCGTCGGCCTGTACGCGCAGTCCGTGCCCTCCCTGGTCGTCTGCGGGCTCCTGCTGGCCCTGCTGATCGTGGCCCGCCGCGAGTTCTACGCCGACTCGCGGCGCGGCGCCGTACGGCGGGCCCTGCTCGTCCTGATCGCCGGACTCGTCGTCGCGATCCTGGTCGGCTGGGGCCTGGTGGAGCTGTTCCCGGGGACCCTGCCGCACAGCCAGCGACTCCTGTGGGCCGCCAACCGGGTCTGCGGCGGACTGGTGTCCGGCGGATCCTTCGACGGCCGGCCACCACGCTGGCTGTTCTTCGTCCTCGGACTGTTCGGCGCCCTCGCCCTGCTGAACGCCGCCGCCACGCTGTTCCGTTCCCAGCGCATGGTGGCGGCCCTGCACGGGGACGAGGAGGCCCGCATCCGTGCCCTCCTCCAGGCCTACGGCGCCGACGACTCCCTCGGCTACTTCGCCACCCGCCGCGACAAGGCCGTCGTCTTCTCGCCCAGCGGCAAGGCGGCCGTCACCTACCGCGTCGAGGCCGGAGTCTGCCTCGCCAGCGGCGACCCCGTCGGCGACCGGGAGGCCTGGCCGCACGCGATCGACGCCTGGCTCGACGCGGCCCGCCGCTACGCCTGGGCGCCCGCCGCGATGGGCGCCTCCGAGGACGGGGCCAAGGCCTACGCGCGTGCCGGGCTCGGCGCCCTCCAGCTCGGCGACGAGGCGATCCTGCACGTCGCCCGCTTCGACCTCGGCGGCCGCGACATGCGCGTCACCCGACAGGCCGTCAACCGCGTCAAGCGCTCCGGCGCCACCTGCCGGGTGCGCCGCCACTCCACCCTCACCGAGACGGAGATGGAGGAGATCGTCCGCCGGGCCGACGCCTGGCGCGACACCGAGACCGAGCGCGGCTTCTCGATGGCCCTCGACCGGCTCGGCGACCCCGAGGACGGCGACTGCCTGCTCGCCGAGGCGATGGACTCCGACGGCAAGCTCCTCGCCCTGCTCTCCTTCGTGCCCTGGGGCCGCGACGGCATCTCCCTCGACCTGATGCGCCGCGACCGCAGCGCGCCCAACGGCGTCACCGAGTTCATGGTCGCGGAGGTGTGCGCCGCGGCCGGGAAGTTCGGCGTACGGCGTATCTCCCTCAACTTCGCGGTGTTCCGCTCCGTCTTCGAGGAGGGCGCCCGCATCGGCGCGGGCCCCGTGCTGCGGCTCTGGCGCCGGCTGCTGCTGTTCTTCTCCCGGTGGTGGCAGCTGGAGGCGCTGTACCGCTCCAACGCCAAGTACCACCCCGAGTGGTACCCGCGCTTCATCTGTTACGGCGAGACCGGCTCCCTCGCCCGCATCGGCATGGCGTCCGCCATCGCCGAGGGGTTCGTCTCCGTCCCCTCGATGCGCTCGCTGTGGGGCAGGGGGCACTCCCGAGGCGGACCCCAGCCCGCCACCACGGCCGGACTGCCCTCGTTGTCCGCCCTCGGCCTCGCCACCGGCGACGGGAGCGCGGCCGAGGACGCCACCGCGGACCTCCCCGACCAGGTCCGGGTGCGGCACCGCAAGCTCGACCGGCTGCGCGCCGACGGCACCGACCCCTACCCGGTCGGCATCCCGCCGCGCACCCATCTGCTGTCCGAGGTCCGCGGCGGCGAGGACGTCACCGTCGCCGGGCGCGTGATGCTCGTCCGCGACTTCGGCGGCATCCTCTTCGCCGTGCTGCGCGACTGGTCCGGCGACCTCCAGCTCGCCCTCACCCGCCAGGAGTCCGGAGCGGCGCTCGACCGCTTCCGCCAGGTCGTCGACATCGGCGACCACATCACCGCCGACGGCCTCGCGGGCGCCAGCGACCGGGGCGAACCGACCGTCTTCGTCAGCGCCTGGCAGCTCACCGCCAAGTGCCTGCGCCCGCTGCCCGACAAACGCAAGGGCCTCGCCGACCCCGAGGCCAAGGTGCGCCGCCGCTATCTCGACCTGGTGTCCAGCCCCGGCGCCCGCGACGTCGTACGGGCCCGCTCCACGGCCGTCCAGGCGCTGCGCCAGGGCCTGCTGGAGCGCGGCTACCTGGAGGTCGAGACCCCGATGCTCCAGCAGATCCACGGAGGCGCGAACGCCCGGCCGTTCACCACCCACATCAACGCCTACGACCTGAACCTCTATCTGCGCATCGCACCCGAGCTGTACCTCAAACGGCTCTGCGTCGGCGGACTGGAGAAGGTCTTCGAGATGGGCCGCACCTTCCGCAACGAGGGTGTCTCCTACAAGCACAACCCCGAGTTCACGATGCTGGAGGCCTACCAGGCCTTCGCCGACTACGACGTGATGCTCGACCTCGCCCGCGAGCTGATCCAGGGCGCCGCCACCGCCGCCTTCGGCTCACCGATCGCCCGCAAGGGCGGTACGGAGTACGACATCTCCGGGGAGTGGCCCGTCAAGACGGTCTACGGCGCGATCTCCGAGGCCCTCGGGGACGAGATCGACGCCGACACCTCCGTCGAGGCGCTCCAGCGGCTCTGCGACCGCGCGGGCGTGCCGTACGTGGACGACGACGGGCGCGGCGACATCGTCCTGGAGATGTACGAACGCCTGGTCGAGGAGAAGACGCAGCTGCCCACCTTCTACAAGGACTTCCCGACCGACGTCTCCCCGCTCACCCGGCAGCACCGCACCGACCCGCGCCTCGCCGAACGCTGGGACCTCGTCGCCTTCGGCACGGAACTGGGCACCGCCTACTCCGAGTTGACCGACCCGGTCGAGCAGCGCCGGCGGCTCACCGCCCAGTCGCTGCTGGCGGCCGGGGGAGACCCCGAGGCGATGGAGCTCGACGAGGACTTCCTCGACGCGCTCGAGTACGCCATGCCGCCCACCGGCGGACTCGGGATCGGCGTCGACCGGCTCGTCATGTTCCTGACCGGGCTGACGATCCGCGAGACCCTGCCGTTCCCGCTGGTGCGCCGCCGCTGAAATGGTCCAGGCGGGTGCTTTCGGAACCCTCCCCCGGTGTTGCTCAGTCGGGCGGGCCCTCCGCCGGGTGACTGATTGGTCATGAAAAAGGATCAGCTGATCACCCGACGTAAGGCGCTGGTCGCCGGCGCCGCCGTCCTGGGGGCTGCCGGAGTCGCGGGCACCGCCCACGTCCTGACCGCCGACCCGGCCGCGCAACCGGTGCGGGTCCCGCCCCGCTCCGGCCCGCAGGCCGCCCGCGCCGTCAAACCGTCCGCGTACCGCCTCCAGCCGATCACCGGCTACGGCCCGCCGCTCGGTGCCCCCGGCCGGACCGTCGTCCGGCACGAGCCCTTCCTGCGCATGTCCGGGCGCGGCCGCACCATGGTGCTGACCTTCGACGACGGCCCCGACCCGCTCTACACCCCCGACGTCCTGCGCATCCTGCGCGAGTACGACGTGCGCGCGACGTTCTTCGTGTGCGGCGAGATGGCCAACGACAACAAGGACCTGCTCGGAAAGATGGCCGACGACGGTCACATCGTCGGCAACCACACCTGGACGCACCCGCTGCTGACCTCGCTCTCCCGCTCCAGGATCCGCTCCGAGATCGAGCGCACCAGCAAGGTCATCAAGAACGCCTACGGCGAGTCCCCGGCCTGGTTCCGCGCGCCCTACGGGGCGTGGAACAGGGCGACGTTCCAGATCCAGGCCGACCTCGGCATGGAGCCGCTGGCCTGGACGATCGACACGAACGACTGGGCGACGCCGGGCGTCCGCTCGATCGTCGGAACCGTGGAGAAGGAGGCCGCCCCCGGCGTCGTCGTCCTCTCGCACGACGCGGGCGGCAACCGCTCCCAGAGCGTGCAGGCGCTGCGCGAGTACCTGCCGCATCTGCTGGATTCCGGCTACCACCTCACGGTGCCGCGCAGGAACGGCGTCTAGGCGGAAAAGGAGAAGCCGGCCGGCGGGAGGAGAAACACCTCCCGCAGGCCGGCTCTCGCACACCGCGCCGTACAGCGCTCAGCGCGTTTCGACCATCTTCGCGAACACGACCACGTTCCCGTCGTATCCGTGCTGCTTCGAGAAACCGCCGCCGCACGTGATCACGCGCAATTCCGGAGTTCCCTTGCTGTTGTACACGCGGTCACCGGGGAAATCCTCTTTCGAGAACACCTCGATGCCGTAGATCTCGAACACGGCCGTCTTTCCGTCCTTGCGCAGGACCTCGACCTTGTTCCCCTTCTTGAGCGCCCCGAGCCCGTAGAAGACGGCGGGACCCTGCATGTTGTCGACATGGCCGACGATCACGGAGGTGCCCTTCTCGCCGGGAGCGACCGCGCCGGTGAACCAGCCGGCGAGATTCGGGTCCTCGGGCGGCGGCGCCGCGACCCAGCCGTCGGCGTCCAGACCCACCGGCATCACCGGGGTGTCGACCCTGATGGCCGGGATCCGTACCCGGTCGACGACGGAGTACGGCAACGGGTCCGGCGTCTTGGCGAAGGTGCCACCGGAGGTGCGGCTGTCGGCGGCGGCCGCGGACGCGGGCTGCGGCGGACCCACGTCGAACTCACCGGAACCATTCCGAATGAGGGCGAGGCCGGTCAGCAGAACAAGCGCTATCACGCCCCAAGGGGCGCGCTTCCTCTGCCGCTCCTCCTCTTCGGCCAGCTCGGACGCAGACATTCGCCATCCCCTCTCGACGTGGCCGTCGCCGCGTCAGTCGCGCATATGAGCACGCTAATCGCAGCGGAGCCGCCGGGCGACGGGGCGCGGGCGAACGGGTGGCGGCGCGGCTGTCTCCTGCGCCATCCGAGTTGCCATGACCAGGAATTTTCTGACGGTCCGTGACCTGCGGCAATATCCGATTGTGTGGAATTCTCTCGGCGTGTCCTCTCACCAGGACGGACCATTCTCGAAATGCGGGCGTGTGCACGGCATCTGAGGGTCTGTCTGGGAGGCGCTTTCTCGCCGATCCACCGGGGACGGTTCCCGGGGGCGTCTCCGCGGAGGATCACATGCGTACTACTCGTGCCCTGGCGGTGTCTGCCGCCGCGGTCGCCGCCGTGGGGCTCGCCGCCCCGATGGCCGCGGCGTGGAACAGTCCGAGCAACATCGTCGCCATGCCCAGCGTCATCGCCCGCGGCGGTCAGCTGACGGTGACGGTCGACGGGTGCTCGCGAGGGGGCACCATGACCTCGCCGGCGTTCCGTCAGGCGCGGCTCAGGCCGCTCGTCGGCGCCCACAACGAGACGTCCAGCGGAACGGCCACCATCAACCAGGACGCCCGCCCCGGCTCGTACGACATCACCGTCAACTGCGAGGGGACGGGCCCGCTCACCCGCCCGGCGGCCTTCACCGTCATCGGCGGCACCCGCGGTGGTCTCGGTGGCAGCAGCTCCACGGGCGCCACGCCGACCGACATGGCGATCGGCGGTGGCCTGGTGGCCGCGGCGGTCGTCGGCGGCGGGGTGTTCTGGATGCGCCGCCGGTCCGAGAAGCACATCTGACCGCTCGGTCGCTTTCCAGCACAGGGACGGCCGGCGCACCCCCTCGGGGGCCGGCGGTCCGCCCCGGAGACAGCGCGCACGTGACAGCGCTCCACCCCGGACCCTCCCGACGGGTCCGGGGTGGAGCGCTGTGCCGTTCGGGCCCCGGGTCAGGACTCGTCGGACGCCGAGCGGCGCCGCACCATGTACCAGGCCGCGCCCACGGAACCGGTGATGAGAGCCGCGCCCATGCCGATCTCCTTGAGGTCGAAGCCGCCGACGCTGCCGCCGACACCCGCCCGCACCCCGCGCTGCAGGGGGACGGGGGTGGGGCTGCTGGAACGGCCGCTCGCGATGGTGAGACCGGTGCTGCCGCTCGCCCCGCCGCAGGAGAACGTCACGTCGTACACCGCACCGGGCCGGGCGTCCCAGTCGACCATGGCGGTGGCCGAGGACTGGCCCGGCGGGATCGTGACGGTGTCGAAGACACCGGAGGTGACCGTCGCGTTCCCGCGGCAGCCGCCGTCCCGCTTCAGCAGCAGCGACACCTGACCGCCGGCGGCGATGGTGGACGGCTGCACGCTGAAGGCGAACGGAGTGATGTTGTGGTCGTCCCGGTCGCCGGCGAAGGCGGCGGGCGCGGTGAAGGTCAGGGCGGTCACGCCCAGCAGTGCGGCCGAAGCGACGCGTATCGCGCGCATGGTGAGCCTCCAGGTCCCCGAGGAGCCTTGCTGCGGACCTTTTCCGCATTGCGTCAGAAATGCACCTCGATGATCGGAACGCTAGGAAAGGGTGCGTCCGTCCGCGATCCCTGTAGTGCGAACGGGTCACGTCTGTGGGCCGCACGGGGGACACGGTGCGTACGGCCGGGGGACGGACACGGCGTGTCGTCCGTCCCCCGGTGTGTGGTTCTGTCCGGCTGCCGCGTCAGCCGGGAAGGTGCGGGAACAGCGCCGTGAAGGGTTCCACGGACGCCGCGATCCCCCGGCTGTAGGGCGCGTCGAAGTCCCAGATGAGGAACAGCAGGAACGCGATCAGCGCGGAGAACAGCCCGGCGAGGATCAGCTCGCGGGGGGTTCGCCTGATCTGCAGCGCGAAGATCATGCCGACGGTGACCACGGCACCGATGATCAGCCCGAACCACACCACCCCGGGCATGGTCGCCCCGGTGGAGTCGGCCCGGGCGCTGCGTGCGGCGTCGGCCGCCGTCACCTGGTCCACGAGCGGCTGGTACGCCTGGGCCTCGAAGTCCGACTTCGGTTCGTAGTCGGTGACGTCGTGCCGGATCTGTTCGAGCAGCCGGCCGCCCTCGGCGGTCACCCGGCCGTGGTCCGTCATGGACTTCCACTCCTTGGTGACCACGTAGTCGACATAGGCGTCGACGTCACCGCGGATGCGGTCGCGCACGTCGGGCGGGTAGACCCGGACCCGCTCGGAGATCTCGTGCAGCGCCTGGGCCTCCGCCTGCACATGGTCCTGGGCGGCCCCGCGGGCCTCCCACACGCCGGCGATCGCCAGGCCCAGGACGATGGCGTACACCACGCCGATCATCATCGTCATGTACTCGATGACGTCCGGGGTCTCGCTGGGGTCCTCGTCCTCGCGCGCCCGGCGGTGCCGGACGAGCGTCACGATGAGGACCACGATGCACGCGGCCGCCATCGCGAGGGCGAGAACAAGCCAATCCGACAAGGTTTGCCTCCAGGGTCAGCGCGGGCGCAGCGCCGCGACGGCGAGCACCGCGGGCGCGGTGATGAGCAGGGTGAACGAGACCAGCGACGGGCCGCTGCGGGGCTGGTGCTTGTGCGGCGCGGGGCGGTACGCCGGATAGCTGACGGGTGCGGGCGCGGGTGTGGGGCGCGCGCTCGGCGTCGGCTCGGGTTTCGGCGTGGGTCTCGGCGGCGGCACCGGGGCCGGCCGGGGCGGCACGGGCTTCGGTTTCGGCGCGGGGGGCGGTGGAGGCGGCGGGGGTGGCGGCGGCTTCGGTTTCGGCGCCGGCGCGTGGGTGGGCGGAGGGGGTGTCGGCTTGGGCGTCGGCTTCGGCTTGGGCGGGGGAGGCGGCTTCGGCGGTGGGGGCGGTGTCGGGGTGGGCGTGGGGGTCGGGGGACACGGCGGCGGTGGGGTCGGGCACCAGGTGGTGTTCCCGACGACCGCGACCGCTCCGTCGCCCGCCACGGCCACCGCGGTCACGCCGTCTCCGCCCGGGCCGGTCGAGGCGTACGCGCACGCGTCCGCCGACGCCGTTCCGCTCGGCGCGCCGACGAGCAGCCAGCTGAGCGCCGTCACCGCCAAGACGCGTATGACGAGGGCGGATCGGGTTCGTTGGGGTCCTTGCACGACCAAGATCATGGGGTGCGCGCGACGGGGCCACGCCGGAGTGCGGGTGAATGCCCCCGAAGGAAGGACGTCCGGCATGCCATGGTTTGACGCTCCGTACGGTAAGCGCGGCCCGTGATCGCACGTACGCGCGAAGAAAGCGTCATCCGGGTCACAGGCTTCCGAAAGAAAGTTCCGGCCCCCTTGAACACTCCCGCCCCTTCCGCCCGTACCTAGGGCCATGCGCGGCGCAGCAGGGCGCTGCACCACTTATGCGAACAGCGGGAGTTACCCATGAAGACCTCCTGGCGGAGCGCCTCACTCGTAGCGGCAGCTGCGGCCGTGCTGGCGCTCACGACGGCGTGCGGTCAGGAACAGGGCACCCCTACGGGCAGCCAGAACGTCGGGGCGACCGCCGCCGCTGGTGGCTACGGAACGAGCACCACGGCGGGCAACGGCTACGGCGCCGACTCCAAGGACCAGGCCGCCGCCAAGGCGGAGCCCGCGGGTCAGCTCGCCGTCACGGAGAGCACGAAGCTGGGCAAGGTGCTGACGGACGGCGCCGGAATGACGCTCTACCGCTTCGACAAGGACACCGCGGAGCCCCCGAAGTCCAGCTGTGACGGCGCCTGCGCGACCGCGTGGCCGCCGGTTCCCGCCGACGGCGCCGAGGCCGCCGCCGGCGTCGACAAGTCGCTGCTCGGCGAGGTGACGCGCGCCGACGGTACGAAGCAGCTGACGGTCGCCGGTTGGCCGATGTACCGCTTCGCCAAGGACACCAAGGCCGGGGACACCAACGGCCAAGGCGTGGGCGGCACTTGGTACGCCTCCGCGCCCAACGGCAAGAAGGCGACGCTCGCCGACCTGCCCGGCCTGTCGGTCCGCAAGGACGCGAAGCTCGGTGACGTCGTCGTCGACAAGAACGGGATGACCGTCTACCGCTTCATGAAGGACCAGGCCTGGCCCGTCTCGAAGTCGGCGTGCACGGGCGCCTGCCTGGAGAAGTGGCCGGCCGTGGCGCCGGTCGCCTCGAAGGACACCAAGGGTGTCCAGAAGAAGGGCCTGATGGGCTTCACCCGTCCGGACGGCGTGAAGCAGATGACCGTCAACTGCTGGCCGATCTACACCTTCTCCGGTGACACCGCTCCCGGTGACACCAACGGCCAGGGCGTGGGCGGCACGTGGTACGCCGTCGCCCCCGACGGCAAGCCGGTCGGCGCGGCGAAGTAACGGATCGTCCCCCGAGGGCGGGTCACCCCGCCCCGAAACGCCGCGCGACCCCGGGTCCGCCCCCTCCGCACCGCAGGGAGGGGGCGGACCCTTGCCGTGGCCGCGTCGCCACGCGGCGGGGAACGGCCGGACGGTGAACTGGCTTACGGTGAGCGCGAGTCGGTGTGCCGCCGCCGAACGTGAAAGGTCCGGCCGGCGGTCCGGATGTGAAAGAGTGCGGCGGTTCCTTCGGCGGGCGTGGCCACGCTTCGTGATCCCCCGAAGTCATTTGGAACGCTTCGGAGGGATTTCGCAACGGCGGTGCGTGGTGTGTTCGAGTGACGTTCGCGGACGCCAATTCGGCACTTGCCCGAGGCAGTGACCGGGAACGGACGGTCAATTTCCGTTTTGGCTCGCCCCTTTGGCGGGCGATCAGTAGCCTCTGCTCGAACACCGGATCGCCTACGCCGTCGACTACGCCTTGGAGAGATAGATGGAGCGTCCCGCCTGGGCCCCCCGCAGCATTGACATCTCGGTGCCGAGCGTGTCCCGAATGTACGACTTCTACCTGGGCGGTTCGCACAACTTCGAGGTCGACAGGGAGGCGGCCCGCAAGGCGATGGAGTTCATGCCGGGCCTCCCCAAGGTCATGCAGGCCAACCGCGCGTTCATGCGCCGCGCCGTCCGGTTCGCCGCCGCCGAGGGCATCGACCAGTTCCTCGACATCGGCTCGGGCATCCCGACGTTCGGCAACGTCCACGAGGTCGCGCAGGCCGCCCGCCCCGGCGCGCACGTCGTCTACGTCGACCACGATCCCGTTGCCGTCGCACACAGCCAGGCCGTTCTCGAGGACATCGCGGACGCGGACGTCGTCGCCGCCGACCTCCTCAAGCCGCAGGAGATCCTCGCCAGCGCGCCCGTCCAGCAGTTGATCGACCTGAAGCGGCCTGTCGCGCTGCTCCTCGTTGCCATACTTCACTTCGTGGAGGACGCGGACGACCCGTACAGTGCGCTGGCCGAACTGCGTGACGCCCTCGCGCCGGGCAGCATGCTGGTCGTCACGCACGCGGCGTTCGAGGGGATTCCGCTCCCGCAGGAGCAGGCCGAGGGCGCGGTCGGCGTCTACAAGAACATCCGCAATCCGCTGATCATGCGCACGCGCGAGGAGATCGCGCGGTTCTTCGAGGGGTACGACATGGTGGAACCCGGCCTGGTGCCGATGCCGGACTGGCGGCCCGACACGGCACCCGAGGACGAGGACCCGTATTCCTTCTCCGGGTTCGGCGGCGTGGGACGCACGGCGTGACCGCCGAGCCGGACGGACCGGAGGACAGACTGCGCCGGTTCGCGACGATCTGGAGCCGCGCGGTCTTCCCGGTCACCTCCACGTCGCTGACCCGCCCCGAGTTCGAGGTGCAACTCCTGCCCCTCGCACGCCGGTTGAGCGATGCGCTGCTGGCCAGGACCTTCGAGGCGGAGGCCGGACAGACGGTCGGCGCCGCGCTCGTCGCCGCCCACTGCACCGACCCGGAGGCGCTCAGCCGGGCCCTCGACTGCGTCGACGCCTATCTGGTGCTCTACTGCGGCGAGGGCGGCCACCAGGAGACGCTGCGGAACCGGTCCGCGCGACTCCAGCACGCCATGGCCGCCGGCTACGCGCGAGCGCTGCGGGAGCGCACGCTCACCGAGCAGCAGGCCATCTCCCAGGCGGCGTTGACCGCCCGCAGCGCCGTGGCCGAGGCGCTGCACGACAGCGAGGCGCGCTTCCGCGCGGTGTTCGAGGGTGCGGCGATAGGGATCGGCATCGCCGACCTCGACGGCAACATGCTCCAGGCCAACGGCGCGCTGCTGCGCATGTTCGGCGGCTCCGAGCAGACGATGCGGGGACGCCGGGTCACCGAGTGGACGCACGCCGAGGACGCTCCCCAAGTCTGGCGCCTGTACGAGGAGTTGGTGCGCGGCGAGCGGGACCACTACCACGTCGAGAAGGCGTTCTACCGCCCCGACGGCACCGCCCTGTGGACCAACCTGACGGTTTCGCTGCTGCGGGACGCGGACGGCGAGCCGCAGTACCAGCTCGCGCTGATGGAGGACACCACCGAGCGGCGGCTGCTCAACCTGCGGCTGCGCTACGAGGCGACGCACGACGCGCTCACCGGGCTCCCCAACCGCACGCTGTTCTTCGAGCGGCTGGAGAAGGCACTGGCCGCGAGGGAGGGGCAGCGCTTCGGGCTCTGCTACCTCGACCTCGACGGCTTCAAGACCATCAACGACAGCCTCGGCCACGCGGCGGGCGACCGGCTGCTCGTCGAGGTCGCCGACCGCCTGCAGTCCTGTGCGACCGCCTCGGGCGAGATGGTCGCCCGGCTCGGCGGCGACGAGTTCGTGGCCCTGACGACGGGGCCGGACACCGAGCGCGAGGTCGAGGAGCTGGCCGGGCGCATCATGAACGCGCTCGTCACGCCGATCAGTATCGACGGCCGTGAGCTGACCGTGCGCGGCAGCATCGGCGTCGTGGAGGGCCCGGCCGGGGTGCGCGGCGCCGCCGACGTGCTGCGCAGTGCCGACATCACGATGTACCGGGCCAAGTCCGCGGGCGGCAACCGCTTCGAACTGGCCGATCCGGAGGCGGACGCCCGGGCGATCACCCGGCACGGGCTCACCACGGCGCTGCCGGCGGCCCTGGACCGGGGCGAGTTCTTCATCGAGTACCAGCCGCTGGTGCACCTCGGTGACGGCAGCGTGCGCGGCGCCGAGGCGCTGGTGCGCTGGTTGCATCCGCAGCACGGAGTGCTGAGCCCCGACCGCTTCATCCCGCTGGCCGAACACACCGGACTGATCGTGCCGCTCGGCCGCTGGGTCCTGGAGCAGTCGGTCCGCCAGGCCCGCACCTGGCAGCAGCGGCACCCCGGCGGCGGCCCGCTGCGGGTCAACGTGAACCTCTCGCCGTGCCAGTTGACCCATCCCGGCCTGGTCCAGGACACCGTCGACATCCTGGAGCGCGAGGGCCTGGACGCCCAGGCGCTCTGCCTGGAGGTCACCGAGTCCGCCCTGATCGGTGCCGACGACGATCTGCTGAAGCCGCTGCGCCGGCTCGCCGAGATGGGCGTCGACATCGCGCTGGACGACTTCGGCACGGGCTACTCGAACCTGGCCAACCTGCGGCGTCTGCCGGTCAGCATCCTGAAGCTGGACCGGTCCTTCACGCAGGGCATGCAGCAGTTCCCCGCCGACCCCGTCGACCTGAAGATCGTGGAAGGTATCGTGTCGCTGGCCCACAGCCTGGATCTCGCCGTCACGGTCGAGGGCGTGGAGACCGGTGCCCAGGCCGAGCAGCTGCGGATACTGGGCTGCGACACGGCCCAGGGCTGGTACTACGCCCGGCCGGGCCCGCCGGAGCGGCTGCACGATCTGGCGCTGGTCGACGCGACCGGCTGAAGGCCGGGGCGCGGCGTGGTCTCCTGGAACGGAGGCCGCGCCGCGTCGCCGTGTCGGGTGTCGGCAGGACGCGCGTCCCAGGGATGGAGCTGAGAGCCATGAGCACGGAACTTCAGGGCAGGACGGCGGTCGTCACCGGGGCCAGCAAGGGCATCGGGCTCGCCGTCGCCGAGGCGCTGGCCGGAGCGGGTGCGAAGGTGGTCGCGGGGTCGCGGGGCAGATCGCCCGGCCTGGACGCGCTGGCCAAGGAGGGTGACGTCACCTGGGTGGGCGTCGACCTCGCCGAGCCCGACGCGGCCGCGCGGCTCATCGACGCCGCGGGCGGGCGGATCGACGTCCTGGTCAACAACGTGGGCTCGGCCCCGGCGCGGACCGGCGGCTTCCTGTCGGTGACCGACGAGCAGTGGGCCCGTACGGTCGACCTGAACCTGCTGACCGCCGTACGGGTCACCCGTGCCGCCCTGCCGGTGATGCTCGCCGCGGGCCGGGGTTCCATCGTGACGGTCGGCTCGGTCAACGCGACCCTGCCCGACCCGCTGGTGATCGACTACAGCGCGGGCAAGGCCGCCCTGGTCGCGTTCTCCAAGGCCCTGTCGAAGGAGGTCGGTCCCCAGGGCATCCGGGTCAACACGGTCAGCCCGGGTCCGGTGGAGACCGAGCTGTGGCTGGGCGGCGGCGGAGTGGCCGCGACGGTGTCGGCCGCCGCGGGGCTCACCCCCGAGGAGGTGGTCTCCCAGGCGTCCGGCGCCACCGTGACAGGCCGCTTCTCCAAGCCGTCCGAGGTCGCGGACCTGGTGCTCTTCCTCGCCGGTGACCGCGCGGGGAACATCACCGGCAGCGACTTCCTGATCGACGGCGGGTTCATCCCGACCTGGTGACACCGGCCGCCGGCTCCGGTGACGCCGGGGCCGGACGGTGTCCCCAGGCCGTGAGGCGGTCGGGCGCGACGATCTCCTCGCGACCCCGACCGGGGGTCCCGGGGCGTGACGACCCTCCTCCACGGCTTCGTGCTCCAGCGCACCGCCTTCGGCCCCACCGACACCGCCGGCTTCGTCGGGGACGTCCGCGGATTCCTCGGCGGCCCGGGGCGCGCGCACCCCGTGGCGCAACCCGGAGCGGTCAGCGTTCCAGCAGCATCCGCTGGAGTTCGCGCGCCGCCCGGGGCGGCGCCACGTCGCTGCGGTGGGCCAGCGCGATCGTCCGGTGCAGCCCCGGCCTGGCCAGCGGCGTCACCCGCAGTCCCCGTCCGGACCCGGTGGCGACCATCCGCGGCACGACGGCCACGCCGAGGCCCGCCCGGACGAAACCCAGCACGGCGTCCATCTCGCCGCCCTCGACCGCGAAGTCCGGCTCGAAGCCCTCGGCGCGGCAGGCGGCGACCGTCAGGTCGCGCAGGTCGTAGCCGTGCCGGAACATCACCAGGCGCTCGCTCTCCAGATCGGCCACGCGCACCGTCCGGCGACCGTCCCCCCGCCCCGGCGCCGGGGCCTCCGGCGACGACACCACCACCAGGTCCTCCCGCAGCAGTTCGACCGTGGTCAGCGCGGGGGACGGCGTCGGGAGCGGCAGCACGACCAGAGCGAGATCCAGAGCGCCCCGCGCCAGATCCCGTACGAGGTCGTGCGAGCCGCTCTCCTCGATCAGCAGGCTGATGCCGGGATAGCGGTCGTGGAAGGCGCGCAGCACGTCCGGCAGGAGCCCCGTGCACAGGCTCGGCGTCGCACCGAGCCGCACCCGCCCGCCGCGCAGCTGGGCCAGCTCCTGCACCTCGTGCCGCGCCGTGTCCGCGTCCGCGAGGATCCGCCGGGCCAGCGGCAGCAGTGCCTCGCCCGCGTCGGTGAGCGTGATGTTGCCGCGCGCCCGCAGGAACAGGTCCGCGCCCAACTCCCGCTCCAGCGACTTGATCTGCTGCGACAGGGAAGGCTGCGCGACGTGCATCAGCTCGGCGGCCCGGGTGAAGTGCCGGGTCTCCGCGACGGCCACGAAGTACTGGAGCTGCTGGAACTGCATGCCCTCACGATAGCTCGTGCCTATGGAAACGAGCTGTTCCATGTCTTGGACTGATCGGTTCCGTGCGGCCTACCGTCTTGACCCATGGCTCTGGCAACGCGGACGGACCGACGGCCGTCCATGGCGCGCACCGTGTGGGACAGCTCCGTCGGCAAGAAGACCGTGATGGCCGTCAGCGGCCTGATCATGCTGCTCTACCTGGTCGCCCACATGATCGGGAACCTCAAGATCTACTTCGGCGCGGGCGAGTTCAACCACTACGCCCACTGGCTGCGCACGATCGGCGAACCGGTCATGCACTACGAGTGGACGCTCTGGCTCGTCCGCGTGGTGCTGGTCGTCGCCGTGGTCGCGCACGCGGTCTCCGCCTACCAGCTCAGCCGCCGTGACATCAGAGCCCGCCCCGACCGGTACGTCCACCGCAAGCCCCGGACGAGCTACGCCACCCGCACCATGCGCTGGGGCGGAATCATCCTCGGCCTCTTCATCGTCTGGCACCTGCTCGACCTGACGACCGGCACCGTGCACTCCGGCGGCTTCCAGGAGGGCCACCCGTACCAGAACGTCGTGGACACCTTCTCCACCTGGTACGGCGACATCGTCTACATCGTCGCCATGCTCGCGCTCGGCCTGCACATCCGGCACGGCTTCTGGAGCGCCGCACAGACCCTCGGCGCCGGCAGCCGCAGCCGCGACCGCGCCCTCAAAACCGTCGCCAACGTCCTCGCGCTGGTGCTCACGGCGGGATTCCTCTCCGTACCCGTCGGTGTCATGACCGGAGTGGTGAGCTGACATGACCGCATACGCCGACTACCCGACCGGTGTGCCGCTCGCCGACGCCCAGGCGCCGAAGGGGCCCGTCAACGAGCGCTGGGACACCCGCCGTTTCGAGGCGAAGCTGGTCAACCCGGCCAACCGCCGCAAACACACCGTGATCGTCGTCGGGACCGGACTCGCGGGCGGCTCCGCCGGCGCCACCCTCGCCGAACAGGGCTACCACGTCGTCCAGTTCTGCTACCAGGACTCCCCGCGCCGCGCCCACTCGATCGCCGCCCAGGGCGGCATCAACGCGGCGAAGAACTACCGCAACGACGGCGACTCCGTCCACCGGCTCTTCTACGACACCGTCAAGGGCGGCGACTTCAGAGCCCGCGAGTCCAACGTCCACCGCCTGGCGCAGATCTCGGTCGAGATCATCGACCAGTGCGTCGCCCAGGGCGTGCCCTTCGCGCGCGAGTACGGCGGCCTCCTCGACACCCGCTCCTTCGGCGGCGTCCAGGTCTCCCGCACCTTCTACGCCCGCGGCCAGACCGGCCAGCAACTCCTGCTCGGCGCCTACCAGGCGCTGTCCCGGCAGATCGCGGCCGGGAACATCGAGATGCACGCGCGGACCGAGATGCTCGACCTGATCGTGGTCGACGGCAAGGCCCGCGGCATCGTCGCGCGCGACCTGATCACCGGCCGGATCGACACGTACTACGCGGACGCCGTCGTCCTCGCCAGCGGCGGCTACGGCAACGTCTTCTACCTGTCGACGAACGCCATGAACTCCAACGCCACCGCCGTCTGGCGGGCCCACCGGCGCGGCGCGTACTTCGCCAACCCCTGCTTCACCCAGATCCACCCCACCTGCATCCCGCGCACCGGCGACCACCAGTCGAAGCTGACACTGATGAGCGAGTCGCTGCGCAACGACGGCCGCATCTGGGTGCCGAAGGCGCACGGCGACACCCGGCCGCCCAACGAGATCCCCGAGGACGAGCGCGACTACTACCTGGAGCGGATCTACCCCGCCTTCGGCAACCTCGTGCCCCGCGACATCGCCTCCCGCGCCGCGAAGAACGTGTGCGACGAGGGCAGGGGAGTGGGCCCCGGCGGCCAGGGCGTCTACCTCGACTTCGCCGACGCCATCGCGCGGATGGGCCGGGCCCAGGTCGAGGAGAAGTACGGCAACCTCTTCGACATGTACGCCCGGATCACCGCCGAGGACCCGTACAGCGTGCCCATGCGGATCTACCCCGCCGTGCACTACACGATGGGCGGTCTGTGGGTCGACTACGACCTTCAGACCACCGTCCCGGGCCTGTTCGCCATCGGCGAGGCCAACTTCTCCGACCACGGTGCCAACCGCCTCGGCGCCTCCGCCCTGATGCAGGGGCTCGCCGACGGCTACTTCGTCCTCCCCTCGACGATCAACGACTACCTCGCGCGCAACCCCCACCGTGAGGCGGTCACCGACGAACACCCCGCCGTCCAGGAGGTCCTGGCCGACACCGAGGACCGGCTGCGGCTCCTGCTGGCCGTCGACGGCGACCGCACCCCCGACTCCTTCCACCGTGAACTCGGCGAACTCATGTGGGAGTTCTGCGGTATGGCCCGTACCGAGACGGGACTGCGCAAGGCCCTGGAACGCATCCCGCAGATCCGTGAGGAGTTCTGGCGGCGCATCAAGGTCCCCGGCGTCGGTGAGGAGTTCAACCAGTCGCTGGAGAAGGCCAACCGGATCGTCGACTACCTGGAACTCGCCGAGCTGATGTGCCTCGACGCACTGCACCGCGCCGAGTCCTGCGGCGGCCACTTCCGCGAGGAGTCCCAGACCCCGGACGGCGAAGCGGCCCGCAGGGACGAGGAGTTCTCCTACGCCGCCGCCTGGGAGTTCACCGACACCGGCACCCCGCCGGTCCTGCACAAGGAAGACCTCGTCTTCGAGTACGTCCACCCCACCCAGCGGAGCTACGCATGAAGCTCACCCTGCGCGTCTGGCGGCAGAAGAACGCCGACGCCGACGGAGCGATGTCCACGTACGAGGTGGACGGCATCTCGGCCGACATGTCCTTCCTGGAGATGCTCGACACCCTCAACGAGGAACTCATCCTCACCGGCGACGACCCCGTCGCCTTCGACCACGACTGCCGCGAGGGCATCTGCGGGGCGTGCAGCCTCGTCATCAACGGCGACGCGCACGGACCCGAGCGCACCACCACCTGTCAGCTCCACATGCGGTCCTTCCGGGACGGCGACACCATCGACATCGAGCCCTGGCGGGCCGCCGCGTTCCCCGTCGTGAAGGACCTCGTGGTCGACCGGTCCGCCTTCGACCGCATCATCCAGGCCGGCGGCTACGTCACCGCCCCGACCGGTGCCGCACCGGAGGCCCACGCCACGGCGGTGCCCAAGCCCGACGCCGACTTCGCCTTCGAGCACGCCGAGTGCATCGGCTGCGGCGCCTGCGTCGCCGCCTGCCCCAACGGCGCCGCGATGCTGTTCACCTCCGCCAAGGTCAACCACCTCAACGTGCTGCCGCAGGGCGCCCCCGAAAGGGAGACCCGGGTGCTCGACATGGTGGCGCAGATGGACGAGGAGGGGTTCGGCGGCTGCACCCTCGCCGGTGAGTGCGCGACCGCGTGCCCCAAGGGCATCCCGCTGTTCTCCATCACCGGAATGAACAAGGAGTGGCTGCGGGCCACCCGCAGGACAGGCAGGCGTTAGCCACACAGTCGTTCGCCGTAGGGTGCGGACGGGCGGGACCGGGGGTGGTGCTCACACCCCGGTCCCGTCTCGCTCTCCCGGGCCACCCGGCCCGCCGCGGACGGCACCCCTGCCATTCAGCATCCTCACATCCGCCCTCCTGGCACAGGTCACGCGCACGCCAACCGGCATCGGAAGAACAGGAGCGCGCAGGCCGTACGGATTCCGGTCTGCCTCCCCCGAACGCTCGGCTCCGCCCGAGAACGGGGGACCCCGCCGCCGAACGGCCCGTGACCAGGAGAGTGCCATGACCGGCGTTTCCACCCTCGACAGCCCCGCCCAGCCCGTCACCCCCACCCGCTACACCGTCACCCTCGCCCGCGACGAGGCCGACGTCCGGGCCGCGCAGCGGCTGCGCCACGACGTCTTCGCCGGGGAGATGGGCGCTCTCCTGAACACCCCGCAGCCCGGCCTCGACATCGACGCCTTCGACGCGTACTGCGACCACCTGCTGGTCCGCGACACGGTGACCGGGCAGGTCGTCGGCACCTACCGGCTGCTGCCTCCCGAGCGCGCCGCGATCGCCGGACGCCTCTACTCCGAGAGCGAGTTCGACCTCGGACCGCTGGCCGCGATCCGCCCCGGCCTCGTCGAGGTCGGGCGCTCCTGCGTCCACCCCGACCACCGCGACGGCGCCGTCATCGGCCTGATCTGGGCCGGCATAGCGCGCTACATGGTCGAGGGCGGCCACGAGTGGCTCGCGGGCTGCTGCTCCGTCCCGCTCGCCGACGGCGGCACCCTCGCCGCCGGCACCTGGGACCGGGTGCGGCACAAGCACCTCGCCCCCGAGGAGTTCCGGATCCGCCCGCTGCGGCCCTGGAACCCCGAGGGCGTCGCCCGGCCCGCCCGCACCGAACTGCCCCCGCTGCTGCGCGGCTATCTGCGCCTCGGCGCCTGGGTGTGCGGCGAGCCCGCTCTCGACGCGGACTTCGGGGTCGCCGACCTGTACGTCCTGCTGTCGATGCGCCGGGTCAACCCGCGCTACCTCCGCCACTTCCTCTCCCTCGTCCCCGCGTGATGAGCACACCCCGCACGACCGCGACGCCCGCCGTGCCGGCCGGCCGCACGACGGAGCCGGGCACCGCTGAGCACGCCGCGGCGCCCGGCTCCCGTGGCGGCGGGTCGCCGCGGCCCGCCGTCCCGCCGCACACGGTGACGACGTCCGCGACCGAGCCGCCCGGCGTGACGACGCCGGCGACCGCGACGACCGGCAGGGTCGTGTCCCGCACCCGTACGCCGGGCACCGTGGTGTCGCGCGTCGCCGCGCCCCGCGTCCCGTCGCCGCGGCTGCCCGGCGCCGGGCCGTTCCGCCCCGCCGAGGGGCAGGGTGCCGCCGCGCCGGCCTTCGGGCTCGACGGCGTCCCCGCGCCCCGGCGGGCGGTCGGGCGCCGGCCCGCTCCGGCGGGCAGCGCCTGGCTGCCCGGCGCGCCCTGCTCCCCGCGCGGCTGCGTGGAGTCCGCACGGCCCTGGACCGGCGTCCCGCGGTCCGCCCTGCGGCTCGGCGCACTCCTGTCGGTGGTCCTCGTGGGGGTGCTCCTGACCCCGCTCGTCGGCCGTCTGCGGGCGGCCCGGCGCGACCGGTGGATCCGCCACTGGTGCCTCGCCGTGGTGCGCGCGGCCGGAGTCCGTACACGGATCACCGGGGCCGCTCCTCCCACCGGCGGGCTGCTGATCGTGGCCAACCACATCTCGTGGCTCGACATCCCGCTGCTCGCCGCCGTCCGCCCGGCCCGGATGCTGGCCAAGACCGAGGTGCGCGGCTGGCCCGTCGTGGGCGCGGTCGCGGCACGGGGCGGCACCCTCTTCATCGACCGCGACCGGCTGCGCGCGCTGCCGGGCACGGTGGAGCGGATCGCCGGGGTCCTGCGCGGTGGCGCCGCGGTCGTCGTGTTCCCCGAGGGCAGCACGTGGTGCGGCCGCGCCCAGGGCCGCTACCGCAGGGCCGTCTTCCAGGCCGCGCTGGACGCCGGAACACCGGTCCAGCCGGTGCGCGTGCGCTACCGGTTCGCCGACGGCACGGCCAGCACGGCACCCGCGTTCGTCGGCGAGGACGCGCTGCTCACCTCGCTCTGGCGGGTGGTGTCGGCCCGCGGGCTCGTGGCCGAGATCGACCTGAGCCCCACCCTCGCCCCCGACGACCACCCGGACCGGCGCACGCTCGCCGCGGCGGCACAGGGAACCCCACGTGCCGCAGGATCACCGCCCGGGACCCACCCCTGAGGGCGGGCACACAGTCGACCCGGCTCCGTCCGAGGGCCGTTGGCGTCGCGTCGTTCGCCCGGGTTGTGCCCCGGGCGGGGAGTCGGTGCCCGGCGTGTCCTAGGCGTCCTGCCCGAGCGCTCGGGCCAGGTACGGCGCCGTTCTGCTGTCCGGGGCGTGGGCCACCTGGGTGGGTGGTCCGGTGGACACGATCCGGCCGCCCTCCTCGCCTCCGCCCGGGCCCAGGTCGATCACCCAGTCCGCGCCCGCCACGACGGCCATGTCGTGTTCGACGACCACCACGGTGTGGCCCGCGTCCACCAGCCCGTGCAACTGCCGCATCAGCACCTCGACATCGGCGGGGTGCAGTCCCGTCGTCGGCTCGTCGAGGAGGTAGAAGGTGTGCCCCCGACGCATCCGCTGCAACTCGCTTGCCAGCTTGATGCGTTGTGCCTCACCACCCGACAACTCCGTCGCGGGCTGCCCGAGTCGCAGATACCCGAGTCCCACGTCGAGCAGGGTTTCGAGGCTGCGCGACACGGCGGGGGTGCCGGTGTCGGCGAAGAACGCGGCCGCGGCCTCGACGGTGAGGTCGAGGATCTGTGCGATGTTCCGTCCCCGGTACGTCACTTCGAGGGTCTCGGGGTTGTAGCGCGCGCCGCCGCAGTCCGGGCAGGGAGCGTAGGTGCTGGGCAGGAAGAGCAGCTCCACGCTGACGAAGCCCTCGCCCTGGCAGGTCTCGCAGCGGCCGCCGGCCACGTTGAAGGAGAAGCGCCCCACGCCGTAGCCCCGTTCGCGAGCGTCCGGTGTGGCGGCGAACACCTTGCGGACGACGTCGAACAGCCCGGTGTACGTGGCCAGGTTGGAGCGGGGTGTCCGGCCGATGGGCCTCTGGTCGACGCCGACGAGCCGGCCGACACCCGCCAGCTCCTCCGTCACCTCGCCGATCAGCGTCGACTTGCCCGAGCCGGAGACGCCGGTGACGGCGGTGAGCACCCCGAGCGGGAACTCGGCCGTGACGTCCCGCAGATTGTGCCGGGTGACGGGTCCCACCTTCACCTGGCCGCGGGGGGCCCGCACGGTACGGGCCGGGGCGGGGGAGCGGTCGAAGAGGAAACGGCCCGTGGCCGACTCCGCGACGTTCTCCAGCCCGGCCGGCGGGCCGCTGTGCAGGACGCGCCCGCCGTGCTCACCCGCCTGCGGTCCCACGTCGACCAGCCAGTCCGCGCCCCGCACGACGTCGAGGTTGTGCTCCACGACGAACACCGAGTTGCCCGCGGCCTTCAGCCGCTCCAGCACGGTGAGCAGCGCCTCGGTGTCCGCCGGGTGCAGACCGGCGGACGGCTCGTCGAGCACGTACACCACACCGAACAGACCGGACCGCAACTGTGTGGCCAGGCGCAGCCGTTGGAGTTCACCGGCCGAGAGGGTCGGGGTGGACCGGTCCAGGCTCAGGTAGCCGAGGCCGAGTTCGACCACCGGGTCGATCCGGGAGACGAGGTCCTCGGTCAGGACCCGGGCGGTCTCCGATTCGGCCGTGAGGGACCGCGCGAGTTCGGTCAGCGGCAACGCGGCCAGGTCGGCGATCGTCCGCCCCGCGACCGTCACCGCCAGCGACTCGGCGCGCAGCCTCCTGCCCCCGCACACCGGACAGGGCGCGGCGGCCAGGAAGCGCTCGGCCTTGGCCCGGAGCGTGGGGCTCTTCGTGTCGGAGAAGGTCTTCAGGACGTAGCGCCGGGCGCTCATGTACGTGCCCTGGTAAGGGCGTTGGATGCGCTCCGCGTCCCGCACCGGATGCACGGTGACGACCGGCTGCTCGTCGGTGAAGAGGATCCACTCCCGTTCCGCGGCGGGCAGTTCGCTCCAGGGCCGGTCCACGTCGTACCCGAGGGCGTCGAGGACGTCCCGCAGGTTCTTGCCCTGCCAGGCACCCGGCCAGGCCGCGATGGCGCCCTCGCGGATCGACAGCGCCGGATCGGGGACCAGCAACTCCTCACCCGTCCGGTGCACTTGGCCCAGGCCATGGCACTCGGGGCAGGCGCCGGCAGCCGTGTTCGGTGAGAAGGCGTCCGAGTCGAGCCGCTCCGCGCCCGCCGGGTAGTCGCCGGCCCGGGAGAACAGCATCCGCAGCGAGTTCGACAGGTTGGTGACCGTGCCCACCGACGAACGGGAGGTGGGCGCCGACCTGCGCTGCTGGAGCGACACCGCGGGCGGCAGCCCCGTGATCTCCCCGACCTTGGGTGCCCCGACCTGGTGGATCAGCCGCCGCGCGTACGGGGCCACCGACTCGAAGTACCGGCGCTGCGCCTCCGCGTACACCGTCCCGAACGCGAGCGACGACTTCCCGGACCCGGACACACCGGTGAACACCGCGAGCACGTCCCGCGGGATGTCGACGTCCACCCCCCGCAGGTTGTGCTCCCGGGCGCCGCGGACGCGGACGTACGGGTCGTGCGGGCTGCGGTCGGGAAGGGGCATCGGCGGGACTCCTGGAGCTGCCCGGTACCGGGGACCTGAGGACCTTCGGCACGGGCGTGGATCGGGGTGGGCGGGCAAACCCCACGATTCTAGGCGGGGGCCAGTCCCGCGACCCGGGCCAGCCGGCGGTAGGAGTCCAGCAGGGCCGCCCGGTCGTACGTGCTCGTGGTGACCAGTACCTCCTGGGCGCCGGTCTCCTTCAGGACCGTACGGAGTTCGTCGGCCACCTGGTCCTCGGTGCCGGCGATGTGGCCGGTCAGACCGGACTCGTAGAAGCCGCGTTCCTTGCCCGTCATCGTGAGCGTCTCGACCCGCTCTGCGGGCGGCAGCGGCGGGAACGTGCCGTGGGTCCGGGCGTGCGCCATCGACCAGGCCTCCGGCAGCAGCAGCCGCCGGGCCTCCCCGGGGCTCGCGGCCACGGCGACCGTGCCGGAGATCACGACATAGGGCCGCTCCGCCCATACGGAGGGGCGGAAGGCCGCTCTGTACTCGTCGATACCGCGCCGCATCCTGTCCCGGTTCCGCAGGTCCCCGATGACCAGGGGGAGGCCGGCCCGGGCGGCGATGGCGGCGCCCTCGCCGAGGGCCAGCACGAACGGCGGGACGGTCAGTCCCTCCGCGGGGCGGGCGTGCACCCCGGTGGGTGCGGTGCCGCGGAACCAGCCGAGGAGTTCGTCGAGCTGGGCCGAGTAGTCCTCGGACCCGGCGGCGTCCTTGTCGCGGCCGAGCGCCTTGCGCACCCCGTCGGTGAAGCCGACGGAACGCCCGACGCCCATGTCGATGCGCCCCGGGAACAGCGACTCCAGAACCCCGAACTGTTCCGCGACGACCAGCGGCCGGTGGTTGGGGAGCATCACGCCTCCGGTGCCGACCCGCAGGGTGCGGGTGGCGGCGGCGACCGCGGCGGCCAGGACGGTCGGCGCGGACCCGGCGACACCCGGGACGCCGTGATGCTCGGCGACCCAGAACCGGTGGTATCCCAGCCGTTCCAGTTCACGGGCCAGACGCACGCTGTCCCGCAGGGCCTCGGCCGGTTCGTGTCCCTCGCGGACTCGGGAGCGGTCGAGCACGGAGAAGCGCACCTCGTCGCCGGGCGGCTCCGCCGCCGAGGGGGAGTCGTGGTGTCGCTCGCTGCGCATGGCCGCTCCGGTCGCTCGTCACCCGTCGTTCCGGCGTCGTTCCGCCGGTTCCCGGCGCCGTCCATGATCCGCCCCGGCTCCCGGGCCGGGCAAGGCGGCCCCGGGAGCCGCGGATCACACCGGCACGTTCTCCAGGTCCAGCAGCAGCCGCTTGCGCTCCAGCCCCGCCGCGTATCCGGTGAGCGCCCCGTTCGCGCCGATCACCCGATGGCAGGGGCGGACCACCAGCAGGGGGTTCGCGCCGATCGCCGTACCGACGGCCCGGACGGCGGCCCGGGACGCGCCGATCCGCGCGGCGATCTCCCCGTAGCTGAGCGTGGTGCCGTACGGGATGTCCTCCAGGGCCTTCCAGACGCGCTGCCGGAAGTCGGTGCCACCGGGCACGTACTCGATGTCGAACGAGGTCAGCCCGCCCTCGAAGTACGAACGGAGCTGTGAGCCGATCTCCCGGAAGGCGTCCGGGTCCTCGCGCCAGCCGTCCTGGACGACCGCGCCGTTCTTCTGGCCGGGGAGCGACAGCGCGGCGAGCGCGGTCCCGCCCTTGGCCGTCGGGGACTCCCGGCCCACCAGCAGCAGCGGGCCGAGCGGGCTGTCCATCGTCGTGTAGAGCGTCATCGGTCCGGTTCCTTTCCCAGGTCCCAAGCTGTGTGCACCCTCAACAGTGCGCCTCGTCCGGCGCCACGTCCGGCGGTATTCGGACATGGCGCTGGGTCGAAAGACGGCCCGCGTACGGGGGCCCACCCCGGGCGGGCCACCGATTCCACGCGCTGAGGTCGCGCCCCGGGCCGTACGGGCCCACGATCGAAGACGACCGGCCCCACGATCGAGGACGACCGCGGGGACGATCACCGCTCGACCACCGCACGACCACTCGGCACCGCCAGGAGTCCCCATGGTCTGGATCCCGCAGATCGCCGATCTCGTCGACCGGATCGGCGCCGCCGACCTCGCCGACGCGCTGCGCGACCCCGCGTCGGCCACCGTACCCGTGGCCCTCGACGACCCGGAGGCGGGCCGGATCAGCGGTGTGGCCGTGCTGGCCGCCTGGCTGGGGGTGCAGGACACCTGGCGGGCCGAGCACAAGGTCGACATCGAGGAGGTCGCCACCACGATCGGCGCGCGGCGGGCCGTGGGCGAGTGGATCGTGCACCTGGAGGGTCCCGACGGCGAGCGCGCCGGAGTGCCCGTGGCGGTCGCCGTCGACCCCGCCTCCAAACTCCCCGTACGCATCCACCACTCCCGTTGGCCCCTGCTCGGCCGGCACGTCGTGCGCCGTCCGATGCTCGAACCCGACCCCGCGGTCCACGCCTCCGACGTCGTGGGCGCCTACACGGCGGCCCTCGACGCGGGCGACACCGCGGCCGTCGTCGCCGCGTTCGGGCCGGACGGCACCTTCCGGGGGCCCTCCGAGGAGACGTACCGCCACGCCGGGCCCGAGGAACTGACCGAGCTGTACGACGCCCTCTTCGCCGCCGGCGGCGGAATCCCGCTCAAACTGTGCACCGTGACCGAGGACGGCACCCGCAGCGCCTTCGAGTACATCTGCGACCGCTGGGGCGACGCCGACCTGCCGCCGCAGCCGGGGCTCGCGGTCTGCACGCGGGGCGGCGACGGGCTGATCCTGTCGGCCCGGATGTACGACGACGTGGAAGGGCCCGTCGAGTAGGCCTGCGGTGCGCCTTCGGCGGGCAGGGAACAGTCCTCGGCTCTCCCCACCCCACCGCCAGTGAAAGCAGGAATGAGCATGCAGTACGTGAAGCTCGGTTCGACGGGTCTGGACGTGTCCCGGATCTGCCTGGGCTGCATGAGTTTCGGTCTCCCCGATCGCGGCACGCACGCGTGGACTCTGGACGAGGAGGCCTCACGGCCGTTGATCCGCCGGGCGCTGGAGGCCGGGGTCACCTTCTTCGACACCGCGAACGTCTACTCGGACGGCACCAGCGAGGAGATCGTCGGCCGGGCGCTCGCCGAGTACGCGCGCCGCGACGAGATCGTCCTCGCCAGCAAGGTGAACGGCGCGATGCACGAAGGACCCAACGGCCGTGGCCTGTCCCGCAAGGCGATCATGACCGAGATCGACAACAGTCTGCGCCGCCTCGGCACCGACCACGTCGACCTCTACCAGATCCACCGCTTCGACCACGCGACCCCCGTCGAGGAGACGATGGAAGCCCTGCACGACGTGGTGAAGGCGGGCAAGGCCCGTTACATCGGGGCGAGTTCGATGTACGCCTGGGAGTTCTCCAAGATGCAGTACACCGCCGCCCTGCACGGCTGGACGAAGTTCGTCTCCATGCAGAACCACTACAACCTCCTGTACCGCGAGGAGGAGCGCGAGATGCTGCCGCTCTGCGCCGACCAGGGCGTCGGGGTCCTGCCGTGGAGCCCGCTCGCCCGCGGCCGCCTGACCCGTGACGGGGACACCGCCACCGAACGCAGCCGCAACGACGACTTCGGCAGGAAGCTGTACCAGGGGGGCGACCGCGAGATCGTGGACGCCGTCGCACGCATCGCCGCGGACCGCGGGGTGCCGCGCGCCCGGGTCGCGCTCGCCTGGCTGCTCGGCCGGAGCACCGTCACCGCGCCCATCGTCGGAGCGACCAAACCGTCGCACATCGACGACGCGGTCGCCGCCCTGGACGTGGAACTCACCGACAAGGAGACCGAGCAGCTCGAACAGCCCTACGCCCCGCGGGAGATCAGCGGCCACTGATCCGGCGCTCCGCCGCGGCCGTCGTCGGGAATGACGCGCGCTCGAACGAGCGCGTGAGAGCGCTCCCATTGTGGTGAGACCGGGGCGATTCGCGGGCCCGCGGGATTCCGAATTGCATTTCGCGCGGGCCGGGCTGACATTTGGTCAATATCCCGGCCGCGCGCGCCATTAGGAGAATTCCGGGTTCACTTGTTCCGGGTCCCCGGCCTGTGCAAAGGTGGGGCTTGTCGGCGTGCGGACAATATTCGCCTGCCTCTGCGCGCGTACGGCGCGCCCGTTCCCCCTCGCCCCAGGGCCGCCCGAGGTGGTCGTTCGCGGCGCGGCCCCTCTCCAGGGCGGATCGTCCGGCCTCGCCGGAGGGTCCGCATTTGTGTGAGCGGGAACTTGGTGACGCGTTGTCTCGGAAGGAAATGCGGACGTGAATGACTCAGTGCCGCCCCCTTCTCCCGACCGGGGCCGGCTGCCCGAGGTCGTCCCGGACGCACGGCTCGCCGCCGAGTTGAGGCAGAGTCCGGGCGGGACGCCCGCGACCCGGCCCGTCGGAGAACTGCTCGACCGGCACTGGGAATCGGTCTTCGCCTATGCGCGGCTGTGCACGGACGGCGTGGGCCCGGCCGGAATGCTCACCACCGCCTCCTTCACGCGCCTGTTCGGCGATTCCCTGCACCAGGGCGGCCCCACTGCCGCATGGCGTCCCCAACTGCTCGTCACCGTGCGGCGGATGGCCGGCGAGTGGCTCGCGGACGAGCGGCGCGAACTGCTCTCGCCCGACCTCCTTGCCGACGTGGACCGCACCGACCCGCAGACCGACCCGCTGCTTCCGCCCGAGGGCAGACGGCTGCTGGCCCGGGCCTTCCAGCGACTGCCGGAAGCGGCCCGCTGCCTGCTGTGGCACGGCGAGACCGAGGGCGAGCGGCTGGCCGTCCCGGCGGCCCTGCTCGGGTTGCCCGTGGCGGACGCCCCCGCGGAACTCCGGCGCGCCCGCGAGCGGCTGCGCGAGAGCTGCCTGGAGGTCCACCGCGAACTCGCCCCCGAGGGAGAGTGCCGCGGCTACCACCGCATGCTGGACGTCTCCCTGCGGCGCGGCGGCGCCGACCTCGATCCCGACCTGCGCCTGCACATGAACCGGTGCGGCCACTGCCGGTACGCGGCCGACCAGTTGAACCAGTTCAACGGCTCGCTCGCCGTCCCGCTCGCCGAGGCGGTCCTCGGCTGGGGCGCCGTCCCGTACGCGGCGTCACGCCGGACGCGAGCCCCCGCCGCCCCCGCCGCGGACGCACCGGGGACCGGCCGGGACGCCGAGGACCCGGCGGGCCGGTACGGGCCCACGTCGGGCGCGCCGGCTACCGGTCCCGGCCGGGAGACGCCGCCCCACGGAGCCGACCCCATCGTCGAGTTCCATCCCCGGGCCGACGTGACGCTCCCGCCCGGAGCACCCCCGCCCCCGCCCTTCCCGCCGCAGGCCGCGCCCGTCCGCCCCGCGACGGTCCGCGCCGAGCCCGGCGACCCGTCGCCGTCGCGCTCCGCCGGCCCCCGGTCCCGTCGGCGCGCACCGGCGCGGCCCGTAAGGGAGCGCCCGTCCCGCCGGGGCAGGTCGCCCTCCGGCACCCGCGCGAAGCCGTCCCGCGGGGCCACGCCGCACAAGGGGGCCCGGCGCGCCCCGAGCCGCCGGAACGTGACGCTCGCCGTGCTGACGGTGGGCGCGCTGATCCTGGTTCCGCTGGTTCTCTGGGCCGCCGGTGCGGGCTCCGACGAGCCGAGCGGAAAGGCCGACGGCAGCGGTTCCTCGGGGGCACCGCGCCCGCACACCGGCTCGACACCGTCCTGGACGGGCGCGGGCGGCCGGGCGGACGGCGCCTCGGGCGCCCTCCTGCGCAACACCACGACCGGGCTCTGCGTCGGCATCGTCGGCGCACAGGCCGCGGCCGGCGTGGAGACCCGGCTCACCTCCTGCGACGACGAGTCGGTACGCACCTGGTCGTACGGCCGTGACGGACTGCTGCGCGACGCCGCCGAGCCCGGTCTCTGTCTCGACTCCCAGCTGAGCTACTCGGTCCGACTGGCCCCCTGCGCGGGCGCGTCGGAACGGGGCGCGAAGAACGTCCGCTACGACCTCACCGCCCAGGGCAGGCTGGTGGCGCGCTGGAACAAGGACCTGGTCCTCGTGCCCGCGGCCGTCGAAGGGGAGTCGGCGCTCGTCCTCAAGACCCGCGACGACGACGATCCGGTTCAGCGCTGGACACTGGACACCGCCTCGCCCTCGCCCCGGACGCAACTCGTCAACTGGGGGGCCTCCGTGGAGCCGGCGCCCACGTCCGCCACCTCGGGGCCGGGGAACTGACGGGACCCGGGGCACCGTGGCCCGAGGCGGGCCCGAGGCGAGGCGGCGGTCAGGCGCCGCTGCCGACCCGCACCACCGTGAGGCGGACCGACGAGGAGTTGCCGGACACCGGGACCTTGCCCTGCGTCCACTTCACCGTCAGGGAGTCCTTCTCGTCGGGCGGTGTGACCACCAGCGAGGCCGGGGTCGCCGTGTGGGCGCCGCTGATCTCCGGGTTGGAGAAGGACAGCCCCGCCCACGCGCTCTGTCCGGGGGCCAGCTTCACGGTCGTCACCGAGTCCGTGGACCGCTGCGGGTCCGGGCCGAGCTGCTTGCCGGACGCGTCGACGAACGCCGCGCCCGGGTAGCCGCGCACCGTGCAGGTGCGCCCGGACCGGTTGGTCAGCACGATCGGGAAGTTCTCCTGCCCGGCCCCCGGGTCGTTGCCGCCGACCGAGGCACGCAGCTCGGAGGTGTGGCACCGGCTGCTCGCGGTGGAGGCGTTGCCGGAGGAGGCGGTGGCGGAGGCCGAGGCCGCATCGGTCGGGGTACCCGCCGTGCCGCTGTCCGGGGTGGAGCTCGCGCTCTGGTCGGACGAGCCCGCGGAGCCCGTGTTCGTGCCGGTGTCCCCGGACGCCGGTTCGGCCGTACCGGACAGGCTCTTCGGGGAACCGCTCGGGGTGTCGTTGCCGCAGGCGGTGAGCACGCTCAGCAGCGCCACACCGGCGAGCAGCGCGGCCCGCCGGGCGGCGGGGGAAAGGCGGCGTGCGGACACCGCGTCGGGCCGGTCCGTGTCCGCCACCGCGCGCCGGAAGGTCGACATGTCACCACTCCTTGGTCTCTCTTCGTACGGGCCTCTCGCCCGTACGCACGGCGCGTTGTGCCCCGTCACCCTTCTCCGATGCACCTGCGGAGCGAAAAGTTCGCGGGATCGGCCGACGAATTTCCCGAGGGCGGCCGAACGGTGCCGTCCGACGCCGGTCAGGCCGTCACCCGTACGGAGCCGATCACACCGTCGACCGCCTTCCGGTCGCCGCTCTCCTGCCGGATCTGCACGTACACCTGGGGCTGCGCCGCTCCGCCCGCCGGGGTGAGCGCCGCCTCGGTGAGGGACCCGGCGTCGCCCCGGCAGTCGTCCCAGGTCCGTATCAGCCCGTGCCAGCGGGGGCCGGCGTAGGGGCGGCTGCCGGCGTAGTGGCAGCCGGTGTGCGCGAGGCCGCGGACCTCGGTGGTCACGTCGCCGTGCTCGCTCAGTCCGACGAAGGCGCCGTCGACACCGCCCGCGCCGAGGTCCTGCCAGCGGGTGAGGTGGTTCGCGACGGCGAGCCCGGGTTCCGTGCCGTCCCGCAGACCCAGCGTCCGCGGATTCCAGCCCGAGTCGCGCACCTGGCCGCCCCACGACGCCGGTACCTGTGCGGAGACCCGGCCCGTACGGTCCGCGACCCGGACGGTCCCCGGCCCGGGATCCCGCGTCAGCAGGACGGCGCCGGCGCCGACCGCGCCGGCCACGACGACACCGGTCAGCGCCAGGAGCGCGATGCGACGGCGGGGCCGGGTCCGTCGGGAGGTGTCCGCGGCCGCCACCTCGTCGGCCAGCCGGTCGAGTTCCGCGGCGAACTCCGCCGCGGTGGGCCAGCGCCGCTCCCGGTCGGGTTCCATGGCGCGCAGCAGTGCCCGCCGCACGTCCGCCGGGACGTCGGCGCGGAGCCGGTCCGGCCGCTCCACCTTCCCCGGCGGGCCCGGCACCGAACCGGTGACCAGGTGGTAGCCGAGGGCCCCCAGGCTGTACACGTCGGCCCGTGCGTCGATCCCGGAACCGGGCTGGGCCTGTTCGGGCGGGGTGTAGCCCGCGGAGCCCGCCGCCATGGTGAGCCCGGAGGCCTGGGCGAGGCTCTTCGCCAGCCCGAGGTCGGCCAGCAGCACCCGGTCGGAGCCGCCGGGGGCGGTGCGCAGCAGGACGTTGGACGGCTTGATGTCGCGGTGCACGATGCCGGCCTCGTGCAGGGCCGCCGCCCCGCGCGCCGCCAGCGCGGTCAGCCGCAGGGCCCGGGCGACGGGCAGCGGTCCGTCCGCCAGCCGGTCGGCGAGGGTGCCCCCGTCCGCGTACTCCATGACGAAGTAGGGCCTGCCGTCGGGGAGTTCACCGATGTCGTAGACCTGCACGACCCGGTTGGAGTCGGCCTTGCGCAGCAGGCGTGCCTCGGCGAGGAATCTCTCCCGGACATCCAGCCGGTCCACCCAGTTGTCGGACAGCACTTTCAGGGCCACGGTGGCGTCGAGGTCGTCGTCGTGGGCGAGCCAGACCACGCCGAAACCGCCGGCGCCCAGGCGCCGGTCCAGACGGTAGCGGCCGATCCGTTCCAGGGAGTGCATGCGACTATCATGCCTGGCCTCTGATCGACTCCGAGGGGAGCATCCAGTGCAGGACGCGGCGGGGACCGAGGAACTCGCGCTGCGGGCGGCCGCCGGTGACCGGGCGGCCCTCGACGTGCTGCTCCAGCAGGTCCGGCCCGAGGTCGTGCGGCGCTGCGGACGCTTTCTGCCCTGCCGCGAGGACGCCGAGGAGGCGGCCCAGGACGTGCTCCTCCAGGTGTCCCGGAAGATCACCACGTTCGAGGGCCGCAGCCGCTTCAGCACCTGGCTCCACACGGTGGTCTCCAACTGTGCCCGGCAGAAGTACCGCGAGTTGAAGCGCCGGGCCGCCGAGCGGCCCGAGGAGATCGACGCCGCCCAGCACGTCGATCCCCGGACCACGAGCGTCATCGCCGGCTCGCGGGTCGACCTGCTGGAGGCGCTGGACCGGCTGGAGCGCGAACACCCGCACCTGGTGGCGCCGTTGGTGTACCGCGACATCTGCCAGCTGGAATACGCGGAGGTCGCGGAGCGCGTCGGCATTCCGCTCGGCACGCTCAAGTCCCGCCTCCACGAGGCGCGCAGGCAGGTCCGGCCCTGGCTGGCCGACGCCTCCTGAAGCCGGCTCCGTCCCGGGGGGCTCGGTCGTCGCGCCGGGCGCGTGGCGTGCCGGGACAGTCCCTAGGCTGGTCGCTGTGAAGGAGCAGAGCAGCAGACCGCCACTCGCCGTGTTCGACCTGGACGGCACCCTCGCGGACACCGCGCACCGCCAGCGGTTCCTGGAGCGCTCCCCGCGGGACTGGGACGCGTTCTTCGCGGCGGCGGCCCAGGATCCACCGCTCGCCGAGGGGGTCGCGCTGGCGCTGAGCAGCGCGCGCGAGTGCGAGGTCGTCTACCTGACCGGCCGTCCGGAGCGGTGCCGCCGGGACACGGTGGCCTGGCTGGCCGCCCAGGGTCTGCCCGAGGGGCGTATCTGGATGCGGCGCAACGACGACCGCAGGCCCGCCCGCCGTACCAAACTGGAGATCCTGCGCCGACTCGCGCGGGACCGGGAGATCCGCGTCCTCGTCGACGACGACGAACTCGTCTGCGAGGACGCGGAACGGGCCGGCTTCAGGGTCGTACGGGCGCGCTGGGCCGACGCGTCACCGGCGCTGCGGGACGCGCAGGAGGGGGAGGGGCGCACCTGACCCGGAGACGGGCCGTGCGGAGTCCCGGCGACGCGTCAGTCCGCGTCCTCCAGCCGGAATCCGAGCTTCAGGCCGACCTGGTAGTGCTCGACCCGCCCGTTCTCGATCTGGCCCCTGACCTGCGTGACCTCGAACCAGTCGAGGTTGCGCAGGGTCTGCGAGGCGCGGGTGACGCCGTTGCGGATCGCCTGGTCGATGCCTTCGTGCGAGGTCCCGACGATCTCGGTGACCCGGTAGGTGTGGTCGGACATGCGGGTGCTCCTCTCCGCCGTGGCGGTGGTGCCACGCGTCATTCCACGGTGCCCCACCCGGTGACGCTGCGCGAGACGGCGGGCCGCCCCGGGTGACGGTGGGCCCTTGACGGACCTCATTGGTCCATACCAAAATCCACACACCCGTACGAGCACCCCAAGCTCGTCCCCCCACGCCGGGCCCCTCCCCCCTGTCCGCAAGACAGAACTGGACCCCTCGTGAAACGTCGCCTCCTCGCCGTCGCCTGCGTCAGCGCCTCCCTGCTCACCGCGTGCGGCTCCTTGCCGGGAAGCGGCACGTCACGACACACCGTCACGGTGTGGCTGATGAAGGACAGCGCCTCCAAGGATTTCCTCAAGCGCTTCACCGAGGACTTCGAGAGCAGGCACGGCGACATCCGGCTCGACATCCGCATCCAGGAGTGGACCGGGATCGGCGACAAGGTCCAGGCGGCCCTGAAGCAGAGTGACGCCGACGCGCCCGACGTCATCGAGGTCGGCAACACCCAGGTGGCGCAGTACGTCGACGCCGGCGGGCTCAGTGACCTGACCCTGGAATCGATGCGCGACTGGGGCGTGAACGACTGGCTGCCCGGCCTCGCCGAGCCCGGCCGGTTCGGCACCCGCCAGTTCGGCGTCCCCTGGTACGCCGCCAACCGTGTCGTCATCTACCGCAAGGACCTGTTCCGGGCCGCCGGCGTCGAGCAGCCGCCCAAGACCCGCGAGCAGTGGCTCACCGACACCGAACGCCTCAACACCGCCGGGAACCAGGGCATCTACCTGGCCGGCCAGGACTGGTACACCCTCTCCGGGTTCATCTGGGACGAGGGCGGCGACCTCGCCGAGGAGTCGCGCTCCGGCAGCTGGACGGGCACGCTCGATACGCCGGCCGCGCTGCGCGGCATCGAATTCTACCGGCGCCTCCAGGCGCTCGGTGACGGACCGGTGGACGCCGACGAGGAACACCCGCCGCAGTCCGGGGTGTTCGCGAAGGGGCGGGTGGCGCAGATCGTGGCCGTGCCCGGACTCGTCCAGGCCATCGAGCGCACGAACCCCGACCTGAAGGGCAAGTTGGGCTTCTTCCCCGTTCCCGGCAAGACCGCCGAGAAGCCCGGCGCGGTCTTCACCGGTGGCTCCGACCTCGTCGTGCCCGAGAACACCGACGACCGCACCGGTGCCACCGCCGTCATCGCGGCGCTCGCGGGCGCCAAGTGGCAGAAGGAACTGGCCAGGACGATGAACTACGTCCCCAACAAGTCCAAGCTCGCCGGCGCCGTGTCCGGCGAACCGGGCGTGGCCGCCATGGCGGCGGGGGCCGCGCAGGGCCGGGCGACCCCGTCCTCGCCGCAGTGGGCCGCCGTCGAGGCGGACAACCCGATCAAGAAGTCCATGACGAAGATCCTCGGCGGAGCCGACCCGGCGACGGAGGCCCGCAAGGCCTCCGAGAGCATCACGCGCGTCCTGTCCGTGGACGGGGAATGAGCTGACGCCCGCTCCGGGGACGGGTGCGACCTGACGAGGGACGGCCGGGGCGGGGTGCGGACGCGACGGGGTGCTGACGCGGCGGGGCCTCCCGGACCGTCGGGTCCGGGAGGCCCGTGCGCCGATCCGCGGCCGGCCCACGGGTGGTCCGTGCCGGACCCGCGGGCCGCCGGTCGCCGTCCTCGCCGACCGGAGGTCAGACCGCCGAGCTCAGCGACAGCGCGAAGCGGCCCTCGGTGTCCGTCCACCAGTGCGTCAGGTCGAAGCTCGCCTCCGCCAGTTCGGCGCGGACGCCCTCCGCGCGGAACTTGGCCGAGATCTCGGTCCGCACCTCCTCGCCCTCCGCGAAGTCGACGGCCAGACCGAGGGCGCTGATCTTCACGGTCTGCGCGACACGGGACCGCAGCCGCATCTCGATCCACTCGTGCCCGGCGTCCCAGAGCGCGACGTGCTCGAACGCGTCGAGGTCGAAGTCCGCGCCGAGTTCACGGTCGACGACGCTCAGCACGTTCTTGTTGAACGCCGCCGTCACCCCGGCCGCGTCGTCGTAGGCCGCGACCAGCACCGACGGTTCCTTCACCAGGTCCGTGCCGAGCAGCAGGGTGTCCCCGGGCGACAGCAGGGACCGTACGGACGACAGGAACGAGGCACGCTCGGCGGGCAGCAGATTGCCGATGGTGCCCCCCAGGAACGCCACCAGACGCGGTCCCGGTGTGTCCGGGAGCGTGAGACCGGCGGTGAAGTCGGCGATCAGGGCGTGCACGTTCAGCTCGGGACGCTCCGCGATCAGCGCGTGCCCGGCCTGCGTGAGCGCGCTCTCACTCACGTCCACGGGGACGTAGGTGTGCAGGTCCGGCAGCGCGTCCAGCAGATGACGCGTCTTCTCCGACGAGCCGGAACCCAGCTCGACGAGCGTGCGCGCACCGCTCGCCGCCGCGATCGCGCCCGCCCGCGCGAGCAGGATCTCCCGCTCGGCGCGCGTCGGGTAGTACTCCGGCAGTTCGGTGATCTTCTCGAACAGCTCGCTGCCGTGCGCGTCGTAGAACCACTTCGGCGGCAGCGTCTTCGGTGACTGCCCGAGGCCGTGCAGGACGTCGGCACGCAGGGCCGCCTCGGTGGCGTCCTCGGGAAGGGTGCGGGTCAGCAGGAACGGGCTCACGTACGGGGCTCCTTGCGCTGTGCGGATGCCATGTCGTCGCTCATGTCCTTGAGCGGGGTGAGCAGCACCTCGGTGCGGCTCGCCGTGAGGAGGGTGCGGTCGGGGACCTCCCGCCATCCCGGGTCGTCGTCGTGCGGCTCGGAGGCCACCACGACGCGACGGCCCGGCTCCGCGAGGTACCAGAGGGTGTCGCCCCAGGCGGTCGCTGCGATGGTCCCGCCGTCGGTCAGCAGCAGGTTGAGGCGTGATCCGGGGGCCGCCTCCGCGACCTCCACGACCGTGTCGGCCAGCGCCTGCCCCTCCGTGTCCCCGGAGCGCAGCCGGCGCAGCACCAGCGCCCACACGAACGCGGAGTCGCAGCGGGCCTCCAGGGACAGCAGCTCGGCCGCGGGCAGGCCCGACACGAGCGGGGCGAGGGAGCCGGGCCACCCGAGGACGGCGCCGTTGTGGCTGAACAGCCAGGTGCCCGCGGCGAACGGCGCCGCCGCGGCCTCCCCGTCCGAGCCCGCCACGGTCGCGTCCCGCACCGCGGCGAGCACCGCACGCGACCTGACCACACGGGCCAGGTCGGCGAACGACGCGTCACCCCAGACGGGCCCGGTACGCCGGTACCGGGCGGGCACCGGATCGCCCTCGGCGTACCAACCCACGCCGAAACCGTCGGCGTTGACCGTCCCGTGCCGTTGTCTGCGGGGCGCCCAGGACTGCCGGAACAGGCTGTGCTCCGGCGCGACGAGGAGCGTCCCGAGCTGCTCCTCGTCGCCGAGGAACGCCAGATGACGGCACATCAGGAGGATCCGTCACGGGCCGTGCGGAAGCCGGCGAAGATCTGCCGCCTGATCGGATAGTCCCAGTTGCGGAACGTGCCCCGGCAGGCCACCTGGTCCACCGCGAACGAACCACCGCGCAGCACCTTGTGGTCGGGCCCGAAGAAGACCTCCGAGTACTCCCTGTACGGGAAGGCGGCGAACCCCGGATACGGCTCCAGGTCGCTCGACGTCCACTCCCACACGTCACCGATCAACTGCCGTACGCCGAGCGGTGAGGCGCCCGCCGGATAGCTGCCCGCCGGTGCCGGACGCAGATGACGCTGACCCAGATTGGCGTGTTCCGGTGTGGGGTCGGCGTCGCCCCACGGGTAGCGGGTGGAACGGTCGGAGACCGGGTCGTGGCGGGCCGCCTTCTCCCACTCCGCCTCGGTGGGCAGCCGCCGGCCCGCCCAGCGGGCGTACGCGTCGGCCTCGTACCAGCACACGTGCAGAACGGGCTCGTCGGGCGGCACGACCTCGGTGACGCCGAAGCGCCGCCGCAGCCACTGACCGCCCTCGCGCCGCCAGAACAGCGGCGCCTCGATGCCGTGCGTCCGGATGTGGTCCCAGCCCTCCGGCGTCCACCAGCGCGGGTCGCCGTAGCCGCCGTCCGCCATGAAGGCCTGGTAGGCGCCGTTGGTGACCGGCGTCGTGTCGATGTGGAACGACGGGACCGTACGCCGGTGCGCGGGACGCTCGTTGTCGAGCGCCCAGGGTTCGGTGGAGGTGCCCATCACGAACGGGCCGCCGGGCACCAGGACTTCGGCCGGCCCCGTGAACGGCGCGACCGGAGCGGGATCCGGAGCGGTCAGGGCGGCGGGGCCCCTCCGGAGCTGATGGGTGATCAGCATGGTCTCGTCGTGCTGCTGTTCGTGCTGCGCGACCATGCCGAAGGCGAATCCGGCCTCGGTGAGGCGGCTGCCCCGGAACGCGGAGCTCTCCAGGACGTCGAGCGCCCGGCCGCGCACCTCCGCCGCGTACGTGCGGGCCTCGGCGGGCGGCAGCAGCGGCAGTTTCGGCCGCTCGGAACGCGCGTGCTCGAACGCGTCGTAGAGCCCGTCGATCTCGGGCCGCAGCGCCTCGCGTCCCGCGACCGCCCGCAGCAGCCACAGCTCCTCCTGGTTGCCGATGTGCGCGAGGTCCCACACCAGCGGGGACATCAGCGGCGAGTGCTGCGCGGTCAGGTCGGGGTCCTCCACGCACGAGGTGAGGAGGGCGGTGCGGTCCCGGGCGGTGACGAGCGCGTCGAGGGCGCGCTCCCTGAGCGACTCCGGATCCGTCAGCGAATCGGGGGCGGGGGCGGTCATGAGCTGATGTCCTTCCCATCGAACCGGCCGGTCGAGCGGCCGTCGGACCGGGCCTCGGACCGGCCGTCGGAACGGGTGCCTGACCGGTCGCCGGACCGGCCCTCGTGCTGGGCCCGGTCCGCGCCGAGCAGGTCGTCGGCGGGGCAGCGGCCCCGCGCCACGTAGCGGTCGGTGAACTCGGCCACCGCGTCCAGGACCTCGGGGGAGGCCCCGAGCCTCGGCAGCGCCTCCTGGGCCGCGGCGAAGCAGATCGCCGCGGCCTCGCGCAGTTCCGGATCGGCGAGGCCGTGCCGGGCCGCGTCCCGCCACAGCGGGTTGCGGGGCGCTCGGTCCGGGCCCGCCCGCTCCGCGAGCGGCTTCACGGTCCGGTAGGCCACCTCGGCCGCGTCCGGGTCGTCGAAGAGGGCCGCCGTCACCGCGAGGGGCACGATCCAGCCGTCCTCACCCGGCTGCGCGTCGATCATGCGGAGTTCGAGATGACCGCGCGGACGTACCGGCGGGAACAGCGTCGTCATGTGGTAATCGAGGTCCTCCCGGACCGGCGGGGTGCCGGACCGGGTCCAGTCGCGGAAGGTCATGCCCTCCGGCACGTCCCAGGGGCCCTCGGGCGCCCGGACGCACATCACCGGGGAGTCGAGGACGTGTCGGGCCCAGGAGGCCCGGGGATCGCCGCCCAGGGGCGGCGCGTCGGTGCGCCCGGGGTCCATCGCGGTCCACAGCGACTGCCGTGTGGAGCGCCAGCCCGTGCTCCGTCCCCGGGCCATGGGGGAGTGGGCGAACGCGGCCACCAGGACCGCGCCGAGCTGGTGCGCGAGCCACCAGCGCCGCCCGTGCCCCAGCGGACCCGGCTCCTCGTAACCGGCGTCCACGCACACCTGCACGGACGCCGACGTGCACATCATGGCGCGGCCCTCGGGCCCCGCACGGTCGAGACAGCGCTCCATGGCGTCGTACCGGGGCTCATGGAGGTAGCGGGTCGGGGGGTTCCAGGGGTCCTGGCCGTAACCGCTGAGGCCGAGGCCCGTCTCGCGCAGCTTCGCGCGGACGGCGGCCAGGTCGGCCGACACGGACCGTACGCACTCCATCAGGGAGGCGGCGGGAGCGGAACTCAGCTCCAGCTGCCCACCGGGTTCGACGGTCAGCGCCGAACTCAGGGGCACGGCCCGCAGAGCGGCGTACGCCGCTTCGAGACGTTCTGGCGGTACGGGGAGCCACGGCGCGCGCAGCTCGTGGACGAGCCATTCGACTTCCACACCGAGGAGGCGGGGCGGGCCCGTCTTGAAGCAGATGCCATGGACGAGCGCCTCCACCTCGGCCTCGGTGACGGTGGAGCGGCGTCGCTCCGTACAGTCACTCACCGAATCGGACATGTGGGGATCCTCCTGAGATTCCACCATGCCGCCGGCCCGGGGTCTGGTGGGCCGGACCGGCATTCACCCGTCCACCCAAGACCCTCTCGGCGGTTCGCACAAGGGTGCAAATTTGTCGCTTGCGGGACCGGAGTACACCGTTTGCGGGGCCCCGAAACTCTGTTGCGCCGCAGGACCAGCATCGCTCACGATGCGTTCATGGGCACGACGGGGGAGAACACACGGGCCGTGCTCGTGGCGCGTACGGGGGTCACGCCATGAGCGCGCGCCTGCGGGCGATCGCCCGGGAGACGGAGGAGATCGTGGCGGCCGGCGGCTACCGCGGCCCCTCCGGCGTCCGGGTGACCATCGCCGACGCCGTCGAGTCGGCCCGGTCCGGGACGCGGCTGCACGGACCCGAGCCGGTGGAGACGCCCTCGGTGCCCCACCACGACACGTCGTTCGAGGTCACGGGCGAGAGCAGCCTGGAGGCGGCCCGCCGGCTCACCGCCCTGGACGGTGACCCCGTCGCGGTGCTGAACTTCTCCTCGGCGCGCAATCCGGGCGGCGGCTATCTGAACGGCGCCCAGGCCCAGGAGGAGGCCCTGTGCCGCGCCTCCGCGCTGTACGCCTGCCTGCTGCGGGCCCGGGGGTTCTACGACCATCACCGCGCCCACCGCGACACGTTCTACACGGACCGTGTCATCCACTCACCCGGCGTACCCGTCTTCCGCGACGACCGGGGCCGGCTCCTCGACGAGCCGTTTCCGGCCGGGTTCCTGACCGCGGCGGCCCCGAACGCGGGCGTCGTGCTGCGCACCGCCCCGGAGCGCGCCGGCGAGCTGCCCCGCGCGCTCGCGGTCCGTGCCGAGCGCGTCCTGGAGACCGCCGCCGCCCACGGATACCGCCGTCTGGTGCTCGGCGCCTGGGGCTGCGGGGTCTTCCGGAACGATCCGGCCCAGGTGGCCGGCGCCTTCCGCGGGCTGCTGGTGGGAGGCCGCTTCGACGGGTACTTCGACCATGTGGTGTTCGGCGTCCTCGACCGCACGCCGGACCGCGCGACCCACCGTGCTTTCGAGCAGGCGTTCGCTCACGAACTCCGGGGAGTGTGACGGGGCGCCCGGCGGTCACCGGTCGCCCGTCACCCCGTACGGTTCAGCGCCAGCCGTACCGCTCGCGCAGCCGGTGCACGACGGAGTTGAACCGCATCCGGTCCAGCGCGCACGCCTCGCGGCGCATCCCGTCCTCGTGCAGCCGGAGCACCCGGTCGACGGCGATCCAGGAGTCCCGTCCCGTCCGGTCCCAGGGGCCGCTCCCGATCGCGACCCACTCGCGCTCGCCGTCGTGCCGCTTGCTGGAGAGCTGTACCGCCAGCAGGGTGCCCGCGGGTTCGCGGGCCACGACCAGTACCGGGCGGTCCTTGCCCCGGCCGTCGTTCTCCTCGTACGGCACCCAGGTCCAGACGATCTCGCCCGGGTCGGGGTCGCCGTCGTGGGCGGGGGAGTACTCGGTCTTCACGGGGCCGACGTCGCGGGGTTCGGCCTCGGTGGTCGCGGTGGGACCGTAGCGGCCGGGGACGTCTTCATCGGGAGAGGCAGTCACGCGGGCCACGGTAGAGCCTGGGCACGGGAGTTCGACAGGCGGGTCGAGCACGCCGCGCCCGGTGACGCGCCCGACGGACGGCGCGGGCGCACCGGAGTCGTCGCTCGACTCCCGTACGCCCGCGCCTCACCCGAGTGACCCCGGTGTCCCGCGCGCCTCAGCCCGTCCGGGTCAGCCCTCGTCCTTCTCCACGGGAACCTTCTCCACGGGGACCTTCTCGGTGAGCGGCGGCGTGAAGCCGTTGAGGCCCGTCGCCCCGCTCTTGGCCGGTGCGCCCTCCGGACTCATCGAGGCGAGCAACTGGCGGGCCAGGCCGAGGCCCGTGCCGCCCATGGTGAGCGCCTTGGCGAACAGGTCCGACATGCCGTCGGCCCCGTTGAGCAGCACCATGTGGTCGACGTTGCCGAACGCGCTCGCACCCGCCTGGACGATCTCCGGCCAGTTCTCGGCGAGTTGCTGGGCGACCACCGCCTCCTGGTTCTCGGCGAGCGCGGCGGCCCGTGCCTGGATGGCCGCCGCCTCCGCGAGGCCCTGGGCGCGGGTGGCCTCGGCGGCGGCGAGCCCCTTGGCCTGGGACGCCGCCGCCTCCGCCTCACCGGTGGCCTTGGTCGCCAGCGCGGCGGCCGCACCCCGGGCCTTCGTCGCCTCGGCCTCGGCGTTGGCGGCGGTCTTGACCCGGTTCGCCTCGGCCGCGGCGGCCAGTTCGGTCTCCTGGGCCTTGGCCTGCGCCGCCGAGATACGCGCGTCACGCTCGGCCTCGGCGCGGGCCCGTGTCTCGTAGGCCTGGGCGTCCGCCGGCTTGCGGACGTCCGCCTGGAGCTGCTGCTCGCGGCGGAGTGCGTCGAGTTCCGCGATCCGGGTCTCCTGCACGACCACGTCCTGCCGGGCCGCGGCGTCCGCGAGAGGTCCGGCCTGCCGGGCCTTCGCCGCCGCCTTGTCGCGCTCGGCCTGGTAGCCGGCCTGGAGGATCTCGCTGTCCCGGGTCGCCTCCGACATCCGGGCCGCGGCCTTCTGCTCGGCCTCGGTGGCGAGGCGGTTCGCCTCGGCCTGCGCGATGCGCGCGTCCCGCTGGACGGCGGCGGCGTGCGGCATCGCGAGGTTCTTGATGTATCCGGTCGGGTCCTCGATCTCGTGGATCTGCAGCGAGTCGACGATCAGACCGAGCTTCTCCATCTCCGTCCCGCACGCCGCCCGCGTCTGACCGGTCAGCTTCTCCCGGTCCCTGATCATGTCCTCGACGGTCAACCCGCCGACGATGGACCGCAGATGGCCGGCGAACACGTTGTGCACCCGCTCGGCCATCATCTTCTGCTGGTCGAGGAAACGGCGGCCCGCGTTCGCGATCGACACGAAGTCGTCGCCCACCTTGAAGATGACCACGCCCCGCACCTTGAGCGGAATGCCCTGGGTGGTCACGCAGTCCACGTGCAGCTCGGTCTCGTTGAGGTCGAGCGATATCTTCCGCACCGCCTGCACGCCCGGCATCACCAGCGTGCCGCGTCCCGTCACGATGCGGAAACCCATGCCTTCCTCGAGGCCCTCCGTCCGATGCTTCGAACCGGAGATGATGAGTGCTTCGTTGGGCTCCGCGACCCGCCACATGAGCTTGAAGACCACGACGATGAAGATCACTGCGAGGACAACCGCCCCCGCCACGACGCCGACGACCATCGGCATACGCCCCCTTTGAATGGTGCCCTTTCGGCACCGAACGAACGGAGTGTGCTCCTCGCCGGCGCCGGGGTACAGACGTCGGCGCATCCTTGTCGCGTTCTTGACGCCCCGGCCTCTCACCTGGGGCGGGGCGGGCTCAACTGTCGTGTCTGTGACGGGAGACGGGCGGCTTCGTCAGGCGTCGTAGGCGGGCGACACGTACACGGTGCGGGGCGGCAGGTACTCCACGACCATCACCACCGTGCCCCGCTCGATACGGTCCTTCGCGACGGCCGGATAGGCGAGGAAGTGCTCGGCGCCGCCGCGCACCCGGACGATCACCTCGCCGACGAGTCCGGGGCCGACCGTGCCGGTCACCCGTCCCATCAAACCGACCATCGGCGCGTCGTCCATGACGCCAGGGTAAGGCCGCGACTGCCTCATGCCGCCGGGGAGTCGGCGACGGCCCCGTGCGCGGGCCAGTGGTCCTGCCAGCGCAGGTCGTCCTCCAGCTGCGCCGCCAGGGAGACGAGCAGCGGCTCGCTGTCCGCCGGGCCGAGCAGTTGCGCGCCGACCGGGAGCCCGTCGCCGACGAAACCCGCCGGTACGTTCACGCCCGGCCAGCCGAGGACGTTCCACGGCCAGGCGTAGGGGCATGCGGCGATCATCGCCCGGTCGGTGCCGAAGCCGCCCAGGCCGAGCAGGGCGCCGATGCGCGGCGGGGGAGCGGCGGTCGTGGGCGCGAGCAGGACGTCGTATCCCTCGAAGAGCGCGCCGACGCGGCGGTGCAGCAGGGCCTCGGCCCGCCGGGCCGCCCGCAGCGGTGCCCCGCCCAGCAGCCTGCCCAGTCGCGCGGCGTCGCGGGTGCGCCGGTCGAGGAGTTCGGGGAAGGGCGCCTCGCGCACGTGCTCGGCGATGCCGGCCGTGGCGCGCGGGACGAACGTGAGCCCGATCCGTCCGTAGCGCGGCTCCGCCTCCTCCACCGTGTGCCCGAGCCGGGCGAGCCGCTCCGCGAGCGCGACGACCCTCGCCCGTACGGCGGGATCGAGCCGCGCGGGCACGGCCGTGAACGGCGGCTTCAGCGACAGCGCGATCCGCAGCCGGCCCGGGTCGCGGCCCACCGCGTCGTGGACGCGCAGCGCGGCCGGGCGGTGCAGATCGCCGTGGTGGCTGCCGCTCGCCGCGTCCAGCAGCAGGGCGGCGTCCGCGACGGTCCGGGCGAGCGTGCCGTTGACGGTGATGCCCTGGAAGGACTCCGGGCGGGGCCAGGTCGAGATCCGGCCGCGCTGCGGCTTGATGCCGACCAGATGGGTCCAGGCGGCCGGGATGCGCACGGAGCCCGCGCCGTCCGAACCGAGCGCCGCCGGGACCAGACCCGCGGCGACCGCCGCCGCGGAGCCGCCCGACGAACCGCCGGGCGTGTGCCCGGTGTGCCAGGGATTGCGGGTCGCGCCGAAGGCCGGGCCCTCGGTGAAGGGCCACTGCCCCAGCTCGCAGGTGTTCGTCTTGCCGATCACGACGGCCCCGGCGGCGCGCAGCCGCCGTACCGCCTCGCCGTCCTCGGCGGCCCGGGGGTGGGTGCCGGGGCAGCCGAACGCGGTCGGCTCTCCCGCCACGTCCATGTCGTCCTTGACCGCCACCGGCACCCCGAGCAGGGGCCGCCGCCCGCCCGCCGCCCGTTCGCGGTCCGCCGCGTCGGCCTCGGCGAGCGCCGCCTCGGCGCGCACCAGCCGGAACGCGTTGAGCGTGGAACGGCTCGCCTCGATGCGGGTGAGCGCCCGCTCGACCAACGCGCGCGAGGTGACCTCGCCGTCGGCGAGGGCGCGCGCGCTCTCCGTCAGGCCTGGGGTGCGGTCGGGAGCCATGCGGACACCTCCGGAGGACGTCGTCTACCGAACGGTAACCTGCGGGCGGTCCCAGCGGTACGCGGCGTCCAACCCCCCGTGCGGAAGCGGGAGTTCCGCGCCGCGGGCGATGTCGGGGCGCCCCGGCCCGAGGTGGCGTTCCGGGCTTCTGGAAGGATGCCGTACGTCATGGTGCACATACCGAAGCAGCCCGCCCCGTCGGCGCCCGCGCAGCGACCCGTGCCGACCAGTGCCGACGTGGCGCGCCTCGCGGGAGTCTCGCGCGCGACCGTCTCGTACGTCCTGAACAACACCAGCGCCGTCCGCATCAGCGAGCCCACCCGCCGCCGGGTCCGCGAGGCCGCCGAGGAACTCGGCTACGTCCCGCACGCGGCTGCCCGCAGCCTGCGCGCCGGTCACAGCCGCATGGTCCTGATGCCCGCCCCATCCGTCCCCGTGGGGCCCCTCTACAACCAGTTCTTCAGCGAGCTCCAGGGGGCGCTCGGCCGGCTCGACTACACCGTCGTGCAGTACGGCAGCGTCGGCCTCCGCGGTGACGAGGCCGCCCGCGCCTGGGCGGAGCTGCGGCCCGTCGCCGTCCTGGTCCCCGGCAGCGGGCTCGGTCCGCAGGGCGTGGCCGTCCTCAAGCGTGCCGGAGCCCGCGCCGTCGTCACGCTGGGCCCCGAGCGCGTCGAGGGCGCCCACGCGCTCCTCATGGACCACGACCGGGTCGGACACGCGGCGGGGGAGCACCTGCTGGCCCGCGGCCGGCGCCGTGTCGGTGTGGTGATACCCGGCGAGGCCGGCCTGGAGATCTTCTCCACCCCGCGCCTCGACGGCGTCCGCAGGGCGCTGCGCGGCACCGACGCGACGGTGACCGAGCTGCCCCTTCCGTACGAGGAGGAGGCCGCGGCCGGACTCGCGGCCCGCTGGCGCTCGCTCGGCCTCGACGCCGTCTTCGCCTACAACGACGAGTACGCGATGCTCCTGATGCGCGCCCTCCAGGACGAGGGCGTCACGATCCCCGACGAGACCGCCGTCGTCGGCGCCGACGACCTCATGCTCGGCCGGCTGCTCCGGCCCCGGCTGAGCACCGTCCACATCGAACTGCCCTCCGGCCGCGACCTCGCCGAACTGGTCGACCGGGTCGTCCGCGAACCCGGCGGCGAGCCCGAGACGCACGAGGTGCTGGGCGCACGGGTCGTGCACCGCGCGTCGAGCTGAGAGAGGCTGGGCCTGTTCGCCCGGTGCCCCCGCGCCGGGACTGGTCCCCTCGAATCCACCGGGCCCCGACCCGGCGGCACCGGACAGCGGAGGCGTCATGCGGACCTCGGTCGGCATCATCGGCGGCGGCCCGGCCGGGCTCCTGCTGGCCCGCCTGCTGCACCGGACGGGGATCGACTGTGTCGTCCTGGAGAGCAGGACACGGGCCTACGTCGAGGAGCGCCAGCGGGCCGGGATGCTGGAGCAGGGCACCGTCGACGCGCTGCGCGCCTGCGGAGCGGGTGACCGGCTGAACGCCGAAGGCCTGGTGCACCGCGGCATCGAGCTGCGCTTCGACGGCGAGCGCCACCACATCGACTTCCCCGGCCTGACCGGCGGCCGCACCGTCACCATCTACGCCCAGACGGAGATCGTGAAGGACCTCGTCGCCCTCCAACTCGACGGCGGGCCACCGCTGTTGTTCGAGGCGCAGGCGCTCGCGGTGGACGGGGTGGAGGGCGGCGAACCGGTCGTGCGGTTCCTGCACGAGGGGCGCGAGCGGACCCTGAGCTGCGACTACGTGGTCGGCTGCGACGGCTCCCACGGCATCGCGAGCGCCGCGTTCCCGGCCGGCGCGAGCCGCGCGTACGCGCACGAGTACCCGTACTCCTGGCTGGGGATCCTCGCCGATGTGCCGCCGTCCTGCGAGGAGTTGATCTACGCCCGGGGCGAAGGGGGCTTCGCGCTGCACAGCATGCGCTCCCCGTCCGTGTCGCGCCTCTACCTCCAGGTCCCCAACGGCACCGACCCCGCCGACTGGCCCGACGAGCGGGTCTGGGACGAACTGGCCGCGCGCTTCGCCGTCGACGGGGACTGGCGCCTGGAGCGCGGCCCCGTCACCGCCAAGTCGGTCACGCCGATGCGCAGCCTGGTCCGTGAACCGATGCGTCACGGGCGGCTGTTCCTCGCCGGCGACGCCGCCCACATCGTGCCGCCGACCGGCGCCAAGGGGCTCAACCTCGCGGTGTCCGACGTACGGGTCCTCGCGCAGGGCTTCGCCGAGCTGCACCGCTCGGGATCCTCCCGGCTGCTCGACCGCTACTCCGAGGTGGCACTCACCCGGGTGTGGCAGGCCACCCGTTTCTCGTACGACATGACTAAGATGTTGCACGCTCAACCAGATAGCGACGCCTTCGAAGCCCGGATGCAGCTCGCGCGGCTGCGCCGGATCACGGCGTCCCGCACCGCGGCCGCCGAACTGGCCGCGCACTACACGGGACTTCCGCTCGCCTTATGAGCCGTCCGACGACCCGCGCCGAGCCCCGTGCCCGGACGCGGCCCACAGGCCGGGACCGAACGCCCGCCGGACCCGACGGGCCGTATCACCGCCGAACACCCGCATCATCCGCATCACCCCCGTCACCCGACGAGCCGTATCACCGCCGGACCACCCGCAGCACCCGCGTGAGATCAGGGAACGATCGGAGAGCCGACATGCCGCTGCTCGACCCCACGACCTGGCAGACCCGCCCGCTCTCGGGCGGTGAGCACCCCGTCACCGAGCCCGCCACCGGAGAACGTCTCGGCGCCGTCACGCTCGCCGCGGCCGACGACGTCGCCGCGGCGGCCCGGGCCGCCCACGCGGCCCGCACCGAGTGGGCCGCGGCCCCGCACTTCGTGCGAGCCGCGGTGCTGCGCAAGGCCGGAGACCTCTTCGCCGAGCACGCCGACGAACTGCGCGACTGGATCGTGCGCGAGTCCGGCTCCATCCCCGGCAAGGCGGACTTCGAACTGCACGTCGCCGCCCAGGAGTGCTACGAGGCGGCCGCCCTCGCCTCCCGCCCGACGGGCCAGGTCCTGCCCTCGGAGGCCCCGCGTCTGTCGTACACGCGCCGTGTCCCGGTCGGTGTGGTGGGCGTGATCGCGCCCTTCAACGCGCCGCTGATCCTCTCGATCCGCTCGGTCGCCCCGGCGCTCGCGCTCGGCAACGGCGTGGTCCTCAAGCCGGATCCGCGGACCGCGGTGTGCGGCGGCCTCGCGCTGGCCGCGGTCTTCGCCGAGGCCGGGCTGCCCGACGGGCTGCTGCACGTCCTGCCCGGTGGCGCCGAGGTGGGTCAGGCGCTCGTCGCCGACCCGCTCGTCCCGGTCGTCTCCTTCACCGGCTCGACCGGTGCGGGGCGGGCGGTCGGCGAGGCGGCGGGCCGTCACCTCAAGCGCGCCCACCTCGAACTGGGCGGCAACTCCGCCCTGGTCGTCCTCGCGGACGCCGACCTCGACGCCGTCATCTCCACGGCCGCCTGGGGCTCGTTCTTCCACCAGGGCCAGATCTGCATGACGACCGGCCGCCACCTGGTCCACGCCTCGCTGTACGAGGAGTACGTCGAACGGCTCGCGGCGAAGGCCGACTCGCTGGCCGTCGGTGACCCCTACCGCGAGCAGGTGCACCTCGGGCCCATCATCGACGACGCCCAACTCGCCAAGATCCGGGGGCTGGTGGAGGCCAGCACGGCCCGCGGCGCCAAGCTGGCGGCGGGCGGGGAACACGACCGGCTCTTCTACCGGCCGACCGTGCTGGCGGGGGTCGACGACACGACCCCGGCGTACACGGAGGAGGTCTTCGGACCGGTCGCGCCGGTCCGCTCCTTCGACACCCTCGACGAGGCCGCGGCCCTCGCCTCCGCGGGACCGTACGGTCTCTCGCTGGGCATCGTCACCCGCGACACCGCGCGCGGCCTCGAACTCGCCGACCGCATCCCGACCGGGATCGTCCACATCAACGACCAGACCGTCAACGACGAGGCCGTCGCGCCCTTCGGCGGGACCGCCGCCTCCGGAACCGGCGCGCGCTTCGGCGGCGACGCCAACCTGGACGCGTTCACCGACATCCGCTGGACGACGGTGCGCGGGGACGTGGCCGGATATCCGTTCTAGGCACTCCCGGGCACTCCCGGATCCTCTCCGGGCACTCCACTCCCGCGTCCGGCGGTGCCGGGTGCCGGGCGCTGGAGGTGCTGGGTGCCGCGTGCGCACCGGAGTGTCCGGACGCCGCGCGGGCACGGCTCATCGCAGGGACTCGCCGCGTCGCCGCGTCCTCGTCGCGGACACGGCGCGTCACCCGGTGCCGCCGCCGGTGCGGCGGCACCGGCGGGTGACGCCGTGCCCGCTTCAGGTCACTCGCCGCCCGGGGCCGGCTGACCCTCGGCCGCCGCGGCCTGCTGGGCCGCGACCGACTTGCGGACCTCGTCCATGTCGAGCTTCCGCGCCTGCCCGATCACGTCCTCCAGGGCCTCCGCGGGGAGCGCCCCGGGCTGCGCGAAGATCGCGACCTGGTCGCGCACGATCATCAGGGTCGGGATGGACTGGATGTCGAAGGCGGCCGCGAGCTCCGGCTGCGCCTCGGTGTCGACCTTGGCGAAGACCAGGTCCGGGTTCGCGTCGGCCGCCTTCTCGTAGACCGGCGCGAACTGACGGCACGGCCCGCACCAGGACGCCCAGAAGTCGATCAGGACGAACTCGTTGTCCGTGACCGTCTGGTCGAAGTTCTCCTTGGTGAGCTCCACGGTGCTGCTCATGCGATATTCCCTCTTCCTGACGTCCGGCTCATGCCGGTTTGCACAACGCCACCCACCGGGGGCGTATTCCGCGCCCGTACCCGTGTGGCCACGACGCACACCAGCAACCAGACTGGCCCCATGACGGAAACGGAATCCATCGCCTACGACGTCGTGGTGCTCGGTGCCGGGCCCGTGGGGGAGAACGTGGCCGACCGCGCTCGCGCGGCCGGCCTCTCCACCGCGGTCGTGGAGAGCGAACTGGTCGGCGGCGAGTGCTCGTACTGGGCGTGCATGCCCAGCAAGGCCCTGCTGCGCCCTGCCATCGCCCGCGCCGACGCCCGCCGCGTACCCGGCCTCGCCCAGGCCGTACAGGGCCCCCTCGACGCCCCCGCGGTGCTCGCCCACCGCGACTGGTTCACCTCGGACTGGAAGGACGACGGCCAGATCGGCTGGCTGGACGGCATCGGAGCGGTGCTGTACCGCGGCCACGGCCGCCTGGCCGGTCCCCGCACGGTGACGGTCGACGGCCCCGACGGCACCCGGACGACGCTCACGGCGCGGCACGCGGTCGCCGTCTGCACGGGCACCCGCGCCCTCCTGCCCGACCTGCCCGGACTCGACCAGGTCAAGCCGTGGACGAGCCGCGAGGCCACCAGCGCGCACGCCGTGCCCGGGCGGCTGATCGTGGTGGGCGGCGGTGTGGTCGCCGCCGAGATGGCCACGGCCTGGCAGGCGCTCGGATCCCAGGTCACCCTGCTCGTCCGTGGCAAGGGCCTGCTGCCCCGCATGGAGCCCTTCGCCGGTGAACTGGTCGCCGAGGCGCTGACCGAGGCCGGCGCGGACGTGCGCACCGGCGTCTCGGTGACCGCCGTGTCCCGCGAGGGCTCGACGGTGGTCGCGCTCACGGACACCGGCGACCGCATCGAGGCCGACGAGATCCTCTTCGCCACCGGCCGGGCACCCCGTACCGACGATCTAGGCCTCGGCACCGTGGGCCTGGAGGACGGCACCTGGCTGGAGGTCGACGACAGTCTCCGCGTCGTCGGCAGCGAGTGGCTGTACGCCGTCGGAGACGTCAACCACCGCGCCCTGCTGACCCACCAGGGCAAGTACCAGGCCCGGATCGCGGGCGCCGCCATCGCCGCGCGCGCCGCCGGGGTACCGCTGCTGGAGACCGACCCGTGGGGCGCGCACGCCGCGACCGCGGACCACGCCGGTGTCCCGCAGGTCGTCTTCACCGACCCGGAGGCGGCGGCCGTCGGCCTCTCCCTCGCGGAGGCGGAACAGGCGGGCCACCGGGTACGGGCCGTCGACGTCGACATGTCCTCGGTCGCGGGCGCGGGCCTCTACGCCGACGGCTACCGCGGCAAGGCCCGCATGATCGTCGACATCAACCGCGAGGTCGTCCTCGGCCTCACCCTGGTCGGCCCCGGCGTCGGCGAACTGATCCACTCCGCGACCGTCGCCGTCGTCGGCGAGGTCCCGATCAGCCGCCTCTGGCACGCCGTTCCGTCCTACCCGACGGTCAGCGAGGTCTGGCTGCGGCTCCTGGAGGCCTACCGGGACGCGTGAGCGGGCCGGCCGGGGAAGCCCCGGCCACGAACCGACAGGCCGGGCGACGCAGGGTGCGCCGCCCGGCCTGCCGCTTTCCCGATGCCCCCGAACGTCAGGCGAGGGCGACCAGCCCCCGGTACTCCTCGCTCCACAGGTCCTCGTCCGCGGCCCCCGCCGCTATCCCGGGAGCGTGAACCCCAGTTCCTGGGCAGCCCGTTCCGGTGTCGGCTGGCCCCAGAGTTCGGCCGCTGCCCAGTTCGAGGACAGGCTGCGCGGTTCCGCGCGGTCGAGGTAGAGCGTTCCGTCCAGGTGGTCCGTCTCGTGCTGGACGATGCGGGCCGGCCAGCCTCGGAACACCTCGTCGACCGGCAGCCCGTTTTCGTCCCACGCGGTCAATCGCACCTCCTCGGGGCGGGCCACCACCGCCTGGTAGCCGGGGACACTCAGGCAGCCCTCGAAGAACGCGGCCCGGGCCCGGCCGACTGCCTCGTACGACGGATTCACCAGTACGCGGAACGGCTGCGGAACCCGTCCGCGGGCCAGGCGGATCTCCTCGGGGACCGGTGCCGGGTCCTCGATGACCGCGAGCCGCAGCGGCACCCCCACCTGCGGGGCCGCGAGGCCGACGCCCGGTGCCGCGTGCATCGTGGCGCGCAGGGCGGCCACGAACCGGGCCAGCAGACCCGGCTCCAACTGCCCGTCGAACGGCTCGGCCGCCATCCGCAGCACGGGGTCGCCGGCCCCGAAGATCGGCAACGGACCCTCGTGTTCGAGGAGTTCCTCGATCAGGTCGCTGAGGGTGCGGGAGGCGCTGGAGTCACGTTCGGATGCCATCGGGCCAGGATGCCAAGCCGGCTCGCTCCGATCGAGGCGGCGCCGGGCGAGTCCCGCGACTTCTCGGGACAACCGGCGCTCTCGAGGTGGGCGCGGCCTCTTCGGGAGGTGCGGCCGTCCGGTGCCCGCGCACGCCGGAGGGCCGGTCACCGAGGTGACCGGCCCTCCGGCCGAGGTACCGCGACGGGACGGGTGACGGACACCCGGCCGATCGTGCCGCGGAACGGATCAGGCCTGCTGGAATTCGCCCGCGAGCGCCGACGCGATCCGCAGGTGCGACGCCGCCTCCGCGTGCCGCCCCTGGCGCTCCAGCGTCCGCCCCAGCATGAGGCGCGCGTAGTGCTCGACCGGGTCGATCTCCACCAGTGCCCGCAACTCGGTCTCGGCGCGGCCCAGTTGGGCCGAGTGGTAGTACGAACGGGCCAGCAGCAGCCGGGGCCCCACCTGCTCCGGGGTCTCCTCGACCAGCCCGTCCAGCACCCGCGCCGCCGCGGCGTAGTCCTTGGCGTCGAAGAACAGCTGCGCCCGCTCCCAGCGCTCCGCGGCCGTTCCGTGGTCGTAGTACGTCATGTCCACTGCGGACCTCCTTCGACGCTCCACAACCGACCAGGTTGGTTGAATATTCCACGACCTGAGGTGGTCGACGGTCGGTTCACGCCTCGGCGAGCTCCGCGTCCGCCCGCTCGGTGACGAGGGTGAGGACCCGTCCGGCGGCCGCGAGGTCCTCGGCCGGGATCCCCGCGTACAGCCGGGCCGCGATCGCGTTGCCCGCGGTACGGATCGAGTCGAAGAGCTCGCGCCCGGCGTCGGTGAGGGACACCTGCCCGGCGCCGGGCTCCGCCAGGAGGTCGTCCGCCGTCATCTCCTCGACGGTCGCGCGGGCCACCGACTCCTCGATCTTCAACGCGCCGGTCAGCCGGCCCACCAGCCATGCGCGCTCGACCGTCCCGCCGTTGTCGGAGACGGCCCGCAGGGCCACGGACCGGTTGAAGCTGGTGCCGCTGCGCGCCAGTACCCGCTCCAGGGCGGCACGGCTCGCGTAGTGGGCCAGGCCGATGACCTGGCCGTTGACGGGAAGGACGGCGGGGGTGGGCGAAACGGAGGTGCTCATGACTGCTCCTTGGAAGAGGTCGCGTCCGGAACCGCTCCGGCTCCGGCGTGCGGATCGAGCGGTACGTCGAGCAGGGTGGCCAGTTCGTGGCTGAACGCCCGTGTGCGGTCGCCCGCGAGGCCGCCCAGGGGGCCGAGAAGCTGTTCCAGCAGGCCCTGGACCACGGTGATCGCGCGGCCGGTGATCTCGCGTCCCTCCTCGGTGAGGGACAACTGCACCGCGCGGGGGTCCGCCGGGTCGCGGGTGCGGTCGACGATGCCGGCGGCCTCCAGGGACCGGGCCAGCTTCGAGACGTAGAGCGGTTCGAGTCCGGTGTGGTCGGCGAGCCGGCGCTGACTGGGGCGCACACCGTCCCGGTGCATGCCGTACAGCGACGCGACCAGCGAATACTGCGCGTGCGTCAGGCCCAGCGGGCCCACCGCCCGGTCGACCGCGACCCGCCACTTCATGGACAGGCGCCAGACGAGGAAACCGGGCGTCGCGTACTCGGAGACCGACTTCGCAGAACTCATGAAAGAAACAGTACATGGCTACTATGTACATGGCTACTATAATTCGGATCGGCGCCGACGACGGTGATCGCGAGCGGTGGCTGCCGCGTCGCCGGGAGCGGGCCCGGGGCCCCGGTGGGACAGGACAGGTCCGTCCAATGGCGTACGGACCCGGGCGGAGCTCCTGACCCATCGCGCCTGTTCTGAGCCAAGTGCCCCTGGATGGGCGGTTCGACGACCTGACGTGGGGTCCCCGACAGGTCTAGGTTGTGGGCCATGAGCAATCTTGATCAGGAGGCGGTTCCCGCTCTCTGCGGTGGCCGCGGGTTCGTGGTGGCCGAGCCGGTGCGCGAACTCCTCAGCCCTCGCCGGGTCAAGCTCGGCGAGTCCACCGAAGTCCGCCGCCTGCTCCCCAACCTGGGCCGGCGCATGGTCGGCGCCTGGTGCTTCGTCGACCACTACGGGCCCGACGACATCGCCGACGAACCCGGCATGCAGGTCCCGCCGCACCCGCACATGGGCCTGCAGACCGTGAGCTGGCTGCACGAGGGCGAGGTGCTGCACCGCGACTCCACGGGCAGCCTCCAGACGATCCGCCCGCGCGAACTGGGCCTGATGACCTCCGGCCGCGCGATCAGCCACTCCGAGGAGAGCCCCCGGCCGCACGCCCGCCTGCTGCACGGCGCGCAGCTCTGGGTCGCCCTGCCGGACAGCCACCGGCACACCGACCCGCACTTCGAGCACCACGGCGAGCTGCCCGTCGTCACCGCCCCCGGCCTGCGTGCCACGCTCCTGCTGGGCACGGTCGACGGCACCACCTCGCCCGGTACGACGTACACCCCGATCGTCGGAGCCGACCTGGCCCTCGCGAGCGGGGCGGACCTGCGCCTGCCGCTGGAGCCCGACTTCGAGTACGCCGTCCTCGCCATGTCGGGCGAGGCCCATGTCGACGGGGTGCCGATGCTCCCCGGCTCCATGCTGTACCTCGGCTGCGGCCGGACCGAACTCCCGCTGCGCGCCGCGACGGACGCGGGCCTCATGCTCCTGGGCGGTGAACCGTTCGAGGAGGAGCTGATCATGTGGTGGAACTTCATCGGACGCACCCAGGCGGAGATCGAACAGGCCCGCCAGGACTGGGCGAAGGGCTCCCGCTTCGGTGAGGTGAAGGGCTACGACGGCGCCCCGCTGCACGCCCCGGACCTGCCGCCGGTGCCCCTGAAGCCCCGCGGCCGGGTGCGCTGACCGGAGCACCCCGCCCTCATGCTCGGGGACCGGCCGCCCCACGCGGGGGAGCGTGAGGCGGGCGCTCCACGTGGGGGAGCGCGCGGCGGACGCCCCACGCAGGGGAGTGCGAGGCCGCACGCACGGGACCCGGACATGCGAGAGGGGCAGCCGCTCGTCGGCCGCCCCCCTCGTCGGGATCCCGCGTCACGACGCTCACTCGCCCGGCGCCACCGCCTCGACCGCCGGAGTGCGCAGCGTCGCCCGTGCCGTCAGCAGGCCGGTCCCCAGCGTCACCGCCGTCGCGACCGCGACGACGGCGAGCCAGATGCCCGGACCCCGGCCCGGCCACGCGGCGTCCGTGCGGACCAGCGTGAACGGGACGATCCCCGTGAGCGCCGCACCGGTGCCGAGCAGGACGCCCGTCACCGTGAGGATCACGCCCTCCGCGCCGACCGTGCCGAGTACCTGGCCCGGGGTCGCGCCGGCCAGCCGCTGACCGCCGAACTCCCTGGTCCGGTACGTCGTCGCCGCGTACAGGGAGTTCACGAGCATGACGCAGGAGAACACCACGATGATGCCGACGACGACCAGGTTCAGGGTCTCCAGGTTCTTCGAGTCGACGGACTTCACCAGCCCCGAGGCGTCGATCGCGTCGTTCTCGACGGCCTGCATGTACAGCGTCGCCGTCGCCATGCAGGTGAACAGGATCAGCGGCATCAGGACACCGGACAGCTCGTCCGCGCGGCGCCGCAGATTCCGTACCGCGAGATAGCCGCTCGGACCCGACAGGGGCAGCCGGTCGAGCAGCGCCGTCAGGAGCCGCGGCGAGAGCAGCGCGCAGCCCACCGACAGCAGGATCGCTCCGTAGGCCGGCGGTGCCATCAGCGCCGCGTCGTCCGCCGAGAAGGCGAACGTCGAACACACGGCGGCGGCACCGACGGCCGTCGCCGCGTACGCGAGGACCTTCCGTGACCGGCCGGCCGGCCGCTGTCCGCGGGTCGCGCGCCGCACGGCGAGGAACGCGGCGCCCGCCGACGCGAGCAGCGTGATGCCGAGGCCCGACATGAGGGCGACGGGGCCGAAGACATAGTCCACGGACCGCCGCACCTGGCCGCTGTCCTCGAACAACTCCAGCAGGGCCCGGCCGCCGAGCATCGCCGGTCCGATGGCCAGCAGTGCCCCCACCAGGGCGACCGCCACCGCCTCACCGACCACCATCCGCCGGATCTGCCCCGGCGTGGCGCCCGAGCGGCGCAACAGCTCGGTCTCGGCGCCGCGTTGCCGCACGTTCACGGTGAGCGTCGAGGCGACCGCGAAGAACACCAGCAGGGTGCCGTACCCGCCGACCACGCTCGCCGCGGTGGACAGCGACTCGGCGCTCACCGGGTCCACGCCGGGCTGCCCGGCCGTGTCGTGCAGCGAGTTGAAGGTCATGACGACCACGGCACCCAGGAACGCCGACAGCAGGGTCGCGGTGAAGCGGCCGGGACGCTTGCGGACGGACCGCAGGGCCAGGGAGAGGGTGACCACGACTCACGCTCCCAGCGGTGCGTCGTCGCCGAGGTGCGCCAGACGTTCGGCCACCGCGTCCACGGTCGGCGCCCGCAGTTCGCCCGCGAGCCGTCCGTCCGCCAGGAACACGACCGCGTCCGCGTGGGACGCCGCGAGCGGATCGTGCGTCACCATCACCACCGTGGTGCCGTGTTCGGTCACCGCCCGGCGCAGCAGCGCCAGCACCTCCCGGGCGCTGCGGGTGTCGAGGGCGCCGGTCGGCTCGTCCGCGAAGATCACCCGCGGCAGGGTGATCAGCGCCCGGGCGATCGCCGCCCGCTGCCGCTGCCCGCCCGAGAGCTGCTCGGGCAGATGCCCCAGCCGGTCGCCCAGACCGAGCGACGTGAGGACCTGCCGGGCACGGGCCCTGTCCACGCGACGCCGGGCCAGCCGCAGCGGCAGCACCGTGTTCTGCGCGACCGTCAGCGTCGGCAGCAGGTTGTACTGCTGGAACACGAAGCCGATCCGCTCCCGCCGGAACCGGGTCCGCTCCGCCTCACCGCCGCTCGTCATCTCCGTGCCGTCGACCATCACGATGCCGCTGTCGGGCCGGTCGAGACCCGCCGCGCACTGCAGCAACGTGGACTTCCCCGACCCCGACGGGCCCATGACCGCGGTGAACGTACCCCGCGCCAGACCGAGCGTCACCCCGTCGAGGGCCGTCACGGCGCTCTCCGCCTCCCCGTACGTCCTGGTGACCTTGACCAGCCGCAGAGCCTCCGGGGCAGGGCCCGTGTCCTGGGTGCGGCGTGCTGAGCGGAACATCGTCATCGCCCTCCGTCCGGCACGTCCTGTGCCTCGTCCACGACGCTACGGAGACGGCGTCGCGACCACACGGGGCGCAGAACCCGTATCGCGCGGTGTACTCAGCGCCACCCCCGCGCACCGGGCCACCCCCGTACGGGCCACCACAACGCGCGGACCGTGTCGAACACCCGATGCAATGGACGCGTGACCGCGCCCCCGGACGATTGCCTCGCGCGCAACGAGTGGATCTGCGGCGAGTACCTGAGCACGCGCCGCCACATCCTGGTCGACGCGACGGTCCAGCACCTCCAGCTCACGGCGGTCGCCGTCGCGATCGCCCTCGTCCTCGCCGTCCCGCTCGCCGTCCTCGCCCGCCGCTGGCGCTGGGCGGCCGGACCGGTCCTCGCGGTGACGACGATCCTCTACACGGTCCCCTCGCTCGCGATGTTCTCGCTCCTGCTGCCCGTGTACGGCCTGTCGGCCTCGCTGGTCGCCGCCGGGCTCGTCCTGTACTCGCTGACGCTCCTCGTTCGGAACATCCTCGCCGGGCTGCGCGCCGTCCCCGAGGAGACCCGGCAGGCCGCACGGGGCATGGGATACGGGCCGATCCGGCTGCTGCTCACCGTCGAACTCCCGCTCGCCGTCCCCGCCGCGATGGCCGGCCTGCGGATCGCCACCGTGTCGGCCGTCTCGCTCGTCACCGTCGGCGCGATCGTCGGCTTCGGGGGACTCGGCAACCTCATCTACGCGGGCATGAACACCTACTTCAAGGCCCAGGTGCTCACCGCGTCCGTGCTGTGCGTCGTCATCGCCGTCGCGGCCGACCTGCTGCTGCTCGGCGTGCAGTGGCTCATCACGCCCTGGACGCGGGCGGCCCGCCGGTGAACACACTGACCGGGGCCTGGGACTGGCTCACCGACCCCGCCCACTGGTCGGGCGACGACGGCGTCTGGCACCGCCTCGCCCAGCATCTCGTCCTGACGGTCGTCTGCCTGGTCATCAGCTGTCTGATCGCGCTGCCCGTCGCCCTCGTCCTCGGCCATCTCGGCAAGGGCGGCGCGCTCGCCGTGAACATCTCCAACGTGGGCCGCGCGATCCCCACGTTCGCCGTGCTGGTGATCCTGCTGCTCACCCCGATCGGCCAGTGGGGCGAGGGCCCCACCGTCGTCGCGCTGGTCCTCTTCGCCGTACCGCCGCTGCTCACCAACGCCTACGTCGGGATGCGCGAGGTCGACCGTGACGTCGTACGGGCCGCGCGCGGGATGGGCATGACCGGACGGCAGATGCTCTTCGGCGTGGAAGTACCGCTCGCCCTCCCGATGATCATGAACGGGGTGCGGATCGCCGCCGTCCAGCTCGTCGCGACCGCCACCATCGCGGCCCTCGCGGGCGGCGGCGGCCTCGGCCGGATCATCACGGCGGGGTTCAACCTGGCGAGCACCCCGCAGGTCGTCGCGGGAGCCGTCCTGGTGGCCGTGTTCGCCCTGATCGTCGAAGCCGTCTTCGAGATCGCCGAGCGGCTGTCCCCGCGGTGGGCGCGGGGCACCCGGTGAGGCGCGCCGCCGTCACCCTCGCGGTACCGGCCCTGGCGATCGCGCTCCTGGCCGGCGGCTGCGGCACGGGGCCCTCGCTGGAGACACAGGGCGACGTCACCGCCCCGCCGGGCGACAGCAAGAACCTGACCGTGGGCTCGGCCGGTTTCACCGAGAGCGACCTGCTCGCCCAGATGTACTCCCTGCTGCTCAAGCAGGCCGGCTACAAGACCTCGATGCTCACCGTCGCCAACCGCGAACTGTACGAACCCGCGCTCGAATCGGGCCAGATCGACGTGGTCGCCGAGTACGCCGCCACCTTCGCCGACTGGCTGAACGCGAAGACCAACGGCGCCGACGCGCCACCGGTCGGCTCACCCGACCTCGACGCCACCATGACCGCCCTGCGCAAGCTCGCGACACCGCGCGGCCTCACCGTCCTCGACCCGGGCAGGGCGGTCGACCAGAACGCCTTCGCGGTGACGAAGGAGTACGCCCGCGAGCACCACCTCAAGACCCTCAGCGACCTCGGCAGATCCGGTCTGAAGGTCCGCCTCGCCGCAGGCGACGAATGCGTCAAGCGGCCGTACTGCGAGCCCGGTCTGAGGAAGACGTACGGGATCGACATCACCGGCGTCGACCCGAAGGGCGTCGGCACCACCCAGGCCAAGAAGGCCGTGCAGAACGGCCAGGACCAGATGGTGCTGACCACCACCACCGACGCCACCCTCGACGAGTTCGGCCTCGTCCTGCTCGCCGACGACAAGCACCTCCAGAACGCCGACTACCTCGTCCCCGTCGTCAACCGCGCCCGCGCCGGCGGCGAGGGACCCGCCAAGGCGCTCGACCGGCTCAACGAGGTCCTCACCACCGCCGACCTGGCCACCATGAACGAACAGGTGGACAGCTGGCGCCGCCTCCCGGAGGACGTGGCCCGCACCTACCTGAAGGACAAGGGTCTGCTGAAGTGAGGGGGCGGGCATCGTCGCCGGGACTGTCAGTGGCGCGCGGTAGCTTCCGGGCATGGGGATCTACCTGGTCAGCATCAGCGCGAGCGAATGGTCCGGCGAGGACGATGACGAGGACGACGAGGAGGGGACCGGATACGGGCCGCGTGCCGCCGCGTTGAACGACGCCTTGCGCGCCCGCGGCCTGCCGCCGTTCACTTCCCTGCCCGAAGAGGCGCCCTTCGTCCGGGGTTCCGGGCTCGCCTTCGAGGAGAAGCTCGTCCCGCCGATGGACGGCTTCGTCGCGCTGTGCGAGGACCACTTGTCCCCCGCGGAGGCCGACCTCCTCTGCGGCTGGACGCTGCTGGTGCCGATATCGCTCGACGAGGAGATCTGGCTTCCCGTCGCCTCCGCCTACACGGACGAGACGATGGTCGCGGGCGCACCCCAGGTGCTGGCGCTCGCGGAGCGCCTCGCCGAGGCGGTCGGGCTGCCGTCCGCCGTCCCGGCGACGTCCGACAACCTGGAATTGACGACGTGGTTCCGGGACGGGGCGGCGAAGGACCTGGCGGCCACCCGTCCGGGGCCCTGGGCCGACGACCTGGACGCGGCCTTCTACGTCGCGGTGTACCTGCGCGCGGCCCAGTTCGTGCTGCGCCGCGGCAGCCCGGTCGCCTATTCCTGACGGACCGTCCCTCAGGCGTCCGCCACCGAGTCGAAGTCGACCTGGCCGCGCGGGACTCCCCGGGCGTCGGCGTCGACCGAGCGGCGCAGGGCCTCGTGGAGTTTGGCGGGGGTGAGGACGCCGAGGAAGCGGGCGCCGTCGAGGACGGCGACCCAGCCGGCGTCGTGCTGCAGCATCACACCGAACGCCTGCTTCAGCGGGGCTCCCACCGGGACCCAGGAGTTCATCCGGTGGGCGTACGCACCGACCAGGCCGCCCGCGCCGAGTTCGTCGACGCCGACCCAGCCGTGCAGGTCGCCGTCCGTGTCGAGGACCACGGCCCACCGGGAGCCGTCCCCGCGCAGCCGCGCCGCGGCCTCGGCGGCGCTCTCGTCGAGCCGTGCGACCGGCGGCTGTTCCAGGTCGTCGGCCTCGATCTCGGTGACCGACAACCGCTTCAGCCCGCGGTCGGCGCCGACGAACTCGGCGACGTACGGCGTGGCAGGCGTTCCCAGGACCGCCCCCGGGGTGTCGAACTGCTCGATGCGCCCCTGCCCGTACACCGCGATCCGGTCGCCGAGGCGGACGGCCTCCTCGATGTCGTGGGTGACCAGCAGCACCGTCTTGCGGACGGATCGCTGCATGCTCAGGAACTCGTCCTGCAACTGCTCCCGCACCACCGGGTCCACGGCGCCGAACGGCTCGTCCATCAGCAGGACCGGCGGATCGGCGGCCAGCGCCCGCGCCACCCCGACCCGCTGGCGCTGGCCACCCGACAACTGTTCGGGGTAGCGCGACCCGTAGGTGGCGGGGTCGAGGCCGACCAGGTCGAGGAGTTCGGCGGCTCGCGCGCGGGCCTTGGCCTTCTTCCAGCCGACCAGGGTCGGCACGGTCGCCGTGTTGTCGAGGATCGTCCGGTGCGGGAACAGGCCGACCTGCTGGATGACGTACCCGATCCGGCGCCGCAGCCGCACCGGGTCGACCTCGGCGATGTCCTCGCCGTTCACGAGGATCCGGCCCGACGTCGGTTCGATCAGCCGGTTCACCATCATCATGGTCGTCGTCTTGCCGCAGCCCGACGGGCCGACGAGCGTGACGAGTTCACCCTCGTCCACCTCGAAGGAGAGGTCGTCCACGGCCTTCGTACCGTCCGGGTAGACCTTGCTGACCTGCTCGAACCGGATCATGCCCTCACGCTAGCCGCGCCACGTGCTCCCCGCTCGACGGCGGGACGCCCTGGGAAGCGTCGTCGACCAGCACCACCTCCAGGGTGCGCGGGCCGTGCACCCCCTCCACCCGGTCCAGTTCGATGTCGCTGGTCGCGGAGGGCCCGGAGATCCAGGTCAGCGGGCGTGCCGGGTCCAGACGTTCCAGGGCCTGCGGCACGGAGGAGACGACCTGACCGGGGACCCGGACGACACAGATGTGGTGGTCGGGCACGAGGGTGATGCGGCGCCGGCCCTGGTCGGGGGAGGCGTCCAGGACGATGGTGCCGGTCTCGGCGACGGCCACCGCGCACGCGGTGACCACGCTGTCGACCGCGTCCAGCTCGTGCGCCGTGCCCGTGGCGCGGTCCGCGACGCGCGTCACCTCGCTCTCCGCGAGCCAGGCCCCGTCGAGACCCTCCGGTACGACGACCGTGCCGGAGCCCCGGGCGGCCAGCAGACCGGCGAGGGTCGCCGGCAGCGCGTCGGCCGCGCAGCGGTGCACGACCGCCCGGTAGTCCGCCAGGTTCTCCGCGAGCAGCGCGACCGTCTGGGCTGGGGTCCGCTCTCCGTGCTCGCGCAGATAACTCCGGTCCACGGCCCGCTCGTACGGGGTGTCGTCGTCGCGGATGTCGGCGGTCGCCCGCCGCACCCGCCCGAGGATGAGATCCCTGCTGCTCACTTCGTCACGTCCTTTCCGCCCCGCGTCCGCTGCCACCAGTCGCGGAACGACTCCGCCGGGACCTCCGGCAGATCGCGGGTGGCGCTCCATGCCCGGCCCGGCCCCGGCAGGGTGCGCGGGTGGAAGCGCCGGGTCCGCGACGCCAGCCGCTGGCCGCCGCGCAGCGCGCCGGGATGGCTGAAGGCCCACCGCGCCGCCCGCATCGCCGCCCGCTCCGCCGCGTGGCCCTTGGCGGGCTTGAGGAGGACCCGGTTGCCGTCGCGGGTGGCGGGTCCTCCCTCGGCGATCCGCTCGCGCAGATGCACGAGGACCTCCGGGATGTCGATGGCGACGGGACACACCTCGTAGCAGGCACCGCACAGCGACGAGGCGTACGGCAGGGAGGCGTCGATCTCGCTGCCGGTGCCCCGCAGCTGCGGGCTCAGGATGGCGCCGATCGGACCCGGGTAGACCGAGCCGTAGGCGTGCCCTCCCGCCCGCTCGTACACCGGGCAGACGTTGAGGCAGGCCGAACAGCGGATGCAGCGCAGGGCCTGGCGGCCGACCTCGTCGGCGAGCGTGTCGGTGCGGCCGTTGTCCAGCAGCACCAGATGGAAGGTCCCCGGCCCGTCGTCCTCCCCGGCGCGGCCGTCCTTGGTTCCCGTCCACATCGAGGTGTACGGGTTCATGCGCTCGGCCGTGGAGGAGCGCGGGAGGGTCTGCAGGAACACCTCCAGGTCCCGCCAGCTCGGCACGATCTTCTCGATGCCGACGACCGAGATCAGGGTCTCGGGGAGCGTCAGACACATCCGCCCGTTGCCCTCGGACTCCACGACGACGAGGGTGCCGGTCTCGGCGACCATGAAGTTGGCGCCGGAGATGCCGACCTTGGCGCGCAGGAACTTCTCGCGCAGGTGCAGACGCGCGGCCTCCGCCAGTTCGGCGGGCGTGTCGGTGAGTCCCTCGGGCGCGGGCCGGCCCCACTCGCCCATCTCGCGGGCGAAGATGTCGCGGATCTCGCCGCGGTTGCGGTGGATCGCGGGGACGAGGATGTGCGACGGCCGGTCCTTGCCCAACTGCACGATCAGCTCGGCGAGATCGGTCTCGTACGCGTGGATGCCCGCGGCCTCCAGCGCCTCGTTCAGCCCGATCTCCTGGGTGGCCATCGACTTGACCTTGACGACCTCGGTCTCGCCGGTCATCCTCACCAGCGCGGTGACGATCCGGTTGGCCTCGTCGGCGTCGGCGGCCCAGTGCACGACGCCGCCCGCCGCGGTGACCGCCTCCTCCAACTGGACGAGATAGCGGTCGAGATGACGGAGCGTGTGGTCCTTGATCTGCTTCCCCGCCTCGCGCAGCGCCGCCCAGTCGGAGACCTCCGCGACGGCCTTCTCGCGCTTGGCGCGGATGGTGTGGGTGGCGTGGCGCAGATTGCCCCGCAGGGTGCTGTCGTGCACGGCCTCTTGCGCGGCCACGGGAAAGGCCGGCATTCCGACGAACGTTCCGCTCATGCGCTCGGCTCCTCTTCCGTGCTCGCCAGGATCTCCGCGATGTGGACGGGCCGCATGTCCGTGCTGAGGCGGCCCATCGTGCCGCCGATGTGCATCAGACACGAGTTGTCGGCCGCGCACAGCACGTCGGCCCCGGTCGACTCGGCGTTGCGCACCTTGTCGGCGCCCATCGCCGCGGACACGTCGGGGTTCTTCACGGCGAAGGTGCCGCCGAAGCCGCAGCACTCGTCCGCGCCGGGCAGTTCCCGCAGTTCGAGCCCCTTGACCGCCTGGAGCAGCCGGTGCGGCCGGTCCCCGAGGCCCAGGCTGCGCAGGCCGTGACAGGTGGGGTGATAGGTCACCGTGTGCGGGTAGTACGCGCCGACGTCCGTCACCCCGAGAACGTCGACGAGGAACTCCGTCAGCTCGTACGTCTTCGGCACGACCGGCGCCAGCGTCCGGGCCAGGCTGTCGCCCCGCCCCTCGGCGCGCGCCCGCTCGCCCATCCGCGGATACAGCTCCCGCACCATCGCCCCGCACGACCCCGACGGCGTCACGATCGCGTCGTACGCGCGGAAGACATCGGAGAAGTGACGGGCCAACGGCTCGGCCTCGTGGCGGTAACCGGTGTTGTAGTGAGCCTGTCCGCAGCAGGTCTGCCCCATCGGGAAATCGACGTCGACACCCAGTCTGGTCAGCAGTTTCACCACGGCGCGGCCGGTGTCCGGATACAGCGTGTCGTTGACACAGGTCAGGAACAGGGCGACTCGCATCGCAGCTCCTTGGTCTCGATCATCGGATGGGTGCAGCGTACGCGGCGGGCACGCGGTGCGGGAGGCACTGCGCGCCCGCCGGACGACGGACGGGTCACGGCGTGCCGAGCCGGGCCTCGGCCGCGCGCCAGGCGGCCGTGTCACCGCGCGGCTCGTAGCGGCGCAGCGGCTGGCTGCGGGCCACCAGCCGGCGCATCCCGGCGCGGTCGCCGACCAGCCCGTGGGCCCGGGCCTGGACGAGGACGTTGCCGAGCGCGGCCGCTTCCGCCGGGCCCGCCACGACAGGCAACCCGCAGGCGTCGGCGGTGAGTTGGCAGAGCAGTTCGTTGCGGGTGCCGCCGCCCACGATGTGCACGACGTCGACGGGACGGTCGGCGAGAGCCTGCGCCTCCCGGACCGCGCGGCGGTGGGCGAGCGCGAGGGAGTCGAGGATGCACCGGGTGATCTCGGCGCGGGAGGCCGGCACGGGCTGCCCCGACTCCCGGCACGCCTCTGCGATCCGCGCCGGCATCCGGCCGGGCGCGAGGAACGCCGCGTCGCCCGCGTCCACCACCGACCGCAGCGGCGCCACCTCGGCGGCGGACGACAGGAGTTCGCCGAGATCGGGACCGTCCCACTCCCGTAGGCACTCCTGGAGCAGCCACAGCCCCATGATGTTGCGCAGGTAGCGGACCGTGCCGTCCAGGCCCAGTTCGTTGGTGAAGTTGGCGGCCCGGCTCGCCTCGGTGAGCACGGGCGCGTCCAGTTCCAGACCCGCGAGCGACCAGGTGCCGGTGCAGATGTACGCGAACCGTTCCCCGGTGGCCGGGACGGCGGCCACCGCCGACGCGGTGTCGTGCGAACCGACCGTCGTCACCGGCACCGGCCCGGTCAGCCCGGTCTCCTCCAGGACACGCGGCAGCAGGGTCCCGGCCGGATCGCCGGGCCGGCGCAGCGGAGCGAACAGCGTGAGGTCGATACCGAGACGCTCCGCGAGACCGTACGCCCAGTCGCGCGTGCCCGGATCGATCAGCTGAGTGGTGGAGGCGTTCGTGAGCTCGGTGCCGGCCTCGCCCGTGAGCCAGTACGCCAAGAGGTCGGGTACGAGCAACAGCTTTTTCGCGAAGCCGAGTTGAGCGGTGGAGCGGGCCGCCGTCAACTGGTACAGGGTGTTGAACGGCGCGTACTGCAGGCCGGTCGCCGCGTACAGCTCGGCGGCGGGCACGGTCGCCCAGACCTTCTCCGCGACGCCCTCCGTGCGGGTGTCGCGGTAGTGCACCGGGTTGCCGAGCAGCGCCCCGTCCGCGTCCAGCAGGCCGTAGTCCACGGCCCAGCTGTCGATGCCGACGGAGTCGACCTGCCCGGCGGCGCGGAGCCCGTCGAGGACACCCGCGTACAGCGCGAGGATGTCCCAGCGCAGCCCCTCGGGGCCCCGGACCGGACGGTTCGGGAAGCGGTGCGCCTCCGTCAGGTGCAGGGTGTCCGGGCCGACCCGGCCGACCATGACGCGTCCGCTGGACGCGCCGAGGTCGACCGCGGCGTAGGTGTGCGGGGTGTGCATCGACGTCATCGCAGGAACGCGGCGGCGACGCCGGCGTCGACCGGGACGTGCAGCCCCGTGGTGTGCGTCAGGTCCCCGCCGGTCAGCGCGAACACGGCGTTCGCGACATGCTCCGGCAGCACCTCCCGCTTGAGGATGGTCCGTTGGGCGTAGAACTCGCCGAGCTTCTCCTCCTCGATGCCGTACGTCGCGGCCCGCTGGGCACCCCAGCCGCCCGCGAAGATGCCCGAGCCGCGCACCACCCCGTCCGGGTTGACACCGTTGACGCGGATGCCGTGTGCGCCCAACTCGGCTGCGAGGAGCCGTACTTGATGAGCCTGGTCGGCCTTGGTGGCGGAGTAGGCGATGTTGTTGGGTCCGGCGAACACCGCGTTCTTGGAGGCGATGTAGACGATGTCCCCGCCCAGTTCCTGCGCGATCATCACCCGGGCCGCCTCCCGCGAGACGAGGAAGGAGCCGCGCGCCATGATGTCGTGCTGGAGGTCCCAGTCCTTCGCCGTGGTCTCCAGCAGCGGCTTGGAGATCGAGATGCCCGCGTTGTTGACCACCAGGTCGACCCCGCCGAACGCCAGCACCGCCGCCTTGAACGCCTCGGCGATCTGCTCCTCGGAGGTGACGTCCACCCGGACCGCGACGGCCTTGTCGGGACCGCCGAGACCGGCGGCGACCTCCTCGGCGCCCTCGGCGTTGAGGTCCGCGACCACCACGCACGCGCCCTCGGCCGCCAGCCGCTCCGCGATGGCCCTGCCGATGCCGCTGCCCGCGCCCGTCACCAGCGCCACCCGGGTGGCGAGCGGCTTGGGCTTCGGCATCCGCTGGAGCTTGGCCTCCTCCAGGGCCCAGTACTCGATGCGGAACTTCTCCGACTCCTCGATCGGCGCGTACGTCGAGACGGCCTCGGCGCCGCGCATCACGTTGACGGCGTTCACGTAGAACTCGCCCGCCACCCGTGCCGTCTGCTTGTCCTTGCCGAAGGAGAACATGCCGACCCCGGGAACCAGCACGATCGCCGGGTCGGCGCCGCGCATCGCGGGGGAGCCGGGCTCCGCGTGCCGCTCGTAGTAGGCGGCGTACTCCACGCGGTACGCGGCGTGCAGCTCCTTCAGGCGGGCGACCGCGTCGTCGAGGGAGGCGGCCGGCGGCAGGTCGAGGACGAGCGGCCTGACCTTGGTGCGCAGGAAGTGGTCGGGGCACGAGGTGCCGAGCGCCGCGAGCCGGGGGTGCTCGGCGCGGGCGAGGAAGTCCAGCACCTCGTCGGAGTCGGTGAAGTGACCGACCTGCGGCCGGTCCTGCGAGGCCAGGGCGCGTACGTGCGGGGCCAGCGCGGCGGCGCGCTCACGGCGGTCGGCCGGGGCGAGCGGTTCGAACCCCTCGACGACGGGCCCGAACGGCTCCGCCCTGCCGCGGTCGGCGAGGAAGGCCTCGGCGGTGCGGATGATGTGCAGCGAGTTGCGCTCGCACTCCTCGGCCGTGGCGCCCCACGCGGTGATGCCGTGCCCGCCCAGGACGCAGCCGATCGCCTCGGGGTTGGCCTCCTTGACCGCCGCGATGTCGAGGCCGAGCTGGAAGCCGGGCCGGCGCCACGGCACCCACACCACGCTGTCGCCGAAGCACGCGGACGTCAGCTTCTCCCCGTCGGCCGCGCAGGCCAGCGCGATCCCGGAGTCGGGGTGCAGGTGGTCGACGTGCGGCGCGTCGACGAGTCCGTGCATCGCGGTGTCGATGGAGGGGGCGGCACCGCCCTTGCCGTGCAGGCAGTAGTCGAAGGCGGCGACCATCTCGTCCTCGCGCTCGACGCCCGGGTACACCTCGGTCATCGCCCGCAGGCGGTCCAGGCGCAGTACCGCGAGCCCGCCCTCGGTGAGCGTGCCGAGGTCGCCGCCCGACCCCTTCACCCACATCAGCTCGACCTCCCCACCGGTCACGGGGTCGGTGTCGGTGCCCTTCGCGGAGGTGTTGCCGCCCGCGTAGTTGGTGTTGCGGGGATCCGCGCCGAGCCGGCGGGACCGGGCCAGCAGAGCGGCGGCTTCGGGATGGGGTGCCATGTTCCGGATCCTTTGGAAGAGGAGGGGAGGAAGGGGGGTGAGGAAGAGGTGCACTAAGAGGAACCCGAGCAGGAGCGCCCCGTCAGGGGCGCGGGGAACGGCGCGACCGGCCACAACGGTCTTCGCGCCCCGGCGACCGGCCCGCGGGGCAGACGCAACCCGGCGACCGGGCCCCCACTCCGCCCGGCCACGGACCTCCGGAGCGGAGGACGGCCCCTCCTCAGGGAGGCGAGCCCTCAGAAGGAGTGAGAGACAGAGCGAGCCCTCGGACAGAGCGAGCCCGAGCCCTCGGACAGCGTGAGTCCTCAGAGAGAGCGGGCGCCCATACGGAACCGGCGCCTGCCTACGCGCCCCACCCTGCCTGCTGTCCCCCCACCCGCTCGGCGGCGATCCGCTCGGCCCACCCCGAGCGGTGGTACGCGGCCACCGGGTCGGGGTCGAGTCCCAGCTCGGTGCGCACCTCGGCGAGCAGCGGCCGCACGTCCGTGTTGTAGGCGTCCATGACGACCGCGTTGGCGGCCAGGACGTCCCCGGAGCGCTGGGCCGCGGCGAGCGCGTCACGGTCGACGAGGAGCGCCTTGGCCGTGGCCTCCTGGACGTTCATCACCGACCGGATGATCGCCGGGATCTTCGCCTCGATGTTGTGGCACTGGTCGAGCATGAAGGCGACGTCGGAGGTGAAGCCGCCGCCGCGGATCACCTCGTACATGATCCGGAACAGCTGGAAGGGGTCGGCCGCGCCGACCATGAGGTCGTCGTCGGCGTAGAAGCGGGAGTTGAAGTCGAAGGCGCCGAGCTTCCCCTCGCGCAGCAGGGTGGCGACGATGAACTCGATGTTGGTGCCGGGCGCGTGGTGCCCGGTGTCGACGACGACCTGCGCCTTGGGGCCGAGCTTGAGGCAGTGCGCGTAGGCCGTGCCCCAGTCGGGGACGTCGGTGGCGTAGAAGGCGGGCTCGAAGAACTTGTACTCCAGCAGCATGCGCTGGTCGTCGCCGAGCCGGTCGTGGACCTGGGCGAGGGCCTCGGTCAGCCGGTCCTGGCGCTCGCGCAGGTCGTCCTGGCCGGGGTAGTTGGTTCCGTCCGCGAACCACAGCTTGAGGTCCCGGGAGCCCGTCGCGTCCATGATGTCGACGCATTCGAGCAGGTGGCCCACGGCCTTGCGGCGCACCGCGGCGTCCGGGTGGCAGACGGACCCGAGCCGGTAGTCGTCGTCCTGGAAGGTGTTGGAGTTGATCGCGCCCAGCTTCAGGCCGCGCTCCTCGGCGTGCTTGGCGAGCGCCGCGAAGTCGTCGACCCGGTCCCAGGGGATGTGCAGGGCGACGGTCGGGGCGGCGCCGGTGAACTCGTGGACCTTGGCCGCGTCGTCGATCTTCTCCTCGGGGGTCCGGGGCACGCCCGGTTGCGCGAAGACCTTGAACCGGGTTCCCGAGTTCCCGTACGCCCACGACGGCGTCTCGACGGCCTGGGTCTTGAGCGCGGCCTTCACCGCGGCGAACTCGGTCACTTCGGGGCTCCTACGACTTCGAGTGGGAACGGCTTTCCGACGGCTTCCTGAACCGCTTCGGTGCACGCTTCCCGGGGCCCCGCCACGCGGGCTTCCCCCGAGGCTGCTCACCGGCTTGCTGAACACGACGGCTGAAACGATTCAGGAGCGAAGCTATGAGCACCCCGAAGGGCTGTCAACCCCTCCGGCGCCGGCCTTTGTTCGTGACTCTGCTGTGACCTTTGGCCCTCGAAGAATTTCGCCACGAACCCATTGACGTGACCTGGGTGACCTGCCTAACGTCCCGGCAACCCAATTGAAACCTTTCACGACGTCGTGGGGGCCGTCCCGCAGGCGTCGTCGAGGAGCCCCTCATGACCCACCCGTCCGACACGGGACCGACCCCGGTGCTGGCGCTGAAGGACCTGTCGAAGTCCTTCGGCGCCGTGCGCGCCCTGCGGGACGTGTCCCTGGAACTGTTCCCCGGCGAGGTGCACGCGCTCGCCGGAGAGAACGGCGCGGGCAAGTCGACCCTCATCAAGGCGCTCGCCGGCGTGCACCGACCGGACGCCGGCCAGGTGATCCTGGACGGCCAACCCGTCGTCTTCCACGGCCCCGCCGACGCCCGTGACGCGGGCATCGCGGTGATCTACCAGGAACCCACCCTCTTCCCCGACCTCTCGATCGCCGAGAACATCTTCATGGGCCGCCAGCCGCGGCGGGCCCTCGGCCGCATCGACCACAAGGCGACCCACGCGGCGACCGCCGCCCTGATGAAGCGCCTCGGCGTCGAACTCGACCCCGAGCGCCCGGCACGCGGACTGTCCATCGCCGACCAGCAGATCGTCGAGATCGCCAAGGCGCTCTCCTTCGACGCCCGCGTCCTGATCATGGACGAGCCCACCGCCGCCCTCACCGGCAGCGAGGTGGCCCGTCTGTTCGGCGTGGTGCGCACCCTGCGCGATCAGGGCTCCGCGGTGCTGTTCATCTCGCACCGGCTGGAGGAGATCTTCCAGATCTGCCGGCGCGTCACGACCCTGCGCGACGGGGCCCTCATCTCCAGCGAGCCGCTGGAGGGCATGACCGAGGACGACCTGGTCCGCCGCATGGTCGGCCGCGACCTCGACGAGCTCTACCCCAAGCAGGACGTCGAAGCCGGCGAAGTCGCCCTGAGCGTGCGCCGGCTGACCCGGGAGGGCGTCTTCACCGACATCTCCTTCGACGTCCGGCGCGGCGAGATCGTCGGCCTCGCCGGTCTCGTCGGCGCCGGCCGCACCGAGGTGGCCCGCTCCGTGTTCGGGGTGGACCGCTGGGACGCCGGCGAGGTGCAGATCGACGGGAAGGCGCTGACGAACGGCGCCCCGTCCACCGCCATGGCCGCCGGCCTCGCGCTCGTCCCCGAGGACCGCCGCGCCCAGGGTCTGGTGATGGACATGTCCATCGAGCGCAACATCGGCCTCACCGGGCTGCGGACGACGGCCCGGGCCGGCCTGATGGACCGCGGCGCCGAGCGCAGCCGCTCCCTCGACTGGGCCGTCAGGCTCCAGGTGAAGTACGCCCGGATCGCCGACACCGTCGCCACGCTCTCCGGCGGCAACCAGCAGAAGGTCGTCCTCGCCAAGTGGCTCGCCACCGGCCCCAAGGTGCTCATCGTCGACGAGCCGACGCGTGGCATCGACGTCGGCACGAAGGCCGAGGTCCACCGGTTGCTGAGCGAGCTGGCCGCCGACGGGGTGGCCGTCCTGATGATCTCCTCCGATCTGCCCGAGATCCTCGGCATGGCCGACCGCGTGCTCGTGATGCACGAGGGCCGGCTCACCGCCGAGATCCCACGCTCCGAAGCCACCGAGGAAACCGTGATGGCCGCAGCCACCGGGAGGGCCGCCGCATGACGGTCACCGCGCCCACCCCCGCCCCCGCCACCGAGGTGCCCAAGTCCAGCGGCACCCGGCTGGTGGACCGCGTCTTCAAGATGCGCGAACTCGCCATCCTGGCCGTCTTCCTGGTGATGATCGCCGTCACCCAGATGGGCAACAGCGAGTTCCTGTCCGAACAGGGCATCAAGGACCTCCTGCTGAACGCGACCATCCTCGTGCTGGTCGCCACCGGCCAGTCCCTCGTCGTGATCACCCGCAACGTCGACCTGTCGGTCGGCTCGACCCTCGGCATCAGCGCCTTCGCGGCCGGCACCTACCTCCAGGGCGGCGGCAACGGCGTCGTCGCGATCGTCCTCGCCGTGCTCCTCGGCATCGGCTGCGGACTCGTCAACGGACTCCTCGTCAGCCTCGGCCAGGTGCCCGCCCTCGTCGTCACCCTGGGCACGCTCTACATCATCCGCGGCATCGACTCCATCTGGGTCGGCTCCCGCCAGATCACCGCGGCCGACCTGTCCGGCGGTTTCGTCGACTTCGGCTCCGGCGGCATCTCCGCCGTCCCGTACCTCGCGCTCATCGCCCTGGCCGTCCTCGTGGTCACCGCGTACTACCTGAAGCACTTCGGGAGCGGCCGCGAGCTGTACGCCCTCGGCTCCAACCCCGAGGCCGCCCGCCTCGCCGGCATCCCGGTCCGCAAGCGCATCCTCACCGCGTACATCGTCTGCGGCGGACTCGCCGGACTCGCCGGCGCCCTGTACCTCGCCCGGTTCGGCAACGTCGACTCCGGCACCGGCAACGGCTACGAACTCACCGTCGTCAGCGCGGTCGTGGTCGGCGGCGTCGTCTTCACCGGCGGCTCCGGCAGCGTCTACGGCGCGGCCCTCGGCGCCCTCCTGCTGACCTCCGTCAACAGCGTGCTGCCCGCCCTCGGCGTCAGCTCCGTCTGGGTGCTCGCCATCAACGGCATCCTGCTCATCCTCGCCATCGCGGTCGACCGGGTCGTCGCGCTGCGCGTGGCCTCCGCCCTGAAGAAGAGGAACGCCCGCCATGGCTGACTCCGCTCTCGCGCGCGCCGTCCGCTGGGACACGGTCGTCGGCGCCCTCCTCATCGTCCTGCTGCTGTTCTCCTTCTCCTTCGTGGACGGTTTCGGCAACGCCCTCAACCTGTCGTTCCTGATCGGCAACACCCTGCCGATCGCGCTGATCGCCCTGCCGATGACCCTGCTCGTGGTCGCCGGCGAGATCGACCTGTCGGTCGCCTCCACGGCGGGACTCTCCGGCTCGGTGATGGGCGTCCTGTGGAACCAGGGCATGTCGATCGAGACGATCATCCCGCTGTGCCTGCTGCTCGGCGTGGCGTGCGGACTGGTCAACGGCCTGCTGGTGACCCGGCTCGGGCTGCCGTCCCTCGCCGTCACCATCGGCACGCTGGCCGCCTACCGGGGCATCGCGCAGATCGTGCTCGGCTCCGACGCGGTCACCGACTTCCCCACCCCGTACCTGAACTTCGCCGCCGGACGCATCGGTGACACGTTCGTCCCGCAGGCCCTGCTGCCCTTCCTGGTCCTCCTCGCCGTCGCCGTCGTCGTGCTGCACGCCACCCCCTTCGGGCGGTCGTCGTTCGCCATCGGCGCCAACGAGGAGGCCGCCCGCTTCGCCGGCATCCGCGTCAAGCGGCAGAAGCTGCTCCTGTTCGTCGCGACCGGTCTGATGGCCTCCCTGACCGGCGTCTTCTGGGCCCTGCACTACGCCAGCGCCCGCTACGACAACGCCAACGGGCTCGAACTGTCCGTCGTGGCCGCCGTCCTGCTCGGCGGCATCGACTTCGACGGCGGCAAGGGCACGCTCGGCGGCGCCGTCGCGGGAGTCTTCCTGCTCGGCGCACTCCAGAACGTGATGAGCCTCCTCAACGTCTCCGCGCAGTCGCAGATCGTCGTCACCGGCGTTCTGCTCGTCGTCTCCGTGCTCGGCCCCCGGGTCGCACGGCAGATCTCCGTAGCGAGGGCGGGCCGCAGAGCCGCCTCGACTCCGATCTCGTAACCGCTCCGCTCACCCCCGTAAAGGACCGTCAGCCATGCGCAAGTCTTCGATCCGCCGTACCTGCGCGGCGCTCGCCGCCGTCACCTCCCTCGCCCTGGCCGTCACCGCGTGCGGCGGCACCACCAAGAACGACGTCAAGGACTCGGGCGGCTCCAACTCCGCGGCCGGCGGCGCCAAGGCCGACCCGAACGCGGCCACCAAGAAGGGGCTGACCGTCGGCTTCCTGCCCAAGCAGGTCAACAACCCCTACTTCACCTCCGCCGACAAGGGCGGCGAGAAGGCGCTCAAGGAGCTCGGCTCCACCTACAAGGAGGTCGGCCCGAGCAGCGCCACCGACACCAGCGGCCAGGTCAGTTACGTCAACACGCTCACCCAGCAGCAGGTGAACGCCATGGCCGTGTCCGCGCAGGACCCGGGCGCGCTGTGCACCGCGCTCAAGCAGGCGATGACGAACAAGATCAAGGTCGTCACCTACGACTCCGACACCAAGGCCGACTGCCGCAACGCCTTCGTCTCGCAGGCCAGCGCCGAGGACCTCGGCCGCACCGAGGTGCAGCTCCTCGCCCAGCAGATCGGCTACAAGGGCGAGATCGCGATCCTGTCCGCCGCGCAGACCGCGACGAACCAGAACACCTGGATCGACTTCATGAAGGACGAGCTGAAGGACCCCAAGTACAAGAACATCAAGCTGGTCAAGGTCGCCTACGGCAACGACGACGCCCAGCAGTCCTTCCAGCAGACCCAGGGCCTCCTCCAGGAGCACCCCAAGCTCGCCGGGATCATCTCGCCGACCACCGTCGGCATCAAGGCGGCCGCGCAGTACCTGTCCGGCTCCAAGTACAAGGGCAAGGTCAAGCTCTCCGGCCTCGGCACCCCGAACGACATGCGCAAGTACGTGAAGAACGGCACTGTCGAGGGCTTCGAGCTGTGGGACCCGGCGAAGCTCGGCGAGCTGGCCGCCCGCACCGCCGTGGCGCTCGCCTCGGGGCAGATCACCGGCAAGGAGGGTGAGACGTTCAAGGCCGGTGACATGGGCTCCTTCACCATCGGCAAGGACGGCGTGATCAACCTCGGCAAGCCGACCGTCTTCGACGCGAAGAACATCGACCAGTTCGACTTCTGACCGTCCCGGCCGGCTCGACTTCCAGGCCCGGGAGGGTCGTTGACGCACCGTGTGTGTTTCCTGCTGAAGGTCCGTGCGGACCGCCTCGACGAGTACCGCGAGCGGCACGCCGCCGTGTGGCCCGAGATGCTCGACGCGCTCTCGGCCACCGGCTGGCACAACTACTCGCTCTTCCTGCGCGAGGACGGCCTGCTGGTCGGTTACCTGGAGACCGAGGACTTCGCCGCGGCCCGGGCCGCCATGGAGGCCACCGACGTCAACGCCCGCTGGCAGGCGGAGATGGCGCCGTTCTTCACCGCACTGGACGGCGCCCGGCCCGACGAGGCCATGAAACCCCTCACCGAGGTGTTCCACCTCGCCTGACCCGGCGCCACGACGCGCGCGTCCCGCCGGCCGCGACCCACCCCGTGACCTGCGGGGTGACGTCCGGCGGGACCGCCCGACCGCCCCGTGTCCCGTCCCTTCCCGGGCTTCCCTCATGACCACCGGTTCCGGCCCGCTCGCGGGTACTGTGAGGGCCCCTGCCCGCCGCTTCGAGTTCTTCTGGAGGTTCCCGCCCGATGGCCCAGTCGGTGGGTATCAAGGACGTCGCCCGTGCAGCCGGAGTCTCCGTCGGCACGGTCTCGAACGTCATCAACCGCCCCGACTCGGTGGCCTCCGAGACGCGGGCCCGCGTCCTGTCCGCCATCGACCGGCTCGGCTATGTGCGCAGCGAGTCGGCCCGCCAACTCCGCGCCGGGCGCAGCCGGATCATGGGACTGCTCGTCCTCGACATGGGCAACCCCTTCTTCGTGGACGTCGCCCGGGGCGCCGAGCGCGCCGCCCGGGACGCCGGGCTCGGCGTGATGGTCTGCAACAGCGCGCAGAGCCCCAGCGAGGAGGCCGACTACCTGTCGCTCTTCGCGGAGCAGCGGGTGCGCGGCGTGCTGCTGACGCCGAGCGACGCGAGCGGCCGCAACATCGAGGCGTTCCGCCGCAACGGCATCCCCTTCGTCCTGGTCGACCGGGTCGCCGTGGGCACCACCGAGTGCTCCGTCTCGGTGGACGACGTGGCGGGCGGCGCCCTGGCCGTCCGGCACCTCGTGGACGCGGGACACCGTTCGATCGCGTATGTCAGCGGACCGCCCGGGCTGAACCAGGTCCGGGACCGCCGCACCGGCGCGCTGAACGCGCTGGCCGAGGCCGGCCTCGGCCCCGGCAACCTCCGCGAGCTGCCCACCGAGCGGCTCGACGTCGCCGCCGGACGGGACGCGGGAGCACGCCTCCTCGGCCTCGCCGAGCGCCCCACCGCCGTCTTCTGCGCCAACGACCTGCTCGCGCTCGGCGTCCTGCAGGCCATGTACGCGGCCGGTGTCGGTGTCCCCGGCGACCTCGCCATCGTCGGCTACGACGACATCGAGTTCGCCGCGGCGGCGGCCGTCCCGCTCACCTCCGTCCGCCAGCCCGCCATGACCATGGGCGCCCTCGCCGCCGAGCTGCTCCTGGAGGAGATCGAGGCGGAGACCGCGCCCACGCCGCACGAACACCGGCGTGTGGTCCTCCAGCCCGAGCTGGTCGTACGCCACTCCAGCCTGGCCGCGCGCTGAGCGGCCGTTCAGTTCTCCGTCACCGGACTGCTGAGTCACTGTTCAGTCCGTTGTCCTGATCCCGGGCTCCGCGGGCGGGGGCACATGTGCTCAACTGGGACAGCCTGAAATCCGTACGTCCCGGGAGTCCCGTTGACCCTCAGCTACCGCCAGCCCGGTGTCGTCCTCACCGACCACCGCTTCACCGTGCCCCTCGACCACGACCGCCCGGACGGGGAGACCATCGAGCTCTTCGCCCGCGAGGTCGTCGCGAGCGACAAGGCGGGGCAGGAGCTGCCCTGGCTGGTCTACCTCCAGGGCGGCCCCGGCTTCGGGGCGAATCGTTTCGTCGGACGGCAGGCCTGGCTCGGCCGGGCCCTGGAGGAGTTCCGCGTCCTGCTGCTCGACCAGCGCGGCACCGGTCACTCCACGCCCGCCAACCGGCAGACCCTCCCGCTGCGCGGCGGTCCCCGCGAGCAGGCCGCCTACCTCGCGCTCTTCCGCGCCGACTCCATCGTCCGCGACTGCGAGACCATCCGCCGCCGGCTCACCGGCGGCGCGCCCTGGACGGTCCTCGGTCAGAGCTTCGGCGGCTTCTGCACGGTGCACTACCTGTCCAGCGCCCCCGAGGGGTTGAGCGCCGCCCTCGTCACCGGCGGGCTGCCCACCCTCGACGGGCACGCCGACGACGTCTACCGCGCCGCCTACCCGCGCATCGAGCGCAAGGTCGCCGCGCACTACGCGCGCTACCCGCAGGACGTCGAGCGCGCCCGCCGGATCGCCGAGCACGTGCTCCAGCACGAGCCGGTCCTCAGCGGCGGCTACCGCCTGACCGTCGAGGCCTTCCAGTCGCTGGGCATCCTCCTCGGTGGCAGCGAGGGCAGCCACCGCCTGCACTACCTGCTGGAGGACGCCTTCGTGCGCACCCCGCAGGGTCCGGCGCTCTCCGACGCCTTCCAGGAAGAGGTCCAGGGGCTTCTGTCGTACGCGGGGCACCCCCTGTACGCGCTGGTCCACGAGGTCATCTACGCCCAGGACGGCCGCCCCACCGCCTGGTCCGCCGAGCGGGTGCGCGCCGAGTTCCCGCAGTTCGACGCCGCCAAGACCCTCGCGAACGACGGGCCGCTGCTGTTCACCGGCGAGTCCGTGCACCCCTGGATGTTCGAGACCGACCCGGCGCTGCGCCCCCTGCGGGAGACCGCCGAGGAGCTGGCGGCCCGCACCGACTGGGCGCCGCTGTACGACCGGGCCCGGCTCGCCGCCAACGAGGTGCCGGTCGCGGCGGCGGTCTACCACGACGACATGTACGTGGACACCGGGCACGCGCTCGAGACCGCGCGGTCCGTGCGCGGACTGCGCACCTGGGTGACCGACGAGTTCGAGCACGACGGCGTCCGGGCCGGCGGCCCGCGCGTCCTGGACCGGCTGCTCGCGCTCACCCGCGACGACGTCTGACGGTCCCGGCCCCACCGTTTCCGTGTCCCGCGACGCCCCCTGACGTCCGGTCCTCCCACCCCCTTAGGATTCTGACGACCTGTCAGAAACCTGAGGGGGCACGGATGATCGACACCACACGCACGGACATTCCGCAGGGCGAGGAACGGCTGCGGCTGGACGTCGAGGACGGCGTCGGCGTCCTCACCCTGTGCCGGCCCGCGAAGCTCAACGCGTGGAGCTGGGAGTCCACCCGCCAACTCGGCCTGTTCGCCGACCGGATCCGCTTCGACCCGGCGATCCGGGTCGTCCTGCTCCGGGCCGAGGGCCGGTCCTTCTGCGCGGGCATCGACGTGACGGCACCGGGCGGCGCGATCACCGGCCGCTCGGGCGCCGAGCGCACCCGCGCCTACTACGAGGGCATCCGCTGGGCCCACGAACGCTTCGCCGCCTTCGCGTCGCTCCCGCAGCCCGTCGTCGCCGCCGTCCAGGGCCACTGCCTCGGGTTCGGCTTCGAGCTCGCCCTGATGGCGGACGTCCGCGTCGCCTGCGCCGACGCCGTGTTCGCCCTGCCCGAGGCCCAGTTGGGCCTCGCCGTCGACGCGGGCGGCGACCTGCGGATCGCGCGCGAGGCGGGCGCCGGCTGGGCGAAGTTCCTCGCACTGACCGGGCGGCGTCTGGACGCGGCCACGGCCGAGCGCCTCCACCTCGTTCAACTCGTGGCTGAAGAAGGCGAGTTGGATACCATGTCCCGCGCCGTCGCCGCCGAGATCGCGGCGAACGGGCCCCTCGCCGTGCAGGCCGTCAAGCGGGACATCGACGCCTTCGCCGACGCCGGCCTGACGGCGGCCCTCGACCGCACGGCCCTCTCGGCCGCGCTCACCCTGACCTCCGAGGACGCGGCAGAGGGATACGCCGCCAAGGGGGCCCGCCGCGCGCCCTGCTTCGAGGGGAAGTGACCGGCATGTTTTGATCGGTCACCGGCACGTACGACGAGTCAGGGGGACCGATGGCCGACAGCGACCTTCTCGCGGACCGGTTCGAGGAACAGCGCGGGCATCTGAGAGCGGTGGCCTACCGGATGCTCGGATCGCTGAGCGAGGCCGACGACGCCGTCCAGGAGGCCTGGCTCAGACTCGGCCGCACCGACCCGGACGAGATCAGGAACCTGGGCGGCTGGCTGACCACCGTCGTCGGCCGGATCTGCCTCGACATGCTGCGCTCCCGCACCGCCCGCCGCGAGGATCCGCTGGAGCACGCCGGCACGTTCGTGCCCGACCCGGTGATCGGCTCCCTGGAGCGGATCGACCCCGAGCAGGAGGTGCTCCTCGCCGACTCCGTCGGACTCGCCCTCCTCGTCGTCCTGGAGGCGCTGGAACCCGCGGAACGGCTCGCGTTCGTGCTGCACGACCTGTTCGCGGTGCCCTTCGACGACATCGCGCCGATCGTGGGCCGGTCGACCGCGGCCACCCGCCAGCTCGCGAGCCGGGCCCGCCGCCGCGTCAAGGCGGACGCCCCCGAACCCGAACGCGACGTCACCCGGCAGAAGAAGGTCCTCGACGCCTTCCTCGCCGCCTCCCGCGCCGGGGACTTCGAGGCGCTGCTCGCCGTCCTCGACCCCGACGTCGTGCTGCGGGCCGACTCCGGACCGCACGTCGGCGGCGCGGCCGCCTCCAAGCTCGTCCGCGGGGCGGCGGCGGTGGCCCGGCAGGCCCTCACCTTCTCCCGGTTCGCGGCGAGTTCGCAGCCGGTGCTGGTCAACGGGGAGGCCGGCGTCGTCGCCCGCGTCGACGGGCGGCCGCTGTCGGTCATGGGGATCACCGTCGTCGACGGCAGGATCGTCGCCCTGCACATCCTCGCCGACCCCGAGCGGCTCGCCCGGCTCGGACTCGCGGGGCCGGGGGAGTGACGGTCAGCCGGTGAAGGGGCCGCGCCCCAGCTGCTCCCGCACCGGTGTCACCGGAGGGCTGACGAGCCCCCTGCGCTGCCAGTTGGCGCCGTCCACGACGAGGGTGTGGCCGGTGATGAAACGGGCGTAGGGGGAGGCCAGGAAGGTCGCCGCCCAGCCGAGTTCGCGAGGGGCGCCGACCCGCAGCGCGGGCTGGCGCCGGTCGTGTCCGTCCGGTCCGGCGGACTCCGTGGCGTCCTCGGCCCGGGCGAGGTTGCCGCGGATGTCCTCGCTCATGTCGGTGTGCGGCATCAGCCCGGGCACCAGCCCGTTGACCTGGATGCCGTACGGGCCCCACTCCACGGCGAGCGTCCGCACCAGGCTCTCCACCCCCGCCTTCGCCGCCGCGCTGTGCGCGAACCCCGGTCCGCCCGTCCAGGCGTACGAGGCGCCGACGTCGATGACCGACCCCGGTGTCCCCGCCGCGAGGTGCCGGCGCCCGAACTCACGGGTCATCAGGAACGTTCCCGTCAGAGTGATGTCGACGACCGCCTGCCAGGCGTTCGGCGACATGTCCTCGGTGGGCACGGGGAAGTTGGCGGCCGCGTTGTTCACCAGTACGTCGGGCAGCGAGTGGGAGTCGAAGACCTCGGCGATCCGCCGCGGGTCCCGGATGTCGCACACCGCGGACGCCACCCGGGTGCCCAGCTTCGCCAACTCCGCTCGCGCCGGGCCGAGATGGCGCTCGCGTCGGCTCACGATCAGCAGGTCGGCGCCGAGCCGGGCGAACTCCGCGGCGACGGCCCGCCCGAGCCCGGTGCCACCCCCGGTGACGAGCACCAGCGAGCCGTCGAACGTCCCGGCCGGCAGGGCACTCGCGCCCAGCGGGGGAGGGGCGGGGAGACCGGGCAGCCCGGCGGTGGGATCCATGGCCCCCTCGATACCCGGTGTGCCGTCAAACATCCAGACAGTCACCGCGGCGATCGGCGCGGGAGACGCGTGTCCGGGACGTCGACGCAGTTCAGGGCATGAGGCCGCGCTCAGTACGCTGGACCGTATGCGAGACGACGGAACCACGGCCCAGGACCCACGCCCGGCACTGCGGGCCGACTGCGGCCAGTGCTTCGGGCTCTGCTGCGTCGCCCTGCCCTTCTCCCGGTCGGCGGACTTCGCGATCGACAAGGACGCCGGGAAGCCCTGCCCCAACCTGGCGGACGACTTCCGCTGCGGCATCCACACCCGCCTGCGGGAGACCGGCTTCACCGGCTGCACGGTGTACGACTGCTTCGGCGCCGGACAGCGGGTCTCCCAGGAGACCTACGGCGGTGTCGACTGGCGGTCCGGTTCCCCGGAGCACGCCCGGCAGATGTTCGACGTCTTCCCCGTCGTCCGTCAGCTCCACGAACTGCTCTGGTACCTGAACGAGGCCCTGGCCCTGCCCGCCGCCCGACCGGTGCACGCCGACGTCCGCCGGCTGCTCGACCGGACCGAGGAACTGGCGCGGCTGACCCCCGACGAACTGGGCGCCCTGGACGTGGGCGCGCACCGGCAGAAGGTCAACGAGCTGCTGCTGCGCACGAGCGACCTGGTGCGCGCGGGGACCGGGCGCGGCAAGAAGAAGGACCGCCGGGGCGCCGACCTGATGGGCGCCCGCCTCAAGGGCGCCGACCTGCGGGGCGTCAGCCTGCGCGGCGCCTACCTCATCGCCGCCGACCTGACGGGCGCGGATCTGCGCGGCGCCGACCTGATCGGTGCGGACCTCCGCGACACGGATCTCACCGACGCCGATCTGACCGGGGCCTTCTTCCTCACCCAGCCGCAGCTGAACGGGGCCCGCGGCAGCGCCGGCACCCGGCTCCCGGAGTCCCTCACCCGCCCCGGCCACTGGACTCCCGCGGACTGAGCGGGCCCCTCACTCGGCGGCCCGCGCCGCCGGTGTCCGCGGCACCGCCGCCACCGGGGCGCGGCGGTCGAGACGCAGGCGCAGTCCCTCCGGCATCAGGGTCAGCCGCTCGGCCACCCGCAGCCGGTAGTCCGGCTCGGGCCGCACCTCGTAGCGGCGCAGCAGCAGGCCGAGGACGAGGGTCGCCTCGTGCAGCGCGAACTGGCGGCCGATGCAGGCCCGCGCCCCGGTGCCGAACGGCTTGAAGGTGTGCGCGGGACGGGCCCGTACGGCCTTGGCGTCGAAGCGGTCCGGGTCGAACGCCTCGGCGTCGGCGCCCCACACCGCCGGGTCCCGGTGCAGCATCGCCGTGAGGACGAGCGCCCACGCCCCCTGCCGCATCGGGTGGACGCCGCCCAGCACGGTGTCCTGACGGGCCTCCCGGGCGAACGCCGGCGCGGTCGGCCACAGCCGCAGCGACTCGTCGAGGACCCGTCGTACGTACCGGAGGCGGGCGACCTGGTCGTAGGCCGGCCGGTCGGTGTCGCCCCAGACGCGGTCGACCTCGGCGCGGGCACGGGCGGCGATGTCCGGGTTCTGGGCGAGGTAGTGCAGCGCGAAGGACAGGGCGCCCGAGGTGGTCTCGTGGCCGGCGATCAGGAAGGTGATGACCTGGCGGCGGATGTTCTCCGCCGTCAGCCGCTCCCCGGTCTCCGGGTGCGCGGTCTCCAGCATGCGGTCGAGGAGGTCCCCCTGGCCGCTGCCGCCGGAGCGGCGGGCGGCGACCACGGCGTCGACCGTGCGGTTGAGGAGGGCCATGTCGGCGGTGTTGCGCCGGGAGGCCTCGCGCAGCAGGACCGGGGCCAGCGGCACCGGCACGACGTTGCGGCGCTGGGCGTAGGTCAGGGTGCCCACCATCGCCGTCACGAAGGGGTGCGGCCGGGAGCGCTCGAACGAGGCGAAGTCGTGGCCGAAGCCGGTCCGCGCGATCGTCTCCAGGGTCAGCTTCGTCATGTCGCCGGGCACGTCCACCGCGCGCCCGGCCGCCTGTTCGCGGTCCCAGCGGTCCGTGAGCCGCTCGGTCACCGCCAGCATCATGGGGTGGTAGCCCTCCATGGCCTCGCGGCTGAAGCCGGGGGCCAGGACGTCGTGCGCCAACTGCCAGTTGGGCTCGTGGTTGTAGGCGGTGAACAGCCCGTCCCCGGCCACCGGACGGAGGTTGGCGATCCCGAGGCCCACGTGCTTCGCGAACCGCGACTCGTCCGCCAGCTCGGCGGCCAGGTCCGCGCCCCACACGAAGACGATCTCGTTGCTGAAGGCCTTGCGCCGGAAGATCGGTCCGAGCTGCCGCCCGAACTTCAGTGAATCCTGCAGCGGGGAACGGACGTTGGCGCCGAGTACGTCGCCGACCAGGGGGACGCGGCGGGGCGGGTGCGGGATGCGGCGCAGTTCCGGCCAGCCCAGCTCCGCGCTGCGGAACCCCTTCGGCAGCGCGGCCGGTGCGGCTTCCCTGGTCTCCGCCATCACGCCATCTCCCTTGTGGGTACCACTGGTTGGGACCTGTTGTACGCGGGTTCAATAACGCCGTCCAGTGTCGTCCCGTTGTTGAACCGACGTCAAGTACAGTGCGGGCATGGCCGGGACACAGGGGGAGCGCGCGCGTCGGCGGCTCAGTACCGAGGAGCGCCGCGAGCAACTCCTCACGGTCGGGGCCCGCCTCTTCTCGGAGAGCCCGTACGACGACGTGTGGATCGAGCAGGTCGCCGAGATCGCCGGGGTCTCCCGCGGTCTGCTGTACCACTACTTCCCGACGAAGCGGGACTTCTTCGCGGCCGTGGTCGAGCGGGAGAGCGGGCGCATGCTGCGGATGACCGCGGCCGTGCCGGGTGTCCCGGTGTGTGAGCAGCTCTCGGCCGGCCTCGACACCTTCCTCGGCTACGTCGAGGAGCACGCGCACGGCTTCCGTGCCTTCCACCGCGCGGACGCGGCCGGCGACCAGGCCGTGCGCAAGGTCTACCGGCAGGCGCTGGCGGCGCAGGAGCGGCAGATCCTCGCCGCGCTCGCCGCCGATCCCGAACTGGGCTGGGCCCCCGAGAGCCGTCCCGAGCTGCGGATCGCCGTCCGCGGCTGGCTGGCCTTCACCACCGCCGTCTGCCTGGAGTGGCTCCGCGGTGCCGAACTGACCCGCGCCCAGGTGCGCGACCTGTGCGCGCGGGCGCTGCTCGGGGCCATCGCGCCCTGAACGACGGTCTGTTCGGAGCCGTCGGTCCGCGCGTGGATCACCCTTTCTCCGAGGGGCGCGGGAAGGGGGCGTGAGGGGAGTTCGGGCCGGTTGATCTTGGAGGGGCCTACTTCGGGGCTCGCCGAGCAGGTGGACATCGTGACGAGCCGTGCGGCTGAGGTGCCTGCCGGAGCCGACGACAATGGGACGACGCATGGAGAACCGACGAGTGCACGGCTGTCTCGGCCTGGTGGTGGGCGTGGCGTTCGCGCTGCTCACGACGATGCTGCTGGGCCGGGCGACGAACGCCTGTGACGCGGGAGTGCACAACGCGGCGAACAGCTTCTTCCTGCTCTACTTCTTCATCCCCGCCCTCTCCGCCCTCCTCCTCATGGGCTGGGTGCTGGTGGGCGCTGTCCTGGGAGGCCACCCCCTCCTCCACATCGTCGCCCTCGCGGTGACGCTCCTCGGCCTGTGCTGGTGCGCCCTCTCCTTCTTCTGGAGCGGCGTCACCCCCACCTGTCCCGACGGCGTCCCCCTGTGGTGGCCGGGCTCCCTTCCCGCTCCCGGGTTCTGACCCTGTCCGGAACTCTCGGCGAGGCGTGGTTGGCGTACGCCCGGAACTTCGATAAGTTAGGCAAGCCTTACCTTAGGAGGAAGCTGATGGGTGACCGTGACACCTGGACGGCCGCGCCCGCCGCGGCGGAGCACGCCCGCTCGGTGCTCGCCGCGGCCTGGTCCTGCGCGGTCAGCGCGGAGGGCGGCCGGGAGGAGTTCGTCGGCGCGCACTCCGTCGCCGCCGACGGCCGGGTGCTCCTGCACGTGCCCGAGGACAGCGCGCTGCTCGCCAACGCCATCTGCGCGCCGCGCGGGGAGCCCTCCGCCGTCCTGGAGTTCGCCGACGTCGCACCGGTGCCCGTACGGAACCGGATCCGCGCCCGGCTGTGGCTCGCCGGCTGGTTCGCCGTCGAGGACGGTCACCTGGCCTTCCGGCCGACCCGCGCCGTGCTCCGCCGGCCCTCCGGGACCGTGGTGGTCGACCTGGACGAACTGGCCGCCGCCGAGCCCGACCCGCTCGCCGTCGCCGAGGCCCAGTTGCTCACCCACCTCGCCGACGCCCACCCGGACGCCGTCGAGCGGCTCACCCGCCTCGTCGAACCGGACAGCCTGCACGGCGCGGTGCGCGTCCAGCCGCTGGCCGTCGACCGGCACGGACTGACCCTGCGCATCGAGCGGGCGCGCGGCAACGGCGACGTGCGCCTGCCCTTCCACGCACCCGCCGACGACGTGTCCCAGCTCACCGAGCGCATGCACGTCCTGCTCACGCAGGCGAGTGCCGCGTCCTGTCCCCGGGCCCTACAGCGGCAGCGCACAGACCGCGACGGGTGAGGCGTACGGCTCGCCCACGCGCCGCAGTTCACCCCTCGTGTCGTCGACCTCGAAGACGGTGACCGTGCCGGACCGCTGGTTCGCCGCGAACAGCAGCCGCCCGTCCGGGGAGAGCGCGATGTGGCGCGGGAAGTCGCCGCCGACCGGCACGGTGTCCAGCAGGCGCAGCCGGGCGCCGTCCTCCTCGATCGCGTACCGCGTCAGGCTGTTGTGGCCCCGGTTGGCGAGGAAGGCGTACGAGCCGTTCGCCGTGACCACGAACTGCGCCGGGTAACTGGTGCCGCTCCCGGTGCCCGTGGACTGGGGCGCGCCGATCGTGAGGCGGCCGTCGGCCGGGTCGTAGCCGCAGACCGCCACGGTGTTGTCGACCTCGTCGGCGAGGTAGGCGTACCGTCCGCCGGGGTGGAACGTCAGATGACGCGGGCCGGCGCCCGGTTTCGCGGCCGCCCGTGACACCTCGGTGAGCGTGCCCGCGGACTCGTCGAGCCGGTAGGTGTAGACGGTGTCGGTCCCCAGATCGACGGCGAGCAGATGGCCGCCGTCGGGGGCGGCGGCGAACTGGTGCGCGTGCGGGCCCTGTTGGCCGGGACCCGGTGCCGGGCTGGAGTGCGTGACCAGGTCGGTGCGCTCACCGATCGCGCCCGAGGCGTCGAGGGGGTGAACCGCCACGCTGCCCGAGGTGTAGTTCGCGCTCAGCAGCCAACGCCCGCCCGGATGAACGGACAGGTGGCAGGGGCCCGCGCCGCCCGTGGGCCGCGAGCCGAGCACCTCGTGCCCCGGGAGCCGTACGGCCGTCACCGCGCCCGCGTCCTGCTCGTCGACCGCGTAGAGCGTGTGCCCGTCGGGATGCACCGCGAGGAAGGACGGGTTCGCGACGCCCGTCACGACACCGCCGCCGGTCACCGCGCCCGACTCCGCGTCGTACGTGGCGAGGCCGATCCCCTTCCCCGCGCCCTCGCCCGAGGTGTACGTGCCGAGATACAGCGGCCGGGGGCCGGAACGCTTCGCCGGGGGCGTGGACGGGGACGCGGCCGGGGCCTTCGGCGTCGCTCCTTCCGCGGAGGCGTCGGACTGCGGCCGGGCCGGTGCCGGGACCGTCGTGATCGCGGCGGCCCCGGCCAGGGCGCCCACGAAACGACGCCTGCTCCAGCCGCCGCCCGGGCCGTGTGACGGCTCTGCACCACTGCTCATGCCTGCACCTCGGGGTGTCGGTTGCCTCAGCTGTGACACCCACCTTGGCGTGCGCCGCGCCGCGAGTGCAAGAACGGCAACCCGCGTTGCGTAGAACGCAACGCGGGTCGGGTGTCTACCAGTCGCCGTCCCCGACCGGCTTGCCGGGCGCGTCGCCGAGCGGTTTCACCTGGTGGGGTGACGGCTGCTGCCAGGGCTCGTGGTCGTCCCCCAGCCAGTCGCCGACCGGCTTGACCGAGCCCAGCCCGTCCGCCGGCGCGAGGTCCGAGGCGTCCTCGTCGTAGTAGTCGAACCAGGGGAGTCCCGCGCGGGTGTACGCGGCACGGTCCACCGGGGACGGCGGCGGGGCCTCGCCGGTGATGCGGCGCCATTCCGGCGGCGTCACGAGATGCACGAACACCCGCCCGGCGGGCTCCTCGGCCCAGGCCTTCAGCGGCCGGTCGTCCTCATAGACCTCCTGGCGCATCGAACCGCCGACACCGAGGCCCATCGCCGGTGCGCTGCGCGCCCGCAGCGGTGCCGCGCCCGCGGCGGCGGGGGCCGCTCCCGGCGCGGGTGGCGCGGCCATCGGCATCGCCGCGCCGCCGTACGCCCCGGGTGCCATCGGCATCCGCGGGAGCTGCCGGGCCCTGCGGCGCTCCGCCTCGCGCCACGCGGCCAGCTCCCGTTCGTCCAGCGGGAACGACTGGAGCTGGACGCCGCCCCAGACCTCCTCGCCCGTGACCTGGCCCTCGACGGTCGCCCCGAGACCCAGCGGGACGGCCACGAACTGGCGGACCGTGCCCTTGCCGGAGTTGATCCCGTCCAGCCACGGCTGCCGCGGCAGTACGACGTAGTTCTGCGGGTCGCGGTGCAGCCGGGAGCTCCACGGCCTGCCCGAGACGGCGCACACCTTGCCCACGCCGACCTGCAACGCGGCCGGCTCCGCCGTGCCCGCGAAACTGAGCCACATCGCCTCGCGCAGATACACCGGCAGCATCACGCCGCCCCGGGCGCGCCACTCGGCCGGCACCCGGTCGCCGTAGTCCTCGACCCGCCGGACGGGGAACTCCCCGAGCCCCGGCGGCAGCGCGTGGGTGCCCGACTCGGGCAGCCGCAGGGTACGGATGAACCGCACCTGCACCCCGCCCGGCAGCCGCAGCGCGTTTCCGTCGATCCGTACGGTGTCCTCGGTCATCCGCCCGCCCCCTCGTCGTGTCGCTCCGCACCCGGCGCCGGCCGAACGGCGGCGCACCACTCCACGCCGTCACCCCCGCCCGCACGCCGGACCTCTCACGTAGAACGACCGGAGGCGCCGGAACGGTTCCGGTTCCGGCGCAGCCGCGACGGCAGCCGCAGCCGGCGCCGCAACCGCGCGAGATGCGGCCGGTTCTCGCGCTCCTCGCGGCCGCTGCGGTCCAGCTCCTCCAGGAGCCGGCGGGTGCGGTGCTCGGTGTCGAGCTCGTCGATGATGCGGTTGACCTCGGTGAGGACCGATCCGTGCAACTGCCACTGACTCGCGTCCCGCTGGACCTCTTCGAGGAACAGCTGGGCCAGTTTGTCCCGTGTCCCGGCCGCCGTGGCGAGCTCCGCGCTGAGCCGTTCCTCGGCGTTCTCCGCGCTGCGGCTGACGTCCGTCGTCACCAGGACGGCGAAGCTGACGATCGCGTCGGCCATCTCGGACAGCAACTCCTCCAGGACGGCACCCGCCTGCGGATCGAACAGTCGTTCCGGCTCCCGCTCCTTCGCCAGGTCGGTGAGGCTGCGCGCGAGGACCCGCAGGACCACGGTGCAGATCTCCAGGGTGTCCAGACCGGTGCGCAGGACGACCCGGTGCAGCAGCCCCTCGCGCACGCGCGGGTTCAGCTTCAGGCTGTCCTCGGCCTGCCGCAGGGCCGCGTCCACCGAGGCGATGTCGTGATCGAGGCGGCGCGCCTCGTGCAGCCGCTCGGCGGCCAGCTGGTACGGCGTGCGGCCGGCGGCCTCCTCGCCGATCCGCAACATCAACTGCCGCACCCGGCGTGCCAGATCCTCGATGGACTCGCCGGCCACCCCCACCCACACGGGAGGCGCGAGCACGAGGTTGCAGGCGAGGCCCACGACCGCGCCGATCAGCGTCTCCAGGACACGGGCCCACGCCGTGTCCCCGACCCGGGTGACCCCGAGGACCAGCATCGCGCTGATCGCCACCTCGGGGACGAACTCGCTGACCCGGACCAGATGTCCCACCCCCAGCGAGGCGAGGATGATCAGACCCAGACTCCACCAGGTCAGACCCACCAGACTGCTGAACCCGATGGCGATGACCACGCCCACCACCACGGAGTTCACCCGTCGGATGGCGGTGGTGATCGTCGAGTACAGGGTGACCTGGACGACCAGGAGAGCGGTCAGCGGGGCGGTCAGGGGCGCGGCCTCGGGACTGAGATGCACGGCCACCACGTACGCGAGGGTCGCCGCGAACGTGGATCGGAGCGTCTGGACGACCACGGGCTCCCGTCGCCGCTCGACGATCTTCGCGACGGACGCCGCCCACTCACCACGTGCCTCTTGCATCTCTTGGGCCTTCCCCTTTCACAGCTGTACGAACGTTCCCCTTGCGGACCGTATCTGTCCGCAAGGCCATCTAAGTTGAGGTCATCAGCCCGGCAGGACCGCGTCTGGAGGACTTCAGGATGAGTGACGTCGAAGGCATCGAACTGCTGACACGCGCCCACACCCGGCTGCGTGACGTGGCGGCAGGCGTTCCCGAGGGCGGGTGGGGAGCACCGACGCCGTGCGGCGAGTGGACGGTGCGGCAGGTACTCAACCACGCGCGACTCGACCAGCAGGCGTACGGCGCGGCCGTCACCGGCACCGGCTGGCCGGACTCGGACGCCTTCCAGCCCTCCGACGAGCCCGTGGCCGATGCCACCGCGGCGCTCGACAAGGTGCTCACGGACGTCGCCGGCGTCTACGCGGGGCTGCCCGCCGACATGGAGGCCGTGCCGACACCGCTCGGGCCGCTGCCGTTGCGGGTGGCCGCCGCGGCGGGTGCCATGGACGCCGGGGTGCACGCCTGGGACATCGCCGTCGCGACGGGCCAGAGGTCGCCTCTCGACGACGAGCTGGCCGGAGGCATCCGTCTCGCGGCGGACCTCCTGGCCGATCATCTCCGCGACGCGTTCGGAGTGTTCGCCGCCCCGCGCGAGACACCCGCGGACGCGGGCCCGGCCGCGTCCCTGCTGGCGTTCCTCGGCCGTGACCCGTACTGGACGCCGCGGTCGGCCTGAACCGGATGACCTGAACCGGGTGCCCGGGGGAGGGCGACCCGGCCAGGTCGCCGCCGGCAAACGAGTTGCGGACGACCCGTGCCATGGGAGATCACTGGGGGAGTGCTCCCGAGGTCACCGGCCCGGAACCGGGAGCGGCGGGTCCCGGGCCGGGCGGCGTGCTCCACGGGGAGGAACCAATGGATGTCGGGGACGGTCGGACGACGCGGCCCGGGAGCGCCCCGCGGGAGCGCGCGCTGCGCCATGTCGAGGCGCTCTCCTCTGGGCCCGCACTCGATCCCACCCTGCGGCTGACCCTGAACTTCCACCCCGACCGGTCGGCGCACGGTGTCCCGGTCCTCGACGCGCTGGCCCGGGACGGCGTCTACCGGTCACAGTTCGTCACGGGCACGAGCAACGGTGGACTGACCGCGCACCCCGGCGGCGACCGCTGGCGCTGGGAGAGCCGGATCTTCGGCTCGGCCTACGACACGGCGGCCTCCGCCGAGCGGCCCGTCTATGGCGGTCTCGACTTCCGGCGTCAAGTGGTGGGCGCCGCACCCCGGTTCGGGTCCTCGCACTTCCGCCTCACCGGCGCGGCACTGCGCCGGGCGACCTTCTGCTACCCCGACAGCGCGGCCGAACCGTCCGCGTTCGGTGTGGCGTCCCGCATGTCCCTCGTGGAACTGGCCGAGGCGGACGACCGGGACGCCCTCGACGACTACATCGAGGCACAGGTCCACGGACCGGTGGTCCTGGCCAGGGACGTGGAGGCGCTGGTTCTCGACCCGTCCTACCGCGGCACCCCCGTCGAGGCCGCGGCCGACCGCCTGCCCTGCCCGGTCGCCTGGCATCCCGGCTACCGCCTCGACGTCGCCGAACTGCGCAGACACCCCGGCTTCCGCGGCCCCGAGTTCGTCGAACTCGGCGCGGAGATCGCCGAGAACGGCCGGCTGGACCCCCGCGTCATCGGCGACGCCGCCCGAACGGGACGCCACGACCTCCAGGACCTCAAGAAGGTCTGGCACTGCCTCGCCCGCTTCGGGGCCCCACCGGGAGCGGGGACGGCGAGGGGCGGTCGCACGCCGGAGTACGGGGTGCCCGGCACGTGGACCGCCCGTGAGCCGGCCGCCCCGCGGCGCGCCGCCGCTCTCGACGAGATCGGCCGGAGCGCGAACGCCCCGGCCGGCAACGGCTCCTGAACCCGGCGATGGCGCGACCCCTCGACGAGGGGCCGCGCCACCACCGGACGCTCCTACGGTCAGGCCGCGTTGCGACCCCGTCCGAGGTGCTCGCGGACGATCTCCGCGTAGCGGTGACCACTGCCCTTGATCGTGCGCTTCTGGGTCTTGTAGTCGACGTGCACCAGACCGAACCGCTTGTCGTAGCCGTACGCCCACTCGAAGTTGTCCAGCAGCGACCAGGCGAAGTAGCCGGCCAGCGGGACACCCTTGCGCACCGCGGAGGTACAGGCCGCCAGGTGCTGCTCCAGGTAGGCGGCGCGCTCCGGGTCGTCGACGACGCCGTCGGGGCGCACGACGTCGGGATACGCGGAGCCGTTCTCCGTGATGTACAGCTTGCGGGCGCCGTAGTCGTGCGTCAGACGGAGCAGCAGACGCTCGATACCCGCGGCCTCGACCTCCCAGTCCATGGCGGTACGGGGCACGCCGGGCCGGCTGATCGAGCGGACGTGCGGGGCCGGTCCCGTCGGGTCGTCGGCGACCGTGGACGGGAAGTAGTAGTTCAGGCCCAGCCAGTCCAGCGGCGCGGCGATCGTCTCCAGGTCGCCCGCCACCTCGGGGAGTTCGACCCCGTACACCTCGACCATGTCGGCGGGGAAGCCGCGGCCGTGCACCGGGTCGAGCCACCAGCGGTTGGTGTGTCCGTCGAGCCGCTTCGCCGCGGCGACGTCCTCGGGACGGTCCGTGGCCGGCTGGATGTCGGACAGGTTGTTGACGATGCCGACCTGGGCGCCGGGCACGGCGGCACGGATCGCCTGGGTGGCGAGACCGTGTCCGAGGAGCAGGTGGTACGAGGTGCGGACCGCGGCCGTGAGGTCGGTGAAGCCCGGGGCCATCCGGCCCTCGAGGTGACCGATCCACGCCGAGCACAGCGGCTCGTTGAGCGTGGTCCAGTGCTTGACGCGGTCGCCGAGCCGCTCCGCCACCACCGACGCGTACGCGGCGAAGTGCTCCGCGGTGTCACGGGCCGGCCAGCCGCCGCGGTCCTGGAGCACCTGCGGCAGGTCCCAGTGGTAGAGGGTCACGGAGGGGGTGATGCCCGCCTCCAGCAGCCCGTCGATCAACTCGTCGTAGAACGCGAGTCCCTTCGCGTTGACCGGTCCGTCGCCCCCCGGCACCACGCGCGGCCAGGCGACGGACAACCGGTAGGCGTTGGTGCCCAGTTGACGCATGAGGTCGATGTCCTCGCGCCAACGGTGGTAGTGATCGCAGGCCGCGTCCCCGTCGTCGCCGTTGTCGATCTTGCCCGGGGTGTGCGAGAAGGTGTCCCAGATCGAGGGGGAGCGGCCGTCCTCGCTGACGGCACCCTCGATCTGGTAGGCCGACGTGGCCGTGCCCCACAGGAAGTCCTCGGGGAGGGCGGCAAGGTCGATGGTCACTGAAGTCCCTTCGTCATCAATGGAATCGGTCACTTCACGGCTCCCGCGGTCAGCCCGGCGACGAGATAGCGCTGGAGCAGCAGGAAGCCGGCGACCACAGGAACGCTGACGACCAGCGAGGCGGCCATGATCTGGTTCCAGTACACGTCGTTGAGCGTGGAGTAGCCCTGAAGCCCGACGGCGAGCGTTCGGGTGGCGTCGTTGGTCATCACGGACGCGAACAGCACTTCGCCCCAGGCGGTCATGAAGGCGTAGACGGCGACCGCGACGATGCCGGGGATCGCGGCCGGCACGACCACCCGGAACAGCGCCCCGAGCGGCCCGCAGCCGTCCACCAGCGCCGCCTCGTCGAGATCGCGCGGCACCGAGTCGAAGTACCCGATCAGCATCCAGATCGAGAACGGCAGCGAGAAGGTCAGATACGTGAGGATCAGACCGCCGCGCGAGCCGAACAGGGCGATGCCCGTCGCGTTCCCGATGTTGACGTAGAGGAGGAACAGCGGCAGCAGGAAGAGGATGCCGGGGAACATCTGCGTCGACAGCACGGTGACCGTGAAGACGCGCTTGCCGCGGAAGTTGTAGCGGCTCACGGCGTACGCGGAGAAGACCGCGATCACGACGGAGAGGGCCGTGGCCGCCCCCGCCACGATCAGCGAGTTCACGAAGTACCGCGCCAGCGGCACCGTCGACCAGATGTCGACGTACGGCCGGATCGTCAGACCGCTCGGCAGCCAGCGGAACTTGCCGGTGACGTCCGCGAGCGGCTTCAGCGAGCTGGAGATCATGACGTACACCGGCACCAGGACGAATCCGGTGAGCAGCGTCAGGAAGACCGCGCGGCCCGCCTGGAAGGACCGCGGCGGCGCCATCGGCGAGCGCGGCCGGGTGGTGGAGGTGCTAGACATCGGCCGTCTTCCTTCCCCGGGAGGTCAGCAGCAGGTAGACGCCCGTGACGACGAGCAGGAAGAGCAGCAGCAGCACGGACATCGCCGAGCCGGTGCCGAAGTTCCAGGTCACGAAGGACGCCTGGTAGATGTGGACCGAGATGAGGTCCGCCGCTTCCGGGGCCGTCTTGCCGAACAGGACGAACGGCGTGTTGAAGTCGTTGAACGTCCACAGGAACAGCACCAGGACGAGCACCTGGTTGACCGGCCGCAGCGACGGGAGCGTGATGCGGCGCAGTTGCTGCCACATGCCGGCCCCGTCGAGAGCAGCCGCCTCGTACAGCTCGCCCGGGATGTTCTGCAGGCCCGCCATGACGATCAGGAAGGCGAACGGCCAGCCCTTCCAGACGGACACGGTGAGCAGGGCGTAGAAGCTGTTGTCGCCGATCAGCCAGAAGGACGGCTCGTCGGTGAGGTGCAGCTGGTCGTGCAGGACGTGGTTCACGAGGCCGTTGTCGTGCTGGAACATGAAGACCCAGGTGATGACGGCCGCGTACACGGGCAGCGCGTACGGCACGAGGAACAGGGCCCTCAGGATGCCGCGCCCGCGGAAGGTGTCCTGCATGTAGATCGCGGCGGCGGTGCCGATGAGCCAGCACAGCCCGACCGAGAGCAGGGTGAAGACGACGGTGACGAAGAACGAGTGCAGCAGCGCCTTGCCGACGGGTGCGTCGAAGTCCACCGACACCGAGTAGTTGTCGAAGCCGGACCAGGGCGCGGTGCCCCAGTTGCTGATGTAGACCTGGGTGAGCTCCTTGAAGCTCATCACGATGCCGATCACCATCGGCACCAGGTGGACGAGGAGTTCGAGGACCAGGGCGGGCAGGAGCAGGAGGTAGGGCAGTCCGATGCGCTTGATCCGCCCGGGGCGGCGCGGGCCTCGCGCCGCCCCGGGGGAGCTCTCGCGCACCGTCGTCTCGCCGGGTTCGGCGGAGGCGGCGGTCGTGGTGGTCATCGTGGTTCCCGCACTCACTTCTTGGGCATCTGCTGCTGGGCCTTCTCGAGCGCCGCCTTCACCGAGGCCGTGGTCACCGCTTTACCGCCGGCCGCGTCGGCGAACAGCTCCTTGACGGCGGTGCCGACCGCGGTCTCGAACTGGGACTCGTCCGCCACCTGCGGAAGGGCCGCCGCGCTCTTCGCCAGGGTGTCCTTGAGGACCGCGTTCGCCGGGTCGGTGAAGGGCGCGACCTCCTGCGCCGTCTTGACCGGCGGGATCGAGGTGTACGCCGTGTTGAGGATCTTCTGCTCGGCGTCGCTGGTCAGGAACTTGACGAACTTGGTCGATCCGTCGAGGTTCTTGGTGTTCTTGAACACCGCGAGGTTGATGCCCGCGACCATGGAGTTGGTGTTCGTGCCCGTGCCGGGGGTGCCGGACTGCACGGGCACCGGGGCGATGCCGTACGCGTCGGGGCTCATGCCCTGCGACTTGAGGTTGGCCGCCGCGGACTGCCACAGCAGCATGGCGTTCTTACCCTTGGCGAAGTCGCTGATGGACTGGTTCTGGGCGTACTCGGCGTTGCCCGGGGCGATGATCTTGTCCTTCGCCATCAGGTCGACGTACTGCTTGACCGCGGCCACCACACCGTCGTTGGTGAAGTCGGCGGTTCCGTCGGCCTTGAAGAAGTCCGCGCCGTGCTGCTTGGCGAAGACGAACGCGTGGTGGATGTTCTCCGACACGTTCGCGCCCTCGGCGCCGATGCCCCACTTGCCGCCCTTGGACAGCTTCTTGCCGTCGGCGACGAGCTCGTCCCAGGTGGCCGGCGGCTTGGAGATGCCCGCGTCGGCGAACATCGCCTTGTTGTAGTACAGCGCGTACGCCATCGAGTACAGCGGGACCGCGGCCGGGTCCTTGCCCTCGGCGCCGGTCGAGCCGAGCGCGGAGTCGACGAAGCGGTCCTTGCCGCCGATCTTGTCGAAGTTCTTCGCGTCCCACGGCAGCAGCGCACCGGTGGCCTGCAGCGAGGCGCTCCAGGTGTTGCCGATGTTGAGCACGTCGGGGCCCTGACCCGAGGTGGTGGCCGTGAGGATCCGGTTCAGCAGGTCCGACCAGGGGACGACCTCCAGCTTGACCTTGATGCCGGTCTGCTTCTCGAACTTGGCGAGCTCGGGTGCGAGCACCTTCTTGTCGATCGAGATGCTGGCGCCCTGGTTGGACGCCCAGTACGTGAGCGTCTTGGGCGAGTCGTTGGACCCGCCACCGTTCGACGAGCCGCCGCCACAGGCGGTCGCGGCGGTCAGCAGGGTGATGGTGACCGCACCGGCGGCCGCGGCTCGGATTCTGCGCATGGCTGCGTATGTCCCTTTCCCGGAGGGAGCCATGAGGAGCGCCCGCGTTCACTTCCCGAACGATCCTCATGGCTTAATTTAGGACGTGAGTTAAGACCCGGAAGAAAGTCGCGTCAAGGGATCGCGCAGGGGTATCTTGCAGGTCGGGCAGGCCGGAAGGGAATCACATGGCGGCGCGGAACGGTCGGACAGTGCGTGACCTGCGACGGGGCAACCGCACCGCCGTACTGCAACGGTTGTATTTCGATGGGCCGATGAGTCGCTACGAGCTCGGTCCCGCGACCGGGCTCAGCTCCGGATCCATCAGCAACGTCGTCGCCGAACTCGTCGCGGACGGACTCGTGGAGGAGGCCGGCAGCGTCGACTCCGACGGCGGCCGCCCCCGCACCCTGCTGCGCGTGGTCCCCGGCAGCGGCCACATGATCGGCGTCGACGTCGGCGAAACCCGGGTCCGCGTCGAGCTGTTCGACCTGACCCTCACCGAACTCGCCAGAGTGGAAAGGCCGTTGGAGCGGCACAGCATCGACCGCCCGCTCCGCAGCCAGGGGTACGACGTCGACGTCATCGTCGGCCACATCCGCGACGGCATCGCCGAGGTGCTCGCCGAGGCGGGCATCGCCCCGCACCAGCTGCTCGGGGTCGGCCTCGGCGTACCCGGCATCGTCGACCGCACCCCCGAGCGCGGCGCGGTCGTGCACGGCCAGACCATCGGCTGGGACGCCGTCCCGCTGGAGTCCCTGCTCCGTTCCGCCTGCGAACTCCCCGACACCGTCCCGTACTTCGCGGACAACGGCGCCCGCACCCTCGGCCAGGCCGAGATGTGGTTCGGCGCCGGACGCGGCGCGCGCAACGCGGTCGTCGTCCTCTTCGGCTCCGGCGTCGGCGCCTGCCTGGTCACCGACGAGGTGGAGAACGGCCGGTCCGTCGAATGGGGCCATCTGACGGTACGGGTCAGGGGACGCCGCTGCCGCTGCGGCTCCCTCGGCTGCCTGGAGGCGTACGCGGGAGCGGAGGCGCTGCTCGACCGCTGGCGCGAGGAGGGCGGACACCCCCCGGAGGGCACCGACGAGGAGACGGCGCTGACCGCGATGCTGGCCGCCGCCTACCCGCCCGAGGGCACCGCCTCCGACCCCATCGCCCTCGCCGTCCTCGAGGAGACCGCCGAGTACCTCGGCGCCGGACTCTCCGACCTGATCAACCTCTTCCAGCCCGAGCGCATCCTCATCGGCGGCTGGGCGGGCCTCCAGCTCGGCTCGCGCTTCCTGCCCGCCGTGCGCCGCTACGCGATCTCGTACTCCCTGCGCTATCCCGCCCAGCGGGTCACCGTGGACCTCGGCCGACTCGGCCCGGACGCGGTCACCGTGGGCGCCGCGATCCTGCCGCTCGCCGACTTCTTCGCGCGCGGCGGCCGGCGCGCGGAACCGGCGCCCACCGGTCCCTCGCCCGCCTGGCGCACGGCCCTGGAGGAGCGGGCGCCCCACTGACGTCCGTGCGGGCGAGAACGCGAGGTCAGCGGGCACGCGGGGGTTTCACCGGCGGGTGTCGAGGTACTCGGACGACGTCCGGAGGTGGCCCGCCCGACGCTGTGCGGGCCGCCCCGGCACGCCCCGATCCGCCCCACGAACGGAGTGCGCCGTGAGCGACGAGCTTCCGCAGGCCCCCGGTGAGACCCCTCACCCGGTACCGCGGGACATGCCCGACCAGCAGGCCCACGAGGGCGACGACCCCTGGGACGTCGTCTCGGGGCAGGACGGGCCCGAACTCGGCGAGGACGAACCGGCGACGGACGTCCCCGACACCGACGAGGCGGGCACCGCCCGGCAGGGCGTCCCCCGCTCGGACACCGTGCACCCCGAGGACCCGGGGCCGGAGGAGTCCCCGGCCTGAGCGGCCGGAGGACGTGCGCGCCGCCATCACGTGGCCACGCGCCGGAGTCACCGTCAACGCGACGGGGGGCCACGGGAGTCGCTCCCATGGCCCCCCGTCGCGGACGAGGTCCGGGCGGCTCAGGCGAAGGCGTTCACCCCGGTCAGCTCCGCCGACAGCGCCCACAGCCGGGTGGCCTGCTCGGGGTCGGTGGCGTACGCCTTCACTCCGGTCCGGGAGTCGTCCTCCGGCGCGGGCTCGGCGATGTCGCAGTCCTCGCAGTACACCCCGCCGAGGCCCGCCAGCCGCGGCGACGTCGCGGCCCAGACCTGGGTGGCCGCGCCCTGCTCCGGCGTCTTGAACAGGTCGGGGTGCAGGACGTCGCCGTTCTCGTCGATCCACCCGCGCTCGACCATCTCCTCCTTGGGCAGGTGCCGCTGGAGGGGCGTGAGGATGCCGCCCGGGTGCAGGGCGAACGCCCGTACGCCCGAGTCCCGGCCGAGCCGGTCGAGCTCCACGGCGAACAGCACGTTCGCCGTCTTCGCCTGCCCGTACGCCTCCCACTTGTCGTAGCCGGTGCGCCAGTGCACGTCGTCCCAGCGGATGCCGGAGGTGTGGTGGCCGGTGGAGGAGACCGACACGACCCGCGCCCCGCCCGGTGCGATCGCCGGCCACAGCCGGTTGACCAGCGCGAAGTGGCCGAGGTGGTTGGTCGCGAACTGAGCCTCCCAGCCGGGGCCGACCCGCGTCTCGGGGCAGGCCATGATGCCCGCGCTGTCGATGACGATGTCGACGGTGCGTCCGGAGGCGAGGAACCGCTCGGCGAAGGCCCGCACGCTCTCCAGGTCGCCGAGGTCCAGCTCGTCCGTCTCGACGCCGTCGATGCCCTCCAGGGCCTCACGGGCGGCCTCCGGGCGCCGCGCCGGGACCACCACGTGGGCGCCCGCGCGGGCCAGTGCCCGGGTCGTCTCCAGACCGATGCCCGAATAGCCGCCGGTGACGATCGCGAGCTTGCCGGAGAGGTCGATCCCCTCCAGGACCTCGTCGGCGGTGCTCTTGGCGCCGAAACCCGAACCGATCTTGTGCTGTGCAGTGCTCATGTCCTGAACGCTACGAATTGGAGCGGACTCCAAGTCAAGCGGACACGGCATCCGTGGCCCGCGGTCGGCGACCGGGGGGCGGGGGAGGGCAAGGGAAAGGCCCCGACCGGACGGGGGAATCGCGGTCGGGGCCGTCTGTGGGTGGGCACGGATGGCGGTCGCCTCTCGGCGAAACGCTCCACAGGGCTTCAGCCGAACGATCGTCCCTGTGGGCAAAAGGTGAGGCCCGGGGACACTGTCCCATCCGCACCCACGAGTCGTTCAACGGGAAACTACCGGTCGGTGTTCCCCGGGGTGTCCGAACCGACGGTGATGTGCGTCACGCCCCGGCGGGTGTCCGGCGCGTCCTGGCCCAGGCGAGCAGATCGTCCACGCCCCAGGTGGTGATCACCCGGCCTGCGGGCACCCCGCACTCCTCGGCCCGCGCGCAGCCGTAGACCTGCCAGTCCAGTTGCCCCGGCGCGTGCGCGTCGGTGTCCAGCGAGAACAGGACGCCCGCCTCGACCGCGCGGCGCAGCAGCCGGCGCGGCGGGTCGAGGCGCTCGGGACGGCTGTTGATCTCGACGGCCGTCCCCGTCTCGGCGCAGGCCGCGAAGACGGCGTCCGCGTCGAACGCCGACTCGGGCCGGCCGCGCTCGCCGATGAGGCGGCCGGTGCAGTGCCCGAGCACGTCCGAGAGCGGATTGCGTACGGCGGCGATCATCCGGCGGGTCATCGAAGGACCGTCCATGCGCAGTTTGGAGTGCACCGACACGACCACCACGTCGAGTCGTTCCAGCAGCTCCGGCTCCTGGTCGAGCGAGCCGTCGTCGAGGATGTCGCACTCGATGCCGGTCAGCAGCCGGAAGGGCGCCCAGCGCTCGTTCAGGTCCGCGACGACCGCCAGCTGTTCCCGCAGCCGCTCGGGGGACAGTCCGCGGGCCACGGTCAGCCGCGGCGAGTGGTCGGTGAGCACCGCCCAGTCGTGGCCGAGCCGGGCGGCGGCCCGCCCCATGTCCTCGATCGGACTGCCGCCGTCCGACCAGTCGGAGTGCAGATGACAGTCCCCGCGCAGCAGCGCCCGCAGAGCCGTACCGCCCTCGATGAGCGGCCCTCCGACCTCCCGCTCCACCGTCGCCAGATAGCCGGGCACCTCACCGGCCAGCGCCTCCCGGACCACCTGGGCGGTCTTCGGGCCGACGCCCTTGAGCTTCTCCAGCGAGCCGTTGCCCGCCCGCTCGCGCACCTCGTCCGCGGGGAGCGCCGCGAGCACCGCCTCCGCCGTGCGGAAGGCCCGTACGCGATAGGTGGGGGCGAGGCTCCGCTCCAGCAGGAACGCGATGCGGTCCAGGGCCTCCACGGGGTCCATCGCCACCTCCTCGCCGCGGTCGCGCAGGCCGCCGCCCGCTTCTCCCAGGGTTGCCCAGCCGTCCTCCGGCCGCACGACGGAAGCGGCGAGCCGGCCCGCGGACGACAGCCGCAGGCGGCTCACCCGGCTGGGTGAACAACGGATTCCCGCAGCTCCGGGGCCTTCCGGGCGCGACGGGTCCGTGGCTCCCGGGCGCCGCGCTGACCGGCGACAACCGCTTTACGATCTAGCCATGACCGAAAGCTCGAGCCCGTACATCTCCCGCCCACGGATCTTGGTGCTCGGGGTGCAGCCGGGCACGCCGCCGTTCCGGATCATGGAGATCGACGGTGAGATGGTCGGCGAGGCGAGGGCGATCACGGACGTCCTGGAGTACGCCGCCGCGTACGGCATCACCGTGCACGACCTCGACGACCCCGACGTGGTCCGCTGGGTCGGCGGCGACAAGCTCACGTGGGTGCCGCGCTGACACGGGGCCCGGCGGACGGGGGCGGCCCGGCCCTCGCGGGATGAGCCGGACGCGACCGCCGCCTGTGCCCACCCGGCGGCCCACGGGTGCCGGATGCGCGAAGAGTCCGGGTGGGACGTTCCCGGCAGATACTTCGCCGCCCACCCATGGAGGTTCCACAAGGGAGCGGTCCGGTCACGGAACCCGACCGAGGGCCGGCTTCCGACGGAGTCCCCCTTGCGGGCCGGCGCAATTCGTCTCCAGATCTTGGCCCACTGTCAGGGGCGTCCTGGGCCACCGCTGCGCCCGTCGACGGCCGCTTCACCGCACACGGACGGGGGTGGCTGTCGTCGCCTCGTTCCAGCGACCGCACGAGGAGACACAGATGCATACCCGCACCCTGGGCCAGGGGTTGAAGGTCTCGGCCGTCGGACTGGGCGCCATGGGCATGTCCCAGTCGTACGGGCCCAACCCGGGTGACCGCGACGACATGATCGCCGTCCTGCGCGGCGCGCTGGAGCGGGGCGTCACCTTCTTCGACACCGCCGAGGTCTACGGGCCGTACGTGAACGAGGAGTTGGTGGGCGAGGCCCTTGCACCGGTGCGCGACCAGGCCGTGATCGCCACCAAGTTCGGCTGGCGTATCGAGGACGGGCGGGCGACGGGACTGGACAGCCGCCCCGAGCAGATCCGGCGGGTGGCCGATGCCGCCCTGCGTCGTCTGCGTACGGACACGATCGACCTCTTCTACCAGCACCGGGTCGATCCCCAGGTCCCGATCGAGGAGGTCGCGGGCACCGTCGGCGACCTCATCGGGGCGGGCAAGGTACGCCACTTCGGCCTGTCCGAGGCGTCGGCGGCCACCATCCGCCGTGCCCACGCGACCTGCCCCGTGACCGCCGTGCAGAGCGAGTACTCCCTGTGGACCCGCGACCCCGAGCCCGAGGTCCTGCCCACACTGGCCGAACTCAGCATCGGCTTCGTGCCGTTCAGTCCGTTGGGCAAGGGCTTCCTCACCGGCAGCGTGAGCACCGGCACCGTGTTCACCGACGGAGACATCCGCACCACGATCCCGCGTTTCAGCGACGACAATCGTGCCGCCAACCAAGCCCTGGTCGATCACGTCACCGCGCTCGCCCACGGCAAGCACGCCACGCCCGGCCAGGTGGCGCTGGCCTGGCTGCTGGCGCAGCAGCCGTGGATCGTGCCTATTCCCGGCACGCGGCGGATCGAGCGCGTCGCGGAGAACGCGGCCGCGACCGAAGTGGCACTGTCGGCCGACGAGGTGGCCGATCTCAACGCCGTGGCCGCGCGCCTGGGCGTGCACGGAGACCGCTACAACGAGCAGCACATGGGCCTCGTCGACACGTGAGAGCCCGGCCCGGCGGGATCGGCCGAGCTCGGGAGACCGCGCATTCCTCCCTCGCTCCCCGCACGGGCACGTCGACGGCGCTCGGCGGGACGACGTCCGGACGCACCAGGGACTGCCCACGGCTCAGGCAGCCAGGGCGAAGTAACGCAGCCAGACGTAGATCAGGGAGATCGTCACGGTGGCAGCGGTGACGACGAGGCCGTATTTGGTGAACTGCCAGAAGGTGATGGGCTGGCGGTTGCGTTCGGCGATGCCGAGGACGACGACGTTCGCCGAGGCGCCGATCGCGGTGGCGTTGCCGCCCAGGTCCGCGCCGAGGGCGAGCGCCCACCACATGACGTGGTCGCTGCCTCCGCCCATGTTGTGGACGAGATCGCTGGTGATGGGGGCCATGGTGGCGACGTAGGGGATGTTGTCGATGACTCCGGAGAGGACGGCCGAGGCGCCCAGCAGGGTGAGGGAGCCGCCGAGTTCGTTGGTGCCGACGGCGTCGGCGAGGGCTTTGGAGACCTCGTCGATGACGCCGGTGTCGATGAGTCCGCCGATCATGATGAACAGGCCGGCGAAGAAGGCGAGCGTCGGCCACTCGACCTCGGAGAGGACCTCGCCGGTCTCGGCGCTGGAGACGGCGATGAGGAGTCCCGCCCCGAGCAGGGCGACGATGCTGGGTTCGTAGCGCAGCACCGGGTGCAGGACGAACCCGGCGACGACCAGGGCGAGCACGATCAGCCCTTGAACGAGCAGGCGCGGGTCCTTGATGGCCTCGCGCTCCTCCAGGGCCATGATCTCGACCGCCCGCTGCTCGTCGTGGACGAACGACGTGCGGAAGCCGCAGGGCCCGGTCTCGGCGACGGCCCGGTTGTGGAACGCTGGGTCGCGTACCTGTGGCGAGTACGTTGGGGCGCCATGCGGATCACGAAGTACACCCACGCCTGTGTACGCCTCGAACATGATGGCCGCGTGCTGGTCATCGATCCCGGGACGTGGAGCGAGCCGGCCGCCTTGACCGGTGCGGACGCCGTGCTGGTGACGCACGAACACGCCGATCACGTCGACGTCCTTCGCCTGGCCGGGCTCGGCGTGCCGGTCTACGCCCCCGTCGAGGCGAACATCCCGCGGGTGGACGTGATCGGGGTGCCCTCCGGCGCGGGATTCACCGCCGCCGGCTTCCGCGTACGGGCGGTCGGCGGTCGTCACGCGACCATCTACGCGGGCCGGCCGGACTGCGCGAACCTCGGCTACATCATCGATGAGGCGGTCTACCACCCCGGAGACTCGCTGCACGTACCCGATCAGCCGATCGAGACGCTCCTGGTCCCGGTCCAAGGGTCGTGGATGAAGACGGCGGAGGCGATCGACTTCGTCAAGGCCGTCGAGCCTCGGCGGGCGTTCGCCGTACATGACGCCCAGATCAACGATCGCGGCCTCAGCAGCGTCAACGGCTGGCTCGCCCAGGAGACCAACGGCTGCTACCGGTATCTGAGGCCCGGCGAATCGGCTTGAGGTGCGCCGGCGACTGTGCCGAACTCGGCGAGCCGGCGGCGCTGGTGACCCGCGCCGCCGCCCGAGCGGTCCGTCAGCCCACGGTCCACTTCTGGTTGGCCCCGCCGGAGCAGGTCCAGATCTGCAGCCGGGTGCTGTTGGCCGAGTTGTTCCCCGTGACGTCCAGGCACTTGTTGGCCGCCGGGTTCACGATGTCGTGCGCCGCGCTGACGGCCCACTTCTGGCCCGTGCCGCCCGTGCAGTCCCACAACTGGATCGGCGTGCCGTCCGCCGTGCCGTTGTTGGTGACGTCCAGGCACTTGCCGAGGGCGCGGATCGTGCCGTCGGACCCGACCGTCCACTGCTGGGCGGCCGTTCCGTTGCAGTCGTAGAGCTGTACGGGCGTTCCGTTGGCCGTACTGGCCGCCGCGACGTCCACGCACTTGCCCGCGAGGCCCTTGATCGGTGCCGCGGTGCCGCTCGGGCTGTCGCTCGTCGTCACCTTCACCTCGTCGACGACGAGTTGCTGCGGGAAGGACGTGGAACCGTCCGGGTCGCCGGGCCAGTAGCCGCCCACCGCGAGGTTGAGGATCAGGAAGAACGGCTTGTTGAACACCCAGGTGTTGCCGCCGAGGTCGGCCGGCGTGCGCCGCTGGTAGACCGTGCCGTCCACCGACCAGGTGATCGAGTTCGGGGCCCAGTCCACCGCGAAGGTGTGGAAGGCGTCCGCGAAGGCCTGCCCGTTCGGCAGGGAGTAGCCCGCGCCGATACCGGCGGACCCGGAGTAGCCGGGGCCGTGGATCGTGCCGTGCACGGTCGACGGCTCGAAGCCGACGTTCTCCATCACGTCGATCTCACCGGAGTTGGGCCAGCCGACCTGCCCGATGTCGCTGCCCAGCATCCAGAACGCCGGCCACATGCCCTGCCCGCGCGGGATCTTCATGCGCGCCTCGACATGGCCGTACGTCGAGCTGAACTTCCCGGAGGTGTTCAGCCGGGCCGAGGTGTACTGACATGTGCCGTACCAGCATTGGTAGTTGGACGGGTTCTCCTTGCGGGCCGTGATGACCAGGTGCCCCTGGCCGTCCAGCGCCGCGTTCTTGTTGCCCGACGTGTAGTACTGCCGCTCGTGGTTGTTGACGTTGTCGCCGGTCTCGATCTGCCACTTGGACGAGTCGACGGCCGAACCGGCGGCACCGTCGAAGGTGTCCTGGAACGTGACCGCGGCAGCGGCCGCCGCCGGACCCGCGTGGGCGGGAGCGGCGACGGCCGAGGCGGAGGCGACGAGCGCGGCGGACAGCGCGGCGAAGAGGCATCTGCGCAGCAGGCGTGGGGAGTCCATGACTCTCCCTTCCTACGGCTGCCCGCGGGGCGGGCGAGCCGACTGTGGTGGGGGGTGCATGCTTCGCCTCTTGATTTAAGAAGTGAGGTAAGGGAGTGTCAAGACTCTGGTCCGTACCATCACTTGGGGTGACGCCTCAGGCGCGAAGGCGCTTGCGGGGGTGCACCGCCCGGCCGAGCCGACGGCCGAGCAGCAGGTAACCGATCAGCGCCCCGCTGGTGTTGAGGATGACGTCGTCGATGTCGAAGGAGCGTCCGGTGATGAGGGCTCCCTGGACCAGTTCGACGAGCAGCATGACGGCCGCGGTCAGGAGGAGCACGCGCAGGATGCCCCTGGTCCGCGGGAAGATCACGGGCAGCAGCACTCCGAAGGGGATCCCCAGCAGGATGTTGCCGCCGATCTGCTTGACGGCGTCGCGCAGCTCCGGCTGGTCGAGATAGGCCTTCAGGGAGCGTCCGGGGTGGAGGTTGTTGTGGATCAGGGCCGTGGACGCCGGTGAGGGCTCCAGCGTGAGATGGGCCAGCGCGACCGCGAAGGCGACCATCGCGGCGAACCCGATCAGCATGGCCACGGCCCGCAGCGGCCAGGCCATCGTCTCGCGCTGGGGTGCCGGTTCCGGGGCCCTGCGGCCGAAGAAGGACCGCGACGTCCCGCCCTTGACCCGGTCGGACTTCGAAGTGCCCTTGCTCCGCTCCGACTTCGACGTCCTGCTTCGGTCTGATCCGGACTTCGGTGCCGATTTCCGGCGACCCGCGTTCGCGACCCGTGTGCCCAACGCCGTGCGGACCATGCGGCCCTCCCCTAATGTCACGCTGCCCTCTGGTGCAGCCCGCATACCCCCTAAAGGCCTGTCGATGCGCGTGTTCGGCGGCCGATCCAGAGGAGGTTCGAGGCCTCCACCGCCCTCCGTGAGGAGGTGAACGGGACGGGCTGGGAACACGCTCCGTGAGCACGCACGAGAGGCTCGGACGGACCCCGGAGACAGGACGGCGCCCGGTGCGACCACAAGGTCGCACCGGGCGCCGCCCGCCGCTCTCCGGCCCTCCCGGGCTCAGCTGCCGTAGGTGATCTTCACCTCCTCGAAGCCGAGCGAACGCAACAGGCCTTCGAGCATGCCCGTGGTGTTCTTCTCGGCCCGCGAGGTGAGTTCGCTGTCCTTCGCGGCGTCGCTGATGTGCTTGACCGCGAGCTTCTGCACGGCCTGCTCGTTGTTCGGGTTGCCGGAGAAGACGTCCCCGAGCCGGTCGAGGAGGCCGCGCTGCTTCGAGACCGCGTACGAGTGGTCGGGGTCGAGGGCGGCCTTGCCCAGTGCCGCGTGCGGCAGGTGCAGCGTGGCGGACGTCCGGTCCTTGTTGACCTTCACGTCCTCCTTGGCGAGGTGCCCCAGGTCGACGTAGGCGTCGACCGTGCCGGCTCCCACGTACAGCGTGCGGGTGCCACGGATCGCGTCGGGCAGGTACTTGGCGTCCTTCTCCAGGTCCACGACCACCTGGAAGTTGCCCGAGGCCGCGTCGTAACGGCTCATGTCCTGGATCGACTTGAGGAGTGTGGGCCCCGACCTGTCGTGACTCTCCGTGCCGAACAGGTCACGTAGACCCGGCAGAACGGCCAGCCGCAACCCGGCGAAGAGCACCACGAGCACCAGTACGAAGGCGCAGACCACCTTCGCCCAACCGGGCATGCGCTTGATGGACGTCGTCATGTCGACGGCCCTCCTTTCAGCGCCCGTATACCCGGCAAGTCCCGTGACAGGCCAACGGGTTGGACCGGAGCCGGGGCGGCGGCACCACGCCGGGCCCGGTCGGACGGCGACCGGAGCCCGCGGCCCCCACGGCCGAAACGCCCGCCGCGGCGGGCATTCCCCCCGGTCGAAGGCCCGAGGGGTGCCCAGTAGCATGAGGTACGCACTCCGGGACGATCTTGCCAACCGGCGACGCAACCCGGTTCGATCATGCGAGGAGCGGTCGTGCGTGACATCGCCGTGTTCAGCGGTAGTGCCCATCCCGAGCTGGCGGCCGAGCTCTGTGCCCACCTCGGTGTGCCCCTCAGTCCCACCCGGGTCAGCCGGTTCGCCAACGACTGCCTGGAGGTCCAGCTCCAGGCGAACTGTCGCGAACGGGACGTCTTCCTGGTGCAGCCCCTGGTCGCCCCGGTGCAGGAGCACCTCGTCGAACTGCTGATGATGTGCGACGCGGCGCGCGGCGCCTCGGCCGGACGCATCACCGTCGTGATGCCGCACTATTCGTATGCACGTTCGGATAAAAAGGACATGCCGCGGATCTCCATGGGCGGTCGGCTCGTCGCGGACCTGCTGGTGGCGGCGGGCGCGAGCCGGGTCCTCGCGGTGACCCTGCACTCCCCGCAGGTGCACGGCTTCTTCTCGGTGCCGGTCGATCATCTGCACGCGCTGCGGGAGCTGGCCGCACACTTCCGGGGCAACGACCTGTCGCGGACGACGGTCGTCTCGCCCGACCTCGGCAACGCCAAGGAGGCGGCGGCGTTCGCGCGGCTGATCGGGGCCCAGGTGGCCGCGGGCGCCAAGCAGCGCTTCGCGGACGACCGGGTGAGCATCAGCAGCGTGATCGGTGAGGTCGCCGGACGGGACGTGATCGTCTTGGACGACGAGATCGCCAAGGGCAGCACGGTCCTCGAACTCCTCGACCGGCTGCGGGAGATGGGGCCCCGTTCGATCCGGGTCGCCTGTACGCACGGACTGTTCGCGGCGGGGGCGTTGAAGCGGCTCAGTGAGCAGCCCGACGTCCTGGAGATCGTGTGCACCAACACCGTGCCGGTGCCGGTCGAGGAGCACACCGAGAAGCTCAGTGTGTTGTCGGTCGCGCCGGCGCTGGCGGAGGCGGTGCGGCGGATTCACAACGGGGAGTCCGTGAGCGCCCTCTTCGACGCCCCCCGCAACGAGTAACCCCCCGCCTCGCGGGCTCGCCCTCTCTACCCCGGACGGCAACCTTCTTTCGCCCCCGCCGCCCCTACCCTTCCCGTACCTGGGGCGCCGCCCCAGACCCCGCTCCTCAAACGCCGGAGGGGCTGAATTTCCCGAGCGCCGGAGGGGCTGAATTCTCCTCAGCCACGCACGGCCCGCGGTCGGCATCCGGCGTGAGGGGCCGTGCCGGTACATCAGATGCCCGTCGCTTACGTTCAGATCGAGCAGCTCCAGCCTCTCGACCGACGTCTGATCCAACGGCGACGGGCGGATGTACCGGCACGGCCCCGACCCACCCACCGGACCGGAACCGTGCCCGGGCCGGCAACCCGGCAGCCCCGCAGCCCGCGGACCGTCAGTCGACGGTCAGGACCAGCTTGCCCGCCGTGCGGCCCGTCTCGCCCAGCGCATGGGCCTTCGCCGCGTCGCTCAGCGGGAACGTCTCCGCGACCGTCGCCCGCAGCGCCCCCTCCTCGACGAGTCCGGCGATCGCCCGCATCCCCGCCTGGTCGGCGTCGACGAGCATCCGGATCGCGCGCACCCCGAGCCGCTCGGCCTCCTCGTAGAACTCGTCCGAACCGACCGGAATGATCGAGACGACCACGCCGCCGGGGCGCAGCACGCGCAGGGAGCGCAGCCCCGTCTCCCCGCCGATCGGGTCGAGCACGACGTCGACGTCCCGTACGGCCTCGGCGAAGTCGACGCTCGTGTAGTCGATCGGCTCGTCCACGCCGATGGACCGCAGGAAGTCGTGCTTGCCGGCACTCGCCGTACCGATCACGTACGCGCCGCGCGCCTTGGCGATCTGCACGGCCACGTGGCCGACCCCGCCCGCCGCCGCGTGGATCAGCACGCGCTGACCGGGCTGAACGTCCGCCCGTTCCGTCAGGGCCTGCCACGCGGTGAGGGAGACCAGCGGGAGGGCGGCGGCCTGGGTGTGGTCGATGGAGGACGGCTTCAGCGTGAAGGCGCGGGCGGGCGCGGTCACGTACTCGGCGTGCGAGCCGTGGCCGAACGGGTAGGACAGCATGCCGAAGACCTCGTCCCCGGGCTGGAAGAGGGCGACGCCGATCCCGGTCGCCTCGACCACGCCGGACACGTCCCAGCCGAGGACGAACGGCGGCTCACCGAGGAAGCCGCCGTTCGCGCGGTGCTTCCAGTCGGTCGGGTTGACCCCGGCCGCCCGTACCCGGACGAGGATCTCGTTGGGGCGCGGAGCGGGTCGTTCCACGGTCACTTCTTCAAGGACCTCGGGGCCGCCGAGGACGTTCTGGCTGATGGCTCGCATGGTGTTCACAGTGCTCATGGTGAACCAGCCTGCCGTGCCCCGCCCGATCGGGAAATGGCATGATTGCCAACCTTCGATACGATCGTGCCATGGAGCGGACGGACCAGATGGACCCGGTGGACCGGATGAAGCAGGCGAGGCCCGTCAGGGCGGCAGGCCACGTGGAGCGCGTCGTCGTGCTGGCGCTCGACGGCGTCTATCCCTTCGAGCTGGGCATCCCCAGCCGGATCTTCGGCGCGGCCGAGGGCCGGTACGAGGTGCTGACCTGCACGGTCGACGGCGGCCCGGTCCGCACGGAGACGGACTTCTCCGTCACCGTCGACCACGGCCCCGAGATCATGGCCACCGCCGACACGGTGGTGATCGCGGCGGTCACGCCGTCCAAGGTGAGCCCCGAGATCTCGGACGAGGTGGCGGCCGCGCTCGCGCACATCCGTCCCGGCACCCGCATCGTCTCCATCTGCACGGGCGCGTTCGTGCTGGCCGCCGCCGGGCTGCTGGACGGCCGCCGGGCCACCACGCACTGGTTCGTCGCGGAGCAGTTCCGGCGCATGTTCCCGCGCGTCGACCTCGACCCGGACGTCCTGTTCGTCGACGACGGCGAGATCCTCACGTCGGCCGGTGCGGCGTCGGGCATCGACATCTGCCTGCACATCCTGCGCGAGGACCACGGCAGCGAGCTGGCCAACCGGGTGGCCCGCCGCTGTGTGGTGCCACCCCTGCGCGAGGGCGGCCAGGCCCAGTACATCGAGCTGCCGGTGCCGGAGTTCTCCGCGGCGAGCACCGCGGCGACCCGTGCCTGGGCGCTGGCCCGTCTCGGGGACCCGCTCGCCCTGAGCGACCTCGCGGGCCACGCGCGGATGAGCCTGCGGACCTTCGCCCGCCGCTTCAACGACGAGGTGGGCATGAGCCCGGGCCGCTGGCTCATCCAGCAGCGGGTGGCGCGGGCCCGCCATCTGCTGGAGGCCAGCGACCTGTCGGTGGACCAGATCGCCGGGGAGGTCGGCTTCGCGACCGGCGCTTCGCTGCGGCAGCACCTGCACGCGACGATCGGCGTCTCGCCGCAGACGTATCGCCGGACGTTCCAGGCGGCGCGCTGAGCCCGGCCCGTCCTCCATCCGCCGGTCACCGAACGATCCCCGTGCCTCCGGCGTCGTAGGAGCACGAACACGGAACGGTGTGACGGGGGTTGGGTATGCGCAGGGTGATCGCGGCCGGAGTGGCGCTGGCCGGGCTGGCGCTGGCGGGGTGCGGCGGCGCGGACGTGCGGGACGGCCTGGTGGTGAAGGGCACCCCGCCGGCCAGGCCCTACACGGGGCCGCTCCATCTGCCCTCGGAGAAGAGCTCGGGAGAGGGCGAGCCGGAGCCGGGGGAGGGTTCGGGCGCGGCGGGCAAGGCGCTGGAATGCGACGGCGCGATCTTCTCGGGCGGTGGCTCGGACCGTTGGAGCAAGGGGGACGGCGGTTCCACCCCCGAGGAGGGGCTGAACGCGTACTTCGACATCTACGTGCCCGAGGAGCCGGACTACGGCTACCGCGTGGAGCGCCGGGAGGGCGATCGCGTCCTGTTCTCCTTCGACGTGAAGGGCAGGACCAAGGTGGCCGTCGTCGTGGCCAAGGACCAGCCCCGCCGCCCGGGTTGGGGCCCGGAGACCAGCGCGTCCTGCGACCCGTCGGAATGGCCGGCGAGCTATGCCCGGTCCAAGGGCTACGAGATCTGGGCGGACCGCACGGGCCACCGGGTGCCGACCACGAAGGTGATCAGCTCGCCCGGCGCCGAGCACTGCGACTGGCAGAGCGCGCACTTCCTCGATCTGGGCAGCGGCCCGAACTCCCGCATGTACGTGCGCGATCCGGAGGGGCTCTTCGGCACCGAGCTGCTGAACGGCACCTACGACGCGGATACCCGCATGCCCACGGACGCGCGCGACACCGGCTACCACTACCGCGACTGGTCCCTCTGGCTCGCCACGGACAGGTCGACGGCCTATATCCGTACCTCCGACGGCGTGGAGGCCTGGCCGGCGGCAGCGGACCGGATCGGCTGCCGCTAGCTCGGCCGGGCGCGGCCCGCCGCCGGCGGCCTCACCGGCTCATGTGCAGCGCGACGAGCAACTGCCAGACCTGGTCGGCGACGGCGTCCGGGGTGCCGTCGAGCAGGCCGTGCAGCCAGTCCGCGAGGACGCCGGTGAACGTCGCGGCGACCGCGGAGGCCACGAGCGGGGCGTCCGGCGCGCCGGCGAGCGTGCGCTCGGCGAGGCTGCGGGCCCGCAGGTCGTGGTGGAGCACCCGGCCCAGCGGGCCACCGCCGCCCGGGCTCAGCAACGCGCGGTACAGGCCGGTGTGCGGGGCGAGCTGGGCGAAGAAGGTGCGCAGCGCGGGCGGCGCGGACACCGGGTCGGGCCGCCCGCGCCACGCGTGCAGCGCCTCCACGGCCTCCCGTACGACATCGGCGCAGGCGTCGACGGCCAGCGCCTCAAGGTCCGCGTAGTGCACGTAGAAGGTGGCCCGGCCCACGCCGGCCCGCCGGGCGAGCGCGGCGACGCCGGTCTCCTCCAGGGGGTGTTCGGCGCACTCGTCGAGCAGTGCCTGCCGCAGCTTGGCGCGGGTCCGTGCGGCGCGCGGGTCGTCGGGTGTCACCGAGCGAGGAGGACGGCGGCGAGGGCGACCGCGCCGGGCAGTGCCTGGGCGAACAGGATGCGGCGGTTGGCCGTAGCCGCTCCGTACACACCGGCCACCACGACGCAGCACAGGAAGAAGACCTGGACGCGGAACCCGGTCGGGTCCGCCGCGATCAGTCCCCACACCAGCCCCGCGGCCAGAAAACCGTTGTACAGCCCCTGGTTGGCCGCGAGCGGAGCGGTCGCGCGTGCCATCTCGGGGTCGAATCCGTGCAGCCCCCGCCCCGGCTTCTTCTCCCAGAGGAACATCTCCAGCACCAGGATGTACACGTGCAGTGCGGCCACCAGGCCCACCAGCACGTTCGCGGCCGTCTGCATCGTCTGCGCTCCGTTCACGGACACACTTCTTGGACAGGTGTCCAATATAGCTGGACACCTGTCCAAGAAGCTACCGTGTCGTGGACGTCACGCGTCCGGGGCCGCGTACACCCGTTCCCCGCCGACGTAGGTGAGCGCGACCCCAGCGTCCTTGATCGCCTCCGGGGGTCCGGCGAAGGGGTCGCGGTCCAGGACGACGAGGTCCGCGAGCGCGCCCGGCCGCACGACGCCGGTGTCGTCGAGATGGTTCACGTACGCCGTCCCCGCGGTGTAGGCCGTCAACGCGGCGGCGAGGCCGAGGCGTTCGTCCGGCAGGAACACCGGGCCGGGCTCGTCGGGGCTCACCCGGTTCACCGCGACGTGGATGCCCTGAAGCGGATCGGGGCTGCTGACCGGCCAGTCGCTGCCCGCCGCGAGGCGCGCGCCGGAGCGCAGCAGCGCTCCGAACGGGTACTGCCAGGCGGCCCGTTCGGGGCCGAGGAAGGGGATGGTGAGCTCGTCCATCTGCGGTTCGTGCGCGGCCCACAGCGGCTGGATGTTCGCCGTGGCGCCGAGGTGCGCGAACCGGGCCACGTCGTCGGGGTGGACGACCTGGAGGTGCGCCAGATGCGGGCGGGTGTCGCTCGCACCGTTCGCCTTGCGGGCCGCCTCCACCGCGTCCAGGGCGTGCCGCACGGCCCCGTCGCCCAGTGCGTGGAAGTGGCACTGGAAGCCGAGCGCGTCCAACTCGCTGACGTAAGAGGGGAGATGGGCCGGGTCGATGAAGCTCTTGCCCCGGTTGGCCGTGGCGCAGCCGCACGTGTCGAGGTAGGGGTCGATGAGTGAGGCGGTGCCGTTCTCGGCGACCCCGTCCAGCATCAGCTTGACGCTGGTCGCGCGGAACCGGCCGTGCTGCAACGCGGCCCGCCGTTCGACGAGTTCGGGGATCTGCTCGGCGCCCCGCGCCCGGTCCCACCACAGCGCACCGACCACGCGCGCGGTGAGGGAGCCGTCGCGTGCCGCCGTCATGTACGCCTCGGACGGGTCCTCCATGCCGAGGAAGGTGCCGACGATCGCGTCCTGCCACGCGGTGATGCCGAGCGCGTGCAGATGTCGCTGGGCGTGCAGCAGCGCGGCGAGCCGGTCGGCGGCCGTGGCCGGGGGAGTGAGCCGGCCGACGTACTGCATGGCTCCTTCCTGGAGCATGCCGGTGGGTTCGCCCGACGCGTCCCGCTCGAACCGCCCGTCGGCGGGATCCGGTGTGTCGCGGTCGACCCCCGCCAGCTCCAGCGCGCGGCTGTTGACCCAGGCTCCGTGATGGTCCCGGTTGGGCAGGTACACGGGCCGGTCCGGTACGACCGCGTCCAGCAGCTCCTTCGTGGGTGTGCCGCCGGCGAAGGCCTCCATGGACCAGCCGCCGCCCAGGATCCACTCCCGTCCGGGGTGGGCGTCGGCGTACGCCCGGACGGCGGCGACGGTGTCCTCGGCGGTCTTCGCGCCGGTCAGGTCGCACTGGGCCAGTTCCAGGCCGGCCGGGACCGGATGGACGTGCGCGTCCTGGAACCCGGGCAGCAGGAGCCGCCCGGCCAGGTCGACGACCTCGGTGTCCGGACCTCTCAGGTCGAGGACCTCGGAGGCGCCGACGGCGGTGATCCGGTCGCCGGTGACCGCGACGGTGGTCGCGGCGGGGCCCTCGGGCGTGAACACCGGGCCGCCGGTGAGGATGAGGTCAGCGTGCATGCTCTTCTGTTCCTTAGTTGGGGGTGGCGAGGAGCTGGGGCGCGTCGGCGTCGGTGCCCCGTCCGGTGGTGAAGTAGGGGGACTTGCGGACCCACTTGGCCCACGCGGCGGCGGCGAAACCGGAGACGACCATGACGGTCGGCGTCAGCAGCAGGAACCAGCCGTTGTCCGCGCTCACCTCGAAGTGGTCGGTCGAGGTGTAGAAGGACCAGGCCAGATAGCCGCCGAGCCCGAGCAGCGCGCAGGCGCTCAGTGCCGGGAAGACGACCGCGCGGACACCCACCCGCCAGTCCTCCCGGAGCAGCCCGCGGAAACGGACGGCGGCCGCGAGGGCGGTGAGGGCGTAGGACAGTGCGACGACGATCCCGACCGCGTTGACCGTCGCCATGATCATGTCGGCGAGCCGGGGGATCACCAGGGCGAGCCCCGCCACGCCGACGGCCAGCGCGCCGATCAGCAGCGTTCCGGTCGCCGGGGTCCCGTACCGGGTGCTCACCCGGGACCACACGGGCCCGAGCGTACGGTCGCGGCTCATCGCGAACATCCCGCGCGCCGTCGGGATCACGCCCGCCTGGAGCGAGGCGACCGCCGAGAACATCAGGGCGACCAGGGGCAGCGCGGCCAGCGGCTGATCGGCGAGCCGGTTCCCCAGGAAGGCCAGTCCCTCCGCGCCGTGCCCGGCCAACTCGTCCTCGGACAGCACCCGTTGGAAGGCCACCGAGCCGAGCAGGAACAGCCCCAGCATGGTCACCAGCGTGATCGTCCCGGCCCGGGAGGCGTCCCGGGGATCGCGCACCTCCTCGTTCACCGTGAAGGCCGCCTCGAAGCCCCAGTAACAGAACACCGACAGCAGCAGTCCCTGCGCCAGCGCCGTCGTCGAGGGGATCTGGAAGGGGTCGAACCAGCTCAGGCTGAAGGGGTGCGGGCCGGTCACGATGCCGTAGCAGCAGAAGCCGAGGAGCACCACGTACTCGAAGACCAGCAGCCCGCTCTGCAGCCGCGCAGCCGTCTTCACCCCGGTCACCGCCGTGAGGGTGACGGCGACGAGGACCAGGATGCCCACGGCCGTCGTCTGGGCCGTCGAGCCCGGATCGAGCGTCAGGCCCGCCACCTCGTGCACGCCCGCCTCACCGGCGAGCTGGATCATCGCCGAACCGGTCACCGCCGTGGTGTAGGCGAGGAACGCGACCGTGGCGACGATGCTCACCCAGCCGACCAGGAACCCCAGCCAGGGGCTGAGCGAACGCCCCACCCACACGTAGCCGTTGCCCGCGTTCGGCTCCACCTTGTTCAGCCGGGAGTAGGCGCCCGCGATCCCGAGGATCGGCAGGAAGGCCAGCAGCATGATCGCCGGCAGATGCAGCCCGACCACCCCGGCCGTCACCCCCAGCCCGATGCCGATGCTCGTCGTCGCCGCGGTGCTGGACGCGGCGATGGCGACGCCGTCCGCCACACCGAGGGTCCTGCGCAAGGACGGGGGATCCACACCGTACGGCTTCTGCGTCATGGCCTGCTCCGATCGCACCCGGGGCCTGATTCCGGCCCGATGACCGGAAATGAAACTGCGCGGGGCCTTAACAGGTCAACGCTGTTGTCATAAGGTGCCGGGACCGGAGGGAGAACGCCATGACGTCCGCCAACGACCGTGTCGTCCCCGCCGCCGCCCGGCGGCGCAGACGCCCCACCAAGACAGGCGTGGTCCTCTCCGAGGAACTGATCGTCCAGACCGCGCTGCGGCTGCTCAGGGAGCACGGCGCCGACGCGCTCACCGTCCGCCGCCTCGGGCTGGCCCTGGGCGCCGACCCGAGCGCCCTGTACCGCTACTTCCGTGACACCGACGACCTGCTCCTCGCCATCGCCGACGAGCTGATCGGACGTACGCTGCGCGACTGGCGGGCCACCGGCATCTGGCGCGCCGACCTGCGCGATCTCGGCCTGCGCATCCACGCCGGAGCCCTCGCCCATCCACAGGCCGCGGTGCTCAGCTCCTACCGGGTGACCGGCCGCGTCCACGAGATCGAGGCGGTGGAGACGATCATCGGGGTGCTGCGCGGCGCCGGCTTCCCCGATCCCGACGCCGTACGGATCTACCACGCGTTCGTCGACCAGGCCCTGGCGTTCGCCGCCCTCGACGCCGCGAGCGTCGCCCTGCCCCGCGCCGCGCGCGAGGCGGAGGCCGGCGTGTGGCGGGCGATGTACGCGCGGCTGCCCGCCGCCAGCCACCCGAACATCGCCGCGACCGCCCACCACCTGGTGCGCGACATGGGGCGCAGCGCCTACCCGAGCGCCCTCGACTTGCTGCTGAGCGCCGCCGCGGCCCGGCTCGCGGAGGTCGAGGCCGGCCCGGGGGCGTCCGGAGGGGGATCACGGCCCCGCGGCCCGTCACACTGAGGGCCGCTCCACCGTCATCGAGGCAGACCGACGCGCGCGCCCTTCCGCGGGCGCGTCGTCCCCGCACGCCGACCAGGAGGCAGTCCACAGATGAACGCGCCCGCCCGCACCCCGAAGCAGCGCAAGCAGGACACGCTCGCCCGGCTGGAGTCCGACGTCGACACCTGGGTGTCCACCGCCGACGGCACCGGCGGCACGTCCTACCTCGTCCCCCTGTCCTACCTCTGGGACGGGACGACCCTGCTGCTGGCGACCCTCGCGGGCAGCCCCACCGGGCTCAACCTGCGGTCGAGCGGCACCGTGCGGCTCGGTATCGGGCCGACCCGCGACGTCGTCATGATCGACGGCACCGTGGAGACCCTGGAGGCGGGCGAGCTGCCGGACGGGGTGGGGGACGCCTTCGCGGCGGGGACCGGCTTCGACCCCCGCGAACTCACCGCGCACTACCGGTACTTCCGGGTCACACCGCAGCGGGTGCAGGCCTGGCGCGAGGCGAACGAGATCGCCGGACGCGACCTCATGCGCGACGGTGAGTGGCTCGTGGCCGACTGAATCGGCCGGACGGGGTAACCCGGGACGACAGGGCAGTGGCGGCCGGACGCCGGCCGTCGTCCCGGAACCCTACGGAGGACACATGGCACTCGTCACGGCAGCGGTCGTGGTGCTGGACTGCGCCGAGCCCGAGAAGCTCGCCGCGTTCTACAAGGAGATGCTGGGCGCGGAGGAGACGGACGCGAGCGGCAACCGCGTCGAGATCAAGGGCGCCGACGGCATGCGGATGGCCTTCCGCCGGGACGTGACCGCCACCCCGCCGAGCTGGCCGCGCCCCGAGAACTCGTTCCAGGCCCACATCGACTTCCACGTCGAGGATCTCGACGCGGCGGAGCGCCAGGTGATCGGCCTCGGCGGGCGCCCCCTGGAGACCAAGGACATGGCGGGACCGTACGAGGAACGCGGCTACGCGGACCCGTCCGGGCACTCCTTCACGCTGCGATGCGTCCGTTCCACCGCACCCAAGCAGGGCTGATCCGGCGGGCCCCGCCACGGTGGACGGGGCCCGCCGGACCGGTTCAGTCGCGGCCGCCGCTCTTGGCGGCGGCGGGCCACACGCCCGTCGAACGCTCGATGGCCTTCGCGCCCGACCGGTCCACCGCGCTGCGTACGACGGCGAAGATCGCACCCTGGATGGCGGCCGCGAGGAGTACCTCGCCCCAGCCGCGGTCGCGGTCGAGGGCGTCGGGCGCGTTCTCCTCGTGCCGGATGGCCATCCAGGTCTTCTGGAAGGCGAGCCCGGCCAGGGAGCCTCCGGCCCAGCTCAGCGCGAAGCCGACGGGCTTGTAGGCCAGGGACAGCTTCTGCTTCTTCTGCTTCTTGGACACTGGGGCTCCTTCTCGCTCTCGGTGCAGAGGCGGCCGTGGGCGTACACCGCCCCGTCCGACGCGGTACGAGTGCCCGAAGTATGCCCACCGATTCACTCCGTCCGCATGGTTGAGGAGCGAGGGCAGGGGAAACCGGCCGGGGTGACCAGTGAAGACACGAAGGAACAGCCGGAGACCACCCCAGCCGACACGGGCGACAGCGAGAGCGAAGGCAAGGGCAGAGGCAGCGGATCCGACAGCAGTACGCGGGTCACCGTGTTCGTGGCGCTGGGCGCCAACCTGGTGATCGCCGTGGCCAAGGCCGTCGGCGGCCTGATCTCGGGCTCGCCCGCGCTGCTGTCCGAGGCCGCGCACTCCGTGGCGGACAGCCTCAACGAGGTCTTCCTCCTCGCCGCGCTCCGCCGCAGCAAGCGCCCCGCCGACCGCAAGCACCCCTTCGGCTACGGCAAGGAACGGTTCTTCTGGTCCCTTCTCGCCGCCGTCGGCATCTTCGTCATGGGCGGCTGCTTCTCCTTCTTCCAGGGCTTCGAAGCCCTGCGCAACGGCGCCGAGGAGTCCTTCAGCGGCTACATGGTCGGCATCGCGGTCCTCGTCGTGTCGCTGCTCGCCGAGGGCGCCTCCCTGCTGCGGGCCCTCCTCCAGGTGCGCCGCCAGGGCGGCGCGGCGGGGATGAAGGACCCGGCCCTGCGCACCGTCGTCGCCGAGGACGGCACCGCGGTGCTCGGCGTCACCCTCGCGATCATCGGCATGGTGCTGCACATGGTCACCGGCCAGGTCGTCTGGGAGGCGTCGGCCTCCTTCGCCATCGGTCTGCTGCTCGTGTTCGTCGCCTTTTGGCTCGGCCGGGACGCCCGTGACCAGCTGATCGGGCGGGCCGTCGACGAGGAGGAGAGCGACCGGATCCGTGAGCTGCTGAAGGCGCAGCCCGAGATCGACAGTGTCGAGACGCTGCTGACCATGGAGCTGGGCCTCGACTCGACGCTGGTGGCCGCACGCATCGACCTCGTGCCGGGACTCGACAGCGAGGAGGTCGAGGACGTCGCCGTCCGCATCAAGCGTTCCGTCGCCCACACCTTTCCGGCGGCCGACCAGATCTTCCTCGACGTGACCGACGCGAAGACCGCGCGGGCTGCCGCACGGCGCGGCGAGACCGGGGTGAGCGACTGGGGGCACGTCGACGACACGGCAGCGGAAAGCCCCGCCGCGACGGGGGAGCGCGGCGGGGCCTGACGGCCGGGTGCCCGATGCCCGCGCGTTCATGCGCACCGGGTCCCGCGGCCGTCCCCCGCCGGGCAACCCGCACACGCGTGGCCCGGGCCGGCGACGATGCCGGCCCGGGCCACGCGTGTGCGCGGGCGGACGCCCGTCAGCCGGTCGGCTCCAGCACGAAGACGGGGATCTCCCGGTCGGTCTTCTTCTGGTAGTCGGTGTACGGGGGGTACGCGGCGACCGCGCGCTCCCACCACTGGGCCTTCTCGTCGCCGGTGATCTCCCGCGCCGTGTACTCCTTGCGGACGGCTCCGTCCTGGAGCTCCACCTGCGGGTCGGACTTGATGTTGAAGTACCAGACCGGGTGCTTGGGGGCTCCGCCGAGCGAGGCGACCACCGCGTAGCGTCCGTCGTTCTCGACGCGCATCAGCGGGGTCTTGCGGATCTTCCCGCTCTTGGCTCCGCGTGTCGTGAGGATGATGACGGGCAGGCCGGTGTCCGCCAGCGTCGTCCCCTTGGTCCCGCCGGACCCCTCGTACAACTCCACCTGGTCCCGCACCCACTGGGTCGGGCTGGGTTCGTACTCGCCCTCGAGTGGCATGACTTCCGTCCCATCATCGCGTCGGACTGGTCGTGTCTCGGCACGATTCAACACCAGAGCGGACGCGAATCTTCCGCACCGGCGGCCCGAGTTGCGGCTCGCGTCGGAGTCCGCCCCCGCCGGGGGCGGGCCCCGCGCGTCCGACCCGTGCGGGCCGGGGCCGGGGCCGGCGACCCCGGCGACCGCGTTCAGCCCCAGGTCGCTCCCGCGGGCTCCTTGATGGTCGCGTTGAGACGGTTGAAGAAGTTGGTCGTGGCGATCCACAGGATCAGCGCGGCGACCTGCTGCTCGTCGTAGTGGTCGGCCACCTCGTCCCACAGCTCGTCGGAGACCGCGTCCCCGCCGCGGTCGTTCAGCCGCGTCATCTCCTCGGCCAGGGCCAGGGCGGCGCGTTCGGCGTCCGAGTAGTACGGCGCCTCGCGCCACGCCGCGACCGACCACAGCCGCTCGTCCGTCAGCCCGGCCTTCCGGCCGCCCCTGCCGCCCGCGTCGACACAGGCGCTGCACCCGTTGATCTGACTGGCCCGCAGATGGACGAGTTCCAGGGTCTGCTGGGGGACACCGCCCTTGTTCGTCGCCTTGTACAGCCCCTGGATCGCCTCCATGGCGCCGGGAAGGATCATCGCCGGGTTCTTCATCCGTGCCTGCATCGCGCTCTCCTCGACCGTTCGCGGCGCCCGTCGCGCCGTCATCGCACTGACGGAGCCCGGCGCGGGAATGTGACAGGCGAAGGGACCACGTCACGGCGCCACGAACACGCGTACCGCGAGCAGCATGATCACGACGCTCGACAGCAGCCCCGTGACCAGCCGTCCGCGGTGACCGGTCAGGGCGCGGCCCAGCAGGGCGCCGCCCCCGGCGAGGAAGAGCTGCCAGCTGGCGGAGGCGGCGAACGCGGCGAGCACGAACACCCCCTGCTCCAGCGGACGGACGGCCTCGGCGGTCCGGCTGCCGAGCACCAGCGCGGCGAAGTAGACGACCGTGGTGGGGTTGAGCAGTGTGATGCCCAGCAGGGCCAGATAGGCGAGGGCCGGCCGCGGTGGATCCTGCGCGGACCGCGTGGTGAGCCGGCGCCCGCGGTACTGCCGCAGGGCGCCGACCGCGCCCCGGACCGCCAGGACCGCGAGGACCAGGGCCGAGGCCCAGCGCAGCGGCACCAGGACGGGCTGGAGGGCGGCGGCGAGTGCCGTACCGCCGAGAGTGGCGACGAGGGCGTACAGGCCGTCGGCCGTGGCGACGCCGAGCGCCGCGCAGGCACCGGTCCGCAGGGTCGTGCGGGCGGTGAGGGAGACGAGGTAGGTCGAGACCGCTCCGACGGGGACGGCGATGCCGTAGCCCGCGAGGAGGCCCGCGAGCAGCGCGGCGGTCACGACGCGGAACGGTCGGGCCTCCGCGGGCGGCCGGGCTGCTGCTGGACCCGCACCGGACGAACGGCGGCGGAGGTCGGCGGCAGGAAGGCTTCGATCGTGGACATGGGCTGATGTTCGGGGCACCGGATCTGCCCACGCAACCGAATTTCGGAAGGGGCGTCGACGCGCGGATCAGGCCATGGACTCGGCGCCGGGGCGAGGGCGTGCGCCGCATTCCCAAGGAAACCGGAATGCGTGCCGCCGCACTTCGGCCAGATCGGGCGAACGGCGCATCTGGCCGAACTTCGCGTGGCCACATAGATGCCTGGGGCATCTAATGAAGATCGGTAAGAGGGAACCATCGCTTGCGAGGTCACTCATGACAGAAGCCCCCCTGACCCACCGACCCCCCACGTCACAGGCGCCCACGTCGCAGCACGCCGACCCGGTCGCGTTTCCGCAGGACCGCACGTGCCCGTACCACCCGCCCACCGGCTACCGGCAGCTGCGCGAGGAACGCCCTCTCTCGCGGATCTCCCTGTTCGACGGGCGCGCGGTGTGGGTGGTCACCGGTCATGCCGCCGCCCGGGACCTCCTCTCCGACCAGCGGCTGTCCTCGGACCGTACGCGGCCCGCCTTCCCGGCGACCACGGAACGGCTGGCCGCGTCCCGCGACCGCCGGGTCGCGCTGCTCGGCGTCGACGATCCCGAACACCACGTCCAGCGCCGCATGCTGGTGCCGAGTTTCACGCTCCGGCGGATCGGCGCCCTGCGCCCCCGTATCCAGGAGACCGTGGACCGGCTCCTGGACCGGATGGCCGAACAGGGGCCGCCCGCCGAGCTGGTGAACGACTTCGCGCTCCCCGTGCCCTCCACGGTGATCTGCGCGCTCCTCGGTGTCCCGTACGCCGACCACGACTTCTTCGAGGCGCAGTCCCGCCGACTGCTGCGCGGTCCCGGCGGAGCGGACGTCGACGCCGCCCGGAGTGAACTGGACGACTACTTCGGCTCGTTGATCGACCGCAAGCAGGCGGACCCCGGGGACGGGCTGCTCGACGAACTCATCCACGACCAGATGCGGGAGGGGAAGGTCGACCGGCAGGAGCTGATCCGGCTGGCGACCATCCTGCTCGTGGCCGGGCACGAGACGACGGCCAACATGATCTCGCTGGGCACCTTCACGCTGCTCAGGCACCCGGAACAGCTCGACGAACTGCGCGCCGACCCGGGGCTGATGCCCGCCGCGGTCGAGGAACTGCTGCGGTTCCTGTCCATCGCGGACGGCCTGCTGCGGGTCGCCACCGAGGACATCGAGGTGGCCGGCACGACGATCCGCGCCGACGACGGCGTGGTCTTCTCCACCTCCGTCATCAACCGTGACGCGGGGACCTTCCCCGACCCCGACGACCTGGACTGGCACCGTCCGGCCCGGCACCACGTCGCGTTCGGCTTCGGCATCCACCAGTGCCTCGGGCAGAACCTCGCCCGGGCCGAGATGGAGATCGCGCTGCTGTCTCTCTTCGACCGTTTCCCCGGTCTGCGGCTGGCGACCCCCGCCGACACCGTCCCCTTCAAGCCCGGGGACACGATCCAGGGGATGCTCGAACTCCCCGTGACCTGGTAGCGGAGGGCCGGATGAGCGTCGACATCGCCATCGACAGGGACGTCTGCATCGGCGCGGGCCAGTGCGCCCTGGCCGCGCCACGGGTCTTCACCCAGGACGACGACGGGTTCAGCGAACTGCTGCCGGGCGGCACGGACGGCGGGGGCGACCCGATGCTCCGGGAGGCCGCCCGGGCCTGCCCCGTCGCCGCCATCACCGTGAAGGAGACCTGAGGGCGGCCTCGTCGGCGACGGGCCGACGGGCATCGAGGCCGGGTCGCGCCGGGCCGGGCGCCGGCTCGGCCGGGCCCGGCCCGCGGACGGACGCACCGGCCGCGGGCTCCGGGACAGGGCCCGGGGGACACCGGTGGGGCACTCTTCGGTGTTCCCCTTAGTGTTCCCCGTGTGAGTGAACCGACCGAGAAGCCCTTCCTCTACGTCGTGGTCTGCGCGGCGGGCGTCGCCGAGGACATCGACACGCTGATCACCGCGGCCCAGCGGCGGAACTGGGAGGTCGGCGTCATCGCCACCCCCCAGAGTCTCGGTTTCTTCGACGCGGCCGCCGTCGAGGCCCGGACCGGCCGCCCGCTCCGCTCCGCCTGGCGAACTCCCGGCGAGCCGCGCCCCTTCCCCGCCCCGGACGCGGTGGCCGTCGCGCCCGCCACCTTCAACACCGTCAACAAGTGGGCGGCCGGCATATCGGACACGCTCGCCCTCGGAACACTGAACGAGGCGTACGGACTCGGCGTTCCGATCGCCGTACTGCCGTGCGTGAACGAGGCGTTGGCCGTCCACCCCGCGTACCGCGCGAGCGTCGAACGGCTGACCGGGATGGGCGTGCGCTTCGGCGACCCGTACGCCGGCGAGGACCAACAAGACGGCGGGCGAGGGGACTTCCGGTGGGAGCGGGTCCTTGACCTGCTCGGCGGCCCGGAGGGAGAGGGCGGGCGCGCCTGACGGTCAGGGCCGCCGGAACACGGTGATCGAGTGCCCGACGTCGTCGATCCGCCGGCTGCCGGCGAGGAGCGCCTTCAGCCGGGCATCGGCCTTGGCGATCGCCGAGTCGGACACCACGAGCAGTCCGTGCACCCGGCCCGGCGGCACCGTGCGCGGATCGGCCGCGTCGATCCCGTACGCGGCGGGCACACCTGCGCCCTTGTACACGAGCCACACCTTCTCGTGCGGATGCTCCTCGCGGAGCCGGTCCGCCAGGCGCCCGAGGTCCTGGCCCCAGTCGACGTTCGAGTCGTGCAGCCGCAGCCGGGTCTCGGCCGGCCCGCCGAACGCCTCGTTGGAGTACGGCAGGTAGTACGGGTACGCCAGCAAGGAGCTGACCGCGACGAACAGGACGAGCGCCGCCGCGCCGATCCCCGCCCAGCGCCGCCGCACGACGACGGCACAGCCCGCCACGACCGCGAGGAACACCGGCACGAACAGCGCGTAGCGCACGCCGAGATCACGGGAGCCGGTCATCGCCGCGGCCAGCAGCACCACGGGGGGAAGCAGGAGGTACGGGACGGCGGGCCGCAGGCGGCGCACGGCCGTCAGGGCGGCGGTGCCGGCCGCCCACAGGGCGGCCATGCCGAGCGGGGTCTTCACCAGCAGCGCGGCCGGCAGGTAGTACCAGAGGGAACCCCGGTAGAGCCGGCCGAAGAGGAAGCCCTGCCAGACCGTGTTCTCGAAGCCGAACTGGATCCGCATGCCGTCCCGGTAGGGCTGGGGCAGGGGCAGCAGGTCGACCGCCAGCGCGCGCAGCCCGTGCACGGCGGGCAGGTCCGCGGGTGCCGTCCAGCGCAGCCGGGGATCGACCGCGAGATAGGCCGCCCAGACCGTGGCGACGGCCACCAGAGCCATCCCGGCCGCCGCCACCGCACCGCTCCCGAGCAGCCGTAGGGCGCCACCGGTGCGGTGGGGCACCGCACCCACCGATCGTGGCGGCCGGACCTCCACCGGCTCGTCCCCTCCCGGCACGAGGGGACGGGCGGGCGGCCGCTTCCCCACGCCCTCGTCGGTCTCGACGGCCTCGTCGTCCCGTGCCGCGACGCCGGTGCCGGAGAGCCGGGGCCCGGCCCTTCCGCCGTCGCGCGGTGCGGCGTCGGGGGCCGGGCGGCCCGCGTGCCGTACGGACAGGACCGCGAGGAGCAGCAGCACCGGGACCGCCGGCAGCGTGCTCATCTTCGTGGCCAGGGCCGCGCCGAGGGCCAGACCGGCGAGCGGCACGTACAGCCGGGGCCGCCGCCGGGCCCGCCACACCAGCCACACCGACGTCAGCAGGAACCCGGACGCGGGGACGTCCAGTGTCGCCAGTGAGCCGTGGGCGATCACGTCCGGTGAGAACGCGTACAGCGCGAGCGCCGTCAACGCCCCGACCCGGCCGACGAGTTCACGGGTGAACGCGAGGACGACCAGACCGAACAGCAGCGTCAGGACGATCACAGGCAGCCGCGCCCACAGCATCACCCGCCACGGGTCGTTGCCCGACTCGTACAGCAGATGCCGGCCCAGCTCCGTCTGGTCGCCCCGGAACGCCGGGTCGAGGTGCGGGCGGGCGAACAGCATGCCGCCGCCGATGATCAGCTTCCCCAGCGGCGGATGCTCCGGGTTGTAGCGCAGGCTGTGCTGCTGGACGTAGACCACGGCCGTGCCCGCGTAGACGGGTTCGTCGATCGTCGGCGTCTGCTCCACGGCCGAGGTCACCATCGCGACCGTCATCTGCGCCAGCAGCAGGACCACGGCCACCGCGAACAGCGCCCGCCGGTGCCGCCGCAGGCCCCCCCACCGCCCGGTGGCGGACGTCGCGTCGCCGCCCACCGGCACGCGGTCGTCGTGCCTGCTGGCCATGAAAGTCGGCATGCCCCTTGGTACGTGCGCGACTCCCCGGCCTGCTCACCGGCCGCCACCCGAATTCGTCGGGGAGTTCCCGCACGGACGGGGCGCCGGCGGCCCGCTCAGATCGGCGAGGCCGGATCGCGCGGTGTCACCGCCAGCGCCCTGCGCAGGGCGGACCGCCAGGCGAAGGCCACGGCCAGCTCCACCAGGCCGATCAGGATCATCCACAGGCCGAGCAGCCGGGTCAGGGCGCGCGCCGACTCGGTCGGCAGGGCGAGGACCACGATGCCCGCGATGACACCGATGGCCGCCGCGCACAGCACGAACCCGCGGTGCGGCAGATCCCTGGTGGCCAGGGCGGTGTAGGCGGTGAGCACACCGGAGACCAGCCAGACGATGCCGATGATCACGGACAGCGCGGCGATGGTCTGCAAGGGATTGCGCAGGCACAGGACCCCGGCGAGCACGTACAGCACCGCGATCAGCAGGCCGGCGATGCGGTCGCCCTGCTCCCGGTGGCCGAAGACCGACACGAAGCGGAAGCCGCCGATCACCAGCAGATAGAGACCGAGGAGAACGGCCAGCACATGCAGCGTCTCCTCGGGCCAGACCAGGACCAGGATGCCCGGGATCAGGGTCGCGAGCGCCGAGCCGAGGAGCCAGGTCCACGAGGCACCCACTCCGGCCAGCAGCTCCGCCGGGTCACTTGGGGACGCCGAAGCCGTCCCGCCGGGCCCTGACTCCGACCCGGTGTGCGGCGTCGGACCACGCGATTGGGTCATGGCTCCTCCTCACGCGGTCGAGCGGCGCACCGCCGGACCGCCGACGGGACGGCGGGTGGGTTCCCGCACTTCAGCGTCCCGTCCGCCACCCGCCCGCGGGTCACCCCCGACGGGTGATCCTCCTGGTCACTCGGGCAGTTGGCGCATCTCCACGACGCGCAGCCCCAGCGACCGGCAACGGGCCAGCAGCCCGTACAGGTGAGCCTCGTCGACGACGGGGCCGAACAGGATCGTCTGTCCGGAGACCACCACGTGTTCCATCTCCGGGAACGCCTCGGCGAGCGTCTCCGACAGATGTCCCTCGACGCGGATCTCGTAACGCATGCTGTGCTCCCCCCGGCGAGCGGCCTGGGGCAGGCGGACGGCCCTTCCCTGCGATCATCCGACGCGGGGGCCCGTCCGCCCTCACCCGCGGCAGGTGAACGTGGGCCCGGCGCGTTCACGCCGCTCCGGGCGAGTCGGCGGACGCGCCGGGTTCGGTGTCGGTCCCGGCGCCCGTGCCCGTGGCCCGCGCCGTCGTACCGGCCTTCCCGCGTCCGGTGCGGCCGGACGGCAGATGCCCGGTGACCAGGAAACTGACGAGCGTGATGCCGCCGGCGGCGAGCACCGCCGCCTTCAGACCGTTCAACTGCGCCGTCGCGTACGAGTCCGTGACGGCGTCCACCTCGCGCGGCGGGAGTCCGGCCTGCTCCGCCCCGGCACGGACCTGGTCCGTGGGGACGAAGCTGATCCCCGCCTCCAGGGCCACACCCGTCTGCTGCCGCGCCTCCTCGGACACGCTCGGGTTCTTCTCCACCTGGGTGGTGAACGCCTGCGCCAGGGCGCCGATCAGGATCGACCCGATGAGCGCGGTGCCCAGCGCTGAACCCAGGTTCTGCGCGGTGAACTGGAGCCCGCCGACCTCGCTGCGCTCCTTCTCCCCGACGCTGGACTGCACCACGTTGCCCAACTGCGAGGCGAGCAGCCCCATGCCGACACCGAGCAGAGCCATGGCACCCGCGAACTGGGCGTCGTCGATGACCGGGTCGATGGTGGCCAGCAGCCACACGATGGCGCCGAGCAGGGTCAGCAGGGCGAGCCGCACCACCCGGCGCGGCCCCATCACCCGCCCGAGCCGCGAGGCCAGCACGGAGGCGACCAGCATGGTGACGGACACCGGGAGCAGCCGCAGCCCGGTCTGGAACGCGTCGAAGCCCTGCACCACCTGGAGATACAGCGGGATGGCGAAGAACAGGCCGAGCAGGATGAGGTTCTGGCTGACCAGGGTCAGCAGCCCCGAGCGCAGGGGCGGGACGCGCAGCAGGGAGAGGTGGACCAGCGGATCGGCGCCCTGCGCCTCGCGGTGGCGCTCCCACCGGGCGAAGAGAGCGAGGACGACGACTCCGGCGGCGACGACGAACAGGGTCGGGGCGAAGCCGAGCACGGTGAACGGAGGGTTGCGGGGCTGCACCCAGCCCCAGGAACTGCTCTGGAGCACGCCGAGGACACCCAGTCCCAGGCCGGCCGCGGAGAGCGCGGCGCCGACACCGTCCAGCCGGGGGCGCGGCCCGGAGCGGGCCGACTCGGTGATCACCCCGCGGAAGCAGAGCATCAGGACGACGACCACGACCTCCCCGGCGAACACCAGGCGCCAGGTCAGATACGTCGTCACCCAGCCGCCGAGGAGCGGCCCGACGGCGATGCCCGCCCCGGCGAGCCCGCCGATGACGCCGTAGGCGACCGCCCGGTCCTTTCCGGTGTACGACTCGGCCACCAGGGCCGCCATGGCCGGCAGCACCATCGCCGCGCCCAGCCCCTCCACGACCGACCAGCCGAGGGCGAGGACCCACAGGGTCGGGGCCACCGCGGTCAGGGCCGACCCCACGCCGTAGACGACGAGTCCGACCAGGAACAGACGCCGACGCCCGAGGATGTCCCCGAGCCGGCCGCCGGTGGCCATGAAGGCCGCCATGACCAGTGCGTAGAGCGTGATGACGGCCTGGATGGAGGTGACCTCGGTGTCGAAGTCCTCGACCAGCTGACTGATCGAGACGTTCATGACCGAGGTGTCCAGGACCATCAGGAACTGGGCCGTCCCGAGCACCATCAGCGCGTGCCAGTGCTTCACCGGTCACCACCTCACCGGGCCTGCCGTCGCCGCCGGTCCCTCGGACCCACCGCGTCCGGCTCCTGCCCTGCCCCCATGACACCGGATTCTGGGCCCTCGCGCCTCACCCGCCGCGGGCGAGCGGAGCCTGCCTTGCGACTTCCGGTGCACGGGGTGACGATCAGTGGGCGGGACCGCTCCGGACCGTGGGCTGTGGCGCCCGGACCGCTCCGGGCAGGACGGGACAGGACCGCGCCGGAGCCGGTCGCTCCGGACCGAGACGCCGCGCCGCAGCCGAGAGATCGCGGAGGCCGACCCCATGGCAGGGCTTCTGACACCGGGCGGCGATCCCCTGCTCGCCGTACGGTTCGCCGTCCCGGACCTCACCGAGACCTTCGTCCGCAGAGCCCGCCTGGTCGACCGGCTGGCCCGGGGCGTCCAGGGTCCGCTGACCCTGGTCAACGGACCGGCGGGCGCCGGCAAGACCCTCCTCGTCGCCCACTGGGCCTCCACCCGGGAACACCCCGGGGACCTCGCCTGGCTGACGGTCGAGCACGAGGACGCGGGACCGGGCATCTTCTGGACGTACGTACTGGAGTCCCTGCGCCGGCACGGCGTGAGCGTGCCGGACGGCGTCGGCAGTCCGGCCGGCCCCGGCGACGTGGACCACTCCCTGCTCACCCGGCTCGCCGCCTGGCTGAGCGAGCGGGTCGATCCCGTGGTGCTGGTGCTCGACGACTTCGACCGGGCGGGAGCCTCACCCGCGGTCGCGGAGGAGGTCCAGTTCGTCCTGAGCCACGCGGGCGGCGGACTGCGCCTGGTGCTCGTCAGCCGGACCGAGCCGCAGCTGCCGCTGCACCGCTACCGCGCCGCCGGAGCGGTGGCCGAGGTGCGCGGCGCCGACCTGGCGTTCGCCGTGGACGAGACGGTCGACCTGCTGCGCCACCACGACCTCGGCCTGTCGGACGACGGGACGCGGGCGCTGACCGAGTGGACCGGCGGCTGGGCGGCGGGCCTGCGCCTGTGCATCCTCGCCGCGCGCGGCGCGGACGATCCGGACACCTTCATCAAGAACTTCGAGGCGGGGCAGAGCACCCTCGCCGACTTCCTGCTGGCCGAGGTGCTGGAGGCGCAGTCCGACGAGACGCAGGACCTGCTGCTGCGGACGAGTGTCCTCGACCAGATCCACCCTGAACTCGCCGACGTCCTGACGGGCCGGGACGACGCGCAGGCGATCCTGGCCGGACTGCAGCACGCCAACGCGTTCGTCGAGGCCATCGGACACGGCTGGTACCGGCTGCACCCCCTCTTCGCGGAGATCCTCCGCGTCCATCTGCACGTCAGGAACCCCGGGCTCGAACCCGAGCTGCACCGGCGGGCGGCCCGCTGGCTGAGCGACGCGGGGCTCCTCGCGGAGGCGCTGCCGCACGCCGCGGGGGCGGGCGAATGGGATCTCGCGGCGGGCCGGCTCGTCGACGAGCTGGCCATCGGCCGCCTGCTGACGGGCCTGGACGCCGAACGCCTCGACGGGCTCTTCGCCGGGATGCCCCCGGACACGACCGGGCCGGCCGCCTGCCTGGTGCGCGCCGCCCGCGAACTCGCCCGCCACGACGTCGACCGCGGCCTCGACCACCTCCGTCGCGCGGCGGAGGGTCTCTCCGGCGAGGACGAGGACACGGCGGCCCTGCGGCTGAGCCACGCCCTGCTCCGGGTCCTCGCCGCACGGCTGACGGGCGCCGCCGGCCCGGCGCGGGCGGCGGCGCAGGACATGAGGACCGCGGAGCGCCTGCTGCCCGCCGAACGTCTCGGACGCCACCCGGAGCTGTCCGCCCTGATGCTCACCGACCTGGGCTCGGCGCAGCTGTGGGCGGGGCACTTCGACGACGCCGTGGCCGCCCTGAGCGCCGCCGCACGCACCGACGACGGTCCTGCCACCGCGTACCCGCGCCACGAGTCGCTCAGCAGACTCGCCCTGATCGACTTCCTGCACGGCCGGCCGGGCCGCGCCGAGTCGCACGCGCGGGCCGCGGTCGCCGAGGCGGAACGCTCCGGCCTGCCGCCCGGCGCCCGGACGGGCGTGGCCCAGCTCGTCCTCGCGGCGGTCGCCGTCGACCACGACGACCTCGCCGCGGCGCAGACCCACCTGGACCAGGCGACCACGTCCTCGACGGCCTCGCGCGATCCCGTCGCGACCGCCGAACTCGGTCTCGTCCGCGCACGGACACTGCTCGCCAGGGGACATCCGAAGGAGGCGGTACGGGTCCTGGAGGAGCTGAGGCGTCCCCGCGGGGTGGAACCCTCCCCGTGGGCCGACGAGCGGGCCACCCTGCTGCTGTCCGCCGCACACCTGGCGATGGGTGATCCGACCGCGGCACTGGAGGCGCTCGCCGGGGACGCACCCGGGGGAGCCGGGCCGGAGACCACCGCGGCGGCGGCCCGGGCGCGGCTGGCCACGGGTGACGCGCCGGGGGCGCTGGCCCTGCTGGACGCGCTCCCCGCCGAGCGGGACGAGGGGCTGGGCACGACGGTCCGGGTGCTGCTGGCCCGGGCACAGGCCGTGGCGGCCCTGGGCGACGACCTCACCGCACAGCGGCTGGTGGCGCGCGCCCTGCGGGGCGCCCGCCCCGAGCATCTGAGGCGGCCGTTCGTGGAGGCGGGCCCCTGGCTGCCGGCGCTCGTGCGGCGCCGGCCCGCCCTGGCCCAGGGACACGACTGGCTCCCGGTGGTGGCCGCGGCGGGAAGCCGGCGGCCCGAGCCGACCGAGGACCTGGTGGCCGTGGTCGAGCCGCTCAGCGAACGCGAGCGCGAAGTGCTGGAGCGCCTCGCGCAGATGATGTCGCGGGACGAGATCGCCGCCGACCTCCATCTGTCCGTCAACACGGTCAAGACGCATCTCAAGAGCGTCTACCGCAAGCTCGCGGCGACCCGCCGCGGCGAGGCGGTACGACGCGCCCGCGACCTGAACCTCCTGTGAACGCCCGCGTCGGCCGGGCCCGTCGCCCGTCCGACGCCGCGCCGTCCGCCCTGCCCGTGCCACCGGCGGTCAGTGGCCGAGTTCCCCCCGCAACCCGGGCTGCAGCAGATCCCCGTGGGCCCGTACGAGGTCGTCGCACAGGTCCCAGATGCGCTCGACCGGGAGCGCCGCCGCGGTCGCCGGGTCGGCCATCGCGGCGTGCCGGATGTGACGCGGTTCGTTGTCGGTCGCGGCGCGGACCACCAGGTCGTTGACGGCGACGTACGCGCTGTTCAGCGCCGCGCACTGCGGCGGCAGCGCGCCGACCCGGGTGGGCTGCACCCCCAACGCGTCCACCAGGCACGGCACTTCGACGACGCTGTCGGCGGGAAGGTTGTCGATCAGCCCGCGGTTGGGCACGTTGCCGTAGACCGTGCGCGGGGTGCCGGTGAGGACGCTGTGGATGATCTGCGGGGCGTACTCCAGGGTTCCCTCGACCGGCAGGGGCGTCCCCGACGCGAGGGCCTCGCGGGTGCGCGCGTAACTCGCCGCGTTCTCCTCGATGATGTCGAGGTAGGCGCCGACCGGCAGCCTGAGCCGCTCGATCTCGCTGTCGTGGTGCAGGTACCACGGCACGTACTCCGAGGAGTGCTCGCTCGTCTCGGTCGGGTAGTGGCCGAGCCTGCGGTACATGTCCACCCGGACCCTGCGCAGCAGCTCCGGGTCCCGGGCGATCACCTCGTCCAGGAGGGGGTGGAGGTCCTGGCCCGCGCGCTCGAACCGCAGCACCCAGGCCTGGTGGTTGACCCCGGCCGCCAGATAGGTGACCTCCTCGAAGGGCACTCCGACGAGCTGGGCGAGGTCGTGCATCGTCCAGTACACCGAGTGGCACAGCCCCGTCACCCGCAGGGCGGGCGCGACGCGGCTCAGGTAGAGGGCGTTCATCGCCATCGGGTTGGTGTAGTTCAACAGCAGTGCGTCCGGGCAGAGTTCGCTCATGTCGGCGGCGAGGGAGCGCAGCACGGGGAAGGTGCGCAGGGCACGGAAGATGCCGCCGATGCCGAGCGTGTCCCCGATGGTCTGGCGCAGCCCGTAGCGGGCGGGGACGTCGAAGTCCGTCCGGGTGGCGCGGTCCATGCCGACCTGGATGATGTTGATGACGAAGTCCGCGTCCGCAAGGGCCGCCCGCCGGTCCAGGTGGGTGGTGATCACGGGCTTGGCGCCCCGGACCCCCGCGATGTACCGGGCGGCGCCCTCGGCCGTGTCCAGCCGTTCCGCGTCGATGTCGTGCAACGCGATCCGCGTGTGCGCGAGTTCGGGGAAGGTGAACAGGTCGGCCAGCAGTCCCTGGGTGAACACCACGCTCCCGGCTCCGACGAAGGCGATCTTCGGGGCGGTGACGTCGTTCATGTACGGCTCCAGGTGTCGGGGGTGCTGGGGTCCTGCGAAGTGCGGTGGTTCGGAGCGGTGTTCACGTCGGGGGAGACGTGCCGGGCCGCGGCGATCGCCTCGTCCCACGTGGGCTGGGCGGCGGTCCCGCCGTGGGCGCGGGTCGACAGCGAGCCGCAGGCCGCGGCCACCGCGAGCGACGAGGGCAGGTCGAGACCGCGCAGCCTCGCGGCGACGAACCCGGCGTCGAAGCTGTCGCCGGCACCGACCGTGTCCACCGGGTCGGCCGGCGCCGCGGGGACCCGCGTCAGTCGGGTCGTCGCCCCGCACGCGAGGGCGCCGTCGGCCCCGTCCTTGACGACGACCGTCGGCCCCTGTCCGGCCAGGAGGGCGGCGGCCAGGACCAGTTGAGGTTCCCCGGCCAGCGCGCACGCCTCCGCGGCGTTGGGCAGCAGGACGTCGGTGACCTTGAGCACCGGGTCCACGAGCCCCTTGTCCCAGTGTCCGGCCGGGTCGTCGTTGGTGTCGAGCGAGGTGGTCGCGCCCAGGTCGTGGGCGAGGGTGAACAGCGCCGCGAGGGAGCGCGCCAGACGGGGCATCAGGAAGAAGGAGGCCGTGTGCACGTGCCGGGCCGCCGCGACAAGGTCCCGGGGTACGTCCTCGGGCCCGGTCGAGGTGAGGCAGCCGGGCGCGGTGAGGATGGCCCGGTCGCCGTCCCCGGCCGTGACGACCGTGGTGAGCGGGGTGGGCAGGCCGGGGTCCGTCACGAGGGAGCCGACGTCGACGCCGCGTGCGGCGAGCGCGGCGCGGACGAAGGCGCCCGCCGGATCGTCGCCGACCCGGCCCGCGAACGCGACCCGCAGCCCGAGGCGGGCCGCCCCGCACGCCATGATCGCCGCGGAGCCGCCGAGCACCAGACCGCCGTGCTCGACGAGTTGTTCACGCTGGCCGAACCGCAGGGGGCCGCGCAGCGGACCCACCACGACGTCGGGGTTGGCGTCGCCGACGACCAGCAGATCGAAGGGTTTCGTCATGGACTAGCCTTTCAGGCCGCTGGACGTGAGCGACTGGACGAAGGTCTTCTGCGCGAGCAGGAACGCCACGAGCACGGGCAGCACCGTGATCACGTTGCCCGCCATCACCGCGGACCACCGTGTGTGGTGCTGTCCCTGAAACGTCGTCAGGCCGAGCTGCAGGGTGTACTGGGTGTCGTGGTTGATCGCGATCAGCGGCCACGACAGGTCGTTCCAGGTGCTCAGGAAGGTGAGCACGGCCACCGTGGCGAGCGCCGGCCGGGCCAGCGGCAGCACGATCGAGAAGAGGACCCGAAGCCGCGAACACCCGTCGATCCAGGCCGCCTCCTCCATCTCCCGGGGCAGGGCGAGGAAGAACTGCCGGAACAGGAACACCGCGAACGGCGTGACGAGCGACGGCACGATCAGCGCGCCGAGCGTGTCGATGAGCCCCAGCTCCTTCATCACCAGGAACGTGGGGATCATCGTGAGCTGGAAGGGGATCACCATCGTCGCCAGCATCAGAGCGAGCAGCAGCCGTGACCCGGCGAACCGCATCCGGGCGAACGCGTACCCGCCGAGCGCCCCGAGCAGCAGGTTCGACAGGACGGCCACCGACGCGACGATCAGCGAATTGGCGAACCAGCGGGGGAACATGGCGTTCCCGAGCACATAGCGGTAGCCGCCCAGGTCGATGCCCTTCGGCCACAGCGCGGGCGGGAACCGGTTGATCTCGGCGTCTGACATCACCGAGCTGAGCACCAGCCACAGCAGCGGCAGCGCGAAGGCCAGCGCCAACGGCGCCAGCGCCAGATGCCAGCCGCTCGGCCGCCGTGAGGTCCCGGGTGAACTCATCGCACCGCTCCTTCCGTACGACCCTGCCGGCGCCGGGCCAGCCGCAGAGCGCCGCCCGCCGCCAGCAGGGCCACCGCGAGGACGTACGCCGCCGCGGCCCCGTAGCCCGCAGTGAACATCTGGAACGCCTGCTGCCAGACGAAGTAGACGACCACGGCGGTCGAGCCCAGCGGCCCGCCCTTCGTGGTCACGTAGATCAGGTCGAAGACCTGGAGCGCCATGATCAGCTGCCACAGCAGCAGGAACACGGTGACCGGCGTGAGAGTCGGCAGGGTGATGTGGCGCAGCACCCGCCAGCGGTCGGCCCCGTCGATGCGCGCCGACTCCACGAGTTCGGGCGGCACGTCCTGGAGCGCGGCCAGGTAGACCACGACGCAGAAGCCGACGCCGCTCCACAGCGAGACGAGCACCAGCAGATAGATCGCCTGGTCCGGGTCGGTGAGGAAGCCCTGCGAGGACAAACCGAGCTGGTGGAGCAGGGCGTTCGCGACGCCGAACTCGGGGTCGAGGATGAAGGAGAACAGCACGCCCTGCGCGGTGGCGGACACCACGAACGGGACGAAGACGAGGGTGCGGTAGAGGCCGATGAAACGGATACGGCGGTTCAGCGCGAGCGCGAGGACGAGCCCGCCGACCAGGCTGAGCGGTACGTACAGCGCGGTGTACACCAGCGTGTTGCCCACCGCCGTACGGAAGTTGGGGTCCTGTGCGAGTGCGCGGTAGTTGTCGAGCCCGACCCAGCGGCCCGGGGTGACCAGGTCGTCGGCGCGGAAGGAGAGCAGCAGCGACCACACGACGGGCACGATGCTGAGCCCGAGGATCACGACGACGGCCGGGCTGATGAAGCCCCAGGCCGTGGCGGTCTCGCGGCGGGAACGGCGGCGCGCGGCGCGGCGTGCGGCGGCGGGGTTCACGGTGGCGCCCGGGGGGAGCGTGAGGGCGCGGGGAAGAGTGGACATGACGGCCTCCTTCACCTGGAAGTCAGCAGGGAGCGTCTCGGGGAGACGTCACCGGGGGATGAGCAGGGCCGCGTCGGCCCGGTCCGCGCACCGGCGGACGGCCTGCGCGGGGGAGTCCTTGCCGAGCAGGACCGAGACGACGGCCTCACCGAGGGCCTGGGAGATCTGCGGGTAGGCCGCGTGCACGGGCCGGACCCGGGCGGAGTCCAGCGCGGCGGTGAACACGTCGAGACCCTCGGTGGTCTCCGCGTGCCGGCGCCACTCGGCCCGGCGGGCCGTGGCCGAGGTCAGCGGCAGTCCGCCGGCGGAGATGTCCCAGCGGGCGTCCTGCGACGGCTGGACCATCCACCGGACGAACTCGACGGCCGCCCGGGAACGGGCCGAGCCGTTGTCGAACACGGTCCACGTGTCCGGTCCGGAGATGGTGACCGGCCTGCCGCTGTACGACGGGAGCGGGACGACGCCGTAGTCGACCTTCGCGGCGCGGATGTCCGGCAGTTGCCAGGGCCCCGTCGCCACCATGCCCATGCGGCCGCCCAGGAACACCTGGTACATCTGCTCGCTGCCGGTCTTCGGGTCGACGTAGACGCTCTTGTCGTGGGCCAGCCGGGCGAGGGTCGAAAGGGCCCGGGCGCCCTGTGCGGCGAACCCGATGCCCTTGCCGTCGGCGGCGACCACATCGCCGCCGAGGTCCCAGATCATGGGCCACAGCCGCCAGACGGTGTCCTCGTCGCCCGTGCCCGGCCAGCCCGTGCCGAACACGCCCCGGCCGGACGCGGTGAGCCGGCGCGCGGTGTCGACGAACGCGTCCCAGGTCCAGCCGGCTTCCGGAAACGGGATCCCGGCCTGCCGGAACAGCTTCTTGTTGTAGACGACGGCCAGCGAGTCGAGGGCCGCCGGAGCGGCGCGCACGGCGCCGTTGACGGTGACGGCGTCCCGTACCGGCGGCCAGAACGAGTTCCACGGCGGGCTGCCGCCGCGCAGCGCCGACGTCAGGTCGACGACCCGGGGACTGCGGGCGACGCTCGCCAGGTCGGAGCCGAAGACGTAGGCGATGTCGGGGTAGGAGCCGGCGGCGAGTGCGGCCGTCACCTTCTGGAGCATCGCGTCGGCGAGCACCCCGCCGCCCGAACTGTCCACGCGGATGCGCGGATGCGTGCGGTTGAACTCGGCCACCAGAGCCTCCACGGCCTTACGGGCCGTGTCGTTCTGGCCGTGCCACAGCTCGACGGTCACCGTGCCGTCCGAGCCGACGCCGTCCGACGGGCCGGCGCAGCCGGCGAGCGCGCCGGCCGCCGCCGCGCCGAGGACCAGGCGCCGCGGTATCGCGCGGGTCATCCCGGCCCCCTGTCAGCGGGTCCGGCGGACGTAGTCCGCGTTGCCGGGCGTCGAGACCAGCACGTCCCGGCGCACGATGCTCAGCCGGTTCCCGTAGGCAGCCCGGGCCTTGCGCAGACCGCTGTCGGTGTACTCGATGACGACCACCCGGTCGTGGAACGCCTTCGCGTACGCACCGCACTCGTCGTACTCGCCGCACTCCTCCGCCACCGCGAAGTCGAGCCCGGCCCGGGACCTGGCCCCGGACAGTTCGACGGTGTTCTTCTGCCCGATCGCCAGATGCCGGGCGTGCGCGCGCGCCGACAGCAGGGAGATGAAGGCCGTCGCGTCGTCCGCCGACAGCAGCTTCCGGGAGCGCGTGTAACTGTCGTAGTTGTCCGGCTCGATCGCGTCGAAGCCCTTGTCGGCGCACGCGTCGATCCAGCGGTCGACGCGCGCCGCCACCCGGCGGCGCTTGTCCGGCGTGCTGATGTCCAGCAGCGCCTCGTCCCAGTCCTTGTCGACGACGACCTTGCCGTCCGCGTCCCGCAGCAGCAGGTCGGCGGGCCACTGGCCGCGCTCCTCCGGCTGTGCCTGGAAGGCGTTGACGTAGCAGATGTTGTACAGGCCGGGCGCGGGCGACGAGGAACGGTCGCGGCTGACGATGCGGACCCCCGGGGCCGGGGGGTAGGCGCCGCCGATCTGGTAGTCGAAGCCCGCGTGCAGCGGCGGGAGTTCGACGGCGGTCGGTTTCGGGTCGCTGCCTCGGGTCGGTTCCGGCGAGCCGGACGAGCGCTTGCCCGAGTCCGCCGAGGGTTCGGCCGCGGTCCGGGACGGCTTCGGCTTCGACGACGGGGCCGGCGCGCCGGTGGTCCCGCGCGGGGTCTTCGGCGAGACGTCGGTGTCCTTCCCCGAGCCGCAGCCGGCGAGGGCGAGAAGGCCGGCCAGAGCTGTGGCGGTACCCAGAACTCCGGCGCGGAGAGCACGTTTGACGGGGGGCATGTCCGCTCCATCAATCGCGAGTACGTCCCCGCCTCGGACGCTGCGAGCGATCCTGGCGACTTTGGCCGGACTTGAAGCGAGTCCACTACCGGCTGGGCGTACCTCTGTGTGCCGGGTCGCACCACGGCACGCCAGGATCAAAGCGCGTGCGCCCCTGATCCGTCAAGGCGGGCCCTCCGCCACAGGGTCGCCCTTCGGCCACGTACGCCCTGATCACGGCGCGGACGGCCCAGGACCCGGCCTCATCCGGTGGGGCCGGCTCCAGCGTGCGCGGGAGCCCGTCGGGCGACGGCCTACGGACGCGGGGGGTGCGGCGGCCCGGGCGGGTGCGGGGGCTCCGGAGGGTGCGGGGGGTGCGGCGGCGGGGGAGGCATCGTCGTGACGTCCGGGGCCGGTTCGGGCCAGACGAGCAGCACCGGGCAGGGCGCGTGGTCGACGACGAAGCGTCCGGCCGGTCCCAGACTGTGCGGACCGAGCCGCGCCCGGTCCCCGTCGCGCGCCACCACGAGCAGGTCGGCGCCCTCGGCCGCGGCGACCACCTCGCGCTCGGCACGGCCCGCGCGCTCCGCCCGCGTCGCCGGGCCGCCCAGGCGTTCGGCCGCGGCGTCGAGGAGTTCCGCGCCGGACGCCGTCCCGAGGGTCTCCAGGAGGTCGCCCGGGTCGGCCTCGGAGCGTCCGCGGCCGAGCAGCCCCGCGAACGCCCCGTGCGCGAGCCCGGGCACACCCGGGTCGGCGACGTGCAGCAGCACCACGTCGGTGGCGCCGGGGGCGTGTGTGCGGACGGCGTCCACGCACGCGTGCCACGTTCCCTCGACCAGCCAGACGACCACCCGCATGTCCATCAACCTCCGATGACCTGGAGCGAGACCCACAGGGCCAGTACGGCGGGCACGAGCGCCGCCGGCACGGCGATCAGGCCCAGCCGGGTGAACTCCTTCAGGTCGACGCCGTGTTCGTGCTGATGGACGATACGCCGCCACAGCAGCGTCGCCAGGGAACCCGCGTACGTCAGGTTGGGCCCGATGTTGACGCCGAGCAGGACGGCCAGCACCGCGCCCGAGCCCGATCCGGCGGCCAGCGGCAGCAGGACGAGCACCGCCGGCAGGTTGTTGATCAGGTTGGCCAGGACGGCGGCGATCGCCGCGATGCCCAGCAGTGACGCCAGCGAGGAGCCGCCCGGGAGGAGGTCGCCGAGCGCGTCGGCCAGCCCGTTGTCGACGACGGCGCGCACGACGATGCCGAGCGCGAGGACGAAGGCCAGGAACGACGGCCCGGCGGCCCGCACCACGGCGAGCGGGGTGGTGCGGCGGCGGACGAGCGCGCGTGTCGCGAGGACGAGCGCCCCCGCGGTCGCGGACCAGGCGGGATCGATCCCGACCGCCGAGGCGACGACGAACCCGGCGAGGGTGCAGCCCACGGTGACGAGTGCGAACAGCGGCAGTTCCGGCGGCTCCCCGACCGCCCGGGAGGAGGCGCCCGCCGCGATGTCGCGGGCGAAGAAGCGCCGGAACACCAGGTACTCGGCGCCGATGGCGACCAGCCAGGGCAGCACCATCAGCGCGGCGAACCGGGTGAAGCTCAGCCCGCTGGTGGTGAACGCGAGCAGGTTGGTGAGGTTGGAGACCGGCAGCAGGAGGGAGGCCGTGTTGGAGAGGTGCGTGCACGCGTAGACGTGCGGTTTGGGCCGGGCCCCCATGCGCGCGGCGGTCGCGAACACGACGGGGGTGAGCAGCACGATCGTGGCGTCCAGGCTGAGCACCGCCGTGATCGCCGAGGCGAGCACGAAGACCGCGGTCAGCAGCCGGCCCGGCTGCCCGGCGGCCCAGCGGGCCATCCACGCGCCGCAGGCCCGGAAGAGCCCTTCGTCGTCGCAGTACTTGGCCAGGACGAGCACCGCCGCCAGGAAGCCGATGACCGGCCCCAGGTGGCCCGCCTCGTCCCGCGCGTGATCCCAGGAAATGGCCCCCGTCAACAGGACCAGACCCGCGGCGGGCACGGCCACGACCGCCTCGGGCCAGTTGAACGGCCGGACCACCGCGCAGACGAGGACGGCCACGAGCAGGACGACGGACAGCGCCTCGGCGAACGGACTGCCGAGGGCGCCGGCGAGCGGCGCGGCGAGGTGGGCTCCCGGGCCCGCCGAGAGAGCGTCGGCGAGGGGGGTGGCCCGCGCGCCGGTGCCACCGGGGAACGGCGGGACGACGCTGGGCATGAGCGGGCTGTTCAGGGTTCGGTCCTCCGGGCGGTGATGGCGGCGCGGCCCATCACATCAGACGTGACACCCGTTCCCCCCGAGCGCCCTCACTCCTCGCCGAGAAGGGACAACTCCGCCCAGATGGTCTTGCCCTCCGGTGTGTGCCGGCTGCCCCAGCGCTGCGTGAGCTGCGCGACGAGGAGCAGCCCGCGTCCGCCCTCGTCGAAGGTCTTCGCCCGGCGCAGATGCGGCGCGGTGTGACTGCTGTCGGACACCTCGCAGATCAGGGTCTCGTCGTCGTGGATGAGCCGGAGCCTGATGGGCGATTCGCCGTAGCGGATGGCGTTCGTGACGAGTTCGCTCACCACCAGTTCCGCCGTGAACGTGGCCGCCGTCAGCCCCCAGTGGTCCAGTTGGTCGGCGACCTGCTTGCGGACCGGCGCCACGAGCGCGGGGTCGGCCGGGATGTCCCAGGTCGTCACGTTGGACGCGGCGAGTCCGTGCGTACGGGCGAGCAGCAGCGCCACGTCGTCCGGCGCGCCGCCCGCCGGGAGCAGCGCCCGCAGGATCGCGTGGGCCGCCCCCTCCAGGGACTGCGCCGACTCCTTCAGGGCCCCGCACAGCAACCGGTGGCTGGCGTCGACGTCCCGTTCGCGGCTCTCGACCAGACCGTCGGTGTACAGCGCGAGCACCGTGCCCTCGGCCAGCTCCAGTTCGACGGACTCGAAGGGCAGTCCGCCGAGGCCGAGCGCCGGTCCCGGGGGTACGTCGATCTGGCGGGGCGGGCCGTCCGGCGGCAGCACGAAGGGCGGCGGATGGCCGGCCCGGGCGAGGGTGCAGCGGCGCGAGACCGGGTCGTACACCGCGTACAGACAGGTGGCGCCGACCTCGCCGGTGGTGCCCTCGGCGCCTGCTTCGGTGGACAGCCGCACGACGAGGTCGTCGAGGTGGGTGAGCAGTTCGTCCGGGGCGAGGTCGATGTCCGCGAGGGTGCGGACGGCGGTGCGCAGCCGGCCCATGGTCGCGGACGCCTGGATGCCCTGGCCGATGACGTCGCCGACGACCATGGCGACCCGCAGCCCGGACAGCGGGATGACGTCGAACCAGTCGCCTCCGACCCCGGCACGCGCCGCGGGCAGATAGCGGGAGGCCGCCTCCAGGGCGGCGGTCCGGGGCAGGGACTGGGGGAGCAGGCTGCGCTGCAGGGCCAGCGCGGTCTCCCGCTCGCGGGAGAAGCGGCGGGCGTTGTCGATGCAGACGGCGGCCCTGGCCGTGACCTCCTCGGCGAGCAGGACGTCGTCGGCGGTGAACGGCTCGGGCCGGGAGAACCGGCTGAGCACGGCGACGCCGAGGGTCTTGCCGCGGGCCGCGATGGGCACCGACATGGTGGTGTGGACGCCGTACTCCGCGACGCGCTTGCCGCGGCGTTCGTCCCAGGCGAGCCACTGCTCCAGCGTGCCGTCGGCGTTCGGCGCGACGAGCGGGCGGCCGGCGACCAGCGAGTCGGCCTGCGGCGAGGACGCCGGGTAGACGTCGAGGGTGCCGGGCGGTACGACCGCCTCGGGGGAGCCCGGGTTCACCGACCGGTGGGCGGCGCGGCGCAGCGTGACCGGGGTGGTCGGCGGCCCGGAGGGGTACTCGCCGCCGTTCTCCGGAGGGTCCAGGAGATCGACGCTGACGAAGTCGGCGAGGGCCGGCACGCAGACGTCGGCGAGTTCCTCGGCCGTCCGGGTGACGTCCAGGGTGGTACCGATCCGTACGCTCGCCTCGTTGACCAGCTGGAGCCGCTCGCGGGCCCGGTACTGCTCGCTGACGTCGTGGACCGCCACGCACACCCCGCGGACCCGCCCGTCGGTGTCGGTCAGCGGGGCGATCCGGGCGAGCCAGGCGTGCGCCCGGTCCTCACCGCCGGCACGGGCGTACGTCTCCACGTCGCGTCCCCGGCCGGAGGCGAGGACGTCGGCCATCTCGCGTTCGATCTCCCTGCTGGCCGGTCTGCCACCGATCTCCGCGACGGTGAGGCCCCTGATCCGGTCCTCGGGGAGGCCGATCACCTGGGACATCGCGTCGTTGATCCCGTAGAGCCGCAGGCGCTCGTCGTAGACGGCCATGGCGCAGGGCGACTGGGTGAGCACGGCGCGGATCAGGGAGTCGTCCTGGGCGCGGGGCTGCCGGCCGTCCAGCGGGGTGACCAGCAGCCAGTCGTCGGTGCCGTCGAGGTGGTGGGCGAGCAGCCAGACGTCGACGACCTGTCCGTCGCGGTGACGCAGAGCGAGCATGCCGTCCCAGCGGCGGCCCGCGGGTCCGGGCGGTTCGATCTCCGCGCCGGGGGCCAGCAGATCGGCCGCCGGGCGACCCTCGACCTCCTCGGGGGCGTGCCCCAGCAGCCGCCGGGCGCCTTCGCTCCAGCGGATCAGGATGCCGTTCCCGTCGATGACCGCCCGTGCCGTGGCGGCTTCGTCGAGAGGATGGACCGGGCTCATCGTCGCCACTTTCCCTTGCGCACACCCACAGTGAACAAGCGCGTCATTCCGCTTCCAGCCTAGGGCCTGTACGGCGCGGGCACCCCCGAACGGGGATGCTGCCGACAGCCATTCGTACGGAGGTTTTCGGCCGATGTGAAGGCAGGGACGGAAGTGGTGTCAAGACCCTTGACGGTCCCGTGTTGCCTCCCGTCAGAATCTGTTTGTTCACGATCAATAGTGATGACTTATGCGCCCTGACGGGGGAGAGCCGCGATGACGATCACTCGACGGTCGGTACTGATAGCGGGAACGGCCGTCCCCGCCGTCGGCGCTCTCGCGGGAGCGGACGGAGCCGTGGCGGCGGTTCCCGGCGGTGGTCCGGGCCGGCGGACGATCACGCTGCGGGACGGCTGGCGCTTCGCGCTGGTCGACCCGGGCGGCACCACCGATCCCTCGGGTGCCTACACGGGGGCCGAGCGGCCCGGCTACGACGACTCGGCGTGGCGTTCGGTGGCCGTCCCGCACGACTGGAGCATCGAGCAGACGCCCACCACGGAGCACGGGACCACCAGCGGCACCGGCTTCTTCCCCGGTGGCCTCGGCTGGTACCGGACCGCCTTCACCCTGCCCTCCGCCGACACCGGCCGGCGCGTCTCCGTCGAGTTCGACGGCGTGTACATGGACGCCACCGTGTACTGCAACGGTGAGGAGGTGGGCCATCACCCCTACGGGTACACCGGGTTCGCCTTCGACCTGACGGACCTGCTCCACACGGACGGCAGCACCGAGAACGTCATCGCGGTCCAGGTGCGCAACCAACTCCCCAGCAGCCGCTGGTACTCGGGCAGCGGCATCTACCGTGAGGCCCGCCTGGTCGTGACCGGGCCGGTCCACGTGGCGCGGTGGGGGACCTGCGTCACGACGCCCGAGGTCAGCGGGGAACGAGCGGTCGTCCGGGTCCGTACGACGGTCGCCAACGACTCCGGTGCTCCCGCCGACGTCCGGGTGACCTCCCGGATCGTCGGCCCCGACGGGCGCACGGCCGCCCGTGCCGAGAGCACGGCCGGCGTCGCCGACCGCTCCGACGTGACCCACGAACTGACCGTCGCCGAGCCCAGGCTGTGGGACTTCGCGACCCCCGGCCACCGCTACACACTGGAGACCGAACTACGGGTCGGGGCCACCGTCGTCGACACGTACAGCACCCGCTTCGGCATCCGGACCGTCCGCTTCGACCCGGACGAGGGCTTCCACCTCAACGGCGTCCACGCCAAGATCAAGGGCGTCGACCTGCACCACGACCAGGGCGCGCTCGGCGCGGCGGTCAGCGTCGACGCCGTGCGCCGCCAGATGACCATCATGAAGTCCATGGGGGTCAACGCCTTCCGCACCTCGCACAATCCGCCCTCGCCGCAGATCGTCGAGGTCTGCGAGGAACTCGGCATCGTGATGATGGTGGAGGCCTTCGACTGCTGGCGCACCGGCAAGACGGCCTACGACTACGGGCGCTTCTTCGACGAGTGGTGCGAGCGGGACGCCACGGAGATGGTCCTCGCGGCCCGCAACTCGCCCGCCGTGGTGCTGTGGTCCATCGGCAACGAGATCCCCGACTCCACCTCCACCGCCGGTCTCGTCATGGCCGACCGGATCATCGCCGCCGTGAAGGCGGCGGACGACACCCGCCCGCTCGTCATCGGCTCGGACAAGTACCGCCGCCTGCCGGCCAAGGGGTCGGCGGCCGACCTCATGCTCGCCCGACTCGACGGCCTCGGCCTCAACTACAACACCGCCAAGTCCGTCGACGCCCTGCACGCCGCCTACCCGCACCTGTTCCTCTTCGAGTCCGAGTCGTCCTCCGAGACCTCCACCCGCTCCGCGTACCAGGAGCCGGAACACCTCAACACCGGCGAGAACCACACGCCGGGACGGCGGGCCGTCTCCTCCTACGACAACAACCTCGCCTCCTGGACCATGAGCGGCGAGTACGGACACAAGAAGGACCGCGACCGCCGGTGGTTCGCGGGCCAGTTCCTCTGGTCCGGCATCGACTACATCGGGGAACCCACGCCCTACGACGTGTTCCCGGTGAAGGCGTCCTTCTTCGGCGCGGTCGACACGGCCGGCTTCCCCAAGGACATGTACCACCTGTTCCGGAGCCAGTGGACGAGTGAGCCCATGGTCCATCTGCTGCCCATGAGCTGGAACCACCCGGCCGGGGAGACCGTCGAGGTCTGGGCCTACGCGAACGTCGACACCGTCGAACTGTTCCTCAACGGCACGTCCCTCGGCACGCGCACGTTCGACACCAAGCGGACCGGCGACGGCCGGACCTACCTGGAGACGACGGAGGCGACCGGCGACGACAAGACGTTCACCGACGGCCCGTACCCCGGGAGTTACACGAGCCCGAACGGCAGCGCCGGGAAACTGCACCTCACCTGGAAAGTCCCCTACCGCCCGGGGGAGTTGAAGGCCGTGGCCCGACGCGCGGGCCGCGTCGTGGCGACCGACGTGCTGCGGACCGCGGGCGCCCCGCACGCCGTCCGTCTCACCCCCGACCGCCCGTCGCTCGCCGCGGACGGCAGGTCGCTGGTGTTCGTGACCGCCGAGATCGTCGACGCCCGGGGTGTCGTGGTGCCCGACGCGGAGCACCTCATCACCTTCGACGCCGACGGCGGATCGCTCGCCGGCCTCGACAACGGCCGCCAGGAGAGCGCCGAGCGCTATCAGGCGAGCACCCGAACCGCCTTCCACGGAAAGGCGCTCGCCATCGTCCGCTCCGGGACACGGGCGGGGGCGCTCAAGGTCACCGGCCGCGCCGAGGGACTCCGCGCGGGAACCACGACCGTACGCGCCACCGCCGCCGGGCCGGGCGCCACCACCCCCGCGCCCCGGTTCGCACCCGAGCATCCCGCCGCCCCGAACCAGCCCTTCCCCGACGCCAGTTACTCGGGCCGCACCGACGCTCTCCCGGCCGCGATGCTCGACGGCGACCCCGGCACGGGCTGGTCCAACGCCTTCTACAAGGCGGCGACCGCGCTGCTCCCCGCCTTCGCCGGGGCCCGCGCCGCCGACTGGGTCTCGGTCTCCTGGGCGCGCTCCCGCCGGATCGACCGTGTCGAGGTCTCCTTCACCGTCGACGCCACCCACACCCGGCCGGCGACCGTCGAGGTGTCGGTGTGGGACGGGCACCGCCATGTGCCGGTGCGGGGAGCCACGGTCGACTGGGCCGACGCGTCGGACACGCCCACCGTGATCACCTTCGACGGCGTCCGCGGTGCACGGCTGCGGCTGGCCATGACGAGCGGACACCCCGGCGCGGACGACGGCGGACTGCGGATCAGCCGCCTGGAGGTCCCGGCCGCCTGAGAGTCCAGGCCTCCACGGCCGAGCCGCTCACGCGCGGCTCTCCTCCGCCGTCCCCTCGGGCCCGTCCACGCCGGCCGTCTCGTCACGGCGTACGTGCGCGAGCTTCTCGGGATTCGTGACGATGTAGACGTCGGAGACCTGCTCGCCGTCCGGGGTGAGGTCCATGACCATCACCGCGTACGGCGAGCCGCCCTCGAAGACCACCGCGGAGTCGTCGCCGTTCACCCGCCGGTAGTGGATGTCGAGGCCCGAGCCGCGGCGCGTGGCGTAGCCCGCGAGCAGCCGGGCCGCCTTGTCCCGTCCCTGCACCGGCCGCAGCCCCGCCGCCCCACGGCCCTTGCCGCCGGCGTCCGTCCACACCGTGACGTCCGGCGCGAGGATCTCCATCAGCGCCGCGATGTCACCGCCGAGCGCCGCCGCCACGAAGCGCTCGGTGGCCTGTCGGCGCACCCGCGGATGCGCCCGGTACAGCGGACGGCGCGCGTGCACATGACCGCGGGCCCGGTGCGCCAGCTGCCGGACCGCCGCCGGGCTGCGGTCGATGACCTGCGCGATCTCGGTGTGCGCGTAACCGAACACCTCGTTGAGGACGAACACCGCGCGCTCCAGCGGGGTCAGTGACTCCAGGACGACGAGCATCGCCAGGGAGACGGACTCGGAGCGCAGGGTGCGGTCGTCGGCCCGCTCGCCCTCGCCGGGTTCGTCCAGGAGCGGCTCCGGGAGCCAGGGGCCCACGTACGTCTCACGGCGCCGGCTGATGGCGGCGCGGCGCGCCAGCGCGTGGTTGACCGCGATGCGCACGAGATAGGCGCGCGGATTCACGATGTCGTCCAGCGGTGCGCGGTGCGCCCGGCCCGTCCACGACAACCAGGTCTCCTGGAGCACGTCCTCGGTGTCGGCGACGGTGCCGAGGATGTTGTAGACGATCGCGAACAGCAGCTCGCGGTGCTCGACGAAGACCCGCGTCGCGGCCTGCGCGTCGGGCTCGGGACTCTCGGACATGGCTCGCCTCCCTCGGCTCTCACCACAGCGAGGGAAACGGCGGGCCGAGTGTGACAGCGGACGCCCCGACTGTGACGTACGTCTCATGGCCCGTCCTGGGTGTCACACCGCTCGCGCCGGTCGCCCTCCTGAACGCGAGTCCGGTCTCCCCGCACTCGGCTGTTCCGGCACAAGGAGACACACATCGTGTTCAAGAAATGGCACGGCAACCCCTGGGCGATCCTCGTCACGCTCTCCCTGGGCTTCTTCATGACGCTCCTCGACCTGACGATCGTCAACATCGCCATCCCCGACATGGGCCAGGACCTGGACGCCTCCCTCGACGAGATCCTGTGGGTCGTCAACGCCTACACCCTGGCCCTCGCCGTCCTGCTCATCACCGCGGGACGCCTCGGAGACCTGCGCGGCAAACGCACTCTGTTCCTCGCCGGGGTCACCGTCTTCACGCTCGCCAGCCTGGCCTGCGGCCTCGCGCAGAACCCGCCCCAGCTGATCGCCTTCCGCGCGGTCCAGGGCCTCGGTGCCGCGCTGCTCATGCCGCAGACCCTGTCGATCATCGCCGAGGTGTTCCCCGCCGACCGCAGGGGCGCCGCGATGGGCGTCTGGGGGGCCGTCGCGGGCATCTCGGGCGCCCTCGGCCCGATCGTCGGGGGCGCGCTCATCACGCACCTCGACTGGCGCTGGATCTTCTACGTCAATCTCCCGCTCGGCGCCGTGGTGCTGCTCCTCGCCGTCGCGATCATCCCCGGTGCGCGCCGTTCGGTACGGCACCGGTTCGACACCGTCGGCGTACTGCTCGCCTCAAGTGCCCTCTTCTGCCTGGCCTTCGCCCTGACCGAGGGACAGCGCTACGACTGGAACGGCTGGATCCGGACGCTGCTCGGCGCGGCCGCGGTGCTCTTCGCGTGGTTCCTCCTCCACGAACGCGGCCGGCAGGACGGTGATCCGCTCGTGCCCTTCTCCCTCTTCCGCGACCGCAGCTTCACCCTGATCAACTTCGTCGGCGTCACCGTGTCGTTCGGGGTCATCGGGATGTTCCTGCCCCTCACGATCTACCTCCAGTCCGTCCTCGGGTTCAGCGCCCTGAAGTCCGGCCTCGTGCTGCTGCCGCTCGCCCTCGGATCGTTCGTCATGGCGGGGCCCGCCGGGGTCCTCGCGGACCGGATCGGCGGCAAGTACATCCTCATGACCGGGCTGCTCGCCTGGACCGGCGCCCTGGTCTGGATCGTCACCGCCGCCGACGTCGGTTCCGGCTGGACGGCGGTCGCCTTCCCCCTCTTCCTCGCCGGTCTCGGCGCCGGCTGCACGTTCGCGCCGATGGCCACCGAGGTCATGCGCAACGTCCCGGCGCGGCTCTCCGGAGCGGCCTCGGGCGTGAACAACGCGCTGCGGCAGGTCGGTTCGGTCCTCGCGGGGGCCGTCGTCGGAGCGGTGCTCCAGGCGCAGTTGGCCCAGTCGCTGACCGACCAGGCGCGCCGGCGCGCCGGAGCGCTCCCGGCCGGCTACCGCGACGGCTTCGTCGCCGCCTTCTCCCGGGCCGAGACCGACGTGTCCGCCGGGCAGACGGCCCCCACGCCGACCGGGGTGCCGCACGACGTCGCCGACCGCATGCGCGCGCTCGGCGGCCAGGTGTACGGGCACGGCTTCGTGGACGCCATGCGCCCCGCGGTGCTGGTCTCCGCGGCGGTCCTGCTGACGGGCGCTCTCGCCTGCCTCGCCGTCGCCCGGCACCGCGGCCCGTCCGCCAACCCGCACGCCCTGCCCGTGTACGAGCCCGAACCGACCGAACTGGAGGAAGCGAGCTCATGAGCATCGACCTCACCGTCATGTACGCCGCCCACGACGCCTTCCGGCGCGACCTGGAACGCCTCGGCAAGGCCGCCGCCGACGGCGCCGCCGATACCGCCGGGGTCCGCGCCGGCTGGGCCAACTTCACCCGGCAACTGCACATCCACCACACCGCGGAGGACAGTGACCTCTGGCCGCGGGTCGAGCGCCGGGTCGAGGGCAGGCCCCGCGACATCGCCCTGCTGGCGGAGATGGCCGCCGAACACGCCGAGCTCGACCCCCGTTTGACGGCCGTGGAGCGGGCGCTGCGGGACCGGTCCGCCGAACTGCCCTCCCTGGTGCACGCGTTGGCGACGACCCTCGACGACCACCTCGCGCACGAGGAGCGGAGCGCCCTGCCACTCATCCAGGAGGTGCTGACCCCCGAGGACTGGGCCGCCTTCACCGGCCGGATCCGCAGGACGCAGGGGCTGAGGGGAGCGGCGGTGTTCGTCCCGTGGATCGTCGACGGGGTGGCGCCCGCCGACCGCGCCACGTTCCTCGGCGCGCTGCCCCCGCCGGTCCGCGCCCTCAACCGCCTCTTCTGGGAGCCGGGCTACCGCAGGACGGGCCTCTGGCGGAGCTGACACGCAGGGCGTGTTCCGGAGCCCCTGCCTCGGACAGTCGTCGGCCGGGCTCCGGGACCCCGGCCGTTCCGAGGCCGGGCGCCCGCCTCTCGGCGTGGCCCGCGCCTCCGGAAGGCCGGACCGATTCCTTTCCGGGCCGGGCCGGGTCTGTTCCTGGTGAGCGGTCCGTCCTTCCTCGGTCCGCCCGCCGAACAGGAGAGACCGCCATGAACACCCACGCCGTGGACCTCGCCGGCCAACTGGCCCGCGCGGCCCGCACCCTCCAGGACCACGCGGGGCAGCAAGCCCTCGACGGGAAACGCGAACTCCCCACGCCCTGTGCCGACTTCGATGTCCACCGGCTCAGCGAGCACCTGCTCGGCACCCTGGTCGCCGGCCTGCACGCCGCCGCCAAGGAACCACTGCCGGCAGGTGCCCCCGGCCCCCTGACCGCAGCGCCCTGGGTGGTCTTCCCGCCGCTCGTCGGCCGGCTCGCCGACGCCTGGGCCGAGCCGGCGGCGTGGGAGGGGGAGACGCCGTTCTTCGGGAGCACGCGGCCCGCGGCCCTCGCCGGGACGATCACCATCATGGAACTGACCGTGCACGGCTGGGACCTGGCCGTCGCCACCGGCAGCACCTTCGCGGCGGACGACGACGTCGTCGCCACCGCGACGGCCGTCGCGGAACGGATCGCGGAGGGCGCACGGGCCTCGGGAGCCTTCGGGCCCGCGGCCGGACCCGCTCCCGACGCCACACCGCTGGAACGGCTGCTCGCCCTGACCGGCAGGAAGACCGCCTGACGTCCGGAGCGCACCCGGTCGCCGGCGCGCGCCGCGCGAGGCTCTCTCGGGCCGCCGACCGAGGGCGGGAGGAACGGGGTCGGCGGCCGTTTCGCGCGGGAGAGCCGCCGTTCCGCGCGGGGCCTCCGAGAAGGGCCGGTCCCCAGTGGACTACGAGGCCGTGCGCGCCGGAAGCGTGCGAGCGGCACCGGCGGGTGCATACGGTTCACACGGGGCGCATGAATATCGAATGCCGGTGCGATCCGGGTGTGTTGCCGACGTGCCTTTTGACATTCTTTCAATAAGGCCGCCGTGGCCCATGTGTCTTGTTGGTCGCGAGCGTGTTGTGCGAGGGTGATCCCCCTGCGCCTGGTCAATGCCCGGGGCTGAATCGCTGTTCGTCATCCCCGGCTGTCGACGGGCTCGAAAGGCTCCTGTCCGACGGTCGCCGTACGGCCTTCGTCCCCGGCCGTTTTCCCGGCGCTCCGTCAAAAAGGTACACACCAATCAGGACTCCTTTTCGGCGGGCCAGTATTTTCCGCGTGCCTCCACGCGCCTCGGAAGGAACCCGCTCCGTGCACACCCCCCGCCCACCGCTTCCCCCGTATCCGCCCAGTGGCGTTCCCGGCGAGTCCGACGAGGACCTCGCCGGCCTGCTCAGGGGCCGGCCGCACGGCGAAGCGACGCGCCCCGTCGCCCTGCTGACCGCCCGCCACTGGCAGCCGACGTACGACTACGCGGTGATCTGCCTCGCCACGCAGACCGACGTCGCCGCCATGGTCGCCGCGACCGCTTTCCACCAGGTGCTGGGCCGGCTCGGGGAGGGCGAGTCCGGCCTCGCGCTGCGGCCCCGGTTCCTCGTGACCGTGCGGGACACGGTCAGGGACTGGGCGGGGGACGGGCGGATATCCGGCGCGCTTCCGGATCTGCGGAAACCCGCGGGCGGCCGCGGTATGCGCACGGCCAAGACCCTCACGGCGGAAAACCGGAGGCTCACCGAACGGGCATTCCTGGGTCTTCCCGGACTCGCCCGCTGCCTGCTCTGGCACACCGAGGTGGAAGCCGAGCCGCTATCCGTCCCGGCCGGCCTGGCGGGCATGGACACGGACACCGCGTCGGCCGCTCTGGAACAGGCCCGCGACCAATTCCGCGAAGGTCTGGTGCGCGCCCACCGGGAACTCGCGCCGAGCAGGGAATGCGGTTTCTACAACAGGCTGCTCGATGTGCAGATTCGCCGCGGCGGCACCTTGTTGCCGGATGTCCGGCTGCATCTCGGGGAGTGCGCCTACTGCCGGCACGCAGCCGAGCAACTCCGCGATTTCGAGGAGGCTTTGGGATTCCTCCTCGCGGAGGCGGTCCTGGGGTGGGGTGCACGGCGCTATCTCGAGTCCCGCCCGAGCCGGGTGGGGCAAGCGCTGCGCCCCCGGACCGTCTCCCCGCTCGGTGCGCGGCGGCAGAGCGCCGCGGGACGCGCCGCGAGAAGCGGCCGTCCCGGTCGGCGCGCGCGTCCCGTGACGGCGCCGGGAGCGGAGCCGGGATCCGGCGGACGTCATCGCCTGCTGGCGCAGATCGCGGCGCCCGGGCGCCGGGCGGCCCGTCCGGCGGAACAGCGGCCCTCGCAGGCGCTGCTCGCCGGGGCCGGGGTCTCCGCCGCCCTGCTGGCGACGGTGCTCGCCGTCAGCCTGTGGTCGAACGACGACGGCGGAGCCGACCCCGCGGCGACCACCGGCGCGAGCAGCAGCCGCACCCTGGCGCCCGACCCCGGCTCCCCGGTTCCGCCGGTGCGGTCCGACGCTTCCGCCCCGGCCGGCGTGCCGGGGACCGCGGAGCACACCCGTCTGCGGAACCTGGCCGCCGACCTGTGCCTCGACATCCGGGGCACGACGCTCAAGGCGGGCGTCGGGACCAGGCTCGCGGTCTGCTCGTCCGCCTGGACCCAGCAGTGGTCGTACGAGCAGGACGGGCTGCTGCGCAGCGTCGCCGATCCCGGCCTGTGCCTCGACTCGCACGCCGACAACGGTGTCGTCCTCCTCGTCCGCTGCGTCGCCGAGGACGCGAAGCGCGGCAAGGACATGCGCTACGACCTCACGGTGCAGGGGGAGTTGCTGCCCCGTTGGCACGACGGGCTGGCCGTCGCTCCGGAGTCCACGGACCCGAATGGCGATGTGCTCGTCAAGGTCCGTGACGGATCCGACGCCCAGCGGTGGCGGACCGACGGCTCGTCGCCCCGCCCCGACTCCCAGTCCGTCGTGGGGACGAACCCCCTGCCCGGGGCCACCGGTCGGGGCCCGTCGGCGGACGGCGGCTCCGAGGCACCGGACGAACCCACGGAGGCGCCCGCGACCGGTGTCTCCGCCGACGCGCGGACGACGGGGCCGGAGCGGACCGGGCCGCAGGTGTCCGGGGGAGAGCCGAAGTCGGTGACCGTCGACGACGGCCACCGCTCCACACCGCCACCGCGGCCCCTCGCACCGGGTCCCGCCACACCGGGCCCGGCCGGACCGGGCGCCCTGCCGATCCGGCTCCCCGACACCCGGGAACTCACCGACCCGTTGGTGGACGTGGATCCGACAGGAACGGTCTCGGCCACCGGTGTCACCGGAGCTCCCGGCGAGCCCGAGGGCGCCGCCGTCTCCGCCGACGCCGTGCTCGGAGCGGGCTCGTAGGACCACCGAACCCCTCCGGGCCGGTCTCGCCGCGGCGGACCGGCCCGGTGCGCGGGGTGGCGGGGCGTACGGGGTGGCGGGGTCTCGGACGCGCCCGTCGCCGGGCAGCCGGGACGTCGCGGAACAGATCTAGGAGACGACGTCCCGCGGCGTCTTGCCCGCCACGAAGTCCGCGGCGTTCTGCACGGCGGCCAGCGCGATCCGTACGAGCGTCTCCCGGGTGACACCGGCGACGTGCGGCGAGAGCACCACGTTCGGCGCCTTGAGCAACCGCAGGGCGGGAGTGGGCGGTTCGGGGTCGAAGACGTCGAGTCCGGCACCGGCCAGGGCGCCCGCGTGCAGCGCGTCCGCGAGGGCGTCCTGGTCGATCAGGGCGCCCCGCGCGGTGTTGACGACGAACGCGGTCGGCTTGAGGAGCGCGAGCCGCTCCGCGTTCAGCAGATGCCGGGTCGCGTCGGTGAGCGGCGCGTGCAGGCTCACGTAGTCCGCCGTGCGCAGCAGTTCGTCGAGTCCGACGTGGCGGGCGCCGAGCCGGGCCTCCGTCTCGGCGGGGACCGGCTTCGGACCGGCGTAGACCACGCTCATGTCGAAGGCGACGGCCCGCCGGGCGACCTCCTCGCCGATGTGGCCGAGTCCGATGATGCCGAGCGTCTTGCCGGACAGTTCGGTGATCGACTGCTGGAGCCGCGGCAGCGCCCAGTCCGCCTCGGTCAACGCCGTGTGGGCGGGCACCAGTTGCTTGGCGAGAGCGAGCATGAGGGCGAAGGTCTGCTCGGCCACGTTCTGCTTCTCGGCCCCGCTGGAGCCGATGTTGCACACCGGCACGCCCCGTCCGCGCGCGGCGTCCAGGTCGACGTAGTCGAAGCCGTGACTCGCGCACTGCACCAGTTCCAGGTCCGGTGCGGCGGCGATGTGCTCGGCGGTCACCGGACCCAGACCCGTGATGATGACGTGTGCCGCGCGCAGCGCCGCCGGGTCCTCGTCCGTCGACTCCACGACGGTGACACGCACCTCGCCGGGGAAGAGGGTGGCGAGCGCGGCCCCCGCCGTACGGCCTCCGACGTGCGGGGAGACGACGGCCAGGACGTTCTTCGTGACGGTCATGCGGTTTCCTCGATCAGGTCGTCGGGGCCGAGGGTGTCGGGGCGGGCGTGCCCGGACAGGGCGAGGGTGAGGTCGAACTCGGCGAGCAGACAGCGGACCACGTGCTCGACGCCGGCCTGTCCGTCGAGGCCCAGCCCGTACGCGTACGGCCGTCCGACGAGCACCGCCCGGGCGCCGAGCGCCAGCGCCTTGAAGATGTCGTCGCCCGTGCGGATCCCGCTGTCGAAGAGGACGGTCATCCGCTTGCCCACCGCGTCCACCACGCGGGGCAGGGCGTCGGCGGCCGCCACCGACCCGGCCACCTGCCGGCCGCCGTGGTTGGAGACCACCACGCCGTCCATCCCGGCCTCGGCGGCCCGCCGGGCGTCGTTCGGGTGCAGGATGCCCTTGAGGACGATCGGCCCGTCCCAGTTCTCCCGGAGGAACGCGAGGTCGGGCCAGGTCTTCCCGGGGTCCGCGAACATGCTCACGAAGTGCATCACGGCCGCGTTCGGGTCCTCGTGCACCGGCTTGGCCAGACCGGCCTGGAACGCGGGGTCCGAGAAGTAGTTGGCGGTACCCACGCCGTGCAGGAACGGCAGGTACGCCTGGTCCAGATCGCGTGGCCGCCATGCCAGCAGCGGGGTGTCGAGCGTGACGAACAGGGCGGTGAACCCGGCCGCCTTCGCCCGCTCCAGGAAACTCCGGGTGACCTCGCGGTCCTTCGCCCAGTACAGCTGGAACCAGCGCTCGGCGTCCCCCATCGCCTCGGCGACCTGCTCCATGGGGGTGCTGGACGCGGAGGACAGGATGTAGGGCACGCCCTGCGCGGCCGCCGCACGAGCCGCGGCGGTCTCCGCGTCCGGGTGCATGATCGACAGCACGCCGACCGGCGCGAGCGCCATCGGCGCCGGCAGCGCACGCCCCAACACCTCGACGGACAGGTCGCGTTCGTGGACGTCACGCAGCATGCGCGGCACGATCCGGCGCCGGTCGAGCGCCTCCCGGTTGGCCCGCGCCGTGCTGCCGTTGCCGGCGCTGCCCGCCACATAGCCGACCGGGCCAGGTCCGAGCCGCTGCTCGGTGAGCTCCTCCAGCCGCGTCAGATCGGTCGGCAGCCGCGGTACGGCTCCCGTCATCCCGTTCAGATAGATCTCGTACTGGAAATCGGCCCAGTGCTTCGCCATCCGTACGTCCCGCCTCTCGTCCCTGAGACCGCGCTGTACGACGTCGATCCTGGCGACTGTGACAAGTCCCGTCCACCGTGGTGCGCACATCACACGCCTGGAATCATCACCCTGTGACAAACAAACCGTCCGAGGCCCGTGAGCGGGTCCGGCAGGACATGGTCGCCGACCCGCGCGTCGTGGAGGCGATCGTCGCGGCGATCCACGAGCAGGTCCCGGTGTACGCGGCGCTCGACGACACCCGCCTTCCCGAGGTGCGGGCCATCGCCGCCTGGGGCCTGGAGCGGCTCCTCCACCTCTGGGCCACCGACGGCACCCTGGACCCGGCCGATCTGCGGCGCTTCCGCGGCATCGCGTCGGCCCGGGCGGCGGACGGGCGGCCCGTCCAAGCGGTGCTGCGTGCCTACCGGGTCGCCGGTACCGTGCTCACCGCGGAGGTAGCGGCGCGTGCCCCTCTCCTAGCCGCCTCCGACGCCTTCGCGCTCGCCCGCATGCTGCTCGCCACCCTGGACACCCTCTCCGAGGAGATGGCCACCGCGTACGCCGCGACCAGCGAGGACCTGTCGGGTGACCGGGACCGTGCGCTGCGGCTGCTGCTCGACGACCTGATCGCGGGACGGCACGCCTCGGTGGGCGCGCTCACCGACCGCTCCGCCCGGCTCGGCATCCATCTCCCCGACCCCTGCTGCCTGCTGGTGGCCGAGCCCGTCGCACCGGACCGGCCCGACCTGGCCCAGGACACGGCGTCGGCACTGCTCGACGCGCTGGTTCCGGCCGCCGGCGAGGTGACCTCCCTCGCGACGGTGCGGGGGCCGCGGGCCGTCCTGCTGCTGCCGGTCGCGGCGGCCGGCCGGGCGGGGGCGGTGCTGGGGGAGCGGGCCTGGCGCGGGTGCGCCGTCACCGGCGAGAGCCTCGACCGGGTCGCCGTCGCGCACCGGCTCGCCGCCGACGCGCTCGACACCGCGCCGGCCCACGCCCACCGGACCGGGCACGTCCTCACCGACGCCGACGCGCACGTCCTCGCCCTGCTGGCCGCGCGGCCCGCCGCGGCGCCGGACCACATCGCCCGGCTGGTGCTCGGGCCGCTCACCGATGCCGCTCGCGGGCATCTGCTGGAGGCGTTGACGGCGTACCTCGACGCCGGGTCCGCGAGTGCGGCGGCCCGCGTGCTGCACCTGCATCCGCAGTCCCTCCGGTACCGCCTGCGCCGCATCCACGACCTCACGGGCCGCGACCCCCGCACCCCCTGGCACCGCCTCACCCTGGACATCGCCCGAACGATCCGCGACTGACCGGGGGCGCTGGAAAGTTCAGCCTCTCCGGCGATTGAGGACGAGGCCGTTCAGGCCGAAGCGGGGGCCCGGGGGCGGCAGCCCCCGGGAACGGGACGGGCAGGGGCGGAGGGGGCGAAAACCCCGCGGTCAGGCGGCCCCCGTCGCCTGCCAGCCGCGCCACCGGTGGACGGTGATCGCGATGACGGGACCGTCGGGAGGCCGGTCCCCGTACTGGGGGTACTTCTCCCGCAGCGCGCCCACCGCTGCGGGATGGATCCCCGCATCCTCGGGCGCCACCACCCGCGCATCCCCCTCCACCCGCACCCACCACAACCGCTCCCACTCCTCGTCATAGCGGTCGACGAGCAGACACACACCGGGATGCACGGCGATGTTGCGCAGCCGCCGCAGCAGCGGCGACCGCTTTGGTTTGTGGTCGACGGCGCTCACCAGCCCGCCACCGCACCCCGCGAACACGAGCGGCACCAGATGGGGCCGCCCCTCCGCGTCGACGGTCGCGAGCCGGGCCACCCGCGCCGCAAGGAAGCGGCGGCGCGCCTCGTCCTCGTCCATGTCCGGCACGGTCGGCTCCTGTCGTCCGGCGGCGGGCCCTGCCTCGTCAGCGGTGCGAGGACACGGCGGCGGCCAGTTCGTCGAGGGTCCGCAGGGTCTCGTCCCCGGGCCGGGTCGGGAGGTACAGCAGGACGCGGTCGACGCCGAGTTCCGCGTACCGGTCGAGGGTCTCGCGGTCGTGCCGGCCCGCGTACACCACCACGTCCGGGCCGTCTCCCGCCGTCTTCCTCAACTCGTCGATCCGGTCACCCAGTTGATCGGCCGGCACTCCGGTCGGCATCCAGGCCGCGCCGTACTCGGCGACCCGGCGGAAGGCGTGCTCCCCGTCACCCCCGACCCAGATCGGCGGATACGGCCGCTGGACGGGCTCGGGCCACTGGAAGACCGGGTCGAAGTCGACGAACTCGCCGTGGAACTCGGCCTGTTCCTTCGTCCACAGTTCGATCATGGCGCGGATTCGCTCGTCCATGAGACGGCCGCGACGGGTCGGATCCGTTCCGTGGTTGCGCATCTCCTCGCGGTTCCAGCCCGCGCCGACCCCGAACACGGCGCGTCCGCCGGAGACGAGGTCGAGGGAGGCGACCTCCTTGGCCGTGCTGATCGGGTCGCGCTGGACCACGAGCGCGATGCCCGTGCCCAGCAGCAGCTCACTCGTCACGGCCGCGACGGCGCCGAGCGCCACGAAGGGGTCCAGCGTCCGGTAGTACACGCGCGGCAGTTCGCCGCCGGCCGGGTAGGGGGTCTCCCGGCTGACCGGAATGTGCGAGTGCTCCGCGAGCAGCAGCGCGTCGAACCCGCGCTCCTCCAGGGCCGGGCCCAGCGCCGCGGGTCCGATCCCCTCGTCCGTGAGAAACGTCGACACTCCGAACTTCATGGGCGACCACCTCGTCTCGTCGGCATCCCTTGCCAGTGTGACGCGGTACCCCGCGGCAGGCCGTTCAAGGCCGGGGCGGACGGGTCACTCCTCGTCGCCGGAAGCCTCCTCCCGTGCCGTGTCCGGGCCCTGGGAGCGGACCTGTCGCACGTGCTCCAGGGAGGTCCGCAGGTCGGCGAGCCAGTCGTCGGTGTTCCGCTGCACGAGCCGCACGCACCAGGCGAGGGCGTCGCTGCGGCTGCGGGCCACCCCGGCCTCGACGAGGGTGTCGAGGACCTCGCGCTCCGGCTGGCGCAGCCGGGTCATCACCGGCGCGGCCACGTGCGTGAACAGAGCCCGTTCGGTACCGCACTCCACACCCCAGGAGACCTTCCGGCGGAAGCGGTGCTCCGCCTCCCGGGCCACGGCCACCCGCTCCTCGCGGGTGCGCTCGCGGAACTCCTGGACACGGGACGTCCGTGCCGCCGACTTCTCCGCGTCCGAGGCGCCTTCGGCGAGCTTCGGTTCGGGGATGCGGCCGACCACCGTGATCTCCTCCCGGTCGACCGTCACCTCGGAGAGGCTCTCGAAGAGATCGTCGGGCAGCCGGCCGGCGAACCAGCCGCGCAGCTTCTCGTTCTGCTCAGTTGTAATCATGTAATCAGCCTTACGCGCTTGCGGATCAGGGGCAAGAGTGGGGGCGGAACTCCGCTGTGGGCGGAAGCGGCGGGGTGAAGTCGAGGCGCCTCGCGGGCTGAACCGGAATGTTTCAGGCCTATTGCCGAGCCGTGCCAATCAGGCCAGGGGGTGGTCGCCGACGATCAACAACCGCACAGGCGTTGGCTTCACGCGTTCGAATTCCGTAACTTCACGCCACTACTTCAATACTCAAAGTTACCGAAACGCATGGGGTCGATGTGTGTTTCCGGTGTGAACTCGGCAGACTCGCGCTCGCCGAACCGGCACCGACCGAGCCGGTATCGCATTCGATCGAGCGGAAGGATGCACACAATGCCGAACACCGCACGCTGGGCAGCGACTCTCACTCTGACGGCCACCGCCGTCTGCGGACCCCTCATGGGGTCCGCCACCGCGGCCCCCGGCCTCGCGCCGTCCGGGCTCTACGCCCCCTCGGCCCTGGTGCTCACCACGGGCCACGGCCAGAGCGCGACCGACGCCACGCCGGAACGCGCCGTCACCCTCAACTGCGCGCCCACGGCCTCCGGGACGCACCCGGCCGCCGTCGACGCCTGCGCCGAACTCCGGGGAATCAAGGGGGATCTGGAAGGACTGACCGCCAGACACGACGTCTTCTGTACCAGGCAGTACGACCCTGTCGTGGTGACCGTGGCCGGCGTCTGGCAGGGCAAGCGCGTGGCCTACGAGCACACCTTCGCCAACGAGTGCGTGAAGAGCTCCTACGGGATGACGGTCTTCGCGTTCTGAGACCGGGATCGCGTGGCCCCCGTGGACAACGACCGGGGTCCGTTGCTGGGGAGTGCGGACCCCGTCGCGGGGGTGCCATGTGATTTCGCACCGAGGGTCGGCCGACGGAGTGGGGCTGTCGGCCGGCCTTCGGCATGTCCGGACACCGACGCCCGCCGCACCTCCGCGCAGCCCGTCCGCCGCACTTGGCTTCCGCTGCCCGCGGCGCCTGCTCCTGGCGGGGCCCGGCGGCCGGGGACGTTCCACCGCACGGCGGCGGCCGTGCACCGCCGCACGGCGCAAGGGCCTCACCGTTCCGAGTCACCCGGCATGCCGACCGCGACCGGACGGCGTACCCGTGGACCATGGGTTCACTCGGCGAACTGGACCAGCGGCTGTTCACACGGGTCGCCGCGGCGTGGGTCCCCGGCGCCGATCCGGCGTTGCGGCGGCTCAGTCACGCGGCCGACCACGGGCGGCTGTGGCTCGGGACCGCGGCCGGGCTCACCCTCGTCGGCGGGCACACCGCGCGCCGTGCGGCGGTGCGGGGCCTCGGTTCCCTGGCGCTCGCCTCGCTGGCCGTCAACACGCTGGTGAAATGGAGCGCCCGCCGGCCCCGCCCGCTCCTGGACGGCGTCCCCCGGGTCCGCCTCCTCGAACGTCAGCCGCACACCACCTCCTTCCCCTCCGGGCACTCCGCCTCCGCCGCGGCCTTCGCCACCGGCGTCGCCCTGGAGTCCACGCGGTACGGCGCCGTGGTCGCGCCGGTGGCCGCGGGCGTCGCCTTCTCCCGTGTCTACGTGGGGGTCCACTTCCCCGGCGACGTGCTCGCCGGCGTGGCCATCGGGGCGGGTGCCGCCTTCCTGACCTGCCGCTGGTGGCCGCCCCGCGCCGCCGTGCCGGAGCGGGAACGGCCCGTCGCGCCCGCACCCGCCCTGCCGCTGGGCCGGGGGCTCGTCGTGTTCGTCAACGGCCACGCCGGTGCCGGGGCGCCCGCGTCGGCGATGTCGCCCGCCGACCGGCTGCGTGACCTCCTGCCCGAGGCGGAGCTGGTCGAGCGCGGCGCCGACGGCGACTTCGCGGCACTGCTCACCGAGGCCGCCGACCGGGCCGCCGCAGCCGGGGGCGCCCTGGGCGTCTGCGGCGGCGACGGCAGTGTGAACGCCGCGGCCCGCGCCGCGGGCGAACGCGGCCTGGCGCTGGCGGTGTTCCCCGGCGGCACCCTCAACCACTTCGCCCTCGACGTCGGCGTGCCCGACTTCGAGTCCACCGCCGTCGCCGTGAGCGGGGGAGAGGCGGTGGCGGTCGACCTCGGCGCGGCCCGCCCGGACGCCGGGCGGGACCTGCGGTTCCTCAACACCTTCAGCATCGGGCTCTACCCCGAACTCGTGCGTATCCGGCAGCACTTGGAGCCGCGGTGGGGCAAGTGGCCGGCCGCCGCGATGGCCCTGGCCCGGGTGCTGCGCACCGCGCGACCGATCGAGCTGGAGCTCAACGGCCGGCCCCGCCGGCTGTGGCTGCTCTTCGCGGGCAACGGACGGTACGTCCCCGAGGGCTTCGCCCCGTCGTACCGGCCCCGCCTGGACGACGGACTCCTCGACCTGCGTCTGGTCGCCGCGGAACGCCGCCTCGCCCGGACCCGGGTCGTCGCCTCCGCGCTCGTGGGGGCGCTGCGTCACTCACGGGTCTACGACGCCGAGCACGTCCCCTGGGTGGAGCTGTCGGGCGTCTCCGGTACGGACACACTCGCGTACGACGGTGAAGTCGCCCCCGGCGCGGCCGCGTTGCGGCTGGAGAAGGAACCCCGGGCCCTGGTGGTGTACCGGCCCACCCGGCCTCTGGACGAGGTCCGTGCGCAGGCGCGCCGAGCCGTCGCCACGGCGCGCCACCGGCGGACGATGAGGGGCCGCCGTCTCCCTGAAGACGGCGGCCCCTCGGCCTGACGGTGATCGGCTCAGGGCGCGATCACATGTGGACGACCGGTGCGGCCTCCGGGTCCTGGGTGGGCTTGCCGCGGGTGTAGAGCACCAGCGCGATGAGCGCTCCGGCGGCGAAGAAGCCGGCCGACCACCAGAACGCGGTGGTGTAGCTCTCGATCGTCGACTGGGCCTGGACCAGCTTGTTCGTCGCGTCCTTGCCGACCAGGTAGCTGGTCGCGGCACTCGCGGCGAGCGTGTTCAGCAGCGCGGTGCCGATCGAACCGCCCACCTGCTGCATGGTGTTGACGGTGGCGGACGCGACCCCCGCGTCCTCGGCGGCGATGCCGCTGGTGGCCAGCGACATGGCGGGCGGCATCACCATGCCGAGTCCGGCGCCGATCAGGAGCACCTGCGGCAGGACGTCGGTCGAGAAGGACGAGCCCATGCCGATCCCGGTCAGCCAGGCCATACCGACCGCTGCCACCGCGAAGCCGGCGGGGATGACGGCCTTCGGGCCGATCCGCGGCACCAGGATCGTCGTGGAGACCTGCGCCATGACCATCAGCGTCGCCATCATCGGCAGGAAGGCCACACCCGTCTTGGTGGGGCTGAAGCCGAGGTTCAGCTGGAGGTAGTAGGTGAGGAAGAGGAAGACACCGAACATGCCCGCGCCGGTGATGAGCACGGCGAGGAACGAGGCGGCCCGGTTGCGGTCGAGCAGGACGCGCATCGGCAGCAGCGGGTGCTTGGCGCGGGTCTGCCACCAGACGAACGCGGTCAGCAGCAGCGCGCCGGCGAGCAGGAAGCCCCAGGTGGCGGGTGAACTCCAGTCGTGCGTCTCGGCGTTGGAGAAGCCGAAGACGACGGCGAACAGACCGGTGGAGACCAGCAGCGTGCCCGGCAGGTCGAGCTTGGAGCCCGCCGCGTCACGGTGGTTGCTCAGCAGGACCCAGCCGCCGGCGAAGGCGACGACCGCGAAGACGAGGTTGACGAACAGGGTCCAGCGCCAGTCGAGCGCGTCGGTCAGCACACCGCCGAGCAGCAGACCCACCGCGCCACCGGCACCGGCGATCGCGCCGTAGACACTGAACGCCTTGGCGCGCTCCTTGGCGTCGGTGAACGTCGTGTTCAGCAGGGACAGGGCGGCGGGCGCGAGGAGCGCTCCGAACACACCCTGCAGGGCGCGGGCGGTGACCAGCATCCCGAAGCTGGTCGAGGCGCCGCCCAGCACGGAGGCGCCGGCGAACCCGGCGACACCGACGAGGAAGGCGGGCTTGCGTCCGAACAGGTCCGCGATGCGCCCGCCGAGCAGCAGCAGGGAGGCGAAGGCCAGGGAGTAGGCGGTGACGATCCACTGCCGGTTGCCGTCGGAGAAGCCGAGGTCCGCCTGGGCGGAGGGAAGGGCGATGTTCACGATGGTGGCGTCGAGCACCACCATCAGCTGGGCGATCCCGATGATCGAGAGGATCCACCACCGCCGCTTCGACGTGGCTGCGGACGTCGCGTCCGCGGCACCCGTGCCGGTGCCTTCGGTCAGGGTCTGAGACATGGGAGAAGCACTCCAGGGAAGTGGCTCGACGGTGCGTGCACGTAAACGAAACGGTTTCGTACACATCGACGTCTCGAGATTAGACCGCGTCGAGCGAAACGGCAACGTTTCGCTAGTCCGGCGCGTGTGACGTCCGTCGCCTCTTCATTCCTTGACGGGCATATAACGGTGGAGGCATATTGTGAGCATGTCCGACGCCTCGCTCTGGGCCGCGCTCGCCGACCCCCACCGGCGGGCCATCGTCGCCCTGCTACTGGAGCGGCCGCGGGCCGTCGGCGAACTGGTCGAGGCCTGCGGCCTGAGTCAGCCGAGCACCTCGAAGCACCTGCGGGTGCTGCGCGACGCGGGACTCGTCCGGGTACGGCAGGACGCGCAACGCCGGGTCTACGCCCTCGACCCCGCCCCGATCGCCGCCCTCGACGCCTGGCTCGCCCCGTACCGCGCGCTGTGGAACGAGAGCCTGGACACGCTCGGCCGCCGCCTGGACGAGGCGCCGCTCGGGGACACGTCCCCCTCGACCCCGTCCGGAGCGCCCGCGGATCCGGCGCCGCCGGGCGACGCGACCCCACCGACCGGGACCCCACCGACGGGGACACCACCAACCGGGACCCCACGCGAACCGACACCGCCCCCAGCCCCCTCACCGAAGGACTGAGCCGCCATGTCCGCCGAACCCACCGCCCCCACCGGGACGTTCCTCACCCTCGACGACGGCCGCCCCGCCGTCCGGTTCACCCGCACCTACGACCACCCCGCCGAGCGGGTCTGGCGCTTCGTCACCGACCCCGACGAGCTGGCCGCCTGGTTCCCCTCGCGCGCCGACATGGACCTGCGCCCCGGCGGCACCGTCACGTTCAGCGGCGATCCCAACATGCCGGAGTCGACGGGCCACGTCCTCGCCGTCGAACCCCACCGCCACCTCTCCTTCGCGTGGGGCGACGACGAACTGCACTTCGACCTCGAAGCCCTCGACGGCGGGCGCACCCGCTTCACGCTCACCAACGTGCTGGCCGCCCGGGACACGGCCGCCCGCAACGGCGCCGGCTGGGACGTCTGCCTCGCCGCCCTCGACACGCTGGCGCGCGACGAACCCTCCGGCGGACCGCACGCCGGAGGGCTCGCACGCTGGCAGGAGATCTACCGCGGGTACCTCGCCGAAGGCGTCCCCTCGGGGGCCCCGGTGCCCGGAACGGACTGATGGCTCAGGCGAGTTGGCGGCGCACGAGCTCGTGCAGCCGCCCGCCCGTGTCCGCCAGCAGCTCCGCGGGCGTGCCCTGCTGAGCGACCCGGCCGTCCTCCATCACGACGACCCGGTCCGCGTCCAGCACCGTCGACAGCCGGTGCGCGATCACGACCCGGGTGGCGTTGAGCGCCTTGGTGCTCTCGATCACCGTCCGCTGCGTCTCGTTGTCGAGGGCGCTGGTCGCCTCGTCGAAGAAGAGGATGCGCGGCCGGCGGATCAACGCCTGCGCGATCATGAGGCGTTGGCGCTGGCCGCCGGAGATCGCGCCGCTGCCCGACACGAGCGTGTGCAGGCCCATCGGCATCCGCCGGATGTCCTCGGCGAGACCCGCCATCTCCGCGGCGGCCATCGCCTCCTCCGGCGTGTACGGCTCGGTACCGCAGATGCAGTCCAGGATCGACCCGGTGAACGGCTGGGCGTGCTGGAGCACCACACCGCACTGGCGCCGTACCGCGGACTGGTCGAGCGCCGCCAGGTCCTGGCCGTCGTACAGGACGCTGCCCGACACCGGCCTGTCGAAGCCGATCAGCAGGCGCAGCAGCGTGGACTTGCCGCAGCCGCTCGGGCCCACGACCGCCACGAACTCGCCGGGGCGGACGGCGAACGACACGTCGTCGAGGACGAGCGGCCCGTCGTCGGCGTACCGGAACGACAGCCTGCGGGCCTCGATACCGCCGGACAGCAGGCCCGGCCGGGTGCTCGCCACCCTGACCTCGGGGGTCGCGTCGAGCACGGGCCTGATCTCCTCGAACATCGGCAGCGCGGCGGCCGCCGAGACGAACGCGCCGGTGATCTGCGTGACCGAGGTCAGCAGCATCGTCACCGACGTGTTGAAGGTGAGGAACTCGGCCGCGGACAGCGAACCGTGCGCGGGGCCCGCGAGCAGCATGAACATCAGCAGCGAGCACAGCGGCAGGTACACCGCGCCCAGCACCGTGGTGAGGTTCTTGATCCGGCCGACCCGCTGCTGCAGTTCGCGGCTGCGGGCGAACTCGCCCGCCCAGGCCGCGTACGCGTAGTTCTCGGCCGCCGCCACCCGCAGCTTGGGCAGGCCGCGCAGGGTCTGGAACGCCTGGTTGTTGAGCTTGTTGCTCAGTACCACCAGGCGGCGCTGCCAGCGCACCTGCCAGAGACCGAGCCCCAGGAACACCGCGGCGATGACCACGAGCATGCCGATCGCGGCGAGCGCCATCGGCACGCTGTACCAGAACAGCAGCCCCAGGTTCATCGCACCGACCGTGCCCGCCTGCGCGAGGGTCGGACCGACGCCCGCGAGGAGCCGGCGGATGGCGCTGATGCCCATCGCGGCACTGGCGAGTTCACCGGTCGAGCGGGAGGTGAAGAACGTCGTCGGCAGCCGCAACAGCCGGTCCCAGACAGCCGGTTGCAGGCTCGCCTCGATCCGGCCCTCCATCCGCAGCAGGGTGAGGTTCTGCAGCAGCATGAACGCCGCCGACACCACGCTGGTGACCATGAGCGCGAGACACACCTGCACGATGAGACCGTGCTGCGCCTTCGGCACGTACTCGCCGAGCACCCGGCCGGTCGCGATCGGGACCAGCGCGCCGATCGCGACGGTCACCAGCCCGCTGATCGCGAGGTTGCGCAGGTCGCCCGCGGTGCCCCCGAGGCAGAAGCGCAGCAGTCGCAGCGGGCTCAGCCTCCGCTCGGGCAGCGGACGGTAGAACATCACGGCCCGCGGCTCGAACTCGGCCGCGTTGGCCTTCTCGACCGGCGTCTCCCGTCCGGACGACGGATGGACGGCGACGTATCCGCCGCGCCGCCACAGCAGCGCGACCGGCGCGCCGGACACGGCCCGACGGCCGACCAGCGGGCCGATGTCGTCCCGCCACCAGCGCCCGTCGAGTCGTACGGCGCGCGTGCGGACCCGTGAGGCGAGCGCGATCCGCTCGACCGGGTCGAGGCGGTCGCTCTCCGCGCCGCTCTGAGCCGGCCCGGCCAGGGTGATCCCCGCCGCGCGGGCCACCAGCTTGCAGGCGGCGTGGGTGGCGTCCGCGTCGGCCGCGGTCGGGCGTTTGTCGGACGCCCTGCCGATCGAGGCGAGCAGCGTGCGGTCGGCCTGCACGCGGACGGCCTCACCCGCCCTGATGCCGGCCGCCGTACGGTCCTCGTGACCGGCCTCCACCTGCTCGATCCAGCGGTCGAGGGTGGCCAGCAACCGGTACTGCTGGTCGACCATGCCCTGCCAGACGGCCGGGTCCATCAGCAGGTCGGCCGCCGCCTCGGCCCCGTACAGCGAGCCGTACTGCACACTGCCCGGCGGCACCCGCATCCAGAACACGTCGTCGTCGGTGAGGGCGGCCGCGTTCTCCGTGGCCATCGGTGCCTGGAAGAGGATGGACAGGCTGCGCCCGACCCCGAGCGCCAGGGCGTACTCCAACGGGCTCTCCGTCGGCGGCACGTACTGCGCGTTGCCGTACGCGTCGTAGGACCAGGTCGCCGTGTCGGCCTGCTGATACAGCTCCCGCAGCGCGATGCGACGCACCACGCAGTCCCGCAACGGGCGCCCGACCAGGGTGTGCTGCGGGCCGGCGACCGGACCGAGCAGCAGCGAGCCCGCCTCCAGCCGGCCGAGGTGGTGCCAGTGCCCCTGCTGCGCGGCGTCCACCGCGAACAGGTCCATCGCTCCCGCGGCGACCAGCCACAGGACCTGCGGGCCTTCCAGATCGAGGCGGTTGAGTCCGGCGCAGTCCACCGGTGCGCCCATGCCGCCGAGCGCGCCGAGGACGAGGTCCCCTTCGTGCACACCCTCGTGAACCGTGGTCATCTCATCGCTCCTTGACCAGCGTGGCGTAGGGTCCGCCGGCGGCGACCAGCGCGTCGTGCCGGCCGCGTTCCACGACCGTTCCGTGTTCGAGCACGACGATCTCGTCGCTGTCCCGCACGGTGCTGAGCCGATGGGCGATCACCACGCACGCGCAGCCGCGCCGCCGCAGGTTGTCCATGACCGTCTGCTCGGTCTCCGCGTCGAGGGCGCTCGTCACCTCGTCGAGCACGAGGATGCTCGGCCTGCGGACCAGCGCCCGCGCGATCTCCAGGCGTTGACGCTGCCCGCCGGAGAAGTTGCGGCCGTCCTGCTCCACCCTGCTGTGGATGCCGCCGGGGCGCCGCGTCACCACGTCGTAAAGCGCCGCGTCCCGCAGCGCGGTGACCACCGCGTCGTCAGGGATGGAGGGGTCCCACAGCGCGATGTTGTCCCGCACGGTCCCCTCGAAGAGGAAGACGTCCTGGTCGACGAAGGACACGGACGACGCCAGCGCGCCGCGCGGGATGTCCTCCAGGAGCCGTCCGTCGATGCGGATCGTGCCCTCCCACGGCGCGTACAGGCCCGAGATCAGCCGCGAGACGGTCGACTTGCCGCTGCCCGACCCGCCGACCAGCGCGACCTGCCGGCCGGGGCCCACGGTCAGCGAGAAACCGCTGAGCAGCGGCTTGTCGAGCGGGCTGTAGCCGAACGTGATGTTCTCCAGCTCGACATGGCCCTGCAGCCGCCGGGTGGACTCCCCACCGCCGGGCCGGGCGTACAGCGGGTCCGTCTGGAAGTTCTCGACGTCCTTCAGCCGGGCCACGTCGGCGGCGAAGTCCTGGATGCGGCCCGCGACCCCGTTCAGCCGGGTGAGCGGCGCGGTGAAGCGGGTGACGAGCGCCTGGAAGGCGACCAGCAGCCCCACGGAGATGTGCCCCTCGACCGCACGCAGACCGCCGATCCACAGGATCAGCGCGCTGTTGAGCGTCGCGAGGGTCGGGGCGACGACACCCAGCCACGCGCTCGGCACCCCGAGGCGCTGCTGCTCCTCCAGGGTCGTGGCGTGCTGTCCGGCCCACTTGCGGAAGTAGCCGTCCTCGCCGCCCGTCGCCTTCATCGTCTCGATCAACTGCAGCCCGGTGTAGGCGGTGTTGGTCAGCCGGGCGGTGTCGGCACGCAGCTTGGCGGTGCGGGTCGCGCGCAGCCGGATCACCACGCGCATGGCGACCACGTTCAGCAGCGCCACGCCGATCCCGACAGCCGTGAGCTGCGGGTCGTAGGTGTAGAGCAGCACGGCGTACAGGACGACGACGATCGCGTCGACGCCGGCGGCCGCAAGGTCGCGGGCCAGCGTCTCGGCCACCGCGTCGTTCGACTGGAGGCGCTGCACCAGGTCCGCGGGGCTGCGCTGGGAGAAGAACGTGACGGGCAGGCGCAGCAGATGGCGCAGGAACCGGGCGCTGGAGAGCGTCGAGGAGATGATGCGCCCCCGCAGCAGGTTCGCCTGCTGCAGCCAGGTGAGCACGACGGTGAGCAGCACGGAGGCGCCCATCGACGCGAACAGCACGCCGAGCAGCGAACTCTGACCACCAATCAGATACTGGTCGATGTACGTCCGGCTGAGCGCCGGTACGGCCGCACCGACGGCCACCAGCAGCAGACTCGCGAGGACGGCCGCGGGCATCGTGCCCGAGGTTCCGCGCAGACGGGCCGGCATCGCGCCCAGGATGCCCGGCCTGCGGCCTCCGGTGCGGAACTCCGGACCCGGCTCCATGACCAGGACGACTCCGGTGAAGCTGGTGTCGAAGTCCTCCATGGGCACGAACCGGCGGCCCTTGCCCGGGTCGTTGATGTGCACGCCGCGACGTCCGAACCGGCGGCCCATGCCGTCGTACACGACGTAGTGGTTGAACTCCCAGAACAGGATCGCGGGCGCCCGCACCTCGGCGAGCGCGGCGGTGTCCATCTGCATGCCCTTGGCGGTGAGGCCGTAACCGCGCGCCGCCTTCAGCAGGTTGCTGGCCCGGGAGCCGTCCCGCGAGACACCGCACGCGATGCGCAGTTCTTCGAGCGGGATGTGCCGGCCGTGGTGCCCGAGCACCATGGCGAGGGAGGCCGCGCCGCATTCGACCGCCTCCATCTGGAGCACCGTGGGCGTGCGCACGGCCCGGACGCGGCTCTTGGGCACGGCGCGCCGGGGCGGGGCGGCGCGGCGTCTGCCGCGGGTGTCGGTGGTGGTCACGGCAGGAGCCAATCGACGGGGCGCTGGTCGGCCAGCCGGATCGAACCCGTGGCGAGGGACATCGAGGTGAGCGGGAAGGGGGGTCCGTCCGACGAGGACCACTTCAGTCCGCTCCTGGTGCCGGACGAGCGGTCGAGCCGTACCAGGACGGCGACCGGTCTGCCCTTCTTGCTGAACTGCTCGCCGAGTTGGTCGTCACCGAGGTAGGCGGCGATCTGCTGCCGGGTCTGCACACTGCGTCCGACGGTCGCCACATGGCCGCGCAGCACGCCGTACCGCTGGGCGGGCACGGACTGGACGGAGAGGTCGACGGAGGCGTTCGCGGGAAGGGCCGCGGCGCTCTCGGCGGGGACGTAGACCGTCGCGTACAGCGGGTCGTCGGCGTGCGCGACCTTCTCCACGGACGCCACGTTCGCGCCGGTCGAGATGATCGCGCCGATGGTGGCGGCGAGCGCGGTGACGCGGCCCGCGGCGACCGTGCGCACCACTGTCGTGGTGCCGCGCGCGGTACGGACCTTGACCACCGGGGCGTTCGCGGGGAGCCGTTCACCTTCCTTCGCGACGACGGAGGTGACCTGGCCGGCGACGGGGCTCTGCAGGAGGTAACTGCCCTGGCCGTGCGTCAGGACGGCGGGCGCGCTCACGGTGGAGGAGACGGTGCCGGTCACGGCCCACACGGAGGCGGCGGCCATGACGACGACGGTCACGGCCAGCACGAGCCAGCCCTGCGGGCGGGCGAAGCGCACCGGGAGGTCGAGTTCCTCGGGCGACTGGAGCTTGGCGAGGGCCTGTTGACGGAACTGCACGGAGCTTCCCTCACCTGTTTCGAGAGAGGTACGGCACCCGGAAGTCCCGGAACCGGGGGGCGGTTCCGGGACTCCGCGGTGTGAAGCGCGATCCAGCGACCGGTCAGAGACCGGCGACCAGGCCGGTGACCGCGCCGGTGTTCAGGCCGGTCGCACCCTCGACGGTGCCGACGACCGTGCCCACGACGCCCGAGACCGGGACGACGCCGTCGACCAGGTCGGTGACGGTGCCCACGGCGTTCAGCGCGAGGCCGCCCGAGACGTTGTCGAGGTCGGCGTCGGAGATCTCGGCGGTCTGGAAACGGGGGGTGGAGTTCATGATGGAACTTCCCTTCATATGGATATTCACAAGGGGGAGAGCGGCCCCCTCTGGGGACAGACGCGGCCGCCACCGCAGGAGTGCGGATCCCGTTGCCGGGAGCATTGCTGCGACCTCCGCGGTGCAACGGATCAAAGCACGGGCGCGCCGCGCGCTTCCAATCAACCAGGGCTCCCACCTGGGAACTTGAGTGCCGAGTGCGGGGAAGCGTGCAGGTCTCCACACCACGTTGCGGCGAGTTCTTCACACCGTGCGCGGTATCGGCGCACACCTCGGGTTGCCGCGCGCGGACCGAATGGGACAGTCCGGCCCAATGACGCGGAGGGGGGCGTGCGAGTGTGCAGATCCCCCGGACGCCGTGACTCCGGTGAGCGCGGGATGTGCAGATTCGCTGAATCCAGGATTCCGCTACCGATCCTCGACGGAGGGTCACCGCTCGGACGCGGAGCGTCGCGCGGGGCGTCGCGTGGCGTGGGGCGGAAGGTGGCCGCCGCTCCCGCTCGAAGGCGTCGGCCGCGCGGCGGAAAGGTCCGTTTGTCGCGCAATCCGTAGCTATGGACCCGTCAACTCCGGCTCTTTGCAATGGCAGTTGAACACCCCGCCCGGCACTCGCGTATCAACGGGCAACCAGGCGCCCCCAGTCAGCCGCCGGACGGTGGCATCGGCCCCGTCCCCAGGAGGTCAAGAGTTGAGTCACAAACGGATACCCAAGCGCAAGGCCGCGATCGCGGTGGGCAGCGTGGCAGCGCTCGGAGCAGCGGCTCTCCTGCTCCCCAACGCCAATGCCTCGCAGTCGAACGGGGACGACGCCACACCCAGAACGTTCAAGGCGACCGACGTCTCCGACGTCGCCGCGCAGCTCGCCTCCCAGCTGGGCGGCGCCTTCGCGGGGTCGTACTACGACGCCGCGAACAAGCAGCTCGTCGTCAACGTCGTCGGTAACAACAGCAACGTCGTCAACCGGATCGAGCAGGCCGGAGCCGTCGCCCACCAGGTGCAGAACAGCACGTCCGACCTGCGGGCCGCCGCCAAGACGCTGCGGACGGACGCGACGATCCCCGGCACGGCGTGGTCCGTCGACCCGAAGACCAACGAGATCCGCGTGACCGCGGACTCCACCGTCACGGGCTCCAAGTGGGACACGCTCACCTCGACGGTCAAGGACCTCGGTTCCGGGGTGGCGACCGTCAAGAAGTCGGCGGGCACCTTCAAGACCTTCGTCGACGGCGGCGACGCCATCTTCGGCGGGGGCGCGCGCTGCTCCCTCGGCTTCAACGTCACCGCGGGCGACGGCAGCCCCGCCTTCCTCACCGCGGGTCACTGCGGGGTTGCCGCCAAGCAGTGGTCGGACGCGCAGGACGGCGCGCCGATCGCCACCGTCGACCAGGCGACCTTCCCCGGTGACGGCGACTTCGCCCTCGTCAAGTACGACGACCCCGCGACGCAGGCCAACAGCGCGGTCAACGTCGGCAACGGGCAGAGCGTCCAGATCAACCAGGCGGCCGACGCGGCCGTGGGCCAGCAGGTCTTCCGGATGGGCAGCACCACGGGTCTGAACGACGGCAACGTCACCGGCCTCGACGCCACCGTGAACTACCCCGAGGGCACGGTCACCGGTCTCATCCAGACCGACGTCTGCGCCGAGCCCGGAGACAGCGGCGGCTCCCTGTTCACCCAGGACGGCAGCGCGATCGGCCTCACCTCGGGCGGCAGCGGCGACTGCACCGTCGGCGGCGAGACCTTCTTCCAGCCGGTGACCACCGCCCTCCAGGCGGTCGGCGCGACGCTGGGAGCGGGTGACGCCGGTGCCGGCGGCGCGGCGGACCCGAGCGCGGGCGCCGGTGACCAGGCCGGAGCCGGTGACCAGGCGGGCGGCGCGGACGACCAGGCCGGCGGCGCGGCGGACGACCAGGCCGGCGGCGCTGCCGACGACCAGGGCGGCGGCGCTGCCGACGACCAGGGCGCGGCCGACGACCAAGGGATCGCCGACGACCAGGGCGGCGCGGCCTACGGCCAGTCCGGTTCCGGCATGGACGACGGCTCGGGCATGGTGACCACCCCCTGACCCGGCTGAACCCCCTGCCGCCGGTGCCCCCGGTGACGCGGGGCCACTGATCCGGCCAAGGGAACAGGGATTCCGGCCGGTGGTGGACGGTCCGGCCCTCCGGCGGGAGGGCCGGACCACTCCGCCGTACGCCCGCGTAGGGCACCCCCGCATCCGTCCGGCAGAGGTTCGACCAGGCACGCGGGTGAGGCCCCTGCGCAGGCCCGACGCGTTCGGAACGGTCACAGGGGCTGCGCCGGAGCCCCGGAAGCGCTGTAATGACGGACGTGGTCAGTGAGGGCGCTACGGAACGCGAAACGCGAACCTCGCGCGCCGAAATCGCCCTGAAGACGCTCACCGCGGACCTCGACCCCCGCGAACGGCTGCACCGGCTGCTCGAACAGGCACTCGTCTTCTGCGGTGCCTCCGTCGCCGCCGCCTACGCCCCGAGCGCGGACGGCGAGGAACTCCATCTGGCCGAGTCCGCGGGCGTACCCCGGACGCTGTACGGCCTGCGGGACAGCTACCCCCTGTCGGGCACGTCCCCCGCCGCCGAGGTGCTGCGCACCGGGAACCCGAGCTGGCTCGGACCGGACGAGGTCGCCCGCTGCGCCGACGCCCGGCGGCTGCCCTCCCAGGACTTCTCCCTGGCCGTGCTGCCCCTGCGGGACAACGGCTGCATGGTCGCCGTCACCGAGCGCACCGGCGGCTTCGGCCCCGAGGAGCGGGACTGCCTGGCGATGCTCGCCGAGGCCGTGGTCTGCCCGCCCACCCCGCTGCCCGACGACGCGGACGACCTGCCCGCCAGCTCGTTCACCCTCTCCATGGACAGCGGACACGTCGACGTCGACGACGAGGTCCTCGACCTGTTCGGACTGGACCCCGCGGACTTCGACGGCAAGGTCGAGACGCTCCTGTCGATGACCGTGCCCGAGGACCTGCCCTCGCTGATGTCCGCGGTCGAACCGGACCACATGTCCCTCGGCGAGCGCGAGCTGGAGTTCCGCATCCTCCAGCCCTCCGGCGGACACCAGTGGCTCCGGCTGCGCGCCCGACTGCTCCCCTCGGGAGAGGGCCGCCCCGCCCGGCTCGTCGGCACGGTCTCCGACGCCTCCAAGCTGCGCTCCGGCCTGAACGACGTGGCCCGCGTCCAGCGGCTCGCCTCGGCCCTCGCCACCGCCGGCACCGTCCGTGACGTCGGCCAGGCGGTCGTCGACGCCCTGCGAGGGCCCCTCCAGGCCGACCGGATCGCCCTCGCCGAGCTGGAGGGCGACCGCCTCGTCGTCACCGTCCTCGACCCGCCCGAGCCGGATTCCTGGCCGGAACTGTGGCGCACCGAATGGCGCTCGGAATGGCCCGACGCCCCCGTCCGCTCGATGCCCACCCTCGAGGCCGCCCTCAACGAGGGCCGCCCGGCGATCTGGCCCGCGGGCGCACCCCTGGAACCCGCGCTCGCCGGCGTCGGCCCGGGCGGGCTGGCCGTCCTGCCGCTGCCCGCCGCCGGCCGTATGGCGGGCGCCTGTCTCATCGGCTGGGACGCCCCGCACGACTTCGGCCCCGACGAGCGCGCCCTGCTCACCGCCTCCGCCGGCCTCGCCGGACAGGCACTGGTCCGCGCCCACGCCTTCGACGCCGAGCACGAACTCATCGGCATGCTCCAGCGGACCCTGCTCCCGCGCCGGCTGCCCAAGCTGCCAGGAGCGGTCGCCGTGGCCCGCTATCTGCCGACCACCTCGGGCCTCGACGTCGGCGGCGACTGGTACGACGTCATCCCGCTGCCGGACAACCACGTCGCCCTCGTCATCGGCGACGTCCAGGGACACAACGCCTCGGCCGCCACGCTCATGGGCCAGATGCGCACCGCCCTGCGCGCCTACGCCGTCGAGGGGCACCCGCCGGACGTGGTGGTCTCGCTGGCCAACCGGCTCCTGCTGGATCTGGAGACCGACCTCTTCGCCACCTGCTGCTACGTCGACGTCGACATGGAGGAGGGCTCCGCCTGGTACGTGCGCGCCGGACACCTCCCGCCCGTGCTCCGTCACCCGGACGGCAGAACCGAGGTCCCCGTATCCGAACCGGGCCCGCCGCTCGGCGTCGTCCGGCAGACCGACTTCCCCATGAGCCCGCTCCGGCTGCAGCCCGGCACCATCCTGGCGCTGACCACGGACGGCCTGGTCGAGTCCGTCGAGGTCGACATCGAGGACGGCCTGAACCGGCTCGCGGTGGGCCTGGCCGGCTCCGACCCCTCCCACCTCGGTCTGGTGGCGGACGAACTGCTCACGGAGGCCAACCGCTCGGACGACGTGGCCCTCCTCCTGATGCGCTTCGACGGCATGGACGTCCTGCCGCTGCGCGAGAGCTGGACCGTCTGGCGGGTCCCCGAGGCGGTCCGGCACGCCCGCCGCTACACCCGGCGGGCGCTGCGCACCTGGGGCGTCGCCGACCACACGGACGCCGCCCTGCTGATCGTGTCGGAACTCGTCACCAACGCCCTGGTCCACACCGACGGGCAGGTCAGGCTCGACCTCACCCTCATCCACCGCCGGCTGCGCATCGCCGTCGCGGACAACTCGGCGCGCACCCCGATCAAACCGACGAGCATCGGCTGGGAGGCCACCGGCGGGCGCGGCATCCTCCTCGTCGAGGCGATGTCGGACACCTGGGGCACGGTCCCGGTGAGCGGCGGCAAGCAGGTCTGGAGCGAACTCTCGCTGGACTGACGGCCCGGGTGACACGCTGGGAGGGTGCGCCTTCTGCTGCTGTCCGACACCCACCTCCCGAAGCGGGCCCGCGAACTCCCCGCGCCGCTGCTCGCCGAGCTCCCGCTCGCCGACGTCGTGATCCACGCGGGGGACTGGGTCGACACCGCCACCCTCGACCTGCTGGAGGCCCGCTCCCGCCGGGTGATCGGGGTGTACGGCAACAACGACGGCCCCGAGCTGCGGGCCCGCCTCCCGGAGATCGCCCGTGCCGACCTGGGCGGCCTGCGCTTCGGCGTCGTGCACGAGACCGGCGCCGCCCAGGGCCGCGAACGGCGCTGCGCGGAGCGCTTCCCCGACCTCGACGTCCTGGTGTTCGGCCACAGCCACATCCCCTGGGACACCACCGCGCCGGAGGGCCTGCGGCTGCTGAACCCCGGTTCGCCGACCGACCGGCGCCGGCAGCCGCACCGCACGTACATGACCGCGACGGTGACCGACGACAGTCGGCTCACCGACGTGACCCTGCACCGGCTGCCCCCGCGCACCGGCTGACTCCCGGCCGGCCACCGGCCTCGCCCCGACCGGCCGCCGACGACCGCCGGGCGAGCGTTAAATGCGTTGCTGTCGGGTGGTGCCGCCTGCTGGAGTGAGAGGGAAGCGTTCACCGGCACCGAATCGAGGAGCACACCCATGCGCGCACCGTTCATGTCCCCCCAGGAAGGAACCACTCCCATTTCGAAGGACATGACACGCGGTGCACTTGCTGAACCTGGGAATTCTCGCGCACGTAGACGCCGGTAAGACGAGCCTGACCGAGCGCCTCCTGCACACGGTCGGCGTCATCGACGAGATCGGCAGCGTCGACGACGGCAGCACACAGACCGACTCGTCCGCACTGGAGCGGCAGCGCGGCATCACCATCAAATCCGCCGTCGTCTCCTTCGCGGTCGACGACACCACCGTCAACCTCATCGACACACCCGGACACCCCGACTTCATCGCCGAGGTGGAGCGGGTCCTCGGCGTGCTCGACGGCGCCGTCCTCGTCGTCTCGGCCGTGGAGGGCGTACAGGCCCAGACCCGCGTCCTCATGCGCACCCTGCAGCGGCTGCGCATCCCCACCCTGATCTTCGTGAACAAGATCGACCGCCGTGGCGCGCGCTGTGCGGACGTCCTGGAGCGGATCGCCGAGCGGCTCACCCCGGCGGTCGTCCCCATGGGCGAGGTCGGTGAACAGGGCACCCGCGCCGCGTACTTCACCCCGTACCCGGCCGCCCGGCTACGCCCCCACCTCCTCGACCCGCTCGCCGACCACGACGAGGAACTCCTCGCCGCGTACGTCGAGGACCGCATGTCGTACGGCCGGCTGCGCTCCGCCCTCGTCGCGCAGACCGGGGCGGCCCAGGTCCACCCGGTCTTCTTCGGCTCCGCGACGACCGGCGCCGGCGTCCCCGAACTGATCGCCGGTGTAAGGGAGTTGCTCCCGGCGGCCACGGCGGACGCCGATGCGCCCGTCTCCGGAACCGTGTTCAAGGTGGAGCGCGGAGCGGCCGGGGAGAAGATCGCGTACGCGCGCCTCTTCTCCGGCACCCTGCGCACCCGCGACCGGCTCACGCTCCACGGCGGCGAGGAGGGGAAGGTCACCGGGATCAGCGTCTTCGACGGGGGCTCGGACGTCCGGGCGGAGTCCGTGACAGCCGGGCGCATCGCCCGGCTGTGGGGACTCGGCGCGGTGCGGATCGGTGACACCCTCGGCGCGGCACGGACCTCGTCGGCCGACGGGCACCACTTCGCGCCGCCGACCCTGGAGACGGTGGTCTCCCCCCGCCGTACGGGTGACAGGGGAGCACTGCATCTCGCGCTCACCCAACTCGCCGAACAGGACCCGCTGATCGACCTCCGCCAGGACGACGTGCGGGGGGAGGTCTCCGTCTCCCTCTACGGCGAGGTGCAGAAGGAGGTCATCCAGGCGACGCTGGAGGACGAGTTCGGCATCGACGTGGTGTTCCGCGAGACGACCCCGCTCTGCGTCGAACGGCCGGTCGGCACGGGCGCGGCGGTCGAGTTCAACAAGAAGGACGCCAACCCCTTCCTCGCGACCGTCGGGCTGCGTGTCGACGCGGCGCCGGTCGGATCGGGTGTCTCCTTCCGGCTGGAGGTCGAACTCGGCTCGATGCCCTACGCGTTCTTCAAGGCGGTCGAGGACACCGTCCAGGAGACACTGGGGCAGGGTGTGCACGGCTGGCAGGTCACCGACTGCACGGTCACGATGACGCACTCGGGGTACTCACCGCGCCAGAGCCACGCCCACCAGCGCTTCGACAAGAGCATGTCCAGCACGGGCGCCGACTTCCGTGGGCTCACCCCGCTGGTGCTGATGGACGCTCTGCGGGCGGCCGGCAGCAGGGTGAACGAGCCGATGAACCGCTTCCGGCTGGAGGCTCCCGCGGACACGCTGGCCGTCGTGCTGCCGGTGCTGGCCCGGCAGCGTGCCGTGCCGCAGACCACGCGGATGCTCGGTGCCACCTGTGTTCTGGAGGGGGTCCTGCCCGTCATGGAGACACATGGTCTGGAGCAGCTCCTCCCCGGACTGACGCGGGGCGAGGGCGAGTTGGAATGCGCCTTCGACCACTACGCGCCCGTCGCGCACGGCGCGATCCCGGACCGCCCGCGGACGGACATGAACCCGCTGGACCGGAAGGAGTATCTGCTGCACGTGACGCGCAGGACGAGTGGCTGACGAGTGGGAGGAGCCGAGCGGTCCGGCCGCCCGGGCCCGTGAGGGCCCGGCGGTCCGCTCATGTCCCCAGCCGGCCCAGGGCCCGGGCGACCGGGGCGACGCCGTCCTCGGCGCGCAGCCGTTCCGCCAGGGACTGGGCGCGCCGACGGTACGCGGGTTCCGTGGTCGCCCGCACGAGAGCCGCCGCCAACCGGTCGGCGCGCAGCCCCCGCAGCGTGAATCCACCCGGCGAGACGCCGAGGGACACGAGCCGGGCGGCCCAGAAGCCCTCGTCGAACTGGACCGGCACCGGCACGGCGGGAACGCCGGCCCGCAGCCCGGCGGCCGTCGTGCCCGCTCCGGCGTGGTGGACCACGGCGGCCACGCGGGGGAAGAGCAGCGCGTGCGGCACCTCGCCGACCGTGATCATGTCGTCGCCGGTGGCGTGCAGTCCGCCCCACCCCCGCTGGATCACACCGCGCAGCCCGGCGGCCCGCAGGGCCCGCACGACCTCGGTGCTCAGCCGCCCGGGATCGGGGACGGTGGCACTGCCCAGTCCGACGAAGACCGGCGGTGGCCCGGCGTCCAGGAAATCCCGCAACGTGTCCGGGAGTTGGGCGTCCGGACGGTCGTGGGGCCACCAGTAGCCGGACACGTCGAGACCGGGCCGCCAGTCGCGCGGCCGGGGCACGACCAGCGGGCTGAAGCCGTGCTGGACGGGCCAGTTGCGCCCCTCACGGGAACGGTGCGCCGCGAGGGGGCCGAGCGGCGGCAGCCCGAGCCGTGCGCGCAGGGTCCGTACGGTGTCCGCGTAGACCCGCTCCACGGCCAGGCTCACCCCGGTCCCGGCCGCCCGGTTGACGGTCGGCCCCCGGGATCGGACGCCCATGACCGGAGGCGCGAACTCGCGTGTGGGGGAGAGCGGTTGGAGATGCACACCGATGCTCGGCAGGGAGAGACCCTCCGCGACGGCGAGCCCGAGCGGCCCCAGTGAGCCGGACAGCAGGAGGACGTCGCTGTGGCGGGCGGCCGCGATCAGGTCCTCGGTCAGGGTGCCGACGAGGGCCCGGGCCATCTCGACGAGCCGCACGATCTTGCCGACCCCGGTGACGCTGCGGTGCAGCCGCTGCCCGCGCGCCGACTCCAGCTCGGCGCGGGGATCGACGGGGAGCGCGTGGAAGCCGACCCCCGAACCGGCGACCAGCGGCTCGAAGCATCCGTGCGTCACCAGGGTGACGTCGTGCCCGGCCCGCACCAGGCCGTGGCCGAGCCCGGTGAACGGTGCCACGTCGCCCCGCGAACCCGCGGTCATGATCGCTACTCGCACGACGGTCAGTATGGCGGTCGCACGGCCGTCACGACCCCGGGCGGGCCCCTGTGCGTCGTGGATCGACGGCGGATCGGCCGAAGCCGGAGCGGGATCGGAGGCCGCCCGCCCGGTGACGCAGGGGACCGGGCACAAGAAATCGGCCATGGCCCAAATTCGCCCTAGCTCCCGATGATGCCGAATGATCGAATCAGTGCTCGATTAATCTCGGCGCTGGGGGGTGGGCCCGTGCAGGTGATGTCGTACGTGGATCTGCATCGTGAGATGTCCTCGGACATCCGGGCGGAGCGGGAGGCCGTGCTCGGTCTGCTGGGTGCGTCCGCCGGGTCGGTCCGGGCGGTGGTGGCCGAACTCCTGGAGAACCGGACGTTCACCTACCCCCTCGGCGTGCTGCCGCTGATCGTCCACGGCGTGGAGACGGGCGCGCCCGGGCCGGCCGTCCCGCTCGCCGTCGTCAGCGACCTGTGGTGGACCGCCGCGTGCTACCTGGACGACCTCGCGGACGGCCAGGCCGCCTCCGCCGCCGGCAGTCTCGACGAGAGCGAGGCGCTGCTCGCCACCGTCATCGGCGGAACCATGCTGCCCCTGCTCGTCGTTCAGTCCCCGCGCATCCCCGAGGCGGCCCGCGGTCCGTTGTCCGCCGAGGTGGTGCGGTGCTGGATCAACGCGAGCGAGGGGCAGTTGAGGGACCTGCGCGCGGACGTCGGGGCCGCCACGCGCGAGGCGGTGATCGCGGCCTATCTCGGAAAGTCCGGGGCGCCGTTCAGCATGGTCACCGCCATGGCCGCCGAGCTGGCGGGCCGGACCGACGAACGAGTCGAACTGTGGCGGGAGTTCGGCAACGCCTTCGGCATCCTGTGGCAGCTGTTCAACGACCAGCACGACATCCTGACCGGACGCAACGAGGACCTGGCCAACGGCACGGTGACCTACCTGCTGGCGTGCGCCCTGGACAACGCCGCGCCCGACGGCGCCGACGAGGTCCTGCGGCTGCACGCCGACGCACGGCACTCACCCGAGGCCCGTGCCGCACTCACCACGGTCCTGCTCGCACCGGACGTGCTCCGCCCGTACGAGGAGGACCTCATCCGCTTCCGGGACGGAGCGCACGGACTCCTCGACAAACTCGGCGGGGACACCACCCATCTTGCGCTCCTGCACGACCTGGTGGACCTGGCCTCCCCGATGCTGCTGCGCCCGGAGGAGCCCGTCGCCGGCGCGGTCCCGGCCCGCGACTGAACCCGGGTCACCCGACCCGGACGGTCGTCAGCGCCAGCGCCGCCAGCGCGAGGGCGGCGCCCAGAAGGACTGCCGCGCACCAGCGTCTGCGCAGGGCGCGGTACCGCTCCTCGTACTCGGCCCGCAGCTCCCCTCCCCGGCGGGCGGTGCGTTCCCAGGACAGCCGGGCGAGCGCGAGGTGGGCCTCCTCGAACCGGGTCTCCACCTCGTCGCGCTGGCTGTCCGTGAGCCACGCCAGCGAGCCGGCGAAGCGCACCGCCTCGGCGCGGCCCTCCGCCCGTACCGCCGCGACCAGGAGATGACCCTCCAGTTCCCTGATCAGGGCGTCCGCCGTCGCCGGACGGTCGTCCATGGCCGTCACCGCAACTGCCCGGACGCCGCCTCCGAGCGGACGGCCTGAGCGGCGGCGATCCCGGGATGGTGCAGGTCGAACGCCGGGGACTCCGACCGGATACGCGGCAGGACGCGGAAGTTGTGGCGGGGCGGCGGACAGGAGGTGGCCCACTCCAGGGAACGGCCGTACCCCCACGGGTCGTCCACCTCGACCTTCTCCCCGTAGCGGGCGGTCTTCCAGACGTTGTAGAGGAACGGCAGGAACGAGATGCCGAGCAGGAACGACGAGATGGTGGACACCGTGTTGAGTGTGGTGAGCCCCTCCACCGCCAGGTAGTCCGGGATCCGGCGCTGCATGCCGTTGGCACCCAGCCAGTGCTGGACGAGGAAGGTGCCGTGGAAGCCGATGAACAGCGTCCAGAAGGTGATCTTCCCGAGGCGCTCGTCCAGCATCCGGCCGGTGAACTTGGGCCACCAGAAGTGGAATCCGGAGAACATCGCGAACACGACCGTCCCGAAGATCACGTAGTGGAAGTGCGCCACCACGAAGTAGCTGTCCGAGACGGGGAGGTCCATCGGCGGAGAGGCCAGCATCACCCCCGTCAGGCCGCCGAACACGAAGGTCACCAGGAAGCCGACCGCCCACAGCATCGGCGTCTCGAAGGACAGCGAACCCTGCCACATCGTGCCGATCCAGTTGAAGAACTTCACGCCGGTCGGCACCGCGATCAGGAACGTCATGAACGAGAAGAAGGGCAGCAGGACACCGCCCGTGACGTACATGTGGTGCGCCCACACGGTCACCGACAGACCGGCGATCGCGATGGTCGCCCCGATCAGTCCCATGTACCCGAACATCGGCTTGCGGGAGAACACCGGGATCACCTCGCTGATGATCCCGAAGAAGGGCAGCGCGATGATGTACACCTCCGGATGACCGAAGAACCAGAAGAGGTGCTGCCAGAGCAGGGCCCCGCCGTTCGCCGCGTCGAACACGTGGGCACCGAACTTCCGGTCCGCCTCCAGGGCGAACAGCGCCGCCGCGAGAACGGGGAAAGCGAGCAGCACGAGGACACCCGTGAGCAGCACGTTCCACACGAAGATCGGCATCCGGAACATCGTCATGCCGGGGGCCCGCATGCAGATGATCGTCGTGATGAAGTTGACCGAACCGAGGATCGTGCCGAAGCCGGAGAAGGCCAGCCCCATGATCCACATGTCGGCTCCGACACCCGGCGAGTGCACCGCGTCCGACAGCGGGGCGTACGCGAACCAGCCGAAGTCGGCCGCGCCCTGCGGGGTGAGGAACCCGCCGACCGCGATGAGCGAACCGAGCAGATAGAGCCAGTAGGCCAGCATGTTCAACCGGGGGAACGCCACATCGGGCGCACCGATCTGCAACGGCATGATCCAGTTCGCGAACCCGGCGAACAGCGGCGTCGCGAACATCAGCAGCATGACCGTGCCGTGCATCGTGAACGCCTGGTTGAACTGCTCGTTCGACATGATCTGCAGCCCGGGTCGCGCCAGTTCGGCGCGCATCAGCAGTGCCATCACCCCGGCCAGGCAAAAGAATCCGAACGCCGTGACCAGATAGAGCGTTCCGATCGTCTTGTGGTCCGTGGTGGTCAGCCATCTCACCGCGGCGGTTCCCCGGCGGCGTACGCGCACCGGAGGGGGCGCGGGCAGCGCCGTGTCAGTGTTGCTCTCCATGCCCCGCCTGTGTCCGGCGCCCGCACGGCCGTCACACTGAAGCCCTGCGACGAGCGTCACATCACACGGGTGTGACCATGGAGGACGTGCCGGACACCTACCGATCATGAGCGACGACGAGAGCTTCGCCGCTGCCTATCGCGAGCACTACTGGGCGGTCAGCCGCTATGTTGCGCGGCGACTGGACGGCCGCAGCAGTGATGTCGAGGAGGTGGTGGCCGAGGTCTTCACCGTCGCCTGGCGACGGCGGAACGACCTGCCGGCCATCCCTCTTCCCTGGCTGTACGGCGTGGCCCGCCACTGCCTGGCCAACGCGGTACGCGGCTACGGGCGCCGCCGTAGGCTCCTCGACCGGATCGGCAACGACGAGAGCGCGCACGGCAAGCACGTCGTCCAGGGCCCCGACGCCGGTTCCCCCGCCGACTGGGTGCACGAGGCGCTGGCCCGGCTCGCCCCGTCCGACCAGGAAGTCCTGCGCCTGACGGCCTGGGAGGAACTCGGTGTCGACGAGATCGCCGTCGCGCTCGGCTGCGGCAGCCGCGCCGCGGCGATGCGTCTGCACCGCGCCCGCCGCCGGCTCGCCGCCGAGATAGACGGCCTGCGGATCAGCGTGGCCGCCGGCCCCGCGACGCCCCGCCGCGACACCCCGAAGGAAGACGGCCATGGCTGACGAACTCGACCTGCTGCGCCGCGCCAACCCGGTGCCCGCCGACGACCCCCGCTTCCACGACCGCCCGCTCGACCCGAGGGCCGAACACCGTCTCCAGGTCCTGACCCGCACCGGCCGCGCGCAGCCCGCCAGGACCGGACGCCGTCCCCGCCTCGGCCCGCTGCTCGACGCCCTCCGGCCGCGCCGCCCCCGCGACTGGGCCTGGACCGTCACCGCGGCGGCCGCCGTCGGCGCCGTCGTCCTGGCCCTCACCCTGTCCGGCCCCGCCACCGTCCCCGCGGTCGCCGCCCCGCGCCCCCTGGTCGTGGAGACGGGCTCCGCCCCGCTGCCCCTGGACGTGCTCGCCGACCGGGCCGCCGCTCAGGGTGCGCGACGCGGGCTCCGCCAGGGAACCCATGTGCAGACCTGGAGCCTGAGCATGACCTCGGGGCCCGGAGCCCGGCCGCCCGTCACCCTGCCCGAGGAACGCGTCGTGCGCTGGGCGGCGGACGACAGTCACACGGAACTCGTCGTGGCGACCGACCCGAGCCACCCCGGGAAGCCCGTCGTCACCGACGCCGACCCCGTCCCCCGTACGGTCGAGGACGGCCATGTCATCAGCCGTCGGACGTACCCGCCGAGCTGGAGCGACGCCCCGCCGAGCGCCCGCCCCCCGCACGACACACGGCGGTTGCGTGCCTACCTGGAGGAGATCGACCGCCTCGACGCCATGGATACCGGTGGCCTCCTCGACGCCGTCGGCACGCTGCTGGACAACTGGACGCTCGGTAGCCGGGAGACCGCCGCCCTCACCCGCGTCCTCGCCGACGCCCCGGACCTGCGCCCCGTCGGAGCCGTCACCGACCGGCTGGGCCGCCCCGGACAGGCGTACGTCTACGCGGACAGGACCCACTCGGTCCGCCGGATGCTCATTCTGGACCCGGCGACCGGAACGGTCCTCGGCCTGGAGGACACCGTCACCCGGGGCGACCCCGAGTGGGGCGTGAAGAAGGGCGACGTGATGTCCTACTCCGCCTGGCTGCGCTGACTCCCTGCGCCGACTCCTCGGGCGGACGGGTCGTTGTGACGGTCCGCTTCGACGGCACGGCGGTCGCTGTCGGGTCCCCGGGTCCTCGGGGCATCGGGCCGATCTGCGCACCCCGGATCGCCGTCCGCGGGCGCCGAGGCCGGGCTCACCGCCGTCGGATACGCAGCCGGCGGACGGCCCGCGGGGGCCCGGGCGGCTGCTGTGAACGCGCCGCCCTGAGGAGGGAGTCCAGCAGGGAGGCGGACACCCGCAGGCCCGCCGCGGAGACCGGCCGGCGCCGCGTCCGGGTGGGCCTGGAGCGGCCCATCCCCGCGCTCGCCGAGAAGGTCCAGTTCAGACTCGACCTGATCTGGACCTTCGGCCAGTTCCTTCCTACTCGTCCCATGCCTGTACCAGCGTCTGGTCGACGATCTTGCCGTCGCGGAGCGACATCATCGACGTGCTCATCACCCGGACCCCGTCGGGGTACTCGCAGGACTCGGTGAAGGCGACGTGGTCGCCCTGGACGACGCACTGGTCCATCCTGTGCGTCATGTCCCGGCTGTACACGTCGTCGAGCATGGCGCCGATCTCGGCACGACCGTGTTTGACCATCGGATGGCTGGGCTGGGTGTTCCGGTCGACGACCCGCAGTTCCGCGTCGTCGGCGTAGAGCGACAGCAGATCTGCCGCCCTGTCTCCCTCGATGCCCCGGCGCAGCGCTTCGGTGTCGAAGGCGGGGGCTGCCGCTGTGCCCATGGTGACCTCCTCGGGAAGTCCGCGACCGGCCAGGAGCCGGCCGCGAAGGGCCTCTGTAACGAGCCTCCTCCGCCTCGGGGCGGACGGCAAACGCGGGCCCCCGTGATGCGCCTCTCGGGTGAGCCCGGCGGGCGGGCCGTGTCCGCGCGGGGTCCGTGGCCGTTGCTGAAAGCATGATCTCAACACGACGTATCGCCGCCGCCGTTGGTCTCGCCATCGGCGTCACGGGACTCGCCGCCCCGATGGCGGCCGCGGCGGGCTCCGAGGCCCACGACGCCGGGAAGCTGAACCCCATCGCCACGCTCGACTCGCTCGCCCTGAGCGACATCCCGGCCGAGCACCAGGCCGAGCTCCCGAGGCCCTCCGCGCAGCTCAAGGGCCTCAACGGGCTGAACGACCTGAACCAGCTCCACCAGGTCACCGACCTCGCCGCGCCCGTCACCGGGCTGCTCGGCGGCATCGAGAGCTAGCCGAGCCAGTGTGCGCCGGCTCCGGCGCGACGGCGGCGGGCCCCCGCGGAACGACGACGTTCCGCGGGGGCCCGCCGTGCGTGCGGCTGTCCGTGTCCACGGGGGGAGTGCTCGGGCCCGGAGTCGTCGAGCGGGGCGGGTCCGGGACTCACACCCCGGACGGCCCCTCGCCCCGGACCGTCGTGCGGAACGCGATCGGGGCCTGACCGGCCCGCTGGTGGAAGTACTTCGCGAAGTTCGTGGCGCTGGAGAAGCCCAGCCCGCCGGCGATACGGGCGGCCGCCAGATCGGTGTGGGCGAGCAGCCGCTTCGCCTCCAGGACGACCCGGCGGTCGACGAACTCCTTGGCGCCGACCCCCACCGCGTCCAGGGTCGCCCGGGACAGCGTCCGCGTCGAGTAGCCGAGAGCGACGGCGTAGTCGTCGACGCGGCGGGTGCGCGCGAAGTCCCGTTCGACCGCGGCACGGAACCGCAGAAAGGTTTCCCCTGGTTCCTGGTCCGGGTCGCCCGGCGTGCCGAGATGGGCCACCCGCAGGATCAGCACGTCCAGCAGATGACGCAGTACGGCGGCGTGCGCGTCGGCCGGCAGTCCGCCGCGGCCCTGGAACTCGTGCCGCAGATGGTCGCCCGCCGCCCGCAGGGACACGGCGTCCTCGGCCTCCGGGGTGCGCAGCACGCGTGCGTGCGGATCGTCGAGCCCCGCCGCGCGCGCGGTGGCCGGGTCGGGGACGTCGTGCCCGAAGACGATCACTGTTCCCTCGGCGTGCGTGAGATCTCCCCACTGAAGAACCTGTCCGGGGCGGGCCCACAGCCAGGCGCCGGGCCCGACGTCGTAGGCGGTGAAGTCCACGGTCGGCCGCAGGGTGCCGGAGGAGAGCGTCAGCAGGTGGTGACAGGGGGGGCGCTGCGGCCTGTCGGGACCGGTCCCGCGGCTGCGGGACGCGGCGCGCAGGGCGGCCAGCGGGATCACTTCCAGTCCGGCGGTGGTGCCGACGGAGGCCGCGGAGGTGTCCTCGGGGGTGGCCTGCCCGGCCGGGTGTCCGTATCTGACCGTCATGAGTCGCCTGTGTATCCGGGTGGGACGTGCCCTGCCGCGCGGTGAGGGGCGCACGCCGAGCGGACGGCGCCCCGAGTGGCGGAAGGAGGCATCACCCTAAAGGAGAGGCGGTCCCCGGCCAAGGAATTCCAGGACATCGCTCACCGTGAGCGAACGGTGGCGGTTCGGGAGGTGTCGTGTGGATCACCGCTGATTCGCGACGATCCGCACGACAATCCCCTGTTCCGGAGCCTTGGAACGCGTCGGAACGATCACTCGATCCGGTCCGGCGCGACGGCCGCCTCGACCCGGTTCGCGACGATGACCGCGGCCCCGTCGGCAGGGACGCCTTCGGCCGGTTTCAGCCGGCTCGGACGGTCGACCGGCCGCGCCCCTCCGGCGTCGGCCGGGACTCCTCGGCCGGGGTCGCTCCCCTGCTCGGGGCCTGTCGAGTTCCTCGGCCGGGGTCGGTTCCCCTGCTCGGGGTTCGGCCGCTCCTCTGCCCGGGCGGATCTCCTTCTCGGCCGCTGCCACCGGCTCCTCTGCCCGGCAGCCCGGCCGTTCCCCTCCTTGCTCCGGCCGTGCTTCCCCTGGTCCGCCGGGCTTCCCTGCGTCGGCCGGGCCCTTCCCGGTCAGCCGGTGGTCGCGAGGAACTGGGTGGTGGCGAGTTCGGCGTAGAGCGGGTCGGCGGCCACCAGCTCCCGGTGCGTGCCGACGGCGCGGACGCGGCCGGCGTCCATGACCACGATGCGGTCGGCCGTCGTCACGGTGGACAGCCGGTGCGCGACCACCAGCACCGTCGTCGTCCGCGCCACATCGGCGACCGTGTCCCGCAGCGCGGCCTCGTTCACGGCGTCCAATTGCGACGTGGCCTCGTCGAGAAGCAGCAGCCGGGGGCGGCGCAGCAGGGCCCGCGCGATCGCGACGCGCTGGCGCTCCCCGCCCGACAGCTTCGTGCCGCGATGGCCGACGAGCGTCTCCAGCCCACGCGGCAGCCGGGAGACCAGACCGTCCAGCCGCGTCGTCCTGAGCACCCGGGTCAACTCGCCCTCCTCGGCCTCGGGATTGCCCATCAGGAGGTTGTCCCGCAGCGAACCCGACAGCACCGGGGCGTCCTGCTCCACGTAGCCGATGGCGGACCGGAGCAGCTGCAGGTCCCAGTCCTCCAGCGGCCGGCCGTCCACCGTGATCAGGCCGGCCTCGGGGTCGTAGAACCGCTCGATGAGCGAGAACACCGTGGTCTTCCCCGCGCCGGACGGGCCGACGAACGCGGTGAGTCCACGGGCCGGGACGGTGAACGTCACCCCGTGGTGGACGTACGGCAGATCGTCCGCGTACCGGAAGCGGACGTCGTCGAACGCGAGGGCGGCCGGCTCGGCGCCCGGGGTGGGCAGCGGCGCGGGCCGGGAGGCCGGTTCGGCGGGCAGCCGCAGGGCCTCCTCGATACGGGAGAGGGCGGCGGCGCCGGACTGGTACTGCGTGACCGCTCCCACCACCTGCTGGATCGGTGACATCAGGTAGAAGACGTAGAGCAGGAAGGCGACCAGGGTGCCCACGTCGATGGCGCCCGTCGCGACGCGGGCGCCGCCGACCGCGAGGACCGTGATGAACGCGGTCTGCATGGCCAGACCGGCCGTGTTGCCCGCCGCAGCGGACCACTTGGCGGCCCGCACGCTCTGCCGCCACGACTCCTCGGCCGCCGCGTGGACGGTCGCCTCCTCACGGTGCTCCGCGCCGGACGCCTTGACCGTGCGCAGCGCGCCGAGGGTCCGCTCCAGCGCGGCCCCCATCGCCCCGACCGCGTCCTGCGCCCGCCGGCTGGCCCGGTTGATACGCGGCACGATCAGTCCGAGCACCGTCCCCGCGCACACCACCACGCCCACGGTGACGCCCAGGAGCACCACGTCGACCAGACCCATCATCACGATCGTCGCCACCAGCGTGAGACCACCGGTGCCGAGGCCGACCAGCGAATCGGTGGTGACCTCGCGCAGCAGCGTCGTGTCCGAGGTGATGCGGGCCATCAGGTCGCCGGGCTCGCTGCGGTCCACCGCGGGTATCCGAAGCCGCAGCAGGTACGACGACAGCGCGCGCCGAGCGCCGAGCACCACCGACTCGGCGGTGCGCCGGAGCACGAACGAACCCAGCGCCCCCACGGCCGTGTTGGTCACCACCAACGCGGCCATCCCGAGCAGCGCGCGGCCGATGGCCCGGTCGTGCGACAGGTCGTCGATCAGCCCGCGCGCCACCAGCGGCAGCACCAGGCCGGTCGCCCCGGTGGCGAGCGCGAGCAGGGCGCCCGCGAACAGCGCCCAGCGGTGCGGTCGTACGTACCCGAGCAGCAGGCGCCACGGGGGCACCTGCCCCGCGGTGTCGGTCAGGCTCACGGCGCTCCTCGCGGGAGTTGAGACGGGACACTCAGGCTACGTCGGCGACGGGACCCCGGACGCCGGGGCCACCTGGCCTTCTACCGGTCGGTCACACCGTAGGGTCGGTCGACGGAACGTCGACTACGAAAAGGGGCTCAGTCACATGGCGCAGGAAGTACGGGGCGTGATCGCACCGGGCAAGAACGAGCCGGTGCGTGTCGAGACCATCGTCGTGCCGGATCCGGGACCCGGCGAGGCCGTGGTGAAGATCCAGGCCTGCGGGGTCTGTCACACCGACCTGCACTACAAGCAGGGCGGAATCAACGACGACTTCCCGTTCCTGCTCGGTCACGAGGCGGCCGGGATCGTGGAGTCGGTCGGCGACGGGGTCACGGACGTGGCACCCGGCGACTTCGTCGTCCTCAACTGGCGCGCGGTGTGCGGGCAGTGCCGTGCCTGTCTGCGCGGGCGGCCCTGGTACTGCTTCGACACCCACAACGCGAAGCAGAGGATGACGCTGACGGACGGCACCGAGCTGTCCCCGGCGCTCGGCATCGGCGCCTTCGCGGAGAAGACGCTCGTCGCCGCCGGCCAGTGCACCAAGGTCGACCCCTCCGTCTCCCCGGCGGTGGCCGGTCTCCTCGGCTGCGGAGTGATGGCCGGCATCGGCGCAGCCATCAACACGGGCAACGTCGGCCGGGGCGACACGGTCGCCGTGATCGGCTGCGGCGGAGTCGGCGACGCGGCGATCGCGGGCGCACGCCTCGCCGGCGCGGCGAAGATCATCGCGGTGGACATCGACGACCGCAAGCTCACGACCGCCGAGAAGCTCGGCGCGACCCACACCGTCAACTCCCATGAGAACGACGCCGTCGAGGCGATCCGGGCCCTCACCGGCGGCTTCGGCGCCGACGTCGTCATCGACGCCGTGGGCCGCCCGGAGACGTACCAGCAGGCCTTCTACGCCCGCGACCTCGCCGGCACGGTCGTCCTCGTCGGGGTCCCCACCCCGGAGATGAAGCTCGAACTCCCGCTGCTCGACGTCTTCGGCCGCGGCGGCTCCCTCAAGTCGTCCTGGTACGGCGACTGCCTGCCCTCCCGCGACTTCCCGATGCTGATCGACCTCCACCTCCAGGGCCGCCTGGACCTCGGCGCGTTCGTCAGCGAGACGATCGCGCTGGACGACATCGAGGCGGCGTTCGAGCGGATGCACCACGGCGACGTGCTGCGCTCGGTGGTGATGTTCTGATGGCCGCCCGCATCGAACACCTCGTCACCTCGGGCACGTTCTCGCTCGACGGCGGCACCTGGGACGTCGACAACAACGTGTGGATCGTGGGCGACGACCACGAGGCGATCGTCATCGACGCCGCGCACGACGCCGACGCCATCGCCGAGGCCGTCGGCGACCGGCGGCTGACCGCGATCATCTGCACGCACGCCCACAACGACCACATCGACGCCGCCCCCGCGCTGGCCGAGCGCACCGGCGCCACCATCTGGCTGCACCCCGACGACCTGCCGCTGTGGAAGGTCACCCACCCCGACCGGCTGCCCGACGCCTGGCTCCAGGACGGGCAGGTCATCGAGGCGGCGGGCGCGGACCTCACCGTGCTGCACACCCCGGGCCACGCACCGGGCGCGGTCTGCCTCTACGACCCGGGCCTCGGCACCCTGTTCTCCGGTGACACCCTCTTCCAGGGCGGCCCGGGAGCGACCGGCCGGTCCTACTCCCACTTCCCGACGATCATCGACTCGATCCGTGACCGGCTGCTCGCCCTGCCGGCCGACACGGTCGTGCGGACGGGACACGGCGACACGACGACGATCGGCGCGGAGGCCCCGCACCTGGAGGAGTGGATCGCCCGCGGGCACTGACGGGTCGCCCGGACGAGCCGGACCCGGCGGCCCCTCGGAGGGACCGCCGGGAAGGCATCCGGAGGCACAGCCGCAACGCTCCGAAATACCTGACAGAAGATGTCCGGCTTCCGGGAGAAGCTCGGAGCGACACACGGGCGGGGACAGCCCGGGTGCGCCACGGTAGGAGGTCGGACATGTCAGGGCCGTCGGAAGGCACACTGCGGGACAAGGTCGCGCTGGTCGCGGGCGGGACCAGGGGAGCGGGCCGGGGGATCGCGGTGGAACTGGGCGCCGCGGGCGCCACCGTCTACGTGACCGGGCGGAGCACCCGCGCCCGGCGCTCCGAGTACGACCGCCCGGAGACCATCGAGGACACCGCCGACCTGGTCACCGCGGCGGGCGGCCGGGGCATCGCCGTCCCCACCGACCACCTCGTACCGGCCGAGGTCGAGGCGCTCGTCGCCCGCATCGCCGACGAACAGGGGCGCCTGGACGTCCTGGTGAACGACATCTGGGGCTCAGAGAAGCTCTTCGAGTGGGACACCCCCGTCTGGGAGCACGACCTCGACAACGGCCTCCGCCTCCTGCGGCTCGCCGTCGAGACGCACGCCGTCACCAGCCACCACGCCCTGCCCCTGCTGCTGCGCCGGCCCGGCGGCCTGGTCGTCGAGATGACGGACGGCACGGCGGAGTACAACCGCGACACCTACCGGGTGTCCTTCTTCTACGACATCGCCAAGGCCGCCGTGCTGCGCATGGCGTTCGCCCTCGGACACGAACTGGGCCCCCGCGGCGCCACGGCCGTCGCGCTCACGCCCGGCTGGATGCGCTCGGAGATCATGCTCGAAGCCTTCGGCGTGACCGAGGAGAACTGGCACGACGCCGAGGAACGCGTCCCGCACTTCGCCATCTCCGAGACGCCGTTCTACGTGGGGCGCGCGGTCGCCGCGCTGGCCGGTGACCCGGACGTCGCCCGCTGGAACGGGCAGTCGCTCTCCGGCGGCCGGCTCGCCCGGGAGTACGGCTTCACCGACCGGGACGGCAGCCGTCCCGACGCCTGGCGCTACATGGTCGAGGTCCAGGACAAGGGGAAGCCCGCGGACGTGACCGGGTACCGCTGAGGAAACCGGTCACGCGGGCGGTGGCGCTGGCGGGCGCCGGAATCCGGGAGCCGGTAGCCGGGATCCCGACGCCCGCGGATCCCTACGAGATCGCGGGCGTACGACGTCTGTTCGCGGCGCCGATCATGGCAGTACGTTCCCTGCCATGACTGCGATGAGGCGATTCGAGGGACACGGGGTTCTGATCACGGGCGCGGCCCGGGGCATCGGCGCGGCGACCGCCCGCCGGTTCGTCGAGGAAGGCGCCCGGGTCCTGGTCACCGACGTCGACCTGGCGGCGGCCGAGAAGACGGCCGCCGCGCTGCGTGAACTCGGCGGGCGCGCCGAGGCGTTCACCTGTGACGTGGGCGACCGGTCCCAGGTGGAGGCCGCGGTGGCGTACGCGGTGGACACCTTCGGCTCCCTGGACGTGCTGGTCAACAACGCCTACCGGTGCACCCCGGACACCCCGCTCTTCGAGGACGAGGGCGACGAGGACTGGGCCAGGGACCTCGACATCACACTGAGCGGCGCCTTCCGCTGCTCCCGCGCGGCCCTCCCGTACCTGGTGGCCTCCGGCCGCGGCGCCATCGTCACCATCGGCTCCGTCAACGGCATCCAGGACTTCGGCAACCACGCCTACAGTGCCGCCAAGGCGGGACTGATGTCGCTCACCCGCACCCTGGCGGGGCACGCGGGCCGGCGGGGCGTCCGCGTCAACCTGGTGGCGCCGGGCACCGTCCGCACGACGGCCTGGGAGGGCCGCGAGGACGATCTCGCCATCGCGTCCGAGCTGTATCCGCTCGGCAGGGTCGGGGAACCGGAGGACATCGCCGCCGCCGTCGCCTTCCTCGCCTCCGCCGACGCCGCCTGGATCACCGGCACGACCCTGCGCGTCGACGGCGGGGTGCTGGCCGTCAACACCGGTTTCCGGCAGGCTCTCGGGCGCCCCGGGGAAGACGACGAGGAAGGCTGAGCCGTCTCAGGAGCGCGCTTCCGCGCCGACGCGCACGAGTGCCTCGAACACCCGGTCCGTGTCCTCCTCCGTCGTACGCCAGTTACTGAAGGCCGCCCGCAGCCCGTGCGTCCCCGCGTAGAACGTCGGGGTCACGAACGCCTCGCCCGACTCGGCGATCGCGGCGGCCAGCTCGCGCACCCGCCGCTCGCTCGGATCGTCGGCGAGCGTGAAGCAGACGACGTTCAGGCGGACCGGCGCGAGAAGGCGCAGTCCCGGCACGCCGGCGATGCGTTCACCGAGACGCCGGGCGAGCGTCACGTTCCGCTCGACGATCTCGCGATGCCCCGACCGGCCGTACGCCGCCAGCGAGAACCAGGCCGGGAGCGCCCGCAGCCGACGGGAGTTCTCCGGCGTCAGGTGCAGGAAGTCCGGTTCGCCGGTGGGGAGTCCGAGGTACGGCGAGGCGTTGTGGAAGACCCGCACCTGGAGATCCTGGCGGCGGGTGAACTGCACGGCCGCGTCATAGGGGACGTTCAGCCACTTGTGCAGGTCGACGCAGACGGAGTCGGCCGCGTCCAGCCCCGCGACCAGCGGGGCGTACGCGGGGGACAGGGCGGCGAAGCCGCCGAACGCGGCGTCGACGTGCAGCCAGAAGTCGTGACGCTCCCGGAGCGCGGCGATCGCCCGCAGGTCGTCGAAGTCGACGGTGTTCACCGTTCCCGCGTTCGCCACGACGACGGCCGGTCCGTCGACCGCGCCGAGCGCGGCGTCCAGCGCGGCGACGTCCACGGCCTCGCGGTTGCCGGGCAGCAGCGGCACCGGACACAGGCTGTCCCGGCCGAGGCCGAGCACGGACAGCGCCTTGGAGACGCTGGAGTGCGGACTGCCCGACAGCACGGTCACGGGGCCCAGCGCCGCCGCGCCCTCACGCTCGACGGACACCCCCCGGCGCTCGCCGAGCCACTCCCGCGCGACGGCCAGCCCCACCGTGTTGGAGACCGTCGCCCCGCTCACGAACGCCCCGCGGTGCTCCTCGCCCAGCCCGAACAGCTCGCGCAGCCACCCGAGCGTCTCGTGTTCCAGGGCGCTCGCGACGGAACCGGCGCTGCCGGACACGTTCTGGTCGAAGACGCCGGTCAGCCAGTCCCCCGTGAGGGAGGCGGGGGTCGCGCCGCCCGTGACGAAGCCGAGGTAGCGCGGCCCGGCGGAACCGGAGAACCCCGGTGCCCACCGGCCCGCGAACCGGGCGAGGGCACCCTTCGCACCCTCACCCTCGACGGGCAGCGGCTCGGGGCCGGGCGCGCCGCCGGGATGGGCGACCGGGCGGCCGTCCACACCGCTCACCTCACGGGCGGCGACGTCACGGGCGGCCTGGAGGAGTTCGGGGAAACGCGCGAGGTCCTCGGCGAGAGCGGGATGCATGAGCGCAGCGTAGGCGCGTCACCCCGCCCGGTCCTCGGTCCAATCCGCGGGAACTGGACCGGTACCGGGCGACGCCGATCGGCGAGGAATGTCACCGTTCGGTCCCGGCTCGCGTCGCCGCACAACGAAATGCCGTCGAGAGCTGTCTAGGCAGGCAGACAACACGATGGACACGACACGGAAGGCCCGCCATGGGGGACATACGCAGACGAGGAGCCGTCGCGCTCGGGATCACCGGACTGGTCGCACCGCTCACCCTCGCCCTGGGCGCCACGCCCGCACAGGCCGCGAGCTGCACCACATCCGCCGGCCCGAACCAGAAGCAGGTGGAGAAGTTCCTCGGGCGTCCGGTCGACGGCCGGCAGTCGAGCGCCGACTGCAAGGCGATCAAGGCCTTCCAGACCAAGCACGGCATCACCCCGAACATCGGCTACGCGGGACCCGTCACCTGGGGCGTGATGGATCTCATGAACAAGCAGAAGGCCGTGGGCAACAAGCCCAACAAGGACGGCAAGTGCCCGGTGAACAAGGGCCGGATCGCCTGTGTGAACCTCACCCTGCAGATCAGCTGGATCCAGGACGGCAGCCGCCTGGTCTACGGCCCGGTCCCGGTCCGCACCGGGCGCAACGGCTACGAGACCCGCACCGGCCTGAAGAAGATCTACTGGCGGCACATCGACCACGTGTCGAGCATCTACCACGTGGCCATGCCCTACAGCCAGTTCTTCGACGGCGGCCAGGCCTTCCACTCCGTGGGGGTCAGCATGTGGAACCCGCCCGGCTCGCACGGCTGCGTCAACATGACCTCCACCACGGCCAAGAAGTACTGGTCGCTGCTGAAGAACGGCGACGACGTCTACGTGTATGGACGCAAGCCCGGCACCTGAGTGATGAGCTTCACGGTCCGTAATGTCGTCCGGTGTACCTTTACTCACATCGTCTTCACGGCAAGGACCGTATGCTTCACACCATGTCCACCACTCCTGACACCGAGACCCGGCGCTCTGCCGACCAGGTCAACGAGGAGATCAGGGCCCTGTGGTTCCGGGCGGGCGGGACACTGAGCATGGAAGAGCGGCGGGAGTACCAGCGGCTCGTGCTCGAGTGGGCACAAGCCGACTCGCCCTCGGCCACACAGGCCGCCTGACTCACCCCCAACTCTGGGAATACTGCCTCCGATAGGCCTTGCGGTCCTGCTCGGACCGGACGAAGCGCGTCGCCACCAGCGCGATGATGCTTCCCGCGATCACGAGCAGGCCCGGGCCGACGTTCCGCGGGTCCGTGATCCGTGACACGAACGTCTGCGCCGTCCCCGTACCACCCACCGCCTCCACCGCGCCGGGTGCCGCGGACCCCGGCGCCCCGGCCGCGCCCTGCGGGGCCGCCGAAGCCTGCGCCGACGGCGCTGACGACGAGGTCGCCGCCGTACCGCCGGCACCCTGTGCCTGCCCGGCGAGCTGCACTCCCAGCGCCGTGAGCGCCTTCGTCACCGGCTGGAAGAACGTCGTACCGCCGCTCGTGCAGTCGCCGTTGCCGCCCGAGGTCACCCCGAGCGCGATGCCCTCGGAGAACAACGGGCCGCCGCTGTCGCCCGGTTCGGCACACACCGTGGTCTCGATCAGCCCGGTCACCGTCCCCTCCGGGTAGTTGACCGTCGCGCCGAGCGCGGTCACCTTCCCGTCGCGCAGACCGCTGGTGCTGCCGCTGCGGAAGACCCGCTGGCCGACCGCCGGATCGGCGGCGCCGTTGATCCGCACGCCGTTGCCGCCGCCGATCGCGACGATGTTGCTCCCCGTGGCGGGCGCCTGCCCGGCGTCGTACTGCACGAGGGAGAAGTCGCTGCCGGGAAAGGCCGTCGTGACGGTCCGGCCCACCTGCCGGCGCGCGGAGTTGTCGGCGAACCACACGGAACCGGCCGGACCGCAGTGCCCGGCCGTCAGGATGAACTCACCGCTCGCGTTGGTGACGTTGAAGCCCGCCGAGCAACGCCCTCCCGTGGAGAAGATCGCCGAGGCGCCGTTCACCCGCGTGGTGAACGTGCCCTGGGTGCGCCGCATCCGCACCTCGTCCCCGATGCCGTCGGCCAGCTTCGTCATCCGCGACCAGTCCGACGCCGAGACGGTGCTGTCCGCCTGCACGACGACCTCGTTCTTCGTGTAGTCCACCGCCCACGCGGTACCCGGCACCCGCGGCGCCGAACTCAGCTCCCGCGTCGCCGACGTGAGGTCACTCATGCTGTGCGGGACGACCTTCGGGCGTGCACCGGCCCGCTTGACCTCGGCCGCCGCGTCCGCGTCGGTGACCGCGACGACGGGGCGGCCGTCGTCGGCGACCCACGTCCCGGCGGTGCGCGCGGTGCCCAGCCGGGACACCAGCCCTGCCCCCGTCGTGACGGCCGAACGCACCGAACTCCCCGTGGCACGCGACGAGTCGGACGGTTCGCTCGCCATCGCGTGCGTCACCATCAGGCCTCCGCAGAGCAGGCCGCCGACAGCCGCGAACCGCGCCCCCCGTCGGACGATCCGTCGTCGTGCGTGCCTCATGCAGGGGCTCCCGAAGCCGAGCGGAGGCGGCGTCACAGCCGCCGGGAGCTCCGGTCGAGAGCCCTCCCCTCATACGTGCGCCTCCGCCCGCGCGTTCACCGCCACCGTGAAGGGGAAGTGATGCGCGGGCGGAGGCGAGAACGCGGTGCGCCGCTACGAGTGGGCGCGCGTCCGGGCGGTCACTTCCTCCGGCGTCAGGTACACGTCCGTACGCTCGAAGTCCCGCAGGGTGCCCTTTCGGCCCGCGAGGAAGCCGGTACGCACGAAGTCGTCGCCCGCGACGGCGTTGAGCAGCCAGTTGGCGCTCGTACGGAACCGGGCCGACCCGGTGGGCAGCGCGTACAGGTGGTAGCCGCGGGCCACGACCTGCGCGGGCACACCCTTGAGGCCGATGCCGAGCGGCTTGGAGACGGCGTCGTGGCCGCCGAGGTCGACGACCAGGCCGAGGTCCTTGTGCCGGTAGGGCAGGGTGGGCTCCCCGCGCAGCTTCGCCGCCAGGACCTTGGCCGCGTGCCGGCCCTGCCGGGCCGCGTGCTGCGCGGTGGGCGGACACGGGGAGCCGTCGCCCTTGGCCAGGTCGGGCACCGCCGCCGCGTCGCCGAGAGCGAACACCCCGTCCAGCCCCGGCACCCTGAAGTCGGGCTCGGTGACGATCCTGCCGCGCACGGTCTCCGCGCCCAGCGAGTCCACCAGCGGGCTCGCCGCCACACCGGCCGTCCACACGAGCGTCCGCGAGGGGAGCACCCGTCCGTCGGTGAGGGTGATCTCGTCCTGGGTGACGGAGGCGACGGTCGTCCCCAGCGAGATGTGCAGGCCCCGGTCGCTCAGCATCCGCATCGCGCTCGCACCCAGCTTGTCGCCTAGTTCCGGCAGCAGCTTCGGCGCGACGTCCACGAGGTGCCACTTGATGAGACGGGGGTCGATGCGGGGGTGATAGCGCTTCGCGGCCGCCGTGGTCAGCCGCTGCAGACAGGCCGCCGTCTCGGTGCCCGCGTATCCGCCGCCGACCACCACGAACTGGAGCCGCGCCGCCTGCTCGGTGTCGTCGGTGGTGGCCGCCGCCAGGTCGAGCTGGGCGATCACGTGGTCGCGGAGGTACACCGCCTGGGAGAGCGTCTTCATGCCGCGCGCCTCGTCGGCGAGGCCGGGGATGTCGAAGGTGCGGGTCACGCTGCCCGGAGTCAGCACCAGATAGTCGTAGGGCAGATCGACCAGATCTCCGGTGATCTTGCGGATGACGCACACCTTGGCCTGCGTGTCGACGCCGATCACCCCGCCCGGCACCAGCGCGGTGCGGCGCAGGATCCGGCGCAGCGAGGGGGCGACGGACTGCGGCGTCAGGACTCCGGCGGCGACATGGGGCAGGAGAGGCAGATACAGCTGGTAGTCCGTGGGGCTGACCAGGGTGATCCGCGCCTCGCCCTGGGCGAGCGTCCGCTCCAGACCGCGGGCGGCCTCGACCCCGGCGAAACCGCCGCCGACGATGACGATGTTCGGTGCGTGCATCCGAGCAGCCCTCTCTCCGCTGTTGCCCCGCCGCGAGCTCAGGCTCACACGGGACGCGGACGTCTGCCACCGCACCGGGGGCCACCGGGACGCCCCCACGTTTCTCTACCGATCAGTAACTGTCTCTTCCCTCTCCGTACACGCGCTGCCAGGATCATGTCAGCCGCGGCGACGGGCGGACTCCGTCGCCGCAGCGCTGTGCGCGCACTCCACAGACAGACCTGAGACCTGAGTCGTGAGACGTGAAAAGGGGACTGGCATGACGGGACGCGGTGTGGGACGCCGGCTGGGCGCGGTGTCGGCGGTCGTGGCGCTGGGCATCGGAGGGACGGTCACGGCGGCAGGGTCCGCCGCGGCGGCACCGGCACCGGTGAGCGCGGTCGCGAGCACGACGGCGACGGCCGACGTCGACTACGCCACCTGGCAGCGTGACGTCCAGGGGGTCGTCGACCAGGCGACGCCGTACATCGCCCAGCGCACCGCGAACGCGGGCGGACAGAAGCTCGCGCTCGTCTTCGACATCGACAACACCACGCTGGAGACCGACTTCCACCCCTGGTACCAGCTCCCCACCCCGGCGGTGAAGGCGTCCCTGGAGCTCGCCCGGTACGCGCACTCCCGCGGTGTCGCCGTCTTCTTCGTCACCGCGCGCCCCGGCATCATCGCCTCGGAGACGAAATGGAACCTGCGGAGCGTCGGCTACCCGGTGGACGGCCTCTACGTCCGTGACCTGCCCGACCTCTTCGACGAGGTGAGCGCCTACAAGACCGGCAAGCGAGCCCACATCGAGTCCCTCGGCTACACGATCGTCGCCAACGTCGGCAACAACACGACGGACCTGGTGGGCGGCCACGCCGAGCGCACCTTCAAGCTGCCGGACTACGACGGCCAGTTGTCCTAGGACAGCACCGTGCCACCGGGTGCCGGGCGGTGGTACGCGCCTACACTGCCGCCATGGACGAGGTCTCGCTGGACACCCTGGGCTCGGGCAAGTACCTGCTGATCACCAGTTACCGCAAGAACGGCACCGGTGTCGCCACGCCGGTCTGGGTGGTGCGGGACGGGCCCGCGCTCGGCGCGTGGACGACCACCGACAGCTGGAAGGTGAAGCGGATCCGCAACCGCGCCGACGTACTGGTCGGCCCCTGCGACGTCCGCGGCAGGCCCACCGGAGAGCCGGTCCCCGCCACGGCGGAGATCGTCGGCGCGGAGGACACCGCCCGCTACCGGAAGCTCATCGCCCGCAAGTACGGACTGATGGGCCGGCTGACCCTGTTCGGCAGCCGCCTGCGCCGCGGCGAGAGCGGAACGGTCGGCCTCCGGATCACGCCCACTCCGTGAACCGAGCACGCCGAGGGGGGCCCCGGACCGGGATCCCCCTCAGCGTGTGAGCGTGGCGCCGCCCGGCTCAACTCCAGGCGCTGAACGGGCCGTCGACGAGCTGGAAGACCGGCTGACGGCGCACCGGGTCCTGGGCGGTGGAGAGCTGGACCCGGTCACCGCTGTGGATCGTCGCGGGCGAGCCCATCACGCGGCCGCGGACGGTGAACCCCTCCGTCATCTCGATGAGGGAGACGTTGCGCGCCGCCGGGGTGTTGCGGTGGATCACGGTGGAGTGCCGCACGATGCCCATGCCCGCGCTCGCCTCCGTCCGCAGCTCACTGCCCGCGCACACGGGGCAGATCAGGCGGCTGTACATGGCGGTGGCGCACCAGCGGCACCGCTGGAAGAGGAGACGGTCTCCGGGGTGTTCGTCGGCGGCGACGTCCAGCACGTCGGTCGCGTGGCCGAGGCCCGGGGGGAGGGCGCTTCCTGGGTGGTACACGAGGTCAACTCCCTGCGCTCGGCCGGAATCTGAGGTGCGCGGCGCGCCGTGCACACCGACAGCGTATGGCACTGAGTGTCACCCGTAAAGGCACTCCGTACCCTCAGGATGTGAGGATACGGAGAGGGTCAGTCCCGCCCGAACGCCGACTCGATCTCCTGCACCACGCGCCACAGCGGCGCCCCGCGCCGGGAGACCACCACGACCACGTCCTCCGGCGCCTCGGCGACGGCTGCTCCCGGCGACCCGCCGAACGTCTCCTGCACGTACCCGAGCGCCTGGTCGACGGCGGCCTCGGCGTCGCCCTTGCCGTCCGAACGCAACCACGACCGCAGGCCGTTGTTGTGCGCGGCGACCACGGCGGCCGCGACCACGTCGGCATGCAGCGTGCCGCCGGGCCGTCCCGCGGAGCGACCGCGGAGGTACTCGGCGAGGGCGCGCTCGTAGCGCCAGACGACCGACAGTTCGTAGGCGCGCAGTCCCGGGACCTTCTTGGTGAGGCGGTAGCGCTGGACGGAGAACGTCGGGTTCTCCGCGTACATGCGCAGCACGAGCCGTGCGGCGTCGCAGACCCGCCGCACCGGGTCGTCGGCGGTGTCGTCCCCCTCGTCCAGGAACGCCTTCATGTCGGCCAGGCAGCGTTCGTGGTCGGGGAAGACCACGTCCTCCTTGGAGGGGAAGTAGCGGAAGAACGACCGGCGTCCGACGCCGGCGAGCGCCACGATGTCGTCGACGGTGGTCCCCTCGTAGCCCCGCTCCAGGAAGAGCTGGAAGGCGGCCCCGACCAGGGCGTCCCGCATCGGGGGGCGGACGGCGGACGGGTCGGCGCAAACGGCGGGCCCAGGTGCGTCGTTCATGGTCGGAAACTAGCACCGAACCGGACACCGTGGCACTCGGTACCCATGAGGGAGGGAACTGAGTGCCCTGCCGGGACGTCAGTGGTCGTTGCAGGCGGCCGACAGGGTGTCGTCGCCCGTGAGGTGGCCGTTCATGTGAGCCTGCAGGGCGACGCTCACGAGGGTGAGCAGCAGGTCGATGTCGGAGTCGACCTCCAGGTGGATGGTCACCCAGCGGGAGCCGGGCACCATGCGGACGGCCGTCGTGTCCTTGAGGTGGTCCTCGTACCGGCGGATCGCCCGGTCGGTGAGGTGCAGGTCCACGTCCTGGTCGGAGTGGAAGTGGAGGATCTCGCAGCGGGCCGCGCCCAGCGCCCGTCCCGTGCCGCAGCTGGGCCGGGTCTCCGCGAGGTCGGGCCATACGGCCAGTCGCGTCATGGCTCTGGAGGCCAAGGTCATATGCCCATCATGACCAGATCACCGCTCGGCCACCAGGACTTGAGCACGACGTAACCCAGTCGTAGCGCGGAAATGTCCGGCCTGCACCGGCTGCTGGACGGCCCTGCCCCATCCGCTGTCCGTTCCGGACGGCGCGGAGCGCGGACGACGGCCCGGACCGTCCGGGCCGGGCCGCTCTGCCGGGGAGCACCCCGCGTTCACGCCATCCAGAAGAAGACGGCGGTCATCCGCTTGTCCTCCATGGTGGTCCCGCAGTAGTCGGTGGCGGTGTGCATCAGGTTGGCGTTGTAGAGGAGCAGCCGGTTGTAGCGGTGCGGCACACGGATGTCCTCGACGAAGGAGTCCGGGGCGACGAACCGGGTCCCGAGCGCCTCGACCAGGTTGTTGTGCGGCGCCGCGACGACGTTGCCGCCCAGCCGTCCGCCGGGCAGGTTCTGCCGGAAGAAGCTCGTCCCGCAGTCCTTGGGGACGTTCGGGTTCAGATAGAGCACCGCGGCGTACCGGCACAGGGCACGGGAGTCGGTGTGCGGGCGCGGCTCCCCCTCGTCCTTGCCGACGACCTGGACGCAGTTGTGGTTGAGGGTGGCACCGGAGGGTGTCGCCTGCTGCCACAGCTCACGGGCGCCGGTCGCCTTCTTCACGAGCCGTTCCACGCGCCCCAGTTCGGCCGGCTCCAGGCCGGGCATGGTGCGCAGCCCGGGCCAGCTCTCCGACGTGTACGGATGGCCCTTGACCCAGTCGTCCTTGGCGACGCACCGGGACCGTACGGCGTCGGGGTCGGGCAGGACGTCGTCGAAGACCCAGTAGTCCCTGTCGCGCGTGGGTTTCCGGTAGGGGAGGACCGGGAGCGCGGGTGTTCTCGGAGGTTGTGGGGGCATGCGGCCGACGATATTGATGCATGCGTCAGCGATCTCCAGGGAATTGGTCAACCTTCCGTGGGGTTGGTCAACCTTCCGTCAACTCGGCCGTCGCCGCGCGACCGTGCCGGGATGCGCCGCCCACCGGTGGGCGGCGGCCGCGTCCACCGGTGAGCGGTGGACGTCCGCGTCCGCCCGCGGATGGGTGCGCACGCAGTGATCGATCGTATTGAGCGAAAGCGATCGATACGATGGTGGGCGTACAGTGACCTCACGGGATCACGCTCCGCGCTCGCCCGTAGATCGTCCGTCCGGCCTTGCCCCAGGGGGAGCCATGCGACTGCACGTCGACCAGCGTCATGAGCGGGTGCTCGCACTCGTCCGGGAGCGCGGCAGTCTCCGGGTCGCCGACCTCGCGAACGAACTCGGCGTCTCCGCCGTGACCTTGCGGCGCGACGTGGAGACCCTGGCGGCGCAGGGCCGGGTGCAGCGGCTGCACGGGGCGGTGGTGTGGACGGGGGACACCGCGGCTGAGGAGCGGCCGCGTCCGGTGTCCGCCGAGGGCACGGTGATCGGAATGATCGTGCCGACCACCAACTACATCTTCGCCGACATCGTCCGCGGGGCCCGCGAGGCCGTCGGGGCCCAGGGCGGCCGGCTCGTCCTCGGGATGACCGGGTATGTCGACTCCGAGGACGCCGTCCAGGCGGAACACCTGGTGGCGGGCGGTGCTGAGGGGCTCCTCGTCGCGCCCAGCTGGTTCGGCGGCGTCCCTGTGGACGGCCAGGAGAAGTGGCTCCTGGACTGCCCGGTGCCGGCCGTCCTGGTCGAGCGGTCCGCGCCCGCCGGGAACCCCGCGGCCGGTCTCGACCGGGTCCGCACCGACCGGGCGCACGGCGCCGCCGTGGCCGTGGGGCACTTCGCGTCCCTGGGGCACCGGCGGATCACCGCGGTCCTCCAGGAGGGCCCGCACGCGGCGCAGATCTCCTCCGGTTTCCTGGCCGCCGTGACCTCCCTGGGTCTCGATGTCGACGCGGGAGCGCCGTCGGTCCGTGAACACGGGGACTACGAGGCGAGCATCGACTACCTCGTGGAGGCGGTGGAGCGGCGCGGTGTCACCGCGGCGCTGGTGCACAGCGACGAGGACGCCATCGTGCTGGTGCCCAAGCTCCAGGCGCGCGGCATCGCCGTGCCCGGAGACCTCGCGCTGATCGCCTACGACGACGAGGTCGCCGGTCTCGCGGACGTCCCGCTCACGGCCATCGCGCCGCCGAAGCGGTCGGTGGGGGAGCTGGCCGCCGGGCTGCTGCTCCAGCGGCTCGCCGAACGCGCGGGCGGTCAGCGCCCGGCGCCCCGGCAACACCTCGAACTTCTCCCCGAGTTGAGGGTCCGCTCGTCCTGCGGCGGCATGCCGACCGAGAGCTGATCGTTCGGCGATCGTTTTGATTGTCTTGGTCGAACGCTCTTGACTCTGATCGTGTGCGCACAAATGATGTCCTGCATCCGCCTCTTCCCGTACGAGGTCTCGTAGGAGCCGTGCAATGTCGCGCACTTCACGTTCGTTCCGTATAGCCGCCACCGCCACCGTCGCCGCCCTCGGCCTGCTCGCCACCGCGTGCGGCGGCGACGACGGCGGTTCCACCGCCGCGTCGGACGGCAAGCCGGTCACCCTGACCTACTGGACCTGGACGCTCGGGGCCAAGTCGACCGTCGAGGCGTTCAACAAGACGCACAAGGACATCCAGGTCAAGCTGACCGAGATCCCCAGCGGCACCGAGGGATACAGCAAGATGTCCAACGCGGTGAAGGGCGGCAACGCGCCCGACGTGGCGACCATCGAGTACCAGATGGTCCCGGAGTTCGCGAGCCAGGGAAACCTGATCGATCTGACCAAGTACGCCGGTGAAACGGTCAAGTCGAAGTTCCCCGACGCCGTGCAGAGCCTGGTCACCTTCGGCGGCAGAACCTGGACCGTCCCCTACGACGTCGCGCCGCAGCTCTACTACTACCGGACCGACCTGTTCAAGAAGTACGGCATCGACGTCCCCAAGACCTGGGCCGACTTCAAGACCGCGGCGGCCAAGGTGAAGAAGCAGGACAAGAACGTCCGGCTCGCCTCCATGCCCAAGTCCGACTCGGCGCTCCTCGCGGCCCTCGCCTGGCAGGCCGGCGGCAAGTGGTTCACCACCGAGGGCGACGCCTGGAAGCCCGCCGTGAACGACGCGCCCAGCAGGAAGGTCGCGGCGTACTGGGACGGCCTCCTCCAGGACGGCCTCGTCCAGTCGTACACCGCGTACAGCCCCGAGGAGACCAAGGCCCGTACGGCCGGGAAGACGCTCTCCTTCCTCGGTGCCTCCTGGTCGGCGGGAGGTCTGAAGACCGCCATGCCGGACCTCTCCGGCAAGTGGGCCGCCGCCCCCATGCCGAACTGGGGCACCCCCGCCACCGGCAACTACGGCGGCACCTCCTACGGCGTCCTCAAGGGCAGTGAACACCCCGAGCAGGCAGCCGAGTTCATCAAGTGGCTCACCACGGACAAGGCCGGCGTCGAGGCCCGGCTCGCCGACCTGGAGTCCCCCAGCAGCGCCGTGCCGGCCGACCCCGCGATGCGCGCGGTGGCCGCGGCCAAGTTCGACACCGCCTACCTGAACGGCCAGGACCTCTACCAGCTCGCCTCCGAGCAGGTGGACGCGATCGTCCCCGGCTGGACCTGGGGACCGAACCAGCTCGACGTCTACACCGCCGTCCAGGACGCCACGGCCAAGTCCGGTTTCGCCGGCGGCATCGAGGCAGGCCAGAAGAAGGCCGAGGCGGGGATCACCGAGCGCGGCCTGAAGCTCGCCAAGTGACTTGACGGGTCCGGCCGTTCGCGTCCCGCGTCCCGGCCGGACCCGGTCCTCGCCCGCCCTCCCGCACTCCCCCCGAAGCGTCCAGCCCGCCAAGGAGCCCCACCGTGGCAGCACCTCTCGCCCCGGCCGTGAAGGCCCGGCACACCTCCCCGGCGAAACCCCCGGGCCCCTCGAAGCTCCGGCGCGGCCAGCGCCGGGCGGCGGCCCTCTTCGTCACCCCGTTCTTCGTCCTGTTCGCCGCGGTCATGGCGGCACCCATCGGCTACGCCGTGTGGATGAGCCTCTTCCAGGAACGCTCCTCGGGACTCGGCTTCGGCGGCACCGAACGCGTCTTCTCCGGGCTCGGCAACTACACCAAGGCCCTGTCCGACACCGGGTTCCGCGCCTCCTTCGCGCACATCGCGCTCTACTGCGCCCTGTACATCCCGGTGATGATCGGCGGCTCACTCGTCCTCGCGCTGCTGGTCGACTCCGCGATGGCCCGCGCCAAACGGTTCTTCCAGCTCGCCCTGTTCCTGCCGCACGCGATCCCCGGACTGATCGCCTCGATCATCTGGATCTACCTGTACACCCCGGGACTCAGCCCCGTGCTCGACGGGATCGGCGCCCTCGGCGGATCGTGGGACTTCTACAGCAACGACCATGTGCTCTCCTCCATGGTCAACCTGTGCGCCTGGCAGTGGATCGGCTACAACACGGTCATCTTCTACGCCGCGCTGCAGGCCGTGCCGCGCGAGACGATCGAGGCGGCCGTCGTGGACGGCGCCGGCGCCCTCCGCACCGCCCTGCAGATCAAGGTCCCGCTGATCGCCTCCGCGGTCGTCATGACCGTCCTGTTCACCTGCGTCGGCGCCATCCAGATCTTCACCGAGCCCAAGCTGCTCAACCAGCGCGGAGCGCCCTCCGTCGACACCGAGTGGTCACCGACCCTGTTCATCTGGAAGGCCGGTTTCGTGCAGCACGACTACGGACTCGCCGCCGCCGCGTCCCTGTTGCTGGCCCTCCTCGGCGTGATCCTCTCGTACATCGTCACCCGGCTCGGCAACCGGTGGAAGGCCGCCTCATGAGCACCCTCACGCACACCACGAGCCCGGCCCGCCCCCGGACCGACCCCGAGCCCGCGGCCGCATCCGAACGCCGGCGCCGCACCTCACCCGGCGCGCTGCTGTCCAAGGGCGTGGTCAACGGCCTGCTGATCGTCGCGGCCTTCTACACCCTGATGCCGGTGAGCTGGCTGCTGCTGGCGGCCACGAAGAACCCCCGGGACCTCTTCGGCACCTCCGGCTTCGCCCTCGGCGACTTCAACCTGTTCACCAACCTGCATCACGTCTTCACCTTCAACGACGGCATCTACCTGCGCTGGTTCGGCAACAGCGTCCTGTACTCGGTCATCGGCTCGGGGGCCTCGACGTTCCTGTCCGTCGCCACCGGCTACGCCTTCGACAAGTACGACTTCAAGGGCAAGGAGAAGCTGTTCGCGGCGGTCCTCGCCGGCGTCCTCGTCCCCACCACCGTGATCCAGCTCCCGATGTACCTGCTCGCCACGAAGGTCGGCGTCGTCAACACCTACTGGGCCCTGCTGCTCCCCGCGCTGGTGAACCCCTTCGGGGTCTATCTGGCCCGCGTCTTCTCCGAGGGGTACGTCCCGAACGAGGTCCTGGAGGCCGCTCGCGTCGACGGCGCGGGAGAGGTGCGCACCTTCGCCGGGATCGCGCTGCCGATGCTCGCCCCCGCCTTCATGACGATCTTCCTGTTCTCGTTCACCGCGAGCTGGAACAACTTCTTCGGCGCTCTCGTCATGCTGAACGACGAGAAGCTCTACCCCGTCAACCTCGGCCTGTTCATGTGGAACAGCGTCACGCAGCAACAGCCCGAGTACTACTCGCTGGTGATCACCGGCTCGCTCGTCGCCGTCGTCCCGCTGATCGTCGCTTTCGTCTGCCTCCAGCGCTTCTGGCGCTCGGGCCTGACCGCGGGCGCGGTGAAGTGACCATGCTCGCACCGGAAGGCACCCTCCCGGACGGTTCGGACCTGCCGGCCGCGGCCCGCAGCCCGCGGACCGCCCTCGCCATGGGACCCGAGATCCACCGCTCGCTCGTCGCCGAGGGCGCACTGGACCGTCTGGCCCGGATCGCCACCCTCGACGCGACCGCTCCCATCACCGACTTCGACGCCGTGGACCCCGCCGAACTGGCCGCGGTGGAGGTCCTGTTCACCCACTGGGGCGCCCCGTTGCTCACCGACGACGCGCTCGCCCGCATGCCGCGGCTGCGGGCCGTCGTCCACGCTGCCGGCTCCGTCAAGCACCATGTCACCGCGTCGGTCTGGAAGCAGGGCATCACCGTGTCCTCCGCCGCCGACGCGAACGCGGTGCCGGTCGCCGAGTTCACGCTGGCCGCCATCCTGTTCGCGAACAAACGCGTCCTCGACATCGCCCACGACTACGCCACCTCCCGCGAACAGCCCGCACTGCTCCCGTACTTCACCGGCTACGGCAACCACCGCCGCACCGTCGGCATCGTCGGCGCCTCCCGCGTCGGCCGACGCGTCATCGACCTGCTGCGCCCCTTCGACCTGAACGTGCTGCTGCACGACCCCTACGTGGATCCGGCCGACGCCAGGGCCCTCGGAGTCGAGCCCGTCGAGCTGGACGACCTGGTCCGGCGCAGCCACGTGGTGAGCATCCACGCGCCCCAACTCCCCGAGACCCGGCACATGTTCGACGCCAGGAGGCTCGGCCTGATGCGGGACGGCGCGACCCTCGTCAACACCGCGCGCGGCTCGCTCGTCGACACCGAGGCGCTCACCGAGTGTCTCGTCGCCGGACGCCTGCGCGCCGTCCTCGACGTGACGGAACCCGAGGTGCTGCCCGCCTCGTCCCCGCTCTACAGCCTGCCCAACGTGCTGCTCACCCCGCACATCGCGGGCTCCCTCGGCAACGAGCTGGGCCGCATGACCGACTGGGCCGTCGACGAGGTGCAGCGCTACGCCCAAGGGCTGCCGTTCACGTACGGGGTGGGCCCCGACGAACTGACCCGCTCGGCCTGAACGGCGACGGCCGCATCCGCGTCCCGCCCCCCGACCACCCCCGAGGGAGCTCCATGTCCGCCCCCGCTGACCGCCGTGTCCTCGTCGTCGGCATCGACGGCGTCCGCCTGGACACGCTGCGCCGGCTGCCCACGCCCCACCTGGACACCCTCGCCGCCGAGGGTTTCCTCGCGCCCGTCGAGGTCGACGACCGCACCCCCACCATGTCCGGCCCCTGCTGGGCGACCGTCGTCACCGGCGTCGGCGTCGACAAGCACGGGGTGTGGAGCAACGACTTCGCGGGCCACCGGCTCGACGTCTTCCCGGACTTCGCGACCCGCCTGGCGCGGCAGTACGGCCGCCGCACGTTCGTCGCGGCCGGCTGGCAGCCGCTCCTCCAGGTGGGCGACGGCGGCCCGCTCTTCCGCGCCCCCTCCAGGAGCGTCCACGTCGCCCCGACCGAGGACACCCCCGAGGCCTGGGACCGCTGCGACGAACAGATCACCGCCGAGGCGGCGCGCGTCCTCGCCGACGCGGGCGACGCCATCGACGCGTCCTTCGTCTACCTGGGCGCACCCGACGAGACGGCCCACTACCTGGGCTGCGGTGAGGCGTACGAGGAGTCGGTGCGGCGGGCGGACGCGCGGGTCGGCCGGCTGCTGGACGCGGTGCGCGGCAGGCCCACGTACGACCGGGAACACTGGACGGTCCTCGTCGTGACCGACCATGGGCATGCCGACGCCGGTGGCCACGGCGGCCGTTCGGAGCAGGAACGCGCCGCGTGGGTGATCGCCGCCGGCCCGGACATCGGGGCGGCGCCCGCGGTCGTGCGCCATGTCGACGTCGCCGCCCAGGTGTTCGCCTCGCTGGGCCGCGAAGCCGACCGGCACTGGACGCTCGACGGCCGGCCGTTCACGGCCGTCGGGACGTCGAGGCTCCGGGCGCCGGAGGGGACGTCCGGAGCCCCGGACACGCGGCCCTCGGAGATGGCGGCCTCCTGAGAAAGCGTCGAGGGAGCCCCGGGTCCGCCGAGCGCGGCCCGGGGCTCCTTGCGCTCAGCCCAGCTTGACCGTGATCTTCTGGGTGACGCCCGCGGTCGCGCCGAGGTCGCCGAAGGTGAGCGTGAGCGCGGACCCGGTGGTCGCCGAGGTGACGGTCGAGGGCTTCGACGTCACCGAGGCGACCGCCCTGTTCCAGGTGAGGGTGAGACCGGTCTGCGCGCGCATCGGGTCGCTGACGCAGACGACCGCGGTGCCGTCGCTCTTCTCGCTGATCATCACCGAGCACGGCTTGCTCGCCGTGAGGGTGCCCACCGTGCCCGCGAACCAGAAGTTCACCCCGGTGAAGCCCAGCGAAGGGACGCTGACGCCCTGCTGGTCGTCGGTGTTGGCGAGCACGGTCAGCCATGTCGTGGCGGCCGCCCTGGCCTGCGTCTGCGCGACGGACGCGCCCGGCATGAGCGTGTAGGCGTAGGTGGCGGCCGAGGGAGCGGTGCCGTGATCCACGTACATCGTCAGGTACTTGCGGTTCACGACGGTCGTGGAACCGCCCTTGTTGATGTCGCTCCACCTGCCGTCCCGCGCCTCCCGCACCGCCTTGACCGTGGCGCCACCGGGGAAGACGTAACCGCCGTGGCCGGCGATGTGCGCCCACGAGGTGCCGGACAGCGTCGCCGACCAGGGGTAAGTGGCGGGCTTGACGGTGCCGTTGACGGTGAAGGCGGAGCTGCCGGTGGGCCCCAGGTTGCGGTTGTCGACCGTCGACTCCACCGCCGTACCGTCCGTGCAGGTGATGCCCGCGCCGAGGCAGACGATCGCGTCGTCGAGGCAGAACCACGACTTCTTCGCCAGCAGCGTGCTCTGGAGTCCCTTCAGGTACTGGCCGATCGCGGCCCGCTGCCCGTCCGTCGCGCCGCCCACCCAGTTCACGTCCGGCAGGGACGCGCCCCAGTCCCCGCCGGCCCCGTCCGCGAGCGCCTTGCGGGAGGCCGTGACGCCGGGCAGCCGGTACGGGTCCACGGTGGGCCAGAAGGCGTCGCTGTACTGGCCGTTGGCGTAGCTGTCGCCCCACCAGTACAGCATTCCGGAACCGGTGTGCCAGCCGCGCAGGTTCTCGCCGTTGCCCGTCTCGTAGTAGGTGATCCGGCGGTCCGCCATGCTGATCGACGCGGCCCAGCCGGGGCGGCGATGGGTGGCGCGGGCCATGTTGGTGAACAGGCGGTGCCCGGTCGGCTCGGCGATCGCCGACACCGAGGTGTCGTCCTGAACGCCCTTGAGCCGGGACAGACTTGTCAGCCCCAGGGAGGGGTTGCTCAGGGGCGGGCTGTAGTAGTCGCGCTGCATCCACCCCTTGACCAGACCGCGCCAGCGCGCGTTCTCCGTGCTGCTCGCGCCCTGCCCGAGCAGCACGATCGAGGCGAGGATCGGGTGGCCGCGCAGATGGTCGTCCTGCTGGACGTGCTGCGCGTCCGAGGCGGACACCCCGCGGCTGACGGCCCGGCCGGAGACGCCGTCCATCACCAGGCCGTTGTAGAGGAAGGGCGCCCACGCCTTCTCCACCGCGTCGAAGACGATCTGCCGGCCCGCGTCGGTGACCGCCCACGTGGATCCGGCCAGCAGCGCGAACAGCATGCCGAGCCCGCCGAGCATCACCGACCCGTACGACCCGGTGTAGGGGACGGTGGTGTGCTGGATGAACGAACCGTCCGTGTACAGCCCGTCCCCGGAACTCACGTACGGGAAGACGGGGGAGAGAGCGTCCCGGGCCAGCGCGATCTTCGCGGCGTTCGCGCCGACGACCCCGCGCAGGGCCAGCACCCGGCACAGGTCGACCCGGTTGGCGCCGGTGCTCGTCCCCGTGTACGCGGCGACCGCGGAATCCGGCACGAAGTGGTCGACCGCGGCGAGGTATCCGCTGATCCGCGCGGCGGACAACTGGTCGTACATCAGCACGCACACGTCGAGCAGCGCCTGCGGTGCGCCGATCTGCCAGCTGTACCAGTTGCCGTAGCGGGTCTGTGCCGCGTTGTAGACCTCGTCGTGGAGGTGGTCGAGGCCGGTGACGATCGCGTCGCGCAGGGCGCTGTCGCCGGTCAGCCCGGTGCCCGGCTGGGAGTAGGCCTGCGCGAGCGTGGCGAGCCGGGTGTAGCTGGTGTTCAGGTTGCCGGAGAAGCCGTAGGACTCCTGGTCGGTGTCGGGGTCCGGGTCGGCGTAGACCAGGTCGGGCCAGAGCGAGCCGGTGGCCGGTGCCATCGTGGACCGCAGACCGCTCGCGGTGGTCCCGAGGTCGGCGAGCCGGCTCTTGAACGGTTCGGCGGTCGGGCTGAACCCCTCGCCCAGGATCAGTGTGCGCCACCTGGCGCGCAGCGTCGCGAACTCGTCCGCGGCCTCGGCGGTCGCCGCGGCACCGGGTCTCACGGAGGGAGCGGCGGGTGCGGCATCGGCGGCGCTGTGCGCCCCGAGCGCGAGAGCGGTGCCGCTGCTTGCGGCGAGAAAACCACGGCGTGACCAACGAGTCGTCATGACGGCGGTTTCTAGCACGCCTTCGTTCAAACGCTCAACAACTCTTACCGAATTGACCGTATCGATCGTTTGGTGTGGCGGACGGTTCCGGCGGCCTGAACGCTGCGGGCCGCGCTCGCGTATCACTCCCCGCAGACGGCCCCAGACCACGCGCACGGAAGGGGAGCAGTGTGCCGCCACCACCCGAACGCGGGCGATCCACCGGCCGCTCCGCCATCGAACCCACCCACATCCAGCGTCGCCGCCGCACCGAGGCCCTGGCGGAACTCGTCCGGCAGGTGCGCGAGGACGACGAAGGACGCGACGCCGACGAGGGCTACGAGTCGGTCCCGCTGCCGACCCGCCGCATCCTGCCGCCCTCCGACGACGACACAGAGGAACTGACACCGGTCCCGGCGGCACGGAAACCGACCCGGATCCGGACGCGGACCCGACGCCGCACCGCGCTCGCGGTCGGCGTCGCCGCGGCGGCCCTGACCGGGATCGCCCTCGCGCTCCTGTTGTCGGGCGCGTACCAGAACGACGCGTCCCGGACGGGCGCCGGCGCCCGGACCCCGACGGCACCCGTCGGCCGTGCCTCCTCCGGTGCGCAGGACCCGGACGGCGCGGGCACGCTCCGACAGGGCGACAGCGGCCCGGAGGTGACGGCCCTCCAGCAACGCCTGCTCCGGATCCCGAACGTGTACGACGACGGCGCCACCGACGGCACCTTCGACGCGCCGCTCGCCGACGCGGTGGCCCGCTTCCAGCTCTGGTACGGCATCCGCGGCGACGAGTCCGGCGTCTACGGAGACGACACGCGGGCCGACCTGGAGTCCCGGACGACGCTGCCGTGACCGCCCGCACGCCGCGTGCCCGACGGTGTCCTCGGGGAGTCCGTCACCGGGTGACGTCGCCACCCTCCTGCGCCCGCGACGCCGGCCCGTCCTCCGTGCGCGGCGGTCCGAGGGCCCCGGTGTCCACGATCAGGTCCGCGCGGTCCCGTGTCGCGGCGATCAGTTCGGCGTTGCGCTGATCGGGGCCGAGCACCCACGCCACCGCCGTGTCGTGGTCCTTGCCGAACTCCTCGTGGCGCGCCACCAGCCGCCGGACGCGCTCGGCGTCCTCCAGGTCGCAGAACCACACCTCGTCGAGCTGCTCGCGCGCCCGGGCCCAGGCCCGGTCCCGGAGCAGCAGGTAGTTCCCCTCGGTGACGATCAACCGGGCGGACCGGGGGACCGGAACGGCACCGGCCAGGGGCTGTTCGAGGACGCGCTCGAATCCGGGCGCGTACACGAGGCCCTCCTCCTCGTCCGCGCGCAGCCGGCACAGCAGCGCCGCGTACCCGGCCGCGTCGAAGGTGTCCGGGGCGCCCTTGCGGTCGCGCCGGCCGAGCCGGTCCAGCTCGGCGTCCGCGAGATGGAACCCGTCCATCGGCACGTGGGCGACCCCGAAGGCCCCCCTCGCGTCGAGCCCCCGGACCAGCCGTTCCGCCAGCGTCGACTTGCCCGAGCCGGGCCCGCCCGCGATGCCGAGGAGGGCGCGCCGGCCGGGCCGTACCAGCGAAGCGGCCCGCTCCACCAGGTCGTCGAAGGTCATGCGCGCCCCGCGAGGGGCCGGAGGGAGGCGATGTCCATGCCCTCCAGTATCGGCCTCGGGGGAGACCGGGGACGTCCGGTGCCGGACGGGGCAGGGATGCACCATGAACCAGGACGAACAGCAGATCCGCGCCCTCGTCGAACGCTGGGCCGCCGCCGTCCACGAGGGCGACCTCGACGGCGTCCTCGCCGACCACACGCCGGACATCGTCATGTACGACGTGCCGCCGCCCTACGAAGGCGTCCGCGGCATCGACGCCTACCGGGAGACCTGGCCCCCGTTCTTCGCCTGGCAGGCCCAGGGGGCGTCGTTCACCGTCGAGTCCCTCGACGTCGTCGCCGGCGACGACGTGGCGTACGCGCACGCCCTGCTGCGCTGCGGCACACCGGAGGAGTTCGCGAAGAAGCCCGACTTGAGGCTGCGCCTGACCGTCGGACTCCGCAAGGAGGGCGGGCGTTGGAGCGTCGCGCACGAACACCACTCGTTCCCGGACGACACTCCGTGAGGCCGCCGCGCACGCGCCGCGGAGCCGACACCGACTCGTGTGGCGCTCGACACCCGCTGGACCCGGCAACCGGGGGAACACTGTGGGTATGACTGAGCTCGGCCTGCCGAAACAGATCCTGGCGTGCCTCTTCGACCTCGACGGCGTCATCACCAAGACCGCCGTGGTCCACGCGGCCGCCTGGAAGCGGACGTTCGACGACTTCCTGCGCGACCGCGACGGAGAGGGCTTCCGGCCCTTCGACAAGGACCACGACTACGCGGAGTACGTGGACGGGCTGCAGCGCGCCGACGGCGTGCGCACCTTCCTCTCCTCGCGCGGCATCGAGATCCCCGAGGGCACCCCGGACGACCCGCCGGACCGCGTCACCGTCCACGGGCTGGGCAACCGCAAGAACGAGCTGCTGCTCGACATGATCCGCACCGACGGCGTCGAGGCCTACGACGGCACACTGCGCTACGTCGAGGCCGTCCGGGCCCGCGGTCTGCGCACGGCGGTCGTCTCCTCCAGCGCCAACTGCCAGGACATCCTGCGCTCGGTGGGCGCCGAGGACCTCTTCGACGTACGGATCGACGGTGTCGTGGCCGCCGAACGACGGCTGCCGGGCAAGCCGCGCCCGGACACCTTCCTGGCCGCGGCCCACGACCTCGGCACCGACCCCTCCGCCGCCGCCGTCTTCGAGGACGCGCTGGCCGGCATGGACGCCGGCCGCTCGGGCCACTTCGGGTACGTCGTCGGTGTCGACCGGGTCGGCCAGGGCGACGCACTGCGCGACCACGGCGCCGACATCGTCGTACAGGACCTGTCCGAGCTGACGGAGGAGGCGTGATCACCCACACGTCGTACGGTGTCGAGCCCTGGACCCTGCGCGAGAGCGACCTGCACCTGCGGCTGCTGCCGCAGAGCGAGTCCGTGTTCGCCCTCGCCAACGGCCACGTCGGCTGGCGCGGCAACCTCGACGAGGGCGAACCCCACGGCCTGCCCGGGTCCTACCTCAACGGCGTCCACGAAGTGCACCCGCTGCCCTACGCCGAGGCGGGCTACGGCTACCCGGAGTCCGGGCAGACGGTCATCAACGTCACCAACGGCAAGCTGATCCGCCTGCTCGTGGACGACGAGCCGTTCGACCTGCGGTACGGACAGCTGCGGTCCCACGAGCGGGTCCTCGACCTGCGCAGCGGTCTGCTCACCCGCACCTGCGAGTGGACGTCGCCGGCCGGTTCCACGGTCCGGGTGCGCTCCACCCGGCTCGTGTCCTTCACCCAGCGGGCGATCGCCGCCGTCGCCTACGAGGTGGAACCCCTCGACGACCGGACCCGGGTGGTCGTGCAGTCCGAGCTGGTGGCCAACGAGCAGCTGCCCGGCCGCTCCGGGGACCCGCGCGCCGCGGTCGCCCTGGAGTCGCCGCTGGAGTCCGAGGAGCACTTCGCCACGGGCCGCAGGCTGCGGCTCGTGCACCGCACCCGGCACAGCGCCCTGCGCGTCGCCGCGGCGGCCGACCACGCCGTCAAGGGACCCGACCGCACCACCATGACCAGCGAGAGCAGCGACGACCTCGCCCGCCTCACGGTCACCTCCGTCCTGGAACCGGGCCAGACCCTGCGCGTCGAGAAGCTCGTCGCGCACGGCTGGTCGGGCAACCGCTCCCTGCCCGCCGTGAGCGACCAGGTCGACGCCGCCCTCGCCGCTGCCCAGCACGGCGGATGGCAGGGACTCGTCGACGAACAGCGCGCCTACCTGGACGACTTCTGGGCGCGCGCCGACGTGGAGGTGGACGGCGACGAGGAGATCCAGCAGGCCGTCCGCTTCGCCCTCTTCCACGTCCTGCAGGCGGGCGCCCGCGCCGAGCGGCGCGCCATCCCCGCGAAGGGCCTGACCGGGTCCGGGTACGACGGCCACGCCTTCTGGGACACCGAGACGTTCGTGCTGCCGCTGCTCACCTACACCTCGCCCGACGCCGTCGCCGAGGCACTGCGCTGGCGCCAGAGCACCCTGTCCGCCGCACGGGAGCGGGCGGCCCAACTCGGCCTGCGGGGCGCCGCGTTCCCCTGGCGGACCATCGCGGGCCCGGAAGGCTCCGCGTACTGGCCGGCCGGCACCGCAGCGTTCCACGTGAACGCCGACATCGCCGACGCCGTCGTCCGCTACACCGCCACCACCGGCGACACGGACTTCGAGCGGGAGACCGGCGTCGAGCTGCTGGCCGAGACGGCACGGCTGTGGCGCTCACTGGGCCACCACGACCACCAGGGGCACTTCCACATCGACGGGGTGACGGGCCCCGACGAGTACAGCGCCGTCGCGAACGACAACACGTACACCAACCTGATGGCCCGAGCGAACCTCCTCGCCGCCGCGGACGTCGTCGAGCGGCACCCGCGGCGCGCCGCCGAACTCGGCGTGGACGAGGAGGAGAGCGCGGCCTGGCGCGACGCCGCCGACGCGATGCACATCCCGTACAACGACGAACTCGGTGTCCACGAGCAGAACGCGGGCTTCACCCGCTACCAGCGCTGGGACTTCGCCGCCACGCGGCCCGACCAGTACCCGCTGATGCTGCACTTCCCGTACTTCGACATCTACCGCAAGCAGGTCGTCAAGCAGGCCGACCTGGTGCTCGCCATGTACAAGTGCAGCCCGTTCTTCGACGACGAGCACAAGGCCCGCAACTTCGCCTACTACGAGCCCCTCACCGTCCGGGACTCCTCCTTGTCCGCCTGCTGCCAGGCGGTGATGGCCGCCGAGACGGGTCACCCGGGGCTCGCCTACGACTACCTGGTCGAGGCCGCGCTGATGGATCTGGAGGACCTGGAGCACAACACCCGCGACGGACTGCACATCGCGTCGCTCGCGGGGACCTGGATGGCGCTCGTCGCCGGGTTCGGCGGACTGCGGCACCACGGCGACACCCTGGAGTTCGCACCCCGGCTGCCCGAGCGGTTCAGCCGTCTCGCGTTCTCCCTGGAACTCCTCGGCCGCCGGCTGCGCGTGGAGATCCACCAGGACGTCGCCACGTACACGCTCGCGAGCGGAGAGCCCCTGGAGATCCACCACTACCGGGAGCCGTTCACCGTCGACGCCGACAAACCCCACAGCCTGCCGATCCCGGCGCAACGGTCACGCCCCGCCCCGGACCAGCCCGCCCACCGGCGGCCGAACAGCCAGGGGCGGGACGAGGCCGGGGAGGGTTCCGCCGCGCTCAGTCGCGGGTGATGCCGGGCGCGATGTCCTCGTGCCGCTCCGGCGGAGCCGTGGCGGGTCCGCCGGACCGCGTGGCGCCGCGGACCGCGGACGCGGCGGCGGACTTGCCGCAGAACGCCGGCTCCAGGGTGCGGTACATGGTGTTGAGCACCTTGGTGTTGTTGGAGGTGTTGGCGAGCGCGGTGAGGCTGCGCTTGCCGTCCTTCGTGGTGAACGCGTACGAGTAGTAGCCCTGCACGGTGCCGGTGTGGCCGTACACGGAGATCCCGCACGACAGGTCACGGCGGCGCAGCCCGAGGCCGTAGGCCGTGTTGCTGTTGACCTGTGTCCACTTCTTCATCTGGGTGAGCTGCGCGGCGGACATGAGCTTGCCGCGCGCCAGGGCGGAGAGGAACACGTCCAGGTCGTGCGGGGTGGAGATGATCGCGCCCGCGCTCTGCGCCCAGGAGGCGGTCTGCCGGGTGGAGTCGACGAGCGCCGCGCCGGCCGCGTCGGGCGTGAGGTAGCCGTTGGCGTGGCGGCCCGGGATCGTCGCGTCGGGATGGACATAGACGGTGTCGGCCAGGCTCAGCGGCGTGAAGATGCGCTTCTTGTACTCGGCGGCGACACCGTGCCCGGTGAGCTTCTCGATCAGCAGACCGGCGACGACGAAGTTGGTGTTCGAGTACGAGTAGGCGGCGCCGGGCGCGTTCGTGCGCGCCTTCCTGAGGGACAGCTTCACCAGGTCCCGGTAGCTGAACACCTTGGTGCGCACGGCCTCGAAACCGGGGACGGTCCGCGCGAACAGGTCGTTCGTGTAGTCGTACAGGCCGCTGCGGTGGCTCAGGATGTGCCGCACGGTGATGCGGTTGTCGGGCAGCAGCCCCGGCAGGTAGCTGTTGACCGACGTGTCGAGCTTCAGTTTGCCCTCGTCGACCAGCTGGAGGAGGACGACGGCGGAGAACGTCTTGGTGATGCTGCCGACGCGGAAGCGGTCGTTCGTGCTGATCGTCCGCCGGGTGGCCCGGTCGGCGAGTCCCTCGACCAGCCGGTGCACCGTGCCGTTGTCGTCGATTCTCGCCATCGCTCCCGGAGCGCCCTGTGTGCGGGCCGTGCGCAGGATGGCGCGCAGCCCCGCGTCGTCGGGCGCCGCAGCGACCGCCGCGGCCGGCCGGGCACCCGGACCGTCCGTGTCCGCCGGGGTCACGGCCTGGGCCGGGGCCGCCAGCAGGGACACCAGAACCGCGCCCAACGCCGTGCCCGTACCCACCGTTCCTGAGACCATCTGATTCTTCTCCCCTGTGCCGTCTGCCGGTTCGCCGTGCCGGCCCGGACCGCGCCGCGGATGCGGGCGTCGCCCCCATCTGTACGCGCTGAAGACGCGCGGGGGTCGCATTGCCCGCCGGTGAACCGGAATCCGTGGACGGGAATCGGTGGATTGGCGGAAAGCGGCCGTCGGGGACGGGTGGCTGAGGGGTGACGGTGCCGGGCGCCGTGCTGATGGTCCGCCGGGTGGTGCGGGGAGCGATCCGGTTGACGGCCGGTCAGCCGCCGAAGAGCTGTGTCCAGTACGTCCCCGCCCGGCCGCCGCCGGCGAGGCCGATGCCTATGTGGGTGAAGTCGCGCTTGAGGATGTTGGCGCGGTGGCCGGGGCTGTTCATCCAGCCGAGGACCACCTCGGCGGGGGAGCGCTGACCGCAGGCGATGTTCTCCCCTATGGTGCGCCGCCCGGAGCCCGCGGCGGCGGCCCGGTCCCAGGGCCTGCGGCCCTCCGGGGAGGTGTGCGCGTAGAAGTCGCGGGCCACCATGTCGGCGCTGTGACCCTGGGCCGCCGCCGTGAGCGGGGAGTCGGGGGCGAGGGGTGGCAGCCCGTGCGCGGTGCGCTCGGTGTTGGTGAGCGCGATGACCTCCCGGGCCGTGCGCTCCAGGCCCGCGGGGCTGAACGGCCGTGCCCACAGGGCGGTCCAGTACAGGTCGCCGGAGCGGGCGTCGGCGACCTGGGCCAGTCCGGCCTGCTCGAATCCGGGGTCGCACACGGTGCTCCGGGACCGCTCCGAGGACAGGCAGTACTCCACGAACTCGCGCGGGGTGCGTGGCCCGGAGACCAAGTGCTCGCCGATGGTCAGATAGGCGTACCCGGACGAGACGACGCGCTGGTAGACGGAGACCCCGTCCGGGCTCTCCGCGCTGAGCAGGCCTCCGGCCGCCATACCGGCGGCATGGGCCCGCGCCGCCGTCATGAGCCGGGCGTCGAGGGCGACGGGCGGGGAACCGGCCGCCGCACGCGCGGAGTTCGCGGCCTCGAGGAATCCGTGCGTGCCCGTGCCGTCACCGGACGTCGGGCCGAAACCGGCGCCCGCGCCGATCGGTCCGAGGTCCAGCAGCGTCGGGGTCCGGACGACCGGAGCCACCCCCTGCCCCGGGTGCGGTCGCGTGGCCGGCGAAGGGCTCGGCGGTGCGCCGGAGGGCACGGAGCCGGTGTCCTCGGTCACTTCGATGCCGAAGTCCCGTGCCACACCGGCGAGTCCGTCCGCGTACCCCTGGCCGAGGGCGCGGAGCTTCCATGCCGTGCCGCGTCGGTACAGCTCGGCGAGCAGCAGGACCGTCTCCGCCTGGGGCCGGGGCGGGGTGAATCGGGCGATCGTGCGGCCGTCCGGCGCGCTGACCAGGAGGGCGGGGGAGGGCAGACGTCCGAGGGGCGTCCCGGGATCGGCGGGGCTGACGACGACGGTGACACGGTCCGCTCCCGGCCGCAGCCGCGCCGGGTCCACGGTGAGGCGGTCGCCGTCGAGCCGGACACCGGGCGCCGACGTCTGGTTGTAGAACACGAAGTCCCCGTCGCCGCGCACCTGGCCGTCGGTGTCCGTGACGAGCGCGGACACGTCGAAGGGACCCGGCACCCTGAGGGTCAGGGCACCGCCCGGCAGAGGGGTGTTGCCCCCGGGAACCAGCTCGCTCATGCCACCGCCCGTCGGTCGGATGATCCGCGCCGCACGCCGGGAGGAGGCGCGGCACGGGCCGTCAGACGCTCAACGGACCGCCCGATCCTTCGGGTTCCCGCGCTCGGCGAGAGGGTCGGCGGGCGCGGCGGCCGAGCGCATCGAGCGCAGGGCCAGCAGCATGACACCGATGTCGTCCAGATAGACGGGGTCGGGTACGAGGTCCGTCGGCAGCACCAGGTAGAGGACGGCGCCCCAGAAGACCCACTTGGATCCCGTGGGCAGTCCGGCCCGCCGCAGATCGCGCCGGGTGCGCACGAGGCGGCCGAGCAGGACCAGGGCGACGCCGAGCAGGGCGGCCGCGAGGACCGCGACGATGATGACCACGGTCCATGAGGTCGTATCCATGCGTCCGTCCAGGGCTCTCGTCGGGATGTGACTGCCTTCCGTGTGCCCGCTCGCGCCCCGGCTATCGCACCCGGTTCGGCCATCCGTACGACGCTCCCGCTTCTCGCCGAGGGCTCAGTGCCGCGGGTGGGGGTGGTCCACCAGGGCCTGGGACACCGTGCGGATGCTCCGGGCGATGTGCTGGAGCTGCATCAGCTCGGCGGCGTAGAGCTTGATGGTGTGCTCGATGACGCCCTCGTGCAGGCCGAGGCCGGGCAGCTCGGAACGGGCGGTCTGCAGGGCGGTGCGGGCGACCCGTATCTCCTGCTGCACCTGGAGCTGTGCGTGGCGGGCGAGCAGCACGGGGTGCTTGTGCAGCACGGGATAGCTCGCATAGCGGCTCGGCACCAGCTCGCGCAGCCATTTCACCGCCGATCGCTCCCAGTCGAAACTGCCGGGTGTCTTGACCTGGCACGGCCAGTCCGAGGTGATCGGGGAATACGTCAGGGCCATGTTCATCGCTTCCGGGTTACGTCGGCGGGGGACTCTGGGGCGGCCCCGGCATAGGGGATGACCGGGGCCGCCACCACGGGTCTCGCCGAGGCGAGTCCCGCTCGATCACCCGGGACCCGTTGCGGGTAGGAGCGGACGGCCCCGGGTGGTCAGGGTCGTGACCTGGAGGCCTCCGGGTCGCGATCCGCAAGAAGTATTTATATATACCGCCAGATGCGCAAGGACATGAAAACATTCATGCGCGCTTTGATGTGATTGATCCCGTGATGCCGTGGTGACAGCCGGTACGGGGAGGGCGGCCGACGGCCGGTGCGGTCAGTCCTTCAGGAAGAACTGGTGCTGCTCGGCGACCTGCTCGTACTCCTCGAGGCGCCCCTGGGTCCGCTCCGGATCGGCGTCGGTCATGGCCTGCAGCAGGGCCGCCGACAGCACCACGGGCGCCGCGTAGGAGTCGAAGACGAGCCGGGAACCGGTCCCGGTGGCGAAGGTGACGTCCGCCTCGTCCGCCAGCGGACCGAGCCCCAGATCGGTGATCAGCGCCACCTGGAGACCGGCGCTGCGCGCGACCCGCATGGCCGTGAGCGTCTCGTGCGCGTGCCGGGGCATCCCGAAGGCCAGCACCCAGGTGCCGCCGGCCTCCCGCGACTGGAGCAGCGCGTCGTAGGCGACCGAGCCACCGCGCGTCACCATCCGGACGTCCGGATGGATACGACGGGCGGCGTACGTGAAGTACTCGGCGAGGGACACGGAGATGCGCAGTCCGAGGACCGTCAGGGGGGTGGACTCCGACAGGGCCCGGCCGACGCGGATCACCTCGTCGGGGTCGGCGAAGTCCCGCCGCAGGTTCTCCAGGTTCTCGATCTCGGCGTCCACTGCGGCCTGCAGCTCGTTGCTGGTGACCTCGGCCGGTGTACCCGGTGTGCTGCCCAGGGCGCTGAGCGCGATCGCCTGGAGCCGCTCCCGTAGCGCCGGGTAACCGCTGAAGCCCACCGCCGCCGCGAAACGGGTCACCGAAGGCTGGCTGACACCCACCCGCTCGGCGAGATCGGTGATCGAGAGGAACGCCGCCTCGGTGATGTGCTCGATCAGGTACTGGGCGATCCTGCGCTGGCCCGGAGAGAGCCGGGGACCGTCGAACAGCTCCCTGAGCTGGGACATGGGAGCCGCGCCCGCCTCGGGTGCCGTGCGGCCCGAGGTGATCGCGGATGCCTGTGCGCGTGCCTGCTGCGGCGATGGCACCGGTGCGCCTCCTTCGTCTCCCACGAGACCTCAACATAGCCCACGGACCGTGTTGACCTGGGCGGGCGGCGCTGCGAACGGGGCCTGCGCCGGGTCTCGGCGGCCCGGCGGCACAGCCGGTCACCGGATCGCTCGGGCCACGTCCGTCACCGCGCCGACGTGGACCGACGGTTTCAGCCCGGCGGTGATCCCGGACGGAAATCGGCGTCTGCCGGGCAACTTTCGGGGCAACCGACCGTGGAGGCACGGGGAGGTCTGCTCGCGACGCGACGTCAGCGGGAAGCCCCCGGTGCCGCCTTCGCCCCGCAGGAGTCGGGCGCGGCGACCGGTGACATGGAGGGTGTGATGATGGTGCTGCTGGACACGAGCGCGACGCACGAGGCGGTGTCCGCGTGAACGCCGGAGCGGTGGCCCGCGAGGGCCAGGTCGGCGCCCGCCGGGCGGCCACCGGAACGGCACGCGAAGGCGCGGCCCGGGCGGGACTGACCGCCCGCGGCGTGATCTACGCCCTGGTCGGCGTCCTCGCCCTGCGCATCGCCTTCGGCGGCAGCGGGCAGCAGGCGGACCGCGGCGGTGCCCTGCAGGAGATCGCCTCCAAGCCCTTCGGCGCCGTCCTGTTGTGGGCGCTCGGCATCGGCGTCGTCGGCATGGCGCTGTGGCGGCTGTCCGAAGCGGTGTTCGGCTCCGCCGGCGAGGACGGCGGCAAGCCGGCCAAGCGCCTGATGGCGGCCGGACGATGTGTCTTCTACGGATTCGTCGCCTACTCCGTGCTCTCCTTCGCCGCCGGTTCGCGCGGCAGCGGAGCCGGTGACAAGAAGTCCCGCGACGTGACGGCCAAGGCGCTCGGCATACCCGGCGGCCAGTGGATCGTCGGCGCCGTGGGCGTGGGACTCGTCGCGGCCGGCGTGTGGATCGCGGTGCGGGCCATCATGCGCAAGTACCACAAGCACCTGAAGCTCGGCGAGATGTCGAAGCGGGTCCGCCAGGTCGTCGACGTGACGGGTGTGGGAGGCGGAACGGCGCGCGGCGCCGTGTTCGCCGCGGCCGGTGTGTTCGCCGTACGGGCCGCGATCGACTACGAGCCCGACAAGGCCAAGGGGATGGACGACACGCTCCGTTCCTTCGCGGGTACCCCGATGGGTCCGTGGCTGCTGGCGCTCGTCGCCGTGGGCCTGATCCTGTTCGGCGTGTTCTCGTTCGCGATGGCGCGGTGGCGCAAGGTGTGACGCGACTCGGCGGCCTCGGGCCGCCGTCCCGCGGCGGCGATACGGGCGGTGCCCCCAGGAGGGGCACCGCCCGCCGTGCTGTGACCGGTCGCGCATGCCGGGAATTCCGCGTGGACCGCACGGGGAATCCGATTCCCGGCAGCGAACCGCGTCCACCACTCTGAACAACCTCCACTTCGCGACAAGTTGACGCGCGGTCATGGACAGTCGCTGTGGCGGGAGTTGAGGATGGGAGTCCCCATCCGTAGGAGTTGTTCACATGGACAGACGACGCCTGCTCTCCGGCGCGGCCGCTCTCACGGCCTCCGCGGCTCTCCTCCCCACCCTCTCGGGCACCGCTCAGGCCTCCCCACGGGCCGCCGCACCGGCCCTGCCGTCACGGGCCGCGATCACCGCCGTCCTGCGCCGTGTGGCCGACCAGTGGATCGGCGCCCACCCGGACCCCGGCGACAACGGCTGGGCCAACGCCACCTTCTTCAGCGGACTGCTCGCCCTCCAGGGGCTGACGGGCAGCTCCCGCTACCTCACCTACGCCCGGAACTGGGCGGAGAAGCACGCGTACGGCCTCAGCGGCGGCGTGACCACCCGCCATGCCGACAACCACTGCGCCGGGCAGGCCTACCTCGACCTCTACGAGCGCGAGCCCGAGGAGCGGAAACTCACCGCGATCGAGACGTCGTTGCACCGGATGGTCCACGAGGACCAGCCGGACAAGAACGACGACTGGTGGTGGGACGACGCCCTGCACATGGCCATGCCGCCCTTCGCCCGCCTCGGCGCCCTGCGCGCGGACCCGGCGTACTGGCAGAAGCTGTACTCCCTGTACGGCCACACCAAACGGGCCGAGGGCGGCCCCGGTCTGTACGACGCCACGAGCGGCCTCTGGTACCGCGACAAACGGTTCCTGCCCGGCGGCATCGTCTCCCCCTCGGGCAGGCCCGTCGTCTGGTCCCGCGGCAACGGCTGGGTGGCCGGCGGCCACGTGAAGACGCTGAAGGCGCTGCCCGCCACCGAGGCACACACCGCCGAGTACCGCGACACGCTCACCCGTCTGGTGCGGGCCGTCGCCGGGGTGCAGCGCGCCGACGGCTTCTGGAACGTCGACCTCGCCGACCCGGCCCATCTGCCCGGCCCCGAGACCAGCGGCACGTCCTTCTTCCTGTACGGCACCGCGTACGCGGTCGCCGCCGGTCTGGTCGACCGCTCGGTCCACCTCCCGGTCGCCGCCCGTGCCTGGAACGGCCTGGTGGCCACCGCCGTGCACTCCGACGGCTTCCTCGGCTACGTGCAGGGCGTCGGCGACCGCCCGGAGTCCAGTCAGCCCGTCACGTACGGCAGCACCGCGGACTTCGGCGTCGGCGCCTTCCTGCTCGCCGGGACCGAACTGGCCCGGCTGGCGCGCTGACCGACGGCGCACGGGTGCCCCCGCCGCGCGCACGCGACGGGGGCACCCCTGGGACCCGGGCCGGTCAGGGCTGTGCGGTGAGGGCGAAACTCTGCGCCGCCGAGCCGTCACAGGCACGCTGGGTCAGCTGCACACTGTTCGTCGCCGGACCCGCGGCGGTCAGACACTTGCCGCTGTGCCGGGCGGTGAAGTGATAGCGGCCACCGCTCTCCTGCACCGGCTGCCACTGCTGGTTCTGCCCGCTCGACCAACTCCACAGCTGGAGCGCCGCGTTGTCGGCCGTCGACCGGTCGGTCACGTCGACGACCTGCTGCGGATTCGGACGGATCGTGATGCGGGTGTACCCGCTGTCCGTCGAACGGAACTGGAACTGCTGCGCCTGCGTGCCGTTGCAGGCGTACTGCTGGATCGCGGTCCCGTTGGCCGTGGCGGCCGCCCGGGCGTCCACGCAGGCGCCGTTGCCCGCGTTGGCCAGGGAGTACCAGGCGGTCTCGGAGATCGGACCGGCCGGCGGCACCGACCCGCCCGCTCCGCCGAGCCACTTCAGCCCGTCCAGCAGGAACCGGTTCTGGGTCGAGCTCGCGAAGGTCGACGACAGGGTGGTGTTCGTCGCGTAGTCCATCGCGTTGTGGCCGAAGTTGGCGTACAGCATCTTGTACTTCGTGTTGGTCCACAGGATCGGGTAGTAGCCGCTGTTCCAGGTCTGGTTCGGGTCCGTGCCCAGCGGGAAGCTGCTCGGGTCGATCGAGGCGAGGATGCGGATGTCCGGGTTCTGCCGCAGGTCGTTGGACCAGCTGTACCACTCGCTGACCGACGAGGTGAAGGTCGCCGGAAGGTTCACGGTGGACGGGTGCGTCCGGTCCTCCACCTTGAGCACGGCCGTGGTCGGGCCCCAGGTGTTGGACCGGAAGTTGCCGGTGCCGAGGAACTGGTTGTGGTACCACGGCCAGCTCTGCGCGTCGGTGGTGAAGGCCGAGACGTGGAAGCCCATCCAGGCACCGCCACCGCGCATGTACTGCTCGAAACCGGAGCGTTGGGCCGCGGTCTGCGGCAGGTCGTCGAGGAACAGCACGACCTGGTAGGCGTTCACGCCCCCGTTGCTGAGCAGGTCCCAGTTGTTGCTGGCCGTGTAGGTGAAGCCGTTCGCCGCGGCCTGCTTCGGGAACCAGTCGTTGGCCTCGTGGACGAAGCTGATGTGGGCCGCGTCCCAGGTGCCGTTGTAGAGGGCGAGCACCTTGAAGGGCGCCGCCGTGGTGTTCGCGTGCGCGGCCGGCGGTGATGCCAGGCCGAGCAGGGTCGCCAGCAGGACGAGGAATCCGAGGATTCCGCGTGCCGGACCGGATCTGCTGATGTGCATCGGACGGTCCTTCCCGGAGGGGTCAGGGGTAGCTGACGAGGTTGGCGACGTTGGTCGAGGAGTTGGAGGGCCCGCCCCGGTCGTTGACCACGTGCCGGATGGTGCCGGTGCCGCCCAGCGAGACCGTCACCATGTCCTTGAAGCGCACGTTGGCGTTGTTCGGCGCCTCGATGGCGTGCTCGGCGGCGACGGACGAGTTGACGTTGAAGTAGCAGTAGCTGCCGAACCCGTACACCTGATGGCTCGTCACGGACGGCGCGACCTTGTAGGCGGCGTAGCCCTGCGTCGAACCGTTCATCCAGGCGGCCTGGTTGGGCGGGTCGTACGGCATCTCGTTCTGGTAGAAGTACGTGCGCCCGCCGTTGCCGTTCCAGACGGTCTGGTACTTCTGGTAGTGCTCGACGAACAGGCCGTACATGGTCACGTCGTCGCCGTTCACGACGAGCCCGGTGTCGGCCGTGTTGCTGGTCCAGCCGACTCCGCTGCCGTGGTCCGCGCGCCACAGCCACAGGTGGTCGCCGATGACGTCGTCGCTGTTGATCGTCAGGCTGGTGGTGGCCTTCCCCACGCCCGCGCCGCCGATGCGGAAGAACACGTCGTGCAGCGAACTGGGGTCGCCGGCGTGGTCCGCGGAAGAGCCGCTCGGCCCCATCTCCAGCAGCTGCGCGGAGTTGGTGGTGCCGGCGTCGATCAGCAGTCCGGCGAGCTGGACGCCGTCCACGTCGGCGACCGTCATGGCGGTGACGCCGTTGTCGGGGATGAGGGTGGCGAGGCCGAGGCCCAGCACCACGGTGTCGGGCCGGGTGACCTTGAGCGTCTGGTCGAGGTGGTAGACGCCGGGGGTGACCAGCAGGTTCTTGCCCTGTGCCAGCGCGTCGTTCAGCTGCGCGGCCGTCGCGCCCGGCTTCACGACGAAGAAGTCCGAGAGCGGCAGGGACGTGCCGGCCGGTGTCCCCGAACCCCACGAGACCCCGGTCGAGTTGGTGCGGACGCCGGGCACGAACACCTTCCAGGCGCCCGCGGAGTCGACGTACAGGAACGGCTTCTCGCGGGAGACGGGAGTCTGGTTCACCGTGGTGTACGGCGGGCTGGGGAAGCTGTTCGCGGGAGCGTTCTTCGCGCCGACGAACACCATGTTCCAGTTCGAGCCGGTCCAGTTGGACCACTCGGTGTTCCGCGACAGCCACTGCTGCTGCGAGCCGGAGTTGACCTGGCCGTCGATCCGGGTGTCGGCCATGTAGCCGCCGCTGGACCAGCCGCCGTCGTCGAGGGCGAGGTTGCCCCGCAGGTGCATCCGCCGGTACGGCGCCGCCTGCGACACCGCCCACCGGTCGGAACCCGAGGTCGGGGTCACCGACAGGTTCTCCGCCGAACGCCAGAAGTTCTGGGTCGCGTTGCCCTGGAACCAGTCGGCCTCGGCGTGCACCGCGCCCCGGATCGTGACGTCGTCGGGGGACAGCCCGAGACCTGCCACCTGGGTGTAGAAGCCGACGTTGGCGTTGGCGTCGTAGCTGCCGGGCTTGAAGAGGAAGGCCTTGCGCGCGGTGCCGAACTGATTGGTCTGCTGCTGCTGGAACGCCGCGTCGAGGCTGCTCTGGATGGTGGCCGCGGGCGTCGACGGGTCGAAGACGGTGACGTTCGGACCGAGGTCCGGTGTGCCGGGCGGCTGTTGGACGTCGACGGGGTTGACGGAGAAGGACTGCGCCGCCGAGCCGTTGCACGTGTACTGCTGGAACTGCACGCTGTCGGCCGTCGACGCGCTCGGCACGTCGAGGCACTTGCCGCTGTTGCGGTTCACGAAGTGGTAGGCGCCGCCGGACTCCGCCACGGCCTGCCACTGCTGGTTGGCGCCGCCGCCGTAGGTCCACAGCTGGACCGGTGCGGCGTCCGCGGCCGAGACACCGGTGACGTCCCAGGCCTTGGTCGCGTCGGCGCGGTTGTCGACCCGGTAGTAGCCGCCCGAGGTGGCCGTGAGGCGCCACTGCTGCGCCTGGCTGCTGTTGCACGCGTACTGCTGGACGGCCGTTCCGTCGGCCGTACCGGCGGCACGGGCGTCGACGCACTTGCCGCTGCCCGCGTTGACGACGGTGGCCCAGCCGGTCGGCAGGGCGGCGGCCGCGCCGGTGGCGGCCACCGCGTCGCCCTGCGCGGCGACGGACAGACCCGACAGGGTCGTCGCCACGAGGGCGGTCACCGTGAGCAGTCTCGGTATCCGGTGCCGGCCGGACGTTCTTCTGTTTCTGGACAGGGTGGAACGGGACATGGGAGCACTCCTGCGCTGGTGGGGGGTGTGACGAAGGTCAGCCGGTGTACTTCGCGAGGACGCGGGTGTAGTCCCAGTCCGACTGGCCCACGCCGGAGCAGCTGTCGGCGACCCCGCTCGTGCAGGGGCGGTCCCGGTTGACCGACCAGAAGGTCAGGCGCGCCAGATGGTGCTGCTGCGCGTAGCCGAGGATCGTCTGGAAGTCGGCGACCGTCACCGTCTCGTTCTGGTCGGTGATCCCGTTCATGGAGGAGATGCCCATGTCCCGGTACGCCTGGTCGTCGCTGTAGCCGTAGGCGTTCTTGAGCGCGGTCTTCAGGCCCTCGGCGGCCCGGGTGGTGAGCGTTCCCATGTTCTGGCCGGCGCCGCCGAAGTCGAACGGCATGATGGTCCAACTGTCCACACTCAGACCGGAGTTCGCGGCCCGGTTGATGAGACTGGTGTCGGGGCCGCTCGTGCCCGTGCCGATGGTGACGTACACCTTCAGGCCGGGGTTGTTGGCCTTCACCGTCTTGAGGGCGTCGACCGTGCGCTGCTGGACGGTTCCGTTGCTGTAGGCGTCGGCCTCGATGTCGATGTCGATGGCCTTGAGCCCGTAGGCGTTGATGACCTTCTGGTAGGCGCCGGCGAGTTCGCCCGCGCTGGAGCAGGAGCTTTCCAGTTTGTTGCCGCTGTAGCCGCCGAACGACGGGATGATGTCGCCGCCGTTCGCGCGGACGGTGTTGACGGTCTGCTGGTCGACACCGCCGGTCAGCGCGCGGCTGCCGTCCCACTGCGGATTGCAGTAGCCGTTGCTGAGCACGAAGGCCAGGGTGAACCACTTCACGCCGGTCGCGTTCATCACCGTCGCCGGGTTCGGCGGGCTGCCCCAGCCGTTGTACAGGTACGGGGCGACGGCCATCGGCGCGCTCGGTGCGGTGCCGCCGCCGCCGGGCGCGGTCCACTTCTGGTTGGCGGCGCCCGTGCACGTCCATATCTGGACCGGGGTCGCGTTGGCCGAGGTGTTGCCGGTGACGTCTGCGCACTTGTTCGACTGCGGATTGACGAGGTCGTGGGCGGTGGTGACCGTCCACTTCTGGTTCGCGCCGCCGCCGCAGTCCCACAGCTGGAGGCGTGCGCCGTTGGCCGTCGAGTTGCCGGTGATGTCGAGGCACTTGCCGAGCGCGCGGACCGTGCCGTCCGAGCCGACCGTCCACTGCTGGGCGGCGGTTCCGTTGCAGTCGTAGAGCTGGACGGCGGTGCCGTTCGCCGAGCTCGCGGAGGCGACGTCGAGACACTTGCCGCCGAGCCCGGTGATCGTGCCGGTGGCGGCCGCCGCCGGAGTGGCGCTCAGGGCGCCGACGGAGAGGGTGAGCGCGGCGGTGGAGAGGGTGATACGGAGCGCGGTGGAGCGCGCGAGGGATGAATGGATCATCTGGGGGATTCACAGCCCTTCGCAGATGGCTGATGGTGGGGGGCGTTCATGTCCATGAACAGCAACTGCATTCATGGAGTTGTGGTGATCGGTGAACCTAAAGGTCTGCACCAGAGGCGTCAAGAGATGAAACAAAGAACCGTTCGAAATTGAAGGACTGCACGAGGAGTTGAAGGAGTGCGAGGGTCGAGGTTCGGCCAACTCGACCCGGTTCAACGGGTATTCGTCCGTCGCGCACGGTGTGGTCGTGGCCCGCGGTTCACTTCTTGAAGCGCGTCCGGGCCGGCGGTCGCGGCAGGACCGACACGTCGGTCACCTCGGGCGGTCGGGGCGTGTTCCGCTCCCGGCGGGCGGTGACCCGCGATGGCGCGCCGTTGCTCCGCCGGAGGGACCCCGTTACCCCCAACGGCCGAGCCGGGCGAGTCCGCCCTCCCCGGCCCCCCTGCGGAGTGGTTCCCTGCCACGGCGAACCGACGAACGGGAGACGGCAGTGACCTCAGGTGTGGACAGCGGTCGGCAGCTGGCGGCGTTGCCGCTCCTGCGGGGCCAGAAGGCCCTGGTGACCGGGGCGAACTCCGGCATCGGACTGGCCACCGCGATCGCGCTGGGCCGCGCGGGCGCCGACGTGGTCGTCAACTACGTGTCCGGACAGGACGCGGCCGAGGACGTCGTCCGGCAGATCCAGGCCTTCGGCGTACGGGCCTTCGCGCACGAGGCGGACGTCTCCGACGAGGGCCAGGTCGTCGGCATGTTCGCGCGCATGCTGGAGGAGTTCGGCACCATCGACCTCCTCGTCGCCAACGCCGGACTGCAACGGGACGCCCCGGTCACGGAGATGACCATGGCGCAGTGGCGCAAGGTCATCGACGTGAACCTCACCGGCCAGTTCCTGTGCGCCAGGGAGGCCGCCAAGGAGTTCCTGCGGCGCGGTGTCGTGCCGGACGTCTCCCGCTCCGCCGGGAAGATCGTATGCATGAGCTCGGTGCACCAGCTCATCCCGTGGTCCGGCCACCTGAACTACGCCGCCTCCAAGGGCGGTGTCCTGATGCTGATGCAGACCCTCGCCCAGGAACTCGGCCCCCAGGGCATCCGCGTCAACGCGGTCGCGCCCGGCGCCATCAAGACCCCGATCAACCGCAGCGCCTGGGACACCCCCGAGGCCGAGCAGGAACTCCTCCGGCTGATCCCCTACCGGCGGGTCGGTGAGCCCGAGGACATCGCCACGGCGGTGACGGTACTGGCCTCCGACCTCATGGACTACGTCGTCGGCACCACCCTGTTCGTGGACGGCGGGATGACGCTCTTCCCCGGCTTCGCCACCGGCGGCTGAGACGGCGGCCCGGCACCTCCCACCGTCGTCACCAGCCGATAGGCCAGCATGAACAAGGCATTGACCCTCCTGGCCGACGCTCCCGCGCAGATGCTCCCCGCGCGCGAGCTGATGGCCTTCACCCTGGCCACCCACATCATCCTCGTGCCGCTCGGTGTGGCCCTGCCGTTCATCACGCTCGTGATGCACCACCGGGCGCTGCGCAGGAAGGACCCGGTCGCGCTCCTGCTCGCCCGGCGCTGGTCCGCCGTCATGGCCGTGCAGTTCGCCGTCGGCATCGTCACCGGCACCGTGCTGTCGTTCGAGTTCGGGCTGCTGTGGCCGAAGATGATGGGCACCTGGGGTGACGTCTTCGGCCTCGGATTCGGGGTGGAGGCCTGGGCGTTCTTCCTGGAGGCCGTCCTCATCGCCGTCTACCTCTACGGCTGGCGGCGTCTGAGGCCATGGCCCCACTTCTGGCTCGCCACCCCGCTGCCGTTCGCCGCGCTGCTCGGGGCCTTCGGCATCATCGGCGCGAACGCGTGGATGAACACCCCGCAGGGCTTCCGGCTCGACTCCCAGGGCAGGCCGACCGACGTCGACATCCGTTCGGCCGTGTTCACCCCGATGTTCGGCCCCCAGTACTGGCACTTCGTCGTCGCGATGTTCCTGACGGCGGGCTATGTGGTGGCCGGCGTGTACGCGGTCGGGTGGCTGCGGGGGCGCCGGGACCGGTACCACCGGCTCGGGTTCTGCGTGCCGTTCACCGTCGCGGCGATCCTCACCCCGGTGCAGTTCTTCCTCGGCGACAACATCACCCGGCAGGTCTACCAGAAGCAGCCGGTGAAGTTCGCCGCCGCGGAGCTGGTCTGGAAGACGGACACCCACGTCCCCGAGTACCTCTTCGGCCGGTTGCACCCCGACGGCAGCGTCACCGGGGGCATCAAGGTCCCGCAGCTGGACTCGATCCTGGCGGGCGGAAGCCCCGGCACCAAGGTCAACGGGCTGACGTCCGTGCCCGCGGCGGACCGCCCCACCCCCACCCAGGCCACCATCGTGCACTGGACGTTCGACATCATGGCCGGCATCGGCAGCGTGCTGATCCTCCTCGCGCTCTGGTACGGCTGGTGCTGGTTCCGCCGCCGCGACCTGCCCCGCTCCGTCTGGTTCTTCCGCTGCGCGGCACTCGCGGGCGTGGCCAGCGTCGTGACCGTCGAGTGCGGATGGATCACCACCGAGGTGGGCCGCCAGCCCTGGATCGTCTACCAGCACATGCGGGTCTCGGACGCGGTGACGTCCACCCCCGCCACCTCCCTGTGGATCATGTTCGGGATCGTGGTGGTCGTCTACGTGCTCATGTTCGGCGCGTTCCTCGGAGTCGTCCTGCGGATGAGCCGGCGGTGGCGGGTCGCGGGCACGGAGCCGGACGGCGGGGACGGGCACGACCCGGAACTCGACACGCCGTACGGGCCCCGCCGGGAGACGGTCGAGGCCACCGGGGGCGCCGGTCCACCGGAGTCCCGCTCCGAGCCGGGAGACACCCGATGACCGCAACGGTGGCCGCCTGGATCCTGCTCCTCGCGACAGCGGCCTACGCCTGCGGCGGCGGCGTCGACTACGGCGCCGGGTTCTGGGATCTGACCGCGGGCGGCACCCGGCGGGGGAGACGGCCGCGCGACCTGATCGACCACGCCATGGAGCCGGTCTGGGAGGTCAACAACGTCTGGCTGATCTTCGTCCTCGTCCTCATGTGGACCGGCTTCCCGGTCTTCTTCGAGGCGGTGTTCAGCGCGATGTGGCTGCCCCTCGCCCTCGCCGCCGTCGGCCTCGTGCTGCGCGGAGCGGGGTTCGCCCTGCGCAAGCCCAGCCGACGGCTCGCCCAACGCCGCTTCTTCGGGGCCGTGTTCGCCGTCGCCTCCCTGCTCACCCCGTTCTTCCTGGGCGCGGCGGTCGGCGGGGTCGCCTCCGGCCGGGCCGCCCCCGGAACCCCGGCCACCGCGCACGTCTGGGCCGGCACGACCTCCGTCGTCGCCGGACTCCTCGCCGTCGCGGCCACCGCGTTCCTCGGAGCCGTCTTCCTCACCGCGGACGCCCACCGCTTCGACGCCCCCGACATGGTCGTGTACTTCCGGCGCCGCGCCTGGTGCAGCCTCGCCGTCGTCGCCGTCCTCGCCCTGATCGGACTCGCCGAGACCCGCGACCACACGTCGTACGTGTACGACCGGCTCACCCACGGCCTCGGGCTGCTGCTGGTCGTCCTCGCCGCGGTCGCCGCGGCGGCCACCGCCTGGCTGGTCGCCGGAAGGGCCGCGGGCTGGGCCCGCTTCACCTCGGTGGCCGCCGTGGCCCTGGTGATCGCCGGCTGGGGAGCGGCCCAGCGGCCCTACCTGGTGCCGACGTCCCTCACGGTGCAGCAGGCCGCCGGAGCGCCGGCCTCGTTGCACTGGCTGCTGATCGTCACCGGCGTCGCGGTCGTCCTCGTGGGGCCCGCCCTCGTGGTGCTCTACCGCCTGGACACCCGCGGACTGCTGGAGGCCCAGACCGACGCGGACGTCCAGGGCGGCGCCCGGCCGTCCGGCGAGAGCTGAGACCGGCCGCCACCCGACCTCAAGGAAACGACCGCCGGTCCAGCCGACCGGCCAGGAGGCTGCCGTGACGGACAATCAGGTGCTCGAAGGCCTGGGACTGATCGTCGTCCTGGCCGTCGGCTCCCAACTGCTGGCGAGCCGGCTCCGCATTCCGGCCCTGATCGTCCTGCTGCCGGTCGGCTTCGCCGCGGGCGCCCTCACCGACGTCGTCCACCCGGACAACCTGCTGGGCGACGCCTTCTCACCCATGGTGTCGCTCGCCGTCGCGGTGATCCTCTACGAGGCCGGGCTCGGCCTGGACATCCGCAGGCTGCACGGTCACATGCGGCGGGTGGTCGTCCGGCTGATCTGGCTCGGGGCACTGATCACCTGGGCCGGCGCCACCGTGCTCGCCGTGCCGCTGCTCGGGATGTCGAAGAGCGCTGCCGTCATGCTCGGCGTGATCCTGATCGTCTCCGGCCCCACCGTCGTCGGCCCGCTGCTCAACTTCGTGCGCCCGACGGAGCGGTTGCAGCGGATCCTGATCTGGGAGGGCTCCCTCATCGACGCCGTCGGGGGCATCCTCGGGGCGCTCGTCTTCCACGCGGTCGTCGCGAACGACGGCCGGGGCCCGGCCGGCAAGATCGGTCAGTTCGCGGCGAGTTCGGCCATCGGACTCGTCGGGGGAGCCGTCGGGGCCGCCGTGCTGTGGCTGCTCCTGCGCCGGCTGAACCTCGGCGAGGTGCTCGGCACCACCGTGCAGCTGGCCGCCGCGGTGGGAGTGGCCGCCGCCTGCGACGCGATCCGGGACGACACCGGTCTCATCGCCGCCGTGGTGATGGGCATGGCCCTGGCCAACCTGCCGGGCATGAACCTCCCCGCGCGCCGCCCGTTCCTGGAGACCCTGGTGTCCCTGATCATCGGGCTGCTGTTCATCTCCATCTCCGCGACGGTCACACCGTCCTCCCTGCGGCACGTCGTCCTGCCGACCCTCGTCCTCGTCGCCGCGCTCGTCCTGGTGGTCCGCCCGCTCGTCGCGTTCGTGTCCACGCTCGGCACCGACGTCCCGCGCGGCGAGCGGGCGTTCATCGGCTGGATGGCCCCGCGCGGCATCGTCGCCGCGGCCACCGCGTCGACCTTCTCCGCCACCCTGGTCGCCGGCCACGTCGGCGGAGCCCAGAAGATCCTGCCCGCCACGTTCCTGGTCATCGTCACCACGGTCACGCTCTACGGCCTGAGCGCCCACCCCGTCGCCCGGCGGCTCGGCGTGCTCCGGCCCGCGCGCGCCCGCCCGCTGCTCGTCGGCGGGGACCCCTGGGCCGTGGACCTCGGCCTCGCCCTGCGGACCGCAGGACTCGACGTGCTGATGTGGGCGGGACAGGAACGGCAACGCGACCTGATCCGCGCCGCCGGGCTGCCGCTCGCGCCGGGCGAACTGCTCGCCGCCGCCACCGGCGAGGGCGCCGAACTCGAAGGGATCACCGGCGTGCTGCTGCTCACCGAGGAGGACGACTTCAACGCACTGGCCTCGGCGCATCTGAGCGGCACGGTCGACGGGTTCGTGCACCGGCTCGGGCCCCCCAGTTCGAGTCACGGCGTCGTCGCGCCGTACACCCCCGGCGACACGCTCTTCGGAGGGGAGCTGAGCCGACCCGAACTGGCCCGCCGCTACGAGGAGGGTGCCCGGATCGTCTGCCGCCCGGCCGGTGAGGGCGTCCCGGACGGCCACGCGCTGCTGTTCCTCGTACGGCCCGACGGACGGCTCGACCCGGTCACCCGGACCCGCACTCCCGAACCGGGGGCGGGCGACACCGCTGTCGTGCTCGGGCCGCCCGTGTCCGGAAAGGCCCCCGCATGGACATGATCCACGTCCGGATGGTGAGCCCCGCCGAGCTGACCGACGCGGTGGTCGCGCTCCTCGCCGCCGACCCGTGCGTCCTCAACCTCGTGGTGCAGCCCGGCATCGCCCGGCACCCCGACGGCGACGCCCTCGCCTGCGACGTGCTGACCGGGGGCGCGAACGCTCTGCTGCGCGGGCTGCGGGACCTGCGCCTGGACGAGCGGGGCTCGATCGTCATCGAACCGGTCGACATGGCCCTGTCGGGGCGGGCCGCACGGGAGGTCGGGACCCACCGGCTCGGGGCGCTCTCCCGGGCACCGGTCTGGGAGGAGGTGGAGGCACGCATCCGGGCGCAGGGCACCTACGCGCCGAGTTTCTACCTCTACCTGGTGGTCGCCGGACTCATCGGCGCCGTCGGGATCGTCACCAACTCGCAGATCCTCATCGTCGCGGCGATGGTGGTCGGACCCGAGTACGGGGCCATCGTCAGTGTCGCGCTGGGCATCGACCGGCGCTCGGGCCCGAGGATCCGGCAAGGGCTGACCGCGTTGCTGGCCGGGTTCCTGATGGCCATCGTGGCGACCTTCCTCTTCGCGCTGGTGATCCGGGGATTCGGTCTGGAGTCCCCGGCGTTCGGCAAGGGGGTGCGGCCCGTCTCCAGCCTCATCGACACACCCGACTTCTTCTCGATCGCCGTCGCCACCCTGGCCGGCGTCGTGGGGGTCGTGTCGCTGACCGAGGCGCGGACGAGCGCACTCCTCGGTGTCTTCATCTCCGTGACCACCATCCCCGCGGCCGCCGACTTCAGCGTCTCCGCCGCCTTCGGCAGCTGGACCGAGGCACGCGGATCGATCATCCAACTCCTCATCAACGTGGTGGTGTTGATCGTGGTCGGCGCGCTCACCCTGCGGAGCCAGCGCGCCATCTGGCGCCGGGTCGGTCGGCGGGACGCACGCGCCGCCACCGCGTGACGCCGCCGCGGGCACGGGACGCGCGGAGCCGCGGCGTCCGGTCCGGCCGGGAGGAAGTGTCAGACTGACGCCATGGACGAGCGCGAATTCCACAGGTCGGGTCAGCATGCGTCGGTCATCGGTCTCGGCACCTGGCAGCTGGGTGCCGACTGGGGCGAGGTGAGCGAGAAGGACGCCCTCACCGTTCTGGAGGCGGCGGCTGAGTCGGGGGTGACGTTCTTCGACACCGCCGACGTGTACGGCGACGGGCGCAGCGAGGAGACCATCGCGACGTTCCTGAGCGCGAGGCCGGACCTGCACGTCGAGGTCGCCACCAAGATGGGCCGCCGCGTCGACCAGATCCCGGAGAACTACGTCCTCGACAACTTCCGTGCCTGGAACGACCGTTCGCGCCGCAACCTCGGCGTCGACCGGATCGACCTGGTGCAGCTGCACTGCCCGCCGACCCCCGTGTACTCCTCGGACGCGGTGTACGACGCGCTCGACACCCTGGTCGAGGAGGAGCGGATCGCGGCGTACGGCGTGAGTGTCGAGACGTGCGCCGAGGCGCTGACCGCGATCGCCCGCCCGAACGTGGCGAGCGTGCAGATCATCCTCAACGCCTTCCGCATGAAGCCGCTGCGGGAGGTGCTGCCGGCCGCCAGGGAGGCGGGCGTCGGGATCATCGCCCGGGTTCCGCTGGCCTCCGGCCTGCTGTCCGGCAAGTACACCAAGGACACCGTGTTCGCGGCCGACGACCACCGGACGTACAACCGCCACGGTGAGGCCTTCGACCAGGGCGAGACCTTCTCCGGCATCGACTTCGCCACGGGCGTGGAGGCGGCGGCCGAGTTCTCCGCGCTCGCCCCCGAGGGGTACACGCCGGCCCAGCTGGCGCTGCGCTGGATCGTGCAGCAGCCGGGGGTGACCACGGTGATCCCCGGGGCGCGCTCTCCGGAGCAGGCGCGTCTCAACGCGACGGCGGCGAAGCTCCCGGAGCTGTCGCGCGCGACGCTGGACGCCGTCGAGGAGCTGTACGAGCGGCGGATCAAGGAGCAGGTCGAGGGCCGCTGGTAGAAGGCGGTTCGGTACCCGGCGGCGGACGTCAGGCCCTTGCGGCCCTTGAGGGCCGCTCCGCCGCCGGGAGCGTGCCGAGCTGCCGGTCGTGCAGCCGGCTGAGCACCAGCACCGAGACGACCGCGCCGATCAGGGCGCAGAACATGTCCCACTGGGTGTCCCAGACGTCGCCCTGGGTCGCCAGGAAGTCGTCCGCCGCGTGTCCGCCGATCACCGCCGCCGCCCACTCGAACAGCTCGAAGAGGGCGCTGAAGGCGAGACAGGCGCACACCGTCAGCGGCGCGAGCCACCGGCTGCCCCGCAGGGGTGACGTCCGGCTGAGCACCTCCCGTACCAGGACCGCCGGCACGAAGCCCTGCATGAGATGCCCGAACCGGTCGTACGGATTGCGGTCGAGGCCGAGGCCGTCGCGCACCCAGTCGCCCAGCGGCACCTGCGCGTAGGTCCAGTGGCCGCCCGCCGCGAGCACCAGCGCGTGCGCGGCGAGCAGACAGCAGAGCAGGTTCGTCAGCGGGAAGCGACGCCAGGTCAGCAGCACCAGCGGCAGCCCGACGAGCACCCACACCGTCTCCAGCAGCCAGGTCGTCAGGTCGTGCGGACGCCAGGCGGAGGCCGCCATGCCCAGCACCACCACGCCGACGAGGACGGCGGGCAGGGGCCGGCGCCGGTCCCGCCGCGGGGAGAGCGGGTGGCGGGAGGACGGGGCGAGAGCTGATCCGGGCATGAGCGGGCTCCTTGGGATTCAGGTGCCCCCATGGTCGGGGAGGGCCGGGGCGACGACATGAGTACGGCTACTCACCGGCGCGCTGTGTATGCGGGCAGGATCCGCGCGGCGACGACGCGTGAGGCGAACATGTTCGTGCCGAACTTGTTCGCAACGAACATGTTCGTTACCGTGGAGGAGTGACAGACCATCCCGCCTCCCGCCCCAGCCGTCGTGAACGTCCCGCGAAGCCGGCCCTGACCAGGGACGGCATCGTCCGGACCGCCGTCGCGCTGATGCGCGCCGAGGGCCTTCAACGCGTGACCATGCGCCGCCTGGCGCAGGAACTCGACACCGGCCCGGCCTCGCTCTACGTCTACGTGCGCAACACCGCGGAACTGCACGCCGCCGTGCTCGACGACCTCCTCGGCGGGGTCGACCTGAGCCCGGTCCGCGGCGACGGCGACTGGCGCGACCGGCTCGTACGGGTCCTCACCTCCTACACCGACGTCCTGTTCGAACACCCGGGGCTCGCCCGGTCCGCCCTGGTGGCGCGCCCCTCCGGCGAGCGCTACCTCGACCTGGTCGAGGCGCTGCTCGCCCTGCTCGACGAGGGCGGGGTCCCCGGGCCCCGAGCGGCCTGGGGCATCGACGCGCTGCTCCAGTTCGTCACCGCCACCGCGGCGGAGCACGCGGCGGGGGAGAAGGACGCGGCCGACAGCGCGGGCGAGTGGGCGGCGCTCTCCGCGGCCGTGCGCGGGGCCTCCGGCGAACGGCATCCGCACATCGCCGAACTGGGAAGCGACCTGCTCTCCGGACCGGGCGAGGCCCGCCTCCACTGGGGTCTTCAGGTCCTGATCAACGGCGTCCTGCACACCCCCCGCCCGGACACGCCCGACGTGCCCGGCACCCCGCCCCCGACCGACACCCCGTGACCGCCGCCGGCCTCCGGCCGTGACCACGCGTGGCGCCGCCCCACGGTGACGCCCACCTCAGCGCAAGGAGACAGTCATGACGACCACCCCCCACCACCCCATCGCCGTGATCGGCGCCGGACTCGGCGGCCTCATGCTGGCCCGTGTCCTGCACGTCAAGGGCGTCGAGGCCGCCGTGTACGACCTCGACGCCTCGCCCACCGCCCGTCCCCAGGGCGGCATGCTCGACATGCACGAGGAGTCCGGACAGGCCGCGCTGCGTGCCGCGGGTCTCTACGACGCCTTCCGCGCGATCATCCACGCCGGCGGTGAGGCCACCCGGATCATCGACAAGGACGGCACGCTCCTGCGCGAGGACTCGGGAGAGGACGGGCAGCGCCCTGAGGTCTCCCGCGGCGCCCTGCGCGACGTCCTGCTCGGCTCGCTGCCCGAGGGCACCGTCCGCTGGGGCGCCAAGGCCACCGCCGTACGGACCCTCGCCGGAGGCCGTCACGAGGTGACGCTCGCCGACGGGAGCACCTTCACCGCCGACCTTCTGATCGGCGCCGACGGAGCGTGGTCCAGGGTGCGGCCGCTGCTCACCGACGCCACCCCGGCGTACGCGGGCCTGTCCTTCGTCGAGATGCACCTCGCGGACGCGGACACCCGGCACCCGAAGGGCGCGGGCGTGGTCGGAGGCGGTCTCCTGTTCGCGCTCGCGGACCGCAAGGGGTTCCTCGGCCACCGTGACCCGGACGGCTCGCTGCACGTCTACGCCGCTCTGCGGACCCCCGCGGACTGGGCGGTCTCCGGCCCCGTCGACTTCTCCGACGCGGAGGCGGCGAAGCGGGGCGTGCTGGAGCACTTCGAGGGCTGGGACGACAGCCTGCGCTCCCTGGTCGCCGAGGCGGACGGCGCGCTCGTCGCCCGGCCGATCCACGCGCTGCCGGTCGGCGTGCGCTGGGACCGTGTCCCCGGGGTCACGCTCCTCGGGGACGCCGCCCACCTGATGTCCCCGTTCGCCGGCGAGGGCGCCAACCTCGCGATGCTCGACGGCGCCGAACTCGCCTTGGCCCTCGCCGCCCACCCGGACGACACCGAGAAGGCCCTGACCGCCTACGAGGAGGCACTGTTCCCGCGTTCGGAGCAGGCGGCGGCCGAGTCGGCGGCGAACCTGGAGGTCTGCTTCGGCCCGGGCACCCCGCAGAGCCTGCTCGACCTCATGGACTCCTACGGTCCCGACGCCGACTGACGTACGCGGCGCGGCGGGTGACGGGCCGCCATTCCGGCGGGCACGGCAACGCGTCGCCCCGCGACCGCGGTACCGCGACTCGTCCGCGGGGCCCGCCGAGACGAGCGCACGGCCGCACCGGAGTCCCTCCCGTGCGGACGAGCGCACGGCCGCACCGGAGTCCCTCCCGTGCGGCCGTGCGCGCCGGTTCAGTCCCGGGCCGCCGCCCCGCGCAGCGCCGTGATGGCGGTGCCGATCGCCTCCTGGAGTTCCTCCAGCCGCTGCACCATGTCGTCCTCGTAGATGTCGTCGGCGTCGTCGAAGGTCAGTTCCTCGAAGACCTTCGTCGCCTTCTGGAGGCTGTTGTAGAACTTCGTCCGCCGCTCCTGGACGCGCAGTTCGGGGTCGGCCTCCACCGTCTCGACGACCAGGTTCTTCATCGTGTCGTACGCTTCCGACGCCCACTCGCCCGAGTCCTCGCCCTCGTCGAGCTCGTCGAGGAGGGACAGGTGGCGTTCGGCCTCGGAGCGCAGTTCCGCCGGGGCGTCGAGCGTCTGCCCGGCCGCCGTCCTGATCTGCCCCTTCTCCGCGATCTGGCGCACATAGCCGATGCGGTCGGCGGCCCTGTTCTCGGTGGCGACCGCCTTCTTCAGCTCGTCCGTGCGGGCGATGTCGCGGGCCAGCTCGGTCTGGAGGGCCGGGTCCTCCTTCACCCGGTCGAGGAGCGCGGCCCGGGCCGCCTGGGCCGTCGACGGATCGGCGAGGATCGCCGCCCGCAGCGCGGTCGGGTTCTCCGCCACCTCCAGCGCCTTGGTGGGACGGATGCCCTCGGCCTCGGCGGCCTCGGCGATCGCGGTGCCGCGCTCGGAGGCGGCGCTGGAGCGGGACACGTAGTACGAGGACCAGACCTCGGCGTCCGGCAGTTCGATGTCCTCACCCGGCAGCAGGATCTCGAAGTGCGGCACCAGACCGTCGTCGGCGGCCCTGTCCCACGCCTTGTAGTAGCGCATGACCCGCTCCGGGGAGCATCCGGCGAGCTCGGCGAAGTCCTTCGCGGACACCTTGGGCGTCTCGTCGGCGGACTGACCGCCGGGGCGGACGCTGCGCGCGACCTTGAGCCCGAAGGCCCAGCCGCCGGTCCGCGCGTAGGCGCCGAAGTCGCGGGCGTCCCGCTCGACGGGGTTCGGAACCTCGGGGCGCACGACGAAGTCTTCTGTCGAGGCGATGGCAACGGTCACCGGGAACTCTCCTGGGATGGTGGGGCGTTGATGTCACGGAGAATGAAGCATTGGCCCAAGCTCTGCGTGAAAACCAAGTAACCACGCGTGGAGCGGAACCAAGCGGACACCCAAGTAAATCCGAAACAAGTAAGCCAGAAACGACGCGATGTGATGGCCTTCACCCCGATGTGGCGGAAAGTGATGAATTCCTTACGGCCGTGTCACGTACGGGTGGGTGCCGACCATCGTGCGACCGCGGGAGGATTTTTCGTGCGACCGTTCACTCTCAACTACGCCCTGCCCTCAGGGCAGTCGGCCGCAATACCCCCGTACCACTTCGATGCGGCCCTGCAACTGAACGTGCTGCCCGACGGCCGCCCGGCCGTCACCGATCGCGCGCTGCTGCTGGCGACCGGCACCACGACGTCGACGGCCGGTTCCCAGACGCACTTCGACGACTGACGGACACGCGCGCATGACGGTTCTCATTCTCACGGCCGAGCAGGACGTCACCGCCGACATGGTGGTGGCCAAACTGCATGAGCGGGGCGTGCCCATGGTGCGCCTCGACCCAGCCGACCTGCCCGGCAAGGCGGTGCTCTCCGCCGACTACGCCCACGGTGACTTCGACGGCTACCTGTCGGTCAACGGCCATGTGCTCAGCATGGGAGGCCTGCGCTCCGTATGGGTGCGCAGGCCGGGCGAGCCGGCGGCGCACGCCGCCGAGCCCTCCGCGTGGCTCACCGCCGAGACGCGGCAGGCCCTGTTCGGCATGCTCTACTCCGCTTCGACCCGCTGGATGAACCACCCGCGCCGCGCCGAACAGGCGCGGCACAAGCCGTGGCAGCTGCGGGTGGCGCACAGCAGCGGATTCGCGGTGCCGCCCACGGTCATCACGACCGCTCCCCGGGTGGCGCAGCAGTTCGTCCAGGAGTACCGGGACGTCGTGGTGAAGTCCGCCTCGGGACCGCCGCCCGGCGAACCCCGGGTGGCCCTGCCGACCACACTCGTCGGACCGGACACGGACTTCTCCGGCGTCGCGGCCGGTCCCGCGCTGCTCCAGCGGTACATCCCCAAGCGGGCCGACATCCGGCTCACCGCGATCGGCAACCGGATGTTCGCGGCCCGCAAGACCGCCGAGCCCGGTCAGGTGGACGGCCGGTTCGGTGAGACGGAGAACGGCTGGGAGCCGCTGGCGGCCGTGCCCGAGCGCATCGGGCGCGCGGTCCACGACTACCTCGTCTTCACCGGACTCGCCTACGCGGCCTTCGACTTCGCCGAGGACGCGGACGGCGTGTGGTGGTTCCTGGAGTGCAACCAGGGCGGCCAGTTCGGGTTCGTCGAACTGGAGACCGGTCAGCCCATCGCGGACGAGGTCGCCCTGTGGCTGGCGCTGCGAAGACCCGACTTCCGGATTCCGGAAGGACATTGACGTGAACCCCTGATGACATGACTCAGCCCACCGGGGGCCGGAAGGACGTGAGCACGGCGTCCAGGGCCCGCCGGTCCGCCGTCGTGCCCCGGTCCACCGCGGGGGTCGTCCAGCGCAGCGAGAAGCCCCGGTGACCGCCGACGAGGAATCCCCGTCCGAACGTACGCAGCCGCTCGTCCCCGGAACCCGAGTACCACTCCATGTCGGCGCCCTTCATCCCGCGGTAGGTCACGGCCCGGATGGCGCCCACCCGTCGGTATCCGGCGGTGTCGGCGCGCAGCGCGGGCTCCAGGTCGGTCCACACGGCGACCGGATCCGGCCCGAGCTGTGTGCTGTACGTGACGGCCAGGGTGCGCGGGTCGCCGCTCGCGCCGAAGGTGACCCGGTACGAGAGATCGCCCGACGACTGCGTTTCCACGGGCTTCCACCCCCGCGGAAGGGCGACGGAGAAGCCCTGGGCCGCCCGATAGGTGACGAAACCGTCCGGCAGCCTCCCGCCGGCGCCGCCGGACGGCGACGGAGAGCTCGACGGAGAGCCCGACGGCGAGCCCGAAGGAGTGCGGCCGGAGGGTGCGACGGGGGCCGTGGGGACCGGACCCGGCGGCAGTGCGCCGGCGGACCGCGACGGCGCGGACGTGGCGGCGGACGCGCCGGACGTGTCCCCGCCCGGCAGGCCGCCCGTCACCGCGAGCACCGTGAGGACCGCGACCGTGGCGACGAGCGCGCCGCCCAGCAGCACGGGCCGGCCGGTGAGCCGCCCTCCCGGCGCGTGTCCCACGCGGCGCGCACCCGCCCGCCGGTCCGCGACGTCGGTGCCGGGACCGCAGAACACGTTCGGCGGCCCGGGCGCTTCGGCCTCTTCGAGGTCCTGCCGGAGAATGCGGGTCAGGGACTCGCGCACGACGGTGTCCGGAATCCGTTCCACGGGGTCCCAGCGCAGCAGGCCCTGGACGGCCGGCGCGAGCGGTCCGGCGCGCAGCGGCGCCCTGATCGGCAGCCGGTCGACCGCCCGGAGCGTCGCGTCCAGCCGGCCCCGGTCCCGGACGGCGGGCCGTCCCTCGGTCATCGCGTACATCATGGCGCCCAGTGCCCACAGGTCGGCCGCCGCTGCGCCGCCCTCACCGCGGGCCTGTTCGGGAGAGGCGTACGCGGGAGCCGTGAGACGCGGCGCGTCCCCGGAATCCGCCTGGCCGAAGCCGGTCACCGTGACCGTGCCGAACTCGTCCGTCCAGACCTGTCCCGGACCGAGCTCCCCGTGCGGCAGCCCCTCGGCGTGGGCGGCGGCGAGGACGTCGAGGACGCCGAGTCCGACGCGGGCCGCCCGGACGTGCCCGACGGGACCGCCCGAGAGAAGGTCGGTCAGTGGGGTGCCGGGGGGCCGTTCGGTGACCGTCCACACGGAACCGGGCTCCTCGATCACGTCGAGGACCGCGGCCACCCGGCCGGGACAGGCGGCCCCGAGAACCCGGGCCGCCCGCAGGATGCGGTCGGCGGCCCGCCCTTCGGTCTCCCCGCGTAGAGCGTCCCCGGACGCCGACGCCTCGCTTCCCGCGGCGGACTCCTCGCCCGCCGGGGCCGCCACGCGCGACCAGGTCAGGACGACCGGCCGGCGCAGGGCGGAGTCCTGGCCGAGCCAGCAGGTCCGGCCCTCCTCGCGCAGGACGACGTCGAGCAGCAGGTATCTCCCGGCGACCAGCTCGCCCGCTGAGTCGTGCACCGTGACCATCGCCATCCCTCGTTGCTCACCCGGCCCCCACCTTTCCCGGAAGTACGCGAGAGGTGACGGGGAGTGTTCAACGCGGAGCGCGCCGAGATGCCTGTTTTTTCGTGGCATCTCCGAAGTCGCGTACACGTACGAACAGTTCAGGCCGCGGTTCCCGGACCGCCCGCCGCGCGATCCGCGGGTTCGTACGGGAGGACGCGAAGGCCTTCGCGCCGGCCGGCCATGGACACGCGAGGGGCGCCCCGGAAAGATGCCGTCTGCACACAGTGTCTCCTCTGGAGCACCGTGCCGCGCAGCCGTCCACCGCCCGAGCCGTCCGGAGGCCGTCCGTATGAGTGCCCGTCCGCTGCCCGTCAGCACGCCCGCCGAGCAGGGAGTCGACGCCTCCGGGATCACCGCGTTCCTCGACGCCGTCGAGTCCGCCCCGGACATCGAGCCGCACAGCCTGATGATCCTGCGCCACGGGCACCTCGTCGCCTCCGGCTGGTGGGCCCCGTACACGCCCGAGCGCCTGCAACTCCTCTACTCGCTCAGCAAGAGCTTCACGTCCACGGCGGCCGGACTCGCCGCCGCCGAGGGCCTGTTGGACCTCGACGAGCCGGTGCTCTCCTACTTCCCCGAGTTCGACGCGGACATCACCGACCCCCGCAGCCGGGCCCTGCTCGTCCGGCACGTCGCCGCCATGGCCTCCGGGCATCTCGTCGACACCTGGGGCGACGCGGTCCTGCTCGACCCGAAGGAGACCGTCCGGGGCTTCCTGCTGATCCCGCCGGACCGCGAACCGGGGACGGTGTTCGCCTACAACCAGTCCGCCACCTACGCGCTCGCGAGCATCGTCCAGAAGGTGACCGGCCAGTCGCTGACCGGCTGGCTGCGGACGCGGCTGTTCGACCCGCTGGGCATCGGCGAGACGGCCTGGACACGGAACAGGGCCGGCCGGGAGATCGGCTTCAGCGGGATGCACGCGGCGACCGACGCGGTCGCCCGGCTCGGACAGCTCTATCTCGGCCAAGGCGTCTGGGAGGGGCGGCGGATCCTGCCCGCCTCGTGGATCAGCGAGGCCACCCGCGCACACGTCTCCACCGCGGACGGCAGCCCCGAGGGCGCCCGCTCGGACTGGCAGCAGGGGTACGGGCTCCAGTTCTGGCGGTCGCGGCACGGCTACCGGGGCGACGGCGCGTACGGACAGTTCTGCGTCGTCCTGCCCGAGCACGACGCGGTGATCGCCACGACCGCGGCGACCGAGCAGCTGCAGGAGCTGCTGAACCTGATGTGGCGGCATCTGCTGCCCGCCTTCGGAACCGCGCCGCTGCCGGCCCAGGACCACGGCGGAGCCGACGAGGCCCTGGGGCGGCGCCTCGCCCGGCTCGCCCTCCCGCCGGTCGCCGCGACCCCCGAACCGGCCGGACGGACCCACGTGTGGTCGGACACGGCCTTCACCCCGGCGGGCGGACACTGCGACGCGGTTCCGACCCTCACGCGGGTGCTCGTGGCCGACGGCGACCAGGGCCGGCGCGTCACGCTGGTGGAGGGCGACACGCGGCTCGACCTGCGGCTGGGAACCGGCTGGACCCTCGACGAGGGGCCGGCGCCCACGGCGGTCAGCGGCGGCTGGACCGACCCGGACACCCTGAGCGTCGACGTGCTGTTCGTGGAGACCCCGCACCGCCTCACCGTGACCTGCTCGCTCCCCGACGGGACGTTCACCGCGCGCTGGCACACCACCCCGCTGCACGCGCGTTCCCTGCACTCTCTGCGAGCACCCTCGTACCCGGCGTGAACCGGCCATAGCGGAACGCCATGCCGCGCCACCCCTTCCGCCCCAGGGCGAAGTCCACCACCATGCATATGCCGAGGGACTGAGGCACGACCGCGGGCCCCCGGTCCGTGCCCGACTCCGCGTCCGCAGGACGGAGCGGACGACCCCGGGGTGAGCCATGACGAACGCGACGTGGACCCAGAGTGTGGAGTGGCTCGCCGCCGCCGCGACGGACCCGAAGGTGTGCAAACGGGAGTGGGACCGGGGGAGCGGCGGCGTGCTCCTGGAGGCCGGGCGCTACTGGGACGTGCTCAGCGTCCCCGAGCCGCTGGGCCTGATCGCCCTCGACATCCTCTGGTGCGATCCGGCCATGCCCCCGGGCCCCACCCTGCTCGACGCCGCGGCCCACCGTGTCGGCTTCTTCCTGCCGCCGGACCCGGCCAGCAGATGGGTGGGCGCGGGGCTGCGTCACCTCGGCAGGGGGTCCTGGGTGGCCGTACCGCCGCCCTACCGGTCCGCCGGGTCGCTGGAGTGGGTCATTCCGCCGGACGGAACCGGCGCCCTGCATCCCGCCCTGCCGCTGGAACTGGCGCTGCGCCAGGCCAACGGCACTCTCGCCGTGCTGCCGCCCCGGCCCGGTTCCCGCTACCCGGCTCCGTAGAAGTGCGCCTGACCGCCACGCCACTTGACCCAGGCCGGATCGTCCAGCAGATCCTCGGCGTCCGGCAGTCCGGCCCGGCTGAGGAACTCCATCAGATCCTCGTCCGAGAACGCCACGCCGAGGCTCTCGCCACGCGCGGTGACCTGACGGCCGCTGGTGTTCAGGGCCGGATGCACTACCAATGGAGCCCGTCCGGACATGTCTCCAGGATCGTCCTCTCCGGCGCGTCGCGCATCCGGACGGGCGAACCGGGCCGCGGGACTCAGCGCAGGGTCTCGGCCCAGTTCGCCGGCACACGTCCCGCCGGCCCCGGAGTGGGCTGGTCCAGCGGGTGGCTTCCCGGCGGAGCGAGCTCGGGCCCCGAGTCGTACAGCTCCGAGGTGTCGTAGTCCCAGAACCAGTTCTCGCCGGGCTCGAAGCTCTGGATGACCGGGTGTCCGGTGCTCTGCGCGTGCGAGGTGGCGTGCTTGGAGGGGGAGTCGTCGCAGCAGCCGACATGGCCGCACTGGGCGCAGCGCCGGAGGTGGAACCACCAGCCGCCGGAGGCGTCGCACTCGGTGCAGCCGGTGCCGCTCGGCGGGACGGAGGGATCGATTCCGTTCGGCGTGGTCATGTCGACTCCTCAGAGGTGTCAGGGGTGCCAGGGGCGGCAGGGGTGTCCGAACCGGTCAGGGGGAGGCGGACCTGGAAGCGGGTGTCCCCGGGCGTGGACTGGACCGCCAGGCTGCCGTGGTGCTTGTTGGCGACGATCCGCCAGGAGATGTCCAGGCCGAGGCCGGTGCCCTCACCCACCGGTTTGGTCGTGAAGAACGGGTCGAAGATGCGGTCACGGATCTCGTCGGGCACCCCGGAGCCGGTGTCGTGGAACTCGACGAGCACATGGTCGCCGTCGCGCGCGGTGCGCACCGTCAGCTTCCCCTCTCCGTCCATCGCCGAGACGGCGTTGTCGATGAGGTTCGTCCACACCTGGTTCAACTCGCCGGGATAGGCGGGGATCCGGGGCAGCGACCGGTCGTACTCCTTGGCGACCTTGATGCCGGAACCCATCTTGCCGGCGAGCATCATCAGGGTGCTGTCGAGCAGTTCGTGCACGTCGGCGACCTGGTAGGGCGCGCGGTCCATCTGCGAGTACTGCTTGGCCGCGTCCACCAGGTGCGAGATACGGGTGGTCGAGTCCTCGATCTCGTTCATGAGCAGTTCGGTCTCGACCGTGTAGTTCAGCCAGCGGACCGCGCCTTCGAGAGTCGGCCCGTCCACCGCCGCCGCGACCTGGTCCAGCCAGTCGGTGTCGAGCCCCGCCTGCACGAACGTCGGCGCCAGCTGCCAGCCGCCGGCGATGTCGTGGTCGTCGAGCCAGTCGCCGAGCGCGTCCTCCCGGTCGGACGCCTCCATGGGGGTCAGCGGCGTGGCCTTGGCGACCTGTTCCGCGGTCCGTTCCTGGATCTCGACGAGCGTCTCCAGCGTGTCGCGCGCGTAGGGGCCGGACGCGATGACGCCGAGCTTCTGCCGCATGTGCGCCACCCGGTCACGCAGCGCCGAGGTGGCCCGCACCGCCGCGGCGGCCGGGTTGTTCAGCTCGTGCGTGAGACCCGCGGACAGCGAGCCGAGCGCGAGGAGCCGCTCGCGCTGCCCGATGGTGCGCTGGGTGTTCTGGCTGCCGAAGAACATGCCCTCCAGCAGGTGCACGGCCATCGGGAACCAGTCCCGCAGGATGGCGGCGAACTTCTCCGCCGGCAGCACGAAGAAGCGGGAGGGCTCGGTGACCCGTACGGACCCCTTGTAGACCTCCTCGTTCCGGCCGTTCAGATAGGCCTGCATCGCCCCGGCGTACACCCCGCGCTGCGAGGTCCGGCTGATCTCCACGTCGTCGCCGCCGACCCGCCGGGACATCACCACGGTGCCTTCGAGCAGCACGTAGAAGCAGGTGGCCGGGTCGCCCTCGGTGTAGACCGGTCCGGGTTCGAACAGCTCGACGCGGCCTTCCCGGCACAGCCGGTCGAGCTGGTCGTCGTCGAGCTTCTCGAACAGGAAGAGCGTGCCGAGTTCCGCGACGTCGCACGGCGTCTGTTGCCCGCTCACGACTGCTCCAGATAACGGTGGACGAGCATGACGGCCATGGCTCCCTCTCCGACCGCGGACGCGACCCGCTTCGCCGACTCCGCGCGGGCGTCGCCGGCCACGAACACGCCGGGCACGTTGGTCTCCAGGTGGTACGGCGGCCGGTCCAGTTCCCAGCCGCGCGGTGGCTGGCCGTCGGGCGTCATGTCCGGTCCCGCCATGATGAATCCGCGGCCGTCCCGCAGCACCGTTCCGTCCAGCCAGCCGGTGAGCGGCGCCGCGCCGATGAACACGAACAGCCATTGCGCGTCGACGAGTTCGGTGTGGCCGCTCTCCACGTCGCGCAGCGTCAGCTGTTCCAGGTGGTCGCCGCCGTGCGCCGACTCGACGACCGTGCCGGGACGGACCGTGATGTTGGGCGCGTTCTCGATCTGCTCGATCAGGTAGTGCGACATCGACGCGGCCAGCGACGCACCGCGCACCAGGATGGTCACGGACTTCGCGCCGCGCGCCAGGTACATCGCGGCCTGGCCGGCGGAGTTCGCGCCGCCCACGATGTACACGTCGTGGCCCTGGCAGGCGGCCGCCTCGGTGAGCGCCGAGCCGTAGAACACTCCGCAGCCCGTGAGGTCGTCCAGGCCGGGCGCGTCCAGCTGCCGGTACGACACGCCGGTCGCGAGGATCACCGCGTGCGCCGAGATCGAGGAGCCGTCGGAGAAGCGGATGGTCCGCGACGCGCCGGTCACCTCCAGTCCGGTCACCTCGCGCGCGGTGAGGATCTCGGCGCCGAACTTGGCCGCCTGCCGCCGCGCCCGGTCGGTGAGCTGGGCCCCGGAGACGCCGTCGGGGAAGCCGAGATAGTTCTCGATCCGGGAGCTCTGGCCCGCCTGCCCGCCGGTCGCGGACCGCTCCACGAGCACGGTCCGCAGGCCCTCCGACGCCCCGTACACGGCGGCGCCGAGTCCCGCCGGACCGCCGCCGATCACGACGAGGTCGTAGAACTCCGAGGTGGGTGTCGTGGCCAGCCCGACGTGCGCCGCGATGTCATGGTCGTCCGGCTCGACGAGGGGCGTGCCCTCCGGGGTGATCACCAGGGGCAGCCGCTGCCCGTCCTGTCCGGCGGCCCTGAGCAGGCGCTCGCCCTCCGGTGTGTCGGAGGAGTACCAGCGGTACGGCACCTGGTTCCGGGCCAGGAACTCACGGACGCCCGAGGAGCGGGCCGACCAGCGGTGCCCGACGACCTTGCAGGCCCCCACGGGCTTGTAGTCGCTGACCCGCCAGGCGTCCAGGAGGTCGTCGACCACCGGGTAGAGCTTCTCCTCCGGCGGGTCCCAGGGCTTGAGCAGGTAGTGGTCGAGGTCGATGACGTTGATCGCGTCGATCGCCGCGTTCGTGTCCGCGTACGCGGTCAGCAGCACACGACGGGCTCCCGGAAAGACATCGATCGCCTGTTCGAGGAACTCGATGCCGTCCATCTGCGGCATCCGGTAGTCGGCGAGGATCACGGCCACCTGGTCCCCGCGCAGCTTCAGCTCGCGCAAGGCGTCGAGGGCAGCGTCCCCGGACTCGGCGCGCACGATGCGGTGCTCCTCGCCGTACCGCCGCCTGAGGTCACGGGCGACGGCGCGCGACACCCCGGGATCGTCATCGACGGTCAGAATGACGGTCCGCGCTGGACTGGCGGCCTGGGTCATTGGTCTCCCACCCCGAGAGGTCAGTTGCGTCGCCGCCCGACGGACGCCGCGAGGCACGCCGGGCGGACACAGCCCCAATCGTATGTACGATCGGTCACCTTTGCTCAGGAACCGGGTGGGCACCGGGCGGCTCGGGCTCGTCCACCTGGGGCGACAGGGGCTCCCGGACCTTCGGGAGGATGGTGCCGACGTAGTCCTCGACCGCCGTGTCCAGGCCGATGTCGTGCTGGGCGCGCTCGGACAGGAACCAGCGGTGCTCGAGGATCTCGTGGTACAGCTCGGCCGGGTCCATGGATCCCCGCAGTTCGGCCGGCACGGCCCGGACCGTCGGCCGGAAGACGTCCCGGACCCAGCGGTGGGCGAGGACCTCCGGCCGGGCGGACCCCGCGGGCGCGCCGCCCGTGCGGTGACCGGAGCCCGCGGGCGCGTAGTCGTCCTGGGTGGCCATCCAGCTCTCCAGGTCGTTCAGGAGCCGCCGGGCCTGGTTCTCCTCGGTGTCGAGACCGGTCAGCCGCAGCAGCTGGCGCTGGTGATGTCCGGCGTCGACGACCTTGGGAACGAACGTGACCGTGTCGCCGCCCGAGGAGTGCGCGATCTGCATCTCGGCGACGTCGAACCCGAGATCGTTCAGCCGGCGGATACGGCGGTCGATGTAGTGGTACTTGCCCGCCGGATAGACGGAGGTGCGGGTCAGTTCCTCCCACAGGCCCCGGTAGCGCGCGCAGATCTCCGTGCCGAACTCGATCGGGTCCACCGAGGGGTGCAGCGCGCCGGCCGCCTCCAGGTCGAGCAGTTCGCCGCTGATGTTGACCCGGGCGAGATCGAGGTCGTACTCCCGCTGCCCGCTGCTGAGCTGGGGATGCAGATCGCCGGTCTCGGCGTCCACGAGATACGCGGCGTAGGCGCCGGCATCGCGCCGGAACAGGGTGTTCGACAGCGAGCAGTCGCCCCAGGCGAAGCCGGCCAGGTGCAGCCGCACCAGCAGGACGGCCAGCGCGTCCATCAGCCGGTGCATGGTGGCGGGCCGCATGGTCGTCTCGAACATCGACCGGTACGGCAGCGAGCCGCCCAGGTGCCGGGTGATCAGCACGGACTCCAGCGGCTCACCGGCGGCGTCGGTACGCCCGGTGACCACGGCGAGCGGGTCGACGGCGGGGATCCTCAACCGGTCCAGACCGAGGAGCAGTTCGTACTCGCGCACCGCGGGCCGCTCGGCGAGTTCCTTGACGGCCACCACCTCGTCACCGGCCCGCGCGTAGCGCACCACGTGCCGGGAGATGCCGCGCGGCAGCGGCACCAGATGGTGTTCGGGCCACTCCTCCAGGGGCAGCTGCCACGGCAGTTCGAGCAGGAGCGCGGGGTGCTCCGGGTTGGTGGCGCTGATCTGCAGAGCCATGACTGGGCCGCCCTCACCTCATGATCGAACGCTGTTGCGGCTCCAGCATCTACGAATGATCGCCGGGGCGGAAGACGCGCCGGGCGTCGCCCGACAGGAACGGCGCGGCGGTCTCCTCGTCCAGGTCCAGCCCGGCGAGGTGCTCCAGCGCCCGACTCGGCCTGAAAATCGGGTGGTTGGACCTGAAGAGGACCCTCCGGCAGCTACCCGCCCGCGGTGTCGACGAGCATGGTCAGTGCCGCGACCAGCCGCGCGAATCCGGGGCGCAGCCGGCCGCCCGGCTCGGTCATGTACGTGTCCCTGCGGATCTCCACCATCAGGGCCGTGACCGCCGGTTCCCGTTCGTAGTACCGCAGGGGCACGTAGGCGCCCGAGAAGGGGCTGTCGATCCCGACCCCGCCCAGGCCCGCGAACGCCTTCTCCGCGAGCGCGACCAGCTCGGGCGGGGTGTGGAAGGAGTCGGTCCCCAGGCAGACCGCCGGCCGCGGCCCGTCGCCGTGCAGCTCGTAGGGCAGCCGGGCCGTCGGGTAGGAGTGGATGTCGACGACCACGGCCCGCCCGGTGGCGGCGAGCCGGCCGGCGACCGCGTCGGTCATCGCCTGCGCGTACGGGTGGAAGTAGCGGTCGACCAGTGGCCCCGGATCGGTGTCGGCCGGTCGCAGCGGCGCCCGGTGCGTGGTCCGGGTGTAGACGGCCCCCATCCCGGCCGCCAGCATCTCCTCCCGGTCGTCCGGGAACCGCTCCGGGTCGACCACGAGCCGGGAGAGCCGGTTCACGAAACGCCAGGGGGTGAGCCCGGCCCCCTCGGCCACGGCCGCCGCCAGCTCGTCGGTGTGCGCGTCCGTGATGTGGTCCAGCTCGCCCTCCAGCGCCGCGTCGCCGAGAACGATCCCGGCGCGGACCGGCGTCGGGATCTCCCGGGCGGAGTGCGGCACGTGCAGGATCACGGGCGAGTGGACCGCGCCGGGCAGCAGCTCGAAGGAGTCGGGGGAGGCCGCGGAGTCGAGAGTGTCGTCCATACGGACTTCCTATCCCAGCCCGGCCGCTCCGTCGCGTGGAGGCGGGGCAGGTGCTCCCGTCGCGGGCGGCCGGCAGACACCCCGGGGGGAGCCTCGGCCGGCCGGCCCGCGGGTCTCCTAGCCGCTGCCGCCGTGGCGCGCGTAGTGCTCGATGAGGGCCGCCCGGGTGGTCTCCAGGCGGTTCGCCAGGATGGCGCCGATGGTCCGGGTCAGCGACAGCTCCAGGGTCGGGTCCTGGTCGCACAGGGCCCGTACCTCGGTGGCGTCGAACTCGTAGGCGCGGACGGGGCTGAACGCCTCCGCTCCGAAGTCCCAGGTGTGCGGGCGGAACAGCCAGGACCAGCCCAGCAGGTCTCCGGGGCCTAGCTGCGCGACGGTGATGCGGCGTTCGGCGATGACCCGCTGGTACAGGGACACCGTCCCGGAGCGGACCACCCAGAAGCGGTCGGCGGTGCCGCCCGCCTCGAAGATCGGACCGTCGGCGGGGAAGGAGACCTCGCGCGCCACCCCCATGAGCCGTTCGCGGTGCTCGGGGGAGAGGGCGGGCAGGAGCCGGAGAGCAGTGGGCATCGCGGACCTCCATCGGGCCGCCGCGAAACCGCGGGGGTCGGCGGCACCTGTCGTTCCGGTGGTATCCCGTCACCTTCCATTGGAGCCCGAACGGAGTAATCCGTCGCGTCGTAGGGGGTGTGGATTCTCGGGAGGCGGCCGGCGCCCGGCAGGGAGGCGGCCTGTCACGTCAGGCGGCGTCGGCGTCCGGCCGGGTCATCCGGCGACCCGGTCCCGGGAGGTCACGGTGAAGCGCGCCCCGTCCGGATCGGTGAGGATCGCCTCCATCGAGCCGAACCCCTGCTGGTGGGCTGTGCCGCCGTGGTCGCGGGCCGCGCGGACGCAGGCCTCGACGTCGTCCACCGCGAAGTGGACCTGCCAGTGCGGCCGCACCGTCGGGTCGGGGCCCGACTCGACCGCTCCGGAGTAGATCCGGGCCACCACGTCGTCGCCGCTGCGCAGCACGACCTCGTTGCCCTCGTAGTGCACCTCGCAGCCGCCGGGGGCCGCGGACGCCCACCGCAGGACCTCCCCGTAGAAGATGGCCGCGTCGAAGGCGTCCCGGGTGTGCAGCCGTACGTACGACGGGGCCGCCTGCCGCCAGCGCTCCCAGCCGGTCACGAGCTGGCCCTCCCAGATGCCGAAGACCGCGCCGTCGCGGTCCGCCAGCAGCGCGGCCCGCCCCGGCGGGAGCGAGATCGGTCCCACGGCGGTGGTGCCGCCGCGCTCCTGGCTGCGGGCCACCGTCTCGTCCGCCGAGGACACGGCGAAGTACGGGATCCAGGCGACCGCCGTCCGCGCCACGAAGTCGACCTCCGAGACACCGGCGACCGGGATGCCGTTCGCCCGGGCGACCCGGTACCCGTCACCCATCCTGGTGGCCGAGGACCAGTGCCAGCCGAGGACCGCGGTGTAGAAGCCCTGGGCTTCCTTCAGGTCGCGTGTGGTCAGGCTGACCCAGCACGGTGCTCCGGACACCGAACTGCTGGTGACGACATCGGGGGTGAGTGTTCCATCGCTCTGCATCGAGTGACCGTCCTGACGTCTGGCCGGCAGCGGTCGCGGGGGGTGCAGGGCACTCGCCCGGCACCGGACGTCGCCCAGCCGTCGGAGGCCCTCCGTGCCGGAAGGCCTCCGACGGCTCAAAAGCACCTGCGGATCCGCTGTCCCATCGGCTCCAGCATCTCCCGGCTCGGCGCTCCCCGCACGGCGCGGAGTCAGCCGCGCGGCCGCTCCAGGGTGAGCAGCAGACCCTCGACGGCGCCGGGGCCTATGCGCCCCTTGACGTCGGCGGAGGTGATCGCCTTGAGCGCCCAGCCGTCCTCGGCGTGCTTGTTCAGGACCTTCTCCAGCTTGCCGCTGTCCAGCGCGTCGCCGATCAGCGACTCACGGAAGGTGACGACCTTGTACTCGTAGGTATAGGGGTTGCTCATGGCTGCGGGGCTCTCCTGCGTGTTGGATGGCATGGCCGGGGACCACCCAACCACCGATCGCGGGCCCGGCACAGGGACGAACCGGACCGTACACAGAGCTTTGTTGAAACTTCATGAAGTGCCGGTCGGTGGCCCGCGTCCCCGTCCGGCCGGGCGGAGGGGACAGCGATGGAGAAGGCACCCGCGGAAGGCTCCATATCCGGAACGGCGGACAGGCCCGCGAGCTTCGCGGACCTGCGCGCGCGTGAGTTCGGCTACCTCGACGAGGGCGGCCACACCTACCTCGACCACACGGGCGCCGGACTGCCGCCGCGCTCCCTCGTCACCGGCAGCGCGGAGCGGATCACCGGCGGCCTGTTCGGCAATCCGCACTCCGAGAGCCCGGCCTCCCGCGCCTCGGGCCTCCTGCTCTCGGAGGCGCGCCGGGCCGTCCTGCGTCACTTCGACGCCGACCCCGCCGAGTACGCGGTCGTCTTCACCCCCAACGCGACGGGCGCCCTGCGCCTGGTCGGCGAGGCGTACCCGTTCACCCGCGGCAGCCGACTCGTCATGTCGCTCGACAACCACAACTCCGTCAACGGACTGCGCGAGTACGCGCGGGCGCGCGGCGCCACCACGGCCTATGTGCCGGTGAGCGGAAGCGGCCTCCAGATGGATCAGGAGCGGCTGCGCGCCGCCCTGTCCGCACCGGGCCGCGGCATCCTGGCGCGCGCCGGAAGCGGCCTGTTACGCGGGCGCCTCGGCCTCCGCCGCAAGACGAGCGGCGACACCGGCCGCCGGGGACTGCTGGCCTACCCGGCCCAGAGCAACTTCACCGGCGTCCAGCACTCCCTGGACTGGATCGAGCGCGCGCAGCAGCAGGGGTACGACGTCCTGCTCGACGTGGCCGCCTTCATACCGGCCAACCGCCTCGATCTCTCCACCCACCACCCGGACTTCACGGTGGTCAGCTGGTACAAGGTGTTCGGGCACCCGACGGGGATCGGCAGCCTGATAGCGCGCCGCGAGGCGCTCTCCCGGCTCCGTCGGCCCTGGTTCTCGGGCGGCACCATCTACGCGGTCAGCGCCCAGGCGCAGTGGCACGTCCTCGCCGACGACGAGGCGGCCTTCGAGGACGGCACGGTCAACTTCCTCTCCGTGCCCGACGTGACGGCGGGCCTGCGCTGGATCGCGGACGTCGGGATGGACCGGGTACACACCCACGTCACCGCCCTGACCGGCCAACTCCTCACCGGACTCCGCGCGTTGCGGCACAGCGACGGCTCCCCGATGGTCCGGGTGTACGGTCCCGACGACACCGCCGCCACCGGCCGCGGCGGCACGGTCGCCCTGAACCTGCTCGGAGCGGACGGCACCGTCGTCGACGAGCGGGTCGTCACCCGGGACAGCGCCGCACGGGGCATCTCCCTGCGCACCGGCTGCTTCTGCAACCCGGGCGCCGGCGAGGCGGCGTTCGCCCTGCCGCTGCGCCGGCTCCACTCGGCGGCACGCGGACTGCCCCGCTCCCTGGAGGAGTACCTGGATCTCCTCCAGCTCCCCTCCGCCGGAGCCGTCCGCGTGTCGGTCGGGGTGTCCTCCCAGCCCGCCGACATCGCGACCTTCCTGGCCTTCGTCGTGGAGACCTACCGTGACCGCGTGCCGGGCAGCACGGGCCTGGCGGCGCGGATGGGGTGCTGATTCCGGAGGGTGCGCCGGTCGGGTTCGGGGTGGGCGAGGCGCAACTCCGCCCCGGACCCGCCCCGTTGGTGGTGCCTCAGGTGTCGCGGCCGGCCGGGTGTCCGCGCCGAGCCGCGGCCCGGGACGCCTTCACCGGCCGTCCCGGCTGCGGACGGCTCCCTCGCGGCACCGGCGGACCAGGACGACCCACGTCAGGGTCGTGAACAGCAGCGCGAAGCCGGCAAGGATCAGCCAGCCGCGGGCCGCCGGATGGCCGAACGAGTCGCCGTAGGACGCCAGCAGCGGAGGTCCGAGCGGGGAGTCGCCGGTGCGCCAGAGCCGCTCCAGCCCCACGCCGCTGCCCAGCGCCTCGAACGCCCAACGGTTCGTCATGGCCCAGCTGACGGCCTGCCCGGCACCGGTCATCCGGGGGACCGGCACGAACGCCCCCGAGAACAGCACCTGGGGAAAACACAGCAGGGGCAGCATCAGGGTCGCCTGACCGGGCTCCGACACCACCGCGGAGGCGAGAAGCCCGAGCGCCAGAGCGGCGGCCGAGGCCAGCACACTCGTCACGAACAGCGAGCCGTACGTGTCCCAGCCCGCCGGAGGCAGCCGGTCCACGGCGCGCAGGACAAGCAGCAGCAGCGCGTCCGCGACCGCGAGCACGGGCAGCATGGTGGTCAGTTTCGAGGCGATGTACGGGCCGATCCGCAGCCCGGCCAGCCATTCCCTGCGCAGCACCGGCAGTTCGGTGCAGATCTGGAGCAGCCCGTAGGTCAGCCCGAAGAAGAAGGCGCCGAACGCGATCCAGAACATGATCATCGCGGTCGAACCCGGATCCGGCGACGCCGGATCGAAGGCACCGGCCCGGAACAGCACAGCGAACATCGCGACGATCATCACCGGCGAACCGGCCAGGACGGCGACCGACAGCCTGCTGTGCAGCAGCAGCGCCGTTCCCCTGCGGGAAAGCAGCGCCCACTGCCGCAGGGCGCCGACACGACTGCCGCGCGGGGGAGCGGAGTTCGTCCCGGCTCGTGGAGTCTCCTCCGGAGTGGTGCCCTCGACGCGCACGCCGTCGGCCACCGCCTCGTACACCTCCTCGACCGTGCCGACACCGAACGCCTCGCGGAGAGCGGCCGGTTCACCCGCGTACGCGAGCTGTCCGCCCGGGGCGAGGAACACGACCTGGTCGCAGCGGAGCAGGTCGGCGAGGACGTGCGTGGTCAGCACCACGGTGGTGCCGTCCTCGGCCAGCGCGCGCAGGGTCCGCAGCAGCGCCGCCCCGGTGACCGGGTCGAGTCCCGAGGTCGGTTCGTCGAGGAAGATCACCCGCGGCCGGGTGAGCAACTCGACGGCGATGGAGGCCCGTTTGCGTTCACCGCCGCTCAACGCGCGGACCGGCGTCGAGGCCCGGTGGATCAGCCCCAGCGTCTCCAGGACCCGGTCCACGTCCGCGGCCACGGTCTCCGCCGGCGTGCCCGGCGGCATCCGCAGACCGGCCGCGTACCGGAGCGTCCGGCCCAGCGGCAGCTCGCGGTGGATGATGTCCTCCTGCGGCACGAAGCCGAACTCCGGACCCGGCGCCCCGGGCGGGGCACCGTCGTGCAGCACCTCGCCCGCGGTGGGCCGACGCAGCCCCGCGAGCGTCTGGAGCAGCACCGTCTTGCCCGCGCCGCTGCTTCCGGCGATCACGGTCAGCCGCCCCGGCGCCACGTCGAACGACAGGTCGTGCAGGACGCGCCCGGCGCCGCGCACCTCCTGGGAAATCCGGCGCGCCCGTAAGCGCAGACCGTCGACCGGCGGGGCCGGTCCGTCCTCGGCGACGGGCGGACTCGGCTGCGTGGGTGTCGGCATGGAGGCAGCATGCCAGGAGGGAGCCGGGTTAGCGTGGGCCCCGGACGGGATCATGCGACGGCGGACTCGGAGGGCGGCGATGTGCTGGAGTGCGACGGCCGATCTGGTGGCCGGTGCCGGGATCGCCGCGGTGGGGGCGGCCAGTGTGGCCCGTGTGCGCAGGAGGGCGGACCTTCCGCTCGCCGCGCTGCCCTTGCTGCTCGGAGCGCATCAGATCGTCGAGTCCCGGGTGTGGGACGCGGGCGGCGGCACGGGTCCCGCCACCGTCGTCTGGGCCGTGATCGCCCTGCCCCTGCTGGCGCTGTGGGTGCCGGTGGGCGTGCTGTGCGCGGCACCCACCCGGGCCCGGCGCCGTCTCCTGCTGCCGCTCGCGTCCGGCGTCGCGACCGCCGCAGCCCTCGCGTACGCCCTCGTCGCCCACCCCGTGACGGCCGAGATCCGCGGCCACACCATGGGGTACGCCGTCCGGCTGGGCCGGCCCGAACTCGTCATCGCGGGCTACCTGTTCGCCACGGTGGGCGCGCTGCTGCTCTCCGGTGACCGGGGCCTGCTGCTGATCGGCGCGCTCATGGGAGGCGGCGCGGTGATCTGCTGGGCCCTCTGGGAGCTGGAGTTCGTCTCCACCTGGTGCGCGTTCGCCGCGGTCGGCTCGGTGGCCCTGCTCGCCTGGGTCGCCTCCCGGCCGGGCGCCGACCGGCCCGCCGCGGTGCGTTCCGGCACCGGCGGTTGACGCCGACGGGCGCGGGCACCGTACGGCAGGATGGCGCACGCCCGGCTCCGCCCGTGCGTGGGTCCTGCCGGAGCGACGCCCGGTCTATTCCCGGTCATGGTGGTGGAGTCGGTACCAGGACCGGTGGTCCCCCGCACAGGAGGGATCTGGTCGCGCCGCCGGCCCCGGCGCACAGTGGACGCATGAACAGCACGCACCGGCCGACGACCAGGAGCCGTGTCACGCCCCTGAAGTCCCTCCTGGGAGGCACGTACACCCCGGGCCGTACCGCGGCCCGCCCCTTTCACCGGAAGACGTCGTCCGACTCCTCCCAGATCGACGGCTCGGTGAGCGCGGACTCCCGCGGGATCCGCGACGACGTCTGATACATCGCCTCGATCTCGGCCGCGTACCGCTGGGCGATCGCGTCCCGACGGAGTTTCAGCGAGGGCGTCAGCAGTCCGTTGGCCAGGTCGAACGGCTCGGCCAGGACGCGGAAGACCCGGATGGTCTCGGCGCGGGACACCGTGCTGTTGGCCCCGGCGACCGCACGTCTGACCTCCTCGCGCAGTTCGTTCTCCTCCCGCGCGTCCCGGGCCGCCGTGTCCCTGTTGGCCCGGGACGCGCGCCAGTGCGTCACGAACTCCGGGTCCAGCGTGATGAGGGCGCCCACACAGGGCCGGTTGTCGCCCACGACGGCGGCCTGGTGGATCAGCGGGTGGGCGCGCAGTCGCTCCTCCAGGGCGGCGGGTGCCACGCTCTTGCCTCCGCTGGTGATGATGATGTCCTTCTTGCGGCCGGTGATGGTGAGATAGCCCTCGGTGTCGATCCGGCCGACGTCCCCGGTCGCCAGCCAGCCGCTCCGGAACGCCGCCTGTGTCGCCTCTTCGTCGTTGACGTAGCCCTGGAACACGGAGGGCCCCCACACGAGGATCTCGCCGTCGTCGTCCACCCGGATCTGGGTGCCCGGATGCGCGCGCCCGACCGTGCCGAACTTCTCCCGCCCGACCGGCTGGGCGGTGATCCCGCCGCTGGTCTCGGTGAGTCCGTACCCGTCGTGCACGAGGATGCCGATTCCGGCGAAGAAGAGGGCGAGTTCACGATTGAGGGGCGAGCCGCCCGACACCGCGCCGCAGACCCGGCCGCCGAGCGTGCCGCGCAGTCGCCGGTAGACCGTCCTCTCGTAGAGCGAGTGCTGGAGCTTCAGATCGATGCCGGGGCCGGGGCCGGTGCCCAGCCGCAGGCGTTCCTCGGCCAGCGCGAAGTCCTGCGCCGTGCGTGCGGCCCGCTCGAACAGGGCCCCGCGGCCCGCTCGTTGGGAGGCGCGGAGGAAGTTCTTGTAGATCTTCTCGAAGACGAACGGGACGGCGTACAGATAGGTCGGCCGGAAGGAGAGCATGGCCTCGGACAGCGCCTCCTCCCGCAGGTCGGGCTCGTGTCCCATCAGGATGCCGCCGCGCAGGCAGACGCCCTGGACCATCAGGCCGTACGCGTGCGAGAAGGGCAGGAAGGCGAGGACGGCCGGCTGTTCTCCCGGGGGCGCCGCGGTGTGTCCCCAGCCTTCGAGGACGGTGTCGCAGGGACTGGCCAGGCTGCGGTGGGTGAGGGCGCAGCCCTTGGGCGGTCCGGTCGTGCCGGAGGTGTAGGCGATGACCGCGGTGGAGTCGGGCAGCACGATTCTGCGCAGCGAGTCGACGGCCGTCACCGGGATCGCGCGTCCGCGCTCCACGAGCCGGTCGAGTGCCCCGGCGTCGAACTGCCAGACGTGGCGCAGGAACGGCAGTGCCGCGCACGCGGAGCCGACGGTCATGACCCCCTGCTCGTCCTCGACCACCACACCGACGCAGTGCGCGTCCCGCAGGATCCACGCGACCTGATCGTGCGAGGACGTCGGGTAGACCGGAACGATCTCGGCGCCCACCGACCACAGGGCGTAGCCGAAGACCGTCCACTCGTACCGGGTGCGCGACATGATGGCCACCCGGTCCCCGGGCCGGATGCCGGAGCGCACGAACCCCCGTGCCACGTCGACGACTTCGTCCCACAGCTCGGCGGCCGTCACCTGCGTCCAGAAAGTCGATCGGCCTTCGGGGCGGCGGGCCAGCTGAGGAAGGTCAGGGGTGTCCCGCGCCGCGGCGTAGAGGCTGTCGGCGAGTCCCCCCTGCAGGTGTGCGGCCGGCGAGGGAGAGAGGTGGGACTGGTGCATTCGCCGCTCCGGGATTCTCCTCGACAGGACCTCACCCCCGGAGGCGCCGATGTCGAGGGTTCCCGAATGTAGCCCACCCGGGCGACGGCCGGGCCCCGTTCCGGCAGCCGTACCGCGGTCACCCCGAATTCGTTCTCCGCGCGGCCTCTTTTCGGCGCGGGGCGGCCGGAGAGGGCCTTGCGCCCGGCGGGATCGGGCGGACGGAGTTCACGCCGTCGTCGGTCGCGGGCCGCGTTCCGCCCGTCGGCGCACGGACGCCAGCAGGCGTCGTGTCGCCCATGTGTGACCGCCCGTTCCCACGACGAGCCGGCGGTAGAGGCCGCCCGTGGCACCGGGGAACACGGCGCGGGTCTCGGCCGTCAGCGCCGAGCGGCCCCGGCCGGTCCGCTCGATGCGGAAGACCAGGGCGTAGGAGGAGAACCGGTGGCCGCCCTCCAGCACGAGTTCGCGGTCGGGGAGCGCCGAGGTCACGTGGAAGCCGGGGAGCGCGGAGCCCGCCGCCAGGGGACGCGGGCCCGTTGCCGCGCGGTCGGTACAGCCGACCAGCCGCGCGTAACCGGTGGCGCCGGGACGGGCGCCGGACCGGTCGAGGACCTCGCACAGCGCGCGCCAGAGGACGTCGGGCGCCGCCTCGACGGCGGTGGTGTGGTCGTCGACGTGCGGCAACGCGTTCCTCGGCATCCAAGCCTCCACGAGCGGGTCCCGGCCCCACGGGCCATGATGGCGCGCTCCGGGCGGCTGTGCCCGGTGCGGCGTCGGGGCGGGACGGAGCCGGGAGTGACCCGAGGGGTCGTCGGCCGGTCGTCGGCGTCCCCCGGAAAGCCCCGCACACCCGTCCCGGTGTCCGTGTTCCGTTGAACTATCCTCCGTTCGCCCTTTCGAGGAGAGGCCTCCGACTGACAGACTCCGGAGGTGCCAGACTTCGACATGCTCGTCATCGGATCCGGCCCGGGCGGCCAGAAGGCTGCCATCGCCGCAGCCAAGCTCGGCCGTCGGGTCGCTGTCATCGACCGCCCCGACATGGTCGGCGGGGTCTCCATCCACACCGGGACCATCCCCTCCAAGACGCTGCGTGAGGCGGTCCTCTACCTCAGCGGCCTCAGCCAGCGGGACCTGTACGGCCAGAGCTACCGGCTCAAGGAGGACATCACCGTCGCCGACCTGACCGCGCGCACCGAACACGTGGTCAGCCGCGAGGTCGACGTCATCCGCAGCCAGCTGTCCCGCAACCACGTCGCCCTCTTCGCCGGCACCGGCCGCTTCGTGGACGACCACACCGTCGCGCTGGTCGAAGTGAACGGCAACGAGAGGCTGTTGAGCGCCGACCACATCGTCATCGCCACCGGCACGCGTCCGGCACGTCCCGACACCGTCGAGTTCGACGGGCGGACGATCATGGACTCGGACAACGTGCTGAACCTGGAGCAGGTGCCGCGCTCCATGGTCATCGTCGGAGCGGGCGTGATCGGCATGGAGTACGCCTCCATGTTCGCGGCCCTCGGATCCAAGGTCACGGTCGTCGAGAAGCGCTCCGGGATGCTCGACTTCTGCGACGTCGAGGTGATCGAGTCGCTCAAGTACCACCTGCGGGATCTCGCCGTCACCTTCCGGTTCGGCGAGACCGTCGCCGCCGTCGAACGGCACGCCCGGGGCACGCTCACGGTCCTGGAGAGCGGCAAGAAGATACCCGCCGACGCCGTGATGTACTCGGCGGGCCGGCAGGGTCTCACCGACGAACTCGACCTGGACAAGGCGGGGTTGTCAGCGGACCGGCGCGGCAGGATCACCGTCGACGAGCACTACCGCACCGAGGTCCCGCACATCTACGCCGTCGGCGACGTCATCGGCTTCCCGGCCCTCGCCGCGACCTCGATGGAGCAGGGGCGTACGGCGGCCTACCACGCCTGCGGTGAGCCGGTGAACCGGATGCACGACCTCCAGCCGATCGGCATCTACACCATTCCCGAGATCAGCTTCATCGGGAAGACGGAGGACCAGCTCACCGAGGACTGCGTGCCCTTCGAGGTGGGCGTGTCCCGGTACCGGGAGCTGGCCCGCGGACAGATCATCGGCGACTCGCACGGCATGCTGAAACTGCTGGTCTCGCCCGACGACCGCAAGCTCCTCGGCGTCCACTGCTTCGGCACCGGGGCGACCGAACTGATCCACATCGGCCAGTCCGTGATGGGCTGCGGCGGCACGGTCGACTACCTGGTCGACGCGGTCTTCAACTACCCGACCCTCGCCGAGTCCTACAAGGTGGCCGCACTGGACGCGACCAACAAGATCCGCCAGATCGACCGCCTCCGGGACTGACCGCACCCGCGACGGACCGGGTCCGGCCCCGTGAGGGCCGGACCCGTCCGCGAGCGGTGTCAGGACAGCGGGATGGTCACCTCGTCCTCGACGGGCGGATCGATCTCGTGGTCGAGGGTGCCGGTCGCGGAGTGGCAGCGCAGATGCACCGCGGACGGCGTCACGTCCAGCCGCAGGAAGCACTTGAAGAACGGCGGGCTGTACGTCGCCGAGCCCGGCGAGAACAACTGCGTGTACGTCTTGCGGACCGGGAGCCGGAAGTGCGTGTTCCGGCCGGGGCGCCGGCCGGCCCCGAGCAGACTGGCGACGACGCGGATACGGCGGGTGAGGCGGACGGGCTCCCCCTGCGTGCGGGTCGGAGGGATGCCGAGCCGCTCGGCGATCACCGCCGTGGCCTCGGCCTCGGTGAGCGTGAAGAAGCGGGGCATCCGCAGCCGGCGCCCGTACAGCCTGCTGTAGAAGGCCAGGGAGTCGCCGCGCAGCGGGTAGCAGCGGAACTCCTCCTCGGTGACGTCGGCGACGGAGACCCGGGGGACCGTGTGCGTGGCGTGCATGAACGCCCCGCCGCCACCGGCGACGACGTACTGGATGGTGCGGCCGCCGTCCACCCGTACCGGATAGCGCTGGTAGTTGTGGATGTCGCCGCCGATCGCGGCGACATAGTGGTGCTCCGGGTCGCGCACGATGGCGTCGACCGTGCCGCCGCCCTCGATGGCGCAGGGGTGGTGCTCGCCGTCCACGTACAGCGGGGACCCGGTCACCAGGATCTTGGGCCGCTCGCCCCGCGACACCTCGCGCAGCCAGCGCCCCTGCTCGGCGTCGATGGTCCCCAGCAGGCCCGTGTCGATCCCGATGATCCGCACGGGTCCGGCGTCGATCGCCCAGTACGGGCCCGGCTGGACGGCCTGTTGGGACGGTTCGGAGCGCAACGCCCTTGCCTCGGCCAGGCGTTGTTCGTCGGCCGCGCCCGGCGAGTGCCAGAGCAGCGACCTGAACCACGCCCGGGTCAACGGGCGGGGACGCGCCTGAGGCGTCAGCGGCGGCGCCTCGCAGAAGACCCGCATGAAGCCCTGCAGGTCCTCGTACCAGTCGTGGTTGCCCGGTATCGCGTAGATGGGCGCCGGGTAGTCCCGGTACGGGCGGAAGAACTTCGTGCCATAGTCCTCGGTGCTGCCCACCGGATAGATCACGTCACTGGCCAGAACGGCGAAGTCCGTCCCCTGACTGGCCTTCAGGAAGCCCGGCACGACGGCGTACTGGGGATCGTCGCCTTCACCGGTGTCGCCGATGACCATGAACGAGAAGTGGTCGGAGTCCGTGCGGCGGACGACCGCGTCGGCGGGTGCGCCCGCGGCCACCCGCTGCTCCACCCAGCGACCCCGGGTCCGGCCCGTCGGATCCCCGAACCACGAGGCCAGCACGCCGTTGCGAGCCGGCCACAGCGTCCTCGGATCGAGCCAGGAGAGCTTCTCCACCCGGGCGGGCATCAGCCCTTTGTACGTCCCGAGTTGAGCGTTTCCCCAGCCTGCGCCTTCTGCCGTGTCGCGTGAAGAGTGAGCCACGGGTGCACGGTAACAACCGATCTTCCGCGCACCCGGACCAGGGGTCGCCGCTCCGCGCCGGGCTCAGGCCGCCGGACGCCAGCCGAGCGCGGGGCCGAGCTTCGTGGCGATGTCGGTGAGGATCTGCACGTAGTCCTCGTGGGCGAAGGTGAACGGCAGCGCGAACGCGACCTCGTCGATCTCCTGGAACGCGGCCTGGGCGTAGAGCTGTTCGGCGATCTCCTCGGACGTCCCGACGAGGTCCGGCGCGAACATCATGCGGGCCGGGCCCTGCGGCGTCGTCGTGCGCGGCAGCCGCTTGCGGGCGTACTCCTCGTACCTCTCCCGCTGCGCCGGTGTGGCGCCGTCCGTCGGAATCACGACGAGGCCCTGCGACACCCGGGCCCGGTCGCCGTCCGGGTGGGCGGAGCGGAACGCCCGGACGTGACTGAGCTGGATCTCGGCGAAGTCCTCGGACTCCTCGGCCTTCACGACGCTGCTGGTCAGGAAGTTCATGCCGTGTTCGCCCGCCCACCGCGCGGACCGCAGGCTGCCTCCGCCGTACCACATCCGGCTGCCCAGGCCGGGGGAGTGCGGCTGCACGCGGTCGGAGTACACCTCGAAGCCCTCCACCCCGCTGAAGTCGGTGGCCGGCTTGCCCCGCACGAAGTCCAGCAGCCGCTCCACCCGGGCGTAGCCGAAGTCCTCCGACGCGGCGGTGTCCGGGTGGAGCGCGTGCTTCACCTGCTCGTAGTGCAGGGGCGGGCCGACGCTGACCCCCGGGTTGAGGCGGCCCCCGGACAGCACGTCCACGGTGGCCAGGTCCTCGGCCAGCCGCAGCGGGTTCTCCCAGCCCACCGGGGTGACGGCCGTCCCCAGCTCGATACGGCGGGTGCGCTGCGAGGCGGCGGCCAGGACGGCGACGGGCGAGGAGATGCCGTACTGGAGGTGGCGGTGCCGCAGCCAGGCGCTGTCGAAGCCGAGCCGTTCGCCCAGTTCGATGATCTCCAGCGTCGACTCGTGGCCCCGCCCGGGGTCGTTCCCGTCGAACAGCCCGATGGTCAGGAAGCCCAGCTTCCGCAAGGGACGTGAGGGCAGGGGCACAGGCTCCTCCAACGGTCGCGGCACGGTCTGCCGAACACCAGCGCTACCGTCGATTGTCGCAGGCGATCACCGTGGACCGTCCGGAGGGCCGGGCAGCTCACGGCGCTCCCGCACGGACGAGGAGCGGTCGTCCGGCACGGGACTTGGCGAAGGGACTGCGCGAGACCCGTCGCGCGTGGGACCGTGGACGCAGGGTCTGGCCCGTCACTCCCCCCGTGGTGACGGGCCAGACCTCTGCGCCGGCCCGCGTCACCCCGCCGAGGGGCGAGGTGAGCCGGTTCCGGGCGGCGGGCGGTGTGCGCCCGCCGCTACTGGTAGCAGGGGTTGCCGCACAGCGGTGTGACCCTGCCGGCCCCGTCGGCCCCGGCCGCCGGCCGGTCCCCCTGCGGCGCGACGGCCGGAACCCGGCTCGTCTCCCAGGGCATCGGGACCGCGACGGCCTGCGGGCCGACGGCGGTGAAGGCGGCCGCGGCGACGAACACCGCGGCGACACCACGCTTGCGCAGACGCATGACGAACTCCCCGAGACGAGCCGGGCGTCCCTCGGCGCGGTTCGCCTCGGGTGGGCCGCCGCGGCCCTGCCTCCTTGATGCCATACGGGTCCGCCCCGACGCCACATGATTCGACGGTGCTCGAATCGTCCGCACCGCGCTCTCCTCCATGAGGGGCCGGGCCCGCGCGGCCGTGGGCGTCGTCACACGTGACAGGTGACCTGAACAAGCGCTTAGATAGTGAGTCCGAGCTCGTCCGCGCGCTGGAGGCACCGTTGCTGTTCACATCCGTCGACGACGTCTCCGCACGCCTCGCCGGGACGGGCTATCTCGCCTCGCCCGCCGTCGCGACGACGGTCTTCCTGGCCGACCGGCTCGGCAAGCCCCTCCTCGTGGAGGGCCCCGCCGGAGTCGGCAAGACGGAGCTGGCCAAGGCCGTCGCCCAGGTGGCCGGGGCCCGGCTGGTGCGCCTCCAGTGCTACGAGGGCGTCGACGAGTCCCGGGCGCTGTACGAGTGGAACCACGCCAAGCAGCTGCTGCGCATCAGTGCCGGGCGCGACGAGAGCTGGGACGAGACGCGGACGGACATCTTCAGCGAGGAGTTCCTCCTGCCGCGTCCCCTGCTGACCGCCATCCGCGGGGACGATCCGAAGGTCCTGCTGATCGACGAGACGGACAAGGCCGATGTCGAGGTCGAGGGACTGCTCCTCGAAGTGCTCAGCGACTTCCAGGTCACCGTCCCGGAGTTGGGCACCATCGCCGCGACCAGCCGGCCCTTCGTGGTGCTCACCTCGAACGCGAGCCGTGAACTGTCCGAGGCGCTGCGCCGCCGCTGTCTGTTCCTTCACATCGGCTTCCCCGACGAGGAGCTGGAGCGCCGCATCGTCCGGTTGAAGGTGCCCGGCCTCGACCGGGCGCTCACGGAGTCGGTGGTGCGGGTCGTGGGCGCGCTGCGCGAGATGGACCTGCGCAAGGTCCCGTCCGTCGCCGAAACCATCGACTGGGCCCGCACGTTGCTCGCCCTGGGCGCCGACACCCTCGACGAGGACGTCGTGCGCGACAGCCTCGGCGTGCTCCTCAAGCACCAGGACGACATCCTGAAGGCGGCGGCCAAGCTCGACCTGGGTGCCGTGTGACCGGCGCCGGCCCGGCGGCCGGTGTCGCGGACCGGCTGACCGGACTGGTCGGCGCGCTGCGCTCGCACGGCGTGCGGATCGGCACCGGGGAGACCGTGGACGCCGCGCAGGCCGTCGAGGCGCTCGGCCTCGCGGACCGCGACCTGCTCCGGGAGGGACTCGCGGCCACGCTCCTGCACAACCCGGGACAGCGGCGGGTGTTCGACCCCGTCTTCGACGTCTACTTCCCCCGGGGCGTCGGAGCCCCCGACGCCCCGGCGCCCGCGGACCGGGAGGACCTGCGGAACCGGCTCGCCGCCGCGCTGGCCGCCGACGACCGCGCGCTCATGGCACGGCTGGCGATGGAGGCGGTCGACGGCTTCGGCGGATACGGCGGCACGACCGCCACGGACGGCTGGTCGTCGTACCAGACGCTCGACCGGCTCCGTCCGCAGACGCTGATGGCCCGGGTACGGGACACGGTGCGCTCGGAGGGCGGGGCGCCGGGATTCACCGACCGGCTGCTGGAGGACGAGATCAGGGGGCGCATCGAGGCGTTCCGCCGGCTGGTGGCCTCGGAGGCGCGCCGCCGGGTCGCCGAGCGGCGCGACCGTGACGAGATCGCCCGGCGCGCGGTGGCCACGACCGCCGACCGCGTCGACTTCCTGTTCGCGGGCCGCGACCGCCTCGCCGAGCTGCGCCGGGTCGTCCAGCCGCTCGCGCGCAAGCTCGCCACCCGGCTCGCCGCGCGCCGCCGCAGGGCCCGGCGCGGCACCATCGACCTGCGGCGGACCCTGCGCGGATCGCTGTCCACCGGCGGGGTGCCGATGCGTCCGGTGCTGCGCCGACGGCGCCCGGTACGCCCCGAACTGGTGCTGCTGTGCGATGTGTCGGGCTCGGTCTCGGGCTTCTCCGACTTCACGATGCTGCTGGTGCAGGCGCTGCACGACCAGTTCAGCAAGGTGCGGGTCTTCGCCTTCGTCAACCGGGTCGACGAGGTGACCGGGCTGCTCGTGCACGGCGCCGCCGACCCGGACGGGCTGGGCGCTCGGATCAATACGGAGGCCACGCTCACCGGCTGGCACGACAGCAGCGACTACGGGGTGCCGTTCGGTGAGTTCACCGAGCGGTACTCCGGCGCGGTCGGCCCCCGGACGACCGTGTTCGTGCTCGGCGACGCCCGCACGAACAACAGCGACCCGAACCTGCCCGCGGTCCGCCGGCTCACCCGGCAGGCCCGCCGCGTCTACTGGCTGAATCCCGAGGCGCGTTCGCAGTGGGGCACGGGTGACTCCGTGGCTCCCGCCTACGCGGAACTCGTGGAGATGCACGAGTGCCGCAACGCCCAGCAGCTCAGCGCACTGATCGGCCGCCTCCTGCCCGTCTGACCCGTGGGCCCGCGGGGACCCGGCCCGCCGGTCAGGGTGCGAGGAGTCTGCGCAGCCAGGTGATCCGCGCGGCGCGGGCGGTGCGGGAGAGCGGGGTGTCCGGGGCGAAGGAGTCGAAGCCGTGGAAGCCGCCCGGCCACACGTGCAGTTCGGCGACGCCGCCAGCCTGCCAGATCCGAGACGCGTAGTCGACGACCTCGTCCCGGAAGGTCTCCGCGGAGCCGACGTCGAGGAAGGCCGGCGGCAGCCCGGCGAGGTCGGTGGCCCGGGCGGGAGCCGCGTAGGAGGGGACGTCCGGGCCGCCTCGGGCGTCGCCCAGCACGGCGGTCCAGGCGGTCTCGTTGGCCGTACGGTCCCACGCGCCGACGCCCGCCATCTGGTACGCGGACGGGGTGTCGTTGCGGTCGTCGAGCATCGGGTACATGAGGACCTGGCCGATCGCCCGTGGGCCCCCGCGGTCCCGGCTGAGCAGGGCGAGCGCCGCGGTCAGACCGCCGCCCGCGCTGGCGCCCGCGACGACGATCCGCTCGGGATCGCCGCCGAACTCCGCCACATGCCGCGCCGTCCACAGGAGCCCGGCGTAGACGTCCTCCACCCCCGCCGGATAGGGGTGTTCGGGCGCCAGCCGGTACTCGACGGACACCACGATCGCGTCCAGTTCCGTCGCCCACTCCAGGACGACCTCCACCCCGGCCCGGTTGTTGCCGAGGATCATGCCGCCGCCGTGGGCGTGGTAGATCACGGGACGTGGCTGACCGTCCTGGGGAGGCGCCGCGGGCGTCGCCACGAACAGGGAGACGTCGGGGGCGCCTTCGGGTCCCGGCGCCGTCCGGTCGGTGGTCACGAAGGCGCCGTCCTGCGTGAGGTCGAACGCGGGCACCGCGATGTCCGGTCCGGCGTGCAGGGCGGTGATCTCCTCCAGGCTCAGCCCGGACGGTGCCGACGGGCCGACCGCGGCGAGGGCGGCCGCGAGGTCGGGGTCGAACGGGGGCGGTACCAGCAGCATGACGTCTCCTCGCGCTGAGCCCGGCGGCTCGTTCGACCATGATCGGCGCCGCGCCCCCGGACCGGGAGCCGCCGTGTGGCGGAACCTGCCCCCGACCGGGCGGCCCATGCCCGCCCGGCGCACTCCGGGAAGGCCGAGGGCATACCGGGTGCGGTCAGTGCGGAGCCAGCACGAGGCGCTGTCCGGGGGCGGTCGGTGTGCTCCAGGCGCGCTCCACCTCCGAGAGCGGGAGGACGAGCGGGTCGACGGCGAGGGTGCCCGAGGCGATCTCCGCCGCGAGAGAGGGGAGTTCGGCGACGATCCCGGCGGTGGTGACCGAGCCCTGGCCGCTCCCCATGATCTGGAGGTTGGCGGCACGCAGCAGGAAGGACGGGAGGGTGATCTCCGCGCCGGCCATGGACCCGATCTGGATCCAGGCCAGCGCCCTGGCGCGCTCCGTGCGCGCGGTGAGCAGCGCGGGCATGGCCTGTTCGGCGGCCGGCCCCCACAGGTAGTCGATGACGACGTCCACGTCGGCGGCGCTCGCGGCGAGCCGCTCGGCGACCTCCTCGGGCTCGCCCAGCAGCGAGACGGTGTCGTCCGCTCCGAGCCGGGACACCAGGTCGAGCCGCTCGCCGTCGCGTCCGGCGGCGACGACGTGGCCCGCGCCGAGCCGACGGGCGATCTGGACGGCGAGCTGCCCCGCGTTGCCGGTCGCCCCCAGCACCAGGACACCGGCGCCCGGCCGGAGGGAGACGCGGCGGCGCAGGGCGATCCAGGAGGACATGGCCGGGTTCATCGCGGCGGCCACCGCGACCGGGTCGGTACCGTCCGGCAGGGCGACGGCGCGGCGGCGGTCGACGACGGCCCGCTCGGCCATGGTGCCCGGCACGTCGTCCGCGGCGACGAAGTAGAGCAGCTCGCCCCGGTCGGTGCGGCCGACGCCGTCCACGCCCGGGACCAGGGGCAGCACGCCGTCCGAGGTGTAGTGGGAGCCGTCGGCGGCGGAGCGGACACGGGGGTGGAGACCGGCCGCGAGGACGTCGACGAGCACCTCGTGCTCACTCCGGGGCGCGGGGGTGTCGAAGACGTCGAAACGGGGCGGAGCGTCGAAGGAGTGGACGACAGCGGCGTGCATGGGGTGCCTCCTGGGCCGGGCCGGACCCTTGTGGACGCGGGCGAACCGTCGCGAGAGGACCCGGCTATTTGGTTTGTGTCACGTACTACTTGGACGGTAGTTTGCGGCACGTACTAAGTCAAGGTAGTTTGGGTCACGTACCGAGTGGGGTCGGTCGGCTCCGTGGGGGTCGCCCCGGCGTCCGGCCCGGAGGGCGTCCTGCACACCGCGCCCGCGTGTCGCACCCGAACCGGACCGCGCCCGAACCAGGAGGGGGAACCGCCATGCCCGTCGGGCACACCAGGGAACCGGCCCGCGAGCCGGAGGCTGTCGAACAGGGGGGCGCCGCCGAACAGGGAGACACCGTCGACGCCCTGGTCCAGCTGTCGTTCCTGGTGCAGGGCGTGCTGGCGCGCATGGCGTCCGAGCACGAGCTCTCCCTGATCCAGGTCCGCCTGCTCGGCATCCTGCGCGACCGCAGGCCCGGCATGCTCGAACTCGCCCGGCTGCTGGGCCTGGACAAGTCCTCGATGACCGGCCTGGTCTCCCGCGCGGAGAAACGCGGTCTGGTCCGGCGCATCCCGTCGCCCGACGACGGCCGGGCCGTTCTGGTCGAACTGACGGACGCGGGCCGGGAACTCACGGGCCGCTGCACCGCTGAGATGGGACGCGAGATCGCGGGTCTGACGGCGTCACTGACCACCGGTGAGCGCGCCCAGGTCACCGCCCTGGCCGGAAAGATCCTCGGCAACGCCCAGGAGAACGGGGCGGGATGACGCGCGAGCGGATCCGCCGCGGCGACACCCGGGGGTGACACCGCGGCGGATCGGCGCGAGGCTCAGCCCTCGATGCGGTGGGTCGTCCAGAAGGACGTCAGGTCCGTGGCCGTGGCGGCCTGCGCCGCCGCCTTGAACTCGGCCGTGGTCGACACCCCGTACCAGTGCGAAGTGGCGTAGTCCTTCAGGAGTTTGGCCATGGCGGTGTCACCGAGGAGACGCCGCAGGTCGTGCAGGGCGCACTTGCCGTAGCCGTAGATGACGGTGGAGTAGCGGGACGAGTGCGCGTCCCAGTACGCCATCGAGTTGGTGATCTTCTCGGCGGACGAGGCCCAGGAGACGCTGTTCCAGCAACTGGCGCCGGTCTTGTTCTGTGCGAGGTCGGTGGCGTAGTCGGTGAACGCCTCGTCCAGCCAGGGGCTGTTGTACTCGTCGTCGCCGACGATGCCGTAGAACCACTGGTGACCGATCTCGTGCGTCAGCGCGGTGGTGCTCACCAGGTCGAGGACGAACCCGGGGTACTCCATGCCGCCGAACCAGAAGTTGTTGTCGATCACCGCGTCCAGCTCGCCGTACGGGTAGGCCCCGAAACGTGCCGCGTGCGCGTCCACCGCGGACTTGGCGGTGGTGAGCATCGACTGGGCGTTGGCGGAGCTGATGCCCGAGACGGAGTAGACGTTGACGGCCGTGCCGGCGGGGGAGGTGCCCGAGATCTTGGTGAACGGGCCCGCCGCCCAGGCGAAGTCACGCACCTTGGACGCGGTGGCCGTGGTGACGGTGCGTCCGCTGGAGCCGGGGGTGTCGACCGAGGTGCCGGTCGCCGGGACGAGCAGGCTCGTCGGGTGGTCCAGGGTGACCTTGAAGTCGGCCGCCAGCGAGTAGAAGGACTCGCCGTTGTTCGTGTACGGGTCCAGGTGCCAGCCCGCGCCGTCCTTCACCGCGAGCACCGGCAGGGCGTTGCCGATGAAGCTGAACGCGCCGTCGTAGCCGAAGCGGTCGGCGCCGCTCGGCACGGCGATGCCCAGGTCGAAGCCGATCGACGTGCTCTGACCCTGGGCCAGCGGCGACGCCAGCGTGATCTTCAGGGCCGTGCAGGCGACGGAGAGGGCGCCCGCGGTGCCCCCGGTGACGTTGCTGACGGTGATCGGCGGCGCGGTGCACGTGCCGTGGTAGTTGTCCCACAGCCTCAGGTACACCTCGCTGAGCGCGGTGGACGAGGCGTTGGTGAAGGTCGCGCTCTCGTGACCGGTCCAGACGGTGCCGCTGGTGTTGCTGCTCAGGCTGACCGTGTACGCCGGGGCCGCGGGGGTGCGGACGGAGTCGGCCGGTGGGGTCGTGTCACCCGAGGTGCTGAGGGCGATGTCGTCGAGGACGAAGCTGGTCTGCAGACTGGAGTCCTCGGTGCCCGTGAACGCGACGGTCACGGTCTGACCGGCGAACGCCGACACGTCGAACGACTTCTGGGTGTACCCGGAGGCCTTGTTGAGGTTCGAGTATGTCGCCAGCGTGGTGCTGCCGATCTTGGCGGTGAGCTTGTCGTACGCCGTCGACGAGGTCGTCTCGGCCGTGTCGATGTGCAGCCAGAAGGTCAGACTGGCGCTGCTGCACCCGGAGGGGATCGTCACGCTCTGCGAGAGCGTGTCCGTGTGGGTGCTGCCGACACCGTCCAGCCAGGCGAAGCTGCTGCCGCCGTGGGCGGACTGTCCCGAGCGGTTGGTGATCACGCTCGTCGACGACTGCGTCCAGGGCGACGTTCCGCTCTCGAAGCCGCCGTTGGTGACGACCTGGGCCGGGGTGCAGGCGGCTGCCGCCGCCGGGGTCGCGTGCGACGCGGCCGCGGCGGGGGCGCTGGGGAGGCAGACGGCGGCCAGGGCGGCGACGCTGAGGAGGCGTGCCACGATGGCCTTGCGGGGGGTTGGTCTCACACGAAACTCCTTTGAGGCGGCCGGATTCCGGCCTGCTCGGTGGCCGCCCGCGACGACTGGGGTGCGCCGGGTGGACGGCCGCGGGCCGCGCGCGGGTGCGCGCGATCGCTTGGTGAGATGTCCGTCCCGCCGCCCTGGGGTCAGGACGACGGCTCCCGGAAGCGTGGCAGATTTGACCGAGACATGCCATCAAAGCGCGGGAAAGGAGGCGCTTCGGTGAATCATGCGAATGCCCGGACCGGGGCCCCTCCAGCGGAGCGCCCCGTACCGGATCCGGCCGCTCCTCGCCCCTCAGGACTCCGGTGTACTCAAGGCCGGCGTCAGTCGGGACCACGGGTTGGGGAGTTCGCCTGTCACCGGGCCCGTCACCGCCGCTCCGCGGTCGCGGGCGGTGCGTACCGCGAGGGGGACCAGTGCCTCCGGGACGCCGTAGACGAGATGGCAGAACCGCTCGGACGGGTGCCGGGCGGTCCACTCCGGTCTGCTGAACGCCGCGACGTACGTGGACCAGTGGCCCTCGAACGTGACGAGCAGGTCCGCGAGACGGGCGTACCCCGGAGCGGGGTGGACGCCCGGGTTCAGGACCAGGGGCGCCGCGCCCAGCCGGCGGACGCTCTGCACCAGCCGCTTGAAGACCGGCAACGCTTCGGGGGTCGAGGCCACCCGGTCGAGGAAGCAGCCCTGGGTGCCGTACCAGTCGCGGTGGCGCAGCACCTCGTCCGCGATCTCGTCCGGATCGCGCGCGCCGTAGTCCGTGTCGACATAGCCGAGCAGCCGGGCGCCCGCCGCCCGGAGCGCGCCGGTCGCCGCGGTGAACGCCGGATCGGGGCCCGCGCCCGGCCCGTCCGCCGGGTTGATGACCACACCGTAGGTACGGTCGGCCGACGTGATGAGACGGTGCCAGGCGCCGGGGTCCTCACTCGGGTGCACATACAGCGGGATCAGCAGGCTCATCGCACCTGGTCGCCTTCCGGCCGCCCGACCCGGGCGGCCTCCGACACGGATGCCCAGAGCGCGGTCAACGAGTCGTCGAGGGTCGACGCGGGGCGCCAGCCCAGGGATTCAGCCGCGGCCGTGATGTCGGAGCACTGCCACGACACCGCGCCGGAGCGGTCGGAGCCGGCGCCCTTCTCCTCGATCCGTCCCCGGAACCCGGACGCGCGGGCCAGCCCGCCCACCAGGTCCCGCACCGGAACGGCCCTGCCCGCGCCGATGTTGAGGATCCGGGGCAGCGGCCCCGGGGCCTTCGCCGCGGCCACCGCCGCCCGCGCCACGTCGCGTACGTCCACGAAATCGCGGTACGCCGACAGGTCGCCCAGCCGGATCACCGCGTCCGGGTCCGCCCCGGCCGCGCGCAACAGCCCCGCGATCCGGCCCGGAAGGCCGGCCGAGGGTGCGCCGGGTCCCACCGGGTTGCCCACCCGCAGCACGACCGCGTCCAGCCCGGACACGCTGACGGTGACCGTCCCGGCCAGCTTGGTGGCCCCGTAGGGGGTGAGCGGGTGGGTCGCCGCCGACTCGGTGACGGCGCTGCCGCGGACGCCGGGTCCGTACTCGGCCGCCGAGCCCAGGTGGACGAGCCGCGCGGCCGGCGCCGCTTCGCGCAGCGCCGCACAAAGTACCGCCGGGCCACGGGAGTTGACCTCGGCGAGGGTTACGGCGTCACCGCCGGTGGCCCCGGCGCAGTTGATCACGGCGTCGGGCGCGGCCTCGGCCAGCGTCGCCGCCAGCCGCTCCCGGCCGTCGGTGGCGAGGTCGACGCCGAACTCCGCGCCGGGCGAGCGGCCGCCGCCGAACACCCGCACGCCCGGCAGGGCGCGCAGGTGCTCGACGACATGGCCGCCCAGATAGCCGGTGTGGCCCAGGACGAGAATGCGCATACGGCGGTCAGGCTCCCTTGAGCAACAGAGACTTGCGGGTGGTGAACTCGGCGTTCGCCCGGTCGTAGTCGTCCGGGCGGCCGATGTCGAGCCAGTACCCCTCGAAGTCGTAGGCGTGCGGCTCGTTCCGGCTCCGCAGCAGGTCGAGGACCAACTCGTCGAAGCCCAGCGGCAGTCCCGGGGTGTAGCCGTCGAGCGTGGACCGGGACAGACCGTACACACCCATCGAGACGCGGTAGTCCATGCTCGGCTTCTCCGTGAAGGCCACCACCTTGCTGTCGGCGGTGGTCAGCACACCGAAGTCGATGTGCACCTTGCGCGCGTACGTCGCGATGGTCAGCGGCGCGCCCGAACTCCGGTGCTGGACCAGGACATCGGCGAAGTCCAGATCGGTGAGCACGTCGCCGTTCATCACGAGGAACGACTCCGGGAGCCGTTCCCGCATGGTGAGCAGCGGCCCCATGGTGCCGAGGGGGCTCTCCTCCGTGGCGTAGTCGACGGCCAGACCCCACTGGGAGCCGTCGCCGACGTAGGCGCGGATGATCTCCCCGAGATGGCCTATCGCGATGGTGCAGCCGGTGAACCCGGCCGAGGCGAGCTGGCGGAGCACGATCTCCAGGATCGCGTGCTGGTCGCCGATGGGCACGAGCGGCTTGGGCAGCGCGGTCGTGTAGGGCCGCAGCCGGACGCCCTTGCCTCCTGCGAGAATCACAGCGTGCATGGGGCTCCTCCTTCGTGGTCGTGCCGGACGGGTCAGATGTTGTAGATGCCGGTCTTGTAGCGGGCGAGGTTCGCCGGGTCGCGGAAGAACTCCACGGTGTGCGCGAGCCCCTGTTCGAGCTGGTGGGCCGGGCTCCAGCCGGTCGCCGCGGTGAGCCGGGTCGCGTCGGCGACCAGACGCATCACCTCGGAGTTCGGCGGCCGGACGCGCTGTGCGTCCTCGCGCACGTCGAGGGCGGTGTCCATCACCTTGCCGATCAGGGCGACCAGGTCGCCGACCGAGATCTCCCCGCCCGTACCGGCGTTGAAGGTGCGGCCGACGACCTGCTCGGCGGGCGCCGTGCCCACCGCGAGGAACGCCTGCGCGGTGTCCCGCACGAACGTGAAGTCGCGCGTCGGACGCAGGTCGCCGAGGGTGATGGTGCGTTCGCCCGCGGCCACCTGGCCGATGACGGTCGGGATGACCGCGCGCATGGACTGACGAGGGCCGAAGGTGTTGAACGGCCGCAGGGTGACCACCGGTGTGCCGAAACTCGCGTGGTAGCTGTCCGCGAGCCTGTCCCCGCCCGCCTTCGAAGCGGCGTACGGGGACTGCGTGTTGATGGGGTGGTCCTCGGTGATCGGAACGGTCTGCGCGGTGCCGTAGGTCTCGCTGGTGGAGGTGTGCACCAGCCGGGGCGTGCCGAGGGCGCGCACCGCCTCCAGCACGTTGAGGGTGCCGGTCACGTTGGTGTCCACGTAACTGTGCGGCGCCTGGTAGGAGTACGGGATCGCGATGAGCGCGGCCAGGTGGTAGACGCAGTCCGCGCCTTCGGCAAGCCCCCGGACCGAGCCGGGGTCGCGGACGTCGCCGAGGACGATCTCGACGTGCTCCAGGACGTCGGCGCTCAGGGTCTCCAGCCAGCCGTACGAGGAGAAGGAGTTGTACTGGGCCATCGCCCTCACCCGGTGCCCGGAGGCGACCAGCGCCTCGGTGAGGTGGGAGCCGATGAAACCCTCGGCTCCGGTGACGGCGGCGAGCGGTGCGGAGGTCAACTCGTGGTTCCTTCCGGTCGGTTGCTCGGGCGGTGCGGAGGTGTTTCCGGTGCGTGCGGCGGTCCCGCGGACGCGGTGGTCCGGGCGTTCCGCGGGCGGTGGTCAGGCGTGCGGGGCGGGCCGCCCCAGCAGCCGCACGGCACAGGCCGTCAGACACAGGGCGGCCATGCCGCAGAACACGGAGAGCGCGAGTGCGGTCGGCGGGGAGCGGAGCACCGCGGCCGCGGCGGCCCCGCCGGCCGCCGCGAGACAGACCGCGGCCGGCGGCCAGGCCACCCCGAAGGCCTGGAGCAGCAGCGCGATCCAGAGCGTGGCCGCGAGCAGCAGCAGCGGAGCCGGTTCCGCTCCGGTGAGCAGGGCGGCGGGCAGCAGCGGCAGGACGTAGAGGAGCAGACAGAGCCCGAGGACGCCCGCCGAGCGCAGCAGGAAGGCGGCCGGGGTCGCGGTCGCCCGCAACGCCGCCACCGACATCCCGCGGTACCGGTACAGCAGCCACTCCGCCGGACCCATGCTGACCGTCAGCACGATCACGGCGTACGGATGCTGCCGCCCCTCCAGCAGGACCAGGATCCCGGCCGAGAGTCCGAACAGGCCGTACGGCAGGGAGCGCAGGAGCGCCGGGCGGGCGCCGCCGGGGGCCGGGGCGGTGGCCAGGACGGCGCGCAGCACCCAGCCCGCCGCAGCGACGGCGCCGAGCACCGACAGCAACGGGAGCGTGAGCCGCAGGGTGTCTCCCGGTTCCCACCAGGGCAGGGCGAGGGCGCCGCCGACGAGCGGGCCCAGCGCGGCCAGCAGCAGCCGCTCCCCGCCCAGTACCAGCAGCACCCCGGCCGCCGCGAGATACACGGACTGCGCCGCCGCCACCGCGACCGCCGTGCCGGATCCGGCGATCAGTGATCCGGCCGCGGTCGCGGTGAGCGCGCCGAGCGGCGCCCCCTTGAGGAGGGTGCGGCCGGCCTCGCGGCGGCCCGTGGTCATCCGCAGGTAGGCGCGGTGCCCGAGTGCCTGGCCCCAGGCCCAGGAGACCAGGCCGGCCACCACCAGGACGCGGAGGTCGCGGCCCGCGTGCCACAGCGGGCCGGTGAGCGGATAGGCCAGGCCCGGCAGGGCGAACAGCGCCCCGCGCAGCGCGCAGCGCACATGATCGGGTCGCCAGGGGTTCGCGGGCCTGGCCGGCTCGGGGAACGTACGCGGCACGCGCTCGTACAGGGCGGACGCGAGGGAGAAGAGGTTCGGGTGTCCGTACCGTTCCTGGATGACCTCGGCGGTCAGTCCCTCCGACTCCAGCAGAGCGGCCACCTCGTACGGGTGGACGGCCGGCCCGATGCCGTCGGCCAGTTCGGCCGCGAGCAGGTCGACCGCGTCCTGGCGGGTGCCGCCCTCCGGCGCGCGCGGGGCGGGGCGGTCACCGGCGGTCCGCAGGGACAGGGTGTCCTGCGCGCCGCCGGGTTCGAGGGCCATCGGTCCGCTCATCCGGCCAGGCTCCTCGGTCTCGACGGGACCACCTCGGCGCCCACCGAGGTGAGCGGGGCTCCGGCCGTCCCGGGAACACCGGGGACGTACCGGCCGAGGGCCGACAGCTCCAGGTAGATGGACCGGAAGGTGTCGACGGTCTGACGCAGCGTGAACTGCTCGATGACCCGCAGCCGGGCGGCCTCACCCATGGCGCGCCGGCGGGCGGGGTCGCCGAGCAGTTCCAGGGCGGCGGCCGCCATGGCATCCGGATCCCGCGGCGGTACGACGAGACCGCTGTCGCCGACGGCCTCGCGCACCCCGCCCACGTCCGTGGACACCGTCGCCCGCCCGCACGACATGGCCTCGATCAGGGTGAACGGGAAGCCCTCGCTGATGCTGGAGAGCATCACCACGTTGCCCGCGGCGTACGCGTCCCTGATGTCCTCGACCCGTCCCTCGAAGGTGACGGCGTCCGCGTGACCGAGTCGGGCGGCCAGCGCCTCGCACCGTTCCCGGTAGGCCTCACCCCCACGCGGTGTGCCGCCGAACAACCGCAGCCGGGCGTCCGGGAGTTGCTCGCGGACCAGGGCGAACGCGCGGATCAGCGTCTCCAGGTCCTTGATCGGGTCGACCCGGCCGGCCCAGCTGAGGGTCGGTGGCTCCGGCTCCGGACCCGCCGGCGGGAAGGCCGCGGGGTCCACGCCGTTGTACACCGTCCGGATCGCCTCGGGCGCGGCACCGCCCTGCTCCTCCCACAGCCGGTTGTACCGGTTGCCGGGGGTGATCAGCGCGGCCCGCCGGTACGTCTCCTCCGCGAGCAGCCGGAAGAAGCCGAGGACGACGGCCTTCACCGGCCAGCGGTACGGCCCGGTGCGGTAGCCGAGATAGCGCTCGCGCAGGTAGACGCCGTGCTCGGTCAGCAGCAGTGGTACGCCGTGCTGTTCGAGGGCGGCGAGGCCCGGCAGCGCGGCCACGCCGCCGCTGACCGCGTGGGCCACTCCGTGCTCGGGCAGCGGCGCGGCCAGCGGGCGCAGCGCGTGTTCGAGCAGGGCGGTCGCGGTCAGGGCGTCGTGCAGGGTCGGCCGGGCCTCCCGCACGGCGAGGCCCGGACGGTTCCACACACCGGTCAGCACGCGGATCGCGTGGTCGCCGCGCAGGAAGGGGCTCAGCATGCCGTCCGCCGCGGCGCGCGCCATCGCGTACAACGCCGCGGGGAACCGTTCCTCCGCACACGGGTCGAGCAGGGAGGTCAGGAACTGTTCGTAGGCAGCGGCGAGTTGATTGCGGCGGCGGCCGCGGGGCGGACGGCCGTCGGGTGCGGGCCCCCACATGGGGACCGCCACGACGTCCGCCACGTGTGCGGGGATGTCCCAGACGACGGGCTCGCGGCCGGTGCCGGTCACGGCGACGACCTCGAACGTGATGTCGGGCATACCGCCGACGAGTTGGTCGCACCAGACGCTGACGCCGCCGTGACTGTGCGGGTAGGTGCCTTCGGTGAGCAGGGTGACGCGCGTCGCGTTGGGATCGCGCGCGCCGCGGGGAACGTGCATCGGTGTGCTCCACGGCCGAGGTGTGGGGTGGTCGTGCCCGTCCCGGCCGCCCAGGGTGCGGCCGGGACCTTCGGTCGGTGCGCCGCTCAGTTGTCCGGGGCGAAGGGGACCTGTTCGCTGACGCCCGCCGGTACGCGGGTGCGCGGGGTGCCGCTGGTCGCGGGCTGCCGCTTCGCGCGGACGGCCGCGGACAGCGCGGGCGTGCCCGACGGCAGGCCGAGCGTGACGGGTGAGCCGGCCGAGGCCGTCCATCCCGAGACCGCGCCCGCGTACGCCGTGCCGAAGTCCGCGGCGCCCGACCTGGTGCCGGCGGGCGCGGTGGCGGTGATCGCGACGCCGTTCGGCGCCTGCACGGTGACGGTGTCGCCGACGCGGTAGGCGCTCACCTGACCGGAGGCCACGGCCGCCTTCCACACGGCGCGGCGCCGCAGCTCGACGCCGATGTCCTTCATCCGCAGGTTCACCACCGGGGTGTCGTCCGCGAACAGGTCCTTGTAGCCGTCGAGGACCCCGTCGAGCACCGGGTACGCGATGCGCTCCTCGGCGAGGTTGGACTGGTGGATGAAGTGCGGCTTCGGATCGTTGGAGAGCACGTGGCCGAGGTCGATCCGGGTCTCCAGCGGCACGATGTGGTCGGCGTAGCCCGTGCTGGTGCTCAGCGGCGCCGGCAGGCACGTCGAGGTGTCCGGGTGGTCCTCGCAGATGCCGCTGCCGCCCTGGGCGCGGCTGGTGTAGATCCAGTTGTACTCGTCGACCTGCTCGGCCGCCCGGCCCGCGTTGTAGAAGACGTTCATCGGGTAGCGCGGGACGGTGGTGGCGGGGCCGACCTGACGCTGGCCGGTCTCACGGGAGTTGTCGGAGCCGAGCCAGGTGACGCCGTTGTCGGCGAGCGCCGGCGCCAGGTTGGGGTTGTCGACGGGCTGCTGCGGCGAGAGCTTCAGACCGGAGTGCTCACCGGTGATCAACTCCTGGTTGTCCAGCGGCAGTCCGGCGGTCTGTCCCCAGGAGCGGTTGGCGGCGATCTCGTCGGAGACGGCGGTGCGCGACACCCATGAGGTGCTGCCGTCCGCGGTGGTGGCGCATCTCCAGGGCAGCACGCTGACGTCCTGCTCGCAGCCGAGGAACGCGTGCGTGAAGGTGTGGTTGATCCAGCGGAACCGGTCGCGGTCGGCGATGAGCCTGTCCGCCAGCGGGTCGGCGCCGTTGTTGTCCTCGCGCTGGTCGACACTGCCCGCGCCGTTGTACGCGAGGTCGAGGGTGAAGTTCTGTCCGGTCTGCCAGGCGACCGCGTGGTCGACGTCCGCCGGGGTCATCCGGATCGGGTTGGCCACGCCTGCGCCCTGCGGGCAGTCGATGTCGCCCGGGGTGCAGTTGAGCGTCGTGTCCCAGCGGTCGTCACCGGCGAAGACATCGTCGACGTGGACGGCGAAGTAGTTGCGCGAGGCGCCGAGGTGCACGCCCTGCGTCATCCACTCCACGATGCCGCGCGCCAGCAGCCGGAACTGCTGCTGGTACTGGTTGTACACGAACGTGACGACCAGTTCGCGGCGGCCGTCGTGCCGGTACTCGCCCACGAGGGAGCCGCGCGAGGAGCCTCCGGGGATCGGCGCGTCGACGTAGGGCGTGAAGTCGGCCCCCGCCGCGGGCGCCGACAGGTACGCGTAACTCTCGCCCACGTCGGGCGAGTTGTCCTCGAACGGGACGGCGCCGTCCAGATAGCCGAAGGGCCCGGCCTTGCCGGCGGCCGTGACCTGTGCGCGCACTCCGTCGAGGCTGCCCGAGTAGCCGCCGGTGACCGGGTACTGGAGCCCGGCCTCGGGACGGGCGTAGGTGTAGGCGTCGACCTGCGGGATCGCGAACGTCTGCTCGTACGCCGCGAGGGCCGCCATCTCGGCGGAGTTCGCCGCGAACGGGTTGTCGTTGGGCAGGACGACCGCCTGGAACCTGGCCCGCGGGACGCCGGCGACGGTGTCCGCGAGGAATCCGGCGTCGATGACCGGGCGGCCCGACTGCGCCAGGTCGACCTCGGTGTACGGCGTTCCGGCGGTGTCCAGTTCGGCGGCGATGGCGTCGGTCGCGGGTCCGCCGTCGCTCACGATCAGCACCCGCAGATCGATGCGGGGTGCGACCGGATCGGCGTGTGCCGTGCCGGCGGGTAAGCCGAGCGAGGCAATGAGCGCGCCGACCGTGAGCGCGGTCGTGCGAATGGTCCGCTTCATGCGGTGAAGTCCCCTCCCCGGGCAGGGGTGAGTGCTGCTCCCATGGAGCGGACCACCCCCTGGCGTGACGCCACCGCCCCCCTCAGACGTCGGTCGTCAACGCTCTCGTCGCGTCACATAGTGATGTCTCTGTGTAGCTTTCGTGCGCCTGCTGCGAAACATGACGGAAAAGAGCAGGTATCCAACAGACGCCACGAGAAGGCCAGTTGAGGATGCATTGACCGCCGGGGCGCACGCGGCGTGAAGGCCGGCGGGGGCGCCTGTGCTGGCCCCGCCTTGAGGAGTGGCGGATCTGGAACACCGGAGTCCGCCCGAACGTGGTGCCAGTGGTCCAGACCACGGGGGTCATCAGGGTGAGTGATCGGTTTTAGGTCACCCTCATCCTCTCCCGGGGCGCATCGCTCCTGACGGCGAACCGATGCCGAGGGGCGGCCGGTCCGCGCGCGTCGCGCGGGCCGGCCGCCCCTGAAGGTGAGGGATCAGGCGCAGAGCACGCGGGTCTCGGGCGTGTACGCCGGCCCGCCGCTGGTGCTCGTGCTGTCGCTGAACTCGGCGTAGTAGTACGAGTAGAAGCCGATGTTCCCGTTGCAGCCGGAGTCGGCGGCGACCTGGAGGGTCAGCGTGACGGTACGGCTCTGGCCGGGCGGGATGGTGGACCCGTAGTTCGGGCCGAGGTTGGTGGGCCCGGTGCCCGAACACGGAACGCTGCCGGTGGCCGTGGCCAGGGTGCAGCCGCTGAAGGTGTACTTCAGATCGGGACGCTGGGTGGTCAGCCAGGTTGGTTCGATCGTCTGGTAGACGAACCACACGTCGTACGTCCGGTGGTTGGTGATCGTCATCGAGAGGTTCACCGTGCCGCCGGGGGTGGTCGTGGCGCTGTCGCTGGTGAACGTCAGGTCGGCCGGGGCGGGGTCGGCCGCGCTCGCGGTGGGAGCCGATCCGAAGAGGGCCATGACGAGGGCGAAGGCGAGGGCGAGGGCGGAGGTGAGACCGAGGCGTCTCGGCTGTGTTGATCGCATGGCCCGGGAGGCTAGGCAGGCGGCGCACGCACCGTCTGCCCCCGTACGGCCACGGAGTGTCACTGGCGGCCGGAAGTGGACGACCGGTGTGCCCGGTGTGGAGGTGCCGTGCGCGGCTGCCGTTTTCGTGGACCGCCCTGCGATGACCGGGTGACGCGGAACCGGTGCCTGACGGCGTCAGGCGGGGCATGCCGGTCCGGGCGAGCCTCCGCTATTGGCGGATACCGTGCGCCGGCCCGGTCGTGCGGGCTTCGCCGAAGGGTCCGATCCCGCGGCGAATCCGGCCAGGGAGCGGTGTTCCGGCCGGTCAGGCCCCGTGTCGGCGGGGGCCTCGAACGCGACCGGACATTCCCGTGCATGAAGCGGGAGGGAGAGGGCACAAGAAGGTCAGCTCGTGGTTGCCTCCCCCCCCGGCACCCCCGAGCACTCGGCCCCGCCCGCCGTCCCGCCCCCCTGGACCGCGAGGCGGGGCCGCAATCGTTCGTCCCCCTGGGTGTGCCGCCGCTCACGCCCCCGAGCGTGGCGGGCGCGGAGCGGGCCGGTCGCTTCAGCCGTGCTCCAGCGAGCGGGACTCCGCACGGTGGTCGTAGAAGGCCCAGGCCGTCACGGCCACCACCGCGGTCAACGCCACCGCGGCGACGCGCAGACCCCCGGACGTGAGGAAGGCGACCAGTCCGACCAGGGCGCCGCCCCCCAGCATGATCATGCGGCTGGCGAAGTGCTGACCGGGGGACTGCGGCTCCTCGCGGTCCTTGAGGTCGTGCAGTGCGTCCCGGGCGGGACGGCTGGAGCCGCGCCGGGCCCGCGTCCGGTACTGAAGGCCGTAGCTGATCAGGCAGTAGAGCGCGAGAGCCCCCAGTGCCCACAGCCAGGCCTGCCCGTCGGCCGTCCCACCACCGTGCATACGTGCCAGATACATGACAGCTCTCCTCCGGGAGGCCCATCGCCAAGGGCATCCGGATGCCCGCGAAACCCGCGAACACGCGTGTCCGCGAGGAGCCGCCCGCCTTCCGTGTGGCGCAATGGAGAAATCGCCGGACAAGGGGTGTCGGCCTCCGGGAACGGGACACCCGGTCCTCTCCAGCGGGACGACACGCTGCGAAGGGGTGACCGGACTCCGGTCACCGGGGGTGCGCCGCACGAAGCCGAAGCGCACACCCGCACAGGAGTTGGAGGAATTCTTCGTGAACGAGAACCTTTGGGGTTACGGCCCGACCGCCGGTCACACGCCCGACGCGGACCTCACCGGCTACAAGGTGGAGGCCACGGACGGCCACATCGGCAAGGTCGACAAGCACTCCGACGAGGTCGGTTCTCAGTACATCGTCGTCGACACCGGCGTCTGGATCTTCGGCAAGGAGGTCCTGCTGCCCGCCGGGACGATCACGTCGATCAGCCACGAGGACAGGACCATCCAGGTCGCGCGGACCAAGGACGAGATCAAGTCGGCACCGGAGTTCGACAAGGAGAAGCATCTCGGTGATCCGCACTACCGCGACCAGCTCGGCGGTCACTACGGATCCGGCCACTGACCCGAACGCGAGTGCCGGTGCCGCCCCCGAGAGGGGCGGCACCGGCGTCGTCCGTGTCCGGACCCGATACGGCCGCCCCGGCGTGGCCCCGCATCCGCCCGGCGGACCCGACGGGAAGATCGGTCGAGGAGGGCGCGGCCGTCGCCGTACGGACGCCGGAGTGCGCCCGGACCAGAGCGCGCCCACCGGCGCGCGGACGGACCGGCTGCTCGGAGGATGATGCCCATGACCGCGAAGCGCGGTGTGCCCGATGTCCTGGTCGTCGGAGGTGGACTCGCCGGTCTGGCGTGCGCCCACGATCTCGCCGGGAACGGCTACGACGTCCGGGTGCTGGAGGCGTCGGACGGGGTGGGCGGCCGGATGCGATCCGACCGGCACGACGGATTCGTCATCGACCGGGGCTTCCAGGTCTTCAACACGTCCTATCCGCAGGTCCGGCGCCGGCTCCCGCTGCGCGACCTGCGCCTGCGTCCCTTCACCCCCGGCGTCCTGGTCCACACCCCGGACGGTCCGCTGCGCTTCAGCGACCCGACCCGCGGTCCCCGGCGCCTGGGCGACCTGCGACCGGGGCGACTCGCGGGGACCCGCGACCTGATCGCGCTGGCGGTCCTGTCCGGCCGGGACATGCTCGGCCCCGCGCGCTCCCTGAAACGCGGTGAGGACCGCACCACCCGCACGGCGCTGGCCTCGGCGGGCTTCTCCGAGGAGTTCGTGGAACGGTTCTTCCGGCCCTTCCTGTCCGGAGTGTTCCTGGAGGACCAACTGGAGACCTCCGGCAAGGTGTTCCACCTCGTCTGGCGCAGCATGCTCCGCGGCACGCTGTGCCTGCCCGGCGCGGGCATCGGGGCGGTGCCGCGTCGGCTGGCCGACGCGCTTCCCCCGGACACCGTGCGCCTCGACACGCCGGTCGCACGTCTCTCCGACGACGGAGTGGAGCTGGACGACGGGTCCGAACTCGCCGCGCGCGCCGTGGTCGTGGCGACGGGCCCGGGCCCCGCCGGCCGTCTGCTGCCGGACCTCGACCTCCCGGCCTACCGTGTCGTGACGACGTACTACCACGCCGCGCCCAGCACGCCGCTGGCCGAGCCCACGCTGGTGACGGACACCCGCCGACGCTTCCTCAACACCTGCGTCCTCAGCGAGGTGGTTCCCGGCTACGCGCCCCCCGGGACGTCGCTGATCGCCACCTCGGTCCTCGGCCCGGAGCAGGAGGGGCAGGAGGTCTGGCTGCGCGACGCGCTCGCCGAGGCGTACGGCACGGACACCTCCGGCTGGGAACCGCTGACCGTCCGGACCATTCCCGACGCCCTGCCCGCGATGCCCCCGCCCCAGCCGCTCACCCGTGCCGCCCGGCTCTCGGCGGGGCGCTACGTGTGCGGGGACCATCGGACGACGGGATCGGTGCAGGGCGCCCTCGCGTCCGGAGCACGCGCCGCCCGCGAGGTCGCGCGGGACCTGGCCGGGCAGCCGTGACGGGCGGCCCGGGCCGTCCGGCCGTCGTCCCGTTCCGAGACGTCGCGGGTTCCGCCCCATCCGCGGGCGCGGCGGCTACGGATCTCCCTTGAGGGAACATAAGGGATGAAAAATCATGGAATCTACGTATATGCAATGTGTGGTCCCGTCAGCGGGAGAGGCCGCTCTGTGCGGGCAGCGCGGCGCCCTCCGGCGCAAGCTGGCCGAATGGGGGCTGGGGCGCACCGCCGGCGATGACATCCTCCTCGTCACCGGTGAACTGCTCGCCAACGCCCTCGGTCACGGCGTGCCGCCGGTCCGGGTGGTCTTCAGCCTGAGCAGCACGGCGCAGGGCCGCCTCGTGCACATCGAGGTCGCCGACTCCGGCACCGGACTCGACGCCGGCCTCGTGCGCGCGACCTGGCGTCATCCCTCGTTCTCCCTGGCCGACGGCGGCAGGGGACTCCTGATCGTGGACACCCTCGCGCGAAGCTGGGGGGACGTCCCGACCAGCGAGGGGCACACCGTCTGGGCCGACGTCGAGTGCGCGGGCGCGGGCGTGCCCGCGGGAGCCGCGCAGGGGTAGTGCCCGCGTCCCCTCTGTGGGGTACGCGGACCGGACAGGCCCTAGGGGAGCGTCTGTTCCGTCCAGATCGTCTTGCCGTTCCCGGAGTAGCGGATGCCCCAGTTGTGGCTCATCTCCTGGCAGATGAACAGACCGCGCCCGCCCTCGTCGACCGTCCGGGCATGCCGGATCCGAGGGGCCGCGCCGCCGCCGTCGCTCACCTCGCAGGTGAGGGTCGAGTCCTTGATGAGCCGGAGCTGGACGGGCGCCGCCCCGTAGCGCACGGCGTTCGTCACCAGCTCGCTGACGATCAGTTCGGTCGCGAACGCGGTCTCCTCGCCCACCCGCCACAGCCTGAGCCGGTGCTGCGTGTGATGCCGTGCCGTCGCGGCGGCCTCCGGTACGGGATCCAGCGGCCACGTCGCCACCTGGTCCGGGGGGAACGCCCGGGTGCGCGCCAGCAGGAGCAGCACGTCGTGCGTGCCCGGAGTGCCGCGCAACCGGTAGAGGATGTCGTCCCGCAGCTCGGACAGCGGCCGGTCCAGCCGGGTCAGCGCCTCGCGCAGCAGCTTCGACGGGCGTCCGCCCACGCGGTCGGACGCCGGGAAGGACGGCGTCCACAGGGCGAGAACACTGCCGTCCCGCATCGGCACGGACGCCGTGGCGAAGGGCGGCCCGTCCCGGCTGCCGAGCAACGGTCCCGTCGGAAGGTCCGGAACATGGATCACCCCGCTGGGATGCGCGACGACCGGCGCGGGGTGCCCGGCGGAGGCCATGGCGCAGACACCGCGCAGCGGATCGTGCACCACGTACACACAACTGGCCCTGAGCGGTTCCTGGTGCAGCGGATCACCCGACGGCAGCGCCTGACGCTCGTACGCGAGACGTACGACGGTGTCGTTGAGGCGGGCGAGCAGCTCGTCGGGGTCCAGGTCGAGCGCCGCGAGCGAGCGGACGACGGTGCGCAGCTGCCCCATGGCGGTCGCGGCGTCGATACCGCTCCCGCCCACCTCGCCCACGGCCAGTGCCGTCCGCGCGCCCGGGAGGCTGAACGCGTCGAACCAGGTGCCCGCGCCCGCGTCGGCCGGCAGATGCAGCTGCGCGAACTCCATGGCCGTCTGCGAGGGCGGGTCCGGAGGGAGCAGATGGCGTTGCAGGGCCGCCGCGATGGTGTGCTCGTGGGTGTAGCGGCGCGCGTTGTCGAGACTGAGCGCCGTGTGGGTGGCCAGCTCGTGCGTGAGGGCCACGTCGTTCGCGTCGAAGACGTCGTTCGGGCGAACCCGGTACAGGCTCAGCAGGCCGAGGACGGCGCCCCGCACGGCGAGCGGCGCGGTGAGCAGCATCCGGGCACCGGAGGCGCGGATGGCACGGGCCCGCTCCGGATCGGCGACGAGCCAGGGAGTGTCCTCGTCGAGGGTGACGGCCCGCGGTGTGAGGTCGCTCAGCACCTGCGAGTACGGAGTCGGCGCCGGCAGCGCGCGGACGTCACCGAGCGGATGGGCCTGCGCGGCCCGGTCGGGGCCGCCGTTGCGGAACGCGGCCCGGCGCAGCGGCACCTCGCGGCCCAGCGGACTGAGCGGCGGATCCTCACCCCGCACCACCGCGTCGACCACCTCGACCACCGCGATGTCGGCGAACCCCGGCACCAGGGCGTCCACCAGCTCCTCGCAGGTGGCGACGACGTCGAGACTCCGCCCGACCCGCTCCCGCACCGAGGCGAGCGTCTCGATGCGCCGCTCGGTGCGCATGTGCTCGGTGACCTCGGTCAGGGAGACGACCGCTCCGCGCCCGTGCTTGAGCGGGAAGGCGGAGGCCCGGACGAACCGCTCCGGTCCCGCACCGCCCAGGGGATCGAGGCGTACGACGTAGTCCGTGACGGGCGTGTCCGAGGTGACGACCTCCCGCAGGATGCCGTCGAACTCCTGCGGACGGGAGGGCCGGCACACCTCGGCGACCGGCCTGCCCCGGGCCTCGTCCGCCGTGACGCCGCACAGCGCGACGGCCGGGTTGTTCAGGTTGAGCACGCGCAGGTCCGCGTCGAGGACGAAGAACGCCTCCACGACGTTGGCGCGCAGGGCGTCGAACACGGCGTTCCTGGTGTCGGGCGTCTCGTCCCGCGGCCCGGTGGCCGGGGTGTCGCCGGCCACTTCGAAGACTCCCCAGGCCGCGGCTCCGTCGGGCAGCGGCACCGGCCGGACGCGCAGGTCGACGGGGTTGCCCTCGTGGTCCCGGACACCGGACGTCCCGGAACCGGGCTCCGGCGGGTCGTCGGGGTCCTCGCCTTCGGGCATGACCATGTCCAGGGCCGTCCTTCCCACGGCCTCGGACGCCGGTCGCCGCCAGAGTTCCTGCGCCCTGGGGCTCCATCGGACGACGACACCGGCGCCGTCGACGACGATCAGCGGAGCCTCATCAGTCACCGGAATCACCTCTGCTGTGGTCCGGCTGCGCACCTCCGCTTGGGGGAGGGCTTCGGCGGCTGATTCTCACCGGAGGAGGTCATGTCGCGCACCGTGTGCTCATCGGTCCACCGAGCACCGCTTCTTCCAATGTAGGACCTCGTCCAGAGCGGGGCGCGTCGGCAGCCGCCGGGCCACCACGCGACGCGCCCCCTGCCCGGGATCGCCGGGCAGGGGGCGCGCCGGCGGGTACGCCGGTGCGGGCGGGGCCGGACTCCCGGCGCCTCCCGGAGCCGTCAGTCCTTGGCCATGACCGACTCCGCGGAACGCGCCGCCGATTCCGCGCCGTGCACCAGCTTCTGCAGGTGCGCGAGGTCCGTGGGGGACGAGGCGGGTGCGGGCTTCTCCGAGGTGTCCGCATGGCCGCCGCATCCGGTCAGCAGCAGCGCCGCGGCGGCGACGGCCACGGCGAGATGCCGGGCGCGCATCACGCGTCCGCCCCGTTCTTGTTGGCCTTGCACCACTTCACGACGGACGCCAGATCCTTCTGGCGGTTCTCCAGGGCCGGCACGAGGGAGCGGCGGTGCGTGAGCCGCTTGTCGAGGTACTTCTCGATCTCCGTGTGCCCCGCCGACTTCGCGTTCGCGACGCGCTTCTCCAGCCGCGTGATCGAGCCGCGCTCGGTGACGTCGCCGTTCAGCCGGTCGAGGATCCGGGCGATCCGCTTGTCGATCTTCGGTGCCCGCTTGCACAGCGCGTGGGCACCGTCACCGGTCGGCGCGCCGGAGGGCTTCTTCCCCGAGTCGTCGGCCGTCGCGGCGCCGGCCGCGCCGAGCAGCGCTCCGACGGCCATCAGCGAGACGACGGTCGTCCGGGTCCTCGATCCCGTCGGCGTCCTGGGCGTCATCGGTGTCTTCGCCATGCTGAACTCCTCTTCCTTCCGGGGTGGTTGTCCGCTCCCCGGGCACGCTAGGAGTCCTCTTTGTGGAATTCTTGTGGCCGGTCACCGGCGGTCGTGATCATCCAGTTCCGCTGGAGGGGGAGCGTCGCCTCCGTCTCCGCCGCGCCGTCGACGAGCGGGAGGACCACCTCGAACCGGGCACCGGTACCGGCGGGCGGCTCGACGATACGGACCAGGCCCCGGTGCAGGTCGATCTGCTGGGCCACGAGGGTGAGGCCGAGGCCCGAACCGGGGCTGTCCGGGCGGCGCCTGAACCGCTCGAACACCTCGGCCCGGCGTTCCGGGGCGATGCCGGGGCCCCGGTCGGTGACGACGAGGACGGCGTCGCCGCCGCTCGCGCGCAGCGTCACGTCGACCCGCGCGGGCCGTCCGTCCACGCTGCCGTGCACCAGCGCGTTGGCGAGGAGATTGTCGACCACCGTCCGCAGCCCCGGCTCCCAGCCGTACACGCGCAGTCCCGGCGGCAGGTCGCCGGTGAGGTGGGCGAGCGGGTGGCGGTGCCGCTGTTCCCGCGCGCTCGCCTCGACGACGTCCGCGAGGTCGACCGGGCCGAAGGCGTCCGCCTCGACCAGGTCCCCGCGGCCCAGCTCGCGGAGCATGACCAACAGGCCCAGCAGCCGGGCGTGTTCACGCCGCAGGTCGTCCAGGACCTCCTCGCGGTCCGGCCCGGGGAGGCGCGGGTGGTCGCTCAGGATCTCCAGATTGGTCTGCATGCTCATCAGGGGGGTGCGCAGTTCGTGCGCGGCGGCGGACGCGAACGAACGCGCCGTGGCCAGCGCCTCCGCCGTGCGCGCGGCCTGCTCGTCGTAGCGGCTGAGGACCCTCTGGAGCGTGTGGGCGAGGTCGTCGACCTCCACGATCCGCGTCGGCGTGTGGTCCAGACGGGCCGTGCTGGTCCGCGGGTCCAGGCCGTTCGCGCCGTCCCGCAGCCGCCGCAGCGGACGGCTCGCCCGCCCCGCGACCGCCCCGGCCAGCAGCCCGGACAACGGCGCGGCGAACAGGGCCACGGTCACCACGCGCCTGCGCACCAGGCGGAGTTGGGTGTCGCTCGCGGTGTCGGGGGCGAACAGCCAGAGGGTTCCGCGCGCACCGGCCCGGCCGACGGCCACCCGCGTCGACAGGATCCGCCAGGTGTCCCCGCCGTCCCGCAGGGTGACCGGCGCCGGCGCGCTCGCGGGCAGCGGTACCGCCTGGTCCGGCTGAGGGCCGCCGGTGAACGTCTCCTCGGGGCCGACCAGCCGGACGCCGACATCCAGGGCCGAGGTGAACAGCCGCCGCTCACGGGCGCGTTCGACCGCCGCCGACCGGTCGGCGGCACTCGCCCGCAGCAGCCCGCGGGCGTCCTTCGCCACCGCCGCCGCGCTCTCCCGCAGGTGGGTGTCCTGCTGGTGGTGCAGGTCCGTCGCGACCAGCCGCAGCAGCAGCCAGCCCGTCGCCAGCACCAGGAGCGGCACGGTCAGGCCGACGGCCAGCGCGATACGGGTGGACAGCCTCATCGTCCGGCCTCCGGTCCGTCGTCGCGCAGCACGAACCCCACGCCCCGCACGGTGTGGATGATCCGGGCGCGGCCCGCCGTCTCCAGTTTGCGCCGCAGATAGCTCACGAACGTGTCCACCGCGTCGCTGCGCACGTCGAAGTCGTAGCCCCAGACCCGGTCGAGGAGCTGGTCCCGGCCCAACACGATGCCGGTGTTGAGCGCGAGGACGTGCAGCAGCTCGAACTCCCGCCGGGTCAGGTCGAGTCGGCGGCCGTCGAGGCTGACCTCCCGGGCCGCGGGATCCAGTGACAGACCGCCGACCCGGACGGTGTCGGTGTCCTTCGGCGGTCTGCGCCGCAGGAGAGCCTCCAGACGCAGCACCAGTTCCTGGAGGGCGAACGGCTTCACGAGGTAGTCGTCGCCGCCCGCCTGCAGCCCCGCGATCCGGTCGGCGGTCTCGTCGAGCGCGGAGAGCATGAGGACCGGCACGTCGTTGTCCTCGCCGCGCAGCGTCCGGCAGACGTCGATGCCGCTGAGGTCCGGCATCGAGATGTCCAGCACGATCGCGTCGGGCGGCGTCCGCCGGAGCACCTCCAGTGCGGATCTGCCGCCGTCGGCGAGGTCCACGGTGAACCCGCCCAGGCGCAGGCCGCGCTCCAGTGAACGCCGTATCGCCGCGTCGTCGTCGACGACGAGGACCCGGCCCCGATCTCGCCCCATCGCCACCCTCCCGGCCCGCCGACCGGCCGCCGTCCGGCCCGGTCGCCGACCATGGTGCACCAGCCGCCTCGCGGGACGGTTCGCCAGGGCCCGTCGTGACCGTCGCGTGCGGGATCACCACGGGCCCTGGGTGGTGCTTTCGGTCGGAGTGGTCAGGCGGTCGTCCGGCCGCGCGACCGGTGGGGGACGATCACGGACGTCCGGCACGAATCGGTAACGAACGGCCTTTCCGGGGCGTGAGCGTCAGACCGCGCAGCGTAATGTCCCCGGTCAGGGGTGTTCGTGGGGGAGCGTCCCGGTGTGTGGGGGAGGGGAAGGTCATGCCTGCCGTGACGCATGGACGAAGGACGGGCGGGAGAGCCCGGACGCGACTGGTCCCGGCACTCTGCCTGGCACTCTTGTGGGTGACGCTGTCCGGATGCGGGAGCGACGGCACCCCGTCGGACGCCGCCTCGACAGCCGCCGTGAGCGGCTCCTCGTCGAGCCCGCCGACGCCGGCCGCCTCGACGGCCGATCCGACGCCCACGGTGGTCGAGGAGCCGACGGACACGCCGACGCCGACGGAGGAGCCGGTCACCGAGCCCTCGGACGAAGAGACCGTGCGGGCCGACGCGTCGGACGCGTCGGCCCTGTGGGGCACGGAGTACAGCGGCACCGCCGACATCTCCGTGGACGTCTACGACTACTGCGCCGCGGACGGCTCCCGGAGGCTCGCCGGCAGCAGGACCTACTCCATGAACAGCACATTGAACCTGAGCGGTCCGCGGACCGGCGGGGACGAGACCGAGGCCAACCCGTTCTCGATGCTGTTCGCGGCGGGCGATCCCTCCCGGGCCGGCGCCGTGTCCTTCTGGTCCTCGGCCGTCAGCACGACGTCCTCCCAGGACCTGGCCGGCAACCCACGCGATCCCCGTCTCTTGCTCACGTACTGGGACATCGACTGGTCCGACGGCGAACTCGACGCCCGGCTCACCGACCCGCACACCCAGCAGGCGATCGCCCTCAACCTCCTCAACTGGCCCAGCCCGGTGGTCCCCTGCCGCTCCGACCTCGGCGAGCTGCCCGGCGGCTATCCGCACGCACTCGCCTCGGGCACCACGTTCACGGGGCGGCTCGACCGTTCCGCGGCGTCGCTCACGGCGGAGGGCGGCAGCACCGACGGCCTGATCGCCTTCCGCTTCCAGTTCGACGGAACGGCCTCGTGAGACGGGGGCGCGAAGGCCGTAGGAGTGCCGTTCGGGGTCGTACGGGCGCGCGGTCGCGGGGCTGTCCTCGTCCGGACGGCGTCCGGGTCCGTGCCCGTCGCGTCACCGTCGCGTCACAGGGCCGTCCGGACGCGAACCTCCGGCGGCCCCTGCGCACTCTGTAGCGACGGGTGCCGGTGAGTGACCGGCACTCGACCAACTCATCGGGGGACTCCATGCTCAACGGGACGCGGTACGGGTCGGCCGCCCGCAGGGCCGCTCTGGCGACGGCGGCCGTTTCGGCCGCCGCACTTCTCATGACGGCCTGCCAGCCGGGCGACGACGGGACCGGTTCGGTGCCGTCCGCGCCGTCCGCCGCTTCCTCGGCACCCACGGGCGGTGCGGGACCTTCGGGCGCGCCGTCCTCGCACACCCCCTCCGGGAAGCCCGGTTCGGGCGGTGCCTCCTCGGCCCCGGCGGCCGCGCCCTGCGCCGCGGAGGCGCTGGAAACGTCCATGCGTCAGGCCGATGTCCGGCCGGACGGGACCGGAACGGGCGCGGCGGTCGTCGAGTTCACCAACACGTCCGGCGCGTCGTGCTCCCTCCAGGGACATCCGACCGTGGCGGGCGCGGCCAACGGCTCCCCGGACAAGGGCCGTCCGCTCGCGGTGACCCCGACCGGTACAGCGGCCCGGGTGGTCCTCGCCCCCGGCGGGAAGGCCTGGATCAAGCTGACGTTCAAGCAGGTCCAGGGCGAGGGCGACGGATACTGCGCGTCCGGGGCCGACCCCGCCACCTATCCGACCCTCGTGGTGGGCCTTCCCGGTGCCGGAGCGCACCAGGTCGCCCTCGACGACGGCGTGGTGGCCGAATGCGACGACACGGTGACCGCCACTCCGGTCACGGCCACCAAGCCCTCCTGAGCGGCCGCGACCGTTCACGCCGTCGCCCTGGGACGTCCGGACGGCGACGGCGTGCGGTCCTCGCGATCAGAAGCATCCAGGCCGCCGCAGGCAGCCGCACGGTGAACAGCACCAGCAGCCCGTTCGGATGGGCCAGTGCGGACCCGTACGTCGCGAGCATGAACTGCCCTGGTGGCCACAGCCCTTGGAAACCGTCACTGTCGAACGTCCCGTTCGGCAGGACCCCGAAGGGGAGCGCGCAGCAGTCCTTTACGGCCGGGCCGGGCGTCCGCCGCCCCGCCCCGCCGCTGCCCGGGACGCCGGCCGGTCCGGCCGGTCGTCCGTCCGTACCGCCGAGATCGCCACGGTCGTGAACCGCAGGGTGAAGTGGCCTCCCATCGCGTCGATCGCGGAGCCCACCTCGGCCAGGACACCCGTCAGGGCGTGTGCCGGGAGCCGGGTGAGCGTGCCCTGGGTGGGAAGGACGTCGAGCCATGCATCCCGGGTGTACGACCGTTCCCAGGCGAAGCTCCACTCCTCCGGCTCACCGAAGCCGCCGGCCTCGTGAAGCCCGTCCCGGGTCCGGTCGAGCACGGGCCGGTAGGGGTCCGTGGACGGCCGGGCCATCGCCGCGAAGTCGAAGGGCGAGTCGGGCATCGCCCGACAGGCCGTCGCGGTCGCCTCCGCCACCTCGGCCGGCGGACCGAACACATGCCAGAACGCGGCGAACCGACCGCCGGGCCGCAGCACCCCGGCGGCACCCGCCGCTCCCGCGACCGGATCGACCCAGTGCCAGGACTGCGCGGCGACGACGGCGTCGAACCGCCGCCCGGCGGGCTCCCACGCCTCGAACGCCGACACCTCGACCTCCGTGCCGAGCCGCCGGGCCACCTCGGCCATCCGCCCGTCCGGCTCGACCCCGAGGACGGCGCATCCCGCGGCACGGAACTGCCGGGCGGCGATCCCGGTGCCGCATCCCACATCGAGCACGTCGCGGCCGGGACTGCCTCTGACGATCCGCCGCACCAAGGCCTCGGGATAACCGGGCCGCACCCGGTCGTAGCGCTCGGCGTCCGAACCGAAGGACTCCGCCGTCGACCTGTGCTCGTGCGGTTCTCGCGGTGAGGGGAGCGGCTCTCCCGCCGGTACAGTGGGCATGCGCCCACTATGAGTGGGCGCATGCCCACTCGTCAACGGTCGAACGGGGCGTCCGGACCGGCCGGGCGCGTCCGGTGAGAACGAGGCGGGGAGCCGTCCCCGGACCTCGGCGCAGGGGGCGGCCGACCATCACGGACAGGGCGGCCATGACGGGGACGGGCATGGCGGCGGAGTGGGCGCACCCGCCCGGAACAGGAAGGTGGACGTATTCATGCCGACCGGAGTGGCCTTGCGCGACGCCCGTGAGCAGCTCTTCGCCGCGGCCGAGCGGATCCTGCTGCGTGAGGGGCCGAACGCGCTGACCAGCCGTGCGGTGACGGCCGAGGCGGGTTGCGCCAAGGGTGTCCTGCACCGGCATTTCGCCGACTTCGACGACTTCCTCGCGGAGTTGGTGCGGGACCGGATCGCTCTCATCGGTGAACAGGCGGGCGTCCTGCGCGAGACAGCCGGAACGGCCGCCGTGGCCGACCGGCTGACCGCCGCGCTGGCCGACGTGTTCGGTCCCCTCGCCCTCGGCATGCTGGGTCTCGTCGCCGCCCGGGACGCGCTGCGTGCCCGGCTGCGGCTCACCACTCCCGTGGGGCTGCCCGTGCTGACGGAGGCCGGCGCCATGATCGCCTCCTATCTGCGCGCCGAGCGCGATCTGGGCCGTATCGCGCCCGAAGCGGACACCGACACGCTCGCGCTCACCCTGATCGGGACGGGCCACCTCCTCTTCGCGGGCAGGGAGGACGCGAGGCCCGATGCGGAGGCCGTCCGCCGGATGGTGAACTCGGTCCTCGCCGGCGTCCTGCGCGAAGGCTGAGGCTCCGCGCGCGGGCGATCGCGGGCGATCGCGTGTGCCCGGTGCCCGGTGCCCGACGTCCGGTTTCGTCCGTTTCGAGAGCCCCGACGCGCGTCGGGAATGCGGACGCGGGGTGCGCTGTTACAGCTCACGTAACTGATTGGCATGCGCGAGTCAAGGCTCGTGCATGGTGGGCGAAGGAGGACCTCATGGCACGCAGCACCGCACGCCCCGTCGTCACGCTGAGGTCGACGGCCGGCACCGGCGCCACGTACGTGACGCGCAAGAACCGCGGGAACGACCCCGACAGGCTCGTCCTGCGCAAGTACGACCCGCAGGCGGGCAGGCACGTCGCGTTCCGCGAGGAGCGCTGACCGCACGTCGGCCACGCCCGGCAGGGGTGGCCGACGTCCGTAGGGACCGACCTGCCGCCATCGAGGAGGGAACCCCATGAGGACCGACATTCATCCCGTATCCCGTCCGGTCGTCTTCCGGGACCGTGCCGCGGACGTCGCGTTCCTGACGCGCTCGACCGCGGACTCGGCGAAGACGATCGAGTGGGAGGACGGCGTGGTCTACCCCGTCATCGACGTCGAGACCTCGTCGGCGAGCCACCCGTTCTACACCGGGACCTCACGGGTCCTGGACACCGCCGGCCGGGTGGAGCGCTTCGAGCGCCGCTACGGCCGCGCCGCGGCGAACCGGACCTGAGTCCAGAGTCCGTCGCGTTCGGCAGGAGGAGAGTCCGACCATGAAGGTACGCAATTCACTTCGCTCCCTGAAGTCCAAGCCCGGCGCCCAGGTGGTGCGCAGGCGGGGCGTGGTCTTCGTCGTGAACAAGAAGAACCCGCGTCTCAAGGCCCGCCAGGGCTGACGGGCGTCGGGGGAACACATCCGGCCCGGCTCACGCGTCCGCGTGGGCCGGGCCGGGCGCGTGTGCGGGACCCCGCTGTCCCGGCGGACACCGCCGCAGGCGGCCCGGGCCTGCGGGTCCGGCGCCCCCTGCGGCGCCGCGGCCGGGAAGGGGTCCCCGTACGGCGCCCCGCCGACCTGCCCGTCCGGCCCGCGGCTCACGGCTCCCGGACCTCCCTGGCGTTACGATCACGACTGTGACGTGCCCTTCCCCGGCGACCGGATCGCCGGCGGACGGTGGGGCGCGGACGACGGGAACCGATGCGTGAGGGTCGCGCCGGGCGCAGAACTCCGAGGGGAGCCGTTCGTGACCACGGCCAGGGACTTGTTCGTCATCACGATGGACAGGGAGTCGGACCGTCCGGTGGGACAGGGGGATCTGTCGCTCGCCCTCGCCGGGGCCGAGGTGATCGATCTCGTCGGCGCCGGGGCTCTCGTGCTGGAGGGCGACCTGATGGTGCCGAAGTCCGGCGCCGCGACGGACGACCGGCTGCTGGACGAGGCGGCGGCGAAGCTCAGCCACGACGCGCCGTACGAGCGGGTCGAGGACTGGCTCTGGCGCCGGGGCAGGGACCTGGCGGGGGCCTACCAGAGCGACCTCGAACAGTCGGGGCAGCTCGTCCGGCAGAAGCGGGGCCGGCTGTCGCTCAAGGGGGAGCGCATGGAACTGGCGGACTCGCCGGCCCGCACCCGTGCCCTGCACCGCTGGGCGGCCGACGAGCCCGTCCTCCTCGCCCTGGCGGAGGTCGTCGGGATTCCCGTCGAGCAGCCCGAGGACACGCCGGCCGTGGTCGACGAGGGCGTCACGACCGTGCTCGTCGCCGTGCACGACGCGGTGATGGAGCTGGAGGCCGTCCGTCAGCGGCGGTCCATCGAGAAGGCGGCCTTCGCCAACATCTGGCGAGGCTGAAGGACCTCCGCGGAGATCGCGCGGGTTCGACGAGGCTGAGGACCTGTCGCCGGGCCCCGCCCGGGCAGGGGCCCGCCCGCTCAGCCGGACTCGCGGGCCCGGTGCACGCTCTCACGCGCCTCCTGGAGCTGCGCCTCGACCCGGGGTGCGCGCCGGGCGCGCAGCGTGTCGGAGACCCGCTGCAGGGTCTTCGTCAGGGGGTTCCTCTCCTGCCCTTCGGCGGCGGCGCGGACGGCGGACGCCGCGTCACGGAACTCCTCCATCTCGGCGAGCGCCGCGTGGGCCAGCTCGGTCGCCTCGCGGTACAGGTCGCGTGACGTCGTCATGGCGTCGAGGGCCTCGGCGTAGGAGGCGGCCTGCGCCCGCGCCTTGGCCAGCTCCTCCTCCAGCGTCAGCAGACGCCAGTCCTCACGGAGCTCGGTCAGGGCGGCGGCCGCGTCGTCGGGCAGCGGCCAGGGCAGCGCGGCGAAGCGCAGCACCTTGTCCAGGAGCTCCGTCGGTTCGGAGCCGTCGAGGAAGACGCTCCGTACGCTGAAGTCCTCCTGGTCGTAGCCGAGCCGCGCCGGTGTGCCGGAGAGGATGACGGCCCCGCCGCGCGGTACGGACGCGGCGAGATCACCGAGGGCCCAGTTGACCGCGTGGTACTGCTCCGGCGTGGCGCGGTGCTCCACGACGCGGTGCCGCAGTCCCGGCGGCAGCCGCCGGACCAGGGGGACCAGCCCGTCGCGGTCGGGCGTCATGGCCTCGTGGACGACGACGTTGATGCTCCAGCTCTGCCGTCCGCTGTCCTTGATCAGCCGGCGCAGCGCCGCGTCGTCCTTCGGCAGCGGGTTGATGTCCTGCAGCAGAAGGCCGGCCGCGGCGTCGCGGTCCCAGGCGATGTGGCTCCCGGCGGGCCAGAACACGTCGGCGGGGGAGGCCCACGCCAGCTCCCAGGGCCGCTCGGCCTCGGCCGCCAGCGTCCAGTGCCGGTCGCCGTCCACCTCCTCGCGCCCGTCGGTGACGAGCCGTGCCCGGACCGTGACGCCGTCGGCGACGAACCAGCGGGCCTCGAAGACGTGACCGCCCGGTGTCGAGGCGCTCTCCGTCTCCAGGAAGTCCTGGATCCGCTCGCTGTTCTTCAGTGACCGCAGATGCTCCCGGACAGCGTTCTGCGGGGCGGGGCCGGTGTGGCGCCCGGCGGCCAGCCAGACGGTGTCCGGCGCGGTGGGACGGTCTGTGGAGGACTTCGGCATGAGTCACTTTGCTGGTGGGGTGTGGTGTGCCTTCCCAGTATGGTCACCTCGGACCATGATCCGGGGACGTGGCCCCCTCGGGGATCACGGACCTCCGCCCTCGCGTGAATATGTGCGGTTTGCGGCGCGTCGAGGTTTTTCCGTTCGGGCCGGTGGGCGCGGAGCGGCCGATGGCCGGTCGCGGGCGGACCGGGGGAGCGGGTCGGCGGCTCGGGGTGGACGGGTGGGGAGTCGCCGGGGCGGCTTTTGGGCGGGTGGCTGCGGAGGGCGTGGCGGCCCGGGTCCAGGGCCCGGCTGTGTCCAATTCCCGTCCGCCGCTGTTGACTTATGGTCACCTTCGTTGGGGAAGTCGACAACTTCCTTGACCGTTAGAGTGGTTGACGTCCAGGTGTGTCGGTCACGTTTCGGGCACGTGAGGTGCGGGGTCTTGACGACGATGGTGACATCCGGCTGTCATTACGCCCACGTTGTTCGGTCGAGTTGGTTTTTGATCGATTTTCCGGCCTCCGGGCCGGTCGTCCTCCCTGACCGAACCCTGCCCACAGGAGCCGTCATGCACCTTCACCTCCCGGGTTCGTCCGCCCCGACTCCCAGCCGCCGCACGCTGCTCCGAGGAATCGGCGGCGCGGCAGCGCTCGGCGCCGGCATACCCCTGCTCAGCGCCTGCGGTGACAGCGGCAGCTCGGCCGACCCCAAGACGGTCACGCTCGGCTCCAACGCCTCGGACGCGGTGCCGAAGAAGGCCTTCGCCGAGATCTACGCGGCGTTCAAGAAGCAGTCCGGCCTCACGGTCGACGTGAACACGAAGGACCACAACACCTTCCAGGAGCAGATCAACTCCTACCTCCAGGGCACCCCGGACGACGTGTTCAACTGGTTCGCCGGCTACCGCATGCAGTTCTTCGCGTCCAAGAAGCTCGCCTCGCCCATCGACGACGTGTGGGACAAGATCGGCGGCAACTTCCCGGACGCCATGAAGAAGCTCAGCAAGGGCCAGGACGGCAAGTACTACTTCGTGCCCCTCTACACGTATCCCTGGGCGATCTTCTACCGCAAGAGCGTCTTCCAGCAGCACGGCTACGAAGTCCCCACCACCTGGGACCAGTTGGTCGCCCTCTGCAAGAAGATGAAGAAGGACGGCCTCGTCCCGATCGCGTTCGCCGACAAGGACGCCTGGCCGGCGATGGGCACCTTCGACCAGATCAACTTCCGCCTCAACGGCTACGACTTCCACGTCGAGCTGATGGGCGGCAAGGCCTCCTGGACCGACCCGAAGGTCAAGGCCGTCTTCGACCACTGGGCCGAGCTGCTCCCGTACCACCAGGACGGCTTCATGGGCCGCACCTGGCAGGACGCGGCCCAGACCATGGTGGCCAAGAAGGCGGGCATGTACCTCCTCGGCTCCTTCGTGGCCCAGCAGTTCACGAACAAGGCCGACCTCGACGACCTCGACTTCTTCGCCTTCCCCGAGATGAACCCGGCCTACGGGCAGGACACGGTGGAGGCGCCCACCGACGGCTTCATGGTCAGCAAGGCCCCGAAGAACCACAGCGGAGTCGTCAAGCTCCTCGAGTACCTCGGGACTCCCGCCGCCGAGCAGATCTACCTCAAGGCCGACTCCAGCGTGGTCGCCGCCTCCTCCAAGGCCGACACCTCCTCGTACAGCGCGCTGCAGAAGAAGGCCTACGAGATGATCAGCGGCGCCAAGAGCCTCACCCAGTTCATGGACCGCGACTCCCGCCCGGACTTCACCTCGACGGTGATGCAGCCCGGTCTGCAGAAGTTCCTCCAGAACCCCAAGGGCGTCGACGGTCTGCTGTCCTCGATCGAGCGCCAGAAGAAGACGATCTTCGCCTCCGCATGACCGCCGAGACCGACACGAAGACCCCGGAGGCCGCCGCCGTGCCGCCTCCGGGGCCCGCGCACGAGCAGAAGGCGGCCCCGCGAGGGCGCCGGCGTCTGCTGACCCGCCGTGACCGCATCACGCTCGCCCTCATGGCGGGCGTGCCCACGGTCCTGCACGTGGCCCTCGTCTGGGTCACCGCCTTCGCCTCGATCGCCCTCGCCTTCACCACCTGGGACGGCATCGGCTTCGACTCCATCAAGTGGGTGGGCCTGGACAACTTCCGGGAGCTGTTCACCAACAACCCGCAGTTCTGGCCCGCCGTCCAGCACAACATCATCTGGTTCGTCGTGCTCATCCTGGTCCCGACCCCGATGGGCCTGTTCCTCGCGGTGCAGCTCGACAAGCGGATCCGGTTCAGCCGCGTCTACCAGACGGCGTTCTTCCTCCCGGTCGTCGTCTCGCTGGCCGTCACCGGCTTCGTCTGGCAGCTCGTCTACAACCCCGACACGGGCCTGATCAACAGCCTCGTGGGGGCCAACAAGCCCGGCCACTACATCGACTGGATCGGCGACCCGCACCTCAACCTGTGGGCCGTGCTCATCGCCGCGTCCTGGCGGCACACCGGCTACATGATGATCCTCTACCTGGCCGGCCTGAAGGGCGTCGACCCCTCGCTGCGCGAGGCCTCGGCACTCGACGGCGCGAACGAGTGGCAGACGTTCAAGAGCGTCATCTTCCCGACGCTGCGGCCCACCAACACCGTCGTCCTCGTCGTCACGATCATCGAGGCGCTGCGCGCCTTCGACCTGGTCTTCGTCTTCAACAAGGGCGCCCAGGGCACCGAGTTGCTGTCGATCCTGATCACCAACAACATCATCGGTGAGTCCAGCCGGATCGGCTACGGCTCCGCGATCGCCGTCGTCCTGCTGGTCATCTCCCTCGCGGTCATCATCCCGTACCTGATCGCGACCTTCCGGAAGGAGCGGCGCGCATGAGCACCCCGACCGCCGCGCTCGACCGGCAGCGGCCCCGGCCCCCGGTCCGCCCGGCCCGTGTCCTGCTGCACGTGTTCCTCGTCGTCACGTCGCTGGCCTGGCTCGCCCCGCTGCTGTGGGCGATGTTCGCGGCCCTGCGCCCGTACGGGGAGACCAGCGAGAAGGGATACGTGTCCTGGCCGGACACGCTGAGCCTCGACAACTTCAAGAACGCGTTCCAGCAGTCCGACATGACGCACTACTTCGTCAACACGCTCGTCATCGCGGTCCCGGCCGTGCTGCTGACGCTGCTGCTGTCGTCGATGGTCGCGTTCTACGTCAGCCGCTTCGACTTCCGGCTCAACGTGTTCCTGCTGCTGGTGTTCACCGCGGGCAACCTGCTGCCCCAGCAGGTCATCATCACCCCGCTGTACCGGATGTACCTGCTCGTCGACCTGCCCGGCATCACGGCGAGCGGCAAGCTCTACGACTCCGCGCTCGGCCTGGTGCTCATCCACGTGGCGTTCCAGTCGGGGTTCTGCGCCTTCGTGCTGAGCAACTACATGCGCATGCTTCCGGACGAACTCACCGAGGCCGCCCTGGTCGACGGCGCCTCGGTGTGGCGGATGTACTGGCAGATCGTGCTGCCGCTGTGCAAACCGGCGATGGCGGCCCTGGCCACGCTGCTGTCCATCTGGATCTACAACGACTTCTTCTGGGCCATCGTCCTCATCTCGACCGGGGAGAACATGCCGATCACCTCGGCCCTGAACAACCTCTCCGGGCAGTACTTCACCGACCCCAACCTGGTGGCGGCGGGCGCCCTGCTCACCGCGATCCCGACGCTGATCGTGTACTTCGCGCTCCAGCGCCAGTTCGTCAGCGGCCTGACCCTCGGCGCCAACAAGGGCTGAGACAGGAGCACGTCGTACGAGGGGCCCCGCACAGCGTCTGTGCGGGGCCCCTCGTACGACGTCTTCGGTGTCTCAGGTCTCGTCCTCCATGCGGATCACGCTCCTGAGGTTCTTGTGGGCCGTGCCGGGTGCGCCCTCCTGCGCCTCCAGCAGTGCCGCGGCGATGGCGTCCAGTTTGCGCTGGAGGGCCCGCTCACCCCGCAGCTCGGAGTTCTTCAGAAGGGCGAGGAGCAGCAGCGTCACCGTCGTCATCGCGTCACCGGCGAGCAGCAGCCACTCCAGGGAGAGCCCGGCGAAGTGCACGGCGATCGTGAGCGACACCAGCACGACGCAGATCGCGAAGAAGACCGGCGAGCTGGTGAAGCGCGACGCGGACTCGGCGAGCCGCTCGAACCTGCCGCGGTCGTCGCCGCCGCGGTCGGCGGGATGCTGGAGAACCATGGTCAGCGCTTGGTCCACTTGCGCACGCGGTCCGACGCCGTCTGCGTCATCTCCTGCGCCTTGCCGCGCAGTTGCTCACGGCGCCCGGCGCGTTGCACGGACGGGTCGCCCATGGCCTTCCCGACGGACTCGGTCACCTTGCCCTTGAGCTGTCTCACCTTCGCGTTGCCCTTGAACCTCATCGTCGTCGTCCTCTCTGGGGCTCCGTGCCGCGCTGCGGCGTTACCCACCGTCTGGCCCGCGGACGGCCGCGCAAACCGGCCGCTGTCCGGTTCTCGCGGGCAACGGCCGGGTTTCTCCGCGCCGCCAGCGGGGACCCGGTAGGGAAAGCCCAGAGCCGCAGGGAAGTCCGGTCCCGAACGGGCCCAACACAGAAGGAAGATGAGCGTCGTGACCGCGGACAGCAGGAGCACGAGCAGGAGCAGGACCATCATTCGGACCGAGACGGAGTGGGCCGAGACGCGCCGTCGGGGGAGTGGTCCGCGGACCTGCGTTGCCGCGACCACCGAGCGGACGGCCCGCCAGGAGCGGTCCGGCCCCGAGGGGAACATAGTCCGCGGCGAGGACTGACCGCCGCCGGCACCCGGGCTTCGTACGACGAGGGCGCGGACCCCGCACAGGGGTTCGCGCCCTCGTGTCGTGCGCGGGCCGAGACGAGCCGGCGGGACGGATCAGGGAGCGGCGTCGGTCTCGGAACGCAGTCGGCGGATCTCGTCCCGCTGAGCCTGACGGAGGTCCTCGTCCGCCGCGTCCTCGGGAACGTCGTCCGGGACCAGATGGACGGCCGCCTCCTCCGCGGAGGCCGCGGCGCCGTCGATCCCGACGTCCTCGGCGAGCATGTCGTCCTCGGCGTCCGCCAGGGCGTCACCGTCGTACGACACGAGGCGGCCGGCGCGGTCCGTGCCCACCTCGTCGTCCAGCGGTTCGCCGTCCCCGCCCTCCAGATCGCCCACGCCGTCGTCGTCGGGCTCCTCCAGCGCGGGGTCCAGACGCTCCTCGGCGAGCCGCTCGTCGAGCGTCTCCCCTTCACGCTGTTCACGCTCCGTGGTGCCCTGGTGCTCCACCCCGAGCGGGCGCTCGGGCGGAGACCACCCCTCGTCGTAGGGGTCGGCACCCCGGTCCTCCAGCGTGTCCTCCGCGTCCAGGATGCCCTCGTCCTCGCGGTCGTCGAGGCCCTCCGGCTGGTAGACCTCGTCACCCATGGTGTCGTCCTCGCTCTGGCTGCCCATGTCGTCAGCGACCTCCCGGATGGTTCGATGTGTGTCATCGCCCCGCGTACCCAGGCTCGCCCAGCCCACCCGTTCCGGCACCCCGGAACGGCACGACGACACGCAGAGTGACCGAACGGCCAAGGGTGATCCGAGGGTTTCACGTTTGATCCAGGCCCGGGCGGTCACCCGACGTCCCAGCAGCTGATGTCGATCCTGATGGGGAAGTGAGCAGTTGTGGCTGGTGACCAGAAGGCCAAGGCCAAGATGGAACAGGCCAAGGGCAAGACCAAGGAGGCCGCCGGGCGCGCCGTGGGCAACGAGCGGATGACCGCCGAGGGCCGCGCCGAGAAGGCGAAGGGCGACGCACGCCAGGCCAAGGAGAAGACGAAGGACGCCTTCAAGCACTGACGCCGGGACGGCTTCCGGCGCCGGGCCGCGCGACGGTCGCCCGGTGATCGGCCGGAACCGACGCGGCCGTCGGGCCGAACGCGGTGGGGCCCGTTCCTCGGAACGGGCCCCACCGGCGTGTGTCCGGCGAAGGCAGTGATCCGGTCCGCCGTGCCGGCGTGGTGGGGTCGGGACCGGCCGTCCGCGCCGTTCGTGTTGCCGGACGGCCGCGCGTACCGAAGATGGTGGTGAGCGGCGGAGAGGAGCCCCCGGCGTGGGAGCGCGGCACACGCAGGCAGACGGAGGACGCGGAGACAGTTCGAAGGGGGCGGCCGAGGGAGCCGATCCGCGGCGCTGGCACGCCCTGTGGGTGACGCTGGCCGCCGGGTTCATGAGCCTTCTCGACGTCACGATCGTCGCCGTCGCCCTGCCCTCCATGCAACGGGACCTGCACGCCTCGGCCCCGTCCATCCAATGGGTGGTCTCCGGTTACGCCCTCACCTTCGCCCTGGTCCTCGTCACCGCCGGACGGCTCGGTGACGCGATCGGCCGGCGGCGGATCTTCCTGTGGGCCCTCGCCGCGTTCGTCCTGTGCAGTGCCTGGGCGGGCGCCGCACCGAACATCACCTGGCTCATCGTGGCCCGGCTCGCTCAGGGTGTGGCGGCCGGCTGCCTCGCGCCGCAGAACTCCGCTCTCATCCAGCAGATGTTCCGCGGAGCCGAGCGCGGACGGGCCTTCGGCCTCTTCGGCGCCACGGTCGGCATCTCCAGCGCGGTCGGCCCCGTCGTCGGCGGGCTCATCCTGAAACTCGCGGACGGCCCCGACGGCTGGCGCTGGATCTTCTACGTGAACGTGCCCGTCGGCGCCGTGGCCTTCCTGCTGGGGGTGCGCATGCTGCCCAAGGTCGCCCGGAGGCGCCGGGAACGGCTCGACCTTCCGGGCGTGCTGCTGCTCGGCGGCGGGGTGCTCGCGATGATGCTGCCGCTGGTGATGGCGGAGTCGGGTGGCGTACGGAAACGATGGTGGCTCTTCCTCGTCGGGCTGATCCTGCTGGTGGCGTTCGCCCGCTGGGAGCGGCGCCTCGCGGCGCGCGACGGGCAGCCGCTGCTGGACCCCCGCCTGGTGACCGGCACGCGGGGCTATGCGGCCGGAGCCTCCATCGCGGCACTGTACTTCGTGGGGTTCAGCGGGGTGTGGCTGGTGTTCGCCCTGTACTTCCAGAACGGCGAGCACTTCTCCCCGCTGCGCTCGGGGCTCGCCGTGACGCCGTTCGCCGTGGGTTCGGCCGCGGCGGCCGTGATCGCCGGACGGCTGGTGGAGCGGTTCGGGCGGCTGCTGACGGTCTGCGGCCTCGCCGGCGTCGCCCTCGGACTCGGCGGTGCCGTACTGATCCTGCGCTTCGGCTCCGCGGACAGTGCCGTCTGGTGGGCGGCGCCCGCCCTGTTCGTCGGCGGCCTGGGCAGCGGCTGCGTGATCTCGCCCAACGTCACGATGACCCTGCGGGACGTGCCCGTACGGATGGCGGGAGCGGCCGGCGGCGCCCTGCAGACGGCGCAGCGCCTGGGCGGCGCCGTCGGGACGGCCGCCCTGCCGGGCCTCTTCTACATGGTGCTCGGCACGGAGCACCACGACTACCGCTCCGCCGTCGCCATCGCCGTGGGATCGGGGACGCTGGCCATCCTCTGCGCGTTCGCGCTCGCCGTGTACGACTGGCTGCGCGACCGCAAACCCGATCAGGACCAGCCGCCCTGCCCGCCCGAGTGGTCCCACGGCCACACGCACGCGAGTCAGCCCTGAGAGGAAGACCGCAGGGCGCCGCGTGACCATCGCTCGGACCGGCCGGTGCGGGGTCCGGCGCACTTCCGCGCCAGGCGCCGGTCCGGCGCCGTCACCCGCGGCCGGAACCCGTCGCCCGGTCCCTCGCGACGACGGCCCCGCTCACAGCGGACGCACAGCCTCCGAAAGGGTCGTGCGCGGGTGACGAACGCCCGGTGAGCCGTGGTCAATTCCAGCCGTTGTCTTGTCATCTCCATGACAAGGCAGTCGGGCTGATGTCACTCTGCTGGCGAACGTTCACGCTTCGTTCACACCCTCACGTCTCTCGCCCCCACCGCCATCCCCCACCCGTGCCTCGCGCACCCTCACGCTCCACGCGCCGCCGAAACCGCGTGTGTCCTCGTGCGGTCCGTCGTGCGGCGCTCCTTCCCGCCCTCGCCCCCGGACCGGCCTCACCCGCCGGCCCGGCAGCCCGGGCGCCCCCCGGGCCACCCCCGCAGAAGGAGACGACCTTGAACGGGAACCATGGTTCCGCGCGTCGACGCAGACGTGCCGGCGCCCTCGCCCTCACCACCGCCGGCTCGTTGCTCGCCCTCGCCCTCCAGGGCTCCGCGTCCGCCGCCCCGGCGGACCCCGGCCCCGCCACCACGCGGATCACCGCCGAACCCCGGGCGGCGGTCGCCCAGGTCCCGCTGTCGCCCGCCAGGCGCACGACCCTCGTCAAGAACGCCACGGCCGAGGCGGGCGCCACCGCGCGCCGGCTCGGACTCGGCACCCGGGAGAAGCTCGTCGTCAAGGACGTGGTCCAGGACGCCGACGGCACGACCCACACGCGGTACGAGCGGACGTTCGCCGGACTCCCGGTGCTCGGCGGCGACCTGGTCGTCCACCTGAAGGACGGCCGGACCACCGTGTCCGAGGCCACCCGCTCCACCATCACGGTGCCGAGCACCACACCCCGCAGGTCCGCCGCCGACGCCAGGGCGAAGGCCCTCGCCGTGAGCAGGAAGGCGGCCGTCGGACGTCCCGCCGTGGACGCGGCGCCGCGGCTCGTCGTGTGGGCCGCCGAGGGCCGGCCCGTGCTGGCCTGGGAGTCCGTCGTCGAAGGGGTCCAGCACGACGGGACGCCGAGCGCGCTGCACGTCGTCACCGACGCCGCCACCGGCAAGGTCGCCTCCCGGTACGAGGACGTCCACACGGGCACGGGCACCGGCCAGTTCAGCGGCACGGTCCCCCTCTCCACCACGCCCTCCGGCTCCTCGTACCAACTCGTCGACGCGGACCGGGCGGGCCACCGCACCTACGACCTCAACCAGGGGACGACCGGCACCGGGACGCTCTACACCGACGACAACGATGTCTGGGGCGACGGAACCCAGAGCGACCGGCAGACCGCCGGCGTCGACGTCGCGTACGGCGCCGCCGCGACCTGGGACTACTACAAGGACGTCTTCGGCCGCAACGGCATCCGCAACGACGGCGTCGCCGCCTACAGCCGGGCCCACTACGGCAACAACTACGTCAACGCGTTCTGGTCCGACAGCTGCTTCTGCATGACGTACGGCGACGGCGCGAGCAACACCCACCCCCTGACGGCGCTCGACGTGGCGGCCCACGAGATGAGCCACGGCGTCACCAGCGCCACCGCCAACCTGACCTACTCGGGAGAGTCCGGCGGCCTCAACGAGGCGACGTCGGACATCTTCGCCGCGGCCGTGGAGTTCCACTCCGACCTCGCGGCGGACGTGCCCGACTACCTCGTCGGCGAGAAGATCGACATCCGCGGCAACGGCACGCCGTTGCGGTACATGGACAAGCCCTCCAGGGACGGATCCTCCCGCGACTACTGGGACCCCTCGCTCGGCGGCCTCGACGTCCACTACTCCTCGGGCCCCGCGAACCACTTCTTCTACCTGCTCTCCGAGGGCAGCGGTGCCAAGACCGTCAACGGCGTCGCGTACGACAGCCCGACCGCCGACGGACTGCCGGTCACCGGCGTCGGTATCGAGAACGCCTCCCGCATCTGGTACCGCGCGCTGACCACGTACATGACGTCGACGACCGACTACGCGGGTGCCAGGGTCGCCACCCTCCGGGCCGCGGGCGACCTCTTCGGCGCCTACAGCGCCACCTACCTCGCCGTCGCCGACGCCTGGGCCGGCATCGACGTCGGTGACCGCGTCGCCCTGGGCGTCAACATCGCCCCGATAGCCGACCAGACCTCCGGGGTCGGCCAGGACGTCTCGCTCCAGGTCGACGCCTACACCACCAACGCCGACGCGAGCCTGAACTACACCGCCACCGGCCTGCCGGACGGCCTGACCATCAGCGCCGCCGGCCTGGTCTCCGGGGTCCCCACCACCACCGGGACCAGCGACACCACCGTCACCGTGACCGACAGCACCGGCGCCACCGTCTCGGTGAGCTTCACGTGGCGCGTCGCCTACGTCTACGCCAACAGCACCCGCGTGGACATCCCCGACCTGGGCGCGGCGGTCGAGTCGCCGGTCACCATCACCGGCCGCCCCGGCAACGCCTCGGCCACCACCGAGGTCTACGTCAACATCGTGCACACCTACCGGGGTGACCTGACGGTCGACCTGGTCGGCCCCGACGGCACCGTGTACTCGCTGCTGAACCGCAGCGGTGGCTCGGCCGACAACGTGGACCAGACGTTCACGGTGGACGCCTCGGCCCAGCCGGTCGACGGCACCTGGAAGCTGCGCGTCCGCGACCTCGCCTCCATCGACGTGGGCTACATCCAGCAGTGGCGGATCACGCCCTGACCCCATGCTCCACGCGGGCGTCCCGTCGCTTCGGCGGCGGGACGCTCCCCGGATGCCTCACGATGGAGAGGACGGCACCCTTTCGGCAGCAGTCTGAGGAGCGCGGGATGGACTACTACGACCTCGGCACCCACAGCCGTCCGGTGACGACCACGTCGCCCGAGGCGCAACGGTGGTTCGACCGCGGGCTGGTGTGGTCCTACGCCTTCCACCACGAGGAGGCCGTCTCCTGCTTCGAGGCCGCCGCGGCGGCCGATCCCGACTGCGCCATGGCGTACTGGGGCATCGCCTACGCCCTCGGGCCCAACTACAACAAGCCGTGGGAGTTCTTCGACGGCGACGACCTGAGCCGTACGGTCGAACGAACCCACGCCGCCGTGCGGTTCGCACGCGCGAAGTCGGAGACCGCGACCCCGGCCGAACAGGCCCTGATCGGCGCGCTGGAGCTGCGCTACCCGCGCGCGGAACCCGTCGAGGACTGCTCGGTGTGGAACGCGCCCTACGCGGACGCCATGCGCGCCGTGTACGAAGGCGCCCCCGACGACCTCGACATCGCCGCCCTCCACGCCGACGCGCTGATGAACCTCACCCCGTGGCAGCTGTGGGACCTGCGGACCGGCGAACCGGCCGAGGGCGCCCGGACGGCCGAGGCGAGGGCGGTACTGGAACGGGCGCTCGCCACGGAGGCGGGGGAGCGGCACCCCGGACTCCTGCACCTGTACATCCACCTCATGGAGATGTCTCCCACGCCCGAGACCGCGCTGCCCGTCGCGGACCGGCTGCGTGGACTCGTGCCGGACGCGGGGCATCTCCAGCACATGCCCACGCATCTGGACGTGCTGTGCGGCGACTACCGGCGGGTGGTGGCGGACAACGGCACCGCGATCGCCGCTGACGAGAAGTACCGTGCGCGGGCGGGCGCGATGAACTTCTACACCCTGTACCGCTCGCACAACTACCACTTCCGGATCTACGGAGCGATGTTCCTCGGCCGGTCGGCGATCGCCCTGGAGACCGCCGCGCAGCTCGAAGCCTCCATCCCCGACGAGCTGTTGCGTGTACAGAGCCCGCCGATGGCGGACTGGCTGGAGAGCTTCCTCGCCATGCGGGTCCACGTGCTGATCCGGTTCGGCCGCTGGGACGACATCCTGCGCCTGCCCCTGCCCGCCGACCCTCGGCTGCACTGCGTGACCACGGCGATGCTCCACTACGCGCGCGGTGTCGCCCTGTCCGCCACCGGCCGCGTCACCGAGGCGGAGACGGAGCGCGACCTGTTCGGCGAAGCGGTCACCCGTGTCCCCGAGACCCGCATGCTCTTCAACAACACCTGCGCGGACATCCTCGCCATCGCGTCGGAGATGCTCGACGGCGAACTGGCCTACCGCAAGGGCGACCACGACACCGCGTTCGCCGCGCTGGAGCGCTCGATCGCCCTGGACGACGGCCTTCCCTACGACGAGCCGTGGGGCTGGATGCAGCCCACCCGGCACGCCTACGGAGCCCTGCTGCTCGAACAGGGACGGGTGGCCGAGGCGGAAGCCGTCTACCGTGCCGACCTCGGCGTCGACGACACGCTGCCCCGCCCCTCCCAGCACCCCGGCAACGTCTGGGCCCTGCACGGCTTCCACGAGTGCCTGGTCAGGCTCGGCAGGACGGGGGAGGCGCAGATCGTGGGACAGCAGCTGAGGACGGCGCTCGCGCAGGCGGACGTACGGATCGAGGCGTCCTGCTTCTGCCGCCTGGAGACGTCGAAGACCACGCCCGCCACCGGCGCGGCGGACCACGACTGCTGCTGACGCGCCGTCACGCCTCCCTCGGAGAAGCCTCTTTCACAGGCCCCGGCACTGCCCCCGGCCTTGCGCGCAGGCGCGCCGGGCGCGGTCGTGCCTTCAAGCCTTGACGGGACGCCCGCCGCGCCCGGTCCGCCCTCGCCGTCTCCCTCCAGGTCACGTCCTTCGGGGCGGTTCACCGATCGGGCCGCTGTGAAAGCGAGTTGAAGAAACTCGCGTCACGGCTCTTGCCACCCCAATGGTTCATTACTTAAATCAAACCGTGAACTAAGCGCCTCCCAGGGCTGGTTCACGCTCATCGGTCGCACGGGGCAGAGCTCCCTCCTGCGTCCTCGTTCCCGTGCGTCCGCTCCGCTCGTCACCCCACCCGCATGGAGTCACGGCATGAAACTGAGATCCTTGGGTGTCGCGCTCGCCGCCATGGCCGCGCTCGTCACCCTGCCCCTGCAAAGCCCGGCCGCCGCGGCCGACCTGCCGCTGTCCCAGGGCAAGACGGCCACGTCGTCCTCGGACGAGAACGGGGGCACCGCGGCCGCCAACGCCGTCGACGGCAACACCGCCACCCGGTGGTCCTCCGCCGCCCTGGACACCCAGTGGCTCCAGGTCGACCTCGGCTCGTCGGCCACCATCACCAAGGTCGTCCTCAACTGGGAGGCCGCGTACGGCAGCGACTACAAGATCCAGACGTCCCCGGACGGGAATACCTGGACCGACATCAAGTCCGTGACCGGCGGCGACGGCGGCACCGACAGCCTCGACGTCTCCGGGCAGGGCCGGTACGTCCGCATGTACGGCGTCCACCGCGCCACCCAGTACGGCTACTCCCTCTGGGAGTTCCAGGTGTTCGGCAGCGGCGGCACCACCCCGCCCGCGGGCTGTGACACGGCCAACGCCGCCCAGGGCAAGACGGCGAGTGCCTCCTCGACCGAGAACGCCGGCACCCCGGCGTCGGCCGCGTTCGACGGCAACACCGGCACCCGCTGGGCCAGCGCCGCCTCCGACCCGCAGTGGATCCAGGTCGACCTCGGATCGTCCAAGGACCTGTGCCGCGTCGACCTCAACTGGGAGGCCGCGTACGGCAAGGCCTTCCAGATCCAGGCCTCCGCGGACGGGCAGAGCTGGACCACGCTCAAGTCCGTCACCGACGGCACCGCCGGCTCGACGTCCTACGACATCTCCGGCCAGGGCCGCTACGTGCGGATCAACGGGACGACCCGTGGCACCGGATACGGATACTCGCTCTGGGAGGTGGCCGTCCACACCGGTTCAGGCGGCGGCAGCGGACCCGTGCAGGGCGGCGGAGACCTCGGCCCCAACGTGATCGTCGTCGACCCCTCGACGCCCAACCTCCAGGCCAAGTTCGACCAGGTCTTCGCGCAGCAGGAGTCGAACCAGTTCGGCACCGGCCGCTACCAGTTCCTGATGAAGCCCGGCACCTACAACGGGATCAACGCCCAGGTCGGCTTCTACACCTCGGTCTCGGGCCTCGGCCTCAACCCCGACGACGTCCACATCAACGGTGACATCACCGTCGACGCGGGCTGGTTCAACGGCAACGCGACCCAGAACTTCTGGCGTTCGGCGGAGAACCTGTCGATCACGCCCTCCAACGGCACCGACCGGTGGGCGGTGGCCCAGGCGGCCCCCTTCCGCCGCATCCACGTGCAGGGCGGCCTCAACCTCGCGCCGAACGGCTATGGTTGGGCCTCCGGCGGCTACATCGCCGACTCCAAGATCGACGGCACGGTCGGCCCCTACTCCCAGCAGCAGTGGTACACCCGTGACAGCTCCGTCGGCGGCTGGACCAACGGCGTCTGGAACATGACGTTCTCCGGTGTGCAGGGAGCCCCGGCCACCAACTTCGACTCCGGCCCGTACACCACCCTGGACAACACCCCCGTCTCGCGCGAGAAGCCGTACCTCTACATGGACGGCAACGCGTACAAGGTGTTCGTGCCCTCCAAGCGCACCAACGCGCGCGGCGTCTCCTGGCCCAACACACCCGGTACGTCGCTCCCGCTGGACCAGTTCTACGTGGTCAAGCCCGGCGCGACCGCGGCGACCATCAACGCCGCCCTCGCCCAGGGCCTGAACCTGCTCTTCACCCCGGGCGTCTACCACCTCGACCAGACCATCAACGTGACCCGGGCGAACACCGTCGTCCTCGGCCTCGGTCTGGCGACCATCATTCCGGACAACGGCGTCGACGCCATGCACGTGGCGGACGTCGACGGAGTCAGGCTCGCCGGGTTCCTCATCGACGCCGGCCGGTCAAACTCCAACACCCTGCTGCAGATCGGCCCGGCCAACAGCTCCGCCGACCACGCGGCCAACCCCACCACCATGCAGGACGTGTTCGTGCGCATCGGTGGTGCCGGCCCCGGCCTCGCCACCAACTCCGTGGTGGTCAACAGCGACGACGTGGTCGTCGACCACACCTGGCTCTGGCGCGCCGACCACGGTGAAGGCGTCGGCTGGGAGACCAACCGGGCCGACTACGGCCTCGTGGTCAACGGCGACGACGTGCTCACCACCGGCCTGTTCGTCGAACACTTCAACAAGTACGACGTGCTGTGGAACGGCGAACGCGGGCGCACGATCTTCTTCCAGAACGAGAAGGCGTACGACGTGCCGAACTCCGCCGCCATCACCCATGACGGCATCGTCGGATACGCGGCCTACAAGGTCGCCGACTCCGTCAACGTGCACGAGGCATGGGGCATGGGAAGTTACTGCAACTTCACCTCGGACCCGTCCATCGTGCAGGCCCACGGCTTCCAGGTGCCGGTCAAGACAGGGATCAAGCTGCACGACATCCTGGTGATCTCCCTCGGCGGCAAGGGTCAGTACGCCCACGTCGTCAACAACACCGGTTCACCCACGTCGGGGACGGACACCGTTCCCTCGAAGATCACGCAGTTCCCGTGAGCGTGAGCGTGACTGCCTGATGGTCTGACGGCCGACGGCACGGCATGACAGGACGCGGGTGCCGGGTTCCCTCTCCGAGGAGGGAACCCGGCACCCGCATCGCTTTTTTCGCGCTTGGTGCAGCGGCCGACGCCGACGGCCGCACATCACCCACACGAGGGTGCGCTCCCGGCTCCGGATGTCTCAGAACGAGCGGCGGCGCAGCCGTCCCGGGCGGGCCGGCATCCTGTCCGGAACGGTGTCGAAGGGGTCGTCGTGCGCTCGGGCACCCTCGTGGTCGGGCGGACCGGCCGGCTCCACCAGAGCCGCGTGCGCCACGAGGCGGCGGGCCAGTTCCCGCGCCTCGGCCGGGGTGAGCGAGGCCCAGGCCCCGTGCTCGTCGCCCTGATCGGGCCCCACGTCCAGCGTGACGCGGCCGATCGGCCGGTCCGGGGAGAACAGCCGCAGTTCCTTCACGGCGATCCTTCGGCCGCAGGACGTCACCAGCGGCGTGTCGGCCGCCCTCGCCCCGTCCGCGCGCACCTGTCCGAACCTCGTCATCGCTCTCACGCCTTTCCACGAACAGTCCCGTCGGCCGGTCCACCGTCCGAGGTGGGACCCCGTCCACCGGTTCCCGTCAGCTGTCCGAATCAGCGTCGGTGGACCCGGGTTTGTTCCCGCCCTCCGCACGCCACGCGCGTTCACGAGGGACCCGGCGACGACGCGGGCGCCCTCCGGAACGTACGGCCGGGCGGGTGACCCGAGCCTCACACCGATGCCCCGTCCGAGTGGCGGGCGGCGACCCGCGCCCCTAGTAATGGGCAGCGGGCCGCGAACGGAATCGGGGACCGGAGAGCGGTCGCACCGTGCGTCGCCTGCGCGGCCGCAGCACAGTATTTGGAGCAAAGAAGATGAGCACCCCCCTTTCCTCTCCCGCCCCGGACCGTTCCGGCATATCCCTCGACACCCACGACACCCCGCCCCCACCGCAACACCCCGACCCGTTCGAGGGCCTGGTGCACGCGGCAGTCGCCGATCGGCCCCTGGAAGAGGTCATCCAGCTCATCACGCTGCTGGAACAGTCACCGGACCACGCCCGAGCCGCCGTCGACGCGCTCAGGGCCGTGGCGGTGGACCGCCCCGTCGACGACGTCGGCCGGCTCGTGGCCGAGCTGGCCAGCCCGCCCCGCGATCCCGACAGCGCGGACGAGGTGATCCGCTCGGCGGCCGAGTCCCGCCCCGTCGAGGACGTCAGCCGCCTGATGGCGCTGCTGCACAGCCCGTCGGTCGAGGCCCACTGCGCCCAGGAGGCCGTTCGCGCCGTCGCCGCGCACCGCCCCGTCGAGGAACTCGTCGAACTCATCGGCCGGTTGTCCGACGAGCGCACCCGCCGGGACGCCCCGGCCGCGGGCGACCCCGAGCACGACCGTCCCGCGGCGACAGCGACAGCGTCGGCACCGTCGTCCGCCGCGGAGACCGCCGGCCCCACGGCGAGGCCCGCGAACGGACAGGACCGTGACGCACCGTGGGAGCACCCCGAACGTGCGCCCAGGACACGGGAGGAGCGCGACCCCGTGAGGACCGCCGCACCCCCGGACTGGCCGCGCCGCGTGGCGGCCGTCGCCCTCGTCGTGTGCGGCGCGATGTACCTGCCGCTGCGCCAGGACGGCGCCTCGCTGCCGGTCCGGGGCTTCGGTGTGGCCGTGTTCGCGCTGTGCCTCGTCCTCGCGGCGGGCCTGCTGCTGCGCGGCGCGGTGCCCCTGCTCGTCGCGGCCGTCCTGGTGCCGTCGGCCCTCGCCGCCCTCGAACTGCTCGACGGCCGGCTCCACTCGACGTCCCTGTCCCAGGCGCTGGACATCGCGGCAGCACCGCCGTGGGCGGCCGGTGCCGCCTCGGCGGCCACGGCTCTGGTGGCCCTGGCCGCGCTGCTCGTCGCCCTGGCCACCGGGTGGAACGCCCGGCGCCCCGCACCGCCACGGGCGGCGAAGCCGGACCCCGACCGAGTGGCCCGCTGACAGGCGGCGGCCGCTGAACGGCCCGCCCGGCGAGTGATCAGCGCTCCGCTCGCCGGGCGGGCCACCCCGGGACGGCGTCGACCGACGGAAACGGTTGATGCGTGCCGACCCGGTACGAGTACGAGGACGCCCGGCGCGGGGCCGGGGCGCTCGCCCCAAGCGGCCGCCGGGTTCAGCGGCGGGCGGATCCCTTGCTGCGCAGAGCCCCGAGACGCTCCAGGAGGAGACCCTCGCGGGTGGACCAGGGGGAGATCTCCACGCTCGTGGCGCGGCACGCGTCCATCAGGGCCTCGGCGACCAGGGCGCCGGCCAGGGACTGTCCGGCGCGGTGGCGCGAGATGCCGGGCAGCCTGCTCCGGCCGGCCGACCCCTGCTTGGCGAGGACGCGCACCGCGGCCCGTACCTCGTCGATGGTCAGCCGCTGTTGCGCGAGGGGACGGGGGCGGCCGGCGCTGGTGTAGCGGGCGAGCTGGGTGAAGGTCTTCGAACAGGCCAGGACGCGTCCGTCCGGCTCGGCCTGCGGCAGATCGGTCACCGCCGCGAGGCGGTCGCCCAAGTGGTCGCGGACCTCGGCCAGCCGCCGCTTCGACGACACGGCCTCGCCGAGTTTCCACTCGCGGGTGACGGTACGGGCTCCCAGCGGGAGCGAGAGGGTGGTGCGCGGCTGTCTCGCGGTGCCGGACGCGATCTCCACCGTCCCGCCGCCGATGTCGAGGACCAGCAGCGAGCCGGGCTTCGCGCCCGCCCAGTGCCGTGCGGCCACGTACGCCAGCCGGGCCTCCTCCTCGCCGGACAGCACCCGCAGCCGGGTGCCGGTGGCGCGCGCCACCTGGGCGAGGACCTCCTCGCGGTTGGGCGCGTCACGGATCACGGAGGTGGCGAAGGCGTACACGTCCGGCAGGGTCTCGCCGTCCTCGGCCAGTGTCTCGGCGACGGCCAGCTGGACGCTGCGCACGCCTGTCTTGTCCAGGCGGCCGTGGGCGTCGAGGGTCTCGTGAAGCTGCAGCCGTACCTTGCGGGACAGCACCGGCTCCATGTCGGTCCCGCCGCGACGACGCGCGACGGTGAGCAACGCGCTGTGACACCCGACGTCGAGTACACCTGCCTGCCGCACGTGGGAACCCCCGTATTCCTGGCCTGGAAGAGATGGTCGAACTCGTCATTCTCCCGCATGCCGCGTTCGGAGTCGCGACACGATGTCGTCACGGCTGTCCGGACGTCCCGCGGCGACCTCGCACGGGGCGGCGCCGGCCGACCCGCGCGGGCCCGTGTGCCACCGGGAGGTGTCACCGGTGGACGTCATCGGCTCACGGCCTCACCCGGCGACCTCCACGCCGGGCGATGCGGGATCCGGTTGTACGACGCAGGGGCAGGGGCAGGGGAGGGGGGAGGGATCAGGCGACGGGCTGCGTCACGTCGCTGGCGGGGGCGTCGGCCAGCACGACGACCGCGGTGATGCGCTTGCCGACCGGCTCGCGGTGCACCTCGAAGGCCTGGCACACACCCATGACGATCTCCAGGCCGTGCTGTCCGACCCGGCCCACGTCGGCGGCACGGGCCACCGGAAGCGTCGGATCGGAGTCCCACACCGTCGCTCGTACGGCGCCCTGGTCCACTTCGAGGGACAACAGGCAGGGGCCGCCCGCGTACTTGACCGCGTTCGTCACCAGCTCGCTGACGACCAGGGGCACCATGCCCATCACGCGTCCCGAGACGGGCAGTCCGACGACGGCCTGCACCTCCGTCAGGAAGTCACGGGCGAACGCCCGCGCCTCGGCTATGCACGCGGAGTCGCCGTCGTACGCGACGGATGCCTCGATCAGTGCACCCCGCTGATTCCGCTGTTCCGCTTCACTCACCGATCGGCCCATACGTTCCGTCCTGCATCCGCCCGCTCCGACGTACGGGCGTCTTCCCCGAAAACCACGCTTCACTCCACCCCGTCCCGCGATCGTCCTCCACCCGTCGCCCCACGACCGCGCGCACGTCCCTGCCAGGTCAGACGTCCGTGACCGTCGCCTGGACGGGGGTGCCCACCTCGATGGTGCGGCTGACCGTGCAGAGCCGGTCGTGAGAGGTCTTCACCGCGCGGGGGAGGATCGCACGGGCACGGTCGGCGGACTCGCCGTCGCCGAACGCCACGGCGAAGGCGACCGCGAGGTCGGTCAGCCGGTTTCCCAGCTCATCGGTGATCTTGTTGCCGGTCACGGTGACGCTGAACCGCTCGGGCTCCGCGTGCCGGGTCGTCGCCACGTCGACGTCGACGGCGGTACAGCCGCCGATGGCGGCGAGCAGCAGCTCGACGGGCGTGAACGTGTCGTCCCCCTCGGCTCCCGTACCGAACGAGATGGTCCCACCGCGCGCGTTCGTCGCGGTGAACCGCCCGGCCCCGGTCCGCTCGACACCGACGAGCCGCTGATTGTTGTCACTCATGGACCCAGCCTATGATCCCGCCGCCGGGTTCGCCTCAGGTCGCGGCACCGGGAAATCCACTGGAAAGGCCCGGCCGGCGCCGCCCATACTCCCCGCATGGAACCCGTGACGCTGAAGACCGGGCGGCTCGTTCTGAGGGCGTTCGTCGCCTCGGACGCGGACGCCGTGTATGCGACCTGTCAGGACGCGGACATCCAGCACTACACGCCGGTGCCCACGCCGTACCGCCGCGAGGACGCCGAGAACTACGTCGCGGTGCACACGGCCCGGGGCTGGGCCGAGGACCGGGACCACATCCTCGGGGCGTTCCGCTCCGACAACGGGGCTCTGGTGGGCTCGTTCTGTCTGACGCGACTCTTCGACGGCGTCTACGAACTCGGCTACTGGGCGGACAAGGAGCAGCGCGGCAAGGGCTACGCGCTGGAGGCGGCGCGGGCCCTGTGCGACTGGGGCTTCGAGGCGCTCGGCGCCCACCGGCTCGAATGGTGGGCGATGGTCGGGAACGCACCGTCCCGCGCGCTCGCCGAGCGGCTCGGCTTCACCGTCGAGGGGACGCTGCGCGACCGCAGCAAGGTCGACGGCGTACCGCACGACTGGTGGGTGGGCGGGCTCCTGAAGCCCGGCGGCGCGGCCTCCACGCTCTGACCCGGACATATAGCCGGACGTGTATGAGGAGCACCCTCACCCGCTGAAATGGCAGAGCTGACAATTGACAGACCTGGCGCCGGTGGTGAGGGTGACTCCATGTCTGAGAGCGAGCGGCCCGGTCTGCGGGAGCGGAAGAAGGACGAGACCCGGCGCGGACTGCGTGAGGCCGCCGGGCGGCTCTTCGCCGAGCGGGGGTTCGCCCAGACGACCGTGGCCGACATCGCCGCCGAGGCCAACGTGTCGGAGCGGACGTTCTTCCGCTACTTCGAGAACAAGGAAGCCCTGCTCCTGCCCGACGGCGTCGAGCTGTACGCGCGCATCGAGGAGGCCTTCCTGGCCCGGCCGCGCGACGAGGCACCCCTCGACGCGGCCTGCGGGGCGATCAACGACGCGGTCGCCTACTTCGCCACCAGCAGCCTGACCGCGCTGGCGCATCCTCTCGGCGAGATCCGGGAGCAGGCGCGCGAGGGTCTGTCCCGGCAGTTCCAGCAGTTCGAGGCGCGCCTCACCGAGCTCGTCCTGGAACGCCTCCCGGAGGGAGCGCCGGACGCCGACCTGCAGGCCGCCGTCATCGCCACCTGCGCGCTGTCGGCGGCGCGCGCCGTATTGCGGACCCTGCGCAACCGCCGTACCGCCGGACTTCCCGCGGAACCCGACCGTCTGCTCCCGCAGGCGTTCACCTTCCTCTCCCTGATCGGAGCCACCAGCTCGTGAGCCATCGCCGTCGCGTCGTCATCACCGCGATATGCCTGACCGCCGCCGTCGCGGGAGCCGTCACCACCGACCTCGTCGTCGAGCACACGGTGCGGGGCCGGGTCGCGGAGACCGCCGCGTGCCGTCTCGGCGCGACGCGGGGGGTGCAGGTCGACCTGGACGACACCCTCGCCGGACTCAAGGCCCTCACCGGCACGGTCGGCACCGTCCACGTCGGCGCCGAGGGCGTACGACGCCAGGGCACCGACATGGACGTCGACGTGTACCTGCGTGACGTGTCGACCGGGGGCTCCTCCGCAGGCGGAACCGCCACCGCGACCATCGCCTACGGGTCCCTCGACAGGACCGCCGACGCGAAGAGCGCAGCCGGCGCGGAGGGGCTGAAGACCGGAACCGACGGCACGCACCTCACGCTCAGCGGCACGGCGGGCGGCACCGGAATGCCCGTCACGGTCGTGACGAAGCTGACCACCACGACACACAGCCTCACCATCGCGCCCGCGACGGTCCAGATCCTCGGCCGGGACGTGCCGGTGTCGGCCCTCTCCGCGCTGCCGGGCGCCGACGAGTTCGCGGACAAGCTGAAACCGCGCACGATCGACATCGAGAAGCTCCCGCGCGGAGCCACGCTGACAGGCGCCCACGCCGGCTCCGACGGTCTCGTCCTGGACTTCACGGTGGCCCCCGGAGGCGTCGGGGGACAGGCCGGAACGGCTTCGGGGGCGTCCGGCTGCGCCTCCGGCGGGGGCCGGATCGACGGCTGACCGCAGCCGCGCCGTGTACCCGAAACGCCCAGCGGCTCTTCCCGCGCCTGAACCCCGGGGCTGCGGGGTGAGCCCCGGCCGGAACCGCACGATGTCAGGTCCTGCTCCCGAGGTCGTTATCATCCGATAGAAGAGTTTTTAACCTTTTCTCATTGTGTGGTTCTCCTCCCGGGGTGGTCGATGTCCCGCAAGCCGCCGACGGACGACGACGAGCTGCTGGCCAGGCTCGGGTCGCTGACCGCTCAGGCGCGTGAACGCGCGGAGTTCCAGCGCTCGCAGGTGGAGCTCGCCATCGCGCTGCAACGCGGCATGCTTCCGGGCCACATGCCCTCCGCTCCCGGCTTCGAGCTGGCCGTCCAGTACGCGCCCGCGTGCTACGGCCTCAACGTCGGCGGCGACTGGTACGACGCCTTCACGCTGCCCGACGGACGGATCGGCCTGTCCATAGGCGACGTGCAGGGGCACAACATCGAGGCCGCGGCGTTCATGGGCCAGGTCCGGGTGGGCCTGCGGGCCCTCGCGTCCGTGACCAGCCAGCCCGGGGCACTGCTGGCCCGCACCAACGAGCTCATCCTGTCGCTCGGCGCCGACCTCTTCGCGACCTGCACCTTCATGCGCCTCGATCCCACCACCGGCCTGCTGGAGAGTGCCCGGGCCGGACACATACCGTGCGTGTGGGCCACGGCGGACGGAAAATCCGGCATCACCGAGGACGAGGGCGGTCCGCCGCTCGGCATCGCCTCGGGGACGCAGTACCCGGTGACCCGGCACCGGCTCACCGTCGGCGGCGTCTTCGTGCTCCTCACCGACGGTGTCGTCGAGGGGCCGTCGATGAGCGTCGACGAAGGCCTCGACCAAGTCGTGCGGCTCGCGGGCGTGGCCGCCGTGGCGGGCCTGTCGGCCGGTTCACTGGCCGCCGCCGTCATCAAGGGGGCCGAGCGGGTGGGGCACGAGGACGACGCGGCCGTGCTCGTCGTCGGCCACGACGGCCGAGGCGCCCACCTCTAGGGCCCTCCCGCCGGTCGCCCCGGTCCGGCGCGCTCCGTTTCCTCAGGCGGTCCGATCGGCAGACGCTCCCGGCGCCGAACAGCCGCCTCGCCTCGCCGAGCGGGCGGGGTAGGTGTCTGATGGCTCGTGTGGTGGGTACCCACGAGCTGCGCAGGCCGGCTGTCCTGGCGCTCCAGACGCTGGCGATCGCCGCCTGCTACTACGGAGCGGGACGGCTCGGACTCGTGCGGCGGCTCTCCGTCGAGGGAGCGGTGTTCACCCCCATCTGGCCGCCCACCGGAGTGGCCGTCGCGGTCCTGCTGATCCTCGGGATCAGGGCTTGGCTCGGCATCGCCCTCGGCGCCCTGCTGGTCGTCCTGTCCCTCTCCTCCTTCTCCTCCATCACGCCGTCCGTGATCGGCATCGTCGCCGGCAACACGATCGCCCCCGTGTGCGCCTACCTCCTGCTGCGCAAGGTGCGCTTCCGGAACGATCTGAGTCGGTTGCGCGACGGCTTGGCGCTGGTCTTCCTCGCCGCCCTCGGCAGCATGACGATCAGCGCGACGTCGGGCGTCGGCATCCTGATCGCCACGGGCAAGCTCGCCTGGGGGGACTTCTGGCCCGTCTGGCTGGCCTGGTGGGTGGGTGACGCGATGGGCGTCCTGATCATCACCCCGGTCCTGCTCATGGCCTACACCCTCCGCAGGCCGCTGAACCTGTCGCGGTGGAAGGAGGCCGTGCTCCTGCTGGCCGCGGTCTGCGTCATCGTGCCGTACGCCACCCGCAGCAGTCTCAGCCTGCTCTACCTCGTGTACCCCCTGCTGATCTGGGCGGCGCTGCGCTTCGAGCTGGCGGGCAGCATGGTGTGCGCCCTCTTCGCGTCGGTCCTGGCCACCATCGCCGCCACGGACCACACCGGGCCCTTCGTGGACCTCAGCAACACCTCGGTCATGATCAAACTGCAGGCGTTCAACGGGTCCATGGCGCTGACGGCCCTGCTGCTGTCCGCGGTGATCACCGAACAGCGCAACACGAGACGCTCCGTGGAACGGGCCTGTCAGGAACTGGTCCAGGTGCTGGAGCACCTGACCGCCGGGAACCCGCCACCCCGTCCGCCGCCCCCGGACGAGGACGACGACGACCGTCTGAAATGACCGCGGACGGGCCCCTCCCACGACCCCGACCGTGAGGGCACCGTGCCGCGGTGGACCCCGGTGGGGAAAGATGGGACCACAAGCGAAGAACCACCGATGTGGAGGTGCGGGCACATGCAGCACGAGCGCGCGGGCAAGCCGGCCGGCCCCGAGGACCTCGTCGACGTAGCCCGGTTGGTCACCGCGTACTACGCGCTCCACCCCGACCCGGCCGACCCCGGCCAGCGCGTCGCCTTCGGCACGTCCGGACACCGCGGATCGTCCCTGGCGACCGCGTTCAACGAGGACCACATCGCCGCGACGAGCCAGGCCATCTGCGAGTACCGCGACCGCCAGGGCACCGACGGCCCGCTCTTCCTGGGCATCGACAGTCACGCGCTCTCGGAGCCCGCGAAGGTCACCGCACTGGAGGTGTTCGCGGCGCACGGCGTGACCGTCCTCCTCGACAGCGAGGACGGCTACACCCCCACCCCGGCGGTGTCGCACGCCATCCTCACCCACAACCGGGGCCGCACCACCGGCCTCGCCGACGGCGTCGTGGTCACGCCGTCCCACAACCCGCCGGGCGACGGCGGCTTCAAGTACAACCCGCCGAACGGCGGGCCCGCGGGCTCCGAGGCGACCTCCTGGATCCAGGACCGCGCCAACGAACTCATCAGGGACGGTCTGAAGGACGTACGCCGCGTCAGCTACACGCAGGCGCTGAGCGCCCCGGGCACCGGACGCTACGACTTCCTCGGCGCCTACGTGGCCGACCTGCCGAACGTGGTGGACCTGGACGCCATCCGCGACGCCGGTGTCCGGATCGGCGCCGACCCGCTCGGCGGAGCCTCGGTCGCCTACTGGGGCCGCATCGCCGAGCAGCACCGGCTCGACCTGACCGTGGTCAACCCGACCACGGACCCGACCTGGCGTTTCATGACGCTGGACTGGGACGGCAAGATCCGTATGGACTGCTCTTCGCCGTATGCCATGGCCTCGCTCATCGCGCAGCGCGACCGCTACCAGATCGCCACGGGCAACGACGCCGACGCCGACCGCCACGGCATCGTGACGCCGGACGGCGGGCTCATGAACCCCAACCACTATCTCGCCACCGCCATCGGCTACCTGTACTCCCACCGGGACCGGTGGCCGGCCGGCACGGGGATCGGCAAGACGCTCGTGTCCTCCAGCATGATCGACCGGGTCGCCGCCGATCTCGGCCGCGAGCTGATCGAGGTGCCCGTCGGGTTCAAGTGGTTCGTGGACGGGCTGGTCGACGGCTCCATCGGGTTCGGCGGCGAGGAGTCGGCCGGCGCGTCCTTCCTGCGCCGCGACGGCTCGGTGTGGACCACCGACAAGGACGGGATCATCCTGGCCCTGCTGGCCTCCGAGATCACCGGCGTGACGGGCAGGACGCCCTCCGAGCACTACGCCGAGCTGACCGGCCGGTTCGGCGAGCCCGCCTACGAGCGGATCGACGCCCCCGCGACCCGCGAGGAGAAGGCGCTGCTCGCCAAGCTGTCCCCGGCGCAGATCACCGCGGACACCCTCGCCGGCGAAGCCGTCACGGCCGTCCTCACCGAGGCGCCGGGCAACGGCGCTCCGATCGGCGGCATCAAGGTGACCACGGAGAACGCCTGGTTCGCGGCCCGTCCGTCCGGGACCGAGGACGTCTACAAGATCTACGCGGAGTCCTTCCGGGGAACCGACCACCTCCGTCAGGTGCAGGACGAGGCGAAGGCCGTGGTCTCGGCGGCCCTGTCCGGCTGAGCCACGGAGTCCGCGCAGTACGCGGGAGCCGGGGGCGTCGCACCGCGAGAGACGGTGCGACGCCCCCGGCTCTGTTCCGGTGGGGCGGGCTCCGGAGGGCCGCACGCTGTGTCAGGGGCGCCCCCCGGTCCGTCCGCGCCGTGGCCCCCGGCCACCGCGCATGCGGGCCGCGGGCCCCTGGGCGGCATGATGGCTCGCATGCGCATCCGTATCGACGCCGTCGAGCTGCCCGGCCGCACGTGCCCGGCCCCCGAGGGCCGCGCCGTCTCGGCGTACGACAACATCCACGTGGCCGTCCAGCGCCGCGACCGCCCTGCCGAACTGCTCGACCCCCAGCCGGGCGACGGCGCCACCGCGACCTGGTCCCTCGACTGCACGGCGGAACCGTCGGAGACCGGCATCGAGGTGAAGGGCCCGTACGTGCAGGACCGGCTGGGGCACCGGTTCATCTACCTGTCCTGGGGCACCGTCGACGAGGCGGGCATCTTCAGCATGTTCCGCCGCGCCAAGCTGATGCTCGACGCCGTTCCCGCCGACGTCCTCGCCGCCGCCGCGCGCGAAGGACTGCTCGTCGCCCGGCTCGGTCTGACCGACGAGTCCGGCCACCCGCGCTGTGCCCGGGTGGTGCCGCCGCAGATCACCTGGACGGCGGAACCGGCCGCGTAACCGGTCCGCCCCCGGGCGCCCTCGGCGCGGACCGGGCTCAGGGTGCGATCCCGATCCCGTCGATCCGGCTCCAGCTCCGCTCCTGGGTGGCGGTCATCGCGGGCCAGGCCAGTCCGCCGGGACGGGGCCTGACGCGTGACGCGTACGGGGCCGGGCGGAAGTCGGGGGAGTAGAAGCAGCCGGTGCCGTAGACACGGTCGAACGCGGCGCAGCTCGAACTGATCGACCGCGCGGTGGGCTTCCGCCCGGTGCGGACCCAGGAGTCCAGTGCGGCAAGGGAGTTGGCGTACTCGGCGTCACTGAGTTCGCTGTGCTCGGTCTCGCGGGTGAACGTCTGCACCAAGTGGTCGGCGCGGTGGGCGCCTTGGAGGGTGGCCCGGTAGGCGGCCTCGTGCTCGACGAACGCCGTCGGGTCGTCGATCGCGTGCAGGGTCAGCACGGGCAGGGAGACCTTGCCGGTCAGGTCGCTGTCGTACGAGAGGTCGCGTCGGGCGGCGGGGTCGGCGGTGAACCGTTCGACGCCGGCGTTGAGCGCCTTGTCGTCGTGCGAACCGGCGTACCGCACACCCTCGTTGCTGAAGGGGTTCCGTCCGCCGAGCCGGTCGCGGACGATGTCCCGGAACGTGAAGGTGGCGAACCGGAGGTGTGATTCGAGGGTCCGCTCGGGGAGATGCGTGACGGCCAGGATGTCGTCGAGGTTGCGCTGCTGGAGCGGCGTGCGGTCCTCGGGCGGGGACGAGAAGCCGGTGCATTCCTGCAGCCGGGCGCGCAGTCCCGCGGAGGTCATCGTCGAGTCGGCGCGCAGCCCCTGCCACAGCGGGTACTGCGGCTCCGTGGGCCTCGGGTGGTTCCGGCAGTAGTACTGATAGACGACGCGCAGGTCCACGCGGTAGTCGTAGCCGCGCGAGCCGCCGCCGAGGACACCGCTGGTGAGCAGCGCGCCGTCGTACGGGCCGCGTCTGCCGCCGTAGGTCTCGACGACCTTGGCGGCGACGTTCCCGCCCCAGGACTGGCCGTGCACGTACGTCCGCTTCGGGGTGCCGAACGTTCCGACGAACAGGCGTCGCAGGTTCTCCGTGTCGGCGGCGGCCATGCGCGTCCCGTAGCCGCCGCGGCGGTACGAGGATCCCGCCCAGGCGTATCCCTGGTCGACCATCACGGACCACCGGTCGAGGTCACCGACGCTGCGGGCGGGGTCGGACTCCGCGCCGAGGTCCGGGCCGCCGTGGGCGTGCATCACGAGCGAGCCGTTCCAGGCGGTGGGGACGGCCATCGCGTAGGAGGCGCCGTTGCCGTCCCGGCCGGTGTAACAGGTCGCCTTTCCCACGAGGTCGGCCGGGCAGTCGACGGCGGCGGGCGGTGCGGTGACGGCGCCGGCCGGCGGTGCGAGGGTGAGCGTCCCGGCGATCGCACCGGCGACCAGGGCGGCCGCGGTGGCGCGGCGCGGCCCGCGCGACCGGGACCTGCGGGGGAGGCGTACGGGCGTGCTGGACCTGTTCACGGCGCGGCTCCTTGTCCTCGTCGGCGCGTCGTCGCGCCGTCGGGCGTGATGCTAGGAAGCCCGCCCGGGGAGATCCATGGCCGTGATCGTTGTGTTCATAGTGTTCGGCCCGAGCCGGCCGCCGGACATCTGCCACCGGATGGGTCCGGCAGGTGCGGGGGCGCGGATCACCCGACGCCTGAAGGGTTGGCGCGTTCGTTAGACCCTGTCACGAAACCGCTTGACCGTCACGCGAACGAGTTATAGCCTCTAACTAAAGCGAAGGCCAGTAACCAGCGTGGAACTCAGTGGAGGTCGTCATGAACGCCGAAACACTCGTCGAGGTCGTCCTGCCGGGCAAGGTGGAGCCGGAGGGCCTGGAGATCCGGCACGGGGCCGTCCCCGTCGCCGGGTCCGGCGAGGTCGTGATCCGGATGGAGGCGACCGGCGTGTCCTTCGCCGAGCAGCAGATGCGGCGCGGGCGGTACTACGACCAGCCGCCCTTCCCCTTCGTGCCCGGCTACGACCTGGTCGGCACCGTCCTCTCCACGGGCCCCGGCGTCGACCCGGCCCTCGCCGGCATCCGCGTGGCCGCCCTGCTCAAGGTCGGCGGATGGGCCACCCACGTCCGCGTCGAGGCGGCCGACGTCGTGCCCGTGCCCGACGGGATCGGGGCGGCGGAAGCGGAGACCGTGGTCGTCAACGGCATCACCGCCTGGCAGATGCTGCACCGCAAGGCCCATGTCCGCGCCGGGCAGACCATCCTGGTGCACGGCGCCAACGGCGGTGTCGGCTCCGTGCTCGTCCAGCTGGCGCACGCGGCGGGCGTGAAGGTGATCGGCACGGCGTCGGCCCGCCACCACGACGCCCTCAGGAAGCAGGGCGTCACCCCCGTCGACTACCGGACCGACGACATTCCGGCCCGTGTCCGGGAGATCGCCCCCGCAGGCGTCGACGCCGTCTTCGACCACGTCGGAGGCCGCAGCGCCGTCGACTCCTGGCACCTCCTCGCGCCCGGCGGCACGCTCGTCTCCTACGGCAGCGCCTCCACCCGCGACGACACCGGATCCAAGCAGTGGCCCGTGCTCAAGCTGCTCGGCCGGGTCTGGCTGTGGAACGCCCTGCCGAACGGCCGGCACGCCTACTTCTTCAACGTCTGGGGTGGCCGCGCCCTGGCCAAGAACGCGTTCCGGGCCCGGCTGCGCGCCGACCTCACGCAGGTCTTCGCCGCACTCCGCCGCGGTGAGGTCACCGCGCAGATCGCCGCCCAACTCCCCCTGACCAGCGCGGCCGAGGCCCTGCGGCTCGCCGAGTCCGGCACCGTCGCCGGGAAGGTCGTCCTCAACCCGTAGACCCACGGCCTCGCAAGCCCGAGGCCCGAATCCGTCGCCGCACCCCCGACCGGAGAACGTGAGGACCCGCCATGACCAACACCCCTGCCCCGGACGCCACTTCGAGCCGCGCCGATGCCCTCGCCCTGCTGGACGTGTGGCTGCGCCTGTGGAACGGCGATCTCGCCCTGGCGCCGGAGGCCGTCACACCCGACTTCCGTCTCCACGCGGCCCTGCTCGACGGCGGTGACGGCAGCGCCGTCCGAGGTGCCGAGGGCCTCGCGGCCTGGATCGGGCAGACCCGCGCGGCATTCCCCGACCTGCGCTTCGCGATCGACGTCGAACCCCTCGTGGACGGCGCCTTCACCTCCGTCCGCTGGACCGCCGGCGGCACCTACGCGGGCGGTTTCCCGGGCGCCGAGGCGGCGCCGGGAACAGCGGTCGCCTTCACCGGTACGGACACCCTGCGCACCCGCGACGGCAGGTACGCCGAGTACTGGGTGAACTCCGACCTGCTGCATCTCCTCGCCCAGCTCGGGGTCCGGTGACCTGCGCGGCCGACGGTGCGCGCGCCCGAGTGCGGCGGCGCGGTCACCGGCGCGGGGTGAGACGGCCGCGGCCTGCCCGCGCGGGCCCGGCGGTCGCGTGTCAGGGTGGATCCAGGGCCGTGGGCCCGCGAGACCGTCAGGGCTCCGGGACACCACCCCGCCAGACTGCCGAGCCGCCGGACCACCGGCGCGGAAGAAGGAGACAGCGCGTGGAGGAGAGGGAATTCGTCCAAGCGGTGTCGGAGCGCACAGGACTGTCACGGCAGGAGTCGGCCGATCTGACGCGCGCCACGCTGGAGACGCTCGCCCACCGGCTGAGCGGGGGTGAGGACCGGGCCCTGGAGCGGGAACTGCCGGAAGGCCTCGCGGAGTCCGTCCGCCGTGGAGCCACCTCGGCCATCGAGGCCTTCAGCTACGCCGAGACCGTGCGGCGGGTCGCCGAGCGCAACATGCTCAAGAAGAGCGAGGCCGACAGCGGTGTCCGCGCGGTCCTCGTGACGCTGCGCGACGCGATCAGCGAGAAGGAGTTCGGGAACCTGATGTCGCAGCTCGGCTCGGACTTCTCCCAGCCCGTCCAGGACTTCGCCGGCTGACCGCCGGCGGCCCGTCCGATCCGGGGCGGGAGCGGTGGGGTGTCCGCGGGTGGGGGCGACGGTCGTTCTCAGACGGTCCGGTGCATCCCGATGGACGCGGGTGCCGTGGGCGTGAACCCGAACTTCTCGTACAGGAACCGGGCGTCGCCGTCGGCGATCAGGGACACGCACGCGCCGTCCGGGGCGCGCCGCTCCAGCTCGTCGACGAGCGCCTTCATGATCCGCCTGCCCAGCCCGCGCCCCTGGTGGTCGGGCAGGACGCAGATGTCGACGACCTGGAAGAAGCAGCCGCCGTCGCCGATGACCCGCCCCATGCCGACCGGCTCGCCGTCATGGAGGACGGACACGGCGTGCCAGGTGTTCGGCAGTCCCGCCTGTGCGGCTTCGACGGGCTTGCCGCTCAGGCCGGACCCGGTGCGCAGCCTGCGGTAGGTCTCCACGGAGGGCGTCCCGGCATCCAAGATGTAAGGGTCACTATCGGTTTTCATCTGCTACACGGTACGTGGGGCGGAGGCGGAAGGCAACGCCCTCCGGCGGCGGAGCGGGGGACCGTCTCCCGGCCCCCCGAACTCCGCGACGGACCGGGCGGCTTCGGGCGCTCGGACCTGGCCGACACGTCGCTAGTCGCCCTCGACGGCCATCTCCCCGAGGAGCGACCAGTCGTCCTGGGGGAGCTTCATGTTCACGATGCGCGGCGTCGCCGACAGATGGGGCGGGAGTGTCTGCTGGGCCGCCTTGAAGTGGGCCGACTGGACGTGGGCCGCCCCGGCGTCGTCGTCACGGAAGGCCTCGACCAGGACGTACTCCGTCGGGTCCTCCACGCTGCGGGACCAGTCGAAGGACAGGCAGCCGGGTTCGGCGCGGGTGGCGGCGGTGAAGTCGGCGGTGATCTCCGGCCAGCGGTCGGCGTACTCCGGGCGGACACTGAACCGGGCGGTGATAAAGATCATCGGACACTCCTTCGTTGGGTGATGAGCCATTCTGTTCCGCCGACGGGGCGGGAGCGCCACAGGCCCCTGGGCCGACCGGTGGAACGTCCGTGCGGGCCCGCGCCCCGCGGCCCGGCCGGGGCCTCACCAGGTGCGCGGGCGACCGGACGCAGGTCACACTGCACCCATGGACGTCCACCGCTCTTCGCCCCCGTCCGTCTACGGCACCCTCCGTGTCGAGCGCAACGACCTCGCGCCCGCCCGCTGGCTGGAGCAACGGCCGTCCGGCGCGGGCGGGTTCGGCACGGTCGCGGGAGTGAGCGCACCCGGCTTCGAGGCGTACGCGCGCATCCTCCACCCGGCCCGTCTCGGCACGGAACCGGTGCGCTGGGACCGGGTGGCCCCGGTGTACGGCCGGCCGGTGTCCGCGACGACGGCCTGGCACGCCCTGATCGGTGTGCGGGACGAGGACCGACTCGTCCACCGCAACGACGACACACCCGCGGTCCCCGGGGTGTGGGACGAGCACCCGCAGGAGGGTCCCGTGCCCGCTGACGTGGCCCGCACACTGGCCGGCGTGCTGGCCCGGCACACCGGCACGCCCGACCGGTGCTGGTACGGACTCTGGGAGGGCTACGGCCACTACGACTGGGACGGCGTCCCCGTCTTTCGTACGCCCGGACGCGACGAGATCCTGCTCTCCGGCTCCCTCGCGGACGCCGACTCGCCGCAGCGCGGGTCGGACGACGGGGTGCCCGAGATCCCCGACCTGTGGTGGCCCGAGGACCGGGCCTGGTGCGTGGGCGGGGACGTGGACCTCGTGAGCACCTATGTCGGAGGCTCCGCCGCCTGTGTGGCGGACCTGCTCGCGACCCCCGGTCTGGAGGCGTACGCGGTCACCGAGACGTCGAGGCTCTGCTGAAGCCCATGTCCTCCGACCAACGGCCGTGCGCATGGCCGGTGTTCACCTCGCGGAGCCCACGGAATCACGAGGTCACCGGATCGAGAGGCCATGAGGTCATGGCGCCTTGGCGTCTTGGCGTCTTGGCTTCATGAGGCCTTGAGGTCAGTCGCGGCCGACCGCCGTGCAGACACACACCCTGTTTCCCTCCGGGTCGGCCAGCACGGTGTACGACGGGGAGCCGGAGTCGTCGACCACGGTGCCCCCGGCGGCGACGGCGGCCCGGATGCGGGACCGCGCCGACTCGGGAGCCAGCCACAGGTCCATGTGCCAGCGCTGACGCGGTGTTTCGTGCGGGTCGGTCCGCTGGAACCACACGGAGGGGACGCGGTTCGTCGGGTCGAAGGCGGAGTCGTGCACCGTGTTGCCCGCGTCCCCGGTGAGCAGTGCGGCCCAGAAGGGGCCGGCCACCGTGTCGTCCGCGGTGTCGAGGGCGATCTCCACCTGGGTCACCTCGTCCGGGGCGGCCCCCAGCCCGTGCTCGCGGGCAAGTCCCGTGATGACACGGGCGAGTTCGAGATCCTTGGGCGTGACCCACCGGGCTCCCGCCGCGTCGACGCCGTAGAGGCCGATGTCGACCACCCCGGGAGCCAGCCTGATCTCCGGTACGCCGTGTCCGGCGGCGACCGAGGCCTGCGTGACCGCCGCGACGAAAGCGGCTCCCGAAACGGCGTCCCCCGTGCGATAGCGGGCGGCGAGCGGCTGGGCCAGTTTGCGCCAGTCGGGCAATTCGGCGGCGATCGCCGCGAGAATCTCGCTGTTGCTGATCCTGTCCATGGCCCCATCGTCCCAGAGGGGTTGGGGCGGTGTCTTCCGGCACGCGAGAACAAACCCGGGAAGGGTGCCACGAGTCGAAGGGAATTCGCCTCGACAGCGCACGGATCCGACTCCGTGTCACGTCACGGAATCCCGGGACCGCGCAGGCGGGAACGGGGCGCCGTGACCGGGTGGACGTGACCGGATACCGGTGACTTGGGAGTTCTCGGCATACGGCGCAGGATCTCTCTCGGAAAGTGATTGCGGTCGGTTCCAGGGCCAGGTGAATTCCTCGTGGACGCCCGATCGTCAGTCGTCACGCAGACCCGATCGTCTGTCGTCACCGAGATGAGGACTTCCTTCCATGTTCGACCGAATTCCCCGGCACCGAGTGATGAACGCACCCTCGATAACAGCGTTGTGGATTTCCCGATGAGTTCCGTCGAATCCGCCCCGGCGGCCCTCGCCCCGACCGCGTCCCCTGTCGCGTCTCCCGGCGTCGCCACCGTCCTGAACCACCTCGGGACCTGGGCGGAGGCCGCCGAACCGGCCGCGTTCCCCTACGACATGCTCCTCACGCACCTGCGGTCCGTGGGCAAGCACTTCCTGACCGACGACCTGCTCACCCGGCTCGACGAGATCCGCGCGGCGCTGCCCGGCCCTCCCGAGTCCGCGCCCGGCAGCGTTCGAAAGGACGGCACGGAGACACGGGACGGCATCCGTCCGCAGGACGGAACGGCGTTCCTGCGCGGGTTCCTCGACGTCGTCCTGGACAAGTACGACGGCCGTTACGACTACCCCAGCTACACCGCGCTCTCCCTGCTGACCCGGCCCGCCACGACCGACTGGCGCGCGGCCCGCAGGGCACGCGACGAGGTCCTGCTGCTCCTGCTCGCCGACCTGGTCCGCTTCGAACAGCGGGCGCTGACCGACACCCCCGACGACCCGCACGGCATGCCGCCCGAGTCCCGACTGGTCGCGAAGCGCGTCCGGTTGGCCGTGCGCGTGATGGAACCGGCCGCGCTGCGCGCGCTGCCCGAGGGGATCGTGGACGCGGCCGCCGCGGCCGCCGTCCCGGGGCGCACGCCCGGCGGGCGACTCGCCGCCGACGTCCTGCGAGCGGCCTCCCCGGCCCAGTCCCTGCTGCTGTCGGCGAGCGTCCAGCCGGTGTACGTGCTGCACGACGAGTACCTGTTCCTGCGGACACTCCAGTCGTTCGAGACCACGTTCACCTTCATGGCGGCGGCCCTCGCCGCGGCGGTCCGGCGGCTCGACGAGAACCGGCCGGGGGAAGCGGCCGACCTCGTCGACGCGGTGGCCGCCGTCCTCAAGGAGTCGCTGCCCCTGTTCTCCCTGCTGGCGACCATGCGGCCCGAGGCCTTCCGGGTCTTCCGGGACTTCACCGAGGGCGCCAGCGCCATCCAGTCCGCCGGCTACAAGACCTTCGAGTCCCTGTGCTCGACCCCCAGCCTCGCCCGGCTCGCCTCCGCCGCCTACACCTCCGTGCCCGCCGTCCGCGAACGCGTCGTGAACGGCCGGCCCACCGTCCAGGGGACCTGGCACGACCTGATCGCCGAACGACGGCTGCCCGCCCAGGAGGCCGCCGTTCTCCAGGCCGCCGCCGACCGGCTCGAAGGCGTCCACCAGCGGTGGAAGCAGACCCACTACCGCCTGGCCGTCCGCATGATCGGCGAACGCTCAGGCACCGGCTACACCCAGGGCGTCCCCTACCTCGCCGCGGTCCTGGAGAACCGGCTGTTCCCCGCCCCCGACCGTCAGGGCGCCCTCGTCGGCTGACCGTCGACGACCCGCTCCCCGCCCGCCCACGCACCGACCCCGCGCCCGGAGGCGTCCACCACGATGAGCAAGCGAGCCCAGACCGGGCGGCCCGGAACGGCCCGCCGGGTGATGAACCCCGACGAGAGCAACCGGCTCTTCGTCTACGAGTACGACCGGGGCAGCAACTACGAACAGGACACCCGGCTCACCACCGCCCTGTCGGCCCTGCTGCCCGAGGACACGCTCGTCCACCCGGACCAACGGCTGTTCCAGACCGTGCACCTGATCACCGAGTACGCCTGGTGCGACATGCACTTCGAGATGCGCCGCGCGGCCGGCCTGCTGCGCGACCGCGACTATCTCCTCGCCGCACAACTCCTGGAGCGGGCGAGCGCGTTGGGGGAGGTCGCGGTCCAGGCCGTCCGTGTCCTGCTGGAATTCCTGCCGCAGGAGAGCCTGTTGACGATGCGCGAGACGTTCCCGGAGAACACCACCGGGCTCGACTCGCCCGGCGCCCGCAACCTGCGCCGCGCGGCCACCGCGCTGTGGCAGGAGACCGAGGCCGCCGTGGCGCGCGAAGACCTCGACCTCAGACAACTCGTCGTCGCCCAGGGCCGCGGCGCCGCCCCGGACCGCGCGGACAGGTCACCCGACCTCGCCCTCGTCCGCCAGGCACTCCTACGGCTCGACGGAGCCGTCGCCGCCTGGAAACACCACCACCTGCGACTGGTGTGGTCCCAGCTCGGCGGTCATCCCGAGGCCGGAACGGCCGCGGCGGAGGACACCCGCGACGGTCTGCCCAAGAGCCTGCGCGGCCAGTCCACCTCGGGCGTACGCGCCATGGCCGAACGCAGCCTGTTCCCCCGGCTGTGGGACTCCGTGGACGACACCTACCGGGCGTTCGTGCCCGACGAGCAGACACCCGCCTGAGAGCGGCCCGGCACCGCCGCCCACGAGGCACGGCCGACCACTGTCAGGACGAACGACGGAAGGACACGACTGCCGCCATGGCGACCGAATCCGCGACACGCGGCACCGGTGACCCCACAGGGACCGCGGTGCTGGTGCGCCGCGCCTGGACCGAGGCGCTCGGGCACGACGAATTCACCGACGACGACCACTTCTTCCAGGTGGGCGGCCACTCGCTGGGCGCCCTTCAGGTGGTCAGGGAACTCGGCACCGCGCTGGACCGCCGGATCTCGGTGCGGGTGCTGTTCCGCAACCCCACCGTGCGGGCCCTCGCCGAGGAGCTCGCCGCAGACCCCCGCGGACCGCTCCCGCGCACCGCGGACACCGGAACCGGCCTCACCGCGGGCACAGCCGTGCCGGCGGGCGTGACAGCGGATCCGCAGCCGTCGTCGGCGGTCCCGGCCGCCGGCGCGGTGTCCGTCGCGGTGGCGGGGGAGGAGCGCCCGTGACCGGCCACGACATCGGGCGGCCCGCCTCGGCCGCCCAGACGGAGATCTGGCTCGCGGACCGCTGCGAACCGGAGTCCGGCCGCTACAACGTGCCGGTGGCGCTGGAGTTCCTCGGCGACCTGGACGTGCCGGCGCTGCGCCTCGCCCTCGGTGACCTGCTCGCCCGGCGCACGGAGCTGGCCGGCCGGTTCGACGACGAGGACGGCGAGCTCCGCTTCCGCCGCGAGCCCGGAGCACCGGTCCCGTTCGGCGTCTCCCGCCGGACCGGCTCCTGCCGCTCCGACGAGGCGCACCGAGAGGCCGTACGGACCGCCGAACGCCCCCTCGACCCCGGCAGCGCACCCCTGCTGCGTGCCGAGGCGCTGCTCCACGACGACGGCGCCCTCCTGGTGTTGACGATCCATCACATCGTCGCCGACGGACACACGGTGGACCTCGTCGCGGCCGACGTGCTCACCGCCTACCGGGCCCGCGTCGCCGGGTCGCCTCCCCTCGCCGCCGCGCCCGCCGGCCCGACCGGCCTCGGCTCCGGAGATCCCACCGCTGCTGCGCACCCGGGCGCCGACTCGCCGGGCCGGGCTCCGGGCACGTACTGGGAGGAGCTGCTCGACGACGAACCCGTCACGCTCGGTCCACTGCCCGACCTCGTCCGCGCCGAGGACCGGCTGCGCGGCGCGCCCGGATGGGCCGAGCGCACCCTGTCCGCCGAACGCCTGGACTCCGTACGGCGGATGGCGGTCCGGTTCGGAGTGACTCCCGCGACTGTCCTGCTGACCGCCTGGACGCTGCTGCTGCACGCCTGGTCCGGTGAGCGGGACGGAGTTCTGGGCATGCCGTTCGCCGGCCGGGACGAGCCGGACGCCGTGGACACCGTCGGCCTGTTCACCCGAGTCCTGCCCGTCCGGAGCCGGATGGTGCCCGACGAGGAGTTCGGCGAGCACGCCGGGCGCCTGGGCGACCAGGTCCTCGACTCCATGGACGCCCTCGCCGCGGGCGGACCACCGGCCCCCGCCACCGCCCCCGCGTACACGGCCGTGTTCCTGCACCAGCCCCGGAGCACCGCCCCCCGGCAGGTGCCCGGCGCGACCGTCCGCATCCTGCACCTGGACACCGCCTCGGCCAAGTACGACCTCGCGCTGGCGGCCCTGGAGTACCCCGAGCGCCTGGTCCTGCGCATCGACTACGACACGGCTCTGTACGTCCCCGCCTCGGCCGAGTTGATGGTGCGTCAACTCGACGCTTTGCTCGCGGCCGCCGAACGCCCCGGCGCGCGGTGCCGTGAGCTGCTCGCGGGACTGGCCGACTCCGCCGTGGTCGAGGAGAGCACCGCGTCCGAGGACGGTCCCGATGCCTCCCGTGCCGGTGACCCGGCCGGCGCGGAAGCGCTCGCCGCGTCGAGCGTGCCCGACCTCGTCCTGCGTGAGGCGCGGCGCGCCCCTGACGCCGTCGCCGTCGTGCACGGTGAAGTCACCCTCACCTACGGAGCGTTGGTGGAGTCGGCGGCCCGGGCCGCCCACTGGCTGAGGGGCGAAGGGGGCGTCCGGGAGGGTGACCTGGTCGCCCTGCTGCTGCGGCCCGGCCCGCACACCGTGACCGCGATGCTGGCCGTCGCCATGGCCGGAGCGGCCTATCTGCCGCTCGACCCCGACCACCCCGACACCCGGCTCCACCTGGTGCTGGCGGACGCGCGCCCCCGGCTGCTGATCGCCGAGCCCTCCGAGACCGGGCGCGCGCCGGACGGCCTCGCCGTGCACACCCCTCAGGGCATCGCCCAGGCATCAGCGACGTGCCCTGCCACCCCGCCCGCCGTAACGGCCCGCCCGGACAGCGTCCTCAACGTCCTGTACACCTCCGGCTCCACCGGCCGGCCCAAGGGCGTCCTGCTCCACCACGGCGGCGTCGTCCGCATGATGCACCGGCCCGACTTCCTGCCGCTCGGCCCCGACGACACCGTCTCCCACCTGTCGCCGCTCAACTTCGACGGCGCCACCTACGAGATCTGGGGAGCCCTCACCCACGGCGCCCGGCTCGTCGTCCTGGACAAGGAACTCGTCCTCGACCCCACCGCCCTGCGCACCGCCGTCCGCGACCACGGCGTGACCACGCTCCTGGTCACCACCCCGCTCCTCAACCGCCTCATCGAGGACGCCCCCGACCTGCTCCAGACCCTGCGCCGCGTGTACTTCGGCGGCGAACTGGTCTCCGTACCGCATCTGCGCAAGGCGCTGCGCTGGGCCCGGCCCGGCACCCTCCTGCACAGCTACGGCCCCACGGAGAACTCCTTCACCTCCACCTGGTGTCCCGTGGAGGAGGTGCCGGACCGCGCCCGCACCCTGCCCATCGGCGGCCCCGTCCCCGGCACCGTCGCCCACGTCGTCTTCGAGGACACCCTCGTCCCCGCACCCCCGTACATGCCGGGCGAACTCGTCCTCGGCGGCACCGGCGTGGCGCTCGGCTACCTCGGGGACCCGGCCCGTACGGCCGAGCGGTTCTGGGCCGACCCGTTCAGCACCGAGCCGGGCCGCCGCCTCTACCGCACCGGTGACCGGGTGCGCCGGACCGCCGACGGACAGCTGGAGTTCATCGGACGCGCCGACAACCAGATCAAGATCCGCAGCCAGCGCGTCGAGCTGGGCGAGGTGGAGTCCGCACTGCGCGCGCACCACGACGTCACCGCCGCCTTCGTGACCGCCCGCCGCAACGAGCGGGACGAGAAGGAGATCGTCGGATACGCCGTCCTCGGCCGGCCCGGCGCCCACCCCGAGGTCATGCGCCATCTGCGGGCCTGCCTCCCGGCCTTCGCCGTCCCCACCCATCTCGTCGCCCTCGACGAACTGCCCCTGACCCCCAACGGCAAGATCGACCGTCGCCGGCTGCCCCGCCCCGAGGACACGGCCACTCCCGCACCGGCCCCGGACCTCACCACCCCCGGACTCCGCACCACCCGGACGGCGGTGGACGGCAGCGACCTCCAGCGGGCCGTCCACGCCGCCTGGAGCGAACTCCTCGGCGAGCGCACCTTCGGCCCCGACGACAACTTCTTCGACGTCGGCGGACACTCCCTGCTCCTGGTCCGGCTCCAGGCGGCACTGCGCCGGGCCACCGGCACCAAGCCCGCCATCGCCGACCTGCTGCGGCACGGCACCGTACGGTCGCAGACCCGACTGCTCGGCGGCGAGGACGCACCCCCACGGCCGGCCGCCGCCGCCACGGTGCGGAGCAGGACCGGCGACGACGACGCCATCGCCGTCGTCGGCATGGCCGCCCGGTTCGCGGGCGCCGCCGACCTCCCGTCCTTCTGGGACAACCTGCGCACCGGACGGGACTGCTTCAGCGAGGGACCAGGCCCGGTGATCACCCACCTGCCCGACGGGCAGCGGCGGGTGGCGCGCTGGGGCATGGCCGCCGAAGGCGCCCGGTACGACGCCGACCTCCTCGGGTTCGGACCCGACGACCTGCGCGACGGCGACCCCCAACAGGGTGTCCTCCACGAGGTCCTGTGGTCCGCCGTCGAGGACGCCTCCCTGCGCCTGTCCGACATCGCCTCCCGCACCAGCCTCTACGCCGGCTGCGCCAAGGTCGTCGACACCGACCCCGAGGCCAGGGTGGACGACGTCGTCAACGCCGACCCCACCTTCGTCGCCTCACGCTTCGCCTATCTGCACGACCTGTGGGGCGAGGCCCTCCTGCTGGACACCGCCTGCTCCACCGGCCTCTACGCCGTCCACCTCGCCTGCCGCAGCCTGCTCACCGGCAGCAGCGACTACGCCCTCGCGGGCGCGGTCTCGCTGGACCCCGCGTCGGACGGCAGCTATCGCTACCGCCCTGGGTTCCTCTACGCCGACGACGGCGTGTGCCGGCCCTTCGACCGGCGCGCGTCGGGCACCGTGGGCGGCTTCGGCGCCGGAGCGGTACTGCTGCGCCGGCTCGCCGACGCCGAACGCGACGGGGATCCCGTGTACGCGGTCATCCGGGGCAGCGCCGTCAACAACGACGGCCGGGCCAGGATCGGTTACTCGGCACCCGGCGTCGAGGGCCAGTCCCGGGTCATCCGCGACGCCCTCACGAACGCCGGCGTCAGCGGACGCGATGTCGGCTTCGTCGAGGCCCACGGCACCGGCACCCGCCTCGGCGACGCCATCGAGGCGACCGCCCTGGCCGACGCGCTCGGCCCGGAGGGGCCCGGCGTCGCGGTGGGCTCCGTGAAGGCATCCGTGGGGCACTGCAACACCGCCGCCGGCCTCGCCGGACTGATCAAGGCCGTGCTCGCCGTGCACCACGGCCACCTGCCCGCCACACCCAACGTGGGCGAGCCCATCGAGGAACTGACCGCCGCCGGAACCCGCCTGTCCCTGCTGGACGAGGGGCGCCCATGGACCGAGGACACCGGCCGCCCCCGTACCGCCGGTGTCAGTTCCTTCGGTGTGGGCGGCACCAACGCCCACGTGGTCGTCCAGGAACACCGCGCCGGCCCGCCCGTCACGGTCCCCGTCCCCCAGCTCGAAAGGGTGTGACCCGCCATGGCCGACTCCCTGGTCCGACCCGCGACCCTCGCGGACCTGCCCCGCGTCCTCGCCCTGTCCGCCCGTGACCCCGAGGCCCTCGCCGTCCTGCGGCACAGGCTCGCCGACCGGCTGGAGGGCGAGCCCGACACCGCTCCCGACGACATCGCCCGCGCCCTGCACGCCGGCCGGGAACGCTTCCCCTGCCGGGACGCCGTGATCGGCACCGACACCGCCGAACTCGCGCTCCTCCTCAGGGAGTCGGACGGCGCGCACACACCTCCGGTCCGCGAGCCCGGTGCCGGACCCCTCCTCGTGCTCGACGGAACACCGGCCCCCGCGTCGGTCCCCGACCTGCCCGAGACCGCCGAGGCGCTGCGCCGGGCCGAGGACGCCTGCCGGGACGGCGGGGACGCCACCGCGGCGCGTGCCGCCGCCGTCCAGTACGGCGCCGTGGCCTGGCTGCTGGCCCGAGGCGTCACCCCGCACGCGGTGCACGGCCACGGAGCCGGCGCCTGGGCCGCCGCCGCGGCACGCGGTGACCTCCCGCTGTCCGCCGCGCTGCGCGCCGCCGCCGAGCACGCGACGCCTCCGGCCGGCGTACAGGAGAACCCGACGGGCACCCCCGCCCACCCGGAGCAACCGACCGCACCCGTGGTGATCATCGGGTCCCTCACGCCGTGCGCGACGGGCGAGTCGGTGACCGGCGAGACCGGCCACGCCGACCCGCTCCGGCTCGACACGGCCGACGGGACCGCGTACGCCCGGCTGCTCGCGGAGCTGTGGCGCCGCGGCTTCGACGTCGACACCACCCTCGGACGGGACGGCAGGCGGATCCGGCTGCCCGGGCACCCCTTCCGCCGCCGCGAACCGGGCGGTGCGGGACCGGCCGACGGGCCCGCGACCCGCGCCCTCACTCCCTTCGAACAGCGCTGGCTCTTCTACGACCTGGTACGCCACGGCTCCTCCGGCGACCACAACGTGACCGTCGAGACGGTGCTGCCGGGACCACTGCCCGCACCCGCCGAGATCGCCGCCGCCTTCGACGAGATCCAGCACCGCCACCCCGTCCTGCGCACCGTGTTCTCCGACCCCGCGGGGCGCTGGCGGGCCCGTACCCTGCCCACCGCGACCGTCCGGCCCACGCACCTCGCCACCGACCCGGACGCCGGCCCCGAGCACCTGCGGGCCGCCGTACGGGACGCGGCCCGACAACCGCTCCGCCTGCGCGACGAGCCCCTCCTGCGCTGCTGCGTCCGCGCCGGTCCGGCCCACTGGGCCCTGTCCCTCGGGCTCTACGAGCCGCTCTCCGCCACCGCCGACCCGCGGCTGCTGCTCGACGAACTCCGCGCGCTGCTCGGCGCCGAAGCTCCCGACCCCACCACCGCGACGCCGATCGCCGAGCCCGAACCTGCCTGACCACGCGCGGACTTCACCACCCCGTCCGCTCCCGCACCACGCCCTCCCCTCCCGCTCCACTCCATCCGTCTCCTTTCCTCCTGACCCGGAGTTCCGATGACCCTCCTGCACACCCCGCCCACCGAACTCCCCGCCGACTGGTACGGGGCGGCGCCGGCCCCGATCGGCGTCGACCAGGCGTTCAACGGCTATGTCGCCGCCACCGTGGTGCACACCCTCGACCGGCTCGGCGTCCTGGACCGACTCGCGGACGACCCCCGCCTGGACATCCCCGAGTTCGTCCGCGGCGCGGGCCCCGCCGTCCGTGAACGGATCGTCCGCGAGGTGCTGCGAGCCGCCGCCGTGTGCGGCTGGCTGCGACTGGAGGACGACGGCGACACGGCCGTCCTCACCGACGCCGGACGCGACACCGTCCGGATGCGCGGCTACTTCACCTGGGCGGTCGGCGGTTACAGCGACCTCTTCGCGGGCGCCTCCCGACTGGCCACCGGCCAGGCCACGTTCGGCGACGACCTGCTGCGCGACGAGGCGATGGTCGCCCTCGGCTCCGGTCAGAACGACCGCTCGTTCATGGCGAACACCCTCGACGACGTCCTCGCCGGCATCAACTTCCACACCCTCGCCGACCTCGGCAGCGGCATCTCCGCCCGGGTCAGCCGGATCGTCGGAGGCCGTCCGGGAACCCGCGGACTCGGACTCGACATCAGCGGCCCCGCCACCGAGTTGGGCCGGCGCACCATCGCCGACGCCGGCCTGGAGGACCGGGTACGGGCCGTACAGGCCGACGTGCTCGACGTCTGTCACCGCGAGGCCCACCGCGACGCCATCGCCGAGGTGGACACGGTGATGAGCTTCTTCCTGCTGCACGACCTGCTCGCCGACCCCGACACCCGGCCGCACCTGTTCACCCGGCTGCGCGAGGCGTTCCCCGCCGCCCGCACCTTCGTCCTCGCCGACACCATGCTCCGCCCCGACGCCGAGGGCTCCTCGACCCTGCCGGTGTTCTCCCTCGGCTACGAACTCGCGCACGCGCTGATGGGCGTACCGCTGCACACCAAGGAGACCTACGAGGAGCTGTTCGCCGGCGCCGGACTGCACCCGGTCCGCACGGTCGCGTTCGGCACCCCGCACTCGTGGCTGTACGTGCTGGAGGCCCGATGAGCGTCAACCCCCTCGCGGTCGTGCGGGAGTTCTCCCCGCGGACCCGCGCGGTGCTGGCCGTCAACGCGGTCAACTCCTTCGGCGGCGGCCTCGTGCTGCCCTTCCTCTGGATCTACCTGGGCGAGATCCGCGGTCTGGCCGCCTGGATCCCCGCCGCCACCCTGGCCGTCCAGGCCGGCACCGCCGTCTTCGGCGGCCTCGCCTGGGGCGCCGTCCTCGACCGGCTCGCACCCCGCTCCGTGGTCACCCTGGTGATGTGCGTGGCGGGCGCGGGCACCGGACTGTACGCGTTCGCCACCTCGGCGCCCACCGCCCTCACCGCCGCCGTCGTGTACGGCCTGGGCATCAGCGGCGTCGGCACCGTCCTGCGCTTCCTCTACGCGGGCGCCGCCACTGCCCGGGAACGCGGCCTCGCCTTCTCCGCCGACTACGCGGTGTTCAACGCGATGACCGGGCTCGGCGTCCTGGTGGGCGGACTGGTCGCCGCGTCGGGGCCCGGCTCCGACGCGGCGAGGTTCGCGGCCCTGTACCTCGCCGACGGATGCACCTTCCTGGCCGCCGGTGCCGCCTTCTTCCTGCTGCTCCCGCGACTCGACCGCGCGACAGGCCCCTCCGCCACCCCCGCCGAAGCCGGCACCGCGCGGCGCCCCGTGGGCTACCGCGAGGTCCTCGGACAGCGGTCGATCGCCGTCCTCCTCGCCACCCTCACCCTGTGTTCGCTCGTGTCGTACGGGCAGCTCAGATCCGGCCTGCCCGGCTACCTCACGGCCGGCGGCGCCGTCGGACCCGAAGGGCTCTCGGGCACCTTCGCCGTCAACATCGTCGTCGCGGTGCTCACCCAGGTCCTCCTCGGCGAGCGGATCCAGCGCATCCGGCGCAGCACCGTCCTCGCCACCACCGGCGCCCTGTGGACCGCGGCCTGGGCCCTCGTCCTGGTCGCCGGACGCCAGCACGGCGCCACCGCCACCGTCACCGCGATGGCCGGTGTCCTGCTGCTGTCGGTCGGTGAGGCCCTGGTCTTCCCGGTGATCACCGGCCTGCTGAACGACCTCGCCGAGGAACGCACCCGGGGCCGCGTCAACGCCATGCTGTCGGTGGCCGTGTCCACCGGATCCGTGGCCGGACCCCTGCTCGCGGGCGCCACCCTGCCCCTCGCCGGCGGTCTGCCCCTGGTCGTCTCGCTCATCGCGGTCTGCGCAGCCGTCGCCCTGGTCGGAACGGCGTTCCGCGGTGTCCTGCCGTCGGCCGCCGACCTGCCCGACCCCGCGGACACCGCCGCGCAGGACGGGAACCCCGACCCCCTCGACGCGCGGACCGGCGCGCCCGAGGGCACCCCGGCCACCGACGCCGTGGCCACCGCACCGTCCGCCAAGGACTCCGCCCCCGTGACCACCGCCCCGTAGCCGGCGCCCCCATCCCGCCGCAGCCCCCGAGGAGGCACCCGCCATGCACAACTGGCCGCTGACCGGCATCACCGTGCGCACCCCGCTCGTCGAACTGCGCCACCCCACCCCACAGGACCTCGACGCGCTCGCCGACCTGGGCGCCGAGGGCGTGCACACCCCCGGCTTCATGCCCTTCTTCTCCCAGTGGACGGACGGGGACCCGGCCACCGTCGCCCGCCGCGTCCTCCAGCGGCACTGGAGGGCGATGGCCGACTGGACCGCCGACGACTGGACGCTCTACCTCGTCGTGGTGCACGAGGGCGAGGTCGTCGGCTCCCAGTCGCTGGGCGCCCGCGACTTCGCGGTGACCGGGGAGGTGCTCCTCACCTCGTGGCTCGGACTGCGCCACCAGGGCCTCGGCCTCGGCGGACACGCACGGGCCGCCTCCCTGGAACTCGCGTTCACCGGACTCGGCGCCCAGGACGCCTTCTCCGTGGTGCGCAGGGGCAACACCGCCTCGCAGGCCGTGTGCCGCAAGTTCGGCTTCACCCACGACGGGACACAGATCAACGCCGTACGCGGGGAACGCGCCGTCAGCGACCGCTACCGCCTCACCCGCGCCGACTGGGCCGCCGCCCGCACCGTCCCCGCCGAGATCGCCGGCCTCGAACCGGCCCTCGACCTGTTCGGCGCGGCGTCCACGTCCCGGCCGGTGCAGGCGCCCTCCGGATCCCTGTCACCCGCCCTGGCCGCCACGCTCTCCGGCGTCCGGTACGCGCCCGAACCCGACCACGCCGACGTCTGAGGAAACGGCCATGCCACGCCCCGTCATCGCCGTCGTCTACGACTTCGGCTCCGTCGCGCCCGCGGACATCGTGGACCGGCTCGAACCGCTCGGCGACGTCGTCCTCGCCGTGTGCCCCTCCCGGCACACCGAGGAACTCGCCCCACTCCTCGCCGACTTGACACCCGTCGTCCCCGTCCACGAGGAGGACGCGCACACCCTCGACGCGTCCGCCGAGCTCCTGCGCGAACACGGCCCCGACGCCGTACTCACCTACAGCGAGCGCCGGCTGGGCACCACGGCCGGGCTCGCCGCCCGGCTCGGTCTGCCCTTCCACGACGCGCGGACCGTACGGCTGCTCACCGACAAGTACGAGCAGCGGCGCAGGCTCCGTGAACGGGGCGTGGACCCGGTGCGCTGTCGGCTGCTGCGCACCCCGGGGGACTGGGCGCCCGCGCTCGCCGCCGTCGGCCTGCCCGCCGTCCTCAAACCCCTGCGCGGCGAGGGCAGTCGCAGCACCCACCTCGTGCGGGACGCGGCCACGGGCGCCGCGCTCGCCACCCGCCTGCTGACCGCACCGGCGTCCGCGGGAGGCGAGGAGGCCCTCGTCCTGGAGGAGTACCTGGAGGGCGTCGGCGCGGGCCCCTTCGGCGACCACGTCTCGGTGGAGAGCGCCGTCCTGGACGGGCGGGTCACCCACTGGGCGACGACCGGCAAGTTCCCGCTCGCACCCCCGTTCCGCGAGGTGGGCCACTTCTGGCCGGCCCCGGTCACCGGCGCCGAGCGGGACGCCGTCCTCACCCTGGCCGCGGACGCCGTCCGGGCGCTCGGCGTCCGCACCGGCATCACCCACACCGAGGTGAAGCTGACCCCGGACGGCCCCCGGCTGATCGAGGTCAACGGCCGGCTGGGCGGCTTCCAGGCCGGCCTCGGCCGCCTGGCCGGCGGACTCGACCCCGTCCTCCTCGCCGCGGAAGTGGCCCTCGGGCGGCCCCTCCCGACCACCTGGGTGCCCGACGACCGTGTGACCTACGCCCGCGCGCTGCCGACACCCGCCGAGGGCGGACTGCTCACCGGCGTACGCGGTGTCGGCGAGGTGCGCGGCCTGCCGGGCGTCGACACCTACGAGACCCGGGTGCAGCCGGGCCGGACGGTCGAACCAGGTGTCGCCACGGGGGAGTTGGCCGTGCTCTGGGGCACCGCCGACGACCACGACACCATGCTCGCCGTCCTGGACCGGGCCCTCGACACCCTCACCTACACCTTCGCCGGAACCCCCGGCACACCCGAGGAACGCACGGTGCGCGCCCGCGACCTGGTCCCGGCCGGACCCGGACAAGGCGCCGACCCCGCCCCCACCGACGTACGAAAGGCCTCCTGATGACCACCGAGCCGGCCACCACCGAACTCCCCTCCACCGGAAGGGATTCCAGCGCCGCGCCCGCCTCCGCCGAAGGGGGTCGCGCCGTCGCGAACGGAGCGGAGATCCGCACCGACATCCCGCAGTTCCTGCCCGTCGCCGGACACCACGCGCCCGCGCCGTTCTATCTGACGGCCGACATGTTCGGCGGCGTGCCCGTCGAGCTGGCGGGCGGACCCATCACCCACCTCGTCGGCAAGCCGGTCGCCGACCCGCACCGGCACGCGGTCGACGAGATCTACTTCCTGGTCTCGCCGAACCCCGGCGGCGCCCGCATCGACGTCCTCGTGGACGGTGAACGGCACGAACTCGCCTCGCCCGCCCTGCTGCGTGTCCCCGCAGGCGCCGAGCACCGCTTCCTCACCCTGGAGGCGGAGCCCGGCAGCTACTGCTTCGGCCTGCTCCTCGGCAGCGAACGATGACCGCCCCGACCGTCGCCCGCACCGCGCGGGCCGCACCCCTGCGACTGCACCTGAGCGAGAGCCCGTACGGGCCCAGCCCGCACGCCCTGCGCGCCGCGCACGCCGCCGTCGACGACACCGGCACCTACCCCGACCCCACCCGCACCGCCCCCGCGCGGGCCATCGCCGATCTGCTGGGCGTCCGCCCCGAACAGGTCGCCGTGGCCAACGGCAGCGACGAACTGGTCCTGCTCACCGCGCTGTGCGTCGGCGACCCCGGCCGCCCCGGCGTGACCACCGCCGGAACGTTCCCCGGCTACCGCATCTGCCTGGAGAACGCCCGTCGCGGCTGCCACGAAGTCCCCCTCGACGGCACCTCCCCGGGCGTCACGGCCCTGGCAGACGCCATGGAGGGCGCCGGCATCGCCTACGTGTGCAACCCCCACAACCCCAGCGGAGGCGCGCTGAACCGCGCAGAGCTGGACCTGCTGGTCGAGCGCGCCGCGGCCACCGGCACCCCGCTCGTGGTCGACGAGGCCTACCTCGATTTCGCACCGCCCGGCACCCCGCAGATCCTCGACCATCTCGGCTCCGGCGCGCCCGTCCTGGCACTGCGCACCTTCTCCAAGGCGCACGGCCTCGCCGGTCTGCGCATCGGCTACGCCGTCGGCGACGCGGACCTCGTCGCCCGGCTGCGCGAGGTCCAGGGCACCATGCCCTTCAGCGTCAACCGGGCCGCCCAGGCCGCCGCCGTCGCCGCCCTCGCCGACCGCGAGCACCTGGAGCAGGTCCGGAGCGGCAACACCGCCGCGCGGGAAGGGTTCCGGGCCGCACTCGCCGCACGCGGCCGGCACGCCCTGCCCTCGGTGACCAACTTCCTCGCCGTGCCGGTCGGCGACTCCGCCCGCGCCGAACGGCTTCTGGAGGACGACCACGGCATCCTCGTCCGCGACGCGGGCCGCTTCGGCCTGGCCGGGCACCTCAGGATCTCCGTCGGCCCGGCCGGCCACCTCGACCGCCTGCTCGACGCGCTCGACGCCGTCGACCCCGTGACCCACCGCCGCACGGGCGACATGCCCGTGTCCCGCACCACCACAGCACAGGAGCAGCAGTGACCCACGTGATCGCCCTCGACCCGCACGACGCCTTCGCCGTACTGCCGTCCACCGGGGAACTCCCCGACGGCTGGCGCGGCACCGGCTGGTCGGGGGACGAGGCGACCTGCCGCCGGCAGGTCGCCGTCCGCCCCACAGCCGTCCTCGCCACCGAGCGGCTCCGGCTGCGCGAGGTCCTGCCCGCCGAGGCGCTCGAACTGCGTGAGGGCCGCACCGCGGACCTGCCCTGGCTCGGCGGCACCCCCGGGGAGGGATCGCGGGAGGCCGCGGGCATGCTCGCCGGCGCCCACACGGCCGGCCTGCACCGCTCCGGCTGGGGCATGTACGTGCTGGTCCGCGAGGCCGACGGGCTCGTCGTCGGCGGCATGGGCTTCCACGGGCCGCCGCAGGACGCCGCCGCCGAGATCGGCTTCGACCTGCACCCGGACGCCCGCGGCCACGGCTACGCGACCGAGGCACTGGCCGCGCTCGCCCACTGGGCACTCCAGCAGCCCGGCGTGGACACGGTCGTCTGCACGACCACCGCGGACAACGTGCCCTCCCAGCGGGTCATGGAACGCGCCGGCTTCGAGCGCCGCCCGGACCGCGACGGCGTCCTCGTCCACGCCCTCACCCGCTGACCGAGACCACTCAACCCGGCGGCACCGCACGGCCGTTCCGTGCGGTGCCCCGTCCCGAATCCCCACCCGCCGCGGCGGCCGGGAGAAACCGAGGCACCTCGTGAAGACCGCACCCCCGCCGACCGCGCCGCCCACCCGGGCACCGGCCGACGCGCTCGCCCAGCCGTACGGCTACCGACGCCACGAGGCCGTCGAGCCCGACTGGCGGCGCTTCCCGGGCTGGCGGGACGTCACCTCCGCCCAGTGGCGCGACCCGCAGTGGCAGCGCGCCCACTGCGTGAAGGGAGTCCGCCAGCTGCGCGAACTCGCCGGCACGGGGCTCGACGACGCCTTCTACGAGGACCTCGCCGCCGACCAGAAGCAGTTCGCGACGATGCCGATCCTGCTCACCCCGCAGGTCCTCAACACCATCGCCCCGGCCGCCGCCCCCGGCACCACCGACTGGTACGCCGACCCCGTGCGCCGCTACATGCTGCCGGTGGCCAGCGACCGGCACCCGCGCTGGCCGAGCCACCCCCTCGCCTCCCGCGACTCGCTGCACGAGGCCGAGATGTGGGTCGTCGAAGGACTCACCCACCGCTACCCGACCAAGGTGCTCGCCGAACTCGTCACCACCTGCCCGCAGTACTGCGGGCACTGCACCCGCATGGACCTCGTCGGCACCTCCACCCCGCAGGTCGACAAGTACCGCTTCGTGCTGCGGCCCGCGGACCGCCTCGACCGCATGATCGCCTACCTGCGCGCCACCCCCACCGTCCGCGACGTCGTCGTGTCCGGCGGAGACGTCGCCAACGTGCCCTGGCCACGGCTGCGTTCCTTCGTCGACCGGCTCCTCGACCTCGACAACGTCCGCGACATCCGGCTCGCCAGCAAGGGACTGATCGGGCTGCCGCAGCACTGGCTCGCGCCCGACGTCCTCGACGGCATGGCCGAACTCGCCGCCAAGGCCTCCGCCCGCGGCGTCGGCCTCGCCATGCACACCCACGCCAACGCCGCGCAGCAGATCACCCCGCTCGTCGCCGAGGCGTCCCGCGCGCTGCTCTCCGCCGGACTGCGCGACGTACGCAACCAGGGGGTGCTCCTGAACGGCGTCAACCACACCCCCGAGGCACTGCTCGACCTGTGCTTCGCCCTCCTCGACAGCGCCGGCATCATGCCCTACTACTTCTACCTCTGCGACATGGTCCCCGGCGCCGAGCACTGGCGGCTGCCGCTCGCCGAGGCCCAGCGGCTCCAGCACGCCATCATGGGCTACCTCCCCGGCTTCGCCACGCCCCGCCTCGTCTGCGACGTCCCCTACGTCGGCAAGCGCTGGGTGCACCAGGCCGACGCGTACGACCGTGAACTCGGCGTCTCCGACTGGTCGAAGAACTACCTCACCTCCGTGGAGCACGACGCCCCGGACGCCCTGAAGCGCACCCACCACTACTACGACCCGCTGCACACCCTGCCCGCCTCCGGCCAGGCCCACTGGGCGCAGTGGCAGCCGGGGGAGGAGCAGTGAACACGCCCACCAACACGCCGCCCGGCAAGCCCGGTTCACCGCTCGGCCTGCACCGCGTGCTCGCCCCGGAGGGAGTGCTGCCGCAGGCGGCCCTGCGCCTCGACCCCGACCCGCGGCTGCGCGACGACGAAGTCCGCATCGACGTCGAGTACCTCAACCTCGACGCGGCGTCCTACCGCCAGCTCCACGAGGAACACGGCGGCGACGGTGACGCCATCCGCGAGGCGGTCCGCGCGATCGTGCGGGAGCGCGGCAAGATGCACAACCCCGTCACCGGCTCCGGCGGCATGCTCATCGGGACCGTCGCGGAGGCCGGACCCGAGACGCCGCTCGGCCTCAAGGCCGGCGAACGGGTGGCGACCCTGGTCTCCCTCACCCTGACCCCGCTCGAACTCACCGACGGCCTGCGCGACTGGGACGGCCTGGGGGAGCGGGTGCCGGCCCGCGGACACGCCATCCTCTTCGGACGCTCGGTCGCCGCGGTCCTGCCCGCCGACCTGCCCGACGAACTGTCCCTCGCCGTCCTGGACGTCTGCGGAGCTCCGGCGCTCACCGGCCGTACCGTCGCCGAGTACGCCGCCCGGACCGGCCGCGCCCCCTCGGTGGCCGTCCTGGGCGCGGCCGGCAAGTCGGGCAGCCTGGCGCTCGCCGCCGCACGCCGCGCCGGCGCCGGCCGCCTGGTGGGTGTCGTCCCGAACGAGGTGGAGGCGATCGCCCTCACCGCATCCGGCCTGGCCGGCTCGGTGTTGCGCGCCGACGCCCGTGACGCCGTGGCACTCGCCGACGGACTGGCCGCCCACGGTGGCCCGGCCGACATCACCGTGGTCTGCACCGACGTGCCCGGCTGCGAACACGCCGCCGTGCTGGCGACCGAGGACGGCGGCACCGTCGTCTTCTTCTCCATGGCGACCTCCTTCCCGGCCGCCGCGCTCGGCGCCGAGGGACTGCGTGCCGACGTCACCATGCTCATCGGCAACGGCTACCAGCCCGGCCACGCCGAGCAGGCACTCCACCTGGTCCGCACCGAACCCGGCGTACGGGCCCTCTTCGACCGCAGGATCGGCCGGACGGCCCGGCAGGAGGACTCAGCGGTGGCCGCCCCCGCCCCGGCGATCGATCGCATCGCTCCCGCAGTCGCGAACGACGCCTCCGCCGTGGTCGTCGACCCCGGCCACACCCCTCGGGCCACCACAGCCCCCGCCGGAAAGCTGGGCCTCGACCCCCGACTCGTGCGCCGGGCACGGGAACTGGCGGCGCGCGCGGGGGGCGCCGTCGTGGACATGGCCCGGTCCCACACCACGGTCGCCGTGGAACGGGCCGCCCTGCGACTGGCCGGGCTGTCCGGCGCCGACGCCGAGGGCATCCCCTGGGCCAACCGACTGGTCGACGCCGTCCGCGACCAGGTCGGCCTGGAACACGGCGTGGCCCTGCCCGTGTGGCACGCCTTGCGCACCGGCTCCTGCCGCGACCTCACCGAACTGGCCTCGCGCGCCACGGCCCGCGACGTGTCCTTCCGGCTGCCCGAGGGTGCCGCCGCGGGCAGTGCGGTCGCCGACGCCCGGCGCGCCATGGCGGGCGGCCTCGCCGTGATCGACGGCCGGCGCCGTGAACGCGACCGGCTGATCGGGCAGTGGGGCGAGCCGACCGGCCCCCTCATCTACCTGATCGTCGCCACCGGCGACATCCACGAGGACGTCCGGCAGGCGGTCGCCGCCGCCCGCGGCGGCGCCGATGTCATCGCCGTGATCCGTTCGACCGGACAGTCGCTGCTCGACTACGTCCCCCACGGCGCCACCCGCGAGGGATACGCGGGCACCTACGCCACCCAGGAGAACTTCCGCCTGATGCGGGCCGCCCTGGACGGGGTGTCCGCCGAACTCGGCCGCTACATACGCCTCACCAACTACGCGTCCGGTCTGTGCATGCCGGAGATCGCCGTCCTCGCGGGCCTGGAACGCCTCGACATGATGCTCAACGACTCCATGTACGGCATCCTCTTCCGCGACATCAACCCGGTCCGCACCTTCGTCGACCAGCGGTTCTCCCGCCAGTTGCACGCCCGCGCCGGCATCGTCATCAACACCGGCGAGGACAACTACCTCACCACCGCCGACGCGATGGACGCGGCCCACACGGTGACCGCGAGCCAACTCCTCAACGAGTACTTCGGCAAGGAGGCGGGGCTCACCGACGCCCAACTCGGCCTCGGACACGCCTTCGAGATCGATCCCGACCTGCCCGACTCCTTCCAGATGGAACTCGCCCACGCCCTGCTCGCCCGCGAGCTGTTTCCCGACGCCCCGCTCAAGTGGATGCCGCCGACCCGCCACATGACCGGCGACATCTTCCGCGGCTACCTGCTCAACGGCTTCTTCAACCTCGCGGGCGCACTGACCCGGCAGAACATCCTGCTCGTCGGCATGATGACCGAGGCCGTCGTCACCCCCTTCCTCTCCGACCGGGACCTGGCGCTGCAGAACGTCCGGTACGTGATGAACGCGGCCGGCTCCCTGGAGGAGGACTTCCGCCCGGCACCCGGCGGCGCCATCACCCGGCGCGCCGACGTGGTGCTGCGCGAAGCGGTCGACCTGCTGGAGCGGATCGGTGAACACGGCCTGCTGGACGCCATCGCCGCCGGCACCTTCGGCGGCATGCGCCGCCCCGTCGACGGAGGCCGCGGCCGGGACGGGGTGGCCGAGTGCGCCCCCGGCTACCGCAACCCGGCCGTCGAACTGCTCGAAACGTCCCAGGACTCCGACCGTGAAGGAGAAGATCAGCGATGAACACCCCCGCCGGACCGCCGCCCGCGGTCCGCCCCTACGGGGACACCACAGGCGACGGGATGGTGCAGCTCTCGTTCACCCTCCCGCTGCCGCACGGCGCGCTCGCCGAGGGCACCGCCCTCCAACTGGCCCGCCAGATGGGCATGGACCGCCCCCTCCTCGTCCACGCCCGCCCGGTAGGAACCGAGTTCACGTTCTGCGTGGTCTACGGCCCGGTCGTGCACGAGGTCGAACTCGACTCCGTGGACGTCGTGGAGCGCGAGTACCCGCTGCTGTCCTCCCAGGAGGTGGACGAGGGCCTGCACGAGAACCTGGGGCGCGACTGCGTCGTGGTCGGCGCCTGCATCGGAACGGACGCGCACACCGTCGGCATCGACGCGATCCTCAACATCAAGGGGTTCGCGGGCCAGAAGGGCCTGGAGTACTACCACTCGATGCGCGTCGTGAACCTGGGCGCCCAGGTCTCCGTACCCGACCTCGTGCACCGGGCCGTCCGGGAGAACGCCGACGCCGTCCTGGTCTCCCAGGCCGTCACCCAGCGCGACGCCCATCTCGCCAACGTCCGTGAACTGAGCGCGGAACTGGACGCCGCCTACGCCGGACGCCCCCGGCCCCTTCTGGTCGTCGGCGGCCCCCGGTTCGACCCCGCCATGACCGCGGACCTGGGCGTCGACCGCATCTTCGGCCGGGGCACCACGCCGGACGACGTCGCCAGCTACCTCGTACACGCCCTGACCGTCGGACGCTCCCGCGTTCGCGAACTGGACCTGGACCTGGACGTGGACTTGGACTTGGACGAGAGCGTGCACGACGGAGAGTCGGCGAGCGTGGGCGAGGACGCGGAAGAGACGGCCGGAACCGCCGTGTCCGCCGACAGGAGCTTCCTGTGAGCGGGCAGCCGACGCCCCCGGTCCCCGCGGCGAACACCAGCGCCCCCGCCACCGCGACGGAGGGTGCAGGGCCCGAGGACCGCCTCGACACCCGGTTCCGCGAGATCGCCGCCCGCATGCCCGACCGTACGGCGGTCACCGACGCCTGCGGCTCGGTCACGTACGGACGGCTCGCCGAGGAGGCCGACGCGGTGACGCGCGTCCTGCGGGGGCACGTGTCGCCCGGGCAGCCCGTTGCCCTGCGGGCCGGTCGGTCCCGGGCCGCCCTGAGCGGGCTGCTCGGCATCCTGGGCGCCGGTGCCTCCTACCTGCCGGTCGACCCCGGCTATCCGCGGGACCGGCAGCGCCACCTGCTCGACGACTCGGGCACGACACTGGTCCTCACGGAGGGACCACCGGCACCGGGGGAGACGTCGCTCGCCCAGGTGGGACCGCTGACCCTCGCCGCCCGCCGGGCCGTCCCCGGAGCGCCCGCGCTCCCCCCGGACACCGCGTACACCATCTACACCTCGGGCTCCACCGGTCTTCCCAAGGGATGCGTGGTCGGGCACGGACACGTGCTCGCCCTGCTCGACGCCGCGCTTCCGCTGTTCGACACCGGTGCCGACGACGTGTGGACGCTGTTCCACTCCTGGAGTTTCGACTTCAGCGTGTGGGAGATCTGGGGCGCCCTGCTCGGCGGTGGCCGTGCGGTCGTCGTGGACCGCGACACCGCAGCCGATCCCGAGGCCTTCGCGCAGCTGCTCGCGGACGAGGCCGTGACCGTGGTCAACCAGGTACCGTCCGCCTTCGGCAACCTCGTCGCCGAGACGTCCGCCACCGGGATCCGGCTGCCGGCCCTGTGCCATGTCGTCCTCGGCGGCGAGGCGATGGTCCCCGACGACATCCGTCGCTGGTGGGCGGCGAACACCGCGCCTCGCGCCTCGGTCACCAACATGTACGGCATCACCGAGACCACCGTCCATGTCACGCACTGCCCGCTGACCCCCGACATCCTCGCCGCCGCGCGCCCGGGCCGCACCCCCATCGGCCGGCCACTGCCCCACCTGGACGTCGAACTGCGGAACGCGGAAGGTCTGTTGGTCGGCCCCGGTGAACCCGGAGAGATGTGGGTGGGCGGAGCCGGGGTGAGTCACGGATACCTGGGACGGCAGGAGCTGACCGCCGAACGTTTCCCCGGTGAACCCGGTGAACCCGGCGGCCCGGGCCGGCGCTACCGCAGCGGCGACTGGGCCGTCGCCGACGCCGACGGCCGGCTGTACTACGCGGGCCGGATGGACGGTCAGGTCAAGCTGCGCGGCTTCCGGGTCGAACTGGGCGAGGTCGAGGCCGAGTTGCGGGCGGTCCCCGGCGTGGACGGGGCCGCCTGCCTCCTCGACGACAGCGGACGCATCCCGGCACTCGCCGCCTATCTGGTCGCCGACCGTGCCGTGGTGCCCCCGGCCCGGGTGCGCGACGCGCTCGCCGGCCGGCTGCCCGCGCACATGCTCCCGCAACGACTGCACTACCTCGACCGCCTGCCGGTCACCCCGCACGGCAAGCTGGACCGCGATGCCCTGCTGACCGGGGCGGTCCCCGGCCGGAACCAGGAGCACGGCGCGCCCCGCACGACCAAGGACGGTGGCCACCGTGCCGGTTGAGTTCATCGGAATGATCGGGGCACGGGACTCCGAGGGGGGCGGCCAGGGGCCGGCCGTGGACCCCGGCTTCACGCGGATGTTCGCCCGCGTGCACGAAGAGGCCGGCTTCGACCGCGTCCTGATCGGGCACAGCTCCAGCTCGCCCGACGGCGGCCAGGTCGCCGCGTACGTCGCGGCCCACACCGAACGCCTCGGACTGCTGCTCGCCCACCGCCCGGGAACCGTCGCCCCCACCATGGCGGCCCGTACCTTCGCCACCCTCGACGCGTTCAGCGGCGGGCGGCTCGCCGTGCACGTCATCTCCGGCGGTCACGACGCGGAACAGCGGCGGGACGGCGACTACGCGGCCAAGGAGGACCGCTACGCCCGCACGGACGAGTTTCTCGACGTGGTGAAGCGGGCGTGGACCGAGGAGGAGGGGTTCGGTCACGACGGCCGCTTCTACCGCTTCGACGACTTCCGTTCCGAGGTGCGGCCGGTCCAACACCCGCACATGCCGCTCTACTTCGGCGGATCCTCGCCCGCCGCGTACCGGGTGGGCGGCAAGCACGCGGACGTGTTCGCGCTGTGGGGCGAGCCCCTGGCCGAGACCGCCGAGCAGATCGCGGCCGTGCACGCGGGAGCGCGCGCCGCCGGGCGCACGGTCATGCCGGGGATCAGTGTCTCGTTCCGCCCGGTGCTCGGCGCGACCGAGGACGAGGCCTGGGAGCGGGCGTTCGGGATCCTGGACGGGCTCCGACGGCAGGGGACCGCGGGCGGCTTCTTCGACCGGAGCAGGCCGCCGCTGCCCCTCGGGCCGTCGGTACGCCCGGAGAACGCGGGCTCGCGGAGGCTCTTGGCCGTGGCGGAGCGGGGCGAGAGGCACGACCGCGCCCTGTGGACGGCGCCCGCGGCGGTGACCGGAGCCGCGGGGAACTCGACCGCTCTGGTGGGGACACCGGAGACCGTGGCCCGCGCCCTGCTGGACTACGTCGACATCGGTGTCACGACGTTCCTGCTCCGCGGACACCAACCGGTCCAGGACGCGGGGGAGTTCGGGCGCACCCTGCTGCCGCTGGTGCGACAGGAGGTCGAGCGGCGCGAGCGGGAGGCGCGGGCTCAGGGATGAGCGGGGTGCGCGTCCCCCGGGGCGCGCACCACGACGGCGGAGGGCGCCGGTGGGGTGTCCCCACCGGCGCCCTCCGCCGTCGTTCGGACGGAGTTCACACCTGCGTCATGCCGAAGTCGTGCCGGCGCGAGACCTGAAGGGCTAGAACCATCAGATGCGCGCGATTGCTGACTCCCGCCTTTCCCCGGATTCTGCGCAGATAGGTGTCCACCGTGTGCGGGCTGAGATTCATTCTCCGCGCGATGGAGGAATAGGTATGGCCTTCGGCGAGGTAGCCCAGAACTTCGAGCTCGCGGTCGCTGAGGAGTTCCAGGATTTCGACGGCGAACGGACTCACACGTGTGCCTTTCATGGGGAGTGAGGGCCATGGGGCGGGCTCCCCGGTGCTCCAGGGAGGGTGGAGCCGGTTCGGTCGCCGTCACGCGGCGGCCCCGGCTGCTGAATCGCCGGTCAGGCCGCACCTGTGTGCCCTCCGCGCGCCGTCGAGCAGGGCGTCGGTCGCACGGGCTAATCTGAAGCGTGTGTTCGGATATCGACACGGTGGGGGCGCGGACGCAGTGCTGACCGGACGCCCGGACCGCGAGCAGCGCGTGGAACAGCGGTTATTACCCGTCCCAGGCGCGCTCGCAGGGTCCTCGCTCTTGCTCTCGGGGGCCGTCCTGGGCCCGCCGGATCGCGCGTGCGGTGAGGCTCAGGCGGCCGTGTCGGTGCCGGCCGTGAGCTGTCCGGCCGTACGGGTGGCGGTGGGGACGGTGATGACGCGCCCGCCCCAGCCGCTGTCGCCGTCCGTGTTGCCCTCCGTGGCGGCCGACGCCGTGACCGCGGTGCGGGCCGGTGCCGAAGTCGAGGCCTGGGCGGCCCCGACAACTCCGCCGAAAGCGATGGAAGCGGCGGCGAGAGCAATGGCGGCGGCGCGGAAGGACTTCATTCTGGGCACTCCTGTATTTGAATTCTGGACGGATTCGGGGATTCCGTTGCGGCGGTTTCTCCGTTGCCTCAAGACTCTCGTGCCGCACGTGGTCCTGACTACCGATCACGGTGCTCACCAAGCTGCCTCGCAGCAAAACGAACAGGGGACGAAGTGTTCATAGCGGACGAAAGTAGGGCATTCGAACCGCCCGTGCGACCGAACGAAAGGGAAATCGCCCTCTATAGGTGGGTCGCCAGGAACGAGCGGATGGACCCCGACCGGGCCGCGCGGGAACTGGGCCTCGGCCGCGACGAGGTCGACGCCGCCGTCGTCTCCCTCACTGAACTGGGCCTGATGAAGGCCGACCCGGACGATCCGAGCCGGCTGCGGCCGGTCGACCCGGACCTGGTGGCCGCCGTGGTGACGACCACGATGGAAGCCGAGATCCGCACCCAGCAGGCCGAACTGCACCGCATCCGCGACCAGTTCGCCGACCTGCGGGGCCACTACCTGGACAGCATCAGCCGCGGGTCCGTCGGCCTCGAGGTCATCCCCCGCCTGGAGGAGGTCAGAGCGGCACTCAACCGCGCCTCCGAGGAGTGCGCGCAGGAGATGCTCACCAGCCAGCCCGGCGGCAACCGCGTCCCCGAGGTCCTCCAGGAGGCCCTCGCCCGCGACAGCGCCATGCTCGGCCGCGGCGTCCGCATGCGCACGCTCTACCACCACACCGCACGCTTCAACGGGCCCAGCCAGGCCTACGTCTCCATGGTGTCCTCCCTCGGTGCCGAATACCGCACCGCGCACGAACTGTTCGGCCGCCTGATCGTCTTCGACCGCAAGGTGGCCTTCATCCCCGAACGCGGCGGCACCTGGGGCGCGGTGGTCATCCGGGAACCGTCGGTCGTGAGCTACCTGTGCGAGGTGTTCGAGCAGGCGTGGATGCAGGCCGCACCGTTCTCCGACGCCGCGACGGACGGACTCGAACTCGTCGCCAAGGACATCGACCGCACCATCGCCCGGCTGCTCGCGGCCGGGCTCAAGGACGAGACGATCGCGCGCCGGATCGGCATGTCCCTGCGCACCGCCCGCAAGCACATCGCGGACATCATGGAAACACTCGGCGCCGAAAGCCGTTTCCAGGCAGGGGTGTTGGCGGCGCGGGCGGGGCTCCTCGACGACGAGGCGGAGGACGTTCCCACCCCCGGCTGAGCGGCCTCCCACCGGAGTGCGCCGCTCCGCCGGAAGGGGCCGCGACGGGCCGTGGCCCCTGCGGTACCGTGATCCCGGGACTGCCGCACCACCGGCCCGGTCCGAGAGAGTTCCTGCAAACCGCAGGGACGGGGACCGGTCCGACGACGCCGCCCATCCCTGCGGCCATGTGGCGGAAGAACAGCAGATCTGTCCTTCCCGGATGTTCCGTGCACGAAGGACGGGCCCTCCGCGCACGAACGGCACCGCACATGGGCACCGGTCCGGCCTCGACGCCGTGCACGTGTCCCACCCGCGGGCGACGGCGCGGTCGGCGACCTCACCTGCGTCGCGGCACGCCGGAGGGCCTGCGCCAACGGGAGCGGGAGCACGACGTGGACTTCGAATCGACCTCGGTCACGGGCAGAGCCGGCCTGGACCTTTTCGTCAGGGATGTGGCCCTGTGCCTGTCCGTCAACCGGGACAGGACACCCGCCCTGGTGTGGCCGGAGGGCATCGAGGCGGTGGTGGCCGCGGCACGCGAGGCCCCACCCCTCGGCACGCCGCCCCCCTCACCCGAAGTGCCTTACCAGGCAGCCGAACTGACGGAACGTCTGGGAGCCCTCCTCGGCTGCACGGTGGTCAGCTCGTCCGTCGCCCTCGCCCGGGGCGCCCGGCACACCGGCACCACCACGGAGACCGACCTGGTCCTGCTCCCGGTGCACGGAAGCTGCGGCGGCCGCGTCGAACCGACTCACCCCCCGCACCCGTCGTCCCCTCGACCACCACACACCCTGGATCTGCGCCTGCGGGTCGGCGAGGCCCTCTACCTCCCGCGCGGATACACCTACACCCTGAACGACGTCCACACCCCCTGCACGCTGCAGCTCCTCGGCCTGCACGCACCCGCGTGGTGAACGACCCAGGACAACGACTGTCAGCGCCCGATGGCATGCCGTCGGGTCATACATCAGCCCGATGTGATGCCGACGCCGATAGATCAGAGCGTGGCGGTCGACGAGGGCCGGTCGCACGGCCGGTCCGAAACCCGCCGACCGATGCTCCGGCTCCTCCCGCGCGGGACCGGCGACCGGACTCCGCGCACATGCGACAGCCGAGCCCGCGGCCTGGCCGACGGACCCGCCGGACGGATCAGATCTGCGACTTGCGCAGCGAGTGCCAGGCGGCTCCGGCCAGGGCCCGCGCCGACCGGGGAACCGAGAGGTGTTCGTGCTCGCGGTAGAGGGCCCAGTTGTACGGGACGAGCCCGAGCTTGTTGGAGGACAGGGACCCGGCGCGTCCCGCCCGGTACACCGCCAGTGGTTCGCGCAGACCGCAGGCGTCATGGCCGTCACGCATGATCGACAGCCACAACGCGTAGTCCTGCCGCTTGGGCATGTCCGGCATGAGCCTCGTACCGAGGAGCCCACGGTCGTACATGGCGGTCAGCGCCCCGATGTGGTCCTGGGTGAGCATCGCCCGGTAGTCCACACGCTCTCGCGCCCAGATCACGCGGCCGTTGGGAGCGAAGTCGGCCGCCTCACCGTCGTACTCGGCGTCCATCTTGTAGTACGACGTGAACGTCAGCGGCGTACCGGACGTCGCCGCGAACTCCAACTGCCGCTCCACCTTCGTCGGCAGCCACATGTCGTCACTGTCGAGGAAGGCGACATAGTCGCCGCGGGCCCGGGCGATGGCCTGGTTGCGGGCTCGGGCCGCGCCCCCGCGGCCGGGGGCCGCCTCCGGGCGGACCCGCTCGTCCTGCCGGGCGAGGTCGTGGAGCATCTCCATCGACTCGTCGCTGGACGCGTCGTCGGTGACCAGGAGTTCGACATCGGTGTGCGTCTGGGCGAGCACCGATCGCACCGAAGATCCAAGAGTGGCTGCCGCGTTGTACACGGGCATCACGACAGACACCAGAGGCACGGTTTTCCTCACTTCGTACCAGCGATTGACGGAGCCCGAAGTGTAGTCGCAGGTTCCGGCCCCCCGGTCCCCGGCCGGGCTCTTCCCGTGGCCGGGCGCACTCGCGGGCCGTCTCCGCCACGACCAGGACGGACGCACACGCTGCCGTACACGGCCGACATCAGCGCGAAGCCGGACGCAAGCAATAAAGATTCATATGAGATGCATGTTATGGGCTAGGGTGTGGTCATGAGGCTCACCAAGTCGACCGACCTCGCTCTGCGGATCGTCATGTCCCTCGCCGCCATCGGCGAGGAGTCCACCACGACGATCAGGAAGATCGCCGAGGCGATGGAGGTGCCGTACTCGCACCTGACCAAGGTCGCGGCCCAGCTGCAGCATCTGGGCCTGGTCGAGTCGCGGCGCGGCCGCGGTGGCGGCCTGTCGCTCACCGCGCGCGGGCGGCGGGCGTCCGTCGGCGGCCTGGTGAGGGCATTGGAGGGTGAGGGGGATGTCGTGGACTGCGAAGGGGCGACTCCCTGTCCGCTCAACGCCGCCTGCAGGCTCCGCGGGGCCCTGCGTCGAGCCCAGGAGGCCTTCTATGCCTCGCTGGACCCCCTGACCGTCGACGATCTGGCCCAGGCGCCGACGGGGCCCGTCCTGGTCGCGCTGGTGGGCGTTAACTCCTGAGGGGAAGGTGGAGGACTTCTCCGTCCGAGGATCCGCTTCGCCGTCCAAAAATATGCATCTGACATGTCTATTCAACGTTCATGGGAGTCCGTCTTGCTCAGCGCCGAGTCCTCAGCCGTAGTCAGAGCCACGCTCCCGGCGGTCGAAGACGCCTTGGGGGAGATCTCCGGCCGCTTCTACCAACGGCTCTTCGCCGCACACCCCAACCTGCTGCGCAACCTCTTCAACCGCGGGAACCAGGCCGTCGGCTCCCAGCAACAAGCCCTCGCCGGCGCACTGACGGCCTTCGCCCGCATGCTGGTGCACCACCCGGACCGCCGCCCCGACGAGATGCTCGAACGCATCGCCAACAAACACGCCTCACTCGGCGTCGGCCCGGGCCAGTACCCCGTCGTGCACGAGCATCTGACGGCGGCCGTCGCGGAGGTGGTGGGCGCACCCTTCACCGCTGAAGTGGCCACAGCGTGGGACGACGTGTACTGGCTCCTGGCCAACAGCCTCATCACCATCGAACAGCGCCTCTACGCCCAGCACGGTGTACTGGTCGGCGACACCTGGAAGACATGGGTCGTCACCGCCCGCACCCAGGAGACCGAGGATGTCATCACCCTCGCGCTCACCCCCGCGGACGGCACCAAGGCACCCGCCTTCCGTCCCGGGCAGTACGTCTCCGTGCAGGTCCAACTGGCCGACGGCGCGCGCCAGATACGCCAGTACAGCCTGTCGCGGGCCGACAGAGACCCAGGCAAGCGGTACATCACCGTGAAGCGCGTGAGCGGCAGCGGTCCGGACGGCGAGGTCTCCCATCACCTCCACGACCACGTGCGGGCGGGCAGCGACCTGAGAGTCTCCGCCCCGTACGGAGACCTGGTCGTCAAGGACGCCACCGCCCCCCTCCTTCTCGCCTCGGCCGGCATCGGATGCACGCCGATCCACGCCATGCTGGAGCAACTCGTCCTCGAACGACACCGGGGCCCTGTCACCGTCGTGCACGGAGACCGCTCCCCGGCCGAGCACGCGTGGCGCCGTCAGCACAAGATGCTGGCCCGGCAACTCCCGGACGGGCAGGCGCACTTCTGGTACGAGGACCCGCGCGGCGCGGACACGGAGGACCGAACCGGCCTGGTCGACCTGTCCGGTCTTCCTCCCCTCGGGGAAGTCCACGCCTACCTCTGCGGACCCCTGCCGTTCATGCGAGCGGTGAGAACCCAACTGCTCGCCCAGGGCGTGGCACCGAGGAATGTCCACTACGAGGTGTTCGGCCCCGACCTCTGGCTCGGCCGAGAGCCATCGCCCACCCCTTGAGGAAGGCATGAACGTTCCTGGTTCTCAGCCCGGTTGACGGTCACTTTGATGTGCCGTCAGGTTCACGTGTCTCTTGTCGACTGGTGTGGACAGGTCCTACGGCACCAGCGCGTCGATGTCGCCTCCACCCGCGTCAATTCAGCGGAAGCGGGGCCCACAAGTGCTTCCACAGCGCACCTCGGCGTCGTACCGCCGGCCGCCAGACGACGAGCCATCCCCACAACGCCAGAGCCGGAGATGCCAGCGTGAGGACCCACAGATCATGGTTCCAGGTTGCATCGCCGGTTCGGTAGACACTGCCGTCGACCTCGATGGCCGCGATGTTCTGGTCCACAGACAGGCCGGAGCCGTCGTCCTTGATCGACACGCCGGACCACAGGGGCGTTGACTCGCCGGTGATCGTGAAGTCGCCCGCGATGACGCAGCCATGGGTGCCGCAACTCTTCTCCGTGACGCGGTAGATGCCGTGGGCCCCCTGTCCTTTGCGCACGGCATTGGCCGGCACGAGGTCGAACAGCGCTGCACTCAGCATGGTGATGAGGCCCAGTAGGGGAATCGCGAGAAAGAAGGACAAGACGATGCGCCCGCGTCGCGCGTCCTTCCGGCTCGGGCGGCGGGGCGCCGGCACTGCCATGAGGACGCTCCGATGGGCTGCGTGGTCGCCGGCTTCAGGCCGACCGGAGCGGCATGATGCCATGAGCAAGGCCACCCAGACCACCCTCTCGTCGGCTCATCGGGGCTCCGCCCTCGCCCCGCCCCACCAACCGCTCGACTCCATGGCCCGTTGCTTCAGCCCGGCTCGGCGGGCCGCCATTTCAACAGGGGTCGAAATGATGGCGTATCGCCCTCGGGTCGTCGAAAGTGATGGCTGACCAGGCAAAACCATCTTTCAGAGTCTGAGGTGATTCACATGCGTATCCGCAGGGCTGCCGCCGCAACGGCCGCCGCACTCGTGCTGGCCGGTGGAGGCGTACTCATGAGTTCCACGGGGGCTCAGGCCGCACCCGCCGCCTGTCACACGGTGATCAAGGTCGTTCCGGTCACCATCTCTGTGCCCCAGCAGGTCTGGGAGAACGGCCACTGGGTGATCAAGTACGTCCCCGTAACGCACTACGAGACCATCTCGACGATCGTGTGCGACTGATGGCTCGCACGGTGGGCTGAGCTGCTGATTCTCACCGGGGCGCGCACGGAGATCGTCGCCCGGCACCGTCCCGTCCGGGGCCTTCACGTGGTCAACCCGTGCGGCTCGGAAGCTCCCCAGCGTCTCTTCACCGTCGACCTCGACCGAAGTTCCGCTTCCCTCAAGGCGGTTCCGGACGATCGGCCCGACACCGGAGGTTCCCCCTTCAGGGGCTGGCCCTACGCCATCAAGAGGGGCGACGCGGAGTACTTCGTCGTGCGGACTCAATCGACCAAGTACGACACGGAGTTCCGTCTCGCCATCTCGTGGCGCAGCGGGGACCGCAGCGGCACGCTGAGGCTCGACGACCACGGCAAGCCGTTCCGCATCACCGCCGACACCGCCGCGGACCAGACGTGCATCGCCATGAAGGACCGGACCATCTACTGGATGATGCCCGCAGCCTCCTCGACGTGCCCCGAAGAACGCTGAGGGGACGCGGGAGACCATCGCCGCGAGTTGGCGGTGCCGGACGGTCGCAGGGGTTCGACCCCCGCCCCCCGGTCGGTACCTGGCCTGCCCCCTGCGGTTGGCCGCCGGGCCGGGCCAGGAACCACCGCTCCTACTTGGTGGTGTGGGTCGGGTAGACCTGGACGTCGGTGTAGGCGCCCTTGATCTGGCCGGCGGCGGCGGGCCAGTCCAGGCTGACGGTGTGGGTCTCGTTCGGGGGCGTCACCAGGATGTCGGTCGGGGAGGAGAGGCTGTTGCCGGTGGCGTCGATGGTGTAGGCGAGGTCGAAGATCGCGGTGTCGCCGGGCTTGAGGATGGTGATACGCGGCTGGGCCGGGCCGCGCTCGATGGGGTTCGAGGTGTGGTCGGCGTCCTTGATGTCGACACCGGCGAAACCAGTGGCCGAGCAGGTGGTCGAACCCCTGTTGATCATGGTGATGTTGATCCGGCCCGAGGTCTTGTCGGGCGCGGCGTCGACGGCGTCGATGGCGAGATTCGCGGTCTTGCAGAACGTGACCTTCGCGCCGGCCTTCGAGGCGCCCTTCGTGCCGCCGGTTCCGGTGCCCGCCTGGGCGTCCTGGCCGCTGGAGTCCGGCTTCGTGTCGTTGGCGGTCGAACCGCCGGAGTCCGAGCCGCCGTCCGAGGGCGAGGAGGACGAAGCGGACGCGTCCGAGGACGAGGTGGAGGCGCCCTTCGCGGAGGAGTCCTTGCCCGAGCCCTCACCGCTGCACGCGGTGAGCGAGAGAGCGGCGGCGAGGCTGACGGCGGCGAGAGCGGTGACGCGGGTGTGCTTCATGGTGTTCCCCCGTGGGTGGTGCGGTCCGTGCGGTCTGTGCGGTCAGAAGTATTTGTATCTCGCACCGAGTTACGGGCGGTTCTTCACGACGTCTTCGTTCTGTCACAGGGGTGCTCGAACAGCTCAGGAGGTCGACAGGGAGGCGGTCGACGGCTGAGCCGGCGCCGCCACCGTGCGGGGCGACGGCCGAGCCCTCTCGCGAGGCGATGGTCGAGCCGCCACACTGGTTCCATGGAATACGCCGGCCGGGTGCCCGCGCCGCCGCTCGACCGGTTCATCGACGACATCTACTGCCTGTCCGGGGTGCCGACCCACCGGCTGGTGAACGTCCCGCCGATGCCGTCGGCACACTTGTTCCTCCACCTGGACGGGCCCGTCCGCCTGTGGGACTCCGACCGGGCGACGCCGCCGGCCGTGTTCACGGACGGGTGGTTCATGGGCGTATGGACCAGGCGCTTCCTCTTCGAGTACCCCGCGCATGTCCGGCTCGTGGGGGTGCACTTCAAACCGTGGGGCATGTCGCCGTTCGTCGACATGCCGGCGGCCGAGCTGCGCAACCGATGGGTACCCGTCGACGCCGTGTGGCGGCGCTCCGTGGACCGGATGCGCAACCGGCTCGGTGACGTCACGTCGCCCGCCGAGACGTTGCTCGTCCTGGAGGAGGAGCTGCGGTCGCGACTCGCCGACGCCCCGGCGCGTGGCCTCGACCTGGTGCGGCACACGGGCGGGCGTCTGGAGATGACGCATGGCGGGATCTCGGTCGGTGCGCTCGCCGACGCCGCCGGGGTGAGCGGAAATCACCTGGCCAACCTGTTCAAGACTCATGTCGGTGTCACCCCGAAGCACGTGGCGCGGATCTACCGCTTTGCCCGGCTGATCATCTCCGTGGACGCCCTGGGCCCGGTCGACTGGGCGGACCTCGCGCAAAGTGCGGGCTACTTCGATCACGCCCACTTCAGCAGGGAGTTCAAGGACTTCACCGGTCACACGCCGACGGAGTACCTGGCTCTCCGGCGTCGATTCCCCGCCGAGCGGCGAGGCCCGCAGGACTACGGCCCGATGCCCGCTGATTGATTTCTTACATGCCCAGATCCTCCGGCCACGCAAGGATTGCAGTGAACCCGCAAGGAGACGTGGAGGAGGACCCATGGGCAGGGTGATCATGCACAGCGTGGTGTCGGTGGACGGCTTCATCGCCGACGAGAAGGGCGAGGTCGGGCCCCTTCACGAGTGGTACTTCAGCGGTGACGTCCCGATCGTCGTGGGCCGGGGCGAGCAGGAGGACCATTCCGGATCCGACAGCGGTTTCAAGGTCTCGCACGCCTCCGCGGATCATGTCCGGTCGATGTGGGAGTCGATCGGCACCATCGTGATGGGCCGCAACCTGTTCGACCTGGTGAACGGGTGGGAGGGCAGGCCACCCGCGGGTGATCACGTGGTCGTGGTGTCCCATCGGCCCAAGCCCGAGGGGTGGCACCCGGAGGCGTCCTACCATTTCGTCGACGGCGTGCGGGCCGCGATCGACACGGCCCAGGAGCTCGCCGGGGAGCGGGTCGTCGCCGTGAACGCCGGCGACGTGGGCGCTCAGATCCTCGCGGCCGGTCTCGTGGACGAGGTGGCGATGGACGTGGTCCCCGTGGTGTTCGGATCGGGCAGACGCTTCTTCGGCGGCATCGACGGACAGCACCTGCTGGAGGATCCGCACGTGGTCATCCAGGGTGACAGGGTGCTCCACCTGCAGTTCAAGGTGCGCCGCTAGAGCACAGGAGCACAGGAGCGCAGGAGCACGCGAGTGAGCACGGGAGTGCACTCGAAGCCGTTGTAGCGCCTCGTATTCCCCGCTACGCTTTCCGTGTGAAGCAAATCAACGTGCGTGTGGACGACGAGACCGCAGCCACCATCGAGAGGCGGGCCGAGGCCGCAGGGCTGACCGTGCCCGAGTACGCCAAGCAGGTGCTCGCTGACGAGGGCAACGACGTACGGCACCGCTTCCTCGCCGCGGGCGCGCACTTCACCGACCTCTTCGCCGATGCCTTCGCCGAGGAATTCGGGGCCCCGGACACCGACCGCGGGTCGGCGGCCGCCGCGTGATCGTGCGCATCGACCGCGCCTGGCTTCTCGACCTCGCACACCGCCACCTTCCCGGAGACCCCGACGTCACGGACTTCGGAACGCTCGCGGCAGCGGCGGCCCGGCACACCGACGCGGTCATGGACACCCCCGTCTACACCGAGGTCCACCACCGAGCCGCCTCCCTCATGCATCAGCTCATCCGCTGCCCGGCGCTGGCGCACTCCAACGAACTCTTCGGCGCCGTCGTAGCCGCCTCGTACCTGTCGGTGAGCGGCGTCATCGTGGACGTACAGCCCAAGCAGGCCGCCGCGCTCGCGGCCCGCATCAGCCGCGACGCCCTGGACGTCAGGGGCATCGCCGCCGAGGTCAAGGGATGGGCCGCCCGCTGAGTTCCGGCCCCAGATGCATGGGCCGACCGACCTCCGCCGCGGTCCCTCCTGGTCACAGCACCCCCAGCGCCGCAACCGCGTCAGCGCCGCGGATCGACGGACGGGGCTTTCCCCACCGCAGGTCGGCTGGAGGAAGCATGTAAGGGTGAGGCATGACGACAGACCGATTTGAAGTCACTCGCCAGATCGCCGCATCCCCGTCGACGATCTTCGAAGTGCTGCGATCCCCGCAGGGCCACGTGGACATCGACAGTTCGGGGATGCTGCAGTCCGCAGAGGGCGATCGCGTGAGCGCGGTGGCGGACGAGTTCGTCGTCCACATGGACCGGGAGGCTCTGGGAGACCTCCCCATGGGCCGGTACGACGTCACGGTGATCGTCACCGGCTACGAACGGGACGCGCTCCTGGAATGGACGATCTCGGGCACCGTCCAGCCGCCCATCCGCCACCTCTACGGCTACCGCCTCGAACCCAGCCAGTGGGGCACCCTCGTCACGTCGTACTACGACTGGAGCCAGATCGACGACAAGTACCGCGAGGCCGGCATCTTCCCCGTCATCCCGGAGGCCGGTCTGCGCGCCACGCTCGGCATTCTCGCTCGCACCGTCGAATCGGTCGACCGCCCCTGATACGCGGCCGGGCGTCCCCTGATCCGTGCGGAGTCAGGAGCCCGGGCCCTGCGGTGACTCCCCTGCGGCAACTCCTCGGCGGGTGGGGCCGGTTCGTGGAACCGCCGGGTGCGGGGGAGAGGTACGTCCGCGAGTCTGGTGCCGCCACCACGGGCGTTCGTCTGGTGATCGAGCCGGTTGCGCCGATCTCCTAAGCTCGGGTGATGCAGACTCCAGGCCTCGCCGAGATCCGATCACTGCACGAGAAGTACGCGCCGAACACCGAAGCGCTCGACGTGGTCTTCACGCACTGCCAGATCGTCTGGTCCATCGCGAAGAGACTCATCCCTTCCGCAGGCCGAGAAGTCGACGAGAACCTTGTACGGGCCGGTTCCCTGCTCCACGACATCGGCGTCTACCGCCTCCTCGACGCATCAGGGCGGGTCGACGAACGCGGCTACGTGCGTCACGGACTCCTTGGCCACGAAATCCTCGCCGAGGAAGGATTCTCCGAGGAACTCTGTCGTTTCTGCTCCTGCCACACGGGAGTCGGACTGACGAGACAGGACATCGAACGGCAGGGCCTGCCCTTGCCGGCCGCCGACTATGTGGCGGTCACCGTCGAGGAGCAACTCGTCATGTACGCCGACAAGTTCCACACCAAGTCCACTCCGCCGAGATTCCTCACGGCAGCCTCGTACGCTCGGTACGTCGCACGTTTCGGCCCCGACAAGACGGCCGCCTTCGACAACCTGCGCGCGATGTTCGGCGAACCGGAGCTGACCGACCTGGCGGCCGAGCACCAACACGCACTGGTTTAGCGGCCGCGAGCCCGCCCGCCGCCGAGAACCTGGTCCACGACCGCTCTTCGCGGGCGGCAGGCGACCGATCACCAGCGCGCGGACGCCCCTTTCCGGCCTCCCACCGTGCGCAGGTGCTCCAGGTACTGGGCGGGGTCGGGTCCGTGAGCGAGGTCCTGGGCTCCGTGGCGGACGTGGGTCAACGTGCCGTCGGATGCGATGCGCAGCATGGTGGTGGCGTGGTGCGGGGTGTCGATGTCGCGCAGGGCGTCGGCGCTGGTGATGTGGATGTCGGGGCCGAACATCGTCGAGGCGTGGACGGCGGTGGCGGCGGGCGCCTGGCCGGTGCGGTTGGCGCTGCTGACGTACAGGCGGGGAAACCGTTCCAGCAGCGAGGCCAGGGGCCGCCAGCGGGCGCCGAAGAGGAGCAGGTGGCTGTCGCGCAGGGCGGGGAGGGCCCAGGGGGGCGGGGTGGCGTCCTGGTGCAGGGGCACCAGCAGGGTGACGTGTTCGGTGCGCAGCAGGTCGAGTGCCCTGTCGAGGGCGGCGGGCGTCAGGTCGAGTGCGGGGGAGAGGTCGGCCCAGGTGGTGTCGTCGTGGACCCATAGGGCGACTTCCTGGCCGGCGGGCCGCCCCTTGGCGTTGTTGACCACTTGGGGATCGGTGGCGGCGACGACGTACGTCAGGGGGCTGGGGTTGGGCAGGATCGCGGCCTGTCCGGCGGCCAGGGCGTCGGCGGCAGGGCAAGTGTCGGGCAGTGCGGTGACCGGCATCGGGAGTCCGTTCAGGCAGCGGGCGTGGGAGTGGGCGCGGTGGCGTCGGCGGTGAGGCCTTCGAGGTAGGTGGCGAAGTCCGCGTCGGCGACGACGGCCCGGCCCTGCCGGTAGGCGCGGTCCTTGACCCAGGCCAGAGCGGTACGCGTCTGGGCCGGGGTGAGTTGACGCCCGAGACGCTCGGCGACCGCGCGCAGGACGCGTTGGCTGGCGAGGTGGGTCAGCACCACGCTCGGGGCAAGGCCCAGGTGCTGCTCGGGATCGTAGGGCTGGAACGTCCTGGGGTGCGTGAAAGGGGTACCGGTCGAGATGCTGGCGACGCCGGTGCCCACGATGGGCGTGGTGACGGTGAGCGGGACGCCGGTCTCGGCGGACACCATCCGGGCGATGCCGGGCAGCCGGGTCAGGTCCGGCGTCGTCCACCACGGCACGCAATCGGGGCCGAGGACCTGCGCGGCCTTCGCCGGATCGTGGGCGAGCAGGAAGAGTAGTTGCTCGGTGGCCACCATTCCGCTGCGCTCGGCCATCCCCAGCCAGGAGCAGGCGGCCACCCTGGCCCCGCTCTCCAGCGCGGCCAGGGTGTTGGCCAGGCCCAGGCCCAGGTCGTTGTGCAGGTGGGAAACCAGTACCGCCTCCGGTCCCGCCGCGGTCGCCACCCGCTGGAACAGGGCCCGGGTCTGCCCGGGCAGCAGATCACCGACCGTGTCGGCCAGCACGATCGTGCCCGCGCCCTGGGCCGTCATCGACCCCGCGTACTCGCCGACCAGAGCGTGGTCCGCGCGCGGCGCGTCCACCAGGCACACATCCACGGCGACTCCGTCCGCCAGGTCCACGGCCGCCTTGACCACGTCCAGGCCACCGGCCAGGGCCTCACGGGCATTGCTGTGCACCAGGGCCTGCGCGGTCGCCTCCGACGCCGCCACGATCACCATCACGCGCGCGTGCGCCGCACCCCGGACCGAGCTCAGGGCCAGCCGCACGTCCGACACCGTGCCCCGGCAGATCGCCGCCGGGCTCACCGAACCCTGTGCCTCCAGCGCGACATGACGCGTCGCCTCGTACTCCTGCGCACACACCGAGGGGAAACCCGCCGCGAACACCACATGCCGCGGCCCGTCCGCTCCGAAGATCGCCCCCTGTTCCCGGGCCAGCCGCACCCGGAAGTCGGCGCCCATCAACGTTTTGGCCTGTGCTCCGTCTCGCGCCGACTCCTCGAAGAGCACCACCCGACCGGCCAGCGCCGACTCCCGCACCACATCCACTGACGCCACCACTCGACCCCGTCTCGACGCAATGGTCACGCACCCGGAACGGTGTGACCCCGCTCGCAGGATGGCAGACGAAACCCGCAAAGGCGGTGTAAATACCGATACAGGGCAGGTGGGTTGGGATCGTGGGATATCGTGCCGGACGTCGACACCGGCCGGCCCCCCGTTCTACGGTCCTCACGTCGGACACCACCGCAGTTCACTGAAGTACCTGGAGCGAAGTCGGCTTTGCGGGAACCTTCGGTCGGCTGCCGGACACGTATAGAGCATGGAACTGAACGACGCTGGTCCCGCCGTACCGGTCAGAGACATATCTGATCGCGAGCTGTGGACGAGGGCTGTCGACGGCGACCGGGAGGCGTTCGGTCGGATCTTTGACCGGCACGGGAAGGCCGTCTACAACTACGCCTTCCGGCGGACCGCGGACTGGTCCGAGGCCGAGGACGTCACATCGACCGTGTTCCTGCATGCCTGGCGTCGACGATCCGAGACCGTGCTGGACCGCGACTCCGCTCTGCCGTGGCTGCTCGGCATCGCGGACGGCCTGCTGTCGAACACCAGGCGGCGACTGCGGCGGGCCGAGGCGTTGCTGCACCGGCTCGTTTCGCACGACGAGTCGGTGGGCGACCACGCCGACCGTGTGGCCGGCAGGGTGGACGACGAGCTTCGCATGTCGGAGATCCACCGCGCGCTGGCTCGGCTGCCGCGCCACGAACGTGAAGTCGTCGAGCTCTGCGTGTGGTCGGGTCTGGACCAGCAGGCGGCCGCAGCGGTGCTGAAGGTGGCGGTGGGAACCGTCAAATCCAGACTGCACCGCGCGCGTCGGAGGCTCGGGACCGATCTCGTCGGCGATGCCACGGTCGCGGCGTCATTCAGTTCGAGGAATCCCGTCAACCCGAAGGAAGTCGCACGATGAATGACATGCAGGGCATTCCTGCGGCTCCTTCCGATCGTGATCTGCCGAACCACCGGCGGATCCGCGAGGAGCTACTGATGAAGATCGGTCCAGAGCACAAGGCCGCTTCGCCGCTTCGCAGGTGGGCAGTGCCGCTGAGTGTCGCGGCCGGTGTCGCGGCGGTGAGTGTCGCAGCCGTGTCCGCGTTCGGTGCGACCGGGCAGCCGAAACCGCGCGTCGCCGATCCCGCGCGGAGCGGTGAAAACCGGACGAGCGCCCCGTCACCGACTCCCAGCACAAGCCGCGGTTCCACGTCAGGAGGAACCCACTCGGAGTCGTCACCGGACGCCTTCACCATCACCAACGCGACCACGGCCCCGATCGATCCCGGGACCGTCTCCAAGATCCTGTCCTCCTGCCTGGGGCCGGACGCGTCGCAGTATCACGCCGTGATCGCCGTTCGTACCCCCGTGGTCTCGGACAACTCCGACGGTGTCGTCGTCGCCGTCGATTCCGCCGACCAGTACGTGCAGTGCGCCTCGAAGGGCGACAAGGGCAGCAGCCAGGACTCCCCACCCACCTTCATCAACAACCGCCTGTGGGGGACCGGCCGTTCGATCGAGTACTTCGACTCCACCCGCGAACCCGCCGGCAAGGGGCAGTACCTCATGCTGGGCGCGGGGCACTACACCACTGACGTTGCCAAGGTCACCGTCAGCTACGGCAACAAACCGAAGGAGTACCCGGCTGTCATGGCGGGCGGCGCGTTCGTCTACGCGGCAACTCTCCGTCCCGACACCCCTCCTGGCCCGCACTACGCGGGTCCGAGCCCCTACATCCATGCCTACGACGCAGCAGGCAAGGAGGTCTACGACCAGACGAAGGACCCGCAGCTCACCAGCGAGCCGTAGGACGGCGTCCCGCCCGGTGAGGTCGGCGCGCGGAGGAGGCCCGGGTCAGGCCTCGTGGAGGCGAGTCGCCTGATCCTGGAGGGCTGACACCATCGCCTGTGCCTGGGCGGAAGGGTGTGGTCGGGTCACGACGACGGTGGCGCGGCCGGGCCAGTGGCCGTCGGTGACAGGCACGGCGCGTACGCCCTTCGGCAGGGCGGGCAGCGCCAGGTCGGGGATGACGGTCAGGCCCAGGCCGGCCGCGACCAGAGCGAGGCGGGTCGACCAGCTGCGCGCGGTGTAGGCGATACGGGGGTCCGACAACGTCGGCCAGGCGCCGAACTGGGGCTCGCCCGCTGCCCCGTCGCCCACGATCCAGAGTTCCTGGGCCAGATCCGCCACCGTGGTGCCGTCATGGCCGGCGAGGCGGTGCGTCTCCGGGACGACGACCAGAATGTCGCCCTGGAGCACCGCTGCCTGCCGGAGTTCGCTCACGTCGTACTCCGGCAGGCCGTGGCCGACCCCGATGACCGCCACATCCAGCCGCCCGGTCCGCAGGCGGCGGAGCAGGGCGGGTGTCGATGCCTCCTCCAGGACGACGGCGAGACCCGGATGGCCGGAGGTCACCTGCGCCGTCGCTCGCGGGACCAGGGCCATGGCGGCGGTGGGGTAGGCGCCGACCGTGAGACGGCCCGCGAGCCGGTCGCGCAGACCGGCGAGTTCCAGCTCGGTCTCCGCCATGTCGGCCAGGATCTCCGCCGCGCGGCGGACGAGCACCTGGCCCGCCGGGGTGAGCGCGGCCCCACGCCGGCCGCGGTCGAAGATCGGCGCGCCCGCCGCCGCCTCCATGGCGGCGACCTGACGGGAGACGGCCGACTGGGTGTAGCCGAGCGTTTCGGCAGCCCGCGTGAACGATCCCGCGGCGGCGACCTGGTGAACGATGCGGAGACCCGCGAGGGTGAACTCGGCCATGATCGCGACCCTAACATGCGTATTCCTCATGGAAACGATGCCGAACCATCGTTGGACCGCATGCCTGGGGAGAGTGCAGGCTGGCGGTATGACACAGCGATACACACGAGACGAACTGGTGGCGCGCCTGGTCCGGGCCGGTGAGCTGGAGGTGTCGGGCGAGGCTCCGGCCGAGGCCGCGACGTACTTCGACACGGAGAAGTTCCGCTTCCACGGACCCGACGGCTTCGAATCCGACTTCGCCGGGCTCGACGCCTACTTCGCGTCAGTACGCGAGGCCTTCGACGACCGGTCGATCCGACGCGGCATCGTGGTGGCCGAGGGCGACCACCTGGCCTGCCAGACATGGATCGAAGGCACCTTCGTCCGCGAGTTCACCCAGTCACCCATCGGCCCGCTGCCCCCCAACGGCAAACGCGTCGTCTTCGACCTGATGAACATCTTCCGCTTCGACGACCGCGGACGCCTCGTCGAGGAGTGGGTACGCACCGACCATCACAGCCTCCTGCGCCAACTGGGCGCGGCGAGGGAGGGTCTCCAGGGGCGGGGTTAGTGCGGGCGGGGTGCTCCGAGGCGGTGCGCCGGCGCCAAGAGAATCCCTCGCCTGCTCCGAGGCCTACGAGCTGGGCCCGTGCTCCCGTTCACGGAGGACCGTCCGTCGTTGTTGGTGGGGGGATGCCGGGGTGAAGGGCGTGAAGTGCGCGGGTGTGTGGTCGATGGGCAGGTCAGGGCGCCAGGCTGTGAGGATCTGGGCGCTGCATACGAAGAGGCCGTTGGGGAGGCGGTCGAGGGGGTGCCATGCCCAGTCGCCTACGCTCTCGTCGGGCTGCGTGGCGGGTTCTCCCCGCCAGGCGTGAACGATCGCTCCGACGGTGATCCGCGGGACTCCCTCCACGTAGTCGACGAGTGTGCCCAGGAGCTGAACGTCGCCGAGCTCGGCGATCAGTCCGGTTTCCTCGGCGAGTTCGCGAACGGCGGTGGCTTCGAACGACTCCCCGGCTTCGACGGTTCCGCCCGGCAGTTCGAGGGTGCCGCGGCGATGGCGGCCGAGGAGGAGTCCCTGCTCGCCGAGAAGGATGGTTCCGACGCCGACGGCTGCGTGAGGGGTCGGTGGTTCGGTGGTGCGGGGGCGGCTGCTGATCCGTGCCGGCCGGTGCGTCAGCCGGCGGGCGTGGATGAGCTGTTGGATGACCGGGACGTTCTTGTCAGGGTGGTGCAGCAGGTCGATCGCCTCGACGCGGAAGCCGTACTGCGTGAGCAGGGCCTCCCACAACTGGGGTGCCAGTACCCACATCTGGGTGGCCAAAGGCGGGTCGTCGCGCAGCAGGATCATCTGTTCGCGTGGAGCCGGCTTCGTGGAGGGCCCATGACCGTGGAGGTCCGTGTGGAGGAGGGAGAGGACCAGCGGCGCTCCGGGACGCAGACCTTCGTACAGTGCCGGAAGGGCGCGGTGGGGGTCGATGAAAGCGAGCGTCCCGATGGCGTAGGCGGCGTCGAACGGTTCGGCATCGGCCAGGTACTCGGCGACGTCTCCTTGGGCGAACTCCACGTTCTCGATGTGTCCATGGGCGGAGACGGCGCGTTGGTGCTGGGTGGGGGACAGTTCGATGCCGGTGACGTGGGCGCCGTGGCCCTGCGCGAGGTGGACGGCGTGGTGGCCGGCTCCGGAGCCGATGTCCAGGACGCGTCGGCCGGCGATGTCTCCGAGGATTCCGACGCCCGGTCCGACGTTCTCCCAGGGTGTCCAGGAGATCTGGTCAGGGACCGACGGGGTGTAGGCGCGGGCGAGTTGGCGTCGCCCGTAGACGTTCCAGGCTTCGCTGTTGATGTCCTCGGCGGGCAAGTCGACTCCTCGGTGGGCGGCGTGACGCGGATCAGGCATGCGTGACGAGGTAGGCGGGGCCCTCGCCGCGGCGGGCTCTCTCGACGGCGTCGAGGCGGGCGAAGTCGCGAGGGGCCATCAGCACCTGCCAGTCGGGTAGGTCGTGGACGGCCCACATGTCGTGTTCGGCGGGATCGAGGCGGATCCGGCGGAGCTGATCGGCGCCGAGCCGGCCGCCGTCGAAGATGAGCCCTGCTTTGTCGAGGGACGTCTGGGTGCTGGTGCGCAGGAAGTACACCATGAGCAGTCGCGGCGTGTCCGCGTCGAGTTCGAGGCCGGTCTCCTCGAACGTTTCACGATGGGCGGTCTGGAGCGGGTCTTCTCCGACGTCGAGGTCGCCGCCGGGGAATTGCCAGGGCCGGGATCCGTGGACCGACCGCAACTGCACCGGCCGGTCGTGGTCGTCCCGTACGTACAGGCCGCCGTACATGGTGTGATGGGGAAGCGTCTCCGCGTACTGGGAGGGCGTCATCGGCGTGGGGCGGCCGGCCCGTGCGGTCCGGTGGTCGTAAGCGATGACGATGACACCGAGCGCTTCTTGGGCCGGCGGGTAGATCGCCCGGAGGCCGGCCAGGAGTTCGGCTCTCGTCGCGTCCGGGTCGATGCGGGTGTGGTCCTCCACGTTGAGCAGGGCCTCGAACGAGGTGTACGAGGTCACCCGGTTCACCTTGATGTCGAGTTCCCGGCCGCTGCCTCGGTCGTGGAAGACGATCGTGTCTCCGGCTGAGACATCGGCCTTCTCCGGGGTGGCGACGCGGACTTCGATCGTCTTGCGTCCGGCTTCGACCTGGTCGTAGGAGCGCGGAAGCAAGTGCATGTGGCGTTCGGGGGTGCCCGGTGCGGCGTCGGTCATGAGCCTCCTCATGTGCGGGTGCGGCCGGAGCGGCCCCACCATGCTTCCTCGAGGACGGGTCGGTCATGCCGGATACCGCCCGAGCTTTCCGACGAACGGTGTGTTTTCGACGAGATCGGCGATGGCGAGACCGTCGGGCAGCCGCCCCACCCGAGCGGCGCAACATGGGGGGAGCCCGAGGTGGTGTGCGAGGTGTGGAACTCCTCAGCCTCAGCTCGCGGCAGTACAAAGGAGCAGCTCGAAATTCCGCACCAGAGCACCGCTCGCACTGCGCCTCGCACCGAACGGGCGGCGTACCGGGCCACGGCGCGACAGCACCAGCGCCGTGGAAGAACCAAGAGCCGAAGCTCCCCAGTGCCTCGACGGCAAGTCCGGACGCGTATCGGATCTCGCAATGGACCTGCACGTAGTGATCGTGATCACCATCGGCGTCGGACACCTCGAACTGCCGAGTCAGACTCAGCGTGAGCGTCTGACAACCGTCGAACGAGTAGGTCCCGTACTGGAACAGAAGGCCATCACCATCGGGCGCTCCGAGACGTCGAACAGCCATCGACAGAAGCGGAGGAACGCCTGCCAGACCTTCTCCGCGTCAAGGCCGGCGAGTGCGGCATGCTCTGTTCCCCATTCACCTTCAAGCAGCCCCACCGCTTCGTCGGCCGACGGCCTCCGAGACATCCCCTCCCTCATCGCGGTGGCTCAGCCTATGCAATGGGAGCGCAGTCGAACTGATTGATTCCGGCCCGGAGCTGGGAGGCGCAGCGTTCGCCCAACCATCCGTGGTGCACTGGTATTTGGCTAGGGCGATGAGTCCGCGAGTGCCGTCATCTCCCGGAGGATGCGGGCCGTCGCATGGGGTGCTTCCAGCATCATGTCGTGACCGGCGGCGAGTGTCCGTACGGCGCAACCCTGGGCGACCGCGGTGGCGAAGGACGCGTCCAGACTGGGCAACGGCGGCTCTGTGTGCCGTACGTAGAACCGGGGGAGTGCTTCGAGAGGCGCGGGGTCGAATCGTACGGCCTCGGTTTGGCAGCGGAACGGGAAGGCCGTGAGGCGGGGACCTGCCCAGGCGCGGACCATTTCGTCGCGTACACCCCACTGCGACAGGAAGGCGGGGTCGGCCGGCAGGTACCAGCCTTCGCCGGCCGCGGCCACCTGCTCGCGATAGCGCCGGGCGACCTCCGGCGGTTCGACGTCCAGGAGACATTCACCCGGGCTCACGACGAACCCGCCGAGCCACACCACGCTGCTCAGGCGCCCTCGCGCGCGTTCCGCGACCGGGCCCGCCAGGATGCCGGAGTAGCTGTGCAGGACGAGGTGGACGTCCTGGAGATCCTCGTACCAGAGCAGATCCGTCACGTCGTCGATGTGGGTGGAGACTCCGACCGACGGCGACAACTGGCTGCTGCGCTCGCCCTGTCCCGTGAGACTGGGCGTGAACACCCGATGTCCGTGTGCCGTCAGGGCGTCGCGTACCTTTCGCCAGCACCATCCACCGTGCATGGCACCGTGGACCAGGAGAAAGGTGGCCATGAGCGTCACCTCGCGACAGTGGATCGGGGACGGTCGGCCGGCGGCGGACCAAGCCCCTGAGCGGTCATTACCAGTATGCGTCGACGCGTGAATCCATACGGAGAACGCCACGGGTGAGGTTCCGCTGTGAACGAAGGTCTGCGGGGTTCCAGCTGCGCTGCTGTCTGGATGTGCGCGGGGCCGACCTGCCGACCGCGACCGCCTCCTGGCTCCAGCTTGCCCGGTCATGCTGTGCGTGAAGGGTCATGGGCTTCGTGTACTGGGAGGTTCGGCGTTCTACGGCCGGAAGCCGTCGATTGCCCGGGTCGCCCCCTGCTCACGCCCCCATGTCCTTGGCTAGGGTGCGACCATGGCCAGCACTCGCGCCCATGAACCCGTCCTGCTGGACCCCAAGGGCCCGGTGATCACAGCAGTCGCGTGCGCCGTGGGCGCGGTCCTGTTCCTCGGCGCGGGAGGGGCCTCCGTCTACGTCACCGTCCGGACCGTCGCCGACCTCGATGCGACGGGCAGTGGGTGGGTGTGGGTCGGAGCCGGCCTCGCCCTGGCCGCGGCGTTCGTCGCCTGCGTCGGGTTGTCCACCCTCCTCTCCGCGCGTGAGGAACGGCGTGCCACGCTCCAACTCGCCGCGCTGGGCGTCGACGCGACCGCGCTGGTTCTGGCGGTCGCCTCCGCACCGCCGACCAACGACCACTACGACCAGGTCCGCCTCCTGATGCGCATCAGCGGCCCGGGTTTCGAACCCTTCGAGTGCAGCAATGAGGTCCCGCAGCACCGGTTCGGAAGCGCCACGCAGGGGACGGTGCTGTCGGCCCGAGTCGATCCGGTCACCCGAGCGTTCACCATCGAGCGACCGCCTACGCCCCCTGCACCGCCACCGGAGGCGCGTACCGAGGCGTGACCTGGTGGCTGCCGCTTACGAGACGGCGGGTTACACCGGCTGTTCAGGCTGTGTCCTGCTGCCGCGGGTGGATCAGTCGGTCGCGATGGACACTGAGGTTCGCGGGCGGGCCGACCGGTCGTCCTGCGACTGCTGGCGTTCGGTCACGGGTCCGACGGTCGCCGTACGTCACCGCGGTACGCCGACAGCGGCGGCCTCACGCGCCGAAGTCACCCGCAGTGGTATATGCGGTGCGGATCATGGAGGGCGACGGACGCCACGATGATCACGAGAGACAACCCCAACTGCCCTTTCAGAGCCGCAACCGACCGTTGCTTCGCCTCCGACTGCTGCAGGGGTATCCGATAGGCGAGCACGGTCGAAACCACGCTGATGATGACCAGGGCCATGACCGCGATCACCCTGAAGGGGTCGAACATCTCGCGCGAGGTGTCCGGCAATTCACCAGGAGAGATACAGCCGGTGCTGAAGGCCAGTATGAGCTCGCCGGGGTACCACAGAGCGGCGCCGACGCAGACCGCCTCCACCGCCACGAACGCCAGGCCCGACTTCCAGGCCGACCCTGCCTTCACACCCTCTGACAAGGTCAGCCCCTCTCGACCTGCACGTATTGAAGTGCGGACGAGTGTGGCACGACGTTCCTGGTCCAGCGGATCGGGGTGGGGCCTCCGTGCGCCTCTCAACCCGTCCGCCGCGCAGCCGATACCTGCGCTGGCTGCGTGGTCGGGAGCTTCGGTGAGCGGGCCGGGAGGTCCGGTAGCCGGCCTCTGCCCGCTCAATCCTTGGCGGACGGAATCCAACTGCGCGGGAGGACGAGACCCAGCAGGGCGCCTGTAGCTGCTGCGATGAGGACCACGATGAGGTCTGAAACATCGACCCCCAGTCCCGACTTCGCCAGCCGTGCCGTCCCGGAGATGATGACGCCTGCAAGGCCGTACAGAATGGCAACGCGTCTCCTGAAGCGCCAGTCTGGTCGATTCACGCTTGTTCCCTTCGGGAGTGATGTGTTGCCGCCCGCCGCGGTAGATGTGCCACTTACCGCCTCCGCACAGGGCTTGCTTGAAGCTCGGTTCATCGGCGGAGGGGACGTCGGCGAACGTGAACCGGCCGGTCTGGCTGATCTGCAGAGTGGCACGGCAGTCGCTGCGCCACGGGCCGACCACGGCGTCGGAAGAGGCGGGTGTGGGGTCGTCCTGCGATGTACCGCAGGCCGAGGCCATTCCGCTCGCCATCGGTCGCCGGCCCGCCCGCGGCGTTGGCGTTGCCCTGCTCGCCCAGGGGTGCAGGGATCTAGCAGGCGTTCGAGGCGGGGCCCGGCCGGACGTGCTCACGCGCGGGCTTCCTCGCGGACTGGCCGCAGATCGGCGCGGAGTCCGCTCTCGTCCGCCTTGACGTAGTCGGCGGTGAAGGAGCCTTGGTAGCCGAAGAGAAATCCGAAGTGCCGGTTGGTGACGCGCACACGGATATGGAAGCGGCCGGTGGTCTCGTCGAATGACTCGCGGACCTCGGCGTCGCCCCCGATCAGGGACGGGACGCGAACGTCGACGGGACCCTCGCGGAAGCGGTGCTGGCCGGAGCGGATGAGGAGCGAGCCGTCGGGCTCGGCGCTCATGTGGAGGTCGCTGGCGAGGTGCTGGTGGGTGCCGAGATAGTCGACAATGCAGTCGCGCTCCGGACTGGAGACCATCGTGGCGTCGAATCGGTGCGGACCGTCGGGCAGTTGGAAGGTTCGTACGAAGGTGACGGTCTCGCGGCCGAAGGAGTCCATATAGGGGAAGTTCTCGATGACGAAAGGTACTTGGCGCCCCTGACGTGGGACGAGGATGTTGCGCGTGCCGCCCAGCCGGAGGAAGGGCTTGACGAAAGGGGCACCGGCGGATCTGCTCCATCGTCCCGCGCCCGACGCAGGCTTCGCCACTGTGGAGCCCGACGGAGAAGCGCCGCCGGATCTCGGGGTGCAGGCGGCCGAAGCGGGCGCCCATGTGGGTCTGGAATATCGAGGTCACATTTGCTCCCGGTTCAAGGACGTTGCGGGGTACTTCGGCGGATCGGCATGAGGCGACGCGAGGCCGTGCAGGGTGTCGCACGGCCAGGTCGCACCTTCGTACTGGCAGTTGTCGCAGTCGTCTCAAGGGAGTTCGCGGATACCCGGGGGAGGAAGGAGCAAGTGGCGGGCGAGTACGTTGCACTTGGTCTCGGTCGGGCCACCGAGGCCGGGTATCGGGTCGAATCAACGGGGCAGCTGCGGTCGGGCTGCGGGCTTCGCGACATGGCCCAGGGTGACCAGCCCGAGCCCGATCACCAGCGCGGTGGCGCCGCCGAACCGTGCGGAACAGACCATGAGCAGCACGCCGACTCCCCAGAGCCTTGGCCGGCGGATCCATCCCGCCAGCCGTGGGCCGGGCATGCGTCCGAGCAGCACGGCATGGATGCCGAGCACGGTGACCGCAAAGACGACGAGCCCAGCGACGATCAGAAGCAGGAGCAGAGCCAGAGCCATGTCATCGGTCCTCAGAGGTAGAGGCGCAACCGCCCTCAAGCCGTGGACGGTTGTCGGACGTCATCCTGCCAGCAGTATTGAACATGTTCAAATGCTTCGTCTCATGGCTGATGCGAACCCGCGATCGCCGAGGCCGAGGACCGACGAAGGCGGTCGCCGGGCCGCCTGCCGCCACGTGAGGGGAAGGCTCGTCGGCCAGTCGCAGGCGGGCGTGGCGTCGGAAGCACGGGGACCCGACCGTCAACTCTGGCTGCGTCGGTGGTCGGAGCAACTGAGAGCCTTGAGGTGGGTGCTGTGTCTTGTGGGCCGCGCTGGACGCGTTCGCAGCTGCGCGGCGCGAAAGGCTCCCAGCCGGTTCACGGTGACTGGGGTTCTGGTTGTCTCCACGAGCAGACAGCTTGCGGACCGGGCGGCGCCTTGTGCCCCGCCTCTCCCGCCTGAATGCTGCCTGTGGCTAGAGCTTGTCCAAGATTCGCGCATCGGCATGTGCGGAACGTTGGGACGTCCGAATGGCATGCACGCCGAGAAGGAGCGCTGCGACCGACACCAGTCCTGTCACCCCCCCCCGCAGCAGGTCGGTTGCCGCGAACACCAAGGCGCCGACCACCTTCGAACCCACGGCGACGGCACTCAGTAGCGTCCCCAAACCGAAGAGGCGAGGCCGCACGAGAGACGGCCGGACTGCGGCACACGCCGCGTGATCATGACAGCCTCAAGCGTCAGGCGTCCACGCACATCCGAGCCCGCTCCGGGCGGACCCTCGTATCTCTTCTTCGTTACCGGTTTCGCCCATACACGGCGGACCGGCCTGTGGTGGGAGCGGCGCCACGGCGCCCTTCTGTGGACGCCCCAGCGGTCCGCCGTGGGAGGCGAGGAATGACGCCCGCCTGCCCAGGCCGCCGGGGGTCGCCGTTCCCGAGTCCTCAAGGACGAACGCGGATGATCGTCTTTCCTTTGCGTCGCTCGGTCGGGTTGAGGGTGGCGACGGCGTCGTCGAGGGTCGAGACGTCACCGATGTTCGTCCGCAGCCTTCCGTCGCGCACCCGCTGCACGATCTCACCCAGTTCGGCGCGATCGGCCTCGACCACGAAGTCCACCGCCAGGCCATCAGCGGGTCGTGCCTCGACCGGACCGATGACGGACACGAGCGTTCCTCCAGCCCTGATCAGGGCAGCGGACCGCTTCTGAACGTCGCCACCGAGGACATCGAAGACGAGATCGACGGCGCCGACGTCCTCCAGCGCGTCATGCGCGAGGTCGACGAACTCATGCGAGCCGAAGTCGAGTGCCTTCTCACGGTCGGCGGTGCGTCCGGTGCCGATGACGTAGGCGCCGGCCTCCCGTGCGAGCTGGGTCACCATCGTCCCGACCGCGCCGGCCGCGCCGTGGGCGAGGACGGTCTGGCCGGGCTGAAGGCGGCCGTGCTGGAACAGTCCCTGCCACGCGGTCAGACCTGAGGTGGGCAGGGAGGCGCCCACCGTGTAGTCGACGTCGCCGGGCAGGGGTGCGAGGTTGCGTGCCTCGATCGCCACGTACTCCGCCAGGGTGCCGTCACGGTGCCAGTCGGCGAGGCCGAACACCCGCTGCCCGACCGACAGTCCCGTCGTGCCGTAGCCGAGGGCGGTGACCACTCCGGCCAGCTCGTGGCCCGGGATCGACGGGGTCTTGTCACGGCCGGCGCGATCGGTCCAGGTCGATGGCCACTCCATCTCGGTGGGCACGAAGCCCGATGCGTGAATCCGCACGATGACGTCGTTGATCGCCGCAGACGGCTCTGGCCGCTCCTCCAGCGTCATCCCGGCCGTTTCCGCGGTGCGGTCCCTCACCACGATCGCCTTCATGGGAATTGCCTCCTTGGTCGCTTGTCTCTTCGGTGCAGACGCTGCCGGGCGGAGGATCCGTTCGGCATCCCCTCGGCGGGCTGACAGGAGACGGCAGGCCGATCCGGTCAGCGCCGGCCGGACTGCGCTTCGCGCGTCGTCATGTCTCCGATCGTAGGAGTGGAGCAGCCCACGGGTTTGGTCCATTTTCATGGCGAAACCTTGGGCCACTCAGGGGACTTTCGACCGCGAAGCGCGGCGTCACCGCACGCTTGGGCTGTCTCTCGTCGGGTCGGCGGGCGTCGGCGGGTGCTGCGAGACCACCCACCGCGGGCGAACCGTCGGTGGTGCGGACTGGAGACACGGAGCCCTGAGACTTGATAGGCAAGCCGGCACTTGCCTATGGTGTGGGTGTGGCCGACGACATTTTCAAAGCCTTGGCCGACGCCACCCGCCGCACCATCCTCGACGAGCTCGCGCTGAAGTCCGGACAGACCCTGTTCGAGATCTGCTCGCGACTGTCCATGAAGCACCAGCTCAGCCTTTCGCGGCAGGCGGTCTCCCAGCATCTCGCCGTGCTGGAGGCCGCCGGTCTCGTCGAGACCCGACGGGAAGGCCGTTACAAGTTCCACGACCTGAACACCTCGCCGCTGCGGCGGATCACCGAACGATGGCCCGTGCCCGACACCTCCCCACCGGAAGAAGTCACCCCATGAAGATCCACCTGACCAGCGTCTTCGTCGACGACCAGGCCAAGGCCGAGCACTTCTACACCGAGATCCTCGGCTTCGTGAAGAAGCACGACGTCCCGCTCGGTGAGCAGGCCCGGTGGCTGACCGTCGTCTCGCCCGAGCAGCTCGACGGCACCGAACTCCTTCTGGAACCCGCCGGGCACCCGGCCGTCAAGCCCTACCGCGACGCCCTCGTCCAGGACGGCATCCCCCTCGCCCAGTTCGCCGTCGAGGACGTACAGGGGGAGTACGAGCGCCTGCTCGGTCTCGGCGTCCGCTTCACTCAGGAGCCCCTGGAGATGGGCCCCGTCACCACCGCCGTTTTCGATGACACCTGCGGCAACCTGATCCAGATCGCCTCGCAGCCGCAGTAGAGCATCCGGGTGTCACGTGGCTGAAGTTCTCGACCGGTCCTGTGCCAAGTCCACGAGGCGGAAACAGCCGGCGAGCCTGGAGACGTCGACATCATCCAGAGTCCGCACGTCAGGGCTCGCCCTTCGTGGCTGTCGCTACAAGCCCGCCGCGGGGTCGCCGTCGCCGAGACCTATCCACCAGAGCCCGTCATCCTTCACCAGCAGCAGCTCCTGCCGCTGACCGGTTTGTTTGTACGCCACTGTCACCGAGTTGAAGTAGCTGACCGGCCCCTCCAGCACGGTGACGTCAACGGGGCCGCCCGCTGCCTGGCCGTACTCGCGCACGTACGTGGCCGCGGTGGGCCCAGGCTGCTTGTAAGCGGGGCCGGCCAGCTCGGCTATGCCCTTCGCGTCTCCGCCCTTGAGCCGCTGCACGTAGACCCGTACGAGAGTGTCGACGTCCTCGGTCGTCTCCTGTACGTCGGGGTACGTGGACTTTTCCGCCCGCACCTTCACGTCGACCTTGGGCCCGTCGGCCAGGGTGTATGGCTCGCGGAACCAGTTCCACCACACCCCTGCCGTGATCCCGACGACCAGCAGGCCGCTGCCGACCGAAACAGCCAACCTTGTCACGTGCACCTTCCTCTCGTACCAGTTGACTTGACGTGGTGCACGAGCTGCCGGTTCCCGCGCACAAAGACGCTCGCCCTGCGGTCGGGGAGAACCTCTGATCTTGCTCAAAGCCAATAGTCATGCGCATGTCGGAGACATAGGTTCACTTCGACTACGAATGGCAGGGACGGGGGCGTTCACGCGATGGCGAAAAAACCGGTACGTGCAGCACTGGGCGATGTCTGGCTCAACTGCCAGGTCTGCAAAGGGGATCTGTTCCGAGAGCGGGATGTCCTGCTCAACAGCACCGGCATGGAGTTCATGAAGTTGGCCTGGGCCGACGAGAGCGCCACCGGCCTGATCTGCTGGCGGTGCGGCTACGTCCACCTCTTCGTCAACAGGAATATCAAGCTCTATCGAGCGGACAAGTAAAGGACCGCCTGCGGTGGCTGACACCAGCGTCCGAGACCAACGATCGCGACATGTAGCAGCCGAAACCGGACCCCATTTCGCGATTTTCGCCCGGCAAGAGACCACCCACTGCCGCGAGCCCGGAACAGTCGGCGGTACTCGTCGTAGGCGTAGCCGCGTCGGCGAGTAGTCAGCCGGCCAGTGACGTGGCTGCCCGCGCATCCCGCGCATGCGGGGTATCGCGTCCAGCATGGGCCTGGCCGTCGGGGGATTTCTCCTCGCGTTGCCAGGTGTCGCGGCTACCGTCGGCGTCGGATGCACCAACCGGCCACCAGCACGATGAGGATGGCAACGACGAAGGCCCACACGGTTGTTGTGCCGTGGTAGGAGCGGTAGGCAATCAGAGCAAGCATGTTCAGGCGGATACCCCGGGCGTACGGCTTCAGCGTCTCTCGGGCCCGAGGCCTTCCACCGCGGCGAGGTGGGCCTGGCAGGGTGGGACGGCTGACGGGGTGTGGGGGCAGGCCGATCTGACCGGTCCTCTCGCCGTTCCGTCCCCTCTGACTCCACTACGCTGGCGGAGCCATCACACATGAACGAAGGACGCATACGCACATGGCTCGCCCCTACAGCCCCGGACCGAAACAGTTCGTCTTCTCTGTAGGTGATGGCGACGACCGACAGGTCTCTGTGGGCGACCCTCAGGAAGCCTACGTAGCGTTCTCTGCGTTCTTCCGTGAGCGGGATGCCGAGACCTACACCATCAGTGACGAACCCTCGGGGCAGCGTTTGGTGCTCACGCCCGGGCAGGGTGTGATCTCCCGGATCGAAGACGGGAACCGACCTCGGTCGGAACACCTCAAGGTCGACAGGGGCAATCGCTTCCTCCCGAGCGCGATGCTGTTCTTCGAGAACGGATATGCCGGGCTCGACCGCTTCGGCCAGTGGACCTCCGACGTCGCTCACCTCGACGCGTCACCGGAAGTCCGCGGTGCCGCCCGCGCCGCCACGATGACGACGGAAGCGGCGGCGATCGAGGAAGTCGCTCGGATCTGGGCAGATTCGGGCAGCGTGGACCCGAGCGGCCGGCACTATGTCTTCTTCGACGCGCATGATGTCGAGGATGACCGAGCCGAACGGGCCGAGCTGCTCAAGCTGATCGAGTTCCTGGGCATCGAACGAGTCGACGCCCCGGCCGAGAGCACACCGGGCGAAGTGTGGGTGCGCACCGATAAGCGCCTCGACGTGGAATGTGCACGGTGGTCGTGAACAGGTGGCACGGGGGGGCACGGGTGGGGCTGCGACATCGCCATGATGCCGGCCGGGTGCCGCTCCAGGGAAGACTGAGCCGATGAGAGACGTCGTTTTTACGCGCCAGAGCGGCTGGATCCCGAACGTGATCCGCGAGGACGGCGAACTGAAGCTGACGCTCGGTGCCGGGGCCGACGCCAACCACGATCCTCGCACGTTCACGTTCTCGATCAGCGAAGCCCACCTTGCGGTGATCCAGGAGGACCTGGCCAGACACCTGCTGCTGTGGAGTGCGGTCCTTCCGCTATGCGACGCCGCCGGGACCCGGGGCCGACTTGACGAGGGAGCTGCCGTCGCGCTCCTGGACCCGATCCTCCTCGCCGCGCCCGCGGACGTCGACGCGCTCTTCCAACGCATCCGTTGGGACAGGAGACGTCTCATCGCGCACGGGGCCGACATCGGTCTACTGGAGCGCGGTCAGGTATGCGCGGCGATGCGCGCGGCGACAGAGACGTCGAACGAGAAACGAGCGCAGGAGTACCACGCGAACCACCGTCGGGCCGAGCGCGGAGCAGTACTCGGTCCCCTCGACGCCGCGATGCTGAGGTACACGGGCCAGTATCTGCACGGCGCGACAGTTCCGAGGCGGATACCCGATGCCGTCGATCCCGCTCTGCTGCCCGAGGTGATGCGGGTGATCGCCACTGCGGAGCGGGCGTGCGCCGGGATGCGGATCGGTCGCGATCCACGACGGGGAAAGCGCGCTACGGACAGGCGTGACTGGGCGCGGATGGAGACAACGGTCCAAGAGGCCGTGCGCCGTGCACATCCTGAACTCGTCGACGACGCTGTGCGTACCGTGAGCTTCCTGATGTGTTCGGAGGCCGCGGGCCGGGCTGGAAGCACGCCCATGGAGGACGACGAGGCCGCCGCCGACCACCGCGCCGAACGCGGTGGGAGTGCGATGAAGACGGCCCTGTCGTTCACCGACGACAAAGGCGCCGAGAAGAAGTGGCTACGGAACAGTCCGCGCACTGCCGCCGCGGAGTTCTGGGAGTTCGTCGGTGATCGCTCTGCCGCGGACAATGAAGTGTTCACCATCGAGGACGAGGAGATGGGCGAAGGGATCCAGCTCCACTTCTACGCCGACTCCATCGCCCGGATCACGACGTTGCGCGAGGGTGAAGGCGGGGCGGATCCGGAGTACCGGGTCGAGTACAGCCTGGTCGACGGGATCGGCGGGTACCGGAACCTGGTGAGCGCCTTCGTCCGAGGCGGCTGCGCCGCACTCGAACACCACGGTCCCTGGCTGTCGGATGTCGCCGAGTTCGAACGCGCGCGTCGGCGGCGCGACACCCGGTAGTCAGGGATCCGGCCGGAGGGCGGGGGAGAGAGCCCGCGCACGTACCCCCAGTCCGTGTGCGGAGCTCAGCAACACGATCCACCCGAGCGCGCTACGACCGGTGGCCGCCGGTTCCCAGGACCTTCATCTGGGCGGTCACGAGCGCCGCGGGAACTTGCTTGACCTTGTGGGCGTCGGTGTCGAACGCGGAGAAGACCGCCACGGTGGAGCCCGAGCGGATGACCTGGAAGCTCTGGAGTGTCCTGACGGGATCGTCGTCGCCGCCAGGAGAGGACGCCACGACGTCGAGACGGAACGAGACTCCCTCGTCGCCCTGATGAGGATCGCCGGCGGAACGCAGGTCCTCGAAGGTCGTGTCCGTCGGCCACTTCACCGTGTAGGTCGTGCAGGTCGCCAGGGCAGACCGCAGTTCGTCCATCACCCGCACGGCGTCGGCCGCGCGATAGGACACGAGTTGGAAGGTGGAGGTTCCGCTCTTGGTCTGGGCCATACGCGTCACGCTGCCGAGCGGTGCGTACCTGCTGGCGCCGCCGCTGACGGCGGAGCCGACCGGCGCGCAGGACGCGGGACGCGTGGCCTCCGCGGGCAGGGCACTGACGGTGCCGTCGCCGAAGCCGTCCGTGCCGGAGCCCAGCCGGGTGACCTCCAGCCCCGGCAGGTCCCGTTTGTCGACCACGGCGCGTTCGAGCTGATCCTGCGTCAGGGGGCGCTGTGCCGGGCGCTTCGGCTTCGGCGTCGTGGCGGGAGCTGTTCGCGCGGCGATTTCCGCGCCGGGCGCGTCGACCGCGGTGGAGCCCCCGCCCTTCTCGGCACCGCAGCCGACCGCTCCGAGGCCCAGGACCATGCCTGCGGCTCCGACGGCCCATCTTCGTATGACGACGTTCTTCACTGCCCACCCCTGGATCGCATCTGTGAGGGGGGATAGTACGGCTATGACCTCGGGTGTTGTCCCCTCGCCCCCGGGCCCGGCCCCGCTGGACGATAGGCGGAGTGCCCCACTGGATCACTGGGTAGCCCGCTTCGCGGCGGTCTGTCCGGTCGGCGTTGTGGCGCTCTGCCGGCCTGCCTGCCGGTAGCCCTTCGCGGTGGGTCAGGACGGGCAAATCGTGGGTGTCATCGGCCTGTTCGCAGGCTATTCTCCCCTCGTTCGATCATGAAGAGGTCCAAGGGGAGGGCTCATGGAGGACCGTGCGGAAACCACGGTGGGGGAGTACGTCGAGCTGGAGTACCAGCTGACGCGTGAGGACATGAGACAGGCGCTCAAGGCGCGGTCCAAGGCGTCGGGCCGTGCCCAGCGGACGCAGCGGTTCGCCGTCATGGGTGTGGCCGTGCTCGTCGGCGTTTCGGTGGTGCCGCTGGCGAAGGGTGAGGCCCCCGACACGCAGTCGCTGGTGCTCGCCGGCTTTCTCGCCGTGATGATGTTCGTGCTGCAGCCCTGACTCACGGCCCGCCAGTTCCACAAGATCGCGTCGCGGAACGGGGCGTACAGCGCCAGGGTCGACGACTCCGGTGCCACCGTGAGCAACACGGGTGGCTCCAGCCGGCTGAACTGGACCGCCGCCCCGCACTACGCCGAGACCCCCGACACCTTCGTCCTGCTCAGCGGGGACAAAGGCGTCTCGTGCCTGACCGTGTTGCCCAAGCGGGGCGTGCGAGAGCTGGCAGACGTGGACGGCATCCGGACCCTGCTGGACCGGCACATCCGCAGGCTCTGACTCCAGGGCTGTCGCAGCGACCTCGAACGAGGCCTCGCCCTCCGAGCCGTCGAGGCGCAGAAGGCGTCGGCCTCGTCACCGGCCGCGCCTCCCGCCTTGCCCTCCACCGCCCCGGCCGGGTGGTGCTCACCGCCGCCCACCCGGCCGAACCGTACAAAGGCCCCCCGGGATCAAGAACCGTCGAACTCCCCTGAGGTCAGCCTTGGATCCCAACTCGACCGTCAGTCGGTCGCCTTGGCGGCCTGGACTATCAGGTTCTCGACCCGGCCGGGGTGGGAGAGCATGACCAGGTGGGACGCGTCGTCGACCACGACGGTGTGAGCGCCGGCCCGGTGGGCCATGAACCTCTCGGTCGCGGCCGGGATCGCCCGGTCGGCCCCGGCGACCAGGTACCAGGACGGGATCGTCTTCCAGGCCGGTACACCGCTCGGTGCCTGGAGGGCCGCCAGGTCCACCGGGCGTTGTTGGGCGGCCAGCAACTCCGCGTCGGATCCTCGCAAGTCGGCCGCCATGACGGTGCGGAACTTCGCCGGGTCGACGTATCCGTCCGCTCCGCCGCCGCCGGCGACCGCGTAGGGCCGGACGACGAGCGCCTCGCCGAGTTGGCTTCCGGGGTTGAGACCGACCAGCGCCAGGCCGCTCTCGCCCTGATCGGGAGCGAAGGCCGCGACGTACACCAGGGCCTTGACGTTGGCGTGCCCGACCGCGGCGTTGGTGATCACCTCACCGCCGTACGAGTGGCCGACCAGCACCACCGGACCGGGGATGGAGTCGAGGAGGCTGCTGACGTAGGTGGCGTCGGAGTCCAGGCCCCGCAGCGGGTTGGCCGCGGCGATGACCGGATAGCCGTCGTGCCGGAGCCGGGCGACGACCCCGCTCCAGCCCGAGGAGTCGGCGAAGGCGCCGTGGACCAGGACGACGGTGGGCTTGGAGGTGTGCCGGGACTGCGCGGCCACCGCCGATGGAGCCGGTGCCGAGGCGATCGAGGACGCCGAGGATGCTGGGGAGACGGCCGGTACGGTCAGGACGGCGACGGCCAGAGCGGCCGGGATGGCCACGCGTCGGTGGAACCAGCGGTTTCCGTGCGGAGGGACTGACGGGGTTCCGGGCATGACGAAGTCCTTCTCTTGGTGGGGCCGCCGGCAGGTCCGCAGCAGGCCTGAGGCGGGTCCGGGGCGGGCACCGGCGGCAGGTCTGGGGCCGTGCGCGGCCGGCGGGATCGCATGTCGCAGGGCGACGGTGGTCAGGCGGTCGGCGGCGGGCCCGCGACGCTCACGCGGAAGGACTCCGCCGAGGCGAGGATGTTCCCGATGTCGAAGGCGGGAGCCACGTCGTCGAGGCGGGTGGCGGGAGTGCCGTTCGCGCTGAACCACTCCTCGACCCGCGACGGTGTGAACGCCACGGCGAGACGCGCGGTCTCCGAGCGGACCAGGTAGCTGTGGGGCACCCCGCGCGGGCCGAACGCGATCTGGCCGGCTTCGAGTTCGTGCCGCTGGTCGCCGACGAAGAACGACACCTCTCCGTCGAGGACGATCCAGACCTCGTCCTCGTCCGCGTGGATGTGGCGCGGCGGCGCGTGGCCGGCGGTGTCGAAGAACTCCATGACGCTGAGGGCTCCGCCGGTCGTGCTGCCGGGGACCAGGATCCGGGCCCGGCCGCCGAGGAACCAGAAGGGTTCGCCGCCGGCTCCGGCGAAGGTGTTGTCGGGGAAGGGCGCGATCACGACGTCCGCCCGAGGAAGGAGAGCAGGAGTGCGGTCATCTTCATGGGACGCTCCTCATAGATCCAGTGGCCGGAGTCGGGGACGACGACCCCGGTGACCTTCTTCGCGTACCGGCGGACCTGGTCGGGTACGGCCTCGCCGAGGCTGCCCGAGGCGCCGACCGCCAGGACCGGCATGGTCAGCTTCGTCCGCCGGTTGACGGCGTTGTCCTCGACGTCCTGAGGGAAGGTCCGGAACCACTTGAAGCTCGCCGACAGGTGGGCCGGGTCCTTCAGTGCCTCGGCGAACACGGCCGTGTCGTCGTCGGTGACGGAACCCTTGCGGACTTCGAGGCTGTCGACGAATCCGCCCACCCACTCCTTCTCACGGCCGGCCACGACTTTTTCGGGAAGGCCGTTGGCGAGGGAGAAGAAGCCGAAGTTCCAGGCGGCCGGACCGGCGGCGGTCAGCGACGGGAACGTGTAGAGGCTCGCGTCCGGGATCGGGGCCTCGCTGAGGACGAGCTTCTTCACGTCGCGGGGGTGCGCGGCGGCGTAGGAGTAGGCGACCATCGAGCCGATGTCGTGGCCGACCAGCCGAATGTCGTCGGCGTGTCCGATCCTGCGGAGCAGTGTGTGGACGGCTGCGGCCATCGACTTCTTGTCGTAGCCGTCGGCCGGGGCGTCGCTCTTCCCCGCGCCGGGCAGGCTGGGCGCGATGACGGTGTAGTGCCGGGAGAGCTCCGGCAGGAGGGCGCGCCACTCGTACCAGGTCTCCGGGTAGCCGTGGAGCAGGACGAGGGTCGGACCGTGGCCGCCGATCACGTAGTCGAGGCCGGCGGCCTTGTGCTCCGTGAACCCGGCCGGTACCACGGGGGCGGCGGACCGGGCCGTGGTCGTCGCGGTTGTCGCGGTCCTGGTGTGCGGGGTCGCGGCGGAGACGGTGGCGGCGGAGAGGGTCGCGGCGCTGAGGCCGAACGCCGCGGCGATCGCGAGCGGTGCCAGGACACGTGGCCGGAAAAGGGCATGACGGTGCTTCACGGGTGCTCCAGTCAAGGGGAAGGAGTTGCTGCGGGGAGGGGAGTGCTTGCGGCTGGGCCGCGGCCGCGGCTGGTTACAGCGTGCTGACGAGACCGCCGTCGACGACGAAGTCGGACCCGGTGATGTTCGCGGCCCGATCGCCGGCCAGGAACACGACGAGGTCGGCGACCTCGTCGGGGCGGGTGAACCGGCCGGTCGCGGCGTCGGCGGCGGCCCGCTCGGCCACGGCGTCGGCGGAGGCGCCGGTGGCGGCGGCGACCGTCGCGGCGACCCCGTCGCGCGCCAGCCACAGACCGGTGGTGACGGGGCCGGGGCTCACGGTGTTGACGCGAACGCCCTGCGGGCCGACCTGCTTGGACAGCGACTTGCAGAAGTTCGACAGTGCGGCTTTCGACGCGCTGTAGTCGATCACGAGCGGGTCGGGCAGGAACGCGTTGACGGAGCTGACCGTCACGATGCTGCCCGCTCCACGCTCCAGCAGATGGGGGAGCGCGGCCCGGGTGGTGCGTACGGGGGCCAGGAGGTTGACGGACAGCGTCGCCGCCCAGTCGTCGTCGGTCACCGCGAGGAAGCCGTCGGTGCGGGGCCGGACGGCACCCACGTTGTTCACCAGGATGTCCAGGCCGCCGTACGCGAAGGTCGCCGCGGCGATCAGCTCGGCCGGTCCTTCGGGCGCGGTCAGGTCGACCGCGACCGACAGGACGTCGCCTTCGGCCGCCAGCGCCCGCAGCTCGGGGGTGATCTCCCGCGAACCGGTCACGACGCGGGCACCCTCACGTACGAGGGCCCCGGCCACGGCGAGTCCGATGCCGCGGCTCGCGCCGGTGACGACCGCGGTCCTGCCGTTCAGGTGCAGATCCATGCCAGGGCCCTTCGACGGTGCCGGTGCTGTCGGTGGAGTGCGGATCGGAGGAAGTGCCGTTCAACGGCGGCTGCGCGCGGCAGAGTTGTCGTTCGGCGGAAGGGCCCTTCAGAGGGAGTGCCGTCGCAGCCACTCCAGTGCGGTGTCGGCGACCTCGCGCCAGCCACTGTCGATCGTCAGCGAGTGTCCGCGGTCGGGGAAGTCGGTGATGTCGGTGACGGCGTCGGAGTGCCGGTACTGCTTGAGGGTGGCCCGGACGACTGCCTCCGGCACCGTGTGGTCCTTGCCGCCGGACATCAGCAGCAACGGTCCGCGCGAGGCGTTGCCGGTGTCGACCTTGGCCGGCGAGTGCGGGTTGAAGTTCGCGGCGGCGGCCTCGAACAGCGGCTTGCCCGGGGCGGGGATCGCCCACCGCTCGAACAGCTCCACCGACTCCTCCTCGGACAAGGCGTTGCCGAACGCGAAGCGGAACTGGTCGGCCGTGAGAGAGACCGCGCGGTGCTTGTTGCCCGGGTTCTTGAACACGGGCAGCGTCGCGCGCAGCGCGGACAGCGGCAGTGGGAGCACCCCCTTGATCTGGGCGGCGTCGATCGCGACGGCGGCGGCCGCCAGGTCCTGCCCGAGGAGCTTCTGCGCGATCATGCCGCCGAACGAGTGCCCGATCACGATGGGCGGGGCCGGCAGCTCCCGGATGATCGCCGCGTAGTGGTTCACCACCTCGTCGATTCCGTGGTCGGCGATGCTCTCGGGGTTGGCACGGGCCTCCTCGACGGTGCCCGGGTCGCCGGGCCAGCCCGGTGCGACCGGGGCGTAACCCTCCCGCTCGAACAGGTCGAGCCAGGGGGCCCACGAGCTGGCGTGCAGCCACAGGCCGTGGATGAAGACGACGGGGACGGGGGCCGGTGACGTCATGAGGACCTCTCGGTTCGGTCGGTGCGGTGGGTACGGCGAGGCGATCGGTACGGCGAGATGATCGGTAGGGCGGTGCGGCCGGTACGGCGGTCCGCTGTCCGGTGCGGGGCCAGCACACCACGGGGGCGAAGGTGTTCGTACCGGGGAAAGACCCCAGTGCGTCCGTGTCGGAATCCGGGGTGGACTTCGGAGTGGGGCCGGGGTGACGCGTCGGCTCGCGGCCGTTCCCCCCGGCTCCCGTCCCCGGAGCCTTCGGTTACGGGTGGGTGCCGAAGGGGCTCAGGATCCCGGCGTCGATCCGCAGCGATTCGAGCATGGTGGCCGCGTTGTCGAGGGTGAAGACGTCGGCCGCGGCGAGGACGCCGGTGTACTTGGCGATCACCGGACCGGCCGCCTGCTGAGCGACGGCGTCCAGGTAGGTCTTGAAGATCGCCCAGGAGTTCCCGGACGGGCCGTACTTCTGGAAATACGGCGTCGGGTCCAGGGACATCGCGGCCTTCACACTGTCGGTGAGGTCGGCGATGTACCGCTTCTGCACGTCACCGTCGGCGCGCACCCCGAGTCGGCCGAGGTGTCCGCCGACCAGGGTCGTCCAGGGGTAACTCATCGCCGTGTCCTGCGCCTTCACCCAGGCGGGGATGTCCTGCGAGACGGCCAGGTTCTTGAACGGCACCCAGCCGGGATACAGGACGTCCACCACCATCAGCGTCGCGTGGTCGGGCGCGTAGACGAAGATGTTGTCCGGGGAGTGGTTGGGGCCGTGGTACGCGAGCTCCAGACGTTCCCCGCCGACGCGCAGGTCGAAGTGGTCGTCGAAGGTCACGGTCGGGAGCGGCCGGTTGGGGTCCGCCTCCAGCCGGAGCAGCCGGCGGGTCTCGCTGTGCGCGATGCGCACGACGTGCTTGCCGAAGAGGTGGGCGGAGCCGATGTGGTCGGCGTGGGTGTGGGTGTAGACCAGGTGCGTGACCTTCGACGGTCGGCCGTTGGCCCGGGTGACGTCGGCGATGGCGCGCAGCAGGTTGTTCCCAATGGTCGGCGGCGCGTCGACGAGCACCACCCCTTCGCGGGTGCTCAGGAACATCGCCTGGTAGTAGGAGTCGGTCACCCAGTACAGGTTGCCCTTGATGCGGCCGACGAAGTAGCCCTGCTCGTTGACCGCGGGGCCGGTCGCGGCGGTGGGGACCGGGGCGAAGTCGGGAAGATCCGTCGAGGCGGTGGCCGTGGCGGCGTGTGCCGTGCCCGACAGCGCCTCGCCGACGAGGACGGCCGCGGTGGGGACCGCCAGCGCGGCCGTCGCGGTCCTGAGGAACGTCCGGCGGTTCGCGGTCGTGGTGGGGCGGGGTTCCGGTGTCATGGGTCGAGGCCTTCCAGGGGGCCGGCGGAGTCGTCGTCGGCGGCGGGTGCGGCCACAGCAGGACACCACCCGCGTTTCCTGGTTCGTATCGGGGAGAACCCCCAGTCCCGGCGCGCGCCCGGACCCCGACCGGACTGGGGATGTCGTCCGCCAGTGACGGACGACGGGCTCAGTTCTCGCTGGTCAGCAGGGAGTTGAGTTGTCGCCGGGAGGTGATGTCGAGTTTCCGGAAAATCTTGTTGAGGTGGTACTCGACGGTCGACTGCGTGATGAAGAGCCGGGTCGCGATCTCCGTGTTGGTGGTTCCGTGCGCGGCGAGGGTGGCGATGCGCCGTTCCTGAGGAGTGAGGTCGTGCTCGGTGAGGTCGTGCGGGGAGCGGCCGGCCCGCTTGCGGGGGTGCGCGCCGGTGGCGAGGAGCTCGGTCCGGGCCCGCTCGGCGAAGGCGGCCGCCCCCATGTCGGTGAACATCCGGTACGCGTGGCCCAGTTGGGTGCGGGCATCGGTGCGGCGTTTGCGCCTGCGGAGCCATTCACCGTAGAGGAGGTGGGTACGGGCCAGTTCGGTGCGTACCTGAGTGCGGTCGAGGAGGGTCAGTGACCGGGCGAAGTGGGGTTCGGTCCGGTCGTCGTCGGCCGAGACCAGGGCCCGGCAGCGTTCCAGGAGCCCCAGGGCCCAGGGCGTGCCGGCCGGCAGGGCACGTGCTTCGAGGCGGGTGAGGGCCTGTCGGGCCGTGGGCCGGTCGTCGCTGCGGGTGGAGGCCTCGATGAGGTCGGGCAGGGCGCGGGGGGCGCCTCCGGGGTTGTCGGCGTCGAAGGTGACGCGTGCGTGGGCCGCGGCCTGTACGTAGTGCCCGAGGCTGAGTTCGAGGACGGTCAGGCTGTTACGGGCCCAGTCGGCCAGACCGCCGTGCGCATGCCGGCTGGCCAGGTCGCGTACGAGGAGGTCCGCGGCCGTGCGGGCCGCCGGTTCTTGGCCGCTCCAGGCCAGGAGTTCCACACGGTAGGCCAGGCCGGGGGAGTGCTGGCCGATGACGGCGGCGAGGTCCTGGGCCTCGTCCAGGCATGCGGTGGCGGTGGCGAACCGGCCGGCTCGGATTTCCCAGGTCGACCGGACCAGCAGGGTGGAGCGCAGTGCTCCCAGCGCGCCGATGGCGCGCTCGTGGTCCTCGACGAGTCGGGCTGCCTTCGCGCCGCCTGTCTCGTCCCAGACCTCCTCGGCGGCGTAGAGGGCCAGGGTCGCGGCGCGCAGGCCGTGCCCGACCACGTCGGTGTCCCGTTCCAGGGCGGCGAGTGCGGCCTGGAGGAGGGGCAGGGCAGCCTGGTAGCCGCCGTGCATCCGCAGGGCGAAGCCTTCGAGGAGGAGGTCGGCGCTGCTGGGGAGGGCGGACGGCTCGGGTGGCGCGGGTACGACCGCCGTGGTGACGACGGGCGGGGCGGCAACCGGCGGGGCTGTGGCTCGCGGGGAGGCGAACGCTGAGACCGCGGTCGGCGTGGTCAGGGCCGAGACCTCGGCCGGCGGGGCGTCGACCGCCGGTGCCGGGGCCGGGGCCGTCGGCGCCGGAGCCGCTGGTACCAGGGCACGCGGGGTCGCGGTCGCCGCGAACCGGGCTGCCGGGACCAGCATCGCCGGTGCGGAGGCCGGTGCCGGTGCCGGTGCCGGGGCGGCCGGCGGGGGCGCGGCCGGCGGCTTCGTGGCCACGGCCGGTGGCGTCGGGACCATGACCGACGCGGGCCCGACCGGCGCAGACCCGACCGACGCCGTCAGCGCCGGTGGGCTCGGAGGCAGCGGGCTCAGGGCGGGTGAGGTCAGGATCGTCACGCCGAGTTCCTGGCGGGCCGTCGCGTCGTGTTCACCGCACAGCACGGCCAGGAGCCCTTCCAGCAGGATGGACCGGGCCAGGGCGCGGTCCGTGTCCGCGACCACGCCGGCCGCGGCCAGCAGCGGCGATCCCAGGCCCGCGAGCCGCCCGAAGTAGATGTCGGTGGTGGCCTGGGTGAGCAGAGCCCGGGCCCGCAGGACGGTGTCGCCGCCGGCCAGGAGTGGCTGGGCCTGCGCGAGGAGGGACTGGGCGGTCGCGGGATCGCCCAGCACGAGATGGGCCCGGGCGGCCTCGACGAGCCGCACCGCCCGGTTGGCCTGGGAGAGCTGTGCCGCTCGGGCCAGGAAAGCGGCCCGTTCGGCGTAACCGCCGCGCCCGCGGGCCAGTTCGGCCGCCGCGACGAGTTCGTCGGCCACCTCGTCGTCCAGCCCGACGGTCGCCTCGGCGCGGTGCCAGGCTCGCCGCTCGGGGTTGCGCAGCGCATCGCTGACAGCGGCGAGCGCGGCATGGACGCGCCTGCGCTCACCGGCTGCTGCACTGCGGTAGACGGCCGAGCGGATCAGCGGGTGCCGGAACTCCAGCAGCCGCCCGCCGGTGAGCACGCCCGCGGACACCGCCGCGTCCGCGGCCTGCGCGAGCACGCCCAGTTCCGCCGCCGCCCGCCACAGGAGCAGCGCGTCCTCGGGCGGCGCGGCCGACAGCAGCACCAGGAAGGTCCGGGTCTCCGGAGGCAGGCCCCCCACCAGACGTCCGAAGTGGTTCTCCAACCGGGCTCCCACCGGCAGCGGTTCGAGCAGCGGGGTCGTCCCGGCCAGGTGCGCGGGGCTCAGCGCCTGGGCGCTCTCCAGCAGGGCCAGCGGGTTGCCGCCGGCGTCGGCCACGATGCGTGCGGCCACCGCCGCGTCCACCCGTCCCTCCACGCTGTGGCCGAGCAGCTCGTGGGCTTGGGCGCCGGCCAGTCCGCCGACCGTCAGGGTCTCCAGCCCCTCGAACGCGCCCGGTCCGCCCGGTTCGTCGCGGCCCGCGACCACCAAGCCCAGCGCCTCCGCGCCCAGCCGCCGGGCCACGAACGCCAGCGCGTCGCGGGACTCGCGGTCCAGCCACTGCACGTCGTCCACCAGGCACAGCAGCGGCTGCACCGAGGCGGCGTCCGCCAACAGCGTCAGGGCCGCCATCCCCACCAGGTAGCGATCGGCCCGAGGCGCGGCCAGCATCCCGAACGCGGAGGCCAGCGCCTCGTACTGGGGACTCGGAAGCGACTCCAGACCGTCCAGGAAGGGCCGCAGCAGACGGTGCAGGCCCGCGAACCCGAGACGGGCCTCGGACTCCGTCCCTGCGGTGCGGACGACCCGCAGGTCGTGGGAGGTCTCAGCGAGATGGTCCAGCAGCGTGGTCTTGCCGATACCGGCCTCGCCGACGACGACGAGCGCCGCGCTCATACCGTCACGCACGCCCGCGACCAGGTCGGACAGCGCCCGCAGTTCCTCGTGTCGACCGGTGAGCGGAACCCGGCCGGTGCGGGCTGCGGCCCGGGAGCGTCCAGTCATTCCCCCAGCAGACCACCCCGGGGGCTCAGGAACCCTGGGGGTCGACCCTAGTGTGGCCGCCGACGTGCGACCGAGGCGCCGCGGACGTGCGGCCGACGTGCGGCTCCCGCCGCCGCTGCGATGTCGTCAGGGCTACGGGGTTCGGAGGGCCTCTGCGAGATGGCGGCGTGAGGTGATGCCGAGCTTGGCGTAGATGTTCGACAAGTGGTACTCGACGGTCTTCTGGGTGACGTAGAGCTCCGTCGCGGCCTCCTGGTTCGTCATCCCGCCGGCGATGAGGTGGGCGACCGACACCTCCCGCTCGGTGAGGGCGAGTACGTGCTGCCGCGCGTGGGCGGGAGCGGTGAGGCCCATGGCGGCGAGGTCCGTCTCGCACCGCTGGAGGAACGGTTCGGCCCGCAGGGTGTCGCATCGGTCGTGGGCCGACTTGAACCACCGTGCGGCCTCCCGCCGGGAGCCGGTCCTGGTCGCCACCAGGAGCCTGCCGTACGCGTGTTCCAGCATCGCCCGGAACAGCGGGGTGTCCTCGCCGGGGTCACCGACCCCGCCGGTCGCGACGGGGTTCCCGGCGGCGTCGGGCCCGTCGGGGCTGTCCGGCTCGCCGCCCAGAGCTTGGGCGTAGATCGCCAACGCCTCACGCGGCCGCCCCTGGGCCTCGGCGAGTTGGCCGCTGAGCCGGGCTCCCACGACCCGCAGATATCCACTGCCGTCGTAACCGCGCCAGAAGTCGTCGAGGGCCCAGGCGGCGGCCGCCAGGCGTCCCGTCCCGGTGAGCGCTTCGACCAGCAGGGACTGCTGCCACAACCACAGGGGCTCGAACCGCAGACGTACCCGGTCGTCCCCGGCCCCGGCCTCGTCCCCCTTCCCGCCGCTGTGCCCGCCCCTGCCCTCGGCTCCGGTCACCGGCTCGACCAGTGGGGCCAACGACCTCACCATGGCGGCGTGGTCACCCCGGGCCTGCGCCAGCACCGCCCCCGCCAGTCCGGCGTACACACGCTCCGCCGGTGGATCTCCCAGCGTCCGGTTGATCCGCTCCAGGGCCTCGACGGACTCCTCGGCCGCCTCCCAGTTCCCGCGCCCCGCCTGTACGCACACGGCCGCGAACCACGTGGCCGCGTCGCCCAGGACGTGGTCGTGGGCCGCGGCGATCGCGAGAGCCCGGTCCGCCGCGCTCTCACTGGCACTCCAGTCACCCGCGAGGTACTCCACCACCGCGAGCAGGGACGACGACAGATGGCTGAGCTTGGACCCCGCGCCCAGCCGGTCGCGGTGCGCCACGGTGACCAGATCGGCCCGCGCCGCGGCCAACCGGCCCAGGAACAGGTGCATGACCCCACGGGTGGCCAGCGTCGCGAGCTGGTCGTTCGACGCCTCGGCGGCTTCGACGGGAAGGTGCGCCACGTCCAGCAGCGCCGCACCGGGCCCCTGGTCCCACATCCGGCCCGTGGCCAGCACGGCGCGGATGAAATCGGACGTGCCCGCGTCGAGGTCACCGATCGCCAGCGTCTTGCCCGCGATGTCGACGGTCCGCGCGCCCCGGCACTGCCGGATCGTGATGACCGTCAGAAACGTACCGGCCAGGAGCGCCACCCAGCTCGCGTCCGGATCGGCGAGTGCCTCCTGCCAGGCCTCGGTCAACCGAGCCTCGGCCACGGCGAGTCGGCCCGCCAGAAGGTCCATGACGCCCAGCACACAACTGCGCAGCGTTCCCTCCGCGCACTCCTCCACCTGCGCCCTCAACCGCACGGCGGCCCACGGCTGCAAGGTCAGCAGCCACTGAGCGCACGCCGTGAGCAGACGCCGTTCCCGTTCCGGACGGTCGCCGGACAGCGACGACGCCCACAGCAGCCGGGTGGCGGCCAGGGCGTTGCGGCCGGCGAGGGCCTCGGCGTTCGCCGAACGCTCCAGTTCGGCCGCCAGAACAGGGTCGTCGGACGTGGCCGCGGCCACCCGATGAGCCCACGCCGCTCCCGAACCCACCACCTCGGCCGCGGAGTTGTGCAGCGCGCGCCGTCGCTCGGGGCCGATGCCCGCGTAGACCGCGTCCCGCTGCAATCCGTGCACCAAGGACACCGGTCCCACGGAATCCGTCGGCCACCATCGCACCAGCCCCGCCGCCAACGCCGGTTCGAGCGCCCGCACGCCGTCGTCCACCCCGGCCACCCGCGCCACACCGACCAGGGGGAACCTGCCGTCCAGCACCGCCAGCGCCTCCACCAGGGCCACGGAATCGGCGGGGAGGCGCCCCAGTACGGCCCCGATCCCCGCCCGTAGCGACTGGTGGACGGGCCACCGCCGTGCCGACTCGTCGCCCAGCACCTGAAGCGGTACCTCCGCCAGGACGGTGCGCACGTAGAGGGGATGCCCCTTCGTGTAGCCGTGCAGCCGTGTCACCAACTCCGGAGTCACCCGCACCGCCAACAGCCGCCGGGCCAACTCGTCGACCTCGTCCTGTCCGAGTCCGGCGACCTCGACCCGCGTCGCCCGGTCGACGGACCGCACCAGCCGGTCCAGCGCCTCGCCGCTCCGCTCGCTGTCCGTACGGGTCGCCATCAGCACCAGCACCCGGTCGGCCCAGAGCCGGCGGACCACGAATCCCAGCACCTGTGAGGACAGCGGATCGGCCCAGTGCGCGTCGTCGACGACGACCGCGACCCCGCCCCCGGACTCCTGCAACGCGCCCAGCAGCAACAACAACTGCCCGCCCAGGGCGTGCGGCGACACCCCTGCCGCGTCCGGCCGCGCCAGCAGCGGGAACCGGGCCGCCAGTTCCCTGTCCACGCGCCGCACCAGCTGGCTCAGTACTCCACCGGGCAGATCGGTCTCCGAGGGATCGCCCACCGCCCACAGCACGGTGAAGTCCTCCAGCGGGGAGACGACTTGGCGTAGCAGAGCGCTCTTGCCGATCCCCGCCTCACCCTCGACGACCGCCAGCCACGCCTCCCCGCCGCGCACCTTGTCCACACACGCCGCGAGCCGCTCGGACTCGGACCGCCGCCCGACGAAGACCTCACGTTCATCGTGCCCGCTCGCGTCGGACGAGCTGCCGGCCACGCTCATGTCTTGGTCTCCCCGAGAGATCGGATCGGTGCGTGCGCCGCAGGTGCGAGCGAGAGATGATCTTATCGCCGAGGCCCCTGCCGGGGAGGGGAGTTGGGGAGTGGTCCCACTGGTCGGACACTCACGCACGCAGGAAGGCACCGCACGTCACGGAGCGCTCGACGAGGCCAGTGCAGCCGCTGGCCTGCTGATCAGGAGAACCCCGGCAACGATACGGAAGCCACCTGGAGGCTCGTCGGCTCAGAGGTATCGCCCAGCTCGCGGTATTTCGAGTCCAACTCATAGCGAGTGGGGCAGCGTTGAACGAATCAGCGGAACGCGGCGTGGCCCCGGGACCGATCCGGGGCCCACGCCAATCGATCCGTGGACACTGTCCGATCGAATCGCGCGTCGATGCCGACGCTGTCGGCACTCCACTGCCTGCCTGCCTGACCTGGTTGTTTCTGTAGTCATTCCGCTACGCGCGCGTCCCGCCTGTGCAGGCTGGGGCTCTTGTTGCGTCCGGGTTGTGGCCCGTCTCACACACTCACCGGTACGTCTTGCCAGGGCTACCACCCGATCCGGATCCTGCCGCCATCGGAATGGTTTCGGCTGGAGGTTGCACATGATCGTGTGTCCGTCGCCCAAGTGCGGTTCGCCGAATGTGGCGGACCTTCCGCACTACTGGCGGTCTCTGCCGTCGGACTCGGATTTGAAGGCGAAGTACGCTCCGCCGGCTGCGGCGCGCGGCGGCTTGCTGGGCGCATTGGGCGCGTTGGTGTTCGGCATTGTGGTGGCCGTAGGCGGAGCTGTGCTGCTCGGCCTGGTGATCGCAGCCGGCGGCCTGGGGTGGGGTGCGGTGGTGTACAAGGCGACGACCTACGCGGAAGAACGGCGGGCCACCTGGGAGTCGTCACGTGTCTGCCTGGCTTGCACCGGCCGGTTCTAGACCCGGGAGTGTGTCCTTCCTCGTCGGTCGAGGTGGCGGGGGCTTCGCTCTGGACCGACCTGGCGTCCCAGGCCCAGTTCCGACCCGGCTCTGCGGCCAGTGGCGTCGGAGACGTTTGTCGCCCGAGCCGGGAAGAATACGGGGCAGGCCCTACGTATCGCACCGTACCGGCGGTGCCGCCGGTACGGTCGAAAGACTTGAACCAATCCCGGAAATCAAGCGGCGACGAGCTCCCTCTCGCGCTCCGGCATCTCGACCCTGGCCTTCTTGTTCGGCAGCGACAGCCGGAAGACCTTGTGCCACGCGGAGTACACCTGCTTGGGCAGCGGCCCGGTGACGTAGTCCAGCTCGTACTTCTCGAACAACGCGCGGACCTTCACGGCGACCTCGGCGTACCGGTTGCTCGGCAGGTCGGGGAACAGATGATGCTCGATCTGGTGCGACAGGTTGCCGGTCATGAAGTGCATGGCCTTGCTGCCGCTGATGTTCGCCGAACCCATCATCTGGCGCAGGTACCACTGGCCCCGCGTCTCGTTGTTGATCGACCGGCGCTCGAAGACCTGCACGCCCTCCGGGAAGTGCCCGCACATGATCACCGAGTGGGTCCAGACGTTGCGGACCACGTTCGCGGTGAACGTGGCGGCGAGCGTGCTGAAGAACGACGGGCCCGACAGCAGCGGGTGGATCACGTAGTCCTTGAGCACCTGCTTGCGGATCTTGCGGCCCACCGCCTTGGCCCGGGCGCGGAACTCCGGGGTCTTGCGGCGGCTCTTCTGCAGGTTCTTGCCGAGCTCCAGGTCGTACGCAGCGATGCCGTACTCGAAGAAGCAGGCATTGATGAAGTTCCACAGCGGCTGGCCGAGGTGCACCGGGTGCCACTTCTGGTCCTCGTCGACGCGCATGATGCCGTAGCCGAGGTCGTTGTCCTTGCCGATCACGTTCGTGTACGTGTGGTGCAGCTCGTTGTGCGAGTGCTTCCACTGCTCGGCCGGCGAGACGTGGTCCCAGTCCCAGGTGGTGGAGTGGATCTTCGGATCCCGCATCCAGTCCCACTGGCCGTGCAGGATGTTGTGACCGATCTCCATGTTGTCCATGATCTTCGCCACGGACAGACCGGCGGTGCCGATCAGCCACGCGGGCGGGAAGATCGAGAACAACAGCACGCCCCTGCTGACCAGCTCGAGTTTGCGCTGCGCCGAGATCACCTTGCGGATGTAGGCGGCGTCCTTCTCTCCGCGGTCGGCGATCACCCCGTCGCGGATGGCGTCCAGCTCGCGGCCGAGCTCCTCGATCTGCTCCGCGGTCAGGTGGGCGGTGGGGTCGATAGCGGTCAAGGTGTTCCTACCGTTCGATGTCGCAGGGGCCCGCCGCGGCGGACACGCAGGTCTGGATGAGGACGCCCGGCTCGGCCTCGGTGATCTCGCCGGTTCGAAGGTCGCGGACGGCGCCCGCCTTGAGCGGCGTGACGCAGCCGAAGCAGATGCCCATGCGGCAGCCGGACGGCATGAGCACGCCGGCCTCCTCGCCGACGTCCAGCAACGGCGTGGCGCCGTCCGCGTCGACGGTCTTGCCGGTGGTGCTGAACGTGACCTCGCCACCGTCGCCGGCGACGACGATGCCGGGGCGGAAGCGCTCGGTGTGCAGGCGCTCGTGGACGCCGTGCGCGGTCCAGTGTGCTTCGGCGGCGTCGAGCAGGCCCGCGGGCCCGCAGGCCCAGGTCTCCCGCTCGGCCCAGTCGGGCACGAGGTCGTCGAGACGGGAAATGTCGAGCATGCCGCCCGTGTCGGTGTGCAGCTCGGTGAGACGCAGCTTCTTGTCCGCGACCAGGTCGTGCAGATCGCTGCGGAAGATCACGTCTTGCGGCCGTGGCGCGGAGTGGACCATGACGACGTCGTCGAACTCGGTGTCGCGCAGCATGCCCATCACCGGCGTGATGCCGCTGCCGGCCGTCAGGTAGAGCACCTTGGCCGGCCTGGCCTTCGGCAGCACGAAGTCACCGGTCGCCTGGTCCAGCTGGATCAGCGTGCCGGGTGTCGCTCGGCGGACCAGGTGGTTGCTGACCTTGCCGTCCGGGATCGCCTTCACGGTGATCGTGACGCGTCCGTCCTGGCGGTTCGTCGGTGAGGTGAGCGAATAGGCACGCCACAGGCGCACCCCGTCGACGTCGACCCCGACCCGCACGTACTGACCGGCCGTATGGCCGCGCCAGCCCCGTCCCGGCCTGATCACGATGGTCGCGGCGTCATCCGTCTCGGGGTGCACGGCCTCGATGCGTCCTCGGAGGTCGGCGCCCGCACGCAGCGGGCTGACCAGGTCGAGGTAGTCCGACGGCAGCAGAGGCGTCGTGACCATCTCCAGCAGCTTCCAGGCCCTGCTGCGGAGGGCTGCACTCGTCATGACTCCAGCTTGATGCGCCGCCGGGCGTAAAGTCCTGTCCGTAGGACGTGAATCTGGTCGGCAGAATTGTTCGTAGGGAACAAAAGATGAGCCATGCAATTCAGAGAGTCACCGAGCTGGCACTGGATGAGACGACGGTCGCCGTACTTCGGGCCGACCTGAAGACCACCGCCGACGAGATCGTCCAAGCGATCATCGACGAGGTCCCTCCCTACGCCAACGCCCTGTCCGGCCGCATGGGCGGCACCATCCGCCGAGCCGTCCGCACCGCCCTGGGCCACTACCTGAACGTCGCGAGCGGCAACGTCACGGGCGGCGACGCCGGTGACGCGGCCTACGAGCTGGGCCGAGGCGAGGTGCGCGACGGCCGCTCCATGGACGCCCTGCTCGGCGCCTACCGCGTCGGCGCCCGCGTGGCCTGGCGATGCCTGGCCGCGGGTGCGGTACCCGCGGGACTGCCTGCCGCCGAGGTCGCCAAGTTCGCAGAGCTGACGTTCGCCTACATCGACGAGCTCTCCGCCGCGAGCGCCGCAGGACACGCCGACGAACTCGCCGCCCAGGGCCGGGCTCATGAGCGCCACCTCGAACAACTGGTCCGCGACCTCCTCGCCGGCGCGAGCACGGACGTGCTGTTGGCCTCTGCCCAACGGGCCGGGTGGCAGTCCCCGGTCTCGCTGACCGCGGTCCTGCTGCCCGCCGCCCAGGCCCGCCCCGCCTACCGCACGCTCGACCCGAACACCCTCGTTCTCGACGATCTGCCGGACGCCTCCGGCGTGCTGCTGGTCCCCGACGCCGACCGCTCCCATCTCCTGAGGCAACTGACCGACCGCACCGCCGTGGTCGGCCCGGCCCGGCCATGGACCCGTGCGTCCGCTTCGTACGCACGAGCCGTACGAGCGCGCTTCCTCTCTCCTGATATCCGCGACACCGAGGACTACTTGCCCGAACTGGTGCTGAGCGCCGACGTGGACGCGTTCGCGGACTTGCGCGCCCGCGCCCTCGCGCCGTTGCGGACCTTGCCTGTCGCGACCGCGCGGCGGCTGGAGGACACCTTGCGGGCGTGGCTGCTGCACCATGGCAGGCGCAACGAGGTGGCGGCTGCGTTGTTCGTCCATCCCCAGACCGTCCGCTACCGGATGTCTCAGCTCCGGGAGCTGTTCCCGGATCTCGGCTCGCCGCAACGGGTCTTCGAACTGACGCTGGCGGTCGGTCCCCGGGTCAGCTGACTGCCCCGTGGCTTCTCCGGGGACCGCGTCAGGGCTGTGCAGTTCTGTTCTGTGCTGTTCAGTGCTGTAGTGCTCCTGCGTGGGGGGACGTTCCACGAGACGCACTGCGGTAGGTGGCGATCCCGAGAGCGAGCATCCAATAGCTGAAGAGCGCGCCCATCAGGGCTGTCGTGCCCCAGCCGTTCGCCGCGTAGAAGTGTGCGGGGGTGTTGCCGAAGAAGAGCGACGGCACGAAGGCCACGTTGACCCCTGCCAGCATGAAGGCAGTGCGTCCGGTCCAGGTGGGCAGCAGGCCGGCGCGGGTTATGGCGTACCCGACGGCGGTCAGGAGCAGCCCGAGCATGAGGCGGCCGATCGATCCGTACAGGATGTAGGTTCCGCTGACCGTGATGGTCGGATCAATGGCGTGGTCGGTGGCGATGACCGCACCGGCCTCCAGCCCACTGGAGACCAGGGTGACGGTCGAGTAGACCAGTCCCGCGGCGAAAGCCAGTGTGCCGACCCATTCGTAGGCCGGGTTCGCCGCTTTCACGAGTTCGCGGAAGACGGTCACGAAGACCATCAGGAACGCCAGCGCGAGGATCCCGATCAGCAGCCGGGCCAGGACGTTGGAGTCCGGTGGCGGACCCGAGTAGACGAAGTACAGGGGTACTTCGATGATGAAGGCGGCTGCCGTGGCGATGCCGGTGATGCCGGTCAGTCGCCTGGCGACGGTTTCGTTCATGACTGTCTCCCCGGTTCCGTGGTGGGTCTCGTCGTCCGTTCGGTGAGAGAAAGTCTGCTGACTCGACCGGTCGGCGTCGCGGGGCCTGGACACCCGGTGCGGGGTGGTCCTGGCGACACCCTGCGGGGCGGACCTGGCGTCCGGGCCGAGCCGACCCGCGCCTTGCTCGTCGAGTTCGTGGCGTCGCCGAGATGGAGGGCGCGAGCCCGGTGAGCAGAGGCTCTTGGACGAGAACGAGCCTCCTACGCCCGCCATCGTCGCCCAAAAGGCGAACGTAGAGGCGAACATCGCCCGATGCCCGATGCCCGATGCCCGATGCCCGATGCCCGATGCCCGATCGTGATCCACGGGTGTACAACCCCGTGTGATTCCCGGCTGTCTGAGAAACGCGCCGGAGGACGAGTCTCCGGCGCCCTTCGGTACAGAGATCGGGGATCAAGTGGGGAAGAAGCTCGGGAGAGCTGTCGTGGCCGGTGGCGCGGCCGCCGTGTTGACCGGCGTGGCCGCAGTTCCGGCCGACGCGGCCGAAGGCGGGGCCTCGTTCACCCGCGTCCACGTGAACGACGGCAAGCCGATCGTGATCGGGGTGTCGAACGAGGTCGCTGCGCCCACCACTTTCAGGCTGGCGACCACCCACAAATGGAAGTGGCCGGCGGTGTTTCTGTACCGCGGCAATGCGGGTGATCGACTGTGGCACGCCATCCAGACAAGTGACTGCATCAGGGTGAGCCCGAGCGTCTGCGACATCAACGAGACGATGTTCTTCGACCCGAGCGAGTGGGAGATGCAGAACAGCGAGGCCGGAGCTTGGAAGGTCGGGGCCGAGGTGTACTACGAGGATGCCGCCGGGAACACCGACGGCGGTGACACCGACGATGAGGGCCTCACCGTCTACGTCAAGCGCAACTCCCGTCTGACGGTCAACGCTTCGCCCGAGCCCGTAACCAAGGGCAGCACCGTCACCGTGACCGGGAAGGTGACGCGCGCCAACTGGGAGACCAGGAAGTACGCCTCCTACGAAGGCCGCCTGGTGACCCTGCAGTTCAAGCCCACCGGAGCCACCTCCTACACCACGGTGAAGAAGGTGTACGCGAACGGCTCGGGCAATCTCAAGACGACCGTCAAGGCATCCAAGACGGGCACGTGGCGCTGGGTGTACTACGGCAACACCACGACCGGACCGTCGACTTCGGCCGGGGACAACGTCGTAGTGAAGTGATCTCCCCGGGCCGGCACCAGCCTGTTCGGCCCGAACCTCGCCCGCGAGATGGCGGGCTGCGGGCTCGGCGGCGCGACGAAGACTGTCATCGCCCTCGCCGTCGAGCTCGCCGCCGTCCGTGGCCCGGGCGACAACGGCCAAGCGCCCCCCATCACTTGGGGGTCCCACCGAGAGCGCCCGGCTCGGGGCGCCATGGGCACCGAGCCACTCACGTTCGCGTCGGCTGTCAGGGGCTCATCCCGTACGCCGAGGCTCTGACTCGCCGGACGCCATCGAGCTCAGGACTCGCCCCCTCCGAGCTCTCCCTGGTGCTGGGGGTTCCCCAACGTCCTGTTCTCGGTGATGACGGCACCCCACAGGGCGAGTCCTCTGATCACGACGCGTGGGGCACCCGGTCCTCCCTTTCGGGCTCCGCGTTTGCCGAACAGGCCGAAGATCCCGACGCCTTTGACCTGAACCTCGACGTCATCCGGGACAACAATCTTGGTTCCACCCCACAACGAGACCGCGAGCACCCGCGTCTCCTGGCTGGTGAAGCGAGCTTCGCTCAGATCGAGGAGGCCGCCACCGAACACTGACCACGCGGTGAAGGCGGGCGGAAGGACCCACTCACCTCTCCGGGCGAAGCCGCCGAACATGCCCAACGCGAACCGGGACGTCGGGCGGCGGTCCACCACCAGTGCGTCCCTGGTACCAGGACTCGGGAGGTTCCGGGTAGCGACCTCAAGTTCGGCACGCGTCTTCGCGCCGTATATCTCGGTGAGCCGCTGATCCATCTGCGTCATGTCAATGCGTCCTGTGGCCAGGGCATCACGAACACGCTCGGTCGCCCGGTCACGTTCGTCGTCGGAAGCCAGCATGTCCTGTTCGGAATTCCTGGAACGCTCAGTCATGCCAACGATTCTCCCAGTCGGTTTGCCGGCCGGCAGGGCGTACGCAGGGCCGCGCGTCGCTCTCGTATCTGACCGAGACACCGCGTGGGCTGGTACCAGCGGCAGGTCAAGCCACCTGGGCAAGAGCCACGCCCCCGGGGTGCCCCGGTACTTGAGCAGCCGGTGTCGCGGCGCGCCGGTGGCCGGCAGTTTCATCCGGCTCGTGACCGGCCGCTCCGGCGGGCCTGCCCGGCACGGTATGGGGTGACGCCGGCCCGGACCCTTGACCCCGATGGTCCAGACCAATAGCTTCTCGTGCAGGTAAGTCCACTGCTGTGTACGGCACTTGCACCACGCCTCAGAGGAATGAGCTCCGTTATGCGCCTACGCCCGCGTCCTCGCCGAAGACTTCTCTCCCGAGCGGCCGTTGCCGTCACCTCGTTCTCCCTGCTCGCCGCGTTCGCGCCGGCCGCCGCCGCCCACGGTGACCACCACCAGGACACCCCGCGCCGCGTCGGCTACTTCACCCAATGGGGCGTCTACGGGCGCGACTTCCAGGTACAGGATCTCGACCGCAGCGGCGCTGCCGCCCGGCTCACCCACGTCAACTACGCGTTCGGCAACATCGGCACTGACGGCAAGTGCCTCATGGGTAACGTCCCCGGCGAGTCGGATCCGTGGGCCGACTACGAGCGACCGCTGGACGCCGAGAACTCGGTGGACGGCATCGCCGACAGCGACACCCAGGCCCTCGCGGGCAACTTCAACCAGTTGCGGGAACTCAAGGCGGCGCACCCCGGCCTCAAGGTGATGATCTCGCTGGGCGGCTGGTCCTGGTCGACCCACTTCTCGGACTCCGTCCGCACGCCCGCCGCCCGCAAGGCGCTGGTCGCCTCCTGCGTGGACCTCTATCTCAAGGGCAATCTGCCCCAGGACGGCGTCCGCGGCGGCGCCGGTGCCGCCGCCGGTCTCTTCGACGGCGTCGACCTGGACTGGGAGTGGCCCGGCTCCGAGGGCGACACCGACACCGTGTACCGCCCCGAGGACAAGCGGAACTACACCGCTCTCGTCGCGGAGTTCCGCCGACAGCTCGACGCCTACGGGCGCACCCGCCACCACCACTACGAGCTGTCCGCGTTCGTCCCGACCGCACCCGCCAAGATCGACGCCGGGTTCGAGGTCGGCAAGATCATGAAGGACTTCGACTTCGTCAACCTCCAGGGCTACGACTTCCACGTCAGCGGCGAGAAGACGACGGCCCAGCAGTCCGCCCTCTACGCCCGCGACGACTTCAGCGTCGACGGCACGGTGGACGCGTGGCTGCGGCGTGGAGCCCCCGCCCGCAAGCTCGTCGTCGGCATGCCGTTCTACGGTCAGGGCTGGACCGGTGTCAGCGGCGGCGGCGACGGCCTGGGCCAGCCGGCCACGGCACCCGCCCCGGCCAAGTGGGCCAACGGCTACGCCGACTACAAGGAACTGAAGGCCCTTGCGGACACGGGCCAGTACCGACTGCACCGCGATCCCCGCGGCGGCCACGCCTGGCTCTTCGACGGCACGACCCTGTGGACCTACGACGACCCGCAGGTCCTCACGCTGAAGTCCCGCTACGTCCGGGCCAGGGGACTCGGCGGCGCGATGTTCTGGTCCCTGGACGGCGATACCCCTGACGGGGAACTCGTACGGACCGTCGACCGCGCCCTTGGGCACTGAGCCTCGGGCACTGAACCCCGTGCGGGGTGGCCTCACACCGGCCACCCCGCACCCCAGCGCGCGGACTGCGGGACCCTCGACGCACAGCAGCACCACACCGGCAGGCAGCTGATGCGCCTGCACGGAAAGCCATTGGTGCTGTATCGGTGAGTCCGGCATCATCCCCCTGTGATGGTGATGCAACCCGTTCTGGAGATCTTCGCCGCGGACGACTTCGCGCTCTGGCAGATCGGTGAACATGAGTCGTACGGCCACCTGGTGCTGAACGGGGAGCTGACTCCGGCGGAGGTAGGCACGGCGGTCATGCGGATCGCCGCCTGCAACGACTTCGAGCCGGAGGAGGAGCGTGGGCCGTGCCCGACCGATCCGCTCGGCTCATTCCTGCACGGGCTGCTCACCATGCCTGATCTGTTCGCCGCCGGAGGGTTCCGGGTGACCGACAACGCCACCGGCACCGTCTTCGTCGACCCGGGCTGCTGCAACGGCCTGGAGGCCTGGCGGGACTGGCTGGAGGTGCTCGACGGCACCGGCTACTCCTCCTTCGGGCATGATCCGTCCTCGGTGGCCGAACGCGTCGGCGACGGCGTCCGGCTGACGTTCGACGCACACGGGACGGACGGAAGCCCGGTGATCGAGCTGCCGACAGACCAGGTACGCAGGCTCGTTACGGGCGCCGAGCAGGATGTGCGGGACTTCCTCGGCCTCGTCGGAACCTGGGCTGAACGACAACTGCCGGCACATGCTGCCGCCGTCACTGCCGCCCTGGCACGGGCACTGGACCTGGCGTCCACATCATGACCAGTTTCCTGACCCACCGAGCGCACGTGCATGACGCCCGCCTCTCCCTCCGACGCCGGCACAGCGCGCTGCGGACCTGCATCACCCTATCCGGACCGTCGTGAGGCGAGTGGGGGTGCGGATCTCCTCTACGGGCAGTAAACAGCGACCCACCGTGATCGCGAACTACCGTTGACAACGGTCGGTGTGGATCGCGACTGGGGCGCGCTTGTGTCAGCGGCCGAAGAGGCAGTGTGGCGTTGTCCTCCCCGCCGACGCGAGGCTGTTCCGTTCCGAGCGGCGAGGTGCTGCTCCCTTCGCTTGGGCAAGGCGCCTTCTTCATGGAGGGCGCTGTGGGAATGACGTACCGCCTCTCTCCGTAAGCACGGGGAATCGCGGGTTGACGATGGGGGTGGGATGGGAGTCGCTACGACGACGGTCCGTGCGGTGAACGGGTTGACCGCGCGGTGGGCGGGCGTATCGGAGGGCGGTACGACGTTCTCGGCGGCCGGGGTGTGGCCCCTGTTGGCCCTCCTGGCCGATGGAGCGGGAGGTGTGGCCCGGGCCGAGTTGGCGGAGGCTGTCGGGCTTCCCGCGGAGCAAGCGGCCCAGTCCGCACATGAGTTGCTCGCGGCAATGAGCAGCATGCGGGGACTCGACACGGCTCTGGGTCTGTGGACGCGGCGCACTCTGGAGTTGCGAAAGGAGTGGCGGGCGGGGCTGCCGGTCGATGCTCACGGGGTGCTCACCGGAGACCCCGCGGCCGACCACCGGGCGCTGGACGCCTGGGCGGTGCAGCGGACCGGCGGGTTGATCGACGGTATGCCGGTCATGCTGAACGAGGCCACGCAGCTGGTGCTGGCGAGCGCACTGGCCATGCGCACACAGTGGCTGAGCCCCTTCCACGAGGTGCCATTGGACACCGCGTACGAGCCATGGGCCACCGTGCCCCGGATGGGTCTGCGGCGCTCCAGTACGGTGCTGGACCGGGTGGGCGTGACCGACACACCCGGCGGGCATGTCACCGAACTGAAGGTACTGGGGAACAACGCCCTGGACGTGCACCTGCTTCTCGGCGAGGAGGGCATGACGCCGGGGCACGTGCTCGGAGTCGGGGTCGACCTCCTCGCCGGCCGGTGCACGGTCGTGTCGGGACCGGGGCTGCCCTTCGGGAAGGTGGGACCCGGGTTGCTGGTGGAGAAGGTGCACAGTACGCGGCCCGAGCCGCCGTCGCTGGAGGTGACGACAGCGGCGTACACGATGAACGCGAGTCACGATCTGCTGAAGCTGCACGGGTTGTTCGGGCTCACGACCGCACGGGACACGTCGCACGGGCACTTCCCCGGCATCAGCGACTTCCCGCTCGCCATCGAGTCGGCCAACCAGAAGACGATGGCCAAGTTCGGCGCGTCGGGTTTCGAGGCCGCCGCGGTGACGGCATTCGCACTCGGCCCGACGGGTGCACCCGACTTCCGCTACTTGACCACTCGGATCAGCGCCGCGTTCGACCGTCCCTTCGGCTTCCTCGCCCTGCATCGCCACACGCGCCTCGTGCTGACGGCGGGCTGGGTCACGGATCCGTTGCCGTTCCCCGAGGAGGAGTGGGGGGACGAGTGGTGAGCGCGCCGACGCGCGGCGGCTTCACGCCGCGGTGACGGGATGCGCGGCCAGGTCAGCCCCGGACCGGGACTCTCCGGTCCGGGGCCGACCTGTTGACCGACTGCATCCGCGCCGCCTTGTCGCCCCGCCGCCTCGTCAGGGGTTCCCTTCGGAGCAGACAGGACGCCGTGTGGTCAGCCGGTGAAGGAGTCGACCTCGCCCGGTTCGGTCTCCATGGCTCGGCGATCGAACCGCAGCATGGCGAAGAAGAAGAGGCCGCCCAGGAGGAGGAGGCCCGCCACGATCACGACGGATACGAAGGCCTCTTTCGGGGTCACCAGAACGAACAATGCGATAAGCGTCCACAGCAGCGCGCAGATGGCGACCGGCAGCTCGAAGCGTCCAAGGTCGAAGGCGCCCCTTTTGCGGCTCAGACGTCCGCGCACCGCCAGGTAGAGCACGATCGTCGAGCCGTAGGTGACCGCGGGAAGGATGGTCGAGGCGGTGACCAGCTTCAGCAGCGCGGTGCCTGGCAGCGCGACCATCAGAACGAGACCCAGGACGAAGACCAGCACGGTGGCGGGAATCGGTGTCCTGGTGCGGGGGTTGACGCGTCGCATCAGCCGGTGGGCGGGGAAGCGTCCGTCGCGCGACATCGCAAAGACGAGCCGCGAGCACGCGACCATGACGACGATCCCGGCGCCGAAGAACGCGATGGTGATCGCGACCAGCAGCGTCCTCTCCGTCACCGGACCGAGCTGGTCGCGCATGATCGCCGCGACCGGTGAGCCGGTGGCGCTGATGCGGGGGATGTCGTCGATCGCGACGGTGAGCGTGATCAGGAACAGCATGCCCAGGACGCCCGCTGCCACGACCGATCCCACGATCGCGCGCGGAACGGCGCGGAAGGGGTCCTTGGCCTCCTCGGCCAGATTCGCGGCGGAGTCGAAGCCGACGAGTGTCGCGAGCCCCATGATCATGGCGAGCATCAGGCCGCCACCGACCGTGAAGTAGTCGGGAGAGTGTTCGACGACACCGCGCGAGGTGAGGTTGCCGACCGAGCCGTCGCCCGTGACGGCCACGGCGATGACGAGGGCGATGGCCACGACCACCACCAGCGCCAGTTCGAGCCCTACCGCGACCGTGTTGATCAGGCTGACGAGGCGCGTGGAGGCCACGGCCAACACGGTCTGGACGAGGAGCACCACGAGCGTGATCAGCCGCGCGACGTCCTCGTCCGGCTGGAGGCCCACCAGCGGCATGAACGCTTGGCTGGCGAGCGCGTTGTCGACCGCCACCACGCCGATCGCCAGATAACAGAAGGTCAGCCAGCCGAACCACCAGCCGACCTTCGGGTTGGTCAGTCGCGACGCCCACTGGTAGGAGGAACCGCTGAGCGGGATACGGGCCGCGAACTGCGCGACCACGAGGGCCACCAGGGTCTGTCCTACGGCCGCGATGAGCCACAGCCAGATCCCGACCGGTCCGGCGGTCTGCAGGACTTCGTCGAAGGTCGCGAAGATGCCGACCGCCACCGAGATGAACGCGAACGAGATCGCGAACACCTGGAAGGAGCCGAGCGTCCGCTTCAGCTCCTGCTGGTAGCCCCCAGCCTCGACGGAGCCCGCATCGTCTTGGACATCGGAGGACTCCACCATCGAGGCCACCTCACCTTCCAGGGCCCCTCCAGTGCCCTGGGTAGGCCGCAGGCAGGGATCGATCAAGGCACCATTTTCACCATCTTCGATACCTATATCCCTTCCGACTCACGAAAGCGGGGGTCGATACGGATCATCCGCATCGCGCGTCGACGACGCGCGTGGAGGCGGTTCAATGCTGCAATAAAAGACAAAAGTGATAACTAAGGTCGTAAGGGTGGGCCTTGACGGGTCCGCTGCGCTTGTTAGTCGGCAGCAAAGGATGCTCCCTCATGACGTCGCAGGCCGCGGACTCTCGGCAGGAGTGGGTTGTTCTGGCCAGTTTCGGCAGCCGGCACGGTGCCGAGTACATGCTGGCGTGCCTCGGCCGCGGCTTCCGCAGGATGGCCCGCAGGGGCGCAGTGACAGCTGTGGTGGTCGGTGGAAACGCGGATGGCTCACTGCGGTTGACGCAGGCGCGCGTGCTGACGGCGAATGGCTTGGTGAGTGCCCTGCTGCGTGTCTGCTTCTCGTGGACGGTGGGATTCATGGGCCCCTTCTCCACCGTGAAAGGGGCGAAGGTCGGCGTGCACGCGGCAGGCGTACGCCAGAGCCACGTCGACTCCGATACGAGCGAGGGTCACCGGATCCTCGCCGAAGCAGGTCCCGATGCTGTCGTCACCCTGATTCGGGGTGCGGACGCAGAGACCCGGCAGGCGGTCGCGGCAGCAGCCGCCGACCGTGCGACACGCAGTTGGGAGGGCCCCCTCTCCGAGTTCCTCGGCGCCCTGGATCCGGGCCCTGTTCACGACTGGGTCCGTGCCGCCGTCGCGCACCCTGCCAAGTGAGTGCCGGAGCCGGCCTCGGGCCGGAGACCTTGCGGGGATCGAGGCCGACCCGCGGCAGGGTGGTACGCACGCTCCTTCGGATGGCGGGATCCGCCGCCGCTCTGGTGACCTTGTATTTTCTGCTGCCCCTGGACCGTTACTCCGCGGGGGTCGCTGTCACGATCCTGGTCGTCGGCCTGTTCGGGTTCGTCGCCCTGGTGGCCTTTCAGGTTCGTTCGGTCACGCGATCGCCGTTTCCGGGACTACGGGCAGTGGAGGCGCTGACGACCAGCGTCCCGTTCTTCCTGCTGCTGTTCGCCGGCACCTACGTCGTCATGGCCAAACTGTCGGACGGTAGTTTCGGCATCCCGCTGACCCACACCGACGGCCTGTACTTTGCCGTCACCGTCTTCGCGACGGTCGGCTTCGGCGACCTCACGGCCAAGAGCGACGCGGCCCGTCTCGTGGTCACCGGGCAGATGATCGCGGACCTCGTCATCCTGGGCGTCGCTGTCAAGATCATCACCGGTGCTGTCAGCCGACGCCGCGCACCACGGGACGACACCATTTCCTAGCGTGCCGAGGCTCTGTGTCGGCAACGCCGACCTCGCCGGGCTCCGCCACGACGACAGGGCGGTGACGAAGGCACGTGCGCGCTGGGGGGCCGGTCTGGCCGCTGGGCCGGCGCCGCATCACATCCGTGTCGCGTCGGTCGCCAGGATGTTATGCGAGGAGCGGTTGATCAGCCTGGCTGGTGGGGTAGAACAGGTGTCGGGTGCCGTCCGGTGACGGAAGGTGCCTCTCACAGATCAGCCGGGGGGAGCCCCGGCGTTATTTCGAAGGACAGCAGTATGGCCAGCGGCACCGTGAAGTGGTTCAACTCCGAAAAGGGCTTCGGCTTCATCGAGCAGGAGGGCGGCGGCCCGGACGTCTTCGCCCACTACTCCAACATCTCGGGCAACGGCTACCGGGAGTTGAACGAGGGCGAGCACGTCACCTTCGACGTCACCCAGGGCCAGAAGGGCCCCCAGGCCGAGAACATCGTCCGCGGCTGACACCAGCAGCCCGTCACCACCCAAGGCCTTCGGAGCCGCGGGCTTGATGATCAACGTGTGAAGAGGGGCCCGGCGCCGCCGGGCCCCTCCACCGTTCTCGCGTCTCGCGTCAGAGGGCTGGTGAGTGGGCCGACTACCGTCCCCGTGGCCGAGTTCAAGACCAGGGCCTGCCCGAACATCCAGTGCCGAGGCACCGACGAGGGCGAGGTCGTCTTCCTCGCCGGAGCCCACGTGATCTCCTTCAGGTCGGTGCTGGGATCGGCGCATCCCCGGACGCGCCTGCCGAACCTGCCTCGCATGCGGCTCAGTCGGCCGTCCAAGCCCGTCGGCCCTCCCTGTGGCCGTCCCACCCGGATGGTCTTCCACCGCGGGGGCAGACGTGTGAAGCTGCTGCGTCGAACGGACCACGCATCCGTCTGCCCATGTCCGGCGCCGGAGAGGATGACCGCATGAAGCCCACGAAACACCGCTACAGCCTGACGTGGACCGACCCGGACGGTGTGCCGCAGGCGGCGGCCGGCCACTACGACAAGCGCGCGGCCACCAAACGCCGGCGCGCACTGAAATCGGTCGGGTGCACCCGAGTCGAGGTCGTCGTGGTCGAGCCCGGAGAGCTTCCGGAGCCGGCGCTCTGAGGGGCCGGCCCCGCGTCGGGTCGGCCCGGTGTGGTCAGCGGCGTAGACGCCAGGTGCCGTAGAGACCGGCAACGGCGGCGGTGATGACGGAGAAGCCGGCATCTCCGACGACCCGGTAGACCCCTGCGCACAGCGCGAGGAGGACGAAGAGGACGACGCCGTCGAGGAACGGGTAGCGCGGCGGCCGCTCAGCGGGTGCCGGCTCCGTCTCGGCGACGGGCGGCTCGACGGAGTGGAGCCGTTGGACGGGATAAGGCGGCTGGACGGGATGGGGCGACCGGGGTGTGGGCTCGATGTCGTTCATGGCTCCAGCACACCGCGTCAGGCAGGGTGAATCCCAGCTCCTCGTACGCTCCCGCTGGAACCCGGACAATGCGGGTCACCGGCGTGACGAAGTGATCCGTTGTCGAACGGTCCGGGGTGTTCACCAACGTTCGGCCGATTCCTGAGACGTTCAGCTGCCACCTCCTCTACCGTTGCTTTCCTCTACAGAGGGGAGCCTTCCGGTGGCGGAACGTAGCCTCGGGGAGGTGGAGGACTCCGCGGAGCTGGCCGCGTACCGGGAGGCCTTGCACGACTTCGCCGACGAGCTGAACCGGCTGCACATCCGCTACGGCGCGCCGTCGTACCGGGACATCGTCAAGGCATCGGTACGCCCGAAGTTGACCAACGCCGGCATCAACGAAGCCCTCACCGGCAGACGACTGCCCTCCCAGGAGGCGCTGCTCGAATTCGTCCGCGTCGTCAGCTCACCCGCCGACACCGCACCCGGGGGACCGGGCGCACGGACCCGCTCCGACCTCGCCGCGCACTGGCGCAGCCGCTGGCAGGACGTCAAGCTCCTCCACCGCCAGGCCCAGACGCCGCTGCGCCACCTGCGCGCCACCGTCAAGGACCTCATCGACACGGCCCGCCGGGAGGCCGAGGCAACCCGCACAGCCGCCCACGAGGAGGCGGCCCGCGTCCTCGACGCAGCCCACGCCGAAGCCGAACACCTGCGCCGGCAGGCCGCCTTGGACGTAGAGGAGGAGCGCCGACAGGCGCGGGAGGACTCCGCGTCGGCCGGCCGCGGCGTCGGGCGGGCGGCCGGGAGCGCCGGCGAGCGTGGAGTCGAGGGCCGGTCATCGCGGCAGACGATGCGCCGCGCTCGCAGCCGGTGGTGGAGCTCGGCTGCGGCGGCGAGCGCGCTGGTGCTCTCCGGTGCGGCGGGCTACGCGCTGGCGGGCGGTTTCGGGACTCATCGTGGTGCCTGCGCATCGGCGCCGGGTGGGACCGTCCCTGCCGCCGGTGAGGGCCGTGGCGCAGGACGGCACCCGAGTGTTGCGGTGATGCGGATCGACTTCGGTCCGGCGCCCCAGCTGACCTTCCCCGGCCCGGGCCGGCCGGAGGGTTTCCCGACCACGGCGTCCCCGACGCCGACGCTGTCACCGCCCTCCTCGGCTCCGCCGACATCCACCTCCGGCAGCCCCTCCCGGAGTCCGACGCCACACCCGACCACGACGGGCCGAACCACGTCAGGCTGCGGATAGCGGAGCTGCGCCGCAGCCTGCCGCTGATTTCTGGGACGCAACCGGGGAGCAGTCGGGAGGCTGAACCGGAGCGTGGACACCCTCGCCGGCGGACCCGTGGCAAGGGATCACCCACCGACAGCCTGGGCCTGGGACCACAAGCACGTGAGCGCGCGGAGGCATGGACGCCGCGATCGGGGGAACCTCAGGTCTGGATGTGCTGCGGGGCGGTCGCACTGGGGAGTGTCATGGCCGCCCCGCTGCCTTCCTGGCGGGCCATCTCCTTGTGGAGGGGGTCGGATCACGCAGGGTTGCGTTTGAGGATCGCCGCGTTCAATGCCGTCGCGAATCCGCACCACGCCGCGTAGGGGAGCAGCGCGCGGGCAGCCGACCGGTCGACGTCCGCGGTACGCCGGATGAGAGCGATGTTGCTCAGGTCGATCAGGAGCGTGCCGAGAAGTCCGGCCCTCGTGCTGTGCCGGCGGAAGAAGAGCCAGTTCCACGAGGCGTTGAGCACCAGATTCGTGCCCAGCGATGCCGCCAGGGCTCCTCGCTGCGCGTTCGTGGCACGAGACAGTGCGTGTCCGCCCGCCCAGGCGAGGGAGGCGTACAACGGTGTCCATACCGCGCCGAAAGCCCACGGGGGCGGCTGGAAGGACGGTTTGTCGAGGTGTCGATACCAGGCGCTGTCCGGGTCCACGGCTACCGCTCCGGCCACCGCGGTCGCGGCGACCGCTGTTGCGGCGGCAACGTACGGCCACCGGCTGTCCGCCTGGGTGTGCCCTTCACTCAAGAGCTTCATGTCCAGCCGAGTCCCCTCCCTGGGGTCGTCTCACACCCGCGGCGTTCGGCGACGGCTCCCGTCCGTTCCGTCGGCACGATCCGGCAGCCGGACGGCCTGAAAGCCTTGCATCGTGCCCGGACAACCGCAGCAAGCCTTGGATCGTGCCCGGACAACCGCCGCAGGGGCCGCCTCGTACGGCCTCACCGCGGCGATCGCCCGACCGTGCATGCGGAGCTGTCACGGACTCGCTTCCGGTGAAGCCGAGGGTGCGGGCGGACCGGGAACGGCCGGCGTCACCGCAGTACTCGGCTGGGGGCCACCAGGGCCGGCGTCGACTGCCGGCGCAGAGGCACCGAAGAGAAAGGCCAGCGCAGCCAAGGCCGTAGCCCCGGCGGTGAACGAGGCGCCGATGTCCCCCGTGGGCGGAAGAGTCGTGGAAGTCTTCCGCGTATGCCGGTGGACGGCATACCCCACCACGCACGACGCGAGGAAGATCAGCCCCGCACCCGCGTCAATCGGTACCGTCATAGACGGGTCCTCCAACGATCGGAGGGCCTGCCAGCTGCGACTCGACATCCGCGGGCAGGTCCTCATCTCAGGACCGTCCGCGGATGCGAAGGTCCCAACCCATCCCCGACCAGGCGAGTTGAGGCCAAAAAAAAGCTCCAACTCACCCCTGAGGTTCAGAGCGAGTGGGAGCGCGCGACAGGAACACCATCGCAGCGTCGGACAGTGTTCCGCAATGCCTCCGAGACAGAATTCTCGGAGGCGCAACCGCCGTCAGATCAGTTCGGGTTGCGGCGTGGCCGGCTTCGGGGCGGATGCCGGCCCCGGTTCCCAGGACGTGTCGGTCCGTACGTAGCGGTGGATCACCGAGCCCATGGCGAGGAGCAGCAGGGGGCCGGCCAGCCAGGGGTGGGCGGCCATCTGCACCGGCAGCCAGCGGTAGGACAGCAGGAGGGCCGCGAAGACCGTCGAGCCGTGGGCGACGAGCTGGATCCCGGACCGGTCCCAGTTGCGGTCGTGGGCGCGCAGGGCCCCTTCGATGGTGAGCGTGAACACCACACCGGCGATGAGGTCGACGCCGTAGTGGTAGCCGAAGCCGAGGGTCGCGGCGAGGGTGGCGACCAGCCAGAACGTGCCGGCCCAACGCAGTGCGCGGGGTCCCTTGCGGGAGTGGATGAAGATCGCGGTGGCCCATGCGGTGTGCAGGCTCGGCATGCAGTTACGGGGGGTGATCTCGTCGAACGGCATGGGGTGCGGGGGGTTGAGCGGAGACGGCGTGTTCGGCCAGAGGTCGGCCACGGCCCAGGGCGCGCTGGCCGGCATGTGCGGTGCCCAGAGGCTGATCCCCTCCCAGTGTTCGGCGCCGGTGCCGTAGGCGAAGACGGGGCCGACCACGGGGAAGATCAGGTAGAACGCCGGGCCGATGAGGCCGATGGTGAGGAAGGTGCGCACCAGGTGGTGGCGGGGGAAGCGGCGTTCGGTGGCCACGTGGCGCAGTTGGTACAGCGCGACGACGACCGCGGCCACCGGGAGCTGTCCGTAGACGAAGTCGAGGACGTTGAAGCCGATCGAGCCGGACGCGGTGACGAGCCGGCCGGCGAACCAGGAGGGGTTGCCCAGGGCGTGGTCGGCGGTCGCCACGTACTGGTCGAGCACCATGGGGCGCGTCCTGGAGGTCAGGTACAGCCAGGCGTCACCCGTCTTGCGGCCGGCCATGAGGATCAGGGCGAGTCCCACGCCCTTGAGCAGCAGGATGCGTTCGGGGCCGGTGCGGCGGGTGAGGGCGAGGACCGCGCAGCCCAGGATCACCCACAGGGCGCCGTTGCCGAAGGGGTGCCCCTCGCCCAGTTCGATGCCGGCCGCCCAGCGGACCAACCCGAAGACGACGTCGATGCCTATCGCCGCGCCGAGGGCGAGGAAGCGTTGGCGCCAGGTGAGGACCACCATCATCAGCGCCATGCTGGCGTAGAGCAGCCCGCCGGACTTGGGTGGCCAGAACACCTCGCGGGCCTGGGTGGTGATCGGGCCCGGCATGCCGTAATGGCGTACGGCGAGTTCCAGGGCTATGAGGAACCCGAAGACCGCGACGGCCGTCACGGCCCACAGTCCTGTGCGTGGCTGGCGCCGTATGTGTATCAATGCCCGACCGCTTCACTAGATGCTTTTTTGTGCTGCCCGTCCCACTCACCCGGGCAAGACGGAAAGGACCCCGCACGGGTTCCTGACCGGGGGGACTTCGCGTTCCGCTCCGCGGGGAGCCGGTGCCGGCTCCCCGCCGCCCCGGCGGGCCAGAGCCGCTGAGGGAGGGCGAAGGGTCGTGCGTGCCCGTGTGTTCCGGCAGCCGCGCCCACTGGATGGATCTCCCCGAGTCCCGAGCCAGGTCGCCGCCTGGATCAGATGAGCGAAACACAGTGGTCTGTGCAGGTCAAGAGGCATACGGCGGTGGCCGTCGGGTCCTCGCCACTCGCTTGCCGTGCGCGGGGTGTGGCAGGAGGGCCTGCTGGGGCCGCGGCCCGGGTGATGTCCTACGGCACGCGCAGGAACGTGGTCGCGCTCGGCACGTTGTGCGACAAACCGCCGACTCCGACGAGACTGACATCGACCCGGAGTTGGTGGAGCCGGGCCACCGGCCTGTGTCCGCCAGTGCCGTGGGCCGCAGATCCTGGGAGTCCAGGGCGGGGGGCATCGGGACCAACCTGAGACGAAGAAGCTTGCCTCGCGTATAGAGGATGGGATGTTGAGGAAGACCGCAGTGCACGTCACCCGTCGGGCCGAGGAGATCCGGACCGTGTCCGGGCCGGTGACGTTCCGGGATGGCGACGTGGTGAACGGCAGTCATCCTGGTCAGCCGCGGGGGAGAGGGACGGTATGACGAGGGCGAAGACCGACTGGAGGCAGAACTCTGCCTGCGGTAGTTCCGATGGGGACGCACTGTTTGCCGACAGTCCACGGCAGAAGCGGGCCAAGGTGATCTGTATGGGGTGTCCGGTGCGTACCGAGTGCCTGGCCGAGGCGCTCGACGAACGGATTGAGTTCGGGGTGTGGGGCGGCATGACCGAGCGGGAGCGCAGAGTGCTCCTGAAGCGACAGCCGAACGTCGCGTCCTGGCTCTATGTTCTGGATGCGGCTCGGGCCGGCGCGGTCCCCCGGGCCGGCTGACACCGGGGGAGTCACGCGCCGCGTACTGCCGGCCGGACGGTGCCCGAGACTCTCTGGGAAGAGGGGGCGGCGCGGGCCTTGGAAGCGGGCCGGTGCAGGGGAGCAGGGCCGGCACCGGCGCTCGTTGACGTCACCTGTCGTCGTTCTTGCCCTCCGGGAGGCGGCCCGTGCGCGCCACGTCGGCGTACCAGCGCGCGCTGGCCTTCGGGATGCGCTTGCCGGTCGGGTAGTCGACGTAGACGGCGCCGAAGCGCTTGCTGTAGCCGTAGCCCCATTCGAAGTTGTCGAGCAGGGACCACAGGAAGTAGCCGCGGACGTCGACGCCCGCCGCGATGGCCTGCCGCACGGCCGACAGGTGCCCGTGGAGGTAGGCGATCCGTTCCGGGTCCGTCACCTCGCCTTCCGGGTTGACGTAGTCGTCGAACGCCGCGCCGTTCTCGGTGATCATCAACGGCATGGCGGGGTGGTCCGCCTTGAGCCGCAGCAACAGGTCGTACAGTCCGCTGGGATCCACGGCCCAGCCCATCGCCGTGGTGCTGCCCGCGGGGCGATGGAAGGCGACCTGGTCGGCGCCCGGCCAGGGGCTGTGGTCGCTCACCCCGTGGCCGTCCGAGTGGTGACCGGCCTCACTGGTGGCCGCGGAGACAAGGGTGGGCGTGTAGTAGTTGACGCCCAAGAAGTCGAGCGGCTGGTGGATCGTGGATGTGTCGCCGTTCCGCAGGAAGGACCAGTCGGTCAGGTGCGCCGTGTCGTCGAGGAGGTCCTGTGGGTAGTGGCCTTCCAGGATCGGGCCGGTGAATACGCGGTTGGCCAGTGCGTCGATCCTGCGGGCCGCGTCGATGTCCTCGGCGGACTCGGTGAGGGGGCGCACGTGATGGATGTTGAGCGTGATGGATGCCCGCGCGGAGGACGGCAGTTCGGCGCGCAGTGCCTGAACGGCCTTGCCGTGGCCGAGGTTGAGGTGGTGTGCGGCCCGCAGCGCCGCGACCGGATCGGTACGTCCGGGGGCGTGGACACCGGAGCCGTATCCGAGGAAAGCGCTGCACCAGGGCTCGTTGAGGGTGGTCCAGGTCTTCACCCGGTCCCCCAGGGCACGGGCCGCCAGGGCCGCGTAGTCGGCGAAGTGGTCGCTGGTGACGCGCTCCGGCCAGCCGCCCGCGTCCTCCAGCTCCTGGGGCAGGTCCCAGTGGTAGAGCGTGACGACCGGTTCGATGCCGTTTTCCAGCAGGGCGTCGGTCAGGGCCCGGTAGAAGTCGAGCCCCTTCTGGGCGGCGGGGCCGCGGCCGGTCGGCTGCACTCGGGGCCACGACAGGGAGAAGCGGTAGGCGCTCACGCCGAGATCGGCCATGATCGCGACGTCCTCCCGCCAGCGGTGGTAGTGATCGGTGGCCACGTCACCGGTGTCGCCGTTGCGTACCCTGCCGGGGGTGTGCGAGTAGGTGTCCCAGATGGAGGGAGTGCGGCCCTCGACGGAGGCCGCTCCTTCGATCTGATAGGCGGCGGTCGCCGTGCCCCAGGTGAACCCCTGCGGGAATCGCCCGGTGTCGGTGGTGTCCGGGGTGGGAGCGACGCGTCGGATGGCGGTGGTCACGTGAGTCCTTCCAGTGGTGCTGCGGTGCGGGAGGGCGACTGGGTGGCGGGTCTCGAAGACCCGGGCGCGGCGGGTTGGAGGGCCGGTCAGCCCTTGACGGCGCCCTGCATGATTCCGCCGACGATCTGGCGGCCGAAGACGACGAACATCACGAGCAGGGGCAGCGTGCCGAGCAGCGCGCCTGCCATGATCAGGGACTGGTCGCGGACGTATCCCGCGCTCAGCTGCGTGAGGGCGACGGGCACCGTCGGATTGGTCATGTCGAGGACGATGAACGGCCAGAAGAAGTCGTTCCAGGCGTGCACGAACGTGATCATGAACAGTACGGCCATGGGAGCGCGGGCGATGGGCAGCACGATGCTCCAGAAGATGCGCAGGGAGTGTGCACCGTCCACGCGGCCGGCCTCGACGAGTTCGTCGGGGAGCGCCTCGGTCAGGTACTGCCGCATGAAGAACACCCCGACGGCGCTGACGAGGGTGGGGAAGATGACGGCGGGCAGCTTCTGCCCCCAGCCCAGCTCCGCCATCATCATGAACAGCGGGACGACGCCGAGTTGGGGCGGCACCATCATGGTGCCGATCACGAGCATGAGCAGGATGTTGCGGCCCTTGAAGCGGAGTTTGGCGAACGCGAAACCCGCCAGGGTGGCGAAGAGGACGGTGGACAGGGAGATCACCCCGGCCACGATCAGGCTGTTGAGCATGGCCTTGCCCAATGCGGCGTCCTGCCAGGCCTTGGCGAGGTTGTCCAGCAGGTGGGGGCCGGGCAGGAACGGCGGAGGCGTCTGGGTCACGCGCGTGTTGTCGGTCGACGCCGCGACCATCGTCCAGTACAGCGGGAAGAGGGAGAACAGCGCCGCGATCCCCAGCAGGATGTAGGCGACCGGGCCCGCGTGATGCTGGCGTCCGGCACCCGGGTGCCGGAAGAGTCGCCGGCCCTGTCCTCCTGGTGCTGTGTTCCTGCGGGATTTCGGTGCGGTCCTGGGGGGCGCGTCCGCCGTACGGACCGGGATGCTGTCTGTGGTCATGGGGATCTCCCGGTCACGCCCTGCGCGCGAGGACGCGCCGGACGACTTGTTGGACGACGAACACGGCGATGAGCAGGAGGAACATCGCCCAGGCAACCGTGGCGGCCCGGCCCATCTGGTAGTTCTTCCAGCCCTCCTCGTACAGCAGCAGTCCCAGCGTCTGGTACTGGTTGTCGGCTCCCCCGGTGATGCCGTTCGGGCCCTGGCCGAAGATCAGGGGTTCACCGAAGAGCTGTGTGGCACCGATCGTGGACAGGACGATGGTGAAGACGATGGTGGAGCGGATGCCGGGGACGGTGACCTTGAGGAACTGCTGCCAGCGTGAGGCGCCGTCGATCGCCGCGGCCTCGTAGCGGTCGCGGGGGATCGCCTGCATCGCCGCCAGGTACAGCAGGGCGTTGTAACCGGTCCAGCGCCAGATGACGATCGTGGAGATCGCCGTCTGCGCCGCCCACTTGTTGTTCTCCCAGTCGATGGTGTCGACGCCGACGAGGCTCAGCATCCAGTTGATCATGCCGAAGTCGCGTTCGAAGAGCATGGTGAACACCAGGGCGGCGGCGCCCACGGACGTGGCGTAGGGCGTCAGGGCGGCGACGCGGAAGAACGTGGAGCCGCGCAGCTGGTAGTTGAGGAGGTGGGCGAGTCCCAGGGCCATCATCAGCTGCGGCACGGTCGACAGCACGCCGATGGTGATGGTGTTGATCAGTGCGTTCCAGAAGCGGTCGTCGTCCCACAGGGCCGTGTAGTTGTCGAAGCCGACCCATTCCATGACGTTCAGGGTCGACAGTTCGACGCGGTGCAGGGAGATCCACGAGGTGTAGACGAGCGGGTAGAAGCTGAAGGCGGCGAAGACGACGAAGAACGGGGCGACGAAGGCGTAGGGGGCGCCGCGCACGTCGAGGCGGTGCAGCAGCGTGCGGCGCCGAAGACCGTCCTCGCCGGTGCCGTCCCCGGCCGGCAGGGTGTGGCCGGGGGCTCCGTCAGGGGGTGTCGAGGTGGAGATGGCCACCGGAAGGGGTCCTTCCTGGAGGGTGTGAGAAGCGGACACGGGCCGGCCCGGCGGGCCGTGCGGGGACGCCGGGCGGCGCGGCGGGTGGGCAGCGGTGCCCGAGGTCAGCCGGCGGCCTTCTCGATGCGCTCGTCAGTGGTCTTCCACGCGTCGTTCGGGCTCTTGTTCTGCGCTTCGATCAAAGTCAGGCCCTGCGAGAAGATGTCCTTGATGGTGCCGTCCTTGCGGCCCAGCACCTGCTCGTCGGGGATCTCCTTGGCCGCGGCGCCGAAGATCTGGCCGATGGGTGCGCCGCTGAAGTAGTCCGACTTGGCGTCGACGACGTCCGGCATCTCCAGCGCGGTCTGCGACGAGGGGAAGTTGCCGATCTTCTTGAAGAGGTAGGCCTGCTGTTCGGGGGCGGTGAGCCAGGCCACCAGCTCCTGCGCCTCCTTCTTCACGGGGCTCTTCTCCATGACGCCGAGGAACGATCCGCCCCAGTTGGCGCCCTGCGGTGCCTTCGCGACGTCCCACTTGCCCTTGTTCTTCGGCCCTGCCTTCTCGCTGATGTGCGCGAGCATCCACGCCGGGCAGACGGTGGTGGCGAAGGTGCTGTTGGCGAGGCCAGGGTCCCAACCGGGCTGGAACTGGCGGAGCTTGGCGGTGAGACCTGAGGTGGCCGCCTTGGAAGCCAGCTTCCAGGCGTCCTTCACGACAGGGTTGGAGGCATAGATCAGCTTGCCCTGCTTGTCGTAGAACTGCTGGGAGTGGCCGTAGATCATGGCGTTGAACAGTCCGCTGGAGGTGTCCATGAACGCGACCTTGTCGTCCTTGGACCCCTGCTTGAACTGCTGGCCCGCATCGACGTACTTGGACCAGTCGCCCTCCCACAGCTTGGCGACCTCGTCGCGCTCGGTCGGCAGGCCCGCCTGCTTGAAGAGGTCCTTGCGGTAGCAGACCGCCATCGGACCGATGTCGGTGCCGAGGCCGATGACCTTCTTGTCCTTGGTGGTGACCTGGCTCTGCTTCCACGGCAGGAAGTGGTCCGTGCCGGACACGTCGGCCAGGTCGACGAAGTTGTCCTTCTGGGTGTCGGCCAGTTCCTTGGCTCGGCCTATCTCTATGCCCTGGATGTCCTTGAGCCCGCTGCCCGCGGCCAGGTGGGTCTGCAGCGCTGTGTAGTAGGTCTGTTCGTCACCGGCGACGTCGGCCTTGATGACGACGCCCGGATGTTCCTTCATGTACGTGTCGAGCAGCCCGGTCTCCTTGAAGCCCATGACGCCGAACAGCCCCATGGTGATGGTGACCTTGCCGTCCTTCTTGCCTCCGCCCGTCCCGCCGCTGTCGCTGCTCCCGCAGCCCACGACCAGGCCGAGAGCCGACACGACCGATACGGCGGCCACGGCTCGTGTACGCAACTTCCTTTGGGCCTTGTCCATTTCGTCCTCCTAGCGGCGGCGCTGACGCACCGGAGTTCGGGTCCCACGGTCCGCTCCGCAGGTCCCGATATGTCCTGGTGGGTACGTTCCCAACGCATGGTGGGAACGTACCCACTCAAGGCCCCGAAGCGTGGCGGCCCCCTGAGGCTCCTGTCAAGAAGGTGAATCCAGTTCGTTGCGGAACGATGTCGCGCCCGCGCGCCGGGACCTTCCGGGAGCCTTGGGAGGGTCTGGCACAATGCGCAGGTGAAAGCCGGTGGAACAGCGCGCGAGCGAGGAGATGCCATGGGGGGCAGGCAACGCCCGACCATCAAGACCGTGGCCGCCCGCGCCGGCGTCGGACGCACCACGGTTTCACGAGTCATCAACGGCTCCGAACTCGTCAGCGAGAAGGCGAGGGCCGCCGTACTCGCCGCCATCGCCGAACTGAACTACGTCCCGAACTCGGTCGCCCGGGGACTGGTGACGAGCCGGACCAACTCCGTTGCCCTGGTCATTCCCGAGTCGGAGAGCCGACTGGGCTCCGAGCCCTACTTCTCGGCAGTCATCCGCGGGGTCAGCACCGCGCTGGCCGAGACCCGGACGCAACTGCAACTCGTCCTCGTACGCGATCAGGCCGAACGGGACCAGCTCACCGAGTCGGTGGCCGAGCGACGGGTGGACGGTGTACTCCTCGTCTCGGTGCACGAACACGATCCGCTGCCGGGGCTGCTGGAGGACATGGGTCTGCCCACGGTGCTCGCCGGGCGCCGCTCGCCCGAGGAGTCGCTCAGCCACGTGCACTCCGACAACGCGGGCGGAGCCGCGGCCGCCGTCGAGCACCTGCTCGGCCGGGGACGCCGGACGATCGGCACGATCAGCGGGCCCCTGGACATGGACGTGGCCCGTAGCCGGCTCCAGGGGTGGCGCGAAACCCTCGAGAAGGCGGGCCACGAGGTCCCCGAAGGGCTCGTGGCCTCCTCCGACTTCACCGAGGAGGGCGGCGGGGCCGCCATGCGCTCACTTCTCGAACAAGTCCCCGCGCTCGACGCCGTGTTCGTCGCCTCGGACGTCATGGCTGCGGGTGCGCTCGCGGAGCTGCGCCGACAGGGGCGGCGCGTTCCCGACGACGTCGCGGTGGTCGGGTTCGACGACTCCATCATCGCCAGGCACACCCACCCGCCCCTCACCAGCGTGCGTCAGCCGGTCGAAGAGATCGGCAGCACGATCGCCCGCATTCTGCTGGCGGAGATCGATGACCCCGAGGAACCTCGCCGGCACATCGTCCTTCCCACGGAGCTGGTGGTGCGGGAGTCCTCCTAGCAGGCCCCTCAGGCGGTCGTGCGCGACCACCGCGCGCCCGCTTGTGGCCCTCGATCCGATGGGCCCGGGTATCCGCCGCCGACCGTCCCCTGCGGAGGTCCGTCTCCCGTACGGCGGCCGCTTCCTGCTGACATCGCACCGGGAAGACACCTCGGGCCTTCTTCACGACTTCCTGGTCCGCCCGATGGAATCCGCACCCTCACCGGCCGCGGCAGCTTGAACCTGACCCGCTGCCGGGAAAGGCTGCGGGCCTGATCGCATCAGGTGTCGGGAACTCCGCGTTCGATCCACCGCCAACCGCTTGGAGAGGGCGAGTCCGCGCCCGGGAAACGTGTGAGCCGGCTAGGAGTCGATGATGGTTGCCCCCCGCATTCCGCTCAACTTTTTCGGAATGCCGTTCGGACTGGCGGGACTTGCGGAACTGTGGGTGACCGCCGGCCGGCAGGGCCACGCGCCCGACACCGTCGCAGACGTGCTCCTGGCCATCGCCGCGCTGGTCTGGCTGAGCACCCTGGTCGGCTATCTGAGGTACGTCGCCGGGGGCAGGGGACGGCTGATGGCCGACCTGACGGACACCGTCGCCGGCCCGTTCGTCTCACTCGCGCTGATCACCCCGATGCTCTTGGCGGCCCAAGGCCTTGCACCGCATGCCGAAAGCGCCGGAAGAATCGTCGTCGACGTCTTCATCGTGCTGACCGTGCTGTTGGGAGGCTGGCTCACCGGGCAGTGGATCTACGGTCCCCTCGTGCTGGACCATCTGCACCCGGGGTACTTCCTGCCGACGGTCGCCGGTGGTCTTCTCGCTGCCGCCTCGGCGGCCGAGGTCGGACAACAGCGCCTGGCGCAGGTCATGCTGGGACTGGGGCTGGTCTGCTGGCTGATCCTCGGCTCGATGATCCTGGCCCGCCTGTTGTTCCGCCCTCGACTGGCGACGCCACTCGTGCCGACGCTCGCCATCGAAGTGGCCCCCGCCGCAGTGGCCTCCCTTGCCTACTTCGCCATCGACGGGGACCGGGTCGACGCCTTCGCCGCGGGCCTCGCCGGATACGGCCTGTTGATGGTGCTGGCGCAACTCCGTCTCCTGCCGCTGTTCCGGTCCTTGAAGTTCACACCGAGCACCTGGTCGTTCACGTTCTCGTGGGCAGCGGTGGGCGCCGTGACCCTGCACTGGATCGAATCCGGCCGTCCTGCCGGGCATCTGACCTACACGTACCTCGTGCTGGCGGCGGTCAGTGCACTCGTCGGGGCTGTCGCCGTACGGACGCTGATCGCCCTCGGCCGCCGGCAGCTTCTTCCGAAGCCGCCACCGCAGGCAGCCGGAAGCGCCGCCGACAACTGACGTGTGCGGCGACGACATCCCGCCGGCGTCACCGCCCGCACTGATCCTTGAGGATGATCTGCTGCCGGCCGGGCCGCGTCCCACCTGAGTCCGGTAGCCGGCCGAGTACGACGGACCCTGCCGGATCTACGTACTCGTTCAGGGCGCGGACCGGTCCGGTCCCGCCCGCGCCGCGGCGTATCGGCAGCGTTCCCGTCGGACGGGAGAAGCCGGCTGCCGCCCCGTGCCCGCCGGAATCCGTCCTGCGCTCACCACCGGCCGTAGGGGGAAGCGCCTTTGGGCTTCAGGCCCAGCTCGCCCGGGTGGCCCCGGCCCGCCCAACTCACCCGGTTCACCGGCTGAGCGGAAGAGGCGCGCGCAAGCCGTGGGCGCTTCGGCCGACGAGCAGCGGCTCGGAACGCATCGGCCGGCCCGGAGACCGGCGTCGGCCATCGCACGGCCTCGCGCTCGCCGGGTGGATGAGGCGGGGGAGGCGACGGGGCCACCGCGTTGTGACGGGCGTCACCTAATTGTTATGGCAGATGACAAATAGCACCGTCCACGGTCTGGGCACGGCGTCAGGAGCGCCGTAAGTTCCCGCTCACAACATTCAGTTCGGGCGGATCACCCGACACCCGGCAATTCCCCGAGACCCGTTCTCCGCCTCCTCTCACCACCCTCGAACGTCCGGCCGTCCGGCCGTAACGTCAGAAAGGACCCTGCCCATGCGCAAGGGACTCCTCTTCACCGCCGCTTCGGTGGCACTGGCCAGCTCGCTCGCCGCCTGCAGCGACTCCTCATCAGGCGACTCGGACTCCGGCTCCGGTTCCGGCGCCAAGCCGAAGATCGGTGTGATCCTCCCGGACAGCAAGTCCTCGGCCCGCTGGGAGACCGCGGACCGCAAGTACCTCTCCGAGGCGTTCAAGGCTGCGGGCGTCGACTTCGACATACAGAACGCGCAAGCCGACAAGCAGGAATTCCAGACCATCGCCGACCAGATGATCACCAGCGGTGTGAACGTCCTGGTCATCGTGAACCTCGACAGCGGCACGGGCAAAGCAGTTCTGGACAAGGCCAAGAAGCAGGGCGTCGCCACGATCGACTACGACAGGCTCACCCTTGGCGGGTCCGCCCAGTACTACGTGAGCTTCGACAACACCGAGGTCGGCAAACTGCAGGGCGAGGGCCTCAGCAAGTGCCTGAGCGACATGAAGGCCAAGAAGCCCATCGTCGCCACCCTCAATGGCTCACCGACGGACAACAACGCCACTCTCCTCGCCGCCGGCTACAACGGCGTCCTCGACCCGAAGTACAAGTCGGGCGACTACGTGAAGGGCCCGGACCAGTCCGTCCCGGACTGGGACAGCGCCGAGGCGAGCACCATTTTCGAGCAGATGCTCACCAGCGAGCCCAAGATCGGCGGCGTGCTCGCCGCCAACGACACCCTCGGCAACGCGGCCATCGCCGTCCTGCGCAAGCAGAACCGCAATGGCGAGGTCCCCGTCACCGGCCAGGACGCCACCGTGCAGGCCCTGCAGCACATCCTCGCGGGCGACCAGTGCATGACCGTCTACAAGGCGGTCAAGAAGGAGGCCGACGCCACCGCCAAGCTCGCCGTCTCCCTCGCCAAGGCCGAGAAGGGCGAGACGAACGCGACCGTCGAGGACCCCGAGGGCAAGCGCAAGGTGCCGTCCGTGCTGGAGACGCCCGTGGCCATCTACAAGGACAACGTCAAGGACGTCGTGGACGACGGCTACGTCACCAAGGGACAGCTGTGCAAGGGCAAGTACGCCGCCCTGTGCGCCCAGGCCGGCATCAAGTAGCCCTGAACGGAGGCCTGGGTCCGTCACCCCGGTCCGGCCGGCCCGACCTCTGGTCCCGGGGCTCCCCTCTCCCCGGGACCCGGGACCTCATGACCCTAAGGAGCCGTCTTCCATGACAGCTACCCCGATCCTCCGACTGCGCGGGATCGACAAGAGCTTCGGCCCCGTGCAGGTATTGCACGACGTGTCCTTCGACGTCCATCCAGGGGAGGTGACCGCCCTCGTCGGAGACAACGGCGCAGGCAAGTCCACCCTCGTCAAGTGCATCGGCGGCACCCACCCGATCGACGGCGGCGAGTACTGGTTCGAAGACGAGCAGGTCCAGGTGCACAGCCCCCGTGAGGCGGCGGCCCTGGGCGTCGAGATCGTGTACCAGGACCTCGCGCTCTGCGACAACCTCGACATCGTGCAGAACATGTTCCTCGGCCGCGAGAAGCGCCGCGGGCTCGTCCTCGACAACACGACGATGGAGGAGATGGCCGCCCGGACCCTTGAAGGGCTGTCGGTCCGCACCGTCAAGTCCATCCGCCAACAGGTCTCCAGTCTCTCCGGCGGCCAGCGGCAGACCGTGGCCATCGCCAAGGCCGTGCTGTGGAACAGCAAGGTCGTCATCCTGGACGAGCCGACCGCCGCGCTCGGTGTCGCCCAGACGGCACAGGTCCTCGAACTGGTCCGGCGGCTGGCCGACAACGGTCTCGCCGTCGTCCTGATCTCGCACAACATGAACGACGTCTTCGCGGTGTCCGACCGGATCGCCGCCCTTTTCCTCGGACGGATGGCCGCCCAGGTCAGTACGTCGGACGTGACGCACTCCCAGGTCGTCGAACTCATCACCTCCGGCCGCAGCGGAGACCTCGGCCTCGCCCACAGCAACGGAGTCACCGCATGACCGCCGCAGTCGCCCCCGAGAAGCCGGAACTGCCGCGTGGTGCCGGTACGTCGAAGAAGAACGGAGCGGCCGGAGCCGCCAGTCTGGGCTCGGTCGCCAAGGACTATGTCGCTCGGGTACGGGGCGGCGAGTTGGGCGCCATCCCCGCCGTACTCGGCCTGATCGTTCTGTGTGTGTTCTTCTCCGCCCTGCGCCCGGTCTTCCTGTCCGAACTGAACTTCGCCAACCTGCTGACGCAGGGCGCCGGCAGTATCGCCATCGCCATGGGCCTGGTCTTCGTCCTCCTCCTCGGCGAGATCGACCTGTCCGCGGGGTACGCCAGCGGGGTGTGCGCCGCCGTTCTCGCCATCCTGCTCACGGACCACGGATGGCCCTGGTACGGCGCGGTCGGCGCGGCGATCCTCTCCGGCACGGTCATCGGCCTGGTGCTCGGCCTGCTGGTGGCGAAGGTCGGCATCCCGTCATTCGTCGTCACGCTGGCTGCCTTCCTGGGGTTCCAGGGGATCGTGCTGATGCTGCTGAAGGAAGGCACCAACGTCTCGATCCGGGACGAGACGATCCTGGCCGTCGCGAACAACAACCTCGCGCCCGCGGCGGGTTGGATCCTGCTCGCCGTCAGTGTCGGGGTGTACGCGGCGATCCAACTCCGGCAGAGCCGCAACCGGCGCCGGCGCGGGCTCGCCCCCGCTCCACCGACCCTGCTCGCAGCAAGGATCGGCGGCCTGGCGGTGCTCGGTACGATCGCCGTCCATCTGCTCAACCAGGAACGCAGCCGCAACATCGTCGTCGACTCCCTCAAGGGCGTGCCGATCGTGGTGCCGGTCATCGCCTTCCTGCTCCTCGCCGGTACGTTCCTGCTCCAGCGCACCTCGTTCGGTCTGCACATCTACGCGGTGGGCGGTAACGCCGAGGCGGCCCGCCGGGCCGGCATCAACGTCGCGGCCATCCGCATCTCCGCGTTCGTCATCTGCTCCTCCCTGGCAGCAGTCGGCGGCATCATCGCCGCGTCCCGGGGCAACTCGGTCGACCCCAACACCGGTGGCAGCAACGTGCTGCTGCTGGCGGTCGGCGCGGCCGTGATCGGCGGGACGAGCCTGTTCGGCGGGCGGGGCAGGGCCATCGACGCCGTGCTCGGCGGCATGGTCGTCGCCGTCATCCAGAACGGCATGGGACTCATGGGGTACAGCTCAGGGGTCAAGTACGCTGTCACGGGTTCGGTACTGCTGGTGGCCGCAGGCGTGGATGCGCTGTCCCGTCGCCGGGCCGTACAACGATGATGTCTGGGGTTCCATGAAAGCCGGTCCCTCGCAGGAGGAGATTCGCCGGCACAACCTCGGCACCCTGCTCCGGCACGTACACATCGGCGGATCCATGTCGCGGGCCGTCCTCGCCGAGCGCATGGGTCTCAACCGCAGCACGATCCTGGGTCTCGTCAGCGAGCTGGGCTCGGCCGGCCTGGTCCGCGAGGAACTGCCCCGTGAGACCGGCAGGGCCGGCCGGCCGTCCCTGGTCGTACGGCCCGAGTCCGACCGCGTGTACGTCCTCGCCTTCGACGTGGGTGTGGACCGGCTGGCCGCCGCCCGCATCGGCCTGGGCGGGATCTTCCTCGACCGCAGGGAGATCTCCATGCCGCCGAGCCCTCGCAACGCCCCCGAGGTGGCCGAGATCCTCGCCGGCTCCGCGCTGGACATGGTGAACGCGGCACCGCACGGCACCCACTGCGTCGGCGTGGCCGCCGCCGTCCGCGGCATGGTGCGCCGTCCCGACGGCCTCGTCCGTGCCGTGCCCTACCTCGGCTGGCAGGACGAGGAGTTCGGCAAAGACCTCACCCGCCGGCTGGGCATCGGCCTTTCCGTCACAGTCGGCAACGAGGCGAGCCTCGGTGCGCTCGCCGAGCACCTGCGCGGTGCCGGGGCCGGCTGCCAGGACCTCGTGTACCTGCATGGCGACATCGGCATCGGAGGCGGTGTCATCACCGGGGGCCACCTGCTGCACGGCGACTGCGGATACGGGGGCGAGATCGGGCACATGGTCGTCAACCCGCGCCATGGCAGGCCCTGCGGGTGCGGAGCGCACGGCTGCCTCGAAGCCGAAGCGGGGGAGCGCGCCCTGCTGGAGGCCGCGCGGCGCGATCCGGCTGCCACCGGCCGGGAGGCCGTACGCGCCGTCATCGAAGCGGCCGACCGCGGCGACATCACCGCCCGCGCCGCGCTGCACGACGTCGGCGACTGGCTCGGCATCGGTGTCGCCAACCTGGTCAACGTGTTCAACCCGCGCACGGTCGTCTTCGGCGGGACCCTGCGCGAGGTGTTCCTCGGATCGGCCGCCCAGATCCGCAGCCGCATCAACCGCATCGCCCTCACCCCCTCCCGCGAGAACCTGCGGCTGCGGGTGGGGGAACTCGGCGACGACGCGGTGCTCGTCGGAGCCGCCGAACTCGCCTTCTCCGAGATCCTGGGCGGGCCCCTGGAGACGCTGGCGCGCGCCGGGGCATGACGTCGTGAGGCGAGCGCGGACTCGGACAGGACGCCGCGACCACCCCGGACGCCTTCCTGGTCCCGCACCGGCTTCAGCACGTTCAGGAGGGACGCCCCGGCGGCCTGGGACAGCTCTCGTGCCGCCGGCGTCGCGGCGGGCCGTACGAGAGGCCGGCCGAACCGGAGCTAGATGAGGGGGAGTTCACCGCCGTCGACGGTCAGGGACACTCCGGTGACCCACTGGGCCCGGTCGGATGCGAGGTAGGCGACGGCCTCGGCGATGTCGCGCGGGTCTCCGGGACGGCCCAGCGGGATGCCCGCCGTGGTGGCGTCGAGCGGAACGTCCATCGCGTCGGCGAAGTTCTGGCGGATCGCGTCGGCGCCCGGGGTGAGCACGTTGCCGGGGACGATCGTGGTGACGCGGATTCCGGCGGGCGCGAGCTCGGAAGCGAGCGCTTTGCCGTAGGTGTTGAGGGCGGCCTTGGCGGCACCGTAGTGAGCCAGCGGCGGCGCCGGTGTGAGGGCCGCTCCCGATGAGATGTTGACGATCGCGCCGCCCGCCCCGGCCTCGCGCAGGGCCGGCAGGAGCGCGTTGTTGACCCTCACGGCGGACAGGTAGTTGAGGTTGAGTGCGTCGATCCATTCCTCGTCGGGGATGGATGCGATGCCCCCGATGTGGGCGCGAGCCGCCGCCGCGTTGTTGACCACGATGTCGACGCCGCCGAGCTCGGCGAGTGCTGCCGCGGTGAATGCCTGCACGCCCGCGAGTGTGGCGATGTCGCCCTGGATGAAGGTGGCGGCCTTCGGCGTCTCGTCGGTGGCGTGACGCGCCGTGGTGACGACGGTCGCGCCGCCGTCGAGGAGTCGCTGCACGATGGCCGCGCCGATACCGCGGCTGCCTCCCGTGACGATCGCGCGCTTGCCGGCGAATTCGGTGGGGTCGGGTGCACTACCAGTTCTGAACATACGGTCCACTATAACAGGTTCTGGACCGATGGTTCAGAACGACGTATGGTGGATGCATGGGGCGACCAAGGAAATTCGATGAGCAGGACGTCGTGGCTGCCGCGCACCGGCAGTTCAACGAAACCGGCTACCACGGCACCTCGGTCGACGATCTCTCCCGGGCGACCGGACTCAGTAAGGGAAGCCTCTACGGCGCGTTCGGCGACAAGGAGGCCCTGTTCCTCCGCATATTCGAGGAGTACTGCGCAGGCTCCGAGGAGGGCACAGCGGCCCTGCTCGAAGGCCCGGAGGACCAGGCGCTCGACCGTCTCCGCGGATGGCTGACGGCGCCGGACGACGACACCCGTCGGCCCGGCTGTCTGCTGGCGAAGGCCACGGCCGAACTGGCGTCGGAGAACGACGCCGTCGCGACCAGGTCACTAGCGACGTACGAAGGGCTGCTCGACAGCTGCCGCCTGCTTGTCGAGCAGGCGCAGCGCGCCGGACACGTGGACCGGGCAGCCGACGCCGAGGCGCTCGGCGGACTGATCCTCACCACGCAGCGTGGGCTCGAAGCCCTCGCCAAGGCGGGGGTCGACGCGAAGACCAGGAACCGGATCGCCGACGCCGCGGTCGACAGCATCACCCTGCCGGCTTCCTGACCCGGGGGCCGGCAGTTCCCGTCCGCGGCGCGGCAGACCTCGGCGCTCAGTCCTCCACGGGAGCGGCCGGTGGCGTGGTCGTGGGGCTCACCGGCCGGGGCCCTTCGACGCGGTGGTCATCCGATCCCCGGCGAGCGACGACGTCCAGTTCCTCGGCGTCCTGGACGCCCGGTAGCCACTGGCCGTCCGACTGTTGCGAGGGGCACCGGGTGGGACCTCACCGGGTGCGCTCGGCTCTGACGACGGTGTCGTGGATGGTGACCGGAACGCCGTCGGGGGTGGTGGCACTGCGAGCACTCCAGGCCTACACATGATCATCTCGCCCAAGATGCGCTCGCCGGAGCCCGAGCGGGCCAGCCACGAGGGCTATGAATGGATCTGCGTCCTCGACGGACGCCTGCGCCTGGTCCTGGGCGACAACGACCTGACCATGGGCCCCGGTGAAGCCGCCGAATTCGACACCCGCACCCCCAGGGCGGGCCAGTTCCGGGTTCGGCCGGGGGAGTGGTTCCTGTACGCGTGCACCGTCAAGGACCGCGGCTCCCAAGCGATCCACGAGAGGATCGAAGCGGCCCGCGGCGACGGGCGCAGCGATCGAAACAACGGAGGCACCAGTGACTGCACAGGCCCCAGACTCCGCCGCGCCGCCGGCCCGCTACGACGATCTGCGAGCCGTGGTCTTCAACTGCACGCTGAAGCGGTCACCGGAGCTGAGCAACACGCAGGGCCTCATCGACCGAAGCACGGCCATCATGCGACAGCAGGGCGTCGGCGTCGACATCGTGCGCGCCATCGACCACGACGTCGCCAGTGGCGTGTGGCCCGACATGACAGAACACGGCTGGCGTTCCGACGAGTGGCCGGCACTGTACGAGAGGGTCCTGGCCGCGGACATCCTCGTGCTCGCGGGGCCCATCTGGCTGGGCGACAACAGTTCGGTCATGAAGAAGGTCATCGAGCGTCTCTACGCGTGCTCCGGGCTCTTGAACGAGGCCGGACAGTACGCGTACTACGGCCGCGTGGGAGGCTGCCTGATCACGGGCAACGAGGACGGCGTCAAGCACTGCGCCATGAACGTCCTCTACAGCCTTCAGCACCTCGGCTACACCATCCCGCCGCAAGCCGACGCCGGGTGGATCGGCGAGGCCGGGCCGGGCCCCTCGTATCTGGACGAGGGTTCAGGCGGCCCGGAAAACGACTTCACCAACCGCAACACGACCTTCATGACGTGGAACCTGCTGCACATGGCGCGACTGCTCAAGGACTCCGGGGGCATCCCCGCCTACGGCAATGTCCGCGCCGCCTGGGACGCGGGCTGCCGTCACGATGCGGCGAACCCCGAACACAGGTGAGCGGCCGAGACGAACGGGTGGCCCGGTCGGTCCAGGGGCCGGGTACGTAAGTCACGGCCTGGACGGCGCGATAGAGGCCGGTGCAGACGCAAGCGTCACCGCCCAACTCGGTTGAGCCTTCGCACCGATGGCCGGGCCCCGCTTTCGACACGCCTTCCTGTCCGCGGTGTTGGCCCGTCACCCGTCGGGCGTAGTGATGACGATGCTGTCCTCCAGCAGGGACGGCGGGCAGCACGAGGACCGCCCACTTCGACTCGGCGGGGGTCAGCCGGCGGGCCGCGGCCGGTCGGCGGCATGTCGTCGCGTCTCACCACCGCGGCCGAACCCGGCCGGATCGCATCCGATCAGCCCTGCTGCCCCACGTTCTCGGTCGGCTGGTGCTCGCTCATGTGCCAGCCGTCGACCCGCGGCCCCATCAGATCGGTCGGCCACCCCGCGGTCTGTACAGCCGCGTCGTAAACGGCGTCGCCGAAGCCGATGATCGCGCCGTGCGGGTCCGGCAGCCGGCGCAGGTCCTGCCACGGGAGCAACGCCAGGCCGAGGTCCGCGTGCCAGTCGGCGCCCTCGACACCCCAGTTGCAGCCCGAGAGACCGTCCGGCTGCGGCCAGATATAGGCGTACATACCGATGTCCAGCGGGCTCGTGCCGTCGCTGTGGGTGTTGTCGAAGGAGAATCCCACCGACACGTATGCGTGCAACTGTGCGTTGCGCATGAACGGCGGGCCCTCCGGGCCGGGCTTCGTCCGGTTCGGGCGCCAGCGGGTCGACGACAGGTCGAACCCGCCCCACATCACGCCGACACGCGGCCGGTGCCCGAGGAAGGGGGCCTGCCACGCCTCCAGACCGTCCGCGGCCAGATCGAACGCTTCCCACATCAGACGTGCCGACTGAGCGTTCCACACCCGCTCGTCCCGGTCGTCAGCGAAGTTCGACGGAGCGGCAGGGATCTCGCAGATCTGCGTGGTACCCGGATGCGGGATGCCCAGTTCGGACGCCGCCTCGCAGAACGCCGTGAAGAAGTCGGCGACCGACGTCCGCGCCAGCGACAGCGTCCGCGAGCCCCGGTCGGTCTCGATCAGCACGTCACCGTCGAGCAACCGGTAGTGCACCGTGAAGGTCGCGCCCTTCCGCCGGAACGTCGGCGTGCGCAGGCCGCGAGGGGACACCTCAAGGACGATGTTGCCCCACCCGACTTCGAAGGGGTCGTCCAGCGAGTATTTGCCCGCGACCTGGACCACCCGGTTCACATACTCGATCATGGGCGCCAGTTCCGCGTGGTCGAGTACCGGCCATGCCTCGGGACGTTCGCTCACGGGAGCCTCCCGGCGGATCGATCCACGTGTCGCGGACAGCCGTGGAGTGCCGCATTTTCCGGGCACGACAGCCTCACGACCGCATGCACCGATTCTCCCACGGGCCTCGGAGGCCCGCCTTCTCTCGCCCGCGTCGGATCGCCCTGGGCGTGCCACAGACGGTACAACGGCACCCTCGCTGGTACCGGGAGCCGCCTGCGAGCAAGGTCGGATGACAGTGTGGCGCGCATCAGCGCTGTCTCCGCCGGGCTGTACGAACGTTCTGGGCATGGTCCTCCAGGACGCCGAACGCCGCCAACTGACTGCCAGGAAGCTGCGTTGTCGGTGGGCTCTGCCAAGGTTGTGCGTCGTGGACGAATGGGTGGAACGTGTAGACGATCAAGATCGTGCGCTGGGGGTAGTGGTCGGCCGCGGGCAGGCCATCCGTGAGGCTTGGCTGCACCGAGTCGCCGTCACGGTCTGCCGTGATGAGCGTGGGCGCATCCTCGTCCACCGGCGTTCGGAGCAGCTGTCGCGCTTCCCAGGGTTCCACGAGGCCATGGTCGGTGGCGCCGTGAAAGTCGACGAGTCCTATGAACAGGCCGCGGCGCGGGAGCTGGCCGAAGAGCTGGGCATTCGTGTGCTGCCGCGCTTGCTCTTCACGTTCCTCAACCGCAGCGGTCTGAGCCCTCACTGGCTCGGCGTGCACGAAGTCGTGGTGCCGACCAGGGTGGCCGCCGATCCTGACGAGGTCGCCTGGCATGGCTGGCTGATCGATTCGGAGCTCCGGTCGGCTCTGCTGGAGTGGCGCTTCACCCCCGACAGCCACGAAGCCTTCAGCCGGTATCTCGCGTTCCGGGCCGCGCAGTCCTGACGTTGCCCGCCCCGCGGCTGGGGCACCTGTTTGAGGCCGCCACGCGTTGTGCGAGCGGCCGTTCGTGATGCGGAGTAAAGATGCTTGGCCGACTCTCGCTCGATGAGCAACTCGATGGCTTGCGGTCCGTGCTCTCCCGGAACGAGGTTCTGACCGAGGTGATGAGCAGGGCGGCGACGATGGAGCTGCCGGGCTGGTACGTGACGGCGGGCTGCCTGTTCCAGACAGTGTGGAACGCGGTCACCGACAGGCCCCCGACCAGCGGCATCAAGGACTACGACATTTTCTATTTCGACGCCGCCGACCTGTCCTGGGAGGCGGAGGATGCCGTGATCAAGGCAGGGCAGGAGCTGTTCGCTGGGCTGCCGGCCGAGGTGGAGATCCGTAACGAGGCTCGTGTGCATCTCTGGTACGAACAGAAATTCGGCGTGCCGTGCCCGCCCCACGAGTCCACCGAGGCGGCGATCGACTCGTTCGCCTCGACGACGTGCTGTCTGGGGGTGCGGCTGGAAGCCGACGGCGGGTGGCGTATCTACGCGCCCCACGGGCTGTCCGACGTGTTCAACCTTGTGGTCCGGCCGAACCCGGTTCTTGCCCCGAGGGAGGTGTACGAGACCAAGGCAGCTCGCTGGAGATGCGAGTGGCCGGAGCTCACCGTGCTGCCGTGGCCGGGTTGACGCTCAGATGCGGGTGATCATCCGGAGCCATGACGGACGAGGTTGAGCCGAGGCCCTGCGTGAGCCGTTCAAGCCGCTGGCAAGACCGTCAGTGACTGCTCTCCTCGCCTTGAGTTCTTCCTGGAGGAGGCCATCCGCTTGGCGGGCCTCCTCCAGGTCGTCGGCGGTGCACGGTTCGACGAGCTCCGCTACGCCTGAGGCGAGGATGTCGCCCCAGACGAGGGTCCCGGACGCGAAGTGCCTCTATGACCGGCGTAACGCGACGGTCAGTACTGCTCGGTCTCGACGAAGCCGACGTCCCCGTCGTCGTCGGCGCCGAAGGCGTCGGCGGCGGCGGTCGGGTCGAATCCGGGCGGGCTGTCCTTGAAGCCCAGGCCCAGTCCGGCCAACTTGACCTTGACCTCGTCGATGGACTTCGCACCGAAGTTGCGGATGTCCAGGAGGTCGGCCTCGGAGCGGGCGACGAGCTCACCCACGGAGTGGATGCCCTCACGCTTGAGGCAGTTGTACGACCGAACGGTGAGCTCCAGCTCCTCGATCGGCAGGGCTAGATCAGCGGCGAGGGCGGCGTCCGTCGGGGACGGGCCCATGTCGATGCCCTCGGCGTCGATGTTGAGCTCGCGCGCCAGACCGAACAGCTCGACCAGGGTCTTACCGGCCGACGCCATGGCGTCACGGGGACGCATGGCCTGCTTGGTCTCGACGTCGACGATCAGCTTGTCGAAGTCGGTGCGCTGCTCGACACGGGTCGCCTCGACCTTGTACGTGACCTTCAGCACCGGCGAGTAGATCGAGTCGACCGGGATGCGCCCGATCTCCTGACCGACCTGCTTGTTCTGAACGGCGGAGACATAGCCGCGACCGCGCTCGACGGTCAGCTCCATCTCCAGCTTGCCCTTGCCGTTGAGCGTGGCGAGGACGAGGTCGGGGTTGTGCACCTCGACACCGGCCGGGGGCGCGATGTCGGCGGCGGTGACCAGACCCGGGCCCTGCTTGCGCAGGTACATCACGACCGGCTCGTCCTGCTCACTGCTGACGACGAGCTGCTTGATGTTGAGGATCAGGTCGGTGACGTCCTCCTTGACGCCCGGCACGGTGGTGAACTCGTGCAGGACACCGTCGATCCGGATGCTGGTGACAGCGGCGCCGGGGATCGAGGAGAGGAGCGTGCGGCGAAGAGAGTTGCCGAGGGTGTAGCCGAAGCCCGGCTCCAGCGGCTCGATCACGAACCGGGAGCGGAATTCGTCGACGACCTCTTCGGTCAACGAGGGACGCTGAGCAATCAGCACGTGGTGTTGCCTCCAGTAGTTTGGCGCCCGCTATGGACGCCGTGGACCCTACGAAGGGTACGTGCGATACGGCCGCCGCAGAGTACGCCATGGCGTAGCCGACGCGCCGTTGATTCAGCGCGCGGGGTGAACGCGCAGCTCCATAGCAGGTCGCCGGGCCGCATCCGCAGAGATCGGCACATGTCCTGAGCCAGTGGATGGCTGCTCGGAGTTGAGGAAACGGTGGGAGGCGTCAGCGTCGTCGAGTTGCCAGACCAGGCGGGTGTCTTGGCTCTTGCGTCGTGGACGGATTCTTCTCCCCAACCGGCGGCTTGAGCGAGGCGCACTCTCAAGGTCACGCTCGTTTCGCCCAACGACTACGGCAGCGCGGACGAGAACGGGGAGGGCGGACCTCGAAATCACGTTCCTATGCCGTTGCCCGCCGGACCTGGTAATCCCAGCGGGTGAGTGACCGGACGACGGTCTCCGCGCCCGTGGGGTTGGAGCTGTGTACGAAGACCGTGCCGATGCGGAAGGGTCGGCCGTTGAACGCGGCTTCTTCCATGAGGGTCACCACGGGCAGGATGGTGTCGTCACCGCCGAGGTCGTGGTCCAGCCAGAGTTCGTCGATGAAGCTGTCGCGGTGCTCTTGCAGGAGCTTGATTCCTTCGCCACTGCTGCGCGCGATCCGCGTGGTCCAGGGCAGTGGCCGGAGGTCGTCTATGCCGAGGATGACGGGTGTTGGGGTCGGCGATTCTTCTTTCACCCGAGCATTATCAGGGCACGACCGCGACTTGCTCAGGGGAGTGATCGCCGAGCTGGGTCCGTGCAGCTCGCCACGGTTCCACCTCTGGTCGGCCTGATACGTAACCCGGCGCAGCATCGCAGAGTTGGAAAAGTGCGGGACGGCGAGGTGTCAGTGTGACGGTCGGATGAGTGTGTCCCTGCCGGGGCGTTCCACTCGGATGCCTCGCTTGAAGTAGTCACCCGTGGAACGGCGTTCAGGCGAGCAGAGTGGACGCCGTTCGGTCATGGCTTGGTCCGGGGAACGTCAGCAGTGGATCCCGGGGGTCGCACCGCGCGCTCGACGTCGCTGTTGGGTGAACCGGTTGGACGACCGTCCTTTCAGCTCATACGGATCTGGTGGGCTTCGGCAACGAGTACCTGGGGCAGCTCCGGTCCCGCACACGCGTAGTCGATCAAAAGGTTTCGGTAGTTGGCGTTCGCGATCTCCGGTGCCAGGGTGATCAGAGCTTTGAGGTCGTCGGATGAGCCGGCAATGCGTGTGCGGTAGGCGGCGCTCGCCGCGCGCAGGGTGACGTCGCAAGGTTCGTATTCGAGGCCGCGTTCGACGAGGCGCGCGGCTGTGGCGAAGTCGCCCTGCTCGGCACGCACGTCCGCCAGGTCGAGGTAGAGGGACCAGTTGGCGGAGTCCAGGCGTAGGGCGCATTCGAAGGCCGCGGCAGCCTGATCCAGGTTGCCCAACTCACGCCAGGTGGCCGCTCGCGCGACGGCTGTCCACATGACCCGTTCGACGGCATCGGCGCGGTCGCACAACACGAAGGACAGTTCGTATCGGCCGCAGGCGCGGGGGAGCCGGGCCATGGCGGCCAGCGACTCCGGCACGGGATCCCGGTCGGACACCACGTCGAGCGCATGGAACCAGGGCGCGAACCGCTTCCGCATCTCGTCGGTGTCCAGGTCGTGGCCGTAGTCCAAGACCCGCAGACACGCCTCGGCCAGCGCAGCGGCACTCACCGCGCCGAGAAAGCGGGCGTCGCCGAACCAGGGTGCGGCACCCCATGCCACGTCGCTCCGCACACCCGTGACCGAACCGAGGGCCATCACCGCGTTGTCCATGTCCCCCTCAAGGAACAGGAAGTACGCCTGCGCCAGGACAGCGCTCAAGGAGCCGTCCTCTTCGAGCCTCTCCTTCAGCTCCGAGTGTTGGCCCTGCCACAACTCGGCGAGGGACGCGTAGGGCTCCGGAGCCGCTGGTGCCGAGGCTATCGCCCCCACCAAAAGACCGACGGCGCCCACCGGGCTTCCGCCGCAGTGCGCCATCACACGAGCGAGACTGACTCCCGCCGTCACCGACTGATTGGACATCGCCAGAGAATACTCGTCGCCTGGGTTCTGTGAGTGAGCACTTCCGCTCTGGGCATCAGGGCGATCCGCGATCATCGCCAGCAACCGGACACACAGCGGCTGGTCTGCCTTCTTCTTGACTTCACACGCTTCGCGGCCTGGGGTGAGGCCCGCGCGACCCCGTCGACGGCCATGCCCTGTTCGAGGGGCTCGCCGAAGGCGCGATCGCGGGACATCGGTGAGAAGAGGGTGGCGCTGAGGTTCGGCGCCGGTGAGGCGGTGAGAGGTGTATGCGTACGATCCGGGGGTGTCTCCGTCTCTCCTGTTCAGCTCGCGTCGACGCCGAGTCAGCTTGATCGTCCTTGCTGGGCTGTGTCTGTTTGCCTGGTGGTCGGTGCAGCCTGTCGGCCCCGACTGTCCCGCGAGGACGCTCAGTTCCGATCCCTACGGCTCGGTCTACGACCCGTCAACTGCCCGAACGGGTGGCTTCGGTGACGAGTGCACAGCCGACGCGCGGCATCCGCGCCTGTACGGCTGGCTCGGCCTGTGATGCGCCTTGCCGGTCAAGGTCGTGGCGTCGGGGGAGACTGATACGAGCGCTCGCCAAGACCACGTGGCCTCCTTGCCGGCGGTCCTGCCTCCCGGCAGCCGAGGCGAGGACCAGCCCGTCAGGCGGCGAGGACTTTCGCCTTGGCCTCCTCGAACTCGCCGGGCGTGAGGTGGCCGGCGCTCTTGAGTTCCGCCAGTTTCGCCAGCTCGTCGGCCTTGCCGGTGGTTCCGGTGGTCTCACGGATGTAGGACTCCATGTCCTCCTCGCCCTTCCGGATGCGCTGTGCCTCGCGCGCGCCCATCCCGCGACCTCGCGCGATGAGGTACACGAAGATGCCCAGGAAGGGCAGGATCACGACGAAGACGCACCAGCCGGCCTTGCCCCAGCCGTTCAGGGAGTCGTCGCGGAAGATGTCCCCGATGATCCGGAAGAGCAGGACGAACCACAGGATCCACAGGAAGAACCAGAGCATGCTCCAGAACACGTTCAGCAGGGGGTAGTCCGCGGCGAGTTCGAGTGTCGAGCCGTTCATGGGCGAACTCCTGTCGAGGTACGACGTGGCTACGGTCCCTGATGGTGCGGCGCCGGCTCGGACAGGCGGATCACCCCCAGTGGGTGACCGTTGCTGCGTCGGGGTGGCCGAGGGCGCCTCGCGGTTGAGGGCTGGAGCGTCGTCCTCGGATTGGTGGCGTCAGGAGGGAGCCGTGGGCAGGCGTCCGTCGTTGATGGCCTGGGCGAAGATGTTGTAGTCGTTGCGGGTCTGCTGGGTGTAGGCGAGGGCGAACGCGCTGATGGCCTGGTCGAAGGATGTGTCGGGGCCGAGATAGGCGGCGACGGCGACGCGGTTGCCCGAGCGGGCGTGACCGCGGGCCAGTGCCCGGCCGCAGAGTCCGGCGTACTTGTGCATCAGGCTGCCGGACATGCCCTGGATGGACGCGGAGCCTTTCATGTCGAGGAGCTGCCGCCAGTAGAAGGGGCGTCCTGTGGGGCCGGTGGACCAGCCCAGGAAGATGTCGCCGACGGCCTGGAGCAGTCTCTGCCCCTCCACCACCCGCCGGCCCTCGTGCGGGACGGTCACGTCCACATGCGGGGCCAGGACGGAGGGCTCAGCCTCCTTGGCCTGCAGCAGCAGGAGTTCGCCCGCGGCGCGTCCCTGCAGCAGCAGAACGTAGCAACGAGTACCGACGCTGCCGATGCCGACCACCTTGCGGGCGGCATCCACTATGCGGAACCGCTCCAGCAGCCGGGCCTGCGCCGACGGCAGGCTGGTGCAGTAAGCGTCGAAGACGTGGTCGACGACCGTGCGGTCCTGCTCGTCGACCGGTTCGATCAACGGTGGAGCGTGGAGGAACCGGGGTGTGCCGTCGGGATCGAGTTCGGTGAGTTTCTCGATCGCTTTGCCGCTGTCGGTCTGCCGTGCCTTGTCCAGGGTGTCGTGGAGCCGTTCCCGTTGCAGCGAGTTGCCGAGTTCCTGGAGCAGGTCGTCGGCGGCGATGTGCTCGTACCAGACGGCCAGCTCTGTGGATGCGGCGAGCTCGCTCATGTGGGTGCGGTAGCTCCGGGCCGCCTCGGTGGCGATCTCTGCGGCAGTCTCCGTGGGGATGTCGTTGTCGTGGGCCGCGACGGTGAGGCTCGCGGCGAGCCGCTTGACGTCCCATTCGAAGGGGCCCGGCAGCGTCTCGTCGAAGTCGTCGAGGTCGAAGACCAGACGACGCTCAGGCGAGGCGAACAGCCCGAAATTGGACAGGTGCGCATCCCCTGAGAGCTGTACCGTCAGGCCCGTGCCGGGCATGCCGGCCAGGTCGGCCGCCATGACGGCCGGGGTCCCGCGGTAGAAGGCGCTGAGGGAGCCGGCCATGCGGCTGTAGCGGATCGGGACCAGGTCGGGGAGGCGCGGTTCGGCCTCCTTGTCCAAGAGATCCACGAGGTGGGGTCGGTGAAGCGACGGGGTCCACTCGCCCAGCACCGGCAGAGGAAGGTGACCGCGCACGGACCGTCCCCATGCGGCGGGGTCGTCGGACACGCTGTGGGCAGGCCCGTCCGGGGCGCGAGAGGGCGTGGTCACGTGGCCTCCTTCGAGGTCTGCGGGCGAGACGCTCCGCCGCGCCGTGGATCCGTCGGGCTCGGCTGCGCGGTCGCCGCAGAGCGGATCCGCGGGAGGCAAGCTTTTCGCCGCCGGCCCTGTTCAGCGTGGGCACGCGGTGGCGGGACTGCTTCACCCGCTGGGGGTGACCGTGCGGCGGCCCAGGGCATCTCTTCCGGGCCCGACGTGCGAGGCGGGCCCGGAAGAGCCAGATTGGAAGTACTCCGACTGGCCTCACGTGTGGCTGTGCGGGGCGGACCGGGCGCCGAGCCATATGCCGATCGGAGACATGATGAGAGACCTCAAGTTCGAGCAGAAGCGCTCTATGTCGCGCCAGGAGGCCGCTGACCAGCTCACGGCGCTGGCCACCGCTCTGCGGGACGGAGGGGAGGCCGAACTGGAGCTCGGGTCCGGACGGCTGAACCTTCGGATACCCGACGACCTCCGCAGCGAGATAGAGGTCGGGGTCAGCGGTGGAGAGATCGAACTGGAAATCGAGTTCAAATGGCCGACATCATCCCGAGCCCGGGCGTCGCGAGCGGGCGCCGTCACGGAAGACACCGCACCTCGAAAGGCCAAGCCGGCGACCCCGGCACGCAGCGGGACGGCAGCCAAGAAGGCAAGGACGGCGACGAGGAAGTCCTGAGTCGGGGCGCGTCAAGAAGCGGAGGGCAGCCCCTCAGGTCGATTCACGCACCACCAGCTCATTCGGCATGATCACCGGGTTCGAGGGGCCGCCGCCGATGAGGCCGAGGAGCAGGTGCACGGCGGCGGTTGCCTGGTCGGCCATGGGGCTGCGGACCGAGGTGAGGGCGGGGGTCGTGTAGGACGCGGCTTCGATGTCGTCGAAGCCGACGACGGCCACGTCCTCGGGGACGCGGCGTCCGGCTTGGTGGAGGGTGCGAAGGGCTCCGATCGCCATCAGGTCGTTGGCCGCGAACACCGCGTCGAGGTCGGGATCGTCATCCAGGAGCTGACGCATGGCTTCGGCGCCGGAGACCCTGGTGAAGTCGCCCAGGGCCACGATGGAGCGACGGCCGGTGTCGCGGAGCGTACGGCGGTAGCCGTCGAGGCGTTCCCGCGCCTCGTGCAGTTCGAGCGGTCCGGTGATGGTCGAGATACGGCGGCGGCCACGGTCGAGAAGGTGACGGACCGCCAGCGCTGCCCCACCGGCATTGTCCAGGGCCACGTAGGGGACGTCGTGTGCTGAGGTGCGGTTGAAGGAGACCACGGGCAGGCCCTGCCGGGCCAGCGCTGAGGGCAGCGGATCCGTACCGTGCAGGGCGACGAGGAGGACGCCGTCCACGTGCCCGCCGGCGACGTACTGCTCCACTCTGGTACGACTCTGGTCCGATTCCGCGAGCATGAGCACGAGCCGCTTGCCGGCTACTTCCAGTTCTCGGCTGACCGCGCGCACGACGGCCGAGAAGAGGGGGTCGTCGGACACGACGCCTTGCGGCGGGTCGGAGACCACCAGGGCGAGGGTGTCGGTGCGACGCGTGACGAGGTTGCGTGCTGCTCCGTTGGGCACGTACCCGAGTTCGTGGACAGCGCGCATCACGACGTCTCGGATCTGTGGGGCAACGGTCGTCTCGCCGTTGATGACGCGGGAAACGCTCGATTTGGACACGCCGGCCCGGGCGGCGACCACTTCGAGAGTGGGGCGCTTCATGCCTGGCCGTCCTCCCTGCCGCCGCCCGCGTACGTGTCTGGGACGAGATTTCTCATCGGGGCGACCTCCGGCTTTGCGTCGTGGCGATGCCAGCAGCGTATCCGCAGGCCGGACGGCTCAGACCTGCTTGATGGCCTGAATCGCTTTGCGGTACACCGTGCCTGTTTGCCGTGAGGGGGCGGCCTTCAGGAACCGCTCCCTCAGTACGTGAGGCGATCATGGCGCTCAAATTTCTTGGTGGCCAACGGACTTGACAGTGTCTGACGCCCCCTCCATTCTCCCCTCAGGGAGCGCTCCCTCGCCTCAAACCCCACTTGAGGAGTCGCAGATGCAAACGCTCGTCCGTAGATTTGGCCTCTTCTTGGCAGTTGCTGCTTCGCTGATTGCTTTCGTCGCACTGCCCGCCCCACCCGCTCAGGCGGCCGAGGTCCTGCTCTCGCAGGGCAAGGCCGCCACCGCCTCGAGCGCCGAAGGACCCTTCGACGCCCGCAACGCCGTCGACGGCGACCCGGGCACCCGGTGGTCCAGCGCATTCACCGATCCGCAGTGGATCCAGATCGACCTCGGGTCCAGCGCGAAAATCAGTCGTGTCACGCTCAACTGGGAGGCTGCGTACGGCAAGGCGTTCCGGATCGAGGTCTCGGACAACGCGCAGGAGTGGACGGTCGTCCACCAGACGACCACGGGCACAGGCGGTACCCAGAGCCTGGCCGTGACCGGCACGGGCCGCTACGTACGGATGTACGGCACGCAGCGCAGCACCCAATACGGCTACTCGCTGTGGGAGTTCCAGGTGTACGGCACCGACGGCTCGGGTGGCACGGGTGGCACCGGCACCCTCCTCTCGTACGGCAGGACGGGCGCCGCCTCCTCCTCCCAGACCGATCAGAACTGCTGGGAGTGCACGCCCGCCCGGGCCTTCGACCGCGATCCGGCCTCTCGCTGGGCGACCAGCACCACCACGGGATGGACCGATCCCGGCTGGATCTCCGTCGATCTGGGCGCGACCGCGCAGATCAGCAAGGTCGTCCTCCAGTGGGATCCCGCCTACGCCAAGTCCTTCCAGATCCAGGTCTCGCCGAACGGTCAGGACTGGACCCCCATCTATTCGACGACGTCCGGCACGGGATTCAAACAGACACTGGCCGTCTCCGGCACCGGTCGCTACGTGCGCATGTACGGCACGGAACGTGCCACCCCGTACGGCTACTCGCTGTGGGAGTTCCAGGTCTACGGCACCGGTGGCGATCCGCTGCCGGCGCCGCCCCTGCCGAGCGACCCCGCGAACCCGCCACGGCTGGTGTGGAGCGACGAGTTCGACGGTGCCGCGGGAAACAAGCCGGACGCTTCGAAGTGGCGAGCCGATCCGGGGACCGGGCAGAACGGTGAACTGGAGTACTACACCGACCACCGCAACGCGGCGATGGACGGATCCGGGCACCTGGTCATGGAGGCACGCAAGGAGGCCACCGCGGGATCGTCGTGCCCGAGCGACCCTCTGAGCGGCAGTACCACCTGCCAGTACACCTCGGCGCGCATGAACACGGGCGCCTCCTTCCAGTTCACCTACGGACGCGTCGAAGCACGCATCAAGGTCCCCAAGGGCAACGGACTGTGGCCCGCGTTCTGGATGATGGGTGCCGACTTCCTGACCGGCCGGCCGTGGCCGTACAACGGTGAGGTCGACATCATGGAGATTCTCGGCAAGGACGTGAAGACCGCCTACTCGACGGTCCACGCACCCGCCTACAACGGCGGAGGCGGAATCGGCTCACCCTACAAGCTGCCCCAGAGCGCGGACTTCTCCGCCGACTTCCACACCTGGGCCGCCGACTGGAACAGCAAGGGCATCACCTTCAGCCTCGACGGCCAGACCGTGTTCACCCTGGACAAGGAACAGGTGGAACAGACCCGAGGGCCGTGGATCTTCGACCACCCGCACTACATGATCCTCAACCTCGCGGTCGGCGGCGACTGGCCCGGCCCGACCGACGCCACCACCCCCTTCCCGGCCAGGATGCTCGTCGACTACGTACGGGTCTACCAATAGACACCGGCCGACGTCCGCGAACATCCAAGCCGCTCGGTCCGTCCCCCCGTACGACGACCGAAGCCACCCGGATCTCCGAACAGTCACCCCCTCCTCCCACCACCTCTCCAGCTCTTCACCCCCGACGCACGTGAAGGAAGTGAGATGCACAGACAACCCGCACGTCTGTACACGCTGTTAGTGGAAGCGCTGGTGGTCGCCCTGGCCGCGGCCTTGAGCCTGACCGTCTCCACCCAGCAGGCGCGAGCCGCCACGGTCACCGTCCAGGCCGAGTCCTACGCCGCCCAGTCAGGGGTCGCCCTGGAAGGGACCGCGGACGCGGGAGGAGGGCAGAACGCGGCGTTCCTCGCCGACGGCGACTGGATGCGCTTCGACAACGTCGACCTCGGAACCGCCGGCCGGCTGACCGTATCGGCGCGGATCGCCTCCGCGGTCGGTACGGGCACGATCGAGCTGCGCACCACCAGCGCGACCGGACCGCTCCTCGCCGTCCTGCAGACCGCCCCCACCGGCGGCTGGCAGAACTGGGCGACCCGGACCACCGACGTCACCACCCACCCCACCGGTCCGCAAACCGTCTTCGCCGTTCTCCGTAGCACGACACCCGGCGACTTCGTCAACATCAACTGGTTCTCCTTCGTCGGCGAAGGCAGCGGTCCGGCCGCGGGATGGGTGCCGATCGACCAAGCCAAGTGGAACGCCCAGGTGGCACAGTTCCGTGCGATGACGGCCGCGCCCGTGCCCGCCGACGTGGTCCGGGTTCCGGAGTTCAACGCCACCTGCGACTACAGCCACTCCAAGCAGGACGATCCCATCGTCCTGCCGAACCTGGCCGGCGCCTCCCACATGCACAGCTTCTTCGGCAACAAGAGCACCGACGCCTTCTCCACAGCCCAGTCGCTGCGCGGCAACGCCGCGACGACCTGCGCGCCTGCGGACGACCTCTCCGCGTACTGGATCCCCAGCCTGTACGAGGGCAACAAGGCCGTCGAACCGCAGAACATGATCGTCTACTACGGCTCCCGGCTGCCCGACCCTGCGGCGACCCTGCCCTTCCCCGAGGGATTCCGCATGATCGCGGGCGACGCCAAGGCGCAGACACCCACGCCGGCGGGGTCACCCGGGCAGTACTGGTGCGCCGGCGCGGGCGGCGAGATCGGCCGCAGCACCGACGGCAACTGGCCGGTCTGCGCCCCCACCGCCCATCTCACCCACCAACTCGTCTTCCCCGACTGCTGGGACGGCAAGAACCTCGACAGTCCCGACCACAAGTCCCACGTCGCCTACACCTACGACGGCAAGTGCAGTGGCGCCTATCCCGTCGCCATCCCCAACCTCTCCTTCGTGGTCAGCTACCCGACCAGCGGCAGCGCGGCGGGGCTCCGACTCGCCTCGGGCATGGCCTCCTCCATCCACGGTGACTTCTTCAACGCGTGGGAAAACGCCGCCCTGGGGCACCGCGTGAAGGACTGCATCGTTCAGAAGGCCAAGTGCAACTCCGCCGGCACCTTCTGACCCTGCGTCCGGTGTGCGCCACCGTCATGGCGCTGCTGGTTGTCGGCTGCACCTCGCAGCCGACAACCGGCACGTCGTCCCGGACCGGCGCACCGCCGACGACAGCCTTCAGCCCGACCGACATCGCCTGGATCCAGTTGATGATCCCCATGGCCGAGCGTGCGCAGGCACTGACCGATCTCGCACCCTCCCACGCGGCAAGTCCGGCGCTGGAGGCACTGGCGGCCGACACCGGAACACAACTTCACGAAGACCAGAAGCGCCTCCACCGACTCCTGGACCTCTCCGGGGTTCCCGACAGCCGACCCCACGAAGGGCACAACATGCCCGGCATGGTCAGCCTCCCCACCATCGAGCGGGCAGGGACCCTGACCGGCAAGGCGTTCGACCAGCTCCTCGCAGAAGCACTGCACGCCCACCTCGCACAATCCGCGATGCTCTGTGCCGGCGAGCGGACCCAGGGGCACGCGGGCAAGGCGCAGGACCTGGCCGCCACCATCGCAAGGAACACGACCGCGCAGACCTCCCGGCTCAACGAGGTGCACCCGGCGGAGACGTCATCACCGGGCGGAGCCACGGCCGGGTGACCGGAGAGGAAGGATGACGAAACGGGGGTCGACGCACCGGCGGGTGCGTCGACCTCTGACGGAAGTCGGCGGGCGGCGGATTGGTAGGTTCCGCGTGTCCTTCGTCGTTGGGCGGGCACCGGGTGGGCATGACTTCGCTGCTTGTGGTGGCTTCCGGGCTGGCTCAGGACAACAGACCTGACGGCCCACCATGGTTGAAGTGGGCGTTCCTGGCGGTGTGGCTGGCGCTCGTCCCCTGGATCATTCACCGACTGCATCAGAGGGGGTACTTCAAGCGCCGCCGCTGACGCCTGCACCGACGGTGGGCAGCCGTGTGAGACAGCACAGGATGGCACCCGGGCCGTAGTCCTGGGTGCCATCCAGTGTGGGCGGGAGGGGGACGACTCAGTGCACGTCGACCCCGGTCCAGGCGGCCTCGACGGCCTTGTACTCGGCGCTGTCGGCGCCGTACAGGTCACCGGCCGCGGAGAGCGTGCCCTTGCGGGCGTCGGCGTAGTCGGTGGTGGACGTGAAGTAGGTCGTCAGTGCCTTGTACCAGATCTGGAGGGCCTTGTCCCGGCCGATGCCGGTGACCTTGGAGCCGTCCTTGGTCGGCGAGTCGTAGTCGACGCCGCCGATCGTCTTCGCGCCGCTGCCCTCGGACAGCAGGTAGAAGAAGTGATTGGCGACGCCGGACGAGTAGTGAACGTCCTCGTTGCCGACGGACGAGGTCCAGTAGTCGGCGGAACCGCCGTCCTTGCTCGGCTTGTCCATGTAGCGCAGCGGTGTGCCGTCGCCGTTGATGTCGATCTTCTCGCCGATGAGGTAGTCGCCGGCGTCGGTGCTGTTGTCCGCGGCGAACTCGACGCCGGTTCCCATGATGTCGCTCGTGGCCTCGTTCAGTCCGCCCGATTCACCGCTGTACTCCAGTCCGGCGGTGTTGGCGGTGACGCCGTGGCTCATCTCGTGGCCGGCGACGTCGAGCGAGGTCAGCGGGTCGCTGTCGTTGGTGCCGTCGCCGTAGGTCATGCAGAAGCAGCTGTCGTCCCAGAACGCGTTCACGTAGGCGTTGCCGTAGTGCACGCGGGAGTAGGCGGCCTTGCCGTCGTTCTTGATGCCGCTGCGCCCGAAGGTGTTCTTGTAGAAGTCCCAGGTCGCCTGCGCGCCGAAGGCGGCGTCCGCGGCGGCGGTCGCGGCGTTGGTGGTCTTCCCGTCGCCCCAGGTGTCGCTGTCCTGGGAGAACAGCGTGCCGGTGCCGTCCTGCTTGTGGTCCAGGTTGTAGGTCTTGTGGCCGCCGCGGGTGTCGTCGGTGAGGGTGTAGGACGAGCCCGACTGCGCGGTGGAGAGGTCGACCTTGCCGCTGTACTGGGTGTTGCCCACGCCGGTCTCGATGCCCTGGTACTGGAAGAGCTTCTTTCCCGTGGCGGCGTCGGTGACGACGTGCAGCTGGTTCGGCGTGCCGTCGTCCTGGAAGCCGCCGATGACGGTCTCGTAGGCGAGGACGGCCTTGCCGCTCGCCGCCCAGACGACCTTGCGCGGAGCCCGGTCGGTAGTGGGCTTCGCCGAGCCGTCCTTCTTCGCCAGGCTCAGTGCCTGCTTCTGCGCCGTGGGCGCGCCGATCCGCGGCGTGAGCGAGGCGAGCTTCAGCGTGGCCTTCGACGCTCTGCTGACGCCTTCGGTCCTGCCTGCCTCGGAGGTGTGCACGATCAGGTCGCCGCCGAGCACCGGGAGGCCTTCGTAGGTGCGCTCGTAGCGGGTGTGGACGGTGCCGTCGGCGTCCTTGACGACGTCCTTGACGACCAGTTTCTCCTTGGAGCCGAGACCTATGTTCTTCGTCGTCTCGGCGAGCCTGGCCTGCGCGTCGTGCAGGAGGCCGGTGCGGGCGGTGGCCGACAGCGCGACGGGTGCGGCAGCCGGCCGCGCGGAGTCGGCGGTGGGCAGGGGGGCGGCCGACGCGGTGAGCGAGGTGCTCATCAGGGCGGCTGCGGTGGCGACGGCGATGGATGCCGCGAGGGCCGCGTGCTGGTGGCGCGTGGTGCGGGAGGTCATGCGAGCTCCAGTTTCCGTGGGGGGATTTTCCGGCTGGTGTGGAGTCGGCCGGTGTGAGCTACATGAAGGGCACACCCCGAAAAGGCAGGGGCATGACAACAGGCGAAGGAGGTGCGCGATTCATCAATCCTCGACACTCCGGGGGCAGTTGGGTCTGACACCCAGAGACAACCTCAGTGATCGCGCTCGCGCCATGCATGGGGGTCACAAATGACAACAACCCCACGCGCCCTTCACATGCGACGCACAGCACGTTCCACCTGTGCATGCCGCGCGAATTGGTTGAACAGAGCCACCAGTGTGATGTGAAGACCGCTGCGCCCGCGGCGGCGGGCAACGGAGCCAGGCCCACCCTGACAACCTGCCGGTGACGCCCGGTCCTGCCGCTCGCCGCGGACAGGACGGGCAGCCGTCGGTGCCCGCCGCGGAGCCGAACACGGCACCACGGCAGGCACCTTGGGGAGCAGGTCGGCTTGCGTGCTCCCGCTCGGTCCCGGGCTCAGATCAGTGCCGCGGGGCCGCTCCCTCGTCGACGGGCAGCGCGACCGGCTCGTCCGCCGGGAGCGTCGTCGCCGCCTCCCTGGATCGCGGAACCGCGCCGTGAGCGGTGCCCGTTCCAGGAGCCGGCCGCGCCCGGTGCACGCGGCGCAGCGCCAAGTGAAGCACCAGGATCACCCCACACGTGACGGCGGCGGACTGCCACAGCAGCGCGTCGATCCGGTCCGCCGCCAGATAGGCACCCGCGGCCACCGCGGCCAGGGCGCACACCCCGCGGTCCACGATGCTCTCCACCGACAGCAGGGTGGCGCGCGGAGCGCCCTCGGGGATCGCGTCGTTGATGAGTTTGCGCTGTACCGGGTAGCAGAAGCCGGTGATCGCGGCGAAGGCGCAGAGCAGACCCACCACGGCCCAGGGGCCGCCGACGGCGGTGCCCGCCAGCGTGGCCGCGAGCCCCACGCTCAGCAGGGACACCCAGGCCGTGGGCGAGAGCCGCGACCCCAGCCACTGAGGCCGCGCCGAGGCGACCGCCTCGGCGACCGTCATCGCCGCGAGCACGCTGCCATGGCTGCCCTCACCGATGCCATGGTGCAGCAACACCGGCTGAAAGAGGTTGACCTGGCAGATCCGTGACAGCGTGAAGACGCCGACGCCCTGCACCATCAGCAGGGTCAGCCACGGCGACGACCGCAGCGCCCGCAACGCGGCTCCGGTGTCGCGCAGCAGCGCCGTGCCGCCCTGTCCGGAGCCGCTCTTCCCCGCGACCGGGTCGCGGGGAGCGAGCCGGGGCAGAGCCAGGGCGCATCCGAGGGAGCCTGCCGCGCTCGCTGCGCTCAGGACGTACGGAGACTGCGGAGCCAGCGTCATCAGCGGTCCGACGAGCGGCCAGCAGACCACCTTGGCGGCCAGTCCCAGAGCACGCGCCGTGCCCTCCGCGCGGAGATAGTGCGCGTCCGCCCCCTCCGCACGCAGGCCGTCGTACAGGCAGGCGCTGGCCGCCCCCGATGTCAGGGAGCGGCCGGCGGCGATGGCCAGGAAGTGGACGAGGAAGCCCGTGTAGGAGGGCGAGAACACCGGCATCATGTTCGCGGCGGTCATGACCGCCGCGCCCGCCCACAGGCAGTTGCGTGCCCCGATGCGGTCGGCGACGAGCCCGGTGGGGATCTCGAAGAGGCAGAAGGCGACGTAGTAGATGCTCTGGATGCCGAAGATCTGGCCGTCGGACAGGCCCGCGTCCCGCTGGTAGGCGTAGAAGACGGGCATCCACCACAGCAGATTGAACAGCAGCTGGAACCCGTTGTTGAGGCGGATCACACGGCGGGCGGCCGGGGTCAGATCCCTCTGGGGCGCGCGGCGCCGCAGGGGGAACGTACGGCGCCTCATCGGGCGTACGGGCGTACCTGGACCAGCTGGAACGCCCCCTCGTCCGTCATCAGCCACTCGATGTCCAGGGCGTCGTCGGGGTCGCCCGTGCTGAAGTGGGACTGCAACAGCCGCCCCGCCAGGGCCAGTCGGGCCAGCGCCGCTCGGGTGCCCGCTGCCAGGTCCGTGCCCGAGGATCCGACGGCCACGGTGCGGCCGCCGCCCTCCACCGTGTTGTACAGGTACTGGTGCGGCAGGACCGTGCCGTCCACCACGCGCTCGGGCGAACCGGGCGTGCAGTTGAGGTAGACGTTGCGGAAGTCCTCCCGGCGCGTGGGGTTGCAGGTGACCAGTACGCCGCCGAGGTCGGCCGGCGCGTACTCCTGGATGATCACCCCCATGTAGGTGTCGTCGAGCGAGATGCCCACCTGGTGCCGCATGCGCACGCTGCGCGGGGACAGCAGCGAGGCCCACACATGCACGACGGCGTCCAACAGCTGCCGCGCGCCGTGCACGGTCGTCACCGAGTCGTAGATCCCCGCCGCCGAGAACCCCGGCAGGTCCTCGGCGTTGGAGGAGGAACGCACCACGAGACGGCGGCCGTCGGCCAGCAGCTGCGGTACCGCTCCGGTGATGGCGCGCGTCACCTCGTCGGGCATCGGCGTGTTCCGCATCAGGTGCTGGAGATCCAGCGACAGCGAGTCGATCATGTCCAGCGCGTCGAGTTCGAGCGCCATCTTGAGCTTGCCTATGCCCTGTTGGAGGGCCGGCGACGACGTCAGGTAGAGATGGTGCAGGTGGAAGGGCAGTGCGACACCCCGCGGGGCCCGGACCGTCTGCGCCACGCGTTCGGCTGCCGAGGACCGGAGCCGCTCCAGGGGCGCTCCCGGTTCGTCGAGCCGCGAGCCGAGATGGGCGAGCAGGTCCGGCCGGGGCGGGCGGGGACGGGCGTAGAAGGCGGTCAGGTCCGCGGTGCGACTGTCCAGCACATGGTGCAGTTCACCGAGATGGGCGGCCTTGGTGCCGTAGCTGTCGCGGTCGTCGCTCCGCAGCCGGCGCAGTTCCATGATCGGCGCGTCCCCGATGAGCGGGGCGCCGAGGTGGATGCGCTGGGTGTCCCAGACCGGCCGCTCCAGCGCGGGAGCGCGGCTCAGCCGTTCCAGGGTGATGGTGTCCTCGCGTACGTGGTAGTCGACCCACGCGTCGTCCAGGCCGTGCCGTTCCACGAGATCGTCCAGGTCGCGGATGATCGCGTTCGGGATGCCCCAGCCCGAGGCCAGCACGTTCGTGTGCGAAAGCGGTGTCGTGGCGGCGGTGTTGATGAAGCCGGCCACTCGGGGCACGTCGTCGGGCAGGCCCGCCATGGCGACGATGTCCGACCAGCCCAAGGCGGCGGCGCCCGCGCGGTACTCCTGCGGGCTGCGGAAGTACCGCAGACGTCCCTGCGCCACGCCCGGGTTGAGGCAGGTCCGGGTGCGGTTGCCGAACAGCTCCTGGCTCAGGATCCTCGGGAGCCGGGCGTCGCTGACGGTGGCGAGTTCGTGCTCCTGGCCGTGGTTCGCCGGTTTCAGGAGCAACGGGAGGCGTCCGTCGACGCGGAGGCGTACGTAGTCGTAGAAGTCCTGGAGCAGGGGGCCTTGCATGGTGTCCGCCTCGGTCGTCTCCAGGACGAGGAAGGGCCGTTCGGCACCGTCGGTGTCCTCGTCGCTGTGCAACGAGAGGACTCCCAGCAGGAAGCGGCGGTCCGGAGCCATGTACACCGAGGCGTTGAAGGCGTCCAGCTCCGCGTCGAGCTGCTGCGGTGTCATGCCGAGGACACGCGTGGCGATGTAGTCGACGTGGAAGGGGTGCACCCGGGTGTCCAGCAGATGCCAGGTGTCCTCGGCCCGGTCCACCACGACCTTCAGGTACGGGTGCCCGGCGAGCACGCCGGACAGCGTGCGGAACAGGGGCAGCGACAGATTGGCCCCGACGACGGTACCGTCGCCCGCCGCGTCGGGGGCGCGGGTCTCGCCCTGTGCGAGCGTCATGCGCGAGCCTCCTCGGCGGCGTCGGCCCGCAGGATGTCCGGCAGGGCCTCCACCAGGGCGCTGAAGTCGCTGACGACCGTCTGCGGCCGGTCGGCCGACAGCAGACACAGCCCGGCCATGGTGTTGGCGCCGCCCGCCGGGTCGTAGACCGGTACCGGCGAGCCGTCCGGCAGGGAGCTCTCCCGGACCACGGACAGCGTGCTGTCCGCGCCGACCGGTGCCTCGCGGACCACCGTCGAGGAGTCCCACCGGCCCCGCCGCGCCCACGGGGTGCCGTCGCTGTTGACCGCGAGCACCACCAGCGAGCCCGCCGCGCGCTCGGTGTCCGCGGGCGTCAGCGCGCAGGCGGGCCACGCGGGCGAACGGCCGAGCAGCTGATCGGTGAACAGACCCACCAGATCGAGGCCGAAGACCTCCTCGATCTGCGGCACGGTCATCGCCCCGCCGAACCGCGCGGCCGTCTCGATGACCCACATCCGGCCGTCCGCTCCGAGTTTGATCTCCGTGTGGGTGCCGCAGTTCTCCAGCCCCAACGCGTCCACGGACTGCCGGGCAAGCTCCACGATCCTGTCCTGCGCTCCGCTCCCGACGGCGGCCGGCGTGATGCCGGCGCGCTCGGTGAACGGCGCCACCGTCGGCATCCGCCCGCTCAGGCAGACCGGCCGGAACTCACCGTCGACGACGGCGCCTTCGACGCTCACGTAGTCGCCCCAGCCGGGGCCGTCGAACCACTCCTCGGCCCGGCCGGTCACGATCTCCTCGACGATGAAGTCCTCCGACGCGCCCTGCACGTGCAGTTCGGCGAAGCCGAGCTGTGCCGACTCCGCCATCACCTGACGCGAGCGGTGCCAGGCGTGCCGCGCCTGCCCGGGCTCGTCGATGATCTGGTGCGCGGTCGACCCCGCACTCCAGGCGGACTTGAGTAGTAGAGGACATGACAACTCGATGGTTGCCTGGTCCAGTTCGGCGAGGCTCGCGACGGCACGGAAACGGGGCTGCGGTACACCGCGGCGATCCCAGGTGGCACGCATCAGCCGTTTGTCACGGGCGAGGGACGCGGCGGCTCCGGCACCCCTCAGGCCGAGCAGTCGGCACGCCTCCGCCACCGCGACCACCGCGTACTCGGAGAAGGTGAGGACCGCGTCCGCCCCCACCTCGCGGGCGCGGGCGGTGATCAACTCGACCAGATCCCGCCGCTCCGTCCCGGGCGGCGTGACGACCGAGGCACACAGGCGCGCCGCGTCGTCCGCCACCTCGACGGGCAGCTCGCTCAGTGCCAGCAGGTGCACCGGGGACCTCGCGGCGACCCGCGCTAAGGCATGACCCACCGGGGGGCCGCCCTTGGCATGCACGTACAGCACCTGGCTCATGTGGATCCATCTCCTTCGAAGTCGACGTACTCGCTGTCGGGAGCACTCACGTCCGCCCGGTGCGCCTTGCTCAAGCGAACCAGTCCCAACTCGCCTTCCAGCGGCCGTAGAACGCGAACCACTCAGGCAAATGCCCTATGCGTGTCCGTGATCGGCGTCATGTGAAGATGCCGTGATGCGCTAGCGAACGGGCGGTGCAGAGCGTGAGCGTGCCCGGCCTCCCCGACTTCCCAGGGTGCTACGGCTTACACATGAGATGTCACCCAACGTCACATCGTGCGGCATTCAAGGAGTTGGATCGTGAACGAGACGGAATTCAAGGCGTGGCCGGTTCACATGACGGGTCCACCCGGCCAGAACCCGTTCGGCGCCCTCGCCGAACTCGCTCCGGCCGCCGCGTTCATGCGCGACAGCGCCGGCCGATACGTGTGGGCCAACCACGCCTACGCCCACCTGTACGGCACGACACGCGACGCGGTGATCGGCCGCCATCTGTCGGACCTCGACGAGCCCGCCGACGTCGGCCGCTTTCTCGCCATGGACCAACAGGTGCTCACCGACGGCAAATCCGTGCGGCACGCCCTCACCTACCGGCGCCCCGACGGATCCTCCGCCCACGCGGCGGGCTATCGATTCCCCGTCCACTGGGGTGCGGAACACTGCGTCGCGGGCATCTACGTCGATGTCACGGACTACGTCCGGGTGATGGACCAACGACACCGGGCCGAGGCGGACTTGCACGCACTCCGTGACCAGAGCGGGGTGGCCTGCGTCCGGCTTTCCCCCGATGGCCGGGTGAGCGAGGCCGGCACCGCCACGGCGGAGATCCTGCGCCTCCGCCTCTCCGATCTGACCGGCCTGCGCGCCGACTCCCTTCTCGCCGACACTCCCGACCGCGTCGACCTGCTCCGGGCCTGGGACGACCTGATCACGGGCCGACGCAGGAGCGCCCAGGCCTCAGCGGTGATCGTCGACGGAGAAGGCTGGCAGCGCAGGGCTCGCATTCGGCTCACCACGGTCGGCACGACGGCGCCGGGCGTGCGGGGCGTGTGGGCCGTCGCCACCCACCTGGGCCGACGCCTGCAGACCCAGCCTGCGCTGACCGCCGCGCAAGTGCGCATAGTCGCCCTGCTCGCGGCAGGCCGGAGCAATGCGGACATCGCCGAGGAACTGTGTCTGTCGCGCCAGACGGTGGACTATCACCTGAGTCGCCTGCGCGTCCTCCTGGAAGCACCGACTCGACCCGCCCTGGTCGCCCGGGCCTACGTCCTCGGCATCCTCTCGCCGCAGGCGTGGCCACCTCGCTCGCCCACGGCGGCTCATCCGTCCAGCCCGGTGTGACCGATCCGGGCAGCCTTGGGGGTGGGGTGGCGCGAGCACCCCCACCCCCCGTTGCCGGGGCGCGACGATGCCGAGTGGTCGGCCCTCCGGTTGGGGTTCGTCGCGCGGACGTTGGCGGAGTGCATGGCGTCGGTGACCGCATGGGTGGGGCCGAGGGCCTCGGCGCCCCAGGTCCGCACCGGGCGGTGCCGACGGCGTCAGTCGACCATTTCCATAGACTCTGAATATAAAAGGGCTATGCTTCGCGTATGAGTCGTCACGACACCGCTCCTGGCGCGTCCGCAGCCATCGGCGCAGCTCTCTACGGCCTGGCCACCAGGGCCGCGAGACGCCTGCCCCGGGACATGAGCCTGACGTCCGCCGCCACTCTGGCCACCCTGGACCGGACAGGCCCGCGGCGCATCACCGATCTGGCCGCGGTCGAGGGCGTCACCCAGCCCGCGATGACCACCCTGGTCCGGGTGATGGAGGAGTCCGGCCTGGTCGAGCGACGGGGCGACGTGTCCGACAAGAGGGTCACGCTCGTGTGCCTGACCGAGGCCGGCGCCTCCTATGTCCGGACGCGGCGCCAGGCGGGCGTCCACGCGTTCGAGCGGTTGATCGGCGAGCTCACCGGCGACGAGGTCGAGGCACTGGTGGCGGCCCTTCCGGCGCTCAAGCATCTGGCAGAGGTCGAAAACCAGGACCGCGAAGGGCCGCAACGGTGACCGGGCAGCCGGTCGGCGGGGTCGCGGCGAAGGCGTTCCCTGCGGCGCGTTCCGAGGCGCGGCTGCTCGTCCCCGCCCTGATGTTCATCGCGCTGGTCGTGTCCGCGGTCGCCAGCCTCGGGACGCCCCTCATCACCAGCGTGGCGACCTCGTTCCACGTCCCGCTCGGCAGCGCGCAGTGGACGCTGACCGTCGCGCTGCTCAGCGGCGCCGTCGCCACGCCGGTCCTGGGCCGGCTCGGAGCAGGCCCGCACCGTCGGGCCACGATCCTCGCCACGCTGGCGGTCGTCGTCGCCGGCAGCGCTCTCACCGTGCTCCCGCTGCCGTTCGCGTGGCTGCTGGCCGGCAGGGCGGCCCAGGGTGTCGGGCTCGGACTGACGGCGCTGATGATGGGCGTGGCCCGGGACCACCTCCCCGAGGAGCGCAGCGCGGCCGTGATCGCCCAGATCTCGGTGGTCTCGATCATCGGGGCCGGCGTCGGCTACCCGCTGGCCGCACTGCTCGCCGAGTTCGGCGGGGTACGGGCCGCCTACGGCTTCGGCCTGGTCGTCACCGCCGCCGCCCTCCTGACCGCGTGGCGCTCCATGCCCGAAGCCCCCCAAGGCCGTTCCGCCCACGTGGACGTCGCCGGCGCGATCGTCCTGGCCGCCGCGCTGGTCCTGGTGCTGTTCCTCGCCGGCGAACGGGATCTGTGGAGCCGGCACCTCGTCGTGGCGGCGGGCCTCGCCGTCGTCGCGGTGGCGCTGCTCTGCGTCTGGGTCGTCATCGAGCTGCGCAGCACGACACCCCTGGTCGATGTCCGGGCGGTGCGGCACCCGGCGGTCGCCGGGGCGAACCTCGCCATGTTCGTCGGCGGGATCGGCATGTACCTCCTGCTCACGCTCATCACCCGGTACGCGCAGACGCCGCAGGGCGCCGGCTACGGCTTCGGGCTGACGACCTTCGTCGCCGGGCTGGTCCTCATCCCGTTCTCGGTGCTGGGGTTCGTCGCGGGCAAGCTCAGGCCGCGGGTCCGGACGCGGACAGCCGACCCCCTGCTCCTGGCCGGTAGCGCCGTCGTGGTCGGCGGCGGGTTCGCCCTGTTCGCGGCGGCCCGGTCGGACCTGGCCGAACTGTTCGCGGCGATGGGCGTGCTCGGCTTCGGCGTCGGCGGCTTCTCGGCCGCGATGCCCGGCGTCATCCTGGCCGTCACCCCCAAGAGCGAGACGTCGAGCGCCATGAGCTTCAACTACGTCGTCCGCAGCGTCGGCTACTCCCTGGGCAGCGCGTTCGGCGGCCTGATCCTCGCCGCGGGCACCGGCCCCGGCCACCTCTTCCCCGACGACAGTGCCTACACCACCGCGGCGCTGGTCGGCATCGGCGCCATGGCGATCACGACGCTGACAAGCCTCGCGCTCGCCCGCCGACGCTCGTCCGAGACCACCCCGTAAGTCGGATGCACTCATTTCAACAATGGAGGTTCCATGCCCAAGGGCTACTGGGTCAGCGCCTACCGCACCATTGCAGACCCTGAGAAACTGGCTGCCTACAACAAGCTGGCCGGTCCGGCCGTCGCGGCCGGGGGCGGCCGTGTCCTCGTCCGTGGCGGTCGGGTCGTGGCGCACGACGCCGGAATCGCCGAGCGCACCGTCCTGATCGAGTTCGACAGCTACGAGCAGGCCGTCGCGGCACACGAGAGTGCGGCCTACCAGGAGGCGCTGGTCGTGCTCTCCGACGGCGTCGAGCGCGACTTCCGCATCGTCGAAGGCATCGACTGACCGAGGTCCGGTCGGAGCTTCACTGAAGGCGGGCCGACCCGGCCCGGTGGACGTCGCCGACGCGCAGGCCCGAGGGGCTCGTCGAGCCGGGAGCAGACCTTGGTCGCATGACCTGGCCAACCGTCGTTGGCCCTCCGGCAGGCTTACGAATCCTCGGGTGCTGTCGGTCTACCACCAGTGTTTCCAAGACGCTGGTGCGCAACCGCGCCTTCAATTCGTCGGCGCTACGGTCGGGTCCAGCCTTTCGCCGTCGTCGAGAGGTCTGGGGCCCGTCCACTCCGGCCGGAGGCCCGGGGCCACCTTTCTGCCGACAGCACCCCTGAGCATCGAAATCCATGAGCCACTCGGCGACATCCGCTGTCGCGGACGCCGACATCGCCGTGGACCTTGGTCATCGGGCGGATCCCGCGTTCGGGAGAACGCACACGCTCCGGTGAACTCGAACGAGGTATCGCCGAAAGGTCACAGCTCTGACGGTGTCGAGATTGGTGCCCAGCCGCCTCGGTGTTCGCGCCACGCGGCTCTGAGGGCTTCGAGCTCGGTGCGGGGGAAGTGCTCACCCCACTTGCCGCGGTACGTGCTTTCGCCGTACTCCCGCACGATCTCGTCGAAGCAACGGATCACTGTTCGGGCAACGACGTCGATGGTCTGCTGAGTGGACCAGATTTCGGTCCCTCTGTTGTCGTGGTCCCTGCCGTCGGCCAGCTCCAGCAGGCGGATCCACACGTTGGTGTCTTCACGATGGAAGACCCAGCGGAAGGCAGTGGGCTCGGCCTCGAACTGTGCTCGGCACTCCGTCTCGCCGACGACCAGGCGCGTTACTGCCGTCAAGAGTTCTTCGGGGCCGGCAGTGACATAGGAGACCGTGACTTCGACTTCCGCACGGTCGTCACTGACCGTGCAGTCGGCCCAACCGTGTCCGGACAGGACCCAGACGAGTCGCAGGTGGACCATCGTCGACTCCTCTTCGGTCGCGGGTTCCCGAACTGACCAGCGAGGTCCTCCGGAACCCGTCCGAGTCTGGCGGATGAAGTGCCCGGTGACCAGCAGATCTAGCTGCTCCCCGGCCGATGCTCGGGGATCGGGCAGGCGCCCGTCGTCGACACGGTCTGCGAGATGGATCAGCGTCGAATCGGTCGTCATCCCGCATGCAGCGCCGCCGAGTTCGAGGTCCATGGTGTTCACCAGGTCGAGGAGAGAGGTGCTGCGGATCATCCGTGGTGGGGAGCCATCAGCTCGGCCGGGCCACATCCAGATACAAGGTCATCGACGCGGATTCCGCGACGTGAGTATCGAATACTCACGCCTGGCGCTCGGGCTGCTGATCGAATGATCCAAGTGACGATCACCCCCCCCACACGAGTGATCACATCAGGCAGCTTCCCCGCACCGCGGCCCGCGGGCTGCGGTGCGGGGAAGCTGCCCAGTCGTCCACAGCCCGGCCTCTACTCGGCGGACACTCTGGATCGCCCTGTGAAGATTGTCCCTTTTGCTCATTACGTGTGGAGGACCGGTGCCGCTGTCGGCAGAGTTGCCACGTTTGCAGGCGACCCAGATGGTCGACGTGACACGGAGCTTGCCCTGCCTCCCGGCGCCGCGTACGCCCTGGGACGCGGCTCACTCCGAACGATGCCATGCACCCCAGCCGCAAGGATGAGTCTTCACCGGCACACAGCATCAGCCCGCCATCCTCGGTCGGTGAAGCCCGTGCCCGGTGACGAGTCATCTGTCTGGACTCTCATCGCGGGCGGAGGGCTTGCCCTGCGGTTGCCGGCACTGGCCGCCCAGTGACTCTCTCCGCGACTGGCGGAACGGCCCTTCGGCGGGCCCTCCCGGCATGGGCGCGCCATCGTGACGCCTTGCGACACCCTCGCCGCGTTGAGGAGAACATCGCGCGTGCCCCATGAATATCAAATTGCGCAGACAGGTTCCCTTTGTGTCCCCGTACCGATATCGACGTGCGATCTCTATCCGTTCCATCCCATGGCGTCGGAACAAGTCATCGGGCCCTTCGGGCGGATGGGCAGAGGAAGATCAGTGGTTTTCCCGTCGCTACTGCGAGAACTGCAGACGGGATAGCTCCGTTGAGCCGTCCGGTGACGGCCACGTCACATGCTTGCAGTGTGGCGACGTCGTCGAGCTCTGATGTTCCAGCCGTACCGGCCGGTGAAGCCACTTCCAGACGCCCGGGTTGACGCAAGGTGTCACACACCCCAGCGGCCGGGGGAGTTGCGCAGGATCGCAACTCGAGGCCGCAAGCTCCCAGCGATCCGCTCGGTGCCTCGATCGCCAAAGCGACGTTCATTCTGTTTCACAGCCCAGGAGTTCCAGCGCATGCCCGTCACGAATGAGAATGCCGAACCGACGTTCAGCGTGGTCGTCCCCGTCTACAAGGTTCAGGGATACCTGCGAGCATGTTTGGACTCCGTTCTCTCCCAGTCGTTCGACGACTTCGAAATTATCGCGATCAACGACGACTCGCCCGACGCCTGCGGCCGCATACTTGACGAGTACGCGAGCTTGGACGGGCGCGTCATACCAGTGCACTTGGAAGAGAACCACGGCATAGGAAAGGCCCGAGACGTCGGCGCCCTCAGAGCGCGCGGCGCATACATCCTCTTCCTGGACAGCGACGACACCCTCGCCGACGGCGCACTTCAGGCGATGGCTGAACGCTGTGAACTCACAGGCCGCCCCGACATCCTGCTGCTCAACCACGTCCGCACCTACTGGGACAACCGTATCCAGCCGAGCGCGGCCACCGAGATGCTGGAGAGCGCCGGCACAGGCGTGTTCACGGCGCTGGAACGTCCGGAGTTCCTCACCATGTTCGCCGTCGTGTGGAACCGCGCCTACCGCCGCGACTTCTACATCGACAACGGCTTCGTGTTCACGGACGGCATCTACGAGGACGCCTTGATGGTCTACAAGACCATGCTCACCGCCGAGCGCATCGCCGCTCTCGATCACGTCTGTGTCGAGTACCGCCAGCGCCGCCGGGGAAACTCCATGCGCACTCCGGGACGCAAGCACTTCGGGATCTTCGAGCAGTACGCCCGGCTCTTCGACTTCCTCGACGCCAACCCCCGTCTGGCGCCGGTCCGTGCCCTGCTGTTCGAGCGCATGGCCAGCCACTTCCTCTTCACCCTCGCCCGCCAGGACCGCATCCTCCCCAAGGACCGGAGCGACTTCTTCAAGCTGTCGTCCGAGCAGTACAGGCGTTACAGGCCGAGCGACTTCGCCATCCCTCAAGGGCCACAAGGCATCAGGTTCCAGATGCTGGAGCGGGGTTCCTACACGGCATACGCAGGGATGTCCTTCGCCACCGACAAACGACGCCAACTGCTCCGCGGCGCCACGAAGGCCAGGACCAGACTCGGCAAGACCGCCTACAACCGGCTGTACCAACTCCATCTTCGCCGCCCCGTCGACGAGAACCTCGCTGTCTACTCCGCCTACTGGAACCGCGGCGTCGCCTGCAACCCCGCGGCCATCTACCACAAGGCCAAGCAACTGGCGCCGAACGTGCACGGCGTCTGGATCGTCCGCAAGGAGTCGGTCGGGACCGTACCCGACGGCATCGACTTCGTCGTGGCGAACTCACCTCGCTACTGGGAGGTCATGGCCCGCGCCAAGTACCTCATCAACAACGTCAACTTCCCGAACAACTTCGTGAAACGCCCGGAACAGGTCCACCTGCAGACCCATCACGGCACGCCACTCAAACAGATGGGCATCGATCAGCAGCGCTTCCCCGCTGCGGGCAAAGGCATGAGCTTTGGCAAGATGCTGGAGCGAGCCGACAAGTGGGACCTCAGCCTGACTTCCAACCAGCACTCGACGGAGATCTGGGAACGCGTCTACCCCTGTGCCTTCGAGGCGATCGAGTACGGCTACCCGCGCAACGACGTCTACTTCAAAAGCACGGCACAGGACGTCAGCCGGATCCGCGCTGAACTCGGCATCGAAGAAGGCAAGACTGCCGTTCTCTACTGCCCCACGGTGCGCGACTACCAGAAGGGATACGTCCCCCGCATCGACCTGGAACGGTTCTGCCGTGAACTGGGCCCCGACTACATCTTGCTCGTACGCACCCACTACTTCTATGGCAGCGACCCCCGCCTGGCGGCACTGCAGGAGCGCGGCCTGGTCAAGGACGTGTCGAGGTATCCGGTCGTGGAGGACCTCTGTCTGGCAGCCGACGCGTTGATCACCGACTACTCCTCCATCATGTTCGACTACGCCTGCCTCGACCGCCCGATCATCACCTACGCGGATGACTGGGAGGTCTACCGCAAGGCGCGCGGCGTGTACTTCGACGTGCTCTCGCAGACTCCTGGCGAGACCCCCGGAGCGACGGCGACCACCGAGGACGAGCTGATCGAGACCTTTCGCTCGGGTGCCTGGAACGGCCCCGCGGCAGCTGAACTCCGGGCAGCCTTCCGCCGCCGATTCGTCCAGTACGACGACGGCAACGCAGCGGAGCGCATCGTCAAACACCTCTTCCTCACGGAGAAGGTCGCGATCCCTCCGGTGCTCCCACTGCAGGAGCGAACGCCGGCTCCCGCGCCAGCCGTGGCGGCCCAGGCGCCCCGTCCTGGCCGGCCCCCGGCAGACACAGCCCTGAGCCGCGCCTGAAGCCCACGATCAGAAAGGCGAACGCACATGGGTTCGCGCCCTCCCCTTAGCAAGGCTGTCATCCCCGCGGCGGGCCTCGGGACCCGGTTCCTGCCGGCCACCAAGGCCACGCCCAAGGAGATGCTGCCGGTCGTCGACAAGCCGGCGATCCAGTACGTGGTCGAAGAGGCCGCGTCGGCGGGTCTTGACGACGTCCTGATGATCACGGGCCGCAACAAGCGCCCGCTGGAAGACCACTTCGACCGCAACTACGAGCTCGAGTCGGCGCTCCAGAAGAAGGGCGACGCCGGGCGGCTCGCCAAGGTCCAGGAGTCCAGCGACCTCGCGACCATGCACTACGTGCGCCAGGGCGACCCCAAGGGACTCGGTCACGCCGTCCTGTGCGCGGCCCCGCACGTCGGCCACGAACCCTTCGCCGTCCTCCTCGGCGACGACCTGATCGACCCGCGCGACCCCCTGCTCGCCCGCATGGTCGAGGTGCAGGAGCAGCACGGCGGCAGCGTCATCGCCCTCATGGAGGTCGCTCCCGAGCAGATCCACCTCTACGGATGCGCCGCCGTCGAACCCACGGGCGAGGGCGACCTCGTGAAGGTGACCGGGCTGGTCGAGAAGCCCGACGCGTCCGACGCGCCCAGCAACTACGCCATCATCGGGCGCTACGTCCTGGACCCGCACATCTTCGACATACTGCGCACGACCGAGCCCGGCCGTGGCGGCGAGATCCAGCTCACCGACGCGCTCCAGCAGCTCGCCTCCGACGAGAAGGTCGGCGGCCCCGTGCACGGCGTCGTCTTCAAGGGCCGCCGCTATGACACCGGCGACCGTGGCGACTACCTGCGTGCCATTGTCAGACTCGCGTGCGAACGTGAAGACCTGGGACCGGACTTCCGGACCTGGCTTCGACGTTACGTAGCCGAGGAGATGTAGGACTTTGAGCAGCGCCGCGAGACCGGCTGCTCACGCGCGCCTCGGCCTGTCGAGCGCTGCCTTCTCCTCCTAGAGGCTGCTCTACGAGGTCACCCGGCCGGACACAGGCCACCTCGGTCGGGCTCGTTTCAGACGCGCGGTTCGGGTGAGTCGATCGAGCCGTCGACCAGGCCGTTGCGGCGGTGGAGCCCCGGTGGCCCTCTCCCGGTCCGCGCACGTCGTGGCCCGGCACCGTGGAAGGCCACGGCGAGATTGCAAGTCCCACACCGCGGCAGGGAGGCCACTCTGCCCTGTGATGGCGGAGAGCGCTCAGGAATGAGCACTCAGTACTCAGGACCCATGAAAAGAAAACAGGAGACGCTGCCCGCAGCAGTAGGCGAAGCCATCAGCCCGTCGCCGTGGCATAGCAGCAGGAAGTAATACTGGAGTGGAGCAATGCTCGACGTGAAACAGACAGAAGCCCTGCAGGCCATGGCCCTCACCGGTTCTCTCACGCGCGCCGCCGAACTGCTGGACATCACTCCTCTTTCCCTGTGCCGCATCCTGGCGGAGGTGGAGGAAGAGATCGGACATCCAGTTCTTCAGCCTTACGGTCGAACCATTCGGCTGACCCGCGTCGCTCTACTTTTCGCGCAAAAGATAAAACCTTCGTTCGATCCGGACTCGCTATCGCCATGCTAGTGGCACCTGGGCATTTATCCCGCCGTTCCTGTTGTCGGCCGCAGAGAAATCAGAGGGGCGCTGCGTCTGGCGCCTGATGAACCGCGGAGACATCGACGATGTAGAGGGACCCTCGGTCCACGAGCCGGTGCGGGACCGCCACCTGTGGACGCGGGGGCGTGATGCGGGAGCACGCAGGTGTCCACCCGGGCGAGAAGGGGTCCCTACCGACTCCACGACGAGGCAGTGCCTCCCGATCATCCGCGGTTGGGTATGGATTGCTCATGGATTCCCGGCCGTCTGGAGGTGTTCTGGAAGAGCCAGGAAAACCGCTTCAGCTCTTCAGGCAGTGATTTCGATGAACACGACCACGATCCCGCGTCGGCAGCAGCGCGACGAGACGGCTGCCTCCACCGGGGAGCACGTGTTCGGTCTGCTGCTGGAGCACGGACCTCACGCTCCTGCCTCGGCCCGGCACGAGGCGCGCCCTGTTCTGGCCGCGTGGGGCCTGGACGACGACCAGGTCTACGACACTCTGCTGGTCATCTCCGAACTCGTCACCAACGCCGTCTCCCACGCCCTGCCGCCCGTCGTGCTGCACCTGCGTGCTTCCACCGACGGCGCCGGCCCCGTCGAAGTCCACGTCAGTGACGGCGGACCCGAGACCGCCCCCGACAACTGGGCGGCTGCCCGGCCCGCGGGCGAACACGGCCGCGGCGACATGATCATCTCTGCTCTTGCAAGCCAGGCCGGGGCCGGAAGCGAAAGCGAAGGTCTCATCGACCACTGGGCGAGTTTCGACGCCGCCTGACGACGTGCGCGCCGACGATCTCGATCCTCCGCCGAGCGCGCATCACTGCCGAACGCAGCCCGTCCGCGCAGCGCCGGATCAGGCAGGCCTGTCCGGACCCCTTGGGACCTCGGAGGTTATTTCGTGAGCGTGGAGTCGACCTCGCACTGGCCGGCGAACCGTTCGTGGGCTGTCTTCGTCCGCTTCGTCGTATGTGGAGGGGCCGTGGGAGTGGCATCAAGTGGTGCGCTGGTGCTGCTTGACCGTGTCCTACCCCTGGCGGTTGCCAACGCGCTGACCACGCTTGTCTCCACCGTCATTGCCACCGAAGTCCATCAGCGCGTCACCTTCCGCAGCCCGCGCGGCGGATGGGGCGTACACCTGCAGTCCTCACTGACGGTAGCCCTCAGCTTTGCTCTCACGACAGGGGCTCTGCTGATCCTGCACGAGGCGTCGCCCAAGCCTGCGGCGCTGCTCGAGTACGGCGTCTACCTTTCGGTCTCAGCGTTGGCCGGAGTCATTCGATTCATCGTGCTACGCGCTGTGTTTTCCCACGGCCGGTCAAGCGACAGGGCAAATGAACGTTCGGGAGCACAACGTCGACGTGTCCGCGGGTGCAACCGTGACGCCGACGTCGACGGGAGGCCCACTCGCGCAGGGTGCGGTTGAATGAGCACAGGTGATGCTTCGGCCGCCTCACCGGCCGCCGGCGCGCGACCGGTGCCTGCCGACGAGGACGCATGCTTGGACGATGCGGGTCTGGACGGTTCTGGGCTTCATCCCGCCGATGGCATCTACTGGCCTCAGCAAGGTCGGACAGCCCTCAGTGAGTACAGGATCGGCAGATAGGTGCCGCTGACGGGGAACCTGAAGAGACCGTCCGGGCCCTGCGGCAGGATGTGACGCCCGTCGGTCTCGGCCTCTGTGTGCTCACCGAGCTGTTCTACGACCAATCCCGCCGAAGCAGCTGCGGTCACCACCTCGCCGACCGAATAGGGGTATTGCGTCGACTCCTGTGGTGCGAGCGGGGCGTCGGCGTGGGCGTAGGTACCCGTCATGGCGTCGTGCTGTGGCGCGCCGCCGCCGTAGGGCCAGTCGGCGACGAAGGGCTCGAAGGTAAGGACCGTCTGGAAGACGGGGTGCAGGTCTACGAGAACCAGGCGGCCGCCCGGGCGCAGCGCCGCCGCGGCTCCAGCCATCCACGCGGCGGGACCGGCGATCCAGGACAGGACTCCGTACGTGGCGACCACCAGGTCGAATCTGGCGCGCAGGCTGTCAGGGAGGCGCTGAGCGTCCGCTTCGATGAACTCCGCGGTCAGACCTGCACGCTCAGCCAGAGCGCGCGCTTTCGTAATGGCGCGAGGGGAGAAGTCCACACCGGTGACACGCGCGCCCAAGCGGGCCCAGCTCAGTGTGTCCATGCCGAAGTGGCAGTGGAGGTGCAGGAGGTCTTTACCCGCTACGTCTCCAGTGAGTTGCTTCTCGATCCCACGCAGCGTCTGCCGACCGGCGAGGAAGGACTCCACGTCGTAGGACCGGTCATCAGGATCTGTCCCGTGGAAGTCGGCCAGCGTGTCCCAGAGGGCTCTGTTGTCGGCGAGGCCGCGGGCAGCATCACGGTCTGTGTGCTCCTTGGGGGTGCCTGCGGTCTCGGGTCTGTTGGCAGCCATGGAGGACCTCCTCGAACTTCGGTGGAAGCCGACGCCCATGCCGGCTTCCACGCGGTGCGTTCCTCGGTGCGGCAGTTGTCTACGGAGTCAGAATGATCTTGCCCGTGGTGCGCCCTTCCTCACCCAGTTTGTGGGCGTCGACCACCTGGCCCAGAGGAAAGACTCTGTCGATGTGGACCGCGAGCCGACCTTCCTCCGCGAGGGAGGCCAGGCGTTCCAGATCGGCGCGATCAGGCTCCACGAGCATGAAATCGGCGCGTAGACCGTTCTCTGCGGCCCACTGGACCGTCTCCGCGTCGGCGCCATTGAGCGCGACGACCCGGCCGCCGGGCACCAGTACTTCAGCCAGTCCCCGGATCTGGCCGGCAACGGTGGCCACAAGAACATCGATGTCTTTCACCTGGGTGCTCACTTCTGAGCTCCGGTAGTCGATGACCTCGTCGGCACCGAGGCCCCTGATGAAATCGTGCTTTGCGCCGCTGGCCGTAGCGATGACGTGAGCGCCGTGAGCCTTGGCGATCTGAACGGCGAGGTGGCCCACGCCTCCGGCGGCGGCCGGAATGAGCACCCGCTGTCCTGCGGTGACCCCAGCCACCGTCACCAGCGCCTGCCAAGCGGTAAGACCCGCCAGGGGCAGGCCCGCCGCCTGGAGGTGGTCGAGGCCGGGCGGCTTGAGAGCAAGATGTCTCGACGGAGCGGTCACGAACTCTGCGTAGGCGCCTGCCTCGGCGGGAAACCGTGGCATACCAAAGACCTCGTCTCCCACCTTGAAGCGCGTTACGCCCGCTCCTACGGCTGTCACGACTCCGGATAGGTCCCAGCCGACCGAGAAGGGCAGGTCACCCAATCCTCCACCGGTGCGTATCTTCCAGTCCACGGGATTCACGCCGGCGGCCTTCACCTCGACCAGGACCTCTGTCGGTCCTGGTTGTGGAACATCGACCTCGACGACCTCGAGAACGTCCGGGCCGCCCAATCTGCTCTGCATTATTCGTCGCATGTGTTCATCGATATCAGACTGGCTGCGAGGAGATATGAGTAGTGGATACTCAACATTCGTCACCGGCAGCTCTTCATTGCTGAGTCCGTCTCAGCAGAAAATGAGCCATGTGGAGTCCTGGGACGGGCTCCGTTGTGCCGATGCGAGAAAATCCGAGATGTTCATAGAGTGAAATGGCCGGGCTGTTATCGGCACCGGTACTCACATGGGCGTCGCCGCTGGGAGCCAGGTCGGAAAGGAGATGGCGGATCAATCGTGATGCCAGACCGCAGCGGAACCACTCGGGATCCACACAGACGCGATCGATGTCCACGATGTTGTCTTCGGCAGGGCTCTGCCAGGCGACGAAGGCGGCGATCTGTCCGCCGCCCGCGACGGCGCCCAGCCAGCGCAACGGCTGACCGCGCATGTCGTCCACGCTCTCTTGCAACCCCGGTATCCCGTCGAAGCCGATCAGCTCGGCCTCGACGGCATAGGCGCGCCGCCCGACACGGTTCACGCTCGCCGCCGCCGCGTCGTCGTGTTCGAGCTGCAACTCGCGCACGTCGAACACAGTTGTGCCACGGCTGTTGAACTCGCTCGATGCGGAAGGTGCCATTCGCCGATGGTAGGACCACGCCGCTCCGAGGGTGATGAGTAATTCTCTCCCCCCCCGGAGCGCTCTACCAGCACACCGGGAGCTGGCGGACACCCTTGGTCCTGATGTCTCTGCTGATGTTGCCTCAGCTTCTGGCCGGGTGGCTCGCCGGACGGGACCGCCGGATCGGCTGACATCGGCAGCGGCGGGAACGGGTCAAGCCACTTCCCGTACGCGAGACGGCGGCGACCAGACCTTGCCCTGGCCCGCTGTGCGCAGCTCCGCGCCGGCCTCGGCGAGCTGTCGCTCCACGGAAGCCACGGACCGGCCCGTGAGCGCGGCGTACTCAAGGGAGGTACCTGTGCCGAGCCGGTCCATTGCTTCGCGGACGGAGGCGATCGGGGAACGCCGCGCCGCACCGGACACCGAGAGGAACGCCTCCTCCAGGCGGTCCTGCCCGAGCCAGCCGTGGAGCTTGATGCGACCGTCGGGGCCCTCGAGGATGAGGGTCGGGAAGCCGCGCGCTCCAAGCTCGTGGGTGAGGACCAGGTCGCGCTCGAACTCGGCTGTGGCGGCGCCCTTCTCGACCAGTTCACGGTAGGGCGCCACAGGCAGGCCGAGTTCTGTGACCAGTTCGTCGAGGACTTCAGGGCGGGCGATGTTACGACCGTTCAGGAAGAGTTCCTCGCGCATGCGGCGCAGGAAGGCTTCCTCGGCCTCGGGCGCCAGCAGTCGGACGGCGGCGAGCGCGATGCTCGGCGGGTACGACGAGTCGAGCGGGTCGCTCAACCAGACGGAGGAGTCGATGGGTTGTCCGGAGCGCTCGGAGAATTCGTCCCAGTGATGGGCGACATCCTCGGGGCGCCGGATGCCGTTGCCCGCATCATGGAAGCCCTGCCATCCACGGAGGAGGCCGCCGTAGACGTGCCGAACCTCAATGAGGTCGCGGTAGCGCTCGGTGAGAGACCTCCAGGCCGGCTCGAGGATCCAGCAGGCCGAACAGATGGGGTCGGTCACGTAAGTGATGCGCGTGCGATCGGCTTGCGGACCGGGAGAGGTTGCGGCTGTGCGGGACGGTGCGGCCTCGTTGCCGGGAAGGGTGCAGACGCCCGACTCAAGGTCGCAGGCGCCTCCGTCAGGGGTCCGGGAAGACTCATTCATGGGGTGTCTCCGTTGTTCTGGTGTCGCATCGGGGTGCAGGGGCCGGGAGGGGAGCGGTGGAGGAACTGGACTGACCTCACCTCGCACCGCTCCTCCTCCGTCATCGGATCAGTCCTCGGGGAGGAAGACCTTCTCCATGCCGTCTCGCAGGCCCTTCACGAAGACCTCGTCATCGTTCGACACCGGGCCCTCCAGGGCGAACAGGGACTCGCCGTGCAGCGGCAGGGTGTCCCAGGTGCCGGCCAGCGTCCGAGCGCGATCCTCGCCGAAGAGGTGAGCGACGAGCGCGATGGTGCTCGGGTGCACCGTGGCGGCGCCGCCTGCTGTGAAGACCTTCGCCTCGGGAAGGACCGACCAGGCGCGTCGCGGCTCGGCCACGTCCGCTCCGAGTTCCTTCAGGCGGCGGCCAAGGACCGCAGCGGCCTGGAACCGGGTCCCGTCAAGGATGCCCGAGCGGAAGACGACACCGACTCCGGCGCAGTTCGCGGCCACCCAGCGACCTTCGTCGTGGTGCGCCCGGACGAAGTCGAGGATCTGCGGGTCGCGGGAGGCCGCACCGCCACCGATGCCGCCGGGGACGTAGACCAGGTCGTACCGGTCGTCGGGGGTGACCTTGTCGGTCTGGATCTGCGCGCCCATGTGGGTGGTGACGGTCCCGCCCTCGAAGCTGCCGAGGGTGACCTCCAACGTGTCGCCCTGCTGGCCGAGGTCGTAGGCAAGCGCCCTGAACAGTTCCCAGGGTGCGAGGAGATCCTGCTCTCCGACGTTGGGGAAGGCGAGGAAGAGGACCTTCTTGATGTCGCTCATGGTGGTGCTCCTTGTTGATGACGGTTGAGCCGGTCACTCCTCACAACATACTCATGGTTCATGACTATTCCAACTGGATGGAAAATTTTTCGGGATAGGGTCTGCCACGACCGGACCGACTGACGGAGAGGGTGTGCGATGCCGACGCACTTCGACGGGAGCGCCCGCGAGAAGCGGTCACTGGACCTCTTCATCAAGCTCATCCGGGCGGCCGCGTCGGTGGAAGCGCGCACCAGTGCCCCCCTGACCGCCGCCGGGCTCACGACAAGCCAGTTCGGTGCCCTGGAAACCCTGTACTACGTTGGCCCGCTGCCCGCCGGGCGTCTGGCGGAGAAGCACCTGAAGAGCCCGAACAACTTCACGGTCGTCATCACCAACCTGGAGAAGCGAGGTCTGGTCCGGCGCGAGAAGGCGCCGCACGACCGTCGTGTGGTCATGATCGAATTGACCGATGCCGGGCGTGAAGTGGTGCAGGCGATCATGCCCTCGTACGTCCGAACCGTCGTCGACGACCTGGACCGACTCACGGCGGCGGAGCAGGAACAACTTGCCGACTTGCTGCGCAAGGTTGGACGCGCCCAGCGTCCGGCGGACCTCGGTCGGACGTAAGCCCGCGGGGCATCGACGCCCTGATGGGGCGCTCCCGTTCGACGGTCGTTCATGGGAGGCGCCCGCGCGTGCCGTCCCGGACCCGGTTGCCGGTCAGCCGCGGCGGACGTGTCCGTCCGGGCGCGTCGGTGCGGTCCCTATACGGGGAGGAACGTGTCCTCCCAGTTGTCCTGGAGCTTGGTCTTGGCGGCTTCGTCGTCGTTGAGGGCAGGGCCGTCAAGCGCGAAAAGAGACTCGCCGTGGAGCGGGAGGGTGTCCCACGTCGCCGCGAGATCGCGTGCGTCGTCTTCGCCGAACAGATGCCACACCAGGGCGATGGTGCTCGGGTGCACGGTGCCGGCGCCGCCGATCGTCATCAGTTTGCGGGCTGCGTCGATCTTCCAGGCGCGCCGAGGGTCCGCAACCTTTTCCCCCCGCTGCTCGAGGCGGCGTGACACGGTCGCGGGTGCGGTGACCTCGCTTCCTCCCAGAATGCCCGCGCGATGCAGCACGCTGAGGCCCGCGCAGTTGCCCACCACCCAGCGCCCTTCCTCGTGGTGGGCGCGCACGAGATCCACTACCGCCTCGTTGAGGCTGGCGGCCCCCGCTCCGATGCCTCCAGGGACGTACAACACGTCGTAGCGGTCGGATCCTGAGACCGTCGTCTCGCTCTCCACGCGGGCGCCCATGTGCGTGGTGAGGGTGCCCCCCTCGAAGCTGCCCAGTGTCACGGAGAGCTCCTCCCCTCGCTGGCCGAATGTCCAGGCCAGGGACCGGAGCAGTTCCCACGGCGCGAGGAGATCCTGCTCGCCGAAGTTGGGGAACCCGAGGAAGAGTACTGACTTGATCTTGCTCATGCCGCGCCTCGTTCGCGTGAGGGGGCTCCGTGCCAGCGGCGGACAACAGCACAGGCTCCGCAGCCCAGCGTGCTCAAGTGGGATATTTCCGTTTAATCCTACCTAGGCATACTAGTTCCGAAAGGAGCGATATTTACAGTGGGCGGCCCCGACTCGGCGGCTCCGGCCCAGCAGGATGTCTCACCGGGGAACCTCCGGAGCCGCAGGGTGCGACTGCGGGTGTGTGAAGGGCCACGCAAGGTGGATGTCGAGGGCGAGGAACTTGGAACCTCACCCTTCTGAGGGCCCCGGACCATGCCTGTTCAGGTGCTGGCAGGCGTGCAAGAGGTTGTGTCGCACGTGCAGCAGGTAGGCCGTGACTTCAAGGGGCCCGCCGGATTGTCTTGACTGTGCGGCGGCCGCAGCGGTTTGTCCGATCAGGCCGAGGACCGCGTCCACCAGATGGGAGACCCAGAGCAGGAACAGACGTCGGTCGGTGGAGAGCGGCAGCCGGATCTGTGTTCGGTGGCGCGCGTGGACCAGCCATCGCTGCGTCGGCAGACTCTCCGTGATCGGCTGCAGGTGATGCCGGGTGGACGAGGACATCCGCTGCCGCCATATGTCGGCGTGAGGACCGGGGAACCGGGTCATTCCGTCGTCGAAAGCGAGAAGAGCATCGATGAGAACGCCGGCCCATTGCCTCAGGTGGTCTGCTTGGGCGGGCGGTCGCCCGGCTCGTTCCGCTGTCTGCTGGGCAGTCCACCACAGCTGGTAGCGCGCGGCCGCTTCCGCATCGCACGCCACTCCGCTTGATCGGGCGTGGCAGAGACCGGAGTGAACGGGCGACGCCTTCGGTGCTGTGGTCATGTCGTGGAACTCCCATCAAGGGCAGGGGGATCGTGAGCAAGATGTCTCATCCGGCCATCGACCGCGACGCGTTGGAGAGCCGCCCGTCATCGCGCACCCGGTCGCTGTGACGGCGAAGTCCCATCTCTTCCTGGCCGGCGCGTAGTTCACTTGTCGGAGGGCTCGGGAGGGGGGGCGGGGTCATGGGCGCGAAGGCCGCCTTGGATTTCTGGTCCTGTTCCACCGCCGCTTCCGGTGCGGCCCGAGCTCAGGTTGCTCGACTCGATTCCGGAACGCCGAGGCAGTCGAACCCTTCGCCCGGCCTCGTGAGTCAGCTGAGAGGAAGAGTCGTGTCCCGGAGCGTGGCCAGGGTCGATGCGTACATACGAGTCTTGATCGTTCCCAGCGTGTTGCCCGCTTTGTCGGCCTGGGACCGGGCGATGTCGATCGCGGTCGTGCGTACCTCGTCCTCGGTGACCGCTCGGTCGGCGATCCCGGCGGCAACGGCGTCGACACCGCCGTAGCGATGCGCCCCGAGCATGGCCTGGTGGGCGGTCTGCGGAGTCAGCCGTGCCTGGACGAGCGCCGACATCCCGGGTGTGAAGGGGATGTTGATGTCTGCTTCGGGCAGACACCAGTAGCCGCGATCCGCGCGCATGACCCGGAAGTCCTGGGCGAGGGAGAGCATGGCGCCGGCGGCGAAGGTATGTCCTTGCAGTGCGGCAACCGTGGTGACGGGCAGGGACAGCATCCTTGCGAACAGCCCCTGGACGGAGATGACGTAGTCCCGGTGTCGGTCGAGATGGGCGAAGAGCCACTCCAGGTCCAGCCCGTTCGAGTAGAACTTCCCCGTGGCGACGGTCACGAGTGCGCGCGGTCCGGTCTCTCGCTCTACCGCGTCCAGCGCTGTGCTGACGGATGTGAGCCAGTCGGGGTGAAAGCGGTTCTCACCGTCTCCGAGGTCGAGAACGAAGACGTCGCCTTGACGTTCGAGGGTGGGCATACAACTCCTCCAGGGAGCGGACCAGTTGTGGTCCGCGTTGATCGGTTCAGCGGCGGACTGCCGACAGGGAGCCTCTGGCAGCCACTGTCACTGCGGGGGATACAGGTGGCCGTGTTGCTCCGCTCTGCTGTGCGACACGGCCACCTGTTCGCGACGGTCCCGTCCCCACGGAGGCCGTCACGTGGCCGGGGGCCCGAGCCGCCGCTCATGCAGGGCCCCCGGAACCTGGGGAATGTCAGACCCGAGACAGCGGACGTCTCTCGTCCGGTCCTCCGGGCGGGATCGCCTCCGCGGAACGCAGCCTCGCGCGGAGCTTCTCGCCTTCGACATCCACGTCGGGAAGGAGCCGGTCAAGCCATCGGGGCAGCCACCAGGCCTTGTGCCCCAGCAGGGCAAGGACCGCCGGCACAAGCGCCATCCGGACCACGAACGCGTCGACGAACACCGCGATGGCCAGCCCGAAGCCGATCATCTTGACCATGGGCTCGCTTGAACCGATGAATCCGGAGAAGACCGCGATCATGATCACTGCGGCTGCGGTGACGACCCGAGCTCCGTGCTGGAAGCCGGTGACGACGGCCGTCCCCGGCCGTTCTCCCGCGACGTACGACTCACGCATGCGTGATACCAGGAAGACCTCGTAGTCCATGGCCAGTCCGAAGACCACACCGATCATGAAGATCGGCATCATGGACATGATCGGCCCTGTCTGTTCCACACCGAACAGGGAGCCCAGCCACCCCCATTGGAAGACCGCGACGACCGCACCGAGTGCCGCCACCACCGACAGCAGGAAGCCGAGCGCGGCCTTCAGAGGGACGAGCACCGACCGGAAGACCACCATCAGGAGCAGGAACGCGAGGCCCACGACCAGCGTCAGATACGGCAGCAGGGCGTCGTTCATGCGCTGCGAGAAGTCGACGTTCATCGCTGTCGTGCCGGTGACCAGCACCTGGTCGCCCGTGGCCTCTCGGATCGAGTGCACCAGTCGTTCGGTGGCGACTGAGGAAGGCCGATCCGCGGGGACGACGGTGATCATCGCGGTGTTACCGGCTTCATTGACCGTTGTGGGGGAGACCGAGGCGACACCCTCCATGCCCTGGAGTGTCGCGCGGGTGGCGGAAGCAGCTTCGCGGTCGCCGTCGACGACCACCACCAGAGGTCCGTTGTATCCCGGACCGAAGCCGTCGGACAGCAGGTCATAGGCCTTACGTTGCGTTGTGCTGACGGGCTGTGAGCCGTCGTCGGGCAGACCCACCTGCAGGGACGCGGCCGGGATGGCGACGACTCCGAGGCCGAGCAGACCCACGATCAGCACAGTGGCCGGACGGCGCAGCACGAAGCGCGCCCACCGAACGCCACCGTTGGGCTTCGCTGTGGCCCGGCCAGCCGTACGGGGCGAGACGCGCCTGCCGGCGAAGCCGAGCAGCGCAGGAATCGCCGTCAGGGCGATGAGAACGGCGATGACCACCGTGCCGGCAGCGGCGAAGCCCATCTTCGTCAGCATCGGAACGTCGACAACGGCCAGCCCCACCAGAGCGATCACCACGGTCAGGCCCGCAAAGACGACAGCGGAGCCGGCAGTGCCGACCGCCCGGCCGATCGCCTCCTCCCGGTCGTGCCCCTCCGCGAGCTCCGCCCGGTAACGGGAGACGATGAAGAGCGCGTAGTCGATGCCGACCGCGAGCCCGATCATCATCGCCAATGTCGATGTGGTGGAGCCGAGTTCGAAGGTGCTCGCCAGCGCGGTGATGGTGGCGATACCAGTGCCGACCCCGAATATCGCGGTCAGCAAAGGCAGACCGGCGGCCACCAGCGACCCAAGAGTGATGACCAGGACCACCGCGGCGATGACGACGCCGATCACCTCGCCGATGCCGGGCTCCGGCGCGGCCTGCAGGGCGGTCCCGCCCACCTCGACCGTCAGACCGCTCTCGCGGGCCTCGGAGGCCACGTCGTCAAGGGACTTGAGCGTCGCGTCCGGCAGCGAACCCGGCGGCTTGTTGTAGGTGACGGAGACGAAGGCGGTCGACCCGTTCGGGGACACGTTCTTTGCCTCGTACGGATCAGTGACGGCCGCCACCTGTTCCGGATCTGACCTCAGCTCTTCCACAAGGTCTCTGACGGCCGCCCGGCGGGCAGCGTCCGACAGCCTCTCCGGCGCGGGAGCCTTCAGGACGATCTGCGCCAGGGCACCATCGGGGCTGCTCCCGGGAAAGCGTGTTTCGACAAGCCCGACAGCCTTCTGGGCTTCTGTCCCCGGAAGGGAGAAGGAGGACGTGACATCGCTGGAAGCCATGCTTGCGCCCACCCCGGCGCAGGCGAGCAGCGCGATCCAGATCACGGCGACGAGACGGCGGCGGCGGAAGGCGGCCCTGGACAGCAGGTAGAGGAACGTAGCCACGAAGGCTCCCGGTCGTGTGGTGGGGACAGTCGAAGACGCGCCGTGGTGATGGCGTCCCCGGACCGGTGCGAGCCGACCGCGAAGACCACCTGTGTACACGCCCTCTTGATGTCCACGGTGGGCCACGGGCGATGTGACCGCCTGAGTAGAAGGTGCTCACTTCCTGGAGAGCCAGTTCGATGGTCCTCACCCCCGGCACGTCGCCGCGTGGACAGGAGCCTGGCTCGCAGCGAAGAGGTATGGGAGAAGGACGACGACGCCCATGGCGGGACGACGCGATCACCGGCCGGGTTGGCTGTTCGTCAGCTCGACGGTGGCGGAGGGGGTACGACGGGGACGGGCGACGAGTTCTCCGCCGCAGTTGGGGCAGGTGTCCTGCATCGCGTCGCTGCAGGACACACAGAAGGTGCACTCGTACGAGCAGATACGGGCGGACGATGCCTCGATCAGGAGTGGACGTTCACATCGTTCGCAGCGGTCGCGCATCTCCAGGGCCATGGTTCTCCTCGCGGGTTCGGGCGGATTGCTGCCGGTGGCCGGCAGGGAACAGCATGCGGCAGCCCTTGGTCGACCCCGGCCGCTCCGGCGAGATGGCTTCCCGGACTCGGTCGGATCACCGGACGCACCACACCGGCCGAGCGGCTGACGGCTTCTGTACCTACCGGTGTGGGCTCAACCGGCGACGATGCGGGCCAACAGCCCGCTGTCGATGTTGCCGCCGCTGACGACGCAGACGTGTACCTTGCCGGACGGCAGGTCGTCTCCGCGATGGAGGTAGGCGGCTGTGGCGACGGCACCCGAGGGCTCCACGACGATATGGCTCTCGCGTGCCAGAACGGCGACCGTGTCACGGATCTCGTCCTCCGACACCGTGACGATGTCGTCGACATACTCCTGGATGTGAGCGAAGGGGATCGTGCCCACCGAACTGCTGCGCATGCCGTCCGCGATGGTGCGGCCGGTCAGCCTCGTGGGCCAGCTGACCCGGTGTCCACTGTGAAGGCTCTGCCGGGCATCGGCGGCCAACTCGGGTTCCACCCCGACCACCCGTACGCCGGGCAGCAACTGCTTGAGGGCGGCCGCGACCCCGGAGATCAGGCCGCCACCGCTCACGGGAACGAGGACCGTGTCCGGCACCACGCCCAACCGCGCCGTCTGCTCGAAGATCTCCGAACCCACCGTGCCCTGGCCGGCGATGATGCCGAGATCATCGAAGGGTGGCACAACGATGTAGCCGTACTCCTCGGCGAGCATCCGCGTGGTCGTGGCGAGTTCCGCGGCTGGAACCTCGCGCACGGTCGCGCCCTGATGCCGTATCGCGTCCACCTTCACCTGCGCGGCGGTGCCCGGTACGACCACGGTGACCTCCGCGCCCAGGAGGCGGCCCGCGTACGCCAGGGCCTTGCCGTGGTTGCCACTCGACTGAGCCACCACTCCGCGCCGGCGTTCCTCGGCGGACAGCGAAGCCAGCCGGTTGTACGCGCCTCGGAGTTTGAAGGATCCGGTGACCTGGAGATTCTCGGGCTTCAGCAGAAGCGATCGTGCGGCGTCACCGGCCCACGGGCACGGCATGAGAGGCGTGCGCACGGTGACGTCGTCAAGACGCCGGGCGGCAGCGTGGATGTCAGCAAGGCTCAGAAGTGTCATGACAGTTCCCTCATGAGATCGGTTCGCGACTCCAGGCCCACCGTCGCCGCCTGGAGTCCGTGGTGAGATGGAGGATCGACGCCCGACTTCTGACGTGCCCGCTGTCCTCGCCTACCGGTGTATCTCCCGTGCGTGCGCCGGAGGCGCTGCCCCACGGTGCGGTGAGCCGAGCATGTCGAGGGCGACCTCCGCCGCCGCCAGATCCTGGACGCCGAGACCGACGAGCTTGCAGACGGTGACCTGCTCGCCGTTCTCGCGGCCGGGTGCCGAACCGGCGAGCACCTCGCCGAGTTCGGCGTCGACACGGCGCTCCTCCTCCGGAAACCGTGACAAGTCGCCGTGAAAGGCGGTGAGTTCACGGCTGTCGACCACGATCCGGTCCGCCCGACACAGGCTCCCCAGCGTCAGCTCCGCTTTCGTCGGATCGTCGGCGCCCACCGCGTTGATGTGCAGTCCAGGCGTCAACCACCTTTCGTGTACCAGGGGTTCGGTGCTGGAGGTCGCCGTCACCAGGACATCGGCACCCTCGACCGCGGCCTGGACGCTGTCCACACCGATGACGCGCAGGTCCGGCCGCCTGGCACGCAACGCCGCCGCGAGCGAGCTGACACGGGACGCACGCCTGCCCCACACTCGTACGTCGCGCAGCGGGAGTTCGTCTGCCACGGCGAGCGTCTGGAGGTAGGCCTGCGCACCGGTACCGATGACCCCCAGGACGCTCGAGTCGCGCCGCGCCATGGTGCGCGCGGCAAGGGCCCCGGCGGCGGCCGTCCGTACATCCGAGAGGTGATGCTCGTCGTCCAGGAGCGCCCGCAGGTCGCCCGTCGCGGCGTCGAACACGGCGATGACGCCGCTCCCGGGCGTTCCGCCGCGGCGGGCACGCTCCAGGAACCACGAGGCGACCTTCACGGTGAAGATCTGCCGCCCCGGAAGCCACGCCGACTTCACGTGCACGTCACCATCGGGACCGGCGGGTGCGAACACAGCGGCCGGTGACGCGCCGAGCCCCCGGCTGTAGTCGCGAAACGCCGCCGCGACGGGCTCCAGAACGTCTCGGTAGCCGACCGCGCTCCGGATCTCCTGCGGAGTGAAGTAGGCAGGGGCGCCCGTCACTGCGGCACCCCTTCGAGGCGGCCGTGGGCGACGACGGCGACCTCTCCGCCGACGCGCACCGAGGTGATGTCGTGCGGATCGCCGTGGGCGCTGATGGTCATCTCGCTGGGGCGGCCGCAGAACCGGCCCTGACGCAGCACTTGCCGGACGTCGTCGCCGAGGCGGCCGTGCCGCCGAAGGTAGGCCGCCACGCATCCTGCGGCACTGCCGGTGGCCACGTCCTCGACGACACCGTCGTTGTTCCAGTGCCGTCCTTCCAGGGTGTCGGCGTCCAGCAGGTAGGCGAACTGCGCACCGATCCGCGCCAGCGGTTGCCCGATGTCGGAGGTGATCCGAGCTCGCTCCAGCGCCCCGGCCCGTACGGGAACGATCAGGTAGTCCAGCCCGGTCGAGACGATCTCGGGACGCAGTTGGGCGTGGAGATCCTCCTCGTCCAGGGAGAACCACGAAGCAAGGTCGTCCAGGACGGGCTGCCCGAGGAACTGCGGAGGGCCCTGGTCGAGAACGCTCGCGTACCGTCCGCGGCCACGGCGCTCGGTGACCACCTCGACTGTCCGGGCCTTCAGTTCGAGCGACCACGTCCGGGTGGTGTCACCGCCCGCCACGGCGTGCAGAACACTCGCGGCCCCGATGACCGGATGCCCGGCGAAATCCAGTTCCTCACGGAGATCGAAGACGCGGGCCCGCCATGCACTGCCCCCTCCGTTCATCTCCTGGAGGAAGATGGACTCGAAGTGGCGCATCTCCTCGGTGATCCGCTGCATCTGGGAGCCGCTCAGACCGGCCGCACCGGGGAAGACGGCGAGGCTGTTTCCGCTGAAGGGCGTTCCGCTGAAGACGTCTACGTGGAAGTAGTGCACGGACCTGTCAAATGGTGCGCGCCGGACGGGCTTCGTCATCAGGTATCTCTCTCGAAGGGGCAGTGGAGGCGCTGTTGGAACGCCTGAGGAGGAAAGTTATGGCGACCGCGGCCAGGACCGCTGCGCCGGCTCCTGTGAGCAGAGCCAGATGCAGACCGGAGGAGAAGGCGTCACGCGCCTGCTCGACCAGAGACATGTTGCCCGTCCTGGTGCCTACGACATTGGCTGCCGCGAGGGATGAGCGGGCCGCGTCGGCGACCGGGGCGGGAAGTGTGCCGACGTCGAGGCCGTTCCGGTAGCCGGCGTTCAGGGCGCTCCCCAGGACCGCGATGCCCAGGGCACCCCCCAGTTCGCGGGACAGGTCGTTCACCGCTGAGCCCACGTTCTGCAGGGAAGGCGGCAGCGCATCGGTGATGGCCGCCGTGGCCGGAGTCATCGCCAGACCCATACCGGCGCCCAGGGGGAGGAGACCGACGAGGACCAGCCAGTACGAGCTGCCGGCGTCAAGCTCGGCCAGCACGACGAGGCCCGTGGCGACACCGATGAGGCCGATCACCCAGGGGCGGCGCGCACCGTGCCGGGCCGCCAGACGTGGGGCCAGACGGGCACTGGGGATCATCGCCGCGGACATCGGCAGCACGCTCAGGGCGGCGACCAGGGCACTGTCGCCCCGGACGAGTTGCAGGTACTGCATGATCACGAAGATGAACCCGAAGAAGGCGAAGAACTGGAGGGTGATCGACAGGGTCCCCGCTGCGAAGGGCCTGTTGCGGAACAGCCGCGGGTTCAGCAGCGGTTGAGGGTGCCGCAGCTCCCAGCCGACGAACCCGGCCAGGACCACGAGTCCCGCACCGATGCCGCCCAGTGTGCGGATGCTGCCCCAGCCGTGCTCGGGCGCCTGGATGACCGAGTAGACCAGTACGCCCAGACCGACGACGGTGAGGGCCGCTCCCACGCCGTCGACACGGTGCTTGCCGCTCTCGGCGGACTCCGGAACGAAGAGGTACGTCCCGATGACGGCCACAACGGCCAGGATCACGTTCAGCCAGAACACCGACCGCCACGACCACACCTCGAGTACGGCGCCGGAAGCGAGCAGTCCCAGAACAGCGCTGGCCCCGGCCACTGCGGCCCAGATACTGACCGCCCTCGCCCGCTGAGCACGAGGGAAGGTACTGGTGATCGTCGACAGCGTGGCGGGCATGACGAACGCCGCCGCCACACCCAGCACCGCGCGGAGCGCTATCAGTACCCCGGGATCCGAGGAGAACGTGGCGGCCACGGACCCGGCCGCGAACAGCCCGAGTCCGCCGAGGAGGGCCTTGCGCCGTCCGAAGCGGTCACCGAGAGTCGCCGCGAGGAGCAGGAGGGAAGCGAAGACGAGACTGTAGGCGTCGATGATCCACGACAGCTGGGTCTGGCTGGCGTGCGTCTCGCGGGCGATGTCGGGCAGCGCCACGTTCAGTGAGGCCATAGCCGAGACGACCGTGGCCAGAGCCAGGCAGGTCACGGCCAGAACCGCACCGTGGCGAACCTTTCGCACCGACCGCTCCGGTCGGCTGGACAACGCATGTCCTGCATTCATCAGAAGACACCCCTTGGATCGAGATCGGCAAGGACGCGGTGTGCTGGGAAATCCGGCCGCGATGATTCGCCGGAGCCGGTCGTACCTGCTCAACTGCGGCGATGCGTCGCATCGGGCCTGAAATCCAGGATCGCAAGAAGACCTGCGGCGGGGCATGAGCAACAGGTACTCACTGCCCGACCAGGACGGATCAGCCCCGCCGCGTAGCACCCCGGCGAGGTGACGGGTGGCACGGGGCACTACACGGAGTGTTATCGGGTGATGTCGACAAAGACCATGGGCCGGTCGGCGACCTTGTTGAAGGCGGCCTCATTCCTGCCCCACCAGTACCCGGTCGGCCTACCGGTCGTCGCGTCGGCCTGGATGAAGATCGTTCCCCGGCCTGCGCCGCTCCATTCCTTCGTGGTCAGTCCCGGTGAGCCTTCGACACGGCTGTCCTTGAACGCCCAGTGGGGCGACGTCTTGGAGGAGAACGCCACACCATGCGGGTTGGAGGTGCTGTCGGCAACTGTGACCGCGTACTCCTGTGTAGCGCTGTTGCCGTCACGCTCGAACGAGGACACGGACTCCACCGTCATCATGTGCCCCGTTGCTCCGCCCTCCGATCCGTCCAGATACTTCACGGCGATGACGGACCCCGTGTGCAGATCCCTGACCCGCTGCGCGGAGGGGTGGCTGATGTGGTCACTCATCTTCTCCAGAGCCCCACCGGGGGCGGTGTCCGTGAAGGCCTTGTAGTACTGCTCCGAGGACGGGCTGCGGAAGCCGATGCCGGATGTGAACCATGTGTCCGTGGCCCAGGTGTAGGCATGCTTGAGCGAGGCGGTGAGGAACTGGGCGCACTTGGCCTCGACCTGGTAGGAACCGGGGTTCCCCGGGGTGCCCCAGACGACCGACGCCGTGTCGGAGTCGGCGTGACCGGCCGCGCCGGGATAGAAGTTCTCCGGATCCTGGCCGGGCCAGCCGAGCGTCCCGAGCTGATCGATGATCTCGCCCTCGGCCGCAACCAGAGGGGCTCCGTCTTCCGTTCCGGCTGCCTGCGCCGTGGCCGGCAGGACTGCCAGGGCAACGGACGCCGACGCTGTGCACAGCGCAACCACGAACCTCTTCATCTGGCCACTCTTCCTTCTGTCGTACCGCTCCATGTGCTCTTCGAGCAGCGTGAGCCGGCCGCGCCCCACGACCCGTAGGAACTGGTCGTCGTTGCTGAACCAGTCGCTTGTCGTGTGAGCGGTCGGCCTTGCTCTCGGCTGCCGAGGGGATGAATTCAAGCGCGAGGTCGCGCGTCGACCGTAAGTAATCCGTGCTCATCCAGAGGTCGACGGGTGCGACTCAACCCCGCCCGGTGGGACTGCGCCAGGGGCAGTGCTCCTGGGGGAGTGGAACGAACAGATGGATCGGCAGTCGGCTCAGCCGTTTCCGTTCAACGTCTTCTTGAGTTCGGATCGGTTGGAGACTCCGAGCTTGCCGTAGATGTTGTACAGGTGGTTCTGTACGGTTCGGCGGGATATCGAGAGGCTCTCCGCGACGTCCTGAGCCGAAGCTCCGGTGGCGGTGAGAATGGCTATCTCCCGCTCGCGTGATGTCAGGGCCGCGGCGGGTTCGATGGCGGTGTCCAGCGCCGGAGTTCGCGCTCCGCCGCAGCGTGGCGCCAAAGCCGCTGACTGGTTCGCGGCGGCCGTGGCCTTTCGCGTCTCACCCATCCGCCTCCACGCCGCGGCGGCGGTGGCGGCGGACTCCGCAGCGAGGAGGTCCGCTCCCAGACCCTCGAACTCCGTCGCACACGCCATCATCTCGGCTGGATCGTCGGCGGCCAGGGCCTTCACATAACGTACGCGCGCGGCCGTGAACGCTCCGTCGCAGCACGCCGCCAGCTCGGTCAGCCTTGATGTCACGCCGCGTGCGTCACCCAGGCGGGCAATGTCGACCAGGAGCGCGACCTCCGTATTGCGCACACCTGCATCTCTCGCCTCGCGGGCGGCGGCGGTCAGTACACGGCGGGCCGCGACAAGGTCGCCGTCGGCCACGTTCAGCCAGGCGGTCGCCGACATGTTCTCTCCGACGAAGAGCCCCACGTCCGGGTACCGCTCGGCTTCCGCTATGGCCTTTCTCGCTCCGTCCGTGTCCCCCAACTGTGCTGCTGCGGCCGCGAGTCCACAGAGAGCCCACCTCATTGCCAGCCCCTGGTGGTGTGTCCTCGCGAGGGCGGCGGCCTCGGCGTACCAATGGCGTGCCGGGCCGGGATGGCCTGAGAGCCACTCGACCCGGGCGAGGTGCATCGCAGCCCAGACAGTCGCTATGGCCGCTCGTGCCTCCAGGACCTGTTCCAGTGCACCGAGGCCGACGGTGCGGGCCCGCTCCAGACGGCCTGACTCGGAGAGAGCAAGGGTGAGGCTGTTCAACTGGGTGGCGGGGTGAAGGTAGAGAGCCTGGTCGTTGTACTTCAGATTCGTCTCATACGCCTGTTCTGCGGCGTCGATTGCTTCCTCGGTGCGCCCCGTCATGGTCAGGGCGGGCGATGTGAACGCGAGGGTGATGAGCCAGGCATTCACCTCTTTGGGGCCCGGGGGCTGGTGGGCCATGCTTTCTATCGCCTCAAGTCCGGCTGCAGGTTGTCCGCACGCGACGAGTATGGTCGCCTCTGATGAGAGGATCTTGTAAGTGCCTGATGGAGTGACGACGTTCTTCTTGGCCTCTTTGATGACGGCCAGTGCCTCGTCCTTTCGGCCTTCCGACCAGAAGAGATTCTGCACGCGGGCAAATACTACGTCGAGCAGCTCCTCCTCGTTCGATGCGAGTGATTGAGCCTGAACAAGAACTTCCTCGGCCTTCGAGATCTGACTGGCCTGTACCAGGGAGTCTCCCCAGAGGAGGAGGAATGCGATGTCCCGCTCTCTGTCCGGAACGGCTTCAAGCAGTTTGAGGGATTGTTCGTAGTCATGGGCATCGCGTGCCATTCTGGCGGCACGGTACAAGGTTTGCTTGTCCGCGCTTCCGGTGGCTTCCACTCTCCACAGAGCCGACTTGAAGAAGTCGTCTCTCCTTCTCAGGCCGAATGCCTCCATAGCGGCGACTTGGCCGAGGAGGATCTGACGCCTCCGGAAAAGAGGCATGTTTTTCTGTATCACCTCGCCATACAGGGGGTGAGCCAGGGTGACAGCCACTCTCTGGCCGTCGAGGCTCACTTCGGCGAGTCCCTCATTTTCCAGCCTGATGAGAGTTTCCTCTTCTTGCGAGGAGGGTGAGACGTTCGTGGAGGTTTCCCCGCAGATCGCAAGAACCTCGATCAGGGATCGGTCTTCGGCAGGGATGGCGGAGAGTCTGGAAAGGATCAAGTCGGTCAGTTCGGGAGTTGCGGCACTGAAGGCGCCGTCGCGCGAAATCTCCCAGACCTCACCGTCGTTCTTCAGTGAGTTCGACTCGACGGCTGCGCGAACGAGTTCACGCAAGAAGAGATGGTTGCCGCCGCTCTTGAGGTGCAGTTCGTACGACGTACGCCTACTCACGGAACCGCCCAGTGCGGCTTCCAGGAGTCGATGCACCGTCGCCTGGTCCGTGTCCTCCAAGTAGATGCGCGCAAGAGGATACTGCTGCAACGAGACCGCAGAGGCCGCACTGTCCGTACTCGCTGTCCGAGCAGTGGAGACCAGGAATATGAGATCGGCATCCAGCAGCCGGTGCAGGACGATGCGGGACGACGGGTCAAGGAGTGGCAGGTCTTCGACGAGCAACACGACGCGTTTGTTTTCGGAACTCAGACCGGCTGAAATAGCCGACACCACTTCCGTGAGTTCCGTCGCCTTGTTCCCTGAGGGAATCATGTGGGCTATTGCACCGAAAGGAACGTCGGATGCACTCCTGGTGGCGGTCACCCGCATCACTTTCATGCCCAGATCGGCTGCCCGCTTGGTGCACTCACCGGCGAGTCGGCTCTTTCCTACGCCCAAAGCCCCGTGGATGGCGAATCCCTTGCAGTCTCGATCCAGTAGGGATCGTTCGAAACTGGAGAGTTCTGCGTCCCGCCCCGTCAAAGGCCAATTATGTGCACGTATTTCATCCATCTGTACCCTCTCGCCGGGCGCATGTGGCAAGAACCTGGCACACACATGATACGTGGGCTCTTGAATTCCGGCAACGGAGAGAGTCGGTGGAGAACCGGTGGTGCGGGATATCTTCCTGCGCGTCGAAGGCGGTTTCTGTCCCTCGTTGGAGCTTTTCTCGTCGATCAGGAATCGGGTCGGTATCCTTGAATCATGGGCAGCGATCGTGGAGAGATGGCGGTTGACGGCCGCTGTCTCCTGCCACGTGCCGTAGCGGCTCGGCAGCGCCAGTACTTTCTGGTACGCGACTCGGACGCCCGAGACGCCGGCCCCTTCGCTATAACAGTCGTTATAAGACCGGTGTAGCCTCCTCTGACGATAGATGCCGTGGGAGGCAGGCCATGACCGTCATCACCGTGAACACCTCGAAGGACCGCCTCGGACTGGAACAGCGCCGCAAACTGGCTGAGACGCTGACCGATGCCGTACTCGTGCCGGAGGTCGGACAGTTCGCCCCGGCTGCACGGGTCGGATTCCAGGTGCACTTCGTCGAGCGGGACCCCGACATGTTGGCTATCGGCGGCCTGTTGCTGGCGGACGCGGGCCCGGACCTCGACGTGATGGTGATCGACGTCGCCGTCATGGACGGCGACTGGCGCCGGGAAGTCCGTACTCAGGTCATCGAGCGCGTCCTGGCCGCGATGAGCGACGTCTGCGGCACGGCGGAGCCGTCGCCCGCCTGGTGGGTGAACTTCCGCGTGATCGACGAAGGCAGTTGGGGTGCCGGCGGCGGCGTGCTGTCGATCCTCTCCCTCCTCGACAGTGGAGTGTTCACACCGGAGAAGGCCGAGGCGATCCGCTCCGCCCTGAGGGCCTAGGAAGGCCCCCGGCGAACCCCGAGATACCGCGGCCGTGTCGGCTGCCGCCATGACGCGCTCGGGGCCGCTCCGTTCAGCCGTCGATCGCGGTGGCGATGAGGGTCTGGAGCTGGACCGCCGTGCGGTCGAGGGGCTCGGTGCTGCGCCTGGCGCGGCACATGGCGACCGTGCCCTCGACAGAGGCGACGATCAGTGTGGCGATCTGGGCGGCCTGCTCGGCTCCGGCGCCGTGCTCCCGCAGGGAGATGGCGAGCAGATCCTCCCACTGCTCGAAGACCTCGGCGGCGGCCGCGAGTGCGGGCGAGACCTCGGCGGCGGAGGGCTCTTCGATGGCGACCGCAAGGACGGGGCAGCCTGCGTGGAAGTCCGTGTCGACCACGATCCTCCGCCACAGAGCGACGAAGGCGTCCAGTCCGGCGGCCGGCCCCGCGGCCAGTTCGGTGGCCAGGCTCCGGGCCACCCGGTCGCCCGTGTGACGAACGGCCTCCGCCGCCAACTGCTGCTTGCCCTCGGGGAAGTAGTGGTACGTCGAGCCGAGCGGTGCTCCGGCGTGCTTGGCCATCTCTCTGATGCTGGTGGCACTCAGGCCGCGCCGGCTGATCATGTCTGCGGCGCCGGCCACGATGCGTTCGCGGGACGGCGTGCTGCTCTTCGGCACCTGTCTCCACCTTCTAGATATAACGATCGTCATATCTTAGGGCGGGAGGGGCGTCGTGCCGCTGATCAGTCCGACCGGCCCCGAACGGCGCCAGGGCACGCCGGCGGAACGACGCAAGAGCGCCTTGCCACGTTCAGATCCGTCACCAGCCTGCCGACACGTTCCTCCCCCTCATCCACCGATCCATGTCAGAGGGCATACAGAGGAGCCCGGCCGGATCCGCTCCTGCGGAACTGACCGGGCTCCCTTGGGCGCTGAAGGACTCAGTCGGCAATGACGATCTCGTTGTGGTTCATGCTGCCGGCCTTGCTGACGGCAGATACAGAGACGGGCGCCGTGTTCGCGTCCACCGCGGCTTCGAGTTCGATGGCAACGACGATCTCGTTGTGGTTCATGCTGCCGGCCTTGCCGGCGCGGGTGATTCCGAACGGGGCAACGTCCTTCATGGCTTCTCCTGCTTCGTGTCCAGCGGATCCCCGCCGGTGTGCGGCGATCCGAGGCCTGAAACGTATGCGGGCACCCAACGCACCTGGATGAGTAGTCGGTACTCGTATCCGGAGCCCGCCGGAACTCGCCCGCACGTGCGCGCAGTGGTGGGGAACCGGAACCGACCGGAGAGCCCGCCAGAACTGCTTGCCGGCTACGCCCGATCGGAGGGTTCTTCGTGTTTCAGGGCCAGCGCGAGATCACCGCGACTGCGGACTCCGAGCTTGAGATAGATGCGCTGCAGATGGTTGTCGACTGTGCGGACAGAGAGCGTCAGATGCTGCGAAATGGCTTTGCTGGTCTTCCCGGACGCAGCCAGCAGGGCGATCTCCTGTTCCCGCTTCGTAAGAGGCTCGACCGCGCCGGCGATGGTGGAGAGGATGGGGGTTCGGGCCCCCTCACACAGGTCGGCGAGGCGCGTCGCGTCAGCGGTGGCGGCCGTGACCTTCCGGGCGTCTCCCCTTCGCCTCCAGGCGTCGGCTGCCGCGGCCGCCGATTCGGCGGCGAGGAGCTGGGCACCCATGTGCTCGAGCTCTTCCGAGGACGCCATGAGGCCCTGTGGATCCTTGTCCGCGAGGGCAGTGACGAACCGTGCCCGCGCGGGGGTGAAGGCGCCGTCGCCCTGGGTGGAGAGCACGGTCAGACGTTCTTGGACCGTCTTCGGGTCACCCAGGCGTGCGATGTCCGTCAGTACCAGTGCTTCGGAGACGAGGTGACCCGTGCGCCTGGCCCGGTCTGCGGCATGGCGCAACAGGTCCCGTGCGCGGCTGAGTTCACCGCGAGCGGCGTGCAGCCAGGCGATGCCGAGCGATTCCTCGCCCGTCAGGCCACCACTTGCCGCGATGTCCTCGTAGTCGGTGACGAGGGAGGCGGCCGTGTCGATGTCGCCGGTGAGCGCCGCGCACGCCATCAGCCCCGACATGTGCAACCGGGTGACCCTGTCCAGGTGGTACGTGCGTGCTGTGGCGACTCCTTCGGCGTACCAGCGGCGGGCGCTCACAGGGCGGCCCGCAAGCCACTCCGCACGGGCACTTTCGAAAGCCAGGAACTGACGGGTCACAGGTGAGTGTGCGGCCTGCAGGCTGTCCGCGGCGCTGAGGCAGAGCCGACGGGCCTGGTCGATCTCGCCCACCTCCATGAGCGCCAGTGCGAGCGGCGCCACCTGCATGGCGGGATGGGGGAGCAGTTTGCCCTCGCCGACGGCCTCGTGAGCGGCCTTGGCCCGTTCGGACAGGGTCCGGGCCCGTTCGACGCTGCCGACGAACGTCAGGCCGGAAGTCTTCGCAGTGATCGTCGCCAGCCAGACGTCCAGGTCCTCTTGAGGTGGGTCGTCAGGCAGGTCGTCGAGAATCTGCAGTCCCGGCACCGGCGAGCCTCCCACCGTGAGCATGGCTCCCTCCATGAGGCGGAGTTGCTGCGCGGCGGATCGGTCGGACAGGGTGGCGCGGGCTGCGGCGCACACGGCGACAGCCCGAGCCGGGTCGGGGTCGGCCCAAAAGAGATTGGTGCAGCGAGTCGTCGCCGTAATGATCTTCTCGTGGTCGTTGCCGGCCTGCGCGTCGGCTTCCGCGAGGACGGCTTCGGCGCGTTCGAGTTGGCCGGTGTGCATGAAGGCCCGGCCGAGAAGCACACGGCTCTCCGTCGTGTGCTGGTCGGTCTTGATCGCGCTGAGCAGTTCGATGGCGTGCTCGTGGTCGTTGGAGTTCATGGCGATGGCGGCAGCCTGGCGGAGCAGTTCGGGCGCGGCGGTGCCGGTGGCCGCCAGCCGCCAGGAGGCGACGTGCAGGGCGTCGTCGCGGCGCCTGAGGCCGTGGGACTCGATGCGTTCGGCCTGGCGCAGTGCGAGGTCGTAGCGCCGCAGGGCGGAGGTCTCGGCCGCGATGACCTCGGCGTACAGAGGATGCGCCAGCGCGACGGTGACCCGGGCCCCCTGGACGGAGATCTCGACGATGCCTGATCGCTCCAGGTGCTCCAGGTCGCTGCGATCGGCGAGGGCTGTGGCGTCGGCGAGGGAGAGCGTGTGGCAGAAGGCGAGTGATTCAAGCAGGGGACGTACAGCCGGCGGTGAGGAAGCGATGCGGCCCGCAATCAGGTCTCTGAGATGCGGAGTGACAGGAAGCGGCTCCTCCGAGGTGTCCCAGACTCCGTCCTGGAGAGTGAGCTTCTCCCCGGCGATGGCTCCCAGCACGAGTTCTCTCAGGAACAGAGGGTTTCCGTCGCTGGCGCCGTACAGGGTATGGAGAGCGCGTCGGCTGACCGGGCCGTCGAGAACGCGCTGGAGCAGTTCCTCGACCTGGTCGCGAGCCATGTGGTCCAGGTCGGTACGGCTGATGTGGTCGCCGCGCTGCAGCAGACCGTCGACGACGTCGCTGGGCTGCTCGCCGGTGCGGGCCGTGCCGATCAGGGAGATCGTGCCGGAGTCGAGGAGCTGGCCGAGCAGGGCAGCGGACGAACTGTCGAGCATGTGCAGGTCGTCGACGAGGACGATGGTGGGACGAGCCGGTTCCGACAGCGACTGGGCCACGGCGTGGAAGCCCTGGACGGGGTCGGACATGTCGACACCGGCGGGAAGGATGTGGGCGATCGCGCCCAAGGGCACCTGGGCGGCGGCGCGGCTCGCCACCGCCTTGGCCGTGCGTCGCTTGCTGGCAGCCGCCAGACCCAGAAACTCCTCCGTCAGCCGCGTCTTTCCCGCACCGGCCGGTCCGCAGATCAACCAGCCGCGAATGCGGCCGGCCAGGAGTTCCCTGCGGAAGGAGTCCAGGTGCGACTGCCGCCCGACGAGCGGCCATCTGCCTTCCCAGCTCTGCATGACATACCGTCCAGAGGCCGACAGATCTCCCATGCTACGCGTACGTTCGCGGGCATGACCCTGCCGGACGGTCGGCAAGGTCACGGCATGTGATAGGGCGATTTCAGTGCGTGTCGCTCGTGTGGAGGTCACGGCACGCGACAGGCTCGACGGCAGCCCGCCACCCCTCACCCGCCTCACTGCCCCGACAGCCGATGCCGACAGGACGGTCGGTCTCACGCATCGCAGGGGTGGGCGAAACGCTGTTGCGCGCGCGTGCCGGGGTTTCCAGCCGTGCCACGGTGATCGACGCGACGGGGGCGGCGAGGAGCATGGCTGCTGTCGCTGCGGTGAGCCCTGCTGCCACCAGAGGCTTGTGCATGGCTTTCTCCAGGTCGGTCCAACGACGGCTCGCTCAGGGGCAGTCGAGGGGGCGGCGCCCGCCGGATGCCGCTGACCTTCACGCGAACAGTGGTATCCGAAGGGCTCCTTCAGTACCGCTCCAGGAGACATCCGTTCAGGGCGACAAGTACTGAGTATCCGGTACTCAACATCGTGCTTGAAGTGCCGTCCTCTCCCCAGGACGCACCGGGGTCAGCCAACCCCCGCGGCAAGTCGGCTGAGCGCCTTTCGGGCCGCGGCCAGGGTGGGATGGGTCTCGTGGACTCTACGGTGCAGAAGCTCAACGACGCGCGCGTGCAGCGCCCGGGAACGCCCGAGGTCGCCTTGGGACTCGTGTACCGCCGCCAGATTCACGAGCGTCGGTGCCAGGTCGGGATGGTTCATGCCCAGCAGACGTTCCTTGAGGCTGAGAGCGTCCGCGTAATGCGAACCGGCAACGGCGAGTTCCCCGCGACGGTGCTGGACGGCGGCGAGATTGTGCAGGGTCACGGCCACGTCATAGCCGTCGGGGCCAAAGACATCCCGAAACACGCGGAGTGCCTGGCGTAGCAGGTCCTCAGCCTCCTCGAGGCGCCCGCACCCCTCCAGCAGGGCAGCCCACGCCGCTGCGTCGAGGGCAGTGAGGACATGGTCCGACCCATGAAGCCGGGTGCGGATCTGCACCGAGCGGGCGGCCCATGGCTCCCCTTCCCACGCCTGACCGCGCGCGTGAGCGAGCCCGCCGAGGTTGTGACACACCATGGCCACGGTGTCATGGTCCGGTCCGAACGCCTCTTCATAGATTTCCAGCGCCCGCACATAGCGGGCTTGGGCGGCGTCGAAATCGCCGGTGTATTTGCCGAGGACCCCCCACTCGTTGCACAACCACGCCACGGTGAGGGAGGCCGGACCGACGGCACGTTCCGCTGCGCCGAGAGTCAGCGACAGAAGCAGTTCGGCCTGCCGGTACCTGCCTTGCATCCGCCACGCGGTGGCCACCATGCCGCGTACCTCGAAGTCCTGCACATCCACGAGTTCCGCCCAAGACGTGCGTGGCGTGAGTGCGCCGGCGGTGATCGCCCCGCGCAGTAGATCCTCTGCCTCCCGTGGCCGGCCTGCCTCCAGGGCGCGCTCGGCACGATCCATGGCCGCCTGCACGGCCCGAGTACGTTCACGACCGGTCATCTGCGTCACTTTCGGGAGAGTGCGGGCGACGCCCGGCGCGACCAGGACGCCTGCTCATTCCTTGGTCGACGTTCCGAGGCCGCCCGCCCTTGTTACGCGCCCGCCTGCGCGAGCGGATCCTTGTTACGCGCCGGCCTCCGCGAGCGGGGGGTGGCACACGACGATCTGGTTGTGGTTCCCGCCGATCGCTCCCGCCCGGAGCGTCACGCGCGCCTTGATGTCCTTCGGCGCCGGCTCGGAAGGACGCGCGCTGCTCTCGACGACGATCTCATTGTGGTTGTACGACCCGGTCCTCATGGAAAGACTCCTCTCGGTATCCGCTGGATGCGGAGACCTCGACGTTGGCAGCCCGCCTCACCGTCCGCTTGAGCAAGCGCTACTCAGTCCGCCCGCCGCATGCGACCGAACCTGAGCCGCACACCTCCGCCCTCTTGGCCGGCACACGGCAGCGGAGGCCTCAAGTGGCCCGAGCGGCAGTGCAGTCGAGGTGCCGGCTGCTCCTGGCCCGCACGCAATCTCATCGCCGACGGAGCCCGCAGAGACACGTCACGTGGTTTGAGTAGCAGTTGCTCACGGAGGACCGCCATCAAGCACGCACGATGGGCGGAACAACTGGTCGACGACAGGAGCAACTCATGACGTACCTCAACCAGGCCGTGGTCCGCCGGGGCATGGGTCCGCAGCACAACCAGGCCGTGGTCCGCCGCGGGCAGGGTGTGCAGCACAACCAGGCTCTCGTGTCGCGCTGACCGGACAGCAGATCGGGCGGGGCAGTGGGTGCTGTCCCTCCTCATCGACGGGAGGGGGCCGGCTTCCGGCCGGTCCGCTCCCGTAGGGGCGGCTCACATCGTGCAGTGGTCCAGCCCCCTGGCGGACGCAGTGTTCGCGTGACGCGGACTGATGATGGAGGCGAGGCAGCAGGTGGCGGGAAACCAGAATGCAAGGCCTCCGTTTCCCCTTCAGGTGTGGGGAGTCCTGGGGGCTGACGCCTTGTCGGCGGTGGGGTCCGGGCTGACCCTGCCCTTCTTGGTCGTGTACCTCCATTCCGTGCGTGGCCTCGATCTGGGCACCGCGGGCGCAGCGACCGCCACGCTGGCCTTGGCCGGCCTGGTGGGCAATCCACTGGGCGGTCTGTGGGCTGACCGCTACGGCCCGCGCGCGGTGCTGGCTCTGGGATGGACGACTGCCGGTGCGGGAGCGCTCCTGCTGGCGACAGTGTCGAACGAGTGGCAGGCGTTCGCCGGAGCGTCAGTGACGGGCCTCGGTGCGGCGCTGGCCTGGCCGGCCCTGGACACCTTGCTCGCCGAGGTCGTACCGGAGGGGCGGCGCTCGTCGGTGTTCGCGTTGCGGCACGCGACGATGAATGCCGGAATGGCCGTGGGCGGACTGCTGGCCGCGGTCGTCGCTCACGTCGGCCGCCCATCGACGTTCGTGTCGCTGTACGTCTTGGACGCCGTCAGCTTTTTCCTCGCCGTCCCGCTCCTTTGGGTCGCGCGCAGGCGCCTCCCTCACACCACGGGGCCCGGGCAGCAGACGATCGACCTGGAGGGTGAGGGCACGATCGCTGATCGAGCCGGCGGGTATCGGAGAATCATCCGCGACGGTCTCTTCCTCCGCGTCTGGCTGCTGATCGCCCTGCTGGTCGCCGTGGGCTTCGCCCAGTTCAACGCCGCGTTCCCGACGCTGGCTGTCTCCGCCCATGTGAGTACGGCGGTGGTGGGGCTGGCGTTCGCCGCCAACACGGTCACGGTGACCGCCTCCCAACTCCTGGTGCTGCGTGCGACGCGAGGCAAACGGCGCACGAGCGCCCTCGTTGTGCTGTGCGCCCTATGGGCGTGCGCATGGATGCTCGTACTCGCCGGCCGTGACACGGGCCACAACACGGGCGCGGTGCTGTTCATCCTGGCCGCAACCGTCTTCGGCCTCGGGGAGACGCTGTTCGCACCCGTTCTCCCCGCGCTCGTCAACGACATCGCCCCTCGCGCGCTGCGCGGTCGCTACAACGGAGCCTCTGCCTTCGCCTACACCGCCGGGTACGCCATCGGCCCAGCGGCCGCGGGACTGCTGCTCCAGCGGGGACTCGATCTCCTGCTGCTGGCCGGCCTGGTGGTGGCCTGCGCAACGGCTGCGGTCCTGGCCGTCAAGCTCAGACGTCGGCTCCCGCCCACCGTCGACCTCATCGACCCACCCGCTCCTGACACCTCGACGGAGTCCACAACGCCGGTGCCGGCGCATCAGCAGGAGAACCGGACATGACTCTTCCGAGGAGCGCGGCCGTGCTGCGCGAGGCGCTCACGGACTGCCTGCAGGCGCTGGAGGCGGGCGATCATCCGAGGGCACGAGCCTGCGCCGGTCGTGCCGCCCTGCTGGCGGACGGCCTCGGGCCCCTGGCAGTGGCCAACACCCACCTGGTGACAGGGCTTGTCGACCATGCGGTGGGTGAAGTCACGAGAGCTGTCGGCCGGTTCAGCGAGGCCGCGGAACGCGCAGCACAGCATCTCTGCGAGCCGGAGGGCATTCAGCTGTTCCTGCACGCGCGACGCGAACTCGCGTCCCTTCATCGCGTCCAGGGCCGCTACCTGAGAGCCGAGGCGATCCTCCACGAGGCTCTGGCCATCGCGGACGACCACGAGCCGGCTCCGGAGGATCTCGCCGTGTTCCACAACGAGTTCGGCATGGTGTGCAAATACAGCGGCAATTTCGAACGAGCCGCCGCCTCCTACGACATCGCCCTGACGCTGCTCGAGACCAGCGACACCGCAGACGATCTGGGCCTCGCTGACGTCCACCACAACCTCGGGGGCCTTGCGCACGCCCGCGGCGACTACGCGGCCGCGGAAGCACCGGCCCGCCGGGCCGTCGCCATCCGAGAGCGCGCACTGGGCCCGACACATCCAGAGGTGGCCGCCGACCGCGCCGCACTCGCACCCATACTCATGGGACTCGGCCGGCTGGAGGAGGCTGAGGTCCTTCTCCGCGACGCGATGGTCACTTTCGAGGCCGCCTACGGACCGGCGCACTACGACTACGTGATCGCACGGGGAAACCTGGCCGCCCTCATCCATCAACTCGGTCATCACGAGGCAGCTGAAGATCTCTATCAGCAGACACTCGACGCCTTGGAGACATCCCTCGGATCGGAGCACCCCGACCTCGCTCCCGTCCTGGCCAACCTCGCAGACCTCCACCGCGCCCTGGGCAATCCAGAACGCGCTCGCAGCCTCGACACCCGCGCCGGAGCCATCCTCACCGGCGCCGTCCGCGCGGACCATCCAACCCTCGGCGTCTTGAACACGTGACCGTCGATGCCGTCGTGACCGGCCGGAGAAAGTAACTGCGGTAGGGCAGCCGCGCGCTACGACCGCCGCTCGCTCACCGGTAGTTGAGCTCGGCGAGTTCGGTGGCGAGCCTGCCGGGGAGGGGAGTGTGGGCCAGGAGGCGCATGGCGGTGTTGCGTGCGGTGCGGGCAGCGGGATTGCGTGTGGTGGCGATGCGCGTCATACGGTCGGTGAAGGCGACCACGCGTTCGGCGACTGGGCGTCGCCGGGCCTCGTAGTCGTCGAGGGTGTCTCCGGCGAAAGCGGTGCCCAGTGCGTAGCCGTCCTGAATGCCGGTGTTCATGCCCTGGCCGCCGGCGGGGCTGTGGACGTGGGCCGCGTCTCCGGCAAGGAAGAGCCGCTGGGCACGGTAGCTGTCGGCGACACGGTGGTGGACGCGGAAGCGGGAGGACCAGGCGATGTCGGCGATCGAGGCTTGGCCGGGGGCGCGCTGGTCCATGAGCTGCTGAATGAAGGGGAGGTCCGGCTGTTCGGGAGCCTGGTCTGTGGTGGCGACGATGCGGTAGTGGTTGCCGGGCAACGGGGCGACGACCACAAGGCCTGCGGCTCCGAAGGTCAGGGAGACCTCGGTAGGGCCCGGGGACCAGTCCATGACCACATCGGCGAGGACGAACGATTCGGCGTAAGAGCTTCCGCGGAAGCCGATGCCGGAGGCTTCTCGCACCGTGCTGTGCATGCCGTCCGCGCCGACCGCGTAGGAGGCTCGCAGGGTCTGTCCGGTGCTGGTGGTGACTGTCACGCCTTCCTGGTCCTGGGCGATGGAGCTGACTTGCCGAGGTCGGTGGACGTCACCACCCAAGGCGCGCAGTCGTGCAAGTAGGACCGCCTCGGTTTCGTACTGCGGAACCATGAGCGTGTACGGGTGGGGGGTCGGAAGCCCGTCAAAGGGGACGGTGAGCAGTCGACGAGTGCCGTCACGGACGGTGAAGCGGGTGAGCCTCACACCTCGGCTGATCAGCTCACTGGATGCGCCGAGTTCGTCAAGCACCTCGAGAGTCCGAGCGTGCACGACCGCGGCACGCGAGGTGTTGGCCCCCTCGTCCTGCTGGTCCAGCAGCACGAAGTCGACGCCGGCCTGTGCCAGCGTCACCGCGAGCGCGAGGCCGGTGGGGCCCGCCCCCACGATCGCGACCTCGGTGCGATCGGGCAGTGCGAGCGCAGGGCTGTTCAAGGCGGACCTCCGGATGGGGCACGATCGGTTGCCAACACGTGTTGGCCAACGCTTGTTGTCAGAATGCACGGAGCGATCCTGAAGAGTCAACAGCTGTTGGCTACAGTCGCAGGCATGACGCACTCCATCGACGGTCCTCCCGCGGCTGCCCGACGCTCCGACCGCACCAAGGCGTTGATCCTCGAGGCTGCCCGCCGCCGCTTCGCCACGCACGGCTTCGAACGCACCACCATCCGCGCTGTCGCAGCCGACGCGGAAATCGATCCCTCGATGGTCATGCGTTACTACGGCAACAAGGCCCAACTCCTCGACGCCGCACTCGACATCGACCTGGACCTGCCCGACCTGTCCGCCGTCCCGGCAGCCGACCGTGCCGAAGCCTTGGTCCGACACTTTCTCCACCGCTGGGAGCGCGACGGGACCGGTGATGCCCTGCTTCTGCTCCTGCGTTCTGCGGTCACCAACGACCACGCTGCCGAGCGGATGCATGCGATCTTCGCGTCCCAGGTTGCACCGGCACTGGCGAGCGCTGCAGGCCCAGAGGCGGCCGTGCGGGCCGGACTGGTCTCAGCCCAACTCCTTGGTCTCGCTCTGACCCGTTACATCGTGCGCATCCCGACGGTCGCCGAGCTCTCACCCGAGCAGATTGTCGCGACCCTCACCCCTGCCATTCAAGCCACCCTTGGGCAGGGCTGACGTCCGGATTCGGGGACCGCGCCCACTCTCCCGGCCCACCTAACTCAGCTGTCCGACTCGTAGACCTCCTGGAGAAATGGCTTGTCCCCACGTCGGATGTCGACCACGATCACCTCATGACGACCAGAAAGGGCCATGCCCTCTAGGCATCCCGCTGCGCTCTCCACCGCTCGCGCGCCGCCGACCGCCGCTCACCCCAGCGCCCGTTGGCCGTGTCCGACCGCCTACCCAGGAGAGCCCGCCCGTGCAGAAGACCGTCCTCGTTCCCTACGCCCGCCTGCCCCAAGGGCACCATGACCGCCATGTCCTGACCAGTACGGTCGACGTTTTCGGCGCCGCCCACTGGCTCCTTGCCGAACGCGCTCCGCAGCCACGTGGCGATGTCCAGCCCTTTGACGCGCTGGTCGTTTCCGTCGATCCGGCCGGCACCGTCGAACGCACCGAACTGAGCGCCGTGCGGGCCCGCTGGCCGCACCTGGACCGCCTGCCCGACGGCGGGTTCGTCGTCGCCGCGTCCCGCGTCCACCGGGACGAGGACGCCAACCAGGTCCAGGTCTTCGACGCGCTCGGCCGCGAGACCTCGTCCTTCTGCGTCGGAGACGCCATCGAGCACCTGCTCGTGGACGAGGCGGGCCGTATCTGGGTCGGGCACTTCGACGAGAATCCGGTGGGAATCCGCTGCTGGACCGCCACGGGCGGGCTCGTTTGGACATCGGACGGCGCCCGCATCCCCGGCCTCTTCGACTGCTACGCCCTGAACGTGTCGGGCGCCGCCGCCTGGGCGTGCCCATACACGGACTTCCCGCTCGTCGAGATCCGCCCGGACCGCACCGATCGGCCGGTGAGGGTGTGGGCGAACCGCGTACGGGGCTCCCGTGCGGTGGCCGTCCACGGTGAGCGGGTCGCCTTCTACGGCGGTTACCGCGGCGAACGGGACCGACTCACCCACGGAAGGATCGTCGAAGCATCCGTCGAGTCGACGGACGTCGGCGTGCTGACCCTGCCCGATGGCGCTGCCCCCGGCCGTCGGCGAGTCGTAGGCCGAGGAAGCCGGATCTACGTCCAGACCGAGCCGTTCACCGCCTGGGGTGTGTTCGACCTCAACCGTTGATGCTCACCACCGGGCACGTGCTGCGCGCCCGGTGGTGACCCGGCGTAGGACGCCGCGACGGCACTGAGTTCGCCAAGAGCTGTCCGCGTGGTGCAGGCACCCTTCCCCAAGGTCCGCCTCACCCATGCGTTTCGCACGGTCAGTTGCTGACGTGTGTGACTGTCGGCGCCCCTTCGCCGGATGACACCGTTCTTCCTGTCAGGCCGACACGGAGCCGGTACCGCCGACCGAGGGAGTGGACGTGATCAAGGGCTACGCCGCCTTCTGTGACGCGGACCCGCACTTCTACGACGCTCCGCACCGGATGAACACCGGCCCGGCCGGTGCAGCCGACCGAAGGGGGGAGCAGTACGAGTTGGCCCTCGCACCGGTCCCCGAGGGCTGGCAGCGTCACCGCGTCGGCGACTGGCTGGCCTTGCGGCCGGTGGACTGTCAACTTCCCGAACAGGGCTGGAAGATCCATGTGTCCGCGTGCCTCGGCAATGCCGAGTCCGTCCTCGCGAGGGTCTCGACCTACTGCCAAGAGCAGCGTGTCGCCTACAAGTTCGTGCCCAGCCGCTATCTGCTGCACCATCGCAACGCCAAGTACGCGGATCGGGCTGCGAGCGGCAAATTCATCACCGTGTACCCGTCCGACGACGAGCGGTGTCACCACGTCGCCGAAGACCTCGCCGCCCTCCTCGACGGCGAGCCTGCGCCCTACATTCTCAGTGACCTGCGCTGGGGATCCGGACCGGTCCACCTCCGCTACGGCAGCTTCACCCGCCGCCATTGTTACGACGAAGAGGGGGAGCAGCGGCCCGCGGTACGGCGCCCCGACGGATGCCTCGTCCCGGATCTGCGCGGGCCCGCCTTCCGGATACCCGACTGGATCGAGCCGCCGGCCTTCCTCGCGCCGCACCTCGAGGCCCGTGCCGCGGTCACCGTCGGCGAACTTCCCTACGCCGTCGAGAGCGCCCTGCACTTCTCCAACGGAGGCGGGGTCTACGTCGGCCGCGACCGTGCCACCGGTGAGAAGGTCGTCCTGAAAGAGGCCCGCCCGCACGCAGGACTGGCCGCCGACGGCGCCGACGCGGTTGCCCGGCTGCGCCGCGAACAAGAAGCGCTGGAGCGGCTCTCCGGACTCGGCTGCACCCCGGAGGTGCGGGGGACGTTCTCCGTCGGAGACCACCAGTTCCTGGCGATGGAGTTCGTGGAGGGCAGACCGCTCAACACCTTCTTCGCCCGCCGTCACCCCCTCATCGAGTCCGACCCCGGCCCCGAGGCGCTCGCCGAATACACCGCCTGGGCCCTGCGTATCCACCGGCTGGTCGAGGACGCGGTGCACGCGGTGCACGCTCGCGGAGTCGTCTTCAACGACCTGCATCTCTTCAACATCATGGTCTCCGACGACGAACAGTCCGTGACACTCATCGACTTCGAGGCCGCGGCCCCCATCGACGAGGGCCGACGCCAGACCGTCGCGAACCCCGGCTTCGTCGCCCCCGCCGACCGGCGAGGACGCGACGTGGACCGGTACGCCCTGGCCTGCCTGCGGCTCGCCCTGTTCCTGCCGCTCACCAGTCTGCTTCCCCTCGACAGGGCCAAAGCCCGACACCTGGCGGACATCGCCGCCGAACAGTTCCCCGTCGACCGACGCTTCCTGGACGAGGCGGTCGAGGAGATCACCCGCGGCACCGCCCGACCCGCTGCCGGACCGTACCTGCCCGTCGAACCAGGCGACTGGCCACGCAGCCGCGACTCGATGGTCCGCGCCCTCCTGGCCTCCGCCACCCCGGAGCGCGACGACCGGTTCTTCCCCGGCGACATCGCCCAGTTCGCCACCACCGGCGGCGGAGCGACCTTCGGGTACGGCACCGCCGGTGTCCTGTACGCCCTCGCCGAGACCGGCGCGGATCCGCACACCGAGGCGGAGGAGTGGCTTCTGCGCCACACCAAGGCACCGGAGTCCGGCACCCCGATCGGCTTCTACGACGGACTGACCGGCATCGCCTGGACACTGGACCGCCTCGGCCACCCCGAACGAGCCCTGGAACTCGCCGAGTCGGCCCAAGCCCGACCCTGGGAGGGCATCGCCCCCGATCTCCACGGCGGCCTCGCCGGCGTCGGACTCGCCCTGGACTCCCTCGCGACCACGACCGGAACACCGGCCCTGCACGAAGCGGCTCGGCGCTGCGCCGAACTGGTCGCCGAGGCCGTTCCCGGCATCACCCGCGCCGGACTCCTGTACGGGGCGTCCGGACCGGCCCTCCTCTTCGTCCGCCTCTACGAACGCACCGGTGACACCACGCTGCTCGACCGGGCAGGCGACGCGCTCCGGCAAGACCTCGCCCGGTGTGTCCGCAGCGCCTCCGGAACACTCCAGGTCGACGAGGGCTGGCGGACCATGCCGTACCTCGGCGCCGGCAGTGTCGGCATCGGCATGGTGCTCGACGACTACCTCGCCCACCGGGCGGACGAGGACCTCGAGAGAGCGCGCCGCGAGATCGTACGGGCCGCACAGGCCACCTTCTACGCCCAACCCGGCCTCTTCCGCGGCGCCGCCGGCATGGTGCTGCACCTCAGCCGGACCACCGCTCCCGGCCCCGGCACCACGCCGGGGGACGTCCGCCGACAGATCGACGCCCTGACCCGGCACGCCGTCCCCTACGAAGGCCATCTGGCCTTTCCCGGCGAGCAGATGATGCGGCTTTCCATGGACCTCGCCACCGGCACCGCCGGTTGCCTCCTCGCCCTCGGCAGCGCCGCCTCCGGCGGAGACGTGCATCTGCCCTTCCTCCCGCCGCCCCGGCGGAACCCACAAGCCGGTCCCGTACAGGGATCGTGAAGTGCACCACCCGCAGGACGTACGAACCGCTCACAGTCCCCGATCGAAAGGAAAGACGATGACGCTTCTCGACCTGCAGTCGATGGAGACCCCGAAGGAAGAGGCCACCGGCGACGTCGCCACCGGCAGCCGCGCGAGCCTGCTGCTCTGCGGCGACAGCAGCCTGTCCGTCACCACCTGCAACTGACACACCGGCCGGTCTGCCCGGCGACGCCCACGCCCGACGTCCGCTGAGACCGAAGCCCGCTGAGACCGGCGAAGACAGGTCATCGACCCGAGTCCGACATCGGCCTCCACACCACGCATCCCAGCCGTTCCCGGGGAGGAGACCTCCACGATGACCTCCGCCCCGGATCTCCCGGATCTCCCGGATCGCCCGGACCTCTCGGGCCCACCGGCCACCCCGTCCATCGCCGGGAGCGACGCAGAGGAAGACTCGGAGGTCCGTGCCGCCTGTGACGGCGTACTGCGCCAGGCACTTCGCCACAGCAGCGGACACAGCCTCGCGATCCTCCTCTGCTCCGTCACCTCCGCGCTCGTCTCGCTGGCTGAACCCGCGGTCCTCGGGCACGCTCTGGACCTGCTCCTCTCCCGGTCGCCGGGCGCCACCCCATGGACCCTCGCGTGCGCAGCGCTCGTCGTCGCGGAGATCCTGCTCGACTCCGCGGACGCCCTGCTCGTCGGAACCGTCAACGCGCGCTCCACCTCATGGCTGCGCACCCGGACACTCGACCGGCTCCTGCGCGCCGACCCGAACCGCGCCACCGCATCCTTCGCGCCGGGTGATCTGGCCACCCGGCTCACCGCCAACGCCACCGAGGCGGGCACCGTCCCCGCCGCCTCGGCGGGAGCGCTGGCGGCTCTGCTCCCGCCTCTCGGTGCCCTTATCGCCCTGGCCGTCATCGACGTGTGGACCGCCGCGGCCTTTCTGCTGGGGGTCCCCCTGCTGGTGCTGCTCCTGCGGACGTTCGCCCGTACCTCGTCCGTGGCCGTCGGCCGGTATCAGGAGGTCCAGGCGGAGATCGCCGATCGGCTCGCCGAAGTGCTGGGCGGAGCCCAGACCGTCGCCGCGGCGGGCACCGCGCGTCGGGAACGACGGCGCGTGCTCGCGGACCTGCCACGCCTCGCCACCGAGGGCCGCGCCATGTGGCGGGTCTACGGGCGTGCCGTCGCGCACAGCGGAGTGCTGATGCCGCTGCTCGTCTGTCTCGTGCTCGGTGTGGGAGGCCTGCGGCTCGCCGCCGGACACCTGAGCGTCGGTGACCTGGTCGCCGCCTCCCGGTACGCGGCGCTGGCAGCGGGCGCCGGGGCGGTGGCCGGGGTGGTCGGGTCCCTCGTGAAGGGAAGGGCGGCCGCTCGCCGCACGGTCGAACCTGCCCTCCTGGCCCCGGTCGCGCACGGTCCGTCGACCCTGCCGGCAGGCGGACCGGGGACGTTGGAGCTGCGCGGTGTCGGTGTCGTGCGCGACGGCGCCCGTGTCCTTGACGACGTCACCGTCACCGTGCCCGGCGGGACCACGGTGGCCGTCGTGGGCCGCTCCGGTTCGGGCACGTCCGCCCTCGCCGCGGTGGCGGGCCGACTGGCCGACCCCGACGAGGGCAGCGTGCGTCTGGACGGCGTCCCGCTCGACCGGCTCACCGAGGAGGACCTGCGCACGGAGGTGGTTCACGCCTTCGCACAGCCCGCCCTTTTCGGAACCACGGTCGCCGACGCCATCGCGTTCGGCGCCGTCGCACCGCCCCCCGCGGCCGTACGCGCCGCCGCCCGTGCGGCTGGAGCGGACACCTTCGTGACGCGTCTTCCGCAGGGATACGACACCCCGCTCACGTACGCACCGTTGTCCGGAGGTGAGCGCCAGCGCCTGGGGCTGGCCCGGGCGTTCGCGCACGCCGGACGGCTGCTCGTGCTGGACGACGCGATGTCCGGCCTGGACACCGTCACCCAGCGGGAGGTGGAGCGCGCGCTCGCCCAGGACGTCCGTGCCGGCACCCGGCTGCTGGTCGCCCATCGACTGTCGACGGCGGCCGGTGCCGATCTGGTGCTCTGGCTGGAGAAGGGCCGCATCCGCGGGATGGCCCCGCACGACGTGCTGTGGCGGATGCCGGACTACCGCGCCGTCTTCACCGCCACGGCGGAGGCCGGACCGGACCGTCCGGGCACCTCTCGAACGGCCCCGGACAGCGGTGCGCCACCCGGTGCCACTTCCGGACACCCGGCAGCGGGGGAGGAGGCCTGATGAACGAAGCCCGCCCGGCAGCCATCGGCGGCTCCTCGCCCCGGCACACGACCCGACCGTCGACACGCCGAGCCCCGGACGACCCGAAGTCGATCAGGAGCGATGAACGTGGCTCCCTGGCAAAGGTGTTGCCGGACGGCCGACGATTCCTGCGCCGGCACCGACCTGTCCTGTTCGCATTGTCCGGCTGGTCCCTCCTGGAGAGCGCTCAGACGTTCCTCGGTGGCTACGGCGTCGCCCGCTCGCTCGATGACGGCTTCCTCGCCGGCCGTACCGGCACCGGCCTGCTCTGGCTCTGCGTCGCTGCCGGCGCCACGCTGCTCGGCGGTTTCGCCGTCCGGCAGGTCTTCCGAGGACTGGCCGACCTGGTCGAACCGTTCCGCGACGGTCTGATGCGCCGGGCGGTGGACCAGGCGCTCGGCGCCGCCCTCGCCGAGCCGGCACGAGCCGACCCGACCGCGGCCGTGTCCCGACTCACGCACCAGACCGAGATCGCCCGCGACAGCTTCGCCGGCCTGGTCCTGACCGCCCGCTCGTTCGTCTTCACCACGGCAGGCGCGCTGCTCGGCATGGCCTCGCTCGACCCGGCGCTGCTGATCGTCGTACTGCCGCCGCTGCTGGCCGGACTCGTCCTCTTCCTGTCGACCTTTCCTCCCATGGCGGCCGCACAGCGTGCCTATCTGGACGCCGACGAGGCACTGTCCGCCCTGTCCGGGCAGGCGGCCGCCGGCCTGCGCGACGTGGCGGCGTGCGGGGCCAGAACCCGGATTGCCGCTGAGATCGGCAGGCTGATCGACGTCGAGGAACGGCTGTCCCGGAGGCTGGCACGCTGGGCGGCCGTACGATCGTTCGCGCTCGGCGTCGCCGGCCGACTCCCCCTGGTCGCACTTCTCGCCGCGACTCCTCTTCTCATCAAGGGCGGACTGACCGCGGGCGCCCTGCTGGGAGCTCTGACGTACCTGGTCCAGGCACTCCTGCCCGCCCTGCACGCCCTGATGACGGCCGTCGGAACGGCCGGCACCCGCCTGTTGGTCGTGCTGGAGCGGTTCACCGACCCGGGTGACTACCCTGCCCTGCCCATCCCGCACATCCCGACGGCCCAGCCTCCAGTCGAACCTCGTGCGCATCCGTCCGGACGGCTACCCGACGACACTCCCCGACCTGCGCGGCTCGCGACGTCGGGCCGGTCCGTACGGACCCCTGCGGCCGAGCTTCGAGGCGTGACCTTCGCGTACGGCACCGGAGCCCGCCCTGTGCTGCGGGAGCTGGACCTGACCGTTGAGGACGGCGAGCACCTCGTGGTCGTCGGGCCGAGCGGCATCGGCAAGTCCACCCTCACCTCGCTGCTCGCCGGGACACTCACGCCGGATGCCGGTTCGGTACGGGTGGCGGGAGCCGCGCCGGGTCCCGACGGGCTGGCGCAGCCGCAGCCGCGCCGAACACTCCTGCCGCAGCGGGCGTACGTCTTCAGCGGGACCGTCGGCGAGAACCTCGCGTACTTCCGGCCCGACGCCTCCCGTGCCGACCTCGACCGCGCCACGCGCCTCCTTGGTCTGGAAGACCTGGTGCGGCGGCTCGGCGGCCTGCACGGGAGGGTCGACCCGCGTCTCCTCTCACTGGGGGAGTGCCAGCAACTGGCCGTCGGACGCGCCTATGTGTCCCCAGCCCCCCTGCTGCTGTTGGACGAGGCCACCTGTCACCTCGACCCGGAGACCGAGGAGCGGACCGAGCGTGTCCTCGCCGAGCGCCCCGGCACCCTCGTGCTCGTCGCCCACCGGATCAGCTCCGCTCTGCGGGCCGACCGAGTCCTCGTCCTGGACGGCGACCGAGCCCTGTGTGCACCGCACGACGCCCTTCTGGCCGAGTCGGAGCTCTACCGCGACCTGGTCGGCCGTTGGTACCACGACTCCGCATCCGCTGCGGAGGAGCGTGATCGACGCGCATCGGAGCGCCGCGCCCGCGGAGACGAGGAATCGGAGGGCCGCGGTGTGAGGGCGTCCCTGCCCGGGCTTCGTGACGAGGACCCCCCGGCGTCGAAGGGTGCGGTCACAGCGGTCGGCCCGGCCCGCGACGTCAGACCCAGCCGGCGCCCTGCGTGATGCGGATGGCGTCGATGCGGTTGCGGGCGCCGACCTTGCGGGTCGCCGCGGCCATGTAGTTCCGTACCGTTCCGCTGGTCAGATGGAGTCGACGGGCGATCTCCGCCACCGTCTCGCCTTGGGCGGCCCGTGCCAGCACGCTCAGTTCGCGCGTGGTCAGCGGCATTTGGGAAGCTTCGAGGAACCCACAGGCCAGTGACGCGTCCACGAACCGCTGACCCGCGGCCACTTCCGTGATGCCCTTGATCAACCGTTGCGCGGAGCTGTGTTTGTCCACGAACCCCAGTGCTTGGGCATCGAACGCTCTGCGCAGCGCTCCGGGTCGTCCGGCCGACGCCAGGACGACGAGCCCGGCGCGTGGCACCGGCACCCGCTCGCCCGTGTTCCCGGCGCCGCCCTCTAATAAGGAGGTCGCGCCGGGACAGTCGAGGTCGACCAGGCACACGTCGGGGTGCAGCCCGTTTGTGTTCTCTCGGGCGGACATCCAGCCCGCCGCATCCACGTCGAACGTGGGTTCAGTCCGTAGGAGTGCCGTCAGCGCGGAGCGCATCAGGCTGACGCTGTGCAGTACGAGCACCGCGGTCATGGGTGTCACCTCTCGATTCTCGATCCTCCACCCGGCATGCACACACCAGGCATCCGTCTTGTTCGTCTCTCCGGCTTCCCGAGAGGCCGAGAGGGAACCCCGAACGGTTTTCGAGGGTGGCTCACTTCCATGCCGTGTCGGCGCGCCAAGATCCTTGCGAAAATCGGCCGGACAGTCGCCCGCCGCTCACGTCGGGACGCATACGCCCTCATGACGGGGGGCCGCCGTCCGCGGCAGCGACCGTCCGTCGGCCGTGGGCGGACCGTGGCGGTCGCGCCGGCCGTAAGCGCAGGCGGTCAAGAAAGGCGTGATCCATGCAGGTTCGGTGACCACGGCGACCGACGGAGGGTGGGGGTTTCGGCGCCCGGTCACCGCGAACGGCCACTCCTGCACGTGGTGGGCTCCTCCACACGCCTGATCGGGCAATGCGCGGAATGCTCCGCACCAGTTGCGGGTCGAGCGGGCGGGGCGGGTCGCCGGCACCGGCGTCCCGCCCCGTCCCGAGCCGATGGGCTCGTGCTGTGCGCGGAAATCGGTCGGTGAGAGATCGCGGCCGTCGGCGCACGGTGTCCGTGCCGCTGTCGGCTCAGATGGTTGGCGTGTCGTCGATGACCTCGTGGTGCGGTTCGACTATGAACTTCCAGCCGGCGCTGGCCTCCATGAACCGCACTCGGGTCGGGTAGATGTCCAAGGCGCGGCGGTCGCGGTTCTGGGCGCTCGTGCCCTTGCGCCCTCGGACCGGCTCTTCGAACAGGTCGACCTTGACGTCCGGCACCGCCACGACTTCCTCGCTCCAGCGCTGGACGATTCCCGCGCCGAACGCCTCTCGTGCGGCGGTGTAGAGCGCCTCCAGAGCTTCCTTGTCCCCCTGGGGCACGAAGAGCGCGAGGTTCAGGAGGACGCCGGCACTCTGAAGAACCTCGATCTCTTCCCCTGCCTCGTCGGCAACCCAGATCCCACGCTCTTCCGCATTGTCCGGAAGGATCTGAACTTCCTTACCGAAGACCGTCCTTGCTGTGAAGGACCCCCCGTCGAAGTACTTTCCGGGCTTCGTGAGGAAAGCAGGAGCGTGGCAGTCGAGAGAAAGGTCGTCCAGCTCCGCCGAGACGAAGATCTCCTCCTGGAGACCCAATTCTGAAACCTCCTCGACCGTGAGACGTCGAGCCATGACTTTTTCGGTGTTCACGCTGTTTCTCCTTCTTCATACGACCACGGACAGTCTAAAGATCCGCCGCTCGCGTGCCTGGCCACGGCCCGGTCAGCAGGGCTGAGTTGGGGGCGAGGCGCGCGGTGCTGATGCCGAGGACGATCCTCCTGCCGCCGTACGGTCCGGCGGTGGCGGGAATCCGTACAGGGCCGCACAGGGCAGGCCGGCGCACCGCCCACCGCGCACCCGCGTCAGACGTCCTCGCCCGCTGTCTCCCAGTGGTCGATCTCGAAGGTGACCTCCATGCCGCGGTCCACGCCGTCGTCACGCCGTAGACCGGACGCGACGGAGATGGAGAAGGCGTCAGCGTCCGCGTGGGCACCGCGCTCCCGCAGGAGGTCCGAGATACGGGCCCGCAGATCCTCCCGGATGAGAGCGGCCATCTCGCCGGTGCGTCGTACGTCCAGATGAGGGGCGTGCCCGTCACCGTGACCGGTCAGCCGTACCGCGGGCAGGGGCAGGCCGTGGTCGCGGTTCCACAGGCCGACCCGGACCAGGTGCTCGGCGAGTTGGCCGAGCTTGAACTGGCCGCCGTCGGCCATCGCGCCCGACGCCTCGAAGGTGATGAAGCGGTGCAGCGGCGGGCTGTGGCCGTGCAGGACCACCAGGGTCAGCGGGTTCGCCTCCGCCGAGTCGTGGTCGGACAGCAGCGCCCCCTGCGTCTCGTGCAGGGACTCGCCGGGGCGGCGGCTGTAGGAGCGGAAGTACCACTGCGCCTTGCCCTCGATCATCGGGGCGATCTTCAGCATGCGGGTGGCCGCCTGCCGCAGGGCCTGGTCCTGCTCGGCCTCGGGCGCACCCCGATCGCGCGCCTCCTTCGCGGCCACCAGCGACTCGGTCAGCCGGACCCGGGCCGTGAGCCGCGCCGCCTCCTCGGTCGCCCCGCGCTGTTCGGCGCGCCGCACGCCGCGGGCCAACGCATCGCCCACGGAGCGCAGTTCGTCGGCCGACTGGCTCAGGTTGTACTCGACCGCCCGCGCCATCTCGGCGCGGGTCCTGCTGACCCGGGCGTGGTTCTCCAGAGTGAGCTGGGACCTGCCGTCCTCGCTGGACAGGACGACCGAGGCGAAGTGATAGCCGAAGTGCGAGCCTTCCGGAGCGCCCGGCTTGGCGTAGTTGACGTCGAGGGACGGATGGCCGGCGGGGCCGGCCGCGTTGACGGACTGGACGAGGTAGCCCTCGCCCACCTGCGCCCAGGCGCCCTCGTTGATCCCGATCCGCAGCGCGGCCGCCGTCAGGGCGTCGCGCCGCGGGTCGTCCACCTCCTCGTAGCTCAGCGCCCGGCCGTACTCCTCGCCGGGCAGCGGCGCCCCGCCCTGGCCGCCGACCGCCCGGTCGTCCTCGCCGAGCCGGGCCGAGGCCCACGCGGGTCCGGTGTCGGCGGGGTCGAGATGCCCGTCGGCCACCTGGAGGAGGGACTGGGCGAGGTGGTGCGTGCCGGTGACCTCCGCCGTGTCGAGGGCGCTGATCCGGCCCGTCGAGACACCGGCGCCCGGAACCCGGAACACCGCGTGGGAGGCCCGGACCTCGCCGGACACCATCTGCGCGAAGTCGCGGCAGGCCTCCTCGTCGGAGCGGCCCGAGCGGGTCAGGAACGTGGGGCTGATGCGCAGCAACGGCTCGCCGGGCGATCCGTCCTCGCGCCGCGGGACGAGGGTGACCTCCGGCTCGGTGGTCAGCCGGACCTTGCTCCCGGCCGCGGCCAGCCGGACGTTCGCGTCGTCGACGGCCCGCTGCGTGGCGTACGCGTGCCGGCTCAGGTTGCCGCTGTCGTCCACGGCCAGGGTGCGGTCCTCGGACACCTCGATCCGGGAGCCGGCACCGACGCGAACCTCCTCGAACTGCTGGACGGGCAGCACCAGGGCCGAGCTGTCGCCATGGGCCGGGTCGGCGGCGTGGAATCTTGCGAAGCCGGTCGCGGGAAGCCGCTGGAACAGGACCGCTTCGTGCGGGGCCGTGGTCGTGTAGGCGTCCGTGACCAGGCGGTTCGCCCGCAGGGAGGCGAACGGATCGGGCTCGCCGGTCGTCTCCCAGTGCGGGTCGGCGCCGGACAGGGTGACGCGCTCCGCCGTCCCGGCCGTCGTCCGCACGGTCCGCAACGCGAGGGTGCCACCGGCGGGGGTCCAGACCCTTCGTCCCGTCGCCTCGTGGACCGCCCGTGGCAGGCCGAGGGCGCCCTCCGGGAGGCCCCGTACGGCGAGCACGATGTCGGCGTGGGAGGGCCGGTGCGGATCGTTCGCCAGCAGGGCGGCGAAATCCTCGGGATCGGAGAGCCTGAACGTGCCGCCGGGTGTCTCCAGGGTGATGTGCCGCTCGGACGCGCGGGCCGTCACGACGTACGCGTGTGCCGGCAGTTCCGCCGTCTCCTGCACTCCGTCTGCGCGGACCACGGCGTAGCGGGCGGCGTCCAGCCGGGGTCGTCCCGCGCCCGTCCAGTTGCGGCCGCGGTCCGTCCGGGTGTCCTCGTGCAGCACGTTCCGGACGAGCCTCTCGACCTCGGTGTGGTCGCGGCCGGCGAACGGCGCGGCGGCCGGCGGGCGTTCCATGCCCGTCCGGACCGCGTCCGTCGCGAGCAGCGCGTCGCGGGCGGCGCCATGGCTCAGGCCGGGCGCGGCCTCGCCGGTGTTCGGGAGGTCGCGCAGGACAGGACCGGAATCGGTGACCGCCTCGATGGCCCGGGCGTAGGCCTCGGGAACCTCGATCGTGTCGATGTCCGCCATCACACCGTGCCGGTCGCTCTGCCGCTCCAGCCGGCGGAAGAGGGTCGACGGGTCGTGGTAGCGGTCGGGCAGACCCGCGTAGTGCAGCATCTCGTGGAGGGCCCTCGCGTCGTCGGCGATCCCCTCCCGGGTGCCGAGCGGGAAGGTGAACTGGTCCCAGTCCCCGACGGGTTGGTCGCTCCTGCTGATCTCGATGGCCTCCGGGTGGTCCGGGCGGTGCTCCACCTCCACGTCGATGTGCACCTGGTCGCCGGAACCGGGCAGTCGCAGCCCGTCGTTGACATGCGTGTCGAGCAGCGTCTGGAGCCGGTTCCGGTAGGCGCCCAGGTCGTCGGCGCCGAAGCCGGCGCCGAACCGCACCGGCAGATGGAGTGACAGGTTGCGCACCCAGCGGCCGTCGTCGGCCTGGACCCGCGCGATCGCCGTCCGGACCACGACGTCCCGTCCGGCCAGCATCCCCGGAGCCGGCCGGTCCGACCAGGGACGGCGGGCCGGGTCGTACCGTTCGGTGCGCAGCACGGCCCACGCCGCCCGCTCCCGTCGGCCGCGCCACTGCTCGGGGCGGACGGGAGCCTGCCCGGTCTCCGCGGCGGACCGCGGCACGGCTGCGGGCGACGACGCGTGCGGGTCGGGCGACGACACCTCCGATGCGGCCGACCGCTGCCGCGGGACGGACGTTCGTTCCGCCGTCGTGACAGGCCTCTCGGCTGACAGGGCGGTCCCCTCGGCCGGGGCGGCCGGCCGTTCGCCGGAGATCGGCGGTACCGCGCCCCGCGCGGAAGGGTTCGCGTCGGTGGCCTCGCGTGAGGTGCGGTCGTCGCCCGCCGTCATGTCGGCGGCCACGGAGGGATGTTCGGCCGGCAGACCGGCCACGGTGACCAAGGCGCGGCTTCGGGCGTCCGGGGTGTCCCGGGCCGGGTCGGTGCCGTGCGGGAGGTCGGAGCCGCGTGACTCGCGCGTGATCGTCAACGCGTCGGACGTCAGCGGTGATCCGAGGGCCCGCAGGTGGGTGTCGAGCCGTCGGGCGAACAACTCGCCCACGGCGTCGGCGCGTTCGGCGCCCAGCCGGACGGACCGGCCGAAGTGGGGCCGGCCCGCGACGGACGCGATGCCGTGGCCGGTGATCGTCACGTCCGGCAGCCGCAGCCCGGCGGCCGCGCTCCGCACCGCGCCGTCCGCCACCTCGGCGGCAAGGGAGTCGACGTGGGCGGCCTCGTCGGGGCCGAACGCGGTCCCGTCCTCGGAGGTGAATCCGACGGAGCGGGTGACCGGCGGGGTGGCCGCGGCCGGGGGAGCGGCGTGCTCCGGGACGACCGACGGAAGCGGCTGTGCCGTACGCGGGGCACGGGCGCTGACCTCGTCGGCGCGCAGATCCGCGACGCGACTCCTGGGAGCGGCCGCGGGGGCGCGGAGAGCGGCGGGGCGCTGCCGCTCGTGCACGGACGGGCGCAGCTGCTCGTGTACGGAGGGTGCGGCGCTGGAGGCCGCGGGCGTGCCGGGGTGTTCGGCGGGGGCCGGTGCCGTGACCGTCGACCAGTGGAAGACGTGGCCGGTCACGGTCCGGGGTGTGCCGTACCGGCCTTGGTCGTCCTGACTGTGCACGGTGATCCGCACGGGCTGGCGCATCAGCGCGGCCGGACCGCTGATCTTCGCCTTCCCGGGCTCGGTGGCGGCCCTGCCGTGCGGCAGGGCCGCGTCGGGGGTCGGACGGCTGGGGGTGCCGGGGGTCCGGGTGACCGGCCGGGCCGCGTCGTACGACTGGTCGCGGGCGATCCGGGCCGTGTTCAGCGTGACCGAGACCACCGGATCGCTGGTGAGGACGGAGAAGTCCAGCGGAGAGACGGCCCAGTTGTAGGTGTCGGTGGCGGTGGTGGCGTCCTCGCCCTTGACGGCGACGGCGAGTTCGTCGTCGGCCGCGTCACGGCGGCTCAGCTCCACCGCGTGTCCGGTGGCCTCCATGGACAGGGCGACGGACGTGCCGGGCACCCGGTAGGGGGCGTCGGCCGTCCGCAACCGGTGGAACAGCGCCGGCAGCGACTGCCCGGAGAGCGTCTGACGGATCGCGAACTGCTCCTCCAGACTGAGGCGTTGCTCCTGGCTCAGGTCGTGGTCCCGGCCCAGGCGCTCGTCGGCGACGAACGTGTTGAGCAACCGGGTCCCCCTCGACACCAGCGGCTCGGGCAGCGTCGACCGGGCCGCCCATCCGGCCATGTCGGCGCCGCGCGAGAGCGCCCACGAGTAGTAGGCGCCGGTCTGACCGAGCAGCCCGTCGCCCCAAGGCCGCAGCGTCGCCTGGGCTCGGACGGCGGTGTCGTGCAGGGCCTTCGCGTTGTCGAAGCCGACCAGGTCGTGCGCCTCGCTCAGGCCGGCCCGCCAGGCGGCACGGTCGGCCGCGTCGGCCGGGCGTGGGACCGGACCGAGTTCGTGGTCGTCCGGACGGGCGCCCACGGCGGGCTCGTGGGTGTCCGGGAGACGGGGGTGCGGGGCCGCCGTGGCGGTCTCGGTGAGCGACTCCGGCACCCAGGCGGTGCTCTCGAACGGGCCGACGGTCTCCGGGCCCCGGGTCAGGTGGACGAAGCGTCCCCATTCCGTGCGCCGGGTGACCGTCACCTCGAACGCCATGCGCGTGCCGAACCGGGCGTTCGTGTCGCCGTAGCCCGAGGTCTTGTGGCCGACCGTCGTGGTCACGCCGGACTCGGCGCCGGTGCCCCGGCCGCCCTCGACGGCCCCGGCGGGAGCCAGCGAGGCCGCGTTCAGGTGCGGGACCGGGGGCCGTACGGAGCCGCGGAAGTTGGCCTCCACGCCGAGCGCCCACTTGGCCGCCGCCTTGCCCTTGACCGTGTGGGCCGCGCTCACCTCGCGGGTCAGCGGCCGGTCCGAACGCGAGCCGTCGTCGCGCCAGCCGTCCGTGATCCCGCGCACCAGCACCTCCGTGACGACGCGCCCGGCACGGGTCTCCTCGACGTGCCGGTCCAGGACGCCGGGCCCCACGAGTTCGTCGTACCGGGCGGCGAGGCCGTCCGGCGAGAAGGTGTCCGCGAAGGGCAGGGCCGCGACCGGGACGAGGTCCTCGTTGACGCCCCGCAGTTGGTGGTCGATCGCCCGCAGGACGGGGTCGGTGTCGGGGATCTCCACCAGGGCACCGCCCGAGACCCCCTGGTCGAGCAGGGTGGCCCGCAGCGGCGCCGGAGCGTCCTCCGCGCGGCCGGCGGCGTCCGGTGCCGGTGGCCCGGCATGCAGCCGGGCCACGTCCTCGTCGGACAACAGCACGAGCACCTCGTGGTCGCGCCGGACGGCACGCCCGACGTGCGGTACTCCCGCCGCGTCGGTGATCCGTCCCGCGACGCTCAGCTCGGCCGTGGCCCGGTAGACGTGCCAGGTGCCGGTGTGGCTCACCTTGCGCGTCGTGCTGGTCTGCTGTTTGAGGGTGTCGGCGCCGTCCCACTGTCCGCCGAGCTTCCCCTTGAATCCGCCGCGGAGTTGGTAGCCGGTGGTCAGCTCGCCCGCCGCGGTCTCCGGGAACGACCCGAAGTCCGGTCCGAGGTTGCCCTTGAGGGCCCAGGACGTCTGGTCCGTCACCGTGGTGGACCCGCTCGCCTTCACCTCCAGGTCGAGGGTGGCGTCCCCGGACAGGGTCTCCTGGTACGTGAGGTCGGTCAGCCGGGTACGGACGGACAGGCCGACGGTGTCGGGGTCACGGCCGTCGCCGACGTGCTGGTCGAGGGTGTTGGCCCAGCCCGCGTGCGAGGCGGAGACCAGACCGCGCAGCTGCGCCTGCCCGGAGAGGGACCGGACCGCCTCGCCGAGGTCGGGGACCGCCGGTGGCTCGCTGTCCGTCGTACGGGACGCGTAGGCACCGCGCAGTGCGGTCTCCGCCTGCCGCTGGAACCCCGCCTCGTCGGCGACGTGCGCCACGGCGTGCAACTGCGGCAGCCGCGCGGGCCGCAGGTAGCGCGGTGCCGCCGACACCTCGGGACGCCGCACCTCCACGCGCAGCGGTTCGCCGTCCGCCGGGACGACCTCCCGCACCGGGTGCGGGGCTCCTCCGTCGGCGGGCCGGTCCGCGGGCAGGGCACCCGGCGGCTCGCCCTCGCGGTGCGGACCGATCATGACGCTGTACGTCACCGGATAGCGGAACGCGTCGGCCTGGCCCTTGTGCTGGAAACCGCGCTTGACCTGGGTTTCCATCCCGGCGACGGTCTGCCGCGCAGGACCGTAGGAACCGTCGGCTCCACCGAGGCCGAACGCCCGCACCGTGTCCGCCGGGTTGAGCGCCCTGCGTACGTTGCCGCTGACTCCGCCGGTGTGCTTGCTGCCCCGGGTGACGCCCTTGTCGGAGGCGTGGCCGCGAGTCACCGTGTTCTTGGCCGTCGAGCGTACGGCCCCCTCGTGTGCGCCCGTCCCGGTGTTGGCGCGGATCACCACCTCGTACGTCCGGCCGGGCAGCCCCGGCAGGTGGGAGGCGTCCAGGGTGATGCGGAAGGTGCCGTCGAGGAGGGGTCCGCCCTCCGCGCGCAGGCCGGAGCCCGAGACGCGTTCGCGCAGGAGGCGCTGGTTCTCCATGGCCTGCGGGGTGACCCGGCCGGCGGCGGCGTCGGGCGGCGGCAGGACGCCGGGGGCCAGTGTGTGCAACTGCCGCGTGATGTGCGCCTCCAGCTCCACCGAGCCGGGGACGTCGACGAACGCGGTGCGGTGGGCCGTCAGCGGTGTGCGCAGGTTCCGCGGCACGGCACGGGTGCCGGGCCCGTCCGGCGGCCCCTGTTCCGCGTGGCCGTCCTGGACGTCGGGGGTTTCGGCGGGGCGGGGCCGGACCCGGAGGACCTCGCCCGCCGGGGTGGCGGGCGCGTTCTCCTCGTCCCGGCCGGCGACCTGCGGGGCGGTCTCGTGGCGGACCGCGCGCAGACCGTCCGTCCCCGGGGACAGGTGATCGCGCAGCACCTCGACACGGAACCGCACCCGGGTACCGATCAGGTCGCCGCTGCCCGCGTGCTCGAAGCTGTTCTCCAGGGAGAAGGTCTGCTTGCCCTTCTCCTGGTGCGCCTGGCTGTGGGCGTAGGTGTAGCCGCCGGTGACCGTGAGCCAGCTCGACTCGCTCGTGTCCCGGCTCTCCCACAGCCGCCGGGCCCCGCCGCCGTTCAGGCCGACCGACCAGTTCGAGCTGTCCGTGCGGCCGGTTCCGTGCTCGCCGGTCGCCTTGCTGCTGACGGTGCGCTTGTCGGAGACGGTGCCCTCGTGGACGGAGGTCTCGGGTTCCAGGGTGAGGCGCAGCCAGGCGTGTCCGCCGTCGGAGAGGTCGAGCCGCTTCGAGGTCAGGCCCCAGCCGGCGGCGTGCTCGAAACCGTCGACGACGTTCTGCGGGGACAGGAAGTCGAGGATGTCGTGGTGGGCGATGCCGTCCGGACGTCCCTCCCGGGGGAGGCGGCGGAAGACGTCATCGCGGACGGTGTCGAGTCCGGTGATGTCGAGCGGTCGCCCCTCGGCGGCTCCTGCCCGGTCGTGCAGCCAGCCGTCTGCCCGCGCCGTCCTCGGGGCGTCCGGGTCCGTCGTAGGGCGGGCGATCTCGGCCGTGACGTCGGCGGCGATCTGCACGGTGCTCGGCCGGCGGAGCGGGCTGCCGTCCGGACCGATGACCTCGGCCTCGTAACGGAAGCTGGAGACATAGGTGTCGGTCGGTCCGGTGAGAGCGGTCTTCGCCACCGACTCCGAGCCGTTCGTCACCGAGGTGTCGGCGGCGTGCGAGACACCGCCCGCCTTCACCGAGGGGGTGACCATGCCGAGCTGGTCGGCGTGGCCCGGGACCGGACGGATGACGACCGGCGCCAGGTCGAGGCCCGCTTCGGAGGTGGTGAGGGAGGTCTTCTTGGGCTCGTCCTGCCGCTTGGCCTCGGCGGTCCGCTCGAACCCCTTGCCGTCGTTCGTGTCGGTCCGGGGCCCGTCGGCCTGGTGGCGCCAGCCCGCGGGGTGCGCCCTCAGCAGCACGTCGTGCGGGACGCCGCCGACCAGGAGCCGGAATCGCCGGCCGCCGTTGACCATCTGGTCGTGCTGCGCACGGAAGGTGGCGGGGTCGAACTCGGCGTCGAGCTTCTGCACGACCTGCCGGTCGGTCCGGTGTTCGTGCGGCAGTGTGGCCAGGACCCGGGCGCGCAGCGCCTCCGGCCCGGGCGCGTCCGTGATCTTGATCCCGGCCAGCGACCGCTGGTACCGGCCGCCCAGCCGGGCCGGCGGCGGGGCGTGCGGCTCCGGAGACGCTGCCCGGTGCACGACGGGCTCGGGGGGTCCGCCCGCACGGCCGGAATCACCGGTCGGCGTCGGCGGGCTCATGGGGTCGCCCTCGGGCTCGACGACCAGCGGCTCGGGTTCGGCCATGGCCTGCCGTACCGCCGACGCGGGGTTCGACTCGGCCTCCTTGAGAGGCAGTTCCCGAGGGGCGGGCGGCAATTCGGCAGCGGGCAGGGGTGAGTCAGGCCGCACGGTCGCCGACTCGGCTGCCTTGAAGTGCAGTTGGGGCGGCGTGGGGGAGGCCGACGGCTGAAGCCTCCGTGGTTCGGCCGGTGCCGCGTCCCGCTCCCCGGGCGGGGTCTCCGGCCTCGTCTCCGGGGCGTCGACCCGCACGCTCGACGAGGGCCGCGGCTGGAGCACGACGGGCCGGGCGTGGACGAGTTCGGCCTCGTTCATGCCGGGGCGGAAGCGGAGCAGGGGTTCGCCGCCCTCCTGGTGCGACTCCACGATCTTGGTGAAGATGCCCTTGCTGAACGGCGACGACGGTTCCCAGTCCATGTGGGCGCCGTGCATGACGGCCATGTCGTTGCCGATCATCTCGCCGACCACCCGGTCGTACGGGCTGCCCTTGAGCCGCGTACTGCCCGGCGTACTGATGTCGAACACGTCGTGGTCGCCGGTGATCTCCCGCCAGCCGCCTTCCTTGTCCCGGCCGAACACGAGACCGTCCTCGACCTTGAACTTCCCTTGCGCGGTCAGGCCCTCCATCACCGGGGCGAGGGTCTCGAACTCCTCGTTCCGCTGGGCGAACCGGGCCTCGACACGGCTCCAGGTCCGGTCGTCGATGTCCCCGCGCTCGGGCATCCGGGGCCGGAAGTAGCCGATCAGGCCGCGGTGTTCGGCCCGGGCTCCCAGATGGACGTCCACGTCGTTGATCGACTTGGCCTTGATGTCCTTCGGCTTGGGCAGCTTCCCCTGGTCGAGCCAGTCGGGTGCGGTCGGGTTGGTCGGCCGGACATCGATCGTCAAGCGGTGTTTGGCCGCCATCGCCTTGAACTTGGTGAAGTTGGCCTCGGGCATGCCGTAGCGGGCCCGCGCGTCGGCCGGGGTGACGCCGGTCGACGACAGATGGCGCAGCTCGGCGAAGCCGTCCGTGGTGGGCACGACCGACAGCGAGGGGTGTTCCGGAGCCGCGTCGGCGCGGGCCCGCCCCTGCGCGGAGGATTCGGCGGGTGCCTCCGCCGAGGGCCGGCCGTGGGCGGAGGCGGGCGCCTGGCGCGTCATCATGGCGGTGCCGTCGGACTGTGCGACGACGCCGCTGTCCCCGGTGCCGCCCGTGGTCTTCGTCTGCGGGGCGCGCGGCGCGACCTCGTCGCCGCCCGCGTGCTGCTGGGAACCCGACTGCGCCTGCTGCTCGTAGTAGGCCTGCCAGGCCGTGGTCTGGACGCGGCGCTGGGTCTCCCAGACGATCGGGAAGTACGGCAGGTACCTCTCGACGAAGTCCGCGTACATCTGAGAGGCGCCGTGAGGATATTCCTCCGGGGCGAGGGCGAAGAACTGGTCGATCGGCGTCAGGTACCGCTCGACGTCGTATCCCGCCAGGTGCCGGTAGGAGCGGATCTGGTCGCGCACGGCCTCGTACCGCCGCCGGGCGTCCCGGAGGCGGTCCGTGTCGACGGCGTCATGGCCCTGGCCCCGCCCGTTGAGCCCCAGCTCCTCGCGGATCGACTCCAGGTCCGCATGGGTGAAGCCCCGTTCTCTCCCGTACACGTCGACCGGCTTGCGCCAGCCGGTGGCGGGGTCGGCGGGCCGGTACGAGCTGTACGGCGGTGTGTCCTCCTCGAACGGCTTCGCGTAGCGGCCGGACGCGGTCGGCGGGTCTGCGACGACGATGCGTTCGTATCCGGGAGCGACACCGCCCTTACGGGTCTTGCCGGTGCCGTTGTTGTTGTGCCAGGCCTCCATACGGTGGGAGCCGGTGGCGCCCGACTCCTCCAGGTAGTGGACGTCGTGGCCGATCAGCGCGACGGCCTCCAGGTTCCCCGAGCGGAAGCCGAGGTGCTGCACGCCGTGCTGTCGTGCGAGGTGGTCGTACAGCCGGAACTGGCCGGTCCGGGTCTGGCCGCCCCACGCGGTGAGCGCCGGGTCGCTGCCGCGCCAGAAGCCGGTGATGTGGTGGATGGCGTCGGTCCGCAGTTCACCGCGCATGTCCCGGACCAGTTCGTCCCACTTGCCGTTCTTGGCGCCGTCGGGGTGCGGGTCGCCGGTGATGATCACCGCCTTGTAGCTGTCCCCGAGGTTCCGCAGGAGCTGGCGGACGCCCTGGAAGCTGGTGTCGTGCTCCATCCGGCTTCTGAGGTCGGACCACTGCGTGGCCTTGCCCGAGAAACGGGACCACAGCACCAGGACGGGCTTCTCGCCCTCCGGGATCCGTATGCCCTGTCCGGCCAGCCACGCCTCCACCGCCGGGTCGTGCCGCGGGCCCAGGTCCCACGCGCCCCGTAGCTGCTCCCGCAGGTACGGGGAGAACTCGCGGGCCACGTGCTCGGTGCCGTCGGTGACCCCCCACAACTCCTTGACCTGGAACATGTCGTGGAACGACTTGCGGATCAGCCACTGCTGCTGTGCGATGCGCGTCGCCTCGTGGTTCAGCGCGGGCCAGACGTTGTGGCCCGTCTCCATGCTGGGGACGTCCACGAAGTGGATGCGGGACTCCGGGATCCCGCTCTCGCGGTAGAAGGCCGCGATGGCCCGGGACTTGTCGCGGACCGGGTCGTGGCCGGGGAGACCCGCGTCCGGCCCCCGGGCGATGAGGACGTGCCGCTTCGGATCGTGGAGCAGCGAGGCCAGGATGCCGAACTGGTCGCCCGACGCGTAACCGGGCTGCATGATCAGCGAGTTGTCGGGCGAGTGCGTCGGAGTCCCGAACATCCGGGGGATCACCTCGGGGCTCCGCCCCCGGTCGCCGGCCGCGTTCTCCCGCGGACCCGCCGCGTCCTGACCCGCCGAACGGTTCCCGTCCCCCGTCTCCGGGCGGTCCTCGCCCCGGTGTCCCGACGCGTTCTCCGCCGGGGGCCCCTGGGACTCCCCCTTCTGGGCGGACGCGCCGTCCTGACGGTGACGCAGGGGGTCGGACACCGGGTCCACCCACACATGACTCCGGTCGGTGGCCGTGGCGCCGTTCCAGGCCCGCGCCCACTCCTCGTCGTGCGGGAGCCCCGCAGACGCCGCGTGCTCGGGGCGCGAGGCACCGGGTGCCTCGTCCAGGTCGCCGACCACGGCGCCGATGAGGCGCAGATGCCGGTCCCGCAGGCCCGCCTGGCGCAGGTTCTCGGGGGCCGCCGCCCGGTAGTCGCCCTGGAGGCTGCCCTCGACGGCGGGCCGGTGCGGGGCGCTCGCGTCGCGGTACTCGTCGCGCAGGCCGATCTGATGGGCCAACTCGTGCGCGAAGGCGACGGGTTCGGCGTCCGGCCACCACGAACGCTGGTCCATGCCCCGGTCCCGGCCGACGAGGTCGACGGTCAGGTGGGGGCCCTCGCCGGGCCGGGCCCGCAACACCGTGACGTGCAGCCGGTCGCCGTTCGGGAGGTGGTAGCCGGGCTCGTTGAGGAACTGCCGGACGCCGTCGGCCATCCGGTCCCAGACGGCCCCGGTGTCGTGACCGCCGCCGTCGCCGCGGAAGGCGACCCTGATCGTGAGGTCGGTGACCTGGGCGCCCTGGTAGGTGAACCGGCGTGCCTCGAAGGACGATCGGACGACGAAGCGCGGCGTGCGGTCGAGCCGCATGCGGGGCGCGGGAGCCTGCTCGCCGGGACCGTGGACGGGCGGCGGGGGAGGGGTGGGCCCCGGGTCGGGAGAAGGCCGGACGGCTGGACGCGAGGCCGTGGTGTCGGCGTCCGTCACCGGGGCTGTCCGGCCGTCCGTCGCGGGGGCGCCCTGTGCCGTGGCGGCGGTGCCCCTGCTCGCGGGCGTCTCCGCGCCGGTGGTCGCCGGAGTCTCCGGGCCCGGGTGCTGTTGCGTGGCCGCGGCCGAGGAGGCCGTCGCGGTGGCCGTGGTCTCCGGTCGGGCGCCGGTCGGAGTTCCCTGCCCGGTGGCCGTGCCGTTGCCCGTTGTCGGTGACGTCGTCTCGGTACGGACGGACGGCCGAGGTTCCGCCGACCGGGCCGGACCTTCGGGCGTCGTGGACGAACGTGGCTGCTCTGTAGGGGAGTTGGCCGTGCCCGACCCGGTGGAGGTCGTCGCGGGGCGGGGGGCGGCCGTGCTGCCCGTACCAGGGCCGAGGCCCGTGCCGCTGCCACCGCTCGAACGGACGGTCGACGGGGAGCCAGGCGTCGTCGTGCGGGCTGCCGCCGGACCGGTCGGACTCGACGAGGAGGAGCCGGACGACGGGGAGGAGGCGGTGCCGGGTGTCGTCGTGAGGGTGGTCGCGAAGCCGGGCAGGCCGCCGTCGTGGGGGGCGGCGGCAGCGGTCTGCGTGCGGTCGCTGGAGGAGCGGACGGCGGACGCGCTGTCGGTGCGCCCCGCGGGGAGGTCGCCTCCGCCGGTCTCCTTGCCGGTCCTGGTCGCCGTCCCGTTCCCGTTCACGCTGTCGGAGTCGGTGACACCGCCGGTCGAGGGGGCGGACTTGCCCGGGGACGGCGGCGGGTCGGACAGGGCCGCCTTCTCCGCCGTCTCCAGACCGGGCAGATCGAACGTGAGCGGGCCGGGCACGTTCACGTGGACCGGGTCGACCTCGGTGGTGCTTCCCTTGCCTCCGAAACGCCGCTTGCCTCCGCCGCCCAGCGCTCCGAGCGCGCCCGCCGAGACCGACGTACCGAACTCGTCCTGGCCGCTCTTGTAGATCCCGTACATGATCCCGGCGGTGCTCAGGCCGGTCGCCGCGCCCAGGACGCCCTTGCCGAACAAGGAGTGCGCGAACTTCGGTGCCAGCACACTGCCCGCGCCGAAGAACAGACCGCCCATGGCCCCGCCGATGGCACCCGAGACGACGGCGGAGACCGTGTTGTCGGTGCTCCACTCGGTGCGGTCGCCCTTGAGGAACTGGATGGTCTGGACGGCGACGTCGAGGCCGACGTTCATGGCGACACCGGTCGCCACGGAGATGAGCAGCCGCCGCAGGATCATCTTCACCGCGACCCGCGCCGCGGTGACGGCCAGCGGGATCACCTCGGGTGCGAAGAAGGCCCACTGGGCGATCTGCGCGGCCAGCAGGATGAGCTGACCGAGAATCATGTACTTGGAGTACTCGACCTGGACGGCGGTGTGCTTGCCCAGCTTGCCCAGTTGGCCTGCGGACTGCGCCATCTCCGGCAGCGTGGACTCCAGTTGGGTGACGAAGCCGCGGAACTCGTCCGCGACCTGCCCGCCCACGCTCTCCAGGACACCGTTTCCGGACGCGCCGATCTGCTCGCTGATCCCCTTGAGCTCCAGCGCGGCCTCGTTCCAGGCCTGGCCGAGGGCGTGCAGGTTGTCCTCGTCGCCCTTGGGCCAGGCCTGGCCGACCGCCAGCCGGGCGACCCAGGCGAGCTCGGGGGGCATGTCGACGCTCATGTGCTGCCGTGTTCCTCTGTCGTGCCGTGCGCTAGCGGCGGGTGCGGTGCGGCGACGCGTCGCTCACCGTCGCGGAGTCGGAGGGTGTGATCGCGCGCAGCGCCTCGACGTTCTGCTGCTCGGTCCGCTCGAACCCCTTGGCCATGGTGCGGATGCCCTCGACGGTGCTGTCCAGGACGTCACCGACCCCGGTGATGCCGTGCCCGAGCTGCCGCTTGGGCACGGCGTACTGCTCCAGGAACTGCCGGCCGCTCTCGTCGTCGCCCCAGCACTCGCCGAGCGCGGACAGCCGGCCGTCGAGCTTCGTCGCGATGGACCGGATGCGTCCGGCCAGTTCCTGGACCTGCGGAGCGGCCTGTTCCAGGCGCTCGGTGTCGACGGAGAACGTGCCGTCACTCATGGGACTCTCCCTGGAAGCCGTGGTCGACGTAGTCGCGGACGGAGTCCGGCATCGCCGGATCCTCGGGCAGCAGGGCGGTCGGGTCGACCCGGCCCTGGAGCAGGTCGGCCACCGTCACCCCGGACGGCAGTTCCCCGGCGAGCACTCCGGCGACGCCGTCCAGCGCCTCGGACCGCGCCTGCTGGATGGTGGCCAGCAGCACGTCCGCCAGCTCCTTCGGTGCCATGCGGCGGTAGGCGCCGGTCGGGAACTCGATGGCGGTGACCTCGCCCTGCGCGCCGACGGTCACCTTCACCGTCTGGCGCGGGGCGGTCGCGGTCGACGTCGTCGCGTTGATCCGGCGCCGGGTCTCGGCGGCCTGCTCGCGCTGTCGGCGGTACTGCTCCAGCAGGTCCTCGATCTGCTGGTCGTACGGGCTGGGCACGTGAACTCTTCTCCCTAGGGGCGGTGCTGACGGGATCGGATCCTGGTCCGAGGTGAACTCAGTACGTCGCCGCGGGACCGTCGGGGACGGCACCCCACGTGCTCTCCTCCTGGATCAGCAGGTCAGCGATGCCCCGGCCGGTCTCCTCGGTCTCCTCCTCGGGGTCCTCGGGCGCGTCGGGTGCCTCCGGTTCGGGCCCGCCGTCGCCACACCCCGACGCACCCCGGACCACCTGTGCCGCGGACTGCGTCCCGGGAGCATGCCGTTCCGGCTGCCAGGTGCTCAACGGCTCGCTCGTCACACCCTGTTGCTCGTCCGCGGAGGTCTCCCGTGTCTCCCGCTCCCCGCGCACCGCCCAGAGCAGGGGAACGAAGGCGCCCGCTCCCGCTCCGGCCTCCCAGGCGGAGAAGTCCTCCTCGCCGTCGTCGGCCACCGGACGCGGGACGACGGCGCTCCCGTCGGCACCGGACAGGGGCAGCCCGTCGGAACCGGCCGCGACCGGTGCCGCAGCCGTCGCGGGTGCCGCTGAACCGGCCCCCGGCACGACGGCCGGTTCACCCGCCGCGGACTCCCCGGCGCGCTCGCCGTCCTCGCCGGCGGACGCGGTGCCGCCGTCCTCCCCGGTGTCGGTGCGGGACCCGCGGACCGCGGTGCCGGGCGTGCCGAAACCGGGCAGGTACGGCACTCCGGGGAGGGCGCCCTCCGGTGCGCCGACCTCGTCCGTCCCGGTGTCCTCGTCGCCCTCCCAGGGCTCGACGCTCTCGTCCAACAGCCCCGAGGCGTCGGTCCGTTCACTCGTCGCGTCCCGGCCGGCACCCGCCGCGCCCATGCCGCCCGTCCCGGGCAGGTACGGCATGCCGCCGGTGGTCAGTCCTTCGCCGCCGGCCGACGCGCCCAGCTCCGAGCCGATGTCGTCGCCGCCGGTCAGCGCCTCGCCCTCCCAGGGTTCCGCACTCGCGTCGAGCAGCCCGGAGGCGTCCGTCGGCTCCGAGGACAGGCCGCCGCCCTGGCCCGTACCGCCCATGCCCGGCATGTAGGGCATCCCCGAGGACGTCGCGAGCTGCGAGGGCATCCCGGACTCGGCGGCGAGCCCGTCGGCCAGGCCGCTGTCCAGACCGCCGGTGAGCCCGTCGGACAGCCCGTCGGCGAGCCCCGTGTCCCCGAACGCCTCGGGATCGGCCGTCGACAGGCCGTCGAAGGCCCCCTTGCCGGCGCCCAGCCGGCCGGTCCCCAGTCCGCCCAGCCCGCCGAGACCGGCGAGCCCGGGGAAGGAGAGCGGGTTGAGCGCGTTGTCGAGGGCCGAGGGGTCGAGGCCGTCGAGACCGAGGTCGTCGAGTCCTGTGGGGTCGAGTCCCGTCCCGTCGAGTCCTGTTCCGTCCAGGCCCGTGCCGTCCAGGGCGGACGGGTCGCCGGGGAACCCCGCCACGTCGCCGGACGGGTCGAGACCGCCCAACCCGTCCAGCCCGCCGATTCCCCCGCCCGTGTCGAGCCCCTGGTCGAGACCGGTGTCCGTCATGCCCGACAGCTCCGACAGGTCGCCCGTGCCACCGATCCCGCCGTCGGGTCCGCCGAGGTCGGGGCCCTCGTCCGGGGGGCCGTCCCCCGTTCCGTTGGGGTTGTTGGCCGGGGAGTTCACCGGCACCGGGTTGACGATGTTGTCCGTGGTGACCTGGTAGGTGTGCGCCAGACTCTTGAGGACGCTGCGCATGTCCTCGTTCATCATCTGGACCAGTTCGGGCTTCTGGCTGATCGGGATCAGCCCGTTCGACATCGGCGTCACGCCCATCGCGATCGCCTGGTCGGCGTACCAACTGTCGATCTCGCCCAGCTTGTTCTGCGCGCTCTGGAGGGTGATCGCGTTGTTGGCCAGCTGGTGGGGTACCGAGCGGTCACCGGTGGAACCACCGGCCAGGACATCGGCGTTGGCCTTCACCTGCCGGGAGAAGTTGGTCATCATGTCGAGGAAGGCGTCTGCGGCGGCCCCGTTCCACGGCCCGTTGTCGCCCGCGAGCGCCTTGGCCTGGTCGACCAGGCTCTTGGTGATGCCCTCCAGGGTCCGCTGCACGTGGAAGAAGGCGTTGGCGGCGTCCAGGAGCGACTGGGGGTCGGCGACGGCACGGGCGTGGGACTCGTTGGCGTCGGTCGCGACGCCGGCGGACATGCCGGTGATGGCCGCCTTGATCTGCTTCCAGTCCCAGTTGTCGTAGTCGTTGATGCTGCCGCTGGACGAGCCGTCGGGGCTGCCGAAGATCGTGCCGTCGTCGCCCTGGTGGAAGCCGCCGCTGTTGTAGTCCGCCACTGTCGCTCTCCTGATACGCGCCTGTGCCGCGTGTGTGCCGCGTCCGTCGTCCCGCCCGTGCCCGCCCCCGGTGCCGTCGCCCCGCGCCCGCTTCGGGCCCCGCCCGGCCGGGGCGGGACCTCAGGGGCCGGGCGCGGGGGCCCTCGGCAGCCGGGTCCGGCTCAGGCGGGGGCGGGTGTGTTCGTCGAGGGGTTGCCGGTGCCGGTCATCCCGGTGCCGCCGTTCGAGGTCATCATGGTGTTGAAGTCGTTGGCGGTGTTGCCGAGCGCGTCCGCGAGGTCGGTGGCCGTCATGGCGTTGGCCTCCTCGGTCGTCCCGTAGTCGTGGCTGAGCTGCTTGACCCCGTCCCGCAGATCGGTGAGCCCCGTGACCAGGGCCGACAGGGCGTCGCCGTAGCTCTTCTTCAGTCCCGCGTCCGCGTTGGGGCCGTTGACCTTCGTCCGCATCACGTTGGCGTGGTAGAAGGCGCCCGGTGCGATGGCGACGTCCGCGAGACCGGTGGCGACGTCACGCACCGGCTGGATCAGCAGGTCGATGTTGGTGGCGAACAGGTCCAGTGACGGTGTGCTGACCGAGGTTCCGTTCGAACCGTTCCCGCCCGGTACCGGCGGCGGAACGAAGGGGTGCAGATCACTGAGGATGCCCGGCGCGTGCAGGACGTCCGTACCCCCGTGGTAGTGGTGATCGCCGCTGCCCTGTGTGGAACCGCTGTTGTTGTCGCCGTAGTCGTTGGGGTTGACGTTCGGGTCGCTGTTGCCCCGGTCGGCGCTCTCGTCCGTGATCGCCATGTCACTGGTCCCAGAGGCTCACACCGTGCCGCTCACCCGCGTGGTAGGCCTCGTTGATGTGGCCGAGCGAGGTGGTGGCGTTCTGTGCCTGGGTCACCATGTCGGCCGCCGCCGTGTCCCACTTCAGCTTCACCGTGTTGTACGTGTGGCGCGCGTCGCTGGTCCACTCGCTGAGGTGGATCTTGGTGCTGTCGTCCAGGTCGGTCAGCGTGTCGTGGATCTTCTTGCTGATCGCGGCCATCTCACCGACGACGTACTCGATCTGGTTCATCTGGACCGTATAGGTGGGCATCGTGGGCTCCTTGATGTGAACGGGTCGGTGGGGAAGGGAAGGTGTCTAGAAGCCCGGCAGGGGCTGCGTCATGTTCTTGTGGAGCGTGCTCGCGGTGTCCGTGGTGGTCTGGTGTGTGACGGTGTAGTCACCGGTGTTGGCCTGGAGCTTCTCCAGCATCAGGTTGAGCTGGCTGCGCACCGTGGCGAAGTCCTGGAGCCAGGTGTCCATCGCCCCCTGGTAGGTGCTGGCCGCGTCACCGGTCCAGCTCGCCCGCAGGGCGTCGATCTGGCTCTCCATCTGCGTGTAGCTGCCGTTGGCCTCGTCCACCGCGGTCTGGAAGCTGCCCTGGGCGAGCTTCATGCCCGCGATGTCCACCGATGCTTCTGTGTTGCCGGCCATGGCCGTTCCTCTCGTCCGTGGGATGGTCGGTCGTCACGATCGTCGTGGGGGCCGGTGGCGGTCGTTGACCGGATTCCGGGCACGTTGCCCGACCGACCGCGAATCTCTGCCCGTTCGTCCGGTCAGGGGGCCACCAGCGTCGCCGCGGGCAGCGGGAGGTCCTCGGCGAGGTCGTCGAGGACCAGGCGGCGGGCGCGGGCGCGTGCGGCGACACGGTCCGCCAGCCGGTGCGCGCCGTGGGCGCCGTGCGCCGGGTCCTGGCCCGCCAGTGCCGCCGCCACGTCGTCGTCCACCTCGAAGCCCAGCACGGCCAGCCGCCGCCGGGTGAGTTCGGCCAGTCCGGCACCGGTCCAGGAGGGCAGCCGCAGGTACTCGGCGAACGAGGCCGCCAGATCCGTACGGTCCCGCAGCAGGTCCATGAGGTACGGGGCGCTGCCGGACAGCACCAGGACGGCACCCTGTGCGTCGCGGGACGCGGCCCCGGCCGCCAACGCGTCGATCACGGCGTCCCGTTCGGCGGCCGGACGGCGCTCGAAGGCGTGATCGGCCTCGGCGACCAGCAGCCCGCCCGTGGCCTCCCGGAACGTGTGGGCCAGGTACGCGTGCGGCTGCTCCGGCCAGCGGGCCGGGACAGCGGAGAGCGGCACATGAGTGAACGCGCCGGACGCCACCACGCCGTGTTCGGCGAGCGCCCGCCCGTAGGCGGCGGCCACGGCACGGCGTCCGCTGCCGGGAGCGCCCTCCAGGATGACGTCGGCCAGTCCGGCGGTGCCCTGCCCGAGTCCCACCAAGGTCTCGACCCGGGCGGCCAGCGCCTCGGGCACCGGGCCGAGGCCGGTGAGGGCGGCCAGGTGGCGGCCGGCGAACGCCGGCGCGGGGTGTGCCTTCGCGCGGGATGAGGCCGCAGGAGTCTCCGGCGCGGCCGGTGCGTCGACGGGCGCTTTCGGCGCAGTCGCGGCCGAGGGAGCCGCCGCAGCAGGGGACGTGGGGACGCCGGAAGCGGAGACCGGGGCCGGCGTCGCGGGTGGCGCGGGTGCCACGTCCCGCTCCGACGGCGGCGCTTGGGTGTGCGCCCGTGTCGTCGGTCGCGCCTGTCCCTCGGGCGTGGGCGCCTGCGGCACCGGGGTGACGTCGGCCGCGGTCAGGCGGCTCAGGTCGCTGTCGTGCTCCGGCGCTTGCGCGGCCAGCCGGGACGCCTGTGTGCTGATCATCGACTCGAACACCTGCCGGGCGACGCGGCCGTTGCCGAACGTCGGGCCCTTGGGCACGTCCTCGAAGTAGCGCGACAGCGCCTCCAAGGCGTCGTCGGACAGCTCGTAGTAGTGCTTGGCGCACAACCCCCGCACGATGGTGACCAGTTCGTCCGGCGCGTAGTTCGGGAACTCGACCGTGCGGGCGAACCGCGATGCCATGCCCGGGTTGGAGGCGAGGAAGCGGTCCATGTGCTCGGAGTAGCCCGCCGCGATCACCACGATCTCGTCGCGGTGGTCCTCCATCAGCTTCATCAGCGACTCGACGGCCTCCTGGCCGAAGTCGGGGCCCGTGCCGCGCGACTGGTTGGTCAGCGTGTACGCCTCGTCGATGAACAGCACCCCGCCCAGCGCCCGGTTGAAGACCTCGGTGGTCTTGATGGCGGTGCCGCCGATGATCTGGGCGACCAGATCGGCCCGGGCCACCTCGACGATGTGACCCTGGCTGAGGATGCCCAGCTCCGCGAGGACGGCCCCGTACAGCCGGGCCACCGTCGTCTTGCCGGTACCGGGCGGCCCCGCGAAGACCAGGTGGCGGCTCATCGGCGGCATGGGCAGCCCCATCTCGGTCCGCCGCTTGGTCATCTTGTTGAGGTTGATCAGCCCGGTGACCTCGTGCTTCACGCTCTCCAGGCCGACCAGGGCCTCCAGTTCGGCCAGCGGGCCCGTACCGGATCGGGGGGCCTCCGCGTCCTGCTGGTGGGCCGCCGGGGCCGGGGCTGCCGACGCCGCGTCCGCCGCACGGTCCCGGGCGTTGTCCGCGACGGCGCAGTTGCTCAGATCGGTGCGGGCGTCGGCGTGGGCGTTGACGCCGTGCCCGTTCGCGCCGGTCATCCGACAGCCGACGGCGGTGAGGGAGCCGCCCGCCAGCACCTGCACAGCGTCGGTCGCGGACCCCGTGAACTCGCTGTCGTGCGCGGTCAGTTCGGCGCTCTCGCCGACGACGGCCCCGCAGCCGCGCAGCGCGCAGCCGGCCAGATACGCGGTCGACTTCCCGGCGAGCGCGAGCCCCTCGCCGCCTCCGCTCAGGGTGACCGTGGCGTCCCGAAGGGTGAGCCGCGCGCCGCCCTGGGCGCGGACCCCCGCGCCCGACGTGCCGGCCACGGTGAGCCGTTCCAGTTCGGCGGTGCCGGAGTCGGCCGCCTGGACGGCGGCGGTCGCCGCGTCACGCACCACGAGTCCCGTCGCGGTGACCGTGGTCGCCGCGCCGGTGACGTGCAGTCCGACCGGGCTGCCGCTGATCTCGCAGTCCTCCAGCCGGGGCCGGGCGCCCCCGGCGGCCTGGAGGCCGCTGCGCGCCGCACCCGTCATCGTGCAGCCGCGCAGCTGGGGCGCGGCACCGTCGGCGATGTGCACCGACTGTCCGGCCGAACCGGAGAACGTACAGTCCGTGAGCGTGGTCTCGCCCCGGCTCGTGAGATAGGCGTCCAGCACGGTGCTGCCCGTGACGGTCACCCGGAGCAATACGGCCCGCGCCTCCTGCTCGACGGCCACCGCGGGCTTGCCGCTCCCGCTGATCCGGGTGGACTCGACGGTCGCGGACGCGCCGCCGTTGACGCAGACGCCGTTGCCGCGGGCACGGTCGAGGCGGCAGTCCCGTACGTCGAGACGCCCTTGTTCGGCGACCACGACCGCCGACGAACCGGCCTCGGTGATCTCCGTGTCCTCCAGGACGTTGCCGCCCCGCGAGGTGACCACGACGCCCGCGCCGTTCGGATTGCTGACCTTGCAGCCGCGGGCGGCCAGGATGCCCTCGTTCCAGGCGAGCACCGCCGTCCAGGCGGCGCCTTCGATCACACAGTTGTCCAACGCCGTCTGTCCGCGCCGCAGGTCGAGGACCGGCGCCTCCGGGTCCGCACCCGACAGCACCAGGCCGGAGAGCTGGACCGCCTCCGCGTCGACGACGACGGTGCTGCCGGAGGCCGCGTGCACCCGGACGGACCCCGCACCGCCCTCGGCGGCCAGGGTCACCGCCCGGGTGATGTCCAGCGCCTCCTCGTACCGGCCGGGGGCCACCGTGACCAGCGCCCCCTCCGCGGCCTCGGCCAGCGCGCGGGCGATCGTACGGTGGGCGCCCGGGCGGTCCGGGGACACCAACAGGACTTGCCTGCTCACGGCTTGGCTCCTTCTGTGCGACCCGTACGCCCCGTGGCGGGGGTGAGGATCAGTCCGGGCGGGTCGGCGCTCTCCGCCTTGGCGTCGGTGCCGGCCTTCTCCAGGGCGTCGACGATGTTCCCCAGACCCTTGAGGGCGATCTCGTCGAGCTTCACGCGCTGGAGGTCGACACGGCCGTCCACGGCGATCTCCGAGGGCGAAACCTCCCGCATCAGCACGGCGTCGCCCACGGTGCGCAGCACCTTGAAGGACGTCCCGGGCAGGAACACCACCCGGTCCGGCACGGCCGGGTCCAGCGCGCCGGTGCGGCGCGCGGTCATCGACCAGATCAGGACGTCGGCGGCACCGCCGCCCCGGGGGCCCGCGTGCAGCGACGTCCGCGCGTGGCAGAACGCCCACTCGGTGACCAGCCTGTCGTCCCGGTACCAGGCGCGCTCCGCGTCGGCGAGCCGGGTCCGCAGCAGGGCCGGGCCCCGGTAGGAGGGCAGCCGGCGCAGGCCGGCCGTCACGCACCGGGCCAGCGGCACGTGCGGACCAGCGGTCGCCGTGCGCACGGCGGCGTCGGCCGTCCGGCTGTCGCCCGACAAGTACAGCCGCACGGAGACGAGTTCGGTCAGCGCGTCCGCCGCTTCCGTCCTCGACCCGCCGCGCAGGCCCGGCGACTCGGACATCATCCGCGACACCGACCCGGCCGTCGCGTTGTACTGCTCGCTGTACGTCCGCCGCACCCAGTCCCGTTCCTGCGCGACCCCACGTTCGGGCGGCAGCGCGCAGGCCGCCGTCCGGGGTACGGGCTGCACCCGCACGCCGGGTGCCTCACCGGCCGGAGCGGGCGCCGTCACGAGGGCCCCGGCGGTCGCCGCGGGCGCCGGGACGGGCGCCGGAACAGAGACCGGCTCGGGGGCGGGCGCGCCCGACTCCAGCCGGAATCGGGGGGCGGCGGGCCGGACGGGTCGCGTCGCGGGGACGGGCGACGCGCCGGCCTCGGCACCCGGGCCGACGCCGTCGGGGAGAACGGACGGTGGGCCCGTGTCCGTGTCAGCGTCAGCGTCAGAGGTCCGGGGCGGGGCAGGTGCCGTGCCGGGGTCGGGCGCCGCGTCCTCGGCCGGCCCGGAGGTGTCCGGCGGAAGCACGCCGGTCCGGTCCGGATCGGTGTCGACCGCGGGTGGATCCGGTGATACGGCGCTCGGTTCGGGCGGGCCGGGATCCGCCTCGGGTGCCGTGCCGCGCGCAGGGGAGTTCCGCTCCGAAGGAGAACTCCCCGAGGGCGGCACGGGTTCGCCCACGGGGGCCGGCGGGGTCCCGGCGACGGCGTGTGCCGCCGAAGTCGCTTGCTCTGCGGGGGAGTCGGGCCGCGCGGAGGTGTCGGAACCCCGCGGCTCGGCGGTACGGGTGGAGGGCTCCGAGCCCCCGGACTCCGTGCGGATGCGCGGAACGGACTGCCTGGACGGGGTCCGCGCGGCGAGGACCGGGGTGGTGACGGGCTCGGGACCTTCCGGTACGAGGGCGGCCGACGGTGTGGACGCTCCGGGCTCCGTCGCACCGTCCGACGTCGCACCGTCACCAGGGAGAGTCGGCCGAGCCGACGGGGCTCCCTCGGGCACGGTCGCCGGAACCGACGGGACGCCGTCAGCCATGGTCGCCGCAGTCGAGGGGGCTGCCTCAGGCGTTGTCGTCGGACCTTGAGAGGCGGAGCCGGACACGACCGTCGAACCCGACGGCGTCCCAGGTCCGGCCTCCGCCCCCGCACCGGGACGAGCCTCCTCCCCGCCGAGGGCCGTCCGCGCGGGTTCCCCGGTCGACTCCGGGTGGGCCGGCCGGGCCGTGTCGTGCGCGGGGCTGTAGACGGTGTGGTCCGGCGGCTCCGTGTGCCCCGCCCGTCCGGGCACGCCGGAGGGCAACTCGGCGTACAGGACCACCTCGTGGTCCAGGGCGTTCGCGAGGCCCTGGCCGGGGGCGAGCGAGTCCGGGGTGTCGAGGGTGCCGTAGAGGACGAACCGCACCGCGGAGCGGGCGTTGGGGAGGACGGTGGTCCAGTAGCCGGCCACGTCGTCGACGGGCAGCGGCTCGGTGCCGGGGCTGCCGAGGACGACGAGAAGGTTCTCGGTGTCCGTGGGGACGGTCTCGACGGCTCGACGATGCCGACCCGAGAGCGGATCGCCACTGTTCCTCAACCACACGCCGGACGGCACCGGTTGGGTGGTCGTGCGGACACCGGCCGGCCGTGGCCGGGTCGGCACCGTGAACTCCCATCGCGGCTTCGGGAACCGTTGGGAGTCGGGTTGGACGGCACGTCCCGGCCGGAACCGCAGCCACGCGGCGCCCTCGTCGCCGGGCACGAACAGACCGCCCGCGAGGGTCGGGACGAGGGCACCGTCCGGGGCGAGGACCTCGCGGCCGAGCCGGTCGGCGATCCGCCCCGCCGCCGTGCGTACGTCGTCGCCCCTGCCCCGGCCGAAGACCATCCGCATGCTGCCGTGCCGGGAGGAGGACAACACCTTGGCCACCGCCTCCCATTCGTCGGCGAGCACCTGGGCCGGCAGGTCGACGACGACGAGGGTGTGCTGCGGGTCGCGCGCGAGCCCGCCCGCGAAACCCGCCGCCCTCTCGTCGAGCCGGCCCTTGGGATGGACGAGGAGAGCGCCCCCTACCGGTGTCGCGCGCAGCTTGAGCCTGCCCATCGGGCTCATCCCTTTCCGGCGGCGGCGCGGCTGAGCACCGGGCCGTCGGGCAGCAGGGCGAGGGCGCTCGCGGGCAGGGTGAGCCGCTGCTTGGTGTCCGCGAGGCCGAGGGCCCGCGCGGCCGAGTCGTCCGCGATCCGGTACTTCACGCCCTGCTCGGTGACGAGGTACTGGCCCCCGCCGCCGGCCGGGACGGCCAGCACGCCGGCGCCGGCGTGCAGGGCGACCCGGCGCTCGGCCACGTCGGACACGGTCAACCGGACACGCCCGTCGGACAGGTGCTCCAGGCAGACCGTTCCGCCGTCGAGCGCGCGGGCGCCGCCGACGTCGGGGATCCGGTCGGTGGGGCCGCGCTCCGCGGACACCTCGGCGACGGCGATGTCCGCCTGGGTGACCCGGCGGGGTTCGGGCGCGCCGGGGCGGGCGGCGAGCAGGGCGTACGCGGTCGCGTTGACCGGGACGAGCCCGTCGGAGCGCAGCAGGTAGCGGTGCTCGGTCCCGCCCGCGCTGGTGCGGAAGAGCTGCCCGACCCGGGCGGCCTGCCCGGCGACCTTCCCGGCCGGCTTCCCGGCACCCGGCGGTACGGGCGCGTCGAGCGCGGCGCCGGTGGGGACCGCGGTGAGCCAGTCGGCGGCGGCGCTGAGCGGTGTCTGGTCGTCCAGGCCGAGGGCGATGAGGGCGGAATCGTCGGGAACCGGGTGCTTGACCCCGCGCACGAGCAGGTAGCGGGCGTTCTTGGGACCCTTGAGCAGCACCTGACGGCCGGCCGGCAACGGGTGCAGGGCGGCCGCCGACGGGCCGAAGGCGAGCGTCTGCCCCACGACGCGGGACCCGGTGCCGGGCAGACAGCGCGCCCAGGGTCCCGTCGTCAGCGCGGACGCGTCCGGCACCGTGTCCGGTGCGCCGGGGATGCCGACCGGACCGCCGTGCGGCACGCCGGCGAGGGACTTCGCGGAGAGCGTCCTCGGGGTCGCCCGCTTGCCCGCGATGAGCAGCGCGGAGGCGTAGTTGCGGGTCGGGCGCAGGACGCCGCCCGCGTAGACGTAACGGTTGCCGGTGTCCTCCTCCAGGACGACGGCCCCGTCCTTGCGCCAGTCGTCCTTCGCGACAGGGGAGATCAGTCCGTACACGCCGAACCCGGCGCACAGCAGCACCACCACCCCCACACCGAACACGGAGCCGAGGGCCGACCGCCGGGTCGGGCTGTCGCCGCGTCCGGGGTCGCCGCTGACGAGGGCCGAGGCGAGCCGGCCCATGGCGAACTGGTACGCCTGTACGTGATCGCGTCGAGTCTGCACGGTCGTCCGCCCTAGCCCGCGAGGCCGCGGAAGTACGTGTACGCGTGGAGGACCTGGAGCAGCAGCGGCAGCAGGGCGATCGCCGTGACGATCTCCAGCAGGTCGCCCAGGTGGCCCCAGATGGGCAGCAGGCGGGCGCGCGGCAGCCGCCAGGCGCCGACCAGCAGCAGGACGGCCGCGGCCAGCAGCACCGCGAGGGCGACGACACGTCCCGCCGGTCCGTTCGCGGCGGTGCGCACGACCAGGACGAGGGCCAGCCCGTAGGCGCCCGCGAGGACGGCGGGGGCCCGCTGGAGGGTGCCGTTCGTGCCGCGTGCGCGGAGCAGGACGGCGAGGCTGAGCGCGAGGGGCAGCAGCCAGCCGGTCCAGCCGTGCTCACCGGCCGTCAGCAGCCACAGGGCGACGGCCCAGACCAGCGCGGAGGCGACGCTGATCATGTCCAGGCACGCGGTGGCGACGGACACGCGGAGCGCCACCCGCGCGTCCGGCTCCGGTTCGATGTCGAGCTGTAGTTCCCGTGCGTCGTGCGGCAGTTGGGGGACCCGCAGCCGGGCGGTGCGCAGCGCGAGCCGGGGTGCGAGATGGCCGAGCACGAACAGGGCCACGGCGACCACGGCGGCGGCCTGGTCGCCCCGCAGCCCGGCACCCTCGGCGAGTCCCGCACCGGCCGCCGCGGCGATCGCGGTCAGCAGTACGGTGCCGGGGACCACCAGCGGCAGCGCTCCCAGGGCGAACAGGGCACCCGCCAGCGCGATCACGCAGCCGGCGCCGAGGAGCACCCCGGTCAGGCCGGGCGTGTGGCCGCCGGAGTGGCTCGCGCGCAGTGTCACACCGGCGAGACCGGCGAAGCCGAAGGCGCCCAGTCCGGCGACCAGGACGCTGATCCGGTCGGCGCCCATGCGGGCGGCTGTGGCGCAGGCGACGGCCAGCACCACGGCCACCGCCGCGGCGACGGCGGACGTACGGGGACCGGTGCCCGCACCGAGCAGCGCGGCGGCGAGGCCGGCGAGGGCGAGACAGGCCAGGCCCGCGGCGAGACCCCGGGTGAGTTCGGGCCGCCACCGGCCGGTGCCGTCGCCCACGGTGTGCGCGACGCCGTCCGCGACGTCGTCGAAGTGCAGCGCGGGCAACGGCGCCTCGGCGGGCCGCAGATGGAGGACGTCGCCCTGGCGCAGCCCGGCGCTCTCCGGTGTGGCCTCGGCGGCGAGCGGTTCCTCGCCGAGCCGTTGCAGCACCCACGGCGTGCCGTCCGCGGCGGCTCCGGTGGGCAACTGCCGCAGCAGGACCGGGAGCAGGGCGGACACCGGGGTGGTGACCGGGACGGACAGGTCGGTGCGGCCGTCCGGTGTCTCGACGGTGACGCGGCAGACCTCGGTGGCCCGTCCCGTCAGCGGTGCGGCGGTGGTCATCATGCTCCTGTGGGGACGGGGGACGCCGACACCAGTCCGGTCTGGACCAGCTTGACGGTGCGGCGGGTGACGAGCTGGGCCCGCCCGGCCGGGAGGGTGCGGGGCTTGGCCTCGCCGATGAACTTGCCCTCCTCCTTGGGGTAGGAGAACAGCAGCGCCGGGTTGCCCAGCTCCCACATGCGGCGGATCAGCGGGTCCATGACCGAGCGCATCGCGCCCGAGGTGCTGCGGGCGACGACGAGGTGCAGTCCGATGTGGGCGCCCTGCGCGAGCAGCGGCACCAGGGGAGTCATCGGGGAAACGGAGCCGGGGCCGCCGCCGAACAGGTCGTAGTCGTCGATGAGGACGAACAGCAGCGGTCCTGTCCACCAGTCCCGCTTCTCCAGCTGCTCGGGCGTGACGTCGGCGCCCGGCTGCCGTTTGCCCACCGACACGGCGGCGCTCTCGGCGAGCTTGCCGAGCCCGTCGTTGTCGACCACGTAGCCGACGCGGTACTCCTCGGGCACGTCCTTGAGGAGTCCGCGTCCCGGGTCGGCCAGCAGGATGCGGGCCTCCTCCGGGCGGTAGCGGGCGGTGATCGCGCGGATCGCGAGACGCAGTGCGTTGGTCTTGCCGGTCTCGCCGTCGCCGTACACGAGCAGGTGCGGGGTGGCGCCGAAGTCGTGCCACACGGGCGCGAGCCGCTGCTCGTCCCAGCCGAGACAGAACTTCAGGTCGCGGGTGTCCGCGGGTGTCGGCAGCCGTCGCGCGTCGAGACCGGTCGGCAGCAGGCGGACACCGGGGGCGCTGCCGCCGGTCCAGAACGTGTCGATCTCCGCGACAGCGGCCTTGGTGGCGGCCGTCAGGTCGTCGGTGCGCGAGGAACTGTCGAGCCGGGGCAGCGCGGAGAGGAAGTGGTGCCCGGACGCGGTCAGGCCCCGGCCCGGCTGGTGCGGCACACCGGCCGCCGCCCGGGAACCGACCTCGGACTCCATCGAGTCGCCGAGCCGCAGTTCGAGCTTGGTGCCGAGCATGTCGCGCAGCCGGGGCCGCACTTCGGACCAGCGGACCGCGGAGACCACCACATGCAGGCCGAACGACAGCCCGCGGGCGGCGAGTTCCATCACCCGCTGCTCCAGGTCGTCGTAGTCCTGCCGGAGCGTGGCCCATCCGTCGACCAGCAGGAAGACGTCACCGTAGGGATCGTCGACCGTGCCCTCGGCGCGCAGCGCCCGGAAGGCGGCCATCGACTCCAGCCCCCGCGCGGCGAACAACTGCTCACGCCGCTCCAGGAGTTGCGACAGCTCCTCGACGGTCCGCAGGACGCGGTCGCGTTCCAGGCGGGTCGCCACCGAGCCGACGTGCGGCAGACCGGCGGTCGACACCAGACCGCCACCTCCGAAGTCCAGGCAGTAGAACTGGACCTCTGCCGGCGTGTGGGTCAGGGCGAGCGACAGCATCAGGGAGCGCAGCAGCGTCGACTTGCCGGTCTGCGGCGCACCCACCAGACCGAGGTGGCCGTCCGCCCCCGACAGGTCCGCGACCAGCAGCTCGCGCAGCTGCTCGAACGGCCGGTCCACCAACCCCAGTGGCACCCGCAGCGCGCCCTGCGCGCGGGGGTCCGACGCGCCCATGCCGCGCACCGGGTCGGGCACGATGCCGGGCAGCAGCTCGTCCAGCGCGGGCGACTCCGACAGCGGCGACAGCCATACCTGTCGGGCGGGCGGCCCGTTGTCCTCCAGTCGGCCCACGAGGACGTCGAGAAGACTCTCGTCGGCGCTCTCGCCGCCGTTCTCGGCCGTGTCCCCCTCGCCGCCCTGGTCGCGCAGCGCCTCCTCCGCGAGCGACACCAGCGCCGCGGCTTCCTCCTCGGCACGGACCGACGCCAGTTCGCCGCGCGTCTCCAGGCCGAAGGAGGTCACCTCGAACGCGGCCCCCTCGCGGCGACCCGCCTCGTCCGGGTTCGGAGCCGCGGGAACCGGGCCGGACACGTAAGCGGCCTTGAACCGGACCAGGTTGGTGGTGTCCACCTTCAGATAGCCGTTGCCGGGAGCCGACGGCAGCTCGTACGCGCTGGAGGTGCCGATCACGCTGCGCGACTCCATCGAGGAGAAGGTGCGCAGCGCGAGCCGGTACGAGAGATGGCCCTCGACGCGATGGATGCGCGACTCGTCCAGACGCTGGGAGGCGAGCAGCAGATGCACGCCGAGGCTGCGCCCGAGCCGGCCGATCGACACGAACAGCTCGATGAACTCCGGCTTGTTCGCCAGCAGTTCGGAGAACTCGTCCACGATGATCAGCAGCGACGGCAGCGGGGCCAGTGTGCTCGCGCCAGCGCCGCGCGCCTTCTCGTACTCGTAGAGCGAGGCGAAACCGGCCTCGCGGAGCAGTTCCTGACGGCGGATCATCTCGCCGTTGATGGAGTCACGCATGCGGTCGACGAGGTGCAGTTCGTCGGCCAGGTTGGTGATGACGGCCGACGTGTGCGGCAGCCGGTCCATGTTCAGGAAGGTGGCGCCGCCCTTGAAGTCCACCAGGACCAGGTTGAGGATCTCCGAGGAGTGGGTGGCGGCCAGGCCCATCACCAGCGTGCGCAGCAGCTCGCTCTTGCCGGAGCCGGTGGCGCCGATCAGCAGCCCGTGCGGGCCCATCCCGCCCTGAGCGGACTCCTTCAGGTCGAGTTCGACGATCTCGCCGTCCTCGGTGACACCGATCGGCACCTTGAGGCGGGCGTCCTGGGCGAGCCGGGGACGCCACTTGGCGGGCACGTCGAAGCCGCGCACGTCACGGATCCCGAGCATGGAGGTCAGGTCGAAGTCGGACTCCAGGGGCCGGTCCACCAGGTCGACGCCACCGCCGGTGCGCATCGGGGCCAGGGTCCGGGCCAGGGTCTCCGCCTCGACGGGGCCGAGCCGGTCGGCCTGCCCGGACACGGTCTCCGAGCCGTTCGGGAAGTCGACCCGGCCGCCGCGCACGGTGAGCCGCAGCACCTTGGGGCCGCCGGGCACCGCACCGGTGAGGTCGAGGAGCACCACCCCGCGCACCCCGGCGCCGAGCAGCCTGGACGTCTCGGGAACCCGTACGCCGTGGGCGACGACGACCGTGAACGGCTCCGCGACACTCGGGGCGGACGCCGGGTCGTGGTCGGGCCGGTCGCGCAGTTCGGGCCCGAGCAGGTCCAGCAGGGCGTCGTGGTCACCGGCGGCGAGCCGTACGGGTCCCGCGGCGTCCTCCTCGTACGGATGAGCGTTGTGCGGCAGCCACTTGAGCCAGTCCCAGGCGCGCAGTGCCTCGTCGTCCCCGAGCACCGCGACGCGCAGCTCGTCGGGGGAGTGGAGGACCGTGAGCTGTCCGAGCATCGCCCGCGCCAGGGCGAGCGCGTCATCGGTCTCCCCGGTGAACTCCACGCTGGTGAAGCGGCGCAGGGACACCGGCACGGGCAGCAGGGGAACCGTCTGGTGGGCCCGGGTGAACCGGCGCAGCGAGATGGCGCACAGCGGCTCCAGGTCCTCCACCGGTTTGGTCTGCGGCGGCAGGAACTCCAGCGCGGCCCGGCGGGTGCCGAGCCCGATGCGCACCCGCGCGAAGTCGTCGTGACCGGGCCTGCGTTCCCACAGCCGCGGGCCGCGGGCCAGCGCCCACAGCTCCCCGGCGTCCGGGTTGTCCCAGAGCAGCGCCGCCCGCTGCTGCTCGGCCGCCTGCCGGGCCTGGGTCCGCTTCTGCCCGAGGTAGCGCAGGTAGTCACGCCGTTCGGCCCGCATACGGCGTCGTCGTTCCGCGCCCGGGCGGCCGACCTGCATCAGCGTCATGCTGACCATGGCGACGCCCATCATCCCGGTCATCATGTACATCGACGTGCCGCCGCTGCCGACCGAGAACATCAGCACCATGGCCCCGGCGCCCAGGCCCATCGGCAGGTACATCATCACCGAGCCGAAGTCCGCGGTGGCCGGCTCCCCGAGGACGGGGGGTTCGGCGAGTTCGACCTGCCCCTCGGGCATCGGCGGACCCTCGGCACGCGGAGAGCGCTTGGCGACCACGGTGCTCAACGTGCTTCCTGCTTTCCTGCGGCTTTTCCTGCTGCCAGTCTTCGTGCCGAGCGTAGGCAGGGTGCCCCTCCGGCCCCGCCGCACGGACCGATGTCTGTCCCGGCGGACAGCGAAGCGTGGCCGGACGGGCAAACACGCCAAGTACACGCCAAGTGAGTGCCAAGGCGCTGCGGCGACGATCTCCGAGCGTCCGCCGCCACGGTCGCCCGACGCCGTGCCGGTACCAGGGCCTCGACCTCACCCGGGTCCAGGGTCCGAACCAGGAAGGACATCAGTGACGTTGGGGATGATCTCGATCGCCGTCCTCGCCAGTGACCCCATCACGGGCGAAGGGGCCGCCTGGTCCTTGTGCAGGTACCCGGGGCTGAAGGTGCTGCCCCAGGAGGAGCACCGCGACGCGGACGTGGTGCTGCTGCTCACGGCGGAGGTGACCGAGGAGACGATGGTGCTGATGGAGGCGGTCGCCGCCCGCGCCGCCAACCCCGCCATGAGCATGGTGCTGGTGACCGGACGCATCGGCGAGGCCCAGCTCGTGCGCGCCGTCGCATTCGGCCTGCGCGGAGTGATGTGGCGTCAGGACAGCACCTTCGACCACGTGGTCGATGCCGTACGGGCGGTCGCCGAGGGCGCTGCCCTGCTGCCGGCGCCGGTGCAGGGCCAGCTCATCGACCACATCAGGCGGGTGCAGCGCGACGTGCTCCGACCGCTCGGGCTGACCACCTCCGGGCTGGAGGCGCGCGAGGTCGACGTGCTCCGCCTCCTGGCCGACGGTCTCGACACGACCGAGGTGGCCCAGAAGCTCAACTACTCGGAGCGGACCATCAAGAACATCGTCAGCGTCATGATGAACCGGCTCGGCCTGCGCAACCGCACCCACGCGGTCGCGTTCGCCCTGCGCTCGGGAACGCTGTAGAACCGGGGCCACCGTGGACGCGGACCGCGCGCTCCGACCGGTCGCAGGGGAAGCGTTTCCCGTTCGGGCGGGCAGAGTTCGCCGCAGGCGTCGGGATCGCCGTCGCGGGTGCTCCTAGGTTCGGGCAACGGGAGACCACCAGACGCGGAGGCGGGCAGGCGCACATGGAACACAGGACCGGACCGACGGAACCGACCGGAGAAGTGGCCGGGGACGCGGCTGTCTGGGAGCAGCCCCTGCCCTGGCTGCCGGAGCCGGACCCCGACACGGTGCCGGAACCTGAGGCCGAGGCCGAGGCCGCGGACGCGGAGGCGGAGGAGGTCACGGGGTCCGCTGCCGGGGACCCCGAGCCGAACGCGGACACGGAGCCCGCGCCGGAGGGCTCCGCGGCGACACGTGCACCGGACGAACCGGCGCACGCGACCCCGTCCGCCGCACCGGCGCCCGTGAACAACCCCGGTGGTGCAACCGGTTCCGCGCACGCGCGAGCCGAGGATCCAGTGCCCGTGAGCACTCTCGCGCCCGAGCCGTCGCCCGCCGTGACCTCCGCCGAACCCCGGCGCGGGCCCCACCCGGGCCCCGCCTCGGATTCCTCACTGGCACCCGAGCCCGAGCAGGCGAGCAGCTCCGTACCCGAGCCGGGCGCCGGTTCCGACGGCCGGACCGGGGACACGCTCGCACCCGGAGTCGCGGCTGCGTCCGACACCAACTCCGCCGATTCCGGGCCGGGTTCGGACCCAAACTCGGGCTCGAACTCCACCCCGGGACCGGGCTCCACCTCGTCTCTCGGTGACGGCCGACCCGGCAGGCTGTCCCGCCTGCTGGCGACGAGGGCCACCACCTTGGCCCCCGCTCGCGGCGGCGCGGACACGGACGCGGCCCAGCCGGAGCGCAGCGCGCGGCTCATCGGCACGGTGGCCGCCGTCTCCGTGCTGGCGGCACTCGGCCTCGGCACCGTCGCGTTCATGGCCGTCCCCGGGGGCGACGACTCCGAGCCGAGCGCGGCCCACGTCGAGGACGCCGCCGTTCCCACGGTCGGCCCGGACGGATCGGTCCTGCCGTCCCGGTCCGCCTCGCCGTTCCCGTCCGCGCGGGGGCACCGTTCGGGCGACGAACCGGGCAAGAAGCCTCATGTGGGCAAGGGCGGTGCCGAGAAAGGGAGTTCGTCGTCGCCCGACGGCGAGGGACCGGACCCCGAGCACGCTCCCGCCGCTCACGACGGCACGGCGGTCGAGGCCGCGTCCCCTCACAAGGCGGGCACGAAACCCGCGACGACGCAGCAGTCGGATTCCAAGCCCGCGGCCAACTCCGGGACCAAACCGGCGACGGGCGACATGATCGTCGGTTACGCGTCCTCCCGGTGCGTGGGCGTCTCCGCGCACAAGGGCTCGGACGGTTCACCACTGACGCTCCAGGGATGCGGCGGCGACGCGTGGCAGCAGTGGGTGTTCGCGTCGGACGGCAGCGTCCGCTCGATGGGGCTGTGCATGGACATCGCCACCGCGTCCGCCTCCAACGGCGCAGGCATCCAACTGGCGCACTGCAACGGCGGCTGGGCCCAGAAGTTCAACCTCAACGGCTCCCACGACCTGGTCAACACCACGATCGGGAAGTGTGTCGACGCCAAGGACTCGGGAACGTCCGCGGGGACTCGACTCCAACTCTGGGACTGCGGTGGCACGTCCAACCAGAAGTGGCACCTCGGCTGACCGGAGACGCCACCCTCGGCCGGGCGGCCCGGCCGGGCTATCGGAGGCAGTGCCGGCCCGAGGGCTCGGGATCCAGGCCCTCCGAACCGTCCCGGCCCGTGGCGTCCGGTACCGCCGCCGCGGCCCGGGCGGCTGCGGTCAGATGCGGGGAGCCCCAGCGCAGGGCCACCTCCTCGGCGCGGGTGAACTCGCGCAGCGCCGCGGTCTCGTCGCCCAGCAGCCGGTGGATCTCTCCGAGGGACTGGGCGAGGGGGCGGGTGACGAAGGAGATGCTGGCGGCACCCGCGAGCTGACCACGCACGGGCAGCAGGAGGGGGACCAACTCCCGTGCGGCGCGGTGGTCTTCCAGCAGGCAGGCCAGTTCGGCCCGGAAGGACAAGGCGATGCTGTAGAGGTGGTCGGGTGTCGGAGCGGTGGGGGAGACGCCGAGCGCGTGGGCCTCGTCGAGCCGGCCCTGGCGTGCGAGGACCACGCCCAGGGCGAGCGAGGTGACCGGATCCGCGGGGTCGTGAACGGAACGCAGGAGTGGTTCGGCGTCTTCGGGGCGCCCCTGGCTGAGTCGCACGGTCGTCAGTCCGAGGGTGTGCACGAGGTCACCGTGGGCGGACCGGTTGGCCCGGAGCCGGTCCCGTACGTCCGTGTAGCCGGTCTCGGCGTCCGCGAAGCGGCCCTCGACGTGCGCCAGCATGGCCTGGGTCGACAGATTGACGACCTCCGCCTCGACCAGCCGGTGCCGCCGGGCGACGGCCCGACCCTCGCGGGTGTGCCGTCGGACGCCCGCCACATCGTTGAGGGCACCCGCGGCCATGCCGCTGATGTGCTCCCGTACCCAGGTGTTGGCGGGCAGGTCGTGGGCGTAGCCCAGCACCCGCAGCTCGGACGCCAGGAGCGCGCGGTGGTCGGGGGAGCCCTCCGGTACGGCGGCGGACGCGGCCGTCAGGGCGCAGGAGATCAGCAGCGGGTCGCCGACCGCGCGGGCGACGGCCAGCCGATGCGCGGCCGCCCGCTCCCTCACGGGGCAGGGTGCTTCGGAGCGGTTGCCCCGGCCGCCGTGACCCGCACTGTCCGGGCCGGTCTGCTCGCCGGGAGCCGCCCGCGCGACGAGGGCGAGGACCACCGGATCGGAGGCGGCACGGGCGGCAAGGCGGTCGGCGAAATGGTCGAGTGCGGAGGGGGCGACGAGCCCCTGCGGTCCGCTCAGGGCGAGTCCGGGCCCGATCGACGCGCCGAGCGCCACCGAGACGAGCGCGTCGTGGCCGACGCCCGAGGCCGCCTCGATCGCCCGCTGCCGGGTGCTGCGCGCGGACACCACCGCTCCGGCCCGTATCTCGGCCCGCAGCAGCCGCCCGAGCAGCGCCACCAGCCGAGCCGCCCGCGCGTCGCCGGTGATCTCGTCGTCGACAGGTATCAGGGCGAACGACTCGATCGCCTGCTCCAGCAGCTCCGCCGCGGTGTCGTGGGCGTAGCGGCGCTCCGCGAGATCGGCCGCGCCGAGCGAGTACTCGACGGCGAGCGATGCTGTCGCCGCCGTCGCCGACCGGGCGAAATGATGGGCCAGCGCCGCCAGATCGTCCGGACGGCGACGGCGTACGACGTCCGCGACCCGGGCGTGCAGGCGCGCGCGGCGCACCCCGACCAGATCGGTGTACACGGTGTCGCGGACCAGGGCGTGCGCGAACCGGACCAGACCGGGCGCCGGTTCGGTGAGCAGCCCGGCGAGGACGCACTCCTCCAGGCTGTCGAACACCTCGTGCTCCGGGTGGCGTTCGGGATCCGCGGCCTCGATGAGCACGCTCACCTCGGACTCGCGGCCGACCACCGAGGCGAGCTGGAGGACGGCCAGGGCGCCCGGCTGGAGCTGCCGCAGTCGCCGGCGGAGCACGTCGCGCACGCCCTGCGGCACCTCGGAGATCGCCACCAGGGCACCCTCGCTGGCGAGCAGCCGGGCGCTCTCGCGTACGTAGAAGGGGTTGCCGCCGGTCCGCTCGGCGAGGGCGGTCACGGTGGCGGCGTCGACCGGGGCGCCGCACAGCGCCCGGACCACGGTGTCCACGGCGTGCGACGGCAGGCCGCCCAGAGCCAGCCGGTGCGGTGACCGGTGGGCGAGTTCGGCGAGGGTCTCGGCCAGCCGGTCGCCCGTCTCGGCCGGGCGGTACGCGGCGATCACCAGCACCGGTACGCCGGTCAGTTCGGCGGTGCGCTCCAGCAGGGCCAGCGTCTCGCCGTCCGCCCGGTGGAGGTCGTCGATGACGACGGCGAGGGGGGACGCGCCGGCGGCGGAGCGCAGCCACGCGCTGAACGCCCGGTGCGTCCGGAACCGCCCGACCGCCCACCCGTCACCGAACCCGGGATCCTGCTCCGGTCCTTGCCCGCTCGGGTGGCGGTCGTGGTCTCCGTGCCCGCCGTACTCACCGTCGTGGAGCAGGGCGCCGAGGGACGCGGGATCCGCCGGGGGAGTGCGCCGGGCGAGTTCGCCGAGTGCCTCCGTCCACGCCCAGGCGGGCGGCGCGCCGTCGAACTCGGGGCAGCGTCCGATCACCACGGTCCAGCCGTCGGCCCGCAACCGCTGCTGGAACCGGCCGAGCAGTGCGGACTTGCCCGCTCCGGCCTCTCCGGTCACCAGGACGACACCGCCGTGCAGCCGGGCGCCCCGGGCGGCGTCGTCCAGTGCCCGCAACTCGGTGTCCCGTCCGACGAACGGCTCTTGGGAGGGGAGCGGTGCGACCGTCGCCTCGTCCGCCGGGACGGGGGCAACCTCCGGGTCGGATACCGGAACCGGTTCCTGGCCGGGTTTCCGCAGAGCAAGCGGAGGCGCCGCGGGCTGCTGGACGCGCACGGAGGTCATCGTCGCCCCGGCGGACGGCGCGACGGACGCCGAGGTCTCGGACGGACCCACTCCGGGTACCACCGCGCGCAGTACCTCGGTCCGGTCCGTCAGCATCGCGGACTGCAGCCCGGCCAGGACCTCGCCGGGGCCGAGGCCGAGCTCCTCGGCCAGGACGGCGGTCGCCCGGCGCAGTTCGGCCAGTGCGTCGGCCCGGCGGCCGCTCGCCCACAGCGCGAGCGCGAGCAGCCGCCAGCCCTCCTCGCGCAGCGGGTGCTCGCGTACGAGCGCCTCGGCACAGGGCACGGCTTCGGTGGCCGCCCCCGACCGGAGCGTCGCCTCGACGGCGAGTTCCCTTGCCACGCTGTGCAGTTCGGCCAGCCGGGCCGCCTCGGCCCCGGCCCACTCCTCGTCGGCCCACTCCCCGTAGGCCGCTCCCCGCCACCAGCCGAGCGCCTCCTCCAGGAGTCGTCGTGCCTCCGGCGGGGGCAGTGTGCGCGCCTGCCGTACGGCTTCCTCGAACCGCCAGGCGTCGACCGCGTCCTGCGGCAGCCGCAGCGCGTATCCGGGAGGGGCGCTGACCAGGACGCCGGACGGGGTACGGGGTGCCCTGCCGGGTTCGAGGACCCGTCGAAGGTTGGAGACGTAGGCGTGCAGGGACGCCGGCGCCTTCTCCGGGGGACGGCCGCACCACAGGCGGTCGATGAGCCGGTCGACGGGTACGACGTTGCCGCGGTTCGCCATCAGGAGGGCGAGGACCGCGCGTTGCCGGGGACTCCCCAGATGGACCGGAGTTCCCCCGATGTCAGCACCGAGCGGCCCCAGGACCTGAACACAGAGCATGAGGCGCAAATCTACAGCGCACCCGGCGGCCCGATCCAAGCGCGGCGCGCGGTGGCGAGGCGCCTGTGCGGCGCCTTGACCAAGGGCGGAAGAAAGAATCGCCCGACGCGCCGCGGAGCGTGTCCGACTGGGTACGCAAGGCCACCCCGAAGGCGAGGGTCGTGGCTGTCGGATCCGGGACAAAGCCCCGAACTGCGCCCGACAGTCGCTCACTTCACGCCGTGTCAGCGCGCCCTGATCCTTCCGGACATCCGCCGCGCAGGGCCGGCCGGAGCGCTACCTCGCGACCTCATCCTCGTCAGCCTGGACTACTGGACTACTGGACTAGTCGGGCGATCACCGGGACCCGGTTCCCGTGGGCGGAGGCCGGCAGCGTCATCGCGCGTCGATAGCGATGCGAGGTGGTGCTGCCCCGTCGCACGATCCGCTGAAGGCGCTGCCCTTCCCCTCCGTTCCAGGGCGCATTGTGATCGATTTGCACGCAATGGATGCGGAAGATGATCCCAACTGTTCTGATCAAACTTTGAAACGGTCACAAGAACATCACTAAGGTGAGGTCTCGAACCTTCGCACGAACGATCGCTCGCAAGGGGTGGGTGACGGTGAAGGGGGCGCCGTCCACGGGCAGTTGCGCGGGCGGTGGAGGAAGAAGGAGCTTGTCTTCGTGGCGCTTCACCGTCGTCCCAAGTCACCCAGCCGCGCCCGTGTGACGGTGATGACCGCGACCGCCGCCGCTGCCGTGGCGCTCACCTCGCAGGCCGCCAACGCGGCCCCCAAGCCCGCGAAGAGCGAGGTGAAGTCCGAGGTCGACAAGCTCTACAAAGAGGCGGAGCGGGCCACCAACCAGTACGACGGGGCCAAGGAGAAGCAGGAGAAGCTCCAGAAGGAGATCGGCCTGCTCCAGAGCAAGGTCGCCCGCGAGCAGGACGAGCTCAACGAACTGCGTGAGGGCATCGGCGCGATGGCCAGCGCCCAGTACCGTTCCGGCGGCATCGACCCGTCCGTTCAGCTGCTGCTCTCCGCGGACCCCGACGACTACCTCGACAAGGCGTCAACGCTGGAGTCGGTCTCCGCGCAGCAGCTGGAGTCGCTGCGAAAGGTCCAGGCGAAGCAGCGGGAGCTTGCCCAGCAGCGCGCCGAGGCCACGCTCAAGCTCAAGGACCTCGCGGACACCCGCACCGAGCTGGGCGAGAAGAAGAAAGTGGTGCAGGACAAGCTCAACAAGGCGCAGAAGCTGCTGAACACGCTGACCGCAGCCGAACGCCAAGAGATCGCCCACGCCGAACAGAAGGCCAGCCGGACAGCGGCGCAGCAGGTCGACCTCGGCAACGAGGTGGCCGCCTCCCCGTTCGGCACCGCCGCGCTGAACGCCGCCGCCACGCAGATCGGCAAGCCGTACGGCCGGGGCGGCACGGGCCCCGGCTCCTACGACTGCTCCGGCCTCACGCAGTGGGCGTACGGCCAGGCCGGTGTCCAGATATCCCGGGTCACCTACACGCAGGTCAACGACGGAACGCGGATCGGCATGAGCGCACTCAAGCCCGGTGACCTGGTCTTCTTCAACAACACCGAGCATGTCGGTCTCTACGCGGGCAACAACCAGGTGCTGCACGCCCCGTACCCGGGCGCCTATGTGCGCTACGAGTCGATGAGCACGATCGGATCCTTCCAGTTCGGCGTGCGCATCGCGGGCTGAGCGCGCAGGCCTCCACGCGGTGGGCGATCGCCGGTGTGATGCCGCGGACGCGGAGTGGCCGACGGTACGTGTCATAGTCGTGGCCACGGTCGGCCGACAGGCAGCGGGGCCGGTGATGTGACCGGCCCCGGACCCCTGCGGATACGGGGTATCGCGTCCAGCAGATTCATGAGCCGGGTGACATCATGACGGGCCCGCCGCTCCGGCCGATCGGGCCGGCAACGGGAAGCGCCCCGAACTTCTCTTGGCCCGGGCGGTAGAGAGCCTCGGCATGTCTTTCGGCGAAGCCGATACGTCGGGGCCGGACCGGCGACTCGCCTCCTGCCACAGACCCGATCCCTGGCGACATCGTCCATCGCCTCGGACGGACGCCTACACAGGGTGTTGTGCACCGCGATGACGCGGTGCACTGTGCGGGGGCGGCGCCGGTGAAGCAGCGCGCACGTCGACGCCGAAGATCGGGCGGACGCCGGCCCGCGCGGCGGCCCCGTCGGCCTCAGCTGGTGGTGAGCATGCCTGCGCGGAGTTTGGCGAGGGTGCGGTTGAGGAGGCGGGAGACGTGCATCTGGGAGACGCCGAGGTGTTCGCCGATCTGGGCCTGGGTCAGTTCGTCGACGAACCGCATGTGGATGATGCGGCGCTCGCGGTCGTCGAGCCCGGCGATCAGAGGGGCGAGCGCGTTGAAGTCCTCGACGAGCTCCAGGGCGGAGTCGTCGACGCCGATGAAGTCGGCGAGGGCGGCCTCGCCGTCCTCGCTGGAGGTGATGGCAGCGTCGAGGGACGTCGAGGTGTAGCCGTTCGCGGCCTTCCGCGCCTCGATGACGTCCTTCTCCGACAGTGACATCAGCGCGGACAGTTCCCGGGTCGTGGGCATGCGGCCCAGCCGGCTGCGGAGCTCCTCGGTGGCCTTGGCGAGGGCTACCCGAGCCTCCTGCAGGCGCCGCGGGACGTGGACAGCCCACGTGGTGTCGCGGAAGAAGCGCTTGATCTCACCGACGATGTAGGGCACGGCGAAGGTGGTGAACTCGACTTCGCGGGTCAGCTCGAACCGGTCGATGGCTTTGATGAGGCCGATCGTGCCACAGGAGTGCTGCGTGTGATGCGCGTGTGCCCCGGCCGGGCACACGGCGGGGCCGTCCATCGGCGTTGTTCGAGGACGACTTGCTCTCTGAACGGCACACAAAAATCTATGCTGGCTGGAGTAGACATTGCGAGATCGCCTGGCTATGGTTTCTCTTGTTGCAGAGATCAGCAGGGCCTGGCAGACACGAACTGCCGGGCAGCGGTACAGGCAAGTGCAGTTGCAGGACGGTGCGGTGGTGGAGCTTCGAAGCCAGAGTTGTCGCAGGACGGCGACGGGGCTGACGACCGGACCGGGTGGCCCGCAGTGATCAGGGGTCGCCGCACGCAGAACCGCAGTTGAAGGTGCAGTTCGCGGTATCCCGCAGTGCAGGTGTGTGAGTGGTACCTCGGTGAAGGCGTCGGCTGCGGGCGCGCGCACCGGGAGGTTCGGCAGTGGGGTTCCAAGCCAGAGCGGTATATGCAGGACGGGCGACGGGGCTGGCTGTCGAAGAGTGACGCTCGTTCAGGTCACCGAGCAGTTCGGGGTAATTCGCATCACCCGTGGTGCAGAGCAGTACACGCACTACGCACAGGCTCCAGCGCAGTCAGCCCTCCCGGGAGCGCTGGATCACGAGGGAATGAACGGAGGAGCGAGGCGCCATCAGGATCGCCCGGGCGGATTGCCTGAGCCCGGGTACCGCAGGACATCGATAGTGAGGTGGTCTCCGGTCGAGCAACCGCGATCCCCGCGTCCCCGACGGCAGTCGAGTCGGGCCCGCGGAAACAGAAGGCCGGTGCAGTATCAAGGCCGGCAGATGGTGTAGCAGCAGTTCCTTCGGGGCCCTGGCGCGACGAGCGCCAGGGCCCCTCCACGCGTTTTCATGAGAGAGGTGCAATGACAGCGGACGACTCGTTCAGCCGCCTGGAGGACGACGATTACCCCGCCTACACCATGGGCCGAGCCGCCGAACTCCTCGGCGCCACTCAGGGGTTCCTGCGCGCGATCGGGGAAGCCCGCCTGATCACCCCGCTCCGTTCCCCGGGTGGGCACCGCCGCTACTCCCGCTACCAGCTGCGCATCGCGGCCGGCGCCCGTGAGCTCGTCGACCAGGGCACGCCGATCGAGGCGGCCTGCCGCATCGTCATCCTCGAGGACCAGCTCGAAGAAGCCCGGCGCATCAACGCCGCATACCGCCGTCTGTCCGAAGCTGCGGATCCAACCGCCGCAGCCTGAGCGGAACGATCAACGAGCTTTCCCTCGATGCCCCGCCACGTGTCCTGGTGGTCCGAGCCCGGTCCGAACACGAACCCGTTCGCCGGATTCACCGATTTCGTCCTGCGCTCCACGGGGCGGGACATGGGTGGGGCCCGACGCTGTGGCGTCGGGCCCCACCCATGTGTGTGTATGCGTGCTGTTCGGGCTGTCTACCAGCGGTACCAGCGGCCACGCTTGCCGCCGCTGGCTGTCGGGCGGATCACGAATCCGAGGACCCACACGATCAGGACGATCACGGCGATCCACCAGAGCGCCTTGAGTGCGAAACCGGCACCGAAGAGGATCAGGGCGAGCAGAAGAACAAGAAGAATAGGAACCATAGTTATCAACCTCCGGACCCTCGAGTGCCCTACGGTCCGATCTTCATTCCTGCGGGTCTTATGTATTCCTTAGGCGCTGCACGGCCTGGAAAAGCGCGGCGGTCATCGAGCTGGTTTGGGGATGGGATCCGGGGTGACTCGGAGGGCGTACGTGAGTTCCGATTGAGGCAGGGGTGAGTGGTTGTGGCTGCGGACGAGAAGGCTCAGGCCAAGGGCGAGCAGGCCGAGGGCAAGGTCAAGAAGGTCGCCGGCGGCGCGGTGGGCAACGAGTCCCTGAAGGCCGAGGGCCAGGCCAAGGAGTCCCAGGGTGACCTGCGTGCGGCCAAGGAGAAGGCCAAGGACGCCGTCAAGCCCAAGTAGGCATTCAGCACCCCCGATCCCGGCAGCCTGATGGCTGCCGGGATCTGTGTTGCCCGGGCCAACGCGGCCACCAACGGCAACGTGACCGACTTCCTGGCGGTCGGCACACGACGTAGCCCGCGCAACGCAATGAAGCCCTGCCCGGAAGGGGCCTCTCCAGCTCATGGCCACATCCGACATGCCCCTGGTCGACTCCACGCCCCCTGCCCACCCCTCGCGCACCCTTCAAGGCAGCGATCGAGACGCCGACATCGCGGGTCAGGCGGCCTGGAGATGGTCGATGGCGGCCTGGACCTCTTGGAGGAGGGTGTCCACGTCGTCCGTGGTGGTGAGGTAGTTGCAGACGCAGGCGCGTAGGACCGTTTCGCCTTCGTGGCAGACGGTGGCGAGATAGGCGTGGCCGCGGGCCTGGACGTGTGCGGCCACCGCCGTGTGCAGGTCCGCTCGCGAGTCCGGGCACCCGGTGTCGGGGGTGGCGGCCAGGCCGAAGCAGACCACGGGCAGCGGGCCGTCGGTGCACAGTTCCAGTCCGGGGTGCGCCTGGACGCGTTGGCGCAGGTACCGGGCGAGGTCCTGGTAGTGCTGGAGGAGGTCGATCACGCCGGAGCGGCCGAGCTGGCGCAGAGTGGCCCAGAGGGTGAGGGCCCGGGTGCCGGGCCGGGTGAGTTCGATCGTGTAGTCGGACATCCAGGGCCAGTCCTGGTCGCCGTCGAGGTACGAGGCGCGGAAGGTGAACGCGTCGCGCAGCCGGGCGGGGTCGGTGACGAGTGCGGCGCCGCAGCCGACCGGTACGGACAGGGTCTTGTGCGGGTCGACGGTGAGTGAGTCGAGGTCGGCGACGCCTCGGTAGAGGGGGGCCAGCTCGGGGACGAGGGCACCGAGCCCGCCCCAGGCACCGTCGGCGTGGTGCCACATGCCCTGTGTGCGGCACACCTGCGTGATCGCCTCGATCGGGTCGACGGCGCCGCTGGCGGTGCTGCCGAGGTTGGACACGACGCAGAACGGCAGCAGGCCGCTTGCGCGGTCGGCGTCGGCCATCGCGCGCAGAGCTTCGACGTCCATGCGGTGCTCCGCCGTGGTGGGCACCGCGCGCAGCCGCCACGCCGGCAGGCCGATCACCGCGGCGGCCTTCGCGACCGACATGTGGGCCTGGTCGCTGTGGTAGGCGATCAGGCGCGCGTGGGCCTGGTCGTAGGCGGGTCCGTCGGTGGCGCCGTGGTGGCGCAGGAACCAGGTGCGGGCGGCGCCCAGGCAGAGCAGGTTGGCCATCGAGCCGCCGCTGGTCAGTACTCCTCCGGTGGTCGGTGCCATACCCGCCAGCGAGGCCAGGTCGCGCACCACGCCGCGTTCGAGGTCCATCAGAGCGTGCTCGCCCATGCCACAGGTCGCGTTGACCGCGGTGGCCAGCAGTTCGGCGATCACTCCGGCGGGGGACGGCGGTGAGTTGATCCAGGCGAAGAAGGCGGGATGGCCGTTGCCGGTCGGGTACGGGGCGATCGCCCGGTCGACGAACTCCAGCAGGGCGCCGAGGTCTTGGCCCTCGTGCGGCAGCGCCGCGGCGGCCAGGGCCTGCCGGTGCGCCGGCGGGATGGGCCGGGTCACCGGGTGCTGGGTGATCCGTCCGAGGTAGTCGGCGACCCAGTCTGCGGCGGCTGTCAGTTCGTCGCGGAACACCTTCGGGTGCACCCCGAGTGGCCCGGTGCCTCCACTGGCGTCCGGCTGGGCAACAGGCAGGCGCGGCGGGCGGGCGGTCTTCGGCGGTGTGGGCATCGTACGGTGGCACCTTTGCTCAGTAACTCGGCCGGACGGCCATGATCCAGAACGACCTCCGTCCGCGCCGGTAACGGTCCCGGGACGAAGCCGGAAGCGGCGGCACGAGGAACCCTTTGGGGCAGCGGGTGAGCGTTTGGGGCGCGGCGCCAACAGCGGGGATGACCAAGGCGGCCCCGTCGGCGAAGCCTCCTGGGGCCGCCACGGTCACCACCACCGCCGGCCACACTGAACTGGGCGCCTCCGCCAGGTGTCCCGGAGGCGCCCCAGTTGCGTCACGGAGAGACAGGGGCGAGCCGGCGAGTGCCGCGGCCGCCCCGCCGCGCTGTCCGCCGTCTTGGTGGGGCAGGGGTGGAGGGGGCGCGAAAGGGCGTCAGTGGAGCGGGGCGCTGATGACCGACAGCAGGTGCAGTTTCTCGTGGGTCTCGCTGCCCGGCACAGCGGTGTAGACGAGCAGAAGGTGAGACTGGTACGGATCGAGCAGCGTCTGGCACTCCAGGTCGAGCAGCCCGACGTCCGGGTGGACGAAGCGTTTTCCGGACGTGGGGAGCACGCCGACCTCGTGGAGGCCCCAGAGCGCGCGGAACTCCTCACTCTCGTTCAGCAGGAGCTCCGCGAGACCGGCCGCCCGGGATCGCGGACCACGTTGGGCGACGACCTCCCGCTGCCCCGATGCGTACACTCTCGAGAGGTACTGGTGGTCGTCGGCCGCGTAGCGGGCACGGGTGGCGGGATCGGTGAACCACCGGTAGCCGAGACTGCGGGCCGGGCCGCGGTAGCCGGTCAGATCGCCCGTGAGCGCCACGCCCATAGAGGTCTGCCGGAGCGTCTCGCCGAGCTCGGTCACGATTTCGGCCGGAGTGTCGTCAAGGCGGTCCAGGATCCGCAACAGGCCCGGCGCGATGTGCTGTTCGGTCTCACCCCCGCGCGCAGGCGGCGCATGTCCGGCGAGTCGGAACAGGTGGTCGCGTTCCTGGATGTTCAGATGCAGGCCCTGTGCGATCGAGGCGATCATCTGCTCGGACGGCTGTGGCCCGCGGGCGCGCTCCAGCCGGGCGTAGTAGTCCGTAGACATGTGACAGAGCACCGCGACCTCCTCGCGGCGCAGCCCCCCGGTCCGGCGACGCTGCCCACGGGGCAACCCCACGTCCTCCGGCTGCAGCGCCTCACGCCGGTGCCGCAGAAAGTCGGCCAGCCCGGTGCGATCGATCTCCATGCGGATCCTCTCGTCCCGATCGTTTCTACCTCGTCCGGACGCCGGTATCCACGGCCTGCCGATCCACCCCTGCGCCGAGGACGGCCCCGTCAGCCACTGATCGTCAGGCCGTGGATACGGTCACGGCGACGTCGCATGCTCGAAGAGACCACTCGACATGCAGAAGGAGCACGCCACCATGGCACGCCGACCCATCGACGTCACCCTCCCCGACTTCACCGGCAAGCGCGTCGTCCTCACCGGTGGCAGCGACGGCATGGGGCTCGTCATCGCCACCCGCCTCGCTGCGGCAGGCGCCGAGCTGATCCTGCCGGTCCGCAACCCCCGCAAGGGCGAGGCCGCACTGACGGCCATCCGTGAGCGAGCGCCCGAGGCGAACGTCTCGCTGCGCTCCCTCGACCTCTGCTCGCTCGAGTCCGCCGCCGCGCTCGGCGAGACACTGCGGCAGGAGGGCGACCCGATCCATCTGCTCATCGGCAACGCGGGCGTCATGAACCCGCCCGAGCGACAGACCACCGTCGACGGCTTCGAGCTGCAGTTCGGCACCAACCATCTCGGCCACGCGGCCCTCATCGGGCACCTGCTGCCGCTGCTGCGCGACGGAGACGCGCGGGTGACCCTGCAACTGAGCATCGCCGCCAACCGGGGCTCCGTGAACTGGGACGACTCCAACTGGGAGCGCTCGTACAACAGCATGGACGCGTACTCCCAGTCGAAGATCGCCTACGGGCTGTTCGGCCTTGAGCTCGACCGGCGCAGCAGGGCCGGCGGCTGGGGCATCACCGCCAACCTCGCGCACCCCGGTGTCGCCCCGACGAACCTGCTCGCGGCGCGTCCGGAGATCGGCCGCGCCGCAGCGGTTCCGGCCCGTCGGGTGGTCACCGCGCTCTCCCGGCTGGGCGTCGTGGGCACCGTCACGAGCGCCGGTCTGCCCGCGCTGATGGCGGCGACGACACCCGGCGACCAGGGCGGCAGGTTCTTCGGCCCGAACGGCGTCGGCGGTCTTGGCGGCCGGCCCGCGGAGCAGAAGCTCTTCTCGCGCCTGCGGAGCCCTGGCGACGCACGGCGCATGTGGGACCTCACGCAGCAGCTCACCAAGGTGCCGCTGAACATGACGTGAGCGGCCGCCCATCCACGGCCACCCATCCACGGCCGCCCATCCACGGCCGCCCATCCACGGCCACTCATTCACAGCCACCCACTCACCAGGCGTCCCCCGGGCCGTGGCCGACCGGCACGACGCCATCACCCGGCTGCTCGCCGCCTCCGCGTGGACTCGGGAGAGTTGTTCGCTGACGGTGCGGCTCGACTCCCTGGATGCGGGCCTGGAGTGCCGGCTCCTCCGGTTCGGCGGAGCTCGCGCCGGCCAACGCCCGGGTCGACCGCGGCTGATGACGTAGGCCATGGAGTGTGCGACGTCATCACGGAGTCAGACGGTGTGCGGCGCCGGACGGCTCAGCGCATCCCCCGCGCGAGCTACAACTGGTGTCCCTGCACGGGGGATTCGGGGACATCGCCGAGTTCCTAGCGTGGTGTTCGGGTCGCCGCCGGTGCGACCGCGATGCAGGAGGCCACGATGAGCACGCAGTCCACTGCCGGGGGCAACGCCCCTACCCCTGACCCTGAACAACCAAGTGAGGGCCGCCTGAGCCGGCTGTTCCGGTCACCGCTCGGCTGGATGCTGGCCGGTCTGCTGGGCCTGGGCCTGGTGTCGGGTCTGACGGCTGCGGGTCCTGGACCGGTTCCGGCGGTGGGCGCGGTTGCGGCGGTGGGTGTGTACTGGCTCGTGATGCGGCGCCTGGCGCATCGCTCGACGCCGGAGATCGCCTTCCACGGAGCCGGCCGCGAGGCTCTCCTCGGCGGTGCGATCGGCCTGGGCTTCGTGCTCTTGTCGACACTGCTGATCGTGATGTTCGGCGGCTACTCGTTCTCTTGGGCCGGCCACGGCTTCTTCACTGTCGTTGTGAGCGCGGTGGTGGTCCAGGCCGCCGCCGCGGTGACCGAGGAGCTGATGTTCCGCGGCGTCGCACTGCAGGCGTTGGAGCAGATGTGGGGGAGCCGTGCCGCCATCGTGATCACCGGACTGTTCTTCGGCATCGCCCACTTGGGCGCCCCGCACGCCACCGCGTGGAGTGCGCTGTGCATCGCCCTGGAAGCGGGTGTGATGCTCGGTGCCGCGTTCTTGTGGCGGCGCAGCATCTGGTTCGTCGCGGGGCTGCACTTCGTCTGGAACCTCATGGAGCAGCTCCTCGGCATCCCGGTCTCCGGGCATACCCCCGAGGGCCTGTTCACCGTCGAGGTGTCCGGCGGGACATGGCTGACCGGAGGCGACTTCGGACTCGAGGCCGCCCTGGTCACCCTCGTCGTCGGTCTGCTGATCGCTGTGCGCATGGTCACCCTCGCCGGCCGCAGTGGCAGACTCGTGTCGCGCAGGTCCGCCTGACCCCCCGGGCCGGATGACGGAAGGAGTGACAGTGACTGTCCGTCAGATAGTCTTGGCCCGGGCGCAGTTGACCGGCTCGGTGCCTGACTGGTGGAGGGCGCGGGGCGCCCTCGCCACGGATGGAGTTGTGGCTGTCGGGGCGGCTGCGGTGGCGCTCGTTCCGGCTTTGGCGACCTTGTCCACCGTCGGGGCGCAGATAGGGGATCTGCCGCAGCGCCCGCCAAGCCTGTGGAGCGTCGGTCTGATCCTTGCTCAGACGCTGCCGCTGGCGGTTCGACGCCGGAGACCTGCCGTGTGTCTCGTCGTGGTGGCGGGCGCGTTCGCGGTGCATCAGGCGATGGGCTTCACCACGACGTTCGCGAGTCTGGGACTCTATCTGGCTCTGTACTCGGCCGGTGCCCACCAAGGCTGTCGGCGCCTGCGCCTGGTGGGGGCGATGACTGGGGGCTATGGCGTCCTGGCCGTTGCCCTTGACCGGCTCGGCTCACCTCAGGACGTGGCGGACTATCTCGCGTTCTATCTGGCTCTGGCCGCGTTCTGGATCTTAGGGAGTACGGTGCGCGGGCGGCGAGTGGGTGAAGTCCAGCGGCGCCGACTGGTCGTCGAGGAGGCCGCGGCCGCCGAGCGGGCACGGATCGCCCGTGAACTGCACGACGTGGTGACGCACCACGTGACCGCCATGGTCGTCCAGTCGGACGCGGCCCAGGTCGTGTTCACCTCCGCGCCGGACAAGGCGGCAGAGGGGCTCTCCGCCGTCAGCGACACCGGCCGAACAGCCCTGAAAGAGCTGCGGTTGCTGCTCGGTGTACTGGAGGCGACCGCCGACAGCGCCCCAGCCGGTCCAGCACTCCAGGGGCGGGCACCCGCCCTGGGTCGGCTGGAGGACCTGGTGGCGCAGACCCGCCGGTCCGGGCAGCCCATCGAGTTCAGGGAACTGGGCACGCGGCACGCGCATTCCGCGGATGTGGAACTTGCTGCCTACCGGGTGGTTCAGGAGGCGCTGACCAACGCGCTCAAGTACGCGGCCGGTTCACCGACCCGCGTCGTGGTCGAACACTCCGCGACACTCCTCGACATCACGGTGACCACCGACAGACCCGCCCATGCCACCGGCCCCCTCGAAGCCGAGGAGAGCACTGCGGGCGGACGCGGGCTTCCCGGTCTACGAGCACGCATCCAGATGGTCAGCGGCCAACTAAAGGCAGGACTGCGCGCCGACGGAGGATTCGAAGTCCATGCCACCATCCCTTCCGTCCCCATCCAGGAGTGAAGAGTGGACAAGGCGCCTCCTCCCATCCGCGTGCTCGTCTGCGACGACCAGGCACTCGTACGCACCGGCTACGTGACCATCTTCTCCGCCCAGCCCGACATGGAGGTGGTCGGCGAGGCGGAGAACGGGCACGAGGCGGTCCACGCCGCACAGCGCCTTGATCCCGACGTGGTGGTCATGGACATCAGAATGCCTCTCCTCGACGGCATTCAGGCAACGCGGCAACTCGCGGGCCCCGACGTCCAGGACCCGCCGAAAGTGCTGGTCGTCACCACCTTCAACGTCGACGCCTACGTCTACGACGCCCTCCACGCGGGTGCCAGCGGTTTTCTCCTCAAGGACGCGCCGCCGTCCGAACTGGTCAACGGGATCCGGACGGTGGCGAAGGGCGAGGCGCTGCTCGCTCCGGCCGTCACCCGCCACCTCATCGGCCATTTCGCCGAACGCCTGCGTCCGGCCGAGGCGTCACGGCCGGACAGTGCGGCGGTGGTTCAGACATTGACGCCCCGTGAACTGGAGGTCTTCCGGCATCTCGCCGAAGGCCTGTCGAACGCGGAGATCGCCACGCAGTTGTTCATCACGCTCGAGACCGTCAAGACGTACGTCTCGAGGATCCTCACCAAACTCGACCTGCGGGACCGCGTCCAGGCCGTCGTCCTGGCGCACAGGGCGGGATTGGTCTCCTTCGAGCCCTGAGCCCAACCGTCGCGCGCAGCGGCACCGGACGGACGCGTGCCGCGCGGAACGGGCCCGCCCTTGGGATCGACTGACCGGCGGCGGGCACTCCCCGGCGCAGCACACGTCTTGCCTCGTGAGCGCACGGCGTCGGCCCGAGTTGGCGACAAGGCCATGTCCTCATGGGCGCGCGGCGCTGTCCAGCCATCTTGCGCACCTTGATCGCCGTTCGCCGGGTCCGGGACGGTGGACGACCTGAGCGGACCCTGGTACGTCCAGACGCAGGGCGGGGGAGGGAGCCGGCTAGTACGCTCCCGAAGGGGGGTGGGCGCGTGGAGGAACTACGGGTGTCGGTCACGGCAAGCAGCGAGCGCTTCGATGCCGATGACGACAGGTGGCTGTCCCAAGTACGGCTTCTGCAGGATGACTTGGCGCGCGAGGCTCGGTTGGTGACCGGGCAGCCGACCACGGCCCGGCCCGGCACGAAGGGCGGCTGGCTGCCCGACGTGGCCGTCCTGCTCACCCCGGCTGCGGTCGCCGGCGTGGTGGCGGTGGTGAAGGCCTGGCTCGTGCGGGACCGGGACCGCACGGTCCGCCTCGCCTGGGAAGTGGACGGTCGCAAGGGCGAATTCACGGCTGTGGCCTCCACGGCGGACAACGCCACGTTGCAGGCCGCGCTGGAACACGGGCTGCGGGCGGCGACCGGCTTCGGGGCGGCAGCGGCTGAGGACGAACCGGACCCGGACGGTACCCCCGTTGGCTGAGGCCCCCGTCGCGTACCGTGCCCTGCTGATCGGCAACGCCGAATTCCCGGACGAACCGGCACTGACACGGCTGCGCGGCCCGGCAAACGACCTCTCGGAACTGCGTGCCGCGCTCACCGACCCCGAGGTCGGCCTGCCGTGGGAGGTGACGTCGGTACTCGACGGGACGACTCAGCAGGTCCAAGAAGCACTGTTCACCTTCTTCCATCGGGCCACGGCACGCGAGCAGTTGTTCGTCTACTACAGCGGACACGGTCGGCTCGACCTGCACAACCGCCTCCACCTGTGCACCCACGACACCACCCTCGACTGGCTGCGCACCCGCGCGGTCCGGCAGTCGTACGTCAACGAGCTGCTGGACGACTGCGCGGCCCGCACGATCGTCGTCGTCCTCGACTGTTGCTTCGGCGGACGGGCGGCGACGGCCAAGGGCGACGAGACGGCGGCCCGGTTCGCCGGCCGAGGCCGGTTCGTCATGACGGGGTGCGGAGTGCTGGAGACGGCGGCGGACGCGGCCGACGACGGCCGACCCAGCCCCTTCACCGCCGCTCTGGTGGCGGGGTTGCGGCACGGGGCGGCGGGCGAGGGCGGGTACGCAACGGTCGAGGACGTCTATCAGTACGTGTACGACCGCATGCGTGGGTCGGGCCAGCGTCCGGAGATGAAGTCGGAGGGGCGGGCGGGGCATGTGGCGCTGGCACGGCGGGTGGGAAGGGGGCCGGGATCGGTCGAGGGGATGCCGGAGCCGGCCGCCGCCCCTGGGGCGCCGGATCTGCGGCCCTTGTTCACGAACGCGCGCGGTGTGAGTGAACGCCCCTTGGTCGAGCATCACTTCAGCGGAGTGCTGCACGTCCTGTTGACCGAGCCGGCCGGAACCCTGACCGTCCACCGCGACGAACTGGTCGCGGCCGGTGGCGGGGACGAGGTCCGGGGCCTGTGGTTCACCGAAGGACGATTCGAGGTCCGGGGGGTGCGGGACCGGCCGGTCGCCACGGCGACGGCGGACGGAGACGTACGGTTCGCCCTGCCGGCAGAAACGGGGACATTGAGCTGGTCGGCGCGGCAGCTTGCCGCCTTCGAGCAGGCGCGACTTGCTGGGACCTGGCCCACCGCGAACCGGCCCACCAGGACCGAGGGCACCCACTCTGTCCTGATGTCCCGCGATGCGGTGTACCGCAGGCTGGCGCGAGAGGTCTGGGCCGCGCTGGGATCACTGCTCGGCAGCGCGGTGTCCGTGAGCCTGCTCGTGGCCTTGGCGCTGACCGCGCGGGGGCGCACCTGGTGGCTGCTCAGCGCAGGAGTGACCCTGACGCTCCTGGCCGTCGTCAGCCTGTCCGGCCTGATCGCTTCCGCGCATTCCAGCTGGATCTTCTTCCACCTGCGCCGGTTGCTCCACCTCCCGTCCCTACCGGTCACCAGGATGCTGCTGAAGGTCCATGACCCCCCACCGATCACGGGCGAGGACGACCACGGACCGGTGACCGTCCACCTGAGCCCGAGCGTCGTACTGTGGTCCGAGGACCTCAGCCTGACGTTCCCCCATGCCTTCTACGCCGCACGCGTCAAGGGCGGCGACCCGCCCTTCGACACGAAGTCCCCGACCCCCGTCGAGGTCATCGGCCTTCCCGCCCCCGGCCAATGGGTGATCGTGCGTACCCCCGACGGCCTCCTGTGGCCGAGCGGCCGCGCCAAACCCGTCTGGGCACGGACCCTCACCGTTGTGACCGGGCGTTCCTGAGAGGTCATTTGTGATGGCGGGCTGCAGCGGTAAACGGGTGCGATCGGTTAGTCGGACCCGGTCGCTCTGGTCAGCGCGGCATGCGCCGTCCCAACTCCCGTGCCCGCTCGCGCAGGCCCGCGGCCCAGGCGGCGCCTTCCGCAAGGGCGGACAACCCCGTGGCGGTGGAAACCTGCACGTCTTCGAGTGCGGCCTCCGGGGTGGCTCCGTGCGGTGCCCAGTCCACCTTGATCGCGGCGCGTTCCGCAAGAACGAGCACTGTAGCGGTGAAGCCTTCGGAGAGCGCGAGCCAGATGCCGTGGCTCGTTCTTCGGTGCCTCGCCAGGAGGGCGTTGACGAAGGCTTCGAAGGTATCGGGACTGATCTGGCACTCGTCGTTCTCCATTGGCCCGATGCCCGACGGGAGTTCCAGCTCCGCTTCGAAGACCGCTACCTGACGTTGGAACATGCGGGACGTTCCATTGGACGGGTTCCACAGGGTCTCGTCGCCGATGTCGAAGTACTGGCTCATCGCGGCACCCTTCACCTGGTCATGACAGGTCAGCGTATCCAGCAGGGTCGGTGCCGTCGGCGGCGCTACGTCTTGGCCAGACGTCGGTGACAGATGAGGGCTGCGGCGGTGCTGTGACCGGCACGTCTCACCGGGTCGCGGTACTGGTTGAGGCCGAGGCTCGTAGCCTGGCCCGATGCCCGATGACATCCTCGCCCTGTGGCCCCTCGTGCCTGCTTCCGAGACTGGCTGGCTCGCCGAGCTCGCCCAGGGCGACGGCCTCACGGGCTACGAGGTACCCGGGCGGCCCGATGCTGCCTGGGTGCTCGGTGGCATCTACGAGCGCGGGACGTCCGCGAGCAATTCGGTCAACGACAGCCAGAGCAGGGACGAGCATCCCGGCCCGGGGTGGGAGCGGCTGCGCTGGGCCGAGCTGGCCGACCGCATCGGTGATCCGGTCGTTCCACAGGGCCTGTACCCCTGCTTTCGCTGCTTCCCCTCCACGAAGGCGGCCGGCATCAGGCCCGGCTCGATCGAATGGCCTGCCGAGGGCAGTCTCGACAGGCCGACATGGGACCAGCTGATCCGGTTCCTGGCCGAGCACAGCCTCCAGGGGGCGGACACCGCCTGCCTGGCGTACTACAACCCGCTCGTCACCCAGGACTTCGAGAAGGGACAGGTCCACTCCGGCCGTCTAGGCGACGCCCCGTCCCTCTTCGACAACCCGGACATCCTGTACACGCCGTCCAACCTGTGGGCCACAGACCGCTCCTGGGTCGTCTGCACCGACTACGACCTGTGGGGCACCAAGGTCTGTGGCGCCGGCCCGCTGATCGAGGCGCTCCTCGGGGACCCTGAGATCGAAGCCATTCGCCTGCCCTGGACCAGCTAGTGCCGTGCGTCGAGACCTGGTGAACCTATTCGGTCACGGCACTGGCCACTGCCGGTCTCCGACCGACCAGGGGTCGGGCAGCAGGACGGTGGCAGCCCACCGCAGAGTGTCTACGGCCGGAAGCCGTCGATGGCCAGCTCCAGGAGGCGGTCGGCCTGGGCGGTGCCGGCGGCGGTGTTGGGGGTCCGCCACAGGCAGCTGAGCAGCATGATGACGTCGACGGGGTCGATGCCGGGCCGCACTTCGCCGGCGCTCTCGCAGGCATCGAGGAGCTGCTTGACGGCTGTGGTGACGGGGGGCCACGAGGCGCTGACGACCTCTTGTGCGGCCGCGGAGTGCAGTGCCTCGCCCATCCCGTGCTTGATGCGCACGTAGCTCGCGAGGGTGGTGAACCATCGGCGCAGAGCGTCGAGCGGGGGGTGTGCCGCGAGGACGTCCGGTACGGAGGCGACGAGGCGCTCTGTGTCGTGACGGTGGACTTCGAGGATCAGTGCCTCGCGGGTCGGGAAGTGCCGGTAGAGGGTGCCCGGGCCGACGCCGGCCCGTTTGGCGATCGAGTTGAGGGATGCGTCAGGGGACTCGGCCAGCGCGTCGTGGGCGACCTCGAGGATCAGTGCGCGGTTCTTCAGCGCGTCGGAGCGCTGCGGCGCTGCGTCGGGCATGGCGTTCTCCTGGTGTGCGTGCCGTGTTCCGACTGCGATCCGGAGAGCTCTCCGTTAGCGTGGCGAAGGTCAGGCGGAGATATCTCCGCTTGTGTCGCACGTTCATTGTAGGAGCCTTCCCATGCGCTACACCAAGCTCGGCCGCACCGGCCTCGACGTGTCCCCGGTCGCCATCGGCGCCATGACCTACGGGCAGCCCGACCGCGGCCACCCCGTCTGGTCCCTCGACGAGGAGAGCAGCCGCCCGTTGATCAAGCACGCCCTCGAAGCGGGCATCAACTTCTTCGACACCGCGAACATGTACTCCTACGGCTCCAGCGAGGAGATCCTCGGCCGGGCCCTGAAGGACTACGCCGACCGCGACGACGTCGTGATCACCACCAAGGTCCGCCACGCCATGCGACCGGGCAGCCCCAACGGCGGCGGTCTGTCCCGCAAGGCGATCATGTCCGAGATCGACAACAGCCTGCGCCGCCTCGGCACCGACTACGTCGACGTCTACATGATCCACCGCCTGGACAACGACACCCCGATCGAGGAGACCCTCGAAGCCCTCCACGACGTGGTCAAGGCCGGAAAGGCCCGCTACCTCGGCGCGTCCTCGATGCACGCCTGGCAGTTCGCCAAGGCCCTCCACCTCCAGGAACGCCACGGCTGGGCCCGCTTCGTCACCATGCAGGACCACTACAACCTCCTCGCCCGCGAAGAGGAACGCGAAATGCTCCCCCTGTGTGCCGACGAAGGCGTCGCCACCATGGTGTGGAGCCCCCTCGCCCGCGGCCGCCTCGCCCGCCCCGCCGACCAGGCGAACACCGGCACCCGCTCCGCCACCGACGGCGCCTACGCCGACACCCTCTACCAGGCCAACGCCGACAGCGACCGCCAGATCATCGACGAGGTCGGCGCCATCGCCGACACCCACGGCGTCTCCCGCGCCCAGGTCGCCCTCGCCTGGCTGCGCCGCAACCCCGTCGTCGCCGCCCCCCTGGTCGGAGCACGCACCATCCAGCAGATCGACGACGCCGTCGCCTCCCTCGACCTGGACCTCACCGACGAAGAAGCCCGACGCCTGGAAACCCCGTACACCCCCCGCCACGACTTCCAGGGAGTCTCCGACGCCCGCGAACTGGAACGCATCAAGGCGAGCATCCCCGGCTACGCCAACGTCTGACCCGCGCCCGACATGCAGTGCGCGCAGCCGGGTTCCCCTCCATGACGTGAGGAGCCGACATGAGGCGTATGCGAAGCGGCTGCGCGGCGGGCCGGGGGAAACCTGCCCGCTGCCACCCGGCTCAGAGGGCCGCCCTCTGCACCTCGCACAGCCGAGGTTCACGGCGGGGCGCGACGTGCGACCTCAGAGCTCACTCGGAATCGCCGGTGCGGGAACTCGGGGGCCAGTGAGCCGGTGTCCAGTCCCCCTCCGGGTCGGTGGCCTGCCCCACTTCGATCAGATGGCCGTCGGGGTCACGGATGTAGCAGCGGATCTCGTACTCGTGTTGTTTCGGCGGCGTCAGGAACTCGGCGCCACGGGCGCTCCACTCCTCGTACAAGGGGTGGATGTCCTTGACGCGGATGTTGAGGAAACTGCTGACCCGGCTGGAATCGCGCGGGGTCTCCAGGGTGACCGACGGCTTGTCGTCCGTCGGGCCTCCGCCGCCGTTGATGATGATCCAGCTGTTGGCCAGTGAGACGTAGGTCAGGCCTCCAGGTCCGGAGTAGGCCAGCCGGCCGCCGAGCACTTCGGTGTAGAAGCGTCGGGAGCGTTCGCCATCGTCCGAGACGATGAAGTGGGCCAGCAGGATTCCTTCCGGCGGTGGCGGGAGTTCGGCCATCCGGTGCCTCCACTTGTCGGTCTCATGATCCGTTGATGTGCCTTGACGGAAGGTTCCCCTTTCGAGGCGGCCGGTGATGCACCAGCTCGCCGTCCTGGACGATTCGCCGGCAGCTCTACACGGATGGCTCCCCGCTCAAGGCCATTGGAGCGACGCGGAGGTGTGCACGGAAGCGCAGCCGGTCACACATCAACGGCAGCGGCCAGGCATGTTCGTGCCTCCCCGCACAGTCATGTCCTGACGTACAGCACACAGACACTGCGCCAAGCCGTGGGTGGGTCGCACCCGCGGCATCGCAGGAGAGGCGGTCATCCCGTGCGTTCCGACATCGTCCCGGGTGGGACCTTCCCCGATTTCGCGCTGCCCGACCACACCGGCACCGTGCGCACGCTGAGCGAGATCCAGGGCGGGGACCCGTTGATCCTGACGCTCGCGCGGGGCCACTACTGTCCGAAGGAGAACTGGCAGCACCGCGAACTCGCCGAGAACTACCCGAAGATCGCGGTGGGCTATACGCAGGTGGCCACGATCGCCACCGACGACCATCACACGCTGCAGGAGTTCCGTGCCTCCGTCGGCGCCCAGTGGCCGTTCCTGTCCGACCCCGAGCGGACCGTCCAGCAGGCTCTGGACATCCAGGAGTACACCGACCCCGAGCACAACCCGATGATCCCGCACACGCTCGTGCTCAAGCCGGGGCTGGTGGTCCACAGCGTCTACAACGGCTACTGGTTCTGGGGGCGCCCGTCCTTCGTCGACCTGTGGCACGACCTGCGGACGGCCACCCGCGAGATGCGCCCGGACTGGGATCTGAGCACCCCGGGACTGCGCGAAGCCTGGGACGCCGGCGACTTCTCGAAGTTCCACGGGTGGGACCGCCGTTCCCCCGAGTCGATGCCCAACTCCTATGTCCCGGAGGGTGAGGGATGAGCACGCTGCCCACGCCGGTGTGCGCCCTGCTCGGGATCGAGCAGCCGATCGTCCTGGCGCCCATGGTCGCGGTCCCCGCGCTGGCCGCGGCGGTGTCGAACGCCGGCGCGCTCGGCATGCTGACGCTGACGTGGTCGGACGATGTCGCGGCTGTGGTCCGTGAGACCGCGGCGCTGACCGAGCGGCCGTTCTGCGGCAACCTCGTGCTGACCGAGGATCGGCACCGCCGCCTCGACCAGGCGCTCGACGCCGGCCTGCGGATCGTGTCGTTCTTCATGGGCGACCCCAGCGGCTACACCGAGCAGGTCCACGACGCCGGAGGGATCGTCCTGCACACGGTCGGCACCGCCGAGGAGGCGCGACGGGCGGTCGACTCCGGCGTTGACGTGGTCGTGGCGCAGGGCTGGGAGTCCGGCGGGCACGTGTGGGGCACCGTCGCGACGCTGCCTCTGGTGCCGGCCGTGGTGGACGCGGTGGCGCCGGTACCGGTGATCGCGGCCGGCGGCATCGGCGACGCGCGGGGCGTCGCGGCGGTGCTGGCGCTGGGTGCGCAGGCCGCGTGGCTGGGCACGCGGTTCCTGCTGGCCGAGGAGATGCCCATCCACGACGACTACCGGCGCCGCCTGATCGCCGCGGCGGAGACCGACCCGCAGCGGTACGCCGACCTGTACTCGGTCGGATGGCCCGACTCTCCCCACCGCGCGCTGCGCAACTCGACCGCCGACGCGTGGCAGGCCGCGGGCCGCCCTCCGCTCGCGCAGCGGCCAGGCGCCGGCGATGTCATCGCGCACTTCACCTCCGGCGAGCCCATCGTCCGCTACGAGCCGGCGCCGCCCATGGCCGGGACCACGGGTGACATCGAGGCGCTCTCGATGTGGGCAGGGCAGAGCGTCGCCCTCGCGAGGAGGTCGCAGCCGGCGGCGGACATCGTCGCGGAGCTCACCTCTCGGATCTGAGCCCGCAGGTCTCGGAGGGTGGACGTGCTGCACGGCGTCATCGGCGTGGCCGCGCTCGCGGATTTCCTCGAACAGCCGGCGGGCGACGGTTCACCCCTCGGCCCGACGCTGGTGCGCGTAAGGCTGGTGATCCGTCGACTGCTTGCTCAGACGGAGAGCTCGCTGACGCCGAGGGAGAAGTCAAGGTTCCCCACCCCGTGGTTGGCGAGGCCCACCGTGAGCACGCCCGCGCCCTCCAGCCAGTGCGCCATGTTCAGGCCGCCGACGTCCAGCGGGCGCAGCCCGAGGCTCTCGACGAACGCCCCCACCTGTGCCTTGGCCGGCGCATCGTCCCCGGCGATGAAGACATCGGGCCTGCCCTTCTCCAGGACCTGACGGAAGACGGTGTTGAACGCCTTCACCACGTCGGCGCCGGCCGGGGCGGCCTTGGCGACTTCCTGCGCGATCGAGGTCTCCTCGCGGTGGGCCAGCCCGTCGAACGTGGAGTTGAAGGGATTGCTGATGTCGACGATGACCTTGCCCGCGAGTGCGTCGCCGTACTGGACGATGGCCGGCACGACACCGTCGTACAACAGGGCCACGATGACGATGTCCCCGGCCGGAGCGGTGCCCCATTCTCCCGTCGTGGTGTCGCCGCCGAGCGTTTTGGCCAGGTCAGTGGCCTTGGACTGATCGCGGCCCATGACCTCGACGGTGTTGCCGCCCGCTATCGCCCGCGCGCCGATGGTGCGGGCCATGTTTCCGGTGCCGATGACGCTGATGCTGCTCATGAGATGTCCTGCCCTGGTTGGTGTGGTGTCGGGTTCAGATGGCGGTGGTGCCGCCGTCGGCGACGAGTTCCATGCCGTTGACGTAGCTGGAGTCGTCGGAGGCGAGGAAGAGCGCGGCGCTGGCGATCTCGTCGGGGCTGCCCATCCGGCCGCGGGGGATGAGGGACTCGAACTGGCGCTTGGTGGCCTCGTCGAAGAGTTCCGCCTGCTTGGCGGTGGCGACCTGGCCGGGAGTCAGGACGTTGACGCGGATGCGGCGGTCCTTGAGCTCGTTGAGCCAGACGCGGGCCCAGGCCTGCTGGACGGCCTTGCTGCCGGCGTAGACGCTCCAGCCGGGGAAGGCGCCGAGGGAGGCGTTGGAGCCGGTCATGAGGATGGAGCCGCCGTCGTTGAAGAGCGGGAGGGCCTTCTGGACGGTGAACAGGGTGCCGCGGGCGTTGAGTCCGAACCAGGTGTCGAACTGAGCCTCGGTGATCTCGCCGAGCGGAGCGGGCTCGCCGCCGCCGGCACTGGCCCACAGCACGTCGAGGCTGCCCTTCTCCCGCTTGACGGTGTCGTACAGGCGGTCCAGGTCGTCCAGGTCGGCGGCGTCACCCTGGACACCGGTGACGTTGCGGCCAATCTGCCGCACGGCCTCGTCCAGGGCGTCCTGGCGGCGGCCGGTGATGAAGACGTGCGCTCCCTCGTCGACGAACAGCTTCGCCCCGGCCAGTGCCATGCCGGTGGTGCCGCCGGTGATGACCGCAACCTTGCCGTCGAGCTTTCCCATGGTCGCTCCCTTGAGTAGGTGGTGCCGTTGACCAGGTGGTGCCGTGCGCACCTGGGGCGACGGGATTAAGTACACCGTCCTGTGTGGTTACCGTACGGGGCTATTGGTCACGGGGCAAACTATGTACACCGCTCGTTACCCGCCTGCGGTAGGGTGGGGCCATGACGGAGTTGGAGAAGGGCCCCACGGGCCGCCGCCGCGGCAGGGGCGCTCGCGAGCGCATCCTCGGCGCGTCCCAGCAGCTGTTCCGCGAGCAGGGCATCAACCGCACCGGCATGGACCAGCTGTGCGCCGCGGCCGAGGTGTCCAAGCGCACGGCCTACCAGCACTTCGGTGGCAAGGACGAACTCGTCGCCGAGTACCTGCGCCGGTTCGACCCCTCCGTTCTGTCCGGCGTGTTCGACCGCACCGACCTCACGCCCCGCGAACGGCTCCTCGCCGCCTTCGACGTTGCCCCCACCACGCCTCTGTGCCCCTACATCGCCACCGCCGTAGAGCTCCACGACCCTGAGCACCCCGCGTCCCAGTACGCGCGGGAGTACAAGATGGCCGTCGCCGTGCGGCTCGCCGACACCGCCCGCGAAGCCGGCGCCGCCGACCCCGAACAGCTCGGCGAGCAGCTCGCGCTGCTCATCGACGGCGCCGCGGCTCGCACCCGGGTCCTCAACGCCGACGCCTTCCCCACGGCCGCCGCCATCGCCGCCGTCCTCATCGACAACGCCGTCTCCGTCATCCCCGACACGGTCGGCGATGACCGGCGACGGGAGGAAGTGCCAAGCTGACGTGGCACGTTGCGGCCAGGCCCCACGCGCAAGGTGGCGGCAGGGGAAGCCGACGAGCCGACGGTCGCCCCGGGGGAGCTGCCGACGCGGCCGGCCTGGCAGGTGCTGGGCCACACACGCTGCAAGGCTGCTGAACAGCCTCAACGCAACGCCGGACAGCTCAACGGCGGGATGGGGCTGGGCCGGCTGCCCTGCTCCCGCACCTGGACACGCCACCCCCTGTCCCCAGCCCCGCGGCGCGAGCGGTTGCCCGCGCGGGCGGACGGATCTGGATGCCCCGTATCGGCTCCCTCGATGCTGTGTTTAGGCTGGCGGGGGTGCTTAGGACTCAGGCACGCCGTAGGACGCTTGGTGAACGCTTCTGCGGCCCGTGTCTTTGAGCTGCCAGAAAGTACCCGTCATGAGCGATGAAAACCCCAGGACCGCCGGCTCGGCCTCCGGTCGGGCGCAGGTGCATCTCGGAGCTGCTCTCGCTGGTCAGGTGGAGTCCCTTGAGCTGCGTAACCGGAAGCTGGGCCGGGCGGGCGTCGAGGCTGCGCAGCAGGTACTCGTCGACCGCTACAGGCTGGCCACCCCTGCCGACGGGTTCGACCTGCTGCGCGGTGCCTCGCAGCGCTTCAACATCAAACTGCACACGCTCGCCGACCTTGTGGTGCGTATCGCGGGCCCGGATGCGGGCGCGGTGCAGTGGTTTCCGCGCCGCCCACGCGTTGCGGCCCCCGCCCTGCCGGGTCTGGGGGTACCGGCGGAGGAGCGCAGCAGTCATGGGGCGGTCCTGCAGGCCGCGTTGCGCCGTGTCCTGCACATCACCGAGACAGGCATGGGCAACGTGCAGCTCGCTGAGCACCGCATGCTGCGTCTGGAGAAACACACAGGGCTCAACCGGCAGTTCACCGACTTCTTCGCCTTCGTGCAGGATTCGACCACTGCCTGCGCCCAGGCTGCCCGGCAGCGCCAGCAGGTCACCGTGAAGGACGTGGAGTCGGCCGACCTCTTCGACGAGGACTCGCGGCAGGCGATCCTGCAGGCCGGAAGCCGCGCTGCGCACAGCCTTCCGCTGATCAGCCGTGCCGGCCAGGTCGTCGGCCTGATCTCCTCCCATCACGAGCGCCCCCTGTCAGGGTTCAGCCGGCCGCAGCTCACAGCCCTGGCGTCCACGGGCGCCGCGGTGGGTCGCTGGCTGCACTGGCACCGCCAGACCGCGGTGCTGGACGCTCTGGAACACCTCCACGCCACTGCTGGCACGGCGCGCTGAGCACCGAAGCCGGCAGCCGTCGTCCCGGCTCACCGTTCGGAAGGCGACGACGCGTGCCCTCCCCGTGGCCCGCTGTATGAGAGTGTTGGCCGGGCGGGTGCAGGCTCTGGTCGATGCAGAGACAGCGTTTCGCGAACGGGGCTCGCTTGGACAGTCAGGCGGGAGCCGCCACCCTTGCGGGGCGGCTGTGCGTCGGCTCGACTGTGCTCAATGCCCGGACCCGCATATGCATCCCCACCCAACTACCGCTTCGGCACTGCCCTTCTGCGGCGCGGGCTGCGTACGTCCCTGCTCCCTCCCGCCTCTGGCAGAAAGCCGTGGGTTCTTTACCGGATCTCGGTCGTCGTCCGGTCGGTCCGTGGACGGCCACTGTCACGTCCCTCGGAGGGGACGCACACCGAGGCGTGCTCCAGGCCGAAACGCGGCGGCTCCGTCCTCCCCTGATAGGGAGGGCGGAGCCGATTCGAACGAAGGTGCCGGGGTGGGGTCAGGCGTGGCGGCGGTTGCCGGTGAAGACCCGGTACAGGGCCAGGAGGATGAGCGAGCCGATGATCGCGGCGATCCAGGTGGAGAGGTCGAAGAAGCCGTCGATGGAGTCGACGCCGAAGATGACCTTGCCGAGCCAGCCGCCGAGGAGACCGCCCGCGATACCGATGAGCATCGTGATGATGATGCCGCCCGGGTCCTTGCCGGGCATGAGCGCCTTGGCGATGATGCCGGCGAGCAGACCGATGAGTATCCAGGCGATGATGCCCATGATGTGTGTCTCCTACCTGGTCGTATAAAGGCTGTGTCAGGACTCCGTGTGTTCCGTGTCGGCGATCTCAAACCTCACGGACGGCTACGCGGGCGCATTCGGACGGCGTTGGCCGTCCGCAAGCCGTCTGCGAGCACCAGGAGTTGGCGACCGACGTGAGGAGAAGCGTGTCAGTGGTGTGCGGCGAAAGCGTCTTCGATCACCTTGAGTACGAGGTCGGGACGTTCCGTCGGCACTTCGTGGGAGGTGCCCTTGGCGGTGACCAGCGTTCGGTTGGGCGCGTCCTTGACGAACGTCGCGGCGGCGTCGCGCCAGCGCTGCGCGTCTTCGGGGGAGCCGGCGAACGGGGTCTTATCCGACACCAGGACCGTTGCCGGGACCGAGTCCGGCCACGCAACCTTGTGGAATGCCTGGTGCGCTGCGGCGAAGCCCTCCGCGGTAGAGATGAGCTGGCGGTTCGCCGGCTTCTCGGGATCCTTCTTCGCGGCGTCGACGTCCGGCTGGGACGCGGCTACGAGACGGGGGATCTCCTCGTCCGTGAAGAACTGAGGAAGGTTGGCGTCGATCAGGACCGCACCGGAGAGCAGCTTCGGATCGTCCTTGGTCAGGTAGCCGGCGATCTCGCCTGCCTGGGAGTGGGCCACCAACGTCACGTCATGGGTGACGCCCAGCTGTTGGAGCCCTGCCTTGAGGTCGCTGACGGCGCTCTCGACCTTCCACGGGCCGGGCACCACGTCGCTCTTGCCGAGACCTGCCCGGTCGTAGGTGATGACGGTGGCGCCGGTTGCCGCGTGAAGCTTGGGGGCGATGTCCTTCCACTGCGAGGAGTACTCGCCACCGCCTGAGTCCAGGACGATGGTCGAACCGTTGCCCCGCGCGACGTAGAAGGCCACCCGGTGACCGCCGTTGTCGACCATACGCAGCTTCGCTTCGGCCGCCGTGCTGCCTGCCTCGGCCCCTCCTGGCGAGGCAGACGAGACGGCGGACGACGAAGCCGACCGGTTGGAGGAGGAATCGCTGCCGCTGCATGCCGTGACGGCACCGGCGGACATGGTCAGCAAGGCGAGAGACGACAGCACGCGGTACGCCGACCGGTGCTTGCGGGGGGTGCGGGACATGCGTGATCCTTCGGTGGCTGAGGCGCTGTGGTGCCCGTCCCATCATTCGGAGCCCTGGCTGCTCACACGATCCGGCTGGCAGGTCTCTTGGTGATGAGGCTGGGGCCAGTGAGCAGGGTGGGGTTACCCCCTCCTGGCCCCTCGTGCCCGCCCCCGATGCTGACGGGTGTGACGGAGCGGCCCGGGCATCCCGCGCTGGCTCCGGGGTTCTCGGAGCGTCCGTCGGCCGGAGGGCAGACTGGGTGCATGCAGCTCCCCGCACAAGCCGTCGCAGCCACCGCCTTGATCGAAGTCGTCAGGATCTCCGCCCTCCCGAACAAGCAAGGCGCCCCGTTCCCTGGCGAGGTGGTCACCCACTGGGCCGGGAGCGAGGCCACCGACGCCTTGACCTTGATCGAGACCCTGCCCGGCAGCGAACAGTACCGCTGCGGCTTCTCGCCCGGCTGGAGCATCCGCGCCTACGAGGACACCCTCGACCTGGCGTTGTTCGAGGCGGCATTCTGCTTCAGCTGCCATGAGGTCCGGATCCAGGGAACGGCCGTTCCACCCACGCTGGCCACGCAGTTCTTCGATGCGGCCGCCCCGTCGGCCCAGACCCTCCTGGCCCTCTTCCGCGCGACGGCCCGGTAGGGGGGCAGGACCCCGGATGCTGACTACAGCAGGTCGGCATGTGCCTTCATGTCCTGCACAGGGACGCCGGGGGCAGACTGCGAGGCCGTCCAACGGGTGAAACCTCGCGGCTTACGGGGAGGCGACGAAGCCGTGGAGCGCATCCGGCGCCATCGTGAGGGCTCCAGCCACCGCACTTCCACGGAGCTCTCTTGAAGCGGCAGTCTCTACGGCAGTCACTCGGATTGTTGTTCCCCGAGCTGGAGTCGGCGTGCCCAGCAGGAGACGCCGCGTGACGGGGGATCGGCGAGGGGAACAGCGCCAAGACCCTCGGGATTCAGCGGGAGTTGGTGCTCCTGGACCGCGAGGTCACCAGCGCCCGAGCGTCGGTGTGATGGCGCTGCTTCTGATCCCCGTCGCGGTAGGCCTCGGGGTCTACTTCGTGGGCCGCGGCCTGACGCCGGATCCGAACAGCAGCCTGTTCGGGGCCCGCTATGACGACGCGATGACGCTCAAGGCCCGCCTCGGCAGCGCGCTTTTGGGACTCGCACTGATCCAGCTCCTGCTCGCGGCCCGCATGTACGGTCGGCTGCCCGGGTCGAAGCCTTCTTCACGCGTCGTGTCCATGACGCACCGATTCACCGGGCTGGCGGCCTTCCTGCTCTCCGTGCCCATCGCCTACCACTGCCTCGTGGCTTACGGCATTGAGCTGACGACATCGCGCGTTGCGATCCACTCGATCACCGGCTGCGTCCTGTACGGCGCGTTCGCCGCCAAGGTGGTCGTGGTCCGCAGCCGCAGACTCCCCGGGTGGATGTTGCCCGCCGTCGGCGGCCTCCTCTTCTGCTCGATCGCCCTGCTGTGGTACACCGCCGCACTGTGGCAACTCAACGGGTTCCACACGCCGGGATTCTGAACATGTCGAAGAGCCGCGTTGCACGTGCCGGTCAGTAGCCGCCGCTCTGCGATGACGCCTGCTTGGTGATCTGCTTGCCATCGGTGCCCAGCACGTACCACTTGGCGCCGAAGGCATCGATCCCTTGCCCGTTGGTCTGGCCGGCCTTGGTGTCGTCGGCGAACGTATAGAGCGGGTGCCCCTTGTACGCCACTTGCTTGGAGCCGTCGCTGCGCGTGATGGTCGACAGCAGTTTGCTGTTGACGCCGCCCTTGGCGATCGTCTTTCCGTTCGCCTTCAGCGGCGGCCACGCCTTGGCGCAGTCCCCGTTGCACGTGGACTTGTCCTTCTTGTCGGACTGGAACAGGTAGAGGGTGTGCCCCTTGCTGTTCACCAGGATCTTTCCCAGCGGCGTGGACTTGGTGGACACCGTCACGGAAGATGAATCGCTCGCCGATGATGACGCGGCGTTTGCAACACTCGCCGGACTGTGACTGCCGCCGGCGGCGTACGCGACGGTGGATGCGGACAACAGAAGCGCCGATCCAATGGCAGCGATAGATGCTCTGGCGTGGTTGTTCACGAGAATCGCCTCGGGGGATGTTGCGGCCTCCGCTCTCTGTGGGCGCGCGCCGCGTACCTTCCAGTACACACCGATGCCGACAACCTGGCCACAGCTGTCGGGTGAGGGTTGAAATCGGCCTACGCGGTCGAAGGGGTTGTGCACCTAGTTCGATCACCCGAGGTACGACGAGATCCCGAGCAGCGGAACGATCCACAGGCTCGCCTTGGTGTACTGCCGCAGCCGGAAGCGAAAGGGCCACGTGATCATCAGGACCCCATCAGGACCGCTGTGTCACCGGGACGGGGCGCGATGTGCTGCTTTCCGGTCAACGGGGCCGGCCGGCCGTCAGCCGCAGCCTGTCCGTGGGCCGGACGAAAGGAGGAACGACGAAGCGCTGCCCCCGGCATGCAGACTGCTCACAGCGTTGGGCGTCTGCGTCAGCCGCTACTTCGTAGGGGGCACGTCGTGAGGTCCCTCATGGCGTCGCTAGTCTGGCCCCCGTCGCCCCCGGGATGGGGTCAGGCCCGCAAGGAAAGCCATTGTGAATCTGCACATTCGAACCATCCGCACCATCGGTGCTGCGGCGACACTGTGGTTCGTGGGGGCATGTGGGTTCCCTCCGCCGCCTCATGTGACCGAGAAAGACTTGACCGGTCGGTGGTCGAGTAGCACCTGTCACACGGTCTTGACGGTGGACGTCGACCACACATTCAGCGTCAAGAACTTCCCTACCGAGTATTCCGCCCAGTCCGATGCCGTCACCGGGAAGCTATCCGGGCAGGGCAGGTGGTATCTCTTCAACGACACCAAGGACGTCTACTCGCACACTCTCGATCTCAAGCATGACCAGATGATCTACTCGTTGGACTTCGCTCAGCAGCAGAACCGGCTGGTCCTCGAGTGGACTGTCGGTGATCCGGACGACGGCTTCACCTGCAGATTCTCGCAAACTGCTTGAGCCAACCCGCTGTGAGAACGTCGCATGGCTCCCCGCCTTCAGCGAAGTGGTGACTCGCTGCAACTCCTCAAGCTGCCTCCCACCCGCTTGGCCGGCTCCGCCGGACAGCCGCTCATCCGGTGAGGTGGCCTGCTGCCGGGTCTCATGCATCCATGCCACCGCTTGTACGTACCCTGCGCTTGATGCGACCTCGAAGAGCCCGCACCAGCCGGCGCGAACGGCGACCGCGGGCGCGAGTGATGAGGCTGCCCGGGACGGCCATGCGTGCCAACAGCATCTGAGTCGACGCCACGACCTGCGAAAGCACGCTCCCGGGGCGACCATGGCCGGTGCTTGGGAACGCTGGCGATACACAGACACGGCAGCTTTCGGCATCAGTCTCTTCCGGGATCTGGCAATGCCTGGGAAACGACACGTGTGTGAGGCTCCGGGTTGGGCCACACGAAGCACCTTCGGACTGCAGGGGTCGTTCCCCGCGAGCGCTCGGACGTGCCCGCGGAGCGGCTGAATTCCAGTAGGCGGTGTTCGTGGTCGTCGACGTGACACAGGTGAGTGGGGAAATGTCTGGTCCGAGACTGCGGGCCCCCAAGCATCGGTGGCATGCGTTCTTCGCATCAGTCTGCCTCGGCATCACCTGCCTCACGGTAGGAATGTTGGTGCATGACTGGCGGCAGGCGGAGCTCCTCGACAGAACAGGAGTACGGGTCACGGGCGTTGTGGCCCGCATCGTGCCTCACGCCGGCAGAGGTGGTGGGAACGACCGCGGTGAGATCGTGTACACCGTGGCGGGCCACCGGCACACCGTCCTGAAGGAACTCGGCGGCAAGCACTACGTCTCGCAGAAGGCCAGACGGTGTGCCTGGAGGCATCAGGCGAGCGGCCCCTGCTGACCCGGCTGTGCGGTGACCGGTACCCGGACGGAGACGACGGCTTCCCCGGCGGTGTGCTGACCGCGGTGGCAGCCACGATCGGATTCTTCTTCGTCATTGGTCGCTGGGTCATCAAGCGCCGTGAAGCCCTGGCTGCGTCACCCCCTCATCCACAAGCTCGACGAGTGGGCATCAAGCACTGACGGCGGTCAATCCGAGCGTTCTCCGGCGATCGAGCGCCTCATCCTGAAGCGCTGCCTCCGCCGTGCGGGCGGGTGCCCAGCAACTGTCCTGTAGGGGGGACGCCATACCCCGTACCGGCACAGCATGCGCAACCGCTATCACGCACCACCTCGTGAGCCGGTGTTCCTGGCCGCGACCGTACCGAGGGCGAAATGGACGGTGCCGAGTTGCCCGGTTGCGGTTGCCGAGGCCGATCGCACGGAGCCGGGCTGCACCGGGGAAGGAGCGGGACGCTCAGGCCCCCGGCCCCCGGCCCCCGGCCCCCGGCCCCCGGCCCCCGGCCCCCGGCCCCCGGCCCCCGGCCCCCGGCCCCCGGCCCCCGGCCCCCGGCCCCCGGCCCCCGGCCCCCGGCCCCCGGCCCCGCGGGCTCCAGGTTCGCCTGACGAGTCCGCGGAGCTTCGCTGGTTCGGGCCCGTCAACTCGCGTGCGGCAGTTGGGGCGCGATCCTGAAGAGTTCTCCGCCAACTTGGCCGATGAGGCTGTGGCCGTAATTCATGAGCTCGGGAGCGATCCCAGCCTCGATCGGGCTCTTCGGCAGTGGTACCTGGCCGCGCCAGCGCACCGCACCACTGTCCAGATCGAGGCCCACCAGGTGCCCGGACGGATCGAGGTAGTACGCCACCCGGCTGGTGAGGTCCACCGCGGCGGCGGAGGGCAGTTCGCGCATCATGGGGTCGTTCGCCTTGCGCAGCGTCAGCCCGAGGCTGCGCGACCACTGCGGCTTGCCGCTGTCGGCGGAGTACGCGACGGCGTTGCCTCTTCTGTCGGTGCCCAGGATGAGGCCGTCGGCGACCACGCCCGTCGGCAGGCCGTCGAGGTGATGCGTCGTCACCGAGTTGGAACGGGTGTCTACGCGGGTCAGCGTGGCGGGACCGGGATCGCTGACGAACTTCTGCGCGCCAGTCATCCCACCCAGCAGCACGGTGTCGCCGTCCGTACCGATGTATACGGTCGGGCCGTTGACGGTCGCGACCGTTCGCGGCGTGCCTGTCGCCGGGTCGAGGCGGACGACGGTGCTCTGTTGTGGCTCTTTCTCGCTGTCCGGCGAACACGTGAGGTAAGGGACACCGCCGATCACGGCCCGGTCGCAGTCGGCCTTCTTCCATGTGTACGTCCACAGCGTCCGGCCCGTCGTGCCGTCCAGAGCGACCACACTTTTGAAGGTCGGGGCGTTGGCGAGGATCCCGCCGTCGAACGGCACGGCCGAGGTCCGGCCTCGGCTGTCGTCGGCCAGCTCGTGCTTCCACAGCACCTGCCGGCTGTGGACGTCGAGGGCGACCAGGTCGGTGCCGGCACGGGGCGCCCCCGGGGCGTGATCGGCGTAGGTGTACAACACCCCGTCACGGACTCCGGGCATCGATCCTGAGGGGGTGCTGCCGCCGTGGGAGTCCTTGGACTTCCGCTGCCATTCGACCTTTCCCGAACGGGCGTCCACGCCGATGTTGTCGTACGCCACGCCCCGGCAGTACACGTCACCTGTTTCGGCGCCGAGAGTGCAGGCGTCCCAGGACTTGGCGGGCAACGCGGTCTGCCAGAGGAGTTTGCTCCGCTTGCTCACCTGCGCGGCCGGCGGCTGCGCACCGTTGTCGGCGCCCGCACCGGTGGCGATCACAGCGCCCAGGGTGATGCCGGCCAGCCCGAGGGCGGCGCCGGTGACGCGCATGAGGTTCCGTCGCCGTCGGCGGCGGACGATGCGTTCGGCGATGTCCGCGGGAGCGCCCGGGCCCAACGGGGTCCAGGCGTGCAGGACATCGCGGAGCGCGCTGTCCAGCAGGTCGGTGTTCTGGTCGGCGTTCATGTGCGGGCTCCCTTCAGGGACATGCTGTTCGGGGTGGTTGTGGTCTGCTCGGTGGCCCCGAGCTCCGGGGCGAGTCTGCGCAGCCGGGCCAGCGACCGGTGGGTGGTGCTGCGTACGGTGCCCACCGAGCAGCCCAGCGCGGCGGCGACCTCTGTCTCGGACAGGTCCTCGAAGTAGCGCAGCACCAGGACGGTGCGCTGTCGCGACGTCAGTCGGGTCAGCGCCTGGCCCACGGTGATCCGCAGGTCAGCAGCGGATGTGCCGTCGGCGACACCAAAACTCTCGGGCGGTGCGGCGAACGTCGCTTCGCGGTGCGGTCGGCGTAGCCGCCAACGGCTGATCTGGTGCCGGTACATCACCTTGCGCACGTAGCCTTCCGGGTCCTCGATGTGCCGCCAGCGGCCCAGCGCCTTCATCAGAGCGGTCTGTACGAGGTCTTCGGCCTCGTGGCGGTCACCGCCGGTGAGCAGGTTCGCCAGGCGCAGCAAGGCGCTCCATCGGGCATCGACGAAGTCCCGGAATCTCTCGTGGTCCTGCGGGTCCATGGGGCCCTCCCGTTTCTCAACGCCCTCAAGGACGCGCGAACCGTCGGCAATCTATGTCTGCCGTTACGAACTTCTCGCGCGCGGTCGGTGAACTCGGAGAGCATCCGGTCGGCGGTGCGGTCCTGCGGGGCTGCGGTGTCGTCGCCCGTACGGCTTTCCGGGCCAGGGCGGCTGCGGGCTTCCGGGCAAGGTCCCCCCGAGGCCGACGCTGTCATCTCTCTTCTCTGCCCCGCTGTGGTCCCTTCCGGCAGCCCGTCCCGACGTCCAGCGTCACATCCGATCACGACGGGGGCAGTCCAGGTCAGGTGGCGGATTGTCGTGCACAGTCGACCCTCCGGGGCGAAGCCCCGTAGCCGGACGTGCACGACTTCGTCTGTTGCGGATTCGGGGCTCCGCACTCGCAGAGGGAAGTGAAGGACACGAGCGCTCGTTCGGTGAAGGAGTGCCCGCGGACAAGGCGGGTCGACCGCCAGGTGGGGGTGGACGGAGCGTCTGCAGACACGCTCGCACGCCTGAGAGTGCTGACCGCGCTCTGAACAAGGTTTCCCGGCCTGGGCATGGGCAGCGTGCTGAAGTGACTGCTGTCGATTGGTATAGAGGCGGATCCGAAGGATGGGTGCCCTGGCTAGCGGCTCCGGTGGTAAGCGATCAACCTGGACAACCTGAAACCGCCGGGGTCTTCACCCGAAGGCGCATCGAGCTGGGCAGGTTTCAGAACGGGGGATCTTCGTGCCAGGGTCCGTTCACCGGCGCAGCCGCCTGGGGGATGGGTGGTCGGAGGATGGCCAGGGCGTCCTGGACGCGGCCGAGGTCGATGAGGTAGCCGGCAAGGTCATGGCTGTTCTGGGAGGCGTGCTGTTCGAGAACGGCGACAGCCTCCTCGATGCGCCCGGTACCTGCGAGGAGCTCGGCTATGTGCGATTCCGCGTACCAGGTGGTTCCTTCGGGATGGGAGCGGGCCTGTGCGATCGCGTCGTCGACTCCGTGGTGGGCGGCGATCAGAGGCAGCCGTATCCAGTACAGATCCCAGTTCTCTTCGCCCGCGCGCGTGGTGGCGAGGGCATCAAGGTAGGCGAGGCCGTCCTCGGCGCGGCCTTGGTCGAGAAAGAGTTCGGACAGGGTGTGGAGGATCCAGTCGTCTCCGGGGCGGGCGTCGGCGAGGGCGCATATGACATCGATTGCCTCGTTCTCTCGGCCGTGCCGGGCCAGGAGCAGCGCGAGCTGGACAGCCGAGTTGGGGTCGTGGGCTATGGGCCGGTCGGCCTGCCGGCATGCCGCGATCGCCCCCTCGATATCGCCGCGTTCCTCCAGCAGTTCCACGAGACGCCACGCGGCATCGTTCTTGGCTGCCGCGTAGGCGCGCAGCTCTCCGATCCGGTCATGTCGGGCCAGCAGATCTGCCAGCTGGTCCCGGCCGTTGAACGAGGTGATGTTCCGGGTGCGGAGCAGGGCGATGGCCTCGTCGATGCGGCCCTGGCGTTCGCGGATCGTGGCGAGCAGGCCGACCACCGTGTCGGGATCGAGCCCTCGGCAGCACCATGGAGAGTCGCAGCGGTGCTCGTCCGGGATCCGGGCGGCCAGGAGTGCTGCCGTCTCTTCATCCTGGCCAGCTTCTTCCGCGACGTCGACCAGTGCCGTAGCGAGGGAGGGCTCGTCGATCTGCGGTCGCAGGAGACGGAACGCCTCCTCGGCTCGGCCATGCCGGGCGAGCAGGCGCGTATAGGACTCCAGCGCCATCAGATGTCCGGCCTTCATGCGGATCCGAGTGATCTCGATCGCCTCGTCGACGCGGTCCCAGCCCTCCAGCAGTTCAGCTGCGGCTTCGACGGCTGTCCACCAGCCGGTTGCCAGATACGGGGCCAGGATCTCCAACGCGTCGGCCTGGCGGCCTTGTTCACCGAGCAACCGGGCCCACGCCAGCGCGCAAAACCACTCGCCGCGACCGGCCTCCAGTTCCACGACATGGGCATAGCCGCGTTCGAGCAGCCGCGAGACCAGGTCAGGTGGGATGCAGCCGGACCGTGTCCGGGCGCGGTAGTCAAGATCGGAAGCGTCCACGGCCACGCACCCTAACCCTCGCCCCTGACGCCGCCTGCCACTTCGGCTAGGGCACAGGCGGAGTGAGACTCCAGGCCAGGCTGCTACCGCATGGCGCACATGCCCGCGACCGTCCCGCATGCACGGGACGACTCCCTCTCGAGGAGGCCGATGCCGCGCACGGTGGGACCCCCGAGGGCCCAAGCCGTAAGTCAGGCGCCTCGGGGGACCACCACCGCAGGCGCGGGGACCGCCAGGTGACTCGCTTCTCGGCGCCCTTCGACTTGGTGCCGGTGTTCCTGGCTGTGCGGCACTGCTCGACGTTTACGCTGTGGGCTCGGGCGAGTCCGACGAGCCCGTCTGCCCACCCTTGGCTGATGGCGCGATGTTTCCGCAGCATCCGGTCATTGATGCTATGCCTATACAGGTCGGCGCTGACCATAGCGCGGATGTTCGGTCTGCAGGCCGAAGGTCCAATCGGTGCCTGTCACACATTCAATGCGTCGCCGCCAGGCGCGGCTTGGGCGAGCGAACCACAGGTCAGGCCGGTAGCGACGTCCAGTCGCCGATCAGCGTTCCCACCCCTCCTCACCGCCTGGACCGACCATGAGGGGCGCGACACCGTGTCCGACCAGACGCCAGGACTCGAACTGAGTATCCGGACCGATCCAGAGTCCTGCGCCACTCTGAAAGTCGATGACCAACGCACCCTGGTCACGCACGTCGACCGCGGCGACCGACTGTCCATAGAGCGTGAGAACAGGTGCAAGCCTGAGGCCTGTGCCGGGGTCCAGTTCGTGCCATTCGCCAGAGGCGTCCTGGAGCAGGAACGGCATCTCCACTACCAACTCGGCGTCCAGCCGGTACCCCTCGTCTGGGTCCAGGGCGCAGAAGTTCAGCCGCACCTGCTGATCAAATGATGTGCGCTCTACCCGAGAGCCGATCAAGGCCACTGGAACCCTCACTCTGTCTCCCCGCATTCCGCAGCAAGCCGACAACCTGACGGTCAGAGTAGGGCCACCGATCAGCAGGTGCCCGTCCGCTCTCGTGCCGGCACGGATAGGAAACCGCAGGGGAATCAAGGACATTGACGGCGCACGCGGATCTTGTGCCAAAGCAGGTCTCCACAGGTCACGCCCGCGTTCGCCCAGGCTCTCTCCGAAAGCGAGGCTCCTTGGCGGCCAGCGTCAGTGGCCGGTCGGCGCAGGCCACTAGGAGCGGCGGAGGACGGGATTGATCTCTGACAGGCTCTCGTGCAGCCGACGGGCCCCCAGGACAACACGATCGTCGGTGTCGCTGGACAGCTCCTCGCAGAGCCGTAGCGCCTCGTCAAGGTCACTCGAGAGGATGCTGAAGACGTAGACGATCGCGGCGTGGATGTAATCGGCGTGGTTGTCGTTGGCGACTGCCAGTGCGGACGCGACGATCGTCAGTCCGACCCTGTCCTTTCGGCGAAGCAAGCCCTCCGTGGTCTGCCGGGTGACAAAGGTGTCACCCGGATCGAGGACGAGCCTCAGCAGTGGTTCTTCGGCTTCCGGCATCTCGGCGAACCCTGCCAAGCTGTGACCTGCATCCGCCCGGTCACGCCAGTCATCGCTTCGGCCGAGTTCGCCAAGCGTCACGACGACTGCACGCCGCAGGTCACCGTCCACGGATTCGCCCGCCCCTTTTCACGATTCCGGTCAAAGTAGCATCGAGGCGCCCGACTGCGTGATCGCCAGGACAAGTCCCGCGACCCGACGAGCGTCAGCTGATGGGACGAGGGCGGGCCGCATCGCTGGAACGACTAGTGATGCGCGCTGTACGGCAGCTCGGTAACCGCCTGTGTCCGATAGCGCCCTTCTCGGGCCTCGAAATGGTCGGAATGACTGTCGCTGACGGTCCCGCTATTGCTGTGGATCAGAAGACCTCTAACACCCACAACTGGCTGTGAGGACGTAAGTCGTGCTGTCCAAGTGGCCTGACCGCGCATCTGACCAAGCGTCGCGCCAGTCGGCAGCAGTCAGGGTGGTCCCGGATCGAACTCCTAAATCTGTCGTCCACGCCGGCGGATGAGATCATCCGAGGATGGCAGACGCACAACTCCCCCCAGGCTGGACCCTTCAGCGAATCCGCGACGTTTCCGGAGACCGGGAAGCTGTCGCGCTGGATCCAAACCGGGCAGTGCAGTGGGTGGCTGGCGCGGGAGCCCCGGAGCGACTGCATCCAGAGCTTGTCCTGGGGTTCCACAGCCTGTGCCTCGTGAAGCCTGTTGAGCACGACGATTGGTACATGGGCAGCCTCTATGACGACGGCAGCATCGACTGTTGGACGGCCTACGACGATCTTTACGAGGCCCTGCGTGGTCTGTAGCGGCATGCGGGCCGAGTATCGGCGTCATGACTCATGACGGGCTGGGCCAGCCCCGTACGGAATTCGTCGAGATCTGTCAGTTCGCCTGAGTCGATGCTTGATCGCGGAGGGCAATCATGTAGTGGCCGTCATCGACGTTGGCCACGGGGCACGTCGGCAAAGCCATCCGTCGAGTGTGCCTCCCTCCTCGCAGGTCGGGCGCGCACGGCAATAGTGCTCGAGCTTGTAGCACCGTTACAGGGATTGAGCCGCGGCACCCGTACGGCGACGGTCTTGTTCGGCCTACGGGAGTGTCGATGCTCCGCGGCATAGTGCCGCGCATGCTGGAACTTGGCAGCAGCCCAACAGAAGGGCTTCGGCGGCGAGTAGTCGAAGGCCGCGAGGCGAGGGCGTTGTCACAGGGGCCCCCTACGCTCCGCGTATGACGTTCTCCCTTCCCGACGGGCTGCCCGCGGGGCGGTGCGTACCCCCGAATTCTCCGGTCATGTGGCGCTCGGACGGGCCTCCTCACGATCCGCTGGAGGCGCGGGCGCGCGCCCAGCTGCGGCAGGGCGAGACCGGTCTGTTACCGGTCCTCTGCTATCCGGACGACGACCAGCCCGAGCTTTCGGCTGTTGCCGCGGTAGCCGCCGTGGACCTGGAGGCCGAGTTGGAAGCCAGCTGGCACGCAGACCGGAAGCGGCGACGCGGCTGGAAGGAGAACCCGCCCCTGCCGGTGCAGCTTCCGGACGACCTAGAGCCGTTCGTCGAAGAGTGGGAGGACGATCCGGGCCCACCTTTCGACCACTGGCCGGGGCTCGCGGCGGGCACGTTCCTCGGCTCGGGAACCGACCCGGAGGAGGCCGCGCGAACAGCCCTCGCCCACCTCGTCGACGAACGCCCGTATACGCCTGCGGGGGCAAGCCTCGCACTCGTCGCCGCAGAGCGGAGCGCCGACATCCCCGCTCTGCTCGGCTGGACGAGAGGTGCCTCCCTTCCGTTCCTGTGTGCCCTGTTGCGCAGTTGGGAGGACCGCTTCGGGGCGCGGGTCATCGCCGCGATCGGAGCGACGCTCTACGTCTCCGTCGCTTGCCCGCCTCGGAACCAAGAGCAAGCCGACCACATTGCCCTCGAACACCTTCTGACTACGGCCGACAACATCGTCGACGACCCGCCGACACCGTTCCCGGACTACGCGGCGTCCCTCATAGACGCGCCCCTGTGGTGCTTCTGGTGGGACTAAGAAGTCATCTCATTTGGCCCAGTTAGGGTGTCATCCGGGTTCGACTCACACGGCATCGCTGTAAGTCGACCCGTGAAGGGACGGAGCAGGGACATGATTGACAGTGATGGCCTCGCTGGCCTGATCCGCTTGGTGCCGCCCCCGGCCAGAGCAGGGGCAATGGTGCACTGGGAGGCTGTGCAAACGGCCTGGAGACTCGTGTTCCCGCCAGACTTCAAGGCGTTCCTCGCGCAATACGGGGATGGCCTGTCGGATCTGGATCTCAGTGTGTTGGTTCCTTCGACCGTCACTCCGGACACCTGTGACGAACCGGGAGCCCCGAAAGGCGGCATGGGGTTCATCACCGCAGACGCTCGAGCTACGTGGATGGACACCAAACCCAACGTCATCGATGCAGCAGTCGGGGACCTGGTGGCCTGGGGAGCGGATGGTAGTGGTGACCTGTACTGCTGGCTTACCCAAGGCGCACCGGAGGACTGGCCAGTGGTCTTCTTCAGCCACGGCGACGACACCTGGACGCGCTTCGACTGTGGCATGACGCAGTTCCTTTTCAGGATGTTGAGCGCAGGTGGCGGGGCCAAGGCCATGCAAGACTCTGCTCTGTGGGGCGCGGGCTTGCACAGGCGCTGAAGTTGCCTGGGCTGGCTCATCTGGTGAGTCGGCGATAGCAGATGAGGGTGCAGGCGATGCTGGTGAAAGCGAGGAAGTGGTCGGCCTTGCGTTCGTAGCGTCGGTGGAGGCGGCGGCAGCCGGCGAGCCAGGACATGGTTCGTTCGACGGTCCAGCGGTGGCGGCCCAGCCTTTGGGAGGACTCGACTCCCTTGCGGGCGATGCGGTGGGTGATGCCGCGTGCGCGTAACCATCGCCGCAGGTGGGCGTAGTCGTAGCCCTTGTCGGCGTGGAGTTTGCCGGGCTTGCGCCGTACCCGGCCGCGGCGCGAGCGGATCGGCGGGATGCCCTCCACGAGCGGCATGAGGGCATGACTGTCGTGCAGGTTGGCCCCGGAAATGCCGACGGATATGGGCAGACCCGACCGTTCCGTGATCAGGTGGATCTTCGAGCCGTACTTGCCCCGGTCGACAGGATTCGGACCTGTCAGGTCACCCTTTTCAGGGCCCGCATGTTCACCGAGTCGATCGCGCACCGCGACCAGTCCAGCTCGCCGCGGGCACCGAGTTCGTCGAGGACCAGGCGGTGGAGTTTGGCCCATACCCTGGCCTTCGACCACTCCGAGAACCGCCGGTGGGCGGTCGCTCCCGACGGGCCGAACGACGCCGACGGCAGCTGCTGCCAGGTACAACCCGACGTGGCCACGAAGACGATCGCCGCCAGCACTTCCCGGTCACCGTGCCGACGCCGACCACCGCCCTGCGGCCGCGACGGCGCCTCCGGCACCACCCGCTGGAACAACTCCCACAACTCGTCCGGCACCAGCCGCTCAACGATCCCCGCCATGACTCACAGAATACCGAGCCGCCCAAATGAGATGGCTTCTAACTAGAGCACCCGTTGCGCCTGGGCTGTCCTGAGCCGATAGCGCCCGCCTCGCGGGGCGCCGCGGCGACGACAGGGCGACGGCCAAGGACCCGCGCGCTGCTGGCCAGGCCGGCCACCTGCTCGGCGGACGCCAAGCACGAGCCGAAGTCGCTGGATGACAGCCCGGGCGGCCGGGGGTTCTGGATCTCACTGCCGCCTGTGGAGCTACGTTGAGTCGCTGCAGCGGCGGCGAGCACTGGCCAGGGGACGGGCATGGCTCTTGAGATGGTTCACGCTCCGCTGCGTTCGGCTCCCGTCTGGCGTTCGTACAACCATCGGCGCCAGGAAGGGGTCTGTCGTGTCATGCGAAGACTCATCGTCGTCGGCGCCGCGCTGCCGGCCGCCCTCGCGGCTTCCGTCCTTCTGCCCCCGGCCGTCGCCCATGCCCGGATACCGATGCCCTCTGCCGACTTCAACGGCGACGGCTACGGCGACTCTCGCCGTCTCCGCGCCCGACGCGGCGATCGACGGGCACAACCTGGCCGGGGCGGTCGTCGTCGCCTACGGCTCGTCCGCCGGGATCAAGTCCTCGCGGACGGCGGTCGTCAGTCAGAACACGCCGCGTGTGCCGGGTGTCGCCGAGGCGTTCGACCGCTTCGGCGCGTCCACCGCGGCGGGGGACTTCAACAAGGACGGATACACCGACCTCGCGGTCGGCTCGCCCGGCGAGGACGTCCCGCGCGGTGACGACTGGGGCACGGTCACGGTGCTGTGGGGGAGCCCGAAGGGACTCGGTGCGGGCGGGGCGCTGAGCCAGCCGCTGGGCATCGAGCAGACCGGTTTCGGCACTGCGGTCACCGCCGGCGACTTCGACGGGGACGGCTATGCCGACATCGCGGCGAGCACGGGCAGCGGCACCCATCTGTGGCTCTACCTCAACCGGAGTACTGGCCAGTCCGGCGAAATGGGCTTTGCGCACGCCGACTTCGAGGCGTCGGCGATGCCCGCCACCGGCACCGGCATCACCGCGCTTGCCGCCGGGGACGTCGACGGCGACGGCAGGGACGACTTGGCCGCCGTGACCAACCCGCTCAGCGGCTCCGGTGGCGTCCTCTACCTCTCACCCGGGGTTCCGGCGAAGCGTCGCGCGGCGGGCGAGCTGCCACCGGCGCTCTCCCTTGCCATCGGCGACGTGGACGGCGATGGCCACGGCGACGTCGTGTCCGGGCAGCCCTACGGGAGCGAGGAGGTGCACGGCGCCCGGGACGGCGGCAGCGTGACCGTGCTGCAGGGCTCGGCGCAGGGTGTCGACGGCCGACGGGCGGTCGTGATCACGCAGAACACTGCCGGGGTGCCCGGGGTCGTCGAGGAGGGCGACCGCTTCGGCTGGTCCGTCGAGCTCGGCGACGTCAACCGGGACGGACGGGCCGACCTGGTCACCGGCGCCATCGACGAGGGTGTGGGCCTGACAGGTTTCACCGGCTCCGTCACCGTGCTCCCCGGCTCCGCGAAAGGCCTGACCGGCACCGGCTCGTACGCCTTCCACCAGGACACCCCGGGCGTGCCCGGCGTCGCGGAGTCCCGCGACTCCTTCGGCGAGGCCCTGGCGCTGGCCGACACCGACCGCGACGGTCGGCTCGACCTGGCCGTCGGCGCGCCCGGCGAGAACGGCTGGTACGGCGCGCTCACCTCGCTGCGCGGCGACGGCGTGCGGATCACCTTCACCCGCGGGGTCGGCTTCAGTGCGGAGACCATCGGGCTCGCCACCGGCGAGGACTGGTACCCCGAGTTCGGCGCGCCGATCAGCGGCTGAGCCGGGACGCTCGGGCAAGAGGGCGCGTTCTGGTGCGCACACCACCGGGGCGCACCCCGCTTGCCGTTCCATCGCCGGCCGACGCACGGCGGACCGCGCGGTGATCACCGTAGGGGCGATCTGCTGCGCCAGCACATCCGCGGCGCCAGGTGATCCGGCCGGCACGGCGGGAGATGGCCGCGACCGCAGGACCGCAGCGCACGGCGCGTGCCGCTGCCGGCTGCGCCATGGGCGGCGTTGCGGCGGTTCCGGCCGGTCGATTTTGCCCTTTGTGCTGGCGATAGAGGCATCTTCGTAGGCACCCGTGCGATCGGGCAGCCAGTGCATTCCGCCGCGCTGCCACGCGGGCGGTATCGACAGCGAGTTCGGCCTCCCGAGGCCGCCAATCCGCTCTGTGCAACGAGGTCACCGCTCGTGTCAGGTCAGGTGTGGTCGACGCTGACGGCGATCTCGTTGATGCTCATGGACAGATCGGCATGCACCGGGTTGTCGCCGGGGGCCCCGGCCTTGCGGGCGTGGGGCGTGCTCCACGAACTGATCGAGGTCCTCCAACGCAGGTATCTGTCAGCACCGGTGGGGCGCAGCGTGGCAGGTACGGGATCAGGACGACGGGATAAGGTCAGTTCACCATGACCGACTACGACATCTACAGCACCAACTCCCACACCGGGAGCGAATTGGTTCGGCTGGTTACCACCCACCTCGATGTGGTTTTTACCGAGCGAGAGAGCGACTACCGAGGCGCTTACCAACTCGCCCAGGGCGCCTACGGGCGCATCGAGATCCAGCCCAACGCCATCCCCGGCGACGGCGGTCAGGACGACCTCTACACCCCGGAACACCCCACGGTCCGCGTCCTCTTGCTCACAGAGACCTCAACACCCGAACCCACCTTGCACGCCCGCCTCAGCGCCATCGACGGACTCGAGCACCTGGGTCGCGAATCATTGTGAGCCATCACTGATCCACAAGTATCGACAGGTGATCGACGGGCTTCTGCACCGAGTGCGGACCGGGGTTCGCCGGCCGAAAGGGCGGCGAGTGGCAGTCGATCGTCGGCGGTCACCAGTCGCGGATGGAGTCCACGCCTTCGATGAGTGCCGCGCGGGCGGTGCTCAGGTCGTGCCCGGCAGCTGTCTGTGCTTCACCTGCAAGGAAGTCCAGAGCGTCGAACAGCTCTTCACGCTCCACGGTTTCGATGAAGCCTGTGCGGCGGTCCAGTGTGTTGAATGCGGCTCCGAAGGCGCGCCCGATCTCCAAGATGCTGCCGTGCTGCTCGCCGCTGGCGATCTCGGATAGGAAGGCGTCCCGTGTGGCCTTGTACTGGGTGACGGCCTTGCGGTAACTGGTGCGGGGTATGTGCTCTCGGCCGTCCCAGTCGCGGAGCGGATTGGCGGCGTTGGCCGCTACCCATTCCGCCTTACGGGCGCCGCGGATGTCGAGCTCCACTCCGTGCCGCATGTGTGGACGCCAGGTCTTGCGCGTTGCGGCCGCGTAGTCGGCCGGAATGCCGTACAGCGACACATCCTCCACCTCCGGGACCTGGCGCGGCAGCAGACAGTCTGTTGGCTCCATCCCGAACAGGTCACGGATGGTGAGCCCCTGCAGCCGTGGCAACTGGTTCAGGACGGCCGCCGAGGTGAGCGTGCCCAGGTTCCCCGACAGCGACAAGCGGGTCAGATTCGGGAAGGCGCTGACAAGGCGGGCGCAGTCGAGGCGGCTTATCCCATGGACGGTGAGGTGTTTGACACCCGCCTGCACAACGTCGCGGGTGTGTTCGTCGGCCAGTTCGTCGGCTGTGCACGTCAATGCGTACGGGGCATTCCAGTCCTCGCGGTCACCGCTGTCCCAGTGCCGCTGCCGGGCCAGTTGTTCACCCCGCCCCCATGTCGGGCCATAGGAGTAAGTGGGTGCGGTCACCAGCGAGGGCAGGGAGCCGATCACCGTGAAGCTCCTCGGAAGGATCCACCCGTGGTTGCAGTGCGAGACCTTGCCGCCCCAGCTGTGGTGCGTGAGTCGGAGCGGCCGCACGTCGTCGCCCAGGTCGGCCACGGTCCGGGGCTCGGTCCCGGACCAGTCCAGCTCGAGCACCGCAGCGCACTGTGCCGCGACGTCGAAGCCGGTGACCTGCGAGGCGGTCCAGGCGCCGAGCGCATCGGAGTACACCGTGAGGACGTTGCCGACGGCAAGGGGCCTCGGTGGTTGGTCTCGTCTCATGGCCGGATGCTAGCGGGCCGCGTCCGAGAGATGGCCTCGATGGTCAACGACGCCGATCCGCAGCCGCGAGCCGAGACCGAGTCTTCGGATCGACCAGCGTCGGGTCTCACTCGGGCCGGCGGATAGCTGGATGCCCGAAGGTGGCGATGGCCCGGCATTGAGGAGGGCGGCAGCGCGAGGGCTCACTGTCGAGGCTCTTGCGGGCCAACGCGGCATGTGGTCGTCACCGTCGCCCACGCTCGCTGACCTCACGACCACAGCCCTGCCATGCGTGGTCCGTCCATCCGGCGCACCCTGGAAGCAGAGACCGATCCCGGAGGCGCCGATGGCGTTCCACGAAGGCGATCCATGGAAGCCCCCCAAGCGCATGCGCCGAACCGACAGCAGTCGCATCGTCGTGGGGTGCATTCTGGCCGTCGTCCTGTTCATCGTCCTGGCCGTCATCGAGCTGGAAGCCGCCATCGTCGTGGCCGTGCTCGCTGCACTCACCGCGCTGATCCTTTTCGCTACCAGCAGGCGACGCAGTCCCTGACAGAGGCCACGGTCAGACCTGAAGGTGAGAACGCCGTCGTGGCGATCACTGTGGAGATTCACGGCCTCATCCGGCTCGATACTGACGGCGCGCGGGACAGGGCGACGAACTGAGCGGCGGGGACCAAATGGCCCGAGGTTTGGCGACCGCGAGCGCGTCACCACCGACCTGGTGGCCCTCGCGCGAGGCGAGCTCTGTGACGGCCTGAGACTGCCGGAACTCGACCGGGCCCTCGTCTGTCTGGGACCCGCTGCCGATCAGGAGGTGCGGATCTTCGACACTGCCGTCGAGACTTCGTCGCCTAACGGGCGGGGTGATCGCGCCGCGGTCCTCGGCGGAGTCCGCCGGATCCTCAGCTCCATCAGGGCAGGCTGAGAGGCCTCAGCGGCCTGGTGATGACCTCGTTCTGCCCTCGGGCGATCGTTCCTGAGGCGGCCATTCCATCTGCCGGCGTCGACTTTGACGTGTACGCGTCTACGGAGAGCCAGTGCGAGCGGGCACCCGGACACCGGGCGCGGCAGCGGCTGCTCTCGTCCGTGAAGGTGCCCGCCCACGCTCGCATGCGTGGCGGCGCCAGGCGCCGCCTTGGCCCGAGGCTGGGGCGCCTGCCGCACCTCATACAGCGCGCACCGAGCGCCGATGAACCAGGTCACCGCCAGACCTGTCGCCATAGGCCTGCGCTGCGGTCGAAGAGGACGGATCGATCACACGGCATCCGGCCGTCGGGCGGATCTCAGTGCCGCACACATAATGCGTGAAACCCATCACAATCTGCCCATTAAAACGGACTAATAAGTAAAAATAGACCCTCGGGGCTCATTGCCCCTCCGCAAAGCAGTCGGGGGAATCAACGACCAGCGGCCCGGGAGAAGAGTTTGATCACCGCACGCAAGCGAGGCACCGTGCTGATGGCTTCGGCCGGGGCCCTCGTGCTCACGGCCCTGGCCGGTACCAGCTACGCCGCCACCGGCGACACCGGGGCTCACCCTGAAACGCAGGCGCACGCGCATCACGGGGATACCCAGGACGTTTCCGACGCCCGAATAAAGATCACGCCCGGCGGGGCCCACGGTGTCGGAATCAACGACCCCGTGAATGTCGCCGTAAGTAACGGCAAGCTCACCAAAGTAACCATGACTGACGTCGCGACGGGTACCGAGGTTCCGGGCACCCTGTCCGCGGACGGTACGTCCTGGACGCCGTCCGGCCCGCTGAAGCAGGCCACCCGATATCAGGTCGCGGCGGAGGCCGAGGATGCGAAGGGCCGCTCCGCCATCGAAAACGCCGCGATCTCCACGGTCTCCCCGCCCAACGACTTCCTCGGGCATCTCTCGCCCGAGAACGGCTCGACCGTTGGTGTGGGCATGCCCGTGACCTTCACCTTCGACAAGGCGATCGGCGACAAGGCCGCACTGAAGTCGAAGATCCAGGTCAGTTCCAGCAGCGGCGAGCAGGTCGTCGGCCACTGGCTCAGCAACAGCCGGCTGGACTTCCGCCCTGAGCACTACTGGAAGCCCGGCTCCACCGTCACCGTCAAGATGAGCCGCGACGGCGTCCAGGAGACGGTCACGTTCAAGGTCGGCCGGAGCCAGATCAGCACCGTCGACGCCAAGACGAAGCAGATGTCCGTCGTGCGGGACGGCAAGACGATCAAGACCATCCCCATCTCGGCCGGCAGCGCCGAGCACCCGACGTACAACGGCCAGATGGTCATCTCCGAGAAGTACCGGCAGATCCACATGAACGGTGCGACCGTCGGCCTCACGGAGAAGAACGGCAAGCCCTCCTACGACATCGAGGCCGTGCCGCACGCCATGCGCCTGACCGACTCGGGCACGTTCATCCACGGCAACTACTGGGGTGGCGACTCGGTCTTCGGCAAGGTCAACACCAGCCACGGCTGTGTCGGACTGAAGGACGTCAGGAACGCCGACGACGGCAAGCTGCCCGCCGCATGGTTCTTCGACAACTCGATGACCGGCGACGTCGTGATCGTCAAGAACTCCCCGGACAAGGCCACCGTCGCCCCGGGCAACGGACTCAGCGACTGGAACATGCCGTGGAGCCAGTGGGTCTCGGGCAGCGCATCGAACTGACGCCACAGCGCTCCCGTACGCGAACCTGAGCCCTCCCGTCAGGCGGCGGCCGGCACATCACCGCCTGGCGCCTGGGTTGTGACGATGTCGCTGCCGAAGAGCACATGCATGCAACAGGTGGAGCCCCGCCCGGTCGTCGGGCGGGGCTCCATGAGCGATGCGGCTCGCGCCGGGTTGAAGTCCGACGCGGGACGTGATGGCGAGCCACACCACGCCATACCGGCCATCGCGCGGTCTTCGGGCCCAAGCGGGGACAGCGAACCCCCTGCCCGAAGACCGCGATGGTGGAGACGAGCAGGGGTGGGAATGCTCGTCACCGACACCTGCATGCCGTGCATGCACCACTCCTGCGACGGTGGCGTCGAAGTCTGCTTCGCCATGTCCGAGCAACGCGACCAGATACAGCTGACTCCCTTCGTGCGGCGTAAATGCCCGCCGACCGGACCGAGCCCTCGTCGCGCGGTTCCCGGCCCGATGAGGTAGTCAGGAAGGATGGTCGGCAAGGACGCGAGCGACCCCTTCGTGCATGTCCGGGGCGCCAGTGAGAACAACCTGCGGAACATCGATGTCGACGTTCCGCGGGACGCGATGGTCGCTTTCACCGGCGTCTCCGGTTCGGGCAAGTCTTCGCTCGCGTTCGGCACGCTCTACGCGGAGGCCCAACGGCGCTACTTCGAGTCCGTGGCGCCGTACGCCCGAAGGCTGTTGCACCAGGTCGGCGCACCGCACGTGCAGGAGATCACCGGACTGCCGCCCGCCGTGGCCCTGCAGCAGCGGCGCGGGTCGCCCAGCTCGCGCTCGACGGTCGGCACCATCACCACCTTGTCCAATCTGCTGCGCATGCTGTACTCCCGCGCCGGCACCTATCCACCCCACGCTCCACGGTTGGACGCCGAGTCGTTCTCTCCCAACACCGCGGCCGGCGCCTGTCCGGAGTGCCACGGACTGGGCGTCGTGCACGACGTGGCCGAGGACCTGCTCGTCCCGGATCCCTCGCTGAGCATCCGCGAGGGGGCCATCGCCGCGTGGCCCGGCGCCTGGCAGGGCGCCAACCTCCGCAGCATCGTGAACGGCCTGGGCATCGACATCGACCGGCCATGGCGCAGGCTCAGGAAGAAGGACCGGGACTGGCTGCTGTACACGGACGAGCAGCCCCTGGTGTACGTCGAGCCGGAGGAGGACCGCGTCGACTACGGCTACCAGGGCAAGTTCTGGAGCGCCCGCAAGCACGTCATGCACGTCCTCGCCGACTCCAAGAGCGAGAAGATGCGCGAACGGGCCCTCCGGTTCGTCAGAAGCGTGCCCTGCCCCGAGTGCCACGGCAGCGGACTGCGGCCCGAGGCGCTCGCCGTGACCTTCGCCGGACGGTCCATCGCCGAGATCAACGCGATGCCGCTCACCGAGGCGGTGGCGCTGCTGCGACCCGTCGCCGGGCGATCCAGGGCCGACGCCACCACGTCGACCGCCCGATCCGGGGAAACGACCGAGGTCGCGGTCCGGATCTGCGCCGATCTGGTCGCACGGGTCGACGTACTGCTCGACCTGGGCCTCGGATACCTCAGCCTCGGACGCCGCTCGACGACCCTGTCGCCCGGCGAGGCGCAGCGCCTGCGGATCGCCACCCAGTTGCGCTCGGGGCTGTTCGGTGTCGTCTACGTCCTCGACGAACCCTCCGCCGGCCTGCACCCGGCCGACGCGGAACCCCTGCTGGACGTGCTGGACCGGCTCAAGGCGGCAGGCAACTCGCTGTTCGTCGTGGAGCACGACATGGACGTCGTACGGCGGGCGGACTGGGTGGTCGACATCGGCCCCGGCGCGGGGGAGGGCGGCGGACGCGTGCTGTACAGCGGCCCCGTCGCGGGCCTTGAGGCGGTCGGGGAGTCGGCCACGAGCCAGTACCTGTTCGGGCGCGCCCAGCCGCTCGACCACCGCCCGCGCACACCGCACGGCTGGCTGCACCTGCGCGGCGTCTCCCGCCACAATCTGCACGACGTGTCCGTCGACGTACCACTGTGCGTGCTGACGGCGGTGACGGGCGTGTCCGGTTCCGGAAAGTCGACGCTGGTGACGCAGGTGCTCGCCGAGGTCGTCCGCGGCCACCTCGGACTCGCACCCGAGGAGCCCGACGAGGCGCAGTTGGAGGTCGATGTCCAGGACACGTCGGGGGTCGAGTCGTTCGACCGGCTGGTCCTGGTCGACCAACGGCCCATCGGTCGGACTCCCCGGTCCAACCTGGCCACGTACACGGGGATGTTCGACGCGGTGCGCAAGCTGTACGCGTCGACGGACGAGGCCAGGGCGCGCGGCTACTCGGCCGGGCGGTTCTCCTTCAACGTGCCCGAAGGGCGATGCGAGACCTGCCAAGGCGAGGGCTTCGTCGCGGTGGAACTGCTTTTCCTGCCCGGCACCTACGCGCCGTGCCCGACCTGCGAGGGCGCCCGGTACAACGCCGAAACGCTGGAAGTCACCTACCGCGGCAAGAACATCGCGGAGGTGCTGGCCCTGTCCGTCGACGCCGCCGCCCAGTTCCTGTCCGCCGTCCCAGCCGCTTCCCGCAGTCTGGAGACGTTGCGCGAGGTGGGACTGGGCTACCTGCGGCTGGGCCAGCCCGCCACGGAACTCAGCGGTGGTGAGGCACAACGCATCAAACTGGCCACCGAACTGCAGCGAGCCCGCCGCGGGCACGCGCTCTACCTGCTCGACGAGCCGACCGCGGGGCTGCACCCCTCGGACATCGCACTGCTGCTGCGACAGCTGCACCGGCTCGTCGACGCCGGCAACACGGTCGTCCTCGTCGAGCACGACCTGGACACGATCGCCACCGCCGACTGGGTCATCGACCTCGGACCGGGCGGCGGCGACGCGGGCGGCAGGGTGGTCGCGGCCGGGCAGCCGGCCAAGGTGGCAAAGGCCCGCCGCAGCGCCACCGCGCCCTATCTAGCGGCCCGGCTCCGCGCTGTCGTGCCCGCCCGGCACACACATTGCAGCGGGCCCGATGGAGCTATTGAATGAAGATGCAGGCGGCACACGCACACGACGCTCATCGCGCCGTCGAGGGAGGCCGTGATGGCCACGCACGCTCCGCAGACGTTCGACCCCACGCGCGTACCCCACCTCTCCGGCCGGTTCGCCCCGGTGACCGAGGAAGTGGACGAGACCGGGCTCGAGGTCACGGGAGAGCTGCCGGCGGAGCTGGACGGGCTGTTCCTGCGCAACGGGCCCAACCCTCGTTTCAGCCCGATCGGTTCGTTCCTCTATCCGATCGACGGCGACGGCATGCTCCACGGAGTGTGGATCTCCGGCGGACAGGCCCGCTATCGCAACCGCTTCGTCCGTACCCCCGCGGTGGTCGCGGAAGAGCAGGCCGGACGCGCCCTGTGGGGCGGACTGGAATCGATGATCACTCCCCAGGTCCCGGACGTCGAACCGGCACTGGCCGGTACCTTCCGGGACCTGCCGGACATCAACGTGGTGCGTCACGCGGGACGCCTGCTCGCACTCGCCGAGTCCGGGTGCCCGTTCCTGATGACCGAGGAACTGGAGACCGCGGGCAAGGAGACGTTCGGCGGCGCGCTGCCCGCCGGCATCACCGCGCACCCGAAGATCGATCCGCTCACCGGAGAGATGGCCGTCTTCTGCTACGCCCTGGAGCCGCCCTTCCTCACCTGGTCCCTCATCGGGCCCGCCGGCGACGTGGTCCGCGGCCCCACCACCGTCGACGGCCTCGACGCCCCGATGATGATCCACGACATGGCCCTGACCGCGCGCTTCCTGGTGCTGGTACTCGCCCCCGTCTTCTTCGACCTGGCCGCGGCGATGAGCGGCGGGTCATTGATCGACTGGCGTCCGGAACAGGGCACGCGCGTGGCACTGATTCCTCGCGACGGGGGTCAGGTGCGCTGGGCGTCCGACGACGCCTTCTGGCTGTGGCACACGGTCAACGCCTACGACGCGGAGCCTGACGGCGGTGACGTCGTGCTCGAGTACGTGCAGTGGTCGCACCTCTCCATGGGGCAGCCGGACACGTCGGCCGGAGCCAATGCCGGAGGGCTGGTCCGCGCGGTCATCGACCCGCTCGCCGGCACGATGCGCCGCACCCTGTTGGATGACGCGCGCATGGAGCTGCCGCGTACGGACGACCGGTTGATCGGCCGACGGCATCACCAACTGGCGGTGGCCTCGGAGACAGGGGACCTGGACCTGTTGCCGGGGGAGTACAACGCCCTGCGCTGGTACGATGGGAGGGACACCGACGGCACCAGCGTGAGCTGGGACGCTGGGGACCTGTCCGTCGGGGAGCCGGTGTTCGCCCCGTCTCCCGGCTCCCCTGGCGGCGAGGGCGGCTACTGGATGACGTACGCCACCGACCGTACGGACGAGAGCAGTTGGCTGCTGGTGATCCCGGCGGATGACCCTGGCTCCGGCCCGGTCGCACGGGTGCGGATTCCGGTGCGGGTCCCGTTGGGCCTGCACGGGAACTGGCTGCCCACCGAGGAGTGACCCCGCCGTGGCGGTTGTGGTCTGCCACGAGTGAGCCCGCGCCACACCCGTCGACAGACACTGTCGGTGCGCCGCAGCCCGTCCAGGTCGCGGACCGGCGGCACTTCTGGCACAACCAGAGCGAGGCCGCCGAACGGCGCGTCGCTCGGCATCGTCTCTTCCTCCGCACTCGGGTCCCGAAGGTCGCGGAGTTGAACCATGCGTCGCCTGGGAATGTCGAGGTCCCATCGCCATTCGTGGCTGATGCACCCAAGTGATATCCGTCAGTGCGTCGAAACCACTCCTGCTCTGAGGCCCATAGCCAGACCTGTCGCCGCCGCAGCGCCGCCGGCTTCCGCGCTGCCTTGACTTGCACCTCGGGCGGAGGCCAGAGGATTGTGGCCTTCCCGACTTGTCGCTGTGCCGCTACGCGCCGCGGGGTTGGGTCGGGAACCCGTGGCTTCCTGTTTCTTCCCCGACTCCGCCGGACCTGAATCCGCGACGCTCCGCGACGCGACCATCAGATTCGCTTCACCACCGGCATGAAGGCCGATGGACGACGAATGAATTCCGGGAGCCTCGGGCACCTCACAGCGCGAATACAGGGACACCGGCGTTACGGGGCACATCGCACACCCTCTGCGCCTGCGAGGGCGCCGTGGGTAGTGGCGCGAGGGCCGGTCCGATCAGCGGCATGACGACCGCCAGCATCTCTGCCTCGCTCGCGGTGCCGTCCACGATCAGGTCGGCCGCCGCCCGGGAGGGCGCGACGTGGGCTGCGTGGCGGTCTCTGCCGGTTTGCAGATAGTTGCGCAGGGACAGCCGGGGGTCCTGCCGCTGCACCTCGATCTTCCGGAGGATCTTGCGGGCCAGGCGTATGTCGTCGGGGGTGTCGACATACACCCGCCACGCGGCTCGCCGGACCACGGACGGCAGGGTCAGAGCGAACAGGCCCTCGACCACCACCAGCAGCACACCGGCTCGCAGCAGCGCCGCGTCAATGGCGTGTGTCACCGCTGTCTCGTCGATCGAGCCCGGATGGTTCCAGTCCAGGATGGCGTGGTGGTCGGCACTGACCGTCCACACACCCCTCAGGGGGTCGTGCGCGGGCACGTAGTAGTCGTCCAGATGGATCAGCGCGATGCTCTCGGGACACTGCAGCGAAAGGGCTTCGGCAAGAGTGGACTTGCCGGATGCGGTGCCGCCTGCGACCGCCAGTACACCCGTCATAGCGGGCGCTCCTCATGTGCTCAAAGGGATAGACGAAGCGACCGGACGAGCCGGGTGCAGGGAATGTACGGCGACGAGATCGCCCCTGGCAAGCGGTGAAGCGCAGCCCGATTCTTTCCGCCAGGCTCTGCTCGACCTGTACGACTCCTACCGCGGCTGGAACCCCGGTGATCAGCAGAAAGGTCCGGACGGCAACGGGTCCGAGGCGCACCGCTGGCTCATGGGCAGCGGCGTGTGCCCGTCCGAAGGCGTTGTCCTGGGTGACTGCCTTCTTTCCCACGCCGACCGTGAGGCACCCGCCGCTGTTGCCGTCGGTGTCTTCGGAGCAGCCGCCTCCCAGACAGTCTTCGTCGCGGGCGCCCATGTGGTGCAGGTCCATGGGGTCCTGGTAGGTGCCGGCGAAGCGGTAAGGCCGGCCGGTTGCGGTGTTCTCGGTCGGGGTGGTGACACGGTCAGCGCCCTGGCCACCGGGCGCGGAGCGGCGCCGGGTGCCGCCCCTGGATGATCTAGAGTTCCGACGGCGGGCAGCGGGCCCGCCGCTCTCGTATGTGACTCAGGGGTGGGGATTGATCACTGCAACATCCGCTGCTGTACAGCGGAACAGACCGGCGACCGCGCGGAGCGTAGCCGCCGCGGTGGTGGCCGGGGGTATGACGCTGGTGGGCGTGGGGCTCACGGCGCCGGCCGCGCACGCGGCTGAAAGCGACATCTCCTTCTCGAAAGTCGTCTTCAACAACGGCAAGCCGATCGTCGTCGGCATCAGTGCCGAAGTCGAGGCCCGACTGACGTACACGGTGAAGAGCAACGTGGCGCTCGACGACTGGTATGTCGATGCGTACCGGAGCAGCGGGTCCACCAGGTACATGCTCTCGATCTCCTCGACCCGGTGGAGCTGCAGGACGTCGTCTGCGGGGGGCTACACCTTCCGCGCCTGCGACGAGACGGTGACCATCGACCCGAACGGGATGCCGGTCGGTCATGGCAATCACCTCGTCAACAGTGACGCCGCCGCGTGGAAGACTCTCGGCACGGCCATCAAGAAGAACGGTGGCTACGACGACGACCTGCTCTCCGCGACGGTCAGCCTCCAGCGTGCCTCGCGCATCCAGAGCGCGAACGCGTCCCCGGAGCCCGTCGCAAAGGGCAAGCAGATCACCGTTACGGGCACCGTGCAGCGCGCCAACTGGAGTCAGCACCGCTATGACAATTACGGCGGCCGGTCGGTGAAGCTGCAGTTCAAGCTGGCCGGTTCCAGCACCTACTCCACGGTCAAGTCCGTGACCGCCGGCAGCACCGGTCACCTGAAGACCACGGTGACGGCTTCCCAGGACGGCACCTGGCGCTGGCGTTACAGCGGCAACACCACCACCGGTGCCAGCAACTCCTCCGGCGACTACGTCGACGTGAGCTGAGGACCCGTACTACGGTCGGCGCGCCCGACTGCGCAGCGAGGGCCCCGCTCCGGCGGGGCCCTCGCTGCGCAGTCGGGAGTTCCGGCGAGCATGGCGGCGTCCGAACGGTTCAGCGTGCCGTCACGGCGTGCCATCACGGCGTGTGAAGAGGCGTCGGAGACGGCGGGGTGCCGGTTATCGAGAGATGCAGGCCTTCAGTCAGCCATCGATGCGCCACCGTCATGTTCAGCACGCGGCCACCCGTGGTGGTGCCGACCAGGGACCAGTACCGCTCCAGGCGGGGATCGAAAGCCGACGACCGTGACACCAGCCGGTGCAGGTAGGCGCGGAAGGCAGGGGAGTCCGACGCCCCGCGGGCTCGGGCGTGGGCCGACACGAAGGCGTCCACCACGGGTCCCGCCCCGGGCAGCAGTCCCTGGGCGAGGGCGGATGCCGTCAGGGTCGCGGCTTCGTCGATCTCCGCGTAGAAGGCCGGGCCGTCGCGCATCTCCTCGTCGTGGTCCTGGGTCCAGCGGGTGAATCTGGGCGTGGCGATGAGCAGATGAAGTTCGGCGTAGGCCAGGGCCGTGACGGGGGTGGGGTCCTGTGGTGGCTCCGGGGCCAACATGGCGATCATGATGTCGAGTCGGCGTCGGGGCATGGCCGGGGACAGCTCCCGGTACCAGTGCTCGGTGAGCCTGTGCTGCGCCTCCGGCAGCCTCTGCACCCGTGAGAGCATCTCCAGCCGCCGTAGGCGCTCCTCGGCTGCACAGTGGTCGAGGGCCTTGAGTGTGGCCTCGCGCCACCGGAGTTGGGCCAGGCGTTCCTGCACTGCTCCGAGCTCGGACGACACCAGGTCGTCGAGTGTGCGCTCGCCGGTGACCACTTGGGTGATGGTCGCGATGGGGGTGTCCAACGCCCGCAGGCGTCTGATGAGCCGGATCCGCTCCCATGCCTCGGGGCCGTAGCGGCGATGGCCACCGCTGCTGCGGGAGGCCACGGGAAGCAGGCCGCTGTCGGAGTAGTAGCGGACCGTCTTGACGGGAAGGCCCGTGCCGGCCGCGAGCTCGCCGATGCTCCACGTTTCTTGCGTCACAGCTCTTGAACCTCCAGCGCGCGGGAGGTTCTAGCGTATTTATCACCGGCAGCAACCGTCCGCGCCGATGCCCCTGTTCAGAGCACGTACCGGGCCCAGCCAGGCCGGTGTGCCCGCGTACGACCGATCGCGGCCCGGCACGCCCTTGTCCCGTGCCGTCCCCGACCCAAGAAGGTGGGAGCCCATGTCCCCGACCACGACCGCGCCGAGTTCCGTGCGGAGAGCCGCTCTTCGCAGGGTGCTCCTCCCGTTGCTGAGCGCGGCGGCCCTCCTCATGGCCGCGGTCACACCAGCCGACGCACGCCCTGGTCTTGTCGACTCCGCGGGGCAGGGCGGTGTCGTCGTCCGAACCGAGCTGGGCCTGGTACGTGGCGTCTCGCACGGTGCGTACGCCACCTTCGAAGGCCTGCCCTACGCCGCACCGCCGACCGGACCGCTGCGCTGGCATGCACCCGTGCCGGCTGCCGCATGGCAGGGCATCAGGGATGCGACACAGCCGGCGCAGCGCTGTGTGCAGATGCCGGCACCGGGTACGGGCGTCGGCGGGCCCTCGGATGCAGGCGCTGTCGTCGGTTCGGAGGACTGCCTCTACCTCAACGTCACGGTGCCCGCGACGAAGCCGACGGGGAAGAAGCGGCCCGTGCTGGTGTGGATGCACGGCGGCGCGTTCCTGGGCGGTTCCGGCAGCGACTACGGCGCGGAACGCCTGGCGGTTCAGGGTGACGCCGTCGTCGTCACGGTCAACTACCGCTTGGGTATCTTCGGTTACTTCGGACATGCCGCACTGGGCACCGTCCCGCCGTTCGGCCTGGCCGACCAGCAAGCCGCATTGCGCTGGGTCCGCTCCAACGTCCTGCGCTTCGGCGGAGATCCGGGCAAGGTCACGCTGTTCGGCGAGTCCGCGGGCGCCATCGGCATCTGCGCGCACCTCACCTCACCGACGGCCGCGGGCCTCTTCCAAAGCGCCGTCCTGCAGAGCGGTTCTTGCCTGACGTCCTTCCCGCGGGGAGCTCTCGCCCCCGGAACACCGGCGTACGAGCCGTTCGCCACGCAGACCGATGTCCAGACGGCAGGCGCGGAAGCCGCCCGGCAGCTGGGCTGCACGGAGGGCGCCGCCAGGGAGGTGCTCACGTGCCTGCGCGGGCAGAGCACCGGACGCCTTGCCACCGCGCAGCTGATGCAGTCGTTCAACCGTCCTGCCTACGGCAACGGGCTACTGCTGGTCGCACCGGACAAGGCGTTGCGAGCGGGACGCTTCCACCGCGTGCCGGTCGTGCTGGGCACCAACCACGACGAGATGCGGATGTTCGTTGGCGTGTCGCTCGGCGCGTTCCCTCTCCGCACAGAGAGCGACTATCGCGCCCGACTGACGGAGGCCTTCGGGCCCGCGGCCGCGGCCGTCGAGGCACAGTACCCGGCAGCACGCCATGGCTCTCCCGCGCTGGCCTGGGCCGCGGCGCTGACCGACCGGTCCTTCACGTGCACCACGCTGGCAGCCGGCCGCGCCATCGCCGCCCACGCTCGGGACCTGCCGCTGTACGCCTACGCGTTCAGCGACCGAGAGGCTCCCGTCCTTGCCGGCCTGCCGACGAACCCGGGCTTCCCCTACGGTGCGGCGCACGGCTTCGAGATGCCGTACCTGTTCCCCTCCTTTCCCACCGAACGACCACTGACCGGTGAGCAGTCCGCCCTGTCGGACCGGATGGTCGGCTACTGGACGAACTTCGCGCGCACCGGCAACCCGAACACCGCCGGCGCACCTCGATGGCCCGCTTTCCGCGTGTCGTCCCCGCTGAGGCCGTCGGTGCAGTCGCTGGCTTCGGGACGGGGCGGCATTCGCCCCGTGGACGCGTTCACCGCGCACGGATGCTCCTTGTGGGACCGCTTGGCGAATGAGCCGCCGGCGAATCGGTCGGGCCTTTGAGTCTGGGTCCTGTCACTTCATCGAGCCGGACAGCACCACCGTCGAGTGGGATATGTACTTCGAGGCGCCTTCGGTTACTTCGAGGCGCCTTCGGCCGAGATCTCGCCGCTGGAGCAGCTCGCCCGGTGGCCGTTGCCGAAGGAGGTCATCGATCCTAAGAACGATGGCGTCGAGGTGTTCGCTCTGCCGCCGTGGGGGAGCCGGCCGACCGCTGCATCACGAGGCTCAGAGCCGCCGACGTCGACGACACGACCGCGATGGCCTCCCGACGGTCTGGAAGGAGGGTGCCCGGCTCGCGGCGTCGGCGGTGAGGACGGGCGGCGGCCTCTGCAACTGGAACTGGTGACAACCCCGCGGCCCGGGCGTCTGTGCGTCGGGCGCCTGGCGCGGATCGGCGAGGAAGCGCAACCGGGCGCCGGGCTCACCCGGATCTCGAGTCGTTCGATCCGCGAACGGTCGGACGAGCCTCGGAGACTGGGCCCCTCCGTGCGGAAGGTACCGAAGGCGGTGATTCCCTGAGCGCCTGCGTGTTCACCGGGGGTGCGACGGCTTTCGCGAAACCGTGAACCTTTTGGATGTCAGCGGGGAACAACAGGTGACCGGCACGCACCGAGGAGTCAGGGGAAGCACTGTGAGCGGACCACCGCCGTCCACGGCACCGACGATGGACGACGCGGAGATCGTCGCGCAGTCGTTGGAGGAGCCGGAGCTGTTCGCCACGCTCTACGACCGCTACGCCCCCGATGTCCACCGCTACGCGGCCCGTCGCCTGGGCGACGCGGCCGCTGACGACATCACCGCCGACACCTTCCTGATCGCCTTCCGGATCCGGTCCCGCTACGACCACAGCCGCGCCAACGCGCGCCCCTGGCTGTACGGCATCGCCGGGAACCTCATCGGCAAGCAGCGCCGCGCCGAGGTGCGCGCGCTCAGGGTGCTCGCCCGCACCGGCCACGACCCGCTCGCCGCGTCCGGGGGCCCGTTCTGGCTGGAGGACACCGACAGCCGGATCGCGGCGCAGGGCCCGCTGGCCGGCGCTCTCGCGGGACTGTCGGCGCCGGACCGGCACGTCCTGCTGCTCATCGCCTGGGCCGAACTGACCTATCAGGAGGTCGCGGAGGCGTTGGACATACCCGTCGGCACGGTTCGTTCGCGGCTCAACCGGGCGCGACGCAAGGTACGTACGGCGCTGGGCGCCGATCCCACGTTCGTGATCGACACCGCGGAGGTGGCCTAGCCATGGACGAGATGACCGAAGTGCGTGAGCTGCGCGCCCACACGCCGGTACCCGACCGAGGCCGGCTCGCACCGGGGCGGGCACGGCTCACCGAAGCCGTGCGAGCCAGGGAGTCGCGTCGGGCGTTGTGGCGACGACGGGAGTTCGCGATCGTCGCGGTCGTGGCCGGGGTGACCGCCGTCGCCGTCGCCGCCACCCTGCTGGTGGGCGGGAAGGGCGAGGGGCGCGCGGTGCAGCCCGCAGCCACGCAGGGCGTGCGCTTCAAGGGAGTAAGCGCGGCGGAGTTCCTGCGGCAGGCCGCCGACGCGGTCCAGACACAGCCGGACGGCACCGTTCCGCAGGCGAAGCAATGGATCTACACCAAGTCGGTGCAGGAGCCTGCGAACGAGGCGAACAAACGCGTGGGCGATGTGGAGAACTGGATCCGCTACGACGGTTCCGCCAGCGCCTTCCAGTTGAAGCACCACCCGCTCGAGGTCACCAAGATGCACCTGGAGAACGGCGGCGAGGGCGATGACCGCTCGCCCCGTGAGATGTACCGGGTCCTCACCGCCCTGCCCGCCGACGGCAAGCAGACGCTGAAGGCGCTGCGCGAGCAGGATGCCATCGCCGACTCCAAGGATGCCGCACAGGCACGCAACGACTACTCCGAGATCAGTGTCCTGCTGTCGGCCGACGTGATGCCGGCCAAGGGCCTGGCGTCTCTCTACCGCGCCCTCGCACTCGTACCGGGCGGAGAGGTCACCGGCCACCTGGTCGACACCGCCGCCGGACGCCGGGTGATCGCCCTGAACTACTTCCGTGGGGAGAACTCCGCCACCGGTGAATCGATCCACGACCGGTGGCTGATCGACCCGAGGACCTACCGGATCGTCGGCACCCAGATTATCTCGGCGCACGGCAAGGTCCTCGGCGGTGACTCGATCGTCACGACGGCGGTGGTGGACAAGGCGGGCAACCGCGACTGACCGACCGCGATCCTCCGCGGCCCGCGCCACGGGGGCGGGCCGCCCGTCTTCCGAGACCGCCGGGCGCGCGCTCCGCGAGCCCGGCGGCGGGGGGAGGGGAGGGGAGGACGTGGCGGTTGCCGCACAACATTGCTGTCCGGACGCCGGAGGCGCGACCGCGCTCTCCGGCGCGCTTCCTCCGGTTGTGCGGGCTGGTCGACCGGTGACGATTGTGAGCGGGCACTGGAGTTGCCGGACGCCTAATGTCGTTGACGCCGGATCTGGGAAGCATGACGGACGTACTCCTCCTGGGCCGCCTCCATATTCTGGCTGTGTGGGAGATCGCCACCGTTGAGGATGCGGGCGGTGGGCCGAGTAGGGGATGCAGTGTGTTGGGGCGCCGGTCGGCTTCTTTGGCCAGCCATCCTGCGGATGCGCGGCGGCGGTAGCCCGCCGCCGCGCACCGCTCCGGTCCTGACCCGCGAAGAAACCACTGCCGTGGATTTGATCGGCCGCCGCGAAGGTGGTGATCCGACGACACCCGGCCCCCCGGCCGGCCTGGAGATCGTTACCAGCAACCCTCGACCCTGGCTGCGGCGCTGGGTTCTGAGCACCTTGCTGCTGCAGGGCGCCCGTGGGGTCTACGCCGACCTGCACCACCATGGGACGGTACTGCTGGCCGCGTACGACTCCTGGCACGCCCTACACAAACTGGCTGCCGATCCCTTGCCTGGCGCGGGGGCCGCGATGTCCCAGGACTTGATCGGCGCCAACTGCCGTGACTCTGACCGCCACCGCGTGGGAACTGACCCACCTGCCGGTGCGTGACGGGCCCGCTCTGGTCCGCCCTCTCCAGGTCCGGGCCTTCTTCCTCGTTCGTACCGAACGGGCCCGCCCAGTCGGGGTGTTGCTGGTGGCGGCCGTCGTCGTGTGGCAGGGCCGCGGGCAGACCGCCTGAGGGCGTCCGGCGCCGGTTGCTATCCGGCTACGTACTCGATCTCGGGATAGCGCGGCGAAGCCCCCCACAGCAGATGCCCGGCGTCCGGGCGGCCGCGCAGCTGGAGATCGAAGAAGGCGCGCACGGTCGCCCGTACGGCAGCCACCGCCCGGTCGGCGGGGATCGGGCCGATCTGCAGCGTATTGCGTACCGCCTCGGGGAGCTGCGGGGCGATGGCCACGATGTCGGTGAAGCAGTTGTGGTCGGCGTCCGTGAGCCGCAGGCAGCGGTGCCAGTCGCTCAGGTGCGCCCAGAACGATGGCCAGGTCTCGTCCTCGTTCAGCCCGTCGTGGACCACCGTGTCCATCAGCAGGAACGGCCGGTCAAGACCGTGCTTGACCACCGGCCCGTACAGCGCGCCGTCCAGATCGACGCCGGCCCGCACCCGCTTGTCCAGGTACATCATCGCGGCCGACGCGGCGCCGCCCCGGGAGTGCCCGAAAGCGCCGACCCGCGTGAGGTCCAGCGTCCCGCGCAGCCCGCGCGGGAGCGGACGCCCCTCGGCGTCGGGGTTGCCGCCCCGCTCCAGCACGGTCAGTTGGTCGAGGACGAACCGCAGATCGGCGGCGCGCACCGCGACCGCGGCCGTGCGGGCCTCGTCGCTGGCGTCGTCGGGGCGGTTGACGACCACGCGGCCGTCCGGGAACTCCACCTCGCCCGAGTCGTAGGGATGGTCGATCGCGACAACTACATAGCCCCAGGAGGCCAGTTCCTCGATGACCAGCGTGTTGAACGTGCGGTCCGCGTTATATCCCGGCGAGTGGAGCAGCACCGGCCGGCGGCCGGGCCGGGCCGGCGCGCGGTTCGCGCTGTGGGTCCTCGGGAGCGCGTAGCCGTCCACCGCGCCCCCGAAGCGGGCCTTCAGGGCCCGCTCGGCACCAGAGGGCAGCCAGGGGAGCATCGCGCGGCCACGCACGTCGGCGGCCGGGTACGTCACGGTCACCATCACCTCGCGCGGCTGCCCCGACCAGGGGTCGGTCCGCGACGGGTCGACCAGGTGCAGCTCTGCGGCGCCCACCGGAGCGGGACCGGTCGGCCCGGCCAGCCGGATGGGGATGAGACCGGCTGCCACTGCGGGCGTGGACACCGACAGGGGAACGGCGGTTGCGGCGGCTACTGCGAGGCCACCGGCTATGAGGGAACGGCGATTCGGGCGTACGGGAGGCACTGCACTCCTTCCGCGGCCGGACCTGAGGCGCACTGCAAACCTGGTAAAGAGAACGCCATCGACCGACCTATTCATCGTCAAGTTCCTTAAAGACTAGGTCATTTGGCGCCGAAAGCCGGATCAATTATCGGTTCTCACCGTTCTCTTACTGGTGAACGCAGTCCTGCGTAGAGCCGCCAGACGGTGCGGTGTGACTTCGATGTCGTCCCGTCGGTGTCGGTCGGGCCAGTCCCGCTTGGCGGTCACGAGCGCCCATCTCCAGGTGCCTTTCTGGCGCCCCCACAGGGCGGGCGGATCGGTCGGCGACCACGTCCGAACTATGGGCTTCGGGCCGTCAGCCTCCCGCAAGGGGTGCTCTTCCACCGGCACTTCGGGTCGGGGCGCGGCCTGCTCCCTGTCCCGAGGGGCACGCGGCCGCGTATGCGTGAGTCGTCAGCCATGGCCACGAGGCGTTTGACATAGAACCCGACCGCGCCGCTGCGCGGTTGATGGAGATCTTCGTGCGGCCGGGACCGTTGGTAACCGCGGCCGATGCGGTGGCGACCCGCTTGGGGCGCTGCCCGTAGGTTCGCCGCCCGCGCGGGGCTACGCGCGGAAGAAGGTCACGCGAAAGGGTGGCGGAGGAGGAACAATTCGAAATTCCGGTAGAAGATGGGACATTCCTCAACCGGAAGGACTTCCATGCGTCTGATGCGCACCGCAGCCCTGGCCTCCGCCACCGCGCTCGCCCTCCTGCTTCCCGCTGCCAACGCCCACGCCGCCGCCGTCGCCTGCGGCGGCTCCGTCTCCACCGGGGGCATCGCGGCCAACGGCTGCATCAGCGCCGAGAAGGGCAAGGAAGGACGCATCTACACCCGCGACATCAAGGCCCACGTCGTTCTTCGCAACACCAGCCCCCACGCCGCCCACGTCGAGTACGAAGCCTTCTTCCGCGTCGTCTCCGGTGGCCACTGGGTCAAGATCGGCAACGGACGCGCCCTCGTCCCCCGCCGTTCGACCACCGGTCCCACCGAAATCGGCAGCACCACCCGGGTCTGCTTCGTCGTCAACGCCAAAGTCGAGATTCGCGTCCACGTTAAACCCGCGGGAGGCGCCTGGAGCAACTGGACCGGCGCCGCGACCTCTCAGTGCCAGACATGACCGCCAAGTCGTCCGGCGCACGCCGGCCCCGTGAAACCCCAGGAAAGCGGGTTCGATCGCCCTCGGGCCCCCTGGGGAGTCGTTCAACAAGCACTACGGCGGACCCGGCGACCTAGCCAGCCCCCACCGGTTGGCCGTGGAGTCGCCGGGTGAGGCTGGCCATAGCTGACGAGGACCGGGTGAGGCGCCGGTCGTGCGCAGTGCTTCTCGATTGCGCTGAGCGGTGCTGTGGCCACACTCTGCTGGCTCACGCAGTAGGGCTCGAAGGCACTGGCAACTTACGGATGGGCCACCCTGGAACGCGGCGGCAACAGCGATTCACCCGGCGTGCGGAGCGGACCCCGAGTTGCCGAGTCGAGCGTCGCAGCGGCCGACCTCGCGCAGCTCGCCTCACGGATGCCGGGTGTGGCCCAGGTCCTGCTCGATCTGGGCCGCCGCAACCAGAGCCTGTCCGAACGGCTCACGGAGGTGGCGGACGGCCGGGGCGGCGAGCACGACACCCCGCGCTCGCCACACGAGGAGATCCGCGACTTCCTCTACCGCCACCAGAACGACCTGCACGGCACGGACCTCGCCGCGGAGCAACTCGCCGAGGAGATCGGCATCCGGGCGGGAGAGGTCCTGCGCGCGCTCATGGCGAGACTCGCCGACCGACACGGCGTCCACCTGGCGGCGGAAGCCGGAGACCGACTGCACCACTACGACGCGGCGCCCCGAACCCTTCACCTGTCCAACCGGCAGCGACCAGGACAACGCGCGTTCCGCATGGCGACGCCGCCCTGCTCGAGTACGACGAGGAACTGGACCGCCAGGCCACCGCCAAATTTCCCGAGGGCTCCGCCACCCACGCCCTCGCCCGCTTCGGCATCGCCAACTACTTCGCCGCCGCGCTCATCCTCCCGTACCGGCCCTTCCACGCGGCTGCCGAAGAGGTGCGCTATGACATCGAGCGCCTCACCGACCGCTACGGCCTCGGCTACGAGACCGTCTGCCACCGGCTCAGCACCCTGCAGCGGCCCCGCCTGCGCGGCGTGCCGTTCTCCTTCGTACGCGTCGACCGGGCCGGGAACATGTCCAAGCGTCAGTCGGCCACCGGCTTCCACTTCTCCCGGGCCGGTGGAACCTGCCCGCTGTGGAAACGTCTACGAGGCCTTCGCCGCGCCCGGCCGCGTCCACGTCCAGATCGCGGGAATGTCCGACGGGCAGCGCTACTTGTGGACCGCGCGCGCAGTCACCCGGCACCGCGGCCGACGGATGCACCCGGGACAGCGCCCCGCATGCCGCAGGCCGCCTCCGCTTCGACCAGGCATATCAAGCCCTCCGGGACGCCATGCGGAACGACCTGGGAGCCGACAGCTAGGAGCCGGCGGGCGTCAGCCGGTGGGACGACGTCGGGCCCGCAACAGGCGAACGCCCTTGACCGCGTACCCGGCCGTCATGAGAGCGAAGCCGACCAGCCCGAGCCAGAACCAGGACGCCGACCCCACCAGGGTCAGTCCGAAGCCACCGAAGGACAGCAGAGCGCCCACGGCATCCAGCAAGTCCAAGCGTGCCTCGGACCGCACGGCGGGATCCGAGGCACGCAGTCGGCCACTGATCGGAACAAGGCCGATGGCCTGCAGCGCCGCAAGGCCGAGCATGATCCAGACCCACCAGTGGGGTAGGTAGTCGGGTATCTCCACGGCGCGCACTGTAGTGCCGGCCCGGGGTCATCAGAACGAACATCGGAAAGACGGAACGTGTACGGGAGAGGGCATCTGATGCCCTGTGAGCTACGCAGCCGCCTCGTAGACAACGGTCTCCTGGCACACCCGCCCGCAATCTCGGGGCGGCCACGACAGTGCGTGCGGGTCGCGGTGCCCTACGTGTCGCTGCGCACCACCACACCCAGTACGTCGTTGAACGCCTCCGTCGAACTGGGGTGAGTGTAGATGGAGTTGCGGAGTTCGGATGCGGTGATGCCGTGTCTCATCGCCAGGGCGACGGTATTGATGATTTCCTGTCCATCAGTGCTCAGCAGCGCGGCACCCAAGATCTTGTCGGTCTCCAGGTCGACCACGAACTTCATCATTCCGCGGGTCTCCTCGACGACATAGGCCCGCGGCATGGCGATGATCTCAGCGACTGGCTGGCTGGTGATCTTCACCCGGTAGCCTGCGGCGCGTGCCTCCCTCTCGGTGAGCCCCACAGTCGCCAACGGAGGTGTGATGAAGAGGGTGTGGGGCACGGCCACCCGGTCTTCCGTACTGCGGAGCCCTTCGCCGATCAACTGGTCGAGGACGATGCGGCTGTCGTCGAGAGAGATGTAGGTGAACTGCGGGCCGCCGTTGACATCGCCGAGAGCGAGGATGTGAGGCTGGCTCGAACGGAGATATTTGTCGACCTGCACCGCGCCCCGATCGGTCACGGCCACCCCCGCCGCTTCAAGGTTCAGCCCTGAGGTCGCCGGGCGACGCCCTGCGCCGACCAGGACACCATCCACCTCGATGACATGCTTGCTGCCATCGCGCTCGTAGACCACGTTTGCCCCTGCCGGACCATCGGTGACTTCCAGCACGCGTGCCGCAGTCGCGATGGTGATTCCTTCGTCGAGCAGGATCGTCTTCACGGCGGCGGCGACGTCCTCGTCCTCGCGTCGCAGGATGTCCTCCGCGGTCTCCAGCACGGTCACTTCGGAGCCGAACCTGCGGTAGATGGAGGCGAACTCCAGCCCCAAGTAGCCGCCACCGATGATGGCAAGGCGCGGGGGAAGAACGCTTGTCTCGATCAACTCCGTGCTGGTCAGGACGTATTTGCTGACCTTGAGGCCTGGGATGTCAGGCACTATCGGTGCCGAGCCGGTGTTGAGCAGAACGATGTCGCCTCTGACGGTGAGCCGTCCGGCGCCATCACCGACGGACACCGTGTGGGAGTCCCGGAACACCGCGCGTCCTGTGAGGACCTGCACGGTCTCCATTCCGTTCAGCCCCTCGAAGTTGCCGGCACGGAAGAGGGCCGTGAGGGCCTGGACTTCGCCGACGGAGCGCTCGTACCAGTCTTGCGGCGAGTCCTCCGGTCGACGCTGATTGGCGTGGTGAACGAGCGCTTTGGTGGGAACGCAGCCGACATTGGGGCACGTCCCGCCGTACATCCTGTCCGACTGCTCGACCAGGACGACCGTCTTGCCAAGCTGCCCCATCTTCGCGGCGACGGCCTTGCCGCCCTTTCCGAATCCGATGACGAGCACGTCAGCGTGCAGATCGGATGGGTCGGTGCTCATTGTTACCTCCAGCAGTCAAAGGGGTATTGCGTGGGCGCTTCTTACGAGGGAATGCGACAGCTCGTGCGCCCGGTCAACCGCATTCGCCCCGCACGGGCTTCCGTCGTCATGTCGAGGGCACCCGTCTGCTCCCTCTTGAAGTAGGGCTTGCGTGACGGCAGTTGCCGGGTTCAGTCGAGGTGAGCGGGGCGAGGAGGAGCCTCAGGCAGGTCGAGGTTGCGGTCGACGCCGTGCGCGACGACGGTCTGCCCCGGCTCGAGGCGCTGCCGCACACCGTCGAGACGTACCTCGATCTCGTCCGGTTCGAACGACACCATCCCCGAGATACGGCGCACTTCGTCCCAGGCGTTCTCGTACGACCACGCGGCCCGTCGTGCGCCTGCGATGTCGTAGTAGCTGGCCAGACCCTTGTACGGACAGAACGTCTGCCCCTCGACGGAGTGCAGTGCGGCCAGGTCGACGTCGGTGCGCGGAACGTACCAACGGGGCGCGAACCCGGACTCGTACAGAACGACCGGGTGCCTGCTCTCCGCGACCACCCGGTCCCCGCCCCGCACGACCAGGTGGCGGCTGGTCCTGCGGATGTCGATGCGGTGGTAGGCGTCCGCAGCATGGCCGGCGATCCGCTCGTCCTCTTCGTAGAAGGCGTCCATGGCGGGCCAGGCGAAGGCGACGCGATCCCGCAGAATCTGAGCGTGCTCGGGGAGGTCCGTGTGCTGCCACGCGGCCCGCTCTTTGACGCGATCCCCGGCCCGCACGGTGTACCAGGACGTCCCCCCGAGGTCAGGGTGCCTGGTCGTGTGCTCGGTGGGCTGGAGGACGCCAGCGTCTATGTCTGCAGGCGGGAAGTAGGCCACGGGGTATCGGCCGGGCTCGTGCAGCAGTACGGCGTCTTCGCTGTCGGCAATCCATCCTTCTCCGAAGCGGACGCGCATCCTTCGACGGAGCGGTTCGGCGAACAGCATCCGCCGGGGGAGTGGGCCGGGAACGAGGAACCGGCCCACAGCCCCTGCGGCGAGTGGTCCTTGCTGCCAGGAAAGGCCCATGGTTCTGCTCCTCTCGGATCGGGCACGGCACGGCTTCCGGTGCCTGTCAGGTGAGTGGTTCGCCGCCGTCGATAGGCAGCGTTGCGCCGGTGAGGAAGGTGCTGGTCATGGCGAAGAGCACCGCGTTGGCGACGTCATGTGGAGTTCCGATCCGCCGGGCGGGGTTGCGGGCGCCGATGTCGGCGAAGTACTGGGCTTTGGCCTGGTCGCCGAGGGCGTCCCAGGCCCCGGTGTCGATGACACCCGGCGAGACGGCGTTCACGCGGAGCGGAGCCAGTTCCAGGGCGAGCGAACGGGCCAGCACTTCGGCGGCGCCGTTGGTGATCGCCACCGCCAGGGTGCCTACGGTGATCTTCGATGCCGCGACCCCTGAGAAGAGGGTGAAGGATCCGTCCTGCCGCATCCGTGGGGCCAGATGTTTGGCCAGCAGGAGCGGGCCGATCACTTTGGTGTCGAAGGAGAGCCGGACGGCGTCGCCGGCCAGGTCGCCGAGACGCCCGCGGGCGCGTGCCGACGCGGTGGACACCACGTGGTCGAGGCTCCCGAGCCGGCTTGCGAGCGCGGCGATGGAACCCTCATCGGTGAGGTCGACGGCTTCGGCGGCGATGTCCGGCTCGCCCGCGTAGAGGTCGGCGAGCCGCTGTCGGTGCCTGCCCGCCGCGATGACGCGGGCGCCCGCATCCCGGGCGGCGACGGCAACCGCATGAGCGATCCCGCCGGCTCGCCCGACGACCAGTACCGACTGCTCATGGAGCGGACCGGTCATGACAGTGCCCTCCCCAGGAACGGCAGGATGATGCTCGATGCGATGTCCAGCCGGCTCTCCAGAAGGAAATGGCCGCCGTTGAGCAAGCAGATGTCCGCGTCGTGCGCGTCATCGGCGAAAGCGAGGGCGCCGTCGGGGAGGAAGATCTCGTCGTTGCGCCCCCAGACGGCCAGCAGGGGCACCCGGCTCTCCCGCAGGTACGCGTGGACCTTCGGATACAGCGGAAGATTGTTGGCGTAGTCGGCGAAGAGCCGCAGCTGCACCAGGTCGTTGCCGGGCCGGCTCAAGAGTGCGAAGTCGTGGAGCCACGTGTCCGGGCTGACCAAGGTCTCATCCGGCACACCGTGCAGATACTGCCAGCGGGTGACGTCCAGCGTCAGGGCCTGACGCAGCGCCGCCTCGGTCTCCGCGTTCTGTTCGGCCCAGTAGGCCCGCACCGGCCTCCAGAAGTCCTCCGCGAAGCCCACCTCGTAGGCATTGCCGTTCTGGCTGATGATCGCCGTCACGGCAGCCGGATCCCGCAATGCCAGACGCCATCCCAAGGGCGCTCCGTAGTCCTGCACGTACATGGCGTACCGGGAGACCCCCAGCAGGTCCAGCAGCCCAGCCGTCAGTTCCGCCAAGGCATCGAAGGTGTACTCGAACTCGTCGACCGACGGCGCGTCCGAGCACCCGAAACCGAGGTGATCCGGAGCGATCACCCGGTAGCGCTCCGCCAGAATCGGAACCAGGTTCCGGAACATGAAGGAACTGGAGGGGAAGCCGTGCAGAAGCACCACGACCGGCCCGTCCGGCGGGCCGGCCTCACGGTAGAACAGCTTCTGCCCCCCGACAGCGGCGTAGCGGTAATGGACGGTCGTCATGGCTGCTCCTCTCCGAGGCGTTCGCCCCAAGGCTGCCGCTCGGCAGATGCTGAGCGCATCCGCCACTGGCCGGTCACCCACGCCGGTCCAACCGCGGAGATACTGTGGTGGTGTGCGAACACCGCCCAACGTGCCCAGAGGGAGACGAGCGGCAGAACTGACAGGTCGGCGCGTCGAATGCGGCGAGCTGGACCGGGTGCTCGGAGACGTTCGTTCCGGCGGAAGCCAGGCGCTCGTGGTGCACGGTGAACCCGGCGCAGGTAAGACGGCGCTCCTCGAATACACCGCTGTACAAGCGCTTGGTTTCCGGGTCCTCCGCGCCGTCGGCGTTCAGTCCGAAATGGAACTGGTTTTCGCCGGGCTGCACCAGCTGTGCTCGCCGGTGCTCGACCTGCTGGACCGGATCCCCTCACCCCAGCGCGACGCACTGCGCACCGCGTTCGGGCTGAGCGCCGGACCGCCCCCTGACCGATTCCTCGTGGGCCTGGCCCTGCTCAGCCTGCTTTCCGAGGCAGCAGGGCCGCACCCACTGATCTGCCTGGTCGACGACCTGCAATGGCTGGACAAGGCGTCGGCCCAGGCTCTCGCCTTCGTCGCGCGCCGGCTCGGACGAGAGTCGATCGCCCTGGTCTTCGCGACGCGCCGGCGAGACACCGCCGAACTCGCCGGAGTGCCCGACCTCCCCGTCGACGGCCTCCAGGAGGCAGAGGCCCGCAGCCTGCTGAACGCGGTACTGGGCGTACCGATCGACGCCAGAGTGCGGGACCAGATCATCCTGGAAGCGCGAGGCAACCCCCTGGCCCTGCGCGAACTGGCTCGCGGACTGACCCCCACCGAACTGGCAGGCGGCTTCGGCTTCCCCGGCGTGGCACCTCTCGCGAACGGCATCGAAGAGACCTTCCAACGCCGTGTCGAGGCGATGCCCCCGCAGACCCGGACCCTCCTGCTGATCGCTGCCGCAGACCCCTCCGGCGATCCGGCACTCCTCTGGCGGGCTGCCGGCAGACTGGGAGTCGACTCCGCCGCGGCGGCCCCGGCAGCCGACGCGGACCTGGCCGAATTCGGAGCACGGGTGCGTTTCAGGCACCCGGTGGCCCGCTCAGCCGCCTACCGAGGCGCCTCCGCGCACCAACGACGGGCAGCCCACCAGGCGCTGGCCGAAACCACGGATCAGCAACTCGACCCCGACCGCTACGCGTGGCATCGTGCGCAGGCGGCAGTGGGGCCGGACGAGAACGTGGCCACAGAACTCGACGGGTCCGCCGACCGCGCTCGAGCGCGCGGAGGCCTCGCCGCGGCAGCCGCGTTCCTCAGACGGGCAGCAGTGCTCACGGTCGATCCAGCACAGCGAGCGGGACGGGCCCTGGCGGCCGCACAGGCCGAGACGCAAGCCGGCGCCTTCGAAGCAGCGCGCGACCTGCTGGCCATGACCGAACTCGGACCGCTCACACCTCTCCAGCAGGCGAACGCCGACGTACTACGCGCACAACTGGCGTTCATCACCAGCCGGGGCGGCGACGCCCCGATCCTGCTTCTGCGCGCAGCGAAGCAGCTCGAACCCATCGATGTGACGCTCTCCCGGGCCACCTACCTGGACGCTCTCTCTGCTGCGGTGTTCGCCGGCCGCCTGGCCAGCCCCGGCGGCCACGTCGACGAGGCGGCAAGCGCCGCAAGCACAGCACCACCCCCACTCCATTCCGCATCCGACCCCGACCTCCTGCTCGAAGGCACTGCCGCGGCGCTCAACACGGAGTACGCGGCGGGCGTTCCCACCCTGCAGAGGGCGCTCGCGGACTTCGGAGCCGGTATGACGAACGAGGAGGAACTCCGCTGGATGTGGCTGGCGGCCATTACGGCAATCCGCCTGTGGGACGACATCATCTGGGACCAGCTCTCCATCCGCTACCTTCAACTGGCCCGCGAGACCGGGGCGCTCAGCGAACTGCCGCTGGCTCTCACCCAACGCGCCTACACGCTCCTGTTCGCCGGTGATCTCCCTGCCGCGGCGGCGCTGATCGACGAACTGCAGGTGGCCAAGGAAGCAACCGGAAGCGGCCTCGCCCCCTACGGCGCCATGGCGTTGGCCGCACTGCGCGGCGACGAGGACGGAGTCGCCGCCCTGACCGCCGCGACACTCCAGGACGCAACCCAGCGCGGCGAAGGCATCGGCATCACCTTCGCCGAGTGGGCCAAAGCCCTGCTCTTCAACGGCCTCGGCCGATATGAGGAAGCCGTAGCCGCAGGTCAGAACGCCACGTCCTACGACAAAGATCTGGCCGCACTCTGCTGGCCCCTTCCGGAACTTGTCGAAGCGGCAGCACGCTGCGGGATGAAGGACGTTGCCACAAAGGCCTGCGACCAACTCGGCGAAATGGCCCAGGCGGCGAGGAGCGACTGGGTCCTCGGCGTGGAGGCACGCTCACGCGCACAACTCACCGACGACGACTCAGCAGAACCGCTCCACCTCGAAGCGATCGCCCGGCTCGGCAAGACCCGACTGCGAGTCGACCTGGCCCGCGCCCATCTGCTGTACGGGGAATGGCTGCGCCGTCGACGTAGACGCGGCGACGCGCGCAAGCACTTGTCGACAGCTCACACCATGCTGAAGGAAATGGGAGTCACCGCGTTCGCCGAACGTGCCGCCCGAGAACTGCGCGCCGCCGGGGGAAACGCGGGCAGGCGTGTCCCGCCCGCCGGGAACGAAACCCTGACGCCACAGGAAGCACAGATCGCCAGGATGGCCCGTGACGGCTTGTCCAACCCCGAGATCGGAAGCCGCCTCTTCATCAGCGCGCGCACTGTCCAGTACCACTTGCGCAAGGTCTTCACGAAGCTGGGCATCGTCTCACGCAGCCAACTCGACAGCGTGCTGGCGACAGGGCCGACCGATGTGACTCGCCCGGTCTCCGCCGACCATGAAGCGAGGGCCTGATGTGGCAGCCCCCGAGGCTTCGGCTGCCGTCTCGGCAAATGTGTTCGGTTGGAGCGCTGTCGCAGGGCTCGCAGGCGGCTGATCACTTCCTACGGTCCTGACTGCATGCGCTCGGCGCTACGCGCGGTCCATGTGGCGCCCTTCAGTCCGATGCAACAGCTCGCCGGCATCGGTAGCGTCCGAAGGGGCAAACGACCGTTTGCATGAAAATGCAGAAGCCTGCATACTCTACCCATGTCCAAGGTTCTCACCTCACTGCCCACCGGCGAGCGCGTCGGCATCGCCTTCTCAGGCGGCCTCGACACCTCGGTCGCCGTCGCCTGGATGCGCGACAAGGGTGCCGTCCCGTGCACCTATACCGCCGATATCGGCCAGTACGACGAGCCGGACATCGCTTCGGTGCCCGGGCGGGCAAAGATGTACGGCGCCGAGATCGCGCGCCTGGTCGACTGCCGCGCGGCTCTGGTCGAGGAGGGCCTCGCCGCGCTCGCCTGCGGTGCCTTCCACATCCGCTCGGGCGGGCGTGCCTACTTCAACACCACGCCGCTCGGCCGCGCCGTCACCGGCACCCTGCTGGTCCGGGCGATGCTCGAGGACGACGTACAGATCTGGGGCGACGGCTCGACGTTCAAGGGCAACGACATCGAGCGGTTCTACCGGTACGGCCTGCTCGCCAACCCTCACCTGCGCATCTACAAGCCCTGGCTGGACGCGGACTTCGTCACGGAGCTCGGCGGCCGCAAGGAGATGTCGGAGTGGCTGCGAGCCCACGAGCTGCCCTACCGCGACAGCACCGAGAAGGCGTACTCGACGGACGCCAACATCTGGGGCGCCACACACGAGGCCAAGACGCTGGAGCACCTGAACACCGGCGTCGAAACCGTTGAACCGATCATGGGCGTGCGATTCTGGGACCCCCAGGTGGAGATCCCTGTCGAGGACGTGACGATCGGTTTCGACCAGGGCCGCCCGGTGACGATCAACGGCGAGGAGTTCGCCTCCCCCGTCGACCTGGTGATCGAGGCGAACGCGATCGGCGGCCGCCACGGCATGGGAATGTCGGACCAGATCGAGAACCGGATCATCGAAGCCAAGAGCCGCGGCATCTACGAAGCGCCCGGCATGGCCCTGCTGCACACCGCGTACGAGCGCCTCGTCAACGCGATCCACAACGAAGACACCCTCGCCCACTATTACACCGAGGGACGGCGTCTGGGCCGGCTGATGTACGAGGGCCGCTGGCTCGACCCGCAGGCCCTGATGGTGCGGGAGTCGCTGCAGCGATGGGTCGGCTCGGCGGTCACCGGCGAGGTCACCCTGCGGCTGCGGCGCGGTGAGGACTACTCGATCCTCGACACCACCGGCCCGGCGTTCAGCTACCACCCGGACAAGCTGTCGATGGAGCGCACCGAGGACTCGGCGTTCGGCCCGGTGGACCGGATCGGCCAGCTCACCATGCGCAACCTCGACATCGCCGACTCGCGTGCCCGGCTTGAGCAGTACGCGGGCATGGGTATGGTCGGCACCGACCAGGCCGCGCTCGTCGGTGCGGCCCAGGCGGCCTCGACCGGGCTGATCGGCGCCATGTCGCAGGGCGGTTCCCAGGCCATCGCCTCCCGTGGCGAGGTCTCGGGCGATGAGGAGATGCTCGACCGTGCCGCCATGGAATCGGGCACCGACTGAGCAGATCGACTCGCGGTTCTTCGCGAGGCCCCGACGGTTTCACCGTCGGGGCCTTTACGGGCGGGCCCGAGCGGCGGTCCTGCCGGCCACCGCACGCACTTGAGTCGACGAGCGCAGTCGGCACGGCCTCCCGGCCGTCGACTCGCCCTGATGCGCGTCCGGAGGGAGTTCGCGACGCGCCGGGTTCGGCCGGTCTGTCTTCGACGGCCGCGATGCCTTCCTGACCGGTGATCCCTGCCCCCCCCGTGCGTCAGCGGCGGACCAGCACCGCGTGCGTGACGGTCGGCGAGCCGACCAGTTCGGACACCCTGTAGCCGTCGATCCCGTCACCCAGATTGTCGAACAGTCGCTCCCCGTGCCCGACGAGCATCGGCGCGATCGCCAGGTGGAGTTCGTCGATCAACCCGGCGCGCAGATATTGCTGGATGACCGCGGCGCCGCCGCCGATCCGGACGTCCTTGCCGCCCGCGGCGTCGAACGCGCGCTGGAGGACCGTCTCGAGCGGTTCGTCGGTGAAGTGGAAGGCCGTTCCGCCGACCATCTCCAGCGTCGGGCGCAGATGGTGGGTGTGCACGAAAACGTCGTGGTGGTAGGCCGGGTTGTCGCCCCACCAGCCCTTCCAGGACTCGTCCTCCCACGGCCCGCGCTGCGGCCCGAACATGTTCCGCCCCATGATCGTGGCGCCGATGTTCCGATCGCCGCGGATGAAGTAGTCGACATCGATTCCGCTCTTTCCCGCGGCGGAATCCTCCGCCGCGGAGACGAACCAGCTGTGCAGGTCGTCACCCCAGCCGACGCCGTCGCCGAACGGGGCGTCCAGCCGCTGGTTCGCGCCGGCCGCGAAGCCGTCGAGGGAGATCGTCACGTTGTGTACGCGGACCTTGGGCATGGCCTTCACCTCTCGTATCGATGTCGCTCTCTCATCCCTGCGTCGAACAGAGCCTGCCTGGATCGACATCCCCGGGCACCTTCTCTCGGCGGCGGCGTCTTTCGTCCGGGGCTGCCCGGGCGGCAGCCAGGTCCGCGGGGGTGGAGCCCAGCACCATCACGGTGACGTGCGGCCCGAACTCGACGGCCGTATCCGCCGCTTCCGGGTCGTTACGTCTTCCCGTACGGACCTTCTCGATGGCGTGTGCGGACCGTGCGTTTTCGAACGCCTCCGCGCCCGCCGCAACACGATGGCGTCCCCGAGGATGCGAGCCGTCACCAGGCGTCCTCGCGCCGGTGGCCCGTGCGGCTGCGCGAGCGAGCGGGAGCTTGAGGCCAGACGGGATCAGCCTGGCAGGCGGTGGCGGGTTCATCGCGGAGTATTCGGGCCGTGTCTCCCTCCGCGGTGGCTTCAATGAGCGGCCCGGGCCCGTGTCTGGTGTCTGATGAAGGTGACGCAGGGCGCGTGTGAGGAGGTGGGAGCGGCAGTGTCAGCGGGACGTGTCAGTGATGTGACGGGCTACAGCCTGAGGTGGCACGAGCCACTGGTCCTTTTGGCAGGAGTGGCGCTGGGGCTGCTTGTACCGACCCTGCACAGTGCCACCTTGGTGCGCACCGGCTCGTCTTTGGGGATGGACGACACGGATCGGGCGGCATCCCAGATCAATGGGCTGCAGAGCTTCCGTGCCGTCGCGACTCGCTTCGACAAATGGGCCTACGTCTTCCACAGCACCGTCACGGTGGCCGCGAACCGGCTCTGGCTCCAAGCCTGACCCCGACGACGCCTCAACTCGTGAAGGGATCTTCCACCGTCGGAATGTACGGCGACAGCAATGCCTCCGTGTGCTGCGTGAGCGTGCCTCGAACGAGCCTCAGCACACGTACCTCGTTCTCGCGATCCGGTTCCTCGTCATCGAAAACGTGGAGGAGCCCGTAGGAACCAGGGGCGACCACGGCAACATGCTCAAACAGTTCGCCGACGTCGGGGGATGAGCGGTGATTGGAAGAGCCGCCGAGGTGGATGAACGGTGCGCCGTTCATCCACCTGAGGTCAAGCAAGTATGGGCTGCCCATCTGGGTGATGTGATGGCGAAGCTCATCGACGATCTGTCGCAACCGGGGCTCATCGTCATCATCGGTTGCGGTCTCCCTGAGCGTGATCCACCCGTGGTACTCAAACATCTCACGATCGTAGTGACATGAACCGCTTCACCGTTCCGGCCAGAGCATGATCCGCCGGACACGCCTCAGGTCGGTGGCGTGCAGGGGGCCGTGGCTGGCGATCGCGGGCACGATGTCGCGCGGGTCGTGATCAGCTCAGAGGTCACGGTGAAGGAGAACTCGACGAACGTGTAACAAGGTGCCGTTGTAAGGCACTTGCGTGATCACCTCCCCGCCATACTGCGCGTTCCGGGGGTGTACGTACGCGCGTGCGAAAGCTCCCCCGGTCGGGTGAAGAGGGGAATCTCGCCCGGTACTTCCACGAGGGGGAGTTTTGCGCAGACAAGTGAAAAAGGCATGCGCGGTCACGATCGCCACGGCGGCCGCCGTGGCCCTGGCGGCGGGCATGACCAGCCCGGCGTCGGCGAAAGCCGAGCAGGCGAGTGCCCCGAAGGCTCAACTCACGTCCAAGCACCGCCTCACGCTGATCACCGGTGACCGCGTCGTGCTCGACTCCAAGGCCCGGGTCGTCGGCCTGGAGCCAGCCAAGGGCCGCGAGCACATACCCGCCCAGACCCGCAGGGTCGACGCACACACCTACGTCATACCGGCCGACGTCGCCCGTCTGGTCGCGAACGGCACGCTCGACCAGCGCCTGTTCGACGTCACCGAACTCGACAAGGCCGCCACCCGTAAGTCCCAGAAGCGCGGTCTGAAGGTCATCGTCGGCTACAGCGGCGCCGCCTCGGCAACCAAGGCCGACGTCCGGGACGTGGGCAAGCTCCGCGCGAACCTCAAGTCCCTGAATGCGGACGCCATCCAGACGCCGAAGCAGGACGCGCCCGAGCTGTGGGACGCGGTCACCAACGGCGACAGGACGGCCTCCGGCATCGCGCACGTCTGGCTCGACGGCGTCCGCAAGGCCAGCCTGGACAAGTCCGTGCCCCAGATCGGCGCCCCCACCGCGTGGGCGGCGGGCTACGACGGCAAGGGCGTCAAGATCGCCGTCCTGGACACCGGCATCGACGCGACCCACCCGGACCTCAAGGACCAGGTGATCGCGGCCAAGAACTTCTCCACCTCCGCCGACGCGACCGACAAGTTCGGCCACGGAACACACGTCGCCTCCATCGCCGCCGGCACCGGCGCGAAGTCGGGCGGCACGTACAAGGGCGTGGCGCCGGGCGCGAAGCTGCTCAACGGCAAGGTCCTGGGCGACGACGGCTCCGGCGACGACTCGCAGATCCTCGCGGGCATGGAGTGGGCTGCCGAGCAGGGCGCCGACGTCGTCAACCTCAGCCTCGGCGGCGGCGACACCCCGGAGATCGATCCGCTGGAAGCCGAGGTCAACAAGCTCTCGGAGACCAAGGGCATCCTGTTCGCCATCGCCGCCGGCAACGACGGCGACTTCGGCGAGCAGACCGTCGGCTCCCCGGGCAGCGCGGCCGCGGCCCTGACCGTCGGCGCGGTCGACGACAAGGACGAGCTGGCCTCCTTCTCCAGCCGCGGTCCCGGCCTCGACGGGCAGATCAAGCCCGACGTGACCGCGCCCGGCGTGGACATCACCGCGGCGGCCGCCCCGGGCAGCCTCATCGACCAGGAGGTCGGGGAGAAGCCGCCGGGCTACCTCACGATCTCCGGCACGTCGATGGCGACCCCGCACGTGGCGGGCGCGGCGGCGATCCTCAAGCAGGAGCACCCGGACTGGACGTACGCCGACCTGAAGGGCGCGCTGACCGGCTCCGCCAAGGGCGGCAAGTACACGCCGTTCGAGCAGGGTTCCGGCCGCATCCAGGTCGACAAGGCCATCAAGCAGTCCGTGATCGCCGACCCGTCGTCGCTGAGCTTCGGACTTCAGCAGTGGCCGCACACCGACGACACGCCGGTCGCCAAGCAGCTGACGTACCGCAACCTCGGTACCAAGGACGTGACGCTGAAGCTGGCGGTGGCCGGCACCAACCCGAAGGGGCAGGCCGCTCCGGCCGGCTTCTTCAAGCTCGGCGCCACCACGGTCACGGTCCCGGCGGGCGGCAAGGCCTCCGTCGACATGACCGTGAACACCAAGCTGGGCGGCACCACCGACGGCGCGTACTCCGCGTACGTGACCGCGACGGGCGCCGGCCAGACCGTGCGCACGGCGGCCGCGGTGCAGCGCGAGGTGGAGTCCTACGACGTCACGCTGAAGTTCCTCGACCGTGAGGGCAAGCCGGCGCAGTACTACAGCACCGACCTGTTCGGCCTCACCGGTCTCGGCAAGGAGAAGTTCTACTCTCCCTACGACCCCGACGGCACCGTCACCGTCCGCGTGCCCCGCGGCGGCTACATCCTCAACGCCAGCGTGTACGTGGACCCGGAGGACTTCAGCAAGGGTGCCGACTGGCTGGCCCGTCCGAAGCTGAGCGTCACCAGGAACACGACGCTCACGTTGGACGCGCGCGTCGCCAAGCCGGTCGACCTCACCGTGCCGGACACGGCAGCCAAGTCGGAGTTCGCGTCACCGTCGTACGCGATCGACTCCTCCGACATGGGGATCAGCTTCGGCTGGTTCCTGGACACGTACGCCAACTTCCGTACGGCGCACCTCGGTCCGCAGGTCACCGACGGCTCGCTGAGTCAGCAGTGGGACAGTCACTGGAGCAGCGGCGCCGCCAAGGAGTACGACACCACGACCGGCGCCGTGGTCAAGGAACTCGCCACCGGCTACACGAAGCACTACAAGGCGGGCGACTTCGCCAAGGTGAAGGTCGGCATGGGCTCCGGCGCGAGCGGCAAGAAGGGCTCGGTGGCCGCGGCCGGCTGGCTGCCCGGCAGTTCCGGCTCGTCCTCCATGGGCATCTCGCAGAAGCTCCCCGGCACGCGGACGCTCTACCTGTCCACGTCCGGCGGCGTGAAGTGGGACCTGGACTTCGAGCAGTCGGGCGGTGTCGACGAGGACGGCTTCCCGGTCTCCGAGGCGTTCTACACGCTCGGCGGCTCGCAGACCTTCACGGCGGGCCAGACCTACTCCAAGACGTTCAACACGGCCGTGTTCGGACCGCACCTCAACACCGGTTTCGGCGTCTACCGCGACGGCAACAGCATCTCCGGCTACCTCCCGCTGTTCGCCGACGGCAAGTCCCACGCGGGTTCTTCCGCCTTCACCTCGGTCACCTCGACCCTGTACCGCAACGGCACCAAGGTCGGCTCCAACGACGACCCGCTGTTCGGTGAGAAGGAGTTCAAGGTCCCCTCGGGCGACGCCGAATACAAGCTGACCACGTCGGTCAAGCGCAGCGTCAAGATCGCGTCGGCCGCCACGCGCGTCGACACGAGCTTCACGTTCCGCTCGAAGAAGACCGCGAACCTGGTGAAGCTGCCCGTCTCCGTCGCCCGCTTCGCGGCGACCACCGGCCTCGACAACCGGGTCGAGGCCGGTAAGAAGGTCACCTTCCCGGTCGTCGTCGAGGGCGCCGCCAAGGGCAGCAACCTCAAGTCGCTCGCGGTGTACGTGTCCTACGACTACGGCCAGACCTGGAAGAAGGTCACCGTGGTCAACGGCAAGATCAAGGTCAAGAACCCGGCGAAGGGGAAGGCCATCTCCTTCCACGCGAAGATCGCCGACAAGAAGGGCAACAAGTCGACGGTCTCGATCTACAACGCGTACTACGGCAAGTAGAACCACTGCCGGGCCCCTCATCGCTGTTCGCAACAGGCCCCGGCAGTACCCCGGGTAGCGGGCAGCCCGGCCCCGCCAGATCAGTACGGGACCGGGCTGGAACTGGGAAAACCTGCACCTGGACGGTGCCGGAACCTCAGTCTGCGCGCATCCTGAATCGCTTGGGCAGGCGTCCGCGGCTGTCGATGGCCCGTAGACGTCTTGGCAGTTCAAGAGAGTGATGCGGGTTCAGGCAATTGCATAGGTAGTGCGTCAGGTCGGGGTGCTTCATACCCCGGCCTGACGCCGTTGCGGTCGAGGCGCCGGGTCAGGTGAGGTGGTCCAGGAACCCAGCAGCCGGCACTCGGCGGAGCTGATCATCCGGATCCTCACCCTTGCACCTTCAGATCGTTCAAAATCCGATCCGAGAGTGCTGAAGTCGCGGTCGTTGAGGGCCACGTGGGGGTTCGTGATGCTGAACCGACGTCGCTACCGTCCAGGACCGGTCCCGTGCCCGTACGGCACAGTGACACCACGGCATCGACATCGACCGGCTCGACGCCCTGGGCCGTGGTCAGGCTGCCCAGTATCACCCCGGGGTCGTGCGGGTGGGGTACGGCGAAGCCGGGGTGGGAGGACGGCAGCTGCGGCGTCGAGGGTCAGCCGGCGATGTCGTCGCTGCCGCCGCGGGCCGTGAGCAGTGCCAGCCGGACCAGATCGGCCCCCTTCAGGCCTGGCCAGCCGGTTACGGCCCGCTGCCACTCCAGCGGGACAGCGGAACTGCCCCAGCGCGCGCCGAGCAGGGAACCGGCGATCGCCGCGACGGTGTCGGTGTCCGTTCCGGCACGCACCGCCGCCTCCAGGGCCAACTGAAGGTGCTGAGCGGGGAAACTGCCCTCGGCGGGACGCAACTCAGGCACGCCGGTACGGGTGATCGCCGACCAGGCGGCCTGGAGTGCGTGGACGACCCAGCCGTTGTTGGTGAAGTGGCGCGGTGGGTGGGCCTCGGCCCCGTCCAACCGCTCCGCCCACATGCCCCGGCGTTCGGCGGACAGGAAGTTCAGGCCGGCACGCACCCCGTCGAAGGTCCCGTCCAGTACGGCGGTACGAATGCCGGAGCACCACAACACGCATGCATCGGCGCAGTCGGGGTCCGGGTGGGTGAGCGCGCTGACGGCGATGGCGGCCTCGGCCATCGCGGCGGGGTCACCGAGGTGGGCGAGGGCGACGATCCCGGTGCGCATCAGGGAGCCGTTCCCCGCGCTGCGCGCGTTGCGGGCGGTGTACTCGCGGGCCGCCTCCCGCATCGCCGTGCCCGCCGACCCGGGTGCGCGGGCGGCGATGCTCAGGATCATGCTGGTCTGGTTGCCGACATCGCTGGCGCCTTCGCCGAGCCAGTGCTGGAAGTTGGCGGCGATCGCGTCCAGGGCTTCCGGGTCGCGCAGATCCGCTCCGGTCGCCGCCACCTGGGCGATGCAGACCTGCATCTGGGTGTCGTCGGAGTACTCACCGGGCTCGTACGGTCCCAGGCCGCCGCCGATCATCATCGGCCGCTGATCCTCGCGCAGCGTCGCCTTGAACTCGTACGGCACGCCCAGTGCGTCACCCACCGCAGCGCCGAGCAGCACTCCGGCGGCCCGATCGGCAGCCCGTGCGTCCAGCTCGGGGTGGGGTGCGGGAATGCGTGCCATGCGGACTCCAGACGGTGCGATGGCCCGCGTACACCGGGCTCGGAAGGTGGCGTCAGGTGGTGGGGAGTGGTCAGTCGTCCTGATCGGAACCATCAGAACGGCGCTGGTCACAGCAAGATGCTCGTGCAGGACATCTCCGGCGCGACGACTACGTCAGCCTCGCACGACGCTCCACTTATCGTCAATGGGACGCTTATTGGGGTCCGATGCTTACTGTCGCCCTCGTGTGGGAAACCTGCGCATGCACCTGGTCACGCGGCCGCGGGAGTCCTTCGGGGCCGGCCTTCGTGCCCGGTGCGGACGCCCCTTCGTAGACGTCCACACCGGGCATCCACATGGAGACCCCGTCCATCACAGTCCTGGTCGCTCAGGAGTAAATGGGTATCTCCGCCTATTTGACCAAGCATCAGGCACCCGACCTCGTGAAGGCGCGAGGCGGGCGGCCGCAGGGGTGTCGGAGAGCGGGTCCGATCGTCAGTCGGCCCGCGACACGGCCTCGACCACACTGATCCGATGGATCTTGCGCTGACGCGGACTGCAGTGGACATCGACGATGTCCCCCACTCGGAACCGGTCTTTGAGCTGCGGGTTCGCCTTGTGTGAATACATCGGTCGGCTCCACCGGTCCACCTCGAAGGACCAAGCTTTCCGCGTTGCCGGATCCTCGATGGAGCAGCAGTAGTGTGTGACATCCGTGTGGGGGTCGTCATAGTGAGTGTCGTAGTCCCAGCGCGAGATCACGGCGCCGCGAAAGCTGGACTCGTCGGGAACAGCCAGGACATGACGGCGGGCCGGTAGCCACAGGCTCCACAGCAGTACGCCGGTGAGGACCGGAGCGGTGTCCCATTCCCAGCCGTAGGGCGGGCGCGCGGTCAGGCTCACCACGAGCATGGCGACAAAGCCGGCGCACACGGTCACGGCCAGCACGACGAACTGCCACAGGTGTCCCCAGCGCGGGGGATCCAGCGGCCCGGCGTCCACGACGTGCCAGGTTCTGCCGTACGAGGACCAGATCTGCCGCGGCTCGCGTACGGGAAGCGCCGATTCGGGACCAGCCGTTCCCACCTGGTGTTTGGGCAGCCGATGTTCTCCGTCGCGGTCGTGGGTCCGCCACTCGCGCGCGGCCTGCCGTCCTTCGGCGGTCAACCTGGGCTCGGATCCGAGCGGGACGTCCGACAGCCGTACCAGCCCCAACAGGCTGAGTACGAGGACTGCTTGGAGAAGAATCCGTATCCCGTAGGGACTCCACGACACTCCGGCCCACAGGGCGCCGAACCAGGCGGCGAGAGCCGCACCCCGATACGTCAGCGTCACGTACTTGTTCCGGGCCGGCCGTATGAGGCCGAGGGCCGTCGTCTCGTCGCGGACACGTTTCTGGAAGTCGCGCCACCATACCCAGAACTCGTCGCCGTCGCCCGGCCCGAGGGCGCCTATCGGCACACGGTCGACACCGCTTCGGCTGCGCTGGCGGATTCGTTCGACCACCAGTGTCTCGACGGGCCGCAGCGCTGCCGAGTCGGCGGTGGGCGGAATCGTCCGTACGGTCAGTGTTCCGTCGGCCTTCTGTTCACCCTGAAGTCGGCCCGTGCGGACCATTTCCAGGGCGGTGGTCTCGATGCCTTTCGGGGTTGCCTCCCCGCCTCCGAGAAGCAGGTTCACCACGTCCGCGGTCAGCATTCGATATTTCATGTCCACCCCCTGAAATATGCCCGAGATGACTGTAGTTGCTGTTGGCGGATCTCCGCATCCGGGTAACCATGCAGTCGAGGCCACTTCGGCGCCGGAGCCGTCTGCCGGTCGAAAGGGAGCGGGTTGATCACCCGTTCTGCCGACCACGGCCGGACGCTGAGATTGCGGGCACGATCGTGATGATCGTGCGGGAACTTCATTGCGTCCGCGCTTTGTTCGGAATCGGGAGTCGGCCGTTGCTCATGCGTTGCCGGGCGGAGTTTCGGGTTGCCGGCATCGAGTTCGTCATTCCGGGCGCGTACCGCTGTACGGCCTGCCCCCGAGCCCGGCCCGTCCTCTGCCCGCCGGTCACCGATGGGCTCTTGCCATCATGGCCGTACGTCATCGGCGAACGCCCAGATGGCGAGGGGAACTTGGTGACGATCCGATGGAGTCCCGCCGTATTGTTGGGCCGGCTGCGCGGGCGGACAGCCGGGGTGCTGTACCAGGGGGGTACCAGGTATGCCAGAGGGGTTGGCCCAGTGGGGGCCAGAGCTCTTCATGTTGCGGGAATGGGAGCGACGCCGCGGCCCGGCACCGGAGAACGACGTGGGAAGAAGCATCGCGCAAGGGGGGTTCGAGCCCTGCCTGCTGACCCTTCTGCGGCTGTCGGTGGGAAGAGAGCCGGGCGCCGGTCTCACTCGTGGATGGCTCCGGAGGGCGCTCGCCCGCACCGGTCACCTCGTCCGCGCGGCTGAGCTGGCGTACGCGATGGGTGACGAGCTCGAGCAGGGTACAGAGCTTCTGGAGCTGGTGAAGGCTGCGGTGGGCGCGGGAGATCTAAGCGGTGCTCAGGCGCTGGCCGAGTCGATTCCCCTGAGGCAGTTGCGGGACCAGGCACTGGTCTCTCTCGTGCCGGTGTGGGCGCGTGCCGGTGAGGGGGACAGGGCTGTCGCTCTGGCGGAGAGGATCCGCTACCCGCACAACTGGGGGTGGGCCTGGGCCCTGCTGGCGAAGGCGATGGCGGACCGCGGCGACATCGCTGAGGCGCGCAGGTTTGCCGCTCGTGCCGACGATGAGGCGCGTCGCTGCGCCGTCGACGGCATGGAAGAGATGCTCGGCTTCCTCGTGGAGGTTGCCGTCGCCACCGGCGACCACGACCGGGCGGCGGAACTGGCCGATCGTGTGGAGGAGATGGCCCGGTCTCGCAACCCGACCGGGTGGTTCAAGCCGCGTCCCCTGGCGGTGGTGTTGGCGCGGGAGGCGCGTGAGGGGGACTTCCGCCGTCTCGACGCTCTTCTGCGCCCCCCGCCCGGATCCGCCGTCGGGGCCGGCGGCAGGCGATGCGGATGGGCACTCGGCGAACCGGGTGACCAGGGCACGCTCTTGGACGGAGACCTGGACGGGTCCGCTGCTTACCCAGTCTCCGCCCGACTCCCGCTCGACGCCCGGGACCTGGCGTGTGTGCTGGATGCGGTCGACGAGAACGCCGACCTCGACATTGCCCTGGCCTTGGCCGACCGGGCCGAGACACTGCTCGAGACCGGTGATGGCCGTGATCACAATGTTTTGCTGAGGTCGCTGACGCTCCTTCTCGCCCGCCATGGGCAGGTCGAGAGGGCCATGGCCCTCACCGAGGGGCTCGACCTGGATCTGTCCGTGGCGCAGCAGGCGGATATTGTCGGAGAACTTGCCCGCTCTGGCGACACGGACGGGGCTGAGGCTCTCGCGCACGCGATCACCGACCGTCGGGCGCATGACAGGGCGCTGATCGACGTGGTCCGGAAGCTGGTGCTGCGCGGCGAGCAGGGCAGGGCCGAGGCCATGGCCCGTCTGATCGACGACGGTTGGGCACAGGGTGAGGCGCTTCTCGCTGTCGCCCGAGGGATGGCCCGGCACGGTGATCTGGACGGCGCCGAGACGCTGACCCGCTCGATCGTCTGTCGCGGGACACGAGCCCGCGCGCTGGCCGCACTCGTGGAGCTGTCCGAGCCGCCCCGGGCCCGCAGGCTCGCTGCGCAGGTGGTGGTTCTCGGCGGCTGGGAGCCTGTTCTGCCGGTCCTGGAGCGGATCATGCCCCGCTCAGTGGCCGTGGTCGTCGACCAGCTGACGAGCTGAGCGATGGCTGTCGGACGCCAAGCCTCCGATTGTCAGTGCCGATTGCGAGACTTCATCCATGATTCCGAAGTTGCCCTTGGACAGCCCTCGTTGGCGTGACCTTCGTGGTGTGAAGGCCGAGGAGGTGAAAGCGCTCCTGGCGCAGTTGGCCTCGGCGGCTGACACCGAGGACAGGGATGAGTGGAGACAGGGCTGGACCGCCCTGGCCGGTGGTCTGCTGGACGACGGAACCGTCTTCGACGGCGCCTACGCGGCCCTGCCTCATCTCATCGAGGCGGCAGCGGCCCTGCCTCCGGGGCGGACCGTGGACTTCTGGGTGGACCTGGGATGCATCGTGACCGCGGAGGACAGGCCTCCCGTCCCGGCCGATCTGGAGGCAGGGTTCAGCACAGCGCTGCGGGCGGCTGAGGAGGCGGCCATACGGAGCCTCCTTTCTGCCGGTGCTCCCGCGCAGGTGTGCGCCCACCTCGTGCTCTCCTGTGTGGCCTTCGCCGGCCATCACATGGGCGAGGCAGTGTGGCGCCTTCGCGATCTCCGGGAAAGTGGCCTTCAGTTGGTGTGTCCCGGGTGTGAGAGCGACACCGAGATCCCGGACTTCTTCAGGGATCCGGTGCATCCGCCCTTGGAGGCACCGGAGTTGCCTGATCCCGTTCGCGTCCGTGCGGGACGACATCCCTGGGGCGAGGCCGCCGCAGCGTTGCGGAGCGATGCGCTGGGGGAGGGGTGGGAGTCGTTCCTGCGGGTGGGACGCGAGGTCGCGGCGGCCGGGGTACCCGACGAAATGCCGGGGCAGGCTGTGCTGTGCTTGGTCGCCGGCATGGTCGCGGTCAAGGGCAGCCCGCGGCGGGCCGGTAGGGAATGGGCCCGCAGTTTGATGTCGCTCACCGGACACTTCCGCTGCTGGGACTGCGAGCGTCTCTGGACGATCGCCGACGGCCTGGCGGAGAACCCGGACGGCGCGTACCCCCAGGAGCGTCCGACGGAGGCTTCGACGGACGCCGCTGGGGCGACTGTCTCGGCGACGGCCGGCCGAACAGGAGGAGCGGGAACGGGAACTCGTTTCCGGCAGGACGGGACCAGGGTGCTCGCGGCCGACGGCACACCCTGGAGCCGTATGGTCGTGTTCTCCGACTCCGCTCCCGGTTCGTTCGGGAGCGTCGATTCACTGACGGTACTGTCCCGTCCCGGTCGGCCGACGCTGGTGGCCGGCGGCGGGGACAGAGGCGTGGTGTGCCTGTGGGACGTGGCCGACGGACGACTCGTCCATGACCTGCTGCCAGGACATCCTGATCGCATCCGCTCGATGACGGCCATGGCTCTGCCCGCCGACCGCGTCCTTTTGGCGAGCGGAGGCGACACAGGGACGATCGCCGTGTGGAACCCTGCCACCAGGGAGCGGGTTCGGGAATCGGCGGGCGACTGTCCCGGCGGGCTGACCGGGATGTGCGCCGCGGCCATCCCCGACGGCCGCATCCTGCTCGTCACCGCCACCCCCCGAGGCGCAGTCCGGATGTGGGACCCGGACACGGGTGAATGCGTCGGACGCCTCAACCCTTACGGCAGTCCGATCCAGTCGATCGCCGCCGTCCCCATCTCCGACGGCCATACGCTGATCGCAGCCTCGGACACCGCAGGCCGCCTCCACGTGTGGGATCCAGCCGTCGACGACCCATGGACGTCTGGCGCGGCCGTGCAGCTGAGCGCGCGTGCGCTCGCCGATGCCGACCACCGGGTGGCGGCTGTGGCGGCAGTGCCCACATCCGACCGAGCCCTGCTCGCCACGGGAGACAACCAAGGTGTGGTCATGCTGTGGGACCCTGCCACCGGTGCCCCGGTCAGCGACGGTCTGCCCGCCTCCACAGGCACCGCCGGCGTGCCGCTCATCACCGCCACCACTCTGCAGGACGGGCGCACGGTCCTGGTCGCCGGCACCCGCCACGGCCACCGACTGCGGGTGTGGGAGCCGAAGACCGGCACGGTGGAACACATCGCCCTCGAAGCGGCGCTCACCTGTGTGACCACCGCCGGTGCGGACCTGATCGTAGGAGGCGACGGCGGAGTCCTCAGCCTCCAGCTCGCGCGGCAGTGAACGCGTTCGGCCGCAAAACGGCCAGCCACAGCACCCTGAACTGTCATCGGCGCGCGCAGCCGGGCGAGGGTCCGCCGACCGGGTTCGGGGCCTGCCACGCCGGAGCGGTCCCGCGGCCCGTGCACCTCGACGCGAGTTCAGGTGGCGGCGGTCGGGCGGTGTCCCAGTGGACCGTCAACGACGGCCGGCCCTGGCAGGGCCCGCGCGTAGCTGCGCTGCGCGCGGTGTGGTCCTGCGGCTGGCACGGGCCCGAGGAGCGTTGGACTGGGAGGAGATCGGTGACCAGGACCTTCAGACGGCGGTTCCCATGGCGTCGGAGATCTGTATGCGGGACTGGGACGAGCACTCCGTTGAGGTGGAGCGCTCGGTCGTCCCGCTCCCGGAAGCCGTCACCGGTCTGCTGGCTCAGCTGGAGGTGAGGGTCGAGAAGCCGGCGAAGTCCTCGCCGCTGGCGGCGATCCGCGGGGCCCGGCGCCTGGGGGTCCTCGCGACGCAGAGCGCGTACCGAAGTGCGGAAGGCCGGGCGGCGGGGGCCTTTCGGCGGCGAGTGCCGGCCAGTTCCCGGACCATGGGCACATGCGAAATCGACCAAGCTTGATGACCAGTGAGGAGACTCCACCGTGAGCGACATTGTGGTCCAGAAGATCGTCCGGCCTGAGCGAGCAGTATCGAGCCCTTGGCTGGAGGTGATCGCTTCGAATCTCGATTACCACCGAGCGACCTTCCTGTGGAAGTGCGAGGGCCTCTCGGATGAACAACTGCGGCTACGTCCTGTGCGGTCTTCGGCGTTGACCCTGCTGGGTCTCATGCGCCATCTGCAGGGGGTTGAGCGGGCCTGGTTCCAGCGGACGTTGGCCGGCACGAGCCCTCGCTTCTTTCCCCATCGGACCTACGTCACCGCTGACGGTGGCGAGTGGTACGACGAGTCGGACGCTACGCCGGCCAGGGACGTCTACGAGGACTACCTCGAGGCGTGCGAGGAATCGCGGCAGGTTTTCGCGAAGGTGACCCTCGACGTCGCGCGCATCGTGCCGAACCCGGAATTCGGTGACACCGATGTGCGGTTCGTCCTTGAGCACGTGATCGAGGAGTACGCCCGCCACGTCGGTCATGCCGATCTCCTCCGCGAGGCCATCGATGGCGCCACCGGCGAGTAGCCGACCGCTGCACCCCACGAAGCATGCTTCGGCCCAGCGTGCGCCGAATCGCTACCGTACTGACCAGCTACTTCTGAGCGAAATGGCCAACTATCCGTGAGCACATGCTGGTCACCAGAGGTCCTGCGACCGCCCCTGACCCCTTTCGCCGGCTCAGGCGCGCAACGCCCGGGTCCCACGCCTACCAATCCGACGAGGCACGGCCCGCCCGCCTTCGCTGGGCCAAGCTGTCCTTGAACGCCAACGCACGTCTGCCCGGCGACACCCCCTGGAGTCACGACCGGAAGGTCCGCCAGAACCTCGCGCTACGTACCTGAATCATCGATCACCTTGGCCCTGACACCGATTCAGACGGGGATCCTGAAGCCCTCGCCGCCGACACCCTCGCAACCCTCGCCCTCGACCTCGGTCAGCTCGCAACACTGTCCACGAACTGGCGCGAACTCCGGATCGAGCAGATCGGCGAACTTCGCCGCTACAAGAGCAAGACGCTCATCTGGAGCGGCTTGTGGACTTCCTGCCGCCGGGACCTGCCAAGGACCAGCTCATCACATGGACGGGGGTCCGTAGGCACCTGCCCTGAGCCATCGCCCTCACGGTGCTCGCGGCATCCGACTGCAAGGTTCAGAGAACAGATCAGATCAGCGTGCGCACGAATCGACGGCCCGGTACCCGGTGGAGTGAAGCCCGCACAGCGAAGGAACCCTGCCGCATGCTCGGCCGTAGTGTCGTCCATGGAGCCGATCAACGAGAAAGGCCCCTCGATGAACCCCCCACTCCAATCAGCCTGTTGGCCGGGCCGTGGGTGGGTGGTCAGGGAAGGGGACGGCGTATCGCGGGTCTTTGTTGGCGGAGATGCGCGCGTGGCGCAGAAGTTCGCGGATGATGCCTGCGTTGCCCATGGCCCAGCCGGTGGTGGCGGGGAGGACGCTGGGTGTTTCGCGGTGTTCGATGTTGGACCAGCGGATTCCGTCGGCGTCGGTCGTGGCGCGGGTTGCGAGGTCGGCGACGAGGATGTCGGCGAAGGTGCGGCCGTCGCCGTGTTCGACGTGCCGGTCGCAGGCGAGGGCGAGGACGCCGGCGGTTCCGCAGCAGCGGCCGTTGTTGTCCCAGAACCCTGGTCGGGTGCGCTGAGGGATACCGGAGTTGAGCAGTGTGTGCCAGCAACGGTGGGCGAGGCCGGCCCAAGCAGGATGGTCGGGCTGGATGTGGTTCAGGAGGCGGAAGACCTGGGCGTCGCCTGCTGTGCCGTGGCACCAGCCGTAGCTGTAGCGCTCGATCTTCTCGTGCTGTTGTTGCGGGTCGGAGTGGGCGACGAGGAAGCCGTTGGGGCCGGCGTCGTTGCGGGAGACGATGTCGGCGGCCCCGGCCAGGGCCAGCTCGACGAGGTCCGGACGGCCAGTTGCGTGTCCTACCGCAGCGAGGGCGTGGACGATGCCGAGAGTGCCGTGCGATATGTGGTGCAGGCGGGGTTCAGCGCCGGCACGGATTTCCCAATGGACGCCGCCTGCGGTGGGCTCAGCAGCAAGTGCGTAGCGCTGCACGGCCAGTTGAGCCAGCTCAAGATCACCAAGTTCCAGAGCGGCGAGCGCTATGCCTGCGTTGCCGACGATGAGTTCGTAGCAGTCGTTCCACCCTGTTCCGTCGAAGCGCGCCCGCAGAACGTCGAGCGCACGGTCGGCGGACGCTCCGGCGGCGGTGTCGCCCAAGACCCGGTGCACGCCCCGCAGAGCGACTGCCATGCCAGCCACCCCTGTGTAGAGGCCGCTGTCCTCCCATTCGTCGACTGCGGCTGCGACGCTGCGGGCACCGCGCACGGCCGCATCCGCATACCGGTCGTCTTCGAAGTAGCGCCACGCGTCGAGCAGGGCCGGCAAGACCCCCGACGTCCCGCAGTACAAATCTGGGCTGGTCTGCTCGTCGGCCAGCTTGTTAGGCCAGGTCAGACCGTCGTTGACGGTCCTCGCCGCCCTCAACACCCAATCGAGAGCCCCGCCGGCCAGCGATTCCGAGTCCGCCCTTGCGCTAGTGATCATCAGTCCAGCCTTCCACAGACACGGAAGCTGAGAGCCTGTGTGTTATGAACAGGCATGGCATTGAAGATCGAGCGAACTGACGCGCGCACGTGGCGGGATGAGCAGCTGAAGGAGCTCTTCAGCGAGGGCTTTCAGGAGTTCATCTCCGCTGACCGGCTGGTGAAGGAGTACATCGGCAGGGTCCGCGAGTGGTTCGCCGGACTGGACCTCATGCTGGTGGATGAGCATGAGGCGCCCGTCGCGGCGGGCTGGGGTGTACCGATCCACTGGGACGGTCTGACCGGGACGCTCCCCACCGGATACACCCAGGCCCTTGTCCGTGCGGTCGAGGGCCGTGAGCAGGGGGTCGAAGCCAACACCCTGGTCATCTGCGGAGCTGTCGTCACCCCGTCGCTCAAGGGGCGCGGACTTGCGGGAGAGACCCTCAAAGCCCTGCGCCGGACCGCTGAGGAAGCCGGATTGGTCCAGGTCATCGCGCCGGTTCGCCCGACGATGAAGGCTCAGTATCCGTTGACTCCCATCGAGGCCTTCATGAGGTGGAGCCGTGCGGACGGGATGGCCCTTGACCCGTGGATACGGACCCATCAGCGTCTCGGTGCCGAGATCCTTGCGGCGGCGCCGGCTTCGCAGACGATGACCGGCACGGTTGCTGAGTGGGAGCAGTGGACAGGGATGGCCTTCCCGGAGTCGGGTGACTATGTGATTCCAGGAGGGTTGAGCCTGCTTCGGGTCGACCGATCTGCCGATCGCGGCGTGTATCGCGAGCCCAACATCTGGATGCGGCACAGCTGAACAAAGGCAGCGCGCTTGATGCCGGTGGTGGCGGGCGCCTGTCCCGTTGCCGACCGGCTTGATCAGCAGGCGGTGTGCGGCCACAGGGAGTCCGCGTGGACGGACATCCACCCGGCGATCGTGTACCCGCTCGCGGGGCAACTGCCAGTAGCGGACGGGCGGTAGCGTTCTCCCGGGTGCCGCCCGTGCCGGAGCTCTTCGTGGGGCGGCCACGAGGGCCGTTGTCAGAGGCGATTGGCAAGATTGCTGCCATGAATGTCACCCCCGTCACTCCGCCACGGCCGATCGACGTTGCCGCGGTCTTTCCCCAACTGGCCCCGCTGGCCCGCACGGCGACCCGCCTGCACCCCCGCCCTGGGGCGCCGACGTGGCACGACAGCTCGATCGGCGGGCCGCTGCTGTGGCCCGCCGAGGAGCCGTGGCCGCACTGCGAGGAACCGCATGTGGTGGATGGCATCAACCCAGCCAAGTCCCCGGCGGATCTGCGGCTGGAACGACGGATCTTCACCGCCTCGCACGGCCGGGACCTGACTCCGGAGGAACGGGAGAGTCTCGAGCGGATCCGGCCCCGTCGGACGTATCCGGTGAGGCGGGCGGCCCAGGCGTACGACGGCCCCATGGCGATGCTGCCCGTCGCGCAGCTGTACGTACGGGATGTGCCCGATCTGAGCCCGCCCGAGGGCAAGGACCTGCTGCAGGTTCTGTGGTGCCCCTTCGACCATCCGATCATGCCCAGGACGCTGCTCTGCTGGCGTTCGGCAGCCGCCGTCACCGACATCCTCGACACGCCCCCCGAGCCGCCCGCAGTGCAGTTCGACGGCTATCTACCGGAACCGTGCGTGCTCGAACCGGAGCAGATCACCGAGTACCCCGACCATCTGGAGCTGAGCGAGGAACTGCGGGAGCAGCTCAAGGAATGGAGTGTGCCGCAGGCAGCAGAGGAAGACATGGACCCGGACACGTACTACGACTGTGTGCTGTCCAACGCACCTGGTTGGAAGGTCGGCGGCTGGCCCGCTTGGAACTCCACCGACCCCAGCTCGCAATCCTGCTCCGAGTGCGGCACGGGCATGGAGGTCCTGATGACCGTCGCCACGTTCGAGGAAGGGGACGACGCCGGGAACAGCTGGTCTCCGCACCCCCACCCCGGTGCTGGACCGTACCCCGGCCACCGCGGCTACAACGCGACCGGGGTCCAGATAGGTAGCGGCTACCGGCAGCACCTGTTCGTCTGCCCGGCAGAGCCCGAGCATCCGCACATCGAGTTGATGACGTAGCCCGTCCGCAGCGTGCAGCCGCGGCGTCTTCGGGCTCTCCAACTACGCGCTTCCGCAGAGTCAAGACGGATCCAGTGCGCCACGGCTTGTCCAACAACGTCATCGACTAGGAGGCACGCGCTAATGCCTTCTGCGGCGTCGGGGATGGACCTTCGGAGCGCGTGTTTTTGAAGTGCACGACCGGCCGACGGCAGGATGGTTGAGCTGCCCGGACACGCTGTGAACGCTTCAGTCGTCGCCAGGGGAGCGGCGGGAAGCCGGCTGGCGGGTGCGGCGATGGATCACGCCGAAGGTCTTCTGCAGGGCCGTTGTCGACTCGTCGTAGGAGCGTTGGGCGACTCCGACGAAGAGGCAGTCGATGATGGCGAGTTGGGCGATCCGGCTGACGGTGGCGCCGGAGCGGAACGGGGTCTCCCGGACGCTGGTCGTGAGCACCAGGTCTGCGCTTTGCGCGAGGGGGGAGCGGGCGAAGTTGGTGAGAGCGATGGTCGTTGCGCCACGCTCCGCTGCGACTTGTAGGGGCTCGATCGTGTCCTGCGTCGTGCCGGAGTGCGAGATGGCAACGGCGACGTCTTCAGGCCTGAGCAGAGCTGCCGCCGTCAACGCGGCGTGCGTGTCCGTCCAGATGAAGGCCATCAGGCCGATGCGATGGAGTTTCTGGTGCAGGTCCTGTGCCACGAAGCCGCTGGCGCCGACGCCGAAGATGTCTACGCGGCGGGCGTGGCTCACGGCGTCGATGGCGCGGCTGAGGGTGTCGATGTCGACTCCGGTGCCGGTCTCCTCGAGGGCTCGGACCTCGTTGTAGATGATCTTCTCGACGATGCGGTCGAGTGTGTCCGTCGCGCTGATGTCGGTGGTGACTGCCGGCCTGTCGCCGCCCAGGACGTCTTCGCGTGCGGCCGCGCTGGCAAGCGCGAGTCGTAGCTGAGGATATTTGGCGAGACCGATGGCTCGGCAGAAGCGCATGACGGTGGCGCTCGAGGTGTCTGCCAGGTTGCCGAGGGCGCCGATGGGGAGATGCGCGGCCGCGGCTGGATTGGAGAGCACGGCTTCCGCGACGCGTTGCTCGGAGGGGGCCAGGGAAGGCAGCGCCCCGCGGATGCGCATCAGGATGTCTGCGCTCGCCGGTTCTCGCGCGGTGTCGACGGCGTCGCGTCGGGGGGCCGGATGCGCCATGCGGTCCTCCTGTTGTGGATGGGGCCAGCCTAGCGACGTTCCGGGTCGGGGGTCAAAAATAAACTTCAGAAATGATTGCCCGTAACTTATTGACATGCGGAGGTTGCTGTTCCGATACTCGCTGGACATCGAACGACCCTGCGGACTGACGAACCGAGACGGCCAGCTGCCTGTCTCCGATAGGAGAGTCTTCGCATGACAGCCGTGCTGGCTGTGGACCTGGGCAAGACCGGCTGTCGCGCCGCGATCTGGACCGACCACAGCGATGAGCCCCTGCTCCTGTGCGAGGGGGCCGGCGCCCCTGGCCTGGCCGGACTCGGTGGTGCAGCCACCGCCGAGACCGCGGTGCTCGCCGCAAGCAGGCCGATTCTTCGACAGTGGCACGGCACGCACCTGGCCGCCGTCTCTGTCGGAGCAGCCGGCGCCGCAGCGGCGCCCGAAGCTGCGGAAGAGCTGGCGGGACGTCTTCTCGCCCAGCTGTCCGCCGACGAGGTCGCTGTGACCAGCGACGCGGTGACAGCGCATGCAGGCGCGCTGGGGGCCCAGGCCGGGGTGGTGCTGGCTGCCGGAACCGGAGCGGTCGCCGTGGGCATCGGTGACGACGGGACCTTCACCCGCGTCGACGGATGGGGCCCCTGGTTGGGTGACGAAGGCAGTGGCGCCTGGATCGGGCTGGCCGGGCTCCGGGCGGCGCTGCACGCCCACGACGGCCGTGGCGCGGACACCGTCCTGCGTCACGATGCGACCGAACTCTTCGGAGACCTCGACCGGCTTCCTGCCATCCTCTCCAAGGAAGAGAATCCTGCTCGCGTCGCTGCGTCGTTCGCTCCCCGAGTCGGCCTGGCGGCAGCCGCCGCGGACGGCGCCGCCGGCGAGATCATGCACGCGGCCGCGACGGCTCTGGCCCGGAGTGTGATTGCGGCTGCCCGGCCCCTTGCCGGACGGCGCTCCCTGCCCGTCGCCGTCACGGGTGGTCTGGTCGGCCTCGGTGAGCCGCTGATCGGCCCGTTCGACGCACTGATCACGGCCTCGAGCCTGCCCCTGCACAGGGTCCCTCCACTCGGTGACCCGCTGGCCGGAGCGCGCACCCTTGCCTTCGCCGGCCGACTGCCGCACGAGGCGTCCGTCAAACGTGTCCGACGCGAGGCCCTCGGCCCGTCTCTGTCCCCTGGGTGATGGCCACAGGGGCAGCGCGCCGTTGACGCCACCCCGTTCCGTCGCCCCCACCGGTGCACCGGCACCTGCCGTCCCTTCTCGGTGCGACCGCACCTGCCCCACAAAGGAGTGAGCCCGTGCGTCACCTCGACCTTCTGGTGATCGTCGCGTACCTGATCGCGATCGCCTGGATCGGCCTGCGCCTGTCAGGACGCCAAAGATCGGCGAAGGAGTACTTCGTCGGCGAAGGCAAGATGCCCTGGTGGACCGTCTGTTTCTCGGTCGTGGCCACCGAGACCAGCGTTCTGACCGTCATCAGCGTGCCGGGTGCCGCCTACAACGGCGGTGGCTTCGGCAACGTCGAACTTGCCTTCGGCTACATCATCGGCCGCGTGGTCGTCGCCACGGTCCTCATCCCGCTGTACAAGCGTGGAGGGTTCGTCAGCGCCTACCAGTACCTGGGAGAGCGCTTCGGACTGAAGCTTCAGGGGCTCGCCTCGGTGACGTTCGTCTTCACCCGGCTGCTCGCGGAAGGCGTTCGCCTGTTCGCCTCGGCGATCCCCATCAAGCTCCTGCTCGACGAGCTCGGCGTCCACACCAGCTACAAACTCATCATCATCGTGCTGACTCTGATCACCGTTCTGTACACGTACCTGGGCGGCATCAAAGCCGTCATCTGGACCGACGCCATCCAGATGGTGCTGTACGTCGGCGGAGCCATCCTGGCGATCGCCGTCCTCAGCGGTCACGTGGGCGGGGCAGGCTTCTCCGACGCTCTGCACGCCGGCCGGTTCAAGCTGTTCGACACCGACTTCGACCTGGCGCACGTCATGACCAGCTCGTTCGCCCTGCCGACCGCGATCATCGGCGGCGCCATCTTCGCGATGGCGAGCCACGGCTCCGACCAGTTGATCGTCCAGCGCATCCTGGCGACCAACAGCCTGCGTGACAGCCAGAAGGCCATGATCGGCTCCGGCATTTTCGTCGCCGTCCAGTTCGCGGCGTTCTCTCTCGTCGGCGCGCTGCTGTGGAGCTACAACAGCGAGAAGACCTTTGCGGACATGGGGCTCGACAGCGCCGACAATCTCTACCCGCACTTCATCCTGCACGACTTGCCCGTAGGCATCTCCGGTCTGCTGGTGGCCGGCATCCTGGGCGCTGCCATGGGGTCCCTGTCGTCCGCACTGAACTCCATGTCCAACTCCACCGTTTCGGACATCATCCAGGCCTTCTTCAAGCGGACTCCTTCGGACGAGGCACTGCTCAAGCTGGCGCGGGTGATGACACTGGTCTGGGCCGCGCTGATGGCGGTGTTCGCCTGTGCCTTCAGCACCAGCACCGGCAACGTGTACGTCACCGGTCTGACGATCGCCGGCTACACCTACGGCGCACTGCTCGGCGCGTTCCTGCTGGGCCGGCTCGTCAAGCGTTCGAACGAGATCGACGCCGTGATCGCCTTCCTCGTCACCGTGTGCGTCATGACGTACGTCGTGCGCAGCGTCAAGATCGATGTCACGGCGGCCGGAGGAACGGTACCGACCGCCATCGCGGCCCAGTGGCTGGTGCCCCTGGGCGTCCTCGTCACCCTGATCGTGGGTGGCGTGATGAGCCTGTTCCACAAGGCACCGGTCCCGAAGCCGGCAGGAGCGGCCGACGAACCCGCGACGGACACCGTGACCGTGGCCTGAACATCACCGCAGCACGCCCCGGCCTGGGGCGGTCCCGGCCATCGTCGCCGGAGTCGTCCCGGGCCGCCCATCTTGGAGCACTCATGATGCGCACCTCCGGTCGTACCCTCGCCGGCCCTCTCGTCTCACCGGTAGGACCTCTGCGGCGCCGCGAAGGGGGCGTGTCATGCGTGTGATCGGCTTGATGTCCGGAACCTCCTACGACGCCATCGAGGCTGCCGCCGCCGACATCACGGTCGAGGGGGACGCGCTGGTCCTGCGGCCCCGCGGCGCCGTGAGCCTGCCCTACCCCGACGACGTGCGAGGGCGGATCAGCGCCGCACTGCCGCCTGCCGCTGTAACGATGGAGGACGTCTGCCGGCTCGACACCGCTGTGGGCCAGGCCTTCGCGCAGGCCGCTGTCCACGCCGTCGGCGCACTGTGCCCGGACGGCGCCGACCTCGTGGTGTCACACGGGCAGACGGTGCACCACTGGGTACAGGACGGCACCGTGCGAGGAACCCTGCAGCTGGGTCAGCCCGCGTGGATCGCCGAAGCGACCGGCCTGCCGGTCGTCTCCGACCTGCGCGCCCGGGACGTAGCGGCAGGAGGACAAGGCGCACCGCTGGTCGGCCTGCTCGACACCCTTCTCCTGCAGGGCCGCACCGGGACGCCCGCGGCCCTGAACCTGGGCGGGATCGCCAACGTGACCGTCGTCGCGCCGGGCGAGGGCCCCGTGGCCTTCGACACCGGGCCCGCCAACGCCCTCGTCGATGCCGCGGTACGTCACTTCACCCAGGGGGCGCGCGACTACGACGAGGACGGGAAGCGCGCCGCTGCGGGGCAGGTCCACGCGGGACTGCTCTCGCGCCTCCTCGAAGATCCCTACTACCGACGGGCGGCACCGAAGAGCACGGGCAAGGAGCTCTTCCACCTGCCGTACCTGCTGGACGTCCTCGCGGCAGAACCGGTGACCGACCAGGACGACGTCCTTGCCACGCTCACCCGACTCACCGCCGTCACCGTCGCTGACGCCTGTCGCGCGTACAACGTCACCGAACTGATCATGTCCGGTGGAGGTGTACGCAATCCGGTCATGACCGCGATGATCGGCGACGAACTGCCGGGAGTCCACCTGCTGGTCAGTGACGACCTGGGCGTGCCTTCCGACGCGAAGGAGGCGCTGGCGTTCGCCGTCCTCGGCTTCCTGACGGTTCATGGCGTGCGCGGTGCGCTTCCCTCCACCACCGGTGCCCGCCACGAATCCATCCTGGGAAACATCACGCCGGGACGCGGCCCCCTCAGCTTGCCGGCGGTGGCAGATACGCCGCGGCGTCTGCGCATCGTCAGCTGACGTCACCCCGGAACGACGGCCGCGGACCCCCGTCACCGGCAGGCCGGGCGAGGCTCGGCGCCCAGAGGAACTCTCAACCGGCGTGCATGCAGACGGCCCCGGCCGCCACGACGTACTGAAGGACCCATGAGCCCTGCATCTGTTGTCCCACCGAGCCCCGCCGGCGGTAACCGAGCCGGCGAACTGGCCGAACTGCTGCGCTCCTGCGTCAGTGACCCTTCCAGGGTCCTGACGGGCGTGCCGCAGCGAGCGGCCGCGGCACATGACGCCTCTCACTATCTGCTGGATCCGCAGGCCGTCGTGCGTGCGGCCTCCGCCCAGGAAGTGGGGGCCTTGATGGCCGCCGCACGCGCCACGGGTCTGCCTTTGACCCTGCGTTCCGGCGGTACCAGCCTGTCCGGCCAGGCAGGAACCGATGGCCTGCTGGTCGATGTGCGCACCCACTGGCGTCAGGCCGAGGTACTCGACGACGGGCTGCGTATCAGAGTTCAACCCGGCCTGACGGTCCGCCAGGCGAACGCACGGCTCGCGCGCCATGGCCGACGTCTGGGCCCCGACCCGGCCAGCGAGTCGGCCTGCACGATCGGCGGGGTGGTGGCCAACAACTCCAGCGGCATGACGTGCGGTACCCAGGACAACACCTACCGCACGCTGGAATCGCTGGAATTCGTTCTCCCCTCGGGCACGATCGTCGACTCGGCGGCCCACGACGCCGACGGTCTCCTGCGAGCGCGAGAACCCGAACTCCACTCCGGCCTGCTCCGGTTGCGTGATCGGATTCGCGCCTCGGAGACCTCTCGCACGACCATCGCGCACCAGTTCTCCATGAAGAACACCATGGGCTACGCCCTGAACTCCTTCCTCGACCACACGCTGCCGGTCGACATCCTGGCCCACTTGATGATCGGCAGCGAGGGCACGCTCGGATTCGTGTCGCACGCCGTCTTCCGGACCGTTCCGGTCATGCCGCACGCCTCCACGGGCCTGCTCATGTTCTCCGGCCTGGCCGAAGCCACCGACGCCTTGCCGACACTGCTGGCCGCAGGAGCGCGAACCGCCGAGCTGCTCGACGCCGCTGCGCTGCGCGTGGCCCAGACGGACGCAAGCGCAGACGAACAGCTACGGGGGCTCCGGATCGAAAGCCACGCCGCGCTGCTCGTGGAGTTCACCGAAGACACGGTGGAAGCACTGGAGTCGGTCCTCGCCGCGGCACGGCCGGCTCTGTCGCGGATCCCGGTCATCGGCGGCGCACGGTTCACCCGTGACGCCAAGGCGCGAGCGAAGCTGTGGCACCTGCGGAAGGGCCTCTATACAGCTGTGGCCGCGGCCCGCCCCGTCGGCACCACCGCGCTGCTCGAAGACGTCGCGGTACCCATGTCCAGGCTCACCGAGACGTGCGAAGGCCTCATCGGTCTCTTCGATCAGCACGGTTACGACAACACCGTCATTTTCGGGCATGCCCGGGACGGCAACGTGCACTTCATGCTGACCCAGGACTTCGACTCGTCCGCAGAGGTCGATCGCTATGCCCGTTTCACCGACGACATGGTCGATCTCGTGCTCGGTGCCGGCGGTACGTTGAAGGCCGAACACGGCACGGGCCGGGTCATGGCCCCCTTCGTGCGGCGACAGTACGGCGATGAGCTCTACGCGGTCATGCGGGACATCAAGAAGCTCTGTGATCCTTCCGGTGTGCTCAACCCAGGTGTCGTGCTGGACGACGACCCGACCGCGCATCTGCGGCATCTCAAGAGCGTCCCGGCAGTCGACGAGGACCTCGACCGCTGTGTCGAGTGCGGCTACTGCGAACCAGTCTGTCCGACCGCGGACACCACGACCACGCCGCGCCAGCGCATCGTCCTCCAACGTGAGATCGCCCTGGCGACGGCACAGGGCGACGACGATCGGCGCAAGGCGCTGGAAGCCGACTACGCCTACGCCGCCGTGGACAGTTGTGCTGCCGACTCCCTGTGCGTGACGGCGTGCCCCGTGGCCATCGACACGGGTGCGGTGATGAAGCGGCTGCGCAGCGAACGGCACAGCACCTTGTCCCAGTCGGTCGGCACGTTCACCGCCCGTCACTGGAGTGGTGCGGTCGCAGGTGTACGCACCGCTCTCACGGTTGCCCACAAGGTGCCCACCCCCGTCACCCGTGCCCTGACGCGGACCATGAGGGGGCTGGGCGCCACCGAGCTGATTCCGGACTGGCAGGAAGACATCCCGCTGAGCGGCCCCCCACGTCCGGCCGCCCGTCGACCCGAGCAGGCTCAAGCCGTGTTCTTCGCCGCGTGCATCGGCACGCTGTTCGCCTCGGGAACGGACGGTGCGACCGGCGCAGCCCCGCAGGGAGCGGCCGGGGCGTTCTTGGCACTGTGCGATCGGGCCGGCATCGCGGTGCGGGTCCCCGACGGACTGGACGGCCTGTGCTGTGGCACGCCATGGCAGTCGAAGGGCTTCACCCGAGGTCACCGGGCCATGGCGGAACGCACCTTGCGCGCCCTGTGGAAGGCATCCGACCAGGGCACGCTGCCCGTCGTCTGCGATGCCTCCTCCTGCACCCACGGACTGCTCCAGCTGGCGGATGCTCTGCCACCGGAAGAACGCACTCGCTATGAGGGGCTGCGCTTCGTCGACAGCGTCGAGTTCGCCGTCGAACGCATCCTTCCCGCCTTGCCGAAGCCTCGACAGGTGAACTCCCTGGCCCTGCATCCCACCTGCTCGACGGTGCACCTGGGCATCGACGACGCATTGCGTACGCTCGCGGAGACCGTCTCCCACGAGGTGTCCGTTCCCGACAGCTGGAGCTGCTGTGCCTTCGCCGGAGACAGGGGACTGCTCCATCCCGAGGTCACGGCGGGTGCCACGGCAGCTCAGGCCGCCGAGGTGAAGCAGCGGGAGCACGACGCGTACGCCTCGTGCAACCGCACCTGTGAGATGGGCATGACCCGAGCCACCGGCCGAACCTACCGCCATGTTCTGGAAGTGCTTGACGATGCCACCCGATGACCGCAAGCACGGGAGCTCATATAGGGCAACGGGGTTCGAAGGTTGACGAGATCCTTGTATGAAAATAGATTTCAAGAATGATCCGAGAAGTGAAGAAAACTTTCAGGAGCCCGGCGTCGCCCGCTCCCGCCGCTCTCGCGATCAAGGTCCGGACCCTCGCACCGTCGATGAGCCGTTCCGTGGGGCAAGTCGCCCAAGTGCTGGTCGGGGATCCGGGGGGATGTGCCGTTCTTACCGTCACTGCACTCGCGCGGCTCGCCGGGACCAGCGAAGCCACCGTGGTCCGCACCGCCCGCATCCTTGGCTACAGCGGCTACCGGGACCTCCGTGTCGCGCTGAGCGTGCTGGCCGCCCAGCAGGAGTCCGGCCAAGCCCCGGCCGTCACGAGTGACATAGGAGTGGACGACCCGATCGCCGACGTGGTCGCCAAACTCGCCCGGGACGAACAGCAGACGCTCGCTGAAACCGCTGCGTGCGTGGACACCCGTCAGCTCGCCGCAGCGGTCGCCGCAGCGGCGACCGCCCGACGTATCGCCGTCTATGGCATCGGCGCCTCGTGCCTCGTCGGCCAGGACCTGGCGCAAAAACTCCTTCGCATCGGTCTCGTCGCCCACGCGCATACCGACCCTCACCTCGCCGTGACCAACGCCGTGTTGCTCCGCCACGGGGATGTGGCCATCGCCATAACCGACTCCGGCTCCACGGAAGACGTCATCGAGCCGCTTCGGGCTGCCTTCGAACGCGGGGCCACGACCATCGCGATCACCGGAAACCCGGTCGGACCCGTCGCGCGGTACGCCGACCACCTCCTCACCACCACCACGACCCGGGAAAGCGAACTGCGACCGGCCGCCATGTCGAGCCGGACAGGCCAACTCCTGCTCATCGACTGCCTTTTCGTAGGCATCGCCCAGCGCACCTACACGACGGCGGCTCCAGCACTCGCCGCCTCCTACGAAGCGCTCGCACACCGCCACGTCCCGAACCCCCGCCAACCGCCGCACGATTGAGAAAGCAGAACCCCCTCCCATGACTGCCACCAAGAACTCCGCCGCCTCTCCCGATGGCTACAGCCGGCTGCGCGCCCAGCTCGACACCCTGACCACGGAAGTCTTCAGGCCCGAGCTCGCCGAGATCGACGCGCTCCCCACGCAGGAGATCGTGAAGCTCATGAACGGCGAGGACAGCAGCGTCCCTGTCGCCGTCGCCGAGATGCTTCCGCAGATCGCCGCCGTCATTGACGCCATCTCCCTGCGCATGGCCCGTGGTGGGAGGCTCATCTACGCAGGAGCCGGCACCGCGGGACGGCTCGGAGTCCTCGACGCCAGTGAGTGCCCGCCCACCTTCAACACCGATCCGGCAGAGGTGGTCGGCCTGATCGCGGGCGGTGCCTCCGCGATGGTCACAGCGGTCGAAGGCGCCGAGGACAGCAAGGAGTTCGCGGCTGCCGACCTTGATGAACTGCGTCTGTCCGACAACGACACGGTGGTGGGCATCTCGGCTTCTGGCCGGACGCCCTACGCCATCGGAGCCGTGGAACATGCCAGAGCACTGGGCGCCCTGACCGTAGGGCTGTCCTGCAACGCGGGATCGGCGCTCGCAGCCGCCGCCGAGCACGGCCTGGAGGTCGTCACCGGACCCGAACTGCTCACCGGCTCCACCCGGCTGAAGGCCGGAACAGCCCAAAAGCTCGTCCTCAACATGATCTCGACGATCGTCATGATCCGGCTCGGCAAGACGTACGGAAACCTCATGGTCGACGTGCGTGCCTCGAACGAGAAGCTCCGTGCCCGATCCCGTCGGATCGTCGCCCTGGCCACGGGGGCGCCGGACGATGAAATCGAAGCAGCGCTCACGGCCACGGGTGACGAGGTGAAGAACGCGATCCTCACGCTTCTGGGTGAGGTCGACGGCCCCACCGCTGCCGCACTCCTCGAAGAGTCCGACGGCCACCTCCGGCCCGCGCTCGCGAAGGCACGGGCGACCCGCTGATCAGTACGTTCCTGCCGGCCGCGATCATCTTGGTGCCCAGGTCGGGACCCGGGGCCCCGGCTAGTGGGCCGCCGTTCTCGCGGCGGCGTCGTGAAACGCGCGGCGGAGGCCGGTGATCTTGTCGCTGTCCCGCGTCGGATGTACCCGGTTGGTCAGCAGCACCGCGTAGCGCTGGGTGGCGGGGTCGATCCACAGGCTCGTTCCGGTGAAGCCGGTGTGCCCGTAGGAGCGGTGGCCGAACGCCGTTCCGACGGGTGAGCCGATCTCGTCCTGTCCCTGCCAGGCGAGTGCGCGACGCAGGTTCAAGGCGTCGGTGTGGGGGGCCGTCATGAGGGCGGCGGTGGCCGGTGTCAGCAGCCCGCGGCCTTCGTCGGCAAGTGCGGTGGCGAGGAGTTCCATGTCGCCGAGGGTGGAGAAGAGGCCCGCATGACCGCTGGGCTCCCGGAGCACGGCCGCGTTCTCGTCGTGGACCCGGCCGACGATCATGCTGCGGCGCCAGCTGCAGTTCTCCGTCGCGACCGCCTGTTCGCGATGCTCGGGTGCCGGATCGAAGAGCGTGCGCCGCATGCCCAGCGGTGTGCACACCAGCTGGGTCACCAGATCTCGCAGAGGCTGCCCAGTGGCTGCCTCTGCGATGAGACCGAGGATGATGAAGCCTTGGGAGCTGTACTGGACCCGTGTGTCCGGTTTCGCGGTGAGGGGCAGGTGGCGTACGGCTTCCAGGAGTTGGGCGCGCGTGGGGTGGTCGCGGTAGAGCGGTACCTGGCCTGGGATTCCGGAGGTGTGGGTCAGGAGTTGTCGCACCGTCAGGTCCGCCTTGTCGCTGGGGCGGTATTCCTGAAGGTGCGTTCCGATGGTGTCGTCGAGTCCCAGTGCGCCGCGTTCGACGAGTGCCATGACCGCGATGCCGACGACGGGTTTGGTCAGGGAGGCGAGGTCCCAGAGGTCGTTGCCGTCCAGTGGTTGGCCGTCCCAGCTTCGGGTGCCGGTCCATCCGCGGTCCGTGGGTCCCTGCGGGCCTCCGACGGACCAGGCGGCGCCCGAGTAGATGTGTTGTTCCCGGCCTTCGGCGAGCAGTTCGTCGAAGGTGCTCATGGGCGCTCACCTTGGAACGGGCTGCTCGCCGTGCCCAGACGGGGTGTGCGTCTGCCGAGGCCCGCGGAGACGGTGCGGGCGGCGGCGCGCACCATGGGCCCGAACGCCTCGACGTTGTCGTCGTCCAGGGTGAAGGTCGGGCCGGAGATGCCGAGCGCTCCGAGGACGTGGCCCTCTGCGTCCAGGACGGGAGCTGCCACTGACCTGACGTCCAACTCGTCGTACTCGTCGTCGAGTGCGTAGCCGCGGAGTGCACTTGCGGCCAGGAGTGTCTTGAGGGCGGCGGGTTCGGTGAGGGTCTGCGACGTGAGGGCTTGGAGGTGCGGTGCCTGGATGATGGCGGCGCTCTCTTCGGGCGGTAGTGCCGAGAGCATGGCGAGTCCCACGCCGCAGGCGTGCAGGGGCGAGGCGTGGCCGGGCTGTGTACCCATGCGGTACTCGCGGGCGGGCTCGGACTGTTCGAGGTAGACGGCGTCACCGGCGTGCCGGACCGCGTAGAACGCGAGGTGGCCGGTGCGCTGTCGAAGGTCGGCGAGTGCGGGGCGGATGAGCTGGAGGACACCGCCGTCGTTCAGGGCCGCGGCGGCCAGGCCGAGGAGGCGCGGGCCGGCGCGATAGCTGCCGCCTTCGGAGGGCTCGGCGAAGCCGTGTTCGGCCATGGTGCGCAGATGCCGGTGGACGGTGGGTTTTGTCAGGCCCGTGCGGCGTGCGATGTCGCCGAGCCGGTGGGGTCCGCCGGGCTGGACGAGTGCTTCGAGCACGTCCATCGCCTTGTCGACGGGCCCCTTCACGAGTTCCTGATGGACCAACCGGGTGTTGACCTCTTTCGCCATGACGCCTAGCTTAGCGCACCTCATTCCATTTAACGGAACGGAGGTGCTGCTCGATGGAACGCAGTCCTCGAGGGCGCACCAGGGACGGCAGCCGTCCCGCGCGACGCGATGTCCTGCGGGCCGGCGGCCTGATGCTTGGGGCCCTCGGCGCCCCGGCGCTGCTCAGCGCGTGCGGCACCACGGCGTCCGCGAACGGAGCCGGCAACGTCCTGCGCGTCTCTCAGCCCGGAGACCCCAAGACGCTGGATCCGCAGAAGCAGGGCGACATGGTCTCGATGAACGTCCTGATCAACATGTTCGACACCCTCACCACGCGGGGCAGGGACAACCAGCTGCATCCCAGACTCGCCGTCTCCTGGAAGGCCACCAGCAAGCGGACCTGGCGCTTCACGCTCCGCCCCGACGTGAGGTTTCACAACGGCGAGCCGTGCGACGCGCACGCTGTCGCCTTCAGCATCAAACGGCTGCTGGCGCCCGCCACCAAGTCACCGATCGTCGAACTGCGCTACGTCGAAGACGTGACCGTGATCGACCCGCTCACGCTCGACGTCCACACCACGCTGCACGACCCGATCCTGCCCGCCAAACTCTCCCTGTTCGGCGGGGTGGTCGTCCCGCCGCGCTATCTGTCGGAGGTGGGCGACGACGGCTTCGCCCGGCGCCCCGTCGGCACGGGTCCCTTCACCTTCGTCAGCTGGCAGCGGGACCACGAACTGCGCATGCGTGCCTACCGCGACCACTGGCAGGGTCCGCCGAGCCTCGACGGCCTCGTCTTCAGCCCCGCTCCCAACGCCTCGTCCTCTCTGGCCTCCCTCCAGAGCGGAGGCGTCGACCTCGTCGCCGGCCTCACGCCGGACGCCGCGCAGCAGCTTCAGGGCTATTCCGGCGTTCGGCTGGACGGCCACACAGGCATCCGCACGTCGTATCTGTCCCTGAACACGCTGGAAAAGGGACCGCTTCAGGATCGCCGCGTCCGTCAGGCACTCAACCACGCGATCGACGTACCCCTGCTGATCAAGGCCGTCCTCGGGGGTAAAGCCACGGAGACTCCTGCGCTCGTGCCGCGAGGTGCGTTCGGCTTCGACCCGACGGTCAGACCGTTCACTCGCTCGGTGGACAGGGCCCGCGCCCTGATGGCCGAGGCCGGCTACCCGCACGGCTTCACCACCACACTCACCGCGTCCAACGTCGACTCCAACGTCGCCGAAGCGCTCTCGGGGCTCCTGGCCAAGGCGGGAGTCCACGCGCCCGTCAACCTCCTCGACCCCGGCACGTACGCGGCTCGGCTGACGTCGGACAACCGGGGAGCACTCGGTCCCCTGTATCTCGCGGCCAGCACCGTCTGGACGATGGACGGACAGAGCATCGTCCAGTCCAACGTGCGCAGCGACCGACGCCAGAGCCGCTGGCATTCCAAGGAAGCCGACCGCCTCATCGACGTCGAAGAGCTCTCCGAGGATCCCGCACGGCGCGAGCAGGCCTTCTCCGATCTGCAGCGGCTGATGCGCGAGGAAGCCCCTTTCGTCTTCCTCTACCAGCTCGACAACATCTTCGCCCGCAACGACCGGCCTCACTGGAAGCCCGGATCCGCAGGCGTTCTCGCGATGCAGAGCGCGGAGGTCTCGCAATGAGCGAAGTCACCCTCGACGAACCGCCGACCCGCACACAGACTCCACCGCGCGGCGGTCACCGGGCACGCCTCCTGCGCACGATTCTCAAACGGCTCCTGACGGCTCTGTTCGTCCTGCTGTGCACGGCGACCGTGGCCTTCTTCCTCGTCAGGCTCTCCGGCGACCCCGTGAAGATACTTCTTCCGCCGGACGCCACAGCCCAACAGGAGAGCGCGCTGCGCGCCTCCCTCGGACTCGACCGGCCGTTGCTGACGCAATACGCCGACTACCTCTGGGGGCTGCCCCGCTTCGACTTCGGCGACTCCCTCGTCTACGGGCAGCCCGTCCGGGAGATCCTCGCCGACCGGCTGCCCGCCACCCTCGAACTGGCCGGCGCGGCCCTGGCCGTCACCCTCGTCATCGCCATCCCGGCGGGAGTGTTCGCCGCGATGAGGCGCGGCCGCGGCTCCGACAAAACCGTGATGACGGGCGTCCTGCTGGGCCAGTCGACCCCGCCGTTCTGGGTCGGCATCCTCCTCATCCTGGTCTTCGCGGTCTGGCTTCACGCCCTTCCCGCCTCCGGATACGGCCACCTCGCCAATCTGGTCCTGCCCGCCGTCACACTCGCCGTCTACTCCGTCGCCGTCGTCGCGCGTCTGCTGCGTTCCTCGCTCATCGACGTCCTGACCTCGGACCACATCCGCAGTGCCCGGGCCAAGGGATTCGGACCGCTCAAGGTGGTCCTCACCCACGGACTGCGCAACGCCTCACTGCCCGTGGTGACCGTGGTCGGTCTGGAGGTGGGAAGCCTGCTCGGCGGAGCGATCCTCACCGAACGAGTCTTCTCCTGGCCCGGAGTCGGACAGCTGACCATCGAAGCGATATCCAACCGCGACTTCCCACTGGTCCAGGCCACGGTCCTCTTCTTCGCCACCACCTTCGTCGTGGTCAACCTGCTGGTCGACATCTCCTACAGCTTCCTCGACCCGAGGGTGAGGACGTCACGATGACCACTACCTCAGCTCCCGCCGGCACCGAGACCCGCGACGCCGTGCAGGCCGGCGGATCCGGGTCCCTCGCCCTCACAGCGCTACGACGCAACAGGTCCGCAGTCCTCGCGCTGAGCGTCCTCACCCTCCTGCTCGTCGCCGCGCTGTTCGCACCGCTCATCGCCCCCTACGACCCCAACGCACAGGACCTCCTCCAGCGCCTGCAGCCCCCCGCCTGGAGCGGGGAAGGCCACGCCGCCCATCTCCTGGGCACCGACCAGCTCGGCCGCGACATGCTCTCCCGCGTCATCTACGGAACTCGTGTCTCGCTGCTCGTCGGCGCGGGCGCCGCCCTGCTCGCAGGCGTCATCGGCACGCTCGTGGGGCTGGCCTCCGGCTACTTCGGCGGCTGGGCCGACCGGGCACTCATGCGCCTCGCCGACGTGCAACTCGCCTTTCCCTCGCTGCTCCTGGCCCTGTCCATCGTCGGTTTCGTCGGCTCGGGCCTGTGGCCCGTCATCCTGGTGCTCGGGTTCACCGGCTGGGTCTCCTACGCTCGGGTCGTACGGTCCGAGGTGATGTCCCTGCGCACACGCGACTTCATCACCGAGGCCCGGGCGATCGGAGCCACCGACGCCACCATCATGCGCCGCCACCTCCTGCCCAACGTGGTCGCGCCCCTGCTCACCATCGGGACCCTTCACGTCGCCGCCGCCATCGTCGCCGAGGCCTCCTTGAGCTATCTCGGCCTGGGCGTGCCCAAGGAGACCGTCACCTGGGGCTCCATGCTGGCCGACGGACAGCTCTACCTGGGTACCTCCTGGTGGGTCGCGGTCTTCCCCGGCATCGCCCTGATGCTGACCTCTCTCGCCATCAACATCACCGGCGACGCACTGCGTGACGTCGCGGACCCGAAGGCCTACCGCCGATGACCATGGACCGAGCGACCACCAACTCCACCCAGCGCCCACCGACGGGAAGGCAACCACTCCTGGAGATCAAGGGCCTGAGCGTCGACTTCCAGCTGCAGACCTCCACCGTGCACGCCGTACAGGACGTCTCTCTTCACGTGAGCGCCGGCGAGACCCTCGCCGTGGTGGGGGAGTCGGGGAGCGGAAAGTCGGCCACGGCACTCTCGGTGCTGCGCCTCAACCCGAGCCCACCGTGCCGATACATCCGTGGCGAGATCCTCCTCGACGGACGTGACCTGCTCAAGCTTCCGGAGAAGGAACTCGGCCGGATCCGGGGCCGCGACATTGCCATGGTCTTCCAAGACCCCATGACATGCCTGGACCCACTCCAGCGCGTCGGCGCACAAGTCGCCGAAGTGCTCAGGCACCACACCGACATGTCGCGTGCCGAAGTCAAGCAGGCCGCACTGGCCGCGCTGGACGAAGTCGGCATCCCCGACCCCGACCTCCGCTACCGCCAGTACCCGCACGAACTCTCCGGAGGCCTGCGCCAGCGCGTGATGATCGCGACGGCGCTGGTGGCACGCCCCCGAGTCCTCATCGCCGACGAGCCCACGACAGCGCTGGACGTCACCGTGCAGCGCCAGATCCTGGACCTCCTCGTCACCCTTCAACACAAACACGACATGGGGATTGTGCTCATCACCCACGACCTGGCCGTCGTGGCGGAGACGGCTGACCGCGTCGCCGTCATGAACAAGGGCAGAGTCGTCGAAACCGGCACCGTCCTCGATGTCTTCGACCACCCGGCTGACGAGTACACCCGCACGCTGCTCGCCGCCACCCCACGACTGGAGGCGGCATGACCCACCAAACCGCTGCGCCGATCGACCCCGCCGGGAACGTCCTGCTCGAACTCGTCGACCTGCGCAAGGAGTTCGGCGCCAGGACCGTGAACGTGGCCGTCGACAACGTGTCGCTCCGCGTCCACGAAGGCGAGACGCTCGCCCTGGTCGGTGAGTCCGGCTGCGGCAAGACCACCCTCACCCGCCTGCTGCTGAAACTCCTCGAACCCACCGCCGGCAGCGTGCACTTCGACGGACAGGACCTCGCCGCCCTGTCCGCAGCCGAAATGCGTTCCGTACGCCGACAGATGCAGGTCGTTCTCCAGGACCCCTACTCCAGCATGAACCCCCGCATGCGCGTGTCCGACATCGTTGCCGAACCCCTGGTCACCCATGACCCCGCACTGCGCGGTCGGCGCGCCCGGGCCCAGGTCAGAGAGCGCGTCGGGGAACTCCTGGAATCCGTCGGCCTGAGTGCCGGCGTCCAGGACCGCTACCCGCACGAATTCTCCGGAGGCCAGCGCCAGCGCATCTCCATCGCCCGGGCAATCGCGCTCGACCCTCGTCTGCTGGTGCTCGACGAACCCACCAGTGCTCTGGACGTCTCCGTGCAGGCGACCGTCCTGGACCTCCTGGCCGAGCTCCAGCGACGACTCGGCCTCACCTATGTCTTCGTCTCCCACAACCTTGCCGTGGTGGCCCAGGTCGCCGACCGTGTCGCGGTGATGCGACGTGGGCGTCTGGTCGAAGTCGGCAGCACGGCGGCCGTGCTGCGCACACCACAGCACCCCTACACGCGCCAACTGCTCGACGCGGTGCCGGTGCTCGACCCACGCCGGGGCCGGCGCACTGCCGGGGCTGCCGCCTTGCTCAAGGAGACGAGCCGATGACCGCCCAAGCCCTACGCGTGCGACAGCACGAGACCCGCTGCGCCCAGCAGGGCAATGTCATCCACGGCAGCCGTACTCACCAGCACCCGCGGCTGCTCGCCACCGGTGAAAGCCGCACCGTCGCGCAGGCGTTGCTCGACGACGCTGCGGAAACGCTCACCACCCTGGCGCGCCTCGCCATGCAGGATGAACAGGCCAGGAGCGAAAAGCTGCTGCACGTTCAGCAGACCCAGAGCGAGGTTGTGCGCGTACTCGTCGACGATCTCGCGGGCGAGCCCGTCGCTGTGGCCCACCAGCTCCTCCAGGGACGCGGCCGTGCCCAGCCCGGCGGCGCGAGCCCGGGCAAGCAGCCAGCCTGTGGTGGCCAAGGTCTTCCAGCAGCCGAGGTTCCCGCACGTGCACCGTTCGCCGCTCGCCGACACCGTCATGTGCGCACCGCTGCGGCCACCGGGCGGGGCCATGACCTCGCCTTCGTACAGCACTCCTACCCCAAGGACCGCACCCGTCGAGACCGAGGCGAAGGTGCGCCGCCCACGCCCGGCACCGAACCATCGGTCGCCGAGCACCTGGAGGCGTGCGCGGTGCTCCACCCGCACACGTGCGCCCGTGAGCGCGCCGAGCCGCTCGGTCACCGGATACCCGTGCAACCCTGGCACGTCGTTCACTTCCAGTATCAGACCGGTCAGGGGATCGACGAGCCCGGCCGCCGCAACCCCGACGCCACGCAGTTCATGATCTCCGAAGATCTCGGCCGCCCCGGCGAGCGCAGCGTCGATGTCGTCAGGGGTCGCGGTGCCCGCGTCGTACGAGACCTGGGCGCGCCCCAGGATGCCGCCCGCCGTGGACAGTACGGCCGCCCTCACCCGACCGGGCAACAGCTCGACAGCGCCCAGCCGCTGCGGTGCGCGGGGAACGGTCGCCTCCGACACGGGTTCGGGGACCAGGCGCAGCGGAGAACGTTTGAGGACCATACGCCGACTCTGGCATGCCCGCGTTTCGGAGAGGAAGCACCGTGAGCCAATCGAGACTGAGTGAACTGACCTGGCGAGAGGTGCGTCAGGCCGGCGAGGAGGGCATCGCTCTGCTGCCCATCGGCTCGCAGGAGCAGCACGCCTCTCATCTGCCGATGGGGACGGACACGCACCTTGTCGAGGCGGCTGTGGACCGCGCGCTGGACCTGCTCGCCAAGGACACCTCTCCGGCCGAGGTGGTTCGGTTGCCGGTGCTGCCCTTCGGGCACAGTCCGCACCACCTGTTCGCCGCCGCGGTATCGCTGTCCGCAGCGACGCTGGGCGCGGTGCTGGACGACGTCCTGGACTCGCTCGTGACCAGCGGATATCGCCGCATCATGGTGGTGAACGGGCACGGCGGCAACGACGAGATCATGCGGCTCGCCGTGAAGCGGTTCGCCCTGCGTTCGCAGGTCACGGTTGCCGCATGCTCGTACTGGACCCTCACCTCCGGTGCGGAGGCGGCGGGGCGGCCGGACGTCACTCCGGGACATGCCGGCTGGTTCGAGACCTCACTGATGCTGGCGGCCTGCCCTGATCTGGTGCGGACGCCTGTGCCCGCGCGGGGCGACATTGAGCCGCCGCCGCTGTTCGACAACCCGCCCTACCCCGGCCTGACCGTGGAACGACACGGCGAATGGGAGCGCGTCGGCGGGTCCACGGACGATCCGTCGGGCGCCGATGCCACCCAGGGTGACCTGCTGCTTGACGATCGGGCGCGCGGACTGGCACGTGCGATCCAGGCCTTCGACAAGGCGACGCGCTGAGCGACCAGGCACGGTCCGTCCCGCAAGCCGGTCTTCCCGCTGTTGCAAGGAGAGAGAAATGAAGATCACTGACGTCGACGTGTGGGTTGTCAACCTTCCCCTCGTCAACCCCTTCACCAGTTCATTCGAAACAAAAACGGGCGAAACGCGCACGGTGGTGCGCATTCGCACCGACGACGGTGTCGAAGGCTGGGGCGAATCGATGTGGGGCCGCCCGGTCGCTGCGATCGTCGAGTCGATCGCCTCGGACCTGATAGGCACCAGTCCCTTCGCCTTGGAGAGTTTCCACCGCAAGCAGCACATGGTGCCGTTCTTCTACGGATACCTCGGCTATGCGGCCATCGCCGCGATCGACGTCGCCTGCTGGGACGCGATGGGGAAGATCACCGGCCAGTCGATCACCGATCTGCTGGGCGGCGCCGTACGCGACGAGGTTCCCATCACCGCGCTCATCACCCGGGCTGATGCCCCGGGGGCACAGGGATCACAACTGCCCAGGGCGATGGCGGAGCACGCCGTACGCGTTGTGGGCGAGGGCGGCTTCGAGGCCGTGAAACTCAAGGGCACGAGGGATTCAACGGGAGATGTGGCCATCCTCCGCGCGGTGCGTGACGCGCTGCCCGACGTGAATCTGCGCGTCGATCCGAACGCGGCATGGTCCGTGCCCGACTCCATCCGCGCCGGCATAGCCCTGGAGGAAATCGACCTGGAGTACCTGGAGGATCCCTGCGTCGGCATCGAAGGCATGAGCCAGGTCAAGGCGAAGATCCGCATCCCCTTGTGCACCAACATGTGCGTGGTCCGCTTTGAGGAGTTCGCTCCCGCCATGCGCCTGAACGCGGTCGACGTCATCCACGGAGACGTCTACAAGTGGGGCGGCATCGCGGCGACCAAGGCGCTCGCCGCGCACTGCGAGACCTTCGGCCTGGGTATGAACCTGCACAGCGGGGGCGAGCTCGGGATCGCCACAGCAGCTCACCTCGCCGTCGTGGCCAGCACGCCTGTCCTGTCACGCGCCATCGACAGCATGTACTACCTCCACGCGGACGACATCATCGATCCGTTGCACCTGCAGAACGGCCGACTGCGGGTGCCGACGGGACCCGGTCTGGGTGTGAGCGTGGATGAGGACAAACTCCGGCACTACGCCGCGGTGAACGAGCGCGACGGAGACCTGACGGGATGAACGAGCGCACCGTACACACCCTCGACGCCCCCGCCCCCGCAGGTGCCTACTCCCAGGGCGTGATCGCCGGCGGGTTCCTGTTCACCTCCGGCTTCGGTCCACAGAACCCGGCAACAGGCGAGGTGGCGCACGGCGTAGCCGCTCAGACCACACAGGTGCTGCGCAACATCGGCGCCGTGCTCGCCGAGGAGGGACTGACCATGCGTGACGTGGTGAAGGTGACGACACACCTTCAGCATCTGAAGCGCGACTTCCACGCCTATGACGCTGCCTACCGTGAGTTCTTCGGCGAGGCCCGCCCGGTACGCACCACGGTGGGGTCGGACCTGATGGACATACTCGTGGAGATCGATGTGGTGGCGGCCCTGCCCGCCCTGGGTCAGCCCAGATGAAGGGCGGCGGTCGGTGCTCTAGCGGCTACCGGGACCTGCCCGGCTGCCTGCACGACCTGTGTTCGACAACCGTGAGCCGCAGCGCGGTGAAAGCAGTCGCGGCCACCAGCCGCCACCGCTGGACCTCGCCCGGGCACAGGGCGGTGGTGCGGGTGCCGGTGCCGAAGGCCGGGAGTGTGTAGCGCCGTGTCAGCGCGGTACTTCCACCTCGATGCCGCCGAGACGGTAGTTCCAGCGCGGGTCGAACCGGGAGCCGCTCTTCCGGGCCCCCTTCAGGTTCTTCACGAAGGCCCTGCGCTGGGCCGGGGTCGCCGAGCGCCAACGCAGTTCGAGGACCGGGCGCACCGGGGGGATGAGTTCGCGCATCCGCTGGTCGTATCTGGCGAGACTCGCCTCGTAGTCGAACGGCCGGTAGACCAGATCGAGGTCGATCGACGGTGCCGTGCTGCCCGCCTCGTGGTGACAGGAACCCAGCCAATTGGCGAGGTAGTCCAGCCCGATCCGCACGTCGGAGGAGATCTGGTCCTGCCACTTGCCGAGGTAGGGCGCGTTCACGGCCTCCGCGGTCACCTCTTCCGGCATCACGATCAGGCCGCGGACGGAGGTGCCCGACAACGCGATGTGGATACGCGGCCAGTGCCCGCCGGCCTCGATCCGGAAGGAGGGGAAGTAGCCCGCCATGCCCATCCCCGTCCGCAGTTGGGCCCAGCCCATCGCGTCGGACGGGAGCCGCTCCGGCGAGTAGGGCCCGCTGGTGCGGTGCCCGAGGTCGCCCTCCCGCATCATGAACACGGCCTCGAACGCATCACCGCGCAAGGCCATGCTCACGGGAAAGTACGCCCCGACCTCCGCCATGAACGCCTTGCCGGTGATCAGGGCGCCGATGCTGGACCGGTCCGGAATCATCGCCGTCTCCTCCATCCCCTCCGTGTCGGCCCGGGCGTTACCGGCCCGGGCAGACTGTCCAGTTCGGCCTGGACGGCGAGGGTGTCCCTGTGGTGCTCGCCCAGACGCAGCCGCCGTTTCGCCAGCACTTCGCGCAGGGCCTGCGCCGCGTCACGGTGCCGTCCGAGCCGACGGTGCACACGGGCCAGTCCCACCCGGGCCTCCAGGGTCTGGAGGGCGTCCGGGCCGAGGCGCCTCACGAGCTGGGGCACCAGCATGTCGTACATCCGCTCGGCCTCGTCCAGTTCGCCCTTGTCGGTGAGCAGGGGCGCGAGTGCCGCGATCGCCTCCAGGGTGGCCGGATGGTCCGGTCCCAGGTCCCGTTCGCGTTCCGCGGTCACCGCCCGGATCAGGGCCAGGGCCTCCGTCTGGCGGCGCAGATCGATCAGGACCGAGGCCCAGCCGAGCATCGCGCGCTGGGTCTCGACGTGCCCGGCGTCCCACAGGTGGGAGCGCACGTCGACGACGAGCTGCCAGGTCCGCTCGGCCGCGACCGGATCGCCCTCGCTGTGCAGGAGGGGGGCTGCCTCGGCAAGCGTGACGAGGTCGTCCTGGAGTTGGTGGGCGAAGTGGTTGGCCCAGAAGGACTCGGACCGGTTGAGTTCGCCCTCCGGTCTCAGCAGCAGCGTGAGCGCCTCGGCCGTGCCCGGGGTGTCGTCGGGCTCCCGGCTCGCCAGGTCCTTGGCCACGGAGTGCATGTAGAGGCGGTAGCCCGTGTCGTTGCGGGAGGGAACCTTGTCCAGTTCGGCGGCGAGTTCCAGGGTGCGGGTGACAGCGCGCCGCTGCCGCTCGCCGATGCGTGCCATCGCCTCGATGAGTGCCGGGCGGCTGTCGTCACGGGACGGCAGCTCGACCGCGACCTCGGCCCGCAGCTCCTCGATCACGGGCTCGGACTCCGCGCATAGGGCGCCGGTCGCCGAGCCGAAGTCGTACTCCCAGTCCAGGGCCCAGGTCAGCAGGCGGCCGCCTTCGTCGCCGGCCAGGAGCAGGGCGCCGTCGGGGGCCAGCGCGACATCAGTGACGGCGTCGGAGAATCCGGTGAAGGCCCGCAGTTCCCGGCCGGTCGTCAGGTCCCACAGCCGTGCTTGGCGGTCCTCGCCGCCTGACGCCGCGAGCCGGAAGTCCGGCGTGACGGCGAGGCTGCGCACGGCGGCGGTGTGTCCGGTGAGCACATGGACGCAGCGGGCGGCGGCGACGTCCCACCGCCGGACGGTGCCGTCGGTGGAACAGGACAGCAGGTGCCGGCCGTCGGCGCCGACCAGAACGTCGACCACGGCATCGGTGTGTCCGGTGAGCACCGCCTCGCACTGTCCGTCGGCGGTCCGCCAGACGCGTACGGTCGCGTCGGAGCCGCCGGTGACGACGTAGCGGCCGTCCTGACTCAGCCGTGCGGCGCCGATCCACTCCTCGTGCCCGCCCAGCACCCAGCGCAGTTCGCCTGTGCGCAGGTCCCAGATCTTCACGGTGGCGTCCTGGCCGCGGGAGAGCCCGTAACGGTGGTCGTCGCTGACGGCCACGTCCAGCACGGCTCCGGGGTGGGCCTCCCAGCGTCCGAGGGACCGGCCGCTGGGGATGTCCCAGGCGGCGACGACGCCGTCGGCGGTCCCGGAGAGGGCCACGTGGCCGTCCTCGCTGACCGCGACGTAGTAGACGTGGTCGCGGGGGCTGGTGAACAGCTGGACGATGCGCCTGTCGCGGGGCTGCCAGGCGATGACCCGGCCGTCCTCGCCCCCGGACACCGCGAGCCGGCCGTCGGCGGTCATCGCCAGGGCACTGAGGTGGCCGGTGTGCAGGCTGAGCGTGTGCAGCAGTTGCCCGGTCTCCACGTCGAAGACCCAGGCTTCGGAGTTCCCTGCGCGGGCGAGCGCGGTGGGGCTGCGCCCGCTGAGTTCCAGGGCCCAGGACCGGTCGGCGTCGGGGGCGATCCGGCCCGCGGACCAGGCGTCGACGAGTGCGGTACGGCGGCCGAGGGCACCGAGTCGGCGCCACAGGCGGACGGGCTCGGTGTGGCGCCGGTGGCCGGGCAGTGCGCGGGCGGTGCGGATCAGTTCGGCCGCTTCCTCCAGCCGTCCGGCTGCGCCGTGCGTGGCCGCGTGGTCCAGCAGTTCGGCTGCTCGGGTGGCCGCGGCGGTGACGTCCCCGGCCTGGTGGGGGCGGACGTAGCTCCAGGGGGCCGATGGTCCGGCGGGCGGCAGGTGCCATGCGCGCACGGTCTTGCCTTCGGCGGTGAGCGCGCGGTGCCCGGTCGCGCTCAGCGCGACCTCCTTGGTGTCGGGTGTGGCCTCCAGGGAGAGGCGGCAGCGGCCCGTGGTGAGCTCCCACACCCGTGAGGGCTCGGTGCGTCCGCCGCTGGAGAAGGCGACCGTGCCGTCCCTGTTCAGGGCTGTCGGGCCGTATCCGGTCTTGAGTACCCGTGGGGCATCACCGGAGCCGAGGTCGACCAGTCGTGTGTGGATGCTTCCGCCGGTGACCGCGACGAGTCGGCCGTCGTCGGTGAACCGCACGCTCAGGCAGGCGTGGTCGATCCGGTGGACCAGTGCGCCCGTGCGGACGTCGTGCACTGAGCTCGTCCGGCGTGTGTGGTCGACGGTGCAGCACAGGGTGCCCCGGGCGCCCAGGAAGTCGGCCTTGCTCTCGAACTGCCGGACCTCCACGGGTTCGCCGGTCTCCAGGTCCCAGGTGACGACCTCTCCCTCGTACCCGCTGGTGACCGCGTGCCGCTGATCCTGCGTCAGCGCGACCGCGAGTACCCAGCTGGGGTGGCCGGGGAGCTCGAACCCGGTGGCGGCCTCGAGGTCGAGCACCAGCGCGCGCCCGGTGCCCCCGCCGACGACCAGGACACGTCCGTCGTCGCGGACGGCGAGTGTCGAGGCGCGGTAGTTCTCCAGCCGCAGTTCCTGGCGGCACTCCTCTGTGGCCAGGTCCCAGATCCGCAGCCCGCCAGAACCGTCCGCCGAGATTCCGGTCGTGCCGTCCGGGGTCAGGGCGAGGGCGGTGATCCAGTCGTCGTGTTCCCCGGGCAGCACGGACTGGGCCGGGGCGGGCGCGTCCCGCACCGAGGCGAGGGCGGCGCCGATCTGCTGGTCGTGGGGCATCCGTGCGGACGCGTCCCGCAGCAGTTCGGCCGCGGCAGGCGCGTCGCCCCGCTCACGGTGCACCAGCGCGAGCAGGTACGTGCCGTCGTCGGGGTCGCCGAACCGCACGGATTCCAGCTCGTCCACCAGTTCCGCGTCGGTGATCACACCCGTCCGCCAGCGGTGCAGTCCGCGGTTGTAGCGGGCGTGCGGGTGGTGGGGATCCGCCCGCAGGGCGCGGGTCCACAGCTCCTCGGCGTTGTCGCGGCGGCCGAGGTCCAGCATGGACAGCGCGTGGTTGGAGAGGCTGTCGGCGAGCAGGGTGGCCGCGGACGGGGCACGGCGGGGATAGGGGCCGACCTCGCGCCGGTGCACCTCGACCAGCCGCTCGGCGAGCGGGCCGAGCCGGGACGGGCGTGCGGCGGGGTCCTTCGCGAAGCACTCGCGCAGTACGTCCAGCATCTCGACCGGCACCCGCCGGATCGCGCCCGGCGTCCGGGACCGGGTGTAGTCCTCGAAGGCGTCGCCCGCAGTGGTCCCGTCCCGCACCGGCGGCCTGCCCAGGAGCATTTCGAACACGGTGACCGCCCAGGACCAGACGTCCGTGGCCGGGGTGAGCCCGGACGGTGACCGTGCCTGCTCGGGCGAGCAGTAGGCGGGGTCCAGGCCGCCCCGGTTGACGAACGGCTCCGCGTCCCCGGCCGCGCGGGCCCGGGCCAGACCGAAGTCGGTGACCTTGACCGTGCCGTCCCGGGTCAGCATCACGTTGGCGGGCTTGACGTCCTGGTGCACGACGTCGTTCTCGTGCGCGTGGTCCAGGCCCCAGGCGGACTGGATCGCAACGTCCAGCAGCGTCGCGAGCGGATTGTCGCCGTACAGGGTCCGGTCACGGACGGCTTCCGCGAGGCTGCCGCCGTCGGCCCACTCGGCGAAGACCCTGGGCACGCCCTCCAGGGTGCGCACGTAGGCGCAGTTGGCGATGTGCGGGTGCAGGCCCAGCCCCACCCACACCTCCGCCTCCCGCTCGAAATCCCCTATTCCGTCGGGCGAGCGGACGACGGCCGGGCGCGGGGTCTTCACCGCGAGGTCGATGTCCCAGCCGCGGTGGTGGACCCGGTGCACCAGTCCGAGGCCGCCGGTGCGCACCACACCCAGGACCTCGTACAGGTCCAGGATGACGTCGCCGCGGCGCCAGGTGGCCATCGGCGTCAGTCCACCACGGCGGCGTACAGGGGTGTTCCGAGCAGCACCGACGTGCCGCTGCCGTCCGGGCTTTCGCCGTGCAGCAGCCGCTTCGCCACGAACTCGACGTTCTGCGCCGGCCAGCGCAGTCGCGCAACGGCCCGTTCAACGCGGCCCAGTGCCGCGCGATCGACGCGGTCGAGGTCACCGTCCACCGCGTCGGCGACGTACTCGTCCTCCAGGTCGGAGGTGATCCCGAGGCCGTCGAGCATGGAGGACATCATCGAGCGCCCCACACCGTGGGCCTCCGCGTCCGGCACGTAGTCGTACACGTGCCGGTACGAGCCGCCCAGGGCGACGACGGTGTCCTCGCTGCGCCCGCCGAAGAACACCAGGGAGGACGCGGGGTCGTCGCGGAACGAGCCCCAGCGCATCCGCAGCGAGCCCCAGAAGTACTGGCCCGGTGCGTCCACTGTGCCGAGGTCACCGTGGTCGCGGAGGTACCGCACGACCGCCTCGAGACGAGTGATCCGGTCGTTCGGCCGGCCCTCGGTGGTGCGCTTCGCCGACAGCACGGAGAGGTTCACGCCCACCTCCGTCTGACGCTTGGCCCCGAACCCGGGGTTGATCTGCGGCAACAGCATGTCGACCTTGCTGTCGGAGATGTACACGTAGTAGCTCAACGACACTGCCGGATCCTCCCCAGTTTCGACCTTCCCAGCCTATCGATCACGGCCCGTTGTGAGCCATGGGATGTGCGGTCGAACGGAGTTGAGCGAAACGGCGGCGGCGATCCACATCACCCGACCGCGGTTCGGAGCGCCTCCCGAACTCGTCGACAAGTGCCATCACTACCGCTCGATAGGACCAAGCTCCAGACGCGCCACGACGGCACAAGGGGAGCTGCTCGCTCGGCGGCATCCTGAAGCGGTCGAGAGATCCGTTCAGCCGACGGTGAAGCGCTGGTTCTGGACGCCTCGGTCGCAGCGGGCAGTGCGGTAGGAGCCGTTGTCCTGCTGGTAGAGGCAGCGGCCCGTGCCGACGCTTTGGAGCATGATGGCGCTGCGGGGGGCGGGTTGGACCGTGCGCCACTTCTGGTAGGAGCCGCCGTTGCAGCGCAGGGGGTAGACGTCGCCCCGGTCATTGCTGTCGAGGCAGCGGCCCCAGAAGTTGTTCTTAAGAGTGGTGCTGGTGTTGAGGCGGCCGTTCCACTGCCACAGGAGGCTGCCGCGTCCGGTGGTGCAGCGGTCGCCTTTGAGGCCGGTTTCGGAGGTCTCGCGCAGGCAGTCACCGTAGCGGTAGTTCGCGAAGCGGCTGGTGGCGGTGGCAGCCGAGGCGGGTGTGGGGGTGAGGAGGGGGAGGGCGAGGCTGGCCGCGGCGATGAGAGCGGCGAAGGCTTTCCGGGTGGGGTGGCGCATTGGGATCTCCCTACCGTGGTTTTGCGAGATACCTCGACAGGATCCCTGAACACCACCGCCTACGCCTGAAAAATGGGGAAAACCACCGGATCGGGCCGTTCATGTCGACCGATCCGGCCCGGGGACGCCGCGGCGGATGCATCCGACCACCGACAAGTCCTTGGCCCTGCGGGAGAACGACGACCCCGTCACCCGGCCGGTCGGGGGGCTCCCGGCGGTGAAGGGGTGCGCGTACGTACGCGAGGAGGCCTCCGGAGGACGTGGTGCGGAAGCCGCCCAGCCGGTACGACCACCCGGCCTGGACGGAGGAGATCCTGCGGTCCTGGATGAAGTCGCCGCACACAGTGGAGGAACGGTGCGTGGTGTGGCGGGTGCACTCGGAGCCGGGTCCGCCCGGTGTCCGGGGGTCGGGTCATCGCTGAGTACATCTCCCCGGAGCTGACCGGCAAGCCGGCTCCCACAGCTCTGGGTGTCGTCAGACGGCGGATGAACACGGCCGCCCGCAAAGTCTGGGCCCGGGGAACGCCCTTCGCGATCGACGAGATCAAGCGCGCCCGGCCTGAGGTGATCAGGGGTCAGGGGTGTCCGTCAGCGGGGTGGTTCGTTGTTCCGGAGTGATCACCGCCGATGCCTGCGTGCGGCCGGTTGCTGCCGTCCTGACCGCCGGGAAGGCGGCGGGAGCGCAGGTCGTGCCGTGCGGTGGCTGTCGGACCTCATGGAGAGCGAGCGAGAGATGCCTGAAGTCACCGCCCCGTATGCGACCGGTACGCCCTGCTGGGTCGACCTGATGGCGAAGGACCAGCAGGCCATGCTGGACTTCTACCGCGACCTCTTCGACTGGCACGGCAAGCCGGACCCGGCTGACCTCGGCGGGTACGCGGTCTGCGAGCTGAACGGGAAGGCCGTGGCCGGCATCAGCCAGGCGACGGCCCCCGGAGGGAGCCCGGAGCTGGCGACCGGGTGGACCGGCTACCTGGCCAGCACCGATGCCCAGGCCACCCAGGACGCGATCATCGCGGCCGGCGGTACCGTTCTCGCCCCGGTGATGGACAACGCCGGTGACCGCGGCCGGATGCTCATCGCCACCGACCCGCAAGGCGCGACGTTCGGCGTCTGGGAGCCGGGCAAGTTCTCCGGTGCACAGGTGGTCAACGAGGCCGGCGCGATGACCTGGAACGAGCTGCGCACCAGTGACGTGCCCGCCGCGACCGCCTTCTACGGCAAGGTGTTCGGCATCGACATCAAGCCGCGGGACGGGTCGGAGTCCCACTGGGCGCTGCGGGTCGGCGACCGGATCGTCGGCGGCGTCACCCTCCTTGCCAACGACCCGCCGGGCACCCCGGCCCACTGGCAGACGTCCTTCGCGGTCGACGACGTCGACTCCGCCCTGGACACCCTGGTCAGGAGCGGCGGTACCGTCCTCGTCCCGCCGTCCGTCGTGAAGGGCGGCCGCATGGCCGTGGTTGCCGACCCGCAGGGCGCCCGGTTCGCGATGATTACGCCACGTCCGCAGTAACTGCATTACCTGACACCGGAGCCACCCCTCTCCGCCCTCGCCGTGCCGGCCGCGCAGGCCGACGGTCCTGCCGACCACCGCGCGGACGTCGCGAAGGTGCGCGAGGCCGCCCACGCCGCCTCGGGCAAGACCCCGTCCACCGGCTCCACGGGCTCCGACGACGTGCCCTACAAGCTCGACCTGTCCTGGAACTCGCCAATGATTATGCGCAACTGCCCCGCGGAGGCGATGTGGTGTACGGCTTCGCTGCCGGGCTCTACCCGACCGACTATCCGGCGCTGCCAGAGGCTGAGGCCCCAGCAAAGGACCCCGACTGACGGGAATCGCAGGCAGGTGCCGTAAGGGCCCGGCGTGCTCCTGGGCTGCTGCTGATCGGATTCTCAGAGCCAAGAGTGCTGAGCGTGCCCGTGGGCGCGCCGAGCTGCTGTGCCGCCGGTCCGGTTGCTCGGTGCGGGTCAGGCGTAGTGCTGGGCGGCCTGAGGGGCGAGAGCATGGTGGTATCCGCGTCCTTGGCGGCCTGTGACGTTTCTGTGCTCCGCCCGCGGTGTACGGGGTCGATGCCTTAGCTGGTTCGGCTGATCGCGGGGCGGCGGCTGGATGAGGGGTAGTCGAGGGGTGCAGTCTCCCCATGCTGTTCGGGTGTGGTGCTTGAGGCTGATCCACCGCGGCAGAGGGAGCCTGCGGTGTCCTTGATCGCCGGGCTCGCCTCGACTCCCGCATGAGGTCGGCAGCCCGGTGCGTCCCCTGGGGCGGTTTCGGGCCCGGATTCTCTACGCCTTCGGGTTCTGTCCGCGGGGAGTGCTCGCGCCGTGGACGGTGCGGGGGCGACGTCACGCCAGGCATACGGCCGCCGGCCGACCGGCGGCCGTATGCCATGTCCGGCCTCAGTGTGCGGCGACCGGTGCGATGCGCCGGCACTCCCTTGTTACCGGGAGAGGAGCGCGCTGACGGTTTTGCCGCCTTTTGCCGGATGTGTCACGGCGGTGGCGCGGGCGAGGCGGTTGACCATGGGCCAGCCGAAGCCGCCGGTGGCGCCGGTCAGGTCGGGGGTGCGTGTGTGGGGCGCTTCGGGGCTGTGATCGTGCACGGCGATCTCGATGCTGTCCGGGTGGGCGTTCAGGTCGAGGGTGCAGGTGCCTCCGCCGTGCCGCAGGGCGTTGGTGACGAGTTCCGAGACGACCAGGACCACGCTGTCGGCGGCCATGGCATCGACGGGTTGAGGCAGGCCGTGGAGGAATTCGCGGGTGGTGCGGCGTGCGCCGGCGATGGACGGCGTGAAGCGGTGGGATGTGGCGTTGCTGCTCATCGTGTCCATCGGGGTTCACCCTCTGTGGATCGTCCTGCCCGTTCCTGCGTGCAACGTCGGGTGCCCCGGCTGGGGACCGTCAACCCGGAGGCGAAGGCCTTGCCTGCTCGCTCCACCACTGTTCGAGCCACCGATTAACTCGCCGACGAGCGAGCGAAAATCTATGGTGGCTGGAGTAGACATTGCTTGATCCGCTGGTTATGGTTTCTCTCGTAGCCAGGAAGTCGGCAGGGCCCGGCAGGCACGAACTGTCGGGCAGTAGTTCGCAGTTGCAGTACGCAGGACGGTGCGGTGGTGGAGTTTCGAAGCCAGGCTGGTTGCAGGACGGCGACGGGACTGACGACCGGACCGGGCGGCCCGCAGTGATCAGGGGCCACCACGAGCAGGACCGCAGAGGTTCGCGGTGGCAGTACCGGTAAGGGCAGTACGCAGCAAGTGGAAGCAGTGAGCAGTACCTCGGTGAAGGCGTCGGCTGCGGGCGCGCGCACAGGGAGGTTCGGCAGCGGGGTTCCAAGCCAGAGCAGACGCACGATGGGCGACGGGGCTGGCTGCCGGAGAGTGTCGCCCTGACCGGCACTCAGCAGTACGCGGCACCAGCGGTAGACAGTGCCGTTCGGTAAGTGATGACAAGAGGGAAAGGACGGAGGAGCCAGGCGCCATCAGGATCGCCCGGGTGGAGTGACGAGCCCGGGTACCGCAGGACATCGATAGTGAGGTGGTCTCCGGTCGAGCAACCGCGATCCCCGCATCCGCTCACATCCTTCGTGAGTTCGTGCGGATACAGAAGGCCGGCGCAGAAGCAAGGCCGGCAGATGGTGTAGCAGTTCCTTCGGGGCCCTGGCACACACTGTGCCAGGGCCCCTCAACGCGCTCGGTGAGAGAGGTGCAATGACAGCAGACGACTCGTTCGGTCGGCTCGATGACGACGACTATCCCGCGTACACGATGGGCCGGGCCGCCGAGGTACTCGGCGCCACCCAGGGGTTCCTCCGTGCGATCGGCGAAGCCCGTCTGATCACTCCGCTGCGCTCCGCGGGCGGGCACCGCCGCTACTCCCGCTACCAGCTGCGCATCGCGGCGCGCGCCCGCGAACTCGTCGACCAGGGCACACCCATCGACGCCGCCTGCCGCATCGTCATCCTCGAGGACCAACTCGAAGAAGCGCAGCGCATCAACGCCGAATACCGCCGCGCCACTGGATCACCGGACCCGACAGCCGCGGCCTGAGAGGTCTTTGGACCGGTCACGCTGGCTGCCTGTGATGCGCGCAGGACAGGCGCACGCATCAGGAGCCGTCGCTCAGTCCGAACTCCACGAACTGCCATCGTCCTACGTCAGAGAACGGGATACTCGTTGATCACGCCGAGGGCCAAGAACCTCGTCCGGTCGGATAGGACGTCGCGGCAGCCCGAACACGTGCGCAGGAACCTGACCCCGCGGGTGGACCAGGCATGACCGAGCGCACCGGCCCCGGCTCCGACGCATGCCGCGAGGCGGCCCGTCAGGCCGGTGACATGGGCGAGCTCCTCGACGTCTTGTGGGAACAGGACCGCAACGTCGGCCCGCCTCCGTATATGTCGGTCTCTCAGCTGCGCGTCATGTACCTGGTCGACCGCGACAACGGGATCCGCATGCGGGTGCTCACTCGGATCCTCGGCGCATCCGCGCCCTCGGTCTCCCGCTTGGTCGACCGCCTCCAGGCCCTCGGCTTCGTCGAACGCCGGCCCTGTCGCGACAGTCGCCGCGAAGTCATGCTGTGTGTGACCCGTGCAGGCCGTGAACACATGGCCCGGGTCCGGGAACGGCGCGACCGCCTGCTCCTCCGGGCCCTCGGCAGTATGCCCGGCCACCAGCGCGCCGCACTGGCCGAAGGACTTGCCGGACTGCACCGAGCGCTCATGGATCAGTCCACGCTCCGCGCCGTGGCCGAGGATGTCCCGCCTGCGCCGACGCTGTGAGGGGACTCAGCCCGGCCCACCTCGGGCTTTGAGCGAGCGCCGGCGGCAACCGAGTTGACTCCCCCGGACGGACACAGAGGGCTCACCTGTGCCGTGACATGAACCGGCGGCGCTTTCCCCCTCCTGGTGGAGAAGCGGAAAGCACCGCCGATGCGACGCCGCGGGTGGGATCAGTTGGTGGCCAGCATGCCGTCGCGGAGCTTGGCGAGGGTGCGGTTGAGGAGGCGGGAGACGTGCATCTGGGAGACGCCGAGGTGTTCGCCGATCTGGGCCTGGGTGAGCTCGTCGACGAACCGCATGTGGATGATGCGCCGCTCACGGTCGTCAAGCTGGGCGATCATGGGGGCGAGCGCGTTGAAGTCCTCGACCAGTTCGAGGGCGTGGTCGTCCGCGCCGATGAAGTTGGCGAGCGCGGACTCCCCGTCGCTGGTGGAGTTGATCGTCGCGTCCAGGGACGAGGAGTTGTAGCCGTTGGAGGCAAGACGTGCCTCGATGACCTCCTCCTCGCTCAGCGACATCAGCTGCGAGAGTTCCTTGACCGTGGGGGTGCGGCCGAGCCGGCTGCGCAGCTCCTCGGTGGCCTTGGCCAGCTGGACGCGAGCTTCCTGCAGGCGCCGCGGGACGTGGACGGCCCAGCTCGTGTCGCGGAAGAAGCGCTTGATCTCACCGACGATGTAGGGGACCGCGAAGGAGGTGAACTCGACTTCGCGGGTGAGCTCGAAGCGGTCGATGGCCTTGATGAGGCCGATCGTGCCGACCTGGACGATGTCCTCCATCTCGTCGCTGCTGCGGCTGCGGAATCGTGAGGCCGCGTACTGGACGAGGGTGATGTTCATTTCGATGAGGGTGTTGCGTGCGTACTGGTACTCGGGCGTGCCCTCTTCGAGGACGGCGAGCCGGTCGAAGAACAGCCGCGACAGCTCGCGGGCGTCCTTCGGTGCGATCTGCGACGGGTCCGCGATCTCGGGCAGTACACCGGACTGCGCGTCTGCCGTCCTTGTCACTGTCATTCTGGTCCCCTCCTGTGTAATCAAGCTTTCAGCCGTCGGCCCCCATGCACGTCGGCGACAGACGGTGTACCCGGAACCGGACCATGCATGTCAGCGGATTTTCGGATAGTCCGGTGCGCCCGGGTGACCGTCTCGCGCGCTGCTGAGGGCCACGGGATGCGGGTCGCCGGATTGCTTGGGGCCTGCCGCTCCTCTGCGCCGGCGGTGTTGTCGAGGTTGCGTTGTCAGGCAGCCCGGACGAGCTGGGGTCGTCCGAACAGCAGGGCGTAGCCGTCGGGGAGTTGCCCGATGATCCTTGCGATGAGGTCGTCTCCGGCGAGGCGGGCGACGACGCCGAAGACGGATCCCGTGTCCCATCGGGTGGTCGCTGGGCTGCTGCCCGTGCCTTCTGCGAGGTCCTTCACGAATCCCCATCCGGTGAGCGGCCGGCCTGTGGGGATCTGCGACGCCAGATAGCCGGCCGCTTCCTGAGGGAGGCGGGCAGCCAGTTCCCCGCGCTCGTCGCCTGTCAGCTGACGGCCGAAGGCCTCAAGGACGCGTCGTACGGCGTCCTGTGCCTGTCGGCGGGTGGAGTAGGCGCCTTCGTAGCGCACCTTCTCCAGCATCTGCTCGAAGGAGGCAACTGCCCTCGGGGCGGCGGGAGTGGAGGGAGAGAGGAGAGCCATGGCTGACGATCTTCCTTGCGCGAACCGATTACTTCTACGGGCCTTCCGGCGGCCCCACGTGGACGGCGCGAACTGCGTCGCGCGCAGCGGGACGGGAGCGGTGCCGATGCCGCGGGCCCACTACGGAGGGATGGGCCCGCGGCAGGTGAACGTGGAGCCGGCGGATCAGCTGTCGATCTCCTTGCGGCCGCCGGCGCTGTTGACGCTGATCTTGCGTGGCTTGGCCCGCTCGGCGATCGGGATACGCAGCGTCAGGACGCCGGCCTCGTAGTCGGCGGAGATGCGCTCGGTGTCGAGGGTGTCGGCCAGGACGATCTGGCGGGAGAAGACGCCGAGCGGTCGTTCGGACAGTTCCGTCTGGGCGCCCTCGGACCGCGGGAGGGGGCGGCGCTCTGCCTTTACGGTGAGCATGTTCCGTTCGACGTCGATGTCGAGCGCGTCGGGGTCGATGCCCGGCAGGTCGAAGGCGATGACGTACTGGTCGCCGTCTCGGTAGGCGTCCATCGGCATCGCGGAGGGGCGGGACCACGTTCCCGGGCCCATCAGCTGCTGGGCGAGGCGGTCGAGTTCACGGAACGGGTCGGTGCGCATCAACACGGGATACACCTCCAGATGAGTTCAGCAGTTGCTGTGCGCTTCACCTGACACCGTTGTAGCATGTCATCCGAACGACGACAAGTTGCTGCGTCATCCCATGGATGACCTGGAGAGAAGGGGTGGGGATGAGCGACGACGCAACTCCGGCACCGGTCTCCTTCGCGGCCACGGCCACCGCGCTCGAGGCCATCGCCCAGGTCATGCGGACGGCGCGGACCGCCGACGCTGAATCCACTGCCGATCCCGAGCGGGCCGCAGCCGCCCTCCTGCTGCTCCGTGAAGTACGCGAACAACTCGCCCACTGGGAGCCGGCGCTGATCGAGACGGCCCGGGAGGCAGGCGCCAGCTGGGCCGATCTGGCCCACCCCCTCGGCGTCTCCAGCCGCCAGGCCGCCGAACGCCGCTACCTGCGCGTCCGGCCCGGCGAAGCCGGCACCACCAAGGAGCAACGCGTGCAGGCCACCCGAGGCCGGCGCGCCGCGGACCGCTCCGTCACCTCGTGGGCGAACGACCACGCCGCCTCACTGCGCCAGCTCGCCGGAACCATCACAGATCTGCCGGATCTTCCCGCCACCGCGGCGGACGCGCTCACGGCCTTGCGCGACGCACTCGGGGACAGTGATCCGGCCCAACTCCTCGGCCCGCTCTCCGAGACGGGACCCCATCTGCGACCCGCTCACGCGGATCTCGCGGATCGCGTCACCGACATCGGCCGCCACACCGACGAGATGCGCGAGAGCGAACACCGTCACCGCTCCTCCAACGGGTCATGATCGCCGTTCGGTCACGAGAACGGTCCTTGTGAACAGGGCCGGCCGGCGGCGGAGCGCAGCGCCCGTGACATGCCGAAGGGCCGGACAGAGCGTCTCTGTCCGGCCCTTCGCGTGTCGTTGCCGTGGCGTCAGATCTGTCGGCGGGACTGGTAGTAGGTCCCGACCTGCTCGTGGTAGCCGGTGTCGCCGATGTGCTTGTCCTTGTCGAACTCGGGGGAGTTCTTGATCTGGTCCTTGGTGAGGGCCACGTGGACCCTCTGCGCCTCGAGGTCGACCGACTGGACGGTGCCGGCCGGCAGCAGGACGTGCTTGCCGAAGATCCATACGCCGGTGTCGACGACGAGGTAGGAGGAGTCGACCTCGTCCGAGTGCTTGTCGACCTTCCCGATGCTGCCGTCGGTGGCCTCGACCTTGAATCCGGTCAGGTCGGTACCCGCGGTGTGACCGGTGGTCGGCTGGTAGCCCCAGATGTTGTCACTCATAAAGTACGGCTCCCTCATCACAATGCATTGGGCGCCACAGGCGAACTGTGACATGAAAAGCGCGTCAAATTCCCTGACGCTTCTTCAAAAGGCCGAGTGTCCGGGTGCCTTGATTTCAAACGTGGAAAATCGGAAGCGTGCTGACCGAAGGCGGCGTGCTGGAGGGCCATGGTTCCTGGCGTCACGGCCGCCTCCGGCCACCACATCTCGCATACCCCGTATCGATGGAAGCACCCTTTTCATCCCGTATGCGGCAAGGCGGGCGGTTTTCGAGGACGGGAAACGGGTGGGGCCCGACGCCGTAGCGTCGGGCCCCACCCGCGTGAAACTGCTGCTCAGAGCTGTCTACCAGCGGTACCAGCGGCCGCGCTTGCCGCCGCTTGCTGTCGGGCGGATCACGAAGCCGAGGACCCACACGATCAGAACGATGACGGCGATCCACCACAGTGCTTTCAGCGCGAATCCGGCACCGAAGAGGATCAGGGCGAGCAGAAGAACAAGAAGAACAGGAACCATGATGATCAACCTCCGCCCCCTCATGTGCCCGGCGCGGCGATCTCCACTCCTCCAGATCGATCGCTTTCACGGCAGACCACTGCCCGGGGCGTCGACTGTGTGATCCGAGGGTTTACACGGTGAATCCGTGGTGACCCGATGGAGGAACCTCTTTCGATTGAGACAGGGTGTGAGTGGTTGTGGCTGCGGACGAGAAGGCTCAGGCCAAGGGCGAGCAGGTCGAGGGCAAGGTCAAGAAGGTCGCCGGGGGCGCGGTCGGCAATGAGTCCCTGAAGGCCGAGGGTCAGGCCAAGGAGTCCCAGGGGGACCTGCGCGCGGCCAAGGAGAAGGCCAAGGACGCCGTCAAGCCCAAGTAGGCACGGCACCCCGGATCCCGGCAGCCCATGGGCTGCCGGGATCTTCGCTGTTGTACCTGGTTGTGTGTTGATGCCGCTCGCCGCCGGGAAGGGCCCGCAGATCCGACGGCGGGCTGAGCCGAGCCGCATGCGCTGCGGATGCCGCTCAGGGGGTCGCCGCGGTCGCGGCTGCCCGCAGCCGGGTACGGCACACCGGCGCCCCCGATAGTCACTGATCGGCGGCCCGTCCGTCGCACCCCGCAGGACGGGCCACCGCACGGGGCGCACGCGGTGACAAAGGAGCGGCGTTTACGGTCGTGACGGCGGGGGCACGCGGGTTTCGTGCTTCGGACCGGAGGCGCACGCCGAGCGGGGATTCGCCCGCTCGCCTCGGCTTTCCTCCGGTGGCCAGGCAGATCTCCGCACGGCGAACCCTGACAGACCGTTTGGCCGGTGGCCGGAATCTTGTTCCGTGCACGGCCGGTAAGAGCGTTCAGGAGTGTTCCTGTGCCTACTCAGATGACCGCATGCCCTCAGCCCGGCGACGTCGACGGCGTATCCAAGCCCGCCGGCGAGTGGAGTCCTCACGAGGAATGCCCCGAGTCCACCGCGCTCTTCCAGCGCCTGGTCGACCTCGACGCCGGTTCTGAACGCGACGGCGTCCGCGATGAGCTGGTGGCTCTGTGGCTACCCATGGCGCACCGCCTCGCCGGCCGTTTCCGCGACCGCGGCGAGGCACTGGATGACCTGCGCCAGGTGGCAGCGCTCGGCCTCGTCAAGGCCATCGACCGGTTCGACCCCAGCCGGGGCGCGTTCGAGAGCTACGCCATCCCCACGATCACCGGGGAGATCAAGCGGCACTTCCGGGACCGCATGTGGGCCGTGCGCGTGCCGCGCCGGGTGCAGGACCTGCGTAACAAGGTACGGATCGCCCGCCGCGAACTCACCGAACGCCCCGGCAGCCCCGAACCGAGCACCGCAGAGATCGCCGCGCACACCGGCCTCACCGAGGAGGAGGTGGCGGCCGGCGTCGAGGCGCTGGAGAGTTTCAGCACCCTCTCCCTGGACGCCGAACTGACCGCCGGCGACGACGGTCTCAGCCTCCGCGACACCCTGAGCCCCACCGACACCTCCTTCGACCTCGTCATCGACCGCGAGGCAGCCAAGAAGGCTCTGCGGCGACTGCCCGAACGAGAACGGACCGTCCTCTACCTGCGCTTCTTCGAGGACATGACGCAGAGCCGGATAGCCGAAAAGCTCGGCATCTCGCAGATGCACGTCTCCCGGCTCATCACCCGCAGCTGCGAGCGGGTGCGCAAGGAGGCCCTGCAGCAGCACGCCGACGAGGTCACCGCGGCGTGACCCGCGCTGCGGCCAGGAGTCCGGCCCGTCGTGCCGGCCGACTCACCCACGCGGAAGAAGCGGCACATCGTCCGCCGACCACCTCGCACCCCAGGAGACACCCCATGCTGATGCCTCTGCCCGCGACGTTGCGCCGACTCGTCAAGGAATACGAGACGCTCCTCGCCGAGGAGACACTCGCCGGCGTCGCAGACCCCAGCCGGCGTCTGCGGGACCTCGCCTACACCTTGTGCGTGTCCACCGGCACCCGCGAGATCACCGCTGCCCTCGATGCCGCCCGTTCCTTCCTGGCGAACGTTCCTGCGTCCACTCATGGCACCGCCGCGGCCATGACGGCCCGCGACGAATCCCTCGCGGCCGTCGCGGCCGCCAAGCCCTCGTGGGAAGCGGCCCGCTCCCGGCGGGCCGCCGGCGCCCCGTCACCCACGCGACGCGATCTCACTCCGCGTCCAGGACACCGACCCGCCGTGCCGTCCGGTGCGAGCGCGGGAACGGGCAGCGGAAGGTGAGGTGATGGCTGTGAACGAGCGTTCCGTGATCGTCTATCCGCCCACGAAGCTGGAAGGCCGCCAGGTGTGGGTCGATGGCGAGCCTGCGGGAACCCCGCAGAGCCTGCGTGCCCTGACGGAGCTGTTGCGCCGCGCGGGCTGGGAAGGGCTGGACGAGGTCGACGTCGCCGACCTGCCGCTCATCGAGTGGTACGGCGGAGGACCGGAAGTCTGGACCCCGGGTTCCAGGCCGTGGCCCGCGCAGCGTCCAGTAGTGCCGCACAGCATAAGGGGCTCGGAACCACAGGGGCCGGACCTGACCGAGAGGAAATGAGTCTGATGGAGCAGGTGTTGACGTCCGGTCAGGACCGAGTCGAACAGCCTTCCATGACGTTGCCGGCAGGTGGGTGCGCCGCTGCCGCGGCAGACGGGGCCGCAGGAGTGCAGGCCCGGGCGGACGGGCCGCCGCCGGATGATCTGGGTGCTCCAGCCGTGACGGAGCAGGCAGTGGGCATGGTCATGGCTCTCGGGCGTCTGCCCGCCGACCAGGCCCGCAATGTCCTGACCAGAGTCTCCCAGCGCGCCAACATCACGCCGGGCCGTGCCGCCGGCCTCCTCACCGCCTGGGCGTTCAGCGGCGAACTCAACCTGGGTATCCGTATCGCGCTGGAGGAAGCGATCCGCGAACGGCGCCGTCCGGGTCGGCCGGCCTCACCAGCTGAATAGGCACTCGGGTCAGGCGGTGTCGGCACCCCTGGCCCGTCGCCGACAGGGTGGGGAAGCGGCAGGATGGTGATGAATTCTTCAGAACGCTGCGCTCGAAGTACGCCAATACCTGTGCTCGTCAACTGAGAGTTTGCCGGACCGTGTGGTGAGAGTTTTTGCCTCAATGGGCGGGGTGGAATTTCTTAACCGGTGGAGGCCGCTGCGGCGTGCTACTGTCCATCTCAGTTGCAGTTGTGGTTCCCAAATCTTCAAGTGCTCCCACCTGGCTCTGTCGGGGAGAGTGCTTTTGTGTTTCCGGTCATTTCCGGTCGGGGTAATCATCGCGGCGACACGGTGTCCGCACAGTGCGAACACTGTTGTACTGCCCCAAAGGAGATATGACATGGCTTCAGGTACCGTGAAGTGGTTCAACGCTGACAAGGGTTTCGGCTTCATCGAGCAGGACGGTGGCGGCGCTGACGTGTTCGCCCATTTCTCGAACATCGCCGCGCAGGGCTTCCGTGAACTGCTCGAAGGACAGAAGGTGACCTTCGACATCGCGCAGGGCCAGAAGGGCCCGACGGCCGAGAACATCGTTCCGGCCTGACGCACACCGTGTAGCTGGGGCCCGCATCCCTCGGGGTGCGGGCCCCAGCTGCTCGTCGTTTCCCGCAGTGATTTCACCTGCGGGGGCGGCTCGAAAGGATCCGCGTGTTTCACGCGGCTCTCCCTTCAGGACGCGATACGTCCTGCTAGCTGCATCGCACGCCGGCACCCGGGATTTTAGATCCCCGCCGTGCCGCCTATTTCAGCATTCACGCCCGACGCGAATTCCGTCGGCCGGATTGCTTTGACGTCGGTTCATACCTGAAATTCCGTGCTGCTTACTTCTTGCGGGAATTCCTTGATATGCGCCGCATTGAGGAAGGTTTCGCATGAACCGCACACGTACGAATGACCGCTCGCCCCGCACCCGTAATGGCGGTGCAGCCCTGGGAAGGGATGCAGGACGCTTCGGCTCGTCGGCACCTCGCCGTTCGAGCCGACCGGCCCGTTCCGGCGGTTACGGCCGACGGCCCGCCGCGGTGCAGGGTGAGTTCGCACTCCCTCAGACGATCACCCCCGCGCTGCCTGCCGTGGAAAACTTCGCTGATCTCTCCATGCCCGCGCAGCTGCTGGCCGAACTCGGCAGGCAGGGTGTGAGCGTGCCGTTCCCGATCCAGGGCGCGACGCTGCCGAACTCCCTGGCGGGCCGTGACGTCCTGGGCCGCGGGCGTACCGGTTCCGGCAAGACCCTCGCCTTCGGCCTGGCCCTGCTCGCCCGCACCGCGGGACAGCGTGCTGAGCCCCGCCGGCCGCTGGGGCTGATCCTGGTCCCGACGCGTGAGCTGGCGCAGCAGGTGACCGACGCGCTCACTCCGTATGCCCGGTCCGTCAGGCTGCGGCTGGCCACGGTGGTGGGCGGGATGTCGATCGGCAGGCAGGTGAGCGTGCTGCGCGGCGGGGCCGAGATCGTCGTCGCGACTCCGGGCCGGCTCAAGGACCTCATCGACCGCGGCGACTGCGGGCTGGACCAGGTGGGCATCACGGTGCTGGACGAGGCCGACCAGATGGCCGACATGGGGTTCATGCCGCAGGTCACTGCGCTCCTCGACCAGGTACGTCCGGACGGGCAGCGGATGCTGTTCTCGGCCACCCTGGACCGCAACGTCGACCTGCTGGTGCGCCGCTACCTCACCGACCCGGTCGTGCATTCGATCGACCCCTCGGCCGGTGCGGTCACGACGATGGAGCACCACGTCCTGCACGTCCACGGCGCCGACAAGCAGGCTGCCACGACGGAGATCGCCGCCCGCGACGGTCGTGTGATCATGTTCCTGGACACCAAGCACGCCGTCGACAGGCTGACCCAGGACCTCCTCAACAGCGGTGTACGGGCGGCTGCCCTGCACGGTGGCAAGTCGCAGCCGCAGCGCACTCGCACGCTGGCGCAGTTCAAGACGGGGCACGTCAGTGTGCTGGTGGCGACCAACGTCGCGGCGCGCGGCATCCACGTCGACAACCTCGACCTGGTCGTGAACGTCGATCCGCCCACCGACCACAAGGACTACCTCCACCGCGGCGGCCGCACCGCCCGGGCCGGCGAGTCCGGCAGCGTTGTCACCCTGGTCACCCCGGGCCAGCGCCGCGGCATGGTCCGCCTCATGTCGGATGCCGGGATCCGCCCGCAGACCACCCAGATCCGCTCCGGCGACGAGGCCCTCCACCGGATCACCGGCGCCCAGACCCCGTCCGGCATCCCGGTCGTCATCACCGCACCGGTGGCCGAACGACCCAAGCGTGGCGCCACCTCACGAGGCCGGCGCCGCCCCTCCTCGACGCCGCGGCGCTCGCCCGCACGCCGGACCGTCGTGGATGCGGCGGCCTGAACCTTCGTGATCAGGAAGCTGACCTATCTCTGCAGGAGGCACCTTGTGACGCTGGTTCAGATGCAGCCCCGCCCGGCGAGTGCCGGCCCCGTGCACCCCACGCTGGTGGTAGCCGATGTCATGGACGCGGCCGGACCGCAGGTCTGTGACGACATGAGCGTAGAGGTGGCGCTGTCGGTCATGGCCGCAGCCCGCACGGCCCGCCTCGTCGTCTGTGACCAGGACGGCCAGTGCACCGGTCTGGTGACCCACGCCGAACTCACCGGGATCCGTGGCGGCTCCGCGTACACGGACCGCGTCCGCCTGCGCGACCTCCTGGGCGACCACGGGTCGTTCACCTCAGCCGTGACCACGATGGCCGACGCCGAGTACGCGATGCGTACCCGCCGGCTGGGTGTCCTGCCGGTGGTCGACGAGCAGGGCAGCGCTCTGGGCGTCCTCGCCCTCTCCTGCTGAACGGCCTCACCCCGGCCCGCCTGTTCTTCCCTTCTTCTCCCTGTGAGGTCACATGCGCTGCGTCATCGCCCGCTTCCCCTTCGAGCTCACCAAGGCCGGCGTGCTGGAGTCGATGAAGGGCATCAAGCCCGAGCCGGGCTCCGGTGAATCCGTGATCATCGGCCGCCGCCACTACCCCGTCAAGCAGGTCGGCCAGGTCATCACCCGCCAGGACCGCCGTGATTTCAGCGCCGCCGAAGTCCTGCGCGCGATGACGCAGCTCGGCTTCACCTGCCGCGCCGCCCTTCCCAAGGCCGCGCCCGTAGGCATCCTCAGCTCGTTTCAGCACGCGTCCGCGATGCTGGGTACCCCGGTCTCCGTCTGACCGGGGGGACGCGGTAGCAGTGTGGACCGGCCCGTGCGCGGGCCGGTCCACACTGCCACCCAAAGGGTCTTCGCCGTGGTGGATGCTCAGTGGTCGGAGTAGCTGAAGTCGCCCATGGTCCAGGCGCTGACGTCGGCGATCGCCACGCGGTACATGCCGCCCGTCTCGGGGATCCCGACGGTGCCCTGCAGGATCCGGGCGACGTGGAAGTGGAGATGCGTGGGCGGTTCCTCCGTCTTCGCGGGGGCGGCGAAGACGGCCGAGAACTCGCCCAGGCGGGCAGAGTCTGTCAGCACGTCCGACACCCTCTGCCTCCACACTGCCTCGGGAGCCAGCCGGCCGGTGACGACCGCACCACCGGTGACTACGGTCAGGGACATCTGGTTGCTCTGCCCGGATTCCACCAGGGCGGCGACGGAAACGAGCAGCTCGTCAGGCTTGGACATGGGGCCGATTATATGGACTGGCAACCCGGCCCCTGAACCTGGTGACAGCAGACACGAAGCGGCGCCGGCTGTCTGCCGAGGAAGCCCCGGAGGGGGTGGCCCGTGTGCGGCGATCGGTGATGGTCAAGAGAAGCGGTGCTCCCGCGGGTCCGCAAGAGGTCAACCGTGAGCGCCAGCCCGTCGTCTGCACCGGCCTCCCCGATGCTCGTCCCGGTCGGCCCGGATGACGGTGCTGCGGGACAGCTCGCTCTGTCAGCACGGCCCACGGCCATGGAGCGTCCCGTCATGTGCCGAACGCATTCCAGGGAACCCAAATTCAGACGCTTGTCCAGGCGTCGAGGAAGGCCTTGCGGCCGGCGGGATCATCGGACCTGCGGTCTGCGTGGAGGACGCGCCAGGCGGTGAGCTCGAGATCACGGAGCCAGAGCTCGCCGATGACCTCGGTCTTGAGGTCGGGGAAATCGTCGGACTCGACGAGGGCCTGACCGACCACCTCGCTCGCTGCGAGGCGCTGGGGCGGGGTCATCTGGTCGACGGCGGAGAGGATCTGGCGGGCCAGGGCAGTTCCGTCTCCGGTCAGCGAACGCAACACCAGAGTTTTGATGTTCGCGGGCAGCAGATACGCGGTCCCCGACGACCGCCACAGTTCCGACCAGAAGTGTTCTCCCGCCTTGGTGGGGGCGGGCAGTGCAGCCAGCAGCCCGAGGAGATGGCCGGTGGCGGCATAGCCGTCGGAATGAGCTGCGGCCACGACGGCGATGCCGGCGACGCCCTCCACATCGAGACGGCCCGCCTCATGCTGCGGTGCCAGACCCAGTTGGTGTTCGAGCTGAATCGTGAGAGGGGTGGATACGTGGGGACGGACCTCAGGAAGCATCGATGATCCTTGCGCGTTGGCGGGCGATGCCCGTTCGGAAGCCCTGATCGTTCCCACCAGGGACCGGTCTACTCGGCCTCGACGGACCCGATTTGCTGTCCGATCAACGAGACCGGAGCGGCAACGGTTGCGAACCGCTCTGGGCACGGGTTGGGGGGCAGTGCGTTCGCGACCGACCTTGCGGAGCGTCGTCCGAGTACCGCCCTCTAGCATCCCTCCATGATCACCGGTGATGCCCAAGAGCCCGAAGGAGGAAGTGAAGCCGTGTCCCGCGACGCCGCTGAAGCCCAAAACATCCACCCCGCCCCGGGGCGGGGAGACGGCCGTGACGACGGACCGCCCGTCGGATCACAGGACCGCGAAGCAGAAGAGCACGCTGGCCCGATGGCGGCTCTGGTGGAGCGGGCGTCCGACCTGGTCGAACCGATCAAGCCGAAGCTGCGCGGCTGGCTCCACGCGGGCATGGTCCCCGCCTCACTGACCGCCGGCATCGTGCTCATCTGCCTGGCCCCCACCTCACGGGCAGCCGTGGCTTGCGCGGTGTACTCCGTCACGGCGTGGATGCTGTTCGCGACGAGTGCCGTCTATCACCGCGGCACCTGGGGGCCACGTGGCGAGGCGATCCTGCGGCGCCTCGACCACGCCAACATCTTCCTCATCATCGCCGGTACCTGCACCCCTCTGGCCGTGGTCCTTCTCCCGCCGGGCCAGCGGTCCCTGCTGCTGTGGATCGTGTGGACCGGGGCACTGGTCGGCATCGCGTTCCGGGTCCTGTGGGTCGGGGCCCCGCGCTGGCTGTACACCCCGTGCTACCTGGCCTTGGGGTGGGCGCCGGTGCGCTACCTGCCAGACTTCCTGCACAACGGCGGAGCGGCCGTACTCATCCTGGTGGTGGCCGGCGGGCTCCTCTACAGTGCGGGCGCGGTCGTCTACGCCCTCAAACGCCCCGACCCCTCACCGCGGTGGTTCGGCTTCCACGAGGTGTTCCACGCCCTGACCGTGGCAGCCTTCACCGCGCACTACATCGCCATCTCCCTGGCCGTCTACTAAGCGCTCAGGCTCCACGTACGCAAGAGTGTTCCGGCAACCTCGTCCTCTGTGACCAGCGGGCGGGCACGTCTGCGCTTCAAACGCTCTTAACACCTTGGGGTGAGGGCCCGGACCCGGGCGGCTTCGGGCCCTCACGCAACTTGCACCATGATCCTCATCTGACCCGGACTCGGACCCTGATCGGCACAGTCACCGACACCACGCGGGGGTCACCCTCGCCCGTGTCCGCTGACCGCACGACTGTGTTCCTGCCGTGCGCGGCCCGCCCATCAGGCGCACCCTGGAAACAGAGAACCATCCAGGGAGGCGCCGATGGCGTTTCATGAAGGCGACCCATGGAAGGACCCGAAGCGCGCGCGTCGAACCGACAGCAGCCGCATCGTCGTGGGGTGCATTCTGGCCGTCGCCCTGTTGATCGTCCTGGCCGTCATCGATCTGGAAGCCGCCATCATTGTGGCCGTGCTCGCTGCTCTCACCGCGCTGATCCTTTTCGCCACCAGCCGGCGACGACGCAGTCCCTGACAGACGTCACTCTCGGACCTGGTAGCGGGAATGCGGTCATGGCGCTCACGATGAAGATCCGAGGACGGCATCCGCATGCGCGACCTCACCCAGCTCCGGGCGCAGCGCCCCCCTCGGTCAGCCGCCTGATCGACCGCCTGCAGGCCATGGGGTTCGTCGAGCGCGGGCGCCTGTCCCGGCAGCCGCCGCGAAGTGCCGCTCTCCATCACCCCGGCGGCCACAACCGGCTGGCCCGGATCCGCGAACTGCGCGACCAGCTCCTGCACCAGGCACTGGCCGACGACTCGCCGGACACCCCGGCCCACTGGCAGACGTCCTTCGCGGTCGACGACGTCGACTCCGCCCTGGACACCCTGGTCAGGAGCGGCGGCACCGTCCTCGCTCCGCCGTCCGACGTGAAGGGCGGCCGCATGGCCGTGGTTGCCGACCCGCAGGGCGCCCGGTTCGCGATGATTACCCCACAGCCGCAGTGACTGCATTACCTGACACCGGGGCCAACTGGCCCCGGTGTGGGGCCAAACGGCCTCTGCTGCGGGCTGTTTGGCCCGAAGAGCCTGGGAGCGATGCGCGGAGGAAACCGTCCTACCTCCCGCGAGGACTGGTCGCCGACTCCTCCCTGCCGGGGGACTGCCCCGACGGGTCCCTTCCGGTCCTTGTCGGGTCGTCCAGGGGACGGCAAGGACCGGTTCAGGCGTCCGGTCGGCATCCACTGCCGATCCGCCCGAGCGAAGTACCAGAACCACTCTGCCCATCAACGTCTCGCGGGAGGTGCCGAGCGTGGTCGGAGAAGGCGAGCAACGGGGGCGGAGGCGGACACGGGGGTTGCCCGGCCGCCTCTGGTCTTCAGGGCAGTTTGTGGGCGAGAACGTCGAGTTGCTCGATGGAAGGCGGTTCGGAGAGGAGCTCGGGGGCTCGTTCCATCAGGGCCGCGGCCAGCTGTCCTCCGAGGTGGGCCTGGCGTGCGGAGCCGTCGGGGAAGGCGTCGAAGATCGCGAAGGCGGTCGGGCTCAGGCGCACGGCGAACCATGCGATAGTGCCGGGCTCCTCCTGCACGACGCCAAGGCCCTTGCGGAGAAACTCGGCGACTTCTTCCTCCTTGCCGGGCTTGGCCTCCATGCGTACGTACAGCCCGACGTTGACGTCTGCCATGTGGGGACTCCTTTTCGGTGCTCGGCCGCCCGCGAGCACTCGGGCAGTGCCGTGATCAGTTGGCATCGAACGACCTCAGTATGGCTGGACCAATGCGCCTTTTCCGTACATTCTCCTCGCGCTGGCTGGTCGAATGAGCCTCACCCGCACCTCAGCCCCCGCAGACAGGGCCGGGATTTGCCGATGCCGATGCCGATGCCGATGGCGCCTGGCGGCGAGCAGCCGGCCGTGCGCTCGGGCGGCGGCCAGGATGTCGTCGAAGAGGTCCAGGAGGGTGCAGGGCTCACATCAGTCCGCCATTCCTGGGGCGCCAGGGTCAGCCGGTCATCCTTCGGTCCGGTGACTCAACAGCCGACCATCTGATCGCACACGATCTCGAACATGCCGGCGTCCCACATTGCAGGCGACTCGATCTCGCCCCGCCGCGCACCGCGTGCCGACGCTCTCGGCGCCCTGGTGGACCTGGCGTTCGGCGAACTCTCGCTGTACGGCCTCACGCCAGAGACTCACACCGACAACGCCAGTCCTCACCAAGGCGGGCTTCACACACGAAGGCACCAGCCCTCCGCCTGTCTCCACCGCGGCCGCCGCCACGACCTCGCCGTGCACGCACTGCTCCGCCCCGAAGGGGATGAGCTGGACCGCCCTCGCGCCTGGGATGTCTGACCAGGCGCAGAGCACAGCGGGTCGTCCTGGCTTGCAGGGCTCCTGGCTGTTGTCGGGCACGATCCAACATCAGGCCCTGGTCTGGATGGGACGCATGTCTTATACCCTCCCTGTGCCGAGGTCATCGGGCTCGGCGTCATGGTCGGCCGACGTGGGACAGGGCGGCGTGTGGCAGCCCGGCTCGCGCGTCTCAGTGAAGTGGAGAATGGCGTGCCCCGTTGGGTCGTCCTGCGAGTTACGGGGGAAGCAGAAGCTTTCCGCGATACCGTCCACCGTGAGCTCGAGGGTTCCGAGGCTGAAGCGCTGGCCGCGATGCTCCGTATGATCGATACCTTCGAGCAGGCCTCCTCCGAAAAGAAGCGGCTACGTCAGCGAAGGCAGGTCTTCCGGGTCTCCGAGCGTCGGTATTTCGTGCGCGTCCACAACCGGTTCAGCAACGCGGAAGCCCAATTCACCCTCGCCGAACTCATAGCCGACACCCATGACGATGACGTTCCGGACACGGCGAGCCATGCTTCGCTGTGATCCGCAGACGTGGCCCTGGTGGCCCTTCGAGGCGACAGCCCCCTGACCAGCTCACCCCAGAGCCGACGAGGTTGTGTATTCGGGAGCGGCAGGGAGTGAGTGGCTGTCACCGTGACTGGTATGGATCTTCCTCCCGACACCGTTCTCGTCTTCGACCAGGAGGAAGACCTGAGCGTCTTCGCGTGCGTCCCTCCCTCACGCCGCCAACTACCGCGAGGCGATTGACGTGTCGGAAGGTGAGTACGCCGCGGCCTACGCCCCGACGGCTGCGTGCCCGCGTACGGTTCGGGCTGGGGATGGTGGGTGGCCATCCGGTCGAAGATCAGGCGGCCGCCATACCAAGGAGCCGAAGCGACCGCGCGGTAGGTATCACCGAGGACTGAACGCGGCGCCGGGGGGAACACACACCGACGACAACGGTGCCGACAGCGGACCGTGCATTCTGCTGCCCTCCCCACCCGGCGTGGGCGCAGATAAGAGGAAGGTCGCACCGTTCGTGTTTCAGGAAGCCCCGATCTACCGACAGCTCATCACGGAGCGTGGCGACATTCCCGCGGATGTGCGTGGTGAAGCAGAGCGCATACGAAGGGAACTTCAGCGGGTGATGCCGGCCATGCAGAAGCCTGCGGCCTCAGTGCCCGGTGATGAGTGAGGCGACACCCCTGGTCGAGAGGCTGGCTTCGTCAACCTGGGTGAGCTGGACACGGCACATGATGAGGGCTCCGCGTGTGTTCATCCTGCAATCCTCTGCGCGTAATGCCCGAGAGCGTCCACGCCCACGCACTGGTTGACCCTCGACAAGGTCGAGGGCTCAGGGTTACCGGTGTGGAGAACGAGATGCGCAGCATCGGAGAGATGGCTCGGGACGGCGGCCTGAGCGTGAGTGCGCTCCGGTTCTACGACCGGGCCGGCGTCCTTGTCCCGGCCTGGGTGGATCCGGTCAGCGGCTACCGCTGGTACGCGCCCGAGCAGTTGGAGGAGTCCCGGCTGCTGGCCCGGCTGCGGCGGGCGGGCATGCCCGTGGCGGACATCCGGCTCGTCCTGGCCGCCTGGTCCGGTACGGATACGGACCTGGTGCGCGGCCTCCTCCAGGCTCACCTGCGTCGTCTCGAGCTGGGGCTGTCCGATGCCCGCAGCGAGTTCTCCGCCCTCCGAGCCCTACTCGATCACAGGGAGAACAGCCTCGTGACGTCACTCAGCACTAACACCGTCCGGCTTTCCGTCCCCGCTCCAGAGCTGGCCGCCGCGCTCGACGCGGTCCGCTTCGCGGCCGGCATCGACCCAGGGCTGCCGGTGCTCGGCGGGATCCTGTTCGACGTCGAGGACGACGATCTCCACCTCGTGGCCACCGACCGCTACCGCTTGGCCGTCACGCAGGCCCGCACCGCGGGGTACGGCAGCATTCGCGTACAAGCCGTCGTGCCGCTTCCACTTGCCGACGCGATGCGGGTCTTGCTGAACGACGGGGAGTCCGTCCGGCTGACGGTGGATGGTGGCCGCGTGACACTGGAGACGGGCGACCGGCAGGCGGCCGGGCAGAGCCTCGATCACGAATTCCCCGACTACCGTCGCCTCGTCCAGCTCCCGACCGGCCGCCGGGCCCACGTCGGCACGGCGACCTTCCGAGAGGCGCTGCAGACCGGTCCGGTCCGCGCGAGCGAGACGCGTAAGCACGATGGCGAAGCCTTCGACCTCAGTGTGCTCAGGGTGACGGAGAACGGGAAGGTGATGGTGTGCGACGACGGTGACGACGACCCGCACGACGTCGCCGTCAACCGCGCCTTTCTGCTGGACGCGCTGACCGCAGCGGCCAGAGACGAAGTCGTCCTGGAGTTCGGGGCTCCTACGGCACCGCTCGCGATCCGCCGCCCCGACGACGCGGACACCTTCTCCCTCCTGATGCCGGTCCGCTTGGCGGACTGAGACCGACCGGCTGGTCGATGGTCAGGCGACGGCAGGTTGCGCAGTCGCCGGCCGCCAGGGAGCTCATTGTCGACTACGCAACGGGCAGTCGGTGGGATGTGCGCGGCTGGTGCGTATCGCGAGCTGGGCAGCGTCCGGGGTGTTGCGCAACACGTCGTGGCGCAGGAGCGCGGGGCCTGCGATCTTCTCGGTTCCGTTCCGGCTCTTTCCGGTGCTGGAGGCAAAGCGGCAGACGCAGCGCGCGACCGCGGCGGGTGTCCGCGGGACGCCGCACCAACGGCCAGGTCACGGTGCGACGAGGCGGGAGATCAGGTCGCGCTGGTTTCTGGAGAAGACCGTCGGTGCCGACGGGAATCGAGCAGGTGAGCCAGGGGTGACGAAGCCTCCGTTTCGCCTGTCAGGGCCCATTGGTTCCGCAAGACTCCAGGAAAGGATCACCCGGTGGGGGCGCGTATGGGCGATGCGGGGGCGGCGTGAGGGGTGGGGCGTGAAGGACCACGGTGTCCAGCGCGCACGCGCGGCGACGGGCGAGTGGCCGGGTGGGCGACAACACAGCGACGGACAGCGGGGGGTAGACGTTCCGGTGCGTGCGGTGCCGCGGCACGTTGCTTGCGTGATGGACGGCAACGGCCGTTGGGCGCAGCGGCGCTCGCTTCCCCGGACGGCGGGTCATCAGGCTGCGGAGACCACTGTCATCGACATCATCGAGGCAGCCAGGGCGGTCGGTGTCGAGTGGCTCAGCCTGTACGCCTTCTCCACCGAGAACTGGAACCGTCCTGGTTCCGAGATCGACTACCTGATGCGCCTGGTCCGCCGGGTTGTGCGCAAGCACGCGACGCTGCTGCTCGCCCGCGGGATCCGCTGCCGTTTCCTTGGAGCCGCGGACCCGCGCATCCCGCGTGAACTGGCCCAGGATTTCGAGGATCTGGCGACACTGACCGCCGACAACCGGGGGATGACGCTGACCGTCGCCTTCGACCACGGTGGACGCCGGGACATCGTCGAGGCCGCCAGGTCACTGATCCGCAGCGAGACGTCCGCCGAGGAAGTGACCGAGCAGCTATTCGCCCGCCACCTGCCGTTTTCCGACACCCCTGATGTGGATCTGGTCATCCGCACCTCCGGCGAGCAGCGCATCTCCAATTTCATGCTCTGGCAGGTCGCCTACGCCGAGTGGATCTTCCCCGAGGCGCTCTGGCCGGACTTCCGGGCGCCCGACTTCCTCGCCTGCCTGCACACCTACCGGAGCCGTGACCGCCGCTTCGGCGGCGTGCCGCCCCAGACGAACGGAGACACGTCATGACGACTGGAACCACCACAACGGCCGGCGAAACACCCCTGTTCGGCCCGGAGTCGGAATTCCGCGCCTTCTTCGACGACCCACGCTGGGCGCTGGCCATGATCCGCGCCACGGTACTGGAAGCCGCCCACCCACAGATCGCGGCGGCCCTCGCCGACAACTCCACCTTCGTCGCCCACCCCTGGCGCCGACTGCGCAACACCTTCCTCAGTACACGGCGGATGTTCGACGCCGATCCTGCAGTACGCGAACGGGAGGCCGCCCGCCTCAACAGGCTGCACGCCCGCATGAGCGGCTCCGACTCCCGCGGCCGCGCCTATGACGCCATGGACCGCGCGTCCCGCGCCTGGGTGGTCGCCGCCCTCTTCGAAAGCGCCGTCACCATGTGTCGACTGAGCGGCCAGCCCCTCGACCAGGACACCATGGAGCGCATGTACGCCGAGTACCGCCATTTCCTCGCCGCACTCGAGGGCGACGCAGGAGAACTCCCTGAACAACTGCACGACTTTTGGCGGTACTTCGACAAAGTCGTCGAGGACGAACTGGAGAACACCGAGGCAGCCCGCATCATCCTCTACCGGCTCTTCGACCATCTCCCCGCCCCCGCACTTTTCGCCGGCGCACCGACCCTGTGGGCGGCGGGCCGGGCAGTCATCGGCCCGCTCCTCGGCGCGATCACCGTCGCCTCGCTCCCCGAGTCCTACCGGCGCAAGGCCGGCCTGCCCGAGACGCCCGGCGCCCCGGCACTCATGCAGGGCGCCTACCTCGCCACCGGACTCGCCCGATTCCTTCCCAAAGGCTGGGTCGACGCCGAAACCATCATCGAAGCCCTCTCCCTCTCGCCCGACAGCGACGACCCCCGCGTCCGGACCGTCACCGCGCTGCACACCAGCATGAAGAGGGCCTCGGCATTGCTCCGCCTCCTCACACCACTGAGCGATGAGGCCAGCCGCGACCCGGCCCCGGCCGCCACGCGGGCTACGCGAGAAGGCCAACGCTCGGCAGAGGAGTTCTTTCGTCAGGTGCTGGACCAGACCGGCGACGGCCATCTCGACTGGCCCGACCTCGCGGCCATGGCCCGCGAACTCGCCACCCGCCTCGACCTGGACGAACCAGAGGAGACCCGCCTCTACGACGCCTTCGCCGCCTGGTGGCGCGAACTGCAGGCCACCCTCGACACGGACGGCGACGGCCGTGTCAGCGCCGACGAGTACGCTGCCGCCATCCCCTCACTTGCCGGGCCCGCCCTCATCCGCGTGGCCGAGGTGCTCTTCGACGCCACCGACAGAGACGGCAGCGGCACCATCGACGCAGACGAGCACAGGACGCTCTTCCGCACCGCCTTCCACCGCGACCTCACCACCACCAACGCCACATACGGTCGCAGCGCCTTCGTGGGCGACTTTCTCGCCTTCATGTCAGGCCGCCGCACGAACACCCCATATGACCCTCTGCTCGCGGACGCCTGACGAACCCGCGGGCCCCACCGCCCGGTGTGCCAGCGCCTCCACCTGGACAGCGGTCGTAGCCGGTCCGGCTCCCGCCTCGGATATCGTGTTCCTCTACGGGGCGCCATAACGGAGGTGACGCCCCCCACCGGAGGTAGTCAGCGTATGAGTTCAAAGCGCAGCAAGAATCCAGCCCTGCCCGTACTTGACGACGCATTCCGACTCGCGTCGGTCAAGGACGCCGAAGAGTCCACCCGTGACTTGGCCGCGCGGCTGGCCACCACCGAGCTGCGCCGCGTTTCCCACCCGGGCCGGGTCACCTGGGAGCCCACCGATCAGGCCGAGCCCGTACCGGTCCCGCCGAGTGTGGTCGACGGTGACGGGGACCTGTGGCTGCGGGACCGGGGCACCGGCTCCTGGACCATGCCCGAGTTCGACCCGAAGGAGTTCCCGGCCCGCTGTGGCGAGGTTCTGACGTGGAACCAGCTTGCCCGCGAGTTCGGCCCGCTGACCGCACTGGCCGACGACCGCCGCATCGGCGGCGGCCGGCGCTGACCGCGCAGCCTCTTGGGATGACCGCGCCCTGAAGCGCCCGTTACGGGTAGCTGGGAGCTCCGGCTCACCGCCGAGCTCGACGACGGCGGTGAGCAGGTGAGCAGCTGGGCGTGGTGGTCGGTCAGCGCTGGCGGTGGGTGGGCAACACCCGGGGAGGCACGTTGGTTCGCCCGGCTCTGCTGGTGTCAGTGGGCTGTGAAAGCCTCGCGGGCATGAGTTACGACTTGGCTGTATGGGAGGGCGAAAGACCAGCGGACGATAAGACTGCTGGTCGGGTCTTTGACGACCTTTACGACCGCCTCATGGAGACGGAGACTGACGAACCTCCGACCGAACGCATCCGGGACTACGTCGCCGGACTCCTTGAGCGCTGGTGCGACCTCACCGAAGACGACGACACCTCGCCGTGGTCCACCGGTCCGTTGATCGGCGAGGCCCGTGGCTCACTGATCTATTTCCCGATGCGCTGGAGCATGGCTGAGGAGGCCTCCGGCTTCGCGGCTGGCCTTGCGCGGTCCATGGGCCTGGTCTGCTTCGATCCTCAGCTGAACAAGCTCAGGCCTCAACGACCTCGGTCGGTTCGCCACCAGCACCGGATGCAACGGCGCCTATGCCTGGGTGGGGTCGATCGTGAAGCGTTCGGGGTGAGCGGTGCGGACGTAGTGGATCGCGGTGTAGGAGGTGATCCCGAATAGGCCCATCAGCCTGGCAGGGGCAGCGGTCTCCTGCGCTTCGTCCAGTAGCCGGTCCTGTCGGAGCTGTGTGAAGTGGGTGCCGATGCGGTTGCGGAGCGATTTGAAGTCCTGGCCGCAGCTGCCTGTTGGGCTCATGCGCGCTAGGTGTATTGACCCGCAGGGTTGTTCACACGGTGGAGCTTCCTCCGTTCCATGCGCTCATCTTGCCGAGCCAGCCACAGGCGGAGCGGCTCGGGTAACCACCACTCTCTCCGTTTTCGACATCATCCATTCGAGTTGCCAACGGCCGAGCTCCGCTGCGCCGGCATCAGCCGCTCCCACCCCACCCGCTGCCCGGCGACCCACGCTCCGAGGTCCTCGCCCTGCACGACCAGCTCCCCGCCCACGGCCGGCAGTTGCCTCCGGCCCGTACGTGAACCAGAGCGAGGCGGGAGCTGCGCAGCCATCCGAGCTCCAACGCCGGAGACCACCCAGGATCACCCCGTCCCCTCGACGGCTTGCTCCCGGGGTTCGCTTCCGTCATCCTCGCGGTGTCTCAGGTGTCCTTCCCGCCGGGCAGGAGCTGCAGGGTGGGGGCGGGGGCGAACTCGCCCAGTTCCAGGGCGGCTTCCCGCCAGTTGGCCATGAGCTGGAGCAGCCGTTCGGTGCTATGGGGGAAGGGAGGCGGTTCGGTGGCGGGGATGGCTGGCTGGAGGATGGCGGCGGCGAAGCGGACGGCGTGCAGGGCCGCGGTCGCGTGTGGGTCGACTCCTTCGGCGCCGTGGCGCAGGGTGCCGAGCTGTTCCTCCAGCTCCAGTAGCAGTTCGTAGGCCGGGCCGAAGGCGGGGCTGGGCCGGGCTCCGGTCACCGCGACTCAGTCCCACGCTCGGCGTCCGCGATGCCCGAACACGGCGGTTCCTGGCCGTCAATGGGCCAGATGCCACGGCGGCCGGGCAGCGCTGCGCCACCTCTCGTCCGGTGCAGTGCCGGAATCATGGTCAGTCCTCTTCCTGCTGGTCGACGGGAAGGATGCACGCTATGAACAACGAGAGCGGCGGCCAGAGGAGGCTGTCCGCTTCAGTGCCCTTCCCAGCCGAGCCCGAAGAGTGCGATGGAAACGGTCGGGACGACAGCCGATCTGCAGGGCCGACCCCTTCGGGCATACGATCGGGGGATGTTCGCCGTACGTCTGCGGACCCTGCTCGGCAGCCCGGCCGGGAATGCCTCATACGCCCAGTTCCTGACCCGGCTGCGCAGCCCAAGTGCCGCGGAGAGCGGAGACATCGACTTCAGCACAGCCTGCCACGAGATCACCCGACCGAGTCGACGACCTCGAACTCACGCTCACCAAGATCGATAGAGCAACGGCTTCTAAATCCAAGTGGTGAGCCACATTCTGGACTGCCAGCTGCTGTACGGAATCACTTGGGCCGTATATATCGGGAAGAAGTAAATGAAGTTCCAGGCGATGAGGAGAACTAGCACTCCCGCCACCACGGCACCCACAACGCGGCGTCTTTTCGATGCATTTGGCGGCCCCATTACCGCTCCGAGCATCATTGTGACGGCCAAGCAGAGATAGGGCACGAAGACGACCGCATAGAACTGGAAGATCGTGCGGTCCTGGTACAGGAACCACGGCAGATAGCCAGCAGCGACGGCAGCGAGGATGGCACCCGCCCGCCAGTCGCGTCGCAGAGCCCACCGGAAGAGAAGGTAGACCAGAGCGCAGCAAGCCGACCACCACAGCATCGGCGTCCCGAGTGCCAGGACTGTCTCTACGCAGCGCGCCGTGACGGTGCAGCCTTCGTTGCCGAGCTTGGGCGACTCGTAGTGGAACAGAACGGGTCGGCCCAGGACCAGCCAGCTCCAGGGGTTGGACTGGTACCGGTGGGGCGTGTGTAGTCCCACGTTGAACTGGTAGACCCCGTATTCGTAGTGCCACAGACTGCGCAGTGGAGCTGGAATCCAGGACCAGGTGCCGCCACGGCTGTCGGCCCAGTGGCGTCCGTAGCCGTTGTCGGACAGGAACCACCCTGTCCATGTCGCCAGATAGGTCATGCCGGCAACTGGAATGAGTGAGAGAGCGGACCAGCTGAAGTCTTTGCGTAGCCCTGCTCTGTAGGGATGGCTCGCTCCTGCGACGCGGCGGGCGGCGACGTCCCAAAAGAAGGCCAAGATGACAAAGAAGAGTAGAACGTAGAGGCCGTTCCACTTCGTGGACGCTGCAAGTCCAAGACAGAGTCCCGCCGCAATCCGCCAAGGGCGCAGCCCTGTGCTGGCGTTGTCGCCGACGGAGGCATCAGGCCGGGCGTGTCCGTCCGCGTCTTCTGGTAGAGCCGCGCCAAGCCGGGCTCGCGCCTGATCCCGGTCGATCAACAAGCAGCCGAACGCGGCGAGGACAAAGAACATGAGGAGAAGGTCTAGGAGTGCCGAGCGGCTCATGACGACGTGCAGACCGTCCACTGCCATCAGAACGCCGGCGAGGCAGCCGAGCAGCGTCGAGCGGAACATGCGACGTCCTATTCGGCTCAGCATGAGCACCGACAGGGTTCCCACGGTCGCCGTCATGAAGCGCCATCCAAAAGGATTGAGGCCAAACATCCACTCCCCGAGGGCGATGACCCACTTACCCGTCGGCGGGTGCGCAACGAAGGAACCGGTGTCGGACAGTGAGATCACCTGAGGATGAGCAAGTATGTGCAGGTCGGCAACTTTTCGCTCCGGCCACGAACCTTCGTATCCAAGGTGCAGTAGAGACCACGCGTCCTTGGCGTAGTAGGTCTCGTCGAAGATGACTGCCTGCGGCTGGCCGAGATGCCAGAAGCGGATGGCCCCGGCCAAGGCGGCGACGAGAACGGGCCCCAGCCAGCCCCACGCGACGATCCACTCCCGCGATGTTCCTGAGTGTGTGAACTTTGCCAGCAGCACGGAGGACTTGGGGAATGACGGCACCAAACGCTCCCGGACGTCAGCCCCGGAGCACGCCTCGTACCCAAATCGGCGAAGACGTTCTTGCCAGGGTTCCGATTCTGCGGTTGGTGGAGCGTCATCGAGGACCTGGGCTCGAGTCGCGTCACTGGCTGTCACTCATGATCCTTCGAAGAAGTTCTACACACAGCTCGACGGTGCTGAACCATCACTTGGGCTCACAGGTTGTTCTGGAGGGTGGCCTCGGCCAGGCTGTTGTCTGCGATACCCCGATGCGGCACTCAGCGCGGTGAAAAAGCACGGCGCGCTCAGTGAGCAGCGGCCGTCCCAGGTAGATTCGAACACATGGAACCCGGAACTGGGGGCCCTTCTTCTAACGGATCCTGCCCAGATCTTGAACGTCGCGCGGCTGCCCGTTGCTTGGTAGGAGGTGGCGGCCTTGTCGTATCTGGTGGCGATGACGTGGAAGCCCTTGAGGCGGTTGTAGCGGCGTTCGAAGACGTTGCTTTGTTGCGATCAACGGCGCGCTTCTGGAGGTCGCCTTGATTGCCAGGACGGGATGCGGATGCGGACGCTCACCCACCTGCTCGGTGCATCGCCGCCTTCGGTTTCCCGCCTCGTCGACCGTCATGTGGCGCTCGGCTTTGTCCAACGCCGGCCCAGCCCCGACAGCCGCCGCGAGGTCATGCTCTGCGTGACCTCCAGCGGTCGCCAACATCTGACCCGGGTTCGCCAGAGGCGCGATCAGCTTCTCCTCCGGGCGCTCGCCGGCATGCCCGGCCCCCAGCGCGCCGTGCTGACCGACGGACTGGCCGGCCTGCAGCAAGCCGTGACCGAACACCCCATGCTCCGCCACGAGGTCCTCGACCTCCCGCCTACGCCGAGGGTGTGAGCTGCAGCGGGCACCCCGTACCCGGTCCACCAGTTCCTCTGTCCACACGCATCCGATGCGCCCCGAAAATGAGAATCCTCAGGCTGGGCACAGCCTTCGCCAGCGATCCTGGCAGCCGCCTTCGGGACATCGCCGCGACTTGTGACATCACCGAGCGGACCGCTCAGAAGACCGTCAACGACCTCGAACAGGCCGGCTACCTCCGCCGCGAGCGCGCCGGGCGGCGCACCCCCTACACCCTCTGTCTGGACGGCAGCCTCCGTCATCCGGTAGACGCGCTCGTCTCTGTCCGGCAACTGCTGGACATCTGCACCCAGACACGCGCGCTCCGCATCTCAGACAGCCCCGTCCACCGCGCAGCAGAGTTGCCCGCACCGGGACACGATCCAGGAGCCAGTGTCTGAACGCGGAGGCAGGGCTGCTTGCCGGGCCTACTTGCTGGCGCCCCGGAAGATCTCCACACCAAGTCCCTTCCTGGGTTCGATCACGGTGACAGGCGAGGTGTCTTCGGGCGTGGGGAGGGGAACGCCGTCCGGTGGAACATGGCTCCCTCACGCTCGTACCGTGCCGTGGGCGAAGCGCAGCGTGCAAACCCATACCCGCCGCTTAGGCGTCGATACGTACTGGTTGTTCGATGTGTGCAGGCCTTGGCTGGCTTGACCTGAGACCCTTGGGGAACCCGGAGCGGGTACGGTCCTGCGCTTCGGAAGTGAGGCCAAGTTGTGGATCAGGCTGCCCAAGCGGAGGGCCGTAAGCCCATGCGGGATGTTCCGGTAGCGGTATCGGCCACCTTCGAGGGTGGTTCCGGGATAGCTGAAGCCCGCCAGATGGCCCGGGTCTTCCTTGAGTCGCTTCAGGCGGTACACGGTCTGCCGGTGTCGGGGCGTGCGATGGGCATGGTCCAGCTGGTGGTCAGCGAGCTGGTGACCAATGCCCGCAAATACGCCCCCGGTCCCTGCGAACTGACGCTTCAAGTCGCGGGCGGAGCCGTGGAGATCAGCGTGTCGGACGGTAGCAGTGTGCTGCCGTGGGTGCCGGCGGCGGATCCGGAGCGGATCGGTCAGCACGGACTTGAGCTGGTGATGGCGGTGAGTCAGGCCTTCTGCGTTCAGCGCGAACCCGCAGGCAAGAGGGTCTCCGCCACGGTCGTCCTTGCCGACGACCCGGACGGGGGCGCGGCAGGCCATCAGGCCTTGTAAGCCACCTCGGCACACGGACGGTGAGCCCTGCGGAGAGGCGGGTTGCCATGGAAAGCCTCCGTAGAGGATAGTTGCCGAAAGACAATATTTTCGAATCTGTTGTCTCCATGCCGCGATCGGGACCGTCCGGCTGCGCAACGCTGTGGTCCTTCATCCGTGCTCCGCCGTCCCCGCCGCAACGAGAACCGGCGCCCCAGAACAGCGGACAGACCCTCTGATCGGCGCGCGACGCCACGATGCACGCCCAGCTCTCACCCGGAGAGGATCGCTGAAAATTTGTGAAGGACGACATCACGCAACGCGCGCTCTTGTCGATCAACCGGACCATGCCGCAAGCGGGCGTCCGGGTTGTGGCCTGCAGGGGCGAGATCGACGACGACACGGCGGCCCTACTGCGCGAGGCCCTGCGAGTCGATGACGGCGGATCCCGCTTCATTCTGGATCTGGGCGCCGTTACGTTCCTGGACTCCAGCGGCATCCACGTCCTGTTCGCTGCTCATCGAGACACCATGGCGGCGGGCGGCTGGCTGCGCATCGCCGCGATGAACCCGACGATTCAGGAGGTCGTCCAGATCGTCGATCTGCCCACGGTCATCCCGTGCTACCCCACCCTCGCTCAGGCGCTGAACGTCTGACAGAGCATGAACCGGTTAAGTCCATTCTTGGTTCGGAAAGTGCCGGGGGAGCCGCCTGCGCGCCAGTTGAGCCTGCACATGGCGGCGGCCGCCGGCCGCATGCCCTGCGTGACGTGACCCCCCATTCCGTCACGGCCGAGCACCCCACGGCAGAACCCGGAAGCGTGAAAATCCGGGCTTCGGACCTGCCTTTCGGGGACGCACCGGGCCAACGGCCTCAGCGGGAGTCAAGGCGGGCCCGGCGTCTCATAGGCCGCAGGCTCGCTCTACTACGGAAATCAGTCCACAACACCGCGCCCGACCAGCACGGGGAGACTGTGGGGGCAGGCTGCTTGCACGGGACGCGGAGATGTACCGAACGCGGAGTGGGATCGTCTGGAGTCGTTCTTGCCTCGCGACGGCGTGCGTGGGGGTCGGTGGAGTGATCCCCACATGGTGATCAACGGGGTGCTGCATCGGGTCCGTGCGGGGGAGTGCAGGGGCGGGATCTGCCGGAGCGGTTCGGGCCGTGGGAGACGGTCTACAAGCGTCATCGGCGCCGGTAGGACGGCACATGCCGGGCGCCTGTTCGCCGAGGGCACGCTCCAGGTCGGAGTGGACAGCACCTACCCGCTGTCCGAGGCGACCGGCGCACACGCACGAGCCGCGCAGGGTCACATCCAAGGCAAGAGCAAGCTGACGGTGGTCCCGTGATCGCCGAACTTCAGCCTCGGTGGCGAAGTACGCCCACGCCCTGGACGAGTTCGGGCCGGAAGCGGTCCTGACCGACGACACCACCTGGACCTTCACGATGCCCGGCCGGAGAGTGCTCGGCCCGGTCGCCGGAACAGTAGGACCCTCGACGATGAGCAGCACACCCTGTGCGAGTGCTGCTCAGGTGAACGTGGCCGTGTGGTCGGCGGCGAACTGTTCGAAGGAGCGTGCCGGGCGGCCGAGCAGGTTCGGTACGTCTTCGGTGACCCATTCGGCGTCGCCGTCGGCGGTCAGGCTGAGTGCCTGTGCGTTCATGTGCGCGATCTGTTCGGGGAGCCCGGCACGGATCATCGCGTCCTTGGCCTGCTCGAAGGTGAGTTCGCGGTAGGTGATGGTGCGGTTCAGCAGCCTGGAGAGCACGGTGGCCACGTCATAGTTGGAGACCAGCTGCGGGCCGGTGAGCCAGTAGGTCTTGCCGGCGTGCGCGTCCGGTGCGGCGGCGATCTCGGCGGCCACCGCCGCGACGTCCCGGGCGTCGACCATCCCGGTACGGCCCTTGCCGGCAGGGGAGCCGAAGCCGTCGGTGCGGGCGATCTCGGGTGCCGAGGCCAGGACGTTCTGCATGTAGGCGTTCGACCGCAGCAGGCTGTGGGGCACCCCGCTGGCGGCGAGGCCTGCCTCGATCTCGCTCTGCCCGCGACGCCGGGCGATCGGGGAATCGAGGGAGGCCTTGCTGGTGGCCTTGACGATGTGTCCGACTCCGGCCCGCGCGGCACTGGCGACGACATTCAGTTCCTGCGCGGGCACGGCCGGGCTGACCAGCACCACCGCCGTTACGCCCGTCATCGCCGTGTCGATGCTTGCCGACGCGTCCAGGTCGCCGACGACGACCTGGACGCCCGCCTCGGCCAACGGCTTCGCCTTCGCGGGGTTCCGGACCAGTACCCGTACCGGCAGGCCGCGTTCGGCAAGCAGGCGCACGGCTTCGGAGCCGACCTTTCCCGCTGTGGTGACGAGGATCATGAGGAGTCCTTCGGTCTTCCGGATCGTGAAAATGGGTTCTGTAACCCAGTCTTCTGGTGTGGAAGTGGGTTGTCAAACCCAGAAGGGTTAGGGTGGCGCTCATGGGCAGGGAGACGCGGGAACGGCCGAAGCTGACCGCCAAGGGGGCGCGCACCAGGGCGCGGATCGTGGAGTGCGCCGCCAGGCTGATCCACGAGCGCGGCGTCGCGGACACGACACTCGACGAGGTGAGGGCCGCGGCGGAGGTGAGCGGCTCGCAGCTTTACCACTACTTCGCCGACAAGGACGACCTCGTCCAGGCGGTCATCGACCACCAGGCCGACACCCTCGCGGCCAACCAGCGTCAGGCCGACCTCGGCAGCGCCGAAGGCCTGCGGGCCTGGCGGGAGATGGTGATGGCCCACGCGACGAACACCGGGGCCAGGGGCGGCTGCCCTCTCGGTTCACTCGGTGGCCAGCTCTCCGAGGCGGATCCCGAGGCCCGCGCCTTGATCGCCGCCGGGTTCGACCGCTGGTCCGCAGCCATGGGAGACAGTCTGCGCAACCTGCCCGCCGCCGGGCACCGTGCGGACGGAACCAGCCCGGACGACCTCGCCCTCACGCTGCTCGCCGCGCTCCAGGGCGGCCTGCTCCTCGCACAGGTCCACCGCGATCCCCGCGTCCTCGAAACCGTCCTCGACACGTTCATCACCCTCGCGTCCGGCAACCAGACCGCCCCGCCGGACAAGGGCGCACCGCCCGCCGGGGGCGCCTGATCCCGGGTGTGCGTCCGCTTCCCGTCCGGGCGGCCGTTTCGACGGGCCCGCGGCCGGGGCCTGGTCGCGGCCCTCGCCCATCGCGCGGGCCGACGAATGCGGACCGGCCGTCCGAAGCGCCGCCGGAACCGGTCCCGTCGAGCGTGGTCGTGGGGCGAGGGCTGAGAGCTCCGGACAGGGGGTCCGGTCAGCGGGCGGTGTCCGGACGAGAGGCCCGTGCGGAGACCTGGCGGGAACTGCATGCACAGGCGCCTAGTGGTACCGGGCCTCACAAACGGGCGTGGTCCAGGCGCGAAGCCGTGCCCGCCTCCGCTGCCGATCACCGTCCGCACCGTCAGACGGTGGAGATCAGCAGCGTTCAGTACGACTCTCCGGGCTGGGGCAACCGCTCCAATCGCTTGCTGAACGGCGAGTGGGTGGAGATCACCAACTACTCGCGTCACGGCGTAAACCTGGACGGCTGGACCCGGGCGGATGAGGACGACCGCACCTACACTTTCGACCAGTACCTCCTCGCCGGCCGCGCCACCGTCCGCGTCCACACCGGCATCGGCCTCGACTCGCGCCGTGACGTCTACCAGGGCCGCCGCACCTACGTGTGGGACCACCGCTCCGACACCGTGATCCTGCGCAACAATCACGGCCGCTTCGTCGACGAAGCCTCCTGGGGCCACCACGGACACCACGGTCACCACCAGCGCTGACCACATCTGAGCTGGGTGCCTCCGCCACGGATCCGGAGGCATCCCACCACGTCACGCACGTCGCGGGGCGGCACGGCCACGAGCCGGGCCGACCCGCCGCGCTGTCTGCCGCCGGGCGCGGGAGGGGTGGAGGCGGCGTGGAGGGGTTGAAGCGTCCGGTCGACGGGCTGAGGCGGTTCGGCCCAACCGTGGGCGTCAGCCGCCTCCGCCTCCGCCGCTGGTGTTGTCCGGACCGAGGTCATACTCCTGGCTCTGGTTCGCTCCGGATCCCCAATGCTCGTAGCAGATGAGCCCCGCTCCGACGAGCAAGACGATCCCCGTAGCTATCAGCGATATCCATGCGCCGGCGTCCATGCTTGCCGATGTACCCACCGCTGTCAGTGCGAAGCCTCACCCGGGCCTCCATCGATCCGGAGCGGTTCAGTGGGCGTTGTACAACGTGGCTGACGTGCCGGGTGCTTGAGACGATCTTCTCCACATCGTGCGGACGGACCACGGCAACGAGGCGGCAGGGGCCCTGGCTCGTCGATTGGTGGTCCCGCCGCGCCGCTCGGGCGGTCAGGAGCCGGAGGAGATCGGCGCCGACCCGCTCGCCGAGGTCGTTGCATGAGCGCTGGGGCGCCTCCATGAGCAGTTCGACGTGGAGGCGCTGGCGGCGCGGGCGTACAAGGGTGTTGCCAGGCAGAGGCGGCCCATGGGTGAGCGCCGGTCGGGTGCAGACGTTCGGGTAAACGGTTCCCTATTCGACGGCGCACCAAGAGCCGCACGAACGGGGGTAAACCTCGTTCCCGCAGCTCACACGCCCGCGCTCCTCCCCGGCGGCGATCAATCTGGTTGATGTCGAGGACAACGGGAAACCGACAGTATGGATTTCCGTCGCAGCAACAACATCTCCGTCACTGGTCGAGCCGTTGGACCGGTGGTGCTTCTGGCGCACGGGTCCGGCTGTGACAAGAGCCCGTGGCGGCTTGGGGTACCCACGCTGGGCAGAGGCTTCCGGGCGGTGAGCGCGCCGCAGGCCACTGCGGCGGCCACCGAGTTCATGGGGGCCGCCCGATGATGTGTGACAGAGAGCAGGACCTGGATACCGAGCACGAGGTCGGCGCCACGGACGCGGCGTTCACCTCGCTGCTGGAGGACAGCGTCGAGGAGCTGTATGAGCAGGCTCCGTGCGGCTATCTGTCGACGCTGATGGACGGCACCATCGCGAAGATCAACACCACCTTGTTGCACTGGCTGGGCCTGTCCCGGGACCGGGTGGTGGGCCGGATGCGGTTCGCCGACCTGCTCACGGTGGGCGGCAAGCTCTACCACGAGACGCACTTCGCCCCGATGCTGCAGATGAAGGGCGAGGTCAGCGGTATCGCGCTGGACCTCAAGGCCGGCGGGAAGAAGCGGATGCCAGTGCTGGTCACCTCGAAGGTGAAGACCAGCGAGGACGGCGAACCCCTGCTGATCCGCACCACCCTGTTCGACGCCCGCGACCGCCGGGCCTATGAACAGGAGCTGCTGCGCGGCCGCCAGGAGGCGGAGGCCGCGCGCCGGCATGCGGAAGCAGACCGCGCCCGGCTCCAGGAGGCCCTCGCCGTGCTCCAGCAGAACCTGCTGCCCACGGCACTGCCCGAGGTCCCCGGCCTGGAGGCCGCCTCGTACTACCACACGGCCTCCCCGGACCTGCTCGGCGGAGACTTCTACGATCTGTTCCCCCTGGACACCAACCGGTGGGCTTTCTTCCTCGGCGACGTCTGCGGCAAGGGCCCCCAGGCGGCCGCGCTGACCTCCCTGACCCGCTCCACGCTGCGGGCCGCCGCCCTGCACAACCCCGACCCCCAAACCGTTCTGCGCACCCTCAACACGGTGCTCCACGAGCGGTACACCCGGGGCGACACCCGCTACTGCACCGCGATATTCGGTGTCCTGCAGCCCGACGGCGACCGCGTCAGCCTGCATCTGGCCTCCGGTGGCCACCCCCCGGCGCTCATCCAGCGCGCGAACGGCACCGCCGACTACCTCCCCACCCCCGGCGGGATGCTCATCGGCGTCCTGCCCAACCCGCGCATCGCCTGCGCCCGCACCGAGTTGGCCCAAGGTGACACCTTGCTGCTCTACACCGACGGCCTGACCGAGGCCCGAATCGGCCCGCAGCGCGAGCTCTATGGTGAAGATGCCCTGTGTACGTTCGCCTCGGCCCAGCCGCCAGCGGGTCCCCAGGCGCTGGTCACTGCCCTGACGGGGCTCCTCGCCGGTTTCGGTGACGGCCTCGACGACGACACCGCCCTGCTCGCCCTCGGCGTGCCCGCCCCCGTACATGGAGACGCAGACCTGCCATGAGCCAGTTGACGATCACCCGCCGAGACGCCGCAACCGGTCCCGTACTGGAGATCGTCGGCGACCTCGACTACGCGAGCGCCCCCGACCTCGGACAAGCCCTCGACACCCTCACCCTGACCGACGGGTACCTGCTGGTCCTGGATCTGACCGGCCTGGAGTACTGCGACTCCAGCGGCCTCTCGGCTCTGCTGGCAGCCCGGAACCTGGCCACCGAGCACGGCGCACGCATCGCCCTGGCCGCAGTCCCCGCCGACACCGCCAGGATCCTGTCGCTCACCGGCCTGGACCAGGTCTTCCCCATGCACCCGGACGCATCGTCCTTCCGCGCCACAGCCTGAGCTGCTGCTCGCGGATGTAACTAGAGCGACGGCGGCCTCTCATGCGCCGCGTTCTGAGGCGTACCAGGGCTCGGGGCGTTCGCGGGGATATCGGCATAAAGCCGCTCGCGCAGCGAAAGAAGGACCGCGACGTCGGCACGTGGGGCGAGCTCGGCGAGCAGGCGTCGGATCGCGGGATCGTCGCCGGTCCTGACCGCCGCGACTATCTGGTCGATGAGGGAATCGCTGTCCTGCGGAACGGCTGGTGGCCGAGACGAGGCCCAACCATGGTCGTCTCGGCCGTCCAGCACCTCTGGATACGTCCGCTCAGAAGACATCCCCACATTGAACGACTCCAGTGCGCACAGGTCACCTCCCCGAAAGAGGGAAGGGTGCGGTCCGCGTTGGGCCGCCGTTCGTGGTGAGCGAAGTGGGCCGCAGGCCACGAACGCTGCTCCCCCACCCCTTGAAGAGGCGTTGCCGGATGGCCTGGGCGTTTGAGGAGCCGGCCGCGAATCGCACGGCCGATGTTGAGATCGAACCGCGCTCCACCGGGAGGAGATGACCCCGGCCCTGCGGTGGGGATCTCAGCGGGCGGGTTGCAGGGTGGGGTTGAGGGCCAGGCGGTTGTCGGTGGGGTGGTGGCCTTCGGGGCTGAAGGGCGGGATGGTGACGGGGAGGCAGTCGGCGATGAGCAGGCAGTCGTGGTGGCGGTCCTCGGCCGTGGCGGCGATCAGTGCTTCGCCGTCAGGGGCCCAGATGCCGGAGTTGCCCTGGTACTGCCAGGCGCCGGCGGGGACCTGTTCCCAGCCGCGGCGGTTGGCGTAGGCGATGAACAGGCGCCAGATGCTCGCCATGGCCGGGATGATGTGGCGGGTGGCGTCCTGGTAGGGGACCTGGCTCATGGTGCCGTCGGCCAGGCGGAAGTGCCCGTCAGCCGCGGTGGGTCCGAGCACGACCTGGGCGCCGTGTTCAGCGAGGTACTGGTACAGCGGCGGGAACTCGCACTCGTAGCAGTTGAGGACGCCCACCCCGATGCCGTTCAGGCTGACCACGGGCGGCAGGTCCTGGCCGAAGGAGTAGTTGCGCCGCTCGGCGGCCCCGTACAGGTGGGTCTTGCGGTAGTTCGCCGCCACCAGCCCGTCCGGGGCGATGACGCTGATCGAGTCGTAGAAGGCGGCCCCGTCGCGTTCGGGGTAGGGCAGGACCACGGCCAGGGCGTTCTCCTTGGCCGCCAGCCGCGCACGCTCGATGGAAGGGCCCTCGCGGTGTTCGGCCAGCTCACGGCATTGCTTGGGGCCGATCGCGTAGCCGGTGGTGTACTTCTCCGGGAAGACCACCACCTGACAGCCGTAGTCCGCCGCCAGCGCGGTCACCTCGACCAGACGCTCCAGGTTCTGCTCCACCGCCTGCCGACTGCCGACCGGGCCCTGGCCCTGGTACAGCGCCACCCGAAGCCCTTCGCCGGCAGCGGGAGCGTCGCGAGCGGCAGAGCGGAACACGATACGGACAGGCTGATTCATCAACAGGAGATCCTCCGGTAAGGGGCGGTCCGGACGACTGCCACCAGCAAGAACGACTCACCTGACCCCCGGACACCATGATCCTCATCTGACCCGGACTCGGCTCCTGATCGTCACAGTCACCGACACCAGGCGGGGGTCAACCTCGCCCGTGTCCGCTGACCGCACGACTCCGTACCTCGCCATGCGCGGGCCGCCCATCCGGCGCCCCCTGGAGGCAGAGACCCATCCCGGGAGGCGTCGTACGCTGCTGCGCGGCCTGCCTCCGTGAGCGGGCGGCGCGCACCGGTCGATGCGCGAACGGTGGGGGCCCGAGCAGTGACGGTCAAGGGGCCCCACCCTTCTGGCGACGCAGAGCCCGCGGCAGCCAGTGCTGGCCCGTACCGGTGAAGTGCGCGGTGGTTGCTGCCGGCTTCAACTCCCATGGTGCTCTCCGCGCTGCTTCCGGAGGGCGGCAGGGCCGTTCTGTTCGAGCCCGATTACCTCCTCGGAGGTGACACACAAATCTGTGGTGGCTGGAGTAGACATTGCTTGATCTGCTGGCTATGGTTTCTCTCGTAGCCAGAAAGACAGCAGGGCCTGGCAGACACGAACTGCCGGGCAGTAAGACGTGGTTGCAGTTGCCAGGACGGTGCGGTGGTGGAGTTCCGAAGCCAGGGTTGTCGCAGGTCGGCGACGGGGCTGACGGCCGGACCGGGTGGCCCGCAGTGATCAGGGGCCGCCGTGTGCAGGACCGAAGGTGAGTTGCAGTACCTGTAGGTGCAGTTCGTGGTATCTCGCAGTGCAGGTGTGTGAGTGGTGCCTCGGTGAAGGCGTCGGCTGCGGGCGCGCGCACCGGGAGGTTCGGCAGTGGGGTTCCAAGCCAGAGCAGGTGCAGGACGGGCGACGGGGCTGGTTGTCGAAGGGGTGACGCTTGTTCAGGTCGCCGAGCAGTTCGCATCACTGGCAAGGCAGTGCAGTACGCGGTACCAGCAAGAGGCAGCGCTGCTCGAAGGCGCTGGAACCAAGAGGGAATGAACGAAGGAGCACGACGCCGTCAGGATCGCCCGGGTGGACTGGCTGAGCCCGGGTACCGCAGGACATCGATAGTGAGGTGGTCTCCGGTCGAGCAACCGCGATCCCCGCGAACTCTGAGCCAGTCCGGTCGGGTTCACGGAAACAGAAGGCCGGCGCAGTATCAGGGCCGGCAGATGGTGTAGCAGTTCCTTCGGGGCCCTGGCGCGACGAGCGCCAGGGCCCCTCCACGCGTTTTCATGAGAGAGGTGCAATGACAGCGGACGACTCGTATGGCCGGCTTGATGACGATGACTACCCCGCTTACACGATGGGCCGGGCCGCCGAACTCCTCGGCACCACCCAGGGCTTCCTCCGCGCAATTGGCGAAGCCCGACTGATCACCCCGCTGCGCTCACCGGGCGGCCACCGCCGCTACTCCCGCTACCAGCTTCGCATCGCCGCCCGCGCCCGAGAGCTCGTCGACGGGGGCACGCCGATCGAGGCCGCGTGCCGCATCGTCGTCCTGGAGGACCAGCTCGAAGAAGCGCAGCAGCTGAACGCCGCCCACCGCCGAGAGGCCGGAACGGCAGACCCGACGGCCGCGGCATAAGGCCTCGACCGCACTTGGCTCCCGGGGCCGTTCATGTCCCAGCCCGGGACGGGCGGACGAGCAGGGGTTTGGGACCGAGTCGGATGAACAGTCGTAAGAGAAGGCAGAACCTTTGCTGACCACATGCCCGGAACTTCGCCGCGCCGGATCGACCGCTGCCACGTGCCACCGCGTGTGGTGACCCCGTTCAGGAGCCGGGCCCCGTGGATGGGAAACGCATGACCGAGTGGATAGACCCCGGCCCCGGCCCCGGCCCGCACGTGGCCGTCGCCCGCCAGGCCGGCCGCACGGCCGAACTCCTCGACCTGTTGTGGGAACAGGACCGCAACGCCGCCCCGCCTCCATACATCTCGGTCTCTCAGCTGCGCGTGCTGTACCTCGTCGACCGCGAGGACGGAATCCGCATGCGAGCCCTCGCCCGGCTCCTGACCGCATCCCCGCCCTCGGTCTCCCGCCTGGTCGACCGCCTCCACACCCTCGGCTTCGTCGAACGCCAGCCCTGCCACGACAGCCGCCGCGAAGTCATGCTCCGCGTAACCAGTACAGGCCGCGAACATCTGACCCATATCCGTGAGCGACGCGACCAGGTCCTCCTCCACGCCCTCAACACCATGCCCGACCACCAACGCGCCGCACTCGCCGAAGGCCTGGCCGGACTCCAGCAAGCCCTCACCAGCCACCCCATGCTCCACCTCGTCGCCGAGGACACCCCGCCATGGGGGCTCCCGACGCTGGGACACGACGCGCCGTGACAAGCAGGGCATCCTGCACTGCAGTTTGCCGTTCGTTGTCCAGGGCGAGGGCCGGGACCCGTTGGGCGAGTGTGTCGACGGACCGGCGAAGGTCGATGCTCTCCTCGTGGCTGGCTCGGTGAGCTTCGCGGAGTTCGCCTTGTAGTTCGCGGATGCGTTCGCGCAGGTTCGCCGGGACGTCGGGGCTGCTGGAGCGTTCGTCGACGCGTTGCCGGAAGAGCTCCAAGACCTCGCCCGCCCGGTAGGCGCTGGCCCGGGAGACGCCTGCCTCGCGGGCCGGGGCGGCGACCGTGAGGCTGCCGTCGCTGCGCTGCGGAGTGCCGACCAGCAGCCGGTCCATGGCCTGGAAGGGGGCGGAACGGATGGCGGGACTTGGCCTCGACAGCCCAGGAGTCCTTGAGAGCGTCCTTCAGGCGGACCACCTCTTTGCGAAGCCGCTTTTCGACCTCCGGTGTCTGGTGCGTTTCTGAGCGCACCCGTGTGTAGGACTCCTCCATCGATTTGGTGCAGGTGCCGACGTGCGGCTACGGCTGGCAGGTGGTGGTGAGTGGGTCACTGAGCCGACGGTGCCTCGGAGGCGGGTTTCAAGCCGCCCAAGTGAACGTACACTCGGCCTATGGGTCGTACACGTGCCGTGAGGGAGTGCCTGCAGCAGGCCACCGGTGCGCTGTGTCCGGCCACTTCGGGTCCGGCGGCCGTCGGCTTGGCGACCGCAGCCGACGTCCAGGCGCCGCAGACCGGCCGCGGCGCGTTGCACGGCCACGGCTAGCGATCCTCACAGCCGCTGACCTGGCTCGCTGCACTTCCAAGAACACCGTAGGACGTCGCCTGCAGGGCTGAGCTGTCGCATCCGGCTCTCGTCGGGCATGTTCCCGCCTATTGCTCCACGTCACCACCGCAGCTCCGGCGCTCTGCCGGTGCTGCCGCCTGGCGACGGCCGCGCGACCGGGCCGAGCCACCTTCGAAGGAATCATCGTGAAGCTGAGCGAGCTGCTGGCCGGGCAGGACCACCACATTCTCCAGGGGGATCCGGAGACGACATGGATCACCGCGGGAACGACCTTCGACGCCGACCGGGTGACGCCGGGCTCGCTGTTCATCGCGGTGCCCGGGCACCGCGAAGGTGGTCCCGGCTCTGTCGGACCGGCCCTCGCACGTGGCGCGGCGGCGGTACTCGTCGACGGGGCGGCACCCCGTCTGCCGATGTTGGCGGCGGGTGTGTGCGCCGTGCGGGTGCCGGACACCCGGATGGCAGCCGCGGTCGTCGCCTCCCGCTATTTTGGCGAGCCGGGGCGGCAGATGGACATGGTGGCGATCACCGGCACCAACGGGAAGACCTCGGTGTCGTACATGGTCGAGTCGGTGTTGCGGCTCTCCGAGGGCGCGACGGTGGGGGTCATCGGGACGGCCGGCAGTCGGATCGGCGACGAGCCGATCTTGATGCCGCGGTCGGTACTGACCACGCCTGAGTCGCCGGACTTGCAGTACCTGCTTGGCTGCATGCGCGACCGCGGGGCCGGCGGCGTGGTGCTGGAGGCCACGTCGATGGCCCTGCTGACGCACCGGGTGGACTGCGCGTTCATCGATGTCGGGGTCTTCACCAATCTGACGCAGGATCACCTGGACGATCATGGAACGATGGAGAACTACCGGGACGCCAAGCTCCGCCTGTTCCAGGGTTTGTGCCGGCGCGCGGTGGTCAACGCCGACGACCCGGTGGGCGCCCGGATCCAGGCGATGATGCCCGGCGCGGTCACCACCTACGGCCTCGACGCCGAGGAGGCGGACTACCGGGCCACCGACCTCGCCGTGGATGCTTCCGGCACGCGGTTCACCCTGCACCACGACGGCCGCAAGTATCCGGCGGCGATTCCCGTACCGGGCCGGTACTCGGTGGCCAACGCGCTGGCCACCGTGGCGGCCTGCCACGCACTGGGGCACGACCTGGGCGGTCTGGTCGCCGCGCTCGACCGGATGCCCCCGGTCCCGGGCAGGTTCGAACGCTTTCAGACCCCGCGCGGGACATCGGTGATCGTGGACTACGCCCACTCACCGGACTCCCTGGACAAGGTTCTGACCACCATCCGGGGCTTCGCTCCCGGCCGTGTCATCACCGTCTTCGGCTGTGGCGGGGACCGTGACACCACCAAGCGCGCCGAGATGGGCAAGATCGCCGGGACCCACTCCGACCTGTGCGTCCTCACCTCCGACAACCCCCGCAACGAAGACGCCGAGGCGATCCTCGACCAGATCACCCCAGGTCTCATGGCAACCGGCACACCGTTCGAACGGTGTGCCGACCGCCGTCACGCGATCGCCTTCGCCCTGACCGCAGCAGGCCGGGACGACATCGTCCTGATCGCCGGAAAAGGCAGCGAGCCACACCAGATCGTCGGTGAAGAACTACTTCCCTTCAGCGACATGGCAACGGTGCGCGAACTCGCCCGGGCATAGCGGAGTCTGTCCCGCTTCATGACACAAACTGTCTGGCGGCGGGGCAGCACTTGGCAAGAGTTCCCATGCGTCCGCGACCGGTCCGTCGCGGCCTCCTCCCGCAACTCCGGTTCTCGGCGAACGTGCAGGTCACCGTCGACGCGGACAGTCGGCTGGTCCTGTCATGACCGGCCCCCGCTCTGAAGAGGCGTCCCGGACTCCGGCCCGGTGACCTCCCGCCGGCCCGACCGGGCGGTGAGCGCCAGCTCGTACGCGAGCGGCCACCGCCCGTCCCCGCCCCGGGCCTCGACCTGGACCAGAACGTGCACCGCCGCACCGTCTATGGCCCTGTCGGCGCCCGCGGCCTCCTCGATGGCCCGACCCGCTGCACCGTCACCCATGGAACGGGGCAGGCGACACCGTCGACAGCTCCACCCCAGGGGCGAGGTAGCGCTCCACCTCACCCGCACCCACCAGGTACGCGGACAAAAACTCGCCCACCGACGACGACAGAGCGCCCTGAGCAACGGGCACCCGATACGGCGACTGCGGCGCCTTTGCCCGCACCGGGCCCGCACCACACCAGGAGCGCCGGTCACCGTGAAAGAACCCCCAGCCCGGCCGACGACAACGGGCACGGCGAAGGTGATCAATCGGCCATCCGCAGACTGCGCATCCACCGTCACCGACCACACGTCCCCCAAGCGGTGCACACTGCGCACCGCCGTCACCGACTCCGGACCCGGCCGCGCACCCCTCCACCCGGTCGGGCAGCTCGACGTCCGGCGCCATCGACTGCGCAAGCCGCGCCTGCACACTCGTGCCGTCCTCCGCAGGCACCGACTCAGTGCGCAACCGTTGCGCAGAGCCGCCGAATGCGCAATGAGGCTGCGCAGTCAGGCGTTGTGCACCCCTGCGCATCCGCGGTTGGCCCGACCAGGAACCCGACCATGACCACCACCAGGCCCCCGACCACGATGCCGGCCCTAAGCCCACCACGGCCGCGACTACGTCATGACCCAGGTCCTGAGTCCGACCACAGTCCCGACCCCGAGATCGGGGCCCTCGGGCGTCGTTGCCCGGTCGCTGATGGATCTCCGAACCCTGGCACCGGTACCCGTCTCATCTGGGCTGACATTGCCTACGGCCTTGGCCATCCCGACGAGCCGGCTTCCCTCGTCTCCTGTGCAGTCAGCCTGGATGACTAGGAGGGAAGCTGGGGAGAATGCTCCATCGAGGATCTCAACAAGGAAGCTGTCGAAGCAGCAAGAGTTGTCGGCCAGCGGCCGGCAGCAGAGTCATGACTGTGTCCGCCGTCCTCGCAGTGACGGCCGCGGATGCTTGTGAGCACTGGGCCGTGTCCTTCGTGGATCAGTCTGACTCGGGTCATGGGCTGGCGTCTCGTGAGCCGACTGATGGTCTGAACGACACGGCTTAGGCTCGCCCCATGACCGAGTCCCCCCTCACTGAAGTCGAGATCGTCGAGGCCGAACGGGAACTCGGTGTGTCCTTTCCCGAGGAATATCGGGCCTATCTGCGCGAGGTGAGCGCGGGCGGGGCGCTTTCCCGGCTTGAGCGGGCCGGGCGTGGTTGGTGGTGGGCCGGGAACGATGAGCGGCGGCGCGGGCTGCTGTCCATTCCCTTTCCGCACCCTGACTCCTATGCGGAGGCCGACGAAGAACTGATGGTGCGTGAGCCGCAGGCTGAGGCGTTCGAGGATCACGCCGCGTATCGGACAGCTTGGCGTGCCTGGGTCGACGAGGCCGACGGGTTCGAGGACCTGAAGACGGCCGGTGCGGTCGTCATCCAGGAGCACGGGTGCGGCTTCTCCACCCTGTTGGCACTGACCGGCCCGCTCGCTGGCACAGTGTGGTGGGACGGACGGGCTACCTGTGACCGGATCGTCCCGCTCTCCCTGGACCACGTCACTGGCGCCCGGCCTATCGAATTCAGAGAGTGGTTGGAACACGGTTCGTGGGCATTGTTGCCGCCGGACTGGGGACCACCCTTTCCACCAGACCCTGTTGTTCACCGCTAGGTTCTGTTTCTTGGTCAGCGTCGAGCCCAGATCAAGATGCCCGCGAGGCGGGGCGCGGCCTGGTAGGCGATCGAGGGCCTGTCGGATCGTGTGGCCTGCCTGGCCTGCGGGGACGGTGAAGGCGAGGGGCCGTGCGTGGCCGTCTGCGGCCAGGTGGACCTTGGTGCTCAGCCCGCCACGGGAGCGTCCGAGCGCGTGATCAGCGGCCTCGTCCGGAGTGTGCCGCTCCCTCGTTTTTGAGCGCTCCGGCAGCGTGTTGGTGAGACCGGACCACGGCTCAGCGAAGTCAGTGGGGGGATCAGGCCGGCGCAACCCTCTACTGGGCCATTCCGGGACACGTCTGTCTCATCCAGTCCCGCGGCTGGGTCAGCCCGGCTTGACCGCCCGCGTTGCAAAATAGTGCGACATGTAGGGTGCGGATGCGTTGGACTGGTGCGGCGCTTCCGTGAAGCCGGTAACGACGAACCCCGCGGCGAGCTGCCCGCCGATCTGGTCGGTGAGGGTGTGGCTGTATTCAAGAGCGGCATCCGCGCCGAACTTGGTGGCCCGTTCCTCGGCGGAGTACTGCGTGACATCGCTGTAAGGCAGCTTGTGTACGACGATCAGCTCGCCGCGCTCGTCGAGCGCCTCGTGGTCGAACAAGTACGCATCAGGGTTGAGGAAGCCCGCGAGCAGTGTTCCGCCCGGTCGGAGCGTGCGGAAGCACTCACGCCACACCGCTGCCAAGTCCGGTACGAACAGGTTCGAGACCGGATGGAATACGACATCGAATGTCGCGTCGCCGAAGGCGCTGAGGTCACGCATGTCGCCCAGGACGGTGAGCAGTTCGAGTCCGTCGCGCGCCGCCACCATCTGGTCCTGGCCGAGCTGGCCGGGTGAGTTGTCGAATACGGTGACCCTCGCCCCCGCGGCGGCGAGGATCGGACCCTGCTGGCCGCCACCGGAGGCCAGGCACAACACGTCCTTGCCGGTCAGGTCCGTCGGCAGCCAGGAGCGGTCGACTGGCTCATGCCCGATGAGCACGATCGACCAGTCGCCCATGCCGGCGCGCTCGACATCCTCAGAACTCACCGGCCTCGACCACTCGTTGCCCTCTTGGACATACCTGTCCCACGCTGCCCGATTGTGGGCAACCGGGTCGACAACATTGTCCTGCACCTTCAACTCCCTGCTCCAGCCCAGCGGGCACCTGCGGTACTGACAGTTCGGTGCCGCTAGCCAACACGATCGCAGGTGTGGGCTCAACGAAATTGGCGGGCATCGAGTTCGATGCCGATGCGCGGCTGTTCGCCGTGGTCGGCCGGCCGTTGCCAGGCAGCCCCAACGACGGCATGGCGTGAGAGGAATCCGCCGCCGCCCACGCCGATGTTGCCAGGACACTCACGATCCCCGGACGGGGACCATCCCGGCACCGAACAGGTCACGCCCCTTCGACGGCCGCCGATCGTGCCCGGGACGGCTCAGGCCGAGCCCCCGGTCAGCCACGGAGCAGGACGGCTTCCCCTTCCTCGCCGCCGCCAACGGCGAAGCCGATCGATACGACACCCAGGCACGTGGTGACTGTGACCAGCACCCCGAGCCGGGCCGACTGCGCGCTGTCCGAGGTTGCTTCGACGACCAACGCCGACAAACGTCGGTCTGACGAGGAGCAGACTTCGCTGCGGCGGACTTACCTATGCCCGACCGGAAGCGGGTCGACCGGCACTGGGTCCGGCCGTCCCTTCTTCGTAAACCTGTGCGGTTCCGTGGCGCCGCCGCCGGGTAGGGCGTCCTCGGACGGATGACCAGTGGCGGGGGGGCGTCGTATGGAACGGACGGGCCGGACGTGGTCCTGGCGGGTGCTCGGCGGGCTTGCCGTGCTGTGGCTCGTGGGGTGCCTGGCCGTGCTCTGGTTACTGTTCGGCGCCCGGCTGGCCGCGCTGACCGGCATCGCGGGGCCGACCGGCACCTTCGTGGTCGCCAGCTGCTTCGAGGGGCTGGAGGACACCGGCACCCAATGCCGGGGCAAGTACACGCCGTCCTCCAAGTCCTCGTCCGCCGATGCGACTGCGGCGCGGACGATGCTGCTCCGCTCTGCCTCCGGTGACCACCGGCCAGGCGCCCGGCGCGACGTCCGACTCGTCGGAGCCGTGGCTTTTGAGCCCTCTCCGCTCGCCGCCGCCGAATACGTCACCTTCGCCGGCTGGACGGCCGTCACCCTCGGCCTGCCCGGCCACTGGCTCCTCACCTCGGCCCGTCGAGGGCGCCTCCTCAACGGCGAGAATTACGTCTTCTTCTGGCTCGCCTCCCTGCTGGGCGCCATCGCTCTCGGCATCCTCACCCTTCCCGTGACCTGGCTCCTGGCGACCTTCCAGGGGTAGGAGAGACGTACCGCTCGTCGGTTCGCAGGTCAGAGCATGCTTCTGGGGTTCAGGTGCCGCGTCTTCGGCATCCTGGACACCTTGGTTCTCGTCCCAGCAGGCACCCCCCCTTGGGCCCCACCACCAGGAGGAACCAGTGTCATACCCGCACCCGCTCACCCCTGAGGAGAAGCTCGCCGACGCGAAGACGCTGTTGAGCCTCCCGTCTGTCGTCGTGATCTGCGGCTCCATCCGCTTCACGACCGAGATGACCGAGGCCGATCTGCGGGAGACCAAGGCCGGAAAGATTGTTGTCAAACCGGCCGGCGATACGAAGCCGTCGCACGAACTCAGCTCCGATCCTCTGGAGGCCGAGACGCTGAAGGTTCGACTGGGCGATCTGCACCGGGCGAAGATCCGGCTCGCTGATGAGGTGCTCGTGGTCGGCGACTACATCGGAGACAGCACCCGAGCCGAAATCGCCTATGCCCGGTCGCTGGGCAAGCCCATCCGGTTCACGCACCCCGAAGTCGACCCTGACGCCTGACCGCCTGCTGGCACATCGACAAACGGCGTTGAAAGCCGAGCACCCAGCTGCGCGGGAGCCGTCCAGCGCTCGTGACGCGTGGCGTCGTCACCCGTGCGCGTGACCGTTATGCCAGTAGGCGCTCCCGGATGTCGGTCGTCAGGTCGCTGCGGTGGTGCTGGAGGTAGAAATGGCCGCCCGGGAAGGAGCGGGACTCGGTCGAGGCGTGCGTGTGGAGTTGCCAGTCCGGCATGGTGGCCGCTGGAGTTCGGGCATCGTCCTGCCCGTAGTACGCGGTGATCGGGATATCCAGTGGCCCGTCCGCCGGGGTGTGTCGGTAGGTCTCGATCAGTTGGTAGTCCGCACGGACCGCGGGCATCACCAGGGCCCTCAGTTCCTCGTCGGCCAGCACCTGGGCGTCAGTACCGCCCTGTTCGAGGAGGTCGGCCGCGAGGGCAGCGTCGCTCTTGAGGTGCCGAGTGCCGGGAAGTATCCGGTGCGGGGGCACCAGGCCCGAGACGAACAGGTGCGCTGGCCGGACCCCGTGGCGGGACTGCAGCAGCCGCGCCGCCTCGTACGCCACGGCGGCACCCATGCTGTGCCCGAACAGTGCAAGAGGCCCGCGGTGGGCCAGCGGGGCCACTGCGGCGGCGACCTCACCGGCCATCACCGTCATATCGGTGATGCACGGTTCGTCGAAGCGGTCCTGCCGTCCCGGGTAGCAGACCGCAACTACGTCGAGGGCAGGGGTGAGGAGCGCCGGCCAGTCGCGAAAGAACGTCGGTGCGCCACCCGCGTGGGGCAGGCAGACGAGGGTGGCCTCAGCCTCGCCCGTGGTCGGCGGTGGGCCGTAGCGGCGCAGCCAGCGACCGGGGCCCGGCGCAGGCGTGGGCGTGCCGTTCGGGGGAGTGGGGTGCCGGGACGTCGAGTGCATTCAGGCCTCCGGGCGGGTCTGGCGGCGGGCGTAGTGCACCAACGGGTCCTCATCGTTCTCGGTTTGCGCGTGCAGCACCTCACCCACGACCAGCGTGTGGTCCGCCAATGGTAGGAGCCGGGTGACGCGGCACACCAGGCCGGCCACTGCGCCGGTGAGCAGCGGTGCCCCGAACTGGGCTGTGTGCTCGACTCCTTCGAACCGTTGCCCGGAGGGAAGCCGCGCGAACCGGTCGGCCAGAGCGCGCAGCCGCCACGGCAGGACGTTCACGGCGAAGAGGCCCGCCGCGGTGATGTGGCGGAGTGTGCCGCTCGTCGACGCCAGGGACACCACCATGGTGGGCGGGCGGTCGGTCAGGGAGAACACGGCGGTCGCTGTGCAGCCGACCGGCCGGTCGGCGTCGTAGGCCGTCACCACCGTGACACTGGCGGCGAATCGGGTCATCGCCTCGCGGAACGTGTCGGGCGCGACCGTGTCGGTGCCGCCGGGTGAGGGCCCAGCCAGGGGCCCGTCGGTGATCGCGGTCATGGTGGCCTCTTCTTCTCCTGGTGAGGGTCAGTGCAGCGGGTGGACGGGGGTGCGGGGGCGGTCGCCGCCCGGCTCCGGAGCCGGGCGGCGACCGGTGGTGCGTCGGCGGTCAGGCCTCAGCGATACGCCGTTCAGCGGTGCCCCATTCGGCGGTCGTCGCGCCGGCCGTCTCGCCGCCGTCGATGACCAGCTCCTGGCCCGTCAGGAACGCGGCGTCCGGTGAGGCGAGGTAGAAGAAGGCCGACGCGATCTCGGCGGGGTCGGCGTGCCTCCCGGCCGGGATACGGGCGTTGACGTCGGCCAGCATCTCGCCCGTGTACTCGGCGAGTTGCATCGGCGTGAGCACGGCGCCCGGACTCACGCAGGCGACCCGTACACGGGGGCTGAGTTCCAGGGCGAACGTCTGGGTGAGGGCGATGACCCCCGCCTTGGTCGCGTTGTAGTCCGCGTAGTTGGGGTATCCGCGCCGACCGTTGACCGACGCGGTCGCGAGAAGCACCCCGGTGTCCTGCTCCGCCATGAGGCGGGCCGCGGTGCGCCACAGGCCGAGCGTGCCCAGCAGGTTGACGTCGACGATCCGCCGGGCGTCCTTCTCGCTGATGTCGAGGACACCGTGACGGACGCTGATGCCCGCGTTGGCGATGACCACGTCCAGCGATCCGTGATCCCGGTGGATCTGGGTGAGGGTGTTGTCCACCGCCTGCCAGTCCGCCACGTCGCAGCGGACCCATGTGACCAACTCGTCCTGATCACGCTCCGGTTCAACGATGTCGAGGTTGACGACGCGGTCGCCCGCGTGGGCGAAGCGTTCGACGGTGGCCCGGCCGATACCGCTGGAGCCGCCGGTGACGACAATGGTGCGCATCTCTGGATGTCCCTTTCCTGAGGGGATGGTGGGGGAGGCGTACCGGGCGCGTTTCAGAAGAGGATGCGCGCGCTTCCGGGCGAGGCGTGCGGGGTCGTCTTGCGCAGGTCACGGCTGACGATCATGCGCTTGAGCCAGCGGTCCGTACCGTCGTGCGTCGCGCGGAACGCCCTGCGTCCGTGCACGGCGACGTAGTTGTCCACGACCGCGAGGCTGCCCTGCTCCACGACGACGTCGAGCTGCACCCGCTCCAGCTCCTCCATCAGCTCGTCCAGGGCCTCCTGGGCGGTGGAGTCCTCGCCGGCGCAGGTCATGAAGGGGTAGTCGATGCGCAGATACGGGCGGTCGTGCTCGCCCGAGAGCACCGCCACGGGTTCGGGGTCGCTCTGCATCCGCAGCATGCGGGCGAGAGCGGGATGGTCGGGGTGGCGCGCCTGGAGCTGGCGTACGTGTTCGTCGTCGGGGCGGATCAGGAAGCGGGGTGAGCGGAGCAGGTCCGCTGTCTCGTCGCTGATCTTGACGTCGCGTACCGAGGAGACGATGGTCGGCACCCGTTCGTGGTTGCGCATGCCGAACAGCAGGAGGTAGTCGCAACGGCCGGGGTGGAAGCCGTCCTCGGTGTGGAACTCCAGCAGGCACTCGCTGCCGTGCCCGCTCTGGCGCAGCTCGTCACCGCGGATCGGCAGCAGGTTCTGCGTCACGCGGCCCAACTGGAGGGTCGAGAAGGTGAACGGGTCACCGAGGGCGGTGCCGACCATGGCGAGGAAGAGCTCCTGGTCGAGGACGGCTCCCTGGACGGGTACGTCCTCCCAGTGGGCCGGCGTGGGGCCGACGGCCTCGTCGTCGACCGGGAACCCGTGGATGACCAGGGCCGCGGCCGGCTCGGTGCGGCGGAACTGTTCCAGGAAGGTGCGCAGTCCGGTCGGGAGGTGGAGTGCGGCGTCCCAGTGCTCGTCGTAGAAGGCGGGGTGTGCGGGGGACAGTGCCCCCTCGCGGAAGCGGGCCAGCGCTTCCTGGATCTGTTCCGTCTCAGCGGCGGAGAGCCCGTATTCGAGGGGTATGCCGTGGTACATGTCTGGACCTGCCACTTTCTGAAGGGGAGTTGGGGAGAGGCGAGATCGATGTGAGGAGGGTGGAAACCGGGGGTGAGGAGGAGGTCGAGGGCGAGGTGGGGAGTGAAGGGGAGGGCGATGAGGAGCCGGTGGGCGCGGCCGGCATCGGGACCAGGGAGAGCGCGGTGCACACCAGGCAGAGGGCACCGCTGAAGCGGAAGGCGAGGCCGGCACCGCCCTGGGCGAGCAGCACACCGGCGACCGCCGTCCCCAGACCGCTGCCGAGCGCATCCGCCGCACCGAGGGCGCCGAAGGCTCTGGCCGTATGCTCCGGACCCGCGTCGCGCGCCACCTTCGCGGAGATCAGCGGCAGCGCGACGGCGAGCAGGAAACCCTCCGCGAGCGACAGGGCGACCGCCACGCCGGTCACGTCGACGAGCGGGTAGAGACATGCCGACGCACCGAGGAGAAGCGCGGCGCAGCGGATCAGCGTCGTCCGGGGGACCCGGCGCAGCAGGGAGCCCGCCCGGGGTGACAGCAGGAGTGCCGGGAGCGCCAGGCACGCCATCGACCAGGCCACGACGGAGTCCGCCGCGCCGAGTCCGCGCAGGTATACGGCCCAGACGACGGAGTAGCCGCCGTACAGGGCGGTGATCCCGAACAGCAGCACCAGCGCCGGCCAGACCAGCCCGAACAATGCACCGGGAGCATCGGGCGCTGAGTTCGGCCCGGTCCGCACGCGTGCCCCCTGGCTCGACCGGGCGGACAGCCGTGCCCGGCCGAGCCCGGTACGGAGGAGAGGCGGCGAGTCCGGGCGGGTGGGCCCCGGGCGGGTGGACGCTGAAGCCCTCTCCCGTCGCACCGCCGATCCCGCCACCGCCATGGCCGCGACGCCTACGGCCGTGGCGTACCAGGCCGCGCCGCCGCTGCCGTGCAGCAGCGCGGCGCCCGCGCCGAGCGGGCCGGTCAGCGCGCCGAGCATCTGGGCCGCCGTCAAGCGACCGTAGGCGCGTTCCAGGCGACTCGTCCGCTCCGCCTCCCCCTCTGCGGAACGCGCTTCGGAGCGTCCCGCGGAGGGGGTGGGAAGGTCGGACCGGTCGGTGGCGAGGGCGGCGCGCAGGCCGGTGCCGGTCAGCGCGCCGCCCGCCATGACCAGGAAATCGGCCGCGGCCAGGCTCCACCACGGCGTGAGGAGGGCGAACGCCAGACAGCCGACGCTCTGGAGGAGCGTGCCCAGGAGGGTGATCCGAGTCGTGCGGCAACTGTGGCCCCAGCGGCTCACGGCGAGTTGTGCCAGGGCTCCGCCCGCCGCGGCGGCCGTCATCACCAGCCCGATGCGGTCGGTGGCGACGTTCCGGTCGAGGAGGATGAGCGTCTCCGCCGAGAAGAGGCCGAGCTGACTTGTCCGGGCGAGGAAGGCCGTGGCCAGAACCGTGAGCGGGGCGCTCACCGCGCGGTGGCGGCGTCGGCTGCCATGGCCTCGACCAGGCTCCGGGGACGCAGGTCGGTCCAGTGCTCGCCGATGTAGTCGAGGCAGTCCTGGCGCGTGCCCTCGGTGTGGGCGACCGTCCAGCCGGCCGGAACCTCCGCGAACGCGGGCCACAGGGAGTGCTGGTTCTCGTCGTTGACGAGGACGAGGAAGGTGCCGTCCTGGTTGTCGAAGGGGCTGTTCATGCTGGGTGTCTCCTTGGCTGTCGTCGTGTGTCTGCCGGAAGGGTGTTCGCCGGTTCCGGTGATGTGGGGAAGTGGGGTGGTCAGGTGAGGTGGTGGCAGAGGCCGCACGGGCTCACGGGGTCGCCAGGGCACGCCTGAGGCGGAGTTGGCGTACGAGGGTGAGGCCGTGGTCGGGTGGGAGGTGTATGGGAGGGGGTGGCCGTCGGCGGTAGGCCGGTCAGGTCGGGAGGCGGGGGCGGGCGGGCCGCCCGTGAGCCTCCCGGAGCAGCCACAGGCCGGTGGCCACGATGAACAGCGCCGGTCCGCCCGGTCAGCGCAGGTGACGTGCCAGAGCCCGTGGTGTGGGTCGATCGAACACCGCTCGTACCGCGAGGCGTGGTGAGCGAGCGAGGGCGCGCAGACGTGCCGCGAGGCGCAGTGCCCGCAGGGAGTTGCCGCCGAGCGCGAAGAAGTCGTCGTCGGGACCCACGCGTTCGACGTCGAGGATCTCGGCGAACAGGGTCTGTACGGCTTCCACGGGACCCTCCTGACCGGGATCGGGCCGGCCCGTGAACGTGGCGAGTACCTCACGCAGCCGGGCCATGGTGCGCTCGGCGGTGCCACGGTCGAACAGGTCGGGCCGGTAGCTCAGTTGGAGGTAGAGACGCTCGCCGGGCACGCCCATGAGGCTCATCGGGAAGTGGTAGGCGTCGCGGCCTTCGAGACCGGAGACGCGGGTGCGTCCCGCCCTGATCTCGCCGGAGTCGACGGGGTAGTTCTCGAAGACGGTCGAGGTGTCGAAGAGCGTTCCGTGGCCCGCCAGTTCCTGGAGGCGGGGCAGGCCGAGATGATGATGGGGCGCGAGAGCGGACTGCTCGTCCTGGAGGCGGGTCAGGAACGCGGCCGGTGACTCCCCGTCCTCCTTGCCCACCCGTACGCGCACCGGCACGGTCGTGATGAGGAGTCCGACGCCGTTCTCCACACCGGGCAGCTCGGCGGGACGGAGGGCGACCGTGGCGCCGAAGACGACGTCGTGCCGCCCGGTCGCCTCGGCAAGGACCTGCGCCCAGGCCCCCTGCATGACGGTGTTGAGGGTGAGGCCGCCGGCCCGGGCCAGCTCGGTCAGTGCTGCCGTCTCCGGCTCGGTCAGCTCCGCGGTGATCCGTTCGGGCAACAGTGGTGTGCCCGCCCGCGCGGCTTCCGGCGCCAGGAGCGTGGGTCCGTCGAGCCCGCCGAGCGCCTCCCGCCACGCCTTCTCGGCGGTGTCCTGGTCCTGGCGGGCGTGCCACGCGAGGTGGTCCCGGACGGGGGGCCCGGGCAGGGGCCTCGGCAGACGGTCGGCGCGGCTCTCGCGTGCCGCGTAGAGGGCGAAGAGGTCGCGCAGCAGGATCGGCATCGACCAGCCGTCCAACAGGATGTGATGCACCGTCAGCAAGAGCGTGTGGTGATCGTCCGTCTCCCGGATGAGCGTGAACCGGGCGAGGGAGGGTGCGTCCACGCGAAGCCGGCGCAGCCTGTCCGCGGACAGGATCTCCGTACGGCGGATCCGCCGCGCCTCCTCGTCCAGCCAGCTCAGGTCGTGCTCGGTCCAGGACGCCTCGACGTCCCTCAACACGGTCTGGACCGGGGTGCCGGAGGACAGGGTGCCGAAGGTCGTGCGCAGCGGGGCGTGCCGGTCGACCAGGTCCTGGCAGGCTGCGCGCAGGGCGGACGGGGAGAGCGGTCCGTCGAATCCGAGGGAGAGCTGGACGTTGTAGACGTCGACCATGTCCTCGTCGTACAGGGCGTGGAACAACAGCCCTTCCTGGAGCGGGGACAGAGGCAGGACGTCGGTCAGGGTCTGACGCGACCACCGTGCTTCGAGCGCGTCGAGTTCGTCCTGGCCCAGTCGCTCACCGGTGATGGCCACGACTCCGAGGTCGGAGGGCGTGTGCCCGCCCGAGCTGTCGGTGCTCGCATGGGTGACGAGCGCGTGCAGGGCCCGGAACCAGGTGTCGGCGAGTTCGCGTATTCGGTCCTGGTCGAACAGGCCGGATGGCCATGACCAGTTGGCGACCAGACGGGGTCCGTCGGGGCGGTCCTCGGTCGCGGCGTTGAGGTCCACCGCGTGCGGCAGCGGCATCGCCGGGTCGGCCGGTGCCGTCACGGCGTCGGTCTCGCCGGCCGTCTCCCAGTCGGCCGACTGCCCGGCCCCGAACCGGCCCAGATAGTTGAAGCCGATCTGGGGAGTGCGGAGCGCCGCGAGGAGTGGGCCTGTATCGGCGTTGAGGTGGCGCAGGAGGCCGTATCCGATCCCGTGGTCCGGCAGGGCACGCAGCTGTTCCTTGACGCTCTTCACCGCGCGCCCGAGCTGCGGACCGCCTGCCCACACGTCCGCCCAGTCCGTGGGCCCGGCGTCCAGGCGCACGGGATACAGGCTGGTGAACCAGCCCACCGTGCGGGAGAGGTCGACGCCGGGGGTGAGTTCCTCACGGCCGTGGCCCTCCAGGTCGACAAGGACTGACGTGCTCGCCGCCGGATCGCGCCAGTGCGCCACGGCCAACGCGAGCGCCGTGAGCAGGATGTCGTCGACGCCGGCGTGAAAGGCCTCGGGCACGGCTGTCAGCAGGGCGCCCGTCTGTTCGGCGGGGAGCGTCAGCGTCAGATCCTGGCGGGTGGCATAGATGTCGCGGGTCGAGTCGAGGGGGCGGTCGGAGACGGGCGGGTCGTCGGGTTCCGACACGGCTTTCCACAGGGGGAGTTCGGCGATGCGCGCCGGGTCGTGGGCCGCTTCGGACAGCCGCTGAGACCACGTGCGCAGCGAGGTCGGCACCGGGTCGAGTGCGGCGTCAGGGGAGGTGCCGTCGGCCGCGGCCTGCCAGGCCGCCGTGAGGTCGGGCAGCAGGATGCGCCAGGAGACGCCGTCCACGGCGAGGTGATGCACCATCAGGAGCAGTCGGCCCGGTTCCGTTTCACCGCGGTCGAACCAGACAGCCCGCAGCACACGGCCCTGCCAGGGGTCCAGAGTGCCCCGGGCCACCTCCGACTGCTCGGTCACGGCGTCCCGAAGGTCGTCGGCTCTGCCGACGGGGTGGCGCGTGAGGCAGTCGGCGGCTCGCACGTCCCCACGGGCCGAAACCTCCAACGTCCAGCGGTCGTTGTCGCTGCCCAGCCGCAGGCGCAGTGCGTCGTGCCGGTCGATGACCGCCTGGAGCGCGGCGACCAGGTCCTCCTCGCGCAGCGCGGCCGGCACCTGTACGACCATCGACTGGTGGAAGCCCGAGACGGGGCCGCCCTGTTCGCGCAGCCAGTGCGTGATCGGAGCAGGGAGCACCGGACCGGTGCCCGCGTCGTCGCCCTCGGCGGCCGGTGCGGTCTCCGCCGGGGCGGCGACGAGTGCGAGGGCGGCCACCGTCCGATGCGTGAACACGTCTCTCGGGGTGATCACCACGCCTGCCTTGCGGGCCCGGGCGACGAGTTGGATGGACAGGATCGAGTCGCCGCCCAGCTCGAAGAAGCCGTCGTCCGGACCGACCCCCGGCACACCGAGCACCTCGGCGAAGAGCCCACAGAGCAGGTCCTCCACCGGGCCCTCGGGCTCACGCCCGCCGGCGGCGGTGAACGCGGGCGCGGGCAGCCCCTTACGGTCCAGCTTCCCGCTGAGCGACAGGGGCAGCCGCTCCAGCGGGACGAACGCCTGCGGCACCATGTGCTCGGGGAGCCGTGCGGCGCAGTGGGCCCGCAGCTCGGCATCGTCGCAGTCCGCGGGGTGCTCCGAGCGTCCCGAGTCCGCGGGCACGACGTACGCCACCAGGCGCTTCACGCCCGGCTGGTCCTCCCGGACCACGACCGCCGGGGACTGCACGGCCGGGTGGCCGGCCAGCACGGACTCGATCTCGCCGAGCTCGATGCGGAAGCCGCGGATCTTGACCTGGTCGTCGGCGCGCCGCAGATAGAGCAGTTCACCGTCCTCGGTCCAGCGCACGATGTCGCCCGTGCGGTACATCCGTGACCCTGGCGGCCCGAACGGGTCGGCGACGAAGCGTTCGGCCGTCAACTCGGGGCGCCCGTGGTAGCCGTGGGCGAGCTGGATGCCCGCCAGGTACAACTCGCCGGGGGCGCCCGGGTGTGCGGGCCGCAGCCCCGCGTCGAGGACGTACACACGGGTGTTGTCGACGGGCCGGCCGATGGGCACCGACGCCGTCCGTACCCCGGGCGCGCTGCGCCGGTGGGTGACGTCGACGGAGGCCTCGGTGGGCCCGTACAGGTTGTGCAGTTCGGTGCCCGAGCCGGTGAAGAGGGTGTGGAAGCGGTCGGCGAGCGCGGCGGGCAGTGCCTCACCGCTGCAGATCACCCGGCGCAGGCTCGTGCAGCGGGCCGCCCCGGGTGTGTGCAGGAACGACTCCAGCATGGACGGCACGAAGTGCAGGGTGGTGACATCTTGATGCTGTATCAGGTCGGCGAGATACGCCGGGTCCTTGTGGCCCTCGGGCCGGGCCACGACCAGCGTGGCCCCGGTGATCAGCGGCCAGAAGAACTCCCACACCGACACGTCGAAGCTGGACGGGGTCTTCTGGAGGACCCGGTCGGTTGCCGTCAGGCCGTACGCGGACTGCATCCACAGCAGGCGGTTGACGATCCCCTCGTGCGGGACGAGCACACCCTTCGGCCGGCCGGTGGAACCCGACGTGTAGATCATGTAGGCGGGGGAGCCGGGTGTCACCCGCGGCAGTTGCCTTTCGGCTCCCGTGGCCTCGGCCTTCTCTGCTTCCTCGATCAGGGCGTCGTGGACGTCGGGGGTGACGACGAGTGCCGGGGCCGCGTCGTCGAGCATGTACCGCACCCGGTCCTCGGGATAGTCCGGGTCGACCGGCAGGTAGGCCGCGCCCGCCTTGTGCACGGCGTACAGCGTGACGATCAGGTCCAGAGAGCGCGGCAGGGTGACCGCGACGACCCGCCCGGGGCCCGCGCCACGGGCCCGCAGCGCGTGGGCCAACCGGGTTGCCCTGGTGTCGAGTTCGGCGTACGTGAGCGTCTCGCCCTCGAAGACCACGGCGGTCGCCTCCGGCGTGCGAGCGGCCTGCTCGGCGAACAGCTCCGGCAGCGTGGTGGCGGGAAGGGAGACGGTGGGCCCCGTCCCGGATGCCACGAGCCCCGCGTGTTCGCTCGCGTCCAGTGCGTCGACCCGGCCGCAGGGCAGTTCGGGGGTGGCCACCAGCGCTCCGAGGAGGCGTTCGAGACCCCGGGCCAGTCCCTCGACCGTCGGACGGTCGAAGACGTCGTCACGGTGGCTCAGATCCAGGCGTAGCCGGTGTCCGGGAACGGCGACCAGGCTGAGCGGGTAGTGCATCGTGCCCGTGGTGGCCGTGTCCTCCAGGATCGACACGCGCAGTCCGCCGAAGGTCCGGTTCACGGACGCGTCGTCGAACGGCGCGTTCTCGAACACCACGGCGGTGTCGAAGAGATCCCCGAGTCCGGCCAGCCGCTGGACGGCGGCGAGGCCGAGGTGGTGGTGGGCGAGCAGCGCGGACTGCTCCTCCTGGACGCGGGCCAGAAGCCGTTCCAGCGGTTCGGCCGCGTCGAGACGCACCCGCACCGGAACGGTGTTGATGAACAGGCCCACCGTCTCCTCGACGCCGGGCACCTCCGGGGGCCGTCCCGCGACGGTCGCCCCGAACACGACGTCCTGCCGGCCGGTGACGCGGGCCAGCAGCAGGGCCCAGGCCACCTGGACGAGCGTGTTGACCGTGAGTCCCCGGGCCCGAGAGAACCGGCCCAACTGCGCGGTCAGTTCCTCCGGCAGGTGGGTCACCATCCGGGCCGGGAAGACCGCCCGGTGCGGCGTCCCGCCCGGCGTCACCAGCGTGGGCTCGTCCAGGTCGTCCAGCGCGGCCCGCCAGGCGCCCTCCGCGGCCGTCACGTCCTGGCCGGCCAGCCAGGCGAGGTGGCGGCGGAAGGAGGGCGCCGGAGCCAGACCCGCAGCGTCGTCCCCTCGCGCGAACCGCTCGTACAGCTCGAACAGATCACGCAGGACCAGCGGCAACGACCACCCGTCCAAAAGAATGTGATGATTCGTCAGCAGCAGAACATGGCGCTCGGAGGTCATGCGCAGCAGGCGGAACCGTACGAGGGGCGGGGCCGCCAGGTTGAAGCGTTGCTCCCGGTCCTCGGCCGTGATCCGGTCGAGCGCCGGCCCCTGTTCCGCCTCCGGGAGGCCGCTCAGATCGTCCTCGGCCCACGGTGCGTCGACGGTACGCGGCACGATCTGGACCGCCTGGCCGCTGCCGCGCTGGAGGAATCCGGCCCGCAGCGCGGGATGCCGGTCCAGCAGGGCGCCGCACGCCGTCCGCAGCGCGGTGGTGTCGAGCGGCCCGGACAGCTCCAGCGAGGTCTGGACGGTGTACACGTCGCTGCCCTCGCTGTCGTAGAGCGCGTGGAAGAGCATGCCCTCCTGGAGGGGCGTCAGCGGCAGGATGTCGAGGTCGGGTCGCTTGCCGGCGGCGGGCGGCCGGGTCGTGGTCGGTGTCGCGTTCACTGGGCGGACTCCCATTCGGCCACCAGCTCGTCGAGTTCGAGGTCGGGCAGGGTCATCAAGGGCAGGTCCGGCTCCCCGGCCCCCTCGGTGGACTCCGGTCCCAGGTCGGACGCCGTCTCAGCGAGGGCGGCCGGGGTGTGGAGGGTGAAGACGTCACGGGCGGTCAGGGCGAGTCCCGCCCGGCGGGCCCGGGCGACCAGCCGGACGGACACGATCGAGTCGCCCCCGAGGGCGAAGAAGCTGTCGTCGGGGCCGACCCCCTCGATGCCGAGGACCTCTCCGAAAAGGGCGCACAGCAGTTCCTCCCGAGGAGTGGCGGGCAGACGTCCGTCACCGGCCGCGGTGAACTCCGGTACGGGCAGAGCCCGTCGGTCGATCTTGCCGTTACGGGTCAGCGGGAGCGCGGCCAGCGGCACGAACGCGGCCGGCACCTGGTAGTCGGCCAGCAACGGAGCCAGATGGGCACGGAGTTCGGCGGCGGTGGGCGACTCGCTCCCGGCGGGCGGTACGACGTAGGCGGCAAGCCGTTTGAGGCCGGGACTGTCCTCCCGGGCGAGGACGCAGCACTGGGCCACCGCCGGATGCCGGACCAGCGCGGCCTCGATCTCACCGGGCTCGACGCGGAACCCGCGGATCTTGATCTGGTCGTCGGCTCGGCCGAGGAACACCAACTCGCCCTCGCCGGTCCAGCGGACCAGGTCGCCGGTGCGGTACATGCGCTCGCCGGGCGCGCCGTACGGGTCGGCGACGAAACGCTCGGCCGTGGCCCGCGCCCGGTTCAGATACCCGCGCGCAAGTCCCGCTCCGGACAGGTGCAGTTCACCCGCGACACCGACGGGCACCGGACGCAGCGCGCTGTCGAGGACGTACGCGCGCATGCCGTCCAGGGGGCGCCCGACCGGGACGGTGCCCGGGATCTCGTCCCCGGGGCGCATGCGGTGCCGGGCCGCGAAGACGGTGGTCTCGGTCGGGCCGTAGCCGTCCACGACGGTCAGTCCCGGGCAGGCGGCCATGACCCTGCGGACAGCCTGGCCGGGGACGACGTCGCCGCCCGCCCACACCTCCCGCAACCCGGAGAACGACTGCGGCGACTCCTCGGCGAGGAGGTGGAACAAGCCGGCCGTCAGCCACACGGCGGTCACACCGTGCTCGGCCACCAGCTTCTCCAGCGCGGGACCGTCCAACTCGGCAGGCGGCGCGAGGACGACCTGCCCGCCGCTCAGCAGCGGCACCCACATCTCGTACGTCGCCGCGTCGAAGGCCTGGGTGGAGTGCTGGAGCACCGACCGGTGCGCCGCTGAGGCGAACGCGCTGTCGCCGCCCAGGTCGAGAACCGCGCGGTGGGTGACTCCGACACCCTTCGGCTCGCCCGTCGATCCGGACGTGAACAGGACGTACGCGAGCTGGTCGGGCCGGACGTCGGGCAGCGGGCCGACCGGGGAGGTGAGGTCGGGGAGCGGTTCGTCCACGACGAGAAGCTGCTCGGGGTCCAGGGCCTGCGCGGCCTCGTGGGAGGCACGGTCGGTCAGCAGGATCCGGGCCTCCGAACCCTTCGTCATGGCGCGCAGCCGGTCGGCGGGGGAGCGCGGGTCGAGCGGCATGTAGGCGCCGCCCGCCTTGAGCACGGCCAGCAGGGTGACGATCAACTCGGGCGAGCGTTCCTGGAGAACGGCCACCGGCTCCTCGGGCCGCACACCCAGTGCCAGCAGCCGATGCGCCAACCGGGCGCTACGGTCCTCGAGTTCGGCGTAGGCCAGTGTGCCGCCGCAGCCCGTGAGGGCCACGGCGCCCGGAGTGCGCGCCACCTGCTCGGCGATCCGCCGGGGGAGTGAGGAGTCGGAGGAAGGGGCGTCGGCGGCGTTGAACTCCACGAGGACACGCGCCCGTTCCGGCGCCGAGAGCAGGTGCACGGTGGCGAGGGAGGCGTCGGGTGCCGACGCGAAAGCGTCGAGGAAGCGGGCGACCCGCTCGGCGACGGCCAGGGCCTGGCTGCGGTCCACGAGGTCGGGCCGGTGGGCGAGCCGCAGGGTCAGCTCCGCACCGGGTTCGGCGATCAAGGTCAGCGCGTAGTGGGTGGCGCCGTAGCCGCCGGTCGGCGTGACGGTCAGGCCCGAGGCCGTGGTGCCGGCGAGGGCTCCGGTGGTGCCGGAGTGGTTCTCGAAGACCGTGGACGTGTCGAAGAGCCGGTCGAGACCCGTTGACCTGCGGATGTCGGCGAGGCCCAGGTGATGATGCGCCGACAGGGCCGCCTGCTCGTCCTGGACGCGCGCCGACAGGCTCTCCAGCGGTTCCGCCGGATCCAGCCGCACCCGTACCGGCACGGTGTTGATGAACAGACCTGCCAGCTCGTCCGCGCCCGGCAGGTCGGCGGGGCGCACCGAGACGGTCGTCCCGAAGAGCACGTCGTCACGGCCGGTGAGCTGGGCCAGCGTCACCGCCCAGGCTGTCTGGACGACGCTGTTCAGCGTCAGGGAGCGGGACCGGGCGGCCGTGGCCACGGCCGCGGTGCGGGCCGGGTCGAGCGTCACCCGGACTTCCTCGGGGAGGACCGGGGGCCGGTCGGGCCCGGCGTCCGGCACCAGAAGCGTCGGTTCGTCGACACCCGCCAGGGCTGTGGTCCACGCCTCCGTCGCCGCCGGCGTGTCCTGTGCGGCGAGCCAGGCCGCGTAGTCCCTGAGCGTGACACCCGACGTCGTGTCGGCCACCGCGAGCCCGGCGGCGAGCGATCCGCCGCACAACGCCTCGTAGACGCCGAGGAGGTCGTCCATCACCAGGGCGAGCGACGCGCCGTCCAGGACGATGTGGTGACCGGTGAAGACGAGGACGTGCCGCTCGGCGGACAGCCGCACCAGCAGGAACCTGACGAGGGGAGCGTCCGCCATGGCGAAGGGGCGGGCACGGTCGGACGCCAACTCGGCCTCAATGCGCTGCTGTTGGACGTCCTCGGGTAGGCCGGTCAGATCGCGCTCGTCCCAGGGCGCGGCGGACGCGTCGGTGATCACCTGCACGGCCCGGCCGGACGCGGTGCGGGTGAAGGCGGCCCGCAGACAGGAGTGATGACTCAGAACGGTGTCACAGGCGGCCCGCAGCAGCTCCGTCCGCAGGGGACCCGACAGCTCGTGCGTGGACTGCGCGACGTACGGGTCGACGGACGAGCCCCGCGTGCCGCCGTCGCCGTCGGAGTTGCTGTCGCCGTCGCTGTCGTACTGGGCGTGGAAGAGCATGCCCTCCTGGAGCGGGGTGAGTGGCAGCACGTCGCTGTGGCCGGGATGGGCGGCGATGAGGGCCGCGGTGTCGGCGAGGTCCAGGTCCGGCAGAGGGTGCTCGGCGCGGAGGGGGCGCTGCTCGGTGGGCTCCGCGATGCGAGCGACCTCGGCGAGGGCGGCGACGGTCTTGAGCTGGAACACGTCCCGGGGCCGCACGATCACGGAGGCCTCCCGAGCCCGTGCCGCGAGACGCACCGCCAGCGGGGAGTCGCCGCCCAGGGCGAAGAAGCTGTCGTCGATGCCGACGCTCTCCGCGCCGAGAAGCTCGGCGTACAGAGCGCACAGGGTCTTCTCGACGGAGGTGCGCGGGGCCCGACTGTCGGCGGCCGCCGTGATCTCCGGCGCGGGCAGGGCGTTCCGGTCGAGCTTGCCGTTGTGGGTCAGGGGCAGCGCGTCCAGCGCGACGAAGGCCGCCGGGACCATGTACTCCGGCAGGGCCGCACCGAGGTGTTCCCTCAACTCGCCCGCCTCCGGAGCGAGGTGGCCCGGTGCCGTGACGACGTAGGCGATCAGCCGGCGGACCGCCGAGCCGTCCTCGCGCACCACGACACCGCACTGGGCGACGGCCGGATGCGTGGCGAGCACCGACTCGATCTCACCCGTCTCGATCCGGAACCCGCGCAGCTTGACCTGCGTGTCGGCACGTCCCGCATAGCGCAGGAGCCCGTCCGGTCCGCGACGGGCCAGGTCGCCGGTGCGGTACATGCGCTCGCCCGGTGCGCCGAAGGGGTCGGCGACGAACCGTTCCGCGGTGAGCGCGGCCCGGCCGAGATAGCCCCGGGCCACCCCGGCACCCGCCAGGAAGAGTTCGCCGGTCGCTCCCTCCGCGACCGGGCGCAGCGCGCTGTCGAGGACGTAGGCGCGCAGGTTGTCGACGGTGCGGCCGATCACCGGGGCGTCCGCGACCCGCAGATCGCAGTACATCGAGTCGACGGTGCACTCGGTCGGCCCGTACACGTTGCGGGCGGTCAGACCCGGGGTGGCCCGCAGTTCGGCCCACAGGTCGTCGGGGACGGCCTCGCCGCCGAGGACCAGGACCCGGGGCCGGTGCCCTCCGTCGAGCAGCCCGGCGGAGAGCAGCTGGCGGGCGTGCGTGGGGGTGGTGTCGAGGAGGTCGACGGCGTGCCGGTCGGCATAGGCGGCGAGCGCTCCGGCGTCCCTGCGCGTCGCGTCGTCGATGACGTGCAGTTCGTGCCCGGCGACCAGCCAGAGCAGGGCCGTCCAGGAGGCGTCGAAGACGAACGCGTTGGTCAGCGCCACCCGGAACTGTTCCCCGCCCCCCTCGGCCACGGCCGGCTCGATGAAGACGCGCCGGTGATGCTCGTAGAGGTTGCTCAGGCTGTGGTGCTCGACGGCGACACCCTTGGGGCGACCGGTGGAGCCGGAGGTGTAGATGACGTACGCGAGATGGGCGGGCAGCAGCGGTCCGGTGCGGTCGGCGTCGGCCGGGTCGCTGTCGGGCAGCCCCGGGAGACCGAGCCCGGCATCCTCCAGGAGCAGCACCCGGGTGGCGTGCGCCGGGGGCAGACTGTCGGCGAGGGCTGCCGTGGTCAGGACGAGGACCGGGTCCGCCTCCGCGAGGACCTGTGCGGTACGTTCGGCCGGATGATCGGGGTCGATCGGCACGTAGGCCGCGCCGGCCTTCAGCACACCGAGCATGGCGACGACCGTGTCGGCGGAGCGGGGCAGGGCGAGCGCGACGCACCGTTCCGGCCCCGCGCCGAGTCCGGTCAGCAGATGCGCCAACTGATTGGCCTGTGCGTTGAGTTGACGGAACGTCATGGAGCGGCCCGGATCGACCAAGGCGGTGGCGTCGGGGGTACGGGCCGCCTGGGCGGCGAACACGTCGGTGACGGTGGCCGGGCCGACCGGACGGGCCGGCGCACCTGCCACGGCCAGGGCGGCGTCGATCTCGGGCGGGGTGAGGGTGTCCAGCCGGCCCAGCGGCAGACCGGCGTCGGCCGAGGCCATCGCCGTCAGGAGAGCGATGAACCGCTCCTGGATCAGGGCCAGTTCGCCGGACTCGTAGAGCGCGGGGTTCGCGTCGAAGGAGAACTGCAGACCGCTGCCGTCGGAGCGTTCGTAGACGGCGAGCGACAGGTCGCCGACCGGACCGTTCGACACGTTGTGAACGGTGATCGGATGTCCGGCGAACGTGACGTCGAAATCGAACGGCATGATGTTGACCATCGGGCCGAAAAGATGGCGCCCCTCGTCCAGCAGTCGCAGATCCCGGCGCAGGTCTCCATACGGATAGCGTTGATGCCGCAGCAGATTCCTGAGTTCCACGGCGACATTCCGTACGAGTTCCCCGACCGTCGTGTCCGGGGAAACATGGACGCGCAACGGGAGTTCGTTCGACACCATTCCCGGTATCTTCCGGGCGTTCGCTCCGTGCCGCGCGCTGACCGGAATTCCGAGCGTGATGTCACGTATTCCGGTGACACGGTGGAGATGGGCGGCGACCGCCGCGACGATCATCGCCGACCAGGTGGTGCGGGATGCCCGGGCGGTGGACCGGAGGCCGTCGAGCACGTCGGGGGAGAGGGTCGCGGTGCGTCGCAGGAAGGTGTCCGACGGCGGGGCGGCCCGGCCCGACCCCGCGAACGTCGCGGTCTCCTCGGGCCGGCGGGCGAACCGCTCGCCCCAGTGGGCGCGGTCCTTCGCGTACTGCTCCGAGGCGCGGTACGCGGCCTCGTCCTCCAGCAGCGTCTCCAGCGGGAGGAAGGCCCCCTCGCTCGTGCTCTCCCCGGCGGCCAGAGCGGTGTAGACCCGCGCGACCCGCGCTGTCAGGGCGGCGGCCCCGAACGCGTCGACGACCACGTGGTGGTAGCGCTGGTGCCAGAAGTACCGGTCGTCGCCCAGCCGAATCAGTGCGTACGAGTACAGCTCGCCGTCCGCCAGGTCGACCGGCCGGGCCATCTGCCCGGAGATGTACGCGTGCGCCGCGGCCTCCGGATCGGGTTCGCCGGTGACGTCGATCGTACGCAGTCGGGGCGCGGCCGGGTCGCCGAGCACCTGGCGCGGTCCGTCCGCGTCCTCGGTCGGCCGGATGTGCAACGTCCCGGCCTCGCGCACCACTTGGTCCAGGGCCGTCTCGAAGAGCCCCGCATCGACCGGGCCGTGGATCTCCACGAATTCCCCGACGTTGTAGACGGGGGAATTCGGGTTCAGCTGATGGGCGAACCAGACCCCACTCTGGGCCGCCGTCAATGGCAGCGAAGTGTGCTGGACAGCAGACATGACTCCACCTCGGTCGGTGCTACGGCGGTCGGGAGAACGCGGAAAACCGTGAACGTGCCGTGTCGCAAGAGGCGTTCCGCAGGGAGCGGACGCGTACTCGATGATTTCCGCTCGGCGTATTCCGCTCAAGTCACGGGATGGCGTTACGCGGTGCTGAGGGATCCGAAGGTCGGGTGACGCGCGTGAGCCCTACCGTCGGCTCGCTGAAGTGGGGGCCGATGATGGGCAGTTACGTGCCCGTCGCTAGCATCCATGATCATGACCATGCGGGGGTGGCGGCTGGGTGCCGCGTTGATGCTTACGGCGATCTGCGTCTCCGGTGCAGGAGGTCCTGGCGTCATCCGTACGGCGTCGGACCTCGGCCCCCTCCCGGGCGACCGCTACGACTACACGCCGCAGGATTACCGGCAATCAAAGCGCGCAACGGCTTTGCTGGTCCGCCAATGCATGGTGCAACGCGGCCACCCGGACTTCCCGCTCGATCCTCGCTACCCCAGTGATCCCCTGGTCGCCACCGCGGTCGCCACCGACTACGGAGTTCTGGATCTCGATGCGGCTCGTCGCTGGGGCTACGGCTGGGATCCGGCAACCGCTGTGTCGCCGCAGCCGAAGGGCCGCAGGATGACGAACGCCGAGTATGCGGACTTCCCCGCATGTAACGCCGAGGCGGACGAGCGGCTGATGCGCGGCATCGACGTCAAGCGGGACTGGCTCTTCGCCAGTAGGCGGGCGGTCGAGGTAGACAAAGTGGTCAAGCGTGATCCACGCCTGCGCGCTGCGTGGAGGCTGTGGTCCCGGTGCGTGGCAGAACAAGGATTCACGCGCTATCCCGACCCTGTGGCCGCGTACTCGGACACCGCCTGGCGACGTGGCAGTGACGGCAACACCCGACACGCACCGCAGGAGCGAGCGACCGCCGCGGCGGACGTCACCTGCAAACGGCACCACCATACGGCCGAGGTCTGGCACGACGCCCGGGCGCGGGGGCAGAGCGCGGACATCGCCAGGCACCGTGATCGCTATGCCGCCAGTCTCGAAGCGCTGCGAACGTACCGGGCAACGATCGCCGAGGTGCTGCGGAAATAGGGTGGGTCGGAACGCGGCGCACGACCCCAACTCCTATGCAGCGCCTGTGTACCCGTCACGCGGCGTTGAAGCGGTCTGATCGGGTGGCACGGTGCCGCGGGTCCTCGGTGGAAGCTGACGCGGCGCCGGATCGCGGTATCCGGAACGGTATGAGTCTTTCGAGGCCGGTGAAGTTCCTGCTGCTGTTCCTTCTCGCATTCGTGGGAGGCACGCTGTATCTGCACTTCGGCAAAGACCAGGACTGGAGCGACTCTCCGCTCCTCGGTCTCATCACGGCACCCGTCGTCGTGGCCGCATGGAAGTTCCGCGACTGGTACACGGACCGTGCCCGACGAGCCGGACGGAACTGGCGTGAAGCCCGCGACGAGTACAAGCGTGCACGGGGCGTCTGAGGAGTCTTCGCCGCCGCGGGAAAGCGCGCGGGAGCCGGCACCACTGCCCCTCGCGCTGCGCACCGTGCCGGGTACCCCTCGCTGTTCGCCCATCCCTTCCTTGATGGAGAAGGGATGGGCCGTGCGCGCCCGACAGGCCGGTGCTGCGGCGGCCCCGGCTTCAGTGCCTGCCGACGGCTCAGGGACGCAAGAGTGTCTTGATCATGCCATCCTGCTTCGCCTGGAAGGTGGCGTAAGCCTCGGGCGCGTCTTCCAGCGGCAGGTGGTGGGTGGCGAATCCGCATGGTGCCGTCGATGCGCGGCCGGCTCATCCGAGCGTCGGCTGTTCGTGCTGCGCCACCGCGGATACGCTGGCACCTTCCCACCGGCCGGCCTCCGATTCGGTCTCGGGCCTCCAAGATCCATGGAGCAGACGCATGAGCGATGTGAGTGCCGGCACCGGCAAAGTGGTCGTGAACAGGGCGATGTCGCTGGACGGCTTCATCGCCGGTCGTGGCAACGCGATGGACTGGGTTGCCGAGTACCTGCCTGCGGACGCGTTCCCGGAGGTCATGGCGGCCACGGGTGCCATGCTCGTCGGGCGGGGCACGTACGAAGTCGCCAAGCGAATGACCCACGAGGGCGCCGCTTACGACGGGGGAGCACAGTTCGTCCTCACGCACCGGCCTCCCGACGAGCCGGACCCCACCGTCACATTCCTCACCTGTGGACTTGAGGAAGCCGTTGCCACGGCACGCGGCGCCGCCGGCGGCAAGAACCTGGAGATCCTCGGTGCCGACGTGGCGGCTCAGTGCCTGCAGAGCGGGCTCGTCGACGAGATCCTCGTGTATGTCGTACCGGTGCTCCTGGGCGACGGCGTCCGCTTCTCACCCCCGAGCCTCGACAGGATCGACCTGGAGCCCTTCGACAACACCCAGTCGGGCGCCATCACGATGCTCCGCTTCCGGGTGCGAAAGTAGGCGCGGCTCTCCGACGGTCAGTGCGGTGACCACGAACGCTCGCAGACCGGTCAAGTACACCGATCGGCCACTCGGTTGGGCAGCCTCGCGCTCCGCTTCGAAGCCGGCGTCGTGATCGCCGCGATCGCCGAGTGGTTGTGACCTGGTTGAGCAGCCGCGTTCTCATGCCCTGGATAGCCGGACCCAGTTTTCCCGGGCAGCCGCCCCGCAAGGTCACCGACATCTAATGCACGGCCTACGGATCTGCCCCTTGGTTATCACTCAGTGGGATCCACGTTCCGTACCGCCGGCAGATCGCTGCCGCAGAAGACGCAGACGAAGTCGTCCTCGCGGACGATGTTGTGCTCCTGGCAGTCCGGGCATCGCCGGAACACCACCGCGTGGGTGAAACGGGAGGGCCGCCGGAGCTCGACCGCGTCCAGAGCGCGGGCCACCTCCGCCCAAGAGGTGACGTCCGGGCAGTAGCCGGTGGACTGGTTGCTGACCTCGCTCACGGTCCACCGATCTGCCTCGCGCATGAAGCTGATCTCACCGGCACTCAGCACCAGGTCTCCGCCGGCACAGGCCACGTGCTCGCTTCGCCGCGGCGCCAGCCGAAGCACACCATCCATATCGACCACGAAGGTGAAGGGTTCGGCCAGTTCCGCCGCTGACTGTTCCACGATCCAGCTACGGAAGTCACCCGCGGAACCGATGCAACGCCCGCCGGCACCAGGCCGGACCGCACCCTTCAGCTCGATCGGTCCGACATATCGATAACTCCGCCCGCGCCCAGTCACGTCAGCGAATCCAGAGCCTTTGCGACACACGCCGTAGGTGTATTGAGCACGAGCGTTGTTGACACTCGGTGCGCCTTGAACATGACGAAGACCTCCGATGTGGTGGAGCTGTCTGGCAGCAGAATTACCCCGCTGCCTAGACGAGGACGATCTCCGCGTGGAACCGGGAGACGCTCAGGCTGGCGATGACGACCGTGTTCCCCGCGTTGCGCCCGAACGTGACCCGGGTGTCGACGGTCAGGATGGGCTCTCCCGCCAGCAGACCATCACGTCCGACGAGCACCGGTGCCTTGGCCATTCCCTCCCCAGTGCGCCGAGCGTGCGTTCAGCCCTCAACTAAGCGCACTGCCAAGCGAAATCACAGATCCAGTGCAACCATAAACGCACCCCATGCAGAACGGTCCTCCCGGTTCGGCCCACCCCGATTCGGCGCATCCCGGCCCGTCCCCGAATCGCCGGGCATTGAACCGTGTTCCTCCCCATGGCCGTTGTCCCTCTTCGAAGGCGCTCGTCGGGCGCACTCGATGAGAGCAGGAGACACGCATGGCAACACCCGTTGACACCACGAACGAGATCTCGTATGCCTCCGACGACGAGGCGGAGCGCAGCGCCCTTCGAGAAGGCCGGCGGTCCACGTCACCGTCGCCGGAGCGGAACGTCAACCAGGGCGGGCACGGCGGCATCACACCGCTCGGGCCGAACGGCGAGATTCTGCAGAAGGGAGCCCCGCAGGGCTCCGTGGAGAACGAGTTCTACGAACGGGTACGCGCGGCCGCCTACCCGCACTTCACGCCGGTCGTCCCAGCGTCGTACACGGCGGACGAGGTTCGCGCCAAGCTGGGTGACAGTCTGTCCCCGGCGCAGCTCGACGGCCTGGACGACCGCCAGAACATCTACATCGAGAACATCACCTCGGGCCTGGACAACTCGAAGACCCTCGACACCAAGATCGGGAAGTCGACCACGAGCTACCGCGAGAACCTCGAACAGCACGACAAGGGCAAGTGGGCGGCCGGGACCAAGGCCCTGAAGTTCGCCATCGGCGTAGACCCGGCCACCGGCTCGACGTTCCGCGGCTGGCGTGCGGTCGGCGGCACCGACGCGGGCGACAGCCGACTGATCACCGGCATACAGTCACAGAAGATCCTGAGCAAGTTCTCGGAGGATCCAGCGGTCTGGGACCAGCTGATCACCAAGATGCAGGACATCAGGACCGCGGCGCACAACTCCGACATCGGCTTCATCGCCTCCAGCGTGTTCTCGGTCACCGGCACGAGGGAGGGTGAGCAGGTGGTGGACGCCAAGCTCATCGACTTCGCCCATGTCATCGACGCGGCGCAGCCGTTCAAGCAGTCACCCAGCGTCAGCCCCGACGGTAGCCCGCGGCTCGGCCCCGCAGAGCTCGAACCGGGCGCCCGGCCGGCCAACCGCACCGATCTGACCGATCTCAAGAACAAGTACCGGGCACAGTTCATCGAGGGTATGGATGCCCTGATCGGGGACGCCACACGGGTCCGCGGGGAGAAGGGCCGGGCCCAAGTGGCGCAATTCGCGTCGATGAACCCCGCACCGGGTGTCGCCCAGCAGTCGACCAGCACGGCGCCCCAGGGCAAGCCGTACGTCCCCCCGAAGAACACCCAGGGCTCCGCCCCCGGCCGCTGACGGCCCGGGACCCAGGAGGTCGCGCAGCCACCACCTTCCATCGGCGTCGCGGAGGATGACTGCGCCTTCCCGAACGGGGTGTCCGCGGAGTACCAGGTGCTGCCGCACTCCGGGCAGGTGAAGCGGGGCCAGGGGTGTCGACGTCCCTCGACGACTGCTGTGAGGGCCGCCCCGCCGGCGTCGATTGCTGCACGGCGGGAGGCCCGATGACCTCACGATGCACCGTCCTGACGGCGAGGCCCGCGGGCAAGCAGCCCCTGGCCGCCGCTCAGGAAGCAGCCGGCGGCCGCAACCGGTGGAACGGTTGTCCTGCCCGCGCAGACCCCCTGGCTCGACCCAAAAGTCACGGCACCGGCCCGAGCCTCTACCCGACCCTCGACGCAATCCAGGACCCGCTGAGGTGCTGGACCGGCACCTGCACCACCTGCGGCCGCCCCCCGCGGAAACCAGCAGAATCAGACCCAGAACCTAACAAAGCACCATTAGTCGCGCTTCGTCCAGACAGGCCCCTGATCGGTCCAGATGACTCCCTTGTTGCGGCAGAGGCAGAAGGGGTGGCCGATGGGGTCGGTGTAGACCCGGAAGCCGTAGCCGTCGGGGTCGGTGCAGTCCCGCTGCAGGGTCGCGCCGAGGGCCAGGACGCGGCTGTGTTCGGCCTCCATGGCATCGACCTCGAAGTCGAGGTGGAACTGCTTGGGGTGTTCGCTGTCCGGCCACCGCGGGGCGCGGTAGTCATCCACCTGGATGAAGGCCAGTTCGATCTGGCCGAGCTGGATACCGGCCCAGTTCTCGTTACTGTCCTCCTTGACGGGGATTCCCGTCACCTCGGAGTAGAAGGCCGCCAGCTTCATCGTGTCCGGGCAGTCGATGATGAAGTCTGTGAGTCGAAGCATGCCGCGATCTTGCCACAAGCCTCATGAGCCGGACCTTGAGGCAGGCCCTGCCCCGAAGCGTGGGGCGCATAGGGTCTTCCGGTCGGGCCTGGCGGAGCGAGAGTCTGCGTGTGTTTGCCGAACTCCCGCTGCCTGGCGCGGGATTGCAGAACTCGCTCGCCACCGGCGATGCCACGATCCGGCGCCCGATGATGGGCAAGACGCACCGCCGCCGCAGCTCTCGGAGAGTGAACTGGCGAAACGATGCCGTCGCGCGGTCGAGTTGGCCTCGACCTGTCGGAGCGAGTGCCTGTAGCGCGTATCGCCTGACAGGCCCGGCACCGGTGTGCCTTGGGCAGACTCGCGCTGAGCTGAGTCCGGCCCGGCAGGTGCCATTCCTTCGCGGAACCCCCCCCGCAGCGGCCGGGACGGCGCCGCTCCTTCCTCGGACGGGCCCAGGTCGGCCAGACGGGTGCCGTGACCGCCGTACGTGATGATTCCCCTCCGGTAGGGGTACCCGGACCGCATGATCAATGCAGCAGAAACCACTCTGGCCGCGTCCTCCACCGGCGCCCTGTGGCTGATCGTGGCGGGAGTCGTGATCGTCGTGGGGCTCCTGGTCGCGTTCTTCGTCGGCAGCCGACGCTCCGCCCGGCGGCAGATCTCCACGCCGGTGCAAGACCCGGCGCAGATGCCGCACGGTACGGCCGACCCCGCCCAGCGCGGCGACGGATGGCAGACCCCCGAAGGTGATCCGGAGCAGGGGCACCCGCGTCGCTGATCCCGAGATCGGGCCGACCGCTGGGCACGCGAGGGGCGGGCCGTCGGGACACGTGGCTGTCGGGACATGCGAGGGGCGGCGGGCGCATGCTGCGCCCGCCGCCCCTCAGTCATGGCCTTCAGCGCCGCCCCGGCTCCGGTTCCGGGTGCTTCTGGGTCAGTTCGGGCTCCAGGCCCCCGCTCACGTCGGCATGACCGCGGCCCGCGTCGGCGCGCCAGGCCTCGAAGGCCCAGGCGGTGAGCGCGACCACGGCGAGTCCGAGGAGCCAGCCGCCCACCACGTCACTGAACCAGTGCACGCCCAGCGCGACCCGGGTGAAACCGACGCCGATCACGGACAGTCCCGCCACCCACCAGCAGACCGCCCTCCACGCCCGCGGCACCATCGGCAGCAGGACCAGCAGCCCGATGGCGAACGAGGTGGTGGCGGTCATGGCGTGGCCGGAGGGGAAGGAGAACCCCGGGGCCTGCGCCACCGGATCCTCCAGGGACGGGCGCGCCCGCTCCACGATGGTCTTCACCAGCAGCCCGATGACCCCGCCGGCCACCGCCGTGACGGCGGACCAGGCGGCGAGCCGCCACGCCCGGCGGTACAGCAGCCACACGGTCAGGACGAAGACGGCCACGCGCAACGTCGTGGGGTCCCACACCCAGTCGGACAGGAACCGCAGGGTGCTCGTCCACGCCGGGTGGTCCAGGGCGGTGGTGTGCAGCGAGTGCGCCGCGCCGGAGTCCAGTCGGCGCAGGGGCTGCCACCGCCCCTCCACCAGAACCAGGAGCAGACCGAAGGGTACGGCGGCGACGGCGGCGACGGCGGTGGCGCCGAGAAGCCGGGCGCCGAACCTGCGGTCTGCCTCACGGCGGCGGCGTTCTCGGAGGGTGCGGACGGCGACACGCACGGGCATCAGACTCCCGGGTCGGATTGGATCGGACCGGGGCGCCGGGCCCGCGAGGCCTCCAGCTGTGCGGCGAAGGACAGTCCGAGGAACAGGGCAATGGACGTCAGGTAGGCCCACAGCACCAGCGACATGAAGGCACTGAGCGGGCCGTAGACGGTGTCGAAGGAACCGCTGATGTCCAGGTACAGGCTGAGTACCCAGGTCAGCGCGGTCCACAGCACCAGATACACGGCGGCTCCGAAGGCCAGCCAGGTGTACCCGGGCTGCTGACGGCGCGGCGAGCGGCGGAAGATCGCGCTCGCCGAGATGAGGGCGAGGAGCAGCCCGAGCGGCCAGCGGATGATCTCCCAGGCCGTCTTGGCACCCCCGTCGAGGTGGTAGACCGCCACGACGGAGGACGCCAGATCACCGCCGGCCACCATGATGATGAATCCGAGGCCGAGCGGGATCCCGGCACTCAGCGACATGGCAAGGCCACGCAGGTACTTCTGATGGAAGACCCGGTCACGCTCGTTGCCGTAGATCCGGTTGGCGCCGCGCTCTATCTGGCACATTGCCGTGGTCACGTTGACCACCGAGAACACCGCGCCGAACCAGAGGGCGACCGCCGCGCCGTCGCCCGCCTTGTGCCGGCTGCGTTGCAGTGCGTCGTCGACGACCTCCGCGCTGGGTCCGGCGGCGAGCCGGTGGATGGTCAGTTCGGCCACCCGGCCGATGTTCTCGGTGTGCAGGGTGGTGGAGAGCCCGACGAACGCGATGGCGAGCGGGATCACCGCCAGCACGGTCTGGAGTGCGAGCGCCCGCGAGTGGCTGAACCCGTCGGCGTAGCGGAACCGGATGAAGGAATCGCGCAGCAGCGGCCAGCCGCCGTAGCGGCGCAAAGACGCCAGCGCCTCGTCGGCGGACAGTTCCTCGCCGCTCATGTCCCGTGTCACCGGGACCTTGGTGGCCGTACCCATCACTTCTCCCGCGGCGGCAGCAGAACGGTCAGCGCGCCCGGGCGGACCTCGGCGGTGATACGGCGGCCAGGGCCGACCGGATCGCCGTCGAGTTCCCGCGACTGCGGTGTGTCGAAGGTGATGTCGGCGCGCTTGAACGTGAAGAACTCCACCGGCACGCCCTTCCCGGAGTCGTCACCGGTCGCAAGGGTCCGCGGGGCGGTCCCGGCGGATGTACCGGGGCGCCGCATCAGGGTGCTCACGGCGCGAATCCAGCCGCCGGGGCCACGGGGGTCCAGGACGAGCAGGTCGAGCAGGCCGTCGTCGGGCTGGGCGTCCGGGAGCAGGGTCACCCCTGCCTGCACCGTACCCACGTTGCCGACGAGCACCATGCGGGCCGTACGGCTGAAGGCGGGCGCGTCGTCCAGTCGGACCGTCAGGCGCATCCGGGGGGTCCGCAGGGTGCCGACACCGGCCAGGACGTAGGCCGGCCAGCCCAGGTGGGCCTTGGCGCGCGGGTCGGTGTGTTCCATCATCGCCGCGTCGAGGCCGGCACCGGCCATGGCGGTGAAGTGGGTGCCCTGGAGATCGTCGCCCTCGATGTGGCCCAGGTCGAGTCGGTGCGGCCGGCCGCTCAGTGCTGCCTCGAGCGCCGCTGTGGAGGCGAGCGGCAGCCCCAGGTTGCGGGCCAGCAGGTTGCCCGTGCCGCTGGGGACGATGGCCAGCGGGACGTCGCTGCCGGCCATCGCGTCGGCGACCGCGCGGACGGTTCCGTCACCGCCGCACACGACGACGACAGTCGCGCCCTCGCGGATCGCGCGGGTGGCCTGTCCTGCGCCCGGGTCATCGGCGGTGGTCTCGATGAACACCGGGTCGCGGTGGCCGTGCCGCTCCAGGGTCTCCCGGAGTTCCTCGCGTGCGGCGGCATCGGTGACGGTGGGATTGACGATCACGGCGGTGGTGCCGGCCTGGCGCTCCTCATGCCCCTCGTCGGCGGCACGGGCGGCCGGGACGGTGGCCTTGGCGGGCGGCGCCGCCACGGACTTGTCGACGAACAGGGCCCGGCCGACGATCAGCAGGGACAGCCCACCGTTGGCCATACCGCCCAGGACGTCCGTGGGGTGGTGCATGCCCCGGTAGAGACGGGCGAAGGCCACGATCAGGGGCAGGAGCAGTAGAAGTCCGCCCACAACCTTGCGCCAGGGCCCCCGCATGCGGGACAGCACGATCACCGAGAGACCCGCGTACAGGGCGGTCGCCGCACCGGTGTGACCGGAGGTGTAGCTGGAGGTGGGCGGCGAGGCGTCGAGGCGGTCCACCTCGGGCCGGTGGCGGTCCACCGACATGGTGATCACCAGGAACACCAGGGACTGGAGGGAGACCCCGACGGCCAGGAAGACGGCCTGACGCCACATCGGCAGTCGAGGTATCAGGATCAGGCCCAGGCAGGCCAGCAGTGTGCCGATGACGACCGTGAGGGTGTTGCCGGCCTCCGAGGCGATGAAGGACAGAGTGTTGAAAGTGCCCGTACGGACGTTCTCGAAGCCCTCGTTGACGTTGTCCTCGACCGTCAGCGGCCACAGGCCCTTGGCGGGACCGGTGATGAGAAGACCGATCCCCACCATCAGGGCCGCCTGGCAGACGGTCAGCACACCGATGCGTGCGGCGGTCTTGCCGGTGCCCCGGGGCATGGTGAACGAGCGGGTGGGTCGCGCGTCCTCCGCTCGGGCGCCGGTGGTTCCGGCGGATCTGTCCGGCACGGTCGTAGGCATCAGGGACTCCCAGGGTCAGCGCAGTGCGGCTGGCTTCGACCCGGTCGGGCGCTCCTCCCGGGTCCACCGCCGTTTGCCCCCGAACCCCTGGAACAGGCCTGTCAGCTCGTGGAAATACGCCAAACCCCTGATTTCGACCGCGGATACGAGTCCTGGTCCGATCGCGGACATGTGACAGGGACGGCCCGGCCGCGCCGCTGTGTCGCGGCACGCCCGAGGCCGTCCCTTTCACGAACCCTGGGAACGCTGTCCCGCGTGCGGGACAGCGTTCCCACAGGCGTATCAGCCGTGGTACGTGATGTACCCGTTGCCGTCGCGGTCGTTGGACGACGCGCTGTACGTGTGCACGTCGGCGCGGGCGCCGGACGGCTTGTACAGGTAGATGGTGTCCTTGTCGTTGTTCCAGAGGAAGTTGCAGTTCTGGCGGTAGACGACGTTGTTCGCGTCCGAGTCGGTGCCGTGTCCGCCGCGGAGCTTGATGTAGTCCCCGGGCTGGAGGTAGTGGTTCGACGGGAACGTGAAGGTGGTGCCCACGGCGTCCTTGACGACGTAGCCCTTCAGGTTCACCGTCGCGCTGGACGAGTAGTTCTTGATCGTTAGGTACTCACTCCGGGTGTTGCCCGTGGAGCAGCTGTTGGAGTCCCGGCCCGGAGCGTCGTACTGCACGCCCTTGACCTTCAGCGCGGACGAGTACTCGGTGACGGCCTGCGCCGGAGCGGCGGCGACGGCCGCGAACGTCCCGGCAGCGGCGGCGGTGACTGCCAGGGCAGCACGAATACGCATGAGGATTCCCCCCTCAGTGGTGCGGATGAAGCTCCAGGAGCATATCGAGCGTGTGACCGCGAGGTGACAGGAATGTGTGGGCTACGTAAAGAGCGCACAGGTCGCGGAGGTGCGGCGGACGGTGTCCTGCCGCCTGACCTGCTGTGACTTCGCCCACCTCCCCTTGTCCCCGCAAAGAAGGCATACCTAAGTTGTGTCCCATGGATCCCCATACGTCCCCCACGCCCCAGGACCGCGACGGATCACCCACGGGCGGCGCCGACAGGTCGGCACCCCTCGAACTGGTGGACTTCACTGTCGACCTCACCGCGCACGAGGTCCTGCGGCAGGCCCAGGTCCTGACCGCGCTCGGTCCCGACTGGGATCCGATCGAGGCGCTGCGGGGCGAGGAGGCCGCCCGCGCCCTCCTCTACTCCGGCCTCGACGAGGAACAGCAGCGCGTGTACGACGATCTCGTCGCGGCCGGAGTGCTGCCGCGGCGCGGAGACGGCCGTGCTGCCGCTTGATCCCCAGGCGGACGTCGGGCGTCGTGCCTGGGTGACCTGCCCGAACTGCGCGGACAACCGAGGGTGCGCGTCGTGCGAGCAGCGTCGGTCGTGCTCGGAACACTGGCGCTACCTGCTCTCCACCACTGGAAGCCTGCTCCATCTGCAGTGTCCGTCCTGTACTCACGTCTGGACCCACGAGACCGGTTTCGGCGCCACCCGTTCCTGGTGGGACCGGATCACGGGCGGCCGCCCGAAGCGCTGACGCGCGCCGGGAGATATCCTCCGAAGGCCCCAGGCGGGTCGAAGATCTCCGATGCGCCGCTGTGGGAAGATCGCAGCCCCGCACGACAGAAGTCCGGGCCCGCGCACGTCGTCGTTCACAGATTCGATGACGCTCGTGGCCCACCGGTGGATGACGGACCGGCCCGCGCGGGTAAAGAACCTGTGCGCACCTGCGCGAAGACCCCACTGCCGAAGGACTGCCGGTCTTGGACCTCCCACACTCCGAAAGCCCTGCCGCACGACGTCCGGGACGGACATGGACCGTCCGCATCTCCGGCCACAGTGACCGCACGGCGTCCGTCTCCTGCTCCTCTCCCTGCGCGATGCCGCCGCGCTCCCGCGACCTCGCCTCCCTGCGCCGCTTCGCCGAGGCCCATGTCGGCGCCCACGCCCGGGCCGCCACCGTGCACCCCGACGCCGCCTGTGCCTGCCGGCAGACACAGTGCGCCTCCCACGAGGACAGCCAGGTCCACTGCGCGGGCAGCGTGCTGCTCGTCCTGCGGCACGACCCGGCCGTCGGTCAGGTGTGGACCCTGATGGAAGTCTGCGCCGCCTGCGCCCCCTTGATGACCCACACCCGCGTTCTCGGCCGGGCCCTCCCTCGCACCAGGACCCCCGTCGCGCCGGCACCGGTGACCCCTGCGGCCGGAGCCCCGGCGGCCGTGCCCGCGGTCCCCGGTGGCTTCAGCGCGCCGAGCGGCCCCGGCTTCAACAGCGGTGACGCACCCGCGGCACCGTCACGGTCCCGCTCCGGCGGCCGCGGCCGCCCCCAGCCCCGGCAGGGCCGCCGGGACCAGGGCAGATCCTCCCGCGGCTGACCATGGCGCGCCGCGGTCACGCGGGGCGCCACCGGTTCTCAACGCGTGGGATCCCGGTGTGAAGGGCGGGGAATACGCGCATCCACCGCCGGCGTCCGCCGGCGGAATTCCTTCACGCGGCCGGGCTGTCCAGCGGGCGCAGTTCGTCGGCGTACGAGACGGAGATGCGGCGCATGAGTCCGTCCCCGGTGATGTCGTACTGCCCCAGGCGCCACAGCGGCGGCGAGTAGGCGTGCAGCGAGACCGCGTCGTCGGTGGCACCGGTGAGCCGGTGGATGTGCTCGGGACCGAAGCAGAACGACTCGCCCGCGCCGACCGCCACCGACAGATGACGGCCGCCTATCCGGGGGTTGGACTCGTTCAGCACCCCCTGGACGACCCGGACCGCGCCCGCCGAGATGTCGTGGTCGTGCCAGCCGGTGTCGTTCTGCCGGGTCCAGCACAGCAGCCAGACGTCGACGTACTCGTCGCGGTGCAGCGACGCGTAGTGCCGCTCCTCGTGCGAGAAGGCGACCTGGTCACGCCAGAGTTCGGGCCGGGCTGCCAGGCCGTCGACGAGCCGCTGGAGTTCGTGCTTGTCGAGCGTGCGGTCCGGCAGGGACGAGTACGTCACGGCGGTGTTCCCTTCCAGGATGGGCCCGTCGCGCGGATCAGACGCGGCCGTGCAGCAGGCGGGCGGGGTTGACGGTGCGCAGGGCGTGGACGGCGGCGTCCGCGCCCAGATCGGGGATGACGGGAGGGGCGTAGGGCCGGTCGCTCCCGCTCACGACGACGTCGATGCCGGCGGCCCGGACCAAGGCGTCCACGGCGCGGGTGCCGTAGGAGGAGGTGTCGTAGAAGACGTCGAAGTCGACCTCGCCGCGCCCGCCGCCCCGCGCCGCGAGCCGTTCGCCGTGCAGGGGCGCCAGACCCGCGAGCGCCGCGAAGCACACCCGCAGCCCCGGATGACGGGCCCGGCCGAAGGCCCGGAACGCGAACCACGCGCTGTGCAGCTGCTGTTGGTAGGGGACCAGAGCCGCCCACCAGGACGGGACCCCGGGAGCGGAGACGGCCGCGCCCGGATGGACGAACAGCGGTCTGTCGAGGCGTGTCAGCACGTCGAGCAGCGGAGCGCACGTGCGCCAGCCGACGGCGTCCAGCAGCGCTGTGGCCGGGAGTTGCAGTCCCACGCAGCCCTGCCGGAGTGCCTGCTCCACCGCGGCGGGGTCCGGCGCGCTCAGGCAGGGGGAGGCCCAGACGCCGAACGGTGCGGGCAGCGCCAGCGCGCCCGTGTGAAAGGCGTCGAGCAGGGGCAGGGACTCGGCCGGCGGCAGGTGTTCGATGCCCAGCGGGCTGGACAGCGACACCAGGGCGAGGTCGAGACCGTCGGCGACGGCCAGCCGCACACGGGCCTCGACGTCGTGGTCACCGGGGCCCACCGCGAACGGCGGCTCGCCCTCCAGGTGCAGCGTCCAGCCGTCGAGACGTGGAGGAGCGGCGCGCGCCCTGAGCAGCTCGACGAAGGCGGGCGGCCAGATGTGCTGGTGGACGTCGATGGGCACCCTGAAGTCCTCGGAGGTCCGTGCGGTGGGGCGGGAACAGCGATCGGTCATCGGTTAAGCGCTTCAGTGATGCGCTTAACTTAAGCGATTAACAACCCGGCGTGTCAAGCAGGTGCCCGCGATCCGGACGCGGCCCGGTAGGCTTCCCGGCATGGTCAGGCCCCCGAAGCGCACCACCCTCAGGGAGGTGGCCGAGGCCACCGGCCTCTCCACCGCCGCGGTCTCCTACGCCCTGCGCGGCAAACACGTCTCCAAGGAGACCGAGGAACGCGTGCGCAAGGCAGCGGCCGAGCTCGGCTACGAGGCCGACCCCATCGCCCGTGCCCTCGCCAGCGGCCGCACCAGCATGGTCGGCGTCCTCGCGGGCGACCTCCAGGACCTGTGGCAGCAGCAGCTGATGGCCGCCATCGGCCGCGAACTCCTCGCCGGCGACCGCTACGCGCTGATCCTCGACGCGGGCGGCGACCCCGACCGGGAACTCGTCCTCGCCAAGCAACTGCGCGACCAGCGCGTCGACGCGCTCCTCGTGTCCCCCGTGAACCCGGCCGCCGAGGAGTGGGCGGCGATCGCCGACGCCCTGCCCGTCGTCGCGGTCGGAGACTCACTGAGCCGGGCCCGCACCGTCGGGCAGGTCATCTTCGACAACCGGGCCGGCATCGACGCCGTCCTGGAATACCTCCACGGCCTCGGCCACCGCCGGGTCACCGTCCTGACCCCGACCCGGCCGAGCACCCCCGACCGGCCCGCCGACGTGTACGTGCGCGAGGCGGCCGACCGCATAGGACTGCGGGCCGAACTCGTGCCCTGCCCTCAGGAGTTGGGCGCGGCGACCGTCGTCGCCCGAGGCGTCCTCGAAGGGGACCGGCGGGCCACCGCCGTCTTCTGCTTCTCCGACTCCCTCGCCTACGGCGTGTACGCGGCCGCGGCCGAGGCCTCGCTCGTCGTGGGACGGGACGTCTCCGTGGTCGGCTTCGACGACCACCCCGTCTCCCGCGTCCTCACCCCACCGCTGACCACCGTCGGTTGGGGGCTGACCCAGATCGCCGCGGAGGCCGCCCGGCTGACCGCCTCCGCGATCGAGGGCAAGCGCGTGCGCAAGAAGCGGATTCTGTGCGCCCCGATGATGTGCGCCCGCGGCTCGGCCGTGGCCGTCTGAGCATCCGGCGCACCGTACGGATCAGGGGCAGTGGTACGTGAGCCGCGTCTCGACGCTGCGGCGCACCGGGGACAGCACGCGCAGCTCGGCACGCGCCGTGTACCGGCCTTCCCCCTGGAAGGTCCACAACAGGTGCAGGTGCGCCCGTTTCTGACCCTGTGTCATCTCCTCGTGCAGAACCTTCGAGGAGCTGCCGTCGCTGCGCACCCAGCGGTAGGCGAGTTCCCCCGGCCGGCCGTCGGTGGTGACGGCGGCGACGATGTCCACGGTCGTGTCGCATCCGGGCGAGGACGACGTCGCGGAGACCGCGATGCCCTCGACCCCCACGGAGGGCCCGGAGCGGTGCCACAGAAGGAAGGCGACGACGGCCAGAAGCGCCAGGGCCGGCAGGACGTGCCGCCGCCAGGTCCGGCGGGGAGCCGGGACCGCGACGGGCACCGCCGTCGATCGGCGCACGGTGTCCGCGTTCACCCCGGGACCGAAGCGCAGCAGGGTCCCCTCGACCCGGTCGGGCGGTGTGTCGAGCACCGTCGGCTCCGACAGCGCCCGTGTGGTCGAACTCCCGTCGAGGGCAAGGGTGTCGGAGGCCCGCGTGCCGGTCTCATCGGTCTCGTCGGTGTCGGGCCGCTGGATCCAGTGGCTGGCCAGCACGGTCGCGCTGTAGTCGTCGTCGGACGGCGCGGGAGCGCCGGGGTGTTCGTTCATCCGATCGTGCACCGCCTCGTCAGGAGCTGCTGCGAGGCGCCGCCGTCCGCGGAGACGGGCTGCGTCCCGGCCCGGACACCCCAGTAGCAGCCCGCACCCTGGAAGGTGTGGTCGAGGGCGATGGTGTACTGGGTCGAGCCACTGCGCCGGTAGGTGTCAGCCCCTCCGTCCTGGGCGCCGGCCTGTCCACTGGCGTCACCGGTGGACCACGTGACCGTGATGTCGACGGGTCCGGTTCCGTCCGTGGTGACGGTGACCGACGCCGTGGCGGTCGCCGTGCCGGTCTGCCGGAAGCCGCCGAACACCACCGACTTGACGCCGACTTCGGGCGACGGGGAGGTCGTCGTGGGTGCGGCCGTCGTGGGCGCCGAGGTGGTCGGCGGCGCGACGGTGGCGGTCGTGGAGGCCGACGAAGGCGTCGGCGTCGCGCTGCCGTCCGTCGGAGGGGCCGACGCGGTCCCCGTGGGGACGGCCGAGTCGGACGACGACGCGGACGGTGTCGGGGAATCCGGGTCCGCCGTCACAGGGATCCCACCGGTCGCGCCCGGGTGTGCGCTCGTGGTGGCGAGGGCCTGTGCCGCCTGTCCCGGGTCGCCGAACCCGGGCGCCTGCCGGTCGATGCCGTACGTCAGCAGGAGGGCCGCGACGATCGCGGCCGCCGAGACGAGCAGCGAACGGCCGCCGGGACGCCAGGCGCGCAGCACGTCGGGGGTCCTGCCGAGGACGGTTCGCGCCGTGTCCGTGACGCTGTTGCGCGGCTTGACGGGGGCATGGGGCAGAAGCAGCAGCGAGAGCGCGGCGAGAGCCGCGAGGCGTCCGCGTCCGCGTTCCTCCCAGTCCGGTCCGTACGCCCCGCCCGCGGTGGCCTCCAGCTCCGCCACGAAGTCCTCGGCGTCGGTGGGACGTTGCTCGGGCGTTTTCGCCAACCCGCGGCGCACCAGGGAGCGGACGGGCTCGGGCGCCTCGTCGGCGGGGATGGGCCCGTCCACGTGCTGCAGCGCGAGCTCGGCCAGGTTCTCGCCCGTGTAGGGCTTCCGGCCGGTGAGGCACTCGAAGAACGTGGCGGTCGCGGCGTACACGTCGGCGGCCGGGGACGCGGGGGCGCCGGTCCACTGTTCCGGAGCCATGTACGACGGAGTGCCCGCGATACCCGCGGTGGTGCCGTCGGCGGCAGCGATCCCGAAGTCCACCAGCTTCGAGGTGCCGTCCGAACGGACGAGAACGTTCTCCGGCTTGTAGTCGCGGTGCACCACGCCGATCCGATGGGCGTCCGCGAGCCCGAGCAGCGAGCCCTTGAGCAGGACGAGCGCGGCCTCGGGGGAGAGGGGCGCCTCCCTACCGAGCAGGGTCCGCAGACTGACACCGTCGACCAGTTCCATGACGATCGCCGCGCCGTCCGGGCTCTCCACGTACTCGTACAACCCCGCCACGTGGGCGCTGCGCAGGCCACCGAGCAGCCGGGCCTCCGCCCTGAACTCCCGCACGAAACCCGGGCGGGTGCGCAGCGACTCACTCAGATACTTGACCGCGACGGGCAGCCCCGTCTCCTGGTGCACGGCCAGCGCGACCCGTCCGCTCGCCCCCGACCCGAGTTCCCGTGACTCGGCGTACCCCGGTACCGCCCACGTGCTCATGCCCCACCCCCCCCCGAGACCTGGGACACGTGAGGCGCTCCGGCCCCCACGCGCTCCCAGCCGTGTGCTGTGAGACACGATTCAGGCCGGATCGGTTCCAGCCGTCAGGGACCGGAGCACCAGGCCTGCCACGCCTCCTCGGCGCAGCCGTGCCAGCGCACACGGCGGTCGCGGGCGAGGAGGGATCGCCAGGGTTCTTCGGCCATGACGTGGAACACGCGGGGGCCGTCGGGCAGGAACGCGCCGCGCGGTTCCTGGTCGCCGGACAGCTGGGCCTGCCGCAGGTCGAGGAAGACCACGGCCTGCTGCCCGCACCTCTCCCGCAACACGGCGGAGAGATACGAGGCCGCGGACCGCGGAAGCCGTCCCTCCACCACGATCCAGCTGCGTCGGCCCGCCAGCGCGATGATCCGGACACGAGCCGATCCCGCCATGACCGTCCTCCCTCGGAGTCCTCCCAAACCATTCGTAGCCGGAGCGGTCGCGGATTGGCCCGAATCGGCAACAGAAGTGGATCAGTTCGCGGACCCTACCTCCGCCGGGCCCCCGGACGAAGCCGTTCGGCCGACACGCGCCGCCCCCTCGGGCGAAGCAGGTCACCCTGGAGAGCGGCGGGGAGGACCTCAGGTGATGTCGAACGTGACGACGGCCCGGGCGGGGGAGCGGAACAGGCCGGGGTCGACGGGGGACCGCTCGATCAGGACGTTCACTCCAGTACCCGGGCCCCTGGTGATGTAGCTCCAGGCGGGTCCCTTCAAGGCCGGGCCGCACAGCCCCTTGGGGAGTTCCCCCTCGTCCGTCGCGAGCCCGTAGGCGCTGCCGTACTGCTCGGCGAACGGCTTCGCGTCCTGCGGCAGGAGTCCCGCGCGGTGCAGGTAGTCAGGTATCCGGTCGCTCAGGAAGGAGACCTGGGCGGTGCCCTCGCGGGTGGCGTAGTGGACGTCCGAAGCATCCGCGGGGAGCGGGACGCCGCCGGCCGAGATCACTTGGGGCAGCTCGGTCGTGCTGCCCTCACAGGCCCGTGCGTCCCCGAACGGCTTGAACAGCTCGTCCTGGAACAGCCACACGATCCCGCCCGCGAGCAGAGCGAGGAAGACGACCGCGACGCCCGTGTAGACCGGCCAGCGCCGTGCGCCCTCGCGGCCCGCGGTCGGCGCCGCGGTCTCTTCGAGGGTCGCTCTGCCGCCGCTTATCGGCCGACCTCCAGGTCCGCGAGATCTTCGGCGGTCAGCTTCAGCGTGCCCGCGTCGATGTTCTCCTCCAGGTGGGCGGCCGAGCCCGTGCCGGGGATGAGGAGGATGTTCGGTGACCGGGCGAGCAGCCAGGCGAGGGCCACCTGCGGCACGGTCGCGCCGTGACGGGCGGCGACGGTGTCCAGCCGCTCGGCGGTGACGGGCTGGAAGCCGCCCACCGGGAAGAAGGGCACGTACGCGATGCCGGCAGCCGCGCAGGCGTCGACGAGGGCGTCGTCGTCCCGTCGGGACAGGTTGTAGAGGTTCTGGACGCAGGCGATCGGAGCGATCGCGCGCGCCGCCTCGAACTCCTCCAGCGTGACGTTGGAGACGCCGAGGTGCCGGATGAGGCCTTCGTCGCGCAACGCGAGCAGGGCCTCCAGCGGCTCCGCGAGGGAGGCGCCGGGCCGGTCGACGTCGCCCATGCGCAGGTTCACCACGTCGAGCCGGTCCAGGCCCAGGGAGCGGAGGTTCGCCTCGACACCACGTCGCAGGTTGTCGGGGGTGAGGCCGGTCTTCCGGTCGGCGGGCAGCGCGATGTCGGCCCCCTCGACCAGCGCGCCCACCTTCGTCACGATCACCAGGTCGTCCGGGTACGGGTGCAGCGCCTCCCGGATCAGCTCGTTGGCCGCCACCCCGTCCCGTGCGTAGTAGTGCGAGGTGTCGAGGTGGTTCACCCCACGCTCCACGGCACGCCGCAGTACACCGAGAGCGGTCTCCCGGTCCGGCCGGTCGCCCCGCGGCCAGCCGGTCAGCTTCATCGTCCCGTAACCGATGCGTGCGACGTTCAGGTCGCCGCCCAGTGCCCATCGCTCTGTTGTCACGATCATCACCCTAGTACGCCGAATTCAGGTGCGATCTTGTCGACCGGAACCGAAGAGGGCGTCGAACGCGAGGCCATGGCGGGCCAGTTGTGTTGAACCCGCCATGATCAGCAGATCTGGGCGGCAGACAAGGACGAAAGGTCGCCGGCCGGGGGACGCCCCGTGGTGTCCCCCGGCCGGCGTTCCTCGTGGGTCAGGACCCGGACAGCTCCGTGCGGACCGTGCGGGCCGCGCTGACCAGGTTCTCCAGGGAGGCTCGGGTCTCGGGCCAGCCGCGGGTCTTCAGCCCGCAGTCGGGGTTGACCCACAGCCGTTCGGCCGGGATGGCCTCAAGTCCCTTGCGCAGCAGGACGGCCGCCTCGTCGGCGCCCGGCACGCGCGGCGAGTGGATGTCGTAGACCCCCGGGCCCGCCTCGCGCGGATAGCCGTGCTCGGCGAGTTCGCCGGCGACCTGCATGTGGGACCGCGCGGCCTCCAGGCTGATGACGTCGGCGTCGAGGTCGTCGATCGCCTGGACGATGTCCCCGAACTCGGCGTAGCACATGTGGGTGTGGATCTGGGTGCCCGGCCGGACGCCCGCGGTGGTGAGGCGGAACGCCTCGGTCGCCCAGTCGAGGTAGGCGGGGCGGTCCGTCGCGCGCAGCGGCAGGGTCTCGCGCAGTGCGGGTTCGTCGACCTGGATCACCGAAGTGCCGGCCGCCTCCAGGTCGTTCACCTCGTCGCGCAGGGCGAGGGCGACCTGGCGGGCGGTGTCGCCGAGCGGCTGGTCGTCGCGGACGAACGACCAGGCGAGCATGGTGACCGGCCCGGTGAGCATGCCCTTGACGGGCCGGTCGGTGAGCGACTGGGCGTACGTCGTCCAGCGCACCGTCATCGGTTCCGGGCGGGAGATGTCGCCGGCCAGGACCGGCGGACGCACGTACCGGGTGCCGTAGGACTGGACCCAGCCGTGCTGCGTGGCGAGGTAGCCGGTGAGCTGTTCGGCGAAGTACTGGACCATGTCGTTGCGTTCGGCCTCGCCGTGCACGAGGACGTCCAGGCCGGTCTTCTCCTGGAAGGCGATGACCTCGCCGATCTCGCTCCTGATGCGCTCCTCGTATCCGGCGACGTCGGTGCGTCCGGTGCGCAGGCCGGCCCGGGCCGCACGGAGTTCGGCGGTCTGCGGGAAGGAGCCGATGGTGGTGGTCGGCAGCAGCGGGAGGCCGAGGTGGGCGCGCTGGGCGACGGTCCGTTCGGCGTAGGGCTGCGAGCGGCGGGAGTCGGTGGCCGTGACGGCGGCGGCACGGGCGCGCACGGCTGGGTCGTGGGTGAGCGCCGAGCCCGCGCGGGCGGCGAGATCGGCCCGGTTGGCGGCGAGCTCGGTCGCGATGGCGTCCGTGCCGTGCGAGAGCCCCCGGGCGAGCGTGACGATCTCGGCGGTCTTCTGGCGGGCGAAGGCGAGCCAGCGCAGGACCTGCGGTTCGATGTCGCGCTCGACGGCGGAGTCCAGCGGTACGTGCAGCAGCGAGCAGGACGCGGCCACGTCGACCTGCCCGGCCAGACCCAGCAGGGTGCCCAGCGTGGCGAGTGACTTCTCCAGGTCGTTGACCCAGATGTTGCGGCCGTTGACGACCCCGGCGACGAGCCGCTTGCCCGGCAGACCGCCGACGGCGGCGAGCGCGTCCAGGTTCGCGGCCGCCGCGTCGGTGAAGTCGAGGGCGAGTCCCTCGACCGGAGCCTTGGCGAGAACGGGCAGGGCCTCGCCGAGCCGGTCGAAGTACGACGCGACGAGCAGCTTCGGACGGTCGGTGAGAGCCCCGAGAGCCCGGTAGGCGCGCTCGGCGGCGTTCAGTTCGGCGTTCGTACGGTCCTGGACGAGAGCGGGTTCGTCGAGCTGGACCCACTGGGCACCGGCGGCACGCAGGTCGGCGAGCACCTCGGTGTAGACCGGCAGCAGCCGGTCCAGGAGGGTCAGCGGGTCGAAGTCCGCGGACACACCCGGGGCGGGCTTGGCGAGGAGCAGATAGGTGATGGGGCCGACCAGGACCGGACGGGCCGACAGTCCGAGCGCCAGGGCCTCCTTGAGTTCGGCGACCTGCTTGGACGAGTCGGTGGTGAAGACGGTGTCCGGGCCCAACTCGGGTACCAGGTAGTGGTAGTTCGTGTCGAACCACTTGGTCATCTCCAGCGGCGCCACGTCCTGGGTGCCGCGGGCCATCGCGAAGAATCCGTCGAGGGTGTCGGCGGCGACGGCCTCCCGGTGACGCTCGGGGACGGCGCCGACCATGACGCTGGTGTCCAGGACGTGGTCGTAGTACGAGAAGTCGCCGGTCGGTACTTCGTCGATGCCGGCTTCGGCGAGCTGCCGCCAGGTGGAGCTGCGCAGTTCGGCGGCGGTGGCACGGAGGGCGTCGGCGCTGACGCGGCCCTTCCAGTAGCCCTCGATCGCCTTCTTCAGTTCCCGGTTCGGACCCTGGCGGGGGTAGCCGTACACGGTGGCCCGTGCTGCCGCGGCTGCGGTCTTCGTGGTCACGGAAATCTCCTTCGCGAGATGTCTCCTTGGATCCCGATGGGAGCCGTGAGCGCGAAGGGTGACGCACCGGGCGGGAGGACGTGGCGCGCCGGAGCGCGGCCGTGCCGCCAGGTATGTACGCCGACCCGCCCACGAGGTCACCGGGATGTCCGCGCGCGATGGGTCGCGCACGGGCAGCGGGCAGGTCTTCGGACTCGCGGGCACGCCCTCCGGACGGAGGTCACCTACTGGCCGTCGCTTCCCAGACCCGGCCGGGCCCAGTGCGTATGACGGCGGTCGTTCCCGCTCACCGCTGCGGGGCAGTCCCGGATTCCCACCGGGTTCCCTCTTACGACGCATCCCGTCTGGCGGACGGGGCGAACCAGCTGCGGACGTCACCCTATGCGGACGGACGCCGTGCTGGGGAGAACGCCCACATCCCGGATGGTCGTACGAGACCCCCGGGTGGGGATCGGAGCACGTCAACCGGTGTACGGAGGGCGGCGGACGGCCCTGGTGACGCGCCCGGGTGATGTGGTCGGGTCCGCGCCTGGTCCCGTACTTCAGGCGGAGGGCCCGGGGAAGCCCCGGGTGCCGTCGAAGGCGAGTTTCGCGAACCGTTCGCCGATACGACGGTGGGTGGCGGCGTCGGGGTGGAGCGCGTCGGGCAGCGGGAGTTCGACGGCGTCGGCCTCTCCGTACAGCTCCCGTCCGTCGAGGTAGTACAGGTTCGGGTCCTCGGCGGCCCGCTGTTCCACGATCCCGGCGAGTTCGGCACGGATGATCTGGAGCGTCAGTTTTCCGCTCGCGCGCTCGGCGGGGTCGCCGGCGGCGCGGAACCGCAGTCGTCCGCTGCTCAGCGCCGTGAGGTCCGGCATGCTCGGGCCGGGCGTGTCCTCGTGGATCGGGCACAGGATGGGGGAGACGACCAGCAGCGGTGCGGTGGGGTGGCCCTCGCGGACGGTGTCCAGGAAGCCGTGCACGGCGGGCGTGAAGGCCCGCAGTCGCATCAGGTCCGTGTTGACGACGTTGATGCCCAGCTTGACGCTGATGAGGTCGGCGGGGGTGTCGCGCAGCGTACGGGCGGTGAACGGGTCCAGCAGGGCGCTGCCGGCCAGCCCCAGGTTGATGAGTTCCACCCCGGCCAGCGAGGCGGCCAGTGCGGGCCAGGTCGTGCTGGGGCTCGCGGCGTCGGAGCCCTGGCTGATCGAACTGCCGTGATGCAGCCACACCGTGCGGCCGTGGTCCGGCGCGGGCTCGACGGGGGCGTCGGTGCGCAGGGCCACGAGTTCGGCGGTCTCGTTGTGCGGCAGCCAGATCTCGATGTCCTTCGGGCCGTCGGGCAGGTCCGTGAAACGAACGGTGCCGACCGGGCCGGGTGTGGTCGTCGCCGAGCCCGTGGTCATGTCGAGGGTGAGGGTGTTGCCGCCGGACGCGGTCGACCCACCCAGAAGGCGCCCGTCGACCACGAGGTCGTACCGCCCGTCGGGCCGTGGCGGGGCGCCCACGTAGACCCGCTTGGTCGGGAGGGTGTCCAGCTCGACGGTCGTGGCGCGCGTGCTGAAGACCAGCCGCACGCCCGAGGGCTGGGCCTCCGCCATGGCCAGTTGACCGTCGGCGCACTGGGCGCGCGCCCAGGCGGGCAACCGGTGGGGCAGCAGACCGACGGCGGTGCGCTCCAGCTCGATGGCGCCCCGCACCAGGTCGGCGGTGACGGGAGTGGTGATCCGGTCGTGCTCGCTCTGCATGATGATCTGGGCCTGTCGTTCGGGGGATTCGTACGGTGCGGACGCTCCGGAACCCGGCGAGCGCTGTCCGCCGTTGGCCCCGTCGGTCCTACCGCGTCGGTCAGGGCGCGGGCCAGTTCCGCAGCAGGGAGTCCAGGGCGTCCAGGACGCGTGACCAGCTCTCCTGCGAGTCCGGGGCGCTGTGACTGAACCCGCCCGACATCTCCAGGCTGACGTAGCCGTGGAAGACGCTGCCGAGCATGCGGACCGCATGGGTCTGGTCGGGTTCCACCAGGTCGTAGCCCCGCAGGATCGCCCGCGTCATCTGTGAGTGCCGCGCGCCCGCGCTGGCGGCGGCCGCCTCCGGGTCCAGCCGGAGCTGCGCCGCGGCGTAGCGGCCGGGGTGCTCGCGTGCGTAGTCGCGGTAGACGTTCGCGAAGGCGGTCAGGGCGTCCTTCCCGGCCCGTCCGGCCAGGGCTGTCGCCCCACGGTCGGCGAGTTCGTCGAGGGCGAGCAGGGCGATCCGCGTCTTGAGGTCGTGCGAGCTCTTCACATGCGAGTAGAGGCTCGCGACCTTGACGTCGAACTGCCTGGCCAGCGCGGAGACGGTCACCTGATCGAAGCCGACCTCGTCGGCCAGCTCGGCTCCCGCCCTTGTCAGACGTTCCGTGGTCAGTCCTGCGCGAACCATAGCGATCCTCTCTTCTGGCAGAACTGATTATGCATTTGCCTAATAGGTTTAGGCAAATTAGCGTAGGTGTCATGAAGCCGTTGACCGAGCAAGAGATCCGTGCCGCGTTCGTGAACTGCACGAAGGGCGAGGCGAAGCGCCTCTCCGTCCCCCGCGACCTGGCCGACCGCCCCTGGGACGACCTCGACTACCTCGGTTGGCGCGACCCCCAGTCACCCGAACGCACCTACATCGTCGTCGAGTTGGACGGCGGCCTCCGAGCGCTGGCCCTGCGCTGCCCCGCCCAGACCTCCGGGCACATGCGCCGCAGTATGTGCTCGCTGTGCGTGACCACCCACACCGGAGGCGTGTCCCTCATGGTCGCGCCCAAGGCGGGCAAGCTGGGGCAGCAGGGCAACTCGGTGGGCGCCTATATATGCAGCGACCTCGCCTGCTCGCTGTATGTGCGCGGCAAGCGCGACGCGGGCGTCGGCGGACGGATGCACGAGTCGCTGACCCTGGAGGAGAAGATCCAGCGCACCGTGACGAACCTGGCGGCGTTCGTCGCCAAGGTGACGGCGTGAGGGAGACACGGCCGTCCCGGGCCGCGGCTCGGGACGGTGCCGGGCGCGGGGAGACGGAGAGCTGAGGCGCGACGCCGTGCCCGTCCGGGCGCGGCGAGGCGTAACGGTTCCCCGTTCCTCGCGGACCGGGTGCCTGACGTCGGACGGTCAGCCGGCGCTGGCCTCCACGGGCTGCTCGGTGCTCGCCGCGGTCGCCGCCGGCTTGTGGCCGTCGGTCGCCGTGTAGAAGACGGACGCGCCCTGCTTGGCACGGTGGGCGTGGCTCTTCGCCACGAGGTTCTCCAGGGTGGTGCGCACGACGTTCGTCTGGATACGGCGGTCGGGGTGGGTCTTGCCCAGCGCCGTGGACACCTCCGCGGCCGAACGGGGCTCACCCTGGGCGGTGAGGTAGCCGCGGATCAGCTCGACGAGGGTGGGCTGACCCGAGACGGCCTTGGCCGCGGGCTTCTTGGCGGGAGCGGCCTTGGTGCCGGAGGACTTCGCGTCCCCGGTCTTCGCGTCCCCGGTCTTCGCGTCGGACGCCTTGGCGGCGACCGTCTTCGACGCGACATCCTTCGCACTGCCGGCGGTCTTGGCGCGCGACCGCGTGCCCTTGGCGTCAGTGGTCTTCGTGGCCTTGGCCGCCTTGGCCGGGCTCGTCGCCTTGGTCGCCTTCGCGGCGGACTTCTGCTGGGGCACGGACGGCGCCGCGGGCTTGACCGCCTTGGTGGGGGCGGCCTTCTCCGTGACACCGAGGGCCTGGTGGAGGCTCGTCAGGACGGAGTGGTCGTGGCGCAGCGCGTTCAACTGCTCCTGGAGGGCGTCGATCTCCGCACCGATGCGCTCCTGCTCCTTGGTGTTGCGGTCCAGGTCGCCGATGACCTGGGCCGTGTACTGCGATGTCAGCTCGGTGGAGGAAGTGGTGTCGGGCATGGTGTGGACCTTTCGTCGGTGCACGACCGCCACATGAACACACATGGAGCGGCCGGAGGGCGATGCGCGTCCTGGCGACCGCGCTGGAGGACGGGGCGCGCAGCCGCACCTGCTGCGTCGTGCCCCGGCCTACCGATAGTACGGACAGGGGACACCTGTTGTTCCCGTCGCGCGAAGGTTGGCCCCCGGGAGAGGGTGACTTATGGCGCGGGATTGACTTCCGCACAGGTGATCCGAAGGCCGCCGCCACCCCCACCCGAGTGTGTGGGCGCCTTTCGGGTACCCGAGCCCCACGGCACGATACGGATGGATGAACCCGGAGCGAGGACAGGAAAATGGCGGTCAAGGCGATGGGCTGGGCGCACTCGTTCCCGGTCTCCGGCGGTGTGCGGGCCGGAAGGCAGTGGACCCGCAGACACCTGGAGTCCCTGCCCTGGACGGCCCAGGAACCCGACACGGTCGACGCCGTCGTCCTGACGGTGTCCGAACTCCTCACCAACGCACACATCCACGCGCGCAGCGACGCGGCTCTGGTCCTCACCTGGGACGGCGACTGCCTCCATGTGAGCGTCCACGACGAGGATCCCACCCTGCCCCGCCAGCGCGACCCGGAACCGGGCGCCGTCTCCGGCCGGGGCGTGGGCATCGTGCAGATGCTCGCGGACGACTGGGGCATGAAGTGCCAGCGCCACGGGAAGACGGTCACGGCCTGTTTCCGCCCGGAGAGCGCGCACCAGCAGGGTGACGGCGGCTGAGCGCTCACCCTCTCGCACGGAGTCGGCCCGGTCGGGACGTCGGTGCGACAGGCCGACCTTCGGGATGCGATCACATGAACGCGCCGGGTGGGGAGCCGAGTTGACATCGGCTCCCCACCCGGCGTGCTCTCACTTGCGCCGTAGGGCCGTGAAGGTGTGGGTGCCCGCTCCGAGGCCGGAGACGGTGACCTGGTGGTCGGTGACCCGCACCGTACGGTCCGACTGCCGACGGCCGTCCCAGAGAACGCGTCGGCCCGCGCGCACCGTCACCTCACGAGCGTCCATCGGGAAGGTGAGCGCTCCATGGGTGCCACCGGGCACGTGGACGGTCACGTCGAACGCGGTGCGCGCCGTTTCCCAGCTGACCTGCAACGGGCCGTGCGGTGTCGGCAGTTGGCCCTGCGCCCAGCTGACGCCCGCGGGCTGGGGGCGTACCTCCCAGGTGGCGTAGCCGGGGGAGGTCGGCCGGGCGCCGAGCAGTTGATGGGTGAGGGCGGGCAGGACGCCGGTGGACCAGCCGTGCGCCATGCTCGTGTAGGCGCCCTCGTACAGCGATCCGCCGGGGCCGATGCCCTCCCAGTTCGTGATACCGGGGTCGTGGCTGTCCATCCAGCCGTACGTGCGCCGGATCTGGTCGACCGCCGACTCGGCCCTGCCGCTCTCGAAGCGGGCCACGATCTCGGGGTACGAGGTGAACGCGTACACCCGCTGCGAGGCATCGCCGAAGATGGTGTCGTTGTCCATGAACGCGTTGCCGTACGGCCGTCGTGTGGTGGCGTCCAGGTGGGCCAGCGCCGAGGCGGCGCGCTCGGCGTCGGCTATGCCCGCGGTGATGGCGATCGAGTTGCCGTCCTGCGCGTGCCGTACCGGGCCGGTCGCGGAGTCGAGATAGGCGCCGGCGTCAGCATCCCAGAGGTGGGCGTTGACGGCGTCCTTCACCGCGCCCGCACGCGCTTCCCAGCGCTGCGCGTCGGCCTCGTGCCCCAGCCAGCGTGCCATCCGCGCCGCGTCGTTGAGAGCCTGGACGTAGTTGGCGTTGTAGTAGGTGATGCGACCGGTGCGGTCCAGGAAGGCGTAGTCGCCGTAGCCGCCGGTGTTGTTGAGCCCCTTGCTGAGGAGACCCGCACTGTCGGTGACGCTCGGGTACCAGGTGTCGAGCACCTTGAGCAGGTTCGGGTAGTAGCGGCTCGCGTAGGAACGGTCTCCCGTGTAGAGGACGTAGTCCCAGCTGCACGTCACCCACCACAGCGGATAGTCGAACAGGGGCAGCCCGTAGCCCGAGATGGAGGCCGGCGGGATCCATCCGTCGGCCCGCTGGTGTTCGGCGAGGTCGGCCAGCACGTTGCGTGCGGCGGCGGCCGCGTCGTCGTGCGTCAGGTACAGGGTCCGCGCCGACACGGCCAGGTCACCGACGTACGGGTCCCGGTCACGCTTCGGCCCGTCGTGCAGCACGAGCTTGCCCTCGAGCGAAGGGCTCCAGGCGTTGCGCGGGTCGACGTCGTCCTGGCGGAAGGTGTCCGTCACCAGCTCGTTGGTGTACGAGGCGCCGTACCAGTAGCGGTTGAGGTCGTCGTCGGAGCACAGGAACCAGCCGCGGTACGTGCTCGGCGTGCCGAGGTAGGCGGTGAAGTCGAGGCTGACGGAGTCGATCTCGACGGTTCCCCACGGCTGTGCGACGGGCGCGTCGCCGGCCAGCGCGTCGAGGGTGATCTTGAGGTACCGGAAGCCGTGCAGGCCGTCGGCGTAGACCTTGCCGTCGGACTGGTAGCCCTTGTGGTCGGTCCAGTCGGCGCCCCTGGCCGGCACGGCGAACTGGTCCGTCCCCTGGCCCGCGCCGCCGGCCTGGTCGGAGCGGGTGAAGTCGGAGCGTTCGGTCAGGAACTGCTTCGTCTCGGAGAACGCGAGCCGCACACCGGGTGAGTTGTCGGACGCGGAGGTGAACCGGACCCGCGGGAACCCCACCACGACCTTGCCGAAGTCCACGGTGACGCTGGGCGCCGCCACCGGGGCGACGGGCTCGGGCCACACCTCGTTGACCCGGGTGAAGGCACCCTTCGGTGTGTCCTGGACGTTTGTGACGGTGATGCGGATCCGGTTGGTGGTCACCGGGGAGGAGAACGACACCGCCCGCTGGATGACATCGTTGTCTTTCACCGTGGCGACGGTCTGCCAGGCGTCGTCCTTCCAGACGTCCACCGTGAAGTCGGTCGGCACGCCGTCGCCGTTGGAGATCAGCGTGATGCCGGACATCTCCCGGGCCGCCGGCACCGTGATGGTGAGGGTGTCGGGGAACACCCCGATCGTGTCGTCGTTCCAGAAGGTTCCCGGGTCGCCGTCGATCGCGTTCTTGGCGTCGTACGTCCGCGGCTGCCCGTCGTTGCCGTTGTTCCCCGCGTGAGCCGACGAGGCCTCGGCCACGGTGCCCTCGGGCCAGCGCGGGGCGGCGGCGGGCCGGGGCCGCCGCAGCACGGTCCTCGCGCCGCCCGGCTTCAACAGGCCCTCGGCGCCGCTCACATCGCCGGTGGAGGCGATGACCCGTACGGGCTGCACGGTCCGGGAGGCCGGGGCCTGCACGTACCCCTGCCATCCCTTTGCCGCACGGGGTACCGATGCTGACGGCGCGCCGGCCCCGTCCGTCCTCCCGGCGGCGGACGCGGCCCCCGCGAACGGGACCCCGGCGGCCGTCACGGCCAGGGCCCCGGCCCCGGCGACGACGACCGCCCGCCGGGAGGGACCGGTCCCCGGAGTGCTGTCTGGAGTGCTGTGCGACGACATGGCGCCTCATTCCTCAGTGACTGAAACGATTCAATCGTGACGGGCGAGGTGACGTTATCCCAGGAGGTGGGCGGCGTACAGGTGTTGGGCAGGGGGAGGTTCGGGTCAGTGGGCGGCGCGAGGGTCCGAGGAGCGGGCCGAGCCGGTGCGCACCGCCGGGCCGTGGGCGGATCGCTGAGCTTCGCCCCTCGGTCCCCGCCTACGGCTTGAAGTACTCCGACATCAGGCTGCTGACCCACTCCGGCTGGTGGACCTCCGGTGGGCGGAACTCCGTCATCGTCGGCTTCAGGTCGATGACCGGGGTCCCCGACACGGCGTCGAGGCCCACCACGGTGAGTTCGCGGCCCTGGACGGACTCGACGGCGCAGCACGTCACCCCGATGCGGTTCGGTCGGCGGGGGCCACGGCCGGCGAAGACGCCGACGGGCGGGAGGTCGGAGCGGCCGCGGTAGGGGCGGGGCTCGCGGTAGTCGTCGAGTTCGGCGAGCTGGTCGAAGACGAAGAGGACCTCCACGTGGGAGAAGTCCTCCAGACCCTGCAGGCACGCCTCGCCGAAGCGTTCGTCAAGGGTGATGGTGCTGCGGACCGCACCCCAGTTGTCCGTGTGCTGGACGTCCGTCCGATCGTTTCGGACGGTACCTATCGACGTGATCTCGAAGCTCGGCATGGCCCAGAGGCTAGCGCCAACGCGCCCAGGGCGGCAGGGAGATGATCGGTGCGGGCGTATGCCGAGGACTGTTGCTCGGCTGCCGGCCGGTCCGGGCGCCGCCGCTTCGTCCCTCGTCCTCGGGGTGGGGCCGGGGTTGCCTCCCCATGGCGGAATCCATGACGCTCACCCGTTCGGTTGCCGGGTATCCGGCCCGCCGCTGCCTACTCTGTGAGCGGATCGGCGAGGGGCGAAAGTGGGGTAAATCACCCGCTCGCGTTCAGGGTCGACCCATCCCGCTGCGGTCGTCACCATCGGAGATCACGCATGACAGAGCACAAGAAGACGAACGAGGTTCCCCGGCGTCAGTTCATCGCGCTCTCCGGTGCGATCGGTGCGGCGACGCTCCTGACCGGCGCGGGGGTGAAGGGGAGTACTGCCAGGACGGATGACCCGGGCCCGGGCTACGGGGAGGACTCCTGCACGTGTCCCACTCCTCCCACGTCGCCTCCCGGGGCGGGCCAGAGCCCCTGCCCTCCGACCCAGTTGCAGGGACTCTGTGGCAAGCCCACGGACAATGACGCGCTGTGGCACGACGTCCAGTACTGCACTCAGGGGATCGTCCCACCGGCGCCCCAACCCAAGCCCAACTGTCTGAAGACGACGTCGAACTACGTCGTGCTGCACGGCAAGCCCGAGACCCAGCACAACTACCTCCTGCTCCCGAGTTGCCGGATCACGGGTATCGAGTGTCCGTTCCTCGTCACCTCCGGAGTGGCGAACTACTGGAACGACGCCTGGGAGAACGCGAGGAGTGGAGGCAGTGTCCCCGTTCAGTTCCCCAACATCGGACTGGGGATCAATTCGACGAGCGCCCGGCGCTTCAACCAACTGCACATCCACATGGCCGGGGTCCGCGCCAGCGTGCAGCGGCGCCTTCAGGAACTGCAATCGATGAGCCGCGTGGCCACCCACCCCGCGCAGTGGGCCGCGAACCAGGAGCTCATCACGAGTGCCGACGGGGCGGGGGATCGCACGTACCGCATCCTCCTGCTGCCCAACCTCACCCAGAACCTCTTCGCCCTGCTCGACCAGTACGTGGTCAGGCCGAACGGGCTCAGCATGGCAGGGCAGATGATGATCGTGGTGCCGAAGATGTCGGCCACCGGATTCGCGGGATCCTTCTACGTCCTCAACAGCGACAGTTCCCTTCCGAGCGGTACGAACACGTGTGACCGGCTGCTCGTCTACAGGTGAGCGGCTCGCTGCGGCGCGGCCCGAAGGGCACATCAGTCCAGCGTCATCTCCCGGTGCGGAACGGTCTCGCGACCAGAGCAGGCGACGGCGCTCGCGAAGGGCGCGGCCAGGTCTGTCTGTAGTGTGCGCAAATGACAAGAAGCGAGCGCATCGCGGACCAGTTGGACCGGCATTGGCACAAGAACCTGCGGCCGCGGCTGAACGGGCTTGCTGATGAGGAGTACTTCTGGGAGCCGGTGGGTGGCTGCTGGAGCATCCGCCCACCGGGCACGTCGGCCGCGCCGATGTCGGCCGGTTCGGGGGAATGGATGATGGACTTCGCGTCCCCTGACCCGGTGCCGGCGCCGGTGACCACCATTGCCTGGCGGCTGGCGCACATCATCGTCTCCTGCCTGGGCTATCGGGTCGCATGGCACTTCGGCGGCCAGGACGTCGACTCCCAGACGTTCGCCTATGCGGGGACTGCTGACGAGGCGCTGAGACAGCTCGATGAGATGTATGGGAGATGGAACGCGGGGGTCCGCGAGCTCTCGGACGCCGCCCTGGAGAATCCGCCCCCGGCGGGACCCGAGCGGTTTCCCATGGAAGGCATCGTCCTGCACGTCAACAGGGAGTTGATCCATCACGGCGCCGAGATGTCCCTGCTGCGCGACCTCTACCGCTGGCAGGACGGAACCGTACCGCCCCGCAGATGACTTTCCGGTAACCGGCGTTCGAGCTTCGGAAACCTACGTGGACGCGTGACGCTTCATGGCTGCGAGCTTCAGGTGATGCCGGCGCGAGGGGTCGAGGAGTCGAGCGTGTTCTCTCGATCCGTCCGACGGGTGCATGCGTTGGCTCGACCGGCCGCGTCGGTCCGCTCGCCGTACAGTGCCGGCCTTCGTCGCATCAGGTCGACATGAACGTACGGATGGCGCAGGGTTCACACCATGCCCCATCCCTTCCCGAAGCCATTGCCGACCGGATGGCGAAAGCGGTCGGCCACGGTCGCCGATGTCGGCGCGGTCCACCGTCTCGTCACCGCCTGCGAGAGAGACCTGCAGGGTGCCGCCGCGACAGACCTTGATCGCATCGCCGCCGATCTCAGCGTGCCCGGACTGGACCTGGCGTCCGACACCTTGCTCGTGTGCGACTCCGACGGAGAACTGACCGGCTGGAGTCGGGTGAAGGGTCGACGGGCCACGGTCCATGTACACCCCGATCACCGTGCGCTGGGTCTGGGTAGTGCCCTGCTCGCCTGGAGCGAGGCGCGGGCACGGCAGTCGGGCGGCGATCGCCTGGCCCAGACCGTCGCCGACAGCGACCACGCCGCGATCGCGCTGCTCCGATCCCGCGGATACGCGCCGCTCGTCACCGAATGGCTGCTGGAGATCGCGTTGCCGGTCGCACCGGAGGTGTCCGAGCCGCCGACGGGGGTCACGGTCCGACCATTCCGCGCCGGCGACGAGCGAGCGGCCCACCAGCTCACCGAGGACGCGTTCGACGAGTGGCAGCAGCGGCGGAAGACCTATGCCGAATGGGCCCGGCACACGGTGGAGCGAACGACGTTCGAACCTGATGCCTCACCTGTGGCCCTCAACGGCGACCAGATGGTCGGCGCTGTTCTCTCGTTGGACGTTCCGGGCACCAGTGAGGGTCACGTCGAGCGGGTCGCCGTACGACATGACCACCGCCACCGGGGGATCGCGCGCCTGCTTCTGCGGGAGGCGTTCCGCGCTTTCCATCGCCGAGGGAAACAGACCTGCGCACTGTGGACGCACTCGGAGACGGGCGCGCTGTCGCTCTACGAGCGGATCGGCATGACCGTGCAGCGTAGTTCGACGGTGTACAGCAAGACCTTCACCGGGGGTGTGAGCCCACGGGGGCTCGGGGGATCCGCCTCGACGGCACCCTGATCCCGGTCGGCCGCGTGCACGGGCGGAAGCCGACCTGCCGAGGACGAGGCGCGTTGCCGCAGCCGTGTCGAACGGCCCTGGTGATGAGTTTTCGCGCTCGTACCCGTCACACCTACGACGGGACACGACGAGGCGAGAGGTGACGTGATGAGTGCGGACACACGGCTGGAGGAGCTGGGTGTGAGCGGGCTGGGCGAGGTCGACGAGTCGGCGTTCTCGGGGCTGGCGGAGCGGCACCGGCGGGAGCTGCACGTGCACTGCTACCGGATGCTCGGGTCGTTCGAGGACGCCGAGGACACCGTGCAGGAGACGTTCCTGCGTGCCTGGCGTCGGAGGGAGACCTTCGAGGGGCGCTCGACGTTCCGGGCCTGGCTGTACCGGATCGCCACCAACGCCTGCCTGGACCTGCTCGCCAGATGTCGCCCGGAGCCCGCCTCCGGCGGCGAGGTCCGGTGGCTGCAGCCCTACCCGGACCTGCTCCTCGACGAGTTGCCCGCGGGCGACGCGGACGAGCCGGAGACCCTCGCTGTCGCGCGGGAGACGATCGAGCTCGCCTACCTGGTCGCGGTCCAGCACCTCGCGCCGCGCCCGCGGGCCGTGCTGATCCTGCGGGACGTGGTCGGATGGCCCGCGAAGGACGTCGCGGACCTCCTCGGAGACTCCGTCAACTCCGTCAACAGCGCGCTGCAGCGGGCACGCGCCGGTATGCGCGAACACCTGCCCGCCGAGCGACAGGACTGGACCGGCGGCGAACAGGACGCCGGGACGCGTGAGCTGGTGCGCCGCTATGCCGATGCCAGCGTGGCGACGGACATCGACCGACTCGCCGCACTGCTACGGGACGACGTGCGCTGCTCGATGCCGCCGACGCCAGGGCTGCACGTCGGCCGCGACGCGGTGGTCGACGACTGGGTCGAGAGCGGCTTCGAGAGCATGAAGGGCCTGCGCGCCGTCCCCACGTCCGTGAATCGTCAGCCCGCCGTCGCCTTCTACCTGTGGCGAGAGCGGGAAGGCGCGTACCTGCCGCTGACGATCGACGTCCTGCGTGTCACCGGCGGGACGATCACCGAGATCGTCACGTTCCACGACGACCGGTTCACTCGGCTCGGGCTGCTGGAGCGTCTGCCGGCGGACGGCACCGAGTAGGGGTGGAGCTTTCGCACCCGGCGCTGAGGGACACGGCGTCGAAGCGGTCGTCGATGGACACAGCCCACGGATCCCTTCCGTCGGTGAGGCGGGCTCAGCCCCGGGCGATGTGCACCCGATCGCCGTCCCCGTCCGACAGGAACACCGCCAGCTCCCGTGCCTCCTCCCGCACGGCGTCCCGGGTTGCGTTGGGCAGGGTGTGCAGCGGCGTGACCGTCACCGTGTGTTCGGCGACGCCCCAGGTCCCTGCGACGCGGCCGTCGATCAGGACCACGCGCTCGCCGGCCACCGACAGACCGCGGTGGGCGTCGTCGATGATCCGGCCGCGATCCTGGTAGCCGAGGATCGCGTTGTCGAACGCCGGCAGGAACCGCACCGGGGCGGGGGTGTCCGGGTCCGGACGGGGGGCGTCGGGCAGGTCCAGGAGTTCACGGCCCCGCTCGTCGCGGAAGGAGACCAACTCCCCCCGTACGGCGGACACCGCGGCCGGGAGTCCGGCGAGCCCGCACCACGCACGGAGATCCGCCGAGGAGGCCGGGCCGAACGCGGCCAGGTAGCGCCGCACCAGCGCCTCGCCGACGGGGTCCGTGCCATCCTGCGGCGGAGGGTCCACCTCCCTGCCCAGCCACGAGGCCAGCGCGACGTTCCGCACGCCCGCCTTCGTGCGCCACAGCCCCCGCGGTGGAGCCTGTGCCACCGGGACGAGTGCGGCGATCACCATCTCACCCAGGGCCCGCCGCCCGGGCTCCGGCCAGCGGGCCGCCAGCACGCGCACCACCTCGGACGTCGGCCGGGGCTCACCGTCCGCCATCAACTCCGCCGCGGCCGAGGCGAGTTCGTCGAGGTCGACCCCGTCGAGTTCGCGCCGGTAGACCCCGAGCACCCGTTGACGCAGCATGGCGTCGTGCCGGGACCGCCAGGCGAGGACGTCCTCCGCCGTCAGCAGGTGCACCGTGCGCCGCATGAGATGCGCCCGCACCACGTTCCGCCCGGTCAACAGGGCGGACAGGGAATCCGGTTGGAACGCCCGCAGTCGTGACCACAGCCCGGTGTACGGCTCCTGGGGTTCCTGCGCCTGGAGTCCGCACAGGTGCGCGATCGCCTCGTGCGCCGACAGGTCGGCGCGGTCGAGCAGCAACTGGCGGGCCAGGGTCGCGCGGTTGAGTGACCGGTCGTCGAGAACGGTCGTCATCGCCGCACCATCCGGCTGCGGGTTCCCGCCGCTGCACCGTGCGATGCCGTGGCACCCTCGACGGGCTTCCAGGTCGTGGTCACGCTGTTCCCTTTCCGTTCCGGTCAGGCATGCCGGCAGTCAGCAGTCAGCAGTCAGCAGTCAGCAGTCAGCAGTCAGCAGTCGGTGGTCAGGAGTTGGCGGCCGACGATCGGCGGTCGGTCAGGTCGCCTTCCGGCCGTCGAGGCTCTCGCGGAGGATGTCCGCGTGCCCGGCGTGCTGTGCCGTCTCGGCGATGACGTGCATCAGGACCCTGCGCACACTCTGCACGGCGCCGGGCTCGTGCCAGGGTGCCTCGGGAAGCGGGTGGGTCGCCGAGAGGTCGGGAACGGTGGCGACGACCTCTTCGGTGCGGGCCGCCACCTCCTCGTAGCGCTTGACGATGTCCGCCAGGGTCTCGCCGGGCAGCATGCGGAAGTTGTTCTGATGGTCGATCGCCCACTGCGGGAACTCGCTCGCCGTGCCGGCCGCCATGTCCGCCCAGGTGACTCCGGCGGGCAGGTCGTAGCGCAGCGCCGACGGGCCCTCCACGGCGAAGCGCAGCCAGCCCTCCTCGATGGAGGCGACGTGTTTGATCAGACCGCCCAGACACAGAGTGCTGACCGTCGGGTTCGCTCCGGCCTGCTCGTCGCTGAGGCCGAGCACCGTGCCGGTCAGAGCGGACCGGGCGGCCGCCAGCTCCGCGAGGAGGTCGGCCCGCTCGCCGTCGAGCGCGGCGGCGGACGAGGCGGAGGAAGGGGACGAGGGAGGCGTTGCCATGTGATCAGGTCCTTCGGGTCGGTCCGGTGGTTGCGAACGAGACCACCGTCTCAGGAGTAGCGGACAGGATGTGTCCGCTACCTGGGGGACGATCGGCGACATGCCGACGACATCCGCGCGACTGCTGTCCCTGCTCTCGCTCCTCCAGGCCCGCCGGGACTGGCCGGGGCAGCTGCTGGCCGAGCGCCTGGACGTCAGCCCGCGCACGGTGCGGCGGGACATCGACCGGCTGCGCGAGCTCGGCTATCCGATCCGCACCGCGAAGGGCCCCGACGGTGGCTACCGCCTCGGCGCCGGTACCGAGCTTCCGCCGGTCCTGTTCGACGACGAGCAGGCCGTGGCCCTCGCCGTGGCGCTGCGGACCGCGGCCGTCACGGGTGCGGGCATCGAAGAAGGGGCGGTACGGGCCCTCAGCACCGTCCGGCAGGTGATGCCCGCGCGGCTCCGCCATCGCGTCGACGCCCTTGAGGTCACCGCCGTGGACCGGGCGGGGACGACAGTGAGGCCGCAGGCCGACCCGGCCGTCCTCCTGGCCCTCAGCGCGGCTGTCCGCGCCCGCGAGGTCCTCCGCTTCGACTACACCCCGGCCTGGACACCCCGGCCGGTCCCGGACACCTCTGTGCCGCACCCGGCGGGCGGTCTCGCCCCGGATCCTCCGCGCCGCGCGGAACCGCACCACCTGGTGACCTGGTGCGGACGCTGGTATCTCGTCGCCTGGGACCTCGACCGGGCCGACTGGCGCACCTTCCGGGTCGACCGGATCGACCCTCGAACGCCCAGGGGCCCCCGCTTCACCCCGCGCGAGGTGCCGGGAGGAGACGTCGTCGCGTTCGTCGCCGGCAGGTTCCGGGGAGCGGAGGCTCGGGCTGGTGCCGGCGTGGGCGGTTCGCCCGGGTCTCGCATCTCCACCGAAGCCGAGGGCTCGGACGGTTCCGGCGGGTCGGTCCCCTTCGCGGACTGGCCCTGCCGGGGCGAGGTGATCCTCGACCTGCCCGCCGCCGTCGTCTCCGGGTACGCGAGTGACGGCGTCGTCGAGGAGCTGGGCCCCGACCGCTGCCGCCTGGTCCTCGGCTCGTGGTCGTGGGCCGGTCTGGCCGCGGCCGTCGCCAGGTTCGACACCGAGATCCAGGTCGTCGGACCGCCGGAGCTGGCCGACGCCTTCGCCCGGCTGGCCCGCCGCTGCGCCCGCGCCGCCTCCCTCGCCGGGAGCGACGATCCCGCGGGCACGAGCCGGCCGCCGGTGAGCCCCTGAGTCCGGCCAGGTGGCCCGGCCCCGAGGCCGGCCGCGGGGCGATCCCCGTCCGCCCGGCCCCGGCGGGGCCCCTGCGCCCTCGCGCTCGTCGGGCAGCGCCGGAGACCCGGCCATATCTTGAGAGGGTGAGCCGCTCCAGTGTCCCGCCCCTCGGTGAGGGCCGTACCGAGCCGTCAGGGTCGCCGAAGACGTCGACAAGCCGACGAACCGACTACGCGGGCGCCATCTACGGCTCGATCCTGGCCGCCTCCGTCGTGGCCACGGTCGGATCCGGCGGCGCGCATCCGCGTCTGGAGATCATTCTCCTGCTGACCGTCACCGGTCTGGTCTTCTGGGCCACGCACGTCTACGCCCATCTGGCCGGGGAGAGGATCGTCGGCCAGCCCTGGTCCTGGCGGGAGATCCGCCGCAGCGGCCTGCACGAGTGGGCCATCGTCGAGGCCGCGGCCCTTCCCGCCGCGGCCGTCGCCATCAGCTGGTTCGGGATGAGCGTGAACACCGGGCTGTGGCTCGCCCTCGGCGTGGCGGTCGCCCAGCAGGTCGTGTGGGCGTGCCTGGGAGCCGTCCGCGCCGGGGCCTCCCGGGGGCAGGTCTTCGCCGAAGGCTTCGTCAACCTGGCACTCGGCCTGATCATCGTGGGCGCCAAGGTCGTCCTCAAGGACTGACGGCGCGGCCTGGGCGAAGACCCAGCGATCCCACACAGTTCACAACCCTCTATGGAGGCCGGCATGGCGGACGAGACTCCTGGAGCCCGGGCGGGAGAGGGGCCGCGGAATGGGCCCGGCGGGCGCCGCGGTGACGCGCCCCGGTATCTCCCCATCGCGGAGCACGGACTCATCGGCGACCTGCGCAGCGCCGCCCTGGTCGGCACGGACGGCACCATCGACTGGTACTGCTGCGGCCGCTTCGACGCGCCCAGTGTCTTCGCGTCGATCCTGGACGCCGACCGTGGCGGAAGCTTCGAGCTCGCCGCCGACGTCCCCGCGCGTGCGAAACAGTTCTACTTTCCCGACACCAACGTCCTGATCACCCGGTTCTTCGCGGACGGCGGAGTGGGCGAGATCCAGGACTTCATGCCGGTCGTGGACGGCTCGCGCGAGGCCGACCGGCACCGTCTGATCCGCCGCGTGGTGTGCGTCCGCGGCACACTGCCCTTCCGCGCCCGGATCGCCCCCCGCTTCGAGTACGGCACGGTGCCGCACACCTTGCACCTGGACGACGGCCAGGCGATCTTCGACTCGCCCGCGCTCAAGCTCGCGCTGACGTCGACCGTGCCCCTGGAGGCCGACGGGCAGGACGTGTGGTCGCTGTTCAAGCTGGGCGAGGGGGAGTCGGCGGTCTTCGCGATCGACCGGATCGACGACGACGTGCCGCCGCGCTTCTGCGCCGTGGCCGAGGCCGAGCGGGAGTTCAACGCGACCGTGGCCTACTGGCGGCGCTGGCTCTCCCGGTCGCGGTACAAGGGGCGCTGGCGCGAGATGGTGCACCGGTCGGCGCTCACCCTGAAACTGCTCACGTACGCGCCGACCGGCGCCATCATCGCCGCGCCCACCACCAGCCTGCCCGAGCAGATCGGCGGCGAGCGCAACTGGGACTACCGCTACGTGTGGATCCGCGACGCCGCCTTCTGCGTGTACGCCATGCTGCGCCTCGGCTTCACCGAGGAGGCCGAGGCGTTCATGACCTTCCTCTCCGAACACGTACGCCTCGACGATCCCGACACGACGGCGCCGGGCGGTCCGCTCCAGATCATGTACGGCATCGACGGGCGCCGTGACCTGCCCGAGCGTGAACTGCCGCACCTGGAGGGCTACCGGGGATCCGCCCCGGTGCGCGTCGGCAACGCCGCCGTCGGCCAGCTCCAGCTCGACATCTACGGGGCCCTGGTCGACTCGCTCTACCTGTACGACAAGTGGGGCCAGCCGCTCTCCAGCGCGCACTGGGACGGCATCAGCGCGCTCGTCGACTGGGTGTGCGACAACTGGGACCAGCCGGACGAGGGTGTGTGGGAGACCCGCGGCGGCCGCAAGGCGTTCCTGTACTCCCGGCTGATGTGCTGGGTGGCCATCGAACGGGCCATGCGGCTGGCCCAGCACCGCGGTCTGCCCGCCGACACCGTCCGCTGGGGCACCGCCCGCGACGACATCTACCGGCGCATCATGAGCCGGGGCTGGTCCGATGTGCGCCGGGCCTTCACCCAGTACGAGGACAGCGACATCCTCGACGCGTCCCTTCTGATGATGCCGCTCGCCAAGTTCGTCTCCCCGACCGACCCGAAGTGGCTGGCCACCCTCGACGCGCTGGGCGAGGACCTGGTCTCCGACTCGCTCGTCTACCGCTACGACCCGCAGGCGAGCCCCGACGGCCTTCAGGGCGAGGAGGGCACCTTCTCGATCTGCTCCTTCTGGTACGTCGAGGCGCTCACCCGCGCGGGCCGTATCGACGAGGCCCGGCTCGCCTTCGAGAAGATGCTCACGTACGCCAACCACCTCGGCCTGTACGCGGAGGAGATCGGCCACACCGGGGAGCAGAGCGGGAACTTCCCCCAGGCCTTCACCCATCTCGCCCTGATCAGCGCCGCCTTCAACCTGGACCGCAAGCTCGGCTGACGGCCGCGAGCGACGGCTGGTGTCGTCAGGGCGCGGTGAACAGGCCGGGGAACCGGGGAGCGAGCCACGGCCTGCGGCCCCTCACGAGGATGCGGCCACGCGCGAGGGGGCCGGCCTGTCCCTGGCGGCCCAGCGCCATCAGGAGGAACGTGACCGGCTCGATGTGGATCGTGCAGTCCGGCCGGGCCGACGGCCGTTCCTCGACGGACAGCACGCCGTCGGACACGGCCACGCCGAACCCGCCGCCGCCCCAGAGCCGTACGCCGTAGCGGGCGTTCATGCCGGTGATGCGGGACGAGTCGGCGACCCGCGGCATCACCCGGAGCATGAACGGCATGGTCAGGCCCACCCGGGCGCGGTCGAGCATGTGCGGCCGGCCCAGGGCGCGGGCGAGGTCGTAGCCGTGCCCGAGCATGTGCGTGAGCAGGTACGCGCCCAACTCCTGGGAGCTCATCGGACCGAGCGGGGTGACCAGGGGCCCCTCGGCGGTCCCTTCCTCCAGCGCCCGCAGGCAGGCGTCCGCCTGCTCGACGATCATGGCGGCCAGCGGCACCGGCTCCCGCTCCCCGAAGTCCGCGAGGGAACGCTCGTTGGCCTCGGCGAGGCTCTGCGGCGTGCCGTCCCCGTAGGGGCGCTCCTGCCCTGCCGCGAGCTCGGCCATCAACGCGTTGGCCAGCGCCAGATGCGCGGCCGCCTCGCCGACGTTCCACTCCGCCCCGGGTATCCGTCGCCCCATGTCGGTCCCGGGACCCAGCAGGGCGGCGATGTCCCGGGCGGTCCCGCGTATCGCCGTGCCGAGCCCGTCGGGCAGCGGCCTCCGCACATCCTGCCCCGCCACCGAGTCCACGTCGCGCCCTTCCTGCCGACGCCGCCTTCCCCCCGACCGGAACAGCCGAGGGGAAGGCGACGCGTTGCCGATCACCGGGCGTACAGAAGACCAGGCAACCGCCGTGACGACAACCCCCTGAGCGGCGACGACGCACGCCGAGGCAGCCGTGGGGCGGGCAAAGCGGACGCAGGGGTCAGGACCGGGCCAGGACCGGATCGCTGTTGTACGCCTCCACCTGCAGGGACGGACGGCCGGACGCCAGAGCTGACGCCGGCCAGGACAGCGTCACCTGACGGGACTCTCCCGGCAGGAGCCACAGGTAGTTGTCGCTGTACAGCGTCGGCAGGACGCGCTCCCGGCCGGTCCGGTCCAGCAGCGAGAGCCGGACCATCGCCGCGACGGCCGTGCCCCGGTTGCGCACCGTGGCGGTCAGCTCGTGGCGCGCCCCCGCCTGCGACAGACGGGAGACCGCAGCCGACAGCTTGACCTTCCGCGCCGAGTTGAGCGCCTTCAGCGCGGCCGGGGTCCGCTGACGCCAGTACGTATTGACGGACAGCGGGCGGCCCGCCGAGTCCTCCAGGGTCAGCCGCAGCAGATGCAGATCCGGCAGGTCGTCGGTCCATCCGACGGTCAGGGCCCGGGTCGTGGTCGCGGCGGCCACCTCCACGCCCGCCGTACGGGTGGCCCCGAGCTGTCTGCCCGACAGGTCGTACAGACGGGCGGTGACCTTCGCCCCCTTGAGCGCACGGCTGGTGTGGTTCACCGCGATCACCTGCCCGGTCCGCGGATCCGCCTGCACATGCAGGGGTTCGCAGCCCGAACGGGCCCCGTAATAGGTGCCGTTGACGTCGAAGTCGTAGTCGTAGGTCTGCCACACGGTGCTGTGCCACGCGGGGTGGGACATCCACAGCATGAGACCACTGGCGTCGTCCCACAGATGCGCGTTCCACGCCTCGAACATCGCCCGCGTGTTCTCGTAGTTGACGAACTGGGCCTTGCGCGCGAAGTCGTCGAGGTCCGTCGCCGTACCGAGCCGGGTCTCGATGGCCGCCTTGTAGTTCTGCGGCGCCTGGTTACCGCGCTCGCTCCAGTCGTGGTAGTACCACGCACCGCGGATCGGCCACTCCGGCTCGTCGCCCGTCATGTTGCGCAGACTCGCCGACGTGGAGACGACCGGCATACCGATCTCGGTGTGGAAGCCGAAACTGCTGCTGCCGTACGTCGACGGCTCGTAGTACTTCTCCGGCTCGACCCAGCCGTAGGGGCCACCGCCCGTGATGATGCCGCCGGCCGAGTTGTTCTGATAGAGGATGCCGGGAGCCTGCTGCTCGACCGCCTCCCGCATGCCCTTGTCGATGGCGGCCGGGGGATTGCCCTCGTTGGCCCCGCACCAGACCACCACACTCGGGTGGACGCGGTAGCGCAGTACGGTGTCCCGCGCCGTCGCGTTGAACGCGTCGTGGTCCGGCGGATCCATACCCCAGGCGTTGGGGAAGTCGTTCCACACCAGGATCCCGTGCTCGTCACAACTGGCGAAGAACTCCTCGCGGTTGCTGCTCCCCACCCAGTTGCGGATCATGGTGAAGTTCATGTCGCGGTGCATCCGCACCGCCGCGTCCATCCGCTCGGCGGGCATCCTGCGCAGCAGCTCGTCCCAGCCCCAGTTGCCGCCGCGCACCAGAACCCGGACGCCGTTCACGCTGATCTTCAGCGGTTCGGGAGTGTTGGTCACCGACGTGACGTCGGTCCACGCCTCCCCGTCGTCCGACACCTGGATCGTGTACGTCTTCGGGTAGGCCGCCTCCCACACGATGGCCACCCGGTCGAAGCGCCGTGCGCTGCCGAGGTCGACCCGGAGCCACTGGTGGTCCGCGTACTCCGAGGACCAGCGCGTGCCGGGGTCGCCGTCCGTCGCGGCGGAGGCCGGGTGATCGGACTCCTGCGTCGAGGCGGTGGCCGTCCTGCGCAGCGCGAGGTCGGTTCCCGGCTCGGCACTGTCGATCACCGAGAGGGACCACAGAGAGATGCCCCAACTCGTGTTGCGTACGCCGCAGTTGATACGCACGTAGCGTGCCGTGCGCGGGGTGAACTCCTCCACCTGGAGGCTGGCGTCACCGCTGTTGAACGGCAGTGGCACGGCGGTGTTGTCGACGGACTTCACGTCCCGCCACTGGTCGCCGTCGGCGGACACCTGCACCACATAGGTGCGCGCGTACGCCTGCTCCCACACCAGGTCGACGCGGTCGAAGGACTGCGTGGCGCCCAGGTCGACCCGGATCCACTGGTCGTCCTGGTAGGCCGAGGACCACCGGGTGGCCGGGTCGCCGTCCGTGACGTTGCCGGCCGCGTGGCCGTCCTCGTCGGTCGTGGACGCGGCGGCGTCGGCGTGCAGCGCGAGGTCGGTGCCCGGGCGGGCACTGTCGAAGACGGACAGCGTCCACAGCGAACTGCCCCAGTCGGTCGCCCGGGTCAGGCAGCGGACGCGGACGTGCCGGGCCTGCTGCGCGCCCACGTCCACGGACTGGGTGTACGCGTCACCGGAGGCGACGAAGGGGAGCGGCACGTCGTACTCGTAGCCGAACTGACGTATGCCGAAGCGGGTTTCGCGCCGGTCGCTCTCGGAGCCGTCCACCACCGCGACCAGCGTCAGGTCGTGCAGACGCGCGCTGCCGAGCCCGTTGGGCCACCACAGCTCGGGGTTGCGCAGCCGCAGCCCGCTGAAGGCGTCGGGGGCGAACACGACGTCGACGCTCCGGCCCGCCGGGACCGTGACGGTGCGGGAGACGCGTACGGAGCCGAACGCCGCGGTGACGGTCGCCTTGTGGTCGGCGCTGTCGGCGTTGCGGACCGGCACGACGATGGTCAGTTCGGCCGTCGAGGTGTCGGGGAGATCCGGCAGGACGGTGTCCACCCGGGGGTCACCGATCACGACCTGCCCGGTGGATCTCAGGCGCACGTGGTTCCAGATGCCGGCGACCCGGTCGCGGACGGCCGGCATCCAGTCCCAGCCCGAAGAAGCCAGATACGTGGGGGAGTTGAGGTTCATCTGGTTGGCGCCGGCATCGACCCAGGCCTCACCGGCGGGTCCCTTGTCACCGGGGCTGCCGGGCACGGGCATCGGCGTGATCTTCACCGCCAGCGCGTTCTCGCCCCGGGTCTCCAGGAGCTTCGTCACGTCGTGGGCCGAGCGGGCGAACGGGTACAGCAGGTCGCCCACCTGCTTCCCGTTGAGCCAGATGTCGGCCCGGTGGTTGATGCCGTCGAACTCCAGCCAGATCCGGCGCCCGGCGCCCGTCCGCAGGCCGCGCGGCAGCTCGAAGTCCCGCTTGTACCACCAGGAGTGACGGGAGAGGGCCTCGGGGATGTGCAGGTTGTTCAGGCCGGAGACCGGGTCCGGCAGCTTGCCCTGGTCCACGAGGGACGCGAGGACGGTCCCTGGCACCGTGGCCGGCAGCCAGGTCCGGGTGTCCACGTCGGTCCTCGACAGCGCCGCGCCGTCGCCCTTGGCCCAGTCGTCCATGGTGAGCGTCCAGCCGGACTCCAGCGGCACCGTGCCGTCACCGGCCGTCTTCAGCGCCGGGGCGTGCCCGGCGTGCGTGCCCCAGTCCGTCCACCCGGTGGCCGACGGGCGGCGCCCCTGAGCGGAGCCGAACACCTCGAAGCCGTTGACGCCCAGGGGGTTGGGGCTGGACCGCTTGCGAGAGGTCAGCCGCACCCAGCGCGCCGTGGTCGGCTTCGGCAACTGGATGTCGACGACGCCACCGGTTCCGGCCGTCGTGCGGTACACGCTGGTCCACGACGTGTGGTCACGGGACGTCTCGACCACGAAGTCGACCGCGTAGCTGGAGAGGATCTCCTTGCCCGTGGTGCCGTCGGCCCAGTTCCCGGTCGCCGGAGGCGTGAACACCGGGTCGCTCGCGTCCGCTTCGAAGGTCAGCCGGATCCAGGTGACGCGGCAGTCCGCCTGGAGATCGACCGAGATCCACTGCGGGTCGCCGCCCCCCGCCCGCCATCCGGTGCCCCGCACGCCGGGGGAGGCGACCCGGTCGACGACGAACTCCCCGGGCGTGGGGGCGTAGTCGGTGGACGAGACGGTCACCGGCCGGTAGACGGCGAGTTCGTCCTCGGACCCCTGCGCGACGACGGGGCCCTGGCGCCCGGCGGCCACGGCGGTACCGGGCAACGCGCCACCCAGGCCGAATCCGGCCAGCAGCGTCGAGCCGGTGAGGACGATCGATCGTCGGGAGGGGGAGTGCGGCGGATTCGGCTGAGCCATCAGCGGGTTGTCCAATCACACGGGTGGCGCTTGAGGAGCACAGGAAAGGGGCGGCTTGGGGCATGGCAACGTTGTCAAGGTGAATGACAACGTTGCCAAAGAGTGTGACGCGTGAGGGTTCCTGTCAAGAGTCGTGACGTCGACCGCCCCCGAAGCGGGAGGACTTGCACCTCGTGGGGGACGGTCGAGGGGAGCGGAACGAGGCGGAGTGGGCACCGTTCTCTGCGCTGGTTTCGGCCAGGCAGCCGCCGGAGTGGCGCGTGACTCCTGCTTCAGCCCCGCGTCCTCCTGGGCGCCCTCACGATCCCGGGCACGCTCGCCCGACCGAGGCCAACTCCAGGAAGTCCGCGCCCCCGATTCCTTTCGCCGCCCTGCCCGGTCTGTACAGCCGAACACGTTCACGGCGAAAGGGAAGACCATGACCAGCACCGAGGCCCTCACCGCTCCGACGGCGGACCGAGAGGCCGAGCACGCCGTCCGTGCCGTCATCGACGGTGTCTATGCCGCCTGGGAGGCGAACGACGCGGACGCGTTCGTGGAGCCGTACGCCCCCGACGCGACCGTCCTGCTTCCCGGCACGTTCCGGCACGACCGGGAGGAACTGCGCACCGCCATGGCGGCCGCGTTCGCGGGCCCGCTCAAGGGCTCCCGCGCACTCAACGAGGTCCAGAGCGTCCGCTTCCCCGGCGAGGACACCGCGCTCGTGATCTGCACGAGGTCCGTCGTCCTCGCCGGGGAGGACGAGCCGCGCGAGGAGTCGCACGCCCTGGACAGCTGGGTGCTCTCCGCGTCGGACGGCGCCTGGTGGGTGAGGGGCTTCCACGGCTGCCCGGCACGACTGGCCTGAACTGGGGACCACGTCGGCGTCCGGCAGGGGCCCGTGTCCCCGGGCCCACCGAACGCGGGCGCTCCCCGAGCGGTCCTGCCCGGCCGGTTCCGCCGCCCTTACCCCTGGGCCTTACCTCTCGGGTAATCGACTCCACGTCGCGCGGCTGGCAACGTCGTTCCCGACGGAGCCCGAACGGCCGGAAGGACGCAACCATGACCGCGTACGCCATAGCCCACTTGCGCGAAGCCGACCCGCACCCTGAGATTGCCGCCTACATCGAGCGGATCGGCGCCACCTTCGAGCCCTACGGCGGCGGTTTCCTCGTGCACGGCGCGCAGCACGAGGTGGTGGAGGGCGGCTGGCCCGGTCACGTCGTGGTGATCGGTTTCCCCGGCATGGCCGAGGCGCGCGCCTGGTGGGAGTCGCCGGCGTACCGGGAGATCGCTCCGCTGCGCTCGCGGCACATCGAGGGGGACATCATCCTCGTCCCGGGTGTCCCCGAGGGGTACGACCCGGCGGTCACGGCGAAGGCGATGCGGGAGGCGCTGCCGGCCGGGTAGGCGGTGGTGGGCGGGGCGCGGAAACGGCGGCCACACACCGTCGTCGCCCGGCCGGTGGTCGGCGCGGAGCCGACACGAGGGAAGGGACGGCGTCCCCCGAACCACGGGTGACGTCGTCCCTTCCGTTGTGTACGCGTCGGCGCGCTCAGGCGGGGAGGCCTGGGACGGGCGGCTCCGGACGCGGGGCCCGATGGCGATGGGCACCCCGTCCGGAGCCGGACCGGACGTGACGGGTCAGCAGGCGCCCTCGTCCTGCCACGGACCCCAGTCGGCGGCACCCGGTGCCTCGTTCTGGGTCCACCACTTGGCTTTCCAGTTGTGATGGTTGTACGAGGCCTCGTTGCCGGCGGTGTACACCGCGGACGAACTCCACCCCGTCTTGCACGCGCCGCTCGGAGGCGTGGGCGTCGGGGTCGGAGTGGGCGTCGGGGTGGGCGTGCCGGTGGGCGGGGTCGCTCCCGCGAACTTCACCGAGTACTTGGCGAAGTCCCAGGAGTTCTGGGCCACGCTGGAGCAGGTACCCGACGTACGGCCGCCGTTGTCGGCGGGCGAGCACTGGCGGTCGCGGTTGAGGGACCAGAAGGTGAAGCGGTCCATGTTGTGACTGGTGGCGAAGTCCAGCACGGTCTGGAAGTCGGCCTGCGAGAAGTACTCGCCGGTGTCACTGCGGCCGTTCATGCCCGAGAAGCCCTCGTGGGCGTACGCGGTCGGCTGGTCCCAGCCGAAGGTGGACTGGAGGATCGTGTTGAAGTTGGCGAGCGCGCTGGTCTGCGACGCGGCGCCGTTGAACCCGCCGTCGAACGGCATGATGGAGAAGTTGTTCGGCGTGAAGCCCTGCGACTTCGCCTCCAGCAGCATCTGCTTGCCGAACCAGCCGGTGCCGTCCGCCGTGCCGGCCGTGGTGACGGAGACGTACAGACCGGGGTTGTTCTGCTGGAGGATCTTGGCGGCGCCGATCTCGTTCTTGATGGCCGCCGTGTTCTCGTACTCCGGCTCCTCCAGGTCGAAGTCGATGGCGTGCAGGCCGTACTTGGTGATGACCTGCTGGTACGCCGCCGCGGTGGAGGCCGCGTCCGAGCAGGCCTGGCCGAGCTTGGTGCCGCCGTACCCGCCGATGGAGACGGAGACGTCACCGCCCTTGGCGCGGATGCCGTTGATGACCGACTGGACGGCGGTGTCCGAGGAGACCGCCGACGTGCCGCCCCACGTGGGCGAGCAGCCGCCGCCGTTGGGGGCGAGGATGAAGGCGAGCTGGAACGCCTTGAGGCCTGTGGCGTCCATGATGGCGCCCGCGTCCGGCGGCTCGTTGTCCGTCGGCATCAGGTAGGGGGCGGCGGCGTACCAGCGGTTGCTGAGCGCGGTGGTCGCGCCCGAGGCGTTGCCTGCGACCAGCGCGGTCGTGCCGACTGCGGCCAGGCTGACGGCTGCTGCCGCGCCCAGACATGCGCGAAGACGTCTCACGGTGCCTCCAGAGGGGGTGGGGGAGTGGCCATAGCTTCCGGCCACTGTCGCGATCACGTCAATGAGTTGGACTAGACCAGATAGGTCTTTGGACTAGACCATGCAATCTCTTTACTCAAGGGGCCTGTGCGTCGCGCTCGTTGGGGTGCGGATGAGATCAATGAGGGCACGTGTGGGCCGAGTTGCCGGTGTCCGACGTTCGGCGCGATCGGCGACCGTGCGGGCCGCCCGGGAAAACGCGTGCGCAGACATCTTGTCACTGAGTGACATCCGCTCCTACTCTCCTGATGTGACTCGGGAGTAACTAACGGGCTTCGCACGGGACTTCGACGTCCGTCGTCCCTGGTCACACGCATCCGAACAGCGCACCACCCGACCAAGAGGCACAGCACGGGACGGCGCAGCCGCAGCCACGAGCACCGGGGCTCCGCCGTGCACAGCACCTCATGGCATGTCTCGCCCGGCGCCGCACCGTGTGCGGACGGGCGCTCCCGCACGCGTCGCCCGGCCGACGACGCGTGCGCGGCGGCGCACGTCCTGTGGCGGACCGCGTCTCACGCCCGGGCCAGGGCGTGAGGCGGTTCCCTTTCACCATCCCAAGCCGTCCCCGTACCGGGGGCTGCCCTGCTCCACCCCGACCGGAGCCGCACGCCGTATCCCCCACGGCGGCGGTCCGGTCGGCTCCCCAAGCGGGCCCGTGCGTCGAGCCGTTGACCTCGCACGCCCGCACCACCGACCCCCTTCGAGGAAGCAGGGAGTGAGCCGCATGGAACGACCCCACCGACCCCACGGCCCCGAGAACGCACCGCATGCCCCGTCCGCCCGACAGCCGGGCCCGGAAAAGCCGTCGACCGAGTCCCGCACCGGATCCGCCGCACCCCGGGGCGGCCGGCTCCTCGCGACGGCCCTCGCCGTCTGCGCCTGCCTCGCCGTCCAGGCGCTCCCCGCCGCGGCCGCCACCGGAGCGGCCGGCACCGTGTCCCGGGGGGTGACGATCCCCGCGTTCTACGACCCGCCCACCACCCTGCCGGCGGCCAACGGCGCGATCGTGCGCAGCGAACCCCTCCCGCTCGCCCTCAGCCTGCCCGGCCTCAACGGCCCCTTGCCCGGCACGGCGACCCGGCTGATGTACAAGTCCACCGACTCGAACGGTGAACCCGTCGCGGTGACCGGCGCCTACATCGAACCCTCGGCCGCCTGGAAGGGCGGTGGCCCACGACCGGTGGTCGCCGTCGCACCCGGCACCATGGGACAGGGTGACCAGTGCGCCGCCTCCCTGGGCCTCCAGCACCCGATCACCCTCAACGGCGAGACGGTGTCGGTCGGTTACGAGGACCTGTCGATCTACCGCCTCCTCGCCGCCGGCACGGCGGTGGTCGTCACCGACTACGTCGGACTCGGCGCGACCGACCGGCTCCACACCTACGTCAACCGCCTCGACGGCGGTCACGCGCTGCTCGACGCCGTCCGTGCCGCACGCAACCTCACCGGCGCGTCCGTCACCACCGCCTCACCCGTCGGCCTCTTCGGCTACAGCCAGGGCGGCGGCGCCAGCGCCTCCGCCGCCGAACTCCAGCCCTCCTACGCGCCGGACATCACCCTCGCCGGCACCTACTCGGGGGCACCGCCCGCCAACCTCACCGAGGTGATCAAGGGCATCGACGGCAGCGCTCTCGCCGGAGCCCTGGGCTGGTCCCTCAACGGCTTCCTGCAGTCCGACCCCGAACTGAAGGCCTTCGCCGACGCCCACATCAACGCCGCGGGCAAGGCAGCGCTCTCCGACCTGTCCACCATGTGCGTCGGCGACTCGATCTTCGGATACGCGTTCAAGAAGAGCTCGTCGTGGACGACCGACGGGAAGTCCATCAGCGCCATCGTCGCCGACACCCCGGCCCTACAGAAGGTCCTCGACGACCAGCGCATCGGCAAGCTCAAGCCGACCAGCCCAGTACGCGTGGCCACCGGCATCCAGGACGACATCGTGCCCCACGCCCAGGCGCGCCAACTCGCCGTCGACTGGTGCCGCAAGGGTGCCGATGTCACGTACGACGCCGTGATCCTGCCCAACCTCGGCGACGGACTGCTCACCAACCACCTCGTCCCCCTCCTCACCGACCAGGGTGACGCCATCTCCTGGCTCACCGACCGCCTCTCCGGGAAGCGCGCCACCTCCAACTGCTGGTCGATGCCCCTGCAACCCTGACCGGTACGACCTCGGACCCCGGACCCCGGCGAGCGTCAGAGCCGCCGGGGTCCTCGGGCCGTCTGCTCCGCAGGCGCCACCTCACCCCTCCCCTGTGGCGGAGCGCGGACATCCGCATCACGGGCGGTCCACGGGGTGGTGCCGCCCCTGCCGTGACGCGAGGATGCTCCCGCGCGTGGGACGCGCAGGGGTCCGCTCCCGCGGTCGCCCCCGTGGACGACAGCCCGGAAGGCGCCGCGACGACGCCCGCACGACGAGGACCGAAGGGGACGTCCGATGGGTTCACACGCGGCACCCGGCCGGCGCAGGCGCGCCCTGCTGATGCCGCTCGGTCTCGTCCTCCTGGCCGGCGCCCTCTTCTGGGTCCCCGGCGCCGACGGCGCACCCCGTCCCACGGACGCCTGCCGCAGCAGCGGAAACGCCCTGCCGCACGGCGACTGCGGCCCGTTCTGGCAGGTCCTCGCGGAGGACTTCAACGGCGACCGGGTGCCGCTCGGTTCCTTCAGCGACTGCGACCACCACGCCGACACCTCCGCCGCGTACTGCGGTGGACTCAAGGGCACGTACCGCGACAACTGGTGGGCCTACCCCACCGGTTGGCAGGACACGGCGAACGACCGGGACAGGAGCGTCGTCGGCACCTACCACCCGGAGGACACCGTGAGCGTGGGCCCCGGCGAACACGGCGACGGGATGATGCACATCCGCATGTGGCGTCCCGAGGACGGCGGCCCCGTACACGCTGCGGCGCTCGTGCCGCGTGCCGTGATGCAGATGGCGTACGGCAAGTACAGCGCGCGCATCAAGGTGACGAAGCCGGCCCCCGGATACAAGTCCGCCTGGCTGCATTACGGCGACGGCTGCGAAATGGACCATCCCGAGGGGGAGTGGACGGGCGGCATCACCGCCTTCCACCATCCCTGCGGCGGGGGAGAACAGGGCTACTTCCCCAGCGGCGCCGACTGGACCGAGTGGCACACCGTGTCGACGGAGTGGACGCCCGGGCGCGTGCGCTTCTTCGTCGACGGCCGCCGAATCGGCGAGGACACCCGAGGAGTTCCCTCCGGCCCCCTCTCCTGGGTGCTGCAGAACGAGAGTGCCCTCGAAGGCCCCGGCGCGGCCCCCGGCAGCAGCGCGGAACTCGACGTGACCTGGGTCGCCGCCTACGCGTACGGATGGAAATGACCGCCCTCGGGCGTACGGCGGCAGGACCCGAGACGCCGCCACAGCCGCGCCGACGACCGGGCCCCGCCCGTCCGTCCGGGTGCGCCCGATCCGAAAGACAAGCGGACGTATTCGCTCAATGCCTGCCCATTTAGGGAAAAGCGCCTTGAATTCGGCCGACTATTTCTAGGCTCGCCTCCTGTTTCTCAGGAACGGGGAGGCCCCACGTGCCGCAATCCCACCGGACGGACGAGTACGATCTCGTCCTTCCCAGCGGTTTCGACGACATCGTCCGAGTGATCGACCGCCACGTCGCCGACCGGCAGGCCGGGACACCGACCGGGCGACGCACGTCGAGACACCGCTTACCCGCCCTGCTGCTCGCCCGCGAAGCGACCGCCGACCCGGGCGTCATGGGGGCGACCGCGGCCACCGCCACGCCCGACGACACCGGCCGCGCCGCCTCCGACCCGGCGCTGTCGGCCGTCGTCCACGCCTACCAGCACCGCCTGGTGCGCCTCGGCTCGGGCGAGACAGGCCACCTCGCCAGCCTCGCCCCGCACGCGCTCGTCAATGAGGAACTGCTCGCCGGCGAACGCCCCGGCGAGGACGACCCGGGCAGCGACGGCCCCCACGTACGCCTGCTCGACCGGGTGGCACGACAGTTCCGCGCCACCATGCCCGACGGCTCCGGCACCCTCCGGCTCCCCGAGTTCGACGCCTGCCTGTCGGTCCTGCGCGCCGACATCGCCCCGGGCGACGTGACGGACGAACGACGGGCACTGCGGGACCGGATCTACGACAAGTACGCCTGGAAGTTCGGATTCGCCGCCGAGGTCACGCGCCTCGGCGAGGAACTCGGACCCCGCCAGTGGACGGCGATCACGAAGGTGGTCACGACACCGCTGGCCTGGCTGTGGCGGTGGTCGTACGGCCTGCGCGTCGACCGTGGAGCCCGCTTCCGCTGGGTGGGCGCGATGCTCGACGAACCGGGGCGCAGCTTCCTCAACTCCGCGATGTCCCTGCGCGACGCCCACCTGCGGTCCAGAGCACAGGAACGCGCCGGCCGGGAAGCACCCGCCGACGCCACCCCGGCGGCGGCGTCCGCGCTGTACGCGGCCTCAGCCGTCTCGGCCCGCGACGAGGCCGTGGTCCGACAGGTACTGCTGACCGCCCTCGTCCACGACCTCGCCCGCGCCGCCCGCCCGCCGATCTGGAGTGCCCGCAGGCCCAGGCGGCGCTGGCCCTTCGTCCTGCTGCTGCCGACGGTCGGCGGCGACGACTCCCCGAGCCGCAAACTCCTCAACTCCTTCGCCGCGGTGGCCGAGGACCTCGGGACGTGCCCGCTGCTCGTCCTGGGCGCCGCCACGGCGGACCTCCCGCCGTACGCCGTCCCCCTGCCGCGGCACACCATCCCCGTCCAGGGCAGCCGCCACCTCGACACCGGCTCCACCGCGCAGGCGGTGGCCTCCCTGCTCGCCGCGGGTGCCGCCGGGCGGCCCGTCGACGCCGTACGACTGGTACCGCTGTCCCGCGTTCCCGACAACGGAACGACGGCCGAACGGCTCGCGGTCCAACGGACCGTGCGCTCCCGCGACCGGCGGGCCGCCGACTGGCTGCGCCCGGTCGTGGCCGCCGTCGCCGTGACGGCGCTGATCGCCGCCGGACTGTTCCAGGCGCTGCGCCCCGACCCGACACACCCTCGCGCCCAGCCCCCTACGCCCAACCCCTCGTGCCGGCACGTCAGCACCGGTGAACGCGTCGGCATCACCGACGGGGCCGACCACTGCGACCTCGCCCACGGCCTCTACGCACCCGAACTGCGGGCGCTGGAGGACACGTTGGGCGAACAGAATGCGAAGGTCGACCGGAGCAAGCCCTACCGCACCCTGGTGTTCTTCGCCCCGCTGAGCGTCGGCTCCGCGTCCCGCCGCACCGTCCCCACCGGCTTCCAGATGCTGCGCGGTGCGCTGCTCGCGCAGAAACAGGTCAACGACCTGACCCTCAAGTCGCAGATGCCGGTCCGGCTGCTCGTGGCCAACGCGGGGGAGTACTTCGCCTTCGGCTCGCACGGCGGCCTCAACACGACGAACCACAGCGGTGTCGACGTGGCCGCCATGATCGTCGACCGGATCCACCGTGACCACATCGCCGGTGTCATCGGCCTCACCCAGAGCCGCCCGGAGTCCCTCCAGGCAGCGGCCGAACTCGATGCCAAGGGCGTCACCGTCATCGGGACCGGCGTCTCCGGCCAGCCCATGGTGGAGGGCGACTCCCCGGTGTCGTACTTCCAGCTCTCGCCCCCCGACGCACGGATCGCCCGCGTCATGGCCGCCTTCGCCCGGCACTCGCCCCAACTGGCCGCCCTGACGAAGATCGACCCCGGGCACACCGCGCCGGCCGCCGTCGTGGTCTTCGACCCCCGGGACCACTACTTCAGCGCCGACTTCAAGAAGAGGTTCACCGACGCCTACGGCCACGACGGGGCGGTGTACCCGGTGCCGTACAGCGAGACGGGCAACGACAGCCAGACACCGGCCGTCGCCGCGAACATCTGCACCCTGATCCGCAAGACGGACGGATTCGTCCTCTACGCCGGACGCTCCGGCGTCATGCACGACCTCTTCTACTACCTCCAGGGCGATAAGGAGTGCCGCACGCACCAGGGCCGGGTCGCCGTCCTCGCCGAGAGTCCGGCACCGGACCTCGTCCTGCACCCGGAACTGATGCCCCGCAACTACGGCTCGCTGAGCCTGTTCTACAGCCAGTTCAGCGTGCCCGACCCGCGGGGCTCGTTCGCCGCCAGCTTCCGGCAGTCCTTCAACGCCTCCTCGGACAGTGACGCGGCCGCCGGATACGACGCCGTGAAGGTCTACTTCAAGGTGATGAACGAGATCTCCGTCACCGACCCCGAGTTCACCCCCAGCGCCGTCGTCACCTTCCTCCAGTCCACCGGAGTCGCCGACTTCGTGGGGGAGTCGGGGATCATGACGATCGGCAAGGGCCACAAGTACCCGGCGGACAAGGAGATGGACATCCGCGAGATCACCGCGGACGGCCGCAAGCGCACCGACCTGACGTGCGGAGCGGTCACCGCGAAGGCCGACGTGATCACGCGCTGGGGCCCCGACGGGACGTTCCTCTGCCCGGAGGACGACTGACCACCGGACCAGGAAGTCGGCCGGCCGCCGGAACAGCCCGGGCAGCAGCACCGCCGCATCGGTCGGCGTCGACTGCCCCCTCCACCTCGGCCCGGCCCTGTCACGGGGCGAACCGCTCCGGGCGGAAGTCCGCAAGCATCCCGTCTCTCTCCCCGCTGAGGATCTCGGAAGCCAGCAGGCGGCCGATGACCGGCCCGAGCGTGATGCCGCTGTGGGAGACGGCTTCGTAGTAGCCCGGCACGGACGGCACTGCTCCCACGGAGGGGAATCCGTCGGCCGGGATCGGCCGGTTGGCCACACGCGTCTGTGCGATGTGACCGCTGCCGAGAGCGGGGACGACCTGCCGCGCCGATGCGTGGAGCAGCCTGGCGAGTTCCGAGGGGTCTTCACCGGAGTCGATGAGTGCGTCGATCTCGCGGCTGTGGAGGAGTACCGAAGAGTTCCCGTCAGGACGGATCTCGATGTGAGGCGCGTGCATGGCCCGGCGAACCGGGACCTGGGCGCAGGCGATCCGTGTGACGACGCCGGGCTCCCGGCGCATCGGCAGGCGCCGCGAGACGAGCCCGGCCACGTCGGCGGCGTCGGGGCCCGCCGCGTTCACGACGGCGTCGACATCGAGACGGCTCCCGTCGGACAGGGCAACGGACCGGATGCTCCCGTCGGCGCCGGTGCCGATGTCACGGACCGTGGTGCCCGATCGGAGCTCGGCGCCGGAGGCGACGGCCGCGCTCACCAGGCGGCTGACGAGATGACGTCCGTGGACCCAGGCTTCGTCGGGGTAGAACACGACGGGAGTGCCGTCGGGCAGGGCGAGAGCCGGTTCGAGGCGGCGACGGACCTCTGCTCCTGTGCACACTTCGACCCGGTAGTTCCAGCCCGTCAGGAGTTCCGCCGTGTTCAGGAGCTTTCTCTCCGCTGCGGGGTCGGCTGCCCACCGTAGGTGGCCGTCGGGATACCACCAGGAGTCCGGCCCGATGGTCCTGGCGAGCTCGCGGTGCTCCTCCATGCCCGCGACGTTCAGGTCGAAGTAGGACTTGCGCACCGTCTTGTTGCTGGCATTGACCCAAGAGAAGGACCAGTTGGTGACTCCTTCGCCCGGCCGGCCCGCGTCGAGGAAGACCACCTCGATGCCGCGTCGGGACAGATTCCATCCCACGCCGGCTCCGAGGATGCCTACTCCGACGACAGCGACACGTTCAGGCTTCACGAACGCCTCCTTTCCCTCCCGGATCCCAGCAACCCGCCCCTCGCCCCTCCTCCCCTCCCCGAACCTGAGTACACGTTCCGGCTGGCGCGTGTGTCCCGGGTCAGAACTCCTCGTGCGTCTCCGGGTCTCCGCCCAGACGACGGCGCGGATGGTCGGAGACGGTCGCCAGTTCCTCGGGGGTCAGCTCGAAGCCGAAGATGTCCAGGTTCGCCCGCTGGCGGCCGGGGTCGGCGGACTTCGGGATGGGAACGGCCCCGAGCTGGGTGTGCCAGCGCAGTACGACCTGCCCGGGTGTCACCCCGTGCGTCTCGGCGATCTTCCCGAGGGCCGGGTCCTCCAGCAGGCTGGAGCCGCGGCCCAGGGGGCTCCAGCTCTCGGTGATGATGCCCTTGTCGGCGTGGAAGGCGCGGAGTTCGTCCTGGCGGAGGTAGGGGTGAAGCTCGATCTGGTTCACCGCCGGGAGGACCCCGGTCTCGGTCTCCAGCCGGGTGAGGTGTTCCGCGGTGAAGTTCGAGACGCCGATCGACCGCACGAGACCCTGCTCGCGCAGCGTGATCATGGCCTTCCAGGAGTCGACGTACTTGTCCACACGCGGCAGGGGCCAGTGGATGAGGTACAGGTCGACGTAGTCGAGTCCGAGACGGCTCCGGGACTCCTCGAAGGAGGCGAGCGTCTCGTCGTAGCCGTGATGCCGGCCGGGGAGTTTCGTGGTGACGACGACCTCCTCGCGCGGGACGCCACCGAGGGCGACGCCCCGGCCGGTGCCGGTCTCGTTGCGGTAGTTCGTCGCCGTGTCGATGAGGCGGTAGCCGACGCCGAGGGCGCCGCTCACGGCCTGCTCGGCCTGGGCGTCGTCCATCGGCCAGGTACCCAGACCGACGGCCGGGATCGTCGTTCCGTCATGGGCGGTGAGGGCCGGGATGCTGGTCACGGGGAGCCTTTCGAATCGATGACGGGTACCCACCCATGGTGCACGGGTGCCGTCGCCGGGGCGACGAGGGCGACCGGTGGGTCGCCGCCCCCGTCAGCCTCCCGGGCCTTACCCGTCCCTGTACCCGTACCCGAATCCACCGATCCCGTCGATCCCGTCGACCGGGCACCCGCACCGGCCCGCCTGTCGAAGGCGGACCGGTGCGAGCACGCCGGCGTGCAGGGGATCAGGCCGTGTGGAGCGTGAGCCCGTAGCGGTTCAGGATCTCGTTGATGGGCTGGTACCAGGTCTCGCCGCCGCTGCTGCAGTTGCCCCAGCCGCCGGAAGTGACGCCCTGGGCCTGGTCGCCGCTGATGAACGAGCCGCCCGAGTCGCCGGGTTCGGCGCAGACGCTCGTCTTGGTCATCTGGTGCACGGCGCCCTGGCTGTAGTTGACCGTCTCGTTCTTGGCGAGGACGTTGCCGCAGTGCCAGTGCGAGGTGGAGCCGGAGCGGCAGATCGACGCGCCGATGGGAGCCTCGCCGGAACCGCGGACGAGCTGGTCGGAGACGGTGCCCCAGCCGAGGACGACGGGGACCGTCCACCAACCGCTGCCCACGTTGACCCAGGCGTAGTCGTTGTCCGGGAACGAGGAGCCCTGGAAGTTGCCGATGTAGCTGTGGTCCCAGCCGCTGACACCGGCGCCCGCCTGGCCGCAGTGCCCGGCGGTGACGAAGCCGCCGTACACGGAGAAGCCTATGGAACAGCGGACGTTGCCCGTGTAGTACGGGTCGCCGCCCACCGTGCCCGCGGCGAAGGTGCTCGGCGCCGAGCCGGTCTGCCGGACCGTCACGGGACCGGCCTTGCGGGCCTGCGCCACGAAGGCCCGGACATCGTTGTCATCCTTGTGAGGGGAGACCACGTTCACGACGACGGCGCTGGACCTGGGGTCGACGTGCCAACTGCTCACGCCGGCCGGTGCGTCGAGCGAGTCGAGGCGTTTCATCGTGGCGTCGAGCTGCCGCTCGCTGTGCTTGACGAGGGTGACCCGCGCGCCGGTCGACTCGACGGCATCACGCGCGGCCGTCGTGGTCAGCGCGACGACGAGTCGGCCGCTCTTCACGTCGAACCACGAGCCCCCGTACGAGCTGCCGGCCCTGGTCCGGGCGGTGCGCTCGACGGAGCGTGCGGTGGTCTCCTGGGAGAGCCGGGTGGTCGCCTGCTTCTCGGTGAGCCCGAGGTCGCGCTGCATCGCCGAGAGCAGCGCCGAGGAGGCGGGGGCCCGGGATGCGGTGGGGGTGGTGAGGGGTGCGTCGGCGGCGGCGGCCTGGGTGAGTCCGACGGTGGCGGCGCTGACGAGCAGGCCCGCGGACACGGCGGTGCGCAGAACTGTTGTGCGTCTCAAGGGAGTTGCCTTTCGTCGATCCGATGGTCGGTGAGTGGGGCGAAGGGCAGGAGAGAGCGCTCTCAGAGTTGCGAGGTCGAGAATAGTCAATGAGGTTGGGCAGGTCCATGCCAATGCATGACCACTCTTTGGGATCAGGTCGCGGCGCCACGAGAACGATCTTTCGGCGCGCGTCCCGGCCGGACGTCCTGCGTCACACCCGATCGGATTCGGACGCTTCGCGGACCGGTTCCCCGCGATCTTGGGCGGCGGTGCCGGGCCGAGGCCGAACACCGCCTGACCACCGCCGCGTTGGCAGTAGGCTCACCCTGCTGCGACGCCCCGGTCACCTGTACGGACCGGCTCTGCAACGGCTCGCGGCGACGGACGGATCTCTACGGCGTGAGGATGAAGTACACGTGCTGATAGCGGGGCGGTATCGGCTGCACACCACTCTCGGACGGGGCGCGATGGGGGAGGTGTGGCGGGCGCAGGACGAGATGATCGGACGGCCCGTCGCGGTCAAGCTGCTGCTCTCCCAGGACGCCGACCCGACCGCCGCGGCCCGGTTCCGCCTGGAGGCGCAGACCGCGGGACGGCTGAACCATCCTCATGTGGTGGGAGTCCTGGACTTCGGCTCGTTCGAGGACCGGCTCTTCCTGGTGATGGAGCTGATCGAGGGCGACAGCCTCTCCCACGTCCTCGCCACCAGCGGCACCCTTCCCGCCGAGCGGGTGGCGCGGATCGCCGCGCAGGCCGCCGCCGGGCTCGCCGCCGCGCATCAACAGGGCATCGTGCACCGGGACATCAAGCCGGGCAATCTGATGCTGGACGCCGACGGGAGCGTCAAGATCGGCGACTTCGGGATCGCACGGTTCATGGACGACACGGCCGGCGGCCTCACCGCGACCGGGCAGATCGTCGGCACCAGCCTGTACCTGGCCCCGGAGCGGGCCCTCGGGAAGACCGCGGGACCGCCGTCCGACATGTACTCGCTCGGCTGCGTCCTCTATCAACTCCTCACCGGACGGCCGCCCTTCCAGGCCGCCAGTGCCGTCGCGATCCTCCACCACCACCTCGACACCGCCCCGACCCCGCCCCGGGAACTCGGCGCCGAGCTGCCGCCCGCGTTCGAGAACTACCTCCTCGGTCTCCTGGCGAAGCAGCCCGACGACCGTCCGACCGCGCAGCAGGCGGCATCCTGGTACAGCACCGGTGCCTGGCAAGGGCGTCCCGAACCCCTTCCGGCCGTACGGCCGGCGCAACGCCGGAGCAGGCCCGACCTCGGAGTCGCGGGTCCCGCGACCACGTACGCCCTGCCGTCGGCCGCGCCGTCCCACGGGGCGACCGTCACGCGGGAGGCGGCGGGGGCCCGTCGCTCACGCAGACGCAGACGTTCCGGCGTGAGTGAACTCCTCACCCAGCGGCCACGAGCGGTGGGCGCCGCAGCGGGATTGGTGGTCTTTGTCCTCGCGGTGCTCGTGGGCGTGGCCTGGTTCTCACCCGACAGCAGCTCCGCGGAGACGCCCGGGCCCGGATCGGACGGCACGGTCAGCTCGTCCCCCACGGTCGCGGCGCCGTAGCGGTTCGGACCCGGTCCGGTCAGGTGGACGACGGCTCCTGTCGGCGCGCGTCCTGCGATGCTCCGCCTGGGTCCGACAGGCCCGTGTCGGCCCCCTCCGGGTTCGTTCCGGACCCGGTCGGCGGGGTGTCCGCCTTCCCCGGCTGTCGCTTCGCCAGGGCGGCCTCCAGGGCGACGCGAATGTCGTCCGGGAGCGTGCCGCCCCGGCCGAAGGCGAGGACCTCGTCCGCGATGACGTGCAGTTTGCGGTTGGTGTGCTGCGAGGTCTCGCGCAGCACGTCCCAGCTGTCCTCCGGGCCGATCCGGCCGAGGACCAGCAGGGCACCGATGGCCTGATCCACCGTGGCGTGCGAGGACACGGCACGGTGCAGGTGGGTGCGCTCCTCGTTGAGCTTGTCGTTCTCCCGCACCAGGTCCGTGGTGGACAGCAGGCGCAGGGGATCGGACCTGGAGATCGCGAAGAAGGCCATCGCTCTGGTGGGGGTCGGCTGATCATTCATCACGGATCGTGTGCCCCGGATCGGCGTCGCAATCCCCACGAACCGGCGTACTCCGGCCAGTCCGGCCGTACGAAGGCGGGGAGGAGTCGAGCCCGTACCTCCGGGCACAGCCGAACGGGGGCCCGCCGGAGTGTCTCCGGCGGGCCCCCGTTGCGGGCTGTCGTCGCGGTCAGATGCCGCGCTGTGTCTGGTAGTAGCCACCGACCTGCTCGTGGTAGCCGGCGTCGCCGACGTGCTTGTCCTTGTCGAACTCGGGAGAGTCCTTGATCTGGGCCTTGGTGAGCGCCACGAAGATCTTGTGCTCGTCCAGGTCGACGGACTGCACGGTCCCGGCGGGCAGGAGGACGTGCTTGCCGAAGATCCATACGCCGGTGTCGACGACGAGGTAGGAGGAGTCGACCTCGTCCGAGTGCTTGTCGACCTTGCCGATGCTGCCGTCGGTGGCCTCGACCTTGAATCCGGTCAGGTCGGTGCCCGCGGTGTAGCCGGTGGTCGGCTGGTAGCCCCAGATGTTGTCACTCATGAAAGTACCGCTCCCTCATCGAAATTCGTTGCCTGTCCACAGATGGACTGTGGTGGCTCTTTAGGCGCCATCGAATTCGGTGACGTTCGTTCAGAAAGCCGAGTGCCCATGCGCTTTGGTCTCACACACGCGTCGTCACTTTTAATTTATCGCCGCCGGGACCGGACATGGGTGGGGCCCGACGCCGTGGCGTCGGGCCCCACCCATGGTGCGTGTGTGCGTGCTGTCTACCAGCGGTACCAGCGGCCACGCTTGCCGCCGCTCGCCGTCGGACGGATCACGAAGCCCAGGACCCACACGATCAGGACGATCACGGCGATCCACCAGAGCGCCTTCAGCGCGAAACCGGCACCGAAAAGGATCAGGGCGAGCAGAAGAACAAGAAGAACGGGAACCATGGTTATCAACCTCCGGAGCCTCGTGTGCCCGGCGGATCGATCTCCATTCCCGCAGAACCGGCGGAAGTTTCCGGTTTGAAAACGCTCTTCGGGGTTAGGGAGGCGCGAACGTAATGGCTTACCGGATTCCCGCGGGCCGTCGATCGCTCAAGTGGACGCCTCGAATGGAAGCGCCGGCGGCTCTCTGGCAGGGTTCTCTCGGTGACAGCCGATACGGGACCGGACCGCACCCCTGACGGGCGGTACGTCGTCGTGGGCGGTCGGCGCTGGCGGGCGACGGACCCGCAGATCCCCGAGGACGTCGCGGCGCGCCTCCGCTCCCATCTCATGGCGGCCCGCCGCGCTGTCGCAGCCGCCCGGCGTGCGGAAGACCCCGAAGCCGAACGGGCGGCACGCACGCGTGTCCACCTGTCCAAGGTGGCCCTGGGGGAGCGCGGCACGCCGTGGTGGGAGCAGAGCGACGGGGAGCGCCGGGCGCGATGGCGCGAGGGCCTGGCCGCGCTCGACTGACTCACGAGCGCGGGCGCACGGTGCCGACCGCAGACGCCGCCGCTTCACCTCACGGGGGTGTCGTGCGGCGTCCGGTGGGTCAGCGGCAGCGGCGGATACGGACGGGGCCGCGGGCCTTCGCCGGCTCGATGGGACGGCCGCCCTGGGTGATCTCCACCTCGCCGGCCGCGACGAGCCGCCGGGCCGCGTGCCGAGCCGGCTCCATGAGCGCACGCCACCCGTCGTCGTCGCCTTCGTACACCGCCCGCGCGGCGTCGGAGGGACAGATGGTCGCGCCCGGGGCACGACCATCCAGCAACTCCAGGATGACTCGCTCCAGGCGCCGGTCCATCGGCTGCTCGTCGTGCGGCACTCCACCAGTATCGCAAAAGGGGCGATAGGCGCACGGTCGTCCTGTGGTCCGCTTCCGCCCAGGTCCGCCGAGGCGGGGAAGAGAAGATCTTGTAGCCTTTGCGCGCTCAAGTCGTGCCCGCAGCCATGTTGCCGGCACACGGTTCCAGGGGAGGGACATGCGCAAAAAAGCGCTGTGGTCTGCTGCTGCGGGAGCAGTGGTACTGACCACGATGGTGGCACCCGCCGCTCACGCCGAGGGGAGGGGGGACATCCGGGTCGTCAAGACGGTGGTCGACGGCGGCACGAACGTCATCGTCGGCACCTCGAAGGTGATCAAGTTCCCGATCGCGATCACCATCAAGGACAACTCGGGAGTCGAGGGACTCACGCATGTGAGCACCTTCAACCAGTCCATCGGCTACGACTTCGCCGAGTGGAGCGGCTCGAAGTGCGTGAAGCAGAGCAGTACGACGTCGGTGTGCACGGCGACGATGACGATCGACCCGCGGTGGATCGCGGACAGCGACGACATCGACAGCAACCGGGTCGCCGGAGTCTGGCAGGTCAATGCCACGGTGAAGGCGAACGACGGTGACTACTGGATCTCCGACAACATCGCCCAGTTCAAGGTGAAGCGTGCCGCGACCCTGACGACGGACGCTTCGCCGGAGCCGGTCGCCAAGAACGCCAGGCTCACGGTGAAGGGCCAGTTGAGCCGCGCGAACTGGGAGGACCGCAAGTACCACGGCTTCTCCGGCCAGGAGGTCAAACTCCAGTTCAAGAAGGCCGGGTCCTCCTCGTACGGCACGGTCAAGACGGTGAGGACGAACGGCACCGGAGGTCTCAGCACCACGGTCACGGCCACCACGGCGGGCACCTGGCGCTGGTACTTCCCCGGCACGACGACGACCATGCAGGTCGCGTCCACCGGGGACAGCGTGTCCTTCGCCTGACGGCCAGGGCACTCGATGACGACGCGATGTGGCCGGGTTGTCCGCAACCCGGCCACATCGGGTTCGGGCGACGAACGCGGGCTCGTCGGCGCGTTGGTCGCAGGATGTGTCTCGGCAGTGCTGTCGGCCCCCCGCGATGACAACTGCCGCAAGCGGTGAGGCGGGGCGAGGCCGGAGGCGGGCGTCCACCCCCGTGTCCCCTTGGGGCCGGCCGGCGTCAGCCCTTAGTCGTCGCGGACGACACCGGTGTCAGCAGGCCGCGGGCCTGGACGGCCGGGAGGGACAGGGTCCGATAGCCCACGCTCTCGAACAGGACCGTGATCCTGTTGCCCTCCTCGCTCATCACCTGGCCCTCGCCCCACGTGCTGTGTCCCACCTTCATGCCGGGCGGAAAGTCGCTGTCGGCAGTCCCGGCCGCCTCGGGTTCCAGCGGGTCGGGGCCCGTGCCGGAGAGGATGTCTCCCGTGCGGACGGGGGTTTCCTTCAACTCCTGTGTACGGGCGCAGGTGTCGCAGCCCGCGCAGTCGCCCTCCGCCAGCGTCTCGCCGAAGTACCCGAGCATGTGGCGCCGGCGACAGCCGTTCGTCTCCGCGTACGCCCGCATCATCTCCACCCGCGAACGCTCCAGGTCGACACGGGCGGTGGCGATCCGAACCGCCTCGCGGACGCAGACGTCCCGCCGCGCCCCGGGAACGGCCCGGACACCACCGCGCTTCTCCGTCGTCACCGCTCCCGCCTCCTCCAGGAGGTGCAGCATCGACGTGAGCGGTGTCTGCGACAGCCCCGTGCGTTCCCGCAGGGCCGTCGCCGTGACCGGCCCCTGCTGCTCGCGCACCGCGTCGATCAGCCCGCCCAGAACCTCCGGATCGGGGTGGGCGCCCGTCCGGAACCGCTGCACACCGAGGTCCTCGGGCCGGTACGCGAGGATCGCCGTCGACGGCTTTCCGTCGCGGCCCGCCCGGCCGATCTCCTGGTAGTAGGAGTCGAGGGAACCCGGCACGGAAGCGTGCAGCACGAAGCGGATGTTCGGCTTGTCGATGCCCATCCCGAACGCGGAGGTGGCGACGACCACGTCGAGTTCGCCCTCCTGGAAGCGGTCGTGCGTCCGGGAACGCTCGGCCGCGGAGAGCCCCGCGTGGTACGGGGAACTGTCGAATCCGAGCGCCGACAGCTCCTCCGCGTACTGCTCGGCCTCGCGCCGCGTCCCCGCGTAGACGATGCCGGGTTTGGCCTCGGCCGCGGCCCGCTCCACCACCCACCGGCGCTTGCCGGCGTTCTCCCGGTGGCGTACGACCTCCAGCGTGATGTTGCGGCGGTCGAACCCCGCGACCACCTCGTGCGCGTCGCGCATGCCGAGCCGCTCCACGATGTCGGCCCGCACGGGGGCCGCCGCACTGGCGGTCAGGGCGAGGAGCGGCGGCCGGCCGATCCGCTCGCGTACGTGGGACAGGGACAGGTAGTCGGGCCGGAAGTCGTACCCCCAGGACGACACGCAGTGCGCCTCGTCGACCACCATCAGCGCGGGTGAGGCGGCGGCTATCTGCTCGACCACCTCGTCCTTGGCGAGCTGTTCGGGCGAGACGAACAGGAAGTCCAGGCTGCCTTCGCGAACGCGCTCCCACACGGCCTCGTTGTCCCGCGCGCGCTGGGCGGAGTTGACCGCCGAGGCGTCGGACCCCTCGATCCGGGCGAGCGCGGCGACCTGGTCCCGCTGGAGCGCGATCAAGGGGGAGACGACGACGGTCGGCCCCTCCAGCAGCACACCCGGTACCTGGTACACGGCCGACTTCCCCGCACCGGTCGGCATCACGACGATGGTGTCGCGCCCCTCCATCACGGCGGTCATGGCGGCGATTTGGGACGGCCGCAGCTGCTCCCAGCCGAAGACCTCACGGGCGCACCGGCGCAGACGTTTCGTGAGTGACCGGGTCCTGAAGTAACCGACCTTGATCCGCATGGCACTCCTGACGCTGCTCTCCAGTGGGGCTCGCCGCCCGGGTACCCCCGGCCACGACGAAAAACAGCCCGAGCGCGGAGAGTTGCCGTTCCGTGTCCTCGGAGGGCACGGCGCGACGCTTCTCCGGCGGCAGCGAGGGCTCGCCGGGTCGGTCCGCCCCGGCGGCACGTCACCCCTGCGGCGTGATGTCCGATCGCAGTACCGCGTACAGGACCATGTCGCGCCATGCGCCGGCCCGGAAGCACGCTCCGCGGAGGACTCCCTCACGGGTGAAGCCCGCGCCTTCCAGAGCACGCTGCTCGGCGATGTTCGAACGTTCGGTGCTTGCCTCGACCCTGTTCACCTTGGTGTGGTCGAACAGGTAGACGGCCAGCTGCCGCTGAGCCTCCTTGCCGTAGCCCCGGCCGCGTTCGGCCGTGAGCAGGGACACCCCGATGTTCCAGCAGGGCGACGCCGGCCCCTGCATGACTTCGTGCCACTGCACCTCGCCGACGAACCGCTCGTCGTCTCCGGCGATCACCAGCCGGCCGCCTTCGGCGGAGAGGAAACCGTCGGCCCACCGGCGTCGGAGTTGCCCAGGGTTGCGGAACCCGAAGAAGCCGTGGTCGCCGGCCTCGGCGGGGTCTTCGTGAAGGCGTTCGAGCTGGTCGAGGTCCTTCTCGGTGACGGGGCGCAGGTGAATGTGATCATGAAGCGGCATGGTCACAGCGTACGAGGCGGCAGATGCCGGACGTCGCACAGTCCCAGGTCGGCCGGTCTCAGCAGGGCGGGGCGCCGCTGCGCTGCGCCGTCGCGGGCCCCGCCGTGGTGGCGTGGGGCAGTGGCGCCATAATCCGGGGGTGACTCCGACCGCGCGGCAGCTCGCCCTGGCCACCCTGGACCGTCAGCTCCTGCTCGAACGGCAGCGCCTCGACGTCGCCGACGCGGTGCGCCGGGTCTGCGCACTGCAGGCGCAGACTCCGGCATCGCCCTATGTGGCGCTGTGGAACCGCCTGGAGGGCTTCAGACCCGAGGACCTCGACGCGGCGTTCGCGGATCGCCGGATCGTGAAGGCGACTCTCCTGCGGATCACCCTGCACGCCGTTCACGCCGAGGACTACGACGCCTTCCGGGCCGCCATGCTGAGCACCCTGCGTGCCTCCCGGCTGTACGACCGTCGCTTCACCGCGACAGGACTGACAGCGGACGACGCCGACGCGCTGCTCGCGGAACTTGCCGACTACCTGCGGATGCCCCGCACCGGTGCGGAGGTGGAGAGCCACCTGAAGGAGCGGTTCGGCGAACACGCGCACCGCATGTGGTGGGCACTGCGCACGTTCGCGCCCGTCCACCACGTACCGACGGACGGTCCCTGGTCGTTCAAGCAGCCGAACACCTACCGCGCCGCCCGGATCGCCAGAGCCGCACCGCAGGATCCGGACGAGGGAGTCCAGCGGTTGCTGCTCTCCTACCTGCGGGCCTTCGGCCCCGCCTCCGCGCAGGACTTCGCCCGCTTCACCCTGCTGACACGCCCCGTGATCTCCCGGGCTCTGCAGCAGCTCTCCGACCGGTTGGTGCGGCTCCCCGGCCCCGGCCGCGCGGCCCTGTTCGACCTGGACGGCGCCACCCTGCCGGACGAGGACACGCCGGCCCCGCCGCGCCTGCTGCCGATGTGGGACAGCACGCTCCTGTCCCACGCCGTACCCGGGCGGCTCATGCCCCTGGAGTACCGCCCCCTGGTCGTGCGGCGCAACGGCGACGTACTGCCCTGCCTGCTCGTCGACGGCGAGGTCGCCGGAGTGTGGCGGGCGACCGACGGAGGACTGGAACTGACCGCCTTCCGAACCATCGGCAAGGCCGCGTGGCGCGGTCTGACGGAGGAGGCCGAGCGGCTGACGGCCTTCCTCGCCGACCGCGATCCGACGGTCTACCGACGGTACGGACACTGGTGGGACAAGGGCTTCTCCGCGGTCCAGGGCCACGGAACGACGGTAAGGGTGACGCCATGAGTGAGCGCGCGGCCAGCAGGACGGCGGTGCTCGTCTGCCAGGGGCGGGCGGCGGCCGACGGGAGAGCCGGGACGGCTCGGTTCGCGGATCCGGTGGCGGTACGGCTGCTGCGGGCCGAGGAACGCACCGCCGTGGAGCAGGTACGCGCGGACACTCCGCCGACGGGCTGGCGGGAACGCACCGCGTACGAGAGTGTGCGGGCCTGCGCCGAGGTGGTCGTGCCCCGCACGGTGGCGATCGACGAGGCGCTGCGCGCACACGTGGGGGACCAGCTCGTGATCCTCGGCGCCGGTCTGGACACACGGGCCTGGCGTCTGTCCCAGCTCGCACGGACCGATGTCTGGGAGGTCGACCATCCGGCCTCCCAGCAGGACAAGCAGGACCGCCTGCCCGCCGAACAGGCGGCCGCGGCCCGTTCCGTGCGCTTCACGCCGGTCGATTTCGCGCTCGATGACCTCGGGACGGCCCTCGACGGCGCCGGCCACGACCCGTCGGCCCCGACGACATGGCTGTGGGAGGGCGTGGTCCCGTACCTCACACGCGACGAGGTACGCGCCACCGTGGCCGCCCTCGCCGCCCGGGCGGCCCCTGGCAGCGCACTCGTCGTCAACTACCAGAGCCCGTCGACGAGAGCGGCCGCAGGCCGGCTCCTGACCCGCTTCCTCGGCAGTTCCATCACCTCCGGCGAGCCGTGGCGCTCGCTGTGGCGACCGGAGCAACTGGCCACGCTGCTCGACGAGTACGGCCTGAGCGTGGTGTCCGACGACAACCTCCTCGACCTCGCCCACACCCACGGCATCCCGACCCAAGGGCGGACGTCCCTGCGGTCGGGCCGTGTCGCCGTCGCCGAGAGCCGGTGACGTGCCGGCTCGATGACCGACCCTGCGGGAGCACGGCGACAGACGGTGTCCGCAGAGTCCACGGGGGTCCCGATGACCGCGCGTCAGCCCTGAGCGGACGGTCGTCACGAGGCGCGTTCGTGAGGGGTGCCGACCGGTGGCCGATTCCGCCCTGCCCGTCTCGCGCCCCGGCAGGACTCCGAACGGCCCGGATGCGCGCGGACCGGCCCTGGACCATGCTGGCCCCATGGCATCCGCGACGCCCGTGACCGTGTACCCGCCCACCGAGGGCGGAGGTCGGCGTGTACAGGTCGACACCGCCGTCCTCGGTACCGCCTACTCACTGCACGACCTGACGGCGTTCCTGCAGGAAGCGGGCCTGCAGAACTGGGACGAACTCGACGTGGTCGGCTCCGACCTGATCGAGTGGCGCGGCGGCGGCCCGGACGTCTGGGACGCTTCCTAGCGCCGCGAGCAGCCAGCCGGTCTGTGATGCGCCGCGCCCGTACGGGCGCACCCCCATCCGCGGCGGGATTGCAGTCCGAAAGCGGAGCACCCCTTCTTAAGTACGGCTTAAACGCGCCTTAAGAGTTCGAGGATGACGAGCTGGTCCTCAAGTAAGCCCAGTGCAGAGGGATTTGGTGATCCCTCCAAGTGGTTGGCCTCTCCGTGAGTCATGCGTAGCATCGGGGCCCATCGGTGACGGCCGCGCCGTTGTGAGAGCGCTCTCAGGGGTTTGCTCGGATCATCCACGCGCGGACGTCGACCGTGCCGGACAACCGAAAGGGCCCCCGACGGGGTGCGTCGCGTCGGCGCGCCTCTCCGCAGGGTCACCCCCCACAGCCTCGCCACAGGCACAAGCACCAAGGAGCACCACAGACATGACGCCTCGTCACCAGCGTGATCTCTCCCGCCGCAAGATGCTCTTCGCCCTCGGCGGCGCCGCCGTGGCCGTCCCCGCGATCGCGGCCGTCGCGCCGTACGCCCTGGCCGACACGACGGACGCCTCCACCAAGGCCGCCGCGGGATCGCTGCCGCTGACGATCGTCAACAACAGCGGCTCCTTCGACAACGCGTCCGTGCACGTCTACGTCGTCGGCAACCAGGACGGCCGGCAGGTCCGCGTCACCCAGGACGGCACCCTCGCGCCGATATCCCTCGCGGACAACGGCGCCGACGGGTTCACGGACTACGCGCTCACACTGTCCGGCACCGGGGAGACGCAGCTCAGCCTCCCGCACATGTCCGGCCGCATCTACGTGTCGCTCGGAGAAAAGCTGAAGTTCAAGGCCGTCGCGGACGGCGACGGCAACGCGGCGCTCCAGTACCCCGCCGGCTGGGTCACCTCGGACCCCAACTACGCGGTGCTGCACGACTGCGCCGAGTTCACCTACAACTCCGCGGGCATGTTCTGCAACACGACCATGGTCGACATGTTCAGTGTGCCCATGAGCATCCGCCTGAACGGGGACAAGGAGCAGACCACCGGCACGGTCCGCGACGGCGGACGTGCGGCCGCCTTCGCCGCGGTGAAGGGCATCGAGGACTTCGCCCCGCTGGTCGTGGATGACGTCCGCATCATCGCCCCCGGCCATGGTCTCGACGCCGGTCTGTTCGCGAAGGACTACTTCGCCCCGTACATCGACGAGGTGTGGAGCACCTACACCGGCAAGGACCTGACCGTCACCACCAACGCGGGCGCGTTCACCGGACGGGTACGCGCCGACAAGTTCACCTTCGACGGGCCCGCCGCCGTCTCTTTCAGCAAGCCCTCCACCCGTGACGTCCTGTTCTGCGACGGCAACCTCGCCGCTCCCAACGACGGAACCACGGGCCCGGTGGCCGCGGTGCTCGGTGCGGGCTTCAACCGCTCGACCCTGCTCAGCAACCCGGCCCAACCGACCACCTCCGCTGCCGACTTCTACCGGACCGACCTCACCAACCACTACGCGAAGGCCGTCCACGCGGCGACCGAGGACGGCAAGGCCTACGGCTTCGCCTTCGACGACGTGGCCGACTTCGCCTCCTACATCCAGGACACCGCCCCCACGGCGATCCGCCTGACGCTGACGGCGTTCTAGGAACCGCGCTCCGGGGGCGGTACGTCGGGGAGTCACCGCGGTCGGCGGCGGTGACTCCCCTTCCCCTGGGTCCCGTTGGGCGTCAGCAGTCCAGTCGGAGGCGCAACGTGGCGTAGAGGCACGCCCGTTCGGGCGTCAGGCCGCCTCCTCCAGGCGGTCCCTGGAGTCCTTGGGGTCCTCGGGGGCCGGGGTAGCTCGTGACTGCCACCCGGTCGCCATCACCAGGGCGGTGCCCACGAGAAGACCCAGCGCGGGCAGGACCGGGAAGCGGCCGTCGGGGGCGAAGCCCCGCACGGCGAACCGGGACAGCGCGAGCACGGTCACCGCCAGGCCCGGCCACAGGAGCCAGGGGCGGTCGGGCGCGGCGCTCGGGCGGGTCCGCTCGTGGAGCAGGGTCAGCCCGCGCTCCAGCGGACGCAGCGCCACCACCACACCGGCAAGCACCGCGCCGAGCACCAGCAGCCACGGCACCCGCAGCGCCCACCAGGCCGCCGAGCCGAGAGCGGGCTCGGGTGCGAGACCGGTGAGATAGAAGGCGGCGGCCACCACCAGCACCGGCAGCATGTGCCACAAGTACAGGGTCATACTGGCGCCGCCGACGGGACCCACGACGCGCCACACCCGCTCGCGGGCCAGCAGTCGCCGCAGCGCCGGGGCGGCGACCAGGCACAGGCCGGTCTGGGCCACCACCCAGGCCAGCATCGCCGCCGAGGGAGGGTTGATGTTGCTGGGGTCCTGGCCCGTCACCAGGATGAGGCTCACCGGGAACGGCCCGAACACGATCAGCACACTGAAGGCCAGCGCGCCACACCCGGCCATGGCCGGCGCCAAGAGCCGACGACCCGTCAACAGGCCGTCCTGCCAGCAGAATCCGAGCTGATAGGCGACGCCCCACACCAGAACGTAGTTGAGCAGTCCCACGTACGGGGTGTGGGCCGTGACCACGAACACGTCCGCGGCCAGTGCGACCGCCGCCATGGCGGTGGGGACGCGCAGCCCCCAACGCCGGTGCAGGAAGTGCAGGGCGGGGGTCGACGCACTGAGCACGAGATAGACGGGCAGGAACCAGAACTGCATGGCCATCGCCCAGCCGACGAGCGCGAGGGTGTCGGCGTCCACGCCCACCGCCGAGCAGATCCCGACCGAGCAGAGCACCAGCACGCTGTACGCCCCTGCCGGAATCAGCAGCCGCAGCGCCCGGCCGCCCACCCATCCCGCGGCGGTCCCGCCCGCCAGGCGCGCCCGCGCCCAGGAGCCGCCCGCCGCGTGGCCCCCGGCCAGGAAGAACAGCGGCATGATCTGGAACCCCAGCGTCAGCCACTGGGTCCAGGGCAGGGTGGCGAGCAGCTCCGGAGCGGTGATCCCGCCGTCGGACGACCGGACGAGCGCGGTGATGACCCAGTGCCCGAGCACCACCAGGACGATCGCCCACGCCCGCAGGAAGTCGACGTACCGGTCCCGTTCCGTGCTTCTGCTCATGGATCGTCATGCTGCCCGCCCAAGGCCGTACCCAAGGCCGGACGTGAAGGCCGCAACCAATTCGTGCCTCCTGCGACATCCCACGGAGTCCCCAGGGCCGCCGGGCATCGGTCGTCCGACACGCGGTCCGGTCGGCGCGCGCTCCTCGGTCCGCGCCACTACTCCGGTCGCGCGCCGCCGTTGAGCGGATGGGATGGATCTCGGGCCGGCCGGATTGTTTCCGTGGGCAACGGTCTACGGAACACCCATGGATCCATCGCTGGGCGGGCACGACGGGCCGAAGACACAACTCGAGCTGGCCGTGCTGGGGACGCTGTTCACCGAGTCCCCCATCGGCCTCCACGTCCTGGACCCGGACCTGTGTCTGGTGCGGTTCAACAGGGCGGCCCGGCACATCCGGGCCTTCCCCCTCGACGACGCCGTGGGCCGTCACCCGCGGGACTGGGCGGGAGACTTCTACTCCGGAGCCTTCGAGACGATGCTGCGGGACGTCCTGAGCAACGGTGTGGCGGTGCTCGACGTCGAGGCGCGGGGCCATCTCACCCCGGGGTCGCCCGAGACCGTCCTGTCCATCTCCACCTTCCGGCTGGAGGACCCCGCCGGCACCGTGCTCGGGGTGATGGCGGCGATCGTCGACGTCACCGACCAGCACCGGGCGACGGCACGGCTGGAGCTGCTGGAGCGGGCGAGCGGACACATCGGCACGACGCTCGACATCTTCCGCACGGCACAGGAGTTCGCCGACGCGATGGTGCCCGCCCTGGCGGACGTGGTGGCCGTCGAGGTCCTGGACTCGGTCCTGCGCGGCGAGGTCTCCGCGCCGGGTGCCGCGTTCGAGCACGGTGCGTTGCGGTGCACGGGCGTGAGCGCTTCCGTTCCCGAACCCGCCGAGAGGCTTCCCGCCATCGGTGAGGCGATCGGCCTGATGTTCGGTACCCCTTTCTCGCAGAGTCTGTCCGACCTGCAGCCCCGCCTCGTCGCCGAGCTGACCTCGGGCACCGGCTGGCCGAACCACGAGGCGGTGCGGGGACGGCGCATGCTCGAAGCGGGGGCCCACTCCCTGCTCGTCCTGCCGTTGGCCGCCCGTGGCGCCGTACTGGGCGTGGCGCACTGCTACCGGGACCGCACCCCCGGAGCCTTCGACGAGGACGACCTCGCCCTCGCCTCCGAACTCGCCGACCGCGCCGCCCTGTGCCTCGACAACGCCCGTCTCTACACACGGGAACGCTCGGCCGCCCGCATCCTGCAACTCAGCCTGCGTCCGCCGCAGGTGGTGGGGCACACCGCCGTGGAGACGGCGTCCAGCTACTTCCCGCTCGGCGCGGGCGGCGACTGGTTCGACGTCATCCCGCTGTCCGGAGCACGGGTCGCCCTGGTCACCGGCGACACGGCCGGCCAGGGTCTGCAGGCCGCCGCGACCATGGGCGAGGTCCGGGCCGCGATCGGAGCGCTCGCCGTCCTCGACCTGCCACCGGACGAGGTCCTGCACCGCCTGCACGCCCTGGTGACCCGGCTGCGCGGAGAACGGCCCGACCACACGGACCCCACCGAACACGACCCGTCCGACGAGCACACCACGTGTCTGTACCTCGTCTACAGCCCCGTCACACGCCGCTGCGCCGTCGCCAGTGCCGGGCATCCGCCGCCCGTGGTCGCCTTCCCCGACGGCCGCGTCGAGTACGCCACGGTGCCGGTGGGGCCGTCGCTCGGCCGTGGCATGCCGAAGTACGGAACAGCCGAGTTCGAGCTCGCGGAGGGCTCGGTCCTGCTGCTGTCCAACACCGCGATGCTCCGGTCCGTGTCGGACGACGCGCAGGAGCAGCTGGCGTCCGTCGCCGACGTCCTGCTGCCCACCGACCGGCCCCTGCAGGAGATGTGCGACGAGGTGCTCTACAGCCTGACGCCGCACAAGGCGGAGAGCGACGACGCCGTCCTGCTCCTGGCCCGCACCCGTGTCCTCGGGCCCGACCAGGTCCGCTCGTGGACCCTCGCCCACCGTCCAGAGAGCGCGGGCGAGGCACGTGACGCGGTGGAAGAGGCACTGGCCGCGTGGGGTCTCGAGCAGCACGCGTTCACCGCCAGCCTGGTCGTCAGCGAACTGGTCACCAACGCCATCCGGTACGCGGACGGCGACATCGGACTGCGCCTCATCCTCGACGGGCCCGTCCTCGTCTGCGAGGTGACCGACGACAGCAGCACGGCGCCGCACCTCCGCTACGCCGAGGACGCCGACGAGGGCGGCCGGGGCCTCTACCTCACCTGGCAGGTCAGCCGACGTTGGGGGACCCGGCCGGAACCGCGCGGAAAGACGATCTGGGCCGAACTCGCCCTGTCGGACGACGACTGAGCCCTTCCCGTCCACGATGTCGCCACCCACCCGGCCGGCCCGACGCGGTCGGTCGGGACCCCCGCTGCCGTGCCTCCCCGGAACGGCGCCGTCGTCGGAGGTGTGTCAGCGACTGGCCCCTGTCCACGCCCCTCCGAGGGCCTTGCCGATGCGCAGCACGGTGCCCTTGTGCGAGACCCATCCGCGCAGTGTCTCCAGTTCGGCCCGCGCCACGCCGTCCCCAGTCAGTGCCAGAGCGACGATCCCCGCTTCCGCCACGTGCGGGGCACGGGGGCCGTCGCCGGACCGCTCGTCGAGCGAGGTCTCGACGAGACCGACGAGGGCGCCGATGATGTCCGGCCCGGTGGGGAGCAGGGCGAGCGTCCAGGCCAGCCCGCGCAGCACATGGGAGTTGTAGGTGTCGAAACGGGTGTTCACGTCGAACGGCAGATGCGGATGGCCGACCAGCGGGACCGTACGCGGAAGGGTGGCCGCCGCGAACCACCGTGGCACAGCCGCCCGCACCGCGTCGCAGCCGACCTCCTCGATCAGGGCTGCCGCGGTCCGTCTCCAGGCCGCCGACGGCGCGCTCGCGGTCGCCGGAGCGGCGTGGGCCAGCAGCCGAAGCCACGGTTCACCGCCCACGGCAGTCTCCTTGAGCGCCTGATCGGCCCACGGTTCTCCGGAGTTGAGCACCGGGCCGGGCCAGCGCTCCATGACGCTGCGCATGCCGGGTTCGGCGGCGTTCGCCGACACCTGGGTGCGCCGGAATCCGGGCAGCGTCGCTGCCGCGGCGGTGCGACGAAAGGCGGCCAGTACCGCCGGGCCGGGGACGCGTCCGGCCGTCAGCTCCGCGTCGACCAGCTCCCAGATCCGGTGGTGCGACCAGACCACGTACTGGTCGCCCAGCAGGGCCAGTTGTGCGCCGCGTTCGGCGGCCAGCGGGTCACCGTCCAGGCCGCGGGCCACGCCGGAGGCCGCCATGAGCAGCTCGGTGCGGAGGTAGTCGACATCCCGCCGGAACTCCCCGGCTGTCCAGTCGTCCTCCACACGCGCGTGCCACTCGGCCCACAGCGCGGCCAGCTCCGTCCGGTCGCCGTCGGGAAGCGCGCGGAGAAGGTCCATGTTCGCGACACCGACTCCCGTCATCGAGCCGTTGGCGCAGGCGGCCCGCATCACCGCGCGGGACAGCTCCAGCAACTCACCGCGCTCGGCGAGTTCCCGGTACAGGGCGGCCTGTTCGACCAGGACCTCGGTGTTCCGCAACCATCCGCTCATGATCCGGAGCGTAGAAGAGACCACTGACATAGGCAGGGGAGGTATCCGCCCTCGACAGCCGGGTCGGCATCGCACCCCACCCGTCGCGCGGGTCCGGAACGACCGATGAGTTGTCCTCCGCTCCGGAGTCTGCCCCTGCGACGGAGCGTTTTCGACCCGTCTCCTCGGCATCGGTGAAAGGAAGGACCACCCATGGCAACCGTGCACGCCGGCATGGCCATCTCGCTGGACGGCTTCGTCGCCGACCGCAAGGGCAGCGCCGCGCGCCTCTCCGACCCGGAGACACTCCGCGGCAGCGCGTACATGGACGAACTGATCGAGCAGACCGGCGCGGTCGTCATGGGCAGGCGTTCGTACGCGATGGCCGAGGACCCGGACTCCTATGTCGGCGCCTACGAGTTCCAGGTCCCGCTCTTCGTCCTGACCCACACACCACCGCGGGTCATGCCCAAGCAGGACGAGAACCTCACCTTCACCTTCGTGACCGACGGGATCGAGTCGGCGATCGGGCAGGCGAGGGCCGCCGCGGGGGACCGGGTCGTCCAGGTCCTCGGCGCCGACGTGATCGGTCAGACGCTGCGGGCCGGACTCGCCGACGAACTCCATCTCGACGTGGTGCCCGTACTCCTGGGCTCAGGACTCCGGCTGTTCGACGACCCCGAGGTGGAGGGAATCGCCCTGAAGAGGATCGGCGTACGGGAGGTCGGAGCGGTCACGGCCCTGCGGTTCCTCGTCCTCACGTAGGCCCGCCGTCGTCGCGCCCGCCCATCCCGCCGTACGCGGGACGGTGGGCCCGTGTCGTCCCGCGCCGCCCGGGCGCCTGTCCGTTACGCTCGCAGCGCCACACCGGGCCCGAGATCACGGAGGACAGCACGGCGGGGATCAATCGTGAACGCCTCGTCAGGACGCTGACGTTCTGGCTGCGTCCCGCGTTCGCGTTGCGCGTCCTCAACCGCTTCCAGAAGATCGTCGGCTTCGACCGCTCGATGGCCCTGGCCTCCAGCGCGCTGACCGCGGTGATCCCCCTCAGCATCCTCTGCGGCGCCGTCCTCAGCAGTTTCTCGGACTACGACGCCGCCGAACGGATCATCAAGCGCTACGGCCTCACCGGGCAGGGCGCCGAGGCGGTCAGGTCGCTCCTCGCCCCCGCCGACGGCACCAGCGCAGGCGTGGGCATCTTCGGAGGCATCTTCCTGATCATCTCCGTGCTGAGTTTCGCGCGGGCCACCCAGCGCCTCTTCGAACAGACCTGGCAACTGACCCCGCTCAGCGTCCGCAACACCCGGAACGGCCTCGCGTGGATCCTCGCGCTCGCCTGCTACACGGCCGTCACCGGCTGGATGCACGCGACACTCGGCGGAAAGCCCCTGGGCGTGGTGGCCTCGGTCTGCGAAGTGCCGGTGAGCATCGCCTTCCTCGTGTGGAGCGGCACCGCCCTGTCGGCGAAGCGGATCCCCTGGCGCGACCTCCTGCCCTTCGGCGTCACGGCCGCCGCGCTCACGGCCGTCTACTCGGTGGGCGCCTCCATCTATCTCCCGCGTCTGTTCAACTCCTACGCCGCGCGCTACGGAGCGGTCGGCGCCGTCTTCGCGATGATCTCGGCGCTCTTCGCCGCGATGTTCGTCATCGTCGCGTCCGCCGCGCTGGGGCGGGAGATGCGCGACGAACTGGTCCGGATCCGGGCGGGCGACCGGCCGTCCGACGACGAGATCCGCCGCCAGTGGGACAGCGTCGTGGACCAGGCACGCTCCCGCTGGCGCTCCACCCGCGACCAGGTCTCCCACCGCCGCTCCAAGGACGAGAAGAAACGGCAGCCGTAGCACCGGCGCACCACGCCCGTGCCCCGGCCTTCGCCGGCGCGCCGCGCGTCTCCACGGCCGGCTAGGTCGCCCGTGCCACGAGGAGGGCCACGTCGTCGTGGTCGTCGGAATTGCGCAGGCCGTACAGCAGGAGGTCGCAGAGTTCCTCCAGTGGCCGACCCGGTTCGTCGAGGAAGCTCAGAAGGACGTTCAGGCGGTCGTCGATGGGGTGCAGGCGGGTCTCGACGAGACCGTCCGTGTACAGGACGAGGACATCGTCGGCGGCCAGGTCGACCGTCGTGGTCTCGAAGGGGATGCCGCCGACGCCGAGCGGGGCGCCCGGCGGCAGGTCCAGCAGCACGGGAGCGGTGCCGGGACGGGCCAGCGCGGGCGGCATGTGCCCCGCGTTGGCCACGCGGCACTGCCGGGTGTGCGGGTCGTAGACGGCGTACAGGCAGGTGACGATGTAGTGCTCCAGATCGCAGGTGATCTTGTCCAGGTGCTGGAGCACGTCGCCGGGATCGAGGTCGAGGTCGGCGTACGCGCAGGTGGCGGTCCGCAGCCGGCCCATGGTGGCGGCCGCGTCGATCCCGTTGCCCATGACGTCACCGACGACCAGGGCGGTCCTGTCGTCCGACAGCGGGATGACGTCGTACCAGTCGCCGCCGACCTCACTGGTGGCCTGGGCCGGCTGGTAGCGGGACGCGACCTCCAGGCCGTTCAGGTTCGGCGGGTGCTCGGGCAGCAGGCTGCGCTGGAGGGTCACCGCGGTGTTGCGGACGCTCTGGAACCAGCGGGCGTTGTCGATGGCGACCGCGGCACGGCTCGCCAGCTCCGTCGCCAGCACGACGTCGTCGTCGTCGAAGGGGACCGGGTTACGGGTGCGCTTGAGGTCGAGGGCACCGAGCACCTCACCATGGGCGATCAGCGGGACCGCGAGGTACGAGTGGACGCCGGCCTGTGCCAGCAGGGAACTGGCCTGGGCGTCCCGGGCGATCCGCGGCAGATCCTGCTCACCGACGTGCCGCACCAGGACCGGCCTGCCGGTGTGCACGCACAGGGTCACCATGCGGTCGCCCTCGTAGGTGGCCAGGTCGCCGGGCGGGTCCGCGGCACGCAACGCCACCGTGGGATGGGACGCCTTGAGCGCCAGCGCGCGGAAGAACTCCGGGCCGTTGTCCGGACGGCGCATCCGGCGGCACGCCAGCGCCGAGTCGAGCACGTCGACGGCGACCACGTCGGCCAGCTCCGGGACCGCGATGTCCGCCAGCTCGCGGGCGGTCTGGTCCACCTCCAGCGTGGTGCCGACCCGTGTCGAGGCGTCGGCGATCAGCGCCAGACGACGGCGCGCCCGGTCGGCCTCGGCGGCCGCGCGATGTCGCTCCGTGACGTCGACGACCGAGGCCGCCGCGCCCAGCACGCGCCCGCCCGGGTCCTCCAGCCGGTAGAACGAAAGGGACCAGGCGTGCTCGTGCTCGGGATCCGCCGGCGGGCGCCCCACGTGGTACTGGTCGAGCAGCGGAGTGCCGGTGGTCAGCACCTGACGCAGCGCGGACTCGACGGTGTCGACGTCGGGGAACGGCAGCGTCTCCCGCAGATGCCGCCCGATGTGGTCCTCCGCCGGGATGCCGTCGATGCGCTCCAGCGCCGGGTTGACCATGAGATAGCGCAGGTCGGGGTCCATCAGGGCCAGACCGATGGGGGACTGGTTGATCAGCTGCTCGCACAGCGCGAGGTCGGTCTCCACCCGTTGCAGCAGCGTGTGGTCCGCCGCGATACCGAGGGCGTACACATCACCGAGGTCGTCCAGGAGCCGCATGTTGCGGAACTCCATCAGGCGGGTGCTGCCGTCCTTGTGCCGGATGGGGAAGGCGCCGGCCCAGCTCCGGCCGGTCGCCAGCACCTCGGCGAACAGCTTCGACACGGACTGGAGGTGCTCGGGGTGGATGATCAGACGCGCCGCGTACTTGCCGAGGACCTCCTCGGCCGTGTACCCGATCAGGTCCTCGGCCTGCGGGGTCCAGAACACGATCCGGCCCTCGGCGTCGAGAACCATCGCGGCGACGCTGAGGACGTCCAGCAGCCCGGTCGGCCGGCTCGCGTCGGGGTCGTAGCCCCCGCTCTCGGACTGCAAGGAATCGGCTGTCATCCCTGGCCCTCCTCCACCGGCCGGCGCGGCGTGCCGGCTCTGTCGCCGGTGTAGCGCACGTCGGCCCTTACCCCGGCTCTTCCATGCTGCGCCCTGACACCGGTCATGCCCACTCCAGAGCGCCTTCTTGGCATGTACGGGGCCGAGCGCCCGGTGTGTTCCGGGCCGGGGGAGCGGCCCGCGCGGGGGCCACCGACGCGTGTTCGCGGGGCCACGCCCCGGCGTGGGGCGGCCCGGCGTCCTCCCGCACCCGGCACCCCGCACCGTGCCCTGCGCCGGGCCGTGCACAACACGCGGACTAGCAGGAACATGGCTGTAGAGGATGAGCTGCATGGACTCCGCACAGGAAGGTTCCGACGCGTCCGTGTCCGAGGGACCGGGCGCACCTCTCGACGCGTCGACCGACGCCGCGGTGGTGGTGTCCGGCGACGGGGTGCTGATCGGCTGGACCCGCGCCGCCGAGGCCCTGCTCGGATACCCGGCGGCCGAGATGATCGGGACCTTCGCGGGCCGTCTGCTCGCCATGCCCCGGGACCCGATCCGCGTGGCCGGCATCGCCGACCGCTGCCGCGCCGGCATGGGGTGGAGCGGCTCCGTCCCCCTGCGCCGCAGGGACGGGCGGCCCGTCGAGGTGGACCTGCGGGTCTCCGCGGCGTTCGGCATCGACGGCCGTGAGTGCTTCCTGGTGTCGGCGCGGGACCAGCGCCGGCGATGGACGGCCGACCCGGCCTTCCTCGACCGGTTCGTGACCCGCGCGCCGGTCGGCATGGCCGTGCTCGACCTGGACCTGCGCTACGCGTGGATGAACGACACCCTGGAACACCTGGGCGGCGTCCCCCGCGACCAGCGCCTCGGGCGCCGCCTCACCGAACTGCTGCCCGGCCTCCTGTCGGAGACCATCGAAGGGCTGATGCACAAGGTCCTGGCCACCGGCGACCCCGTCATCGACTACGAGTACCTGGGATGGAGTTGGGCCGACCCGTACCGCCAACACGCCTACTCCACCTCGTTCTTCCCCCTGCTCGGAGCCGACAACTCCTTCACCGGCGTGTGCTACACGGTCCTCGACATCACCGAGCGGTGGAACGCCCGGGAGCTCCTGTCCCTGGTGAACGAGGCGGGCACCAGCATCGGCGGCACCCTCGACGTCCTGCGGACCGCGCAGGAACTCGCCGACTTCGCGGTGCCCCGCTTCGCTGACTTCGTCGTCGTCGACCTCCTGGAGTCGGTGCTCAGCACGGAGGGGCACGGTGCCTGGCTGTCCGACGCGGGGCCCGCCTCCGTCACACCGGAGATGCGGCGCGCCGCGATGAGCTCGGTGCGCGAGGGATGCCCGGAGGCCGTCGCCCGGATCGGGGACCGTGCCGACTTCCTCCCGCCGCCGCACGACGTCCACCTGCTCACCGAGGGCGAACCGGTCCTCCTCTCCGTTCTCGACCCGGCCGACGCGCTGTGGCTCGCCGAGGAACCCGAGCGGGCGAAGAGCATCCGCCGCTTCGGCCTGCACTCCCTCATCTCCGTGCCGATGAGGGCCCGCCACACCGCCCTCGGCCTCGCCACGTTCGTCCGCTCCCTCAACCCGGTCTCGTTCCTGCCCGACGACGTCCTGCTGGCCCGCGAGGTGGTGGCACGGGCGGCCCTGTGCGTCGACAACGCCCGCCGCTACACCCGGGAGCACACGGCGGCCGTCACCCTCCAGCACAGCCTGCTGCCCCATCCCCCGACCGGCGGAACAGCACTGGACATCGCCTCCTCCTACCTGCCCGCCGACCCGACCGGCGGGGTCGGCGGCGACTGGTTCGACGTGATCCCGCTGTCCGGCGCCCGCGTCGGCCTGGTGGTCGGCGACGTGGTCGGCCACGGCATCACCGCCGCCGCCACCATGGGCCGCCTGCGCACCGCCGTACAGACCCTCGCCGACATGGAACTGCCCCCCGACGAACTCCTGGCCCACCTCGACGACCTCGTGCTCCGCCTCAGCGAGGAGAAGACCCATGACGAGGCGGCCGGACGGAACGGATCCGCGTCCTCCTTCCTCGGAGCGACCTGCCTGTACGCCGTCTACGACCCTGTCACCCGGTGCTGCACGATGGCGCGGGCCGGACATCCGCCACCCGTGGTCGTCGGACCCGACGGACAGGTCTCCTTCCCCGAGCTTCCCGCCGGCCCGCCGCTCGGTCTCGGCGGGATGGCCTTCGAGGCGCACGAGATCGAGCTGGAGGAGAACAGCCTGGTCGGCCTGTACACCGACGGCCTGGTCGAGGGCGACCACGACATGGAGCAGGGCATGGCCCGGCTCGGCGAGCTGCTCGCAGGCCCGGACCAAGACCTCGAAGCCCTCTGCTCGGCGGCGGTCCGCCAACTCGTCCCCGTGCCGCAGCCCGACGACATCGTCCTGCTCCTCGCACGCACCCACACGCTGGGAGCCGACCGGGTCGTCTCGTGGGACGTCCCGGTGGACCCCGCGGCCGTGTCCGACGTACGGGCCCGGGCCACCCGCCGCGTCGAGGAGTGGGGCCTGGGCGACCTGGCCATGACGACGGAACTCATCGTGAGCGAACTGGTCACCAACGCGATCCGCTACGCCGAGCCGCCCATCCGACTGAGGCTGCTCCTCGACTCCCGGCTGACCTGCGAGGTCGTCGACGCCAGCAGTACCGCCCCGCGACTGCGGCACGCCCGCAGCACCGACGAGGGAGGCCGCGGCCTCTTCCTGGTGGCGCAGCTCTCCCTGCGCTGGGGGGCCCGCCACACACCCGAGGGGAAGGTCATCTGGGCCGAGCAGGAGATCCCGTGAGCGGGCCTAGAGCTCGAGGCCGGGGGCCCCGGTGGCCGGCCCCTGGTCGCTGACGACGCGGAACGCGGTCGCGGCGGCGGGCACGGTGCCGGGAGGGGCGGCGGGTGCGGACAGCGACGGCGGTTCCGGGGAGGTGGCGCCCTCGCGTTCGATGGCGGCGAGCAGGTTCCGGGCCCGGCGCTCGACCAGGATCGGAACGTACGTCCTGATCTTCGCCTCCCGGAACGCGTCGTGGGCCGCGGTGACGGTGTCGTCGACGACGGACGCCTCGATCGTGGGGTGAGCGGCCTTCAGCCGTGTCGCCAGCTGGACGAGCGTGGCTCTCTCGTCCTGCGAGCGGTCCCCGCGCCCGTCCTCATGGCCTGCCGCCGAACGGCCGTCGGCGGCCACGTCCTGCGCGCTCGACGGGCCGGGACCGTCCGTCACCCCGGTCGGCGGGGGCGGCGGCCCGTTGTGCCCGGCCGCGGAGGGTGCGGACGCCTCGGATACCCCCGGAACAGTGGATGCCATGGGTGACGTCGGTGCGACGGGAACCGCAGGTACTTCGTCGGGCAGGGGTGCCGAGTCGTCCGCCGTCATCGCTCACCCGCCCGCGCTCTCACTCGCCGATCAGCCGCCTCCCTCATTCTCGGCCCGTCCGCGCGAATGTGCCTGACGGGCGGTACCGGGCGGACAGGGAGGGGAGGGCGAGGGCGAGGAGGTCGGAGCAGCGGCCCGACCGCCGCATCGGCCGGCGCGAGGACGGCGGGGCTGATGCGGGTGGTCGCGGTCGGGCCGGAGGCTTCTGACCGGGTGGTACTCGTCAGGCAGCGGCACGCCTCGGGCGGGAGCGCACCCATGAGGTCTGACGGAACTGACGGAACGCCACAACCGTTGCGTCAGGCTGGACTTGGTCCTCGATGTCAGCCGAGGGCCTTGACCGCCTGGTAGTAGGTCCACGCGGTGCTGGTGCAGGCGGTCTTCGTCGCGCCGCTGTAGGCGTTGCAGACCCGCTTGAGGTCCTCGTAGAGGGCGCTGTCGAGACGGGACTTGTTGGCGTCGAAGGATCCGGCGGCCTTGTAGTTGCGGTAGCCGAAGTCGTGACGGGCGCAGGAGGTGGAGAAGGGGAAACCGAAGGGGTTGTCCGGCGAGGAGGAGCAGTAGTCGGTGGACCAGTCGAACGAGTACGCCGACCAGGCGGCCTGATTCGAGCGTGCCGCGGCCCAGAGGTTGTAGCTCGACGCGCTCGTCTGCGTCCAGCTGGACAGGATCTGGGGCTTGTCGGCAGGAGCGGCGGTGGCCGTGCCGGCGGTCGCGGTGACAGCGGCCAGCGCCATGGTCGAGGCGGCAAGGCCGGTGGCGAATCTACGGTGCATCCCACACCTCCACGAAGGTGCCGCCCGGTTGGGCAGCAGGTTCATGACAAGATGATCGGTGGAGTGATCCCGCTTGCCTAGCCGTCGGCGCTCAACAATCAATGAACTCAAGTAGTTTTCGAGTCGCCGGAACCTGAACTGCCCTTTTCCCGCTCAGGGTTGTGTGGCGCTCCTCCCGCTGAACCGGGCGAGTTCCTCGGCCGAGCCCCGCGGCAGCTCGGCGATCTCGGCGTCCGGCAGGGCCGCGATCACGCTGCTCAGCCGCGTACGCAGATCAGGAACCAGGGCCCAGGCCGACTCCGACGCCCCCACGGCCGTGAGCAGGAGGTCACCCGGATAGAACGTCGCGTCGAGCAGCGGCTCTTCGAGCAGCAGAAGCGCCGCCAGCGGGAGGGTGCAGTGCAGAGCCACCTGCTGCGCCACCAGCATGCGCAGGTCGCCCGGGCGCAGATCGCCGAGCTTGCTGTGCCGCAACCCGTGCACGGTCCGGACGAGCCGGGTGGCATCCGCGCCGGGTGCGGGCCATCGAGGAGGATCTACCTCGTCGAGCGTGCAGCCGAGGTGGAGCAGTGGGTTCATGGGGTCATTCTCCTGGTCGCGAAGGGGCATCGATCAGGGCATGACGCAGGAGGGTGGCGGTCGTGAAGGCGGCGGGGTCACGGGGCTGTCCGCGCCGGTGTGGTGCGGGTCGGGTTCGACCCCGCCCCGGCGCGTTGCCGCTCCAGTGCGGCCGTGCACGCCGTGCGGGCCGGAGAGTGCGCGGCTCGACTCCTCGTCGGGGTCGCAGGAGTCGAGGGCGGTCTGTGGGGCTCGTGACCGGATCGGTCCGGGGGTGGACCCGATGAGGCCTGTCGCCGCTGTGTCCGCGCCCGTCAGAGTGGACCCATGAGCCGAGCACTCGTCGTCATCGACGTCCAGGAATCCTTCCGCGCAGGCCCGCTGTGGGAGACCATCTCCCGCCCGAAGATCGCGCACCAGGTGGACCGCCTCGTCCGCCTCGCCCGGCAGGCCGGGGACACCGTGGTGTGGGTACTGCACTCGGAGCCGGGCAGCGGCGGCGTGTTCGACCCCGCGCTCGGCCACGTCCGGCTGCTGGAGGAGCTCCACCGCGAGGAGGGCGAACCGCTCGTCCACAAGACCTCGCACAACGCCTTCACCACCACCAACCTGCAGCAACTCCTCACCGAACGCGGTATCCGCGAACTCGTCGTCTGCGGCATTCGCACCGAGCAGTGCGTCGAGACGACCACCCGCGTCGCGAGCGACCTCGGGTACCGGGTCACCTTCGTCACCGACGCCACGGCGACCAACCCCATCGCACACCGCGACGCCCCCGCCGGACAGTCCGTGGCCGAGCTGCTGGCCGACCCGCGCACCCTGAGCGCCGAGGAGATCGTCCGGCGCACCGAGTACGCCCTGGCCGGACGGTTCGCCACCATCGCCACCGTCGACGAACTGGAAGCAGCGGCCGGCTCTCGGGCATGATGACCGGATCGTGAGCCACATCGTCTTCTTCCTGGTGCCCGGAGTCCATCTGCTGGACCTCGCGGGACCCGCGCAGGCCTTCTCCACGGCCGCCGACTTCGGGCACCCCTACACACTCCACTACGTCGCCGAGCAGCCGCAGGTCCCGACGGCCCAGGGCCTGCCCCTGGTGACCCGGGTCGACTGGCCCGAGCTGGGCCCCGAGGACCTGATCGTGGTCCCCGGCTGGCGCGCGCTCGACCTCGCCGACGCACCCGCCATCGGCGAGCCGGCGCTCCGTGTCCTGCGCGACCACCACGCCCGGGGCGGCACCGTAGCCAGCGTCTGCGCCGGAGCCGACGCGCTCGGCCGGGCCGGCCTCCTCGACGGCCGCCGCTGCACCACGCACCACGACGTCCAGGACGAACTCGCCCGCCGCTACCCCCGGGCGGTCGTCGTCCGTGATGTGCTCTACACCGCCGACGACCGGGTGGTCACCTCCGCCGGCATCGCCAGCGGGATCGACCTCGCCCTGCACCTGGTCGCCACCCGGCACGGCCCCGCCGTCGCCGCGCAGGTGGCGCGGGACATGGTCGTCTACGCACGGCGCAACGGCAACGAACCGCAGGCCAGCACGATGCTCCGCCACCGGTCCCACCTGGACGACACTGTGCACCGAGCCCAGGACCTGCTCGACACCCGGTTCGACCAGGCACTGCCCCTGCCCGACCTGGCCGCCGCCGTCGGGGTGAGCGAACGCACCCTCACCCGCCTCTTCACCCGGGCGACCGGCGGCCTCACCCCGCTGCGCTACCAGCAGGCCCTGCGCCTCGAACGCGCCGAGCACCTCATCAGCCACGGCCTCACCGTCGACGCCGCCGCCCACGCGGTCGGCTTCGAGGACGCCCGCATGCTGCGACGCCTGCGGGCCCGTACCGCCTGATACGTCGTCGGCCCCCTCAGTCCTTGCGGCCCGCCCCCGTCAGCGACGCCCGCTGGCGCGCCGCACGGACCGCCGCCGTCAGCGAGGCGATGTCGTAGGCGCCGTAGTGGCGGCGGCCGTTGACGAAGAACGTGGGCGTGCCCGAGACGCCGCTGAGGTCCGCCGACTCGACGTCCATCGCGACCCGGGGCGCACCCGCGCGGGCCCGCAGGTCGTCGCGGAAGCGGTCCGCGTCCAGGCCGACGTCGGCGGCGTAGCGCAGCAGATCCTTCGGGAGCAGGTCGCCCTGGTGGGCCATGAGGAGGTCGTGCATCTCCCAGTAGCGGTCCTGGTGGGCCGCGGCCTCGGCGGCCTCCGCGGCGAGCTGCGCGTTGGGGTGCACGTCGGTGAGCGGGAGATGCCGCCACACGTAGCGGACGTCACCGAAGTCGGCGAGGAGTTCGCGCACCACGGACTCGGCGAGACCGCAGTAGGGGCACTCGAAGTCGCCGTACTCGACGAGCGTCACCGGCGCGTCGAGCCGGCCGCGCACGTGATCGCGCTCCACGTCGACGGGTTCGCTGAGGTCGACGATGGCCTCACCGGTGCCGAGCAGGGCCCGCGCACGGGAACGCGCGTTCAGCGCGCCGATCAGCAGCGTGACGATCCACGTGAGCAGGAACGAACAGGCCACGGCCGCCAGGATGCCGATCTTCGCCTGCTCCAGACGGTCGCCCTCGAAGGCCAGCGACGCGATCAGCAGGGCCACGGTGAAGCCCACCCCGGCCAGCGTGCCGCCCGCCGTGATGGCGCCCCAGCCCACGGGCGGTCGCAGCCGTCCCCGGCTGGCCCTCGTGGTGAGCCAGGTCGCGCCGATGATGCCGACCGGCTTGCCGACCACGTAGCCGAAGAGGATGCCGAGGGTGACGGGCGAGGTGAAGGCGTCGGCGAGCTGCCCGCCGCCGAGGGTGATGCCCGCGTTGGCGAGCGCGAAGAGCGGCACGATGACGTAGCTCGTCCAGGGATGGAACATCTGCTGGAGCCGCTCGTTCGGCGACAGCGTCGAGGCGAGCCCGCGGCGCACGGTCCGTTCGAGCTCCGGCGTGGGCTGCTCCCGGAAGCGCCGGAACAGACTGCTCGCATGCTCCAGGTCGCCGCGGTCCGCGGCGTACGCGTAGGTCAGCAGGCCCATCGCGAGACCCGTCACCACCGGGTCGATCCCGGACTTGAGCAGCGCCACCCAGATCGCCACGCCCAGGACCCCGTACAGCGCGGGGACCCGCCTGCCGACGGTCTGGCGCACCAGCAGGACGAGCACGAACAGGCCGAGTGCCGTCAACAGCGCGGGCAGCTCGATCGCGTCGCTGTACGCGACGACGATGACGGCGAGGGCCAGGAAGTCGTCCACCACGGCGACGGTGAGCATGAAGACCCGGAGATTGTTCGGCAGCCGCGACCCGAAGATGGCGAGCATGCCCAGCGCGAAGGCCGTGTCCGTGGACATGGCCGCACCCCAGCCGTGCGCGTCGGAGCCGTGGCCCGCCGTGACGGCCAGATAGATGGCCACCGGCACGATCATGCCGCTCACCCCGGCCAGCAGGGGCAGCGTGACCCGGCGGCGTTCCCGCAGCTCGCCCAGGTCGAACTCGCGGCGCGCCTCCAGACCCACGACGAAGAAGAACAGCGTCATCAGCCCGCTGTTGATCCACTCGCGCAGATCCAGCGACACCCCGCCCGACCCGATGCGCACGGACAGCTCGGTGCCCCACAAGGACTCGTACGAGCCCGGGCCCATGTTGGCCCAGACCAACGCCGCCAGGGTGGCGGCGAGCAGCACGGCCGCGCTGCCCGTCTCCGTCCGCAGAAAAGCGCGCAGCGGACTGCGCGGCTCCGTTCCGCACAGACTCTGGCCCGACAGGGACGACGACTCGGATGGCATGGTCACCTTCTGATTCTCACCCCGGACCGGATCGGTCCACACGCCGCCACCCGGCAAGCGGTGCTCCCATGTGCGCGTACCCGCCGACCGTGCGGACGTCGGCCGGGCGCGGGAGAATCGACACGTGCGCATCCGGACAGGAAGGGCGTGGCACCGTGGTCACCTTCTCACCCGGCTTCCGGGGACGGCCGAGAACCTCCGACGGGCGGCTGCCGCCCGGACAGTACGAGGCCTACGACTTCCCCGTGCTGTCCGCCGGACCCACGCCCCGGGTCAGCCGCGACACCTGGCAGTTCACGGTGACCACCGAGACCGGCGCCGAGCACACCTGGTCCTGGACGGACCTCATGGGCCTGGCCTCCGAGCGGCCGACCGTGGATCTGCACTGCGTCACCAAATGGTCCAAGTTCGACACCCACTGGCAGGGCGTCTCGCTGGACCTCCTGCTCGCGGACGTCGAGACGGCCGCCGAGTTCGCCCTGGTCCACGCCTACGGCGGTTACACCACCAACCTCCCCCTGGAGGACCTGCTCGACGGCCAGGCGTGGATCGCCTACGGCTACGACGGCGAGGACGTGCCGCCCGAGCACGGCGGCCCCGCCCGGCTGCTGGTGCCGCACCTGTACCTGTGGAAGTCGGCGAAGTGGGTGCGCGGGATCCACCTGCTCCTGGACGACGAACCGGGGTTCTGGGAGAGCGCCGGCTACCACGACTACGGAGACCCATGGCGCGAACAGCGGTACCAAGGCGACTAGGCGACCGGCTGCGCTGGCGGGCGGCCACGCTGACGGAGCGACGGCAGGAGACACCGGCCGCGAGCACCCTGTTTCTGGACGTTCCCGGCTGGCCCGGACATCTTGCCGGCCAGCATGTGGACGTGCGGCTGACGGCCGCCGACGGCTACAGCACCCAGCGCAGCTACTCGATCGCCTCCGCACCGGGTGCCGAGCAGGTCGAGCTCACCGTCCAGCGCGTCGAGGACGGCGAGGTGTCGCCGTACCTCGTCGACGCGTTCGCTGCCGGTGACGCGGTGGAACTGCGCGGGCCGGTCGGCGGCTGGTTCGTGTGGCGCCCGGAGCAGACCGAGCCCGTCCTCCTCGTCGCCGGCGGCTCCGGACTCGTCCCGCTGATGGCGATGATCCGCGCACGCCGTGCCGTCGGCGGCCGGTCGCCGTTCCGGCTCATCTACTCCGTGCGCACCCCGCAGGACCGGCTCTACCAGGACGAACTGCGCCACACCGACCCGGGCCTGGACGTGGCGTACGTCTACACCCGCACCGCCCCCGAGGCCTCGCGGCGCCCGCCCGGGCGGCTGCGCGCCGAGGACCTCGTGACGTCCGGGTGGCCCTCCGACTTCGAACCGACCGTCTACGTCTGCGGGCCCACCGGCTTCGTCGAGTACGCGGCCGACCAACTGGTCGGACTCGGGCATGCCCCCGGACTCGTCCGTACCGAACGCTTCGGTCCCAGCGGAGGCTGAGATGACCACGCTCCCCATCGACGCACCGTACGACGCCTACGACGACGACGCCCACGAGGACGGCAACGTACTGGCCGGTCCCCTCTCCGAAGTGTTCGCCGTCGACCTGACCGTGGCGGTCGCCACCTGCACCGGCTGCGGCAGCGCGGGACCCGTCGCCCGGCTGCGGGTCTACGGCCGCGGGCCCGGACTGATCGCCCGCTGCCCGGACTGCGCCCACGTCGTCCTCCGGCTCGTCCGCGGCCCCGGTACCGCCTGGCTGGACCTGCGCGGAACCGTCAGCCTGCGCATCGCACTGCCCGACGCTCTCCCCGACGCGTAACGCGTCCACCGTCCCCCACCACGGCCGGTCAGGATTCGAGAAGCGCACAGCAGCGGGCCTCACCTAGCCTTGCTCCCCGGGCGTCGTCACATCGCGCGCGCCGGCTTCGTCAGGGTGGTGGACGGAGGTTCCCGCCCGCGCCCGCGCGGACGGAACCGACGCGACAGTGCCCGGCAGCGCGGCCGGGGCTGGTTGGATCGAGCCCGGCGATGCCGACGGAGACCGCGCAGGCGGCCGCCCGAGAGATGGAGAGACGATGAGCAAGGCCACGAGGACGGACCCGCAGCCGTCTGCGCCGCACGGTGCCGACAGTCACGATCTGATCCGCGTGCTGGGCGCGCGGGAGAACAATCTCAAAGATGTCAGCATCGAGATCCCCAAGCGCCGGCTGACCGTCTTCACCGGCGTGTCCGGCTCGGGCAAGAGCTCGCTGGTGTTCAACACCATCGCCGCGGAGTCGCAGCGCCTCATCAACGAGACCTACAGCTCCTTCGTGCAGGGCTTCATGCCGACGCTCGCCCGGCCCGAGGTCGACGTCCTCGAAGGCCTCACCACCGCGATCATCGTCGACCAGCAGCGGATGGGCTCCGACCCCCGCTCCACCGTCGGCACCGCCACCGACGCCAACGCGATGCTGCGCATCCTCTTCAGCAGGCTCGGCAAGCCGCACATCGGCCCGCCGAGCGCGTACGCCTTCAACGTCCCCTCGGTGCGCGCGAGCGGCGCCATCACCGTCGAACGCGGAGACAAGAAGACCGTCAAGGCCACCTTCAACCGCACCGGCGGCATGTGCCCGCGCTGCGAGGGCCGCGGCACCGTCTCCGACCTCGACCTCACCCAGCTCTACGACGACTCCAAGTCCCTCAACGAGGGCGCGATCACCATTCCCGGGTACGGCTCGGACGGCTGGAACATGCGCCTCTACAAGGAGTCGGGCTTCGTCGACCCGGACAAGCCGATCAGCAAGTACACCAAGAAGGAACTCCAGGACTTCCTCCACCACGAACCGACCCGGATGAAGATCGCCGGCATCAACATGACGTACGAGGGGCTGATCCCCCGCGTGCAGAAGTCGATGCTCTCCAAGGACAAGGAGGCGATGCAGCCGCACATCCGGGCCTTCGTCGACCGCGCGGTCGCCTTCACCACGTGCCCCGAGTGCGACGGAACCCGGCTCAGCGAGGGCGCCCGGGCGTCGAAGATCAAGCGCATCAGCATCGCCGACGCCTGCGCGATGCAGATCAGCGACCTCGCCGACTGGGTCCGCGCTCTCAAGGAGCCCTCGGTGGCGCCGCTGCTCACCGCGCTCCAGCAGACCCTCGACTCGTTCGTGGAGATCGGCCTCGGCTACCTCGCCCTCGACCGGCCGGCGGGCACGCTCTCCGGCGGCGAGGCGCAGCGCGTCAAGATGATCCGCCACCTCGGCTCGTCCCTCACCGACGTCACCTACGTCTTCGACGAGCCCACCGCGGGTCTGCACCCGCACGACATCCAGCGCATGAACGAACTGCTGCTGCGCCTGCGCGACAAGGGCAACACGGTGCTCGTCGTCGAGCACAAGCCCGAGACCATCGCGATCGCCGACCACGTCGTCGACCTCGGACCCGGCGCCGGTACGGCGGGCGGCTCCGTCTGTTTCGAGGGCACCGTCGAGGGCCTGCGGACCGGGGGCACGGTCACCGGCCGCCACTTCGACGACCGGTCGTCCGTCAAGGAGACCCCGCGGGAGGCGACCGGCACGCTGGAGATCCGCGGCGCCTCGGCGAACAATCTGCGTGACGTCGACGTGGACGTCCCGCTCGGCGTGCTCGTCGTCGTCACGGGCGTCGCGGGCTCCGGCAAGAGCTCGCTCGTCCACGGGTCGATCCCGGCGGGCGAGGGCGTCGTGTCCGTCGACCAGAGCCCGATCCGCGGTTCACGGCGGAGCAACCCGGCCACGTACACCGGCCTGCTCGACCCGATCCGCAAGGCGTTCGCCAAGGCCAACGGGGTGAAGCCGGCCCTGTTCAGCGCCAACTCCGAGGGCGCCTGCCCGACGTGCAACGGCGCGGGCGTCATCTACACCGACCTCGCGATGATGGCCGGGGTGGCCAGCCCCTGCGAGGACTGCGAGGGCAAGCGGTACCAGCCGTCGGTGCTGGAGTACCACCTCGGCGGCCGCGACATCAGCGAGGTGCTCGCCATGTCCGTGGACGAGGCCGGGGAGTTCTTCGGCGCGGGCGAGGCGGCCACCCCCGCGGCACAGCGCGTCCTCTCCCGGCTCTCCGACGTCGGGCTCGGCTACCTCACGCTCGGCCAGCCGCTCACCACGCTCTCCGGCGGTGAACGGCAACGCCTCAAGCTGGCCACGCACATGGCCGACAAGGGCGGCGTGTACGTGCTCGACGAGCCGACCACGGGGCTGCACCTCGCCGACGTCGAGCAGTTGCTCGCGCTGCTCGACCGGCTCGTCGACTCCGGCAAGTCCGTCATCGTCGTCGAACACCACCAGGCCGTGATGGCGCACGCCGACTGGATCATCGACCTCGGCCCCGGTGCCGGTCACGACGGCGGCCGGCTCGTGTTCGAAGGCACCCCGGCCGACCTCGTCGCCGCCCGCTCCACCCTCACCGGAGAACACCTCGCGGCCTACGTCGGCGGCTGAACGGCAAGGGCGCGCCCGGGCCCGGCAGCTCACTGCCGGGCCCGGGCAGGTCTCCTCCGTAACTTTGCGGAGCACGAAGAGGAGGCCCTCGCCGTCCGGGGTCCCGGGACAGCAAGCAGGTGAAGAAATCGGGTGGTTGCCGAGATTTCTGAGCATTCAAGCACCTGGACAGCGGCCTGAGAAGTGGGCCATTGGGGACTTCACGGGCGAATGTGGTTCACCAGTTCTCTTCCGGCGGGATAGGGGAGTGCCGCCGACAGCGACTCCGCGGTGTCGAAGGCCTGATGGGCCTCGGTGACGTGGCCGAGGGCGGCGAGCGCGGCCGCATGGGCGATACGGGCGTCCGCCTCGGCCAGCCGCTCGCCCGCCTCGCACGCCCGGGCCGTCTCACGGGCCGCCAGCTCGGCGGCTCCCCGGCCGTCTCCCGTACCCAGCCGTGCCCAGGCGGTCAGGGGCGCGGCCCCCGTCGTGGCCGCGTCGGGCTCGGTCAGCAGCTCCAGGGCGGCTGCGGGGCGCCGTCGGCGCAGCAGCAGTTCGGCGCGTGCCAGCCGTACCTCGTGCAGGGCCTGCTGATCACCCTGCCCGTTCGCCGCGTCCGCGGCCCGGGCGAGCAACTCCTCCGCGGACGGCGCGGTCTCGGCGTCAGGGCCGGCGCCCGGCCGCATCCGGACGCGGGCGAGGGCGGCCAGCGCGTACGCCGTCGACCAGGTGACGGCCCCCTGCTGGCGGTCGTCGTCCACCGCGGCCTCGGCCAGTGCGGCCGCCGTCCCCGGTTCTTCGAGCAGAAGATGCAGTTCGGCGAGGTTCGCGCGCTCGAAGGCCGCCGCGGTCGGATCGCCCGAGCGCTCGGCGAGTTCGAGCGCGCGGTGGCCGGTCCGGGTGGCCTCCCGCAGCCTGCCGGAGCGGCGCGCGTGCTCCCGCAGGACGGAGAGGACCGACGCCAGCACCTGAGGATCGCCGTACGCCTCCGCGTGCGGCAGCGCCTCGTCGGCCACCGGCCGCGCGTCACTGAACCGGCCCGCCAGCGCGAGTGCCGTGGCCTGCGCGGTGAGCGCCCTGGCCAGCAGACCCCGCCGTTCCGGGCCCGTCACCCGCTGGGCGGCCTCGTGCGCGGAGCGCGCCGCCTCGACGGCGTCCGGATAGCGCCCCGTCACGAAGCACAGCACGGACCTGCCCAGATGATGGGCCGCCGCCGCGTCGGCGGCGGTACCCGGAGCGGGCGGTGACGCGTCGAGGAAGGCGAACCCCTCCGTGGCCGAACGCGACTTGGCGAGGACCTCGGCCAGCCGCGCCGCCGCCAGCACCCGGCCGTCGCCGTCCCCGCGCCGCCGCATGTCCTCCAGGGCCTCCCGCAGGATCAGGGCCGCGTCGTCGTAGCGGGCCATACGGCGCAGCACGGCGGCCCGGTCGATCCTGATCCAGGCAGCCTCGGCCGCCGCGGAGTCGAGGCGCTCCGTCAGCTGCACGTAGTAGTGGTCGGCCGCGTCGTTGGCGCACAGTGCGGCGGCGCGCTCCGCCGCCCGGCGCAGGAACCCCGTCGCACGCGGGTCGTCGGCCAGCGTCAGATGGACGGCGAGCGTGTCCACCGCCTCGGGCCTGCGCCGCAGTACGGTCTCGGCGTACGCGGAGTGCAGCAGCCGGCGCCGGGCGGCCGACAGGCGTTCGTAGCAGGTGAGCCGGATCAGCGGGTGCCGGAAGGCGAGCCCGGGCGCGCCCTGGCCGTCGGTGACCACGTCGCGTTCGGCGAGCACGGAGGCCGCGATGGCCGCGTCCGCTCCCGCCGTGGCCTCGGCGGGCGACAGCGGCGGATGCAGACCGCCGCCCGCGACGTCGAGGACGTCCGAGAGGGCCGCGTCGCCGCCCGCCGCCGCGACGGCCTCCACCACCCGGCGCGCCGCGGGACCCAGCCGCGCCAGCCGCTCGGCGACCAACTGTCGTACCCCGTCCGGTGTTTGACCGCCCGCGTCGTCGGGAGCCGAGGCGAGTTCCAGGGCGAACAACGGGTTACCCAGGGACAGTTCCCATACCCGCTCGGGCGGCTCGTGTCCGGGCGGCAGGCCGAGGGTGTCGGCGGCGAGGGCGAGGCAGTCGGCCCGAGTGAGCCGCTCCAGGCCGACACGTTCGGCCAGGTGCTGCCGTACGAGGGTGTCCAGGACGGTGAGCCGGGGGTCGAACTCCGCGAGTTCCTCGGAACGGTAGGTCACGAGGAAGCGCCAGTCGGCGTGCGCGGCCGCCGCACGCCGGGCCAGATGGCTCAGGAGCTGCCAGGACCCCACGTCGGCGGCGTGCAGGTCGTCGAGGACGACGAGCACCGGTGCGGTCGTGGCGAGATCGTGGAGCATCGCGGCCGTCGAACGGAACAGCCGCTCGCGCTCCTCCTCCGGGCTGCGCTCGGCGGCCGCGCCGACCTGCCCCAGCGAGGGGAGCAGTGACGCCAGTTCGGGATGCTCGGTACCGGTCCGTGCCCGTTCGGCGGGCGGCCGTTCCGCCAGCCATCCGTCGAGCGCCTCGGCGAACGCGCCGAACGGGGTGTGACCCTCGGCGTCATGACCCGCACCCCACAGCACGGCCGTCCCGGAGGCGAAGGCCTGCCGCGCCGCTTCGAGAGCGAGCCGCGTCTTGCCGAGCCCCGCCTCCCCGCCGATCAGCCGCACGGGCGGACCGCTCGGCCGCAACAGGTCGTCGAGCGCCCGGCCGCGTCCGCGCAGCGGCGCGGGCACGGGGCCACGCAGGACGGCGGGCGGCAGGAAGGCCTGCCCGGCCGCGGTGGCCGGCCCGGCGGGGCTGTCCGTGTCGAGCGCCTGGAGGTGCAGCCGCTCGGTCACGGGGCCCGGGCGGATGCCGAGTTCGCCGTCCAGCGCCTGCCGGCAGGCGTGGAACTGGCGTATCGCCTGACGGCGCAGTCCCTGCCGCAGACTGGCCCGCATCAGGAGCTGGTGGGCACGTTCCTCGGCGGGATGCTCGTCGAGGACCTGCCGCGCCGTGGCCGCGGCCTCCTCGGGCGCGCCGTCGTCGAGGAGCGCCTGGGCGAGCGCGAGGCGCAGCCGGTCGCGCAGCCCGGCGAGCCGTTCACGCAGCGCCTGGGCCCAGTCCGCGTAGCGGTCCTCGGGCAGGAGCTCACCGGTGAACGCGTCCAGCGCGGCCGCCAGTCCGGGGGCGGTCGGCGTGCGCAGCGCGTCCTCGGCCAGCCGCTCGGCATGGTCGGTGTCGATCCACACGGTCCCCGCGTCCAGGCGCAGGAGAGCGCCGTCGGAGACGAGGTAGGAGGAGGCCCTGCGGGGGGCGAGTTCGGGTTCGAGGGCGCGGCGGGCGGCGTGCAGGGCGACCCGCAGGCTCCCCAGGGCCTGCTGGGGATCGGCGTCGGGCCAGCACACCTCCGTCGCCTGCTCGCGGTGCAGGCTGTGTCCGGGCGCGACGGCGAGGAGCTTCACCAGGGCCTGCGCGCTGGGCCGCGGCCAGCGCTCGGCGAGCGCGGGCCCACCGTCACGTGTGACGTGAAAACCGCCGAAAAGGTGCAGGCGCAGCAGTGGGGGAGTGCCGGCCGACCCCTCGGTGGGGTGACCTGGCGGCTGGTTCGTGTAGTGCTCACCCATGAGCGCGTCACTCTAGACGGCCTGGCAGGAGAGGTGCGCAGGTACCCCGGTGACGGCCCGGGGCGGATCGTGCGGAGGGCCCCGTGCGGCGTGGCCGCGGTCGACGTTCGTCGGCCTGGTGTCCCGCGTCCACCGGGACGGGGTCCTCTGTCGCGCACCCGCCCCGCCCGGGCGAACCGGAGCGAGGGTGTCGCGGCCGGTCACCGCCGGCGCGGCGCGGATGCGGCGTGGGCAGGGCTCCGGTCGGGCCGGCACGGAGCCCTGCCGCCCGTGCTATCCGGCCGCCGCGTCGAAGACCACCGGCAGCGACCGCGGGCCGCGGGTGAAGACGCCCTGCTCCGCGGGGTCGAAGCCGTCGGCGAGGCGGAGGCCGGGCAGGGCGTCGAGGAGCTGGTTCACACCGGTCTCGACTTCCGCCTTGGCGAGGAGCGCCCCCACGCAGAAGTGCCGCCCGAGGGCGAAGGCGAGATGGTCCGCGGCGGCGGTGAACGCGGACGTCGTGCTCAGGTCGTCGCGGAAGATGTCGAAGCGGTCGGGCTCGCGATAGCGGTCCCCGTCACGGTTCGCGGAGCCGATCAGGCACGTCACGGTGGCACCCGCCGGGATGACACCACCGGAGACCTCCACCTCCGTGGCGGACTGCCGCATGATCATGTGGACCGGAGGGGTGTAGCGCAGCGTCTCGGCGAAAGCCGCCGCGATCAGGGTGCGGTCCTCCCGGACGGCCGCCAACTGGTCCGGATTGCGCAGGAGGTTGGCGAAGACGCTCGCGATCGCCTTGTCGGTGGTCTCGCCCCCGGCCGCCAGCAGCAGACTGCAGAACGCCTTGATGTCCTCGTCGCTCATCCGCACGCCGTCCACCTCGGCGGCGCACAGCACGGACAGCAGATCCTCGCCCGGGCTCTCCCGCCGCGCGCGGATCACCGGGATCATGTACTCGGCGAACTCGACCCTGGTGCGCTCGCCCGCCGCCGTCACCTCGGGATCGCCCGCGAGGTTGCCGAGGAACGCGATGACGGCCGTGTACCAGCCGTGGAAACGGGTGTGGTCGGCCTTGTCCAGGCCCAGCATGTCGGCGATCACGTCGACCGGGAGACGGGTGGCGTAGTCGCTGACGAGGTCCGCGGAACCGGAGTGTCGGAAGGCGTCGATGAGTTCGCGCGAGTTGCGCTCGATGACCGGCAGGAACTTCTCCTGCAGATCGCTGCCCCGGAACGCCGGCGCCACCAGCGCCCGCCGCACGGCGTGTTCCCGCCCGCTCAGCTGAAGGATCGTCCGGCCGTGCACCGGCTCCAGCTGCCAGTTGTAGTTGTCGGTCGTGAACTCGGCCTTCTTGTCCTTGAAGACCCGCTCGACATCCGCGTACCGCGAGACGATGTAACTCTGCATCGCCTCGTGCCAGATCAGCGGCTCCTCCTCACGCATCACCCGGTAGGCCGGATACGGGTTCGCGGCGAACTCGGGCGAAAGGATGTCGGGGGCCTGTCGTGCCGTGGACATGGAACTCCTCGAACTGGACGCCGGGGTCACTCCGAGCGTACTGATCACCCGACGAGTCGAACAGTCAACGTGTCCTCGAATCAGCGGTGTTGAGGAGACCGCCGCGCGCTTCATCGCTCGGCCGACGGCCGGGTGGGCGAGGGCGCGTCGCCCGCCGCGGGGAGCCGGCCGCCGAACTCGACGGCCAGCGGAGTGGCGACGAACATCGAGGAGTACGTGCCCACCGCCAGGCCGATGAGGAGAGCCAGGGCGAAGTCGGTGAGCGTGCCGCCGCCGAACACCGCCAGCGCCGTCAGGATGAAGGCCGCGCCCAGACCGGTGTTGACCGTACGCGGCAGCGTTTGCAGAAGCGCCCGGTCGGCCGTGCGGGAGAAGGGCGCCGTCCTGTCGAGGCGGCGCAGCTCCCTGATGCGGTCGAAGACGACCACCGAGTCGTTCACCGAGTAGCCGATGACGGTCAGGAGCGCGGCGAGGAACACGCCGTCGACCGGCTTGCCCCACCAGGCGAAGACACCGAGGAGGATCACGACGTCGTGGGCGAGCGCGGCGACCGCCGAGGTGCCCAGCAGCCAGCGGAAACGGGCGGCAAGGTAGACGAGTTGGGCGGCGAGGGCGACAGCGAGAGCGATCACCGCGCCGCGTCGAAGCTCCCGTCCGAGGCTCGGGCCGATCGACTCGTCGCGCACCGTCTCGGCCCGGGGCGCCAGATCCTTCACCACCGCGCTGACGGAGGCCGCCTGCGCGTTCGTCAGCGGGCCCGTCCTGACGATGACCCGGTCGTTCCCGGCGCCCTGGACGACAGCGTGCGGAAAGCCGGCCTCGGCGAGCGCGTCGCGCAGCCGGTCGGGGGCGACGGGAGTCGTCGTGGCGTACTCGACGAGGCGGCCACCGGTGAACTCCACACCGAGGTCCAGGCCCCGCGCCGCCACCCCGGACGCGGCCAGTACGAGGGCGACCGCGGAGCCGGCCAGCCAGCGGCGCGGCGTACGCATCGGACGGGGATTCCAGCGCCGCAGGCCGTCGCGGACGTGGCCCGTGTGGGCGATGCCGGTGAGCCGTGGACGCCGGCGGGCCCAGGGGCGCCCCACCGTGTGCTCGGCGAGCGCGCGCGTGACGATCAGGGCGCTGACCATCGACGCCAGGACGCCGATGCCCAAGGTGACCCCGAAGCCGCGTACGGGACCCGAAGCGAGGAAGAAGAGCAGACCCGCGGCGATGAGGGTGGTGACGTTGGAGTCCGCTATCGCACTGAAGGCACCGCGGAAACCGGCGTTCAGCGAGGAGCGGGGCGTGGCACGGGCCCGGCCGGCGTGCTCCTCGCGGGCGCGCTCGAAGACCAGCACGTTGGCGTCGACCGCCATCCCGATGGCCAGCACGAACCCGGCGAGCCCCGGCAGGGTGAGCGTGGCGCCGACGGCGGCCAGCGCCGCGTAGGAGATCAGGCCGTAGCAGGCGAGGGCGATCGTCGCCAGAACACCCATGAGCCGGTAGGCGACGCAGATGAACAGCGCGGTCAGCGCCGTTCCGACGACCGCGGCCCACGCGCCCGCCCGGATCGCCTCGGCCCCGAGGGACGGCCCGACGACCCGCTGCTCGACGGTCTCCACCGGCACCGGCAGGGCACCCCCCTGGATGAGCAGCGCCAGCTCGCGGGCCTCGGTGCCGTCGAACGAACCGTTGATGCGCGTCGCCCCGCCGCCGATCCCGGAGCCGCACGAGACCGAAGGGTCGACCTGGGGGGAGGAGATGACCTTGCCGTCCAGCACGATGGCCACGCGGCGCGCGGGATCTCCCGCCGGGTGACAGGCCGCCTCGCCGGTCAGCCGGGCCCATCCGTCACGACCGGCCCCCCTGAAACCGACCGCGACGTGCCACCCGGCTCCGGTCTCTCCGTCGAAGAGGGCGTCCGCCGAGGCTATGTCCGCACCGGTCAGGGCCGGAGCCCGCAGGCGCAGCAGCGCGCCGGACTCGTCCGGCAGAACCTGCTGGTGAGGCCGCTTGGGGAGGGGCAGGGGCGTGTCGTCGGGGCCGGCGGCGATGCCGAGAACGGGGTGGACGGTGAGCTGAGCCGTGCGGCCGAGCAGGTCGGCCGCGTGCCGGGGGTCCTGCACACCGGGCAGTTCGACGACGATCCGGTCGCCGCCGGAGCGGACGACGGTGGCTTCGGAGACCCCGAGCGCGTCGACACGCCCGCGCAGCACCTCCACGGTGCGGTCCGTGGCGCTGGACCGGTCGACGGCTCCACCGTCCGGTCCGGCGCCTGTGTCCGCCTCCGCGTCGGCCGGCGAGGGAGGCCGGGTCTCCAGCACGATCTGGGTTCCGCCCCGCAGGTCCAGACCGAGCTGGAGGGGCACGGTCAGCGCCACGGCGAGGGAGAGGGCGACGACGGCGAGAGAGATCAGCGCACGGATGCGCGGGGCGCCGGGCACGGCAGGCCTCCGGTGGGTGGCTCGGGGTGGGTGGTCGGACGCGGGGGCCCGCGGCGGCCTCGGGCGGCGGACGGATCGGCACGGAGTGCGGCGCGGCCGGCGCCCAGGCGCGTCCCGGGGCATGACGCTTCGGCCGAGGAAGGCCTCAGAGCTCCGACGGGGGAGTGGGCGGCCGGAGCCCTGAGGCGGTCGGGGGGTGTCGGTTCGGCGCGGTCGCCGGGGAGGATCAGGGCTCGATGAGGCCCGAGCGGATCGCGTAGCGGGTGAGCTCCAGGCGGTCGCGCAGGCCGAGCTTGTGCAGCATGTTCGCCCGGTGCCGGTGGACGGTCTTGATGCTGATGAAGAGCATTTCGGCGATCTCCTTGGAGGAGTGGCCCTCGGCCACGAGCTTGAGGACCTCCTCCTCGCGGGGCGTCAGGACCTGGTCCGGGGGTTCCTCGCCGTCACGGAGGCGGTCCAGGTAGGTGCGGACGAGAGCGGTGACCGCGCCCGGGTAGAGGAAGGGCTCGTCGCGCAGGGCCGCACGGCACGCGTCCACGAGATCGCGGTCGGCCACGGACTTCAGCACATAGCCACTGGCACCGGCCTTCAGAGCCTGGAAGAAGTACTGCTCGTTGTCGTGCATGGTCAGCATCAGCACGCGCAGTCCCGGCTTCAGCGCGACGAGTTCCCGGGCGGCCTGGAGGCCGGTCATCCGGGGCATGGCGATGTCCAGGACGACCAGGTCGACGTCGTTGGCGCGGGCCAGCGCGATCGCCTCGGCCCCGTCCCCCGCCTCGGCGACCACCGTCAGATCCGGTTCCTGGTCGAGGATGAGCCGCACGCCGCGCCGCACCAGCGCGTGGTCGTCGGCGAGGAGGATCCGGATCACGGATGCGTCGGGCGTTGTCATGACTGCTTCCTCGCGTCGGGCACGGTCAGCCGGACCTGCGTTCCGGAGGCCGCCGAGGTGATGTCGAGCGTGGCCCCGATCAGCAGCGCGCGCTCACGCATCCCACGGATTCCGGCGCCCTCGCCGGCGAGGACACCCCCGTGGCCGTCGTCCGTGACGGCCAGCACGACCGTGCCGTCGTCCGTGTGCCGGAGGCTCACCTCGACCCGCGCGGCCTCCGCGTGCCGGGCGGCGTTCGTCAGCGCCTCCTGGGCCACGCGGTACAGCACCAGCTCCGTCTGCTGGTCCAGGTCGGGCAGGCCGGAGGCGAAGGCGCGCGACACCCGCAACCCGGTGTGGGTGGCGAACTCGCCGGTGAGCGAGGTCAGGGCGCTGACCAGGCCCAGATCCTCCAGGACGTCCGGCCGGAGCCGTCGTACCAGGCGGCGCACCTCGTCCAGGCTCTCCCGCGTGATCTCCTGCGCCTGCCGCAGCTCACCGCGCAGGGGTTCGTCCGCCTGGTCCGAGGAGCGCTTCAGGGACAGCAGGATCGCGGTCATGGTCTGGCCGACCTCGTCGTGCAGTTCCTGGGCGATACGGCGCCGCTCCGCCTCCTGGGCGAGGAGCACGCGGGAACTGCTGGCGGCACGCTCCTGTTCGAGGCGGTCCAGCATGGCGTTGAACGTACGGATCAGCTCGGAGATCTCACCGCGGCCCCGCTCGGGCAGCCGCTGTCCCGGGCGCAGGAGGTCGACGGTCGTCATCAGCTTCCTGAGCCGCGCCACCGGAGCCAGTCCGATCCGCAGCAGGGCCGCGTTGGCGACCAGCATCACGGCCAGACCGGCCACGAGGACGACCGCCTCGGTCAGCACGACCGGAACGGACACCGTGACCGGGGCCCACAGCAGCAGCGCGGTGGCACTTCCCAGCACCAGCGCGTTCAGCGCGAAGAGCCGCCAGAACAGGGACAACGGAATGACGCCTTTCTCACGAGCACGGTTCTGTCTCCACTGTCCGTCACCGCGCACCCGGACCGGGAATCGCGGCCGACTCGGCGACCGGCCCGGCGTCCAGCCTGCCCCGGAGCGCCCGCGGCCGTCGATGGGGTCCAATGCCCATTTCCGGCCCGCGCCCGCTGCCTCCACCGGCCCCGCCGGACGACCGCAAATGGGTACTGCGCCCGATGGGAATCCCCGGGGCGGAGCGTCAGGGTTGAGGACAGAACAAGAAACCGGCGGCCACGGACCTGCCCGCCGGGGACGCGATCCCCGCGTCCGCATCGGCCGCAGCCCACCGGCTCCGTCCCCAGCCCTTCAGCCCCGCAGTCCCCCAGGGAGGAACCGCCATGTCCCTCGACACGCCCCGGAACACGACTCGACGTCCCCGGACCCTGACGACGCACGAGGTGCGTCAGCGTCTCGAACACGAACGCAACGCCCGGCTCGCCCAGTTGCGCGCCATGGACGCGGCAGGGCCGGACGCGGAGGAGCAGGTGATGGCGGCGCAGCGGGACGTGGCCGAGCGGGTCCTCACCGAGATCGAGGACGCCTCCAGCCGTATCCAGGACGGCAGCTACGGCGTCTGCGTGGCGTGCGCACGGCCCGTACCCGTGGAGCGCCTGGAGATCCTTCCCTACACACGGTTCTGCGTCCCCTGCCTGCACGGCACCGGCTGAGAGCCCGGCCCGTGGGCGGAACCTCTTCCCGCCCCGCGCCGGCCTCCCCGCCCTCGCCCCCGCCCTATCCCGTTTCCACCCTGCCCGAGGGGATGAAGTGGTGACCCGTCAGACCGTCGACGACCGCGACACCGGCCTGTCCGCGAGGGAACTCGCCGCGCTGCGCGAGAACCTGCACGAACAGCGCCTGTTCCGGCGCGAGCAGCTCGACCAGATGGGGTCGGCCGCCCCGAGCCGCACCGAGGGACCGCCGGCCGGGCGGTCCGCCTCGCAGATCGAGGTCCGCGTCCAGCTCGCCGCGTCGGCGCGCATGGTCCTCGCCGACGTCGAGGCGGCGCTCGCCCGCATGGACGAGGGCGGCTACGGCACCTGCCACCTGTGTCACGCGGCCATCGGCCGGGAGCGGCTGGCCGTCGTGCCGCAGGCCCGCTACTGCGGTCGCTGTCAGCAGGTCAGGGAGGCCGGTCGATGACCACGGCCCCTCGTCCCCTACGGCACCGGGCCTGGCCCCGGTGCCGTACGTGCCACGGCATCGCCCTCGACCTCGGCAGCGCCCGCACACGCGCGTGGACGTCCGCCCGGGGCATGATCCTCGACGTCCCCACGGTCACCTTCTCGGGCGACGGCCCCGTGCACCCGGTCCGGCGGGGCGCCATCGTCGACACCCCCGGCATCGCCCGCATGCTCGACCGACTGCTCACCCACCGGCTGCCGCGCATCGGCCGGCCGCTGCTCATCCTGACCACGCCCGTCCTCGGAGGCGTCGCCTTCCGTACCGAGGCCCGCATCGCGGTGGAATCCCTGCGCCCCTCCACCGTGATCACCGTGCCCTCCGCGCGAGCCGTGGCGGCGGCGGCCGGCGCCGACGTGACCACCGCGCTGCTCGTCGTGGACATCGGCGCCCACATCACCGAGGTCGTCCTCCTCGCGGAGGACACCGTCATCGACGCCCACCGCACCGACCTGGGGCTCGGCGACCTCGACCCGGCGGAACCGCCCGCACGCGTCACCGACGCCGTCGTCGCCATGGTCACCACGATGCTGGAGCAGGACCGCACCACCCTGACGCTCGACGCCTTGCGGCGAGGCGTCCTCCTCGCCGGCGGAGGAGCCCTGCGCCCCGACATCACCCACCGCCTCACCCAGCAGCTGCACGCACCCGTCACGCCGGCCCCCGCTCCCCACACCGCGTCCGTCCGCGGCGCCTCCCACCTCCTGAACGCCGCACACACCCATCCCTCCGCGGCCCCACACCCACCTCCGCCGCACGGGCCCCGGTGAGCACCTCGCGCGGGACGCGACGCGGGGTGCCTCCTAAGGTGTCCGGATGTGCGTCTCGACAGGCGAAGCCGATTTCACCGGCACCACGTTGTACGGAGGCCGGCTAAGGCACCCCGAGCACGGGCTCATCCATGTGCTGGGCTATCAGAACACCGTGGCCAATCTGGCCGACGGGCCCAACGCGATGGTGCTGCACCTGCCGACGTACCGCATGGGCCGGCGGAACTTCCTCTCCGTGGGGACTGCTTCGGACCTCCTCCAGAGCATGGTGGACGCCATGAAGCCCGTCGGGGCGGGACCCCTTCCGGACGCCATGGACTGGATGGGAGGTGACGCCGTGCCCGCGGTCCAGGTCTTCGAACACGACGTGTACACCGTGCTGTTGGCGCACGACCCCGCAGCCCTTCCCACCGCCCTGGCCCGGGTGCCCGAGCACAGGAGACCGGCTCTCGGTGGGGAGCTGTGGCGGTTCTACGAGGAGCGCTACCCGGGACAGGCCATCGCCGTGTGCTGCTTCGACAACAAGCAGGCGGCGCGGGCCAAGCCGCTGCTGATGTGGTACCCGCCCATCGACCCCGACCTGCTCACCCTGCCCGCGCTCGACTGCCACACCGGTGCCGTACCCGACCCCGGAGCCGACGTGGCGGTGGACCACTGGGTCCTGTTCGGCACCGACGAGGCACCGCAGGACTGGGGCAGCCCCGTCGACTACGGCCGTGACGTGCCCGAGGACCTGCGTCCCTTCCTCCCCCGCTCGGTCATGGGCGATCACTTCGGAGGCACCCTGCCCAACGGCGACTTCGCCATCACCCACGCCGACGTCCTCCAGAGCCGTATCACCGAGGGCGACGACGTCTCCTTCGACCTGGACCCCCGCTTGGTCCGGCGCGTCTGAGGCGCGACGGGCCACGCAGAGGACCGCTGGCGCCGCGTCCGGCAGGGGCCTGACACTGAGCGCTCAACCCTGTTGGTAGGAAGGGGACATGACTCTTCACGATCTTGACCCGATGGAGCTGCTGCTCGCCGAGCGGGCCTGTGAGCGGCTGGTGCTGGAGCTCGTGCAGCGGCTCGATCTCGGTGAACCCGGCACGGTGTGCGACCTCTTCACCGCCGACGGCGTGTGGGAGTGGCCGTACGACGGGCGCCGGATCGTGGGCCGGGAGTCCCTGCGCGCCTACTTCGGCTCGCGACCCGTGGACCGCCTCTCACGGAGGATGTGCACGAACATCCTGGTCACCGTCGACCCGCCCGACACCGCCGCCGCGACGACCTACTTCGCCACCTACCGCGTCGACGGCCATACCGAGGGCACGCTGGTGCCGCCCCGAGCGCCCGCGAACGTGGGTCACTACGAGGACACGTTCCGCCGGGTCGACGGCCGGTGGCTCATCGCGAACCGGCGGCTGCATCTGGCGTTCGGCGGACCCACGGAGCGTCTGGACGCTCCGGTTCAGCCATCCTGACCGTGGTGGTCGACAGCAGGCCGCTTCGGGCCCGTTCAGGCCCCGTTCAGGCCCGTGCGGGGCGGTACGGGCGGAAGAACTCCCTGAGTTCCTCCGCGTACAGTTCCGGCTGCTCGAAGGGGGCGAAGTGGCCGCCGCGCGATGGTTCCGTGGCGCGGGCGAGGTTCGTCGTGCGTTCCAGCCAGGCACGGGGTGCGCGGACCAGGTCGCCGGGGAAGATCGAGAAGCCGGACGGCACCTCGACGCGCCGGGCGAGCTGGGCGGGCGGGATCGCGCCGTTCGCGCGGTACATGCGCATCGACGAACCGATCGTCTCCGTCAGCCAGTAGAGCGTGACGTTCGTCAGGATCTCGTCCTTCGTGAAGCACCGCTCGACGTCACCGTCGCAGTCGCTCCACGCCCGCAGCTTCTCGACGATCCAGGCGGCGAGCCCGGCCGGCGAGTCGGTGAGCCCGACGGCCGCCGTCTGCGGCTTCGTGCGGTGCAAGGCGGCGTACGCACCCTCGGACCCTCCCCACGCCGCCGCGCCCTCCATCCACGCACGCTCCTCGGGCGTGAGGTCGGCGGGGTCACCGCCGAACACGGGCAGGCCCCCGTCCATGCGGTGGACGGCCACGACCCGGTCGGGGTGGTCGAGTGCCAGGTACCGGCTCACATGGCTGCCGATGTCACCACCGGCCGCGCCGAAGCGGTCGTAGCCCAGTACGGACATCAACTCGGCCCACAGACCGGCCACGGCGATCGAGTCGAGGGGGGCGCCGGTGGGGCGGTCGGAGTATCCGTAGCCCGGCATGTCGGGCACGATCACGTCGAACGCGTCGGCCGGGTCCGCACCGTGGGCACCGGGGTCGGTGAGGAGGGGGATCACCTTCGTGTACCGCCAGAACGAGTCCGGCCAGCCGTGGCTGAGCACCAGCGGCAGCACCGGACCGCTCGGCGCGACGGCCCGCGCGTGCACGAAATGGATCCCGAGGCCGCCCAGCGGGACCCGGAAGTGGGGGAGCCGGGCGAGGGCCGCCTCCTGGGCGGGCCAGTCGAAGCCGTCGGCCCAGTACGCGACGAGCTCGCGGAGGTAGTCGAGATCGGTGCCGAGCGCCCAACCGGCGTCCTCCGGCAGGTCCGGCCACCGCGTTCCGCGCAGCCGTGCCCGCAGGTCGTCGAGGGCGGCGGGTGCCGTCCGCGGAGTGAACGGCTCGGGACGAGGCGCGACGTCAGACATGAGCCGCATCCTACGGAGCGCGCCGGTGCGGACCGTCGACCTGCCGTTCGGGCGACCTCGCGTCGCACTGCCGGCCGGTGCGTCCCGCGCGTCCCACCACTCCCGCCTCGACGGGGCCCGCGCGACCGCCCGCTCGATCGGGTTACCGGCGTCCCCGAGAGACCCGCTCGGCGGGCATGCGGACGACCGCCGTTCCACCGTCCAGATCCACCATGGTCCTGTTCGGCGGCGCGCCGTCCTCCTCGTCGTCGCGCAGGATGAGCGCCGACTGCCGTTCCTTCAACTCGCTCTGCTTGCCCGGCGAGAAGGTAGCGTGCAGTTGCTCGAAACCGGTCGCCGATATCTGCCCGTGCCGGACGCTGTTCCGCCAGGGCAGCAGTCCCGCCCGGCCCAGACGCAGGACGAGCTGGTCGGCGAAGGCCACCGCCGTCAGCAGGATGACCAGCCCCGGCAGCGTCATGAAGACGACGAATCCCATGCCGCCAGTATCCGCCCCGGACCGGTCCGGCGTCCGGCCCACCCCCGGTCGTGTGAGCACGGCCCGCTGAACTGCCGGGCCGCCGCTCCCGGTCGGGGCGCATCAGCCGGTTCGTTCCTCGTACGCGGCCCTGCTCGCCTCGATGTCCGCGATGTGCTCCATCGCCCAGCCGGCCAGCGCGAGCGCCGGCGGGATGAGGCTCCGGCCGTTCGGGGTCAGCGCGTACTCGACCCGGGGCGGAACCTCCGCGTACGCCGTCCTCGACACCAGACCGTCGCGTTCCAGATTCCGCAGGGTCAGCGTCAGCATCCGCTGCGAGATCCCCGGGACCTGCCGCTGCAGGTCGGTGAAGCGCAGCCGGCCCTGGTCGAGTGTCGTCACGATCAGCAGGGTCCACTTGTCGCAGATGCGGTCGAGCACGGCGCGGATCGTCCGCCCGCCGTCCCCGCGGATCATGCATGTGTGCTCGTACTCCGACATGACAGCTCCCTGTGCGTGACGCACACCCGTGTGCCTTTTGTGAGCCCCTCGACGGTGACTCATCATGGGGCAACTTACGCCGGGTAACTATTGTGCGAGGGAATGACCATGGACGTCGCGTACTGGATCGTCGCGGGGCTGCTGGCGCTGTTCTACGTCTACGCCGGGGGCATGAAGGTCCTCCGGAGCCAGGATCAGCTCAGGCCCATGATGGGCTGGGTCGACCGGGTGCCCATGGCGCTGGTCAGAGTCATCGGCACGCTGGAGATCCTCGGCGCGGCGGGGCTGATACTGCCGCCCCTCACCGGGATCGCACCCGTCCTCGCCGTCGCCGCCGCGGTGGGCCTCGTCCTCATCCAGGTCGGGGGCATCGCCGTCCACGTCTCCCGCGGCGAGGCGCGGTTGATCGGCCTCAACATCGCCCTGCTGGTCGCCGCGGCGGCGTCCGCCTGGCTCGGCACCACCTGGCTCTGACGTCCGGTCGCGCCCACGGGGCTGATGCGGTCGGGCGCCACGCAAAAGGGCGGGAGCCCGGCACTCGGCCGACTCCCGCCCCGTTCCGCCGACCGTCAGGTGCGGTAGGCGTAGTACGCGGCGTTCGGGTACGACGCGATGATGCTCGCCACCGACCTGTTGTAGGTGTTGGTGGAGTGGTACGACAGGTACGGCACACCCTGCGGGCTGCGGTACGTGACGATCATGCTGTGGTCCTTGGACCCGTCCTTGTTGAAGTCCATCTGCAGCACGTCGCCGATGTCCAGCTGGTAGACGTTGGCGAGGCTGGTGACACGCTTCGAGGACAGCGCGAACCACGAGAACTCGTTGACACCGATGAACGAGTCCGACTGGATGTCCGCGGTACCGAACCAGTTGTGGAAGTCGTTCGTGTAACCGGGAACGTGCTTCCAGCCACCGGCCTTCAGGGACTGGCTGACGAAGTTGGTGCAGTCACCGCCGGCACCCTCCCCGTTGAAGTCCGGGTACGCCGGGTTGTACGTCTTCCAGTACTTGGCCGCGTACGCCGCCATGGCCTTGTAGTCGTAACCGGAGGCCGTGAGGTTCTTCGGGTTCGCTGCCGGGTTCTTCGTGATCGCCGAACGGGCGGCCGTGGGCGGCCCGTCGTCGGCGGTCTTCGGGGCGGCGACGAGCGGGGTGGTGGCGACCTGGTTGACCGCGACACCGTCGTCGGTGTCCCGGACACCGGTCAGCTGCCAGTCGCCCTTGCGGTCGGCCTTGAACGTCAGCTGGTGGTGGGCCTGGAAGCCGGTGGTCTTCGGCTCGGTGCCCGTGGCCTTGTCGTACGTCAGCGTCGTCGTCTCGGTGACGGTGACGGTGGCGTGACGGCCCTTCACCTTCGTGGTGTCCAGCGAGACCGTCGTGTTGCCCGCACGGTACTTCTCGCCGAGCTTCGCCAGACGGTCCTTGCGGCCCTCGAGCTGCGACAGCGCGGACTTCTCGGTGCGCGTCTGGGTGGAGGACAGACGCACGTCGCCGGAGAACCGCGACGTGGTCCGCTTGCTCGTCCCGTTGTCGACCAGGGCGTCGGTACGGTCGGTGAAGACCGCGTCGGCCAGCTTCTGGAAGGTGGCCTTCGTGGACGCGTCCACCTTGGGGTCGGCGGCGACACTGGCCGCGCCGGCGGACCAGTTGGGCAGCAGCGCCGCTCCGGCGACGACCGATGCGGCCGCCGCCGTGACTATGGTCGCGCGTTGCCGCTTACGGCTCAGTTTCCTTGATTTCAATGGTGTTCCCCTCTACGCCGGTATTCGATACCGGAGGCCGCATCCTCGCACGGCATGTGTGGCTCCCGTGAAGGGGGTTGTCGAAGTGATATCGCTGTAATCTGCGGACGGCGCGGCGCCGTTGGGGCCCCGGCCCCTCGCACAGGCGCGTCCCGTCCTCAGACCGGCTCCCCATGCGGCCCGGCCGACCCGCCCGCGAGCGCAGGCCACGTACCCTTTCACCGTGTCAGAAAGCCGTCTGCATCGCGTCGCCGTCCTCGTGCTCGAAGGGGCCAAACCGCTCGATGTCGGAATTGCCGCGCAGGTGTTCACGACCCGCGCGAGCATGCCGTACGAGGTACGGGTGTGCGGCGCGGAACCCGGGCTCGTCACGGGCGGCGACGGACTGTCGTACCACGTCGCCCACGGCCTCGACGCGCTCGCCTGGGCCGACATCGTCTTCGTCCCCGGCTACCGGTCCCCCGACCGCGAGGACCCGCCGCGGGCCGTCGTCGACGCGCTGATCGCCGCCCACCGGCGAGGGGCACGGCTGGCCGCCATCTCGACCGGCGCCTTCGCCCTCGCCGCCACGGGGCTGCTCGACGGCAAGCGCGCCACGACGCACTGGCACTACACCCGGGCTCTCGCGGCGAAGCACCCCCTCGTCCACGTCGACGAGAACGTCCTCTTCATCGACGAGGGCAGCGTGCTCACCTCGGCGGGCGCCGCCTCGGGCATCGACCTCTGTCTCCACATCCTGCGCGGCGACCTCGGTGTGGCCGCGTCGAACCACGCGGCCCGGCGCCTGGTCGCCGCTCCCTACCGCAGCGGCGGTCAGGCCCAGTACGTGCCACGCAGTGTGCCCGAGCCGCTGGGCGAACGGTTCGCCGCCACCCGCGAGTGGGCCCTCCACCGGCTCGGTGAATCCCTCTCCCTCGACAGGCTCGCCGAGCACGCGGCGGTGTCACCGCGGACCTTCTCGCGGCGGTTCGCCGACGACACCGGCTACACCCCGATGCAGTGGGTGATGCGGGCCCGGATCGACATGGCGCGTGAGCTGTTGGAGCGTTCGCAGTGGAGCGTCGAGCAGATCGCCGCGGGCGTCGGCCTGGGCACGGGCGCCAATCTGCGGCTCCACTTCCAGCACATTCTCGGCACCAGCCCGAGCGAGTATCGGCGCACCTTCACCCAGGGCGAATAGCCCCACCACCCGATGGCGCGATCCTTGCGGACCGTGGCGATCTCGCCGGTGTCACGGCGGCGGCGCGCGAGCGAGGCTGGGAGGGAACCCGCAGGGACCGGAAGGACACCACTCATGACTCGCATCGCCATCAACGGATTCGGCCGCATCGGACGCAACGTGCTGCGCGCGCTGCTCGAACGCGACACCAAGCTGGAGGTCGTCGCCGTCAACGACCTCACCGAGCCCGCCGCGCTCGCCCGGCTCCTCGCCTTCGACTCGACGTCCGGCCGCCTCGGCCGCCCCGTGACCGTCGACGGGGACACCCTCGTCGTCGACGGCCACCGCATCAAGGTGCTCGCCGAGCGGGAGCCGGCTCAGTTGCCCTGGGCGGAACTCGGCGTCGACGTCGTCCTGGAGGCGACCGGCCGCTTCACCTCCGCCGAGGCGGCCCGCGCGCACCTCGACGCCGGCGCCAGGAAGGTCCTCGTCAGCGCGCCGTCCGACGGTGCCGACGTCACGCTCGCGTTCGGTGTGAACAACGACGCCTACGACGCGGCCACGCACACGATCGTCTCGAACGCGTCGTGCACCACCAACGCGCTCGCCCCGCTGGCCGCCGTCCTCGACGAACTCGCCGGTATCGAGCACGGCTTCATGACGACGGTGCACGCCTACACCCAGGAGCAGAACCTCCAGGACGGCCCGCACCGCGACCCCCGCCGCGCCCGTGCCGCCGGCGTCAACATCGTGCCGACGACGACCGGCGCCGCCAAGGCGATCGGCCTGGTGCTGCCGAACCTCGAGGGCAAGCTGTCCGGCGACTCGATCCGCGTCCCCGTCCCGGTGGGCTCGATCGTCGAGCTGAACACGACCGTGGCCCGCGACGTGACGCGCGACGAGGTCCTGGCCGCCTACCGCACGGCGGCGGAGGGCCCGCTCGCCGGCGTCCTGGAGTACTCCGAGGACGCTCTCGTGTCGTCCGACATCACGGGCAACCCGGCCTCGTCGATCTTCGACTCGGCCCTCACCCGCGTCGACGGCCGCCACATCAAGGTCGTCGCCTGGTACGACAACGAGTGGGGCTTCTCCAACCGCGTGATCGACACGCTCCAGCTCCTCGCCGCGAGCTGACCGAGGACGAACGACACCCCGGCAGGCCCCGGCGGAACGGGGGAGCAGGCGGACGCCGGGGTGCCCCTCGGGGATGGCGCGGGGCGCACCGACGGCCCGGTCGACCCGCGCGGTCTCCTCAGTCCACCGGCCAGGTGTGGACCGGGGCGTTGAGATGCATGTAGTCGATGTACTGCCGGGTCATGAGCCGCAGGGCCTCGTGGCGGTCGTGGTGGCCCGAGGCCTCGAGGCGGTGCAGCATCTCCTTCTGCCAGACGGCGCCGTTGCGCGCCGTGACGCACCGCTGCTCGATGATGCCGAGCAACGGTTCCCGCCAGGCCGCGTCCATGCCCGAGCGCTCCAGGCCCTGGTGGGCCAGCGGCAGCAGTCTGCGCAGGACGAGTTCGGGCACCGGGACCTCGCCGGTTCCGGGCCAGTACAGGCGGGCGTCGATGCCGTGCCGTGCCGCCGCGTGCAGGTTGTCCTCGGCGGCGGAGAAGGACATCCGTGACCAGACCGGCCGGTCCTCGTCGACGAGCGCGCGGGTGAGGCCGTAGTAGAAGGCGCCGTTGGCGAGGGTGTCGGCGACGGTCGGGCCCGCGGGGAGTACGCGGTTCTCCACGCGCAGGTGCGGCCTGCCCTGGGCGACGGCGTACACCGGACGGTTCCAGCGGTAGATCGTGCCGTTGTGCAGGGTGAGTTCGCCGAGGTCGGGAATGTCGCCGCGGTCCAGCATCCGCGTGGGGTCCTGGTCCTCGCACAGGGGCAGCAGGGCAGGGAAGTAGCGGAGGTTCTCCTCGAAGAGGTCGAAGACGCTGGTGATCCACCGCTCCCCGAACCAGACCCGGGGCCGTACGCCCTGGGCCTTGATCTCCTGCGGACGGGTGTCCGTCGCCTGCTCGAAGAGCGGGATGCGCGTCTCGTGCGCCAGTTCCTTGCCGAACAGGAACGGCGAGTTGGCGGCGAGCGCGACCTGCACCCCGGCGATCGCCTGCGCCGCGTTCCAGTAGTCGGCGAACTCCTCGGGCGAAACCTGGAGATGGAACTGCGTGCTCGTGCAGGCGGCTTCCGGCGTGATGGTCTCCGCGTAGGTCCGCAACCGGTCGACGCCGTCCACCTCGATGAGCAGGTCCTCGCCGCGTGCCGCGAAGACCTGCTCGTTGATCAGCTGGTAACGGGCGTTCTCCGACAGGGCCTTCGGGCCCACGTCCTCCTCGCGCAGGGTGGGGAGGATACCGACCATGATCAGGTGGACGCCCACGGTCCTGGCGCGTTCGTCGGCATGGTTCAGCGCGGCGCGGATCTCCTCCTCCCAGGCGTCGGGACCGCCCGCGGTCAGCCGCCGGGGCGGCACGTTGATCTCCAGGTTGAACCGGCCCAGCTCGGAGTCCCAGGCGGGATCCGCGATCGCGTCGAGCACGTCGCTGTTCCGCATCGCCGGGTCGCCCTCGGCGTCGGTCAGATTCAGCTCTATCTCCAGGCCCACCTGGGGCCGCTCCGCGTCGAACCGTGACTCGCGCAGCATCTGCGCGAAGGCGTCGAGGCACTCCTGCATCTTGATCCGGTACTGGCGTCGGTCCTCGCGGGTGAAGACCAGCGCCGGAACATCTCGCCCCATCGGTCCTCCCGGGTCTCACCCCACGGACACGTCTCCCCTCCACCCTCGCACCGCGGAGCCGGTCCGACCATGCGAGGAGAGGGCGCGCCCCCGTCGTCATTCCTGTCGCTGGGGCGCATGACCGGACATCGGCATCGGCGGACCCGGCCCCGCGGCCGCGCCGTACATTCCCGCCGGTCCGACCACACCGGGTCCGGGTGACGCGCGCCTCAACCGGCCCCCGCCGTCCGGCCGTTCAGAACCAGGAGGTGATGCGGCCGCGACCGCCGGCCTTCATCCAGCGTCGTACCAGCCGGACGGCCTGGATGACGGTGAGCGGCCACAGGATCGCGAAGCACCAGAGGACGGCGGGCTGGGACGTGCGGTAGCCGACGACGGCGAGAAACACGGAGCAGAGCAGCATCAGCACGATCGAGAGCGGGAGCCACGACCGGCGGGCCGGGGTGGGAGGCGGGTCCGGTTCGACGTGGTCGTGCCGCAGCCCTTCCTCGATCTCCGCGAGCGTGGCGCGTTCGAGCGGAGACAGCCGGACAGTGTCCCGGTGGTCCTTCTCGTCCACGGCGACACACCTCCTGAGGATCTTCGTGTGAAGCGGGGCTCTCGGGGTGCCCGGCAAGGACTGGGCCGGATGCTCGGTGAGCGGGGGAGGGACCCTCGGCGCGCCCGTCGTGGCGATCGGCAGAGGGGTGCCGGGTCACGTCACGCGGCTCTCCGACTGCGGTGTGTCGTCCTCTTCGTCGGGCAGATGGACGTCGCCGACGGCGAGGTTGACCTCGACGACCTCCAGGCCGGTCATCCGCTCCACGGCCGAGATCACGTCGGTACGTACGCCGGTGGCCACGTCCGCGATGGGATACCCGTAGTCGACGACCAGGTCGAGGTCCACCGCCGCCTGGCGCTCACCCACCTCGACGCTCACTCCACGGCTCGCTCCGGGACGTCCGACGGGGACCCGGTCGCGGACGGATCCGAGCGTTCGTGCCATGCCGCTGCCCAGGCTGTGCACGCCCACGGAATCCCGTGCGGCTGCTGCGGCGATCTTCTCCACGACGCTGTCGGCGATGGTGGTCCGCCCCCGGCCGGCCGGATCACTCCTGCCCCCGGCGCCGGACCGCGTCGACTTGTCCGTCTGGTTCTTGCTGGTCGCGGGGCTGCTGCTCAGGTCCGTCATCGAGACCTCCTCCATGCGGAGACGTACGAAGTGCCCGGCCATACAACGGGCACGCCCTAGTGGCTATCGTCACACAAACGGAGTAATTCGTGCGATAGGAGGGAAAAGGTGCGAAACGCCGATCGGTCTGCAAGGGCGCGTCGGGCGGATCGATCCCGCCACCGCTTGCCCTACCTGAAGTAACAAGATCAAAATGCCGGTGGGCGCCTCGGGCAACTATGCGGGACGTCCTTCGCCCTCCCCCCTCGTGCGCCGTGTGAGCCCGGCGTGTCCCCCCGCGTCAGGAGCCCAGGATGCAGACCCCCAACGACTCCCTCGATCAGGCGCGCATGTCGTACGAGGGGCACCTGAACTCCTGCCGTCAGTGCGCCGCGGACCGGGCGCCGTGCGCCGTCGCCAAGCACCTCAGGCGCGTCTGCAACAGCCTCGACCTCGCCGCCCGCCGCGGCGTTCCGGGAGGTCCCGCCCCGCGCACCCGATGAGCGGGCGGGCCCTTCGGCGGCGGCCCTGTCGCCGTGCGGCAGGATGGGGTCATGAGCGTAGTCAAGATCAACGTACTGACCGTCCCCGCCGAGCAGCGGGAGACGCTGGAGAAGCGCTTCGCCTCGCGGGCCCACGCGGTGGAGGGCTCCGACGGGTTCGAGTGGTTCGAGCTGCTGCGGCCCCTCGAAGGCACCGACAGCTACCTCGTCTACACCCGCTGGCGTGACGAGGAGTCCTTCCAGGCCTGGATGGAGGGCCCGATGCAGGCCGCCCACCAGGGTGGGGCCGCTTCCGGCGGCGAGCGTCCCCGGCCCGCGGCGAGCGGATCCACGCTGTGGTCCTTCGAGGTCGTGCAGCAGGCCGCTCCGGCCAAGCCGTAGCAGCTTCGCCCCCTCGGGGGTGAGACCTCCCGCGGGAAGGTCAACCGCCGTGCGTGTCGCAGCGGTTGACCTTCCTAGGGCACGCCCAGCTCGAACAGCACGTATCCGGCGTAGGAGCCGGAGGCGAGTGCCGCGACGCCGAGGACCGTGCACAGCACCGGTGTGCCGAGGCGGCGCATGGCGGTGGCGCAGGGGATCAACAGCGGGAAGGCGGGGAGCAGATAGCGGGAGACGTTGCCGAAGATCTGCTGGCTTCCCAGGACGAGCGCCATCGTCAGCACGGTGTAGGCGATCAGGACCGGCGGCGGGCGCAATCGCAGGAGCAGGGGCAGGGCGAGTAGGGCGAGCAGAACCGTGGCGGCGCCGACGAGGTCCTCGTAGGGGTACGCGAAGAGGTAGTCGAAGTGGCCGACCGGGAGTGACGTGAAGACGTCGAAGGTCTGCCGCCCGTAGTCGAACGTGTGGGCCCAGGCGCCCTTCTGGAGCGCGAAGTAGCCGCCGTAGTCGCCCATCCGGTGACCCACCCAGCCGAGATGGCCCGCCAGACCGAGCGGAGCGATCGCGACGGCCGCGAGGGGCCGCAGGACCGGACTCCGGCGTCGTCTTCCGTCCGGGGCAGGCGGGCAGCCCCAGCGGCGCACTTCGCGGTGGTGGCGGCGCAGTTCCAGCAGGACGGCGAGTGCCAGTGCGGCGATGAGTGCGGTGGCCGTCGGGCGCGTGAGGCCGGCCAGGCAGGTCAGGAGGCCCGCGGTGAGCCAGTTGCGGCGCATGACGGCGTGACAGGCCCATGCGGCGAGGGCGATGTAGAGGGATTCCGAGTAGCCGGACCACTCCGTGCCCGATCCCGGCCACACGGCGAAGAGTCCCGCAGCGGCCAGCCCGGCGCGCGTGCCGCTGACGCGGGACGTCACGGCGTGGATGCCCAGCGCCGCGACGAACGAGGCGACGATCGAGACCGTCAGCCCGGCGCCGAACAGGCCGAGTCCCGTGACGGAGGAGACCAGGCGCATGAGTGCGGGATACAGCGGGAAGAACGCGGCGGAGTTGCCCTCCAGGGTGATCAGGCCGGTGGCGCCGGGGACCGGGACGAGCGCCGGGTGGTAGCCGTGCGCGGCGATCTGCTGGTACCACCAGCCGTCCCAGGTGGCGAGGACGTCCCAGGCGTGGGCGCCGCCCCCGAAGCGGGGGTGCTTCCGCCGGAAGTCACCGGTCGAGTCGAGCAGGAACATGAAGACGCAGAAGCCGGTGAGCTTCAGCGCGCCGTACAGGGCGAGGACCGGGACTTGAGGCCGTACCGACCGGCACAGCCGCTCCCAGGCTTCCTGGACGCGGAACCGGAGCGGGGCGTCGCCCTCGTGCGGTCCGTCGGCGTTCGGTGCTGGGTGAAAGGTGCCGACACTCGACGGAGTTGACCTGTCCGGTCGCGGGGCGGCGAGGGGGCGATGTCCTCCGCCGGGGCGGGAGATGCCGTCCTTGTTCGGTGAAGTCCCGGCTTGAGCGGGGTGGTTGCTCATCGCGGGCCTCCCGATGTGCCGTTGTCGGGGGCGGACGCGGGGAACACCCAGGTCCGCAGGAGCGCGAACCGCAGCAGCGTCGCGGCCAGGTTGGCGCCGACGAGAACCGCGATCTCGGCGGCCCGTCCCGGGGCCTGCGCCCAGCGGTGCAGAGCCACCAGTGAGCCACTGGTCAGCGCGAGCCCCAGGCCGAAGACGGCCAGCCCTTTCACCTGGTGGCGCAGCGCACCACCGCCGCCGCGCACGCCGAAGGTGAGCCGCCGGTTCGCGGCGGTGTTGGCGAGGGCGCACACCAGCAACGCCCAGGCGTTGGCGGCCTGCGGCCCCGTCACCGGACGCAGCGCCGCGTAGAGGAGCACGTATCCGACGGTGCTGACCACGCCGATGCCGGCGAACCGCAGCAACTGCGCCGTGAGGGAGTCCGGGGGCACGGCGCCTGCCGACCGCCCCAACCTGGCCGTCGGCAGGGTTCCGCGGGCCAGCGCGTGGCCGATCCTGGCGATGCCCCGCAGGTCGGCCACGACGGTGGAGACCAGGTCGACCCGGCTGTCGGGGTCGTCCACCCAGTCGACCGGCACCTCGTGGATACGGAGCCCGGCGCGCTCGGCGATCACCAGCAGTTCGGTGTCGAAGAACCAGGCGGAGTCCTCGACCAGGGGCAGCAGCCGTTCGGCGACGTCGCGGCGCACGGCCTTGAACCCGCACTGGGCGTCGGAGAAGCCGACCGCGAGGGTGGAGCGCAGGAGGGCGTTGTAGCCGCGGGAGATGATCTCGCGCCGGGGGCCGCGGACGACGCGCGAGCCTCGGGCGAGACGGGTGCCGATGGCGATGTCGGAGTGACCCGAGATCAGGGGGGCGACCAGGGGGAGAAGCGCGTTCAGTTCGGTGGACAGATCCACGTCCAGGTACGCGAGCACCGGCGCCCGCGAGGCCGACCACGCGGTACGCAGGGCTCGGCCGCGTCCCTTCTCCTCCAGGCGGATCCACCGTGCCTCGGGCAGTTCGGCGGCCAGCCGGGCGGCGATCAGCGGTGTGGCGTCGGTACTCGCGTTGTCGGCGACGGTGATGCGGAAGGGGTACGGGAAGGTCTCGCGCAGGTGGGCGTGGAGCCGCCGCACGCCGGGCTCCAGGTCGGTCTCCTCGTTGAAGACGGGAACGACCACGTCGAGGACGGGCTCCGTGTGGTCCGCGGGCAGGGGGAGGCGGACGGTCCGGGGGTCCGGGGGCCGCCGCTCGCCGTGCGGCCGTTCGTCGCGGTGTCGGTCCATGGGCGGGCCCTCCTGTGGGGGGCGGTGCATGATCGCCCGGGTGGGGAGGTCCACGGGAGCGGGACTCGGTGTCTTCGTCACGTTTCGTCCTGTTCTGTGCGCTGTCGCCGGACAGGCGGAAGCGGCTCGCGGCCCGGCGGCGATCGCGAGGTCCGGGCCCGAGCGCGGTGGCTACGGGAGAGGGGGAGTGGTGTGCGGGAGCTATTCGGTGCCGTGCGTTCCGGCGACGTACGAGGAGGTGACGTTCGAGGTCGCGGTGGACTGCGTCCCGCTGGGCGGCACCGGGGTGGTGGCCGGCGGACTGGTGGTCGGCCCTCCGGTCGGATCGGCGGCGACCGAGGTCGAACTCTCGGGCGCGGTGGGGCTGTCGGGTGTGACGGAGGTCCCCGCACCGTCCTCCGCCGTGGAGGTGGCCGAACCGGTGGGCGTCTCGCTGGGGGAGAGGGTCGGTGTCGGCGTCACGGACGGGGACGTCGGGGTGGTGGCGGGGCGCGGGAGCGGCGCCTGCGGCCGCTCCTGGTCCCGGGCGTGCGGCATCAGGAACAGACCGACGCTGATTCCGGCGACCGCCAGCACCGAGCCGGCCGCCTTCTGCGCCGCGCGGATCCGGCGGCGGACGCGGACGCCGGAGCGGAGGCCGTCCCGCTGCGCGGGCCCGAAGGGGGTGTGTTCATGGGCGTCGCGCATCATCCGCGCCAACTCCCGCTCGAAGTGGTCCATGGAATCCTTCACCCCACCGGCTCGATGACGTCCGCCAGGATCTGACGCAGGCGCGCCACACCGCGTGACGCGTGGGAACGGGCGGTACCCAGCGGGCACCCGAGGACCTCCGCGACCTGCTTCTCGGGCAGGTCCTGGTAGTAGCGCAGCACGACCGCGGCCCGCTGCCGGGGCGGCAGTTGGGCGAGGGCCGCCTCCAGTCGCGAGCGCTCCACGACGGCGGCGGACTCGTCCGCGGTCTGTGCCAGGTCGGGCAACTGCTCGACGGGGCGTTCGCCCCACCAGCGGCGCCGCGCGGAGCGCGCGGCGGCTCGGGCCAGGATCTTGCGCACGTACGCCTCGGGGGCCTCGTCGGCGACCTTCGGCCAGACGAACCAGAGCTTGACCAGTGCCTCCTGGAGCAGGTCCTCGGCGCGGTGCCGGTCACCCGCGCAGAGCAGGCGCGCGAGGTGGAACAGCGCCGACCAACGGGCCGCGACGAATCCGTCGAACCCGTCGGTCCCCTCGCTCTGTGGCTGTCGCATCCGCACCGTCCCCGCACTTGCCGCCTTCGTACACCTGGAGAAAGACGCCGGGGGGCGCTTCGCTATGCACTTCGGGCGCGTGATCTGGGTCACGGCGTGCGGGGGCGGCGGTGTGACGACGCGCAGGTCAGAGCGTGCCGCGCATGTGCTGGGTGAGGCGGTCGCGTTGTTCGTTGAAGGCGACGCGGGCGCTCTGCAGTTCCTCCGAGTCGAAAGGGAGCCCCTGGGCGACGGTGTCCCGGTAGGTGCGCAGCAGGGCGACGGTGTGGGTGGCCTGCCGGACGACGTGGTCGTCGGCCACCAGGGAGAGTTCCAGTCGGCGGGGCAGGACGTCGCTGTCGCGCAGGACGGTCGCGGCCCGGGCGAGCGCGGTCTCGTCGCTGTCGTGGCCCCGGGCGATGTTGACCAGGATCTCGCTGGCCTCCGCGGTGGCGTTCAGGAAGGCGACGTAGGAGGCGCGGCGGTCGTCCCGGGTGCGCTGCTCACTCTCCCGCAGCCAGCGGCGCCGTTCCGCGAGCGCGGACGCGGCAAGGGCGATGAGGGCACCCATGGTGGTGCTGAGAAGGCTGGTCCATTCCACATCCCTACTGTGCTCAGCCGGTGACCCGCCCAACCCGGGTGCGGAGCGATCTCGTTCCCAACTCGCGTGCCGGAGTCTCGCGTTGGGTCGGGGGCATCGATAGCGAACGGGCCCGTCCCGGTGTCCAGGACGGGCCCGTTGGCGGTCGGAGGCCTCGGGTTGCGCGGCAGCGGTGCGGTGGAGCGGACGGGTCAGGAGGCCGGGACCTCGTCCACGAACGCGGTGCCGGCCGTACGGTACGCGGCCACCTTCGCGGACACCTGGGCCGGGGTGAGCACCTGGTCCTTGACGTGCAGGACGTAGTCGACCTGCTCGTTGTAGGCCCGCGCCGTCGTCGACGTCTGTCCGGCGAGGTCGATCAGCCACTGGTTGAAGTTGATCGACATGGGCCGCTCCGGCAGGTACTGGGCGTCATGGGTGCCGAAGAGCTGTCCGTCGATGTAGTACTTGATGCTGCTGTTGTCGATCGTGAGCACCAGGTCGTGCCAGCCGGCGTAGCTCTGGCGCGACTCGGTGTGCTGGTTGACCGCCTGCCAGGGGTCCGGGTTGTACGTCTCCCAGGACGTCGTGTACAGGATGTTGCCCGACTCGCCCCAGCCGCCGTTGGGCAGGTACTCGAAGTCGTACTCGGCGTAGTCGTCGGCCATCGGGGCCTTGAGATCGTTGATGGTGAAGAACGTCTGCACCAGGTGGTCGCCGTCGGGGCCCGACTGGGGGGCGTCGGCGAACTTCACCCGCGCCGCGTAGGTGCCGTTCTTGAACTTGGTGCTCTTGGAGACGACCTCGGTCTGCTTGGTCGACTCCGCGGTGCCCGCGGTCGACGTCTCCAGGTTCATCACCTTGTTGCCGGACACGGTGGGGAAGGTGACCTTCGAGGGGTCCCAGTTGGCGCCGGGGACCCCGGGGCCGCCGGAGTTGGAGCGGACGTTCCACCCGTGGGCGGAGATGGCCGGGTCGGTGTACGACGTGTAGCTGAAGTCGTCGAACAGGGACTGGCCGCCGCCGGGCGGGTCGGTGGGATCCGTCGGGTCGGTGGGGTCGGTCGGATCCGTCGGGTCGTTGCCGGCCGGAGCGGTCCCCCAGACGGTGGCGCCCGCGAGCTGTGCGGTGACCTTGTTCCAGTCCGCGTACGAGGTCTGCGCCCCGCTGAAGGAGTAGTCGTCCGCCTGGTTGAGAGTCTGCCAGTTGGACTGGTAGAAGCGCAGCTGCATGTCGCCGGTGTCCGCGCCGGACGCCAGCGTGCCCGCCGAGGAGGTGAAGCCGATCTCCAGATAGCGGTCCGCGGTCGCGGTGGGGTTGGCCAGCGTGCCGAACGTGCCCGTGATGTTCGCGCAGCCCTTGACCGCCCAGGAACACGCGAATCGGTAGCTGGTGCTCGCCGAGTCCGCCTTGAAGTAGTAGCGGATCTTCACCTGGCTCAACTGGACCGACGTCGAGCTGGTGTTGCGTACTTTGAGCCACGGTTCGCTCTGGTCGGCGGTGGCTCCGCTCGCGCTGGTGCGGTACTGGACGGCCACGCCGCCGTCGGCGGCGCCGGCGGTCGTCGGGAGGGCGATCAGGGCACTGCCGCCGAGGAGGGCGGACAGGGCGAGTGCCAGACGGCGGCGGCCGGTCGGCGGACGGTTTCTCATGTGAGTTCCTTTCGGGGGCTCCCGTTCGGCGCGGGAGGGTGGGGGTGCGCAGGAACACGGTGGGGAGAACGGCGGTACGCGCTTGACCAGTTGGCCCGTGGGCTTTACCAGTTGACGTCGCATGAAGGTGGCATAGACCATTGCAGGCGTCAACCCCCTTGGAACGAAGGGGGACTTGGTGAAGGAGGGTGTGGTTGTCGCCGAGCGGAGGGAGAGGTTCGGGTGACTCGATCACGGAGGCCGCCCTTGGTCGGCGGACCAGTTATGGTCAGGGGCCATACCAGTTGGCCGGTACCGACGACGAACGAGAGCACCGTATGGAGATCGATCCCGCCGCCTCCCGCGCGGTACTCAAACGCGAGAGAGTGCGCGACACGATCCTCGAACTCATCGAGGAGCGCCGCCCCGGGGACGCCATCCCCTCCGAGCGCGCGCTCTGCGCCGAACTCGGCGTCTCCCGACCGACGTTGCGGGCCGCGGTCGACCAACTCGTCGTCGCCGGGCTGCTCGTACGCGAGCACGGCCGGGGCATGTTCGTGGCCGCCGAGAAGATCACCCAGGAACTGGTCTCGGGCCGGGAGACCTTCAGCCTGCCGCAGGCCGCGGGAACGTGGACCAGCCGACTCCTGGAGTTCAGCACGCTCCCCGCGGGCGCCCGGGTCGGCCGCAGACTGCGCATCTCGCCCGCGGCCGGAATCCGCTACGTGGCACGCCTCCGACTGGTCGACGGCTCGCCGATGGCCATCGAGTACCTGCACGTGCCCGCCGCCCTGGTGCCCGACCTGACCAGTGACGAACTGGAGAACGGCGACCTGTACGAGCATCTCGGCGAGCGGCACGGAATCCAGGTCAGCGAGGCGGTCCAGTCGATCGAACCGACCGTGGTGAGCCGTGACGAGGCCGGCCTGCTCGACGTGCCGGAACTCTCCCCGGCCCTCCTCTTCGAGCGCCTCACCTCGGACTCCGCCGGCCGGCCCGTGGAGTACGTCCACTCGATCTACCGGGGCGACCGCTACCGCATCGTGTCCCGGCTCGCGCTCGGCCCGCGCTCCGGGCACGCGTCACCGGGGGACGGCCACCACCCCGGCATCCCGCCGGGAGACTTCCTGCCGGGCGAACCCGTCACGTTCTCCACTCGAGGGGTGGTGGCCGGCGACCTCTTCGGACGCGTCGGCGACCGGGGCGACGGCCGGCCCACCGGGTGACGGAGGACGGAGCGGCGGGCGACACACATGCGTGTCGCCCGCCGCTCCGTCCCCCGTCACCCGCGCCGTCGTGTCCCGCGGGCGGTGCCACTGTCCGCGGACGTCAGGACCGTTCCGCGTTCGCGGCCCTCAACAGGCCCGCGATCAGCGTGAACCCGCGCCGTTCCGCATGCTCCAGAGCGGTCACACCCTCGGCGTCCGGGAGCCCGGGCGTGGCACCCGCCGCGAGGAGCAGTTCCACGATCTCCTGGTGCGCCCGTCCACCGTCACCCAGGATCACGGCCTCCAACAGGGCGGTCCAGCCGAGGCGGTTGACGTGGTCGACGTCGATGTCCGTCTCGTCGAGCAGCGCCCGGACGTAGTCGACATGCCCCCGTTCCGAGGCGGGGATGAGCGCGATGCCCCCGAAGCGGTTGCGCACCTTGAGGTCAGGGCGTGCCGGGAGCAGCGTCCGCATCATGGCGACGCTGCCGGTGACCCCCGTGGCCAGCCAGGCGCTGTCCTCGCGGTCGTCCTGGGCGTCCGCGTCCGCACCCGCGGCGACCAGCACCTCCGCCGCCGGCACGTGGTCGCCGAGGGAGGCGAGGAGCAGCGGGGTGCGGCGGTGCGCGTCGCGTGCCTCGGTGTCGGCGCCCGCGGCGAGCGCGGACCGTACGGAGTCCGCGTCGCCCTCACGGGCGGCGTCGAGCAGGGCGAGGTCGTGCGGGTTCATGTGGCTGTGCTCCTTCGTCGTACACGCGCGGGCGGGCCACGCGCGGGTCGCGGCCCCCGGCGACGGAACCCCGGTGAGGTGGTGGGCCGCCGAGATCATCATGCGTTCAGGGGTGCGCGCCGGGCTCCGCCGGGTCCGCACCGGGCCGGTCTTGGGGCGGGGCCCCTCCGGACCCGGGGGAACCCCGCCCCGGCACCCGAGCGGGGTCTCACCGACCCGGTGGAACCCCGCCCCCGGCCCACCAGAAGGGCGACCGCTTCCGGGTCAGCGACCCAGCGCCGCCACGCCCGCCGCCGCGAACTTCTCGTCGAGGTCACCGGAGGGGGCCCCGGCGACACCGATCGCCGCGACCGGGGCACCCTTCACGTCCACGGGCGCGCCACCGGCGAGGAACAGCGTCCCGGGGATGTCCTTCAGGTTCGGCGTCTGCGCCAGGCGCTTGGCCAGCTCCGAGGTGGGCGCGTTCCAGGAGACGGCCGTGTACGCCTTGCGCTCCGCGGACTCGTAGGACTGCGGGCCCGCGCCGTCGCCCCGCAGGGTGACGAGCGTGTTGCCGTTGCGGTCGACGACGGCGACCGTCACCTTCTGGTTCTCCTTCTCGGCGGCGTCGAGTGCCGCCTGCGCGCCCTTCGTGGCGGCGTCGATCGAGAGGTGGGTGGACGTGACCGTGCTGCCGCCCTTCACGCTCGCCACGGGAGCGACGCCGGTGGAGGCGGACGACGAGGCGTTCGCGGACACCGTGCCGAACGTGCCGGCGGCGACGGCGGCGAGCACGGCACCACCGGTGGCGATACGGGCGCGGCGGGAGAGCTTCTTCATGAGGTCGACTCCAGGTCTGGGAGGGCGGTTCGCTTCTTCCGCTCTCCAGCCTGGTGCCGGGGGAGGCCCGTCACCGTCGGCGTTCCGGCTCGCCGCCCGCTGCCGACCGGCCGACACCGGGGTCAACCGATCGGATGACCCCGGACCCGTCCGGACGGGTCACCATGGAAGGGTTCGGGCAGGCCAGAGGCGCGAGCGGAAGCGGCGAAGGAGGTGGACGGCATGGACACGGAAACGGACCGGACGGCCGACGCGGCCCCCGGCGCGGACCGCGCGGACGGCGCGGACGCGGTCCGGAGCGGCGGCGCCGACGAGCGGACGGACCCCCGGTACGCGGCGGACACCCGCCTGCTCGCCGTCGTGATGCACGTGGCGTTCTTCCTGCTGCTGGGCGGCGCCCTCGCGCGTTTCCTGCTGCGCCACCCCGGAGAGACCCGCACGCCGTGGATCATCGCGCTCTCCGTCGTCCTGGCCGTCCTGTACGCCGTCCCCTCCGCGGGAGCCGTCCGCGGACACGCGGGCCTCTCCGGCCGCGAGCCCGCCCGGGACCGGTCCCGTGACCGGCTGCCCGCCGTCCCCGGCCTCGGCTGGCTGGCCGCCGTCGTCGCCGTGTGGATGGTCCTCGTCCTGCTCGCCCCCAGCTTCGCCTGGTGCGCCGTGCCGCTCTTCTACACGGGCCTGCGCATGCTGCCCACCCGGGCGGCGCTCGTGCTGGTCGTGGTCCTGACGGTGTTCGTCGTCGCCGCCCAGCTCCGCCTCGCCGGCGGCTTCGACCCGAACCTGCTGCTCGCCCCGCCCGCCGTCGCCGCGATCGCCACCGCCGTCTTCCTCCAGATGGAACGGCAGACGGCACGCCAGCGCGCCCTCATCGACGACCTGATCCGCACCCGCCGGGAACTGGCCGCCGCCGAGCGCCGCGCCGGCACCCTCGCCGAACGGCAGCGGCTGTCCATGGAGATCCACGACACGCTCGCCCAGGGACTGTCGAGTCAGCAGATGCTGCTCCAGGCCGCCGACCGTGTCTGGGAGTCCGACCCCGGCAAGGCGCGCGCCCATGTCCGCACCGCCGAGGCCGTCACCGAGCACAACCTCGACGAGGCCCGCCGCTTCGTGCACGACCTCGGTCCCGCCGACCTGGCCCGCGGCACGGCCCTCGACCAGGCCCTGCGCGCGCTCGCCCGGCGTGAGTCGGGTGAACGCCTCACGGTCCGGGTCCACGTCGACGACGCCGGACGCGTCCCGCACGTGCCGGAGCGCGTCCGCTCGGCCCTGCTGCGGATCGCCCAGGGCGCCCTGGCCAACGTACGGGAGCACTCCGGGGCTCGGACGGCCACGCTCACGCTCACCCTGCTGGACGACCAGGTCGTCCTCGATGTCGCCGACGACGGACGCGGTTTCACCCCCGGGGAGCCGCCCGCCGCTTCGCCGGGGGTGCGCGGACACGGAATGCCCGCCATGCGCGCCCGGGCGAGCCAGCTCGGCGGCACCCTCACCGTCGAGTCCGCGCCCGCAGAGGGCACGGTCCTGTCCGCAGCGATCCCCCTGGAGTCCCCCCGATGACAGCCGCCCCCGGTGCGCCCGACGTCTCCCCGGCCTCCGTCCGCATCCTGCTGTGCGACGACCACGCCGTCGTCCGCGCCGGACTGCTCGCCCTGCTCGACAGCGCGCCGGACATCGAGGTCGTCGGCGAGGCGGGCACGGGCGAGGAGGCGCTCGCCCTGAGCGCCAAGCTCGCCCCCGACGTGGTCCTCATGGACCTCCAGCTCGGCGAGGGCATCGACGGCGTGGAGACCACCCGCCGGCTCACCGCGGCTCCCGGCGCCACGCCGCACGTCCTGGTGCTGACGACGTACGACACCGACGCCGACATCACGCGGGCCATCGAGGCCGGGGCGACCGGCTACCTGCTGAAGGCCGAGCGCCCCGAGGAACTGTTCGCCGCGATCCAGGCCGCCGCCCAGGGGCGCACGGCCCTGTCGGCCCCGGTCGCGAGCCGGGTGATGGCCAACCTGCGCAGCCCGCGGCCCACGCTGACCGACCGCGAACGGGACATCCTGACCCAGCTCGCCCAGGGCCTCGGCAACCGCGAGATCGCGAAGGCCCTGTTCATCAGCGAGGCGACGGTCAAGACCCACCTCGGCCGCATCTACGACAAGCTCGGCGTCGACACCCGGGCCGGCGCGGTGTCGGTCGCGAAGGAACAGCGTCTGCTGCCGTGACACGCGAGGTCCCGGGTGGACGCGGACGTCCCACCCGCACCGACCGGGGCGGGCTAACCGACCTCGCGGGCGCGGTCGGCCTCCGCGAACACCTGGAGGGCGATCTGGTAGCTGTCGAAGGCGCGGGCGGCCCCGGCGTACGCCTCGACATGGATGAACACCTCGACGATCTCCTCCGGCGTCACACCGCTGTTGAGCGCGATACGGAGCTGTCCCCGCAGCGGTTCGAGCGTGCCGAGGGTCGCGGCGATCGTCACGGACACCAGGGCACGGGTCCGCGTGTCGAGCACCTCGGTGCGTGGCCACGCGTCGCCGAAGGTGTGGACGGTGGCCAGACGCTTGAAGTCCGCGCCGTTCGCCGGCTCACCGGGGCCGGGTTCCAGGAACCCCGCCAGCGGAATGCCGAGCAGCCGCCCGGCGGTGTCGAGGGCCGTCGCGTAGCGCCCCTCGTCGTCTGCGTCGGCTGTCACGTGCGCCCACCTCCGTGGGGATCCGGCCTCAGAACCCGAGTTCGGTGAGCCCGGGGTGGTCGTCCGGCCGACGGCCCAGCGGCCAGTGGTACTTGCGGCCGGATTCCGTGATGGGTACGTCGTTGATGGAGGCGTGCCGCACCGCCATCAGGCCGTCCGCGTCGAACTCCCAGTTCTCGTTCCCGTACGAACGGAACCAGTTTCCGTCGGCGTCGTGGGACTCGTAGGCGAAACGCACGGCGATGCGGTTCCCGTCGAATGCCCAGAGTTCCTTGATGAGGCGGTAGTCCAGCTCTCTCGACCATTTACGGGTCAGGAACTCGACGATCTCGTCCCGCCCGTCGACCCATTCGTCGCGGTTTCTCCAGCGCGAGTTCTCGGAGTAGACGAGCGACACCTTGTGCGGATCCCGGCTGTTCCAGCCGTCCTCGGCCAGCCGGACTTTCTCCAGGGCGGATTCACGGGTGAACGGCGGGAGAGGAGGGCGTTCCGTCACAGCGGCTCCTGAGATGGGGGATTCGACTGCGGTGCGTCGCCCGGTCCTCGTGTGGCCGGTGACACCCGACCATTTTAGAGTGGATGAATGGCTTGCTCATCCGGGGGCCGGACAGCGTGTCCACCATGAACGCGCCCGTATCGGTCAGTCCGGAATTCACCACCGTCGACGGCCTCTCCGTGCGCTTCGCACGGAGCGGGGACACCGGCGGTGCCGGACAGGACGCCCTGCTGCTGAGCCCCTGGCCCGAGAGCCTCTACGCGTTCGAGCAGGTGTGGCCCCGGCTCTCCCGGAGCGCGCGCCTGACCGCCGTGGATCCACCGGGGTTCGGTGGATCGGAGGCCCGTGACGAACTGCGGTCACCGCGGGCGATGGGGGAGTTCGTGGTCCGGCTGGCCGACGCCTTCGGGCTGGAGCGGCCGCACCTCGTGGGCCCCGACATCGGCACCGCGTCGACGCTCTTCGCCGCCGCCGCGCGACCGGACAGGTTCCGCAGCGTGGTCGTGGGCAGCGGCGCAGCCGTGGTACCCCTCCAGCTCACGGGGCCGCTGAGGGAATGGGTGGAGGCCCCGGACCTGGAACCGTACCGGCGGATCGATCCACGACGGATCGTCGACGCGGCACTGTCCACCATCCACGGCTTCACGCCGTCCGACGGGATCCGCGACGACTACCACGCGTCCTACGCGGGCGACCGCTTCGTCGAGTCGATGCGCTACGCGCGGGCCTACCCGGCGGAACTCCCGGTCCTGGCCGACCTGTTGCCCGGCATCAGGACCCCGGTGCGGATCATCGCCGGTGTCCGGGACGCGGTCGTGCCGTCGGTGAACGCCGAGTTCCTGCACGACCGACTGCCCCACAGCCGGCTGGACTTCGTCGACGCGGGCCACTTCTGCTGGGAGGAGCGGCCGGAGTTGTACGCGGAGCTCGTCAGCGACTGGTGGGACGAGGAGAAGGGACGGACATGACCTGTCTGACACGCCCGCTGCTCTACGGAGCGGCGGCAGGCGCCGCCGGCACCACCGCGCTCAACATCGTCAGTTACGCCGACATGGCATGGCGGGCGAGGCCCGCGAGTTCCACGCCCGAAGTCACCCTCAGCAAGCTCGCGGAGAGGCTGCACGTGCGGATTCCGGGCGAGGGCGAGACGCTGAAGAACCGGATCGCGGGCCTCGCGCCCATGACCGGGTTCGCCGCCGGACTGGGCATGGGCGCCGTACTGTCTGTGGCCCGCGCCGCCGGCTGGCGCCCGTCGTTGACCACGGAGTACACGGTCGCGACCCTCGGCGCGCTGATCGGCACCAACGGCCCGATGACCGTCCTCGGCGTCACGGATCCCCGGACCTGGTCGGCCACGGACTGGATCTCCGACGTGGTCCCGCACCTCGCGTACGCGGTGGTGACGGTGGGTGTCCTGGAGCGCATGTACGGAGTGGCCGGGGTGTAGCGGCATCCGGTCCGATATCCGGTCCCAGAACCGGACATCGAGGAAGAGAAGCGTGCGGAGGAAGGGAAAGAGGTGCCCTGCGATGCCCCGCGGTGGACCCCATTTGTGGTGCCCGCAATCCGCCGTTCACGGCAATTCCGGGGCTGTTCGCCCAACGCGCTGAAGGGCGGTGCCTCGACTAGAGTGAGGGCGACGACGTGCTCATTCCGGTCGCCCTTCGCCGCTGACCTCTCCGTCGCATCCCTGCACGTCCGAAGCGGTTTTTCGTGGCGTCGCCAGAAAGGCCGGCTCGGGCACGGACACCGTGCGACGCGTGGAGTTCCGGACCAGTTCGAGAGGAAAATTCACATGCCCTTCGCCACCGCCAAGGACGGCACGCAGATCTTCTACAAGGACTGGGGTTCGGGCCAGCCGGTCGTGTTCTCCCACGGCTGGCCGCTGATCGGGGACGCGTGGGATCCCCAGATGAAGCTGATGGCGGACAACGGCTTCCGCGCCATCGCCCACGACCGGCGCGGTGGCGGCCGTTCCGGGCAGCCGTGGGAGGGCAACGACCTCGACACGTACGCCGACGACCTCGCGGCGGTCATCGAGGCCGAGGACCTCCACGACGTCATCCTGGTCGGCCATTCCACCGGCGGCGGCGAGGTCACCCGCTACATCGGCCGGCACGGCACCGGACGGGTCGCCAAGCTGGTCCTGCTCGGCGCGATCCCGCCGCTGATGCTCAAGACGGACGCGAACCCCGAGGGCCTGCCCATCGAGGTCTTCGACGAGATCCGCAAGGGCGTCGAGACGGACCGTTCGCAGTACTACAAGGACCTCAGCGCCCCGTTCTACGGAGCCAACCGCGACGACTCTACGGTCACCCAGGGCACCCGTGACGAGTTCTGGCTCTGGAGCATGACGGTCGGCATCAAGGGCGCCTACGACTGCATCAAGGCGTTCTCCGAGACCGACACCACCGAGGACCTCAAGAAGGTCGACGTCCCCACGCTGATCGTGCACGGCGACGACGACCAGATCGTCCCCATCGTGGCCGCGGGCGACAAGTCCTCCAAGCTCGTCAAGGACTGCGTCTACAAGGTCTACCCCGGGGCTCCGCACGGACTGGCGATGGTGCCCAAGTTCGCGGAGATCTTCAACGCCGACCTGCTGGAGTTCGCGCGCAGTTGAGCCGAGCAGGACCCGACGAGCGGCCCGGCACCGGAGGTGCGGGCCGCTCCGTCATGCCAGGGAGCGGCGGGGACTGTCAAGGTGTCGGGCAGGTTTCCGTCGCGCTTCTATTAAATTAGTAATAATTATTGACAGGGTTTTCGGTCCCGCGTCACAGTCGTCGCCGTGACGCCGAGGGCCCGGTCCCCCGCGGTCCGCGTCACGTCTTCCCGCTTCCCAACGCCCGGGAGAGGCACGTGACTTCACACCCGACCGCGCACAGACTCCGACATCACCGGCTCACCCGTCCCGCCGTGGCGGCGGCGATCGCGGTGGCCCTCGCGGCCACCGCGACACCCCCCGCCGGTGCGGCCCCCGCCGTCGCAGGGGCCGTGGACCAAGGGGCGCCGGCCCCGTACGACAGCGGCCTCGCCCCCACCCCGTACATGGGCTGGAACACCTACTACGGGCTCGGCGCGCCCACCGAGAAGGAGGTGCGCGCCGTCGCCGACACGCTCGTCCGCACCGGGCTGCGGGACAGCGGCTACGACATCGTGTGGCTCGACGGAGGGTGGCAGGCCGACAACCCCCGTGACGAGCAAGGCCGGTTGGCCGTCAACCGTGACCGCTTTCCGTCCGGCATCCCGGCCCTGGTGTCCTACCTGCACCAGCGTGGCCTGCGGGCCGGCATCTACACCGACGCCGGCACCTACGACGGAGGCAAGAGCTGTGGGCTCGGCAGCCGCGGCCACTACACCGAGGACGCACGGCAGTTCGCCGGATGGAAGGTCGACGCCATCAAGGCCGACTTCCTGTGCGGCATCGGCGAGAAACTCGACCCGGGGCCCGCCTTCAAGGAGTTCAGCGACGCCGTCGCCAGGTCCGGGCGCCGCATGCTGCTCAACCTGTGCAACCCGCTCACCGACGACTGGGGCCTGCCCCACACCCCCGAGCAGGACGCGCACAACACCTTCGCGTACGCGCCCACCATCGCCGACTCCTGGCGCACCGGCACGGACATCGCCTGGGGTTCGCCGAGCCCCGGCCAGTGGCCCAACGTGCTGCGGAACATGGACGCCAACGCATGGCACCCCGAGGCGCAGGGGCCCGGTCACTACAACGACCCCGACTACCTGATCCCGATGCGCCCCATGGCCGACGGGAGCCTGGAACTGACCGAGGAGGAGTCGACGACCCAGCTGGTGATGTGGGCGGAGATGGGCTCACCCCTGGTCATCGGATCCGACCCGCGCACGCTCACCCCGTCGATGACCGACACCCTGCGCAACCCCGAGATCATCGCCGTCGACCAGGACCCGCTCGCCGTCCAGGGCGTGCGGATCGCCGGAGACGGCACCGGAGACGTCTACAGCAAGGTCCTCTCCGGCCACGGCCGGCGCGCGGTCGTCCTGCTCAACCGGTCCGACCGACCGGCCGACCGCACCGTCCGGTTCGCCGACGCGGCGCTCGGCGGCGCCGTGAAGGTCCGTGACCTGCGGGCCCGCGCCGACCGTGGCACCCACTCCGATTCGTTCACCGTGCGGGTCCCCGCGCACGGCACCGCGTTCCTCGGACTCACCGGCGAGGACGCCCTGCCCGGCACCCGGCTGGGAGTGCGCGCCTCGGCGAGCCCGGCCGTCGCCCGCACCGGCGACACGCTCGACACGTTCCTGCGCGGCCCCGACGGCACACTGATCCAGCACACGTCCGCAGCCAACGGCAACGGCGGCGCCCGTACCCGCGATCTCGGCGCACCTACGCGAGGCGGCGTCCTCGGACAGCCCGCCGCGTACGCCTCGGCCGGCGGCCGGATCGACGTCTTCGTCCGCGGGAGCGACTCCGCCGTCCACCGCCGGGTCTACGCGCACGGCCGGTGGGGGAGTTGGGAGAACCTGGGAGGCCGGGTGTCCGACGCGCCGAGCGTCGCGTTCGACGACCCCGCGCACTGGACGCTCTTCGCGCGCGGCGCCGACGGCTCGGTGGTGCAGCGGGGTCCGTCCTCGGGCTGGTCCTCGCTGGGCGGGCCCGAAGGGCGAGTCGTCCAGGGGAGGCCCGCGGCCGTGACCGATTCGGCGGGGCGCACGCATGTCGCGGTGCGCACCGGCTCGGACGACGTGTGGACCCGCACGCGGGACGCGGCGGGGGAGTGGTCGCCGTGGGCGTCGATCGGCGGAACGGTCGGCGGCAGTCCGACACTTGTCGCCGTCGGCGACGCCGTCGTGCTCTACGCGCGGGCCGCGGACTACACCCTGTGGCAACAGCGGTACGCGGCCGGTGCCTGGGAGGGATGGACCAAGCGCCAGGAGTTCCCCAGTGCCGCGTTCGAGGGCTCGCTCGGGGCGGTCGCGGAAGCGGACGGCACGGTCGACGCGGTGTACCGCGGAGTCGACGGGTACGTCCACCGGACTCAGTTCAAATAAATTAGTAATTAATCTTGACGTGGCGTGAGCGCCACGCGAACCTGGATCCGCCGTGAGCGGGGCAGCCCGGCTCCGGCCGGACGTCCCGCCCCGGCGGATCCACAGGGAGCCCTCCATGACGAACCTTCAGCCCAGCCGACGGCGTGTCCTCGCCGGACTCGGCTCCGTGGGAACGGCCGCGCTGCTCAGCGGCTGTGTCACCGCGACCTCCACCGCCCAGTCCTCCTCCAAGGGCGCGGTCACCCTCCAGTCGAACCTGTCCGCACCACAGGCCAAGGCCGCCATGGAGGACCTGGCCGCCGCCTACGGCAAGAAGGGGTCCGCGCGTCTCAGCCTCAACACCGTGGCGGCGGAGACCTTCCGCACCCAGCTGCCGACGTACCTGACCTCGGCCAACCCGCCGGACGTCTACACCTGGTACCCCGGCTCGGTGGCGGACGCCTACGCGAAGAAGCACCTCCTCCTCGACCTGGACGAGGTGTGGGAGTCTCCCGACCTCAAGCGCTACTCGAAGGCGCTGCACTCCCTGTGCACCGGGAGCGAGGGCAAGAAGGTCTTCGTGCCGACCACCTACTACTGGTGGGGCATGTTCTACCGGAAGTCCAACTTCGCCAAGTGGGGCGTCCAGGAGCCCACCACCTGGGACGAGTTCCTCGACCTGTGCGACAAGCTCAAGTCCAAGGGTGTCGACCCGATCGGGCTGGGCGCGGGCGGCAACACCGCCTGGGTCGCCTCCGCCTGGTTCGACTACCTGAACATCAGGATCAACGGAGCCCAGTACCACCGTCAACTGCTCGCCGGACAGCACCGGTTCGACGATCCCGAGGTCCACAAGGTCTTCGACCGCTGGCGTGAGGTCCTGCCCTACTTCGACCCGGACGGCACCGCCGTCGCCTTCCAGGACGCCACCACCTCCCTGCTCAACGGCCGCAGCGGCATGATGCTGATCGGCACGTTCTTCGCCGACGCCGCCCCCAAGGACGCCCTCGACGACATCGACTTCTTCCGCTTCCCGGTCATCGACCCCAAGATCCCCCTCGCCGAAGAGGCCCCCACCGACGGCTACTTCGCCAGCGCCAGGACCGGCCGCCACGACCAGGTCACCGACCTGATGCGCTACCTCGCCGGCGTCGAGGCGCAGGAGATCTACATCAAGGGCTCCTCCGGCACCGTGCTGCCGTGCCACCCGGACGCCAAGGACGCCGGAACGCCCCTCGTCCGCAAAGGGCGCCAACACATCGAGGCGGCGACGGAGATCACCCAGTTCTTCAACCGCGACTCCAGCGACGCCCTCCAGCCCACCGCCGACACGGCACTCACCAAGTTCCTGGCCAAGCCCAAGTCCGTCGACGGCATCCTGACCGACTGGCAGCGCGAGGCCGAGAAGATCTGGAGGGCGTGAGGTGGCCGTGCTGACCGCCCCCGACCGCGCGGCCCCCACCTCCGCGACACTCCGCCGTACCCGCGAAAGGGGGCCCCGCCGGACACCGCCGCTGGTGCTCGCGTTCGTCCTGGTCCCGCTGCTCGCCGAGGCGGTCTGGGTGTTCTGGCCGGCGCTCCAGGGCTTCTACCTCGCCCTGACCGACTGGGACGGGGTCTCGCCGCCCCGCTTCGTCGGTCTCGGCAACTTCCGCGAGATGGCCCACGACAGCGTCTTCCGCACCGCCGCCCTCGACACCGTGCTCTGGCTGGTGCTCTTCGGCGGCCTCTCCGCCCTGCTCGGCCTCGGCGCCGCCCTGCTCCTCCAACAGGAGCGCCGCGGCGTCGGGTTCTACCGCGCGGCCCTGTTCCTCCCCGTCGTGTTCTCCCTCGTGGCGACCGCCCTGGTCTGGCAGGCGATCTACCAGCCCGACGGCGTCCTCAACCAGATGCTCGACGCCCTCGGACTCGGCAGCCTCCGGCACGCCTGGCTCGCCGACCAGGACACCGCCCTGTACGCCGTCATCGTGCCCGCCCTCTGGCGGCAGATCGGCTACGTGATGGTGCTGTACCTCGCCGGACTCAAGGGCATCGACCCCGCCCTGTACGAGGCCGCCAAGGTCGACGGGGCCGGCCGCCTGCAACGCTTCCGCCATGTGACCCTGCCGCAACTCCGCGGCGTCAACGCCGTCGTCCTGTCCGTCATCGTCATCGACTCCCTCAGGTCCTTCGACGTGGTCTGGTCGCTCACCCGCGGCGGCCCCTACCACTCCTCCGAACTGCTGAGCACCTACATGTACTCCACCGCCTTCCAGTCCCTGCGCCTCGGATACGGCTCCGCCCTGGCCGTCGTCATCTTCCTGCTGGCCTTCGGCGTCATCGCGTCCTACCTCGTGCGCGCCTTCCGGGAGGCCGACTGATGACGACCGCACACCCCCGCGCCTCGCTCGTCGCACGCAGGCGCCGACGTGCCGCCACCGCCGGATTCCACCTCGGCGCCGGAGCACTCGCCCTGCTGTGGCTGCTGCCCATCGCCCTCGTCGTGGTCACCAGCCTGCGCTCCTTCGACGACATCGCCGCCCACGGGCTCGGCAGCGTCCCGCGCTCCTTCACCCTCGGCAACTTCCGGCAGGCCTGGGTCGACGGCGGCCAGCAGCGCGCCCTCGTCAACAGCCTGCTCGTCACCGTGCCCTGCGTCCTGGTGACCCTGGCGCTGGCGGCCATGGCCGCGTTCGGCCTGAGCCGCTTCGAGATGCCCTTCCGCCGCTCGGTCCTGCTGCTGATGCTGGGCGGCAACCTGCTGCCCCCGCAGATCCTGCTCATCCCCGTCTCCAAACTCAGCGAACTGATGGGCGTCTACGACACGTTGCCCGCGCTCGTCGGCGTCCAGATCGGCTTCGGGGTCGGGTTCTACGTCTTCGTCCTGCACGGCTTCATGCGCGCGATCCCCGTCGAGATCCAGCAGGCGGCCGTCATCGACGGAGCCGGACCCTGGCAGATCTTCCGGCGGATCATCCTGCCCCTCACCCGTCCCGCCCTGGCCGCCCTCAGCGCCCTGTCTTTCACCTGGATCTTCAACGACCTGCTCTGGGCCATCACCGTGCTGCGCAGCGACACCAAGATGCCGATCACGGCCGCGCTCATCGGACTTCAGGGACAGTACGTGTCGATGTGGAACGTGATCGCCGCCGGCTCCGTCATCGCGGCCGTGCCCACCGTCGCCGTCTTCCTGCGGTTCCAGCGGCACTTCGTGGCCGGCCTCAACCTGGGAGCGGTCAAGTGACGACGCACCGGCGCTGGACGCTGCGCACCGAGAACACCAGTTACACCGTCCGCCTGTCCCCGGACGGCCCGTGGGCGGAACTCGACGCCTGGGGCCCGGCCGGCGTGGAGCACGGTCCCTCCGCCCTGGACTGGTCCCGGCGCACCCACTTCATCACCCCCGCCGACGCCGCCCCCGCCGAGTATCTGCCCCACGGACTGCGGCCGTTCACGGGCGCCGAGCTGGTGGCCTCCCGCCCCGGCGCGGAACGCGGCGTGTGGTGGGACTTCGCGTCGGCGGAGCAGGAGGACGGCACCCTGCGGCTCGTGTTCGCGGACGACGTGCTCGGACTGCGCACCACCCTGTGCTACGCGACCGTCCCCGCGACGGACGTCATCCTCCGCTGGACCGAACTGACCTCCACCGCCGACGAGGAACTGCGCCTGGAACGCCTCGACTCGGCAGCCGTGACCGTGCCCGTCGCCACCACGGCCCGCCTCACCTACCTCACCGGCCAGTGGTCGCAGGAGTTCCAGCTCACCCGACTCGACCTGGCCCGCGGCACGTTCACCATGGGCAGCCTCCAGGGCACACCCGGACACGCCTACGCCCCCTGGCTCGCCGTCCAGGACGGCGACGCGGACGCGACGTACGGCATCGCCCTGGAGTGGCCCGGCAACTGGCACATCACCGCCGAGGCCGAACCGGGCGGCAGCGTGCGGGTCCGCGCCGGGCGGGTCCCGCACGAGGGCGTGGTCGTCCTCGCCCCGGGAGAGACCCTCACGACTCCCCGTCTGGCCTGCGCGTTCAGCCCGGACGGACTCGACGGACTCTCCCGCGTCTGGCACCGCTACGAACGCCACCTCACCGGCGAGCGGATGCATCGCCCCCGCAAGGTGCTCTACAACTCCTGGGAGGCCACCGGCTTCGATGTCGACGCCGCGGGACAGCTCGAACTGGCCGAGGCGGCCGCCGAGCTCGGCGCCGAACTGTTCGTCGTCGACGACGGCTGGTTCACCGGTCGCGCCGACGACACCGGCGGACTGGGCGACTGGCACCCGGACCCCGAGGCCTTCCCGGACGGCTTCGGCCGGTTCGTCGACGACGTGCGGGCCCTCGGCATGGACTTCGGCCTGTGGGTCGAGCCCGAAGCGGTCAGCCCGGCGAGCGACCTCCACGCCCGGCACCCCGACTGGATCTACCGCATCGACGGCCGCCCCGCCCGCCTGGTCCGCAACCAACTCCTCCTCGATCTCGGCCGCACCGACGTCCAGGACTTCGTGACGGGCACCCTCGACCGGCTCCTCACCGAGCACGCGGTCGGCTACCTGAAGTGGGACATGAACCGCCCGCCCACCGAACGCGGCCGGCCCGGCGCCGGACGCCCCGACCGCCTCGACCTGGACGCGCGGCACGTCGACGGATACCTGCGCGTCCTGGACCACCTGCGCTCCGCCCACCCCGACGTCACGATCGAGGGATGCGCGGGCGGCGGCGGCCGGATCGAACATGCGACGATCGCCCGCACCGACGTCGTCTGGCCCAGCGACAACACCGCGCCCCTGGACCGGCTGTCCGTCCAGTACGGCTTCCTGCACGCCCACGCCCCGCACGTCATGAGCTCGTGGGTCACCGACGCACCCGGCATCTTCGACCCACGGCCCCGCAGCCTCGCCTTCCGCTTCGTCACCGCGATGTGCGGCGTCCTCGGCATCGGCGCCGACCTGCGCGCCTGGACGCCGGAGCAGCGCGCCGAAGCCGCCCGGTGGATCGCCCGCTACAAGGACGTCCGGGAGATCATCCACCGCGCGGACGTCCGGCTCCTCGGCAGCCCGGCCGACCCGACCTGCGGGGTGCAGTACGACGATCCGCGGACCGGCGTCACCGTCGTCGCGGCACTGAGCACCGGCCGCCTCGACGGAGCGCCGCTCGTGCCCGGCCGGCCCGCCCGGCTGCGGTTGCGTGGCCTCGCGCCGGACGTGCACTATCGCGACGCCGCGTCGGCCGTCCCGTACAGCGGGGCACACCTGCTCCACTACGGTCTGCCGTTCCGGTGGAGCGCCGACCACGACGCCGAACTGGTGGTGCTCGAACGGCAGTGAACAGGACAGGCAGCAACCCACCAGGACGGCCGACCGGCCGCACCCCCCAGACGAAGGAGCCGAACCCCACGATGGACCAGCCCGTACGACGGCCCGGAACCCGCTTCACCGGCCGCACAGCGGTGGTCACCGGAGCGGCCTCGGGCATCGGAGCCGCCACCGCCACGCGACTCGCCGAGGAGGGGGCCGCCGTCGTGGTGGCCGACATCGCCGAGGAGACCGGCGAGGCCGTCGCCGCACGCATCACCGCGGCGGGCGGCCGCGCCCGGTTCGTACGGGCCGACGTCGCCGCCGAGGACGACTGGACGCGGATCGAGGCCGCCGCCCATGACTTCGGACCCGTCGACGTCCTGGTCAGCAACGCCTACACCGTCCAGGTGACACCCGCCCACAGCCTCTCCCTGGACTCGTGGCGACGCCAGATCGACGTCAACCTCACCGGCGGCTTCCTCGGTGTCCGCACCCTGCTGCCGGACCTGCGCCGGCGACGCGGCGCGGTCGTCCTGACCTCCTCCGTCCACGCCCACAAGGGAATCCCCGGCCACCCCGCCTACGCGGCGTCCAAGGGAGCCCTCCTGTCGCTGTGCGGGCAGCTCGCCGTCGAGTACGGGCCCGACATCCGCGTCAACGCCGTCCTGCCGGGACCGATCCTGACCGCCGCCTGGGACCGGGTCACGCCCGAGGACCGGGAGCGCAGCATCGCCGAGACGGCCGCCCGCCGCTTCGGCACCCCCGAGGAGGTGGCCGCCGCCATCGCGTTCCTCAGCGCCGACGAGTCCGCCTACATCACCGGCACGAGCCTCGTCGTCGACGGCGGCTGGAGCGTCGTCAAGGCCTCCGCATGACCAGGCCCCGCACACCGTCCCCTCATCAGAAAGGCTGCTCGACATGACGCCCTATGCCCGCCGCGGCGTGCACGGCCAGACCGTGGAAGCCCTCGCCCGCCGCATCCTGGGCGGCGGCATCCCCGAGGGGGCCACGCTGGACCTGGTGGCGCTGCAGAGCGAGCTGGACGTGAGCCTCACCGCCCTGCGCGAGTCCCTCAAGGTGCTCGCGGCCAAGGGGATGGTCGACGCCCGGCAGAAACGCGGCACCTTCGTCCGCTCCCGCGCCGACTGGAACCTGCTCGACGCCGACGTGCTGCGCTGGCAGTTCGAGGGCGGCCGCCCGGGCGGCGCGGACCAGGCGCTGCTGCGGGACCTCGGCGAGGTACGCGCCATCATCGAACCGGCCGCCGTACGCCTCGCCGCCTCGCGCCGCACCGACGCCGACCTCGCCGCACTGGACGGCGCGCTGGCGGCGATGGGAGAGGAGGAGGCCGGTGCCGCGCACGCCGTCGAGGCCGACCTCGCGTTTCACCGCGCCCTGCTCGCCGCCACGCACAACGAACTCCTCGAACGCATGGAGATGGTGATCGAGTCCGGCCTCGCCCACCGCGACCGCATCGTGCACAACTCCCCGCACGGCGAGGACCCGGTCCCGGCCCACCGCGCCGTCCTGGATGCCGTGCGCGACCAGGACCCGCGGGCCGCCGAGGCCGCCATGAGAGCCCTGCTCGACCAGGCCGGCCGCGATCTGGACCGCGTCGGCGAATCCGACCCGACGGAAGGCGCCCGCTCTCAGTGAAGATCACCCGCATCGAGACGTTCCTGGTCCCGCCCCGCTGGCTGTTCTGCCGTGTCGAGACCGACGAGGGCGTGGTCGGCTGGGGCGAACCCGTCGTCGAGGGACGCGCCGAGGCCGTCCGCGCCGCCGTCGACGTCCTGGCCGAGTACCTCGTCGGACAGGACCCGCTGCGCATCCAGGACCACTGGCAGGTGCTCACCAAGGGCGGCTTCTACCGCGGCGGGCCCGTCCTCTCCAGTGCCGTCGCGGGCCTGGACCAGGCCCTGTGGGACATCGCCGGCAAGACGTACGGGGCACCGGTGCACGCCCTGCTGGGCGGCCCGGTCCGTGACCGCGTCCGGGTCTACGCCTGGGTCGGCGGCGACGAACCCGCCGAACTGACCGAGCAGATATCCGCCCAGGTCGAGGCCGGTTTCACCGCGGTGAAGATGAACGCCGCCGGAGCGACTTCACCGATCACCACGCCCGCCGAGACCGCGGCCGTCGTCGCCCGGGTGGCCGCCGCCCGCGACAGCCTCGGCCCCGACCGCGACGTGGCCGTCGACTTCCACGGCCGCTTCACCGCCGCGAGCGCCCGCCGCGTCCTCGCCGAACTCGCGCCGCTGCACCCGCTGTTCGTGGAGGAACCCGTCGTCCCCGAGCAGGGGCATCTGCTGGGCGGGCTCGCCGTGTCCACCCCGATCCCGCTCGCCACCGGTGAACGCCTCTATGGGCGGGCCGAGTTCCTGCCCGTCCTCGCCGCGGGGGTCGCCGTCGTCCAGCCCGACCTGTCCCACGCGGGCGGCATCTCGGAGGTGCACCGCATCGCCTCCCTCGCGGAGACCTACGGCGCCCAGCTCGCCCCGCACTGCCCGCTCGGCCCGATCGCGCTGGCGGCCAGTCTGCAAGTCGCCTTCGCCACGCCGAACTTCCTCATCCAGGAGCAGAGCCGCGGCATCCACTACAACAAGGACGCCGACCTGCTGTCCTACCTGGTCGACCCGGAGCCGTTCCGTTTCGTCGCGGGCCACGCCGTGCGCGGCGACCTCCCCGGCCTCGGTATCACCGTCGACGAGGCCGCGGTCCGCGCCGCCGACCGGACCGGCCACACCTGGCGCAACCCGGTCTGGCGGCACCCCGACGGCTCCTTCGCGGAGTGGTGAGCGTGCCGCTCGACATTGTCACCGACCTTGCTCACGGCGGCCGTTGGACCTCGCTGCGGGCGTCGGGACGTGAGTGGCTGTGGCGGCGGGAGGCGCCCGAGCGGAACGGTGTCCGTCCCGGCGCGCCCTTCGTCGACGCGGGCGGACTGGAGGAGTGCCTTCCCACCGTGCGCGGCACACCGGACCACGGGGACGTCTGGTCGAGGGCGTGGGCGCGGGTCGGGGACCGGGACGTCGTCCACGGTGACCGCTTCCGCCTTGCCCGCACCCTCCGGGCGACGGAGGACGGAGCCGAGGTGGACTACGAGCTGACGGCCGAACCGGGCTTCCCTTTCGTGTGGGCCGCACACGCCCTGCTCGATCTCTCCGGCCGCGCGAGCCTGCACCTGACAGCGGGAGCGCCCACGCGTCTGTTCCCGGAGGCCGCGCCGCTCCTCGCGGGGGAGTGGCCGCCCGACGCCCCCTGGGTGGAAGGAAAGTGGCCCGCTCCCCGAGGTCTGCGGCTGGACCGGTTCGGCCCGGACGACGGCACCGCGGTCGGAGCGGTCGTGGACGCGCCGCACGCCTGCGTCCACGACGGCCCGGACCGCCTGTCGTTCGCCCTGGAAGCCGACGGGCAGCCCCTGTCGGTGGCCCTGTGGCGCAACCTGGGGGGCTTTCCCGACGGACGTCCCTACCGCAGCACCGGCGTCGAGCCGATGCTCGGCCGTGTCTTCGACCTCGCTTCCGCGGGTCCGGGTGACGCGGCCCGGGTACCCGCGTCGGGAGCGGTGCGCTGGCGACTGACGGTGGCCCCGTACTGCCGTTGCAGGTGAACCGAGCCGAAGCGACAGGAATCGAGCAGCAACGATCTGAATCACCGTGAATCGATCTGAGTCGACCTGAACAACGCACAACGCATGCCGCACAACGCACACCGCACACCGCACGACAAGGAGCCTGTCCATGGATCTTCGAGCCGCTCTGACCACCCACCGGCTGGTCGCGATCGTGCGCGGCGGCGACCCCGAGGCCGCCCTGCGCACGGTACTGACGCTCGCCGACGAGGGGATCGAGCTGATCGAGGTGTCCCTGAGCGGCAAGGAGGCCCTGTCCGTCATCGAACGGGCCCGGGAGGAACTCGGACCCGACCGTCCGCTCGGCGCCGGTACGGTCCTCACCGCCGAGGACGCCCGCGCCGCGCACCGGGCCGGTGCGGACTTCGCCGTCACCCCCGCTCTCGGCGACGGTGTCAGCGCGGCCCGTGACCTGGGTCTGCCGGTGCTCGCCGGGGTGATGACCCCGACGGAGATCCACACCGCGCACACCCTGGGCGCCTGCGCGCTGAAGCTCTTCCCCGCCGCCCAGGCCGGCGGGCCCGCCTATCTCAAGGCCCTGCGCGGCCCCTTCCCGGACGCGGTGTTCGTCCCGGTGGGTGGTGTCGACGAGGAGGCCGCGCGCGCCTACCTGGCCGCCGGGGCCACCGCGGTCGGCGTCGGCTCGCCCCTGGTGGGTGACGCCGCGGACGGCGGAAGCCTGGACACACTGCGCGAACGCGCCCGCGCCTATCTCGGTCTCACGCGCGGAGCCACGTCGTGACCCCGCCGGGCGACATCGCCGGGGCGTCGGACGTGCGGTGCCTGCGCCCGGACCGACTCGAACTCGGCGAGGGCATCCGCTGGACCGATCGCGGCGTGGTGCTGGTGGACATCCTGGCCGGCCGCCTCCTCGCCGCGGACGGTGATCCGGGCGATCCGCTCCGGGAACTGGCCCGACTCCCTCATCCGCTCGGCGCGGTGGCCCCGGTGGCCGGAACGTCCGACACCTGGGTCGCGGCTGCCGGCACCGGGTTCTGCCTTCTCACCCCGGGAGAGGCGCCGCGCCCGCTGGCCCGCCCCGAGGAGGACGCCGTCCGGCCCCTGCGCATGAACGACGCCACGGCCGATCCGTCCGGCCGGTTCTGGGCGGGCAGCATGTCCTACGACGCCGACCCGGACGCCGGATCCCTCTACCGGCTCGACCACGACGGCACGGCGGTCCGCGTCCTGGACGGCATCACCGTGCCCAACGGTCCCGCGTTCACGGCGGACGGTGACGTCATGTACCTGGCCGACAGCGCGCGGGGAGTCGTCCGACGCCACTTCGTCGATCCGGTCACGGCCGCCGTCGGTTCCTCCGAGGTGTTCGTCACCGTCGACGACGGCAGTCCCGACGGGATGGTGGTCGATGTCGAGGGCGCCGTGTGGATCGCCGTCTGGGGCACGGGAACCGTACGCCGGTACCTGCCGGACGGGCGCCTCGACCGCACCGTCCGGCTGCCGGCGCGACAGCCCGCCGGCGTCTGCCTCCAGGGGGACCTGCTGCACATCACCACGGCACGCGTGGGCCTCGCGCATCCGGGCGCCGACGACGGCGCGTTGTTCACCGTCCGCGTCGACGTGCCGGGCCGGATCGCCTCGGCGTATGTCGTCCAGGAGCCCGTTCCGTCCCTCCGGGAGGCGTCGTGAACCAGGTCCGGATGCCCGCGGCGGGCCCTGTGGTGTGCATCGGAGAGACCATGGCCGCCCTGGCCCCCGCCCCGGACGGGTCCCTGGAGACGGCCGAGAGCCTGCGCCTCTCGGTGGCCGGAGCGGAGTCGAACGTCGCCATGTACCTCGCGGACCTCGATGTCCCCGCCTCCTGGCGATCGGCCGTGGGGGACGACGCGTTGGGGCGGCGCGTGCTCGCGGCGGTCGGTGCTGCCGGCGTCGACGTGAGCGACGTACGCCGGGATCCGGAACGGCCCACGGGCCTGATGGTCAAGGAACCGGCCGGTTCCGGCACCCGCGTCCACTACTACCGCGGCGGATCGGCCGCCTCGGCCATGGGCCCGGACGTCCTCGACGGCGACACCGTGCGGTCGGCCGCCGTCGTCCATCTCACCGGCGTGACGGCGGCGTTGTCCCCGTCGTGCCGGAGCCTGGTGACGAGGGCCCTCACCCCGCCCCCGGACGGCCGACGGCCCACCGTCAGTTTCGATGTCAACCACCGAGCCGCCCTCTGGCCGCCGGGAACCGCCGCGCAGGTGCTGCACGACCTCGCGAACCGTGCCGACATCACGTTCGTCGGCCTCGACGAGGCACAGGATCTGTGGGGCGCCGACCTCGCCACGGACGACGTCCGCAAGCTCCTTCCTCGCCCGGGTCTTCTCGTCGTCAAGGACGGCGGGCGGGAGGCCACCGCGTTCTCCGAGGGCGGCTCGTGGACCGTGCGCGCACTGCGGACCGAGGTGGTGGAGGCCGTCGGCGCCGGTGATGCCTTCGCCGCGGGCTTCCTGGCCGGTCTGCTCCGCGACGGGGACGTTCCGCGCGCGCTGCGCCTCGGCCACATCACGGCGGGCTCGGCGCTCACGGTGACCGCGGACCGGGGCCCGCTGCCGGACGCCGCCACGATCCGCCGGCTTCTCGCCATGACACCGGGGGAGTGGGAGGTCCTGGCGGCGCAGGGCCTCCCACCCGCCGGCCCTGGAGGAGACGGAACGACCTGACCGCGCCTCGGTGTCGGGCCGTACCCCGCCGAACGGAGACGCCACTCCGAAGCGCTCCGGACGTCAGCCGTTGTCCGCGCCCTCCGGGGCGAGCGCCGAGCGCGCGGGCACGGTGTCGGCGTAGCGGGCCCGCATGCCGTCGCTCGCGGCGGGCCCCGCGGTGAACACGTACGCCTCGCTGTCGTCGAGACGACGGCCGGACCCGGCGTCGACGACCACCGGCTCCACCTCCTCGCCGCTCACGGCGTCGACAAGGATCATGCTGCGCCGCTCACCGCGACCCACCACCTCGAAGGCGACTTCCCCGGCGGCCAGGTGGACCTGCGGTTCCGGTTCACTCTCCGGGACGGGCTCATCGAGCGGCTGGTGATCGCACCCTGACGCACGAGCCCGGCCGCTGGTGCGCCCGATGCGCCGGTCGGCGTCAGCCCGAGAGCCGCGCCGACGCCAGCGCGTGTGCGCGGTCCAGGGCGTCGGCGGCCGGGCAGGCGACGTCCGGCACGACCCCGGTGCCCTCCCAGTTGGTACCGGAGACCGGGTTCGCCGAGCGGCCGACGGGGATGGTCGCCTCCAGGTGCGGGTGCACCGTCCAGCCCTCCCGCGGATGCGCCCCTCCACGCGTGCGCTCACCCACGATCACGGCGCGGCCGAGCTGCTGCAGGTCGTACGCCAGTTCCTCGGCGGCGGAGAACGTGCGCTCGCTGGTCAGGACGTACACCGGCCCGGTGCCACCGAACCGCCTGCCGGGGACGTGCGGCAGACTCCAGGACTGTTCGAAGCGCTCGCCGGCGCGCCAGAACATCGTGTTCAGGTGGGTGCGCTCGTCCAGCAGATGGCTGCAGACGAAGGCGACCGTGTCCGGATCGCCGCCGAGGTTGGCACGCAGGTCCAGGACGAGGGCGCGGGCGTTCGCGGCGAGACTGAGCGCGGCGGTCAGCGGCTCCGCCGCCCACTCCAGCGGAAACAGCGCGGGGGCCAGCTCCACCACGGCCACCCCCGCGTCGAGCAGCTCGACCCGGGGCGCACCCCCCAGCGAGTTGTCGAAGTCGCGGCGCATCGCGGCCAGAGCGGCCGCCCCCTGTTCTTCGGGTACCCGGTCCGCGTGGTACTTCAGACTCAGATGGCGGTCGCCGTTGACGGACTGCAGGTCCGCGGTGACGAGCCGGCCCAGCTCCTCGGCGCTGTCGACGTCGTACGAGCCCTCGGCGAACCGCCGCCGCAGCAGGGACCCCAGCTCCGCGGCGACCTCGGGGAAGACGTAGTGCTCGGTCAGGAGCCGGACGGTCTCGTCGATGACAGGGGCAGGGCTGAGGTGCGTGAGGGTCGTCATGGCGGCGAGTACAGCACCGGGCTTGCGAAAGCGTCAAGACGGTTAGACACTTTTCGCCATGCATGACGAGCCCTCGCACATACGGCCTCCCGAAGAGGTCCAGGAGATCAGCGCGCCCGAGCAGTTCGCCGCGCTCGCCCACCCGTTGCGCCAGCGGCTGCTCTTCGCCCTCGGGCACAGGCCCGCGACCACCAGCCAGCTGGCGGTGCAGCTCGACGCGAGGAAGGGCAACGTGAGCCATCACCTCAAGGTGCTGCGCGAAGCCGGACTGGTCCACGTCGCCGAGACCCGCCAGGTACGCGGCGGAACCGAGCAGTACTACCAGCGCACCGCGCGCCGGATGCTGGTCACGGAACCCCAACCGGCGGGCACCGCGGCCATGTTCGCCGGTGTCGCCCAGGAAGTCGAACGCTCGCCCGCGGAAGTCGGACTGACGCTGCGCCACCTCCGACTCAGTCCGACGCGGGCCCGGCAGTTGGCGGAGACCCTCACCCGACTGGTCGACGAGGCCGAGGAGGACACGGACGATCAGCCGGTGCATGGCGTGCTGGTGACGCTGTACCAGCAGGCCGAAGGGGCCGGCGGAACCGCGACCTCGGGTGGCTGAGACGATGTGTGCCCCAGGGGGAGGGGCGCCGGTGCCGCTGTCCGGTGTCAGGAAGGGCGGCCGGTACCCCCGCCGGGCTCCGTGTCGGGCCCCGGCCCCTCTCCCTCGGGAAGCGGCTGCTCCGTCCAGATCGCCTTGCCCTCCGTGGTGTAGCGGCTGCCCCAGCGTTCGCAGAGGGCGTTGACGAGCTGAAGGCCCCGGCCGCCCTCGTCGGTGTCGGAGGCACGGCGGATGCGGGGCATGGTCAGGCTCGCGTCGGACACCTCGCAGACGAGGGTTCCGCTGCACAGCAGCCGGAGTCCGATGGGCCCCCTGGCGTGCCGGATGACGTTGCCGACGAGTTCGCTGGCCAGCAGCTCCGTGGTCATGACCAGGTCGTCCAGGTCCCACTGCGCGAGCTGCTCCCGGACGTGGCGGCGGGCCTCACCCGCGGCCTCCGGCCCTTCGGGCAGCGCCCAGGAGGCCATCTGGCGGTCCGCCACGCCGTGCACCCGGGCGATGAGCAGCGCGGCGTCGTCCGCGGTGGGCTGACCGCCCGGCAGCAGTCCCACGGTGACGGCGTCGCACACGTCCTCCAGATCGGTGCGCAGGGCGGCCCGGGGGAGCAACTCGGCCAGCTGGGTCATGCCTTGGTCGATCTCGCGGTGCCGTGACTCCACGAGCCCGTCGGTGTAGAGCACCAGAAGACTGTCCGCCGACAGTTTCAGTTCCGTCGTCTCGAACGGCGGGAACGCCGCGCCCAGCGGGGGGTTGGAGGCCACGTCGGGGAAGTGGGCGCTCCCGTCCGGAAGGACGACGAGCGGGGGTGGATGTCCCGCCCGCACTACGGTGCACGAGCCGTCGGTGGAGTCGTACAACGCGTACAGGCAGGTGGCGTAGGAGTGTTCACCGAGGCCGCCGACGATGTCGTTGAGGTGGCCCATGATCTCGTCGGGCGGCAGCTCCAGGGCGGCCAGCGTGTGCAGCGCGGTCCGCACGCGGCCCATCGTCGCCGCCTCGGGCAGTCCGTGCCCCATCACATCGCCGATGACGAGGGCCACCTGCCCCGCCGACAGCGGGATGAGGTCGTACCAGTCGCCGCCCACATCGGCGGTCTGCCCGGCCGGCAGGTACCGGGCCGCAGCCGTCACCTCCGGCAGCACGGGCAGTCTCGGTGGCAGCAGGGCCCGTTGGAGTTCCTGCGAGCGGGTGAGCTCGGCGTCGTACAGCCGTGCCCGCTCCAGGGCGTGCGCCACGAGGGCACTGATGGTGATCAGCAGCGTGCGCTCCTCGGAGCTGAGGCGCCGCGGGGTGTCGAAGGCGATGACGCACACCCCGAAGGTATGGCCGGAAGCCGTCAACGGGAGGAAGGCCCATGCCTCCTTGGTGGTCGGGGGCCGGCCGGCACCCTCGGGGAACGCGGACGCCCATTCCTCGCGGGACGAGTAGAAGAGGGGCTCGCCCGTCAGGACCGCCCGCCCGACCGGATCGGCGGCGGACAGCTCCATGCCCTGCGTGCCGTGCATCTGCCGGAGGAACGTGTCCGGGTAGGCGACCGACCCGATGTGCACGAGCTTGTCGCCCTCTCGGACGAGGACCAGCAGGCCCCCGGCGTCGAACGGCGGCAGCACACGGTGCGCGATCGCGCTCACCACGTCGTGCGAGGTGGTGGCCGCGGCGAGCTGACTGGTCAGTTCCACCGTCCGGCTCGCCCGCTCCGCCGCGCTCCGGATGGCCTCCACCTGTTCGGTCTCACGGCGCCGCGATTCGGTGACGTCGGTGAGGTAGAGGGTGACACCGCCGGGAACCGGGACGAGCCGCAGGTGGTAGCAGAGACCCGTGTCGGCCATCGTGACGTCGAAGCCGAGAGCGACGGACTCCTCGGCCCCGCGCCTGCACCGCTCCGCCACGTCCGGCATGCTGCGCAGCGCGGGCAGGCCCCACAGGTCCCGTCCGACGAGCTGCTCGTCGGGAACACCGAGAACACGCTCGGCCTCCAGATTGGCGAACGTGATGCGCCAGTCGTCGTCCACGGACAGGAACGCGTCGCTCATGTACTGCAGGGCGCGGCTCAGGGTGTGGCGGGTGGAGCGCGACGCGTCGCTCGCCCAGCCCTTGCCGACGATGCGGGCGACCTGCCCCTGGTCGTCGAGGACGACGTGACCGGACGCGCGGGTCCACGTGTAGCTCCCGTCGCCGCCCTGGACCCGGTACTCGGCCTCGAACGGGGTGTGCGTCCGGATACTGCGGTCGGCCGCCGCGAGTGTGCTCGGGAGGTCGTCGGGGTGCACCGCCTTCATCCAGCTCTCGACGCGGGGCACGAAGTCCGCCGGATCGGTGTGATAGACCCTCATGGCCGCCGCGTCCCACAGCAGCTCACCCGTGCGCACGTCCCACTCCCACGAGCCGACGGCAGTGAAGTCGAGGTCGGTGCCGAGCCGGGCCGGCGCCGGCATCCCCTTGAGCCGGCCCATGGTCCAGTCCGCCACCGTGGTGAGGAACGTCCACTGCTCGGGCGTCGGCTCCCGGTTGTCGCCGCTGAGACACGTGATCGCGCCGATGGCGCGCGGCCCGTCGACCAGCGGAACGGAGAACCAGCCGGACCGTGACAGCAGCGGCGCCGCCGACTCCACGAGGTCCGCGGGGACCGCGCCCCGCCATACGGGTTCGCAGGACCGCACGGCACTCGCGGTGGCGGTGGGTCCGTTCTGGTCGACGATCTCCCAGGCCCGCGTCAGCGACGCCGGCAGCCCCGCGGAGGAGACGAGACGCAGGGCCGACATCGGGCCCCGCAGATAGACGGCCCCGCCGACGCACCCCAGCTCCGCCATGGAGTGCTGAAGGGCGAGCCGGAAGACCTCGGTTTCCGTGATGCCGTCGTCAGCGGTGTCGAGTACGTCCAGCCGCCTGATCACAGACCCAATATAGGGCGCAATGCGGGTAATGACATTGTCTGTCCATCGGACTGCCTGTCGATGAGCGGCAGCCACACGATGAGGGCGCCTCGGGGAGTCGACCGCCTCGAACCCGGGCGAGGACGCCCGGCGCCGCGCCACGGGACGGCGCAATCCGTGCGTGTCGCCATGATGATCGCTTTTGGTGGTGCAACGCAGAATCACCGCCTTCGAAGGGACCCACCCATGCGCATCCGCACGGCACTCGCCCTCCCCGCCGTAGCCGTCGTCGCCCTGGTCGGCCTGGCCGGAACCGCCGCCGCCGACGGTGACGCCGGAAACGGCAACGGCGACGGCACCACCGCCACCCAGACCATCACGGACAACACCCTCAGCGGCCTGGGCATCCCCGGACACGTCTTCAGCGTCGGCAACACCGGCCTGGAGCAGAACCCGGTCACCATCACGTTCGCGAGCATCGACTAGTCCGTTCGGTCGACAGCGTCACCCGCCGCCGACAGCCGCTGCCGTCGGCGCTCGGCTCCCGAGCCGCCACGTCCGGCGCACCGGACGGAAAGGCCGGCGTCCCGGTGACCACCTTCCCGGGGCGCCGACCCTTGGCTCCAGCCCCTCACCGAGGAGCCGTCACCGTACGACTCCCGGGTTGCGGGCCCCCGCAGGCGCCCCCACGCTGACCTGGACGCCCACGTGATCACCGATCCCGGCCCGGCAGCGGTGGCCCCGCCTCACCCGGGCCTCGCGACGATCCGCCCACGGGAGCACGGGGGCGTCGGTCCCCACGAAGCGAGGGCGGTGGCACACAGGTGAACGCCGGACCGCGCCGTTCGCACCGGCAGCAGGACGCGCCCGGCACGGCCCGCGGTGGACGCCGGATGCGCTCCGTCGTCCTCGGGAACCGTTCCGCGCGCGGAGCGCGCTCCGTGGCCCGGGCCCGCAGCGCCGGCGCGACCGCGGGCTCCGGCGGCGGAGGCGGCGACGGCACGGCGGTGGGCCACGGACTCCGGGTGGCCGCGGCGTACGCCTGGCGGTTGGTGATCGTCGGTGTGGTCGCCTACGCCGTCTTCTCCCTCCTGGGCCGGCTGCAACTCGTCGCCGTGGCACTCTTCCTCGCGCTGGTCATCACGGCCGTGCTGCGCCCTCTCGCCGACCTGCTGGCCCGTCACATGCCCCGGACCCCCGCCGTGGTGCTCAGCATCGGCGGCAGCGTGCTGCTCGTCCTCGGCCTGCTGGCACTGGTCGGCAGGCTCGTGGCGGGAGAGTCGGGGCGCCTGGGGAGCGAGTTCGCGGGGGGACTGGGACGTATCGAGCGGTGGCTGGAGGGCTCTCCCTTCCATGTGAGTCACGCGGTCCTGTCCAACCTCCAGGACAAGGTCGCCCATCTCGTCTCCGAGAACCGGTCGGTGCTGATCAGCAGCGCGCTCAGCGGCGTCGGCCGTGCGGTCGAGGTCATCACCGGGCTGGTGCTCGCCCTGTTCTGCTCACTGTTCTTCATCCGCTCCGGTGACAGGTTCTGGCGCTGGTTCAAGGACCTGATCCCGCAGAGCGCCCGCGACCCCTGGGACCGGGCGGGCCGCGCGGCCTGGCGGTCCTTCGCCGGATACACGCGCGGCATCATCATCGTGGCCGCGACCAACGCCGTGCTCGTCGGGATCGCGCTGTACGCGCTGGGGGTCCCCCTCGCGCTGCCGCTCACCCTGCTGGAGTTCTTCGCGGCCTTCATCCCCTTGGTGGGTTCTCCCGTCGCGCTCGGCGTGGCCACCGTCGTCGCCCTGGCCACCAAGGGGCCGGTCGTGGCGATCGTGGTGCTCTGCCTGATCGTCGTGATCGGCCAGCTGGAGGGGCACGTACTCCACCCGCTCGTCCTGAGCTGGGCGGTCCGCCTGCACCCCGTGGTCGTCGCGGTCTCCGTCATCGGCGGGAGCATCCTCGCCGGTGTCATCGGCGCCGTCGTGGCCGTGCCGATGGTGTCGGTCGCGTGGTCCGTGATCAGTGAACTCCGCAGACCGCCCGAGCCGGCGGGCCGCTCACCGGACGGCCCGCCCGCGCCGCTCTGACACCGGCGGCGTCAGAGCGGCCGCGCCCGGCATGCCCTGATCGTCAATCCGCCCAGCCGAGCGACGAGTAGACGCTCCCGGCGGCGATGGCGGTGAGTGCCGTACGGGTGTACGCGACCAGGTCGTCCGGGAGTGCGTCCAGGGGCCACCACCGCCATGCGGTGCACCGGTCGGGTTCCAGGACCTGCGGTTCGCCGCTCCAGCGGGCGGCGGCGAAGAACAGCTGCACCCGCGGGAAGGGGCTCCCGGGGTTGCACATGTCCACGGTGTGGACCAGGGAGAGCGCGTCGGCCTCGACGGCGATCCCGGTCTCCTCCGCCGTCTCCCGCACCATGCAGGCGAGCGCCGACTCGCCGGGCTCCCGGTGCCCGGCCGGCACGTGCCACGTCGAGGGGGCGTACGCGCTGTCCGGATGCCGTCTGCCGAGCAGCACCGCACCGTCCCGTACGAGGACCAGGTGGGCGCCGACGATGCTGCGGGCGCGGACCGCGCCCCCCTCCCGGACCCGCAGGGTCTGCGGCACTCCGCCCGCGTCGAGGCGGGGGCGCGGGTCCCTCACGTGTTCGCGGAGCACGGCCGCCGTGCCGGGATCCATCGTCATGTGCGCTGTCTCGGCGATGTTCGTCCAGCGCAACTGGATGCCCTCGTGGAGGGGGATCTCGTGGGCGGGCCTGTTCAGCGTGCCCACATGGACGAGACAGCGGTCGGTCAGTGTGCCGTCGACGTCGAAGGTGTCGACGACGAGGAAGGGGGCGAGATCCGGGACGGTGAGACCGGTCTCTTCGAGGAGTTCGCGGGCGATCCCCTCGGCGGGTGACTCGCCGGGCTCCGTGCCGCCGCCCAGCAGACCCCATTGACCGGGCCGCCAGATGGGCTTGTGCGCGTCACGGAGGTGCAGGAGGTACCGCCCGGAGTCGTCGACGAGGAGGGCCGAGGTGCCGTGGTGCTCGGTGGCGGGCCGGGGGTGCGGGGACGGCATGGCGTCCAGGCCGGTCATACGGGGTCCTTTCGGCGGGGAGTGGGGGACGAGGGCGTGCGGGCCGGGCCGGTCAGCGTTCCTGGGAGAGGCGCAGGAGATCGGCGAAGGTGCCGCCGGCGTGGACGAGATCGTCGTAGGTGCCCTGTTCGGTGAGGCGGCCCTTCTCCATGACGACGACGTGGTCGGCGATCCGGGTGTTCTCCAGGCGGTGCGTGACGACGATGGTGATGCGGTCGGCAGCGATGGTCTTGATCCTCTCGAAGATGCCGTGCTCGCCCCGCGGGTCCATCTGGGAGGTGGGTTCGTCGAGGATGAGCAGCGCGGGCCGCCGGTACAGGGCCCGGGAGCAGGCGAGGCGTTGCCACTGTCCGCCGGAGAGTTCGGCGCCGCCGAAGATCTCCCGGGCGAGGAGCGTGTCGAGTCCGGCGGGAAGATCCTCGATCGCCTCGCGCATGCCGACCGCCTCGACCGCCTCCCACACGTGCTCGTCGTCGGACGACCGGGGTTGCCCCAGGGTCACGTTCTCGCGTGCCCGCAACGGCCACTGGGCGAAGATCTGCGGTACGAGCCCGGTGTGGTTCCAGACGGTGGCGGGGTCGGCGTCCGCCAGGTCGGTGCCGTTCCAGGAGATGCGGCCCTTGTCCGCCAGGTAGATGCCGGTGATCAGCCGGGTCAGGGTGCTCTTGCCGGAGCCGTTGACGCCCACGACGGCGAGGATGTCACCGCGCCGGAGGGTCAGGGAGACCCCGTCGACGGCCGGTTCGGACTTGCCCGGATACGTGTAGCCGACCTCGTCCAGACGGATCTCCTCCACCGGCGCCCCGACGACCGCTCGGCCGCGCCGGGGCGCACGTGCCGCCGCGTCGTCGAAGAAGGCCTGCATGTCGCCGAGGTAGAGGCTGGTGTGGAACACGGCGGCACCGTTGACGACCACCTGGGACAGCGCGGCGAGCGTCGTCTGGACGGCGACGACCGCTGTGGCGGCGACGGCCGGTTCGATCCGCCCGGTCACCGCCAGCCAGGCGAGCACGCCCCAGGCCGCGGCGAGGAACGTGCCGCCCGCGAGCGAGGAGAGCAAGGAGATTCGCAGGGTGCGCGGCGCGGCGGCGAGCGTGCGCCCGTCGACCCGCTCGGAGAGCGCCCGGTACCAGTGGACGAGGTAGTCGGTCATGCCGTTGGCCCGGACCTCGTCACCGTACTTCGGTGTCGTCGCCCACCAGCGCGTCATTCCGCGTACGTTGCGGTCGGCGACGTTCGCGTAGTGCGTCTCGTAGTCGACCCGGGCCGTGAGGACCGCGCCGATACCAGCCGGGGCGACGGCCAGCAGGAGCAGGGGAAGCATCCGGGGATCGAGCACGGACAGCACCCCGCCCGCGGTGACCATTCTGATCAGGGCGGACAGGAAGCGCTGGGCGTCCGTCACCATCACGGTGGTGCGGATCACCCCCATCTCCGCGGCCTCCTGGCGGTCGGAGAAGCCGTCCACCGCGTAGGCCGCGGCTTCGACCCGGCAGACCGCCTCGACGAGCGCGGTGTCGGTGGCCGTCGTCAGTCCGGGCGTGACGCGCCGTTCCGCGTACGCGGCGACCGCCACGGCCAGCCGGGCCACCGCACTGGCGCCGGCGACGACCGCGAGCGCGGGGAGCGCCGTCCCCAGCCGGTCGGCGACCGCACCCGTGCCGAGGAGGGGAACCATGGCCTTCGCGGTCGCCGTCAGCAGTACGGCCGCGCTGGCACCGGTGGCCAACTGGCAGGCGAGGATGAGGAGTACGGCGCGGCGGTCGATTCCCCAGGCCATCGCGGTGATCCGTCGCAGGACGCGGGGGAGTTGCGAGCAGAGGGACCGGAAACCGACCTCACCGAGCGGATTGACGGAGTAGTGCCCGGAGTAGGTGATCTCGGCGGGCTGCGGTGGCGGCGGTGGCGAGGCTGCTGTGGTGGAACGGGAAGCAGAGGTCAACTGGACGTCTCCTCGGGCGATTTGATGCGGTGAGGGCTGCTTTCAGGGGACTCAACGACACGTGCCGCGATATCGAACACACGTGTTTCGGCCGCATCGGATTCCGTGCGGGACGGGGAGGCCGGACAGGGCGGGCCGGGATACCGGGGCCGGTCCGCACCCGCGGCTGGCCGAATCGCCGTGGCTGATGCTGGAGTGACGGGTGGGACCTGCGACGCGGCGGGCGCGCCAACGGCGGGACGGGACGGCGCGTGGCCGGGGCGCGGAAGCCCGCCCCGCCGCGGAAGCCGCCACGGCGCTACCGAAGAGGCGGGGAGCTGCAGACGTGACCCAGGACTACGGAAGTGACATCGGACGACAGAAGTCACGCCGGAGTACAGTTGAGGATCCGGCAGCTGATCGCCGCCCCGCGTCACGGGGCGCCGCCCGCCCGAACCACGAGGTCGCCATGCAGCCAACGGAAGCCGCCTCGGACGGACACGCCGAGGTACGTATCACCGCGGCCTCCCCGGAGGTCGCCCGCCGAGTGGCGGAAGTGCTGCGGCACTGCTTCGCCGCCACCGAACAGCGCAGCTACCCCGCGAGTGCCGAGGGCGGTACCCGCCTCCTCCTCACGGTGGACACCGACCGCGCGGCGGAACCGGCACGTTCCTGGCTGGAGTCCAGCCGCTCCCCGGCCGGGCGCTCCGACCGGAGATGAGCGGACCCCGGCGAAGGTCCGTTCCGGCCTGTCCGGGAGTAGCGTTGAGGCATCGGGAGCATTTCGCGCACCGGCCCCGATGCCGGTGTCGTTCCTGGTGAGTCACGACACCGGGCGTCCGCGCACGAGCGGCGGTCCGGGGACGGGTCCCGCACGATGTCCACGACCACAGACCAGCCCCCGCCGAGCGCCGTGCCCTTCAGGTCCCCGACCACACGCCTCGCCCTGAAGCCCGTCGCCCCGAGCCCGACGGCCGGACCCGCGGGTCTGGACGGGGCCTGGTGGCCCCGGTCGCGTGACCTGGCCCACGAACTCACCGCCCTGGCCGACGTGCTCGACCCCCTCTGGGGGCGCATCACACGCATCGCCGTCAACCCTCTCCAGTGGCCGATCATCCCGCGCAGGATCGTGGTGAACGGCCATGTGGTGAAGGTCGATTGGTTCACCTCGCCGTTCGAGCAGCACAAGATCCTGCTGCTGTCGTACACGGCGGGCCGCTGGGACCTCCTCGTGATCCCTCCGGAGACGGACGCCGTCGCGGCGGCCCGGCTGATGACCGCCGCGACCGCGGTCTCCGTGCCGGCGCCGACCGCATCCGACCTGATGGCCGTGGACGGGGAAGGCCGGCCTTCCCCGTCGCACGGATACGACGAGGACCGGCCCGCGCCACTGGTGGCGGGGAGATGACGCCCGCCGCCACCGATCCGCCGGGGTGGGCGGGTCCGTCGTGGGTCCGCCTCCCGGCCGTTCGTGGGACGGACCGCCGTCGGCCGGTCAGCGGAAGGCGCCCGCCGCCGACATGAGAGGTCCGGCCGCGTCCTCGGTCGCGTTCGGTGGTACGACGAGCAGGTCCCAGCGCCCCTCTCCGGGAGCGACGAGGACGATGGTGTGGGGGTCGGACGTCGTCGCGTTCGTGGTCAGTCGTACGACCTGGTTGACGACGAGGATGCGGCCGGGCAGCGCGGACCATGCGCCGCCGTTGACCGTGACACTGCTGATGTGTCCCCATGCGCTCGGCAACCCGGCGAGCAGGTGAGGGAGTTCGGTGAGCAGGTCGTCGGAGTGCGGCCACCATGCCCCGTCGATGGCTCGGGGCAGCCCGCCGTGCGGCGCGAGCCGCAGGCGGAGGGGCGGGCGCTCGGGAAGCGGGGGCTGTACTGCGGTGGTCATTCTGGCTCCAGCCGACGGACCTGCGCGGAAAGGCAGTTGTGTTCAGAGGCGGCGTGCGGTGACACGCTCCGTGGTCGGCCAGTGCACCTCGGACACCCAGCCGAGCCGTTCGAGAAGGCGGATGACGGCAGCCGACGGGTCGATCTGACCGCGGTCCACGCCGTGGCGGGCGCTCGTCGGATCCGCGTGGTGCATGTTGTGCCAGCTCTCGCCGAACGACAGCAGGGCCAGCGGCCACAGGTTGGTGGCCCGGTCGTGGCGCCGCGTCCGGAACGGGCGTTCACCGATCAGATGGCACAGCGAGTTGACGCTCCAGGTGACGTGGTGCAGCAGCGTGATCCGGACGAGTCCCGCCCACAGGAGGGCGGTCACGCCGTACACCCAGCTGCCGCCGATCGCCCAGCCCAGACCGAACGGCAGGGCGAGGGTGAGGGCGCACAGAGCGGGGAAGGCCCGGGAGACGGCGCGCATGTCGCGGTCGGCGAGCAGGTCGGGGGCGTATCGCTCGGCCGGTGTCCGTTCGTTGCGGAACAGCCAGCCGACGTGCGCGTGGAACAACCCGCGCAGCTGGCCGCGCAGATGGGTGCCGTAGCGGTACGGGGAGTGCGGGTCCCCGGGGCGGTCCGTGAACGCGTGATGCCGGCGGTGGGTCGCGACCCAGCCGATGACGTCGCCCTGGAAGCTCATCGACCCGGCGACCGCGAGCGCGACGCGCACCGGACGCACGGCTCGGTAACCGCCGTGGGTGAGGCCGCGGTGGAAGCCGACGGTGACGCCGAGGCCGGTGACGACGTAGAGGACGGCGGCGAGAACGACGTCGGCGGGATGGATGAGCCGTCCCCACAGCAGCCATCCAGCCAGGCCGAGAGCGACGAACGGCAGCACCACGATCACCGCGGTCACCGTGACGTAGAGCCGCTCCCCGCCGTGACGGGGCGAACCCGGATCACCGACCGGGAAGGGCGAGGTGCCGTCGTAGACCGCGGGCGGTGATGCGTCGTCCGGCGGTCCATCTCGGGGTGAGGGGGTGGACGTGAGCGCCATGGGGAACTCCTCGGCCTCGGTGCGGCTGGCGCGGCCGGGGTCAGGGGCTGCCCCTGTGACGGGAATCGTGGGAAACGGATCCGGGCGGGACAGCGACACGTGAGGAGTCCTCGCTCCTTCACCGTACTCCCGTGCGGTGGACATCGGGGCGCGGCCCCTCGCACGACCGTGGTCGGTGACGGGCGCGGAGTACTGTCAACTGTACCGAGGGCACTTCGTGCACCGGCTTCCATGCAGGGTCGTCTTCGGCGAGACACGAATCCCGGGCAACTGACAAGTGGCCCGGAGACAGGCCCGCATCATGTCGGCGACCTTGTCCACCCTGCCCTCCGCCGAGTCCGTCGAGCCTCCGGCCGCGCGGCTCGCTCTCAAGACCGAAGGCGGCGCCCGCGGACTCCTGGACGGTGCCTGGTGGCCCCGTTCCCGGGATCTCCTGACCGAACTGCCCGAGCTGACCCAGGTACTTGACTCCCGGTGGGGCCGCATCACCCGGGTCGCGGTCAATCCGCAGTACTGGCCCGTCATCCCGCACAAGGTTCCCGTGAACGGCCATGTCGTCAAGGTCGGTTGGTTCACGCCGGAGATCGACGCCCACAAGTTGCTCCTGCTCTCCTACGGCACCGGCCGCTGGGATCTCCTGATCATCCCGCCCGAGACCGACGCGGAGTCGGCGGCCTGGCTGATGGCAGCCGCGTCCGACCGTGACGGTCCGCCGTTGACCGCCAGTGCTCTCGTCGAGGCGTGCAGGGACCGGCCGGGTGTGGCCACGACCGAGGGGATGCCGAGCCCGGCCGAAGCGTGGGACGAGGACGGCGGAGCGTCGGCAAGGCCGTCGGCCGTTCCCGCGCAGACCGGCCTCGTCGACCACGCGCCGACCGGTGCCGAACCGGCAGGCGTGGACGCTCGTCCCGGTCGCCTGATCGTCGGACTCTGACGAGAGCCCCGTGCCTCTGCTGCCGGCTGACCGGCCACAACCGACCGGTCCGGTCAAGACCCTGACCGAGCCGAACCTGCGGCATCCTCAGCCGACACCGACGGGATCGGCTGAGGACGGCGGTTCAGGAAGCCTCCACCGCCGCCTTGATGCGCTGCCCGAACGCCGGAGCGTCCTTGCGGGCCGCGCCGAGCGCGAAGCCGACGAGAAGCTTGCCGATGCCGTGGCCGTTGAGCACGTTGTAGATCCGGACGCGGGTCGTGCCGGCGCCGGTGGACTCGAGGTCGTAGCCGCCCTCGTCCGCCGTCACGGAGTTCTTCGAGATCTCCGTCCAGCGGATCAGGTGGGGCGGCTCGAACTCGGTGATCCGGAACCTGCGCGCCGACTTCATGCCGGCGTCCTTCACCGCGCTGGTGAAGATCGTGCCCACGGCCGTCGGGCCCTCGGGCGTCTTCGTGATCTCCTGCACCCGGGGGCTGAACTTGGGGTCGTTCGTGCCGGCGGCGAGAAAGGCGAACACCTCCTCGACGGGACGGTTGACCTCGGTTGTCGCCTCGAACTGACCGGACACGATTCCTCCTGCGCTGCGATCACGAACGCCGCTGGGTACGCGGGCGGGCCGCGCACCTCCAGACTATGGGCCCTGCGCGCCCCCGTCGCGTCAACCAGAGCCCCTTCGCAACGCGACCGACACGTGGGCCGGTCCCCGGGCGGTCGCGGTCACCGGCGGGTCAGCGGTCCAGCGACTCGGTCAGGCGCACGGTGTAGCCGTCCTCCTCCATCAGGACGACGGTGACACCGAAGGGATTGGGGTGGTCCATGTCCATCGGCGTGAAGGCGTAGTCCACGGCGGCCCGGACGGGCGCCACCAGGTCGCCGCCCTCCTGGGGTGCAGGGGGCGCCTTCCACTCGATTCCCACCGTCGTCGCCTCACCCTCGCCCTCCGGGGCGGACAGTTTCTCGTCGTAGGGGAACTGGTGCAGCACGTGGCCCTCAGGGGTGGCGTGGACCATGTTCAGGCACGGGACAGGGCCGGCGCAGGGCAGCCCGCACACGGTGCTGACGTCGCGGGACTCCCACGCGAGGACGACCTCGTCCGCCCCGGCCGCCGCCGCGATGTTCGACAGCGCGGCGATCCCGGTGAGCGCGTCGGCTCCGGGCACGACCGGGCGGAGCCATATCAGCCCGACCAGTTCGCCGCGCACCAGCGGCATGATGACCGGCTTGGGCACCGCGCCCTCGCCCACTCCTGTGCCGTAGGTGCCTTTCATCGAGCTGACCAGCGTGTCCCACGTTCGGCTGTCCACAAAGGCCCCCCTTCTCCTCGCTGCTGTCCTCGATCTCCGCCGACCCTGCCACGCCGGGCGTCGTCGTGTCAGCGCGATGTCCGGCTTGTGCCTCCTTGGGGTGGGACGAGCCGCGGACGGTCGGTCGCCTAGGCTCGATCAGGTGCAGCATGTGGAGATCCTTCAATTGCTGGTGTCCGCCGTCCACCGGTTCGAGGGCCGTCCCCGTGACGGGGCGCCCGCGCTGCCGGACGAGGACCTGGTGACGACGGCGCGGGTACGCGCGGACCTGGGCATCGTCGGTGACCGCTACTTCAATCGTCCGGCCCACCGCAACGCCTCGGTCACGCTCATGGCGGCCGAACGCTTCCCCGAGCGCCTCGACGCGACGGCGGACCTGCGAGCCACCCGGCGCAACGTCCTGCTGAGAGGCGTCGACATCGAGTCGTACATCGGCGCCACCGTGTCCCTGGACAGCGGTACGGGCCCCGTCGTCCTGGCCGTACGCGGCGAGGCGCGGCCCTGCGCGTGGATGGACACGATGTTCGGCCCCGGTGCCCAGCGGGCACTGCGCGGCCGTGCCGGGGTCCGCTGCCGCCCGCTGTCCGACGGGACGCTCACCGTGGGGCCCGCCGTGTTCTCCGTCGTGGAGCCCGCGCCGGACAAGGGGTGAGCGGAGTCTCAGAGTTCCTGGACGAAATACGGCTCCACGGTCATCCAGCCGTTGCCGCGCGCTCCGTAGCGGGTGCCGGTGTCGCTGCGGGCGAGGGTGTACCAGGAGTCGACGTAGTCGGGGTCGTCCGTCCACCAGTCGTCCGGAATCGCGTCCAGCACGGCGTTGACGAGCGGGATGTAGGTGCCCTGGTCCGTGATGGTGAGCAGGGCGGTGGCGATGGCCTTCGCGAGGTCGCGGTAGTTGGTGCTGCCGTCCTCCTCCATCATCACCGCGTCGGCCAGGTCGTACTTGTAGTTCGACCAGTTGACCAGGATCTGGTTCGGCCGGTAGACGGTCCCGTCGTCGTCGAGGTACGGCATGTCGACGGGGTCGACCCGCACCGCGCCGTCCTGTCCGAAGCCGGTGACGAGGGTGTAGATCTCGGCGTCGCCCTTCGCCCAGGGCTCTTCGTCGTCCGAGAGTTCCACCGCCGTGATCCGGCTGGTCCAGAAGCCCCCTCCGGCCGTCCGGGCGCCCGCCGCGTGGCCGACCCGTGGCTGCGCGTCCGGGGCCGTGGAGCGCAGTCCGTACCGGTTGAGCCGGTCGCTGAGGACGTCGAGGCCGGCGGCCAGCGCCGCGGAGCCGTCGATGTCGACGACGTACACCGGGCGGGCAGGCGTGTCGTGGGCGTCGAGCGTGTGGGACCGTCCCCGGCTGTCATAGGCGACGAGCGTTCGCGTGTCGTCGTCGGAGGTGGCCGCGGCGACCCACGGTGTCGTCCCGGACCGCAGCGCGGCACGCATGGCGTCGGCGCCCAGGCGCAGCCTGAGCAGCGAACCGGCCGTCGCGTCCAGTCCCTTGGCGGCGGTGATCCGACGGTCGGCAGCCGCGAGCGTGGCCTTGAGCGGACCGGCCTCCCGGGCGGCGAGGGCGGTGACGGGCACCTCGTCGGACGTGAGAGCGGCGCGCTGCAGGCGGGCCCGCCAGGTGGAGTCGGTGAGGGAGCGGGCGATCGCGCGGGCCGCCTGGTCCTGCGCGGCGCTGACGGTGGCGGCGGTCCTGGGCGCGGGGCCCGCGGCGGTCGCCCGGGCGGCGACGGCTGTCTGGCCGGCGGACAGGGCGAGCAGCGTTCCGGCGAGCGCGGCAACGGCGCCGCGCGTGCGGAGTCGACGGGGTCTCACTGGGGCGATCCTCCTGGACGTGGGGGAAGGACGGTCGCGTGCAGCGGAGCGGGTACGGCTGTCGGTGCGGCGAGGACCCGGTCTATGCGGGTAGACCGCCGCCGCCAAGCATGGCGTGTACATGCCTGTCCGGCAAGAGTGCGGCACCTCCTGTCGGGCGCACTCCCGGGCGCGCCGGCGGGGCGGCGCTCGCCGCTATTCAACCGATTGGTTGACAAGGGAGCGCACGCGGTCGTACGGTTTATTCAACCGAGGGGTTGAATAGAGGAGGTGGGACGTGGTCGACGACCGGCTGTCCCGGGTGTTCTCCGCGCTGGCCGACCCGACGCGACGCGACATCGTCGCGAGGCTGGCCGGCGGCGACGCCACGGTGAACGAACTGGCCGAGCCGTACGACGTGACCGTCCAGGCCGTGTCCAAGCACATCAAGGTTCTGGAGGACGCCGGTCTCGTCAGTCGCACCAGGGACGCCCAGCGGCGGCCCTGCCACCTCGAAGGTGAGGTGTTCGACCTGATGACGAAGTGGATCGAGCGGTACCGCCGCGAGGCGGAGGACCGCTTCCGCCGACTCGACGCCGTACTCGAGCAGATGGAGGAACGGCCCGCGCAGGACAACACGCCCAAGGAGGAAGCATCATGAGCACCGCAGGGGCCAACCGCCGGCTCGAGACGCAGATCGAGGCCGACCCGGCGCTGCCGACCATCGTCATCACGCGGGAGTTCGACGCCTCGCCGGACCGGGTGTTCAGGGCGTACACGGACCCCGACCTCGTCATCCAGTGGCTCGGCCCGCGCCGGCTGAAGATGCGGATCGACGAGTACGACGCCCGCAGCGGCGGCGCGTACCGCTATGTGCACAGCGAGGACGACGGCACCGAGTACGGCTTCCGGGGCGTGTTCCACGAGGTGCGCCCGGACGAGCGCATCGTGCAGACCTTCGCCTACGACGGTCACCCGGACAGTGTCAGTCTGGAGAAGACCGTCTTCGAGGATCTCGGTGGCCGCACCCGGGTCACCGCGACATCGGTCCTGGAGTCCGTCGAGGCCCGCGACGCGATCGTCAAGAGCGGCATGCAGGACGGCGTCCGCCAGGGCTACGAGCGGCTCGACGAGTTGCTCGCGGACCCGGGAATCGGCGAGGCCGACGACACGACCGACTCCGGCGGGGAGCTTCGGACCGACGGAAAGGGACTGAATCCATGACGAGCGCAGCCGACGAACACCGCACCGTCGCGGGGGACTTCACGGAACGCGTGCGCGGGGTCGACCCGGAGGCATGGAACAATCCGGCGCCCTGTGAGGACTGGGTCGCCCGGGACGTGGTGCGCCACCTCGTCGAATGGTTCCCGGCCTTCCTGAAGTCCGGCGCCGGCGTCGAACTTCCCCACGGACCCTCGGTCGACGACGATCCGGTCGCCGCCTGGACCGTCCACTGCGACGGAGTGCAGGCGCTCCTCGACGATCCGGCCACGGCGGGCAAGGTCCTGTCGAACCCGCACATCGGCGACGTCCCTCTCGACCAGGCGGTCGACCGCTTCTACACCGCCGACGTCTTCATGCACACCTGGGACCTGGCGCGGGCCACCGGTCAGAAGGAGGCGCTCGATCCGGTCAGGTGTGCGCGGTTGCTCGACGGGATGCTGCCCCTCGACGACGTGCTCCGCAAGAGCGGTCAGTACGGACCGCGGGTCGAGGTCCCCGCGAGCGCCGACGTGCAGACACGTCTGCTCGCCTTCATCGGCCGCACCCCCTGAACGGCAGGGCCGGACCACGGAGTCGATCGGCACGATGTCCGGGACGAACGACCCGTCCCCGTCAGCGTCCCGGTCCCCGTCTCTCCGTCTCCCCCTCCGTCTGAAAGTGCCGTACGGGCCGTGGCGTGATGCCACGGCCCGTACGGTGCCTACGCCGTTGTGCGGCCGGTGGGGGGTCAGGCGGCCTTGTTCACCTTGGCGAGGGCCTTCGCCAGACCGTTGGCCCACAGCTGGTTCACGCGGGAGCGCTCGGTCGTGTTCGGGTAGCGGTTGGTGCAGGACGTGCCGGGGCCGCCGCCCGACATCAACTCACTGCACGGGCCGCTGTAGTGGTCCGGCAGGCCCAGGACGTGTCCCGTCTCGTGGGCGGTGACACGGATCGAGTCGTACTGCCGGTTCTGCGCGTAGTCCAGGAAGATGTAGCCGCTGCCGTGGCCGTTCGTCGAAGCGTACGAACCACGCGAGTCGTTGCCCTCGTAGTAGGTGAAGTCCGCGCCGCCCGTGGTCGACTGGAGCTTGACGTTGGACACGGAACTGTTCCAGATCGAGGCGGCACTCGATATCTGCGAGCGGAAGCTCGGCGCCTGCGAGGCGTTGTAGTAGACGGTCACCGACGCGAGCGACGGGTTGGCCGTCTGCCGCTTGGCGACCGACTTCAGCACGGCGTCGAAGAACGCCTTGTTGCCGGCGGCGCCTTCGGCTCCACCGACGTACCGGGCGTTCGCGGTGGCCGGGGCGACCGGGGCCGGCTGGGCACTCGCCGGGACCGCGGTGCCGAGCGCGGCGGACACCAGGCCGGTACCGAGGGCGAGGGCCACGAGTCTGCGGGACGTCTTCGAGGAAAGCATGGGGGGTGCTCCTACTCGTTCGTGTGGGGTGTGAACGATGGGTTCAGCAGGAGTGTCGGGCAGGCGAAGGGTCCGGCGGATGATGGCAACAGGGGATAGCACCGGGCTATCGGGGTCGACTCGTGAGCGTTCGTCGCGATTTGAACATCTGGTGCGCCGCCCCGTGCCGCCCTACCCTTCCGGCATGGATCTGGAGGTGCGGCACTTACGTGCCCTGTGCGCCATCGCCGACGCGGGCAGCCTGCACAAGGCTGCCCGCGAACTCGGCGTGGCACAGCCTTCGTTGAGCACCCAGTTGCGCCGCATCGAGCAGACCCTCGGCGGGCAGCTCTTCGTCCGCGCGGGCACGGGCTGCCGTCCTACACCGCTCGGCCACGCCGTACTGAGCCGGGCGCGGCCCCTTGTCGCGGAGTTCACGGCGATGGTCACGGAGACGAGAGCCGCGGTCGCCCGGGCCGCCGACGAACGCCGACTGCGGATCGGCGCCACGGCCAGCCGCGCCCTGCCCGGCTGGATCCGGCGACTGCGCACCCGGGTCCCGCGAACCGAACCCACCCTGCGGATGGACGTGTCGGCGAACTCCCTGCTGAACATGGTCGCCGGGGGCTGGCTCGAACTCGCCTTCGTTCACGAGGTGGAGGGCAGCCCCCTCTCCGTCCCGCCCGAACTCTGCCTGCGCGTTCTCGTCGAGCGTGAGCCGCAGTTCGTGACGCTCGCCCCCGAACACCCCGCGGCCCGGCGACACGAAGTGCCCCTCGCCGAACTCGCCGACGAGCAGTGGATGGTGGACTCGACCGTCGACGGCGAGTGGGACGGAGTGTGTCGCGTGCTGCGCGGGGCGGGACTCGACCCCGACATGCTGCACGGCGACTACCTGACCGCCTACTCGCTGGCCGCCACCGGCGAGGTCGTCACGGTCAGTCAGCCCACCGCTCGCCCTCGCTCCGACGTCGCCATCCGCCCGCTCCAGGGCGACCCGATCGGCGTACGGCTCCTGCTGGCGGCACGCACCGAGGCCGAACTCGACAACGGCTACAAGGAGTTGGAGGAGGCGTACTGGGAGGCGGCTTACCAGGCGCCGGCCTACCGGGACTGGCTGATCCGCAAGGAGGCGCGGGAGACGGCGCGAGCGTTGGGCGCGGGCGTCGGGGGAGCGGGTCAAGAGGGTCCGGGGCGGATGCTCGTCGCGGATGCGGGGCAGGGCGGGTGACTGCTGCCGCCGGTGAGGTGTGTCGGCGGCACTGATCACGTGGGAGGACCTGGTCGACGTGGGCGGCTGTCGGCGGCCTCGGCCGAGGTGCCTCGGGGAGGCCGCCGCGCGGCGGGGCGGTCCTGCGGGTGGTCGTCGTCAGCGGACGACGTCGAGGACGTTCATCTGCAGGCCGTTGGAGTACACGGCGTGCTCGACGAGCTTCAGCTTCTGGGTGTCCTTGTCGGTCGCCGGGAACAGCCGCTTGCCCGCGCCGAGCAGCAGCGGGAAGACGAGCAGGTGGTAGCGGTCGACGAGACCGGCGTCCGCGAGGCCGTGGTTCAGGGCGGCGCTGCCGTGCACGATGATCGGGCCGCCGTCGGTCTCCTTGAGGGCGGCGACCTCGTCGAGGTCCCGCAGGATGGTGGTCTCACCCCAGTTGGAGACCAGCGCGTCCTCGGTGAGACCGCTGGAGACCACGTACTTCGGCATGTCCTTGTAGCGGGCGAAATCCGGCATGTCCGGCCACACCGGGCTGAACGCCTCGTAGCTGGCCCGGCCCATCAGGATCGCGGCGGCCTCCTCCTGCTCCCGCCCCTTGATCTCGAAGGCCTCGGGGACGAACTCGACCTCTTTGAAGGTCCAGCCGGCGTTGCGATATCCGGCTTCGCCGCCGGGTGCCTCCATGACGCCGTCGAGCGAGACGAACGAGGAGCTGATCAGGGTGCGCATGCTGGTTCCTTAGGTGTCCGGTGTGCGGTCTTCGCTTGTTCGCCGCCGTCTCGACGCGATCGAGTCGACGGCCCCTCGATGAGGAGTCTTACGGGCCGCGCCGGCGACGGACCGGTACGACACCGTCGGCATTCGGACGCCTGAGGTTCCTCGATCACGGCGACGTCCAGCACTGCTCCAGGATCCATCCGACAAAAAATATTGTCAAGGAGGGAAAAGGTGTCGGTGCCGGGTGTGCCGGGGCGTGGCGGCCAGGGGGTGCTGCGAGCGGTGCCGAGCCTCGGGAAGCTGTGGGTGCCGGGCCGGGCCGGGCGGCGGCTGGGTGGAGGCCGGTGGGCGGGCTGTCGGGCGCGGTTCGGGGAGGTGAGGTGCTGGTGCCGGTAACCGTGTCGTCCGGTGCAGTTCGGGAGGTGGGGGAGTGGGCGGTTCCGGTCGGCGAACGGGCCCGGGTGGTCAGGTCACGGCCGACGTTCGTCCCGCCGGGGGTTCTCGTCCGCGCCTCGACGCGACTCCGTGGCGTTGAACCAGCCCGGTCTGACCTCGGTCAGCCGGCCCGCGAGGCCGTCGACCGCCGCCCGCAGGTCCTTCTCCGGCAGCCCTCGGGCCGCCTTCGCCTCGTGTCCGGACCCGCCGTCGCCCTCACCCTCGGTCGTGGGGTCGCTCACCGCGGGTTCCGCGGGGATGGTGCCGGGGCGGTGTCGGGTGCATCGCCGTGACGTCGGCTCACTCCGTCGTACGGGTCGTGGGGCGCCGTCCCGTCCCCTCGTCGCGTCAAGTGGTCGGCCCCACGCCGGAGGTGGGCGCGGCGGCCTCCAGGTCGGTGATCGTGCCCGACATGATCGTGCGCACGTGCTCGGTGATGTGTTCCGCCGGCCAGTCCCACCAGGCCACGTCGAGGAGACGGTCGATCTCCTCCTCGCTGTAGCGGGTGCGGATGAGACAGGCCGGGTTCCCGCCGACGACGCCGTAGTCGGGCACGTCCGCGGTGACGACGGCCCCGGAGGCGATGATCGCGCCGTTGCCGATCCGTACGCCGGGCATGACCGTCGTGCCGTGCCCGAACCAGACGTCGTGGCCGACGACGGTGTCACCCCGGTTCGGCAGGCCGGTGAGCAGGTCGAAGTGTTCGGCCCAGGAACCACCCATGGTGGGGAAGGGGAAGGTCGACGGCCCGTCCATACGGTGGTTGGCGCCGTTCATGATGAACCGCACCCCCGTGCCCAGCGCGCAGAACCTGCCGATGATCAGCTTCTCCGGCCCGTAGTGGTAGAGCACGTTGCGTGTCTCGAACGCGGTCGCGTCGTCCGGGTCGTCGTAGTACGAGTACTCCCCGACCTCGATCAGCGGCGACTTCACCAGCGGTTTGAGCAGTACCACACGCGGCTGGTCGGGCATCGGATGGAGAACCGTCGGGTCGGCGGGGACGGGCATGATGGGTGGTTCCTTCCGGGCACGAGTCGGTGTCTGCTCCGTGATCACGGTACTGGGCCGGCGACGACAGCCGAGTGCGCGTGCGCCAACAGGCCGCTGCCGACGGTCTCTTGCCGGCGGCTGTCCGCAACGGGCCTCGCCCGAACGGAGGGAGCCGCGCCGGCGAGGACGATGCCGTCGCCGGATCCTCAGGTGATGACGACGCCCCGCCCTGCCAGCGCGTCGCGCAGCTCCTCCGCGAGCGCAACCGTGCTGACCACGCGGGCGAGCCGGGGAAGCAGGTCCAGGTCGGCGGGCGACACCACGTCGAAGAGATCGTCCTCGCCGTCCCAGACGGGTGCGCACTCCTGGTACACCCGGAGCCCGCCGTCGACGACCAACTCGTCCACGGTGGCGAGGAGTTCGTCACCGATCTCCAAGGACTCGAAGTGGACGCGGGCCTCGGGGACCATCTGATGGGACAGGCCCTGCTCGTGGGCGTACGTCCAGGGGTCGTCACCCAGCCCGCGCGCACGCAGGAGGTCGGCGAGACGGAACCCGGGCGTCAGCGTCCCGTCCGTGTACATCAGCTTCTCGATGACGAGCAGCTTGAAGTTGAAGTCCTGGAAGTCGGCCATCCGATCACCGTAGGTCACGGGACCGGCCCTGCGTCCGGCGTGTGTCCCTTCCGTCGTCCCGCACGGGCGGCCACGGCTCGTCCGCGTCGCCCCCGCCGACGGTCGCCAGATCCGCCGCGAGGTTCCGCAGCCATCCGTCGATGTCGACCAGCGAGGGTCGTACGAGCGGTGGGGCGTTCGAGATCACCTCGCTCGGCAGGGGTGGCGTGCGCACGTGTACGCCGCCCGGCGGGAAGGTCGCGGCCCGTTCCAGGGCCGTGGTCAGCCGGGCGACCGACTCCCGTGCCCATCGGACGGCGTCGGGCGGTGCGGGGCCGTGGTCCAGCCGGGGCAGCCAGTGCGCCCCGGCCATCGCGTGGGAGCCGCAGTTGAGCGCCGCGAGCCAGTCGGGACCGCCACCGCCGGGGCCTCTGCCGCCCTCCGTCCGGTACTGCGCGTAGGCGCCCTCGGCGATCCGGAGCCGGTGCCGGGCCAGTCGCAGCGCCTCCTCGGTCGTGTCGCCCCGAGCGCGTGTCTCGTCGGGCGCGTCGACCAGATCGGCGATGGTGAGCGCGACCAGACGCGCGACGGCGCGCAGCAGTTCGGCGGCACTGCGCCGGAGCTCCGCGCGGGCCCCGGCGGGCCAGGCCAGCACGCCGCAGAGCAGCCCGATCGTGCATCCCGTCAGAACGTCGAGGAGCCGTACCTCCGCGAGCCGCCAGGTGGCCGGCGTGAGCTGGCTGAACGCGGCGGACACCACCAGGGTGAACAGGCCCTGCGCCCAGGCGGGTCCGGCGATCGGCCCCACGGCGAAGGCCACGAACGTGGCCGGTACGAGTACGACGGCGTACACGACGGTCGCGCCCCCCGCCCCGAACAGCAGGGCTCCGGCGGCCAGCGCGCCCAGCAGTGTGCCGATGGCCGCCGACCGGACCGTGGACCAGGTCGCTCCCGCGGTCGTGCGGCCCAGGGTCAGGACGGCGAGCAGAACCCAGAAGCCGTGCGAGAGGTCCAGTGTTCCGGCCACGAGGCGGGCGGCTCCGAGCCCCAGGGCCGTACGGACGGCGTTCTGGAAAAGCACCGAGCGCAGGGTGAGGTTGCCGGTCAGCCGTAAGGTCAGGAGGCGTGGCGTGGAGGGTCCCGCGTACCAGAACTGGTCGTGCGGCATCCCGGGTGAACTGCGGCGGCCCCCGATCGCGACGGTGACGGCGGTCTGCACGGTCAGCGCGGACGCGGCGACGGTCAGCACGTCGGTCCGGTGCCGCAGAAGCCGGGGTGACGCCTCGGCCCGGTCCTCGGAGGGCCGTCCACGGACGGCGACGAAGTCCGCGACCTCCTCTTCGAGCATCTCCTGGCCCGGAACGGCGCGGGTGCCGCGCAGGGCGCCGGCCGTCGCGGCACAGGCCGCGGCGACCTCACGCAGCAGGGTCGCGCAGTGCGGGTCGTCGCCCGGTTGCGGAGCGGGTTTCTCGAACATGCGGGCCAATTGGTCCAGAACCCGCCGCGTGGCGGATCCGGCGTGCGCCAGCCCTCGGGCGGTCCGCCCCGCTCCGGTCGGGCGGGAGGCCGGTGGCACCTGCGAGAAGCGCAGGGCCCGCCCTTCGTCGCGCAGGTGCCGCGCGCGTTCGCGATCGTCGCCGTGTCCCTGAGCGACGGAGAGGGCCGCCTCGGCGGCGAGATCGAGGGCGGAGGCGATCCGCGCACGGTAGGACGGCGAGGACGGCGCGGGCAGGAGCACCCGTTCGCACACGATCAGCAGCACGCCACCGGCGAGCAGACCGTAGAGCCGCTCCGGCAGCGTCTGAGGGGCGTAGGGCGGGAAGCACGCGAGCACGTAGAAGAGCAGCAGCCCCGGAACCACGCCCGCGGGTGCCGGGCCGTAGGCGGCGGCGAAGGAGACGGTGAATCCGAACAACAGCATCCCCGCCACGGCCGAGGCCGTGGTCACGGCCAGCGTGGTGCCGACGGCGGTCAGGGCCACGGCGACCGGCAGGACCAGCAGGACCGTACGCGCGCGCTGCCGGCCGCTGCCGGGGACGGGGGAGAGGACGCCGAGCGCGATCGGTGTGAAGAGGGCGTAGACCGCGACGACGGGCTGGTCCAGTGCGTAGAGCGCGGTGTAGAAGCCGGTGAGCGAGGCTGCCGTGACCCGCGCGGCCTGGCGTGCGGCCCGAACGCGGGCGGGGGAGAAGAACCCCTGCGGCATCGACGCTCCTTCCCGGCGCCTCCCCGGGTCCGTCCCCGCCGTAGGTCCATTGTCGGCCGGGAGACCGGCCGCGGCAGCGCGGCGCGGGCCGTTCACCGGCCACGCGACGCACCGACGCGCCCGTCCGCCCTGTCCCTCAGCCGATCAGAGCCTCGGTGATCTGACGCGTGGTCTGGGCGGCGACACGGGGGTCGGTGGCGGCATAGGAGGTGTACGCGTTCAGGGCGGTCGTCAGGGCCCAGCCACGGCCCCGGGTCCACGTCGCGTCGTCCACCCCGAGCGCCGAGCGGAAGACACCCCGGCTCGCCGCGGACATCGAGGTGAAGGCCACGGTCATGTCGCAGGCGGGGTCGCCGATGCCGAGTCCGCCGAAGTCGATGACCGCGCTGAGCCGGCCGTCGAGGGTCAGCAGGTTGCCGGTATGGAGGTCGCCGTGGAACCAGACCGGTGGGCGGTCCCATCCGGGGGCGCTCAGCGCGGCGTCCCACAGCGAGGTCAGGGCCATGCTGTCGAAGGTGCCGGCGACCTCGGCGATGGCGGCGCGGGTCGTGCGGTCGCGGTCGGCCAGCCCTCCGGCCGTGAGGTCGGGCCGGGTGCCCTCGCCGGGCATGCCGTCCGGTGCGCAGCTTTGCAGGGCGACGAGGAAGCCGGCCAGTTCGGCGGCGGCCGCGGTGGAGTCGGCCAGGGCCGCCACCGTCGCCACGTCACCGTCCAGTCAGCGGGACACCGCCCAGGCCCACGGGTAGCCGAGGTCCGGTTCCCCGACCGCGACCGGCACGGGGATCGCGAGCGGGAGATGCGGGGCGAGCCGTGGCAGCCACGCGAACTCCTTCCCGGCCTGACCGAGGGCACCGGCATGGCGGGGCAGCCGGACGGCCATCGACGCGCCGAGCCGGTGGATGACGTGGTCCGAACCGGCCGGGTCGACGCGCTCCAGGGGCAGTTCGGCCCACTGCGGGAACTGCGTGTCGATCAGCCGCCTGACGAGGGCGGCGTCGATCCGGGGGCGGCTGTCCTGGGTCTCCCTCGCGGGCAAGAGCGCTCCTGTGGTGGGCCCGCGTCGTACGGCAGGCGGTCGGAGCCATCACAGTGCGCGGCGGTCCCGCCTGTCCAACGCATTTGAGAGGGGCAGGAGTCGAGGCGACCGAGTCGATCACGCATGCCCCGACCTTCCATCGTGCAACCCCGGGGTTGCACCTGATGGGTTGTCGTGCAACCCTGGAGTTGCATCTGATCGTGACGACCAAGGAGCCCTTCATGAGCGAGGACCGGATCGAACGCGAGACCCTGATCGAGGCCCCCCTGGAGCGGGTCTGGTCGCTGGTGGCCCAGCCCGGGTTCTGGGTGGCCGACAAGGCGAGCCTGCCGGGCACCGTGGCCGAGGAGGGCGACTCGCTCGTGCTCAAGAACTCCGAGCACGGCGACTTCCCGGTGCGGGTGGAGAAGGTGGATGCCCCGACCTACCTCGCGTACCGCTGGACGAGTGCGTTCCCCGGAGAGGAACTGCGCGAGGACAACAGCACGCTCGTCGAGTTCACGCTGACCGAGGAGGGCGACCGGACCCGGCTGCGGGTGGTCGAGAGCGGCTTCGCGGCGCTGGCCGGCTCCGAGGAACTCCGCGGCCAGAACCTGAAGGACCACACCCAGGGCTGGCCCCTGGAGCTCGACGCGCTCAAGGAGCGCGCCGAACAGCCCTCGACGTGAGCGAAGCGCGTTCGGGGGGCGGCGGCGAAGCCGTCGACGGCGTCCTCGGTGCGCTGGCCGACCCGACACGGCGCCAACTCCTCGACCTGCTGGCCGAGATGGGCACGGGCACGGCCACGACCCTTGCCGAACGGCTCCCCGTCTCCCGGCAGGCGGTGGTCAAGCACCTCGTCGTGCTGGACACCGCGGGGCTGGTGTCCGGCAGTCGGGTGGGCCGCGAGGTGCGGTACACGCTCCGGCCCGCCGCGCTGGACGCGGCGTCCCGGTGGATGGCGGCACTCGCGGCGGACTGGGACCGACGGCTGGCGAACATCAAGCACGTCGCGGAGACGCCGGACACGGGGCCGCCGGACTCCCGGGGCGGCTGATCGGGGAGGGGATCGGGAGGGGCGCCGACGTCACGGAATCTGGGCGGGCGCCCGCCCCGACCCCGTGACGTCAGGACGTCGTACGAGCCGACACCGGTCCGTCGGGCGCCGCCGTGGCGTCCGACGTCATGCCGAGAGCGCGCCTGAAGCGCGCCTCGTCCGCGCTGCCCGGCGCGGCGGTCAGGATGACGATCTTGAGTTCGGACTCGCCGTCGGTCAGCACGTCGCAGTCCACCTCCACCGGTCCGACTCCGGGATGTTCGATGGTCTTGTGCTCCTCGCGGTGCGCGGCCACCGTGCCGCTCGCCCACAGGCGCGCGAAGGTCGGATTCCCGGCCACGAGGACCCGGATGAGCTCCGCCAGACGTACGTCGTGAGGGAAGCGGGCGGTGGCGCGGCGCAGGTCGGACACGATGGTGAGGTCCGAGGCGTCCTGGTTGTCCACGGACACCGGCCACCAGGCGATGCTCACGCGGTCGGAGCCGACGGGGAAACGCTCACGGGCGAAGTTGCGCAGTTCGGCGGGGGAGTCCGCCGGATCGCCGAGCAGGGCGGCCCAGCCCCGGTTCCACCAGATCATCTGCCAGTCCGCGGCGAAGACGGCCACCGCGACCTCGCCGAGGCGGTTCAGTACCCGGCGCACCCCCGCGGGGATGTCGTCGGGGATCGGGGCGTCGTTCGGAGCGGCCAGCCCCGCCATGCGGTGGAGGTGGTCCCGCTCGGTGGGACTGAGCTCCAGGGCGCGTGCCAGCGAAGCCACCACCTGCGCCGACGGGGCCGTCGCCCGCCCCTGTTCGAGCCGCACCACGTAGTCGACCGAGACACCCGCCCGCTCGGCGAGCTCCTCGCGGCGCAGACCGGCGGCACGGCGCGGCCGACCCGTCGACGAGGCCGGGGCCGACGGGGCCAGCCGTTCCCGCCAGGCACGGATCGTCGTGCCGAGGCCCACCTCGTCCTTCGTCACCATGCCCTCCATCCTGCCCCAGCCCCCTCCGGGGTGGTACTCGCACTCCTACGGTCGAAGGGTCCCTGGCGAAGGTCCCGCGCGATGGCGACCATCGATCCATGACCACCACGTTCATCACAGGAGCCAACAAGGGTCTCGGCCACGAGACCGCCCGCCGCCTCGTCGCCGTCGGCCACACCGTGATCTTGGGAGCCCGCGACCCGGAACGCGGCGCCGAGGCCGCAGCCGCGCTGGGGGCGCGGTTCGTCCGGATCGACGTCACGGACGACGCCTCCGTCGCCGAAGCGGCCGCCGACGTCGCCGCGAACGAGGGTGCGATCGACGTCCTGATCAACAACGCGGGCGTGTCCGGCCCGCACAGCGACCCCGCGGATCTGACCGGGGCGGACGCGCTCCGTGTCTTCGACGTCAACGTCTTCGGGGTGGTCCGGGTGACCGCGGCCTTCCTCCCGCTGCTGCGCCGCTCACCGGACCCCGTCATCGTCAACGTCAGCAGCGGAATGGGGTCGTTCGCCGCCACCCACGATCCGTCGCGGGTCGAGTCGTCGGTGATCCTCCCCCTCTACACCGCCTCGAAGGCAGCGGTCACGATGCTGACCACGCAGTACGCCAAGGCACTGAAGGACATCCGGGTCAACGCCGCCGACCCCGGTTACACCGCCACCGACCTCAACGCCCACAGCGGCCCCCAGACCGTTACGGAGGGCACCGACGCGATCGTCCGGCTGGCGACCGAGGGGCCCGGTGCGGGTACGGGACGGTTCGTCGACCGCTCCGGCCCGCTCGACTGGTGAACCGGCGCTCGTTCACCGTCTGATGTCAGCTGGGTCACGATGACCGGCGGGGACGTGGCCGACCGTGGCGCGTCTCGTTGGACCCGTCATGACGATGTGGCACCAGGACAGACCCGTCACGGTCTCGGTCCGGCCTGCGGGCGCGGACTGGCTGAACGGTGCGGAGGGCGACTGCCGGTGGTGCTGTGCCCTGGGCGCCCCCGAGCGGACCGAGCGCGTCACCTCCACCGCGCCCTCCTGCGCCGAGCCCGCCGCCGCTCCGGCCGTCGAGCCGGTGACCGACGGCCGGACCGAGCGGGCGGCGACCGTACCGACGAGCGGGGCGGCGCCCGCGCTGACGCACGTGTACGGATGGATCGAGCGCACCCGTGTCGTGATGGTGCCGGTGGCCATGATCACCGTGCTGGCCGCCCTGACCCTGGTGGCCATGGGCTGAGATCAGCGGTCCTGCCAGAGGCTGTCGTTCCGGTCCGCTCTGGAGCGCGACCCTCGCCCGCCGTGCCAGCGCCCCGGTGTCATCCGGTGCCATCGACGCCGTGCTCACGCCCTCGTTCCCTCGGTCACCCGCCCCTCGGCTACTGGCCCGCGCTCCCCCGCGGCTCCTTGGACTCGATCCGTCCCACCGGGTCGGACGCGGCCGCCAGGGTGTCGACCGCCGACTGCCATGCCGAGTCCCCGGGGCTGAGTTCGCTGCGGAGATACGCCGCGGTGAGACGCGCGACGGCGGTGACGCGCCCCGGGTTCTCGTCCGTGGTCTCGGCGACGTCGTATCCGGAGATTCCGCCGAGGCCGTGCTCCGCGTCGAACAAGACGAGCAGGGACTTGCGTCCGGGGGAGAGGACGTACGGGTCCGTGTGCCATTCCGGGCCCCGGACCGTCAGGTGGGCGGAACTGTCCTTGTCGCCGGCGACCACGAGTGCGGGCGTCCGCATGGTGGAGAAGTCGGTGGTCAGGAAGAACGAGTAGTTCTCGGCGGCGAACGTGCTGAGCGAGTCACCTCCGCGGCCGGGAGCGGCCAGCAGCACGCCCGCCTTGACGCGGGGCTCGGCGAGGTTCACCACGGTCCCGTCGTGCGGGTCGGTGAGGCGGGCGCCGAGCAGCAGGCTCGCCGTGTGTCCGCCCATGGAGTGCCCGGCCACGGCGACCTTGGTCCGGTCCATCCGGCCGCGGAGCATCGGTACGGCGTCCTCGATCGCGTCGAGCCGGTCGAGGACGTGTGTCATGTCCTCCGCCCGCGATCGCCAGTGCAGCGGTGCCCCGGGGAGACCCGGGTCGAGGTGCAGCGACCGGGAACTCAGGTGCGTCGGCTGGATGACCACGAAGCCCTGTGCCGCCCACTGGTCGGCGAGCGGCGCGTAGCCGTTCAGCGAGGAGAGGTTGTTCGACGGGCCCTGGCCGTGCGACAGGAGGATGACGGGCAGCCCGGTGCCGGTCAACGGTGCGGAGACGCGTAGCTGAAGGTCCACGGCGCGGCCGGGGGCGGGCAGCACCACCGGGCTGACCGAGAGGACGGGCCGGGGCGAGTCGCCGGTGCCGGCTGAGGCGGTGGGTTCAGTCATGATCCGTGGTCCTTTCGTGGCCGCTCCTGCCTGCCGCGCACTGATGCCGGTGGCCGGGGGCGATGGTGGGACGCGTCCGACCGCGGGTTCGTCGCGGCTCAAGTGGGACGCTGTTCCGTTTAATATACGGAACGATGTCCCGCTTGGTCAATCGCGCACCGGCCGACGTCCTGGCGGGGTGCCGGGGGTGCGCCGGCGAGGCATCGGGGGCGCACCGGGAAATCAGCTGTCCTCACACTTCCCACCCGTTGTCTGCTCTCTCCGTTGACACTCCCTGTTCGTCCTCCTAGGGTCGCGCCACCGTTTCGAACGCATGACGAAATCTCGAACGGTGCACTAACTGGCCTTCAGGGCCGGGAAGTTGGGCGCGCGCGTGTGGATCGAGAGCGTCGGAACGACGTGTCGTCCCGAAGCGAGCGCCCCTGTCGCCCGACCGGGCTTCCCTGCCCGGAGCGTGACGGCCCGTCACCTCTTTCTCAATGACGAGAAGAACAAGGAACGATGACCATGCGCAACCGAAGAACCGCCTTCGTCGCCATCGCCGGGGCCGCCTCGATCTCCCTCGCCCTGTCCGCCTGCGGAGGGTCTCGTGAGGTCAGTTCCGACAAGGGGGGCGTGGTGGGCGTCGCCATGCCGACCAAGGCGTCCGAGCGCTGGATCACGGACGGCAACAACGTCGTCAAGGACCTGCGGGACAAGGGCTACAAGACGACGCTGGTCTACGGCGACGACAAGCCCGACCAGCAGGTCTCACAGATCCAGAACCTGATCACACAGGGCGTCGACGCGTTGATCATCGCGGCGATCGACAACAAATCCCTCGGCAAGGTGCTCAAGCAGGCCGCCGCCGCGGGCATTCCGGTGATCTCCTACGACCGCCTCATCCTCGGGACCGCGGACGTCGACTACTACGCCTCCTTCGACAACGACCAGGTCGGCCGGATCCAGGCCCGGTACATCATCGACAAGCTCGGACTCGAGCGCGGCAAAGGCCCGTTCACCGTCGAGCTGTTCGCCGGCTCGAAGGACGACAACAACACCAAGTACTTCTTCAACGGTTCGATGGAACTCCTCGAGCCGTATCTGAAGAGCAGGCAACTGGTCGTCCGGTCCGGCCAGACCGGCCTCGACCAGGTCACCACCCTGCGCTGGGACGGCGCGACCGCGCGCAAGCGCATGGCCGGGATCCTCGCCAAGTCGTACGCGAGCGACACGGTCGACGCGATCCTGTCGCCGTACGACGGGATCTCCATCGGTGTGCTGACCGCCCTCAAGTCGGACGGCTACGGTTCCGGCGCCAAGCCGCTGCCGATCATCACCGGCCAGGACGCGGAACTGGCCTCGGTGAAGTCGATCATCGCGGGCGAGCAGTCACAGACCGTCTACAAGGATCTGGGTCAACTCGCCCTGGTCGCCGCGACCATGGCCGACGAGGTGCTCAACGGCAGGCAGCCGAACATCAACGACAAGGCGACCTACGACAACGGTGCGAAGGTCGTCCCGGCCTACCTCCTCCAGCCGACGAACGTCGACAGCACCAACTACAGAAGCGTCCTCGTCGCGAGCGGCTACTACACGGCCGCGGAACTCAAGTAGCGGCGCGCCGGCGTCGGAAGCACCTGGGTGACGCGGAGCCGGTCACCGGCTCAGCGCGATCTCGATCTGTGCGGCGAGGGCGGTGACCGCGGTCTCGCAGTCGCGGCTCGCTGCCCGGAAGGCGTCCACTCGGCGGTCGTGTTCGTCGTCGCCTCGCCCGAAGTGCCAGTCGTCACAGACCCGTTCTGCGGTGAGCAGGGCGTCCCGCGCACTGTCGGCGGCCCGCTGTACACCGATGTCCGCCGTGAACACCTTGGTCGTCGTCGACGTTGCCGCGAAGTCCTGCCACCGCTGGACCTTCTGCTGGTACACCCCGCTCCGCTCCTCCGCACCGGCGCCGGTGCGGAGGGCGTGGAACAGCTCCCAGGTGGTCGACTGCCACAGCGAGCAGCATCTGAGGAGCTGCATGTATATCTCGCGCTTGCTGTCCAGGTTCCACCGACGCTGGGCTGCTTCGAGCTGGTCCTGAGTCTGCCGACGCTGCGACCGGGCGGTCACCGAGCCGGCCCACACGGCGCCCGCGGCGCCGAACGCCGCGCCCAGCAGGCCCACGGCCGCGGTCAACAGTTCAGACGCCATGGACCCATTGTTGGTGCCGTGGCGCCCCGTGTCAGCAGGGTCTGTCCGGGTGGGCCGACCGGAGTCGAGGTATCCGGTGCGGGTGGGGCCCGAACTCCACGATGTCCCGTCAGGTCAGGCCGCACGGTGTGTGTCGCCCCTGGGCCGGGAGCGCCAGTCGACAGGAGAACGCACGGGTGGTCGGCGGGGGTCGTGCGCCACGGTCACGTCCTGGGCGGGCAGTCCACGACCGTATGCATCGGGCAGCCCGAGGCATGACCGCCGGAATCGCGGAGGTAAGGTGAGCCTACCCTTAGTATTCTTGATCGATCCGGACCCAGTCAGATGAGGAGCCCCACGCGTCATGGCGAAGATCCACCGGCTCGCGCCGCCGCAGCCCAGGATGTTCCGTGCCCACGTCCTGCGCACCGAACGGGTCTCCCCGTCCATGCACCGCGTGACGGTCGCCGGACCGGAGCTCGGGGACTTTCCCTGGCAGGGCTACGACCACTGGTTCCGTCTCTTCCTCCAGCTCCCGCATCAACGGGGCCTGCGGCTCCCGGAGTTCACCGGCACGCGCTGGTACCAGCCGTACCTGGCCATCCCCGAGGCCGAGCGGCCGCACTGTGCCAACTACACCGTGGCCGACTTCCGTCGGGAAGCGGCGGAGATGGACATCGACTTCGTCGTGCACCGCGGACCGGACGGTGAGGTCGAGGGCGGCGCGGCCATCTGGGCGTGCCGTGCCCGGGCCGGCGACTCCCTCGCCGTCCTCGACCAGGGCATCCTCTTCGACTGCCCGGCGAACGCGTCCGAGGTCGTGATCGTCGCTGACGAGACCGGCCTGCCCGCCACCGCCGGCATCCTGCGCTCACTGCCCCGTGACACCGTCGGCCGGCTCATCCAGGAGGTGCCCACCGCCGCCGACCGCCGCACCCTGGACGCTCCGCCCGGCATGAGCGTCACCTGGGTCGTGCCGGACGGCGACGGATCCGTCGCCGGTACCGCCGCACTCCGCGAACTCCGGCGGCTCACCGCCGCCGACCCGGCCGGGTACGCCTTCGTCGTCGGTGAGTCGACCCTGGCGCAGGAAGGACGCAGGCACCTCGTCAGCCTGGGCCTGCCCAAGGACCGCATCACCTTCTCCGGCTTCTGGCGGCACGCGGCATCCGTGGCGGCCTGAGCCTCCGCGCGTCCTACGGGGTGGGCGCCCCGTCCGCCCGCGGCGAGGCCCCCTCGCCCAGCGTCTGCCGCGCGATCGCCACGAACTCCCGGACATGACGCTCGCGCCGGTCCTTGGCGACCACGACGCACACGTCGACCGGCTCGGCGTCCGTCACGGGGAGGTGCGCGAGGTCGGACCGCGAATAGGAGCGCGCGACACTGCGGGGCACCAGCGCGATGCCGTGCCCGGCGGCGACGAGCTCGAACTTCTCCTCGACCGACGACGTACGGCGCTCCCGCGCGTCGAGGATCGACTCGCCCTCCAGGTCCGCCATGAGCAGCGACGATCGACGCGCCAGCGGATGGGTCACCGGCAGGCAGGCGTCCTTCCGCTCGGTGCCGACGGGGACGGCGTGCAGTCCCCGGTCGTCGAACGGCCGGCGCAGATACCCGACGTCGGCACGTCCGTCGCGCAGCGGCGCGGTCTGCTCCCACCACTTCACCTGGAGCAACTCGATCTCGACGTCGGGGTGCCCGGCGGAGAACGCCCGCACGGCCTCGGACACGTGCAGTCCGGCGGTGAACGCGACGACGAGCCGCTCCACCCCGCGGCCGATCTCGTGGACGCGCCGGACCGCCGAGTCCACGCTCGCGAGCAGCCCCGGCGCCTCCTGGCGCAGCTGCTCGCCCGCCGGCGTGAGCTGCACGCTGCGGGTCGTCCGGACGAACAGGGCGCAGCCCAGCTCCTGTTCCAGCGCGCGGATCTGCCGGCTGAGTACGGGCTGCGCGATGTAGAGCTCCTCGGCGGCCCGCCCGAAGTGCCGATGCTCGGCGACCGCGGCGAAGTACCGGAGCTTGCGCAGGTCGAGATCCATACCTCAACGGTATCAATGTCCGTCGAGAGGTATTGGACGCCCGCCCGGCCCGCGCGCAGGCTGGAGCCATGATCGTCATCACGACGCCCACGGGCGACATCGGCAGTCAGGCCCTCGGCACCCTCCTCCGCGACGCGAACGGGGAGGATCTGCGGGTCGTCGTGCGCGACCCCGGCAAGCTCTCCGCATCCGTCCGCGAACGGGTCGACGTCGTCGTCGGCTCGCACGGTGACCCGGCCGTGGTCGACCACGCCTTCACCGGAGCGGACGCCGTCCTCTGGATCGTCCCGCCCGACCCGCGGGCCAAGAGTCTCGAAGCCGCCTTCTCCGGATTCACCGAAGCCGCCGCGCGGGCCTTCACCGACCACGGAGTCGGCCACGTCGTCGGGGTCTCGGCCCTCGGCCGAGGCACCCCCGCAGCGGACCGGGCCGGACTCGTCACCGCATCCCTGGCCATGGACGACCTCGTCGCCGGAACCGGCGTGGCCTACCGGGCCCTGGCGAACCCGTCGTTCATGGACAACCTGCTGCGCCAGGTCGACGCCATCAGGGAGAAGGGGGTGTTCACCGACACCGTCGATCCCGGCCGCACGGCGCCGTCGGCCGCCACCCGGGACATCGCCGCCGTCGCCGCGGGACTGCTCCTAGACCGCTCCTGGACCGGGGTCGGCAGCGTACCGGTCCTGGGCCCCGAGGACCTGTCGGCGAACGACATGGCCCGGATCATGTCCGAGGTGCTCGGGCGGCCGGTGCGCTACGAGCGCCAGTCGCTCGACGAACTCGGCAGCACCCTCTCCGGCCACGGCCTAGGCGACGCGTTCGTCCACGGCATGGTGGACATGATGCGCGCCAAGGACGAGGGACTCGACGCCGGCGTCCCCCGCACTCCGGACACCGCGACCCCCACCACGTTCACGCAGTGGTGCGAGGAGGTCCTCAAGCCGGCCGTCCTCGCCTGAACACGGACCACCGGTCCGGCACACTCACGCCCCCGCGTCGCCCCGGCGATCCGCGGGGGCGTTCGTGTTCTTCGGAGGGCAGGGCGCTCGGCCGGCGCGTTCGCCCGCCCGCGTCGAGCCTCGGACACAGGAACTGGAATTCACCCTTTGCCATGCCGGAATCATGTGTCTAACATATGGAGATGCGTGAAGTACCCGAGTCGCACACCGGATGGACGTTCCTGACCAATCACGCGCGCGTGCTGGGCGCCATCGCCGAAGACAGCGGCACCCGCATCCGTGACATCGCCGCGCGCTGCCGGCTCACGGAGCGGGCCGTCGGAAAGATCATCGCGGACCTGGAGGAGGGGGGCTATCTCACGCACACCCGGCACGGCCGCTCGAACGAGTACCGGATCGAGGAGGGGACCTCCCTCCGTCACCCGGCGGACTCCGGTCCGACCGTCGCCGACCTGCTCGCGCTGATGGCCCAGGACGACAACGGACACAGCGGTACCCCCGCGGACGCGCAGGAAGCCCACGCGCACCGCGACAGCGCACCGATCACGACACCGGCACCCCCCGCCGGCGACTGAACCAGCCGGCACCACGTCCGACTCCCGAAGTCGGGTGCACGGTGCCGGGATTTGTGGACAAGAGAACCAAGTGAACTGGCGCCGGACTCCCAAGACTTCGGAGGCGACGTTGACGTCCGACACGGACACGACCGAGCAGACCCCGCGGCCCGCCGAAACCTCGGCGGCCGCGGTGACCCGCTTGGAGGGCGAGAACCTCCAGCTCAAGCAGGCGGTGCGCTCCCATGCCGTCGTCGACCAGGCCATCGGCGTCGTCCTCGCCGTCGGGCAACTGACCCCCGACGAGGGCTGGGACGCGGTGCGGGCGATCTCGCAGAACACCAACATCAAGCTGCGCCATGTCGCCGAGCTGATCGTCGACTGGGCCCGCACGGGCGAGCTGCCGTCCGAGATCCGGGGCGAGCTCGAGCGTCAGCTCCGGCTCGAGGCCATGCCGGGGGACGAAAGGTAAGACGCAGGGTAAGAAAAGCAGCCGGTTCCCGGAACGGGCTTTGGGGAGCGCGCTCGGGGACAGACGGACGTCGTGCTGAAGATACGTCTCGTCGTCCTGCTCACCCTGCTGACAGCGGGCGCCCTCGTCGCCGCCGTCCTCGTCTCGCCCTGGTACGCGTGCGCGGCGGGCCCGCTGCTCCTCGTCTCGGCGGTGGCCGTCCACGACCTCGTCCAGCGGCGGCACTCGGTGCTGCGGAACTATCCGGTCCTCGGACATCTCCGCTTCGCGCTGGAGGCGCTCCGCCCGGAACTCCAGCAGTACTTTATCGAGCGGAACTTCGACGGCCGGCCCTTCGACCGCGACACCCGCAGCATCGTCTACGAGCGTGCCAAGGGGACCGCGGCCGAGGAGCCGTTCGGCACCGAACTCGACCTCTACCGGACCGGCAGCGAGTACCTCACCCCGTCGATGGCCCCCTGCCCGGTGCCCGAGGACGTGCCCCGCGTCCGGATCGGCGGACCCGACTGCACCCAGCCGTACGACATGGCGCTCCTCAACGTCTCGGCGATGAGCTTCGGCTCCCTGTCGGCCAACGCGGTCCTCGCTCTCAACACCGGTGCCCGGCTCGGCGGTTTCGCCCACGACACCGGTGAGGGCGGCCTGTCCGCGTACCACCTGCGTCCCGGCGGAGACCTCGTCTGGGAGATCGGCACGGGCTACTTCGGCTGCCGCACGGACGACGGAGGCTTCGACGAGCGGAAGTTCGCCGAGAAGGCCGCGCACGAGCAGGTCAAGTGTGTGTCACTGAAGATCAGCCAGGGAGCCAAACCGGGCATCGGCGGTGTCCTGCCCGGCGCCAAGGTGAACGCCGAGATCGCCGAGGTCCGGGGAGTGCCGCGGGGACAGACGGTGACCTCGCCGCCCTTCCACCGCGTCTACAGCACCCCGCGTGAACTGGTGCGCTTCCTGGGCCGCATGCGGGAACTCGCCGGCGGAAAGCCGGTCGGATTCAAGCTGTGCGTCGGCTCGCGCCGGGAGTTCCTCGCCGTCTGCAAGGCCATGCTGGAGGAGGGTGTCACCCCCGACTTCATCATCGTCGACGGTGCCGAGGGCGGCACCGGCGCGGCGCCGCTGGAGTTCGCGGACAACGTCGGACTGCCGCTCGGCGAAGGTCTGATGACCGTCCACAACGCCCTCGTCGGCGTCGGACTGCGCGACCGCGTCAAGGTCGGCGCCAGCGGCAAGGTCGCCACCGGCAGCGACCTCGTGAAACGCCTGGCCCAGGGCGCCGACTACACCAACGCCGCCCGCGCCATGATGTTCGCGATCGGATGCATCCAGGCACAGCGCTGCCACACCAACACATGCCCGGTCGGCGTCGCCACCCAGGACGAACGCCGCGGACGGGCCGTCGACGTCGAGGACAAGTCCCGGCGCGTCCAGCGCTACCAGGAGGCGACGGTGAAGAGCGCCCTGCAGATCATGGCCGCGATGGGTGTCGACGAGCCGCACGGACTGCGCCCCCACATGCTGGTGCAGCGGGTCGATCCGCACACCGTCCGCTCCTACGCCGAACTCCATGAATGGCTCACACCCGGACAACTCCTCGCATCGGTCCCCGACAGCTGGGCACTCGACTGGAAAGCGGCCCACCCGGACCGCTTCACGCACTGAAACCTCCCCCGCCACCCAGGGGGCCGTACCCGACCGAAGGGCATTCCCGTGACACGTACCGTCGCCCGTGTGATCGTCGACGCACTCAAGGAACTGGGCGTCCGGCACGTCTTCGGGGTCGTCGGGGACGCCCTGAACCCCCTGACCGACGCCATCCGCACCACGGACGAGGTGGACTGGGTCGGCTGCCGGCACGAAGAGGCCGCGGCCTTCGCCGCGGGGGCCCAGTCGCAGCTCTCGGGCACGCTCGGCGTCTGCATGGGAACCGTCGGACCGGGCTCGGTCCATCTCCTCAACGGACTCTACGACGCGGCCAAGAGCCGGACCCCCGTCCTCGCGATCTGCGGTCAGGTCCCGCTCGCCGAGATCGGCAGCGAGTACTTCCAGGAGGTCGACAACGACCTCCTCTTCCGCGACGTCGCCGTCTACCGCGCCACCGTCACCTCGCCCGACCAGATGCCCCGCATGCTCGAATCGGCCGTGCGCGCCGCGTTCAGCCAGGGCGGCGTCGCCGTCCTCACCGTCCCCGGTGACCTCGGCGACCAGGAACTCGCGGAGGACCGGCCGACCCGCTTCGCCCTGGACCGCGCCGTCACCCGCCCCGACGACCCCGCGCTCGCCGAGGCAGCCGACCTCCTGAACAGCGCCTCCCGCGTCACCCTGCTCGTCGGCCGCGGCGCCCGCGACGCCCGCGCCGAGGTGCTCGGCGCCGCCGAACTGCTCTCCGCCCCGATGGTGCTGACCCTGAAGGCGAAGGAGGGCTTCGAGGGCGACAACGCCTACCAGGTCGGCCAGACGGGCCTCATCGGCAACCCCGCCGCCGCGCACGCCCTCGACCACGGCGACGCGCTCCTCATGCTGGGCACCGACTTCCCGTACCGCGACTGGTATCCGAAGGACTGCAAGGTCGTACAGATCGACGCCCGGGAGGACCACCTCGGGCGGCGGGTCCCCGTGGACGTGGGCCTCGCCGGTGACGTCGGCGCGACACTGCGCGGCCTGCTCCCCCTGCTGAAGGGCTCGTCCGACCGTTCCCATCTCGACGACGCCCGGAACCGGTTCACGCAGTGGCAGGAGGGCCAGCAGAGGCTGGCCGAACCCGACCACGAACGCCGCTGGACCGGAAAACTGCGCGCTGCCCTGGACAACCGCGACCACGAGATCCGCCCCGAGGCACTCGCCGCCGCGGTCGACCAGTACGCCGACCAGGACGCCGTGTTCACCTCGGACACCGGAATGGCCACCGTCTGGCTCTCCCGCTTCGTCACCATGACCGGCACCCGGCGCCTGATCGGCTCCTACAACCTCGGCTCCATGGCCAACGCCATGCCGCAGGCCCTCGGCGCCCAACTCTGGGCACCGGACCGCCAGATCGTCGCCTTCTGCGGCGACGGAGGCCTCAGCATGCTGCTGGGCGACCTCATGACGATCAAGACGTACCGGCTCCCGGTGAAGCTGGTCGTGTTCGACAACCGGCGGCTCGGCATGGTCAAGCTGGAGCAGGAGCAGGCGGGACTGCCCGAGTTCGGCACCGAACTGGACAACCCCGACTTCGCCGCCGTCGCCACGGCCCTCGGCCTGACCGGCATCCGGGTCACCGACCCGGCCGACCTCCACGACAGCGTGCGCCGCGCGTTCGACACTCCCGGACCGGTCGTGCTGGACGTGCTGACCAACCCGGAGGAGGTGGCGGTACCCGGCAAGCCGACCGTGTCGCAGGGCTGGGGCTTCGCCATCGCCAAGGTCAAGGAAGTCCTGTCGAGCCGCGAGAACTGACCGCCTCGGGGCCGACGTCACGCGGCGGCGTCGAGCGGGACGCGCAACGCGCTGCGCCGGTCCCGCCAGGAGGCCAGCAGGTGCGCGGCGAGCCGGTCTTCGAGGAGACCGGTGACCCGCACACCGAACGCGACGTCGGGTTCGAGTTCGGGTTCGTCCTCCAAGAGACCGCCGACGACGTCGTGGCGTACGACCTGTTCGTGCACGGCGTCGGCCTCGACGTGTTCGTCGTAGAAGCGCTGGGCCGCGTGGCCCGCCCCCATCCTGCGCAGGGCGGTGGCCAGACGTCTCGATCCGGGGGAGGAGGTCGTCTCCACGGCGGCGAAATGGCCGACCAGGGCGCCCCGCAGGGCCCGGTGCAGACCCAGCAGGGACATGAGGTTCACGGTGGCGAGCGCCTCGGCCGGAGCGGCGTCCAGGTAGTGCCCGTACTCTGTGCGCAGACCGAGGTCCGCCATGAGCTCCGCGAACAGCCGGGCGTGGACGTCCTCTTCGCGGCCGGCGCCGAACTCGTCGTACTCCACCGCCACCATGGCGGCCTTCGCGCGGCCCTGCAGACGGGGGATGACCCATGCGTGCGGGTCGGCCTCCTTGAGGTGGTAGAGCGAGCGCAGGGCCGCGTACTCCTGGAACTGCCAGAGTTCGCCGTCGCGTTGGAGGTGGTGGCTGACGCTCGTGTCGTCGTGGCCCACCGGTTCCTCCAGCAACTCGTCGAGCGCGCCGTCGGCGCTGTGGTCGACGGGCACCGCGCTGCGCAGCGCCTGGAGGAACCGGAGTTCCAACGACCGGCGCAGGGCCAGCAGTCCGGGGTCCCACTCCCGCTCGTCGGGCACCTCGGCGAAGCCGCGGTAGTGAAGTTCGTACAGCGTGTAGAGGGTGAGCTGCAGGTCGTCGCCGTAGGGGTCCGCCTCCTCCAGCCCGTCGGGCGCCGGGAGCGGGGTGCCGTAGCGCAGGGTCGACAGGAGCGGCCCCGACAGGTCGCCGCGTGCGGCCGGGAGCCAGGGGCCCTTCACGGCGTCTCCCGCTTCGGCCGGCGGCGGTGACTGGTGTCGCACCACGGAGGGATACGGCTGCGGCGGCAGGTGCAGATCGCCGTGCGGAAGCGGCACGAGGTGTGGACCGTGCCGTCCTCGTCGACCACCTCGACCGGCCCCTCGACGAGGACTGGTCCTTCCCGGTCCACGGTGACGCGGCGCGGCCGCTCAGGCGTGCTGGGCACGGATGACCACCAGCTCTTCCCGGTTGTCGTCGCCGGTCAGCAGCCCCTGGTGGCGCAGCCACCCCCGGCGGGTGCTCAGCACGGGCCCGAACGGGATGACGGCACGGTCGGTGACGGAGGCGTCGAACCCGGCGTCGGCGAGCCTCCGCAGGGTCGCAGGGGTCCCGCAGAGGGCCGAATGGACGAGCAGGAGCACGCCTCCGGTGCGCAGCGCCGTGGGCGCCTCGTCGCAGACGCGGTCCACGAACGCGCGGCCGTCGGGTCCGGCGTCCCAGGCCCGCGCGGGGGAGTGGCGGGGCAGCCGGCCGTCGGGTGACGGCACGTACGGCGGATTGCTGATCACCAGGTCGTACGTCCGGCCGCGCACCGCGGCGGTGAGGTCGCCCCGGCGGACGGTGACCCGCCTGCGGGCGATGAGCGCGTTGAGGCGCGTCGTGAGCACGGCACGCCAGGCGATGTCGACGGCGGTCACCCGGGCCCCGAGTCCGGCGGCCCGCAGGGCGAGGGCGCCGCTGCCGGTGCCCAGGTCGAGCACCTGGGTGGAGGGGTCGACGCGCTCCCGTGCGAGCGCGCGCAGAAGGAGTTCCGTGTCGTCCTGCGGGGCGTAGACGCCGGGCGGTGTCAGAAGCGTGCTGTGTCCGGGTGTTCCCATGGGCCATCTCCGGATCGCATGATGATGCAAAAGGGTATAAATGCGACTCTTTGTGCGAGTGCCCCACCCGGGGAGGCCTACACGCGATCTCCGTGGCCGTCCGTCTCGGCGTGGGGCGCGGGGGGCTGGTTCTGGGGGAAGTCCTGTGTGGCGCCGGTATCGCACGCCACACAGGAGTCGCCGACACCAGGGGTGAAGTCGGCTTCATCATTTTATCGGTGGATCGCCGGGAAGGCTGGTTTTGTGCCGGTCTAGGCCGAGGCGGGCTTCCACTCCACCATCAGGATGGTCGCGTCGTCCCGCAGCTTGCTGTGCTCCGAGTCGAGGAGCCGGTGGATGAGGCGGCGCAGCGTCTCGGGAGCCAGTTCCCCTCCGGCCGTCGCCCGGATGACCGAGTCGGCGAACCGGTCGAGGCCGAAGAGCGAACCGTCCTGCATACGCGCCTCGGTCACCCCGTCCGTGTACAGCAGCACCCGGTCCCCCGGTTCGAGGGAGATCTCGTGCACCCTGCGCGGGGCGTCGAGCAACGTCGCGGGCGCACCCATGGGCGGGTCCGCCTCGACGGCCAACGCGCCGTCCACCAGGCGCTGGTTCCGGATGAGCAGCGGCGGCGGATGCCCGCAGTTGATCCACCGGAGTGCGCCGGTCGTCAGGTCCAGCTGGAGGAGCACGCCCGTGCAGAACTGATCCGGCAGCCAGTGGGCGAGGGCCTCGTCGACGCAGGAGACGAGCTCGGGCAGGTCGGCGCCCGTGCGGCGGGCGTTGCGGCACGCCGCCAGCGTGACCACGCTCGTCAGCCCCGAAGCGAGGTCGTGACCCATCGAGTCGAGCATGGCGGCGTGCAGGGTCGTGGCGGTCAGCGCGTGGTCGAAGGCGTCGCCCCCCACCTCGTAGGCGGGTTCCAGAACGGCGGTCGAGACGACGTCCGCGTTGCCGATGGTCCGGGGCGGCAGATAGGCCCGCAGCATCTCGGCGGGCAGCTGCATGGTCTCCGTCCGCGTGCGCTGGACGAAGGTCTCCTTGTAGGCGCGCTTCGAGGTCACCATCATCGCCAGCAGGGCCGCGATCGAGCGGCTGCGGCGCAGGGTCGCCGCGTCCACCGCGTCGGAGTGCACGCACATCACGCCCAGCCGCTCCGTGCCGTCCACGAGCGGCAGCCAGATCATGACCTCGCCCGTCGGGGACTCCTCGACGCGCAGGGAGAGGGTGCGGTAGGCCCAGCCCGCGAGGCAGGCGTCGATGTCGAGGGGCGTCGAGATCTCCGTCAGCGGCATCAAATGGCGCTGCTGGAGGTCCGCGAGGTACACCACGATCTGGTGCACTCCCAGCGCGGCGGCGCAGCGGTTGACCACGGCCGCGAAGTCCCGGGCCCCGACACCCGGCTCGGACAGGACGTCCTCCAGCAGCAGTATGTCGTCGTCCGGGGCCGACACCGGATCTCCCCTCGACGCGCTCGTCATGGCATCAGCAGTCAAACACCAGGTGACCCGGTGTGCCTGGCGGGCCGGGCACGCCGGGCCCCGGGGTCCGGCGTGAGCGGCGCTCTCGTCGACCGGCGGCCCGGGGCCGACCGGTGATCGACGACATGCTCGTCCCCCTGCGGGGTACTCGCGCCGGGCGCCCAGCCGTCCCCTGCCCTTCCGAGGAAGCGAGAACGCCGTGAACGCCGAGAACATCGTGAACGCGCATTCCGTGCCTGGGCGGGCGACGCTGGGAGAGGCGGCCCCGGCCTGGAGCCGTGCCGTGACGCCGCCGAACGGGTGACGGCGGACCAGGCGTGCGGGCCTGCCCACGCGCCACACCTCACCCGCCCCGGCAGAGCCGTACCCGAGCAGAAAGGAGAGTGACCCTCATGGTCACCGTGTCCCTCACCGGAGCGTCCAAGGAGGACGCAGCCACCGTCTTCGGCGTCCTGCGGACGGCGTTCCCCACCGACCGCCCCGCGGAGGACGCACTCCAGGAGCGGCCCGGCGAGCAGCACGCCGTGTGGACCGCCGAGTTCGATCCGACCGAGGAGCGCATCCCCACCGGGCCCACCCCTCTGGAGGGCAGCGTGGCGGCCACGCTCCAGGGCGGTTACGTCGCCGTCGACCGGCTCTGTGAAGCACTGGGCGGCTCGTTCGCCGTGCAGGAGCAGGGCTCGGCCTCCGGGGACCAGGAGAAGGAGGTCGACCTGCGGCTCGGGACCAAGCGCTAGCGGGACGGCGCGCGGACCCGTCCACGCGACGGCGACACGGGGCGGGGGCGGGCGTCCGGTCCGCCCCGCGACAGGCATGCGGCACCCGCCCTCAGACACGCCCCACCACGAGGAGGAGAGCGGCATGGTGCAGATCGGGTACACGATGATGACGGAACAGGCGGGGCCGCGTGAGCTCGTCGGCCACGTGGTCGGCGCCGAGCGCGCCGGCTTCGACTTCTCCGTCATCTCCGACCACTACTTCCCCTGGCTGGACTCCCAGGGACACGCCTCGTGCGCGTGGAGCGTTCTCGGCGCCGCGGCGCAGGCCACCGAGCGCATTCCGCTGATGACGTACGTGACGTGCCCGACGACCCGCTACCACCCGGCGGTCGTCGCGCAGAAGGCCGCCACCGTGCAGCTCCTCTCCGAAGGGCGCTTCCGCCTCGGCCTCGGCTCCGGCGAGAACCTCAACGAGCATGTGGTGGGCGGAGGGTGGCCCGCCGCCCATGTCCGGCTGGAGATGCTGGAGGAGGCGGTGGAGATCATCCGCGCGCTCTTCGCCGGCGGGAGCGTCAACCACCACGGCGCCCACTTCGACGTCGAGAACGCCAAACTCTGGGACCTGCCCGACGCGCCCCCGCCGATCGGGGTCGCCGTCTCCGGAGACCGCTCCTGCGAACTGGCCGGTCACCTCGCGGACTTGGTGATCGCCACCGAGCCGAAGCCCGAGCTGATCTCCGCATTCGAGAACCACGGCGGCGCGGGCAAGCCCAAGGTCGGCCAGCTGCCCATCTGTTACGACACCGACCGCGACGCGGCCGTCGCCCGCGCCCACGACCAGTTCCGCTGGTTCGGCAGCGGCTGGCCGGTCAACTCCGAACTGCCCGGCCCCACCGCGTTCGCGGGCGCCACCCAGTTCGTACGGCCCGAGGACGTGGCCGAGTCCATCCCCTGCGGCGACGACGTCGAGGCGGTCGTGGAAGCGGTACGGCCCTACGTCGAGGCGGGGTTCACCGAGGTCGCGCTCGTCCAGATCGGCGGCGACCAGCAGGAGCCGTACCTGGAATGGGCCGAGCGGAAACTGCTCCCCGCCCTGCGGCACCTGTGAGCGACGAACCGGGAACGGCACACCAGTGAGAGGGCGAGGGCACCTGCGATGAGCACGAAACGCGCCGCGATCTTCGACGTCGACGGGACGCTCGTCGACACCAACCACCTCCACGTGGTGACGTGGTGGGAGGCGTTCCGGCAGGGCGGTCACCGCGTGCCGATGCGCGAGATCCACCGGGCCGTCGGACTCGGCAGCGGCGACCTGATCGAGCACCTGCTCGGAAAGGACCGTGACACCGGGCAGGACGACCAGTTCGTCGCCGCCCACCACGCCCTCTACGCCACGTACTTCGACCGGCTGCCCGCCCTCGACTCGGCGCGCGAACTGCTGCGCGCGCTGGCCGGACGGGGCTGGGAGATCGTCCTCGCGACCTCGGCGAGCGGCGCGGAACTCGCGGCGCTGCGGGGGGCGATCGGGGCCGACGACGTCATCCTCGGGGCGGCCAGCGCGGACGACGTCGACGAGGGCAAACCGGCGCCCGACCCCGTCGCCCAGGCCAGGGAACTGGCCGGAGTGCCGAGCGACCGGGCCGTGTTCGTCGGCGACACCGTCTGGGACATGAAAGCCGCCGCAGAGGACGGCACGATCCCTGTCGCGGTCCTGTCCGGCGGAATCCCGCGGGCGGATCTGGAGGAGGCCGGTGCCCGTGCCGTCTACCGGGACGTGGCCGACCTCCTCGACCGCCTCGACACCAGCGTCTTCGCCGACCGGGAGTGACCGCGCGGCGGGGAATGGGGGCGGATCGTGAATGACGGGGGATCGGGCTCCTGAAATGCCCGGATCGGGGTACCCGCTTTCAGACCGAGTGCCGGAACACCACGAGGTGTTCGGGTCATGGCCGAGGAAACGGGCAGGAGGCGATCGCCGTGTCGAGTGCGCGGCCGCAGGTCGAGGGAATCGACGAGCAGACACGGGAGTCCGGGTCGCGTCAGGTGGGTGAGCTGGTGCAGCAGGCCTCGCAGCAGCTGACCGAACTGGTGCGGGGCGAACTGCGCCTGGCGCAGGCGGAGATGCAGGAGAAGGGCAGGCGCTACGGCAAGAGCGGTGGCCTGTTCGGCGGCGCCGGAGTGGTCGGCTTCCTGACGCTGGAGGCCCTGGTGGTCACGGCGATCGCCGCCCTCGCCGTTCCGCTGCCGGTGTGGGCCGCGGCGCTGATCGTCACGGCGGTGCTGGGCGTCGTCGCCGCGGTGCTGGCCCTCAGCGGCAAGAAGCAGGTCCACCGGGCGGCACCGCCCAAGCCTGAACAGGCGATCGAGAACGTGAAGGCCGACGTGGCCGAGATCAAGAGGAGTGCCCACCGATGAGCAAGCCCTACGACGGCGAGCAGACCGCCGCCACTCCCGAGGAACTGCGCGAACAGGTCGAGCAGACCCGCGCCGAACTCGGGGACACCGTCCAGGCGCTCGCCGACAAGGCCGACGTGAAGGCCCGGGCCAAGGAGAAGGGCGCCCAGGCCAAGGAGAAGGGCGGGGAGGTCGCCGAACAGGCCGCGGCCAAGGCGGCCGAGCTGAAGGACAAGGCGGTCCTGGCCGCTCACTCCGTCCAGGACAAGGTGCAGGACAAGCTCCCGGACCCCGTCAAGGACAAGGCGGCACAGGCCGCCGTACAGGTTCGCGACACGGCCCGGGACACGGCCGCGAAGGCCGGCCGCGTCTGGGACGAGAAGGCCCCCGAGCCGGTCCGCCAGCAGGCCGCCGAGGGCGTACGCGTCGCCCGCGACAACCGCAAGCTGCTGATCAGTGTGGCCGGTGCGGCGACCCTCGCCTGGCTGGTGATCCGCCGCAAGAAGGCGTGACCACGCCTTCGGACGTATGGAAGTCCCCCTGCCCGCGTGGGCAGGGGGACTTCTTCGTCGGTGGGAGATCTCGGACGCGGGTCCAACGCCAACGGCCGAGCGCGCACGTACGCGGTCCGGCGCCCGGGGTGGCTCGACGGCCGCCCCGGGCGCCGGACTCGGCGCTCCGTCGGGCTAGAGCAGATCCCTCGGCACCTGTTCGTTCCACGTCCGGGAGAACACGCGCTTGTCGCCCTCATAGCCGTCGAGGGTCGCGTCGACGAAGAACTCGCCGGCGTCCGAGGTGAGTCGGGTGCGGGTCTCCACACGGATGTCCCACTCGTCCCGGCGGAACCTCATGGTCCACGCGGACTCGCCGCTGACCGAGGTGAAGTCCTCGGCCACGGACCGGTACCGCTCCTCGGCACGCAGACCGACGTCGAGACCGATGTCATCGATACGGACCAGGCCGCGGTCCTTCACGATCTCCAACTCGGCGTTGTAGCCGACGAGATCGCGCTTGACCTCCCAGCGTTCCTCCCGCGGTGACAGCTGGGTCGACGTGATCGGCGGCGCCCCCTCGGGTTCGCCGAACGGACTGACCGGCATCTCGTCGGGTTCGTCCGTCGGCCGCACCGGCAGACTCAGGGTGCTGGCGTGCGCGTACACGCTGAGCAGGGCCGGCTTCGGCGGCGGCCAGGCCATGGGCCAGTACGAGGTCGACAGCGACAGCCGGATCCGGTGACCGGGCGGAAACGCCTGGCCGACACCGTTGAGCTGGACCTTCGCCCGGTAGCGGCGCCCGGGCTCGACGGGCTCGGGCGTGTCCGTGCCGCCGAGCCGGGTGAGGTTCAGGATGCCGTAGGAGACACGGGTGGCGCTTCCGTCGGGACTCACGTCGGACAGTCGCGCCGCCACCATGCCGACGGGTTCGCTGATCGTGAGGTCGAGTTCGACGGTGGGGGATCCGAGGATCTCCAGCCGTTCGGTCAGCGGGTCGCTGTCGAAGACGAGTGAACCGCCGTCCTCCTCACGCTGGTCGTACGGCAGGTCGGGCGGCGCGTTGTAGGAAGCCCACTTGCCCGCGAACTGGCCCACCGAGAGCGGGGACTGCACGGTCACCGGTGGGGGCTCGACACCTCCGCCCGGCTCGCCGACCGCACCGGACTCGCCCGTCGCGCGGCTCTCGCCGTTCTCGTAGCTTTCGAGGGGGCGGCCGATGCGATGGGGCGCGAGCGGGTGCGTGACCTCCCGGATGTGCGGTGACGGCCAGGTGGGCTCGCCGACCCAGCGGCCGGGCCGTTCCTCGTACGACGTGGACGGCGGCACGCTCTCCTGCATCCAGGTGCGCAGCATCGGGCCGTCCATCACGCCGTTGTCCACGCCCTTGAGCCAGTGGTCCCACCAGCGGACGACCTCCTGGAGGTAGCCGATGGCCGGTCCCGGCTCGCCCAGGTGGGGGAACTTGTGGGACCAGGGGCCGATCAGACCCTTGCGCGGCACGTCCAGGTTGCCCAGCAGACGGGTCACCGCGTTCGAGTACCCGTCGGCCCAACCGCTGGAGGCGAGGACCGGGCAGCGGACCGCCCCGTAGTCCTCGCAGACCGACGCGTGCCGCCAGTAGTCGTCACGGCGCTGGTGGCGCAGCCATTCGAGCACCCACGGACGGGTGTGCTCCATCCGCTCGTGCCACATTGCGCGCCAGCGGTCCCCGACGATCGCCGGGTCGGGCGGGCAGGTGCCGTACGCGAACATCGTGCCGGCCTCGGCCAGGTTGTCCGAGAGCAGGGCACCGCCCATGTAGTGCATGTCGTCCGCGTGCCGGTCGTCGGTGAACGACGCGATGACGATGCCGCGCAGGCTCGGCGGCTGCCGTGCCGCGACCTGAAGCGCGGCGAAGGCGCCCCACGAGATGCCCATCATGCCCGTGCCGCCGTCGCACCAGGGCTGTTCCGCCAGCCAGGCGAGCACCTCCTCGGCGTCCTGCTGCTCCTGCTCCAGGTACTCGTCCCTCAGCACCCCCTCGGACTCGCCCGTGCCGCGGATGTCCACGCGGACGCAGGCGTAGCCGTGGCCCGCGATGTACGGGTGGTGGATCGAGTCGCGTACGGCGCTGAGGTCGCGCTTGCGGTACGGGATGTACTCGAGCACCGCCGGCACCGGTTCGCTGTCCGAGGAGGTGGGGCGCCAGATCCGCGCCGACAGCTCCACACCGTCGGACATGGGGATGGCGACGTGCTCCTCTTCCTTGGTCGCATACGGCAGCTGGGTCACAAAACGCATGTGCTGGTGTTGCTCCTTTCCTCGCCGTGCCCGGGGCTCGTCGGGCCGGTCGCGGTGACCGCGGCCGACGGTCAGCCGTTCTTCTCGTCACGGCCGCCCGGTGCCGTCTCGTCGAACGTCAGCCCGAGAGCGGCCACGCATCGGTCGTACTTCTCCCGGAGTTCCTCCTCGGTGTCGCCACCCGTGAAGATGTGGGCCAGCTCGTAGCTGTAGCTGTCCTGACCCGGCAGGTCCGACAGGCGCGAGCCTTCCGAGGGCACGATGTCGATGCGCGTACCCGGTATCTCCCGCTCGATGCGGCGCAGGTCGTCCGGGGTGGGGACGTTGTGCACGACGCCGTCGGCGAACCAGCGGTGGTACCACTTCGCGGCCATGGCGTAGTGGCCGGCCCGGTGGGGCATCCGGGGGTCGCGGCCGAGGGCCAGGCTGACCATGCAGTGGTGGTTGGGCACGCCGTCCACGTACTGGAAGAGCTCGGCGTGCGACTGCGAGTGACGCGGGTTGATCTCCAGGAGACTGATCCGGCCGGTGTGCGGGTCGTAGAAGTACTCGACGCTGAAGGTCGCCGCCTCCATGCCGATCTGCTCCATCACGCGCCGCGTGACGTCGTGCAGTTCCTTGATCGCGGGCTCGGGGAGCGTCGAGGGGTACTGATGGCGCAGGAAGCAGGAGGAGCCGGGGTAGTTGATCGAGTCCAGCGCGCCGTAGACGGTGACCTCACCGTGGTCGACGTAGCCCTCGACCGCCACCTGGATGCCCGACATCTCCTCCTCGGCGAGACACACCTCGCCACCGACCCCGTCCATCTCCGGCGGAAGCGCGAGGCGATCGAGTACGTACTCGAAGGGGCGGCCGACCCGCGATATGCCGTCGCGGATGTCCGCCACCGCCTCCTCGAACTCGGTCATGTCGTCCACGCCGAAGGCGAGTTCCGACGAGTAGGAGAGCGCGGGCTTCAGCCACATCGGGAAGTTCATGCCCTCCGGAGGGGACGGCTTCTCGGCGCTCAGGTCGACCCGGCCGAAGCGCGGGTGCCGGTCGGTCACCTTCTCCTGTTCGAGCCTGCTCCAGTACTTGTGCTCACACTTGACCACCGATTCCAGGCTGGTGCTGCGCGTGCCGTACCGCTCGGCGAGCATGGGCACGAGGGTGCTGACGGGGAAGTCCCAGTAGCCGACGATCGCGTCGATCGTCCCGTCGAACGCGTCGAGCAGCTTCTCCGCCTTCGCCAGCAGTTCGGCCACCGAGACCTCACCGCCCTGCAACTCCTCGATGGTCAGCAGCGGATGGAACGTCAGCTCCCTCGCGTTCGGCACCTCGTTCAGGGTGGGCAGGTTCGCCTCGTCCAGACCGATCACGAATATGTTCTTCTTCGGCACGTGGTTCCTCTCAGCAGGCGGTTCGTGAAGGCCTCGGGGTACCCATGGAGATCTCGCCCATGCGGAGGATCCATGGGTGGGGGTGTTCTGAGGCGCTGATCACGTCCGCTGAGCCGGACGCGGCCCGGGGCGTGGCCCGTAGGGACGGACATCCCGGCGGCCTGGTGAGCGGCGGCACGCTCGGGGTACTCGAAGATCTGTGCGCATGGCCGCCCGGGGATGACCCGAGCGGGCAGGGTCGCCGGAAGACGCGCACGGGCGGGGCAACAAGAAGAGGGGAACGATGAGCGAGAAGCGGGACGACAGACCGGACGACGGGCGGGACGAATCGGCTCAGGAGCGCGCCGACCGCAAGTGGGGAGACCTGCTGCAGGAGATCCGCGTGGCGCAGACCGGAGTGCAGATCCTCTTCGGCTTCCTGCTGACCGTGGTGTTCCAGCCGACCTACCGGCAGCTCTCGGACCAGGACCAGACGCTCTACATGGTCACGATCGTCCTCGGAGCCACCGCCACAGGGGCCATGATCGGCCCCGTGGCGTTCCACCGGATCGTGTCCGGCCGCCTCGTCAAGCCGCAGGCAGTGGTCTGGGCCTCCCGCATGACGCTCCTCGGCCTGTCCTTGCTGCTGCTCACGATGGTGTCCTCCCTCCTGCTGGTGCTGCGCACGGCCACGCACGACGACGGCTACGTCCCCTGGATCGTCGCGGGCGTCGCCGCGCTCTACATCCTGTGGTGGCTCGTCATCCCGCTGGCCCTGCGGATGAGCAAGTCGGCGGACAAGGAAGCCCGCCAGAAGGATTGACGGACCGTCAGTGCAGGACGCCTCGCGGGCGTCCTGCGCCGCGGCGCAGGCGGAGTCTCACCGGAGAGGCCTGGAGCCGGCGCATCGCTGCGTCCCCCGGCGACAGATCGGTACTCGCGATGGGTTAGGTTAGGCATACCTAAGTAACTCGCTCATCCCGGAGGTCCGGATGCGTCGTACCCCTGCCCGCGCCAGCGCGCCGACTGCCGTCGAGCGCGTCCGTTCGATCCTGGCCGCGGCCCACTCCATGACGGTGGTGTGCGACGGGCGGCACACGGAGGTCCGACGGCTCGACGGGTCCGGTGCCATGGGCCACTTCCACCTGCACGCGCCCTTCGAGGGCGCCGGCGCCCCGGCAGGCGCACGGGTCCCGGTCCGGCTGGAACTCACCGACATCGCGCCCACGCCCGTACGCGACCGGCTCCGCGCCCGGGTCACCCTGACCGGCCTGCTGGCCGAGCCGTACGACCCCGACTCCACCCTGAGCACCTGCATGGAGTTCGGGCAGGGAGTCCTGGAGGACGGCTCGGGGCGCTCGTACGTGACCCTCCACGAACTGGAGACGACCGAACTCGATCCGCTGGCGACGAGCGAAGCCGGCATGCTGACACACCTCGTCGACGAGCACGCCGAACTCGTGCCCCTGCTCCTGCGTCTGGTCCGTCCGCTCCCCGACGGCGGTGTGCTGCGTGCGCTCCCGGCCGGCGTCGACCGCTACGGCCTGACCCTGCGTCTCGAGTACCGGCGCACCCACCGCGACGTCCGCCTCCCCTTCAAGACCCCGGTCCAGCACATCGACCACGTCGGACCGCAGATCCACGCGCTCCTGTCCGAGGCCCGCCGCCTCTCCCACACGGGCCGCCTGGTGACCTGAGGCGTGCACGCGGGTGCTCTCGGGCCCCGCCGACGTGGGCCGCTGGAGGAGACGGCCGCGGCGGGGAGTGATGTCGCGCGGACCCGCGATCGGGCGGCGCTCGCGGTATACCGGGGGGCGTGCCGCGGCCCAAAGGCCGGCATCGAGGTGGCGCTTCGCGTTAGGGGGCCAGCGCTTCCCGAGAGCAGGCCTGCCCGAGGGCCGGGGGCGGGTCTGCCGGGAAGAGCGGTTGTGACCTGGGCCGTCGGGTTCGGGCCGGGTGGGACGGCCGCGGGCTGTCCCACCCAGGTGTCACCCGGTGGCGGTGGCGATGGTGCCGAGGGCGGTATGTGCCTCGGTGTCAGCGGTTGCGGATGGCGCTGGTGGTGAAGAATCCGGTCGCCGCGGCGGCGACGAGAGCGCAGACGGACAGGAACAGGGTTCGGCGCACGAGACGTCCTCTCGGGGGTGATCGTGGACAGGTACTTGAACAACGCGGCTCATGCCCCCGGGGGGTCGCCACCGGGCCATACGCCACCCGCATGGACGCCATCGCGGTGCGACGCCGCCCTCCGGAGGGAACGACTACCGCGTGCTGGTTCTCAGCCCTTGCCCTGCCCCGCGGAAGCCGGTCGGCGGCGCCGCGTGACGGCGGGGGAGGGCGGTACGGGACCCAGCGGAGGCGTGCGTTTGGCGGCGCGGCCGACGAGGGCCGTCTCGACGTGGGTGATCCCCAGACCGACCAGGTCGCGGGAGAGGAAGGCGTAGAGGGCGGCCAGGTCCGGGAAGTAGGCCGCCGCGTGCAGGTTCGAGAGACCGGAGGTCGCGAACGCGCCGTGCACCGCGGGGTGATCGGCCAGCGCCTGTCCCGCGGCGGCCAGATGATCGGGAGCCACGTGCAGCAGGAGCTTCGCCTCGATGGGCAGGCCGATACGGCGGGGATCGACCAGGACCTGGGTCACCAGCCTTCCCTGCAAGGTCAGTTGGGCGATCCGTCGACGGACCGTCGTCTCCGGGTGACCGGTGCCCGCAGCCAGGGCGGCGGCGGAGAGACGCGCGTCGGGCGTCAGGGCGTCGAGAAGGGACTGCTCCAGGGGATCGGTGTCGACGCCGTACGGCCCCGGCGACCCGTCGGCGAGCGGCCCGGGGTCGGGTTCGGCCGGGCTCAGCGCCGCGCGCTCGGCCGGCGTCAGGACGTCGTGACGCCACTCCGAGGTGAGCCGGAAGACGTGCAGGATGGTGGCGCTCTCCAGGGAAGTGACCGCCTGTGTGGAGGGCAGTTGCCGGAAGACCAGCGGGTCGCGCGACCCCGGTTCCGTACGGGCCACCGCGAAGATCTCGTCCCCCGTGGTGGTGACGTCGATGAACGGGATGTCCTCGCGCGCCGCGAGCGCGGCCACGATCGTGTCGAGCTTTCCCCGCAGCACCCTGATCCGCAGGAACAGGGCCCCTGCCGAACCTCCGTTGCGCGGTCGCGCGACCGGTGAGATCACGACGCGCACGGTGCCGTCCGCGGTGAGCGCGTGCAGACGCCGCCTCACCGTCGCGGGGCTGAGGTCCAGCACCTTGGCCGCCCGCTCCGCGGTGAGGCGGCCGTCCCACTGCAGGGCAGCCACCAGCCGCCGGTCGGTGGTACTCAGTACGGAATCCGCCGCTACGGGTGCCATGGAGGCAAGTTTCGCTCATTTTGGCGCCGCGCGCGGCCCGTCCTCGGGACCTCGGCCCAAGCATGGATGTCACGCACCTCGCCCCGTCCCCGACGAGACGTGGGCAAGCGGGAGACCCGAGCCCGCGAGAAGCCCGAACGCAGTCCGCGAGAGAAGCGAACGCAGTCCGCGCGAGCCGAGCGACCGCACGAGAACCGACAGAGTCCCCAGAACGACGGACCGACTCACCCACGGAGGCCCCAGTGCCCACATCCGGTCAACGCGAAAAAGTACGCTTCGCCAGCGGCGACACCTCCTGCGCCGCCTGGTACCACCCGGGGACCAACGGCGGCTGCGTGATCATGGCGGGAGGGACCGCCGTGACGAAGGAACCCGCGTCGGACCGCTTCGCCGCACGGTTCAACGACGCCGGCTTCGCCGTCCTGGCCTTCGACCACCGGCACTTCGGGGAGAGCGGCGGCACCCCCCGCCAGGTCGTCCGCTTCGGTGAGCAACGCGCCGACTGGCAGGCCGCGATCGACTTCGCGGCCAATCTGCCCGACGTCGACCCCCGCGGCATCTCGCTCTGGGGCTTCTCCCTGGGCGGCGGCCACATCCTCCGCGTCGCGGCCGACCATCCGGGCCTGGCCTCGGTGATCGCGCAGTCGCCGGTCGTCGATGGCCGGGCGCTCGCTCCCAACGCGCTGCGCGCCATGACCCCTCTCGCGCTCCTGCGCCTCACCGGCCGCGCCGTCGCGGACGCGCTCGGCGGTCTCCTCGGCAGGCCTCCGCTGCTGATCCCCACCGCCGGAGTGCGCGGTGACGTCGCCTCGCTCACCACGCCCGACGCCATGGACGGTGACCGCGCGCTCGACCCCGAGCACCGCTACAGCGACTGGGATCAGACCGTCGCCGCACGGATCGCGCTCCAGATGGGCGGATACCGGCCCGGCCTCCACGCCTCCCGGATCCGGTGTCCAGTGCTGCTGGTCGTCTGCGACCAGGACCGGAGCACGCTTCCCGGCCCCGCCCTCGAAGCCGCCCGCAAGGCGCCGCACGCCGAGGTGCTGCACCTCGAAGGCCGCCACTACGCGCCCTTCCTGGAGGCGCACGAGGAGGCCGTCGAGGCGGAGGTCGCGTTCCTGCGGAAACACCTCGCCGCCACCGACGTCGTACGGGAGGGAAGAGGTCGTACGTGAGCAGGGGGCGAAGCCGGGCGGGGTGGGCGCCGCGCGTGTCGAGCCGACCGGGTTGAGATGATCAGGCTGGCAGTTCAGGCGGCTCAGGCGGTGCGACGGCCCGCGCCGGAAAGGGAGGGCGCCACATGGCGACCGAAGAGGCTCCGGACATCGCGGACGCGCTCCACGCACGTATCCCCGAAACGGCGGCCGGAGGCACGGTCATCCTGCTCAACGGCACGTCCAGTTCAGGCAAGACCAGCATCGCCCGCGCGCTGCTCGACCGGCTGGAAGGAACGTGGTTCCACATGCCGGTGGACGCCTTCCACGCCCTGCGCGGCGGCCGGCAGATCCCTGACAGCGAACTCCAGGCCGAGATCGACCGTACGGCCAAGGGATTCCACCGCGCCGTGGCCGGGATGGCGGCGGGCGGCAACAACCTGGTCGTCGACTACCCCCTGAGCCGCCGCTGGCGTCTGCTCGACCTCCTGGACCTGCTCGTCCCCGAGGACACCGTCCTGGTCGCGGTCCGCTGCCCCCTTCCCGAGCTGAACCGCCGTGAAGCCGACCGCGGTGACCGTTCGCCGGGTCTCGCTGCCCTTCAGTACGCGCAGGTGCACGCGCACGGACCGCACGACATCGACGTCGACACCAGCGTGCACACGCCCTCGGAGTGCGCCCGCCGCATCCAGGGCTTCCTGCCGCACCGGCCCCGCCCCACGGCGTTCGAGACCCTGAGACGGACGCTGTCCCTGCGGGACTGAAGCCGGCGCGGACCGGGGGCCCCCGGTGCGCGAAGGTTTTCGCCGACGCCGACGCCGACGCCGACGCCCGGGCCGCGGGTCCCTCCTCGTTCCGTCGGACGGTTCCTGCTCACAGCCAGCGCCGGGCCGCTTCGACGCTGTCGCCGCCGCTGGTGTTGAACGCGATGGCAGCCCGGGGCGCGTGGCGCCGGATCAGGTTCACGGTCAACTCGAAGAGCGGGAGCAGGGGTTCGGCCTTGCGGATCCCGCCGCCGACGACCACGACGTCCCACGGCCTGCTCGTCAGGGAGGCGATCAGCGTGGGCTCGGCCGTCTCGTCGAACACCATCAGCGTCATGGCCGCGTCGACACCGTGCTCGCCGAACCGGGCCAACTCCGCGTCGAGCGCCTGGCGCAGAGGGTCCGCGTCGATGCCGGGGATCGCGTGCGGGTCGTAACCGACCACGAGTACAGAAGGCATACGGGCAACCTATCGGGCCGTTCGCGAGGGCGATGTGCCGCTCCGGCCTCCGCGTCCCGGCGCACTGGATGTACTGTCCCGTCATGTCCAAGAAGGAGATAGACGCGCTGACCGCCGAGTTCTTCGGGGCCTTCGACAACCGGGGCGGCACGGCAGCCGATGTGGCCCGGATCCGTCGGCTGGTCATCCCGGGCGGGGTGATCGTCAAGACCGGGCCGGAGTTCACGGCCTACACCGTGGACGAGTTCGTCGAACCGCGTGAACGGCTGTTGGCCGACGGCCGGCTGGCGGAGTTCCACGAGTGGGAGACCTCGGAACGGACCGACATCGCCGGAGACGTCGCGGCGCGGTTCGGGGAGTACCGGAAGGCCGGCGTCCTGGACGGCGAGCCCTTCGAGGGCGGCGGCACCAAGGCGATCCAGTTCGTCCGTACCCCGGAGGGCTGGAGGATCGCCGCGTTCTCCTGGTACGACGCGCCCTGATCGGGGAGCGACCGGCCGCCCCCCCCGTGGGAGGTGGGCGGCCGGACATCTCCTCAGCGGTTCAGCGAACGCGGGCGACCGCGGCGTAGATGCCGCTCTCCTCGGGCGTCACGGCCTCGTTCGCCGCGTTCCACTCGGTGGCGGTCACCAGGCCCGGCGACACGAGGTCGAGGCCGTCGAAGAAGCGCTCCACCTCTCCCCGGGTGCGGAACCCCAGCTTGATGCCGCCCTTGGCGTACTCGGCCGTGACCTGCGCGGAGAGTTCGGGATAGAGGTCGGACGACGCGTGCGACAGCACCAGGTAGCTTCCCGACGGGAGCGTGGCGATCAGGTTGCGGACTATGCCGTGGGCGTCCTGCTCGTCGGGGATGAAGTGCATCAGCGCGATCAGGGACATCGCGACCGGGCGCGTGAAGTCGAGTATGTGCCGGGCGTGCTGGACGATGTCCTGCGGCTGCCGGACATCGGCCTGGATGTAGTCGGTGGCGCCCTCGGGCTTGCTGACGAGCAGGGCCTCGGCGTGCCGCAGCACGATCGGGTCGTTGTCCGTGTAGACGACGCTCGCTGTCGGCACGATGCCCTGGACGATCTGGTGCAGGTTGGGCTCGGTGGGGATGCCGGTGCCGATGTCCAGGAACTGGTCGATGCCCTGCTGGGCGAGCCAGGCGGACGCGCGGTGCATGAACTGGCGGTTCTGCCGGGCGGCGTCCTTGGCCTCGGGCGGCAGCTTCTCTCCCACGGCCTCGTCGACCGGGTAGTTGTCCTTGCCGCCCAACAGCCAGTCGTAGACCCGCGCGGGGTGTGCCTTGCTGGTGTCGATCGGCGGGAACGGCTGCGGATCGATCGTCATGGTAGCTCCCATCGCACCAGTGAGCAGGGCAGGTCGAGTGTTCGATCATCCTACTCGGATGTGCCATGTGTTCGGTGCACAAGGGGAGTTGAGTCCGGACGGTGAACTCGGCTGCGTGACGTTCGCGGTAGCCGTTCGTCCCGCTTCGGCTGCTCGCCCGCCGGTTCGGGACGTCCGGTGCGGCCCGAGTGTGTCCCGAGCACAGGACCGAACGCGTTTGAGTGCCCTCAAGTTCGCAAGAAAAACAACCCATGTGGCGAGCATTCCCGGGCACTCGAAGCCTTGGAGGTCGATAACTATGGTTCCCCTGCTTCTTGTTCTTCTTCTCGCCCTGATCCTCTTCGGCGCGGGCTTCGCGCTGAAGGCCCTGTGGATCGTCGCGGTGGTCGTTCTGGCCGTCTGGCTGCTCGGCTTCGTGATGCGCTCCGCCGGTCCGAGCGGCGGACGCGGCCGCTGGTACCGCTGGTAGGTCACCGGCAGCTCCACCTGAGTGGGCCGAGGGCCCGGACGTGACACACGTCCGGGCCCTCGGCTTCGGTGTGCCCCGAACGTGAAGGGGTGTGCCCCCTTCTGTGAATGCGCGAACGCCGCGCCGTTCCCGCCCGCGCTGTGGGATAGGAGTGGTGTGTGGCCGGAGGCCCGCCACCCGCGCGCCGGGAACCGCGCGACCTCCAAGGTGTCGCGGGCCCCCGGTCACGCGCGTCCCGGACCGTTCAGGGCGTCCGCTGTCGCCCGACCCGCTCCTCCTGCGCCCCGAGACCACCGCCGTCAGCAGCGGCGCCCGTGAACTCGACCGCCACGACGACCACTTGGTCCTCGGCGCCCCACTCGCGCCGTTCCCCCTTGTGCGGGTTGAGACACACGCCGTGGGCGGGGGAGAGCGCCCACTGGTCGCGCCGCCGGTAGCCGATGGCACACTCGCCGCGGTCGCGCGCGGCGGCGACCACGGTCGCGAAGGTCGCCGTGGTGCCCACCCGGACATAGTCCCCGGCCGGCCGCAGGCAGATGGTGTTGCCCTCCGCCGAGAACAACTCCTCGAACACGGCGGCCAGATGCGGATTCTGCGCGATCTGCGCCATGAGCAGGCCGGTGAGTTCACCGCTGACGATGACGTCGGAGCCGGGGTTGAGCGGCGCCAGCGGCCTGTTGCGGTCGTCTGTCAGCTCGGTGACCACCCGCACGTCCCGGCCGGTGCGCTGTTCCACCAGCCGGAGGCCGAGCAGTGTGACCAGCGTCCAGTCGTCGGGCCGGTCGGGTCCGCTGCCCGCGTCGGGCCCGAGGACCATCACCGCGTCGTACGGGGCGAGGTCGAGCCCGAGCAGGGTCTCGGGCCGGGACAGCGCGGCCGACCGGAACCGCACCTCCAGCCGGGCGGCGTCCGCCGTGTCGGGCGGTCCGGGCTCCCGGCTCGGGCCCGGCACGGTCCTCTCGGCCCCGGGCACGGCCCCCTCCGTGACCACGTCGAGCACCGAACCGGAGCGCGCGGTGTCCCGCAACTGGGCGATGACCAGGGGCGCACGGCGGTTCCAGCCGAGCAGGAGCAGCCGGGCCGCGTCCGCGGCAGGCGCCACCGCCACGGCGCGGGCCGAGGGGTCCACGAGCCGTCTGCAGTCCTCGCTCCGGGTGGAGTCCTCGTCCCGTGCGACGACGATCAGCCGGCTTCCCGGTTCGACGACGGTCTCGGGCGCGGGATTGAGCACCGTACGTCCGTCCGCCGTGAACAGCCCGACCACGCACGCGTTCGCGTGGCCCAGGAGGGCCGCGCCGAAGGGCCGTCCTTCGAAGGCGACGGCGTCGGTGAGATGGAACTCGTCGCCGGCGAAGTCGAGGAGGTCGCGCAGGACGAGGGAGAGGCCCGGCCGGCCGACGCAGTGGGCGATCAGGCGCGCGGTGACGGTGTCGGACTCCAGGACGGTTCCGTGCCGTCCAGCGGCCAGCCGGGCCGGTGCCCGGAAGCGGTCGTCACTCACCGCGGCCAGCACCGGCGGTCCCTGTGCGTCCTCCCCGAGGACGGTGCGCAGCGCCAGCAGTATCCGCAGCACCTCGGCGTCGCCGGTGGCCTCGCCGGAGGGAAGCACCAGTACCGTACGGGCCGTCTGGGGGCTGACCAGCGCGAGGACGGCGGGATCACTGGCCGGTCCGCTGCGGCAGATGACCCGGCCGCGCGCCGCCGCACCGACGTGGATCGCCAGCGCCCGCTCCATCTCCGTCTTGTCCCGGTCGGCGAGCAGGACGACCGGCTGCGCCCGACGCCCGGACCGTGCGGTCTGCGCGGCCAGCAACTCGGCCACCACCGTGAACACCTGGTCCGACCAGCCGAGGACCACGGCATGCCCCTGTTCCAGCACCGTCGACCGGCCACGGCTCAGCTCCGTCAGCCGCTTCTCGAGGCCTGTGGTGATCACACCGACCAGCGTCGACACGCACAACAACGCCACGAGACCGAGTACGGCCGACAGCGCCATCCGCAGCGGGGTGCCGCTCGCCTCGCCCAGGCGCAGGGTCTGCGCGCTCGTGCGCCACACCGCCTCCAGCCGCTCCACGAGCGACCGCGGCGCGGCGGGGTCCGTCCACACGAGCAGCGCGCTCACCGGGATGACGACGGCCAGGCAGGAGACCACCAGCCAGCCCATCAACCTGGCCGTACTGCGTGCCAGCGTACGGTCGAACCGATACCGCAACCGGCCAGGTAACGGCACCGGCCGCTGCCCTTCCCGCTCCACTCCCACCCCCACATCGCACCGGAACGCGACCCGACCCGGCCGCTCCCCGGCCCGCGGGCACGGGATGCCGACGGGCCGCATATGCACAGTGCGGTCTTCGCGGTCCGGACACGCTGGAATCCGGAACCGATTCATTCTTTCGGGCAGCGGCGTGTGAACCGCGGGCCCACGGTTCCGGATCCCGGGCCCCTGGTCGTACGACCTGCGCCGCACGTCGTACGACCAGGACACCCTCGCCCGCCGGTTGCGGCGCCCTCGGTTGCGCGGCCCTCCCGGCGCACGCAGGCTGAAAGGGAGACCCGTGGCAGGGGATGGTCGTCGTGAGCGGACCCGCAGGCCGGACGCCGGGGCTGTTCTCGCGCAGGGACCGAGCGGTGATCGCGGCCGCCTCCATCTCGATGCTCCTGGTGCAGATGGACTGGTTCGCGCTGAACCTGATGCTGCCGGTCATCGCCCGCGACTTCGGGACACCGACGACGGACCTGCAGTGGCTCGTGAGCGGTTACATGCTCACCCTCGGCGCGCTGATGATCGTGGGCGGACGGGCCGCCGACCTCTACGGCCGACGGCGGGTCATCGTCTGCGGGCTGACGGGCTTCGCCGTGGTGTCGGTGGTGTGCAGCCTCGCGCAGAACACGGCCTGGCTGACGGCGGGGCGCGTGGTCCAGGGAATGACGGCGGCACTGATCTTCCCCGTCACCGTGGCCGTGGTCACCTCTCACTTCCGCGACGACCGGCAGGGCCGTGCCGTGGGGACGGTCCTGGCCTTCAGCGCGGTCGGCACCGCGCTGGGTCCCTTCGTGGGCGGGGCATTCGCCGAACACGTCAGCTGGCGTGCGGTGTTCCTCCTGAACGTGCCGTTCTGCGCGGCGGCGGCCCTGCTGATGCTGCGCTGTGTGAAGGAGACCAGGGACGAAGGAGCCGCGCGGGGCATGGACCTGCCCGGCGCGGTCACGCTGGCGGGTGGTCTGACGGCGGCCGTGCTCGCTGTCGACCAGGGGGCGCACTGGGGCTGGGGTTCCGCGGCCACGGTGGGCTGTTTCGTCGCGGGCGCGCTCCTGCTGTGCCTGTTCGTGTACGTCGAGCGGCGCACGGCGGAACCCCTGATCGACCTCTCCCTGCTGCGCAACAGGCCGTTCGTGACGGTGACGGCGGCGGGCACGGTGTCGAACATCGTCTACTGCCTGGTGGCGGTGTTGTCGGCGCTGTACCTGCAACAGGCCCGCGGGCTGTCGCCGTTCAACTCGGGGCTCGTCTTCCTGGCCCTGTCGGCGGGCGCGGGCTCGGCGAGCTTCTGGTCCGGACACCTCGCGCGCCGCCGACGCCCGGAGGTGTTGATGGCGGTGGGTCTCGTGCTGAGCGGAGCGGGGCTGTTCGCCCTGACCTGGGCGGATCCGCTCGCGCTCTACACCGCCGTGTTCGCGGTGGTCGGCGTGGGCCTGGGACTTGGCTGGGCACTCACCAACGTGGCGACCCAGTCGTACGTGTCCGCCGGGCGGCTCGCGGCGGCGTCGGGGCTCGTCCTGACGTCGTTGGTGCTGTGGGGAGCGGTGGCCGTCGCGGTGGCGGCGACCGTTCTGGAGGCGCTCAGCGGTTCGGCCGCCGGGGCGGCGTCGGACGGCTCGGCGATCGAGGGCGTCCTGAGGGCAGCTGCCGTGCTGGCGGTGGCCGGCGCCGGACTCCTCGTACCCCTCATCCGCTCCCATGGCGGTTCCCCCACGGCCGACCCGGTGCCGAACGAGGTCGAGACGACTCCCGGCGCCGCCCGTTGAGGCCACGCACGGCCCAGGACCCGCGCGAAGGCACCCGGTCGACGAGGGCGTGCGGACGACGGACAAGCCGCGGCACCGACCGCGCGTGGCCGGTTTTGAATCACGCTTTACATGCGGACTGCAACCGTGGGCAGGCGGACAGGGTCCAAGAGAGCAGTGAGGCAAGCACGACCACGAGCCGGGGTAGAAGTGAAGCGACGCAGCGGAATAACAATGGCACTCGTCACGGTGGCGGTGCTGGCGGGCACCAGCGCCTGTGGCGGTGGGTCCCCGAAGGCGAGTTCCGACGACGGGAAGGGCGCGACCGGGAAACCCTCGGTGAGCGCGAAGCCGTCGCCGTCGAAGCCCGCGGGCCCACCGATGCTGCTGGACACGATCACGCCGCAGTCCGGCACCACCGTCGGCGTCGCCATGCCGATCTCGGTGATCTTCACGAACCCGGTGGCCCAGAAGGCCCGGGCCGGCATCGAGAAGCACATGAAGGTGACCGCGTCCCAGCCGATGGAGGGCGCCTGGCACTGGTTCGGCGACCGGCGCGCCGACTTCCGGCCCAAGACGTACTGGGCCTCCGGGACGAAGATCAAGATCGACGCCGAGCTGAAGGGTGTCGCCAACGGCAACGGCCGCTACGGCACCCGGTCCTACGTGCACGACTTCACGGTCGGCGACGACGTCCGCGCGGACGTCTCCGCCACCGGCCACACCATGAAGGTCACGAAGAACGGGCAGGCCGTGCGGACCCTGTCGATCAACGCGGGAAGCCCCCAGTACCCCACGTGGAACGGCACGATGGCGGTGATCGACAAGCAGGAGAAGGTCCACATGACCTCGTGCAGCGTCGGCATCAGCTGCACGAAGGGCAGTCCTGACTACTACGACCTGACCCTCCCGTGGGACGTCCACCTCACCCAGTCCGGCACGTACGTCCACTACTCCACCGGCGACCCGAACCCGGGCAGCGGCAGCGCCCGCGGCTCGCACGGCTGCGTCCACCTGTCGATCTCGGACGCCAAGTGGTTCTACGGCCAGGTCAAGCAGGGCGACCCGATCACCGTCACGGGATCCCCGCGGGCGAAGGCCCCGGCCGACAACGGCTACGCCTCCTTCAACCTCAGCTGGGACCAGTGGCTGGCGGGCAGCGCGACCGGAGCCGTCACCGCCGGATGACGCGCGGCTGACCGGCTCCGTGTCGCGGAGCCGGTCAGAACAGCATGGCCAGGTCGCCGGGCAGCACCCGGGCGGTGACGGGGAGGACGGCCTCGACCTCCCCGTCGGCACCGTAGGGCACCGGCCGGTCGGCTTCGATACGGATCTCCCGGCCCCGCAGGATCACCACTTCGGGCCGGTCGACGTGGGCGCCGGTCTTCAGCTCGTTCATCAGGGTGAAGAACAGGCGCCGCGGCGCCTCGCGGATCATGACGACGTCCAGCAGGCCGTCGTCGACGCGCGCTGCCGGGGCGATGACACGTCCCGAGCCGTAGTAAGCGGAGTTCGCCGCGACGACCGTATAGCCGCGGTGCGGGTGTTCCACCCCGTCGACGGTGACCCGGTACGACGCGGGACGCCACGCCGTCACCGCGCGCAGACCGCCGGCGTAGTACGAGGCCGCACCGCGCAGCAACCGAGCCTGGTTGGCGTGCCGGTTGGCGAGCGCGTCGACACCCGCGTACACGCTGCCCAGCACCACCGTGCGGGCATGCACCGCCGACTCCACCTCGATGGTGTCCACGCGGCGCGGCTCGTTGTCGAGCAGCACACGAGCCAACTCGGCCGCGCTGGTGGGCAGTTGAAGCGCGCGGGCGAAGTCGTTGCCGCGCCCCGCCGGCACCAGCCCCAGGACGGTGTCCGTCCCGCTGAGCGCGCCCCCTATGCCTCCGGCGATCCCGTCGCCGCCGACGGCGAGCACGATCCGGCCCCGTTCGCCGGCGGCGCGCGCGAGATCCTGGGCGTGGGACAGGCTGCGGCTGTACTCGGTGTCGAGCCCGGCGCCGGCCTCCCGGAGGAGGCGGGCCAGCTGGAGCAGTGCCGCCGCCCCCGTGGAGCCGCCCGCAGTGGGATTGACGACGGCGGTGAACTGTCGCATCGGTGTGCCTCCGGGTGGTGAAGAGGGGGACGGAGCGGGGAAACGGGGAAAAGGCGCAACGGGGAAACGGTGCAAGGGCGCAGCGTGTGTGGTCAGTCCACCGGCAGCAGGATCCCGGGGTTGCAGACGCCGTCGGGGTCCAGGCGCCGCTTGACGGCCCGCAGCGCCTCGATGCCCAGGGGGCCGGCCTCCCGGACGTACGCGTCGCGGTGGTCGGTGCCGACCCCGTGGTGGTGGCTGATCGTGCCGCCCGCGGTCAGCACCGCCTCGTTGGCGGCCTCCTTGGCCGGTGCCCAGTGGGCCACGGCGTCCTCGCCCTGGGCGCAGACCACGGTGAAGTAGAGGGAGGCGCCGTTCTCGTACACGTGCGAGATGTGGCACATGACCAGGGGCGGGGTCCCGGCCGCCGTGAGGGTGTCGGTCAGCGCGGTGCGGACGGCCGCGTACAGCGCGGGGACGCGTGACCAGAAGGTCGCGGTCTCCAGGGTCTCGGCGAAGGCGCCCGCGTCGAGCAGGGAGTCCCGCAGGTAGGGCGCCGAGTAGCGGCCGTGGGCCCAGCGTTCGCCGGGCTCGACTCCCAGGCAGGTGCCCCCGGCCGCGCGCAGGACCTCGGCCGCCTGCTCGCGGCGGTACGCCGTGTCGGCCTCGGTCCCCTCGTATCCGGCGATCGCCGTGCACCCGGCGTCCGCCGGGGCCTCGGCCGAACCGATCGCGTCCGGCTGCGCGAGACCGACGAAGGTCTCGGTCTCGTCGGACAGCCGCAGCACCGTGGGGCGCGGTCCGTCCTGCGCGAGGCGGCGCAGGGCGGTGGCGCCCTCCTCGAAGGAGGCGAAGCGCCATCCCTCGTAGATCCGGCTCCGCGGCAGCGGCTTCACCCGCACGGTCACGGCGGTGATGACGCCGAAGGCGCCTTCCGAGCCGAGGATCAGCTGGCGCAGGTCGGGTCCGGCCGCCGAGCGGGGCGCGCGGCCCGCCTCCAGCGTGCCTTCGGGGGTGGCGACGGTCAGGCCGAGGACCATCTCGTCGAAGCGGCCGTATCCGGCGGACGCCTGACCGCTGGAGCGGGCCGCGGCGAATCCGCCGATGGTCGCCCACTCGTAGGACTGCGGGAAGTGTCCGAGGGTGAAACCGTGTTCGGCCAGCAGGGCTTCCGCGTCGGGGGCGCGCAGACCGGGCTGGAGGGTGGCGGTGCGGGAGACGGGGTCGAGGTCGACCAGACCGTTCATACGGCGCAGGTCGACGGCGACGAAGGCGCTGCGCTCGGGGGCGAGGCCCCCGACGACGGAGGTGCCGCCGCCGAACGGAACGGCGGCGAGGCCGTGTTCGGCGCACACGCGCAGCACGGCGAGGACCTCGTCGTGGCTGCCCGGCAGGACCACGGCCCCGGGCGCGTCCTCGGTGTCGCCCTCGCGGATCCTCAGCAGGTCCGGCGTGGACTTTCCACGGGTGTGCCGGATCCGGCTCTCCGTGTCGGTGAGCACGTGTTGCTCGCCGTCCACCGCCTCCGCCAGTGCGCGCAGCGCGGCGGCCGGCGGGGGCTCGGCGACGGAGATCTCCGCCAGCACGGGCGTGTCGGTGTCACGCGGCTTGACGCCGAGCAGATCCCGCAGCAGGCCGGTCACCGAGTCGGGCAGCGGCGCCGCCTTGGCGGGGTCGCCCCAGCCACTCCACAGCATGTCCATGAACGTCGTCCTCATCGGTCGTCATCGGTCGGTTCGCTTCGCGCCGTCTCCCGCACGGCCGCCCAGGGCGTTACACTGTTACACATGGCGCCTATTCGTCACAACCACTCGGACCGGTCGGACAGCGACCCTGTCCTCGACGCCGTACGCGACTGCGTGCTGGCCGTCGGGGTGCGGCGCACGACGCTGACGGACGTAGCTCGCCGCGCGGGCGTCTCCCGTATGACGCTCTACCGCCGCTGGCCCGACGTGCGGTCCCTGGTCGGCGACCTGATGACCCGTGAGTGGATCGACGTGGCGACCGGTGCCATGCCGGAGCCGCGGTCGGACGGGCGGACACGCACCCTGATCGTCGACGGACTGGTCGCCGGCATCGAGGCCTTCCGTGCCCACCCGCTCTTCCGGAAGATCATCGACGTCGATCCCGAACTCCTCCTGCCGTACGTACTGGACCGGCGCGGAGCCAGCCAGGAGGCCCTGCTCGGACTCCTGGCCGACGCTCTGAAGGAAGGGCACGCCGACGGATCGGTGCGGCGCGCCCCGGTCGACCGGCAGGCCCGCGCGCTGCTGCTCGTGGTCCAGTCCTTCACCCTGTCCCTGCGGACCATGACGGACGAGGACGACCCCGAGCTGACCAGCGCCGCCTTCCTCGACGAACTGCGCACCCTTCTGGAGAGGACCCTCACGCCATGAGCCCCGCAAGCAGCCCGTCCGGCCCGGCCGGACCCGCTCCCGGATCGTCCCTCTCCGCCGCCCGCCGCCGCCGTGAGCTGGCCGAAGCGGTCAACGGCGACGTGGTCGACGTGCTGGTCGTCGGACTCGGAGCCACCGGCGCCGGAGTCGCCCTCGACGCGGCGGCCCGCGGCCTCAGCGTCGTCGCCGTCGACGCCCACGACCTCGCCTTCGGTACCTCGCGCTGGAGCTCCAAGCTCATCCACGGCGGCCTGCGCTACCTGGCCTCCGCACAGTTCGACGTCGCTCACGAGAGCGCGGTCGAACGCGGGGTGCTGATGGAACGCACCGCGCCCCACCTGGTGCGCGCCCAGCCCTTCGTCCTCCCCCTCACCCCGCTCGTGTCACGCGGCCAGGCATCCCTGGCCTGGGCCGGGTTCCGGGCCGGCGACACGCTGCGCCTCGCGGCACGGACCGCCCGGGCCACCCTGCCCGCACCGCGCCGGCTCTCCGCCGTCGAGGCCCGCCACCTGGCACCGTCCGTCCGCCCCGCGGGCCTGCGCGGCGGCCTGCTGTCCTGGGACGGCCGGGTCACCGACGACGCCCGCCTCGTCACCGCCCTCGCCCGCAGCGCGGCCGCCCACGGGGCACGCGTCCTCACCCGGGTGCGGGCCCTGGAGATCGGCGGCACCGGTGCCCGCGTCCGTGACGAACTCACCGGAGAACAGGGCGAGATCAGGGCGCGCGCCGTGATCAACGCGTCCGGCGTCTGGGCCGGCGAGCTGGTCGAGGGCATCCGCATCCGCCCCTCGCGCGGAACCCATCTCGTCCTGCGCGCCGACCTGTTCGGGCCGCTGCCCGCCGGCCTGCACATCCCGATCCCCGGGGAGACCAACCGCTTCGTCCTCGTCCTGCCCCAGGACGACGGCCGGGTGTACGTCGGCCTGACCGACGAACCCGTCGACGGCGACCTGCCGGACGTGCCGCAGGTCCCCGAGTCGGACATCGGCTTCCTGCTGGACGTCCTCGGCTCCGCCCTGGACACCCCGGTCAGGCGTGCCGACGTCGTCGGCGCCTTCGCGGGACTGCGCCCCCTCCTCGACACCGCGCCGACCCGGTCGGGCGAGACCGCGCGCACCTCCGACATCTCGCGCCGTCACGCCGTGCTCACCTCGGACGACGGGGTCGTCACCGTGGTCGGTGGGAAACTCACGACCTACCGGCGCATGGCGCAGGACGCCGTGGACACCGCCGTCGCGGCCCGCAGTCTGCGCGCCGGCCCCTCACCGACCGCCTCACTGCCCCTCGTCGGGGCGGCGGCACCGCACCGTCTCGGCTCCCTGGCGGCCCCGGGCCACCTCATCCGCCGCTACGGCACCGAGGCTCCCGCCGTCCACGCGCTGGGCGCACGCGACCCCCGCCTGAACGAGCCCGTGGTCCCCGGCAACCCCGTCACCCGCGCCGCGCTCCTCTGGGCCGCCCGGCACGAGGGCGCCCTGGACGAGGCGGACCTGCTGGACCGCCGTACCCGCATCGGGCTCGTGCCCCTGGACCGCGAAGCCGCAACGGCGGCGGCCCGCGAGGCACTTGAAACCGCGGCACAGCCCGTCTGACACGCCGAGGCCGGACCTCCGGGCGGACGTGCCGTCACACCCGCCCGAGGTTCAGTCCGCCGTCACTCCCCAATAGGCGATGTGCGTCGGCTCACCGTCCGTGTACAGCACCGTGCATCTGCCCTGCGCCCGGTCCGGGAAGAGCCGGTCGTCGTCCAGAGCGGCCCTCCACACCTCGACCGTCGGGCGCCCGTCCGGGGCGAACGCCCGTATCTCCTCGTCGGTCAGAGGGCGCATGTACGGACCGTCGTTGGAGCGGTCGGCCGCGTCGATCATGCCCGGCTGGTCCAGCACCGTGCCCGTACCGCCCGTGAAGACGTACTCGTGCCAGTCCGGGTCGCGCCACAGTTCCTCCACCGTCAGGCCGGGGAATCCGTGGTCGTCCTGCGCCAGTTGCTCCTCCTGGGCCCGGCGGAACGCGGCTGCCAGGTCCGGCTGGTAGGGGCCCGTCTGAGTCCAGCAGTCGCCACCCATGTCGCTGTATCTCCTCACCGTTCAGCGGTCGATCGACCGAGGGAAGATCAGACTAGGAGGGGCCACTGACATCGCGGTCGGCCACCATTGGCGGCACGCCTGTCGCGTGTCGGGACCGACACCGGCCGGCCGAGGGGCCGGTGTGCCGAGACTGACCGCATGCGTGAAGAATCCGGACCACCGCTCCCGGCCGACCGTCGCGAACGGCAGCAGACCGTCGTGATGACCACCCTCACCGTCCTCGCGGGCGCGGTCGACGCGGTCAGCTTTCTGACCATGGGACATGTCTTCACCGCGCTGGCCACGGGCAACGTGCTGTTCCTCGCCTTCGCCGTGGCGGGGGAGGGCCAGGTGACGGTCGGCCGCACCGCCTCCGCGCTGGCCGCCTTCGTCCTGGGCGCGGCGGCCGGGGCCCTGGTCACCACCGGCCTTGTCGCACGGCGCCGGCACTGGTTCGCCGCGGCCCTCGCCATCGAAGGGGCGCTCCTCGGACTCGCGGGCCTGACCGCGCTCTGGAGGCACGGTTCCGGCTCCCTCACCGACGACCCGGACTACCTGGTCATCGCCATCGTCGCCTTCGCCATGGGGCTGCGCGCCGACACCGCGCTGCGCGCAGCCGTCCCCGGAATGCCCACCCAGCTGGCCCAGATGTCCCTGGTCCGTCTCATCCACGGACTCGCCGGAGCCGTTCCCTCGACTCCGCTCCGGGGCACGATCCGCGTCCGCCTCCTCGCGACCGTCGTCGGCATCTTCGCGGGCGGTGTGCTCGGAGCCCTGATGACGCCGTGGGGGACGGGACACGCCCTGCTCGCCCTCGCCGCGGCCGTGCTGATCGTCGCGGGCCTCAACGTGGTGCTCGCCCGCCAGGGCCTGCTCGCCCCGGAACTGGTCGGCTGACCGGTGTGCCGGACAGCCCGCCTCGCGGCCGTGCATCATGCACGGCCGCGAGACGACCTGGCGCCGGGGAGGCCCCGGAACGTGGGTCAGTCGTGCCAGGGGCCCGTCACCGCGAAGGTCGTCCCGGGCGTGTAGCAGTTCACGAACATCGTCCGGCCGTCCGGGGAGAACGTGACCCCCGCGAACTCGCCCCACTCCGGAGCCTCCGGGGTGCCGATGTTCTGCGCGCCGCGCGCCATGGCGTACACCTCCCCGCGCCGGGTCACCCCGAAGACGTGCTGCGCTCCGTTGCCGTCCTCGCAGACCATGAGGCCTCCGCTCGGCGCCAGACAGATGTTGTCGGGTGACTCGCCGGGCAGTTGTACATCGGTACCGGGGCCGAAGACGATCACGAGGGTGAGCCGTCGCGCCGTCGGATCGTAGCGCCAGATCTGTCCGTAGTGGTCGGCCGCCGATCCGTCCGTGCTGTGCGCGAAGGACGAGACGAAGTACACGCAGCTGCCGCCCCAGTAGCAGCCCTCCAGCTTCTGCGCGTGCGTGATGCCTCGGGGGCCGAAGTCCTGCAACCGGACGGGTGTCTGCGCGGCCAGCGGATCCGGTACGTCCACCCACTCGATGTCACGGAAGGTGGCACCGGTCTCCTGGATCGTGGAGAGGTCCGCCACGCCCGGGACGCGCATCGCCTGCAGGCGGCCTCCCGCGCGCAGTGAACCGATTCCGCCCTGCGGCCTGTCGGGCAGAAAGCGGTAGAAGAGGCCGAACGGCTTCAGGAACGCGTCCTCGGTCTCGTACACGATGCCGCGCCGCGGGTCGACCGCGATGGCCTCGTGCTGGAAACGTCCCATGGCGGTGAGCGGTACGGCTCCCGTGCGGTGCGGGTCGGTCGGATCGACCTCGAAGATGAACCCGTGGTCCTTGGTGTAGCCGTTCGTGCCCGCTTGGTCCTCGGTCTCCTCACAGGTCAGCCAGGTGCCCCAAGGGGTGGGCCCCCCGGCGCAGTTGACGGCTGTTCCGGCGATGGCGACCCGCTCGGAGAGGACGTGTCCGCGCTCGTCCAACGCCAGGGACGTACAGCCTCCTTTGCCCATGGGGTCGTACGTGAGGCCCTCGACGGTCGGGACGGGGATCTTCGCCGTGACGCGGTTCTCGTGGTTGCGGACCAGGTGGACCCGGTCCCGGCCGGTCCGGGAGCGTGCGGCGAAGGCGGCCATGCCGTCGTGGTTGCTGGGCACCAGGCCCTCGCCGGAACGGAGCCGGTCGCCCTCGCGGGACAGCACGCGGTAGCGGAATCCCGCGGGGAGGTCGAGGAGACCGTTGGGGTCGGGGATCAGGGGTCCGTAGCTCTTGTGGCCGAGGGGCTGTGCGGCTGCGGTTCCGGCGAACAGTTCAGTGAGGTTCCCGGCGAAGGCGAGGGCGCCGCCCAACGCCGCTGTGCGGGCCATCACCTGACGTCGTGTCGTGGAACGGCTGTCCTGGGACATGGTGCGACCTTCCTGTTGGCGGACAGGACTGTGACCCCGCTGTGTGTAGCACGCCGCGCAGGCCGCCGGAACCACTCCGGCCCTCCGTGTCACTCGCCTCCCAGGGGGCATGGCGAGGACATCCGACACCCATTCGCAAGATTCCGGCAGGCGGGCCGCACAGGACGCTGCCGGAATCCGCCCTGCCGCGAGCATCGGGACGACTGGCTGAATGCTCGCGAGAACAGGGGAACGGGGGGAGCGACGGTGCGGACGGTGGACGAGTGGTGGGTGGCGGCCCGGGTGCGACAGGCGTGGCGACACGCCGTGGCCTGGGCCCTGTTGGGCGTGGCCCTGCTGGCGGCGGCCGCGGGGCCCGGCGCCTACGTCCCGGAGCGGGTCGCTGCCGAACGCGCATTCCTGGAGGCGAAGCCGTGCCGCGGTGACGGCCGGGAGCCTGCCCGGGCCGACTGCCTGCGCACCATCCGCGGGACGGTGTGGTCCGCCGGCTCGGCCAGGAGCGGCAGGACGACGGTCTTCCGCGTCGAGCTGAAGCCACCGGTTCCGGCCCCCGCCGATCGGCCGCTGGACCTCGACGCGCACGGGGACCTGTCCGAACTGATCGAGCCGGGCGACACGGTGGAGGTCACCACCTGGCGGGATGTCCGGGTCGCGGTCGGTCACGACGGCGTCCGCGAGACGCTCCCGGGTCTGCCGGACGAGGACGCCGCGGTCCTCGTCGGACTCACCCTGGTCTGTGTGTGGTCGGCGGTCCTCGCCCTGCTCGCGGCCTTCGGCAGCGCGCGGCGGGCCCGTCGCCTCACCGCCGGCCGCCCCGTCGCGCCCCGTGTCCGGTTCGGCGTGGCGAAGGCCGTGGGGGTGGTGGCCGTGCCGATCGGTACGGCGATCCTCGCCGGCCGTCTCTGGGACACCTGGGCCGCGGTGGTCATGACGGTGATCGTCTCGGCGCTGGTCGCGGTCCCCGCCACGATCGCCGCCCTGAACTGGGACCGCGACGCCGACCCCCTCGCACCCTCCGGCACGGAACACGAGACCGACGTCGAACCGAGCCGCGCACCCTGACGGTCGCTTCCCGGACCCGAGCGGCTCGGGCCGACGGGTCGTGGGCTTCGTGGGGGGACATGCACGGTCCGGCCGGAAGCGAGGAGGTCCGGCCGGACCGAGGTGCACCGGCGCCGGTCAGCCCAGTGCGAACTTCTGGGCGGCGGCTCCGTTGCAGTCCCAGATCTGCAGGCGGGTGCCGTTCGCCGTCGTGCCGTTGGGCGAGTCCAGGCAGCGGCCCGACTGCGGGTTGCGCAGCGATCCGTCCGTCTGTTGCTGCCAGACCTGACCGCCGGCCGCGTTGCAGTCCCAGAGTTCGACCTGGGTGCCGTTGGCGGTGCCGTTCCCGACGATGTCCAGGCAGCGGCCCAGCGTGTGCAGCCGGCCGTCCGAGCTGTGGAACCAGTGCTGGTCGACCGCGTACGACTGACAGCCCCACAGCTGTACGGCGGTGCCGTTGGACCCGTTGTCGTCGCCGGCCACGTCGGCGCAGGTGGCGCCCGGACCCACGACGGGCGCGCCCGCGTTGACGGTGAACCTCTGGGCGGCGGACCCGTTGCAGTCCCAGATCCGCAGCCGGGTGCCGTTGGCCGTGGCGCCGTCGGGCGAGTCCAGGCAGCGGCCCGACTGGGGGTTGAACAGCGAGCCGTCGGCGCGCTGCACCCACTTCTGGCCGCCCACCCCGTTGCAGTCCCAGAGCTCGACCTGGGCGCCGTTGGCGGTGCCGTTCCCGACGATGTCCAGGCAGCGGCCGATGGTCACGAGGGATCCGTTGGCGAAGTGCGACCAGTGCTGGTCCTCGGCGTACGACTGACAGTTCCACAGGGCGACGGCGGCGCCGTTCACCCCGGTGTCGTCCGCGGCGACGTCGACGCACTGGTTGCCCGGCCCCGTGATGGTTCCCTGCGGGCCGTTCGGCACGTTGGTCTGGCCGGCGTAACCGACGGAGACGATATTCGCCTGCACGGCGTTCTCGGCGGCGTCGGTCGGATAGCCGGAGACCATGACGCCCTCGAAGAACGTGCCCATGTTCCAGTTGCTGTTGTCACCGCCAGTGCCCAGGATGATGCCGCCCTCCTGCTGCATCGGCCGGTAGCCGCCCCGTGACGGCAGGGCCCCGTCCCACCACGTCGTCAGGCCGCCCGACTGGGAGTTGCCGCCCTTCAGGGCGTACGTCGTCTGTCCGTTGTTCTTGAGGACGGCCGTCACGTACGCGCTGTTGTTGCCCTTGTTCGCGGTGTTGGAGCCGTTGTCGCCCTGGAACATGCCGTTCTCCAGGTCGGCCTCGATCCAGGGTCCGGAACCGCTGCACGGGGCGAAGTAGCAGGTGGTCGCGATGGACACGGCGTCCATGTGACCGTTGCCGGTGTCGGCCGGGGTCGCCTCCGCGTTGCCGTAGTCGAAGCAGCACGCGGACCCGACATGGGTGCCGCTGGCCACCATGTAGGCACCTTCGGCCTGGCCGTTGACGGCGGTGCCGGACGCGGCGCCGTGCGAGCGGTAGCCGACGCCGGGGGAGATCCAGATGCCGTACACCTTGTGGCCGCCCGCCGTGACGGACAGTTCGCTCGCGTCGGCGCCCCGGTCCGCGCCCATCCCGGCGGTGCCCGCCGGACCGGGGAACAGGTCGTTGTGCCGGGACGTCTGGTCGTACACCTTGGAGATGCTGCACGTGGTGGAGGCGCAGAAGGCGTCCTGCTGACCGGCGTTGGCGTAGCCGCCCGTCGACAGCAGCCCGATGTCGGCGGTGGCGCCGTCGGACGCGCGGGTGACCTGGTAGAGCGGGCCGTTGTACGCGGAGAACAGGGCCCGGGTCGTGCTGTGCGCCGCGACGCAGGGAGTGCCCGCGCCGGCGTAGATGTCGCAGGGTTGTGATCCCGCGGCCTGCGCGACGCCGGGAAGTCCGACGATCACGGTGACCAGGAGACCGGTGGCGGCGGCGACGGACATCAGTGCCCGGCGCAGTCGAGACGTCGGCGAGGCCGCCGACCAGGGGAAGAGACGCGAGAGGGCAGATCTTTTTCTGCGCATATGTGCTCCCAGGTGGAGGATGGAGCTACAACTCGCCCTCGGGGCAGCCGAGTTCGGGCCGCCTGACGACTGGGTCGGAAGTTACGCGCGCTGGTCGATTGCGTCAATATTTGTTGCTTTTCTTTTTGGTCGACCTTTTCTCGGTGTCTGAACCTGTGGCTTTACGGGGGTCGTCGGCCCGTCGACCTGTGCCCGGGCGCGCCGGCTGGAGGGTACGCAGAGGCCCGGGGGTGGTTGTGGAGGGCGAGCGAGCGGGGGAGTGGTCACCCGCGGGGAACGGGGGAGTGCTCACCCCTTTCCACTCTCAACGTATAGCGCACGGGGGGCCTTGCGGCAAGGCCCCCCACCTGCGGCACAATCCTCGACCGACCCCGGAACGTGCCGTTTTGCGCCCTCGGTCGAATACCTGATTCATTGCTCTGTCGGAGGTGTGCGGGATCTTGTTGACGGACGTGATCGTGGTCGGTGCCGGGCCGACCGGCCTCATGCTGGCCGCGGAGCTGCGCCTGCACGGCGTACGCGTGGTCGTGCTCGAGAAGCTGACCGCACCGACCAAGGAGACCCGCGGACGCGGGCTGCACGCCCGCAGCGTCGAGGTGATGGACCAGCGCGGACTGCTGGACCGGTTCCTCGCGGTCAGCGAGAAGTTCCAGGCCGGGGGGCTCTTCGGCGGCATCGCGAAACCGTGGCCGGAGCGGCTGGACACCGCCCACCCCTACGGTCTGTCCACCCTGCAACCGGTCACCGAGCGGCTGCTCCACGAACGTGCCCTCGAACTCGGCGCCGAGATCCGGCGCGGCAGTGAAGTCGTCGGACTGAGCCAGGACGCGGACTGCGTGACCGTCGAGCTGGCGGACGGCACGCGGCTGCGCTCGCACTACCTGGCCGGGTGCGACGGCGGCCGGAGCATCGTGCGCAAGCTCCTCGGCGTCGGCTTCCCCGGCGAGCCGGCGACCGTCGAGACACTCCTGGGTGACATGGAGATGGCCGAGGACCCGGCTACGGTCGCCGCCGTCGTCGCCGAAGTCCGCAGGACCCAGCTGAGGTTCGGCACCATCCCCAACGGCGACGGCACGTTCCGCGTCGTCGTGCCCGCCGCGGGCGTGTCCGACCGCGCGACGGCCCCGACCCTGGAGGAGTTCAAGGAGCGGCTGCGCGCCGTCGCGGGCACCGACTTCGGCGTGCACTCGCCGGTCTGGCTGTCCCGGTTCGGCGACGCGACCCGGCAGGCGGAGCGCTACCGGGTCGGCCGGGTCATGCTGGCCGGAGACGCCGCGCACATCCACCCGCCGACCGGCGGACAGGGGCTCAACCTCGGCGTCCAGGACGCGTTCAACCTCGGCTGGAAGCTGGCCGCCGCCGTCGACGGCTGGGCGCCCGAAGGGCTGCTCGACAGCTACCACCACGAACGGCACCCGGTGGGCGCCCGCGTGCTGGACAACACCCGCGCGCAGATCACCCTGCTCGGGACCGACGCCGGCGCCACGGCGCTGCGGGCACTGTTCGACCGGCTGATGGACTTCGAGGAGGTCAACCGGTACGTGACCGGGATGATCACCGCCGTCGACGTCCGCTACGACTTCGGGGAGGGGCACGCGCTGATCGGCCGGCGGATGAAGGACCTGGAACTGAAGCGCGGGCGCCTCTACTCGCTCACCCACGAGGGGCGCGGCCTGCTGCTCGACCGGACCGGCCTTCTCTCCGTGGAGGGTTGGGCGGACCGCGTCGACCACATCGTCGACGGAAGCGAGGAACTGGACGTGCCCGCCGTGCTGCTGCGGCCGGACGGCCATGTGGCGTGGGCCGGGGAGGACCAGCGGGACTTGGTCGACCACCTGCCCAAGTGGTTCGGCGCCGCCGCCCGTTGAGCGGGCTCGCCGCACTCAGTGCCGGACGCGGACCACGAGCTTGCCGGTGGCGCGGTCGTGCTCCATGTCGTCGTGCGCCCGGGCCACCTGCTCGAGGCCGTCGTAGACGCGGTCCACCGGGAAGTCCAGCCGGCCTCCCGCGACCGCGTCGAGGATCTCCTGGAACACCTCCCGCGGCAGGTCCCCCGCGTCGCCGAAATAGCCCGACAGCCGTACCCCCTTCGGCAGGTACTCGTTCGGGGAGAAGTCCCGCACCGTCCACTGGTTCGACAGGCTGCCGCCGAAGCAGACCGTCCCGTGCACGCGCACCGCGCGCAGGGTGTCGGGAAGAGTCGGTGTGCCGACGAGATCGAGAGCCGCGTCGACCCCGCCGGGATACAGCGCGCGCACCGACGGCGCGACCTCACCGGTGTCGAGGATCGGGTGGTCGACGCCGCGCTCCTTCAGCAGACCGAGACGGTCGGCGCGCCGGGTCGTGGACAGCACGGTGGCGCCCCGCCAGCCGGCCAGCGCGGCGGCCGCCAGACCGACCGAGGAGGTGCCGCCGCGGATCAGCACGGACTGGCCGGGCCGCAGGTCCAGTCCGACGGTCAGCGAGCCGTACGCGGTCTGCACCATCTCCGGCAGGGCACCCAGCACCTCCCAGGGCAGATCGGTGTCGACGGGGATGACCTGGGACAACGGCACCGACGTGTACTCGGCGTAGCCCCCGTCGTAGGTGCGTCCCATGTCGCCCATCATCGCCACGACCTTCTGGCCGGGCACCAGCCCGCAGCCGTCCGGAGCGGAGTCGACGGTGCCCACGGCCTCGATCCCCGGTACGCGCGGAAAGCTGACCCCCACGCTCACGCCCAGTCGCAGCTTCAGCTCCGAGCGGTTGAGCCCGAACGCCTCGACCCGGATCCGCACCCAGCCGTCCCGCTCGGGAGGGAGCGGCAGGGTGGTGAGGCGCAGGTTGTCCACGGGCCCGGGGCCCGTGAGCCGGACGGTACGCATCGTGGTCGGCGGGTACGTCATGGGCCTGGCCTTCTTCCCGGAGGCAGGAGAGTCGGACGGGGGTGGTCAACACCCGGCCACGGCGACTTCATTCCCGATTTCCCCCGAGATCGCGCCCGTTGAGGCGTGCCCCGCCACCCTCCGCACCGCGTTCCCGCGGCCGAAGGGTCGACGGTCCCGGGAGGCTCCCGCCGGGCGGCGCTCAGTCCCGCTCGGGCACCCGCAGCACCAGCAGGGCGGTGTCGTCACTCGCCCAGTTGCCGCTGTGCTCGGCGAGCAGCGAACCGAGGCGGGTGATGATGCCCTGCGCGTCGAGGTCGTGACACTCGGCCAGGGCCGCGGCCAGTGCGTCCTCCCCGAACATCGGGCGCTCGCGAGGTGCCGCGGTACGGCGGGCGCGGGCGTCGGTGGCGCCGTCGGTGTAGAGGAGCAGGGCGTCGCCCGGACCCAGCCGGAACCGCACGTCGGCCAGGGCGACATGGGGCAGGACACCGAGCAGGCTGCCGTGCCGGCCGACCTCCTGCACGCGGCCGTTCGCCCGGCGGATCAGGGCCGGGGGATGGCCCGCGGTGCAGAGCCGGCCGGAGAGACCGCCCGGCGTGAGGCGGAACGTGGCGTACACGGCGGTCAGGAACCGTTCGCCCTTGCGCTGCTCGATGAGCGCCGAGTTCAGGTGCTCGAAGACGGTGGCCGGCGACAGGTGCTGGCTCGCCTCGGCGCGCAGGGTGTAGCGGGCGAGGGCGGTGACCTTCGCCGCCTCGACGCCCTTGCCGCACACGTCACCCATCACCGTGCACCACCAGGGCCCCTTCGCGTGGAAGAGGTCGAAGAAGTCACCGATCACGGTCGTGCCGCCGGCCGCGGGCAGATAGGACGCGGCCGCCTCCAGCCCCGGCACCTGCTGGAGGGTCGGAGGCAGCAGGCTGTCCTGCAGGCTGCGGGCGAGCGTGTTGGACTGCTCCAGCGCTTCCTGGGCGGTGGCGAGGGCGTCCTGAACGGTCGCCAGCGAGGTGCGCATGTTGATCTCGTTGCTCACCGCGCGGGCCATGGTCGCGAGGGAGCCGAGCTCCGAGGGCCGCCAGACGTGCGGACTGTCGTCGATCACGCACAGGCTGCCCAGCACGTGCCCACCCGGCCCGAGGATGGGATACCCCGCCCAGGCGCCGATCTTCATCGGGACGACCGCCGGGTGGTCACGGGTCCGTGGATCCGACGCCGCGTCCTCGACGACGAACGGATCCCCGGCCAGCCCGACCAGGAAGTAGCAGAGGCTGTCCCGTACGGAACTCTGCCGCTCGTTCACGCGTTGGGCCGGCACGCCGACACAGGACTTCCAGAACGAGCGGTGGTCGTCGACGAGCGTGATGAAGGCGCGTCCGCAGCCGGTCACCGCTCCGGCGAGCCGCGCCAGGTCCTCGAAGGCCTCCTCGGGACCGGTGTCCAGCAGGCCGGTCGCCTCCACCGCGGCGAGTCGCCTCGGATCGGACAACGCCGCCGGCAGACCGTCGGGGCGCAGCCCAGCGGCGAATTCGACATCCTGCATCCGGCGTTCCCCTGTCCCCCCACGCCCGTGTCCCACGGGCGCGACGACGGCGATCGGACCGCCGGGCGCCAAGACATTTGACGCACGGCAACAGTATCGCCCCGCGCACACCGCCATCGGCCCGCCGCCCGAAGAGGCAGAAGCTGTGGCCGTCCCGAGATGTGGGCCCGCCGACGGGGACCGCAACCGGCCGCCCACCTGGCTCCGAACGAGTGGACTCGACGGTACGCGGACCGGCCGGAGGCTCCACCCACGGGCCGGATGGTGACGCTTGCCCCCACAGCTCTCACCCCTGAACTGGAAGAGGTGCCCCGACATGCGACGTACCCCCTCCCGCCGACTCGTCGCCGCAGCAGTGCTCGCGGCGTCGGTGCTGGCCCCCATGGCGGTGGTGCCCGCCACGGCGGCCCCCCGCACCGCGGCCGTCGACCGGCCGGACGGCGTCGACTGCCCGCAGGGCGGTCTCGGCCGGAAGACGAACGCCCGGCTGGACAAGGCCGTCGCGGACGTCCGCAAGCAGGCCTCCATTCCCGGCGTCGTCGTCGGGGTGTGGATGCCCGGCAAGGGCTGCTACGTCCGCGCGACCGGCATCGCCGACACCGCCACGCGCAAGCCGATGAGGACCGACTTCTACTCGCGGATCGGCAGCGAGACGAAGACGTTCACCGTCACCGCGCTGCTCAAGCTCGTCGACGACCACCGCCTCGGCCTGGACGACCCGATCTCCCAGTACGTACGGGGCGTTCCGAACGGCCGCCACATCACCCTGCGCCAACTCGCCGAGATGCGCAGCGGCCTGTTCCCGTACACCGCCGACGCGGACTTCATCCACACCCTGCTCAGCGATCCGAGCCGTTCGTTCACCCCGCGCCAGGTGCTCGCCTACGGCTTCAAGCACAAGAACACCTTCGCGCCCGGCACACAGTTCCAGTACTCCAACACCAACCTGATCCTGCTCGGGCTCGTGATCGAGAAGGTCGCCCGCACCAGCGCCGTCGACTTCATCGACAAGCAGGTACTCCACCCGTCCCACCTGCACCACACGCTGCTCCCGAGCAACGCCTGGTTCCCCAAGCCGCACGCGCAGGGCTACACCAACCAGACACTGAACGGCGAGGTGACCAACTCCACCAACTGGAACCCCAGTTGGGGCTGGACCGCCGGTGCGATGATCTCGAACCTGCACGACCTGCGGCGCTGGGCGAAGATCGTCGCCACCGGTGAGCTGCTCAGCCCGAAGACCCAGGCGCAGCGGCTGAAGACCCTGCCGACCGGCTTCCCGGGCCTGAGCTACGGCCTCGGCATCTTCAACGCCAACGGCTGGATCGGGCACAACGGTTCCATCCCCGGCTACGAGAGCGTGACCGTCTACCTGCCCTCGCAGAAGGCCACCCTGGTCATCCTGATCAACACCGACATCACGTACCAGGGCCAGGAGCCGTCCACCCTCCTCGCCCGGGCGGTCACGAGCGTCATCACCCCGAAGAACGTCTACGACGGTTCGGTCGCCCTCAAGCCACTGTCGCCGCAGACCCGGTGACACGGACGAGCCGAGGCCGGTCCGCCCACCCCGCGGTGCCGGCCCCGGCTCGGACCGAGCGCCGGATCGGTGAGTCCGGTGCCCAGCGGCCCCTTCGGGCGGGGCGGCCCCTCGGCCGCCCCGCCCGCGGGGGCCGTCGTCCGTACAGGCCGCCCGCGCCGAGGTCGTCGAACCTGTCTCCATCAATCGATTGATTGAGAGGTCCCGGCCGCGTAGTCTCCCCGCCATGCCCGAGTCGCCACCCGCCTCACCGGCCGCCGCACCGGCGCCCTCCGACGCCAGCCGCGAACGCATCGTCGCCGCCGCCACCGCCCTCTTCGCCGACCACGGATACGACGGCACCAGCACCCGGCGCATCGCCGCGGAAGCCGGCCTGAACATGGCCACCGTCGCCTACCACGTCGGCGGAAAGCCGGACCTGTACCGCGAGGTCATGCTGCGCGCCCACCTCGCCGAACAACGGGTACTGGCGGACGCGCTGCGGACCTTCCGGACGCTCGCCCCCACCGATCCGGCCGCGGCCGTCACCGGACTCGTCGACCGGTACCTGGACTTCTGCCTCGACCAGCCGCACATCCCCGCCCTGTGGATGCGCCGCTGGCTCGCGGACGCCGCCGAGTTCGCCGACCTGGAGGCGTCCTACGCGCGCCCCCTCATCGACTCCGTCCGCGACACGGTCGGCGAGGCCCTGGCCGCACTGCCGGACGTGTCCGCCGTGCCCGCCGACGTCGAGATGACCGTATGGACCGTGCTCTGGAGCACGCACGGCTTCTGCCGCTCCGCCGTCCGTGCCGAGGTCCCGCGCTTCCGCGCCCACCTGCGCGCTCTCGTCCTGCGCGATCTGGGCCTCGGCACCCCGGCACCGAACGACCCGGAGCACGGATGACGACCGTCGCGCTCCCTACGGCAGCCGCCGGCGAACTCACCCGGCGACGGCTCCTCGTCTACGGCCTCGGCTCCGTCGGCACCGGCCTGTTCGCCACCGTCCCCGGCCTGTTGCTGCTCTACTTCATGACCGACGCACTCGCCGTCCCCGCCGGAATCGCCGGCCTGGTCGTCGCGCTGCCCAAGGCGTGGGACGCCGTCTTCAACCCCCTCGTCGGCGCGGCCAGCGACCGGGAAGCCGTCCGCACCGGCCGACGGACCCGGCTCCTCGTCGCCGGCGCACTCGCCCTTCCCGCGGCCTTCGCCGCGATGTTCCTCTCGCCGACGACCGGCGGCGGCGCGGCGATCTGGGTGGCCGTCACCTTCGTCCTGGCCGCCAGCGCCTTCGCCCTCTTCCAGGTGCCCTACGTCGCCCTGCCCACCGAGATGTCCTCCGTCCCGGCGGCCCGCACCCGGATCATGGTGTGGCGGATCGTCTTCCTGACCCTGGGGATCCTGATAGCCGGCGGCGCGGCTCCCCTCCTGGTCGGCGCCGCGGGCGGCGGCCGGACCGGGTACGCGGTGATGGCGCTGACCGTGGGCCTGGTCATCGCGGCCGTCCTGCTCGTCCCCGCCCTCGGGACCCGCTGGGTGCGCTCACACCCCGGACCCGAACCCCTCGGCCTGGTCGCGGCGTTCCGCACCGCACGGGGAAACCGCGCCTTCTTCGCACTCCTTGCCTCGTTCGTCCTCCAGGCCGCCGCCGTCGCCATCATGCTGGCCGCCGCACCGTACGTCGCCACCTACCGGCTCGGCGGCTACGGCCTCACCTCGGTGCTCTTCGTCTGCCTGGTCGCGCCGAGCGCCGTCGCCGTCCCCCTGTGGGCCAAGGCCGCCGGACGCTGGGGCCGACTGCGCTGCCTCACGGTCGCCACCTGCGGCTACGCCCTCGGCGCGGCAGCCCTGTTGCCCGCCGCCGGCAGCGGAAGCGGCACCGCGGCGGTCACCGCGACGCTCGCCCTCTGCGCGCTGCTCGGCATCTGCTACGCGGCCCTCCAGGTCCTTCCCCTCGCCCTGCTGCCCGACACCGTGCACGCCGACAGCGCCAGGACGGGCCAGGTGCAGTCCGGCGCGTTCACCGGGCTCTGGACGGCCGGAGAGACCTTCGGCCTGGCCGCCGGACCCGGCGCCTACTCGATCGCCCTCGCCGCCACCGGCTTCGTGTCCTCCACCCTGGACCACCCGGTCGCCCAGACCGCCACCGCGCGGACCGGCATCCTCCTCGGCTTCAGCCTGGTCCCCGCCCTGCTCATGCTGCTCTCCCTGCCTGCCCTGCGCGCCTACGGCCGCCGTCGCGCCCCGCAAGAAACGGAAACCACCCGATGACGACTCCTCAGCAGGCCTCCACCACCCCGCGCTCCGCCCACCCCGGCCTGCCCGAGACGGGCCGCCCCGGCACCGAGCTCCTCGCCGAACTCGCCGTCCTCACCGCGGCCGACCTGCCCACCCGCGGCGGCCACACCACCGCGTACGTCTACGACAGCGGGCGCCCCGAGGTCCGCGACACCGCCGAACAGGCCTACGTGGCGATGATGGAGGTCAACGGCCTCGACCCGACGGCGTTCCCGAGCATCGTCGCCCTGGAACGCCAGGTGGTCGGCGCGACGGCCTGCCGGCTCGGCGGCGACGACACCACCCCGGGCATCTTCACCAGCGGCGGCACCGAGTCGATCATGCTGGCCGTCAAGGCCGCACGCGACGCCCGCCCCGACATCCTCGCCCCCGAGATCGTCGTCCCCGTCACCGCCCACGCCGCCTTCCACAAGGCCGGCAGCTACCTGCGCGTCACCGTACGCAGCGCACCGGTCGACCCGTCGACCTATCGCGCCGACCCCGCCGCGACCGCCGCCCTGTGCAACGAGAACACCGTCCTCGTCGTCGCCTCCGCGCCGTCCTACGCACACGGAGTCATCGACCCCGTCGCCGAGATCGCCGCCGACGCCGCCGCCCGCGGCATCCCTTGCCACGTCGACGCCTGCGTCGGCGGCTGGCTGCTGCCCTGGCTCGCGGAGGCCGGTGCGGCGATACCCGCCTTCGACCTGTCCGTCCCGGGCGTCACCTCGCTCTCGTGCGACCTGCACAAGTTCGGCTACGCGCCCAAGGGGGCCTCGGTCCTGCTGTTCCGCGACGAGGCGATGCGCCTCGGCGCCTACTACGCCTGCGCCACCTGGCCCGGCTACACGGTCGTCAACTCCACCATCCAGAGCAGCAAGGGGGCCGGACCGCTCGCCGGAGCCTGGGCCACGCTGCAGTCGCTCGGCGCCGACGGATACCGCGAACTCGGCCGCGCCGCCCTCTCCGCGACCCGCCGGCTGATCGCCGGAGTCGAGGCCATCGACGGCCTCACCGTCCTCGGCACCCCGGACGCCACCCTCGTCGCGATCGGCACCGACCCGGCCGCCGGGGCCCCGCTCGACCTGTTCGCCCTCGCCGACGAGACCCGTGCCCGGGGCTACTTCCTCCAGCCCCAACTCAGTCTCGACGGCCTCCCCGCCAACCTGCACCTGACGCTGACCGGCGTCAGCGAGGACGGTGTCGACGGCCTCCTCGCCGTCCTGCGCGCCTGCGTCGACGTCGTCCGTCCCCTCGGCCCCCCGACGCCTCCCGCCGACATCGTCGACCTGCTCGGGCAGGTGGACCTGACCGCGCTGGACAACGCCTCCTTCGCCGCGCTCCTGCCCGCCGCGGGCGTCGACCTCACCGGCGAGGACGCGTCCCGCATGGCGCCGGTCAACCGTCTCCTGGACGCCCTCCCGCCGGCCACCCGCGAGGTGATCGTCACCCGCTTCCTGTCCGCGCTGTACAGCCCGTACCTGGGAGGCTGAACGCAACTCGGGCCGCGCCGACACGAGTCGGTCGCGGCCCGGACGGAGGCGGGAGGGCGAGGTGGCCGGTCAGCGGGCGATGCGCTGCCTGCGGCCGCCGCGGCGGAAGCGCATCGCGCCGTAGGCGAGTGCGCCGAGCAGCACGACGCATCCGATGACCAGCAGATAGAACAGGCCGTGGACGACCACGCCGATGATGCCCAGAACGACGGCTACGAGAATCAGGAAGAGGAACAGGCTCATCGGGTCTCCAGGCGGCTTCGGCGGTTCAACGGCGGGCGAGGCGACGCTCGCCCTTCGCGCCCGGTGTGTACGCGAGCTCGTAGTGCGCGAAGACTCCCGGCTCGTCCTCGGCGGGCAGTACGCCGTCCGTGTCGATCGAGGGAGCCTTCTTGACGAGATTCTTGTCGTGAACGACCTTCAGGTACCCGGGGCCGACGGTCGCGCCGTCGAGCGGGACGAACACCAGGCGGCGCCGAGTGGGCATGCCCACCGTCACCGTGGCGAAGGACGGATCATCGGTCGCCGTGTCCACGTAGACCGACTCCAGCATGCCGATTTTGTGGCCACCGGAATCCACCACGTCGTGGCCACGCCATTCGCGGATGTCACCTGCCTCGAACATCTTGAACCTCCACAGTCGGAGTACCCCCGATCGTAGGCCTGATGCCCTTGCGTCGCCTCTGTAGTCCTGCCCGTGGGCAGGGGCTGACGTGCTGGGACGTCCGGTGGGGCCATGTCCTCGGTCGGTACGGCCGGGGACGGGTCGCCGGGGCGCAGTCGCGTGCGGTTCACCGGGGTGGTGCTCCGGTTGCGCGGGGCGCCGGGCCATACGTCGAGCGGTACGGGAATGGTCTGCCGGGCGGGGTTCGTCGGGCGGCCACGTGCCCGGTCGGTCGGGGCCGCCACCGTGCTGCTCAGGAAGCGACCACGGCCGCCATTCCGTAGTCCAGCTCCGAACCGTCGACCAGGACGCCCTCCACGACCCGTGTACGGGGGTCGATGTCGGCGACGAAGCCCTGCCCCGCGTAACGGGGATAGCCCGTCTCACCCATCTCACCGGTCGCCTCGACGACCGCGGAGCGCACCGCGGCCTCTTCGGGGGCCGTACCGCCCCCGTCCGCCAGGTGCTCGGGGACCAGCAGGATCGTGAAGCTCTGCGGTTCGGTAGTCATGTGACGGTATTTAAGTCCTTCCCGCACCGGTCGTGGGAGAGGCGCACGGGGCAGGTACCCGCCCCGGAGTCCGGTGTCCTCCCGTATTCGGCCCTCCTCGTGGCGTCATGTCGTCGAGGCGGCGGCGGCCCGCGCGCTCTTCGCCCGTCGGCTCTCGTAGTACGTCGGCCACATCGTGATCGCCACGAGCAGCCAGACCACGCTCACCGTCGCCAGACGGGCCCCGAAGGCGGCGACCAGCAGGGGCAGCGCGGTGCACGGCAGGGCGACGGTCAGCAGCCAGCGGCGCTCCCGGGCCGCGTGCCGCAGCGTGGCGACGCCGCTGAGCAGGAAGTACCCGGCCAGCGACGAGCAGAGCAGCCATCGGGTGCCGGACGGAAGGGAGTGCAGGTGCTCGACCGCCGCGCCCAGGCCGGCCGCCAGGGCGGCGAGACAGCCGGACACGAAGCAGTGCAGGGGGAGTGCAGCCCGGGCGGGCAGCGACTGCGCGGTCAGGTGCGGCACGCCCGCGTAGCCGTGCCGGAAGGACAACGACCACAGGGAGACCAGGAGGAAGAACCCGGCGACGGCGAAGGCGTAGAGCTTCCTGGTCCACTCGGTCTCGGAGGCGGCGTCGATCATCTGCGCCACCCCTTCGCCGAGGACGATGATCACGAAGAGGCCGAGCCGCTCGCTCAGGTGGTCGGCCTGCGCCGCGGCGAGCGAGACGGGCCCCTCGTCGCGGCGCGGGGGGCGCGTCTCGTCCTTGCCGTGCGAACGGCGGGCCTCCCGACGCCGGTGGGCCTCGCGGCTCTGCACGATGTCCCGGGCGGAGACGCTGAAGGTGACGTACAGGTCGAGGGCGATGCCCAGAGCCCACAGCCAGTAGCGGGCGGGTTCGTGCACCCACAGCGAGACGATCCACGGGATCACGCCGAGCGACATCTGGGCGGCGGGCCAGTCGACGAGGATCTCGCGGCGGAACTCCCACGCCCGGTTGGCCAGGAGCCGGATGAGGACGTAGGCGAGGGCGAAGGCCCTGGCCTGACCGTGGTCACCGTCGTGGACGCCGGACACCGCGGCCGCCATCACCGCCATCCCGAACATCGCGGCCAGCACCGTGCGGGCATGGGTGCCCTCCCCGGCCACGTTCCCGTAGAGGGTGAAGCAGATCCACGCGGTCCACAGCGCCAGGAACAACAGGGCGTACATGCCGAGGTCCGGCAGACCCGGTTCGCCGTGCAGCAGGTGCGCGATCTGGGCCACGCCCGCCACGGCGACCAGGTCGAAGAACAACTCCAGCCAGCTGGCGTGCCGTTCGGCCTCGGGCTCCGGCCGGGCGGTCGATACCTCGTTCACAACGCTCCCTGCGCTCTCACGACAACGGCCGGTCGGCCGGATGGCGCACCCACCATGTCCGTCCGCACACCCGCCCCGGCGGGTCCGGCGTGCCGAGGAGAACCCCAACCCTAGCCAGGTCACACCGGGCGCGGCCCTTCCGCGAGGACGTGGCGCCGACGCCCGGTCGGGGAACCGCCGCCGCGCGAACCCGCCGCCGACCGGGCGCCCTTCCGACGGCGGCTATACCGTGGGAGGCCCGGCGGCTCCCGCCGTACCGCTGCCGGACGTCCGCGGGCCCGCCCCGGCGGCGAACGACGGCACACGCAGCGGCGAACGGAGGAGCCATGCCCGCCGATCGCGGCCACACCTCCGCCCCGGCGCTGGACCGGACGGCGCAGTACCTGCTGACCGCGGCCGCGGGCTGCGTCAACGCGGTCGGGTTCCTGGTGCTCGGCGGGGTGTTCACCAGCGTCATGACCGCCAACCTCGCCCTGCTCGGGCTGGGCCTCGGCGGCGGGCATCCCGGGACGACCCGCCTCGCGGCGCTGGCGATCGTCGCCTACGTGGTGGGCGTGGTGCTCGGCAGCAGGGCTGCGGTGGGGCTCGGACGACGGCGTCACCGGACCGGGGGAGTGCGGGCCGCCCTCATGGCCGAGTGCGTGCTGCTGTGGGGGGTGTGGATCTTCTGGCTCGGCGTGGGCGGCGAGCCGGGAGCGACGCAACGGGCGGCGCTGCTGGCGGCCAGTTCGCTGGCCATGGGATGCCAGAACGGCGGCGTCCGGATCGTGACCGGGGGTGCCGAGACGACGGCGTACATGACCGGGGCCCTCACCGGACTGGTCGCTGACGTCGTGCAGCGCCGTACGTTCGACCGGCATGTCGCCCTGATCGTCGCCCTCATCCCCGTGGGCGCGGCCCTCGGTGGTCTCGCCGTCCGCTGGGCCCGTCTCGGGGCGCCGGCGATCCCCGCCGTGCTCGTGACGGCGGCTCTGGTGGTCGTCGTGCGCGCCACTTCGGGGAAGAAGCTCCGTTCCGACCGCTGAGACCGTCGGAAACGGGCTGCTGAGGATCGGGATCAATCGGATCCAGCACCTCGCCGCGTCGTCCTCTGCCGATCTTCCGGCGTTGTTTGATCCGGGATGAGCTTCTTTAGCGCTTTCGCGTGCCGGAGGCAAGCTTCGATCACCCGAAGGTGTGGTGACGGACTGCAGATAGAGTGACGATCCTCGAAAGGCGTAGTGTCATATGCCTGTTGCTCACGGCAAGGGGGCAACTAGCAGGCGCGGGGCCAGGGGAGAGGACGGCATCACGAGATGGCGAGCACCGACTGGAGCGACCGAGGGCTGTGCCGCAAGGCCGACCCTGACGAGCTGTTCGTCGAGGGTGCGGCGCAGAACCGCGCCAAAGCCTTGTGCAGTGGCTGTCCTGTTCTGACCGAGTGCCTCTCCTATGCGCTGGACCAGCGCATCGAGCACGGCGTGTGGGGCGGCATGACGGAACGCGAACGCCGGGCCCTGCTCCGCCGGCGCCCCACGGTCACCTCCTGGCGACGGCTCCTGGAGACGGCCCGGGTGGAACACGAGCGGGCCGGGCGGGACGTGGTGCTGACGGGGTCCAGGGCGAGTTGAGGTCCGCGCCCGTCCGCGCGGAGGCCACACGAGCGGGGTACTGATGCCCGCCCGTTGTCCGGCCGTCCACCGCGCGGGGCGCCGGCGCCCGCCCCGTCGTCGGAGCGGCACCGGCACCCTGAGGTCAGGCGCGGCTCATGACCCGCCGCGCTCGTAGGGGATCTTCTCGCCGGCATCTATCGCCAGCGGCAGCCGGTTCTCCGCCGGAGGCAGCGGGCAGGTGGCCAGGTCCGTGTACGCGCAGGGCAGGTTCGCGGCCCGGTTGAAGTCCAGGGCGACCGTGCCGTCCTCGGCCGGCGGGTCCAGGGCGAGGGCGCGGTTCGCGGCGTACGTGGTGACGCCCGAGGTCGCGTCGGTGAACAGGACGAGCAGGCTGCCGGCCGCATGGCCGGGGAACGCGGTGAGTGCCAACTCCTGCCCGTCCAGCTCGAAGCTGATCCTTCCCGGCGCGTCGTAGACGTGCTCAAGACCCTCGACCGCGGCTCCCACCGTCGTCGGACGTGGTGTGTCGAACGCTTCGTAGCGCCCGGTCACCGTCCAGCGCGGATGCGGAGCGTAGGCGGGTGTGCCGGTGAACGCGGCCCGCAGAGGCGTGTCGGGGTGCCGGGGACGGATGATGTCGTGCCCGCCGCGCTTGGCCACCTCGATCACCGCGTCGCCCCAGACGGCGTTGACGCTGCTGCGCTCCGGCAGCACCCCGAAGTGGTGTTCGCCCCGCACGGTCGTGTCGCCGAGAACGAGTTCCTCGCCCTCGCCGAGGACCACCGTCACCCCGTCCGCGCCGGTCCGCCAGGCGCCGGGAGCGTCGGGGAAGCGCTGCGGCTCCTCGCTGAGCCAGTGCAGACCGGTGATCGCCAGAAAGCCGTGCGGATCCGCGAGCCGGGCCTCCTGACGGCTGTGCCACTCCTGCCAGGCCTCGGTGAAGGCGTGGAGGTCTGTCGGACTGTCCTGCACGGTCATATGTGCTCCTTGATCAGGTCGACGGAGTCGCCCTCGGGCGGGGTCTGCCGGGCGACGGAGGGCGCGGCGGGGAGGGAGTGCCGGCCGCCGGGGATCGCGGCCAGCAGCTCGCGGGTGTAGTCGTGACGGGGGTCGGCGAACAGCTCCTCGGTGGTACCGGTCTCGACGATACGACCGGACCGCATCACCGCGACCTCGTGCGCGATCTGCCGTACGACGGCCAGGTCGTGCGAGATGAAGAGGTACGCCACCGAGGTGTCGGCCTGCAGTTCCGCGAGCAGGTCGAGGACCTGGGCCTGGACGGACACGTCGAGCGCGGACACCGGTTCGTCGCACACGACCAGGTCGGGCGACAGGGCGAGCGCGCGGGCGATCGCCACGCGCTGGCGCTGCCCGCCGGACAGCTCCGCCGGGCGGCGGCCGAGCATCGAGGCGGGGAGGGCGACCCGGTCGAGCAGGTCGCGCGCCCGGGCCCGACGGGAGGCACCGTCCCCCACCTTGAAGGCCCGCAGCGGCTCGGTGATCACTTCGCCGACGGAGAACCGGGGATCCAGTGAGGCGTACGGGTTCTGGTAGACGAGTTGGGCGCGCCTGCGGAGCTGCCTGGCCTGCGAACCGCGGGCGTCGGTGACGTCCTCGCCGTCGAACAGGACCCGCCCGTCGGTCGGATCGGTCAGCCGGAGTGCCAGCCGCGCGGTGGTGGACTTCCCGGAGCCGGACTCGCCGACCAGCGCGAGCGTGCGGCCTCGGCGCAGTGTGAGGCTGACGTCGTCGACCGCGCGCAGGGTGCGCGGCGACTCGGGGGCGGCGGGCAGCCTGAACTCCTTGACGACGTTGTGGAGTTCGAGCAGGGGTGTGTCGGCAGGGCTCGCGGACGGGGCGGCCCCGGTGACCGTGACGCGGGGGCGGGCGGTGTTCAGGCTCGGGGCACTGGCCAACAACTGCCTGGTGTAGGGGTCTTGCGGGTTCTCCAGCACGTCGGCGGTGCGGCCGGCCTCCACGACGCGGCCCTGGGACATGACGACGATCCGCCCGGCCCGGTCGGCGGCGACGCCCAGGTCGTGCGTCACCAGCAGGACCGCGGTGTCCGACTCCTGTGCGAGGTGCTCCAGATGGTCGAGGATGACGCGCTGCACGGTCACGTCCAGGGCGCTGGTCGGCTCGTCGGCGATGATCAGCCGGGGCCTGCCCGCGATGGCGATGGCGATCAGGGCACGCTGGCGCATCCCGCCGGACAGTTCGTGCGGGTACTGCCGGGCGCGGGTGGCCGCGTCGGGCATTCCGGCGCGTTCCAGAACGCCGACCGCCTCCGACGCGGCGGAGCGTCGTGAGGCCAGGCCGTGGATGCGCAGCACCTCGGCGACCTGCTCACCGATGCGCTTGACGGGGTTCAGCGACACCGTCGGATCCTGGGGCACCAAGCCGATGCTCGTGCCGCGTACGGCCCGCAGTTCGCGCTCCGAGAGCGCGGTGAGGTCGTCGTGGCGGCCGAAGCGGATCGTCCCGGCGTCGATGCTCCCGTTCGCCGCCAGCAGTCGGGTGATCGCGTGCGCCGTCGTGCTCTTGCCCGAGCCCGACTCCCCGACCACCGCCGTCACCTGGCCCGGCCACACGTCGAGGTCGACCCCGCTCACCGCTCGTACGGTGCCTCCGCGGGTCCGGTACGAGACCGACAGGCCCCGTACGCGGAGCAGCGGGGTGCCCTCGTCCTGCGGTTCGGCGGCGGGTCGGTCCTTCGCGTGGTCGTTCGGCGTGGGCGTGTTCGTCACGGCGGTGCTCGTCTCGGCGTCGTGGGTCCGTGTCGTGCGGAGGGCTTTCATCGCTGCCGGGACCATTCGCCGTCCAGCGCCCGCGCGATGCGGTTGGCGGCCAGCCCGGTGGCCGCGATCGCCAGACCCGGCAGAGCGGTGAGCCACCAGGCATTGGCCATGTAGTTGCGGCCGTCGGCGATCAGCGTGCCCCACTCCGGGGCGGGGGGCGGTGCTCCGTAGCCGAGGAAACTCAGCGACGAAACGGCCAGTACGGCGGCACCGAAGTCGAGCGTCGCCAGCACGATCACCGGGCCGACCGCGTTGGGCAGGACGTGCCGGCCCAGCACCGTGTACCAGCGGGCGCCGCACGACCGCGACGCCTCGACGAACACCGCCTGCCGGACCCGGAGCACCTCGGCCCGGGTCACCCGGGCGAACCCGGCCACACTCGCGATCCCGACGGCGACGGCGACCTTCACCGTCCCGTAGCCCAGCGCCGTGACCAGCGCCAGGGAGAGGAACAGCGAGGGGATGGACAGCAGGACGTCCACGACACGCATCAGCACGTCCTCGACCCAGCCGCCCACGAACCCGGCGACGAGCCCGGTCAGCCCGCCGACGACGAACGCGACAGCCACCGCGAGCAGCGTCGCCTTCAACGACAGCTGGGCGCCGTGCACGACACGGGAGAACACGTCGCGTCCCAGTTCGTCGGTGCCGAACCAGTGCGCGCCGTCAGGGGCGCGGAAGTTCTCCGACGGCACCCCGTGCAGCGGGTCCCGTGAGGTGAACAGTTCGGGCCAGAAGGCCGCGAGGACGATCAGCACCACCACCAGTGCCGATGCCAGCAGCCCGGGCCGGCGCACCAGGAAGCGAAGGAGCCGCCGACGTCCGGCGCCGGGGCCGGGACCCTCCGGACCTGGTTCGGTACCCGTCCCCGGGCCGGGATCGACCGCTCGGGCGAGGCCGGTGGCCGCTCCCGAGGCCACGTCCTCGGCAAGGGTCTGACTCATGCGGGACTCACCCTCCTCCTCGAATGGACCACGATCCGCGGGTCCAGCACGGGATAGACGAGGTCGACGATCAGGTTGGCGGACACGAAGATCAGCGCCCCGAACACCACGACCCCCTGGACCAGTGGGATGTCCTGGGCCGCGACCGCGGCGGCGGTCACCCGCCCCAGGCCGTCCCGGGAGAACACCGTCTCGACCACCACGGAGCCGGCGATCAGCTGTCCGGCCAGCAGCCCCACGACGGTCAGCGCGGGCAGCGACGCGTTGCGCAGCGCGTGCCGCAGATGGATCCGCACCCGTCCCGCGCCCTTGGCCCGCGCGGTCTCCACATAGGCCTGGTCCAGCGCCGTGAGGAGGCTCTTCGCCAGCACCTGCGCGACCAGTGCGCCGGTCGGGATCGCCAGCGTCACGGCGGGCAGCACCAGCCCGCGCAGCCCGTCGTTGCCGAACGCGGGAAAGAGCCTCGCCCGGAAGGAGAAGACCTCGACCAGCAGCAGGCCGACCCAGAACGTCGGGACGGACACCCCCAGCGGGGGCAGCGACAGCAGGAGCTGCCGCAGCCAGCGTCGAGTGGTGTACGTCGCGAGCAGGGCGACACCGCCCCCGAGCAGCACGGCCAGCAGCAGGGCCGCGCCCGTCAGTTGCAGGGTCTGCGGGAGGGCGTCGCCGAGCGACGAGGTGACCGGGCGGCCCGTGGACACGGAGTCCCCGAAGTCCCCGCGCACCGCGCGGCCGAGCGCCTCGGCGTACTGGACCGGCACGGGCCTGTCGAAGCCGTACTGGTGTCGCAGGGCGGCGAGTTGAGCCGGGTCGACCTGCCCCGAGTCGGCTCCGGCGCCGGCCATCGCCGAGACCGGATCACCGGGCAGGTAGTCCAGCACCAGGAACGACACCGTGTAGGCCGCCCACAGCACCCCGACCGCCTGCGCGATACGTTTGATCACATAGCGACGCATGCCGGCCGCTAGCCGATCCACGTGTCGTGCAGCTGGACGCGGCTGGAGGCGTCGAAGTCGAGGTTGTGCACCTTCTTCGCCACACCCAACTGGGTCTCCAGCTCCACCACCGGAATGATGTACGCCTTCCGGATGAGCAACTCCTGCGCGGTCTTCACCAGTTCGCCGCGCCGGTCAGGATCGGCGGTCGCCGCCTGCCGGTTCAGCGCGGTGTCCAGCGGACTCGCGGGCAGGTGGTAGAAGTTGGCCAGCTCGGTGGAGTAGGAGCTGCGCAGGATGTCCGGGTCGGCCCGCGTGACGTTGCCCCACACCGCGTCGAAGTCGCCCGACTGGAGCGTCGGGGCGAACTGGGTGATCTGGAGCTGCTTGAGCACGACGTCCACGCCCACCGCCTTCAGCTGCTGCTGGATCAGCTCCAGCGCCGGCTGGTTGGTGGCCGCGTTGGCGAACCACTTGACGGTCAGACGCAGCTTGGTGCCGCCCTTCGACCGGACGCCGTCACTCCCGGTCTTCCATCCGGCGGCGTCCAGCAGCGACTTGGCCTTCGCCGCGTCGAAGGACAGGTCCGGTCCGAGGTCCGCGTAGTTCGGTGTCGTGTGCGCCAGCACGCTGGTGGCCGGCTCGGTTCCCGTCGGGAAGACGGCGTCCACGATCTGCTGCCGGTCGACGGCGAGTTGCAGGGCCTGCCGCACCTTCGCGTCCTTGAGCAGGGGGCGGGAGTTGTTCAGGCCGAGGTTGAACACGACGCCGGGGTTGGCCCGGCGTTGCAGGTTCACCGCACCGCCCTTGAGCGCCGTCTCGTCGGCCTTGCCCACGCTGCCGATCGCGTCGACCTGACCCGACTGCAGGCTCCCGCTCCGCACGCCCGCCTCGGGCACGACCTTGAACACGAGTCTGTCCAGGTACGCCTCGCCCTTCTTGGCCCACAGCGATGAACCCCAGGCGTACTTGGCGCGCTTGCTCAACGTGACCGAGCGGTTCTGTACGTAGTCCGACAGCGTGAAGGGCCCCGAGCCGGCCACTCCCTTGCTGCACTTCTCCTGCGGGCTCAGCTTCACGCTCGCCGACGACTCGATGCCCAGCGAGTGGGTCGAAGTGGCCTGGAGGAACTGTGCGTTGGGCTTCTTGAACGTCACCCGGACGGTGCTCGGATCGACCACCTCGGTGTTCCGCACCCCGCTCAGGTAGCCCTGGGCGAGGGTGGCCAGGGCGCCGAGCTTCGGTACGGCGTCGAAGTTGTCCTTGACCACCTGGGCGGTCAGCCGGGAGCCGTCGCTGAACGTCACGCCCGACCGCAGGTGGAAGGTGAACGTCGTCGTGTCGGAACTGATGTCCCAGCTCTTCGCCAGCCAGGGCACGATCTTGCCGGTCCTGGGGTCCTGGTCGGTCAGCGAGTCGACGACCTGGCGCACCGAGTAGATGCTGTCGTTGCTGCCCACCTGCTGCGGGTCCACGCACCCGGCGTCGGACCCCACCGCGAAGGTCAGCGTGCCACCGGACCTGGCCCGGCCGTCGGTGCCGCTCGAACCGGTGCCGTCACTCGACGAGCAGCCGCTCAGCAGGATGCCGCTCGTCACGACAGCGGCGGCTGCCGTCCATCGGGCGGATCGGGTGTCCGGGTGGGATGTCACGGAAGGGGTTCTCCTACTCCAGAGTCGCTGCGCCGGTCCGGTGCGGACAGGGCGAAGCGGGACGGCGCAGCCGTGGACGGGCGGCACCGATCGGACGACAAAGTCGGTTCGGTGGCTCGGGTCCGGGCCCGGACGAAGCGTCGGGGCCCGGCCGGGCGGGGAAGGGGTGCGTCGACGGCGCGTGCGCGGTGCGTACGCCGACCTCACAACGCCGGGGGGAACAGGGGCTGTTGCTCGCAGCCTCAGGAAGGAGCCGACTACGTGCGTCGGCCGGCCGAGCGTGTCGTCAGCCGCGACACAGGCAGCTGGCGGAGCGCTCCAGGTCGATGTGGCGGCGGCGCGAGAACCCGGAGAACATCGCCGCGGCCGCGATCGAGGCGCTCAGGTCGCTGCTGTCGTTCCGCACGCCGGGCCTCCCTGTCTCGGCCCCCTGCCGGGGCGGGTTCGCGCTTGCGGGGTCGGGCGACCACGCCGGGCTTTCACCTGGAGCACCCCACCGCGGAGGAGGGTTGCCGGTCAGCGAGCCAGGGCTTGACGCTGACACTCAATGCCGGTCGCGATCGTACGAATCGATTCTCCGATCCGTCAATGACGAGATCGCGGCGAAGGGCGTCGGCCCAGCAGCCGCAGCACGTCGGGCCGAGGGATTTCATGCGGCCGCAACAACTGGCCCTGATCGTGCGGGCCTTGGCGCGGTCCCCAAGGGGCCGGACACCGGCCGTCGTGACCGATCGCGAAGGCGGCACCCACCGCGCCGCCGCCGTCCGACGTGCCGCTCAGGATCGGTCGGTCGTGCGGCCGGTCCGAGCGGCCAGACGGGTGCGCAGCCGGGTGAGACGGTCGATCTCGGCGTCCAGCGCGGCCAGTCGGCGGTGGACGACGCTGGTTCCGGGACTGTCCGTACCGCCGGAACACCGTCTGCGCGGGTCGTCGACGAGCAGGGGGATGCGGTCGGCGAGGCCGCACAGGTCCTCCACCGTCAGGCCGAGGGCGAGCAGGTCCCGGATCACCCTCACCCGGGCGACGTCGCCGGGACCGTACTCACGCTGCCCGGCCGCCGTGCGCCGCGCTGGTGGCAGCAACCCGCGCTCCTCGTAGAACCTCAGCGCACGTGCTGTCGTGCCGGCCGCTGCCGCCGCATCCCCGATCCGCATCCGCTCCCCGCTTTCACCCGGTGCCGCGTCGACGACCCTCGAGGACGCGGGAGTCCACGGTCCCGCGGAGCCGACCGCTACGTGACGTCCACGACGACGGTTCCGATGTGCCGCCCCTCGAACAGTTCCTGCAACGCCCGGGGCGCGCGATCAATGCCCGCGATCCGGACGTGGGGGAAGACGATCTCACCGGAGCGCAGCCAGTCCCCGAAGCGCGTGTTCCACTCCTCGGCCGCTTCACCGAGATCTGAGCTGCTGAGTCCCCGCAGCGTGATCCCCAGTGTGATGACACGGAACGTGTCGACCTCCGCGGGCGCGGTGGTGCCGTCGCGGTCGGCCGACAGCTGCCCGGAGAGCGCGCCCACCAACGCGAACCGCGCGCCCCGCCGTGCCGCGCCGACGGCCGCGGTCAACTGTTCGCCGCCGACGGTGTCGAGGAGTACGTCGATGCCGTCGGGCGCCGCGGCGGCGAGCTGTTCGGCGAGCGGTGCCGTGCCCGGGACCACGACCGCGTCGTAGCCGAGTTCGGCCGTGAGCCGTTCGGCCTTGCGCGCCGAGCGGGTCGTGCCCACGACGCGTTCGGCGCCCAGGAGGCGGGCCACTTGGCCCGCGAGACTCCCGACGGCTCCCGCGGCTCCGGTGACGAGGACGGTGTCGCCGGGACGCACGCCGGCGAGCCGGGTGAGCGCCGCGTACGCGGCGGCCCCGGACGACAGGAACGCGACGGGGTCGTCCAGCACGTCACTCAGCGGCACGCAGTCGTCGTCGCTCAGCAGGGCGTGCTCCCGCCAGCCCTGCAGGTGAGAGACCAGGTCGCCGGGGCGCAGCGCGCTGCCGGCGCCCGCGGTGACGACCTCCCCGACGGCGGGTCCGAACAGGGCGTCGCCAACGTGGACGGGCGGCAACGGGACCCCCTCGACCTCGCCCCCGATGAGCGTCCGCAACCCTGGAAAGACGAGGAAGTGCCGGTTGCGGACGACGACGTGGCCCGCCCGCGGTGTGGGCAGCGCTGTCTCGACGACGGCGAAGTGTTCCGGCGCCGGCAACCCCACGGGCGCGCCGACTAGGTGGATCTCGCGGGTGGTGGGCGGTGCTTGAACGGCCATGGGGCGACTCCGGGTCCGGACGAGGGCGAGAGGCGAGCCGGTGCGTACGTCGGGTGGACCATCGCCCCACCGGCCGAGGCACGCTAAACCCTGACGTGCGGGTCAAGGGCAAGCCCGATGGCCCGGCCCCATGGGCCGCGGTGCGCGCGTTACGGGGCGTGGCAGCCGGGTACCCGCGCGCACGGACGGCGCCATGGACCGGTCGCTCGGAAACCGGCCGTCGGCCGGGCGGAACGCGGAGTCGTGCGTCCGTTCCCGTGGCAGGACGTCCGTCCGCGGTGTTGCGTGGAGAGCGGGTACGGCGGCTTTCGCGCCGCCCGAACGTCGACGGAAGGATGGCGCGATGGCCGGCTCCGGCACCCACACCGTGCGGGTCGGTCGCCGCACGCTCGACCTGCACCGGCCGGACAAGGTGCTCTTCCCGGCGAGCGGGAGCGGCAAGGAGTACACGAAGCGGGACCTCGTCGCGTACTACCGCGCCGTCGCCCCCTTCATGCTGCCCCATCTGAGGGGCCGCCCCCTGATGCTGGAGCGGTACCCGGACGGGATCGACGGTCCCCGCTTCATGCAGAAGAACACGCCGGACCACTACCCGGACTGGATCGAGCGGGTCGAGGTGCGCAAGGAGGGCGGCACGGTCCTCCACCCCGTCTGCGGGGACACCGCGACCCTCGTCTACCTCGCCGACCAGGCCTGCCTCACCCTGCACCGCTGGCTGTCGAAGGCGGGCGACGTCGAACGTCCCGACAGGCTCGTCATCGACCTCGACCCGGCGACGGAGGGCGACTTCGCCGCCGTGCGCGAAGCGGCCCGGGCGGTGCGCGAACTTCTCGACGCGCTGAAGCTCCCCTCGGCGCCGATGACCACGGGCTCGCGTGGCCTGCACGTCGTCGTGCCGCTCGACGGACACCAGGACTTCGACGAGGTCCGCGCGTTCGCCAAGGACGTCGCCGAGACCCTCGCGGAGGCGCACCCCGACCGCCTCACCACCGCCGCCCGCAAGAAGGACCGCGGCGACCGGCTCTATCTCGACGTGCAGCGCAACGCGTACGCGCAGACCGTCGTGGTGCCCTTTACCGTCCGCCCGAAGCCCGGCGCGCCCGTGGCCGTCCCGATCTCCTGGAGCCAACTCGACGATCCGGACCTCGACGCCCGCCGCTGGACCATCGCCGACGCCGTCGAGCAGGCACGCACCAAACCCTGGGAGGGGCTGCTGGACCGCGGCCGCAGCCTCGGCCCCGCCGGGCGCCGGCTCGCCGCACTGCGCGGCTGATGCCCCGACGGGACCGGCGGACAGACGCGCGGTGGGCGAATCCGGACCCCTCCGTCGCCCGGAAAGAGCCCTCGGACCGGGCGCCCGCGCTTCACCCGATCGGAGCAGCGAGGGTGTGCACCCGGAGGGGCCATGTCCCCTGCGGAGAGCGGCGCCCGGACGTGCCGCCCGTGCCGTCGGACGGCGGCGGGGACGGGTCGTGTCGACACCGGCACGACTCGCGATGTCAGTGGCGGCTGCGATGGTGGAGGGCATGGACAAGGACGACGAACAGCTGCTGCGCGGCCGGGTCTACGGCGCGGACCACGACGACCCCCGTCAGGGCCCGCAGCGCGGCCGGGACTACGCGGAGCTGGTGGGCGGACCGCTGGACGGTCTGCTGCTCGACATCACCGGCCGCACGCCGGACGAGATATCCGGCGGCGTGGCGCTGGAGACGGAGTTGGGCCAGTTCGGCCCGGGAGCGCGGGCCTTGTACGACCCGCGTCCCGGGGACCCGATGTTCTTCGACTGGGCGGGGGACGCCCCCTGAGGCGTGGTCCGCGGACCGGCCGGCCAGGGCGCCCGCCTCAGATGTGCCAGGCGACGCTGTTGTCGGCCGCCGTGACGGCGGCGAGCACGACCAGGTCGGCGACCCCGAGCAAAATCCCCAGGTAGGCGCGGTGGCGATGCAGCGTGCCGCGGTGCAGGGCGACCAGGCCGAGGACGACGGCGGTCGGCCCGAGGACGATGTTGAAGACCAGCAGGCCGACCAGGCCGAGGATGAAGGACGCCACGGCGAGGCTGTACGGGTCGCGCCGGGACCGGGTTCGCGTCGCCTCCTGGGTGGACTGGCTCATCGCGCCTCCCCGCCCCGGTAGGAGGTCGTGTTCTGCGACGTGCCGATCCGGTGCCTGCGCAGCCCGTAGAAGAGCAGCCAGCAGCCGATGGCCACGGCCGCCACCAGCGTGACCGGCAACGGCAGATGGGCTGCGGCACCGACCACAACGCCGAGGAGGAGCAGCGCGGCGACGAGGAAGAGCATGTGTCTCCTTCTGGATTCGCGGGGCATCACGGACGGGCGATCGCCGGAGCCCCGGGTGCCCCGGGCGTCCACCGGGAAACGCCTGTCCCGCCGGTCGGCCGAGGAGTGACCTGAACCGGCCGCCCCCGCCCACGTGTTGCGGGAAGCCGGGCCGCGGGCGTGCAAGCGGCGCCGCACCGGCGCGAGAGGTGCGCCTGGGCAGGGACGCGAGAGATTTCTGAGTCTTCACCGCACGACTGCGGGTACCCGGGTCACCATGAACGACAAATACTGGGACATCGCCCTGTCGAACGCGGCCTACGGCACACTCGGTGCCTTCGTCGGCGGCCTCATCGTCGCGGGTGCCCTCGTCTGGGCCGTCCGCCTGGGCATCAGGACCCGCCGCCGCGAGTCCCTCCCGCCCACACCCGCCGAGCAGCCCCGGCTGCCGGAGACCGGCCCGGTGCGGGAGACCAGCGAGATCCGGGAGTCGAGCGAGGTACCCCGGGCCGCGGACAAGAGCGAGCGACTCACTCCGCGCCAGGTCCAGGCCTCGGGCAGCAGGCGGAGCGATCGGCAGGAGCGCCCTCGCTGGGAGTCCGAGCGGTAGCCGTTGGCGGCCACCGTATCGCCACGCTTGGTGACGACCGTCCCGAAGGGGGCTATATAGGTCATAAAAGATGTACGTTGGAGTTCAGTGCTTCGGACAGGAGGCACGTCCGTGGGAGCGCTGAGCTCCGCAGTGCGGGTGTGTCCCGATGGTGCTGTGCTGTGGCCCCCCACGGTGTTCTGTCCCGTCAGCAACCTCTCAGGGAGCTGTCAGCACATGATCACCACAAGCACTGTGAAGCGTCGACCGCACGACGACGCCCCCGACACCGACGCCGCGTTCGAGCGGCTTGCGCGACTCCCGGAGGGCACGGAACGGCACGTCCTGCGGGACGAGATCGTGCGGGCCTGGATGCCCATGGCGGAGCGCATCGCCGGCCGCTACCGAGGGCGGGGCGAGGCCCTGGAGGATCTGACCCAGGTGGCCGCCCTCGGGCTGGTGAAGGCCGTGGACCGGTACGACCCGGATCGGGGCAACGCCTTCGAGAGCTATGCGGTGCCGACCATCGCGGGCGAGATCAAGCGCCACTTCCGCGACCACATGTGGGTCATGCATGTGCCGCGCCGCGTCCAGGAGGCGCGGAACCGGGTACGTGCGGCCATCAAGGACCTCGCGGCGGCGAACACCGGCCGGCAGCCGACAGTCGCCGAGATCGCGGCGTACACACGGCTGACCGAGGAAGAGGTCGGCAGCGGCCTGGAGGCGCTCGACAGCTACGCGGCCCTGTCGCTGGACGCGGAGCTCACCCACGGCGACGACGGCTACTCGCTGGCGGACGCGCTGGGGGAGACCGACGCCGGATACGACCTCGTCGTCGACCGCGAAGCCGTGAAACCGGCCCTGAGGCGGCTTCCCGAACGGGAGCAGACCATCCTCTACCTGCGGTTCTTCCGCGGTATGACGCAGAGCGGCATAGCCGAGGAGCTCGGCGTCTCGCAGATGCACGTGTCGCGTCTGATCAGCAACTGCTGTGCCTCACTGCGCGACCAGGTCATGTCGGACGACGCCTGAGCCCGTTCCACTCCGCCGGAACTGCCGCCGAGAGCGGGAAGAAGGTGGCCGGCCGCCCGCCAATGATGCCGATCGGGCGGCCGGTGGCGGGCTCACTGCCGAACCCTCCCGGGAGCGGTTGGCCAGCAACCCACCTCACTGCGGTCTACCGGGCTGAGCCCTGTCCAAACCAGTCCGGACGATCAGGATGTGCCGGAGTGCCCGGCCCGTCCGGTCCTGCACGGTGTGGACACCGGGCCCGCACGCGGCGGGCACCGGGGCTTTCGCTCATCTCAGACCGGCCAGCACCCGATCCGGGGTGAGCGGCAGTTCGCGGTACCGGGTTCCGGTGGCGTGGTGGACGGCGTTCCCGATGGCCGCCGCGGTCCCGACGATCCCGATCTCCCCGATGCCCTTGCTGCCCATCGGATTGAGGTGCGGGTCCTCCTCGTCGATCCAGTGCGCCTCGATCGCCGGCACGTCCGCGTGGGCGGGCACGTGGTAGGCCGCCAGGTCCGACTCGACGAAGTCGCCGAAGACGGGGTCCATGGTGCTGCCTTCCGTGAGGGCCATACCCAGCCCCATGGTCATGCCACCGATGAACTGCGACCGGGCGGTACGGGCGTTCAGGATGCGTCCGGCCGCGTACACGCCGAGCAGCCGGCGCACCCGGACCTCGCCGGTGACCGTGTCCACCGCGACATCCGCGAAGTGGGCGCCGAAGGCATGGCGCGCGTAGGCGCTGTCCGCGTCCGCGGTTCCCGCTGTGTCGGCCCGCGTCGCGAGACCCTCGGCGGGCACCTGTCCCGAACGTTCCGCGAGGGACGCGCGCAGCCGGGTGCAGGCCTCGTGGACGGCCCAGCCCCAGGACGCGGTGCCCGAGGAACCGCCGGCCAGCGGGGCCGACGGCAGGTCGCTGCTCCCGATCTCGGTGTCGACCCGGGCCAGCGGGACGCCGAGCGCGTCGGCCGCGATCTGCGCGAGCACCGTCCGGGCGCCGGTGCCGATGTCGGTCGCGTTGAGACCGACCGAGAAGGTTCCGTCGGGGCGTGCTCGCGCGACGGCCGTGGAGGGCGACACGAGGACCGGGTAGGTGGCGGCCGCCACGCCCGATCCCAGCAGCAGGGCACCTTCGGAGCGGCTGCCCGGCCGGTGGTCCCGCCGCGACCAGCCGAAACGCTCGGCGCCGTCCCGCAGGCACTCGACGAGATGCCGGCTGCTGAAGGGGCGGCCGCTGTCGGGTTCGGTGTCCGGTTCGTTCACGATCCGCAGCTCGACAGGGTCCATGCCGAGGGCCACGGCGAGTTCGTCCATGGCCGACTCCAGGGCGAACATGCCCGGTGCCTCCCCGGGGGCGCGCATCCAGGACGGGCTCGGAACGTCCAGCGGCACGACGCGGTGCGTGCTGCGGCTGTTGGGCGAGGCGTACATGATGCGCGCCGGTACGGCCGCCTGCTCCACGAACTCCTTGATGCGGGAGGTGTGGGTGGTGACCTCGTGCGTGAGAGAGGTGAGCACGCCGTCCTCGGTGGCGCCGAGCCGGAGGCGGTGCAGGGTGGGGGCCCGGTGGCCGACCAGCGCGGGCATCATGCGCCGCGGCAGGGCGACGGTGACAGGCCGTCCGGTCCGCTGTGCGGCCATCGCGGCGAGCACGACGTGCGGGCGTGCCGTGCCCTTGGAGCCGAAGCCGCCGCCGACGTGCTCGGCCGTCACGGTGATCTGCTCCTCGCGGAGCCCGAACAGTCCGGCCAGCGTGGCACCTACGGCCGTGGAGCCCTGGCTGGAGTCGTGCACGACGAGGCGGCCGTCGTCCCAGCGCGCGGTGGCCGCGTGCGGTTCCATGGGGTGGTTGTGCAGCGGTGACACCCGGTAGGCCGCGTCGACACGGACGGCAGCGGACGCGAACGCGCCTTCGGGGTCGCCCTGTTCCCGCTGTCCCGGATAGCCGCCGTTGGCCTCCTCGGGGAAGTACCCCGCGGGGTGGCCGTCCGTGAGCGTGACGTCGTGGTCCCGCGTCGTGTACGCGACCCGCACCGCCGCGGCGCCGGCCCGGGCGGCCTCGATCGTCTCCGCGACGACCAGGGCGACCGGCCAGCCGCGGTGCGGTACGTCGGAGTTCTGCAGGACGGAGAGAGTGGGGTCGTCCGCCTCGGCGAGCCGGGGGGCGTCCTCGGGCGTGAGCACCGCGAGCACGCCGGGAACGGCCAGGGCCGGCGCCGTGTCGATCGCACGGACCGAACCGCTCGCGACGGTGGCGGGCACCGGGCGGCCGTACGCGCGGCCGGCGGCGCTGTGCTCGGCCGCGTAACGGGCCCGGCCCCTCACCTTGTCGGGGCCCTCCCGGCGTTCGGCTGCCGTACCGAGCACGGGGTCGGTGTGGGCCATGACGGTCCTCCTTGTGATGCCGGGGCCGGGAGTGCTCCGGAGCCGGTTCAGGCGATGGCGGGCGCGGCGAGCCGGTTCAGGACGTCCACGGCGAGGTTGCGGGCCAGACGCACCTTGTGGGCGTTGTCGCGCAGGGGCTGGGCCGCTTCGAGTTCGAGGTCCACGGCCCGCCCGAAGGCGTCCTCCGTGGCGGCGGCGCCGAGCAGTGCCTCCTCGGCGCGTCGGGCACGCCAGGGGCGGTGGGCCAGGGCGCCGAAGGCGATTCCGGCGTGCCGGACGATGCCGTCCTCCACCCGGAGCACGGCTGCGACGGACGCGAGAGCGAACGCGTACGACGCCCGGTCGCGGGCCTTGCGGTACAGGGACGGCACCCCGGCCGTGTCGGCGGGGAGCACCACACCGGTGATGAGTTCGCCGGGCCGGATCTCGGTGTCCCGCTCCGGGTGAGCGCCGGGCAGCCGGTGGAACTCGGTGACCGGGAGCGTGCGGGCACCGTCGGCTCCGAACAGCTCGACGCGCGCGTCGACGGCGGCCAGCGCGACGGCCATGTCCGAGGGATGGGTGGCGATGCATTCGGGGGAGTGGCCGAGCACCGCGTGCTCGCGGTGAACGCCCTCCCTGGCCCCGCAACCGCTGCCGGGCTCCCGCTTGTTGCACGGCTTGCCGGTGTCCTGGAAGTACGAACAGCGGGTGCGCTGGAGGAGGTTGCCCCCGGTGGTGGCGATGTTGCGCAGCTGCCCGGAAGCGCCTGCCAGGATCGCCTGCGAGAGCACCGGGTAGCGGTCGCGGACCAGCGGATGAGCGGCGAGATCGCTGTTGCGGACGGTCGCCCCGACGCGGAGCGCGCCGTCGGCGGTCTCCTCCACCGTGTCGAGACGCAGTCTGCTGATGTCGACGAGGGCGGTGGGGCGTTCCACACCCAGCTTCATCAGGTCCACGAGGTTGGTGCCGCCTCCGAGGTAGCGCGCCCCAGGACGGGCGGTGAACTCCGCGACGGCCTCCTCGACACTGCCCGCACGTACGTATCCGAGAGGCTTCACCGGGTCACGTCCTCGATGGCTTCGACGATGTGCGGATAGGCGCCGCACCGGCAGAGGTTTCCGCTCATCCGCTCACGGATCTCGTCCCGGCCCATCGGGACCGAACGGCCGGAAGGCGAGGCCGGGTCCGTGACGTGCGAGGGATGCCCCGCCTCCGCCTCGCCGAGCGCGCCCACGGCACTGCAGATCTGGCCCGGGGTGCAGTAACCGCACTGCAGGGCATCGCGGTCGACGAAGGCGCGCTGCAGCGGATGCAGATCCTCGGAGTCCCCGGACAGCCCCTCGATCGTGGTGATCCGGCACCCGTCCTGGGCCACGGCGGGCAGCAGACAGCTGTTGGCCCGCCGGTCGTCGACCAGGACCGTACAGGCGCCGCACTGGCCGTGATCACACCCTCTCTTCGCGCCGACGAGACCGAGACGCTCACGCAGGACGTCCAGGAGGACCGAGCGGTGGTCGACGGTGAGCGTGTGCGGTGCGCCGTTCACCCGCAGGGTGATCTCCGATTCATGACGGTCGGGCGGAGGGGCTGTGCCGCGTGCCGAGCCGGAATTCATGTCAGGCCTCGCCTCTGTGAGGGACGTTCGGACGACGGCCCGTGCCGTTCACCCGGTCGGTGCTGTGTTCAGGTTGGCACAAACCACACTTTCCGGGCCATTGGCGTACGGCCGAACAGGCTGCGCCGCTCGGGACCGGTCCGGACGGCGGCAGACCCTGCTTCCGGGCCGGCGTGGCGCGGAGGTCTCTTATGACTCCGCGGCCTCGTCCGCGACCTGGCGCAGCGTGCGTCCGCTGTGTGCCGAGCGGGCGCGGTGCGGGTCGGGCGTCCCGTGGCCGGTCTCGGCGTGGTCGTCCTTCGCCTTCACCAGCAGCCAGGCCTCCTCGTCCCCGCCGTCCTCGCCGCCGCGGAACCGGGTCAGGGCGTACTCGCCGCGCAGCTTCGAACCGTTGAGCCAGAAGGTGGCGTGTCCGTGGTCGAGGGATTCGTCGAACGGTACGGGCTTGCCGCGGCGGTCGTGGCTGCGCGGCCGGTAGGTGCCGTGGTCCCAGACGATGACCGTTCCGCCGCCGTACTCGCCCCGGGCGATCACCCCCTCGAAGTCCTCGTACTCCAAAGGATGGTCCTCGGTGGGCACGGCGAGCCGCTTGTCCTTCGGATCCGTCGAAGGTCCCTTCGGGACGGCCCAGGACTTCAGTACATCCCCGACCTGGAGGCGGAAGTCGAAGTGCAGGCGGCGGGCGTCGTGGATCTGTACGACGAAGTGCGGCTCCTCGTCCCCGCCCGCTCCGCCGCCCCGGGGTTCCCCGGTCCGAGTGAAGTCGCGTTTGCCGCGATAGCGCCCCAAGGCGTCGTGGTCAGCCATCCCTTGCTCCCTTTCCGGCGGACGGCCCCTGGCCCTCAGGTGCCCACGCCGTCCCGTTCGGAGTACCCCCCCGGGCCTGTCCCCGCGCCGGTGACAAAGGGTGCCGGGGCCGCGTGGGGGAGTCGCGGTGACGCGTTCGCGGAACGCGCGCCACCGAGCACGGCCCGTCCTCGGAGGCGAACGCGGCGTTTGCGGGTGGGACGCCGGGGAACCCGGACGTTCGTGCTTCGGACTGGAGGCGCAAGCCGCGCGGGGATCTCCCTGGCCGGCTGCGACCTCGTCGTGGGCCGGACAACTCCTCGCGCGGTGACCCAGACTTCCGATCGGGTCGCGCCCGGAGTACGTCCCGGGCGTGTCCTGAGACTCCCGTTCAGGAGCGAATCCGCGTGCCCACACACATGACCACCGCCCGTCCGCAGACGCACGACGCCTCCGTCCCGCTCTCCGTGGCGGCGCGCCGTCACCATGATGATTCCCCCGAGGCCACCGCGCTCTTCGAGCGGCTGGTGGCGCTGGACGACGGCCCCGAGCGCGACGCCGTACGCGACGAGCTGGTGGCCCTCTGGCTGCCCATGGCCCATCGGATCGCCGGCCGTTTCCGCGACCGCGGTGAGGCCATGGAGGACCTGCGCCAGGTCGCGGCGCTCGGGCTGGTCAAGGCGGTCGACCGGTTCGACCCGGCCCGGGGCGCCTTCGAGAGCTATGCGGTGCCCACCATCACCGGCGAGGTGAAGCGCCACTTCCGGGACCGGATGTGGGCCCTGCGCGTACCGCGCCGGGTTCAGGACCTGCGCAACCGGGTGCGTGTGGCACGCCGCGACCTCCTCGAGCGCCCCGGCACCAAGGAACCCACTCCGGCGGAGCTCGCCGCCCACACGGGACTCACCGAGGAGGAGGTCGCCGCCGGCCTCGAAGCACTGGAGAGCTTCAGCACGCTCTCCCTGGACGCGGAACTCGCCACCGGCGACGACGGATACAGCCTCGGTGACACGCTGGGCGAGTCCGACTCCTCGTTCGACGTCGTCGTGGACCGCGAGGCCGCCAAGAACGAACTGCGCAGGCTGCCGGAGCGGGAGCGGGCCATCCTGTACATGCGCTTCTTCGAGGACATGACGCAGAGTGGGATAGCCGACCGCCTCGGCATCTCTCAGATGCACGTGTCGCGCCTCATCACCCGCAGCTGCGCCCAGGTCCGCGACGAAGCCCTCGGGCAGTTCTCCCGCAGTCGGTCCACCTCATGACACCGTCGTCCGCACGCAAGGAGCCGCACCGATGCTGATGCCCCTCCCCACCGCCCTGCACCGGCTCGTCGAGGAGTACGAGACGCTCCTGGCCGAGGAGACGCTCGCCGGGGTCACGGCCCCCGGCCCGCGGCTGCGGGACCTCGCGTACACGCTCTGCGTGTCCACGGGAACCCGCGAGATCGCCGACGCGCTCACGAGGGCGCACGCCTACCTGGCGACGGCGGCCGCCCCACCGGTCCACGTCCGCCGCACCGTGACGGCGGGCCCCGCCGCACGGGCGACGGCGGCCCTTCCCCGGGAGGCCGAGCGCACCCCACTGTGAGCGCGTTCGACGGTCACCGGGACGGCCGGTGGGCCGTCGGGCCGTAGCCGCAGGGGACAGGGGCCCGATCGGGCGTCGGCAGGTGAGGACCGCGCCGATCGGGACACCATGGATCCATGAACGAACACGACACGGGCGACACCCCCGTGCACCAGCGCCCCAGCGGTGTCTCGGACGCCACGGTGGAGGCCCTCGGGGCGCTGTCGAAGGCGCTGGAGACGACCGAACGGGCCCGCGGGCACCTGTACGCGTTCCATCAGCTGACGGGAGGCGCCGACTTCGAACTGGACCGTGCGGTGAGGCTGCTCCGCGAAGCGGGCCACGCCGCATGGGCCGACCGCGTCGAGCGGGACATCGTGGGACGCAACGTCATCCCCGGCCACTGGACGTTCCAGATCGTCGAGGCCTACAACGCCACGTACTACGAACCGTTCAAGGACGTCGAGGCCGAGATCCGCGGGGAACTCGCCGACGGAGTGGACCACCTGTTCGAGGCCGAGCTGAAGGAGAAGCGCCGGACGGGCGGGCATCCGGATCACACCACCACCTGAGGAAAATGTCGGGCCGGTGCCGGTTTGGTATGGCGAGGGAGGGCTACGCGACAAGGACGACGAGGCGGGCGAGCACCCTGGCCGGGCTGAGGAGGCGCATGGTGGCGGACGACGACCAAGGACGGCCGGTCGAGCCCGTCCCCCGGTCCCGTTCGGGCGTCGTCGGCAGACACACGCCGCGTACGGGTACCGAACCGCGTACCGCCCGGAGTCCGCTGCGCCTGCGCCTTCTGCTGTCCGGGATCTTCCTGCCCCTGTTCGTCGCGGCGGCCGTGCTGTTCGGCGTGTGGGCCGGCACGTCCGGCCCCGGTGACACCCCGAGCAGTGGTGCCCTTGTAGTGCTCGCCGCGGTGTGTGCCGCGCTCGCCCTGCTGGCGGCCGTGGACCTGCTGGTCGTGACCCGGCGCCGACGACGGGAACGGACGGCCCGCCGGCCCTGAACTCTCGGCGTCTCTCCGTCAGGAGCCCGACCATGAGCACCAAGACCGACACGAAGTCGAACACCGACACGAAGTCGAAGACCGGAACGAAGACCAAGGCGGGCACGAGGTCCGACAAGACGTCGAGTGCTCCGTCCGACGCCGCGCTGGCGCGCGCCCTGCTACAACTCCAGCCGCGCACGTATGCGGCCGACGCCGGCATCCGCCTGCGCGACACACCGGCGCCCCTCTATCAGACCCTCGTCCTCGCCCTGCTGCTCAGTGCGCGCATCAGGGCCGACATCGCGGTGGCCGCGGCCAGGGCCCTGTTCGCCGCCGGCCTGCGCGACGCGCGGTCCATGGCCGAAGCCTCCTGGCAGCAACGCGTCGACGCCCTCGGGGAAGGCGGTTACCGGCGCTACGACGAGCGGACCTCGACACAGCTCGGCGAGGGAGCCGACCTGCTGCTGGAGCGCTACGGAGGCGACCTGCGCCGACTGCGCGAAGAGGCGGACCCGAAGAAGGCCCTGCAGGACGTCCCCGGTATCGGGCCGACGGGGGCCGACATCTTCCTGCGAGCCGTGCAGGGCGTGTGGCCCGAGTTCGCGCCGTACATCGACGGCAAGGCGCAGGACGGGGCCCGCAGGCTCGGGCTGCCCGTCTCGCCGCGCAGGCTGAGCGGCCTCGTCACCGCGGACGAGCTGCCCCGCCTCGCCGACGGACTCGTGCACGCCGCCCTGGACAAGGCACTCGCCGACGAGGTGCGCGCGGCGGCCGAGGCATCCTGACCGGGCCCGCCCGGGCGCCGGGAGCACCCGAGGCGCTCTCCTTCGGCAGGGCCCCCGGCGTGTACGTTCGTCCGCATGCCGCCTGACTACTTCGCCGACGATCCCCGCTCGAACCTGGAACGCATGCTCGCGGGCGACCTCTACATCGCCGACGACCCGGAGATCGCGAAGCGACAGCAGCGCGCCATGCGCCTGGCCGCCCATTACCAGGCCGCCTACCTGGAGGACGCCGTCGGCTCCCGGCCGATCCTGGCCGAACTGCTCGGCTCCGTCGGCGAGGAGGTCGACCTGCGACCGCCGCTGTACGTCGACTACGGCAGCAACATCACCATCGGGGCACGCACCTTCGTCAACTACCACCTCACCGCGCTGGACGTGGCGCCGATCATCATCGGGGACGACTGCCAGCTCGGCCCGAACGTCCAACTCCTCACCCCCACGCACCCCTTGGAGCCGCAGCCGCGCCGGGACAAGCTCGAAGCCGCCCGCCCCATCACCATCGGGAACAACGTCTGGCTCGGCGGCGGAGTCATCGTGTGCCCGGGTGTGACCATCGGCGACAACAGCGTCATCGGCGCCGGAGCGGTGGTCACCAGGGACATCCCCGCCGATGTCGTGGCCGTCGGCAACCCGGCACGTCCGGTGCGCGAGCTCTGAGGCGTGCTGTGCGCACGGGTAGGCCCGTAGGCGTATCGCGGTACCGTCCCCGCGTCCGGGTAGCACCATCGCCCCGGCCGGGTCGTCCCGCTAGGCTCGGGCGCCCACCCCCCTCCAGGCACCCGAGGTCCGATGCCCACACTTCGGTTTGGCAAGTACCTGACATTAGCGAGCGCGGTACTTCTGCTGCTCGCCACCGCTCCCGGGGCGGTCGCCGCCCCCGCTGTCTCCTCGGCGGCATCGGCGGCTCCGGCCGTCGAGGCGACGGCCGACACCTGGCAGCCACCGCTGTCCACGCGGGGGCGCTACGTCGTCGACGCCGACGGGAAGCGCTTCCGCATGAAGTCGGCCAACTGGGACGGCGCGCAAGGCTCCTGGACGGGAAGCGGCAGCACCGACGACCCGGCCAACCACCACGCGGGCCAGAACTCCCACGGCATCCCCCTCGGGCTGGACCGCGTACCCCTGCCCCGCCTGCTCGGCGACTTCCGCCAACTCGGCATCAACAGCGTCCGGTTGCCGTTCTCCAACGAGATGATCCACGCGACCGCGCCCGTCCCCGACGTCGCCGTCACGGCCAACCCGGAACTCCGCGGAAAGACACCTTTGCAGGTCTACGACGCCGTCGTCACCGCCCTCACCCGGAGCGGGTTCGCGGTCGTCCTCAACAACCACACCAACACGTCGCGTTGGTGCTGCGGCATCGACGGCAACGAGCGGTGGAACAGCGGTCAGTCGACCCAGCAGTGGACCGACGACTGGGTCTTCATGGCCCGACGGTACGCCGACGACCCGCGGGTCGTCGGCGCCGACCTCTACAACGAGGTCCGCCGTGACGTCCTGGACGACCCCAACTGGGGCCTGGGCGAAGCCCACGACTGGTACGCGGCGGCGCAACTCGCCGCCGACCGCATCCTCACCGAGGCCGACCCCGACCTCCTCGTCGTCATCGAAGGGATCAACTGGACCGGCCTGCCGGTCGACGGACTCCCGCACGGCCGTCCCACCCTCACCCCCGCCCGTACCCTGTCCCATACCCTCGTCGCCCCGCACAAACTGGTGTACTCGGCCCACTTCTACGGCTACACCGGCCCCCGGCACAGCGGCGCCACCGGCATCGGCGAGACCCACGACGCCCGTTATCAGGACCTCACGCGCGACCAACTCGCCCAAGTACTGCATGACCAGGCGTTCTTCGTCTCCGACGAAGCGAACCAGCACTTCACCGCGCCGGTGTGGATCAGCGAGTTCGGAATCGGCGCGGGCGAGACCGGAACCGCCGCCCGCGCATGGTTCGGCAACATCACCGACTACTTCGCCGACCACGACGCCGACTTCGCCTACTGGCCCCTCGTCGGCTGGGACGGGCACGACGACTGGTCGCTCCTGCGGTACGGCACGGCGGGCGACCGCCACGGCGTCCTCGACCAGGACGACTGGCGCGCGGCCGCGTGGAACAGACTCATGAACGCACCGTCGCGCACCGGCTCCGTCGCTCCGGTTCCCGGCTGGGACATGCTCGCCACCGACCACGGCGACCAGGTGCAGTCACTCCGGGTGCGAGCGGGCGGCGACTGGGACTCCGGTGCGTCCAAGGCCGCCTGTCCCGACGGTGAACGGCTGATCGGGCTGGGCCACAGCGGGGTGCGCGCGCTGTGCACCGACGTGACCGCCGGCGACCTCCGCGCGGCGGGGGACACCCAGACCGTCGTCACCGACGAGCGCCATGTTCCCCAGGGCGGCGACTGGGCGTCCGGCTACACCAAACTCCAGTGTCCGGCCGGCGACTTCCTGGTCGGATACAGCCGCCGCGGTGGCCGGACGTCTGCCGCGCTCTGCGTACCGGCGGCCCACGCGCTCGCGGGAGCCGGGCGAACGGTGTGGTTCGACCGCTCCGACAACCGGCCTGCCAGTGCCTCCGGCGGAGACTTCGCCTCCGGCGACTACAAGGGCCAGTGCGCGGACGACGAGTACGCGGCCGGAATCGCCTTCACCACGCGCCTGGGATCGCGCCCGGGCCCTGCCGCTCTGCTGTGCCGGAAGCTGAGCTGATCTCCGGCCTGTTGTCGCGAGGAGCAACGGGGTGTGCGGTGGGACTTCGCCGGCCGCACCGCACACCCCGAGCCGGTTCCGCGGGGAGGCGTCAGGCGCCGGGCGATCCGGCGATGTTGACCATCCAGTCGACACCGAAGCGGTCCGTGCACATGCCGAACGTGTCGCCCCACATCTGCTTCTCCAGCGCGACCGCCACCGTGCCGCCCGCGGACAGCTTCTCCCAGTAGCCGCTCAGCTCACCGGCGTCGTCGCCGCTCAGGCTCACCGCGAAGTTGTTGCCCGTGCGCCGCTCCATGCCGGGCGGGACGTCGGCCCCCATGAGAACGAAGCCGTTCGGGGCCTCCAGCATGCCGTGCATGACCTTGTCGGCGTACCCGGGAGGCGCGTCGGAGCCGAAGGCGCCGAACTCGTGCACGGTCAGTTCACCGCCGAAGACGTCCTGGTAGAAGGTCATGGCCTGCCTGGCATCACCGGAGAAGCTGATGTAGGGGTTGAGACGAGAGCCCACAGCAAGATCCTTTCGTGACGGTTCGTCAGGACCGCACAGTAGCCCCGGACCTCCCTCCCGACGGGCATCCGCGCCGAGCCCCTCCCTTCCGCATCCGGGAGGCCGGTCTCCCGGAGTCAGGAGGGGGCGAATCCCGGTTCTTGTCGTGCCGGACCTCCTCACGCAACGCCAAGAGTGATCTCTTCCGTCAGAGCATCGATCACCGCCCGACGGGCCGCGGGCCACCGGCCTAAGGTCGGCCACGAACCCGCCGGTGGCGGCTTGCCCCGCGCACCGCGTCGGTTGGGCGGGCGTGTCCTCGCACGCCCGTGTTCACGAGGGGCCCGGGGGTGTCCGGGCCTGCGAAGGGGGTGCGCACACAGGCCACTGACCAGGGCGTACCTCGCCCGACAGGTGCGCCGGGTGGGTCCGGCGGCGGCCGCCGTCGTCTCGACGCTGGTGCTTGCCGCACCGGCCTCGGCGGCGACCTACCGTTACGACTGCCGCCGTCTCCCCGGCAACGTTTCCTACAGTCACCGCCTCGCCCTGGGGAACGTGACCGGCAGGACCGTGGTCGCCGTCAACTGCCCGCCACTGACGTCCGGCGCGGGCTACGCCAACCGGTACTTCAGCTTCACTCTCACCCGTCCCGCTCGTGTCCCCTCCTATGCGGGCGCGTCCTTCGCCCTCAGCGCCGGCCAGCGGTCCGCCGTCAACCCGTCCCTCAGCAGGGGGCCGTACACGGTCATGCACACCGGCGCGGGGCTGTGGACGTACAACCGCTCCGGCGTCGCCAACGGTCGCCACCTGCCGCTCGGGCCCCTGCCGGGTGGCGGCGTCCTGGCCGCCGGCACCTACCGACTCGACCTCCAGAAGCTGGACTCCCTGCTGCGATCGCTCAGCACCCCGTGGTTCAACGTGGTGGTGGCCGTCTCCTGACCTCACGGCCGCGGTCCGGGTGCCATGGTGTCCCGCACGGGACGGGATAGCCGGTTTGCCCGCAATGCGCGCATATTCGTCCTGTCCGTGGGACCGTGAAAGAAGGCGTGGCCCGTCGACATCCCCCGAACGACGGGCCACGCCGCTGCGCCCCGGCCGCGCCACTAACCTGCGGCCATGCCCGGTTCCCCGCCCCAGCCGCCCCACCCACTCCTCTTCCTCGACGTCGACGGACCCCTCATCCCCTTCGGCGCCGCGCCCTCGTCGTACCGGACCCACGAGCACGGCCTCACGTACGCGGGCGGACATGCGAACCCCCTGCTCGCCCGGATCGATCCCGAGCACGGGCGTCGGCTGGCCGCCCTTCCGTGCGAACTGATCTGGGCGACGACCTGGATGGACGACGCGAACGCCTGCGTGGCACCGCTTCTCGGTCTGCCGGAGCTGCCCGTGATGGTCTGGCCGGAGCCGTCCGCCGTCGACGAGCAGGACGAGCGGAGGGGGCTGCACTGGAAGACGCGCGCCCTTGTGGACCGGGCGGCCGGACGGGCCTTCGTCTGGGTCGACGACGAGATCACCGACGTCGACCGGGCCTGGGTCGACGAACGCCATCGCGGGGCGGCCCTGCTCCACCGTGTCGATCCCCGACAGGGCCTCACCGAAAGGGATTTCGTCACCCTTGAGGACTGGCTGCGACGGGAAGCGAGCGAAAGGGGCGGGCGGTAGGCCCCTGGCGTGATCGTCGTCCCATCGTGTTCGCGCGACGGCGCCCGCCGGCCTTCGTCGAGGTCGGCGGGCGCCGAAGCGGTGGGTCAGGTGTGACGCCGGAGCGATCCCACGTGCCGGATCAGCAGTAGAGGTTGCCGCCCGGGGTCACGCCGAGGATCGACGAGAAGCGCTGGTAGGCGTCCACGCGGCTCTGCACCTGCGAGGGGTTCCTGCCGTCGCACTCCAGCGACCCGTTGATGCTGCGGATGGTCTGGCCGAAGCCCGCTCCGTTGACCATCGCGTTGTGCGGGGTCATGCTGCCGGGGCCCGACTGCGTGTTCCAGTACCAGAGACCGGTCTTCCAGGCCACGGCCGAATCGTTCTGGACCAGCCAGGGGTTGCCCAGCAGGTCGATGCCGAGGGCGTCGCCCGCCGCCTTGTAGTTGAAGTTCCAGCTGAGCTGGATCGGGCCGCGCCCGTAGTACGCCGACTGGCCCGCCGGGCACCCGTACGACTGACTCCAGTCGCAGTACGTGGGGTAGTTGGCGGTGTTCTGCTCCACCACGTAGACCAGCCCGCCGGTCTCGTGGTTCACGTTGGCGAGGAAGGCCGCGGCCTCCTGCTTCTTGACCGTGTCGCTGCCCGTGTTGGTGAAGCCGGGGTAGGCGCTCAGCGCGGCCTTGAGCCCGCTGTAGGTGTAGAACGAATTCCGGTTCGGGAACATCTGGTTGAACTGCGACTCGCTCACGACGAAGCCCTCGGAGGGGTTGGTCGGACCGCTGTCGCAGGCGTAGGGCTCCCAGAACCAGGTGCTGATGACGGGGTCGTAGCCCGGGTTGTCGTGTTCCGCTATGTAGGCCTTGCCGTCGGTGTACCGGACGATGTTGCCGGTGACGTACGACGTGCCGGCCACCCAGCTCGGGTAGCTCGAACAGGACGCGGCGGAGGCGTCGGTGGCCGGCAGCAGCACGGGTGCCGCGGTTCCGATCAGGAGGGCGGCCAAGAGGGAAGACACGCGTCGTTTCGACACAGGAGCAATTCCTTTGCACGGCAGGGCCGCACCGGAAGGCAAGGATCAACCTCGCGTGCACGCGCCGATGTTGGCCGGCGCCACGGCTTCCGGAGCGGCCGCGGTGGGGGGTGTGCTGCCACACTCAACCGCTTTGGTCTGTACCAGTCAAGGGTGTAGACCAGTCATCCACGACAACGTTGGCAAGCCATGGGCGAAGGCGCCGCGAGGAGACCGCCGCGACCTGCGAAGGGGCACGGAGGAGAGGAGTGAGGGCCCGAGACCGGGCGGGGATTTCGGGCCCTCACCTGTCGCGCGTCCTCGGGGGTGGCAGCGCGACGACCATTTCAACGACGTTCGCGCGCGATGGATACGAATCGCTGCGGTCGGCCTGCCGGACCGCCCTGCGGCGGGTTCATGGTGGCCGTCGGGGGGAGGGGGAGCCGAGGGAGGTGCGGGGTGGCGGTCCGCCCGTCAGGGTGTCCGGCCGAGCAGACGGTCGACGAGAGGCCCCGGGTGCGACAGCGCGGCCAGGTGACCGCCCGGGACGGTCTCGACGTCGACACCGAGACGCTCGCGGGCCACCCGGCGCTGGAACTCCGCCGGGAAGAACCGGTCCTCGGCGCCCGCGAGCACCCGGGTCGGCACATCCGGCCACCGCTCGACGGCACAGGGCTGGCCGAAGGCGATCTCGGCCTCCGGCCGTTCGTGCTCGGCCCCGCCCGCGGCGACCTCCGCCGGGACGTCGTGCAGGAAATAGGTGTCGAGGTCCATCTCGGTCGAGTACCCACCCGCCTCGGCCGCCGCGACCCGGGCAGCCTCCGATCCCGTGGCACCCCACCACTGCCCGGGTGTCTCGCCCGGCAGCGGGATCATCGCGTTGACGAACACCAGCCGGCCGACCGGGACGCGGGCGCACACCATGGGCGCCGTGAAGCCGCCCATGGACTGGGCCACCAGGACGACCCCGCCACGACCGCCGATCGCCGCCACCACCGCGTCGGTGTACTCGGGCAACCCGGAGGATTCGTCCGCGCCGTCCAGATCGACGGCGAGCGCCTCGTGCCCCCGGGCGCGCAGCTCGGACACCACACGGTGCCAGTACCAGGCCGCACCACCGGCACCGGGAATCAGGACAAACACGGTCACCCTCGCTTCCGTCCGCTTCACTCTCGCACTCTTCGGACCGTCGCGGACGACGAGACTCATCGGTGTCCGGCACCCTTGTCCGAGAGGCACGTCACACCTGCTGCCGGCCGCCGGCGCACCTCGCCCGACGTGAGTGACTCTCCCCATGAGGTGCTTCGCCGCGAGCCTGAGTATGCTCGCGGAGTTATCCGTCAGGCAGCGGCGGAATGGTGGTGGGTGGGGGGTTCTCTCAATGATGACGTCGCAGCCAGGGGCTGCCGGCGTGGTTTCTCCCGCGCTGGACCGTGCAGCGGCCTGGGGGGTGGAACAGCCGTCGGTCCTCCTCGTCGAGGACGACGCCGGTGACGCCCTGCTCGTGGAGGAACTGGTCGCCGACAGCGCGCTCGGGATGCGGCTGCGATGGGTGCGGTCGATGGCCGAGGCCTGCGACGTGCTCGCCTCCGAGGTACCGGACTGCGTGCTGCTCGACCTGCACCTGCCGGACGCCCAGGGTCTCGAAGCCGTGTCCCGGATCCGTGAGCGGGCCGAGAACGTCGCCATCGTGGTCCTCACCGGTCTCGCCGAGGAAGGGACCGGGCTCGCCGCTGTCACCGCGGGCGCGCAAGACTACCTGGTCAAGGGCCGCGTCGAGCCGGAACTCTTCGGACGTGCGGTCCGCTACGCGATCCAGCGCAAGCAGGCCGAGCAGAACGCCGTGGCATTGCAGGCTAGCCAGATGCAGGCGCGGGAGAACGCGCGCCTGGAGCGCGGGCTGCTGCCGCGCCCGCTGCTCCGCGGCGACGACGTCGAAGTCGTCACCCGCTACCGTCCCGGCCGCGCGCACGCCCTGCTCGGCGGTGATTTCTACGACATCGTGCAGAGCGCCGACGGCACCGTGCACGCGATGATCGGCGACGTCTCCGGACACGGTCCGGACGAGGCCGCGCTCGGCGTGGCGCTGCGAATAGCGTGGCGCACCCTCGTGCTCAGCGGCGTCACCGGCGCCGACCAGGTGGGCCGCCTGGAGGAGATCCTCCTGGCCGAGCGGGCCAAGGCGGGAGTCTTCGCCACCCTGGTCATCCTCTCGATCGGTCCCGGTGAGCGCCGCGTCCGCATGGTGCGGGCAGGTCATCCCGGAGCGCTGCTGGTCGGCGACGAGGGCGTCGAGTGGGTGGAGGTCCGGGGAGGGCCCGCCCTCGGGATCGTTCCCGGAGGGGCCCGCTGGCCCGTGGAGGAACTGACCGTCCCCGAGGGCGCCGCGATCGTCCTGTTCACCGACGGGCTGTTCGAAGGGCGCGTCGGACGCGGCATCGAGCGCCTGGGCGAAGAGGGGCTGCTGGATGTCGCGCGTGAGCTGGCCGCTCTCGCCCCGGCCCCCTTCGTCGACGGCCTGATCGAGCGCGCCGAACGGCTCGCCGAGCACCAGGGCGGCCTGGCAGACGACGTCGCCGTGCTCTACCTGCGCTGGCGGTGACCGGCGTGGAAAGCGTGCGGCAAGAGAGTGGCTCCGAGGATGGGATGGCGAAGATGACCGGCGAGCGGTGGGCCGGACACCGGCTGACGGTGCAGGGCTGGTTCCGGCTCGTGCTCGGCCTGATGGCCCTGCTGGTGCTCGTGGGCGCCGTGATCGGCGCGGTGATGCTCCAGCAGACGGCCACGGTCACCGACCAGATGCTGCGGGACATCAAGCCCGCGCAGACCGAGGCGTACCGGTTGCAGGCTTCCCTCGTCAACCAGGAGACCGGTGTCCGCGGCTACGCCATCGCGGCCGACCGCCAGTTCCTCGACCCCTACCAGCAGGGCAAGAAGGACGAGGCGCGGGCCGCCGGCCGGGTCCGTAGCCTGGTCGGCGACCGCCCCGCACTCGTCGCCGACCTCGCCACGGTCGAGAAGCGGGCCGACACCTGGCGGCGCACCTACGCCGAGCCCCTCGTCGCCCGCGTCACGCCGGGCGAGCCGCGCACCATCGACCGTGCGTCCGCCGAACGCGGCAAGAAGGCCTTCGACGAGATCCGCAAGGCCGCGGCCAAGCAGAACGCCGGACTCGCGGCGGCGGTCGACGACGGTCAGCGGCGACTCGACCACTCCCGCAAGGTCCGCGACGCCGTGCTCATCGGCATGGTCGTGGCCTTCCTGCTGGCCGGGGTGGCCCTCACGTTCCTCGTACGGCTCCTGGTCGCGCGACCGCTGGAAGCGCTGCAGACCGCCACCCGCAGGGTGGCGCGCGGCGAGTTCGACCACGCCATCACCGGCGGCGGTCCGGTGGACCTGCGGGCGGTGGCGGCGGACGTCGAGGGCATGCGCCGGCGGATCGTCGACGAACTGGACTCCTCGCGCGAGCAGCGCGACATCCTGGCCCGGCAGACCGCGGATCTGGACGCCCAGGCCGTCGAGCTGCGCCGCTCCAACGCGGAACTCGAACAGTTCGCCTACGTCGCCTCGCACGACCTCCAGGAACCCCTCCGCAAGGTGGCCTCCTTCTGCCAGCTGCTGGAGCGGCGCTACGGCGACCAGCTGGACGACCGCGCCAAGCAGTACATCGACTTCGCCGTCGACGGTGCCAAACGCATGCAGGTCCTCATCAACGACCTGCTCACGTTCTCCCGCGTGGGCCGGGTCAACGACGCCCGCCTCCCGGTCGACCTGGGCCTCGGCCTCACCAAGGCGCTGGCCAACCTGGACAGCGCGATCACCGAGAGCGGCGCGAGCGTCGACCGGCCGGACGAACTGCCCGAGATCGTCGGGGACCCGACCCTCCTGGCGATGCTCTGGCAGAACCTCATCGGCAACGCCGTCAAGTTCCGTCGCCCCGACCGCGCACCGCACGTCCGGATCACCTGCGAGCGCGATCCGGACGACTCCGGCGCCTGGCGCCTGAGCGTCACGGACAATGGAATCGGCATCCCCGGCGAGTTCGAGGAGAAGGTCTTCGTCATCTTCCAGCGGCTGCACAGCCGCGACTCGTACGGCGGCACCGGCATCGGCCTCGCGCTGTGCAAGAAGATCGTCGAGTACCACGGCGGCCGCATCTGGCTCGACACCAGTCACACCGATGGCACACGCTTCTGCTTCACCCTGCCCGCCGCCCAGCCGGCGGACGGCACTCCCCCGCACTCCGAGGACAAGGCCCTTATATGACGACTCCCTCAGGCACTCCCATCGACGTCCTCCTCGTCGAGGACGACCCGGGCGACGAGCTGATGACCCGGGAGGCGTTCGAGGACAACAAGATCGGCAACACCCTGCACGTCGTCCGGGACGGCGAGGAGGCGCTCGACTTCCTCTACAAGCGCGGCGCCCACACCGGAGCCCCGCAGCCCGACCTGATCCTGCTCGACCTCAACCTGCCCAAGTACGACGGCCGGCAGGTCCTGGAGGAGATCAAGTCGGACCCGGCGCTCTCGCACATCCCGGTCGTGGTCCTCACCACCTCGGCGGCGGAGGAGGACATCCTGCGCAGCTACAAGCTCCACGCCAACGCCTATGTCACCAAGCCGGTCGACCTGGACCAGTTCATCGCCGCCGTACGCCAGATCGACGACTTCTTCGTCCAGGTGGTCCGCCTGCCACGCCACAACGGCTGAGCATGCCGTCGATCGGCTGAGGCGTGAGGCCCGCTCGGGCCCGGAGGCCCTCGTGAGGCCTGTCGGACGGCCGGACCGCGCCCGCGATCACAACCCGTCGGGCGTGCCCCGCATCCGCCCGGCCGCCCGCTGCCGAAAAGCTGGTCAGTGGATCCACCACGCGACGGGCGGAGACGGCGAGCACGGCGTCCTGCCTCGTTCTCATCGAGGAGGCACTGATGCAGGCCACCGCGACGATCGAGGCGGGCTCGGCGCAGGAGTCGTACGCCATGCCCCGCACCGAGGCTGCCCGAGAGCCGGTGCGGGTGCCGGAGGCCCCGCCGCAATGGCGCGATCTCGGGCTCTCGTCCATGTCCGCGCTGCTCGTCGTCTCCCTGAGCCGCGCGGGGAGCCGTTCCTTCGAGGCCGTCTGCCAGTGGCCGCGCTGGCATCCGCTCAATGAACACGTCCTCGCGGTGACGCATCACCCGCTGATCCTCGTCGAGTCGACCCGCCAGCTCGCCGCCCTCGCGGAGGGCCGGTTCCTCCCGGCCACCGGCACCGCCCCACTGCGGCCCACGTCGGTGGCCCTGGGGACGGATCCGAAGACGCAGCCGGTCGAGACGGGCGGCGCCACCGACGTCACCGTGCGGGTCACGACGAGCGACGTCGCCGTGCGCGCCGGCCGACTGACCGGCTACCGGATCACCGCCGAGTACTTCCACGCGGGCAGGCGATTCGGTGTGTGCGCCATGGTCTTCGCCCCCGCCTCGCCCCCGGCCCCGGAGCCGGGGGAGGGGACGCTCACGAGCCTGCTGCATCCCGCCGCTCCGGCCGTGGGGGCGGCGGCCGACCCCGACGTGCTGCTGGCGCGAGCACCGCAGGGTCGCCTGGTGATCCTTCCCCGTGACCCCGCCCATCCGGTCCTGCTCCCCGGTCGGCCGCGTGAGCTGCCCCTGCACGCCGTGCTCGAAGCCGGCCGGCAGGCGGCTCTGCTCCACCAGGGACGGCCCGCCTCCGCCGTGGTCGGCCTTGCCGCCCAGCTCAGGGGCCCGGTGCCCTGCCGGGGCGCGGTGATCGACGTGGCGCCTGAGGAGAACGGGGCGCGTTTCGCCGTCACGGCCGAGGGGCGCGTCGTGGCCTCGGGGACGGTGACGCTGGCGGGAGCCTGAGCGGCGCGACGGGAGGGGCTCGTCCGCTGTCTCAGGGTCGTCGGCTGCTTCAGGGACGGGAACCCGCCGCCGGTCCGCCGTCCGAGCCGTCGGTCGGCAGGGGGACCTCCAGGACGAAGAACAGGAACGTGGTCCTGGTCGCGAGGTCGTGGAAGGCGTCGGGGAACAGCTCCCGCGCCGCCGGGTCGGGCTGCGGTTCGTCGAGGGCGGTCAGACGGAAGCCGGCGGCGGTGAAGGCCCCGGTCATCGCGTGCAGCGGTTTGCGCCAGAACGTCATCGGCGCCGACTGCCCGCCGAACGTCCAGGTGAAGCTGTAGCTCGTCGTCGCGAAATAGTCCGGCCGGGGATCCTGGAACGTGTAGGCCACGAAGGGGTGCTCCACCGACGCGATCAGCCGGCCGCCCGGCCTGAGCACGCGCCGCAGCTCGCCGAGCGCCGGCCCCCAGTCCTCCAGGTAGTGCAGCACGAGCGAGGCGACCACGTCGTCGAACGAGCCGTCGGCGAACGGCAGCCGCTCGCTCACGTCGGCCACATGCAGGGCCACGTCGTCACCGAGTCGCCGTCTGGCCAGCGCCAGCATCCCGGCGCTGACGTCGATACCGGTGACGACGGCACCGCGGTCGCGCAGGGCGGCGGACAGCGGGCCCGAGCCGCAGCCGGCGTCCAGCACCCGACGGCCGGTCACGTCTCCCGCCAGGGCCAGCATCGCCGGACGCTCGTAGTAGGCGTTGACCAGGCTGTTCTCGTTCTCCGCCGCGTACGCCTCGGCGAAGCGGTCGTAGTCGTTCACCGGGCCCTGGTCCAGGGGCCGGGTGAGCCTCTCGGGCACGTCGGCTGCGTGTTCCATCGCCGCAGCCTAGTTGGTCGCATGATCCGTACGGCAGGCCTCAGTTGACACCTGAGGCGACGCTCGACGGCAACGGGAACGCCTCCCGGCACGGTCCCTGCGCCGACGCTCTGCTCCGGTCTCCGACCCGTGGCAGGGTGGGAGTGAGCCGGTGAGCCCCGTCCGAAGGAGAGCCGCTCATGACCGCGATCCCCGCCGCGCGTGACGTCAGGACCACCCCGGAAGGCCTTCTGTGGGCGCCCAGCGAGCGCTGGGTGCGCGGCCGCACCGGCGGGATCACCGTCGTGGACAGCAGACACCCCGTCCTCGTCTGGGAGCCGGGAGTGCCGGTCCCGCTCTACGCCTTCCCGCGCGCGGACGTCCGGGAGGACCTCCTCCGCCCGGCGAAGAACCCCCGCGCGGGCACCCACACCGGATCGCGGATCTTCTACGACGTCGACCTGGACGGCGAGCTGCTGGAGAACGCCGCCTGGACGTTCGCCGCCGACGACCTTGCCGGGCACATCGCCTTCGAATGGTTCCGGCGCGCCGGAAGGGGCCTGGAGCACTGGTACGAAGAGGAGGAAGAGATCTTCATCCACCCCCGTGACCCGTACAAGCGTGTGGACGCCGTCCCCAGCAGTCGGCATGTCCAGGTCGAGATCGACGGCACCCTCGTCGCCGACACGCACCGCCCCGTCCTGCTCTTCGAGACCGGCCTCCCGACCCGCTACTACCTGCCCCGCGAGGACGTCCGACTCGACCTGCTCCGGCCGAGCGACCTGAGCACGGGATGCCCGTACAAGGGCACCGCCACGTACTGGGCCTGGCCGGGCGACGGCGACGAGCCCGCGGACCTCGTCTGGAGCTACCCGGAGCCGCTGCCCGCTGTGGCCGCCGTCAAGGACCTCCTCGCCTTCTACAACGAGGCGGTCGACATCACCGTGGACGGCGAACGCCTGGACCGACCCGTCACCCCGTTCACGTCGAAGCGCCCCGGCTAGGACTTCGCCGTGGGCGGCCCCTCCGAGGTACTCGCCTCCGTCGGCCTCTGCTCGCCAGGACGGCCTCTGCCCTCGTCTACGCTGCGTGGCGCTGCGCCGCCTACCTGGTCCGGAGGGAGCCCGGATGCTCCGTGCCCCCTCCGGGACGCGCTCGGCTCCGCCGCCCGTTCGCCGCGCCCGTCAGGGCCGAAGGCCCGCCCTTCGGAGCGTCAGCGTCGACAGGTCGGCGATGACATCCGGATCGCCGCGACGCCAGGCGTCGGCCAGGCCGCCGGGCGGCGTGGGGATCGCGGACAGCGGCCGCTGCGGCCCGGTGAGCGCGCGCAGGGCGAGGAGGTCGGCGCCGCCGGGGGCGTCGAGGAGGCGACGGGTGGTGGCGGTACGCCGGATCCAGCGCATCCGCGGAACGAGCCACAGCACCAGGATCACGGCGGTCGGGAGGACGATCAGGGCGATCGTCGTGAGCGTGGCGACATGGCCCACGGTGTCCTGCAACGACTGCCCGGCATCGGAGAGGCTGGTGCCGGCGTCGGCCGCGGACTTGAGCGGCTTCTTCAACGAGTCACCGACGAACGGGACCTTCGAGGCCGCGTCGCCGGCGTCGTCGAGACCGGAGGCAAGACTGTCGCCCGCGCTCTCGGCCTTCCGCCCGGGCTCGGCCAGCGTCAGGATCGCGTCGCGGACGACCAGGGCGAACTTCACCGTGATCGCGATCAGGAGCAGAGCGATCAGATCCGCGATCAGCTGACGACCCCGGCGCGCTGGGGTCTGGGCGTAGAGACGCATGGACGTGCTCCTGTTCCGACGGTGACATCGATGAAGGCCGACTCCGGCCGGGTGGCTCGGCGGTCGTGCGTGCGGTGGGTGGCGGCGAGGGACGGCGGGTTGCTTGACGGTACGTGGGACGCGCGGACGATATCGGGGTACGCGCGCCCAGGACCGGTCGCGTCCTCCGTCGACCGGGGGACACAGACGTCCGTCGGCTGAGCGTCGTACGCGGAGAAAGCCCCGTTGCCCCGCGCCCGAGCAGGTCGCCGGACCCCGTGGGGCCGGTGCCGCACCCGGTGGACCGAGCTGTTCTCACCGTGATGTCCCGCCGCTCCCGCCCGGTCCCGTGCGCCTGTCGGGGAGAGTGTGCCCCCTCGCGTCACGGGTACCCGTCCCGTTCGTGGCGTCGGCCGCGATCATCCCGCGGATCGGCCGGCCCGGCGGTCGCCGGCGGTCGGCCGGCACGCTCGTCGGCGTCGGTAGGCTGCCCCGAGCGCCGACGACGGGCGGCGGGGGAGGAGGGACATGGACGCCGTACGCAGGGTGGTGACCCGGGACGACCTGGATGCCGTCGCACGGGCGGTCTTCGGCAACGGGCGGCGCCTCAGGGGCGTTTCACGTCTGCGCGGAGGCAGCAAGAAGGGCGTGTACCGCCTCGACCTCGACGACGACTCCACCGCCGTCGTCTACATCTGGGACGCGTCCGAGAACTACTGGCCCGCCACGGGCGCCGGCGCCGACCGGGTCGAGGACCCGTTCTCGCCCGCCTCCGGCCTCGACCTCTTCGAGGCCGCCCACCGGAATCTCCGCCAACTCGGCATCCGTACGCCCCAGTTGCTGCTGGCCGACCGGAGCGGGAGCCTCTGTCCGGCGGACCTCGCGGTGGTCGAGGACGTGCCCGGGGACAATCTGGAGTCCCTGCTCCGTCGGGACCCGGCCAGGGCAGCCCCCGCGATGGCCCGACTGGCGGAGGTGCTGGGCGTGATGCGGGGGCATGCCGGGCCTCGCTTCGGGAAGGTCGCTCTCGTCGACGGGGGTGGATCCTCCGACGGAGCCTCCTGCGAACAGGTCGTTCTGGACCGAGCCTTCGACGATCTGACCGAGGCGGCCGCCAGGGATCCGCGCATCGCGGCGTCCCACGATCGACTGCGCAGCGTCGTGGGCGACCTCGCGGCGAGGGTGGCCACGCGCTCGCGCTACGGACTCGTCCACGGCGAACTCGGCCCGGATCACGTGCTGGTGGACCGGGACGGGCAACCCGTTCTCATCGACATCGAAGGCCTGATGTTCTTCGACGTCGAGTGGGAACACGCCTTCCTCCGGCTGCGCTTCGGCGAGCACTACGCCGGGCTGAGCGGCGGTGACCTGGACGAACATCGCAAGACCTTCTACACCCTGGCGATGCACCTGTCCCTCGTCGCCGGGCCGTTGCGCCTCCTGGACGGAGATTTTCCCGAGCGGGACGTCATGCGGGGAATCGCCGAGCACAACCTCCGTGAGGCGCTGGCGTTCCTGCCCGCGGCCCAGGGGGACAGGATCTGACCTAATGCCCACCTATCGTCACCGCTGAAGCCGTTACCGACAGGTGGGAGACGCATCGTGACGTCCGAGCACAGCAGCGCCGCTCCGGCGGGCTACACCACCGTCGCGCCGTGGGTCGTCACCGACGACACGGGTGCGTTCCTCGACTTCGTCACCCGGGCGTTCGGCGGCGAGGAGCTCGGCCGCGTGACGACCGAGGACGGTCTGATCGGCCACGGTGAGATCCGGATCGGGGACACCGTCGTCCTCGCCTTCGACCGGCACACCGACTGGCCGACGCTGCCGAGCCTGTTGCGGGTCTTCGTCCCCGACGCCGACACGGCGATGACCCTGGCCGTCGCAGCCGGCGGCGAGGTCGTGACGCCGCTGTCCGACGACGCCTTCGGACAGCGCGGCGGACGCGTCAAGGACCCCTTCGGCACCATCTGGTGGGTGGTCAGCCACCTCGAGGACGTCCCCGAGGACGTGATGTGGAAGCGACTTCAGGAACCGGTCTACGCCCGGGCGATGCGGGTGGCCCAGGAGACGCTCGACGCGGAACTCGGCGGCCGGGCCCGGGGACAGGGCAGCGCACCGGTCAGGCCGAGGGTCTGACGTCGTCGCACCGGGCCCGCCGCTCTCCCGGCGTCTCGATCGGACCGGGTCCCCTGAGGAATCCGGGTGAACCGCGCAGCCGCGCCTGCCAGCATGGAGATCATGACCGACGTGACGCGCGAGCAGAGCCGGCAGGGCACGGGAGAGTCGGGGCGCCCCCTGGCTCTGGTGACCGGGGCGAGCCGCTCCGCGGGCATCGCCGCCTCCGTGGTGCTCGACCTCGCGCGGGCCGGCTGGGACGTCGCCTTCACGTACTGGACTCCGTACGACGCCCGGATGGAGTGGGGCGTGGAGGCCGAGGCGCCCGGGGAACTGGAGAAGCAGGCGGCGGCGCTCGGGGCGCGAACCCTCGCGGTCGAGGCGGACCTGTCCGACCCGGCCGTCCCCGCTCACCTCTTCGACACCGTCGAGCGCGAGCGGGGGAACGTGACCGCGCTGATCCTCTGTCACTGCGAGTCCGTCGACTCCGGGCTCCTCGACACGACCGTGGAGAGCTTCGACCGGCACTTCGCCGTCAACGCGCGGGCCACGTGGCTGCTCATCCGTGAGTACGGGCTTCGCTTCCGGGGGCAGCACGGGAGCGGTCGGATCATCAGCCTGACCAGCGACCACACCGCCGGCAACCTGCCGTACGGAGCGAGCAAGGGCGCCATGGACCGGATCACCCTGGCCGCCGCCCGCGAACTCGCCGCCCTGGGCGTCACCTGCAACGCGATCAATCCGGGGCCGACGGACACCGGCTGGATGACCGAGGACCAGAAGACGGACCTGATCGCCGCGACCCCCCTTGCCCGCCTCGGACTGCCGGAGGACTGCGCGCACCTCGTGACCTTCCTCTGCTCGCCCGACGGAGGATGGATCAACGGCCAACTCGTTCAGAGCAACGGCGGCATCGGGTAGACGGCGGGGGTGAACGCTCCGCACGCCCCGGACGAGGCGGCAGCGCGCGCACCACAGCCCAGAAACGGACGTACGTACGGGTTTGATCCCCGCGAATAGGTCTACGCGATCTGTATGGCCCATTCGACCCGCGAGACAGAACGCAAGTACGCGCCGCCCGCCGAGGGCGTCTCCTGGCTGCCCGAGCTGGCGGGTGTGGGCCCCGTCTCCGAGCTCGTGGACCAGGGGGTGCAGGACCTGGACGCCGTGTACTACGACACCGAGGACCTGCGCCTCTCCCGGAGCCGCGCGTCCTTGCGGCGCCGGACGGGCGGCACCGACGCCGGCTGGCATCTGAAGCTGCCCCTGCCGGGCGACAGCCGCGAGGAGATCCAGGCGCCCCTGTCCTCGGAGGAGGTCCCGGAGGAACTGCGCGACCTCGCGTTCTCCCGCACCCGCGGCGCGCCGCTCCGCCCGGTGATCCGGATCCGCTCGACCCGCTCCCTCCATCACCTGCTCGACGCCGAGGGCGCCGTCCTCGCCGAACTCAGCGTGGACGAGGTGTCCGCCGAGGCGCTGCTCGACGGCGGCGGGCGCGCGACGTGGCGGGAGATGGAGGTCGAGCTGGCCGAGGACGGGGACCCCGCCCTGCTGGACGCCGTCGAGGAAGCGCTGCGCGAGCACGGCGTCGAGCGCGCGGAGAGCCCCTCCAAGGTGGGCCGCGGACTGCGCGAGACCACGTCCCTCCTCGACGGCACGAGGAACCCGCGCGCCGACGTCGCCCCGGAATCGGCCGGTGACCATGTACTCGCCTACGTGGACCGGCTGGCAGCAGCCCTCACGGACCTGGACCCCGCGGTGCGACGCGAACGGCCCGACTCCGTGCACCGGATGCGGACCACGGCCCGGCGTCTGCGCGGCTGCCTGCGCTCCTACCGCTCCGTGCTCGACCGCGAGGCCACCGACGCCCTCCGGCAGGACCTGAAGTGGCTCGCCAACGAACTCGGCGTGGAACGCGATCACGAAGTTCTCCGCGAGCGGCTGACCACCGGAGTGAGCGAACTGCCGGGCGAACTGGTCCTCGGCCCGGTCGGGGCGCGGTTGCAGACGTGGGACGCGGAGCAGCGCACCGAGGCCCGTCGCCGCACCCTCGACACGCTCGCCTCGCCCCGCTACCTGAAGCTCCTGGAGAACCTGCGGGCCCTGACCGACGCCCCGCCACTGCGCGCCAAGGCGGCAGGTGACCCCGGGAAGGTCCTGCGTAAGGCACTCCTGAAGGAGTACGACCGGCTCGCGGCCCGGATGGAGCCCGCTCTCGACATGACCCCCGGCCCGCAGCGGGACGCCGCGATCCACGACGCCCGCAAGGCCGCCAAGAGGCTGCGCTACGCCGCCGAAGCGGCCCGCCCCGCGCTGGGGAAGCCGGCCGCGCGTCTGGGCGGACGCGCCAAGACCGTACAGCAGGTCAGCGGTGCCCAGCACGACAGCGTGGTGACCTGTGACCTGCTGCGAGACCTGGCGGTCTCGGCGCACTCGGCCGGGGAACCGGGGTTCACGTGGGGCCTCCTGTACGGCCAGGAGCGGGCCTCGGCGAGGTCCCGCGAGCGTCGGCTTCCCGAGGCGTGGGCCCGTGTGCGCGGGGCGGCCCGGCCCGAGAAGCTGCGCGGCTGACCCACGGCCTCTCCTGTACGACCCGGCTCGGCTCACGCGAACCGGGGATCGCGCGCCGGGCCGCGTGGCGATGGCGCGCTTCCGCTGGCGAGCCCTTCGGCCGCGGGCGACGGTGGGACCGGCAGGACGGGACGGCCGCCGCAGATGTCGCGGCCGACGCCTCGACGGCACCGTCCGTGCGACCGCGTACGACCGGGAAGGGAACGCGCATGACGAAGTGGAACGACACCGAGGTGGGGAAGATCGGCGCCGCCGAGGAGCTGGACCTGCAGTCCGAACGCACCGACGGCACCCTGCGCACCCCGGTGACCATGTGGGTGGTCCGCGTCGGCGACCAGCTCTACGTCCGTTCGGTCAAGGGCACCGACGGTCCCTGGTACCGCGGCACGCAGTCCCGCCACGAGGGCGTCGTCGAGGCGGGTGGTGTCCGGAAGGACGTCACGTTCGTCGAGGCCGGGTCGGGCGAGTACGCCGATGTGGACGCCGCCTACCGTGCCAAGTACGGGCACTACACGACGATCATCGACACCGTCCTCACTGAGCAGGCCCGCACCTCCACCCTGCGGCTGGATCCCCGCTGAGGCCCCGCGGGGCCGATCGGCACCCGCGCGGACCGTACGAACGCGGGCCCCCCGTCCGGATCGTCGGAGGCGTCACCGCCGTTCCACAGCGTGGACGGCTCCTGGTGCGATGCCGTCCGGCTGCTGTACAACTTTCCTCGTGATCCACGAAATGTTGGTGCGCCGTCTGGTCGTCGACCTGTGCCGCCGCGCCGTTTCGTGTTGTTGATCCTCCACGTCTGAGGCGCCGCAGCCCCACCCGGGACACCTCCCGGCCGAGGCGGGCCTCGATCCCGCCGCCGTCGCGCGTCCCGCGGCGGCCGTGGCGACCTCCCGCCGGCTGCGGTCGCGGCCACCACGCGTCGCGGCGTTCGTCCCCCCACCCGTGGTGAACGAGGCCGCCCTCCCAGGACTCCGCGCGGTGCTCCTCAGCGAGCGTCCGAGAGACCGACCCGATGGAAGGAGCGACGGCATGACCGTCATCAGCGAGCAGGCGCACGAGGCAGAACCGATCCGACCGCACCGGGGCGACAGCGCCGGACCGCGCGTCGTCCCGCTCGGGCCGAGCTTCGGCGCCGAGGTGTACGACGTCGACCTCGGCCGACTGGACGACGACCAGGTCGCGGCGCTGCGGACCGCTCTGGTCACGCACAAGGTGCTCTTCCTCCCCGGCCAGGACATCGACGACCGCGCGCAGATCGACTTCGGACGACGACTCGGCGAGCTGACCGTCGGCCACCCGGTCCACGACTCGGGCGACGTGCCCGACGAGGTGTACTCCCTCGACAGCCAGGACAACGGCTTCGCCGACGTCTGGCACACCGACGTGACGTTCGTACGCCGTCCCCCGGCCGTCTCCGTCCTGCGTGCTGTGGTCCTCCCGCCCCGCGGCGGCGACACCTCGTGGGCCGACAGCCAGCTGGCCTACGAGTCACTGACGCCCGGAGTGCGCGCGCTGATCGACCCGCTCACCGCGGTGCACGACGGCAGCCGCGAGTTCGGCTACTACCTCGCCCAGCAGCGGAAGGGCCGCGGAAACCTGTGGGAGGGGGAGGTGTTCACCGACCTGGTCCCGGTGGAGCACCCCGTCGTGCGCGTCCACCCGGAGAGCGGCCGCAAGGGGCTGTTCGTGAATCCGGGCTTCACCTCGCACATCGCCGGGGTCTCCGAGCACGAGAGCCGCGGCATCCTCGACATCCTGTACGCGCACCTCACCAAGCCCGAGCACACGGTCCGCCACCGCTGGCAGCCCGGCGACGTGGCGATCTGGGACAACCGCGCCACCTCCCACTACGCCAACCGCGACTACGGCGACCAGCACCGCGTCATGCACCGCATCACCCTGCGCGGCGACGTACCCGTCGGTTCTGCCGCGCCATAGCCCCGGCCCTCGGGGCACGGAGCCGGTGGCTCCCCGCTCCCGGCGGGACCGCCCGTGTCAGTCCGACGGATGCTCGCCCTGGGCGATCTCGACGCCGCGGTGCACCGAGACGGCCCCGGCCAGGGCGGAGCTGCCGGCCAGGCCGATCACGGTCGCGACGATCAGCAGCGCGGGCGCCAGACGGCGGACGGGTGCGTGGGTCAGGAGAGCCTTCACGCGCGCGGGGACCGGTCCGCCGACGGCACCCGGGGTGACGCTGGACAGCGCCGCGCGTGCGCGGGTGGTGGCCAGCGCGGCGTGTCCCACGGCGTGCGCGGTCAGGGTCCTGTCGCCCGCCGAGCGCGCCGCGGCCTCGTCCGCCGCGCGCTCGGCGGCGAAGGACACCTGACGGGTGACGGCCGCGAGCGCGGGGTGGCACCAGCCGGCCAGCTGGGCGGTGGCGAGGAAGAGATGATGCCGTCCGGCAAGATGGGCGCGCTCGTGGGCGAGCAGAATGCTCCGCTCGCCGGGCGTCAGCGCGCGCAGCATCCCGGTGGTCACCACGATCCGGTCCGCACCGCGACGGCCACCGGGCAGGGCGTAGGCGTCGGGCCGGGTGTCGTCGACGACACAGACGCCGCCGGCCTCCGGGACCCCGGCGACGTCGAGATGTGCCGCGCGCAGACGACGTACCTCCCACAGCGCTCTGCGGACGGCGGTGACGCACAGGACGGCCAGCGCGCCGCCCGCGAGGACCGAGACGGCCATGACCAGGGCCGTAGGCCCGGCGTCGAGCGGGTGGACCAGATGCGCGAGACCGGCGACGGCGGGGACGGAGAGGGCCAGGGGGAGCAGCAGCACGCCCAGACAGGCCAGCACCCCGACGGCCAGGGCCGCGGACGCGGAGGTGAGGGTCCACAGGGCGGTCTCGGGACGGACCCGGTCGACGACGCGCCGGGCCAGCAGGGGCAGCGCGAAGGGCAGCACGAGCGGAACGAGCAGGAGAGCGATCACCGGCCGCCCCCCTCCAGAAGACGCCGCAGCTCCGCCTCGTCGTGGGGGCTGAGGCGCTCGACGAAGCGCGCCAGCACCATGCTCCGGTCGTCGTCCTGGTCGAGCTCGCGGTGCATCCTGCGGGCGGTCAGGCCGTGTGAGTCCGCGACGGGGAAGTACGCGTACCCGCGTGCGGCGGGGCTGCGTCCCACCGCGCCCTTCTCGTGCAGGCGAACGAGCAGGGTGGCCACGGTCGTGCGGGCCAGGGGCTGCGGAATGGCGGCTCTGACCTGAGCGGCCGAGAGCGGCTTCCCCGCGGCCCACAGGGCCGCGAGCACGCTGGCCTCCAGCTCGCCCGCCGGCCTGCGCTCACTGTCCGAGTCCGTCATCGCTTCGTCCTTCCCCGCTGTCGCCTGCGGCACCATGCGCCGACTACAAAATGGTAGACGCTCGGCTCGCCGGGCGGACCGCCGAGGACGGATCGCCCCGCTTCGCCCGGCCGTCGGCCTGTGGGGGATGCATCACGCAGACCGTTCGCCCGGCGCGGCCCGGGGGTCCATGACCGGTCAGGACGCCGCGAGGAACGAGTCCACGAGCCGTCGTGCCCAGTCGGGCGAAGCGGGTCGTGCGCTGAAGATCGCCCGGTAGTAGAGCGGACCCAGCAGGGAGTCCACCGCGCTCTCGACGTCCGGCGCCTCGCCGCCCCGGGAACGCTCGCGCTCGATGATGGCGCTGAGCTGTTCGTGGCGGTCCGCCGTGCAGGCGCAGCCGCCCTCCGGGCCGGAGCCGATCGTGGCGCGCATCAGCGCGAGCGTGTCCGGGTCCGTGAGGTCGGTCGCCACGTCCTCCATCCAGCGCTCCAGGTCGCCGCCGAGCGAACCGGAGTCCGGCACGACCACATCACCGCTGAACCTGCTGGTGGCGACGTCGTTCAGCAACTGCGCCGCCGAGCCCCAGCGCCGGTAGACGGTCGTGGCGTGCACGCCGGCGCGGGCGGCGACGGCCGGGATCGTCAGGGTCTCCGAGGGCTCCTCCGCGAGGAGTTCTCCGACGGCGCGATGGACGGCGGCCCGCACCTTCGCGGAGCGGCCACCGGGGCGTACCTGAGCTGAAACGTCAACCATGACGGAATTATCGCACTGATCGCTGCGTTAGTGCTAGCGTCGTTAACGCATTGATCGCTGCGTTTGGAGAGAGTTGCCATGCCCGGTTCCGCCCCGCCCCAGAGCAAGAGCTCGCTCGCCGTCGACGCCCCGCCCGTTCGCGGCCGACGCGAGCTCGGCCGGCCGGCCGCCTTCGCCGCGCTGGCCGTCGTCTTCGTCCTCTTCATGGCCGCATCCAGTGCGCCGTCCCCGCTCTACGTCGTCTACCAGCAGGAATGGCACTTCTCGGCGACCACCCTCACCACCGTCTTCGCGGTCTACGTCCTGGGAATGATCGCGGCGCTCCTCGTCCTCGGCGCGCTCTCCGACCACCTCGGTCGCCGCCCGGTCCTGCTGTCCGCCATCGCCCTCGAAGCGGTGTCGATGGTCCTGTTCCTCACCGCGGACGACATCAGCCTGCTGATGGTCGCGCGCCTGGTCCAGGGCATCGCGACCGGCGCCGCCATGACCGCCCTCGGAGCCGCACTGGCCGACCTCAACCCGGCCCACGCCCCACACCGGGCCGGCGTCGTCACCGGCGCCGCCCCCACGTTCGGGCTCGGACTCGGCGCCCTGGGCTGCGGATTCCTCGTCCAGTACGGGCCGCACCCCACCCGCCTCGTGTACGCGCTGCTGCTGGCCGGCCTGGTCGTCGCCGGGGCGCTGCTCCTGGCGCTTCCCGAGACCTCGCTGCGCCGCCCCGGCGCCGCCCGCTCCCTGCAGCCCCGCCTCAAGGTCGCCGCACACCTGCGGGCCGACCTGCTGGGACTCGTGCCGATCCTCGTCGCGAGCTGGGCCCTCGGTGGCCTCTACCTCTCGCTGGGACCGTCGGTGGCCGCCGGACTGTTCGGACTCTCCAACCACGTCGTCGGCGGGCTGGTCGTCACACTCCTGACCGTGCCGGCGTCCCTGACCGCACTGGCGCTCCGCGGCTGGCCCGTCGGGCGCACCCTGGCGCTCGGCGCGAGCCTCCTGCTCGCCGGCACCGCCGTCGCCCTGTCCGGGGTCGAGGAGCACTCCCTGACCCTGGCGGCGCTCGGCACCGTCATCGCGGGCGTCGGCTTCGGCGCCTCAGCCCTCGCCAGCTTCGGCACCCTGGCCCGGATAGCCGCCCCCGCCGAACGGGGCGAACTGCTCTCCGTCGCCTTCGTGATCTCCTACATCTCCTTCAGCGTGCCCGCCGTGATCGCCGGCATCGCCGTCACCCACACCGGGCTGCACGAGACCTCCGTCGTCTACGCCGCGACGGTCGCCTTCCTCGCCGCCCTCGCCCTGCTCGCCCAGTGGCTCCGCTCGCAGCGCACGCCGGCCCGGGGCACCTGCCCGCAGGCGTGACGGAGCCCGGCGGGGCGTGAAGCGGGACGCGCAGCCTGATGTCCGCCTGCCCGGCGGATGTCAGGCTGCGTCGCGCCGTCGGTCGCTCCGCCTCTCCCCTTCAGGCGCGGCAGCGCCCGCCTTCACACCCTTGACCAGGCGAAGATGTCGAGAGCGCCCATGGCGCGCCGTGTGCGTCGGCGCGGCGTTGAGTACCCGGTCTTCGAGGCGGTCCATCGCGTAGAGCAGAGCTCCCTGGGCCGGCAGCAACAGGAGAGCGACCACTATCACCGCCATCCCCCCTTCGGTCGACGTCGACCGGCGGGTGCCCCGTGGCCGCCGTGATCATGGAGCCCATTCCGTGGAGGTTCGGTGACCGACGGACGCGGTGCGGCGGACGGGACGGCGAAGGCGTCCGGCGGCCGTCCGTAACGCCGATGCGCCTGACTCTCTCCAACACGTACGCTCGCGGCCGGAGTTGGTGAGGAGAGCGTCGTATCGTGCACCGGGAGGTCGGACCGATGGAGAGTTCCGCTGGATCGCGGAAGGACGAGGAAGAGGTCCTGGCCCGCATCGCCGAGGGACGTGTCTACACGGAGTCCGAAGCGGCGTTCCAGAACGCTCGCCGTCGCACCGACGAGATCTTCGCGTACAACCACACACCGCCGAGTGAGCCCGACAAGCGACGGGCCCTGCTCCTCGCCGTCCTGGGGTCCGTGGGGGAGCGCACGGTCCTGCTGCCGCCGTTTCACGCGGGGTTCGGAAGCAACGTCCACATCGGAGACGACTTCTTCGGCAACGTGAACCTGACGTTCGTCGACGACGTGGACATCCGTATCGGCGACGGCGTCATGATCGCGCCCAGCGTCACCCTGACCGCGACAGGACACCCCGTCCACCCCGCGCGCCGCGTGGACTTCGCCCGGTTCTCGGAACCGATCGTGATCGAGGACAAGGTCTGGATCGGCAGCAACGCGGTCGTCCTGCCCGGCGTCCGCATCGGATACGGATCGGTCGTCGGCGCCGGCAGTGTCGTCAGCCGCGACGTTCCGCCCATGAGCGTCGCCGTCGGAACTCCGTGCCGGGTGCTCCGCCGGGTCACGGACGAGGACCTGAGGACACGCACCGCCGGCGCCCTCGACGGCTGAGACGGCCTACGGGGCCCGCACACGCGTCACCGGCGGCTCTCGTCCGTCATTCGTTGGGCGCGGCGTTGGTGATGGCGGACAGGACGGAGTCGGGCTCGCTCTCGACGGCGATGTCCCCGAGGGTGACGATGCCGACCGGGTGGCCGTCGTCGACGACGGGGATGCGCCGGACGGCGCGCTGGCGCATGAGGCCGATCGCCCGGTCGAGGTCGTCGTCGGGGGAGACGGTGACCAGCACGTCGCTGCACGCCTGCTCCGCCGTCACCTGGTCGATGTTCCCGCCGTGGCACATCACGCGGACCACCAGATCCCGGTCGGTGACGACACCGCGGAGCCGCCCGCGCTCGGTGACCAGCACGGCGCCGATGTCCTCGTCGCGCATGTACCGGGCGACCTCGGTGACGGGAGTCCGGGGCGAGACCGACCGCGGGGGACCGGTCATCACGTCGCGCACTGCCTCGGTCATCGCATCGCCTTTCGCCATGAAGACAGGTCTCTTCGATTCCAACAGCCCTCCGGCCCCCTCGACTTCGTCGCTCACTGTCCCGCCTGGACCCGGTCGGCCTGTGCCTCGAAGAGCACAAGTGCCCCCGGACGGCGTCGGCAGTCGGGACCGGCGCCGACGGAGTCCCGGCCGCACGCCGCCGGAGGCGCCCTGAACTCCCTCAGACGAGCCGCGAACCCGGGTCCAGCAGGGCCAGGCCCAACGGGGTGACCGTGTGGACGACCGTCTTGCCGTCGCGCCGGCTGGCGATCAGATCCGCCCTGCGCAGGACGGAGGTGTGGTGGCTCGCGGTCGCCGGCGAGATCTTCAGACGCCGGGCCAGGTCCGTCGTTCCGCACCCCACGACGGTGGCCCGCAGCACCGCCGCCCGGGTGCGTCCGAGCAGGTCGTCGAGCGGTTCGGCGCCTGGTTCGCCGATCCCTTCCCACAAGGTCGTGCCGTCGAGCGCGTCACGCACGCTCGGGACGGCCAGGACGGGGGGCTGGTCCGGGTCCAGCGGCGCCTGGAGGAGTTCTATCTCCTGCGAGGAGAACAAGGTCGGTGCGACGACGAGACCCCGGCCCCCCAAGTGCACGTCCTCGTCCCGTGGATGCCGTATCTCGAGCACCGGCGGCCGCCAGCGGACAAGAGGTCCGCAGAGCGACGCGAGGAGACGGTCGACGCCCCCCTCGGCCAGCGACCCCACGTACGCGGCACGGGCCTGTGCGAGATGGGTGCGCACGCCGGCCCAGTACGGCGCGACGGTCAGGCCGTGACAGGCGCGCAGGGCCGACGCGACCTGGAGCCGGGCCTCACGGTCGCCGTCCACCAGGTTCCGCGCGAAGGACCGGTGCGCGGGGCGGAAGTCGATGTTCTCGAGTTCGATGCGCACCAGATCGCGCGGTGCCCCGAGCAGATGCTCCACCGCCTCGTCGATGGACGCCGAACGGCCGGCCAGGCTCACCACGTCGACAAGCGGCCCTCGGGACGGCATCAACGCGGCCAGCGGGAGCGCCTGTTCGCGCAGCCGGCCCCGGACGGCCACCTGCCAGCGCCGGAAGGCGAGACCGCCGCCGCGGTCCATCAGCATCCGCACGCTGTCGAACGTCTCCGCCGCCACACCGATGGTGGGCGCCACGCGGGTCCGCATGAGGTCCTCGGCAGTGAAATGGATCCGCTTCACCGAGTGCCCCGTTCGCTGTGCCGCTGTACGCACAGCAGTGTCGGTTCAGGGCGGCGATCCGCGCAACGATCAATCAGGCCAGAGATGTCGGGACCGGCGTGACGCCGGGACCGGCGAACAGACGTGGTCGGCCCAGCCGGTGCCCGTGCTCGTGCCTGTACCCGTAACGCTGTTGGTCATGGTGAAGGTCGGGACACGGCGAACGCCCGTGCCCACCGGGCCGGTTCAGATTCCTCGCGCGTCGGCCAGGACACTCGCCCGCTCCATCATGCGGGTCGGCTCGCTGCCGTCGGCCCAGGCGTCGTTGAAGGTGGGCACCGACTCCACCGACGGGCCGAACCTCCGGCGGATCGCCTCGAGCAGCACCTCCATGGCCTGCGCCTCAAGCCGGCGGTCGCCGCCCGACTCCCGGCGGATCGCACCCTGTGAGCACAGGGCCCCGTCCTCGTCGACCAGCGCTCCCGCGCACCAGCCGGCCTCCCGTAGCCGCAGGGAGGCCCGGTGCAGGAGCGACGCGACCGGAGTCGCGTACGGGCCGGGGGTTCGGGCCGGCGCGGCGGGAACGGGCGCGGTCGTGATCCGGGACCAGTCGACCGGCACCGTGTCGAGGTGAGCGGTGTTCACCTCGTAGGCCACCGCCGCCAGCGTGAGCCGGGTGTCCATGTGCCGCTTGACGGCCTCCATCCGCGCCTCCAGCGCCTGGAGGCGGCCCTGTTCGGGGCCTCCCCCGGAGGGCGGCGGGGCGCCGCCGGGCGGATCTGTCGGGACCGGGGCAGGTGTCGTGCGCGTGGTGAGTTGCATGCTGGATGGATTCCAGCCGGACGCCCGCGCCCAGCACCGCCGGACGGGTGACGCAGGGCACGGAGCGGCCCGGCGCGCAACTCGGGCCGGCCTACTCGCCGGTCGTCGGGCGGGCCCTCCACAGGTCGCGGAGCAGGGCGATCTCGGCCATGTGGTGGATGAACTCCAGGTTGGACCCGGCCAGGACGGAGACGTAGGGATCGTCGGGATCGGAGCCGTACGGGTACTGCGAGAAGCCGACCGTGTCGAGCTGTTCCTCCGTGAGGGTGCCGACGCTGTCGCGCCAGCGGTCGATCAGGGCCCAGAACCGTTCGAGCGCGAGGGCCGCGGAGGGGGTGAAGTCGACCAGCTCCTTCGGCTCCCGGCGCCGTTCGCCGAAGGTCCACTCCCAGCCGCCCTGGAAGTGGAAGTGCAGGTGGGCGATGCGCCACGCGATGGTCGTGACCGGTGTCTCGTCGGGCTCCGGCTCGCCGGTGTGGGCGAGGACCTCCCGCACCCGCTCGACGCTCACACTCCAGTCCTCGGCGATCTTGTCGACGGTCATCCCGTCCGCGGCCTGCCGAGCGACCTCGGCGTACTCGCTCGCCGGGATGTCCGCCGCCCCCAGATCCATCACCCACGCGCCCGGCCCGAACGCCCTGGGCGTCGTCGCCTCGGCCCGGGGGCGGAGCGACCAGCTTCCGGGCGCCGGTTCCCACAGGTACTCCTCGTCGCCGAGTCCCGTGAGCCGTACCTGGGCCGCCTCCCTCGCCTTGTCGAACTGTTCCAACAACAGGCCCAGGCGATCCATGCGCGTGCCCTCGGTCCCCATGTCCGGCCCCTTCCGCGGTCGCGTCGTGCCCCACACAGGGCAGGGCGGAACCTAACGGCTCACGGCACGGGGGCGCGACCCATTTCCCTCCGCGGAGGCGGCCCCGCGATTCATGGCCCGCACCGCTGAATCGCAGCGGACCGAGCGGTTGGACTTCGCCACAAAGGCGGCGCAGAGTTGACCCGTACCCCTTTCGATCAGCGAAAAGGGCCCCATACCTGTCGCCGGCGGAGAACACATCATGAGCCACGTCCCTGATCCCAAGCGCTACGACGGCACCATGCGCTACCGGCGCACCGGCCGCTCCGGACTCGACCTGCCGCTCCTGTCCCTCGGGTACTGGCACAACTTCGGTGACGACAAGCCGTTCGAGACGCAGCGGGAGATCGCCCTGCGGGCGTTCGACCTCGGGATCACGCACCACGACCTGGCGAACAACTACGGGCCGCCCTACGGCTCGGCGGAGATCAACTTCGGCCGGCTGATGCGGCAGGACCTGAAGCCGTACCGCGACGAGCTGGTCGTGTCCACGAAGGCCGGCTGGGACATGTGGCCCGGCCCGTACGGTCAGGGCGGCGGCTCCCGGAAGTACGTGCTCGCCTCCCTGGACCAGTCCCTCAGCCGAATGGGCCTGGACTACGTCGACATCTTCTACTCGCACCGGCTGGACCCCACCACGCCGCTGGAGGAGACGATGACCGCCCTGGACACCGCCGTCCGCCAGGGCAAGGCGCTCTACGTCGGCATCTCCTCCTACGACACCGAGCGCAGCCGCCAGGCGGCCGCCATCCTGCGGGAACTGGGCACGCCGCTGCTGATCCACCAGCCCTCGTACAACATGCTCAACCGGTGGGTCGAGACGGACGGTCTCCTCGACGCCGCCGACGACGAGGGTTTCGGTGTCATCGGCTTCACCGCGCTCGCGCAGGGGCTGCTCACCGGCCGTTACCTCGACGGTGTCCCGAAGGACTCGCGGGCCGCCCAGGACAAGTCCTTCGACACGGGGTGGCTCTCCGAGGAGACGCTGCGCCGCCTGCGGGCCCTCAACGAGATCGCCGGCCGGCGCGGTCAGAGCCTCGCCCAGATGGCACTCGCCTGGGCCCTGCGCGACGAGCGGGTCACCTCCCTGGTGATCGGCGCCTCCCGTACCGAACAACTGGAGCAGAACGTCGCGGCGCTCGACAACCTCGACTTCTCCGACGAGGAACTGCGCGAGATCGACGAGCTGACCGTCGGCAGTTTCAGCGTCGACCTGTGGAGCGACGCCCGCCAGGGCACCCTCGACAGCTGACCCGCCGATCCGCCCCCACCGTCGAACGAGCAGGCGGCGGGGTCGAACGGCTCCGACGCTCCTTCGCCCCTGGTGCCCCCGTACGTACGCGTACGGGGGCACCACGCGTCGGTGCGGGGCATCGGAAAGGAACGTGGACCGGTCCGGGAACTCGCGCGTGCCTCCGCGCGACTGTCTGAGGGCAGCGGCCGAAGTGCGGCCGGTGTAGGGCGTCGTCGCGGCGGGTCGTCGGCGGACGCCGCCCTGCCCTGCACGCTGACGGCGCCTTGTGCGCCGCCGACAGAGCGAGGTCCGACCATGTCCGTCAGCTCCGAGATACCCGACCTGCCCGGCGCGGGCACCGAAAGACCGGAGTCCGGGGTACGACCGCCCGCACCGGCGGGGCGTCGGACGGGCCTCGGCGCGCTCCTGGTGCGGCTCCACTTCTACGCCGGTGTCCTGGTGGCGCCGTTCCTGCTCGTCGCCGCGGTGACCGGCCTCCTCTACACCTTCACGCCGCAGCTCGACGCGTTCGTCTACGACAGGGAGTTGAGCGTCGCCCACACCGGCGACAGCACCAGGCCGCTCGCCGGACAGGTGGCAGCCGCGCGGGCCCGGCACCCCACCGGCACACTGATCGCCGTGCGTCCGGGAACGGGCGACGCGACCACGCAGGTGGACTTCGCACTGCCCGAACTTGGCGAGAAGGCGCACACCGTCTACGTCGACCCGTACACGGACGAGGTGACGGGGCAGCTGACCACCTGGTACGGCAGCACTCCGCTGACGACGTGGCTGGACGACCTCCACCGAAACCTGCACCTGGGCACGGCCGGCCGGTACTACTCGGAGTTCGCCGCCAGCTGGCTGTGGATCCTGGTCCTCGGCGGGCTGGTCCTCTGGTGGCGCCGACAGCGTGGAAGCCGGACGGCACGGCCACTGCTGCTGCCGGACCGGACGGCCAAGCCGGGGGTACGGCGCACCAGAAGCCTGCACGCCGTGACGGGCGTGTGGCTCGCGGTCGGTCTGCTGGCCCTCTCCGCGACCGGTCTGACCTGGTCACGCTTCGCGGGCGAGCACTTCTCCCAGGCGCTGGACTCCCTGCGGTCCGGCACCCCGGGAGTGTCCACCAGCCTGTCGGGTTCCCCGGCCGGTGCGGCGGGCGGCCATGACCACGACGAGGGCGGGACGGACGCCCACAAGACGGGGAGTGTCGATCCCGCGTCCGTGGAACGAGTCCTGGACGCGGCGAGGGACGACGGCCTGGACGGCCCGGTGGAGATCGCCGTACCCCAGGACGACGCCACGGCATGGACCGTCTCGCAGACCCGCAACCTGTGGCCGGTCGGTCGTGACAGCCTCGCGGTCGACGCCTCCACCGGCGAGGTCGTCGACCGGGTGGACTTCGCCGACTGGCCGCTGCTGTCCAAGCTGACGCGCTGGGGCATCAACGTTCACATGGGCACCCTGTTCGGCCTCGCCAACCAGGTGCTGCTGGCCGTCCTGGCCGTCGGCCTGATCTGCGTGATCATCTGGGGCTACCGCATGTGGTGGCAGCGCCGGCCCACCCGCGCCGACCGCCGTGCCGCCCTCGGTGCGCCGCCGGCCCGTGGCGCCTGGCGCGGTGTGCCGTCGGCGGGCCTGGCCGTCGGTGTCGTCGCCGTCGTGGCGCTCGGCTGGGCCCTGCCCCTGTTCGGTGTTCCGCTGGCCGCGTTCCTCGTCGTCGACCTCGTCACGGGAGTCGTCCGGGGTCGCCGGGTCGCGCAGCCTTCGGGCGGCCGACCGTGACGGGCGAGCGTGCACCCGGACACGACACCGACGCCGTACGGCAGACAGGAGTCGACGCGTGATCGCGGCGAGCGGACTGCGCTGGACCCTCACCCTGGTGTTCGCCCTGACGACGGCCCACGGGTTCCGGCGCGCCGTCATACCCGGTGCCACCAGGGCCGATCGCGTGGACCACGCCCTGCACACCGCCATGGGGCTCGCCATGATCGCGATGGTCTGGCCGTGGGGCATGGACCTCGCGGCGGGACCGCAGATCGTGGTGTTCGTGGCCGGCGCGCTGTGGTTCGTGTGCGCCGCGCCGTTCCGTGGCGGCGAAGGGACCCGACGCGAGGGGCTGCCCGGCGCGCTGGCCCAAGCGGTGCTGATGGGGGCCATGGCGTGGATGGTGACGCTGATGGACTCCGGAGACATGGGCGACGGGGCCGGGGGAGGCGGCGCCATGCAGGGCATGCCGGGAATGGACATGTCGGGGAGCGCCGGGGCGGCCACCATGACGCTCACCGACACGGGCCCGAAGGCGGCGGCGGGAGTCCTTGCCCTGGCGTCGGTGGGGTTCGCGCTGTGGTGGCTGACGCAGGCCTTCGACCGGGCCCGGGCTGTTCCCGCGACCGCGACCGCGGCGGGCCCGGTGCCGGGCGGCGGCGAAGCGGCACTGGGGCCCGCGTGTCACGCGGCCATGGCCCTCGGCATGGCGACGATGTTCGTCCTGCTCCTCTGAACCGGCCCGCGGTCACGCGTCGTTGACGCGGGCGGCGGAGACCCGCGAGGGAACCGGATAAGGCGGAGCTCACTCCGGTTGATGGGCCCGCGCGCGACGGAGGCGTCCGGCACGCGCGGGCCCACGCGCGACGGCCTGGTCGCACCGGCCGGCGCCGGGCGCGTGAGACACCCGTGGCGTGTGTGACGCACGTCATAATTCGTCGTCGGAACTCGGTGCCCCTTCCGTCCGACTTCTCAACCGGCGCGGCCGATCAACCGCCGCATGCCGCCCAAGGGTTCGAGACAACCAGGAAGGCCGACCATGGCCGAGTCCCGACAACCGCCCCGCGCCGCGCGAGCGATTCCGCGCACCGGCGTGATTCCGCCCGCGCTGGCCGGCTTCCTGCTGCTGCTCGCGCTGGCGTTCTGGGCGTCGTACGCCGTCGGGTCCGCGGCAGGTCCGGTCGCGCCCGGTCTGCACGGCACGCGGACCGGGTCGGGCACCGGTGACGGGACCGGCGGTGGCGGAGACGACGGGGACGGCGGCATGGAGAACATGCCGGGGACGACCCACGGGCACGGTGGGTGATGACGGCCGAACCGACCACCGCCCTGACGCTCACCGATCTCACCATCGGCGGGATGACCTGCGCGGCCTGCGTCCGTCGCGTGGAGAAGAAGCTCGCCAAGCTCGACGGCGTCACCGCGACCGTCAACCTGGCCACCGGCCGCGCCCGTGTCAGCCACCCCGACGACGTGGCACCGCACGACCTCGTCACGGCCGTCGAACAGGCCGGCTACCAGGCCGCCCTGCCCGTGCCACCCGTCCGCGAGGACGAACCGGCGGAGCATTCCGGCCCCGACCCCGCGGAGGCCACGTCCCGAAGCGAGCGCGAACGACTGCTGGTCACCGCCCTGCTGGCCCTGCCCGTTCTCGCCCTCTCCATGGCACCGGACCTGCAGTTCCGCAACTGGCAGTGGCTGTGTTTCGCGCTGACCGCCCCGGTCGCCGTGTGGAGCGCCTGGCCGTTCCACGAACGGGCGGTACGAGGGCTGCGGCACGCCGCGGCCACCATGGACACCCTTGTCTCGCTGGGCGTCGTCGCCTCCTTCTCCTGGTCGGCCTACGCCCTGTTCTTCGGGGGAGCGGGCGACCCCGGCATGCGCATGCCGTTCAGCCTGCTGCCCTCCGCGTCGGACGGGACGGCGCACGTCTACCTGGAAGCGGCGGTGAGCGTCCCGCTGTTCGTGCTCACCGGCCGGTTCCTGGAGGCACGCGCTCGCCGAGGCACCGGAGCGGCCCTGCGGTCCCTGGCGGAACTGGCCGCCAAGGAGGTGTCGGTGCGCGACGCGAACGGCGAGCGGTCGATCCCCGTCGAGGCGCTGCGGGTGGGCCAGGTCTTCGTCGTGCGCCCCGGTGAGCGGGTCGCCACGGACGGCCGGGTGACGGAGGGCGGTTCCGCCGTGGACCTGTCCCTGGTGACGGGGGAGAGCGAGCCCGTCGAGGTGAGTCCCGGCTCGGCCCTGGTGGGCGGGGCCGTCAACGCCGGCGGTCTGCTCCTCGTACGGGCCACCGCCGTCGGCGCGGACACCCAGCTCGCCCGGATCACCCGGCTGGTGACGGACGCGCAGGCCGGCAAGGCCCGTGCGCAGCGGCTCGCCGACGCGGTGGCCGGGGTCTTCGTGCCGGTCGTCCTGACCGTCGCGGTGAGCGTCCTCGGCTTCTGGCTCGGTGCCGGGGCCGATCCACAGGCCGCGATCACCGCGTGTGTCGCGGTGCTCGTCGTCGCCTGCCCCTGCGCGCTGGGCCTGGCCACCCCCACGGCCCTGATGGCGGCGACCGGCCGAGGAGCCCAGCTGGGCGTGCTTGTGAGCGGACCGCGGACGCTGGAAGCCCTCCAGCACGTGGACACCGTCGTCCTGGACAAGACCGGCACTCTGACGTCCGGTCACATGACGGTCGCCCGGGTGACCGCGACACCCGACGGCATCGGCCAGGAGGCCGCGCTCCGGCTGGCGGGGGCCGTGGAACAGGGCTCGGAACACCCCCTGGGCCGGGCCGTCGCCGCGCACGCCCGTCGTGCCGCCGACGGCCCGACTCTTCCGGCCGTCGCGGGCTTCACCGCGACTCCGGGACAGGGGGTGCGGGGCCGGGTGGAGGGCCGTACGGTCCAGGTACGGCTGCCGGAGGGCGAGTTGGCGCCGGATCTCGCGGACGCCCTCGCGGTCGCGGAGGCCGCGGCGCACACGCCCGTCCTGGTTCTCGTGGACGGCCGGGCCGAGGCGCTGATCGCCGTCGGGGACGTCGTACGGCCCGGCAGCTACCGGGCCGTCGACCGGCTGCGGCGGCTCGGAATCCGCCCGGTCCTCGCCACCGGCGACCGCGAGGGGCCCGCGCGAGCGGTGGCCGAAGCGCTGGGCATCGACGAGGTGCACGCCCGCTGCTCCCCGGAGGACAAGGCCGCTCTGGTCCGCCGGTTGAAAGAGGAGGGCGGACGGGTCGCGGTCGTCGGCGACGGTGTGAACGACGCCGCCGCGCTCGCCGGCGCCGACCTCGGCATCGCCATGGGCGGCGGGACGGACGTGGCGATCGGCGCCGCCGACCTGACCCTCGTCCGCGGGGACATCGAGGCCCTCGGCGACGCGGTGCTGCTCGCCCGGCGCACGCTGGGGACGATCCGGGCCAACCTGGTGTGGGCCTTCGGCTACAACGTCGTCACCGTGCCACTCGCCATGGTCGGGCTGCTCGATCCCATGGTCGCCGCCGCCGCGATGTCCGCCAGCTCGGTCCTGGTGGTGGGCAACAGCCTTCGCCTGCGCGCCTGGCAGCCCGCCCCGGCCCGCCGCGGACACGCCTCCGCCCGCCGCGGCCAAGGACCCCGACCTGTAGGGGCCGGTGTGCGATGAGGAGCCTGGTGCCCCGTCCGACGGCCGCCCTCGGAGACGACCGGCGACGCCTGAGGGATGCCGCCCTCGCGGTCCTCGTTCCCGTCGCCGCCTGCAGCGTGACCCTGGCGTTCCTGACGACCTGGGTACGAACCGGCGAGGCGGGCGGGCCCGCGCACGTCACCGTCACCGAGGGACGGCTGCTGATGCCGTCGGCCGGTGTGCCGGAGACCGCGGTGTTCTTCCGCATCGGCAACGACGGCGGCTCGGCCGACCGGCTGCTGAGCGTCACCTCGCCCGACGTCCGGGGCGGTGCCACGCTCACCCGGCACCGGATGACGGGCGGCGGCGCGGCCTACCGGGAGACGATCGAGTCGGTCGCGATACCGGAGGGCACGGCCCTCGCGATGTCGCCCGATGGAGTGGATCTCACGGTCACCGCGGGGACCGCCCGATGGCGTCCCGGCGATCTCGTGCCCTTCACCCTCGACTTCCGGCGCGGCGGCAGGATCGACGTGTTCGCCGTCGTGGTCCGCCCCGGCACGGCCTCGTTCTCGTAGTCGTCCCCGACACCCCGCGAGTTCCCGGCAGTCTCCTGTGACATGAGCCACCGTCAGCCCCGTGAGGTGGTCCCGCACCCGCCCGCGTACCACCTGATGTCGACCGGATCCGGGTGCGAAGATGGGCGCGTCATGACTGTCGGAGGGTGGTGCCGCACGCTGCGGGCGGGTGTGTTCGCCGCCGCCTGCGTGGTGTTGGCCGCCCTCGGCCACGTCATGATGTCCGGTTCCGCCGTCCCCGGCTGGGCCATGACAGCCGGCGCTGTCGCGACCGCGGGGGCCGGCTGGTTCCTGGCCGGCCGTGAACGCGGCCGCGCGCTGATCGTCACGGTCGTGGTCACCACCCAGGCCGCGCTGCACGAGATGTTCGCACTGGCCGGCCGGCCGACCTCCACGCCGACCTCCGCCGCGTCGTCCGCTCCGGCCGACGGGTTCGGCACGGACATGGGGCCGATGGACATGAGCCGCATGGACATGGGGTCCATGGGCCGCATGGCACACGGCACGGGCGGTGCGCCGCACGCGCACACCATGGTCGGCACGGGCGGGAGCGCACTCGGCATGCTGGCCGCCCACCTCCTCGCCGCGGCCCTGTGCGGACTGTGGCTCGCGTACGGCGAGCGCGCCGTCTTCCGTCTCCTGCGGGCCGCGGCCGCTCGACTGGCCGCCCCCTTGCGGATGCTGCTGGCGCTGCCCGTGCCGGGCGGCCGGCCGCCCGTCCGCGCGCGCCGCGCCCCCGCGCCGCGGGCCTCCCTCGCCCGCTTCCTTCTCTGCTACACCGTCACCTCCCGGGGACCGCCCGTGGGTACCGCTGTCGCCTGAGACAGCCGGATCCACCGGGGCTCACCCCTGCTCGACGTCCCCCGCCCCCTCCTGTGGCGGATCTCCCTGACGGCCCGCGCACCGCGTCCGTCCCGTTCGTCGAACGCGGGCCACGAGCTCCGGGCATCGCCGTACCCATCGCGTACGGCGCACCCCATGGGCCGGAGCGCCACGCCTCGTCACGGGACGTCGGCCCCGGACGACCTCGAGAAGGACATCACGTGATCACTTCTGTCCTGCCCGCTCCCCGCGTCACGTCGCGCGCCGCTGCGGACGCCTCCGCCACCGCCTGGGCACTGGCCGCGCGCGACGGAGACCCCCACGCCGCCGACCACTTCGTCCGCGCGCTGCACGGCGACGTACTGCGCTACGTCGCCCATCTCAGCGGTGACCCCCAGATCGCACCGGACCTGGCCCAGGAGACCTTCGTCCGGGCCTTCGCCAGCCTGCCTCGCTTCGAGGGGCGGGCCTCGGCGCGCACCTGGCTGCTGTCCATCGCGCGCCGCGCGGTCGCCGACAGTTTCCGCCGTGCCGCCGCGCGGCCCCGGCAGGCCGACACCCACGACTGGCAGGCGGTCATGGAACGCGCGCAGCCCTGCGGTCTCCCCGGCTTCGACGACGGGGTCGCGCTGCTCGACCTGCTGGAGGCGCTGCCCGACGAACGCCGAGAGGCGTTCGTGCTGACGCGGATCGTGGGCCTCTCCTACGACGACGCGGCCCGCTTCATCGGCTGCCCCATCGGCACGGTCCGCTCCCGGGTGGGACGGGCCCGGGCCACCCTCGAACGCCTGCTCGCCGAGGCGGACTGCCCTGCCGTCACCGCCGCATGACGTGAGAGCCGGCGCCTCCTCGCGGGGGCGCCGGCCGCCGGTCGGACCCAGGCTCCGCGTGGGGCGCCCGAGGGCGCACGCCCTCCCCAGGTGGTCGCCCGGTCGACCGGTCCGGTTCCCGTGCGGCACGGGGGAGCGGAAGCACCGGGGGTGAACGGGCGCATGAGCGCGGCCGACCGTGCTCCCGGCGCCCCGAACGGCGGCGCGTGGCGCTGTGGGCTCCGGGTATGCCCAGGGCAGCCACTGGCCCCAGGTGATCGACGTACCCGCGGCCGCGAGCCCTGCGAAAGGGAGTTGACGATGAGTGACCTCACCGGCCTGGAGCCCCTGGCGACGTTCTGCGGGAACTGCGACTGCGGCTGCCCGCAGCTGTTCGTCGACCCGGGCGCCCCGGCGGAGCGCCGGGTGCTGCTCACCGACGACTTCGGTCAGCGGGTCCAGATGAGCGTCGACCAGTTCGCCTCCCTGGTGGAGGAGGCGAAGGCCGGAAAACTGGACGGCATCGCCACCGCCTGACCGATGGCACTCACGGGGCGGGGGACCGAGACGCCGGTGTGGCCCTGGGACGAGCAGCCCGGACGGCGGACCACGCGGTACAGGAGCGGGACCGGCATCGCCTGGCCGGTGCCGGCCGCCACCGTGGCGGTGCTGGCCGGCGGCTACGGCTGGCTGGGCGCGGTGATCGCGGACACCACGGGAGCCGTGATCGGTGGCCTGCTCGGGCTGCTGGTCAACGGACTGCTCCTGCTGCTCGTCGGCCGCGTGACGTCAGGCCCCGGGACGTCACGCGCCATGACGTCCCGCGCACCGGCGTCCCGCGCCCCGATGTCCGGTCGTCCGGCGTCCTGCTCCGTACCGACCGATCGGCCGTCGTCCCCACACGACTGACCCGGCCCGCTCCGGGACTGCGGAGCGACACGGGATCGGAGCCGCCACGAAGGCCCGCTCAGAACGACCATCGCGTGTGCGTGAACACCCCGTCGTCCCGGCCGAAGCCGTACGCCGTCGACGGTGCCACCGCGAACACCGCCACGTCCCCCTTGCGGAACGCGTCGCTCATACCGTGGAAGGTGCCCTCCGGCGAGGTGATGTGCGCTCCGTACTTGCCCTCGTACGCGGTGATCACCTCTTCGAGAACCGCCGGATCGGCGACCCGTTCCGCCGTGCCCTCGATCACGAGGTCGAGCCCTTCGGCGAGCGAGTTCGTCCCGGTGGTCAGCGCACAGTGTCCGTGGTGGGCGAGGTTCTTGGCCTTCTGTTCGGCCGGGCCGGTGGAGAAGTACAGCACCCCTTCGTGCCAGGCGGCGATCACGGGAGTGACGTGCAGCCGGCCGTCGGGCCGCACCGTCGACAACCAGAAGATCTCGGCGGTCCCCAGCTCCCGCCGGGCCTCGGCCCAGTCGGTGGCGGCGACCTCCTCGGCACCCGGGCGCGGGTTGAGCGCGGAGCTGTACCGGGCGTCGAGCTCGGTGACGGGCTGCTGTGCGGGTTCCTGCGTCGGCATGGGAACTCCCTTCCTCTCTGTCATATCGACCGATCTGCCCGACCGAACTCATCGCCGCGCCCGTCCCGGGTCCGTGGTGCACCCGATCGGACGCCGTGCGACCGCCGGGCGCCGCCACTCCGGATGCGCGCGGTCCCCGGCGCCCGCACCCTGGGTGCATGTCCAGCGATCAGCCCGTCGTCGTCTACCCGCCCACCGCGGACGGCGGCCGAAGAGTGCGCCTCCACCAGGGCTTCGTCGGGATGGCCTACACGTTCCTCGACATCGCCGAGTTCCTGCGCCGGGCCGGCATGGAGGACATCGAGGCCTCCGACGTCAGGACCGCGGACTGGATCGAGTGGCGGGGCGGCGGGCCCGGGGTCTGGGACCACTGACGCGGACCGGTCACGACAGGTGACCAAGGGGCCGACGCGCACGTGTGCCAGGAAGTCACCCCGCCGGATTCCTGCGTGCCTTTGTGCGAGCAGAGTTCGCCCGACCGCTGGTCTAACGGCCTACTGGCCGGTATACAGGCGGGGTTGAGTCCGCCGGGCACGAGCCGCCGAGCGGCCCGGTGCCGTCGAACGACCCATGCGCCGTGGTCGCCGTTGCCCGATCCGTGGACTGTCAGGGCTTCAGGGGAGGGGCATGATGTTGCAACGGACGCGTCCGGGCGAGGCCATATCGAAGCGCCGCACCGCCATGGCGCTTGCGGTACTGAGCAGTTGCGCGCTCACCGCCGGCGCCACCGGAACGGCCTCCGCCACGGCGGGGGAGCACCACGGAACACCCCGCTCCAACTACGTCGCGCTGGGCGACTCCTACACCTCCGGACCGCTGATCCCCACACAGGTGGACGCCAACTGCGCCCGGTCCGACCACAACTACCCCTCGATCACGGCGAACCAGCGCAAGGTCACGTCGTTCAAGGACGTCAGCTGCGGCGGTGCGACGACCGCCGAGATGTGGCAGGCGCAGGGAACCAACGGACCCCAACTGGACGCGGTGAAGCGGGACACCGACCTCGTGACCGTGCAGATCGGCGGCAACGACGTCGGCTTCGGCTCGATCATCGGCACCTGCGCCGGTCTCAGCGCGAAGGACCTGGCCGGCAACCCCTGTCAGCAGTACTACGGGGCCGCGGGCTATGACCAGTTGACGCTGAAGATCCTCCAGACGGCCCCCAAGGTCGCGCGTGTGCTGCGGGCGGTGCACGACAAGGCACCCCACGCGCGCGTGGTCGTCGTCGGTTACCCGGACCTGCTTCCCGACGACGGTACCGGCTGCTACCCGACCGTCCCGTTCGCCGCGAAGGACTTCCCGTACCTGCGCGACACCGAGAAGCACCTCAACATCATGCTGCGCGCGGTGGCACTGCTGAACCGGGCCGACTACGTGGACACGTACGGCCCGACGGTGGGCCACGACATGTGCAAGGCGCCTGCCGACCGCTGGATCGAGCCGCTGCGTCCGACCGCGCCGGCCGCTCCCGCCCACCCCAACGCCAAGGGCGAGGAGGCCATGGCCCAGGCCCTCATGAAGACGCTCGCCCGGGGCGCCGGACACCGCTGATCCGCTGATCCGCCGCGACCGGCAGGCCGTACGGGTGCGTACGGCACCCGGCACGGAATCCGGCGCCCGTCCCGGCCCGGGGCGGACGCCGGGCCGTGTCCGCAGCGCACGGACAGCCGGGACGAGTGAGGCCCTCGGGCGAAAGGGCTTGTCGGCGACCAGACAGTATGAGCCACATGATCACTGTTCACCTGAAGTACGAGATCGACCCCGACCGCCTCGACGACTTCGAGGAGTACGGCCGCCGCTGGATCACCCTCGTCAACCGGTTCGGCGGCACGCACCACGGCTACTTCCTGCCCAGCGAGGGCGACAGCGACATCGCCTACGCCCTGTTCTCCTTCCCGGACCTGGCCCGCTACGAGCGGTACCGGACGGACAGCGCGACCGACCCCGCATGCCAGGAAGCCTTCGAACTGGCCCGCCGGACGCGGTGCATCAAGCGCTACGAACGCCGCTTCCTGCGTCCCCTGGATCCCGAGCCCACCGCGGACTAGCGCGATCCGGCTGGGCGGACGGCGGATCGCTATCGCGAACTCCCTCTGTGCGAGGACCGAAGCACCCAGCCGCTGTTTACGTGCCGCTCCCGGGGTAGGTGCGATCTTCGCGGCGGGTTGCCGTGCGGTGGAGAAGTGTCCGCCGCAGTATTCGCAGGAGTGAAAAGCACGGAAGAGGGTGGCGGTGTGGGCGAGTCAGCGTCCGGAGGCAGGTCCGGTCGTCCCAGCCCGGTTCAGATGTCGAAAGCGGTGGGCCGGCTGCCACTGCAGGTGCGTGAGGACCTCACCCGCCGGCTGCGCCGCAACAAACGGGCCTTCCGGAAGGACGACGTACAGGTCGTCGAAGGGCCGCTGCTGCGCCGGGCGGTCGGAGCCTCCGCGCTGGGCAACTGCATGGAGTGGTTCGACTTCGGCGTCTACAGCTATCTCGCCGCCACGATCGGCAAGGTCTTCTTTCCCGGTGCGTCCCCGGGCGCACAGGTCGTCTCGTCGTTCGCCACCTTCGCGGCGGCCTTCGTCGTCCGCCCCCTGGGCGGTCTCGTCTTCGGCCCGCTGGGCGACCGCCTCGGCCGGCAGAAGGTGCTCGCCACCACCATGATCATGATGGCGCTGGGCACCTTCGTCATCGGCCTCATCCCGAGCTACGCGACGATCGGCATCGCCGCGCCCATCCTGCTGCTCCTCGCCCGGATGGTGCAGGGCTTCTCCACCGGCGGCGAGTACGGCGGCGCCACCACGTTCGTCGCCGAGTACTCACCCGACCGGCGCCGCGGGTTCCTCTCCAGCTGGCTCGACTTCGGCACCTTCGTCGGCTACGCGCTCGGCTCCGCCCTCGTCACCGTCCTGAACCTGGCGCTCACCGACGACCAGATGATCGCGTGGGGATGGCGGCTGCCGTTCCTGATCGCCGGCCCGCTCGGTGTGATCGGCCTGTACATGCGACTCAAGCTGGAGGAGTCTCCGGCGTTCCAGCAGCAGCTCGACGAACACGACAAGAGCCTCGCGCAGGAGTCCGCGGGCACCGAGTTCAAGTCCATCATCAAGGACCACTGGCGTCCGCTGCTGATCTGCATGGGCCTGGTGCTGCTGTACAACGTCACCAACTACATGGTGACCGGCTTCCTGCCGACCTATCAGACGGAGACGCTGAACCGTTCCAGCGGCCGCGCCGACCTCCTGGTGCTGATCGGCATGGTCTGGATCGTCGTCCTCATCACGTTCATCGGACGCCTCAGTGACCGGGTCGGCAGGCGCCCGATCTACGGGTTCTCCGCCGTCGCCATGATCCTGCTCGCCGTCCCGGCCTTCGAGCTGATCAAGATGGACGGCTTCTGGCCGCCGCTCTGCGGGGTGCTGATCCTGGCCACGCTGCTGGCGTTCTTCGCCGCGCCGAGCGCCGCGACCCTGCCCGCGTTGTTCCCGACGGCCATCCGGTACGCGGCGATGGGCATCGGCTTCAACTTCGCCGTGGCGGCCTTCGGCGGCACCACCCCGCTCGTCACCGAGGCACTCGTGAACGTCACCGGCAACGACCTCGTGCCCGCCTACTACCTGATGGTCGCCGGCGTGATCGGGCTGGTGACCGTGAAGTTCATGCCGGAGAGCGCCCAGGTGCCCCTCGACGGATCGCAGCCCATGGTCGGCTCCCGCGAGGAACGGCAGGAGCTGATCACCACGTCGAAGGAGCTGTACCAGGTCTCGGCCGGTCAGGCCGGGGGCGACGACAGTCCGGCGACCCCTCTGGCGTGACCCCGCGGCGCGGGCGCGGGTCGGCCGAGCGGGCGACAGGCCCGGGATGCGGGGCGGCGGATGGGAAGGCATCGATCATGCGGCCCACCGTGCGGCCGCAGTTGCCGCGCGGGCTCCCGGCACTTCCCGGGTGCCCCCTCGTCGTACCGGCCCTGCCGACGTACGTCCTGGCGGCGGCAAGCGTCTCCGCAGACGGCCCCGGCGACGCGCCGGCCGTCGAGAACAGATGGGTGCACCGTGAAGCGCACGACAGCGGAACAAGCGACACACGAGGCCTCGCCCACCGGCGGTCGCACCCGGCGCTGGGCCCGCCGGCTGGCGGCCGCCGCAGGGGTCCTCGCCCTGTGTGCCCTGCCGGTCGGACCGGCCGGCGCGACAGCAGCGGGCACGGCGAAGGAGAACCCCCGTCCGTCCGTCAGGTCGGCGCTGTACGCGTCCGACTACGGCAACAATCGTGTGGTCCGGCTCCCGGCCGGCGGGGGAGACCAGACCACCGTCCCCCTCGACGGCGTGGTCCGCCCCACCGGTCTGGCCTTCGACACCCACCGCACCCTCTACGTCTCCGACACGGGCAACAACAGGGTGCTGAAGCTCGCCGCCAGCGGCGGGGAGCAGTCCACCGTCCCGACCACCGACCTGTCACGCCCCCTGGGCCTCGCCGTCGACGCGCCCGGCAACCTCTACATCGCCGACAGCTTCAACGACCGCGTCGTGAAGGTGCCCGCGGACGGCAGCGGTCAGACGACCGTCCCCACCACGGGTCTCCTGCACCCCTGGGGCCTGGCACTGGCGAAGGGCGGCGACCTGTATGTCTCCGACTTCGTCAACGACCGGGTGGTCAAGGTGGCCGCGAACGGTGGCGGCCAGACCACGGTTCCCACCGACGGCCTGTCCCAGCCCACCGGACTGGCCCTGAACGCGGCCGGTGACCTCTTCATCGCGGACAGCGGCAACAACCGCGTCGTGAAGGTGTCCGCGCGCGGCGGCGCGCAGACCACGGTGCGGACCGACGGCCTGAGCGACCCGCTCGGCCTCGCCCTCGACGGCCGCGGCGGCCTCTACGTCGCCGACGGTTTCAACAACCGCGTGGTCCGTGTCCGGGAGACGGGCGGCGGGCAGGTCGCCCTCCCCTCGACGGGGCTCAACACGCCGACCGGTCTCGCGTTCCCGCCGGCGGGCAGGCGTCCGGGCCGGCCGTGAACGACGTCATGGCGGCCGACCGCGGTCCGGGCGGGGAATCGAGGTTCCGGCACGGTCCTCGGTCGGCGCGCCCGGTCGACGGCTCCGCGGAAATTCCGTACCGTCCACGACGCGAAGGGCGCAGACTCGTCCCGTGACCGACATGGGGGCGTTCCGGGAAGCCGTCACCGCGTGGGCGGCCGGAGGCCCCGGTGACGAGGCGCGCGAGTGGGCGGAACGGCTGTCCGTCAGGACCGTCGTCCTGCTCGAAGGTCTGAGCGATGTCGCTGCCGTCGACGCGCTGGCCGCGATCCGGGGGCGGGATCTGGCGGCCGAGGGAGTCTGTGTCCTGTCCATGGGCGGGGCGATGAGCGTCGGTCGTTTCGCCCGGCTCCTCGGCCCGCCCGGCCTGGGCCTGCGCCTCGTAGGGCTGTGCGACGAGGCGGAGCGCGGCTACTACGCCCGCGCCTTCGAGGCGGCGGGCGCGAGGCAACAGGGCATCTTCGTCTGCGCGGCGGATCTGGAGGACGAGCTGATCCGCGCGCTCGGCGTGACGCGGGTGGAGGAGCTCGTCCGGGCGGAAGGAGACCAGCGCCCCCTGGTCACCTTCCTGCGGCAGCCCGCGCAGCGGGACCGCGCCGCCCACCAGCGGCTGCGCCGCTTCTTCGGCACGAAGTCGGGACGCAAGATCCAGTACGGCCGCGTCCTTGTCGAGGCCCTCGATCCCGACCGCGTCCCCGCCCCTCTCGACGACCTGTTCAGCAGCCTCTGACCGCTCCGGGCCCGTCGGCTCCCCGGGATCCGGTCAGTCGGCCGTGTCCTCCAGGGCCTGCTGGACCGTGGCGTAGCAGGAGATGACGGTGTCGACGCCGACGAGCTGCAGAACGCGCAGCACCGTCTGCTGCGGGGCGGCAAGGCGCAGCCAGCCCCGCGCCTCCTCGGACGCCCGGTGGGCGACGATGAGGATGTTGATCCCGCTGGAGTCCATGAACGTGACGTCGCTGAGGTCGGCGACGGTCCGGGGTGTCTCCCCGTCCGCGGACGGGAGCAGGGCTTCGCCGAGGAGACCGCGGCTGTTGTGGTCGATCTCGCCGTGCAGGGCGACGATCCGGACGCCGTCCGCCGTGGAGAAGTCCACGGACAGCCGACTGTCCTGTGCTGTTTTATCGGTCTCTGTCACCGTTTCCTCGACTGCGCTCGCTTTGGGCCGGGACGTACGTTGATGGCCACCCCGATGGTACGGAGCTGAGCATCCTCCTGGTTCATGCCCGGGGCCAAGGGTGTGTAATGCAAGTGGGCGGGTACACGCACCAGGCGCTGTACACGGGGTCGAAAGTTGAATGCATTGGGGCCAGTTCCCGGAAATGAAGACGATGAGGTGCCAAGTGCACCGGTGTTGCGGCAGACCGTCGCGTTGGACGGTGAGGGAGGCAGTATCGCCGAAGCCCGCCATCTGACGGCGGCTTTTCTTGCCCGAGCGCAGACGGATCTCGGCCTGCCGGTCTCGGCGCGCGCTCTCGGCATGGCGCAACTGGTGGTGAGCGAGCTGGTCACCAACGCCCGCAAGTACGCTCCCGGCCCTGTCCTCATGGAATTGCGCATCGCCGAGGCGATGGTGGACGTCGTGGTGTGGGACAGCGACCCGGTGCTGCCGGTGGCGCGGGCGGCCGATCCGGACCGTGTCGGGCAGCACGGCCTGGAGATCGTGAAGGCCGTGGCCGACAGCTTCGAGGTGCAGCGCGAGCCGGTGGGCAAGCGGATCACGGCACGCATCGCGCTGCGGGACGTGCCCGGCGGAGACCTGGTGGACCGCCCCCTCACGTAGCGGGTGGGTCCACGGCGGGTGGCGTACCGCGGACCGTGGCCGGGCTCTCGGTGACGGTCGGGGCACGTACCCGTCGGTCCGTACAATGGACCATGTGGTCCATTCGTCGGAGGTAGACGCATGCGCGGTGAGCTGACGGCCAAGGGAAGGGCGACCCGGAGCCGGATCGTCGAGGGCGCCGCCGAGGTGCTGCGGGAGAAGGGGGTCGCCTCGGCCACCCTGGACGACGTGATGGCGCGGACCCGCTCCAGCAAGAGCCAGCTCTTCCACTACTTCCCGACGGGCAAGGACGAACTCCTCGTCGCGGTCGCCCGGTTCGAGGCGGAGCAGGTCCTGGAGGACCAGGAGCCCTATCTCAGCTGCCTCGACTCGTGGGAAGCCTGGGGCCTATGGCGGGACGTGGTGGTCAGGCGGTACGAGGAGCAGGGGGACCAGTGCCCGCTCGGGTCGCTCTTCCTTCAGATCGGACGTTCGACTCCCGGGACGCGCGCGATCGTGATCGAGCTGATGCGGCGCTGGCAGGAGAGCCTGGCGGCCGGCGTCAGGGCGCTCCAGGCGGCCGGCAGCCTGCCCGCCGACGTCGATGTCGACCGGCGGGCCGCGTCGCTGCTGGCCGCGATCCAGGGAGGCGTGTCCATCCTGCTGTCCACGGGAGAGTCCACCCATCTGCGCGCCGCTCTCGACCAGGGCATCGACGACCTGAGGCACGCGGGCCGCGCCGCGGAGTGACCTGCGTGCCGTCGGTCGACAGGACCCTTCCGCGTCGGCGGCGTCGAGTCGTGCGCGCGGAAGGTCAGGCGGCGATGACGGCGGCAGTCGTGCGGCCGCCGTCGACGTCGAGCACGATGCCGTGCACGAAGGCGGACTCGTCGGCCGCCAGGTACACGGCGGCACTCGCGATGTCCTCGGGGGTTCCCATCCGGTTCGCGGGAGTGCCCTTCATCATGACCTCGGCGGGATGCTCCTCACCCGGGGCCGGCTCCAGCACCACGCCGGGCGAGATGGCGTTCACGCGGACCCCCTGCGGCCCGAACTCCGCCGCCCAGGCACGGGTCAGCGTCTCCACGGCCCCCTTGGTGGAGCTGTAGAGGGCGCCGATCGGAATGCCGAGGCGGGCGATCCAGGAACCCAGGTTGATGATCGAACCGCCACCGGCCTCCACCATGGCGGGGGCGACGGCCGCCGTCAGGAAGAACGGCGCCTTCACGTTCACCGCGTAGACCTGGTCGAAGGTCTTCTCGTCGGTCGCCGTCGTGGAGTCGGCGGGGTAGATGCCGGCGTTGTTGACCAGGACGTCGATCCGGCCGCCCAGCACCCGCGTCGCCTCCTCGGCCAGGGCGCGCGAGGCCGCGGCACTCCCGTCCAGATCCGCGCGCACGAAGTCCGCCCGCCCGCCGCGTGCGCGGATCCCCTCGACGACCTCCTCGCCCCGCTCGGCGCTCCGGCCGGAAACGGCTACGTGCGCCCCCTGGGCGGCGAAGGCCTCCGCGATCGCCCGCCCGATGTTGCTGGTCGCTCCGGTCACCAGCGCGGTCCTGCCCTCAAGCCGCATCGACATGATCCACTCCATCGCGTTCGTTCTCACCATGAACCCGGACGGCCGAACGGCTCAGCGCCTTCGGCCGAACGAGGCCCTGACATCCAGGGCACTCGCGTCAACGTACGACTCAGAAAATGGACCGGCAAGTCCAGACCGGAGAGGCCCTGGCCAGGCCGAATCCCGGCCCGCGTCGGGGGACGGAGCGCCGGATGGGGCCTCCCGGGCGCGGGGACGGGTGCGTCCGGGGCGGCGGGCCGGGCGCCCCGCTCCGGATGCGAGGTGCCCGGACCCTCCCTAGCGTGGCTGGCGTACCACCCCCAACCAAGGAGTGATGATGGGCAAGAGTTCCATGGACAAGGCCAAGGGCAAGGCCAAGGAAATGGTCGGCAAGGCCACCGGCAACGACCGCATGCAGGCCGAGGGCAAGACCGACCAGGCCAAGGGCAACGTCCGTGACGTCGCCGAGAAGGCCCAGGACAAGGCCGCCGGCGCCCGCGACTCACTCCGCGACGAGCGATAGTCGGCACCACCCGCGGACGGAAGGGCGCCCCTCGACCAGGATCGAGGGGCGCCCTTTTGCCGGCTCCGCCGGCCGAGGAGAGAAGTTCCGGCCCGGCGATGTCGAGAACCCGTGGTCCGCTCCGTCCCAGCCGTGACTGCGACCACAATGGTTCGCACCAGCACGGAGGAGAGCGCGATGGCCAAGTACCTGTTGCTCAAGCACTACCGCGGCGCCCCGGCCCCGGCCAACGACGTACCGATGTCCGAATGGACTCCCGAGGAGATCACGGCCCACGTGCAGTACATGAACGACTTCGCCGCACGGCTGGAGACGACCGGGGAGTTCGTCGACTCGCAGGCACTCGCCCCCGAGGGGACGTTCGTGCGGTACGACGGAGAGGGCCGACCGCCGGTCACCGACGGCCCGTTCGCCGAGACCAAGGACGTCATCGCCGGCTGGATGATCATCGACGTCGACTCCTACGACCGCGCCGTCGAACTGGCCGGTGAACTGTCGGCCGCACCGGGAGCAGGCGGAAAGCCCATCCACGAGTGGCTGGAGCTGCGCCCCTTCCTGGGTGTGCACCCCACCGTCACGGAGTGACCCGGGACATGGACGAGCTCCAGCTCCGGAGCCTCACCCCCGGGGTGCTCGGCATCCTCGTCCGCCGCGGAGCCGACTTCGCGGCGGCCGAGGACGCCGTGCAGGACGCGCTGATCGAGGCGGTCCGCGGCTGGCCTGCCGATCCGCCGCGGGACCCCAAGGGATGGCTGGTCACCGTCGCCTGGCGCAAGTTCCTCGACGCGACCCGGGCGGACACCGCCCGCCGTCGGCGCGAGGAGACCGTCGACGAGGAACCGGCGCCCGGCACCGTGCCCGCGGTGGACGACACGCTCCAGCTCTACTTCCTGTGCGCACACCCCTCGCTGACGCCGTCGTCCGCGGTCGCGCTGACCCTGCGGGCCGTCGGCGGCCTGACCACCCGCCAGATCGCCCGGGCGTACCTCGTCCCCGAGGCGACCATGGCGCAGCGCATCAGCCGGGCCAAGCGCACGGTCTCGGGCGTCCGGTTCGACCAGCCCGGCGACGTCGCCACCGTGCTGCGCGTCCTCTATCTGGTCTTCAACGAGGGCTACTCGGGAGACGTGGACCTCGTCGCCGAGGCCATCCGTCTCACCCGGCAGCTCGCAGCGGCGATCGACCATCCCGAGGTGGCGGGCCTGCTCGCCCTCATGCTGCTCCACCACGCCCGACACCCCGCCCGCACGGCGGCCGACGGCGGCATCGTGACCCTCGCCGAACAGGACCGCACTCGCTGGGACACCACGATGATCGCCGAGGGGATCGGGATCCTCCAGCTCGCCCTCGCCCGTGACCGGCTGGGCGAGTATCAGGCGCAGGCCGCCATCGCGGCTCTCCACGCGGACGCACAGTCGGCGGGCGAGACGGACTGGGTGCAGATCGTCGAGTGGTACGACGAACTCGCCCGGCTGACCGGCAGCCCCGTCGTCCGCCTCAACCGCGCGGTCGCCGTCGGCGAGGCCGACGGCCCGCGCGCGGGTCTGGCGGCACTCGCGCGCCTCGACGACACGCTCCCGCGCCACACCGCCGTGGCCGCCTATCTCCATGAGCGCGACGGCGCTTCGGAGACGGCGGCACGGCTGTACACCGAGGCGGCCCGCCAGGCGACGAACCTCGCCGAGCGCGACCATCTGACCCGTCAGGCGGCCCGCCTCAACGCGATGGGGGCTCGCGGTCGCTCAGCGGATCCCGCGGGCGACGCAGAAGACCACGGTCACGATCGAACGGGCGGTCACCGTCACCAGTAGTGGCGACGCCCGCCGACCTCACGGCCCACCGCTCCCAGGATCCAGAGCAGGGCACCGACGGCCACCAGGATGACGCCGATGGTCCACAGGATCCCGATTCCGGCCACGAGACCGACGACGAGCAGAATGACTCCAAGGATGATCATGGCGTCCTCCCATGACGGGGCGTCGTCCGGGGGCGCCCCAATCTGAGCCCCGGGTGCCCGCACCGTGGCGAGGCAAACACACCGGGTTCACCCCAGGACCACCGCTGGGCCGACGCGGTGGCCGTCGGCGCTCTCAGCCGGTGGGGCGCCACGCGGCCTCGGCGGCCTGGACGGTGGGGTGGGAGGGGAACACCTCGTCGAGGCCGACCATGCGGAAGATACGGCCGACGAGGTCGGGGACGGCCGCCAGCGCGATGCCCGCCCCGGTGGCCAGGGCGTGGTTGCGGGCAGCGATGAGCACCGTGATGCCGGTGGAGTCGCAGAAGGTGATGCCGCCGAGGTCGAGGACGAGTTGCCCCCCCGGGGGCAGGTCGAGGCCGATCAGCTGGGCGCGCACCTGGTCGGCGGTGTGGAAGTCGAGTTCGCCGGCGAGTTCGATGACCGCGCCCTCGGGGGTGGTACGGGTGTGGAGGGTCAGATGCTGGGTCACTGCTGCTCTTCACTGGGGGGTCGGGGCACATGGATGGCGAGGACCGCGGCATCGTCGTCCACGCCGGTGCCGAAGGTGTCGAGCAGGTCGCGGACCGCGTCGATACTGTCCGCTGCGGTGGTGGGGGCGAGTGCGCGGGCGAAGCCGAGCAGGGCGTCGTCGCCGTACCGGCCACCGACGGCGTCGGTGTGGGCCTCGGTGAGGCCGTCGGTGTGCAGCAGGAGCGTGTCGCCGGGGGCCAGGTGCACGGCGGTGGTGGCGATATGGGCGTCGGGCAGCGCACCGATGAGCTGGCCGCCGGGGGTGGGCAGGATGTCGGCCGTGCCGTCGGCGCGCATGAGCAGTGCGGGGGGATGGCCGCCGCCGGCCAGGGTGATGCGGAACCCGCCGCGCTCGTGGTCCGGGGTGAGCAGGCCGAAGACGACGGTGCAGAAGCGCGGGTCGGTTCCGTTGTACTCGTGGTTGAGGACGGTGTTGAGGTTGTCCAGGACGGCGGCGGGGTCGGGGTCGTACACCGCGGCGGCGCGCAGGGTGTAGCGGGCCAGGGAGGTGACGGCCGCGGCGGCGGCGCCCTTGCCGCACACGTCGCCCATGAAGAGGCCCCAGGTTCCCGCGGCCAGTGGGAAGAGATCGTAGAAGTCGCCGCCGACCTGGTCGACGGACGCGATGTGGTAGTACGCGGAGACCTCCAGACCGGGCACGTTCGCGAGCGCGGGCGGGAGCAGGGTCTGTTGCAGCGTGGTGGCCAGCTTCTGCAGGCGCTCGCGTTCCTGCTCGGCCTCCGTGCGGGCACGCAGGAGTTCGGTCTCGTAGGCGCGGCGGTCACGGGCGTCGAAGAGTGTCGTACGGATCAGGAGGGGCTGTCCGTCGCTGCCCGTCTTCACGGTGGAGGTGACCAGGACCGGCAGCCGTGAACCGTCGGCCGCCTTGAGCTCCAGCGCGATGCCGCTCACCTCACCCTGCATGCGCAGCAGGGGCGCGAAGTGGGTCTCGTGGTAGAGCCGGCCCCCGACCGTGAGCAGGTCGGAGAAGTGCTTGCGGCCCAGCAGGTCGTCGCGCCGGTAGCCGAGCCAGTTCAGAAGCGTCGTGTTGACCTTCGCGATCCGGCCGTCCAACAGGGTGGACAGGTAGCCGCAGGGCGCGTGCTCGTACAGGTCCTCGGCGCTGTCCTCCAGGAGGGCCGAGAACTGGGCCTGTTCGTCCACCGGTCCGCCGTCCGTGCCGCACTCGTCATGATCACTGGCCTGGCCCATCGTCCGGCAGCCCCTTCACGAACGCGGTGATCGCCGCGGCGGTCTCCTCGGGGGCGGCGAGCTGCGGGCAGTGGCCGGTGGCGTTCAGCGTGACGAGGCGGCTGCCGGGGATCCGCGCGTGGACGAAGGCGCCCACCTCCGGCGGGGCGATCGCGTCGCTGGAACACTGCGCCACGAGCGTCGGCACCGCCACCGACGCGAGATCGGCCCGGTTGTCGGACAGGAACGTCACCCGGGCGAAGACCCGGGCGATCCCCGGGTCCGTACGGCAGAAGCTGTTGGTCAGTTCCTCACCCAGCTCCGGCCGCTCGGGATTGCCCATGATGACCGGCGCCATCGCACCCGACCAGCCCAGATAGTTCGCCTCCAGCGACTCGAGCAGCTCCTCGATGTCCCCGGCGCTGAATCCGCCCCGGTACCCGGTCTCCGGGTCGTCGACGAAACACGGTGACGGTGCGAGGAGCACCAGTCCCGCGAACGCCTTGGGTTCCCGGGCGGCGGCGAGTACGCCCATCATGGCGCTCACCGAATGCCCGACGAACGTCACGGGCCCGAGGGCCAGCTCGCGGCAGAGTTCCAGTACGTCCTCGACGTATCCGTCGAGCGTCGCGTACCGCTCCTCGCTCCACGCCGCCAGGTCGGAGTTCCCCGCGCCGACGTGGTCGAAGCGGACGACGGCGAAGTCGCGCTCCAGGGCCGGTGTCACCAGCCGCCACAGGTTCTGGTCGCATCCGAAACCGTGCGCCAGCACCACCACCGGGGCGCCGGCTCGTCCGGTCACGGTCACATGGTTCCTGCGCCGTACGTCCACGGGCACATCCTCGCTGTCTCGTTCTGATCGTCGCGGCGCCGGAGGTCCCGGGAGTGAGCCCGGTCAGACGGCACTCGGCGCGGGAGCCGCGCCCAGCGGGATGTCCGCGGTGATGCGCTTGCCGACGGGCGTCTGTTCGATGGTGAGGGTCTGCGCGAGGGCGGTGACGATCTCGAGGCCGTGCTGGCCGATGCGCGCGGGGTCCGCCGCCTTGGCCGACGGCAGGACGGGACTGCTGTCCCAGAGTTCGACCCGCAGCACCGCGCCCATCACCCGGAGCCGCAGACGTGCCGGTCCCGGCGCGTGCTTGCGGGCGTTGGTGACCAGTTCGCTGACGATCAGCTGGACGACCTCCACCACGGCCGTGACGACCGGAATGCCCTGAGGGTCCTTCACCTTCGACAGGAAGGCGGCCGCGAGATGGCGCGCCTGGGCGATACGGGAACCGTCGCCGTCCAGTTCGAGTGAGGTTTCCAGAGGAGGGCCCGCACCTGCCCTTTCACCGCCGGCCGTGCCGGATGATTCGTCCATCTGTGCCCGCTTCCGTCTCCCGCCGACTACCCCCGCAGGCGCCGCGTACGCTCGCCACGGCACGTTACCTGGCCCACCGCCGGGCCGACGCCCAAAGGTGCGCCGGGCATCGCCGTTCACGGGCCCTCCCGTCCCGCCGACCCGCGTTCCGGAAACGGCGGAGGCGTCCACCCCGCGGGGCGGACGCCTCGATTTCCGTACGCGCACAGGACGCGCGCCGTGATCACGTGGTGCTGAGCATGCCTTCGCGGAGCTTGGCCAGAGTGCGGTTGAGGAGGCGGGAGACGTGCATCTGGGAGACGCCGAGGTGTTCGCCGATCTGGGCCTGGGTCAGTTCGTCGACGAACCGCATGTGGATGATGCGGCGCTCGCGGTCGTCCAGCCCGGCGATCATGGGGGCCAGCGCGTTGAAGTCCTCGACCAGTTCCAGGGCGTTGTCGTCCGCGCCGATGAAGTCCGCGAGAGCGGCCTCACCGTCGTTGCTGGAGCTGATGGTGGCGTCGAGCGAGGAGGACGTGTAGCCGTTGGACGCGAGACGCGCCTCGTTGACCTCCTCCTCGCTGAGGCACATCAGCTGCGAGAGCTCCTTGACCGTGGGGGTACGGCCGAGGCGGGTGCGGAGCTCCTCGGTGGCCTTCGCGAGCTGGATCCGGGCCTCCTGCAGACGCCGCGGGACGTGCACGGCCCAGCTGGTGTCGCGGAAGAAGCGCTTGATCTCGCCGACGATGTACGGCACGGCGAAGGAGGTGAACTCCACCTCGCGGGTCAGCTCGAACCGGTCGATGGCCTTGATGAGGCCGATCGTGCCGACCTGGACGATGTCCTCCATCTCGTCGTGACTGCGGCTGCGGAACCGCGCGGCCGCGAAACGGACGAGGGTGATGTTCATCTCGATCAGGGTGTTGCGGGCGTACTGGTACTCGGGCGTGCCCTCTTCCAGGACGGCGAGCTGGTCGAAGAACAGCCTCGACAGCTCACGGGCGTCCTTCGGAGTGACCCGAGACGGGTCGGTCACCTCCGGAAGCGTTGTCGTTCGTGCTTCCGTCGCTGCGGTCACCGTCATGTCAGATCCCCTCCCTACAGTGCAAGCCCCCGTGCCGCCGGCTGCTCGAGTCCGACGCAAGAAGGCGCGTACCCAGGACTGAGCCTTCCACACCAGAATATTCGAACGAAGGGTGACCCCGGTACCGTCCGACGCCGCGGACCGGGGCCCCCCTCGCCTCGCCCGTCAGCTCTCGCCCCGCGGCAGTCGGGTCGCCGTCTCCAGGTAGAAGGCGTCGATGCTCTGCACAGCCTGTTCGAACTCCACCAGGTTCACGGGCTTCGTCACGTACGCGTTGGCGTGGCTGTTGTAGGCGCCGGTGACGTCGTCCGGCGCGGAGGACGTGGTGAGGACGACCACCGGGATCGTCTGCAGATCATCGTCCGTCTTGAGGACCTGGAGCAGCTCGCGGCCGTTCATGCGGGGCATGTTGAGGTCGAGCACGATGAGGTCGGGGCGCACGCTGTCCGGGTCGCGCAGGTGCTCCAGCGCGGCGACACCGTCGGTGACCTGGACCAGGTTGCGGGCGCCACGCTCGGAGAGGGCCTCCTCGATGAGCATGGCGTCGGCGACGTCGTCTTCGACGAGCAGGACGTCGAAGGGGCGGGTGGGGGAGGTCATCATCGGTAGCTCCGTGGGTGCTTCATGGGAGTGGTGGAAGATTCCGGGCCAGCGACGGCGGGCGCCTTGGCGTGTCATGTCCGAGGCCTCGCCGATCTGCGGATAGCCGGCGCCCGCGCGGGCGGCGTCCACGGCCGCTTCACGCTGGAGGCGTTCGGCGGCCCGCTGGAGATGCGTCAGGACGTGCAGCCGGGTGAGTGCGTGCGTGGGATCGGCGGCCGCCGGCGGAGGCGGTGGGTCTTCCATGAGCTGGTGGGCGATGCGCCGCGCAAGTTCGTCGACCGCGGCGTCCGCGAGGACGGCTGTCTCCTGCGGGGTGGTCGGCACGACGAAGTTCTTGCCAGGCATACCCGGCACATTAGGCCCCGGACCGCCCCCGCGACAACAACCGTTGTCGACCGCCCTCTAGAGTGTGCGCTGCGCCGCCCTCAGGGCGGCCGTCACGACGGAGGAGTCAGAGGATGACCGGCGACGAGAGGCTGCCGCATACGCGGGGGCTGTCCAAGTGGACGACCCGGCGCTGGCTCCGTGTCGGAGTGGCCGTGTCGTTGACCGTCCTCGGCCTCCTCGGGGCGATGGGGGCCTGGGTCCTCGGGCGAACGGCCACGATCAGCGACGACCTCGTGGACGTGAAGTCGCCCGCCCTGACCAGCTCGATCCGCCTGGAATCGGCTCTCCTCAACCAGGAGACGGGCATCCGCGGCTACGGCATCACGGGCACGCCGGACTTCCTCGACCCCTACCGCGAGGGACTCGCCGAGCAGAAGACCAACACCGCACGGCTCGCGGAACTGCTCCGGGGTGACCCCGCCCGCCTGCGCGACCTGAAGACCGTGCAGGACGACATCAGGACCTGGCAGGAGAAGATCGCCCGGCCGGTCGCCGCCTCGCCGCCCGGGTCGCCGTCACCGGAAGCCGGCGAGCGAGCCGCCGCGGGCAAGAAGGACTTCGACCGGCTGAGGGCGGCCATGACCGCCCAACAGGACAGACTCCGCGACGACCGGACCCGGACCCGGGACGACCTGGCCTCCACGATGCGCCTGCGGAACTGGGTGTTCGCCACCATCGCGCTCCTCATCGTCGTGCTCGCGGGCATCGTCTTCGAGGCGCTGCGCCGCGGCATCACCGCACCGCTCGAACAGCTCGGATCCGACGCCCGCACCATCGCCGACGGCGACTTCGGCCACCCCATCACCCCGACCGGCCCCGCCGACCTGCGGAGGCTGGGCGGCGAGATCGAGTTCATGCGCCGACGGCTCGTACGGGAACTGGACTTCAGCGAGGAGTCCCGACTGCGGCTCGACGCGCAGTCCGCCGACCTCAAGCGCTCCAACGCCGAGCTGGAGCAGTTCGCCTACGTCGCCTCCCACGACCTCCAGGAACCCCTGCGCAAGGTCTCCAGCTTCACCCAGCTGCTCCAGCGGCGTTACGGAGGTCAGCTCGACGACCGCGCCGACCAGTACATCGACTTCGCGGTCGACGGCGCGAACCGCATGCAGACCCTCATCAACGACCTGCTCGACTTCTCCCGCGTCGGCCGGGTGCACCACGCCCACCAGAGCGTCGACCTCGACGGCGTGATGAAGCGGACCCTCTCCGCCCTCAGTGTCGGCATCGAGGAGTCGGGTGCGGTGATCACCCGGGACGAGCTGCCGACCCTGGTCGCCGATCCCACGCAGATGAGCATGCTCTGGCAGAACCTGATCGGCAACGCGGTCAAGTTCCGGCGTCCCGGCGAGGCGCCGGCGATCCACGTCTCCGCCGAACAGGACGGCAGCCTGTGGAAGTTCGCCGTCACGGACAACGGCATCGGCATCGACCCCGAGTACGCCGAGCAGGTCTTCGTGATCTTCCAGCGCCTGCACACCAAGGACACGTACAAGGGAAGCGGCATCGGGCTCGCGATGTGCAAGAAGATCGTCGAGTTCCACGGGGGGACCATCTTCGTCGACCCCGGGTACACCGACGGCACCCGCATCATGTTCACCCTGGCGAGCGAGCCGCCGGCGACGGGCCTTCCGTCGGCGGAGCCGGCGGAGACCCGCGCCGACACGGTGCCGACGTCCTGACAGCGGCCGACAGCCGGGACGCGAGAGACGCGGGGGCAACGCCTGACACCAGGCGTTGCCCCCGCGTCCGTGTGACGGGGGGTCGAACGGCAGGAGGGACACCAGCTCGCCTACCGGTGCTGCTGTGGTCGGGTCAGTGGCGACGGCGGTGACGCACCCGGCGCCGAACGCGCCGCCTGACGGATCCGTCGGGGCCGGGCGGCCCGAACCGGCTGAGGGAACCCGGCGCGTGTGCGACCACGCCCGTGCGGGCGGACGTCATACCCGCACCCCCTTGGGTGCCGTCCGGCGGACGGGGCGCGCTGCGTCCAGGAGACGCTGGACGACGGCGGAGCGGGGACCGAACCGAAGGCGCCGCCGACAGCGGCTCCAGCAGTCGAGCGCGTTCAGGAGCGCCGAGTCCGCGAAGACGACGTGCCGCGTGTCGACGCTCAGATGGACATAGCCCAGGGCGGCGGCCGAGGCGAGCAGCGCCCGGAGCGCACCGGTGCTGTAGTGGTCGATCTCGCCCTGCAGCTCGATGCGCAGAGCCTGGTCGATGGTGGTGCAGGAACGGATGATTATGTCGCCGGGCGCGCCGGCGCCCGGCTCCTTCGCACGGTCGGTGTCCCCGACAGCGGTGTTCGGATCGGTCAGTATCGGAAGAATGCCCGCGGTACTCACGCCATGATCAACAGCCGTGTCCCCCTCCGGGGTGCGGGTGATCACCCGGCTGTACGGAAGATCCGCTCCACCGGGGGAAAGACCGTCCCTCGCCCGGGTGGTGTCCGGCGCGGTGACGTCGCGCCCCACACCACCATCACCGTGCACGTGGTGGCCGTTCATCACGGGCACGACGGAGGAGGCAGTCAGGAGGGAGGGGGGAGCGGAGGACGGAAGGGGAACGCAGGGCGGCAGGGGCGGCAGCGCTGCATGCGCGTCGGCGGGACGCCGGAGGCGGGGCAGTGTCGGTACGACCGCGATCGCGCGGACCTCTTCCTCGCGCGGCCGGGCAGCTCGCGCCGCCGACCCGCAGGCCTCCCACCACGGCGAACGCGGCACGGCGCGCCGTGACGGGACCAGCACTACCGCGATTCCGCGAACTTCCCCCGGCCCGGACCCCACTGAGGTCCGCGCGCGTGGGTACTCGGCGCGCCATGACTGTCTACGGATTACACGCCTCGCACGAACAGATCCCGCCCGCGGATCTCCTCGACGCCGTGGTGCGGGCGGAGCAGGCCGGGTTCACCGCCGCCATGTGCTCGGACCACTTCTCCCCGTGGAGCGTGCGCCAGGGCGAGTCCGGATTCGCCTGGTCGTGGCTCGGCGCAGCGCTCCAGGCCACCGACCAGACACCGTTCGGCGTCGTCAACGCACCCGGCCAGCGCTACCACCCCGCGATCGTCGCCCAGGCCGTCGCGAGTCTCGCGTCCATGTACCCGGGCAGGTTCTGGGCGGCCCTAGGGAGCGGAGAGGCATCCAACGAACACATCACCGGCGCCCGTTGGCCCCGCAAGGACCTGCGCAACGCGCGCCTGCGGGAGTGCGTCGACATCATCCGCGCACTCCTCGAGGGGGAGGAGGTCAGTCACAACGGTCTGGTGACCGTGGACCGGGCACGGCTGTGGACCCTGCCGCCCGCGGTGCCGCCGCTCATCGGGGCCGCGTGCAGCACGGCCACCGCCGCCTGGTGCGCCGAATGGGCGGACGGCCTCATCACGGTCAACGCACCGCGCGAACGGCTGCGCGAGATCGCTGACGCCTACCGGGACGCGGGTGGCCGCGGTCCCCTGCACCTCCAGGTCCACCTGAGCTGGGCACCCGACGAGGACGAGGCGCTGGCGCTGGCCCACGACCAGTGGCGCACCAACGTCCACTCGCCCCCGGCCAGTTGGGACCTGGACTCCGCGGAACTCTTCGACATCGTCAGCGAGCACGTCACGCCCGAGCAGGTCGCGCGCACGGTCAACGTCTCCTCCGATCTCGGGCAGCACACGGCCTGGCTCCAGGAGTACGCCGACCTCGGCTTCGACAGCGTGATGCTGCACCATGTGGGCCGCGAACAGGGCCCGTTCATCGATGCGTTCGGGGCAGAGGTGCTGCCTCAGCTCGACGTCACCCGTCCGTTCCCCGCCACGGCGAAGGAGTACCGATGCGTCTGACCCGCACGTCCGACCTGTGGTGGAAGAACGCGGTGGTGTACTGCCTGGACGTCGAGACCTACCAGGACGGCAACGGCGACGGGATCGGCGACTTCGCCGGCCTCACCCAGCGCATTGACCATCTCGTACGGCTCGGTGTGACCTGCCTGTGGCTGATGCCCTTCTATCCGACGCGCGAACGCGACGACGGGTACGACATCACGGACTTCTACGGCGTCGACCCCCGCCTCGGCACGCTCGGTGACTTCACCGAGTTCGTCCGTACCGCCAAGGACCGCGGCATCCGCGTGATCGCCGACCTCGTCGTCAACCACACCTCCGAGGACCACCCGTGGTTCAAGGACGCGCGTTCCAGCCGGGACTCGGCCCACCGCGACTGGTACGTCTGGCAGGACGAGCCTCCCGAGGACGGCCCCCAGGGCGTGGTCTTCCCCGACGCCGAGGACAGCCTCTGGGAGTACGACGAGGGCAGCGGCCAGTACTACCTGCACCGCTTCTACAAGCAGCAGCCCGACCTGAACGTCGCCAACCCCGCAGTGCGGGACGAGATAGCCCGCGTCATGGGCTTCTGGACACAGCTCGGTCTGTCGGGGTTCCGGGTCGACGCCGTGCCCTTCCTGCTGGAGACGGACGGGCAGGACGACGCCGGCGCGCTGCCGGACCCGCACGCCTACCTCGCCGATCTGCGCGCCTTCCTCGGCCGCCGCAACGGCGAGTCGGTCCTCTTGGGCGAGGTGAACCTTCCGTACGGCGACCTCGCCCGCTTCTTCGGCGACCCGGACTCGGACCGCGGTGACGAACTCACCATGTGTTTCGACTTCGTCGGCATGCAGCAGATGTATCTGTCCCTTGCGCGCGAGGACGCGGGGCCGCTGGCCGGTTCACTTCGGGAACGCCCCGCCGCCCCGCGCGACGCCCACTGGGCCACGTTCGTCCGCAACCACGACGAACTCACCCTGGACAAGCTGACCGACGCCGAACGCGCCGAAGTCTTCGAGACCTTCGGCCCGGACAAGGACATGCAGCTCTACGACCGGGGCCTGCGACGCAGGCTGCCGCCCATGGTCGACGGCGACCGGCGCCGCGTCGAACTCGCCTACAGCCTGCTCTTCACCCTCCCGGGCACCCCGGTCCTCTTCTACGGCGAGGAGATCGGCATGGGGGAGAACCTCTCCGCCGAGGGACGTCAGGCCGTCCGCACCCCCATGCAGTGGACTCCCGAGACGGGCGCGGGATTCTCGACCGCCGACCCCGAGAAGTTCCCCAACCCGCTCGCGGACGGCGCCTTCACCCCGAGGAAGGTCAACGTCTACGACCAGAGCCGCGACCCCGGCTCGTTGCTGAGCCGCATCCGGCTGTTCGTGGAGCGCTACCGGGAGGCTCCCGAACTGGCCTGGGGCGAGTACCGCGTGCTCGACACGGGTGAGCGAGCGGTCCTGGCCCACTTCAGCCACACCACCGACGGCAGCGTCCTGGCGCTCCACAACTTCTCCGGCCACACCGTCACCGCCCGCCTCCGCGTGCCGGACTCCACCCCCGGCACGAGGTTCACCGACCTCCTGGACGACCACCACGCAGCCCTCACGATCCCGGACGACGGCGTACTCCCCGTGGAACTCCCGCCCTACGGCTACCGCTGGCTGCGCAGGGGCACGTCGGCGGACGACGCGGAGCGGGTGGCGGGCGGGTGAGCCACGTCGGCCCCTGGCAGGGCCGGCACCTCCGCGGCAGGAGGCCGGCCAGGTCCAGCGGTCCTCTCAGGGGCTGACGCCGGCCCGCTCGGACTCGCTGCGCAGGACGCAGAACTCGTTGCCCTCGGGATCGGCGAGGATCGCCCATCCCGAACCATCGGGATGCCGGTGATCGCCGACGAAGGTGGCACCGAGCCCCAGCAGCCTCTCCACCTCCTCATCGCGCGAACCCTTGGGGCGCAGACACAGATGGACCCGGTTCTTGACCGTCTTGGGCTCGGGGACCTGGTTGAAATACAGCACCGGACCCTGCTCCAACATCACCTGAGTCTCACGGACACCGGGCCCGTCCTCCGGATGCACCGGCCGCCCGGTCACACTGCTCCAGAACCGAGCGAGCGCGTAGGCGTCGGCACAGTCGATGGCAACGTTCTGAATCACTGAAACCATGAACCCGAGCTTTCCCGACCTCGACACCATCCGCCATCGAGTTGGGCTTCGGGCGCCACGGACAGGGGGTGCATCGAGGTCGGGTCTGTGAACGGGAGGACGCCGCTGAGGCCCCCTGCCGCGACCTACGCATCCGGGTCCCACGCCAGAAGACGGTCGAAGATGCGGCCGTCGCCCTCGATCTTCAGGGAGGTCACCGGGATGCGGGCGTACAGGGCCAGGACCAGGTCGCCGGCGGTGCCCTTCATGGTTGCGTCGGCCTCGGTCGGGGTCTCGCCGGGTGTGGGGAGAGGTGAGGCCGATGTGCCGTCGGCGGTGAGGGTGAGGCGCCAGGAGCGGCCCTCGGTGGCCTCGTAGTCGACGACACACGGCTCGTGCGGCCACGCGTCGGGCCCCGAGCAGCAGGTGGACAGGAACTCGTCGACACCGTCGAGTGCCGCTTGCTGGGGCAGGGGTTCCGGGCTGCCCAGGGTGATCTGGGCGTCATAGGTGTGCACGGCGGCCTCCTGGACCTGGTGCCGGGCGACCGCACCACACGTCTGCGGCGACTGCGACCCACCCCACCACGTCCAACAGCCCCGGTCCGGGCCGGAATCCCGCAGAGCACCGAGGAGTTGCTCCGTGGACTCCGCCGACCAGGCCAGCAACGCCTCGCGGTCCTGCGGCACGATCGGGGCCCCCTCCGGAGCGGCCGGAGTCGGCCGGGTGTCGGCAGGGCCTGCGGCGACCGTGGCGGCCCAGCGACGGTGCACCTCACCCAGGTGCTGCACCAGATCCCGCAGCGTCCACTCGGGACAGGTCGGCACCCGCACAGCGAGGCTGGGCGCGGAAGCGACAACGGCCCGGAACGCGGACGCCCGTTCGTCGATCATCCGCAGCAGGACAGGGAACTCAAGAGTCGTGGCCACGCGGACTGTCTATCACCGCGCTCCGACAGGCGAACAACGATTTTCCGGGCTGCCGCCGCCGTCGATCCCGGCGGCGGTGAATCGTGGTCCGGCGTTCGCAGCGTGCTGCCGCGGGGGACCCCACCACGCACACATGCCGGACCACGCCCCCACCTACTGCCGTCGTGGGCCGAGGACGCAGAACTCGTTTCCTTCCGGGTCCGCCAGGACGACCCATGGCTGTTCGCCCTGGCCGATGTCGACGTGGCGGGCGCCGTGGGCCAGGAGGCGGGCCACCTCGGCGGCCTGGTCGTCCGGCCTGAAGTCGAGGTGCAGCCTGTTCTTCACCGTCTTGTTCCCGGGGTCGCGGCCGAAGAGCAGTCCCGGCAGGCGATCTGGCGTCGGGCGGATCTCGAACTCATCAGGGGACGAGTCGACCACAACCCAACCGAGAGCATCAGCCCACCACTGCCCCAACGCCGCAGGATCCACCGAGTCGACAACGAGCTGCTCCCATTCCAAGGTCATGCGCCGAGCCTAGACCTGCCAGGGTTCCAGAGGCGGGCATGATCCAGCGGGCAAACGACCTACGTCATGACCAAACCGGTGACCGGCGTCTCCCCGACGCGCGGCGGCAGGGCGGTGTGGTGGATTCGCCCCGGCACGAGGATGCTGCACGACAGCGGAGGGTGCGGACGTGACGTCGCCGCATCCACCGTTCCGGGAGGTCGGGCGCGAGGGATGAGAGGGCGTCGTATGAGGATCGTTGTCACGGGGGCGTACGGGTTCCTCGGTCGCCTGCTCGTCGGGAGCCTGCTGCGGACGCGGACCTTCGGCGGTGCGCCGATCACCCGCCTGGTGCTGGTCGACCGGCTCGTGGATTCCGGGTTCGCGTCGGCTGATGACCCCCTCGTGGACGTCGTGCAGGGGGAGTTGACCGACACCCTGGGGGAGGTGTTCACGGCGCCGGTCGACGTGGTCTTCCACTTGGCCGCCGCCGTCTCGGCCGAGTGCGAGGCCGACTTCGACCTGGGCATGAGCGCGAACGTGGACACCACGCGCGCTCTGTTGGAGGCGGCCCGCGCACAGTCGTCCACCGGCGGTCCCGTTCCACGGGTCCTGTTCGCCGGCAGCCTCGCCGTCTACGGCCCGGACGCCGCGCTGCCCCTGCCACCCGCGGTGAGCGAGTCGACCGTGCCGCTGCCGCAGTCGAGTTACGGCATGCAGAAGCTCGTCTGTGAACAGGTCCTCGGCGACTTCACCCGCCGCGGATTCGTCGACGGTCGCGTCGCCCGGCTGATGACCGTCGTGGTGCGGCCGGGACGCCCGAACGCGGCAGCATCCGGGTTCCTGTCCAGCATCATCCGCGAACCCCTCGCGAAGTTGCCCGCCATCTGCCCCGTGGATCCCGGGACGCGCGTCGCGCTGGCGTCGCCGCGGCGCACCATCGAGGGCATCCTCCGCGTCGCGGAGGCCGAACGCGGCCTAGGCGTAGGAAAGTTGACGGGCCGACTGCCGGTCAACCTTCCCGCGCTCACCGTCTCCGTCGCCGACATGCTCGACACCTTGAGGAAGGTGGGCGGCGCATCCGCCGTCGACCTGGTGACCGTAGCGCCCGACCCGGCCGTCGAGGCCATCGTGGGTTCATGGCCGTCCGTTCTCGACAGCCGGCGTGCCGCCGCACTGGGCCTGAGGCCCGACCCGAGCTTCCTCGCCGTGATGCGGGACTACGTCTCCGACCACCCCGACGCCGTCATGAGGTGAGCCGTCCCACGGGGAACGGCGCGCAGGAACAGGGGACTTGAGAGGCACGCCCCAGGGCGTGCGTGAACCCTGGACAGGCTGTCCATGCCGTGCTGTCATGCATGTCGGCGACCACATTTCCAACGTTGTACAAGAGGCCCGAGAGTTCCCACACCGTCGTCCCGCCAAGCGGGCGTCACGCAACCGCTCCTGGATGATCCGACGTTGCCCCATGCCGGGGACAACGTTGTCGCACTGCCAGTCGACCCCTCGCGAAAGGCAGATCACCCGCATGTCACTGAGCAGACGCCACCTCCTCGCGATGGGCTCCCTCACCCTGGGAGCCACAGCACTCGGTGTCCCGTTCGCGGGAACGGCGGCCGCGGCCCCCGCCGTGTCCCCCCAGCCCCGCGCCGAGACGCGGAAGCCGGACGCGTTCCGGAAGCTGCCGCCCGGCAGTGTGACCGCCCGTGGCTGGCTCGCGGGTCAACTCCGGCTGCAACTCGACGGCTTGTGCGGCAGATACGAGAGCTTCTCCCACTTCCTCGACTTCTCGGCCACCGGCTGGGTGCACCCGGAGCGCGACTCCTGGGAAGAACTTCCCTACTGGCTCCGCGGATACATCCCGCTGGCGATCGCCACGGGCGACGCGCACGCGCTGACCAGGTCGCGGGAGTGGGTGGACGCCATCCTGGCCACCCAGCAGAGCGACGGCTTCTTCGGCCCGCGCGCTCTGCGCACCTCGCTCAACGGCGGACCCGACTTCTGGCCCTTCCTGCCCCTCCTGCAAGCGCTGCGCACCCACGAGGAGTACAGCGGCGACCAGCGGATCGTCCCGTTCCTCACCCGGTTCCTCCGCTTCATGAACGCCCAGGGACCCGGCGCCTTCAACAGCAGCTGGGTCTCCTACCGTTGGGGCGACGGCCTCGACATCACCGTGTGGCTCTACCGCCGGACCGGCGACGCGTTCCTCCTCGACCTCGCCGCCAAGATGCACACCCAGGGCGCCGACTGGACCGGCGCGACGCCCAGCAGGCACAACGTGAACATCGCCCAGGGCTTCCGCGAGCCCGCCCAGTACGCCCAGCTCACCGGCTCCGCCGACCTCACGAGCGCCACCTACCGGGCCTACGACACCGTGATGAACGCCTACGGGCAGTTCCCCGGCGGGGGCATGGCCGGGGACGAGAACTACCGACCCGGGTTCGCCGACCCCCGGCAGGGCTTCGAGACCTGCGGCATCGTCGAATTCATGGCCAGCCACGAACTGCTCACCCGGATCACCGGAGACCCGGTCTGGGCGGACCGCTGCGAGGACCTGGCCTTCAACATGCTGCCGGCCTCCCTCGACCCGGACGGCAAGTCCCTCCACTACATCACCAGCGGCAACAGCATCGACCTCGACAACCACCCCAAGACACAAGGGCAGTTCCAGAACGACTTCGCCATGCAGTCCCTCCAGGCCGGAGTGGACCAGTACAGGTGCTGCCCCCACAACTACGGCATGGGCTGGCCGTACTTCACCGAGGAACTCTGGCTCGCGAGCGCCGACGGAGGCCTGGCCGCGGCCCTCTACGCCCCGAACACCCTCAAGACCACGGTCGCCGGCGGAACGACCGTCACCATCACCGAGGAGACCGGCTACCCCTTCGACGACACGGTCACCCTCACCCTCTCCACGCCCCGACCTGTCAGCTTCCCCCTCCAGTTGCGCATCCCCGGCTGGTGCCGCGGTCCCCAGCTCAAGGTCAACGGCACCCCGCTGGCCGCTCCGGACGGCCCGGCCTGGGCGCGGGTGGAACGCACGTGGCACGACGGCGACACCGTCCGTCTACAGCTTCCCCAGCAGGCCCGCCTGCGTCACTGGCCCGGACAGCACGACGCGGTCAGCGCCGAACGAGGCCCGCTCACCTACTCGTTGAAGATCGGCGAACGCTACGACCGCTACGCCGGGGACGCGACGTTCCCCGCCTACGAGGTTCACGCCACCACTGCCTGGAACTACGGCCTCCTCCCGGACACCCCGCTGACCCTCGCACGGACCAGCTCCTCCGTCCCGGACCAGCCCTTCACCCCCGGCGCCAGCCCCCTCCACCTCTCGGCACAGGCCCGGAAGATCCCGGAGTGGATCGCGGACGACGAACATGTCGTCGCCCCGCTCCAGCAGAGCCCCGCGCGCAGCGCCGCCCCGGTGGAGACGGTCACCCTCATTCCCATGGGCGCGGCGCGCCTGCGCATCACGTCGTTCCCGACGGCGACACCCGACGGCCACGCCTGGACACCGGAACCCCCGTTCCGGCGCATCGCGAACAAGAACAGCGGCAAGGTCCTCGGCGTCGACGGGATGTCGACCGACAACAGCGCACGCGTCGTCCAGTTCGACAACACCGGGACGGGTGACCACGCCTGGCAACTCGTCGACAGGGGTTCCGGCTGGTACCTGATCCGAAACGGTCACAGCGGGAAGGTCCTGGGCGTCGACCAGATGTCCACGGCCAACAGCGCGATCGTCGTCCAGTTCGACGACAACGGCACCGCGGACCACCTGTGGTCCCTCATCGCCGACACCGACGGCTGGTACCGCATCCGCAACAAGAACAGCGGCAAGGTCCTGGGGGTGGACCGCATGTCCACGGCCAACAGCGCCCAGGTGGTCCAGTTCGACGACAACGGAACGTCGGACCATCTGTGGCGCTTCCTGTGACGGAAGCCGTGACATGAAGAGAGAGGCCGCCCAGCAGGGCGGCCTCTCTTCTCTACGAGCGTCTCCGGGGTCACCCGGTGCCGACGCGTCACGCCGGACCTGCCCCTCACGCCCCTTCTGCCGCCTACGGATCATGGCTGACCGTGCGGTGGTGCGGGTGCGGAAGGTCAGCCGCGGCGCAGCATCATGACGACGGCGACGATGACGATGATGAGGACGACGGTACCCAGTCCGATGTACACGGCTTTCTCTTTCCTTCGGAAGAGCGGCACCCATCGGTGTCGCAGAAAGCCGGGTGCCCCCGTCGGGAACTTTCAGGCCGCCCCGATTGTTCTGTTGCGTCCTCGTGATGATTCCGCCCCGGCCGTGCGCTGCCCCGGGAGGGCGGGGGAGAGGGTGTCGCGCTTCAATCCAGTGGGAACACCCGTGCGTCCAGCAGTCGGAAGGGCCGGTATACTTCACGTAGTGCTCGCCCCGGCAACTGTCGGCGGCCTGCGTTGCGTTGGTGGTCCAAGGAAAGACGTCCCGCTTCCTGCGGGGAGATGCAGGTGCAAGGCCTGCCCAGCGCTCCATGATGCGGATCCCGCCCCCATGAACACAGGGGGCGGGATCCGTTGTTTTGCCGGAGCCCATGCGTCCAGGAGGGCGTGACCGCCGTGCGAGCGGTTCGTGTCTCGCGTACTGGAGCGGTGGGACCGGCCGCCTGGCTGAGTGTCCGCTCAGTGGTCGGGCACGGTGATGGTGACGGTCGTACCGGTCTTGGCCGGGGTTCCGGGCGCCGGAGACTGGGCGGTCACGGTGAGCGAGTCGTCGCCGATGGTGGAGTCGTCCGTGAAGGCCATGCCGTAGTTCAGATCCGCGAGTTGCTTCCGGGCGTCGGCGACGGTGTGACCCGTCAGGTCGGGAACGGTGCCCTGCGTCGACGTCGGACCGGGCTGCTTGTCGGAGGTCGGGGAGGGGCTGGCCGTGGCCTGCGTCGGCGACGTCGGGTTGTTGTCGTCATCGGTGCTGTGGCAGGCGGTGAGAGGGCCGACCGCCAGCAGCAGGCCGGCGAGGGGGAGGGCGACGCGACGGAGTGGGCGAGGGGCGAGGTGGTGCATGGCGGACTCCCCGTTGATGAGGCCCCGGGACATTCAGGGCGTGCAGGACATCAGGGTGACCGACGGCTCGCGCGCGGCGCCATACGCATCGAGACGTAGGCGGGGCGCGGACCGGCCACTTCCTCTGCGCCGTGGAGTGGGCCCGGCTGAAGCTCCGTCCATCCAGGTGCCCCCCCAAAGCGGGCCAACGAGGCGGTCGTTGGACGAACACTCGGCAGCGAGGTGTTCGAAAACCGGTGGAGCAGCGGCGCTCGGCACCGCTACCGTGCTGCCGAGCCGAGTCGTCTGAGTGAGGACGTGCCGTTGTACACCGTGTGAGACCTCCCGAGAGCTGATCTGTCGCGCGTCGCGCAGGTGCGCCGCGCTCCTTTTTGCTGCGGACTTCTCACTGAAACCGGTGTACTTCTGTGCTCAAAAGCTGGGTGGTCGTTCCCACCTGCCTTCCCCTCGTTCGCCGCCGTTGCCACGCCTGTGCGTCCGAACGCTTCCGGCCCAGCCGCAAGTTTCGGGTCAACGCGCACCACAAGCTCCTCGACGCCTGGCTCCTCGTGCTCTGCACAGGCTGCGGGGAAACCGAGAAGCTCACTGTCTTCGAGCGGGTGAACGTGCGCTCCGTACGACCCGAACTGCTGGAGAGGCTGCACGACAACGATCCACGTCTGGCGGCCGAGTTGCTCCAGGATCCGATCGTGCGACGCCGTAATCGCATCACCCTCGACTGGGCCGGCGCCTGGCGTCTCGACACCGGGGGACCGGATGACCCGGATCACCTGGACCACGAGGTGCTCGATGTCTCGGTCCGTTTCGCGGCGCGGATCCCTGTCAGACCCGCGCGGCTGATCGCCGAAGGCTGCGCCCTGTCGCGGTCCGAGGTCGAAAGACTGCTCAAGGAGGGCAACCTCGTCTCGGCAGTCCGGCTGAGCGGCACACTGTCCGGCGACTTCACGTTCACCCTGAAGCGCTGAGCCGTCCTCCTGGGGACCCACGGGCTTGTCCGGCACCTGCCGCCGGACAGGCCCGCGGTCGTCGGCGCTACGGCGAAGGTTTGCTGAGGGCTACGGCACAGGTTTACGCGGGATCACCCCTCGGTTCGATGCGGATCCCGCGCTCTGGATGGGACGCTCCTGGCCCGGGGATGCCTGACTGTGCGGCCGAAGAGACCAAGGCCTGCCGAAACCGGGCGCTGCGGAGCAACGGGACGGCCGGACGTCGTCATCGTCCGGCCGCGTGCGACTGACAACGGGGGAGCACCATGAAGGCTGCGGTTCGCACAACGCAAAGGAATCGGAGGCGCCGCCTCCTGGTGGCCACGGCGATCATCGCTTCGCTCGCGTCCACGGCGTGCGAGGCAGGCGCCGGAGACGGCCCGGACGATTCCACGACGACAGCCCGGCCCGACACCACCCGCTCGGCGTCGTCGCGGGGGACAAGCTCGGCGAAGCCCACCGGGACGGGGTCGCCGACGCCGATCGGCAGTTCGAGCGACACGGCGGCGAACGGAGGCGGCGGCGACGGAGCGGAGGCGGACGGCACGGTGGTCTGCGCCGCAGCCGCTCTCTCCTTCGCCAGCACGAGTCAGGACGAGCCCGGCGACCAGGTCCGGCACCTCCTGCTCACCGTGACCAACGCCGGCAACAAGACCTGCACGGTCTACGGCTACCCTCGCGTGCAACTCGGAGCCGATGCGCAGGCCCCTGTCGCCCTGATCAAGGACAGCGACCCCAAAGCGCCCGCCACGCTCGCTCCGGGCGACGAGGCCAACGCCGCTCTGCTCGTCAGCGGCGGCCAACGGGACACCTACGAGGCCCACACCATCGGCGTCGTCCTCCAGGGCCGGAAGCCCGGCAGTACCGCAGGCGGCCCGGTCGACGTGCCGATGCCCGGCGTCGACACGCTCACGGTCGACGACGGCGGCCGTGTCACCTACTGGATGACGCCCTCCGGACTGGCCCTGGACTTCATCATGTCGCTGTGAGCAGCCAGAGGTGCAGCCATCCGGCCGGCCATGCAGCGGGCGCGCGGGTGAGCCACACCCCGCGTACGGCCCTCGCTACCCTTGCCCCCGTGGTCACACCAACCCTCTCCCCGATGACGTTCACCGCGGACGAGATCGCCGACGTCGTCGGGATCTACGTGAGCAACCCCGAGTACTGTCGCGCCGCCGGTGAGTACGACCCCGAGCACATCGAACCCGACCGGGTCGAAGCCGATCTGCGGGAGGAAGCCCGTAGCGAGGGGGGTCACGTTCTGCTCGCCCGGGACGGCCGTGGCCGCACCGTCGGGCTGGTCTGCCTGCTCGACCGGCATCCCAAGGACGGGTATCCCTGGATCGGGCTGCTGATGGTGCGGGGGGATCAGCGGCGGCAAGGGGTCGGCCGTCTGCTCGTGCGTGCTGTGGAAGAGCGCTTCCTCGGGCAGGGGCGGGACGGCCTGCGCCTCGCGGTCCTGGAGAACAACCCCTCGGCGTCGGCCTTCTGGAGCTCGCTCGGCTGGCAGGAGATCGACCGGCGCGCCGACGTCCGGTTCGAGCGGCCCTGCGTCGTGATGCACAAGCGGCTGGTCTGACCCCGGCTCACCTCGGTTCCCCGGGGCCGACCCGGGGGAGCGGAGGTGTGTGGTGGTCCGCGGCGCGGATGCGGACGGGTCGGCCCGCGCGTTTGTAGCTGCGCATGAGGAGGGCGGTCTGGACCTCGCGGACGCCGTCGAGTCCGGAGAACGCCCGGGCGTGGAACGTGTGCATGTCCGCCGCCGTGGGGTGGCTGCTGTAGCCGAGGACGTTGTCGCGCCCGGTGGTGACCACCAGATGCCGGATCGAGGGCTCGTGAGCGAGCCGGCGGAGCGCGGTGTCGAGGTGGGCGTGCTCGACACGGAGCCGGAAGCGCGCCTCCACCGGGTGGCCGAGCACACTCGGCTCGGCGAACAGCCGCAGGTGGAACACGTGTGAGGCCATGAGCCGGTTGAGCCGCCGCCGCACGGTCGACTCGCCGAGGTTCAGCCGGACCGCGAGGCTGGTCATCGGCATGCGGGCGTCCTCCGCTAGCAGGTCCGCCAGCTCCCGGTCGATGTCGTCCACCGGGATCGGTGGCGGCGGCAGCAGCCCGTCCATCGCCAGCCTGCGCATACGCGTCGGCTCCGTGCCGTACGGCGTCCAGTCGACCGCGGTGAGGAGCAGGCGCAGCACGAGCGCGGAGTGGATGTCGAGCACGCCCGGCATCCCGCCGATCGTCCGGTCGATGAGGTCGAGCAGCTCGGCCTCGTCGGCGACGACCATCTCCGCGAGGACCACCAGGTCGCCCGTGGCCACCTCGACCGACCGGGTGTCGGGCCGGGCGGCGATGGCGCGGGCCACCTCCTCCAGACGACCCGGAGCGCAGCGCACGGCCAGCTCGACGACCAGCCCCTCGCCCAGGTACTCGCCCAGCAGCGCGGCGATGAACCGTACCCGCCCGGTCCTGAGCATCCGTTCGAGGCGTCGGGCCACCGTCCGCTCGTGCAGCCCGACCTGCTCGCCGGCTTCGGCGAACGACGCGCGGGGCCGCTGCGCGAGGAACTGCAGAATCGCCAGGTCCGGACCGTCGAAAGACGACTGCTCCAGGGGATCGGTTTCCGCCATCTCTGCTTCTCTCATGCCCGAAAGCGCCATCCAGCACGTCTCTGTGCCTGGTCCAGGCTTTCTGCCGGGTGCATCTTGCCTGGATCCGAGGGTGACCCGCAGATTACCGGACAGCATCCGCCAGCCGACCTTCGGCCGTCAGCAGAGGTACCGCCCATGCCTGAGGCAGTCACCAGACCGTCGCCCAGCTCCACCCCGCGGAACCGTCCCGTGCCCGTGTCCGCCATGGCCCTCGTGGTCTCGATCGTGCTCGTCGAGCTGTCCAGCGGCATCACCCAGGGATTCCTGTCGCCGGTCCTGCGCAGCCTGACCGACGTCCTGCACGTCACCGCCGCCGACCTCAACTGGATCAGCATCGCCAATCTGATGGCGAGCGTCGCCTTCACACCCCTGCTCTCGCGGCTCGGCGACCTCCACGGTCATCGCCGCGTCCTGCGGTGGAACATCGCGGTGGTCCTCGCCGGATCCGTCGTCGTCGGCCTCGCCGGCTCCTTCCAGACCCTCCTCGTCGGACAGGTGCTCCAAGGAGCCTTCGCGGGCTTCTTCCCCCTGCTGGTCGGCATCCTGCGCAACCGCAGCGACGCCGCCGAGAGCAGGAACGCCATCGGCACCATGGTGGCCGCGCTCGTCGGCGGCATCTGCGTCGGCGGTGTCGCCAGCGGGCTGGTCGCCCACTACGTCGACACACCGACGGCCGCCCTGTGGGTGCCGACGGCCGCCGTCGGCATCGCGTTCCTCGTGACCTGGCCCCTGCTGCCCGAGACGACGGAGCGCCCCGGCGGCCGTCTCGACGTGCGGGGAGGCGTGCTGCTGTGCGTCGGCCTCGTCGCGATCATGCTCGGGCTCGGGCAGGGGGGAATGCCGGGCTGGGCGTGGACGTCGCCGCGCACCCTCGGCTGCCTGGTCGGGGGCGCCCTGGTGACGGCCGTCTGGGCTCGGGTGGAGCTCCGCTCGCCGGACCCGATGATCGACGTACGACTGTTCCGGCGGCGCAACGTCTCCGTCGTCGCGGTCGTCACCACGACGTTCTCGTTCTGCATGATCGGTCTCCAGGTGGCCGGCGCCATCTTCATGGGCACGCCGAAGGAGGCCGTGGGCTACGGACTCGGACTGGCGCCGCTGGAGATCGCCTTCGCGATGATCCCGTCGATGGCCGCGACCGGCGTCGCCGCACTGGCCGCCCCCACCCTGGCCCAACGGATCGGCGACCGCGCGACGCTCGTCACCGGCTCCCTGCTGATGGCGACGGGCTACCTGCTCACGCTCGGCCTCCACAGTTCCGTCGCCCCGTACCTGGTCTGCCAGGCCGTGGCCGGGCTCGGAGCCGGCGTGCTCCAGCAGTCCACCCGCACGCTCGCCGTCGAGTCGGTCCCGCGGGAGCAGACCGCCGTCGGCTCCGGCATCAACGAACTCCTCATCAACGTCGGCGGTTCGCTGGGCGCGGCCTGCGTGCTCGCCGTCACCGCCGCCAGTACACCGGCCGGCTCGGTCCTGCCGCAGTACGCCGCCTACGCGACCTGCTGGAGCGTGTGCGCCGCGACCGCCCTCGCCGGAGCGGCGGTCGCCCTGTTCTACCGCTCCGGCGCCCGCACCGTCTGACACCTCGAAGAAGGAACCCGAGTGAGCCACCACGACCCTCGTGAACACGCCCGAACCGTCGTCACACGACGCCAGGACGACGTCATCGCCCTCAGCCACAGCCTGCACGCGGAGCCCGAACTCGCCTACGAGGAACACAAGTCGGCCCGCAAGATCGCCGACCTGATGGAGAGGTCCGGCTTCGCCGTGCGGCGCGGCGCCCACGGCCTCGACACGGCCTTCGAGGCCGTCGCCGGCAGCGGAGACCTGGTCGTCGCCATCACCGCCGAGTACGACGCGCTCCCCGGCATCGGCCACGCGTGCGGGCACAACGTCAACGGAGCCGCCGCGGTGACCGCCGCCCTGGCCCTCGCACCGGTCGCCGACGACCTCGGCCTCACCGTCAAGCTCCTCGGCACCCCCGCCGAGGAGTACGGCGGCGGCAAGGTCGACCTCCTCGACGCGGGAGCCTTCGACGACGTGGCCGCCGCCATGATGGTCCACGCGGCTCCCGTCGACGGCGTCGGCATGACGTCCCTCGCGATCGGCAGCTGGAAGGTGGGCTACACGGGCCGTGCCGCGCACGCCGCCGCCATGCCGCACCGAGGCGTGAACGCGGCGGACGCCATGCTCGTCGCCCAGGTGGCGATCAGCGCGTACCGGCAGCAGATGATCCCCGGCGGCGTCGTCCACGGTGTCGTCACCGGAGGCGGAGAGGCGCCGAACGTCATCCCCGCCCACGTGACGGCCGACTACGACTGCCGGGCCGCCACCGCCGAGGACCTGGCGGAACTCCAGTCCAGGATCCGCGCCTGCTTCGAGGCGGGCGCCCACGCCACCGGCGCGGAACTCGCCCTGGAGGCCGTCGGCAACGACTACGCCGACCTGCGCCAGGACCTCGCCATCACGGCCCTCTACCGGAACGCGGTCACCGACCTCGGGCGTCGCATCCCCGACACCGCGGGCGCCCTGCGCGCCGGATCGACCGACATGGGGAACGTCTCGCACGTCGTCCCCACCATCCACCCGTCCATCGGATACGACTGCGGCGACACGATCATGCACAACCCCGACTTCACCCGCTACGGCATCAGCGCGGGCGCCGACCGCGCCGTCCTCGACGGCGGCCTGGCCATGGCCTGGACCACCATCGCCCTGGCCGTCGACGAGAACCACCGTTCGGACCTGCTGACCCGCCTCACCGACCGCCCGACCCCACCCCGCACGACGCCGGCCGCCTAGCCGACCACATCACGCGAACACCCTGCGCGAGCCCCGGCCGGAATCAGCCCCGGCCGGGGGCTGGCCACCGACTCCCGGCCCGCCGCCGGTCGACCCACAGTAGGACGCCGTCACACGTCGTAAAAATGTGACGAATGCCAATAAATCCTCTCCATCCACCCATCCGGTGCCGGATCCGCTTCGGATAAGGGGTGTGACCGAGCCGAGCCGGAATGCGGACTCATGCGGGGGCGTGTCCCCGGCCGGTCTCGGTCGGCACCCATGAAAGGGCTCCCGATGAGTCCTCATCCCGAGGAGGTACCGATCATGGCCACCCGAAGCATGATCAACACGGCCGCCGTGGCCGCCGCGGCGCTCGCACTGCCCGTGTGCATCGGGCTTCTCGCCCCGGCCGCGCACGCGGACGACGGCGGGACGTTCGGGCCCGCGTGCTCGTCGGTTCCCAAAGAGGGATCCGGCAGCCTGGCAGGCATGGCCCAGGACCCGGTAGCCACGGCCGCGTCGCACAACCCGGCGCTGTCGACACTCGTGGCGGCGGTGAAGAAGGCGGGCCTGGTCGACACCCTCAACAACGCCAAGAACATCACCGTCTTCGCCCCGACCAACGACGCCTTCAAGAAGATCCCGAAGGCCGACCTGGCCAAGGTGCTCGCCAACAAGGACCAGCTCACCAAGATCCTCACGTACCACGTGGTCGGCGAGAAGATCGCGCCGAACCAGCTGTCGAAGGGCTCCTTCAAGACCCTTGAGGGCGCCAGCCTCACCACCGACGGATCGGACGGCAAGTACAAGGTCAACGGCACCGCGAACATCGTCTGCGGCAACATCAAGACGGCGAACGCGACCGTGTATCTGATCGACAGCGTGCTCATGCCGCCCAAGTAGCGACGGCGGTATCCGACGGGGGATACGTCCGGACCGGGGCTCTTGGGGACATGCGGCCTCGGTCCGGACATCGCGCCGAGCCCCGGACGTCCCTGAAGCCCTCGGTCCGTTCGGCCCGTTCGGCCCGTTCAGCCCGTTCGGGTCGGATCAGATCCAGCCCCGGCGCTGGGCGATCACGCCCGCCTGGAACCGGTTGGCCGCGCCGAGCAGTTCGTGCAGACGGCTCGTGCGGCGCCGCATCGTCCTTACGGACCAGCCGAGTTGGCGGGCGATCGCTTCGTCCTTCATCCCGCTGACGAGCAACGACAGCATCAGCCGGTCGTCCGCGTCCAGCGGCCCCTCAGGGGGCGCGTCCAGCGGTTCGGCCGCGCGCCAGCACAACTCCCAGTGGTCGACGAGCGCGTCGAGCAGCGCCGACGGACGGAGCACCGCGGCCCGTACGTCCGACAGATCGAGGGAGAGGGGCAGCAGCGCGATCCGGTCGTCGGCGATCGCCATCTTCACCCGCAGGCCGGGCAGTACGCGCGCCTGCTCCCCATGACTGATGAGGCGCCGGATGTCGTCCAGGACGCCGGGCCACTCCAACGCCTCGGGCGCGTACACGGCGCGATAGGTGACGCCTTCCGCGAGCGCGGTCTCCTCCACCGGGTTCGCCGTCGTCAGCGCGTACGGCGGCCGGTCCAGGGTGCGGACCTGGTGCCGGGCCTCCTGCTGGAGCCGGACGAACCACCGGCCGAGCGCCTCGCTGCCGTGCACGATCTCGACCTCTTCACCACCGCCGTGCCGGCCCGCGGTGAAGAGACGTGACAGCTCGGCGGCCGAGGACCGCACCCGGTCCAGCTCGGCGGCGCGGACACGGACGAGCGCGTCGACGGCGTGCTCGGGATCGATCGCCGAGTACCGCCGGCGTGCACCGGACAGCCGGCCGACCAGTCCCAGATCGTGCAGCCGGGCCAGGGCGCGGCCCACGCGGTCCGTGGAGCACGCGAGTTCGTCGGCGAGCTGCCCGGGAGAGGCGGCCTGACGGCTGAGAAGGACGCGGTAGACGGCCTCGTCGAAGGGGTCGACGCCGACGGCTGCGAGCTGATCGGTCATGCCGGGATCCTGGCCCATGTGTGCCAGCGGCAGCAATGGGCCGTGGTGAATCGTTGTGCGGAGTCCGGGTCTCCGGATACCAACTCCCCCTATGGGTCACCACATACGACACACGGGCCGCAGCGTCCGAAGACCACTGCACGCCGCACTGACCGCCGCCGTGCTCGGCGGCCTGCTGGGCGGGGCGCCCGTCGCCCGGGCCGCGGACGCACCGGCACGCACCCGGGTCATCGTCGAACTCGACGGCGCGACCGCCCTGGAGGCTCCCGCCGGCGCTGCCCGTGACGCCCGGACCGCCGATGTGCGGTCCGCGCGTGAGCGGATCGACGCCCGGCAGGATACGGTCCTCGACGCGGCCCAGGACGCGGGTGCGGCCCCGAAGTCCGTACGCCACCTGGGACTCGCCCTGAACGCGGTCGCCATGACCGTCGACGAGGACAGCGTGACCCGGCTGCGCGCCCTGCCCGGGGTCAAGGCCGTGGTCCCCGACACCCGGATGAAGGTGCTCGCCACCGACGCCCATGAACTGGTCGGCATCCCCGACGTCTGGAAGCGTCCTGCCCCCGGCGGCGGCACGGCCACCGGGAAGGGCGTCACCGTCGCCGTGGTGGACTCCGGCGTGGACTACACCCACCCGGACCTGGGCGCGGGCCTCGGGGAGGGCCACAAGGTCGTCGGCGGGCACGACTTCGTCAACGACGACGACGATCCGATGGACGACAACGCCCACGGCACCCACGTCGCCGGCATCATCGCGGCGAAGTCCGCGGCACCGGGCGGGATCACCGGCGCGGCGCCGGACGCCCGGCTCCTCGCGTACAAGGTGATGGACGCCGACGGCTACGGCGAGACCTCCGCGATCATCGCGGGTATCGAGGCGGCCATCGACCCGGCCAACCCGCACCGCGCCGACGTGATCAACCTCAGCATCGGCGGACCCGGTGACGGCACCGACCCGCTCGGCCTCGCGGCGACCGCGGCGGTGGACGCCGGCGTCGTGGTCGTCGCCGCCGCGGGGAACGAGGGACCGGGCCCGTACACCGTCGGCAGTCCCGCCGCCGCGCGCGGCGTCCTCGCCGTCGGCGCCTCCACGAGCGGCATCGCCGTACCCGAACTCCGCCTGGCAGGACAGCGGGAGACCCTGGAGACCTACCGCGGACTCGTCTCCGCGAACCCGCCGGAGAAGCCGTCGACCGGCGCACTGGTCGACATCGGCACCGGCACCCCCGAGGACTGGGAGCGCGCCGGCGACGTCCGCGGAAAGGTCGTCCTGTACGCCTTCCCGCCCGCCCGGGGTGAGGACGAATCCCTCTACCCCGAAGACCTCGCCGTGTACGCCGAGGCCGAGAAGCGCGGCGCCCTCGCCCTGATCGGCGGCGCGTCCGGCGGAGGCGGCCCCGTCCTCGCGGGCGGACGAGCCGCGCGGGCCGTGCCGGTCGAACAGCCGGGGGACGGCGCTCCCGTGCCGGCGGACAGCGGCCGACGCCTGGCAGGGACGGACGGCGACCTGCGCATGGACCACCTCGTGGTCACGGGCGTCGACCGTATCCAGGGCCAGGAACTCACCGAACTCGCCGCAGGAGGAGCCGAGCTGACGCTCTCGGGCCGCGACTCCAGCGACGAGATCGCCGCGTTCTCCTCCCGCGGACCCGACCAGAACCTGGGGCTCAAGCCCGACCTCGTCGCCCCCGGCGTGGAGATCCGCTCGACCGTGCCCAGGAGCATGGTCGAATCCGGAGCCTGGCGCATGTCCGGTACGTCAATGGCGTCACCGCTCGTCGCCGGATCCGCCGCCCTGCTGCGTCAGCTCCAGCCCGACCGCTCCGCGACCGAGATCGGCGCCGAACTGACCGGAACGGCTCACCGGCTCAAGGGAGTCGACACGATCGCCCAGGGAGCGGGACGGCTCGACGTGGCCGCCGCGGCCGACGCCGTGCTCACCGCGTCACCGGCCACCGTCTCGCTCGGCCTCGCCGACATGGGCGACTCACGGGTCACCGCCGGACGCACCGTCACCTTCCACAACCCTTCCGCGCACACCGTCAGGGGCGCGGTGTCCGTGGACGGCGGAGCGGCACGGGTGAGCCCGCGCCGCATCACCGTGCGTCCCGGCGGCACCGCCACCGTGAAACTGACCGTCGACGCTCCGCGACCCGACACCACCGTGCACCTCTCCGGGGCGATCGGCGTCACGGACCACGGCAAGGCGTTGCTGAGCGTGCCGTACCTGCTCGAAGCGGCTCCGCTGTACGTCGACGCGACGCCCGACCCCTCGTCGGGTGCGAGCACGGCGTACGTCTACACGCCCACGGCCCTCACCGCGCCGCCGGTCCTGACCGTCGACCCGCCGAAGGGACCGACGTACACGCGGACGACGCGTCCGACGGCCGACCCGCACTACTTCGCCACCGACCTCGCCGGGCCCACGTCCGGCACCTACCGGCTCACCGCACGGGCGACCGCGACGGGCGGACAACGTCAGTACGGCGCGGGCGGGTTCGAGGTCACACCGCAGGACGCGCGAGGAGCGAAGTGGCAGCCGGTCGGCCCCAACAGCGCCGACGGCAGAGTGACCCTCACCCCCGGCGTGCCGCACCAGGCGGTCATGACCCAGTACGGCAAGCCGGGCGCCTGGCTCACCACCGACTCCGGCAAGACGTGGACCGAACGGGGCCGCACCCCGTTCATGGGCGCCGCCACCAACGAGCCTTCGACGGTCGTCGACGCCCACGACCCCGACCGCTGGTGGTCGGCCATGATCGCCGTGTCCTGGTCGGTGGGCGCCGGAGGCATCCTGCGCACCGACGACCGGGGTCGCACCTGGGAGCGGCTGAACGCCCCCGACGACTCCTACCGTGACCTCGTCTCCGACGCGGACACCCGGGTCCTGGTGGCCCGTTCGGACAGTGGCCTGCTCATCAGCCGTGACGGAGGCGACCGTTGGAGGAGCGAGGACCTGGGGCTCCCGGCGGACGTCCTCAAGATCGCCATGGGCGGCGACGACCTGTACGCATGGGTGGGACGCGAGGTCTGGGTGGTGCGCGGCATGTCCGGGGACGGGCCGAAGAAGGCGGAACGCGTCTACGCCGTGGCGTCCGACCGCTCCCAGGTCATCGCGGGCTTCGGCGCGGACGGGCCGCTCGTCGCCGTCCAGGTGCTCGGCAAGGCCGGGGGGCTGTTCACGAGTGCCGACGCCGGCAGGAGCTGGCGCACCGGACGGAGTGACGGCCGCGGGCTCGTCACCGTCTCCCGCGGCGAGATCCTGCTCGACGGATCCGACGGCACCACCCGCGTCAGCAAGGACGCGGGAGCCACCTGGCAGGAGATCGGCAAGCCCAACCCGGCCACCGTCGTCTACGACTACGACCGCTGGGCCGACGGAACCTACACCGTCAGCGCGGCCTCGGCAGGCGTCTACCGCGGTGCGGAGGGGAGTTCGGGGCAGCACCGTATCGGTGTGCAGGGCGAGAGCGTGCCCGCTCTGGCCGTGGCGGGCAAGGAACTGCTCGCCGGCACCGGCGTGGGCATGTACCGCACGGCCCTCCCGGTCACCTCGCCCGAGTGGGGTGCCGGCGAGCACGAGGGCACGACCGGCACGCAGGTGTCGGCGATCCGGACGTACGCCCGCGACAGCAGCATCGTGTGGCGGACGTTCGAGAGTCTCACCGGGCTCGCCGTGCAGAAGAGCACCGACGGGGGCCGCACCTGGGAGGACAGGGGGCAGCTCGACGGCAACGCGCTCGCGCTCCTGGTCGACCCGCGCGACCCCGACCGGGTCGCCGTCTCCTACGCCCGGATCGACGGACCCGGCGTCTACACCACCACCGACGGCGGAGGCCACTGGAAGAGCCTGCGCAAGGACGACCAGTTCCGCGCCCTGACGGCCGATCCGCACAGGAACGGGCGGATCTGGCTCGGCGGGTACGGAGGCCTGTACTACTCGGACGACTTCGGCAGGACGCTCACGAAGGCGGCCGACGGCGAGGTCTCGGCTCTCGGTACCGACGGGTCCCGCCTGATCGTCGGCGGCACCACGCTGCGCTGGTCGTCCGACGGGGGCCGCACCTTCCACACCGCCGACCACGGTGGCCTGCGGATCCAGGTGTCGGGCGTGGTCGAGGCCGGCGGCGACCTGTACGCGGGCACCACGGGCCGCTGGGTTCCCGGTGAAGTCCCTTACGGAGCAAGGGGAGTGTTGCGGTCGACCGACGGCGGGCGCACCTGGCGCAACGTCTCCGGGACCCTGCAGAACCTCGACGTCCTGTCGATGGCGGCGGCCCCGGACGGACGGAGCCTGTATGTCGGGACCGCACTGGGAGGTGTGCACCGGCTGAAACTCACGTGAGCCGGGGAAGGGGGCCTCGACGAGGGGAGAGGCCCCCTTCCTGCCGGGGTGCCGCACCGGCGGCGAAGGCCGGGGAGGCGCCGAGGAGACCCGCGGCGGCGGCGCCCGCACCGAGGACGCCGGTGCCCCGCAGAAACGTACGTCTGCTCGCCGCGGCGAGACCGTCGCCGTCCGGGTCCGCTGTGCGCGGGCAGTCGCACGCGGCGGCGCGGGCGCTGTGGAGGGCGTCCACGGCGGCGAGGTCCGCTGCGGGCAGGGGCGTGCGCGTCGGACGACTCGGACGAGCGACCTCCCGAGCCGGGTCCCGGGCCTGGCCCGCACCACCCGTTCGCGCGCCTCCCGATGCTGTCTCCCCTGAGCCCGTGCCAGCATCGGCCCCAAGGACACGGCGACGACATCCCTTCCCGTCGCCCCCGGCAGTGCTCTCCCGCCCGCGATGGCGGGCCACCGGAAATGAGTGATGGCTGTGGCGAAGGCATACCTGGTGGGCAGCGGCATCGCGTCGCTGTCGGCCGCCGCGTTCCTGATCCGTGAGGCGGGCTTCTCCGGCGACGACATCGTCATTCTGGAGGAGCAGGACCGCGAGGGCGGCAGCCTGGACGCGGCCGGCTCACCCGAGACCGGGTACACCATGCGGGGCGGGCGGATGTTCGAGGTGCACTTCGAGTGCACCTACGACCTGCTCTCCTCGATTCCCTCACTGGACGACCCGTCGAAGTCGGTCACGGAGGACACCTTCGCCTTCCACGACGACTTCGCGTGGAACGACCACGCCCGGCTCGTCGACGCCGCGGGCAAGGTCATCGACGCACACGCGATGACGTTCTCCGAACGGGACCGCCTGGAACTCGTCACGTGCGTGGCCACCCCCGAGCACAAGCTGGACGGCAAGCGCATCGCGGACCTGTTCCACCCGGACTTCTTCTCCACCAACTTCTGGGCGATGTGGTGCACCACCTTCGCCTTCGAGCCGTGGCACAGCGCGATCGAGTTCCGCCGCTACCTCAACCGCTTCGTGCACCTCTTCAAGACCTTCGACTCCATGTCGGGGATCTACCGCACGAGGTTCAACCAGTTCGACTCGATCGTCCGGCCGCTCCACGCATGGCTCACGGAGCAGGGCGTCACCCTTCGACTCGGAACCCGGGTCACCGACCTGGGACTCGCGCCGGGCGACCGGCTGACCGTCGAGTCGATCACCGTGGAGCGGGCCGGGAGGAGCGAACGGATCACCCTGGAAGACGGCGACCTCGTCATGGTCACCAACGGGTCGATGACCGCGAACTCCACCCTGGGCTCGACCGACACCGTCCCCGCCCTCGACACCGACACGCGCAGTGGGGCATGGCAGCTGTGGGAGGCCCTGGCGGCCAAGAGGGCCGGGCTCGGCGACCCGCGGGTCTTCGACTCCACGCCGAACGACTCGACCTGGGAGTCGTTCACCGTCACCACCAAGGATCCCTCCTTCTTCCAGCTGATGGAGAAGTTCAGCGGCAGCGAGGCCGGCAAGGGAGGTCTGATCACCTTCAAGGACTCCAGCTGGCTCCTCACCATCGTCCTCAACCACCAGCCGCACTTCCGCGAGCAGCCCGAGGACACCTTCGTCTGGTGGGGGTACGCCCTCTTCCCGGACAAGGAAGGCGACTTCGTCAAGAAGAAGATGCGTGACTGCACCGGCCGCGAGATCCTCGACGAGGTCCTGCAACACCTGCCGTTCGAGCAGGAGCAGCGCACCGGCATCCGCGAGGCCTCGATCGTGATCCCCGCCCTGATGCCGTACATCACCAGCCAGTTCCTCGTCCGCAAGACCGGCGACCGCCCGCCGGTCGTTCCGGAGAACTCCACGAACCTCGCCTTCATCGGCCAGTACGCGGAAGTACCGGACGACGTCGTCTTCACCGTCGAGTACTCGGTCCGCACCGCCTGGACCGCCGTCGCCCAACTCCTCGGACTCGACAGGCAGCCCCCTGCCGTCTTCAAGGGGGCACACGATCCCAAGGTCCTCGTCGAGGCGCTTCAGACGCTTCATCGACGCTGACAGGCAGCGCCCTCCGGGGCCCGTACGGCGTGGAGTTCACGTGTGCGGGACCCGGCCGCGGTGCGGACCACCGGCCTTCGACGACCGGGCGCGCCGTACGAGGGTGGTGGCGGCCGACGGCCACTCGGGGTGGGCGAAGGTGAATCCGGCCGCGCGCAGCCGGCCCGGCACCACCCGGCGGCTCTTGAGGAGCAGTTCGGTGTCCGAGCGCAACGCGAACGCCCCCGTCTCGGCCATCCAGCGCGTCGCGGGCAGCCCCACGGGCACGCCCCAGGCCGCGCGCAGCGCCCGCATGAAGTCACGGTGGGGAAGCGGACCGGGGGAGGAGAGGTTCACCGGCCCTTCGAGGTCGTCCCGCGCGATCAGGAACTCCACCGCCCGCACGAAGTCCTCGTCGTGGATCCAGGAGACGTACTGCGCGCCGCCGGCCACGGGACCGCCCAGCCCGAGCCGGGTCAGCCGCGACAGCACGTCGAACACGCCACCCCGGTCCGGGCTCATGACCGTCGCCGAACGCAGGGCCACCTTGCGGGTCGCGGGCGTCGGCGCCTCGGCCTGCGCCCGCTCCCAGTTCCGCGCGATCTCGACGCTGTACGCCCAGTAGTCGGGCACCCCGGGCTCCGTGCCCCCGATCACCCCGGTCGCCTCGTCGTGCGGAGCGTCGAAACGGTGGGCGTAGACCGTCGCCGTACTCATCTGCAGCCAGACGCGCGGTGGCCGTGCGGCGGCGGCGATCGCCTCGCCGACGACCCGGGCCGAGTCCACCCGGGAGTCCATCATCGCTCGCAGGTTCTCGGGGGTGTATCGGCAGGAGACGCTGCGCCCGGCCAGGTTCACGACGGCGTCGCAGCCGTCGATCGCCGTGGCCCAGGAGCCGAGCGTGATCCCGTCCCACTCGACGTCGTGAGCCCGCTTCGGGTGCCGGGTCAGCACCGTGACCTCGTGTCCGGCCGCCGTCAGCGCGCGGTCGAGTATCGCGCCCACCTGTCCGGTTCCCCCGGGCAGCACTACCTTCATCGAACCCCCTCGGCTTCGTACCGTGTCAGCGTAACCCTTCTTTTTGAACGTGTTCAACATGTGCGGGAGTGATGGTCCCGTCCGTGATGCCGGCTGCCCGTTCCTCCGCCGTCGGCGGGTCCGGAGGGGCGTCCGCTCCGGACGTCCGCTCATTCGTCCCAACTCCGTGGTGATGATCCGAGATTCGGGGTACACGCCTCGCCATGGCACCGAAGACCGAACGCGTCATGTTCCTGCGGGCCGTGCGACAGCTGCACCGCGTCCGCGCTTTCTACGTGATGGGCATCCTGATGTGGAGCGCATCGACCCTCTGGACGGCCTGGCAGTCACCCGGGACCCGGCAGATGTGGGTCTCCGCCCTGCTCCTGGCCGTCTTCGGCGGACTTCTCCTGACGGCGACGCTCTCACTGCGCCGCCTGGAGCCCCCGAGGACGGGAGAGCCCGTCCATCACGCGGCGACACGCAAGGCGACCGGGCCGCGCAAGGCGCACGCCTGAGCCTCGTCGGGTCAGTGGATGCGCCGGCTACGAGCGGACGCGGCGGTCATGAGCGGGTCCGGCGGATCGGGTGACCGGACGGGTCCGTGGTGAGCCACGATCCGTCTCCGAGAGGCCGGAGGTCGTACGGATTCTCGGTGCGAGCGTCGAACTCCCCGTGGACGCGGCCGGAGTGGGCGTCGACGGTGTAGTACCGGAACCACTCCTGCTCGTCCCCCGTCTCGCCCATGAGGGAGACGACGAGGGTGTCCGGGCCGAGATGGCCGCCGCTCCATTCCACGTAGATCTCGTCCGGGTCGTGTCCGAAGGCGTCGACCGACAGGGCGAACGTCACCTTGCCGTCCGGGTAGGTGTGGAGGGCCACATCGGTCTGGTCGTGGGCCACCGTCATGAAGTGGCTCCCGTCGGGCGACAGACCGATGAGGCACCGGTCGTCCCAGGGGTAGGGGGCGAGATCCATTCGCCCCTCGACCAGTGACGCCCGGTAGATCACCGAGCCGTCCTGGCCCTCACCCACGTCCAGCAGTACGTGACCGTCCTCCGGGTGCAGGAACTGCTCACCGCCGTGTCCCCCCGTCCGCAGATCCGTCTGCGCGACGAGAGCCCCCGTTCTGGCGTCCAGGGCGACCCACTGGTCCGGCCGGCCACGGCCCGCCATGACGTCGGGGCGGTAGACCCAGACCGTCGATCCGTCCAGCGACAGCACGCAACCGGGACGGTGCCCCATCCGGTGCTCGGAACGCGGCTCGAACCCCGATCGCCAGATCTCCACCCCGTCCGCCGTCACACAGACGGCTGCGTCGAGGGTGGTGTAGAAGGCGCGTTGGAGGTCGGAGGAAACGGCGTACTCGACGACATCGTCGCCGGGGGAGGGCCGGCAGACCACGGTGGGCGTGAGTACGCCGAGGACTTCGGCGTCCAGGTCATAGGCACAGATGTCGCCGTCGACGAGCCGGGTGACGAGCCTTGGGTGGTGCGTGGGGCGAGCCATGCTGCGGAGGCTAACGCGCGCGTGCGTCCGCGAGGTACTGCCGCCGGGCGAAGCGTGTTCACGGCCCGGATCCGTGCCGGTGCGCGTGCCGGGGAGCACGTCCATGCCGGTGGTGGCCAAGTGCCGTTCGGGAGGGGCTCCTTGGAGCGGATCAGCAGTCCGTCACCAGCAGGCGATAGCCGACATCGACGGTGTCGAGCGTGAGCAGGCCGGCGTACCGCTCACGCCAACGGCCGGTCGCCAGGTCATCGGTGAGCGCCGCGAGGCCGGGAGCGAGGACTCCTTCCCCGGCCTGGGCGAACATGGAGATTCCCGAGCGCACCTGCGGGTCGAGATAGGCGTGCGGGCGACGCCAGTAGGCCGCGCCGAAGCCGTCCGTGCAGTCGTGCGGGACGGGGACGGCCTCCTCACGTGCCCCGCCGAGCAATGCGGTCAGCCGGTCGGTCGGAATGGCCCGGGTGTCGTCGAAGGCGGCCGCCTGCGGGAGATAGTCGCGTACGAGCCAGAACTGCTCGCGGAAGACCTGCTGGTCCCAGGTCAGGATCACGATGCGGCGGCGCGCGATCCGGCGGAGTTCGGCGATCCCGGCGGCCACGTCGCTCCAGTGATGGACGGTGAGCAGGGCCATGACCGTGTCGGCGGCGTTGTCGCGCAGGGGGAGGGCCTCGGCGACCGCGCACACGGCGGGCGCCGCCCCGAGCGGCCGCTGGGCGAGCATGATCTGACTCGGCTCGACGGCGAGAACCGTCTGGGCCGGCTCGTAGGAACCGGTGCCGGCCCCTACGTTGACGACATCCGGTGCGTTCCCGAGCGCGGCGTGAATCTGTGCGGCGATCCGCGGATCCGGCTGCCGGGTCCGGCCGTACGTCGCGCCGAGCGTGTCATAGATGGCCATGCCCTTCAGTATTCGGCATGGCAGCGTGCCGTGACCCGGGCGCATGCGGAGTCGTCTCCAACTCGGCTGCCGCGTCCGGCGGTCGGTGATGAACGAGCCGGCCTGCGGGACTCGGAACGGTGCCGTGACGCGTTGTCGGCCCAGGCGGGCAGCTCGCCTTCCTGCACGGGCAGCGGCACGGACAAGGACCTTAGGCTGGCGCCATGACCGATCGTTCCGTCGACCGCGAGCAGCCGAGCCAGGTCCTGCGCCACGCCTACGAGGCGTTCTCCGCTGTTGTCGTCCGCCTCGACGACGAGGAGTCCTGGCTGCCCACGCGCTGCGTGGGCTGGGCGGTCCGGGACCTGATCTTCCACTGTCTCGGAGACGCCCAGCGCGGACTGGTGGCGCTGCACACGCCGTCGCCCGGTCCGGCGGACCGGGACGCGGTGACGTACTGGCAGGACTGCCGGCCCGACTCGGTGGGTGCGGCGAACGGCCGACGGTGGGCCCGGGTGAGCGCCGGCATGTTCCTGGACTTCGGCCAACTGCGCGACCTGTACCTGGAGACCGCCGCGGCCGCCGTGACGGCCGCCGAGCGGGCCGATCCGGAACGCGTCGTCGCCACGCAGGGCCATGTCCTGACCGCCGGGGACCTGATGACCACCCTCGCCGTCGAGGCGACCGTCCACCACCTCGACCTCACCAGCGGCCTCCCGACCGCTCCCGCACCCTCGCCGTCCGCGCTCTCCTCCGTTCGTTCCACCCTCGACGGTCTTCTGGGCCGCGCCGTGCCGGTGGCCTGGGACGACGAGCACTACGCACTGGCCGCCACCGGCCGCGTACCCCTCACGGACGCGGAGCGCCAGGCACTCGGAGCCGACGCGGCGCGCCTTCCCCTCTTCGGCTAGAGGACGTTCTCCGGCCGCGGGACGGAACCGGCACGGACCGCGGCCGCGTCCGTCGATGTACAAGATCGACAGTGGACGCGGAGGAGTTTGCGATGACCGGCACAGCCGCCCGATACCTCTATCTCGTCCGGCACGGCGAGGCGACGCCGGACGAGACCGGGCTGACGGAAGCCGGCCGGCGGCAGGCCACGCTGCTCGGCCGACGCCTCCAGGACATCCCCTTCGCGGCTGTGCACCACGGTCCGCTGCCCCGGGCCGAACAGACGGCACGGCTGATCGGCGACCAGCTGAAGAACGCCCCACTCCACGTCTCGGAAGTCGCCGGGGACTACATCCCCCACATGCCGACGAAGGACGAACTCCCTGCGGAGTCGGCGGACTTCTACCTGCGTTTCCTCGCCGACGCCACTGACGAGGAGCGGGAGCACGGGCCCGTGCTGGCTCGCCGGGCGCTGGATCTGTTCACCGGGCCGGTGGACGCGGAAGAGGACCGGCACGAGCTGGTCGTCACCCACAACTTCCTGGTCGCCTGGCTCGTCCGGGACGCCATGCGGGCCCCCGACTGGCGCTGGCTCGGCCTCAACTACTGCAACGCCGCGCTCACGGTCATCCACTACGTCCCGGGCCGGGCCCCCTACCTCCTCATCACCAACGACATGCGCCACCTCGCGGAGGAACTGCGCTGGACGGGGTTTCCGCCCGAGGTGCAGGTGTGAGGGGGGCCGTCGGGCGGCGGCAACGGTCATCGCTCGAGGCGACGGCCGGACGGCGCCAGCGCCTCCTCGTACCGCAGTGCGACCAGGCGGGCGAGTGATGTGTGGGTGCCCAGGGGGGCGGAGGTGAGGGTGGCGCCGGCGTGGGTGGTGCGGCGGGCGAAGAAGCCGGGGGTCATCAGGTAGGGGGCGACGGCGATACGGGAGTGGCCCTCGGAGCGGAGGGCCGCGACGGCTTCGGCGGGGGTGGGGCCCGCGGCGCAGAGGTAGGCGGGAACGACGTCCTGGAGCGGCGGATGCCGTCGGCGCAGCAGCGTGGCCATGGCTGCCGCGTCGGCGTTGGCGTCGGGGTCGGTGGATCCGGCGGCCGCGAGGACGACGGGCCCGTCTCCGGCGCGCCATCCGGCGTCGGCGAGCCGGTCGGTGAGGGCGTCGGCGAGCAGCGGGTGGGGACCGAGCGCGGCGGCCACGCGGGCGCGCAGGTGGGGCGCCGAGGCGAGGGCCTCGGGGATGTCGACCCGGACGTGGTAGCCGGCGCCGAGCAGCAGCGGCACGAGGACGACGTCACCTTGAAGGCGGGCGAGCGCTTCCGGCAGGGACGGGGTGACCAGGTCGAGGAAGCAGCGTTCCACGCGCACGTCGGGCCGTAGCGCGCGAACCTGGTCGACAAGTGCCTCGGTGACCGCGACGCCCTCGGCGTCCCGGGTCCCGTGGGCCACGGCGAGGAGGGTCGGCCGGTCGGGGCGGTCGAGGTCCTTCGGAGGGGTGGCCACGGTCAGCCCGCAGCCAGCCGGTAGCCGCGTTTGGGCACGGTCCTGACCAGGTCGCTGTGCGGGCCCAGTGAGGCACGGAGCCGCGCGATCGCCGCTTCCACGGCGTGCTCGTCCGCGTCCGAGTCGGCCCAGGCACGGCGCAGCAGTTCGGCGCGGCTGAGGACCCAGCCGGGCCGCTCGGCCAGCGCGCGGAGCAGCGTCGCGCCCTTGGGGGAGAGCCAGTAGCTCTCCTCGTCGACCAGAAGCGCGCTGCCCTGCAGGACCAACGCCCGTCCGGCGACCTCCAGTTCCTGGCGGCCACGGGTGGGCAGGGTGTCGGTGAGCGTGCGGACGAGCGCGCCGAGGCGCCCGCGCTCCGGCCAGATCACCGGCAGCCCGGCGTCGAGCAGCGGTCGTGCGCAGACCGGGCCCACGCAGACCGGCAGTACGTCGTGGGACATGGCCTCCAGGACGCGTTCGTGCAGGCCGTCGGCCGACGCCGTCTGGAGGAAGGCGGTGATCGCCGGTGCGCTGGTGAAGGCCAGGGCGTGCACCTCGCGGCGCACCGTCGACTCGACGAGACGCCGGACGGGGGCCGGGTCCTCCGGGGGTGCCCAGCGGTACACGGGAACCGTGACGACCTCGGCGCCCCGCTCCCGCAGCGCCGCGCTGAAGGTGGTCAGCGGCAGGCCGTGTTCCTGGACCGCGATCCGGCGGCCGGCCAGCGGCTGGGCCAGCAGCCAGGTGAGGAGTTCGTCCGTCGCCTCGCTCGCGGGGGAGTACGACTCGCCGAGCCCGCTGGCGCGGACGGCGCCGGTCGCCTTGGGCCCCCGCGTCAGGACGACGGCGTCCCTGCAGACGGCCGACAACTCGGCTCCCCGCCCCCAGCCGTCCGCCGCGCTCATCCAGCCGCGCCAGCCGACGCCGGTGGTCGCGACGACGTAGTCCAGCGGCGCGGTGATGCACCGCTCGGTGGCCCGGCGCAGAGCGATGTCGTCCTCCAGCGGAAGGATGCGCAGGGCCGGAGCCTCCACCACGCGCGCACCGCGCCGGGTCAGCAGCGCCACGAGCTCGTCACGACGGCGCGCGGCGGTCACGCCGACGGTGAACCCGGTCAGCGGACCGGCCGGCTCGGCCGGGGTGGAAGTGTCGTTGGTGCCCATGGACGCAGACTCCGGGCACGCGGTTTCCGTCAGGTTGCCTGGCCGTCACGCCCGGGTTAGGCAAATGCTTCGCGGTGTTACGGCACATGTCCTCCGCCGCACCCCGTCCGGCCTGCGGCGTGAGCGACGTGTACCGCCGGCGCAACACGGACGACCAGGCGGCGTAACCCGCCGTGGTCACTGTCTTCGGCATGGAGACCACGACCGACACCCACTGTCCGTACTGCTCACTGCAGTGCGGAATGCGTCTCGCGACGGCCGGCGGTGTCGGGACGACGGTCGTCGAACGACCCGAGTTCCCGGTCAACCGCGGCGCGTTGTGCGGCAAGGGGCAGTCCGCGGCACCCCTGCTGGACACGGCGCGCCGCTTGACCACACCGCTGGTACGCGATCGAGGAACCCTGCGGGCGGCGAGCTGGGACGAGGCGCTGGACCGGGTCGCGGGAGGCTTCTCGGCCATCCGCTCGGAGCACGGCGCCGACGCCGTCGGAGTCTTCGGCGGTGGCGGGCTGACCAACGAGAAGGCCTACCAACTGGGCAAGTTCGCCCGGGTCGCGCTCGGCACCGCCAACATCGACTACAACGGGCGCTTCTGCATGTCGTCGGCAGCGGCGGCGAACCGTATCGCATTCGGCCTGGACCGCGGACTGCCCTTCCCGCTGGAGGACATCCCGCGCACCGACTGCCTGATCCTCGTCGGCGGCAACCCGGCGGACACGATGCCACCCGCCGTGCGCTACTTCCGCGAACTGCGCGAGAACGGCGGCACGTTGATCGTGGTCGATCCGCGCCGCACCAGGACCGCCGACCTGGCCGACCTCCATCTGCAACCCCTGCCCGGCAGCGACTTGGCGCTCGCCCTCGGCCTGCTGCACCTGCTGATCGCCGACGGGCTGGTCGACCACGAGTTCGTCGACACCCGCACCGCCGGATTCGGGGCCGCGCGTGCCGCCGCGATGGCCCACTGGCCCGAGCGCGTCGAACGGCTCACCGGCATCGCGGCAAGCCAACTCCGCCTGGTGGCACACCGTTTCGGTCGGGCGGCGACCGGCATGGTGCTGACCGCGCGGGGCCCCGAGCAGCAGAGCAAGGGCACCGACACCGTCGGCGCGTGGATCAACGTCTGCCTCGCGTCCGGCAAGGCGGGCCGGCCGTACTCCGGCTACGGCTGCCTGACCGGGCAGGGCAACGGCCAGGGCGGGCGGGAGCACGGCCAGAAGGCGGACCAGCTCCCCGGCTACCGCTCGATCGAGGACCCGGCCGCTCGCGAACACGTCGCCCGCGTCTGGGGTGTGGACCCGGAGACTCTCCCGCACACGGGCCGCTCCGCCTACGAACTCCTGGACAGCCTCGGCGATCCTGGGCCTGACGGTGTGCGGGGACTGCTCCTCATGGGCTCCAACCCGGTCGTCTCCGCCCCGAACGCGGCCCATGTGACCGACAGGCTGCGGTCGTTGGACCTGCTGGTCGTCAGCGACCTCGTGCTCTCCGAGACCGCGCAACTCGCCGACGTCGTTCTGCCCAGCGCCCAGTGGGCCGAGGAGACCGGCACGATGACCAACTTGGAAGGCCGGGTGGTCCTGCGGCAACGGGCGGTCGACGCACCCGAGGGCGTACGCGGAGACCTGTGGCTGATGCGCGAACTCGCCGAACGCCTCGGGATCAAGCGGGGGTTCGACGACGACCCCGAGACCGTCTTCGAGGAACTGCGGCGCGCCTCCGCCGGCGGCCAGGCGGACTACGCGGGAATCAGCTACGACCGGATCCGCGCCGAGGACGGGGTCTTCTGGCCGTGCCCGGCCGAGGACCACCCCGGCACGCCCCGGCTCTTCCTGGACACCTTCGCCACGCCCGACGGCCGCGCCCGGTTCGCACCGGTCACGCACCGCCCGGCGGCCGAGGAACCCGACGCCGCGTACCCGCTCTTCCTCACGACTGGGCGGGTGCTGTCGCAGTACCAGAGCGGGGCCCAGACCCGCCGGGTCGGCGCGCTGAACGCCTCCGCGCCGGGACCGTTCGTGGAACTGCATCCCCTGCTGGCACGCCAACTGGCAGTAGAGGAAGGCGATGCGCTCGCCGTGACCTCCCGGCGCGGCCGGGCCGTCGCACCGGCCCGGATCACCGACACGATCCGCCCCGACACCGTGTTCATGCCGTTCCACTGGCCGGGCGCGGGACGGGCCAACACCCTCACCAACCCGGCGCTGGACCCGACCTCGAAGATGCCCGAGTTCAAGCTCTGCGCGGTGCGGGTCGAAGCGGCGGGCGTCGCCGCGACGGCGAGGCCGGACGAGGAGCGGCACGCATGAGCGCCGCCCGCCACATCGCGGTCGTCGGAGCCGGCATGGCGGCCGCACGCTTCGCCGAACGCCACCACGCCCTCGGCGGAACCGCCCGGATCACCCTCCACGGGGCCGAACCCCGCCCGCCGTACAACCGCGTCCTCCTCGCCGACGTGCTGACCGGACGCTACGCGGCGGAAGCGGTGGCCCTGCCGTCGGCGCCGCCGAACTGCGCGTCGGCAGCGAGGCCGTGGCAGTGGACCTCGCCGCCCGCACCCTGACGTCCGCCGACGGCCGCATCGAGACCTGGGACGAACTGGTCCTCGCGACCGGCGCCAATCCCGTCCTCCCACCGATCCGGGGACTGCGCCGACCGGACGGCTCGGGGCTGCGCGACGGTGTGCACAGCCTGCGCACCCTCGCCGACTGCGCGCGCCTCGGCGAGGACGTCGGCCGGGCCCGGCGCGCCGTCGTCATCGGCGGCGGTGTCCTCGGTGTCAGCGTCGCGCGGGCGCTGGGCGCTCTCGGCCTGACCGTCGAGATCGTGCACCAGGGGCCCCACCTGATCGAGCGGCAGCTCGACGCCGAGGCGGCGGCGGCGCTGCGCGAGGGGCTGCGGCGGATGGGCGTCGAGGTCTACCCGAACAACCGGGCCCGCGCCGTGGTCGGCCGGCACGGCACCGGGGACAGCGCCGTCGAGCTGGCCAACGGCTACCGGCTCGGCACCGATCTGGTCGTCCTCGCCTGCGGTGTCCGCCCCCGCACCGCGCTCGCCCACGCCGCCGGCCTCACCGTCGACACCGGAATCGTCGTCGACGACACACTGGCCACCTCCGCGCCCCACGTCCACGCCATCGGCGACTGCACCCAGCACCGCGGCGTCGTGCACGGACTGTCCGGCCCGGCCTGGGAACAGGCCGACGTCCTCGCGGCACGTCTCTCCGGCGCGGACCCCGACGCGCTCTACCAGGGCTCGCGCCCCCTCGCCCGGCTCAGCGCGGGACCCCTGGAGTACGCGGCCTTCGGCGAAGCACACCTCGACGCCGACGACCAGGCCGCGGACCCCGACCTGAACGTGCTCCGCCTGTCCGACGCGACACGCGGCAGCTACAAGAAGCTCGTGCTGCGCGGCGAGCGACTCGTCGGCGCCATCCTGCTCGGCGACCTGGCCACCGTGGGCGACCTCGCCCGCGCGTACGAGCGGGACGCGTCGCTTCCCGACCGACCCCTGCACCTGCTCACCTCATACGGAGCCACGCCATGACACACCGCCCGACGTCCGGCCCGTCGTCCCGTCCGCTCAAGGATCTCGTCCTCGTCGGCCACGGCATGGTCGGTCAGCGCTTCCTGGAGGCGCTGACCGAGCAGCCCGGAGGGGCCGACTGGCGGATCACCGTCCTCGCGGAGGAACCGCGCCCCGCCTACGACCGGGTGCACCTGACCTCCTGGTTCTCCGGAACGGACGCCGACGCGCTGTCGCTCACACCACCGGGCTTCGTGACCGACCACGGCATCGACCTGCGCCTGGCCGAACCGGCGGCCGCCGTCGACCGCGCCGCACAGACCGTCACCACCGCGTCCGGCCAGGTGCTGCACTACGACGCGCTGGTACTGGCCACCGGGTCCTACCCGTTCGTCCCGCCCGTACCGGGCCACGACGCCGCGGGCTGCCACGTCTACCGCACCATCGAGGACCTGGAAGCCATCCGCGACGACGCGGAGCAGGCCGGCACAGGCGTGGTCGTGGGCGGCGGACTCCTCGGCCTCGAAGCCGCCGGCGCCCTCACCGCGCTCGGCCTGGAGACCCACGTCGTCGAGTTCGCACCCCGCCTCATGGCCCTCCAGGTCGACGAAGGCGGCGGGCAGCTGCTGCGCCGCAAGATCGAGGAACTGGGCGTCACCGTCCACACGGGAGCGGGCACCCAGGCCATCGTCGTCGGCGAGGACGGCCGTGTCCGGGGCATGGGACTCTCCGACGGCCGGGAACTCCCCGCCGACCTGGTCGTCTTCTCGGCCGGTGTGCGACCGCGGGACCAACTGGCCCGCGAGAGCGGCCTGCCCGTCGGCGAGCGCGGCGGAATCGTCGTCGACGAACGCTGCCGCACGACGGACCCGCACGTCTACGCCATCGGGGAATGCGCGCTGGCCGCCGACGGCCGGGTCTACGGCCTGGTCGCCCCCGGATACGCGATGGCCGAGACCGCGGCCCGCTCCCTGGCCGGCGAACACCGTGACCAGGACGCGTTCACCGGAGCCGACACCTCGACCAAGCTGAAGCTCCTCGGGGTCGACGTCGCCAGCTTCGGCGACGCGCACGGCGCGACCGAGGGAGCACTCGACGTGCTCTACAGCGACAGCCGCAACGGCGTCTACAAGAAGCTCGTCATCGGCCGCGAGGGTCAGCTCCTCGGAGGTGTCCTGGTCGGAGACACCGAGTCCTACGGACTGCTGCGCCCCCTGGCGATGGGCGGCGAACCCCTGCGCACCGCACCCGAACAGCTGGTTCTGCCCGCCGGACTGGGCCCCGCCGGCCCGGTCACGCTGCCGGACGAGGCCGTCGTCTGCTCCTGCCACAACGTGAGCAAGGAACAGATCCGCGCCGCCGTCCACGACGCGGGATGCGGCACCGTCCCCGAGGTCAAGAAGTGCACGAAGGCGGGCACCGGCTGCGGCAGCTGCGTCAAACTCCTCGGCACCATCGTCACGGAGGAACTGCAGGCGAGCGGTGTCACCGTCGACAAGGGGTTGTGCGAACACTTCGCCCACACCCGGACCGAGCTCTACGAGATCGTCCGGGTCGCCGGCATCACCTCGTTCACCGACCTGGTCGACCGGCACGGCACCGGCGAAGGATGCGACATCTGCAAACCGGTCGTCGCCTCCATCCTGGCCACCCTCGACAACGGCCACATCCTCGACGGCGAGCAGGCCGCGCTCCAGGACACCAACGACCACTTCCTCGCCAACCTGCAGCGCAACGGCTCCTACTCCGTCGTCCCGCGCATCCCCGGCGGTGAGATCACCCCGCACGGCCTGATCACGATCGGTGAGATCGCCCGCGACTTCGGCCTCTACACGAAGATCACCGGCGGCCAGCGCATCGACCTGTTCGGCGCCGGCGTCGACCAACTGCCCGCCATCTGGCGCCGGCTCGTGGACGCGGGGTTCGAGTCCGGCCACGCCTACGGCAAGTCCCTGCGCACGGTGAAGTCCTGCGTCGGTGAAACCTGGTGCCGGTACGGCGTGCAGGACTCGGTGGGCCTCGCCATCGAGCTGGAACTCCGCTACCGCGGCCTGCGCTCACCCCACAAGCTCAAGTCCGCCGTCTCCGGATGCGCGCGCGAGTGCGCGGAGGCGCAGGGCAAGGACTTCGGCATCATCGCCACCTCCACCGGCTGGAACCTGTACATCGGCGGGAACGGCGGCATGACGCCGCGACACGCCGATCTGCTCGCCGCCGACCTGGACCGCGACACGCTGATCCGCAGCATCGACCGGTTCCTGATGTTCTACATCCGCACCGCCGACCGGCTGGAACGGACCTCCGTCTGGCTGGACCGGATCGACGGCGGACTGGACCACGTGCGGGCCGTCGTCATGGACGACTCGCTGGGCCTGTGCTCCGAACTGGACGCTCTGATGGAGCGACACGTCGACCAGTACCAGGACGAGTGGGCGGCGGTCCTCGCCGACCCCGAACGGCTCCGCCGCTTCGTCTCCTTCGTCAACGCCCCCGGCACACCCGACCCCGCCGTCACCTTCGTGCCGGAGCGCGGCCAGATACGCCCGGCCCGGCCGGACGAGAACGGAACCATCCTTTCCCCGGCCCTGGTGGCCGGGCCCCGACTGGAGGTGCGTACCGCGTGAGCAGGTATGTGGAGATCCACGACGGCACGCGCTGGACGCGGGCCTGCCCCTACGACGACCTGATCCCCGGCCGGGGGGTCGCGGTCCTCGGCGCCCGCGGCGAGCAGGTGGCGGTCTTCCGCGACCGGGCCGGAGCGCTGTACGCGGTCGACAACCGTGACCCGTTCAGCGGCGCCCACGTGATGTCCCGCGGGATCCTCGGCAGCCGGGGCGACGTCCCCACGGTCGCGTCGCCGATGTACAAGCAGGTCTTCGACCTCCGTGACGGACGCTGCCTCGACGAGTCCACCGCCCCGGACGGCACGCCGGCCGTGCTGCGGGTCTGGCCCGTGCGCGACAGCGCGGACGCGACCTCACAGCTGGCCGGAGCGGGCGTGCACGGGCCGTAGCACGGCCGAACTGCGGCGAGTCCGACCGCGTAACCCGCCCCTCCTAGCGTCGTCACGACGGACCAACCCCACCTCACGAAACAGCGGGTGACAGCTGATGACCAGTGTGGTCGACACAGAAGGCACGGCCGAAGAGGTCGCCGGGCGCACCGGCACCCCGGACAGCCCGAGCGCCTCCGGGAGCGCGGACCGGCCGGGTGCCATCACGGACTGGCGGCCGGAGGACGAGGCGTTCTGGGAGCGGACCGGCGCCCGGGTCGCGCGCCGCAACCTCGTCTTCTCCGTCCTGTCCGAACACATCGGCTTCTCGGTGTGGAGCCTGTGGTCGGTCCTGGTGCTGTTCCTCGGACCGGAGTACCACATCGACCCGGCCGGCAAGTTCACGCTCACCGCGGTGCCGACGGCGCTCGGCGCCGCGCTGCGCCTGCCGTACACCTTCGCGGTGGCGAGGTTCGGCGGCCGCAACTGGACCGTGTTCAGCGCCCTGTTGCTGCTCGTGCCGACCGTCCTGGCCGGCGTCGTGCTCCAACCCGGAGTCTCCTACGGCACCTTGCTGGCCGTCGCCTGCGTGGCCGGCGTCGGCGGCGGCAACTTCGCCTCCTCGATGGCGAACATCAACGCCTTCTACCCGCAGCGCCTCAAGGGCTGGGCCCTCGGCGTCAACGCCGGCGGCGGCAACCTCGGCGTTCCGGTCGTGCAACTCGTCGGACTCGTGGTGCTGGCCACGGCAGGCGCGGCCCACCCCCGGCTCGTACCGCTGGTCTACCTGCCGCTGATCGTGCTGGCGGCCCTGGGCGCGGCCCTGAGGATGGACAACCTGACGTCGCTGAGGAACGACAGGCGGGCCCTGCGCGAAGTGGCCACGGAACCGCACAGCTGGGTGATGTCGGCCCTGTACGTCGGCACCTTCGGCTCCTTCATCGGTTTCGGTTTCGCCTTCGGGCAGGTCCTGCAGGTGCAGTTCCACGACCAGTTCGACACCCCCGTCGAAGCCGCCTACCTCACGTTCCTGGGCCCCCTCCTGGGGTCACTGGTACGCCCGTTCGGCGGGAGGATGGCGGACCGCTGGTCCGGCGCCCGCGTGACGCTGTGGACCTTCGCCGCGATGGCGGTGGGCACGGGTGTCGTGCTGGTGGCCTCCCACCAGAAATCACTGCCCCTGTTCCTGACCGGCTTCGTGGCGCTCTTCGTGCTGAGCGGCGTCGGCAACGGTTCGACGTACAAGATGATCCCCGCGATCTTCCAGGCCAAGGCACGGATCGCCGTCGCCGCCGGGACCGATCCGGAGAGCGCCGAACGGGACGCCCGGCGGCGGGCGTCGGCGCTGATCGGGTTGGCCGGTGCCGTCGGCGCGTTCGGCGGAGTCCTCGTGAACATCGCCTTCCGGCAGGCCTTCCTGGCCGGCGCGAGCGGCGACGCGGCCTACTGGGCCTTCCTGGTCGCGTACGCGGTCTGCTTCACCCTGACCTGGGCGGTCTATCTCCGGCCGCGGGAGGGCCGGATGACCACGATCTGACGGACAGGGAGGCGGGTCACCCGGGGCGGGACCGCCCCGGGTCCCGCCCCCTCCGCCCGCCCGTGCCTATCGGGTCTGCGGCACGCGGAACCTGCGACGGTATTCGGTGGGCGTCGTGTTCAGCCGGCGCCGGAACGCCCGCACCAAGGTGTCGGTCGTGCCGAACCCGCAGACGGACGCGATGCGTTCGAGCGTGGCGTCGGAGGACTCGAGTTCGTGGCGCGCCTTCTCCACCCGCACGGACTCGATGTACGCGTGCGGGGTCATACCCAGCTCCGTCTTGAAGAGCCGCGTGAGGTGCCGGTCGCTGACGTGCGCGTAGGCCGCGAGGTCCACGACGGTCAGCGGCTCGGCGATGGTGCGCAGGATGTGATGACGGAGGTCCTCGATCCGCCGTGTCGTGGAGACCTGCTCCAGGGGAACACTGAACTGACTCTGCCCCGAAGGCCGCTTCAGGTACATCACCAACTGCCGGGCGACCCGCAGCGCGACGGCCTCGCCGAGGTCGTCGGCGATCAGGGCCAGCGACAGATCGAGACAGGCGCTGATCCCGGCCCCCGTCCAGACGTCGCCCTGGCGGATGAAGATGGGATCGGCGTCGACCTCCACGGCCGGGTGGTCCGCGGCCAGCTGGGAGGCGGTCGACCAGTGCGTGGTGGCCCGTTTGCCGTCGAGGAGCCCCGCCGCGGCGAGAAGATGGGCGCCGACGCAGACGGACGTCACCCGGTGGGTCCGGGCCGCCAGGGTCTTCACCCTGCCGACCAGCTCCGGGTCGACGATGGCACGGACGCGGCGCTCACTGTCGACCTCCACCGACCCGGGCACGATCAGGGTGTCGATGCTCTGCGCGGCGGCCTCGTCGAAGGTGAGGTCCGGCAGGATGCGGACCCCGGCGGACGTGGTGACGGGATCCATGCTCTCGGCGGCCAGAACGACGTGATATCCGCTCGCGTCCTCGGTCTCCCGCCGGGCCAGCGAGAAGACCTCCGGCGGCCCGGTCACGTCGAGCAGGTCGACGCCCTCGAAAAGCACGATGACGACAAGGCGTCTGGCGATGTCCGGCACACGTCCCCCTGAACAGCTCCTCCGCATGCCTCGCGGCATGTCCGTATCTGCATGTTAGACGTCATTGTCGACACGCCCTGCGGGCCATAGCGTTCCTGATGCAGCCCGACGCATCGCTGAGGCTGCCTCATCCACCGGAACACCGAAGGCGGTACCCCCATGTCCAGAACGACGCTGCGCGAGCTCAACGGCTTCGACGACACCCCCGCGAAGCTGGCCGACTCGACCCTGATCCTCATCGACTTCCAGAACACGTACACCCAGGGCGTGATGGAGCTCGACGGATGGGAGGCCTCGCTCGACGCCGCCGCCCAACTCCTGGCACGGGCGCGCCAAGAGGGCACCAAGGTCGTGCACGTCGTCAACGACGGCGGCGAGGGGACCCCGTACGACATCCGCGCCGAGATCGGTGGGATCCACCCGCGCCTCGCACCGGTCGAGGGTGAGGCCGTGGTCGTGAAGCAGGTGCCGAACGCCTTCGTCGACACGGACCTCGGGGCACACGTTCCGGAGGGGCAGGACGTCGTCATCGCGGGCTGGATGACGCACATGTGCGTGGCGTTCACCGCGCAGGGCGCGTTCCTTCGCGGCAACCGTCCCACGGTCGTGGCCGACGCGACCGCCACCCGCTCCCTGCCGGTGACCGGCGCCGACCTCGATGCCTGCCAGGTGCACTACAGCGCCCTCGCCACCATCGCCGACCTGTACGGCGTGGTCGTCCCCACCCACAAGGAGCTCAACTGATGAAGGCGCTGCGGACAGCCGTCGCCCTGACAGCCGTCACCGTCCTCGCGGTCACCGCCACGGCATGCGGAGGAAGCTCCGAGGCCGCCTCGCGCACCGGCGACAAGCCCTCACCCGCCGCGGACCGGAACGTCGCGAAGGACACGACGACACTGCGGCAGCTCAACAAACTGGACGAGACTCCGGCGACGCTGTCCGACGCCACGTTGATCCTGGTGGACTACCAGAACACGTACACCCAGGGCGTGATGGAACTCGACGGGTGGAAAGCGGCCGTGGACAACGCCGAGGCGCTGCTGCAGCGCGCGCGTCGGGCGGGTACACCGGTCATCCACATCGTCGACAAGGGCTACGACCTGAAGTCGAGGGCCGGCCGGATCATCCCGGCGCTGAAGCCGGTGAAGGACGAGCCCGTCGTCGAGAAGACCGTGCCGAACGGCTTCTACCGCACGAACCTCGCGGCCGAGGTGAAGAAGGCCGGGCGCGAGAACGTCATCATCGCGGGATTCATGACGAACATGTGCACCCTGTTCACCACCCAGGGCGCCTTCCTCAACGGCAACCACCCCACGGTGGTGGCGAACGCCTCCGCGACCCGGGCGCTGCCCCTGAACGGCAGTCCGAACGGGATCCCCGCCCGCCAGGTCCACGCATCCGCGCTCGCCACGGTCCAGGACCTCTACGGAGTCGTGGTCCCCGACCAGCGCTCCCTCACGTAGCCGTACGGCCCGGCCGGGGCGGGAGATCCCACACCTCTCCCGCCCCTCCTGAGCGCCCCCGAATCCCCCCTTCGGCCCCGTACCCGTCAGGCCCCCCACACATGACATCCCCGGCCATTGGAATTCCCCCCATGCAGATCCTCCCCCCGCCCATGCGACGTCCACACGCGGAAACATTACGGAGAAAACGAAGATGGCTACACGCAGAGGCTTCATAGGCGGCGCCTCCGGAATCGGCACGGCCGCGCTCCTGGGCTACTCGGCCTCCCCGAGCGCCGCCGACACGTCGGGGACGACCACACCCGTCCCGGTGGCGGTGACCCCCCAGCAGGCGAAGGACTCGATCTTCGCCGTCAACGCCGGAATGCGCTCCAACTACGCCGTCCTGAAGGCGGAGTTGATCAAACACCTCGCCCCGGTGATCGTGGTGCAGAACGACGCGAAGGGCGGCAGGTTCACCCTCGTGACCCCGACGGGCCAGGAGTCCGTCAACCCCGTGGCGGAGACGTTCGAGCTGGCGAAGTCCATCGCTCACGTTCCGCTCGGCATCTTCTCGGTGATCGCCTCCTACCTCGCGGACAAGATCCCCAACCTGCCGAACGCCGCACGTATCGACCCGCACGACCTCCTGATGGTGGCGTTCGGCGACGACAGGTCCACCGCGTGGATCAAGCCACTCCAGGCCTACGCCGTCACCCTCACCACAGCCCGCCAGAACCTCGCCGCCGCCGGTCTGCCGGCCGCGCTCGTCACGTCCTGCGGCATCATCCTCGACGCCGCACTGAAGTTCATCAACTCCTCCGTGACGGCCAAGGTGTTCGACATGAAGTCGTTCGAGGACTTCTCCGGCAGCGTCTACGCCGACATCCGCACCAACATGGAGTACGCGGCGAAGGCCCAGATCAGGGGCGTGCAGGACATCATGAAGACCTGGCGCGCGAAGGTCGGTGAGGCGGCCTGGGCGGATCTCTACTGCGTCGTGCTGTCCCAGTGGACCACCAGCGTGCTCAACCAGAACACCATCATCATCAAGGACTGCATGAACGCCGCGAAGGTCGGCACCCACCTGATCGACCTGCCCGGCCTGGAGACACCGAAGGACCCGGTCTTCACCGCGCTCGACAACCTCGCGCGGATCGTGCAGGACAACATCGCCGCGGAGATGGTGTTCCCGAAGAGCACCGTGGTCGCCGACGCGCTGAAGGGCAAGCAGGACCTGCTCTCCGACGAGATCCTGATCCAACTGGGCGGCACCGCCCCGGCGCCGGCGAAGGCCGCCACCTACAACACGCTCGCCGAGGGGATGTGCCCCGTCAGGAAGTAGCCGGAGGCGCACAACAGGTCGGGGCCACAGGCCCGTTCCCCGTGCCCCCGTCGGTCTCCCGACGGGGGCACCCGCTCGGGCGCCGACCTGCCCGGACGCCGTCGCAGTCCGTCACCGTGCCCACAGGACGACAACGATCACTCCCGCCCCACCCCTTGACGAACGGACGATTCCGGACGAACAATTTCGGTCATCCGTTTGACAACGTTGTCTTATCGAAAGGCGCCCAGCGTGCCCGATGCATCCCTCTATGTCGATCGCCGCCGTTTCGTCCAGCTCCTCGGCGCCGCCGCCCTCGCGGCGACCGTCCCCGTCACTCTCGGCAGCGGCACGGCGAGCGCCCACGGACGCCCGGGCACGGCGCCCGACACCATCGCGGAGACCTACTACCGCGTCCTGCTGAACCACACCCACTGGTCCGAGACGCAGTGGGACGCGACCCGCGGCTACTACACGGACAAGGACTTCGGGTTCGCCGTGGTGCTCGGCAACGCGGTTCTCCTCACGCACGGCACCTACGACGGCGACCGCGCCGGCATCGACGAGAAGACGCTGAAGGCCCGGACGATCGCGACGATCCAGCACTTCGCCGCGTCCAACCGGCTCACCGGCGGCACCCAGTGGGGCCGGACGCTGTTCTTCGACACCACCTTCCAGCTCTACTTCGTGCTGGCGGCACGCCTCCTGTGGGACGACCTCGACGAGGCCACCCGGACCAACGTCGACACGATCGCCCGTGAACAGGCCGCCTACACCACGGGCTTGGGGACCGGCGACGACCCGAACTCCGGCAGCTGGACCCCGCACGGTCTCCTCGGCGGTCACGAGGGTGACACCAAGCTCGAGGAGATGGGCGTCTACGCGCAGTCCCTCGCCCCCGGGCTGGCCTGGGCGCCGGACGACGCGCGGCACGCCGACTGGGACAAGGCCTTCGGCACCTGGTCCCGCAACGAGACGGGTCTGCCCCAGGCGGACCTCGTCAACCCGGCCCGTGTCGACGGCGTCCCCGTCTCCGACAACAAGGCCCGCAACCTCTACGACACCTTCATCGTCGAGAACCACGGCTCCTTCGGCCCGCACTATCAGGAAGAACTGTTCCGCACATCGGGCCGCAACGCCGCCCACTTCATCACCGCCGGCCGCCCGTTGCCCCAGGTCCTCACCAACCAGCCGAACGCGGACCAGCTGTGGGGCACCCTGCTCGGAGTGATGAGTGACGCCGGCGAGCCCCTGATGCCGATGGTCAACGACCGCGAGCACCTCTACGGCCGTGACGTCATCCCGCTCGCCTTCCTCGCCCAGGTCGTCGGCGACCGCGCGGCGGCCCGGGCGGAAGTGGCCCTCGCCGAACGGCTGGAGGCGTACCAGAAGTACCCGCCGGAGTACCGTCTCGCGAAGTTCTCCGGCGAACCGAAGTACGAGCCCGAGGCCCGCGCGGAAGTGGCCATCAGCTACCTCCTGCACCTGTGGGCCGCGGCCCAGGGCCGCACGGTGCGCCCCCTGACCTCGGAGGAGCTGTTCCGACACGCCTCGGGCGTCACCGACTTCGGCACCGTCCCCGGCCTCGTGTCCCACCAGTCGACCGGCGCCTGGGCGGGTGCCGTGACCAAGCCGGGCTTCGTCAAGTTCGCGTGGCAACCGGCCCACGACGACTGGCTGTTCAAGCTCAGCGGCGCCAACCCGATGTTCCTGCCCAGCACCGCGGCCCAGGTGACCGGCCGCCAGGTGCGGACGTACAGCACCCTCCGTGACGGGTTCGACGGCAGCGCCACCCTGCTGCGCCTGGGCACCGGCCGAGCGGGCCTGACCACCCTGCCCTCGGGCGCCGTCGTCTACGCGACGACCGGCGTCGCGGCGGGGGAGGGGCACCTGGAGATCCACAACCTCACCATGCCGGGCATGGCGGGCCTCACGGGATCGCGCACCTACCGCTTCGCCGAGGGCAGCGCCACCGTGACGGCACAGGACGCCCGTCCCGCCGCCGCCACGCCCCGCGTGGACGAGGTCACCTTCGCGAAGTCCGAGGTCAGACACCTGCGCATGATCGGCGTCCTGCCCGACCCGACGTACGGATACTCCCTCTACGCCTTCGAGGCCCGCGACGGCTCGGACGGTACCGACCTCGCCCGGAGCGGTACGGCGACCGCCTCCTCGTACGACCCCGGCAAGGAGCCGGCCCTGGCGGTGGACGGCAACGCCACGAGCCGATGGGCGGTTTCGAAGGCGGACCGCCCCCGGGCGGACAGCTGGATCGCCGTGGACCTCGGAGCCACGCACACGGTGGACCGCGTCACCCTCCGCTGGGAAGCCGCCGCCGGACGCGCGTACACCGTGCAGGGATCGGCCGACGGCAAGCAGTGGAACGACCTCGTCTCGTGGCCCGAGCCCGACGTGTCGAGCAAGGGCGGCTGGCTCGACGTGGACGGACGGGCCGGCCTCGTCGTCCGGGGATCCGAGCAGCCGCTCGCGGTGTACGGCGACACGATCGTCCTCGCCGACGGCGCCGCAACCCCCCTGCTGGCAGAAGGCTTTCCCGGCATATCCACCGACAGGCTCCGCGCTCTCGCACACGCTGCCGCTCCGCAGGCCGAGCACGACAGCGTCCGTGCCGCTCTCACGGAGGACCACCTCAGCCTCTTCAACCTGTCCGAGCAGCAGGTGACGACACGTGTTCGCATCCCTCGATCCGGAGCACGCGCCGTCCTGTTCGAGGGACGCCAGACCCTCACCGCGGACGGCAGCTCCTACGAGGCCGATCTTGACGCCGCCACGGCCGAACTCCTGCCTCCGCGCATGGAGGTGAGCCCCGCCTTCGGAGGAAGACTGCCCGTCGGACTCGAGGCCGAGGTCGTCGACGCCGCCACGGTGCGGTTCACAGGAGCGTCCTGCCGCCTCCGGGTGACCGGCCAGGGGCACACCGAGGTGGCGGAGGTCCGCGCGGGCCGCACCACCACCGTCACCTTGCGGGGCGCCGAGGCCTACCCCCTCGGCGACCTCGCCCTGGGCCGCACGGTGTTCCCCACCACCCCGCTCCCGCCCGGTATGTCGGACCCCTCGGCCGCCGTCGACGGTGACCCGCACACCGCCTGGACGCCCGGCCCCGACGGTCGCATGGTCGTCGACCTCGGCGCCGAACGCCCCGTCCGGGAGATCCGCACGGAGTGGACCGGAGGTCGCGTCCCGGGCCAGAACGTGGAACTCAGCAGTGACGGCCTGACCTACACACAGGCCGGCCGGCTCACCGGACACGGCAAGAGCCGTCTGCTCGCCACCAGCGCCACCGCCCGTTACGTGGCACTGGCGACCGACGCGGGCAAGCGGGGCGACGCCCGGTTGACCAGCATCTCCGTGCGCTGACGGCTCGTCCCGGGCACCGACCGCACCCGGCAGCGGAAAACTCCCGTCCACCCGGGGAGTTCCGCTGCCGGGTGCTCATCTCCGGGCCCCGACTGCGAGTTGTGCGGTGGGATCGTCGAGGACGGGACTCAGGCGGGCTGCCACAGCTCGATCTTGTTGCCCTCGGGATCGGTGACCCAGCCGAACCGGCCGACACCCTCCATGTCCTGCGTCTCCCCGGCCACATCCGCTCCCTTCGCCCGCAGTTGCGCGAGCATCGCATCCAGGTCACGGACGCGGAAGTTGAGCATGGTCTGCTGAGCGCGGGACCCGAAGTAGTCGGTCTCGGCCTCGAACGGAGCGAACACCGTCGGCCCGGCCTCCTGCTGCCACAGGCCGTTCTCCTCGGTGTTCAGCCCGAGGCAGTCGCGGTACCAGGCGCTCAGGGACGCCGGGTCGGCGGCACGCAGGAAGTACCCACCGATTCCAAGCACATGTTCCATGGCGCAATCCTGCCAGGACACGGCGACGGGCCGGGCCCGCACCACGCTTCGCCCGCCGCTCGTCCATCGTCCGTTGGGGGGAGGGTGTCTGCCCCGCCGGGCGAATACTCCAGCCGCGCCGATCACCCGGCAGCCTTCCATCGACAGACGCGGGCGATCGCTATGTTGGCGGGAGCCGGGCACTCCCCGCCGACAGACGCCGACGACGTGCGCCGACCGGCCCACCACATTCCCCCACGATCCCCCCCTTCCCCCGCAACAGCGCAGGAGCAGCATGAGCAAGGTCTTCAGCGCCCACGCCGTCTCGGTCGACGGCTACATCAGTGGTCGCGTCCCCGAGGGTCAGGACGAGTTCGGCAGCGGGCTCGGTGACGCGACGATGCTCTTCGACTGGTACTTCGGCGGCGACACGTCGAGCGAGTCGTTCGACGGATTCAGCCTCAGCGAACCCAGCGCCCGGTTCTTCGACGCGATCGCGGGCCGGGTGGGGGCGACGGTGGCGGGCCGCACCACGTACGAGCACTCCCGTCATTTCGGCGGCGGCGGCCCGCACCCGACGGCGCCGCTCTTCGTCCTCAGCCACCGCCCCGCGCCAGAGATCACCGAGGCGCAGATGCTCGTCACCACCGGCATCGAGGACGCGGTGGCGGCGGCCCGCGAGGCCGCGCAGGGCAAGGACGTCGCCCTCATGGGCGGCGGCCTGCTGTCCTCCGCGCTGGCGGCGGACCTGGTGGACGAGGTGATCCTCCACCAGGTGCCGGTCCTCCTCGGAGGCGGCCGCCCCTTCTTCCACGAACTCCCGCGCCACGTGGACCTGCGCCTCCTCCAGACGATCCCGGCACCTGGCGTGACGCATCTGCACTACGAGGTGGTCCGCCGGCCCTCGTCACCGGCGTCCTGATCGAACCGTGCGAAGCCGGTTCGGGGCGGCTGTCGTTGTCGGTTGCCGGTCGTCGTCAGGCTTCGGGCCCTCGATCGCGTCCGTGCTCCATCGGGCTCACCGGAGAGGATCGGGCCGGACCGGAACGGTCTTCCACTCGCGGGCGAGTGTCGCGTAGACGTACTCGTCGGCCCAGCGCTCCCCGTCGAGGTCGTTCTCGACGAAGTGCGCTTCGCGGCGCATGCCGAGCCGCTCGCACACGCGCACCGAACCGGTGTTGAGTACGTCGAGACGGGCGAACAGCCGGTGGACGTTCAGCTCCGCGAAGGCGAGTGAAGCGGTCGCGCGTGCGGCCTCCGTGGCGTATCCCCGTCCGCCGTAGGCCGGATGGAAGACCCAGCCGATCTCGGCCTGGCGCGCTCGCGCGCTCGCAAGTTTGAGAACGATCTCGCCGACGACCGTCGTCCCGTCCGTCTCGCACACGGCCACCACCAGGTCGTCGCCGTCCTCGGCCCACGCGGTACCGGCGGCTCGCCGCGTCAGACTCCGCGCGCACTGGTCGCGGGTGAGCGGCGGCCGGAAGAGGTGACGGGCGACATCGGGAAGACTCTGATACGCGTGCAGGTCGTCGAGGTCGTCCGGCGTGAACGGGCGCAGAGTGAGCCGTTCCGTGGCAACGGGCAGTGAGAGCCTGAACATCGGCGTCGTGTCTCCTCCTCGGCGGCAGCCCCGCCAGCCTAAAGGTCCCTGTGCCGAGCGGTCTCGGCTCCGGAGGAGCGGGGCGGCGCGACACGACTGTCCGACGACGGGCGGCCGGGGACTCGCCCCGGCGCCCGGCATATCCCACTCCCGATCGCGCCCTGCCTGAACAGTCGCACGCGGGGCGATACTTGACGACGTGGATACGCGTTCCATACGCGTTGGGTTCAGGGGAGGCGACGTCCGTGAGCGGTGTCAGCAGGGGGCTCGCGAAGGTCCAGGTGAAACTCCGCTGGGATCCCAGTCCCTGGGGAGAGGCGCCCCGTCACCTCGACATCATGGCGGCGACCTATTCCGTCGAGGAGCCGTACGGGCGACCGGTGTACGTCGTCCACACCGAGAGCCGGTCACCGGACGGAACCATCAACATGAGCCGACACAGTGAGACCGGCGTCGGCCTCGGCTTCGTCGAGGTGATGGTGCTGGAGCTCGACCGGCTGGCGTCGTCGTACGCGCGCGTCGTGGTGGGTGTGGCGATCCACCAGGACCGGGGGGTCCTGACGTTCGGAGACATCAGGAACGCGGGGGTCCTGGTGGTCGAGGACTACCGGGAGCTGATGACGGACGATCTCAGTCGGGTCGCGGGATCGAACGCCACGACGATTGCGGAGTTCACCAGGGACGGTTCCGGCGCCTGGTCGCTTCAGGAGGCGGTCCGCGGCTTCGACGGTTCACCGACGGCGTTCGCCGCGGAGATGGGCAACGCCCGGCAGCGGTGAACCGGCGGGTCCGAGGGCCTGCGCCGGCCGGCTCGTAGCCCTCGGTGAAGGCGTCCATGCAGGCGTGCGGACAGCACTCGGGGTCTCCCGGGCCTGGCACGTCACCTCCGAAGTGACGTGCCGGTGACGTGCTTTTGGCGGGTCACCGGCATGGACGCCCTCGAGAACACTGCCGAGGTTCGGCAATGCGCGCCCGTGGGCCGACCGTGCACCATGACGTCGGCGGAGCACTGCGAAGGGTTCTGGTGCCGGTCACCGGCAGGTGATGTCCGGCACGGACCCCGGAGGGGAGCAGTGCGCCACCCGATCACGGCGGGCGAGGGAGGGGGCGGAGATGCGGATGTTCGTGGAGACAGCCACGGGGCTGCCCGGCATCGCGTTCACCGCCGCCCTCGCCGTGGCCGTGCGCTCCGGTTCGTCGGCCGCGTTCCGGGGCATGGCCTCGAACCGGGCCGTCGGAACCCCCGCGGCCCACCCTCATCACGTTCTCGCCTGTCCTGGCGCGCAGCGCGCGGCCGGGCGACTGGAGTCGACATGACCTACTTCATCGCACCGCTCGCCACCGCCCTCTTCTTCGTCGCGATCAGCACCGCCGTCCTGATCCGCCGGGACCGACGACAGATGGGTCGTCTGTGGGTGAGCCCGCGCGGGCGCGACTGAGGAAGTGGTCTCAGCCGACCAGGTACTGACGGAGGACGTCGGCCTCGCGGCGGAGTCGAAGAGCCGCGTCGCGCTGACCATAGGTGTCGTACCGATCGGCCTCGCCGGTGCGGTCGTCGACCTGTGCCTGCAAGAGGGCGCGAACGTCGTCGAGGGACAGGACGCGGCGTTCCGCTTCTGTCGAACCGACGCCGGTGCGGGCGCCGGCGACGTGTTCGCTCACCGCATGAACCGAGGCCTGCGCCGGGGTCTCCACGGCTTCGGCGTTGTCGATGACCGCGATGGCGGTGCGCAGCGCGCCGACCGCCTCGGTCCGGCGCGCCTTCATCGCGGCGACGAGATCGGTGCGGAGCAGCGACCGGAGAGCCTGGGCGTCTTCGGGAACCTGCATGTCGGGACTCCTGGTCATTCCTGGTCCCCGTCCGTCGGGGACTGCTGGATCGAGTGGACGCTCACAGTTCCGACTCCGCGAACGCTCCGATGAGGCCGACCAGCGTGGCCGTGTCGTCGGCGCTGCCGATGGCCACGAACTTCGCGGAGTTCCGCTGCTCGTCGTAGAGGGTCTCCAGGTGCAGGCGCGACCCACGCCCCGGACGGGTCGCCGCCGCGCTCGTCACGAGCGTGCTCAGCCGGGACATCGCCGCCCTGTCGATCCCGTCTACCTGAACGACGGCCGTCACCTCGACGCGCGGTCGACCGCTCCCCTCCGGGGCGGGCGGCGCCGGAGTACGGCCCTCGGTGAGGGCGTCCACATCCGCCGCCGCGATCCGGTACTGCTTGCCGATCCGCACAGCGGGCAGGAGGCCGTCCCGCACATAGCCGCGAACCGTGCGGACGTGGAGGCCGAGCATCTCGGCGACCTCTTCGGTCGAGTACAGAGCTGAAGCTGACATGGCTCCCCAAAGTTTTTTAAGACTCCTTATCCTACCTCACTGGTATGGCAGGTAGGGAAGAATAGGGAAGGAGGCTTCGGTGGGTCGACCGGGGGCCGCCGTGCAAAGCCAGGGGACGGGGAGCAGTGCGAGGCGGGTGTCCCGTCGTGCGAGGGGCTGCAAGAAATCGATGAAAGAACGCAGGAACCGAACTAGATGATGGAAAGAGGTGTCCGGCGTCTTGTAGGGCGGCCCCGCCACGTCCTACTGTCACCGCACCGGCACGGCCTCCGCCTCCTGCCGCCCGCTCGCATGGCGCGGCGGCTCAACTCCCTTCGCACGCACCGTTCGTCCACCCTTCCCCGCCACTGTCCGACCGTGCTCGGCGCTCGTTCCTCGCCCCTCGTCCGTCCTGGTTCGTCCGTCCCGAAAGAAACGAGAATCCGATGTCGCGGTACAGCACAGACGGGGATGCGGAGCGGGTCCGCAGCCGCGCGCGAAGACCGGTCAGAACCGCCGCGGCAGTGACCGCGGCGGCCGCCGGACTGGTCCTCGGCCTCGGCTCACCGGCACCCGCGGCCGGCGTGCAGGCCGGCGCGCAGGGCGGCGGCGCCGGCACTCCGGTGGTGACCCGGGCCGGCCTCGATCCCGCCCTCGTCGCGGGGCGCGGCGCCGCCGTGGACTTCGCCGAACAGGAGGCGGAGAACGCGTCGACGAACGGCACGGTCATCGGCCCCGACCGCACCGCCTACACCCTGCCCTCGGAAGCCTCGGGCCGGACCGCGGTGCGCCTGAAGCCGGGCGAGCACGTCGAGTTCACCCTGCCGCGGGCCGCCAACGCTCTCACCGTGCGCTACAGCATCCCGGACGCGCCCCGGGGCGGCGGCATCACCGCACCGCTCGACGTCTCCGTCGACGGCAGGCACCGCTCCACGATGACGCTCACCTCGCAGTACTCCTGGCTCTACAACCAGTATCCGTTCAGCAACGACCCCCAGGCCGACCTGCTGCACCCGGACTGGTGGATCACGGAGTGCGGATGCGTGCCCGCCGCCACCACCCCGACTCCCGTCGTCGACAAGCCGTTCAGGCCCAGCCACTTCTACGACGAGCAACGGCTCCTGCTCGGCAAGCGCTACGAGGCGGGCGACACCGTCCGGCTCACCGCGCCCCCGGGCAGCGCGGCGGCCTGGACGGTGATCGACCTGCTCGACACGCAACTCGTCGCGGCCCCGCACATCGAGCTGCGCGCGGCGAACGTCCTCGCGTTCGGCGCCGACCCCACCGGCCGACGTGACGCGGGCGACGCGTTCGATCGCGCCATCGCGTACGCCAAGAAGCGCCACCTCAAGGTGTATCTGCCGCCCGGCACCTACCAGGTGAACCGGCACATCGTCGTGGACGACGTGACGATCGTCGGCGCGGGCAACTGGTACACCGTCGTCAAGGGACACCAGGTCACCCTCGACACCCCGGCCCCCGACGGGTCGGTCCACACCGGTGTCGGTTTCTACGGAAAGGACGCGGCGGACGGCGGCAGTCACGACGTCCACCTGTCCGGCTTCGCCGTCGAGGGCGACGTCCGTGAACGCGTCGACACCGACCAGGTCAACGCCATCGGCGGCGCCCTCAGCGACTCGACGATCGACGGCCTCTATCTGCACCACACCAAGGTCGGCATGTGGTTCGACGGCCCCATGACCCGCCTGCGCATCACACGCAACGTGATCGCCGACCAGATCGCCGACGGCCTCAACTTCCACACCGGCGTCACCGACTCCACCGTCTCGGACACCTTCGTCCGCAACTCCGGTGACGACGGGCTGGCCATGTGGTCGGAGAAGACCGGCAACGCGCGCAACGTCTTCTCCCACAACACCGTGCAGACCCCCGTCCTCGCCAACGGCATCGCCCTGTACGGCGGTACCGACAACAAGGTCACCGGCAACCTCATCGCCGACCCCATCAGGGAGGGCAGCGCCATCCAGGTCGGCTCCCGCTTCGGCGCGGAACCGTTCGGCGGGCACCTGTGGATCACGGACAACACCACCGTGCGATCGGGACCGTTCGAGCTCAACTGGAAGATCGGTCTCGGCGCCATCTGGTTCTACGCCCTGGAGCGGGACATCGACGCCGACATCCAGGTCACCGGCGACCACTTCCTCGACAACACCTACAACGCGGTGATGCTGGTCTCCGACTTCCCGGTGAAGGACAAGTACGCGATCCGGGGAGTCCACTTCAAGGACATCCGCGTGGACGGCACCGGCACGTCGGTGCTGAGCGCCCGCTCCGCCGGTTCGGCGTCCTTCGAGAACGTGGACGCCCGCAACGTCGGCGCGGTCGGCATCAACAACTGCGGATCGTTCAACTTCCCGCCCACGGGATCCGAGTTCGCGGTGCAGGACCTCGGCGGCAACGACGGTGGCGGCACGACGGGCGCGTGGATGGCGTCCTGGGAACTCCCGAACACCATCACGTGCGACGACCGGCCTCCGGTGGTCGCACCGCCGGCCCCGACACCGTGGCCGTAGCGTCTCGTCACTGAGGTACGGGGTGCGCGCAGTCGCCGTCCGGCGGCGTCGACTGTGCGCACCCTCCTCGGGAGCGTCGTTCGACCCTCGATCCTGTTGTTCGCCCGAGGGGAATGCCGAGCCGGGGGGGCGACCCAGGTCGAACGGTCCCGGGGCGTTCACGCCTCGGAAGCGGATCTCCGCAGGGTCGTACTCGCGCGCACGACGAGCTCCGGAGCCACCGTCAGATGCGTCGACTCGCTCGTCCTGCCCTCGATGTGGTCCAAGAGCAGTCCGATACTGCTGCGACCGAGCGACGCGAAATCCTGACGGATCGTGGTGAGGGGCGGAGGGAAGAACTCCGCCTCGGGGATGTCGTCGAACCCGGCGACGGCCACGTCCTCCGGCGTATCAAGGCCCGCTTCCCGGAACGCCCGCAGGACGCCCAGAGCCATCTGATCGTTCGCGACGAACACCGCGGTCGGGGCCGCCTGCCGCCCCGGCGACGCGAGGACCCGGTCCGCGAGCTGCCGGCCGGCCAGATATCCCGACAGTGGGCTCCAGTCGCCACGCAACGGCGGCGGCACCACCGCACCGGCATCGCGCAGTGCGCCCTCCCAGCCCTCGGTGCGGGCCTCGCTCTCCAGCCAGTCGAGCGGCCCGGAGACATGCCACACCGTCGCATGACCCGACGCGAGGAGATGTTCCGTGAGCATGCGGGCGCCGAGACGCTGATCCAGTGACACTCCCGGCAGGTCCAGCGTGTGGCCACCCTCCACGGTGACCACGGGACAGGGCGCCGCCAGCGATGCCAGGGCCCGCACTGCCGCCCGTTGCGGAGTGACGGCGACGATCCCTTCGACGCCCCACTCCGCGAGGTGGTGCATGGCCTCGGCGAGGGCTCCCTGGGTGGCCGTCCTCAGGGTGACCGCGGAGGTGAGGTAGCCGCGCTCCCGCGCCGCCTCCTGGACTCCGGCGAGCGTGCTGGCCGGGCCGTAGAGCGTGGTGTCCACCGCCATGACACCCAACGTGTGGGTCCGGCGGGTGGCGAGAGCCCGCGCGGCGGAGTTCCGCCGGTATCCCAGCTGTTCGATGACCCGCGTCACCGCCGCACGCGTTTTGGCGCTGACGTTCGGGTGGTCGCTGAGGACGCGGGAAACCGTCTGGTGGGACACGCCGGCGACGCGTGCGACATCCGTCATCGTGGGCGCTCGTGAGACGTCGGGGAGCTGGGTCAACGCTCTTCCTCTTCTCATCGAACGACGCTCCCAAGGTATCGAACCACCCGCTCGCGCCACAGGTGGCGGACCGGTCGGAGGGCCGCTCGGTCAGACCAGGGTGTCGGCGACCGGTGCCTCGCGGCCTGTCACCGGGGCCGGTTGGGCGCGGGGCGTCATCCGGCTCCGTACGAAGATGGTGGCCAGCCTGGTGACCACCTCGGTGAGTGCCATCAGGACGAACGCGGCGACCCAGGCCTGGTCACTGGTGATGTGGTGGGTGACGCTGAAACGGGCGACATCGTCGCCGCCGCCGTGGTCGACCCACAGTTGGAAGCCCATCCGGGCGCCCATGCCGACCACCCACAGGATCGCCGAGACCGCACCGGCCTTGATCAACAGGTGTCCGCCCGCGGAGCGTATGCGGGTGTAGACGCCGCCGGCGACACCGAGTGCGGCGCCCGCGGCCATGAGGGTGCCCACCAGCACCAGGTCGTTGCCACCGGTGGGGATCGAGTCGAGGTACGTGTGCGCCACGAAGGTCACGATGCCCAGCGGGATGAGGAAGGACTTGAGATCGAGCCGGCCCTCCCGCAACTGCCGGAACACGACGAGAATCAGGGCGATGTCGGTGATCCAATCGGATGTCGTCATGCCCCAAGCCTGCTGTGACAGCGCCTTCGACGCGTGGACCCGCGGGTGGAACCCCAGGTGGAGATCTCCGGCTCGTCCACGTCCACCCTGAGGGGGAGACCGGCGCTGAAACACACGCGGCACATGGCGTGCGCGGCGGTCTTCGACGCCGGGCGAGGAGCTCGACGAGTTCAACAGCAACATCGTCGGCCCGATCCAAGTGGTCCACGAGTTCCGCTGATTCACGAGGTTCCCTTCACCCCGGAGAAGGGGCTGGGCGCCGGCCCGGGTCGCTCGCACCGCCAGGGATCCCGTCGAGGGCGGGGCGACCGGCGTATCCCTCAAGCGGGAGGGGACGCAGCCCTGCCGGGCGAGACCCCTTCCGGCAGCAGGGACCGTAGCGCCAGCTCCGTCAGCTCGGCCTCCATGGCGTCGCGGTCCGGGACGACGGCGGCGCGGAAGGAGCGGCCCGCAAGCAGCGAGACGAGCCACCAGGCCGCGGTCTGCGGGTCGATGTCGTCCCGGATGTCGCCGGCGGACTGTCCACGGCTCAGCAGCCCGGCGAGCATGTCGGCGACGTGCTGGTGCACCTGGCGCAGTGCGTCGCCGAGTTCGGGATCGTGCGCCAGCGCCGTGGCGTCCGCGAAGAGGAACCCGTGGGCGCCGGGCTGGTGGTACCGGTCCAGGTGCTGGGGGTCGAGGAACGCCGTCAGCACCTCGGACACGGGCCGGCCGTCGTCGGTCGCCCCGTGCAGAAGCGCGGCGACGGCGCCGGTCGCGTGATCGAGCGTCGCCCGGTACAGCGCCGACTTGGAGCCGAAGTTCTGGAAGACCACGGGCTCGGTGACACCGACCCGCTTGGCGATGTCGGAGACCTTGCCCCGCTGGTAGCCGGTCTCGGAGAAGACCTCGGTGGCCGCGGCGAGGATCGACGCGCGGCGCTCGGCGGCGGGCAGACGCGTGCGCGGTCGGGAACGGGGCTCGGTCACGACGCCATCGTACGACCCCTTGCGGCGCTTCTTAGTCGCGGCTAAGTTGGGTCTCGTACTTAGTCATGACTAAGTTATCGAGGAGGGCCATCGTCATGAACCTCGGAAGCCTCATGCAGGGCAAACCCCGCACGGACACGCCCGGCGTGACCATCGCAACCCCCCGCTCCTACGAACTCTTCGTCGACGTCTGCTTCGCGGGCCGGCGACATCGCCTCTTCACCCGGCTCGCCGAACTCAGCGGAGCCCGAGCGGGTGACCGTGTCCTGGACGTGGGCTGCGGCACGGGCTACCTGACGCGGCGCATGGCCGTCCGGGTCGGCCCGGAAGGCGCGGTCACCGGCGTGGACGCGTCGCCGCCCGTCCTGGACTACGCGCGCCGCAAGAAGCAACCCCGGGGCCATGCGCCGATCACCTACGAGGAGGGGATCGCCGAGGCGCTCGCGCTGCCGGACGCCTCGTTCGACACCGTCGTCACCAGCCTGATGCTGCACCACCTGCCCGAGGAGGTCCGTCCCGCGGCACTGCGCGAGATGTACCGCGTCCTGCGGCCGGGCGGCAGGCTTCTGGTCGTGGAGTTCCGGCCGCCGAAGAGCCGGATGGGCCGTCACATGGTGCACGGCGGCGCGGGTCACGCCATGGCGCACAACCGGGTCGAACTGCTGGACGTCCACATAGCGGCGACCGGCTTCGAGGCGAACGGGCGGGGTGACCTGCGCCCTTGGCTGTCCTACGTGCAGGCGACCCGGCCGCGATAGGCCCTGCCCCTGAGCCGGGTCGCGGACGTCGGGCGACGGCCCGGACGGATGCGAACCGCACCTCCCTCGCGAGGGACGTGCCCACCCGGTCCGCCGTGCCCGAGAGAGGGGCCGGACTGAGTGGGTCGCCCGGCAGGGACACGGTCGAGGGCGCGGTCGATCCGCGCTCACGGGGGCAGCCTTTGCCGGGCGTGCCCTCCGCCGCCCGCCCTGGGCATGCTCCCGACCGCGTGTCGCTCTCGACATCGTCGGGCGTCGGACGGACGAACCGCGGTCGGGGGCAGGTCCGATCGGTTGTGACCGATTCCCGCAACCACCCCCAGCGACGCCCAAGGGCCGGGCAGGATGGTTCCGTGGCAGGCAACCTCCCGGCGATGACGACCAGCTTCGTCGGCCGCGACAGCGAACTCGACGAGGTCGGAGCGGCGTTGACCCGGCACCGCCTCGTCACCCTCACCGGTGGCGGAGGTGTCGGCAAGAGCCGACTGGCCCTGCGCGCCGCGGAACGGCTGCGCGGTCGTTATCCCGACGGGGTCTGGTGGGTCGACCTGTCGAACCTCTACGACGACCGACTGTTCACCTCGACGGTCTGCGACGCGGTCGATCTCCTGGACCACAACCCGCGGGCGCCCGTCGAGGCACTGGCCGAGTGGCTGACCGGCCGACAGGTCCTGCTCGTCTTCGACTGCTGCGAAAGAGTGTTGGACTCCTGTCACGACCTGATCGGAGAACTCCTGCCCGGAGCACCTCAGTTGTCGGTCCTCGCCACCAGCAGACAGGCCCTCGGCGTCGAGGGTGAACACCGTGTCGAAGTGGCCCCGCTCTCGATGGACGCGGGCGGAGACGGCGACGCGGTACGCCTCTTCCGCGAACGCTGCGCCACGGCCGCCCCTGCGGTGTCCCTCGACTCTCCCGGCTCCGCCGACGTGGTCTCCGCCATCTGCCGCCGCCTGGAGGGCATTCCGCTGGCCGTCGAACTGGCCTGCGCCCGCCTGCGGGAGAGCAGTCTCACCGAGATGGCCGACCGGCTCGGGTCACGGCTCGACACCCTCGTCGACGAGACGGTGTGGCCCCAGCGCCACCGGGCCCTTCGCACGGCGATCGGCTGGAGTCACGAACTGTGCTCCCCGATCGAGCGACTGCTGTGGGCGCGGCTCTCCGTGTTCCGTGGTCCCGTCGACGTGTCGGACGCCCGATCCGTCTGCGCGGGCGGCCCGCTCGACGCCCACGACATCCCAGGGCTCCTCGACCGGCTGGTCGACCAGTCCGTGCTCCAGCGGGACGGCACGCGCTACCGCATGCTCGACACGCTGTGCGAGTACGGCGCCATGTGGCTCGCGGAACTCGGTGAGGACGACACCCTCGCCCGACGTCATGCCGAGCACTACGCCACGGTGCTGGCGGAGGCGGACGCCGGCTGGCTCAGTGACCAGCAGGTCGCCTGGTACGCGCGAATCTCGGCAAGCCACCCCGACGTTCGCGCCGCACTCGATCACCTCATCGAGACCGACCCCGACGCGGCCCTGGACGCCGCCGGCCGAACCGGCCTGTTCTGGCCCTGCTGCGGACACCTCCACGAGTCCCGCGACTACCTCGAACGCGTCCTGGCCCTCGACACACCCGAGAGCCCTTCCCGCACCCGCGCCCTCTGGGCCCTCGGCATCACCCTCACGCTCCAGGGCGACCATCAGACCGCCCTGCGCGTGGGGGAGGAGTGCGCGAGTGCCGCGCGGCAGGACGGCACGGCCCAGTCGGGGCTCTTCGCCGCCCACACCCTCGGTCTCACCCACCTCATGGCAGGCCGCCCCCAGGCCGCGTACGACGTGAGCGACGAGGCCCTGACCGCGCACAGCACCTCGCCCCCGTCGGGCGCGCCGCAGCTCTGCTGCATGGTCATCCGGACCTTCGCCGACTCCGCGCTGGGCCGGCTGGACGAGGCCTATGCCGCGGCCGTCGGCCTGCGCCGGCTCAGTCTCCAGTACGGAGAGCACTGGGCCCGGTCGTACGCGTTCCACCAACTCGCCTTCATCGACCTCCTCCAGGGGCGAGCGCACGACGCCGAACGCCACGCCCGCGCCATGCTCGCCAGCAAGCACAACCTCAACGACAACCTCGGGATCGCCCTCGCCCTCGACCTGCTCACCGGAGCGAACGCGGTGCAGGGCAACGGCGTCGAGGCCGCCCGCACATCGGGTACCGGCAACACCTTCTGGCGCATGCTCGGCCACCCCGGCCGCGGCACCCCCGAGCTCGCCGAGGTCCGTGACCTGTGGGAGCTCCAGGCCCGGAACGCGGCAGGGGGCGACGCCTACGACAAGGCCTTCCACGACGCGCTGAGCGACGACGCCGAACACGGCCTCGCCCTCGTGCTGCACGGGCCGCAGCCTTCCTGACCTCGGTCTTCGTGGCCCGGAAGGCTGCTCGGCGCCGGTTGGTCCAGGCCGCCGGATCCGGCGGGCCGGCGTGCGGCGCCCAACGCGCGGACGCCGCACGCCTCTTGACCTTGGCGCGAGCATGACCGACGGTGTGGTGGCCGGGACGCCATTGCACAGGAGTCGCACGTGACACGTTTCAGAACGCACGTCGCAGTCGTAGCCGCCACCGTGGCGGCGCTCGTCGGAGGATCGGGAGGAGTCGCTTCCGCCACTCTGACAACGTTGTCCAAGCCGGGAAGCGCTCAACTCGTCGAGGATCCGACGGAGTTCGTGGACCCGCTCATCGGAACGGGCAACGGAGGGGAGTCGGTCGGCGAGATCAACAACTTCCCCGGTCCGTCCGCCCCGTTCGGCATGATGCAGTTCTCGCCCGACACGGAGGGCTCGTACGCCGGGTACCAGTACCACAGCAGCAAGATCAAGGGCTTCAGCCTCAACCACGCCTCCGTCGGCTGTACCGCCTTCGGCGACGTGCCGCTGCTGCCGGTCGCGGGGGACATCGGCAGCGCGCCGTGGGACCGCACCGAGCCGTTCACGCACACCGACGAAAAGGCGGAGGCCGGCTACTACGCCGTGACCACCGGTGGCGACGCGAAGGTCCGCACCGAACTCACCGCCACCACCCGCACCGGCCTGGCCGCGTTCACCTTCCCCGCCGGCACGGGCAAGCAGGCGCAGGTCCTCGTCAAGGGCGGCGGCAGCCTCGCCGGCGACAAGAAGGCCGATCTGGAGATCTCGGGAGACCGCCAGGTCACCGGATCCGCGACCACGGGCAACTTCTGCGGCAAGGGCAACGAGTACACCGTGCACTACGCGATCACCTTCGATCGCCCGTTCGTCGCGCACGGCACCTGGGACGGCAAGGCCGTTACGGCGGGCGGCAACGCGGTGGACGCCCCGAAGGCAGGCGCCTATCTGACCTTCGACACGGGCGCAGAGCGCACGGTGCGCGCCAAGGTGTCCATGTCGTACGTCTCCGTGGCCGGAGCCGAGGCCAACATGGCGGCGGAGATACCCGGTTGGAACCAGGACGACGTGCGCCGGCAGACCCGCGACCAGTGGAAGCAGGCGCTGCGGAAGATCCGCGTCGGGGGAGGCGAGGCCGGTGAGAGGAAGATGTTCTACACCTTCCTCTACCACTCACTGATGCACCCGAACACCTTCGACGACGCCGACGGCCGCTACATCGGCTTCGACGACAAGGTCCGCACACTGCCCGAGGGGCGCACCCAGTACGCCAACTTCTCCGACTGGGACACCTACCGCTCCCTCGCGCCGCTCCAGGCGATGCTGTTCCCCCGGCAGGCCAGTGACATGGCCCAGTCGCTCGTCAACGACGCGGAGCAGGGCGGCTGGTGGCCGCGCTGGCCCCTCGCGAACGACTACACCGGCCAGATGACCGGCGACAACTCCGTCCCGTTGATCGCCAACCTCTACGCCTACGGGGCACGCGACTTCGACCTCAAGACGGCCGTGAAGTACCTGGTCAAGGGCGCCACATCGGTGGACCACACGCCAGGGGCCTACCAGGAGCGGCCGGGCGTCGAGGACTACATGGAGCGGGGCTACGCGAACAACAGCACCGTGCGCGGGGACCACGCGCGCGTCGGCGCCTCCGTCACCCTCGAATGGGCGATCGACGACTTCGCCATCGCGCAGTTGGCGCAGGCCGCCGGTGACCACGACACAGCGCGCGCCTTCACCCGCCGGGGCCAGAACTGGCAGAACATCCTCAATCCCGCGACCGGCTACCTCTCCCCGCGCGGCGAGGACGGTCTCTTCCCGGACGGCCCCGGCTACCAGCCGCCCCCGGAGGGCAAGTTCGGCCAGGACGGCTTCGACGAGGGCAACGCGGCCCAGTACAACTGGCTCGTCCCGCAGAACACAGCGGGTCTGATCCAGGCCATGGGCGGACGCGATGCCGCGGCGCAGCGCCTCGACACCTTCTTCGGCAAACTCAACGCCGGGCCCAACGAGCCGTTCATGTGGGCGGGCAACGAGATCGACTTCGGTGTTCCGTGGGTGTACAACCACGTCGGGCAGCCCTGGAAGACGCAGGAGAAGGTCCGTTCGATCGCGACCGGCCTGTTCCGTCCCACCCCCGACGGCGAGCCCGGCAACGACGACCTCGGCGCCCAGTCCTCCTGGTACGTCTGGGCCGCCATGGGGCTCTACCCCGCCACACCGGGCACCGCCGACCTGTCGGTGCACAGCCCGCTCTTCCCCCGCGTGGTCGTGGATCTTCCCGGCGGTGGCCGGGACCTGGACCTGCGCGCTCCGCGAGCGGCCGCCGGCGCACCCTACGTCCACGGGCTGCGACTCGACGGCCGTGACTACGAACGTACGTACCTGCCGAAGTCCGCGGTGACGAAGGGCGGCCGACTGGACTTCGATCTGTCCGGCACACCGGACAAGACCTGGGCCACCTCCCCGCAGGCGGCGCCGCCGTCGTACCGCGAAGGGGAGCAGGACTTCCTGGCGTACGCGGCCCGGAACCAGGTGACCGTGTCACCGGGCGGCGACGGCACCAAGCTCACGGTGCACGGGCAGCGGCTGGCCGGGCGCGACCGTACGCTGACGGTCGCCGCGGACGCTCCGGCGGGGCTGGCGGTGTCCGGCGGCAGGATGAACCTCGCGACGGGTACGGGTTCCGGTACCTCCGAGGTGACCGTGAAGGCGGCGGCCGGGACGGACCCCGGCTACTACGAGGTGCCGTTCACCGTCCGGGGCCGCGGCGGTGACACGGTCCACCGCACCGTGATCGTCCTCGTCGCCGAGGAGGGCGGTGTCACCGCCGCCCTGAGCGGCGCCTACGGGGTCGTCGGCGTGTCGAGCGACGACCTGCCGGCCGGCGCCGATCTCGACGGGGCGGGCAACAGCTACTCGCGGCAGGCGCTGGCCGCGGCCGGTCTCAAGGGCGGTGCGGCGGTCGACGTCTCCGGCACGCGTTTCGTCTGGCCCGGCCCGCCCCAGGGCCGCCCCGACAGCATCACCGCGAACGGACAGCGCCTCGACCTCGCCGCCGACACCAAGGACGCCACACGCCTGGTCTTCGTCGGCTCGGCCACGAACGGCGATCACCGGGCGAGCGCCACGGTCACCTTCACCGACGGCACGACCGCCGAGGCGGATCTCTCCTTCGGCGACTGGACCCGGCCCGGCGGCGGGACGGATCCGGTCTACGGAAACACCGTCGTGGCGAGGACGGAGTACCGCAACAGCGCGGGCGGCAAGGGCGACGCGGCGTTCGTCTTCGCCACGAAGCCCTATGAGGTGCCGGACGGCAAGCAGATCAAGTCCGTCACCCTCCCCAAGGAGGGAGAGCTGCACATCTTCTCGGTGGGACTCGGCTGACGTCCCCGTGGGCCGGAGGAGGGCGACCGACTCCGGCCCACGAAGGCCGAGGAGTCTGCTAGGACGGCCGGAACAGCCTGAGACGGGCGTTGTGTTCCCGCTGCAGCCTGGCAACAGCACGGGCCGGACCCAGTACGCCCTGCTGGAGACGTCGGGCGGCCTCGATGTGGTCCGCGGTCCACACGACCCTGATGGCGGTCGAGGAACGCCGGTTCTCCTCGTCGCCGAGGTCACGCTCGACAGCGCCGATGAGTCGTTCGTCGGCCGCGGTGTCCTTGAGCCTGGCCTCCGGTACCTCGCCGACACCCGTCAGGGCCTGGGCCGTCGTCTCGAACCACGTCACCAGCACGTCCCCCGCACGATCGATCTCCGCGCGCGCGGCGGTGCGGTCGGCGGCGGAGGGCGTCTCCCTCTCCCACAGGTCGAGCACCGCGTCGGCGGTCAGCCTGAGCACCGCCACCGCCGTCACCAGGGTCGTGACGTCGGTCAGGGAGAGGTGCTTCGTGCCCCGTTCGGCGAGGAACCCCCGGAAGGCGTCGTCCAGCCGCCGTGCGGCGCCCGCCGCGCGATACCGCTCGGCGTCGGGAACGGGAGCGGTGCGCACGAGGCCGTCGCAGCGCGTCACGCCGTAGTCGATCGCGCTGCGCAGATACCGGGAACTCTCGGAGAACCCCTCCGCCAGCGCGTGACCGAGGACGGACGCGGCGCCGCGGGGCCAGAACAGCAGACCGACGACGACGCTCACGGCACAGCCGATCGCGACGTCCTCGATGCGCACGATGCCCACGGTCCAGCCCGTCGGCTGCAGGAGGTTGAACAGGATGAGGATCGAGACGGTGAACCCGGCCTGCCCCGCCGCGAAGGAGATGGTCGCCGGGGCGAAACCCATGAACAGGACGGCGATCGGGAGCAGGATCCACAGGAACGTCGTGTTGGACCCGACCATGTAGATGAGTCCGCCGCCGACGACGATGCCCACGGTGGTACCGGCGATCGCCCGCAGGGAGTTCTGTCCGGTCAGTACGGCACTGGAGCGCAGCACCGCCAGCGTGCCGAAGGCGACCCAGAAGCTGTGCTGCACTCCCGACAACTCCGCGACGAGGACGGCGAGTGCCAGGGAGATCGCGCCCCGCACACTGTTGTGCAGCCACACCGAGTGCCGCTCGGCATGCGCGCCCGCGCGTTCCTGTGCCGACGCCAGCGTCGAGGCGGCACCTTCGGGGCGCCGCCCCGTGATCTTCTGCCACAGCGTGCGCCGGCGCGCCGCCAGGACGAGGTCGACGTTCCTCGCGATCGCGGACACGGCGAAGCTCATCTCCTGGGCGCGGAAACTCGGCTCCAGGGAACTCACGAACCGGGTCGCGGTCCGCTCGCCCCGGCCTTCGGCGGGACTCCGCTCCGCGTCGTGCCCGGTGGCCGTCATCGGCCGGAACGCGGTGACGGCGTTCTCCATCGTGGACCGGGCCTGGACGAGCCGTTCCTGCAGCGGGGCCAGCCCGCCGGGGTCGCTGTCGTCCGTCGCGCCCAGGAGCTCCGCGCTCGCCCGCAGCAGATCCGAGGCGGCCGTCTTCACTCCGCAGACGATCACGTCCGTGGGGCCCGTCTTCTCTCCCACGGGAGCGCGGTCCAGGATCGTGGCGAGGAGCAGCACTTCGTCGACGAGGCGGATCAGGACGCGCGTGGATGTGGAGAGGCCCGTGGGACGGTACGGGGTGGCGAAGAACGTGTCCCGCAGTGACGTCACCGCGCCCTTCGCCTCGTCCACGACCGAACCGAGGGCCGTGCGGTCGGCCGTGACGAAGCCGCGCAGCACACAGTCCGCCTCGGCCCTGAGCTGTGCGGCGAGCGCGCCGCACGCGCTCGCGGTGGCGGTCCGCAGCGGCTCGCGCACCGGCGACGGCCACAGGAAGCGGATGGCCAGGAGCGAGGCCACACCCGCAAGACCCCAACCGGCGAGCCGGTCCGGGATGGCGTCGACCGAACCGGGCAGTGTGGTGGACAGGATGAAGCTGACGAGCAGTGAGGTGGAGGCACCCGCCAGCGCCGAGCTGACCACGCCGGAGAACAGCACGAGGAACGCCACGACCGCCGTGGCCACGGTGGAGAGCCACACCTCGCGGGAGACCAGCGTCCCGAGCGAGATCAGCACCGCGCCCGTCACGATCAACGCCGACTGCTCGGTGAGCCGGTCGCGCATGGGCCCCCCGAACTCCACGAAGAGCAGCAGCCCGATCGATCCGAAGGCGGCGAAGAGCGGGACGACGGGGCTGTCCGTGATCGCCCGTGTCAGGGCGAAGAGGCCGGGAGCGACGATCGCGGCTCTGACAGACCTCCGGAGCGCGGCGTAACCCGCGTCGCGCCGCAGCAGGGACCGCACGGTGTTCACAGCAGATGCCTCCCCGGGCATGTTCGGCTTGTAGGACGTCACTCTGACAGCTCGTTCGATGAACGCACGTCAGGCTTGGGTGTCAGGGGGGTCGTGTGACCACTCCCGGGGCCGGCTCACGGTCTCGCCGCCCCTTCGCCGCTCGGCCAACGGCGGCGCCCGCGCGACGCGTTCACCTTGTCGACGCGCGCGTACAACCCTTTGGTCATCCGTGGAGTCCTAGGTCACCGAAGCCCGTAGCGGCGATTCAGTTCCACAGACAGGGAGCGTCACCTTGCGCGCACGTACTCTCGCCGTCGCGACGGCGGTCGCCCTCGCCGTCGCGGGGCTCGCTGCCCCGGCCGCCGTCGGGACCCCGGCCGTGCTCACCTACGACTTCAACGGGGACGGCTACCGCGATCTGGCCATCGGCACCCCCAAGGCGAGCGGGGGCACGGTCACCGTGGTCTTCGGCTCGGCATCCGGAGTCAGCCCCGCCCGCTCGGTGAACGTCACCCAGGACACCCCGGGCGTCCCGGGAGTGTCGGAGAGCGTGGACCGGTTCGGCGAGAACGTCACCAGCGGCGACGTCAACAGCGACGGCTACGCCGACCTCATCGTCGGCGCGCCCGGCGAGGAGGTCACCGGCAAGCCCCGTGGCTCGGTCACCATCATCTGGGGCGGGGCGAAGCCCTTCACGTCGGGCGGCATGTCACTCACCGCCCCGACCGGTGAGGCGTCCGGCTTCGGTGAGGGCGCCGCCTTCGCCGACCTGGACGGCGACGGCGGCGGGAACCTCGTCGTCGTGGGCGACGACACCTTCTGGTGGTACGGCGACGGAAAGCCCACCCAGGACGGCGCGCTGGCCCCGGAGGTCGACTTCCTGCCGCCCGGCGTGCGACTGGACGGGGTCGTCGCCGGCCGCTTCTCCGCCACGGACGGCAACGACTTCGTGGTGCACGGCAGGATCGACAACGCGAGCGGCACCACCTCCACCGCCTATCTCGGCCTCCTGCGCGGCGGCCCCGGGGACATCGGCCTCTCCTACTCGGCCCTGGCCGCGGGCGACACCCCCGGCGGCACCCTGTTCTCGGCAGCCGTCGCGGGCGGAGACATCAACGGCGACGGCTACGACGACCTGGTCACCGGCAACACCGGCGCAGGAAAGGGCGGTTCGTTCACCGTCAGGTACGGAACCTCGACGGGACTCCCCGTCACGGGCAAGACCTACACCCAGGCCAGCGCGGGCGTACCGGGCACCGACGAGCCGTACGACAACTTCGGCGCGGCGGTCGCGGTGGGGGACGCGACCGGCGACGCACGCGCGGACGTCGCCGTCGGCGCCCCGAACGAGACGGTGGACGGCGTCCGCAACGTCGGCAACATCGTTCTCCTGAAGGGCAGTTGGAACGGACTCAGCACGAGCGGAGCCCAGTCCTTCCATCAGGCCACACCGGGTGTGCCGGGCGCTGCCGAGGCAGGGGACCACTTCGGCTCGTCGGTGAGGCTGCGCGACATCAACCGCAACGGAAAGGCGGATCTCGCGGTCGGCGCGTACGGCGAGGACGTCCTGCCGGGCGGATACGACGACGGGGCGGCGTGGGTGCTGCGCGGCTCGACCACGGGTCTGACGAGCACGTCCGCGACCGCCTTCAACGCCACGGACTTCGGCTACCCCGTCGTCGACGGACGCAGGTTCGCGGACACGTTCGGCCGCTGACCGGGCGGGCCGCCGCTCCCGGATGCGAGCCCGCGGTCACAAGAGGACGCTGGAGGTATGCGATGCCGATGGCGTGCGTCCAGCGGCGTGGCGGCCATGGCGGCCGTCGTGCTGCTGGTCGCCGCCACTCCCGGATCGGCCGGCGGCGACACGGACCAGCAGGTGGACGTCGGCGGTGGGCGAAGCGTGTACCTCCACTGCTCGGGATCCGGGAGCCCCACGGTCGTGCTGGTGTCCGGACTGCACGAATCATCCGACCCGTGGTCGCTCTCCGACGTCAAACCGCCCGTCCCGAAGACCCCGGTGCTGCCGGGCGTGGCCCGCTTCACCCGCGTGTGCACCTACGACCGTCCCGGCACCCTGCGCTACTCGCAGCCGCCGGCGCTCACCACCCGCACCACACCCGAGCGCGGCACCCGGAAACTTCCCGCCATGGTCGACGAACTGAACCGTGTACTCACCGCGGGCCACGTGCCGGGACCGTACCTGCTGGTGGGGCACTCCTTCGGTGGCATGATCGCCCTGCGCTACGCCCAGGAGCACCCGAAGAAGACCCGCGGCCTGGTCCTGGTCGACGCGCTCGGACCCGGACTGAAGCCCGCGATGGGCGACGCCTGGCCCGCCTACGTCGATGCGCTGCGGCACCCTGGCACCGCCTTCGACAACAACCCCGACTTCGAGCAGGTCGACATCGACGGCGGCGTCACGGACATCCAGCGGGGTGGCCCACTGCCCCCGGTGCCGCTCGCGGTGCTCAGCAAGACGGCACCCTTCGCCGCCCCGCCCGGCATGGACAAGGGTCTGCTGAAGAAGCTGGAGGCCGCCTGGCCCAAGGCCCAGCAGGCGCTGGTGGGCCTCCGGCCGCAGACCCCGCAGATTCTGGCGACGGGCAGCGACCACTACGTCATGCTCCACGACCCGGACCTCACCATCGCGGCGATCCGTCTCGTGGCGGACCGCGCCGCCGACGCGCCCACGCCTCCGTCATGATGGGCCGGTGGCCGGCGCCGCCGTCCTCGCACGGTACGGAAGGGCGGCGTCCTGAACGGGCGGGCGGACGCGGTCTATTCAGGCTCCGCGCCCACCGGCCATGAGGGGTCCAGCAGCTCCAGTTGCTTGCGGACGGCCGCGCTTGCTCTTGGCTCGCCGTCGGTACGAACGGCTGAGCCGCCCCTTCCCCTCCGGGCGGCGCATCTCGGGAGCCGGTCGGGACGAGGCCCTTTCCCCGGGCTGGCGAGGTGCCTAGATTGGGGGAGCGAGATGGATCAGGGGAGGCCGAGATGGTGTTCGAGGGGCTGTCCCGAGGATCACTGCCCGGGCCGGCGCGCCCGGAGCCGCGGCGCGACCGCGTGTACGAGGCCTTGCTGGAACTGATCAGCTCGCAGGCGCTGCCTCCCGGCCGACACCTGATCGAGGACGAACTCGCCCGCCACCTGGGTGTCTCACGACAGCCGGTGCGCGAGGCTCTCCAGCGCCTCAACTCCGAGGGCTGGGTCGATCTCCGGCCGGCCAAGGGGGCGTTCGTCCACACGCCGACCGAGGACGAGACCGACCAGCTCTTCGGCGTCCGCGCGCTGTTGGAGACGGAGGCCGCGCGGTTGGCCGCTGTCGGCTCGTCCGCCGCCGCCGGCTTGGACCGACTCGACCATCTGTGTGCCGCGGGCGAAGCGGCGGTCGCGGCGGACGACGTGGAAGCCGCGGTCGACGCCAACGCCACATTCCACGCCTGTGTGCGGGAGTTGGCGGGGAACACCGTGCTGGCCGAACTGGCCGTCCACGTCGAACGCCGGGTCCGTCGCTACTACACCCCCATCGTCCACCAGGCCTGGGCGGAACACCGCGAGCTGATCGCCGCCATCGCCCACGGCGACGGCACTCGCGCCGAAAGGGTGATGCGCGCCCATACGGTCGACGCCAGGACACGCTTCCCCCCGCGGACGCCCGGATGACGGTCCGCTGATGTGGGGCGTGCCGTCGGCGCGTTGACAGCCCGGCCGCCTCGTCCAGCCGGCGGAGGACGGCCGGCCGTCGCTGCTCTTCGTACGCCGAAGGCCGGCCCGTGCGCATGGCGAACCGACGGGCCGGGGGCCGGAACGTCGCCGTCCCGGCCCCGGCCCCCCGTTCACTCCGGCCGCTCTACGGCTCGGTACCCCAGACGAGGGTGCCCGCCACGTACACGGTCACCTTCGCCGCGTCCGCGTAGGAGCTGTTGGCGCCGCGGCTGTAGTCGTTCGACTCGTCGAAGTTCGACCAGTCCGACTTGGCCAGGCGCAACTGGAGGTCACCACTGTCGGCACCGGCGGCGAGCGAACCGGAGGTGAAGCCCACCTCCAGGTAGTGGTCCGCACCCGTGCGGCTCGGGGAGACGCCGCTCACCGAGGTCTTCACCGTCGAGCAGCCGAGCTGTGCCCAGTCGCAGAACGTCTGGTATCCGGCGGAGGAGGACTCCCCGGTGAACCAGTAGCGGATGGTCACCTTGGACAGATCGACCGCGGTGGAACCGCCGTTGACGAGCTTGAGACCGGGCCTGATCCCGTTGTCGGTGGCGGAGGAGTCGTTGTTCTTGTACTGCGCCTTGACGCCCGGTGTGCCTCCACCGCCGCCCGACGCCTTGGTGGTGGCGGACGCCGCCGTGGACGAGGCCGAGACATTGCCGGCCGCGTCCTTGGCCTTGACGGTGTACGCGTACGTGGTGGAGGCGGACAGCCCGGTGTCGGTGTAGGACGTGGTGGTGGCGCTGCCGACCTTGGTGCCGTCGCGGTAGACGTCGTATCCGGTGACGGCGGTGTTGTCCGTCGAGGCGCTCCAGCTCAGGGTGGCGCTGGTGCTCGTCGTGGATGCGACCGCGAGACCGCCGGGCACGGTCGGGGCCTGCGTGTCACCGCCACCGCCGCCCGATCCGCTCACCGGCGGGTTGGCGTTCGCGAGCAGCTGGCGGAACTGGGCGGAGAACCAGTGCCCGGCGAGCGGGGAGTTGGCCAGCGCTCCCGTGAGGTTGTTCCCGTTCCGCCCGTTCCCGGTGTACGTGGGATCGCACATCCGGTCGAAGCCCTTGCCCTCGTCGTTGTCGAGGGCCTGGCTCGCCCCGTCCGACTCACCCGGCGGCTTGGCCCACACATAGGCGTCGATCCCGGTGTCGGGCGCGGTCGCCGGGCGCTCGCCGAGCCCCGCGCCGCTCTGGTTGCACCAGTTGCCCGCGTGGATGCGCCGGTCGATGCGACCGCCGTCCACGTAGGCGTCGACACTCGTCGTCGGGCCGGGACCGGTCGGCCGGCCCGAACCACCCCAGCCGTTGCGCGAGGTGTCGATGAGCATGCCGATACCGGAGTCGAAGCCCTGCGCGACGAGCGCGGTCCGCAGACCCTGCGCGTACGAGCTCTCGTCGTCGTACTGGTTCCAGTCGATCCACTTGGACTGGCGCACCGTCTGCCCGTTCACCGTGTCCGTCACCTTGACGTACGGCTCCTTGGTGGCCGAGTAGTTGGCGGTGTTGACGATGAAGCCCGTCACGTCGTTCACGGTGGCGCCGTTGGTGGTGGCGGCCTTCTTGAACTCCTGCGCCGACGGCGTGAGGTTGCTGTCCCAGCCGAGCCAGCCGTGGTGACCGGCGTCGATGTAGTTGTAGGCGTTGGGCAGAGCGCCGAGCTTGTGCAGGGCGTAGCCGACGCCCTTCTCGTAGTTGCCGTTGGCCTTCATGGTGGCGCACTGGGGCGTGGAGCCGGCGGTGCCTCCCGCGTTGGTCACGAGGTTGGGCAGCGAGTCGGGCTCGATCAGGTTGACGATCCGCAGGCTCGCGTACGCGGGGTCGGCGAGGATCGCGGCGATCGGGTCGATGTAGTCGCTCTGATAGGTGGCCAGATCGTCCGGGCCGAGTTCGCCGTTGGAGGCGAGCGCCGCGCAGTCCCGGCCCGGCAGGTCGTAGATGACCAGTTGGACGAGGTTGGCGCCCTGGGCCTTGGCCGCGTCCAGGTGCGCCTTGAGACCACGGGCGTCGGCGGTGCCCTGGATCGCCGCCATCCGGTCCAGCCAGACGAAGGTCGGCTGGTTGGAGACGGCCGAACCGCCCGGCTCGGCCGCGGCCTTGGCCGACCAGTCGGGGTTCACGTACGCCTTCGCGCCGACGTAGGGGTTGTCGAGTTTGGCGGCCGCGGTCGCGGTGGTCGGGACGGCGGTGATGGACAGGGCTCCGAGGAGGGCGCCTGCGGCCAGAACGGCGGTCCGCTTCGGGCCCCTTCGACGCAGGGCGGAGTCAGGTCTACGGGAGGGCATCGGTCATCTCCTGGGGAGAGCGGGCAGGTACGGGCGTGTGCGGGGACGGCGGCGACCGTCCGGTGCGCCGCGTCCCGGGCACGCCGGACGGAAGACCGCCGGACAGTGGCGTGCGGGCAGGACGACGGTGCGACCGTGTGCGTCGCGCGGAGTGGAACAGACGGGCCGCCGAACAGGAGCGCGCCGCGGCGCCGACCGGGCGGGGGCCCGGCGTTTCGTCGTCGCGCGCAGACGGTGCCCGGTCGCTGAGGTGACGGCGGGGACAGGGGCACCGAACGTGGGAGCGCTCCCAAGGTGCGACGCCGGAACCGTGGATGTCAACACCCGTGTCAGGAGTGGGTTTCTGACGGGACGTCGAGCGTCCCCTTGAGGGCCGCGGGTCGAGCGGCGCCTGCGCGGTGTGCACGCCAGGTCGCGGTGGGCACGGAGGGGCGGGGGCCTCCGAGGCGCTCGTCGCGGAACGCGGAAGGTGGCCGTCGTGGTCTCGATGGCGGGATGGCTGCGGGCGTGGCCGAAACGGGCGTGCCCGGTGGCCGACACGTCCGCGAAGGGACGCGATCGCTGCGTGAGGTATTGACGCGGACACGCTTAGTGGCTTCCATGTGCGCAGTCCGGCTTCGATGAGCCGGCCGGCGGGAGCGGGACACTCCTGCCGGTCTGCGGGAGCCGCCATGCCGGATGCCCACCCGCCTGCCCGTCCGGAGACGTGCGCCCAAGAATGGGAGCGCTCCCACCCGGAAAGGACCCCCACCATGCGTCATCCACCCCGCTACCGCGTCAGACGCGCCCTGGTCGCGCTCCTCACCGCGGCGCTCACCGCTCTCGTCCCGCTCGCGGCGGCAGGACCCGTGCAGGCGGCCGTCGCCCCCTCGCCCAGCTCGGCCGTGGCAGCCGCCTCCGGCGCCGGGTACTGGCACACCGACGGCCGCCGGATCCTCGACGCGCAGAACCAGCCGGTGCGGATGGCCGGCGTCAACTGGTTCGGGTTCGAGACGGCCAACTACGTCGCGCACGGCCTCTGGTCGCGCGACTACAAGTCCATGATCGACCAGATGAAGACGCTGGGCTACAACACCATCCGCCTGCCCTACAGCGACGACATCTTCAAGGGCACCCAGCCCAACGGCATCACCTACGCCAACGGCCTGAACACCGACCTGGCGGGCCTCAACTCGCTCCAGGTGATGGACAAGATCGTCGATTACGCGGGGTCGATCGGCCTCAAGGTCGTCCTCGACCGTCATCGCCCCGACTCCTCGGGCCAGTCGGCGCTCTGGTACACCTCCGCCGTCCCCGAGACGACCTGGATCTCCGACCTCAAGGCACTGGCGGCGCGCTACCAGGGCAACACGGCGGTGATCGGCATCGACCTGCACAACGAGCCCCACGACCCCGCCTGTTGGGGATGCGGAGACACGAGCCTCGACTGGCGGCTCGCCGCCGAGCGGGCCGGCAACGCGGTCCTCTCCGTCAATCCCGGTCTGCTGATATTCGTCGAGGGCGTGCAGACGGTGAACGGTCAGAGCAACTGGTGGGGAGGCAACCTCGCCGGGGTCGCCTCGGCACCGGTACGCCTGAGCGTCGCCGACCGCCTCGTCTACTCGGCCCACGACTACGCCACCAGCGTCGCCCAGCAACCGTGGTTCAGCGACCCGTCGTTCCCGGCGAACATGCCGGCCATCTGGGACAAGAACTGGGGCTACATCTTCAAGCAGAACATCGCCCCCGTCTGGCTCGGCGAGTTCGGCACCACACTGCAGTCGACGGTGGACCAGAAGTGGCTCGCGGCTCTCGTCGACTATCTGCGCCCGACGAGCACGTACGGCGCGGACAGCTTCAACTGGACCTTCTGGTCATGGAATCCGGACTCAGGCGACACCGGCGGCATCCTCAAGGACGACTGGCAGACCGTGGACACGGTCAAGGACGGCTACCTCGCCTCCATCAAGGCCCCGGGATTCACCGGGGGCGGGGGAGGGGGAGGCGGTGACACGACCGCGCCGTCGACGCCGAGCGGACTCGCGGTCACCGCGACCACCGCGTCGAGTGTGTCCTTGTCGTGGAAACCGTCCACCGACGACACCGCGGTGGCGGGCTACGACGTCTACCGCGGCACCGGCAGGGTCGGTCAGGTGACGGGCACGTCCTTCACCGACACGGGCCTCACCGCGGGGACCCGTTACGACTACACGGTGCGGGCCCGTGACGCGGCCGGCAACACCTCCCCGGCGTCCGCTTCGGTCGCCGCGACGACCACCGGCACCGGGGGCGGCTCGGCCGGCTGCAAGGCCACCTACAAGGTCAGCAGCGACTGGGGCAGCGGGTTCAACGCCGACATCACGGTCACCAACACGGGCACCTCGGCGACCAAGTCGTGGCAGGTCAGCTGGGACTGGCCGGGAAGCCAGACCGTCTCCGGGATGTGGAACGCCTCCTACAGCCAGGTCGGCAGGACGGTGACCGCGAGCAACGCCGACCACAACGGCGCCATCGCGGCCGGCGCCTCCACCGGCTTCGGCTTCGGCGCCGCGCCGGGCGGGGCCGGTACGCCCGTACTGAACTGCCGTGCCACATAGGGAAATTGCTCGCCCCTGTCCCGAACAGGGTGTTGCACGCCGCACGGCGAGGTCTACGTGCAGAGAGCGCACCTCGACACGGCACATGACGTGGCGAGCCTCGCCGTGCGGCGGCACGCGGCCGAGCGGCACGAGAACACGACGAACCGGATGAGAACACGATGAAGCGGGATGCGACCCCCCTCACCTTCACGCCTCTTGAAGGAGCCCTCGATGATCCCTGTCCGCTCAGGTGCGCGCGCCGCACTGGGTGTGCTCGCGGCCCTGATACTCGCGGCCGCTCTGACCCTGGTGACCGGCGGAACGGCGAGCGCCGACACGGTGGTGTGCGACACGTTCGGCAGCACGCCGATCGCCGGCGGCAAGTACATCGTGCAGAACAACGAGTGGGGTGACGACACCCCGCAGTGCCTCACCGTCACCGGCACCGGTTTCAACATCAGCACGGCGAGCCACAACGTCCCGACGAACGGCGCCCCCGCCGCGTACCCGTCCGTCTACGCGGGCTGCCACTACGGCAACTGCAGCGCGGGCAGCGGCCTCCCGGTCCAGGTCAGCGCCTTCAAGGACCCGCGCAGTACCGTCTCCTACCGGACCACCGGCGGCTCCTGGGACGCGGCGTACGACATCTGGCTCGACTCCTCACCCAACCCGGCCGGGCAGAACAACGGCGCCGAGATCATGATCTGGGGCGCCCACTCCGGTCCGCCGCAGCCCGCCGGTTCGAGGATCGGCACCGCGACCCTCGGAGGCGCCGGATACGACGTGTGGGAAGGGCGGCTGTCCAACGGTGGCATCTCCTGGAACGTCGTGTCCTACGTGCGCCGGCAGGCCACCGGCTCGCTCGACGTGCACATCGCGGACTTCACCGGTGACGCGGCCGGCCGCGGGTACGTCGACAAGGCGTGGTACCTGACGAGCGTCCAGTTCGGCTTCGAGCCCTGGGTGGGCGGCCAGGGTCTGGCCGTGGACACCTTCTCCTTCACCACCGACGGGGGAGGCGGCACCACACCGCCCCCGTCCGGCGGCAGCACCGTCGTCGGCCAGGCCGGCAACCGCTGCCTGGACGTGAAGAACGGAGCGGCGGCGGACGGCACCGTCGTCCAGCTCTGGGACTGCAACGGCGCCGACGCGCAGAAGTGGGCCCGCCAGGGCGAAGCACTGGTGAACCCGGGGACCTCCAAGTGCCTCGACGTCTCCGGTGGCCGCACCGCCAACGGCACGCTCGTCCAGTTGTGGTCCTGCAACGGGCAGGGCGCGCAGAAGTGGCAGATCAACGCCGACGGCACGTTCGTCAACACGCAGTCCGGGAAGTGCCTGGACGCCGTGGAGCGTGGCACCGCGGCGGGCACCCGCATCCAGATCTGGGACTGCTACGGCGGGGGCGGCACCCAGCCGAACCAGGTGTGGAGCATGCGCTGAGCCGAGGTCCGCGGAAACTCGATGTCGCGGCTGCCGTGCCGAGGCTAGCGTTGCGCTCCATGAATGATCAGGATCCTCCGCCACGGCTCACCCGCCTCACGTTCCAGGGCCCCCTCTCCGAGGCCCGAGCCGCACGGATCGTCGACAGACTCGCCCCGGCCGCACCGGCCACCGTCCTCGACATCGGGTGCGGCTGGGGCGAGTTGATGCTCCGCACGCTGGAGGTGGTGAAGGGCGCGTCCGGCCTCGGCGTCGATGTCAACGCCCAGGACCTGGCACGGGGACGCGCGAACGCCGTGGCGCGTGGACTGGCCGACCGCGTGACGTTCGTGGAGGAGTCCGCCGACGGTACGGAACGCGGCCCGGCCGACCTGGTGCTGTGTCTCGGGGCCACCCACGCGCTGAACGGTTCGGAACCTCCCGCGCACACCGCCGCCGCACTGCGCGCGCTGCGCGGACTGGTCCGTCCTGGCGGGCGGGTCCTCCTCGGCGAGACCTTCTGGCAGCGGACCCCGAACCGGGCCGAACTCGACGCGATGTGGCCGGGGGCCCGCGTCGACGAGCTGCACGATCTGGCCGGGCTCGTCGACCTCGCCGTGGCCTCCGGGTTTCGCCCGGTCTGGATCGAGACGGCGAACAGCGACGAATGGGACGCGTTCGAGTCCGGGTACCAGTCCGATGTGGAGGAGTGGCTCGCCGTCCACGGCGACCACCCGCTGGCGGACGAGACACGTGAGCGTGTGGACCGGCACCGTACGAGCTGGCTGAAGGGCTATCGGGGTGTACTCGGCCTGGCCTACCTCACGTTGGTCCCCGTCGACGGACGGCTCGTGTCCGACGCGGCCTGACATGCCGAGCGGCCGGTTCCTCGATGCGAGGTGCCGGCCGCTTCCGCACGGTGCTCGTGTTCAGGTCGCGCGTTTCTTGAGCGAGGCCAGGTGGGCGAAGACCACCACATTGGCCGCGTAGCCGTGCTTCTTGTCGAAGCGACCGCCACACGTCATGAGCCGGAGTTCCGGACGTTTCGTATTCCCGTACACCTTGTCGTTCGGGAACTTGTCCTTCGCGTACTTGCCGACCTCGTCGACGGTGAAGACGGCGGTCACGTTGTCGGCCCGGGTGACCTTCACCGCGTCCCCCCGGTGCAGTGCGTTGAGGTTGAGGAAGATGGCCGGTCCGGTCGTCGTGTCCCGGTGACCGACGATCAGGGACGTTCCCGCCTCGCCGGGGGACGGGCCGCCGCGGAACCAGCCCACCTCCTTCGGCTTGGTCAGAGGCGGGGCGCCGAGTTGCCCCTGCTTGTCGAGACCGAGGTCGACGACCGGGGCCTCGATGAAGATGGAGGGAATGGCGATCTTCACGGGCCGCGAACGCGCCTGAGGCGGGGGCGCGGCCTGCGCCGAAGGCGGCGGCCCGCCGCCCGCGGCGTCACTGCCACGGGCGGCGGTGACCGCGGAGTCGTCGGGCGAGCCGGAGCACGCCCAGACGATTCCGGCCACCAGCGAGAAGGACACCGTCAGCGTCATCGACAGACGGCACGCGCGACTCGGTCCACGTCGTCGGCGCCGTCGGTTGGGGACGTTACGCCTCGTTGCGGGCACGGCGGCGCGCGGCTCGGCGGACCATGACCAGCGCCGCGATGCCGACACCGCTGGCGGCGAGTGCGGCGGTGGTGCCGAAGTTCGTGTCGCTGCCGGAGCTCAGGTTCTCCTTGCCCTCCGGGACGGCGCCGCCGCCCGCGGGAACTCCGCCGACCGGCTTGGAGTACTCCTTGGCGGGGCTGCCGCCCGCGCCGATCTCGGCCGGACCGCTGTGCTGGGCCTGGGGCCGGGTCTTGCAGTCGACCGAGAACCGCTTCTGCTTCGGGCCCGCCGGGGTGGTCCACACCAGCTGGTACGTGCCCTCCGGGAGCAGGTACTTCGCGCTCCGCGCCGAGCCGTTGACCAGCGGCAGCGTGCTCTGGAGCGTGTCGCCGGGGGGCGTGGTCGGGGGCTGGGCGGTGATCGTCCAGGCGACCGCGGGGAAGGACTCGAAGTTGCTGGCGGAGAGGACGAACTCACAGACCTCGACGCCGTCGCCGCCCCGTGCGTGCCACCCGATCGAGCGGACGTCGATGTCGCCGCTGTCGCCGGGAGCGGCGTACGAGGCGCCCGCTCCGGCGAGAGTGGCGACGGCCGCGACGGCCATCGCGGCACCTCCACGGATGCTGCGGGCGCGGAGGGAAGAGCTGGTGACCATGCGAGGCTCCTTCAAGCCGGAATGATTGTCGTACTTATCGACCGAGCACGTAATGAATGCCATGAATCGGCCAAAGATCCTTTGAGACACCGTCAAAAACCCAAAAAATAACTCAAACAGCCCATGACTCTGCGTAGCTGACTGCCTCTCACGTGGGCGTTCGCGGTCATGGCCAGGTGTCGACCGGGCTGGGGGTGTCGGCGCGGCGTCTCTGGGGAGGTCTTCCGGCACGCGACGGTCGGTCTCGCGGGGTCAGCAGGGTTCGCTCCCGGTGGCCCGGATCGAGATCGAGGTTCTCGTCGGTGAGGCCGTGTCACGCGCAGAGGTCCGCCACCCGTCGTGCGGGATCACCGGGTCGCTCGGAGCCGCTGCCTCTCGCCCTCCGCGGCCATGCCGGGAGAGGCGTCGATGCGGCCTCGGGGCCTCGACGCAGGCCCGTCGCAACGCGGTTGACCCGTGCGCTCGGCTGGACGAAGGGAGATGTCGCCAGTGGGCCGGCGTCCGCGCCACCGCCGCCCACGGATCTGTGGCGCGTGCCACTTTGCCTCCGTACAACCAAATAGTTGATCTCCGATCGTTACGCCAAGAGCAGCTAACGCGCTGGCAAAACCCGCTGGTTGTGGGCTTTGATGCGTCGCGGTGCGACCGATTTCGTGGTCGCGCCCTGGGACTCTTGGGGTGGAACGAACGTGAAGTCAGTTTTGGGGCGCGTGCTGGTCGGCGCCGGTGTGTCGGTGGCGCTCGCGGCGACGGCGGCATGTGGGGGGCAGGACGACGGCGGTGACAAGGGCGCCGCGTCGAGCAAGCCGACGGCCAAGGCCTCGCCGGCCGCCCAGGAAGGCCTGAAGCCGCTCACCGAGGCGCAGTTGACGCAGGCCGCGGTCACCAAGGCGGATGTGAAGGGATACCGCGTCGGCAACACTCCGGATGACGAGATCCCCGAAGTGAGCGTGCCGGCGAAGCCCGCGAACTGTCAGGCCATCGCCGACATGTTCCTGCTCGGCACCGAGCCCGACGCGGTGGCGCGGGTCTCCCGTTCGCTGACGAGCCTGGAGCAGACCGACGCGACGGTGCTGCGGATGGGGCTGCTCGCGCACAAGGAGGCGGACGCCAAGAACGTGGTGGCCGACCTGCGGACGCAGAGCGAGAAGTGCACGTCCTTCGAGCACACGGACTTCAAGTACACCTCCGTCAAGGCTCTCCAGGCTCCTGCGCTGGGCGACGAGGCGGTGGCCTACTCGATGACCAATGACATCGACGGCGAGAAGATCCCCGTGTCCTACACCGTCGTACGTGAGGGCTCGACGCTCGTCGTGTTCTACGCGATGAACGCTCTGGGCGGGCAGGCCCCCGAGGTGCCCGCGAAGGTCATGGAAGCGCAGATAGCCAAGCTTGAGAAGGCGGTGTAGCGAGGCGGGTCGCGTGATGGGCGGAGGGCCTGCGGGTGCACCACAGGCCCTCCGCCCGGACGGCCGCGTCCGACCCCGAGGCCGGGCCGCCGCCAGGGCGTCTCCGCAACGTCTCGCCTGCCCGGAGGCGCCTCAGGCGCTTCGGGACTTCCGTGCCGACGTGGTCTTCTTCGCCGCCGTCTTCTTCGCCACCTTCTTGGCGGGCTGCTTCTTTGCCGTCTTGCTGGCGGTCTTGGCGGTGTTCTTCTTCTTGGGCAGATCGTGGACGGTCGCGTCCTCGCCCCGCGATTCCCTGGCCTTGGCCACCGACTCCTTGAGCGCGGCCATCAGATCCACGACCTTCCCGGCCGGCTTGGCCTCCTCCGGGGCCTCGGGGGGCTCGACGCCCTCGCGCTTGGCTTTGATCACCTCGGCGACGGCGTCGTTGTACCGGTCGACGAACTCGGGGCCGTCCAGGTCGTCCCGTGTCATACGGGCGATGAGCTGTTCGGCTCCGGCGATCTCGTCCTCGGTGAGTTCCACCGCCTCGGGGGCCAGGGAGGACGGGTCGCGGACCTCGTCGGGCCAGCGCATGGAGTGCAGGACGATCACGTTGTCGCGGACCCGCAGCAGGCCCAGACGTTCGCGGCCGGACCACGCGTACTTGGCGACGGCGACCTTCGAGGACCGTTCCAGGGCCTGGCGGAGCAGCTTGTACGGCTTGGCGGCGACCTGTCCGGACGGCTGGAGGTAGTAGCCGTCGCCGATCTGGATCGGGTCGATCGAGTCGAGAGGCACGAAGGCCTCGATCTCGATGGCCTTCGCCGTGGGGAGCGGCAACTCCCGCAGCTCCTCGTCGAGTACGGGGATGATCGTGTCCTTGCCCCACTGGTAGCCCTTGCCGATCTCGGACTGGGCGACCTCGCGGTCCTCGATCTCGCAGACCTTCCGCACGCGCACCCGGGACATGTCCTCCAGATGGACCTGGTGGAACCGGATCGAGTGGTCCTCGGTCGCGCTGACCACCTGGATCGGCACGGTGACCAGGCCGAACGAGATGGCGCCGGACCATACGGTTCGGGGCATGCTGAACCTCCGCATCAGGCCCCGAGGGTTCTCAGCCTAGGAGCACTCCGCTCCCGTGGCATGGCGACCGAACCTCTGTCGTCGGTCACGGAGGCGCGGCGCCGCGTGCCACGGGGTTCATTCGAGGATCCGCAGATGGGCATCGGGCTTGCAGTGGGCGCAGGCGCGGACGCCCGACGAGAGAAGCCGGCGCGCTTCGTCCCGGGGGACGGCCCGCCGTCGTTTGCCGGCGGCGTAGCAGTCGCCCGCGTGCACCTCGATGGGCGGGCGTCCGTTGCCGATGCCGAGTTCGACGATCCAGTCCGGCTCCGCCGGCCGGTTCGTACGGCCCTGCTCCTGTTCGGCCTCCCGTTTCCGGAGCGCGGCGATCTTGGCGTCGATGCGCTGCAGCCACATGGCGTGCCACACCCGCAGGGTGAGCAGTCGCGCCAGGTCAGGCGGCAGGTCATCGAACATAGATCCGATTCTAGTTCCCTGGCTGCCGGGGTTCGCCACCTCGCGTGTTCGAATAATAGTTCGATAGTCTGTGGAGAGGAGGTGGGTGCCGTGACGTCAGAGGTCGAGGTGCGAAGCGAGGCGAGCGTGATGCATGTGCGCTGCCCGGACCGGTTGCCGGAGGACGCTTACCGGCAGGTGCTCGAACAGATGGCGGAGCTGTCGCCGGTCGTGCAGGCGCTGCCTCCAACAGCAGCCCTGGCGGAACTCAAGGGTGCGTTGCGCTACCACGGTGCGGACGCTGTCCGGCTGGGGGAGATGCTGCGCGTACGGACCATCTCCCGGCTGGGCGTCGACATACGGGTCGGGATCGGGTCGTCCATCACGGTCGCGGCCACCGCTTCCGGACAGGTCCCCCGCCCGGGTGGTGTCCTCGCCGTGCCCCCGGACCGGGTCACGGACTGGCTCGGACCGCTGCCCGTCGAAGCCCTGCACGGCATCGGACCCCGCCAGGCCCAGGCGTTGCGCGACTACGGCGTCCACAGCGTCGGCCTGCTGGCCACCGTCCCGCCGGCCACCGCGCAGCGACTTCTCGGCGGCCGGGCAGGACGGCAGGCCGCCGACCGTGCCCGGGGCGTCGACCCCCGCCCTGTCGTCCCGCGGGCGCTGCCCGCGACCGCGAGCGTCCACCGTGCCTTCCCCCGGCACACCCTGGACGGTGCCGCCGTCCGCGCGGCCCTCCTCGACCTCGTCGTCACCCTCGCTGTCCAGCTGCGCGGCGGTGGCCGGGCCGCTCGGGGTCTGACCCTGGCGCTGCGCTTCGCCGGCGGCACCACCTGGGAGAAGTCCCGGCGGCTTCCGGAGGCCTCCGCCCACGACGACGACCTCCGCACGATGGCGTACCGGCTCATCGACGCCGCGGGGCTTCAGCGCGGCCGGATCACCGCGATCACGCTGAAGGCCGACGACCTCGTCTCTGCCGACCAGGTGGCCGAGCAGATCAGCCTCGACGAGGTGCGCGAGACCCGCCTCGTGGCCGAGGAGGTCAGCGACCGCATCCGTGCCAAGTTCGGGCCCGACGCGATCCGCCCGGCCACCACTCTCCTGCGCGTCTCCTGAGCCGGAAGGGCCCGCGGACGGGGCCCGGAACCGTGCCGGCTCCGGCACCCGTGTCGGAACCGGTCTGCTCCGATATCTGTGTCGATGCGTGAAGCCCGCCGTGGGCGTCTCGACGGCCGGCCCTGCCGCCGACACCAGAAACCGCAGACGGGGAGAAAAGACGTGAGCATCGACTGTCACCATGTGGGCACTCGGCGCACATGGGCCAGGGAGACGATGTCGACTCGCGGATGGATCTGTCCGTCGCAGGGGCGAGCGGCAGGACGATCGTGCGCGTGGCGGGTGAGGTCGACTACCTGACCTCGCCCCGCCTCGCGGACGAGTTGGAGGACGTACTGGCGGGCGGCGCCGGGTGGGTGGACGTCGAGTTCACCGACGTCTCGTTCTGCGACTGCGCCGCGCTGGGCGTTCTCATACGGGCCCGACAGAAGGCGCAGGCGGCCGGCGCGCGACTTCGTCTGCGCGGGTCCTTCCAGCCGAGCGTGAGCCGCCTGCTGGCGGTGATGGAACTGACGTCCGTACTCACGGTGCCGAACAGCCGTTGACTGTGTCCTCGGTGTCCTCGGTGTCCTCGGCGACCGCGTGACGAGCGGACCGGGGTGACGCGCGGGCGGGCCGGTGGGCTGCTGACTCAGGAGTCGCCCGGGGGTCGAGTGCGGCGGCAGAGGCCGACGGAACGCCCGGCAGGGCCGCGCATGGTGTGGCCCCAGAGGGGCACTCGCCCGATATGCGCTACTCGTCACGATGTCGTCACTGGGTGAGGAGTCCGTCGTGGCCATTCGGCACCAGGTGATCGAGCGGTCTCCCGAGACCGTATGGGCGGTCCTGGAGGATCCCCGGCTCTATGCCGAGTGGGTCGTCGGGACCTCGGAGTCGAGACCGCTGGACGGCCGGTGGCCGCAGGTCGGGTCGCGACTGGCGTACGTCCTCGGGCGCGGCCGCCTCGCGTACGAGGGGCGGACGGTCGTGCGCCGCATGGAGCGCCTGCGATGGCTGGAGCTCGAGGCCGACAGCGGCCGGCTCGGTACCGCACGTATCGCGATCGAGGTGCGCACATGGGGACCTCACTCGCTGGTCCTGGTGGACGAACACCCGCTGCGCGGCCTGGGCGGTGCCCTGCACACCGCTCCACTGGAGGTTCTCATCCAACTGCGCCACCGCAAGATGCTCGCCCGCCTCGCGGAGGTCGTGGAGCGTCGGCCGGCTCCCGAGGCCTCCCCCCAAGTGCGCGCGTCCGAGGGCCTCGTCCGCGGGGCATGAGGAGTCGCCATGTTGGACGCCGTGGTGGTCGGAGCCGGTCCCAACGGCCTGGTGGCCGCGAACCTCCTGGCCGACGCGGGATGGAGCGTCGAGGTGCTGGAAGCGCAGAGCCGGCCCGGGGGCGCCGTTCGCAGTGATCGCGGTGTGCATCCCGACTATGTGAGTGACATGTTCAGTGCGTTCTACCCCCTGGCGGCCGCGTCCCCGGTCATCCGGGACATGGACCTGCACGCGGAGGGACTGCGCTGGGCCCACGCCCCGTCCGTGCTCGCCCACCCACTCCCGGGCGGACGCTGTGCCGTTCTCGAACGCTCGACCGAGGCGACGGCGAAGGGGCTGGACGCCTTCGCCGAAGGGGACGGCGCCGCGTGGACGCGCATGTGCGGTACGTGGGACCGCATCAGCACCCAGCTTCTGGACGCCTTGTTCACTCCGTTTCCCCCGCTCAGGGCAGGGGCCGGCCTGGCGAGGCGGCTGCGTGGCCCGGCCGGCCTCCCCCTGGTCCGGTCCCTCGTGCTGCCCGCCAGCAGGCTCGGCGAGGAGGAGTTCCGCGGTGAGGCGGGACGTCTGCTGCTGGCGGGCAACGCACTGCACGCCGACCTGGCACCTGAGGCGGCCGGCAGCGGTGGCTTCGGATGGCTGCTGTGCATGCTCGGACAGCAGTACGGCTTTCCGGTTCCGGTCGGCGGAGCGGGAAGCCTCTCGGCCGCGCTCGTACGCCGGCTCGAACGGCGCGGCGGCATCGTGCGCTGCGGCCGGCCGGTGCGCGAGATCGTCGTGCGAGGCGGCCGGGCCGTGGGAGTGCGTACCGAGAGCGGTGAGGCGATCCCGGTCGGCCGCGCCGTGCTCGCGGACGTCTCGGCACCCGGCCTGTACGGCGGCCTGGTCGACGAACGGCACCTGCCGCGCCGCCTGCTCGACAGCATGCGCCGCTTCCAGTGGGACTTCGCCACATTCAAGATCGACTGGGCACTGAGCGGTCCGACCCCTTGGAACGCCGCCGCGGCGGCCGGTGCCGGCACCGTGCATCTGTCCGACGGGGTCGACGAGATGACGCGCTTCGCGGCCCAACTCGCAGCAGGCCGCGTGCCCGACCGGCCCTTCACGCTGCTCGGCCAGATGACGACGGCCGACGTCTCACGCTCCCCGCTGGGGACCGAAAGCGCCTGGGCGTACACGCATGTCCCGCAGACCGTGGTCGGCGACGCGGGCGCCGACGGCATCACCGGAGCCTGGGACGAGCGTGAACAGGAGGCGATGGCCGACCGGGTCGAACGCCAGGTGGAGCGGTACGCACCGGGATTCCGTTCACTCGTCCGCGCCCGCAGAATCCTCGCGCCTCCCACCCTTCAGGCCATGGACGCCAACCTGCACGGGGGCGCGATCAACGGCGGCACGGCCAACCTCCACCAACAACTCGTCTTCCGGCCGGTGCCGGGTACCGGCCGCCCCGAGACACCTGTGCGAGGGCTCTACCTCGCCTCGGCGTCGGCGCACCCGGGCGGGGGAGTCCACGGCGCCTGCGGAGCGAACGCGGCGCGCGCCGCGCTCCACGGCAGCACGGCCACCCGGCATGCACTGGCCTCCGCGCAACGGCTGCTCTCCGGCGCCCGACTCCGCATCGAACGGCCCCAGGGCTGACGTACGCGTCCTCGATGCCCATGCCCCTGCCGGTCGCGTTCCGGTCCGATCGGCCGCCCGTCCTCCGTATGACCGGTCGGGGAGGACTCCAGGCGCGCTCTACTCGGGATCGCGCGGCTCCTCCCCAAGGAACTCGATCAGTGCGGCGGCCAACGCCTCGGGTGCCTGTTCGGCGACGTGATGCCCGGCGTCGATGCCGTGGCCGCGGACATCGTCGGCCCACCGGCGCCAGACAGCACGGGGATCACCGTAGAGGTCCTCCAAGTCGTCGCGAAGCGACCAGAGGACCAGCGTCGGGCAGGTGAGGCGGGCACCGGCGGCCCTGTCGGCCTCCTCGTGCCGCCGGTCGACGGTGAGACCGGCGCGATAGTCCTCGAGCATCGCCCGCACCACGTCGGGATCGCGTGTGGCCTGCCGCCACTCGTCGTAGTTCTCCTGCCCCATCACCCCGGGGTCGCCCCGGTACCAGCCGTCCGGGTCTGCCGTGATCACGCGCTCGGGGATGTCCGGCTGCGCGAAGAAGAACCAGTGCCACCACTGCGTGGCGAACTCGGCGGTGATCCGGGACAGATGCTCGGACAGCGGCAGACAGTCCGCGAAGACCACCCGGGACACGACATCGGGGTGATCGAGCACGAGACGCAACGCCACGCTGCCGCCGCGGTCGTGTCCGACCAGCGCGAACCGGGGGTGCCCGAGCTGCCGCATGACGGCCACCACGTCCGAGGCGACCGCACGCTTGGAGTAGCCCACGTGGTCCTCCGTGAAGCGCGGCCCCCTGGAGCGCCCGTAGCCCCGCAGGTCAGGGCACACCACCGTGTGGCCGGCCCGTACGAGGAGCGGAGCCACCTTGTGCCACGTCGCCGACGTACGGGGATGACCGTGCAGCAGCACCACCGGCGGTCCGCTCCCGCCGTGACGGACGAAGGCGGACCCTTCGCAGACGTCGATCCGCTCCGTCTCGAATCCCTCGAACATTCCGGCCTCCTGGGCTCGGCTGTGAACGCGGCGTGCCGTCGGCCGGACAGCGAAGATCCGCGCGCGTGCGCACCGACACCCGTTCGTGGGTCCCCCGTTCGTGATCGTTCATGCCCGTGCCGCGCCGCGTGTCGTCCCGGACGGACGGTTCAGGGCTGTGACACACGGCGGGCCCGGAACCCCTTGGGTCGCGCTCCGAGTGGTCTTGCGTTGGAGTGGAGGCGGCGGTTCCCGCGCGTGCGTCCCACCGGAAGGGGAACCCCTCGTACCACGGGCCGTTCAGCCCGACCGGCCTTCGGAAAGACAAGGAGAGACGTCATGCCGGCAGGTTCCAGTCCCAAGCGTGAGCGCCAGTACGAGCACGTCAAGGAGAGCGCGGAGAAGCGAGGCGAGTCCACCGGCCGGGCGAAGGAGATCGCCGCCCGGACGGTCAACAAGGAGCGTGCCAGGGCGGGCGAGTCCGAGACGGCGAGCAGGACGTCCACACGCGACAAGAAGTCCGCGTCGCAGCGTGGCGGCGAACGCTCGCACAGCGGCGCCCAGGGTCCCACGAGGGACCAGCTCTACGAAGAGGCCAGGAAGAAGGGCGTCGAAGGGCGCTCCTCGATGAACAAGCAGCAGCTGCGCAAGGCGCTGGGGCGCTGACCCGCGTTCCCCCGGGCCCGCGGTGCGGTGCGGGCTCCAGGGGTGAACGGGGCACTCGTCGGCCAGCTCAGACGCCGACCTGCGGTGACTTGGTGTGTCCGGCGAGCTGCCGGTCGAGTTCCGTACGGAGGTCGGCGCACAGCCGTCCGGTACGCGTCCACTCGATGAGCAACTGCGCGACGTGACGCAGCTTGATCCCGGTGTGCCGAGCGAGCTCCTGGAGAATGTGCTCCGCCTGTTCCGGCGCCAGCTGCCCGAGAGCCACGACGACCGCGATGGCATGGTCCACCACGGCGCCGGAGCGCATCGTCTCGTGGAGATGGGTGTTGTCGCTCCGCAGATTCCCCAGCTCTGTCACGCGGTCGTCCACGCGGTCCTCCAAGAACCCGGAGTGGCTTGCCTCGACTTGACGAGGGGACGCGGCGCTCGGCACCGCGTTTCGCAGGGCGCCACCGCCCGGCGACCTGCTCGTCTCGACATGTTTGCCCCGAATTCGTCGGAACATCACCTGCGGGATGTGCACGGCGTTCCGGAGCGTCCCGCCCCGCCGGACCGCGACAGGCGAGGACGGCACCATGGCGATGCCGGAGTGACGAGGGGGACAGGACACGTGCTCAGCTCCGCACCCCGGGCGTGCCGGACGCGCCGCCGAGCAGACGCAACAACTGCTGCCCCGACGCGCTCAGCGCGCCCACCGTCACCACTGTCTCCGGCTCCTCGTCGGCCAACCCGGACTTGAGACGCGCCAGCGCCTGCTCGGCCCGGTCCTCGGCGGCGTCGCGCCGTGCCAGGTCCGCCTCGTCGCTGTGGAGCCCCCACCGGGTGCGGTCCCACTCGCAGACGTCGGCGACAGCGCCGAGGAGCCGGGCCAGCATCAGTCGCGCGGGCGGTGGCTGGGCGAGCCCGCGTTCCTCGCCCGCCGCCGCCGCGAGGTTGTCCACGATCGCGGAGGTCCGGTCCAGGAACCTTTCCCAGTACGCGTCGTGGTCGATCGACGGAACGTCCCGGAAGCCGCGGCGCATGCGCTGGCCCGGGTTGAAACGGTAGCTCTCCCGGTTCCAGATCCGTGCGTTGCGCAGTCCCTCCAGCGTCGCGGAGATCTGGGCCACGCGGCCCCGCCACCTGGCCGCGTCCTCCTCCGCGTATCCGGCCGCCAGGTCGTCCGCCATCATCCTGAGCAGGGACGAGTGCTCCCGCGCCATGGCGGACAGCGCCTCCTCCACACCGCGCAGATGCACCGGGGGCAGGAGCAGCGCGTTCACGGAGATGCCTATGACGGCACCCACCGCCGTCTCCGCGAGGCGATGCGCCATGTCCTCTCCGGAGAGCGTCCCGTACGCGAGGGCGAAGATCACCGTGGTGGGGGCGTAGACCCCTTGGTCGCCGAAGCGGTTGTGGATGCCGAGCAGGGCCGCCGGTGGCAGAGCGAGGGCCATGGCCGCCATGACGTTGCCGGTGATCATCGCGGCCCCGGCCGCCAGGAAGGTGCCCGCCGCGATGAGCGCCAGCTGCTGGATGCCGGTGCGCACCGAGCGGTAGACCGTGCCCTGGACCAGAGCGACGGCCGTCCAGGGCGCCATCAGAGCCATCGGCGCGTCCCACCAGGCGCCGACCACCGCCCACGCGGCGACGGCCGCCCCCGCCGCCTTGAGCGCCTGCACACAGGCGTCGCGCTCCCGGCCCGCCGAAGTGAACGCCCGGCGCAGGGAGCCGGCGGTCGCCGCCAGCTCCCAGCCGAGTCTGCGCATCCGCATGGGTGATCTCCTGACATGTCTCCGGTCCGGCTGAGTCCGGACCGGTCGCCCGAGCGTCGGTCGGCCCATCCCTTCGCCGTCGGCCGACGGCGAAGGGATGGGGAAGCGCGTCGGCTCGGGGGCCCCGTGCGAGGCCCCCGACGAAGGTCGACGTCAGGCGGCGCCCTCTCCGCGCTTCACCTGCTCGACCGGTCCCTCCCCGCGCCGCCCGGGTACGGCAATGCAGGTGCCACTGTTCCGCCGAGGTATGCCGACCGATCGCTGCCACACAAGTGCGAGGCCCCCCGCGAGTGGCGGCTGTCCGTGAGCTGCCGGATGCTGACTGTGCACGGTGTCCGCCCCGCTCGGACGGACGACACAGACCGCCGGTTGCGGCCGGAGGGTCGCCGCGAAGGCACGGGAACGCGTCCCGACCGCCCGAGCGGCCCTTGCGTAGAGAGGCGTGCCGGCCGGTCGCGGGTCGATCGGCCCGGACCACCGGCGCCGGCCGCCCGCCGGACCAGGCGTGTTGCGTGTTTTGACCACGGGCCTGCGGATACTCAAACGCCTCCCGACACCCTCGACGATGTACGCAGGAGGTCCGCGTGACCGTCACGCCTCCCCAGATCCCCGATCGCCTCCGCACACCGGAACAGCGCACGGCGAACCTGTTCGCCGACTTCGTCGAGCGCGAGGCACCGAGCGTGCCCCTGCCGGGCCGGTCGACGGCACGGCGTTTCGCGGTACTCATGGCCCTGGGCCGTCGAGACCTCTCGCTCGCCCGGCTCGCGGAGGGGCACCTGGACGCCGCCGCGATCCTGCACGAACTGGGCCACCCCCTGCCCGCCGCGGGCGAGAGATGGGGCGTCTGGGCCGCACGCCCGCCAGGACCCGGTACCCATGCCACCCGCACCGAACGGGGGTGGACGCTGAGCGGCGTCAAGCCCTACTGCTCCGGTGCCCACGCCTGCACCCACGCCCTGGTGACAGCGGACGCCGAGGACGGCTATCGCCTTTTCGCCGTCGCCCTGGACCACCCCGGCGTCCGACCGGTGGAAGGGACCTGGCCCGCGATCGGCATGGCCGGCAGCGACAGCCTGGAGGTGTCCTTCACCGCCGTGCCCGCGCGAGCCGTCGGCCCGGTGGAGGGCTATCTGGAGCGGCCCGGATTCCAGCACGGAGGCATCGGCGTGGCGGCGTGCTGGCTGGGCGGCGCCCACGCCGTCGCGGCGCCCCTGTACGAGCGCGGCGCGGCGGGCAGGCTCAACGCGCACGCGGCCGCTCATCTCGGAGCCGTCGACGTCCTGCTGCACACGGCCGACACGATGCTGCGCCATGCGGGCGAGGACATCGACGCCGACCCCCTCGACGTCCGGAACGAGGCCCGTGTGCGCAGCATGCGCGTGCGAGCCCTCGCCGAAAAGGTGTGCACCGAGGTGCTGGACCACGTGGGGCGCGCCACGGGTGCCGGCCCGTTGTGCCACGACGAACGGCACGCTCGCGCGGTGGCGGACCTGACGGTCTACGTCCGTCAGCACCACGCCGAGGCGAACCTGGCCGAACTCGGCCGTCTGATCACGACGGACTCGGCGGAGACGACGCGATGAGTTCGCCGAAGACCGTGGACGCCGAGAGGTCGGCCGCCGCCGCGGCCATCGACGCGCAGGGCACCGACGAGGCCGAATGGCTGGCGGCACAGCTGCCGGACCAGCTGCCCCACCTCGCTCTCCCGGAAGGTCCCGTCGTCGTCGTGGCCGCCCATCCGGACGACGAGGTGCTGGGGTTCGGTGGCGCGATGGCCGCTCTGCTCGATGCCGGTGCGACGGTCCACACGGTGTGCCTGACCGACGGGGAAGCCTCGCACGGCATGCTGCCGACGCCCGGCCGGGAACAGTTGGCCGCCCGCCGTCGCGGCGAGCTGGCCGCGGCCCTGGGCGAACTCGGTGACCTGCCCTTCCCCGTGCATGCCGGCTTCCCCGACACGGGTCTCGACGAGTACGAGACCAGGGCGCGGACCGTGATCGGCGAGGTACTGGACGACGTGGGGGCCGCCGTGTGTGTGGCGCCCTGGGTGGGCGACCTGCACAGCGACCACGAGGCCGCAGGCCGGGCCGCCCGGGATGCCTGCGGTGACCGTTCCACGCCGGTGTGGTTCTACCCGGTCTGGATGTGGCACTGGGCGCGTCCGTACGACCCTCGCGTTCCGTGGGAGCGCGTCTCTGTCCTCCCCCTGGCGGAGGCGGCGGTCGACCGCAAGAAGGCGGCCCTGGCACGGTTCACCAGCCAGCTCGAAGGCCGTGCCTCCGGAGTCGGGCCGGTGTTGCCGGCGCAGGAGATCGCCCACCACACCCGCACCTTCGAGACGGTGATCCGTTGAACACCCCGGCGAGCTATTTCGACGACCAGTACGCCGGGGCCACCGACCCGTGGCAACTCGGAGAGCGGTGGTACGACCGACGCAAGTACGACCTGACCGTGGCCGCGCTGCCCCGCCGCCGTTACCTGCGCGCCTTCGAGCCGGGCTGTTCGGTGGGTGTGCTGACCGGACTCCTCGCGTCCCGGTGCGAGCAGTTGCTGTCCACCGACCGCGTCGCCTCGGCCGTCGACGCGACGGCGCGCCGCACCGCCGGCCTGGACCACGTCACCGTGCGACGGATGACGGTGCCCGACCAGTGGCCGGAGGGCGTGTTCGACCTGATCGTGCTGTCGGAACTCCTCTACTACTTCGACAGCGACACGCGTACGCGGCTGCTCCGGCGGAGTGCGGAGAGCCTGGGTGAAGGCGGCCATCTGGTCACCGTCCACTGGAACCACCCGGTGGCCGAGCACACCTGCACGGGCCGTGACATCGCCGACCGGCTCGACTCCCTGACGGGCCTGAGCGCCCTCGCCCGTTACGACGACCCGGACTTCACCCTCACCGTCCACGAGCACCGGCCGGGCCCCGGCCCGGTGCTCTCACCGGCTCGCGCGGAAGGACTGGCGTGACACCCGCCGCCGTCGCCGTCGTGGTCCCGGCACACGACGAGGAGCGCCGCGTCCAGGCCTGTCTGCGCAGCGTGCGCGCGGCCGCCGCCTTCGTGGCGCCGGTGCCCGTCGTGATCGTGGTGGCGGCGGACGCCTGCACGGACGCCACAGCGGCGCTCGCCGTCCACGGGGGAGCGAGTGTCGTCCCCACCTGGCACCGCAACGTCGGTGCCGCGAGGGCGGCGGGCGTCAACCACGCCCTCATGCTGCTGGCCGATGCCGGCCCGGACGTGTGGCTGGCCATGACGGACGCCGACAGCACCGTGCCGACCACGTGGATCGCCCACCAGCTCGCCTGGGCGCACCGGGGATACGACGCCGTCCTGGGGACCATCCGCCTCGCCTCCACCACGGTCGGTGCCCTCCATGTGGCCCGCCACGACGCCGACTACTTCCGTACCCGCCGTGTCACGGGGACGAGGTCGAGGTGGGAGCACCCGCATGTGCACGGGGCGAACCTGGGGGTCTCCGCCGCCGCCTACCTTCGGGTGGGCGGCTTCGCCCCGCTGCCCACCGGCGAGGACCACGACCTCGCGGTCCGGCTGTCGACGACAGGCCACCGCATCGCCCGCACCGACCGGCACCCCGTGCACACCGCGACCCGACTGCGGGGGCGGGCTCCGGGCGGCCTGGCGGACCTCTTGACGGCCCTGCGCGACCCGGCAGCCGGCGGGGGAGACCCCGCTCGGCACCGAGCCGGCGTCTGACCGACTCCGCGGGAACGCCCCGACGCCGAGCGGCACCAGGTACGGCAGCCGGACGGGAAGCAGAGCCAGACGCGCCCTCCGGTCCGGATGCGACACGGTGGATTGCGTCCTCCCGTCCCGGGTACCCAGAGTGGGCAAAGCGCAAGAGAACAGGAGATATACCTATGGCGCGCGCCACCACCCCCCGTTACACCGTCCCCGGCCTCACGGTGGAGGACGCAGGCTCCCTGATCGACGTACTGCAGCAGCGCCTGAACTCTCTCAACGATCTGCACCTCACGCTCAAGCACGTCCACTGGAACGTGGTGGGCCCGCACTTCATCGCCGTGCACGAGATGCTCGACCCGCAGGTCGACCGCGTCCGCGCCATGGCCGACGACGTCGCCGAGCGCATCGCCGCGCTGGGCGGAGTCGCGCACGGCACGCCGGGCGCACTGGTCGACGGACGCACCTGGGAGGACTACAGCGTCGGCCGCGCCGACGCCATGGCTCACCTCGGAGCGCTCGACCTCGTGTACACCGGGCTGATCGAGGATCTGCGCGCCGCGGTCAAGAAGGCGGGAGACATCGACCCCGCCACCGAGGACCTGCTCATCGGGCAGCTGCGGGACCTGGAGCAGTTCCAGTGGTTCATCCGGGCGCACCTGGAGACCGCGGGCGGCACTCTCGCCACGGACGGCGCCACGACCGAGAAGGACGCGGCGAAGCAGTCCGTCGACCACTGACGCGACCGGCACGTCCGAAGGCCGCCGGACCGAGACGGAGCCGGCAGGCGTCTCGCGTGAGCCACCGCTCCAGCTCTCACGCGCCCCCTGAAACCCACGGCACAGGCAGAACGAAAGGAAGGACGCATCACCATGTCCGACAAGCCCCTCAACGGTCACCGCGTGCTCGTCCTGGTCACCAACTACGGCGTGGAACAGGACGAGTTGGTGGTGCCGGTCAACCGACTGCGGGAGGACGGCGCCGATGTCACCATCGCCGCCGTGTCCTCGGACCCCATCCAGACCCTCGTCGGTGACAAGGACCCGGGCGAGACCGTCGAGCCCACGGCGACCCTCGCATCTCTGGATCCCGACGGGCACCAGCTGCTGCTGCTTCCCGGCGGAACCATCAACGCCGACCAACTCCGGCTCGAACCCAAGGCACTGGAGACGGTCAGGGCGTTCGCGTCCTCGGGCCGCCCGATCGCCGCGATCTGCCACGGCCCCTGGGCGCTGGTGGAAGCCGGCGTACTGGACGGGAAGACGCTGACCTCCTACCCCTCCGTGCGCACGGACATCCGGAACGCGGGCGCCAAGGACTGGGTCGACGAGTCCGTCGTGAGCGACACCGCGAACGGCTACACCCTGGTCACGTCCCGGACGCCGAAGGACCTCGACGACTTCCTCGGCGCCGTCAACAAGGCGCTGGTCGGCGCCTGAGCGAAGGATCCGTGGGACGGCTCGACGCCCGGTCCGGACAAGGGCCTTCGCGTTCGGGCCGGCACCGATCCGAACGGGCGGACCTGGCCCGGCCGATCGCACCGTGCGGCCGAGGCCGGCCGATCCGAAAAGTGCGGCCGAGCCGGTTCGGGTGCGGTTTGTGACTGACAAGTCCTTGCCATGGCGAGGACTTGTCGTCGTCCTGCCTTCTCGGCGGTGTCGACGGGCCGGTAGACCCGGGGCATGTTCTCTCCCTCCCCGTCCTCCGCCCCCCGGCGCAGACGCAGGCGACTGCTCTCGGCCCTCGCCGCGGTGCCGCTCCTGGCGTCCGGGCTCGCCGTACTGCAGGAGCCCGCGCAGGCCGCGCCCAGCAAGCCCCCCGTTCCCGCGAAGCCGACGGCAACCCACAAGGTCACCCTGGTCACCGGCGACGTCGTGACCGTCACCACCATGGCCGACGGCCGGCAGACCGCCGACGTCGACCGGCCCGACAGCGCCGTCGGCGGCGTGAAGGTGCAGAAGATCCACGGTGACCTCTTCGTCGTCCCGGACGAGGCGGCACCGCTGCTGAGCACGGACCGACTGGACCGGCGGCTGTTCGACGTCACCGCCCTCATCAAGATGGGGTACGACGACGCGAAGACGCCCTCGGTGCCCCTGATAGCGACGTACACCGGATCCAGGACCCGCGCCGCCACCGAGCCGACACCCCCGCGCGGCAGCAAGCTCACCCGCTCGCTCAAGGGCATCCGCGGCGCGGTGCTCAGCGAGCGGAAGCGCGAGGCCCGTACCTTCTGGACCTCGGTCGCACCGCAGGGCAGCGCGACGATGAGCGCCGGCGTGGACAAACTGTGGCTCGACGGCCGCGTGAAGGCCAGCCTGAAGGAGAGCGTGCCCCTGATCGGCGCGCCCGAGGCATGGAAGGCCGGATACACCGGCAAGGGCGTCAAGGTCGCGGTCCTCGACACCGGGATCGACGCCGACCACCCCGACTTCGCCGGCCTGATCGACGGCACGGCCAGCTTCGTGCCGGGTGAAGGCGTCACCGACGTCAACGGACACGGCACCCACGTGGCGAGCACCATCGTCGGTTCGGGCGCCGCGTCCGGGGGCGACTACAAGGGAGTCGCGCCGGGCGCCGACCTCTACGTCGGCAAGGTGCTGGGCGGCGCCGAGGGATACGGCCAGGACTCCTGGGTCATGGCCGGCATGCAGTGGGCCGCCGAATCGGGCGCCGACGTCGTGAACATGAGCCTCGGCGACTCCTACCCGACGGACGGCAGCGATCCGATGTCGCAGACCGTCGACGCACTGTCGGCGAAGTACGGCACGCTGTTCGTCATCGCCGCCGGCAACGCGGGCCCGGAGACCATCTCGGCCCCGGGCGCGGCCGCCTCGGCACTGACCGTGGCCGCCACGGACAAGCAGGACCAGCTCGCGTCCTTCTCCAGCACCGGTCCGCTGGCGTCCTCCGGCGCGCTGAAGCCCGACATCTCGGCGCCGGGCGTGGACATCACCGCGGCGCGCTCACAGGACATGACCGACGGAGGCGAGGGCTTCTACCGCACCCTCAGCGGCACGTCGATGGCCACCCCGCACGTGGTCGGCGCGGCGGCGATCCTGGCCCAGCAGCACCCGGACTGGACCGGGGCGCAGCTCAAGGAACACCTGATGAGCACCGCGAAGGGCCTGGACGGCGGGTACTCGCCGTACGAGGTCGGCACCGGCCGCGTCGATGTGGCGGCGGCGGTGCGCACCGCGGTCCGCGGCACCGGGTCGCTCTTCTTCGGCAACTACACGTGGCCCCACGAGCCGAGCGACGTCCCCGTCACGAAGGACCTGACCTACACGAACACCGGATCCGCCGACGTGACGCTCGACCTCGCGCTGAGCACCACCGACGCAACGTTCGGACTCGGAGCCGCCGAGGTGACCGTCCCCGCCGGTGGAACGGCCGCCGTCCCGGTGACCGGTGACCCGCGGTCCGCCACGGCAGGCCGTCACGTCGGATACGTGACCGCCACCGACGCCGCCACCGGAAAGCCCGTGGCCCGCACCTCCGTGGGCCTGATCAAGGAGGAGGAACGCTACGACCTGAACATCGAGCTCGTCGGCCGGGACGGCAAGCCCGCCTCCGGGTGGGTCGGGGTCAACCTCGCCGGCGACGTCTGGCCCTTGTCCGTCTACGTCGAGGGCTCGACCACCCTGCGCATGGCACCCGGCGTCTACACCGTCGCCGGCTACCTCGACGTGGACGGGGAGCGGGCCGACCGCTCGGGCCTGGCCGTCCTGGTGGACCCGGAGACCGAACTCAAGGACGGCTCCTCGGACGTGGTGCTGGACGCGAGCAAGGCCCGGCTGCTGCAGACCGAGGCCCCCGAGCGCACCGAGGACCGGCAGCGCAAGGTCGACTTCAACGTCCACTACGCCGGCCAGGACGCGTACACGGACTACCGCAGCGCCTACGTGCTCCCGCCGACGTACGACGACGTCTATGTCGCTCCGACGGAGCCGATGAAGCAGGGCGAGTTCATCCTGACGACCCGTTGGCGCAAGGGGGAGCCGCAGTTCGCGCTGAGCGCGCTGGGCGGAGGCCTCCGGTTCGACACGCTCGTGCAGGCGGGCAGCGACCTGGGCACCTCCACCGACCGGCTCGACGCCGTCTACGCCGGTGACGGTGCGGTGGCCGCCTACGAGAAGGTCAGGGCCAAGGGCAAGCTGGTGGTCGTCCGACGCAGCGACGACGTCACCCCGCAGGAACGCGCCGAGGCAGCGGCGGCGGCCGGCGCCGAGGCCCTGGTCGTGGTCAACGACGGTGCCGGTCCGCTGATGGAGTACGTGGGGGAGTCGACCATCCCGGTGACCACCGTGCACCGTGACGCCGGACGGACCCTGATCGCGCTGGCCAGGTCCGGCCGCGTGAAACTGACGGCCCGGCAGACCGCGTACACGCCCTTCGTCTACGACCTGACCCGCGACTATCCCGGTCAGGTGCCGAATCGAGCCCTCGTCTACAAGCCGTCCCAGCGCGACCTCGCCAGGATCGACGCCCGCTACTACTCGGCCACCGGCGGCGAGGCGGCCGAGGGCTACCGGTCCGACTTCACCCTCAACCCCTCGTTCAACCTTCCCGAGGCCGAGCGGCATCCGGGGACGCGGACCGAATGGGTGACTCCGGGCCAGGACTGGAGGGAGTTCCACACGCAGGGCGTCGACGAGGCCCTGCCGTGGTCGATGGTGTCCGGCGACAACACGTACACCAAGGGCAGCACCACCCGACTGGACTGGTTCGCTCCCGCGACGCGGCCCGGACAGGGCGAGTCCTTCGGCGTGTACAACTCCCGATGGCAGAACTACATGACCTGGAACGTCCAGGCGTGGGCCTCCGCAAACGACGTCATGCGGCTCGGCGGCTACCTGCCCTGGGGCGAGACACCGTCGCACCTCCAGGTCTTCCAGGGTGCCGAGCGGATCTACGACAACCCCGTCAGCGGCGACATGCAGTGGCAGGAGGTGCCGGCGGGCAACCTGCCCTACCGCGCCGTCCTCGACGCGGAGCGGCCCGCTGACGTCTTCCGGCTGTCCACCCGCACCCACACGGAGTGGACCTTCCGGTCCGACACGGTCGACTCCGACTCCTTCGAACCGTTCTCGGTCCTGAACCTGAACTACGACCTGGAGTCGGACCTTCACGGCGACGTCAAAGCCGGCACGACCCAGAGGATCGCCATCAAGCCGGTGTCCATGGACGGCGGAACCGTGCCCGGCAGAGTCACCACGGTGAAACTGGACGTCTCGTACGACGACGGCGCCACCTGGCGGAAAGTGACCCTCACCCAGGGCGCGGACGGCCGGCGGACGGGCTCGTTCAGAACGGCCGGGAAGCCGGGCGGATACGTCTCCCTTCGCGCGAGCGCCGAGACCAGCGGCGGCTTCGGAGTCAGCAACGAGATCATCCGGGCGTACGGCCTGCGATGATCCGCTCCACGGCGCCCCGGGAGGGCGACTTCCCGGGGCGCCACCCGTCACCACCGCTCCCACCAGGGGCTATTCAGGATCTCGCACCATGGCGCATACTCTCACCGCCGCGACGAGCGAAGGAGAGTCGGTCGCCGATGCTGGATGTCCTGGGCCTCGAACCGGACGACGAACAGGTCTACCGGGCCCTCCTCGGCCTGCCCGACCGCCCCGCCGGGACGCTGTCGGAGCTGCTCGCTCTGCCGCGTCCCCAGGTCGACACCTGCCTGGCACGCCTCGTCCGGTGGGGACTGGTGATCCGGTCGGCGGACGAACGGTTCACCGCGGCGCCGCCCGCCATGGCCCTCGGCGCTCTCATCAGTCAGCGCCGGGACGGGCTCCGCGCCGCCGAGCACGCCTTGGTGACCTTCGCCGAGGAACACCGCGCGGCCATGCAAGCGGACAGCATCGTCGACCTCATCGAGGTCGTCACCGGCGCGGACGCCATCCGCCATCGCTACCTCCAGGTACAGCAGGCGGCTCGGTCGCAGGTCCGCGGCTTCATCACCGCACCGTTCATCGCCCTGCCTCCCGACGAGAACACGGCCGAGCCGGTGGCCCTCGGCCGCGGCGTGCGCTTCCGCGCGGTCCTGGACCGTGCCGTCCTGGCGGAACCCGGCATCATCGGTGACGCGATCGCCTCCCTGCGCAACGGCGTACAGCTCCGCGTGGCCGACGAACTGCCCATGAAGCTCATGCTGGCCGACGCCGAACTCGGACTCGTCCCGCTGGCGACCACGCCGACCGGTGAACCCGGGGCGGTGCTCCTCCACCGCAGCGGCCTGCTCGACGCGATGGACACGCTGTTCGAGACCGTGTGGCGCACCGCCCACCCGCTGGAACTCCCGGCCACGGGCGAGGCGACCGAGGCCGCCGCGGAACGCGGAGCGGAGGGACCGACCGACCTCGACCGCATGATCCTCGCCCTCCTCCTGGCCGGAGTGACGGACCTGACGGCCGCGACCCAGCTCGGCCTGTCACCCCGCACCCTGCACCGCCGGCTGCGCCGCCTCATGGACATCGCCGGCGTCCGGACCCGGATGCAGCTCGGCGGTCACGCGGTCCGGCAGGGCTGGGTGCAGGCGTAGCCGCCCGGCAGCGGAGGATCCCGCGCGACGCCGACCCGGGAGGGGCGTTCGGGTGAAGCGTCGGCCCGCCGGACCGACGCGGACCTCCACCGTCCGGGGGCCGGGATAGGTTCCCGTCCGGAACGGACGTGATGTCTCAGCAGACAGCCGCCCCGACGGCCTCGGACCGGAGCCGGTCCGCAACAGGGCCGGGGCGGCGCGGAACTCCAGGAACGGGGCCGTCGCATGGCCGACGAGCAGCACTTCGACGTCATCATCATCGGCACCGGTGCGGGCGGCGGCACACTCGCCCACCGACTGGCCCCCAGCGGCAAACGAGTTCTCGTCCTCGAGCGCGGCGACTACCTGCCGAGGGAACGGGACAACTGGGACTCCACGGCGGTGTTCGTGAAGGGCAAGTACCGCGCCCCCGAGTTCTGGTACGACAAACACGGCGACCCGTTCCCGCCCGAGGTGAACTACTACGTCGGCGGCAACACGAAGTTCTACGGCGCCGCCCTCTTCCGGCTGCGCCCGCAGGACTTCGGTGAACTCCGGCACCACGACGGGATGTCACCGGCCTGGCCGATCGACCACCAGGACCTGGAGCCGTACTACACGCAGGCCGAGCACCTCTACCGCGTGCACGGGCGACACGGTGAGGACCCGACCGAGGGTCCGGCCGGCGCGGACTACGCCTACCCTCCCGTCGCGCACGAGCCGCGCATCCAGCAACTGAGCGACGACCTCCAGAAGCAGGGGCTGCACCCCTTCCACCTGCCGATCGGCGTGGACCTCACCCAGGACGAGCAGGGCCGGGCCGCACACGGCAGCGCGTGCATCCGCTGCGACCGCGTCGACGGCTTCCCGTGTCTGCTGGGCGCCAAGTCCGACGCGCAGGTGATCTGTGTCGATCCGGCCCTCGAACACGACAACGTCACGATGCTGACGAACGCCGAAGTGCGGCGCCTGGAGACCGGCGCGGACGGCCGTACCGTCACCGGCGTCGTCACCGCCCTCGGCGACGGATCGACCGAGACCTTCCGGGCGGACATCGTGGTCGTCGCCTGCGGAGCGGTCAACTCGGCTGCCCTCCTGCTGCGTTCGGCCAACGACCGGCATCCGCGTGGCCTGGCCAACAGCTCGGACGTGGTGGGACGCCACTACATGCGGCACAACAACCTGGCTCTGATGGCCGTGTCCAAGGAACCCAATCCCACCCGGTTCCAGAAGACCCTCGCTCTGCACGACTGGTACCTGGGCGCGGACGACTGGGACTACCCCCTGGGCGGGATCCAGATGCTCGGCAAGTCCGACGCCGACCAGATCCACGGCGAGGCACCGCGCTGGGCCGGTGCGGTCGCGCCCGACATGCCGTTCGAGATGCTCGCCCACCACGCCGTCGACTTCTGGCTGTGCGGCGAGGACCTGCCACTGCCCACGAGCCGGGTCACCCTCGACGCCGACGGGGGCATCCATCTCGCCCTGGACGAGAAGAACAACATCGCGGGTCTCCACCGACTGCGCCACAAACTGCAGGGAATGCTCGGGCACTTGGGCATGCACGAAGACCATCTGCTGTCGCACAGCATCTACTTGCACAAGGGCATGCCGATCGGGGCGACCGCCCACCAGGCGGGCACGGTCAGATTCGGTACGGACCCCGCCAGTTCGGCGCTGGACGTCAACTGCAAGGCCCACGACCTGGACAACCTGTACGTGGTCGACACGTCGTTCTTCCCGAGCATCGGCGCGGTGAACCCGTCCCTGACGGCGATCGCGAACGCTCTGCGAGTCGGCGACCATCTCCTCGACCGCCTGCGGTGACGTGAGGCCGTCAGCGCTGCCGAGGGGGTTCGAAGCGCGCCAGAGCGGCCTCCGCCCGCTCCAGGATCGCCTCGGTTCCGGAGGCCGCGTCCACCGTCAGCCCCGGCTCGTCGCCCCGCAGCGGCTCCAGCGCCGCGAACTGCGAGTCGAGGAGGGCGACCGGCATGAAGTGTCCCGACCGTCCCCCGGCCCGGGCCTCGGCGACCTCGCGGTCCAGAGCCAGGTACAGGAACCACACCCCGGGGCCGGCCGCCCGGAAGAGACACCGGTAGTCGTGGCGGAGGGCCGAGCACGAGATCACGGCACCCTTCCCGCTCTCCGTCGCGGCACGGATCACGTCGGCGACGGCCCGGAGCCAGGGCGCGCGGTCCTCGTCGGTCAGGGCCTCACCAGCTGACATCTTCGCGATGTTCTCCGGCGGATGCAGTTCGTCGCCCTCCACGAACGGCTCCCCGCGGCGGACGGCGAGCAGCCGGCCCAGCGTCGTCTTGCCCGAACCGGAAACACCCATCACCACGATGATCGCCGGTGCCGTGGCCGATCCCACCATGCTGCTCCTTGCGGTCGTCCCCTCGTCGGAGGGGAGATGCGGGCGAGGCGCGACCATCCAACCCCGAACGTCAGAGGATGGCGATGGGATTCACGGGGGAACCCGTCGCGGCGGGCAGGCGCAGGGGTGCGACGACGCAGAGGAACGACCAGCGCTCCGCCTCCGCGCAGCGAGGCACGAGGTCCTCGAACCGCAGATAGTCCATCAGATACACGCCGAGCGCGTGGAGGGCGAGGACGTGTACGGGGAAGTCCACGCCGTCGGTGGGGCTGGGGGCCGTGTCGTTGTTGCCGTCGCCGCCGAGCACGGCGACCCGGCGTTCGGCCAGGAACTCCACGGCGGCGGGGTGCAGACCGACGCGGTCGCGTGCGGCGTCCCAGGGCCCGAGCTCCTCGCGCCTGCGGCGGTGACCGACCCGCACGAGCAGGATGTCCCCGGCGCCGACCCGAACGTGCTGCGCCGCTTCCGCGGCCACGAGGTCGTCGTAGGTGACGCAGTCGCCGGGCTCCAGCCACGGCACTCCCCGCAGCCGCGGAATGTCGAGCAGGACACCCCGGCCGACGAGGCCGTCGTGCAGGGACGCGACGGACAGGGCGGTGGCACCCTCGTCCGTGACGGTGCTCGCGGGAACACCGCCGTGCAGCGTGCCGTCGAAGACGACGTGGCACAGGGCGTCGAGGTGGCTGTCCGCGTCACCGTGGACGTTCATCGCGAAGCGGTCGGTGGCGAACTGCAGACCCGCTGCCGCGGTCCTGGGGCGGGTGGTGATCCGGTGGACGGCCGGGTGGGGGTCGTCGGGCGCGGTGCGGGTGTCGATGGGGGACGCGAGCGAGACCGTCAGCCCCGTGCGGACCTCGGCCGCCGCGGCCAGCACCGTCGCCCGCGTGATCCCGGTCGGCGCACCGGGCCTGTCCGGGGGCGCGGTGTCGTCCGCCACCTGCCGCAGACGCGCGTACAGCGCGTCGAAGGCGGCACGGCTCTCGCGGGGGCGCGCGCCGCGTCCGGGCTGCGCTGCATGCGCCTCAGCGGAGCTGTCGCTGCCGGTCAATGGCCTCGTCCAGGGTCGATGCCGCCATGATGAGCGACAGGTGGGTGAACGCCTGCGGAAAGTTGCCGAGTTGTTCGCCGCTCGGCCCGATCTCCTCGGCGAACAGGCCGACATGGTTGGCGTAGGTGTGCATCTTCTCGAAGGTGTAGCGGGCGGGCCGAACGCGTCCGGCGCGGGCCAGCGCGTCGACGTAGAGGTACGTGCAGAGGCTGAAGGTGCCCTCCGAGCCGCGCAGGCCGTCGGGGGAGGCGGCCGGGTCGTAGCGGTAGACGAGGCTGTCCGACACCAGCTTGCGCTCCATGGCGTCCAGGGTGTTGAGCCAGCCGGGGCTCTTCGCGGCGAGGAATCCGACACGGGGGATCAGCAGGAGCGAGGCGTCCAGGACGTCTCCGCCGTAGTGCTGCACCAGCGCCTGCTCGGACTCGCTCCAGCCCTTGTCCATGACCTGTTCGAGGATGGCGTCGCGGGCGTTGCGCCAGCGGGGGATGTCCGCGGGGCGGCTCAGCTCGGTCGCCAGGCGCATGCCGCGATCGAAGGCGACCCAGCACATCACGCGGCTGAACGTGAAGTCGTTCCGGCCGCCGCGCGTCTCCCAGATGCCCTCGTCGGGGCGGTCCCAGTTGTCGGACAGCCAGTCCAGCGTCCGGGCGAGGCCCTTCCAGCCGTGGTAGCCCAGCTCCACCCCGACGTCCTTGCCCTCGGCCAGGGCGTAGAGCGCTTCGCCGTAGATGTCCAGCTGGAGCTGGTCGGCGGCGGCGTTGCCGGCACGGACCGGCCTCGATCCCCGGTAGCCCTCCCAGTGGTCGAGGGTCTCCTCGGTCAGATGGGGGTCGCCGTCGACCCGGTACATGATCTGCAGGCGCTCACCGGGCAGGTCGGCCCGGTCCCGCATCCGGTCGCCGAGCCACTTGGTGAACGCCGACGCCTCCTCGGCGAAACCGAGGTCGAGCAGAGCCCGCACGGACAGGGCGCCGTCCCGCACCCAGGAGTACCGGTAGTCCCAGTTGCGCTCCCCGCCGACCTGCTCCGGCAGCCCCATGGTCGCGGCGGCGACCGGTGCGCCGCTCGGGTGATAGGTCAGGAGCTTGATGGTGATGGCCGAGCGGTTCACCATCTCCGCCCAGCGTCCGCGGTAGTGGGAGGTGTGGAGCCACTTCTGCCAGAAGTCCACCTCGTGCCACAGGCTCTCCGTGACCCCGTCGACGGTGAGGGGAGGGGGCGCCTCGCCATCGGGGGCACACGTGGTGAAGACGGCGACGGCGGACTCGCCGACGCCGAGTGTGATGGCGCCCCGCACGTCCTGGCCGTCGCGGGTCAGCGGGAACGTGGCCTGGAGGTGACCCGCGATCCCCGGACCGCGGAAGACGGCGTCCTGTGAGCTCAGGTCGAGCTCGTGCTCCGCCCGGCCGTAGTCGAACCTCGGCCGGCACTCCAGGAGGAACCGCACGGTGCCGCGCACCACACGGATCACCCGCATCAGGCTGTGCCGGTCGGTGGGAACACGGCTGGTGTTCGCCGGCATCCAGTCGACGACCTCGCCCACGCCCTCCGGGGACATGAACCGCGTGACCAGCACGCCGGTGTCGGGGTAGTAGAGCTGCTTGCAGGACACGTCCGCGTGCTCGGGAGCCAGCCGGAAGTACCCCCCGCCGTCGTGGTCGAGCAACGAGGCGAAGACGCTCGGGGAGTCGAACCTCGGCGAGCAGAACCAGTTCACGACGCCCTGGGAGGACACCAGGGCGGCGGTCTGCAGGTCGCCGACCAGGCCGTGTTCGGCGATGGGAGGGTAGCGGTCCATATGCATCCAATCCCGCGACGGCTCGACGCGGACCACTATCCGTCAAGGATCAGGAGGGCGCCTGTCGGAGATCACGGACGGGCGTCCGGAGCCGTCCCCGGCCGGGCCCCGGTGTCAGCCGCTTATCTCCGGTCCCACGGCGTGCGAGCCGTGGCCCGCCGAGTCGGCGGGGAGGCCGTTCTCCGACGCGGGGCGGTACTCGGCGTACGGGGACTCGGACCGGCCCCCGGCCTCGGCAGCCCGATCGGGGACGAGGTGCTCCAGGGTGCCCGTGATGTCCAGCATCCGTTCGAGGGCGGGGGGTCGCCCGACCAGGCGGAGGGTGACGTCGGCCGCGGTCGTCCGGCGGTGCAGCATGAGCAGCATGGCCAGGCCCGTGGAGTCGATGCCGCTCATGCCGGCACAGTCCACGTGCAGGACGCGCAGACCGGGGCTGTCGGCGAGCTGCTCGGTCGCGACGGCCAGGAAGTGGTCGGCGCTGTCGTAGTCGAGGAACCCGTGCAGCTCCAGGCGCACTTCGTCGCCGGACTCACTCGCGGTGGTCAGGCGCAGGTAGGTGGGGTCGAACGGAGCGGGCGGCGTCATACGGTGTTCCTGGTGTCGGAGGCGATCACGGACCTTGCACCGGTGAGACGGCCGGCGGCCTGGGTGAGCATAAGGGTGGCGCGGGGAAAGTCCTTGAGCTGCTCGCCCAGGATGGCCAGGGCCGGAGTGAGCGAACGCGCGGGAACCCTGCGGGCCGTCAAAATCCCGGCCGTCCAGGTGAGGAAGCCCGTGAAGAGTTCCACGTCGTCGATGTAGAGGGCGGTCGCCAGGAAGTCCACGATGTGTGCGATGTCCTCGGCGGTGTGCGCACGCTGCGCGTCGCTGTATTCGCGCATGGCGGGGAAGCGCTCTTCGAGTGTGCGCATCACGGTGCGCACCAGCGGGGCGCGCGTGCGCGTGACCATCGTGTATTCCTGGTCGGCCAGGTGCGGCAGGTCGTCGATGGGCTGATGCGCGGCGGCGGGCCGCCGCAGGGGACCGTGACTCAGCCGGTCGGCGGCGTCGCGCGCGTCGGCGGCCCAGGCGTCGGCGCCGAGGAGGGCGGCGTACCGGCCGCGGCTGCCGAAGGCCGCCCCGCCGACCAGCACGGGAGTGCCGGTGGCCTGGACGGCGGTGATCGTCGCGTGAGCGGTCGGCAGCCGGGTGGCGATCGAGCTCGACAGCGCGACCAGATCGGGTCCGGTCTGATGGATGTGGGAGATCAGATGGCCCGTGGGGACCTGCGCGCCGAGGTAGTCGACCTTCCAGCCGCGCAGCTTGAGCACCTCGGCGAGGAGACGGGCGGGCAGCCCGTGCCATTCGCCGTCCACGCACGCCACCGTCACCCGGCCCAGGGGAGGTGCGGTGCCGTCGGCACAGTGGTGCGACAGGGCGGCGACGGCACGGTCGTTGATCGCGGTGGCGGCGTGCTCCTGGGCGACGGTGAGGCGGTTGGCGGCCCACTCCTCACCCACCTTGCGCTGGACGGGCGCGATCAGCTCCAGGAGCAGGCTCTCCGCGGTCACGCCCCGGTCGAGCGCGTCGAACACCGTGTCCGTGGCCGCGAGCTCGTCGCCGGTGCTGACGGCCTCCCAGAGCTGCTGTCTCCAGTGGTCCTGGGAGATGGTGGCGGTAAGGGTCATGAGGTGAACCTGCCCCGAGTTCGGCCGCCCACCGCACTGAGATGCCGGGAACGGGGAGCGGCGATCACCATGACCGCCATGTCGTCGTGCCCTTCGGATCCCACCCACTGCGACGCGAGCATCTGGACGTGCTCCACGATCGCCTCGGCCGGCATCCCCGCGCACCGGGCGAGGGCCTCCCTCAACCGGGCCTCGCCGAACATCTCGTCGCCGAGCGGGCCGCCCCGGGCCTCGGTGATGCCGTCGGTGAACAGCACGCAGAACTCGCCCGGTGTCAGGGTCCTGTGCGTGGTCGTGGCGCGGGCCTCGGGGAGCGCGCCGACGAGCGTGCCGCGGCGGGTGGCCTCCTCGACGGTGCCGTCGGCGCGCACGATCAGCGCCGCCGGATGGCCGGCGTTCGTCAGCCGCAACCGCACGGAGCCCGCGTCGCGCACGGCGGAGACCATGACCAGGGTGGCGAAGCGGGTGCTGTGGGAGTTGAGGAGGGCACCGTTGAGAAGGTCGATCATCCGTTGGTGGTCGTCGGCCATCGGCAGCAGGGCGTGCAGCGTGTTGCGGATCTTGCCGGTGAGTACGGCGGCTTCGAGCCCCTTCCCGCAGACGTCGCCCAGTACGGCGAAGGACGCTTCACCTTCGGTGGTGGCGGGGTGGACGTCGTAGAAGTCGCCGCCGATCCGCTCGTGGTCCTTCGACGGACGGTAGCCTCCGGCGAAGTCGACCCCCGAGATCTGGTGCAGTTCCGGCGGGAGCAGGTCGCGCATCAGGGTCCGGGAGAGCGAGGCCTGCTCCGCGTAGAGCCGGGCCGCGGACATGGCGGCGCCGGCGCGGGCGGCGAAGAGGCGGGCGAAGACCTCCTCCTGTTCGGTGAAGGCGGCCTCCTCGCTCCGACGCAGCAGGATGAGCGCACCGGCGGGCACGCCGTGGCCGGGCAGCGGCGTGACGACGATGGAGCCGACCGGGCCGAACACCTCGGGGACGAGCCAGTCCGGGGCGGACGCGGGATCGATCCAGCGCGAGGGTACCGGCGGGAAACCCTGTAGAGCCTCGGCGAGACCAGGCACGTCCTCGGCGTTCACCTCGCGCAGGGAGCGCTCGGGCTGTCCGTACCCGGTGCAGGTGACGACGGGCAGTCGGTTTCCGTTGCGGGGCGCGACGACGAGCGCCGCGTCCGCGAGGTGCCCGGCCGCCAGCTGCGCGGTGACGTCCATGCAGCGCTGCAGATTCAGGGACGAGAGCAGGGTGTTGGACGCCTCGGTGAGGAACGCGGTCCGATCGCGCTCCGTCTCCAGGGCCTCGCGGGCCAGCTGGTGGTCCGTGTCGTCCGTCAGCCACCAGGCGACGCTGCCGTCGTCCTGCACCGAAGGGTGAGCCTCGAACATCCGCTCGGCCACCGGGCCGGACACCGCGGCGCCCTCGCCCCGGTCGTCCGCCGTCCGGCGGGTGTGCGCCTCCGCCAGCCAGGCAGGGACGGTCGATCCCAGGGGCGCGCCCACGACGATCCCCGGGAACAGGTCCTCGGCCCGTGGATTGGCGTGCCGCACCGTGCCGGCGGGATCCGCGATCACGACCGGGTAGGGGACGGACGACCATGACATGAGTGCCGGAGCGTGCGCGCTCATGCCGTGTTCCTGCTGGGTTGAAGTCACAAAGACGAAGGCCCGCTGTGCGAACCCCTCACCTCTTCCGGTCGAAGAATTGTTGCCGTGTGGCAACCATCCTCCACCGGTTGCTTCCCTGGCAACCCGCCGTCCCTCGAATGCCCTGCCGGACGGACGTTTCGCCACCCTACGGCTCCGGCCCGCACCTCCCTCCGCTGCGGCTCGCGGGGCGACGTCGCGCCTCGAAGGGAACAAGCGGGCAGGTCAGCGGCCTGCCGTCGCGTCGTCGGCCGCCGGGGAGCGACGCCGCCTCGTGACCGCGAGATGACAAGTGAAGAACCTGCGGAGACGGTGAAGGGTTTCGCGGAGGCACGCGATCGGGTGGATGTGTCTGTGTAAAGAGGCCCGCGCCACCGTGCCTCCGGCGCCGATCGCGAGGTCACGTCGCCTGCCCAGGAGCCGGGTTTCCGTGATGCGGCACGAGATCTTTACGATGAGGGCGAGGAAGTCGAGTTGGAGGCTGTGAAGAGTGTTCTCGATTGAGGTCCGGTCGACCGCGCCCGCGTCCGTACTCGTGGTGCGGGGGGAACTCGACTTCGACAGCGTCGTCCAACTGGACGAGGCTGCCGACCGTCTCCTGGACGAGGCCGACGGGCAGGGAGCGCTGGTCGTCGTCGACTGCACCGCCCTCGACTTCTGTGATTCGTCGGGAATCGGATGCTTTGTCCGTATCTATCAGCGACTGGCGGCGCACGGTGGCGAACTGCGGCTCGCGGCGGTCCCCGCGACGGTGGCGCGTGCCTTCTCCCTGACCGGCCTGGACCAGGCGATCGGCGTCCATGGGACGATGGAGGCTGCTCTGGCCTCCGGCAGTGGTGGGCACGGACCCGACTCCAAGGGGAGTGCTCCCTCGGCGTCCCTGTCAGCTGAGAGGTAGCAGAAGCGATGACACGCGTACCGGAACAGCCGGCACCGACCGCCCTTCCCACCGTGGTACGTCCGCACGCCGACGAGCAGGCCGGCCACGATCTGCGCGCGCTCTTCGGACAGTCGACGGCCGTGTTCGCCTCCCTCGCCGGGCCCGCCCACCTGCTGGAGAGCGCGAATCCCGCCTTCATCGCGGCGATCGGCGGTGACGGCCGCGCCCGTACGGGCGCGCCCCTGGCGCAGCTGATGCCGGAACTGGCGGACCAGGGGTTCCTCGAACTCCTGGACCGGGTCTACCGCAGCGGCAAGCGCCATGTCGGCCGCGACACCCGCGCCCTGCTCGGCAGCGGTCCCACGGCACGCGAGGCCTTCTTCGACTTCTCCTACGAGCCCCGACTGGACGCAGGCGGCAATGTCACCGGCGTCTGGGTGTTCGGCGTGGAGACGACTCAGGTCAAGCAGGCGCAGCGCCTCACGACCGAGCACCGGGCGTTGCTGGAGCAGATCGCCCGGCAAGCACCCCTGCATCAGGTGCTGGACGGTATGGCACGCACCATCGAGGACCTCTCTCCCGACGAGGTCCTGGTCTCCGTGCTGCTCGCGGACGCCGACGGCCGGCGCCTGCGCCACGGTGCCGCGCCGAGTCTCCCGGACTTCTACAACCAGGCCATCGACGGCATCGCCACCGGCGAGGGCGTCGGTTCGTGCGGTACGGCGGCCCACCGCCGCACGGCCGTCATCGTGACCGACATCGCCACCGACCCCTTCTGGGACGACTTCCGCGACCTCGCCGACCGGGCCGGGGTCGCCGCCTGCTGGTCCACACCCATCCTGGCGCGGGACGGCTCCCTCCTGGGCACCTTCGCGATGTGCCACCGCGCCCCGCGCGCCCCGCAGGAAGCCGACCACGCGCTCGCCCGCGTCTTCGCCGACACGGCGGCCCTGGCCATCGAACGTCACGAGGCCGAGCAGGGGCGCCTCGCCGCCGAGGCCCGAGCGCGGGCGGCCCGCAACGACCTGGCGTTCCTCCTGGAAACCAGTACCGCGCTGACCAGCAACCTCGACTACCACGACGCCCTCCAGCGGCTGGCCGACTCCTGCGTGCCGGTCCTGGCGCCGCTGTGCGCCATCGACATCATCGAGGGGGGCCGCGTCCGTCGCGTCGCCACCGCCGCGCCCACGGTCCAGGAGCGGGCGCTGCTCGCCTCCCACATCCCCGTCTACGACGCCGCCGACGACGCCGTGGCCCGCGTCCTGGACACGGGCCTGAGCGAGGTCGCCCGGCGCGCCCCCACCGGCCCCGGCCCCTGGCACGACCTGTCGGTCACCGGCTACGTGTGCGTGCCCCTGGTCGACCGCGGCCGCGCCTTCGGCACCCTCACGCTCCTCACCACGGGCGAGGACGCGGTCGACGGACACACCGTCGCCCTCGCGGAGGAGCTCGCCCGCCGAGCCGCCTCTGCGGCCGCCAACGCCCGGCAGTACACGCAGCGCGTCGCACTCGCCCGGGACCTCCAGGCAGGCCTGCTCCTGCCCGAAGTGCCCGTGGTCCCGGGCGCGGACATCGCCACCCACTACCACCCGGCGGGCGAAGGCCTCGACATCGGCGGCGACTTCTACGACGTCTTCCCCCTCGCCGACGACCGGTGGGCGTTCATGGTCGGTGACGTGTGCGGCCGTGGTGCCATGGCCGCCACCACGACGGCCCTCGTCCGTCACACCGCCCGCGCGGTCGCACCCCTCGTACCCGGCCCCGACGCCGTCGTCGACGCCGTCAACCGAGCCCTGCTCAACCGGCCCGACAGCCACGGCACCGGATTCGTCACCCTCGTGTACGGCCACCTCACCCCCACCGAGAGCGGGCTGGACATCACACTCGTGCGGGCCGGCCACACCCTGCCGCTCCACATCACGGCCGACGGCACACGCCCCGTGGACGCCACGGGTTCCCTGCTCGGCGTCACGCCCAGCCTCCATCTCCAGGCGCACCGGCTGACCCTGCGGCCCCAGGAAAGCCTGCTGCTGTACACCGACGGCATCACCGAGGCCCGCGACAGCGCCGGTGAACTGCTCGGAGAGGAACGCCTCGCCGACGCCATGCCGTTGAACCAGCCCACCGCGAAGGCCGTGATCGGTACCGTCATCGACACGGTCCACACCTTCACCGACGGCCGCCACGGCGACGACGACCAGGCGATCCTCGTCCTGACAGCAACTCCCCAATAGCCACCGCGGGTCGGGCGCTCCGGACGCGGCCGCGGGGCTGAGGCGAGCTAGTCGGAGTTCTGCCACACGAGGATGCCCGGCCCGTCCGGGGTCAGAACGGGCACCCATGCTTCGTCGGTCTCGGTGAGGCGGGACTCGTCGAGGGCCAGAGGGGTGGGGCTCACGTCGTCCTGGTTGGCCGACCCCCAGATGTGCAGGTCGGCGACCTCCCGGCGCAACCGGTCGAGCAGGTTCGGCGGCCAGTCGAGCCGCCTCGATCCGCAGCTTCTGAGCGCGCCGACGAACAGGTCGTTCAGGCCGGCGTCCGCGCCGGGGACGTAGAAGGGCAGCAGATAGCCCTCCTGCTCGTAGGGGATACAGCCGTAACCGCCGCCCTGGGTCTGGTAGATGACCCCGGTCGGCGCGGCCACCACGACGAACAGCCAGCCGGAGCCGGTCTCGTCGATGTCGAGGAAGACGCGTCGCTTGCCGTCGCCCCCTTCGGCTCTGCCCTTCGTGTGTGCTGCTCCACCTGTGACGGACATGGGTGGCAGCGTCGCACGGCCGGCCGGTCGTCGCATGCGAGTTGATCCACCGCCGTCACGTTCGGCATCTCCACCGGAGAAGGGGCTATCGGTCGGCGTCGGTCCTGTTCCGGTGGGCCTCGGTCAGCAGGGTCTGCAGGTGGAGCCCGCGCCGGGCGTCGAGTTCGGACGCGGTGCCCGTGCGTACCGCGGTGGCGAACTCCCTGCGGAGGACGGGCCAGGCCTCTTCGTGGTCGATCGTGGCGGTGTCGTAGATCAAGGGTGCCTCGGCGCCGAAGAGTTCGACGCGGGTGATGGCGCGCGGGACCTGGACCGAACCCGAGAGAGTCGCCTGGCTGACGGCGCCGTTGGCGTGTTCGACGGTGAGCTCGGTCCAGCGGCGTGCGTCGCCCGTGCTGCGGATGCCCGTGATGGGGGCGATCGCGGTGTCCAGAAGGTCGAGCAGGTGAGGGCCGAGGTCCAGGAGGGCGCCGTGCTCCAGACGCCAGCCGGTGGCGAACTCCCCGCCCAGGAAGGCGCCGTGGAGGTAGCAGGAGCGTGCTCCGAGAACGTCGACTGCCTGTGCTCGGCGGAGGAACTCCCTGGTCGCCGGGTGGTAGCGCTTGGTGAGGACGAGCTGGGAGACGACACCGGCTTCGGCGACGGCGTCCGCCACGCGGCGGGCCGCCGACAGATCGGGGCCGAGCGGCTTCTCCAGGAGGAGGGCCTTCCCCCGCTTCGCCGCCAGAGGGGCGAGCTCCGCCTGGACGGCGGGGGGCACCGCGAAGGCCACGGCCTCGCAGTGGTCGAGGAGTTCCTCGAAGTCGCTGGCGACGTGGGCGCCATAGGGGGCGGCGGTCTCCCGCGCGGCCTCCGGGCGGCGGGCCCAGACGGCGCTGAGCCGTGTCTCGGGCCCGGCGGCGAGGACGCGGGCGTGCATGGCCCGGGCCCAGGGGCCGGCTCCCACCAGCCCGACCTCGACGGGGGCGTGCGTCCAGGCGGCGAGGTCAGTGGTCACGTTCGTTCTTTCCTTCGGTCGGTGCGGCCCGCCGTCACAGGGTGAGGCGGGCGAGACGGGTGTCGGCGCGGGCGGGGGAGTAGAGGATCTCGACGACCATCGACGCGGCGCCGATGAGGCCCGCGTGATCGCCCAGCCGGGAGGTGACGACCTGGAGGTTCGCGGTCGTGCGGGGCATGGCGCGCTGGTAGAGGAGTTCACGCACCCCGGTCATGAAGGGGACGCCGGAGAGGTCGCCGGCGAGCATGAGGACTCCGGGGTTGAGGAGGGCGACCACGGTCACCAGGACCTCGCCGGCCCGGCGTCCCGCGTCCCGGGCCAGCCGGATCGCGTCGGGCTGCCCCTCGGCGAGAAGGCGCCTGACGTCCGAGCCGGAGGTGGGGTGGAGGCCGAGTTCGGTGAGGTCGCGGGCGAGCGCGCGGCCGCTGGCGACGGCCGCGAGACAGCCGTAGGAACCGCACATGCACAGCGCGTCCGGCCGGTCGTGCAGGCGGATGTGGCCGATGTCGCCGGCGCCTCCGTCGACACCCCGGAAGACCTGGTTGCCGATGACGACGCCGGCGCCGATGCCCGTGGACGCCTTGATGAGGACGAAGGCCGAGCAGTCCTGGTGGTTGGCCTGGTGTTCGGCGAGGGCCATGAGGTTGGCGTCGTTGTCGACGAAGACGGGGACGGGCCCGTCCTCCGCACTGACGCCGACGTGCTGCGCGTAGGCCTTCTGGAGCCGTTCGCGGATGGGGTACTGGTCCCAGCCCGGCATGATCGGCGGCTCGACCACCCGGCCTGTCTCCCAGTCGACCGGGCCCGGGACGGAGAGCCCGATTCCGCAGATGTGGGTCGCCTCGGTGCCGGCGGCGGCGATGAGGTCGGGGAACCACGAGGACAGCTGGTCCAGCACCTCGTCGGGCCCGTCGGTGATGTCCAGGGGCCCGGTGTGTTCGGCGAGGATCGTGCCCGCGAGGTCCAGGACGGCGGCGCGGGCGTGCCGGGTCTCCAGGTCCACGGCGATGACCGAGGCGTGCGTGGGATCGAAGACGATCTGGTGGGAGGGCCGGCCGCCGGTGGAGGTACCGGTGCTGTGCCGCAGCCAGCCCGCCCGGTTGAGCAGGTCGAGGCGTTGGCCGATGGTGGAGCGGGACAGCCCGGTGGCGCGCTGGAGGTCGGCGCGGGTGTTGGCGCGGCCGCCGCGGATGAGCTGGAGCAGCTCGCCCGCGCTGACCTGGTTCGGCGTCATCGTGAAGTCCCCCATGACTCAGCTCTTGTCGGCGCCGCTGGTGAGGCCTTCGGTGAGGAGGCGCTCGGCGGCGAAGAACAGAAGTACCACGGGAATGGTCAACACCACGGAACCGGCCATGAGTACGGTCTTGGGGACTTCGATTCCGTTGGACAGCTGGGCCAGTCCGAGGGAGACGGTCCACTGGTCGGGGGCGGCGGCCAGGAACAGCAGCGCGAACAGGAACTCGTTCCAGGCGATCATGAAGACGTACAGCCCGGTCGCCATCAGCGAGGGCAGGGCCAGCGGCAGGATCACCTTGCGGATGGTCTGGAGCCGGCTGCAGCCGTCCAGGGCGGCCGCTTCCTCGATGGAGTACGGGATGGTGACGAGGTAGTTCTTCAGCATGTAGATGGACACCGGCACGGTCTGCGCGACGTAGACGATGGCCAGGCCGATCAGGCTGGAGGACAGCCCCATCTTGGCGAAGACGACGAACAGCGGGACGGCCAGCAGGGTGGACGGGAAGAGGTAGACGGCCAGGAAGAGGGCGCTCACCTGCCGCCGGCCGAAGAACTTCAGGCGGCTGACGGCGTAGGCGCCGGGGACGGCGGCGAGCAGGGTGAGGACGACCGTCGCCAGGGACACCAGCGCGGAGTTGAGCAGGAACTTGAGGAAGCCCTGGCCTCCGTCGTCGGTGGACCTGAGCACGTCGTGGTAGGTCGACAGCGTGAAGTCCTTGGCCGGGACCCACAGGGAGCCCGGGTCGAGCAGCAGGGCGTCGATGGGCTTCACCGACAGCATCAGCATGTAGTAGAAGGGCAGCACGGTGATCACCACGAGGAACGCGATGACGAACCAGCGCAGGACGCCGAAGAACTTCTCCTCGAACTGGGCCCTGGTCAGGGTGGCCTTGGGGGTCACGATTCCTCCTGGACCTTGTTGCCGAAGAACTTGAAGTAGAAGCCGAGCAGGATCACCAGGGCGGCGGCCAGGACGAGTGCCTGGGCGGCCGCGGCTCCCACGTCGTAGCGGGCGGTGAGGAAGTCGTAGACGCGCACACCCGCGACGTCCGTGCCCGCGCCGCCGCCGGTCAGCAGGTAGACGTCGTCGAACTTGTTGAAGGTGAGGATGAACCGCAGGACGCAGAGCAGGGCGATCACGGGCATCAGCTGCGGCAGCAGGACGTGACGGAAGCGCTGCGTGGGAGTGGCTCCGTCGACCTTGGCCGCTTCCTCGAGGCTGTCGGGGATCGCCTGGAGGCGGGCGAGGATGAACAGGAACGCGAAGGGGAAATAGCGCCAGCACTCGAAGGCGATGACGGTCAGCAGGGCGAGCGGGATGTCGAAGTGGACGCCCAGCAGGTGGACTTCGTAGGAACGCGTGGACAGGAACGCGACGGGATCGTCCCAGCCGAACAGGCGCCGGCCCCAGTCGTTGACGATGCCGTACTGCGGACTGAGGGCCACCTCCCAGACGAAGGCGACGGCGACGACGGGGGCGCAGTAGGGCAGCAGCATCGCGGCACGCAGGAGTCCACGTCCGCGGAAGGGTGTGCGCAGGGCGAGGGCGGCGACCAACCCGAGCAGGATGGAGCCGAACGTGGCGCCGACGGTGTAGATGAGGGTGGTCGTCAGGCTCGACCAGAAGCCCGCGGAGTCGAAGACCTGGGTGAAGTTGCCGAGGGTCCAGCGGCCGAAGAGGCCCATGCCCTGGATGTCGACCAACTTGGCGTGCTGGAAGGCCAGGAGGACGGTCCACAGGATGGGCAGGACGACCACGACGAGGACCACGAGGAAGGTGGGCGAGACGAACGCGAGGCCGGCCCGGTTGGTGCGGCGGCTCGCGGTCATCGGGCGGCGCTTGGGCGCGGCGGGCTGCGGCGCCGGCCGCGTGTCGGGATCCCGGCGCTGCTGTGCGTCGGAGGGGGCTGTAGTCATGGGGAGACCTTCGTTACGTGCAGGCGGGCGGCTACTGAAGGGACTTCTTGAGGGCGGCGACTTCGTCGTCGGCCTCGCGGGCCGCCTCGCTGGGCGAGGTCTGGCCGCCGGTCATCTCGCCGATGGCCTTGGGTACGGGCAGTTCGCCGTTGGTGGCGCCGACGAGGGCTCCTTCGCCCTGGGCGATTCCCCAGCGGCGCATGTTGCTGACCCCGGCGGCGAGTTGGTTGAGAAGGCTCGCGGGGTAGACCTGGTCGAACGGCTTGCGGGTGTCGACACCGATGTCACTGTGCCGCCAGGCGTCGATGTAGCGGTTCGGCTCCTCGGCGGTGCCGTGCCGGACGGGGATCTTGCCCTCGGGCGACATGCCGAACCAGGACTCGTAGCCGGAGCCCATCATGTACTCGATGAACTCCCGGGAGGCGGCGGTCTCCGCGGTCTTGGTGGTGACCCAGGAGGTGACCTCACCGAACTGGGCGGCCTCGGCGGCGTCGGGCCCCTTCAGCGCGGTGACGATACCGCTGTTGCGGGCGAGGTACCCGGGGTCCTTCTTGCACTGGGGACAGCTGGGCAGGGCGTCCTTGCGGAGGCCGGCCAACTCGTCGAGCAGGAAGGAGGACCAGATCACCATGGAGGAGCGCCCGGCGAAGTAGGTGGCCCGGGTGGAGTCGACGGTCTGGGTGCCGGGGGCTCCGTAGGCGCGGGCGAGGCGGTCGTAGGTGGCGAAGGCCTTCTCGCACTGGGGTGAGGCGAGGGCGATCTCGTGCTGGTCGTCGACGAGTTGGCAGTCGTTGGCCAGGGCGACGCTCTCGAAGCTCTGGGACGTGAAGACGTCGGAGGGGTCGGTGGCCGCGGACATGCCGTCGTGGCCCTTGCCGGTGAGGGCCCGGGCGGCTTTCAGGGTGCGGTCGTAGGTGTCGGGTGCGGGCAGGTGTTTCTCGTCGAACTGATCCTTGCGGTAGACCATCAGCTGGAGCCAGGCGTCGGACGGGACGCCGAGGCGCGTGGCGCCGTCGGAGGTCAGATCCAGGGCGTTGGTGTTGAACGTCCTCTGCCCGAGCTCGCTGACGATCTTCTTCGGGATGTCGGTGTTCAGCAGGCCGTTGGTGTACATCTGCCAGACCTGACCCATGGGCGCCGCACCGATGACGTCGGGCAGTTTTCCGGAGGCGGCCGCCGCCATGATGAGCTGGGGCATCTGGCCCTCATCGACGCCGACGAGGTGGACCTTGATCCCGGTCCGCTTCTCGAACCCGCTGACGATCTTCTGCGTCGCGGCGACGCGGTCGGGGAGGTTCTCCTGGGACCAGACCGTGATCTCCCGGTCCGGTGCGCCGGGCCCGGTGCTGCCGGAACAGCCGGTGAGCAGCCCGAGCCCCAGGGTTGACGTGACGCCGACCGCGGTCACCTTCGACCGCAGGTGCTTGCTGAGCATTGCGTGTCCTCGTTCCACTTACGTCTACTGAGCACGCATCTCAGCATTAGTTTTGCTTGTTGACAAGACATAAGTTCCGGTTATTGTCATCTCAACCCGCCACCCGCAACCTTCCGGAGTCATCCGTGGAACGCGTCGTTCAGTTCACCGGCCCACGTCAGGTGGAGGTGGTCGAGCAGTCTCACGCCGACCTGCCGCCCGGACATCTGAGAGTCCGCACCCGCTACTCGGGCATCTCCGCCGGCACCGAGCTCACCGCCTACCGCGGCACCAACCCGTACCTGACCCGCACCTGGGACCCCGAGGGCCGCCTGTTCCGCGACGGAGCCGCCGGCATCGAGTACCCGGTGGCCGGCTGGGGCTACTCGGAGGTCGGCGAGGTCGTCGAGATCTCTCCCGAACTCACCGGCACACCCGGTCTGCCGCGCCCCGGCGACCTCGTGTGGGGCATCTGGGGACACCGCAGCGAAGGTATCGTCCCCGTCGAGCGCATGATCGGCCACACGCTCCCGGCCGGGCTGGACACCCTGGCCGGAGCCTTCGCCCGGGTGGGCGCCATCGCCTACAACGCCGTCCTGGCCGGCGACATCCACCTCGGCGAGGACGTCGCCGTCTTCGGCCAGGGCGTCATCGGCCTCCTCGCCACCCGCCTCGCCCAGCTCAACGGCGCCCGCGTCACCGCGGTCGACGCCCTCGACGGACGCCTGGAGACCGCGAAGGCCTACGGCGCGCACCACACGCTCAACGCCCGCACCGACAACGTCGCCGAGCGCATCCGCGAGGCCACCGCGGGCTCCGGCGCCGACCTCGCCATCGAGATCAGCGGCGTCTACCCCGCCCTGCACGAGGCGCTGCGCTCGGTCGCCGTCGGCGGCCGCGTCGTCGCCTCCGGCTTCTACCAGGGCGACGGCGTCGGACTGCGGCTCGGCGACGAGTTCCACCACAACCGCGTGCAGCTCATCTGCTCCCAGATCGGCGGCGTCCCACCGCAGTTGGCGGGACGCTGGAGTGTGGAACGCCTCCAGCAGACCTTCCTCCGGCTCGTGGCCGAGGATCAGGTCGACGTCGCCTCCCTGGTCAGCCACGTCATCCCGGCCGCCGACGCAGCCGACGCGTACGTCCTGCTCGACGAGCGTCCTGCCGAGGCGCTGCAGGTCGTCCTGGAATTCTGAAAGGCCCTTCCCCATGCTCAAGACCGCCGCCCAGGAACAGCTCCTGCCCGGAGACACCCTGCAGGCCAAGTGGGAGTTCGCCCAGCAGGCCGGCTACGACGCCGTCGAACTGCGCGCCAAGGGCGACTTCCACTTCGCCTCCCGCCTCGACGAACTGAAGCGGGCCCGCAAGGACGGGGTCGTCATGCCGACGGTGTGCGTCGAGATGCTCCACTTCTTCGGAGCCTTCGACGAGGACGTGCGCCGCGACGCCATCGCCCAGATGAAGTCCCAGCTCACCGTGATCGCCGAGATCGGTGGCATCGGCGCGCAGACCCCCGCCTCCTACGGCATGTTCTCCCGCCGGCTCCCTCCCTTCGAACCGCCGCGCACCGAGGAGCAGGACCGGGAGGTACTCCTGACCGGGCTGACCGAACTGGGAGAACACGCCCGCAAGGAGGGCGTCACCCTCTTCCTGGAACCGCTCAACCGGTACGAGGACCACATGGTCAACCGACTGGAACAGGCCGCCGACCTGATCCGCGCGACGGGCCTCGACTCCGTGAAGATCGGCATCGACAGCTACCACATGAACATCGAGGAGGCGGATCCCGCCGCCGCGATCCTCGCCCACGCCGAGTGGATCGGGCACGCCCAGGTGTCCGACTCCAACCGCTTCCAGCCCGGCGCCGGCCACCTCGACTGGCCCGCCTGGCTCGGCGCCCTGCACACCATCGGCTACGACGGCTACCTCGCCGCCGAATGCCGTCTCACCGGCGACCCCGTGGAGGCCGTCCGCTCCGTTCCCGCCTTCCTCCAGAGGTCCGGCGCGTGAACACCCTGCTGGACCGGCCCGCGCCCGCCGCAGCCGCAGCCCTGACCCTGCGGCGCGGCGCGGCGCGGGTCCTCCTCGACAACTGGACCGGCACCTCCACCGTCCCCTCCCGGACCCTCTACCCGCACCAGTGGAGCTGGGACTCCGCCTTCATCGCGATCGGGCTGCGCCACCTGTCCGCGCGCAGGGCCCAGCAGGAACTGGAGTCCCTGCTCGCCGCCCAGTGGGCCGACGGCCGCGTCCCGCACATCGTCTTCAACGACGCCGTGCCCGCCGACGCGTACTTCCCCAGCCCCGACTTCTGGCGCTCCTCCCGATCCGGAGCCACCGCCGGAGCCCCCGCGAACCGGGAGACCTCCGGGATCGTCCAACCACCGGTCCACGCCCTGGCGGCGTGGCTCGTGCACAGCGCGGACCCGGCCGAATCCCGGCGCCGCGGCTTCCTCTCCCGGGTCCACCCCCGCCTCGTCGGCTGGCACGACTACCTGCTCACCCGCCGCGACCTCGGCGGCGACGGACTGGTGTCCGTGGTCCACCCCTGGGAGCCGGGGATGGACAACAGCCCCACGTGGGACCGCGCCCTCGCGCGCGTCGAACCGACGCCACCCGGCACCTTCCGGCGCGCCGACCTCGACCACGGCCAGCCCGCCGACCGCCCCACCGACCTCGACTACGGCCGTTACGTCAGGCTGGCCACCGACTATCGCGACGCCGGATACGACGACCGCGCCGCCGAGCACCGCTTCGCCGTCGAGGACCCGGCCTTCAACGCGCTCCTCGTCGTCAGCGAACTGGCCCTCGCCGAGATCGCCCGCGAACTGGGCCTGCCCGGCGAGCCACACCGGGAACGGGCGGATCGCCTCACCCGGCACCTCGTCGACACGCTGTGGGACGCCGGCGCGGGCATCTTCCGGGTCCGTGACCTCGGCGACAGGAGCCTGGTCGACGAGCGGAGCATCACCGGACTCGTCCCGCTGATCATCCCCGGACTGCCACCCGAGATCGTCCGGCGCCTGAGCCGGGCACTCCACGGCCCGCACTTCACCTCGCCGGCCACCCGTCTGGTCCCCAGCTACGACCTCACCGGCCACGCCTTCGCCCCGCACCGCTACTGGCGCGGTCCGGCCTGGTTCAACACCGCCTGGCTCATCGAGCGGGGACTGCGCACCCACGGACTGCACGGCGACGCCGCACGGCTGCGCCAGGGATTCCTCGCGGACGCCGGACGCACCGGATTCGCCGAATACCTGGACCCGCTCAGCGGCGAGGCCCGCGGCGCCCGCCACTTCTCGTGGACCGCCGCCCTCACCCTCGACCTCCTGTGCGCCGACGACGCCGACCCCAAGGAGCCCCCACCGTGACCACGGCCGGCCACCACGTACAGCTCGTACGCGACGCCACCTTCGCCCACCTCGACGCCGACGGCGGCATCAACGCGACCCCCGGCACCCTGCCCGACGGCCTGTTCCTGCGCGACGCCCGCCACCTCAGCCGCTGGCAGCTCACCGTCGACGGCAACGCACCCGGCATCCTGGTGCCCGCCGAGGTCCAGGACGACGCCACGGCAGCGTGCGTCCTCACCCCTCCCGGCACGCGGGACCAACCCGCCGCGTACACCGTCTTCCGTCAACAGAGCGTCTCCGCAGGCGTGTTCACCGAACACGTGCGGCTGGTCAGCAACCGTCCCGAAGCGGTGACGGCGGTCCTGGAACTCGTCGTGGACGCCGACTTCGCCGACCTCTTCGAACTGCGTGCCGACGACCGGCGCTACCCGAAGCCCGACGCCGAACGCCACTCCGCCGCCACGGACACGGGCGTGCTGTTCACCTACCGGCGAGCCGACTGGCAGTCGCACACCGCGCTCACCTGCCGTCCAGCACCGGACGCCACGGAAGCCGCGCAGGCCGCGGGCCCCTCCACCGCCAGGGTCCTGCGCTGGAACCTGCCCCTCGAAGCACACGGGCAGGCCGAACTCCACCTCACCGTGCGCGCCCATCCCCACGGCATGGCACCCCAACCACCGGCGGCACCACGGCACTCGACCTCCCCCGCGTCCCGGACCGAGGCCGCCCCGGCAACCGACGATCTGGGGCGCGCCTGCGAGCGCGGACTCGCCGACATCGACCTGCTGACCATCTCCGCCACCGGCCTCGACGGCGAAACGGTCCACGTCCCCGCGGCCGGCATCCCCTGGTTCCTCACCCTCTTCGGCCGTGACTCCCTGCTCACCTCGTACTTCCTGCTGCCGTACCGCCCGGACACGGCCGCCGCGACCCTCAGCGCCCTCGCCGCCACGCAGGGCCGCCGCCACGACGCCTTCAGCGGCGAACAGCCCGGCCGCATCGTCCACGAAACCCGCCACGGAGAACTCGCCCACTTCCGCCAGGTCCCGTACGGCCGCTACTACGGAGCGGTGGACGCCACCCCGCTCTTCCTGGTCCTCCTGCACGCCCACTACGAGGCGACCGGCGACGCCTCCCTCGCCCGCCGGCTGGAGAACCACGCCCGCCGTGCGGTGGAGTGGATGCACACCGACGGCGGCCTGGACACCCACGGATACCTGGTCTACCAGCCGGACCCCGGCGGCCTGGTCAACCAGAACTGGAAAGACTCCGAAGGTGCCATCTGCTTCGCCGACGGCACCCAGGCGGAGGGCCCCGTCGCCGTCTGCGAAGCCCAGGGCTACGCGTACGACGCGCTGCTGCGAACGGCCCGGCTCGCCCGCGACGTATGGAAGGACGCGTCTCTCGCGGAGCGCCTCGACAAGACCGCCGCCGACCTGCGCGACCGGTTCCACACGGACTTCTGGATGCCCGAAGCGGACTTCCCGGCCCTCGCGCTCGACGGCCACGGGCGCCGGGCCGACGCACTGGCGTCGGACGCCGGCCACCTCCTGTGGTCGGGCATCCTCGACACCCCCCACGCTCAGCGCGTCGGCCGAAGGCTGTTGGAGCCCGACTTCTTCTCCGGCTGGGCGATCCGCACGCTCGCCGCGGACCAGCAGCCCTACCACCCGCTCTCGTATCACCGCGGCAGTGCCTGGCCGCACGACAACGCCGTGATCGCCCTGGGCCTGGCACGCTACGGGCTGGCCCGCGAACTCGACACCGTGACCGGCGGCCTCGTCGCCGCGGCCGCCCACCACGGCCATCGCCTCCCCGAGGTCATCGCGGGCTACGACCGCGCCACCACCCCGCGTCCCGTCCCCTATCCGCACAGCTGCTCGCCGCAGGCCTGGGCGGCGGCGACACCGTTGGCGCTGAGGACGGCGCGGGAACGGGTCCGGTCGGCCGGCGGGTGAGGCGTCCCCCGCGGCTCACGCCCGTCGGTCCGCCACCGGGTGGTGTCCCGGTCCGTCGGTGTGACCGGCCAGGGGCGTCGGGGAGAGCGCGGTGTCCTCCTCGCCGGGTTCGAGGAGGGTGTAGGCCGGGCCGATGACGAGCGGGTCCGGTGTTCCGACCGCCTCGGTGTCCTTGTTGGTGTAGTCGATGCGGGCGAGAAGGCTGCGCATGGACTCCAGACGGGCTCGGCGCTTGTCGTTGCTCTTCACCACGGTCCACGGGGCGTGCTCGGTGTCCGTGGCGCGGAACATCTCGATCTTCGCGAGGGTGTACTCGTCCCAGCGGTCCAGGGAGTCGAGGTCGGTGGGAGAGAGCTTCCACTGCCGGACGGGGTCCACCTGACGGATGGCGAATCGGGTGCGCTGCTCGGCGCGCGAGACGGAGAACCAGAACTTCACCAGGATGATCCCGTCCTCGACGAGCATCGCCTCGAAGGCGGGACACTGCCGCAGGAACAGGTCGTACTGGTCGTTCGTGCAGTAGCCCATGACGCGCTCGACCCCGGCACGGTTGTACCAGGAGCGGTCGAAGAAGACGAGCTCACCCGGTGCCGGCAGATGCGCGGCGTAGCGCTGGAAGTACCACTGTCCGGCTTCACGTTCGGTGGGCTTGTCCAGGGCGACGATGCGCGCGCTGCGAGGGTTGAGGCGTTCGGTGAAGCGCTGGATCGTTCCCCCTTTGCCCGCCGCGTCCCGCCCCTCGCAGACGACGACCACGCGGGCGCCGGTGTCCTTGGCCCAACGCTGCAGCTTGAGCAGCTCGATCTGCAGGATGCGCTTCTGCCGGTCGTACTCCTTGCGCCGGACCCGGCGGTCGTAGGGGTAGTTCTCCCGCCACGTCGCGAGCGGACGGCCCGCCTCGTCCAGGAGGACGGGCTGTTCGGGACTGCTCGCGTCGATCGTCAACCCGTCCAGCAGCGATCTCTGAGCCTCGTCCATCGCTCACCTCTCGGCCCGGTCCTGCGTGATCCGTGCGGATCCGCGTTCGGTGCACGCCGTGTGTGGTTCCCAGAAAGCCGCACCTCACGCCCGCCTCCGCGGCGGATGGCCGGAGGGGGCTCGCACGGCGACGGGGACTCACGGTCCTGCCTCTCAGCATGCCCGACGTGGGTAGTCCCGGCCCTTCTGGGAACTCGGCCTGCGGGCGAGCGGAGCCGCCGCGTCGCCCACTCGGAGGGAGTGCAGTGATGGATGTGCGAGAGACCGACGACGGCCGGGGGACGGGCGTCTGCAGGGCTTGCGGGAGCAGGCCCGCGATCCCGTCCGCGAGCGGTCCCATGCTGTGCGAGCACTGCGCCGGGGTGCTCGAGATACCGGACAGTGCCGGACTGGTCGTGGACGACGGTGCCGGGGTCCGGCGGGAGTTCGAGAACCGGGGCGGGCGCCGGCATCACTGACGGGCGGCCCGCACGGCCGCGCCGCCTCTGACGGGAGCGCAGCGCGGGCCGTGTGACGTCGTCACGAAGGCGGCAGTGACGGCGCGGGCGCGTCGGCCTCCAGGGCCGCCGCGCGCAGGGCGGCCGCCACCCGGGTGACCGGGTCGGCCGGCGGGTGGGGGAGACGGGCCAGGAACAGGCGCCGCGTCTCCTGGGGGCCTCCGCGCACGGGGAGCACACGGACTCCCGGCGGAGCGGCGGAGGCGAGGGTGGCGGGCACGGTCGTCAGGCCGAAGCCGGCGGCCACGAGATGCAGCTTGGCGAGCCAGTCGCGTGCGGTGTGGGCGATCTCGGGCCGCTCGTCCAGGCCCGGCCAGACGCCGAGGAGCCGGTCCTCTCCCGAGGAGGTGCCGGCGATCCACCGCTGACCGCGCAGGTCGGCCACGTCGACGGCGTCGGCCCGGGCGAGCGGGTGCGTGGCGGGCACCGCCAGACACAGGGGACGCTCGGTGAGGGTCTGCACCGCGAGCGGCGGCGACTCGGCGTCCGGCGGCCGGAACGGCGGGGCGGACGCGAGCAGGGCCAGATCCAGGCTGCCGGCCCGCACGGCACGGACGAGGGAGGGAGTCGTGCCTTCCCTGCCGACCACACGCAGCCCGGGATCCGTCGTCCGCAGCGCGGTCAGCGCCAGCGGCAGCAGTACGGCTCCGGCGCTCGGGAGCCACCCCAGGCGGACCGTCCCCGACTGCTCGGGCAGACCGGACAACTCCCTGGCGGTCGCCTCGATCTCGTCGAGCACGACGGTCGCGCGGCGCATGACGATCCGGCCTGCGGCGGTGAGCCGCACGCCGTCACGCCGCCGCTCCAGCAGCTCGGCGTCGGCGGCCCGCTCGATCGCTGCGATCTGCCGGGACACGGCCGACTGGGTGTAACCCAGCGACGCGGCGGCCGAGGTGAACGTTCCCTGCTCGGCGACCGCGCGGAAGACCCGCAGCGCGGTGAGTGACACATCCGTGAAGTCCATGACGTTCACGCATACTAGCCATGCTCAACTCTCGTTGGACGCATAGGCCGCGGGTTTCTAGCGTGGAGGCATGAACGCTTCTCGCATCGCCCTCGTCACGGGCGCCAACCAAGGACTCGGCCGCGCCCTCGTCGAAGGACTGGCCGCCCGCATGAGCCCCGGCGACCTGGTCCTGCCCACCGGCCGGGACGGCCGACGGGTGGCGGACGCCGCCCGCGAGGTCGCGGAGCTTCCCGGTACCCGCGCCCGCGTGGAGGGCCGGATCCTGGACGTCACGGACACCGACGCCGTCGCCCGTCTCGCCGAAGACCTCCGGGCCCGCCACGGCGGGGTCGACGTCGTCCTGTCCAACGCGGTCGCCCGCGTCCTGCCCGAGGAGTCCCAGGCCGAACGCGCCGACGAGTTCATCGACGTCTCCAACACCGCCACGCACGCGATCCTGCGCTCCTTCGCCCCCGTCCTGCGTCCGGGCGGCAGGATGCTCGTGGTGGCCAGCAGCCTGGGCACACTCGGCCACCTCGATCCGCGGCTGCACCCTCTGTTCGACGGCGCGAGCCTCGACCAGGTCGAGTACGCCGTCGAGTCCTGGCGCAGCGCCGTCCACGCCGGGACCGCGCAGGAGGCCGGCTGGCCGGTCTGGCTGAACGTGCCCTCGAAGGTGGCCCAGGTCGCGGCCGTGCGCGGTGTCGCCGCCGAGCGCCGGGAGCGCGACCTCGCGGCCGGGATCCTGATCGCGGCCGTATGCCCCGGCATGGTCGACACCGCGACCTCGCGCCCCTGGTTCAGCGACTACAGCCAGGCGCAGTCGCCCGCCCGGGCGGCCGGGGCCCTGCTCGACCTGGTCTTCGCCGAGCGGGTGGATCCCCCTCTGTACGGCGAACTGATCCGCTTCGGCAAGGTGCTGCCGTGGCACGACGGCGCGCCCCTGGTGGAACAGGACCGCATGGTCAGGCCCTGAGGCGCCGGGACGCCGGCCACGCCAACGCTCCTCGCCAGGGCGGGAGTTGCCGTGATCCGCCGTGCGTGATCGTCGCCGCACGGTCGGAGCCCGGGTGCCGAAGGGCGCGCAAGTGGCAAGCGGCATAGCCTAAAAGTGCACGTTGATGTGCCTATGCGTGTGTCGACCAGGCGAGAAGGTGAGTGCGATGCGCGTCATGCTCAGGGCGACCATGGACACGGAGAAGGCCAACGAGCTGATCAGCAGCGGCAAGCTCGCGGAGCTGATGCGGGAGACGATGGAGCACCTCAAGCCGGAGGCGACCTACTTCACCACCATCGACGGAAACCGGGCCTGTTTCATGGTCTTCGACATGCAGGACACCAGTGAAATACCGTTGATCGCCGAGCCGTTCTTCATGAACCTCGGCGCGCGGCTCGAACTCGCCCCCGTCATGAACGCGGAGGATCTGCAGAAGGGTCTGTCCCAACTGGGCTGACCCCAGAGGCGGAAGACCGGACACGGCCCCTACTGGTGGCCGCCGGAGTCGATGGCCGTCCAGCCGTTCTCCAGCAGGGCGAACGCGCGCCTGATGGCCTCGCGGGGGTTGTCCCGGCCGTGGGCGGTGCGGGGGGCTTCGAGCGCGAAGTGGGCCAGGGCGATGCAGGCGGGGTCGTCGTGGGGCAGGCCGCTCTCCTCGGCGATGACCCGGGCCAGGGCGTCGGCGTGACGCAGCCACATGGACTGGACGTAGTCGCGTAGGGCCGGCGTGCTGTCGACGAGGCCGAGGAACGCGGTGAACTCGGCGTCGCCGTCCGCGGTGGCCAGGCGGAGGCACAGCGCGTGCTCGCACAGGGCCGCCGGGACGGACTGACCGGCGGGGCGATCGCGTACGGCGGAGAGGAGCCGGGCCTCCTGGTCGGCTTCCTCGTCGAAGACCAGGGCTTCCTTGACCGGGAAGTGCTTGAACAGCGTCGTGGTGGACACGTCGGCGGCATCGGCGATCTCGCGGATGCCGACGTCGTCGTATCCGCGTGCGAGGAAGAGGCGCAGGGCGGCGTCGGCGATGGCCTGACGGGTGGCGGCCTTCTTGCGCTCACGGCGCCCGATCGGAGCGGCGGCGGTGGGGGAGGTCTCTGTCTCCGGCATGTCTCCATCCTACCCTTAGGTGGATCGACTTCAAAAGTGACACGGTTGCACTTAGTGAGTCGGTGTGCTCTTCTGGGGTCGCGGCCCGCTGTCCAACGCGCTCCGCATCCTCATCCATTGCCATCCCTCGCCGGCCTGTCCGGAGGGACGCCACTGTCCAGCCCGCCCGGCGCCACCTTCCCGGGTGGGACGAACGGAGCATGATCATGAACACCACCCCGACTCCCCGCATCGCCATCGTCGGCGCCGGTCCCGGCGGCCTGACCTGCGCCCGGATTCTTCAGCGGCACGGCATCTCCGCCACCGTCTACGACCATGAGAGCGGACCCGACGCCCGGGACCAGGGCGGAACGCTCGACCTGCACGAGGACAACGGTCAGATCGCCCTGCGCGAGGCCGGCCTCCTGGACGCGTTCTTCCGGCTGTCCCGCCCCGAGGGCCAGGAGATGCGTCAGATGGACGCGGACGCGACGATCCTCTTCCACCACACCCCCGAAGCGGGCGACCGCTTCAAACCGGAGATCGACCGCGGCCGGTTGCGCGACCTCCTCCTCGACTCCCTCCAGCCCGGCACCGTGCGGTGGGGCCATAGGCTGCGGTCGGTCGACGGTCCGGCGGAGGGCCCCCGCCACCTGTGCTTCGCCGACGGCACGACGACCGAGGCCGACCTCGTCATCGGCGCCGACGGTGCCTGGTCCACGGTGCGCCGCGCCATCTCCCCGGCCGTCCCCCGGTACAGCGGCGTCAGCTTCCTCGAAGCGTGGTTCCACGACGTAGAGAACCGGCATTCCGACATCGCCGAACTCGTCGGCCAGGGCGGCGCCGCCGCGGCCGACGGCGACCGCGGCCTGTTCGCCCAGCGCAACAGCGGCGACCACATCCGCGTCTACATCATCCAGCGCGTGCCCGCCGACTGGATCACGGGCGCGGGTCTGACCATCCAGGACACGGACGGCATCCGCGCCCTCCTCCTGGACCGCTACCGCGACTGGTCGCCCCGACTGCGTCACCTGCTCACCGACAACGACGGCCGCTACGTCGACCGCCCGATCCTCGCCCTGCCCGTCCCTCACACCTGGGACCACAACCCGACGATCACCCTGCTCGGCGACGCCGCCCACCTCATGCCGCCGCTCGGCGTCGGAGTCAACCTCGCCATGCTGGACGCCTGCGAACTGGCGCTCGCCCTCGCGAAGAACAGCACCATCGACGAGGCGATCCACGCCTACGAGGCCACCATGCTGCCTCGCTCCCACCGGATGCAGGAGCTCCTCGACGGGGGTGCCGAACAACTGCTCTCCACGGAACTCCCCGACTTCGCTGACGCGGAGAGCCGTTGACGGCACCAGGGCGCCGCCCCCCGGTCCGGGCACGTCTCGAAATTCTTGGCCGAAAGCAGTGGCGTAGACCTCTCCGCGCCGGGCACTTGAAGAGCTGCGTGATGACACTCCGTGCCAGATGCGGTGTCGGACGCCTTACATGTGGCCTGGTTCTCGTGACGGCGGTCGGCCGCCTCGCGAGCTGTTCAGGGGGAGAGGGAGAACCATGATCCTTCCGGCGGAGAGGGAACTGCGCGCCGTGCTGGCCCGGTTTGCCGAGGTGCGCATCGAACACGATGTGCGCCCCACCGGCCGTACCAGCCGCGCGCTCGACGACGCCACGTACACGCTGTGCGTGATGACGGGGGCCCGGACGGCCGAGCAGGCCCTGCGTACGGCCGATGCCCTGCTGGAGCGCTACGGCGCCGACCGCGCGGGCGGCGCCACGCAGGCGGACGAGACGTTGGCCGCGTAGAGGCCGGTGATCGGTCCTCGCGCGGACCGGCGATGCCGTTGTCGTCCTCGCCGGACGTCCTAGAGGTCGAGAACGATCTCGTCGGCCGGTTCGCTGCAGCAGATCAGGACCGAGCCCGCCTCCGGGAGTTCGAGGGGCGGAGTGGTGTACGTGACGTCGCCCGAGATGAGCGGGGTGACGCAGGTGTGGCAGACGCCGGTACGGCAGGACCAGCGGGTGCTGACGTCGCACGCCTCGGCGAGTTCGAGGAGCGATGCCCGGGCCTGCGACCAGGGGACACTGATGCCGCTGCGGGCGAAGGCGACGAGCGGGCCGGTGCCCTTCGGGCCGGAAGGCTGGTGGGGCTCGACCGTCGGTGCGGACGTGATGCCCGGATTGACGGCCGCGAGCGTGCTGAACTCCTCGGTGTGGATCCGCTCGGGACGCAGACCGTGATCCCGGAGCGTCGCGCCGAAGGCGTCCATGAAGGCCGTCGGCCCGCACAGGTAGGCATCGGCGTCGGCGGGGATGCCCATGGCCGCGAGGGACTCGGCGGTCGGGCGTCCCCGCCGGACGTAGGCCTCGTCCGCGGACGGGGTCGGTTCGTCGGCGGCCGTGTAGTACACGCGTTCCTGGGCGGCGGGCAGCCGCGCCAGGAGCGCGTGCGTCTCGTCGGCGAAGGCGTGATGGGCGCGGTCGTGCGCGACGTGGATCCACCAGACCGGACGGGCGTCTCGTGCCGCGGCGAGTTGGTGCAGCATGGCCACCACGGGGGTGGCACCGATTCCCGCCGAGGCGAGGACGATCGGCCCGGAGCCCTCGTCGAGGACGAACGTCCCGCGGGGGCTGGCGATCTCCACGAGGTCCTCGGGGTGCAGACCGGCGTTGAGGTACGTGCTGACCTGTCCGCGGGGTTCGTGTTTCACGCTGATGCGGTAGGCGTCCGCGTCCGGCGCCGAGGACAGGGAGTAACTGCGCACCACCGGGGTGGCGCCGTCGATGCCGAGGCGGATGGACAGGTACTGGCCCGCCCGGGCTCTGGGCAGGGGAGTGCCGTCGGTGGTGTTCAGGTAGATCGACGACACCGTGGGGGTCTCGTGGGCGATCCGGGCGACGCGCATGAGCTTGAAGCCCGGCCACCCCGGGTCCTGCCCCTGCGGTGACGGGGCACCCGAGAGCTCGCGGAACGACTGCTGCCATCCGGGGCTGAGGGCGGGGACGTTCAGCGCCCTGCGCAGTTGGTCCGCGTCACGGTCGGGGAGGTAGAGGAGCGCGTCGGTGTCGGCGACGCTGAGCCGCTCCGGGCCCCTGCTGATCAGCGTGATGTCGTCGCCCGCCTGGACGTGTCCCTCGGTGAGGACGCGAAGGTAGAAACCGGGGCGATGGTGGGCGACCAGGAGCGACGGCATGGTGGGTTCGCCGAGGCGCATGCCGACGCGGTAACAGGTGACGCGGGGCTGGGTCACCTCGAATTCGGCGTCCCCGATGCGGTAGCGGTCGCCGATGCGGACGTCGTCGTCGGGCAGCCCGTCGACCGTGAAGTTCTCTCCGAAGTTCCCGAACGTCAGGTCGTCGCGACCGAGCTGCTTCTGCCAGTACTGGTAGGACTGCAGCTGGTAGACCAGTACGGCCCGCATCTCGCCGCCGTGACCGGCGAGATCGCCCTGGCCGTCCCCCTCGATGTTCAGTCGCCGCACCAGCCGTGGGCCCTGCACGGGCGCCTTCCACACTCCGGTGTGGACGGTCCGCCCCTGCCACGCGACGTCTTTCGGCATCCCCACGTTGACGGACAGCAGTGTCGCCATTGCGGACCTCCTGCACGATGGACGGCCGGTGCGGACCATGCCTGCTGTGCGATCGGCGCGATCTCCGCGCTACGGCGATTCTATTTCCGCGGACACGGGACCGGCCTCCTCAGCCGGCGCACGGCATGATCGTTCCGGCGTTCCAGCGTGCCCGGGCCCCCTCGCCGGCGGTCCGGTCGCCGCCCGGTCGTCCCGCGCGCGACGTCAGGGCGTGCTGTCGCCGTCCACGGCTGCGGGATTGAGCGAGGCCAGCAGTTTCAGCAGCAGCGAGTGAGCGTGGCCCTGCTCCGCCGGTGTGAGCGCCTGCAACGCCTCGGCGTGGGTCGCGTCGACCGCCACCAGGGCTTCCCCGTGAAGCCGGCGGCCGGCCGCCGTGATGTGCAGTCGTTGCGTGCGCCGGTCGCCCGGGGTGGTCCGGCGCTCCAGCAGGCCCCTCTCGACCAGGCCGTTGACCGCGGTGCCCATGGACTGCGGGGTGATCGCGGCACGGCGGGCCGCTGTCGCGCTGGACACACCCGGATCGAGGATCGCCTGCGTCATGGCGTTGTTCTGCGCCAGCGTCAGCTGGAACGGACGCAGCGTGCGCTCGATCCTGGACGCCATGATCTGGCCGATCTGCCAGGCCACATAGCCCGTGCGCCGGTCGGGGTTCTCGTCGGGATGGTTCACGCGGCGTACCTCATTGGAAGGCAACTGATTATGCTGTGCAGATATTATCAGCTGCCTTCCAATCTAGGATCACCTTCGATGGCCCAGCACCTCTCCACCCGGCAACCGCACAAGCACGCTCTCGACGTGGCCCACCCGCCTCCACGCTCCGGCGCGGCACGGGCGGTACTGCTCCCCGTAGCCGTCGTCCTGCTCATCGGCACCGTCTTCGTGAGCGTGTACCTCGCCGCCTTCCACGCGCCCCGCCCCCACGACCTTCACGTCGGGACGACGGAGGTCGGCTCCCGGCAGGAGCAGCTGCGCGACGATCTGGCACACGCCGTCCCCGGCGGGTTCGCCCTCGAAACCTTCCCCGACGCGCAGGCCGCCCGCCATGCCGTCCAGGACCGAACCGTGTACGCGGCCTATCTCGGCCAGGGGAAGCTGCTGTACGGAAGCGCCAACGGAGCAGCCGTCACCGGCACCGTGACCGCCGCCTTCGGTCCCGCGGCCCGGGCCGAGCACCACGCACTCTCCGTCGAGGACGTCGTCCCGGCGGCGCCGGGGGACACCCGCGGACTCTCCGTCTTCTACGCGGCCTTCGGGCTCGTGCTGGCCGGCTACCTCTTCGGCATGACGACGTACCAACTCGCCCCCCGGCTCGAGTACCGCCATCGCATGGCGAGCCTCGCCCTGTTCGGTGTGGTCGGCGGCGTCGTCGTGACGGCGGTCGCGGGGGGTCCGGGATTCGGCGCGCTGCCCGGCCCCTTCTTGCCACTGGCACTCGTGGTCGCGCTGATGGGGGCGGCGGTCGGCGCCACGACCATGGTGCTGCTGCGCCTCTTCGGCCCCGCCGGCGTCAGCCTCGCCTCGATCCTGATGCTGATCCTCGGGAACAGCACCAGTGGGGGCATCATGCCGCCGGCCTACCTTCCCGCCTGGCTGCGCCCGCTCTCCGAGATCCTGCCCGTCGGGGTGGGTGTCCGCGCGATGGAGGGACTCTCCCGCTTCCAGGACGACGGCCTGACCCAAGCGCTGGTGATCCTGCCCCTCTGGGTGATCGGAGCCGCCCTGGTGCTCTACCTGAAGGACGTGTTCCGGCGCGGTGGAACGGCCCGCGCGGAGGCCCAGGTCGAGCCGCACCCCGCCACGGTCTGACGCGCCGCCTTCGCCGAACTCGGCGTCGTGAGGTCGGGAGTCGTATCGCCGTGGCGCGCCGGGCCCACGGCGGAAAAGGGGCCCGGTACCGCCGGAGGCGGCCGGGTGAGACACTCGATGTCATCGCTTGAAGACATCACCTGATGACAATGACGGACGACAGGAACGAACTGCCCGTGCATCCGATATCCGGCCCCGCCCCGTCGCCCTGGCGGCAGCGGGCGCTCGTCCCCGTCCTGGTGTCCCTCGGCATGCTGGTCGCGATCATCAGCAGCCTCGGCGCCCCGCTGATCCCCACCATCGCCGCCGTGGACCACGTCCCGGTCGCCGACGCCCAGTGGTCCCTCACCGTCACGATGCTGGTCGGCGCCGTCGCCACCCCGGCCATGGGACGACTGGGAGACGGACCGCACCGCAGGATCGTGATCCTCGCCGGGCTCGCCACCGTGCTCGTCGGGAGCCTGCTGGCGGCCCTGCCGCTCGGGTTCGCCTGTCTCATCACCGGCCGGGCGCTGCAGGGCGTGGGGCTGGGTCTTGTCCCCCTCGCCATCGCCACCGCGCGCGACTCCCTGCCGCCCGAGCGGGCCCGGTCGGCGCTGGCGACGCTCTCGCTGACCACGGCCGCCGGCGTCGGTATCGGCTACCCCGTCACCGGCCTGCTGGCCGAGAGCCTCGGCATGTACGCGGGATTCTGGTTCGCCGTGATCGCCACCACGCTGGCCTTCATCGCGGCGGCCGTCGTCATCCCCACGGCTCCGCGACGCCCCGCACGACCGATGGACGTCACCGGGGCACTGCTCCTCACGCTCGGCATGAGCGGCCTCCTGTTCGCGCTCACCCAGGCCGAGCGCTGGGGGTGGGGTTCACCCCGGCTGCTCGTGCTGGGCGCCGTGTCCGTGCTGCTGTTGGCCGGCTGGGCGATGCACCAACTGCGCGTCACACATCCGCTGGTGGACCTGCGTCTGGTGCGCGACCGTACGGTCTTCGCCGCGCACCTGACCACCACGATGGGCGGCGTCGGCATGTACCTGCTGATCTCGCTCGTGACGCGCTACGTCCAGACACCGTCGAGCCTCGGATACGGCTTCGGAGCCTCCGTGGTCGTCACGGGTCTGATCCTGGTGCCGTTCTCGGCGGGCAGCCTGGTGGCCGGACGCGTGGTCCGCCTCCTGGTCCGTACCCAGCCGCCGATACGGCTGCTGCCCGTCAGCTGCCTGCTCTCCCTGGCGGCGCTCCTCAGCTTCGTGTTCGCCCACGGCGCCCTGTGGGAGGTCTTCGTGACGATGGCCGTCGCCGGCCTCGGCGTCGGCGTGAACTTCGCCGTGACCCCGGGACTCGTCGTCGGAAGCGTCCCGGCCCACGAGACCGGCAGCGCCATGAGCTTCAATCAGGTGGTGAAGTACATCGGATACTCGGCAGGCAGCGCCCTGAGCGCCGTCATCCTCCAGGCCGCCACCACCCCCGGTCACGACCTCCCGCCGGAGAACGGCTACCGCACCGCGGGTCTCGTCGGCTGCGCGGTCTGGGCAGCCACCGCCGTGGTCGCGTACGTCCTGGTCCGGCCGGGGACGCGCGGCCCCTCCGCGCAGGTCAGGATCGGCCGCCCCGCCCCCGCGGCGGACGGCGTCCCGGAACCGGACGGCGGGCGCCTCGTCGCGGACACCGGTGGCAAGGGATGAGCGCCGAGGCGCCCGGACGCCGCCGCGACGCGGCCCGCAGCCGCGAACTCCTGCTCACGGCGGCGAGCGAACTGTTCGCCGAGCGGGGCTTCGACCGCACCACCATCCGCGACATCGGCGAGCGCGCGGGCGTCGATCCGGCGCTCATCGCACGCTACTTCGGCTCCAAGACACTGCTGTACGTCGCGGCGCTGAACGCCGAACAGGGCGACGCGGCCCTGGCCGACCTCTTCGACGAGCGGCGGCTGCGCCAGGTCTTCGACCGGGCCGACCGGCGAGGCCCCGTCCCGCTGCTTCAGGTCGCCGTGCAGCCGTTGAGCGACCCGGCGGCACAGGAGGCCGCGCGTTCGGCGCTGCACACCCGGCTCGTCGAGCCGCTGCGGGAGCGTCTGACCCGTGAGGGTGCCGAACGGCCCGGTCTGCGCGCCGAGTTGGTCGCCGCGGCGGTCACCGGCATCCTGCTGGGCCGGCACTCCGGAGCGTTCGACGAACTGGCCGCCGCCGATCCCGCCGACCTGATCGAACTGCTCCGGAGCACCCTCCTGCGGGAGGAGTGAACGGGCTCGCCGGACGTCGGACGAGGCGCGACCGAGAACGCCGCCGGTGACGTCGACCCCACAGGTGGAACCACCTGACGCACGGGCGTCGAGGGGGGCATGTGTCCGGCGCGAGGGGGCACTCGCCATGGCTATGCAGGGAATTCAGTCGAACAGCCCGAGCAAGGCGCCTGGTGAGACCGGACCTCACGGGGGCGCGCCATCGGTATCGGCACCCGGAAGGCACCGGCGCACCGGACGGCGCCGGGGCCGCTGGCATCGGAGGGTGCTGGCCTACCGGAACGTGGAGCTCATGCCGTCCGCGTCCCCCGACACCGTCGGCGCCGAGTGCCTGCTCCTGGTGCACGTCCGCAGGGTGATCGGACTGGTGACCTATCGAGCGTGCGACGAGTGCGCCGAAGGCGTCATCACCGACGTGGTCCTGGACGAACCGTTCCGCGACTGCGGGCTCGGCACGCGGGCACTGTCGCACCTGCGTTCCCTGCACCCCGACGTCACCTGGCGGACCACCCTCGACGCCCGCCTCACCCGGGCCCTGCTCCGCCGGATGCGCATCCCGAGGTCGACCGGCGGACGCTGCTCCCACGGCAGGCCCGGCGTCGTCGCCCCGACGGCCATGTGACCAGGACTCCGGCCCGAAGCGACGCGACCGGTCACGCTTCGGCACCGTGACCTCGTAAACGGTGCGGAGGAGGTGAGAGTTCGAGCATGAATTCGAGTTTGCGTTCCGTCCGAATCGGCGATTTTCCAAGATCACGCGCTGCTAACTTCCCTACTCGTGATCAATTCCCCTGTTCCCGTTCCCCGAGAGGTACGGTCCGGCTCCGTGCCGCTCGACCTTTCGGACGTCGTCGCTCGTCCCGTGCTGTATCGCCTGGGCGAGAGCGACGACCGCGCACGCTTCGACGCGCTGCTCGCCTCCGGCGCCGTACGTGAGACGCACGACTTCATCCACGACCAGCTCGCCGAACTGGTGAGCTGCCTGCGGCCCGGGGAGACCCTCACCGACCAGCAACACGCCGCCGCTGTCGACGCGTTGTGCGGTGGAGTCGAACGCCACCACTTCGGCAGCTGGGTCTGGTACCCGTGGTCGGGGCGTCTCGTTCACGTGCTGCCCGAGCGGGAGTTCCGGCGCGTGCGCACCGACCGCAACCGCGACAAGATCACGGACACCGAACAGCGCCGCCTGCTGGAACGCCGTATCGGAGTCATCGGTCTGTCCGTCGGGAACAGTGCCGCGCTCACCTGCGCGATGGAAGGCGTAGGAGGATCGTTCCGCCTGGCGGACTTCGACGTGCTCGGGCTGAGCAACCTCAATCGCCTGCGAGCCGGAGTCCACGACCTCGGAATTCCCAAGACCGTTCTCTGCGCCCGTCAGATGTACGAGATCGATCCCTACCTCGATATCGAACTGTGGAACGAGGGCATCACCGAGGAGAACATCGAGAGCTTCTTCGGCGATGACGAGCACCCCCTGGATCTTCTGATCGAGGAGTGCGACACCCCCTGGATCAAGGTGGCCGCCCGCGAGTACGCGCGTGCCCACCGCGTACCCGTCCTCATGGACGCGAACGACCGCGGGCTGCTGGACGTGGAGCGCTTCGACGACGAGCCGGACCGCCCCCTCTTCCACGGCCGCGGCGGTGATCTCACCGCTCAGGCCGTACGGGAGCTCGACCCGGCCGGCACCCTGGCGTACCTGCTCCGGATCTGCGACGAGAGCCGCCTGAGTCCGGCGATGACCGAGGCCCTCGCCCGGATCGGCAGCACCCTTTCGAGCTGGCCCCAACTGGCCAGCGGCGTGATGCTCGGCGGCGCCCTGGTGACCGACACCGCCCGGCGCATCCTGCTCGGCGGGCCGGTGGCCTCCGGCCGTTATTACGTCGACCTCGAAGAGCTGATCGGCGCCGTCCCGGCCCTCGTCGGCGCGGGAGCCTCGGCATGACCCACCTCCCCGAACTGCACGGCGAACACCTGTGGCTGAGGGAGATGCGGGCCACCGACCTCGCGCCCTTCGAACGCATCCACACCCACCGACTGCTGACACGCTTCCTCGGCATCGACCGCATGGACGCCCGGCAGGCCCAGGACGCCTTCGCCAAATGCCTCGCCCAGCCCTATGTGCAGCCGCGCCGCAAGCACACCCTCGCCGTGTGCGCACCGGGGGAGGACGCCATGGTCGGCACCATGGGGCTCCTCGTCGAGGAGTACGGGCGCAACGCCATGCTGACCAGTCTGGTGCTGCTGCCGGGTGCGCCGGTCAGCGGTCACGGTCACGAGGCGGGCCGGCTCCTCATGGCGTACGGCTTCGGCCGGCTCGGCCTGCACCGCATCTGGGCCGGGCACCGGGCGGACCACGCACGCATGAGCGAGGTGATGTTCGCGGCGGGCCTGCGCCCCGAGGCGACGTTGCGCCAGCTGTTCCACACCCAGGGCGAGTGGCATGACGTGGCGACGTACGCGGCCGTGGCGCCCGAGTGGATCCCGCAGGCCAGCGCCGCCGAACGGCTGATCCTCGAAGGGGACGCACTGCTTCCCGCGTGAGCGTGAACCGTTCTAGGCCGGGTGCTCCCGCCGAGTGATCGGAGGGATCGTGTACCTGCCGTCGAAAACGGCGGGGTGCGGCTGGTACATCCGCAGGATGGGGCGGAACGGACCGGGCGGCGTGGGGAGCCAGTTGGCCGCCGCCGCCCGGTCGGCGGGCCGCTCGGGCTGAAGGTGGAGGGTCAGCGAGTCGTCGCGGTCGTAGTGGAGATCCGCGGTCCGGTCGCCGATGGAGTAACGGCCGATGGGGTTGTCCACCAGGTAGTACCGCGGCATGTCGTACATGGTGATCGACCAGAAGGCGTCCACGGGTGGGGTCGTCTCGAAGCGGATCGTGTAGGCCTGGGTGCCGTCGAGCGGCTTGCCGTCCTCGTCGTCCCAGGCCATCGCGTAGGCGGCCTCGTAGCCGTGGTTGCCCCACAGCCCGGCACGCGCGGCCGCGGCGCGTACGGTCCGGGCGGCGCCGCGGTCCTGAAGGACCCACTGGGGAGACTTGACGGTGCCGACCTCGAAGAAGTCGAGGTTGTAGTTGAAGACGTCGTAGGTGAGCTTCCACCCGTTCTGCTCGGGGCCGGCGCCGTGCGTGGTGGCGTGCTCCACGCGATCCTTGCCGCGCCGGTAGCCCGTTCGAAGCGCCTCCTCCAGCTCGGCGGAGGGCGTGACGTAGGGGCTGCTGCGGTCGAGGAGGCCGAGCGGCGCGAACTTCTGCTGGTAGTCCTGGTCGGCGGGCGCGGGCGGGAACGCGCGCATCCATGTGCGCAGCTTCTCGAAGAACACCAACTCGGTCTCGGCGACGGCGCTTTCAGGGGCCGGCAGCCCGACGCACGGCGCACCGGCCCCCAGGGGCTCCAGCGTGGTCGCCTGCTGGAGAGCACGGACGGCCGGAAGGTCATCGACGCCGTCGCAGGCCCAGCGGCCCACGATCGTTGCCACCGTCGTCGGCGCCGTGATCGTCTTCACACCCTGCGGCGCGTCACCGGTCCAGCCCGGCGGGACCAGCAGGAACCCGCCCGCCGCGGTGCCGGTGGCGCGACGGCCGACGTACGCGAAGTTGTCGGTCCACGCGTCGACGAACTGCAGCACGTAATAGCGGCCGCCGGTGTCGGGCACCCGGAGCAGCAGCGGTCCGCCGCTCAGATCGAGCTGCGCCACCGAGTAGACGGTGTCGTTGTTGATACTGACGAAGGTGTCCTTCGGACCGGCGAGGACGGCCGCGTGGCTGAACCGGTTGAAGGGAGCCGGTTCCACCGATCCCATGCCGTCGCGGGTGAAGCGGCCCACCTCGTCCAGGTCGACCACCATCGGAAAGCCGTAGACGTACGCCTCCGCTGCCAGCTCCGCAAGATCCGACACTCCGTACCGCCCTCTCGTGACCAGTCCCGACCGCCATCGTTCCCCGGCCCGGGAGAGCCCGCCACACGGAGATCGGAAAGCCACCCGCAAGGCTGCCGTCCGGTGCGGATCACAGGTGGGGGCGACGGGCCGACGCGGATTCCTGGAGCGGACCCGCCTGGTTCTTGCTCAGCATGGTCGCTCCCATCAGGGTCAGGGTGTGGATCACGGTGTTGCCGTGGCGGTGGCTGGTGATGAGTCCGGCGTCGCGGAGCGCGGTCGTATGATGGGTCGCGGTGGCTGGTGTGACGCCGGCTCGATGGGCGGCCTCGGTCGTGGTCGCTCCGGCTGCGGCGGCCTGCAGCACCGCCGCACGGGAGCGGCCCAGCAGTACCTGCAAGGGTGGCGACCCCGGGCTCTCCGACGCGGTCCTGGCCGGCCCGCCGAGCGCCTCCTGGTGGGTGGAGTACATGAGGACCGGGGGTAACCCCGGATCCGCGAGCGAGATCGGCCCCTTCCAACAGAAGTACGACGGAATGAGGAGCAGTCCGCGGCCCTCCAGCCGGATGTCGTGTTCCGTCGGATAGGTGCTGATCTCCAGCCTCGGGTGTTTCCACCGGACCGTCGGCCCGAGCCCGCCCAGCAGGCCTTCCGTGCCCCCGTCGAGCAGGTGACGGGCCAGCCGGATCCGCTCGGTGTGCAGGCTCTCGTACATCCACTCCTCGTGCGGGGCGATGACGGCGCGGTGGTAGGCGCGCAGTATCTCCGCCAGCTCGCCCCGGGTCTCCTGCTCCGTGAGGCGGCCGAGCCAGGCGGGCATCCGGGTGACCCGGGCGAGGGCCGCGAGTTCCGTCGCGACCTGGTCGGCCGGGGTGCCGAGGATCGCCTCGAGACCCGCTTCGAGGCCAGCCGTGCCCTCCAACGGGGTCAGGAAGTCGGGGAAGTAGGAAGCACGCGGGAACAGCGGCAGGAGGACCCGCCGCACCACATCCTCCAGCCCGGCCTCGCGCAGGCGCTCACGGGCGAGGCGGTACCAGTGTGCGTACGCCCAGCGGCCCGCCGGGGTCTGGAAGCGGTGGAGGCTGGCGGCGATCTCCCACAGCGGGTGCGGGGCGGCGGCGACCCGGGTCCGAGCCAGATCCTCAGCAGAGAAGTGGAAGCGAAGCACGGCCAACACCCTTTCCGCCTGCGACATTTCAGCACGTTCGAATGAGCATGACAGTTCGAGGCGCAGGCCGGAGCATGAACTCGCTTCGTCGCACCGGCCCCACAGAACGACACGCGGTTCCCCACGCCCCGCCCGCCTCCTCGTCTGCCCCCGAACCAGGCGCCACCGCCCGCGTCGAGATCGCCTACTGACGAACCACACCCACCAAGCCGCCACGTCCCCGAAGGAATCACGATGACCTCCCCCCAGCGCATTCCGAACCGTCGCGCCGTCCTGCGCGGAACCTTCGCCGCGACCCTCGGCGTCTTCGCCGGCCCTCTCCTCCTGTCGGGCACCGCGCAGGCCTACAACTGGACCCGCACCATGAACCAGGGCGCGACCGGAGCGGACGTGACGGAGCTGCAGATCCGGGTCGCCGGCTGGGCGGCGGACTCCGCCGGGCACTCCCGGGTCAGCGTGGACGGTGACTTCGGCCCGGGCACGGCCGCCGCGGTCCGCCGGTTCCAGGCCGCCTACGGCCTGTCCGCCGACGGCAGCGCCGGACCCGCCACCCAGGCTCAGCTCAACGCCTTGGAGCAGTCGGACGGTTCGACCGCCCACTTCAACTGGAGCGAGTTCACCGACCGTTCGAGCGGCACCTTCAGCGGCGGCAAGGTGAGCGCGGCCGCCGCCAAGGAGAACGCCCGGCGTGCCATGTACAAGCTGGAGGCGCTGCGCAAGAAGCTCGGCAACACGGCCATCACCGTCAACTCCGGTTTCCGCAGCATCGCGCACAACGCCGAGATCGGCGGGGCCAGCGACAGCATGCACCTGTACGGCACCGCGGCCGACCTCGACGTGCCCGGCGTGGCCAACCGCACCGTGTACCAGAAGGCGGAGACCTGCGGTTTCTCCGGCCTGGAGACGTACACCGTCGACCACCAGCACGTCGACAGCCGCGCGGACCTCGGCCGGGCCTGGTGGTGGGAGAACGGCACCATCTGAGGACCTGTGGAGCTGAGTTCGTCCGACGCGAACCGACCCGACTCCGCCATGGGTCCGACCCGACTCGGACCTGAGCGGGGGGCGGCCTGGCCAGGCCTGGCCTGATCGACTCCGGCAGGCCGGGCCAGGCTCCGTGGACGTCACCGGCGCCGGCGGTCCGCCGTCCCCGTAGCCCGTCATGCCGACAGCTCACAGACCGGCGGCCATCGCCTGCAATGTGCACGGTGCAATGTGCATCGCCTTTCGCGACCTGTTGTTCGCCCTCCCTCCCGAAGCCACGGGCTCTGCGACCGCGCGCCCGAAGCCCCAGTCCCCACCGGAGGCACACGCATGAACCGCAGAACGACCCGCCCTCTCCAACTGCGCGCGGCCCTGGCCGTTCTGGGCACGCTGACCGTGCTCGTCACCGCGGTACAGCCCGCCGTGGCCGGGCCGCGCCCCGAGGGCGGATCCGCTCCCGGACCGGTGAGCCGTGACTTCACCCGGGCGGCGGCCGAGTTCGACGTACCGCGCGACGTCCTCGTCGCCCTCGGATACGGAGAGACCCACCTCGACGACCATGACGGCCTTCCGAGCCAGGCCGGCGGCTACGGGGTGATGCACCTGGTGAGCAACCCCGACCAGCACACCCTCGAACTGGCCGCGCGGATCACCGGCGACACACCTCGCGACCTCCGCGAGAACACCGCGTCGAACATCCGCGGCGGAGCGGCCGTCCTGCGCTCCTACGCCGACGACGCGGGCCTCGGCCGAGCCCAACGGCACGACGCGGACGCCTGGTACCCGATCGTCGCCCGATACGGCGGCGCCACCGAACCCTCCTCCGCCCGCCTCTACGCCGACACCGTCTACACCTTCCTGGCCGACGGCGTACAGGCCCGCACGCCGGACGGCGAGGAGCTGACCGTTCCCGCTCGCCCCGTCGCACCCGAACGCGGCGCCTACGAAGCGGCCGTGGCGCCGGCGGCGCAGAGCCCGGACTATCCCTCGGCCCTGTGGGTCCCGGCCAGTACGTCCAACTACGCCGTGGGCCGCACCGCTTCGATCAGCAAGGTCGTCATCCACGTCACGCAGGGCTCCTACGCCGGGACGATCAGCTGGTTCCAGAACCCGACGGCCGAGGTCAGCGCCCACTACGTCGTGCGGTCGTCCGACGGCCAGATCACCCAGATGGTCCGTGACAAGGACACGGCGTGGCACGCCCGTTCGGGCAATGCGACGGGCATCGGCATCGAGCACGAGGGCTACATCGACGACCCGACCTGGTTCACGGACGCGATGTACCGCTCGTCAGCGGCCCTGACGGCCTACCTGTGCAACCGCTACGGAATCCCCAAGGACCGCGCCCACATCGTCGGCCACTCCGAGGTGCCGGGCAACGACCACACGGACCCGGGGCCGAACTGGAACTGGACGTACTACATGCAACTGGTGGGCGGCAGCACCGGCGGCGGAGGCGGAGGCGGCGTCCAGTTGACCTTCCCGTCGTACGACACCCTGCGCGCCGGTTCCTCCGGAGCCCAGGTGTCGGCGGCGCAGTCGCTCCTCAACGCACAGGGTTTCAGCGTGGGCACCGTGGACGGCAGCTTCGGCTCGAAGACCACCGCAGCCGTCACCTCCTTCCAGCAGGCCCGCGGCCTCGGCGCCGACGGGGTCGTCGGCGCCCGCACCTGGACGGCTCTCCTCTCCGCCGGCACCGTGCCGGCGCTCCGCCAAGGGAGCACGGGCGCCGACGTCCAACGACTCCAGAGGTCCCTCACGGCCGCCCTCGGCCGCACCGTCTCTGCCGACGGCGACTTCGGCTCGGGCACCGAACAGGCGGTCCGTGACTACCAGAGCAGCCGCTCCTTGAGTGTCGACGGCCAGGTCGGCCCGGCCACCTGGGGCGCCCTGCAGGCGGGCCGCTGAGCGAAGGCTTACAGCAGGGCCGCGGCGCATCACTCCCGCGCCGCGGCCCTGTCGAGTGGGGGCCTGCGGGACGGTGCAGATGCCGGCTCGGTGTGCTGCTACTCTCAGCCCGCTGACCAGCGCTTCTGTCTGTCGCTGGCCTTGAGGGTGGTACTTGTGAGGGGTGACGTGGCCAAGCGAATGCAGAGGGCTACCGGGATCGCGGCGACGCTTGTTGCCTTGGCCGGATGCAGTGATGCCGGGGCCGAGGACGCCAAGTCTTCCGCGTCGACGCCCCCGTCCACCGCAAGTGGCGTGGTACCCACGCCCAGCGCTGAAGGCACCAGCGACGGTGCGGCAGCGACGCTCGTCGGCGAATGGACTGCTTCGGACCTCGAACCGATGGTGCTCCACGTCACCGGTCTGAGAGCCGAGATGATGGGTCAGCATCACTGCCGGGGCAGGGTGACGAGGCAGGACGGTGTGCAGATCGTCAGGCTCAAGTGCGACGACGGCAACACGGACCGGGCTGTGGGTCGGGTCTACGGACTCACGGCGTCGACGATGACGATCGACTGGGAAGGCTTCGGCGCCGACAGTATGCGGCGGGTCACCTAGGGAACGATGGGCGCGCGGCTGGTACGGGAACAAGAGCTCCGCCCCTGACGTGGAACTCGTTGTCGCCCGGGTCGTGGAACTCGCCCGTGTCCCCGGCGCGCCGGCTGACCTCCAGGCGCAGTCTGTTGCGGCCGGCCTTCGGTGTGGCGGGTGGTCCCATCACCAGTGAGACGGTGCTGGTGGGTTCCTTGCGCAGGCGTACGCCCCAGTCGTGGTCCTCGACCGTGCGCCAGTCGGCCTGGGCCTGCCAGAAGGCCGACTGCGCGTGGCGATCGCCCTCGGCGACGTCCAGGCAGATCGCGACGAGCCCGGAGTCGGCGATCACACCAGGGTGACCAGGGCGCAGCACGCAGAACTCGTTGCCCTCCGGATCGGCCAGCACGTCCCACGGGACATCCCCCTGCCCGATGTCCACCCGCGTCGCGCCGAGCCCGAGCAGGCGCGTCACCTCGGCCTCCCAGTGCACCCCACCCGCGAGGTCGAGGTGAAGCCGGTTCTTGTGCGCGGCCCTCGGCTCCGAGGCTGCCACACACCGCACTTCGAGGCCGTTCGTCCGCCCCCGAGTCGCCTCCAGCCAGAAGCGACGCATACGTCGCACATCAAGCGCGTCGATCACGATCCCGGTCAGCATCCGCTTCCTTCACTCCGTCGAATTCGGGGGCTGCTCATTGTCCCCCGGTCCCCGCGGTCGCCCCCCCGCCGGCAGCCTGCGGAGGGCCAGATCATGACCCGTCGAAATTCGATGGGCCGGTCGGCGCCTGGATGCGATGATGCCTCTCTTTCCGAGGCGGAGGACGTTTGTTCGTGTTCGTGTGCGCCGACTGTGGCGCCGAGTTGACCGTTCCCCTGTCCCAAGTCGTCCTGCCCGCACACGCTCATCAGCAGTACGGAAACGGCCTTCAGCTGCCGGTGCTCATGGCGCCGGGCACGTTCGCCGTGGACCCGGAGCCCTGGGGACCACCATGGCGCGAGGGGAACGACGTCGGTCCGGACGAGGCGCGAGCCCGCGGAATCCACGCGCCGGTCGACATCCTGTCCGACGGTGGGCCCGGCGCGATCGCCGTCGCTCCCGGCGATGTCCGCGGCACCGAGCTGATCCCGGCGAGGGGTGGTGGCTTCTGCTGCGGCATCGGAGGGAGCGACGGCCCCAATATGGACTGCGTGGGCTGCGGACTCGCCGTGGCCACCCGGATCGATGACTGTTCCTCCTGGCAGACGGTATGGCTGGACCCTGACGCCGTGCGGCGACTGCCCGTTGCGGGCCCGGACTCCGCGCCCCTCTCCTGGTCGGAACTGATGACGGAGTGGGACGGGACGCCCCCATGCGTGCCGATCACGACGGGGTGGAGGTCGGGTTCGGCGGGCTGGTGGTCCTGGAATCCCCAGTGGGAAGCTGCGGCCGGGCCGGTCCTCGTTCAGCTGTTGGCGGCCTCGGCGGGATACCCGGTCACGGTCCCGAGAGGCCTGGCGGAGGCCGTGTTCCGACGCGCCCTGGACGTGCTCCTGCCCGACGGGTCACCAGAGCGCACGGCAGTCATAGCCGGCCCCGGGTGCCCCGATCCCGACGTTGATGCCGCGATCCTTCTCGTGCCGGCCCATCCCCAGACAGGCGAAGTGTGGGCACCGGACAGTCCCACCGCCTCGGCATGTCCGGTGCCGCTTCCGTTCGGGATCTGGCGATGGCTGGCCTTTCCCGAAGTCCACCTACCGGTGCCCGCGTCGGGCACCATGCCGACCGGTGTCCTGCGTGACGACCCGGCCGCACCCCGACCTGATCGGTTCTTCCGGATCGATCCGACGACCTTCCGGAACGCCTTGGCCCGGCTTCCCGACGTACGCACTCCGTGGCTGCGTGAGATCCACGGCGACCGAACACTGCAGAGACGAGCCCACATCTTCTAGCCCGTAGTCCCGTTCTGGTGGTGGCGTTGTCGGGGGATGAGGGCAACTGCCGGCTCTGCGGACCTGCTACGGGGTGTAGGTCAGCGTCACGACACCCGTGGCACTCGGGGTCGCCGCCGCGAACGTCAACCCGTGCGGCAGCGCGGTGTCGAAGAGGCGCCGGCCCTCGCCGACGACGACGGGGTGGACGCTGAGGTTGAGTTCGTCGATCAGCTCGTGCTGCAGCAACGTTCGCATCAGGGTGAAGCTGCCGTACATGACGATGGTGCCGCCGGGCTGCTGCTTGAGGTCGGCGACCGTCTGCGCCGCGTCACCGGGGAGGGCGGTCGCGTTCCAGGGCAACGGGCCCCTCAGCGTGTTCGTGACGACGACCTTGGGAAGGTCGTTCATCGCCTCGGCGTACGGGCCGGTGTTGTTCGACCACGCCTTCTCGAGCGTCTCGTACGTCGCTCGCCCCAGGAGGAAGGTGTCGCTCGCCAACAGCGCGTCGGTGGCGCGGCGGCGCGAGGCCTCGTCGAAGTACTCCAGCGCCCAGCCACCACGATCGATCTCGCCGAACCCGCCCGGATCCTGGACGACGTTGTCGAGGGTGACGAATGATCCAGCGATCAGCTTGCGCATGACGGTCTCCGTCCTCGGGGCCGGCCGATCCGGCCCTGTCGAATGAAGAGACCCGGGCCGGCTCCCAAAGGAATCGGTCGGAGTGGCCGGGGCGGTCGCCCAGGGCCGCCGCCCCGGCCCGAGTACCTACGCCGGCGGATTGAGCCTGCGGAAGTACGTCCAGCTCGTCTCGTTCGGCTCGCTCCACTTCTCCGGTGCCTGGGCGAACTCCGGGTGGTGGTCCGCGATGTAGGCGCGGATGCGTTCGGGTACCTCAGCGGAGGAGCTGAGCTTGCGGCCGCGGCAGTGGTAGGTGAGGCCGCCCGGGCGCGGACCGCGGGCCATCCACGGGAGCCAGGGCGACATACGGGTCCACGACATGGTGGCGGGGACGCCGGGCGCGGTGCCGGCCAGGTCGGCGCGGTCGGCGAAGAACTGGAAGAGTTCCAATGCCTTGTAGGTGTCGCCGGCCGAGTGCACGGGGTATTGGGCCACCGGCAGGGGTGACGGGTAGGAGAGGGGGATCTCCAGACTGAAGCAGACCTGGTCACCGAGGTCGGTCGTCGGGACCGGGAAGGGGCGCCACTTCTGGTTGGCGGGATCGTTCCAGACGTGCACCACCGGCAGTTCCTGCCAGGTCTCCAGGATGTCGCGGGTGACGGGATCCAGGTAGAAGGCGGCCTCGCGGGTGAGCAGGCGGTACGCGTCCGGGCCGTCCTCGGGGTCCTGGATCAGGCGGGCGACATTGATGCCTTCGAAGCCGAACACGCGCTGGTACGGCTCGTCGGGCGACCAGGAGTACACGTCTCCCGTCCACCAGTACGTGACCTCCTCGCCGTCGAGCGACGCTCGGGTGCGGGCGAGGGAACGGAGCAGCTCAGCGGGGGTCGTCATACGGAGTACTCTGCGCGACGGCCGCCCCTGCCGGACGACATTCACCGCAATCGGGTCTTGGGAGCGACCGGAACAGGCCGCTCCCGAGGACCCGGCAGCCCGCGCGGCCGACGGCTCGGCCACCACGATGAAGGAGCGCCCGTGAACCGGCACCAGCAGGGTCCGCCGCCCACCGAGAGGCTCTCGTTCCGGCAGATGGCCGAGGGCGACCTCGACGACATGGCCGCACTCCTCGGCGATCCGGACGTCATGCGCCACTATCCGAGGCCCAGAACCCGGGAGGAATCCCTGGCTTGGATTCAGTGGAACCAGCGTCTCTACCAGCAGGAGGGGTTCGGACTCTGGCTGGTCTCGCTCCGGGCCACCGGAGAGTTCGTCGGAGGCTGCGGCCTGACACCTCAGGAGATCGAGGGCGTCACGGAGTTGGAGGTCGGCTACCACGTCCGGGCCGACCTCCAGGGGAACGGGTTCGCGACCGAGGCGGCGCGGGCCTGCCGCGATCACGCCCGCGACGCCCTCGGCGCGACGCGTCTCATCGCGATCGTCCGACCGGACAACCTCGCCTCGCAGCGGGTCGCCGCGAAGATCGGGCTCCCGTTCGAGCGGGAGGCCGTCTCCCGGTCAGGACTCCCCGTCCGTGTCCACGCCACGTCTCTGTGACGACCGGTTCCGGGACCGGGCGCGGCGCGTCACCGCCCGCCCCGCGGGTCACTGCTCCCGCATGCCCCACGGGGAGCCGTACGCCGTCAGCAGCTCCAGGAAGGGGCGGGCCGGGAAAGCTTCCGGCCCAAGGACGCCGGCACCGGTCCAGGTGCCGTTCGCGACGAGTTCGAGGGCGACGACGGGATTGATCGCCGTCTGCCAGACCACGGCCTGACTGCCGTACTCCGCCATCGACCACTGGTTGTCGACCACGTGGTAGAGGTACACCTCGCGCGGTGCGCCGTCCTTGCTGCCGCGGACCCAGGTGCCCGCGCAGGTCTTCCCGTGCATGCGCTCACCCAGCGTCGCCGGGTCGGGCAGACAGGCCGCGACGACGTCCCGCGGCGACACCGCGACCGGCCCGTCGGCTCCGGCGACCGTCACCGGCTCCGTGCGGTCGAGCCCGAGCAGATGGAGCGTCTTGAGCGTCTCGATGAACTCGTTCCCGAGGCCGTACTTGAAGGTGACGCGCCGGGCGTCCACCCAGCGGGGCACCAGCAGCACCTCCTCGTGCTCCACGTTCACGCACTCGACCTCACCGATGCCCTCGGGGAAGTCGAACACCTCGGGTTCGCTGAACGGCTCGGTGGTGAACCAGCCGCGGTCCGCCTCGTACACGACCGGCGGGTTCAGGCACTCCTCGATGGTGGTCCAGATACTGAAGGAGGGCGCGAAGTCGTAGCCGTCGACGGTGAGGTTCGCGCCGTCACGGATGCCGATCTCCTCGATCTCGTCGAAGAGCTCGTCGGCCGCGAACCGCGCGAACACATCCGACAGGCCCGGTTCCACGCCCATGCCGATGAGTGCGAGCGAGCCCGCCTTCTCCCAGTCCTCCGCCTCCGCGAACTGGCCGTCGCCGAGCTTGACCCCGCACTCCTCGTACGGTCGCTCCGGGTGCGGCCGGGAGAGCGACATCGCCATGTCGAGGTAGTTCGCGCCGCCGGCACGCGCCGCCTGGAACAGCGGCATGACGAAGCGCGGGTCGGTCGCGTTCAGCAGGACGTCGCAACGGTGGAGGGCCAGCAGCTCCGCCACCGCCGCGGTGTCACTCGCGTCGACGCGGGCCGCGACGAACCGCGGGTCGTCGCCCACCGCCGTGACGGCGGCCTCCGCCCGGGCCGGGTCGTAGTCGGCGACCACCATCGCCTCGAAGAACGTACGTCGCGCCGCGATCCGGGTGATCGCGGTACCCACACCACCGGCTCCTACGAGCAGTACACGCATGGCAAGAACTCCCTGTCGGTCCTACGGAGAACGAGGCGCGCCCCTCGGTGAGATACAACGCCCCGCCGTCACGTAAGGTCAATGGCGTTGGCGTAAGCATCCACCCGGAGGTTACCGTGGCGAAACCCGTGGTGCCCGAGGAGAAACGGCGCCGCCGCCGCCCCACCCGCAGCGGCACCGTGCTCTCCGAACAACTGATCGTCGAGACCGCACTGCGCATGCTGCGCGAGCACGGGAGCGCCGGCTTCACCGCGCGCCGCCTCGGCCTGGCGCTCGACTGCGACCCGAGCACGCTCTACCGCTACTTCCGCGGTATGGACGACCTGACCCTCGCCATCGCCGACGCGCTCATAGGCCAGGCACTGCGGGGCTGGGAGCCGACGGGGGAGTGGCGGGCCGACCTGCGGGCCATGGGGCTGCGCATCCACGCCGCCTACGTCGCCCACCCGCAGGCCGCCCAGCTGACCACCAGCCGTGTCAGCGGCCGGGCCAACGAGCTGGCGGCCGACGAGATGGTCCTGGAACTGCTGCGCACGGCAGGCTTTCCGCTGCCCGACACCGTGCGGATCTACCACGCCTTCATCGACCAGACGCTCGCCTTCGCCGCCCTCGACGCGGCCTCGCTCGCCCTGCCCAGTGCCGCGCTGCGCGCCGACGAGGCCATGTGGCGGTCCACGTACGCCCGGCTGCCCGCCACGACGCATCCCCGTATCGCCGAGGCGGCTCCGCTCCTCGCCACCCGCATGGTCACCAGCGCCTACCCGACAGCCCTGGACATGCTGCTGGACAGCGCCGCCGCGCAACTGACGCGGTCGCCGTCCCCGGACAGGGCCTGATTCCCGACCGGCGTGCGGAGGCGTCCGGACCGACCGGCAGCCCGGTTCGGGGCCGGCGTCCCCGGCTCAGCCGCGCGTGCGTGCGAGCGGTGCGACCAGCGTCTCCGACTGGTGGGAGCGGCGCAGCGCGTCGGTCACGAAACCGTCCGCCTTCAGTTCCTCGACCACGTCGTGCAGGAACCGTACGGTCTCCGGCGCGTGCTGACGCGACGTTCCCACCGCCTGCCGGATCTCCATGAACCGCTCCTCGATCAGCCGGACTTCGCCCGCGTTCGCCGCCACGAACCCGGCCAGAGGCTGACGGATCCCGGCGGCGACCTCCAGGCCCTGCGTGCGGAAGACGTCCACGCCTTCGTCACCGCGGACGACCGTTGCCCGCTGGAGGGTCCGGGTCAGGAAGAGGTCGTACGCGGAGCCGTGCTTCACCCCGATCCGGACGCCGGGCCGGTCGACCTCGGCGACCGAAGTGAGGGGGGAGCCGACGGGCACCGCGTACACGCCCTCGATCACCACGTAGGGGGCGGTGAACGCGACCTCCGCCTCGCGCGCCGGTTCCACGGCGAGAAAACAGATGTCCGCCGCGCCCGACGCCATCGCCTCGAACGACGTGCGCGCCGCGTCGAAGCACAGCAGCTCCACCGGCACTCCCAGACGCCGGCCGATCTCCCGCGCGATGTCCACCGTGACCCCGCGGGGCTCGGCGGGCGTGCCCTGCGCGAGGACGGGATTGCCCAGGTTGATGGAGGCCCTCAGTGCACCGGCCGGGGCCAGATCCTCAACGACGGAAGCGGTCGTGATCTCCATGGGGCGGAGTCTAGGTCAGACCCGACATCGATAGACGACCGGTCGTACACTTCCCTCATGGGACGTACCAGCGACGCGAGAGAGAAGATCCTCGGCGCCGCGCAGTCACTCATCGAGCTGCGTGGCTATTCGGCGCTGGGGGTGGCCGAGATCTGCAAGGCGGCCGGCGTGCCGAAGGGGAGCTTCTACTACTTCTTCGAGTCCAAGGAGGCTCTCGCTCTCGCTGTGATCGACGAGCAGTGGGCCGGACAGAAGACAGCCTGGGCGAGGGCCCTCGGCAGCGATGAGGAACCGCTGATCCGGCTCCGTCGGCTGTTCGAGGACACGGAAGCCGCCCAGCTCGCCGGTCAGCAGAACTGCGGCACCGTGTCGGGCTGCATGTTCGGGAACCTCACGCTGGAGATGAGCAACCAGACCGAGTCCGTACGGGCACGGCTGCAGGCGATCTTCGAGGAGCAGGTCGGCATGGTCGAGTCGGTCGTCTCCGAGGCGCTCGCCCGCCACGACATCGCGGTGACCGACAGCCGGGAGGCCGCGCGGGCGGTCGTCGCCCAGCTGGAGGGCCAGGTCCTGTTCGCCAAGCTGTACAACAACACCCGGCAGCTCGGCCCCCTGTGGGCGAACTGCCTGGCCTTGCTCGGCGCGTCGATGCCGCAGGAGTCCGCTGCGGGGATCTGACGGCCGGCGCCCCCCCGGCCGCCGATCGGCTCAGGGCCGGTGTCCCCGGAGGACCGTGCGGCGCCTCGGGCACGGCTCAGCCGGCCCGCCCTTCCGGGCCCGGGACAGGCTGGGCGGTTCCGGCTCGCCCGCCGCCCGTGCCGTGCTCCGCCGCGACGATCCGGTGCGGGAACCCGCTCCGCAGGACGGCCGCTGACACGGCAGCCGCGAGCACCACACCGGACGCCAGCAGCAGCGCCTGTCGGTAGCCGTGCTGGAGCAGAGGCGCGACGAGAAGAGGACCGGCGATCTGCCCGACCGAGTAACCGGCGGTCAGCAGGGCGACGGACCGAGGGAACCGCAGATGGGCGCCCGTGGCGAGCGCGAGGGTGCTGATGCCGATGAACGTCGCGCCGAACAGGACCGCCGAGATCAGGGCGGCCGTCACACCGCCGAACAGAGCGGGCAGGGCGATGCCCACCGCCTGGATCACGAGCGCGGCACACAGCAGACCGGGCCGGGACCAACGACGCCCCAGCCAGGCCCACAGTGCGGAGGACGGCAGAGCGGCCAGACCGACCACCACCCAGGCGCCGCTGCCGATCCAACCGGGTGAGCCCTGTTCGATCGCGGCGACCAGAAACGTGCCGGCGACGATGTAGCCGACACCTTCCAGGGTGTACGAGGTGAACAGGGCGGCGAACCAGCGCCCTGTGCGTGCCCTCCGTGAACGGCCGCCGGCAGGGTCGGGCACCGCCGTCGCGGCCGATCGCTCAGGTGCGCCTTCGGGGCGGAGGTTCCACGCCACGACGGAGAGGAACGCGGCGAGTACGGCCGAGGCCCACCAGGCGGCCCGCCAGTCGGCGAAGGACCGCACGGCGAGGACCAGCAGGCCGGACAGGGCGATGCCGGCGCCGACACCGCCGAACGCCCAGCCGGTCAGGTGGGCCGGATGCTCGCGCAGGTGGCTCAGGAGCGAGCTGACCGCGATGACGAAGACCAGCGCGCTGGCCACCCCTGCCAGCAGCCGCAACGCCATCCACAGGACGGTGCTGTGGGTCGCGGGCATGGCCGCCAGGCTGCCGACCAGGACGACCAGGCTCGCGCGCAGGAGGGCGGGGGAGCGGACCAGGGAGGGCGCCAGGATGCCGGCGAGTGCCCCGACGAGGTAGCCGACGTAGTTGGCGGTGGCCAGATGCGCGCCCGCGCCCGGGGACAGTCGCGCCTGGGTGTGCATCAGGGGGACGATCGGGGTGAACACGAACCGGCCGACGCCCATGCCCGCCGCGAGTGCGGCGGCGGCCTGGAGGACGTGGACCCATGCCGAGTGTCGCGAGGCGAGCTCCGTGGCGGTGGACGTGACGGGACGGCACGACGACATGAAGGTCCTCGGAGCTGCACGAGGGACCTCCGGCAGGGGACGGCTCACGCCGTCGTGTCCGCGCTCCCCGGGTCGTTCGGGTGGGATTCCAGCGGTGTGACCTCGAAGGTCATCCACGGGCTCAGCGGAAGGGTGCCCAGCACCTTCTCCCTGAGGTCGTCCTCGTCGTCTCCGCGCCAGATGCCGATGCTGCGCAGCTCGCCGACCGGGCGCCACAGGCGTGCCAGGTGGCCGGTGGCGGCCAGTTCGCGTGCGTGGACGGCTTCGGCGGCCCGCCGCCGGTCCACCTCTTCCTGCGGGGTCCCCTCCGGGACGGTCGTGGTGATCTCGACAAGGAACTCACGCATGGTCGTACTCCGTTCGGTGAGGCGGTCCGGTCGGTGACGCCTTCGACGCACAGGTGTGAGCGAGCGGCCTCCCTCCGAGGGAAAGCACCGCGTTCACCCGCTCTCGGGCACCCATGTGTCCATCCTCCGCCCGCTCCCGCGGGAGCGCCACGACCGGCCGGCTCCCTGCTGGTAGGCGCACCCTCCCACCGACGTAGCATGACCCGTGTGGAACTGCGCCAGCTGCGGTACTTCGTCGCCGTCGCCGAGGAACTGAACTTCGGCCGGGCCGCCGAGCGTCTCCTGATCGCCGGGCCGTCCCTGTCCCAGCAGATCAAGGCCCTCGAACGCGACCTGGGCGTGCGCCTGTTCGACCGGGACCGCCGCTCGGTCTCTCTCACCCCCGCCGGATCGGCTCTGCTGCCCCACACCCGCGCCCTCCTGGACGGCGCCGACGAACTCCAGCTCCGCGCTCGCCGGCTGTCCGGCTCGGAACCCGTCCGCCTCGGCTACGTCAACTGGCTTCCGGCGGACCTGACCGCGCGTACCGCAGCCGTGGCGCAGGTCCACATCGACGCCTGGGTGGCGCCCTCGCACGCCCAGGCCGGACGGGTCGCCGACGGAAGCCTGGACCTGGCGATCTGCTGGGTACCCACGGGCACCCTGGACGAGCTCGGCCTGCGGGCCCGCCTGATCGGCGCGGACCGGCTCTACGCGGTCGCCCCAGGAGATGTCACGGGAGAGGTGCGTGCCTCGGACAGCGCCGTACTCCTGGACGACGACACCACCTCGTGGTCGTCCTGGAACGCCTATGCCGAGGCGCTGGCCAAGGGCACCGGAGCGCGCGCCGTCCGTATCTCCGACGGCGGGATCACCGGTCCCGCCTTCTTCGATCACGTCCGGCGCATCGGTGGGCCCGTGATCAACTCGCCCAAGGGGCAGACCACACCGCTGCCGTCCGACCTGGTCCGACGTGCCGTCGTAGGGCCCGAGATCCACTGGACCTGGTCCCTGGTCCGGCGCCGGAACGAGGTCCGTTCGTCGGTCCTCTCCACGATGGACGCACTGTGCGACGGCGTCGGTGACCTCGGTGTCCACGCGGCGGATGCCTGGTTGCCCGACTGCGATCCGTACCGGCAGTAGCCCCCGCACGCCCCCCTTGAACAGGAGCCGGCCTCGGTCGGCTGGGGCGGAACCGCCTGACCTGGGCTGAAAGTCTGCGCCTATCACCTGGGAGGAACCCGGTCCCGGGGAGAGCGCCGCCGACCGTGGACGGAAGCGCGGGGATCGCTTACCTTCGCATTAGTCGACCGGTCGGCTAGTAAATCGGCCAACCGGAATCAGTCGACAACCGTCCCGCATCGAGCGGACGGGCCGCTCTATCGCACGGAGAACGTCACCATGACCACTCAGGACCAGAAGGTCGCGATCATCACCGGCGCCTCTCAGGGCATCGGCGCCGACCTCCTCGCCGCCTACCGCAAGCAGGGCTACGCCGTCGTCGGCACGTCCCGCAGCATCGCCCCCACCGACGACATCGACGTCCTGACGGTGCAGGGCGACATCGCCGACCCCGCGACGGCGGAACGCGTCGTCGCCGCCGCCATCGAGCGTTTCGGCCGCATCGACGCGCTCGTCAACAACGCGGGCGTCTTCGTCGCCAAGCCGTTCACGGACTACACCGCGGACGACTTCGCGGCCGTGACGGGCATCAACCTCACCGGCTTCTTCCACATCACCCAGCTCGCCATCGAGCAGATGCTCGCGCAGGGCGGCGGCCACATCGTCAACATCACCACCAGCCTCGTCGACAACGCCGACGCCCGGGTGCCGTCCGCGCTGGCCTCGCTGACCAAGGGTGGCCTGCAGTCCGCCACCAAGTCCCTCGCCATCGAGTACGCCACGCGCGGGATCCGGGTCAACGCGGTCTCGCCCGGCACCATCAAGACCCCCATGCACCCCGAGGACACGCACGAGGCTCTCGCGGGACTGCACCCGGTCCGTCGTATGGGCGAGTCCTCCGACATCGTCGACGCGGTGATGTATCTGCAGTACGCGCCGTTCGTCACGGGCGAGATCCTCCACGTGGACGGTGGGATGAGCGCCGGTCACTGACCCGGCGGGTCCACCCTTGGAGGTGTGGGGTGTCGCCGGTCGCGCACCCCGCACCGTCCACCACACCGGCAGGCCTCGCGCCCCGAACAGCAGGAGCAACCTGATGGACACCACGAAGACCAAGGACGACGAAGCGATCCTGCGTGACGTCCTGGACCGGTGGAAGGCCGGTGTCGACGCCCACGAGCCCCAGCAGGTCGCCGCCCAGTTCACCGAGGACGCCATCTTCCAGGGGCTCCACCCCTACAGCACGGGGAGACGAGGGGTCGCCGCCTACTACGACGCGCAGCCCCTCGGCATGGAGGCCGCGTACCAGGTGCTCGAGACCAGGCGGCTCTCCCAGGACCTCGTACTGGGCTACCTGGCCGTCGACTTCTCCTTCACCGACCGCCCCACCATCGGCGTCAACCTCAGCGTCCTCGTACGCCGGACGGCCGAGGACTGGCAGATCGCCCACTACCACGTGTCCCGCCTTCCGTAGGGACCGTCGGCCCCTGCCGCCCGCCACCGCACACACGGGCACACGCACCGGAACAGGACGGCACGCATGGCAGTGAACGACCATCTCGACTGCTTCGAGCCCGAACTGGTCGTCATCCCGTGCGGCAGCCGCAAGCTGGACCGGCGCGCACCGGCCGGGGACCTGTACGTGGGTTCCTACCACCGCGCGTGCCGAAGGGCGGCCGAGGCTCTGGAGCCCGGCCGGCTGCTCATCCTCTCCGCGCGGTACGGCCTGCTCGACCTCGACGACGTCGTCGAGCCGTACGACACTCCCCACGGCGCCGCCGGCTCCATCACGGCCGACGCACTCCTGGAGCAGGCGCGCGGGCGGGGTGCCCTTCTCGGGACTCCCGTCGTGGCCCTCGGGGGCGCCCGGCATGTGAGCCTCGTCCGCAGCGTCTGGCCGGGGGCCTTGAGTCCCCTGGCCGGGACGCGCGGCATGGGTGAGCAGATGGCCCGACTCGCCGCGATGCGCAAACACACAGCCGCACCTGTCCGGCGGAACGCGGACCCGTCACCTCTGTGAACGGGCAGACCGGACAGCCCTGCGTGCACGGCCCACGGGGCGGATGAGGGGACACCCCATCCCACGGCGGCACAGCAGCGTCGGCGCGACGGCCCGTGCCGGCGGCGAGAGCCACGGTGCCGCCCGCCCCGGACGAGCCGTGTGCGCAGCGGTGGTTGGAGCAGAAACAGCAGGGGTGCCCGATCGGCTCGGTTCCCTTAGTCGATCTCGGAACGGAGGACACGCGGATCTCAGGGGGACATCTGGCGACAGTCATGGCGGGCCCGCTCCGGCGATCGGAGCGGGCCCGCCGTCAACGGTCCGGGGCGGTCATCGCTCGTCGGCGGCCACGACGATCTCGGCCGTGGGGTCGAGGCCGGGCCTCCGGGCCTCCGTGGCCGGACGCGCGCCGGCGTCGACGCCTTCCGTGACCGGCGTGGTCCCGTCTCCGCGAGGTGACGTCCCGACGGCGGGATGACGTACACGGCCGGCGACCACCCTGTGGCACAGGTGCTCGGCGGCGTGAAGGGCGGACCGCCCGGCCACGACGATCCAGGCGACGACGAGCAGCCCGTAGGTCGCCACGGCGATCCACTTGAACGCGTCCGAACCTGTCTGTGCGGCAAGGGAGTTGCCGGCGGTCACGCAGGCGCCGACCGGGAAGATGAAGGACCACCAGGTGGCCGCGAAAGGCAGGCCGGTCCGGATCGTCCGTACCGTCAGCCCCGCGGCGAGCGTGAGCCACAGCATGGCGAAGCCCCACACGCCGAGCCCGCCCAGCAGCGCGAACACCACGGTCCCCTGCGCGTAGGGCGCGGGGAGCACGCTCGGCGCCGCCGCGGCGAGTGCGCCGAGGGCCGCCACGGCCTGCCCCAGGGCACCGGCGCCGATCCACACCGTGGGCACCACCGCTCCGGAGGGTGCCTCGTGATGGATCAGGCGGCCGTAGATCAGCGCTATCACCAGCAGCGCCGCGATGAGGCCGAGTCCGAGCATCGCGTAGCAGGCCAGCAGCAGGGCGAGGCGGAGCTGACCCGCCGGTGCGTGGGGGATGAGCAGGGCGCCCGTCGCGGCCGAGACCATCGGCGGCACTACAGGCATCAGCCAGCCCCCGAACGCGGCGTCCGGTGCGAAGCGATGCCGGGTGACCATCAGATACGGGACCGTGCAGGCGGTGACCAGGCCGAGCACCGTACCGAGTGACCACAGCACCCAGTCCACGCCCAGCGCCGCCTCGCTTCCGATCAGCGGGCGGCCGAGCAGCAGCGCCCCGGCGCCCACCGTGAGCAGCGCCACCGGGGGCGCCCCCAGGAACTGCGCCATCACCGGATCACCGGCGTGAAGCCGCAGGGCTCGCTGCCGCAGGTATCCGGCGGCCAGGAGGACCAGGAGGAGCGCGGCGCCCAGCCAGACGACCATGGCGCCGGTTCGCAGACCGGGGAAGGTCCACGGCAGCGTGACCGCGGCGTTGGCGACGATGCCGGTGCCCATGACGGCGGCGAACCAGCTGGGACCGAGAGGCGGACGCGTCGTCCTGTGTGCCGTAAGCGCCGTCGGAGGGGCGGACGGGGAGGAATTCATTCCTCGAACCCTATGGTCGGGTTGGGGCCGTACCGTCGCGCATGTCCTGATCTGAGCGCTGTACGGCTCACACTGAGGGCCGACGTCGATCTCGTCCGCGCCCGAGCGCATCGTCGGCCGATCGGGGCGCCGGTTCGCCAGTCCGGCCGATGTCGCGGGGCTGGGGCTCTCCCTGTACCGTCCCGGCGCAGCTCCCGCGTCCTACTGCGACGCCGTTCCGCGCCCGGGAGAGCCTGGATCCCGGAGGCCCGGGGCCCGGTGCCCCCGGCCCTGCGACGGACGCCTCCGGCCCTGCGTCGGACGCCGAACAGCGTTGATTTCAGGCGTGTTTCGGGGGAGTCGGAAGAAGCTCTTGCGCGCCCGACGGGCGCGGCTTAGCGTCTGTGCCACTCGAGCATCCACCCCTCCTGCTCGACAACGCACCAAATTGTTAGCGCTAACAAAATGGCTCGGGCGCCTCGCGTGGGACGACGTGAGGTGCAGCGCCGCCTTGCGGAGCCCGACGACCGCTCCCTGCCCCACCAGGGGCTCCGCCCGGATGCGCACTCCCGTTCTCGGCAGGATCCGCCGTGCCCGGGGCGACCCATGAACCCGTGCGGCACGACCCTGTCGCCGTAGTGGCATCACCAGCACGGCTGCCCCCAGACGCCGGATGGGCCCCACCCACCTGACGGCGTACCACCTTGCTGCCGGACCGTCTCCACGGCCGGACATCACGCGCGCCCTCCGGGGCGCGCCGTAGGCACGAGCGCGGAACAGCCCCCGAAGCCGGAAGGGTCGGCGCACCTCACTCCGCGGTCGACCACGACCGTCAAGCGTTGCCCGTGCGGGGCAGGCCCCTGCCGGCAACCGTTGTCCGCGGGCGGCAGGCCCTGCCCCGAGCTGCGTGGTCACGGCCCTCTGCCCGCACGGACGTTGGTCCGCCGCGGGCCGTCCGGCACGGGGATTCCCGGAAACCCACCATGGAATCGAGGACACAGATGAGAGGACTTCGGTCCGTTCTCCGACGTCGCGCCGCCACCCTGACGGCGACCCTCGCCGCCGTACTCGTCGCAGGGGCCCTCTCGGGAACGTCGGTCTCCCAGGCCGCGACATCCCAGCCCTGCGACCTCTACGCCGCAGGGGGCACCCCGTGCGTGGCGGCACACAGCACCACCCGCGCCCTGTACGGCGCCTACAACGGGGCGCTCTACCAGGTGCGCCGTGCTTCGGACAACGCCACGCGTGACATCGGGGTTCTCGGCGCGGGCGGCTACGCCAACGCCGCCGCACAGGACTCGTTCTGCGCCGGAACGAGCTGCGTCATCACCGTCGTCTACGACCAGACCGGCCGGAACAACCGCCTCACCCAGGCACCCCCGGGCGGGTTCAACGGACCGGAGGCCGGCGGTTACGACAAGCTCGCCAACGCCACGATGGCGCCGGTCTCCCTCAACGGCAACCGCGCCTATGGTGTCTTCGTCTCGCCCGGAACCGGCTACCGCAACAACGCGACGAACGGGATCGCCACAGGCGACCGGCCCGAGGGCATGTACGCGCTCTTCGACGGCACGCACTACAACGACGGCTGCTGCTTCGACTACGGCAACGCCGAGACCAACAGCCGCGACAACGGCAACGGCACCATGGAGGCCGTCTACTTCGGCAACAGCCGAGGGTGGGGCTCCGGCGCGGGCAACGGCCCCTGGGTCATGGCCGACCTGGAGAACGGCCTGTTCTCCGGGATCAATCCGGGCAACAACGCGAACGACCCGACCGTGAACCACCGCTTCCTCACCGCGATCGTCAAGGGCGAGTCGAACCACTGGGCCATCCGCGGCGGAAACGCCCAGTCGGGCGGCCTGTCCACCTACTACAACGGAGTCCGGCCGAACGCCTCCGGCTACAACCCGATGAAGAAGGAGGGCGCGATCATCCTCGGCATCGGCGGCGACAACAGCAACAGCTCCGCCGGCACCTTCTACGAGGGCGTCATGACCTCCGGCTATCCCTCCGACGCCACCGAGAACGCCGTCCAGGCCAACATCGTCGCAGCCGGATACACACCGGGCTCGGGCGGCGGGACCGCCCTCAACACCGGGTCGACGATCTCGCTCCGCGCGACCACCGCCTGCTGCACCACCAGCTTCCTCAGTCACTCCGGCACCAGTGTCGCCACCGCGGTCGTCACCTCCACGAGCGCGGCGACCGACAAGGCGAACGCCTCCTGGATCGTCCGCCCCGGCCTGGCCAACAGCGCCTGCCGCTCCTTCGAGTCGAAGAACACGCCGGGCAGCTACCTGCGGCACCAGAACTTCCAGCTCTACCTCCACCCCAACGACGGCAGCGTCCTGTTCGCCAACGACGCCACCTTCTGCTCGCAGGCCGGCGTGAACGGTCAGGGCAATTCACTCGTCTCCTACAACTTCGCCGACCGCTACATCCGCCACTACGCCAACACCGGATACGTCGCCTCGAACGGCGGCTCCAACACCTTCGACGCCACGGCCCTCTGGCCCGACGACGTCAGCTGGGCGGTCGCCGCTCCCTGGACCCCCTGACGCCGAGCACGGGTGGCCGCCCTCCCGGCGGGGCGGCCACCCCATGACGCATCGCGCGGGGGGATATCCCCAACCGGAGCCGGGGGTCCGCCGGATACCCCGCCCTCTCGCGGGAACCTAGCGTTCGACCATGACCTCGACTCGGCGTAAACGCCTGGCCCTGGCGCTCGGCATCGCGGCGTTGCTCACCGCCGAGGCGGGCACCGCCGCCGCGCAGCCTCAAAGACCCACCCTCGAACGGCAGTTGCGCGAGGACACTCGGGCGATCCATGCGCTCGGCGTCAGCGGTGTCCAGGCCCGAACGATCGACCCCGACGGCCGGCAGACGGTCGCGACCAGCGGAACCGCCGACCTGGACACCGGTCGTCCGGTCCCTCCGGATGGCTACTTCCGTATGGCCAGCACGTCCAAGACACTGATCGCCACCGTCGTCCTCCAACTGGAGGCCGAGGGCAGGCTGTCCCTGGACGACACCGTGGACCACTGGCTCCCGGGAGTGGTCGACGGCAACGGCAACGACGGCCGCCGGATCACCGTCCGACAGCTCCTCCAGCACACGAGCGGCCTGCACGACGACGTGCCCGGCTACACCACGCCGCAGGAGTACTACGAGCAGCGCCACTACGTCTACAGCTCGGAGCAGTTGATCGCCCGCGCCATGGATCACGCCCCGGACTTCCCGCCGGGCGAGGGCTGGCAGTACTCCAACACGGGGTACATCCTGCTCGCCGCGATCATCCACCGAGCCACGGGCCACCCCGCCCACCAGGAGATCGAACACCGCATCCTGCGCCCGCTCGCCCTCGGCCGGACCCGATGGGGCGGCACCGCGTCCACCCTCCCTCGACCGCACGCGAACGCCTACCAGTTGTTCGGCCCCGGAGCACGCGCGGACGTCACGGACCAGATCCCCGTGGACCACGAGAACCTCTCGTTCGTCACGACCACGGGGGACGAGAACCGCTTCCTCCGTGCGTTGCTGGGAGGCCGTCTCCTGCCGCGTCGACAGCTGGCCGAGATGAAGCGCACCGTGCCGGTGAACGCGGAGGTCCAACAGCTGTGGCCCGGCGGCCGATACGGACTCGGGCTGGTCGAACGCCCGCTGAGCTGTGGCGGGACCTACTGGAGTCATGAGGGCGGGGACGGCGGCTACATCACGCTCAACGGCGTCACCCCGAGCGGAACTCGAAGTGTCGTGGTCTCCATGTCCGAGGCGCGCGGCGACAGCCCGGACCACATCCTGGAACAGGAGCGGGCCGCCAGCGACCTGGTGGATCACGCCCTGTGCGCCGGGAACGTCAACGCCCGCTGATAGAGCGGCCGGTGAAGGGACGTGGTGGTGTCGGTCAGACCGGCCGGCGTGCCGGGACCACCGGCAGGAGGTCCCGGTCCGGCGTCATCCGCGGGACGCGTTCCAGTACCCCGCCCGCGAAGACGTCGTACAGCGGCAGCGTTTCCAGATGCACGTAGCCGATGTGGCAGTCGCACGAGGTCAGGGGACAGGGGCGCGGAGCGAGTGCGGTCCGGTAGGAACCGTCGTACAGGTTGCCCAGTTCGCCGCGAACGAAGTGGCAGCGGCGGACCGTTCCGTCGCCGTCCACCGAGATGACGGACTCTCCGGTGCGGCAGGGCAGGCCGGCCGAGCGGTGCGGATGGCGGCTGAAGGGGAAGAGCGGGTCGAGCGCGGTCCACTCGGCGGCCCGCTCGTCGGAGTAGGTGTGTCCTTCCGCGGCGTTCACCCACAGGTACACGTGCTCCGGGAGCTGCTCGCGCAGCCGTCGCGCCGGTTCCAGATGCTCGGGCAGGCCGACGACGCCGACGCTGAAGCGCACGCCCAGGGCGGTGAGCCGGCGTGCCTTGGCGAGGAAGCGTTCGTGCGGCGTCTGCCCGGGGTGGTACGTGCACCACAGCGCCACCGTGTCCCGGTCCGCCTCCTGGAGCCAGTCGGTGCGGCAGCTCAGGTTCGTCTGGATCGCGACCCGCTGGATGTGGGGTTGGTGGGACAGCTCCACGAGAGCACGGCGGTACCAGGAACGGACCAGGCCCTCGCCCCACGGGGTGAAGAGCACCGACAGCCGGTCCTCCCGCTGCTCGCCCGCCCACGTGGTGAACCGCTGCAACGCCGCCCGGTCGGAGCGCAGTTGGTCCGTGGTGTCCCGGCGCTTGGCGAACGGGCAGTACGGGCAGTCGTAGTCGCAGGAGGCGAGCGGCCCGCGGTACAGAATCGTCAGGTCCACTGCGGTCTCACTTCAGTTCGTAGGCGGCCATGGCGTCCCGCACGGCCGGGGAGAAGAACTCGGGCCCGATCGCGTCCGAGTGGGCGAGTCCTTCGGGGGACAGACACAGCCGACCGTCGCCGGGCGGCATGAGCCATCCCCGTGCGGCGAGGGTGTCCAGTTCGGAACGGAAGTCGTCCCGGGGATCGGAGCCGAAGCGGTGACGGTAGTCCGTCACGGGCAGGCCCTCGGCCTGGAGCAGAGACTGCAGCAGGTGCCTGCGCCGGGCCTCGTCCTCGTTCACATGGCGGCCGTGCAGGACGCGGGAGAAGTCCTCGGTCGCGGTGTAGTCGTCGATGATGCCGCGGATCTCCCGCATCGTCACGGCGTAGTCGAAGGAGTAGTGCAGCGTCGAGGTGTACGAGCGGGCGCCGCAGCCCAGGCCGATCATGCCGTCGGTCTGGCAGGCGTAGTCGTCCGGTCCCTGAGGTGGCGCGTCCGCGCGGCGGAACATGCGCATCGACACCTGTTCGTAGCCGTGGGCCAGCAGATGGTCGCGCCCCTCGCGGTACCGGCGCAGGCGCTGCTCGTCCCACTCGCGGTCGGCACGGTGCGGATCGGTGTGCCGGCCGAGGCCGGTGAGAGGACGGATGTACAGCGGGTAGAGGTAGATCTCCTCCGGCCGCCAGGACAGGGCCGCGTCCAGGGAGACACGCCAACTGGCCGCCGTCTGGCCGTCGATGCCGTAGATCAGGTCGATGTTGAGGACCGGTACCGCCGCCTCGCGGATCCGCGCGAGTGCCGCTTCCACCTCGGAGCGGCGTTGCGGCCGTACTGCGGCGCGTGACTCCTCCTCGACGAAGCTCTGCACTCCCAGGCTGAGGCGCGTGGTGCCCCGCGCCACCAGCACGGCCAGCCGGTCGGCGGTGGCCGTGGAGGGAGAGGCTTCGACGGACAGGGGGATCGAACGGAGGTCGGCACCCATCTCCCGCTCGGCGATGTCGCACAGCCGCTCCAGCTCGCCGGCGTCGAGGAACGTGGGTGTCCCACCGCCGAACGCGGCGTTGGCGAATCGCGGGGGCTCGTCGTCGCCCAGTGCCTCGCGCATCGCCACGGCCTGGCGTCGCACCGCGTCCAGGTAGCGCCCGCTCAGATCGTCGGGCGCACCGATCCGGGTGAACAGGTTGCAGAACCCGCAGCGGACCTCGCAGAACGGTATGTGCACGTACAGCGAGAGCGAACTCCGGGACTCGCCCGCCCACAGGTCCTTCAGCGCGGGGCGCGGAGTGAGGGGACGATAGGCGGTCTTGTGCGGATAGGCGTAGGTGTAGCTCTGGTACGGGCGCGGTGTCCCGGCCGGGGCGGCCACGGGAGTGAGGGTCATACGGTCGGCTCCAGGAAGAAGTGGCTGTAGGGCACGGTCCACACGCAGTCGTGGCCGAGGCGGTGGCCGGTGTAGCCGTCGTCCCCGTAGGCGGTGCCGTGATCGGAGCAGACGATGGCGAAGCACCGGCGCCTGGAACTCATGGCGGCGAGCAGCCGGCCCACATGCCGGTCGATGTACTCCAGAGCCGCCGCGTGAGTGGCCCGGCTGTCGCCGGTCTCCGGGGTCGCGCCGGGCAGATGGAACCAGTTCGGCTGATGCAGGGCCGACGCGTTCAGGAACAGGAACAGCCTCTGCCGGGGAGGAAGTTCGGCCACGGTCTTCTCGGCCCGGGCGACCTGGGCCTCGAACGAGGTCGGAGAGGCCACCGAGAACTCCGGCTCCCAGTGGCTCTCCTCGAAGAGGCCGGGCAGTACGCCGCCGAGCGCGCCCTGTTTGTTGAAGAAGCCGACCCCGCCGATGCACACCGTGCGGTAGCCCCGGGCGGCGAGGCCGGACACCAGATCCGGGGTGTCGAAGACGTACGTGCGGCCCGCTGTCGTCTCGCTGCCCGCGAAGCGCGCCGCGAACAACCGGGGATGCGGTCCCGGGGCGGCGGGCGTGGGGAGGAATCCCGCGAACATCGCCTGGTGCGAGGCGTAGGTGAAGTTGCCCGGCGCGTGGCGCCGCTCCCAGGTGCCCCCGGGCAGATGCGCCGCGAGGTTCGGAAGGCGGCCGGCGGCGGCGAGTTCGACGGCCACGTCGTAGCGCAGGGTGTCGAGCGTGAGCAGGAGCAGGTCGTCGCGGCCCACCACCTCGTTCATGTCCGGTGTGTCGCAGGCACCGGGTGCGGCGGGCGGCCTGTGCGCGGCGGCGGTGTCGGTGTCGGGCGGGATCATGTGCTGTCCTCGGTGGTGCGTCGAGCGGAGGGAGCGGGGCGTGCGGGGAAGCGGTCGGGTGGGACGGACTGGACGGCCGCGACCTGCGCCGCATACGTGTCCAGGCCCTCGGCGCCGCTGCCGGGCAGACCCGTCAGGCGGGGGAGCAGGTCACCGAAGGCGTTCACCTCTCCCACGGTGAACCGGCGCCAGCCGATCGCGGGAAGCAGATCGACGCCGACACACAGGGTGCCGGGGAAGCAGGCTGCGGCCCGCTCGCTGATGTCGAGAGCCTGCGCCCACCGGTCACCCGCCAGCGCGCGTACGGCCGCGAGATCACCGCGTGCCCCGCCCAGATGCAGGTTGGTGAGCGGGGAGCGACTCGTCCTGACCACGGCGTGGGTGGCCCGGCCGGCCACGACCACGACCCGCAGGTCGGCGGACCGGTCGCCGAGCGAGGCCTTCGGCAGCCAGCGCTCGATGTGCAGCCCGTCCGGTGCGAGCGTGTCCACGATGGCGGCGATCTCCGCCTCGTCCGTGTAACGGCGGATCCGCAGGGAGTTGTGGAGACCGCCGTCAGCCGTGCGCTCCACCGAAGTGGTCGCCCGGATGCGGCCGGTGGTGCTCGTCTCGACGGCCAGCACGCCCGAGGCGGACGAACCGTGAGCGAGCTTGACGAACGCCCGCCGCAGTCCCGCCTCCGCCATGAGGACCCGCACATCGCTCCAGCTCTCGACGGGCCGACGGACACCGGAGGTGGGCGACGGGGGCACCGGCACACCCGCCGCGTCGAGACGGGCGTGACACAGCCGCTTGTCGAAGAGCACGGCCAGATCCGCGGGGTCGTCCAGGCGCCGGCCGCCGCGCAACGACCGCACACCGTCCAGGAAGCCCGCGTACCAGCGCGCCGAACCCTCGACCCGGGTCGGGTCGTGGGTGCCGCGCAGCAGGCGGTCCACCTCCGCGTTCTCGCCGGGGGAGTCCAGCCGGACCCATTCGTCGTCGGCGAAGTCGTGCCCGCCGTCCCGCAGGACGTCGAGCCATTCGACGACGCGGGGCGTGCCACAGCCCGCGTCCTCGGCCGCCGCCGCGAACAGGTCGACCCGCCGGTTCTCCCCGTTGGCGACGACCGCCCACTTCAGCGGCACGCGCGGCTTGTCACTCATCGCTCGTCCTCGTCGCGTGTCGCGGCGGTCGGTGTCACTCACCCACCGCGACGAAACGCCACACGGTCCCGTCGTCCTCCTCGTCGGACTCCGCGTCACCCTGACCGGCGTCGACCTGCACACCGGCGGGCTCCAGCGTCTCGAGGAGGCGGGTACGAATCGCCGAACTGAGGTAGTTGTGGTGGAGATCGAGCTTCTTCAGGTGCGTCAGCGGCTGGCCCGACAGCAGTGCCGTCGCGCCGTCGTCCGTGAGTACGCCCATGGAGATGTCGAGATCCTCCAGGCGCGCCACGATGGGGGCCGACGCCAGTGCCCGGCACACGTCGTCCTGGATCTCGCTGTTGCGCAGGCCGAGGCGGATCAGGCTGGGCAGCCGGTCACCCGCGAAGAACGGCTCCAGGTCGGAGACATCGGCATCGCCTCCGTACTCCGAGGTGCCCAGCCACAGGTCGAGCGCCACCAGGGCGGGCAGGTCGCTGCCGGCGATGCCGCGCACCGCCTCGACGGGCATGCCGCCGGTCTCGACGGTCAGACTGCGCAGCCGCTCGTGCCGGACGGCGGGGAAGACGAGCTGATTGCCACCCCGGACGCCGAACTGCTCCAGGGCCGGGAAGGCCTGGAGGAGGGGGGTCACGTCACCCTGGACGATCCAGGAGATCTCACACTCCTCCATGACGATGTCGCCGAGGAACAGACCGCGCAGTGCGGGCAGTTGGTCACGTGCGGCCACCAGGGCGCCGATCACCGCGTCCGGGGCCGTGTCGTACACCTCGCTCCACGCGCCGACGATCAGCGCCCGCACCTGCCGCGAGTCCACCGCCGCCAGGAAGCGCGCGAACGCGTCCTGCCACTCCTCCTCACTGTCGTAGGCGTCCACGGCGATGCGCCAGGCCACCGAATCGGGAGCGGGAAGCGACTCCGCCTCCGACGACGAGTCGCCGGCGTCGGGGAAGGTGAAGGCCGGCAGGCCGTGGAACTCCTTGAGGTGGCTACCGATGGTCATGCGGACCCGCTCCTTCGTACTGCTTCCGGTGGATCGACGATCGTGGTGAGTCCCGCCCGCGGACCACACCCAGGTAGAGGAGTTCTACCAAGTCCCACTGACATCGCGGCCAACAGGGGTCGCCACTTGTGGACGGCAGAGGAGACGAAAGCGGAGTACAGCGGCTCGAAGGCCCACCGGGCTCACCACGACGCCCGTTCAACAGGGGCATCACACACACGTCTGAGGCCGATTGTCAGTGGTCCCCCCTACCGTCCTTTCCACGGCACATCCCGGTGCCGCGACGGGAGGGAGAACCATGTTCCGCCAAGGAGACGTGCTGATCGTGCCGTTGGACGAGAAGGCGGTGCCGGAGCACGCCCTCGCGGCGCCGTCCGAACCGCGGGACGGCCGCGGACGGCTGGTCCTGGCACTCGGTGAGGTCACCGGACACGCCCATGCCGTGGTCGGACCCGGACGGCTGATCCGCGAAGCCGGAGTGTTCGGCCCGATGCTGCTGCACGTTCCCGACGGCGCGCGGGTCGTCCACGAGGAACACGGACCCATCTCGCTGCACAGAGGCTGGTACCGGGTGATTCGCCAGCGGGAGTACGTGCCGGGATCGGTACGGATCGTCGCCGACTGACACGCCGGGGCGGCGCACGCTGCCGACGCGGAACGGCGCGTGGCAGCGCGGGGGCACCTCAGGCGGCGACGGACCGACAGGACCCACAAGCTCCGCGTGCTGTGCGGACACCTTGAGAACTCGGAGAGGAACGGCGTGATGGAGCAGGGAAGTTGGCGGGCCGCGGCAGTGCGGACGGGAGCGGGGGACCGGACCTCCGCCGAAGAAGGCGTCCGGCTGGCCTACCGGCAGGCGGGGCTCGACGCGCCCGCCCGCATCGTCTGGGCACGCTCGCCGCATGAGGCCGTGCGCATCCTCAGGGGGACCGCACCCGCCGACGGAACGAGCCTGGGCGACACCGGCCCCAGCGTGCGCGAGGCGGTCGTCGGCAGGCCCTGGGCGGCGGCACGCGATCGCGCCCACCGGCAACTCGGCCCCGAAGGATGGAGCGGTCACTGGCGGGCCACCGGAGCGGCCCTGTGGGAGTCGACCCGCACACTGACCGAGCGGGTGCGGTCGGGGATCGTCGAGGACCTCGCGACCGGCCGGCACGAGGAGAGCCTGATCCGACTGCTGCTCCTGGACGCGGCCCTGGGCCAGCACGACGCGCCATGGCTCAGCGCCTTCGATGCCGGCGACACCGGCCCCCTCGCCGGAATCGCCGCGGTGGCCCGCGACGCCGGCTGGTGGTGGCCCTACGAGAAAGTGGCGGTCATCAGCGAACGACCGCTGAGCCTGCACCGCGACGAGGCCGGCCGCCTGGACAGAGGTGACGGCCCGGCACTGGCCTACGGCGACGGCTTCGAACTGTACGCGTGGCGTGGAATGCCCGTCCCGAGCACCTTCCTCGACGAACTCACCGAGCTGACACCCGAGCGGATCCGCGACGAGGAGAACGCCGAACTGCGCCGCGTCATGCTGGAGCACTACGGCTACGACCGCTACCTCGAAGAGTCCGGCGCCGTTCCGGTGCACCGCGACGAGACGGGCGTGCTGTGGCGCGTCGAACTGGTCGGCGACGAGGACGTGGTGATGGTGGAGGTCATCAACTCCACCCCGGAACCGGACGGCACGAGCCGCACCTACTGGCTCCGCGTCCCACCCTCGACCCGCACGGCTCGTGAGGGTGTCGCCTGGACGTTCGGACTCGGTGCCGAAGTGTATGAACCGGCGCAGGAGACGTGAGGGCGGTGGTGGACCTGCCGCCAGTGACGCTGTCCGCTCCGGCGGAGCCGCTCAGAGGTCCGTCCTTTCGCGGTCGCGGCTCCTGTCCGGATCATGACCTCATTTCCGCCTCTTCCCTTACGAACCAAGGATATTGGAGGATTCGCACATGAACCTGCACGCAACCGGACCGACCGCCGACGCGGCGGCCACATACCTCGCAGCGTTCCAAGAACGGCTCACGACCGACGGTTGCACGGTGACCTCGCCGCACTGGAACGACTCCCGCGTGGTGATCGGCTGCCGGGCCGACCGCAAGGCCCGCTGGTTCGGAACGAAGGCCGAACTGTTCGTCTTCGCGACCGCCGTCCCCACGATCGACGCGGCCACCCTCGGCGCCTTCACCGTATGGGCCATGGAATACGCCAAGAGCCTGCGCGGCGGCATACCGGGTGCACGCAACGCGGCACTCGTGCTCCCCGCCCTGGTGAGTGGGCACGTCCGTCCCGAGGCCGCCCGCTGGGCCGCTCAGGACGCCCGCATACTCGACACGACACTGATCAGCCGCCCCATCACGGTCGAGACCACCCCGTCCGGCACACACACCACGATGTACCGGGGCCGGACCCGCTGGGGAGGCATGTTCACGAACCACGTGCTGGAGAAGGCGGCTCTGTATTTCCCGTGAGCACTCGACTGGGCCTCTGAAGAAGTACGGAGTGTCGGCCGGAGCACCACCTGCCAGACTGGCGGCATGAGCAAGCCCCGGACGATGGACGAGTACGTCGGTCGCTACGCCGGACGGGCCCGCGAGCACGAGGAGGACGGCGTGCTGTGGATGTGACGGCAAGGGCAATTACGTCGGAGTCGGGGCCCCCGCGCGCGGGGGCACGAGCGCATGGCGCGAACTGGTATCGGGGAGACTGCCACGTCCACTCCGTGTACTCGGACGGCGAGCTCGCTCCTGAACAGTTGGCCGCCGATGCTCGCGCTGTGGGGCTCGACTTCCTTGCCACGACGGAGCACAACACCGCAAGCGCGCATGGGATCTGGGCGTCCCTTGCCTCGGACGGCCTGCTGATCCTCTTGGGTGAAGAGGTGACCACCAAGACCGGGCACTGGCTGGCACTCGGCATAGCGCCAGGGGAGTTGATCGAGTGGGACTACGGAGTGGGCGACGATCTCATCGGCCGAGGCCTGCGTCAGGTCCGTGACTCCGGTGGAATCTCTGTGGCTGCGCACCCCCACGCGCCGTATCCGTCAGGCAGCTTCATGTACTCGTACGAAGGGTTCGACGCGGTCGAGGTGTGGAACGGCCTGTGGGCGTCGGAGCGACCGTGGAACGCGGACAACGAAGCCGCACTCGCCGCGTGGGGTCAGGCTCTCGTGCAGGGGAGCCGCACGGGCCGCTGGCGGCCTGCCATCGGCAACAGCGACACCCACCTCGAGGGCCAGATCGGCGTCCCGCACACGGTCGTACTCGCCGAGGAACTCGGCGCAGCGGCCATACTGGACGGCTTACGTGCAGGCCGCAGCTGGATCGCGGAGGCATCAACTGTCGCTCTGTCACTCTCGGCCGTCGCGGCAGGGCACACCGCGGGGATCGGCGAACGCCTGTCTGCACAGGGGGAATCCGTCAGAGTGCGTGTCCGTGTGAGTGGTGTCCCCCGGGCGACGGTCAGTTTTCACACCGACCGTGGCGAAGTGCACTGTGAGGCGTTGTCCGGCGCCGGCACGGGCACCCTCGCATGGCATACGAGGTCGGAAGACTCGGCGTTCGTCCGGATCGAGGTGCGTCATCCCCACGGTGGCATGGCCGCTCTCACGAATCCGATCCTGCTGACCTGACCGCGTACATATGCTTGGCGACCGCGCGGTGTCACCCGCAGGCCAGTGTCAGCCGACGGTGCCCGTCTGCCGCGACCGTCGGGTGCGGCAGCCGATGACGAGGAGATGTGCGATGACGACCACCGCCCGCGCGAGCGTGCAGCACGAGGACGAGCAGGTGCGAGTGACCCGCTGGGACTTCGAGCCCGGGGAGAGCACGGGCCGGCACGTCCACGCGTACGACTACGTCGTGGTCCCCGTGACCGACGGCCGGACCGACATCGTCACCCCCGACGGCACGACCACCTCCTCGGAGCTGCGGGCAGGGGAGTCCTACGCGCGCCCGGCGGGCGGGGAACACGAGGTCGTCAACGCCGGCGGCTCGGCCCTGGCTTTCGTCGAGATCGAACTCAAGCGGAAGTAGCGGCAGGTTCCCGTCGCCGTGGGGCAGGTTGTCACGGCCCTGTGGTGCCCGGGCCACTGAGCGCCGGGGTGGCCGGCCCGGCCGGAGACCAGCGGTTCACGCCGGGAGTCCGTCGAGGAAGTCGGCGATCAGCGGGGCGATCTCGGGCAGGTGGTCCTCCAGGGCGAAGTGCCCGGTCGGGAACAGGTGCACCTGGGCGCCGGGTACGTCCCGCGTGTAGGCGTGGGCACCCGCCTCGACGAAGAACTGGTCACCCGTGCCCCACACGACCAGCAACGGGGGCTGGTGTTCGCGCAGCCACGCCTGCCACGCCGGGTAGGCGGCGACGTTGCTCTTGTAGTCGTAGGCCAGGGCGAGTTGGGCTCGCTTGCGCCCTGGCTGATCGAGAAAGTACTGGTCCAGCAGCCAGCCGTCCGGCGCGATCAGTTCAGGGTGCGCCGTTCCGGTCTCGTACTGCGCCCGGGTGGCCTCCAGGGTGAACAGGTCAAGGATCGTCCGCTCGGCGCCGGGGGTGTCGGGGGTGAGGGCGGTGAAGGCGCGGGCCATGTCCGACAGGCCCTCCTCGTAGGCGTTTCCGTTCTGCACGACCAGCCCGGTGATCCGCTCCGGGTGGCGAGTTGCGTGGCGAAGCCCGACGGGGGCGCCGAAGTCGAACACGTAGAGCGCGTACCGGCTCAGACCGAGGGCATCGGTGAAGCCGTCGAGGACATCGGCGAGACGGTCGAAGGTGTGGACGAAGTCCTCGGGCGCGTCGGTGTGACCGAAACCGGGATAGTCGGGGGCGATGAGCCGGTAGCGCCTGCCCAGGGTGTCCATGAGGCGGCGGAACTGGTGCGAGCCGGACGGGAAGCCATGCAGGAGCAGCAGAACCGGAGCATCGGCGTGCTGGGGGAGTGACTCCCGGTAGAAGACCTCCACGTCTCCGACCGTGATGCGGCGGTGGGCGACCTGGGCGGGGAGGAACGGCGGGAGCGAGCTGTGGGACGTCACGTCACATGCCTCCTTGGCGGGATGATGCATTAGTTCTAGCCGCATCCTTCTAATGCGTCAATGGCCTCATGTAGCATTAGGCCATGGATGATCACGGCCCCTTGGTCGGCGAACCGCTCGCCCTCGACCTGATCAACACCCGCCCGATCGATCCGAACGGACGGGCCGATCTCATCGACACCCCGCGACGACTGGCCGCATGGCTGGCGCTGCAGGACGACCGCATGCCGGCCATGGCCCGCGGCCTCAGACCGGGGCCGGCCGACCTCCCCGCGCTCCACGCGGTGCGCGCCGCCACCGAGGCCGTGGTGCGGGCGCTTCTGGACCACGACGAACCGCCGCCGTCCGCCCTGCGTGATCTGACCGCTGCCCAGCGTGCGGCGCCGTCCGTCCGTGAACTCGCCTGGGACGGAGGCGTGGTGACGGCCGAGCCGCGTCGCGCAGGGGCACCCGGGGCGATTCTCGCCGCGGTCTTCGCCGAGGCCGCGGCCGACCTCCTCACCGGCTCGGGCATGGAGAAGGTCCGGGAGTGCGAGGCCGCCGACTGCGTCATGCTCTTCCGGCCGGCCCACCCGCGACGCCGCTGGTGCTCCCCGACCCGCTGCGGTAACCGTGCCCGGGTCGCCCGCTACTACCAGCGGCACAAGCCCCCGGTCGGCTAGGCCGGGGCTTCGTCGCAGGCGCGATTCCAGGGCGGGTCTTGGTCCACCGGTGTCAGGCAGGCTCCGAGTCAGGGCTTCTGTGCCGGTTGGCCTGGAAGCGCGCCTTCTTCTGGCGATTCCCGCAGGTGTTCATGTCGCACCATTTGCGGGTGCGGCTCTGGCTGGTGTCGAAGAAGGCGGCTCGGCAGGTCGGTGACGCGCACAGGGCCAGTCTTCCGTCTCGTTCGCCCGCGATGATGCCGATCGCGTCGGCGGCGATCACGCCGAGGGCGTCCTCGACGCAGGAGGCCGAGCTGAGCCGCCACCGCCGCCGGCCCTCGGGCGTCAGGATCGCCGCGGCCCGCCCCTGGGCGCTGCGGTCATTGATGACGTGGACGGCCGACGCGGGAAGAGCGTCGTGGCGCGCGGCCGCGGTCGCGGCGGCGTGGATCGACTCCCTCAGCTCACGGGCGAGGTCCAGCTGTGCAGCGGTGCAGGAGTCCACGGCGAGGCCGTTCACTTCCAGCCAGTCGACGAGTCGGTGCGGTGCGGGAATGCGTTCCACGGCGCTGCCGTGACGCTCGGAAAGGGTCCCGGTGAAGCTGGTCGCCAGCACGCTACCGAGGCGGAATTCAGGGAACTCAGCACGCATGGAACCACCTTAGCCGGTTGCGGCAGGGCCGGGACTCCTGTTAGAACCGGCTTAGCCGGTTCCGCGATGGCCAGGAGGTCTCATGCCCCGTCCCAGCAGCGACGTGCAAGCATTTGAAGCCCACACACCTGACGCCGACCTCGACGATCTGCGCGCGCGGCTGGCCGCGGCACGGCTGCCGGAGGCCGAGACGGTCCGTCAGGCCGCGCCCGGAGCCCGTCGATGGGAACAGGGTGTTCCTCTCGCCGATCTCGTCGAAGTCGTGAACTACTGGCGGACCGGGTACAACTGGCGGTCCTTCGCGGAGCGTCTCGACCGAATCGGCCAGTTCCGTACGACCATCGACGGTCTGGGGATCCACTTCCTGCACCGCCGGTCCGCGCGCGAGGACGCCGTTCCGCTGATCCTGACGCACGGCTGGCCGGGCAGCGTCGCCGAGTTCACCGATGTGGTGGACGAGCTGGCGGATCCGGACGACGCGGACGCGCCGGCGTTCCACGTCGTGGTCCCGTCGCTCCCGGGTTTCGGCTACAGCGACAAGCCGGCCACCACCGGGTGGGGGACCGAGAAGATCGCGGCCGCATGGGTCGAACTGATGGGAAGGCTCGGCTACGGCACGTTCGCAGCCCACGGCGGCGATTGGGGAGGAAACATCACCACGGTTCTCGGCGGCCGGTTCCCGGCGCACGTCCTCGGCATCCACACGACGTTCGCGGAGGCACCGCCCGGGTCCACGACGGACGGGCTGACGGCGACCGAGCGTCGCTGGACCGAGGAGACCCGCGATTTCTGGCGCCACCGGGCGGCGTACGCGAAGCAGCAGGCGACGCGACCGCAGACCATCGGCTACGCGCTCGTCGACTCACCGGTCGGGCTTCTCGCCTGGATCCTCGACAAGTTCGCCGAGTGGACGGATACCGAGGACAGTCCGTTCGAGACGATTTCCATGGACAGGGTTCTTGACGACGTCACCCTTTATTGGCTGACGCGGACCGGAGCATCGGCGGCCCGCATCTACTACGAAAGCCACAACTCGCTGGACCCCGAACTCCGGGTCGACGTCCCGTCGGCAATCACCATGTATCCCCGCGACATCGAGAAGTGCCCGCGTCCGTGGGCGCAGGAACGGTACCGGCAGATCGTCCGATGGGGCTCACCCGAACGCGGGGGACATTTCCCGTCGCTGGAGGTTCCCGATTATTTCGTCGACGATCTTCGCGAGGGGCTCACGGCCGTACTGGCCGCGCATCGGTGAAGGAGAGGCGAGCGCCCGGACCGCCGTCGACGACCGGCGATCCGGGCGCTCCGTCCGTGCTGTCGGCGCCGTCAGCCGGCCGGCTGAAGGTCGGTGATCTTGCGCGTCTGGAGGTCGGACTGGACCTTGATCTTGGTGACTTCCGGGTTCTGGCCGTCGCTCCAGGTCAGCGTGACCAGCGACGTCGCGTGACCGGCGCCGGAACCGGTGTAGGTGACGCTCCACTTCACCGGCACGTTCTGGGCGAACAGGATGCCGTCGGCGTGCTCCTTCGCTTCGAAGGCGGCCACGGTCTTCTGTTCCGCGGGGCTCAGGTAGAACTTCCGCAGAGCCTTGGCGTTCGCGGAGGCCGCCGGGTCTTCGTTGTCCCAGATGGAGTCGATGTAGGCGCCGTAGAAGTCGGCGACGCGCGTGGTGGCCGCGCGAGGGTCACCCTGGACGGCCGTGGCTGTCGCCGCGCTCTGTGTGCCCGGCTGCTGACTGGTACCGGCAAGGGCGGGGGTGATCGCGCCGAGCGAAAGGGCGGCGGCGATACCGGCGGCGGCGAACAATGTGGTGCGGACACGAGTACGCATTGGATGAAAACCTTCCCCGTTTTCGGAATCCCGATAAAACCCGCGGTATTCCCGCGGGCGCTTGGTCGTCCTGTAAGAGCGCTGGAGCGACGGAATGGTTGCGCATGGGCGGCGCTGTTTTTGTACAGCAGGGAATTCGGGAAAGGTTGTAGCCGCGCAGGGAAAGGAACCGTAAAAAGGGGCTCGGGGAGTGAAACGTGAGCTGGACGCGCGCCGGGTGTGCCCCATGGCGCCCCTTGCCGCGGGATGACCGGCGGCCTGTTCGTGACCGATCATGAGGCACCGGGCCGAGCCCGGTGCCGGGGGCATGACTGGAGCGTCACGAACGCGACGGGGGATCAATGGTGCGACGGTGGCTGGTGACGGGGTGTTCGTCGGGACTGGGTCAGGCGTTGGCCGAGGCCGCGGCGCGGGCTGGAGACATGGTGGCGGTGACCGCTCGCGACGTCGCCAGGCTGGAGGGACTGCGCAGCGCCTGGCCCGAGCAGATCGTCCCGATCCCCTTGGAGCTGCGTGACGCCGGCCAGTGCGAGGAGGCGGTCCGGACGGCCACCGGCCGGCTGGGCGGCATCGACGTACTGGTGAACAACGCGGGGGCGGGCCTGTTCGGCGCGGTCGAGGAAGTCTCGGACGCCGAGGTGCGGGACCAGTTGGAGACCTTGGTCGTCGCCCCCTGGCGTCTGGTGCGGCTCGTCCTCCCGCTCATGCGGGCCCAGGGCCGCGGACACATCGTCAACGTCTCGTCCCTGACCGGCCGGATCGCGTTTCCCGGGTTGGGCGCGTACGCCGCGGGAAAGTACGCCTTGGAGGGGATGAGTCAGGCGCTGGCCGCGGAGGTGGCCCCGGACGGCATTCGCGTCACGGTCGTCGAACCCGGCTGCTTCGCCACCCACTACGGAACGACCGTCTCCGAGTCGGAGCGCCGCCTGTCCGCCTACACGGACACGACCTCCGGGACGCTCGACGGGCTGCGCGCGATGGCCGACGATCCCGCCACCGGACGCCCGGAGGACTACGCGGCCCGCGTACTGGACATCGTCACCGGCGACGGCCCGACCCCGTTGCGCATCCCGATCGGTGACGACGCCTACATGTACCTCGAAGCGGCGGAACAGGCGTCCCGCGAGGAACTCGCCGCCGCTCGGGTTCTCGTACAGGGGGCGTCGGTTCAGTCCGTACCGGAGCAGGAGGAGGATCCGTCGGCGGAGCGCGCTGCCTGAGCCTCCTGGAGGGGTGAGTCCGGGCACTGTCCGGTCGGCGGTCGGGAGCGAGCCATGCTCCGCGGACCGTCGGCCACCCCGACGGTCAAGGCCGCTCCCGGCGTGGCAGAGTGTGCGTGTGCCGACCACTGATTCCGCCCGCGCGGCCGACGCCGCCGACGTCTCCCACGCCGCGAACGAGACGGGCGCGGCATACGGCGCGTCCGGTCGTCCCGTCGATCTGCGCAGCGACACCGTCACCCGGCCCAGCGACGCGATGCGGCGGGCCATGGCCGAGGCCGAGGTCGGAGACGACGTCTTCGGTGACGACCCCACCGTCAACGCGCTGCAGGAGCGAATCGCCGGACTCCTCGGATTCGAGGACGCGCTGTTCGTCTCCTCGGGAACGCAGAGCAACCTGTGCGCCCTGCTGACCCACTGCGGTCGGGGGGACGAGTACATCGCCGGCCAGATGGCCCACCTGTACCGGTGGGAAGGCGGTGGCGCCGCGGTGCTCGGAGGCATCCAGCCCCAGCCGCTGCCGCATCGGGCGGACGGGACACTGGACCCGCAGGACATCGCCGCCACCGTGAAGCCGGACGATCCGCACTTCGCGCGGACCCGGCTGCTCTGCCTGGAGAACACCATCGGTGGCCGCGCGGTGTCCCCGGACTACCTGAAGACGGCGACGGGACTCGCCCGCGATCACGGGCTCGCCACGCACCTCGACGGGGCGCGGCTCTTCAACGCCGCGGTGGCCTCCGGAGACGATCCGTACGCGCAGGCACGACTGATCGCCGGTCACTTCGACAGTGTCTCCGTCTGCTTCAGCAAGGGCCTGGGCGCACCCGTCGGCTCGGCACTCGTCGGATCCAGGGAGTTCGTGAACGGTGCGCGGCGCTGGCGCAAGGTCCTGGGGGGCGGGATGCGGCAGGCCGGCGTGCTGGCGGCCGCGGCACTCCACGCGCTCGACCACCATGTGGCGCGACTCGCGGACGACCACGCGCACGCAGCCCTGTTCGCCGACGGCCTGAAGGACCTGGAAGGCCTGACCATCGAGCCCAGCGGCACCAACATGGTCTTCGCGACGTCCGCCCCTGGCATCGACACCGAGGACCTGAGCGACCGGCTGGCGCGCCGGGGCCTGCTGTGCGCTGGATACCCGGGACAACTGCGCTTCGTGTTCCACCTCGACGTGACCCGCGCGGACACGGAGCGCGCGGTGCGGATCGTCCGCGAGACCCTGGCCGAGACGGCAACTCGCTGATTCCGTAGGACTGTTCGTCTCTACGCCCCTCCCGCCGGCCATGCGCGGGCGTTGACGGGGCGAAGCTTCGCGTGCCGCCGCGGGCTGACTTCCGGCGTGGTCGCCGCGCTCTCACCGCGACGCGCGCCCGCCCTCGCCGCGCTCTCCGACGTGGCGACCGGCCGTGAGGCGGCCTACGAGGTCAGCTGCTCACGCGCGCCGTGCCCGATGTGCGCGCCGACGGCACATTCCGGCTCGCTGATCTCGGCCCACACCGCGTCGAGGGAGAGGCCGAGGACCTCGGCGATCGCCGCGATGGTCGAGAAACTGGGAGTCGCCACGCGGCCCGTCTCGATCTTCCGGAGCGTCTCCGGTGAGACGCGTGCGTCGAGGGCGGTGGCGAGCATCGAGCGGTTTCCCCGTGCGCGCCGCAGGAGGGCGCCGAGGCGCTGACCGCGTGCGACCTCTGCGGGAGTGAGCGGCGTCCTGACCATGAGGCGATTCTAGTACCGGTATAGTTCAACCGGTATTGTTATTGGTTGCATGAGAAGGGCGTCGCATGATCGAGATCCTGAACCCCACCCTGCTGACCCGGGCCAAAGTCACCGGCGCCCTGGTCGCGGACATCCTGCAGACGCTGAAGAGCCGTTGCGTGGTCGGCACGAATCTGCTGGACGTCGACCGGTGGGCCAAGGCGATGATCCTCGACGCCGGGGCGCAGTCCTGTTACGTCGACTACGCACCGTCCTTCGGGCGCGGCCCGTTCGGCCACTACATCTGCACCGCCGTCAATGACGCCGTGCTCCACGGCCGGCCGTACGACTACACCCTCGCCGACGGTGATCTGCTCACCCTCGACCTCGCCGTCTCTCAGGACGGCGTCGCCGCCGACGCCGCCATCAGCTTCCTCGTGGGGGACGTGAAGCCCCCGGAGAGCGTGGCGATGATCGACGCCACCGAACGGGCACTGGCCGCGGGGATCGCCGCTGCCCGGCCCGGGGCCCGCATCGGAGATCTCTCCCACGCGATCGGCACGGTGCTGAGTGAGGCCGGATACCCCATCAACACCGAGTTCGGCGGCCACGGCATCGGGTCGACGATGCACCAGGACCCGCATGTCGCGAACACCGGCCGTCCCGGCCGGGGATACAAACTGCGCCCGGGACTGCTGCTGGCACTGGAGCCGTGGGTCATGGCGGACACCGCCGAACTCGTCACCGACGACGACGGATGGACACTCCGCAGCGCGACGGGCTGCCGCACAGCGCACAGCGAACACACCATCGCCATCACCGACGACGGGGCCGAGATCCTCACCCTGGCGCGGTAGCGGGGCCTCTCCGGCGAGTGAGGAGATCGTCCGGCGTCGGGAGGATCTCGGCGACCGAACCGAACCGACGCGACGTGAACCGAACCGACGCGACGTGAACCGAGCCGACGCGACGTGAACCGAACGGACCGCGTGAGCGCGGGCAACAGCCGCGCCGGCAACGTCTGTTCCCGGCGCTCTCGCGTGGTGGTGCCGAGGCGGGGGCCGACGGGCGTCAGATCGGGTTGAGGCGGGCCTTGAGGAGGCAGAACTCGTTGCCTTCCGGGTCCGCGAGGACATGCCACTGTTCCTCGCCGGTCTGACCGATGTCGGCCGGGCGGGCGCCGAGCCCGAGGAGGCGTTCGAGTTCGGCGTCCTGATCGCGGTCGGTCGCGTTGACGTCGATGTGCAGCCGGGACTTGCCCTGTTCCGGCTCGTCCCTGCGGCTGAGGAAGAGCGTCGGCTGCGCGCCGCCGAACCCCTCGCGAGGACCGATCTCCATCGAGCCGTCCTCCTCACGACTGAGGACGACGAAATCCAGGACCTCGCACCAGAACCGCGCCAGCACCTCAGGGTCGCGGCAACCGAGCACGAGTTCACCGATACGACATGCCATGGAGGAAGACCCGCTCTCAACGACGGAGCTGCCGGGACGCCCGCTCTGATCCGCGTGGCTCCCGGCAGCGGGGACAATCCCGCGACCGTACCGGACGGGACGAGCACGGGCGAAGGGAATCAGGCCCCGAGTTCACGTCGCTCGTCGAGTGCCTTCCGGTCCGCCGGTGGACGAGAACCGGTACCCCGTGAAGTCGGCGAGATGGACGTAACCGACGCGCTGGTAAAGGGCGTTGCTGGTCGGATTGCGCGGGTCCGCGAACAGCACGACGTCCGTCGCCCCCGCCGCCAACGCGGCGCCGCTCACCTCGACCGTCACCGCGCCCGCATACCCGCGACCCCGGAAGCGGGCCGGTGTGGAGACCGGGTCGACCCGGACCATCCCGCCGATCATCGACGTGGAACCCGCCATGGAGACGGGAGTGCCGTCCAGGGTCTCCCAGAACGTGAAGTGCTTGTCCGCGAAACGGGTGCTGCCCCAGGAGCCGGCGTCAAGAGCGTCGATGGTGGCCTGTTCCTCGACGGCGACGCAGAACTCCCGGCACCAGTCGACGACTTGCTCGTGGTCCTCCGGCCCGGCGACACGGCCTCGGCCGTCCGGGCATGGCTGCGGTGGAGTGGGCGTACCGAGACGGTAGAGGTGGGTTCGCCAGAAGGGCGTCGGGACGGCGGCCGTGTGCCGCTGCCATGCCTCGGCGAAAGCCGTGGCGGTGTCGTGGTCCGCGATGACATGGGCAGGGGAGTGTCCGAGGTCGGCCAGATGCGCGGCCAGGCCGTCGGCCTGCTGGACAGAGAGTGGGGTCAGGCCCAGGCGCCCGCCCGGGGTGTAGTAGAAGACGGCGAGCACCTCGTCTCCTGACACCAGTCGGCCGAACACGGGGGCGAACGCGGCGTCGCGGGGGTCAGGCCCGCGTGTCCGCAGCTTCTCGATGTCCGTGAGCACCGTGTTGTGCATCGCCGCCCGCGAGCGCAGGAAGTCTCCGCTTCGGGTGAGGAAGTCGTCCGTTTCGGCGGTGAGTTGCCAGTCGTCCGGGAGCATGCTTCATGATCTCTGAGGTAGTCGGCTCGCGGGAAGCCCTTGGTGCCGGGCCGGGCGTCCGGCCCGGCTCTCGCCGGACCGGACGCACGCGAGACCCGGGCCACCTGCTGTTGTAAGGATCCGCTACGACACCGGTCGTCCGTCCAACTCCCGCTGCCGGGCCGCCAGTGCCCGCTCCAACACCTTCGCCCGGTAGGGATTCGTGACGTCGAGCGCCTTCGCCACGGTCACCGCCTCGTCGAACAGGGCCAGCCGTCGCTCCGGCAACTCGCTCACCCGAGGAGAAGCGCCGGCCTCGACCAGCACGTACGCCAGCTTCGACCCGTACACCTCCGGTTCGACCTGTGTGAGAAGGCGATAGATCCACAGCCCCTCGGTGCCGCGCACCACGCGTCGGTTGGCACTGAGCAGCCGGACTCTCGCCAGTACAACCATGTCCTGATCCACCGATCCCCCTTCGTCCCCACCCCGCGCCGCGCCCGCCGCGCGACGAGACAGCACGGCGAACGCACCGGCAGCCGGGAACGGATGCCGGCACGAACGCCGGAGGGTGGATGACGACGAGTCTGCGGGTGGACCGCCACCGGCGACAAGGCCGAACGGACGTGGCCTCCGTCCTACCGAAACAGCCTCCGAACAGGCATGATGGACCTGACACTCACCAAGATGCCGGGCGTGGACGGCCCGCCTTCGGTGGTGCGCCTCCCGCGGGGCACCTGCTCTCGCCGGACTCAGACGTGTGCGGTGGGCCGGTAGACGAGCTCTTGGATATCGCCGTCGAGCGTGCGGTGCTCGATCAGTTCGAGGTCGAAGTCGGACGCACCCCCGAAGATCGGTTCCAGTCCGGTCCGACCGGTGATGACGGGGAAGAGCGTCACCTGGACGCGGTCCACCAGGCCGGCCGCCATCAGGGCCCGGTTCATCGAGAGGCTGCCGTGCGAGCGCAGCGGCACCGCGGAGTCCTTCTTGAGCCGGGCGACGACATCGACGGCATCGCCGTTCGCGACCTCGGCGTCCGGCCAGTCCAGAGGCCCCTCGAGCGTGCTCGACACCACCGTCGTCGGCAGGTTCCGCATCCGCGTGACCCACGGGTCACGGACGTCGGAGTCCTCGGTGCTCTCGGCCAGCATCCGTGCGAACGCCCGATAGGTGTTGGCGCCGAAGACCATCCGCTGCGCTTCGTCGTACAGGGCGAGCCGGTGGTCCAGGAGTTCCGGCCCCTGCTTGCCCCAGTACCCGGTCCAGTTTCCGCCGGCTGCGCCGAATCCGTCGAGGCTGGAAAAGACGTCGAACGTGTAGGTCACGGTCATGATGGCCTCCTCGAGTGCGGTTGCTCGCGTGCTGTGAATACAGACTGGCAAAAGCGGTGGGACTCATCGCCGTCCGACTCGCGCGGGGACCTTGACGGCCGTCGTGGGCGGTGACCGCGACCACCTGAGAATTGAATGAATGGCCGGAACACCGCGCAGAGTAAGATGAAACGACAAAAATGTGTGGGTAGTGCCGACGGCGGGGTGTGGTGGAGAGCAGGAGCGGGACGCGGTTCGGCCGTCGGCTGAGGGAACTGCGTCAGAGTCGTGGTCTGACGCTGGAGGAGCTGGCCGAGGCGTCCGGTGTCTCGGGACGCGCCATCGGCGACATGGAGCGGGGGCGGAGTCTTCGCCCCCGACGCGGGACGATCGCCGCCCTGGCGCAGGGCCTGGGACTGGACGAGTCGATCCATGCCGACCTGCTGGCGATCGCCCGGGCCTCCCGTCCGGTCGCCGGCCCCTCCGATTCCGTGGTCCCTGCCCATCAGGTGCCGAGGGGCGTCCGTGACTTCGTCGGACGGCGCGCCGAGCTGGACCTGTTGCGGGACGTCGCCCAGCGGCACCTCGCGGACACCGACGCGCCGGACCGGGGTCGCTACGCGGTCGCACCCCCGGTGGCCGTGGTGTTCGGCTCTCCCGGAAGCGGGAAGACCACCCTGGCGATCCGACTGGCCGAAGAATGCGGAACCTCCTTCACGGACGGGGCGTTCCTCGTGGACATGCGGGGTCTGGACGCCCACCCGCTCTCCGTGGACGACGCGGTGGTCCGTCTGCTCGGAGCCTGGGGCGTCGGTGACCTCGACGTGGCGCAGTTGAACAGCGAGGAGCGTCTGGCGCGCTATCACGCGATGGCCGCGGACCTCCGCGCCGTCGTCATCCTGGACAACGCGGCCGGCGAGGCCCAGGTGCGCCCGCTCCTGCCGCGTACGGGCGGGGTGTTGATGGTGGTGACCAGTCGTCGCACCCTGGCGGGCCTGGAAGGTGTCCAGCGTGTCGAACTCGGCGCCCTGAGCGAGCCGGAGTCCGCCTCCCTGCTGCGCGCGGTGGTGGGCGCCGGCCGCGTGGACGCGGAGCCCGAGGCCGCGCGGTCGGTGACGGAACTGTGCGGTCACCTCCCGCTCGCTCTGCGCGTCGCCGCCAACTGGGCCGCCACCCGCTCGAACTGGAGCCTCCACCGCCTGGCCACCCGCCTCAACGACGAGAACCGCAGACTGGACCTGCTCAGCGCCGGCGACCTGCGCGTGAACTCCGCGTTCTCCCTGTCGTACTCACGTCTCGCCGCCGGCGCGGCACGGATGTTCCGGCTGCTCTCGCTCGTACCCGGCGGCGACTTCGGCGTGCCGCTGGCCGCGGTACTCGCGGACACGACGATTCCCGAGGCCGAGGACGTACTGGAGGAGCTGCTGGAGGCCGGGCTGCTCGCGACGCATCACGAGGACCGCTACCGCCTCCACGACCTCCTGTGTCTGTACGCGCGGTCACGGCACCAGGTGGAGGACAGCCCCCAGCGGTCGGCCGCCGACGCGGCACGGCTGCGGGCCTGGCTGCTCGATACGGCCGTCCTCGCCGGCCGTTGGTACGAGCCCGGTTACGGGGCGCCCGCGCCGGATCCGCTGCGTCTGGTGGCCCTGGACAGCCGTCGGCAGGCGTTTCAGTGGATCAAGGCGGAGAGTGCCAACTGGTCGGCGGCCTTCCACGCGGCCGCCGCCGAAGGCGAACACGCCAAGGTGGTCGAAGTCGCCGAGGCCATGCACTGGTTCTCCGACAACTGGGTCTCGTCGGGGCTCTGGGTCGACCTCTACGAGCGGGCGGCCGAGGCGTCCGCGTCGCTCGGAGATCCCGTCCTGGAAGCCACCCACCTGAACTACCTCGCTTGGGCCTACTGGGCCTGTGACCGCCGCCACGACGACGCGGTCGGCGCCGCCGAGCGTGCCCTGGTTCTGGCCGGTACGGCGGGCGACGTCATCCAGGAGGCATGGGCCCACACCTACCTCGGTTCACTCCTGAGCCGCGCCGGTGATCCGTCCCGCGCCGCGGACAGCGCACGCCGGGCCATGGACCTGTTCGCCAAGGCCGACGAGATCAACGGATACCTCCAGGCCTGCAACGTCGCCATCGACAGCCTGGCTTCGGCCGACCGGACCGACGAGGCCATCGAGACCTACGGGGAGGTCATGGCGGTTCTCGCAGACGCCCGGAATATCGACCGCATCCCGTCGAACGTGCGGGACGTCACGGCTCTGATCGCCGCCTACCACCTCTCGTTCGCCTACCTCGCCCGAGAGGACTGGCACCACGTCGTCGACGTTCTCCGGCCGATCGGTGGGCGGTTCGAGGCTCTCGGATGGGACAAGCAGGAGGGCAAGGTCCACCTGTACCTGGCCCGCGCTCTGACCGGGCTCGGTGAACTCGCCGCCGCCACTGCCGAGTTGGAGCACGTTCTCGTACTGGAAGGCCGAGTCCCGCCGGAGCTGGTGGAGGAAGCGCGCTCCCGACTCCAGGCCCCGGCCGAGGAGCGGTCGTCATCCATCGGCACCGACCCCGCATCCTGAAGCCCGAAGCGTTCACGGCGCGCGGGTGACACCAGGCCGCTCACAGCTCCGAAGCGGTCTGCCGCCCCTCCGACCCTCCCGTGGCCAGCCAGTCCCGCGGGGCCATCCCATAGGCCGCGCGAAAGGCACGGCTGAAGTGGCTGGCACTCACGAAGCCCCAGCGGTGGGCGATCGCCGCCACGCCCAGGTCCCTCGCCCGGGGCCGCAGAAGATCCCGGCGGCACCGCTCCAGCCGTTGCGCCCGCATCCATCCACCCACGGTCGTGCCGTCGAGCTGGAACAGCTTGTGCACGTACCGCACCGACATGAAGTTCGCCTCGGCGATCCTGGACGGCGAAAGATCTGGGTCGGACAGATTCCGCACCACGTGCTCCTTCACACGGACCAGTGATGCCGCGGCATGCTCCGGCGCATCGGGAACGAAGCGTCCACAGCGCTCGTCGATGAGCAGGACCAGCAGGTCGAGTGCCGTGGCCGCGACCCTGCCCCCGACGCCGTGGTCGAAGGCCGCCGCCTCGCGGGCGGTCCCGGCCAGGTACGTCGCGAGCAGCGCCGCCGTGCCCTCGTCGCCGGGGAAGGACGTCGCGGTCACGGCCCGCAGATCCTCGTCACGCACCCGCAGCTCATCGCGGGGGAACTGGAACGACGTGAAGCTGAAGCCGTCGGCGAGCTTCTTGCTGAACGGCCGGGACGAATCGCTGAGGGAGAAGCCGCCCGGTGCTATCCGGGACTCGCGGCCGTCCTGCTCCTTCACCGCGGTGCCGCGGTTCTGCAGACTGAGGATCACCGTCTCCCGGCTGTCCCGCGCGATCAGACGCCTGTCGCGCCGCACCACCTGCGGTCCGGCCTGGACGGTGGAGATCCGCAGGGGACCGAGCTGGTGGCTGACGATGGATCCGGGCGACGGTTCGCGTTCGAGGAGTTCGACATCGAGGGGCACGAAGGTGCGGTTGACCGCTTCGTGCCAGCGTGCCGTCCGCTCGGCGGCGGACAGCGGTGCGGTGGACAGGACGGTGGACACCAGGAATCTCCCACGGGCAGCGTGATCGCTCGGCAAAGCAGCCTGTACCGCAATCACACAGCGTCGACGGGGGAGGGACCAGGAAGAGACGGAGGAAGTTTCGCAGCACGGTCCCGCGGACGTCACGGGGGAGGAGCGCCCGCGGGACCGTCGTGGCTACGCGGTCAGCTCGTCGCGCGGACCGCGTCCCGGATCAGGCCGGCGACGTCCACGGGCCGAGACACGGCGACGGCGTGCGAGGCGCCCTCGATCTCGACGGTTGTCGCGCCGGCCCGCTGCGCGCCGAAGCGCTCGACCTCCGGGTTGATCGCCCGGTCCGCTCCGGCGACGAGCGCCCAGCTGGGCTTCGTCCGCCAGGCGGCGGTCGAGGCGGCCTCCGTGAACGACGCCGCGGCCAGCGGGCGTTGGGCGACGGCCAACACCTTGGTGACATCGGCCGGCAGGTCGGCCGCGAAGACGTCGGGGAAGGCCTGCGCCTCGATGGTCACCTCGACGGCGGTCCCGGCACCGTCCACGGGATACGTCGACTGCTGCAGGCTGGTCGCGAGCGGCGAGTCGGCGAAGCGTCCCTGGAGTTCGCCCAGGCTCTCGCCCTCTTCGAGGACGTAGGCGGCGACGTAGACGAGCCCGACGACGTTGTCCGCCGCACCGGCCACGGTGATGACCGCACCGCCGTAGGAGTGTCCGACGAGGACGACGGGGCCGTCGATCTGGGCTGCCACGGACGCCACATACGCGGCGTCGACGGCCAGGCCGCGCAACGGGTTCGGTGGCGCGACCACGGGAATGCCGTGGCTCTGCAGCTCCGCGACGACTCCGGACCAGCTGGCGGCGTCCGCGAACGCGCCGTGGACGAGGACGACGGTGGGTGTGGAGGTGGTCATGTGCTGTTTCTCCCCGTGGGTCTCAGACGGTCTTGAGTGCCGAGCGCAGCGTGCCGATGGCCTGCGTGATGGCGGCCTCGGCGGCGTGGGTCTCGCGCAGGGCGTCGAGCATCACGAAGTCGTGGATGATGCCCTGGTAGCGGACGGCCGTGACCGGGACGCCGGCCTCGCGCAGCTTGTTGGCGTACGCCTCGCCCTCGTCGCGCAGGACGTCGGCCTCGCCGGTGATGACGAGGGCCGGAGGCAGGCCGGTGAGCTGCTCGGTCGTGGCGCGCAGCGGGGAGGCGGTGATCTCGGCGCGCTGGTTCTCGTCGGTCGTGTACTGGTCCCAGAACCACTGCATGCCGTCGCGCCGCAGGAAGTAGCCCGTCGCGAACTGGTGGTACGAGCCCGTCTCGAAATTGGCGTCCGTGACCGGGTAGAACAGGACCTGCGCCACGAGCGGGACGTCGCCCCGTTCCTTCGCCATCAGGGTCAGCGCGGCGGTCATGTTGCCGCCCACGGAGTCCCCGGCCACCGCGATCCGCGAGGCGTCCAGACCCTTGCCCGCGCCCTGTTCGACGATCCAGCGGGCGACGGTGTAGTTCTGCTCGATGGCGACCGGGTAGCGGGCCTCGGGGGAGAGGTCGTACTCCGGGAAGACCACGGCGGCGCGGGCGCCGACGGCCAGTTCGCGCACGAGGCGGTCGTGGGTGTGGGCGTTGCCGAACACCCATCCGGCACCGTGGATGTAGAGGATCACGGGAAGGGTGTCCGTCGCGCCGGCGGGCTTGACGATGCGGGCGCGCACGCTTCCCGTCGGCCCGCCGGAGACGGTGATCCACTCCTCGTCGACGGCAGGCTTCGCGATGTCGCCTCCCTGCACCTCGTCGACGGCCTTGCGGCCCTCGGCGGGAGCCAGGTCGAAGAGGTAGGGCGGCTGGGCGGTCGCCTCGGCGAAGGCGGCAGCCGCAGGTTCCAGCACCGGCGTGATGTCGTCGGCCATGAGAGTCTCCAGGAGTCTTGCTCACACGCCGGTCCGTCCGGCGTGACGACGGCGAGGTTCCGTGCCAGAGGCCGTCCGTGCCGTCACCCGTCACGCTAGATCCGTCGAGCGGCTCCCGTTTGCCCCTGCCTGCAACGGCACTTGACCCAGGGTGCACGGACGCGTGGAGGCGGCCGAGCCGGCCCCGAGCGGGGCGCGGGCGACGCCGTCGGTGCTACGAGGTCGTCCGGTCGGACGTGGGCCAGACGTAGGGCAGGTCGTCGGGCACGTCCGGGAAGGACGCGGCATAGACCTCGGGTGCCTTGCGCAGCAGAGCGGACTGGTGGCTCCGGTGGAAGGCGGGGTCGCCCAGCCAGGGCGGCAGTTCGCGGGCCTCGGCGAGCTGCCGCCGGACACGCACGGGCGCGCCTGGACGGTGCCTCTCGAAGTCGGCGGTGAGCGTGGCCGCACACGTGTCGGCGCGCCCGTTCGTCACCCACACGGCGCACACGTCCAGCCCGTAGCGCACGAGAGCCTCCTCATAGCCGGTCCACATGCGCACCGCGGGATGGTGCCGCCATCCGTAGCCGGGCACGATGAGGCCGCGCAGCACTTGGAGGGCTTCCACCCGCTGCTTGCCCAGGCGGGCCTGGTCGAGCACTTCGGCCGACCGCGTGAAGTCGGGATACGGAAGAAAGGTCTGCACGGAGGATCACTACCGTGATCGGCCCCCTCCCACGCGGGCGATGGGAGTGCGGGCGCCCGGTCCTCCCACCCCGCTGCCGACGCCTCACGCCCCGTGGGCGGCAGCCCTATGCGAGAGGGACCGCGTTGTCTCGGGTTTGTCCGAAGAACCACGACATCGGCGTCGTCGGTGCCATGTTCCAGGCATGGTAGGGACGACACTCGCGCCGCTCATCGGCGTTCTGCTCGGCGGGCTGGTCTCGTGGGTGGCCCAGCACGCGTTGGGACGTGCGTCGGAGCGGGCCGAGACGCGCAGAAGTCTTCGCGAACGTGCAGAAGCGCGTCGGAGCGAGCGCCTGACCCAGCTCATCGACTTCCTGCGCACGGTGCAGGAGGGGGAGCGGGTCGCCGTGGACCGCCATCACCACGGGATCGCCGACGAGCAGTGGCAGGCGCGGGCGAGACAGACCATCGACAGGATGTGGGTCGCGCAGAAGACGATCCACATGCTGTGTGCACCCGAGGTGAACCAAGCCGCACGGCGGCTGGCGTTCGCCGTCCAGGACGTGATCAGGGACGGGCCCGGTGATTCCGGTGTTCCCGGGGAACCCCGGGACGAGCAGGTCTGGGCCGCCATCCGGCCGAGCCGGCGGACGTTCCTGGACGTCGTGCGTGACCACTTGAGCTGAGAGTGTCCGCGGAGTCTCCCGCGAGGGCGGTGGCCCGCGACTAAGGCGCCGGGTCGGAAGGGGGCGGCGCGACGCCCTGGAAGAGATTGTCGATCAGCTGATCGACGAACTCCGTGGTCAGTGGTTGCGCCGGCATCAGCAACCGGTGGTACACGGCGCCCCAGAGCTGGTCGACGATCGTTTCCAGGTCGACCCCGTCGCGGATCTGGCCGGCCTGCCGGGCGAGCGTGAGACGTTCGACGGCGAGGGCGCGACGCTGTGTGACGTAGTGCGTCGAGAGCGCCTCCGCCAGGTCGGGGTCCCCCTGGGCGGCTCCGACGATCCCGGCGATGACGGAACCCTTGCGGTCGAGGAGATCGACGAAACTGCGCAGCTGCGTCCGCAGATCACGCCTGATGTCGCCCGTGTCGGGGAAGGCGAGGGTCTCCTTGAACGTGGTGAAGTAGGCGTCGAAGGCCAGGGCCCCCGGGGAGGGCCACCATTTGTAGAGCGTCATCTTGCTGACACCCGCGCGGGCTGCGACCTTCGAGAAGGTGAGTGCGTGCACCCCCTCGGCGAGCAGCAGCTCGGCCGCCGTGGTCAGCGTGGCGCGGCGGACGTCCTCCGCGCGACGGCGCCCGCGGCCCGGCTTGAGGATGCCGGTTCCGGCTCCCTCGGTGTCTCCGCGCTCCACGGGGCTCCTCCTCGTCACGATCGGCCGACCGGGGCGGCGCGGCATCCGCCGACCACTATATGGACCCACCGGCCACATGTATATGGACCACTTGTCTACATCCTGCTAATGTACTAACCGTCCACAAAAGCCAGAGGGAGATCACCATGACCACGACTGAGCAGCCCGCCGCCCGTGTGGCGATCGTGACCGGAGGTTCGGGAGGCATCGGCAGCGCCGTCGCGCAGGCGCTGGCCGCGGACGGCATGTCCGTGGTCGTGCACTACTCCGGCCGGGCCGAACGCGCCGACGAGGTCGTGACGTCGATCCGGAAGGCGGGCGGCGAGGCCGTCGCCGTCTCCGGTGACGTCGCGGACGAGACGGCGATGGCTGCCCTGTACGACACCGCCGAGGAGCGATTCGGCGGGGTCGACGTGGTGGTCAACACCGCCGGGATCATGGTGCTGGCCCCGCTGGCCGAGATGGATCTCGACGCCTTCGACCGGATGCACCGGGTCAACGTGCGCGGCACGTTCGTCGTGTCCCAGCTCGCGGCCCGCCGGCTGCGCCCCGGCGGAGCGCTGGTGAACTTCTCCACGTCCGTCACCCGGCTCCAGCAGCCGACGTACGCCGCCTACGCGGCCACCAAGGGCGCGGTCGAGGCGATGACCCTGATCCTCGCCCGCGAACTGCGGGGACGGGACGTCACCGTCAACGCCGTCGCTCCCGGGCCGACCGCCACCCCGCTCTTCCTCGAAGGCAAGAGCCCCGCGCTGGTCGAGCGGATCGCGGCCGTCTCTCCGCTGGAGCGGCTCGGCACGCCGGAGGACATCGCGCAGGCGGTCGCGTTCCTTGCGGGTCCGGGCGGCCGGTGGGTCAACGGCCAGGTCCTGTTCTCCAACGGCGGCGCCGCCTGACCACCGGGCTCCCGCCCGCGGCGCGTCGGCGGCCTACGCGCGGTGGTGGGTGAGCAGACCGCGCAGGAGTCCCGGCCGGTGCGCGGCGAGCATGTGCGGGCATCCCGCGCCGCCCGCCGTGAACGCCAGGCCCGTCTCCTCCCGCATGGCCGCGAAGAAGCGGCGGCCCTCGGACGTCTGCCGTGACGTGGACCAGGCGTAGCCCATGGACGGGCCCAGAGCCGTGTGGACGGCTCGTCTGCCGACGCCCTGGCCCTGCCAGTGTGCCGCGACGACGATGCTCTCCACATGACCCAGCCGGCAACAGTGGCAGATCTGGAAGTCCAGCCGTCCAGCCGCCCGTCCCTCGCCGTCCCGCATGACGACGGCCTGAAGGCCCGCCGGTGTCGACGCGCCGAGGCGCTCGAAGTGAAGTGCGGGCGGTCTCGCCGGGCCGGTCACCCCGACCGCCGGGCCTTCGCGACATCGACGGCGTTCTGCCGGAACGCCCACCGCATCTTCGGCTCCATGACGAAGCGGAAGGTCCGCTGTACGGGCGGGGTGCACAGCAGGGTCATCACCGCGGCGGCGACGACGGTGACGGCGATCTCGCCGAGCGGCCGGTGGATCCAGGCGTGGTCGTACCAGTCCCAGAAGCGGGAGCCCTTGGCGAGGAAGCCGTGCAGCAGATAGCCGTACAGGGTCCCGGCACCGAGCACGGTGAACCACGTCGTGCGCCGCGGAACCCAGGCGAGGAAGCAGGCGACGAGGACCACGGAGCAGGCGAAGAGGGCGAACGTCATGGCGGCACCGGTCCAGCCGGGTGCGCCCAGTTCCTGTGCGCTGTCCCGACGGTAGAACCAGGCGGCGTTCATCCGCGGCGCCGCCCAGTAGGCGACGGCCAGGGCGATCGCGAAGACGGGCACGGACAGGATGCGCGCCTCACGGCGGCGGATCAGGTGGAAGTGCTCCGGCTTCAGGCAGAGCCCGAGCACGAAGAAGGGCAGAAACTGCAGGACACGCTGGAGGTCGAGGTCGTCGCCGATGTCGGGGGAGGCCGCCGCGAGCGCCGCGACGGCGAGCGCGAGGGGCAGCGGTCGGCGCACGACCCTCCACACCGGAGTGGTCAGCCGCCAGATGAGCAGGGCGCCCAGGAACCACGTCAGATACCAGGGGTCCAGCAGGCTGATCGCGAAGCCCGGGTCGTCGTCCGCCCACCGCTTGAACAGCGAGTACGCCACCTCGAACACCACGTACGGAACGGCAACGCCGGTCACCAGACGCCTGATCCGGTTCGGACGCGCGTCGAAGTTTCGCGAGAAGTAGCCGGAGACGATGATGAACGCGGGCATGTGGAACGTGTAGACCGTGATGTACAGCGCCGCCGCCGCCCGGCTGTCACCGCGCAGCGGCTCCCAGGCGTGGCCCATGGCGACCAGCACGATCGCCAGGTACTTCGCGTTGTCGAAGAAGGCCTCACGCTGCGCTGTCCGCTTCGGCCGGGTGTCCTCGCCGGACGGGTTTCGGGGCCCTCCGTCGCCGGCTGTCCCCTGAGGATCGTCTTCGTGCGGACGACCGAGGCGAGCTTCCTCCTGGCTCGAGCGCTGCAGCGTCTCCCTCACGAGCACCCCCTCATCGGAACCCCGTCGGATGTCTCAGCGGGTTGCCCGAATCGCGCGAGTCATGCCGACGCGGCACCCCGGAGGCACCGTAGCCACCCCGGAGCGCCCCGTGGTCCGAATCAGCACACTCGCCACACGAACGGAGGCGACGATCCCGACGGACCCGCCATCTGCGGGCGTCCTTCAGGATCGTCGCCTCCGACGCGGTCGGCTCCGCCCCTCCGCAACCGGCGCTGGGCGAACCGCCGTTACGGGCTCAGGTGGGCGGCTCCGTCCCGGCCTGCTCGCTCACCATGTACCGCGCGTACCAGTCCGGCCAGTCCGGGTCCTCCGCGCCGGTACGTGCCTCGTGCTCCCCGTGCGCGGCCGCGGCACGCCGCAGCGCGCTCGCCAGGTCGTCGGCCGAGGAGAACGCGGTGGTCGCGGGATCCAGCCGGCCCGGAAGCCGCGTGGTGATCTCCTGGAGAAGCCAGCCGTTGCCGTCCGGGTCGCTGAACGACAGGAAGGATCCATAACTGCCGCGTTCGGGAGCGGGGCCGGGAACCCGGGCGTCGGTGCCGGCGTGGTGGAAGACGCCTCCGGAGTCGTGGAACACCTCGCCCGGGTCGGCGCCGCCCTTTCGCAGCTCCTCGCGGGCCGTCTCGATGTCGTCGACGATCAGGTGCAGCCCGCGCGCGGAACCCGGGGCCTGCTCGGTGACCGACGTACCGAAGATGACCGAGGCCGGAGAGCCCGGCGGGGTCATCTGGACCACCCTGAAGTCCTCGCCGGTCGGGACGTCCGCGTCGAGCCGCCAGCCCAGCCCTGTGTAGAAGTCCTTGGCGCGGTCGACGTCGGAGACCGGCACCACGACGACCTCGAGTTTCATGTCCATCGTTTGTTCCTCTCGTCTCGGTCCCGAGGGCGACACGGACGACGACCTGTTTCCCGAACAGTGCCGGGCCGTGCTCCACTCCGGCCGCGGCCCGAACCCCGGGCCATGGGTGTCAGTGCGCCACGAGCTGCTGGCCGCCGTCGATGTCGTATGTGGCCCCGGTGAGTGCGCCGTTGACCATGATGTGCAGGGCGAGGGCGGCGACATCCTCGGGTCCGACCACGCGTCCGATCGGCAACGTCTTCCTCAACTCCTCTCGCCGGGCGTCGAGTTGGTCGCCGAGGAGAGAGGCCGACAGGGGTGTGTCCACGAACCCGGCCGCGATGAGGTTGACCCGGACCGGCGCGATCTCCAGCGCCAGGTTGGCGGTCAGTGCCGGGAGCGCGGCAGTGACGGCGCCCGTCACGGCCATCCCGAGTGCGGGGCGCCTGCCGCCGGTACCGCCGATGAACAGCAGCGTTCCCCCTGGCCTGACCTTCTCCCGGCTCGCCCGCGCCACCGCCAGGACCATCGCGATGCGCCCGCCGAAGTCGGATCCGGCCTCGGCCAGGTCGAGTTCGGCGATCGGTGTGTACGACGGGCTGCCCGCCGTGACCAGCACATGGTCGACCTGTCCGGGGAGTTCCTGGATGAAGCGCTCCAGGCGTTCGACGTCATGGGCGTCGAACGCGGCGGTGCTCAGGGGGTTCAGCTGCTCGGCCGCACGCTTGAGGCGCCCGGGGTCCCGCGCCACCAGGACCAGGTCGCCGCCGTCCGCACGCACCTGGCGCGCGGTCTCGAGACCGATGCCCGCGCTGCCTCCGACCACCACGACCGTCTGCCCGGCGAGCCGGCCGCGTGCGCCGTCGGCTTCTCCATCGATCCCACTCACAAGGGGTCACCACTCTCAGGACGCGGAATTCGTGCGAGTCCCCCACGGCGTCACGCTGCGGCGTCGGGCCCAGCCGGAAACGCGTGCGATGCGCGGGCACAACGACGCTCCACTCGACCGGCTGTGCGGCCGACCGGATTTTCAGTCTGTCACTCGTTCGACCGGACGGCATCCGCTCCGCGCTCCGGCACGGATCAGGCCTTGGCGATGGTTCTGCCCGGCATCGGCTCGGCAAGCGCCGTTCGCCATTCCGGGGCCCCGAAAGACTCCGCGAAGTACTGCGTCTCGTGCGCCACATGCCCGTCGGTGAATTCCATGATGCTCACCGAATACGTCGGCACCCCGTCGTAGGTGATCACGCACTGACTCACCCACTGATCACCTCCGCCGATGATGCGCAACACGGTGAAGTGCCGACTGGCCGGGTGTCCGCCCCGCTGCGCGGAAATCGCCGCGCGACCACGGAATCGCTCACCGGACTGCGGGTAGTCGAGGATCGCGTCCGGGGCGTAGATGGCGTGCTCGGCTTCGATGTCCCCCAGCTCCGACGCCCGCCAGTGTTCCTCCAGCGCGCCCCGCGTCCGGTCGTCGGAGTTCGTCACCGTGCGCCTCCTGCGGCGGGGCGGAGGGAATGGAGTGTGCCGCCTGCTCCAGCCTAGCCACGCCCGTCGCTGGACGCGCGACGACGGCTTCGACCGCAGAGGAGAGAGGGCGGCCTCGACGGCAGAGGAGAACGGCGCGGGATGCAGGTGTGGGGCACGCTGCGTAAAATGGGGGCGGATCTGCCCGGACTTGCCTGTGGAGAGCGCCGGTTGCACCCGCAGCCGAACCGACGTCCCGCGTCCGGAGCGGTACCCGTGTCCGTCAACGGCGTTCCGTTGCCGACGCATTGGACGGGAGACTGCTCATGAGCATGCCGCGGGATCTCCTGATCGTCGCTCTCGATGTCGAGGGGAACCGGCCGGTGCGATCAGGTGAGTTGTCCCTCGCGCTCGCCGGGGCCGAACTGCTCGCTCTGTCGGAGAGCCAGGCGGTTCGGCTGGAGGGCGACCGGATAGTGCCGGGTGACCTGGCGGCTCCGACAGACCGTCTCTTGAAGGATGCGGCGGCCGCCGTGGTCGTGACCGAACCGTACGAGTCGGTCGACGACTGGCTGTGGCGCAGGGGAGAGGGCCTGGCTGCGACGTACAGGGCCGCCTTCGAGTCGGAGGGCCTGGTTCGGAGACAGGGCAGACGCCCCTTCCGCGGCGGACACACCGTCCTCGTCGACTCGATTCCCCGTCGGCAGGCGGCGGAGCACTGGTCCGCCGCGGAGCCGGTGCTTCGCACCCTTGCCGAAGGGATCGGGATCACCGGCGAGACAGCCGGAGAGGTCCCGGAGATCGGGGACGACGCCGCGGAGACGGTGCTGGCCGGCGTCAGCGGCGCACTTCAGGAACTGGAGGCCGAACGGCAGCGTCGCAGCATCGAGGGAGCGGCGTTCGACAACATCTGGCGCAGCCCCGAGTGACCGGCTGCTCTCGGGCAGGAGCGGCACACCTCTTATCCTCGTGTGAAGAGGACGCCCGCGAAGGGGTTGTCCGCCGTGAGGGGGCCGCCGGTGGCGAAGGGACGCACGCAACTGATCGCGGGTGCCGTGATCGTGGCGTGCCTGGTGCTCATCGGCCCCACCGCGCCCAGTAGTTCTCCTTTCGTCAGGTCGGGAGCCGTGGACGCCGCCGTCGACGTCGTCCCGAACCGCGTCATGACCTGGAACCTCTGCAACCCCTGTGCGGGGAGCAACGTCGACCGCGCGTCGGAGATCGCCTCGTACGCGCCCCAGGTCGTCGGCCTGCAAGAGGCGTGCGTGGGGGACGTCGAGAGGATCGTGGACTACCTGGAGGACCTGTACGGACTCACCTACCAGGTCGAGTTCGGTTCCGTCCTGCGCAATTGGGGCCGCTGCGGTGGAGCACCCTGGAGTCCGGGAGGCTACGGCCAGGCGATTCTCTCGGCCGCACCCATGAGGGATCTCGTCACGGCGGAGTATCCCGACGGCGGGTCCGAGGACCGCGGGTACATGGCGGTCACCACCACGGTGGACGGCCGGCCGCTGCGGGTCTTCAACACGCACTTCGCCGAGCGACGACAGGAGACGGTCCGAGCGGGACAGGCACGCGTCCTCGCCGCGGAAGTCGCCCGGCACGACCGTGCCGTCGTCCTCGGTGATTTCAACGCCGTTCCCGATGCTCCCGAACTCGCCCCGATGTGGGCCTTGGCCGTGGACGTGGACCCGCGATGCGGCCCCTCGTCCACGGGCGACTGCGAGCCGACGACCGACTGGCAGAGCACGTTCGACTACGTCTTCCTGCGGGGCCTCGTGCCGACCGGACACGCCGTGCGTCCGTCGTCGTACTCGGACCACCACGTGCTGTACGGCGACCTGGACGCGTCGTGAGCGCGTCCGCCTGAAGGCGCTTGCACAAGAAGGGTGGGAGGGCTCAGCCCTGCTCCCGCGTACCGTCCCCGCCCTGGGGAACGCCGTTGAAGAGATCGATGAGTCCGAACGGCGCGCGGTCGCCGAGGCAGAGGTCCAGGATCTCGTGGGCGTCGGCGTAGAAGGGCTCGGTGCGGGCGAACAGCGCCGTCTCGTAGGCCGCGAGAGCCGCTTCGAGGTCGTCGCCGTGCGCGGCGATCGCCTTGGCGAGTTCGGCGCCGTCGAACATCGCCAGGTTCGCGCCGTCGCCCGACGGCGGCATCAGGTGTGCCGCGTCGCCGAGAAGCGTCACCCCGGGCACACGGTCCCACCGGTGCCCGTCCGGGAGGGTGTGGATCATGCGCGCGACCGGTGTGGTCTCACCGTCGGTGATCAGTGCCCTGAGTTCCGGTGCCCAGCCGTCGAACTCGGCCGCCACCCGGGCGGTCGCGGCGGAGGCGTCGGTGAAGTCGATGCCGGCGATCCAGTCGGCGGGGCGGTTCAGCTGCACGTACGTGTGCAGGATGTTTCCCGCCTCGCGGTGCGCGACGATCCCCTTGCCCGGGGTCAGCGCGTACATGGCGCCGACACCGACCGCCTCGGCCGCCGCACGGTGCTTCCGGTCGGCGTCGTGGAGATAGGTGTCGATGAACGTCGTGCCGATGTACCGGGGTGTGGCGCCGGAGAGCAGGGGGCGGACCTTCGACCAGGCGCCGTCGGCACCGACGAGCAGGCCGCTGGTCACGGTCGTGCCGTCGGTGAAGGTCAGCTCGTGCCGGCCGTCGCCGAGGGAGCGGACGGCGCCGACCTTGCGCCCCCACTGGACGGTCCGGTCCGGCAGCGAGTCGAGCAGGATCCCGCGCAGGTCTCCGCGCAGCACTTCGGGGCGCTGCGCCAAGCCGTCGTCCGGCTCGTCGTGGAGCAGCTTTCCGTCCTGGTCGAGCACGCGCAGTGCCTCGGCTCCCTCGTGGATGATCGCGCGGAACGCGTCGGTGAGGCCGGCGTCGGCCAGCGCGCGCTGCCCGTCGTCCTCGTGGATGTCGAGCTGGCCGCCCTGGGTGCGGGACGCGGCCGAGGGGTCCGCCTCGAAGACGGTCGCGGGGATGCCGTGGACGTGCAGGACCCGGGCGAGGGTCAGGCCCCCGAGGCCGGCGCCCACGATGGCGATGGGGTGGTGGGTGGTGGTCATGGCTTCCTCGTTCCCGTGCCCGCGACGGCGCTGGGCGCTCGCCGGACACATTATGGATCGGTGTTCCATAACCAATATGGAACACCGATCCAGGGTGTGTCAAAATGTGGTCATGCCGCGCACACGAGGAAGAGCACCCGACGGGAAGGGGCGCCCCGACGCCCTGTCGCAAGAGATCATCGTCAGCGCGGCCGTCGCCCTGCTCGACCAGCACGGGGAGCGGGGACTGACCTTCCGGCTGCTGGCCAAGCAGCTCGACACCGGACCCGGCGCCCTGTACTGGCATGTGGCGAACAAGGACGAACTCGTCGCCCTCGCCGCGGACCAGGTCCTCGGCCACGCCTTCGGCACGGTCCCCCGCACGGAGGGGGACGCCGTCGCCGGGCTGCGTACGCTCGCCGTCGCCGTCTTCGACGCCCTTGACCGGCACCCATGGGCGGCGTCCCACGTCACCGCGCCGGCCACGCTGGAGAACGCCCTGCGACTGCTCGACCGCATCGGCACCCTCGTGGCACGGACGGGACTGCCCGCCGAGCGGCAGTTCGCGGTCTCCACCTCGATCTCGTACTACATCACCGGCGTGAGTGCCGAGATCATCGCCCCGGGCGTCACCGTCGGCACGGCCACCAGCCGCGCCGCGTTCCTGACCCGGACCGCCGAACACTGGGCCGCGCTCGACCCCGCCGAGTACCCCTTCCTGACGGGCACGACCACGGACCTGCGGGACCATGACGACCGCGACCAGTTCACCACCGGCCTCGATCTGCTCCTGGACGGCCTGAGCGCGACCGCGGGCCGCTGACCGCGTGCGGGTTGCCGCGCTGCAGGCCCGCCGGCAGCGCCGCTCAGGCGTGAAGGGCGTCGATGGCGTCCTCGACGGTGGGCTGGAACATGAAGAGCTGATCGAGGCCCACGATGCGGAACAGGTGCATCAGGTCGGCGTTCATCCCGACCAGCAGAAGACGCGACGAGGCCTTGAGCGCGCGGTCGTAGGCGCTGACGAACACCGTGAGCCCGGTGGAGTCGCAGTAGGTCAGCTCGGAGATCTCCATCAGCAGGGGGACGTCCGGGGTGAAGGGTGTCTCCGTGATGACCCGGGCGAGGTCCGGCGCGGTGTGGTGGTCGAGTTCACCGGCTACGGTCAGCACCGTGGCGCCGTCGGCGTGGGTGTGTCGAGTGACGGTCAGAGTGCGGTCGTTCACCGGTTCTCCTGGGCGGGTGGGGGTGTGTGGCCGGTCGGGACGGACAGGGCGAGCGGTGCGATGTCGTCCTGTTCCTGTTCCTGTTCCCCGATCGGTGAAGAGTCTGTGCACCGTGGCCGGCAGACCGCCGTCTCCTCGCGTGGCACGGTCCGACAGGTCCGAGGCCGTGAAGGGCGTGCGGGGAGCCGTCATGGCGCGTCCCTCCCCTCCCCGTTGGCCGTGACTGCTGGCGCGAGGCGCGGCTGTCCTATCCTAATGAGCCCGTCAACGAGCTTCCCCCGGGTGCCCGTCGGTCGGGTGGATTCTCCTCGTTATGGTGTCCACTGCGCGCGGAGGCGACCGCACAATGGACACCGACAGACTGCCCTCGGGCATCGGCCTGTCGTGAACGAAGGGGTGGGCAGTGACGCGTTCCGAGGATGCCGTGCCGGAAACGGCGGCGGCAGGCGCCGGTGTGTTCGCCGCGGACGCGACGGTCGGCCAGGACCTGGCGCTGGTGGACTGGGTGGGGACCACCCCACTCGGTGACCCGGAAAGCTGGCCGCAGAGCCTGAAGACCGCCGTGAGCATCCTGCTGTCGTCGAAGTTCTCGATGTGGATGGCCTGGGGGCCGGAACTCACGTTCTTCTGCAACGACGCGTACCGGCGCGACACCCTGGGCCGCAAGTACCCGTGGGCCCTGGGACGGCCGGCGAGCGAGGTCTGGGCGGAGATCTGGGACGACATCGGCCCCCGTATCCACACCGTCCTCGCCACCGGCGAAGCGACCTGGGACCAGGCGCTGCTGCTCTTCGTCGAACGCTCGGGGTACTCGGAGGAGAGCTACCACACCTTCTCCTACAGCCCGCTGCGCGACGACGCGGACCAGGTCGTCGGGATGCTCTGCGTGGTCAGCGAGGAGACCGAGCGGGTCATCGGCGAACGCCGGATGACCACGCTCCGCGATCTCGGCTCCGACCCCAGTGTGGTGCGTACCGAACAGGAGATGCTCGACTTCGCCCGTCGGCAACTGCGCCTCAACCCGCACGATCTGCCCTTCACGCTGACCTACCTCTTCCAGGACGACGGCAGCGCCGCCCTGGCCGCGGTCACCGGGGTCGAGAGGGGGCACCCCGCCGCCGTGGAGGTTCTGCCGCCGGGCTCCGAGACGGTGTGGCCGACGGCCGCCGCGGCCCTCGGAGAGTCGGTGCTCGTCCCCTTGGACGGAGCCCCCTTCGCGGATGTGCCGGCGGGGGAGTGGCCTCAACCGCCCGTCCAGGCCCTGGTCGTGCCGCTGAAGCAGCAGGGCGGCTCCCCGTACGGATTCATGGTCGTCGGTCTGAATCGCTACCGGGCCCTCGACGACGGGTACCGCGGCTTCGTCGAACTCGTCGCCGGTCATGTCGCCACCGGAGTCGCCAGCGCCCGCAGCTACCAGGCGCAGCAGCGGCGCGCGGAGGAACTCGCGGAGCTGGACCGGGCGAAGACGACGTTCTTCTCCAACATCAGCCACGAGTTCCGCACACCGCTGACGCTCATCATGGGGCCCGTGGACGAGTTGCGCGACAAGCTCGCCGACGCGGACACGGGCGTGCGTGAGGAACTGGACGTCATCCACCGCAACGGGCTGCGCCTGGGCAAGCTGGTGAACACGCTGCTGGACTTCTCCCGCATCGAGGCCGGCCGGATGCAGGCGCGCTACGAGCCGGTGGACCTGGCCGCCGTCACCGGCGAACTCGCCAGCGTGTTCCGTTCCGCCGTCGACAGAGCGGGCCTGGATTTCCAGGTCGACTGCGTCCCGCTGCCCGAACCGGTCTTCGTCGACCGGGGCATGTGGGAGAAGGTCGTCCTCAACCTGCTCAGCAACGCGCTGAAGTTCACCTTCGAGGGCTCGATACGCGTCACCGTGGGTGCCGAGGACGGCAGGGCCGTCGTGACGGTCGACGACACCGGCATCGGTGTCGCCGCGGCGGAGATGCCCCGGCTGTTCGAGCGGTTCCACCGGATCGAGAACGCCCGTTCCCGCTCCAACGAAGGCAGTGGCATCGGCCTGGCCCTGGTGAAGGAACTCGTCGGACTGCACGGCGGCGACATCGCCGCAGCGTCCGCCGAGGGACGGGGCACCGGCTTCACCATCCGGCTGCCGTTCGGTTCCGCACACCTGCCCGACGAGGCGGTTCATCCGGAGCCGGCCATCGGCTCGGCCTCCACGGCGACCGACCCCTTCGTACAGGAGGCCCTGCGCTGGCTTCCCGGCGAACAGACCGGGACGACGCCCGTCGAGGTCGCGAGCGCCACCGACGGCGGAGCTGACGGTGCCGGAACCGGAGCCGCGTTCCCCGCGCACGTCCTGGTCGCCGACGACAACGCCGACATGCGCGAATACCTCAACCGGCTGCTGCGCGGCGCCGGGTACCAGGTCAGCACGGTCGACGACGGCCGGCAGGCCCTGGCGGCGATACGGACGAAGGCCTTCGACCTGGTCGTCAGCGATGTGATGATGCCCCACCTGGACGGTCTCGCCCTGGTCGCGGCACTGCGCTCCGACCCGCGGACCGCCTCCCTCCCGGTGCTGCTGCTGTCCGCGCGGGCCGGACAGGAAGCGTCCATCGAGGGACTCCAGGCCGGTGCCGACGACTACCTCGTGAAGCCGTTCGCGGCCGCCGAACTCCTCGCCCGGGTGCGGGCGAACATCGAACTGGCACGGCTGCGCAGCCACCACGCCCGCTGGCGCACCGCACTGGTGGACTCCCTCCAGGAGGCTTTCTTCGTCTGCGACGAGGAAGGCGCCGTCATCGAGATCAACGCGGCGTTCACCGACATCCTCGGCTACGGGCCCGAGGGCCTGCCGTACCGGCCGGTGCACCCCTGGTGGCCCGACGCCACCACCGACTCCGCGGCGTATCAGCAGGTCAGCGACGCCTTCGCGCTGCTGCTCGGCAACACCAAGGGCTCCTACACCATCCCCATCACCCACCGGGACGGACGCCGGCTGTGGGCCACGGCCACCTTCAACCAGGTCGACGATCCCGACACCGGCCGACGCGTCACCGTCGGCACCTTCCGCGACGTCACCGCCGAGCACTACGCCATCCAGCGTGAAAGCGCCCTGGCAGCCCTGGGCACCTGCCTGTCCCGGGCCACCAGCCTCCCCGAGGCTCTTAACGGAGCACTGGACGAACTCAAGAAGCTGTGGCGCGCCCGGTCCGTCGTGGCAGCGGTCTTCGACCACGGCGACGAACCCACGCTGACCTCGACGAGCGCGTCGCCCACCTGGCCCGGACTGCCCTCCGAGCGCCGCGAACGGCTCGACGCCCTGCGCCAGGGGCCGATTCTCACGCCGGTGGCCGACCGCACCGGGGCGGGGATACTCCTGGAGTTCCCGAACGGCCCCCTGGCGCTGTGGATCGACCTCGGCGAGAACCGGCCCTTCACCGGAGAGGACCAACTGTTGCTGTCCCTCCTGGCCGGCCACCTCGCCCAAGGCCTGCAGCGGGCCCACCAGATCGACCAGCAGCGTGAGACCGCCATCGCCCTGCAGCGCGCCATCCTCGGCCCGGCACGGCTCCCCGACGGATTCGCCGTCCGCTACGAGCCCGCCACCCAGCCCCTGGAGGTGGGCGGCGACTGGTACGACACGGTCACCCTGCCCGACGGGCGGATCGGCATCGTCGTCGGTGACTGCGTCGGCCGGGGGCTCGAAGCCGCCAGCGTCATGGGCCAACTGCGCAGCGCCTGCCGGGCCCTGATGCTCCAGGACGCAAGCCCCGCCCGGACACTGATGGCCCTGGACCAGTTCGCCGCCGGCGTTCCGGGCGCGGCCTGCACCACGGTCTTCTGCGGCGTCCTCGACACCGACTCCGGCCAGCTGACGTACTCCAGCGCCGGCCACCCGCCCGGCATCCTGGTCCATCCCGAGGGCACCACCCGACTCCTCGAGGACGGACGCTCGCTGCCCCTGGCGGTCCGCCCCGGCAAGGAGCGGCCCGAGGGCGCCTGCACCATACCGGCCCGGTCCACCCTGCTGCTGTACACCGACGGACTGGTCGAACGGCGTCGCCGTCCGCTCAGCGTGGGTATCGACGAGGCCAGCGAAGCCCTCCAGGACGGCCGGGGGACCGCGGTCGACGAGCTCGCCACCGACGTCATGTCCCGCCTTGCTCCCGTCGACGGCTACGACGACGACGTCGCCCTGCTGCTCTACCGCCACCCCGCCCCGCTGGAGATGTCCTTCCCCGCGGAGTCCTCCCAGCTCGCCCCCGTCCGCAAGACACTCCGCAGCTGGCTCGACCAGTGCGATCTGCCGCCGAGCACCGTGCAGAACGTCCTGGTCGCAGCGGGCGAGGCGTGTGCGAACGCCATCGAGCACGGTCACCGCGACGCCCCCGGTGACGCCATCCACATCCGAGCCGAGGCGTTCGTCGACAACCTGCGCCTGACCATCGCCGACACCGGTCGCTGGAAAGCGCCGCAGCCGGAACTCAACACCCATCGCGGTCGCGGGATGAGGCTGATGCGCGCCCTGATGCAACAGGTGACCATCACCCCCGGCCCGTCCGGCACCACCGTCGACATGCACACGAGGATCGCCTGATGACCACTTCCCTGACCCTCACGCGCGGGCGACGGGCCGACGGCACCGCGCTGCTGACCGCCGTCGGCGAGATCGACATGAGCAACACAGAGGAACTGGCCGACGCCCTCACGGACATGACCGGACCTCTCGTACTCGACCTCACCGGTGTCGAATACCTCGACAGCGCCGGACTCAGCGTGCTCTTCCCCCACGCCGACCGCCTCGAACTGGTCACCAACCCGCTCCTGGAACCCGTCCTGACCATCTCGGGCCTCACCGACCTGACCACCGTCCACACCAGGTAGCCGCACGGGGCCGCGGCGGGCCGCGCCGTCCGGTGAGGGGCGCCCGGACCTCGGAGGACGACGAACACAGGCGTGGGGAGGCGCCTGGACGGGAGTACGGTGGCGGTACCGAGCGCACCTCGCACGCCGTCATCCGTTTCGGCGTCGCCCTCGGGGAACGGCAATGGCCGGAGCACTCGCGTCCGGTCGGAGATGAGCCGCCCCACATGAGCCTGATGAGTCTCGGAGTACTCGCCTCCTCCCGCAAGGAGAACGAGTTCCGTCTGCCGCTGCACCCCCGCCACCTCGACCGGATCGCTCCGGACATACGCGAGAGGATCTTCCTCGAACAGGGCTACGGCCAACGGTTCGGCGTCGCCGACGACGCCCTGCGACCACTCGTGGCAGGTCTGCGCACCCGTGAGCAACTGCTCGCCGAGTGTGACGTCCTGCTGCTGCCCAAGCCCATGCACGAGGATGTCGCCGAGCTGCGCGAGGGCCAGGTGCTGTGGGGATGGCCGCACTGCGTCCAGGACGAGAAGATGACGCAGATCGGGATCGACCGACGGCTGACCTTCATCGCCTGGGAAGCCATGAACCACTGGACGTCCAAGGGCGCCTTCAGCGTCCACGTGTTCCACAAGAACAATGAACTCGCCGGCTACTGCTCGGTGCTGCACGCCCTCCAGCTCGGCGGCCTGACCGGCAGCTACGGGCGTCGGCTGCGTGCGGTGGTCATCAGCTTCGGCGCCACGGCGCGCGGGGCGGTCACGGGCCTGGGCGCCATGGGCATCTCCGACGTCACGGTGCTCACGCAGCGTGCCGCCGCGGCGGTCGCTTCGCCGATGCCCTCGGTCGTGATGGGCCACTTCGCGGAGCGGGAGGACGATCCGTCACGGCTGGAGGCCGTCACCGCGAACGGGTCCGTGCCGCTGGCGGAGTACCTGGCCGGGTTCGACGTCATCGTCAACTGCGTCCTGCAGGACACCGACGCGCCCCTCATGTTCGTCACCGACGAGGAACTCGCCGTGTTCCGCCCGGAGACCTTCTTCATCGACGTCGCCTGCGACGAGGGCATGGGCTTCGCCTGGGCCCGCCCCACCACCTTCGGCGAACCCATGCACACGGTGGGTCCGGGCTGCCACTACTACGCGGTGGACCACAGTCCGTCGCACCTGTGGAACTCCGCCACCTGGGAGATCAGCGAGGCGCTGCTTCCCTATCTGCGCAAGGTCATGAGCGGTCCCGCCGGCTGGGACGCGGACGTCACGCTGAGAAAGGCCATCGAGATCCGCGAGGGCGTCGTCCAGAACCCGAAGATCCTCTCCTTCCAGCACCGGCCCGCCGAGTACCCCCACGCGCGCGAGGCATCCGCGGTCCACTGAGCCGAGAGAAACGGTGGGCTGCTGCCGGGCCGGAGGTCGCCGGCCCGGCAGCAGCCGGTTCCACGGGTGCTACCCGCGGCGTCCCGAGGGATCGTCGGCGAGGACGTCCCGGTCCTCGTCGGCGAACGGTCCGGGGCCGACGGGCTCCGTTCCGGTTCCGGTCGCCTCCACCTGGGCCCGGTCCGCGTGCCCCGGCCACCATGCCGCGTGACCGATCAGGGCGGTGAGGCTCGGCGTGAAGAACATCGCCATCACGAAGGCGGCGATCGCGATGCCGAACGAGACCGCGAATCCCATCTCCGTGAGCAGCGCGTTGCCCGCCAGCATCATCGTGGCGAAGGTCGCCGCGAGGATGAAGCCCGCCGCGGCCACGGTCGGACCGGCGTGCCTCAGCGCCATGCCGGCCGCCTCACGCGGATCCCGGCCCTCGCGGGCCTCCTCGCGGAGCCGGGCGATCATGAGGATGTTGTAGTCCGTACCGATGGCGACCACGAACAGGTACATGATCACGGGCAGCATGAACATCAGGCCCGAGTGCCCCTGCCCTTCCTGGAAGATCCACACGGTCGCACCGAGGGTCGCGCCGAACCCGAGGCCCACCGAGGCCATCAGGTACAAGGGGGCGACCACACTGCGCAGCAGGAGTCCCAGGATGATCATGATGAGGATCGCGGCGACGGGGAAGACCGTCCGGTAGTCGTGGTTGACCGCCGTGTCGATGTCCTTGTAGATGGAGGACATGCCACCGACGAGGGCCTCGGTGCCCTCGGGTGCGTCGGCATGCGCGACGTCCCGCACGCTGCCCACCGTGTCGATCGCCTGGTCCGTCGACGCCTCATACTTGAGGGTGACCGTGAAGTCGGCGGTCGTGCCCGCCTTGTTCACCTGGGTCATGCTCGCGCTCGCGACGCCGTCCACCGCGCCGAGACTCTTCTCGTACGCGGGGAAGGCGGCCTTGTCCAGCGGCTTGCCGTCGGTGCTCGACAGGTAGACGTCGGTGGGCGCGGCGGCGCCCGCCGAGTACGCCTTCTGCATCTCGTCCTGGACGACCATGGACTCCTTGGTCTTGGGCATGGAGCCCGATGCCAGGTCGAACGTGGCGTTGTACCCGAACACGCCCAGCGACAGGGCGACCAGGACGAGCCCGGAGAGTGCCGCGGTCAGTGCCGGACGGCGCTGTACACCGCGGCCGAGGGCGGCGAACCGGGCGTTCTCCGGCTCCTGTTGCCAGGACTTCGAGGGCCAGAAGACCTTCGGCCCGATGAGCGACACCACGGCCGGGACCAGGGTCAGGCCCGCGACCAGGGTGACGGCGACGGAGATGGCGAGCGCCGGGCCCATCTGCTTGAGGAATCCCAGCGTGGACAGCACCAGTGCCAGGAAGGCGATGATGACGGCGCCGGCCGCCGAGGCGATGGCCTCACCGACCCGGCCCACCGCGTTGATCATCGCCTCCTTCGACTCGTCCCCGGCCCGCAGGCGTTCGCGGTAACGGAACATCAGGAACAGGAAGTAGTCCGTGCCCACGCCGAACAGCACGACGATGAGGATCGAGGACACCGAACTGTTCGCCTGGAGGTCGAAGAGCTTGGTGGCGTAGGCGATCAGCCCGTTGGCGATGGCGGCCACCACGCCGATCAGGATCAGGGGGAGAACCGCGAGGATCGGCGCCCTGAAGATGATCAGCATGGTCACCAGGATGATCAGGAAGGTACCGATCCCGATCAGGGCCTGGCCGCGCTTGGACGAGTCCTGTTGGTCGAGCGCCTGCGCGGCGGAGCCGCCGAGCTTGACGTCGAGGTCCGTCCCCTTGGTCAGTTGCTTGACGTCGTCCCGCAACACCTTGGCCGCGTCGGCCTGTTTGGGCTGGCCGGCGTTCTTGCTGTCCATCTGGACCAGGGTGAGGTCGTACCTGCCGTCCTTGGACGGCCGGCCGGGGACGACCTTCTGCACCTGGTCGATGTTCTTCTGACCCAGCTCGGTGGTGATCCGGGCGACGTCCTTCTTGTCGGCGGCGGTGAGCTTGCCGCCGTCGGTGCGCTGGTACAGCGCGATCGCGGACGGGGTGAAGGCGCCGGGGAACGCCTTCGCCTGGAGATCCGCCGCTTTGATGGACTCGTAACTCTTGGGGAGGAAACTGCTCTCGTCACTGTTCGAAGGCAGGCCCGGAGCCGAGGCGACGATCGCCACTGCCGCGATGAGCCAAGCCACGATCGTCCAGACGGGATGTCGGACGACGGTGATCCCAATACGTCGAAACATGCGGGGGGTCCTCCTGGGCAGGAAGATCACCGCAGCCCGGGGAGCGGACCCCGGCATCGGCGACCCTGACCGGTTCTCCCATCGAGCCGGTCGAATGGTTGTCTTGGGCTCTGATCGTAGTGACCGCGCTCCTCGCTCGCTGCATCGGGCCGTGACCGGTGCGCGTTTCGTGTCGGTCGAGGACGGTGCGGTCGTGCGAGGGGCTCCTGCCCGGTGCTTTCGATTCGTGGCGGATCAGGCCACGAGGAGGCGGAGGCCGAGTTCTGCCGCGTCGAGGGCGACGAGGTCGCGGTTGCGCTCGGCCCACCGGCCCGAGGAGAGGTCGTCGCGGAGTCCGTCCACCGCCCGCCGTTCCGCCTCCGGCCCCACCCGGGTCCACACCGACACCGCGCGGCGCACGGGTTCGTCCAAGTAGGCCTCGGGCCGCCGCCAGTGGGCCTCGAAGAAGCCGTCGGCGCAGTCCCACGGTACGAGCACCGGCTCCGCGCGGCCGCCGATGGCACGGGTCAGGTCGGCCAGCGAGGGCCAGTCGACGAGGAGGTCGGCGAACTCGGGCAGGTAGTCGCGGGTGAGCCAGAACGTCGCCCGCCGGCCGGTGTCACCGGCGTCGTACGTGAACACCACCACGCGGCGGGCCACGCGCCGCATCTCCCGCAGGCCGGCGATGGGGTCCCGCCAGTGATGCACGGTGCTGAAGGCCATCGCCGCGTCGAACGACTGGTCCTCGAACGGGAGGCTCTCCGCCGCGGCGGCCACGCACGGCGCCGCGTCGGCGGGGCGCTGGGACCGCATGACCGCCGACGGCTCCACCGCGACGACGTCGCGGTCGGGGGGCTCGTACGAGCCGGTGCCGGCGCCGACGTTCAGCACGGTGCGGGCGTCCCCGAGGGCGTCCCAGACCCGGGCGGCGATCCGCGGTTCGGTTCGCCGCGTCACCGGGTACGCCGACCCGATGGCGTCGTACAACTCCGCTCCGAAAATGGTGAGTTGCTCCTCCGGTGTCGTCCTGATCCCCATCGCTCGCGCCTCCAGTTCCCGGTCGATCGCCGTCACCATCGCGACAGCGCGGTCGCGCTGCTGCGCCAGCAGGCCGCGCAGCCGGCGCAGGTGCGCGACCGCGTCGACGGCCGGGTCGTCGACCAGATCCGCGATCTCGCGCAGCCCGAAGCCCAGCCGCCGGTAGGCCAGCACCTCCCGCAGCCGCTCCACGTCGTCCGCCGCGTAGGCCCGATACCCGACCCCGGTCCGCACCGACGGCCGTACGAGGCCGATCTCGTCATAGTGATGCAGCGTGCGGACGCTCACGCCGGCCAGTTCCGCCACCCGCCCCACCGTCAGATGCTCCTCCACACCACCGACTGTGCGGCATGACGCCACGTGAGGGTCAATGGCCCCGCGCGGGCGGTTCCGGTGCGGCGTCCCGTCGGTCGTGCGTACGGGCTCGTCGGTGAACGAGGAGCCCGAGGCGGCGGGCAGTCGTGAAATCGCAACGATCCGGAGCGCAACCATCCCCTCGCGCGGGGAGTCCAGCCATCCGAACGACACGTGTGTGCGTTCCGGATGACGCGGGTGGGACGGGTGTGGGGCATGGGACGGATACGGCGATGGAGTCGGCTGACAGCACTGCTGGCCGGAGCGGCCGGACTCGGTGTGGCGGCGCTGCCCGCCACGGCGAACGCCGCCGACACGAAGCTGACGATCGACGCTCAGGAGACGTACTACACCTACCAGTACGGCGAGGGTCCACCCGGTGACGGTGATCTGTTCCGGCTCGACCTGAACCTGAGCGCCCCCGACGGCACCGAGCCGCTGGCCAAGAACGTCAAGCTGACCATCGACGCCACCGAACTGGAGGGCAAGGCCCTCATCACGGGCGACGGCGGTGCCTGCTCGCGCTCCGGGTACGTCTACACCTGCACGTACACCTCGATCGACGGCCTGACCAGCGTCCAGCCCTTCTACATCAAGGGCGCCAAAGGTGTGAAGGCCGGCGCCTCCGGCGACATCCACTACACCGCCGTCTCCAGCGACGCGGGCACGGCCACCGCCACCACGCACACCATCATCGGCGGCCCCAAACTGCTCACCCAGCGCGAGAAGAAGGTCACCGGCGTCGCCCCCGGCGGAAACTTCGACATCACCCCGGCCATCGCCAACACCGGCCCGCTGGCCGCGCCCCGGGGCATCGGCGTGAAGCTGTTCGGCGAGGAGGGACTGAAGGTCGCCGAGCAGTACAGCAACTGCCACTACCGGCCGATGCCGCAGCCCACCGCGTACTGCACCTTCGACACCCCGATCGAACCCGGGACGGCGTACGCGTTCGACAAGCCGTGGCACTTCACCGCGTCGGACGACCTGATGTACGCCACGATCAGCTACCTCACCTGGCCGCTCGGCAGCGGCAACCCGTGGCAGTACGACGACCCGGCGGACTACACCGTCACCGGCAGCGGACCGGAACTCGGCCTCACGCCCGTCCCCGCCTCCGGTTTCCCCGACTTCGGCGGTTTCGTCGAGGTGTCCACCGCCCAGCGGGCCGACTACCAGGCGCTGGGAGGCCAGGTGACCGGCAAGGTGGGTCGGACGGTGCCGGTGAGCCTGGGCGTGAAGAACGGCGGCCCGGGCTCCATGAACCTCTAAAGCCGTCCCGGCCAGGGCTCCGGCGTCTACCGCGTCACCCCGCCCGAGGGCACGGTGATCACCAAGATCCCCTTCCCCGGCGAGGACGACGACCACGCCTGCGGCGCGCCGATCAAGGGCACCCACACGTACGAGTGCCGGATCTCGGACACCTTCCCGGCCGGCGACACCGACCAACTCACCTTCTACGTACGCATCCAGAAGGCGGTCGCGCACCCGAAGCCGGGCTCCGTCGAGGTCATGGGCCGCACCGACTTCCCCAACCGCGACGATCAGCCGGGCAACGACTCCGCACCGGTCACCCTGAAGATCACCGGTGGCGGCTCGTCCGCCTCACCCTCCCCGTCGGTGTCGGCCTCGGCATCCCCCGGAACCGGGTCCGGCACCGCGACGGGAGGGTCCGACTCGACATCCGGCGGAGCCGGCACGAGCGGCGGGTCGAGCGCCCAGAACGGTTCGATGGCTGCCACCGGTTCGGGCGGACTGCTCTGGATCGAGGCCGCGGCGGCCGTGGCGCTGTGCACCGGAGCCGTGGGTGTCGCGGTGACACGCCGCCGGGCACGCCGATAGCTCCATCTCCGTTGCGCACAGCGGCATTTCGTGGCTCCGACGGGGGAAAGGTACGTTCCCGCGTCATGGACTGGAACCAACGGACAGCCGTAGAACTCGCGGCCGCTATGCGGGCCGGCGACGTGACCTCGGAGGAACTGACCGACGCGGCGATCGCCCGTATCGAGCGGGACGACACGGAGATCAACGCGATCTGTGTGCGGGACTTCGACCGTGCACGGCTCGCCGCGCGCGCTGCCGACGAGGCACGCGCGCGCGGCGAGGACCGTCCGCTGCTCGGCATCCCGGTGACGGTCAAGGAGTGCTACGACATCGCGGGTCTGCCGACGACGTGGGGGATGCCGCAGTACAGGACCCACCTGCCGGTCGAGGACGCCGTGCAGGTGTCGCGGCTCAAGGCCGCCGGGGCGGTGGTGCTCGGCAAGACCAACGTGCCCCTGGGACTGCAGGACCTGCAGACCTTCAACGAGATCCACGGCACCACCAACAACCCCTGGGATCCCGCTCGTACGCCGGGCGGATCATCCGGTGGATCGGCGGCTGCCCTCGCCTCGGGATTCGGCGCGCTGTCCATCGGTTCCGACATCGGAGGTTCGTTGCGCACCCCCGCGCACTTCTGCGGTGTCTACGCGCACAAGCCGACCGTCGGGCTGGCGGCGACGCGCGGTATGGTCCCGCCGCCCGGACCGGCGCTGCCGGACGAACTCGACCTCGCCGTCGTGGGTCCGATGGCACGCTCAGCCCGGGATCTCGCTCTCCTGCTCGATGTCATGGCGGGACCGGATCCTCTGACGCGGGGTGTGGCCTACAGGGCGACGCTGCCGCCCGCGCGCCACGAACGGCTCGGCGACTTCCGGGTCCTGGTCCTCGACCGGCATCCCCTCCTTCCGACGGGATCAGCCGTGCGGGCGGGCGTGAACCGGGTTGCCGACGTGCTCGTCGCGGCCGGTGCCCGCGTCGAACGGCACACTCCGCTGCTGCCCGACCTGACCGAGGCCGCCGTCCTCTACACGCAGTTGCTGTTCTCGGGCTCCGTGGCACGCTTTCCCGTCGAAGCGTACGAGCAGTTGAAAACCCGGGCAGCGCGACTGAGCGCGGACGACCGGAGTCTCGACGCGGCGCGGTTGCGCGGCATGGTGCTCAGCCACCGCGACTGGATGGAGGTCAACGGCCGTCGTGAACTCCACCGCCTCGGCTGGCGGCTGTTCTTCGCCGAGTTCGACGCCGTCGTGTGTCCCATCACGCCCACTCCCGCCTTCCCCCATGACCACGACCCCGATCTGATGGGGCGCCGGATCGACATCGACGGCGTCGCGTACCCGTTCTTCGACCAGCTCGTCTGGGCCGGTCTCGCCACCATGCCGGGCCTGCCCGCCACCGCCGTACCGACGGGCCTGTCTCCCGACGGTCTGCCGGTGGGAGTTCAGCTCATCGGTCCGATGCTGGAGGACCGCACGCCCTTGCGGCTGGCGGAACTGCTCGAAGACACCATGGGTGGCTTCCAGGCACCGAAGTAGAGCCTGCTGCCGGGTGTGTCCGCCCCCCTGTTCTCGCCGGCCACGGCGAACCCGGAGCACACCCGGCACCTGCCGGTCACCGGGCGGAGCGGGCGGTGGCGGACGAACTCAGTCGGTCGGTGAAGGAACGGCGGACGGGCGGAGGACCATGAGCTGGTCTTCCAGGGTCGCCACCATGGCGAAGGGGAACCGGTCCAGCTCGAGACAGAGCGCCACGTCGTCGGGATGGACTCCTTGACGCACACCCTGCGCCAGTTCGGCGGCGGCGCGCGACCCGCCGGCGCGGCGCAGGAACGCGTCCGCGTCCGTATCCGCTTCGGTGGCTCTCCGAGCGATGTACTGAGCGCACGCCAGATCCTCGTCCGCGCGGCCGTCCTCGCCGGTGACGACGAACGTGACCTGGTCGGCCGCGTGTATCCGCAGGAGCCGGGCCGTCGCCTCCGCCACCACGAACCCGGCGCAGAGCACCAGCGACGCCTCCTTGACGGCGAGGGCGCCGACCGTCCCCGCGGTGGTCTTCTGCACGACGGTCCGGCCACCGAGGTCGACGGACCGCAGCATGCCTGGAGAGTTGACAGCGTCGAACCCGGGCGCGGGCGGTCCGTCCTTGAGGGCCACCCAGCCGGGGTGGCGAGCCTTCAGCGCCAGCGCTTCGTCCAGCGACTCGGCCAGGACGATCTTTTCCGCTCCCCGGGCGAAGGCCCAGGCGGCCACCGTGAAAGCGCGCATCACGTCGACCACGACCGCCACGGAAGGGGCGTCGTCCAACTCTGCGATCGCAAGGAAGCGCGTGTCCATCGGGTCATGATCGCGCAGCCCGCCGCCGGGCACGAGGTCTTTTTTCGGTTCACCTCGGGAACGGAGGAGCCGAAGGCCTCGGTCTCGTGCAGGTCGCTCGTCCCGCCCTCCGCGCGACCACTCAGGTGCGGGCGGGACGCCGGCGGTCGGGTGTCAGAAGGTAGGCGATCGCCATGTCGCTGAGTTCGTCCGCGTAGCGGCGTTGGGCCACTTCGCCGGTCGCCGGGTCGGGGCGTACGGAGTTGTGGAAGCAGGCGCCGAGGACCGCACGGGCGGCGGTGTCGAGCGCCGCCCGCGGGTCGGAGCGGCGGATCTGGTCCGCGTAGGGAGCCGCCGCTTCGAGCAGGAGGCGATGGATCTCCGTGATGGTGCGGGCGCCGCGGTCCGGAGGCTTGGTTCCCCGCGCGCGCAGCAGTTGGGGGAAGAGACCGCTGCTGTCGGCGAACGACTCCAGCAGGGCGTGCGCGTAGGCGTCCATGACGCCGGACAGGGACGGCTCGGCCTCGGACAGCCGCTCGGCCACGTACTCCTCACGCCGGTCCAGCATGCGTTCCGTCAACGCGTTGACCAGCTGGTCCTTGTCCTCGAAACGGCGGTAGATCGTGCCGACCGAGACGCCCGCGCGTTCCGCGACACCGGTGATCGTCATCTCGTCCAGTCCGGCCGACGACGCGATGTCCTCTGCCGCCTGCAGCACACGGGCCAGGGTCGCGGCGCTGCGCGCCTGCCGGGGCTCGCGATAGGGCGCCGGGCGGTCGTGCTCGTCGGTCATGTCCCGCATCGTATCGGCGGCTGCCCCGGCGGGACCTTTGACAAGGGGTGCACCTCTCCGCGTACTCTCATAACGCGAATGTGAATCTACATTCGCATTCTACTGGAGGTGGCGACCATGACCGACGACCGGACTTTCCCGCCGGTGACCGTGACGCTCGAGTCGGGGCCCACGGGCGCCGGGAGCATCGACGACTTCGAGCTGTTCTACGCCCGCCGTGCCCTGGATCGCTTCAGGGCGCGACTGGGCCGCCAGGGCCTGCTCGATCTGCTGGCCGCGGACATCGAGGAGGGCAACGCGTTCCTGCGGGAGTGCGCGCGCACCTCCGACGGTGCGTTCCGCGCGGGGACGACGGTGCTGCAGGCGGGCGGACTGACCTCGGGCGAGTTCTTGACCTGGATGGACGCGGCGTTCGCGGGCAAGGACGAGCGGCCGCTCCTCGCGGCGCACCCCGAGCACTACGCGATGGGCACCGACGACATCGGGGCGCGCGTGGTGGAGAACATCGGCCCCCACATCTGCTCGTTCTACATGGGCGGCTGGGGCACGGCCGCGATGGCGTGGGCCGAGGACGCGGACGAGCTCCTTCCGGAGTCGGAGTATCCGCGCAAGATGTCCTCGAACCTGTTCCTGGAGGACGGCACCGTCGTCGGGCGGGCGCTGATCCAGTTCGGTGACACCGCCGAAGGGTTCACCGCGAACCTCACGGTCTACTTCCCCACGTCCTGCCCGCAGGACGTCCTCGACCACCACCTGCGGCACTACGCCGTCGAGTTCAGGAACTGGATCGTCGCCGCTGCCGCGGCCCAGGCCTGACGGACCTCGGCAAGGCTCGCCGTCGGCTGTCATCGGCCGTCGGCGAGCCCACGTCATCGGCCGGCAGCCGTCGGGCGTCCGGGAGCGCGCTCCCGGCGGCGCTCAGGTCGTGTCGTTCGGGGCAGGCGCTGAACCGCCCGAGAGGCCGGCCGACACCCGTCGGCTCACCGGCGTACGCGCTCCCTCAGCGTCCCTCCACGCCTGCCCGACGTTCCCCACCACCCGAGACGACAAGGGGCCCGGCCCTCCGGCGGACGGTGCCCGGAAAAGGAAGACCTCACCATGTCGCACGACGCCACCCCACCCGGTACGGGACGCAAGCTGGCCCTGGTCGTCCTCGGACTGTCCGCCCTGATCGCCGCGATGCTCTGCGCCTTCGCGCTGCCCTCGCTCCACAGCGGCCCGCACCACGTACCCATCGGGGTCACCGGGCCCCGCCAGGCAACCGAGGCGGTCCAGGGAAACGTCGACGGACCGGCATGGGACGTCCGCCTCTACAAGACCTCGGACGCCGTCGAGACGGCCGTCAGGAACAAGGACATCGCGGGCGGCCTCGCCGTCACCGCCCACGGAGTCGACGTCTACACCGCCACCGCCGGCGGCCCCTCGGCCACCAGCGCCCTCACCGCACTCGGCAACGGCGTCGCCGAACAGAACAGGACGCGCGCCACCGTCCACGACCTGGTGCCGTTCACCGCCGAGGACCCTCGGGGCGCGGGTCTGACGGCCGCACTGATGCCGATGATCTTCGGCGGGATCTTCCCCGCACTGATCCTGGGCGGCGTCTTCCCCGGTCACCGCGGCCTGCGGATCCGGCTGGCGGGAGCCCTGCTGTTCTCCGTCGTCGCGGGCGCCGCTGTAACCGCCGTGCTCCAGTTCGGCACGCACTCGATCGACGGCACCTACGGGCTCACCGCCCTCGGCGTCATCCTCGGTATGACGGCCATGTCCACCACCCTGCTCGGCCTCCAGGCCTTCCTCGGCATGGGCGGCTTCGCCCTCGGCGGCGCCCTCATGATGCTGCTCGGCAACCCGCTGTCCGGACTGGCCACCGGCCCCCACTGGCTCCCCGACGGATGGGCCACCGTCGGCCAACTGCTCCCGCCGGGCGCCTCGGGCAGTCTGCTGCGGACCAACGCCTTCTTCGACGGAACGGGCGCCGGCTTCCCCGCCCTGGTGCTCACGGCCTGGGGCGTCATCGGGGTCACCTGTGTGCTCCTTGCCGACCGGCGCGGTAATCGCCTCTCGGCGTCGCCGTCGGATGCCACCGACACGACCGGGGCCCCCGACGTCCCACGCCCCGCGTTCGTCTCGCCCTGACCCGTCGCGAGGCGGCACCTGTGGAAGTCGTCACGGAGTGGTGCATAGGATCGGCGGCATGGCTCTGCGACCTGTCCAGGTGAACATCAAGGCCGTTGATGTCTCGGCGGTCGGCCTGTTCTGGGCGGAGGCGCTCGGCCGGCACATGTCCGGCGGGGCGTCCGGCGTGACCCGGCTCGTGGCGCCCGTCGGCTTCGTCTGGCCGGACCCGGTCGATGTCTGTATCGACGTCGTTCCCGTCCCGGAACCCAAGACGACGGCGAAGAACCGAGTGCATCTCGATCTCGCCACCACCTCCGCGGCCCATCGGACGGAGTTGGTCGCGCGTCTCCGGGCTCTCGGCGCGACGCCCGTCGACGTGGGCCAGGGCGACGTGCCGTGGACGGTCCTCGCCGACCCGGAGGGCAACGAGTTCTGCGTCCTGGAGCCTCGCGACATCTACCGGGACACCGGTCCGATCGCCGCGGTGGTCGTCGACTGCGTGGATCCGCGGGCCATGGCCCGGTTCTGGGACGCGGCGACGGACTGGACCCTCCACGAGGTGAACGACCATCAGGCGTCGCTGCGCTCCGCGCAGGACGTCGGCCCCTATCTCGAGTTCATTCGGACGCCCGAGACGAAGGCCGGGGACGACCGCGTCCACCTCGACCTGCTGCCGCGTCCCGGCGACGACAAAGAGGCGGAGGTCGCCCGCCTGCGGGCCCTCGGTGCCACCGACCTCGACGTCGGTCAGGGCGACGTCCCGTGGACATGTCTGAGCGATCCGGAGGGCCACGCCTTCTGCGTGCTCGCGCCGTCCTGACGCGGAATCACGTTTCGAGGCGCGGTCCGTCCAGAGGGATGAGCGGGGACCGCGAGCGGCATCGGGAGCCGGGGCCATCCGAGTGTGCCGCGGCTGTGTCGGGCACCGGCCACCGGGCCGATTGACCATGCTGAGCCGGTACCCGCACCATGCCCAGCGATGAGAGGTCACGCATGCCGAACGACTCGGTCGCACGCTTCCTGGCCGCACTGACCCCGGAGGACAGGGAGTCCGTCACCGCCGGACCCGGGGAGGAGCAGGAACGGCTCGCAGCCGCCTGGGAAGAGGAGCTGGCGGGCGACGACGAACTCGACACCCTCGACGAGGTGTCCCCGGCGGCGGCCGAGGCCGAGGCGGCTCGCCGTGTTCTTGCCAGGGAATCCGACTAGCCCGTGCGGACCATGGGGCCCGTGGACCGAGATCGGTCCTTCTCGATGGGCCTCCCCCGACACACCGTCCGAGAGGAGACGAGATGAAGTCGGATGCGGGGTTCCGCGTACGCCGGGTCTACGACCCGCCGGAGTCGGCCGACGGTCGACGGATTCTGGTGGACCGCTTGTGGCCCCGTGGGCTCTCGAAGGAACGGGCGAACCTCGACGAGTGGCTCAAGGACATCGCGCCGTCGAGCGGTCTTCGCGTCGCGTACCACGCGGGTGAGGTGGACTTCGCCGCCTTCCAGGGGCAGTACGAGGCGGAGCTCGACGACGCCGAGCACGCAGCGGCGGTCGAGCACCTCCTCGGCCTGGCGAGCGATGGCACCGTCACCCTGGTCACCGCTGTGAAGGAACCGGAGAACAGCCACGTCGGCGTCCTCGTCGCTCACCTCGCGGAGCAGGGGCACGAACCGCGCCGGTGAGGCGGCGCTCCGGACGCCGCGGCGGTGTCGCGCGTACGGCCGTGCGCAGGTCGCACGGGGGTCGTCCGGGACCTGTCCGGGGCAGCCCGTCAAGGGAACGCCCCGGACGGACGCCCGGAAGGTATGTGTCAGGAGCCCGCGGCGATCCGGTCCCGCACATAGGCGACCAGCGCCGCCGCCACCCGGGAGCGGTCCGGTTCCGGCAGGTCCTCGTAGGCCGCGGAGACGGTCATCCACTCGTTGAAGACCGGGCCCTCGCGGGTGAGGAGCCAGTCCACGCACAGGTAGTCCGCGTCCACTCCCGCGGCCAGCCGTTCGCTGAGCGAGCGCACGCGGTCGTCACCCTCGAAGGACGCGCCGGACCCGCCCTCGCTCACGTTGGCGAGGTAGGAGCCCTCCTTCGGGCGGCGCAGCATCACGGCGACCGCCTTCCCCCGGTGCACGTACACCCGTACGTCGCCGTCGTTCTCCTGGAACGGCTGCACCACCGCGCCCAGCGCCGCGGGGGTGACCAGGTCGACCGCGGCGGTCAACTGCTCCGGGCCCTCGGCCTTCAGCACGCCGAACCCCATGGCTATCGCGCGAGGCTTGACCACGTACGGACCGGTTCCCAACTCCCGTCCGACCACGGGCAGGACCCGCCGTGCGTACCGTCCGAAGGGGACCGCGACCGTGGGCGGGACCGGGATGCCGAGTCCCGCCGCCGTGTGGCACATGGCGAGCTTGTCCGAACCCAGGGACTCGGCGTCACGGATGCCGTCGTTGAGGAGCACGCGCCCCGCCGCCCTGATGGTGCGCGTGATGGCCTGGACGTGGCGTCCGATGCCCGCGTCCCAGGTCCAGTCCGACAGCAGGAAGGCGTGACCGCCGCCGAGCAGGTCCTCCTCGTCCAGGTACAGGCGCGGAGCGCCGCCGGACCATGCCGGTACCAGGTCTCCGGAATGCACCACGCGGACCGGCAGACCGTTGCTCTCGAAGAGGTTCACGCGGTCGGAGCCCTCCTTCTGCAGCAGGAGGTGGCGGCGCGGGTCGTAGTTGTCCGGGTTGGTGATCCACACGATCGCGGGGGCGTCGGGCGCGTCGGTCGGGGGGAGGGCGTCGGTCACGGCAGGGGTTCCGTTCGTCGGGCGGACGGGTGAGTGGGCCGAGCGGCGGTGATCGGCCACGGTCGTGCGGTGCGGCGGCCGGCCCCGGTCAGGTGGCCGCGAGGGGTTCTCCGGCGGGAGTGCCGGTCGGCAGGGTCCGCAGTCGGCGCAGCGGTGAGAGGAAGAGCCAGAGGAAGGCGAGCGAGGTGCCGACCGCCCCGGTGAGCACGGCACCGCGCGCACCGAACACCTCGGCCAGCACACCGCCGCACAGGCTGCCGACGGGGCGGGCCCCCCAGGCGAAGAACCGCACGGTGGCGTTGACCCGGCCCAGACGGTCGGGCGGCACGGCCCGCTGGCGGAAGCTGACCTGGGCCACGTTGTAGACCACGAGCGCCGCCCCCAGCCCGAACAGCGAGACACTGACCAGCCCGAGTCGCCACCCGGGCTGGACGAGGGCCGCGAGCAGGGTGAGCGGGGCGCCGCACGCCACGCTGTACTTCACCGCCGTCGCGTCCCCCACCGCGTCGATGAGCCGGCGCACCACGAGCGTCGCGAGGACGCCTCCGAGGCTTCCCGCGGTGAGGAGCAGACCCACGGTGGTGGCGGGTACGGCGAGGTCGCGGGCGAGCAGGACCAGGAGCATCGCGTAGGACATGCTCCAGAACAAGGTCAACGTCGTGGAGCACAGGACGATGGGCCGCAGCAGCGCGTCCCGCGTCACCAGCCGCACGCCTTCGGCGATTCCCCTGAGGAGCTGGGGACGGTCCTTGCGGGGCGGAAGCGGCTCCGGCCGTCGGATCAGGGCCACGCACACGGCGGACCACACGTACCCGAACGCCGTCGCGACGATGGCGAGCGGTGCGCTCACCACCTGGATGAGCAGGCCGCCGGCGCTGGGCCCGACCACACCCGCCACCTCCTCCACACCGGTGAGCCGGGCGTTGGCGGTGACGAGTCGGTCGCCACCGACCACGTGCGGCAGGTAGCTCTGCTCGGCGACGTCGAAGAAGACGGTGAGGACGCCGGTGACGAGGGAGACCGCGCACAGGTGGAGCACGTCGAGGGTGCCCAGGGTCCACGCCACCGGAATGCTGCCCAGGGCGACGGCGCGGCCGAGGTCGCAGGCGACCATCACCGTTCGCTTGCGCATCCGGTCCACCCACACGCCGGCGGGCAGCCCGACGACGAGGAACGCCGCCGTCTGACAGGCCGCGACGGCGCTGACCTCGAAGGCGGAGGCGTGCAGGGTGGTGGTGGCGAGGATCGGCATCGCCAACCCCAGCAGCCGGAAACCGAGTTGGCTCAGCGCCTGGGCGGTCAGCAGCAGGCGCAGGGCGCCCACCTCGCCCGCGCCGGCGGTGGAACGGGGTGGTCCGACCATCACCAGGCCTTTCCGGAGGGCGTGGTCCCGTGCCGTCACGGAACCGCGGTACGGCGCACAGCGACGGCGGGGCCCGTGCACGCCGCTCTCCGGGGTGCGGAGCGGGCTGCCCGGGTCCCGCCGGGGAGCGCGACGACGCTAGAGGCGGTACGGAGGCGCCGCAAGCGGCGAAGAGACGACGGAGAGCGGGCGGAGAGACGTGAAATGGCCGGAGAAGGAGGAGAGTTGGCGCCCATCTCGTGAATCTCCGCGCAGAGCGGCAGGTCACCTGCTCCATCGGTTTTCCGCCGATTTCCGCTGACGAGCCGCGACAATGGCGGAGACGTCCCTTCGGTGGCATACGGGCGCTTGCGTCGCAGGGGGCACTCACCTACGTTGTCCTCGCCGCCGCTCCGCGGGTGACGGCACGACCACCTCGCCGCGGTTCGTACCGCTCCGCACCCCTGATCCCGGCTCTCCCGCCGTGTGCCGGTGCGGCGTTCCTCCCGGCGCCCCGCCGGACGTGACACCCCCGTCCACCCCTGTGCTGTGCCCCGCTCGCGACGGTTCCCCCGCTCCCGTACCTCCTGTGGAGCGTCCCGGACCGGCAGGGCGCTGCGCCCGCACGGGTCTGCGGCATGCCGCTGTGGGAGGGGCCGACGACAGGGCGCCATGCAGCAGCACAACAAGACTCCGTCAGAAGCATCGGCCGACGGGACCTCCGACGGCTCCGGGAGCCCGGCCCGGCCGCTGGACCCGCACACGACGGCACCGACACCGGCCGCCGTGAAGCCGATCAGGAGAGCACCGTGCAGATTCCGGACGTGGACATCCGGGCGACCGAACGCGCCCGCCTCAGACCGGCGTTACCGCCGTTGGACGAAGGGCCCGTCTCCGGCGGCGCATCCCCCCGCCCTCCGGCACTCGGGGTCGTCCGCCGGGCCGCGCACCTTCCCCGCGCGGCCTGGGACCGCCTCGCCGGCCCCGACGCCGCCTACTTGGCGACCCGTTGGCTCGACGTGGCGGAGGACACCTCCGGCGCGGTCATGCGCTACCTCACCCTCACCGACGGCGAGGGCCTGGCCGGGGCGCTCGCCACCGCGGTCGCCGACACGAACGCCCCGTGGCTCGCCGGCCGCCCGGACACCGTGCTGCGGCTCTGCGCGGAGGAGGGACGCCACGGTGCGGGGGAGGTGGCGGGCGACCTGCCCGACGACCTCGCCGACGCCCTGCTGCCCGGCCTCGTCTGCGGAGGCCGGCATCTCGGCCGCACCACGCTCCTGAGCCGCGACGGCCACGACGGCACCGCCGAACGGCTGTTGGGCGCCGCCGAGCGGCTCGCGGACGAGGAGGGGCTGCGCAGCGTTTCCTTCCTTCACGTCGACGAGCACGACACCGCGCTGCGGACGCTGCTGGCCCGGCGCGGCTACCGTTCCTTCCACTCCGAGGACTATCACTGGCTGTCGGTGCCGTCGGGCGGTTTCGCGGAGTACGCCGCAGGGTTCTCCGCTCACCGCCGTCGCCGGATGGGCGCCGAACGCCGGGCGGTGCGCGATGCCGGTGTCCAGATCGCCACGGCTCCGCTCGACGCCGCCGACATCCCCCGCTTCGCGGAGCTGGAGACCACCCTCCTCGGCAAATACGGGATGAGCGCCTGGACCACCGCGCGCTCCGCGGCCATCCTGGAGCGCGCGCTCCGTGCCTGCGGCCCCGACGCGCTGGCGGCCACCGCCCGCCTCGACGGCGAGATCATCGGTTTCGCGCTGATCGTGGTCCATCACGACCGCTGGTTCGCGCACCGCGCGGGTTTCGACTACGCGGCCCAACGCGGGCTGCCGCTCTACTTCGAACTGCTCTACTACCACCTGGTCGAGGCCGCGGCGCGAGCAGGCGCCACCGTCATCCACTACGGCACGGGCAGCGGCCCCGCCAAGGCCTCGCGGGGTTGCCTCGGTTCACGGCAGTACGCCTACCTGCGTACGTCCGCCCTCGACTGAGGGGCCGGGCCGCACCGTCCGCCCCGGCTCACGCCCGCAGCGCGGCGACGACGACCTCGGTGGCTCGGGCGATGAGCCGGTCGTCGTAGGCCGCGTCCCGGGCGGCACGGCTGGAGAGCACCGCGAGGAGGATCGGGGCGGCACCGGGGGGAATCACCACGGCGATGTCGTTACGGGTGCCGTAGCTCGCGTTGCCGGTCTTGTCGCCGACCTTCCAGTGGGCGGGGACGCCGGAGCGGATCAGCGCACCGCCGGTGGTGTTGCGCCCCAGCCAGTCGAGCAGCAGCGCGCGCTTCTCGCCGTCCAGGACGCCGCCGAGGGTGTACGCGTACAGGGCGGAGGTCAGGGCACGGGGGGTGCTGGTGTCGCGGGGGTCGCCCGGAGCGGCTTCGTTGAGAGCGGGTTCGTACCGGTCGGCCCGGGTGGTGGTGTCGCCCAAACCGGCCAGTTCGGCCTGGAAGCCCTTCGGGCCGCCGAGTTCGTCCAACAGGAGGTTCCCGGCGGTGTTGTCGCTGTACCGGATCGCGGCATCGCACAACGCGCGCAGCGACATGCCGGACTCCACGTGCCGTTCGGTGACGGGGGAGTGGGCGACCAGCTCGGCCCGCGTGTAGGGGACGACGCGCTCCAGCCCCGCCGGCGTGTTCCTCCTCAGGACCGCCCCGGCGGCCAGGGCCTTGTAGGTGGAGGCGAAGGCGAACCGCTCGTCCGGCCGGTACGCGACGGCCTTGCCCGTGCCGGTGTCCACGGCATGGACGCCCAACCGGGCATCGAACTCCCGCTCCAGGCCCGCGAAGGACGGCGCCGTTCGCGTCGGCACGGCCGGCGCGCGTGGTGCGGCGCCGACCAGGGGGACGACCGCGAGTCCGGTCAGCGCGGCGAGCGAACCACGACGCGTGAGTGCCATCGTTTCATCCTGTTCATTCGACATTGAGGTGCTATCGCCGATCTTGTATATCCGACGTCACACGCTGTACGGCCTTGTCGATCGGTCGAGCGCGAACCCGTGGCGCGGGCCGAGCGGGCGTCACGGCAGGATGGGCGGATGGAACAGCCCCTTGACGTGCCCGAACTCGACGCCCGTGACGGATTCACCCTCCGGCCGTGGCGCCTTTCGGATCTCCCGCTCGTCCTCGAAGCATCCGAGGACGACTACATCCCGTTGATCACGACAGTGCCCTCGCCCTGCACCGACGCGGCCGGTGTCGCCTTCATCGAACGACAGTGGAGCCGGGCGACCACGGGTGCGGGCTACACGTTCGTCGTCGTGGCCTCCGACGGCCGGCCGGTCGGCCAGGTGGGCCTGTGGCTGAAGGATCTGGCGCAGGGACGCGCCTCCATGGGCTACTGGGTCGCCAGGTCGGCACGCGGTCGGGGCGCGGCGGTGGCCGCCGTGGGCGCGGTGGCCCACTGGGCATTGCGCACCCTGCGCATCCCCCGGCTCGAACTGTGGATAGAACCCGAGAACACGGCATCCGTCCGCACCGCGGAACGTGCGGGGTTCCAACGCGAGGGACTGCTGCGGAAATGGCAGCAAGTGGGTGACGAGCGCAGGGACATGTTCATGTACGCGCTGCTGAACGACGGACTGTGAGCTCGGCGGTCCTGGTCCGCCGGCACATGGACGGCCTCGGGCGGCGGCGGACGCCCGCCTCCGTGCTGCCGCCGCAGGGCATACGGCCACGACGGCCATGTCGGTGACGCGATCGCGTCGCGTGGGGCTCGTCCGGGCGCAGGTCAAGGCCGGTCCGAGCGAGATCGATGTCCGGTAACCGGACGGAAGGGTAGTTTGTCCTTATGTGGGGCACTCGGCGGTCATGATTGCCGAAACGCAGACGGTACTGGCCTTCTCGTCCGCCGGGGTCCTGTGGGTGACGGTGGCGGGCGTCCTCGTCGTCGCGATCCTGCTCGCGGCCTTCGTGCTCGGTAGTCGGCGCACCGCCGAACGCCGGGCGTCCGCCCCCACGCCGCCGGGTCCTCAGGTGGCGGAGGCGCGCCGGCAGATGGAAGACCCCCCGCGCAGCGGAGCCGACTGGAGCACTCCCGACGACGACCCCGAGCAGGGGCGACCTCATCGCTGAAGCGGCGAGGGACGACGCTCGTCCGCGCGCGATGCGGCGCGGGCCCCGCTATGCCTTGATGTGGCGCCGGCGCCGCTACGTCGTCGCGCGGGCGTTCGCGACCATGTGTACGAGGGTGTCGACGAGTTCGTCCGCGGTGGTGCCCAGACTGCCCGGGTCGAGGTGGCCGCTGAGCTCCATGTCCGCGATGCCGTGCGCGCCGGCGAGGAGGAGGGCGCCGTAGTGGCGGGCGCTCTGTTCTCCTACGAGGTCGGCGACGATGGCCGTGAACTCCCCCTGGAAGCGTCCCGCAGCCCGCATCCGCTCCGCCACCGGGTCTCCCGCCGGGCCGCACAGCCGGCGCCGGACGGGGTCCAGTCCCGCGTCGAGGTCCTCAGGGCGGCGCCCGGGCCGTCTGAACAGCAAGTCGTACAGGTGGGGCCGGTCCCGGCCGATGGCGAGGAGAGTGCCGAGCGCGCCGCGCAGTCGGTCGGAGGCCGACAGGCCGGTATCGGTCCGCAGGCTGTGGACCTGGTCGGCGACGCGTTCCCAACTCTCCGTGGCGATCGCGGTGAGCAGGCTGTCCTTGCCGGTGAAGTGCCGGTACGGCGCTCCTCGTGAGACACCTGCTCGCGCTCCCACCTCGCGCAGCGTGACGGCTTCGGGGCCGCCGAGGTCGAGGAGATCGGAGGCCGCGTCGAGCAGGGCGCGACGGGTGACGGCGGCGGATTCCGCGCGGGTGACCATGGCGTCCATCATACAGTTGACAGTGTCATCCGAACGGGTAACGTAACTGAGGTGACAACGTCATCTGAAGCACAGAAGCTGGTCGTCGTGACCGGAGCCTCCACGGGCATGGGCGCGTCCACCGCCCGTGAACTGGCCCGCAGGGGCTTCCACGTCCTGGCCGGCGTGCGACGCGACCGCGACGCCGACGCCATCCGGGCGACCGGCGTCGAGCCCGTGATCCTTGACATCACCGAGCCCGAACAGGTGGAGGCGCTGGCGGCCCGGGTCGCCGCCGACTCCCGCACGCTGCACGCACTCGTGAACAACGCCGGTGTCCAGGTGAACGCTCCGGTCGAAGCCCTGCCCATGGCCGAGTGGCGGCGGGTGTTCGAGGTCAACCTGTTCGGCCACATCGCGGTCACGCAGGCACTCCTGCCGGAGCTGCTGCGCACCAAGGGTCGCGTGATCAACATCAGTTCGATCGGCGGCAAGTACGCCATGGCCACGTACGGCGCGTACGCGGGGGCGAAGTTCGCCCTGGAGGCGGTGAGCGACTCGCTCCGCCGGGAGGTCGCCCCGCTGGGCGTTCAGGTCGTGGTGGTCGAGCCCGGCGGCGTCCGTACGGAGATCGCGGCCCGCGGCATCGCGACGGCGAACGATCTGGCGGCCCGGATGACACCGGAGCAGGACCGGCGCTACGGCGATCTGGTCCGGGCGAACAACCGGTTGATGGCCTCGGGTACGGCATCGGGCCTGACCGCGGACGCCGCCGCCCAGGTCATCGTCAAAGCCGTGACGACCCGCAGGCCACGCCCCCGCTACACCGCGGGCCGGGACGCCGCCCTCATCATGCGCCTGGGCCGACTCCTCTCCGATCGCACCCTGGACCGCATCCTCGCCGCCAACCTGCGTCGCCACTATCCGAAGGGGGCCACGGCGTGACCCGGAGGGCCGCGATCGTGTGGGGGCTGTGACGCGAGGCGCGCTCCAGGGGCCTCGGCCACGCCGGTTCGGCTTTCGCGTGATCGGGCGCCGGCTCGGAAACCGGTGCTCACGGCGGGCGAGGGAGCCCCGGGCGCCGCCTGACGGTCTACGCCTTCGGGACGGTCCATTCGACGGGGTCGCGTGAGTCGACGTCGTAGACGACGCTTGTCGGTCTGCTCCCGTGCTTGACGGAGAACGTGATCTTTCCCCGGTAACACGTGCCCGGTCTCACCGCGGTCCCGGCGACGGAGTACAGAGGTTCGGCGACTCCTCGGGAGGTGATCCTGGGGGCGGCGAGCCGGGTGCCGTCGGCGTAGCGGAGGCTCCAGGGCGCCTGGGCGACGATCACGTTGGTGCTGTCCGTGGCGGCGCAGAACTTGACGTCGAGGACCGCCCAGTCCGGGTCGGGGACGCCCGACGCCTCGTCGGGCAGGGAAACGCTTTTGGCCGGCTGCCGGTAGCCCATGACGGTGGTCGTGCCGCTGATGTGACTGCCGTCGGTGTCCGTGTCGCTCCAGTGGGAGCCCGTACCGAAGGGGAGCGCCTTGGCGGCGGGACGGGAACTCGGCCCGGCGCCGGACTGTCCTGCGGTGGCCGGTGTCCCGGCACCCGGTCCGCCGCCGTCGGCGAAGCCGCAGGCGGTGGCCGATGCGGCGATGAGCAGGACTGCGGCGGCTCTGCGGACAGGCATGGTCCCCCTGGGAAGTGCTGGTGCTGACAGGGAATCATGCGTTGCGCACAGCCCGAGCGGGACGGGTGTGTCCATCTTGTGATCTTGAAAAGGGCGGGCCGTCCGCCTGGGCCCGCCGGCGCCACGGCGTCGGGCTCGTGAGCCGGTGCGGAGGATCGACGGCGCAGAGGCCTCCCAGGTGAAGACCCCTTTGGCCGTGCCGGGTCCAGGGTGTCCCACAGCGCCACAGCGCCACAGCTACGGCACAGGCCGAACCGTGAGGATCTGTTCGGCGCGGCCGACCGGGCCGTCGACGTCGTGAAGCACCGTGCTGGTGAGGCCCTGCCCCATGGGCCCGAAGGTGACCGTGGTGTCGAGCCCTGTCCACGTGCCCTGTGGCCGGCGGTGCAGGTGGACGGTCAGGTCGACGTTGGGAAACATCCACTCGGTGGGCGACTGGCGCACGGCGATGCCGTTCGCCGTGTCGACGAGGGCGAGGTACGAGGCGAGCGGACTGACGGGGCTGTCCGCGACCAGATCAAGTGGGGTCGACACCCAGGCAGTTGTGCGACCGGGCCGAGGCGGTGCGAGCGGGCGGACGTCCAAGGAGGCGATGTAGCCGCCGGGCCAGACCTCGGACATCGGCCACGTGGCGAGCGAATCGGGGTGGGGGAGGGGATCTCCGGCGCTCCCTGCGACCGCCGAGGTGTCGGCGGTGGCCAGGAACCAGGCGCGGGCCCGGACGACCGGCCGGTCCGCGATGCGTACGACCGCCTCCAGAAGCTCGATCGTCCGGCCGGGGCGGACGGTCTCCACCTCGATCGTGCACTCGTCGAGGGCGAGGCGGCCGAGGATGTCGTAACTCACCCGCGCAAGGGCCAGCCCACGGTTCGGGCCTGCCGCGTGGTGGCGGTCGAGGGCGTGGACGACCAGCCCGCCCAGCGGACTGAAGTGCTGCTCGTCGGGGTCCCAGGCGCCGCCTGCGTGCGGGGTCGGTTTGTAGCGGTGGTCGTCGATGGCTTCGAAGTAGCTGCCTCGGGGACCGGTGGACACGGACAACGGCTGTCTCTCCCTACGCGTCATGCCCTTCCCGGAGGAAGAGCCGGTGTGACGTCGGCCGGGCGGCACGCCGGCGCCGACCGGTCGCCCTGCCGAGAGTGAAAGTGTACGAGGCACGCATGTGGCCGTCCCGGTACCCATGGCCCGCTGCCGAACCAGCCCCGTACAGAACAGGGTTGGTGATGGCGGGGTTCTCACGTTCCCCGGTCCGGGTCGCGGTCGGTGCGGCCGGGCGAAGTCCACGTTCCCCGTCGCGCTCGTGCCGACCGGATCGAGCCCGGGAGGCTGTCTGCCTGCGCCGAGTTGGGCGCCCATGCGGTGGGCCGTCCGTGACCGTCCGATGAACAAGTCCGCGGATCATGGATGAAACGCTCCCACCGAGGTACTCCACCGCATCGTGGATGACCTGACGAGTTCCTCATATGCCTGGGCCATGGTCGGAGCATGATCAACCCCGTACACCGCGTTCCGCTCGCGATCGCCGCCGCTTCGTTTCTGCTCGCCGGGTGCGGCGCCGGTACCCAGACCGACCGGCTGAGCACCGCCGGGCCCTCGCCGCACCAGGATGCGGTGACCCTGGATCCGGCGTCCGCCGCCTCACCGGACGCGCCACCACGGGAACTCCCGGGACTGGGGCCCAGGACCCGGGCCGCGGTTCCCGCGCGGAGTCGACAGGCCGTCGTGGTGACGGGCCGGGGCAAGGACTCCCCGCAGTCCACCGTGGTGCTGTACGAGCGCACCGAGGCGGGCTGGCAGGCCGGCCCGAGTCTGCCCGCGCACAACGCCCTCAAGGGCTGGAGCGATCACCATCATGGTGGTGACCTCCGTTCCCCCATCGGCGTCTTCACGCTGACGGACGCCGGGGGACTGCGGCCGGACCCCGGAACCCGGCTCCCGTACGACCGTTCACAGGGCTTCGTCTCACCCGGCACCGGATTCGAGGGCGAGTCGCTGTCGGGCTCCTTCGACTACGTGGTCGCCATCAACTACAACCGGAAGTCCGGCACTTCACCCCTGGACTGGACGCGGCCGATGGGGGCGGACCGGGGCGGCGGCATATGGCTGCACGTCGACCACGGGGGTCCGACCCATGGCTGCGTCAGCCTCCGCGAGGACGACCTGAAGCACCTGATGCGCGCGCTGGACCCCGGCCGGCATCCGGTAGTGGTCATGGGGGACGCCGCCTCGCTCGCCCGCTGACGGAGGCGAGGAAGAGAGCGGGGGAGGGGCTCCGGCACAGCCACGCAGAGGGTTGTGAGGAAGGTGTCAGCGTGTGGGAAGCCCCTCTCACCGGCCGGTACCCGGCCGGATGCGCATAGCATCGGCGCCGTGTGCGCACATGTGCTGGTCGCCGAGGACGACGAGAAGCAGGCGGAACTGATACGTCGCTCGCTGCTGGGGGAGGGACACACGGCCACCGTCGTTCACGACGGCGGAGCCGCCCTCGCGGAAGCGCGGCGACACCGCCCCGACCTCGTCGTCCTCGATCTGATGCTTCCGGTGATCGACGGCTTCGAGGTGTGCAGGGCACTGCGCAGAGACGACGACATCCCCGTCCTGATGCTGACCGCTCGCTCCACCGAGGACGACATACTGCTCGGCCTCGAACTCGGCGCCGACGACTACATGACCAAGCCGTACAGCCCGCGCGAGCTGATGGCCCGGATCCGTACGGTCCTGCGCCGCGGTGGCCGGCTCGCGGCCGACCAGCACAGTGACCCGTGCGTACGCGCCGCGGGCATCACGGTGGACCCGGTGCGGCACACCGTCCTGTGCGACGGCACACCGGTGGTCTGCACCCCGGGCGAGTACGAGATCCTCCTCGCGATGGTGAGCGAACCCGAACGGGTCTTCTCACGACGCCAGTTGCTGCATCACACCCGCGGTATCGACCGGGCCTCGACCGAACGCGCCATCGACGTCCACATCATGAACCTGCGCCGGAAGATCGAGACGGACCCGCGCAGGCCGGTACGCCTGCTCACCGTGTTCGGCGTCGGGTACAAGCTCAGCGGAGGCCGCGCGTGAGCCGCGCACTGCCCCTGCGCAGAAGCCTTCTCGTACGGCTGCTGATCACCTCGGTGCTCATCGCGGCGTGCTCGGTGGCGGCGACGGCCTGGCTCGCGGTGCAGACCACGACCCGGGCCATCCAGGAGGAACAGGGCCAGGTACTGGCCGACGACATGGACATCCTCCGGCAGCTCAGCGGATACGCGGCCACCCATCCGGACTGGACGCATGTCGCCGGAACCCTGCGCTCCATCTCTCACCGGACCGGCCGCCGCATCGCCCTGACCACGACCGGCCGCGTCCCCATCGCCGACTCCGCGGACCGCACGTCCTCCCTGCCGCTGAAAGCCGCGGCGACGGTCGATCCGCTGCGCACCGACACCGACACCGAGCCCGGCGCGCAGCTCAGCGGCATCGATCCGCGCGCCGTGGGACCGTACCGGCTGCCCGCGGCCGAACGCCTCAAGGTCGCGAAACTGGCCACCGTTCGTCAGCAGTGCTTCGCCCGCAACGGTGTTCGCACCCGGATGGAACGGTTGCCGAGCGGCAGGACGCACCTCACGAACCTCGCTCCGCGGGCAGATCCTGGTTACGTCCCCGACGAGTGCGCCGACGGGAAACTCAACACCCCCACCCCGACCGAGCAGAAGGCCTTGGACGCTCTCTCCGCGCTGACCCAGTCCTGTCTGGACCGGCACGACGTGCACCTCGGCCATCCCGTGGCCCTGACCGTCGACGCCACGACCGGATCCGCCGCGGAGCCCTCTTTCATGGACAAGAAGCCCCTCGACGAGCAGGGGGCCCGGGGGCGCACGGTGAAGGCCTGCGTCGAGGGCGCGCGCCGGCAGCAGCTCGTCCCTTATGCGGCCCCGGCCGCGGAACTCTTCCTCGGCACCGGTGACAGCGCCACCCCGCGCTTCAACATGTCCACCGCGAACAAGGTCAAGGTGGCCGGGGTCGCCGGACTCGTCCTCGCTCTCACGGTGGCCGCCACCGCACTGATCGCCCTTCGCCTCGTACGTCCGCTCCGCGCCCTGACGGCGGCCGCGCAGCAGCCGCCGGAGCAGCACGTCCGTGTCCCGGTCACCACGCACGACGAGACCGGGGTGCTGGCCCTGGCGTTCAACGAACTCACCGAGCGCCGTGAACGCATGGAGGCGCAGCGCAAGGCGATGGTCAGCGACATCGCCCACGAACTGCGCACCCCGCTCACCAACATTCGGGGCTGGCTGGAGGTGGCCCGTGACGGTCTCGTCGACCCCGACGCGGAACTGCTGGCCTCCCTGCACGACGAGGCGGTGATCCTCCAACGTGTCATCGACGACCTTCAGGAACTCGCTGCCGCGGACGCCGGCACCCTGCGCCTGCACCCCGAGGAGATACGTGCCGACGAACTCCTCGAACAGGTGGCCGCGATCCACCGCGTGCGGGCGGAGGACGCGGAGGTCCGCCTTGCCGTCGGCTCGACCGGCACGCTGTGGCTGAACGCCGACCCCGTGCGGATGCGGCAGACCCTCGGCAACCTGATGTCCAACGCGATCCGCCACACGCCGGCAGGCGGCACGGTCACCCTGCGCGCCCGGCGCCAGGACGACCGGATCGTCCTCGAAGTGTCGGACACCGGCGCCGGTATCGACCCAGAGGACCTGCCGCACGTCTTCGACCGCTTCTGGCGAGCCGAGAAGTCCCGCAGCCGGCGCACCGGGGGCAGCGGTCTGGGCCTGGCCATCGTCCGGCAACTCGTCACCGCGCACGGCGGAACCGTCACCGTGTCCAGCACCGCCGGCAGCGGATCGGTGTTCGCCGTGCACCTTCCGTACGTCGAGGGGCCCGTCGGTCCGACCGCGGCATCCGTCTGACCGCCCGGGCTCCACGGAGACTGAACGCCGGGACGATGCCGGCCCACCCGGGAACAACCGATCCCGTGCGGAGTGGAGTTGAGTACGCGTGCTCATGTGCGTCACCACCCGGCGCGGCACCCTGCATCCATGACCGACACCGTTTCCGCCCCGGCCCGGCGCCGTCCCTGGTCGGACAGGACACGCCTCGGCGTGGATCTCGCCTTCGCCGTCCCGATGCTTCTGCTGGGGGTGGGGTGGCTCGCGTTCGACTGGGTGTTCGCCTTCGGGCTGGAGGTGTGGGCCGCGCAAGGAGACCAAGGACGGATCGACGCCGCGAGCCTCGCCCACATGGAGCGGCTGCGAACGTTTCTGATCGTCCTCCTCGTGCCGACGGTTCTGGCGGCAGTCTTCCGGGCCCGCTGGACGGTGATCGCACACCTGCTGCTCGCCGTCCTGGCAGGAGGAGCGCTGACGGCTGCGCAGCACGAGTGGGACAACGATCACCGCGCCCCGTCGACCATGTGCGTCCGCTACAGCGCGAACTGTTGACGCCGGCCCCGCGCGGGCGGTGTCGCGACGAGGGCGCTTGCGCGGTCAGGCTCTCCCGGCGGTGCCCGCGCCCGGCGGGCGCACCATGAAGACGTCGATCGGGTCCTCGGAGTCGACGACGAATCCGTGCCGCTCGTAGAGACGACGGGCCGCGCTGCCCTGCAGCACGTTCAGGCGCAGGGTCGTGCCGTGTGTCTCGGCCCGCCGCACCACCGTGCGCAGGACGGCAGATCCCAGCCCGCGGCCCTGATGCTGCGGCGCGAGGTAGAAGTGCTCCAGCCACTGCGCACCCTCGGCAGGGCGGACCGTGACGCATCCCGTGACGTCGCCGTCGACCGTGATGACCGACGTGTGCTCCGTGGAGAAGGAGTCCCGCAGGCGCTGTCGCACCCGGTGTCCGTCGTAGCGTCCGAGGCGCTCCAGGTCCGCGCGCATCACCGTCGCCCGCAACTCCGCGAGTACCTCGACGTCCGCCGCGACGGCGGGACGCAGCGTCCAGCCGGCGCCACCCCCCGGCCCGGTCTGCGCAGGCACTCCCACGTCCGATCGCGTCCGGCCCGGCGGCATGTCGGCATTCATGGCGGGAGTATCGCAGTCCGCCCCCTCCGACCTGGTACGCGGGCATCGCGTTCGGTCCGGTCCGCGCGGCAGATCTGGTGGCCCGAATCTACTAAGGCGGATTGATAAGGTAGCCTTAGCATATGAACGAGGACCTGGCTCCTGATCCCGACGCGGTCGCCTCAGTCCTGCTGGCGAGCCTCAGCCTGCTCGTGCGACGGATACGGCAGGTGCCGGTCGGCGGCGGACTCACCATGCCCGAGCGGAGCGCCCTGTCCCACCTGGAGCGCTCCGGCCCCACGACCTCCTCGGCGCTCGCCCGGGAGGCGCAGATCACCGCGCAGGCCATGGGGGCGACAGTCGGCGCGCTCCGGGAGCGTGGCCTGGTCGAACGCCGCCCGGACCCCGACGACGGCAGACGCGTGGTGCTGACGGTGACCGACGCAGGGCGGCAGGCGCTGAAGGACAAGCGCAACGCACGGACGGAACTCCTCGCCGAGGCGCTGACCGGCGGCACCTTCACCCCGGCGGAACTGGAGCAACTCGCCTCGGCCGCGCCGCTGCTCGAGCGACTGGCACGGAACATCTGACGACGCCGCGACATCGCGACACCGGACCTTCGAGGAAGCGACCTGATGTCGGTCACCCCCAAGACGCCCGCCCCGGTCCGACCGCCGCCCGGGGACCGGTACAAGTGGACGGCCCTGTCCAACACGACCGCCGCCGTCTTCATGTCGGCGCTGGACGGCTCCATCGTGCTGATCGCCCTCCCGGCGATCTTCCGCGGCGTGCACCTGGACCCGCTGGCCCCGGGCAACATCGCCTTCCTGCTGTGGATGATCATGGGGTACCGGCTGGTCCAGGCCGTCCTCGTGGTCACCGTCGGGCGCCTGGGGGACATGTACGGCCGCGTCCGCATCTACAACGCCGGGTTCGCCGTCTTCACGTTCGCCTCGATCCTGCTGTCCTTCGATCCCTTCGACGGGGGGCACGGCGCGATGTGGCTGATCGCCTGGCGGGTGCTGCAGGCAGTCGGGGGATCGATGCTGACCGCGAACTCCGCCGCGATTCTCACCGACGCCTTTCCGGAGGAACAGCGCGGCTTCGCCCTGGGCATCAACCAGGTGGCGGCCCTGGCCGGCATGTTCATCGGCCTGGTCGCCGGAGGACTGCTCGCGGCCTGGGACTGGCGGGCGGTGTTCTGGGTGAACGTGCCCGTGGGCGTGTTCTTCACGGTGTGGGCCTACCGCACCCTGCGCGAGACCGGCAAGCGCGGCGGCGGCCGGATCGACTGGTGGGGCAACATCACCTTCGCGGTGGGGCTGAGCGCCGTCCTGATCGCCGTCACCTTCGGCCTCCAGCCCTACGGCGGTCACACCATGGGCTGGACCAACCCCCTCGTCGACCTGCTCATCGCCGGGGGACTGGCCCTGCTGGTGGCGTTCGTCGCGATCGAGAACCGCACGTCGGCGCCGATGATCCAGCTGAGCCTCTTCCGTCAACGGGCCTTCACCTTCGGCAATCTCGCCGGTCTGGCCATCTCGATCGGCCGCGGCGGCATGCAGTTCGTGCTGATCATCTGGCTCCAGGGCATCTGGCTCCCGCTGCACGGTTACGACTACGCCGACACCCCACTGTGGGCCGGCATCTTCATGCTCCCGCTCACCGCCGGATTCCTCGCCGCCGGCCCGGTCTCCGGCTACCTCTCCGACCGGCTCGGCTCCCGGGGGCTGGCCACCGGCGGCGCGCTGCTGTTCGGGGCGACCTTCCTCGGCCTGATGCTCCTGCCGATCGACTTCAGCTACGGGATCTTCGCGCTGCTGATCGCGCTCAACGGGATCGCCAGCGGCATGTTCGCCTCACCCAACTCCTCCTCGATCATGGGAAGCGTCCCCGCCCCGCTGCGCGGAGTCGCCTCGGGCATGCGGGCCACGTTCCAGAACTCGGGAACCGCCGTCTCCATCGGTGTGTTCTTCTCGCTGATGATCGCCGGACTGGCCGGCAGCCTTCCGCACACCCTCACCGCCGGACTCCAGCAGCAGGGCGTGTCGGCTCACGTGGCCGGCCAGATCGGCAGCCTGCCCCCGGTCGCGTCCCTGTTCGCCGCCCAACTGGGCGTCAATCCGATCCAGCACCTCCTCCAGCCCACCGGCGCCCTGGCCCACCTGACCGCCGCACAGCAACAGGCCCTGACCGGCCGGGAGTTCTTCCCGAGCCTGATAGCCGGGCCGTTCCACTCCGGCCTTGTCATCGTCTTCGCCTTCGGCGCCACCCTCGCCTTCCTCGCCGCGATCGCGTCCCTGCTGCGCGGGACCAGCTCCACCGCCGGGACCACCAGGGCGCACACCGCCACGACCGGCGAGGCCGACCTCGTCGATCCGACAGGTCCACCAGCAGCTGAGGCCGGCCCCCACCCGCCCCAGCGACCGACAGCCGACTTCCGCAGGAGAGAAGACCCATGGCACTGACAACCCTCGACCCCACGGCCGCACTGGTCGTGATCGATCTGCAGAAGGGGATCGTCTCGGCCCACACCGACTCCGCGGCCACCGCGGCCGTGGCCCGGGCGACCCGCCTGGCCGACGCGTTCCGGCAGCACGACCTTCCCGTGGTTCTGGTCAACGTCACCGGCCGCGCGCCAGGACGCACCGACAACGGCGGATCCGCGAGCACGTTCGCGCTGCCGGACGGCTGGGCGGACCTCATCGACGAACTCGACGTCCGTCCGACCGACCACCTGATCACCAAGCGGCGGCGCAGCGCGTTCCACGACACCGGCCTCGACACCCTGCTGCGGGACCTGGGCGTCACCCAGGTGGTGCTCGCGGGCATCTCGACCAGCTCCGGCGTCGAGTCGACGGCACGGTCGGCCTCCGACCACGGCTACCACGTCGTCCTGGCCATCGACGCCATGAGTGACCCCGCCGCGGACGCACACCGTCACAGTGTCGAACGCGTCTTCCCCAAACTCGGGGAAACCGCCACCACCGCGGAGGTCGTCACGATGGTGGAGGAGACGCGATGAGCCTGCTCGGTCGGCTTCTCATCAACCGCAGGGCGGGCGAGACCCACACCGCGTGGAACCTGCCCAACCTGCAAGGCCCTGACGAACTCGCCCTCACCAGCGGCCAGTTCGGCGACGGTGGCGCCATGCCCGTCGCCCACGCGGAGAAGTACGCCGGCGGCGACAACCTGTCACCCCACCTCGCCTGGACCCCGCCGCCGTCCGGGACGCAGCAACTCCTGCTCGTCGTCGAAGACATCGACGTCCCGGTCGGGAAGCCGGCCGTGCACTGTCTCGCACTGGTCGACCCCGATGCCGGGCACCTGGAGGCCGGTGGGCTCAACACGGGGCAACCCGCCCCCGGAGTGCGACTGCTGAAGTCCACCATCGGGCGGGGCTACCACGGTCCCGCGCCCGTGAAGGGCCACGGCCCGCACCACTACACCTTCCAGCTCTTCGCCCTCGCGGCACCGGTGGACAGCGGGTCCGCCGCCACGTCGGTGGACCGGGCCCGTCCCCGCACCCTCCTGCTCGCCATCACCGCACCCGTCCTCGCCCGAGGCCGGCTGACCGGCGTCTACGAACGCTGACGAGAGGGCAGGTCCACAGCACGGCCGCCTCCCGGGTGCCGCCCTCCTGGTCCCCGCGCGAGCGCGAGCCGGTCAGATCGACGCCTCGACGTGGGCCAGGTGGGCGGCCAGGATCTCTTCGAACGCGGCTCCGCGATCCACTCCCAGGGGGCGGACGTCGCGGGCGAAGTGGGCCAGGGCGGGGAAGCGTTCGGGGTCGGCGCCCAGCACCGCCACCCGGAACAGCTCCAGGCCCTGCTCGTGCTCCTCGGGGGTGAGGGTGCCGAACCCCGCCTCGGAGGCGATCAGCGAGGTGACGAGGACCGCGAGCCGGTGGTACTGCGCCGGAATCTTCTCGTCGGGCAGCCCCGAAGCCTGCAAGGCCTCGAGCATCTCTTCCATGATCAGTCGGGAGCCGGCGCCGCTCGACGCGTAACGTCCCCAGACGGCGGCGAGTTGGGGCTGCTGACCGAAGGCCTCTCGTACGTGCAGGGCCAGGCCGGTGATGCGCTGCTTCCAGTCACCCTCGGGCACGTAGCCGTCCACGGCCGCCAGGAGGATGCGGTCGGCGACGGCCCGCAGCAGTTCCGTCTTGCTGCGGAAGTGCCGGTAGAGGCTCGACGAGTCCGTCCCGAGGACGGCGGCGAGCTTGCGCACGCTGAACGACTCGGCGTCGCTCGTGCGCAGCAGTTCCGCTGCCGCATCCAGGATCTCCTCGGTCGCCCAGCGCCTTCGACCAGCCATTTCGGCTCCTTTCACCGGGTCTCAGCCTAACCTATGCACTTGGTGTTGCACGCACCGCGTGCATAATGGGTGCATGGCGTGCCGAGCGGCCTGACCCGAGACGTCCCGGTGCGCCACTCGAAGCCCGGTCACCCGGGTCGGGCGGCCGACGTGGAGCCCACCCGGCGAGGACGAAAGGACGCGTGTCATGAGGAACTCACCGGATCCCGCGCAACTGAACGCCGCCATCGAGAACGTCCACCGCGCCGGAATGCCCGGCCTCTTCGCCGAGGTCCGTGACGGCGACGAGATCTGGCGCGGCGCCGCCGGTGTCGCCGACACCGCGACCGGCCGCCCCGTCACCGCCGGCATGAGGCACCGCGTCGGCAGCATCACCAAGACCTTCACCGCCGCCGCGGTGATGCAGCAGGTCGAGAGCGGCCGGATCGGCCTCGACGCGCCGATCGGCAGGTACCTGCCCGAGCTCGTCCCCGGAGCGCGCGGCGACGCGGTCACGGTCCGCATGCTGATCAACCACACCAGCGGCCTCGCCGAGTACCTCCCGTACGCCTATCCCTCCCTCAAGGCGTTCCCGGTGCTCGCGGACACCGGACCGCAGAGTCTGGACGACAACCGGTTCACACGGTTCGATCCCACCGAACTGATCGAGATGGGGGTCACCGCACCGGCCGTCGGCCCACCCGGTGGCACGCCGGGGGTCTACTCCAACACCAACTACCTGCTCCTCGGCGAGCTCCTCCGCCACGTCACCGGGGCGCCCGCCGCGCAGATCATCACCCGGAACGTCATCGAGCGTGCCGGACTCCGGGACACCGAACTGCCCGTCGAGCCGAACCTCGGCGGGCCCCACGCGAAGATCTACGAGGCATGGTTCGGGATGATCGACCCACCGCGTGACTTCAGCGTCTACGACATGTCCTGGGTGGGACCGGCAGCCGCGCTGATATCCACCGTCACGGACCTCAACCGCTTCTTCCGCAAGCTGCTCGCCGGCGAGATCGTCAGCCCGGCGTCGCTGGCGGAGATGCAGCGCACCGTCCCCGTCGTCTCCCAGGAGGGGAGGGTGATCGACTACGGTCTCGGCCTGCACCCGATGGACGCCCCCGGTCCCCGCGCCTTCTGGGGCCATGGCGGCACGGTCTGGGGTGGCGGAGCCCTGGCCATGACCCGGGCGGACGGCGGGCGGCAGATGAGCGTCGCGGTCACCGCGCAGCGGTGGAACAGGCTCGATGCCACGGGCAGGCCGCAACCGCACCCCATCGACGCCGCGCTCGCGGACTTCTACCGCCTGGCGATGTACGGCTGACGGGATGCCCCGCGTCGCGCCCGGACCTGCGGTGCCCGGTGGCCGTGGGGTCGACCGCCGGAGGACGGCGCACGCCTCCGAGGGGTGACGCGTTCCCGGTCGGGCGCGGCCCGTGAATCGGGGCCGCGCCCGACCGGGCGGGTCAGACGGTCTCCACCACAGGCTGGGTGTGCTCCTGCGGAACCTTCGTGCGGGACGCGATCAGGCCGAGCAGCGCCGCGGCGACCGCGGCCACCGCGCAGATGACGAACAGCACGCGGTACGCCTTGAGCGACGGGATCTCGAAACCGCCGAGAGCCATGGTCATCGAGGCCAGGATGCTCCCGCCGACGGCGCTGGCGAGGGTGCTCCCGAGCGATCGCGCGAGGGCGTTGATGCCGTTGGCCGCGGCCAGGTCGGTCGCCGGGGTGTAGGTGTTGATCAGCGTCGGCAGCGTCGCGTAGCCGATGCCCGATCCGGCGCCGATGATCGCCGTTCCGACGACGATCTGCCACAGGCTGTCCACGAAGAGGATTCTCGCGATCAGTCCGGCGGCGACGATGAGGCCCGCCAGGAACAGCACCCTGCCCGCTCCCCACAGTGTGCTGAGTTTCGCCGTGACCGGGGCGAGCAGCAGCATCAGCAGACCGCTGGGCAGCAGGCACAGACCCGCGGTCAGCACCGAGGAGCCGAACCCGTAGCCGGTGGCGGCGGGCGCCTGAACGTAGTTGGCCGTGCCCACGAAACTGGCGAAGAGGGCGAAGCCGAAGAAGAGGCTCGCCACGTTCGTCATGGCGATCGGGGGATTCGCCAGGGCGCGCACGTTCACCACCGGTGCCGCCGACCTCGACTCGACCCGGACGAGCAGGGCCAGGAGTACGACGGCGGCCACCAGGAGGCCGATCGTGCGCAAGGAGCCCCAGCCCCAGGTTCCGCCCTGGGACAACGGGAGAACGAGGCACACGAGCCCCGAAGTCAGCAGCGCGATGCCGGGCAGGTCGACGGACCGGGTGCTCGTGTGCCGGGGTTCGCCCACCAGGGCCAGGATCGCCACGAGGCTCAGCACCGCGCCGACCGCGCCGATCCAGAACAGCACGTGGTAGTCGACGTTGTCGGCGAGCAGGCCCGCCAGCGGGAGCCCCAGCGCGCTGCCGATGCCGAGCATGGCGCTGATGAGGGCCGTGGCGGACGACCTCCGGTCGACGGGCAGGACGGCGGCCAGCAGGCTGATGCCCAACGGGATCGACGCCGCGGACAGTCCGGTGAGGGCCCGCCCGACGATCATGAGCGTGGTGTCGGTGGTGAGGGCGTCGATGAGGGACCCGAGGGCCAGGGCGCCCAGGCTGAAGACCAGCATCAGCCGGCGTCCGACCATGTCGGCGAACCGGCCTACCACCGGCACGGACACCGCCGCGACCAGAAGCGTCGACGTGAGCAGCCACTGGGTCTGTGTCGTGGACGCCCCGATGTCCTTGGAGATCACCGGGAGCACGGGAATGACGAGTGTCTGCGTGAGCGACGCCATGAGCGCGCCCAGACCGACGGCGCCGATCTCCAGATACGCGCGTACAGGTGACGTCTTCTGCGCGACCGACTCGTCGGTCATCGCGTCACGTTCCATCCGGACCCCTAAGTCAACGAGTGTTTACATCACCCTAGCGGCGGTCCGGCCGGGCATGCAAACAGTTGTTTACATGCCGGCGTATAGGAGGATGGAGCCATGGATGCCGACGCCGCCGTTCCCGCCTCCCGGCCCCGCGATGCCACCAGGACGCGGGCCGACCTGCTGCGCGCGGCGCGTCGCCGCTTCACGCTCATGGGGTACGAGCGCACCACGATGCGCGCCATCGCCGCGGACGCCCACGTCAACGTCGCCCTGATCAACCGCTACTTCGGGTCCAAGGACGGCCTCTTCGCCGCGGTGCTCGACGAATCGAACTCGCTCTTCGACGGTTCCGACGAAGCCGGCAGGCCGGTCGAGGAGTCCGCGTCCGAGGTGTTCGCCTCCATGCTCGCGGGCCTGAACGAGCGGGACTGGTCGGAGTACGGCGGGGAACACCCGATCATGCTGATGCTGCGCAACGCCGGCCCCGACCCGGTCGCCGAGCGCCTTCGACGCGAGGGCCTGCTGACGGCGGTCGACCGGCTGAGCAGGGCCCTGCGGGCCGACCGGACCGAGACGTCCGAGGGGGCGGCCGACCTCAGTTCCGAGCTCGTCCTGTCGCTCTTCATCGGCGTCGTGATCCTGCGTCATCTGCTGCCCGACGAGACGCTCGCCACCGCGAACGAACACCTGCTCAACGAGGAGATGCTGCGCATCGTGCGCAGCATCTCCCGGTGCGATGACTGAGGCCGACGGTCAGCCGGCGGCGTTGAGCAGATCGAGCACGCTCGCCTGACACCCGTAGTCGCTGCTGCCGTTGCCGCCCGCCCAGTGCGGGCCGTACTGGTCGAGGGTGTTGCGGTCCTTGGTGTACGCGGAGTTCGCCCAGCTGCTGAGTGTCGACGCGTACGGGTGGTCGCTCAGCTGGTTGTTGAGCTTTCCCAGGCCGCGGACGTACGCACCTTTGAAGGTCGGACCGTCGCCCGTGCACGAGTCGCCCTCGCCCGGTTCACGCAGTACGCCGGCCGACTGGAGTCTGACGGTGGAGGCGTTGGCGAGCGTTCGGGCCGAGTCGAGCAGGCCCGCGTCACCGGTCGCCCTGTAGAGCTCGGTCAGGCCGCCGAGCACGACGCCCTGGTTGTACGTCCACGCGGTCTGGCCGTTGTTGGCGCAGGAGTCGGCCAGTCCGTCATTGATCATGTGGTCGCCGTTGATCATGCCGCTCTTCTGGAACCAGGCCCACTCGTCCTTGGCCTCGTTCAGGTACGAGGTGTCACCGGCGATCCGGTTGTGCAGTGCCGATGTCAGTGACAGGAAGAGCTCGTTGGTGATCGCGTTCTTGTAGTTGCCGTTCGTGTTCCAGCGGACACCGCCGCCGCACGTGGAGTTCCAGTTCGCGTACATGTGGTCGGCGTCCGCGCGGGCGGTGGCGAGGTAGCGGCTGTCGCCCGTCATGTCGTAGGCGTCCACCCAGGCAAGACCCCACCAACCGGTGTCGTCCAGGTACTCGTTGGTGAAGTTGCCGCCCTGGGCGTTGATGTTCTTGTTGTAGGTGTCGGCGATCGTGTACTTGTAGCTGCCCATTCCGCTGACCCGGGCGTTGTCGATGATCGCCGTCAACGCGTTGGCGCTGGTCCACCAGCCGTTTCCGCCGAAGAGTTTGGTGGTGCGGTCGAACGACATCATCAGGGCGGTGGCCGCGGCCGTCCGCCGGTCGCCGGCGTTCCAGGTCGTCCGCGCCCAGCCCGTACAGGCGATGCTCCCGGCCACCTGCCCGCAGGCCCGCAGAGCACCCACGCCCTGGGTATTCCAGTCGTCGACGTTGTACATCAGCGTGCGCCAACCGGTGTTGCCGGTCGGAACGCTGGTGTCGCCTAGCTTGCTGCCGCTCGCCCACGTCCGGCCGCCGTCCATCGAACGGTCGAGCCAGACCTCGTCACCCGCCGCGCCCTTCGTGACGGACGCCCAGCCCATCGCGTCCGTGTCGTCGAAGTGGAGGGTGATCGAGCGGGACTGGAGGGTGACCGTGACGGGCTGCCGGTCCTGGCCGCTCAAGCCCGGATCCCGGGCGTCGCAGAACTTGTTGCACACCGCTGTCGCGGCGACCGCGGACCCGGCCGCGGACAGATCGAGCGCCGTCCCGCCCGATAACGTTGTCATCGAGACGAGGAGCGTGGCGACGAATGACTTGGTGCATTTCATGGGGGGATACTCCGTAACTCCGCTACAGCGCTGTACGCGATGTGAGTTGACTGAGAGCGCTCCCGAACGTAGCCACGGTCCGTGAACCCGTCAATATCCCGCGCAGCGTCATGCGCATCGTCAACTCAGCCCGCAGACCGGTCACTTCAGAGGTCAGGCCGGTGGCACGCCGGCCGGGCCTCCCGGATCGTAGGCAAGACCTCACGTGGACGCGGGACATCAGGGACCCTTGATGGCCGTGACCGACTACATGAGCGAAGCGGACGCGGACAGCGAGGTCTCCTCGCTTCTCAAGGTGCTGGACGGCCAGCGCCGCCACGTCCTCGGCATTCTCGACGGGCTCGACGACGACGCACTGCGGCGGCCCGTGCTGCCCTCCGGATGGAACTGCCTCGGGCTGGTCCAGCACCTCGCGCTGGACGTCGAGCGCTTCTGGTTCCGAGGCGTCGTCGCCGGCGACGAGGAGATCATCCGAGGCCTGCCGACCGGCGACGAGGCGTGGAACGTGGGCCCGGAAGCGACGGCCGCCGCCGTCCTCGACGGATACCGCCAGGAGACGGCCGCCGCCGACGCCGTCATCACCGCGTCCCCCGCCGACGCCGCTCTGGCCTGGTGGCCCCACGACCTGTTCGGCGAACCACACCTGCACACCCTGCGCGACGTCCTGCTGCACGTCATCACCGAGACGGCATGTCACGCCGGCCACCTCGACGCGGCACGCGAGCTGATCGACGGCCGCCGCTGGCTGGTCCTGACGTAGCGCCGCGCTCGTGCTGGTCAGCCGACCAGTTCGTAGATGCTCCGAGCCATCAGCCACAGGCCCAGAAGGAGCGACAGCGTGACGATCAGCTGCTCCTGATGGTGCTCCAGCCAGCTGCGCAAGGCGCTCAACCGGGCGTTCGCGGCCGTCGGCGCCCAGACCGTGTACATCTCCATGACGACGAGACTGAGCGTGGCCAGCAGACAGTAGCCGGTCAGCGCGAGCCAGTCCGCGAGGGTGGAGAGGTCGGCGTCGACAGCGGTCGCGGCGCCGGCGCCGACCAGAGCCCAGGGTTGCAGCACCCAGGCGAGGCCCGCCGCGGTGGCCGGGGAGGCGTCGTCGATGCGGGCGGCCCAGCGGGGCGGTCCGTGCGGGCGCGGCGGCCGACGGCGTCTGTGCCCGCCGTACAGGACCAGCGCCACACCGATGGCGAGTTTCGCGGCGACCGCGACCGTCGAGGGCGCGCTGTGACGGGCCGGTGGCTGACCACCGGTCAGCAGCACCACGCAGGCGATCACCGCGATCAGGTCGGCCAGCCACGACAGCAGGAACGCGAGGCCCTGGCGGGTGCCGCGCCGCGACGACAGCAGCAGGATGAAGGCACTGTTGTGCAGGGGCCCCAGCGTGATGGCCGTACCGATCAGGAGCAGGTCGAGGACCATCGGATCAGTCGCTCCTGGATATCGGGGCCGCCTCCCGACATGGACGGACCGGCCCGTCGGAAGAGTCGGGCGGCGCCGCCAGGCGCCGCATCCCGACTGTGCAGGGGGCCGCCGGGCCGGTCAAGCAGGCCACGCCCGCGTCCCCGCACCCGCGGAAGCTTCGCTCGTTCAGCCGTGCGTCGGCCGTCTCCGGGCGCAGCCACCGCCGGGAGGGTGTGCGGTCGACAGTCCCAGCGCCAGGACCGGGATGGCCAGGACGCCGTACGCGCTACGGGATGCGAGGCCGTCGGCCCAGCCGGCTCCGCGCGGTCGAGGACGTAGGATTCCCGCTCGTGCCCCAGCTCGAGATATCCGACCTGATCACCGCGGTCGACCCGCACAGCGGTCACCGGCTCCCGGTCCGGCGTTCCGAGGTGATCCGACAGCTCCGTGAGAACGGCGACGAGCGGGCGGTCCGGATCGTGGCGGCGCTGCCCGCGGGCCCGGACGACGTACTCGACCCGCACGCCGTGGACCGCCTGCTCGTCCGTGTGCACACCGAGCTGCAGCGCCTGAGCGAGGAACTGCGGCTCGGTGAACGCATGGTCGACGTGCTCGGACCCCTCTTCACCGCGATCCGGTCGACCACCGGCGACTCCGGGCCCTACCGGCTGGTCGACGTCGGCTGCGGCCTGGGGTACCTGGTCCGTTGGCTGGCGGCGACCAACGCGCTCGGCGCGGACGTCGACCTGGTCGGCGTCGACCTCAACGCGGCTCTCGTCGGTGAGGCGGAGCGCCTGGCCCGGGCCGAAGGGCTCGACTGCGCCTTCGTCCACGGCAACGCGTTCGCTCTGCCCGAGGCGGCGACCGTCTACGTCTCCACCGGGGTGCTGCACCACTTCCGTGGTTCCGCCCTCACCGAGTTCTTCCAGGCGCAGGCCGCGTCACCGGCGTACGCCTTCTGTCACTTCGACATCGCCCGGACCCCGGTGGCACCGCTCGGTGCCTGGATCTTCCATCGCGCCCGCATGCGCCACCCGCTCGGACGCCACGACGGCGTCGCCTCCGCACTGCGCGCCCACAGCGACGAGACCCTGTTGCGCGCCGCGGCAGAACCGGGCATCCGCGCGCTCCTGTACGAGCCGCGCGCCACGGCCAACCCGTTCTGCACCACCCTGCGCCCGGTCATCGGAGTGCGCCCCCACCTGGAAGCACCCTTTCGTCAGGCACTCAAGCGGGACGCACGCCGCCTCGTCGGCCCGGAACACCTCGCAGGGGCCGCTCGATGACGCCCGCCGCACCGCTGGTGCTGCTCGGGCTGGTCGACGCCGCCTTCAGCGGCTTTCGCGCGTACGCCGGAAGCGACGCCCGCATCCGGAAGCGACGGCCCAACACCCGAGCCGCCCTGCGAGGCCTGGCCGTCGGGTCCGCACTCCTGCTGGTCCCGGCGCTGGTCGGCACCTTCGTGCTGCTGACCGCCCACGACCGGCGCGACACCTACGCCACCCTCACGGCCGGCGGCATCGGCTACCTGATCCCCCTGACCGTGTACGCCGCCGCCGTCCTGCTGTCGCTCGGCGCCTACTTCGCCCTGCCGTTCCGCGCCGGCACCCTCGCGATGGTCATCGGCCTCGGCCCCCTGACCCTGCTGCGCCCGCTCGCCGTCGCGGCAGCCTGCCTCGGCGCGTTCCTCAACGGCGGCGGCCCGCCCGCCCTCCTGATCGGCGTGATGGCGGGCGCCGCCGTCCTGTCCGTCGAACCCCTGGTGCACCGCCGCTGGTACGACCGGACGCGGCAACGAACCGGGTGAGCCTGCGGGGCTTCCGGCCAGGGTCACCGCTGAAGGCCGACGGCTCCCGCCCACTTCTCCTGTCCGCCGAGCGTTGCGCGGATCACCCACTGCGATGCCGCACTCTTCCTCGAAGCAGAGGTCCTGGCTAGGGTGTCGCGATGCCTGCCGAGTGTCAGTCCTGGTCGTCGATCGCCGCCGACAACTTTCCCTATCCCGAAGGTGTTTCGGCTCAGCGCGTGAGCGACGAGTTGTCCACCATGCTCGTGTCGCCCGACCCGGAGGTTCGCGACCATCACGCGTACACGGCCACCGCACGGTGGATGGGCGAGGGTCGTCTCGACGAGGTCTTGGAGGACCTCGGCGACACGGCCGTCGAGCGGCTCACGCATCCTGAGATCCAGGCGCGGACGTTTGCTCCCCTCGTCCTCAGATGCGTGCTCGCGCGTGCGGTGACTGAGCCCGGCATCCTCGGGACGGCCTCCGCGGAGCGTTGGTGGGCCGCCTTCGCGACCTGGTATCCCGCCGAGCGCGACACCCGAGGGTGGGACGATTCACTGGGCTGGCTGCACGCGGTCGCCCATGGCGCCGACGCCGCCGCGGCATTCGCACAGGCCCTGCCCGCTCGTCGCGTGGAAGCACTGGAGCTGTGCGCCCGCCGCATGACGGCACCCACCGACTACCGCTATGTCCAGTTCGAGGACGCCCGGTTGGCGCGCGCGGTCTGCCGCATTCTGATGGCGCCCGGTCTGACAGCGGAGCAGGCCACGGGTTGGTTGAGCGTGGTGTCCCGGGCGTTCGCGGACGGAGGAGCCGGCGCGGTGCCACCGTGGGCGTTCAACTCGATCGCGACTCTGCAATCGCTGCATCTGCACCTGACCCGCGGCCTCGCTGAGGGAGGCGTTCCTCCCCACGCAGCCGCGGTCGCCGTGAACGCCGTGGCCGTCCTCAAGTTGCCGTACAACTGGCTCGCATGACGAGGTCGTACGCATCTCAGCATCCGCCGCTCCCTGCCTCACGGAGCGCGGATCGGCGTCGCCGGGGTTGATCAATCGGGGCTCGTGCGCGAGCACGACGATCTCGCGAACGGGTCCGGGGTGTCGGCCCTAGTCCCGCTCCGGTGCCGCCGCGCGCTCCTCGGCTGCCCTGACGCGTTCTTCGAGGGCACGGATGCGGTCGTAGAGGTCGACGAGTGTCTCGCCGTCGGCGACCACGCCGGGGCGCTGTCGGTGCCTTCGTACGAAGTCCTCACGGGATTCCTGCGGTGACTGCCGGAAGCCCGCTCCGTTCACGCCGGCCGGTGACGTCGCCGAGCGGGGGTCGGCGTGCCGGAGGGTGGCCCTCTGGAGCCTCAGCACAGCGAAGGAACCGAGCGCGATCGCCACGAGAGCGGCGACGGGAATGAGCAACAGCCAGTTGGCCGACATTCGGAACCTCCTAGTCCATCAGCGCAGCCTATCGAATCGACGTCGTCCGGCTTCGACCGCGGCCCGCGGGGCCGCACCCTGGAACGGGGCACGGCCTGGGTGCCGTCACGCGAAGACGACGGCGCTGTCGGTCAGGGGCGAGGCGAGGCCGAGTTGGGCCATGTCCCGGCCCAGCGCCCGGTCCAGAACCGTGGTGCAGTCGGCGCACAGGAACAGGGGTCCACCGGGTGTCTCCGCGCAGGGCCCGCGCCCGTTGACGCATACGGCGCAGGGGCCGCCGCCCTCCTGGTGCTCGAACGCGAGGCAGGCCGCCTGCGGATACCCCTGCGCGTGCCGGGTGACCCGGGCGTGTGCGTGCGTGACCGCGGAGCGCAAGGCGTCGTCGCGCCCGTCGACGTGCTCGCTGACGATGTGCCAACGGGTGCACCGATCGTGCTCGACCGCGCCCCCGCAGACGGCAACGGAGTAGATCCACGTCGTGGTGGGGTATTCGGGCACGAGCGGGTTCCTTCAGGCAGAGGTGACGTGCAGACGGTCTGATGCCCACTGTTCATCAAGTGATGCCGCGAACACCCTGGCAAAGATCCGGTCCGTGGCAAGGGCGGACACCGGATCGTGTTCGTTCCGCGACGATTTGACCGTGCGGCCGGACTCTCCGCGCCGCGAACCCCCGTCGGATGGAGGGGGCGGTCCATCCCCCTTGCCGACCTCGCCGAGCAGTGCGGGACCGCGCGATCGATCACTGAACGGCCGCAGCAAGGTAACGGCTTGAACCGCGCACGCCAAGATCATGGCTTCCGGTCAGCGTGGCTGATTCGATGTACTTCAGCACCTACCTTGATTCCCTGGGGGACGAGAAATGAACTGGTACGTAGACGTACTGAAGAAGTACGCCGTGTTCAGCGGTCGCGCTCGGCGACAGGAATACTGGATGTTCTTCCTGTTCAACCTGATCATCGCGATCGTTCTGGCGGTCGTGGGCAGGATCATCGGAACGAGCATCCTGAGCGCCGTCTACTCGCTTGCGGTCCTGCTTCCCGGGCTCGGCGTGGCAGTCCGCCGCCTGCACGACACGGACCGTTCGGGCTGGTGGATCTTGATCGGCCTCATTCCTCTCGTCGGCGCGATCATCCTGATCGTGTTCCTCGCCAGCGAGGGCAAGCAGCAGCCGAACGAGTACGGCCCCAACCCGAAGTACGCGCCGGCCGTCTGAGTCGCCGCAGTACCCGAAGTCGCGCAGAAGGCCCGCCGGTTGTCATCGGCGGGCCTTCTCGCTGTTCCGTCTGATCAGCCGGTCGGAGTCCCTGTCGGCCCGTCGTGTCTGGCTCGCCCGAGCGGACACGGGAACCGGCTCGGGCGCCGCCGGGGAGAGCAACAGCCGTGCCCCTCAGCCGGATCGCGGGATCGGGGACCGCACGCCGAACCACTGCTCGGCGCCGTACTCCTCGAACCGCCGCACCTCCGTGAATCCCAGCTTCGCCGCGAGACGCAGGGAACCGACGTTGGCGGTCTGGGTGGTGAGCACCACCGGCTCGCCGGGAAGCGTCTCGGTGAACCAGTCGAGTACCGCTGCGCACGCCTCCGCGCCGTACCCCTGTCCCCACGCCTGCGGCAGGAACAGATAACCGAGTTCGGTCGCCCCGGCATGAGAACGGACATCCCCCGGAGGCTCCGCGTCGCGCCGATCGAGAGTGATCATGCCGATCATCGATCCGTCGAGCTCGACCACGAAGAAGCCAGGACGCCGGCCGGGGACCTCCGGCACCTCGCGTTCGAGCTGATCACACGGTCGAGCGCCACCGACGTACGTGCCCACCTCCGGCGACGCGAACAGCTCGATGAACGTCGGGCGGTCCCGGGCCTCGCCTTCGCGGAGCACCAACCGCTCGGTCTTCATGGGGGCGGGCGGCCAGGGCACGGGTCCGAGTCCAGTCATGGCGGGCAACCTATCGCACGTCCGTGGGGAGATCCGCAGGTGAAGTCCTGGTGCCTCAGGGTCTGTTGTCCACGAGCCACGGTCCCAGCTTCTCGGGGTTGCGCACCGCCCAGATCCGGGTCACACGCCCCTCGGTCACGTCGAACGAGGCCACGGTCATCACGGTGCCCCCGCTCCGGGCCACGAGACCCGGCCGCCCGTTGACCGACCGCTCCAGCAGTTCGAGCGCCGGTGCCTTGTCGGCGATGGCGACCATGTACTGGGCGATGCGCGCGCCGCCTTCGATCGGACGCAGGACCGTGCCGACCAGCCCGCCGCCGTCCGCGGTCATGACCGCCGACGGGTCGAGCAGTTCGACGAGGGCCGCGACGTCCTTCGTCTCCCACGCCTCTTTGACCCGGCGCACCGCGTCCGCCTGCACGGCCGCCGCGACCGAGGCACGGGCGTCCCGTGCCCGTCGGCGGGCCGAGGCCGCGAGCTGCTTGCACGCCGCGGGGGTCCGGTCGAGGATCCCGCCGATCTCGGCGAACGGGTACCGGAAGACGTCGTGCAGGACGAACGCGACCCGCTCCGCCGGTGTCATCGATTCCAGGACGACGAGGAAGGCCATGGTCACGGACTCGTCCAGGACGATCCGGTCCGCGGGGTCGAGTCCGGGCGCCTGGTCCCACTCGGCACGGTCGGGCAACGGATCGGGCAACCACGCGCCGACGTAGCGCTCTCGCCGCGCCCGTGCCGAGCCGAGCACGTCCAGGCAGACGCGGCCGGTCACCGTCGTCAGCCAGGCGCCGGGCGACGCGATCTCCTCCTGCCGGCTGCGCGGCAGTGCGTACCAGCGCGCGTAGGCCTCCTGCACCGCGTCCTCCGACTCGGCGACCGAGCCGAGCAACCGGTAGGCGATGTTCATCAGTTGGCGTCGCTCACCCGCTGTCTCAGCGGTGCCCGCCCCAGCCGTCCCCATCCTCTGACCCGCCCCCCGGCCTTACCTTTCGCGGTCCCGCGTCGTCGGGATGGTGAGACCTTATCGATCGACCGCCCCCGGGGCGGAAAGGGGACCGTGGCATGGCCACCCAGGCGACGACACAGCACCACTTCTCGTTTCTTCGGATCGCGATCACTCTGCAGACCCTGACCATCTTCCTCCAGGCCGTCTCCGCGGGAATCCTGCTGACCGCGTCGTACGGAGAGACGCTGCACAGTGTCGGAGCCCGCGTGATGTACGGGGCGTCGATGCTGTACGTGCTGGCGGCGGTGCTGGCATGGAAGCCGGGCGGCGGCTCGCCCCGGCACATAGGGCAGGCATCGGGCTTCCTCGCCCTCGCCTCGATCCAGGTCGTCCTCGGTATCGCACACGTTCCGTCGGTCCATCTCCCGCTGGGTGTGCTGATGTTCGGTCTGAGCGTCCTGGCGCTGGCCCGCCGCTGACGGTTCCTCGAAGTCGAGACCCATGTCCCGGGGGGCGGCCCACCACGGCGGGAGCCGCCCCCGGGGACAGGACGGCGGTGAACGGCCCCGAGGGTGACCGCCATACGATTGTCCCGAGCGATGCCCGTCGCTCCACTGTTGCGGGACACGACGACCGGTGGTGTCCGCATGCCGGGGAGGCAGCTGTAGTCATGGAGATCCGTCCCACGACCGACCAGGACCTCGACGTCTTCGTCGACACTCTCCATGCCGCGTTCGGACGTTTCCCGGGGACCCCCACCGACGGCGGCGGAGTCTGGTGGGCGGCGCTGGAAATGGACCGCGGACTGCTCGCGACGACGGAGGACAGCCGGCCCGTCGGCACCGCGGCCGCGTACTCCTTCGAACTCACCCTGCCCGGCGAGGTCCTGGCTCCGGCCGCCGGGGTGACCGCCGTGGGTGTGGTGCCCTCGCACCGACGCCAGGGCCTGCTCAGCGCGATGATGCGGCGCCAGCTCACGGAGCTGCGGGCACGAGGGGAGTTCCTCTCCGTGCTCCTGGCCTCCGAGGCCGGGATCTACCGCAGGTTCGGCTACGGGCCGTCCACCTACACCCGCCGGCTGTCGGTGACGCGCCACAAGGGCGCTCTCGCCGCACCCCGGGGGCGCGGGACGGCCGAGGCCGAGGCGCCGGGCTCCATCGAGGTCATGCGGCGCGCCGAGTGCGGCCCGATCCTGGAGGAGATCTACGACCGCTACCGGCGCGCACAGCCGGGTGCGCTGTCCCGGCCGCACCGCTGGTGGGCCTCGGGAGCGGGGCAGCCGCCGATCTCTCCGGCGCCGCGGTACATCGCCGTCCACCGTGACGGCGACGGCGTCCCGGACGGGTACGCGAGCTACTCGCTCGGTGACGGCGACACGTTGACGGTGGACGAGACCATCGCCACCGACGACGCCGCGTTCGCCGCTCTGGCCACGTTCCTCCTCGGCCACGACCTGGTGGCTCAGATCGTGTTCAAGCACTTCCCGCCGGAGCACCCGTTGCGCTGGCAGTTCGAGGACTTCCGCGCGGGCGAGGTGAGCCACGAGACCGACTGGCTCTGGGTACGGATCCTCGACGTCCCGCGGGCGCTGACCACACGCGGCTGGTTCACGGACGGGGAACTCGTCCTCGACGTCGACGACCCGTTCCTCGGTGAGCGGGAGCGGTACCTGCTCACCGTCCGGGACGGCAAGGCGGACTGCGTGCCGACGGACCGCGAGCCGGACCTGTCCCTGGATGTCAGTGACCTCGGTTCGATCTACCTCGGCGGCACCGCTCCGAGCACCCTCGTGCGTGCCGGACACATCCGGACCCACCGCCCGGGCGCGGCCGCCCTGGCAGACGCGCTCTTCCGCGCCGACCGCCCTCCGCACTGCCTCCACTGGTTCTGACCGCATCCGCACGAAGGGGCCTCCGCCTCGGTGCGTCTCAGAGGGGAGGGTCCGGGCGTGCTCCTGGGTCCGCGGCGAACCGGTCCGTCCCCAGCACGGTGAGCAGCGCGAGCTTGTCGTGGCTCTCCGTGCCCGGGGTGGCGGTGAAGACGAGCAGGGACTGTCCCTGGTCGGGCTCCAGCAGGAGTTGGCAGTAGAGCTCCAGCGGTCCGACCTGGGGATGGACGAGTCGTTTGGTCTCGCTCCACCGCAGTCCGACCTCGTGGCGTTCCCACAGGCGGGCGAACTCGTCGCTGGTCCGCAGCAGGACATCCGCCAGGTCCGCGGCGGGGGAACCGGGGCCGTCACGGGTGACGGCCCCGCGCAGCAGCGCCACGTTGACCCGGCTGGTGTCGTCGTGCTCCTGCGGGTCGTACCGCTCACGCGCCGTCGGATCGGCGAACCAGCGGTACGTCGCGCTGCGGGCGTCGCCGGTGTACTGGGTCTGGTCGCCCAGCAGGGCCACGGCGGACGGCGTCTGCAGAAGTGTCTCGCCCAGCGGGCCCATGACCTGGGCGGTGGCACCCGCCAGACCGTCCATGACCCGCATCATCCCGGGACTCACATGGCCGAGCCGCAGATCACGGCGTGCCGCGCGGTGGCCGGCGAGCAGGAACAGGTGATCGCGTTCGTCCGGAGTCAGACGCAGGCCGCGGGCGATGGCGGCGACCATCTGTTCCGACGGCTGGGGCCCGTCCCCGCGTTCCAGCCGGGCGAAGTAGTCGGCGGACATGGTGCACAGCTCCGCCACCTCCTCACGACGCAACCCCGGGGCGCGACGGCGCCGGCCACGCCGCAGCCCGACGTCCTCCGGCTGCAGCGCCGAGCGGCGGGTGCGCAGGAAGGCGCCCAGGGACGAGCGATCGAACGTTTGGTCCATGCTCTCCATGGTTGGCCATCAGACGCGGCATAGCCACGACCTGTCATGCAGCGGCTGTGCGTGTCCTTCCACCCGCCGTGGCGCGGTCCTTGACCGGCGATGCGCCCCAGTGATCGGTCGGACCGGTCGGCGTTGTCGCGCGATGATCGCCATGAGCGAACCGCGGCCCCTCAACTGCCTGGCGTGCTGTTCGGGAGGCGAGGTGTGCTCTACAGTCCTGCGCGGGAAAAGACAAAGCGACAAGACGACAGAGCACGGACGAAGAGGTGAGGGTGTGCGAACCCATTTGCGGGCCGGCAGGGTGCTCTCGTTCGACGCTGTCAGGGGCTCCGGCCTCATCGCTCCCTACGGCGGTGACGAGGATGTCCCGTTCCAGGCGCAGTCCCTCAAGTTCGTCGACCATCTGACACAGGGCCAGACCGTCATCTACGCGATCGAGCAGGTGGACGCGGGTGTCCGCGCGGTGGAGGTCCGTCCCGCCTAGCGCGGCGACGGCGGCTCCCGCCACATCACCCGCCCGATACCCTCGGCGTCGTGACGAACTCACCCGCGAGCACTGATGATGCCGGTGTCGCCATAGCCGCGGCGCACGCCGGTGCCGACGTGGTGCGCGCCCTGTACGGCCGACAGTTGTTCCGCGTGGACAAGGGTGGCGGAGATTTCGCGACGGCCGCCGACATCGAGGCCGAGAAGAGCATTCTCGGCGTCATTCGCGCCGCGAGGCCCGATGATGCCGTCCTCGGCGAAGAGGGCGGCCGGTACGGCGCCTCGCAGACCGCTCGCACGTGGCTGGTGGATCCCTTGTGCGGCACGCTGAACTACGCCGTCGGCACCACGCTGGTGGCGGTCAACGTGGCGCTGCGCGACGGGGCGGCCGCCGTGGCCGATCCGTTCAGCGGCGAGATCTTCCACACCGACGGCGAGACCGCCTGGGTACGGCACGACGGTGCCGACACCCCGTTGGCGCCCACGTCCGCGACACGGCTCGTGGAGGTGAACCTGGACCCGCCCTTCCCCAACGCCCCCGGCTTCCGAGCCGTCGACCTGCTGGCCAGACCCGACTTCGTCGAGGGGTTCCGGCCCCGGGTGGTGTCGACGACACTGGCGCTGGCCTGGGTCGCAGCCGGCAAGCGCGCCGCCTACATCACCGACGGGGGTGACCTCTCCGAGAGCGTGCACTTCGCCGCCGGCATCGCTCTCTGCCGGTCGGCCGGCTGCGTCGTCACCGGAATCGACGGCGCCCCCGTGGGCCGCACACGCCGAGGCCTCCTAGCCTCCGCCGATCCCGAGACCCACGCACAGCTGATGTCGATGATCCTGGACGGGGGGCGGCAGTGAGGCCAGGGGGTTGGCGTGCGTGAACCTCGCCTTCATGATCGCCCTGTTGCGGACGACTGCCACCTTTGTGAGTAGCCTTCGCGCAACGGGCCGCCGATCGACCGCAGAAGCTCGTCCACGGCGGACGCCAACTGAGTCGGGTCCGCGCGTTCAGCCACTGCTTGGTGGCCGTCAAGGAGCTTGGTGCCCAGCTCCGGGTCGGCCTCGACGAGCCGCCGCGGTAGCCACTTGCCGATTCCCGTCCAGGAATCTTGGCGGGCCGTGAGGAGTTCGGCAGCCTCCCGAAGCGCGTGGTCGGCGACGGCAAGCTGCTCGTGGCGGTTCGAGCTCGAAGAGTCGACGAGGTCGTCGAAGTAGCAGGTGAGCACGTAACGACCGTGACGCCATTGCTCCGTGGTCAGGGGTGGTGGCCCCAGCTTGATGATCTCTTCCGCCATCCGACGGGCGCGGGCGACATGACCGCGCGGGTCGGTCAGGGTTGCCCCACGGGCGTAGAGGAAGACCACAGTCGCTCGACGACGCGCACGGTCCCATTGGAAGAACTCGGCCAGATCTTCGACTGAGTTGAGGAACAGTTCCACGAGGCGTCCTTCGTGACGCAGGACTTCTCGGCCGCTTCGAGCGGAATCCGGGACCAGAACCCCGATGTCGAGGTCGCTGGTCGGAGTCGAACGACCTTGCGCAGCCGAACCGCCGAGCACGGCCCCGAGTGCGTGGGGGAGTAGTTCGGCCACCATGCGGGCGGCATGGGTGGACGCAGCCTCTTGATCAGTCATGGATGTGCATCGTGCCAGTGCGGCGAACGCACGCGGGGCCTGTCGGCCGAACAGGATCGCCCCTGCCCCTGCCCCTGCCCCTGCCCTCGTCCCCGCCCCTGCCCCTGCGCCTGGCCGTCAGTTGGCCGGCCGCAGCGCGCGGTCCGTCGACGAGAGCGGCGCCGTCGGCTCGGCCCCCAGGGACCGACACCGGCTGTCCGGGCTCCGGCCGTGCCCGGCACCTCAAGGCGACTCCAGCCGTCCCAGCCAGTTCGTTAGGACGGTTTCGAGGGTCGTGGTCTCGTCGGGGTCGAGGGCGCTCAGCAGGCGGTGCTCGTTGTGGATGTGGTCGGTGAAGGCGCGGTCGAAGAGTTCCTTGCCCGCCGTGGTCAGGGCGACGACTCGGCCCCTGCCGTCGTCGGCGGCGCGGCGGCGGGTGACCAGGCCCGAGCGCTCCAGTCGGTCGATGCGCTTGGTCATGGCGCCGGTCGTGACCATCGTGTGGGCTGCCAGTTCTCCCGGCGCTCGTTCGTAGGGCTCGCCGGCCCGGCGGAGAGCCGCCAGGACGTCGAAGTCGCCCTCGCCCAGTCCGTAGCGGCGGTAGACGACGGACAGCTCCTCCGTGAGCAGCGCGGCCAGGCGGTGCAGGCGGCCGATGACGGCCTGAGGGGCGACATCGAGGTCGGGTCGTTCACGACGCCAGGCGGCTTGGATGCGGGCTACATGGTCGGGCGCTTCGGGGCTGTCGTCTTCCACGACGCCACTATATCTTCTGAGGAAGCTATAATGGCTTCCATGGAAGGTAATCTTCGGTGGATAGCCCTGACCGCGGTGGCTCCCGTCGCCTGGGGTGCCAACTACTACGTCACGCGTGAGTTCCTGCCCGCTGGGCAGCCCCTCTGGGGCGCCGCGCTGCGCGCTCTGCCCGCCGGATGCCTGCTGCTCGCCATCGCCCGGGAGCGACCGCGGGGCGCGTGGTGGGGCCGGTCCGCGGTCCTGGGGCTGCTGAACACCAGCGCGTTCTTCGTCCTCGTCTACGTGGCCTCGCAGACGCTCCCCACCAGTACGGCCTCGATGGTCATGGCGCTCTCGCCGCTCGTGCTGATGCTGGGCGCATGGGCTCTGCTCGCGGAGCGGCCACGCGGTGCCCAACTCGTCGCGGCGGCCGTCGGCCTCGGAGGGGTCGCTCTGATGCTGGGCGGTCCCGGCGCCGAGGTCCGGCCGGTGGGCGTCCTCGCTTCGGTGGCTGCCCTGCTCGTCTCCGCCGTCGGATTCCTGTTGAGCAAGCGATGGGATCCGGGGCCGAACGTCCTGTCGGTCACGGCGTGGCAGCTCACCTTCGGTGGTCTCCTCCTCGTGGCCTTCGCCGCAGCGACGGAGGGCGCGCCCCCTTCTACGGGGCCTGCCGCCCTCGCCGCCTACGCCTACACCTCCGTGATCGCCACGGCTCTGGCCTTCGTCGCCTGGTTCACCGGCCTGCGGCGCCTGCCCGCGGCCACCGTGGGCCTCGTGGGCCTGCTCAATCCGGTCACCGGCGTCCTGCTCGGCGTCACCATGGCCGGGGACGCGCTGACGGCACCGCAGGCGACGGGCATGGCGCTCGTCCTCGCCGCCGTGCTAGGCGGTCGCACGACAGGCCGCGATGTCCGACGCGCGGCAGGGTCCTCGGATGCGCCGCCGGTGGACGGAGCGGTCCCCGGCGATCGATCACCAAAGTCCACCGCCACCGGTACTCCCACCGCCACCCCCACTGCCGCTGCCACCGGCCCGACCGGGGGCGGTCGGTGATCGCGTCGCTGCCCCGGGCGCGTCCCTGACTCGGTCTCCCCGCCGCCCGGTTGACCCGCTGCGCGAGCCTCCGCCGGCATGCGGCGGATACCGGCCCGGGGTATCGTCGAGCCCGCGCTCGTGCGAGCGCGCATCCGAACGACGCGGGGAGAGGGACCGGGCGTGGCAGGCGACGGACAGCGGAACAGGCGAGGCGGCATGCGGCTGTTCACCCTGTGCGCGGTCCTGCTCGGCCTCTTCTTCATGCACGGAGCGCCGGCGAGCGCCGCCGACGGATGCCACGGTGCGACGTCGGCCGGATCGATGGCCGAGCCTCACGACCTCGTCGCCGTGCCATCGACAGGCGCCGAGCCTGCGATGGCGATGCACTCCGCCGTGACACCGACGTCGACAAGGGCAGCGGCTCACCAGGCTTCCGAGGTGACCGGGACGCGCGGGACCCCATGCGTCTCGACGCCCGTTCGCGACCGGATGCCCCTGCCGACGGGCAGCCTGCCGGCCCTCGTCGCCGTACTGGCCGCCGCCCTCCTGGCCCAGCCCGTGTTCCTCGGGCCGATGGGACGGCGCGGCCTACCCCCGCCGGGCGGGCGAAGCCTCCTGCTCCAGGTGTGCATCGCGCGGACCTGAGAGGACCGAGCCGGCCTCCGGACTCCCGGAGCCGGCGACGTGTCCTGCTCACTCCCGCGCGCCCGCCCGGCGTGGTGCGCCCACGCGGAAAGACCGACTCCATGTTCACAGCCCGTCCCGCCGTACGCCGACGCGCCCTCGTGGCACCCGGAACGGCCGTCGCCCTGGCCCTCGTCCTCGCGGCCTGCGGCTCTTCCGGCGACCCCTCCTCGATGCCGGGGATGGACCATGGCGCCACAGCGTCCACGTCCCCAGCGGCGAGCGGCTCGCCCTCGAAGGACTCGCCCTCGAAGGGCCACATGCCCGGCATGGACCACATGGCCGGCGGCAACGGCCTCGCGAGCGCCAAGGACGGCTACCGGCTCGGCAGCCCGAACGCGACCCTGGCCGCCGGTGAGCGGACCGCCTACCGCTTCACCGTCACCGGCCCGGACGCGAAGCCCGTCACCGCCTTCGCCCTCGACCAGACCAAGCGCATGCACTTCTACGCCATCCGCACCGACCTGACCGGCTTCCAGCACCTCCACCCCACCATGGCGGCCGACGGCACCTGGACGGCCGATCTCTCCGCCCTCGCGCCCGGATCCTGGCGGATGTTCGCCTCGTTCACGCCCGACGGCGGCGCCGGCAAGGGCACGGCGTTCGTCCTCAGCCGCGCCGTCACCGTCCCCGGAACCGAGAAGCGAACTCCCGTCCCGGCGGCGGCCGCCAGAGCCCGCGTCGACGGATACACCGTCACGGTCCAGGGTGAGCCGATGGCCGGCATGTCCCACCCGTTGACGGTCACCGTCACCAAGGACGGCAGGCCCATCACCACACTGCAGCCCTACCTCGACACCTACGCCCACCTGACCGCGTTCCACGAGGGCGACACCGCGTTCGCCCACCTGCACCCCACGACCCGCGTCGACGGTGACCACGGCGGCCCGAAGCTGGCCTTCGACGCCGAACTGCCGACAGCCGGCAACTGGCGGCTGTTCCTGCAGTTCCGGGCCGGCGGGGAGCTGCACACCGCGGCTCTGACCCTCAAGGTCGGCTGACATCGGCGCCGGGGTACCGTCACAAGGCGGTACCCCGGCGCCTTCCTCACCGCGACCGTCGGTCCCCGACGGCCTGCACCGGCGCGAGGGGGACCTCGTCGAGCGGATCCCCGCCGTACAGGTCCTGGACCCAGTTGTCCTGGTAGATGGTGTCGAGGTAGCGCTCCCCGAGGTCCGGCGCGACGGCCACCGCGGTGAGTTCCTGCGGCCTGTGGTCGGCCAGCCAGCCGATCGAGCCGCTCACCACGGTGCCGGTGGAGCCGCCGAAGAGGAAGCCCTGACGGGCCAGGCGACGGCAGGTACGTATGGTGTCGGCCTCCTCGACCCGGACGACCTCGTCGACGTAGGACTCGTCCAGCAGCGGCGGGCGCATGCTCATGCCCAGCCCCGGGATCATGCGGCGGCCGGGGGTGCCGCCGAACGCCACCGAGCCGACACTGTCCACGGCGATGATCCGAACGGGCCGGTCATGGTCCCGGAAGTAGCGTGCGCAGCCCATCAGCGTGCCGGTGGTCCCCGCGCCGACGAACAGCACGTCGAGTTCCGGGAAGGCGCGGGCGATCTCCGGTGCCGTGGTGCGGTAGTGCGCTCTCCAGTTGGCCTCGTTGGTGTACTGGCTGAGCCAGACGCACCGGTCGTCGGCGGCGCACATGCGCCGGACGTGGTCCAGGCGTGCGCCGAGGAGCCCGCCGTTGGTCTCCTGGCCGGAGACGACGTGCACCTCGCTGCCCAGCACCTCCATCATCAGCCGGGTCGCCAGGTTGCAGCGGGAGTCCGTGACGCAGACGAACCGGTAGCCCTTGCTCGCCGCGATCATGCTCAGCGCCACACCGAGATTGCCGGACGAGGACTCGACGAGGATGGAGTCGGCGGTGAGGGATCCGTCGCGTTCGGCCGACGCCACCATCTCGGCGGCGGCCTTGAGTTTGATCGAGCCCGCGAAGTTGAACCCCTCGCACTTGAGGAGCAGCGAGTGCCCGAAGATCGACTCCAGGTCGACGTAGAGCTCCTCCTCATTGAAGGCTTGAGGAACGGAGATGACCGACATGACGAGCTCCTCTTCGGTGTCGTGCTGGTTGCGGGGGCCGGATGCGGCTCGGTGCGGGCTCTTCTCGTGGTGCACCGGCCTGCACGGTCTCCCTATCCGTAGCGGCCTCGTTCGTGGAAGAAGTCGTCGACGATCCGCAGTTCGCCGGAGCGGGCCACCTGGTCGTAGACGTAGCTCCCGACCGCGAGGTCGAGCACGCCGAGGCCGAACGGCGAGAACACCACGGGGCGGTCCGCCGGGACACGCACCCGGTCCGCCATCACGTCGCTCAGCGTGCCGTGGACGAAGTCCCGGTCTCCCGTGAGCTGTTCGGTCAGATGGGGCGAGGTGGCGGCCCTCAGGCAGTGTTCGACGTCGTCCACGATGTTGGTCGAGGCCAGCAGGACCTGGGGTGCGAGATCCCGCAACGACACATGCAGCACCACGGGGTTGTGGTCGAACCACGCCGGGTCGCCGACATGCGGCTCGCCGGCCACTGTCGCGAAGACGATCAGATCGGCGGCACGGATCAGGTCCTCGGGCCGCCGGTGCACGGTGACCCGGGCGGTCTCGCCGGACCGCTCCGCGTACGCGCGGAACCCGTCGGTGCTCTCGGCCGAGACGTCGTACAGCCCCAGGTCGTCGAACGACCAGCCCGCGCCCTGCAGGAAGGTGTGGATGTAGCGGGCGATCAGTCCCGTTCCGAAGAACCCCACGCTGGTGGGCGTCGGACGGTCGCGGCTGAGGCGGTCGGCGGCCGACGCCGCGGAGGCCGCGGTCCGGGTCGCGCTGATGATGGAACTCTCCAGGCAGGCGAACGGGTAGCCGGTGGCCGGGTCGTTGAGGATCAGGACGGCGGAGGCCCGGGGCGTCCCGGACCGCACGTTCTCCGGGAAACTGGAGATCCACTTCAGCCCGTCCACCGGCGACTCGCCGCCGAGCGAGGCGGGCAGGGCGATCATCCGGGAGGAGGGACGGTCCGGGAAGCGGAGGAAGGATGAGGGAGGGTTGACGGTCTCGCCGGCCCCGTGCAGCCGGTAGGTGGCCTCGACCACCTCGACGATCTCCTTCTCGCGACCGGCCAGGGCGCGCCGCACCTGGCCGCCCGGGATCACCGCGAACGGTGGCACGGTGGCCTCGGCGGCGCCGTCCACGAGGGCGGACGGTGCGGGTCCGGTGTTCATCGCGACCCCGATTCGATCGTGGGAGGGGCGTCGAGGTGTGTTGGCGAGGCCATCGCCACGACGACGCTTCGGGGTCCCTCATAGGGCTCCCTGCTGTGCGCCGTGCGGACGTTGTCGACGGCGAGGAGGTCTCCGGCCTGCCACGGTGTACGGACGGTGTGGTCCTCGTAGGCCGCGTTGACGAGCCTGACGACGTCCTCGCCGAGGGGCTCCCCGTCGCCGTGGAACGTGTTGAAGGGCAGACCGTCGGTGCCGTACTCCTCGACCAGGTACTCGCGCACCTCGGGGGCGAGCGTCCACTCGTTCAGGAAGGCGACCTGGTTGAACCAGCAGCGCCGTCCGTCGACCGGATGGCGCACCACCGCCCGGCGGCGCTGCGCGGTGCGCAGACTGCCGTCGGGCTGCCAGGCCCAACTGATGTCCTGGGAGCGGCAGTAGGCCTCGACGACATCCCTGTCGGTTGTGCCGAACGCTTCGGTGAGGGTCGCCCCGATCTCGTCGTTGTAGGTACGCGTGAGCAGCCATCCGTCGCGCTCGAAGCGATTGACGAGATCACCGGGCAGCGCGTCGAGAACGGCAGCGGCGTCGGCGACGCAGGTCGCTCCGCCGACGGTGGGCTCGGACAGGCAGGCGAAGAGCAGCAGGCCAGGGGGATCGAGGGTGTAACTCAGCTCGTGGTGCATGCACATGGGCTGGTTCGGCGGCCACGGTGAGGCGGAGTACAGACCCGGGCCGTACGTCTCCCGAGCGGCGAAGGTCTCCTTCTCCGCCATGGGTTGCACTCCGAGTCGATCCAGGACGGCCGCCACGTCGGTCGTGTCGTGCAGCGCCAGCCCTCGGATCACGACCGCTCCGTGCTCGGCGAGCGCGGACGCGAGCCCCTCCCGGGATGCGGCCGCCCAGCCGGCCGGGTCGTCGGTGTCCCGGACCCGCAGCAGCGCGGGCCGACCGGGCTCCAGTTCCAGGCCGAGCGGTGAGATGGTCGATTCGATGGAAGGCATGTCGCTCCTTGCGTTGCGATCGGTTCAGGGCGTGGAACGCCGGTCGACCAGCGCGGCCAGATCGGTGAGGACGGGGTGGCGGACAAGGTCCTTGAGCGTGACCTCGCGGTCCAGGGAGACGGCCACCCTGACGGCTGACAGCGAGGTCCCGCCACGGCCGAAGAAGTCGTCGCTCCGTCCCACACGGCCGGGCGGGACCCCGAGAACCTCGGCCCAGACCGCGGCGAGGCGCCGCTCCGTCGGCGTGCGGGGCGTGTCGTTCCCGAGCCCGCCACCGGGATCGGACTCGGCTGCGAAAGCGGTCAGTTGACTCCGGTCGATCTTCCCGTTGCCGGTGAGCGGCAAGGACTCCCGACGGCTGAAGGCGGACGGAACCATGTACGCGGGCAGGATGTGCCCCAACTCCGCCTGGATACGGGCGGGATCCAGTGGGCGCGGCCCCGTGTAGAAGGCGTGCAGGTGCCGGCCGCCCTCCGCCCTCTCGGCGACCACCACGGCCGCGTCGTGCACGCCGGGTACGCGCAGCAGACCTTCCTCGACGTCACCGATCTCGATCCGGAATCCGCGCACCTTGACCTGGCTGTCCCGGCGGCCCAGGAACTCCAGTTGCCCGTCGGGCAGCCAGCGCCCGTAGTCCCCTCCGAGATGGAGCCGCTCGCCCGCCCGATGGGGATCGGGCAGGAAGACCGCCCCTGTTCGCTCGGGATCGTTGATGTATCCGCGTCCGACACAGACCCCGGAGAAGGCGATGGCGCCGGGTGCGCCGAGCGGGACCGGGGCGAGGTGCTCGTCGACGAGATAGAGGCGCACGTTGTTGATCGGACGGCCGAGGGGCACCGCGTCGCCCTCCGGAACGCCGTCCAGGACCGCGTGGTTGGTGTCGTCCGACGTCTCGGTCAGCCCGTAGGCGTTGACGAGCCGGACACCGGGGCGGGCCTTGAACCAGCGCTCGACGAGATCCGTCTTCACCGCCTCGCCCGTGACCGACACGCAGCGCAGATCGGGCAGTTCACGCGGGTTCCGCTCCAGGAAGGAGAGAACCGCGTCGAGATAGGAGGGCACCACCTGGAGCACGCCTGCTCTGCCGTCGACCAGTGTGTCGAGGAACCGTCGGACGTCGAGGACGGCCTCCTGCTCGACCAGCAGGGTGCGCCCACCGACGAGGGGCGCGGACAGCAGTTGCCACAAGGAGATGTCGAAGCACTGCGGCGCCGTCTGAGCGACCACGTCGCCCTCGCCGATCCCCAAGTCGTCGATCTTCGCGTAGAGATGGTTCAGCAGTCCGGCGTGTTCACACATCGCGCCCTTGGGTTCGCCGGTGGAGCCCGAGGTGAAGAAGACGTACGCGAGATCGCCGGGCCGCACGGGGACGCCTGGACCGCTGTCTTCGCCCCTCTGCTCGCAGAGTCGGTCGACGAACAACGTCCTTGTTCCCGGCAGGTGGTGGTCCGGCGCGCTGTCGAGGGCGGCGGTGCTGCCGGATGCGGTGAGGACCAGCGTGCAGTCGGCGCGCTGCAGCATGCCGGTGACGCGTTCTGCCGGGAAGTGCGGCTCGACGGGCAGGTAGGCGCCGCCGGCCTTGAGGATGCCGATGACGCCGGCCATCCACTCCAGGTTGCGTTCGGTCAGTACGGCGACGACTTCCTGCCGGTGGAGTCCGGCGTCGAGGAGGGCGTGGGCGACCCGGTTGGCATGGCCGTCGAGTTCCCGGTAGGTCCACAGGCGGTCGCCCTGCACGGCCGCGACGGCGTCCGGACGCGTCCGCGCCTGCTCCTCGAACAGCTCGTGGCAGCGCTGGTCGGGCAGTTGACGGTCGGGCCCGGCGAGGCCGTCGACCTGGTGGCGGAGTTCGTCGTCCGCCAACAGGCTCTGCCGGCCGTGCGCCGCATCCGGGTCCGCCGCGATATGGCTGAGCGCGGTGAGGTGGTAGCCGCCGATCCTGTCGGCGGCCTCCGCGTCGAGGACGTCGGTCCGGTACCGGATCCGGATGACGAAGCGGCCGTCGCGCCGCGGGAAGGCCACGTTCAGTACGGGGTTCACGGCGGCGGTGACGCTGCCCGCCGGATCGAACACGGTCTCAGGAACGAGGCGGGGCAGGTCCAGTTCCGCGCGGAGTGCCTCGACCGGGAACCGTTGATGGGCCAGCAGCTCCGCTTCGGCGGCGTGTGTGTGCAGGAGCAGGCTCCGCCACGACACGGCGTCGGTCGACAGACGGCAGAGCAGCGGCTCCGTACGTGCACCGAGGAGGTATCCGGTGGTCACGGCGGACTCCCCGGACAGGGCGGCGAGAACCTTGGCGTGGGCCGCCAGCAGCACCGCCGTGACGGACACGCCGGCCGAAGTCGCCAGACGGTCCAACTCCCCGACGAGAGCGTCGGGGACGGCCGTCTCGGCCACCGCGGTCCCGGGCACCGGAGTGCGCGTCCACCGGGGCACGGAGGTGGCCCCACCCGCGGTGAGTACGTCGCGCCAGTACTCCGCGCCGGACCGTACGGACCCGTTCATCGTGACGCCTCCTCGTCCGTGGACCCGCCCGGGCGGATCTGGTGGGCCGGATTACCGCCCCACCAGGCGTGCGGGGGGACCGATTCGCCCTTCATCAGGAAGGAGTCGGGGGCGAGCACCGCGTCGTCGCCGACGGTCACGCCGTAGTGCACGAACGCACCGACGCCGAGGGTGCAGCGCGAACCCAGCCGGGACCGGTCGGACTTGAAGGTGCCGTCCTCCTGCGAGTGGCACTGGACGACACTGCCCGCGTTCAGGGTGGCGTCGTCCCCGATGCTGACCATCGTGCGTTCGGTCAGGTAGCAGCCGTCGTCGAAGACCCGGCGCCCGATCCGGACGCCCAGCAGACGCCAGACCAGACTCTTGAAGGGGGTTCCGTTGAAGACCTGGAGGTACGTCTCCGAAGGCACCTTCCAGAAGCGCTCACGCCGCCAGAAGCGACGGTCGTAGATCGAGCAGAACAGCGGGCCCGGCGGGTGGAGGGCCGTGACCGCGCGCTCCACGAGAACGAAGTACACGGCGCTGACGACCACGACGAGGATGTTGCCGAGCGCGATGGCCTCGGCCCCGATCGAGGTGTACAGCTCGGCGGCTCCCGACACGACCATGGTGACCACGAAGGCGTAGAACCAACGCGCCAGCAGGTAGAGGATCATGGAGGTCGCGTTGTGCCGGTTCTTGGCGGCGAGGCCACTGCGCAGCGCCTCACCCTCGTACATCGGGTCGAAGCTGCTGTCGCGTCGGACCGAGCGCGGAATCTCGAAGCTGGGTGAGCCGAGGAGGCCGACGTCCCGCCGGATCTCCCCGTCGACAGGGACCATGACCTTGGTGGCCAGCAGGCAGTTGTCCCCGGTCCGTCCCCGCGCGGGGTAGGCGATCCGGTTGCCCAGGAAGTTGCGCGCTCCGATGGTGGCCCGGGACACCCGGAACGAGGTGCTGGAGAACTCCGCGTTGTTGATGGACAGTCCGTCGGCGACCATCGTCCCCGTTCCGACCGAACTCAGGTACGGCGTCTCGTGTTTGACCTCGGTGCCGAAGTTTGAGCCGGTCTGCTCGACGGGGGTCAGGTGGTAGCCGAGGAGGCGGAGGTAGGGCACGATCCCGGAGCTGTCCCCGAACAGCCTGGTCAGGAAGCGCCGGTTGGTGAGCAGGGTGATCGCGCGATGCACTCCGTAGTGGAAGCCGTAGAGCGGATAGACCCGGTCCGGCTGGATGGTCCGGCTCAGCAGCCGGGGAACGGTCGCGAGCAGCAGGAACCCGAGCGGAGTGATCACGAAGAGCAGGAGAAAGGAGACGGCCAGGGCATCGCGGTAGAACGCCCAGGTCGTGAGGACCGTGGGTCCCGGTTCCAGTACGGCCGACAGCTGGGGTGCCTCGGCGAGGAGGATGCCGATCCCGCCGACGGCCAGCGGCAGATACACCAGCAGCGCGCTCAGCAACTGGGTGATGCTGTGGATCGACCTGCGCACGGTGCCGCAGGCGGCCGACGCCACCACCTCGTACGGCACCTCGGTGCGCAACGCCGGCGATCCGTGCCAGTGCTCGCCGGCCGGCACCGCCTGACCGCTGTGCAGCGAGGACGCATGGGCGAGCCGCGCCCCGTCGCCCAGTGAGGTCCCGATGTCGAGCACCGACGCTTCGGCGACGACCGTGTCCTTCCCCAGGGTCACGGTGCCCGTCTCGATCAGACCGTCGCGGGCGCGGTAGCAGGCGAAGAAGGAGTCCTTGCGGATGACGGCGGAGTCCCCGACGGTGAGCAGGTCGGTACAGAGCGGCACGTTGCGGGAGAAGATCGCGACACCGGACCCGATGTGCGCGCCCAGCGCTCGGAGGTAGAACGTGTAGAGCGGCGAACCGACGAACAGGACCAGCGGATCCGAGCGGACGAGCGTCTTCACGATCCAGAGCCGGAAGTACGCCAGGCTCCAGATGCGGATCCGCTGCGGGTGCCAGCGTCCGATCAGCACCCACTTGACCGCGACGGGCAGAGCGGACAGTCCCAGAAAGACGGCCGCGCCGAAGACCACGGAGCGCAGGTACACATCCGGCAGACCCGACCCGGCGGAGATCCATGCGTAGCCGCGGACGCTGATGAAGGCGATGATGCCCGAGTACGCGACGAACGCCAGGAGTTGCAGCGCCCCGCACACCAGGTACCTGGCCTTCCCTGTGGGAGAGGCCGGGGGAGGAGCGGCCGGAGCGGAGTGCGGTGACTCCGTGATCGTGGCGGGAACGGGTGCGGCCATCGCGACCGCCAGAGCCCCGACGGTGGGGTGCGCGTACACGTCCTTCATGGACACCCGTCCCAGGCCCGCGTGTTTCCTGACCCGGGCGCAGAAGTGGGCCATCACCAGGGAGTCGGCCCCCAGGTCGTTGAAGAAGTGACGGTCGGTCTCCACCTGGTCGAGGTGCATGACGTCCGCGAGCACCCGCGCCAGCGCTTCCTCGGTGCCCTCGGCGCAGGGGCCGGGCACCGTGGCCTCGGTCACGGCACTCCGGGGGCTCTGGGGCAAGGTGCCGACCGGCTTTCCCGTCATGGGAACTCCCTGAGAAGGATTCGATGCGACGTCGACGACCCTGGAGCGGCCCGGGCCGGAGGTGCTGTCCTCCGCACGGCCGGGGACTCGGGTCGGGCGGACGTACGACGCGTGGAACCGTGGGCGCGGACCGTGATCCCTCGGCGGTCGGGTGCCTCTGTGCCGAATGCACCCGGTGCCGATCCCACGCGGACGTTCTACGAGGTATTCGAGACCGACGGGGGGATGGATGGACCCGGTGCGAAGAAATGTGGGATGTGCACCGCCGCTGCACCGACGGCAGGCGCTCGCACGACTCCGGACGCTCGCCCCCGGCTCCCTCGGCAGGCGCACTCGCGGCCCTTGCGCAACATAAGGTTGCGGATCTCCGGCTCGACGCTTAGGGTTACATGCAACTGATGGTTGCATGTTGGAGGTCCTGGTGGAGTTCGGAAAGCTGGAGCGTGAGATCCATGTCGACGCGCCACCGGAGATCGTCTTCGAGGTGGTGAGCCGGCCCGAGCACATCAAGATGTGGTGGTCCGACGAAGCCGCGTTCGAGCCGGAGCCCGGCACGTTCGGCGAACTCGTGTGGGGCGACCGCACCGCGGTTGAATCGATCGCCGTGGTGGACGTGGACCCGCCTCACAGGTTCGCCTTCCGCTGGGTCGCCCCCGCCGCGGAGCTGCCCGACGCGGACAACTCCCTCCTGGTCACCTTCGAGCTCGAACCCTCCGGCGACGGCACGATCCTGCGTCTGACCGAGAGCGGCTGGCGCGAGAGGGGCTGGGAGGCCGCCGTACTCGAAGAGGCCTTCCACGACCACGAGCGCGGCTGGGACATGTTCCTGCCCAGGCTGCTGGGCTACGCGCCGTCCGTGGAGCTGTGATGTCGGCCGCCGTCGACGACGAACTCTGGTCCGCGATCGGCGACCCGATCAGGCGTCGACTGCTCGACCTGCTGCTCGCGGAGGGCTTCGGAACGCCGACCAGCCTCAGCGACCGTCTCCCGATCACGCGCCAGGCGGTCACCAAGCACCTGGGGGTCCTCGATCGCGCGGGCCTCGTGCACGCGACACCGATCGGCCGCGAACGGCGGTACGAGGTCGACGAGACACAGCTCGCCCGCGCCGTCCGACAACTGAACGAGGTCGGCAGGACCTGGGACGCCCGGCTCGACCGCATCAAGCGCATCGCGGAGGAGATCCAGCGGCAGCGGAGCGAGTGACCGGCCGCCGTCCGCCGGAGGCGACGACAGCCTCCATCAGTCAGAAGTATCGATCACCTTGGGAGAGCGCCATGACTCTGCTGCTCGCTGACAAGAACGCTGTGATCCACGGAGGCGGGGGCGCCATCGGCGGCGCCGTCGCGCGGGTGTTCGCCCGGGAAGGCGCGAGGGTCTTCATCGCCGGACGCACTCAGGGGAAGCTCGACACCGTGGCCCGTGACATCGCCGCGGCGGGCGGGCGGGTCGAGACCGCGCAGGTCGACGTGTTCGACGAAGCGGCGGTCGAGAAGCACGCCGAGTCGGTCGCGGCGACAGCCGGAAGCATCGACATCGCCCTCAACGCCGTCAGCGTCCTGCACGACCAGGGGACGCTCCTGGCGGACCTCTCGGTCGAGGAGTTCATGCGGCCGGTCGACGGCTTTCTGCGAGCGCTGTTCATCACGAGCAAGGCCGTGGCACGGCACATGGGAGGGGAACGTCCCGGCGTCATCCTGACGTTGTCCGAGCCGGGATCGAAACTGGCTGCGGGCGGCATCCTGGGCCACAGCGTCAGCGCCGCGGGCAAGGAGGCATTCTCCCGCGTGCTCGCCGCGGAACTGGCACCCCACAACATCCGGGTGGTCTGCATCCGCCCCCACGCCGTCGTCGACGCACCGGCGGCCGGCTCCTACACCAAGGACCTCTTCAAGCCGATGGCCGCAGCCGCCGGACAGTCCGTCCAGGAAATGCTCGACGACGGGGGAATGGCGCAGGGAACGCTCCTCAAGAGGCTGCCGACGCTCTCCGAGATCGCCGAGACGGCCGCCTTCCTGGCCTCGGACCGAGCCGGAGCCATGACGGGCACCGTCGCCAACCTGTCCGCGGGGGCACTCGTCGACTGACGCCCGCAGGACGGCCTCATCGGTGGCTCGCCCACCGATGAGGCCGCCCGGTGCGCACGGTCACGACAGAATCTCGACGTACCCGTCCGTCCCGTGTACGCGGATGCGCCGCCCGTCCTCGATCAGGCGGGTGGCCCGGTCCACCCCCACGACCGCCGGCAGGCCGTACTCACGCGCGATCACCGCGCCGTGGGTCATCTGGCCGCCCACCTCCGTCACCAGGCCTGCGATGCCGACGAACAGCGGTGACCAGCTGGGGTCCGTGAAGGTCGTCACCAGGATGTCGCCCGCTTCGAGGTCGGCCTCCGCCATGTCGAGGATGACGCGGGCCCGTCCCTCGACGGTCCCGGCGGACACCGGCAGACCCGTCAGAGCGCCGGGCGGCACGTCGTCGCGCCGGTACGCCCCGGTGACGGCCTCGCCGTCCGACGTGAGCACGCGGGGCGGAGTGAGCCTTTCGTACGAGCGGAACGCGTCCTTGCGCCGCTGGACGAGCCGTTGATCCACCTGGTGCGAGCGCGCGACAGCGTGGAACTCCTGGAACGTGAGGTAGAAGCTGTCCTCCGGTTCAGGAAGAACGCCGGCCTGCACGAGGCGCTCGGCCTCCTCCATCAGGGCCGTCTTGTAGACGAAGTAGCGCGCGATGATGCCGTACTTCGGGTACTCCCGGTACCCGATGAAGGTCCGCACTCGGTCGATCATCCGCTTGGTCTCGTCGGCCATCCGGTCCCCGTCGGGCAGGGCCCGCAGGCGAGCCAGCACGTCCTGCTCCTTCTCCCGGGCCTTGCGCCGTCCCTGCTCGAAGCGCCGCTCCGCCGCGCCCGGCTCGAAGAGCCTGACGTTGTCCAGGATCACGGGCACCAGCGTGCTGGGACGCTCGCGCCACCGTGGCCGCGTGATGTCGATCTCGCCCACGCAGCGCATCCCGTACCGGTCGAGATAGGCCTCGATGGCGTCGCGTGCCTCGGCCCCGCCCGTCAGCTTCGCCAGCTCGTCCAGGAATCCCTCGTCCTGAACGCCCTCCAGGAAGGCCACCACTTCCGGGTGCGGGCGGATCACGTCCGCGACGTCCAGCAGCGCCAGCCCCATCTCCGACGTGATGTTGTCCGGGGCGGACAGCGTGAGCGTGTCCGCCGCGTTCTTCTCGCCCAGCCACTCCCGCAACTGGTCGTTGAGCCACCACGTGGCCTCCATCCCCGCCATGATCGCCTGAATGCTCAGCGGATCACTGAGGACGCGTTTGTGCTCCTCGAACGCCTCCAGCAGGAAGTCGAACAGTGCGGGTCCGGTCTTGCTCCGGATGTCGTGCTCAAGAGCGGCGATGGACGTCCGGCTGCGCTCGATCAACTCGGTGACGACGGCCGGATCCGTCTCGATCGGGTCGGCCGCGCCGCGCCCGGGTAGCCCGCCGGGGCCCGCGTCGGGGAGTGACGGGACGAAGCCGTCCTGGGCGAGAACGGTCTCCAGAGCGTCCCTGACCAGCGGATCACCTTTCCCCATCAGGTCCAGGAGGCCGGCCCGGCTCGCGGGCGACGCCAGGCGCCGGGCGACATCGACGAACAGTCGCCCGCCGGCCGCGTGCATCGGCGCCATGGCCGTCAGCTGCCACATGGACAGCCCCAGCGGCTTCATCGCGTCGGTCATCATCTGCTGATGGCCGACGGAGACGTAGACGTGGTTCTCCTGGTCGTCGCTCTCCGGGATGGGGAACAGCGTCGTGATCGGCCGGCTCTGAACGATCTGGAAGCCGTCGTCGACCAGGCACCACTCGATGTCCTGAGGGCGCCCGAAGTGCGCTTCGATCCGCCGGCCGACCTCCGCGAGCCGCACCGCCTGAGCGTCCGTCAGCGCCGGCTGCTCCTGCCGCTGCGCGTCGACGGCCACCTCCCGAGTACCGCCGGCCGGCAGCGCGTGAACGGCACGCTGCTTGGCGGCGATCACCTTGGAGACGATCTCACCGTCTCGCACCTTGAAGACGTCCGGATTCACCAGCCCGGAGACCAGGGCCTCGCCCAGACCGAAGCCGGCGTCCACAGTGGCGACCTTCCGGTTGCCCGTGACGGGGTCCGCCGTGAACAGGACGCCGGCCGCGTGCGGGAAGACCATGCGCTGCACGACCACGGCCATGTGCACCGTGCGGTGGTCGATGCCGTTCCTCTGGCGGTAGGCCACGGCCCGCTCGGTGAACAGCGACGCCCAGCACCGGCTGACGTGCTGGAGGACGGCCGTCACTCCCATGACGTTCAGGTAGGTGTCCTGCTGGCCCGCGAAGGAGGCCGTCGGCAGGTCCTCCGCCGTCGCGCTGGAGCGCACGGCGTAGGCAGCCTGTTCGCCGTGCCGGCCGAGCGCGCGGGTGATCGCCGCGGCGAGCTCCTCCGGGACGGCGACCTCTTCGATGGTCCGGCGAATCCGCGCGCTCAGCGTCCGGATGCCCTCGCGGTCGTCCGGGGCCGAGCGTGACAACCGATCGAGCTGATCGTCGAGCGACGAGGTTTCCGCCACGATCCGCCGGAAGGCCTCCGTCGTCACACAGAAACCGGCCGGGACACGGATGTCCTCGATCCGCGACAGCTCGCCCAGGTGTGCGCCCTTGCCGCCGACGACGGCGACCTGCGTCTCGTCGACCTCTTGAAGATCCAGCACGTACTGTTCAGTCACTGCGACACCTCCGAGGCGGCCGTGTTCCGTCGTGCCGCCATGGCCGACCGAATCACCGGCGCCTCCCACTCTCTCGAACCTCTTGTCGGACACGTCGTCATCCCTGGCCGCATTCCCTCTGACGAGTCACCCGGCCGCTCCGCCAGTCGGGCGGCACACACGGCACGGCTCTCGTTTCCGCAGGTGATGGCTTCGGCGGACGATTCTGCGCCACGACGGGGGCCTTGCCGCAAGCCCCCCGGTGCGCTATAAGTTGAGAGAGGCAAGGAGAGGGTTCTCTCCTTGCCTTCGCCATGTGCCGCCCCTTGGACCCGGCAGGACGCGCGTCCGGCCGGCCCGCCTCACGGGTAGTAGGGCGTGTACGTGATCGCCGAGACCTTGAGATAGCGCGCGCCGTCCGCCGTGGCCCAGGTCGAGGAGTCGGGGTTGCCCGGCCAGTCGCCGCCGACAGCGGTGTTGACGATGAAGTGCATCCCGACGCCGGCAGCGGTCGAGTACCACTTCGTTCCCTGGTAGGCACCGTCGACGGTGAAGTCGATGTGGTCGGGCCACCACGTGAACGAGTAGGTGTGGAAGCTGTTGGTCCATCCGCCGCTGTTGTTCACGGCCCACTGGGCCTGTGCGTTGCTGGTGTCGTGGAACGTCTGGTAGACGGTGTTGGGACTGGACCCCACGATCTCGGCGGCGTCGAACTCGGGCAGCCACGGGCTGAGGTAGGCGGCCCACACCGCGGGCAACAGCCCTTTTCCGTTGGGCATGTTCGCGGTGAAGCTGTACGTCCCGTAGCCGTAGAGCGCCTTGGATTCGACGCGGCCGGAGTAGTAGGTCCCGTTCCCCGCGTTGTAGGTCTTGATGACCAGTGTGCCGCCCTCGTACCAGACGCAGGCGGGCGTGTAGGTCTCGAGTTCGTTGTTGGCCGTCCATCGGCCGTTGATCGTGTTCCAGGAGTTGACGGTCTGCGGAGCGCCCCAGGTGCCGGCGTGCGCCGGGGGCTGGGTCAGGAGAACCAGCGCCAGGGCCGCGAACGCGGCGGCGACAAGTTTGGTCCTGGACAGGAGAGTTGATCGCATCGGAGCTCCGTTGCTCGGACGTCAGGAGGGTGGGAGCGGTCCCACTCCTGAAACGCACCGTAGAGCGATGTCGCGTACCTGACAATCCTTCGCGCGAAGGGGCTGCTCACGACAGTCGGCAGGGGGCCGTCCGGAGAGTCTCCGGGCGCCCCCCCCGCGGTGAGTCCGGTGGACGGTCAGACCCGTCGGTGGCTCTGGTAGTAGCCGCCCACCTGCTCGTGGTACCCGGCATCCTGAAGGTGCTTGTCCTTGTCGAACTCGGGGGATCCCTTGATCTGTTCCTGAGTGAGATCGACGTAGACCCTGTGTTCGAGAAGGTCGACGGTCTTGACGGTTCCGGCGGGCAGGAGAACGTGCTTGCCGAAGATCCATACGCCGGTATCGACCACGATGTAGGAGGAGTTGACCTCGTCGGAGTGCTTGTCGATCTTCCCGATGCTGCCGTCGGTTGCCTCGACATGCCACCCGGTCAGGTCCGTTCCTGCGATGAAACCGGCGGTCGGCTGATAGCCCCAGATGCTGTCACTCACAGTGCGACTCCCTCAACGACATTCATTTCCCGAGTGAGGCTGAGCCGTGGAGTTCCGACTCCGTGACGGCCTCTCAGGACAGCCGGGTGCCCGCGTCGCTCGACGGCACACGTTCCTCGGCGCGATGACGGCGACCTACCGCAGGGCCCGTGGTCCGGCCATGTCGCCCCTCGGCATGGAAGGTTCCGGCCGGAACGGGTTCGCGGGCCGTGATCCGATACGTGGCCTGTGCCGCGGTGGGTGCGGGGTCCGACTGGGCGGGACGCAGGCCGGAGGGCGGCGGGGTTCACTGTTCGGCGAGCAGGGCGGGCAGTTCGCGCATGTCGTGGAAGATGACGGTGCCTGGGCCCGCGAGGTCCTCGGCCGGAGTGAGTCCGCCGGCGTAACCGAAGGACCGCATGCCTGCGGCGCGGGCCGCGCGGACGCCCGGCCGGCTGTCCTCCACGACGACGCAGGCCGCGGGATCGACGCCCATGTGCTGTGCGGCATGCAGGAACAGGTCGGGCGCGGGCTTGCCGTGGGCGACCTCGGCGGCACTGTAGATCCGGCCCGCGAAGCGTTCGTACAGCCCGGTACGGTCCAAGGTGTGTCTCATCTTGTCGTGCGAGCCGCTGGAGGCGACGCAGGTGGGGAGCGTGATCATGTCGAGTGCCTCCGGCAGCCCCTCGACCGGCAGAAGCTCGGCGTCCACGGCCTCGCGATGACGCTCTTCGAACTGGGCCGACCATGCCGCGGCTGTCTCGTGACCCAGCTGAGCCGCCACTTGCTCGCGGATGGCGGCGTGTGAGCGCCCGATGAACCGTGCAACGACATCCTGGTGGGTGAGAGGCCAGCCAAGGGCGGCGCCGAGGGCGACCTGAACGCGTACCGCGATGCGTTCGCTGTCGACCAGCACGCCGTCGCAGTCGAATATCACCAGCTCGATCGGTTTGATCACCGCTGCAGCATAGGGCCAGGTGATCACGGGCTCCGAAGTTCCGGACGTATCGGGAAGCGCAGGCTCCGCTCGCCCTCAGCTCGCATGGAGGATCCGGAATCTGTCGAGTTCGGCGGGGTCGCGATCCGCGACCTGGATCGGCGTACCGCCCCACTGCCAGACGCTGATGCCCGGTGTGCGGGAGAACTGGATCAGTCCTCGGGTGCCCTCGACGGCAACGCGAGGCCAGGCGGCGGCGATGCGGTTCCGGTCCACGCCGTGAGTGCGCAGCATGTCGGCGAGGACGGTGACCGTGTCGTAGCCCTCGAAGGCGACGAAGGAAGGTGCTTGGGCCAGCCGCTCGACGAGGGCCTCTGCGACACGGGTGCCGAGTGGGGTGAGGTGCTCGGGCAGATAGCGGAGGAACGGGATCGCGGCGCCCTCGCTACCCAACAAGGTCTTCCAGTCGGCGAGTTCCGGTTGTCCGGCCGGAGCGCCGATCAGGATGTCGGCGAGGCGCTGATCGCGGCGGACGGCCTGGACGATGGACACCGCCGGGTCCGGGTGGCCGACCAGCAGCAGGAGAACCGTCGCCTCGTTCTCGACGAGTTTCTCGCACACGGCCAAGGGCGTCAGCGCGGTCATGTCGAGTTCGACGACGCTGCCCCCACGTGCGGTGACGTACTCGCGCAGAATGCGGGTCCCCGACGCCCAGTAGGCACTCGGCTGTGTTGCGACGGCGATGCGACCGTGCCCCGAACCGAGGAGGAAGTCCGCGTACAGCTGCCAGCCGCGGGACTGCGGCGGCGCGAGGCGTGCGACCCAGTCCGTGGGGTGTTCGGTGAGCGCGTCGAGAACCGCGGACGAGCAGAGGAACGGCACTCCGAGAGCGTCGGCTCTTGCGGCCGCGGTGCGCGCGACGACGCTGTGGTACTCCGCGGCCAAGGCGGCCACGCCAAGCCGATCCAGTTCGTCCACGGCGGCCGCGGCCCTTTGCGGATCCGCCGCGGTGTCGCGGACCACCAGTTCGAGTGACCTTCCGGCGATCCCGCCGCCTTCATTGACGTCACGGACGGCCAGTTCGAGTCCGGCGAGCAGGTGTCGGCCCGCCTCGGCCCAGCCGGGCCGGGTCAACGGCACGAGGGCACCGATCCTGACGGCTGATCGGTCAGGCCGATCCACCCCGACTGGCTCCCGCATACGCGGCCACCTCCCATGCATCCGGACGTGCAGCCTACCCACGTGCAGGCGTCCGGGTGCTCGCGGCAGCTGACCATGGGAACCCCTGTCCGTGGGGTGGGCGGACGCATGGGCGGGAGTGATGGGGGCAAGGCCCGAAGCATGACCACAACACTCGGCGCCTTCGTCCTCGGCACGCCCGATCCTCCCGCGCTGGCCGACTTCTACCGGACACTGCTCGGCTGGCAGGAGGTCCATCGCGCTCCGGAGTGGGTCCGGCTGAAAGCCCCGGAACGGGAACGCCCCGGCCTGAGCTTCCAGTTGGAGGTCGACCACACCCCTCCGACATGGCCCCAACGGCCGGGCACTCAGCAGATGCAGGCGCATCTGGACCTGCTGGTCGACGACCTGGAGGAGGAGACCGAGCGGGCCTGCGCCCTGGGAGCGACGTTGGAGGAACACCAGCCTCAGCAGGACGTACGGGTACTCCGCGATCCGCACGGCCATCTGTTCTGCCTGTTCCTTCCGGGTGCGTGACGGTCCTCGCCCCCCGGCGGGACGAATGCCCTGACGCGTGCGGTTGGCCTGGTGTAGAGATGAACCAGCGCCCCGAACCCGGGGCGTCGAGGCGCCGGCCTGTCCGACTGCGCGGGCGTCGTCGCCGAGAACTGCGCCACGGCTCACGATCACCGGCCGGGAGGCCCGCATGAAGGTACGGCTGCGTGACGTACGGGACAGTGACCTGCCCGTCTTCTTCACTCAGACGAACGATCCCGAAGGATGTCGTATGGCGGCGTTCACCGCCAAGGACCCGTCGGACGAGAGATGGTTCGAGGACCACTGGGCGCGGATCCGCCGAGATCCGGCGATCGTGATGCGCGCCGTCGTTGCCGATGACGGTGGTGACATCGATGACGCCGATATCCTCGGGCACGTCTCCGTGTTCGGACCGCCTGAGGAGCGCGAGGTCACGTACTGGATCGGACGGCACTACTGGGGCCGCGGGGTGGCCACCGCGGCGCTGCGGGCACTGCTCGGCATCGCGACGGAGCGGCCGGTGTACGCCCGCGCGGCGGCGGACAACCTCGCCTCGATCAAGGTCCTGACGAACTGCGGGTTCGTGCTCTCCGGCACCGGGCGGGGCTTCGCGAACGCCCGGGGGACCGAAATCGACGAAGTTCTCCTCACGTTGACCGACTGAGCGTGAACGTCCCCACCGGGGGGCGTCCGGACACCCTGGAGGTCACCGCAGCAGTACGGCCGTGAACGTATCGCGCCGAGCCGCGAGCCAGTCCTGTATCCGGTCCCAGCGCTCCCAACCGCCGCGCTCCGCCAGCGCTCGCACGTACACCGGGTCACCGTCGGCCACGCGCCGTGCGACGAAGGCCCGGCAGACCTCGGTGGCCTGTTCGACGGCGCCGGGCAACTCGCCGCGCTCCCGTGGGGAGAGGCCGTAGCTGTCGGCGAGGATCCGCAGTCGAACCGATGCGACGAGGCCCGGAGGGTAGAAGCCGGCGGCGGACTCGGGATCCACCATCGGGACCCAGTAGCGGGCCGTCATGGCGAGGTCCCAGAGCGGGCGCCCGGGCGCCGCCAGGTCGAAATCGATCAGCGCAGCGGCGTTGCCGTCACGGAAGACGACGTTGTCCGGGCACACGTCGTTGTGGCACAGCATCGTCCCTCCCTCCGGGTCGGCGAGATCGTCGGACCACGTGACGTGCGGATCGACCTCGACCGCCGCACTGCTCTTGTGCAGGCGCCGAAGCAGGCTTCCCACGGACGCGAGGGCGGCGTCCGTCATCACCCACCGGGGGTACGGGGGGAGCGCGACATCGCCCGGGACGAAGGTCAACTGCTCGCGCCCGTCCGTGGAGAGGCCGACCGGGGTCGGAGCCGCGTCGAAGCCGTGCTTCTTCAGCGCACGCAGGTAGGCGTGGAGCGCCACCGCGTTCGGCGGCGCCGGGCGTTCCACCAGCGCGCCCCGGCGGAAGACGGCGCCGGCGTTCGCCATCCCGCCGACCAGCGCTTCACGGTCTGCCGCCGCACCATCTGCCGTCATACGGGTCACGCTATCGCCGAGGGATCCGGGAGGGCCGCCGAAGGGCGACCGGCATGCCGTGGGATTGCGTTCTTGTACGTCGATGTCGTGCGGAGGGGTCGTGTCCGGACGGACCCGTGACACCTGTCATGCGAAATGCCGTACGCCGGGCACTGGGGGAGCCGGACGCCCTGGATCTACCTTCTTCTCATGACGAAAACAGCTGACAGCAAGCCGCAGAAGACCGACGTCAAGGTGAGCCTGATCGGCGGTCACCGGCTCAAGGGCGCGACGCTGCACGAGCGCACGCTCACGGCGTCCCTCATCGGAGGGGCCGACATCGACCTCACGGACATCGACATCCCTGACGGTGCCGAACTGCGCGTCACGAAGCTCAGCCTGATCGGCGGCGTCAGCCTCCGGGTCCGCCCCGACGTCGTCGTGGAGGTCCACGGCATCCGCCTCGGGGGAGTGAAGGACGACGGCCCGACCGAGCCCGGCGGGCCGACGGTCCGTATCGACGCCTGGGGGCTGCTCGGCGGAGTCACCGTCACCCGCGGCTGATCCGGCGGTGGCGCTCGGACGTACCACGGCAGATCGGCGGGGTTGCGAGCCCGGCCGGGCCGTCCCGCACCGGGGCTCCGCAGCACGTGGCCGGCCAGGGCGGGATGGACATCAACGCTCCCCGCGGTGAGACTGGACGCCCACAACACGTCAAGAATTCTGCCCGGTGACGGAGTCGGTGCGGGGCGCGTGCCCCCTCTCCGCGCCAGCACTGGACGGTTCCAGACGGCAACCCCGGGTCGGTCCGGTCGGGCACCGACGGCCCGGTGGGCCGTCCCGCCGGGCAGCGAACAGGACTCGCCGTGCCATCGGCGAACTACCGTTCCCTGCTGCGCACCCCGGGTGCCGCAGCCTTCTTCCTCCCGGCGTCACTGGGCCGCGTCGGCGTGGCGATGACCAGCCTCAGCATCGTCTGGCTCGTGCACAGCCACACCGGTACCTTCTCCGCCGCCGGCCTGGTCACCGGCGCGTTCGCCGTGTCCGAGGCGCTCGGCGCCCCTCAACTGGCCCGACTGGTCGACCGGTTCGGGCAGACCCGCATCCTGCCACCCACTCTTCTCGCCCACGCCGTCGCCGTGGCGCTCCTCCTCTCCCTGGTCGCCGCAGATGCCGACGACACCTTCCTGATCGTCGGGGGAGGGCTGGTCGGTGGCAGTGTTCCCCAACTCGGCGCGATGTCCGCCGCACGCTGGGCGGCGCTTCTGCGCCCGGACCGTGCCGCCGAACTGCCCACCGCCTTCGCCCTGGAGTCGATCAGCAACGCGGGCGCCTTCCTGGTGGGTCCCGCACTGGTCAGCGCCCTCGCCGCGGCCGGACATGCCGTCGCGGGCCTGGTGCTGGCCGCGTCTCTGTCGGTGTTCGGCGGCCTGTTCCTCGCCACCCGGCGCGACACGGCACCCGCCACCTCGACCGGAGACGCCGAACACGCCAGGGGGAGAGGGCAGTTGCTGTGCGCACCAGTTCTGCTCCTGATGGGGCTCAACCTTGCCATCGGGATCTTCTTCGGAGCCATGCAGGTGTCGGTGACCGGGCTCGCGGTGGAGTGCGGCGCGCCGGGCGCCGCCGGCCCGATCTTCGCGGCGTCCAGCTTCAGCGGTCTGCTGGCCGGATGGCTCTACGGCCTGCGCCGATGGAGGGCGGCACCGCCTGTACAACTGGTCGCGGCAACAAGCGTGTTGAGCCTCGGCACCATGCTGTTGTTCACGGTCGGCTCACCCTTCGGGCTCGCCCTGGTCGTGATCCTGACCGGAGCCGCGATCCCGCCTCTGCTCGTGCTCTTCCCCGTGTTCACGGAGGCCACGGTCGACCACACCGTCCTGACCCAGGCATTCGCGTGGCTCGGCGCCGCCGGCGCGGCGGGTTCGGCTGCCGCGGCCGCGCTGTCCGGCTGGGCGATCGACACGTTCGGACCTCAGGGCGGATTCGCGGTCACCGCCACGGCCGCCGCCGCCATGACCGTTCAGAGTGCGGCGGGCCTCCGTGTGCTGCGCACATCCCGCGGGCGGTGGGGGCGTCGAGGTGCGGAGACGCACTGAACCCACCTGCAGGAACCGCGCCCGGCGCGTGGAACGCGCATACCTTCGCCTCGTCCCTAAACTCCCGAAAAGGGTAAGTAAGCAACCTTCCAAGGGCGGTGCGTATGAGCGGTGCGAGCCTTGACGCGGTACGGGACACGGCGGCTCGGGCCTGGATCTTCGGCCATCCGATGCTGGAGAACTACCGAACGCTGTACACGCAGGCCGTCGACTCCAACGATCACCGATACGTGGGGGGCTTCGGCACGTTCCGGCACTATCCGAGGCCCTCACGGCCGGAGAACACCGACATCGTGACACCGAACAACGACACACCGTACTCGTGGTGCTGGCTCGACCTTCGGGCCGAGCCCTGGGTGGTCTCGGTACCTGCCATGGACCGGTACTACGTCCTCCCCTTCCATGATCTCGACACCACGTACGTCGGCTTCGTCGGCGCCCGCACCACCGGCCAGGGTGCCGGCGACTACGTGATCGCCGGCCCCGGATGGACGGGACCACTCCCTGACGGCGCGGCCGGTGTACTCCGCGCCGACTCCCAGCTCGTCGGCTGCCTCGGGCGTACCACGCTCACGGGCGCCACGGAGAAGGACATCGAGGAACTGCGGGCCGTTCAGGAGCAGTACGGGCTGCAGCCACTCAGCGCCTACACCGGTGAGGCCGCGCCGGCGCCGGCGGACGAGCCCGACTGGCCGGTCTGGCGGGAGGAGTCCGGCACGAGCATCGAGTTCTTCACGGTGCTGGACTTCCTGCTCGGGTTCTTCCCCGCCCTCTCCGAACAGGAGGGACTCCGGCAGGAACTGGCGGCTCTCGGCGTGAACGGCGCCGGCACGTTCGAGCCCTCCCGCCTCGAGCCCGACGTCCGGGCCGCCATGGAACAGGGGATCGCCGACGGGCGTGCGCGATTGGAGGAGGCCAAGGCCCGCGCGACCACATCGGCCGGATGCTTCGGTACCCGAGCGGAGCTGGGGGACGACTACCTCGCCCGCGGTGTCGGCGCGGACAAGGGTCTGTACGGTCTCCCGCCGGCGGAAGCCTGGTACGGCGGCTGGGCCGTCGACAGCGAGGGCAACCGCCCGCCCGACTCCGCCGAACGTGACTACACGATTCACTTCGGCGCCGATCGGCTGCCTCAAGCGCAGTTCTTCTGGTCGGCCACCCTGTATCGACTGCCCGAGCGACTTCTGGTCGACAACCCCCTCGACCGCTACTCCATCGGCGACCGCACCGAGGGGCTCGTCCACGACCGCGACGGCGGCCTCACCCTGTACGTCCAGCACGCCAGGCCCCAGGACCCGCGCCGGGCGGCGAACTGGTTGCCCGCTCCCGACGGCCCCTTCTCCGTGGTCATCCGCATCTACGGACCGGACCCGTCGGTACTCGACGGCACCTGGCAGCTTCCCGCCCTCACCGCGGGGCGGCGCTGACCATGGGGGACGCCATCGGACAGATGCTGCCCTCAGCGGTCGGCATCGCGATCAGCCCGCTGCCCCTCGTGGCCGTCATCCTGATGCTCGCCACCCCGCAAGGCCGCACCAACGGCATCGCCTTCACCGTGGGCTGGACGCTGAGTCTGGCCGGTGCGACGGCCGCCCTGGTCGTCCTCGGATCGAACGGCGACGCCACCACCGGCAGCGGGTCGCCCGCCACTTGGACGAGCTGGCTCAAGCTGGCCCTGGGCCTCGTGTTCATCCTGCTCGCGGCCAAGCAGTTCACCGGCCGGCCGCGTGAGGGTCGTGAGGCACGACAGCCCGGCTGGATGAAGGCCATCGATCATTTCACCCCGGGCCGAGCGGCCGGCCTCGCCGCCGCCCTCGCGGTGGTCAATCCCAAGAACCTCGTCCTGCTCCTCGGCGGCGCCCTCGCCATCGCGGCGAGCACGGCAGGCACGGGAGGCAAGGCCGTCGCGGGCGTCGTCATGGTCCTGATCGCTTCGCTCTGCACCACCGTGCCGCTGGCCGTCTACCTCCTCGGCGGCGACCGCTCCGCCCAGACGCTCAACGGCTGGAAGGGATGGATGTCGGCCCACAACGCCGCCATCATGACCACGGTGCTGGGCATCCTGGGGGCCAAGTACATCGGAGACGCCATCAGCGCGCTCAGCACGTGACCGGCCGCCGGCGGCTCGACGTGCGGCGAGGTCTGCTCGCCCCGTTCAGCGACTGATCGAGACGGCGAAGGGGGCGAACCCGCTGGAGCGGATCACGTGAGGTACGAACAGCACGGCGGCCTCGGTCGCCTGCGCGGTCTCGATCCCGCCGAGGTCCGTGATCCAGTCCTGGTGCCAGCCGAGGTCTTCGAGAAGCCCGCGGACGACCTGCTTGGCTCCCGCGTCCTCGCCCGAGAGGAAGACCGTGGGCGACTGGGCGAGGGCGGTGGGCGCGGTCATCACCGTGAACAGCATGGTGTTGAGCGTCTTGACCACGTGCGTGCCGGGGAGGGCGTCCTGGAGGTGCCGGCCGAGGCTTGAGCCGGGGTAGAGCAGGCCCGCGGGCAGCCCGTCCGGGCCGTCGACGGTGGCGTTCGAGACGTCCACGAGGATCTTGCCGTCGAGCTCCTCCCGCAGAGCGAGGAGCCGTTCCAACGAACTCGCGCCCGGCGTCGCGTTGACGACGATCTGGGCTCCGAGCGCAGCCTCGGCGGCAGCGCCGGGCGAGCTGTCCGCGACGGTCACGTCGTGCCCGGCCCCCGTGAGGGCTGCGGACAGGGTGCCGCCGACGCGGCCGTTTCCGAGTACAGCGATCTTGGTCATGGCGATCTGGTCCTTCCGGTGTTGCTGGATGTCAGGGGTGGTCAGCGGGAGAGCGTGGCGACGGCGGCGGTGTGCACCCCGGGTGCGGCGGCCAGCAGGCTCTCGCTCGCCGGCGTCCAGGGGCGGCCCTCGGCGTCGGAGATCCGCCCGCCGGCCTCGGTCACGAGGAGCGCGCCGGGAAGCAGGTCCGCGCGGGCTCCGGCGAACTGCCAGAACGCGTCGATCCGGCCTGCGGCGACGTTCAGCAGGTGCAGGGTCGCGGGCACCGACGTGCGCACCACGAGTGCGTCGCCGAGCATCGCGGTGATCGAGGAACCGATGCGCCGGGTGACCGCCTGGTCCTCGTCCGGCCTGGCCTGGCTCGTGGCCACCAGGCTCAGTCCGAGATCCGTGGTCTCGGAGACGCGCAGCGGACGGCCGTCGAGGTGGGCGCCACCGCCCGCGAGCGCGGTGTATGTCTCGCCGGTCAGCGGAAGGTGGACCGCGGTGAGTACCGGCTGGTTGTCGCGCACGAGCGTGGCGGTGACGCCCCAGTCCGGCAGACCGTGCAGGTGGTTGACATTGCCCTCGGCGGGATCGACGACCCACCACTCACCGGAAGGAAGAGCCCCGCCCGCGAGCTCCTCCTCCACCCAGCCGGCCTGAGGGCGCAGGCTCTCGAGGCGCGGGCGCAGGACGTCGAGGGCCGCGTCGTCGTTGGCGGCGAGCGCGCTCATCAGTTCCTCGCGTGTCCGGTAGCGGACCACATCGCCGAAGCGCTCGCGCAGCACCGAGCCCGCCGCGCCTACGGCAATCGCGGTCTCGGCCAGCAGGTCGGCATCGGACGCGGCCTCGGCGACTGCGGCATTCCCTGTGCTCTGAATCGAGTCGGACATGGCGGTACTCCCATCTCAGCAGGGGCGGTGAATGCGGGGGAGTTCGTCGATCTCTCCTGCCCACATCTCGAAGGTACGAGCAGGCAGCCATAACCTCAAGTGCATGTAAAACACGGATAGAATGACTCCCATGCAACTGGATTTGAATCTGCTGGCCGCCCTCGACGCCCTCCTCGACGAAGGGAGCGTGGCCGGTGCCGCCGATCGCCTGCACGTGACCGCACCCGCGATGAGCCGAAGCCTCGGCCGTATCCGCAGGACGACGGGGGATCAGATCCTGGTGCGCACCGGACGCACCATGACCCCGACTCCGTACGCGATCGCGGTCCGGGAACAGGTGCATGAGCTGCTCCAGCAGGTCCACGGCGTGCTGGCGCCGAGTCGGGCACTCGACCTCGCGACACTGGACCGAACGTTCACCCTTCGCTGGCACGACTCCCTCGTCGCCCACGGCGGCCCCGGTCTCCTCGCGGCGGTGCGGAGGCAGGCGCCCGGTGTGCGGCTGCGCTTCCTCGCCGAATCGAGCGTCGACACACCTGAGTTGCGTCGCGGGGAAGTCGACCTCGAAGCCAACGCGAATCGTCCGGCCCAGTCCGAGATCCACGGCGAACTGCTGGCGGAGACCGGGCATGTCATCGTCGTACGGCAAGGGCATCCCCTCACCCGCGTGAAGACGGTCAGTCCCGCGCGATACGCCGAGGCCGAGCACATCTCCATCTCCAGGAGGGGAAGGTTCGACAACGCGCTCGACGGAGCACTGGCCCAACTCGGCCTCACGCGACGGGTGGTGGCGACCGCGCCCACCGAGGCGACCGGGCTGGAGTTCGTGCGCGAGTCCGACCTTCTCGTCACGGCTCCCGAAACGACGACCCGCTCGGCCGCCGCGCACCTGGGTCTGGTTCTCCTCCCGCTGCCGCTCGAACTGCCGTCGGCTCCCGTGTACTTGTCCTGGCACCAGCGCTACGACACCGACCCCGCACACGCGTGGCTGCGCGACCTGGCGCGGACGGCTCTGACCGGGGACGTGAGCGATCGGGGCGAGGCGGCGACGTGACGGCTGTTCGCAGGGAGTGAGGCGGCCTGTCGGAGCCGCGGCGGCCGGGCGGGGACGGGCGGTCGGCTCCGGACCCTTGCGGCCCCCTGGAGTGGCTGGTCAGGGACCTGGCGGGGCGAAATGCAGGTGCGTACGCCGAGGGCCGGCGGTTTTCCGGCCCACTCCTGGCGCGTGAAGAGCAACGCGGGGGTTCGACTCCCCCTACACAGTGCAGCTCAGCATGGCGTACAGGTAACGGTGCACATCGCACAGCACATCACCACGTGCAGATCCGAGGCGGTGAGGGCGGGTTCGGGGCTTTCCACATCGCCGTACTGCTGATCTCCCGGTTGGACGGTCCGCCGATGAAGGCCGATGAGTTCGCCGCTTTCGAGCGGTCTACCCGACGACACGACCGTTCACGACAGGAGTGACATGTCCACCATCCAGCCAGTGATCGTGACGGCAGACCAGGACGCCCTGCTCGGCTTCTACACGAAGTTGTTCGGCGCCGAGGAGAGCTTCCGGGTGCCGGCGGAGGGCCCGGCCTTCTACGTGGGCCTGCGCATCGGCGACTCCGACCTCGGTCTCGTGGCCAGGGAGGACGCTGCGACCGGCGCGGCGTCCCGGATCCTCCTCAGCGTCGATGTCGACGACGTGGACGAGACGCTCGCCCGGGTGGCGGCGTTGGGCGGCTCGGTCAGCGGCGGTCCCAACGACATGCCATGGGGGCAGCGCGTCGCCCACATCAAGGACCCCGACGGCAACCCGGTGAACCTCACCCAGCCGATCCCGGCGCGCTGACGAGGTTCCGGCCGGTGCGGCACTCGTCCGCATCCGCCGGAACGGCCCAGCCTGCCCGCCTGGTCGCGGGTCAGAACTGGGCGAGCCGGTCCACCAACAGCTCCACCCTCCGCTCGGCGTCCCCCCGTGGCAGTCGTCCCGCCCGGGTCAGGGTCGCCAGCCCGTGCAGGGCCGCCCAGAACACCTCGGTGAACAGCCCTGGGTGGACGCCGTCCCCGGCGACCTCGCCCAATGTCTCCATCAGAGCGGCGAAGGCGTCCTTCAGAGGTTCCGGGGTGTCCTCGTTCGCGAACGTGAGGCCGCCGTCGAGCTGGAACAGGGCGTCGTACACCGCCGTGTTCCGCTCGGCGAAGTCGAGGTAGGCGTGAGCGAGAGCGGTGACCCGGGCGCGCGGGCCGGCCGCGGCGGAGGTCGCGGTCCGTAGCTCCGCGGCCATTTCGGCCGCACCCTCGATGGCCACCGCGCCGATGATCTCGCGCTTCCCGCGGAAATGGCTGTAGAGAACCGGCTGGCTGTACTCGATGCGCTCAGCGAGGAGGCGGGTGGTGACCGCGTCCCAGCCTCGCTGCTCGGCGAGTTCGCGGGCCGTCGCCACGATGAGGCGCTCGCGCTCGGCCCGTTCGCGCTGCTTGCGTTCCTGTACCGACATGACCCGATCCTAGCATCGCTAGACAATCGAGCGGCAGTAGGTCTAGCGTTGCACTGTCATCTAGCGCCGCTAGATTCTGGAGGGGTCATCATGCTCAACGCACTTGAGGTCGTCACCACCGTGATCGTCGGACTGATGGTGGGGGTGGAGTTCTCCGTCGCCTTCGTCATGAACCCGATCTTCAACGCGCTCCCCGAGGACAGCACCCAACTCGCCCACGCCCACGGAGGCCGGATGCTCGGTGCCGTGATGCCGGTCTGGTACATCGGCTCCCTCGTCCTCGTCTCGGTCTGGGCCGTCGCCGGACGACACCACGACGGCACAGGCCCTGTTGTCACCGCCGGCGCGCTCCTGCTCCTCAGCGTGATCATGTCGATCCTGCTGCTCGTCCCGATCAACAACCGGAACAAGACGTGGACCCCCGAGAACCGGCCCGCCGACTGGAAGCAGCAGGTGAACCAGTGGAACCGCTACCACTACGTCCGCGTGGCCGTCATCGTCGCCGCCTTCGCCCTGCTGGTCGTCGCCCTCGTGTGAGCCCGGCCATCGAGACCGCGCTGGAGCCGCGAACGCCCCTCACGACCTGTGGCGTTGGCGGGCCACACCGAGCGCCGTGCTGGGGGAGGCAACGAGATGGCGGATTCGCGCCCATCGATCTTCGATCGTTGCTTCGGTACGGACAGCAGGAAACTGGCATGCTGCCCGCATGGTGATCAGGGAAGCGAAAGCAACGGACTGGCCTGCGATCTGGGCCTTCTTCCAGCCCATCGTCACGGCGGGGGAGACCTTCACCTACCCCGTCGACCTGGGGAAGGAGGAAGGGAGCGAGTGGTGGCTGCTGCCCGCACCGGCCCGGACCGTCGTCGCCGTCGACGATGCGGGCAAGGTCGTAGGAACCGCCAAGATGAACCGCAATCACCTGGGCAACGCCTCGCACATCGCCAGTGCCAGCTTCATGGTCGATCCCGCCTTCGAGGGCGGGGGAGTGGGCCGCGCGCTGTGCGCACACACGATGGAGTGGGCCCGAGCGGCCGGCTTCCGGGGCATGCAGTTCAACGCGGTCGTGGAGACGAACGAGCGGGCCGTGGGGCTGTACCGGTCACTGGGGTTCGAGGTGCTCGGCACCCTGCCGGAAGGCTTTCACCACCCCCGGCACGGCTACGTAGGCCTTCACATCATGTATTGCGCACTGTGAGGACCCAGGGACCTACGGACAGGTCGAAGCCCGTCGTGGTGGAGGTCGTGACATCGACTCCACCACGACGGCCCGGGGGAACACGGTCGGACGGCGCCCTCGACGTGCACCGCCCCCGGGAGCCGAGCACAGGTCGGATGCCCGAATCCCGGCGAGCATGTGAGGACCGCTGCTCCTCGATGTCGAAGGGGCAAGGCCTCGCCGGTGCCCCGTGCCCCGTGCTCAGAGCAGCGCCCCGTACCGGTCCCGCCACGGCGCCGCCGCCTCCAGTTGTGCGCTGAGCGCGACGAGGGTCGCCTCACCGGCGGGGCGGCCCACGAGTTGCACTCCGACGGGGAGTCCGTGCTCGGCGGTCCAATAGAGCGGCAGGCTGACCGCGGGCTGACCCGTCATGTTGTACGGACTGGTGAACGCGCTGAACGGGCTCTGGCGACGCAGATTCACCAGCGGGTCGCCCGACTCGTCGAAGTGCTCGACGGGTTGGGGCAGCGTCGCCAGGGTCGGGGTGACGACGACGTCGTACGCCTGCGTCGCCTCGACCGCACGTCGCGCCGCGCGCTGCATCCCGTCGACCGCGACGGCGAACTGCTCGCCCGTCACCTGCCGTCCGTACTCCCGCCAGGCCCGTGTCACCGGTCGGAGCAACTCCTCCTGTTCCGGGTCCACCGTCCGGCCCAGCGACTGCACGCCCCAGGCCGTCACGAAGTGGTCGCCGATCTCCGGACCGAAGGGGGTCGGGATGTCCTCCACCTCGTGACCGAGGCTCTCCAGGAGGCGTGACACGTGTTCCCAGGCGGCCACGCACTCGGGGTCCACGGCGATCCCGTTCGCCGCAGGGGTCGCGTACCGGCCGATCCGGAGTCTGCCCGGATCACGCTCGGCGTGCTGGAGGAACGTCTCGCCGGGCGGCAGCGGCGGCGCCCAGTGCGGATCGCCGGGCTCGGGTCCCGCGAGGACGTCGAGCAGCGCCGCCGCGTCGCGCACGGAGCGGGCCAACGGCCCCTGCACGGCCAGCCCGGTGACCTCGGCTCCGGCCGGCCCCGAACTCACGCGTCCCCGCGCGGGCTTGAGGCCGAAGAGCCCGCACAGACTGGCCGGGATCCGGATCGAGCCACCGCCGTCGCTGGCGTGCGCGACGGGCACGAGGCCGAGCGCCACGGCGACGGCCGCACCGCCGCTGGACCCGCCGGCCGACAGCGACGGGTCCCACGGATTGCGGGCCGGGCCGGCCAGATCGTTGTCCGTGTAGCAACAGCAGCCGAACTCCGGGGTGTTGGTCTTGCCCAGGCTGACGGTGCCGGCCTCCCGCATCCGCCGCACACTGTGCGCGTCGACCTCCGGCACGTGCCCCGCGAACACCTTCGAGCCGTACGTCGTCACCACCCCGGCCGTCTCCACCAGGTCCTTCACCGCGGTGGGTACGCCGGTCAGGGCGCCCGGCGCCGCACGGCGCGGCGTCTTCTCCAGCGCGGCCGCCCTGTCCAGGGCTGCCTCGGGCGTACGGGTGAGGAACGCCCCGTAGTGCCCGTCGAACTCCTCGGCGCGGGCGAGGTGGTGGCGCACCAGCTCGACGGGGGAGATCCCGCCGGTGCGGACGGCGGCGGCCTGCTCCAGGGCGGTGAGCGCGTGCGGTGCGGTGGGGATGCTCACGCGGGCGCACCCTCCTGCGAGTCCGCCTGGCGCATCCCGGCGACCTGGCGGGCCACCGCCTCCTCGTGCTCGCGCAGGTCGCGCCGGGCGTCACGGGGTCGCCAGCGGCCGGACATCAGGAAGACGAACGGTACGAACAACACCTGTCCGGCCAGCGACACCCACCACCAGATCTGCCACTTGCCCGGGTTGTCGGCGCTCGCCTTCTGCACCTCGGCCCCGTGCTCCCGGAGAACCTTGAGCTGGGGCGCGGCCTTCTGCACGGTGGCCAGGTCCTGCGCGCCGACTTCCTGCACGGCCTGCTTCAGCAGCGCCGGCGGCACCTTGCCCGGCGCGTAGCGGCCGAGTTCCGCGAACACCTTGGGGTGGGCCCGGGTGATGGCGAGCGCGTCGGTGGCCTGTACGGACGCCTGCTTGACCTCGGCGCCGTGCTCGACGATCGGGGTGACGGTGTTGACCACGAGCGGCAGGAAGGCGGCCGACAGCGCGACGGTGATGCGTACGATCCAGCCCCAGATCGCCAGGCCCGTCGCGGTGGCCGCGGGGTTGTGCCGCTCGACGGTCTCGGTGAAGCTCGCCATCCATGGCGAGTAGGCGAAGCCACTCGTGACGCCGATGCCGGCCACGATGAACGCGAACGTGTAATAGCCGGTGTCCGGCTCGGTGGCGCGCAGCGTGAACGCGAGGGTGAATCCGATCGTGCCCAACGCGCCGCCGAGCATGAACGGTTTGCGCACGTGCAGTCGGTCCGAGAGCAGACCTGCCACCACCAGGGAGACGGCGTTCGCGCCCCAGTACCAGTTGAGCAGGGCGTTCGCGCGCTGAGTCGTGTAACCGAAGGTCGTGGCGAAGTAGACGACGAAGTTGCCGACCGCCGCGTAGTACAGCAGCAGGAAGAGCGCGACGGCGACGGCCGAGCCGATGACGTCGAGCCGCAGCATCTGCCGCCACTGCCCCTTGAGGGCGGCCTCGGTGTCGATGCCCTGCGCGCGGGCCTCCACCAGGGCTCGGTCGCGCAGGCTCACCATGATCTGGTCGCGCAGCGCCGGTGCCAGCTCGCGGAGCCCGACGAATGCCACGACGAACAGCACCAGACCGCTGATCCCGGCGTAACGGATCTCGTCCTGCCAGGTGGCCGAGGTGCCGTACGTACGGGAGGTGACGGCGGTGACGACGAGGCTGCCGATGACCGGTCCCATGGTCCAGTACCCCATCGCGGACGCGCGCCCCAACTGCGGCGAGAAGTCACGGATGAGCGCGGGGGTGGCGACCAGGATCATGCCCTCGACCAGGGCGATCGCGCTGTAGATGAGCAGGTAGCTCAGCTTCCCCGGCGCGTTGGGCAGTGCGAAGGTGGTCAGCACGCCGACCACCAGCAGGCCGTAGACCACGATGTTCGCCCGGCCCCAGCGGTCGGCCAGTCCGGCCGCGAGGGAGGCGAAGGCGCCGACGGCGTTCGCTGCCACGGAGATGTAGACGAAGTACATGAACGTCATGTGGTACTGGGCGATGACGGCCGTGGAGACCGCGTACTGCACGTACAACTGGTAGTACAGGACGATCGTGACGAGTACGACGAGGGCCAAGTACCAGTAGCGGGCTCCGCGTTCGGGATAGTGCTGGAGCCGTCGTTCGGCGAGGCCCCGCAGTGGCGCCGACGCCCGCGTGGCTCGCGGCCCGTCGGTCGCCGGAGGAGAAATCGACACAGTGCCTCCCTGGAGGTCGCCATGGCACGCGGCAGTGCGTGCTCGACGCGGCGACGCTAGTACCGACCAGTCGGTACGGGGAAGGGGGTGGATCTGATTCTCTGGAGAAAAGAGCGGCGGATGGGGTGGGTCGGCCCCGTGTCGGGAAGCGCTCGAGCGACGTCTCGCCCCGGCCGGAGAGGCGGTCTTGGCTCTTTGGCGCTCGGAGTGCCGCTGTCCGAACGGGGCGGCGGCGTGGTGCTTCCCCGTTCCTCCGGAGCGCCAGTTCAGGCCGAGCCGGTCAGGCCGTCACTCGCTGCGGGGGACCGCCCACGACCGTGAGCAGGTCGACGACGAAGATCAGGGTCGAGCCGGGCGGGATCAAGGGAGAGGGTGACTGCTTGCCGTAGCCGAGACGCGGGGGAACGATGATCTCGCGGCGGCCGCCGACCTTCATTCCCCGCACGCCCCGGTCCCAGCCCTTGATGGCTCTGCCGCCGCCCACGGCGAACTTGAACGGCTGGTCCCGCTCCCAGGAGGAGTCGAACTCCCTGCCGGACGCGAACGCGACCCCTACGTAGTGAAGCTGGACCACCCTGCCGGGCTGTGCCTCGGGTCCGTCCCCGACCACCAAGTCCCGGATCGTCAGTTCGGCCGGCGGTTCGCCCTCCGGGACCTCGATGCGGGGCTTTGCCAGTTCGCTCATCACGGTCCCGTCGCTCGCCACCGGAATCCCTCGCGCGGGCCGGTCGGCCGCATGGACGTTCCACGCGGCAGACGATCACGCTACCGGGCCGTGCCGCTGCCCGGGACCCGACGTCCGCGCGTCGGCTGTGTCGGCCGGATCCGGGCGTCCTCCCGGCGTTGTCCGCCCCGCATATGGACACCCGCCCGCGGCTGTGTTGTCATGCCACGGGCATCATTTACATCGATAGAACTTGTCGGGGCACCCGCAGTGCCTTCCCCCCTTCCGTCGTGCGCGCAGCAGGTTGAGCCGATCCCGCCGGCGCCCCGGAAGGGGCGAAGGTGACAACGATGTCAGCAGTAGCTCGATGTCAGCAGGAACCCGTGACGGGCCGAGAGGCCCGCTCCAGGACGGAGTCTTCCGTGAGAACGAGACCAGCGTGGCGCGGGGCGCACTTCCTACGGCGACGGATGACGGGTGTCGCGCTCGCCGCGTGCCTGGCGGGGATGACCCTGGCCGGGCAGGCCGCCGCGGGACCGGCGGAGCATCCGGGCGAGCGCACCGTCCCGGCGGTGACCTCGGGCAACGCGCGCTTCCAGGTGCTGTCGCCGACCCTGATCCGTACCGAGTACGCGCAGAACGGCCAGTTCACCGACCAGGCGACGTACAACGCCATCGGCCGCGCCGACTTCACGCCGACCGCGTACACGTCGAGCACCGTCGACGGGTGGCTGACGGTGAGGACCAGCGCGGTGACCCTGCGCTATCAGGTGGGCTCCGGGCCGTTCAACGCCCGCAATCTCGCGGTGCGGTTGACGGCCGGGGCCGAGCCGGTGACCGCGGCGCCCTGGCGACAGATGACGTGCACCCTCGGCGCGCTGTGCGAGGCGGAGAGCCTGTCGTACGGAGGGCTGGGCCTCGCCTCGGACCACACCGGACACACCGGCGCCGGATTCCTGGCCGGCTTCCAGGGAACGGGCAGCTCACTGACGGCCGACGTCGACGTCACGACCGCCGGGGCCTACCAGTTCGACGTCCGGTACGCCAACTCGCTCGCGGGTGACGGGAAGAACGTCACGCGCACCCTCACCCTGACCGTGGACGGTGGCACGGCGAGGACGCTGAGCCTTCCGGTGACCGGCAGTTGGGACACCTGGAGCCTGGCGAACAGCGCCGTGCAGCTCGGCACGGGGCACCACACCGTCACGCTCACCAAGACCGCCGCCGACTCCGGAAACGTGAACGTCGACAGCGTCGCCCTGGTGACCCCGGGCGGCACCTTCCCACCGACCTCGACGACCGCGATCACGGACTGCGCCTTCGGCACGAGCTGCGAAGCAGAGGACGACCGGATCGCGGGCTCCGCGAAGGTGGCCGGCGACCACGCTTCGTACTCCGGCGACGGCTTCCTCGCCGAACTGAACCAGGGGTCGAGCGTGTCGGCCCACGTGGTCGGCGTTCCCTCCGACGGCACGTACGCCGTCCAGGTGCGCTACGCCAACGCGGCCGGCGGCGACGGCCTGAACCAGACGCGCACGGCCTCGGTGACCTCCGGCGGCACGACACAGACACTGTCGCTCCCGGTGACCGGCAGCTGGGACACCTGGCGCACCGCTTCGGTACCCGTGGCACTGAAGGCCGGCGCCGACGACATCACCATCGGCTGCCCGGCGGCGGCGAGCTGTCACATCAACCTCGACACCGTGTCCGTGACGGCATCCGGCGCGGCGGCCCCGCAGCCGCATCTCGCCCTGGGCGGTTACCGGCGCAGCCTGGACGGGCTGAACGGCGACAACGGCGACCCGACCACCACTCCCGGCCTGCTCCACAAGGACGGCTGGTATCTGCTGGACGACACCACGTCCGCGCTGTACGACACCGCCACCAAGAAGGTCACGCAGCGGCCGTCCCACAACGGCACGCCCTACCAGGACGGTTACGTCTTCGGCTACGGCCACGACTACAAGAAGGCCCTGTCCGACCTCGCCATCCTCACCGGCCCGCCGAAGCTGTTGCCCGAGTGGACGTACGGCACCTGGTACTCGGAGTACATCGACCGGACGGCCGCCGACTACGAGAACACGATCCTGCCCGCCTTCCGCTCCGAAGGCGTCCCGCTCGACGTGTTGGTGACCGACACCGACTTCAAGTCACCCAACACCTGGAGCGGTTGGGAGATGGACACGAAGAAGTTCCCCGACCCCAAGGGCTTCTTCGACTGGTCCGCATCGCAGGGACTGCACAACACGCTCAACACCCACCCGAGCATCCTGGCCTCCGACCCACAGTTCGCGCAGGCCCAGGCGACCGCCAAGGGCAAGCTGACGAAGGGGGGTTGCGCGTCCGGCGCGAGCGCCGGCGGCGACTGCTACACCTTCGACTTCGGTGACCCCGACCAGCTCAAGGCGTACATGGATCTGCACCGCAGCCTGGACGACCAGGGCAACGACTTCTGGTGGCTCGACTGGTGCTGCGACAACTCCCAGTCGTCGGTGCCGGGCGTCACACCGGACGCGTGGATCAACCAGCAGTACGCCGCCGACGCCGACCGGGCGATCGGCCGCGGGTTCGTCATCTCCCGTGCCTACGGATCGCTCCAGGCCGGCGGCTACAGCGGCCAGCAGGGCCTGCCGACCGGGCCGTGGGCGGACAAGCGCACCACCGTGCACTTCACCGGGGACACCTCGTCCACCTGGGGCACCCTGCGTTCCGAAGTGGGCTACACACCGGGCGAGTCGGCAGCCACCGGCATGTCGGCCGTCAGCCACGACATCGGCGGCCACAACGACACGACGGGGCTGACGGGTTCGGAGACCTACACCGACGGAGGCAGCACCCGCACCACGCACAAACTGCCCGACGACCTCTACGCCCGCTGGGTGCAACTCGGCACCTTCCAGCCGATCGACCGCCTGCACAGCAACCACAGCGACCGCCTTCCCTGGCAGTACGGCACCGAGGCCCGCCGGTCGGCCGACACCTTCCTCAACCTCCGCGAGAACCTCGTGCCGTACACGTACTCGCTCGCGCAGGAGGCCGCCACCACCGGGACCCCCGTGGTCCGCGCCACGTACCTGGAGTATCCGGACGAGCCACAGGCCTACGCCACCGCGGGCAGCGAGTACTTCTACGGCTCGGACATGCTCGTGGCACCCGTGACGACGCCCGGCACCACGGCCACCACGTCGGTGTGGTTCCCGCCCGGCTGGTGGACCGACTACTTCACCGGACAGACCTACACCGGAGGCACCACGCAGAACATCACCACCGGTCTCGACCGTATGCCGGTGTTCGTCAAGGCGGGCGCCACGATCCCGACCCGGACGGGCAACGTCACCAGCCATGACAAGGCGCCCCTGACCAAGGCCACGCTCACCGTGGCGACCGGCGCCGACGGCACCTCGTCCCTGTACGAGGACGACGGCACCACGACCGGTCCCGGGCACAGCGCCACCACGAAGATCCACTATCGCGAGAGCGGCGCCCGGCACACCGTCACCATCGGCCCTGCCACGGGTTCCTTCCGCGGTCAGGTCAAGAGCAGGCGGTGGACGGTGACGCTGCTCGGCGTGACCTCGCCCAAGAGCATCACCGTCGGGAGCAAAGGGCTGTCGTCCCAGGCATGGCACTACGACAGTGACGCCCACACGCTCACCCTCACGCTGCCGCCGCGCAGCGTGCACACACCGGTGACCATCGGATATCGCTGACAGGACGACGTTCGACGGGCCTGCGCGCGGATGCGCACAGGCCCGTCGAACGTCGTTGACCGCGGTCCGACCGGTTACCGGCCCCGCCGGAGGCGGGACATTGCGTCGCACGCTGCGGCCGCGAGCACCGTCAGAACCTCGGCGATGTCAGCGGGAGGTGCTCACTCACTTCTCCGGGTCCGCCGCGGAGCGGCCGCCAGCGGCCCGGGTGGTTCCATCCGTGCTGGACCGGTCGTCGTCGACCCCGTCCACGGAACCGGTGTGCCGGCCGCTCTCGGCAGCCGTTCCGGCCACGCCGACCGGCGCGGACGTGGACTGCGTCAACCCGTAGTGGGCGTACAGACCGCTCTCCTCGTCGGCGTCGAGGCGGGCGTCCGCGTCGACCCGGGGCGCGTGCTTGACGGTCTCCTTCGTCACAGGGACGTGCAGCTCGTCGCCGCTGACACGGGCGCCCGTGAGCGGCACGAGCGTCTCCTTGCTGCCGAACAGGCCGGTCTTCACGGTGACCCACTCGGGCCGGCCGTCCGCGTCGTCGCGGTACACCTTGCCGACGGTGCCGACCTTCTCGCCCTCCGGGTCGAGGACGGTGAGGTCACGCAGCTGGTCGGCAGTGGCGAATTCAGTCATGGTCGTACCTCTCGGGGAAGCGTTGTCCGGTGCCAAAAGCGTCATCTGCCCGTGGCGGTCCCGGCGGGGCTCGGAGGGTCCTTGAGCCGCGCCCCTCCGGCTCATGCGAGTCAGTCATCACGGATCACTTCGCAGCAGAAGCAGCGCAGGGAAACGCGCGCGATTTCACCCGGTCGGAACATCGCCCGGCCTTCGCGGCCACGCCCTCCCTCAGGACGTCGTCCAGCTCTGTTCTCGCAGCGGTGCAGTGAATTCCGCCCTGTCTGCGTGACCCCTGCGCCGCCTGGTAAACATCTGGCCCGTCCCCGGCCAGGAGAATCGTGCCGGCCGCCGTTCAGCGATCAGGACGCACACCGCCGTGGACCACGCCGGACGGGACGGCAACGCCCCGACGGTCGCTCCGACGGCTTCGATCCACCGCGACGGGACGGACGTGAACCCCCTTGCACGGGGTAGTCGGGCGTCACGATGCGGGGCGGGCCGACGCGCTGCTTGAGGGAGAGTCAGCGAATGGAATTCGACGAGAACGCCAGCCTGGACACGTCCGAGGTGCAGGACAACCGTGGTGGAGCACTGGGCGGGATCCCGGGTGGCGGCAAGACCGTGGGCGGTGGAGTGGTCGGGCTCCTGGTCGTGATCGCGTCGGTGATCTTCGGGGTGGATCCGGGCCTGCTCGGCTCGGACGGCACCACCGCGCCGGACACCGGCTCGGGATCGGGCGCGTCCGCGGCGGACCTGGCGGCCGACTGCCGAACCGGGGCCGACGCCAACAGCAAGGAAGAATGCCGCATCGTCGCCGTGGTCGACAGCGTCCAGGCGTACTGGAAGCAGACGGAGACGGCCGCGGGCAAGTCCTACGAGCAGGCGCCGACGTACCTGTTCACCGGCAGCGTGAACACCGGGTGTGGGAACGCCACCTCCGATGTCGGCCCCTTCTACTGCTCCGCCGACGACAAGGTCTACCTCGATCTCGGTTTCTTCGACGACCTGAGCAGCAAGTTCGGCGCCAAGGGCGGCCCTTTCGCCGAGGCCTACGTCATCGCCCACGAATACGGGCACCACATACAGGACCTGAGCGGCACGATCTCCCGGGGCAGCGGGCAGGGCCGGAACAGCGGCTCGGTGAAGCTGGAACTCCAGGCGGACTGCTACGCCGGAGTGTGGGCCCACCACGCCACCACCACACCCGACCCGAAGAGCGGGAAGCCGCTGATCACCAAGCTGACCCAGGACGACATCAACCGCGGTCTCGACGCGGCCGCCGCCGTCGGCGACGACCGCATCCAGGAGCGGTACCAGGGCAAAGTCACCCCCGACACCTGGACGCACGGCTCCGCGAAGCAGCGTCAGCAGTGGTTCTCCACCGGCTACACCTCGGGCAGCGTCGCCCGGTGCGACACCTTCCGCTGAGGACGGTGCCGAGCCGAGCCGCACCGAGGGCTGAGCAACGAGGCGGCCGCACGCCCAGGCCGTGCGAAGTGTCTACGGCGTGGGGGACTGGTGCGGTGAGCGGAGTACGAGCAAGGTGATCTCGCTGGGGGCGAAGACGCGGAACGGCGGACCCCAGAAACCGGTGCCGCGGCTGGTGTAGAGCTGGGTGCGGGTGCCGTGCCGGCTGAGGCCGGCGAGGGCCGGCTGGTCGATCCGGACGAGGTGGTGGAAGGGCCAGATCTGGCCGCCGTGGGTGTGGCCGGAGAGCTGGAGGTCGACGCCGCCGGCCGCGGCCCGGTCGATGAACTTCGGCTGGTGGGCCAGAAGCAGGACGGGCAGGTCGGGGTCGGCGCCGTCCAGGGCTCCGGCGAGGTGGGCGCGATGGCCGGCCAGGCCCGAGGACTCGGCGGTGACGTCGTCCACACCGGCGACCACGAGGGTGTCGCCACCACGTTCGAGCAGCAGATGACGGTTGCGCAGGGGCTCCCAGCCCAACTCGTCCATCAGATCGACCCAGCCCTGGGCCTCGCTGTAGTACTCGTGGTTCCCCGTCACGTAGACCCGGGCCCGGGTGGCCCGCACGGTGCCGAGCGGCGCGGCCTGGGCGCGGCGGCGTTCGGCCGTGCCGTCGGCGATGTCGCCGGTGTGGCAGACCAGATCGGCGTCCAGGGTGTTGACCTTCTCGCAGACCCGCGCCGACCAGCGGGCGCGGTCGAGCGGGCCGTAGTGGGTGTCGGTGATCAGGGCGACCCGGGTGCCGTCCAATCCGGCGCCCAGGCGGGGGAGTTGTACGTCGAGCCGGCGCACGCGCGGTACGCGGCGCGCCTCGGCGTATCCCCAGACGAGCAGCACGGCTGCCACGCCCAGGACCGCCCAGGTGACGATCCGTGCCCGGTCCTGGCCGTCGCCCACGCCGGCCACGGTCAGGGCGAGGCGCAGCACGATGCCGACCAGGACGGACCAGGTGAACAGAATCCAGCTGCCCCCGAGAAGGGTGTCTCCGACGATCGCCGCCCAGTCCTGCTGGCGGCGGCCGTGGCCGCGCGCCATCGCTAGCGGCATGGCGACCAACCCGAGGACGAACAGGGCGGTGCCGCCCAGCGCCACGGGGAGCGGCCAGTGCTGGCCGGTGTACAGCAGCACCACGCAGGGCACGGTCCACAGCAGAACGGGGGCGATCAAGGGGATGTAACGCATCAGACGGCCCAGTCGGCTCTGCTGGGTGGCATGAGCTGCATCGTCCGCGGATCGGGCTTTGTCGGTGTCGGTCACGCTTCCCCTCCTCATGGAGCCAGACTGGCAACCCGCGCACTTTATCCGGTCGTCCGTAAGGGCGCCGTGCCGGTCATGGCTCGCGATCCGACCTTCGGGCCGCGAAGACGATGTCTCCGGTTCGATCAGCGCGTTCACGCTGCCGAGGCCGCGTTCGGGAACGCCTCCCCGCCGGGGCGGTCCTCTTAATGCAAGATGCGGGCTGACTCATGCCGCGGACGGCCGGTCGGCTGCACATCCGCACGGCGGCGACCACGACCGTCCTCCCCCTCCACCGGGGAGCCGGGGCCGGTAGTGGCCGCGGACAGCGATGAGTGTGGCCGCGGATCGCGGTCTCGGCAGGGTGACCGAACGACGATGGGAGCGGACATGGGCAAGCTGAATCAGGTGGCCGACGGCGTCTGGGTCCGGCAGAGCGAATGGGTCTGGAGCAATTCCATCGTGGTGCGGGTGGACGACGGGCTGGTGCTGATCGATCCCGGCATCCATGGCACGGAGTTGAGCCAACTCGCCGATGACGTGGAGCAGCTCGGCCTTCCCGTGCTCGCCGGATTCGCCACCCATCCGCACTGGGACCACCTGCTCTGGCATCCCCGGTTCGGTGACGTCCCGCGCTACGCCACGCCGGCCGCCGCCGAGGTCGCCCGTCAAGCCCGCGAGCGGGCACGGACGATGGCGGCGGAGAGCGCGTCCGGCATTCCTCTGGACCTGGTCGCCCAGGTGACCCCGCTGCCCGCGGACGGCGGACCGGTGCCGGGGGAGATCATCGACCACCGGGCGCACGCCGTCGGCCACGCCGCGATCCTCCTCGCGGACCGTGGCGTCCTGCTCGCCGGCGACATGCTCTCCGACGTCCTGATCCCGCTCTTCGACGTGCGCCAGGACGGTCAACCGGCCGCCTACGAGGCCGCGCTCGACCGCTTCGGTGAGGCTATCGGGCACGTCGATGTCGTGGTTCCCGGTCACGGCGCCGTGGCCCAAGGACCCGAGGTGGCGGCGCGCCTCGCGGCCGACCGCGCCTACGTCGACGCGCTCCGGCGCGGAGAGGAACCGGTCGACGCGCGTCTGGGGCCGCACGCGGAGTGGCTCCAGGGCCCGCACCGGTCGAACGTGGAGCGGGCAGCCCAGGGGCGATAGGGCCGCCGTCGAGGGCGGCCGGCCGGATCACACCGCGAGCGAGCCCACCGGGTGGGTGAACAGCTCCCGTCGCCCGAGCCGGTCGGCCGGGTGGGCAGGCCCCCTTGCGAGAGACGGTCGCGTCCCGGCGATGCTCGGCCGGTCCGAGGGGCGACAGGCCCGTGCGTCAGCGGTGGCGGCCGGCGTCGGTCGAGCCGCCCCGCGGGCGCCGTGAACCGCGCGAGTCGGCCGTGCTGGCCCGCGTCGGAACGACTCGGCGACCCGAAGTCCTCCGACATACGAACGCGCGTGACCGAATACCGCTCTTGACGGTGAGTCAGTCCCACCTTCACCATCCAGGCACCCCATTCACCGTGGAATCCAGGGACCCCACGCACCCCACGTGGGAGTCCGCCGGATTTCCTGGAATTCGGAGCCCCCCACATGAAGCTCTCCATTCCTGGGCGTGCCTCGGCGACCGCTGTCGTCACGGTCGCCGCGCTGCTCACCGGCGGTTCCATAGCCGGGGCGGCCCCCGCCCCCACGGCTGCGGCCGCCGCGCCCGACCTCCCCGTGGCCAACGTCAAGGCCCACCTCACCCAGTTGCAGTCCATCGCCACCGCCAACGGCGGCAACCGCGCGCACGGCCGCACCGGCTACAAGGCGTCCCTGGACTACGTGAAGGCCAAGCTGGACGCGGCCGGATTCACCACGACCGTCCAGCAGTTCACCTCCGGCGGCCGCACCGGCTACAACCTGATCGCCGACTGGCCCGGTGGCGACACCGGCCGGGTCGTCATGGCCGGTTCCCACCTGGACAGTGTGACCGCGGGTCCCGGCATCAACGACAACGGCTCCGGTTCGGCGGCCGTGCTGGAAACGGCGCTCGCCGTGGCCCGGTCCGGCTACCAGCCCACCAAGCACCTACGGTTCGCCTGGTGGGGCGCCGAGGAGTTGGGCATGGTGGGCTCGCGGTACTACGTCAACAGCCTCACCACCGCGAACCGTGCGAAGATCAGCGGCTATCTGAACTTCGACATGATCGGCTCGCCGAACCCGGGGTACTTCGTCTACGACGACGACCCGGCCATCGAGAAGACGTTCAAGACGTACTTCACCGGCATCGGCGTCTCCACCGAGATCGAGACCGAGGGTGACGGACGTTCCGACCACGCCCCGTTCAAGAGTGCGGGCATCCCCGTCGGCGGCCTCTTCAGCGGTGCCGACTACATCAAGACGTCCGCACAGGCCGCCAAGTGGGGTGGCACCGCGGGCAAGGCCTTCGACGCCTGCTACCACTCCTCGTGCGACACCTCCTCGAACATCAACGACACGGCGCTGAACCGGAACGCGGACGCGCTGGCGTACGCGGTGTGGGAGCTGTCGGCGTAGACGGCTTCCCGCAGCAGGTGGCCCGTGCGATGGGCCGTCGTACCTGCGCGTTGTTCCGTGAGGGCGGGTCAGGGGTTGGCGTTCCCCTGACCCGCCCTCCCCGTCCTCGCGCGTATCCCCCTGGACCGCCTTGTATCGATTGTTTGACACAAGATTCCGCCTAGGGCATCTTGTGCTTACCGCTTGATACAAGATGTCTGAGGGGACCTCTCCATGCTCGGCACCGCCCCGCTCCAGAGCCGTTTCCTCGATCACGCCGATCACTACGCCCGCTGGTCCGGCCTGGCCATCGGCGTCATCGCGGCACAGGCGCTGTCCACGCTGGGGCAGGTCGAGTTCGAGCAGCGCGTCGTGTTCTGCATCACCGCCTTCGGCCTGTGCGCGGTGGCGGGAGTCCTCCTCGCCGACGCGCTGACCCTGGTCCCGCAGGACGCGGTGCGCACCGCGAGCCTCGCGCCACGCCTGGTCAGAAAACATGTACCGCCGCGGATGGGCCCCTTGATCGTCCTTCAGGGCGTCTCGCTCACCGTGCTGCTGGTGATCACGGCCATCACGGCGTCCATCGACTCAGGCCGCACCTTCAGTGCCGGGAAGGTCGTCGCCGTCACCTGCAACGGGATGCGGGCACTCCTCGGCCCGTGGCCCGGCCTGTACTACAGCCTCCCGATGTTCGGCGCACTCGCCATAGCCACTCCCACGTGCATGTGGGCCCTGCGCCGCATCGCCGACGGACCGGGCGGGAAGCAACAGCGCTGCGACCGCGCGTGGGCGGTGACCGGGGCCTGGGGCCTCCTGGTCTCGAGCCAGCAGCTGTACGCCGTCGTGATGGTCTCCATTTCGCTGACGGAGACCGGCTGCGCCGGCGCGATGGGACTGCTCACCTTCTGGGTGTTCTACCCGCTGGCCCTCGTGAACCTGTTCACCGTCGCGTGGTCCCTGGTCACCGTGGTGGCCCCGCGAGCCGTCGGGGACAACGTGGCAGGCGGGTTCCCCGACGATGAATGAGCCCGCCGTCCGCGTCGACACCACCAGCCAGGTACCGCCGTACGCCCAGATCCGCGCGCAGCTCGGTGCCCTGATCCTCACCGGACAACTCGCCGAGGGGGACCGGCTTCCCACCGTGCGCCAGCTGGCCACGGACCTCGGCCTCGCGCCGGGCACCGTGGCCCGGGCCTACCGCGAACTTGAAGCCGCCGACCTGATCCGCACCCGCCGTGGGGCGGGCTCCCGGGTCGCGGCACCCCCGGCCGGCCCGACGCCCCCGCACGCCTCTCAACTGGCCACCCTCGCCCGCGATTTCACCTCGTCCGCCCGCGCCCTGGGCGCCGACACCGAAGCGATCCTGGCCGCGGTCCGTGGCGCTCTGGGCCCGGACCTCTAGGAGTTGTCCGCTGCGGGCTCGACGGCCGGGCCGGCGCGGTGGTGACGAGGTGAGGAGGTGAGGAGCGTGGCTGTCGCGCGGTGCCCGGCAGTGGGTGAGCCCGTCGACAGGTGACCGGCCGCGTCTCGTGTCCTCCCCGCCGGGATGTTCCCCCGCCAGGGTGTCGACCCTGCGCGTTCCCACCGCTCAGCGGGCCAGTCTGGCCGCGAGTCCGTCGAGCACGCAGTCGAGGCCGAACGCGAACTCCACGTCGGGGTCGAGTTCCTCGGCTTCGATGATGCGGCGGGCGAGCATCGGGTGCTCACCGGCCGCGAGGACCTCGGTGATGTAGGGGCCGACGCTGCGCTGCCACTCCTCCTCGCTGAGCCCGGTGCGCTGCTCCGCGTGCCGAACGGCCTGCTGGGCGGCGACCGAACCCAGCACGTACGCGCGCACGGTACCGAGCGCCTGCGAGGCCAGGGTGATGTCCGACGTCAGGGCGACGGCGGCGCGCAACGTGGACTCGGACCGCCGCAACGAGTTGGGGCCGAGCGCGGGCCGTCCCGTCAGTTCACCGGCCAGCCAAGGGTGCCGCAGCAGCGTCGTACGCAAGGCGCGCGCGACCGTCCCCAGGTCCGCACGCCACTCCCCGGTGGGCTCGGGAAGCGGATCCTCGCCCTGAACGGCGTCGATCATCAGGTCCACCAGCTCGTCGCGGTTGGTGATGTACCGGTAGAGCGTGGCGGTTCCGGAGCCGAGATCCCCCGCGACCCGTCGCATCGACACCGCCGCCAGTCCCTCGGCGTCCGCGACGGCCAGCGCGGCGGCCACGTACTGGTCCACGCCGGGCGCGCGCCGACGTGGCTCGGGGCGCGGGCGGGTCCACACCGAGGAGGGGACGGGCTCGGTCATCAGGGCGGTTCCTTTCCTCGTTGACCCGCATCCTACCTTCTGGCTACGGTGTAGCCATGACGGAAACGGCGTATCCAGACGTGCCAGTGCCAGTGCCAGTGCCAGTGCTCGTGGTCGGAGGCGGCAGCGTCGGCCTGCTCACCGCGGCACTCCTCACCCACCACGGAGTCCCCGTGGTGCTCGTCGAACGCAGGTCCGGGCCGTCGGTGCACCCACGCGCCACCGGCATCGGAGCGCGCACCGTCGAGATCCTCCGCGAGATCGGTCTCGACGCCGCCGTCGACGCCGCCGCGGTCGATCTCCGAGGCGCCGTGGGCAAGGCCGTCGCGCCGACCGTCGTCGCGATGGGTGAGGGCGACGTCGTGACGGTGCCCATGCCGACCCCCTCCGCAGACGGACTGGACGCGACGCCGTTCAGACTGCGCGGCGTCTGCGCGCAGGACCGGCTCGACGCCGTCGTGGCGGCCGACCTGGCACGCCGTGGGGCCGACCTGCGCTGGTCGACCCGCCTGACAGGCATCAGGCAGGACGCCGACGGAGTCGATGTCGAGCTGGAGGGACCTGACGGGCGTTACTCGCTGCGGTGCACGCACGCGGTCGCCGCCGACGGCACGCACAGCACCGTACGGACGGCGCTCGGGGTGGGCGTCTCCGGGCCCGGCGACCTCGGCAAGTCGATGATCAACATCCTGTTCCGGGCCGACCTCCGACCGCATCTGCGGGGGATGTCCTTCGCCACCTGCACCATCACCACACCGGAGGCGCCCGGCCTGCTGGCCACCGTGGACGGCGCGACGAACTGGGTCTTCCACGTCGCCTGCGACACCGACGGCGGCGAACGCCCCGAGGACTTCACGCACGAGCGATGCGCGACGATCATCCGCTCGGCGGTCGGCGACCCGGACCTCGACGTCGAAGTGCGCAGTGTGCTCCCTTGGCGGCCCCGGAGCGCGGCAGCCGAACGCTTCACCGTCGGCCGCGTGTTCCTGGTCGGCGACGCCGCGCACACCGTGTCGCCTCTGGGCGCGTTCGGGCTCAACACCGGCGTCGCCGACGCGCACAACCTGGCGTGGAAGCTGGCCGCCGTCCACCACGGCGAGGCGGGTGCCGGGCTGCTCGACACCTACGCGCACGAACGGGAACCGGTCGCGGCGGCGACGCTGGACCAGGCGCTGCGCAGGGTCGCCGACCCGAAACTGCACTGGGGACGCGGACCGGAGGCCGACGCGGCGAGGGCGGCGGCAGGGGTGTGGGCGGCGCCGGTCGTGCACCTCGGCCAGCGGTACGACTCGGCCGCCATCGTCGATCCCCGACCGGAACTCCCGTCCACCGTCGACCTGGTGCTGGACGGCACACCGGGCTCACGCGTGCCGCACGCCTGGATCGACGGGACGTCCACGCTCGACCTGGTGGCGTCCCGGTGGACCCTGCTGGCCGGAGTCGCCGGCGAGCGCTGGCTCACCGCCGCGGCGGACGTCGGACTTCCCGCGCACCGCGTCGCGGTCCCGTGGCTCCCCGACGACGGCGCCGTGCTCGTCCGTCCGGACGGGATCGTCGCGCTGCGCACCACGACAACGGTGACGGATCGAACCCGCTTCCTCGGCGAGATCCTGGACCAGCTGCTGGCCAGACCGGTCCCGGTGCCGGGCGGCTGAACCGGCCGCGCGGGGCCGCGAGTTCGAGGCCGGCTTCGGCAGGCCCACGGGCCGGCTGAAGCCGCGATCCCCAGCGTTCCGGCCAAGGCGAGAGGCCTTCAGCGATGGGGAGGCGAAGCCGGACGGTGGATCGCCCCGTCCAGTTCCCGCAGCGGCACCCCGCTTCCCGCTCGCCGCACCGCCACGATCTCCGCCCCGATCGACACGGCCGTCTCCTCCGGCGTGCGCCCGCCGAGGTCCAGGCCGATGGGGGACCGCAGCCGCTCCAGCTCGGCCGCGCTCACCCCCGCCTCCCGAAGGAGACGAACGCGGTCCTCGTGCGTACGTCGCGAACCCATCGCCCCGACGTACGCGGCCGGCCGGCGCAGAGCGACCTCCAGAAGTGGTACGTCGAACTTGGCGTCGTGGGTCAGGACGCACAGGACCGTGCGGGCGTCCGTGCGGGTGGTCCGGAGATAGCGGTCGGGCCACTCGACGACGACCTCGTCCGCCTCCGGGAACCGGGCCCGGGTCGCGAAGACGCTCCGCGCGTCGCACAACGTCACGTGGTAGCCGAGCAGTTTGCCGACCCGCACGAGGGCTCCCGCGAAGTCGACCGCACCGAACACGATCATCCGGGCGGGCGGCACGCTCGACTCCACGAACAGGGTGATGTCGGCGCCGCAGTCCGCCGCGCTCTCCGGTACCGCGCACACCTCGGTGCGCCCGACGTCGAGCAGCGCGTGGGCCTGCGCGGCGAGCCCGGCGTCGTCGGCCGTGCCGAGGTCGCCCTCGTACGTGCCGTCCGGCCGGACGAGGAGCAGCCCGGGGCCCGCGTCGAGGACACGCGCCAGGGCCACCGCCTCGCCGCGCGCTGTGAGGTCCAGCGCGGTCTCCAGCGTCGTACGGGCAGGCGTGCCGACCCGGACCGGCACGACGTGCACCTCGACCGCACCGCCGCAGGTCAGCCCCACGGCGAACGCGTCGTCGTCGCTGTACCCGAACCGTTCCCGTGCCGGAATCCCGTCCGCGAGGGCGCTCACGCACAGCTCGTACACCGCGCCCTCGACGCAGCCGCCGGACACCGAGCCGATGACCTCGCCCGCGGCGTCGACGGCGAGCGCCGCGCCGACCGGGCGGGGCGCGCTGCCGCTCACCGAGACGACGGTCGCGACGGCGAACGCGCGCCCCTGTGCGACCCAGGGAGCCAGCTCCGCGGCGAGGTCAAGCATCGGTGCGGGCCGCTTCGGCGAGCAGGACGCGGTCGGGGCGGATCGGCAGCTCCCGGTGACGGACGCCGGTGGCGTGCCACACCGCGCTCGCGATCGCGGCGGCGGCGCCCACGATGCCGATCTCGCCGATGCCCTTGATGCCGACGGGGTCGTCGGGGTCGGGATCGTCGATCCAGTCGGCCTCGATCTCGGCGACGTCGGCGTTGGCCGCGAAGTGGTAGCCCGCGAAGTCGGCGCCGATGTGCTCGCCGAACGCGTCGTCGCGCACCGCCTCCTCGTGCAGGGCCATGGACAGGCCCCACGTCATGCCGCCCACCAGCTGACTGCGTGCGGTGAGGGGGTTGATGATCCGGCCGGCCGCGAAGACGCCCAGCATGCGCCGGACCCGTACCTCGCCCGTGGTGACGTCGACGGCCGCCTCGGCGAACTGTGCGCCGAACGCGTGCCGTTCCTTCTGCGCGAGGGCCGCGATGAGATCGGCGGTGTCAGCGGTGGCGGTGACGCCGTCCTTGGGCAGGTCGGATCCGAACAGCGCAAGCCGTTCACGCAGTTGGCGGGCGGCGACGCTCACCGCCCAGCCCCAGGAGCGCGTGCCCATCGAGCCGCCGGCGACCCAGGCGTGCCCGAAGTCGCTGTCGGCGATTCGCACCCGGACCCGGTCCGGCGCGACCTCCAGGGCCTCGGCGGCGATCAGGGTGAGGGCGGTGCGGGCACCGGTGCCGACGTCGGCCGCGGTGACCTTCACGGTGAAGGTGCCGTCGGTCTCGGCCGTGGCGGAGGCCGTGGTGGGTGCCGCGCCGGCCTGGAAGGACGCGGCGGCCACGCCGGTGCCGATCAGCCAGCGGCCTTCGCGGCGCACGCGGGGGCGCGGGTCCCGCCCTGCCCAGCCGAACCGGCGGGCGCCCTCCTCGAAGCAGCCGAGGAGGTTGCGGCTGCTGAACGGCAGGCCGGAGACGGGGCCGACGGCGGGTTCGTTGCGCACCCGCAGCTCGATCGGGTCGATGCCGAGCTTCTCGGCGAGTTCGTCGAGCGCCGACTCGACGGCGAAGGAGCCGGGTGCCTCACCGGGGGCCCGCATCCAGGTGGGCGTGGGCATGTCCAGGGGCAGCACCCGGTTGACGCTGTGGTGGGCGTCGCTCGCGTACATCGTGCGCCCGAACCCGGCGCTGCCCTCGACGAACTCGCGCAGCGTGGAGGTGAGGTTGAGATTGTCGTGGCCGAAGGCGCGCAGGCGTCCCCCGGCGTCGGCGCCGAGCCGCACGCGCTGGCTGGTGGGGCTGCGGTATCCGGTGATCGCGAAGACCTGCCGCCTGGTCAGGGAGATCCGCACGGGCCGGTGCAGCTCGGTCGCGGCCATCACGGCGGCGACATGGTGGGAGCGCAGCCCCTTGGAGCCGAAGGCGCCGCCCACGTGCTCGGAGCGGACGTGGACGGCGGACGGGTCGAGCGAGAAGAGGTGCGCGAGGTCGTCGGCGATCCACTTGGAGCCCTGGTTGGAGTCGAACACCTCCAGACGCCCGCCGTCCCAGCACACGGTCACGGCATGCGGTTCCATGGCGCTGTGGTGCTGTTCGGGCGTGGTGTAGGTGGCGTCCACCACGGCCTCGGACGCGGCGAGTTGAGCCTCCAGGTCGCCCTTGACGACCTCGTCGTCCTGCACCTGGCGGGCGCCGTCGTGGTCCGCGCGGAAGGCGATGTCGTGCGGCTCCCGGTCGTACTCGACCACGAGCGCGTCGGCCGCCTCACGGGCCTGCTCGGAGGTCTCCGCCACGACGAGGGCGACGGGCCACCCCGCGTGCGGCACCCGGTCGTGCTGGAACACCTCGATGATCGGGTCGGGGCGGCCTAGCGCGCCCACGACGTCGTCCCGCACCCGGGGCGCGTTGCCGTGGTGCAGCACGGCGAGGACTCCGGGCATGCCCAGTACGGCCTCGTCGCCGATCGTCCGGACGCGGCCGCGCGTCACGGTCGACAGCACCAGCCAGCCGTGGACGAGGTCGGCGAACGGGATCTCGGCCGCGTAGCGTGCCGCGCCGGTGACCTTGTCGCGGCCCTCGATCCGGGTGTGGGCGACGCCGACCGCGTCCGTTCCTGCGACGGTCGTCATCGGGCGGCCTCCTCGTTGAGTTCGGTGAGCAGCGCGACGAGCAGGTTGCGCAGCAGGGGCACCTTGTACGCGGCCTGGGGCAGCGGCTCGGCGGCGGAGAGTTCGGCGTCGGCGGCGAGCGCGAACGTCTCACCGGACGCGGGCCGGCCGATCAGCGCTGCCTCGGCGGCGCGGGCCCGCCACGGCCGGGAGGCGACCGCGCCGAGGGCGAGCCGCACGTCCCGTACGACACCGTCCTCGACGTCGAGGGCGGCGGCGGCCGAGCCGATGGCGAACGCGTAGGAGGCGCGTTCGCGGACCTTCCGGTAACGGGAGTGGGCGGCGACCGCCGCGGGCGGCAGGGTGATGCCGGTGATCAGCGCGCCGGCGGGCAGCGCGGTCTCCAGGTGCGGGGTGTCACCGACCGGCAGATAGAAGTCGGCGAACGCCAACTCTCCCTCGCCGTCGATGGTCTCGTAGTGCACGACGGCGTCGAACGCGGTGAGGGCGACGGCCAGGTCGGACGGATGCACGGCCACGCAGTGTTCGCTCGCGCCGAGGATCGCGGAGTTGCGGTGCTCGCCCGTCGCGGCGGGACAGCCGCTTCCCGGGGTGCGCTTGTTGCACGGCTTGGTCACGTCGGTGAAGTACGCGCAGCGCGTGCGCTGCAGGAGGTTGCCGCCGACCGTCGCCATGTTGCGCAACTGCCCGGAGGCGCCCGCGAGGACGGCCTGGGTGAGAGCCGGGTAGCGGCGGCGGACCTCGGGGTGGGCGGCGAGGTCGCTGTTGCTGACCGTGGCCCCGATCAGCAGGCCGCCGTCGGGGGTCGACTCGACGCGGTCCAGGGGCAGTCCACGTACATCGACCAGATGGGCGGGGCGCTCGACGCCCGCCTTCATCAGGTCCACGAGGTTGGTGCCACCCCCCAGGAAGCGGGCGTCAGGATCCGCGCCGAGGACCGCGACGGCGCCCGGCACGTCACGGGCGCGCTCATATCCGAATTCCCTCATACCTGGTTCTCCTTGGCGTCCTCGGCCCCGGTGGTCCCGGCCGTGGTGAGCTCGGCCGCCCGGGCGACGGCCCGCACGATCGACATGTACGCACCGCACCGGCACAGATTGCCGCTCATCCGCTCGCGGATCTCCTCCGGCGTCAGCGCGGGTGGCCCGGCTTCGGGGCGTACGTCGTCGGTGACGGCGGACGGCCAGCCCGCCGCGTGCTCCTCCAGAACGGCGAGCGCCGAGCAGATCTGGCCCGGGGTGCAGTAGCCGCACTGGTAGCCGTCCAGTTCGACGAAAGCCTCCTGCACCGGGTGCAGTCGGCCGTCCTGGGCGACGCCCTCGACGGTGGTGATCTCGCGGCCCTCGGCGGCCACGGCGAACTGCAGACAGGAGACGGTCCTGCGGCCGTCGACCAGGACGGTGCAGGCGCCGCACTGCCCCTGGTCGCAGCCCTTCTTGGTGCCGGTCAGGTCGAGGCGTTCGCGCAGCGCGTCGAGAAGGGTGGTGCGGTGGTCGACAGGCAGGGTGTGCTTGTCACCGTTGATGTGCAGGGTGACGGTGCTGGACGTGGGGGAGAGGTGGGGCGTCGTCCCGGCTGGGGACATGGAGTGCCTTCTTTCGCGTCTCGGGGTGCGAGGAGAAGCGGCGCTGGTCGGACGAAGGGGACGAGCAGAAAAAGCGGACAGTTGTCCGCTGGGCATCTCCCGAACGTAGTGGACTACTGTCCGCTCATCAAGGAGGTATCCGCGCCACGACCGTTGGAGGACACGTGAGCAACCCGCCGAAGCGGACACCGCTCCGTTCCGACGCACAGCGCAATCGCGAGCGCATTCTTGAGGTTGCCCTCGCAGAACTGACCCGATCGGCCCAAACGCCTCTCAGCCTCATCGCGAAGAAGGCCTGCGTCGGGCAGGGCACGTTCTATCGAAATTTTCCGAGCCGCGAGGCGCTGGTCCTGGAGGTGTACCGGTACGAGGTGCAGCAGGTCTGCGATGCCGCGGGCCAGCTCCTGGAGACCGGTCCACCGGAGGTGGCGCTGCGCGAGTGGATGGACCGGCTCGCGCGGTACGCGATGGCGAAGGCGGGGCTCGCGGGGGCGTTGCGGGAGGCGACGGCCGCCGGCACGTTGAAGAGCCTGGCCCACGGCCCCCTCACGGAGGCCGTCGGCCGGCTGCTGACCGCCTGCGAGGAGGCCGGCACCATCCGCCCGGGCGTCACGACGGACGACTTCATGCTCGCGATCGCGGGCCTGTGGCTCATCGACCCGCACACGGACTGGCAACCGAGAGCGTCCCGCCTTCTGGACCTGGTCATGGCCGGATTGCGTTCCGGCGCGCCCCGCCGGGGGAGTACGTAGGGCGCGGTTCACAGGTGAACGACGTGGCCGGCTCCACGGCGGAGTCGTGGCTCTGTGAGCCGGTCATCGTGCCCGCTTGTAGCTCATCAGGTGCTTGCGGGGGCTGCTGGTGAAGTCGACGAGAGTGAGCGAGCCGTCGTCCTCCTGGAGTTCGTACGCCGTCTCGAAGGGCTTCGGGGGACAGAAGCGCTGCTTGCTGCCGTGCGTGACGCGGGGCTCGCCACTTGTCTCCACGGATGTGTCGCCCACCTGGCGGACGGGCACCTCTACCGTGCAGGGCGCGCCGCTGAGCGTGCTGATGGTGAGGAGGGGCTGTTCTTCACCGGCCTGGGCGAAAACGAGCTGGTGTGAGCCGTCCTCGGCCTTCCATGTGCCGATGAAGGCCGCCCGGATCGGTTCGTACCGCGTGCGTTTCGAGCCGAACCCCTTGCCGCTCGTCCACGTCAGGGTGCTCGATCCCGAGGTCCAGCTCTCTTCGAACTCGACCCGGCGGTCCCCGAACTCGATCTTCTCCCAACCGTCGCTGCCCTGGGTGGCCTTGGCGGCCCAGTCGGTCAGATCGTGGCCGCCGCCGACCACGGCGAGGTTCTCGGTCGGCGGATCGCCGTCGCGGCAGTACGGGGCGAAGTCGGCGATGGCGGCGATCAGTTCGCCGTGCGCCCGCACCGTGATCCCGCGACAGGGCTTCGTCCTCGTACGGTGCACGAAGCTCTCCGCCGACCAGTCGCCGTCCCCGCGGTGCCGCTCGGTGAGTCCGCGGCCGGGGCGGTAGCGGAGTTCGACGCGTATGCCGTCGGCACGCTCGAAGAGGGTGGAGTCGTCGTCCTTCCTCAGGACCCGCCCGGATCCGTCGTCGCTGGAGGACGCCGTGCCTCCGCAGCCGGCGAGAAGGCCGCCCGCGAGGAGCGTGGCGACGGCGGGGACCGCCAGCCGCGTTGCCGCCGTCGTCCTCTTCGTGCGTCTCATGGCCGCACCCTTCCTCGCACTGGCGAACAGCAGCACCTGGCATCCTCCGATGAGTAGAACTTCGCCCGGGGAAACGGCAGCCGGCGGCCTGCCGGGCGCCGATGCGCGGGAGTCCCCCGGGACCACGATCCTCTATCGGGTCGATCCCGGAGGGACACCCGCGCGGTGGGGTCCGTACACCGTCGCAGGTCGGCGCCGATGCTGACGTGGTGACGGCGTGAAGATGGGGCACGAGACCGCAGCGGCAGCGGGTGGCCCCGAAGCCCGGCCTTCTCGGGCGCGGTTGGTCTCACTCATGATCATTGAAGCAGGAGATCGTGGTCGCGGAACGTGTACGTGGGAAGCTGCGCTGAGAACAGCTGCCCGCCGGGATCGAAGCGATGGTGAAGGGGTGTTTCCGCATGGCGCAACGGGTGACCATGAACGACGTGGCGCGTGCGGCCGGAGTGTCGTCGGCGACCGTCTCATACGTGTTGAGCGGGAAACGTCCGGTCACGGAGGAGACGCGCAAGTCGGTGGAGTCGGCCATCGAGCGTCTGGGCTTCACCCTCAATCCCGTCGCACGCAGTCTCCGAACGGGCCGTTCGACGATGGTCGCTCTCGTGGTGCCCGATCTGGCCAACCCCTTCTACGCGCTGCTCGCCCGCTCGATACAGGACGAACTGCGCGGCTGTGGCTATCACGTGGTGGTCTCCAATACCGGAGCGCAGCGGGACGAGGAGGAAGCGCTGCTCGAGGAGGCGCTCCATCAGCGCTTCGCCGGCGTGGTCATGACGCCGTTCCGGCTTGCCACCGACGCCTTCGAGGCGATGCGTGGAGCCGGGATCCCCGTCGTGGTGAGCGCGGACACGCCCTTCGGGGACGTCGACCTGGTGACTCCCGACTCGGACGGAGCTGTCGTCGACGCCATGACCCACATCGCAGCCTCCGGGCGCCGCAGTGTCGGGGTTCTCGCAGGGCCCGGCGATGCCACCGGAGGAGATCCACGACTCGATCGCATCGCCCGGCACGGAGCGGCTCTGGGCTTGTCGGTGTTGCCCGAGCATATCGTTCACGGGGAGCACACGCGTGAGGCCGGAGCGGCCGGCTTCGAGCAGTTGATGCGCCTGCCTCAGCGTCCCGAAGCCGTGATGTGTGTCAACGACGTCACGGCCGTCGGCGCGATGGACGCGGCGGAGCGCCTCGGTCTGGACATTCCCGGTGACGTTGCGCTGCTCGGGCACGATGACATCGATATCGCTGCCCTCGTCCGGCCGCGGCTCAGCACCATTCGATACCCGGCCCGGGAGGTCGGCGCCGCCGCGGCTCGCCTGCTGCTGGAGCAGATCGAGGGGAGGACCGAGCCCCGCACGGTTCACGTCGCCGCTCGGTTCGTGTCGCGGGCCAGCGTCTGACGGCGTCCGATGTCGACGCGTCCCCCGCTTCCCCGGTCCGCGGGATGTGCCGGGGACCGATGACGCCGGGACCGGAGCGGGCGACCGCCTCCCCGGCAACTCCGGTAAGAAGACCGGGCCCTGAGGTCATGGCATATGCCGATTTCCTTGTCATGGCACTAACTGGTTGAAGCCCCACCGTTCGTGACAGTCACCGTTTACAGTCCTCCTGTGACCGGTGTCGTAATCGATTACGACACCGGTGGCGTGCGCGTGACCGATGCGCCTGGACGCCCCCGCCCGGCGTGTGCCGTGCCGGAAGGTGTTCCGTCGCGCCGCTTATGGCCGAGGCGGGTCAAGCCCGCACACTTGCGCAGCGTCCACCGGTGCAGGCCCGTGGCCGGAGCCCGAGGGTCGGGTGCGCTACTCGAATGGAGCTTGAACGGTGATGTCGCCAGGCGGAGACCAGTACGGCACATACCGCCATCCATCGGGCCCATCGAACGGTACCCCCGCGCAGGCCGCTGCGGGCCGTCGCGGGACGCCGTCCGCGCTGGTGCGGCCCTATGCGATGACCGGTGGCCGTACCCGGCCGAGCCATCACCTCGCCATCGAGGCGCTGGTGAGCACCGCAGTCGACGTGGCGCAGGCGCGTGGGCTGTCGCCGGAGGCGTACCGGATCTGCGTCCTGTGCCGGGAGGTCCGGTCGGTCGCGGAGATATCGGCGCTCCTCGCCGTCCCGCTCGGTGTCGCCCGCATCCTCGTGGCGGACCTCGCGGAGACGAGTCTCGTGGTCGTGCAGCAGCCTCAGGGGGACGAAGCCGACGGGGGCAGACCTCACGTGACGCTGCTCGAAAAGGTGCTCAGCGGATTGCGACGGCTCGAGTAGGCCGCTGCCTCGGAGCGGCGTACGGCTTGAGCAGGACGCCGGCTCGGAACGACGTCGGGGTGGCGACGGCCTCACTGCGCGGTCAGGCGTTTCAGGAGCAGCAACGCGAGGGTGGCGGTGACGAGTTCGCCCGCCGCAAGGGCCGTCCAGACCCCGGTCGTACCGAAGCGTGCCAGGGCGACGGTGAGAGGCATCTTGATCACCACGACCGCGCCGATGGAGATCACGTACGCGGGGGCGGGGCGTCCCGTGGCCTGGAAGAAGGCGGCGACCAGGGGAGCGATGCCGGCGACGGCCAGGCCGAGGGCGAGGATGCGCAGGGCCCGCGTGGCGGTGCCCGTGGTGTCGGGGTCGTGGAGGAACAGCCCGACCAAGGGCTCTGCCAGGAGGGCGAGCAGCGCGGCCGTCACCAGTCCGTACAGCAGTGAGCCTCTCAGGGCGAGGGAGCGTGCCCGCAGGACGCGTTCGCGCAGGCCTCTTCCCGCGTTGTAGCCGACGATCGGCTGCAGGCCTTGGCTGATACCGATGTGCGGCATCATCGTGAAGGTCTGCAGACGGGCGCACACGGCGTACGCCGCCAGCGCGGTGGCGGGGCCCGTGGCGGCCAGGGTCGCGTTGACCAGTGCGGCCAGCAGGGTGACTCCCATACCGGCGAGGAACGAGGGCATGCCGACGTTGAGCAGCGTCCTGAGCGTGGGACCGTGGGGCCGCAGGTCCTCGAACCGCACGCGGTACGGCCGCTCGTGCCGCCCGAAGAAGAACCACAGGCTCATGGCGGCCGAGACGGCCTGACCGCCAACAGTGCCCAGCGCGGCCCCGCGGACCCCCAGACCGAACCCGAAGATCAGCAGCGGGTCCAAGCTGATCTGTACGGCGACCGGCACGAGCCACAGCAGGGTCGAGAACCCGATCCGGCCCTCGGCGCGGACCAGGCTGGAGAACCCCGTGGACACGATGGCCCCGCACAACAGCACCACCGCGTAAGGGCGTGCGTCGTCGCGGAGGGCATCGTCGGCGCCGAGCAGGGTCAGCAAGGGGTCGAGCAGGGCGAGGCCCACCACCGTGGTCGTGGCGGCGGTGATCCAGAACAGGGTGAAGGAGTTGCCCGCCGCCCGGGCCGCGGCGCCCCGGTCTCGCCCACCCAGAGCACGGGAGACCAGAGAGGCGCCGCCGGCACCGACCGTGGTGGACACCGCGCCGAGAAGCAGCAGCAGCGGAGCGACGAGGTTGACCGCGGCCACCGCGTTGTCGCCCATCCCCTGGCTCACGAACCAGGCGTTGGTGAGGGCGTACACGCCGTAGACACCCGTCGCAGCCGTGGTCTGGAGGCAGGACGACCACAGCAGCGGGCCCAGCGGACGGGTGCCGAGCCGGGCGGTGGCCGCGTCCGGGGAGCGGATCTCGCCCATCTCATGCGTGGCGGTGCCCGAACAACGCCAGCAGAGCGTCGAGTTGAGTGCGGGACCAGTCGTACTGCTTGGTGTCGGAGTGACCCCGGTACGACGTCTCGATCACCATGGTCAGCAGCAGGTGAAGCCCGTAGAGCCGACGGCGGACCTCCTCCGTCCTCGTCAGGGGAGGATGGCCGTAGCCGCGCATGAAGGCGGCCGAATCGCCGAACGCGGGTATCTGGGTGGCGGCGAAGCCGGCCTCGATCAGCGGATCGCCGTAGAAGGCCCGCTCGTGGTCGATGACGGCGACGATCCGCCCGTCGCGGACCATGACGTTGCTGTCCCACAAGTCCCATTCGACCAGGCACGGTTCGGTGACCTCGTCCAGGCTCTCCGCATGCTCCGCGAGGATCGTCCGCATGAGGTCGTAGTCCCAGCCCAGGTCGATCCGTCGGCGCTCGCCGTCGCGCAGAATGTCCTCGAAGAGGCCGGTGAACACCCGTCGCCAGAGTGGATCACCCGGGCCGGTCAGTGGGCCAAAGGCCTTGCCCCGTACGGAGTTCAGTTCCCGGTTGAGTGCACCGAGCTGCTCCATGTACGCGTCGCGTTCGGCGACGGGGAGCCGCTCAGTGATCACCCCCAGGTTGTCGGCGTCGATGTACGGCATGAAGAAGTAGTCGGCGTCACAGAGCTCGTGGCTCCGGTCGTGGAAGTCGACGGCCGGGACCGGAACCGACGTCCGCGTGCGGATGATGTCCAGCGTGTTCAGCTCGATCGACATGGCGCCGCGCTCGTAGGTCAAGACCTCCACCCCTCGCGGCGGGGCGATCTTCAACACGACCTCGGCACCGTCCCTCAGCCGGATCCGGTAGGCGACGTTGAACCAGCCATGCCCCAACTCGCTTGCCCACCCGTCCCCTTCAGGGACCTGTCGTGGGCCGTACGCGCGCTCGACCATGGCCCTCAGCGTCGCGGGCGACTGCCTGTTCTTCGTGATGCTCTCCACGCTCATCCCTTTCGAAAGCGTCCGTCCGGCCGGCGCCTCAACGCCCCAGCATCGGCGCGCACGTGCGGCGTTCCTCGCGGCCCGGTCCTTGGCGGCGCGGCCGGGTCGGCACCACATGACCGAACGATGTCCTCGGCTCTCCGGGCCTGGTGCCATCCGATGCGACGCAGCGGGCTCCTCAAGTACATACCAATCGGTCGGTCAGGTTTCAGCCACTCCCCTCGTACCCATGTACCGGCGCACAGCCGAAGCCTAAGGTGTTGGCTCATGGCCCACGTAATCGATTACCTCCACCCTGGTCCACTGACCGGGGTGGACGCCGCTCATGCCTGGGTGCTGCAGGAACTACCGGCCGAACCCGTGGAAATCTGCGCCGTCGCCCAGGCCTTGGTCGTGCGCCCGGAGGAAGCCCGGGCGCTTGGCCTCCCCGAGCACAGGATCGAGGAGCGGAACATCAGGCCCGCACGAAGTCTCATCGCCGTTCTCGCACAGCTCTACCCGGAGCGCCTGCACCGCCCTCGGCCGCCCGCCGCGCGTGTCGTGGGACCAAGCCGCCATGCGGCCGTGCTCGCCTGCACGCTGATGAGGGCGAGGGGCTATCCGTCACGGGTGCGAGCCGGATTCGTGGCCCGTGGTGGCCATCTGACGGGTGAGGACCTGTGGATCACCGAGCATTGGGCCGGTCCGGAACAGCGCTGGATACGGACGCTTCCGCAGCTGCCCGGTGACGGAGGCAGTGCGAGGGAGCCGGCACCGGGGGAGTTCCTGTCCGGGGGCGAGGCGTGGCAGCGGTATCGCGCGGGACTGCTCACACGGATGCCGCACAAAGGCACCGGGACCGAGCGGAGTTGGGGGCCGGTCGAGATCAGCTGCACCACGGTCCGAGACCTCGCGGCGCTCTGTCAGGTGGAGATGTTGCCCGAGGACGTCTGGGGCCGGATGGCACAGGTCCACGAGGGCCGGATGCCGGCCGCCTACGACAACCTGATCGACGTCACCGCCGCTGTCTGTGCCCGGGGCGACGCCGCCGATCTGGCCCGGCTCTTCTCGACCGGCGAGCTTGCCGTGCCCCACCACATGCTCGGTTGAACCCCAGGGACGTCTTGTTGAGATCCTGGACGTGACCGGCGTGACCGGCGTGACCGGCGTGACCGGCGTGACCGGCGTGACCGGCGTGACCGGCGCGCCCGACGCCATCCGTCCCGGACGACATGGCGGTGCACCGCTCGCACATGCTTCGTTAGCCGTCGTGGATCACGGAGCCGCTACGCTGCAACGGTGCGCACCGTGGAAGTTCTGCTGGACGAGGCGGCGGACCGGTCCGTCCGGGAGGCCTGGCTGCGGCTGGCGGACGCGGGGCTGCCCAGCCAGGCGCTCCACCCCTCACCCACCAACAGCCCGCACCTCACCTTGGCCGCCTGTGCGGAGTTGACGGCGCCCCTTCGCTGGGAGCTCGCCGAGGTGGCGGCCGCTCTGCCCCTGCCCGTGCGGTTCACCGGCGTGGTCCGCTTCGAACGGCCGACCTCGGTGCTCGCCTGGGCACTGGACCTCGACCCGACACTGGCCGAACTGCACCGCCGGGTGTGGGAGGCGGTCGCCTCGGACAGCCCGCCCGCCACCCTCAACCCGTTCCACGAGCCGGGGCGCTGGAACCCCCACGTCACCCTCGGCCGGACGCGGCGGCCCGGTGCCTTCGCCGGACCACGGGTTCCCGACCTCCTGCCGGCTCCGCCGCTGTCGGTCCGGCTCACCACCTTGCGCAGCTACGACACCGAAACCGGCGCGCTGGAGATTCTCGAACCACGTTCCTGACCGAACCGGTGACCACGACCGGCGCACGCGGCGCGACGTGGCGCCCGCCCCCGGCGGCGCACGACTGGGCCCGCCCGGCGAACCACCGGGCGGGCCCAGACCGGCCTGTTCACCGCAGGTTGTAGTGGCTCAGCGCCTTCGCGGCGGTGAGTGCGGTCGGATAGATGGCCGTCTCGTCGAGCTGCCCCTTGAACCAGTACGACGTGGGCGCGCCGGGCACGCCACGCAGGTTGTCGTATCCGGCGTGCCAGTAGCCGCTGTAGGCGCGGCTCGCCGCGACGGTGTTGCTCGCCTGGAGCTTGCCGTCGATGTACAGGGCCATGCCGTTCGGGCTCTGCGTGGCGACCATGTGGTGCCAAGCGTCGTTGTTGAGTGCGGCACTGCTGGACAGGGTCTTCCAGCCGCCGGAGTTCACTCCGAACACGACGCGGCCGGCGTTGTTCATCCACACCTGCTTGTCGTACGCGGCGCTCGCCTTCGCGGTGTTGTCGCCGAAGCCGGTGAGGAGGCCACCGGTGGTGGTGGAGGTCTTGAACCAGGTCTCCATGCTGTACGTGGCCGGCTGCGCGAAGCGGCGGTCGCTGTAGACCCACTGGCTGGTGCCGTTGAGGCCGAGCGCAGTGGAGCCGGGGACCGCGCCGGGGGACTGGCGCAGCGCGGGGCCGCCCACGTGGACGCCGTTGCTGTTGGCGGAGCTGGTGTCCGCGGCGAGTCCCGGATAGGTGTCCGAGTAGCGCCAGTAGAGCTGGGCGCCGTCACCGAGGACCGCCGAGGCATAGGCGTCCGCCTTCGCCACGCCGCTGGCCGACACCGAGGCCGAAAGGGCGCTGGTGTTGCCCGCCGCGTCGGTGGCGGTGACCCGGTAGCTGTGGCTCGCTCCGGCGGTGACGCCCTTGTCGGTCCAGGTCAGCTGCGGGCGCGACCAGAACGTGGAGTCACCGGTGAGGGTGACGACCGGGGTGGTGCCGCCGTCCCGGTAGATCCGGTACGTCAGACGGGAGTCGTCCGTGTCGAAGGCGGAGCGGACGTGCACCGCGATCTCCGAGGGCTTCACGCTCTCGGCGGTGACCACCGGCGTGGACGGGGCGCCCTTGTCGCCGGTCGACGCGAAGCGGGTCAGTCCCTGCGCGGGTGCGTCGTTGACGGTGGTGAACTCGCCACCGGACCACAGGTAGTCGGTGCTCCCCGAGGTCGCGACGGTGAGCGCGCGGGGGCCGATCTGCTCGCCGAGGCCGTCGTTGGTCTGCGGGAACCAGCCGTAGTGGCTGGTGCCGCCGGTCGACTGGGCGAGGAAGTGATGCCGCGCCCCGTCGGGGAACTCACCGACCTCGGAGCAGTCGTGGGCGTGCGAGGCGCTGTAGAGGACGCTGCGGTAGGGCAGCACCGACTGGGTGGCGCCGTAGCAGGTGTCGCGCCAGCGCTGGGCGAACGTGGCCGGGTCGAGACCGATCCGTCCGTCGAAGGCGTGGTGGCCGGTGCCCTCGTTGCCGGTGTAGACGCCGTCCTGGTCGGCCGCGAGGGACTTCACCACGGAGTTGTCGGCTATGAACCCCGGGTACGGGGTGGTGACCGCGCCGCTGGCGGCGTCGACGACGGCGAGGGCGTGCGTACTTGTCCCGTTGACCGTGAAGAAGTCGCCGCCCAGTACGACGTGCTTGCCGTCGGGTGCGACGGTGACGGCGCGGCCCGGCGCGTCAGCGTTCACGTCGAACGGCAGGACCGATCCGCTGGAGGCGTCGACGGCGGCGAACCTGCCGCGGCTCTCGCTGCCCGCCTGGGTGAAGTCGCCGCCCGCGTACACCGTGTCGGCGGTGACGGCGAGCGCCCGCACGGTCGCGTTCATCTGGGGACGGAACGAGGTCTTCGGCGTGCAGCTCGCGATGTCGATGGCCGCGAGACTCCCGGCCGACGTGCCGTTGACGGCACTGAAATAGCCGCCCGCGTAGAGCGTCTTGCCGTCCGGTGACACGGCGAGCGCGCGCACGGTCGCGGTGCCGCTGCCGATGGTGAACGACAGGTTGCAGTTCGTCGGGTTGCCCGTCGCGGCGTCGAACGCGGCGAAGTTGACCGCGTTCCGCGCGGCCCCCGAGCCGCCCTGCGGCGGACGGATCTGCGAGAACGTACCGCCGGCGAAGACGGTCGACCCGGAGTGCGCGAGCGCCCACACGATGCCGTTCGTCTGCCAGGTGGGCAGAGCGTCCGCGGTGAACCGCACTTGGGCGGAGGTCGCCGTCGCCCGGTCGGCGCCGGTCCACAGGCCGACGCCGGCCGCGACGAGCCCGCCGGCGACGGCGAGAGACGTTCCCATGACTGCCCTGCGCATGAACCCCCCAGAGTGAGGCGCGACGATGCCGCGGCCCCGACCGTGCGGTCGGCCGCGCCGTCGCGCTCGACGGGCCCGCGTGGACGCCTGCCCCACGAAAACGGACACCGTTCGAATGCGCGACCCTACCGCGCCGTCGCGCAACAGGCGTGTCCTCTTGAACAATTCGCGTCAAAAGGCGGTCGTCGGTCCGTGCACCGGCCGTCCCGCCGCCGCCCCGGCCGGATCCCTTCGACGGCTCCCTCCGTGGGCCTCCCCCCCCCCCCCCCGAGGTGGACCGCGCAGGGACCGATGAGTTTCCCGACGGACTCGGGTCATCATCAGGACGGCACGAAGATCCCGTACGAACGCGAGCCGGGACGTCTCGACCGAGCCGGCCGGCCCGTCGGATCGGCTCCACCGACTTCATGGAGGTTGCACGATGACAGACAGTGAACCGGGTGTTCCGGTGACCGGCACCGCCCGTCGCATGTTCGAGCTCCTGGAGCCGATCTGCCTGGTCACCTTCTTCGCGGACGAATGCAACGAGGAACTGGCCGCGCTCGGTCATCGCACGTACTGGGACGGATACTTCGCCAGCCGAGCGGCGCCGCTCGGGCGGGTCCCGGCGCAGGTCGTGCACGCGGCCTTCTACAACTTCGCCGACGGGGAGGCCGCGCGGCACATCCCGAGCGCGTGGGAGACGATCCCGCCCGAGGCGTCCGTCGCCGCCCGCGAGCGGGGCAGCGCGGCCTCGCTGCGGCGCATCCTCGGCGAGGAGTCGGCCGATTCCCCGGGCCTGGTGCGCGCCGCCGATCTGACCACCAAGGCCGCGACGAACGCGCCCACGGAAGGCCGGGTGATGTACGCCGGGATGCGCACCCTCGCCGTGCCGAGCGACCCGGTCGCCCGCCTGTGGCACTCGGCGACCATGCTGCGTGAGCACCGTGGCGACGGGCACATCGCCGCTCTCGTCGGCATGCGCATCGGCGGCACGGAGGCCCACGTACTCAGCGCGCTGGCGAGCGGCATCCACCCGCCGGAATCGTTCGGGCGCATCCACCACCTGCCGAAGGAGCGGCTCGCCGCGGTCATGGACGGCTTGCGTGAGCGTGGACTCGTCGACGCCGAAGGCCGGTTCACCGACGCCGGCCGCGAGACCAAGCGACGCATCGAAGCACTGACCGACGAGCTCGCCGCCCCGCCGTTCGATGCCCTGTCCCCGGCCGAGCTCGACGAACTGATCGCCGAGCTCGAACCCATCACGGCGACGCTCGTGGCGGCAGGGTCGCAATGACGAGGTGAGACGGTACGGCGGACGCTCGGCCCGGTGTCCGCCTCCGGGATGCGTGCCCCGGCCGTCGGCGGCGATGTCGATGGAGCCCTCGATTCGCCCACCGGCAGCCTCCGGCCCTACTCTCGCGGGGATCTTGAAACGACGAGGGGGACGGGCATGATCGGCCACGGCACAGTCGAAGCCGTCAACGGACTGACCGCCCGGTGGGCTGCGACGCTTCCGGACGCCGGCACGGCGGTCGCCGCAGCGGGGGTGTGGCCGCTTCTCGGTCTTCTCGCCGACGGCGCCGCGGGTCCCGCCAGGAACGAACTCTCGGACGCACTCGGCGTCCCGGCCGACGGCGCCGCCACAGCCGCACGGGACCTGCTCTCCGTCCTCGGTTCGACGCGGGGCCTGAGGACGGCCCTGGGCCTGTGGACCCGCGACACCTTCCCCCTCGAACCGGCCTGGCGGGACAAGCTGCCCGCCGCCGTTCAAGGGCAGCTCACCGGGGACCACGTCCGCGACCAGGCGCACCTCGACGCCTGGGCGGCCAGGTATACGGACGGCCGCATCGACGCGATGCCGGTCACGGTGGACGAGGAGACCCAGCTGGTGCTGGCGAGCGCTCTGACCCTCCGCACCGACTGGATCCGGCCCTTCACCTCAGGCGTGATGGAAGCCGGGACCGGGCCGTGGCACGGCAGGGAGACGGCCGGGCTGTTCCGTAGCACCAGCCTCCTGAATCGGGTGGGCGTCGCGGACACACCGGCCGGCCCCCTCACCGAACTCCAGGTCATCGGCGCCCATGGCATGGACGTCCACCTCTACCTCGGAACTTCGGACGCCACCGCCCGACAGGTACTGCCCGGCGCCGTCGCCACCCTCCACAACCGCCGAGCCGTGGTCCCCGGCGACAGGCTCCCCTACGGCGCCCCGGGCCCCGGGCTGACCGTGAGCCGCGTCCCCAGCGTCGACGGCGAACCCGCGCTCGACGTGTCGACCGTGGCCTTCACCGTCCAAGCCCATCACGACCTGCTCGAACACCCCGACCTGTTCGGCCTGCGCACGGCGACGGACGCCTCGCAGGGCCACTTCCCCGGCATCAGCGCCGAGCCCCTGGCCGTCCGGCAGGCCGCGCAGGCGATGACGGCGACGTTCGGCGCACGCGGCTTCCGCTCCGCAGCCGTCACCGCCTTCGGAGCGGTGGCCGCCGGCCCGACGCTGCGTCCCCACCGGGCCCGCGAGATCAGCGTCCGCTTCGACCGCCCCTTCGGTTTCCTCGCCCTGCACCGCACCTCCCGGCTCGTCCTCAACGCGGGCTGGGTGACCGACCCGGACATCTTCGAGGAGTCGTCCTGCGACTGGTGAAGATCGACAGGAGGTGTCCGCGGGCCCACGTGCCCGACGCCGACGGCGCGGAACCTCGGTGGCTACAGGTGCCGGGACGTGCACGGGGAGCGGTGCGTGGCCGGCCGAGGCACGCGGCTTGCTCGGGGCGGCAGTGTGCCGGGTGCCCTGCGGCGGTGGGAGCGACCGCTCAGACGTGGGGGTCCAGGAAGTCGCGTACCTCGGAGCTGGTCATCGGTCCCGTGCCGTGTGCCACCGCCTCGCCCTGCTTCAGCAGGACGTAGGACGGGGCTCCGGTGACCCCGTATCGCTCGGTGGCGGACGGACAGCGCGTGATGTCGGTGCGGACGGCCGTCAGGCGGCCCGAGTACTCGTCGGCGATGCCACCGATGACAAGGTCCATGGCCCGGCAGGGCTCGATCGCCTTGGGCCATGTCCCGGTGAAGTAGGCGAGGACCGGCACCTTGCTCATCCCCAGGATGAAATCGAACTCCGCGTCCTCACGGGGTTGGTGAACCAGCTTCGCCATGCAAGCTCCTGACCTCGCGTTCCGTCGTTCCCTCCCCATCATCCCCCGCGCGGCCGCAGTCCACGAAGCTCACCGTTTCCGCCGGGTCCGTCCGACCGGTCAGGTCGGACGATCCGACGGCGGTTCTCGTGCTGCGCCGGCGACATCACCTGCGGGCAGTGCTGCGACCCGGCCGCGCCGACAGCCGGCGCCTCGACCGGTGCCGCGCACCGCCCGGCCGCCTGCTCACCCGCGTACGGGCTTGATGCCGTGCATCCGACGAGGCTTGGGGGCGTCCAGCATGGTGACGCCGTTGTAGTGGCGGCCTCTGAGGAAGAGGGTCGGAGCGGCGGCGAAGGTGACGAAGATCGACAGGATGCTGACAGGGAACAGGACGGAGAGCGACTGGCCCTCCGGCAGGGTGCGGCCGCCTTCGTGGACGGCGTAGACGAAGGCCACGAAGAAGACGACGACGCTCAGGGCGGCCAGGACCAGCAGGACGGCGCTGGTTCGGCGGGTGCGGGCCTCCGTACGGACCTCGGCCAGCAGGGAGGCGTCACACACGGGACAGGTCAGTTCGACGCTCTGCTTGCCGGAGGCGGGCCGGCGCACCCGGTGCAGGCTGTCCCGCCAGGTGATCCTGCGCGTCCGCGTGAGGAAGCCTGTCGTCCGGTCGCTGAGGATGTGACGTACCGAGACGTCGACGGTGCTCGTTGTCGGTCTGTTCATGTCCCCGTGGTCCCCCTCCGTGGCACGCGCCGATGCGGGTGCGCAGGGACCACAGTGTCGGGTGAACGACGAGGGGGATCAAGAGATCACGAAAGGCTTTGCCTGACCGTGCCGGTCGGATGAACGCGGCTCCTGTGCAAGGCAGTTGATTGCCGGACGGCAGGTTTGAGGTCTCGTCGCGACTGTCTGCGGAAGTTGCTCCCGTGTGTCGGAGGTGAGCGGCCCCAGGAGGTCGCACTTCCGGTCCGGTCGAAGGCTGGGTGGCGCCGGGCCGACCGGAAACCAGGCTGGACGGTCGCCAGGTCTCCGAACTCAACCGGTCCTGTTTCCCGCCGTGTTGTCACCCCCCCGGTCGACCGTGAAGCGGGGTTGAACACCTGGACGGTCGTTCGTACCGTCGTCGCGTGGCTGTCAGCGGATCAACTCCCCTCAGTGGCGAGCGCGTACACGCCCTCCTTTGGCCGGCGGCCGACGTGCGGCTGCGAGCCGCCCGGGAGGCACTGGAGCATCACCAGGGCGTCGTCGTGACGGGGGCGTGGGGATCGGGACGCAGCACGCTGCTGGCCCAACTGGGCCGAACCGTCGAGCGGGACGCCCTCGTCGTACGGGCGTGTCCACGACCGGGCGACGAGGGGCGTCCCCTGAGCGGACTGGCCCAGATGCTCGCGGCACTGCCGCAGAACACCGCCGACGTTCTGCCGCGCGAGCAGCGGACGCTCCTGCGGCAGATCGTGGGGGAGGAGGCGCCGTCCCTGGACGTTCTCGCCGTACGGCTCGCCCTTGCCTCGCTGGTGACGGCGAGCGGGGCAAGCCCCGGCTGGCTGCTGATGGTGGACGACGCGCAGTGGCTGGACGGAACGAGCGCCGAGGTGCTCCGCCACGTCGTGGGGTCTGTCCCTCCCGATCGGCTGCGGGTGGTCGTCGCGGTCCGCACGGTCACGCGTCCCGCGCTCGGACATCGGGTGACCGGCGAGCACGTGCCGACGATCGCCCTGGAACCGCTCACCCTCGAAGAGACGGTCGCCCACCTCGAAAGCCGGGGAGTACGGGCCGCGGCCGGGGTCGCGCTCCACCACCTCAGCGGGGGCCACCCCCTGTTGGTCCGGGCACTGGCCGAGGATGCCGCCGAAGGACGGCGTGTGACAGCGGGCCGGTACTCCGACGCCGCCGGGACGCGCGTGAGAGAGGCCGCCTCCGCATGGCTCACCACCGTCGACGACGACGTGCGCGGCACGCTGGCACGTGTCGCGCTCGCGCACGAACCGACCAGGCTCCAGGTGCGCCGCACCTGGGGATCCTCCAGCGACGCGCACGTGGCGTCGGCCGTGCAGGAGGGAATCCTGGGACTGCTGCCCGGCGACCGCGTCGTCTTCACCGCCGAGGCGCTTCGCTACGAGGCCGGCGACGGCACGTCGGAGCGGCTCACCAGCGACGCGCACCGGGCCCTGGCCGCGACCTCCCCGGACCCCGTCCACGCCGCCCGTCACCGCCTGCTCGGCCAGGACCGGCCCGGCGACGACGTGCTGACCGGTGCCGACGAGGCCGCCGCGCTGGCCAGAGCCGGGGGAGACTGCGCCCTGTCGGCCGACATCCTCCTCGCCGCGGCAGAACGCACCCCGAACGACCGGCGCGCGTCCCGTGTACGCCGGCTGACCGAGGCGGCGCGGGACGCGGGCGCGGCGGGCCGCGCCGACCTCGCCCGGCGCGCCGCCGACGCACTGGCCACCGCTCGGGCGGGGCGGGCCCAGGTCGGCGCACTGCTGGCCGCCGTCGACGCCAGCGGGCAGGAGCTGACGGAGATGGACGAACTGCTCCCGCGCGCCCGCCGGCTCGCGGGGGCCGACATGGGACTGCTCGCCGCGGTCGACCTGCGCAGCGCGATACGCCACAACCTCGGAGGCCGGCCCGAAGAAGCCCGGCGGGCCGCGCGCAGGGCCGCCCGGGAGGCATCCGCCGCGCACGAGCCCCAGATCGCGGTCGCGGCCCTCACGATGCAGGCCCGGATGGAGCGCATCACCGCCCACCCGGCGGCGCAGCGCACACTGCGCCGCGCGCTCGGCGCGGAGCAGTCCGCCACCGCACTGGCGTTGCGGGACACACCGCGATACCTCGCCTGCCGGCACGCGCTGTTCGACGACCGACTCGACCAGGCGGAAACGGCGTTGATGACCCTGCTCCCGCTCGCCGAGGTGTCCGGTTCGGCGGACGACCTGCAGGAAGTGCTGCGGAGCCTCGCGGAGTTGGATGTCCGCAGGGGCGCGTGCGTCCGAGCCGCGCGGTGGAGCGAGCGGGCCCTCGCCATCGGCAGGGGTGCGGGACTGTCCCTCGGCCCGGCCTGGTACACCTGTGCGCTGACCGCCGCGGCGGGGTCGTCCTTCGAGGACGCGGCACGTTTCGCGCGGATGGGCGCGCTGGTCTCACGCGAGGCGGGGGACCTGGTGTTCACCTCCCGCAATCTGTGGGCGCTGGGCACCGTGGAACTGGTGACCGGCCGTCCCGCGCAGGCCGCCACACTCCTGGGGCAGGTGGCGGAGCTGGAACGGCTCCAGCGGGTCCGGGACGTGACGATGCTGCGCTGGCAGCCCGAACTCGTCGAGGCCCTGACTCTGAGCGGGCGGCACACGGAAGCCGAGCGGGTCCTGGAGTCGCTGCGCCGCGGGGCCGACGGAACGGCCCTGGGCGCCGGTTGGGGCGCGGGCCTCGACCGGTCCGAGGCCGTGCATCTGGCGCGGACCGACCGTCGGCACGACGCGATCGATCTGCTGGACCGGGCGACGAGCCGCTTCGCGGAGCTGGGGCTGCGCCTGGAACAGGGACGCACACAGCTGACGCGCGGACGCGTCGAGCGGGCGCGCCGCAGGGGCGCGGCGGCTCGCCGGGCCGTGGACGAGGCGACGGCACTGTTCGAGGAGGCCGGGGCCCGCCCGTGGTTGGATCTGGCCCTCACGTTCAGACGTGCGACCGACGGCGGGGATCTGTCACGTCGCGGGCCTGCGACGCTGACGGCCACGGAACGCAAGGTGGTGGAAGTGGTCGTGGCGGGCGCCTCCAACAAGGAAGCCGCCGAGCGGCTGTTCCTGTCGGTCAAGACCGTCGAGGCCGTACTCAGCAGGGTCTACCGCAAACTCGACGTCCGTTCCCGGAACCAGCTCGCGGCCGCCCTGCGCACGTCGTGAGGGGGACCGTACCGGCGTACGGTCCCCCTCACGCCCGGGCATCAGCTGAAGACGCTCCAACTGATGGAGAGCGAGGCGCTCTTGCCGGCGGAGTCCGTCACGGTGACGCGGCTGTTGGCCAGGCCCCAGGTGGTGGGTGTCCCGGAGATCACCCCGGTCGTCCTGTTGAGAGTCAGCCCCGCGGGCAGGCCGGTGGCCGTGAAGGTGCGGACCCCGGTGCCCCCGGTCGCCTTGAGCGGCAGGGTGACGGAACGCCCTACGTAGACGGTCTGCCCGCCGGGGTTGGCGAGCGAGAGGGTGCCGCCGCCGGTGTCGCCGACCGTCCAGGTGAAGGTGGTCGACCCGGATTTGCCGGCGGCGTCGGTCGCGGTCACCGTGACGGAGCCGGAGCCCGCGGTGGTGGTCGTGCCGCTGACGGTGCCCGACGTGCGGTCGACGGTGAGCCCGGCGGGCAGCCCGGTCGCGCTCCAGGTGTAGGGAGCCGTTCCGCCCTGGGCGCTGTTGGCCAGGGTGATCTTCTGTCCGACGGTGCTGCTCTGCGCGCCGACGGCCGTCACGGTCACGGCTCCGGGCTGCGGGGCACCGGTGGCCAGCGTCAGACTCCACTTCTGCAGCGCCTCGTTGACGGGCTGGAAGATGGTGTTGGTCTCACCGCTCTGTCCGCAGATGACGCTGCCACCGCCGGAGTGCAGGCCGACGGCCTTGCCGCCGGTCGCCGAGACGTACGACCCGCCCGAATCCCCGCCGGCCGAGCACGTGTTGGTCCAGGAGAGTCCGTCGATCACGACAGTGCCGTAGTCGACCGTCTGGTTGACCTTGGTGATCTCACCGCAGTGCCAGCCGCTGGTCTGGCCGGAGCGGCACACCGTCTGTCCGACCAGTCCGTCGGCGGAGCCGGTGACGGTCACGTCACCGCTTCCGTAGCCGGACACGGTGGGGCTGACGTTCCAGCCCGCCTGGTCCACGGAGACCAGCCCGAAGTCGCCCTCCCGCGCGTTGACGCTGTGCGTGCCACCCTGGTTGGACGTGCCGAGCCGGCTGCCGTCCTTGCCGTAGGCGGGCTGGTTCACGTCATTGGTGCAGTGGCCGGCGGTGAGAAAGCCCTTGGCGCCGCCCGCCGCGTTGACGGAGAACCCGACGGAGCAGGGGCTTTCGCTGCCCGGTATCCACTTCTCGCCGCCGACCACGTCGCCCTGCTGCTGCACCGGCGCGTCGGCGATCGTCGTCACACGGACCACGTCACCGAGTTCGCCGATACGCCGGGCGAAGCGCTCGGTGGCGGAAGTACGCCGCGTGCGGTCGAGGATCACCTCCACCCGACTCGTACGGGCGTCGATGCCCCAGCCCACGACGGCCGGGACACCGTGAGCCCGGGAAGCCACGGTCCGTGCGACAGCGTCCAATTCGGCTCGGCTGTAGGGCACGTGGTGGGCCTGACCGCCTGCCCGTGTCACGGCGCGGGCGTCGGCGGCCGTGGTCACCGCGGCATTGAGCCGTCCGCTGCGCCCGTCGAACCACATGCTGGTCACGCGGTGCCCGAGAGTGGCGTTCAGGGCGGTCGCCACGTGAACGGCGTCGTTCTCGTGCGCGAGCCGGGACCGCGCCTCCGTGGAGGTCAGGTGCATGTCATTCTGCATTGCGGTGACGAGCGGTGCGGGAGCTGAGGACGAGGGCGCGTCGTTCTGGACGGCACCGGCGGAGGCGATGGCCGGGCCGGCGGTGAGCAGGAGGGTGGCGGCGGCACCCGCGAGCAGGGGGCGGCGCGCACGCGTCCACCGCGCACGGGAGAGCACTTCACGGTTCATGGCAGGGAGAGCCCTTCACGGGGGAGAGGCCGGAGGAAGACCGGTCTGCCCATCAGGGTGGCGCCGCCCCGAGACGTACGGCATCGGGGAAAACCCTTGTCCACGCGCGGGCGGCGGGAGCCGGGAGCCGAGCTCACGTCACCGGCGGAGGGTCCGTGTTCGGGGGGCCGGGGAGCCGGTGTTCAGGAGGCGAGGAGGTACCCGGACCCACGACTCGGTGATGGTCACGAGTTCTGGTTCGGCTCAACTCCCTTACCGGGAAGGCCGATGCGCCTGCTGTGAGGTCTGCGAGGTCTGCCCGGTCTGCTCGTCCCGACGCGGCGACGACGGCCGACCGAGGCTCGGACCGGCTGTGATGCCGGGGCCGGCGACCATCAGCGCCATCCGGTGTCAAGGTGTCGGTCCGGACGAGGAGATGGCGCGTCACCGGTCCGGGCCCACTGGTCCGGATGTCTCAACGTCCCAACGGCAAAGCCCACGCCCACGCCACCCCGATCCGGGCGGGCGCGGTTCCCGGGGGGCGGAGACCCGGCCGTGTGTGGCGGGCGCAACCCTGGGTCCCCAGGTTCCGTCCGCGTCGGGCCGGGTCGCGTCCCGGAACGGTCAGGCGGCGCGGCCCTGCTTGAGCGCGGCCAGCCGGGCCTCGATCTCCGCGGTCTTGCCGAGGTCCTCCAGGGACTCGAACTGCGCGTCGAGGGAGGACGCGGCCAGTTCCTGCTTGCCCAGGGCCATGGCCTCCTCACGACGGACCTTCTCCTCGAAGCGGTTCAGGTCGCTCGCCGGGTCCATCACGTCGATGTTCTTCACCGCGTCCATCATCGTGTTCTGGGCCTGCGCGGTCTTGGCCCGGGCCACCAGCTCGTCCCGCTTGGCCTGGAGCTCCGTCAGCTTGCCCTTCATCGCGTCCAGGCCCGACTTGAGCTTGTCGACGACCTCCGTCTGGGCGGCGATCGTCGGCTCGGCCGTCGTCGCCTCCTTCTCGGACTGCAGCTGGCGGCCCAGCGCGACCTTCGCCAGGTTGTCGAACTTGTCGGCACTCCCGGCGACCTCGGGCGAGCCCGACGCGCGCAGCTCGTCCGCCTTCCGGCTGGCCGCGAGGGCCTTTCCGCCCCACTCGGCGGCCGCCTCCACATCCTCCTTGTGGTCCGCCTCCAGCATCCGCAGGTTCCCGATCGTGGCGGCGACCGCCTGCTCCGCCTCGGAGATGTTGTTGGTGTAGTCGCGGATCAACTGGTCCAGCATCTTCTGCGGGTCCTCCGCCTGGTCCAGCAGTGCGTTGATGTTGGCCTTGGCCAGCTGGGTGACGCGACCGACGATCGTCTGCTTGCTCATGGTGGTCTCTCCTGGTGAGCCTGAGGGGTCGGGTGTGCCTGAGAGGGATGTTCGGGTGGGCACCTGCGGGCGCGGCACGTCCGGTCGGCAGTCGGCAGTCCGCAGGTCAGCAGGTCGGCGTGTCGGCGAGTCGGTCGGGCCGGTGCCTGCCCGGTGCCCCGGCCGCCGCCTGCGCGCCGGTCAGAAGCGGCCTCCGCCGCCCATACGGCCCCGGGTTCCGCCGCCGCCGAAGGAGCCCGGGCCGGCGCCACCACCCCCGAAACCGCCACCGAAACCCCCGCCCCGGCCACCGAAGCCGCCGCCGCCCCGCAGGATCTCGCCGAGGATGATCCCGCCGAGCACGGCGCCGCCCTGACCGCCGCCGGAGCGCCGGCCGCCGTACGGATTCTGATAACCCCGTACGTCCTGTTCGGCCAGCTGCTGCGCCTGACGCGCGAGGGAATCCGCCTGTTGGGCCTCCGCCAGCGCGCCGGGCGGGTCCGACGCGGCCAGGGACATCGCGCGCTCCAGGTGCCGGCCCGCCTCCGCCAGCCGGGTGCGGGCCTGGCTGCCGACCGCGCCCCGGCTGGTCGTGACGTAGTCCGTGGCCGCGCCGATCGCGCTGCGGGCCGAGAGCAGCGCCTGGTCGAGCAGGGCCACCGCGCGCTGACGCCCGGATTCCCGCTCGCGCGCCCCGGCCATCGCCTCGTCGAGCGCGGCGTCGGCCTCCTCGACCCGGCGCAGGCAGTCGATCGGGTCGTACCGGCCCGCCGCCTGCTCCCGGCGCACGTCGGCCAGGACAGCCTCCGCCCGGCCGATCCGGCCGCGCAGATCCGCCGTCGACGTACCCTCCGCGGTCCCGGTGAGCAGCCCGCGGGCGTCCGCGAGGTCCGTCTCGGCCTCGTTGAGGGCGCCCGGCAACTTCCCGGCCGCCTGCGCCAGTTCCTGGGCCCGTCGTTCCACCGCGTCGACCAGGGTCGCGGCCTGGCCGACCGCGCTCTCGGCGGCCCGGACGTGCACGGCGGCCCTGCCGTTGTCCCCGGTCCCGACCGCCGTACGTGCCGCGTCGAGGCTGGTCGTCGCGAACAGCAGCCGGTCCTCGGCCTGCTGGGCGTTGGAGGCCACCGGCGCCGACGCGGAGTCCGCGTACTCCCGCGCGACGGCGGCCAGCGTCGCCTCCGCCGCGGCGGTGCGACCGGACAGGGCCCGGAACTGTTCCTCGACGGTGGCCAGGGCCTGCGGCGCGTTCTTCTCCAGGTCCCGCAGCCGGTCGAAGGCCGCCGACTCGGCGTCCAGCCTGCGGTTCGCCTCCGTGCACCGGGCGATGATCTCTTCCAGCATCCGGCGCCGGGTGGCGTCGTCCTCCGGGTAGGCGTCGTCCAGCTGCTGACGCAGCCGGAAGGCCTGGGTCAGCTCGCTCTGGGCGTACTCCGCGGCCTCGGTGAAGGGGCCGACCGCCTCGTCGCCGAACTGCGCGGAAGCGAAGCCCAGTTCCTCGGTGCTGGTGCGGACCGCGTCATCGGTCTCCACCAGCAGCCCTTTCGCCCGGGAGTCCAGTTCCGGCAACGGAACCGGGGTCGTGCCGCCCCAGTTCTGGCCGGTGGTCGTGCCGCGCCCGGCAGAGTTGCCGCGCTTGCGCCGGGAGTAGGCGTACGCGCCCAGCGCCCCGGCCGCGCCGACCGCGACCACCGGCAGGACGAAGTCGCCCGCCCCGTTCCCGCTGTCCGCCGCGCCGCCCGGGTCGGCCGGGCCGGGGGTGATCGTGGGCACCGGGACGGGCACGCCGTCGAGGACGGCGGAATACCCGTCGGCCGCGCCGATGGCGGCGCCCGCCCAGTCGTTCTGCTTCAGGGCGGGCTCGATGGCGGTCTGGGCGACCGTCGCCAGCTGCTGCTCGGTGAAACCGGACCGGGTGTCGGCCGAATAGGCGTACTGCCGGGCTCCGGTCGCCACGGCCAGCAGGACGTCGTTCTGACCGAGGCCGTTCTTCTCCGCGGTGGCGTCGGCCCAGCTCTGGGCGGAGCGCCCGGAGAAGTCGCGTACGTACGCCACGAAGAGCTGGATCCGGTGCTCGGCGTAGAGCTTGTCGAGGGCGGAGGTGACGGAGGCCTTCCGGTCGCCCAGCGCGTCCACCCGGTCGGTGACCTGCCCCTGCTGCGAGAGGGTGACGGGATCGTCCGCCTGCGCCTGCGGCGCCCCGGCCACCCCCAGGCCGCCGACCGCCAGGACCGCGGCGGCGAGGGCCAGACCGGCCCGCAGGGGTACGCCCGTGGTGGGGCGTCTCTGCGTCCTGTTTCTCGGCGGAATCACAATTCGGAGGTTATGGCCGGTTTCTCGCCGTCGCATGCGGAAGCGGGGGCCGGTCCGCCCATCCTCCGGGAGGGCGGGCACCCCTCCGGCGGCCCTGGCGTCGCCGCCGTCGGACCCGGCGCCATCGGAACGGGGTGCGGCTTCGCCGTGTCTCGTGGCGCCCGATCGTCGCGGGGGTGGGGGAGTGGTCCAGCACGCGATGCGCCTGCTGGAGAGCGAGCGGGCCCTCCACTGGCGATATTGGTCTAGTCCTCTCTTGGTCCAGACCATTGACCCGGCTGCGGCCGCCACGGTATTCCGTACCTGAACGCCAATGCCACAGACCGGAGTTGGCGGACCCTACAGCTGGGACACCGATGAGACGCATACGATCCGCCCGCGCGGTTCTGGCCGCAGTGGCCGCGACGGTGGCCACCGTCGGGCTGGCCGCGGCGGGTGCCGGTACCGCTCAGGCGGCAACCCCCCTGCCCAAGCACGTCTTCGCTCCCTACTTCGAGGCGTGGACCGGCGAGAGCCCGTCTGCCCTGGCCGCCCAGTCAGGGGCCAAACACCTGACCATGGCGTTCCTCCAGACCGCGTCCGCGGGCTCCTGCACGCCGTACTGGAGCGGCGACACCGGCCTGCCGGTCTCCTCCGCCAGCTTCGGCTCCGACATCCGCACCATCCAGGCGAACGGCGGGGACGTCATCCCCTCGTTCGGCGGCTACACCGCGGACACCACCGGCACCGAGATCGCGGACAGCTGCACCGATGTCAACCAGATCGCCGCGGCCTACGAGAAGGTCATCACGACCTACGACATCTCACGGCTCGACATGGACATCGAGGTCGACTCGCTGAACAACACAGCGGGGATCAACCGGCGGAACAAGGCCATCAAGCTGGTCCAGGACTGGGCGGCGGCCGCCGGTCGGACGGTGGAGATCTCCTACACGCTCCCGACGACCACCTCCGGCCTGACCTCCGAGGGCCTCGCGGTCCTGCGCAGCGCGGTCACCAACGGAGCGCGCGTCGACGTAGCGAACATCATGACGTTCGACTACTACGACAACGCCACCCACAACATGGCCACCGACACCCAGACCGCGGCGCAGGGGCTGTACGACCAGCTCGCGCAGCTCTACCCGAGCAAGACCTCCGCCCAGCTGTGGGGCATGATCGGCATCACCGAGATGCCAGGTGTCGACGACTTCGGGCCGGCCGAGACGTTCACCCTGGCCAATGCCGCTCAGGTCTACGACTGGGCGGTGGCCAAGGGAATCAACACCCTGTCGTTCTGGGCGCTCCAGCGCGACAACGGCAGCTGCCCCGGCGGTGCGGCCGCCGACGGCTGCTCCGGCATCCAGCAGAACACCTGGGACTTCACCCATGTCTTCGCGCCCTTCACCGGCGGCACCACCACGCCCGGCGACGACTTCTCGGTGAGCGCGGCCCCTGCCTCCGGATCGGTGGCGGCCGGCAACTCGACCACCGCCACGGTGAAGACCGCGGTGACGGCGGGCACGGCGAAGACGGTGAACCTGACCGTCAGCGGTGCCCCCGCGGGCGTCACCGCCTCGCTGAGCCCCGCCTCCGTCACGGCGGGCGGCTCGTCGACGCTCACCCTCAGCACGGCGAAGGCGACCGCTTCGGGCACGTACAGCATCAAAGTCACCGGTACGAGCGCCTCCGGCAGTCACACGGCGACCTACGCCCTGACCGTCACCGGCGGCTCCGGCGCCCAGTGCACGGCTGCCGCCTGGGCGACCGGCACGGTCTACACCGGAGGCCAGCAGGTCTCGCACAAGGGCCACAACTGGAAAGCCAAGTGGTGGACGCAGGGCGAGGAGCCCGGCACCACCGGCGAGTGGGGCGTCTGGCAGGATCTCGGCGCCTGCTGAACGTGACGACGCTCCACGGTGATGCCCGGCAGCCCCCACTGCCGGGCATCACCCTTTCCGTACACCAGTCGCTGCGGGCCCCGTCATCGCGCGAGCGCCTGTCGCCCTTGGGACATGTCGCACCTGTGCCACCGGATAGGCGTGACACCCGGCTCGTGATCACCGGATTCTGTCAACCGGGTGAACAAAAGCCTGTGTTCGAGGAAAGGCACGAGACTGATGAGACGGATCCGCCTGATGGCGGCAATATCGGCGGGGCTGGCCCTGACGGCGGGAGCGGTGGCGCCAGTGGCCGCTCGCGCGGACGCGGCCGGATCCACGAAGGTGGCGAGCACGACCACCACCGCCACGGTGCGGCTGCTCACCGGCGACAGTGTGACCGTAGCGGCCTCCGCGGACGGGAAGCAGGTCGCCTCGGTCGAGCCGGGCCCGGGTCGGAAGCGCATCCTCTTCCGGACCTTCGAACACGACGGGCACCTGACGGTCCTCCCCTCGGATGCCGGTGACCTGGTGGCGTCCGGTCGGCTCGACCGCGGCCTCTTCGACGTGACGGCCCTGGTCGCCCAGCACTACGACACCGCCCACACACGTGCTCTTCCGCTCATCGTGAGTCGGCCCGCCGGGGTCGAAGCCGCGGCCGTGAGCCGGCTGACGGCGTTCGCCGCGGACAAGTCCCCGGTCCGCCGGCTCAAGAGCATCGGGGCCCAGTCGGTGCGGGTGGCCGACGGAGACCTCGGCGCGTTCTGGAAGGAGATCACCGGGCCCGACGACAGCCGGACGAAGGCCACGGAAATCAAGACCGTGCCTCGGGTGTGGCTCGACGGCCGGGTGAACGCCGTCCTTGACCGCAGTACCGCCCAGATCGGCGCCCCGGCGGTGTGGGACGCCGGATACCACGGCGAGGGTGTCAAGGTCGCGGTGCTGGACACCGGGGTGGACCAGACCCACCCGGATCTCGCCGGACGGATCGCCGAGGCACAGGACTTCTCCGGCAGCACCGGCACGAACGACGTCTTCGGACACGGTACGCACGTCGCGTCGATCGTCGGCGGGACCGGCGCCGCATCCGGAGGAACACGTAAGGGAGTGGCGCCGGCGGCACAGCTCCTGGTCGGCAAGGTCCTCGGCGACGACGGGTTCGGCTCGGAGTCGCAGGTCATCGCCGGGATGGAATGGGCCACTGAGCAGGGTGCCAAGGTGGTCAACATGAGCCTGGGGTCGGACCAGGCCACCGACGGCACGGACCCGATGAGCCTGGCGGTGAACGAGCTCAGCGACCGTACCGGCGCCCTGTTCGTCGTGGCCGCGGGCAACAGCGGTGAGCAGGGCGCGGGCACCGTCGGCTCTCCGGGCGCGGCCGACTCCGCCCTGACCGTCGGCGCGGTGGACAGGGACGACTCCCTCGCACCGTTCTCCAGCCGCGGTCCCCGCGTGGGTGACGGTGCCGTCAAGCCGGATGTGACGGCGCCCGGCGTCGGTATCGTCGCGGCGCGGGCCGCGGGTACCACCATGGGTGACCCGGTCGACGCGAACTACGTCGCGGCCTCCGGCACTTCGATGGCCACCCCGCATGTGGCGGGCGCGGCCGCGTTGCTCGCACAACGCCATCCGGACTGGACGGGATCCCGGCTCAAGGACGCCCTGACGAGTACGGCACACACGATGCCGGGACAAGAGGTCAGTGAGCAGGGCGGCGGTCGCATCGACCTGCCGGCCGCCGTACTGGGCTCGGTGACGGCCACCGGCGGTGTCACGCTGGGGACCTTCGAGACCGGCTCCGGCAACGCCCGTACGCTTCCCCTTCGTTACACGAACAGCTCCGACGCCGAGGTCACTCTCGCGCTGACCGTCCACCTGGCGACCCAGGGCGGGACGACCCCGGGGGAGGGGGCCGTGCGGCTCGGCTCCGAATCCGTCCGGCTTCCGGCGCACAGCACGGTCGAGGTTCCCGTCGCCGTCGATCCGGCAAAGGCCCGGCAGGGCAAGTACTACGGCTACGTGACCGCCGCGTCCTCCGACGGGAAGGCCGCCGCGCACACCACGCTCAGCCTGGTCGTGCACGGTCCGATCCACCGGATCACGGTCAGGACGTACGACAAGGACGGCAAGCGCGTTCAGGCGCTGCCGACCATCTGGGGCGCCGACGGATTCGTCGGCTACACGGATCCTGACAACGCTGTCGCCGACGTCGAGGAAGGCGTCTACCAACTGGACTACGCCACCACCGACAAAGCGAGCGACGGCGACGAGCTGCGCCAGGTCGTCCTGCCCCAGGTCGAGGTGACCAAGGACAGGACCGTCACCCTGGACGCGCGCAAGACCACGCCGGTCACCATCCGCACGCCCAAGCCCGCCGAACAGCGCGGCATCTTCAGCTACCAGACGTACCGCCGGCTCGACGGCCACAGCCTGACCGCGGGCACCATGTACTTCGACGTCGCGAAACGGCTGTACGTCAGCCCCACCGACACCGTCACCAAGGGAACGTTCGAGTTCTCCTCCCGATGGCAGCTCGTCGCGCCCCTCCTCACCATGAAGGTGCCGGGAACGAAGCCGGCCCCGGACGTCTACTACATGCCCGCTTCGCCGCTGTTCGGCAACAGCGGGGCGACCCTGACCGCGGTCGACGCGGGCGACGCGGCGCACCCTTCGTTCACCCACGCCCGAGGCCGCCTGGCGCTGGTCACCAACAACGACGGCGTCAACGAACAGGAGTTGGCCCAGAAAGCCGCACACGCCGGTGTCCGTGCACTGATGCTGGTGCACTTCAGTGACATCGGCTGGACGCGCTGGTCACCCGTCGGCGACCGGTGGGCCCTTCCGACCGTCCGCGTCGGAGCGAGCACAGGCGCCCAGCTGGCGGCACGGGCTCGCGCCCACCCGATCACCGTGAGGTTCTCGGGCACGGCCGAGAGTCCCTACCTGTACGACGTCATGCAGGTCTCGAAACAGCGCATTCCCCAGCACGTCGCCTACACGGTCTCCGAACGGAACACCGCCGTCGTCCACGCGGCCTACGCTGATAACGGGGGCAGTGGGTGGGCCAGTGAACAGCGCTTCGCCAGGCGCCCGTACCAGGACACGGCCTGGCTCCAGTACACCCGCTTCGTGCCGACCGGGTTCGACCGGACCGAATACGTCAGCGCGGACGACACCAGCTGGCAGCATCTCGTGCACTACACCACGACGTTCGACGTCGACATGCCGCTCGCCGTCGGACTGCGGGACGCGCCACGCACCTACAAGGCCGGTACGCAGGGGCACGAGACCTGGCAGGGGTCCGTGGCCCGCCCGTCGATCCCGGCCCACTTCGAGACACCCACCGTCCGCGACGGTGATCAACTGCGCCTGCGCATACCCGAGTTCACCGACTCGGAGAACGGCCACTGGTCGCGCCTGGCGGTGGGCGGCGACGGTGGCATCGGAACCTCCCTCGCCGCGCAGGCCGGTGACAGTGCTGCCGCACAGCTCTACCGGGACGGAGTGAAGATCGGGGAGATGGACAGTGCCTGGTCCGACGTGGAGGTTCCGGCGGGTGCGTCGAAGTACCGGCTGGAGCTGTCGACGGCGCGCTCCTCGGACGACTGGGAGTACGGCACGGCCACGACGACGTCCTGGACCTTCCGTTCGGGCCGAACGGCACAGGCCACACCCCTCTCGCTGCTCCAACTCGACTACGACGTACCGGTCGACGCGCACAACACGGTGCGTTCCGCGAGCACGACCACGATCGGGGTGAAGGTCCGGGCCCAGGACGGGTTGACGGCTCCGCACGGGGTGGACGTCCGCGTCGAGGCCTCGTACGACGACGGCAGGACCTGGGCGCGGGCGAAGGTGCGCGACCACGGACGCAATTCCTTTGACGCCCACGTGGGCCGCCCGTCGTCCGGGCGGGGCAAGGCGTTCGTGTCGCTTCGCGTCACCGCCACGGCCGACGACGGGAGCAGCGTGCGGCAGACCGTGCGGCGCGCCTATGGGGTGGGCCGCTGACGGAGATGCCGTGGGGCGGGTGACGGCGTCCGACGTCGCCGCCCGCCCCGACGACCCACCCTCGTAGTACAGTCTTCAACTGTCGCAGCCGCTCGTAGGGGGAGGGCGGCAGTGTCTCTGGAACCCGCCGGAATTTCTCCGGCAGAAGAAGCCGTGTACCGCATGCTCGTGCTCTCGGGGCGTGTCAGCGCCCGGGACGTCGCTGCCCGGTCCGGCTTGGCCGAAGCACAGGCGGCGGAGATCCTGGACGCACTGACCGCCACGGGGCTCGCCAGCCACACGGACGGAACACCACGTCACTTCAGGGCCGCTCCACCGGACGTGGCCCTGCTGCCCCGCCTGAAGCAGAGCGCCGAAGCGCTGGATCTCGCTCGGAGCGAGGCGGCGCAGCTCATCCAGACGTACCAGGAGACGGTGCGCCGCCACGATGCGAGCCAGCTCCTCGAAGTCATCACGGGTGCCGAGGCCCTGCGTCAGCAGTTGCGACAGATCCAGACCAGCGCGCGGGACGAGATGCTCTGGTTCTGCAAGGCCGAGTACGTGGCCATGCCCTCCGGCAGCAACACCGAGGAGTTCGAAGCGCTCGCGCGCGGCGTACGGTACCGAGTCCTCTACGAGAAGGCGTTCTTCGACGACGACGGCGCCGTCGACAACGTGGTCGCGGGGGTGCGCGCGGGAGAGACAGCCCGGTCGACCCCTCAACTGCCCCTGCGTCTCGCCATCGCCGACCGATCCGTGGCCATCTTCCCGCTGGTGCCGGGCGGCCCCTCGGGAAGCCCGGGGGAGCCCACCACCGCACTGGTGAGGGACAGCAACCTGCTGAGTGCGTTGATCGCCCTGTTCGAGCGCTACTGGCAGGACGCGGTCCCCCTGCGGGTGGACGACAGCGGTCTCGCGGCGGACGCAGGGGACAGGGAAGCTCTGTCACCGCTGACTCCGGTCGACCGGAAACTTCTGTCACTGCTGGTGGCCGGCGTGACCGACAAGGCGATCGCCTCGCAGCTCGGACTGAGCCGGCGCACCGTACAGCGGCACATCCAGCGCATGATGGAACTGGCCGACGCGGAGACGCGCATGCAACTCGCCTGGCAGGCCGCTCGGCGCGTCTGGCTGTGAGGACGGCGTGGCGCCGGGAGCCGATCGGGTCGCTCCTGGCCGGTGAGGCTCAGTCGACTGTGCTCATCGGCCCCCGTACCGCGCGGCCCTATTTGTAGAAGACGGCCACGCCTCCGTGGTGCGAGCAAGCCCCTTGGTGGTGGGCGGCGTACGAGTAGGTGCCGTCGTTGCAGCGAGCGGTGGCGCCGTTTCCGGCGGCGCTGGAGCCGCCCGAGGAACTTGAGCTGCCGCTTCCGGAGGACCCTCCCGACGACGTGCCGCCGGATCCTCCGGAGGATGTGCCGCCGGAGCCACTGACGGCGGCGGCCTTCGCGGTCACGGTCACTCTCACCTTGACCGTCTTCGTCGCGGTCACGGTCGGCGCGGGTTCCGGACTCGCCGTCTCCGTCGCAGTGGCAGTGGCCGTGGTGGTGACGGTCGGGGCGGGCTGGGCCTTGGTCGCTGCGGTCTTCGTGGTGGTGTCGTCCTGGCCGCTCCCGCCGGCGCCGACGCCGATGATGAAGGCCAGGCCGATGGCGGGCAGCATGTACCGCTTGCGGCCCCACTTCGGTCTGAGCGGCTGTGGGGCGGGCGTGGCCGAGGGCCAATGTCCGGGCGGTGGCGGCTGGTTGTACGACATGGTCCCCCCAAGGCGTTTCGTGGTGGGGTGACCGTAACAGGAGATGTGAAGGACACGTGAGAGAAGTGTGGTGACGGTGACGCAGTCGTAGCCGATCACGGACGGACGGATGCGCGTCACCTGGTCGGGGCCGTGTCACCGGCATCTCATAGGCTGCCGGCCATGAGCGACGGAGAATCCGGCAGACGGATCATCGATGGGCGCTTCGAGCTGGAAACACGGCTCGGCGGCGGCGGAATGGGCACGGTGTGGAGAGCCCGCGACGTGGTTCTCGACCGGGCCGTGGCGCTCAAAGAGGTTCGGCCGTCGGATCCGGGACTTGCCGAGTTCGATCCGCAGGGCGCGGCACTGCTCCGGGCCCGGGTGCTCCGGGAGGCGCGGGCGCTGGCCCGTGTCGACCACCCCAACGTGGTCACCATCCATCACGTGGTGGATGGCGGCGAGCACACCTACCCGTGGCTCGTCATGGAGTTGGTGACCGGCGGATCACTCCAGGACCGACTGGGGAAGGGACCCCTCACACCTGTCGCGGCCGCCCGTCTCGGCCGCGAGGTCCTGGCCGCGCTACGGGCCGCGCACGACGTCGGCATCCAGCATCGGGACGTGAAGCCCGCCAACGTCCTGCTGAGGCCCGATCATCGTCCGGTCCTCACCGACTTCGGCATCGCGGCCATCAGAGAGTCGACGGTCCTGACCGCGACCGGGTCCATCATCGGAACGCCCGACTACATGGCGCCCGAACGCATAGCCGGCGACGAGGGCGGACCGGCCTCCGACCTGTGGTCGCTCGCGATGATGCTCTACGTCGCCGTCGAAGGGCGTCATCCGCTGCGCAGGGGAACGACCCTGGCCACCCTGGCGGCCCTGCTCAGCGAGGAACTCCCGCCGCCGCACCAGGCCGGTGCACTGACCGGCTTCCTGAAGGCCGTCCTGGTGAAGGATCCTGCGGCCCGGGCGGACGCGGAGACGGCGGACCGGATGCTCGCGGACGCGTCCGGAGAGCGGGCCACGACGTCGCGAGCTCCCGGCCCGGACGCCGACAGCACCTCGTACCGGCTCGCACCCCCGTCGGCGTCGCCCCCCACCCACCTGCCAGGCGGCGGCAGCGGACCCGCTCCCGGCGTCGGCACGCCGACCGGCTTCGGCCCTCCGACTCCCCACGACGCCGTGCCCGGCTCGTTCGCTGCGCCGACCGCCGGTCCCGAGAGCCCGACACGGCCGGTGCGCGGGCAGGGCGGCCGGGCGAGGACGTCGGTCACGATCGCGTCGTCCGTCGTCGGAACGGTGCTGGCCGGAGTCCTGGTGTGGACCCTGCTGCCGGACGGAACCCACTCGGATCGGGGAGACACAGCCGATGCACCGGAGACGTCCTCGTCCCGGACCAAGGGCCCGACCTCCGCACCGCCGAGGCCGTCCCGCTCCGCCACCGCTCCCCGGACGGACACGAAGGCCGACCTGCTGACCCCGGCCGGTATCCGTACGGCGGTGGAAGCCATCAAGGCCGCAACCGGTGCGGACCGTGCCGGCGACCTCGCCGTCTACGAGGACCACGTTTCTGCGGACATCATGGTCAAGGGCAGCGAGACGAAGTGCGACAGCTACACCTACCGACCTGACCGGGGCGTCGAGAAGGACATCATCAGCGGCGCGCTCACCGCCGGCGAACGCCCCTTCAGCCTGGGCGCCTTCGACTGGGATGTCGTTCCCGCCTTGCTCCAGCGCGCGCAGAAGGATCTGAACGTGAGTCGGCCGACCATGCGGTACGTCCTGGTGCGTCCGGCCGACGACACGTTCGGCACACCGTTGGGGCTGGCCGTCTACCGCGTCGACGACCACGTCACCGGATATCTGACCGCGGACCTGAAGGGCAAGGTGACGCGGGTCTTCCCCGCCGAGGACTGACCGCCTCGTCGACTCCGGCGCGTGGGGGAGCCGTTGCGGGCAGGCGACTGTCTCGAGTGCGGACCTGGACCCCTCGGCGGCCGTGTCGAGGGGGCGCCACGGACTCGTGGCGCCCCCTCACACCGGTCCAACGGCCGAGGGGCCGGGCTCACTTGTGGTTGCGCGTCCCGTTGTTGCTGTTGACGTTGACCTCGTTGTGGACGTCCCCGTAGTGGACGTCGATCAGCCCGCACAGCAGGCAGCCCGGGTTGTCGGCCGGGGGCGCCGGGGCCTGGGACACGGTGACGGTGGTCGTGTCGCTCGAAGCGCCACAACCGTCGTCGCCGTTGTAGGCGGCGGTGATGGTGTGGGTGCCGGTGGTCGTGAAACCGGTGGTCAGCGAGGAGTGCCCGTCGGCGTCCACGGGGGCGGTCGCGAGGAGGTCCGAGCCGTCGAAGAACGACACGCCGAGGCCGCCGCTCGGGTCGGAGCTGCACGTCACCGTCGCGTCCAGGGTCACCAGTTGCCCGGCCGTCGCCGAGGAGGGCGTGGCCTGGACCGTGGTCGACGACGGATCGGCGGCGGCTGCCGACGGGGCGAGCGACAGCACGGTGGCCACCGCCGCTACGGCGACCATGAGTCCGGCTGTGCGTGTACGGCGCGCTTTCACTGAGGGGCCTCCTCGATCCGACGGGCCGGCGGGGGTTCGCCGTCGCCGTTCGGAGCGAGACCTTAGGCCGCTTTCGACGGCATGCGCGGGAGGCACGGGGCCCGTGGGCCCACCCGAGTCATCGACTCGCTCGAATGGGCTGGAGCGGTCCGGCCGCGCGCGGTCGGCTCGGCTTCGTGAGGCCGAGCTTTTGGTACCGGCTAGATCGCGGGAGGCGCGACGCGCTGGTAGGCCAGCGAGTTGCTGGTGCCGCCCGACGTCGTGACGCTCACCGCCACCGAGCCCGCCGGACCGGCCGGTGCGATCGCGGTCGCGGTCGTGTCCGACAGCACGGAGAAGGCCGCCGGCGCGGTGCCGAAGCGGACCGCGAAGGTCGTGGTCAGACCTGTTCCTGTCAGGGTCACGGTGGCGCCGGCGTCCGTCGGCCCCTGCGCGGGCGAGAGCGCGGTGAGCGTGGGCGCCCCCACGTAGGCGTAGATGACGGCGTTGCTGGTGCCGCCGGGACCGGTGACGGTGCACCCGACGGAGCCGGTGCCGGGCGGGGTGACCGCGGTGATCTGGGTGGCGGAGTTGACGGTGTAGGAGGTCGCGGGGGTGCTGCCGAAGGTGACGGCGGTGGCTCCGGTGAGGCCGGCGCCGGTGAGGACCACGCTGGTGCCACCGGACGTCGGGCCTTGGGTGGGCGAGACGGACACCAGCGAGGGTGCGTTGAGGTAGTAGAAGAACACCGGCCCCGAGGTGCCGCCGACCGTGGTCGCGGTGACCGCCACCGCGCCGGTGCCGGACGGGGCGACCGCGGTGATCTGGGTGGCGGAGTTGACGGTGTAGGAGGTCGCGGGGGTGCTGCCGAAGGTGACGGCGGTGGCTCCGGTGAGGCCGGTGCCCGTGAGGACCACGCTGGTCCCGCCGGACGTCGGACCCTGGCTCGGCGCGATCGTCGTGAGGGAGGGGGCGGGCGCGTAGGTGTAGGCGACCGTGTTGCTGAGGCCGGCGGGTGTGCGCACGGTGACGTTCACCGTGCCGGTTCCGGGCGGGACCGTCGCCGTGATCGTCGACGGGGAAGTGACCGTGTACGACAGGGCGGCGGCGGATCCGAACGTGACGGCGGTGGCGCCGGTGAACTGGCTTCCGTTCAGGGTCACGGGGTTGGTGCCCGCCGCCGGACCCGAGTTGGGTACGACCGAGGTGAGGACGGGAGGGGCCACGGTGACTCCAAGGGGGTGTGGTCGGCCTGGCCTGGCCGGGCGTGAGCCGGTATCACGGAGGTGGTGCGGGCCGGCGCTCGCGAGCCCGCACCGGTTCCGCTGGACAGGCACCGGCCGACCGAAGCGGACCTGGGGCCTGTCCAGCGGCGCGTCCGAGATCTCGTCAGATGCCGGGACCGGACACGTAGGTGAAGCCGTCGGTGAGGGTGACGCCACCGCCCTCGGTGGTGACGACGACGTCCACGGAACCCACGGCGCCGGGTGGCGCGAGGGCCACCAGCGTGGTGCTGTTCAGCACGGCGAACGACGCGCTGGTGCCGCCGAACGTGACGGCCGTGGTGGATGCCAGTCCTGTCCCGCTGAAGGTCACCGAGGTACCGCCGGACGCCGACCCCGTGGTGGGGGTGAGCGAGACCAGCGTCGGCGCGTCGACGTAGGCGTAGCCGAGCGGTGCCGTCGTGCCCCCGGTGGTGGTGACCGTGACGTCGACGGAGCCACCGGAGCTGCCGGCCGGAGCGACCACGGACAGCTGACTGTCCGAGACGACCGTCGGTGTCGCACTGTTGGAGCCGAAGGACACGGCGGTGGCTGTGGAGAGACCGTAGCCGTTGACGGTGACCGTGTTGCCGCCCGCGGTCGGACCGGAGTCAGGGGCGAGGGACACCGCGATCGGCGGGCTGACGTAGAAGAACGAGAGGGAGTTGCTCGTCCCCCCTGCGGTCGTCACATTGACGTCGACGACGCCGCAACCCGCGGGGTCGACCACGGTGATCGACGTCGGGGTGTTCGCGGTGATCGTGGCCGTCCGGGAGCCGAAGTGGACGGCGGTGGCACTGGCCAGGTTCACGCCGGTGATGGTGACGGTTGTTCCGCCGCTGGTGGGGCCTTGGTTGGGACTGATGGGCATGAGGGGTTCCTCCTCACTCGGAAGTCTTCTCCGAGCAGCGACTGGGAGTCCCGATCCACGGGCGTCCCGAACCGGCCCGGCCAACACGTGCGGTGGCCGGCGTACGGGGATGAGCGGAGGCCCGTCCGGACGGGACGGGTGCAGTCCCGGGAGGGCGGCCTGCCTGCGGCGACTCGATGGATCAGCGCCCGTTGATGCAGACACCTTCATTAACCCATCAGAGTGGTTGCACGCCAAGAAGACTGACCCTGTGTCAGCCGTTTGGCGGAGCGCGTATGGCATGCGGCGGCGCGTTTCAGGTAGTGCCCGGCCCTGCGGCGGCGGCCGTCGACGCCAAGCCGGGGCCGACACGACCACTTCGGACGGCACGATCGCTGCGGGCCGGGCACGAGCAAGGAGGACTCCTCGACGTGCTTGCCGCTCCGCGCCGGTGCGCCGGCACGGGCGGTGTGTGCGGGGCCGGCGCCCGGGACCGCCGGGCCGATCAGCCACGTCCGATTCGTTCAAGAACGCGGCCACGCCGGCCTACTACCCTCGCCATCATGAACAGCGCCGACAGAGAATCACGCCATCTCAGTGTCCATGTCGACCGCACGGCCGACGAGGTCTACGCCTACGCGGCGGACCCGGAGAACCTCCCCGCGTGGGCCCTCGGACTGGGTGGCTCCATCAAGAGGATCGATGGGCAGTGGGTCGCGGAATCCTCCCCGATGGGAAGGGTCGTGGTGACCTTCGTGCCGCGCAACGGGCTGGGTGTGATCGACCACCACGTCACGCTTCCCTCCGGGGAGACCGTCTACAACCCCGTCCGCGTGATCGGCGACGGCGAGGGAAGCGAGGTCGTGTTCACGCTTCGCCGGCAGCCGCAGATGAGTGACGCCGATTTCGAGCGTGACGCCGCCCTGGTCACGGGCGACCTGAACCGGCTCCGAGAACTGATGGAGTCCGCGGCGTCAGCCGGTGCGGAGCCTCGCACGGGGAGCTGACGGCGAACCGGGGCGCTTTCCGGATCCTTCTCGGCGGCGACGGCGGACGCGGACAGCAGCGTACCGGCGGCGAGGCTGCCCCAGAGAGTGGCCGGCCCGTGCGGTGCGAGAGCGGTGATGACCGCCGGAGACACCGCGAGACCGAAGCCCGTGGAGAGCTGGAAGCGCGCGAGAGTACGTCCCAGCAGGTGCGCCGGGGCGAGGGCCGTGACGAGAGCCGTGGAACTGCCGGCGTAGACGATCTCCCCCAGAGTGCAGACCACGGACACGGCGGCCACGGCCGGAGCGCCCCAGCCCCCGCCCAGAGCGGTGGCGGCGAGGAACCCGAGGTAGGACACGGCGAGCACCACGCCGGCGAACGCCAGCACGATCCGCCGCGGGAAGCGGGCCAGCAGGACGGTGACGGGCACTTGGAGGGCGACGACGAGGACGGTGTTCGTCACGAAAATGACCGCCGACCACACCGGGGATGCCTGCAACTGCGTGACCAGTACCAAGGGAAGCGCGATTTCGGGGACGTTGAGGCAGAAGACGTAGATCACATTGGCGGCCAGGAGCGCGCGCATCCGGGGCGCGGGCGCATCGCCGCGGGCCTCGGCCGGAGCGGCGGCCGGGCGTGCGCGCAGGTGGACCGACCACGCCAGTACCGCGGCCGTGAGATAGGCGAGCCCGGTGCCCACGGCCAGCACCTGCAACGCGCCGGCCCCGCCCGCCAGGCACACGGTGGCCAGGAGCGCGCCCGCCCCCATACCTGCGTTGCGCAGGGAACGGCCCGCCGCGAGAGCGGTGTCACGTTCCCTGCCGTCGGTGACCGTGGCCACGAGGGCGGCGTGGGCGGCCGGCCACGCCTGGTTGCCGATGCCGAGGAAGAGCGCCGCCGTCGAGAACAGCCAGACGTGTCCCGACGGGGTGGCCAGGAGCAGGCCCACGCCCAGGACCCGTACGAGCATCGACGCTGCCACGACCGTGCTGCGCGCACCCCGGTCCAGCCACCGGCCCACCGCGGGCATGCACACCAGACCCACGACGACCCCGCCCGTCATGGCGATACCGGCCGCCGGTGCGGACAGGCTCAGCACCAGCACTCCGTAGAGGAGCAGAAAAGGCCGCAGCAGGCCGGTGCCCAGCGCGTCCACCGCCAGGGCGACGGCGTAGCGGGGGCCTCCGAAGGCGCGGATCAGGCCGCGGGACCGGATGTTCAGGGTGGTTGCCATGGCGTCAACGGTGGGTTCGGCCGCCACAGCGGCCACGTCGGTTGACGGACATCGTCAACCGACGCCGCCCTTGCCTGCCGACTCGGTGATGATGACGGGATGACGCTGAGGATCGACATCAGTGGCCTGCCTCCTGAGCGACTGCGCTTCGCGGCCTCCCCGCTGGCCGAGCTGACCGCGATGCTGCACGTGCTGGCCGAGCCCGAGCACCATCCGCAGCGAGCCGGCTGGGCCGCCGAGGTGTGGGCCGGGCTGCGGCCGGAAATGGCCGAGCGGTTGCGGGAGGCGGAGTTCCTCTGGCGTTCCGCACGAGCCGACTTCCTCGTCCCCGCCCGGCCCCGGCAGACGCTTGCCGAGGAGCTGGACGACGTGGACGGGATCGACGACGAGACGTATGTGAGGGCGGCGCTCGTCAGTTCCTGCGGCAGCAACCGGGGCCGCTACGCCATGCCGTCGCCGCTCACCGACGCCGCCGCGCGGGAGCGGGCCCTGGACCGTGCCCAGGCCCGCGGTGCGACACAAGAGGCCTTCGCCGAGCGGCTGCTCGACGACCCGGCCACCGTGCGGGCGCGGGTGCGGTACACCCTCGAACAGTGCGCTGAGGCGTTCTTCGACGCCGCATGGGCGGGCGTCGCCGTGCAGCTCGCCAACGACCTGCGTCTGAAGAACGACCTGCTGAAGCGCCAGGGCATCGGACCGGCACTCGCATCGGTCTCCGGCGCCGTCTCCCTGGCACCGGACGACGACAGCATCGTCGTGGACAAACTCCAGGACGCGGCGACCACGGCCCACGGCGGCGGCGTCACGTTCATCCCCAGTGTCTTCGGCCGCCCGCACCTGGTGGCGGTCTACGCCCGCGGATGGCAGCCGGTCCTGCAGTACCCGGTGGCCGAGCAGACTCCGTCCGAGCCTGTCGCACTGGAGACGGTGACACTGCGGTTGGAGGCACTCGCCCACCCCGTGCGGATACGACTCCTGCGCACCCTGGCCCGCGGCCCCCACACCACCGGCGAGCTCGCCGACGCCTGGGACCTCACGTCGCCCGAAGTCTCCCGCCACCTCGCCGTCCTGCGCCGCGCGGGCCTCCTCACCGCCCGGCGGCACGGCCGCTACGTCCACCACACCCTCAACCTGCCCGATCTGACGGCACTGGGCAGCGACCTGCTGGCGGCCGTTCTGCGCTGACGGCATAGCCGGCCCGGGCGTGCTCCTGGCCACGAGCGGCTGCGTAGGCTGACTCACGCCCCCCCGTGTACCGGATCACCGGTGACCGACGAGGAAGACGAAGGATCGATGACGCTGAACGCCGGCCAACGCGTACGACTGGTGGCGGATCTCCGCCTGGCCGGGTCGGTGATCCCCGCCCGGGAGCCCTCGGAAGAGACCAGTGCTTTCACCGCCTCTCTGGCCCTGGCGGCAGGCATCGAGGGCACCGTCGAGCGAGTGGACGAACACCACCCGGAGCAGAGCCACGAAGCGCGTGAGTACCTGCGTCTCAAGGCCCTCCTCGACGACTTCGGCCACCAGATGCCGTCGGCGAGCAGGACGCAACTGGACGAGCAGGTCGCAGCCTTGGAAGAGCACTGGGACGCCTACCGGCGACAGATGCTCCGCGTCACGGTCCGCGTCCGGCTCGACAACGGATTCGTCCTCGACGACGTCCCGGCGGAGACCTTCGCCTCCGTCTGACCGGGCATCAGCCCGTCGCAGAGGCGGGGGAGCGCTCAACATGCACACGCCGTTGCTGCCGGCCACGAGACGGGCCGGCAGCAACAGCGTGGAAGGCGGGCCCGGTTCTGGACCACGCGCCTCTGGACCGCGCCTTCAGAAGACTGGTCAGGCCTTGTGCTGCATGCTTCGACGTGCGGGATTGCCCTGCTCGGAGGCCTTGGGGTCCTTCTCGTCGGCCTTGGCACGCACCCCCTGCTGGATGCGCTCACCGATCGACTTGTCGATGTTCGACCAGTACTCGAACGCGCGCTGCAGCACCGGCTCGGAGACGCCGTTGAGCAAGTGGCCCACCACGTTGTCCACGAGCCGGTCCCTCGCCGCGTCGTCCAGGACCTCGCGCACCATGGTGCCGGCCTGACCCCAGTCGTCGTCCTCGGGATGCGAGACGTACGCGGCGCGGGTGATGTCCCCGTCGGCGTGCCAGCTCGGGGGAGTGCCGAACCGGGCGGTGTCGGCGGCAGGGCCACCCTTCGAGTTCGGCGCGTAGACCGGGTCGCTGGTCTTGCGGTACGCCATCGCCCCGTCCTTGGAGTACGTGTGCACCGGGTTGACGGGAGCGTTGACCGGCAGCTGCTGGTAGTTGGCTCCGATCCGGTAGCGGTGCGCGTCCGCGTACGAGAACAGGCGCGCCAGGAGCATGCGGTCGGGGCTCGGACCGATGCCCGGGACGAGGTTGTTCGGCTGAAACGCGGCCTGCTCGATCTCCGCGTGGTTGTCCGTGGGGTTGCGGTCCAGGGTCATCCGCCCGACCTCGATCAGGGGATAGTCGCCGTGCGGCCACACCTTGGTCAGGTCGAAGGGGTTGAAGCGGTAGTCGACCGCTTCCTCGTACGGCATGACCTGCACGTACAGTGTCCAGCTCGGATACTCGCCGTCACGAATGTGCTCGAAGAGATCCCGGGTGTGGTAGTCGGTGTCCGCCGCCGCCATCTGGTCACCCTCGTGCTGGGTGAACGTCTCGACGCCCTGGTCGGTCTTGAAGTGGTACTTCACCCAGAAGCGCTCGCCCTGCGCGTTGATCCACATGTAGGTGTGCGACGTGTAGCCGTTCATGTGCCGCCAGCTGCGCGGGATGCCGCGGTCGCCCATCAGCCAGGTGACCTGGTGGGCGGACTCGGGGGAGAGGGTCCAGAAGTCCCACTGCATGTCGTGATCACGCAGGTTGTTGTCCGCGCGGCGCTTCTGCGACCGGATGAAGTGCTGGAACTTCATCGGGTCCTTCACGAAGAACACGGGGGTGTTGTTGCCCACCATGTCGTAGTTGCCCTCGCTGGTGTAGAACTTCACCGCGAAGCCGCGCGGGTCGCGCCAGGTGTCCGGGCTTCCCCGCTCACCGGCGACGGTGGAGAACCGGGTGACGAGCTCGGTGGTGGTGCCGGGCTGGAAGACCGCCGCCTTGGTGTAGGCGCTCACATCCGCGGTGACTTCGAAACGACCGAACGCGCCGCTGCCCTTCGCGTGCGGCTGACGCTCGGGGATGCGCTCACGATTGAACTGTGCCATCTGCTCGATGAGGTACGAGTCCTGCAGCAGAATGGGTCCGCCCGGGCCGACGGTGAGCGAGTGTTCGTCGCTCTCCACCGGGATGCCTGCGTCGGTGGTGGTCGGTTTGGGTGTGGTGTCGGTCATTCTCGATCTTCCCCTTCGATGATGCGAGCGGGTACACGGAACACTGACCTCGGCCGTGCACATCACGGCCGGGGGCTGCACGTTCCCGGCCGTAGCCGGGTACCTGCCGCCCCTACTCCGACAGCGAGGCACGAGTAACCCGCGATCGACGTCGTAAAACGCTCATGAACCGGGCTAAAGCGCCACCCCCCAACATCGCCCGTCCTGTCGTGCCCCGCCAGCGACAGCCGGGCGTCCCCCACAGGGCAGGCTCCGTCCGGAAACGCGGGAGCCGAGCCCGGAGGCGGCGCCCGCGGCGATCCGACAGCCCGACCCTGACGGCGCCATACGAGTGACGCGGGATGCCGATGCCGTGCCGCGACCGTGTTCCCGGCCACCGCCTCCCTGCCCGCCCGGCCGCCGTCCCGGCGCAGCTCAGGGAGCATGGCGAGAACCGCCGCCGGCCCGTCCAGCAGATCGAGGTCGATGCCGACCGCCCTGCCGGTCCGGTACAGCTCGTACGTGCCGGTCTCACGGACCACGATGACGTTGACTATGTCTCCCATCAGGTCGGAGTGACCTCGACCGGAGCCGAAGCCCAGCCGTTTTCGACGGCGCCGTGTTCCGGGCGCCCGTCGAAGCCCGGCAGACGCCGGGGCGGGCGGAATGTGGTCTGTGGGGGTGGAGGAACCGGGTAACGTCTTTGTCATGTTCTTCCCGACGGCGATTTACGAGTGAGGGCGTGGGGCCCCCGCTGACGTCCTTCGACGGCGCCGCCCGTCCCCACCGATGAATCCGTAGATCACTTCACCTCATGACCCGGAGAACCCATGACCGTCAGCAAGAACATCAACAACCCCGTGGGCCAGGGCGGTGGCCAGCGCAAGAAGCTGTCCCGCGCCGAGCGACAGAACAACGGGCCGTACCGCAACCTCGACCGTCAGGGCGCCGCCGACCAGAAGGCCGAGCTGGTGCGCAAGATGCGCGAGAAGGCGGCCGCGGCCGAGGGTGCCGGGCAGGCGGGCGACGCCACCGCACAGAGCTGACGCACCGCCGCCGCACGGCGGCACCGCACGGGGCAGGGCCCGGACCGCGAAGAGCGGTCCGGGCCCTGCCCCGTCAGACGTTCTCCGACGACGTTCGGAGCCTTGGGCCTCGACTCACATAGGCAGCCGTTCCGACGACGGCGAGCACGGCCGCGACCATCGCCCCCGGGCGGCCGTCGGGGGATTGGGCCTGCCACGTCAGCGCCTCACCCGCGACGCCCGTGATCGGGAACGCCGCTGTCCCGAGGGGCCACCCAAGAGTCAGTCTGCGCAGCCTCACATGCGGGATCTCAGCACGTCGACCTCGCAGCCTGCCGTGAACGGGTCGAAGCCGTGCTCGATCAGCCAGCGGACCACCAGCAGGCTTCGCAGCGCCCACCACGCGTGGATCACGGCCAGATCGACGTCGGTGCCGTAGCCGGCGATGACGTCGTCGAGGTGCTCCTCGTGTCCGAGGGTGAAGGTGGCGAGGTCGTACAGGGCGTCACCCTGCCCCGCCTCGGACCAGTCGATGATGCCGGTCACCTCGTCGTCCTCGACGAAGACGTGCGCGATCTGCAGGTCGCCGTGTGTGAACGCCGGAGTCCACGGCCGCAGGGCGGCCTCGGCGACCTGGCGGTTGCGGGTGACCAGGTCGGCGGGCAGGACGCCGTTCGTCACGAGCGCCTCGCACTCCTCGTCGAGTTCCGTCCTCAACTCGTCGAGGCCCCGCCCCCGGCCGGGCCACGGAGGCAGGGGCGCGTCATGCAGCTTCCGGATGGCGGCGCCCGCCGCGGCCCAGGCCCCCGGCGAACCGGTCGACGGGCCGCCGAGGCGTCCGACCGTCGTTCCCGGGAGTGCGGCCATCGCGAGCACATGCGGCTTGCGCCACAGCACTTCAGGGGTCGGGACCGGCGCCAGGGCCATGGCCGCCACCTCGGCGTCGATGCGCGCCTGATCGGCGTCCACCTTCAGGAACATGTCGCCGACGCGCAGGGTCGCGCGCTCGGAATGGGCGACGACGACTTCGACCTCATCCATGGGCGACCAGTCTTCCGGGACCGACCGCCGGCGTCGTGGGGTTTGTCGCGTGCGACGCCCGGGTCGGTGTCCCGCTGCCCGCTGCCCGCTGCCCGCTGCCCGCTGCCCGCTGCCCGCTGCCAGTCGGCCTTCGGCCTTGTGCACGACACCGAGCTCGACCGGGTCGAGCCCACCCCATCTCTCGGGAGTCCGTGGCCGACCCGGGTCCGCGAAGGATGCCGGACGGGGCCCTGCCGGCACGTTCTTCGTGGCGATCCGGGGGTAGCGTCCTCGGCATGGACTTTCGCACCACCGTTGAGCGCGCTCAACGCCTCAAGCAGCTGCACGCCGAGAACAAGCCGCTCGTGCTGCCGACCGTCTGGGACGTCTGGTCCGCGCGGGCGGCCGCCGGCGCCGGGTTCCACGCGCTGACGATCGGCAGCCATCCGCTCGCCGACTCCCGCGGGGCCGACGACCACGAGGGGCAGACCTTCGAGGAGGTACTCGCCGCCGTCAGGCCGATCGTCGCAGCGGTCGACATCCCCGTGTCCGTGGACCTGGAGGCCGGGTACGGCCAGAAGCCCGCGGATCTCATCGCCGGCCTGACCGAAGTCGGAGGCGTGGGTCTCAACGTCGAGGACACCGTCCACTCGGACGGCGGACGGGTGCGCAGCACGCAGGAGCACGCGAACTACATCGCCGGCCTGCGCGCGGCGGCCGACGACGCCGGGATCCCTGTGTGGGTCAACGGGCGTACCGACCTCTTCCTGCACGCGAAGGATCCCTCCGCCGTCCTCGACGAGGCGATCGAGCGACTGCGGGCCCTGGAGCAGGCCGGTGCCGACAGCGTCTACCCGGTGGGGATCCAGGACAACGACGAACTGCTGACCGCGGTGACCGGCGCCGTGACCGTTCCCGTGAACTCCACGGCTCATCCCGTCAAGCACGACCTCGAGCGCTTCCGCCGCCTCGGCGTCGGCCGGATCACCTACGGCCCGCTGCTGCAGTTCGCGCTGACGGACGCGATCAAGGACATGCTCGGTCCCTGGGCGCCCTAGGAACGGACGGAGACGCCGCAAGGGCCGGTTCCCGCGACGCGCGTCGCGGGAACCGGCCCTTCCGGCAACAGCGGATCCTTCGCCGGGTCTTGAGCCGCGTTCCGTTCCTCGCCGGCCCCGGTGACCTGACGTCAGTCGAAGAGGGCAACGAGTCCGTTCACCCAGATCGCCAGGAATCCGAGGACCGCCACCACGCAGCCGACGCCCGCCAGCACGCCGCCTGGCGTCAACGGCTCGGAGGGCGGCTCGTGTTCATCCTTGAGGCCGTCCTGGTAGGAGGCGGGACGGGTCCAGTCGACGGGACGGCCCAGCTTATCGGCGCAGGCGCCGCGCACCGCCGCCAGCTGTGACTCCGCGAAGGCGTTGCCTGCCTTCGTCTCGGGGCCGTGCCAGGCCAGTGCCTTCATCCGCCGCGCGGGAGACCGGTACCGGGCCTCGAAGGCGGCGGTCTCGTCGAGGTTCCGGTCCTCTTCGAGGTACATCCAGCGCCCGGCCTCGGCGGCGTCGCCGTACAGGCGGTACACCTCGGCCAGACGACGGCGGAGCGTCAGGTCGTGCGGGAAGGACGAGAGGAGACCGCGCAGGCGCTGGCGCGCGACGGGGATCCGCCCGGCGACCAGGTCCGCGTCGATACGGGCGAGGGTCTCTGTCAAGGGCATGAACGGATGATCGATTACGGAACTGATCTGTGTCGACCCGGTTTTGTCGAGCGGCCCGCCCGCGTACGAGGGAGGTCTGGCGTCCGCGGTCCCGCCCGCGCACGACGGCAGGCCCGATGCCGGCGGTCCCGCCCGAGGCCCCCCGGATAGACTCGTCCGCATGGTTCGATCTTCCCGAGGTGAGGCGAGCCCCGGGATGTGGCGCCGCGAGGCCGGAACTGTCGTGCTTCGGGCGGCCGCGCTGCCGGAGCGGACCGTGGAACCCTTCGTCATCAACGCCGGGCTCCACATCCCCCGCGTTCCCACGGAGTGGTCACCGCACTCGCATCCTCAGCACGAACTCGTGTGGGTGCGGGGCGGGACGCTCACGTCACGGGTGCGGGACCGCGTCTTCACCGTGTCCGAGGGACATGGGCTGTGGATGCCCGCCGGTGTGGTGCACGGAGGTCGGGCCACGGCCGGCGCCGAGTTCCACGACGCCTTCTTCGCCCCCGACCGCACGCCGATCGCCTTCGAGGAACCGAAGGCGATCGCGATGACTCCGCTGCTGGAGTCACTGCTGACGCACCTGTCCCGCACGGATCTCGACGCGGCGGCGAGGACCCGGGCCGAGGCGGTCGTGTTCGACGTGCTCGTGCCGTCGGAGCACCAGTTCGCCCTGCAGCTTCCCGGCGACTCCCGGATCGACGCGATCGCCGAGGCCCTGCTGGACGATCCCGCCGACGGCCGGTCGCTGGAGGAGTGGGCGCGACTGCTGGGCGTCAGCGACCGCACGGTCACCCGGGCGTTTCGTCGCGCGACCGGTCTCTCCTTCGCGCAGTGGCGGCAGGTCCTGCGGGTGCACCGGGCCTTGACGTTGCTGTCCGAGGGGTTCGACGTGATGACCATCTCGGAGACGCTCGGCTACGCGCAGCCCAGTTCCTTCATCGCCGCGTTCCGACGGGTCATGGGGACGACCCCGGGTGCGTACTTCAGCACGGCCGACGACGCCCGCGGAGGTGTCCGGATTCCCGTATCGAGGGTCCCGAACTCCGGATTGTCGGCGTAGCGAGCGGAATATAGCCTTCTCGGAGTTAGGTGACCCTTAGTTGGTGCTCGCCGTGAACGGTGGTTTCCGTATGCGGAGGAGTCTGCGGCCCGGCCGGTGACGGCGGGACGGAGGGTGCCGAGATCGTTGCCCCTCCGAACGTCCGGATCCGTCCATGCTCACAAGCTCCCCCCGGCCCGTCGACCGCCCCGCGGCCGGCCCTGCCACGCCGGCGGCCGCCCTCAACGGGCACGACCTGGTGCTGAGGTACGGCGCCAAGCCCGTGGTCCACGGCGTGTCCCTCGCCCTCGAACCCGGTCGCGCCACCGCACTGGTGGGGCCGAACGGCAGCGGGAAGTCCACACTGCTGCGCTCGCTCTCCCGACTGCACCGGATCGAGGACGGACGGGTGACCCTGGGCGCCGCCGACGGGACGTCCGAACGCGACGCAGCCCTGCTCAGCTCCCGGCAGTTCGCCCGCGAGGTCACGCTCTTCTCCCAGTCGAGGCCCGCGCCCCAGGGACTGACGGTGGCCGAGGTCGTGGCGTTCGGACGCCATCCCTACCGGCGGGGCTTCGGCGGACCGAGCGTCGAGGACCGCAGCGCCGTCGACCGTGCCATGGGCGTCACCGGGGTGCGGGACATGGCCGGCCGGCTCGTCGGGGAACTCTCGGGCGGGGAGATGCAGCGTGTCTGGCTCGCGGCATGCCTGGCCCAGGACACCGGCGTCGTGCTGCTGGACGAGCCGACCAACCACCTCGACCTGCGCTACCAGATCGAGACACTCGACCTGGTGCGCGATCTCGTCGAGGAGCACGGCATCGCCGTCGGGATCGTGCTGCACGACCTCGACCAGGCGTCCCGTGTCGCGGACACCCTCATCCTGATGAGCTCCGGCCGCGTGCACGCGGCCGGCAAACCCGTCGACGTCCTCACCGCCGAGAACATCAGCGAGGTCTACGACATCCGCGTCGAAGTCGCCGTCGATCCCCGCACGGGCCGCCTTCGCATCGACCCCATCGGGCGGTACCCCGCCTGAACCGGACGCGTCCGGAACTCCCCGCACTCGTCCGTCCGACGGCACCCGCCCGAAGCGCCTCGCCGCACCTTCCCGCCCAACCGGCCGGCTCCCCGGCCGACGCGGGCAGGTCCACCATGCCTTCTCCCCGTACCGAACGACGCGCAGCGGGCCCCGCCCCGCCTGCCCTCGCACCGATGAACCCCCGGGCGACGCCCGATCGCAACGGCGCGTCCGCCGCTGTCACCCGTCGCAACGAACAGCGCATCGCACGAAGAACGCACAGCGCTCGCAAGAAAGAGGAACCTCAATGAACCGTGCCCGTCTCCTGGCGGCTTCAGCCTCCGCAGGTCTCGTCGCCCTCGCCGCGACGGCCTGCGGAACCACCGACGTCGACAAGGCCGCGCCCGCCAACAGCGCGAGCGCGTCGCCTGCCTCGAAGAGCTGCGCCGACGACACCACGACCACCGCGACGCGGCCGGTCTCCTTCAAGGACGGCGTCGGCCGGCAGGTGAAGCTCGACCACCCCGCCCAGCGGATCGCGGTCCTCGAATGGCAGCAGGTGGAAGACGCCCTGACCCTGTGCGTCACCCCGACCGCGGTCTCCGACGCCAAGGGGTACAGCACCTGGGTCAGCGCGGAGAAGCTGCCCGCGGGCGTGACCGACATCGGCACCCGTGAGGAGCCCGACCTCGACACGCTCTACGCCGCCAAGCCCGACCTCATCGTCGTGGAGGCGTTCGACGCCGACGACGAGACCATCGCGAAGCTGGAGAAGCGGGGCGTCCCCGTGATGGCGACCCGAGGCGCTAACCCGGACGACCCGATCGGCAACATGCGGGACGTGTTCAGCATGATCGGCAAGGCCACGGGACGCACCGAGCGCGCCGACCAGGTGCTCAAGGAGTTCGACCAGCACCTGGCGAAGGCCAAGCAGCAGGTCGTCGACGCCGACCTGCCGACGAACGACTTCCTGTTCTTCGACGGATGGCTCGAGGGCGGCAACCTCACCATCCGCCCCTACAGCGACGGCGCCCTGTTCACCGAGATAGGCAAGGAACTCGGCATGAAGCCCGCGTGGACCAACGACGTCAACAAGGCGCACGGCGACGGCGGCGTCGACCCCGCCTACGGCCTCGCACAGACCGACGTCGAGGGACTCGCCGCCGTGGGTAACGCCAACATCTTCTACGCCAACGACGAGGGAGCTGGCGGGTACGTCGCGGCGCTGGCCAAGAACCCGATCTGGAAGACCCTCCCGGCCGTCAAGGAGGGCCGCGCGCACGCGTTCCCGGCGCGTGTCTGGGGCGCCGGCGGTCCGCGCTCCTGCGAGCAGGCGATCGACGCCTACGTCGACGTCCTCGACAAGAAGTGAGCACATCGCAGACGGTGAGCGCTCCTCCCGGGTCGCCGGCCGGCGGAGGAGCGGCGCCGCGTGCCGAGCGCGGCGGCGGCCCCGCCGGGGCGGCCGTCCTCGGACTGCTTCTCCTCGTGACCACCCTCGTGGGCCTGTGGCACCTGACGCAGGGGACGTCGGGTGTCGGCGTCGCGGACCTGCTGCGCCACCTCGCCGGTGAACGCGAGAAGGCCGGCGGACCGCCGGTCGCCGAGATCATCTCCGGCTCGCGTGTTCCGCGTCTGCTCGCCGGGGTGGCTGTGGGCTTCGGCCTCGGCTGCGCCGGCACGCTGCTCCAGTCCGTCACCCACAACGCGCTCGCCTCACCCGACACCCTCGCGGTCACAGCCGGGTCCTACTTCACGCTCACCCTCATCGCCGCCTTCGGCCTCGCGGTCCCGCTGTGGGCGTCCGGAGCCGTCGCCTTCGCGGGCGGCCTGGTCGCCGCGGCACTCGTGCTGCTGCTCGCGGGACGCGCCGCGGGCACCGCGGGCACCCGTCTCATCCTCGCCGGATCCGCCATGGCGATGGCCCTGGACGCTGCGTCCGGGATGCTCCTGATCCTGTTCGACCAGAACACGACCGGTCTCTTCGCGTGGGGGAGCGGTTCGCTCGCCCAGCTCAACATCGACGCGTCGATGCGAGCCCTGCCGCTCGTGGCGGTGGTCTCCTGCGTCGCCCTGGCTCTGTCCCGACGGCTGGACGTGATGAACCTCGGCGACGACGCCGCGTCCACCCTCGGCGTGCCGATCCGCACCACCCGCGTGACCGCTGTTCTCTGCGCGGTACTCCTCACCAGCACCGCGGTGACGCTCGCCGGTCCGATCTCCTTCGTCGGCCTCGGCGCCCCCGTCCTGGCCCGCCTGATCGCCGCGCGGGTGGGGGCACTGCGCCGGCATCTCTACCTGGTACCCGCGGCCGGGCTGCTCGGAGCACTGCTCATCCTCCTCGCGGACGCCACCCTGCGCGCCGTACAGGGCGCCGACGGGGCCGCCTCCATCCCCACCGGCGTGCCGACCGGACTGCTGGGCTCCGTCGTGATCGTGGTCCTCGCTCTGCGACTGCGGGACACCGGCCGGCTCCAGCACCCTCCGCACGCGAAGGTCGCCGCACGGTCCCGACGCGCCTTCCTCCTCGTCGTGTTCGGCACGCTGGTCCTCCTTGCGGGGGCGATCCTCGTGGCGACCCTGGCAGGAAGCCTCTGGCTGCGGACGGGCGACATCGCGCTCTGGGTACGAGGCGCCGCCCCCGACCTGATCGGCCAGGCTCTCGACGACCGGGTCCCGCGCGTGGCAGCGGCGGTCCTCGCCGGCGCGGCACTCGGACTGGCCGGATGCGTCGTACAGGGCGCGGTACGCAACCCGCTGGCGGAGCCGGGCATTCTGGGCATCACGGCGGGCGCCGGGCTGGGCGCGGCGGGCGTCGTCACCTCCGACCTGTCGGGGGGACGGACGGTGCTCATCGCCGTCGCGGTCCTGGCCGGCCTGGCCACGTTCACTGTGATCGCCCTGCTGGCCTGGCGCGGCGGCTTCCTGCCCGACCGGTTCGTACTGATCGGCATCGGCTGCGGGTACGGCCTCAGCTCCATCACCACCTTCCTGCTGCTGCGCGCCGACCCGTACAACACGCCCCGGATCTTCACCTGGCTCTCCGGTACGACCTACGGCCGCACGCTGCCCGACGTCCTGCCGGTCGCGGTGGCCCTGACGATCGCACTGCCCGTGCTGCTCGCCATGCGCAGCCGACTCGATCTGCTCGCCGTCGACGAGGACACCCCGCGCATCGTCGGTGTCAACGTGGAACGCACACGGCTCGGAGCACTCGCGATCGCCGCCGTGCTCGCGGCGCTCAGCGTGGTCGCCGTCGGGGTCGTCGGCTTCGTCGGGCTCGTCGCCCCGCACCTCGCCCGGTCGCTGGTGGGCGCCCGGCACGGCCGGTCGATCCCGGTCGCGATGCTGCTCGGCGCCCTGCTGGTGTGCGTGGCCGACGCCCTCGGCCGCACCGTCGTCGTACCTGCCCAGGTGCCCGCAGGGCTCATGATCGCGCTGGTCGGTGGGCCGTACTTCATCTGGGTGCTCCGCAAGTCCCGCGCGTGACGCCCGTGGTGGCGCGGTCGTCAGGCGCACTGCCCCGCGGGCATGCGCGCACCACGGCCGGTGATGCGCGTGCGGACCGCGCCGGCGTGTCCGAGTGGCCGGCCCCCGACCGGCTCCCGGACGTGCCCCGGGGGCGCGAACCGACTTCCGTCGTCCACCGCCGGTTGCCGGTTGCCGGTTGGCGGTGGTCGGCCGTCGGCCGGCCCCGTCGCCGCCCGCCAGGGAGTCGTCCCGGCCCCGATCCTCTCCCCGATTTGTCCGACCCGTTCAGGAGCACCGCAATGCCGTCCCGACAGGAAGCGCCCGTGAAGAACATCGTCGTCGCGTTCGTGCCCGACGCGTTGCCGGATCAGCTGAGGCGGCTGGTGCGCCAGGACGTGCTGGAGCGCTGGCTGGCGGTCGACCGTTCCCTCCACACCCCTCACGTCGTCGCCGTCGCGGCCGCCGATGGTCAGGACTGGGTCGCCGCGGCCCTGGTGACGGCCCGTCCGCACACGGCCTATCTGAAGATCGTCGATGCCGTCGGCGACGTACCGGCAGCCCTTGAGGCCGTGGTCGACCACGCACGCGGGAGGGAACTCGCCCAGGTCACGTGGGAAGGCTGGACAGCGGACCCCGAGGAGGCCGCTGCCGCGGGCTTCGTCCCGTTGCGTCCTCCACTCGCCCTGTCGGAGGGTGCGGCAGGGCCCGCCACCGGCTACATCCGCCGGCTGCACGACGGCGTGGTGACCGAACCCCCGTACTACGGGCAGACCACGCACTTCACCTGTGGTGCCGTCACCGCCCTGGTCGCGCAGGCGCACGCGGGTGTGATGCCCAGTGAGGAGTTCGACCGCCGGGCTGAACTGTCCCTGTGGCGCGAGGCGACCAACTTCCTCGCGTGTGAACCCGTCGGCCTCGGCGTCGCGGTGCACCGCCGGTGGCCGGCGTCCCCCGTCACCGTCCACCTGGACACGGACCGCCCGGTACTGATCGACCATCTCCCCGCAGGCGAACAGGAATGGCGGGCGGTCCTCCAGAGCGCATCCCGTACGGAGGCCGAACGAATCGGCGTGCCGATTGACCCGAACCCCCTTTCCATCACAGCGATCCGGGAGGCGATCGGCCGACAGGAGAGCGTCCTGCTCCTGGTCTCGCTCGCCGCCATGCAGGGGTTCGACGTGCCGCACTGGGTGCTCTGCCACGGTGTCACGCCCGACGCCGTCGTGATCGAGGACCCGTGGGCCAACGCGGCGACGGGCGACACCTGGGTCGACGCCCATCTGCTGCCGGTGCCCGACCCCTCGCTCGCCACGATGTCGACCGTCTCGGGGGACCGCATCCACGGCACGGTGATCATCGGGCACGCGTAGCACTTCGGCGCCTCCGTCGGCGGACGAAAGGGGAGTGGACCCCTGGACGTGTACGGACCTCTGCGCCCTGGACGTGTGCGGACCTCTGCGGCGGACCCGTAGCTTCACAGACCGCGACCGCGACCGCGTCAGGCGAAGTCCGCTGCGGTGATGCCGTCGGGATGCCCGGACGGCCACTCCACCAACTCGATCGGGTCATCGTCCAGGTCAGTGAGCCGCGATGTCTTCGGGCCCCGGGTATCGCCCGGGTACTGGAGGGGTTCGGACTCCAGCCCGGCCTCGGTCAGGTGGTTGACGGAGCGAACGCGACGAACTGAAAGCCCGTGGCCCAAGGCCAGGAACTCCCACGCCGGTGTTCTGCCAGCGGACTTCCGGGAGGGGCGCACCAGGGTGTGGTCGGGCTCGCGGACGTGCGTCGCGCTCAGCGGCGTACCGCGGAGATGAGGCCGCCGTGTCTCGGCGGCTGCTCCTCGGGCGTCGCGACCGGTCGTCCGTACGCCGCCGCGCGTTCACGCAGGGTGTACGCGCGGGCGTCCCACCCGAGACCGTCCAGCCAGGTCACCGGGTCCGACGGCATCTCGGAGAGCCACATCGACGCCGGGGTGCCGGTGTCCTGGGCGAAGCGTTCGAGGACCCCGGGCTGTCCCAGTGTCAGGCCCATCCGGCTGCCGCTCGCGGACAGCTCTCCCACCTGTCCGAGGAGGCGGTCGACCGCGTCCTGGGGCAGGTAGATCAGCAGGCCCTCAGCGATCCACACCGTGGGCAGCGCCGGATCGTGGCCGGAAGCGGACAGGGCACCGGGCCAGTCGTCACGCAGGTCGACGGGGACGGTGATCCGCTCGCAGTGGGGCTCGGCCCGCTCGGCCCGGAGCACCGACTCCTTGAAGTCCAGCGGTTCTGCCGTGTCGATCTCGAACAGACGGGTCCCCGAAGGCCAGTCGAGTCGATAGGCCCGACTGTCCATGCCGGCGCCGAGCAGGACCACCTGGCGGCAGCCCGCTGCGGCCGCGTCGCCCAGGAGCTCGTCGAGGAAGCGGGTGCGGACCACGATCGAGAGCCCGACCGCGCCCCAGCGCCGACGGGCCGCTTCGTCCACGGGCGCGTGCAGCGGTTCCCCGTCCACCGGCAGGCCACCGGCGACCGCGAATGCCTCCGCGAGCGGGTCCAGGAACAAGGGGTTCTCGCGCCGGGTCTCGCGGGCTCGGACCCGAGCGACCCCGACGGCCGTGGCCCAGACCCCGGAGGGCTTCGCTGTCATGACTCTCTCCTCGCCGACGAGAGGCGGATTCCGGCTCGGCTCCGGGGAGCGCCGAGCCCGACTCCGGAGGAGGGAACGGACTGTACTACTCCACCCTGAGGACAGCCCGCGCGGCCTGGACACCGAGTGCCGATCAGCCGTCGACATCATCCTGGAACGTCGTCGCCACAGCCCGTACCAGCCGCTCCGCGTACTCCCGCTCGGCGTCCCTGAAGCGCGGGTACTCGGTGACGAAGTGGTCCCACTCCACGTGCTTGACCGACTCCGTCACGTCCGCGGACCGGATCCGCCGCTCGCTGCCCGGAGAGGGCCACTCGCCCGACAGCCTGAACACCTCGTGCAGCAAGTCGTAGCCGAGCACGTGCCGTTCGGCCAGCAGAACGGCGTCGTACAGATCCTTACCCTGGGGGTGCATGTCGTTGATCAGCCACATCAACTTCCAGGCGAGGGACAGTTCGGGGGTGGCCGCCTGCAGGACGGTGCCGCCGGGCAGTTCTACCGGCTCGGCGGCTTCAGGCAGGTGTTCGTTGAACACGAAGTCGAGCTGGACGTGGCCGCCGGGCAGCCCCGGCGCACCCCACGGCAGCACCATGCGGCTGCCCGGTACCCGGTCGTAGGTCCAGATGCCCTCGATCACCGCGCCCGACGCCGAGATCTCGACCTCGGATCCGCGCTCCTCGGCCAGCGTCTGAGCTGCCGCGGCGATCCCGTGCAGCATCTGGTGGGTACGGTCCTCGTCGATCTTCCAGGTGTGGGGGACCACGACGAAGTCCAGGTCACCGGGCTCGCGAGCCTCGTCCGGGAACCACATCGACATCAGCACGCTGCCCCGCAGCACCAGTGCCTCCCTCCACTGCGACGCGGCGATCGCGTCCAGCACCAGGTGGAGGGCCCGGCGCCGGGCCGCACGCCACGACACGCCGCGCGTCGGATCGCTGAACCGCGGATCGGTCGCGCGGTAGGCGTTCTGGAAGTGCTTGAGCGACGGGTCGAAGACAGGGCGCTGCACCACGTCCTCCCCTGGCACCGGTTGCAGCGTCCTGGGCAGCTGCTGCGCGACGCGGGTGGCCTCGTCCAACGGTTCCCGGGGGATCTCGGCGTCCTGCCAACCGAACCCGTCCCACGCCGTTCCACTCATCTCAGTACCTCCACAGACTCCGCCAGCCAACCGTCGTCCACACTCAGGTCGCTGTCGTGGAGCACGAACTCCCGCTCCACGCCCAGCACCATGAATCCGTCCAGATCTCTCAGCAGCCGCTCCAGCGCTCGCCCCGCGCCGTCGGCACCCGCTCCACGGCACCTCTGTGTCACGAACCGCTCGTGCCGTGCGCCGGCCCGCACCCGCAAGGCGTTCCACGACAGGTGAGCGCCGTGGGGCACCACCCGGTCGGCGAGCGTGGACAGGTCCGTGTCCGCATTCAGCAGCAGCTTCACGTGATGCTCGAAGTAGCGGTCGTCGTCCCTGCCGAGCCGGGCCGGTACTTCCGCAGCCCACGGGGTGGACTCGGTCTTCACCCGTACCGGCTCGAAACCGTCCGCGCGAAGTCCCGCCACGACGTCCCGCACGCGTTCGGACTGCTCCACGTACGACGAGGAACCGGACAGGGTGAGCATCGGCTGATCGCGCATCCGGCCGCGCGCCAGCACGATGTGCGTCAGCTTCAGACCGGCCGACGCCGCCCACCGCCGCAGCCGTACCCACTCGGTGGCGTCGGCACAGAGGACTGTCACATGCGATTCGTACAGGGATGCGGACACCCGCGAATCCTGCCAGATCACGGCCGCTCACATCCGTCCGGAGCCCCAGCCCGCACAGTGCCTCGAGCTCCAGCTCCCGCGGTGCGCCGAGCCATTCGTATCGCCGGAGACGCACGCTGGTGATCCCCGGCGATGGCCCCTTCGGGTGATCCACTTCGGATCGGGTGTCGTGCGCGGCGCAGAAACGTTGTCCCGGCGTGGAATCACGTGAACTTTGGGAACGCAACAGCCTTCTTGCCGAGGCGTTTTGCAGTAGAGATGACCGGGTGCGCGAGGCGCAGGCGGTGATGGACGAAGCCGTGGCCAGCCGGACGAGGACACTCGCCGCGTTTGCGATCACCGTCGGCAGCGACGCGGCGGTGGCGGATTTGATGGGACTCAATGAGCGTGAGGTACGGGTCGCGCGGCGGACGGTCGGGAAGGAGGACGCCCGAATCGTCGCCGACCAACTGCTCAGCCCCCCTGCGGAAACGTCTCCTCAGCCCCCGGAGACGGCTCCGGTCCCGCCGCCGGCCGCGATGCCCGCGCAGCCCACAGTGCCCGTCCCCGCCTCCGCCCCCAGCGATGAGCGCCCCCCGGAAACGGCTCGGGCCCAGATGCCTCACCCCCGCCCGGAATCGGCACCACCCAACCGTCCGCCTCTGACTGAACAGACATCGACGGGCGCGCAGGTGGTCTGGACGGCGGGAATGGACTCCGTTCTGCTGTGGAGCTGGGAATCCGGCCTTGACCTCCAGACCGTCGCCGAAGAACTCGGCCTCAGTTCCAAGGAGTTGCTCCTGCGCGCCCAGCGGCTCGCGGCGGAGGGGCGGCTGGCACCCAAGGCCCCCGCGTACGACGTGAGCCAGTCCGGCCGTCACCGCCGGCACACCACCATGCCGTATCCCGTGGTTCCGGACAGTCCGGAGACCCTCTACATGTCCTCAAGCCCCTACACCTGACGGACCCGCGAGGAGGCTTTGGCGGGCAGCCGGAGGCAGATGAGCGCCGGCTTGCGGCTGTCCGGCTGCGGAAGCGGTAGCAGTAGGAGTAGGAGCGGGGACTTCTTCAGCTCGGGGCCCGCCGAGGCGCCGCGGGCTCGCGGGCTCTCGGCGGGACGATCGCGGACGTTGCTCCGGCGGGCGGAGATGCCGGTGAGGGAGTCCGGAGAGGCGGGTGATGTCACCGACGGCATCACCCGCCCCGGGAGTCGCTCGCCGCCATCACGCCGAGTCACCCTCGCCGTAGGAAGCCCTGCGAGCCCCGGATCGGACGGTCTCTCCCGCAGGAACCGCGATGGGGCAGGTCAGCCCCGCACATGCTCCACCACAGCCCGCACCGCCTGTTCGACGGCCCGCACAGCCTGCTCCGTGTGGTCGGTCGTCTCGAAACCGTGGCGGCCGAGCGGGACGTCGATGACCTCGACATCGGCGTCGCACTCCTTGGCGACGGCCAAGAACTCCTCGACGGTCACCGCGATCTCCGCGCGGTCCAGTTCTGCCCGGGTCAGCACGATCGGCAGGCGCCCGGCGGCACGCACCGCGTCCACCGGCCGGAACTGGGGGTCCACGCGCCCCCAGTTCGGCGGCGGCGCGAGGACCGGATAGGTCGCCGCCACGCACCGCAGCCACGGCGGGGGCGCGGTGAGCCAGTCCGCCGAGAGCAGGCCGCCCGCGGAGAAGAACCAGATCGCCACACGGGTCTCGTCGACGCGCGGGTCGGCGCGTACGAGGTCGATGGCCTCGTTCACGTCCTCCGCGGCCTGCCCGAAGTCGCCGAGATCGTGGAGGCGGTGGTCCAGGGTCACGCCGACCACCCCCCTGCCCGCGACGACCCGGCCGTAGCCGACGAAGGCCGGCCAGTCCCGTGGCGTCGGCCGCACGGCGGGGTGGACCGGACCGCCATGGACGAACACCACCGCCGGCCACTTGGAGCCGTCTGCGGGAAGAGCGTCGGGAAGATGGAGATCGACCCGGCCCACCCGTTCGCGGGGCCGCTCCGGCACGTCCAGCAGGAACGGGCGAAGATGCGACGGCTGTTCGCTCCCGGCCGCGGCCACCCGGCGCCCTTCTCCCGCGGCGGCCCGGAGCAGTACCTCCGCCACGTCGTCGGCGCGGGACAGCATCGGCCAGTGCCCGGTGTCGAGTTCGAAGAAGCTCACCCGCGGATCGCTGAGCATCTGAAAGCGGGGATCTCCGAGACCCACCAAGCCTTCCACCATGGCGATGCTGGAGCCGTTGCCGGTGCAGAGAACACCGGTCACCGGCAGCTCGAAGACCGCTCCCGACAGGCGGAGCGGCTGAGTCAGCGTGCGCGCCGGCTGTGCGACGGCCCTGTCCGCCAGCCGACTCAGCTCGACCGGTGAGAGCCCCTCGACACTGCCCCAGCGGTGCCACTCGTCGAGCGGGGGAGGCGAGACACGCCACTCGTCGCCGTCGGCGCCCGCCGTGCCCAACAGTCGCTCACGCAGGGCCGGTTCAGGCACCAGGGAAAGAGCCTGGTCCCCGTCCTGCGGCATGCCCGCGTCCAGGGAGACGATCCGCGCGATCCGTTCCGGACGCAGATCGGCGGCGCCGAACACCGGATACATGCCGTAGCAGTGACCGACCATCACCACCTCGGCCACGTCCACCTGGTCGATCAGCCGCAGCAGATCGCGAACATGGGTCTCCAGGTCCGTGTCGGGCCCCGCCGCGGACACCTGCTCACCCATGCCGGTGAGCGTCACCGGATACACCTCGGCCCCCGACTCCCGCAGCCGAGCGGCCACCTTCTGCCAGATCCAGCCGCCGGTGTGGGCGCCCGCCACCAGGATGAATGCCGTCATCATCGTCTCCTCGCACACGTCGGTCCGCACGGAGCGGGCCGTACCGCCGCTCCGCGCTCGCCGGTACCGTAGGAACTCCCCCTGAGGGAGGTTCAAGTCGTGTCGCCCGACAGCAGCATGTGGAGCATCGGAGAGCTCGCCGAGCGCGCGGGCGTCACCGTCAAGACCGTTCGCTTCTACTCGGACCGCGGCCTGCTGCCCGAAGGGGTCCGCAGTACCGGGGGCCACCGGCGGTACGGTCCCGAGGCGCTCGACCGCCTGCGGCTGATCCGCTCCCTGCGCACGCTCGACCTGCCGGTTCCCCAGGTGAGCCGGATTCTGGACGAGGAGGACTCCCTCGAGGACGTCGTCGCCGGCAAGCTGCGCGAGATCGGCTCGCGGCTGACTGCGCTGCGCTGGCAGGAGGCCGCCCTCCAACTGCTCCAGGACTGCGCCCCCGAGGAACGCGGAGAGCGACTGAGGCTCATCGGCGCCGTCGCCGTACCGCCGAACACAGCGCCCCTCGCGCGCTTCTGGCGACGCTGGCTGCCACCGCGGCTGCCGGCCTGGCTGGCCTCCGCCATCGTCGACCAGGCGGTTCCCCAGCTCCCCGAAAGCCCGACGCCCACCCAGGTACTGGCCTTCACCCGGCTGCACGCCTTCGTCACGGCGCCCTGCTCGGGCACCGGCCAGGGCCAGCCCGCCGCGCACGGCCCCGACGGAGGCCGCCCGGCGGTGCTCTACGACGGTCTCCGCGAGGCCTATGCCCTGGCCACGCGGCAGGTGCGGGCGCAGCGGTCGCCCCACGAGGGTGAGGCCCTCGACTGCTTCGTCTCCGCCTACGCACGCTCACGCGGTACGCGGGACACTCCCGCCTTCCGCCACCGGCTGAGCGGGGTGCTCGCCGCGGACCCGCGGATCGATCACTACTGGAATCTCACCGCCGAACTCACCGGCCCGTCGGAACCGACCCCCGGCATCACCCACGACTGGCTCTGCTCGGCACTGGACAACCAGACGACCCAGGCGTCGAGTTGATGAGGGTGGGGCAGGACGAGTGGGGGAGCCGAACAGCCTCCGCCTCTGCCGTCCAGGACCGCGAGCATCTCGTACGGTGCCTGTCGGCCCAGGAATTCGAGGCCTGCCCGCGACGATGTCGGACGGGCGTTGCGAGACCCGTCTGCAGTCAAGCGCCGTTCCGCCATCTGTCCTGGTGCAAGTCCCATGCGACCGCGCGATAGCGTATGTGGCCTGGGCTGTCCGTCGATCGACGGACCCCACAGACTCCAGGGAGGGCCGGATGGCGGTGACGTTCGTCCACCAGAAGGCGGGTGCGCCGGACCTGTACAGACGCGGTATGCGGCCTGCGACCGCCTCCCTGGACGTACTCCTCACTGACGTCGAGGCCGACCTGGTCATTCGGGACGGTGACTGCGTCGTGTGGTCCGAGACGAAGTTTCCCGTGGCCGAGTTGGCGTGTGCTCTGGCGGACTGGCTGCGTCAACCCGACGGCGAACGTGGTGACTTCGCGTTCCAGTCGATGTCCTACTCGGAGGTCGGCGCGGTGTGGATTGAGGCCTCTGCCGGGGGATGGTGCGTCGGCTCGGTGTTTCTGCCGGACACATTGGCCGCGCCCGTTGGCTGGGACTCTCTTGTGGCGACGATCAGACAGTTCGTGTCAGCGGTCCGTCAGGACGTGGCGGACATCGGGATCGACCCCGCTCTGATTACCGCGCTGTGAGACGTCGCCCGCGGATGTGTGACATCCCGACGCGACGATGCACCTGACGGTCTGGAGTTCCATCGGCCGGGCAGGCCCGCCCCTCCACAACCGCATCCTGCGGGACGACGCCTCCGACAGGGAACCGTCAGGCTCCCGCTGGGGCTACTGGCTGGGCGTCTGTGTGCGCCAGCACGGTCGCTGTGGCTTGCTCCAGTCTTCGGAGGAGCTGCCAGATGACGACGACCGAAAGGGTGGCGGCGCAGACGTCGACAGCGTCGCCGATCATGATCTGGCGCAGCGCTTGGCGCGCCTCGTCGGCGGTCGCTGCGTCCCTCAGCGCCTTGGGACCAGCGCCATATGTGTTCCCACCGGCGGCGAGCACGGACAGCCACCATGCCGTGAGCAGGGGATGCCCGCGACGACGATCTTCCTGCGGCCTGCTCGCGGCCCACAGGTCGTTGACGAACATCTTGGGGACGAAGAGCTGCGCCACAGGTACGACCCAGCCGAAAATGAGCCATGCCCGACGCCGCCGCTGACCCTCGGGCCAGAGCGTATCGGCGACGTCGCGCATGTTGGCGAGCCAGATGCTGAACTGGAGCAGGGCGGCGAGGAACACGCCTGTCCGCCAGCCCATCAGATTCCTGAAGTACGTGTCGGCCCCGACCAGCGGGTTGTCGACGTAGGGTCCTGCCACCGTCGGTCCGGCAAGCAACTCGTGCTTGTGCCACGCTGCGACACCGGCGGCGACCGTCACCACCGCGAACGCGGCGATCGTGGCGGAGGCAAACCGAGCCTGCCCCCGCGGCAATCCGACCGATTCGCCCACAGCACGCCCCCTGAAAACCGCCTGTTCGGAGTTTCCGCAGGTCGGCAGCGGATCATAACCCTCGGGGAACCCGGGGTCACAGCGGGGAACACCTCACGAACGGGCACCAACGAGCACGACGGCGAGCCGTCCCCGCCGGAGGGAAGGGCCAGCACGTTTCCTACGGCGGGGACGCAGGCGTTCGCGTCATAGGGGAGTGGTCGCGCGCCGGTACTCCGACCGCATCGGTTCGCCGGGTCGGCCGGTCTAACCTGGCTCCGTGACGCAGCCAGTGAGCACGGTGGTGCTGATGTGCGGTCTTCCGGGAGCAGGCAAGACCACCTACGCGATGGGACTGGTGCGACGTGGTTTCGCCCGGCTGTCGATCGACGAGGTGGTCTGGCAACGACTCGGGCAGCGCGACCCCGGCCTGGTCCTGGGACCTGAGGCGTTCGACCATCTCAAGGAAGAGGTCCGTCGCGAGCAGCGGCAGGAACTGGTCGAGCTGATGCTGGCCGGGTGCGACGCGGTCGTGGACTACAGCTTCTGGAGTCGCGCCGCCCGCGACGACTACAAGGCGCTGATCGAAAGCCACGGTTGCCGCTGGGAACTGGTCCACCTCAAGGCCGACCGGACGACGCTGGAGCGCCGACTCGAAGCACGGAGCGCTGTGGAAGGCGCCAACGCCGTCACCGTGGATGCGACGCTGTTCAACCGCTATCTGGTCCAATTCGAGGAACCGGCCGGAGAGGGCGAGCAGGTCGTCATGCAGTCCTCGACTTGAGGACCTGAAGCTGTTCGGAGGGGAGAGACAGCCGCCCCCACCGGATGCCCTTCTCACCGCGGATGCGCGGAAGCTGGAGCAGATCATGCGTCGGGGCAGCACCAGTTGGCATCGCACCTGCTTCAGGCCCGGCCAACGCGATGTGGAACCACGGGATCAAGTCGGCCGGCTGAGAGGCGGCGGGCTGTCTTGCGAAGGAAACCTCTACCCTCTCGGCCGGGTTCAGTTCGGACCGCGATGAGCGGCCCACAACGCTCCGGCGCGGCCGGCCGCGTCGGCGATCAGTTCCGCCAGTTCGGGCTGGGTGGGGACCGGGAACGAGACGTATGCGCCCCGACCGCCGGCCACCGGTCGGCCATAGGCCTTCGCGGCGAGGTGACCGTCGGGGAGGAGCCGCACGTTGAGCGTCGTCAGCGTGTACGCCTCACCGCGACGCGTGTCCGTCCAGCGAAGGGCTTCCGGGATCGTGACGTTGATCGCCAGAGCGCTGATTTCCAGATCGCTGCTCATGTACGGATGATCTCACGCGAGCAGCCGCAGGCGGCCGTCACCGGTTCAACTCGGCCTGCCGTGAGTCCCTTTGCTCGTCCTGGACGCACAGGCGTCCCGACGGCCGCACTTGGCGCACAGGTAGCGAGAGACAGGGGGAGGAACTCAGGAACCGGCACTTGAGCGCCGTGCTGTTCTCACCGCTCAGTACATTTGTCCGGTCCACCGTGCGACACCCGTACTGCCGTAGACATGCCTCGTGACACTGCACCGGGCCGGCCGATCTCCGTACGCTCGTGGCATGTTCAAATCTCACAGGCCAGCAGAAGGCGATGCCTGGGAAGGCATTGTCGAAGGCAAGACGCGAGGCATGCTCGACGGCGCCAACATGTACCACTTCGTCAAGATCCGACGTGCCGACGACGGACAGTTGGTCAAGGTACGCATCGACCGTGGACTCTGGAAGTCGATCGCGGTGGGTGACCGCATCGTCAAGGAGCCGGGCCGCGGCCCGGTCAAGGCGTAGCCTCAAGCCCCGAGCTCGCGTTCCTCCAGGCGCTGTGGGCGGTGAGCTGGGTGTAGCCGTCGGTGCTGTGATGGAGCTGCAAGGTGCCCGCGCTCGGATTCTCGGGGCCGGAGCGCGGGGAGATGTGGGACGACGCGGGGTGCCAGGCCGGCTGTGCGGGGAACACCGGCGGCACGTAGTCCGTGAGGGTCAGACTGACGCCGTCCGCGTCGGCGTCGAGGATCAGTTGGTAGAACGGCGCAGGCGTGTGCAACTGGATGAATTGAGATGCGGTACGGGCTGCCATGATGAGGGTGTGCACCACCGGGGCGCGGGCTCCGACGGTGGAGAGTGCCGCGCGGAGCATGTGTTCCATCGCGATCGTGCTGTCCGGAGTGGTGGGCAGTTCGAAGCGCAGAGCGATGCTCGCCCCGGCTGCCGACGCCGAGGCGTGATCGTGCCGGTGATCGGCCTCTGTCAGCGTTGTCTGCTGGAGACTGTGTCCCATCGTGTCCTCCCGGCGCTCGTCGATCGCGCGCGGTGTGCGTGTCCGGGACGGAATGCATCCTGCGGCACGGACCGTTTGCGTGACAGACCAGGGACTGGGGACCTGACGTCCAGCTTACGCCGCGCACGGTTTGACGGAATGGGACGGACGAGGCTGCGGCTTGTCCACACTGCGTCACTGCACGAGAACTCATCGTGAGCTGTTCCGCGTGCGGGGCACATTGGACAGGCCCAGCACATAGGCCAGCACATAGGCCAGCACGTAAGGCCAGCACATAGGCGACGCGGCGCTGCGCGCGCGAGAGTCCGAGCCGTGGGATCTCACCTGCGCAGACCCTCAGACCACCCGCATCGTCCCGAGGCCGTTCGGCCCGGTATCTCTCGTTGTATCTCGCGCTGTGACGGACCCCTGCGCCCGCGGAATTGTGGCTTCCATCACGGCGGATGTGATCTTGTTCTGGTGTGATCGCCGGATGCTCGGTCTTCTCATCCGTCGCCTGCCGTTCTGGGTCCGCGAGCCCTTGCTCATCGCGGTGGGGTCGGTTTTCGGCGTGCGCATCATGTATCTCGCCTTCAGTGATCACGACCGGGTCGCGGCCGGTATCGGCCTGGTGTTCATCGTGTTCACCGCCATACGTGTCTACGTGGTGATCCGGGCCCTGCGCGCACGTCGGCACTCGGGCCAGGCGGCCCCCGGTGCTGCGGCGGCCGGCGATGCTGCCGCCCAAGCCCAAGCCCAAGCCCAAGCCCAGCCCCAGCCTCAACTCCAGCCTCAGCCGCAGCACCCGCTCGCACTCCAGCCGCAGCACGCGCTCTCGCTCCAGCCTCAGCCCGAGACGGGAGCCGGTGGGCCACCTGCCAGGCCACGCGCTCCGGAGGAGAAGCACAACGCATGGGGGCAGGCCTTCGCGGCTGTGGCCGTGTTCGGGGCCATCGGAGCCGTCCTCTGGCTGTCACCGCGTTTCGTACCGTCCGAGAACAACAAGCCCCAGGCTCCGTCGTGTTCGGACGAGACCGACGAAAAGCTTCCCAAGGCTTACAAGGGCTCACCGCGGCCGGTGACCGGCGAAGAGCTGTGCAACGTGCTCAACCGGACGGACCTGGCCACGCTTCTCGGAACGCCTGGAGAGACCGCGACCACAGTCTCCGGCACGAACAACACCGCTCCTCTGACGGACGAGAAGGTCGCCCAACCGGAGGCCGAGGTCAAGTTCGACACGTACACCGTGCAGGTCTCAGCCACGTACGACGACCTGTCGACCGACCAGTACGTGAAGTTGATGAAGTTCGGCAACGAGCAGAACATCAGGACACTCAAGGTGCTCGGACGCCCCGCGGTCCTCGCCTCGGACTACACCATGAAGTTCGAGATCAACCTCGGGGGCAGTGGCGGAACCGGTGGACCGGTCGAACAGGGGCCTTTGGCAAGGACGTTGTCCGTGGCGCTGGACCGTCATGACCGAGGCGGCTTCTGCGACATCACGGTGTGGAGCACATCGGGAGCCCTCCCGAACGACAGCGTCCTCGTCGACATCGCCGAGAAGGTGCTCCCGAAGATCCCGGAACGAACTGCGCGTTGAAGCGGGCTGGACACGGTGATCGCGGCGGCGTCGGCCGGGACGAACTCCAGGAAACGGCGGGCGCGGCGCTCCGTGGCCGCCGCTCTCCTGAGATCCAATGGGGTGTGTGTCCCGGCGGGGCAGCAGTGAGCGGGCTGCACGGTGACGGACCCGGCCGCCGCACGCGTCGCGGGCGGTTGGCCGGAGGTGATCTGGCCGAACCGCCCGCTCCCTGACGGGCCTGCGGCGTCAGCCCAGGCCGAGCACGCTCATCGTGCGCTCGGCCATGCGCTGCTCGCCGAGAGCGTTGGGGTGGACCGGCACGATGTTCTGCCCGAACAGCAGCGGCTCGATCCACCGGGTGCCGACCGGCTTGCACGCGTCGTGTCCCTCGGACGCCGCCGAGAAGTCCACGTAGGTGGCTCCGGTCTCCTGTGCCGCGCGCTGGATGGCCGAGTTGAGGTGCGCCTGAATGGAGCGCATGTAGGGGACGTCGCCGGCGGCGATCGGAAGCTTCAAGAAGCAGGACGCGTCGGCGGTGGCGGGGGTGATCCAGGGATAGCCCAGGGCGGCGACACGGGCGCCCGGTGCCTTGGCCCGGATGTCCTGCAGGGCCTTCTTGAGCGCGGGGTAGGTGTTCGCCTCGATCTGGTCGTCGAAGGTACTGCCGTTCTTGTCCTTGCAGGGGCTGCCCTTGCCGCCGCTCAGGACGCCCGCGGTGCCGCAGGCCGTGACGGCGTTGATGAACGTGTTGTTGTCGTTGCCTCCCATCGTGAACGTCACCAGGTCGGTGCCGGCGCTCAGCGCGTCCAACTGCGGTGCCACCCCCGGGTACTGAGACGCGGTGAAGTCCTTGGTCTGAGCCGCTCCGCACGTCACGTCCTTGAGTCGTGCGCCGGTCCGGGCGGCCAGGACGTGGGGGTAGTTCGCGGTGGACCGCAGGCACAGCAGGTTGCTGGTGTCGATGGGCAGGACGCCCGACCCGGCGCTGTAGCTGTCGCCGAGCGCGACGTAGTCCACAGGTTCCGCGGCGTGTGCCGCTGTGCCGGTGAGGCCGGAGGCCAGCAACCCGGCCGTCATTGACGCGAGCATGACATTACGAAGGGTGGGCATGTGCTCTCTCTTCTCAGCAGAGTGCGGGTGAGGGTCCCGGCCGCAGAGATACGGTCGGCTTCCACGAGAAATGAGGCGGCTCGAGCAGGCAGCGATGGGGCTCCCGTCGGTGCGCACCGACGGGAGGGGGTCACGAGCGGGGTTACCGCTTGGTACTACCGATAGGTAATGTGAGGCCTCGTCGCCCCGGGGTCAACAAAGTTGACAGTAGATTTTTGAACCGCCGGGCAACCCACGGCCGGCAGCTGCCTCACGGCGGCCCTGAGCGGGCCGGGCGTGCGGGCGGCCATCGGGAGGAACTCAGTGCAGGGCAAACCCGCGACGAGTACACGGCAAGCCATCCGTGAGGCAGGAAGCGCCCTGTTCCGGCAGCAGGGGTACGCCAAGACGACCGTCCGACAGATCGCGGCCGCGGCCGGCAGGGACCCGGCGCTGGTCATCCGCCACTTCAAGAGCAAGGAACTGCTGTTCCTGGAGACGATGCAGCTGACCATCGACGACGAACCGCTGCTCGGTGCGCCCCTGGAGTACCTGGGAGAACGGCTCATCGACCTCGTCATCGGCATCGACGGCGGCGCTCGCGGCGTCTTCCTCGCCCTCGTTCACGGCAGCAATGAACCCGAGATCCACAAGCGTCTGACGGACACGCACGAGAACGTCCTCATCGAACCCCTGCGCCGTCGCCTGAGCGGACCCGACGCCGACATCCGCGCACGCCTCGCCGCCTCCGTGGCGGCGGGACTCCTGTACTCGCTGTGGATCGCCCGGGACGAAACCCTCCTCGCCACCGACCGCACCACCCTCGTCGCCCGCTACGGCGCACTCGTCCAGCACGTCCTGACCCCGGCGGCGTAGGCGCGCGGCTCGCCATCTCGTGACGTGCTGCGGCGACGGGTGAGAGCGCGCTGTCGGCGACGGCGACGGCGACGGCGACGGCGAGGTGACGCCGACGGCGAGGTGACGCCGACGGCGACGTGCGCAGGGCGTCGACTTGAACAAGAAATCGAACATGTGCGCTAATGGAGTGATGGAGAGCGCGACCTTCCCCCACGACCTGGTGCACCTGCAAGCCGCCTGGAACAGCACCTACGACGCCCTCGCAGCGCCCTGCCCGAGCACTGCGAACACCGCCCTACGCCGTCGCCTGATCAGGTTGTCGACACGCCTGTGGTGGCACCCGTACTGGTCCGGCCCCGGCCGTGACCCCGCGGCTCGTCAGGAGCTGCGGACCAGGGGCCACGCGACGGAGGGCCTACCGGTGAACCGGGCGACTCCGCACCTGCCCGAGCGGGAGCAGTGAATCCTGCGCGTCATCCGACGCCCGGCCCGGGAGACCAGCCTCCGTACGACGGGGCTGGTCGGCGCCCGTCTCAACCGCGCGACGAAGACGACGGCACCTCGCGGCGGACGAGCGATCTCGCGAAGGGCTCGCCGCTGCGCCGGGCGTACGTCATGCGCTCGCGGACCTCCCTCAGCATGCGGGGACGATATCCGGGCCCGCCGCAGCAGCTCTTGTGGAAACGGACGCCGGCGTGCAGCAGCACGGACAGGGTGCGCCAGGCAGCGGTGTCCCGACGCCGGGGCGCGGCGAACGCCGAACCCACGTGGACAAGCGGCCGCGTGCAGCGCGGGCAGCTCCGCTGCCTGTCCCTGTCGTAGGACTGCTTGTAGGAGGCCCGGCAGGGCAGACAGACGTACGAGGTCTTCGCGTGGGCCATGTCGGCAGAGTAGACGCCGCCCAAGCGGAACTCGACGGGATTTCCGCACGGCGAACGTCAGCAGTTCGACCCGCCGGACGCCTCCGTTCGCCGGCCCCCTCCGTCCGTCATCAGTTCGCTTCCAGCTCATGGTCGAACCAGATCCGGTGCGTGCCGTCGGCGTCTACGGCCATGCCTCCGCTACCGCGGACCCCGGCCAGTTCTCCCGTGCCGCTCGCGGGCACGACGGTGAAGAACTCCGCCGTCCGGTCGCTCCCCGTCGTGGTCGCCGAGTGCACGAAGTTGAAGGTGCCGCTCCGGCCGAGCAGCGAGCCTTCGAAGGACTCCATGGCCACATAGGTACCCACGCCGGTCGCCTGGTCGAACGCGGCCGTGAACAGGGTCGCGGAGCGACCGGCGACCTCGCCCTCGAAGTGCTTCTCCATCGTTGCGACACCCACCGGAAGGGCAGTGGACACAGGGGGGTCCGGTTGCAGCTCTGTCGGGACGAACGCCTTGACGGTGAAGGTTCCTGAAGCTCTCATGCCGCGACCGTATCGGTCCGGTCTGACACCGCGCCTTCGAAGCGGAACCCGGTCGAAGCGGTCGCGCCGTCACCTGAACTCTCGCCTTCACGACTGCCGCGCCTGCCGCATGCGCCGGACGGTCAAGACCTCGATGACCCCGTCGTCCCGCCCGACCGCACAGGGTCGTCCTCCCTCTTCTGCTGACGTTCCGCACGCTGCTGGACGAGTTCCTCGACCGCGCTCGGCAGGGTCGTGTCGAAGTCGATCAGCTTCGCCCACGTCGGCGTCATCACGATGCGGACCATGCCGTCGTAGAGCGAGCGGACCTCGGCCTCCCACGCGACGCGCTGCTCGGCCGTCATCCCGTAGGAACCGTTCATCTCCAGGTATTCCTCTGGAATACCGTCGACCTCGTCGAGTTCGACGGTGCCGCGGACCAGCAGGATCGTGGGCGGATGCACCTCGGTGTCGATGGTGATGGCCACGGCCGGATTCTGACGGAGCGAGGCCAGCTTCGGGGCGTTCTTCGACGTGCACATCACGGCCTGCCTCCCGTTCCAGGCGAACGCGATCGGGATGTTGCGCGGTGTCCCGTCCTTCGCCACGTAGGCCAGACGGCAGATGTCGCGAGCCAGCATCTCCTGGCTCAGCGGGCGGTCGAGGATCTCGGAGATCTTGTCGTTCGTCATGCCGGGCTCCAGAGGGTCGGGCGACCACGGTGGTCGCCTCTGCTCCTGGGACGGAGCGGTCGCGTCGTTCTCGACATCCCCGCCGAACTTTTCCGGCGCCCGGCCGCACGAGCCTTCATGACGGGAGCTGCGTCCCCCCGTTCCAGATCCCACGACTCCATATCGCCACCGTGCCTGGCAATGAGATCCTGACACCTCGGCTGAGCTGGTCACGCAACGGCAGGGGGAGCCTGAGTGAGGAAGCGCGTCAGCAGGACATGGTGGATCGAACTCGCCGTGTACGTGGCCTTCGGAGTCCTGGCCGCGACGGTCCTCTGTATGGCCGCTTCAGTCCTCCTGATGGGGCTGCCCCATGGTTGGCAGGCGGCGACAACCTGGGCGCAGATAGAGCACCGCTTTCTCTGGCTGGTCGTACGCCTTGTACCGACCTCGGTGGCCGTGTATCTCATCGTGCGTGTCCGGCGCGGCGCGATGGAATTCGAGGCGCGCAATGGCTCAGGCGCGTCGACTCGGTATCACGAGCAACATCGGTAAGCCGGGAGCGGTAAGCGGGGAGCCGGTCTCCGGCCGCCGTACGGGCGACCACGCGACAGTAGCCGTACCCCTTGCCTCATCCCGTGGATAGGGTTTCTGCGGCGAGGGGGCGCGCATGCAGGGACGGGAACAATGGCGGTGGTGACACTGACGACCGTGCTGGCAGCACTGTGCACCAGTGCGCAGAGCGTGCGGGCGGGAGACTCCCGACTGCCGCCCGCAGGCAGAGCCACCCCGTCGCCGCGCACCGGGGACTTCAACGGAGACGGATACGGCGACTTCGCCGCCGTCATGCAGGGGCGACGCGTGGTGGTGGTCGACGGCACTGCACACGGCCTCGACCCCCAACTGCGCACCGTGTCCCAACTGCCGTCCCGTAAGGAGCACATGCCAGAGACCCAACTGCTGCGCGCCGACCTGGATCACGACGGCTACACCGACCTTGTCCACGCGCCGTCAGGGCGTGAACCTGCCGTGCAGTGGGGCGGCTCGCGCGGTCTGAGCACCGCACAGACCTTGGCCGGCGCCCCCGGCGACCTCAGAATCAACGGCCACTTCGACGGCGACGGCGCAGCGGACCTCTCCTTCGGCGGCGACACCACCACCGCCGGGACCGTCCGGTACGGGCCTGACCCGGTCCCACCCAGTCGGAATCGTGCAGCTCGCATGCGCGTGGCCGAACCGCGCCGACGTCCTTGGCGGCGACGCCACCGTCCTGACCATCCACCAGTAGCCTCGCGTGTCATGGGCCTTGAGATTGACGTAGTAGTGGGCTACCCGACCGACGATGAGGTGGAGAAGGTGCTCGGGTTGGCCGAAGCGGTCGGCGAGCCCGTCACCGTCACGTTCCTGTGGGAGGGGCGGGAAGAGGCGGAACGTGTGGTGTTGGTGCCCGCGGCCACGTTGGCGCTCTGGGAGCACTGGGCCCCCACCGCCCATCCGGCGCGCGGGGCCGCAGGCGAGAACGGCGCTTCCGCGCAGGAGCCGGAACTGGCCCATCCGGCGGAGTTCGGCGCGTTCACGCTCTTTCGCCGCCGCGCAGGTGGGCGCACGGCGGTCGCTCGCTCCGGCGTGGTGGTCGCCGAGTTGCTGGACCCCGACGAGGCGCGGCGGCTTCAAGAGGGCGCCCGCGACGTCCGGCAGGGATTCATGGATCCGAAGCAGAAGGCCGCGTTCGAGGAGTTCCTCGCCCGGCAGGCATCCGTTGATGAGCAGTGACGTGCCGACTCAGGAAGGGGAACTGTGTGGGGCTCGCCGAACGTCCAACGGCGGGCTCCACTCAGCTCCTGATCTGAACCCGTACATCGTGACTACGCCGGGGAAGGAGCGGACGAGGACGGTGTGGAGCGAGCGTTCGTCACCGGCGGCGCGCAGAGCGTCGAAGCGGAGGTGCAGCCAGAAGGGAGGGGAGGGGGTCAGGCGAGGATCGGGATGAGGCCCAGTGCGAAGACCACGTAGAAGCCGGCCGCGACCGTGAGGCGCGCGGGGGTGAGCCTGTGGCCTCGCATCGTCATCAGGAGGTAGACGATCGCCGCCATGGTGATCAGCCCGGACCACAGCAGCGCCGCGTCGAAATCCCAGCGCGTGAACAGCAGACCGAGTCCGGAAGGAACGGTGGCCTGGATCATCATGGCGCCGGAGATGTTCGCCAGCGCGAGCTGCGTCTTGCCCTGGCGCACCCAGATCACCGCGTTCATGATTTCCGGGAGCTCCGTCGCGACGGGAGACAGCAGGAGCGCGGTCACGGCTGCGGACAGCCCCAACATCGGTCCGATCGCGTCCAGTTGCTTCACGAACAGCTGCGAAGCGAAGAAGATGACCACCAGAGTCAGGGCGGTCTGCGCAGCCACGGCCCAGGTGCTCGGCGAAGCGGCCTTCGGCTGGAATTTCAGGGGCTCCAGGTCCGGACCCTCGTCCTCGTCGTCGTCACCGCCGCGGATCTCCCGCCAGAAGTAGACGGCGTAGGCCGCGAAGAAGAGCAGGCCCAACACCGGCTTGAACGCGAAGGCGACCAGCCCGAGAGCCACCTTCACGGCGAAGATCGGCAGGAACCACTTCTGGTCCTTCGCCAGCCGCTTCATGTCCTCGGCGCTGCCGAGTGATTCCTCGTTCCGCGTCCCGGCGGGAGTCGCGCCGGGACCGGCGGCGATGCGCTCCCTGCGGCGTTTGAGCATCAGCATCGCCCCGGTCACGCCGTAGGCGATCGTGGACAGTGCCAGTGGGCCGCCCATCGCCGCGCCGACGCCGATGTCCTTGGCCTCGTCGGTCGCGCCGGTCGTCACGGCGACGAGAGTGACCACGGACTCCGGCAGTGCGGTCCCGAAGGCGGCGAGGATCGTGCCGACGGCCATCTTCCCGACGTTCAGCCGTTCACCCAGCCACTCCACGGCGTTGACGAACCACTCGCAGGAGAGGTAGATCGCGACCGCGCAGACGATCAGCAGGACGAAATGGATCACAGGTCTCGCTCAGCCTTCCCGTGCCGGCGGGAGTACCGAGAACCACCGCGAAGAGGGACGGCGGCTGCTTCGACCCCGCCGGCACGCTTGCACGGTGCCGACGAAGGGCCGAGGAGTTCGCACGCCCGTATCTTCACCCGGCACGAGCCCGGGCCACGGGAACCGAAAACCGTCCGTGTGTCGCCGAGGCTGTGCCGGTCACCACTCGTCCGGGAGCCGTCGGGTCAGTCTCCGGGTGAGCCCCGTGCGCAGCTCACCGCGCGTCCGCTGTCGCGCTCACCGCGCGTCCACTGTCACGGACGTTTTACGCCGATCCAGCGGCGTGCGGCCCGTTCGGACCGGTTCGTTCAGGCGGGATACTGCCCGTTCGTGAGGTCTTCGAGAAGGCTCGGGTGGGTGGGCTGCCAGTCGAACTTCTCGCGGGTGACGACGCTGGAGGACGGCTGGTCCAGGGCGAAGATGGTGCCGAGGAATCCGAAGCTGTCCGCCGGTACGGCCTCGACGGGCAGGCCGAGGCGGCGTCCGATGATCTCGGCCAGGGAGAGCATGGTGTCCCCCTCGTCGGCGACGGCGTGAGCGACCGTGCCGGGTGCACCGTTCTCCAGAACCAGGCGGAAGAGCCGGGCCGCGTCGAGGCGGTGCACCGCCGGCCAGCGCTGGGAGCCGTCGCCGACGAAGCCGGACACTCCGGTTCGCTGGGCGGTCGCGACGAGGAAGGACGCGAATCCGAAGCGGCCGTCCGCCGCGTGGACGGACCGGGGGAGGCGGACGGTCGCGGAGCGCACACCCTCCCGCGCCAGGTCGAGCACCGCCTGGGCGTTACGGCCGCGACCGCCCATGGGGCCGTCGACGGCCATCGGGTCGTCCTCGGTCGAGGTGCGGCCGGGAACGAAGGGGGTGCCGGACGCGACGACGAACGGCTTGCCGCTGCCCTTGAGCGCGGAGCCGAACGTCTCGATGGCGACGGTCTCTTCGGCGATGGACTTCTGGATGTTCGTGAAGTCGTTGTTGAAGGCGAGGTGGATGACGCCGTCGGCCTGTTCGGCGCCGGCGCGCAGGCTGTCGGGGTCCGTGAGGTCGCCGCGCAGGGCGGTGGCGCCGGCGGCCGTGACGGCCTCGGCCGAGGCGTCGGAACGGACCAGGGCGACCACCTCGTGGCCCCCGGACAGAAGCTCGGGAAGTACCGCGGAGCCGATTCCGCCACTGGCGCCGGTGAGGAAGACACGCATGAGAGATCTCCACATCTGATGGGACGTTGGTCTCATCACTGTACAGGGTGATGCGACCAACGTCCCATTGGTAAGATCGCGACATGCCTCGATGGGAACCCGACGCGCGCGAACGCTTCGTCACTGCCGCACTCCAGCTCTTCTCCGAGCAGGGCTACGACAACACGACCGTCGTCGAGATCGCCCAGCGCGCCGGGCTCACCAAGAGCACCTTCCACCGGCACTTCCCGGACAAGCGGGATGTCCTTGCCGCAGGCCAGGAGACGCTGTCGCGACTCCTCGCTGAAGGCATCGCCGCGGCACCCCCTCAGGCCACTCCGCTGTCCGCGGTCGCCTCGGGGCTGGAGCGGGCGGCCGGAGCGATGACGTCGTTCAACCGCGAGCTCGCTCCCCGGCTCCATGCCGTCATCGCGACCAGCGCCGAACTCCAGGAGCGCGACCAGCTCAAGCAGGTCGGCGTCGCCGCCGCCATGGCGGACGCGTTGCGGGCCCGGGGCGTACCGGACCTGGTGGCCGCCCTGGGTGCCGAGGTCGGCATGCTCGCCTTCAAGGAGGCGTTCGCCGCGTGGGTCGTCCCCGACAACGAGCAGGGACTCGGCGAACTGTCCCGTACGGCGCTGGACCGGCTCCGCGCCGCATTCGCCGAACTCGGCTGACTCTGCCTCTGGACCTGACTCTGCCTCTGGTCCATGGGCGGAACGTGTCGGGTGCCACGCCCGGGGGTCCGCGGAACGCTATGTGATGGGTTCCGCAGCGGAACCGGGCGGACGTCCGGTGTCGTGCAGTCCACGCTGGGGTTCGTCCGTCGACTGCCCGACTGCCCGACTGCCCGACTGCCCGACTGCCCGACTGCCCGACTGCCCGACTGACTCGCTGCCCGGCTCGGTCAATGGCCGCGTGGCGGGCGGCGGTTGGTCGGATCGTCAGGGCGACGGGTCGACCGCGGAACGCGCCTGCACAATGCCTTCCACGCCGCGCAAGAAGGTCTCCACGATCAGCTCCGCGTCGAAGAGGCAACCGGCCGCCATGGCGCCGTCTCGCAGCATGACGAAGTGCCGGCCCGCCGCCTCGGCGGGCGTGTCGCCGACCTGTGCCAGCAAGCCCGTGACGGTGTCGAGGAACCACTGCCGGTGCGCGAGAACGGCCTGGTGGATCGGGTGCGCGGGGTCGGGATACTCGGCCACGGCGTTGAGGAAGGCGCAGCCGCGGAAGCCGGCCGACAGAATGCTTTCGGCAATGGAACGGCTGACCGCGCGCACCTTGTCGTCCGCGGACGGGCTGCTCTCCGCGGCAGCCGAAATCTGGGCCCGGATGTCGTGGTCGGCCTGGTCGAGATAGGCGAGGACGAGGTCCTCCTTGCCCGCGAAGTGCCGGTACAGCGTGGCCCGGGTGACGTGCGCTTCCTCGATGATCCGGTCGATGCCGACGGAGTGGATCCCCTCCGTGTAGAAGATCCTGATCGCCGTACCGAGCAGCCTCGACCGGGCCTCGGACGTGCCGCCAGCTTTCGTGCTCCGACTCATGGCTCCCAGCGTACCCAATGGTGAGGGAGAACGTTCGGTCTTGACAGGGTCGGCGTTTCTCCTAACCATGGAAAGAGACCGAACGTTCTCCCTCGTAAGGGATGCGGTGCCGTGCCGTGATCGGTATTGCCCGCCTGTGGGCGGCGGCGCCGCGCGATCAACTGGGCCCGTTCCGCGCCCCGCCCGAGGACCAGTACTCACAGAAACCGGACCCGCCATGGACACCCTCGTCGACACCCACGCCGCTCCCGCCGACGTCACCGTCGCCCTGCGCAGGCTGTACCTCCTGCGCTTCGCTTTCGCCGCCGTCTGGGCGGGCCTGTTGTTCACAGCGGCTGACAGTCTGGGCCCGCTCAGCGTCGCGCTCCTGGTGCTCTACCCCCTCTTCGACGCGGCCTGCGCAGTCGCCGACCTACGGTCGGCCCGTGCCGACACGGGCGCGGTGAGGAGGTTGTACGTGAACCTTGCGCTCAGTGTTCTGACCGGTATCGGCCTCGCCATCGCCACCACTTCCGGTATCGAGGCCGTCCTGCGGGTCTGGGGAGTCTGGGCCATCACCGCCGGTGTCACCCAGGTCGCCGTGGGCCTCGTCCGCCGCCGACTGGGCGGGCAGGGGGCGATGATCGCGAGCGGCAGCATCTCCACCCTCGCCGGCGCGTCCTTCGTCGCCCAGGCGGGCAAGGACGGTGCCACGCTCACCAACCTCGCCGGCTATGCCCTCCTCGGCGGAATCTTCTTCCTCGTCTCCGCCGTCCGCCTCAAGGCCGCCGGTCGGAAGGCCTGAGCGGAACGGGTGAAGCCTGTCGAACTCCGAGCCCTCGCCGTCGGGTTGGCGGCGAGGGCAAGGATCTGGCCCTGCCCGACCTGAGCGGGCAGGGCCAACAGTCTTTCTGCGTTGCTGACTTCAGAGCGTGGGGGGTCGGCCGGTCGCCCGTCCTGCGGTCTCGTGCGGCCGCTGTGAAGTGGCGGTTCCGTGGGCTCGGCGCCGTCCGGATCGGCGGCGCGTCACTCTCCGTCCCTCATAGCGGTGTCGCGAAGTCGGCTGCTCACTGCGGTTCTCCGCTTTGGGTTCCGCGGAGGGTGCGACTGCGTCCCCTGAATTCGGCGATGACTTCGTCGCTGCGACGGATGGTCACGTCGTAGATGCCGCTGCGGCCGAAGCGGGTGCGCTCCGACGCCGTGGCCATCAGGACGTCGCCCTCGTGCGCGGGGGCGATGAAGTCGATGTCTGCGGCCGCGGCGACCGTCACGGGTCCGTAGGTGTTGCAGGCGCACGCGAAAGCGGTGTCGGCGAAGAGGAACAGGTATCCACCGTGGGCGGTGCCGTGGCCGTTGACCATGGCGGGGGACACGGTCATCCGGACCGCGGCCGTTCCTTCGCCGTGCTGCACCAGCTCGATGCCGAGCCTTCGTGACGCCTCGTCGGCGGTGAACATCGCCTCGACCGGACTTGGTGCCGAGCCTGGCACGTGGGTCGTCATCTCCACCCCTCGCCTACCGACCGAACATTCGGTCTCCGTACGACCTCGTCAACCTAGGCCGACAAGGCCGGTGCCTGTCAAGAGGTGCAGGGTGGGGCGGCGAACCCTGAGGGTGTCCAGTGCCGCGGGCTCGCTTTCTACTCGCCTTCGTCGCCCGTGCAGGTGAAGTCGTCCGGTGACGTCCGCAGCTTGCCGAGAGCCTTGCGCAAGGTGCCGCGCTCGCGTTCGGAGAGGTCGGCGAAGAGCTCGCCCTCCACCGTGTCCAGGGCGGCGTCCGCCTTCTTGAGGCGGTCGGCCCCCTCGGGCGTGATCTCCACGATGTGCCGGCGGCGGTCCGCCGGGTCGCGGTGACGGCGAGCGAGGTCGTCGCCCTCCAGATCGTTGAGGAGGGATACGAGGACGCTCGGGTCGACCTGGAGAACCTCGGTGAGCGCCTTCTGGGTCACCGGTCCGTCGGCGAGCCGCATGAGCGTCATCGCATGCCGGGGGGTGAGTCCGGCCAGCCCCAGGGCGCGACGGATCAGCGTCTCCGTGATGCCGCCGTGGTAGGCGAGCAGGAAGCCGAGTCGGTCGGGCGAACTGTCCGGGGGCCCCGCGTCCTTTGCTGCCATTTCGTCATCGTATCAGCGGGCCGATGATGGCTCGACATCAATCGTTGATGTGCTTCAATGATCTCACTGCTCCCATTGTCCAATCGCATCAACTCCGGAGGACTCATGTTCCTTGCGTATGCCGTCGTCGGCATCCTGCTCGCCTTGGTTCTGGCCGCATCGGCCTTCCTGACCTTCACCAAGAACCCCAAAATCACCGAGAACATGACCAGAGTGGGTGTGCCCGACTCCTGGCTCCCGCGTCTGGCGGCCCTCAAGGCAGCGGGCGCGATCGGCCTGCTGATAGGCCTCGCGGTCCCCCTGATCGGTGCCGCGGCCGCAGTCGGGATCGTCCTCTACTTCATCGGCGCGGTCATCGCGCACATCCGGGCGAAGGACAAGGAGATGGCGCCGGCGATCGTCCTGGCGTCGATCGCCGTGGCCGCGCTGATTCTCCGGGTGCTCTCCGCCTGACGGCTGTCGCGCATGGATGCCGGACAGGCACGGGTGGTGGTGGCCTCCCGCCGCACGGGATCGACGCCACTGGCTGTCCCCTATCGGAGCGAACTCCACGCGGACCGCGCTGAGGAGACGGGGGAGACCGCGCTGCTCCTCGTACGGTTCTGCCATGCGTGACGACTCGCAGTTCCAGGTGACCGAGGTGTCGGCCTCCTATTGGCAGGTGACGTTCGCCAACGGCGACCTCAATCTCTACGACGCCGACAGCGTCGAACAGCTCGCGGATCTGTTGACCCGCATCGAGCAGGCCACCGAACTCACGGTGGTGGTCTTCCGAAGCGCCCATCCCGACTTCTTCATGGCCCACTGGGACATGCTGTCGGACCAGGCCCGAGTGGCCGGCATGCAACCCGGTCCGACAGGACTGCACCCCTACGCGGACAACCTGGCTCGCCTCAGCCGGGTACCCGCCGTGACGATCGCCGCGATCAACGGGCGGGCCCGAGGCGCGGGCAGCGAGTTCGTGCTGGCCACCGACATGCGCTTCGCCGGCCCGCAGGCCGTACTGGGACAGTTCGAGGTGGGGCTGGGGTCCGTACCCGGCGGCAACCCGATGGGACGGCTGGCCCGGCTCGTGGGTCGTGGCCGGGCCATGGAGATCCTTCTGGGCGGCGACGACTTCCCCGCCGACCTGGCGGCGGCGTACGGCTACGTCAACCGGGTCCTGCCGGCCGGTGAACTGGAGGGCTTCGTCGACACGTTCGCCCGCCGTGTCGCCGGCTTCGACAAGGTGGCGGTGGCTGGGATCAAGGCGCTCGTCGATGCCTCTGTGCCGATCCCCGACGAGGAGTCCGCCGCCAGCCTCGCGGCCTTCTTCCGGACTTCGGGCCGCCCCGAGAACGCCGACCGGGTGCGCCGGCTGTTCGATCTCGGGCTTCAGCGTCCGGACGGCGTCGAACTGGACCTGGGTCGACAGATCGCCGAGTCGACGTAACGGCTTGGGAGGCCGGACGGGGTGCGGCCGCGTACCCTGCCGCGGTTCGTGCCGTCCAGCGGGACGGGCCCCTGCCGAGAGTTCGGCAGGGGCCCGCGGTGCAGGGGCTACGGAGCCGGGTTCCCGCTTCGACGAGCGGTGGGCCGGCCCATGTCGCCTACCGACTGCTGCCGGTGCGACCGCCCGCCCTCACCGCAGATGCCGGGTGAAGAACTGGGCCGCGGCGTCCCCCGCGAACTGCGGGACGCCGGTGTGCCCACCGAGATGGGCGTGCAGGGACTTGTCCTTGGAACCGAAGGCGTCGAACAGGTCCAGGGCCGCCTGCCGGTCGTTCCCCTCGTCGTCCCACTGCAGCAGGACGTGCAGGGGAACGGTGACCCGTCGGGCCTCCCCGAACATGGCACGAGGTACGAGACTCCCGGCGAACAGAACAGCGGCCGAGATCCGCGGCTCGACCACCGCCAGCCGGACGGCGATGGAGATCACTCCCCCCGAGTATCCGACCGGACCGCCGACCTCGGGCAGCGAGAGGAGTGCGGCCAGGGCGGCCTGCCATTCCGGGACCGCCTTGTCGACCAGTGGGAGGACGAGGGCGTCGACGATCTCGTCGCCGACCGGCTCACCGGCCTCCATCGCCCGTCGCAGGTCTGCGCGGGCCTGATCGACGGCGGGCCAACGGGGCCTGTCGCCGCTGCCGGGAAGCTCGATGGTGGCCGCGGCGAAACCGTCCGCCGCGGCGTGAAGGGCCCGGCCCACCAACCGCGGGTACATCCTGCGCAGCCCGAGGGGAGGATGGCCGAGGAGGATCAGCGGCACCGGTTCGGACGCTGACGCCGCAGCGGGCGTCCACAGGACGCCGGGGATGTCGCCAAGGGTGAATTCGCGTTCGAGGACGCCGTCGTCGAGGCGCTGCTCGGAAGTGAAACGCATGGTCGTGCCTTTCGGGAGTGCACTGGAACGGCGCTCCCGGACGACCTGTCTATCGCCCGACCATGACCCCGGAGAGGAGCACCCATGTCGATACTGCGTTCACGGGTACCACCTCCTCGATCTCTCGCACGGCCTCCGGAAACCTAGCAGCTGCCGCTGCGGCCGGCCAACCGGGTTTCCCGGGAGACTCCGTGGCCGGATTCGAGGGAGACAGTCCGCAGCACCCCTCGGACTTCCCGTCCTCGCGCGGCCGGGCGCCCACTCCGGCCCGACCATGCTCTCGGTCGGGGCCAACCCCCCCGGCCTCCGTGCCGCTTTCACTCCTGCCGGTCTAGGACGGACCGGTCGAGTACGGAGCGGGAGCACGGGGAAGGAGGGCGACGACGTCGGGGCGCCGAAGGCCGTCCCGATGATCGCGGCGTCTCCGTCACGCCGCATAATCAGGGCTCGCCTGCTCACGCCGTCCGCCGACGGGCGCGGGTGATGCACGGAGAGCCGGAACGGAAAGGGCTAGTGGGGGACATGAAGGTCGCGAACGAACCGGTCATACCGGCAGAGATGGAGAGTCCCGCTCAGCGGACCCAGCCGACCGGGAGTCTCGCGCGATGGCTGCTGCACCACCGGGTGCAGCCCGCCGGCCCGGCCGCGAGCGAGGGCCACGCGGAGCAGCACGCCTGGTGGAAGGTCATGTGCCTCACGGGCGTCGACTACTTCTCCAGCCTGGCGTACGTCCCGGCGATCGCCGCACTCGCGGCCGGAGCGGTCTCGCCGCTCGCGACGATGGTGATCGTGGCCCTGACCCTGGTGGGCATGCTGCCGATGTATCGCCGGGTCACCCGCGAGAGCTCCGACGGGGCCGGTTCGGTGGCCATGCTGGAGGACCTGCTGCCGTTCTGGTGGGGCAAGCTGTTCGTCCTGGTCCTCCTCGGCTTCGTCGCGACCTCCTGGATCATCACGATCACGCTGTCCACCGCGGACGCGTCCGTGCATGTGGTGGAGAACTCCTACTTCCCCCACGCCCTGCACGGTCACGAGGTCGCCCTCACCGTGGCGCTGCTCGTCGTGCTCGGAGGGGTGTTCCTGCTCGGATTCAGCGAAGCCGTGAAGGTGGCCATCCCTCTGGTCGTCGCCTTCCTCGCACTCAACGCGGCCGTCATCGTCGTCGGCCTCGTCGACGTCTTCACCACGTCCGGCGCCCTCTCGGCCTGGACGGACGCCCTCGGCGACGGCGGAGGCGGATTCGGCAGCCTGGCCGAACCCGCGCTGTTGGCCTTTCCCCTGCTGGTGCTGGGACTTTCCGGTTTCGAGACCGGCGTGAGCATGATGCCCCTCATCGCCGCCAAGGGCAGCGACCCCGAAGAGCAGAAGCAGTCGCGGATCCGCAACACCCGACGGCTCCTCACCACCGCCGCGCTCGTCATGAGCGTCTACCTGCTGGCCGCGAGCTTCGTGACGACCGTCCTCATCCCGCACAAGGAGTTCGAGCCCGGGGGACAGGCGAACGGCCGCGCGCTGGCCTGGCTGGCGCACGAGAAGCTCGGCGAGGTGTTCGGCACCGCCTACGACATCAGCACCATCCTGATCCTCTGGTTCGCGGGCGCGTCGGCGATGGCCGGGCTGATCAACATCGTGCCCCGCTACCTGCCCGACTACGGCATGGCCCCCGAATGGGGACGCGCGGTACGCCCCGTCGTGATCGTCTACACCGGACTCTGCATCGTCATCACCATCGCGTTCGGCGCCGACGTCAACGCCCAGGCCGGCGCCTACGCCACCGGCATCCTCGCCATGATGGTCTCCGGAGCGTTCGCCGTCACGGTGTCCGTCGTCCGCAGCCACCGGCGTGTGGCCGGAGCGGGATTCGCGCTGCTCACCGCCGTCCTCCTCTACGCACTGGTCGCCAACATCGTCGACAAGCCCGACGGCATCGCCATCTCCGGCATGTTCATCGCCGGCATCGTCGCCGTGTCGCTGATCTCGCGGGTCTCTCGTACGACCGAACTGCGCGTCGACCGGATCGTGTTCGACACCACGGCACGTCAGTTCATCACCGACACCCTCGCCCACGACAACGCCATCAACATCATCGCCAACCGACGCGAGACCGGCGACGGCGCCGAATACGCCCACAAGGAGCGCGAACAGCGCGGCAACAACCCGGTGCCCGGACCCGCCGACGTGCTGTTCCTGGAGATCGACGTCGTCGATCCGTCCGACTTCAGCGAGACCCTCTCCGTCCATGGCGCCGATGTCGAGGGCTACCGCATCCTGCGCGCCGAGGCCCCGGCCGCTCCGAACGCCATCGCCGCGATCCTGCTCGCCCTGCGCAACGCCACGGGCGTGCAGCCGCACTGCTACTTCGCGTGGGCCGAGGGAAGTCCCCTGCGGCACATGTTCCGCTACTTCCTCCTGGGCCGCGGAGACACCGCCCCCGTCACCCGCGAGATCATCCGCAGCAACGAGCCGGACCCCGAGCGCCGTCCCGGCATCCACGTCGGCGGCTGACCCTGGATCCCACGGCTTGCGGGGAGCGGGCGAGCGCCCCGTGATCCGTGGCAGCGACCGCTCAGGCGTCGGTGTCCAGCGGACGGCCGTGCAGCGCCAACTGCCGGTCGAGTTCGGCCCGGACCTCGTCGCAGAGGCTTCTGGTCCGGGCCCAGCCGATGATCAGCTCGGCGAGGTGGTGGAGCTTGATGTTCTTCCGCTGGGACACTTCCCGCAGCACGTTCCATCCCTCGTCGGGCGTCAGCCGCCCGACGGCGAGAAGAACCCCGATCGCCTGGTCGACCACGGCGTGCGAGCGCACGGCGTGCTGAAGCTGCGCGTTCTCGCCCTGCAGCACCTCCACGCGGGCACGCGCCCCCTCGGGCGCCGCGTCCCGCACCCGTTCCGCAACTCGGTCCTTCACGTACGCCTCCACGGAACCGTGAGCCACTCGCTCGGTGCGACTGCCTCATCCACAGTTCCGTGCCCCGGACACGTCGGATGCACCTCGTACGGAAAAGCTTCCGGCCGTCTACTGGAGATGCCGGCGCTGCCTCTTCAGCCGCGGGGCGACGGCGACGGGGCAGGGGTACGGCTCGGGGTCCGTTGATCGCGAGGCGAATTCCGGGCGGGTGCGCTCGACTGGGCCGGAAGCGGCCGGGAACGCCGCCGGCCGAGTGAAGGCGCGGGACGGCGCGGGAGGGAACGGAAGGCACAGGCGGTATATGTGCGCCCGTGCTCCTCAAACAGCAGCAGGATCAGCGGGCCCCCTCGGCTCGAACCGGCAGGTCGGCCCGCAGTGTTCGGCGCGGGTTGGTCAGCGCTGTCGCGGCCGTGGTCACCGGTGCCCTGACCATGGGCGCCGCGGCACCGATCGGCCCGCGCGGCGACAACCTCAGCCCCGACATCACCGCCATCATGAACAAGTCCGCCTACAAGCACGCCCAATGGGGGCTGCTGGAGGTGGACAACACAACCGGCCGTGTCATCCACTCGCAGTACCCGGACCAGTTCTTCATCCCCGGGTCGACGGCCAAACTGGTCAGCGTCTCCGGTGCCTGGGACGCCCTGGGCGGCGACCACCGGTTCACCACCCCCGTCCAGGCCACCGGCCACCGCGACGGCTCGGTGCAGCACGGCAACCTCGTACTGGTCGGGAAGGGCGATCTGACCATGGGCGGCCGGACCGCGCCCGACGGCTCGGTGTCGTACACGACGATCGACCACACCTACGCCAACGACGTACCCGGCGCGACCCTCACCCCCGAGAACCCCCTCGCCGGGCTCGATCGGATCGCCCGTCAGGTGCGCCGCTCCGGCATCACCGAAGTACGCGGCAACCTGGCCGTCGACACCCGGCTGTTCACCTCCTACGCGGCACTCGATCCGACGCCGACGCCGTTGATCATCAACGACAACGTCATCGACCTGCTGACCACCCCGACCCGTCCGGGCCGACCCGCTCAGCTCAGCTGGCGTCCGCAGGTCGCGCCCTACCAGGTGACCTCCACCGTCCGCACCGTCGCCGCGGGCGGAACCACGGACATCCAGGTGACCGCCTCCCCCGACGGCACACGGATCAAGCTGTCGGGCACCATCGCCGCCGACGCGCAGCCGGCGCTGCGCATCTCCGACATCCAGGACCCGGCGGCCTTCGGGCGCACCGCCCTGATCGAGGCGTTGGCCCGGGCCGGCGTCAAGGTGACCGCTCGGTCGACAGGTCCCAACCCGGCCTCCCTCGTCCCGGGGTCCTACGCGGGTACGCAACGCGTCGCCGCGTACGTCTCGCCGGTCTACGCCCAGTACGCGAAGCTCATCTTCAAGGTCAGCCACAACCTCGGCGCGAACCTCGCGATCTGTCTGATGGCCGTCACAGCGGGAAGCCACCAGTGCATCGACGGCTTCCCCGTCCTGAACCGCTTCCTGCGCAAGGCGGGGGTCGACCCGACACAGGTGCAGCTCCTGGACGGGCGGGGCGGCAATCCCGTCGACCGGGTGACGCCCAGGGCGGAGAACGAGCTGCTGCACTACTGGCAGGGGACTCCGGACGCGGACCGTTTCCGTGAGGCCCAGCCCATTCTCGGAGTCGACGGCCTGCTGGCCTTCGTCTGCGACGGGCAGCCCACCTGCCCCGGCAAGGGCAAGGTGTGGGCGAAAACCGGCACGGTCACCGATCTTGACGCCCTCAACGATCGGCTGGGAGTGGGGGCGGAGACCATCGGCGGATACCTCGACGCCGGCCACGGACGCCTGCACACCTTCTACCTCGCGGTGAACGGGGCATCGACGCCCGACATCCAGGGCGTCCTCGACATCGGCGACGACCTGGCCCGCATCGCGGGTCTGCTGCAGGAGCAGGCCGCCGGTCACTCCCGCTGATCGCTCCAGATCAAGGGCCCCGACCGCATCCGCGGCCGGGGCCCTTCTTCGAACCACCCCCTGCGTCCTGCCGGGGTGGGCACCCTTCCGCGGCGACTCCGTGGCTAGATCTCGCCGAGAGAGACGACGGCGGTGATGCTCTTGCCGGTCGAGGTCGCTTCGACGGTGACGGACTGGGCGAGAGCGCTCACGATCTCCAGACCGTGCCGACCGATACGGGCCGGGTCCGGTTCCTCGGCGGACGGCACAGATGGGTTGGTGTCGCAAAGCTCGACCTGGAGGACGCTGTCGGCGATCCGCAAGTTCAGCAGGGCAGGCCCAGGGGCGTATTTGCGGGCGTTGGTGACCAGTTCGCTCACGATGAGCTGGACGATCTCCACCGTGGCCGTCACGACCGGAACACCGCGCATGTCGCGCACCCCGGCCAGGAAGACCGCCGCGAGGTGGCGTCCCTGTGCGATGCGTGCGCCGTCACCGTCCAGCGCGAGCGAGGCCTCCATCACCGACGGCCGCGCCCAGGCGCCACCGGTCTCCTCGGGTGATCGATACATCGTGTGCCCCTTCGTGTCGCCCTCCGGGTACCCCGCTGGACACCCCGACACCTCAGTCCGTGGTCTTAGCCCGGCAGGAGGCCACCCGGGCCCGTCGCCGGCAGGACTGTCGACCTTGAAAGGCCGGTGGACTCAGCGCCCGGAGGGGCCGCCCAGGCGCGTGTACGACAGCTTCAGTGAGGTCACGGAGTACGACTGCGAGCCGGTCGTGGTGATGCCTGAGCTGGAGCCCTTCACCAGGTGGACGAGGTCCGGGCGGCGGTTCTCGGACGGGGACAGGCTGCTCTCCGGGCGGGGGCGGCGAAGGCCACACAATGTGACAGCGGCGAACACAGGTGGACGCCGCGTCCCGGACACGCGGTGTGCATGTCCGGGACGCGCCTCGCCGCGGCGGCCGCTTTCTTACACCGCGACGATGCCCTTCAGGCGGTACCGGCGGAGGCAGGCAGCCCGGCCCGCGGTTCCCTGCCTTCGACGGTACGCGTGAACAGAATGGCCGCAGCCGCGGTGACGGCGGAGTCTGTCGGGCGTCGCGTCAGACTCTCGTAAGGGTCCAACCTCCCCATCGGACAGGCAGGTTGATGTCCTGCATGGAGGCTGACGCAACCGTGCGCGCCGCGTGGATCCCTCTGGGGCGCGCGGCATCCGCTCCCGATGGCGTCCCCACGTATGCACCAAAGGCGCCAGGTGGGATGCGTGCGCTGACCCTCCTCGCGGCGGTGAACGGCTGCGAAGAGGTCTGAGCTGGTCTTTGCCGGATTTTGCACGAATGAGAAAGATTGTGGGTTATTACGGTGAATGTCGGGTTACTCGGTTCGAGAACCCGCATGCGACTCCACCCAGGAGCAGGAGGGTAACGATGATCACCCGAGAGCAGATCCCCGCGGTGCTGGATCACCCGGTCTACGACGCGGACGGCAGCAAGGTCGGCGACGCCAAGAACGTCTTCTATGACGACGCCACCGGACGCCCCGAGTGGGTCACCGTCAAGACGGGCCTGTTCGGCACCAACGAATCGTTCGTCCCCATCCGTGACGCGCACATGGTCGAAGACCATCTCGAAGTGTCCGTCGCGAAGGATCGCATCAAGAATGCACCGAACGTCGACGTCGACGGCGGTGGCCACCTCTCCGAGGACGAGGAGCACCGCCTGTACGAGCACTACGGCATCCAGTGGGACGAGGCCTGGCAGCAGGCCAACGACCCCCAGGCGGGCTGGGCCGCCACCGGGCCCGAGGCGGCAGGTCACACCGCCGTCGCCGGGGGAGCGGCCGGAGCGATGGACGCCGAGCGATCCGGCGACGACGCCATGACGCGCTCCGAAGAAGAGATGCACGTCGGCACCGAGCGTCAGGTCACCGGCAGAGCCCGGCTGCGGAAGTACGTCGTCACCGAGGAACAGCAACAGACCGTCCCGGTGCGCCACGAAGAGGTACGCGTGGTGCGTGAGCCCATCACGGACGTGGACCTCGACGACGCCCTGTCCGGCCCGGAGATCACGGAGGCGGAGCGCGAGGTCACCCTGCACGCCGAGCGTCCCGTCGTGGAGACCAGGGTCGAACCGGTCGAGCGCGTACGGCTGGAGACCGACGAGGTCACCGAGGAAGAGACCGTCACCGGCACGGTGCGCAAGGAACGCATAGAAGCGGAGTACGACGCGGAGGACCGCCGGAGCTGAGGCCGGGGCCCCTCAGGGTCACGCATCCGCGCTCGCTGCTGCGCAATGCCTCGTGCATTGCGCAGCAGCTGCGTGCGCCTGGCCCACTCAACAATGCCTGCTGCACCGGTCCCTGAAGTCGATGTGACAGACGGCCGGGCCAAGGCGATCGCCGCCCGCACGGTGAACAAGGAACGCGCGCGCTCGGGCGAGTCGAAGGGGGCGAGCAGGGCCTCCATGAAGGACCTGAAGTCCGCATCCCGGCGCGACGGCGAGCGTTCCCGCAGCGCCCGCCGTGCAGGTGTGAACGCACCCTCACTACTACGCCGGGGCGCGAAGGACCAGTCCAGGATGTAGTCCGTCTTCGCCCTTCAGCGTGGGGCGATTGGCGGCCAGGAGGCGCCCGACGGCGTCGGGGCTGTTGTAGGCGCGATCGGCGACGTCGCGGAGTGTCTCGCCCTCGCGGACGGTGATGAAGCGTGGCGGGATGTCTTCCTGCCCGACCGACACCCGGTCGTCGACCTCAGCGACACCGGCGACGTTGCCCAGCGCGAGCAGGATCCTCTCCTTCTGTTCCTGGACGGCGCCGTCTCCGGCGACAATCACCCTGGATCCCTCGACCTGTACACGGAAGTGGTCGTGCGTCAGCTCCAGATCCTCGAGTCGGGTTTTGAGCTGGGCTGCCGCCTCGTCGGGCTCGCTCGCCAGCGGAACGTCAAGCCGGTGGCCCGCCTCTTGTGTGAACGCGTACTTCGTCATCCGTTCTTCCTTTCTGTGCGGACACCTGACCAGCTTCCTCTGTCAGTTGGCGGTCTCACGCCGTCTTCGCCGGTTGCCGTGCCCAACGCGTTGGCCGACCCTGATGTGTGCCGGACGCTATGGCGCGGGCCGGGCTTCGGCGTCCTTGCGGTAGGCGACGTGGCCGCCCAGCGCGCCGCTCACCGCGACGGCCGTCAGCCCGCCGAGCGCCCACAGCCTGCCCTTCGCCGAGCGACCGCGGAGCCTTGCGGACAAGGACGCGGTGTAGAAGCCGACGGCAGCCACGTTCGAGATCGCGTGCAGCAGGCCGACCCGGGACTGGCGGGGCGGCAGGTCCGCCCAGTCGACCCAGCCCGCGACCGCCGCCGGGGCGACGCCGGCCAGGCCCACCGCCGTGAGGATCGCAGGTGACTGCCTGCCCGACGGCACGACGTCCAGGACGGCTGCGGACAACCAGCAACCGATGGGCACGTGCACCAGTACGGGATGCACGGGATGACCCAGCTGCCTGCCGCGCAGCAGATCCCGTGCGCTTCCCAAGGGCAGCGAACGGATCCCCTGTTGAAGCATGTTGATCACCGGATCGGCAACTTCTGACCGTTCGATACGGTCCAGGGCGGTCAGCCACCCGGACGATGCGGTATCGAGGGCTCGATGCGCCGTACTGGATGTGGAAGCGTCGGCATGAGTGCTCATGCACAAGGGGTACCCGGCATTGCGCCGTCGTTTCACGGTTGCCCGGCCTGCACCCGGATGGACTCAGGTTCTGTGTGGGTGCCTGGACCCGGAGTTCGCATCGAGGTTGGCCGACTCACCCTCTCGCCCGGCCGTGGCGAGCCCGGCCGAGCGCTTCTGTGCCCTTGCTGAGTACCCAGTCGGCGGTCGACCGGCCCCGGCTGATGGCGTTCGGGCAGTGATCGGACACGCGGTGTGATCAGTCGCCGAAGTAGGCCTGAGCGACGGCGTAGGTGTCCTCGTACAGGTGGTAGCGGGTGATTCGCCCATCCCGGACCGTGGTGTGCAGGGCGAAGGCGGTGGCGATCTCGCGGCCCGTCTTCTTGACCTCGGAGACCATGCGCCCGATGAGAACGACATCGTCGTCGGCGGCGATGACCTGACGGAGCTCGAACTCCTTGGCCTGTACATGGGTCTGCAGCAGGTCGAAGAACGTTCTCATGCCCTCCGCGGAGTCGACCTCAGGCACCCACGGGATGCCTGGCGGGTGCGGGACGGAGAAGGACACGACGTCAGCGAAGAGAGCCGACGCCTCCGCGTTCTTTCCCTCGGCGAGCAGCGGGAACAGGCGTTGCACGGTCTGTGCCGGTGATTCTGCTGTCATGCGTAGCGACGTTAACGGTCCGGTGCGCGGCGCGGGGTCGGAGCCAAGAAATCGGCTGCGGCGCCGCTCCCATGCTGCTCGGAACGACGTGGGAGAGATCGTCATGCGCCCGGCGTGCACTCCTGAGTTCCCCCTGCCGGAAGGCGGCGGGTGGGTGAGGTTGCCGGCGTTCTCAGGCGCCCCCCTTCGGCTGCCCGCGACTCCTCAATCGCGTAACGTATGGGCGTATTGTCGCAATAAGAGACGGGTGGGCGGTACGTGCAGCGCGTGACGCTCCTCCCGCACTGTCTGCCCCACTGGATGGGGGCGTGTGGTGTCTGGCCGCACTCAGCAGCCCGGCTTCTGGACGCTGGATGATGCCCTGGCGGACACGGTGCGCCGCACCGGTGCCTCCGCGGGTGGTATCTACCTGCTCGACGAGACAGAAGCGATCCTGAGCCTCGTCGTGATCTGCGGCATCCCCGCGGATGTGGCCTGGCCGTGGCGGCGCGTGCCCCTGAACGCGCCCGTACCGGTCGGTGACGCCATCCGCGAGGACCGGCTGGTCTGGGTGGGATCGCAGGACCACATGGCCCGCGCCTATCCCCGCGCGGCCGCGAGCCTGCCCTACCGGTTCGCGCTCGCCGCGACCCCGCTGCGGGACAGCGGCCGATGCCGGGGCGCTCTCATGCTGCTGTGGCCCGCCAGCCACCCTCCCGGCGCCACCGCACGCGAACGCGGCAATATCGCTTCCGCGGGACGGCGCATCGCCCGCCTCCTGGATGAGGCCCCCGTACCGACCGCCGTGCCGGAGCATCCTCGTATCGTTCCTGTCGGCGCGGTCGTCCGCCCGCAGGGGAGCCAGTCTCCGCAGGCGGCTGCGGACTACATCGAGCGTTTGCCCGAAACAGCACTGGGCCTGGACCTTCAGGGGCGGATCACCTTCCTGGCCGCCGCGACGGAGTCGCTGCTCGGCGTCGATGCCGGACGGCTGCTCGGCACCCGCCCCTGGCAATCCCTGCCCTGGCTGGACAAAACCCACATCGAAGACCACTACCGCACCGCCGTCATCAGCCGAGATCCCGTCACCTTCACGGCTCTACGACCCCCCGACACCTGGCTGCGATTCCAGCTCTACCCGGACGCCAGCGGCATCAGTGTCCGCATCACGCCCGCCACGGCACCCGAGCAGGACCAGATCCCGACACCCGCGCCATCACGATCCGTCGGCGCCGCCACACCGAGCCCTCCGCAGGTCGGACGCCTGTACCAACTGGTACATCTGGCAGCCGCGCTCACCGAGACGGTCGCCGTGCGGGACGTCGTCGAACTGATCGCCGACCAAGTCCTGCCAGCCTTCGGCGCGGACGGCCTGGTGCTCTCGGCCAACGACGCCGGCCGGCTGAAGATCACAGGACACCACGGCTACGACCGGCATACGATCGAAGGACTCGACGGCCTGCCGCTCGACACCGATCTCACCCCTGCCGGGCAGGTCCTCGCGGACGGGATTCCCTCTTTCTTCGCCAGCCCCCCTGAGATGGCCCGCCGCTATCCCCGGGCGCCAAGGATCAGCGGCAAGCAGGCATGGGCCTTTCTGCCGCTGGTCGTCTCCGGCCAACCCGTGGGGTGCTGCATCCTCTCCTACGACAGCCCTCACGACTTCGGCGCGGACGAGCGCGCCGTGCTGACATCTCTGGCCGGACTGATCGCCCAAGCCCTGGACCGTGCCAGGCTCTACGACGCGACCCGCGACCTCGCCGGCACCCTCCAGCAAGCCCTTCTGCCGCGCAGCCTGCCGAGCCTGCCGGGCCTCGAGAGCGCCGCGCGTTACCTGCCCGCCAGCCGCGGCATGGACATCGGGGGAGACTTCTACGACGTCATCCGCATCGACGCCACCACGGCCGCAGCCGTCATCGGCGACGTCCAAGGCCACAACGTGTCAGCTGCCGCCCTCATGGGCCAGGTCCGCACCGCGATCCACGCGGCCGCAGGCGCCCCACCCGACCAAGTACTGGCCCGCACGAACCGGGTCCTGGCCGACCTGGAGACCGAACTGCTCGTCTCCTGCCTGTACGTGCACATCGACCTCGCACGCCAAGAAGCCGTCCTGGCCAGCGCGGGCCACCCACCACCGCTCCTCCATCATCCAGCTACCTCACCCTGCGTGATGGAACTCGACCCCGGCCCCCTGCTCGGCATCGACCCCGACCTCGCCTACCCCCTCACCTCCCAACCGCTCCCACCGGGCACCACTCTCGCCCTCTACACCGACGGCCTCATCGAAGTTCCCGGCATCGACGCCGACCAGACCGCCCAGGGCCTCGCCCGCCACCTCGGCCGACACAGCGGGCACAGCCTCGACCGGCTCATCGACATGCTCCTCCACCACGCCCGGCCCCACGCCCACTACACCGACGACATCGCCATGCTCCTGCTGCGCACCGGCCAACCCCCCGTCCTCTGACCGACGTTCATGACGACGCCACGTCCACGAAAACGCCTCGCGCCGACGTTCCGTCCGACCAGGTCCACCCGGCGACAGCGCCCCTGGGCGGCGTCTGCGCAGCCCGCATCGGCTGCAGGACACGGTTGACGTGGACGTCCAGTTCGTCGCCGGCGCCGGACGCGTACACGGTGACGGTCGGGTCGGGGGTGTCGCTCTCACTCTGTTGCTGCGGCACCGCCTTGCCGCGCAGCAGCGCACGCAACTGCGCTGTCACCACCGGGTCGTGGACACCGTCGTAGACCCACCGGGTACCGAGCACCCCATGCTCGGAGGTGCCGATCAGTGCCTCTCCGGGAGCGCCCTCCAAGGGCTCACCGCGGTAGCTCAGCGGCACCAGGTACGCCACCGGGTCCTGCGGTGCGGCATCCACCACGACCATGAACTCGATCCCGACCGCGCCGTCCGGATCGTCCAGACGGAACCCGCCGGCCTTGACCAGTTCCGGCGAGGCCCCGCTTCCCCGATACCAGCTCTGCTTCGGAAGCCAGCCGGTGAGAAGCTCCAGCTTGGTGGGCGACAAGGTGGTGCGGTGAATGGTGGCCATGCGATTCCCTCACGCGTAGGTACGGGACCCGTCCTCCAACGGGACCGGCATCGAACCTATCGGAGGCAGCCGTGACTCCAGATGGTGTGAGTGGCCTGCTGGGACCGGTCATCGAGCCCAATCCGACCCGCCGGACGCAACGCCTGCCGACCGTGGCAAGCCGTGCGCCTTCATCGCGGAGGACTGGCCGGGCCGCCTACAGGGCGTGATGCAGCCAGCGTTGCAGGACGGTGTTGACGGCCGGGGGCAGGGCGCTGATCTGATCGATGGCGGCACGGTCCTCGGGCATGGGCGGGATACCCGCCGCGGTGAGTGCCGCGTGCAGGGCCAGTCGCCGCTGGTCCTGCGGGTCGAGGGTGTAGCGGAGCCGGTGCGCGGGATTGGGCGGGGGCAGGAAGACGTCGGCGTCGTGGCCGGGCTGGACAGCGCCCGGCCAGCAGTTCTCCACCGGCAGCGCGGCCTCGTGTGCACCGAAGGCGCAGGAACCCAGGGCCTCGTTGCTCCAATGAGCCATGATGCTCTCCTCACTGTGCGTTGCGGACTACCGTTGCAGACCACTCCTGGAGCCGGTTCGGTTGCGGCAGGGACCGCACATCACACAGGTGGCGTCATCGGCGGCTCATCGCCTTGTGTGACCGGCACGCAGCCGGCCGACCCAGGGCCCGGACGACCGGTCAGCGGCGGGCCCGAGCGAGCAACGCCGCGTGCGGCAGCGACAACACGCCGTCGGAATCCGCGAGTTCCGCGCTGAACAGGTCGAAGTGGCGCTTGATCTCGGCCCGGACCCGTGAGGTCTGGCTCGTCACCATCAGACCGGCGGACGCGACACCGCTCGCGGGCCCGCTCCACCACTCATCGACGCTCGCGCGGTGATTCCAGCGCAGCGTCTCGCACGTCGCCTCGCGGAGTCCCGCCGAATCCAGCAGCTCCGCCAGGCCGTTCTCGTCCCGGGTGAACTCGTCCTCCGGTGCCAGCCCCGCAGGCAGGCCGGGCGGACGTACAGCACCCGCGGCCCGGATCGCACGACCGATCAAGGCCTGGCCGGGAGCGGGCGGCATCGCCCAAACCGTCAACGCGATCAAGCCGCCGGGTTTCACGACGCGACGGAGTTCCGCCAAGGCCATCTTGGGCCGACCCACGTGGTTCAGTACGAAGTTGGCGACGACGACGTCGAACTCCGCCTCGGAAAAGGGCAGTTCGGGAAGCGTGGCCACGCGCACGTCAGCCGGCGGCGCGGACTGCTCGGCCAGCTCGACCATGGTCGGCTCCGCGTCCACGGCAGTGACCGTCGCGCCTCTTGCGCACGCGGCGGCGGCCACCGTACCCGGCCCCGTCCCCACATCCAGCATCCGCGTGCCGGGTCCGACCTCGGCGGCATCGAGCAGGTGCGGTACGGCGTAGGCGCACAGCTTGGCGAAGCCTCCGGCGTAGGCGGCACCCTGGCCGGCCCACTTCAGCCGCTCGCTCTCGTCGAACGTCGTCATCGACACGGAATCCCTCCCGGTCTGAGCAAAGTCGATCTTGTCGCGACCTTATCCGACCGACCGATTCGCGGGCCGACGTGCAGGGACGCTGCAGGTCGTCCCTCCGGGCGTGTTCGGCACCATCGGCCCCGGGAGAATGATCGGCATGACGGCACTCCACTGCAACCCGCTCTTCGCCCGCCTCGCCGATGCCGAACGGATCCTCGTCGCGGGTGCGGGTGGCGGCTTCGACATCTACTCCGGCCTGCCGCTGGCGCTCTCCCTCATGCACCAGGGCAAGCAGGTGTACCTCGCCAACCTCTCCTTCAGCGCGCTGGAGGGGCTCCCCGTCGACGACTGGGCCGCACCCGACGTGGCAGCGGTGGGACCGACGTCATCGTTGCATCAGACCTACTTCCCCGAGAGGACCCTTGCCCAATGGCTGCATCAGCACGGCTATCCCTCCACCGTGTACGCCTTCCCCCAGACCGGGGTCCGTCCGCTGCGCGCGGCCTATGAAGCACTGATCGAACTGCACGGTGTCGATGCCGTGGTCCTGGTCGACGGTGGCACGGACATACTGATGCGCGGCGACGAAGCCGGGCTCGGTACGCCGGAGGAGGACCTGGCCAGCGTGGCCGCGCTGGCCGCCCTGGACGACGTGGCCACCCGCCTCGTCGTGTCGGTCGGATTCGGCGTCGATGCGTACCACGGCGTCAACCACGCGCAGGTGTTGGAGAACATCGCCGCGCTGGAACGCGACGGCGCGTACCTCGGTGCGTTCTCGATACCCCGCGCGACTCGCGAGGGCGCGCTCTACCTCGACGCGGTGACGCACGCTCAGCAGCACACCCCGGACCACCCCAGCATCGTCAACGGATCCATCGCGGCGGCCGTGCGCGGCTCGTTCGGTGACGTCCGGTTCACCGATCGCACCCGGGGCAGCGAGTTGTTCGTGAACCCCCTGATGTCCCTGTACTTCGCCTTCGCCCTCCCGGGCCTGGCGGCACGCTGCCTGTACCTGGACCGGATCGAGGACACCCATCTGATGCGCCAAGTCCACTCGCGGATCGCCGAGTTCCGTGATTCCGTGGTGACGCGGCCACCCCGTGTCTTCCCGCACTGAAAGGCTTTCGTCCAGGCCGTCGTGAGAGTGCCGTCAGGGAGCCCGGGTGAACCGCCGGCACCCGGCGACGGAGTCGGTCGGCGAGACCTACGGTCGTGAGAACCCGTGGCTCCGCTCCACCTTCGCCACATGCAGGGTGTAGTTCTCGTACCACTCGGCTCGTCCACGCTGTTGGGCGGCGCGGTGCTCGGCGTGGGATCGCCATTCCGTGAGAGCTTCCGCGTCACGGAAATACCCGACGGTGATGCCCAGGCCGCCCGGAGTCTGCGCGTGGTCCATCCCCAGGTACCCAGGGATCTCCTTCACCAGCTCTTCCATGCGGGCGTTCGTCTCGCTGTAGCCGCTCTGGTCCTGCGTTCGAACCGTGGTGAAGACAGCCACGTAGTAGGGGGGTTCGTATGCCTCGACGGGCGTGACAGGCGCTTGCGATGGATCGCTCATGACGTAACCGTAGGGCGGGACGCGTGGGACGATCCGGCGTCTTTCCCGAACGGGATCCATAAGGGATCACGCTCTTTACCGAAGCCCGCCGAGACCAGCCGCTCGTGGCTCCCCGCGTCCGTTTCGGCGACGTCGTCGTCCCGCCCGGCTGCCGTCCAGAAGGGGGCGCAGCCGATCGGCGGTTTCCCCGGCTGCCTTTGTGCGGTGGCCTCCGACCAGGCCCGACGGCTAATTTACGAAGATGGTCACCAGCAGACGCGCAGAACCGATCCAGGTGTCGACCCTCAACGGGGTCGGTGCCGCGCTGATCAAGGGCCTGGCCGCTCTGATACTCCTCTGCGGACCAGTCGTCCTGGCCATCGCGGCCTCGTCCCTCACGCACTCCTGGGTCGCTCTGCTGGTCGGTGCCCTCGCCACGGCCGTGGGCATCCCGGCCGGCGTCGCGGTGTGGCGTCTGGCGGGCCGCAACCGCGCGGCGACCCGACGCCTCGAAACGGTCGGAATCCGGGCGACGGCGGAAATCATCGCCCTCACCCTCGTCTCCTCGGACGAGGGCCACGTCTACGAGGTCGTCATGAGGCTCAGTGGCAGCGGCCTCGTCCCGTTCGAGGTGACCCAGAGCCGTGCGGGTGGCACCGACCTGCACGTCGGCGCTCACCTGCGTGCGCTGGTCGATCCCGCCGACCACTCTTTCGCGATCCTCAACTGATCCGGAGGCCGGCAGACCGGGGCTCGCTGGGTTCCTTGAGCAGGGCCTGCCGAAGACCTGGTGACCGCGTGGTGGCTCCTGAACCGGCGGCGCGGCTGAGGACGCGCCTCACCGAGGAACGGACCGACGCCGGTCAGGACGTTACGGCTGCCGCGAGGCGCACCCCCGCTCGGGGCGCCCTCGCCGCATGGCCGGCCGCCACTCACACGGCGCGCTGCATGCACACCAGTCGATCCCGTGCGTCCCATGATGCGACAACGGCGAAGCCGAGCCGCCCGTACAGGGCGATGGCCCCGGTCCGCCAGTTCCACACCGACAGCCGCACGGTCTTCACACCGCTCTCCGCGGCCTGCTCGAACGCGGCGCAGAGAAGGGCGGAGGCGATGCCCCGGCCCCGGACGGACGGGTCCGTCCAAAGGCGCTTGACCTCCGACCGCCCGTCGGCGGGGGCGGTCATCACCAGGCAGCCCACGGCCGTGTCGCCGACGAGGGCCAGCAGCACGGCATCCTCGGCGAACGCCGTCCCCGGGTCCGAGATCTCCGCCCGATAGCGGTCCGGCAACTCGTCCACGTCGGAGACAGCCTCGCCCTTCTCGGCCTCCGTCGCCAGGTGGTACGCGGCCAACAGACCGGCCAGCTCCCCCTGCGCGGAGAGTCTCCGCCCCGGCCAGGGGACGACAACGATCCCGCCTTGTTCCGTCATCACGCCAGCATCACACGACACCAGAGAGCCCCCGCATCGGCCCCAGGACGTAGCGAGCGAGTCCTTGGCCGACCCTCCTCAGGACGCATATCGGCCGCGAAGTGACCGGCCGACGCCTCGGGCAGATCCGCGAACCGCGAGATCGTGGAACTCCACCACAGGATGCGTGGTCCGGCACACCGCCGGACCGGCTGTCTCACGGAGACTCACGTGCCGCAGGACATCACCTTCGACCTGCCCTTCCCCGTCGTCCTGAGCCCCGACCTGGAGGGCGCCCGCCGAAGGAACCTGGAATGGGTGGAGCGCCTTGGACTGGTGAGGCCAGGGCCGTCGCTTCGGTGGTACGCCTCGTGGGACATGCCGGGCCTGGCCGCTCACGGCATGCCCTACGCGCGGGCCGCGGGCCTCGACCTGTGCGCGGACGCGATGGCGTTCTTCTTCGTCTTCGACGACCAGTTCGACGGACCCCTCGGTCGGGACCCGGCCCGCGCCGCCGGCGTCTGCCAGAAGCTGATCGACATCGTCCACGGAGCGCCGGCCGGTTCCGGCGCGGACCCCTGTTCGCGAGCTTTCGCGGACCTCTGGACCCGAAGCTGCGCCGGCGCCCACCCCGGCTGGATCGCCCGGACCGCACACGAGTGGGAGTACTACCTCGCCACCCAGGCTCACGAGGCCATCGGCCGGATCCGCGGCACACCCGGGGACATGGAGACCTACCTGCAGGTCCGCCGCGGCATCGCGGGCACCGCGCTGCCCCTGTCCCTCGGCGAGCGCGCCGCCGGACTCGACATCCCTCCGTCCGTGTTCCACAGCCCGCAGTTGCGCCTGATGAGGGACATCGCGGTCGACGTCACCATGATGTGCAACGACGTGTACTCCCTGGAGAAGGAGGAAGAGCGCGGCGACATCGACAACCTCGTCCTCGTCATCCAGCACGCCGAACGCTGCACCCGCGAGGAGGCCGTCTCCACCGCCCGCGAGGAAGTCGCACGTCGCACCGGGCGGTTCAAGGAACTCGAGGCGCACGTGCTCTCCATGGGCCGACAACTACACCTGAAGAAAACCGAGTTGAATGACGTCCGGGCCTACGTCGACGTGATGGCTCTGTGGATGAGCGGCTACCACGCCTGGCAGACCCAGACCCGCCGCTACACCGCCGCACCCGGCGTCCTCCCCAGTTCGGGGCCAGGCTATTTCGACGCGATCCTCCCCTCGTAGCGACAAGGCCCGGCCTCCCACCGGCCCCTGGAGGGGAGAGCGGCAGTCTGACCCAGCCGGCCGGGATGTCGCTCACTCAGGCGGTCGAAGTGTCGGCGATGCGATATCCCACTCCCGATGTCGTCGAGATGAGCGATGGGTCGCGCAGCTTGCGGCGCAGTCGGCTGATGGTGGTGGATGCTCATCGCGAAGACCGGATCGGAGCAACGTGTCCGCGATGCCGTCGCCGAAGTGATGCCGCCGGTCGGCGAGAAGGCGCCCCGGGGTCACATCGCGTTCCGGCCGGAGAGCAAAGAGGCCATCGACGAGGCGCGCCGCGCGTCGGCCGACCTCGGCCACGGCCGGGTCGGCACGGAACATTCGCTGCTGGGCCTCATCCGTACCGAGGACAGTCCAGCCGCGTGCATCCTGCGCTCCCTCGGCTTCACGCCGGACGAGCTGCGTGCGACGGTCGAGGCGGAGGTCGCCGAACGGTCCGCTGCGGGCGACCTGCACTGACATCGGCTCCGGTCCGACGGCTGGGCGTGCAGGCGCCCCATGCCTCACGCCCCATGCCTCACGGCCCGACCTCATGGCCCGACCCTCATGGCCCGACCCTATGGTCCGTGCGCGATGTCGCTCCGGTCCGGGAGTGAACCGTGGGCAACAGCCCCCGTAGGGGCGGCTGTTGCCCACGGTCTCGTGGCTCGGTGCTACTCGGCCATCTCGTATGCCCCGGACAGTTCCTCGACGCGCTGCCAGACCCGCGCCGAACGCGCTTCGTCCACGACGGGACGTCGGACGGCGGCAAGTGCCCAGGCCTGCTGCCGCTCGGTCGCGGAGTCCTTGCCGTGCAGTTCGACGCAGTGGCCGGAGAAGTCCCGGACCAGCACGGAGAACAGCTCGTCGAGGACGGACTCGTCCAGGTCCGTCAGGCGTGCCTGCTCCAGAATCAGCTGCCCGTGTACCACCAGCGCGAACAGCTGTCCCACGGAGAGGAGGAAGTCGAGGTCGCGGCTCTGCTTCTCGTCGGGGGCGACGCTGGTGACGAACTCGCAGAGGGCGTCGGCCTGTTCGCGGAAGCGGGCGACGTTGGGAACCTCGGCGTACGCGTCGTAGGCGGGGCGCCAGTCGTGGAAACGTACGGACCCCAGGCCGCGAGCCGGCCCCTGGCGGAAGAGGAAGTCGTCGTCGGCCGCGTCGAGGCGCGTCGGTACGACCGCGTGCTCGACCGGGTCCAGCAGGTGGTTGCGCATGAACTTGAGGATCAGCGCGAGGTTCACGTGGACCGTGCCCTCGAGCTTGGGCAGGCCACGGATCTCGACGGCGGCCTGGGAGAAGTAGTTGTCCTTCTCGAACCCCTTCGCCGCGATGACGTCCCACATCAGGTCGATGACCTTCTCGCCCTCCGTGGTCACCTTCATCTTGGTCATCGGGTTGAAGAGCAGATAGCGGCGGTCCTCGGGACCGGCCGAACGGAAGTAGTCGACGGCACGGTCGCTGAACAGCTTCATGCCGACGAGCCGGACGTAGGCGTCGGTCAACTCCCGCCGCACGTGCGGGAACGCGGTGACCGGGCGGCCGTAGAGGATCCGGTTCTGGGCGTGGGTGACGGCCTCGTACATCGCGTGCTCGCAGATGCCGATCGAGGCGGTGCAGAGGTTGAACTTGCCGACGTTGACCGTGTTGAGGGCCGCGTCGAAGGCGGCCCGCCCGGTGTGCAGCACGTCCTCTGGGGCGACCGGGTAGTCCTCCAGGCGGAACTCGCTGACGTACTTGGAGGAGTCGACGACGTTCTTCACCAGGTGGTACGCCGGGTGGCGGCTGTCGGCGGCGAAGAAGACGTATCCGTCCGGGCCCTCGACGTCGGTGCGGCGGCCGAACACGGAGACGAGACCGGCCGCGTTGCCGTTGCCGATGTAGTACTTGGACCCGCCGGCCCGGAAGCCGCCGTCGCCGTCGGGCTCCAGCAGCATGTCGGTGGAGTAGATGTCGGCGCCGTGGCTCTTCTCGGACAGGCCGAAGGCGAAGACCTCGCCCTGGGACAGCAGGTCCGCGGCCCGGCTGCGTGCGGCGTCGTTCTCACTCTGCCAGACCGGACCGAGGCCGAGGATGGTCACCTGCCAGGCGTACCAGTAGTCGAGGCCGTAGAACCCGAGGATCTCGTTCAGGGCGGCGATCCGGGCGGTGTCCCAGCGCTGCTCCGCCCCTTCGCCGGCGGAAGCCGGGGTGAGGAACGTGGCGAACAGGCGCTCCTTGGCGGCGAAGGCGAGGAAGTCACCGAGCCAGGCCCGCGTGCGGTAGTCCTCGATCAGACGGCGCTTGCCGCGGTCCTCGAACCAGTCGACGGTGGCGCGCAGCAGCCTGCGCGTCTCGGCGTCGAAGTGCGTCGGGTCGTAGGTGCGCGGGTTGAACAGCAAGGGGGTGGCCATCGAGGGTCGCCTTCCGGAGGACGGGGGTCGAGGATGCGTACAGGTGCGTACAGGTGCGTGGATGTGGGGGCCGTGCGGACGAAGCGGGCGCGCGGTTCAGGCGGACGGCTGCGGGCCGTCGTGCGGGACTTCGTCCGTGACACCGTCCGTGACACTGGAGGAACGGCTGAGGCTGTGGAGGGTGGCGAGGACGTCGTCGAGCCACGCGATCGTCATCCGCTCGTAGGCGATGCCACCGCGCAGCACGACATGCTGCAGTTCCTGACCGGCGTCCAGCGGTGCGGGCGCCTCGGGTCCGGTGAAGTCCCGCAGTTCTCCCGCGAGGTAGCGCGCGAGCCGGTCGTTGTGGGCCCGGTGGTGTCGCTCGACCTCGTCGATGAGCGCCGCAGGGTCGTCGTAGGCGGCGCCCCGGATCTTCACCGCGAGGTCGTGGCGGAGGCTCTCCGGTTCGATCGGCTCGTGCAGCCAGTGGGCGAGGGCCGTGCGTCCTGGGCCGGTGACGGAGTACTCGTTCTTGTCCGGCCGCCCCTGCTGGGGAACCTCGCGGACGGCGAGAAGATCTTCGTGCTCCATGCGCTTGAGGACGCGGTAGATCTGCTGGTGCGTGGCGGTCCAGAAGTAGCCGATGGAGCGCTCGAACCGCCGGGCCAGCTCATAGCCGGAGCCGGGTTTTTCCAGCAGGGAGACGAGGATCGCGTGTTCGAGCGCCATGGCGGACAGCCTTCTATGCAACTTGTTGCATAGGCAAGGGGTGCCGCCCCGGTGAGACACGGCTCACCCTTGGCGAGGCGGGCGCGCCGAGCGGCTTCGGACAGGTGCTGCCCGGGAGCGGCAGGCGGTGGCGGATCGTGTCCGCCACCACCTGCCGCCCGCTGCGACAGCCGTCGTCCGGTGTCCTGCTTCCCCAAACGCCGTTCGAGGAGCGAAGGATCAGCGCAGGCCGGCGAAGAGGTCGTCCTCCGGCAGGGCCGCGCCGGTGGTGTCCTGCACGCGGACGAAGGTCTCCACGCCCATCAACTCCGTGAACCTCTTCTGGCCCATCTTGAGGAAGAAGATGTTCTCGCCCTGGCTGGCGTGCGCGGCCAGGGCGTCGAACTTCTGAGCACCGAACGCCGAGGTGTCCACCCAGGTGGTGATCTCCTCCTCGGGAAGCCCGATCTGGGCCATCGCGGCCGCCTCCTCGGGGCTCGGCTCCTGCCAGTCCGCGTCGAACTCGCGCATGACCTCGCCGAACCGCTGCATCATCGAGCGGGGAGCCGTCGTCCAGTACACCTTCGGCGTCGGCGACGTCATCGCCAGGGCCGCCATCGTGATGCGATGGGCCTGGATGTGGTCGGGGTGGCCGTAGAAGCCGTTCTCGTCATAGGTCACGACCACGTCGGGCCGGTACCGGCGGATGAGTTCCGCGAGCCGGGCAGCGCCCTCCTCGACGGGGGTCTGCCAGAAGGAGTTGGGGGCGTCATTGGTCGGCCACCCCATCATTCCGGAGTCCGCGTAGTCCAGCATCTCCAGGTGGCTGATCTTCAGGACCTCACAGCTCGCCTCGAGTTCCTCCCGCCGCATCGCCGCGACGGCCGCCGGATCGTGCCCGGGATCGCCCGGCTTCACGCCCCCGGGCCCGTCACCGCACCCGCCGTCGGTACACGTCACGAGGACCGTGCGCATGCCCTCCGCCGCATACCGTGCGAGAACACCACCCGTTCCCGTCGCCTCGTCGTCGGGATGGGCGTGCACCGCCATCAGCGTCAAGGGCGCGTCGTTCATCAAACTGTCCTCCTGTGCGAAATGAGCTATGGCCCGCGTCCGTGGCAGGCGCGTAGACGATCGTCCCCGAGATCGGAGACCGGACGTACCGCGGACACGGGTACGGGGATCACGTCGTGGCAGACGGCATTCCCGGGCTCACCGTTCCTCGCCTCCCGCGCACCACCCGATCCCTCAGCGCTGCCAACCCCCTGACCGGACCGGCTGTTCCCGCGGCGCACGCGATCAGCTCGGCTGCCCCCGCCTTTCGCGCGGAAGACCGAGACGATCCGGAAGGACGGGACGTCGTCGAGATCGTCCTGCCGGTGCGGGACCTGTACTGCGGGGAGCCTTCGGCCGCGATGCACAGGGGCGGGAAGCGCGGAAGGCGCTTCCCGCCCCTGTCGGCACGAGGAACTCACGACCCGTGGTGCCGCCCGGCGGACGGCACCCGATGAGAGCGCGGCGCGCGAACGGCGGAGGTCACCAAGGGAGTCAGTGCGTGGCTGCGGCCTCCGTCGACGCCGTCGCGCTCTGCGATGCCGACTCGCCGGGTGACGGCGTGGGGCTCGGGCAGGTCGGGTCGGGTTCCGGATCCGTCGAGGGATCCGGGGTCGGGCTCGTCGTGTCCGTCGGGCAGTCCGTCGGAGGGGTCGTTTCCCCGGGTGCGGTGGGGGTGCCCGTGTCCGTCGGGTCGGGTGTGGGGGAGGGGGAATCGGTCGGTGTCGTCGGTGTCGTTGACGGGGTTGGCGTCGTCCCGCTCCCGGACGGTGACGGTGACGGTGTGTGGGACGGTCCCGGCGTGGCCGTCGGGCTTGCGGACCCGGACGGATCCGGGCCGACGACGATGCCGCCCCCGCCGTCGGAGTCGTCGTCGCCGACCGGCTTGGTCGCGGGCGTCTTGCCGCCCGCGCCCGGGCTGCGCGGCACGACGCCCTTGCCGTCGGGCACCGTGTGCACGCCGGTGCGGTAGAAGGTGAACCACTGCCGCACCGTCCGCAGATACGCGTCGGAGTAGTTGTAGCTCAGCACCGCGGCGTCGAGGTCGCCGGGGCGCGCGAGGTCGCGGCTTCCGGCGCACAGGTAGTGGCCGGCGGCCAGCGCAGCGTCGAACACGTTGTTCGGGTCGCTGACGCCGTCCTTGTTGCCGTCGGCACCCCAGCGCCGCCAGGTCGACGGAAGGAACTGCATCGGACCCACCGCCCGGTCGAAGACCGCGTCCCCGTCCAGGGAACCGCCGTCGCTGTCGCGGATCAGCGCGAACCCGACGCCGTTGAGAGCCGGACCGGCGATCCGCCCGCGCGTGGTCCCGTCGGCGGTGACGGCACCGCCCCCGGCGTGCCCCGACTCCACCTTGCCGATCGCGGCGAGAAGTTGCCACGGCAGACGGCAACCGGGGTCCGTCCGGGACACCGAGGTCTCGGCCGCCCGGTACGCCCGCAGGACCGTCGCGGGGATACCCGACTGGGCCCGGAACACGGCGGGCACCGGGGCCGCCGCGGGCAGGTCCGGACTGACCAGCGGCGGGAGTTCCGTGTGGTACGAGTCGTCGCCCGAGCCACCGGCCTCGGGCGCCGCGGGATTCGTCCAGACGGGGCCGTCCTGGTCGGCGGCGGGTGCCGTGCGGTGCTTCGCGCCGCCGCTCACCGCCTCGGGCGCGCGGGAAGCGGTGAGGACCGCCAGCGCCGCGACGGCGATCGCGGTCGTCCGCAGGCCCTGGCGGGTCCGGGCGGACGGACGTCGGAGACGCGGTGCGGACATGTCGAACTCCTGTCGATGAGGGAGGGCGGACCGGTGGGCGCTGTCAGCGGCCGAAGGTGTCGATGCCGGAGACCAGCCACCGTCCGTCACGGCGGACCACGTCCACGGCGAACATCGCCCCCGCGTACGTGCCCTGGTCGTCGGCCTTGTCCTTCTTGGCCGCCGCGGTGCTGACGCTGCTCTGGTCGGCGTAGACGAGGACCCGGGCGCGGTCGCCGTCGATCCGCTCCACGCCGCTGTCGGTGACCGTCGTCGTGATCACGGCCTTCTGCTGATCGGCACGGTCGCGCACCGCCGCGAAGAGGTCGCGGTGCTGTGCGACCGCCTTGCCGGTGAGCAGCTTGCGGGCGGCCTGGTCGAAAGCCTCCGGGCGGGCGTGGTCGTACGAGAAGAGAGCGGCCACCGCCCGCGCGGTCTGGCCCTTGATCTCGCTCGTGGCCGAGACGTCCGTGAGCGCCGTGTTCTGCCGCGCGGGCTGGTCCCGCAGCGTGTCGGCCCGGGCGTGCGCCCACCCGGCGAAGCCGCCGAGCAGCAGCGTCAGGGCGCACAGCGCCCCGACGACATTGAGGGTGCGACGCGGACGCCCGGCCCCCGCCGTGGGCTTCTCCGCGGCGGCATCCGCGTCCGGCGCACGGTCCTCGCCGCGTGCGGTGTCCGGCGGCGCGGGGGAGCGGAACGGCACCCGGACGACACGGCGTGCCCCCTCGTCCCTCGGGCTCGGCTCCGCCTCGGTGACGGGGCCCACCGCGACGGTGGCCAGGGTGCCCGTATCGGCGGGCGCGCCCGGCCGGTCGGCGCGGGCCTGGCGGCGCCGCTGATGGTTGATGTGGTGCCGGGTGCTCGACATGGTGCGCGGGTCCTCTCGGTGCGGCCGGGTGACGGGGCGGACGGGGTTCAGTCGCTCAACGCCGAGCCCACAGGGGCCTGGCCGAGGTCGCTGAGCTTCCACCGGCCGCCCGTACGGGTGAGCTCACCGAGCATGCGGCTGTCCTTGTCCGTGCTGCCCTTCGAGGCCCGGACGGTGATACGCAGCGCCACCAGGACACGGGCCCGGCCCGCCCGTTCGTCGAGCTCGGTGACGGCGCCGGACAGGACGCGGGCCGTGGTGACCGTCCCGGCCGCCTTCACCTGCTTGCTGAACGCGGCGCGTCCGTCGACGAGCTGCTTGTGCAGGTCCCCCGTGGTCGAGGACTCCCACAGGTCCAGGCCGTCGTCCACCTTCGTGTGGTCGAGGGTGTTCAGATTCTGTACGGCCTGTTCGCCCGCCGTCAGTGCCTGGTCGCGCTGGACCGCGTAGGCGGCGGAGTCCTCGTGCGCGGCCCGGTACCAGTCGGTGCCGGCCCACGCGGCGGTTCCCGCGGCCGCCAGAGCGAGGGCGAGGGCCGCGGCCGATACGGCGCGCAGTCCCGTCAGGGCCCGTGCCGGGTTCTTCATCAGGTGCTCCCGTCTCGCGCTGATGGTCAGCGGGTCTGGATGTCGGCGATGCGCCAGCGGTCGTTCTCGAACCGGGCCGTGACGGACAGTTGGGCGGCCGCGTAGGTCTCCTTCGCGTCGCGCCGCGAGGTCTGGTCGAGGAAGACGAGCAGCTTCGCCGTTCCGTCGTGCAGTTCGACCACGCCGGTGCGCACCGCGACCGTGGTCAGGCTGACCTTCTGCTCGGCCAGATCCGACCGGACCCGGTCGAAGAGCTCGCCGTACTGCCGGGCGGCCCGCCCCGTGAGCACCGAACGGGCCGACTTCTCGGTCGCGTCGGTGCCGTTCGGGGTGTACGAGAACATCCGCGCCAAGGCGTTGTCGACGTCACCGGCGACGCGGTTGGTCGCCTCGGTGTCGGTGAGGGCGTGGTTCTCGGCGGACGGCGTGGACCGGGTCTGGTGCGCCTCGTACAGGAATGCGACGCCTGCGGCCAGCAGGACGACGGCGAGCGCGACGAGAGCGATACGCCGCCACCCGACCGCCCGACTCGTCCGTCCGGACGCGGCGCCCGCCGCCTTGGACGCGGCGTCCGTCGCCTCGGGTCCGTCGTCCTGGTCGTCGAGCCCGCCTGCGGCGGTGTCGGACGCGGGCCGTTCGGTGTCCGTTGCGGACAGGGACTCCGGCTGAGTCTCAAGGTGAGGTTTAGCTTGAGAGTCGTCCTCGATCTTGTCCTCGGGCGAGACCGCTGGTTCGCGTTCCGTCCCGGTCGAGGGGTCGTCCGTGAGGACGTCCGCCGCATCCTCGGTCTTCTCCCGCGACGCGGTCCGCGTCGCGCCCCACAGCCGGTTCACGAGGTGGCTCCCTTGCTCGGCGAAGGAGACGCGCTCGTTCCGCCGTCCGCCTGCGGGACCGCGCTGAGGGCGCGCACGCGCCACTGCCCGTCCCCGTCACGCGCCAGGACCGCCTCCAGCCGCTTGCGCTCCGGGGTGGCCGTCCTCGACCCGACGGGCGTGACGTCGACCCGTACCGTCGCGATCAGCTTCGCCGTGCCCGCCCGGGTGTCGAGCGCCGTGACGGCGGCGTCCGTGACGGCGCCGCGCGCCGAAGGCCCGGTCTGAGGGCGGGTGCTGCCCAGCTCGTCGCGCAGCGGCCCCGTGGAAACGGTCCGCCAAGCCCGCACGCCGACCTCGGCACGCTTCTGCGACGAGGCGTCCAACGTGTTGAGCACGGCCAGGGCATGCCGCCCGTCGTCGAGTGCCGCGTCCCGGGCCTGCCCGTAGGCGAGCGAGTCGTCGCCCCGGGCCTGCGCGTACGTCCAGGCGCCCGTGGCGCAGAAACCGAGGGCCAGGGCGAGCCCCGTGCCGGTCAGCACGTTCACGAGCCTCATCGATCGCCCCCCGCGTCGAGACCCAGCAGCCCCGCCATACCGGTCGGTGAGGTGCCGCCCGCGTCGGGCAGTGCCAGTGCGCCGGGCAGAGCCTCGGAGGTCTTCCGCGACGTGCCTTCCGCCGGTCCCGAACTCGACGAGGACCCCGACGGCAACGAACCGGGGCGCGCCGGTGTCGGGACGCCGCCTCCGCTCGGAGCGTTCGCCGAGCCACGGACGTTGACGCCACTCGACGCGGACGCGGTGCAGGACGCATCGGTGTTCAGCGCCGGGGCCGTCCCCAGATCGAGCCCGTTGCGGTAGCGGGTGGCGCCGTAGCCCTCGGTGCAGGGCAGCGGCTTGAAGAAGGTCAGCGCCAGACCGAGGTTGACCTTCCCCCCGTCGACGGCGGTGGCGCCGGCCGAGACGGCCGCCGGATACTTCACCAGGAGTTCCTCGACACCGCGCTGGCGGGTGACGGCGACCTCCGAGGTGGTCAGGAGGTTCGCCAGGACCACGCCGAGACTCGGATCGACGTCCCGCAACAGTCCGCTGACCTGGGCCGTGGCATCCGGAGCGGTCGCCACGAGCCGACGCAGGTCGCTGTCCGAACCCTTCAGGGCGCGGGCCAGCTCGACCGCACCCGACCCGAAGTCCCGGATCGCGTCGCCCTCTTCGGCCTGCGTCCGCAGGACCGTCTCCGAGTCCGTGATCAGCCGCGTCGTCGCGGGTAGCGCGTCGTCGGCGGCGTCGACGAAGGAGGAACTGCTGTCCAGCAGCACCTGCAGATCGTCGCCCCGCCCCTCGAACGCCGTGCCGAACTCGTCCACCACCGTCTTCAGATCGTCCAGCGGAACGGACCTGACGAGGCCGTCGACGCTGGTGAGGACGTCGGTGACCGGCGCCGGAACCTGGGTGTCCGCGCGGTCCACGTGGGAGCCGTCCGCGAGATAGGGGCCGTCGTCACTGGCCGGCCGCAGATCGATGTACTGCTCCCCGACCGCCGACAGACTCGCCACCACGGCCTTGGTGTCGGAGGGGATCCGGGGTGCGGACTTCTTGATGCGCAGCTGCGCCACCACGCCGTCGTCGGTCAGCTTCAGCGGCCCGACCCTGCCCACGGACACACCCCGGTAGGTGACGTCCGAGTGCGTGAACAGGCCCCCTGTCGCCGGGAGTTCGACGTCGACCGTGTAGTAGTCGGCGGCCCCGACGTAGCGGCCGAGGTCGGCGTACCGGACAGCGAGGAACCCCAGCACGGTGACCGACAGCGCGAGAAAGGCGACGTTCTTGAGCCAGACGGCCCGAGTGATCACCGGTCCTCACCTCCGGTGGCCGCCGTCGGTCCGGCGGCGCCCGACTGCACGGTGTCGACCGACGGCAGTGGCAACGACGAGCCCTTGCGCGCGGAACGCTCGGACGACGCGTCGGGCGGGTCCGCCGTGGGGGAGGGCGTCGGCGAGGGCGACGACTGCGCGGGGATCAGCGGCGGGATGATCGTCGTGCCCCGGGGCGCGGCCATCGTCAGGTAGACGTTCAGGTAGTCGCCCTTCACGCCGCTGAGCACTTCGTCGGTGAACGGGTACGTCAGCAGGACCTGGAGCGAGTCGGGCAGGTCGGTCCCCGCGTCGGCCAGTGCCTTGAGGCTGGGGGCGATGGCCTTGAGATCGGCGATCATGTCGTCCTTGCTCGCGTTGACGGTGGAGACGGCGGTGTCGGACAGCGTGTCGAGCGAGCGCAGCATGGTCAGCAGGGAGCCGCGCTGGTCCTCCAGCGTCTTGAGGCCGGGTGAGAGGTCGGTCAGGACGGTGCTGACATCCTTCTTGCGCGTGGCCAGGGTCGACGCCAGCCGGTTGACGCCGTCGAGCGCGTCGGTGATGTCGCCGCGGTGCTCGTCGAGGTCGGTGACCAGCGTGTCGACCCGCTTCAGCGTCGAGCGGATCTGCGGCTCACGGCCACCGAGGGCGGAGTTCAGCTCGGTGGTGATCGTCTTCAGCTGGTTGATACCGCCGCCGTTGAGCAGCAGGGACAGCGCACCGAACACCTCCTCGACCTCGGTGTTGCGGTTGGTCCGGGAGACGGGGATGACACTGCCGTCGGCGAGCCGTCCCGTACTACTGGACTTCGACGGCGCCACGAGCTGGATGTACTTCTCGCCGAGCAGGCTGGACTGCTCCAGCCGGGCACCGGCGTCCGCCGGCAGTCGCACCGACCCGTTGATCTCCAGCGTGACGCGCGCCGACCAGTTCTCGTTCAGCTGGATCCGCGTCACGCGGCCGACGGCGACGTCGTTGACCTTCACCGCGGCCTGCGGGACCAGGCTCAGTACGTCGTCCAGGTTCGCGGTGACCCGATACGGATGCGATCCCAGGTCGGCGCCACCGGGCAGCGGCACGTCCTCGATGCCGTCGAAGCCGGGCAGCACCACCACCGCGGCCCCCACGGTCAGGACGAGGCCGATGCCGACGGCGATGAGGCCGCGCAGGCTGGAACCGATGGCGACACCCGTGCTGCTCGCGCCGCGGCTGACCTCCGCCGAGATCTCCCGCTCTTTTCTGCGCATCATCGGCCCGCTCCCCCTTCCGAGGTCGATGCCGCGCTGTCACCGGCGACCGGCAGCGGCAGGACGCTGATCTCGTTGAGGTCGGCGCGCCCGTTGAGCCGGCGCGTGTCCGGGTCGTAGGCGCCCACCAGGTTGTCCGCGGCCAGCGGCGCGACGTCCAGGGCCTCCGCCAGGGAAGCCCGCTGCTTGACGAGCGTCTGGGTGATGGGCACGAGCTTGTCCACGTTCTTCTTCAGCTCGCCCCGGTTGTCCTCGATGAACGTCTTGACCTGGCTGAGCGCGACACCGAGTTCCTTCAGCGCCCCGGCCAGGTCGTCCTTGTTGTCGGCGAAGAAGCCGACGATCTCGTCCAGGCGCTCCTGGGCGGTGCGCACCCCGCTGTCCTTCTTCTTGAGCATGGACGTGAAGGACTGGAGCTGGCTGAGCGTGGTGAACAGGTCGTCGCTGCTGCCGTCCAGGGTCTTGGCCGCCTTGCCGAACTGTTCGACGGTGTCGCCGATCGCGGCGCCGTTCCCGTCCAGGTTGGCGGCGCCGGTGGCGAGCAGCTTGTTCAGCGCCCCCTCCGAGTTCACGCCGTCCGGACCGAGTGTCTTGCTCAGCTCGGTGATCTGGTCGTAGAGCTGGTCGATCTCCATCGGCGTGCGGTTGCGGGCGGCGCTGAGCACCGCGCCGTCACCGAGACGGGGCCCGGAGCTGTAGGCCGGGGTCAGTTGGATGTACCGGTCGGCGACGACACTGGGCGCGACGACGACGGCGCGCGCGTCCACCGGCAGATGGATGCCCTCGTCGAGCGCGAGCCGCACCCGCACCTTGGTGCCCTCCGGGCGCACGGACTCGACCTCACCGACGCGGACTCCCAGGATGCGCAGGTCGGACCCGGCGTACACGCCGACGGCCCGGTCGAAATAGGCGGTCAGCCGGATGCCGTCCGAGTCGTCGGCCAGCGCGGTGGCGGTGATACCGCCGGCCAGCACCACCAGGGCCGCTCCGGCCGCGAGGAGTGTTCTGCGTCTGCTCATCACCGGCCGCCTTCCGTGGCCGCGGCCGACTGCCCGGCGCCCGTCATCCGGGGCGGCACGCAGCCCGACTTCAGCCGGGACGCCTCGGGCAGGTACTCCGGCGGGACGACCCCGCACAGATAGCTGTCGAACCAGTGCCCGCTGCCCAGCGTGTTGCCGACGAGCCGGTAGTACGGACCGACGAGCGCCAGTGTCTTGTCGAGCTGGTCGTTGTTGGCCTCCAGCACCCCCGTCACCCGGCTCAGGGCCTTGAGGGTGGGACCGAGCTGCTTGTCGTTGTCCTCGACGAGACCGCTCAGCTCCTTGCCGAGCTTGCGGCTGCCGGTGAGCAGCGCCTTGATGGCGTCGCGCCGGTCGGTCAGTTCGCCCAGCAGCGGGCCGCCGTCGTCGATGAGCGTCTCGAAGCTCGACTTCTGGTCCTCGAGCGTCTTCGTGAACTTGTTGCTCCCCTTGAGCAGATCCGCCAGCTTCTGGTCCCGCTTGGACACCGTCTTCGACAGCGCGGAGAGACCGGTCGCGGCCGTGCGGACGTGCGCGGGGGAGTCGGCGAACGTCTCCGAGATCGTCTCGAAACTCGCCGCCAACTGCTTCGTGTCGATGTCGTCGATGGTTCCGCCGAGATCCTGGAACGCCTGGGTGACGTCGTACGGGGACGTGGTGCGGGACAGCGGGATCCGTGCACCGGGGCTCTGGCGGGCGCCGCCGAGCGGGTCCAGGGCCACGTACTTGTCGCCCAGCAGCGTCTTGATGGCGATGGCGGCGGTCGTGCGGTCCCCGATCCAGGCGTCCTTCACCGCGAAGGTCACCTTCACCTTCGCGCCGTCGAGCGAGACGCCGGTGACCTCGCCGACCTTCACCCCGGCGATGCGCACCTCGTCACCGTCCTTGAGGCCGGCCGCCTCGCTGAAGTCCGCGCTGTACGTGGTGCCGGAACCGATGAACGGCAGTGCCTGCACGTTGTAGGCCAGGAGACCGACGACGGTCAGGGCGGAGAGGCCGACGAGAGCCACGGCCACCGGGTTGCGTTCCTTCACGGGCTTGAACCGTGGCGCGCGTCGCGCGGGCCGACGGCCTTGCACGGACGCCGTCATGCCCCGCACCTCGATTCCGTGACGGAGATCCCGGTGGGCGGCTTCGAGCCGTCGGAGGTCCCCACGCCGGTCACCTTCGCCTCGCACAGATAGAGGTTGAACCAGGACCCGTACGACGCCAGCCGGGACAGCGTGGTCAGCTTGGCCGGGGTGCGGTCGAGGAAGTTCTCGATCTGCGGGGTGCCGTCGCCGAGGTTGTCGGAGAGCCGGCCCAGTTGCTTGATGTCCTGCTTGAGCGGTGCCCGCCCGTCCTGCAGCAGGTCGGCGGTGACCGTGGTCAGCGAGCCCACGGCGGTGACGGCCCGGCCCAGTGGTTTGCGGTCGTCGTTGAAGCCGGAGACCAGTTCCTTGAGGGTCACGACGAGGTTGTCGAAGGAGTCCTCGCGGTCGTTGAGGGTCTTCAGGACGGTGTTCAGGTTGGTGACGACCGCGCCGATGACCTTGTCCTTGGCGGCGACGGTGGTGCTCAGGGAGCCGATGTGCCGCATCAGGCTGTCGACGGTGCCGCCCTCGCCCTGGAGCACCTGGACGATGGAGCCGGCCAGTTCGTTGACGTCCTTCGGGGACAGCCCCTCGAACAGCGGCTTGAACCCGTTGAAGAGCAGCGTCAGGTCGAGTGCGGGCGTGGTGCGGTCCAGCGGGATCGTCGAGTTCGCCGCGAGGGTCCCCGACAGGCCGCCCGTGCCGCGGTCGAGCGACAGGTACCGCTGGCCGACCATGTTGAGGTACTTCACCGCCGCGGTCGTCGAACGGGGCAGCGTCCGGTCCTCGCGCACCGTGAACGTGACCTGCGCGGTGCGGCGGTCGACGACACGGACGCCGGTGACCTCGCCGACCTTGACGCCGGAGATGCGGACGCTGTCGCCGTCGACGAGCCCGGTGACGTCGCTGAACAGCGCCCGGTACGTACGGCCCGAGGAGCCCACGCCGGTACCGGCGACGCTGTACCCGAGGATCGTGGTGGCCAGCGCGGTGACCACGATGAAGATCAGCGACTTCAGCAGCGGCCCGGTGAGGGGCCGGCGCCGGATGTGCGCGTCGGAGGGGGTCACTTGAGCGTCACATCCGTCCCGCGCAGCGCAGGACCGACCAGCAGGCTGCTCCAGTCGGGCAGATCGTCGGCCCGCCGACCGGCGGCCGGCGCGATCAGCTCGTTCACCAGCGCGTTCTCCTGCGGGGAGTTGGCCGGGCCGAGATCCTGCTCGGCGTCGGCGGACACCGTGGTCGCCGGCCGGGCACCCGTGCCCAGGTACGGCACCGGGTAGCACTTGGGACCGCCGCCGGAGTCGTAGACCGGGGTGTCGTGGCCCGCGGTGTACGCGCCGCGGCTCGTCTCGCTGGTCACATCCACGTGCAGCCCCGGCCGGTCGGTGCCCTTGCCGAGCGCCTTGTCCATCGCGGGGACGAACTCGGCGAGCGTGCGCAGCGTGCAGGGGAACTCGGAGGAGTACTCGGCCAGCAGCCGCAGGGTGGGCCGGGACGTCGCGGAGAGCCGGATGATGTTGTCCTTGTTCTGGCGCAGGAAGCTGGTCACGTCCTCGGCCGTGCGCGTCGTCGCGCCGAAGGTCCGCGACAGGTCGCCCTCCTTCTCGGCGATCGTCCCGCTGGTCGTGGTGAAGTCGGTGAGCGCCGTGAGGATGTCGGGCGCCGCGTCGGCGTACACGTGGCTCACTTTCACGAGTTCCTTGAGATCCTCGTTGAGGGCGGGGAGTTGAGGATTGAAGCGGGCCAGGTGCCGGTCGAGCTTGCTCAGCGTGGCGCCGAGCTTCTCGCCGCGCCCCTCCAATGCCTGGGAGACGGCCGAGAGGGTCTGCGACAGCTCGGCGGGCCGTACCGCGGTGAGCATCGGCAGGACGTCGTCGAGCACCTGCTGGAGCTCGACGGCGTTGGACGAGTGGTCCTGGCGGATGACGGCGCCCTTGGCCAGCGACGTCGCGGAGGGCGCGGCCGGCGGGACGAGGGCGACGTAACGCTCGCCGAACAGGGTGGTCGGCAGCATCTGCGCGCGCACGTCCGCCGGGATCTCGTGCAGGACGCCGGGCCGCAGGGCGATGCTGAGCCGGGCGCCGTTCCCGGCGGAGCTGATCTCGCGGACCTCGCCCACGACCACGCCGCGCAGCTTCACCTCGGCGCCCCGGTGCATCTCGTTGCCGACGCTGCCCGTCTCCACCGTGATCGGGTCGGAGTCCACGAACTTCTTGTCGTAGACGGCGATCGTCCCGTAGATCAGCAGGGCGGTCACCAGAGGGAAGGCCAGGCCGGCCGACCGCCGTACCGCGGTGGAGGAACTTCCGCGGCGCCGTTTGGGCGGCGGCGGGGTCTGGCGTCGCTCCTCGGGGAGCAGGACGGCGCTCATCTCAGCCCGCCACCTTCACGGTCGTGGTGGCGCCCCACAGCGCCAGCGACAGGAAGAAGTCGGTCACGCTGATCAGCACGATGGCATGGCGCACCGACCGGCCGACGGCGACGCCGACGCCCGCGGGACCGCCCGCGGCCCGGTAGCCGTAGTAGCAGTGCGCGAGGATCACCATCACGCTGAACAGCAGCACCTTCAGCACCGACAGCAGGACGTCCGTGGGGGAGAGGAACAGGTTGAAGTAGTGGTCGTACGTGCCCCGGGACTGTCCGTTGAAGAGCACGGTGACGTACCGGGATGCCAGATAGGAGGTGAGCAGCCCGACGGCGTACAGCGGGATGATCGCGATCACGCCGGCGATGACACGGGTGCTGACCAGGTAAGGCTTGGAGCGGATGCCCATGCCCTCCAGCGCGTCGACCTCCTCGTTGATGCGCATCGCGCCGAGCTGCGCCGTGAAGCCGGCGCCGACCGTGGCGGACAGGGCGAGTCCCGCCACCAGCGGTGCGATCTCACGGGTGTTGAAGTACGCGGAGACGAACCCGGTGAACGCGGCGGTGCCGATCTGGTCCAGGGCGGCGTAGCCCTGGAGGCCGACGACGGTGCCGGTGAACGCGGTCATCGCGACCATCACACCGACGGTGCCGCCGATGACACCGAGTCCGCCGGAGCCGAAGGCGACCTCGGCGAGCAGCCGGAGCACCTCCTTGAGATACCGGCGCAGGGTCCGCGGGATCCACAGCAAGGTCTTCGCGTAGAAGATGAGTTGGTCGCCGGAGCGGTCGAGCCAGACGAGCGGGGAGGCCACGGGCGCTCAGCCTCCCTTCGGGGGGACGATCTGCAGGTACAGGCCCGTCAGCACCATGTTCACGAAGAAGAGCAGCATGAAGGTGATGACCACCGACTGGTTCACGGCGTCGCCGACACCCTTCGGTCCGCCGCGCGGGTTCAGGCCGCGCTGGGCGGCGACGATGCCGGCGATGAACCCGAAGATGAGGGCCTTGAGTTCGCTGATGTACAGGTCCGGCAGCTGGGCCAGCGCGGAGAAGCTGGAGAGGTAGGCACCGGGCGTGCCGTCCTGCAGGACGATGTTGAAGAAGTAGCCGCCGAGCGTGCCGACCACCGAGACCAGCCCGTTGAGCAGCACGGCGACGCCCATGGTGGCGAGGACGCGCGGGACGACCAGGCGCTGGACGGGCGAGACACCCATCACCTCCATCGCGTCGAGCTCCTCGCGGATCTTGCGCGATCCCAGGTCGGCGCAGATCGCGGAGCCGCCCGCGCCGGCGATGAGCAGGGCGACGATCAGCGGGCTGGCCTGCTGGACGACGGCCAGCACACTGGCGCCGCCGGTGAAGGACTGGGCGCCGAGCTGCTCGGTCAGCGACCCGACCTGGAGGGCGATCACGGCGCCGAACGGGATGGCGACGAGCGCGGAGGGAAGGATGGTGACGCTCGCGACGAACCAGAACTGCTCGACGAACTCCCGGAACTGGAAGGGGCGTCGGAACGCGGCCCGGCACACTTCGGCGGCCAGCGCGAACATGAGTCCGGTCTGGCGCAGTGCAGCGTTCACGCGCCGCTCCCGGAGACGGGGATCGGCACGGTCGGGGCGTTGGAGCCGTTCGTCGCGTAGGTGCGCTCGATGGCGGCCCGGGCGGCCGGCGGCAGCCGGTCCATCATGCCGAGCACCCGCTCGCGCCGTCGCGCGACGGCACGGCGTTGGGGGAGACCGGGCGAGGGCTCCAACTGGGGCACGATCTCACGGGGTTGCTCCGGGTGACGGGTCGCGGCGGCCTCGGCGGCCAGCGTCGCGGCGTCCTTCTCCTCGGACATGCCGATGGGGCCCTCGCGGCGCCCCCGCAGGAACTGCGCCACCACCGGTTCCTCGCTGGTCAGCAACACCTCGCGGGGGCCGAACGTGACCAGCTCGCGCCGGAAGAGCATGCCCATGTTGTCGGGCACGGTCGCGGCGATGTCGAGATTGTGGGTGACGATCAGCATCGTCGCGTCGATCTGCGCGTTCAGGTCGATGAGCAGCTGCGACAGATAGGCGGTGCGGACCGGGTCGAGGCCGGAGTCCGGCTCGTCGCACAGGATGATCTGCGGGTCGAGCACCAGCGCTCGGGCGAGCCCCGCCCGCTTGCGCATGCCGCCGCTGATCTCGCCGGGCAGCTTGCCCTCGGCGCCCAGCAGGCCGACCACCTCGATCCGCTCCATGACGATGCGGCGGATCTCGGACTCCTTCTTCCGCGTGTGCTCGCGCAGCGGAAAGGCAATGTTGTCGAACAACGACATGGAGCCGAACAGGGCGCCGTCCTGGAACATGAGCCCGAACATTTTACGGGTCTCGTAAATCTCGTGTTCCCGACTGTTCGCCATGTCCACTCCGTCGATGAGGACACGTCCCCTATCGGGTTTGAGCAGCCCTATGAGCGACTTCAGGAAAACGGTCTTTCCGGTGCCGGACGGACCGAGCATGACACTCACTTCTCCAGCCGGCAAAGTCAGCGTCACGTCCTGCCAGATGTTCTGCCGGCCGAAAGACTTGGTCAGTCCCTCGACCACGACTTCGATGCCCATTTCACCTCCAGCAGGCGCGGTTCGCGTGTGCACCGTGTGGCGCACGCTAGGTGGTTCTGTCGTTCGTTGACAATGGGTAGGGAACCCGCTCTCGGGGGCGCTCCCCGACTTTGTCACCGCGGAGACAAAAGCCCGATCGGATCTTGTCTCCGTGGAGATAGCAGGGCCTCGTACCTCCGGGGGGTCGGCTGTACGAGGCCCTGCTGACGGGGGATCCGGCCTCGAAGGAGGGTGAGGCCGAAACCGCCCGTCGTGAGTCCGGCCGGCAGGGGCGCCGACCTGGACCGCAGCTGCGCACCGGAACATTACGGCCCAGTAACCTGGCCGGGCAATACCAGTTGCCGAGTTTTTAGAGCGACAGGCTTCGGCCAAACCCGATGTGTGTGCCAGGAGACAAAGGCCGCCCGAAACCTTGTCACCGGGTGCGCAATCCACCGTTTCCGGCGCGCTTGGAGGGCCGTGTGGCGGTGTGCTGCGTGGCTGTTCGGCCAACGATTGCCCTGCCACCGGGATTTGGCATCGGATGACTAACGGCGACAGTGGACCGCTCACCTGGGAAACAGTCCAGAAAAGAGCCAAAAGAATCATGGTCTGCGCCATTGTTCAGCCATGTTTCTCGCAAGTAACGTCGGAGCGCGGTCGAGGAATCCAGAGCCGCGGGAGCCAGAAGCCCGTAAATTACCGGCGGGCGATGTGCACCCTCTGCCGGTCAATCCACAAGGAGCGTCCGAGAGTTATGAAGAAGTCCCTCAAGAGAACCGCAGTCATCGCGGGTGCGGCTGCTGCTGCCTTCGGTCTGGCGATCGGTCCGTCGTCGGCCGTGCCGTCCACCGTCTGGACCGTCAACCCGACACCGTCCAGCTTCACTGCCACCAACAGCGGCAACATCGTGCTGACGGCCAACATCCCGATGACGTGTACGACGTCCTCCGCCTCCGGCACGATGGCGAGCGCCACCGGCAACCCCGCGACGGTCGCCAGCATCTCCGCCATCAACTTCGGCACCAGCGGTGCGCCCTGCACCAGCGTCCTCGGCAACGTGACGACCGTGGCCACCACCCCGTGGACCGTCGTCGCCCAGGACTACACCGCCGCGACCGGCGTGACCAAGGGCTACATCGGCAACGTGAACGCGACCATCACCGTCGGCGCCTGCGTGTTCAAGGTCGTCGGCAAGGCGTCCGCCACCTACACCAACTCGACCGGCATCCTCGCGGTCGCCAGTGTCTCCGGCGAGCTGACGGTCACGACGGCGACCGGCTGCGGCACGGTCGTCACCACCTCGACGAAGCCCACCTTCAAGGGCAACTACGCGGTGAAGGTCAAGAACACGACCACCATCCCGACCATCAAGGGTTCCAACCCGTAGGTGGTCCCGTGCTCGGATGCGCCCGGCCGGACCACCGGCCGGGCGCATCCGGGTCGCCTGCGCGCCCGAGCCCGTACCACCGCACCTCCCTGATCCGAACGAGCGGAGCTAGTTGATGAGACTGCACCTGACGGTGGGCGCCACCCGGCAGAGCACCCGTGGCCGCAACGCCACGATCGCCGCGTTCGTCGTCCTCGCCGCCATGGTGCCCGCCGGAGCCGTCGTCGCCGCCGACCAGACGGTCGACGTCACACTGCCCTACACGTGCACCCTGCCGTCCGGAGCGGTGGACGCGACCGTGCGCGTCTCCGCGTCGTTGCCCGACCGGGTCGACGTGGGACAGGCCATCCAGGCCTCCGACGTGGAGACCTCCGTCGAACTGTCCGAGGAAGCGGTGCACAAGCTCATCGACAAGGAGGCGACCACCGTCACGGCCGGCACCCGGCTCACGATCGACGTGGCGCAGGGCGACTCCACCGCACAAGCACTCTGGCGCGGCTCCGCGACCGCACAACCTGTCCCGTCGACAGGACCGTTGACGCTCAACACCACCGGGGACGTCCCCACCGTCACCGGACAGGACGACGGTGACCTGACCTTCACCGCCGGGGCTCTCAGCGTGGACCTGGCGCCGGCCGCGGCGACGCCCGAGACCGACCCCACGTCACTCACCCTGGACTGCACGCCCGGCAAGGACGCCACCGCGCAGCTGGGCACCGTCACCGTCGGCGCCGGCACGGGCAGCCCGGACGACTCACCGACCGCCTCGCCCTCCGCCTCCCCGTCCGGCACGCCGGGCCAGGAGGACGGGACGCCGGGTGGCGGCCAGGACAAGCGCGCCCCGAAGGTCGCGGGCCGGCCGTCCGTTCAGGCCGACGCCCGTCCGGCGGCACCACCGTGCAAGTACGACGCCGGCTACCCACTCGGTCCGATGTCCCTGAACAGCTACGTCGCCGGGTACTCCAACGTGCGCAAGCAGGACGCCGCTGCCCTCATCCCGCCGTTCTGCACCATGCTCGAACAAGGATCGCCCGAGTTCGAGCCGTACCCGGACTGGAGCGGTGGCGTCATCCGCCAGCACTCCACCGGCGACCTCTACAACAACGGCCGCAAGGAGAGCATGCCGTTCACGGCGACCTTGCTGACCTTCCGCTTCATGCCCGCCAAGGCGACCATGGTGCTGGAGCAGGCCGGACCCCTGACCGTCGACTCGCTCGGCGCCACCGACTTCGTGTTCACCAGCACCGACACCTACATCCGGGTGCCGCTCGTCCTGCGGGTGACCAAACTGGAGGTCGACGGCACACCGCTGAACGTCGGCCCCGCCTGCCGCACCAGCGGCTCGCTGAAGTCGCCCGAGCCCGACAGCGCCAAGTTCCCCGGAGACCACCTCGTCCTGCACGGGCGGGGAGAACAGAACTCCGGCGAGCCGGCGACCGGCTACCAACTGCTCTCCGGCGGACCCCTGACCGGCGAGGTCACCATCCCCGCCTTCCACGGCTGCAACAACGCGGGCGAGAACCTGGACCGCCTCTTCACCGCGGCCGTGTCCGGAACCGGCAACTACATCAAACAGATGCAGGGCCAGACCTGCTTCGCCGCCGCCGAGGTGCCCAACCCCGACGAATGCACCGAGGACCGCCAGCCTCTCAAGGTTCCCGTACCCGAACGCTGAAACGCACCCGAACCGTTCGACAGCCGCCACACCTCCCCTTCCGTCACGAAAGGCACCTCATGACCCGCCTGCGCTTTTCGGCCAGATCCGCCACCGTCGCCACCGCACTGACCACCGCCGTCGGCGCCTTCGCCTCGATGGGCACGGCCACCGCGGCCACCGCACAGCTGAACGGCGAGTGGGCCCCGTTCACCAGGTGTCCCGTCGACGCCCCGGCCATGGTCGCCGCCGACGGCCTGGAGCGGACCCCGCAGTGCGTGGCGTCCTCCTCCGCCAGCGGTTCGATCAAGCTGGGCAACACCACGGTGACCACGGGCCGCACCGACCTGCAGATAGGCGTCATCCAGAACTCCGACGGCAGCAGCACCGTGGTGGCCCCGTCCGGAGGCGCCCTCATCGCCGACTCCGCCACCGTGCCGGGCGGCCTGATCGGCCTGATGTGCCCGAGCAACGTGCCCGCGGTCACCGCGATCTGCAACCAGATCACCAACGCGAGCCTCAACAAGATCACGGCAACCGTGGAATCCGTCGGCACCCCCTCGAACTTCGACCAGAGCGCCGGCGCCCTCACCGACCTGCCCATCGTCTCCATTCCGGTCCGTATCCACCTGGAGAATCCCCTCCTGGGCAGCAAGTGCTACATCGGGTCCGCGTCCAAGCCGGTGGTGCTCCGCCCGAGCAACGTCAACTACCCCGACTTCGGACTCACCTTCTTCGACGGAGCCGGCAACCTGAACGACGAGGGCACCATGAGCCGCGTCAACCTCACGGGTGCCACACAGAAGGACAGCACCTTCGCGGTTCCGGGCGCCAGCGGCTGCGGACTCGGCCTGTTCGGCCTGATCGACGCCGCCGTGAACCTGAAGACGGGCCTGCCCTCCGCCGCCGGCAACAACAGCCTGACCCTCAACAGCGCCTCCACGTCCCTGGCCGGTCTCGGCGCCCCGGGCACCGCCGCACCGGACGCGGGCAAGGAGCTCTCCAAGAACTGGCACAGCGCCGTCAAGTAGAGGCCGCGAGGCGACTGTTCTCAGCCACCCCGGCAACGCACAGTCGCCTCGGCAGACCTATCTGTGCCCAAAGTGTGTACGCGCTGGAGAAGTTGAATTACTTTCAGGTGCCAAGGACGTCCTGCGTCCGACGTCCGGCCCGGACGCCGAGCCCGCTCGTTCGGCACCTCGGTGTCCGTGCCGGCGACCTCCCCTGGGCACAAGAAGAGCGAGGGATCACGGATGCCTTCACCCGCGCGTACACCGGAAGTCGGTGAGCCGCTCGATCCACTGCCCATCGGGTTCGCCGCTTTGATGAGACCGGAGTTACCCAGTCTCGTCAGGGAGATCCGGGCCGAGGTCACCCGTGCCTATCCCGTATACGGCCGCCTCCTCGACGGACCGGACGCGGACACCATCCGGCAAGGCGTCGAACAGGCCATCACCGCCTTCGTCGACCGCGTCGCCGAGCCCGACAAGCCCTCTACGCTCCGCGACACACTGCTGCGCCGGTTCGGTCGCGTGGAGGCGTACGAAGGGCGCGACCTGGAGTCCCTCCAGGGTGCCTACCGGCTGGGAGCCCGCATCGCTCTGCGGCGCGCGCAGTCGGTGGGCCGCCAGTACAGCCTCTCGCCCACCCTCATCCTCGCCTTCGCCGACGCCCTGTTCGCCTACGTGGAGGAGCTGGCCGAGGTCTCCCGCGAGGGCTACAGCGAGGTGCAGGCCCGCGGTACCTCCGAAGTAGCCATGCTGCGCAGGCAGTTGCTGCACCTCATACTGGGCGCACCCCCACTGCCCCAGCCGACGATCACGGACCTCTGCGAGGCCGCTGCGTGGCCCCTGCCCGCCGAGTGCACCCTGATCGCCCTCCGCTCAGCCGTACCCGACGGCATCGAGGCGGGCCTCGCCGACGACGTACTCACCGAACTCGACGCTCCCCACCCCCACCTCCTGGTTCCGGGGCCGCTGACCCCCGAACGGCAGAGCATGCTCGGCCGGGCACTCGACGGCACCCGCGCCGTCATCGGTCTGACGCTGCCGACGGCGCAGGCGGCCGACTCGCTGCGCTGGTCCCGGCGCGTCCTGCAGCTCATCGACGACGGAATCGTGCCCGACGCCCCCGTCGTCCGCTGCGAGGACCACCTCACGACCCTGTGGCTCCTGTCGGACCCGCCCCTGGTCCGGCAGGTGGCCGCCCGCGAACTGGCGCCCCTGGCGGGCCTGCCCGCCAGCCGGCGTGAACGGCTGGTGGAGACGCTCCGGGTGCACATCTCCACCCGCGCGCCGGCCGAACAGGTCGGCGACATGCTCGGGGTCCACGCCCAGACGGTCCGCTACCGTCTGCGCGGCCTCGACGCACGCCTCGGCGACCGCCTCACCGACCCGGACCACCGCTTCGCACTCGAAGCGGCCCTGCGCTCACTGCATCTGCAGGACGACACGGGGACGGGGTCGTGACCGTCTCCGCGCCGGGATGTCGCGGCGGCGACTGCTGATTCGCCGCGCACCGACCGCCCGGTAACCGGAAGCAAGGAACTGCAGATCGACGCCGACGGCGTCAAACAGAGTTCGGCCCGGCACAGGTGGCAGCAGATGCCGTAGAACCGTCATCGGCCACCGTGCGTTGGCGCCTGTAGTGGCGAGCCGCGCGAGCGCGGTTTCCGCAGGAGGGCTTGCACCACTCCTGCCGTCCGTGGCTCTTGACGAAATAGCGCACGCAGCGGGGCGCTGTGCAGGATCGCAACTGGGTGCGCTGCGGACCGGTGAGAAAGTCGATGGCGGCTCGGGCCAGGGCTGCGAGAAGCCGAACACGCGGATCGTTCTCCGCCGACAACACCCGCGCGCCAGGCGCTCCTTCGTCGGGCCACTCCAGCTGCGGGGCGACCGGTTCCCGCGCGGCAACCGCGTTGAGGTGGGCCTTTGCCCGGTCGGGACTCATCAGGCGATGCGCGTCCGCCGGGCTGGGGGGAGCGGGGCTCACCACACGGGCGAAGAGGGCCCGGACTGCCTGCCGCAGCTCGACGATTCCACGCCTGAGGTCTTCATCGGCCGTGAGTTGCCCTGCCGCGATGTGGCCGGCCAGCAGATCTCCCTGCTCCTGGATCCAGTGCGTCGTTCCCTGGAACGTGGCGAGGTCGTCGACGACGCCGCCGTCTCCGTCGTGGCGGATCGTGCTCGCCAGTTCCAGTGCCAGCCAACGCTCCACGAGATAGCCCTTCCACGTCGGTGCCAGGTGGTCGACCACTTGAACGTGTCCCGAGGCGCACTCTATGGTTCCTAACGGAAAACTGAAAACTTCCGTTAGAGATCGGAGCGGGTCGAGACGCCCGAACCGGCACAGGACGGCGGCTGAACCCGCCACTGGGGGAGACTGCGCATGACGCTGCTCGCGCACATCAGCGACCTGCACCTGGACGGCAGCGAGAGGGCGACTCGACGTGCCACTCGCGTCATGGACTACCTGCGAGCGCTGCCCCGTCCGGTCGACGCGCTGCTGGTCACCGGGGACATCGCCGATCACGGCGAGGAGGCCGAGTACGAGGAAGCCGCTCAGCTCCTGACCGGCCCCTTCCCCGTGCTCACCTGTCCCGGGAACCACGACGCGCGACCGGCCTACCGCAAGGGCCTGCTCGGAGAGGTGCCCGACCAGGGTCCGATCAATCAGGTCCACCACATCGGCGGCACCGCCGTCCTGATGTGCGACTCCACCATCCCGGGCCGCGACGAGGGACGCCTCGACGCCCAGACACTCGCCTGGATCGACACCACGCTCACCGCTCTGCCGCAGGACACCCCGGCGCTGATCGCCTTCCATCAGCCGCCGGTCGAACTCCACCACCCGCTGCCCGACTCCGGCATGCTCCAAGAGCCCGACCGCCTGGCGGACTTGCTCGACGCGCACCCGCGGGTCGTCGCGGTCCTCACGGGCCACGCCCACACCGCGGCGGCCTCGACCTTCGCCGCCCGTCCACTGATCGTCGGACCGGCCATCACCTGGACCCTGCGCATGCCCTGGGAGGGCGACCAGGCCGCGGACCGTGACCAGCCGCCCGGCCTCGCGTTCCACATCCTCGACGACGACCGGCGCCTCACCACCCACTACCGCGTCGTGCTCTGATCTTCCGCTCGCGCGCCACGGAGGCGTCGCGGTCCGTACCGTCGCCGAACGAGTCAGCCAGGAGCCGGGTGTCGTGCTGCGCGGAGAGGTGGCCGACCAGGAGGTCAACTCTCCATGCTGCGCAGTCCGTTTGATGGTCCAAAAGCATGGGCAGCGGGTTCCTTCACAAGGGAGGATGTTCACCATGACGAGCGAAGGCACCTCGATCGATGCCACCAAGCCCAGCATCGCGCGGGTGTACGACTACCTGCTGGGCGGCAAGGACAACTATGCCGTGGACCGGGAGATCGGCGATGTGTTCAAACGCGACCTCCCCGGATCGGTGGCGATCGCCTTCGCCAATCGTGCGGCCCTGACCCGGGCGGTCGCGGAGATCGCGACGACCACGGACATCACCCAGTTCATCGACCTGGGCAGTGGCCTGCCGACCGCCGACAACGTTCACCAGGTGGCGCAACGGCACGTTCCGGAATCCCGCGTCGTGTACGTCGACATAGACCCTCAAGTACTCGTCCACGGGCGCGCCCTGTTGGAGGAGAACGACCGGACCAGGGTCATCGAGGCTGACGTACGGGACCCCGGAGCCGTCTACGACCATCCCGAGACCCGGGCGCTGATCGACTTCGAACGCCCCGTGGCCGTCATGTTCAGCGCCGTCCTCCACCACGTCAACGACGAGGAGGACCCTGCTGGGATCGTTCGCTATTGGCGGGACCGCGTGCCCTCCGGAAGCTACTTCTTCGTCAGCCACTTCCGTTCCGGAGACAACCCGGAGACGGCCGAGGCGGAGAAGGTGCTGCAGAAGACGTTCGGCCGTGGCCGCTGGCGGACCGACGCGCAGATCGCGCACCTGCTGGACGGGCTGGAGATCCTCGACCCTGGAGTCGTCCCCGCCTCCCTGTGGCGCCCGCAAACCGCAGGCAAGGCGTGGAACGACAGCGGCGAAAGAGAACTCACCGTGTGGGAACAGCTCATCGCCGCGGGGATGGCTCGCAAGGCCTGACAGCACAACGGGCTGCTCTGGTCCCGCGCATCGGGGCCGGCCGCGTCCCCGGCCGCGGCCCTCGCCGGGCTCCTTGTCCGCGTCGTCGGCAGGCACGTTCGGCAGGGAGTCGGCGACGACCAGCTGTGATCAGTCTTCAGTCGTCGAGGTCCAGCGCTGTTCCGTACAGCCGCGACACCTTCAGCCGGATGACCACCCGGCGCTCGGCGACCAACTGCTCCAGGAACGTCCCCTCATCCTGTGGCCTCGCGCCCTCCGGAATCATCGCGAGCAGCTCACGCCCGATCGCGTCCCCCGGGGCCGCCGTGATCTCGGAGACCTCGGCCTCGCCCTCCGCCACGGCGAACGACCACACGTCGCCGCCCGGAACATGCAGGGCCGCGCGCGGGTCACGCCGGAGTTGCTTGACCTTGACGCGGTCGGCAGTGGTGGAGAAACGGACGATTCGCTCCACGGCGTCCCAGCTGTAGACCATGGTGGTCAGATGAGGATGGCCATTGCTCTTGTTGGTGGCGAGCGTGCCGAACCGCTGACTGCTCAGCAGTCGGGAGAGCGCGTCGTCCGACAGGGACCGAGGTGCTGGGCTTTGAGTCATGACGTGCTCAACTTGCTTGCCGGCGTGGTCATTCCACGCCCCTCAGCCGAGTCCCTGGCACCAACCGGCTCAAGGCGGGGACGACGCCACGCAGGTCGCCGCCGTCCACCGCGATGGTCGCCGCCGCCCGTGCTCCTGCCGACGCGTTGAACGCCACGCTCACGGCCACCGACGCGAACAGCGGCAGATCGGAGCGGCTGTCCCCGACTGCCCCGCACGAGCGCGCGGTCAACCCCAGCTCCCGGGCCTGTGCGAGGGCGAAATCCCGCTTGTCGTGCTCGTCGAAGTGGCTGGCGACGCGGCCCGTGAACCGATTGCCGATGGTCTCCAGCCGAGGTCCGCTGAACGCGTGGAAGCCGAACCGCTCGGCGAGATGGGCGCCGACAGGCAACCAGGCGAGCGTTGCCAGCACGGGCACCAGTCCGTTCCGCCGGCACCAGCCCACTGTCTCCGCGATGCCCGAGACCAGGGGAAGGTCGTCGAGCCGGCGGGAGACGTACTGCTCGGGCACACCCGCCCAGCCCTTGGCGTCCCGTTCGGAGACTTGTCGATTGTCCAGTTCACCCGATGCGTAGGACTCCTCGGCCGCGACCAGGTCGTCCCGATGGCCCAGGAATCCAGCCAGAAAGACCGACGAGCTCGTGCCGGGGACGAGGGTGCCATCGACGTCGAAGAACGCGACGCCCACGTGATCGGATGAGAGCACGGGCCAAGGATGCCACGCGTACCTTCCGATGTCGTCCGCCCGCCGGGAGGGGGCGACGGTCAATGAACCCGCCGACCCCTGACCACCCCGCGTCGCTGGAGTGGGTCTGCCTGCGGCTCCCCACCGTCGTGGGCGGACAGAGAAGCAGGAGCTCACCGACTCGACGTCGGGAGCCCCTGCTCACTTACCCGATGGTCAGCCCGCCTGCCGCTGTTCGCTCGCCGGGCGTCGAGTGAGAGGTTCGCGCAGGCCGAGGTGCTCGCGGAGGGTCGTACCGGTGTACTCGGTGCGGTAGACGCCGCGTTCCTGAAGCTCCGGGACGAGAAGGTCGACGATGTCGTCGAGGCCGTCCGGGATCAGGTACGGGGTGACGTTGAAGCCGTCGACGGCGCCGTTCCGGACGAAGCGGGTGAACCTGTCGGCGAGGCCGGACGGTGTGCCGACGTGGCCACGCTGCGGCCCGAGATGGATGACGGCCTCGCGCAGCGACCACCCCTGGGCCTCGGCCTTGGCCCGCCACTCGGACACGACCGACCGCGGATCGGCGATCCGACGGGAGCCGAAGGAGCCGTCGTTCTCGCTGACGACCGGGTCCTCCTTGGGAAGCGGTCCGTCGGCGTCACGGTCGGACAGGTCGAAACCCCAGAGCGCCCCGGCAATGCCCAACGCCGTGGTCGGAGTGACCTGTTGCAGTCGGATCCAGCGCTTCTTCTCCAGCGCCTCCGCTTCGGTGGCACCGATGATGATCTCGGTGCCGGGCAGGATGCGTACGTCGTCGTCGGGCCGCCCCACGGCTCGCAGCCGGCGGCGGATGTCCTCGGCGAAGGCCAGCGCGTCGTCGAAGTCGGTGCCGTGGGCGGAGAAGATGACGTCGGCGTTGCGAGCGGCGAAATCGCGCCCCTCGCCCGAGTCGCCGGCCTGGAAGATGACGGGGTGCCCCTGAACGCTGCGCGGCAGGGTCGGCGCCAGATCGACGTCGAACTGCGCACCCTGGTGGCGTACCCGGTGCACGGCGGACGGCGCCGACCAGGCGGGCGCACCGGTGGACCCGGCGATCGCCCCGTCCTGCCAGCCGTCCCAGAGCGCGCGGGCCACGGTGAGGAACTCCTCGGCGCGCCGGTACCGGTCGGCGTGGTCGAGGTAGCCGCCGCGCCGGAAGTTGGCGCCGGTCCAGGCGTTGTCCGTGGTCACCACGTTCCAGCCGGCGCGGCCTTCGGAGAGCAGGTCGAGTCCGGACAGGCGGCGGGCGAGATCGGCGGGTTCGTTGAAGGTGGAGTTGGAGGTGCTCACTAGGCCGATGTGCCGGGTCACGGCGGCGAGGGCGGCAAGTTGGGTGATCGCGTCAGGCCGTCCGGCCACGTCGAGGTCGTGGATGCGGCCGTCGACCTCACGCAGCCGCAGTCCCTCGCCGAGGAAGAACGCGTCGAACAGGCCCCGTTCGGCGGTCCGGGCGACGCGGCGGAAGGAGGCGGGGTCGATCTGCGAGCCGCTGTCGGGCGCCGACCAGATCGTCCAGTGGTTGACGCCCTGGAAGAAGACCCCGAAGTGGAGTTGTGCGTCCGGGCGGGGGACGTCGAGCGGATCGGTGCGGGTCATCGGGCTTCTTCCTGGACGGCCGCGGCGGCGAAGCGGTTGGCGGGACGTTCCAGACCCAGGGTCGTGCGCAGGGACGTACCCGGCAGGCGCCGGGTGACGAGGTGCCGGTCGCTGAGTGCGGGCAGGACGCGTTGCGAGAGGACGGGGAGGTCCTCGTCGATCACCAGGGGGTGCAGACGCACGCCATCGACGACGGTGCTCAACTCGGCCAGCAGAAGCACCAGTTGTTCGGCCGAGCCGGTGAGCCGCAGTCGTCCGTGATCCGTCCACGACGCGTAGCGCTCCAGGTCGGCGACGCGCTCCGCGCCGGTGGCGTCCGGTGTGTCCAGCGCCACCTCGACCTCGGCGAGGACAAGGGGGGTCCCGGCGGAAGCGGCGGCGCCGGCGACCGTCGCGAGGTCGCGGCCGGTCACGAGAGCGACGTCGAGTTGTGCGGCGGGAACCGAGTCGGGCCGGCCGAGGACGACGAGTTGCCCCTGGGGCGGGCGCGGCACGATGGCCGGCCCCTTCACCGCGTACGACTCCCCGGTGAAGTCGATGTAGTGGAGCCGCTCGCGGTCGAGGTAGCGGCTGGTGGCCACGGACCGGATGACCGCGTCGTCCTCCCACGAGTCCCACAGGGCGCGGGCGACCCGCACTCCGTCACGGGATTCCCGGGCGCGCGCGGCCGGACCGGACACCTCCGGCCGCCCCCAGGTCCGGGCCGCCTCGGGGCGGTCCTCTTCTGCCACTACCCAGCCGGCCCGGCCCTCGGAGATGTGGTCCAGAGACGCCAACTGGCTGGACACGTGGAAGGGTTCGGCGTAGGTGACAGCGACCACGGGTGCGATGCCGATCGTGGTCGTGGACGCCGCGACGAACGCGGCCCGCTCCACGGCGCCGATCCGGCCCACCGGGTTCGGTGAGGCACCGGGCGGCAGCGGGCCGTCGTCCAGGGTGACCAGGGTGAACCCGGCGTTCTCGGCCACGGTGGCGGTGCCGGCCAGGCGGCGTGGGGTGAGGAGTTGGTCGGGGGAGTGGGCGGCGCGGCGCCAGGCCGCGGGATGGGCGCCGTCGCCGTCGAGTTCGACGGCGAGGTGCAGGGCGGAGCCGGACATGGGTGATCCTTCCGAGTACACGTGAGCAGGCGGCCGCCCGGGCAGGGCGAGGCGGCGGAGGGCAATCAGACGTGTACGGAAGGACAGACTGCGGAGGAGGTGCGGCAGTAGTCGACGTGCCGTCGGGTGATCAGCCGCGTACCCGTGCAGGCACCGTGGGGCGCCGCGCAAGGTACGTGCATCGAGGGCCTCCACCCGTTCGGAACGTGCGAGCTCACCGTACGTCGTGCGCTGATACGGATGTCAAGAGCGCCGGTGGGGGCCCGGGGCATCCGTAGCGCAGCGAACGGGCCGTCGCCGTGGCCCTGGGGTGAGCCGAGCCCGGCGGGATCTGCCTCCGGACGCTGCCGCACCTGGTGGCGACAGGGCCCGCGCGTGGCGGAACGCCCCTTGCGGGGCTATCACCCCGGTCGGCGGGCGCTCAGGCCAGGGTCTGGCGGAGGTCCGCACGCGGGACCGTGTTGTGGCTTGGTGTGCGGCGCCGGCGAATTGACGCAGGTGCTGGTCGCCGACGCGGGTTGGCGTCGCTAGCTGCGCGCGGACGGCAGGGGGTCGAGGAGTCGTCGCGGCGTGTTGAGTACGGCGGACACCGGATCGGTCGTGTCGCGCTCCGGTTCGAAGCCGGGGCCGGGTTCGATGCGTGTCTCGGGGACCGGGACGGTGGCACCGCACTCCTCGCACCGCCCCTCCCCGTCAAGGAGGCCGCCGTCCTGGTCGTGACGGAGGGCGCGCTTCACTCCCGCGGGGGAGTAGAACGTGTCCCCCCAGGCCATCAGGGAGCGCACGACCGGCCACAGCTCGATGCCCTTGGGCGTCAGCCGGTATTCGACGGTTCCGGAGCCGTCGTCGTCCCGCACCAGCACGCCCTCCCTGACCAGGAGTTTCAGCCGGCTGGTCAGCACGGCCCGCGGCAGCCCGAGCTGGGTCGCGAAATCGCCGAACCGCCGAACCCCGTAGAAGGCGTCACGGAGGACGAGGAGCGTCCATCGTTCGCCGATCACCTCCAGGGAGCGCGCCAGCGAGCAATTGCGGTCCGGGTAGGTGCTGGGGAGCGTCATGCGGAGATTCTACCTCCAGCAGTTCACTCACTGAACTATCTGGTGTTACGGTGGGCTAGTTCAGTGAATGAACTGCCAGGGAAGCGACTGCCACGGAAGGGCATCTCATGTACCAGTTCCTCGTCTCCTTCACCGTTCGGCCGGAACACCGTGACGACTTCGTCCGCGTGGCGAAGAAGACAGCGCGCGACTCCCTCGCCCATGAACCCGGGTCCCAGCGGTTCGAGGTCATCGCCGACGAGCAGAGCCCGGACGTCTTCTACCTGAACGAGGTCTACTCCGACGTGGACGCGTTCAACGCCCACGCCACCGGCCCCTACTTCGCCGCCTTCTTCGCTGAGGCCCGGACCTATGCCGAGGGGCCGACGTGGCTCATGAAGGGCACCGTCGTCGGTGATCCCGTCGCAGCCTGAACTCCTTCGGCGGTCGACGCGCGCACCCCGCCGCGACTCGGGTGGTCGCGGCCGACGGCCGTACGATCCGGCGTGGCCCACCCTCGGTGCGGCTGCACTCTTGTCCGGAGGCGTCCGGTCGGGACTCATCGTGACCGGACCGAGGGAGTCCCTTCGGTTGCGGGGCCAGGACCGGCCGGGCGCTCGCGCGCCGCACGTCGGCCTCCCGAGGTGAGACACCAGCCGAGGAGGGCGCCCACGACGTACCAGAACAGGTCCGGCGGGTTGAACGTCGCTCCGAGGAGAGGGTGCAGGGCGGTCGGGATCCCCGCGATCTGCCACAGCTCCACGGCCCAGCTGAAGCCCAGCGCCGCCCCGGCCGCGACGGCCGGTTGCAGCCGGGGCGCCGCCAGGACCACGACGGCACACACCAGCACCGTGTAGAGCGCGTCTCCCGCGTACTTCGCGAACGCACCGCCCGTCTGCGACCTGATGCCGAGGCCTGCCGCGACGGTCACCACCGCCACTCCGACAGCCCGCCATCGCCTGCTCGTCACCTGCACCTCCACGATTCGCCCCGAGTCCGCCAACCTAACGGAACCGGGTGACGATCCGGTGCCCGTCGTCGAGTCCCTCGATCACCGGAACCTGTCGGCCCAAGTGCAGGAGCAGGCGCGGACGTTGACGGGTGCAGGAGTTCGCCGGGCGTCCATGATCACGTCGCGTGCCGGACCGTCGCGTACGGGTCGCGACCCGTTGCCGCGAGGAGGCGGGCCAGGGGAGGGGCGTCTTCGGGTACGTCGACCACGCTGTCGAACATCCCCATGGAACGGGCCGTGTCGCCCAATTCGACGACCGAGGCGTCCAGTTCGGAAACGACAGGCGCGAGCCCGGCGTCGTCCGGGTACTGCTGTCCGGTCGCCCGGGCCAAGTCCCAGGCGTGGACCGTCACATCGAGCAACGCCATCGACCCGACGAGCCGGGCCGGCATGTTCATCCCACCGGTCAGGCCGTCCTCTGCGCCCGGTTGCGCCCACGCCGCGGCCAACGCGTGGGCCTCGGTCGCGAACAGCTCCCGCCAGTCGGGCCCCGAGCCCACCCGGTCCGGCGTCTTGGTGAAGTCCGACTCGCCCTTCGCGGCCAGCTTCCGGAACTCCACCATGACGTGGAGCAGATGGTTGAGCAGCCCCTTCACGTCGTACTCCGGACACGGGGTGGGACGGTCGAGGTCGGCGTCCGACAGGGCGACGACCACCGGCACGGCCCGAGACACCGAGATGTCCAGGAGCTCACCAAGACTGTCCACATTCTTGTTCTCGTCCATGCTCCGACCGTACGGACGACACGCCAGGGCCGTCTTGAACAAACGCGCCAGCCGTCACCTGGCCCCCGTACGATCCCGGCATGTCCGCCCATGACGAGCAGCCTCGGGACACCCGGGGAATCGTCGATCCCTCCGCGCTGCTCACCCGCGTACGGTTCCGCCGGTACGAACCCGCCGCGCCCCTGCGTCCGTACGTGGAGACGTACTGGTTCATCGACTGGGACCTGCCCGCGCCGTATGCCTCGCACGTCCTCCCGCACCCTTCCGTGAATCTCACCTTCCAGTGGGAGGAGGACGAGGGGCCGCCCTACGGGGAGCTGACCGGGGTCAGCGCCCCTGGCCTCTACACCCGCAAGCTGCACGGGCGCGGCCGGGTCTGCGGGGTGAAGTTCTGGCCGGGTGCCTTCCGCCCCTTCGCCCCGGACGTGCCGGTCGCCGCATGGACGGGCAAGGTGTCGCCGTACGAGGACGTGTTCCCGCAGGCCCCGGACCCGGCCGCCATCCTCGACCACGCCGACGACCGCGACCGCGTCGCCGCACTGGACGCCTGTCTCCTCGCGCTCGCCCCGGCCGCTCCCGATCCTCAGGCCGAACTGGCCCGCCGGCTCGTCGCCCGCATCCGCGACCCCCGCGACGGCGTCCGCCGGGTCGCCGACCTCGCCCGCGAAGAGGGCTTGTCCGTGCGCTCGCTGCAACGCCTGTTCGCCGAGTACGTCGGCGTCAGCCCCAAGTGGTGCGTACTGCGCTACCGCATCCACGAGGCCGTGGAGACGGCCGGCCGTCAGGACGACGTCGACTGGCCCGCTCTCGCCGCCGAACTGGGCTACTCCGACCAGGCCCATCTCGTACGGGACTTCCACGCGACGGTCGGCGTCCCGCCGACGGCGTACCCCAGCGGCTAGGGGGCGCTGTCATCGATGACGGGCGTGCGACTTCGGCACCTCATGGTCGAAGCGGGGCGCGGGCGCAGGTCCGCCGCCGCTGTCCCCCCGACTGCGGTCGGCGACATCGCGCACCGCTCCGTCCCCCTTGCTCCGGCCGATCAGGGGTACGCGGGTCTGGCCGGATGCATCGCGCAACTCGGTCGGGAGGCCGCTGTTCCACCGGACGGTGGCCACCAGGCCCGGCGAGTCCGCCGCGCACGCACGATGCACTTGCTGCAGGCTCGCCCGTGGGCCCCGCAGCCGGCCACTCGCCCGCAACAGCCGTACCGAGCAGGGAGAACAGCATGACCGCCGAGCACGACGTCGTCGAGATGATCCTCAAGGACCACCGCCGCATGGAAGACCTCCTCCGTCGGATGCGGAGCGTGGAAGCGGACCGCGCCAAGGCGCTCGAACAGTTCTCGGCCCTGCTCATCGCCCACGGGGAGGCCGAGGAGTCCCAGGTGTACGGCGCACTCAAGCGGTTCAAGGAGGTCGACGACGAAGAGGTCGAGCACGGCGCCGAGGAACATCACGAGGGGAACGCGGCACTGCTGGCGCTCCTGGAGGTGTCCGAGGTCGGCTCCGACACCTGGGACACCCGCCTCGAAGCGCTGGCGAAGGCGGTTTCGCACCACCTCGACGAGGAGGAGCGGACCATCCTCAACGGCGCCCGGGAGAACGTCCCCGACGAGCGTCGGGCGGAGCTCGGCACGGCCTTTCTCCAGGAGCGCGAGAAGCAGTTGGCGGCGGACTGCGGCAGCGTCGACTCCGTACGTGCCATCGTGAAGGGCTGACCGACCCGGATCCGCCGGGCCGTCGGCCCCCGCACGCCGACGGCCCAGCCCGCAGCCGCGCCGGTGGGGATCCTCGGTGTTCAGCGCCTTCCGGTCCGGCTGCGATGGGCGATGAGGTGGTGGGCCGGAACGACCGCGATCCACGTCAGCATCGCGACGTCGGTGTCGTAGAAGGCCACCGCGATCGACACCGCGAAGACGATCATGCTCGACACGAGCTGCGCCGTGAACACGCGACGCGCGGCGGACGCGGGTGCCTCCGATGACACATGTGCCTGACGCCGGGTGAGCAGCAGCACCGTGACGTGCACGGCCTCCACGGCCGCGATGGTGCCGGCGTAGAGTGCGATGGTCTGCGGGTGTGACGCGTACTCGGCGAGCAGCGTGGTCGGGTAGGGCAGTACCGCGGCCAGCCCGAGCCCGAGGAGGGTGAGCCGCGTGACCAGAGGAGACACGGTCGGCAGCGGGGCGAGAATGCGTCGCTGGTCACGCCAGAACCCGGCCAGCACGGCGAAGCTCAGAGCGGCGGCACCCAGGTTGGGCCATGACGACCGCAGCGCCTCCTGGAAAGCCGCGCCCGTGAGGTGCGGCGGGATACGCAGATCCAGGACGAGCAGGGTCATGGCGATGGCATAGATGCCGTCGGACAGCGTCACCAGCCGTTCCGTGTCGGCCCGGGACGTTGCCTCGGCAGCGCTCGCATCCGTCATGGGCTCACGGTACGACCAGGACGGATCATGGCTGCCGCGCCGCTCCCGGAAGGCCGAGCAGGTGGGCGGTCGGCAGCTCTGCGCCGTCGCCGCGTCCGTAGCTGTCAGACGGTGGTGCGGCGGTGGCGCTGGTAGTGACGGGCGGAGCGCGCGCGGTTGCCGCAGCCCGCCGAGCACCATTCCCTGCGGGGGTGGTTCTTCATGAAGTACAGGACGCATCCTGGGCCCGGACAGGCACGCAGTTGGTGACGGGTGTCCTGGCCGAAGAGTGCGACGGCCTCGTCGGCGAGGGCGGAGACGGCTGCCGCCGCGCCCTCGCCCTCGGCCCGGAGGTGCCGGGAGGGCTCCTGGCCCGGGGTCCAGGACAGTGCGGACCAGTGAGGCGTGTCACCGGCGGCCCGGTTGAGGCGGGCGACAGCTTCCTGCAGCTCGCCGGGCCCTGTGCCGGCCGTCGTACGCGCGTCCTCGGTGGCCTCCGCGGCCAGGCGACGCAGAGCGTCACGAAGATCGCTCAGTCGGCCGCCGAGCTGTTCAAGGGCGGACGAAGGGAGTGCGGCGACCTCGTCCGGCGTCAGCAGTTCCGTTCGCGGAGCGACGGCCTGCAGCCACGCCCTGGTACCGACGGCGTCGATCAGCGCGTCGTGCACCCCGTCCCGATCGGCCCAGATCGTGTTCATCAGTTCCACGGGGAGCGGCTCGCCCAGGAGGGGTGCGCTGGTGTCCATGGGATCGAGAGTATCGCGATTCTAACGGTTGAGGGAGGCATCATCCGTTGACATGGGGGAGGTCGCGTGTCATGGTTGTTCTAATGGTTGAAGGTGTATCTAAGCGTCAGAAGCGATCGGCGAACGCGGGCGCGCAGGTCCTGGCGGGCTGATGGCTCCCGACCGGCGGGCATGCGTGGTCGTTCCACCGGACACCCGTAGACCGGCGCCCGTATGCGGAAGGGAAGAACGATGACCGTCCCGGCGGACAAGCCCGCGGCAGGCTTCCACGAAGGCGAACTGGCCGTGCAGCATCGGGCGGGCGTGACGAGGGACGCGTCCCGACTCTCGGGCATGCTGGCCCCCGCACGACTCGGCGGCGGAATCGCCCGGTTCCTGGAGGACCGGACCTTCGCCGCGATCACCGCACGCGACGAGCACGGCACGCTGTGGATCTCTCCGCTCACGGGTTCGGCCGGGTTCCTCGACGTCACGTCGCCGACCACTCTGGACGTGCGGGCCCTGCCCGTCGAGGGCGATCCGCTGAGACACCTCCCCGCGGGACAGCCGGTCGGCGTGATCGTGGTCGAGTTCGCCACCCGTCGGCGCCTGCGCATCAACGGTGAGATGTCCGGCAAGGGCAGCAACGGCCTGCGCATCGACGTGGAGCAGGCGTACGGCAACTGTCCCCAGTACATCCAGCGCAGGCACCTCCATGCCGCCGACCTCCCGACCGCCGGTACGGAACCGGTCCGGCACGCCGACGCTCTGGCCCCGGACGATGCCGACCTCATCGGTCGGTCCGACACCCTCCTGGTCGGCACGACGCATCCCACGCGCGGCAACGACGCCTCGCACCGCGGCGGGGACCCAGGATTCGTGCGCGTCCAGGACGGGCAGCTGTGGTGGCCCGACTACTCGGGCAACAACATGTTCAACACGCTCGGCAACATCGAAGCCAACCCCGAAACCGCCTTGCTCTTCTGCGACTTCACCACCGGCCGCACCCTGCATCTGTCCGGCCGGGCCTGCGTGGAATGGACCGACCCAGGTGCCCCCGGCGACGACGACCACACCGGCCGCCGCGTGCGGTTCAGCCCGCAGCACGTGGTCGCCGGACGCCTCCTCCCGGTGCGCGCCGACTCCGTCGCCGCGGCCCCCGACAATCCGCCGCTGTCCGGCCGGGTGGCACCGCTGCGATGAACGGCGAGTGAGCGCTGGGCAGGTCGCCGGTACGGGAGTCCCGGCGGGCGTGATCGTGCCTTGAACCGGGGCTGAAGTGGCGTGACCGTGTCCTGAGCCGGGGCCGAATCGCGTGCCTCCCGCAGCTTCAGACGCGTCACGGCCTTGGACACCGCATCGGCACGCAGGTGGTCAGAACAACTCCGGCTGCTCGACGACCTGGGCTCGACGACGCTCGGTCGCACGAGCGTGCGGGGCGGGCCTCTCGTCACCGAACAGCGGTGCCGTACCGCACTCGTCGGGCACGGCCGGGACGACGGCCGGACCGGGGTCGCCCTGGCGCAGCGGCGCGTCCCGGTCGAACTCGTCCGGGGTCATCCGCGTCCAGTCGCGCGCCTGCTGCTCACTCACTCGTCGTCTCCCACCATTGCTTCCGACATCTGCCCCCTCGTGCTGTTCCCATTCCCGGCGGCCGCTCGCACCTACCAGTGCCTTCGCAGGAGATCGTGAACGCACGACAGGGGGCCCATGTGGGTACCGCGCGGTCCGGAAGATGAGTACGGCAGCTCATGCCCCGGCCGTGACGAGCGCCGACGATGAAGCTCTCCATCGTCGAGACCGGGAGCCTGCTCGTGCTCAGCCGTGCCGCCCATGCCCTGATCCCCGCCGTCGGACGGCTGTCCGTGACCTGCGCCCCCGGCGCGGAGTTCAGGCCGGGCAGCATCATCGCCGCGAACCACAGCTCCCTCGCCGACCCCGCCATCGTGATCGCCGCTCTGCACCGGCTCGGCGTCTCGCCGGTCGTCATGGCCACCGCGGGGCTCTGGCGCATCCCACTGCTCGGCCGAGCCCTCACCCGCGAGGGGCACATCCCCGTGCACCGGCGCGACCGGCGAGCCGCTGATGCGCTCGACCTCGCGGCAGAGGCGCTGCGGCAGGGGCGACTCGTCCTCATCTACGCCGAAGGCCGCCTGCCTCGCCGTAAGGACGCCGCGGATGCCGCGCCCGGACAGTTCCGTAGCGGCCTGGCCCGTCTCGCCGAGCTCACCGGAGCCCCCGTCGTGCCCGTGGGCCAGGCCGGTGCCCGCCGGGTCACCTCCGGCAGCATGATCAAGCAGATCGCAGGCCTTGCCACAGCGCCCCTGCGCCGCCCCGACCTGCACGTCCACGTGGGTGCCCCCATCGTTCTGTCCGGGGACAGCACCGTCCGTACCGCTCGGGCTCGCGCGGCGGTCACCAGCGCGTGGAGGACGGCGGCGGCACACGTCGGTGACCCCGCCGCGCTCGCCGCATAGATCGGGCCGAACCGAGCGTGTTCGCGGATGAGCGGCGTCTCCCGTCGCACCGACGGGGGCGTCGGGAACATCGATGCCGCCCACGGTGCTGATTCCATCAGCGGAGGAAGGCGGAGATCGTGCACGGTGAGTACAAGGTTCCCGGCGGCAAGCTGGTCGTCGTGGATGTGGATGTCGACGAGCCCGGTGGCGTCCTGCGGAACACGCGGGTGGCCGGAGACTTCTTCCTCGAGCCGGACGAGGCGCTCGACGCGGTGAACCACGCCCTGGACGGGGCGCCCGTCGACACCGACGCCGCCGGCCTGACCACGAGGATCGAAGCGTCCCTTCCCGAGGGCACCGTGATGTACGGGCTCACTGCGGAGGGCATCGCCGTCGCGGTGCGGCGCGCGCTGGCGCACGCCACCGACTGGACCGACTACGCATGGCAGCTGATCCACGAGGGACCCCAGGCCCCCGCCCTGCACATGGCCCTGGACGAGGTCCTGACCGCCGAGGTCGCCGCGGGGCGCCGGCCGCCGACCCTCAGGGTGTGGGAGTGGGCGGACCCGGCGGTGATCATCGGCAGCTTCCAGTCCCTGCGCAACGAGGTCGACCCCGAGGGCGCCCAACGACATGGCATCGACGTGGTGCGCCGGATCTCGGGGGGCGGGGCGATGTTCGTGGAGCCGGGCAACACGATCACCTACTCGCTCTCGGTACCCGAGGCGCTGGTTCAGGGACTGTCCTTCCAGGACAGCTACGCCTATCTCGACGACTGGGTCCTCGGTGCGCTCGGCGACATGGGCATCACCGCCTGGTATCAGCCGCTCAACGACATCGCCACCGACCAGGGAAAGATCGCGGGAGCCGCACAGAAACGGATCGTAGGACCGGACGGCGGCCCCGGCGCCGTACTGCACCACGTGACCATGGCCTACGACATCGACGCCGACAAGATGCTCGATGTGCTGCGCATCGGTCGGGAGAAGCTGTCCGACAAAGGCACGAGAAGCGCGAAGAAGCGTGTCGACCCCCTTCGCCGGCAGACCGGCCTCGCACGCGAGGCCGTCATCGAGCGGATGATCGACTCCTTCCGCCTCCGGTACGGACTCGCCGACGGAAAGGTGACCGACGAGGAACTGGCCCGCGCGCAGGAACTGGCGCGTACGAAGTTCACCTCGCCGGACTGGACCGCGCGCGTGCCCTGACGAAGGGCTGTGGCCGTGGCCATGGTGCCGCGGAGTTTCCCCTCCGAAGCCCTCGCGCTCGCCGGTCAGGCCCCTTCTTGCTCGCGGGTCAGACCTCCTCCGGCTCCGGAAGGGGCGCCACCTCAGCGAGTTGTTCGCGCAGGTAGTTCCAGATCACCGCGACGAGTGCCGCCGCAGGTACGGCGAGCAGGCTGCCCACCACACCGGCCAGGGCTCCGCCGAGGGTCACCGCCAACAACACGACGGCGGCGTGCAGACCCAGTCCGCGGCTCTGGATCATCGGCTGGAAGACGTTCCCCTCCAACTGCTGCACCACGAGGATGATCGCCAGCACGATCAGGGCGTCGGTCAGGCCGTTCGACACCAGGGCGATGAGGACCGCGACGAAACCGGCGAACACCGCGCCCACGATCGGGACGAACGCGGTCACGAAAGTCAGCACGGCCAAGGGAAGCACCAGCGGCACCCCCAGAATCCACAGGCCGGCGCCGATGAGTACGGCGTCCAGCAGGCCGACGAGCGCCTGGGAGCGAACGAACGAGCTCAGCGTGTCCCAGCCGCGCTCCGCGACCGTCGGAATGTCCGTGGCCAGGCGCCCGGGAAGCTGACGGGTCAGCCAGGGAAGGAACCGCGGCCCGTCCTTGAGGAAGAAGAACATCAGGAAGAGGGCCAGAACGGCAGTCACCAGACCGTTCAGAACCGTGCTCACCCCCGTGACCAGAGCGGTGACGACGCTGCCCACGCTGTTCTGGATCCGGGTGACCGTGGCATCCGAGGCCTTCGAGATCTGGTCGTCACCGATGTTCAGCGGCGGACCTGAAGCCCACTCCCGCACCTTGTGGATGCCCTGCACCACCCCGTCGGTCAGCTCTCCCGTCTGAGACGCCACCGGCACCGCGATCAGCGCCACGACCCCCAGAGCGACGACCAGGAACATCACGGTCACGGCCGAGGCGGCCAACGCGGGCGGCCAACCGCGCCGACGCAGGAACCGAGCGAAGGGCCACGTCAGCGTGGTCAGGAACAAGGCCACGATCAACGGCCAGACCACGGACCACATTTGCCCCACGACCCACAGAGCCACCCAAACCATCACGAGGATCAGCAGCAGTTCGACCGAAAGACGTGCGGACGTCCGCAAGGCGGCACGGGTTCTCGTGGAGCTCAATGGGGCAGTCATGGCATCACCCTATGGGCGCACCGGCCATGGTCCGTCAGCCCGTCCTCCGGAGGGGAACGGGGGAGCCTGCCGTCCCGGGAGCGGCCTGCCCGGATTCAGTCGGTCTCGGACGGTTCCTCGACCGACTCGTTGACCATCCGCGTCGTCCTGTGGCCCGCGGGCAAGTCGGTGAACACGCAGTCCCAGCGGTCGCCCAGCTCCTTCAGCGCCTCGGCCGGCGGACTGCCGCCCGTCGCCGCGTTCAGATCCGCCATCTCGGCAAAGAAGCCGTCCAGCGCGGGGGAGGTGATGAACAGGAACCGGACCTCGGCGTCACTGACGTTGTACGGCCGATGCTCCATCCCCCGAGGTACCACCGCGTAGTCGCCGGGACCCAGCGTGAGAGTCCGGTCTCCGACATCCAGGGTCAGTTCGCCGTCGAGGACACGGAAGGCCTCCTCGTGCTCTCGGTGAACGTGCGGTGGCGGCCCCGGCGCTCCCGCGGCATGCGCGTACTCGATGAGCGAGTAGGCGCCGCCCGTCGCCGTACCGTCGATCTTCACGGCCATCGGAGCACCGGTCGGACCGCGGAACAGCCGGCCCTGTCCCGCCGCGATCACCATCGGATCACTCACGTCGCCACCCCTGCCCATGTGGTTCGCCGTACGTACGCATGCTTCCCCCCGCCATCGTCCCGCCGCTTCCCGTCACGCGCATGACGGGCGCCGTGACGGCTCTGGGCCGCCTGTCCGCGGCCGGAGTGGAGCGGCCTCCCTGACGGGCTTCCTGAGGAGAGGGCTCCGCGCCGTGCGCCAAGGCCACTCGCGGAAGGCGAAGGAACTGGCCGCCGCGATCGCGAAGCGCACGACCACGTGGAGGTCCCGGCTGGACGACCTGTGCCCGGCGTGACCCGTGGCGCCGGGCGGCACCACGGCGACGAAATCCTAGGAGAGAGAAGGCGAGGGACCGCGTCACTGCTCCGGCAGTCGAGTCGACTGCGCGCACAGGTCCGCGCGGCTGGCCGCACCCGTCTTGTTCATCAGACTGGCGATGTGTTTCTCGACCGTGCGGGGTGAGATGAACAGGCGCTCGGCGATGTCCTTGTTGCTCAGCCGGTCGGCGAGGAGCCGGAACGCCTCGTACTCGCGCACGGTGACGCCGAGGGCCCGCAGTTGTTCGGGGATGCCGTCCGTGCCGCTGCGGTGCTGATGCACAGGGGCGCCGATCCGCCGCAGGGCGGCCCGGCAGGCGTTCGTGACGGCCGGGACCCCCTGCTCGTGGAAGTGGTGTTCGGCCCGCCGGAGCCAGGCGACCGGCTCGCCCCACCCGTCCTCGTGCGCCGCGTCCGCGACCAGCCGCAGGCCCAGGTGCAGGGCGGCCGGATACGCGGCGGCGTCACGCAGCGCCGTGTCGATGCGCTCACTCGCCCGCTCTCCCTGCCCCTCCCGGCCGAGCAGCACGGCATCCGCGAGCGTGACGAACTGGCGGTTCCACCGCATCTGTCCGACCGCCGTGGTGGCGACCTCCTCGTGCCGGGCGCGGTCCGCGTCCCCGGCCAGCACGTCCAGCAGCACCCCCACCCCGTGCGTGCCGCTGAGGTGGTAGGTGCTCGGATTGTGGCGTTCCAACGCCGACACCGTCCCCAGCTCCTCCCGGGCCAGATCCCGGTCCTCCTCCATCAGTGCGCAGAACGCGCGGGCCATGCCCAGCGTGAGGGGCTCCTCCTGCGAACCCGCCCCCTCCCATTCCGCGAACGAGTCGAGGGCCTCCTCCATCGCCCGCCTGTCGCCGCGGTGCGCCTCCAGCGACGCCAGTGACATCAGGAGATACCGGACGGCCGGGGCGAGTCTGAGTCTGCGGACGATCGCCAGGCACTCGACGGCGGCCTCCCGCGTCCCCTCGCGCGCGCCCCGCATCACCCCGTCCAGGACGAGAATGCCGTCCACGGTGTGCACGATGTTGATCGAGCCCAGCCGCAGTGCCTCCTCGCGGGCGGACAACAGGCCGGCGGTGTCGCCCTCCGCCAGCCAGTCGTTGCCGCCGATACGGGTCGCGGCGTACATCCGCCGCAGCGGGAGCTGGTGCCGCTCGGCCGTGGACAGGGCCTTGTGGAGCATGGCCCGGGACTCCTGCGGGTCCCGCTCACGGGCCACGGTCGCCAGCAGTTCCCAGGCCTGGCAGGCGACCGCGGGCAGCGCGTAGCGCTCGGCGGCGTCGGCCGCCGAGCGCGCGAGTCTCTCCGCCTGCTGGGTGCGGTCGGTGCCGGGGGTGTCCAGCGCGAGGTAGGCGGCGGTGACGTCGACGGACGCCGCCGCCGCGCCGTCCGGGCACGTTCCGAGCACCTCGCGGGCCCGGTCGATCTGCTGGTTCCCGTCGTTCCAGCGTCCCGCCGTGTGGGCCACCTTGGCCAGCCGGGTGTGCAGGATCGCCAGACGCGACGCTCCCAGCCCGGCGCTGTCCAGGGCGTGCAGGTGCTCGACCAGGTCGAAGGCCCGGTCGAAGTCGCCGGACTCGGCCAGCGCGGGCAGCAGTGGTTCCAGCGCGCTCGCTCTCTCCTGCGGGTCACCGGCCCGCGCCAGCAGGGTTTCGGCCCGGCTGAGCAGGGTGACCGCCGAACCGAGGGCGCCGGCCGCCAGGGCCCGCCGCCCCGCCTCCGCGAACAGTCTTCCGGCCGCCGCGTCCTCGCCGGCCTCGGACCGCAGGCCGGCGGCGAGCGCGCACCACTCGCCGGGCAGTTGCGGGTGAAGTTTCTCCACCGCCTCCGCGCCCTGACGGGCCAGTTCCGCCCGCTGGCTGGGCGTCAGCTGGGTGAAGAGCGCCTCCACGGTGGGGGAATGGCGAAAGGCGTACCAGTCCGGGGCGGGCTCGTCCGGGACCACCAGGCGAGCGGCGACGCCGGCCTGGAGATGGCTGAGCAGCGCTCTGTCGTCGACTCCCGTCATCTGCTGGAGCACGGTCAGCGGGAACCGCCTGCCCAGCACGGCCGCCGCGGACAGCAGCGTCAGGCCCTCCGTGCCCAACCGGTCGATGCGGCGCAGGATTCCCCGCGCGAGTGCGGAGGAGACGTCGCCCCGCGGATCACCGACCGTTCGCCAGCCGTCCGGTCCCTGCACCAGGGTGCCGGCACCGATCATCGACTGAAGTAACTCCTCGACAAGGTACGGGCTGCCCGCGCTGCCCTCCCATAACCGCTCGAGCACCGCGGCCGGCACGTCCTCCGGGGAGGTGCCCAACTGGCCCGCCACCAGGTCGAGGACCTGGGGGCGGGTCAGCGGCGACAGTTCGAGGACCGAGGCCGTGCCGCGCCGGCGGGCCGACTGGGCGAGGTCCAGGGCGTCGCTGAAGTCGGTGCGGACCGTGGCGAGCAGCAGGACCGGGCTGTACTCCAGGTTGTCCACGAGATATTCGAGGACGCCCAGCGTCTCGGGGTCGGCGTCGTGCAGATCCTCCAGCACCAGGAGCCGGCCCCGGCCGTGGTCGGTGGCCATGAGCAGGCGCAGGACGGCCTCACCCAGGATCACCATGGAACTGCTGTCGCCCGCGCCGGTGTTCCAGTCGGGTATCAGTCGTCCGAGCACCGGTCTGTACGGCCCCAGGGGCAGGTCGTCCAGCGATTCACCGGTGCGGAACAGCGCCATCAGCGCCTCGGTCAGCGGCCGGAACGGAACCGCCGGGCCGGTGGTGCTGCTGCGTCCCCGCAGCACACCCATCCCGGCCCCGACCGCGCTGCCCACGACCTCGGCCGCCAGCCGGGACTTGCCGACCCCGGCTTCGCCCACCAGGAACACCACACCGCCGCGCCCCTGCTGAGCTTCGGACAAGGCGCGTCCGAGCAGCCCCAGTTGGGCATCCCGGCCGACAAGAGAAGATGCTTGGAGGCGCATGACCTCCAAGCATAATCAGATTATCCGGAATCGTGGTGTGGCGATCGGCCTTCCGTTCCGGTCCGCCCCGCTGTTCCGCCCGGCAGGCCCGCCTGCCCGCCGGGCGGCCGGGGGAGGTCAGTGGGGCGCGGACACCGAGGTGTCGATCGAGCTCAGCGTGATGACGATTCCGCTGGTGAGGACCATCCCGGCCAGGATGCGGGCGCGGGCGCAGGCGCGGTTGCGGCCCGAGAGGGTGATGCCGCCCGCAGCGTCCTGCTCGTCTACGGCGGTCGGGGTGACGTCGGTCTCGGCGGAGACGGAGGCGGCGAGGTCGGAGTGCAGGTTCCGCTGGTCCATGGAGGGAACTCCTTCGTGGGGAATGTGCCGAGTGAGCGAGAGGGAACGGAGAGGAGCAGAAGACGGGGAGAGGATGCGGTGCGGCCGGCCGCGGGGGCTCGGCCTCAACAGGTGGGTGCGGTGGCCGGGGTCGGCGGACGGGAGTGCTCCAGCAGGAGCGCGGACGGGACACGGTCGGGGGAGCAGAGGCGGAGCAGTCCGTACCCGATGCCGGCGAGGCCGGTCAGCATGCCGGGAGAGGGCACTTGGTCAGGGGTGGCGCAGCGGTGCTGCTGACCTTCGATCGCGGCGAGCAACCGGCCGCTGGTGCGGGTCAGAGCGGTGGCGGCCGTGGCGTCGCCGCGGCCGGCCAGGACCGACAGGGCCTCGAGGGCGCCGAAGGCGCCGTGGCCGGCGCTCAGATCGGGGCCGTCGCCGCGTACGGACAGCCGGGTGGCGAGGCCGTCCTCGTACCGCGGCAGGTGGACGGCCGCGGCGGCGATGCCGGGCAGGCCGGTGGTCCACGACGGATCGTGGTCGGCTGTTCCGGTCGCGGCAGCGGCCGAGCGCAGCAGCCCGGCCGCCGCCTCCCGGCGTCGCCCGTCCGTCCGATGGTCCGCGTGGCGCCACAGCGCCCAGCCGATGCCCGCGGCTCCGTCGGCGAATCCCGCGGTGCCCCCGCTCTCGGCATCGGCGTCCGTCAAGGCGTCCGCCAGCGCGTCGGCCAGTTCCAGGGCGCGGTGCGCGCCCGTGGCCTCGTGAGCGGCGACCGCCGCCGCCAGGGCCCCGGCGGCTCCGTCCGCGAACCCTCGGTCCGGGCAGGCCGCCACGGAGTGTTCCAGTGCCGTGAGCGCGTCGGGCAGCGAGTCCGCGAGGTCCGCGTCGAGCAGGGCCGACAACCGGATCAGGCCGTACAGGACGCCGCCGATCCCGTCATACGCTCCAGGTCCTACCGCGGCGCACAGTTCGGGGTCGGCGGCCAGCATCTTCAGCAGGGTCGGCAGCGGCTGCACCGCCTCGTGGGCGAGCGCCGTGTAGCGGTCCGCTCCCGCGAGGAGTCCGGCCTGCGCGAGGAAGAGCGCGACCCCGGTGTATCCCTGGCCGAGTCCGGCCCCCATCGGGAGGACCGACCAGTGACCGCCCGGCAGGCGTTCCAGGCCCAGCCAGTTGGCCCGGCCGCCGGACCGCACGGCGCGGGCGGCGATCTCGTCGGCGATCCCGCAGGCCGCGGCGAGCAGCCGTGACGGCTCGGGCACCACGGCCGGCAGGGGAGCGGGCACCAGCTCGGAGCGTGGCCGGACCAGCGGGGAACCCGCCTCGCGTGCCGCCAGCGCGGCCGCGACGATCCACTCCTGGTTCCGGCAGTCGACCTCGTCCATCCGGGCGATCTTGGCGCGAACCGCATCGACGCTCGCCGTCGGCAGCAGGTTCGGCAGCCAGGTCCCACCCGCTGCCCGCACTTCCGTTCCGGACGGCCGGTGGACGAACAGGGGGACGTCCCCGCGCCACAGGTCCTCGGTCTCGTGCTCCACGAGCCGGCCGCGTGCCGGGTCGTGCGCCGACTCGGTCCACAGCACCGCGAACGCGGCGTCCCGGGCGAGCGCGTCGCCGAGCAGCGCCGGGTGCGTGGACTCCTCCAGCAGCGTGGAGTACAGCCTTGTGGAGCGGACGATCAGCCGTGCGGGGCTCTCCGCGTGCCGGGTCAACAGGCCGTCCGGGGCGGTCAGTTCGTCGCCGTGCGCGTGGATCGCGGCGTAGGTGGTGCGGAAGCCGTCCAGCAGCGCGGCGCGGTGGTCGGCGCCCTGGAGACGCTGCCCGGCGGGCAGTGGCTGGTTCTGCGCGGCGGGACTGACCACCGGGCCCCGCACGACCCGCATGGTGTCCAGTCCGCTGTCCTTCCAGCACAGCCCCTCGCTCGGGTACGTGCCCTGCTCGGAGCGGCCGAGCGCGGAGATGTCCAGCGCGCCGTGCTCACCGATCAGCAGGTGGGGCAGCAGACACGTCCGGTGCACGGAGGCCTGGAGGGCGTCGGCGGCCGGATCCGCTCCGGCCGTGGCGGCCTGCGGAAGCCCGGTGTGCAGCAGGGTCTCCGCGTCCACCAGCACCGGCTGGTCACCGGCGGCGATGAGGTTCTCGTAGTGCATGTCGGCGCCGTCCACCGCGTACAGCAGGGCCAGCAGTGCGCCCTGGCGCCGGTAGAAGGCGTCCGCCTCGGACATCGATCCGCACCAGCGGTGCTCGATGTACTCGAGCCAGCCGTGTTCCTGTCGCCGTACCGTGCGCGGAGTACGCAGTTCCAGGCCGTCGACCCGCCCGGTGAGCCAGTGCGCCAGGTCGTCCAGCAGAGCGTGCTGTCCGAGGGGACGCGGCTTGTAGACCGTCCGTGAGCCGTCCGCGAACTCCAGCACCGCCACGGAGCGCCCGCCCCGGTGGGCGTCGCCGCGGCCCAGGTCGACGCGGGTGAGCGGACCGGGGTCGCGGCCGTCGAGCAGGACGGTCACAAGCTGCTCCCGGTCGGTGTGCAGCCGCAGACCGAGTTCGGCGACGGCGTCGACCGCGTCCAGTGCCGTCTGGCCCAGCATCCGCGCCAGCACCGGATAGGAGGCGAACAGGGCCCGCAGGCCGTCCGCGCTGCCGCCGGCGGCGAGGAAGGAGGCGAAGCGGTCGCGCGATGTGGCCCCGGCAAGCCGTCCGGCGCGCCGGGCGCCATCGAGTTCGCGGACGAGTGTCCGGGCCGCCTGCCGCGCCAGCCGGCTCAGCAGCCACTGCTCGAACGAGGCGCGCAGCATGGTCCGTTCCACCACGGGAAGCGGCGCCAGGCGCCGGTCGAGGGCGGCCGAGGCGGGCACCACGAGCGGCGCGACGACCGGTGCGAACAGCTCCGGCCCGGTTGCGTCGGCGCCGGGCGCCGGCCGTGCGGCGGTGTCGGCGCGGTCCAGGGCCTCTTCGACGTAACCGGCCCAGCGCGGAGTGCCGGCGCGCTCCGCCAGGTGTTCCGGTGCCTCGGCGACGAGCGCCCAGACGGCGAGTTCGTCGAGACCCAGGTGGGCGAGCCGAGCCGCGAAACCCGCCGTGTCGCCGGCGGCCCACGGAGCGCGGCCGGACGTGGTGGTCGTGGCTGACGCCGCGGGACGTCCGGGGGCGGCGACGCGCTCGCTGAGGGTGAGCGCGGGGGCCCACCAGGCGAGCGGCAGGTGCGCGCTTCGGGGCGTCGTGGGTGCGGCTGATTCGGTCACGGGAAGAAGGTCCCAGATACCGCGCGGTCCCCACATGGGGGAGCATCCCCCATATTCTCCGGCGGACCCCACCGGAGGTGGGTGACCGTCGCGCCGCCCCCGGGCACAGAAGGCCGTGCTCCCGGCGCAGAAGGTCGACTCCGCAGGTCAGGGCAGGTACCCAGATACGTTCGTGCCGCGCGCGGCACCCCGTGACAGCTCGCTCCGGAGGTACGTCCCCGCCGTTGCGGGGCCGCTCACGCGGACCGAACCGGTGTCCGGGCGGACGGCGGAAGGCGTGGCTCCGGGCCTTCCTCACCCACTCCGTCACCCGCGCGCGGCATCACGAGAGCGGCCGCTGTCCGCGGACCGCGTGACGGCCCGCCCGGGACGGGTGCCGTCGCACGGGGAGCCGCGCCCGGTACGGAACACCCCCACAACTTGGGTGGTCGCCCCGCATCCCGCACGGCCCGGGCCTCCCGTCTACTGATGTCCGGTCGATGACCAGGCAGCGACACGGCAACGTGCCGTGGCCCCTCGAACGTCGTCCGACGCGATTCGCGACCACCAGGTGCCGTACAGCCGAGACAACAGGAGTGAAGGAATGCGGACCTCTCTGGGTATCGACCCCCTCGCACGCAGCGTCTATCTCGCCATGGTCGACCTGCCCGGCGCCGGAGTCTCCGAGTTGGCGGAGCGGCTGAAGGAGGACGAGGAGACGGTCCGGGAGCGGCTGGAGCGGTTGTCGGCCCTCCTGCTCGTGGTCCCCGGGGACACGGCCTCCGGCTGGCGGCCGGTCGCCCCGGAGGTGGGCCTGGCCGCGATGCTCGCCCGGGAGCAGGACGAACTCGCCCGCCACCGGCTCCAGGTGGAGGACAACCGGCTGGAGGTGACCCGGCTGTTGTCCGAGCACGCCCGCAACGGTCGGGACGGCATGCCCGGCGTCGAGTGGCTGGCCGGCGCCGACGCCGTGTGGCGGCGGGTCACGGAACTGGCCGAAGGGTGCGAGCAGGAGTGGCTGACCGTCGGTCCCACCGAACGGCTCGCCGTGTCCGTCACCGAGTTCGCCCGGCCCGTCGACGAGATCCTGCGCCGGCGCGGCGCGGCCTCCCGCACCATCGTCCTGGAGAGCGTTCGCAACGATCCCGAGGTGATGGACCGGGTGCGAGGGAGGGAGGACAGCATCGGATCCGTCCGTACGCTGCCTTCGCTGCCCGCGTGGATGATCCTCTGCGACCGAACCCACGTCGTGGTCCCGGTCGCCACCGCCCGGTCCGTCGTCGGCGCCATGGTGTGCGGCGTCGAGTCCGTCACCGAGGCGTTCGCCGCCCTGTTCACCCGGCTGTGGAAGGAGGCGCTTCCGCTGACCGAGGCACGCCCCCGTACCCGCGGCGGTCTCTCCCTCCAGGAGCAGCACGTGCTGCGGCTGTGGGCGCAGGGCCTCACCGACGCGGCCGCCGCCCGCAGGATGGATGTCTCGCTGCGCACGGTCCGCCGGCTCTCCGAGAAGCTGACCGATCGCTTCGGTGCGCAGAGCCGCTTCCAGCTCGGCGCCCTGGCCATCGCCCAGGGCGGCATCCAGGCCGAGGACACGGCCTGACGCGATCCGCGCCCGACCGTACGCCCCCACCGTCGTCACGACGGTGGGGGCGTACTCCGTCATCCGGCAGGTGCGAACTGCGCGTTGATCGCGGCCATCATCAGATCCGCGATGTTCTGCGCCAGTTCGGCGGGGGTCGGGTGGTCGAACACCGCCCGTACCGGCACGTCGACCCGCAGAGCCTTCCGCAGCCTCGACGCGACCTGGGTGGCGAGCAGCGAATGGCCGCCCAGCTGGAAGAAGTTGTCGTGGACGCCGACGCGTTCGATGCCCAGGAGCTCCGTCCAGACGGCCGTGATGTGCCGCTCGACCGTGTTGCGCGGCGCCGTGTACGACGTCCCGAGGTCCGGCCGCCTGCCGTCCGGTACCGGCAGTGCCGCCCGGTCCACCTTGCCGTTGGCGGTCAGCGGCAGTCGCTCCAGCAGCACGAAGCCGGCCGGGATCATGTAGTCGGGCAGGTGGCGTCCGAGATGCGCGTGCAGCTCGGCGATGCTCGGGGCGTCGGGCCCGGCAGCCACCAGGTAGGCCACCAGCCGCTTGTCGCCGGGCACGTCCTCACGGACGATCACCGACACCTCGCCGACACCGGGGTGGGTGATCAAGTTGGCCTCCACCTCGCCCAGTTCGATGCGGTTGCCGCGGATCTTGACCTGGTGGTCGATCCTGCGCAGGAACTCCAGCTGTCCGTCCGGCCGCCACCGCACGAGGTCACCGGTGCGGTACACCCGGCCGCCCACCTCCTCGGCCTCGAACGGCACGAACCGCTCCGCGGTCAGATCGGGCCGCCCCAGGTAACCGCGCGCCACCTGGACGCCACCGACCAGGAGCTCCCCCGGGACGCCGACGGGCTGCGGAGCGCCGTGCTGGTCCACCACGAAGCACCGGGCGTTGCCGATCGGCCGGCCGATCGGCGGGACGGCGTCCCCGGGGACGCACACGGTGGACGTGGCGATGACCGTGGTCTCCGTCGGGCCGTAGTTGTTGACCACCCGGAAAGGCAACCGGGTGAGCGGAGGCATCCGAAGCCGGTCGCCGCCGGTCAGGACGTAGTCGAGGGTGGTGTCCGGGTCCCAGTCGAGCGCCGCCAGCGACTCCAGCATCGGTGTCGACAGGAACGTGGCGTGGATGCGCTGCTCGGTCAGCCAGTCCCGCAGCAGATGCGGGGCGAGCCGGACCCGTTCGCTGGTGACGCAGCAGGTCGCACCCCGGGTGAGGCCGAGCCACAGTTCCCACGCCGCCGCGTCGAACCCGACCCCGGCGAGCAGCCCGATCCGCTGCCCCGGCTCCAGTCCGTACTCGGCGGCGGTCCAGTGGACCAGGTTGACCAGACTGCGGTGCTCGACCTGGACCCCCTTGGGACGGCCGGTCGAGCCGCTGGTGTAGATGAGATAGGCCAGGTTGCGCGGGCCGGCGGTGGGCTCCGGGTCGGTGTCCGGCGCGCCGTCCAGCGGTCCCCCTTCGGCGTCGCACGCGTCGAGGAGCAACAGGGGCACCCCCGACGGGAGCCGGTCCGCCCGCGCGGTGTCGGTGAGGACGACCGGGGTCCGCGTGTCGCGCACCATGTACGCCAGCCGCTCGACGGGGTACTCCGGGTCCAGGGGCACGTACGCCGCCCCGGCCTTCAGCACCGCGAGCTCCGCCGTCACCAGGTCGGCGCCACGGCCCAGGCACACCGTCACCGGCATGTCCGGCCGTACCCCGTACCGGGTCCGCAGGTGGTGGGCGATCCGGTTGGCGCGCGCGTTCAGTTCGCCGTAGGTGAGGGTGGCCCCCGGTGATTCGACGGCCACGGTGTCCGGCCGCAGGGCGGCCCGCTCCTCGAAGAGGCCGTGCACCGTGGCCCCGTCCGGAGAGGCGGTGACGGTGTCGTTCCACTCGACGAGCGTCGTGTGCCGCTCGGCCGGCGTGAGCACGCACAACTGCGACAGCCGGGACCCGGGAGCGCCGGCGACCGCGTCCAGCAGCGTGCCCAGGTGGCCGGCCAGCCGGTCGACGGTGTCCTGCCGGAAGAGATCGGTGCGGTACTCCAGAGTCCCGCGCAGACCGCCGGCCGGACCCTCGGACATGATCAGACTCAGGTCGAACTTGGCGTCGGGCGGCGTCACCGCGAACGGCTCCACCTCAAGACCCGGCAGGCTCCAGGTGCGGCCGTCCGGGGTGTTCTGCAGCGCGAACATGGTCTGGAACAGCGGGTTGCGCGACGGGTCGCGGTCGGGAGCCAGTTCCTCCACCAGGCGCTCGAAGGGAAGGTCCTGGTGGTCGTACGCGCCGAGCGCGGTGTCCCTGACCCGGTCGAGCAGGTCACCGAAGCTCGGATCGCCGGACAGGTCGGTGCGCATCACGAGGGTGTTGACGAAGAAGCCGATCAGGTCCTCGGTCTCGGCCCGGTTGCGGCCCGCGATGGGACTGCCGACCGTGATGTCGTCCTGCATGCTGTACTTCGCCAGCAGCACCTGGAACACCGCCAGGAGCACCATGTACATGCTGGCGCCGTTCTCCGCCGCCACCGCGCGCAGGCGCGCGGCGACCTCGGCCGGCACGTCGAACGCCACGGTGGAGCCGCCCTCGGGCGGTCCCGCGGGCCGTCGGTGGTCGCTCGGGAGCTCCAGCGGCTCCACCCCGGCGAGCCGGTCGCGCCAGTAGGCCAGTTGGTCCGCCAGCACGTCACCGGCCAGCCGCTCGCGCTGCCACACGGAGAAGTCCGCGTACTGCAGGGGCAGTTCGGGCAGACCGGTCGGCTCCGCCCCGGCCACCGCCGCGCGGTACCCCTCACGCAGCTCCCGCGCCAGGATTCCCTCCGACCATCCGTCGGCCGCGATGTGGTGCACCGACAGCAGGAGGAACGCCTCGTCGTCGGCGAGCCGCACCAGGTGCGCCCGCAGCAGCGGACCCGTCGCCAGATCGAACGAGCGACCCGCCTCGGCCTCCGCGAACCGCCGTGCCGCCGCGAACCGTTCCCCCGGATCGACGACGTGGCGCAGATCGTGGACGGCCGCTCCCACCGGTGCCGGGGGATCGACGACCTGCCCCGGCTCACCGTCCTCGGGGACGAACCGGGTCCGCAGGACCTCGTGCCGCGCCACCATCGAGGTGAGCGCCGCGTCCAGGGCAGGTACGTCGAGGACGCCACGGACGTGCAGCGCGAACGGTACGACGTACTCGGCGCGCCCCGGCTCCAGCTGATCCAGGAACCACAGCCTCTGCTGTGCGGAACTCAGCGGCAGCGCACCGCCGGTCCGCGCGACGGGCATGATCCGCTCCGCGTCGCCCGTGTCGAGCTCGGCCACCAGGGCCGCCAGGCCGGCGACCGTGGGCGCCGTGAACAGGGCCCGTACCGGCACCTCCACGCCCAGTGCGGCCCGCAGCCGCGAGGTGACCTGGGTGGCCAGCAGCGAGTGCCCGCCCAGTTCGAAGAAGTTGTCGTCGACACCGGTGACGTCCGTCCCCAGTACCAGCGACCAGGCCTCGGCCACCGCGCGTTCGGCCGGTGTGCGCGGCGCGACACCGCTCTCGGCCGAGCGGGGGTCCGGCGCGGGCAGGGCACGCCGGTCCACCTTGCCGTTCGGGGTGAGCGGCAGCCGGTCCAGCACGACGAACGCGGACGGCACCATGTAGTCGGGCAGGTCACGGCGCAGCCGGGCCCGCAGGCCCTCGGCGGTCGGCGCCTGCCCGTCCGGTACGACGTACGCCACCAGGCGCTTGTCACCCGGGACGTCCTCACGCAGGATCACGGTCGCCGTCGCGACGTCGTCCCCGGCCAGCAGCACCGACGCGATCTCGCCCGGCTCGATGCGGTGACCACGCAGCTTCACCTGGTCGTCGAGCCGCCCCAGGAACTCCAGTTGCCCGTCGGCCAGCCACCGCACCCGGTCGCCGGTCCGGTAGACGCGCCGGGGTGTGCCGTCGACGTCCACGGTGACGAACCGTTCCGCGGTCTGGTCCGGCAGCCCCTGGTAGCCACGCGCCAGTCCGGCACCGCCGACCAGGAGTTCGCCCGCGACGCCGATCGGGACGGGCCGGTCGTGGCGGTCGACGACGTGGACGACGGTGTTGCGAATTGGCCGGCCGATCGGCGGGACCGGTACCCCCGGCTCCACCTCGGCCGATGTCGTGACCACCGTCGACTCGGTCGGACCGTAGTTGTTGACGACGCGGAACGGCAGCCGCAGCCCGGCCGGCAGGCGCAGCGCGTCACCGCCGGTGAGGACGTAGGCCAGCGAGGTCGGCTCCGACCAGTCCAGCGTGGCCAGCGCCTCCAGCATGGGCGTGGAGAGGAACGTGCCGTGCACCCGCCGTCCGGACAGCCAGCGCTGGAGCAGTTCCGGAGTGCGCCGCACCGTGTCGTCGGGGACGCACACGGTGGCACCGGCCGCCAGCGCGGGCCACAGTTCCCATGCCGCGGCGTCGAAGCCGAGACCGGCGAGATGCGCGACCCGTCGGCCCGGCGCCGCGCCGAAGCTGTCCACCGTCCAGTGGATCAGGTTGACCAGGCTCCGGTGCTCGATCTGGACGCCCTTGGGGCGGCCGGTCGAGCCGCTGGTGTAGATGAGATAGGCCAGGTCGTCCGGGGCCGCGGCGGGCTCCGGGTCGTGCGCCGCCAGATCCTGGACCAGCGGCCAGTCCCGGTCGGTGAGGAAGCGGTGGGGTGTGCGGGGCAGCAGCGCCGCGTGCGCGGCGTCGGTCACCACGTGCGCCGCCCCGGAGTCCTCGATCATGAAGGCGAGCCGGTCGGCGGGAAGATCCGGGTCCAACGGCAGGTAGGCGGCCCCCGACTTCAGCGCCGCGAGCAGGGCGGCGATCTGCTCGGGCCCGCGCTCCAGGCATACGGCGACCACCCGGCCGGCCCCGGCGCCGAGCGACCGCAGGTGCCGGGCGAGCCGGTTGGCCCGCTCGTTCAGCTCGCGGTACGTCAGCTCCCCGGTCTCCGACAACACCGCCGTCGTACCGGGTAGTTGTGCGACGCGCTCCTCGACGAGGCGGTGCGCCGTCGTGGCGGCGTCCGGGGAGAGGGACGCGGCGCCGGACCACTCGCTCAGCACACGGACGCGCTCGGCCCCGGTCAGCACCTCCAGTTCCGACCGCCGTCGACCCCGGTCCGAGACGACCGCTTCGAGCAGGGTCGTGAAGTGACCGGCCAGCCGGGCCGCCGTCGCGTGGTCGAACAGATCCGCGGCGAAGACGAGCTTCCCGTCGAGTGAACCGCCGGGCCGCTCGGTGAGGAACAGCGTCAGGTCGAACTTGGCCTCCTCCGTCCGCACCGCGAACGGCTCGACGTCGAGACCCGGCAGCCCCCACGCGTTCCCGTCCGGGGTGTTCTGGAGCACGAACATGGTCTGGAACAGCGGGGTGCGGGACAGATCCCGCTCCGGCGCGAGTTCCTCCACCAGGCGCTCGAAGGGAAGGTCCTGGTGGTCGTACGCGCCGAGCGCGGTGTCCTTGACCCGGTCGAGCAGGTCACCGAAGCTCGGATCGCCGGACAGGTCGGTGCGCATCACGAGGGTGTTGACGAAGAAGCCGATCAGGTCCTCGGTCTCCGACCGGTTGCGGCCGGCGATCGGACTGCCGACCGCGATGTCGTCCTGCCCGCTGTACTCCGCCATGAGCAGCTGGAACACCGCGAGCAGCGACATGAACAGGCTGGCGCCCTGCCCCGCCGCCATGCGGCGGGCGGCGTCGACCGTGCCGGCGGGGACGGTGAAGGCGACCTCGTCACCGCGGCCCGACCGCTCGGCGGGCCGGCGCCTGTCGGTCGGCAGCTCCAGCGGCTGGAGCCCGGCGAGCCGCCCGCGCCAGTACTCCGCCTGTCCGTCCAGCTCGGGGCCTTCCAAGGTCGCGCGCTGCCAGGCAGCGAAGTCCGCGTACTGGAGTTCCAGCGGGACGAGCCCGGCCTCACGGCCCGTGACCGCCGCCCCGTACAACTCCCGCAGTTCACGGGCCAGGACGCCTTCCGACCAGCCGTCGGAGACGATGTGGTGCAGCGCCACCAGCAGGAGCCACTCCTCCTCGGCGACCCGCACCGCCAGGGCCCGCAGCAGCGGTCCCGCCGCCAGGTCGAACGGCAGCCCCGCCGCCTCCCGCAGGATGCCGAGCGCCGCGTCGTCACCGAGGTCCCTCGCGTCGTGCACCTCAACGGCCACGTCGCGCGGCGGCTCGACGATCTGGACCGGACGACCCGTACCGTCCGCCACGAATCGGGTCCGCAGGATCTCGTGCCGGGCGACCAGCGCCGTGAGCGCGGCTCCGAACGCGTCCGGTGCGAAGGGCCCCGTGACCCGCAGCCCGGCCGGGACGACGTACTCGGTTCGTCCGGGATCCAACTGGTCGAGGAACCAGAGGCGTTGCTGGGCGAACGACAGCGGCAGCGGTCCCGCGGGCCGGTCCGGCCTCGGTGCCGTCGCCTCACGGAGGATGCCGAGCGCGTCGAGGGCGGTCGCCAGCGCCGCGGGCGTCCGCGCCTCGAACAGGGTGCGGTGGGAAACGTGTACGCCCAGGTCCCGGCGCAGTCGGGAAGCGATCCGGACGGCCAGCAGAGAGTGCCCGCCCAGCTCGAAGAAGTCGTCGTCGACGCCCACGGGGTCCACGCCCAGCATCTCGGCCCAGATGCCGACGACGGCCTCCTGGGTAGAGGTGACCGGCGCCGCGTACGCCACGGTCAGATCCGGACGCCCGCTCTCGGGCGCCGGCAGCGCCTTGCGGTCGACCTTGCCGTTCGGTGTCAGAGGAAGCCGCTCCAGCGTCACGTACCGGGCGGGCACCATGTGCTCGGGCAGATCCCGCGACAGGGCTCGGCGCAGTTCGGGCGCCGTCGGACGGGCTTCGCCCGCCGGCACCAGGTACGCCACCAGGCGCTTGTCGCCCGGGACGTCCTCACGGACCACGACGGTCGCCGCCGCCACGCCGGGACGGGCCAGCAGGGCGTTCTCGATCTCGCCCAGTTCCACCCGGTGGCCGCGCACCTTGACCTGGTCGTCGATCCGGCCCAGGTAGACCAGCTGCCCGTCCGGCAGCCACTTCACCAGGTCCCCGGTGCGGTACACCCGAGCGTCCGGATCCGTCGAGAACGGGTGGGGCACGAAACGCTCCGCCGTCAGTTCGGGCCGCCCCAGGTAGCCGAGGGCCACGTTCACGCCGCCGATCAACAACTCACCCGGCACGCCGACCGGTTGGACCTCGCCGTGCGCGCCGAGCACGAACACCTCGGTGTTGTCGATCGCGCGGCCCATCGGCACGTGGTCCGCCGCCGGGTCCACCGAAACCGTCCGGCTGACCACGTTGCCCACGGTCGCCTCGGTCGGCCCGTACTCGTTGACGACGGCCGTGTCGTCCGCGCCGCTCGCCAGCACCCGGTGCGTCAGCGCCGGCGTGAGGTCCTCGCCCCCCGCGATTACCGTGGCGACGGCGTGCCGCAGACCTTCCCGCTCCAGCCGCGCGACCAGCAGCTCCAGATGCGAGGGGGTCGCCTTGACGAAACTGACCCGCGCACCGGCCGCCACGAGATCCACGGCCGCGTCGAACACCGTCTGCCCGGGACCAGGGTTCGGTATCACCAGGCGAAGCCCCTGCACCAGCGGCAGGAACAGAGCGGTGACCGTCAGGTCGAACGCCGCCGACGAGCACAGCAGTGAGCCGATCTCGGCGCCGGGCGCGGCCGGGTAGTTGCGGTCGCACCAGTGTAGGTAGTTGACGACACCCCGGTGCGCCACCCGGACGCCCTTGGGGCGGCCCGTGGAGCCCGAGGTGTAGATGACATAGGCCAGGTCGTCGGGGCTCGCCCCGACGACCTGGGCCGAGCCGTCACCGTCCGGCCAGCCGCGGTCGGTGAGCAGCAGCTCGGACCCCGGCGCGAACAGGGCGGCGTGCCCGGACTGCGTGATCACCACGGGCGCCGCACTGTCGCCGACCATGTAGCGCAGCCGCTCGGCCGGGTACGACGGGTCCAACGGCACATACGCGGCACCGGACTTGAGCACCCCGAGCAGTGCGCACACCAGGTCCGGGCCGTGGTCCAGGCACACCGCGACCAGTGCGCCCGGTCCCACACCCCGTTCGCCGAGGTGGCGGGCGAGCCGGTTCGCCCGCTCGTCCAGAGCGCGGTAGGTCAGCACCTGCCCGGCGTGCTCCAGCGCGACCGCGTCAGGCTGCCGTGCGGCCCGCTCCTCGACCAGGCGGTGAACGGTCGACGTGTCGGGGAACGCGGACCGGGGGCCGTTCCACTCGGTGAGGATCCGCGTCCGCTCCGCCGCCGTCAGCATCTCCAGCGCGGCCGGCCGCGTCCCCGGTGCCTCGGCGGCGGACTCGGCAAGGACCCCGAAGTGGTCTGCCAGACGCTCCGCCGTGGCCCGGTCGAACAGGTCCGTGCGGTAGCCCAGGACACCCCGCAGCACGTCACCGTCGGCGGCGAGCTCCAGGGTGATCTGCGCCCCGGGCGCGAGCGGGGCCGGCGTGTCGGCCGCCGTGCGCCACGCGAACCAGGGGGCGGCGTCCAGCGAACCGCCGGCCGCCTCCGCGAGTTCCGCGTACGGCAGTCCGGCACGCGCTCCCAGGGCGGTCGTGACGGCGGTCAGCGCGTCCTCGAACAGCGGGTCGCCGTCGGGGCTCCGTACGGCCCGAGCGCGTCCGTCCTCGCCCCGCACCACCACCGGGACATCGCCCCGGCCGGTGTGCCGGGCGAGCAGCACCTGGAACACCGTCAGCAGGACCGTCGAAAGCTCCGTCCCCCGCTCGCGGGCCAGCGCGGACAGCGCCTCGGCCGTCACGACGGGAACGTCGAATCCGACCCGGTCCGAGGAGCCTGGCCCCTCCTGCGCCGGGCGCCGGTCCGCCGGCAGCTCCAGCGGCTCCAGGCCTGCCAGCGCGTGCCGCCACTCTTCCACCTGGTGATCAGCCACCGTTCACTCCCCATCGTCAGCACGTTGTCAGCGGTACAAGCGGTACGCGCGGTGCAAGCGGTTCGGCGCCGGAAGGACGTCCGCGGTGAGCACGTTAGGACGCGTGCACGGGCGCCCCCAGTGGGCACAAGTGACGCCCCGGCGGCTGGCCACAAGTGCCCAGTGCCACGACGGAAGGCCGCTGGCCACGATGGACGACGTCACCCGCCGACAGCCCGGACACCCGGACCCGACCCCCCCCCGAAGGAACGCCTGACGCCCCATGGGCGGAAGGGACTTCGGGGAGCCGGGCGCGGCGGGGCATGTCCCGGACCACGGCCCGATCACAGCGATCGCGGCCCCGACGGTGTCGAGAGGAAAGCCGGTCGTGTACCCGCGCCACCAGCCCCCGCAGAACCCGCCCCACGCGGTCCTGAGCACCATCCCCTCGGACTCGCACACCTGGAACCTCCTGTTCCTCCAGCTCACGCTGGAGGAACAGGGATGGGACGTCACCAACCTCGGTGCCTGCGTCCCCGTCCACACCCTGGTCACCGAGTCCGCCGCACGGCCCCCCGGCCTCATCGTCGTGAGCACCGTCAACGGCCACGGCGCCGAGGAGGCCCCCGCCCTGGCCCGCGCGGTCCGCGCCGCACCCGCCCTGGCCCGGGTACCGCTCGTCATCGGAGGCAAGCTCGACACCGAGGGGTCCAGCGACCCCGACGCCCATCCCGCGCTCACCGAGGCCGGCTTCGACGCCGTGCTGATCGGCCCGAACGCCGTACCGCGGCTGCTCGCCCTGCTCGACTCCCTCTCCCAGCGCGGGCACGGAAAGGCCTACGCCGATGCCCTCCGCTGACCCTGGCCCCGGCACGGCGACGCCGCTCACCGGCACCGGCGGCGCCTTCCACCGCTTCATGGCCGACGCCGCACGCTCCGGCACACTGGTCGTGCAGCCCCGCATGGGCTTCGCCGACCCCGTGAGGATGCGCGAGGGACTGCTCGCCACCCACGGCGCGGACGCCACCACCGTCGGCACCCTCACCATCGACAGCTTCACCCGCGTCGGTGACTACGCCGCCGCCGCCCGCGCCGCCGCCCAGGGGCACCCGCTCAACGGCTACCCGCTCGTGAGCATGCCCGTCGCCACCACCACCGAGATGCTCGACGGCGTCCGCGGCGAGGACTTCCCCGTCCAGGTACGGCACGGCTCCGCACAACCCGGCCGCATCGTCGAGGCGCTGATCGACGCCGGGCTCGACGCCACCGAGGGCGGCCCCGTCTCGTACTGCCTGCCCTACGGCCGCACCCCGCTCGCCACCTCCGTGCAGGCCTGGCGCGACGCGTGCCGCACCCTCGCCGCGCTCCGCGAGTCCGGCGTCGAACCGCACCTGGAGAGCTTCGGCGGCTGCATGCTGGGCCAGCTCTGCCCACCCTCGCTGCTCATCGCCCTCTCCGTATTGGAAGGCATGTTCTTCCGGCAGCACGGGCTGCGCAGCATCTCCCTGAGCTACGCCCAGCAGACCAACGCCGAGCAGGACGAGGAAGCCGTCCACGCACTGCGCGCCCTGGCCGCCGACCACCTCCCGGACACCTCCTGGCACGTGGTCGTCTACGCCTACATGGGCGTCTATCCCGAGACCAGGGCCGGCGCGCTGGCCCTCGTCGCGGACGCCGCCCGGCTCGCGGTGCGGACCGGGGCCGCGCGCCTCATCGTCAAGACGGCCGCCGAAGCCGCCCGCATTCCCTCGATCGCCGAGAACGTCACGGCGCTGGAGACGGCCACGGCCGCCGCACGCTCGGAGCGCCGCACCGCGCCACCGCCGTCCACCGGCGTCGAGGAGGAGGCCCGGGCCCTCGTGGAGGCCGTCCTCGGCCTGCACGACGACCTCGGGCAGGCCCTCGTCCGGGCCTTCGCACGCGGCTACCTCGACGTCCCCTTCTGCCTGCACCCCGACAACGCGGGCCGCACCCGCACCGTCATCTCCGAGCAGGGCCGACTGGAGTGGTCCCGTACCGGATCGCTGCCGCTCGGCCCCACCACCGTGCACAGCTCCCAGCGCCTGACCTCGTCGGGACTGATGTACGCGCTGCACCACGTCAAGACCCGCTACGACGCGCCCGCCGCATCGCTCGCCCGGGCGAGCTGACCGCTTGTCACCCTCCCTCTCCGCAGCCCTTCCCGGGCCGGTGATCCGTACGTCGACCGGACAAGGAACGACATGACACTCCAGATCGAGCACCCCCTGGCCTTCGCCGCCGCGCCGGCTCTGCCCGCACCCCTGGAACACCTGCGCGACCCGCGCACCAGGGCCGCCCTGCGCGTCCAGCAGGCCCTGGTCGCCGGTGCCCGGGCCTACCTCCGTGCCGACGACGCGGTGGAGATGTCCCACCCGATCATCGGCCCCGTCACCGACCCCGGATCGCGCGGTGCCAAGCAGGTGGACGTCGACTACTACGGCCACCGCTACAAGCTGATGACCAGCGCCATCCTCTACAAGCAGGCGTCCCTGCTCGCCTACGACCGCATCTTCCTCGTCGCGCCCAACGTCCGCCTGGAGCCCGTCGAGACGAGCTCGACCCACCGCCACCTCTCCGAGTTCCGGCAGATCGACGTCGAATACGCCGGTGCCACCCGCGACGACGCCATGGACATCGCCGAAGGCCTGGTCCGCCACGCCGTCACCACCGTCGCCGACGAGTGCGGCGCCGAACTCGCCGTCCTCGGCCGGGACCCGGACACCCTGCGCCGTTTCGTCGCCGAACCCTTCGCCCGCGTCCCGCACGGCGAGGTCGTCGAACGTCTGCGCGCCGACGGCTACCCGCAGGCCGCCGGCACGGAGATCGAGTGGGAGGCCGAGGAGCGCATCTCCCGCCAGGCCGACGCCCCGTTCTTCATCGTCGGCTACCCCAAGGGCTCCCGCGGCTTCTACGACAAGGAGAGCCCCGCCGAGCCCGGCACCCTGCTCAACTTCGACCTGATCGCTCCCGAGTCCTGCGGCGAACTGTGCAGCGGCAGCCAGCGCGAGAACGAGTACGCCACCCTGGTCACCCGGATGCGGGAAACCGGCGAGAACCCCTCCAAGTACGCCTGGTACCTCGACGTCGCCCGCCACGGCATCCCCCGCAGCGCCGGCTTCGGCATCGGCCTGGAACGCCTCACCCGCTGGGTCGCCGGCCTCGACTCCGTCTGGCAGGCCACGGCCTTCCCGAAGCTCGCGGGGGTCGTGTCCCCGTGACGTACCTGACCGCACCCGGCCTGCCCGAGGACGCCATCCGCGCCCGTGCCCGTGACGGAGCCGCCGCCGTCTTCCCGCCGGCCGACAGCTACGGCACCGCCGTCTTCGGCGGAACCCGCGAGCCGGGCGACGAGATCGACGCCCTGCGCCTGGCCCCGCCCGTCTTCATGCCCGGCCGCCTCGCCAAACTCATCGACCTCGGCCGCGAACCCCTCTACTCCGACGTCCGCCTCACCACCGCCCTCGGCGGCTTCGACGCCCCCGTGCCCGTGTACGTGTCGGCCCTCGGCTCCACCCGCGTCGCCGGCACCAGTCTCGCCCTCAGCCGCCAGGCAGGACGCCTCGGCATCCCCATGGTCATCGGCGAGAACGTCGCACCGATGAACGGCTTCCGCAGCAGCGGTGACGACCACCGCAAGGGCCTGCTCGAACGCATCCTCGCCTACTGCGAGGAACTCCCCGACGGCGTCGGCGGCGTCTGCGTCCAGCAGAGCACCGAGGACGCCGACTCCGAGGTCTGGAACCAGGTCTACAGCGACCCCGCCGTCTCCGGACTCCTCACCACCGGCCGCCTCGGCTTCGAGATGAAGGTCGGCCAGGGCGCCAAGCCCGGCCTCGGCGGCCTCACCATGATCAGCGAGGCGGCCGCCGCAGACCTCGACGGGCAGTACGCCGTCGAACGCCTCGCCCCCGACGGGGGAGCGGTCCTGCGCTGCTCCAGTCCCGGCACCTTCACCGACGAGATCTTCCGCCGGCAGATCCAGCTCATGCGCAACAACTACCCGCGCGCCCGCTGCTGGGTGAAGCTCTTCCCCGGCCGGGACGTCGGCCGTGCCGCCGCCATCGCCTGGGAGGCGGGCGCCCACGCCGTCACCGTCGACGGAGCCGAGGGCGGAACCGGCTGGGCCCCCACCGGCTTCCTCGGCCACGTCGGACTGCCGCTGGCCGAGTGCCTGCGCCGGGTGGATCCCGCCGACCACACCCTGCTCGCCAGCGGACGCGTCTGGGACGGCATCCGCGCCGTCAAACTGCTCGCCCTCGGCGCCCGCGCCGTCGGCCTCGGCCGCGCCGCCCTGGTCGCCGCCGACGAGGATCCGGACCACGGGCTCGAACGTCTCCTGGACGCCATGGCCCTGGAGATGCGCATGGCCGTCAGCTCGCTCGGCAGATACGCGGCGGACGAGACCGGGCCCGAGGACCTGTGGAGGCCCGAGTCATGATCTACGAACACACCTACGAGCTGGTCACCGACGACCTCTTCGTCCGTCTGACCCGCGTGGTACCGGGCGCCGACGTCTTCCTCAAGATCGAGGGTCTCAACCCGGCCGGCTCGGTCAAGCTCAAGACGGCCCTCAGCCTGGTCGAGGACGCCGAGCACCGTGAGGTCCTCACCCCCGGTGCCCGCGTCATCGAGTCGTCCTCCGGGAACCTCGGCATCGCTCTCAGCTCCATCTGCGCCACCAAGGGATACCCCTTCACCTGCGTGGTCGACCCCAACACCAACGCCACCAGCATCGACCACATGCGCGCCCTCGGAGCCGAGGTCGTCGTCGTGGACACCGTCGACGCCAACGGCGGCTTCCTCCAGTCCCGCATCGCCCACATCCGGCGGCGCGTCGAGGCCGACCCGTCCATGGTGTGGCTCAACCAGTACGCCAACCCGGCCAACCCCCGAGCCCACTACGAGCAGACCGCGCGCACCCTGCTCAAGGAACTCCAGCACATCGACTACCTGTTCGTCGGCGCGGGCTCCACCGGCACGTTCGTCGGCTGCTCCCGCTACCTGCGCGAGTACTCCCCGGACACCCGGATCGTCGCCGTCGACGCCCTGGGCTCCATCATCTTCGGCGCCCCGCCCGGACCCCGCCGCATCCCCGGCCTCGGCGCCAGCCGTGTCCCGGAACTGTTCGAACCCGGCCTCGCCGACGAGGTCGTGCTCGTCGCGGAGGAGGACGCGGTCCACGAGTGCCGGCTGCTCGCCCGCACCCACGGGCTCCTGGTCGGCGGCTCCACCGGATCCGTCCTGGCCGCGATCCGGCAGTACGCCGACGCGTTCCCGCCCGGCTCACGCATCGCCGCGATCTCACCCGACCTCGGCGAACGCTACCTCGGCACGGTCTACAACGACGCCTGGGTGGGACAACACCTCGGTGTCCTCGCCTGATCACCGTCCCGCACCCCTCCCATCCGCGAAAGGCACCCACCGATGTCGACTTTTCACGTGATCGACGGCACCGTCGCCCAGGACGTCATCACCTCCGCGCCGTCGGAGATCCTGGAGATCGTGCGGGACACCTATCTCCAGCACAGCCGCGGCGCCACCGTGAACCCGGACAGCTACTTCCTGCGCTTCCCCGACAACCCCGGCGCCCGCATCATCGCCCTCCCCGCCCACCTGGGCGGCGAGGCACCGGTGTCCGGCCTGAAGTGGATCGCCAGCTACCCGGAGAACGTGCGGCAGAACCTTCCCCGCGCCTCCGCCGTGCTGCTCCTCAACGACGCGGAGACCGGCTACCCGTTCGCCTGCCTCGAAGCGTCCCGCATCAGCGCCGCCCGCACGGCCGCCTCCGCCGCGCTCGCCGTGGAGACGCTGGCCCCCGACGAGGCGCCCCGCACGGTCCTCTTCGTCGGCGCCGGCATCATCGGCCGCACGGTCTCCGACTTCCTCGCCGCCCGTGGACTCAACGTCCGCGAGTGCCTCGTCCACGACCATGTGGAGGCGTACGCCGAGAAGTTCGCCGCCTACGCGACCGACACCCACGGTTGGCAGGCCAGAGCCGTGTCCGAGATCGACGACGCCCTGGCCACCGCCGACCTGGTGGTCCTCGCCACCACCGCGCCGGCGCCCTGGCTCGCGGACGGCCAGACCCTGCTGCCGGACCAGCTCATCCTGAACCTGTCCCTGCGCGACATCCACCCCACGGTCATGGTCAAGTGCCACAACATCGTGGACGACATCGACCACTGCCTCAAAGCCCAGACCTCCCCCCACCTCACCGAGACGGAGTACGGCACCCGCGACTTCATCGACGGCACCCTCGCCGACGTCCTGCGCGGCACGGTCACCCTCGACCGCGACCGCCCCACCGTCTTCTCGCCGTTCGGCCTCGGCGTCCTGGACCTGGCGGTCGGCTGCCACATCTACCGCACCGCCCTGGACGCCGGCCGCACCACCGAAGTGCCCAACTTCTTCCCCGAGTTGACCCGCTGGTGAACTGACCACCGCGCGTCGACCCTCTTCGCCCCGGTCCCGGGTCCCCTCCGCTCCCATCGGAGGGGACCCGGGACCGGGGCGTTCCGGCGTGTACGCACGTGAGGTGGACGGCGGAGCCCGCGGTCAAGGCCGCCGTCGGCACCCGTGAGGGAGAGATGCCGACTGCCCCGCAGGCCAGGGCGCACCACGGAACGCGCACGAGGCGGACACCTCCACGTTCGGACCGGACCCGCGACGCTGGGGTGGGCGATCCTTCGTCCACCTCGGGCGGCGCCGCGGACGGTGAGCGCCCGGTGGTCGCGAACCGGGACCGCGCGGCCCGGCCATCACGCGAGAGAGAGTCCGGCCGGAGCGGCGACGCCCACCGGCGGGCCTCCAACCACCGTGCCGTGGAACAGATCCACCTGCTCGCCAACCCTCTCCTGACAGGGCCGCCGGGACCACGAGCCCAACCCCTGGCGGCCGTCGGGCCCCCGACAACGAAGAGCCGCCCCCCGCGTGAGCGGAGGGCGGCTCTTCGCCGTGCGGTACCCGTCAGGCCGGCAACAGCACCCCGGCCTCCCGGCCGGCGCCGTCCGTCACGGCCGCTCGTACCGCCGCGGCCACCACGGACAACTGCTCCTCACCCTTGACCATCTCCATATGGCGACCCGGCATCGGGCGGATGTCCAGGCCCAGCGGGTAGAGCCTGCTCCAGTGGGCGACATACCGGGCCTGCGGCACCTCGTCGCCGCTGCCGTCACGCACGGTGTCGCTGACGAACAGTGTCGCGGGAACCGCCGAGCTCGCGGGACGGTAGGCGGCGAGTGAGCGGACCTCGGCCTCCAGGACCGCGTAGGGCAGCCACTCGTCGAGCGTGATCGCCGACTCCTCGATGTTCATCTCCGGAGCCAGACGCTTCATCTCCCGCTCCGTGGCGGCACGTTGGACGCCGGCCTGGTCCTGACCGAGCCGCCACAGGTCGTGCACCCGGCGGTACACCTCGGCGTGCCGCTGGAACCGGTCCTGCTGGTCAGCCCCGGTGACCGCAGGCTCCAACAGCAGCAGGGCGGCCACCGCCCGCGGGTCACGCACCCCCATCGCGTGCGCGATCACCGCGCCGGTCGACCAGCCGAGGATCGTGCACGGGCCCTCCGGCTGCACCCGGCGGATCTCCCGCCAGTACCGGTCCGCGATGTCCTCGAAGCCGACGAGCGGCGACTCACCCGCGTTCAGCCCCGGCGCCTGGACCCCGTACACGGTGAACGCCCCGGCCAGGCGCTGCGCGAGCGCCCGGTACGGATGGGTGCTGCCGCCTCCGGGATGCACGCAGAACAGCCGGGGCAGAGCGGGGTCGTCCTCGGACGAGAGCAGGACGACCAGCCCGCCGTCGGTCTCGGCCCGCATCTCCGGTGCGTCCAGCGCGGCGGCCAGACCGGCCACCGTCGGATGCCGCATGATCTGCTGGAGGGCGATGGGCAGCCCGGCCTCCCGGATCCGCGACACCATCCGCACCGCGCTGATCGACTGCCCGCCGAGTGCGAAGAAGTTGTCGTGGACACCGACGGTCTCGATGCCGAGGATGTCCACCCAGATGGCCGCCAGAATGCGCTCGGTGTCGGTGCGGGGGGCGGTGTAGGCGTTGCCGAGTTCGGGGCGTTCCGATCCGGGGGCGGGGAGGGCCTTGGTGTCGACCTTGCCGTTGGGGGTGAGCGGCAGCTGATCGAGTGTCACGTAGGTCGACGGGACCATGTAGTCCGGGAGCTGCTGCCGGAGGTGTGCGCGCAGGGCGTCGTTGTCGACCGGCTCGTTCGTGACGATGTATGCGGTGAGTTGTTTGTTGCCGGGGGTGTCTTCGCGGAGGGTGATGGTGGTGGTGTGGATGTGGGGGTGGGTGGTGAGGGCGTTTTCGATTTCGCCGAGTTCGATGCGGTAGCCGCGGAGTTTGATCTGGTTGTCGATGCGGCCGGTGAATTCGAGGGTGCCGTCGGGTCGCCAGGTGACGAGGTCGCCGGTGTGGTAGGTGCGGGGGTCGTGGGTGATGGGGAGGGGGTTGGGGGTGAAGCGTTGTTCGGTGAGTTGGGGTCGGTTGTGGTAGTTGCGGGCGAGGCAGATGCCGCCGAGGAGGGCGTGTCCGGGGATGCCGATGGGGGCGGGTTGGTTGTGGTGGTCGAGGACGTAGGTGGTGGTGTTGGTGATGGGTCGGCCGAGGGTGGTGGTGTTGCCGTTGGGGTCGGGGGTGGTGGTGAGGCTCATGACGTTGGCGACGGAGCCTTCGGTCGCGCCGTATTCGTTGGAGATGGTTGTGGTCGTGGTGCTGGTGTCGAGGAGTTGTGAGACGAGGGCGGGGGTGAGGTTTTCGCCGCCGGCGACGATGGTGGTGATGTGGTGGGTGGCCTGGCGGGTGGTGAGGTGGGCGGCGAGGATTTCCAGGTGGGAGGGGGTGGCTTTGAGGAAGCTGATGGGGACGTCGGTGAGGATGAGGTCGATGGCTGCGTCGAATGCGCTCTGGCCGGGCTGGAGTTCGGGGATGGCGAGCTGGGTGCCCTGGATGAGGGGGAGGAACAGGGCGGTGATGGTGAGGTCGAAGGTGACGGAGGAATACAGGATTGTCCCGATCCCGTCGGGGTCGGTGACGGGGTAGTTCTGGTCGCACCAGTGGAGGTAGTTGACGACGCCGCGGTGTTCGAGGGCGACGCCTTTGGGGCGGCCGGTGGAGCCTGAGGTGTAGATGATGTAGGCGAGGTCGTCCGGGGAGGCCAATGGTGCGGGATTCTCGACGGGTCCCTGGGGCCATTCGCTGTCGACGAGGAGGCGTGGGGTGTCTGCGGGGAGCCGGTCGGTGTGGTTGCTGCTGGTGATGATGAGGGGCGCCTGGGCGTCGTTGACCATGTAGGTGATGCGGTCGGTGGGGTAGTCGGGGTCGAGGGGGACGAAGGCGGCGCCGGCTTTCATGATGCCGAGCAGCGTCGCGATCAGCTCGGGGGAGCGGTCCAGGCAGACCGCGATCAGTGTGTCCGGGGTGATGCCCGTTCCCCGCAGGTGGTGGGCGAGTTGATTGGCTCGGGCGTTGACCTGTGCGAACGTCCACTGCTGGTCGCCGTGGGTGATGGCGATGGCGTCCGGGTCGGTGGCGACGCGGTCCTCGATGAGGGAGTGGATGGTCGCGGTGTCGGGGTAGGGGCCGGTGACGCCGTTCCAGTCGACCAGGATCTCCTGCCGCTCCCGCTCCGTGAGCATGTTCAACTCCGCGATGCGCGCCGCGGGAGCCGCCACGACGGACTCCAGCAGGGTGCGCAGGTGGCCGGCCATCCGTTCGATCGTCGCCGCGTCGAACCGGCTCCGGTCGTACACGAACCGGAACTCCAGGGCGCGGCCCGCCGACGCGACCAGGGTGAGCGGATATCCCGTGCGCTCGACGCAGTTGACCAGGCGCCGGGTCAGACCCTCGGGGAGGTCCGACGGCTTCTGCACCACGGGGTAGTTCTCGAAGACCAGAATGGACCGGAACAGCGCCTCTCCGCGTGCGATGCCGCTGTGCTTCTGCACGTCGACCAGGTGGCAGTACTCCCACTGCCGCATTTCCAACTGCTCGTCCTGGAGATCCCGCAGCCAGCCCGCGACCCCCATGTCGCCCGTGAGCCGGCCGCGTACCGGAAGCGTGTTGATGAACAGCCCCATCATCGAGTCCACACCCGGCAGTGCGATCGAGCGGCCCGAGATGGTCGAACCGAACAGCACCTCGTCGCGGCGGCTGTAGCGGGAGAGGAGAATCGACCACAGACCCTGCACCAGGGTGTTCATCGTGATCCGCTGGGACCGGGCGTAGTCGCGGGCCTGCGCGAAGAGTTCGGAGGAGGCGACCACCTCGCATTCTCCGACGCCCGTGTCCCCGGTCTCGCGGTCCACATGCAGGTCGGTCGGCTCGGTTACTCCAGCCAGGTACTTCTTCCAGAAGTCGGCTGATCCGTCGCCCTGTTGGGCGTTGAGCCACTCGATGTAGCGGCGGTACGGGGCGGCCGGCGGCAGCGCGGCAGGTGTGCCGTCGAGCAGACCACGGTAAAGGGCGAACAACTCCTTCTGGAGGATCTGCACACTCCACCCGTCGAGCAGGATGTGGTGGAACGACCAGACGACGTAACGCCGTGCCTCCGCCGTCCGCAGCACGGTCACCCGCACCAGCGGCGCCCGTGACAGGTCGAAGCCGCGCTCCCAGTCCTCCGCGAGGAAGGCCTCCAGCCGCCGCTCCTGGTCGGGCAGGCCGCGCAGGTCCCGTACCGCGAAGGGCACGGGGGCCTTGCGCTGAACCACCTGCACCGGTTCCGACACGCCCTCCCAGACGAACGCGCTGCGCAGGATCGAGTGCCGGTCGACGAGTTGCTGCCAGGCCTGTCCGAACAGCGCGTCCTCGAAGGGGCCTTCGACCTCCTCCGTCATCTGCACCATGTAAGGACGCGTGTCGGACGTGTCCTCCAGCGAGTGGTACAGCATCCCGAACTGCAGGGGCGAGAGCCCGTAGACGTCTTCCACGTTGTGCGTGCTCATATCGAGAACCTCTTCAGGATCGCGGCCATGTCGGTGTCACCGATGTCGGTGAGGGGGACGCCGGGGGTGGTCCGGCGGGAATCGGCGGCGCCTTCGGCACTGCCGGCGATCAGCGCGCGCAGGTGGCCGATCACTCCGTCGGCCAGCCGCTCGACGGTCTCCCGGTCGTGCAGCGCCGTCGAGTAGCCGACGTACACCCCGAACGTGTCGCCCTCGACGGCCGCGGTCACGTCGAGGACGTTCCAGCGCATGCCGTCGGGGCTGATCGAGTGGCCCTTGGGCTCGTCCGCGGGGGCGTACCGCCCGATGCCGGGGAGATCCCGGCTGAACTGCCCCAGGTAGTTGAAGTTGACCTCAGGAACCGGCTGCCGGCCCAGGACGGACGCCACGTCGGGTGCACCGAGATGACGCAGGATGCCGTAGCCGACGCCCTTGTTCGGGATCCGCCCCAGTTGCTCCTTGACGGAGTCGAGCGACTCGACCGGGCCGGCACCTGGCGCCAGTCGCAGCGCGACGGGGAACACGGACGTGAACCAGCCGACGGTCCGCGACAGGTCGACGTCGGAGAACAGGTCTTCGCGGCCGTGCCCCTCCAGACCGATCAGCGTCTCGTCGTCGCCCGTCCAGTCCCGCAGCGCCTGGGCGAGCGCGGTGAGCAGCGCGTCGTTGATCTGCGTGCTGAAGTTACGGGGCACGTCCCTGAGCAGGGCGCGTGTCTCGTCCGGGGTGAGCGTCGCCGCGACGGTGGACGCCGAGCCCAGGTCGTTGTGCCCGTCCCGGTCACGAGGAACCTGCCCGCCGGGTTTCGCCTCCGCCCAGTACGCGAACTCGGCGCGGGCCGCGTCCGACTCCGCGAACCCGCGCAGCCGTTCCGCCCAAGCCCGGAAGGACGTCGTCTTCGCGGGCAGCCGCGGCGTCCTTCCGGCGGCGCGCTGCTCGTAGCAACTGCCCAGGTCCTCCAGGAGGATCCGCCAGGACACTCCGTCGACCGCCAGATGGTGTACGGCGATGAGCAACCGCTGTCCCCGCGTCGCACCCAGCTCCAGCAGGGCACACCGGATGAGGGGGCCCTTCGCCAGGTCGAGCCCGTTCTGGGTCTCCTCCGCGATACCGAACGACACCGCGCTCAGGGCGTCGGCGGCGACATCGGACAGGTCGTGGACGTCGAGGACATCGGTGTCCACCGACTCGTCCAGGTACTGACGCCAGCCGTCATCACCGTTCTCGCAGCGCAGGCGCAGAGCGTCGTGGTGCTCGATCAGGTCGGTCAGCGCCAGTCGCAGGACGTCGGGGTCCAAGGCGTCGGTGGCCAGTAGTTCGGCCTGGTTGAAGTGGTCGAAGGCAGGCAGTTCCTTCTCGAAGAACCAGTGCTGGATCGGCGTCAGCGGTACGTCGCCCACCACGCGGCCCTGCTCCGCGTCGACCAGAGTGGTGGCGCCGGCGTGGACCGCGATCTCAGCGATCGTCTGGTGCTTGAAGATCATGCGCGGGGTGAGATGGAGCCCGAACTTCTTCGCCCTGGCGATCATCTGGATGCTGATGATCGAGTCGCCGCCCAGTTCGAAGAAGTTGTCGTGGATGCCGACGGTGTCGATGCCGAGGATGTCGCCCCAGACCGAGGCGAGCGTGCGTTCGGTGTCGGTGCGCGGGGCGGTGTAGCTGGTGGCGAGGTCGGGGCGCTCGGGGCCCGGGGCGGGGAGGGCCTTGGTGTCGATCTTGCCGTTGGGAGTGAGGGGGAGCTGATCGAGGGTCACGTAGGTGGCCGGGATCATGTAGTCGGGGAGCTGCTCCTGGAGGTGGGCTCGGAGTTCGCTGACGTCCGTGGTGTTTCCAGGGGTGTTGACGATGTATGCGGTGAGTTGTTTGTTGCCGGGGGTGTCTTCGCGGAGGGTGATGGTGGTGGTGTGGATGTGGGGGTGGGTGGTGAGGGCGTTTTCGATTTCGCCGAGTTCGATGCGGTAGCCGCGGAGTTTGATCTGGTTGTCGATGCGGCCGATGAATTCGAGGGTGCCGTCGGGTCGCCAGGTGACGAGGTCGCCGGTGTGGTAGGTGCGGGGGTCGTGGGTGATGGGGAGGGGGTTGGGGGTGAAGCGTTGTTCGGTGAGGTCGGGTCGGTTGTGGTAGTTGCGGGCGAGGCAGATGCCGCCGAGGAGGGCGTGTCCGGGGATGCCGATGGGGGCGGGTTGGTTGTGGTGGTCGAGGACGTAGGTGGTGGTGTTGGTGATGGGTCGGCCGAGGGTGGTGGTGTTGCCGTTGGGGTCGGGGGTGGTGGTGAGGCTCATGACGTTGGCGACGGAGCCTTCGGTGGCGCCGTATTCGTTGGAGATTGTCGTCGTGGTGGTGCTGGTGTCGAGGAGCTGTGAGACGAGGGCGGGTGTGAGGTTTTCGCCGCCGGCGACGATGGTGGTGATGTGGTGGGTGGCCTGGCGGGTGGTGAGGTGCGCGGCGAGGATTTCCAGGTGGGAGGGGGTGGCCTTGAGGAAGCTGATGGGCACGTCGGTGAGGATCAGGTCGATGGCCGCGTCGAAAGCGCTCTGTCCCGGCTGGAGTTGGGGGATGGCGAGCTGGGTGCCCTGGATGAGGGGCAGGAAGAGGGCGGTGATGGTGAGGTCGAAGGTGACGGAGGAATACAGGATTGTCCCGATCCCGTCGGGGTCGGTGACGGGGTAGTTCTGGTCGCACCAGTGGAGGTAGTTGACGACGCCGCGGTGTTCGAGGGCGACGCCTTTGGGGCGGCCGGTGGAGCCTGAGGTGTAGATGATGTAGGCGAGGTCGTCCGGGGAGGCCAATGGTGCGGGATTCTCGACGGGTCCCTGGGGCCATTCGGTGTCGACGAGGAGGCGTGGGGTGTCTGCGGGGAGTCGGTTGCTGTGGTTGCTGCTGGTGATGATCAGGGGCGCCTGGGCGTCGTTGACCATGTAGGTGATGCGGTCGGTGGGGTAGTCGGGGTCGAGGGGGACGAAGGCGGCGCCGGCTTTCATGATGCCGAGCAGGGTGGCGATCAGTTCGGGTGAGCGGTCCAGGCAGACCGCGATGAGGGTGTCCGGGGTGATGCCCGTTTCCCGCAGGTGATGGGCGAGCTGATTGGCGCGCTCGTTGACCTGCGCGAACGTCCACTGCTCATCCCCATGGGTGATGGCGATGGCATCCGGGTCGGTGGCGACGCGGTCCTCGATGAGGGAGTGGATGGTCGCGGTGTCGGGGTAGGGGCCGGTGACGCCGTTCCAGTCGACCAGGATCTCCTGCCGCTCCCGCTCCGTGAGCATGTTCAGCTCGGACAGGCGGGCGTCGGGGGTGGCCGCGACGGAGGTAGCGAGTGTGGTCAGGTGGCCGGCCATCCGCTCGATCGTCGCCCGCTCGAACAGATCCGTCCGATACTCCAGCGCCGCCAGCACCTCGCTGCCGGACTCCGCAGCCGTCAACTGAAGGTCGAACTTCGCGTCCTGACCGCCCACTCCGACCGGCTCGACGTCGAGTCCCGGCAGGCTCCACGCATCCCCGTCCGGAGTGTTCTGGAAGACGAACAGGGTCTGGAACAGCGGGTTGCGCGACAGGTCGCGGTTCGGGGCCAGCTCGTCGACGAGTCGCTCGAACGGCAGGTCCTGGTGGTCGTAGGCGCCCAGCGTGGTGTCCTTGACCCGGTCGACGAGCTCGGCGAACGTCGGGTCGCCGGACAGGTCGGTCCGCATCACCAGCGTGTTCACGAAGAAGCCGATCAGCGCCTCGGTCTCGGCACGGTTGCGGCCGGCGATCGGGGTGCCCACGGTGATGTCGTCCTGGCGGCCGTAGCGGGCCAGCACGATCTGGAACAGCGACAGCAGCGTCATGAACAGGCTCGCGCCTCGCCGTCCAGCCGTCTTCCTCAGCTGTTCCGCGACCTCGGCCGGCAGCGTGAAGTACACGGTGTCGCCTGCCGCGCCCTCGCGCTCGGCAGGGCGTCCGTGATCCGTGGGCAGTTCCAGCACCGGCACACCGGTCAGGCGTTCACGCCAGTACGCCAGCTGCGTCTCCAGGAAGTCGCCCGTGAGCTGCTCCCGCTGCCAGACGGCGAAGTCCGCGTACTGGACCGGGAGTTCCGGGAGCGAAGCCTCGCGCTCGGCCAGGGCCGCCGCGTACAGCTCACGCAGTTCGCGCGCCAGGATGCCCGAGGACCACCCGTCCGACACGATGTGGTGCAGCGTGATCAGCAGATACTGGTCGTCCTCCGCGACAGGGACCAGGTCCACGCGCAGCAGTCGACCGCCGTCCAGCTCGAACGGGCGTCGCGCCTCCGCCTCCAGGATCTCCTGCACGGCCCGCTCGCTGTCTTCGAGGGTGGCGTCGGCCCGGACATGGTGCACAACCGGCGTGACCGACCACGGCGCGTCCACCATCTGTGAAGGACGTCCGGAGTCGTCGGTGACGAACCTGGTCCGCAGGATCTCGTGCCGCGCCACCAGGCCCGTGAAAGCCGCGCCCAAGGCGCCGGCGTCCAGCTCGCCCCGTATGCGCAGGGCGAAAGGCACCAGATACTCGGCGCTGCCCGGCGTCAACTTGTCGAGGAACCAGAGACGTTGCTGGGCGAAGGACAACGGAAGGGCGGCCTCGGTTCGGTCGACCGGTACGAGCGGTGCCTCATCGGCCGTCGCCAGTTCACGCAGGGCCGCGGCCAGAGTCGCCGGGGTGGGCGACGTGAAGATGGTGCGGACCGGCACGTCGACACCGAGCTGCCGGCGCAGCCGGGACGTCACCTGCGTGGCAAGCAGTGAATGCCCGCCCAGCTCGAAGAAGTTGTCGTGGATGCCGATGGTGTCGATGCCGAGGATCTCTGACCAGACGGCGGTGACGATGTGCTCGGCGGTGGTGCGCGGGGCGACAAAGGAGGAGTCGAGGTCGGGGCGGTGGCTGTCGGGTGCGGGGAGAGCCTTGGTGTCGACCTTGCCGTTGGGGGTGAGGGGGAGCTGATCCAGGGTCACGTAGGTCGCCGGGACCATGTAGTCCGGGAGCTGCTCCTGGAGGTGGGAGCGCAGCTCGTGCGTGGTGGGGGCGGTGGTCCCGGGCGTGATGGTGACGTATGCGGTGAGTTGTTTGTTGCCGGGGGTGTCTTCGCGGAGAGTGATGGTGGTGGTGTGGATGTGGGGGTGGGTGTTGAGGGCGTTTTCGATTTCGCCGAGTTCGATGCGGTAGCCGCGGAGTTTGATCTGGTTGTCGATGCGGCCGATGAATTCGAGGGTGCCGTCGGGGCGCCAGGTGACGAGGTCGCCGGTGTGGTAGGTGCGGGGGTCGTTGGGGGTGTGGAGGGGGTTGGGGGTGAAGCGTTGTTCGGTGAGGTCGGGTCGGTTGTGGTAGTTGCGGGCGAGGCAGATGCCGCCGAGGAGGGCGTGTCCGGGGATGCCGATGGGGGCGGGTTGGTTGTGGTGGTCGAGGACGTAGGTGGTGGTGTTGGTGATGGGTCGGCCGAGGGTGGTGGTGTTGCCGTTGGGGTCGGGGGTGGTGGTGAGGCTCATGACGTTGGCGACGGAGCCTTCGGTGGCCCCGTATTCGTTGGAGATCGTCGTTGTAGTGGTGCTGGTGTCGAGGAGCTGTGAGACGAGGGCGGGGGTGAGGTTTTCGCCGCCGGCGACGATGGTGGTGATGTGGTGAGTGGCCTGGCGGGTGGTGAGGTGCGCGGCCAGGATCTCCAGGTGGGAGGGGGTGGCCTTGAGGAAGCTGATGGGGATGTCGGTGAGGATGAGGTCGATGGCTGCGTCGAAAGCGCTCTGGCCGGGCTGGAGTTCGGGGATGGCGAGCTGGGTGCCCTGGATGAGGGGCAGGAACAGGGCGGTGATGGTGAGGTCGAAGGTGACCGAGGAATACAGGATCGTTCCGATCCCGCCGGCTTCGGTGACCGGGTAGTTCTCATCGGACCAGTGCAGGTAGTTGACGACGCCGCGGTGTTCGAGGGCGACGCCTTTGGGGCGGCCGGTGGAGCCTGAGGTGTAGATGATGTAGGCGAGGTCGTCCGGGGAGGCCAATGGTGCGGGATTCTCGACGGGTCCCTTGGGCCACTCGGTGTCGACGAGGAGGCGTGGGGTGTCTGCGGGGAGTCGGTCGGTGTGGTTGCTGCTGGTGATGATGAGGGGCGCCTGGGCGTCGTCGATCATGTAGGTGATGCGGTCGGTGGGGTAGTCGGGGTCGAGGGGGACGAAGGCGGCGCCGGCTTTCATGATGCCGAGCAGGGTGGCGATCAGTTCGGGTGAGCGGTCCAGGCAGACCGCGATGAGGGTGTCCGGGGTGATGCCCGTTTCCCGCAGGTGATGGGCGAGCTGATTGGCGCGCTCGTTGACCTGCGCGAACGTCCACTGCTCATCCCCATGGGTGATGGCGATGGCATCCGGGTCGGTGGCGACGCGGTCCTCGATGAGGGAGTGGATGGTCGCGGTGTCGGGGTAGGGGCCGGTGATGCCGTTCCAGTCGACCAGGATTTCCTGGCGCTCCCGCTCCGTGAGCATGTTCAGCTCGGACAGGCGGGCGTCGGGGGTGGCCGCGACGGAGGTAGCGAGTGTGGTCAGGTGGCCGGCCATCCGCTCGATCGTCGCCCGCTCGAACAGATCCGTCCGATACTCCAGAACAGCGCGCAGCCCGTTCGACGACTCGACCGCCGTCAGGGTCAGGTCGAACTTGGCCACACCCCGTTCGATCTCGACCGGCTCGACATCCGTGCCGGCCAGCTGCCAGGCCTCGCCGTCCGCGCTCCCCGGCGCCTGAAGGACGAACATGGTCTGGAACAGCGGGTTGCGGGAGAGATCGCGCTCCGGCGCCACTTCCTCGACCAGCCGCTCGAACGGCAGGTCCTGATGGTCGTAGGCGCCCAGGGCGGTGTCCTTGACCCGCTCGACGAGCTCGGTGAACGTCGGGTCGCCGGATAGGTCGGTCCGCATCACCAGCGTGTTCACGAAGAAGCCGACCACGTCCTCGATCTCGGCCCGGTTGCGGCCCGCGATCGGGGTGCCTACGGCGATGTCGTCCTGGCGGGAGTAGCGGGCCAGGACGATCTGGAACAGTGACAGGAGCGCCATGAACAGGCTCGCGCCCTGCCGGCCGGCCGCCTCGCGCAGCCTCTCGGTGACCTCGCTCGGCACCGCGAAGGTCACCACGTCGCCGGTGCCACTCGTGTGCGCCGGACGCTGGTGGTCGGTCGGCAGCTCCAGGGGTGCGGAGTGCGCGAGGCGCTCGCGCCAGTACCCGAGCTGTCGCTCCAGGGCCGGCCCCGCGAGCTGGTCACGCTGCCAGGCGGCGAAGTCCGCGTAACGGATGGGCAGTTCCGGGAGCGAGGCCGCGCGCTCGGTCAGGGCCGCCGCGTACAGCTCACGCAGTTCGCGCGCCAGGATGCCCGAGGACCAGCCGTCCGACACGATGTGGTGCACCGTGAGCGACAGGAAGGTGTCGTCCTCCGTCAGGCGTACCAGGTCCGCCCGCAGGGGCCGGCCCGAGGTGAGGTCGAAGGGGCGCGTCGCCTCGGTGCGTAGCACCTCGCGACCGCGTTCCTCGGCGTGCGCGTCGCCCCGCAGGTCGTGCACGGTGACCTCGACCGGCCAGGGCGCGGTGATCACCTGCTGCGGCGTACCGTCGTCGTCCGCCGAGAACGCCGTCCGCAGGACTTCGTGCCGGGCCACCAGGCCGGACAGCGCCGTCTCCAGGGCCGCGACGTTCAACGGACCCAGGACACGCAGTGCCGTCGGCACCAGGTAGTCGGCGCTTCCGGGGGACAGGCGGTCCAGGAACCACAGCCGCTGCTGTGCGAACGACAGCGACAGCGGTCCGGCGGCCTCCTCGGCTCCGCGTACGATCCGGTCCGCGTCCGCACGCCGTCGCATGCGGGACAGCAGCCGCGCCTCGATCGAGTTCTCGCCCATGATGATGTCCGTCCTCATTCTCTTCGTGTGGGCAACGGGTCTCTGCGTGTGGGCAGCGGGCCGCTGAATTCAGGAGGCCTGTTCCTGTTCGTTTTCCTGCGTGTCGAACAATTCGATGAGCTGTTCCTTGACACCGGCGACCGTCGGGACCTGGAAGAACTGGCGCAGGCCGATACGGACTCCGGTCACCGCCTCGACGCGGTTGACGAGCTGAATGGCGAGAAGGGAATGGCCGCCGACGTCGAAGAAACCGTCGTGGATTCCGACCTTTTCGATTCCGAGCACCGCGGCCATGATCCCGGCGATCTCCGCCTCGATCTCGTCCCGGGGCGCCACGAATCCAGCCGCGATGTCGCTTTCCCCGGGAGCCGGCAGCGCCGCGTGGTCGACCTTGCCGTTGCGGTTGAGCGGCAGTTCCGGCAGGTCCACGAACGCGGACGGCATCATGTCCCGGGGCAGCCGCTCGGCCGCCCACCCGCGCAGCTCCGCGGTGTCGGCGGTGGCGCCCGGCGCGGGTACGTAGTAGGCGACGAGCCGCTTGTCGCCGGGGGCGTCCTCGCGGACGGCCACCGCGCACACGCCGACCGCGTCATGGGTGAGCAACACCGCCTCGATCTCGCCGAGTTCGACGCGTACGCCACGCAGCTTCACCTGCCGGTCGATGCGGCCCAGCAGGTCGAGTTCGCCGTCCCTGGTGAAGCGGCCGACATCGCCCGTGCGGTACATACGGCCGCCGGTGAACGGATCGGGTACGAACCGCTGCGCGGTGAGCTCGGGCCGCTCGTGGTAGCCGCGCCCCACGCTGTCGCCGCCGAGGTACACCTCGCCCAACACCCCCGCAGGCACGGGGCGGCGGTCCGGGTCGAGGACGTACACCGTCTGGTTCACCATGGGCCGTCCCGCGAGCACCGGACCGCCGGGATCGGTGCGTGACGCCCGCCAGTACGTGGTGTCGACCGAGACCTCCGTCGCGCCGTACAGGTTGATCAGGTCGCCGGGGAAGCGGTCGAGGAAGCGGGCCACCAGGGTCGGCTGGAGGGGCTCACCGCTCGCGAAGGCGTAGCGCAGGTGTGCGCAGTCCTCGGGCCGTGCCTGCGAGACGAACAGGTCCAGCAGGCTCGGGACGAAGTGCAGACCGACCACGCGGTGGTCCCGCATCAGCCGTGACACCTCGGTCATGTCCAGCCGGTCGGAGCCGGGCACCAGCACGACCGTCGCCCCCTGCCACAGGGGCCAGAAGATCTCGTACGCGGACACGTCGAAGGACAGTGGCGTCGCCTGGAGGAAGCCCTCGCCCGGGGTGATCGGGAAGGCGTCCTGCATGCCGGCCAGGTAGTTCACCACACCCCGGTGCTCGATGCGGACGCCCTTCGGCCGCCCCGTGGAGCCGCTCGTGTAGATCAGATAGGACAGGTCGCCGGGTACCGCGACGGGATCCGGAGCGGTGACCGGAAGGGTGTCCGGCAGGTCGGTCGCGCTGTCGACGGCCAGCAGGCCCAGGCCCTCGGGCAGCAGACCGGCGTGCGCGGTGTCGGTGACGACCAGCGGCGCACCGGAGTCCTCCACGAGATACGCCAACCGCTCCGCCGGATGCTCCGGGTCGAGCGGGACGTAAGCCGCGCCCGCCTTGAGGATGCCGAGCAGCGTCCACACCAGGGCGGGGGAGCGCTCCAGGCAGACGCCCACCGGCACGTCCGGACCGATCCCCGGTACGGCACGCAGGCGGTGCGCCAACTGGTTGGCGCGCGCGTCGAGTTCGCGGTAGGTCAGCTCGTCCGAGTCGCACACGACCGCGACGGCGTCCGGCGTGAGCGCCGCGCGCTCCTCGAACAGCTGGTGCAGGGTGGCCTCGGCCGGGACGGGGGCCGAGGTGGCGTTCCACTCGGTCACGATGCGGTCCCGTTCGTCCGAGCCCAGCATCTCCAGCTCGGACAGCGCGCTCTGCGGCTGGGCCGTGGCCGCGTCGAGGAGGATCGTGAAGTGGTCCACGAGCCGGCGCGCGGTGGACTCGGTGAACAGATCGGCCGCGTAGACGACGGCGCCGTCCAGTGTGCCGTCGGACGCCTCCGCCAGATACATCGACAGGTCGAACTTGGCTTCGCGGACGGGGGACTCGACGGGCTCCGCCGTCAGACCCGGAAGGCTCCAGGCATCCGTGCCGGGCGTGTTCTGCAGCGCGAACAGGGTCTGGAACAGCGGGTTGCGGGACAGGTCGCGGTCGGGGGACAGCTCCTCGACCAGGCGCTCGAAGGGCAGGTCCTGGTGGTCGTACGCCCCCAGAGCCGTGTCCTTGACGCGGGCCAGCAGCTCGCTGAACGCCGGGTCGCCGGAGAGGTCGGTGCGCAGGACGAGCGTGTTGACGAAGAAGCCGATCAGCTCTTCCGTCTCGGCCCGGTTGCGGCCGGCGATGGGGGTGCCTACCGCGACGTCCCGCTGACCGCTGTAGCGGGCCAGCAGCAGCTGGAACACCGACAGCAGCGTCATGAACAGACTCGCGCCGCCCTCGGCGGACACCGCCCTGGCCCGCGCGGCGACGTCGGCGGGCACCGAGAACCTGACCACTTCGCCCGTGCCGGTACGCTCCGCCGGCCGGGCGTGGTCCGTCGGCAGCTCCAAGGGCTCCAGCCCCGCCAGGCGGCCCCGCCAGTAGCCGAGCTGGCGCTCCAGCGCCTCGCCGGTCAGCCAGGAGCGCTGCCACAGCGCGTAGTCGGCGTACTGCACCGGCAGCGGCGCCGGCACCGCGTCGGACCCCGCCCCCAGGGCCACCGCGTACAGGGCGGACAGCTCGCGCAGCAGCACCCCGATCGACCAGCCGTCGAAGGCGATGTGGTGCACGGTGACCGCCAGGACCGCTTCCTCGTCGGCCAGCCGCACCAGCACCGCGCGCAGCATCGGACCGGCGGCGAGGTCCACCGGGCGCAGGGCGTCCCCGGCCAGGACCGCCGCGAGGGCGTCCTCGCGGGCCGGAGTGTCCGCGAAGGACCGGAGGTCCCGCACCAGCACCGTCACCGGGCCTGCCGGGGCGATCGACTGGACCGCCGAACCCGCTTCGTCCGTGCCGAACCGGGTGCGCAGGATCTCGTGACGCTCCACCAGCGCGGTGAAGGCGTTGTTCAACGCGTCCACGTCGACGACGCCGTGCACGCGGAAGGCGAAGGGCAGCAGGTACTCGGCTCGTCCCGGCTCCAACTGATCGAGGAACCACAGGCGTTGCTGGGCGAAGCTCAGCGGCAGCGGCCCGCCGTCGCGAGGTACGGCGGGAATGCGCGAGATGCCCGCCTCATCGAGGTCCTCCACGGCGGCGGCCAGCAGTGCCGGGGTCGGCGCGCCGAACAGGGCCCGTACGGGAACGTCGACGCCCAGCCGACGGCGCAGTCGCGAGACGACCTGCGTCGCCAGCAGCGAGTGGCCGCCCAGGGCGAAGAAGTCGTCGTCCGCGCCGACGGTGTCGATGCCCAGCACCTCTGCCCAGACGGCTGCCACCGTCCGCTCGGTCTCCGTGCGCGGAGCCGTGTAGGCGGCGCCCAGCTCGGGGCGGTCCGATGCGGGAGCGGGCAGCGCGCGCCGGTCCGTCTTGCCGTTCGGAGTGAGCGGGATGCGGTCCAGGGCCACGAACGCGGCGGGCACCATGTAGTCCGGCAGGTCCCGCTGGAGGTGGGCGCGCAGGACTCCCGCCTCGACGGGCGGGTCGGCGACGACGTACGCCACCAGCCGCGGGTCGCCCGGCACGTCCTCACGAAGCAGGACGGTGGCGCCGGTGACCGAGGGGTGGGTCAGCAGGGCCGCCTCGATCTCGCCGGGCTCGATGCGGTAGCCGCGCAGCTTGACCTGGTTGTCGCCCCGGCCCACGAACTCCAGGTGCCCGTCCGGGTGCCACTTCGCGAGGTCGCCGGTGCGGTACACGCGCCGAGGAGCGCCGTCCACGGTGACGACCGTGAACTTCTCGGCGGTCAGCTCGGGCCTGCCCAGGTATCCACGCGCGAGACCGGGGCAGCCGATCCACATCTCGCCCGGGACACCCACCGGAACCGGCCGGCCGTGCCGGTCCACCAGGAACACCTTCGCGTTGGCGACCGGGCGCCCGATCGGCACGTGGTCGCCGGGGCCGGTGATCCGCGCCGTCGCCGCCTCCTGCGCCGCCTCCGTCGGACCGTAGCCGTTGACCAACGGAACGGAGGTGTGGCGGAACCACTGGCGCACCTGCTCCCGCTGGAGCGCCTCGCCGCCGAGCCGCACCAGGCGCAGTTCCGGACCGAGGTCGTCCGGCCCGGCGAGCTGCGCGGCGAGTGCGCCGAACGCCGAAGGAGTCAGCCAGGCCACGGTCACCGCGTTGGTACGCAGCGCCTCCGCCAGCATCCCCGGGTCCCAGGCGTCGTCGCGCAGCACGAGGGACGCGCCCGAGACGAGCGGCGCGAACAACTGCCCCACCGAGGAGTCGAAGGAGATCGACGCGAACTGCAACACCCGGTCCTCGCAGGTGAGGTCGAGCTGCCGCCGCGTCTCCCTCATCCGTGCGCGCAGGGCGCCGTGGGTGATCTGCACTCCCTTCGGACGGCCCGTCGATCCACTCGTGTAGATCACGTAGGCCAGATCGTCAGGTCCTGCCGCCGGCGCGGACGCGCCACCGGTACGCGGGGGAAGCTCCTCGGGCCAGTCCTCCAGCAGCAGGCGCGGCGTCGCGGCGGGCAACCGGTCGACGTGCGTGGGCCGGGTGACGATCAGCGGCGCCCCGCTGTCCTCGATCATGTACGCGAGCCGGTCCGTCGGATAGGCCGGGTCCAACGGCACATACGCGGCACCCGACTTGAGGATGCCGAGCAGGGCGCTCACCATGTCGGTGCCCCGGTCCAGGCAGATGGCCACCAGCGTCCCGGGGCCGGCGCCACGCTCGCGCAGCCGGGCGGCGATCCACTCGGCCCGCGCGTCCAGCTCCTGGTACGACAGATGGTCCGAGCCGCACGTGACGGCGGGGGAGTTCGGACGCTCGGCCGCGCGGTCCTCGAACAGCCGGTGAACGGTGACGGAGTCGGGGGCGTCGGTGTCCGCCCCGTTCCACGTGGTGAGGATCTCCCGCCGCTCCCGCGCCGTCAGCATCTCCAGGGCGGAGAGCGGGGCGCTGGGGGAGTCGGCGGCCGCACCGAGCAGGGTCTCGAAGTGCCCGCCGAGCCGAACCATCGTCGCCTCGTCGAAGAGGTCGGTGGAGTAGACGATGGTGCAGTCCAGACCGCCGTGCGCGGCCTCCGTGGCGTAGAACGTGAAGTCGAACTTGGACTCCTGCGCGGCCACGTCCACCTGCCGGACGCTGAGGCCGGGGAGTTCCCAGGAACGGCTGTCGGGAGTGTTCTGCAGGACGAACATGGTCTGGAACAGCGGATTGCGGGAGAGGTCCCGCTGCGGTGCCAGCTCCTCCACCAGCCGCTCGAACGGCATGTCCTGGTGGTCGTAGGCGCCCAGGGCCGTGTCCTTCACCCGGTCGATGAGTTCGGTGAACGTCGGGTCGCCGGACAGGTCGGTCCGCATCACCAGCGTGTTCACGAAGAAGCCGACCATGTCCTCGATCTCGGCACGGTTGCGGCCCGCGATCGGGGTGCCCACCGCGATGTCCTCCTGGCCGCTGTACCGGGACAGCACCGCCTGGAACACCGCGAGCAGCGTCATGAACAGGCTCGCGCCCGTGTCGTGGGCCAGCCTGCGGGCGCCGTCGGCGGTCGCCGCGGGGACACCGAAGGTGAGCATCGCTCCGTTGCCGCTGCGCCGTGCCGGACGCCTGCGGTCGGTGGGCAGCTCCAGTGCCTCGGTACCCGCCAGCCGCCCCCGCCAGTAGTCCAGTTGGTTCGACAGCACGTCACCGGTGAACCACGAGCGCTGCCAGACCGCGAAGTCGGCGTACTGGAGCGGTGGTTCGGGCAGACCGGCGGCGACTCCCGTCACCCGCGCCGTGTACAGCGTGGTGAGCTCGCGCGAGAGGACGCCCACCGACCATCCGTCGAAAGCGATGTGATGAACCGTCAGTGACAGCAGGTGCTCCTCGTTGGCCAGCCGGAGCAGCAGGGCGCGGACCATCGGCCCGGTGGAGAGGTCCACCGGCTTGAAGCCCTCGGTGTCCACGAGCGCGGTGGCCGCCTTCTCACGGGCGCCGTCGTCCGTCACGTACCGCAGGTCGTGCAGGGCCAACGGCAGCGGCCGGGGTTCGTCGACGATCTGGCCCGGCGTGCCGTCCTCGTCGGTGACGAAACGGGTCCGCAGCACCTCGTGCCGCTCCACCAGTTCCGTGAGTGCCGCCTCGAGCGCCGCCACGTCCAGCGGACCGCTGATGCGCAGCCCCATCGGGATCAGGTATTCGGCGCGGCCGGGATCCAACTGGTCCAGGAACCAGAGCCGCCGCTGTGCGAACGACAGCGGCATCGGCCGCCCGTCCCGGACGGCGAGGGGGATCGTGGTGGTGTCGTCGGAGGCGGACGCCGCCGCCAGGGCGTCGGAGCCGTCGTCCATGCCTTCCTCGACGGCCTCGAACAGACGGCGGGCCCGTTCCATGGCCTCCTCGGCGAGGAACGACGCGACGGTGCGAACGGTCAGCGGGCCCGGCGCGGAGGGGGACCGGAATTCCGAGCCGAATTCCTCCGCGATCCGCCGGCCCATTTCCCCGGCCTGCTCGGCGGAGCCGCCCAGTTCGAAGAAGTCGGAATCCGCCGACGTCACCTCGGTGCCGAGAACGGCCCCCCATACGGCGGCTATTCGGCCCTCGGCCGGTGAGAACGGCTCACGCCCTGCTTCCCGGCCGGGTGCCGGTGCCGGGGGCGCCATCGGATTCGTAGTCATGCGTCCACCAGTTCCTCGTCGTCGACCCGTAACGGAAGGCCCTCGGATGCTCAGCCGAATTGATGCTCGCAGAGCGATCTTGACGAGATAACTGGTTACTTCTGCCCGCGGGACGTGGACACTTCTGCCCGTGCGCTCGGCGGCCGGGGCAGGTGCCCCGGCCGCCGCACGCGTGTCACGCGGTTCCCGGGCCGGCTCAGGCCGCGGCCGGAACCGAGGACTTCTCCTGCGACTTCTCCGGGGGTTTCTCCTGCGACAGCGTCTGGGCCGCAGCACTCGCAGGACCCGCCCCGCTCATCTCGGCCACGCTGTCCACGGCGTCCGCGTCGGCGTGTTCGGACACCGTCCGCTTGCGCATCCCGGACCACTCCCGGCTCATGGCCGGCACGCCGATGGCCACCAGGTACAGCCCGCCCACGATCCACAGTGCCGTCGACGTGCCGGTCAGGGTCACCAGCCCCGCCCCCAGCAGACCGCCGAACGGGATGCCCGCCCAGGTGACCGCCTGCGCCAGTGTCTTGACCCGGCCCAGCAGCGGTGTCGGGATCAGCTCGTAGGTCACCGCGCCCACGATCGGGTTGACGAAGCCGGACCCCAGACCGCCCACCGCGAGCACGGTCAGCACCAGCCACAGCGGTGCCCCCGTCGCCATCGCGGCGAACCGGGGCAGGCCGCCCAGGGAGAAGCCGATCAGGTAGACGGTGCGTCGTGGCAGCCGCTCGGCCACCCCGGCGGCGACCAGAGCGGCGATGATCGACGTCGCGGCGAAGACGCTCACCACGAGGCCGATGGCCTCCGCGCCGTTCCCCGACTCCTTCGCCCACACCGGCAGGAGCACCGACATGAAGGCCTGGTCCAGGAGGTTGGTCACCGCGAGCATGCCCACGATGGATCGCAGCAGCTTCGCGTCCCGCAGGAAGGCGGCACCCTGGCGGAGCTGGGAGAAGTAGCCGCCGCCGTCCTCGACCGGGATCTCGTGCGGCTCGGGCACCGGGTCGGTCAGGGTGGTCGAGACGATCAGCGCCGACACCGCGAACAGCGCGGCGGTGATCCACAGCGCGTACAGGCTGCCGAACGCGGTGACGACGACGCCCGCGATGGCCGGCCCGACGGTGGTGGCCGTCCGCTCGACGGCGGCGGAGAGACCGGTACCCCGCTCGATGGGCACGCGGGCGGCGCGGGTGGCCGACGGTACGAAGAGGCCCTTGGCGCCGTTGGCCGGCCCGTCGGCCGCTCCGACGACCGCGAGCAGCGCCAGCAGCACGCCGAAGGGCAGACCGCCGGTCAGGTACAGCAGTGGGGCGGTGGCCATCGCGACGGTGGACAGGACGTCGCCCGCCACGCTGATCCGCTTGGGTCCGACACGGTCGATGATCGGGCCTGCCAGCGCCTGCGAGATCACATACGGGACGATCTGGCAGAAGGCCACCAGACCGGTCTTGCCGACGCTGCCCGTGGTCGTCAAGACGAACCAGGGCAGGGCGATGGACAACACCCGGTTGGCCGACAGGGCGGCCGCGTTGGCCGACAGCATGCCGACCAGACCGCGCAGGACCCTGGGATGCATGTCCGGCGCCGCTGCCCTTGCGCCGTCGTCCGCCGCCTTCTTGGCGACTGTGTGCTGAGTGGCCATCGGTCTACTCCATGTCCGTGGGCTGGGTGACGTGCCGGTCCTCGCTGGTCGGGAACAACTGGAACTGGAAGGAGACCCGCGCCGCGCCGTCCGGCGGCTGTGCTTCGGAGGCAGCCGCGGCGGACGTACGCCGCCGGAGCAGGGCGTGGATCTCCGCCGTCAACTCCTTGGCGTCGGCCGGGGTGAGTGTCAGCGCGTAGTCGCCGAAGTCCTGCGCGTCGCGCCACTCGGGCGTGAGCGCGGGGGTCGCCTCGATCGCGGCCGCCAGGGCGCCGGACCAGACCTGGCCGAGCGCCTGGAGGTAGGCGCTGCCGAGCCCCTCGCTGCCGTCGAGCACCTCGTCGTCGGGCACGACGGTGTTGGCGTGCGCCGCCTGCCACCACCGCTCACGCCGTCCGCCACGGGACGGCGCCTCCGTGATGAAGCCGTATTCCGCGAGCTGTCGCAGGTGATAGCTGGTCGCCCCGGTGTTCAGATTGAGCCGCCGGGCCACCGTGGTGGCCGTGGCCGGCCCCTCCGTCCGCAGGCTGGTGAGGATCTGCACCCTCAGCGGGTGAGCGATGCCGCGGAGGTTACGGGGGGTCAGATGTACCTGGGAGGGCTGCTGCGGCTGTTCCATGAGGTTCAAGGTAGACCACACAGAAGTCTATGCATAGGAGTGCGTGCACAGAAGTACGTGCAAAATTTCTTTGCAAGTCGGAGTGCAACTCGCGTGACCCGGACCGGAGTTGCGCTCCGAGACGTCGTTGTGGGCCGCCGACGGGCGGGTCTTGAGCAGGGCTCGGCACCAGGGTCGCGCGGGGAAGGGGATGTGCACACCCCTGACGTGGAGGTGGAGGGGGCGGCCACTCGGCACGGGCGCCGGCATCGGCACCGAGAGGGGGAGTCGGCCGTCTGGCGGCGGGCCGTGTTTGTGTCCCAGCTGTCGGGCGTCGGCGGCGAAGGCCAGGTGTGCGCGTACGACGGCGCGTGTGTGCGAGGTCTTCAGTGAGGCTGCGGTGTCCGAGGTGATGGGGTAGGTCTGCCGGCCCCGGAGGACGGGCAGGTCGCGGGTCAGGCGGGCACCGTGCGAGGTGAGGTACCAGGCCTTGTTACGCGATCTGCCTGCCTTCGGCGGCGTCGTCCAGTCGATGAAGCCGTCGGTGCGCAGCTTGCTCAGGACCCGGGGCATGACCTGACGCGTGCTCAGCGGGCAGAGCATCTGGTGCAGGTGGTGGGACGTGGCGATGCGGTGCTGTGCGAGCGGGCCCGCGCCTGGCGGCGCAGGGCTCTGAACTCGTCCGCAGGGCGGGCCTTTTCTGTTCGGGGCGGTTCATGCAGCATCCCTTCGACGCGGGGTCTTGCTCCCGGACTGCCGGCGCTTCCGGCCTCAGCGGAGGGAATCGGCGAGGGAGCGCGCTACCGAGGCCTGTTGAGGCACGTCCCGCCCGGCTGTGAGCCACGGGTGGGGACCAGGTGCTGACGAGGGAATCAGTGATCCCCGACCAGATTCCCGACCATGGGCCCCCGACCACGGTCACGAAGGCGAAACGGGCCCTGGTCTCGGGGATGGACTCCGACCACGGCCCCGACCACCGGGAGGCGGCGGGGCTACGTGTCCTCAGAGCGGATCGGCCGGAGAGGGGAGACCCTGGCAGATGGGGGCGAGGGCGATGGCCGGTCCGCAGCAGCCGTGGCTGCTGCGGGGCGTGGTGGCGAGCCACGCCATGCCGGCCATCGTTGCGGCACCCGGTCCGCAAGGTGTCAACGACCCGTAACCGGGTGCCGCGTTCAAGGGGTGGTGGGACAGGGCCGCACCGCCGGGTCCTACTTTCTGGGCTTGCGCCGGGCGGCCTGCTCGAGGATCCGCTTGCGCGTCCACCGCCGGCGGCATCACTCATGTCGCCACCCCTGCCCATGTGGTTCACCGTACGCACCCATGCTTCCGTCCGGCATCCTCCCGCCGCTTCCTGTTACGCGCATGACGGGCGCCGTGACGGGCACCCCCACCCGTCCTGTCGCCCGTGTGCCAGGTCACCGGGCCGGTGAGCAGCCAGGGTGACGTCACCTGCAAGAATCGGCCCAGGCGACCCATCTCCCGTGCACGCTGACTGCCGATGGTGAGCGGAACCACTACGAAAGGCCATCAGCTGTGTCTGTTCGTCGAGTTGTCGTCGTCGGTGGTGGCGCCATGGGCTCCGCGGCGGCCTGGCGGCTGGCCGCACGTGGCGACGACGTGACCTTGCTGGAGCGCTTCCGGCCCGGTCACGACCGCGGCAGCTCCCACGGCACCTCGCGCATCTTCCGCCTCGCGTACGCCGATCCCTTCTACGTCGACCTCACCGTGCGGGCGCTGCCACTGTGGCAGCGGCTGGAGGAGGCCACCGGCCGTCGGATCCTCACGCTCACCGGCGCCGTCGACCACGGCCCGGCCGCCGTCATCGAAGCGTTGCACGAAGGCCTGACCCGTGTGGGACGCCCGGCCGAACGCCTCGTCCCGGATCAGGTCGCCGAGCGCTGGCCCGGTCTGCGCGCCGACACCAGCGCCCTCTACCACCCCGAAGCGGGGCGGCTGCACGCCGACGAATCGGTCGCCGCGTTCCAGCAGGCGGCCCGCGATCACGGCGCCGACATCCGGCACGGGGTGCGCGTCAGTGGGGTGTCCGTCCAGGGGGACAGCGTTCGGGTACGCGTCGAGGGCCAGGAAGACATCCGTGCGGACGCAGCGGTCGTGGCCGTGGGGAGCTGGACGGCCGATCTGCTGGTCAACGGGTCCGACGGCCCCCTCCGCAGCCTTCCGGCGCTGCGCGTCACTCAGGAGCAGCCCGCGCACTTCCCCGCCGCCGACCCGCTGTCCTGGCCCAGTTTCATCCACCATCCCGGCGCCGCCCTGCCCGCCGTCGGCCCGACCGTGGACGGCGTCTACGGGCTCGGCAGCGTCGACGGTGTGAAGGCCGGATTCCACGGCATCGGCCCGGTCGTCGACCCCGAGCACCGCGACCGTACTCCCGACCCCGAGACGGTGCGGGCCCTCGCCGCCTACGCGGAACGCTGGTTGCCCGGTGTGGAGCACACTGCGCCCGAACCCCTCACATGCCTCTACACCACCACCAGGCAGCACGACTTCATCGCCGACCGGCAGGGCCCCGTCACCGTCCTGGGCGGCTGCTCGGGACACGCCTTCAAATTCGCCCCGGTGCTCGGCGAGTTGGCGGCCGACCTCACCCACGGACACCCCGGCCTGGACCGTTTCAGACTCGACCGTACCTGAACGGCGGAGACCAGCTGCGGCAGGTTTCCTGGGGAGTCGTCTGCATCGGCTCGGCGGCCTGCCTCGGACTCGGTTCGGGTGTGGGCACGGCCACCTACGCCGCGATCCCGCTGCCGGCACGTCTCCTGTGGCTCCCGGTGCTGTTCCGAGGAGCGCGGGTGACCTCCGCGATCGAGAAGCTCGCCGACCAGAGCGCATCCAGCAATAGACCGACACCCCCGTTCCGCAGCGTGGTGCGCCTCTCCCGGTTGCGGTGCTTTGAACCTCCAGCCCAGGCGTGGGGGATGGATCCCTTGCTGGGGATGCCCTGGCCATGCGCGGTCGCTTGGCCAGCCTTTCGCTCTGGATCGAAATGATGGGTTTCGGTGAACCGACCGTCGAAGATGGGCGAGGCCGCCGGGGTTAACGGTCAGGGACCGAAGGTCGCGTTCGCCCCGGTGTTCCGTCCGCCATGGCACAGCCTCAGGGGGAACAGTCATGTCTCGTCGTAGTGTCGGAATCCTTGCCGCCGCCGGTGCGCTCGCCGCATCCGTCGCGATATCCGTGCCCGCTTCGGCCGAAGTCGCCCATCGGACCTGTCCCAAGGGTGCTTTCTGCGCGTACTCCGGTGACTGGGAGACGGGCAGAGTACTCCTTGCGACGCAGGGCAACTGGTCGGGCACCATCTACAACGTTCAGTCCACCTTCAACAATGGCTACCGCGACCCTGGCGCCGACCACGTCCAGCTCGGCTACGAGGCGAGCGGCATCAGCTACTCGATCTGCATCCACTACGCCCCGGGTGGCGGCCAGTACGAACACCACTGGAACAACATCACCGTCAAGTCCGTGAGGTGGCGCGGCGAGTGCTGATGCGTCGCGCCCGCAGCGTGTGACGGTTGATGCGAGTTGATGCGGGTTGATCGGTGAAGGCAGTTGCCGATTTCCCCAGATCCGAGGACCGCCCGGCCGCACTGCACGGCCGGGCGGTCGGGTCCTGCCGGACAGGACACGCCCGACGTTGAAGCCGACGTGGCTGACGCCTGCGAGACCGCCTGGCACCGTCCCCGTGGTCCCTGCCGCGCGAAACCGGCGGCGATGGCCGATTGTTGCGGCTAGCAATTGGAGATTTGCGTAATCCTGCCAATCTCTTGCAGTCCCATGTGTGCTTCAATACTCTCTCCCGCGACAGGCCCGCGCTGCCGCCTCTGGCTCAACCGGTGCTATCGGCAGCGAAGTTGACGACCAGTCGGAGGCGATCCAGATGGGTGTCACACGTCGAACAGTCCTGCAGGCCGTAACGGTGACTGGAGTCGCCGGCTCCGTCGGACTCGGCCGTACGGCGCTCGCGGCGGCGGCCACGGCGGCGAGCGCGCCGGGCGACGTGGTGGGCAAGGTGACCGTCGGCTACCAGGGGTGGTTCGCCTGCGCCGGTGACGGCGCCCCGATCAACGGTTGGTGGCACTGGGCGCGGAACTGGGGACAGGCCCCGTCGGTGTCGAACTCGGCGATCGTGGCCTGGCCGGACTCCCGCGACTATCCGACCACTTACCGCACCGCGTTCGGGAACCTCGGCAATGGGCAACCGGCAGCACTGTTCTCGTCCTACGACCAGTCGACCGTCGACGTGCACTTCCGCTGGATGAAGCGGTACGGCATCGACACGGCCGCGCTTCAGCGTTTCAACCCCACTGGGGGTGAAGGTCCGACGCGCGATGCGATGGCGGGCAAGGTTCGTAGCGCGGCCGAGTCACAGGGCGTCAAGTTCTACGTGATGTATGACGTTTCCGATTGGGCGGCTATGGGGACGGAGATCAAGGCCGACTGGGTGGACAGGATGCGGCAGCATGCCGGTTCTTTCGCGTATGCGCGGCAGAACGGTATGCCGGTCGTCTGTGTCTGGGGGTTCGGGTTCAACGATGGCCAGCGGCCCTTTACTCCGGATGCCTGCCTGGATGTGGTCGACTGGTTCAAGCGGCAGGGTTGTTACGTGGTCGGTGGGGTGCCGACCTGGTGGCGGACTGGTGATCGTGATTCTCGGCCCGGGTTTTCCGGTGTGTATCACGCGTTCGACATGCTCTCGCCGTGGATGGTGGGCCGGATCGGTAGCGTCGGTGACGCCGACAACTTCTACAGCGTCGCGACGGTGCCCGATCTTGCCGAATGTGCGGCGTGGGGGATTGATTATCAGCCCTGTGTTCTGCCTGGTGGTGTGGGTGATCGGCAGCGCGTCCACGGGACTTCATGTGGCGGCAGTTCTACAACATGGGTCGGGCCGGTGTGGCGAGCGTCTACATCTCGATGTTCGACGAGTACAACGAGGGCAATCAGATCGCCAAGACTGCCGAGTCCCAGGTGTGGGTGCCGACCGGTTCAGGTCTCCTTGCCCTCGATGAGGACGGAACTGCGTGTTCCTCCGACTACTACCTGAGGCTTACGGGTGACGGTGGCAGGTTGCTCAAGGGTCAGATCGCGGTCACTGTGGTTCGGCCGACGGCTCCGGTCATCGGCGGCGGCGATACGGTGCCTCCCGCCGCCCCGGGGAGTCTGCGTGTCACCGCGGTGAGTGATACGAGCGTGACGCTGGCGTGGGGCGCGTCCACGGACAACGTCGGCGTGGCGGGTTATCGTATTCGCCGATTCGTGGGGGGCACGGCTACTCCGATCGGCGCCGTGGCTGCGAACGTCGCCGCCTTTACGGTGACGGGTCTGGCTGCGTCGTCGTCTTACACGTTCGATGTTCAGGCTTTGGATACGGCCGGTGGTGTCTCCATGCCGTCCAGCCAGGTCACGACGACCACCAGCGCCGGCGGCTCTTCGACGGTCAACGTTGCCCTGGACCGGCCGGTCACGGCGAGCAGTTATACGCAGTCGTATGTGCCGGGCAACGCGGTGGACGGGAACGCGAACACGTATTGGGAGAGTGCCAACAGCGCGTTTCCGCAGTGGTTGCAGGTGGATCTGGGTTCCGCGATGGGGGTTGGGCGTGTTGTCCTGACGTTGCCTCCGGCCGTGGCTTGGGCCGCTCGTTCTCGGACGGTGTCCGTGCAGGGGAGTAGCGACGGTGCGTCGTTCGGTCAACTGCTCGGTTCCGTGGCCTGCGCCTTCGACCCGTTGTCCGGGAACACGGCTGCTCTGACTCTCTTCCTGCGGGTACGGCCACGCGTCACGTGCGGCTCGTCTTCACCGCGAATACGGGGTGGCCTGCGGGGCAGGTTTCGGAGTTCCGGGTGTTCGGGGCCGCCTGATTGCCTGGTGGTGGGCGAGGTGGTGGCGGGGGAGCGCCGGTCGGGTTGAGATCGCACGGAGGCGGGGGCTGTTCTGTGCGTCTGGGCTTAGGTGCTGCTGCTGGGAGCTTGTGGGCGGCTGTGGTGGTGTGCTGGGTGGGTCAGTTGGCGGTTTGGGGTTGGCCAACGCCAACGTTGCCGTCGCCAACGCCGTTCCCCCTGCTGCCTTCGCCGGCGCTGCCTTCGTTGTTGTTGTTGTTTTCGTTCAGGTTGTTTTGGATTTCGTGGTAGGTGGTGGCTCCGCGTTGGGGTGTGAGGTTGAGGGTGGTGAGGATGGGTGGGTGGATGATGTTGGGGAGGGTGTGGGTGAGGAGGGTGGTGGTGCGGTGGTCGAGGTCGGTGTAGTTGGTGATGGCTTGGGACATGGCTTGGATGCCGGCGTAGGCGCCGACGAGGAGGTCGGCGGTGTCGGTGGGGTTGATGTGGGGGAGGAGTTCTCCTTGTTGTTTGGCTTGGGTGAGGAGGGTGGTCATGCCGTGGCTCCATTCTTGGAAGCTGGTGCCGCGGTCGAGTTCGGTTGCTTGTTGGTCCATGGCGAGGCGGACGCCGGCGCGGACCATGGGGTCTTTTTGGAGTCGGTAGGTTTGGAGGAGGACGGTGTCGACGACTTCTTGGGTTTTGCAGGTGCGGGGTGGGACGGTGCCCATGTGGCGGCCTTGGGCGGCCATGACGCCGTAGGCGAGGTCTTCTTTGGATTGGAAGTGGAAGTAGAGGGCGCCTTTGGTGACGCCGGCGGTGGTGAGGATGTCGGTGATGGTGGCGGCTTGGTAGCCGCGTTCTTCGAAGACGGAGGCTGCGGCGACGAGGATGGTGTGTCGGGTGCGGATGGCGCGGTCTTGTTTGGCCATGGGGTGTCGCCTCCGGGGTTGTGGTGCCTGGGGAGGCGCCCTTAAAAGAAACCGTCAGGTTTGTATCTTAGCGGTTTCGGTGGGGGGTGTCGTGGGGTCGCGGGGGGTGTGATCGGGGTGGTGCGGGGTAGGGGGTGGGGCCGGTTGGTGCGGGCTCGGGGGTCTGTTCGTTGGGTGTCAGGGTTGGTATAGGCGGTTCTACGTTGGTCTGTCCGTGAATCACCCTGACGGGGAAAAGGCGCCCGTCTTCTCGGCGTGGCCGGGTGGGGGCGCCTGTTGTGGTGGTGGGTCTGTTGGTGTGACGGGGCGACTCCGTTCTTGAACACCGTTACGGGAAAGGGCAGTTCACTCCCGTGCCAAGGGCCTGGCGTCCGCCGGGCCCGGGCTGAGCGACTCCCGCCGCGGCCACCCCGGCCGTCCGCACGACAGCCCCACGGTGTGCATGGCGGCGCAACGCGGTAACACGGCTGCTGGTGCTGGTGCTGGTGCTGGTGCTGGGTTGCGGGGCGGGCCGCGGTTTCGTGTCCGTCCCGGCCCTCTGGGCCCCGCCCCTTTTTTTGGCGGCTCTGGTTCGTGCGCGCCCGTTCGTTGGCCTTCGCGTCCGAGGGGGTGTCGCTTTCCCTGTGTGCTGGGCGTCGTCTTCTTGTCCGCCCGTGTTCCCGGAGTTCCGGCCTCCCGCCCGGCCCTGGCTCGGTCCTCCGGTCTCACGTCCGCGCGCCGGCCCCGTGCCTGCCCCGCTTTATGGCCGGCCTGGCCACCGTCTTTGGTGTTGTGTCCGCACGGTGGCTCACCTCCGGGTCTCGACCCCGCCTGCGGCTTCGCTTCTCCGCGCGCGCTGGCCTCTGCCGTCGTCTTCGCGTCGGGCCTGGCCGCCGCCCCCCTCTTGGCGCCCCCTGGGGCTCCGCCTGCCGGTCCGGTGCCCGCACTGCGCCCCAGGCCCCGGCCCCTGCCCCCTCCGGCCCGTGCCCGCACTGCGGCCCCGGACCCCGGCCCCGGCCCCCTCCGTGCCCGGCCCTCGCCCTCGGGCCCTGCCCTGGTTGCCTCGGCCTTGTGTCGGCGTTGAACTGCCGTCCCCGTCCCGGCTCGTGTCCGGACCGGCGCCCGCCCCTTGGCCTGCGCCCGTGCTGATCCCCGACCCCGGCCCCGGCCCCGGCTGCGTGTTCGTGCCGGCTGTCGTGCTGCGGTCTTGCGCGGGGCGCGGGGTGCGGTTTGTGGCTGCGGGTTCGTGGTCTTCGGGGTGGGGCGGGCCGGCGGTGTTGTGCCGGGTGTTCGGGGTGGCTTGGTGTGCTGTGTCACCCCGCGCTGCCTCGCCCCGCCCTGCCTCGCCCCGTTCCGCCTCGCCTCGCCCTGCCTCGCCCCGTTCCGCCTTGCCTCGCCTCGCCTCGCCTTGCCTCGCCCTGCCTCGCGTTGCCCCGTTCCGGGCTCTGGGCTCGGGAGGCCGGGTTCCGGGCTGGGTGCGGGTGCGGGTGGGGTGCCGGAGTGGGCGGGTGCGGGGTGCAGGGTGCGGGGTGCCGTGCGGTGCCGTGGGTGTGGGCGTGTGCCGGGTCCTGGGGTGGGGGTTAGGGGAGGGGGGTGGTGGTGAGGGTGGTGTGGAACATTTCTTTGCCGTTCTGGGTGGCGGTGATGTCGACGTGGTGGTGGGGGGTGGTGGTGGGGAGGGGGCGGGCGTGGATGTGGCAGGGGGTGTCGAGTTCGACGTAGTGGTCGTAGGTGCTGTGGATTTCGGTGGGGATGAGGGGGGTGGTGGTGCCGGTGGCGGCGATGGCTGCCTGGCGGGCGGCTTCGGCGAGGAGCATGCCGGGGGCGTGGTCGACGGGGTGGTCGAAGAGGACGGGGTGGCGGGTGTCGACGCGTAGTTGCCAGGTGTTGGGGGTGGTGGTGGGGGACAGGACGACGTCGGTGGGGGAGAGGCGTCCCACGTTCTGCGGGGGCAGGGGGGCGGTGAGGGGGGTGTGGAGGTGGCCGTGGTTGCCGCGCAGGCGGCGGTAGGCCTGGGGGGTGATGCAGGTGTAGGTGAAGCTGCCGGTGGCGGCGATGTGGCCGGCGCGGCGGATGACGGCTTCGTAGCGGGCGGCGCTGTGGGTGGTGCCGCGGGTGCGCACGTCGTGGAAGGTGACGTCGATGTCGAGGTCCGCGGGGGTCGCGCCGACGTGCAGGTGGGCGGGGTCGACCTGCAGGTGGAAGGTGCGCATGACGAACTGGTGGCCGATGGGGACGCCGAACTCGGCGTGGGGGAGGAGGAATCCGACCTGCCTGATCGTTTCTGCGGCGAGCAGGGGGTCGTGGTGGGTTCCGTCGATGGGGGTGTAGAAGCTGTGGCTGCGGGGCCACTGGGCGGTGACCTGGAAGCGGTTGTCGCTGAGGCGGGTGCGGCCGGTGAGCAGGACCTCGGCGAGGGCGGCCCGGTGGACGAACTCCTTGGGCACCGTGCAGGTCAGCCGTTGCGGGGCGGGTGCGGCGGCCCGGGTGTCGGCCGGCGGCCGGCCGGCGGTTATGCGGTGCGAGGTGCCTGTTGCGGGGTGGAACGTGTTCGTGGACATGTCTGATCCCCCTGGGTGGCAACGAGATGATGCGCCGGACCGGACCGGGCGCCTCAGATGCCTCAACATACAGACCAACCGGTTTAGTTTCTAGCGTTGAAGGTGCACTGCCGGCTGGCGTGAAATGGAGCGTGTCCTTCCGGCCGGTGGGGCCGGAACGGGTGCTGGGCGCGGGCTCCACGCTAGCGCGGGCGGGGCGGCGGGCGCGTGTTCCTTTCCGGTCTCATGGGCTGCTGCCTGCTGACCGGCGTGTCCGCGCCGGCCGGCCGGGGCGGCCGGGGCGGGCTGCGGGTGATGCCTGCCGGCGTCGTCCGGGCCGGCTGGGGGCGGGGGTGTTTGCCCGGTTCCTGCCCCGGCCGGTGCGGGGCGGGGGATGGAGGGGGTCTGTAGGGGGTTGCCGGGCGGCCTCGAGCGGTTCTCGAGGACAAGGCCCGATGATCTTTGGACCGCGTGTGTGCGCGGCCCCTCCCAGTGCATCGACGGAGCCGTGATGACCCGACAGGAACGCGCCGTGCGCACCCGCGAGGCACTCATCGAGGCGGCCGCGGACCTCTTCGACCGGGACGGCCAGGAGGTCACATCCCTGGCGGCCGTCACCGCGAAGGCGCAGGTCAGCGCCGGCGCCCTCTACTTCCACTTCGCCACCAAAGCCGACCTCGCGGACGCCGTCACCCGCACCGCCCTGTCACGGCTGCGGCAGATCACCGGCGCACCCGCGACCACCCCCGCCGACACGAACGGACACGCGACCGGGAACGGGAGCGGGAGCGGAAACGAGAACGAGGGAGGCGACGGGAGCCGGAACGGGGGCGGTGGCGGGAGCGGGTGGGGTGGGGACGCGCGCACGCAGGCGGCCCGTGGCGTGCGGGGCGAACGCGCAGCCGCACCCCCGGCCCGCGGCCCGGCCGCCGCGGCGGGTGGGGCGCGGGGGGATCGGGTGGGGGAAGTGCAGCAGCTCATCGACACCACGCACGTCCTCGTCCGCGGTCTTGCCGACGATGTGGTGCTGCGCGCGGGATTCGCCCTGGACCGTGCGGGCGGGCAGCGTCCGGCGCGTGAACGCCCTGTGGGGGAAGGGCCGGCCGGGCGCGTGGCCGGCAAAGGCGGCACGGGGGGCGAACGCCCGGGCCGGTGGCCGGAAGTGGGCGGGAGTCTGCGGGGGGTGTGGAGCGGCTGGGTGCACGAGACGCTGGCCGCGGCCGGGACACGGGGCGCCCTGGCGCCGGGGGTGTCGCCGGGAGATGCGGCGGCGGTCGTGGTCGCGGCGACGGTCGGCTTCGAAGTGCTGGGCGCGCAGGATCCGCTGTGGCTGGCACCGCACCGCCTGACCCGCTTCTGGACACTGCTCCTGCCCGCCCTCGTCCCGCCCCCGGCCCGCGAAGCCCTGCACCCGGACGGATCACCGGCAGCGCACTGACCCCCACCCCCGGCGCGAGTTCGAGGGGTGGGCGGTGACACCGGTGGCGCCCGCCTGCCCCGCTCCCGCTCACCCCGGGACGGGACCGGCCGGAAGGCGGGCCCGCGCCTGGCAACTCCCGCCCCCGAGGGCGCGGTTGCACGGTCACACGCTTCCGCCCCCTCCCGCGAGCGGGCGGTGGTGGCCGTGGGCTGTCCCGGACGAGCAGTGGCGGCGGTGGGCTGCCCCCCGTCCCCCGGGCCGGGCCGCTGGTGCGGCAGCGGCCCGGACTCTGCCCCCGGCGGAGCCGGGCCGTCATGGCGCGCGCCGGCCATCCCTGTACCGGGGCCAGTTCGGCGGCGGTGACGCCGACCGCCCCGAGACTCACCGGCAGCGGCAGCGGCAGCCGCAGCGTGGCGGTGGCGTGGCGGTGGCGGTGGGCCGGGCCCCCGCGGGGCCGGGCGGTGATGGTGCGCGCCGACAACCGCTCTCTCGCCGGGGCGGCCCGGTGGCGGTGCGCTGCTCCCCCCGGTGAGGGCAGCGGCGGGGTGCCGCCCCGGCTCCTGCCTCTTCCCCTGCCTTGCCCCAGGCGTTCGGGGGCAAGGGACACGCCGCCCGGGGGCCGTCTGCTGCGGTGGTGCGTGTGCCTCTGCCACGCGAAGGGATGTGGGCGAAAGCGTGCCGGCCCGGCGCTCCGATCCTGCCCCGCCGACCCGCCGACCCGCCGACCCGCCGACCCGCCGACCCGCCGACCGGCCGACCCGCCGACCGGCCGACCGGCCGACCCGCCGACCCGTGGCGCGGGGGCCGCGTCGAGTCTGGGTTGTGCCAGGTGCCAGGTGCCAGGTGCCGGGTGCCGGGTGCCGGGTGCCGGGTGGTGGGGTGTCAGGCGGTGCGTGTTTGTGGATCGTTGTGGAGTGTGGCCAGTGCTTCGGGCCGGGTGAGGCAGGGCAGGAGGAAGTGCCAGAACCGGCTCAGTGCGGCGGGGGAGAGCCATTGCGGGTCGCTGCCGGCCATGGCTTCGATGCCGGTGGTCGCCGCGGTGACCGCGACCGCGACATCGTGGGCCCGCACGTGCTCGGCGAGCAGTCCCTGTGATTCGGCCTCGGCCAGTTGCCGGCCGACCCAGGTGTGCCATTCGGCGCGCAGGTCCGTTCCCGTGCGGTGCCGTCTCTGGCAGCTGAGATGGAAACCCGCCCGCGCCACGACGTCGGCCTGCAGGACCGCGGCCAGCGCGTGGGAGGCGGCGGTGAGGCGCTGCAGGGGGTTCATGCCCGGCAACTGCGCCGCCCGGGCCGCGCGGCGCAGGGTGGCGGCCGCGGTGGACTCGACGGTGGCGGCCACCGCTGCCTTGTTCGGGAAGTGGAAGTGCAGGGCGCCCGCGCTCACCCCGGCACGGGAGCTGATCTCCGCGAGCTTCGCCTGGACGTAGCCGCGGCTCTCGAACGTCTCGGCCGCGGAGCGGATGAGCGCGTCACGGGTGCGGACGGCACGTTGCTGCTTCATGCGGGGGACTCCTCGGGGAAGGCTGCTGCACGGTGCAGGTAACTATAAAACCAGCGTGGCGGTTTCTTTGCTGGAAGGGAAGAGGACGGCCGGTTCGCACCGGACCGCCCCCGCAGGAGCCACATCCCCCAATGTGCTGCCCGGCCATGATCCCAGACCTCCCGGCAGTCCGAACCGGCGCGGGTGGCACGGCCCCGCAAGAGAGGTCCGCCGGCCGGGGAGCCGGCCCGGGCGGCCTCCCCTTTTCCTGCCGAAGGGCGGACACCGTCCGGCGCCCGGCCGCCCCCTGCGCAACCGGTCCCGCCGGGGCCGCCACCCTTGTCCGCGTCCTCGGGTCGGCTGTGGCGTCATCTCCACCGCACCGAGGCGCCGTTAAGAACGCGTCAAGACCAACTCTCCGGTTTCGCGCCCGAGTTACGGCAAAAGCGCAGCATGTACTTTGCAGCCCCGCACCCACGCAGCCCGCTGCCGCACTCGCGCAGTCCGCTGCCGCGTCCGCCTGGCGCGTCCACTGGCAGCTGTGGCGCCCTGCCCTGCGGCCGCCGCCACAGCCTGACTGCGGCGGCTGCGTGCTCGGGTCGGATCAGAGGGCCCCGGGTGCGGCGGTTCGGGCCTGAGCGTCGACTGCACCGTGAGGATGGGCGGCGACTGGCCAAGAGCGGCGCGGGGAACGGGTGGTGCCCGGTCGGTCTGCCTCGCCCCGCTCCCGCCGGGTCCGGCGTTGACGTGTCCGGGCGCGGGGCGCGGGGCGGGTCCCGAAGCGCGGAAGGTGGGGCGGCCGACGGGAGCGAGTGGCTTGCTCCCTGTCCGTGGTCCTCGCCGGGCCGGTCCGGTTCGGTTCGGCTCGGCGGCAGGGGTGTCCGCGCGTGAGACGCGAACACGGCGCCGGCAGGCACTGTCTCCCGTGTCCCGTACCGCCGTTCGCGGCGACCCCTGTCCGGCAACCGGCAACCGCCGAGAGGCCGTCGGCGAGCGGCGTTGGGCTCCGGGGACCGTGCGCCGGGCGGCCAGGCGGCCAGGTGGTCGGTCGGGGCGGTGTGTGGTGGGTCGTGCCGGGTTGGCGGGCCGGCCGGTGCTGCGTTGCGGCTGCGCGCCGGGGGCGTGGGGAGGGCGGACTGCCAGGTGGTGGGGGCGGATTGGCGCGTTCCGGTCGGCCGGGGGCTGGTGCGATGGGGTGTGGGGGTGAGGTCGAGCCCGACCCCCTAACAGACCGCGTTGGCTGTTTATTGAGGCCCTGGAGATCCGGGTTCCCTCGAGAACTGCCATACGACGGCGGGGCTTTCGTCGCGTATGGCGGTAATCGTGCTGGTGGTGAGGGGGTTTGTGGCGCTTGGGGGTCGATCCCCTGCGGCTTTAGGGGTGCTCGAGGAATGGATGGGAGGGTAAAGAAACAGCATGGCCGGTCTGGTATTGACAAACCGGAGTGCTGGTTTTTTACTGGGGTTGCCTGGAGATGCAGGCCACACACGAGCAGGGGGATACGGCGTGGATATCGATGTTCTGGGTCCGTTGGGTGTGCGGGTGAACGGGGTCGCGGTGATGCCGACGGCGCCCAAGCCGCGCAAAGTGCTCGCGTTGCTGGCCTTGCATGTGGACCGGGTGCTGCCGGTCGACCTGTTGATCGAGGAGTTGTGGGGCCAGCGGCCGCCGCGTTCGGCGCGGACCACGCTGCAGACCTACATTCTGCAGTTGCGGGAACTGATCGGAGCGGCTCTCCAGGCGGGCGCGGCCCGTTCCGCGGAACTCGAGCCCGCCTCGCAGGACATGGTGTCGGTGTCGGTGTCGGCGAAGGATGTGCTGGTGACGGCGCCGGGCGGCTATCTGCTGCGCGGTGGCGGCGGTTCGAGCGACGTGCAGAAGTTCGAGCGCCTGGCGGGGATGGGCTATCGGGCCATGGACGCGGAGGACTTCGCGGGCGCGGCCCGGCTGCTGCGTGAGGCACTGTCCCTGTGGAGCGGATCGGCGCTCGCGGACGTGCAGACCGGCGCACAGCTGGAGATGGAGGTCCGCCGCCTGGAGGAGACCCGGCTGTGCGCCCTGTACCAGCGCATCGAGGCGGACCTTCGGCTGGGCCGCCACCGTGAACTGCTGGGCGAGCTGACGGTGCTGGTGAGCCGCTATCGCACGCACGAGAACCTGCACGGCCAGTTCATGCTGGCCCTGCACCGTTCCGGGCGCCGCGGCGAGGCGTTGAGCGTGTATCAGCGGCTGCGTCAGGCACTGGTCCGCGATCTGGGCCTGGAGCCCTCCGCGGGACTGCGCCGGCTGCAGCGGGCCATCCTGGAGACCTCCGAGGCACCCGCCCCCGCCGCCCGCGTCCTGCGGCCCGAAGCCCTGGCCGGCGCCTCCCGCGACCGCCTCGTACGCGTCGACTGACAAACCCGCCGCCCCGACAGCTTCTCCGCCCGTGCACCGGCTCCGGCCATCCGGCCCACCCGCCCCCACCTCTCCCCACCACTGCCTACAGCCCTCGCCCCGCCCCCTCCCCAGGCGCCGCAGACCGGCCCCGGACAGGCGGGGCGCCGCGCTGCGCCCAGCCGCCCAGCCGCCCAGCCGCCCAGCCCCAGACCAACAGCCCCCACAGATAGGCAGGTTCAGCAGACCCGGCAGACCGCCAGCCCCTCGCAGACCAGCAGACCAGCAGACCAGCAGGCCCTGACCACTGACTTGCGGACCGGTAGGTCCGGCGGACCAACAGCCTCCGCAGGCCTGCAGCTCCCGCAGACCTGTATCTCCCGCAGACCTGCAGCTCCCGCGGACCTGCAGACCGGCACGTTCCGCAGGTCCCCAACCGGCAGGCCCGGGGGACCGGCAGACCCCGTTGCCCGTCTGATCCGGCCTCAGCCCTGATGTGTGTGCAGAGCGCATGTCCGTCGGGGCCTGCCGGTGCCCGCCGCCTGTCTCTTCTGTTGTCTGTCCTGTCCTGTCCTGTCCTGTGCTTGCGGCGCAACGGCTCCGCCTGTCCGGGGCCAGGGCTGGGGCTGGGGCCGGGGCCGGGGCGAGCCCATCACGCTCCCGCCGGTATTCCCCTGACGGTCCGTCGAGCGCCCGTCCCCTGTGCGCCGTGCGGGTGCCGGGGCCGCTCGTAGGCGCGCGCCGTCTGTCCGACCGGGCCTGTCGTGGCCGGGTGGTGACCGGCCGTCGGGTTAGTGGACGGCCTGCTCCCGCTGGATCCTGCGGAGCAAGTCCTGCTGATCGCGCGCCAGTTCCTCGATCCGGGCCCGCAGGTGCGCCAACTCGCCCGCCAGATCGGCAGAACCCGCTACACCGGCCGGATCTGCGAACCCGGCCGAACCTCCCAGGTCCGTCAGATCCACAGAGCCCGTCGGGCCCGCGGAGCCCGTCACGTCCGAGCAACCCGCTCCCGCCGCCGGCGCCACCAGCCCGGCTCCGCCTGGAGAACCCGCCGGAACGCCTACCGAAGCCCCCGGACCCGTCAGGCCCGCCGATGCCACCGGACCCGTCATGCCCGCCGAAGTTGCGGAAGCCGCAGGACCCGTCAGAGGTGACAGGGCCGGCGGATCCGCGGCGCAGGCCGGCGCCGGGAGCGCCATCGGGTCCGTCCGGTCTCCCCTGGACCTGGCCGGGCCCGGGGGACGGCCAGGGCCTGAGGGGTGTGATCGGCCGGTGGGGGAGGGGCGTTGGTGCAGGGACGGGGACGGGGGCGGGGTCTGGTGCGGGGGTGGGGTCAGGGTGGGGCAGTGGTTGAGGATCGCTTCCAGGCGGGCGCGCAGAGCCGGGCCGGGCTCGATGCCCAGGGTGGTGATCAGGTGGCGGCGCGCGCGTTCGTAGACGCCCAGGGCCTCCGCCTGCCGGCCGCCCCGGTACAGGGCGAGCATGAGCAGGTCGTAGAACCGTTCGCGCAGTGGATGATCCGCGCTCAGGCGTTCCAGGCCGGCGGTGATGCCGGTGGAGCGCCCGCACTGCAGGCTCGCCTCGTAGAGGGCTTCCAGAGCGGTCAGGCGCTGTTCCTCGAGACGGTCGGCCTCCGCCGTGCACAGCGGGCCGTGGCGGCTGTCCTGCAGGGCCGGGCCCCGCCACAGTGACAGGGCGCGCTGCAGGAGCTGTGCCGCCTGGCCGGGGTCGTGGGGCAGGGCGGCGCGGCCCTGGCCGGACAGGCGGGTGAAGCGGGCCACGTCGGTCGAGGCACGGCCGGGGGCCAGCAGGTAGCCGGTGGGCAGGGTACTGATCCACTCATGTCCCGGCGCGGGCAGCAGACGGCGCAGCCGGGCGACGTGGGCCTGCAGGGCGTTGGAGGCGTTCGCCGGCGGCGCACTGCCCCACAACTCCTCCACCAGGCGGTCCACGGACAGCAGTTGCCCCGCGTGCAGGACCAGCGTGGCCAGCAGCGCCCGCTGTTTGGGACCGCTGGGCGCGATGACCCCTCCCGCCGTGTCGCACACGGTGACCGGGCCCAGCAGCCGGAACTCGCTCACCGTCACCCGCCCGGCGCCCGCCACGAGCCGCCCGCCCGCACCGCCCCCACCGTCCACCGGGCCTGGTCCGCCATACCCATGACCGGCCCCCTGCCCGGCGGCCCGCACCCCCGCCGGGACGCCATGCCCCGCCGCCGGGATGCCGTGACCGGGCCCGGCCGGGTCATCCGCCGCCCCGCCGTCCCCGGCCCGGACTCCCGGCGCGTCCCTGCCCCCGGCCGGGACGCCCGCCGCGGTCCTGCGCCCGGCCGGGAGGCCCGGCATGGCGCTGTGCCCGGCCTGGATGCCCGGCATGGCGCTACGGCTGGCCGGGAGGCCGGTAGGGCCGCCGTACGTGTGCCCGTGAGCGGCCGGAGTCCCTGTGGGGCTGTGGCGGTCTGTTTCCGCGTGGCCGTCTGCCGGGGCGCCGTGCACGGCCGGGGGGCCCGCCGGATCACCCTGTACGGGCGGGGTGTCCAGGGTGGTGCCGTGGCCGGCGGGGGCATTCACGACGTCACCGCACAGGCGGACGGGGTGGGGGAGTACAGCAGGGCGCGCCGTACGTCCTCCTGGATGTGCCGGGTGACCTCGGGCAGGCGGTCCTGGAAGTAGAAGTGGCCGCCCTCGAACAGGCGTATCCCCAGGAAGGGTTCACAGGTCTGCGCCCAGCCGCCGAGCAGATGGGGCGGGGCGACCTGGTCGTGGCGGCCGCCGAACACCGACAGCGGCACCGGCAGCGGGACGGCGGCAGGCCGGGGGCGCCAGGTCTCGTTGATCCGCAGATCCGCGCGGATGACCGGCGCGAACAGTTCCCACAACTGCGGATGATCCAGCACCGCAGGCGGCGTGCCGCCCATCGCCGCCAACTCGCGGCGCAGTTCCCCATCCGACAGCAGATGCCGCCCCCCACCCGCCGGACCAACGGCATCCGGCACACCCGCCACGCCATCCATGCCCACGGCGCCCTCGGAGCCCTGCACGGTGCCCGCGCTCGCGGCGCCCTGCGGGTCCCGCATCGGCTCCGCGCCCGCCCCGAACGTCGCCCCCGCCGCGCACGTCGCGTACGTCGTCCCCGCCCCGTACGCCGTCCCCGCCCCGTACGCCGTCCCCGTCGCGTTGATCGTGACGGCCGTGCCTGCGGAGGCCGTCGTGCCTGTCGCATCGGCCGCGTCGGGCGTGTCGGCCGCGGCGGGTGCATCGGGTGTGTACGGCGGGTGCGCTGTGCCCGTTGTACCGGTACCGGTGGCGGTGGCGTTCGGCGGGTTGGCCGTTCGGTGGGGACGGGGGTTGGGGTGGGGGAGGGCGGGGAGGGGGTCGCGGGCGGAGAGGCCGAGCCACCGGGGCGGGGTACGGCCCTCGTCGACCAGGCGGCGGGTCAGCTCGTAGGCGACGACCGCGCCCAGACTGTGTCCGAAGAACGCGAAAGGCCCGGTCAGCGTGTCGCCCAGGGTGTGCAGGTAGTGGTCGACGAGGGCGTCCGTGTCGTGCAGCGCGGGGCGTTCGTCCCGGGGGCCGCGGCCCGGCGCGTCGGGGAGGTGGACCTGCCAGCCGGCCGGGAAACGGGCCGGCCAGTCGCGGTAGGCCAGATGCGAGCCACCGGCGTGGTGGAACACGAACAGCCGCAGCCGCGGCTCCTGCGTCCTGTGCATGGCCACTCCATCGACGAGTCACTCCACAACGGCCCGGCCCGATGGCCGGAGCCGCCCCCGGCGCCCGCCGGCCGTGCCCTGTCGCGGCGGGCCGGGAATGCGGACGATAGCCGCACCCCGCCCACGGCGGGCGCCACCACCAGCGGCTTTCGAACCGGCCTGCACGCCTTCTCAAGTCCCCCGACCCGCCCGCACCTTGCCCCTACCTGGGCGGTCTGCCCCCGCCCCGCCCGCGCCTTGCCCCCGGCGTCTTGCCCCCGACCCGCCCGGGCTTGGCCCCTGACCCGCCGGCGCCTGACCCCTGATCCACCCACGGGCCGGCCCCTGACCCACCCACCGTCCCCCCGCACGGCTCCACCCGGGCTCTGCCCGCACGGGTCCACCCGCCGCCCCCACCCGCACGGTCCGCCCGCAGTCCGCCCGCACGGTCGCCCACGGTCCGCCCGCGCTCTGCCGCTGCCCGACCGACAGGGTTCGCCCGTGCCCGTCCACGGTGCGCCTCCGGCGTGTCCGTGGCCTGCCGGATACAGGCCCGCACTCGGCCCGCACTCGGCCTGGGCTCGGCCCGCACCCGGCCTGCGGTCCCTGTGCGGCGTGTGGGTGCGGTGGCGGGTTGCGGGGTGTGTAGAGGGCTGCTTGAGGGCGGGTCCAGCAATCCGGGCGGCGGCCGAAAACGGGTCTAGCGTGCCGAAGGCCAAGGCCGCCCCCTGCGACTACGACGGGGTGCCGGCACGGCCGCCACTCGATGGAGTACGGGGAGGAAACCGTGGAGATCCAGGTTCTGGGGCCCTTGAGCGCCACCGTCAACGGTGTCTCGATCGTGCCCACCGCGAGCAAGCCGCGCCAGCTCCTTGCCCTGTTCGCGTTCTATCCCGGCCGGATCGTGCCGGTGGCCACCCTCATGGAAGAGCTGTGGGGCACCGACATGCCGCAGAGCGCCATGACCACCCTGCAGACCTACGTCCTGCAGCTGCGCCGCCACCTGGGCACCGCCATGGGACCCGACGCCCCCGGCAACGCCAAGGAGGTCCTGGCCACCCGGCACGGCGGGTACGTCCTGCAGATCCCCGCCGACGCCGTCGACCTGCACCGCTACGAGCAGCTCGTCGCCGGCGGACAGCGCGCCTTCGAACAGGGCGAGGACGGCCAGGCCGCCGCCCTCCTGCGGGACGCCCTGGACATGTGGGACGGGCCCGCCCTGGTCGATGTGCGCGCCGGATCCATCCTCTCCATCGAGATCATGCGGCTCAAGGAGTCCCGCCTGGTCACCATCGAGCGGCGTATCGACGCCGACCTGCGCCTGGGCCGGCACGGCGAACTCATCGCCGAACTCACCGACCTGATTGCCCGTCACCCCCAGCACGAGGGCCTGCACTCCCAGGCGATGGTCGCCCTCTACCGCTCCGGACGCCAGGCCACCGCCCTGGACGTGTACCGCAGACTGCGCAAGCAGCTCATCGACGAGCTCGGTGTGGAACCCTCACCGCAACTGCAGCGCCTGCACCAGATGATGCTCACCGTCGACCCCGCCCTGGACGTGACCGCAGGCGAGCGCCGCACCTCCACCTTCGACCTCTACGCCGCCTGACACCCCCACCGGCACCAGCACCGGCACCGGCACCAGCACCAGCACCAGCACCAGCATCAGCCTCAGCGGCGCGGGGCTCGCCTCCACGACCGCTGCGAACAGGCCAAAGCAGCCTCCCGGAAGGCCCGTTGACGACACCGGCGCTGGGGTAGGGTCACCGCGGCGGCGCACCCGGCACAGCACACGCCACCCGCCGCCGGACACACCAAAAGCCTGCGGACAGCCGCCACACAAGCAGGCCGGCGCCAGGCACACGCAGGCGGAACAACACAGTTGGGGGGCGGGACATGACCAGGCCGTTTCGTTTCGGCGTGAACATGTTGAAGCCGGCAGGGGGCGCGCAGTGGCGGGACCGGTGCCGGCGCGCCGAACTGCTCGGCTACGACGTCATCCTGGTCCCCGACCATCTGGGCATGGTCTCCCCGTTCCCGGCCATGACGGCCGCGGCGGACGCCACCGAACGCCCCCGGATCGGCACCTTCGTCCTGAACGCCGGCTTCTGGAACCCCGCGCTGCTGGCCCGGGACGTGGCCACCACCGACGCCCTGACCGGCGGCCGGCTCGAGATCGGCCTCGGCGCCGGCTACGCGCAGGCCGAACACGAACGCGCCCGCCTCGCGTTCCTATCGCCCGGCGGCCGCATCGACGCCCTGCGGCACACCGTCCGCGAACTCGACCGGCTGCTGAGCGATCCCGCACACACCCCGCCCGCCGTCCAGCAGCCCCGCCCCCCGCTGCTCATCGGCGGCAACGGCGACCGACTGCTGCGCCTGATGGCCGAGCACGCCGACATCGCCGCCTTCACCGCGACCGCCGGCTACGACAAAGGCATCCTCAACGCCCTGACCCCCGCCCAGCTCGACGAACGCATCACCGCCTACGAACGCTTCGCCGCCCACCGCGCCGTTCCCGCCGAACGGAACGTGCTGATCCACCACGTCGAGGTCACCGACGACCGGCGGGCTGCCGCGGACCGGCTCCCCAAGATCCACCCCGAGGTGTCGCAGGAAGACCGCCTGACCCTGCCGGTGATGCTCTTCGGCACCGTCAAACAGATCGCCGAGCAACTGCGCGAACAACGCGAACGCTTCGGCCTGTCCTACATCGTGGTCCTCGACAACGCCATGGACACCTTCGCCCCCGTGATCGAAGAACTCACCGGCACCTGACCCACCCCGGGACCGGCCGAAACCGGCCCCCCGGACGGCCGCGCACCCGCCACCCGGAACGGCGCCGCACACCCGCCACCCGGAACGGCGCCGCACACCCGCCACCCGGGACGGTCACGCACCCGCCACCCGGGACGGCGCCGCACACCCGCCACCCGGGACGGTCACGCATCCGCCACCCGGGAGGGCGCCGCGCGCACCCGCCACCCGGGACGGTCACGCATCCGCCACCCGGGACGGCGCCGCACACCCGCCACCCGGGAGGGCGCCACACACCGGCCGCACGCGAGCCGAAGGCCTCAACAGGCCTGTCCCCGCTACCGTCGTGGCAGTGCCTGCACCGCCGACTCGGCGTGCCGGGCGGCCTGTTCGAGGATCGCGCGAGACGTCTGCCCGATGGCATCCCGCACCCGCTCGCCCAACCCGCCGTCCTCCAGGCCGCCCAACCTGCCGTCCTCCAGGCCGCCCACCCCGCCGTCCTCCGGGCCGCGCACCCCGCCGCCCTCCGGCACCGGCCCCTGCCCCTGCCCCGCAGATCCGCGCACGGTCCGTCCCCGGCCGTCCTTGGGCGCCGGCCTCGGCATCGACCTCGGCCCAGCAGGCGAGTCCGCGCTGCGCCCCTGTCCCCGGCCCGTCTCCGACCCCAGATCTGACCCCGACCCCAGACCTGACCCCGGCATCAGCCCCGGCGCCGGCTCCTGACGCCCGCTCAAGTCCGCCACCCCGGCGAGGACATGCGTCGCACTGCGGCCGGGCGGCGCATACGGGCTCTCCTGGGGCGGTGCCGTGTCGGTGCCGGGCGGTTCCGTGCTCTCCTGGCCGTCGATCGCGTATGCGTCGTCCGGCGGGGCGGCGTGTTCGTCGAGGAGCACCGTGTGTTCGGCGATCACACGCACCCCGTGTTCGTCGGGCAGGACCGACCACTCCCCGGTGTGTGCGGCGACGGGCGCCCAGGGCGTGGTCGTCTTGTAGACGATGCGCCCGGCGTGCGGGAAACACAGCCGCAGCGAACGCGTGGCGCGCACCGTGTGGTCCGGCAGCCGCAGACGGTAGTCGACGGCTTGGATCCCGGGGGAGACCTCGCTCAGCTCGACGTGCCGCACCTGCGGTACGCGGCCGGCCCAGTCGCCGGCCCGGTAGAGGAAGTCGTAGACGACCTCGCCCGGCCCCTCGATGCGCAACGACTCCTGGAACCTCAGCACCCGTTGCCGCGAACCGCCGCGGCCCTCCGCGATCCTGCGCACACTGCGCAGCGCGCTGCGGGCGTTGTCCCCGGCGGCCAGAGCGGCCCGGACCGCCTCCGCCCCGTGGGAACCGGCGGCGACGGTGAACTCGTGCACCACGCTCACCACACACCCGTGCCCGCCCGCCGCCTCCGAGACGCTCCACTGCCCGGCCAACGACGCGATCGGCGCCTCGCCGCGCAACCGCCAGAACTCGATGCGCCGCTCGCCCGGGTGGGCCACCCGCGCCCACAGCGAGCAGCGCACACGGCCGCCCGCGTGCTCCCACACCCGCAGCCGCTCCCGGTCTCCCTCGGCGTCCATGCGCTCCACATGCACGACACCCGCGCTGTACAGCGGCCTGCGCACGGCGTCCGCGAGCAGGGCGTAGACCACCTCGGCCGGCGCGGCCACCTCCGCCGAATGCCGCAGGCGCCGCACACGCTCACCAGACATCAAAGACACCTCCACCCTCATGTCCCGCTCTTCACACCCGAGAAGCAGGGAGCGCTCGCCACCACCCCCTGGTGACTCCCACCGTCGGCTCCCTCACTCGAGGAGTATTCGAAGGATGCTCGAGCCGTGCCTCAAAGACTGTCCAGGACCGGACAGAAGGAGACCGAGGACCATGACCGTCGAACTGATGGCGACCGCCGAACACGCCCCGCACAGAGAAGAGTTCGCCGCCCTGTACGCACAGGTGCAGCAGTTCTACGCGCGCCAGATGCGCATCCTCGACGCCGACGCCGACGCCGACGCCGACGCCGACGCCGACGCCGACGCCGACGGCGGCGAAGCACGCTGGGCGGCCACCTTCACCGAGGACGCCGTCGTCGAACTCCCCCTGCTGCCCGCCCCGCTACGGGCCCGCGCCGGCCTCACCCACTACGCCCGCGCCGCCGCGGATCGCCGGCGACGGGCCGGCAGCCGCCTGCACCACTGGGTCGGCATGCTCGACGTCCGGCCCCGGCCCGACGGCACCCTGCACACCCGCTGCTCCGCCCTCGCCCACGCCACACCCCCCGGCGCGACCTCCAAGGTCCTGTACGTGTGCGTCATGGAGGACGTGCTGGTCCGCACCCACGGCACCTGGCGCACCGCCCACCGCCGGATCACCCGCGACGACCTCGCCTGACCCCACCCCACCCGGCGACCTGCCCCGCCCCGTCCGGCGACCCGCCCGCCCCGTGCGGCGGCCAACCGTCCGGCCCCGCACCCGGCCCGGCGGGCAGCGCATCGCCCGCGCCGCACCTCGGCCGGCACCGCAGCGACCGCCACCCCCACCGCGCCGCCCGCGATCCGGCCCCGCGCCCACGCCCCAGCCCCCGGGCGGGCCCCACGCCCACGCCCCGGTACAGGCCGGCCCCACGCCCAGCCCCCACGCCCTACGCCCACGCCCCCCGGTACCGGGCCCCAACACCCTTCCGCTTTCCCCTCGGTGGGCCGGGCGCATCGTGCGTGGGCCGGGTCGAGTGGGATGTCAGGGCGGTGTCAGAGGTTTGTCGGGGGGCTGCCGCATGCTTGGGCAGCGCCTCGTGAGGAGAGGGGGAGGGGGCTTCATCGGCGCGTGCCTCCGGACTGCCGATGACCACGAACCGTTTCGCCCGGCTGCCGCAGCGCGAGCCGATCACCGTCGTCGTGGACCTGGGACCCGGCGCCGCCCCCGTCCTGGAACTGTGCGGCCCCCTGCCCGCCACCCGCATCGAGGCCGCCCTCGACACCATCACCGCCCGCCACCCCGACGCCCGCGCCTGGAAGACCGACCTGGACCGGCCCGGACCCGGCCGGCACACCGTGCGGTTCTCCACCACGGACGGCCCCGAGCGGACCGACTTCCCCCTCGGCGCCCTGGCCGACCTCCTCACCCGCGCCGGCCGCGGCGCCTTCACCACCCGCCACCAGAACGCGACCCTGCTGCAACGCGAACTCCTGGCCGCCGCCGACGCCCACCCCGGACCCGGCCGCCAGGTCGAACAGGCCTCCTTCGACTGGCACGGCCCCCTGGACGTGCCGCGCTTCACCACCGCCTGGCACTCCGTGTTCGCCCGCGAATCAGTGCTGCGCACCGCCTTCGACGACCAGAGCGAAGGCGCCCTGATCGTCCACGACCGGCCCGACCCGCAGGTCGTCCACCTGCCGCACGACAGCGCCGAATGGCACACCCTCGTCGCCTCCGACCGGCGCCGCGGCATCGACCCCCGCCGCCCCGCCCCGCTGCGCGTCACCCTCCTGGGCGGCGAGAGCGACGAGGCCGCCGACCTCGCCCGCACCGGCCCCGCCCGCGTCCTGCTCACCTACCACCACGCCCTGCTCGACAGCTGGTCGGTACGCCTGCTGGTCCGCGAGTTCTACCGCGCCTACCTCGCCGGCGGCGAACTGCCCGGCGGACAGCGCCGCCCCGACATGAGCGACTACACCGCCTGGCTCGCCACCCAGGACACCACCGCGGCCCAGGACTTCTTCACCCACACCGACGCCGGCGCGGACGACACCGACGCGGTGCGCGTGCCACCGCTGTTCACCGACACCGCCCACCGCATCGAGGGCCGCTCCCGGCTGCGCCTGACCCAGGAGGAGACCGCCCGCCTCGCCGACTGGGCCGCCCACTGGGGCGGCGGCGAGTCCACCGCCCTGCAGGCCGTCTGGTCCCTGCTCCTCTACCGTGCCGGCCGCGCCGAGGGCCCCTGCCACGTCCGCTTCGCCACCACCACCGCCGGCCGCGGCATCCTCTTCGAGGGCATCGAACGCACCCCCGGCGCGCTGGCCGGCCCCCTGCCGCAGTCCGTCCTGGTCGACCCGCACGCCACCGTGCCCCAGCTGATGACCCACCTGCGCGACCACTGCCTGGACCAGGCCGCCTACGAATGGGTGACCGCCGGCCAGATCCACGCCTGGACACGCCGCCCCGCCCCGCCCGCCGACACCCTGCTCACCTTCGAGACCCTGCCGCACGCCCTGAGCGAACTGGACGCCGAACTCGCCGCCCACGGCATCGAGGTGGAGCCGCCCCAGACCCTCGGCGCCCACACCGCCTACCCGCTGACCCTGACCGCCCACCACGACAGCGGCGACCGCCTCGTGCTGACCGCCTCCTACGACCAGGCACGCTTCTGCGAGATCACCGAACTCCTCGCCCACGCCGCCCTGCTGCTGCGCGAGCTCCCCCGCGGCGCCGGCCCGGACACCACCCTCGGCGACGTCCTGGCCCTCCTCACCCACCTGGGCACCGACCCCGCCCCCGGCCCGGTCCCCGCCACGGAGCAGGAGAGCGCACCCCCGCCCGCCGTGCTGCGCCCGCCCGCCCACCCCCGCGCCGCCACCCTCGCCCTGCTCCAGGCACCCGGCAGGACCCGGGCCTTCTACGACCGGATCGCCCGCGCCTACCCCGGCCCCGAGAACCTCCTCCTGCTCGCCCCCTGCCCGCCGGCGGCGCCCACGCCGCCACGGCCGCCCGCGCCGCCTACGACGCACTCGCCCCCCACCTGCGCCCCGGCACCGGCCGCCCGGTCCTGGCCGCCTTCTGCGGAGACGGCGTCGCCGCCTGCACCCTCGCCCGCCTCGCCGCCGCCGACGGACACCAGCCCCGCGCCGTCGTCCTCGACACCACCGCCACCGACCCCGACGACCTCGCCCACCGCCTCGCCGCAACCACCCGCCCCCACCCCTGACCACCCCCCACCCCGGCCCACACTCCCCAACACCCGCACCCCACCGGGCCGCCGCACTTCACCGCACCACTGCACCACCGCACCACTGCACTTCACCGCGCACCGCACACCGCACGGCACCGGGCAGTCGGCCCGGCCGAGAGCAGCCGGACGCCGAGGAGGCAGCCATGCCGGACCCCACCCCCCCACCACCACCCCCGTCCCGACCGTTGCCCCGGCCCCGGCCGCGCGTACACGCAGGGACGAGAACGCCTCCCGGGCCTGGGCCGAGGCACTGGCGATGGCCTGTACGCACCCCGACCACGCCCGCCGCCCCCGCAGCGAACTGATGGCCGCCGCCTTGCAGGCACACCGCACACTGACCCGCGGACCGGGCCCCGGCGTGCCGCTCACCGCGCTGGGCCCGCACGGCGACCCGCGCGCCCTGGCCGCCTTCGTCGCGGTCTACGCCGCCCAGCAGCACCCGCGCGAGAGGCGCACCCCGGGCAATGCCGTCTGACATCCCACGGAGCCCGGCCTCGGACCCTCCGGCATGAGAGAACACTCCTGAGAACCGGTGCCGTTCTGCTGCGGCCCGTAGAGCTGCCCCGTATCCGTTCGGGATATATTTCATGCATGGACTATCAGCGGATGCGTGAGTACGCCGACCAGCTGCTCGCCGCGTCCCAGAGTGAACCCTGGAAGCTTGAGATCAGCGGCGACCAGATCGTCATGATGATGAGCCCCGTCGGCCGGCACCTGGGCCTCGTACGGTCCCTGCGTGTGCAGTTGGAGGCCCAGCTTCCCGGGACGAACCCGGGGTATCTCGCCGACGGCGACACCGACCTGGAGGACGTTTCGCTGGGTGTGAGGCGGGTCCCCGATCTGATGGTGTTCCACGAGGACCTTCTCGAGCGAGACGAACCGGCCCGGCCGGGCGACGTTCTCATGGTCTGCGAGGTCGTCTCGCGGGCGAACCCGGAGAACGACTACGCGGGAAAGCTCCGCGACTACCCGGCCATGGGGATCCCGCACTATCTGATCGTCGACCCTCGCACAGGGACTGTCCATGCCCACACCGAGCCCTACGCCGCCCCTGAAGGCCCCAGCTATGCCACGCACAGGCAATACCCGTTCGGCAAAAGCGTCGAGATCGGCCCGTGGCACATCGACACCAGCCGGTTCACCCGCTACGGCGACAGCGGGAGGGGCCGTGACTCTCGCTGAACTGCGCCGGTCCCAGGGGCTCACTCAGGTCCAGGTGGCGGACCTGATGAAGATCCAGCAGTCGAACGTCTCCCGGATCGAACGGTCCCCGGTCCATCAACTGGAACTGGCCACCATTCAGCGCTACCTCGGGGCCGTCAACGCCGACCTGCGCCTGATCGCCGATTTCGGCGGGAACAGGGTCGAGCTCGATATCGAGGCGCCCGCACCCGGCTGACGCGCGCGATCGTTCCGCCGACGCGCACCGCGCCCGTCCCCGTCGTCCGCCGACCGGGGCGGGCGCATCCGTGTGCGCCGGGACCGCGCGGGATGTGCGCGGGGCCGTGGCCGGTGTGACGCGGGCTCAGGCAGGCCCGGCCCGGGCCCCCTTCACCCCGACGGGTCCCCGACCGGGCTTCCCTCCGGGCCGCCCCCCGATCCCAATACAGACCGCCATGCCTGTTTACCGCCCCTCCCGTAAGGCTCGATCCGGCACCCGGGGAGTTACGCCTGGACCGGCCGCCCGCCGCGAGACATAAACAGGGCGCGCGGTCTGCTGGTTTTTGAACGCGCGCTGCCCCAATTGAAGCCTATTTGAAGCGACTTGGAGACGGACCTGCGGGGGTGGATCCCTTGAGGTGGTCTCAAGGTGAGCCCTGGAACTCTTCCAAAACAGCGGGTATGGTTTGGTCTTGAGGAAGCCCGACGGCACTACCGGTTCGCACCGTTGATCCGGAGCCGGTGTGGCCGGCCGTCCCGGCCGGGCGGGCGTCCGCGGAGGGGACGTACCGCTGCTGTTCCCGCCATCGGCCTGCAGGACGGAACCCTTGGAGCCAAGTCATGCACGATGAAAGCCAGTTCCCCCGCCCGGCTGCCTCCGATGGGGCGCACGAGCAGCTGCTCGGCTCACTCGTCGTGGTCCTCGCCGACGTCCTGCGGATCACGCCGGAGCGGATCGACCCGGAGGAGACCTTCCGGCTGCTGGGCCTCGGCTCGCTGCTGTCCGTCCAGTTCGTCGCCGCGCTCAACGGCCACTACGGCACCGACGTGCGCGCCGACGTCCTGCTCGACCACCCCACGCCCGCCGCTCTGGCCCGTCACCTGGCGCGCACCGTGCTCCCGCACGCCGCGGCCGCCGCGGGCGGACATCCCGTGCCCGCCCGCCCCATGGCGTCCACCGCCCTGCCGGCGGAGACGCACGACGACGCGGTCGGGCCGGTGCTGGAGACGCTGCGCGAGGAACTCGCCCGCATCCTGTGCTGCGACCCCTGGGACATCCACACCGAGGCCGCCTTCGCCCTGCTCGGTGTCGACTCCGTCATCGCCTCGGAGTTCGTCGCCGCCGTCAACCGGATCTACGGGCTGCAGGAACCCGCCGGCACCCTCTACGACCACCCCGACCTCGTGAGCCTCGCGGTGCACATCGTCGCGGCCGCTCCGCCGCACCAGGTCCCCGAGATCCTGCCCGCCCTGCTGGGCGTGACGGTGCCGGGAGCCGCCCCGCTGGGCATCGGCGCCCTGCTGGACGCGGTGCGCGCCGGATGGCTGTCCATCGACGACGCGCTGGGCCAGCTCTCGCACCGGGACTGAAGAAGCCAACCCATGGACGTCACAGCGGATCTCATGGACGAACGCGAAGTCCTCACCCGCTTCAAGGCGGGACGTCTGGAACGGGCACAGGCCGTCCGCATCCTCACGGCCCTGATGTCCACCGGCACCGCCCGGCACCCGGGCCCGCAGCAGCCGTTGCCCGCCCACGGTGCACACCGGCCGACCGGATCCGGGGCCGGCATCACGCAGTCCCCGCCGGCCGGCCTCGCCCGCAACGCGGCACCGGCGGGGGAGGCGACGCCGGGGCAGGCGCGGTCGGCGACGCCTGCCCCGGTGAACCACCCGGCCCCGGCCGCACCGGCCCGGCCCCCGCACGCGCCCGCACGGACCACACCCGCGCCCGCCCCCACCACGCCGTCCGCCCCGGCACGGCCGGCACAGGACCCCTCCACCCCGATGGCACAGGACACCTGCGACCCGGTGGGCCGGCCGGCGGGGGAGGCCCGCATCCGGGAAACAGGTGCCGTCGGCGCCGACGGACCCGAAGCGGACCTGGACCGGTACGCGGTGGTGGGGATCGCCGGACGCTACCCCGGCGCGGCCGACCTGCACCTGCACTGGCACAACCTGCGCGAGGGGCGGGACACCTCCTGCGCCGGGCCGCTGGACCGGCCCGGCGGACCCCTGCTCGAACCCGGCCTGCGCGGCCACTTCCTGGCCGGGGCAGCCGAGTTCGACGCGGAGTTCTTCGGACTGGACCCCGCCGAAGCCGCCCTGATGGACCCCCAGGCACGCCTGTTCCAGGAGATCGTCTGGGAGGCCCTGGAGGACGCCGGCTGCACCGGCTCCCGCCTGGACCGGCTGACCGGACCCGACGGCAGCCCCCGCGCCGTGGGCGTGTTCGCCGGCGTGAGCTCCGCCGACTACGCCCTGCTCGCCGCCCAGGACTGGAGCCGTGGCCGGCCCATGCCCGCCGCCGGCCACGGCGACCTCGCCGCCGGCCTCGCCGCCCGCCTCCGACTCAGCGGCCCCGCCCACGCCGTCGACAGCGCCACCACCTCCGCACTCGCCGCCGTGCACCTCGCCGTCGGCGCCCTGCGGCGCGGAGAATGCGCCGCGGCCGTCGCCGGCGGCGTCGAACTGCTGCTGCACCCCTCACGCGCCCGCGACACGGCCGGCGAGGGAGCCGGCGCCCTCGTCCTCAAGCCCCTCGCCCGGGCCCTCGCCGACGGCGACCACATCCACGCCGTACTCAGCGACACCACCTGCCCAAGCCCCCGACCCCCCGCACCCTCCCGGCAGTCCGGCCCGCCCGCCCCCGGCCCCGGCGTCCGCGAGAGCGAAGCGACGACCGCGCGCCGCATCGGCGACGCCGGCGCGGCCACCGGGATCGCGGCCCTGACCTCCGCCGTCCTCCAGCTGCGCACCGCCACCCTCGCACCCGCACCGGGCCGCCCCGCCGCCAAGGCCTGGCCCCGCCCGCGCACCCCGCACGGACAGGAACTGCCGCGCACCGCCCTCGTCGAACTCGCCCCCGCCCACGGCCCCCGCGTCACAGCCCTCCTCGAGGAGTTCCCGCCCCCGCCGACCGGCCCCACCACCCAGCCGGCACCCGCACAGGCACCGACACCTGCACACGTACCGGCACGGGTGCCGGGGTCCGGTCCGGAGCAGGCGGCGGCAGGTGAGGAACTCGTGCTGCTGTCCGCGCCCACCCCGGCCCACCTCGCGGCGCTGGCCGCCCGCCTCGCCGACTGGATCGCCCCCGCCACCACCCCACCCGCCGAGCCGATCGCCCCGGCCGGCACGGAACCCGCCGACCGCACCACCCCACCCACCGCCCCGGACACCACCCCCGACGGGGGCGCGCCCGCCACCCCGGCATCCGCCCCCGGCCCGAAGCCGGCCCCCGCACCCGCTGTGGGCGCGCCGGCCTCACTCGGCGCGCTGGCCCGGACCCTGCGCACGGGCCGTGCCGCACTGCCCTGCCGGCTCGCCCTGACCGTCCGCGACCTGCCCCGACTCCACACGGCACTGACCCGGTTCGCGGCCCAACCGCACAGCACGCAGAGTGTGCAGGACGTGCAGGGTGAGGGGATCGTCAGCGCCGACCTGCGCTCGGCCCCGCACGACCCCTACGCCCTCGCCGGTGTGCCCGAGACCGGCGACTACCTGGCCGCGCTGTGGCACGCCGGGCGGCTGGAGCAGCTGAGGCGGCTGTGGCTGTCCGGCCTGCCCGTCGACTGGGCCGCCCTGGAGCGGCGCGCCGGTGCCGGCGCCATGGTGGTGCCCCTGCCCCCGTCGCCTCTCCTGCGCCGTCCGCTGTGGCTGGGCGACACCCACCCCACCGCCGCCCCGGCGGACGAGGCCGGTCGGGCCGGTGCAGCGGGGGAGTCGAGCTGATGCAGCCCACCGCCCTGCACCGCGGCCATCCGGCCGGACCCGCGGAACCCGACCGGGCCCCGCCGGTCAAACTCTGGTTCTGCACCAACGAGGAACTCGCCGCCGAGTTCGCCCAGATCCTGGCAGGGGCCTGGCTGGACGCACCCGAACGCGAACTCGCCGAACGCTTCCTGTTCGAACGCGACCGTCACCAGTACCTCATCGCGCACGTCCTGGTGCGCCGCGTGCTGGCCCTGGAGACGGGCGTGCCCGAGTCGGAGGCCGTGATCTGGCGTTCGCCCCGCGGCCGCCCCTTCTTCCGCAAACCCCCCGAAGGGCTGCTGCGCGGCGGCCGCAAACTCGACTTCAACCTCTCCCACACCCACGGGCACAACCTGCTCGGCATGGTGCGCCGCCACCGCATCGGTGTGGACGTCGAACGTCTGGACCGCGGCGACCGCGGCCTGAGCGCCGTCGTCGACACCTTCGCGCCCACGGAACAGCAGTGGGTGGCCAAGGCGCCCCCCGGCCGGCCCCAGGACCGCCGCGTGCTGCGCCTGTGGACACTCAAGGAGGCCTACTCCAAGGCCCGCGGCCTGGGCCTTGGCCTGCCCTTCGACTCGTTCGCCTTCGAACTGGCCGAGGACAACGGCGTCCTGGGCTTCACCCCTCCCCACGACGACAGCGAAGGCGCCCCGCGCTGGCGGTTCCTGGAACTGGAACCGGCCCCCGACGTGCTGGCCGCCGTCGCGGTGATCGTCGACCCCGGCTCGCCCGCCGTGCTCCAGCTCCACCACGGCTTCCCCTGGAGCCGCAGCGTGCCCCAGCTGATCGCCCTGCCCGACCCGGCACCGATCCTGCCCTGACACCCGACCCGCCCCACCCGGGGAACGCTTGAACACCGATCGAGCGCAGCGCCCCCGCCGGCCCCACCCCGCTAGCCTGAACAAGCACATCAACAACCCCTGTATGAAGGGGAGTTGACGAAGTCCGCCGACCGTGTCCGGCGGGGTCCCCGACCGGCCGGCCGGGCCGCCGGGTGCGCCACGCGGCCACCCCGGCCCGAGCCCCCCGGTCACCCCGGGAACCGGCCGGGCCCCGCACCCGCCTCGCACCTTCCTCGTACGAAGGCCCGCCACCGGGCCACGCCGGGCCGGCGCCGCACACCCCGCGACGCCGCGCCCGCACCCTTCTCCCACGAAGAACACAGGAGGACCCGTCATGCCGTCGACCGGCACCGCACTCCAGGAACAGACACCCCGCACCCAGCGCACCGCGACCCCGCACCGTCTGCTCATGTGCCGCCCGCAGTACTTCGGCGTGACCTACAGCATCAACCCGTGGATGAACCCCGACAAGCCGACCGACACCGCCACCGCCCTGCTCCAGTGGGAGCAACTGCGCGAGCTGTACGTGTCCTTGGGACACACCGTCGAGGTCGTCGAGCCCGTCGACGGGCTCCCGGACATGGTGTTCGCCGCCAACGGCGCCACCGTGGTGGACGGCAAGGTCCTCGGCGCCCGCTTCCGCCACCGTGAGCGCACCGCGGAAGGCCCCGCCTACCTCGACTGGTTCGCCCGCAACGGCTACCGCGAGCTTTTGTGGCCCGAGCACATCAACGAGGGCGAGGGCGACTACCTGCGCGTGGGACGCCGGATGCTGGCCGGCACCGGCTTTCGCACCGACGCCCGCTCCCACGCCGAGGCCCAGGAGTTCTTCGGCCTCCCCGTGACGGGCCTGACCCTGGTCGACCCCGCCTTCTACCACCTGGACACCGCGCTCGCGGTGCTCTCCGCGGACGAGATCATGTACTACCCGCAGGCCTTCAGCCCCGGCAGCCGGGCCGTGCTCAGGGCAATGTTCCCCGACGCCGTCCTCGCCGACGCGCAGGACGCCGCCGTCTTCGGCCTCAACGCCTTCAGCGACGGCCTCAACGTCCTGCTGCCCCAGGCGGCCACCGGCCTCATCGGCCGGCTCAAGGAACGCGGCTTCAACCCGATCGGCGTCAGCCTCGGCGAGCTCCTCAAAGCCGGCGGCAGCGTCAAGTGCTGCACCCTCGACCTCTCCTGACCCCGCACCACCCCGAGCCCGCACCACCCTGAACCGGCACCACCCTGAACCGGCACCACCCTGAACCGGCACCGTCCTGAAGCGGCACCGTCCTGAAGCGGCACACCCCGCCCCCGCCCACTCCCACCCACGCCCCGGACAGGGCAGCCGGGACGGGGCGGGGGCGGGGGTGCAGTCGGCCGTGGTGGTCAGGACAGGCCGGTCAACGCGGAGAAGACGTCGTCGAGTTCGTGCGAGTGCACGGTCAGCGACTCGGCCGTGACCGCCGCCGCGTCCAGCACGCCGAGCACCGCCCGCAGCGACTCCGTGCCCGCCTCCCCGGGAATCTGCAGGGTCAGCGTCTCGGGATCACTGAACGCACCCCCGCCCGGGCCCGCGCCGAAGGCGGCCCCCGCACGCTCGAGCGCCGCCTCGTCGGCGAACCGCAGCCGCACCACCCCCGGCGGCGCTCCCCGCCCGGACCCGGCGCGGACCCTCACCGCGCCCGGCCCGGGCTCGGGACGCCCCGGCACGAGACTCAGCCCGGCCCGACGGACGGCAGCCGCACCCGGCACCCCGCCAAGGAGCCCGTCCCCGCTGCCGTACACCCCCACGCCGTACGCGTACGCCTCCCCGCCCCCCTCCTCGTCCCCGATCCCGAGCTCGTCGTCCTCGTACCGGCCGGCGTCGTACAGGTCCCCGTCCCCGGCGTCGTTCCCGTCGTCGGAGAACCCGTCGTCGGGGGCGGCCTCGGTCAGGGCGTCCAGCAGGATCCGGCGGGCCTCGGGGGACAGGGAGCGGGCCAGGCGGCGGGACAGTTCGCGGGCCTGGCCGCCGCCGGTCTCGGCGGCGACGGCCAGCTCGGCCGCCCCCTGCGGCGTGAGATCCGCCGACGGCCCCGGCCCCAACTCCTGGCTCTGGGCCGGGAGGCCGGGCGGGCGGGATACGGGCCCGGGGGAGGGCAGGGCGTGCAGGGGAGTGCCGGCCGGGCCGGGAGCCCAGGGGGTGTCGGTCACGGGCACGGCCCTCGCCTTCGCTCGCGTGGTGTCGTCCGCGCCGCCGACGGGCCCACTGGCCCGGGCGACCCGCCCGCACCGCTGCTGTTGGTGTGGCTCACGTGGTCGGTGGTTCACGGACGGGGCTCACTCTCGTGCGGGTCCGCCACGATGAGCGTGCCCGCCCGGTGTCCGGCGAACATCTGCAGGAGCACCGCATGCGGGACCCGCCCGTCGATCACCCGGGCCGCGCCCACCCCGCCGCGCACGGCGTGCAGACAGCCGGTCATCTTGGGCACCATGCCCTCGCTCAGTTCGGGCAGGAGCTTCTCCAGCTCGCCGGCCGTCAGCTGCTCGATCACCTCGTCGCTGTGCGGCCAGCCCGCGTACAGGCCCGCGACGTCCGTCAGCATGACGAGCGCGTGCGCCCGAAGCGCCCGCGCCAGGGCGGCGGCGACGGTGTCGGCGTTGACGTTGTGGACCAGGCCGTCCTCGGTGCTGCGGGCCAGCGGTGAGACGACCGGGATCCGGCCGTCCGCCAACAGGCCCTCGACGACGCCGGTGTTCACCCCCGTGATGTCACCGACCCGGCCGATGTCCACCGGTTCCCCCTCGATCCACGGCACGTGCCGCACCGAGGTGAGGGTGTCGCCGTCCTCGCCGGTCATGCCGACGGCCAGCGGCCCGAACCGGTTGATCAGACCGACCAGTTCGCGCTGCACCTGACCGGCCAGGACCATCCGCACCACCTCCATCGCGGGCGGCGAGGTGACCCGCAGACCGGCCCTGAACTCGCGCTGCAGGCCGCGCCGCGCGAGCTCGGCGTCGATCTGGGGGCCTCCGCCGTGCACCACCACGGGCCGCAGCCCGGCATAGCGCAGGAAGACGACGTCGCGGGCGAAGGCCGCCGTGAGGCCGGCGTCGACCATGGCATGGCCGCCGAGTTTGATGACGATCGTGCGGCCCTGGTGGCGGGCCAGCCACGGCAGGGCCTCCCCGACCGCCGAGGCCATCGCCTGGGCGGGGTGCACGCTGACGGTCACGAGAACCTCGCACGCCGGGAGGCGGGGCCGCCGGCGGGGCGGTTGGCACGCATAGGCACGACTCCTTCGGTAAAGGGCCCCGGCCCGCGGGGGCGGGCCCCGCAGACCGGTGGACATGCGCTTGAAGACGGCACGAAAGGACTTGGCCGTGCGGCGCCCCGTTGGGAAGGTGAACACCTAAAGGCCCCGCCCGCCGAACGCGCCGCCATCATCGCGCCGCACACGGACCGGCGGAAGCCGATTCCCGCCGGCACACGCACACGGGCGGCTTCTTCGTTCTTTTCCGCATGCCGCCGCCCAGGGCGCTCACGTCCTGCCGACAGGACAGCATCCGGTATCCGCCGCGAGCGCGGGCGGAACAATTCCCGCAGCATCGCAACGGACGGCGAGGACCGCGCCGATTCCGTGACCGGACATGCCGCCCGGCCAACCGGATCCGCCGTTCCCCCACCTGCCGCCGATCCTCCTGCGGGCACTCTCCCCACCCTTTTTCGGTCGTGTGAACCGGAGGAACGGATCCCGCTCGCATGTCCCTAGCGGGCCGCTCGCGTTCCGCTTGAATTCCTCTCGCCTTTCGCTCGTCTTTCGCTCGCTTTTTCGCTCGGGAAACGGTTCGAGCGCGCGGGCGTTCCGGCGAGGTCGCGGATGCCGTGCACGGCGAACCGGCGTGCCCGAACACCACAAGCCGAACACCGCGAGCGGCCCGCTCGTGGCCCGCTCGCGTTCCGCTCGTGGTCCCCGGTGCCGGGCATGCGGCACCGGGGGACCGGGCGTCACCCGCCCGGGGGAGGGCGCGGATCAGACGGTGGAGGGTTCGGCCTGCACCGGGCAGCCGTGCTCCAACTCCCGCTCGGTGCGCCCCAGCACGATCGAGTCGGCGATCTCACCGCTGCGCACGGCGATGTTCGACAGCAGCGCCGACGACAGGCCGTGACTGTGCTCGGTGCCGCCCTGCAGATAGACACCGCAGGTCAGATCCGACGCGGGCACCAGGCGGTAGTCGCGCTCCACCCGGTGGCGGCCCGCCGCGTCCCGCTGGAAGTGCCGGTCGAAGTCGCCGAGCAGCCGGGCCGGGTCCAGGCCGTCGTAGCCGGTGGCGAACACCAGGGCGTCGACGGCCAGTTCCTCCGTCGAGTCGTCCAGCAGCGACCGCAACAGCACCCGCGTCTCGTTCCCGGCCCGCTTGACCTCCGCGACCCGGGTCAGGTTGCGGAAATGCAGCCGCCGGCTGCCGCGCACCTGCTCGTCGTACAGCCGCTGGAAGAGGGACTGGATGACGTCGGCGTCGACCACCGAGTAGTTGGTGTTGCGGTGGTAGCGCCAGAACGCGTCCTGGGCCTGTTCGTTGCCGAAGTAGTACTCGTCGACCGCGCCGGGGTCGAAGACCTGGTTGGCGAAGGGGGTGTCGTCGGCGACGGAGTAGCCGTAGGAGGGGATGACCGCGCTGACCTGGGCGTCCGGCAGCGTGTCGTGGAGGAACCGGGTGATCTCCGCCGCGCTCTGCCCGGCGCCGACCACCGCCACGCTCTTCAGGCCGGCCGGGTCCTGTTCGTGGAAGCGGCCCAGGAACTGCGAGCTGTGCCACACCCGTTCGTCCGCGTTCACCCCCTCCGGCAGCCGCGGCACCAGGCCCGTGGAGATGGCCACGTTGCGGGCGGTCACCCGGCTGAGGGTGCCGTCACCCGCGCGGACCTCGACCTCGACGAGGTCGGGACGGGCCACCCCGCCCTCGGTGCCGGGCCGGATCGCGGTGACCTCGGCACCGTAGGTGACCCGGTCGCCCAGGCTCGCGGCCGCCCACTCCAGGTACTGGTGGAACTCCTGGCGGGTCGGGAAGAAGTCCTGGTTGTTCACGAACTGCACCAGCCGGTTCGCCGCGTGCAGATACGAGACGAAACTGAACCGGGACATCGGATTCCTGAAGGTCGCCAGGTCCTTGAGGAAGGAGATCTGCATGGTCGTCGACGGCAGCAGCATGTTCCGGTGCCAGCCGAACGAAGGCTGCCGCTCGAAGAAATGGGACGTGACCGGATGCTCCGGAGCGCTCGCCCCGTGCTCCTCCAAGGCGATCGCGAGCGACAGGTTGGACGGGCCGAACCCGATACCGACCACGTCGTAGATCTCCTGGCTGCGCCTGCCCGTTATGCCCATAGAAAACTCTCCCGCTTGCGTCTGGAAAACTCGGCCGGTGGCCCGAGAGACCGTTCTGCAGTGTTGCTGTGGAGAGCCTCTCAAAGGCAACTTGAAGATGGCATGAAGACCGTTCGAGAAGTTCTCGAAGTGCCCGGCATCCGGAAAGCGTTGTCCTGCCGGCGGGACGGCGATATGGTCGGCGCACATTTCCAGAACTCCGCGCGGCACCGCCGACGGCGAGATGCCCGGAGCAATACCGGACCCGCGTGCGATCCGATCCGCCGATCGGCCACGCCCCGAACCGAAACCGCTCTTCGATCCACCGTCATGCTCCGAGCCATTTTCCGAAAGGGTGAATCCGCATGTTCGTGCCCAGCTCCTACCGTGAACCGGACAGTTCGTGGATGGTGGACCTGATCCGCGCCAATCCCCTGGCCCTCGCGGCCGCCAACGGCCGCCCCGAGGACGGCCCGTTCGCCACCCACCTGCCGGTCATCTTCGACCCCGACACCTCGGGGGAGTGGACGGGCGAACTGCCCGGCGCCACCCTCCTGGGACACATGAACCGGGCGAACCCGCACTGGGCGGCACTGGAGTCGGGCAGCGTCCTGCTGCTGACGTTCACCGGCCCGCACTCCTACGTCTCACCCACCGTCTACGAGGTGACCCCGGCCGCCCCGACGTGGAACTTCACCGCCGTCCACGTGCGGGGCGTGGTGGAGAAGATCGACTCGGTGCAGGAGACCCTGGGCGTCGTGGAGTCCACCGTCCGCGCCTTCGAGGGACGGTTCGGCGACGGCTGGGACATGACCGCCTCCCTCGGCTACTTCCGCAAGATCGCGCCTGCCGTGGGAGCGTTCCGCTTCACCGTGACCGGCGCCGAGGGCATGTTCAAACTCAGCCAGGAGCAGCCCGGCGAAGTCCGCGAGCGGGTCCGGGAGTCGTTCGGGCAGAGCGCCTGCACCTACAAGCGCGAGACGGCCGGCCTGATGAGCAGGCTTCCCTGAACAACACCAGGAGGCGGCCGGGGGCCGCGGCGCCGGATGTCAGGCGCTGACGGCCACCGCCCGCACCCGCACCGCCCTGCCGCCACCGGCCGCACCCTCCCGGCCCTCACCCCTGCCCCCACCCGGCGCCACAGCCGGTGAGACGGCCGCCGGGCCGCGTGCCGCGACACCCCGGACCCCGGCCACCGCCTCCCGGCCCCCCACAAGCCCGTCCTGTCCTTCCGACGCGTCCTGCGGGTCCTGCGCGTGCTGCGCGTCCTGGGCGTCCTGGCCGTGCTGCGGGTGCTCTGCGTGGTCGCCGGGTGCGTCCGGGTCCCGCAGCGCGGTCGCGGCCGCGCTGTCCAGCGTCGCCGTCACCCACTGCTCGAAATCGACACCCAGCTGCTCCGCCGCCCGGTGCCACCACTGCAGACGGCTGCCGGGCAGATCCAGACGCTGAGCGGCCTCCTCCTCCTCCGCCGCCGCGGCCGGCGGCTGCTGCTGCTCGCTGCGGCGCGCGGCACGCAGCGCACTGCGCAGCTGCTTGGTCGTCCACCGCTGCCGCTCGGCCCGCTCCAGCCACCGGTCCTGCTCCTCGGCCGGCATCGACGCCAGCTCGGCATGGTGCTGGAAACTCAGGCCGGCCCGGCGCCGCGCGAGCGGAAAACGCCGCGACACCCAGGCGTAGTTGCGCAGCGTCTGGTAGGAGAGCCCCACCGCGCGTATCCCGCGCTGGTAGCGGTCGGTGTAGTGGTCCTTGCCGTAGACCAGCCAGTCGCCCAGCCACCACGACGAGGAGTCGAGGACATCGGCGAGCTGACGCCCGGCCCGCTCCCACTCGTCGTACGCCATCAGCTCCGGCATCTGCAGACCCACCCGGGTCGTCAGCACCTGACCCCGGCGCGCCCCGGTCGCCACCGTGCGCGGCTGCTGCGGCGCGCCCTGTGCGAGAGCGGTGGCCGGGCCGCCGTGCGACCCCGCGGTCCGACCGGCCTGATGCTCCATCATGCCTCCAGTGAGAGAACGGGGGTTGTGGCACACGACCGGCGAGGACTCTTCCAGCGCGGGCTGGAGCGGAACCGGAGCCGAACTCGAACTACCGCACGGCGAACACCTCTACGACGTCGCCCCGGCCCTGCCCCGCCCTTCCAGGGAAGTGGGGGAGAGGTGCATCGCCCCGCCGACGGGACCGGCCGGCGGGGCGATGCACCGCCGCCGGACGACATGGCGTCACCCACGGCCGGCCGGGCGGGTCAGTGCGCGGCGGACGGCGCCGGGCAGAACTCGGCGTCCAGGACGGGCAGGACCGTTTCCGCACCCCAGTTGCTGTTGTAGTTGAACGTCAGCTGGTGGCTGCCGTCCTCGGTCAGGGCGGACAGCGACAGCCACCCCACTGCGCCGCCGTCGTGATACCAGAGGGTGATGCCGCAGCCCAGCGTGAGCCGCTCGATGCCCAGCCCGTAGGACGAGATGGGGAAGTCGGGGTTGTCGACGGTCGTCTTGAGTTCCTTCAGCTGCTGCGCCGGCAGCAGCTTTCCGCCCAGCAGCGCCCCGAAGAAGCGGTTCAGGTCCGCGGCGCTGGAGATGATGTCGCCGTTGCCCCAGTTCTGCGAGCCGTTGACCGCGGTCACGTCGTCGACCCGGTCCGGCTGCGCGGCGAACAGCCGGGAGTAGCCGCGGCTGCTGGGCCGGGGCAGGCCGGTGCGCTCGCCGGGATTCGACGTCGCCGTGAGCCGGAGCGGCTCGATGATCCGCCGGCGCACCTCGTCCTCGTAGGAGCGGCCGGCGACCTTCTCCACCACGAGGGCGGCCAGGACATCGTTGGTGTTGGAGAACCAGTGCCGCACACCCGGTCCGAACGCCGGCGGGTGCGCGAGGGCCACCTTCACCCGCAGCAGGGGCGTCAGCGTGTCGTAGCGGTGGCGCAGGTACCCCTCGCCCGCCAGATACGTCTGCCCGTACGCCGGGTCCGAGACGTAGTCGAACAGGCCGCTGGTGTGGTTGAGGAGCTGACGCACGGTGATCGCACGGCCGTCGTTGCCGTTGCCGCTGACCAGGCCCGGCAGGTAGCGGTCCACGCTGTCGTCCAGGCGCAGCTTCTTCTCCGCCTCCATCTGGAGCAGGACCGTCGCGACGAAGGTGTCGGTGATGTTCCCGGTGCGGAACCGGTCGTCGGTGCCGCGCGCGGCACCCGTGGCCAGGTTGCCCACGCCCGCGGCGGTCTTCCACACCCCGCCGGCGTCGCGCGCCGCGGCGGTGACACCGGGGACACCGGCCGCGACGGCCGCCTCGAGTGCCCGCCGGGTCGCCTGGTGGGCGGCCGGGGCGGGGGCGGTGTCGTGCGCCGCCTGGGCCGGGGCGGTGAACACACCCGCCGTCAGCGCGAGCGCCGCCACACCGACCGCACCGGCCCGGGATCTCTTGCCTGTCCTCATGTTCTGGCTCCTGACATTCATCTGTCGGTACGTGTCTGGCGCAGGGGGTCCGTGCGACGTACGACGTGCGGGTACGTGTTCCTGCGCAGTGCGGGGGCACGTGCTGTGCCCGCCGGGGGGGGGTGGGGTCAGCGGGGGCGGGCCGTGGTCGCGGCGTCGAGCGCGGCGGTCGCGTCCCGCCGGATCTGGCGCAGCAGCGGCGAGGGATCGCCGGCGAAGTAGAAGTGGCCGCCGTCGAAGACCCGCAGGCCCAGGAAGCGCTCGAAGTGGCGGGCCCAGCCGGTCATCGAGGCGGGCGGGGCGGAGCGGTCCGCGCCCCCCGCGTACGCGGACAGCGCCACCGGCAGTACGACGGCGTCCGGATCGGGCCGCCAGGTCTCCACCAGCCGCAGGTCTGCGCGGATGACCGGCTCGAACAGGGCCCACAGATCAGGGTCCTCGAAGACGTCACCGGGTGTGCCGCCGAGCAGCTTCAGACGCTCCCGCAGGTCGGCGTCGGACAACTGGTGGTAGCGCTGACCCTGTCCGCCCGGCTGCGGTGCCGTCCGTGCCGAGAGCCCCGCCCACACCGGCAGCGGCAGGCCCCGCGCGAGAGCCCGCCGGGTGATCTCGTACGTCAGCAGGGCGCCCATGCTGTGCCCGAACAGGGCGTAGGGGCCGTCCAGTTCCGCCTCGATACCGTCCAGCAGATGGTCCGCGAGCCGGCCGGCGTCGGTGATCTGCGCCCTGTCCAGGAGCAGCCCGTGGCCCGGGGCGTCGAGCAGCCGCACATCCCACGACGGGGGCAGAGCGGCGGGCCAGGTGCGGTAGAGCAGGTGCGAGCCGCCCGCATGGTGCAGGACGAACAGGCGCAGGGCAGGTCGTGTGCTGTTCATCGCTCTCCCTCGGATCGGGCCGCGTTCCGGGGACCATAGAACGGCGCCCGCCCGTCGTGTTCCGGCCACCGCGCGCCCTGTGCCGCGGCTGTGGCGGCTCTCGAGCGGGCCTCAGGCACAACACCGCGCCCCCCGCCCCCGGACCGCCCGCCTCCACCGCACACCAGCCCCTCGCCCCCTTGGCCCTCGGCCGCCACCGGCGCCGACGGGCAGCCCCCACTCCGGACCGACACCCCGGCATCCCCGAACCGGCCGCCCCGCCCCCGGCGCGCCGCAACCCGGCCGCCCCGCCACCGGCCCCGCACTCCGGCCGGCCTCGCCGTCCCCGCGAACCGTGCGCCCGCCCCTCTTTCCGCCACCCACACCCACACCGCGCCCACCCACCCCGCAGCCGCGTCCGCAGCCGACCGGCTCCGGCACACCGCGCCCACCCCGCAGCCGACCGGCTCCGGCACACCGCGCCCGCCTGCCGCCGGCGTCGCAGACCGGGCAGGACCCGCCCCGGGTCTCGACCAGGACTCGACCGGCGCCGCGCGAACCATCGCTAGGTTGATGGACGTTGGCACCAGCGACGCGGCCGGCCAGGCCCGTACGACACCTGCGGATCCGCCCACAAGGCCAGGGGTCCCCACCACCGCTCGAACCGGAGCGGACGCCACACGGGCCTGGCTGCCGTACGCTCCCGCCCAGCTCCAGTACCGCGAGGCAGACGATCTCGCATCCGTACGTCATGGACCGGCTGCACCGTCCCGGTCCCGGGCAGCTCCCGAGGGAACGCGAGCGCCCTTCGACGCCGTGGTGTCCGATCGGCCAATCTGCGCCCAGGACAGCGAAGTCCGGCGAAGGGACGAACCGGTGAACGACGACTGGCAAGAACTCGACCAGCCACTGCGCCACGCCCACACCCACAGCTACGTCGGCACGGCACAGGCCGGTGCCCCGCCGCTGCGGCTCGCCGGCGCGGACGACGAGGCGGCGGTCTCCGCCGAACCGCACATAGTCCGCGGCATCGACTGACCCTGCCCGGGCTCCCCGTCCACCGGGCCTGCCCCCCTGCCTCCCTGCGCCCCTCCTTCTCGTGGCGCGGTGTGCGAGGTCCTTGCCCGGAGCGGCACCGCGAGCGCCGTCACCGGTGGTCTCCGCGTCACGGCCCCGCCCGCCACCCGGCCCGCGGTGCCGTGCGCCGAACGCGCCCCGCACCCCCTCGTACGGTCGGGAGCCGTACGTCCCTGCCGCCGGGGCCGGTGCTCCGGGCAGCGCCCGCACGGCGCGGGGAGCACCCGCACGGTGGGGGGACACCCCGCCGACACGACGTGACGGGCCCCCGCAGCGCGGACCCCGAGCGCGCCCGGCCCGCAGCGGCACACGCGCCGGCCGCACCCCAGAACCCCCCGCCTGGCCCGCAGTGGCACATGCGTCGGCCGCCCCGAGCACCCCCCCGCCCGGGCCCGCGGCCACGACGTGGCTCCGCCCGGCGCGACACCCCCCGGATCGGCGTGGGCAGACACCCCGCAGACGCGCGGGCACGGCGCGCCCCCGGTCGGCCGCGAGCGGCTCAGGCCCGCCGAACTCCCCTGCGCCGAGACCCTTTTACGGCACGCCCGAGCCGGCGCACCGCGTGCCTGTGGGACGCCCACGGCCCGAGCGCACCGGCGCCACACCGGCAGGGGAGGGGCTCAGCCCAGCTGCGTCCGCGCACGTCACCTTCCCCGCGGACGAACCGGCTCGGGAGCCAGAGCCAGAGCCGGAGCCGGAGCCAGAGCCGGAGCTGGAGCCGGAGCCCGCCCCGTGGTCCCACACCGCTGCCCGGCCCGGCGCTCCCGCGCGACGCGGCGCTCCCGCGCGTCCCGCCCCGCGCCCGGCCCCGCGTCTGGCGCGCAGCACCCTCCCGGCCTCCGGCACCCCGCCCGCGCGCGCCTCGGCCCCCGTATGGAACACACCCGGGACAGCGGCCCCGGAACCCCTGGGACACCCATGGCCGGCGCTGCCGAACTCCCCGCGGCCCACGTCATGCCGGTCCCGGCGTCAAGCCGCTCTGAACCCGGCCTCCAGCCGCGCTCCGGTCACCCGTCCCCGGGTGCGGGCGGCCGCGCATCGTGGCACAGGAACCCGGCCCGGTACAGAGGATCCCGGCCGGGTGCGGGCCCTTTCCCGGGCGGGGCGGGCGGCGTGGCGGCGGCCCTTGTCGTGCCGGCGGCCCGCTCCTTACGGTCGTGGCAACGCCGGGGTCGCACCGACGCCGGGTGTCCTGTCGACCGGACGCCCGGGTGTCCCGTCGACCGGACAACACCGGCCGGTGAAGCCGCCCGGTGCGCTCTCGCACCCGGCCCGGCGACAGCCCATCCCGAGTCACCTTCATGACGGTTAAGGACGGTGCCAGTTGAGCACGAACCCCTTCGATGACGAGGACGGCCGCTTCCACGTTGTGGTCAACGACGAGGAGCAGCACTCCCTGTGGCCGGCGTTCGCCGAGGTGCCCGCCGGCTGGCGTGTGGTCTTCGGCGAGGCGGCCCGCGCCGAGTGCCTGGAGTACGTCGAGTCGAACTGGACCGACCTGCGCCCGCGGAGCCTGCGCGAAGCCATGGCCGCGGACTGAACACCGCACCCACCGAACTGGGCTGACACTGCGTCAGATTGCGGGGCCCGGCCGACGGGCCCCGCGGTGCCCGGGGGCGCCGGTGCGCGCCTGCCGCGTCCCGGCCCACGCGAGCAACCGAGCGAGCCGACCCGGACCGACGGCGGCGACCGGCACCCGGCACGGCCGGGGGAGCGGTCAACGACCGCGCGAACACTGCGAGTTGGGAGATGAAGTTGTGACGGGCGCTGCGAGAACTGCGAGCAGGTACAAGCCGAGGCCGCACACCACGGGAGAGCCGGCCCAGCGCGATGTGGTCCTGTCCTTCGTGGGGACGCACGCCACGGTGCAGAAGTCGGGAATGGTCTTCCCGCAGAATCTCTCCGAACGGTCCTGGGAACAGATCGGGGCCAACCTGCGGGAACTGGTGAACTCCTCGGCCTGGTGGCTCGCCGACTGGCTGATCTACGGAGAGGCCACCTACGGGTGGCGGCGCTACAAGGAGGCCGTGGAGCGGACCGGGCTCGACTACCAGACCCTGCGCAACTACGCCTGGGTGGCCCGCCGTTTCGAGCACGACCGGCGGCGCGACAGCCTCAGCTTCGCCCACCACGCCGAGGTGACCCGGCTCTCCCCGCCCGAGCAGGACTACTGGCTGCGCAAGGCGGAACAGCAGAAGTGGTCGCGCAACGAACTGCGCCGCGCGGTGCGCGCCAGCCTCGCCGTGCAGAGCGGAGAGCACGCCGAGCTCCCCGAGTCCGCCGGCGACGGCGGGCAGGACGCCACCACCGGGTCGCCGCGGACGGCCGGGCAGGGCGGGAGCAAGGTCACCACGCTGACCATCGAGCTGTCCGTCGGCCAGCTGGAGTACTGCTCCAAGGCCGCCGCCGCCCACGGACTGCCCGTCGACAAGTGGGTGGCCCGGATGCTGGCGAGCGCCGAACGCCAGAGCGCCTGAGAGCGCACCGCCCCGGCGTGCCCGGGGCGAACCCCCTGCCCAGGTGCCGCGGGCGCACCGCCCGACCGGACACCGCACACATCGGAGTCAGTTGATGATCCTTCAGGGAAAGCGGGTGGCCCTGCCGCCCTCGCCCGTCGTCCACCGGCGGTTCGAGGAGCACGCCAGGGCCACCCCCGACGCCCTCGCCGTCGTGTGGTCCGGCCGGCAGGTGACGTACGCGGAACTCGACGCCCGGGCCAACCGGTTCGCGCACTTTCTCACCGCACACGGCCACGGCCGCGGCGCGAAGGTCGGCATCTGCCTCGACTACTCGATCGACATGATCGTCGCCATCCTCGGCACCCTGAAGGCCGGCGCGGCCTACGTGCCCTTCGACCCCGCCTACCCCGCGGCCCGCCTGCACCTGCTGCTCGGCCAGGTACCCGACCTCGCCCTGATCGTGGCCTCCCCGGCCACGGCCGCCATGGTCGAGTCCGCGGGCGCCGAGGTCATCGACCTCGAACAGCTCGCCGGCCACCTCGCGACCCTCCCGGCGACCGGCCCCGACGTCCACGTCACCGGCGACGACCTCTGCTACGCGGTGTTCACCTCCGGCTCGACCGGCACCCCCAAGCTGGCCGCGGTCCGCCACGAGGGCTGGTTCAACCTGATGAACTGGCTCCAGCTCGAATACGGCCTGCACCGCGGCTCCCACAACCTGGTCGTCTCCGCCTTCGGCTTCGATCTCTCCCAGCGCGCCCTGATGACCCCCCTGTTCTGCGGCGCCACCCAGCACCTGATGGCCAGCCGCAACTTCGACGCCATGCTCGCCCACCGCATGCTCACCCAGTACGACATCCGCGTCGTGCACTGCGCCTCCAGCACCCTGTACCTGCTGGTCGACTGGGAGAACGCGCGTGGCGGCGACGCACTCGCCCGCCTCGACTACGTCCTGTTCGGCGGGGAACCCCTCAAGAGCGAACGCCTCACCCGCTTCGCGCGCCGCCCCGGCACCACCGTCACCCTGCTGCACCAGTACGGCGTCGCCGAGTGCACCGATGTCGCCACCTCCTACGACCTGGCCCACTACCGGCCCGGCGAGCACGACATCGCCCCGGTCGGCCGGCCCGCCCACAACACCGTCATCCACCTCCTGGACGCCGACCTGCGCGAGGTCCAGGCAGGCCAGTACGGCGAGATCTGCATCTCCGGAGCCGGCGTCGGCGCGGGCTACCTGGGCGGCAGCGGCCCCGAGAACGCCAAGTTCACGACCGTCGACGTCGAGGGGACACCGCTGCGCCTGTACCGCACGGGGGACCGTGGCCTCATCGACGACCGCGGCCAACTCGTCGTCGCCGGACGGATGGACGCCCAGGTCAAGGTACGGGGCATGCGCATCGACCCCACCGACGTCGAACGCGCCCTGGGCCGGCTGACCGGCGTCCGCGAGGCGGCCGTGGTGGTCACCTACAACGACGGCGGCGAAGCCGAACTGAACGCGTTCGTCGTCCCCTTGGGCAACGACCTCGCCGAGGACGATCTGCGCACCCGCCTGCTGTGGACCCTGCCGCGGAACATGGTGCCGTCCCGGTTCACGAACATCCTGCGCCTTCCGCTGAGCCCGCACGGAAAAGTGGACCGCGCCGCCCTGGCGGACGTCTGCCGCACCCCGTACGCCGGCAGCAACTCCATTGCATGAAAGGGCCCTTGGCCGTGACGACAACCGAGAGGAACGCGATGACCGCCGACCGCGTCCGCGCCATCTGGTGCCGGGAACTCCAGCGCGACGACATCACGCCGGACGACGACTTCTTCGCCCTGGGCGGCCAGTCCCTGATCATGGTCAGCATTCAGGGCGCATTCATCGAGGAACTGGGCGCCGAGGTCCCCATGGACCAGATGTTCCTCAACCCGACCGTGGCGTCGATCGCCGCCTACATCGACTCCCAGGCCGCCCTCGCCCCGTAACCACCACCCCCTCGCCCGCCCCGGGCAGACACGGGGGGCCGTCCCGCCGGCGGGACACCCGCGGCATGCCCGCACCCTTTTCAACTCCCTCCGCCCAAGCCCTTTCACGGCCCGCAGGATCTCTTCATCCCGCCCGCCCGGGCCGGATAGCCTCGAATGCGTCCACGGCCACCGCCCCCTTCTTTTTCTTTTTGCGGCCGGCCGCAGCGAACAGCGCACCCCTTTCACCCCGGCACGGTTCGGCCGCGGCCGAACCGTGCCCAAAAACAATCCGGTAAGAGAGGCGCCATGTACGACGTGATAGTCATAGGTGCCCGTTGTGCGGGTTCGCCGACGGCCATGCTTTTCGCACAGCAGGGCTATCGCGTCCTGCTCCTGGAGAAAGCGCGCTTCCCCCAGGACACCCTCTCCTCGCACTACATCCACCAGCAGGGCATCGCCCTGCTCAACCGGTGGGGCCTGCTGGACAGGATCCGCGACTCGGGCGCCCAGCCGATCACCCACCAGCGCTACGAAGGCCCCGGCGTACGCATCGAGGGCTTCTCCCTGCCCATCGACGGCCTGCGCACCACCTACGCGCCCCGCCGCTACGTCCTCGACCCGATCCTCGCCGACGGCGCCGTCGCGGCCGGCGTGGACTTCCAGCAGGGCTGCGCGGTCAACGACCTGCTCTTCGACGGCGACCGCGTCACCGGCGTGCGCTACACCACCCCCGCCGGCACCGTCACCACCGAACAGGCCCGCCTGGTCGTCGGCGCGGACGGCATGCGCTCCCTGGTCGCCCGCAAGACCGGCGCCCCCAACGTCATCGAACACCCGCGGATGACCTGCACCTACTACAGCTACTGGTCAGGCGTCCCCTCCGACTTCGAACTCTACGAGCGCACCGGCCGCTGGATCGGCGTCCTGCCCACCAACGACGACCTCACCCTGCTCATGGCGTACTTCCCGCAGGAGGACTTCGGCCAGGTCCGCAAAGCCGTCGAACCCGCCTACCTCGACGCCTTCCGCACCACCGCCCCCGAACTGTACGAACGCATGCAGGCCGGCGAGCGCGTCGAGCAGCTCTACGGAACCGGCCACCAGGACAACTACTTCCGCAAGGCCTACGGCCCCGGCTGGGTCCTGGTCGGCGACGCCGTCAACCACAAGGACTCCATCACCGCCCGCGGCATCACCGAAGCCTTCGTCCAGGCCCAGACCCTCACCGACGCCATCGGCCAGAACCTCCACGAGGACACCGCCCTCAAACCGGCCCTGCGCCGCTACGAGAACAGCCTGGGCGACGAGGCCCTCAACCACTACCAGGGCGCCCTGAACGTCGCCGAACTCAAGCCCGAGGGCCGCACCGACATGCTGCGCAAACTGGTCGGCCACCAGCAGCACATCGACCGCTACTTCTCCACCCTGTCGGGCGCGTGCTCCATCGACGACTTCTACAACGACGAACTGCTGACCCTGCTCGACCAGAGCTGACGACCTGCCGACCCGCTCCCTGGTAACGCCGAATTTGGAGACATGATGATCCCGTTGTCGTTCGCGCAGCGCCGGCTGTGGTTCGTGGACCGCTTCGAAGGCCCCTCGCCGACCTACAACGGCGCGTTCGCCCTGCGGCTGACCGGCGAACTGGACGTCGACGCACTGCGGGCGGCGCTCCACGACGTCGTCGACCGGCACGAGGTGCTGCGCACGGTCATCGTCGAGGACGACGACGGCGTCCCCCACCAGCAGGTCCTGGCCCACGGACACGAGCAGGTCACCCTGCCCCTGAGCGAGGTCACCCCCCGCACACGGGACGCGGCCGTCGACCGGGCGGCCAAGCAGACCTTCGACCTGGCCACCGACGTCCCCATCCGGGCCGTCCTGCTGCGCTGCGCACCCCGCGACCACACCCTGGTCCTGGTCGTCCACCACATCGCCCTGGACGGCGAGTCGCTGGGCCCCCTGCTGCGCGACCTCACCACCGCCTACACCGCCCGCCGCGACCACCACGCCCCGCGCTGGCAGCCACTGCCGGTGCAGTACGCCGACTACACCCTGTGGCAGCAGGACGTGCTGGGCCAGGAGTCCGACCCCGACAGCCTCGCCGCCCGCCAACTCGACTACTGGCGCCAGGCGCTGGCCGACCTCGCACAGCCGCTGGCCCTGCCCACCGACCACCCCCGCCGCCGGACGGTCAGCTCACGCGGCGACCTCGTCGAGTTCCCCCTCGAACCCGGCCTGCTGCGCGCCGTGGAGAAACTCGCCGCCGAGCAGGACACCACCGTCTCCATGGTCATGCAGTCCGCCCTCGCCGTCCTCCTGCACCACCTCGGCTGCGGCGACGACATCCCCCTGGGCGCACCGATCGCCGGCCGCACCGACGAGGACCTGCGCGACCTCGTCGGCTTCTTCGTCAACACCTGGGTGCTGCGCGTCGACCTCTCCGGCAACCCCACCTTCCTCCAGCTGCTGCACCGCGTCCGCGAACGGGCACTGGCCGCCTACGACAACCAGGACATGCCCTTCGAACGGCTCGTGGAGCGCCTCAACCCCGACCGCTCCACCGCCTACCACCCCTTCTTCCAGGTGATGCTCGCCTGGCAGGAGCCGCTGGGCGAACTCCACTTCGCCGGCCTGGACGTCACCTCGCAGACCCTGGAGACCGGCACCGCCAAGTTCGACCTGTTCTTCAACATGATCCCGGACAGCTCCGGCGGCGCCGGGGTACGCCTGGAGTACGCCACCGACCTCTTCGACCAGGACACCGTCCGCGCCCTCGCCGCCCGCTTCGTACGCGTCCTGGCACGGCTCACCGCCGACACCGCACGCGGCGTCAGCAGCATCGACGTCCTCGACGACAGCGAACGCGACCAGCTCCTGACCTTCACCACCCCCACCGCCGCACCGCACGGCAGCGGACAGACGGTCCCCGACCTGTTCGAGGCCCAGGTACGGCGCACCCCCGACGCCCCCGCGCTCGTGTGCCAGGGCCGCACCCTGACCTACCGCGCGCTCGACGAACGCGCCACCCGCATCGCCCGCGAGCTCACCCGCCGCGGCGCCGGCCCCGAGGACCTCGTCCTGCTCGCCCTGCCCCGCACCGAGGACCTCGTCGCCGGCCTCCTCGGCATCCTCAAGTCCGGCGCCGGCTACGTACCGATGGACCCGCAGTACCTCAGCGCCCGCGCCCGCACCATCCTCGACGAAGCAGCCCCGCGCTTCGCCGTCACCGACACCGCCACCTGGCAGGACATGCCGCCCAACACCGTCGAGGCCCTCCACCTCGACGACCGGGCCCTGTGGAGCGCCCCCGGCACGGCGCAGGAACGGGCCGCCCACGGCACGGCGCCCGCCCCCGGCAACCTCGCCTACGTCATGTACACCTCCGGCTCCACCGGCACGCCCAAGGGCGCCGCGATCACCCACCGGGGCGTCGTCGACGGCATCCGCGCCCTGGCCCGCACCGTCGGCGCCGGACCCGGCCGGCGCATCCTCGCCGGCACCTCCGTCAACTTCGACGTGTCCGTCTTCGAACTCCTCAGCGCCCTGAGCACCGGCGGCACCGCCGAACTCGTCCCCAACGCGCTGGCGCTGGCCGAACGCGACCACTGGGACGGCCACATCATCAGCGCCGTCCCCTCCGTCCTGGGCGAACTCGTCGGCCACCTCGACAAGGCCCCCGACGTGGACACCGTCGTCCTCGCCGGCGACGTCCTGCCCGCCCGCCTGGTCCGCCAGGTCCGCGAGGCACTGCCCGGCGTGAACATCGTCAACTCCTACGGGCAGAGCGAGAGTTTCTACGCCACCACGTTCACCCTCACCGCCACCGAGGACCTCCCCGACGGCGACGTCACCCCCATCGGCAGCCCGCTGCCCGCCATGCGCGCCTACGTCCTGGGCCCCGGCCTCGCCCCCGTACCGCACGGAGTGGTCGGCGAGCTGTACGTCGCCGGGAGCTGCCTGGGCCGCGGCTACCACGGCCGGCCCGCACTGACCGCCGACCGCTATGTCGCCGACCCCTACGGGCCCGCCGGCGAACGCATGTACCGCACCGGCGACCTGGCCCGCTGGAACACCGACGGCCACCTGGAGTGCGTGGGCCGCGGCGACGGCCAGGTCAAGGTACGCGGCTTCCGCATCGAGACCGCCGAGGTCGAAGCCGCCATCACCCAGCACCCCGGCATCAGTGAGGCTGTCGTCATCAGCCGCACCGTGCCCTCCGGGGGCCGCCGGCTCGTCGCCTACGTGGTGCACACCGGCGAAGGCGCCGTCGGCGACGACGGCGCCGGCGGCATCGGCGACGTCGACGTGCAGTCCGGCGCCTCGGCCGCCGAACTGCGCAAGTTCGTCGCCGCCCGCCTGCCCGACTACATGGTGCCCTCCGCGTTCGTCGCGCTGGGCCGCCTGCCGCTGGGACCGACCGGCAAACTCGACCGCGCCGCGCTGCCCGAACCCGAGTTCCAGGGCGAGACCTACCGTCGGCCGCGCACCGAGGCCGAAACCGTCATCGCCGCCGCCTACGCCGACGTCCTGGGCGTCGAACGCGTCGGCATCGACGACGACTTCTTCGCCATCGGCGGCGACAGCCTGCGCTCCATCCAGGTGGTGGCCCGCGCCCGCGCCCGCGGCCTGAACCTGACCACCCGCGAGATCTTCGAGTGCCGCACCGCGGCCCGCCTCGCCGAAGCGGCCGGCGCCCACCGCGATCAGGCACCCGTCCTGGCCGAACTCGACGGCGGCGGCGTCGGGGAGCTCCCACTGCCCCCGGTCGCCCGGCACGTCTTCGAACACGGCGGCGGCACCGACCGCTTCGCCATGGCGATGGCCCTGGACCTGCCCGACACCATCGACGCGGACACCCTGGCCGCCACCCTGGACGCCGTCCTGGACCGCCACGACCTGCTGCGCGCCCGCCTCGTGCCCGACACCGGCGCCGGCGAACCGGTCCTGCTCGTGCCGCCGCCCGGCAGCGTCCACGCCCACGACCTGATCCACCGCGTCGACTGCGACGGCCGCTGGGAGGAGCCCGCCCTCCTCGAGGCGGCCCAGCAGGAACTGCACGACGCCGTCGGCCGCCTGAACCCGCGGGCCGGCCGCATGGCCGACTTCGTGTGGTTCGCCCCCACCCCCGGCACCACCGGCCGTCTCCTGGTGGTCCTGCACCACCTGGTCGTCGACGGCGTCTCCTGGCGCATCCTCATGTCCGACCTCGCCGAGGCCTGGCAGCAGGTCCGCTCCGGCAGCACCCCCGACCTGCCCGCCGTGGGCACCTCCGCCCGCCGCTGGGCCGCCGCCCTCCAGGACGAGGCCCTCTCACCGCGGCGCGAAGCCGAACTCGACTACTGGCGCGACCTGCTCGAAGCACCCAACCCCCCGCTGGGCAGCCGCCCCTTCGACCCGGCCCTCGACGTCATGTCCACCCTGGACACCGTCCGCATCGACCTGCCCGCCGACGTCACCGAAGCCGTCCTGACGACCCTGCCCGCCGCGTTCAACTCCACCGGCACCGACGTCCTGCTCGCCGCCCTCGCCCTGGCCGTCGGCCACTGGAACGGCACCGGCCACCCCACCCTGGTCCGCATGGAGGGCCACGGCCGCGAGGACCACGTCGTGCCCGGCGCCGACCTGTCCCGCACCATCGGCTGGTTCACCAGCATGTACCCGGCCCGCGTCGACGTGTCCGGCCTCGACGTCACCGACGCCCTGACCGGCGGACCGGCCGCCGGACAGGCGATCAAGCGGGTCAAGGAACAACTGCGCACCGTCCCCGACAAGGGCCTGGGCTACGGCCTGCTGCGCCACCTCAACCCGGAGACCGCCGGCCAGCTCGCCGAACACCGGGCCCCGCAGATCGGGTTCAACTACCTCGGCCGGATCTCCGCCTCCGACGTGCCCGAACACCTGCGCGCCGACGGATGGGGCCCCGCCTCCTGGTCCGCCGACCTGATCCCGCAGCCCGACCCGGACCTGCCCGCCCTGTCCGCCCTGGAAGTCAACTCCCTGGTCACCGACACCCCCCAGGGGACCCGGCTGCAGGCCGCGTTCATGTTCCCCACCGGACTCCTCACCCGCGAGCGGACCACCGACCTCGCGAACCTGTGGGTACAGGTGCTGCACGGCATGGCCGCACACGCACAACGCCCCGACGCCGGCGGACTGACCCCCTCCGACGCCCCCCTCGTCACGGTCCGCCAGGACGAGATCGAGGCCTGGGAGCAGACCTACGGACCGCTCAGCGAGGTATGGCCGCAGGCCCCGGGACAGTCCGGCATCCAGTACCAGGCGGCCCTCGCCGACGGCTCCTTCGACGTCTACCACATGCAGTTCGTGCTGCACCTGAGCGGACACGTCGACCCGGCCCGCATGCGGGCCGCCGGCCAGGCCCTCCTGGACCGCCACCCCAACCTGCGCTCCGCGTTCCTGGCCACCGACAACGGCGAGCCCGTCCAGGTCGTCGCCGACCACGTCACCCTGCCCTGGCACCACCACGACCTGAGCGGACAGGACCCCGCCGCACAGGACACCGCTCTGGACCAGGCACTGGCCGCCGACCGCGCCGACCAGCTCGACCCCACCCGGCCCCCACTGATCCGCCTCGCCCTGCTCACCTGCGGAGGCCGGCAGGCGAAACTCATCGTCACCGCACACCACACCCTCTTCGACGGCTGGTCCTCACCGATGGTGATCACCGACCTGGTCCGCCTGTACTCCAGCACCGAGGACCTCCCCGCGGCCCGCAGCTACGGCGACTACCTGGCCTGGCTGTCCGCGCAGGACCAGCAGGCCTCCGCCGCACGCTGGAAGAGCGAACTGGAGGGCTTCGACCAGCCGACCCTGGTCGCCCCCAACGCCGCCCTCAAGGGCACGTCCTCGGCCCTGGGCCGCGTCGAGGTACCCCTGTCGATCGACAAGGGACGCGAACTGGCCCGCCGCGCCGCCCAGCTCGGCGTCACCCTCAACACCCTCCTGCAGGGCGCGTGGGCGATCCTGCTCTCCCAGCTGACCGGACAGCAGGACGTGGTGTTCGGCGCCGCCGTCAACGGCCGCCCCGCCGACCTGCCCGGCTCCGACGAGATGGTCGGCCTGTTCATCAACACCCTGCCCACCCGGGTGCGCTGCCTGCCCGAGCGCAGCATGGGCGAGGCCATCACCGACCTCCAGGACCGCCAGACCGCCCTGCTGGACCACCACCACTACGGGCTCGCCGACATCCAGCGCGACATCGCCCTGCCCGCCCTGTTCGACACCCTCATCGTCTTCGAGAACTACCCCATCGACCGTGAGGGCATCGTCGACGCGAACACCTCCGCGGGCTTCACCATCGACAGGATCCGCCCGTTCGCCGGCTCCCACTACCCGCTCACCCTCAACTCCGCCGACCCCTACCTGCGGCTCTCCCTGGACTACCAGAACAACCTCTACGACCGGCCCGCGGCCGAGGAGATCGCCGCCCGCCTCGTCCGCGTCCTGGACCAGCTCCTGGCCGACCCGCACACCCGCCTCGGCGCCGTCGACGTCCTGGCCGAGACCGAACGCGACTGGCTGCTCGAGACGGTCAACGACACCGCCGAACCCACCCTGGAAACCGGCCTGGTGGACACCCTGGCCCGGCACGCGAAGGCCACCCCCGACGCGCTCGCCGTCACCGCCGAGGACCGGTCGCTGACCTACCGCGAACTCGACGAGGACACCAACCGCCTCGCCCACTGGCTCACCGGCCGCGGGGTGGGACCCGAATCCCTCGTCGCCGTCCGCCTGCCCCGCACCGCCGGCCTCGTCATCGCCCTGCTGGCCGTCCTGAAGACCGGCGCCACCTACGTGCCCGTCGACCCCGACCACCCGGCCTCACGCATCGCCCACATCCTCGACGACTCCCGCCCCGCCCTCGTCCTGGACGCCGACACCCTCACCGCGGCCGCCGACGACCTCACCGCCCAGCCGGCGACGCCCCTCGCCACCGTCGTCCACCCCGACCAGGCCGCCTACGTCATCTACACCTCCGGCTCGACCGGAAAGCCCAAGGGCGTCACCGTCACCCACCGCGGACTCGCGAACTTCCTGGCCACCATGGCCCGCCGCTTCCCGCTCACCCCCGCCGACCGGCTCCTCGCCGTGACCACCGTCTCCTTCGACATCGCCGGCCTCGAGCTGTACCTCCCGCTCCTGTGCGGCGCGGGAATCGTCCTCGCGGACAAGGACACGATCGCCCAGCCCGCCGCCGTCCTGAAGACGATGCGCGAGCACCACGTCACCGTCGTCCAGGCCACCCCCGCCTTCTGGCAGATCCTCCTCATGGAGGAACCCGACGCCGCCCGCGGCCTGCGCATCCTGGTCGGCGGCGAAGCCCTGCCGCCCCAACTCGCCCGCACCCTGGCCGCCCAGGCCGCCGACGTCGCCAACGTCTACGGCCCCACCGAGACCACGATCTGGTCGACCAGCACCCACATCGGCCCCGACACCGGCGTCCCGCCCATCGGAACCCCCATCGGCAACACCCGCCTCTACGTCCTGACCGCACGCCTGGAGGCCGCCCCGCGCGGCGTGCAGGGCGAGCTGTACATCGCCGGCGACGGCCTGGCCCGCGGCTACCAGGGCCGCCCCGACCTGACCGCCTCCCGCTTCGTGGCCTGCCCCTTCGGTGCGCCCGGCGAGCGCATGTACCGCACCGGCGACCTCGTCCGCTGGGGCGAGGACGGCCGCCTGCAGTACATCGGCCGCACCGACTTCCAGGTCAAGATCCGCGGCTTCCGCATCGAACTCGGCGAGATCGAGCACGTCCTGGCCGAACACCCCGCCGTCGCCCAGGCCGTCGCGATCGTCCGTGAGGACCGCGTAGGCGACCAGCGCCTCGTCGCCTACGCGGTGCCCGCCGGCAAGAGCGACCCCACCACCCTGGACGTCCCGGCCCTGATGGCTCTGCTGCGCGAACGCCTGCCCGAGTACATGGTCCCCGCCGCGATCGTGCCGCTCGCCGCCCTGCCCACCTCACCGAGCGGAAAACTCGACCGCGCCGCCCTGCCCGCCCCCGACCACGGCGAAGCGGCGAGCGGACGGGCACCCGCCAACGAACGCGAGGAAACCCTGTGCCGGCTCTTCGCCGACCTGCTGGGCCGTGAACAGATCGGCGTCGACGACGACTTCTTCGCCAGCGGCGGACACTCCCTGCTCGCCACCCGCCTCAGCGGCCGCATCCGCAAGGAATTCGGCATCGACTCCAAGGTCACGATGGTCTTCCGCAACCCGACCGTCGCCCAACTGGCCCTGCGCATCGCGGAGCTGACCGCCCCCGACCAGAACCGCCCCCGCCGGGCGAACCGCCCCCAGCTGCGCCAGATGACTGTGCAGGAGTAGCCGATGATCCCGCTGTCGTTCGCCCAACGCCGGCTGTGGTTCCTCCACCGCCTGGAGGGCCCCTCCGCGACCTACAACATCCCCTTCGCGCTCCGCCTGGAGGGCCCCCTCGACACCGCCGCACTGGCCGCCGCCGTCACCGACGTCGCCACCCGCCACGAAACCCTGCGCACCCTGATCGTGGAGGACGCCGACGGCACACCGGGCCAGCAGATCCTGCCCCCCGACGAAGCCGTCCTGCCCTTCACCGTCACCGACACCACCCCCGGCGAACTGGACGCCGCCCTGGACACGGTCCTGCGCGCCGGCTTCCACCTGGAGTCGCAACTCCCGCTGCGCACCACCGTCTTCCGGCTCGCCCCGCAGGAACACGTCGTCGCGTTCGTCTTCCACCACATCGCCGTCGACGGCGCCTCCATGGCCCCCTTCCTCACCGACCTGGTCACCGCCTACACCGCCCGCCGCCAGGGCCGGCCCCCGCACTGGACGCCGCTGCCCGTCCAGTACAAGGACTACACCCTGTGGCAGCGCCAGCTCCTGGGCGACGAGGACGACCCCGAGTCGGTCGCCGCCGCACAGATCGACTACTGGCGCACCGAACTCGACGGCGTGCCGCAGCCGGTCCAGCTACCGCTGGACCGGCCCCGCCCCACCCTGCCCGGCCACCACGGCGGCCACGTCTCCTTCACCCTGGAACCCGAACTCCTCACCGGCATCGGGAAACTGGCCGCCGACCACGGCGCCACCGCCCCCATGGCCGCCCAGGCCGCCCTCGCCCTGCTCCTGCACAAACTCGGCGGCGGCCACGACGTGACGATCGGCAGCCCCATCGAGGGCCGCGCCGACGAACAGCTCGACGACCTCATCGGCTTCTTCGTCAACACCTGGGTCCTGCGCGCCGACCTCGCCACCGCCCCCACCTTCGCCGACCTCCTCGAACAGGTACGGGAGAAGGCACTCGCCGCCTACGACAACCAGGACCTGCCCTTCGAACGCCTGGTGGAACTCCTCGGCCAGGACCGCGCCACCTCCTACCAGCCGCTGTTCCAGACCATGCTGGCCTGGCAGTTCGTGTGGCCGCAGATCCACCTGCCGGGCCTGAACGCCACCCCGCTCGCCGCCGACACCCGCTCCGCGAAGTTCGACCTGTTCTTCAACATCGTCCCCGACGCCGACGGCGGCGCCTACGGACGCCTGGAGTACGCCGGCGAACTCTTCGACCAGAGCACGGCCGCCGCCATCGCCGACCGCTTCGTACGCGTCCTGCGCCACGTGGTCACCGCCCCCGACGCCCCCTCACCGCCCTCGACGTGCGCACCGACGCCGAACGCGAGGACCAGGCCCGCCGCAACGACACCGCCACCCCCCACGCCGCCACGACGCTGCCCGAACTCCTCGCCGCGCAGAGCACCCGCACCCCCGACGCCCCCGCCGTCATCCACGCCGCCACCACCCTGACCTACCGGCAGCTCGACGAGCGCGCCGGCCGCCTCGCCGCCCACCTGCGCGCCCACGGGGCCGGCCCCGACGTGCTGGTCGCCGTCGCCCTGCCCCGCACCGCCGACCTCGTCGTCGCCCTCCTGGCCGTCCTCAAGGCCGGCGCCGCCTACCTGCCCGTCGACCCCCGGCACCCGGCCGCCCGCACCCGCCTCCTGCTCACCACCGCCCGGCCCGCCCTGCTGCTCACCGACCGCGCCACCGCCCCCCAAGCGGGCCTCGACGCGGACGCGGCGCCCCTCCTGCACCTCGACGACCTCGATCTCACGGGCCCCGCCCCCCACCTGCCCGCGGTGCGGGTACGGCCGGACGACCTCGCCTACGTGATGTTCACCTCCGGCTCGACCGGCACCCCCAAGGGCGTCGCCGTCACCCACGCCGGCGTCGTCAACGGCATCACGGACCTGCGCCGCACCGTCCACGCCGGACCGGGGGAGCGGATGCTCGCCGCGACCTCGGTGAACTTCGACGTCTCCGTGTTCGAGATCTTCACCGCCCTCACCACCGGAGCGAGCGTCGAGATCGTCCGCGACGTCCTCGAACTCGCCGAACGCGACGCCTGGTCGGGCACCACCATCAGCGCCGTACCCGCCGTGTTCTCCGCCCTCCTGGACCACATCACCCAGCATCCCGGCAGCCTGCGCCTGACCGTGGACACCCTGATCCTCGCCGGCGAGGCCCTGACGGCCGACCTGGTGGACAAGGCCCGCACCGTGCTGCCCGGCGTACGCATCGTCAACGCCTACGGACAGACCGAAAGCTTCTACGCCACCACCCACACCCTGCCGGCCGGGCCCGCCCCCACCGGGGCGCTGCCCATCGGCAGGCCCCTGGCCAACCTGCGCACCCACGTCCTGGGCCCCGACCTCACCCCCGTCCCGCCCGGCGTGATCGGCGAACTCCACGTCGCCGGAATCCTCGCCCGCGGCTACCACGACAACCCGGCCGCGACCGCCCAGCGCTTCCTGCCCGACCCCTTCGGCGCGCCCGGCGAACGCATGTACCGCACCGGCGACCTGGCCCGCTGGGACACGGACGGCCACCTCGTCTACGCGGGACGCGCCGACACCCAGGTCAAGGTCAACGGCATCCGCATCGAACCCACCGAGATCGAGACCGTCCTGGCCCGCCACCCCGCCGTCGGCCAGGCCGTCGTCACCGTCCACCAGGACCCCGCCGCAGGACCCCGCCTGGTCGCCCACCTGGCGCCCCCGGCCACCGCCGAGGAGGCCGCCGCGCCGGCCGGCATCGACGAGAGCGACGTGCGGCGCTTCGCCGCCCGGCACCTGCCCGACTACATGGTGCCCGCCGCCCTCCTCACCCTGGAACGCCTCCCGCTGACCGCGAGCGGCAAAATCGACCGGGCCGCGCTGCCCGCCCCGGTGTTCACCAGCGCCGGACACCGCCCGCCGCGCACGGCCACCGAACAGATCCTGGCCGAGGTGTACGCCGACGTCCTGGCCGCCTCCCGGGTCGGCATCGACGACGACTTCTTCACCAGCGGCGGCGACAGCATCCGCTCCATCCAGGTCGTCGCCCGGGCCACGGCACGCGGCGTGCGGATCAGCACCCGCGACATCTTCGAGCACCGCACCATCGCCCGGCTCGCCGAACTGACCGAGGCCCGCGGCGCCGAGCAGCAACCGGTCCTGGCCGAACTGCCCGGCGCCGGCGTCGGCTGGGCCCCGCTGACCCCGACCGCCGCCCACGTCCTGGCCCTCGGCGCGGGCACCGGCCGGTTCTCCATGTCCGCCCTGCTGACCCTGCCCGACGGCATCACCCCCGCACAGCTCACCGCCACCCTGCAAACCCTCCTGGACCGGCACGACGTGCTGCGCTCCCGCCTCGTCCGCCTCCAGCCCGGCCTGCGCATGGAGCCCCCCGGCACCGTCGACGCCGCCACCCTGCTCCACCGCAGGCCCTACGACCCGGCAACCGTGCAGGGCGAACTCGACGCCGCCGCCTCCCGACTGGACCCCGACACCGGCGTGATGGCCCAGTTCGTCCACCTCACCGACGACACCGGACCCGGCCGGCTCCTCCTCGTACTGCACCACCTCGTCGTCGACGGCGTGTCCTGGCGGATCCTGCTGCCCGACCTGGCCGACGCCTGGCAGCACGTCCGCGACGGCCTCGAACCCCCACCCGCCCCCGCCTCCACCTCCCTGCGCCGCTGGGCCCACGCCCTGGCCGAGACGGCCAACACCCCCCAGCGGGAAGCGGAACTGCCCCACTGGCAGGAGATCCTCCGCGACGGCGAACCACCCCTGGGAAGCCGCCGCACCGACCCCGCCCAGGACACCGCCGCCACCACCGACACCGTCCGCGTCCGCATCCCCGCCGACACCACCCACACCCTGCTGACCACCCTGCCCGCCCTGTACCGCGGCGGCGCCGACGACGCCCTGCTCACCGGCCTCGCCCTCGCCCTCGCCCGCTGGCGCGCCCGCCACGACACCCCCGCCCCCGCGACACTGGTCCGCCTGGAGGGCCACGGCCGCGAGGAACACCTCGTCCCCGGCGCCGACCTGACCGCCACCATCGGCTGGTTCACCGCCATGTACCCGGTCCGCCTGGACCTCGCGGGCCTCGACCTCGCGGACGCCTTCGCCGGCGGCCCCGCCGCCGGAGCAGCACTCAAGGCCGTCAAGGAACACCTGCGGGCAGTCCCCGACAACGGCCTGGGCCACGGCCTGCTGCGCCACCTCAACCCCCGCACCGCCCCCGTGCTCGCCGCCCTGCCCCAGCCGCAGATCGGCTTCAACTACCTGGGCCGCGCCTCCACCGCCGACCTGCCCGAACACCTGCGGGGCGCCGGCTTCACCCCCGACACCGGCCACCAGGACCTGATCGCCGCCGACGACCCGGACATGCCCGTCCTGTCCGCCCTGGAGATCAACGCGGTCGCCGCACCCACCGACGAAGGCGACGAACTGAGCGCCTACTTCGGCTTCGCCACCGGCGTCCTGACCCGCCCGCAGGTCGCCGAACTCGCCGACCTGTGGGTCAAGGCCCTGACCGCCCTGGCCCACCACACCACCACCGACGGCGCCGGCGGCCTCACCCCCAGCGACGTGCCCCTGGCCGAGGTGTCCCAGCCCCAGATCGACACCTGGGAGCAGCGCCTGGGCCCCCTGGACCAGGTGTGGCCGGTGACCCCCGCCCAGTCCGGAATGCTCTTCCACACCCTGCTCGCCGCGACGTCCACCTTCGACGCCTACCGCATGCAACTGGTGTTCCACCTCAGCGGCACCGTCGACCCCCGGCGCATGCGCCGGGCCGCACAAGCCCTCCTGGACCGCCACAGGGGCCTGCGCGCCGCGTTCCTCGACCGCGCCGACGGCGAACCCCTCCAGGTGATCCCCACGACGGTGCCCCTTCCCTGGCAGCACCTCGACCTCACCGCCCACCCCCTGCCCGAACGCACCGCGGCGTTCGAGGACTTCCTCCGCCAGGACCGGGCCGCCCCCTTCGACATCACCACCCCGCCCCTGCTGCGGATCGCCCTCGTCCACCTGGAACCCGGCCGCACCGAACTGGTACTGACCGCCCACCACGCCCTCTTCGACGGCTGGTCCACCCCCCTGCTCCTGCAGGACCTCCTGCTCCTGTACGCGTCCGACGGCGACGCGGCCGCCCTGCCCGCCCCCCGCGACTTCGGCGACTTCCTGACCTGGCGCGCCCGCAGGGACGAACAGGACTCGGCACGCGCCTGGGCCGCCGAACTCGACGGCCTGAGCGAACCCACCCTGCTGGCCCCCGGCGCCGGCGACACGGGAGACGAAGGCCTCGACGAGGTCGACGTCCCCCTCCCGCCCGAGCTGGCGAGCGAACTGGGCCGCTGCGCCACCCGCCTGGGCGTCACCGCCAACACCCTGCTCCAAGGCGCCTGGGCGCTGCTCATCGGCCAACTCACCGGACGCCGGGACGTGGTGTTCGGCGCCACCGTCTCGGGCCGCCCGGCCCAGGTCACCGGCGTCGAGTCGATCGTCGGCATGTTCATCAACACCCTGCCGGTCCGCGTCGCGCCCGCCCCCGGCGAGACCCTCGCCGGCCTCCTGAGCGGCCTGCAGAGCCGCCAGGCGGCCCTGTCCGACCACCACCACGTGGGCCTCACCGACATCCAGCAGCCCACCGGCCTGCCCGCCCTCTTCGACACCCTCGTCGTCTTCGAGTCCTACCCCGTCGACCAGAAGGGCCTGCAAGCAGCCGGCGACGCCACCGGCGGCCTCACCGTCACCGGCCTGCGCCACGCCACCGGCACCAACTACCCGCTCACCCTGACGGCACTGGTCGAACCCCGCCTCGCGCTCACCCTGCAGTACGCGCGCTCCGTCTTCGACCGCGACACCGTCGAGGACTACGCGGCCCGCCTGGTGCGCGTCCTGGCCCGGCTCGCGGACAACCCCGACCTGCCCGCCGCCCGCCTCGACACCCTCACCGACGGCGAACGCGAGCGGCTCCTTCTCGACTTCAACGACACCGCCGCCCCCACCCCCGACACCACCATCAGTGCGCTGATCGAACAGCAGGCGGCCCGCACCCCCCACCAGAGTGCCCTCGTCGCCGACGACACCACGCTCACCTACCAGGAACTGAACCGCCGGGCCGACCGCCTCGCCCACCACCTGGCCGAGCACGGCGTGGGAGCGGAGTCACTCGTCGCACTGTCGCTGCCCCGCACCGCGGACCTGGTCATCGCCCTGATCGCCGTCCTCAAGGCGGGCGGCGCCTACCTGCCGCTCGACCCCAAGTACCCCGGACAGCGCCTCGCCGCCATCCTCAGCGACGCCCGGCCCGCCCTCGTCCTCACCGACACCGCCACCTCCGCCCTCCTGCCCGACCACGAGGCCCCCACCGTCCTGATCGACACCCTCGACCTGCCCGACCCGCCCGCCACCGCACCCCGACAGGCCGTGCACACTCAGCAGTTGGCGTACGTGATGTACACCTCCGGCTCCACCGGCCGGCCCAAGGGCGTCGCCATCACCCACGCGGGCGTCGTCAACGGCGTACTGCACCTCGCCGACCGGCTGGGCCTCGGACCGGGCAAGCGGCTCCTCGCGGGAGCATCGGTCAACTTCGACGTCTCGGCGTTCGAGATCTTCACCACTCTCGCCACCGGCGGCACCGTCGAACTGGTCCGCGACGTCCTGGTCCTGGCCGAGCGCGAGCACTGGAGCGGCAGCGTCATCTCCACCGTGCCCTCCGCCTTCGCCGAACTCCTCGACCGGATCAGCGGCCGCACCCAGGTGGACAGCGTCGTCTTCGCCGGCGAAGCCCTGCCCACCACCCTCGTCGACCGCACCCGCCAGGCCTTCCCCGGCATACGCGTCCTCAACGCCTACGGCCAGAGCGAGACGTTCTACGCCACCACCCACACCGCCACCGACACCCCCCAGGACACCGGGGCGGGCGGCAGCATCCCGCTGGGCACCCCGCTCGCCAACATGCGCGCCTACGTCCTGGGCCCCGGCCTCACCCCGGTCCCGCCCGGCGCGGTCGGCGAACTGTACGTCGGCGGGGCCATCGGCCGCGGCTACCACGACCGCCCCGCCCTGACCGCCGCCCGCTTCGTCCCCGACCCCCACGGCGCGCCCGGCGCCCGCATGTACCGCACCGGCGACCTCGCCCGCTTCACCGCCGAGGGCCTGCTGGAGTACGCGGGCCGCTCCGACGCCCAGGTCAAGGTGCGCGGCTTCCGCGTCGAACCCGGCGAGATCGAGGCCGTCCTCACCACCCACCCGCACCTCGCCCAGGCCGCCGTCATCACCCGCGGCACCGGCACCGCCACCCGCCTGATCGGCTACGCCGTACCCGCCCGGGAGACCACCGCCCAGGAGATCCGCCGCTTCGCCGCCGAGCACCTGCCCGACTACATGGTGCCCTCCGCCGTCGTCCTGCTGGAGCGGCTGCCGCTGATGCCCAACGGCAAACTCGACCGGGCCGCCCTGCCCGAACCCGAGTACACCGGCGCCCCCTACCGCGCCCCGCGCACCCCCCGCGAGGAAACCCTGGCCGCCCTGTTCGCCGAAGTCCTCGGCCTGGACCGGGTCGGCATCGACGACGGCTTCTTCGAACGCGGCGGACACTCCCTGCTCGCCACCCGCCTCATCGCCCGCGCCCGCGCGGACATGGGCATCGAAATACCCATCCGCACGATCTTCGACCTGCCCACCGTGGCCGAACTCGCCACATGGTCCCAGGAATCGGCCGCCCCCCGCCGCCCCAGCCTGCGCCAGATGTTCGCAAAGGAGTGAACGTTGACTTCTCCCCCTCATAGAAGAGGGGGATTCCTATGGCTCGCGCCGTGGGGTTTCCTGCTTCGTCGCCGACTGCCCGCCCGGAGTGCTCCGTTGAGGTCTTACACCAGCTCCACAGGCTGTCACCGCCAGTCCGGCGGCCAGCAGGTTCTTCGCCGCGTTCACGTCCCGGTCGTGGGTCGCGCCGCAGTCGCAGGTCCAGGTACGGACATGCAACGGCATCTGCTTCTTGAGGGTGCCGCAGCGGGAGCACAGTTTGGAGGAGGGGAACCACCGGTCGACGGCGATCACCTCGCGCCCGTACCACCGGGCTTTGTACTCCAGCAGGCTCCGGAAGTCTGCCCATCCCGCGTCCGAGATGGCTCGGGCCAGGTTCCGGTTTTTGACCATGTTGCGTACGGTCAGGTCCTCGATCACGAGCGTTTGGTTCTCACGTACGAGTCGAGTGGTCAGCTTGTGCAGGGTGTCACGGCGGCGGTCGGTGATGCGGGCGTGGATCTTCGCGACTCTGCGGCGGGCTTTGGCCCGGTTCGCGCCGCCACCGGAGGCCTTCTTCGCCAGTCGGCGCTGTGCCCTGGCCAGGGCAGCGCGGTCGCGGCGCTCGTGCCTCGGATTGGTGATCTTTTCGCCGGTCGACAGAGTCAGCAGGTGGTTCAGGCCGACATCGATACCCACGGCCGTGTCCGTTGCGGGCAGGGGCTGTACGGACGGATCGTCGCACAGCATCGAGACGAACCAGCGTCCGGCCGAGTCCTGGGAGACCGTCACCGTCGAAGGGGACACGCCGGCGGGCAGCGGCCTGGACCAGACGATGTCCAGCGGTTCACGCATCTTCGCGAGCGTCAGCCGGCCGTCCCGGAAACGGAACGCGCTGGTCGTGTACTCGGCGGACTTCCGCGACCTCTTCCGGGACTTGAACCTCGGATACTTCGCCCGGCGGGCGAAGAAGTTGGTGAACGCCACCTGCAGGTGCCGCAGGGCCTGCTGCAGCGGAACCGACGACACCTCGTTCAGGTAGGCCAGTTCCTCGGTCCTCTTCCAGGCCGTCAACATCGCCGAGGTCTGGTTGTAGTTCACCCGCTCCTGCCGCGTCCACGCCTGCGTCCGCGCGGCCAGCGCCAGGTTGTAGACCTTCCGCACACACCCGAACGTGCGCGACAGCTCGGCTGCCTGCGCATCAGTGGGACAGAAGCGGTACTTGAACGCCCGCTTCACGACAGTGGTCACAACTCACAAACTAGCGCCACCGTTTGTAGGAAAGCCGACGCGCTGGTCAGAGCGCTGTACTCCGCCTCGACGTCACATCAGCCCACACCCTGCTCCGCAGGAGACCGCTCTTTTCCCGGTCTGATGGCCGGGCTGCCCATGGAGGAGTTCCGATGATCCCGCTGTCATACGCCCAACGCCGCATGTGGCTCCTGCACCAACTGGAGGGCGGAGCGGCGACCTACAACATCTCGGCGGCGTTCCGGCTGACCGGCCCCCTCGACCAGGACGCCCTCACCGCCGCCCTGCGCGACGTGGCCGAACGGCACGAGATCCTGCGCACCCTGTACGCCCTCGACGACGCCGGCGAACCCTGCTCACGGCTCCTCGCCGCGACGGACACCGCACAGCAGGTCCGGGTGCGTGACGTGCCGCCCGCGGACGTGCCCGCCCTCATCGACGAGGCCGTCGCGCACCGCTTCGAGCTGACCGCCGAACTCCCGTGGCGCGCCGACATCCTGCGCTGCTCCCCGAACGAACACGTCCTGGTCCTGGTCATCCACCACATCGCCTCCGACGGCAGCTCCAGCGCCCCGATGATGCGCGACCTGTTCACCGCCTACACCGCCCGCACCCGGGGCGGCACACCCGACTGGGAGCCGCTGCCCGTGCAGTACAAGGACTACGCGCTGTGGCAGCGCGAGGTCCTGGGCGACCCCAGGGACGCGGGCAGCCTCGCCGCCGCCCAGGTCGAGTACTGGCGCAAGGAACTCGCCGGCGTCCCGCAACCGCTGAACCTCCCGCTGGACCGGCCCCGGCCCGCCGAGGCCGGCTCGCACGGCGACACCGTCCCCCTGCACGTCGACACCGCCACGACCACCGTCCTGCACCGGCTCGCCAAGGAACACGGCACCAGCATGTCGATGCTCCTGCAGGCCGCCCTGGCCGTCCTGCTCGGCAAACTCGGCGGCGGCGACGACGTGACGATCGGCTCCCCGATCGCCGGCCGCACCGACGAAGCCCTGGCCGACCTGATCGGCTGCTTCGTCAACACCCAGGTCCTGCGCGCCGACCTGGCCGACAACCCCGCCTTCACCAGCCTGCTGGCCCAGGTACGCGACAAGGCGCTGGCCGCCTACGAGCACCAGGACGTGCCCTTCGACGCGATCGTCGAGGCCATCAACCCCGAACGCTCCGCCGCCTACCAGCCGCTCTTCCAGGTGATCTTCTCCTGGCAGAGCTACGAGAAGCCCGGCTTCGAACTCGACGGCCTCGACGTCCGCTTCGAGCAGGCCATCCCCGAGACCGCCATGGTCGACCTCACCTTCTTCCTCACCACGGACGAGGCCGGAGCACTCCGCGGCGACCTGCAGTACGCCACCGACCTCTTCGACCGCGAGACCGCCCAGGAGATCTCCGCCCGCCTCACCCGCGTCCTGGAACAGTTCGCCGCCGACCCCTCCCTGCGCGTCAGCGACATCGACGTCCTCAACGCCCGCGAACACCAGCGCCTCACCGACGCCACCACCGCGGGCGCCCCGATCGAGGACACCACCCTGGCCGCCCTCTTCGAACGCCAGGCGGCCGCGCACGGCGACAGCGTCGCGGTGGTCTGCGAGGACACCACCCTCACCTACGGCGAGGCCAACGCCCGCGCCAACCGCCTCGCCCGCCACCTCGTCACCCGGGGCGTGGGCCCCGAGTCCCTGGTCGGCATCTGCCTGGAACGCTCCGCCGACCTCGTCGTCGCGATCCTCGCCGTCCTCAAGGCCGGCGGCGCCTACCTGCCCATCGACCCCGACTCCCCGGCCGACCGCATCGCCTACCTGATCCAGGACGCCGACCCCGTCCTCCTCCTCACCACCAGCACCACCCACGCCGCCCGCGACCTCGCCCCCCACCTGCCGCGCCTGCACCTCGACACACCCGACGCCCCCACCGAAACCGCCGACGCCGGTGACCTCACCGACGCCGAACGCCGCAGCCCGCTGCGCCCCGACCACCCCGCGTACGTGATCTACACCTCCGGGTCGACCGGCCGCCCCAAGGGCGTCCTCGTCCCGCACCGCAACGTCGTCGGACTCCTCACCGCCGCCCAGGACTTCGCCTTCGGCGCCGACGACGTGTGGACCCTCTTCCACTCCTACGCCTTCGACTTCTCCGTGTGGGAACTGTGGGGCCCGCTGCTGCACGGCGGCCGCCTGGTCGTCGTCCCCTACGACGTCTCCCGCTCCCCGGAGGACTTCCTGCAGCTCCTGGCCCGCGAACAGGTCACCGTCCTCAACCAGACCCCCTCCGCCTTCTACCAGCTCATCCAGGCCGACGCCCAGCACCCGGGCCGCGAACTGGCCCTGCGCTACGTGGTGTTCGGCGGCGAGGCCCTGGACCTGAACCGGCTCGGCGACTGGTACGAACGCCACGCGGACGACGCGCCCCTCCTGGTGAACATGTACGGCATCACCGAGACCACCGTGCACGTCACCCGCATCGACCTCGACGAGCACGCCGCCGCCCGCTACCGCGCCAGCGTCATCGGCCCGGCGATCCCCGGCCTCGCCGCCCACGTCCTGGACGCCGGCCTCAAGCCGGTACCCGCCGGCGTGACCGGCGAACTGTACGTCGCCGGCTACGGCCTGGCCCGCGGCTACCACGGCCGCCCCGGCCTGACCGCCTCCCGCTTCGTCGCCTGCCCCTTCGGCGCGCCCGGCGAGCGCATGTACCGCAGCGGCGACCTCGTCCGCCTCAGCCGGCACGGACAGCTGGAGTACGTCGGCCGCGCCGACTCCCAGGTGAAGATCCGCGGCTTCCGCATCGAGCTCGGCGAGATCGAACACGCCCTGGCCGGCCACCCCGCCGTCGCCGAGGCGGCCGTCCTGGTCCGCGAGAACGGCGACGGCGACAAACGCCTGATCGGCTACGTCGTCCCCGAACCCGGCACCGCACCGGACACCGCCGCGCTCACCGCCCACCTGCGCGAACGCCTGCCCGACTACATGGTCCCCGCCACCCTGATCACCCTGGAGCACATCCCGCTCACCTCCAACGGCAAACTCGACCGGCGCGCCCTGCCCGCCGAGGACACGGCCGCCGCCGCGACCGGCAGCGGACCGCGCAACTCCTACGAGGAACGGCTGTGCGCCCTGTTCGGCGAGCTGCTGGGCGTGGAGCAGGTCGGGGTCGACGACGGGTTCTTCGCGCTCGGCGGCCACTCGCTGCTGGCCACCCGCCTCAGCGTCCGCGTCCGCGGCGAGTTCGGCATCGACATCCCCATCAGGACGATCATCAAGTACCCCACGGTCGCCGAACTGGCCGCGCTGATGCTCGCCGGCGGTGTCCCCGCCGACGACGCCGACTCCTTCGCGGTCGTACTGCCCCTGAACAGCGACCCCGGCACCGGGAAGAAGCCGGTGTGGTTCTTCCACGGCGGCGGCGGCCTGGGCTGGGCCTACTACAGCTTCGTCACGCACCTGCAGGACCGGCCCGCCTACGCCCTGCAGTCCCGCGGCTCCGACGGCGCGGACACCCTCGCCTCCAGTGCGAAGGAGATGATCGACGACTACGTCACCCAGATCCTGCGCACCCAGCCCGAGGGCCCCTACAACCTCATCGGCTGGTCCTACGGCGGCACCGTCGTCCAGGCCGTCGCCGACGCCCTGGACCGGCTCGGACACCAGGTCGCCCTGGTGGCGATCCTGGACGCGCAGCCCGGCGGCCACGGATTCCGCGAGGTCCACGCCGGCAAGGACTCCGCCGACTACCGGGCCGAACTCGAGGACGACTTCAGCCAGTACATCCGCCTGGGCGGCCGGCAGGGCTTCCTGGACACCATGGCGAAGGTCCTCGCCAACAACGCCGCCCTGATGATGGACTTCGAATCGCCCGCCTACCGCGGCGACGTGCTGTATTTCAACGCGGCCCAGGAGGACACCTCCTACGCCCACCTGTGGCGGCCCTACGTCCTGGGCGCCCTGGACGTGCACACCATGAACGCCTCGCACCACGAGATGCACATGCCGGCGCCGGTCGCCGAGTTCTTCGAGATCGCCCGCGACCGGCTGGCATGACCGGCCGGCCGCCCGGTGCCCGGCACCGGACCGACACACGATCACACCGAACGGATGGGGGTGGGCCGCGGTGAGCGGACCCCGGACACAGCAGGAAGACCCGGAGCAGGCCACGCTGCTGTGCGTGCCGTTCGCGGGAGCAGGACCCTCGTTCTTCCACCCCTGGCGGGAGCTGTCCGCCGGCCGGTGGCGCGTCACCTCGGTCGAACTGCCCGGCCGGGAGCGGCGGATCCTGGACACGCCGTACCGCAACGTCGTCGAGGCGGCCAAGGGCTCCATCGACGACATCGTCGCCGACCTCGGCGAGGGCACCTCCACCGTGCTGTTCGGACACAGCCTGGGCGCGGTCCTCGCCTACGAACTCGCCCACCTGCTCACCCACCGCGGCGTGCACGTCGAGCGCCTGGTCGTCAGCGGCTCACCGGGCCCCTGGACCCAGCGCGAACGCCGTGCGACGGGCCTGCCCGACGAGGAGTTCCTCGCCCGCGTCGAGGAGTTCGCGGGTTTTCGGCACGAGGCCCTGGACCACCCGGAGATGCGGGAGCTGATCCTGCCGGTCCTGCAGGCCGACTGCGAGATGCACGAGAACTACGTCCCCTCCACCGACACCCCCCTCGCGGTGCCGGTCTGCTCCCTGCGCGGCGCCTGGGACGGGCTGGTCACCGCGGCCGAGGCCCGCCAGTGGCAGGACGCCACCACCGCCGGCTTCACCTACGCGGAGTTCCCCGGCGACCACATGTACCTCGTCGACCACGGCCGCGACATCCTGGACACCATCACCGCCCAGTCCGCCCAGTCCGCCCGGGACGGCCACTAGCCCCGCCCCGTACCCCGTGACGCCCTCAACTCCCTTGCCAGACAGGGCAGTTGAGGGCGTCGTCGGTAGCGGGGGAGGGGAGGGGAGGTGAAGGGGGGAGGGGAGATTGCGTACCCGGAGTCCCGCGGGGCCGGGGGGACCGGGGAGGCCGGCAGGCCCGCGAGGCCGGGGGCGGGGAGTGTCGGTCCGGGGCGGGGCCGGGTCCCGCCCCGGCGCGCCGGCCGCGCACGACGACGGCGGCGGCCGTCACGACCCTTCAGCGGGGTCGTGACGGCCGCCGTCACCCGACGGGGGAGCGGGGCGCTCAGGAGGGCGGCAGGCCGGGCCCGAACCAGGTGGTGAGCGCCCTGCGCAGGGCGGCGAGGTCGGGGCCGCCCGCAGTGGTGGCCCAGGCGACGTGGCCGTCGGGGCGGATCAGCAGGGCGGCGGGAGCGGGGATCTCACCGGCGGCGGGCACGAACCAGTGGTCGTCCTCGCTGACCGCCTCGACGACGTCGACGCGATCGGCCCAGGCGGCGGCCGCCGCCGTCACCTCCGCGCCCGCGCCCAGATCGAGCAGCACGGGCCGGCCCGCGTGCAGCAGTTCGCTGACACCGGTGATGCCGCCCGCCGTCTTGAGGTCCGCGTCGGGAACCCGGCGGCCCGACAGCAGGTGCCCGTCGTCGGCCGGGTAGCGGATGTCCAGGGCGGTGAGCATGTGCCGCAGATGCCGGTTGACGTCGTCGAAGACCATCAGCGAGCCGAACACCTCGCGCAGCGCGTCCGACTGCGGGCCGGGGCGGGCCAGCGCCGACTGCGCCCGGGTATTGTTCAGCACCCGCTCCGCGACCGGATGACGCTCGGCGTGGTAGCTGTCCAGCAGGCTCTCCGGAGCCCGGCCGCGCACCACCGAGGCCAGCTTCCACCCCAGGTTGACCGCGTCCTGCACGCCCATGTTCAGACCCTGGCCGCCGGCGGGGAAGTGGATGTGCGCGGCGTCCCCGGCGAGCAGCACCCGGCCCTGGCGGTAGCGGTCGGCCTGGCGGGCGGCGTCGTTGAACCGGGAGATCCAGCGCGGGCTGTGCATGCCGTAGTCGGTGCCGGCGAGCCGTACCAGCGAGTCCCGCAGCTGCTCGAAGCTGGGCGCCTCGTCACGGTCGGCGACCCGGTCGTACTCGGAGGTGATCACCCGGTACCAGCCGGGCTCGAAGGCGATCGCCGAGAAGTCGCCGCCCGCGCAGCGCCGGATCCACACGTAGTCCTCGGGCAGGCCGGGCAGTTCGACGTCGCCGATCAGCGCCGTCATCGTCGCCTCGGTGCCGGGGAAGCCGATGCCGGCCATTTTGCGCACCGTGCTGCGTCCGCCGTCGCAGCCCACCAGGTAGCGGGCGCGCAGCGTCCGCTGTCCGGGGCCGGCCGCACCCACCTGGACGCTCACGCCGTTCCCGTCCTGGTGGATCCCGGCGACCTCGGCGGAGCGCAGCACCCGCACGCCGAGTTCGCCCGCCCACTCCTCCAGCAGCCGCTCGATGGTGGACTGCAGGATCATCAGCGGATAGGGGTGACGGGACTCCGACTCCTCGAAGTCCAGGTAGAGGCCGGAGAAGTGGCCCACCGGCTGCAGTTCACCGGCCGCCAGGAACCGGTCCAGGACACCGCGCTGGTCCAGCACCTCCAGGGTCCGCGAGTGGATCCCGCCGGCCCGTGACTCGCCCGTACGCTCCGCGAGCCGTTCGAGGACCATCACGTCGACGCCCGCCAGCCGCAGCTCGCAGGCGAGCATCAGGCCCGTCGGCCCGGCACCCGCGATCACCACCTCGGCGTCCATGCCGGTGTCCCTCACGTCGTTCCCCCTTCGATTCCGCTGGGCCTTCGACGTCGTTGCGTCGCCTTCACGTTCACGCCCCCGCCCTCGGCCGGTCAACGCGGTCCCGCGCCCGCACGCGGCACGGCAGGGCGCACTTGCGCCGTCCCGCCGGCGGGACACCCCGCCCCGCGGCATCCCGCGCGGGGAAGGGGCCGGGGACGGTGCGCGGCGGGCAGCGTGCAGGCCGGCCCGTCCACCCTCAACCCCACCGGCCGGCCCCCACCGGGGCGGTGCCGGACCCGGTGTGGGCGGGGCCGGCGGCGGGTGACACTCCAGTCGGCCATGCGGCGAACGTGTCTCGCCGGCGGGACAGCACACCCGACCCCGGTGGCCGCGCGGACGGTGACGGCCCGACAGGTAAACACCGGACGCGAGCGGGCACTTTCGATCGGCGGAGGAAGGAACCGGCCATGGAATCGGCGCCGCAGGTGATCCACCCGCGAGGTGGACAGGACGAGACCGCACCACGCCAGGAGGCGCCCTCGGGCGGCCCGGTGCCGCTGGTGGACGAACTCGCCGCGCTGTGGGGGGAACTCCTCAACTGCCCCGAGGTGGGGCGGGACGACGACTTCTTCGCCCTCGGCGGCAACTCACTGACCGGCATCAAGATCATCGAACGGGTGGCGCAGGACTACGGCGTCCAGCTGTCCGTCCGCGACTTCTACCTGGCCCAGACCCCGGCCCGCGTCGCCGAACTGATCGAGCGGGAAAGGGCCCGGACATGAGACTGACGCCGGGTCCCGCGCGCGACATCGACCTCGATGCCGTCGACCTGTTCGACCTGGACCTCTACACGTCCGGCGACCCGCACCCCGTGTGGGACCTGATGCGCGCCAAGGCGCCCCTGCACCACCAGGTGCTGCCCGACGGACGGGAGTTCTGGTCGGTCACCCGCTACGAGGACGTGTGCCGTGTCCTGGGCGACCACCGCGAGTTCACCTCCGAACGCGGCACCGTCCCCACCCACCTCGGGCAGGACGACGTCGCCGCCGGCGTGCTGATGACCTCCACCGACCCGCCCCGGCACACCGAGGTCCGCAGGCCGCTGGGCTCCAAGCTCACCGCCCGCGCCGTCCGCTCCTGGGAGGACTCCATCCGCCGGACGGTGGTGCGCTTCCTCGAACCGGCCCTGGACGGCGAGGTGTTCGACCTCGCCGAGCGCGCCCTGCTCCTCCCGGCGATCGTCACCGGACCGCTGCTGGGCATCCCGGACAAGGACTGGGCCGAACTCGTCCAGCTGACCGCGATGGTCACCGCCCCCTCGGACCCGCACTTCCAACTGGGCAGCGAGGCCGCCACCCTGGCCATCTCCCACCACGAACTCGTCACCTACGTCACCGAGTGGGTCAAACGCCGCCGGGCCTCCGGCGACCAGGACGACAGCCTGCTCCACCACCTGATGAGCGTCCGCCCGGGCGGCGCACCGCTGAGCGACGAGGAGATCGCCCTCGACGGCTACAGCATCCTGCTGGGCGCCAACGTGACGACCCCGCACACCGTCTCGGGCACCGTGCAGGCCCTCATCGAGCGGCCCGAACAGTTCGACAAGGCCCAGGCCGACCCGACGCTGATCCCCAACCTCGTCGAGGAAGGGCTGCGCTGGACCTCGGCCGCCTGCAACTTCATGCGCTACGCCGTCACCGACGTCCCCATAGCGGGCGGCATCATCCCCGCCGGCGCCGCGGTCGTCGCCTGGATCGGATCGGCCAACCGGGACGCCTCCCAGTTCCCCGACCCGCACACCTTCGACATCACCCGCCCCAACGCCAAACGCCAGGTCGCCTTCGGCTTCGGCCCGCACTTCTGCATCGGCGCACCGCTGGCCCGCCTGACCCTGCGCGTCTTCTTCGAGGAACTCCTCGACCGGTTCGCCTCCCTCGACCTCGCCGGCGAACCGGAACACCTGCGCTCCTACTTCATCGCCGGCATGACCCACCTGCCCATCGCCGCCCAGAAACGGCCCACCCCATGACCGCCGCCCCCGCCACCGCCCCCTCACCGTGGTTCGTGCGGCCCCCCGCACCCCCCGTACCCGGCGGGCCGGCCACCCGCCTGTTCTGCCTGCCCTTCTCCGGCTCCGGGGCCTCCGCCTTCAGCGCCTGGCCGGCCACCGTCGGCGACGCCGAGGTCTGCCCCGTGCAGTTCCCCGGCCGCGAGAACCGCCTGGCCCACCCCCACTACGGCACCTACGAGCAGCTCGCCGCCTCCCTCGTCGACGCCCTCACCCCCCTGCTGGACACCCCGTTCGCGTTCTTCGGGCACTGCGCGGGCGCCCTGCCCGCCTACGAGAGCGTCCTGCTGCTGGCCGAACTCGGCCTGCCCACCCCGCAGTGCCTGTTCGTGTCGGGCCAGCCCGCCCCCCACGAGGCCGCCCGCGACCGGATGCTCTCCCTGACCGACGACGAACTGCGCACCGAACTGGAGACGTTCCTGCGCGGCCGGGGCATCGAACCCCGCCCCGACATGATCGACATGGGCATGTTCGTCCTGCTGCGCGACCACGCCGCCGCAGGCGCCTACCGGCGCACCGAACCCGCCCGCGTCGACTGCCCCGTCGTCGTCCTGCACTGGAGCCAGGACGAGGACGTCAGCCTCGAAGACCTCCAGGGCTGGCGCCACTACGCCGACTCGGTCGAGATCCGGGTCGTCGAGGGCGGCCACTACGACTTCATGGACGCGCCGCAGGACCTGCTCACCACACTCGCCCGCGGACGATGAACGCGCCGCGGCCCGGCGCGGGCCGTGCGCCGAGGCAACCGGAAGGGATACGTATGAGTGGCACAGCCACTGCCATCGCCGTCATCGGGATGTCGTGCCGCTTCCCCGGCGTCGACGGCCTGGACGCCTTCTGGCGCCTGCTGACCGAGGGCGAGTCGACCCTGGGAACGTTCCCCCCGCAGCGGGCGGCCGACGCCCGCCCCTTCCCTGCCGGCCACCCGGACGCCGACACCCTCACCACGGGCTCGTTCTTCGACGCCGTCGACGGCTTCGACACCGACTTCTTCACCACCGGCGCGGCCGAGGCCGCGGCCATGGACCCCGCCCAGCGGCTGGGACTCGAACTGGCCTGGGAGGCCGTCGAGGACGCCCGCATCCCCGCCCACGCGCTCGCCGGCCGCGACATCGACGTCGTCGTGGGCAGCGCACCCTCCGGCTACGAACTGCTGCGCACCCTCTCCGGCGCCGACCGTGACGACCACTACGCCGCGCTCGGCTCCAGCGGTGCTCTGATCGCCAACCGGATCTCCGCCCTGTTCGACGTGCGCGGCCTGAGCGTGTGCGCGGACTCCGGCCAGTCCTCCTCCCTGGTGTCGCTGGCCCTGGCATGCGACCGGATCGCCGCCGGCGCCGTCGACATGGCGATCGCCGGCGGCGTGCACCTGATCGTCGACCCGCAGGCGGGACTCGGCCTGGCGAACCTGGGCGCCCTGTCACCCGAGGGACGCTGCTTCACCTTCGACGAACGCGCCGGCGGCTTCGCCCGCGGCGAGGGCGGCGCGTTCGTCGTCCTCAAACGCCTCGACCTCGCCGTCGCCGACGGCGACCCCGTCCACGCCGTGGTCCGCGGCTGGGGCGTGAGCAGCGGCGGAGCCTCGACCCGGATGCCCGACCCCAGCCCCGAAGGACAGGCCGCCGCCATCCGCGCCGCCCTGCGGCGCGCGGACATCGACTTCGACAGCGTGGACTACGTCGAGGCCCACGGCACCGGCACCCGGCTCGGCGACCCGGCCGAGATCGCCGGCCTGCGCGCGGTGTCCGAACACAGCGGCCGCAGCCGCCCCCTGGTCGTCGGCTCGGTGAAGACCAACGTCGGACACCTGGAGCCGGCCGCGGGCATCACCGGCCTGGTCAAGACGGCACTGTGCGTGGAGCGCGGCCACCTGGTGGCCAGCCTCAACTTCCGCACCCCCAACCCCGCCATCCCCGACTTCCTCGACGACTTCGAGGTCCTCTCGGCCCCCCGGCCCTGGCCCGGCACACCCGGCCGGCCGCGCCGCGCCGGCGTGTCCGCGTTCGGCATGGGCGGCACCAACGCCCACGTCATCCTCGAACAGGCCCCCACCCCGGCCCCCGCACCCCAACTCCCCGCCAACGAGGAGGACATGAGCCCGGCGGGCGGCTTGGGGACACTCCCGTGGGTGCTGTCCGCCCGCACGCCGCAGGCCCTCGCCGAACAGGCGGCCCGCCTGCGCGACCACGTGGCCGCCGACCCCTCGCTCAGCGCCGCCGACGTGGGCCACTCGCTGCTCGCCACCCGGGCACGGTTCGAGCACCGCGCCGTGGTCCTGGGCGAGAGCCGCCAGGAAGCACTGGAGGGCCTGGCCCTGCTCGCCGCCGGCGCCGCCGCGGCCCGCACGGTCCGCGGCACGGCGAGCGGCGCGAGGGGCCCGGTCGTCTTCGTCTTCCCCGGCCAGGGATCCCAGTGGCCCGCCATGGGCAGACAGCTCTACACGCAGTCACAGGTCTTCGCCCGCTCGATCGACGCCTGCGCCAAGGCTCTTGAGCCGTTCGTGGACTGGTCGCTGGTGGACGTCGTGACCGGCGCGCCGTCGGCCGCCCCGCTGGAGCGGGTGGACGTCGTCCAGCCGGCCCTGTTCGCGATGATGGTGTCGCTGGCCGAACTGTGGCGCTCCCTCGGTGTGGTCCCCGACGCCGTGATCGGGCACTCCCAGGGCGAGATCGCCGCGGCCTGCGTCTCGGGCGCCCTCACACTGGACGACGCGGCACGCGTCGTCGCCCTGCGCAGCCAGGCGCTGAAGGCACTGGCCGGACTCGGCGGGATGAGCGCGGTCGCCGCCCCCCGGGCCTGGGTCCAGGAACGGCTGGAGCACTGGCCGGGCCGGCTGTCGACGGCCGCCGTCAACGGGCCCGCGTCCGTGGTGATCTCCGGGGACGACGAGGCACTCGACCAGTTCGCCGCCGAGGCCGCCGCCGACGGGGTCCGGGTGCGACGGGTCAAGGTCGACTACGCCTCCCACTCCCACCACGTCGAACGCATCCGGGAACACCTCCTCGCCGACACCGCGGGCATCGCACCGCGGGAGGCGGCGGTCACCTTCCACTCCACGGTCACCGCGACCGCCCTGGACACCCGCACCCTGGACGGCTCCTACTGGTACGACAACCTGCGCTCGCAGGTCCGCTTCGCCGACGTCGTCGACACCCTGATGCGCGAACCCGGCGCGGTGTTCGTCGAGGTCAGCCCGCACCCCGTGCTCCAGGTGGCGATGGAGGAGGCCGCGGACACGCTGGTGGCCCCGCCGCTGCTGGCGAGCACCCTGCACCGCCGCGACGGCAGCGCCGCAACGGTGCTGGCCTCCCTGGCCCAACTCCACGTGCGGGGTGTGCCGGTGAACTGGACGCCCGCGTTCGCCGGACACCGCCCGCGCACCGTCCCCCTGCCCTCCTACCCCTTCCAGCGCCGCCGGTACTGGCTGACCGCCCCCGACGGCCCGGACGGCCCCGGCATCCCGGCGGCCGCCGCACCCGCCCCGGGCACCAGGACCGCGGACCTCACCTCGCAGGCGGCGGTACTGGCCCTGGTGTGCGCCGAGACGGCGGCCCTGCTGGGCGTCAAGGACGCGGGCATCACGGGCGCCGACATCGCGGCCCGCCCCGAGGACACCTTCAAGGCGCTGGGCTTCGACTCCGCGATGGCGGTGGGCCTGCGCGGCCGGCTCGCCGCGGCGGCGGGCCTGCGCCTGCCGGCCACCGTCGCGTTCACCTACCCCACCGCGCACGCGCTCGCCCGCCACCTCTTCACCCTGCTGCAGCCGCAGACGCCCGCCGCCCCGCGGCCGGACACGCAGCCGCCGGCGGCCGAGGAGACGCGGCAGGCCCCGGATGTGCCGGACGTGCCGGGCGGGCCGCAGAGCGGCAGTGACGACGATCTGTACGCGCTGATCGAGCGCGGATACGTGTAGCAACACCGTTCGTATTGGCAACTGTTGGGGGAGGCCCTGGTGGAGGATGTCGACAAGCTCCGGTCCTACTTGCGACGCGCCGTCGGCGACGCGCAGGAGCTGCGTGAGCGGGTGCGCGAGCTGGAGGAGTCCGCACGCGAGCCCATCGCGGTCGTGGGCGTGGGGTGTCGCTTCCCGGGCGGGGTGACCTCGCCCGAAGGGCTGTGGGACGTCGTGTCCGACGGCGTGGACGCGATGGGCGACTTCCCCCGCGACCGCGGCTGGGACCTGGACGCGCTGTACGACCCGGACCCCGAGGCACACGGCAGGACGTACACCCGCACCGGCGGATTCCTGGACGGCCTCGCCGAGTTCGACGCGCCGTTCTTCGGGATCAGCCCGCGCGAGGCGCTGGCGATGGACCCCCAGCAGCGCCTCATGCTGGAGACCTCCTGGGAGGCGCTGGAGCGGGCGGGCATCGACCCGGCCGGCCTGCGCGGCTCGCCGACCGGCGTGTTCACCGGCCTGTACGCCGTCGACTACGGCCCGCGGATGGGCGGCGGGGCGGCCGGCGACGTGGAGGGCTTCGCGATCGCCGGCACCTACACCAGCGTCGCCTCGGGCCGGGTGGCCTACGTCCTGGGGCTGGAGGGCCCGGCCCTGTCCACCGACACCGCCTGCTCGTCCTCGCTCGTCGCCGTCCACCAGGCCGTGCGGTCCCTGCGTTCGGGGGAGTGCACGCTGGCCCTGGCGGGCGGGGTCTCCACGCTGCCCACGCCGGGCCTGTTCGTGGAACTCGCCCGCCAGCGGGGCCTGTCCGAGGACGGCCGGTGCAAGGCGTTCGCGGACGCCGCGGACGGCACCGGCTTCTCCGAGGGCGCGGGCGTCCTGGTCCTGGAGAAACTCTCCGACGCCCTGCGCAACGGCCGCCGTATCTGGGCGGTGATCCGCGGCTCCGCGGTCAACCAGGACGGCGCCTCCAACGGGCTGACCGCGCCCAGCGAACTGGCGCAGCGGCGCGTCATCCGCGCCGCCCTGGCCGACGCCGCACTGCCCGCCGCCGCGGTGGACGCGGTGGAGGCGCACGGCACCGGCACCCGGCTGGGCGACCCGATGGAGGCTGAGGCCCTGCTCGCCACCTACGGCCAGGACCGGGAGGCGGACCGCCCGCTGTGGCTGGGGTCGCTGAAGTCGAACATCGGCCACACCCAGGCGGCGGCCGGGGTGGGCGGCATCATCAAGATGGTCATGGCGATGCGGCACGGGGTGCTGCCCCGCACCCTGCACGTCGACCGCCCCTCCAGCCATGTCGACTGGACGGCCGGCGCGGTGCGACTGCTCACCGAGGCCCGCGACTGGACCGGCACGCCCGAGCGGCCCCGCCGGGCCGGGGTGTCCAGCTTCGGCATCAGCGGCACCAACGCCCACCTCATCCTCGAACAGCCCCCGCACGACACCGGACAACCCCATGACAACCACGGCCGCAGTGACGGCCACGGTGTCGGTATCGGCACGGGTGCGGGTGTGGCCGGGCAGGCCCCCGACGCCGTACCGGCCGCCCGCACACCCGCCGGCACACCCGCCTCCCCGCCCGCCACCGCCCCGCCGGCCACCGCGGCCCCGGGCGGTGTGCTGCCGTGGGTGCTGTCGGCGAAGTCCCCGGAGGCCCTGCGCGGCCAGGCCCGGCTGCTGCACGAGCGCCTCACGGCCGCCCCCGGTCTGCCGCTCGACGCCCTCGGACACGCCCTGGTGAGCACCCGCTCCCTGTTCGACCACCGCCAGGTGGTGATCGGCACCGGCCGCCAGGACCTCCTGGCCGCCCTGGCCGCCGTCGCCGCCGGCGAGGACAACAGCCCCGCCGCCCTGGTGTCGGGCGTCGCGAAACCGGCCGGCCGCACCGTCTTCGTGCTGCCCGGACAGGGCGCCCAGTGGGTCGCGATGGGCCGGGAACTGTGGGAGACCTCCCCGGTCTTCGCCCAGGCGCTGCGCGCCTGCGCCAAAGCCCTGGAGCCGTATGTCGACTGGCCGCTGATCGACACCGTGTGCGGCGGCCCGGACGCCGCCGACCTGGACGACATCGACGTCGTCCAGCCGGCCCTGTTCGCCGTGATGGTCGCACTGGCCCAGGTGTGGCGCTCGCTGGGTGTGACACCCGACGCGGTCATCGGCCACTCCCAGGGCGAGATCGCCGCCGCCCACATCGCCGGCGCCCTGACCCTGGACGACGCCGCCAGGATCGTCGCCCTGCGCTCCCGGCTGCTGGCCACCGCCGCCGGACAGGGCAGCATGGCCGCGATCCTGCTGCCCGAACAGCGGGTGGCTGAACTGCTGGAGCGGTGGGCGGGCCGGGTCGGCATCGCCGCGGTCAACGGACCGGGCTCCACGACCGTCTCCGGCGAGAGCACCGCGGTACGGGAACTGGTCGCCGCCTGCGAGGCCCAGGGCGCCCGCGCCCGCCTGGTCAAGTCCAGCGTGCCCGGCCACTCCCGGCTCATGGACCAGTTCCACGACGCGCTCCTCGACGGCCTGGGCCGCATCACGCCCCACCCGACCACGGTGCCGATCTACTCCACGGTGACCGGCGACCTGATCGACCCCGCCGCCCTGGACAGCGCCTACTGGTTCCGCAACCTGCGCGAACCCGTCCGCTTCCACGCCGCCATGCGGCGCCTGGCCGCCGAACAGCCCACCGGCACCGTCATCGAGCTCAGCCCGCACCCGCTGCTCACGATGAACATCCAGGAGATCCTCGACACCACCCCCGGCGCCACCGGCTTCGCGGTCGGCTCACTGCGCCGCGGCGAGGGCGGACTCGCCCGCCTGTACCGCTCGGCCGCCGAAGCCTTCGTCGCCGGCACCCCGGTGGCCTGGCAGGCCGCCTTCCCCGGCCAGGACGGCCCGCCGCCCGACCTGCCCACCTACGCCTTCCAGCGCCGCCGCTACTGGCTGGACACCCCCGGCGAGTCCACCGCCCTGTCCACCTCCGACCACCCCCTGCTCGACGCCGTCGTCGACCTGCCCGCAGGCGCCGACGCCACCGGCGGCGGTGTGGCGGCCCGCGGACGCCTGTCGCTGGAACGCCACCCCTGGCTCGCCGAGCACACCGTCCACGGCGCCGCCCTGGTCCCCGCGACCGTGCTGGCCGAACTCGCGGCATGGGCTGCGGACAAGGCCGGCTGCCCCGCCGTCGGCGAACTCACCCTGGAGACACCCCTGGTGCTCTCCCGCACCGCCGAACGCGACCTGCGCGTCGTCATCGACGCGGACCGCGTCCTGAGCGTGCACTCCCGCGCCGACGGCGAGACCCGCTGGACCCGCAACGCGGTGGGCACCGCCACCCCCGACACCTCGGCGGCCCCCGGCGCCTCGGCCGGTCCTGTGCCGGAGAGCCTGGCCGTGTGGCCGCCCACAGGCGCCGACCCCGTCCCCTTCGAGGACGAGTACACCCGCCTCGCCGCCCTCGGCATCCACCACGGACCCCTGCTGCGCGGCCTGACCAAGGTGTGGCGCCGGGGCGAGACCCTGTTCGCCGAGGTCGAACCCGCCCCCGACGGCACCGGCCGGACCGGTTTCCGGATCGACCCCGCCCTGCTCCACGCGGCGCTCCTGCCCGTCGGCCTGGGCGAGTTCGTCGACACCACCCGCCCCGAGGGCTGGCTGCCGCTGCGCCTGACGGGCCTGCGCGTCAGTGCCGCCCGCCCCGGCCCGCTGCGCGTGCGCCTGGCCCCCGCGGGGCCGGACACGCTGTCGGTGAGCATCGCGGACCAGCACGGAACACCCGTCGCCTCCATCGCCGCCCTGACCCTGGCCCCGGCGGACGCGGGACAGCTGACCGCGCTGGGCTTCGACACCCGCGACGCCCTCTTCCGGATCGACTGGACGCCCCTGCCCGTCCCGGCCACCACCGGCCCCTACGCGGTCCTCGCCGCACCCGGCAGCCCGCCCGCCGCCCCTCCCGCACAGGGCGACACCGTGTTCGCCTCGCCGGCCCAACTCGCCGCCTCCGGACGGGAGATACCCCCGCTCGTCATCACCGCCCTCGACGACCCGGAGACCCGCACCGGCAGCGACGCGGAGGTTCCGGCCGCCACCGAGCGGGCCCTGCACCGCGTCCTCGGCCGGGCCAAGGACTGGCTCGCCGACGACCGGTTCTCCGCCTCCCGCCTGGTCCTGGTGACCCGCGGCGCGTTCGGCGACGGCCCCGGCGCCCCCGCCGACCCGGTGGCCGCCGCGGTCTGGGGATTCCTGCGCACCGCGCAGACCGAGAACCCGGGCCGCTTCACCCTCGTCGACACCGACGGCCTGCCCGCCTCGCACGCCCTGGTCCCGGCGGCCGCCGCCACCGCGGAGGCCCAGCTCAAGATCCGCGCCGGCGCCGTGACCACCCCGCAGCTGGCCCCCCTGCCCGACCCCGCCACCACCGGCGACACCCGCACCGGCGAACAGGACACACCCGCGCTCGGATCGGGCACCGTACTGATCACCGGCGGCACCAGCGGCCTGGGCGCGCTGCTGGCCCACCACCTCGTACGACGGCACGGCGTGCGACGCCTGCTGCTGACCAGCAGGCGCGGACCGGACGCCCCCGGCGCGGCACAACTGCACGAGGAACTGGCCGCCGCGGGCGCCCAGGTGGAGATCGTCGCCTGCGACGTCACCCACCGCGCCGCGGTCGCCGCCCTGATCGCCGCACGCCCGGCCGGCCACCCGCTGTCCGCGGTGATCCACTGCGCCGGTGTCCTCGACGACGGCGTCGTCGAGGCCCTCACCGAGGACCGCGTGGACGCGGTCCTGGCACCCAAGACGCACGGCGCCTGGAACCTGCACGAGCTGACCCGGCACCTGGACCTGTCCGCGTTCGTCCTGTTCTCCTCCGTCGCCGGCGTGCTGGGAACCGCCGGACAGGCCAACTACGCGGCCGCCAACGCCTTCCTCGACGCCCTCGCCGACGCCCGCACCGCCGCCGGACTGCCCGCCACCGCACTGTGCTGGGGCTTTTGGTCCCAGCGCAGCGAGATGAGCGCCGACCTCGCCGACGCGGACATCGTCCGCCTGCAACGCCAGGGCATCCAGCCCATGTCGACGGACCAGGGACTCGCCCTCTTCGACGCGGCACTGCACGCGCACCGCCCGGTCCTGGTGCCCACCCGCCTGCACCGCCCCGCCCCCGGCACACCCGCCGTCCCGGTCTCCCCGCTGCTGCGCGCCCTGACCGGCACACCGGCGACGACGGACGGCCCCGCCGGCCCCGAGCCGGCCGGCACCACGCTCGCCGAGCAGCTCGCCGGCCTCTCGCCCGCCGACGCGCAGACCCTGCTCCTGGACACCGTCCGGGCACAGACCGCGGCCGTCCTGGGCCACCCGGACACCACACGGATCGGCCCGGCCGCCACGTTCCGCACCCTGGGGATCGACTCGCTCACGGCGCTGGAACTGCGCAACAAACTCTCCGCGGTCACCGGCCTGAAGCTGCCCGCCACGCTCGTGTTCGACCATCCCACCCCGGGCGCCCTCGCCCAGTTCCTCACCGGGAGCATCGCCCCCGGACCCGCCCAGGAGCCCGAGTCGGCGGCCGGTCATCTGGCCCAGGAGATCGAGGAACTGGGCGCCCGGCTGGAGGACGCGTTCCTGCTCCTCGCACACAAGGACCAGACCACCATTTCCACTCTGCTCGGCGAGCTCCAGGGCCGAGTCCGTTCACTGGCGGGCGCCGGATCACCGGTCGGCATCGCCGACCAGATCAGTTCGGCCTCGGCGGGAGACCTTCTCGCGCTGCTGGACAAAGAGCTCGGCTAGGGGAGAGCGATGACCAACGACAGCAACGCCGACGTCCTCGACTACCTCAAGCGGACATCGATCGAACTGATCGAGACCCGCAACCGCCTGAAGGAGGTGACGGAGGCGGCCGCCGAACCCATCGCGGTGGTCGGCGTCGCCTGCCGCTATCCCGGCGGCGCCACCTCCCCGGAAGCCCTGTGGGACCTGGTGCGCGAGGGCGCGGACGTGGTGTCCGCCTTCCCCGAGGACCGCAACTGGGACCTCGGGCACCTCGCCGACCCGGACCCCGGCCGGCCCGGCACCTCCTCCACCCGCTCGGGCGGATTCCTCTACGACGCCGGGGACTTCGACGCCGACTTCTTCGAGATCAACCCGCGCGAGGCACTCGCCGCCGACCCCCAGCACCGGCTCCTGCTGGAGACCTCCTGGGAGTCCCTGGAACGCGCCGGCATCGACCCGCACACCCTGCACGGCAGCAGCACCGGCGTGTTCGCCGGCCTCGCCTACTTCGGATACGGCAACCACTTCGACACCCCCGAGAGCATCGCGGGCTACGCCCAGACCGGCTCCCTGCTGAGCGTGGCCTCGGGCCGGATCTCCTACGCGCTGGGCCTTCAGGGCCCCGCCCTCTCCACGGACACCGCCTGCTCCTCCTCCCTGGTGGCGGTGCACCAGGCGGTGCGGTCGCTGCGCAACGACGAATGCGGCCTCGCGCTGGCCGGCGGCGTCACCGTCATGGCGATGCCGCAGGTGTTCCGGGAGATGTCCCGCCAGCGCGGCCTGTCCCAGGACGGCCGCTGCAAGGCGTTCGCGGACGCCGCCGACGGCACCGGATTCGCCGAGGGCGTCGGCATGCTCGTCCTGGAGCGGCTCTCCGACGCCCGCCGCAACGGCCGCCGCATCTGGGCGGTGATCCGCGGCTCCGCGATCAACCAGGACGGCGCCTCCAACGGACTGACCGCACCCAGCGGCCCGGCCCAGCAGCGCGTCATCCGCGCCGCCCTGGCCGACGCCCGGGTCAAGGCGGGCGACGTGGACGCGGTGGAGGCCCACGGCACCGGCACCACACTCGGCGACCCCATCGAGGCCCAGGCGGTCCTGGCCACCTACGGCCAGGACCGGGAGGCGGACCGCCCGCTGTGGCTGGGCTCCCTGAAGTCGAACATCGGCCACACCCAGGCGGCCGCCGGGGTGGGCGGCATCATCAAAATGATCATGGCGATGCGGCACGGGGTACTGCCCCGCACCCTGCACGTCGACCGCCCCTCCACCCACGTCGACTGGACGGCCGGCGCGGTACAGCTCCTCACCGAGGCCCGCGACTGGACCGGCACACCCGAACGGCCCCGCCGGGCCGGGGTGTCCAGCTTCGGCGCGAGCGGCACCAACGCCCACCTCATCCTCGAACAGGCCCCCCAGGAACAACCCGCACCCCCCGCACGGGACACGCCCTCCGACAGCACCGGGACGACACCCGGGCCCGACGCCCGGCAGCCCTCCTTCACGGGCGATGTGACGGCATGGCCGGTGTCGGCCCGCTCGGAGCAGGCACTGCGCGCCCAGGCCGGCAGACTGCGCGACTTCGCCGCCGCAGGCAGCCCGCCCCCGGACCTCGCCGACGTCGGCTGGTCACTGGCGGCCAGCCGCGCACGCTTCGAGCACCGCGCGGTCGTCCTGGGCCGCACCCGCGACGAACTCCTCGACGCCCTCACAGCACTCAGCCGGGGCGAGGAGTCCGCCGCCGTGGTGCGCGGCGTCGCCGGTGAACCCGGCGGCACCGCCTTCATGTTCCCGGGCCAGGGCTCCCCCTGGGCCGGCGCGGCACGGCAGCTGTACGCCACCTTCCCCGTCTTCGCCCGCAGCCTCGACGAGGTCTGCGCACACTTCGACGCCCACCTCCCCGTCGACCTGAGGTCCGTCCTGCTCGCCGAGGAACCCGCCGGCCGCGAACGGACCGACGTCGCACAGCCGGCCCTGTTCGCCCTGCAGGTCAGCCTCTACCGGCTCCTGACCGCCCACCTCCCGGCCCCGGACCGCCTGATCGGCCACTCGGTCGGCGAGATCGCCGCCGCGCACGTGTCCGGCGCCCTCACCCTGGACGACGCCGCCCGCCTGGTCGCCGCCCGCGGACGGATCATGCAGACGGTCACCGAACACGGCGCCATGCTCGCCGTCCGTGCCACAGAAGCCCACCTGGCCCCCCTGCTCGCCCCCTACGGGCGGACCGGCATCGCGGCGGTCAACGGCCCGGAGTCGGTGGTGGTCTCGGGCCTGCGCGAGGAGGTCCACGCCCTGCGCGACCAGCTCGTCGCCGCCGGCACCTCGGCGAAACTCCTCCCCGTCGACCACGCCTTCCACTCCCCGCTCATGGACCCCGTCCTCGCCGAGTTCGGGCAGGCCGTCGCGGGACTGGCCGCCGGCACGACGGCGATCCCCGTCGTCTCGACACGGCTGGGCCGCGAGGCCACCGCCGAGGAACTGGCCTCCGTCGCCCACTGGGTGGACCACGTCCGCGCACCCGTCCGCTTCCACGACGCCGTCGAGTGCGCCCGCGCGGCCGGCACGCGCGTCTTCGTCGAGGTCGGCCCGGGAGCCACCCTCACCGGCATGACCCAGGAGGCCTTCGCCCACCAGGGCGTCGACGACGCGCTGGTGCTGTCCGCGGCCCGCCGCGACCGCGGCGGACCCCAGGCCCTGATCACCCTCCTCGCCCTTCTGCACGTGCACGGCCACCCGGTCGACCTCGGCGCCCTGTCCGGCCCCCGCCGCACCCTCGACCTGCCCACCTACGCCTTCCAGCGCCGGCGCTACTGGCTGGACTTCCAGGCCGGCACCCAGAGCCCCGACCTCGCCGCCGCGGGCCTGACCGCCCCCGGACACCCCCTGCTGGGCGCCGTCCTGGACCACCCCACGACCGGCGAGAGCGTCTTCAGCGACCTGTGGTCCCTGCGCACCCACCCCTGGCTGGCCGACCACAGCGTGTTCGGTGCGGCCGTCGTCCCCGCGACCGCCTACCTGGACCTGGCCCTGTCCGTCGGCGACCGCCTCGGCTGCCCCGCCGTCGAGGAACTCTCCCTGGAAGTACCGCTGATCCTGCCCGACCCGGGCGGGATCCAGGTACGGCTCGTCGCCGGGGCCCCGGACGAGAGCGGCCGCCGCTCCCTGGACGTGTACGCGCGCCCGGACGGCGCCGACACCGACCCGGCGGCCGGCGGCTGGACCCGCCACGCGATGGGAACGCTGGCCCCGCCCACCACCGTCGCGGCCCAGGACGCGGGCCTGCCGGCCGTGTGGCCGCCGCCCGGCGCCACCGCGCTGCCCATCGAGGGCCTCTACGACTCCCTGGCCGACGCGGGCTTCGACTACGGCCCCACCTTCCGCGGACTGCGCGAGGTGTGGCGCCGCGGCACCGACCTCTTCGCGCTGGCCACCCTGCCCGTCTCCGGCGACACCTCGGCCGGCGACGGCTTCGCCCTGCACCCGGCCCTGTTCGACTCCGTCCTGCACGCGGTCGTCGCCGGCGGCGTCATCGAAGTGACCGGCGAGCAGGGCTGGATGCCCTTCTCCTGGTCCGGCGCCGACCTCACCGCGACCTGCGGGCCCACCGTCAAGGTCCGCCTCTCCCCGGCCGGCGAAGGCGCCGTCGCGGTGACCGTCGCCGACGAACACGGCCGCACCCTCGCCCGCATCCGCGCCCTCACGTTCCGCCCGGCGAGCCCCGAACAGGTCCACGCCGCCCACGGCAGCCGCCACCAGCCGCTCTACGAACTGCAGTGGCACCCCGCCCCGCCCGCCGCCGGCGAACCGGCCCGCCCCGCCGACCCGGCCACCGGGGGCCGGTACGCCGTCATCGGCACCCCCGACGGCCTGGCCGGCCACCTCACCGCGGTCGACGGGCGCACCACCGCGCACACCGGCCTGGACGACGTCCTCACCGGCCCGCCCCCCGCACACATCGTGCTGTGCCCGGACGACGCCATCTCCCTCGGCGCCGATCCGCTCACCGCCCTGCGCGACACGGCAGGACACACGCTGGGCCACATCCAGCGCTTCCTCGCCGAGGAGACCCTCGCCGCCTCCACCCTGGTCATCTGCACCCGCCTGGCCCAGGACACCGGCACCGGGGAGCACGTCACCTCCCTGACCGGCGCGTCCGTATGGGGCCTGATCCGCTCCGCCCAGACCGAACACCCCGGCCGGTTCCGCCTGCTGGACATCGACGACGACCCGGCCTCCCTGGCCCGCGTCCCGGACGCCCTCACCCTCGCCGAGGACCAGCTCGCCCTGCGCGCCGGCACCGTCCTCCTGCCACGCCTGGCGCCGGCCGCGCCCGCCGCCCACCGCATCGACCCCCCGGCCCCCGGCCCGCACCGCCTGGGCATCCCCACCAGGGGAACACTGGAGAACCTGACCTGGGTGCCCTGCCCCGAGGTGGAGGCACCCCTGGCGAGCGGACAGGTCCGCATCGCCGTCCAGGCCGCCGGCCTCAACTTCCGCGACGTCACCATCGCACTGGGCCTGGTGGACCGCACCGCACTGGACGCGGGCCTGGGCAGCGAAGGCGCCGGCATCGTCCTGGACGTCGCCGACGACGTGACCCGCCTGGCACCCGGCGACCGCGTCACCGGCATCTTCCCCGGCGCCTTCGGCCGCGTCGCCGTCGCCGACCACCGCCTGCTCACCCCCATCCCCGACGCGTGGAGCTACGCCGAAGCGGCCTCCGTGCCCTCCACCTTCCTGACCGCCTACTACGCCCTCTTCCACGTCAACCGGCTCCAGAAGGGGCAGCGGATCCTCATCCACGCCGCGGCCGGCGGCGTCGGCATGGCCGCCGTCCAGCTCGCCCGGCACGTCGGCGCCGAGATCTACGCGACCGCGGGCCGGGCCAAGTGGCCCGCCCTGCGCGCCCTGGGCCTGGACGACGAACACCTCGCCTCCTCCCGCGACCTCGACTTCGCACCGAAGTTCCTCACCTCCACCGCCGGCCGCGGCGTGGACGTCGTCCTGAACTCCCTGGCCCACGCCTTCGTCGACGCCTCCCTGCGACTCCTGCCGCACGGCGGCCACTTCACCGAGATGGGCAAGACCGACATCCGCGACCCCCAGCAGATCGCGGCCGACCACCCCGGAGTCCGCTACCAGGCCTTCGACCTCTACGAGGCCGGCCCCGACGCACTCCAGGACATGTTCCGCTGCGTCATGGACCTGTTCACCGACGGCCACCTCCACCTGAACCCGGTCGCGGTCCGTGACGTCCGCGACGCCCGGGCGGCGTTCCGCGAGATGAGCCAGGGCCGCCACACCGGCAAACTGGTCCTGGACGTCGGCGGCACCCTCGGCGGCGGCACCGTCCTGATCACCGGCGGCACCGGGGGAGTGGGCTCGATGATGGCCCGCCACCTGGTGGCCGAACACGGGGTGCGCAGCCTCGTCCTGGCCAGCCGCCGCGGCAGCACCGCCGACGGAACAGCCGCCCTGGTCGCCGACCTCCAAGAGGCGGGCGCCGACGTCCACGTCGCCGCCGTCGACATCACCGACCGCACCGCCGTTGCCGCCCTGCTGGCCGGCCTGCCCGGCGGCCGCCCCCTGACCGCGGTCGTCCACGCCGCCGGCGTCCTGGCCGACGCCACCGTCGAGTCCCTGACCCCCGACCACCTGGACCGCGCCCTGGACGCCAAGGCCGGCGGTGCACTGAACCTGCACGAACTGACCCAGGACCGCCCCCTGTCGGCGTTCATCCACTTCTCCGCCCTGGCCGGCACCCTGGGCACCGCGGGCCAGGCCAACTACGCTGCTGCCAACGCCTTCCTGGACGCCCTGGCCGCACAGCGCCACGCCGCGGGTCTGCCCACCACCTCACTGTGCTGGGGCTGGTGGGAACAGAGCAGCGCCATGACCGAGGACCTGCACGGCGCCGACCTCGCCCGGCTGCGCCGCATGGGCATCGCCCCGATGCCCACCGCCGAGGCACTGGCCCTGTTCGACGCCGCCCGCGCGAGCGGCAGACCCGTCCTCGTCCCGGCCCGCGTCGACCTCGCGGCCCTGCGACGGCGCAGCGCCGACGAACTGCCGCTCCTGCTGCGCGAGCTGGCCACCGCCGGCCGCCCCCGCCCCGCGGCGGGCACACCCCGGCAGGCGGGCGAGGCCGGTCTGACCGGCCGGCTGACCGCCCTGCCCGAGGACCAGGCCCACGCCGCGGCCGCCGACTGGATCCGCGACCAGGTCGCCATCGTCCTGGGACACCCCTCCGGCGCCGCCGTCGACGCCGACCAGGCCTTCACCCAGCTCGGCTTCGACTCCCTGACCGCCGTCGAACTGTGCAACCGGCTCGCCGCCACGACCGGACTGCGCCTGCCCTCCACCCTCGTCTTCAGCTACCCCACCCCCCGCGAACTGGGCCGCCACCTCGTCGGCCTGCTCCGCCCCGAACCCGACCCGCAGGCCGACGCCGCCGCCGACGCGCGGATCCGGCAGATCCTGCACACCCTCACACCCGACCGCCTGCGCGAGGCAGGCCTCCTCGACCAGATCCTGGCCTGCGCCGACCCCCTCACCCCCGACCCCGGCCCCCACCCGGCGGACCCGGACCCGGACACGGGCGCGGACGAACTGTCGGACCTGGACCTGGAAGCACTGGTCGACCTGGCCCTGGACGAGAGATGACGGACATGACCACCAACCCCGCAGAGCGCACAGCGGACGGCGCCGACCGGGTCCAGCGGGCCCTGCGCACCCTGCTGGAGGAACGCGACCGGCTCCGGCAGGAGAACGACGCCCTCAAGGCCGGCCACGGCGAGCCCATCGCCGTCGTCGCCATGGCCTGCCGCTACCCCGGAGACGTGTCGAGCCCCGAGGACCTGTGGGAGGTGATCCACGAGGGCCGCGACGTCGTCGGCGCGTTCCCCACCGACCGCGGCTGGCGCGACGTCTACGACCCCGACCCCGACACCGTCGGCACCTCCTACGTCCGCCACGGCGGGTTCCTGTCCGACGTCGCCGGATTCGACGCGGACTTCTTCGGCATCAGCCCCCGCGAGGCCCTCGCCACCGACCCGCAGCAGCGCCTGCTCCTGGAGACCTCCTGGGAGGCCTTCGAGCGGGCCGGCATCGTCCCCGCCACCGTGCGCGGCACCGACGTCGGCGTGTTCACCGGCGTCAGCTCCTCCGAGTACGGCTCCCGCTTCCTGGAAGGGCAGAAGAACGGCCTGGAGGGCTACGTCCTGCACGGCAGCACCCTCAGCGTCGCCTCCGGCCGCGTCGCCTACGAGATGGGCCTGACCGGACCGGCCCTGTCCGTGGACACCGCCTGCTCCTCCTCCCTGGTCGCCCTGCACCTGGCGGCACAGTCCCTGCGGGCGGGGGAGTGCTCCCTGGCGCTGGCGGGCGGCGCCCTGGTGATGTCGACGACCGAACTGTTCGTGGAGTTCTCCCGCCAGAAGGGCCTGGCCCCCGACGGCCGCTGCAAGTCCTTCGCCGCCGGCGCGGACGGCACCGGCTGGGCCGAGGGCGTGGGCGTGCTCCTGCTGGAGAAACTGTCCGACGCCCGCCGCAACGGCCACCCCGTCCTCGCCGTCGTCGCCGGCTCCGCCGTCAACCAGGACGGCGCCAGCAACGGCCTGACCGCCCCCAACGGCCGCGCCCAGGAGAACGTCATCCGCAAGGCGCTGGCGAACGCCCGGGTCAGCGCCCGCGAGGTCGACCTGGTCGAGGCGCACGGCACCGGAACCGTCCTCGGCGACCCCATCGAGGCGGGCGCCCTGCTGGCCGCCTACGGCCAGGACCGCGAGCCGGGCCGGCCCCTGTGGCTGGGATCGCTGAAGTCGAACATGGGCCACGCCCAGGCCGCCGCCGGCGTCGCCTCCGTCATCAAGGCCGTCCAGGCCATCCGCCACCGCCATCTGCCCCGCACCCTGCACGTGGACGCCCCCTCCCCGCACGTGGACTGGACCGCGGCCGGCGTCGAACTGCTCACCCGGGGACGCCGATGGGACAAGCCCCAGGGCCCGCGGCGCGCCGGGGTGTCGTCGTTCGGCGTGAGCGGCACCAACGTGCACGTGATCCTGGAGGAAGCCCCCGAGGACAGCGAACCGGCCCCGCACAGCGAACCGGCCCCGCAGCCAGGCCGCGGCGCACGGGCCGACGCGCAGAGCGGGCCCGCCCCGGCCGCGGGCGTCGCGGGCGGCCTGGTGCCCTGGGTGGTGTCCGCCAAGAGTGCGGCGGCCCTCGAACAGCAGGCGGCCAGACTGCGCGACGCCACCGCCGCCGACACCGGCGTGGACCTCGCCGCCGTCGGCTGGTCGCTGCTGTCCAGCCGCTCACGCTTCGAGCACCGCGCGGTCGTCCTGGGCCGCACCCGCGCCGAACTCCTCGACGGCCTCACCTCCCTGAGCCGGGGCCAGGACAGCCCCGGCGTGGTCCGCGGCCGCGCGGGCACCCCCGGCGGCACCGTCTTCGTCTTCCCCGGACAGGGCTCGCAGTGGGTGGGCATGGGACGCCGGCTCTACGACACCTTCCCCGCCTTCGCCCACTGCCTCGACGCGTGCGCCGAGGCCCTCGCCGAGTGGACCGACTGGTCCCTGCTGGACGTGCTGCGCGCCACCGACGGCGCACCGGGACTGGACCGGGTGGACGTCCTGCAGCCGGCCCTGTTCTCCGTCATGGTGTCGCTCGCCGCCCTGTGGCGGTCCTGGGGCGTGGAACCGGCCGCGGTGATCGGCCACAGCCAGGGCGAGATAGCCGCCGCCCACGTGTGCGGCGCACTGTCCCTGCGCGACGCCACGAAGATCGTGGCCCTGCGCAGCAAGGCACTGGTGGACCTGATCGGACACGGCGCGATGGCCTCGGTCGCCGCACCGGAACAGACCGTCCAGGAGAAGATCGCGCCCTGGAGCGGCCAGGTGAGCGTCGCCGTCGTCAACGGGCCCCGCTCCGTGGTGGTCTCCGGAGAGCCGGAGGCCCTGGACGAGTTCATCGAGAAGATGAACGCCGAAGGCACCCAGGCCCGCAGGATCTCCGTCGACTACGCCTCCCACTCCCACCACGTGACCCGCGTCCGCGAGCAGGTGCTGGGCCCGCTCACCGACCTGACCCCCAGGACATCGACGGTGCCCTTCTGCTCCACCCTGTACGGCGAGGTCATCGACACCACCCGGCTGAACGCCGGCTACTGGTACGACAACCTCCGCGAAAAGGTCCAATTCGCCACATCGGTACGGAAGGTGGCCGACGACGGGTTCCGCGTGTTCATCGAGATGAGCCCGCACCCCGTCCTGACCGTCCCGGTGCAGGAGAGCGTCGAGGACCTCGACGACGCACTCGTCCTGTCCTCGATCCGCCGCAACCGCGACGAGGTCGCCTCCGTCGTCGCCAACCTCGCCCAACTCCACGTCCAGGGCGGCCCGGCGGACCTCACCCCCCTCTTCGGGACCCGCCACCGGGTCGACCTGCCCACCTACGCCTTCCAGCACCGGCGGTACTGGCTCGACTCCACCCGCACCACCACCGCCGAGACCGCCGCCCCCGAGGACACCCCGTCCGCACCGCCCGCCGGCGAGCCGCCCGTCCCCCTGCCGCAACGGCTCGCCGCCCTCCCCGAAAAGGAGGCGGGCGCCGTCCTGCTGGACCACGTCCTGGAGAAGGTCGCCGTCGTCCTCGGACACGCCTCCGGCCAACTCGTGGGCCCCGACCAGGAGTTCAAGGAACTCGGCTTCGACTCCCTGCTCTCGGCGGAACTCAGCAAACGCCTGACCGCCTCCACCGGACTCAAACTGCGGGCGAACATGGTGCTGCGCCACCCCTCGCCCCGCCGCGTCACCGGCCACGTCCTGTCCCTGCTGGCCACCCGCGAACCGAGCTGAACCACCCCGCCGCGTCACCGGCCACGTCCTGTCCCTGCTGGCCACCCGCGAACCGAGCTGAACCACCCCGCCGCGTCACCGGCCACGTCCTGTCCCTGCTGGCCACCCGCGAACCGAGCTGAACCACCCCGCCGGGCGCCCCCGCGCCCGGCGGGAGCGTCCCGCCGGCGGGACACCGCAAGCACCACCGCGGCCCCCGCCCGCCGGGCACCCGGGTGCATTGAACGGCTGTGTCACTTCCCCGACAGTGGGGGTGATCTGCGAAATCCTCCGATTCGGGCCTGTTTGCTGAGGGGTTGATCTGTATGCCTTCGTTCGGCGCGTCGTCTGCGCACCAGGGGCTGTGGCGGGCACAGGAAATGGCTTCCGACACGCCGAACCATGCGCTGACCATGTGGGACGTGGCCGGCGACCTGGACGCGGCGGTCATGGAGTCCGCGTTCCTGCACGTGATGGGCGAGGCGGAGGTGCTGCGCGTCACCTTCACCGACACGGCGGGGGACGGGCTGCGCCTGGTGCCCCGCACCCTGGGCGACTGGCGGCCCTTCCTCCTGGACCTCGCCGCCGAGCCGGACCCCGAACAGGCGGCCCGCGAGGCGCTCGCCGACCTGGTGCGCGAGCCCTTCGACCTGGAACGGGACCTGCTGTTCCGGCTCGGCGTGGTGAAACTCGCCGCGGACCGCTCCCTCCTGGTGATCGCCTACCACCACCTCATATCCGACGGCTTCGGCGCCGGCGGCCTCCTCTCCCGCCGCCTCGCCGAGGCCTACACGGCCCTCGCCCGCGGGGAGAACGTCCCGCCGCTCGAACACGAGTGGGACACCGCCTCCTTCACCGCCGCGTCCGACCGCTACCTCGCCTCCCCGCAGTTCACCGAGGACACCGCGTTCTGGCGCGACTACCTGACCGACGCGCCGCCGCCCGCCCGCCTCCCGCGCATCGCCCTGTCCGACACCACCCGCGCCGCGCTCGCCGAACCGCTCAGCAGCGCCGACCGCTGGTCACAGGTGGCCGGCGCCATCGGCATGGCCAGCCGCACCCTGACCGTCCCGCGCGCCGAGGCGGCCACCTGGACCGAGACCGCGCAGTCCATGGGCGTATGGATGTCCACGATGCTGACCGCCGCCGCCGCGGTGTTCGTCCGGCACCGCTGCGACCGCCCCGACTTCCTCCTCTCCCTGGCCGTCGGCAACCGCGTCGGCGTCGCCAGCAGAACACCCGGCCTCGCCGTCAACGTGGTCCCGGTCCGCGCCACGGTGCCGCTGAACGCGACGTTCACCGAGATCGCCGACACGCTCGTCGACGAGACGTACGAGATCTTCGACCACGCCGCCTGCCACTACTCCGACATCCAGCGCGCCGCCGGCACCACCCTGAGCGACCGCGGCAGCTTCGGCGTCGTCCTGAACGTCGTCGAGTTCGTGCAGCAGCTCCACTTCGGCGACAGCCCGGCCCGCTACTTCGGCGCGACGACCGGCACCTTCGACGAACTGTCCATCGGCGTCTACACCGACGGCAGCGCCGACAGCGACCTGTTCATCCGCCTCGACGCCCCCGAACACCTCTACACCCGCCCCGAACTGCGCTTCATCGGCGAGGAACTCATCGCCCACGTCCGCGCCCTGGTCGCCGCCGGCGACCAGCCCGTCGGCTCCCTGGACGTGACCGCCGACGCCGTAGGAGAGCGGACGCCCACCGCGGCCCGCCGGCAGGAGCCCCGCCTCCCGGCCGCGCAGGAGACGGTCACCCACCTGTTCGCGCGGCAGGCCGAACGCACCCCCGACGCCGCCGCCCTCACCGACGGGGACACGACCCTCACCTACCGCGAACTGGACGCCCGCTCAAGCCTGCTGGCCACCGACCTGCGCGCCCGCACGGTGGCGGCCGAGACAGTCGTGGCGGTCGCCCTGCCCCGCTCGGCGGACCTGGCCGTCGCCCTGCTGGCGGTCGCGAAGACCGGCGCCGCCTGGCTGCCCCTGGACCCCGCCCTCGCGGCCGGTGACCTCACCACGCAGGCCGCCCGTTCCTTCGCGCGCGTCCTGCTCACCGACCCGGCGACCGCCGCCATCCTCCCCGCCGTCGCGGACCTGTCCGTGATCGTCCTCGACGACCCCGCCCCGGCCACCGCCGACGACGCCGCGGCGGCGCACCACCCGCTCCCCGCCCACCCGCACGGCCTGTTCGCCGTCGCGGACACCCCACTCGACGGCGGGACCGGCGCGCCCGTCGCCCTCACCCACCGCAACCTGGCCCGCTTCGCGGCCGACCCCCTCTGGCGCCAGACCGGCGAGCACACCGTGCTGTGGCACGGCCCGCACACCGTCGAGGCCCTCGCCCTCGAACTGTGGACACCGCTCCTCAACGGCGCCCGGGTGGTCGTGACACCCCCCGGGGAACGGGAGGACGACACCCTGGCCCGGATCGGGGGCACCGACACCATCACCACCCTGTGGCTGCCCGCAGCCCGCCTCACCGCGCTCGCCGCCCGCCGCCCCGAACTCCTCGCCCCGCTGCGCCAGCTGGTCACCGGCGGCGACCGCGCGCCCGCCGCCGCGCTGCGCCGCATCCGCGAGGCCTGCCCCCACCTGAACGTCGTCACCGGCCACGGCAGCGCCGAGAGCACCGTGTTCGCCGCCCGCCACCTGGTGAGCGCGGACCAGCCGCTGCCCCCCGCGGGCACGATCGGCCACCCGAGCCACGACACCGCCCTGCACGTACTGGGCCCGGGCCTCGCACCGGTCCCCGCCGGCGTCACCGGAGAGCTGTACGTGGCCGGCCCCGGCGTGACCCGCGGCTACCCGGGCCACCCCGCCGCCACCGCCACCCGCTTCGTCCCCTGCCCCGCCGGCCCGCCCGGCAGCCTCATGTACCGCACCGGGGACCGCGTACGCCGCGACGAGGACGGCCGCCTCACCCACGTCGGCGGCCCCGGCACCCGGGCCGAACTACGCGGCACCGGCGTCGAACTCGCCGAGACCGAGGAAGCCCTGGCCGAGCACCCCGCCCTCGCCCAGTCCGCCGTCACCGTCCGCCCCGACAGCGCCGGCCGCCCCCGGCTCCTCGCCTACGTCGTCCCCGCGAACGCCTCGAGCACCGTCCAGGACGACGAACTGCGCCGCTTCACCGCCGCCCGGCTGCCCGAACCCCTGGTCCCCGCCCTGTTCACCGTCCTCGACCGGCTGCCGCTGACCCCCGGCGGACGCATCGACCGCACCGCACTGCCCGAGCCGACACCGGTCACCGACCACGACACCCACAAGGCCCCCCGCAACGACACCGAGAAGATCCTGGCCGCGGCCTTCGCCGACGTCCTCGAACTGGACCGGGTCGGCATCGACGAGGACTTCTTCGACCTCGGCGGCAACTCGCTGCGCGCCATCCGCCTCGTCGGCCTGATCCGCGCCGAACTCAACCAGGAAGTCTCCATCCGCCGCCTGTTCGCCGCCCGCACCGTCATGGGCCTGTCCGACATGTGGCAGGACCTCACCCGCTCCAGCAGGCCCAGCCTGCGCAGGAGGACCAGCAACGGCTCCGTCCTGTGAGCACGCCCACCACCGCGCCGCGGACCCGACGCGCTCACCCCCGTGCCGCACGGCACACCCGCCCCCGTGACCACAGCGGACCAGAAAGGCGATCATGGACGCTTTGACCCAGGCCCTGCTGGACGGGGCGGGACCGCACGACCTCGCACGACACGACCTGCCCGCCACCTACCAGGCAGCCCACCTGCTGGCCGCCGACGCCGGCATGTTCGACGGCGTCGAGGACAAGGACGTCCGCAAGTCCCTGCACGTCGGCCCCGTCCCGATGCCCGACATCGCCCCCGACGAGGTCGTCGTCGCCGTCATGGCCAGCTCCATCAACTACAACACCGTCTGGTCGGCGACCTTCGAACCCGTCCCCACCTTCGCCTTCCTCAAGCGCCACGCCCGCGAGGGCGCCCACGCCGCCCGCCACGACCTGCCCCACCACGTCGTCGGCTCCGACGCCGCCGGCATCGTCGTCAAGACCGGGGCAGGCGTACGGCACTGGAAGAGCGGCGACCACGTCGTCGCCTCCTGCGTCCAGGTCGACGAACAGGAACCCGCCACCCACGCCGACGCCATGCTCGGCACCCGCCAGCGGATCTGGGGATACGAGACCAACTTCGGCGGCCTCGCCCACTACGCCGTCGTCCGCGCCAGCCAGCTCCTGCCCAAGCCGGCCCACCTCACCTGGGAGGAGTCCGCGAGCGTCCTGCTGACCGCCGCCACCTCCTACCGGATGCTCGTCGGCGACAACGGCGCCCGCATCAAACAGGGCGACATCGTCCTCATCTGGGGCGCCACCGGCGGACTCGGCGCGTACGCCGTCCAGATGGTCAAGAACGCGGGCGGCATCGCCGTCGGCGTCGTCAGCTCCGAAGCGAAGGCCACCGCACTGCGCCGCCTGGGCTGCGACATCGTGATCAACCGCAACGAGATCGGCATGGGCGGCGACGACGCCCCCACCCCCGAACGGACCATCGAACTGGGCAAGCGCCTGGGCCGCGAGATCCGCCGCCAGACCGGCGAGGACCCGCACGTCGTCTTCGACTACGTCGGCCGCGCCACCTTCGGCATCTCGGTGTTCGTCGTCCGCAAGGGCGGCACCGTCGTCACCTGCGGATCCAGCACCGGATACGACCACCACTTCGACAACCGCTACCTGTGGATGAACCTCAAACGGATCATCGGCAGCCACGCCGCCAACCTCCAGGAACAGGCCGAATGCAACCGCCTGTTCCGCCTGGGACACCTCGCCCCGGTCCTGTCGACGGTGTTCCCCCTCAAGGACGTGGGCGAGGCCGCCCGCCTGGTCCAGCTCAACCGCCACACCGGAAAGGTCGGCGTCCTGTGCCTGGCCCCCCGGGAAGGACTCGGCGTCACCGACCCCGCCCTGCGCGAGAAGATCGGCGCCGCCCGCCTCAACCCCCTGCGCACCAACCCCGCACCCGCCGAGGGGACCTGACGTGGGCATCGGCATCCTCTCCACCGGCTCCTACCTGCCCAAGCACGAGGTCACCAACGACGAGATCGCCGAACGCGTCGGCGTCACCCCCCAGTGGATCGAGGCCAAGACCCAGATCCGCACCCGCCGCTACGCCGCCCCCCACGAGGCGACCTCCGACCTCGCCACCCTCGCCGCCGAACGCGCCCTGGACCAGGCAGGACTGAACGCCGATCAGATCGACTACGTCATCGTGTCGACCTCCACCGGCGACTTCCCCCAGCCCCCCACCTCCTACCTCGTCCAAAGCGCACTGGGCGCCTGGAACGCGGCCTGCTTCGACGTCAACGTCGTGTGCAGCGGCTTCGTCTACGCCCTCGCCCTCGCCCACAGCCTCATCGCCCAACACCCCACCGCCCGCGCCCTGGTGATCGGCGCGGACGTGTACTCCCGCATCCTGGACCTCACCGACCGCAGGACCGCGATCCTCTTCGCCGACGGCGCCGGAGCTGCCGTCGTCGGCACCGTCCCGGACCCCTGCGGCATCATCGCGAGCGACCTGTCCAGCCGCGGCGACGCCCACCACCTCATCCGCGTCGAAGCAGGCGGCAGCCGCAACCCCGCCTCCGCGCAGACCCTCGCCGAGGGCGGCCACCACTTCAGGATGGACGGCCGCGGCGTACGCGACTTCGTCGCCGAACACGTCCCGCCCGCCCTGACCGCCCTCGCCGACCGGGCCGGCGTCGACATCGCCGCCGTCGACCACTTCGTCCCCCACCAGGCCAACGGCGTCATGCTCACCGACCTCGTCGAACGCACCGGCCTGGCCGGCGCACAGACCCACCGCACCCTGATCCGCTACGGCAACGTCGGCAGCGCCTCCGTGCCCGTCGCCCTCGACGACGCGAACCGCAGCGGAGCCCTCAACCCGGGCGACCTGGTGCTCCTCGCCGGGTTCGGCGGCGGCATGTCGATCGGAGCATCACTTCTGACCTGGGGGAACCCCACATGACCACCACCACGCACCACACCGACACCAGAACCGGCAACACCGGCAGCACCGACACCGGCATCGACCGGGTCGGTGTCGTCGGCAGCGGCATCATGGGCACCGGCATCGCCGAACTCTGCGCCAAAGCAGGCCTGGACGTGCGGGTCGTGGTGTTCTCCGAAACCTCCCTGGACACCGCACCCCGACGCCTCACCGCCTCCCTCGACCGCGGCGTCACCAAGGGCAAACTCACCCCCGCCGACCGCGACCAAGCCCTGGCCCGCGTCTCGTTCACCCGCGACCTGGGCCAACTCGCCGACCGCCACCTGGTGATCGAGGCCGTCAAGGAGGACGAGCCCCTCAAACAGGACCTGTTCGCCACCCTCGACAAGATCGTCGAGGACCCCGACGCGATCCTGGCGACCAACACCTCCTCCATCCCGATCGCCCGCCTCGCCGCCGCCACCCGCCGCCCCGCCCAGGTCCTGGGCCTGCACTTCTTCAACCCCGTCCCCGTACTCCCGCTCGTCGAAGTCATCGACTCCGTCCTCACCGACCGGGCGGTCAGCACCCGCGCCGAGACCTTCGTCCGCGACGTCCTGGGCAAGAAACCCATCACCTCCCCGGACCGGGCCGGCTTCCTCGTCAACGCCCTCCTCTTCCCCTACCTGCTCAGCGCCGTCCGCATGCTCGAATCCGGCCTCGCCGACGCCGACACCATCGACCAGGGCATGACCCAGGGCTGCTCCCACCCCATGGGACCGCTGCGCCTGGCCGACCTCATCGGCCTGGACACCACCGTCTCCATCGCCCGGGCCATGTACGAGGAGTACAAGGAACCCCTCTACGCCCCGCCGCCCCTGCTGCTGCGCATGGTCGAGGGCGGCCTGCTGGGAAAGAAGTCCGGCCGCGGCTTCCACACCTACCCCTGACCCGCCCCGCCCGCGGGACCCGGCGGCCGGCCACCAGCCGAGCCGCCCGGGGGCGCTCACTGCTGCGGAACCTCCACCCCGGCCGCCCGCAGGTTCGCCTCCAGCAGCTCCGTCAGCCGCACCGCCGCAGGCGCCTGGTCCTCACGGTGATGGTTGATCAGCCCGTACCGGGTGGCGGCATCGGGCCTGGCCCGGAACGCCGCCGGCATCGACAGCTCCTCGCGATGGGCCAGCACCTTGGCGGCCAGCGCGGCCGCCAGCTCATCGAGCCGCGGATCGTCCGCATCCCACGCCTCCGCGTCCTGACAGCGCCGCACCAGCTCGACGTACTGCGGATCGGCCAGCTGGTGCTCCAGATGCTGCAGGAAACTCTCGAACACCTCCGGCACCAGAGCCCGCGCCAGGACCAGCGCCTCCTGCTGGATCGCCACGTACGCGGCACCGACCCCCAGCCCGGCGAGCCGGTCCAGCACCGCGCAGGCCCGCTCCGGCAGCAGCAGCCGGTCCCCGGAGGCCAGCCGGTGCAGCACCGCCCGCCGCGCGATCAGCTCCTCGATCCGCTCGGTGAGCCGGCGCTCGACATCCTCCAGCGCCGCCGCGAACCCCTCCGGATCCCCGTCGAGAAGCCCGGCGATCTCGGCGAGCGGCACCCCCGCGCCGGCCAGCGTCCGCACCTGCACCAGCCGCAGCATCTGCGCCGACCCGTACCGCCGATAGCCCGAACCGTCCCGCCCGGGTTCCTCCACCAGACCGAGCCGGTGGTAGTGGCGCACCGCCTTGACCGTGACACCGGCGAACGCCGCCGCCTGCCCGATCGTGAGCCCGTACACCATGAGGTCAGCGCGCCCCGCCGTCGAGGGCGGCCGCTGTCTCACGGACCGCCGCGGCCACCGCCCGGAAATCCTTGCGCAGGATGTGGGAGTGGTTGCTCGCGACCTTCGCGCTCACCCGGATGTCCCGGTTGCGGGCGAGCACCGGGTCCAGCGAGGCCCGCATCTCCTCCATCTCCTCCTCCTGACCGCCCAGGCTCGCCCCGGTGGCGAGGACGAAACGCACCGGGCACGCCACCCGGTCCAGCACCGGTCCGATGGCCGCGGTGATCTCGTTGGCCTCGATGTTGACGTCGGCGTGCCGGTCGGCGCTCATCCGCGCGGCCAGCCCGAAGGGCCGCACCAGCGGCAGCAGCAGCCGCATCCGGCGGAACAGGCGCCGGATCCGCGCCCGCCCCGCCTCACCGGTCAGACCGTAGGGGACCGCCCCGTCCACGCACACCACGCCGAGCGCGCGGCCGGGGTTGCGCTCGGCCCAGTGCACGGCGAGTGAGGCGCCGTAGGACCAGCCGACCAGCAGCGGCCGGTCGACGCCCCTCGCGCCGAGGACGGCGTCGATGTCGCGCAGCGCCGCCTCGAAGGAGTAGTCCGCCGACCGGCGCGAGCGGCCGCGGGCCCGCCCGTCGAACGTGATGTGCCGCCAGCCGGCGCCGAGTTCGGCGATGACGGGCCGCCAGGGCCGCCGGCCGGCGTAGGCGCCGTTGAGATAGACGACGGCCCGGCCGGGGCCGCGCGTGTCGGTGACGGCCAGCGCCGTGTCGTCGACGGGAACCATGCCGGACCAGGAAGCCGTGGGGGAAGTGGTCATGGGATCAGCGTTCACCCTGACCCCGGGTCAGGGTCAACCAGCCACATCGAGCCACAGCACGGCACGACCCGGACACGAGCGCGGGCACGGACACGCGCACGGGCCCGGGCACGGACCCGTCCCGCGGCCCGCCGACGTGTCCGGCCCGGGACGGGTCAGCGGGCGCCCGTCCCGGCGAGCAGCCCCTCCGTCACGGTCGCGGCGATCCCACCGAGGTGGTCGGCCAGATAGAAGTGACCGCCGGAGAACACCTTCAGCGCGAAGTCGCCCCCGGTGTGCTCCCGCCACGTCACGGCCTCCTCGACACTCACCATCGGGTCGCTGTCCCCGACCAGCACCGATATCGGGGCCGCGAGCGGCTCACCCTCCCGCCACCGATAGGTGCCAAGGGCCCGGTAGTCGGCCCGCAGCCCCGGCAGCACCATCTCCATGACCTCGGCATTGTCGAGCATCGCCTGATCGGTACCACCCAGCCGGCGCACCTCGGCCAGCACGTCGGCGTCCTCGAAGAACTGATAGTGCTCACTGGTCCGCGGGCCCGGCGCGCCCCGACCGGACAGGAACAGCCGCTGCGCGGAAGGCAGTTCACGCGCGGCGAGCAGCCGGGCCGTCTCGAACGCGACGAGCGCGCCCATGCTGTGACCGAACAGGGCGTACGGCCGTGAGGGATCCTTCTCCAGCTCCTCGGCCAGGTGCCCGGCCACCGCATCGACGAGCGCGGCGATCGAGGTGAACGGCGCCTCGCGGTAGCGGTCCTGGCGCCCCGGATACTGCACGGACACCACATCGAGGTCAGCGGGCAGCGTCCGCGCCAGCGGCAGATACGCCGTCGCCGAACCCCCGGCGTGCGGGAAGCACACGAGCCGCGGCCCGTCGCCCGGGGCGGTGAAGCGTCGGAACCAGGTGGTGTCCACTGTCGGTGTCTCCTTCGTCTGGAGCCGGCCGGTCGTCCCGGCCGGAAACGGGCCGTCGACCGCCCGGCCCGGCAGATCGAACCCTGCCCGAGCGGTCGGGCTCCGTGCGCCCGAACCCGCCCCGCAACCGCGCACCCCGCCCCTCCCGGGCAGGCACGCCCCGCGGCAGGGCCCATACGCGTCGCGCCCGCGATGGACCGGCCCGCCGGCACCCTCGGGGGGTGGGAGCGCCGACGGGCGGTCCGAGCTCCTCACGTCTCACGCCAGGCCGCATCGGAGCTCACGAGCCCGAGCATGCCGACCCGCCCTCGACGACCGCTCGCAGCCCGGTGGAGAAACACCACAGCCCCCAACCCCCACCACCACCGCCCAAGAACGGGCCAGACAGACCTGTTCACCGTCGAGACACCCCCTGACCTTCACGAAGGAGGACGGCAGGGACAGGCCCCCGGCGGCGAAGGACGACCCGGCCCCGCGCCACATCGTCCACCACTCCAACCACCCTCGAGCGCCCCGGCGCACGCTGGTCGGCGGCTCACCACGACGGCCGGAGGGGGAACACCCATGCCCGCGGAGCCCATCACCGCCCCGCACGACGCACCGGGACAGCGGCGCGGCACACTCGCCGAACTCGAGGCACTCCGGCAGACCCTGCGCGACGGACCCGGTCCACGGGCCACCGCCGCCCAGCACGCCAAGGGCAAACTCACCGCCCGCGAACGCCTCGCGCTCCTCTTCGACGACGGCCGCTTCACCGAGATCGAAGGACTGCGCCGGCACCGCGCGAGCGGCTTCGGCCTGGAGGACCACCGCCCCCACACCGACGGCGTCGTCACCGGCTGGGGCCGCGTGTACGGGCGCACCGTCTTCGCCTACGCCCACGACTTCCGCATCTTCGCCGGCTCCCTCGGCGAGGCCCACGCCGAGAAGATCCACAAGATCATGGACATGGCCGCCACCGCGGGCGCCCCCATCGTGGGCCTGTGCGACGGCGCCGGAGCCCGCATCCAGGAAGGCGTCACCGCGCTCGCCGGATACGGCGGCATCTTCCAGCGCAACGTCCGCAACTCCGGGATCATCCCGCAGATCAGCGTCGTGATGGGCCCCTGCGCCGGAGGAGCCGCCTACTCCCCGGCCCTGACCGACTTCGTCTTCATGGTGCGCGGCACCGCCCAGATGTTCATCACCGGCCCCGACGTCGTCAGTGCCGTCACCGGCGAACAGGTCAGCCACGAGGAACTGGGCGGCGCCGACGCCCACGCCACCCTCTCCGGCGTCGCCTCCTTCACCTACGACGACGAGGACGACTGCCTCACCGACGTCCGCTACCTGCTCTGCCTGCTGCCCGCCAACAACCGCGAACACCCCCCGGCCGAACCCTGCACCGACGACCCCGCCCGCCGCACCCCCGCCCTGCGCGACCTGGTGCCCCACGACACCACCCGCGCCTACGACATGCGCCACGTCATCACCGAGATCGTCGACGACGGCGACTTCTTCGAGGTCCACGAACGCTGGGCCCCCAACGTGCTGTGCGCACTGGCCCGCCTGGACGGCCACACGGTCGGCATCGTCGCCAACCAGCCCGCCCACCTCGCCGGCGCCCTCGACATCAAGGGCAGCGAGAAAGCAGCCCGCTTCGTCCAGATGTGCGACTCCTTCAACATCCCCCTCGTCACCCTCGTCGACGTCCCCGGCTTCCTGCCCGGCGTCGGCCAGGAACACGACGGGATCATCCGCCACGGCGCGAAACTCCTCTACGCCTACTGCAACGCCACCGTCCCCCGCATCCAGCTCGTCCTGCGCAAGGCCTACGGCGGCGCCTACATCGTCATGGACTCCCGCTCCATCGGCTCCGACCTCTCCCTGGCCTGGCCCGGCAACGAGATCGCCGTCATGGGAGCGGAAGCCGCGGCCGGCGTCATCTTCCGCCGCGACATCGCCGCCGCCGACGACCCCGAGGCCACCCGCACCCAGCACATCAAGGAATACCGGGACCAGCTCATGCACCCCTACTACGCCGCCGAACGCGGCCTCGTCGACGACGTCATCGACCCCGCCGAGACCCGCATCCGCCTGATCGACGCCCTCGCCGTCCTGCGCACCAAGCACGTCCCCCAGCCCTCCCGCAAACACGGCAACCAGCCCCAGTGACCCATCCCTCTCCACCCCCTCTCCGCGCCACCGAAAAGCCCGGGCAGGGCGATTCACGTCTGGACGACGGCCCGAGCGCCCCTCCACCAGCGCTGCCTAATCTCGACGCAGACGTACGACCCTGCACCGCATCCCGTGTCCGCCGACGTGCCCGCACCCGCCGGACCAGCACCGACAGGAGCCGACACACGTATGTCCGTGCACACCACCGCCCCCGCCACGACAGGGGTGTACGACAAGGAAGTCCGGCGCCTGGACCGGGTCGTCATCCGCTTCGCCGGCGACTCGGGCGACGGGATGCAGCTCACCGGTGACCGTTTCACTTCGGAGACGGCCTCGTTCGGCAACGACCTCTCGACGCTGCCGAATTTCCCGGCCGAGATCCGGGCCCCCGCAGGCACTCTCCCCGGTGTGTCGAGCTTCCAACTGCATTTCGCCGACCACGACATCCTCACCCCGGGTGACGCGCCGAATGTGCTGGTGGCGATGAATCCGGCGGCGTTGAAGGCGAACATGGCGGATGTGCCGCGGGGTGCGGAGATCATCGTGAACACGGACGAGTTCACGAAGCGGGCGATGCAGAAGGTCGGGTATGCGGCCAGTCCGCTGGAGGACGGTTCGCTGGATGGTTACAGCGTTCATCCGGTGCCGTTGACGACGATGACGGTGGAGGCGCTGAAGGAGTTCGACCTCTCGCGCAAGGAGGCCGAGCGGAGCAAGAACATGTTCGCGCTGGGACTGTTGTCGTGGATGTACAACCGGCCGACGGAGGGTACGGAGAAGTTCCTGGCGACGAAGTTCGCGAAGAAGCCTCAGATCGCGGCGGCGAACCTGGCGGCTTTCAGGGCTGGTTGGAATTTCGGGGAGACGACGGAGGATTTCGCGGTCTCCTACGAGGTGGCTCCGGCGGCGCAGACGTTCCCGACGGGTACGTACCGCAACATCTCGGGGAATCTTGCGCTGTCGTACGGTCTGGTCGCGGCGTCGCGGCAGGCGGATCTGCCGTTGTATCTGGGTTCGTATCCGATCACTCCGGCGTCGGACATCCTGCATGAGCTGAGCCGGCACAAGAACTTCGGTGTGCGCACGTTCCAGGCGGAGGACGAGATCGCGGGGATCGGGGCGGCGTTGGGGGCCGCGTTCGGTGGTTCGCTGGCGGTCACGACGACGTCGGGGCCGGGTGTGGCGCTGAAGTCGGAGACCATCGGGCTCGCCGTCTCGCTCGAACTGCCGCTGCTGGTCATCGACATCCAGCGCGGTGGCCCGTCCACGGGTCTGCCGACCAAGACGGAGCAGGCCGACCTGTTGCAGGCGATGTACGGCCGCAACGGCGAAGCCCCGGTCCCGATCGTCGCCCCGCGCACCCCCGCGGACTGCTTCGACGCGGCCATCGAGGCGGCCCGGATCGCCGTCACCTACCGCACCCCGGTCTTCCTCCTCTCCGACGGCTACCTCGCCAACGGCAGCGAGCCGTGGCGCGTCCCCGAGGCGGACGAACTCCCCGATCTGCGCGTCCAGTTCGCCCAGCACCCCAACCACACCCTGGACGACGGCACGGAAGTCTTCTGGCCCTACAAGCGCGACCCGCACACCCTCGCCCGTCCCTGGGCGGTGCCTGGAACGCCGGGGCTCGAGCACCGGATCGGCGGGATCGAGAAGCAGGACGGCAGCGGGAACATCTCCTACGACCCCGCCAACCACGAGTTCATGGTCCGCACCCGCCAGGCCAAAGTCGACGGGATCGACGTCCCCGACCTCGATGTCGACGACCTCACCGGCGAAGCGACCACCCTCGTCCTGGGCTGGGGCTCGACGTACGGGCCCGTCACCGCCGCCGTCCGCAGGCTCCGCGCGGCCGGTGAGCACATCGCGCAGGCCCACCTGCGCCACCTCAACCCCTTCCCCCGCAACCTCGGCGACGTCCTTCGCTCCTACGACAAGGTGGTGATCCCCGAGATGAACCTCGGCCAGCTCGCCACCCTGATCCGCGCCACCTACCTGGTGGACGCCCGCTCCTACACCCAGGTCAACGGCATGCCGTTCAAGGCCGAGCAGCTCGCCGCCGCGCTGAAGGAGACCATCGATGCCCGCTGAGGCCCTGACCCTCATTCCCAGGCCCGAAGTACCGCTGACGGCGAAGGACTTCAAGTCGGATCAGGAAGTGCGCTGGTGCCCGGGCTGCGGTGACTACGCGATCCTGGCGGCCGTGCAGGGTTTCATGCCGGAGCTGGGGCTGGCGAAGGAGAACATCGTCTTCGTCTCCGGGATCGGCTGCTCCTCGCGGTTCCCGTACTACATGAACACCTACGGGATGCACTCGATCCACGGGCGTGCCCCCGCGATCGCCACCGGTCTGGCCTCCTCGCGGCGGGATTTGTCCGTGTGGGTCGTCACCGGTGACGGCGACGCGCTGTCCATCGGCGGCAACCACCTCATCCACGCCCTGCGCCGCAACGTGAACCTGAAGATCCTGCTGTTCAACAACCGGATCTACGGTCTGACCAAGGGCCAGTACTCGCCGACCTCGGAGGTCGGGAAGATCACCAAGTCGACGCCGATGGGCTCGCTGGACGCCCCGTTCAACCCGGTGTCCCTGGCGATCGGCGCGGAGGCCTCGTTCGTGGCCCGCACGGTCGACTCCGACCGCAAGCACCTCACCGACGTCCTGCGCCAGGCCGCCGCCCACCCGGGCACCGCGCTGGTGGAGATCTACCAGAACTGCAACATCTTCAACGACGGCGCCTTCGAGGTCCTCAAGGACAAACAACAGGCCGAGGAAGCCGTCATCCGCCTCGAACACGGCCGGCCCATCACCTTCGGCACCGACCACTCCAAGGGCGTCGTCCGCGACCCCGCCACCGGCGACCTGGTCGTGGTCCCGGTGACGGACGAGACCCGGCACCGGATCCTGGTCCACGACGCCCACACCGCGTCCCCGACCACAGCGTTCGCCCTGTCCCGCCTCGCCGACCCCGACACGCTGCACCACACCCCCATCGGGGTCTTCCGCAGCGTCGAACGCCCCGTCTACGACACGCAGATGACCGACCAGCTCGACGCGGCCATCGAGCAGAACGGCAAGGGAGACCTCGGCGCACTGCTGGCCGGAGGAGACACCTGGACCGTCGTCGGCTGACCCCGGATCCCGTCGCGAGGCGGCACCGAGAAACGGGATGGCATGGAGCACACCGCAACAGGCGCGCCACGACCGCCCACCGAGCCGGCGTACGGTCCGCGGGCTCTCGAGCCCTTCAACCCGGCCCGGCGGACGGGGGAGCGGGGCGGCCGGGGTCCGGGGGAGGCGGGCCGGCGTCTCGGGTTAGGGGAGGCGGATCAGTGGCTCGGCGAGCCGGCCGCGCACCCGCCGACCCGTGTCGTGCACCCGCCGGACCCGGACCCGGGCGCGGACCGTGCGCCCACCTGGTGGTCGTCCACCGCTTCCGGCACCGCGGCCGAGTGCAACGCCCGCCACAGGAAGCTGATCGCGGCCGGCGTGAGGGATCTGTCCGTGGTGTTCGACGTGCCGACCCGCGCGGGGCACGACTCCGACGCGCCGGCGGCGCGCGGTGAGGTCGGCCGGGCGGGGGTGGCGATCGACTCGATCGACGACATGCGGGTGCTGTTCGCCGGGATCCCGCTGGAGGAAGTCGTCACCTCGATGCGCTGCGGCGCGTGCGCCGCGCCGCTTCTTCTTCTGTACCAGCTGGTCGCCGAGGAGCAGGGAGCGGCGGCCGGCCGGCTGTCCGGCACGTTCCACGACGGCGGGGCGGGGGAGTGCGTGCCGGACGGCGACCGCATCTTCCCGCCGGGCCCGTCCGCGCGGCTGGCCGCGGACCTCGTCCGGTACTGCCGTACCGAGCTTCCGCAGTGGGCCGCCGATGCTTGCCGGGTGGTCCGGGAGACCGGCCCCGGCGCGTACGTCGTGCCCCTGACCGGCTCCGTCACCTTCGACGGGGAGAGGCCCGAGGGGCCGGCGCCCGCCGACCCCGCTGCCGCGGTGCGGCAGGGCGAACGCATCGCCAAACTCCGTGCCTGGCGCGAACAACGGGACGTGGACGCCGCACTCACCAGGCTGAAGAAGGCGGCGGCGGGCGACGGCGACGTCCTGCGCCCGATGAGGGAAGCCCTGCGCGCCCGCGCCACCGTCGGCGAGGTGTGCGACGCACTGCGCGAGGTGTGGGGCATCCGTCTCCCGGCGGATGCCCGTTGACTGCCGTGCGGCGGATGAGGGCCGGGGGATCTGCGGCGGGTGCCCGCCGAGGGCCCCTGCCGTTCAGTTGCTGCGGGCGGTGATGTCGCCGTAGCCGGTGGTGGCGTGGATGGCGAGGCCTGCGGCGGAGCCCTCGGAGTTGTTCAGGGCGTTGTCGACGCGGCCGTATCCGGTGCCGGCGTCCAGGGTGGCGGAGACGCCGTGGGCGGCGCCGACGGTGATGTGGCCGGCCTCGGTGCGCAGGGTGACGGTGCCGTGCACGGCTTCGGTGATGGTCAGGTCGCCCTTCTGGGTGCTGATCTCGGCGGAACCGCCGACCCGGCGCACGGTGATGTCACCGGCGGCGAGGGTGAGGCGGGCGCTCGCGGTCTCGTCGAGGGTGATGGTGCCCTGGGCGGATTCGAGGGTGACGTCGCCGAGGCGTCCGGTGCCGCTGATCTCGGCGGCGGCGGTCCTCGCCTCGACGCGGGAGCCGGCGGGGAGCTGGACGGTGACCTCGACGGCCCCGGAACCGGCACCCAGGAGGCGGCTGTTGGCCTGCGGGGTCTCGATGCGCAGGACGCCGTCGGCGTAGGCGACGGTGATCTGCTCGGCCGCCTTCACGTCGGCGCCCCTGGAGGCGTCGGCGGGCACGACGTCGACGCCGGTGTCGGCGCGGTCCGCGGCGACCAGGCGGACCCGGCCGGCCGGGATGTCGAGAACGGCGGAGATCGGGGCGGGGGAGTCGAACTTCTGCATCGTGCTCTCCTTCTCCTGCATCGCGCGCCCCAGCGGCCCGCGGTTTCTGATGACAGAAAAGCTACGTTGCATTCACTGATCGGGCAACAGGGTCGTTGCGCGACATGCACATAACTGCAGCTGGCAGAGCGGAAATTGTTGCAATGGTTCAATATCTAACGCAACACTCGCGACTTCTGTTGTTGCAATGAATTGGATGTGAACGCTATAGTCCCGACAACACGCGCCATGCACGACGAAGGAGACCGCGATGCCGGGAGGCAGGCTCACCCAGCAGGAACGCCAGCAGATCGCGCTGGGACTGGCCGACGGCCTCGCCTACGCCGAGATCGCCCGAAGCCTGGACCGCCCGACCTCCACCATCACGCGCGAGGTGATGCGCAACGGCGGCCCCACCTCCTACCGCGCCGACCTCGCCCACCGGGCCACCGAACACCGCGCCCACCGCCGCAAGCAGGCCACCCCCCGGGATGCGAGGACACCCCAGCCGCAAGGCCGCCACGAACAGGCCGTACGCGAGTACGAAGAGGTGCTCACCACCGTCTTCATGGCCTCGGGCGCGCCCACGATGATGGCCCGCGTGATGGCCTGCCTCACCCTGACCGACTCCGGCAGCCTCACCGCCGCCGAACTCGTCCAGCGCCTCCAGGTCAGCCCGGCGTCCATCTCCAAGGCCATCGCGTTCCTGGAGAGCCAGGGCCTGGTCCGCAGGGAGCGCGACGAACGCCGCCGCGAGCGCTACGTCGTCGACGACGACGTCTGGTACCAGTCCATGATGGCCAGCGCCCGCTCCACCGCCCAGATCGTGGAGACCGCACGCCAGGGCGTCGGCGTCCTGGGCCACGGCACCCCGGCCGGCAACCGCCTGGAGAACATCGCCCGCTTCCTCGACTACGTCTCCGAGAGCCTCGCCCGCGCCGCGGAACAGGCCCGCGAGGTCCTCTACACCAAGCCCGAGACGACACCGGACGAAACCGGCTGAGCCGCGATCCGGCCGCGGGACCCGCCGGCTCCGCCGGTCCGACGCGCGTCCGGCGGGGAGGCTTCCGCCGGAACGCCGGTGGAGCCCTGGCCCAGGACGTACCGGAATCCCTTGTCCCGTATGGAGATTGAGGTGAGGATCCCGGCTGTGACCGATGCCGATGCCGCCAGAGCCGGGTTCCCGAGGTCCGGCGGCTCCGCCCCGCCCACCGGCCCCGGGCCCCGCGCCGCCACCCTCGTCCCGGAGGCGGGTCCCCCGCACCGGACGGGCACCCGCCCGGCGCCGCGCACGGCCACCACGCCGGCTGCGGAGCCGGAGCCCCGCCTGCAACAGCCGTACACTCCCTCCCCGTCCAACGCCCTTGCAGACAAGGGCAGGTGCACGCCTCCGGATGCCTCCGGCGCCGCGTCCGAGGGACCCGGCGCGTCCGGGCGGAGCCCGGCACGGCCGGCCCGGCCCGCGCACCGCGACACGAACGTGCTGCGCTGGCTGACCGCCTACTTCGCGTCCATCGTGGGCGACAGCGTCTACTTCCTCGCGCTGGGCTGGGCGGCCGCGCAGTTCGCCGGACCCGCCCAGGTCGGCCTGGTGCTGGCGGTGGGTGCCGTCCCCAGGGCGCTGCTGATGCTCCTCGGCGGTGTGGTGGCCGACCGGTTCGATCCGCGCAAGGTCGTCATCGGTTCCGACGCCCTGCGGGCCGCGGTGATCCTCGCGCTCGCCGCCGTGCTGTGGCTCGGCACACCCAGGATCTGGCTGCTGGTGGTGGTGGCGCTGGTCTTCGGGGTGGTGGACGCCCTGTTCATGCCGGCGGTGGGCGCGCTGCCCCCGCGGCTCACCGCCCCCGACGAGGTCGTCCGCCTCGTCGGCATGCGGCAGTTGGCGATCCGGATCGGCAAGGCGGTGGGCCCGCCCCTGGCCGGGTTCGCCCTCGCCCACCACGGCGAGGCCGCCTTCGCGACGGCCGGGGTGCTGTTCGCGTTCTCCCTCCTCCTCCTGGCCGGCGTGCGCATCGCGCCCCTGCCGGTAGACCCGGGCGCGGCCGAACCCGGCACCCCCTGGCAGGACCTGGCCGACGGACTGCGCTACATCCGCCGCCACCGCCTGGTGGGACCGCTCGTGCTCGCCACCGCGCTGAGCGAGATCGGGTTCATGGCGCCGCTGCAGGTGGGAGTGTTCCTCCTGGCGGGGGAGCGGGGCTTCGGGGCTTCCTCGATCGGCTGGATCCTCGGCGCGTTCGCGGTCGGGGCCGGGCTGGGAGCCGTGGGCCTGTCCCTGATGGGACGGATCCGGCGCGCCGGAACGGTCCAGGTCGGCACGCTCGTCGTCGCCTCCGCGGCGATCGGCGCCATCGGTCTGCTGCCGACGGTGGCCGGCGCGGCGACGGTCGCCGGCTTCGCCGGACTGGTGGGCGGCGTGTGCGGAGGCCTGTCCATCGCCCTGATCCAGCACAACACGGCCGCCGCCTACCAGGGCCGCGTCGCCGGCGTCCTGGCCCTGTCCCACGTCGGCCTCGCCCCGCTCGTCTTCCCCCTGTTCGGACTGGCGGCCGGCGCGGTCGGAGTGACCCCGATGTTCCTCATCGGCGCGGGCATCAGCGCGAGCGCCGCCGTCGTCGGCCTCCTCTCCGGCGACGTACGCCGGGCACAACTGACCGTGCGGCAGACCCCGAAGCCACGGCCCCGCACACCGGCGCCCGCCCCGCCGCCCGCCACGGACCCCGCAGCCGGCCCGCCCCGCCGGTCCCGCTAGACGCGCGCGAGGGCCTGCTCGAACAGCACGGGGTCGTGGGCGTTGACGATGAGCAGATCGGGCTCCCCGCGCTCGTACAGCTCCGCGAGCCGCGCATGGTTGTCGCGCACCTGCTTGATGTCGTACGCGATGAAGGACTCCATGCCGCTGAGCGTGCGCGGGACGGGGGAGCGCCGGTCCAGGACGCCCAGATGGTAGAAGGCGTCCCCGGCGTGCAGCAGCCACCCGCTGTCCGACTCGACGGCGACGGCGGCGTGCCCCCGGCTGTGCCCGGGCAGGGCGATCAGCACGATCCCGGGCGCGATCGCGTCGAGTTCACGCGCCGCCGCGAAACCGCGCCACCGCTCACCGTCGGGACGGTGCTCGACGAGCTTCACGCCGTGCTCCCACTGCGGCCGCCGGTAGCGGATCCGCTCCCGCCAGGTGGGGGAGTGGACGGAGCCGCTCGCCTCGTCGGCGGTGAGGTGGACCTGCGCGTCGGGGAAGTCGGCCAGCCCCCCGATGTGGTCGGAGTCGAAATGCGTCAGCACGATGTGGCGGACGTCCTCGCGGCGGAACCCGAGCCTCTCGACCTGCCGTACGGCCGTCTCCTCGACGTCGAACACGGGCCGCACGAAACGCCGGGACGGCCCCACCCGGCGCCCGGGATCGGCGATGTCGTCGAGCCCGTACCCGGAGTCGACGAGGACCAGACCGCCGGCGGTCTCGAGGAGCAGCACATGACACACCAGGCGCGCGCCGGGCGGATGCATGGTGCCGCAGTTCAGGTGATGAACTTTCACAAACGCAGTCCTTGTCGTGTGGGGAGGCGGGCAGACCCGGCCCTTCCTCCCGTCGGAGCGTCCCGGCGCGGCGGCCCGGAGCCGAGCGGGCCATGATCGGAAGGCTAACCGCCTCCCGTACAGCCATAGTTGAGCGATGGACGAGGGAACCTGGACCGCGCGCGTGCGCCCTTCGGGCGGCAGGACACCGCCGGCCTGATCAACACCTCGCCTACCCGCCCGGCGTGGACGCACGCCGGGTACCGCGTCGGACGCCCGGATCCGGACGTCCTTCGTGCGGCGCTGCCGCCGCCACCGGCGCGGACCACCGGCGCCGCCGAACGGGCGCGCCCGAGGCCTCCGAACGGGCGTGCCCCAGACCGCCGAACAGGCCTACCCGGGGCTCCCGTTGGGGGCGAGCGGGACTCGACCAGGCTTCGAGCGCGCTCCGGCAGGCTGTCCCGGTGCCCCAGGTGTGCGCCTCAGGCGTGTGCCGGGCGCGGCCGGGGGAGGGATGGCGCACCGCGGGGTGCGGGGGTGTGCGGGGGCCCGTGTTCCGCCGTGCCGCGAGGCCCGCTCGAGAGCCGCCGGAGGCACGCTCGAGGGCCGTCCCGGGAGTGGCGGAGAATCACCGCCGACGTAAGTAAACCGCCACTGCGGTTTGTTAACCTGCGCGGGTCTTGGTGCCATCCGATCCCGACGGGAGCCCCCCACCATGGCGACGTTGCTCTACAGACTGGGCCGATTCGCGTTCCGCAGGCGAGGCCTGACGGTACTGCTGTGGCTGCTGGTTCTCTTCGGAGCGGGATTCGCGGCCTCCTCGGCACCCGCGCCTCCCGCCGACACCTTCTCCATGCCGGGCACCGAGTCGCAGAAGGCCTTCGACCTGCTGGAGGAGAAGTTCCCGGCCGCCGGCGCCGAAGGCGCGAGCGCCCGGGTCGTGGTCCGCGCCCCGAAGGGGGAGCGGATCACCGGGACCGCCAACAAGAAGTCGGTCGCCGACCTCGTCGGCGACCTCGGCGACAACCCGGGCGTCACCCGGGTCACCGACCCGTTCACCACCGGCGCGGTCAGCAAGGACGGCACCACCGCCTACGCGGTCGCCACCTACAAGGCGAGCGGCACCGAACTCACCGACGCCCAGCACGACGCGCTGGACAAGAGCCTGCGTTCGGGCCGGAGCGCGGGCCTGACCGTGGAGGCCGGCGGTGACGCGGTGAAGGTCGACACCGCCATGAGCGGCGTCGGCGAGAAGATCGGCGTCCTGATCTCCGCCCTCGTCCTGCTGCTCACCTTCGGTTCCCTGATCGCCGCCGGCATGCCGCTGCTGACCGCCGTCATCGGTGTCGGCATCGGCATCAGCGCCATCACCGCCCTGGGCAGCACACTCGGCCTGTCCGCGACCACCTCCAACCTGGCGATGATGCTGGGCCTGGCGGTCGGCATCGACTACGCGCTGTTCGTCGTCTCCCGCTACCGCTCGGAGAAACTGGAGGGCCACGACCGCCAGGAGGCCGCCGGACGGGCGGTCGGCACCGCAGGCTCCGCCGTCGTCTTCGCCGGCCTCACCGTCATCGTCGCGCTCGCCGGCCTGAGCGTGGTGAACATCCCGGTCCTGACCAAGATGGGCCTGGCCGCCGCCGGCACCGTCGCCGTGGCCGTCCTCATCGCCACCACCCTGGTCCCCGCCCTGCTCGCCTTCGCCCCGATCCGCGTCCTGCGCCGCCGCGACCGCGCGGCGTTCCGCAGCAAGCCCCTCTCACCCCGAAAGCAGCGCAAGGCGGCCAAGCGGGCGGCCGAGCAGGCCCGGCGCCACCCCAACCTCGGTGCACGCTGGGCCGGTTACGTCCTGCGCCACCCGGTCGCCGTCCTGCTGGTCGGCGTCGTGGGCCTGGGCGCGCTGGCCGTGCCCGCCGCCGACCTGCGCCTGGGCCTGCCCGGCGAGGGCACGATGGCCACCGACACCACCCAGCGCAAGGCCTACGACATGCTCTCGGCGTCCTTCGGCGACGGCTTCAACGGCCCGCTCACCGTGACCGTCGAAGCCCCGAAGGCCGCCGCCGTGGCCGAGCGGGTCGCCCAGCGCTTCGCCGCACAGGACGGCGTCGCCTCCGTCGCCCCGCCCACCGTCAACCCGGCGGGCGACACCGCCCTCTTCAACGTCATCCCCGCCAGCGGCCCGGGCAAGGCCGCGACCGAGGACCTGGTCCGCTCCCTGCGCGGCAGCGCCGGCGCCCTGGAGAAGGACACCGGCTCCGAGATCCTGATCACCGGTCAGACGGCCCTGATCATCGACTTCTCCCACACCCTGGACAAGGCGCTGCTGCCCTACCTCGCCCTCGTCGTGGGCCTGGCCTTCCTGCTCCTGATGGTGGTCTTCCGCTCGCTCCTGGTCCCGTTCAAGGCGGCTCTGGGGTTCCTGCTGTCGGTCGGCGCGGCGCTCGGCGCGGTCGTCGCGGTCTTCCAGCAGGGCCACCTCGCCGGCCTGTTCGGCATCGACCAGCCCGGCCCCATCGTGAGCACCATGCCCATCCTCATGATCGGCGTGGTCTTCGGACTCGCCATGGACTACGAGGTGTTCCTCGTCAGCCGCATGCGCGAGGCCTACACCCACGGCGCCACCCCCGCCGAGGCCGTCGTCACCGGCTTCCGCTACGGCGGCCGCGTCGTCTCGGCCGCCGCCATCATCATGATCAGCGTCTTCTCCGGCTTCATCGCCGAGGACAACGACCTCGTCAAGATGATGGGCTTCGCGCTGGCCTCCGCGGTGCTCTTCGACGCCTTCGTCGTCCGCATGGCCATCGTCCCGGCCCTGTTCGCCCTGTTGGGCACCAAGGCCTGGTGGCTGCCGAAGTGGCTCGACCGACTGCTGCCCAACCTGGACGTCGAGGGCGCGCAACTCGGTCACGGCCCCGCCGGCCCGCTCCCGTCGTCCCGTAGCCCCAGGCGCGAACGCGAACTCATCCGCTGAGCCACGGCCCTTGGGTCCCGGACCGGCAGGAGCACGCGACCGGACAACGCCACGACGCCACCGGCCACCGGCCGGTGGCGTCGTGGCCGCTGCCGGCACCACCGGCCGCCGCCGCGCTGCCGGCGCCAGGCCGTCCATGGATAGCGTTCACCCCCAATCATTGCAACAAACTCCGTACCGGGACGTTGCGTTATGCGCGAGACCATTGCAACAACTTTCGCGCATCTACCAGGAGTTAACGTCAACTTGCGCAACAACAGTGTTGTCAGAACCGTGAATGCAACGTAGCGTTTCCCTCATCGGAAAGCGCGGGCGCCGTAGGGGCGCGCGGTGCACGAGAAGGAGAGCACGATGCAGAAGTTCGACACGCCCGCCCCCATCTCGGCCGTCATCGACATTCCGGCGGGCCGGATCCAGGTCATCGCCGCGGACCGGGGAGACGCCACGGTGGAGGTCCTGCCGGCGAATGCGGCCAAGAGCCGGGACGTGAAGGCGGCTGAGCAGGTCACGGTCGTCTACGGCGACGGTGTCCTGCGCATCGAGGCCGCACCGGCCAAGAACCGCATCCTCGGCACCGGTTCGGGGTCCGTCGAGATCACGATCCAGCTCCCCGTCGGCTCCCGCGTCGAGGCCAAGACCGCCGCCGCCGACTTCCGCGGCGTGGGCCGCCTCGGCGACGTCACCTTCGAAGGCGCCCAGGGCACCCTCAAACTCGACGAGACCGCCGGCGCCCACCTGACCCTCATGGCAGGCGACATCACCGTGGGCCGCCTCGGCGGACCCGCCGACATCAGCACCCAAAAAGGCGACCTCACCGTCACCGAGGCCACCGGCGGCACCGTCACCCTGCGCACCCAAGCCGGCGACATCACCATCGGCGCCACCCCCGGCGTCTCCGCCACCCTCGACGCCGGCACCACCCACGGCCGCATCAGCAACGCCCTGAAGAACACCGGCCACGCCCCCGCCCTCACCATCCGGGCCACCACCGCCCAGGGCGACATCACCGCCACCAGCAACTGACCCCCGACGCCCCCACGACACCCTCACCACCCGCAGCCTCAAAGGAGTCCCCCTCATGACCAACCTGGCCATCGCGGCGCACGGGTTGCGCAAGTCCTACGGTGACAAGGTCGTACTCGACGGTGTCGACCTGACGGTTCCGGAGGGGACCGTGTTCTCCCTGCTGGGTCCGAACGGTGCCGGCAAGACGACGGCGGTGAAGATCCTCTCGACGCTCATCACGCCCGACGCGGGTTCCGGGCAGATCCAGGTGGGCGGTCACGACCTGGCCTCTGACGCGCAGGCAGCGCGTGCCGTCATCGGTGTGACGGGGCAGTTCTCGGCGGTGGACGGGCTGATCACGGGGGAGGAGAACATGCTCCTGATGGCCGACCTGCACCATCTGCCGAAGGCGCAGGGCCGGCGGGTGGCGGCCGAACTCCTGGAGCGTTTCGACCTGGTGGAGGCGGCGGGGAAGCCGGCGTCGACCTACTCGGGCGGTATGAAGCGGCGTCTGGACATCGCGATGACGCTGGTGGGCAGCCCGCGGATCATCTTCCTCGACGAGCCGACCACCGGTCTGGACCCGCGCTCGCGGCACAACATGTGGCAGATCATCCGGGAGCTCGTCACCGGCGGGACCACGGTCTTCCTCACCACGCAGTACCTGGAGGAGGCCGACGAACTCGCCGACCGCATCGCCGTCCTGAACGACGGGAGGATCGCCGCCGAGGGCACGGCCGAGGAACTCAAGCGCCTCATCCCCGGCGGACACATCCGCCTGCGCTTCACCGACCCCACCGCCTACCAGAGAGCCGCCCTCACCCTCACCGACAGCGCCCGCGACGACGAAGCCCTCGCCCTCCAACTCCCCAGCGACGGCAGCCAGCGCGAACTGCGCACCATCCTCGACCGCCTCGACACCGCCGGCATCGAAGCCGACGAACTCACCGTCCACACACCCGACCTGGACGACGTCTTCTTCGCCCTCACCGGCAACACCACCCTCCCCACCCAGCCCGCCCAGCCCAAGGAGACCGTCCGATGAGCTCCCTCTCCCTCGCCGTGCGCGACTCCTCCACCATGCTGCGCCGCAACCTCCTCCACGCCCGCCGCTACCCCTCCCTCACCCTCAACCTGCTGCTCACCCCCGTGATGCTGCTCCTGCTGTTCGTCTACATCTTCGGCAACACCATGAGCGGCGGCGCCGGCCGCTCCGCCTACATCGCCTACATCGTCCCCGGCATCCTGCTCATGACGATCGGCTCCACCGTCGTCGGCACCGCCGTCTCGGTCGCCACCGACATGAACGAGGGCATCATCGCCCGCTTCCGCACCATGGCCATCCACCGCGGCTCCGTCCTGTTCGGCCACGTCGTCGGAAGCGTCCTGCAGGCCATCCTCAGCGTCATCCTCGTCGGCGCCGTAGGCGTGGCCATGGGCTTCCGCTCCACCGATGCAGGCGTGCTGGAATGGCTCGCCGCCCTCGGCCTCCTCGCCTTCTTCGCCCTCGCCTTCACCTGGATCGCCGTCGGCATGGGCCTCGGCAGCCCCAACGCCGAAGCGGCCAGCAACAACGCCATGCCGCTGATCCTCCTGCCGCTGATCTCCAGCGCCTTCGTCCCCCTGGACTCGATGCCCGGCTGGTTCCAGCCGATCGCCCACTACCAGCCCTTCACCCCGGCCATCGAAACCCTGCGCGGCCTCCTGCTGGGCACGGAGATCGGCAACAACTGGTGGATCGCCCTGCTCTGGTGCGCGGCCCTGAGCGTGCTCGGCTGGCGCTGGTCGCAGTCCCAGTACAACGCGGATCCCAAGTAGCCAGGCAGACACCGCGAACCCGTTCCACCCCAGGGCGGCGCACCCCGACACCCGTCGGAGTGCGCCGCCCTGCCCATGCGAGGGCCGCCCGCCACGGGCCCGGCAGGGCGATCCGGATCCCGGCGTAGCATTCACAGCCGCTCCATTGCAATGACACCGCAGAGCGACGTTGCGTTACGGCTGGAATCATTGCAACGAAAATGCGGCAACCACCTGCTATGACTCAGGTCATGGGCAATAAATGCGTTGCCAAAACAATGAATGCAACGTAGCGTTTGTGTCATCAGAAACAATGAACCGTCGGGCCCCACAGGCCGGCGAACACACGCTCCGCAGACCAACGGCGAAGGGGGCCGGACCATGAAGACAACGCACAACCGGCAGCAGGCCGCACCCGGCGCCATCACCGCCTTCGCCCGCTTCACCCTCCTCGGCGGCACCGTAGGACTCGCCTCCAGCCTCACCGTGGCCGCCCTCGCCAGCCAGATCCCCTGGGGCCTGGCCAACGCCCTCGTCACCGCCCTGTCCACCCTCCTGGCCACCGACCTGCACGCCCGCTTCTCCTTCGGAGCCGGCACCCGCGCGACAGGACGCCAGCACCTGCAGTCCGCCGGCTCCGCGGCCGCCGCCTTCGCCCTCACCTGCACGGCCACGTTCGTCCTGCACCAACTGGTTGCCGCCCCCGGCGCGATGCTCGAGCAGAGCGTCTACCTCACCGCCTCGGCACTCGCCGGCCTCGCCCGCTTCACGGTCCTGCGCCTGGTCGTCTTCGCCCGCGGGCACGCGCGGGCCGCGACCCCCGGCCCCGTCGGCGGCCATCGAACCCGTCCGGGTCCGGCCGATACCCTCACGGCCGTACCGGCCGGCCCGGCCCGGCTCTGCCAGGCCGCCTGACCTCACGGGCCCCGGGTGCGGATCCGGATCGCCGGCCGGACTCCGGCGATCCCGGGGGAACGTGTATGCGGCGGGTGCCGGCTTTGGCCGCGGTGTCGGCTGGAGCCTTGTCCGGTGGGCGAGGGGATCGTGTCACGGGCCCAAGTGGTCCCCGTCCGCGAGCTGGAGGGGCGTAGCGCGGTCGGCTCTGCTCGAGCAGCGTCACGAGGCGTCGTCACTTCGACGAGCCTCGAAAGCATGGCGGCCGACGGCCCCGCATGCGGAGAGTGTTCTGGGCGGCGGGACCGACCGACCCGCTGCGACGTTCTCTGGAGGTGGCGGACCATGTTCATGCGAAACGGGGCGAAGCGTGCTGCGATCGCGGTCTTTGCTGTGGGGCTCTGTGTGCTCGCGACCGGTACAGGAGCGGCCACCGCGGCAAGCACAGCCGCCCCGGACGAGTTCACCCGCCAGGCGAAGAGCCTGGGTCTGACCACCGCTGAGGCACACGGACTGCAGCAGCGCGTGGACGTCTATCTCGCGCAGACGGGCGGCACCCAGGTGGCCGTGAACAAGATCCGCCTCGGCGACAGCGGGGAGATCCTGCTGAGCCTGCCGGGCCAGGAGACCGCCCGGACAGTGAACGCGCCCAACAAGCCCGCATCCGAGCTCTGCCCGGGCAACACCATGTGCGCGTGGAAGGGCACCTGGTACACGGGCGACAGGATCAACATGTGGGCCTGCTACAACTTCCGCATTCCGTGGCTGGAGAACGGTTCCTGGATCAACAACCAGTCCACCGGCACGGTCGCGAACTTCCTCGACGACTACGGCGTCTCGAAATGGCACGACAAGGGCGCCTTCGACCAGGACCCGGACGCTCCCTGGTACTGGGTGCACTGGGTCAAGAACTGCTGACAGGAACCAGACGCAACGCAATCCCTCCACGAAAGGCAGCAGCCACCATGAAAACCCGGACACGTCTCGTCGCAACCCTGTGCGCCGCCGCTTCCGCGGCCACGATCGGTCTGGCCACCCCGGCGGTCGCTCAAACGCATCAGGCCAACACGACCTGCAGCACCTACCGCAGCTCCGACGGCAAATCCGTCGGAGTCAGCTGCAACACCGGCCGCTACTACGTCGTCGGCACAGCCTGCAGCGCGGGGGGCTGCACCACGATCGGCGGAAACATCGTCAACGCCCCGAACACCTCTTGGGCATGGGCCGGCAGCGGATACTTCGGCGGCGACATCAGCGCCGTCTTCGTGTAAGCACCGCGGAACTCTGCATCAGCTGTCCGACAGCTCCTGTGACTGCCCCATGCCCTGGTTACTGTTATGGGCATGGGGCCCTGCCGAGGTCTCGGGCCCTCTCCAGGAACGAAAGCCAGATGGACCTCTTGCGCAGGCAAACACGCGAGCTGGCGCCGGCACACCCAGTCCTCCGACTCCACGGCCGCCGCCTTCGCCCGCACCTGGACGGCCATCAGACATCGCGACCACGGCACCAGCCGCCCGGGCGATGCTCTGCCGCGCCGCTTGACCGTCCCAGCCGGGCGCCGCGGCAGCGGCGGATACGGACTCCGTGTGGTCCTGTCGGCGGCGGGAATGACTGCAGGCCGGTCTGTGTTGTGGAGAGCGTGGTTGTGGAGGGAACAGTGTCCCCGGGCCTCACCTATAGCCCATGAGGAAGATCGTTCGGCTGAAGCCTCATGGAGCCTTTCGCCGCGTAGGCGACCGCCCTTCACTACCACGCTCTTCATCGCAGCTCCTGTCCGGGACTTTTCCTGGACAGGAGCTGTTCCTGTCCATCCCCGCTGCGGGATCTGCTTCCGGTACGACCCGTGTTCCGCAGGGCTGCGGCAGAGGAGCGGCCGCGGGGCCGCTCAACATCCAGCCCGGCCCCGCCAGAGCGTTGTCAGGGCCAGGCTGAGGCTTGAGGACTCTGGAGCGGGAGGCAGGGCCAGCACGGCCCGGGACGGAACACCATCAGACAGGAGTGCCCACGCGGCGGCAGGCGAGCTCAGCCACCGCCGCCGCGCCCACACCCGATCCGGCGCAAACGGACCCCTCACGCCCCGTCCAGGATCCTCAACCCAAGCGGCGTGACGGCGTGGACCACGTACTTCCCGCACCGGCGGCTACTGACCAGACCCCCGTCACGCAACGCACTCATCTGATACGTGAGACTCGACTGCGCGATCCCCACGACACGGGCAATGTCCGTCGACGTACATCCCCCACGACTGTCACGGCCGGCAAGAACCTGGAGGATCGCGGCACGCGTCCGGCCGAGCAGCCGCGAGGCACCCCTCCCGCCGTCCCGAGCCAGATGCCAGGCCGGCTTGGCCACCGGATACACCAGAGTGGGCGTCAGATCCGGATCCGCCAGCGCGGTCGGACGCCGCCAGCAGAAGAACGAGGGAACGAGAAGCAGCCCCCGGCCCCCCAGCAACACGTCACGGCTCACCGGATAGTCCACCTCGAGAACCGGATCCCGCCACCGCGCATACGGCGCCAGACTCTCCAGAAGCCCCTGCACACCACCCGCGAGCAGCGCCCCCGAGCGCAGATCGACATCGACCCCCACCTGCCCCCGCATACGCGGCAGATGAGGCCTCAGCACAACATCGAAGTACGTACGAAGCGCCCGCACGACTCTCTTCAGATCGACGGAGTCCGCCCGCGGACCCCCGCCCGGCCCCCGCAGCCCGGCCTGCGCCGTGTTCAGCCGCCCCACCTGCTCCGCCACCACCCGCGCCGGCGTCGCCCCGACCGCATCCAACCCCGCCCCCAGATCCCCGGAGGCGTCGGGGGTGAGAAGGTCGGGAATATAACCGCGGCTGGGCACCAGACCACGCAACGGCGACAACGCCACCCGCAGCCTCTCGTCGCGGCGAATCCTCTCCCGCGCCCCCTCCCGCCACCCACCGAACTCCGCGCGCCCGTCACCCGTCTGTAATCGGCAGATGCTGCACACGATCTCCCACAGGGGATCCGGCCCCCGTGACACCCGCACGTTCCTCAAGTCGTCGTCGGTGAAATGCAGACGGAGCATGACGCCTCCCCATATCGTCCCAACCGGCAGGGGAGGTGCTCGCCGTACGACAGAGGCCACCGCGCTCAACCACACGGCACAACAGACCCCTTGATCCATTCTGGTCGAGCACCGGACATCGGAGCGGCCGAGAACCGAAGGGAACACTCAGCGATTCGATAACCTGCCCTCTATGGTCGCCGGGGGCACGCGTCGCCGAGACGCCCGAGAACCGAGCCTGCACCAGTTACGGCTGTTCCTCGTGCTGGCGGAAGAACTCCACTTCGGACGGGCGGCCGCCCGCATGTTCATCTCCCAGCCCGCCCTCAGCCAGCAGATGCGCGCCCTGGAACAGCGCCTCGACCTCTCCCTGCTGGAACGCCGCACCGGCACCCTGACCCTCACCCCGGCAGGACACGCACTGGCCGAACAGGCCGCAGAAGTACTCGCCGCGATGGCGAAACTGCTCCAGGTCTGCGACGCACACGCCGGCACCGTCCGCGGCAGACTGCGCATCGGATCCCTCGGCGCGGAAGCGGCCATGCCCCACGCGAGAACCGTCCTCGACCGCCTGCGCAACCGCCACCCCCACCTCGAGGTCGAAGTCCTCAACCTGAACTTCGTCGAGCAGTTCGACGCCCTCGCCGACGGCACCGTCGACGCCGCCTTCCTGCGCGCCCCCCTGCCCGCCAGCTTCCAGAGCATCGAACTCGCCACGGAATCACGCGTGATCTGCCTCCCGGCGGACGACCCGCTGGCCCACGAGAGCGAACTCACCCTCGCCCAGATCGCGGACCGCGCCGTGGTGAACATGCCCCCCGAAGTGCCCCGCCAGTGGTGGGACCACCTCACCATCAACCCACGCCCGGACGGAACCAGCGTGCGCTACGGCCCCGTGGTCCGCGACACCGAAGCCATGGTGCTCGCGGTCCTGCAGAAACGAGCCATCACGTTCTTACCGGCGGCCGCCCGCCGCCTCTACCCGCGCCCCGGACTCACCTACGTGGATTCCCCCGAGCTCGGCAACTCCGTCTCCTGCCTGGCATGGCTTCCGGCCAACCGCGACGCACCCGCCGTACACGCCCTGCGCACCGCGGCCCACCCCGACGCCGCCGGAACGGGGGAGCGGCACGCCTAGCCGGCCGCGGAGACCGCCCCCGCCCACAACTCGGCGGACCACCACACACTCCGGGCCATCGCGAAGGCTGTCGTCGACGGTGCCCACGCGGCACCGCCCATTCGTCCTTCACCCGCCGGCCATAAACTCTCGCGAGACATGACCCCATAAAACCATTCAGGTATTCAGCCCGGAATGGCTTTATCTCCAAGCAAACTCCGCTAGAATAGGGGAGGTTCGTCGATCAGTCAGGAGTGAGCAGGGTGCCGGAAAGGAACATCGATTTCGGTCAATTCGGTGCTCGTGGCATCAAGGGCTTCGAAGCCGTCGCCCGGCAACTCGACAAGCTCGCCGGCTACATCGCCACCCCGATCACGGCACAGCGGGGCCTGCTGGCCCGCCTGCACTACCTGACCCGCACCGACCACGCCCGCGCGGCCGCCCGCGCAGCAGGCCTCACGGTCACCGACCGCACCCTCAAAGCCTGGCTCGACGGGAAGCGCCTCCCCTCCAGGAAGAATCTGGAACGCATCGAGACCGCCTACCGGACGGTGCGCCGGCAGAACGTCGCCCGCTATCTCCTAGGCCGCCTCAACCGCGAAGGCCGCGGCACCCGAGTCGAACTGCACCCGCTGAACCAGTCCCAGGTCGACCGCCCGCGCCAACGGATCGTGGAATACCGCAGCCTGAACATCCGTCACTGGGACGCCGTCGTCCGAGCCTGGGCCGACGGCGACGACCAGGCCCTGGACGAAGCCTGGATCGACCAGATCGTGGACCTCGGCTCCCAATGGGGACAGTACGAGTACGTGACCAACGTCGGCTTCGCGGCCTGAGAACTCTTGTGAACGAAATCGAAGAAGCCGTCAGTTGGAGCGGCCCGGCCGTCATCATTTTGTTCACACTCGGGGTATCTGAATCCTGGCTCCAAGAAGACGATTTCACGGTTGCGGCAATGAGGCCGGACCGCGTGAAACGGTATCCGCTCGGTCCGGACCCCGAAGGACAACGAGGAATTGTTCAGTCGTACGACCTCACGTTCGACAACATCGACCGCGACGTCGTCCCCTACTTGCGAGAGTGCCTGCAAAAAGCCTCAACGAAAGCCGAAGGCATCGCGTGGCTCGGCTTCGAAGGCTCATTCCACTACGACAACCTCTTCACCGACGAGGTCGCAGACAAGATCTACGGCTACTGCATCCCCGACGGCGCTCCCGCAGCCATCTGGGACGACGAGACCTTGAAGAGTGACCGATGGAAGCGTGAGATCGCCGAAGTGCGCTCTGTCCTGGAACGCGATTTCCCCATGCCCCACAGGGACTGACCGACCCAAGCCACGGTCCCCTCCCCGGAGGCAACCGTCACGGAGACCGTGACTCTGGCTCTGCGGACTCCCCACCCATACGACGCGCCCGGCGCCACCGGAGACGTACACGCCCCGGCCGCCCGGACAAACCGATGGCCGGAGGCGAGCACGACGCGACAGGATGCCCCGCATGACACTGCCCACCCCCGAACTGCACACCACCCGCCTACGACTGCGGCCGTTCACCGACGCCGACACGGCACCGCTCTACACGCTCCACAGCAACGCCCACGTGCTGCGCTACTGGGACTCCCCGCCATGGACCGAACCGGCCCGCGCCCAGCGCTTCATCGCAACATGCCGGACGATCGAGGAGGAAGGCACGGGAGCACGGGTGGCCGTCGACCGCCTCTCCGACGGCGCGTTCATCGGCTGGTGCGGCCTGACCAACTGGAACCCGGACTTCCGCAGCGCATCCCTCGGCTACGTCTTCGACACCGCCGCATGGGGCCACGGCTACGCCACCGAGACCGCACACGCCGTCCTGCGGTGGGCGTTCGACGCCCTGGACCTGAACCGCGTCCAGGCCGAGACCGACACCCGCAACCTGGCCTCCGCCCGGGTCCTGGACAAGCTCGGCTTCGTCCGCGAAGGCACCCTCCGCGAGGACTGCGTCGTCAACGGCGACGTCTCCGACTCCTGGATCTTCGGCCTCCTCCACCGCGAATGGCACCCGACAGCCGTCCACTAGAACCCGAAACCGGGCCGACACTCGCCCCCGACACACGAGGACGCCCCGCCCTCGACCCCGCCGGCAACGCCACCAAAACCCCCGCGAAGACCCCTGCGGTAGGGTCCCCGGCACACGGACGAGGGACTGGCCGCGGGGGAGCGCCACAGTGGTGGATTTCGACCGTCAGATCGAACCATTCCGACAGGAGCTGCTCGCTCACTGCTACCGCATCCTCGGCTCGGTCCACGACGCCGAGGACCTGGTGCAGGAGACCTATCTGCGAGCCTGGCGGGCCCGGGACGCCTACGACCCGTCCCGCGCCGCATTGCGGACCTGGCTCCACCGGATCGCCACCAACGCATGCCTGACAGCCCTGGAAACCCGGCGCCGCCGCCCGCTGCCCGCCGGAACAGTGACCGAACGCCTGCCCACGGACCCGCTGGTCCACGGAGGCGAAGCCACCTGGCTCCAGCCGATCCCCGACTCACTGCTGCACCTGGGAAGCCCCACCGGCACGGCCATCGACCCCAGCAGCGTACGGCTCGCCTTCGTCGCCGCCCTGCAACACCTCTCAGCACGCCAACGGGCCGCGCTGATCCTGCGCGACGTCCTCGCCTTCTCCGCCGTCGAAGCAGCGGACGTCCTCGACGCGTCGGTCGCCTCGGTCAACAGCGCCCTGCAACGCGCACGCGCTCGCCTGAACGAGGCGGGCGTCCTCGAGGAGCAGATTGCAGAACCCTCCCAGGCAGAGCAACGAGCCCTCGTCGACCGCTACATGAAAGCGTTCCAGGACGCCGACGTCGAAGGGCTCAAGAAACTGCTGAGCGACGACGTCATCATGGAGATGCCGCCGATGCTCAACTGGTTCACCGGACCCGAGAAGTACGGGCAGTTCATGGACTGGGTCTTCGCCGAGGCAGGCGCCAACTGGCACCTGACCCATGTCGCGGCGAACGGCCAGCCCGGCATGGCCGCCTACCGCCTCGGCGACAGCGGCGCCTTCGAACTCCACACACTCCAGGTGTTCACCGTCACCGCTTCCGGGATCAGCAGAAACACCGTCTTCCAGGACACCGAGATCTTCGCAGCCTTCCGTCTGGCCCCCCGCATCGAAGCCTGACCACACCAAACCGACTGCTTCTGCGAGGGCGCACCCCGCGCTCCTCAAAAAATGTTCGGAGTACGCGATGAGCCGGGACTCCGGCGCCGGTATGTACCTGCGGAGCCGCACCGGCTCCCGGTGCGCCGCAGCCCGCGGCAACCCGCACGCGTACGACCGAGCAAGGAGCAACCATGACCACGAACCGGACGCACACCGCGGACGAGACCGCCATCCTCAAGGTCCTCGAGAACGTCTACGCCGCGTGGGACACCTATGACGCGGACGCGTTCGTCGCCGACTACACCGAGGACGCGAGCGTGATCCTGCCGGGGTCCTACCGCTCCTCCCGCGAGGAGATCCGGCAGAGCATGCAGGCCGGCTTCACCAGCTACCTCAAGGACTCCACCACGAACAACAAGGTGCTCGACATCCGCTTCCTCAACAAGGATGCCGCCGCCGTCATCAGCGAGACGAGCATCCTCTTCTCCGGCGAGACACACGTGCCGGCCGACCGCAGCGCGATCGCCATGTGGATCCTGACCCGCCAGGAAACGGAATGGCAGGTGGCTGCCTACCAGAACTCGCCGAAGGCGGCGGCCACGAGCTGACACCGCCGGGGTCGCCCGCCCACGGTCCTGGAGTTGAGGGCCTGGGCGAGCACCGGCCCGTCCCGTCCCGGAACCCGGGACGGGCCACCCCACCGTGTCGCCGGCCTCAACCGACGATCCCCGTGCCGTCCAAGGCGCGGGTCGCCTGGGTTCAACGATCGCCGCCGGCCAGGTGGACCAAGCCCCGGTACTCGCGTCAGCTGAGGGTGCTCGCGAAGCTCATGTCTTGCTCAGGGATGGGGCGGAAGCTGGTCATCCGCCGAAGAGCACTGCCAAGATCTCGACAGCTGCCGGTGCCGAGATCATCGCGGGCAGTAATCTTCCCCTGACCAAGGAGATGTCATGCGCATGCCCCGAAGGGCTTTGCTGGTACCTGCTGTGACTGCTGTCGTTCTCGCCGGAGCGGGGCCGGTGTTCGCGGACGACCCGACAACAGACCCGGCCGACACCGTCGCGACGGCGCCGCCCGCCCAGCCGGAGGAGACGGACCTCACCGAGGGAGCTCCTGACGTTCCCGCCGCAGCTCCCTCCGACGCCGCCGACCAGGTGCCCTCCAGCCGCGGTTGCGAGCAGGGCTGGTACTACAAGGCCAGCAGCAAGTCGAAGGACTACCACAAGGGGGTTGGCGCCGAGCAGGCCAACCACAACGGCACGTCACGCACCGCCAAGTCCACGTTCACCTCGGACGTGACCGGCACGGTAGGCATCGCCTACACCGGCGAACTCAACGTCAAGGGCAGCGCGGCGGTCATCGAGATCTCCGGGAAGTTCGGGGTGACCGTCTCCGCCTCCCTCACCGCGAAGCTCGGCAATGCGATCACGGTGGACACCCCCGCCCGCAAGACAACGTACGGCCGGTACGGCGTCTACCGTTTGAAGAGCTACGGCTACAGCCAATACACCTATGTCAACTGCGGGAAGGGCGCCAAGCACAACGTCACCATCTACACGCCCCACCGCGTCGGCTGGGCCATCTGGGAGGACTGACGTGTCACGTCGAACCCGCGCAGCCCTGATCCTCGTGTGCGCCACGCTGCTCGTCCCCCTGACCGGCTGCTCGTCCGGGCATGACGACAACAAGGCGTCCCCGGCCACACGTTCGTCCGAGCCGTCCGCGAAAGCCACTCCCACCCCGAGTGCCACACAGCCCGCGGTCCAGCAGCCTCCCGAGCTGGACGCCGGCGAGAGGCTCGCCGGCCGTCAGAAGGCGACCACCGGGAACGCAACCCTTTCCTTCACCAAGGGCAAGAAGGGAGACGCACTGATCGTCGCGGTGCGCTGCCAGGGCGCCGGGAAGATCAAGGTCGCTGTCCAGTCCGTGCACATCTCCTTCCCGCTGGAGTGCCAGGCCGGCGAAGTCAGCACCACCTACAACCAGGTCGCGGTCAAAGGCGTGGAACGCAACGGCGTCGTGTCCGTCGAGGCATCTTCTGCCGTGCACTGGTCCATGACGATCGGCCGCGGCACCCCAGCCGAAGAGGAATCGCCCACCTCGACCGCCGAATCTCTCTAGACGGCTTGCGCGCGGTGGTGCATCCGCGGCACCACCGCACGCCCCCCGCGGACGCCCAGTGTCGTTTTTGCCGCGAGAGCCGACAACCAGGCGTCGCCGACCCAAGCTAGAGGTCTGGAGCGACGAACCCGATCTTGACGAGTGTCCCTACCAGTGGCTTAGTTCACGGGTTGCAAGGATCGACGAAGCCACCACCCGAAGACGCCAAAGACCGTGCGCAAAACCTGGGACGCTCTGACTGACGAAACCTGCCAGCTCTCGTACGATCCCGCTTCAGGGTCGGGCGACGAGGGGGGTGCGGCCAGTGCGCCGCTTTGTGATTGCCGGGATCAGCGCAGTCCTGGCGATGACGGTCGCTAGTTGTTCGACAGACAAGGACACACATCCGCCGGCACATCAGAGCGAGACGGCCGGCTCCGGGGCGTGGCAGCCGGTGGGCCACACCGACATCCCCGGGAACCTGTACGGCGTGACGGCTACCGGCGCACACGACGCATGGGCCGTGGGAGACGAGAGCGACGAGCCGGCCGTCATGCGATGGCGCGGCGGGACGTGGACGAGAGTCGAGATACCCGGACGCCTTGGCCTGAACAGCCTGCGCGTCGTCGCAGCCTCGGGGCCCGGTGACGTGTGGGTCTTCGGCGCCGCGGGGGTGGCGGCCGGCACCGAATCCCGGGCGGCACGGTGGAACGGCCGCCAGTGGACACTCGCCTGGCGCGAGCCCAACTCCTTGGTCGATGCGGCAACCATCGCGGGGCCCGGCGACGTGTGGGTGGCGGCGCGACGGCCGGGCGGTGACGGCACCTGTCGTTCGTTCCTCCGGCACCGTACGGCCGCGGGGTGGTCGGCCGTCGACCTGCCGTCGGTGGTGTGCGTGCATGCCATACATGCCCTGTCGCCTGGAGATGTCTGGGCCGTGGGCGAGAGCCGGGGCCGACCGGCGACTCTGCACTGGGACGGGCACAGGTGGCGCACGGTGCCGTTGCCGCCCGCGGTCGCGAGGCCAACCGGAGAGCTGCGCGGTCTCGCCGCACAGTCGCCGACACAGCTCTGGGCCGTCGGCCGCACGGGCCGAACGGGGAGCGTCGTCGGGCCCATCGCAGTGCGCTGGGACGGGCACAGGTGGGTGAGCGTGGTCGACTCCGGCATCGCCGGAAAGTTCGCCAATGCCGCCGCCGACGGGCACGGCGGGCTCTTCGTCTCCGCATTCTCCGCGAGCGGAGACGACCAGGTCTTCCACTACGACGGCCGGAAGTGGTCGAGCGAACACATCGCCTCCGACCACTCGATCACCGGGCTCGCTGTCATCCCCGGCACGTCCCAAGTCGTCGCCGTGGGCACCTGCTGCGAAGGCTACGACGAGGACACCAGCGGCAAGATCTGGATGCACCACTGACGATCCACGGCCAAAATCCGATCCCGGATCAGCAATCCGGAACCGCAGCCGTGTGGACCGGCGATCCACACGCCGGGCCCCCACGCACATGCCGATCACGGAGACCCAGTCACGCCCACCGCATCCCCAGCCCATCGAGTGCCGCGCGCCGTTGTTCGCTGAGCCTGCCCGCCCTACGACGGGTGTTGTCGAGGAATGCCCCGAGCTTGATCTGTTCGCCGTCGACGACCTCCACCACCTTCCTCGGCACCCGCAGGTGCCCCTCACGAGCACGGAACTGCCGGGCCGCGGCGAGGTTGGCCACCCACCTCTCGTCCTGCGTCCGCCGCACTGACTCCACCACCTCACCGTCAGCCGACCCCTCCACCCCGATCGACTCCAGCAAGAACCGCTGCGCCGGCATCAGTTGCTCCCAGCCGGCCCGCTGCGCGACGACCCACGCCCCCAGATCCTCCCCCTGCACGACCAGCTCCCCGCCCAAGCCCGGGAGCTCACCGCCGGCGCGTACATGGGCGAGAGCGAGCCGGTAGCTGCGCTGCCAACCGATCTCCCACGCCGGACACCACCCAGGATCGACCTCCGCCAGAGCCTCCCCACGGCTCTCAGAGAGTTCCCCGGCGTAGGAGAGGCCCGTTTCCCCAGCGGCACGGCGTTCGGCGTTCTCGGCTGCCTTCCGGGCCGCTGCGCGCTGATTCTTGGCCCACACCCCGAGCGGGAACGCGTCCCAGACCACCGATACGGCGGGCAGAAAGTGCCCGTGCACGGCCGCGTACGAGCGGGCGACGTCCAAGCCGGCATCCCACGCAGAGGCGTGCACCGACCACACCATGCCCAGCCGCTCCAACTCCGCGACCCGCGAAGCCTCCAGCGTCCCCGCCGCGTAGTAGCGCCGCTGATCCGCGATCCACGCCCCCAGCGGATGCGAACCGACCGAGGACCAGTCCTCCGGCGTGACGTACGTGAACGGCACCCGCAGCTCCCTGCTCTCCGTCTCGCGCAGCCACCGGGTTGCGGCCTCGATGCCACGCCGCCAGTACGCACCCTCCGGATCGATGACCCGCAACTGCACGAACTGGGTCAGCGCTGCCGGGTCACGTTCCTCGGTGAACCGCAGCACTCCCGCAGCCCGGGACGACACCCGCTCCGCCTCCACCTCGACGTCGTCCTCGCCCAACTCGCCTCCGTCCTCGCCCTGTTCGACCGCCCGACGGCTGTTGCGCAGGCGAGGGTCCGCTAGCGCCTCGATCGTGTCCGCGTCGTGCGCCCGCAGGGCTCCGAGGACTTTGCTGAGGGTGCAGTAGGCATCCGAAGTGAGCAATTCATTCGGATCTTCATCCGGCCCGAGGAACACCGGAACCACCAGAGAAGCCAGTTTTCCCCGTCCCGGGTGCAGCCGCAAGGCACGCCCCACCATCTGCACGATATCGACCATCGAGCCGCGCGCGTCCGAAAAGAGAACCGCGTCACACTCGGCCGTATCGACCCCCTCACCGAGAACACGAACAGACGATAGAACGCGAAACTCGGCCCGCATATCAAGGCCCTCAAATTCAGGACGACCAAGATAATCGGAGGCGAATTCGGCCAGCACCGTCTGACGATGCCCGGGGGCGTGCTCGCCGTACAGCCAGTCCGCCCACACCTGCTCCGCGGGCGGGTAGACATCCGGCTGCTCCTCGGCGAGCCGGGCCGCAGTGGCCGGCACCGACGCCGCCATCGCCTCCGCCTCACCCACCCGACTGTGAAAGCTCAGCACCCGACGGAAGTGTTCCTCCACTGCCGCGTGCATCAACCCCGTCTGCACTGCCGCTAGGCGAGCGCCACGCACCGCATCCGAACCCGTGTCCTCACTGGTCAGCGCCGCGTACAGATCAGGATCGCGGATGTCTAGGCACAGCACCTGGTACGGCGCGACGATCCCGCGACTGATCGCCTCCGACAAGGTGAGCTTGTAGGCGACCGGCCCGAACACCGGCGAGCCGTCCTCCATCGACGCCACCAACCGCGGCCGCTCACCCTCCGCCTCCCACACCCGCGCCGTCGCCGTCATGTAGAGCCGACGCTCCGCCGGCAGCTGCGCCTGGTCGTGCACGGCAGCCCACGGCTTCAAGCCGTCCCCGCTCGTGCGATGGGCCTCATCCACCACCATCAGACTCCACACCGGCAGACCAGCCGTATGCGCCCGCTGAAGAATGCCCCTACCGACCGAGGCATACGTCGCGAACACGGTGACTGTCTCCAACCCGGCCACCCACGAGACGAGCTCATCAGGGTCCGTCGTGCACGGCAGACCCTGGCTCTCTTCGGCCCGCAGCGAGCAGACACCGATCATGGCGCCCCACCGACCCGCACGACGCCAGGCGCCGGCCATCTGCGTCAGCAGGTCCAGGGTCGGCACCAACACCAACACACGGCGGGCGGAAAGCCGGTGCGCGGACTCCGCACCGATCAGAGTCTTACCAGATCCGGTCGCAGCGATTACCTGGGTACGCAGACCGTCAGGAGGAATGCGCCCTCCGGGAGGAACACCGAGAATACGAGCGACGTTATCGACAGCCTCAGCCTGATGGGGACGCAATTCCATCTGAGACACGACCCCTCACATTCTCGGAATAAAAGGTACGGTCTGGGATTAGCCCAGATTTCATCCAGGGAAACGAAATGACGAACTTCCCGAATCTCTCATGATGACGTTTTATACCTCTCGAAGGAAAAGGCTGGTACTCAGTCATCATCCCAGAAGCAAGCTGGCTTTGAAAGTGACGCACAGGAGCAGTGAAAGATGGACCCAGTCGGCATGAGGGGGAGAGATATGAAGGACGAGCTGGCCAGGACCGCACCCGATGCGGAACTACTGAACGTGGTGGAGCAGGCAATGCGATTCCGGGCAGTATGGGAGGAAGTCTGCTCAACTCGCTGGGGGCGACGTTTCGATGAGGTACTGGAAGCGCTCACCTCCGCAGCCGACCGTTGGGCCGTACAACTCGACAAGTCTTTTGCCCGGAGAGTAGCCATGGAGATTCAGCAGGTTCCTGGGAGTAGCTCCCCGCTAGCCAGCCGCCTTTTTGGCGGCCACGGAGTGGACGTCAAGTCGCTGTGCGGGACTGCGGAGCAGGCCGGCACAGCGACTGATCCGGCGTTAGCCGGATCGCCGGATCGCGGAGCGATTCCGGCAGGCAGGGCGGAGCCCTGCCTCATTCCGGCAGAGCCGGATTGCCGCGCGTAGCGCGGGAAGCGTCGCGTAGCGACGCCGCGTCGT